>NZ_JYLH01000010.1 GCF_001439685.1 Pseudomonas libanensis
ATCGCCGATGGTAGTGTGGGGTTTCCCCATGTGAGAGTAGGTCATCGTCAAGATTAAATTCCGAAACCCCAATTGCGAAAGCAGTTGGGGTTTTGTTTTGGGCGCTTGGAAAGTGTCCACGATGTCCACGCGCACCTGTCAGCCATGTGTCCGGTCCGTGCACCACAGTGCTAAAGTCCATCCTCGATTTTGCTTTTCCCAAGGAAACCGTTATGCCGGACGCAACGTCCCTCAGCGCTGGATTCATGGTGGTCCACGGCAATCGCCTGGACGAACTGCGTAGCCTGGTGGTCAGTTGGATGCGCCGCTACCCACTGGCGCCTTTGGAAAACGAAATCGCCCTGGTACAAAGCAACGGTATCGCTCAATGGCTCAAGCTGGCCTTGGCCGAAGATCCGGAGGAAGACGATATGGGCGGTTGTGGCATTGCTGCTGCAATCGACGTGCAACTGCCTGGCAGCTTCATGTGGCAGCTCTACCGCATGGTCCTGGGCCGTGAAGAAATCCCACCGAAGTCCCTGCTCGATAAAGCTCCGCTGACCTGGCGCCTCATGCGGCTGTTGCCCGAGCTGATTGACCAGCCGCACTTCGAGCCTTTGCAACGTTTTTTGACTCAAGACACCGACCTGCGCAAACGCTACCAACTTGCCGAGCGCCTGGCTGACTTGTTCGACCAATACCAGGTCTACCGCGCTGATTGGCTGGAGGATTGGGCCGCAGGCCGCCACCAACTACGCAATGGTCGAGGCGAATCCAAACCGCTCGACCCTGCCAATTGCTGGCAAGCCGAGTTATGGCGTGCGTTGTTGCTGGATGTGGGAGCAGAGGGCATGGCCCAAAGTCGAGCCGGCGTTCACCAACGCTTTATCGAACGTATCAACAACCTTGAAGAAGCGCCGTCCGGCTTGCCTTCCCGGGTGATTGTCTTTGGCATTTCATCGCTCCCGGCCCAGGCATTGGAAGCGCTGGCGGGTCTGGCCCGTTTCAGCCAGGTCCTGCTTTGCGTGCATAACCCTTGCCGCCACCACTGGTCCGACATTGTCGCCGACAAGGACTTGCTGCGAAACGAATACAAACGCCAGGCGCGCAAAGCCGGTATGCCGGTCATCATCGACCCCCAAACCCTACATCAGCATGCCCATCCATTGCTCGCCGCGTGGGGCAAGCAAGGCCGTGATTACATCAGCCTGCTGGACAGCTACGATGACCCCAACAGCTACCGCGCCGCATTCCGTGACGGTCGCATCGACCTGTTCAGCGACAGTGAACCCACCACGCTGCTCAACCAGCTCCAGGACGATATCCTCGAACTGCGCCCGCTGAATGAAACCCGTGAACTGTGGCCCGCTGTCGACATGGAGCACGATGCTTCGATTCGCTTCCACATCGCCCACAGTGCCCAGCGCGAAGTGGAGATCCTCCACGACCAATTGCTCCAACGCTTCAGTGCCGACCCAACTTTGCGCCCCCGGGACATCATCGTCATGGTCCCCGACGTCGACAGCTACGCGCCGCACATCCGCGCAGTCTTCGGCCAGATCGAACGAAATGACCCACGCTTCATTCCTTTCACCCTTACCGACCAAGGCCAGCGCGGACGCGACCCTCTGCTGATCGCCGTCGAGCACCTGCTGAAACTTCCCGACAGCCGTTTCCCCGTCAGCGAGATCCTCGACCTGCTCGACGTACCCGCCCTGCGCGAACGTTTCGCCATCAAAGAGCGCGACTTGCCCACCTTGCATCGTTGGATCGAAGGCGCCGGCATCCGCTGGGGCCTGAATGCCGAGCAACGCGCCGGTTTAGGCCTACCTACAGAACTGGAACAAAACAGCTGGCAATTCGGCTTGCGCCGTATGCTGCTGGGCTACGCTGTCGGCACTGGCACGGCCTGTAATGGGATTGAGCCCTATGACGAAATCGGCGGCCTCGATGCGGCACTGATCGGCCCGCTAGTCGCCCTGCTCGATGCCTTGAGCGATGCCCACCAGGCGTTGTCCCAACCCGCCTCCCCCCAGGCCTGGGGCGAGCGACTGCAACACCTGATGCAGCTGTTTTTCCTGCCTGGTAGCGAGCACGATGACTACCTGTTAGGCCAGCTCGAACAATTGAGAGAGACGTGGCTGGAAACTTGCGAGTCCGTTGGCTTGCAGGATGAGTTACCGCTTACCGTGGTTCGTGAGGCGTGGCTGGCCGGACTGGATCAGGGGCGCCTATCCCAGCGCTTCCTCGCGGGAGCTGTCAATTTTTGTACCCTCATGCCTATGCGTGCAATCCCGTTCAAGCTGGTCTGCCTGCTCGGCATGAATGATGGCGATTACCCGCGGGCCCAGCCGCCCCTGGACTTCGACCTGATGGGCAGCGACTACCGCCCCGGCGACCGTTCACGCCGCGAAGACGACCGCTACCTGCTGCTTGAAGCGCTGCTGTCGGCCCGCGACCAGCTGTATATCAGCTGGGTTGGGCGCAGCATCCGCGATAACAGCGATCGCCCAGCCTCGGTGTTGATTGGTCAACTGCGCGATCACCTCGCCAGCGGCTGGCAGCACGCCAAAACCGATACACCGCTTATTGACGCAATGACCCAGGAGCATCCTCTGCAGCCCTTCAGTGCCCGCTACTTCCACGAAGGCGATCCGCTGTTCAGCTATGCTCGCGAATGGCAATTGTTGCATGAAGCGCCGGTCGGCGTGAGCCCAGAAAATGCCCTGGCGCAACACCAGCAGGAAGAGCCCCTGAGCCTCGGCCAGTTACAGGACTTCCTACGTAATCCGGTTAAACACTTCTTCAGCCAGCGACTGAAAGTGTTCTTCGAAGCCGCCGAAGTGCCCCTTTCCGACGAAGAACCCTTCGTGCTGGACGCACTGCAACGCTACAGCCTCAGCGACAGTCTGTTGAGCGCCGCACTGACACAGCCTGATCAGCTCGACCAGACCCTCAATGCCCAGGCGCTGCGCCTGCAACGCAGCGGACTGCTGCCGATGGTCGGTTTCGGTGAGTGCCTGCGTAACGAGCTGATCGAGCCTTTGCCTGATCTGGTGCAACGCTATCAACACCTTCTGACCCTTTGGCCAACCCCGCATACCGTTGCAGAGCCGATCAGTTTTGAGCATCAGGGCATCCAGCTGGAAGGTTGGATCAGTGGCCTGCATCGACGCAGTGATGGTGGTTTGTTAAGCGTCACCACCATCCCCAACAGCATTGGCTCGATCAAGACCCGCAAGTGGCATCGCCTGATCCGACCCTGGGTCAATCATGTGGTGGCCTGCGCCTGCGGTCTGCCATTGAGCACCGGCCTGGTGGCAAGTGACGATACCTTGCTGCTGGCTCCGCTGGATAAGCTCACTGCGCAGGAAAACCTTGGCAACCTGCTGCTGGCCTGGCACACCGGCATGAGCACGCCGCTACCCGTCGCGGTGAAAACCGCCTTTGCCTGGCTCGGCCAGACCGATCCCGTCAAGGCCCAAGCCGCAGCCAGCAAGGCCTATGAAGGCGACGGCATCACCACTGACGGTGAACGCCGCGAGACGCCCGCGCTCACGCGGCAATTTCCCGACTACGCCGCCTTGGTTGCCAGCGAAGAATTCGAAGGCTGGTGCGAAACCCTGTATCGCCCACTCCTCAACGCCCCGTGGCGATCACTCTCCAGCGCGGAGGCCGGCGCATGATCGGCAAACCCCTGGCCCTGGCATTCCCGCTCAAAGGCAGCCAGTTGATCGAGGCCAGTGCCGGCACTGGCAAGACCTTCACCATCTCTGCCTTGTACCTGCGCCTGGTGCTCGGCCACGGCGGTGATGAGTCCGGTTTCGGGCGCGAACTGCTGCCGCCGCAGATCCTCGTGGTGACGTTCACCGACGCCGCCACCAAGGAACTGCGTGAACGTATCCGTATCCGCCTGGCCGAAGCTGCGCGTTTTTTTCGCGACGAAATCGAGCAGCCCGATGCGTTGATCGCCGACCTGCGCGATCAGTACCCCCCGGAGCAGTGGCCCGCCTGCGCCAACCGTCTGGACATCGCCGCGCAATGGATGGATGAAGCCGCCGTCTCGACTATCCACAGCTGGTGCCAGCGCATGCTGCGCGAACATGCGTTCGACAGCGGCAGCCTGTTCACCCAGACCCTGGAAACCGACCATAGCGACCTGCTGGGCGAAGTGCTGCGCGACTACTGGCGGCTGTTCTGCTACCCGATGCACGACGACGCGCTCAACTGGGTGCGCAGCCATTGGGGCGGCCCCGCTGCACTGATGCCGCGAGTGCGTGCGCTGTTCGGCAGCGAACGGCCCGCCGATGAAGGTCGTGAGCCGGCGGAACTGATCAACGCGTGCCTGCAAGAACGTCGCGCAGCGCTGGTAAGCCTCAAGGCGCCTTGGCAACAATGGGCCGTCGAGCTACGGGATATCTGCCTGCAAGCTGTAGCGGCCAAAGCGGTCGATGGTCGCAAGATGCAAGCGCGCTACTTCGAACCCTGGTTCGAAAAGATCAGCGCCTGGGCCGCTGATGAAGCCTTGGAACAACTGGACATCGGTACCGGCTTCACGCGCTTGACGCCCGACGGTATGGCCGAAGCCTGGAAAGGTGAGCCGCCGCAGCACCCAGGGATAGAGGCCATGGCCAGCCTCAAAGCCAGCCTCGACGCCTTGCCAACGCCAGACGCGGCGGTGTTGCAACACGCTGCGGGTTGGGTCGGCAAACGCTTCGAAGAAGAAAAGCGTCGCCGCGCAGAGATGGGCTTCGACGACATGCTGATCCGCCTCAACGCGGCCCTTCAAGCCGACGGGGGCGAGCGCCTGGCCAGTGTGATCCGTGAGCAATTCCCGGTGGCGCTCATTGATGAATTCCAAGACACCGACCCTGTGCAATACCGCATCTTCGACAGCATCTACCGCATCGAGGAAAACCACCTCGACAGTGGACTGTTCCTGATCGGCGATCCCAAGCAGGCGATCTACGCCTTTCGCGGCGCCGACATCTACACCTACCTGCGCGCCCGGCAGTCCACTACCGGCCGCCATCACACCCTGGGCACCAATTTCCGTTCCAGCCATGCGATGGTCGAGGCGGTGAACCACGTGTTCCAGCGGGCTGAAACCGGCCGGGGTGCGTTCCTGTTTCGCGAGCCAAATGGCGAGAATCCGGTGCCGTTCCACCCGGTATTATCCCAGGGTCGCAAAGAACAGTTGCAGGTCGACGGCCAGACGCTGCCGGCCATGAACCTTTGGCACCTGCCCACCGACCAGCCAATGTCCAACGCGCTTTATCGCCAACAACTGGCTGCTGCCTGTGCCACGCAGATCGTCGCGCTGCTCAATGGCGGGCAGCAAGGCACGGCGGGGTTTGTCACGAAAGACAGTTTCACCGGTGTGCTGCCCTCAAACATCGCCATCCTCGTGCGCGACGGCAAGGAAGCCCAGGCCGTACGTGCTGAATTGGCCAGCCGTGGCGTGCGTAGCGTGTACCTGTCGGATAAAGACTCGGTGTTCGCCGCCCAGGAAGCCCACGACTTGTTGGCCTGGCTCAAGGCGTGCGCCGAGCCGGATGTCGAGCGCCCGCTACGCGCTGCCCTTGCCTGCGTCACCTTGAACCTGTCGTTGGCGGAACTGGAGCGCCTGAACCAGGACGAATTGGCGTGGGAAGCCCGCGTCATGCAGTTCCGGGGTTACCGCTCGATCTGGCGTACCCAAGGCGTGCTGCCGATGCTGCGCCGCCTGCTCCACGACTTCAAGTTGCCGCAAACCCTCATCGCCCGCGGTGATGGCGAGCGTGTGCTGACCAACCTGTTGCACCTCAGTGAGTTGCTGCAACAAGCAGCATCGGAACTCGATGGCGAACAGGCGCTGATCCGTCATTTGGCAGAACACTTGGCGCTGTCGGGCCAGGCTGGCGAAGAGCAGATCCTGCGGCTGGAAAGCGATGAACAACTGGTCAAGGTGGTGACCATCCACAAATCCAAAGGCCTGGAGTACGACTTGGTGTTCCTGCCGTTCATCTGCTCGGTCAAACCGGTGGATGGCAGTCGCTTGCCGCTGCATTACCACGATGAGCAGGGTAAGTCCCAAGTGAGCCTGCGGCCGACGGCCGAGCTGATTGCCCAGGCCGATGATGAGCGCCTGGCCGAAGACCTGCGTTTGTTCTACGTGGCATTGACCCGCGCCAAACACGCGTGCTGGCTGGGCATCGCCGACCTCAAGCGCGGCAATAACAGCAGTTCGGTTTTGCACCTCTCGGCCTTGGGCTATCTGCTGGGGGCCGGTGCGTCGCTAGGCGAATCCGCCGACCTGGCGCGCTGGCTGTCGGACTTGCAGCAAGGCTGCCCGGCCATCAGTTATGCACCTGTGCCAGATGCGCAAGACATCCTGTTCCACCCGCCACGCAATGAAGCGACTCTGCTGGCGCCGTTGCTGCCCAAACGCAAGGCTGCGGAAAACTGGTGGATCGCGTCCTACAGCGCTTTGCGCATTGGCGACAGCATGAGCGCCGCCAGCCTCGAAGCACCGGAAAGCCCACAGGCCCAGAAGCTGTTCGACGACGAACGCCTCGACCCGGATGCGCCACGGGAAGTGGTGGCGTCCGGCGGTGACATTCACCGTTTCCCACGCGGCCCTAATCCAGGCACCTTCCTTCACGGGTTATTGGAGTGGGCCGGTGAAGAGAGTTTCAACGTGACGCCTGAGGCGATCGAAAAAGCCGTGGGCGCACGCTGTAATCGCCGCAACTGGGAGGGCTGGATCGTCACCCTCAGCGGCTGGCTGGGCCATCTGCTGCAAACGCCGCTGCCCCTGTGCAATGACCACGTCACCCTCAGCGGCCTGAAGCAGTACCAGATTGAAATGGAGTTCTGGTTCGCCAGCCACAAGGTCGATGTGCTTGCCCTCGACAAGCTGGTATGCCAGCACACCCACGGCGGTGTCTCGCGTGTGGCCGCTGAGCCGGTGTTGCTCAACGGTATGTTCAAGGGGTTTATCGACCTGACGTTCGAGCACAATGGCCGCTACTACGTGGCGGACTACAAATCCAACTGGCTCGGTCCCGACGATTCAGCCTACACCGTTGATGCCATGGAGCATTCGATCCTAGAGCATCGGTACGACCTGCAATACGTATTGTACCTGCTGGCCCTGCACCGCCAGCTCAAGGCGCGTTTGCCGGATTACGATTACGACCAGCACCTCGGCGGCGCCCTGTACCTGTTCCTGCGCGGTACCCATTCGGTGAGCCAGGGCGCATATTTCACCCGGCCACCCCGTGAGCTGATCGAGGGGCTGGACCTGTTGTTCCAGGGCAAGCCTATCCCGCCCAAGGTTGAGCCCGCCTGGGAACAAGGAGTGCTGCTATGAACCTGTCGCCGTTACCGCTGGAAGAGCTGACGCCTCTGAGCCGCGCCGCCGACCTGCTGCAACTGTTGGAGCGTTGGGTCGACCGTGGCTGGTTGCGCGCCTTGGACAAAGCCTTCGTCGGCTTCCTGTACGAGCTTGATTCCCAGGCCGATCCCCTGGTGCTGTTGGCGGCGGCCTTGACCAGCCATCAACTGGGTCATGGTCACGTCTGTCTGGATTTGTTCGAAACCCTCAAGGCCCCGGACTTCGCCCTGTCGCTGCCGCCTGAGGGCGACCAGCACATCGGCGCCATGCTGCTGCCATCGCAGTTGCTGCATGGCCTGGACGGTGCCCATTGGTGTCATGCCCTGGCGTCCAGCCAACTGGTCGCGCTGGCGGTCGATGGCAGCGCAGCCGCCCAGAGCCGACCGTTGGTGTTGTCCGGTAAGCGCCTGTACCTGCGCCGCTACTGGGCCTACGAACGGCGTATCGACAATGCCTTGCGCCAGCGTCTTGCGAGCGTGGAAAGCGTTGCCGACGATTTGCCGCAACGCCTCAATCGCCTGTTCGATCAACCGGCGCCGGATGGCGTGATCGACTGGCAAAAACTCGCCTGTGCCCTGGCGACCCGCGGCGCATTCAGTATCGTCACCGGCGGCCCCGGCACCGGCAAGACCACCACGGTGGTGCGCCTGCTCGCGCTGTTGCAAGCGCCCGCCGTCGAGTCCGGCAGCCCGTTGCGTATCCGCTTGGCCGCGCCGACCGGTAAAGCCGCCGCGCGCCTGACCGAATCCATCAGCCAGCAAGTGTTGTCGCTGACAGTGGCCGGCAACGTGCGGGAAAAAATTCCCACTCAGGTCACCACTGTCCATCGTCTGCTCGGCAGCCGGCCGGGAACCCGTCATTTCCGTCATCACCTGGGTAACCCGTTACCTCTGGATGTGCTGGTGGTGGATGAAGCCTCGATGATCGACCTGGAAATGATGGCCAACCTGCTCGACGCCTTGCCGGCCCATGCACGCTTGATACTGCTGGGCGACAAGGACCAGTTGGCATCGGTGGAAGCAGGTGCCGTACTCGGCGACTTGTGCCGCGATGCCGAAGCCGGCTGGTACAGCCCGCACACGCGCCAATGGTTGCAAGCGGTCAGCGGTGAAGACCTCAGCACCAGTGGCCTGCAAGAAGACCTCGATGGCAGCCATCCCCTGGCTCAGCAAGTCGTGATGCTGCGCTATTCGCGCCGCTTCGGTGAGGGCAGCGGCATCGGCCAACTGGCGCGTTGGGTCAACCAGCAAAACGCCGAAGAGGCCCGCCAGCTGTTGGCCGCACGCCGCCACGACGACCTCTTCTGCGTCAGCCTCAAGGGTGAACATGACCACGCCCTTGAGCGCCTGGTCCTGGACGGTCAGGGCGAGGGTGCCCAAGGTTATCGCTACTATCTGAACCTGCTGCAATCGGCACGTCCCTCGCTGGATACGCGGCGGGATGACCCTGCCTGGACCCATTGGGCGCAACAGTTGCTGCAAGCCTTCGACGCATTCCAGTTGCTTTGCGCCGTACGCAAGGGCCCTTGGGGCGTCGAAGGGCTGAACCTGCGCATCACCGCGGCGCTGCGCAAAGTGCGCCTGATCGAAGGCGACGAGCAGTGGTACGAAGGCCGCCCGGTGCTGATGACCCGTAACGATTACGGCCTGGGGCTGATGAACGGCGACATCGGCATCGCGCTGAAATTGCCCGAAAGCGACGGTGGCCCCCAGGTGCTGCGCGTGGCCTTTGCGCGTAACGATGGCCAGGGCGGCGTGCGCTTTGTGTTGCCCAGCCGGCTCAATGACGTGGAAACCGTGTACGCAATGACCGTACACAAATCCCAGGGCTCTGAGTTCACCCATACCGCACTGATCTTGCCGGATGCGCTCAATCCGGTGCTGACCAAAGAGTTGATCTATACCGGTATTACCCGCGCCAAGCGCTGGTTCAGCCTGATTGAGCCCCGGGCTGGCGTGTTTGAGGAGGCCGTGCGCCGCAAGGTCAAGCGCTTGAGCGGGCTGATGCTGGAATTGGACGCCGTGCCTGAAGAAACTGACTGATAGGTCATGTAATATTTCTTATTCAGCTGCCTGATTTTTCTGAAAAAATAGTGCGACCCGCGCAAACCGTGTGTCGTGGGGTTTTCCGCCGCTGTGCTATCGTTGCGGCATCACTTTGGAAACTACCTGAGAGAATTGCTGCATGAACGTGGCTGGCTCGCCCACAGAGCGTAGTTTGAGCTGGAGACGCATGTTACTGGTGGCGGTTCTGTGCCTGCTCGTGACGCCTCTATGGGCACAGACCCAAAGCCTTGCCGAGCAGCGTGCCCAGGCGGTTACCCAAGTGGTGCTCGGTATCCTCAGCTACGCCCGATGGCCGGTAGAGCCTGCGCAGTTGCGGCTGTGCGTTGTCGGGCCGACCCAATACACAGACGACCTGGTCAAAGGCACCACCCAGGCTACCGGCCGTCCGGTGCTGGTGCGGCGCCTGCTGGTCGATCATCCCGACATCGTCAACGCCTGCGACGCCGTCTACATCGGCAAGCTCACCGCGGACGAACGCAGCCGCTTGTTCACCTCGCTGATTGGCCATCCGGTACTCAGCATCAGCGAAGGTGGCGACCAATGCACGGTGGGCAGTCTGTTCTGCCTGCGAGTGAGCGATGCGCAAGTGTCGTTCGAGGTCAACCTGGATTCCGTCGCCCGCAGCGGCGTGCGCATCCACCCCAGCGTGTTGCAGTTATCTCGCCGTCGAGCGCCTGGGTCATGAGCGGCACTAAAGTGCGGCCGACCCTGCGCTCGGTGATTGCCCGTGGGCATATGATCCTGGCTCTGGTGGCAGTCACCCTGGCCAGTGTGTCCCTGACCCTGCTCGGCGTACTTGCCCTACGGGTCTACGCCGAGCACAACCTGCACCTGATCGCCCGTTCCATCAACTACACCGTGGAAGCGGCGGTGGTGTTCAATGACAGCGCGGCGGCCACCGAAGCCCTGAGCCTGATTGCCTCCACCGAGGAGGTGGCCCAGGCGGAAGTTTTCGATATCAACGGCAAGTTGCTGGCGCGATGGGTACGCCCGGAAACCGGCATGTTGTCACGGGTCGAGCTGCAGATAGCGCACGCCCTGCTTGAACAGCCCATCAGCCAACCGATCCTGCGCCAAGGGCAAACCGTGGGCAGCATCCACCTGGTCGGCCACGGTGGCAGCCTGTTGCGCTTCTTGCTCAGCGGTCTGGTCGGGATTCTGATCTGCACCGCCCTCAGCGCCTGGGTGGCCTTGCACTTGTCGCGGCGTCTGTTGAATGGCATCACCGTGCCACTGCAACGCCTGGCCGCCGTGGCCCACGCGGCCCGCAGCGAGCGCGACTTCGACCGCCGCGTTCCCTCCGCGCAGATCGCCGAACTCGACAGCCTGGGCAGCGACTTCAACGCCTTGCTCGGCGAGATGGAAGCCTGGCAGAGCCACCTGCAAAGCGAAAACGAAACCCTGGCTCACCAGGCCAGCCACGACAGCCTCACCGGCCTGCCCAACCGCGCGTTCTTCGAAGGCCGGTTGATCCGTGCCTTGCGCAGCGCAGCCAAGGTCAGCGAGCAAGTGGCGGTGCTGTTTCTCGACAGTGACCGCTTCAAAGACATCAACGACAGGTTCGGCCACGCCGCCGGCGATGCCGTACTGGTAGCCGTTGCCGACCGCGTGCGTGCGCAACTGCGTGAAGATGACCTGGTGGCGCGCCTGGGTGGCGATGAATTTGCGGTGTTGCTGGCGCCCCTGCACAAGGCCGAAGACGCCCAGCGCATCGCCGACAAGATCATTGCCAGCATGGACGTGCCGATCCCACTGCCTGGTGACACTCAGGTATTGACCTCCCTCAGTATCGGCATTGCCATCTATCCCGATCATGGCGCCACTCCCGGCACCTTGCTCAACGCCGCCGATGCGGCGATGTACCAGGCCAAACGACTGTCCTCGGGCGGCCAGCAAACGGCGGAGTCGGAGCGCCCCGCCGTCAACGTTCAACACAGGAGTTGATCCCTTGTTCGCTAACACGCGCGTTTTGTTTATTTCTTTACTCGTTGCCTTCCTGGCCCTCAGCGGCTGCCAGACGCCACCGCCCAAGGGCCTGACCCCGGCGCAAGTCGCGGTGCTCAAACAACAAGGCTTCGAGCTGACCGATGAGGGCTGGGCCTTCGGCCTGTCTGGCAAAGTGCTGTTTGGCAGCGACGTCGAAACCCTCAACAAACCCAGCACCGACATCGTTGAGCGCATCGGTAGCGCCCTTGTTGGTGCAGGCATTGAGCGCGTGCGCGTTGACGGCCACACCGATGCTTCCGGTAAAGAACCCTACAACGTGGCGCTGTCCCTGCGCCGCGCCAAGAGCGTCGGCAAGGTGCTGATCCGCGTGGGAATGAAAGAAGAAAATATCCAACTGCGCGGCCTGGGCAGCAGCGAGCCGGTGGCATCGAATACGACAACGGCAGGCCGAACCGAGAATCGCCGGGTCTCGATTGTAGTGATCGCGGACTAAGGCAATTCACCTGCCTTAACCTGAAATACATTCAAAATGTGGGAGGGGGCTTGCCCCCGATAGCAGTGTGTCAGCCAATACAACTGGTGACTGACACTCCGCCATCGGGAGCAAGCCCCCTCCCACATTTGTTTTGCGGTCTGCTCGCGGGAGTTTCCGCTTAACAGCGCGGCGTCATCGTCTGCGTCAAGTCATCCACCACGGCCTTGCCCATCTCACACAGATAATGCGCGTCCCATGCGTATTGCTCGCCGCGAAAACCTACCAACGACCATTAGGAGTTTTCTCTGTAGGAAAGGCCTGTCATGACGAATTTTAATGGCTGGGCTGATGAAGTTTCGCTTTTTCGCAAGTGGTGGGCTTAGTTAAATGGACGCTATAAGTAACTACCGTAAAGGATTGCGATGAATATAAATGTCAGTAATTTTCGCCAGGAAGTATCTAAAGTCAGGCTTTCAAAAGATGCATTTGCTGAGCTATTGACGGTAAGAGAATTATTCGAGGTTGGAAGTCAAGGTGTTAGATTCGATACCAAGGTCGCTTACATCAATCCTCTACAGTCAAGCGTGCTGAGCGAGGAGCTGAATAGAATACGAAACATGATCGATCATGAAAGTCATGTCTTGATTCTCGATGGCTTTAAGGTGGATGAACTTTCAAATTTCAAATCTCTGATATGGACATTCGGTTCCTTGCTCGGTGTGCCAATGATGCAGAATCATCTTGGTCATAAAGTTATTGAGGTTTATGACCGAGGCGGCAAAAGCATCGAGGAGGGTGCGAGATACCATCAAACCCGTCAGGGCGCCTACGTACATAACGATGGTGTGAGCGACCCGCTGCCTATCGATTACTTGATCCTGGCCTGTGGACAGAAAGCGCTTTTAGGAGGTGAGAGCATTCTCATCGATGCAAGCGCGGTATACGCGGAGCTGATGGCGTTCCCAGAGGTATTGGAAGCGCTCAAATGCGACTTCTTTTTTGAGAATCGCGGCATGTCAGAGGATGAGCAACTGTTTAAAGCCCCCATCCTGAGCTTTTCCAGTGAAGGTATTCCACTGATCAGGTACTTTCGAGTCTACATTGAGTCAGCTCACCTTAAGGCAGGAGTGCCTTTAACCGTGGCTCAAACCCAGGCACTGGACTTTCTGGATACTGTTCTCGATCAGTCATCAGTTCAGCATCGAGTACTGCTGGAGCCAGGGCAAGTGCTTATTTCGGCCGATAACAAATTTCTCCATACGCGCACGCACTTCATTGATATGAATGCTCCACGCTCCGAGATCAATGATGCTGAGCCTTTGAGTGATCTGAATCGTTATATGCTACGGATGTGGTTACGCAAACCATGATGCATTCGTGTTCATAACGTAAGTCCTCCCATATCCGCCATAAGCCGAGCCCCATGGAAAATTCCGATATCGCGATCACGCTGGTCTTGATCTCTGCCTTTATGCACGCCACTTGGAATGCCGTAGTCCGCGCCGGTAGCAGTCGCTTTCTGACCTTGGCCATGGTCGATGGCACTGCGCTCGTGATATGCCTGCTGGCGTTGCCGTTTGTCAGTGTGCCTAGCCTAGAGGTATGGGGCTATATACTAGTCTCCGTGGTGCTCAATACGGTCTACCGGCTATTTTTGATCAAAGCGTACGAAACGGGTGATTTCGGTCAGGTTTACCCGGTGATGCGTGGGGTGCCACCTGTACTGGTCGCGCTGTTTTCTTACTTTCTGCTGCATGAACAGTTGTCATGCCAGGCGTTGACGGGAGTGTTGCTGATTTGTGTGGGGATTATCAGCCTGACCTTTGTGCGCAGGATGACGGCGCAGATGTTCAAGCCGATCCTGATGGCGGTGTGCGCCGGTGCGTTTATTGCGTCTTACACGGTGGTGGATGCCAAAGGTGTAAGAGCCAGTGAGACGGTGCTGCAGTACATCATCTACCTGACAGTGTTCCAAAGTATTCCGATCCCGATGCTGGCGTTTTACAAAGAGCGTTCAGTCTTGGCTCGTGCGATACGTGGGCATTGGCGAGTTGGACTCTTAGGCGGTGTTTTTTACCTGGCGTCTTACGGGTTGGTGTTGTTTGCGTTGTCATTGGACGCGGTGGCCAAGGTCTCAGCTCTGCGGGAAACCAGTGTTATTATCGGCGCCATTATTGCTGCACTGTTCTTTCATGAACGGTTCGGTTGGCGACGGATGCTTTCGGCGTTCGTCATTGTTTGCGGGATCATCTTGATCAAAGTGAGCACCTGATGGCCCAGCGTCCGCCTCCCACACCTATGCTTCAAGCGTTTGTCAGCGCAGCGCAAACCGGTAGTTTTGCGCGCGCAGCGTCTGAGCTCAACCTCACTGCCAGCGCCATTAGCCATCAAATTGCGGGCTTGGAGGAGTGGTGGGGCGTGTCGTTGTTTGAGCGGCACTCGCGTGGCGTCAAACTGACGGTGGCTGGGCAGGCTTTGTTGCCGGTTACCGATGGTTTCTTCAAATCGCTGGATGGGGTGCTGCATTCACTCAACCCCGGTAAATCCCAACCGCTGTACCTCTCATGCACGTCTTCTCTCTGTTCGACATGGCTGATCCCCAGGATGCACGGTTCTCACACTGAGGCCTCATTCAATCTAGATCTGGTGTTGACCAGCGCCGACATGAACCGCGCCAGCCTGGAGGCTCATCAATACGATGTCGCGGTGGTGATGGGGTACGGCGACTACCCGGATCATCATGTCGAATTACTGATGCGCGATGCGGTGTTCCCCGTTTGTTCGCCGGAGTTTCTGCGGTTGAAGGGTGATATTGCGCTTGAGGATGTCGCCCGCAATCCGCTGATTCATCGGGTGGACGATCAGGTGTGTCCGGGATGGGAAAGTTGGTTTGCGTTTCAGGGGCTGGCGGCGCCGCCTTATCACCATGGGCCGAGATTTCCGGATTCGAGTCTGGCGATTAGTCTGGCGGTGAAGGGTGGGGGGATAGCGCTGGGCAGGACTGCATTAGTGTATGACCAACTGGACGGTGGTGCGTTAGTTGCGTTGAATAGTCCCGTGATGATGTCTCCAGCGGCCTACTACATCATTTGTCGAAACGGGCGTCAGTCGGAGCCGGATATTGCTCGGCTGATTGAATGGCTCAAGAGCAGTGCGGGTGAGTTTCTGCGCGAAGTTCGGGCTCGGTATCCGCAAATTGCCGAGGCTGGCGCGGTTTAAATGTGGGAAGGAGCAAGGCTCCTCCCGCATTCGAACGGTATTCGCTTAACGGCCCGGCGTCATCGCCTGCGTCAAGTCATCCACCACGGCCTTGCCCATCTCACACAGATAATGCGCAGCCCATGCATATTGCTCGCCGCGCACATCCATGGCGGCTTCCATCGCGAGTTTCTTGGAGTAAAAAAGCAGGGTGGAGGCGTGTTCCAGGGCTTCCTCAATCGGCATGCCGGAATTGACGCGGAACAACGGTTTTTGGTTTTCGCCGTAATCGCCGAAGGTGACGACGCCGAGGGTGATGATGGAGGAAAGCGGTGGATCGGGAATGATTTTGCTCATGGTGATTGCTCTCTGTTGAGTTAGAGCCGCCACATCACATCGCTAAACATGAAGAGGGTGGCAGCTGCGTGCAGGTTAGCGATCCGGGCCAGAGCGCATCCCGGGTAGACTCGAAAGTCTCCCGCACACAGCCGCCATAAAACGCTAAAAGCTGACGGACGCCAGCTAATACTGTTTGGGGCAGTGTCACGCTCGAAACCCGGATCGCTAAACCCGATCGCTGATGTGCAGCGACCCAGGGAGGCTAGTGATCCAAACGCTACAGCGCAATAGGCCAAGGATTCTC
The DNA here is from genome assembly GCF_001439685.1 of Pseudomonas libanensis. Taxonomy (GTDB): domain Bacteria; phylum Pseudomonadota; class Gammaproteobacteria; order Pseudomonadales; family Pseudomonadaceae; genus Aquipseudomonas; species Aquipseudomonas libanensis. Next base: position 15,687 of record NZ_JYLH01000010.1, read on the forward strand.
TAGGAAACGTCCTGCAATTTAAAGCGAATCGTCGTTGATGGCGCTTTAATCCGCAAACCTGATCTCCCGCGTCTCCCCCATCAACAACCCCTGATTCTGCTCAGTCACCTCCCTTATGTAATCCCACAACAACGTAATCCGCTTCAACTTCCTCAGATCCTCCCGGCAATACATCCAGAACTGCCGCGTAATCGCAATCTGCTCCCCCAGCACCGGCAACAATCGCGGATCCTGCGCCGCCAAAAAGCATGGCAATATCGCCATCGACCTCCCTTGCTGCGCAGCAACGTACTGCGCGATCACGCTGGTACTGCGCAGGCTGGCGCTGGCGCCGGGCACTACGTTCGCCAAGTACAGCAACTCCGAGCTGAAGGCCAAGTCATCCACATAGCTGATAAACGGGTGCTCGGCCAAATCCGCGGGTTTGCGGATCGGCGGGTGTTGGTCGAGGTAATCTTGGGTCGCGTAAAGCTGCAGTTTGTAGTCGCACAATTTGCAGCACACATAGGGCCCGTGCTCCGGGCGTTCGAGGGCAATGACGATGTCGGCTTCGCGCTTGGACAGGCTGATGAAGTGCGGCAGCGGCAGGATATCTACCGAGATCGCAGGATAGGTGTCGACGAAATGGCTCAATTGCGGGGTGACGAAGAAGCTGCCGAACCCTTCGGTGCACCCCATGCGCACGTGGCCGGACAGCGCCACGCCGGAGCCGGAGACTTGTTCGCAGGCCATGTGCAAGGTGCTTTCGATGGTCTCCGCGTAGCCCAGCAGCCGTTGGCCCTCGGTGGTGAGGACGAAGCCGTTGGTCCGGGATTTTTCGAACAGCAGGGTACCGAGCGACACTTCCAATGAGCTGATGCGCCGCGACACGGTGGTGTAGTCCACTGCCAGGCGCTTGGCCGCCACGCTGGCCTTGCGGGTGCGGGCCACTTCGAGGAAAAACTTCAGGTCATCCCAGTTCAGGGTGCCCAGGGAGGTGATGTTTTTTTGCATATTGGACCGGCTTTTATGTGCGTTCTTATTAGAAGTTTGCACATCTATACTCCAAAAACAGTCCGAACGCCTCATTCTTCAAGGCGATTCAACGCCTTGGTTCTCTGCATAAATACAAGATTCTGGAGACCACATGAACGCATCTGCCGATATTTCCGTGCAACAGGTCAAGTTGCTGATCAACGGCGAGTGGATCGAGTCCAAGACCACGCAGTGGCACGACATCGTCAACCCGGCCACCCAACAAGTGCTGGCCAAAGTTCCGTTCGCCACTGCCGATGAAGTCAATGCTGCCATCGACGCCGCCCATCGTGCCTTCCAGACCTGGAAGCTGACGCCTATCGGCGCGCGCATGCGCATCATGCTCAAGCTGCAAGCCTTGATCCGTGAACATTCCAAGCGTATCGCCGTGGTCCTCAGTAACGAGCAGGGCAAGACCATTGCCGATGCCGAAGGCGATATTTTCCGTGGCCTGGAAGTGGTCGAGCACGCCTGCTCCATCGGCACCCTGCAAATGGGCGAGTTCGCCGAGAACGTCGCTGGTGGCGTCGACACCTACACCCTGCGCCAGCCTATCGGCGTGTGCGCCGGCATCACCCCATTCAATTTCCCGGCGATGATTCCGCTGTGGATGTTCCCGATGGCCATCGCCTGCGGGAACACCTTCGTACTCAAGCCATCCGAGCAGGACCCGCTGTCGACCATGCTGCTGGTAGAGCTGGCGCTGGAAGCCGGTGTACCGGCCGGCGTACTCAACGTGGTGCATGGCGGCAAGGACGTGGTGGATGCGCTGTGCACCCACAAAGACATCAAGGCCGTATCCTTCGTCGGTTCGACCGCCGTGGGCACCCATGTCTACGAGCTGGCCGGCAAGCACGGCAAGCGTGTGCAGTCGATGATGGGCGCCAAGAACCACGCCGTTGTGCTGCCGGATGCCAACCGCGAACACACCCTCAATGCCCTCGTCGGCGCCGGTTTCGGCGCGGCGGGCCAGCGCTGCATGGCCACTTCGGTGGTGGTGCTGGTGGGTGCGGCCAAGCAGTGGCTGCCGGACCTCAAGGCCCTGGCGCAGAAGCTCAAGGTCAACGCTGGCAGCGAAGCCGGCACCGACGTCGGCCCGGTGATCTCCAAGCGCGCCAAGGCACGCATCCTGGAGCTGATCGAAAGCGGCGTGAAGGAAGGCGCCAAGCTGGAACTGGATGGCCGCGATATCAAGGTGCCGGGCTTCGAACAAGGTAACTTTGTCGGCCCGACCCTGTTCTCGGGCGTCACCACCGACATGCGCATCTACACCGAGGAAATCTTCGGGCCGGTGCTGGTGGTGCTGGAAGTCGACACCCTCGATCAAGCCATCGCACTGGTCAACGCCAACCCGTTCGGCAACGGCACGGGCCTGTTCACCCAGAGCGGTGCGGCGGCGCGCAAGTTCCAGAGCGAAATCGATGTGGGCCAGGTCGGTATCAACATCCCCATCCCGGTGCCAGTACCGTTCTTCAGCTTCACCGGCTCCCGTGGCTCCAAGCTCGGCGACCTCGGTCCGTATGGCAAGCAAGTGGTGCAGTTCTACACCCAAACCAAAACCGTCACCAGCCGCTGGTTCGATGACGACACCGTCAACGATGGCGTCAACACCACCATCAACCTGCGCTGAACCTGGGAGACGACCATGAAGATTGCATTTATCGGCCTGGGCAACATGGGCGCACCCATGGCCCGTAACCTGATCAAGGCCGGGCACGCGCTGAACCTGTTTGACCTGAACCAGACCGTGCTCAAGGAGCTCGCCGAATTGGGCGGCACCATCAGCAGCTCGCCCCGTGATGCGGCCCAAGGCGCGGAACTGGTGATTACCATGCTGCCGGCCGCCGCCCACGTGCGCAGCGTCTGGCTCAATGAAGACGGCGTGCTCGCAGGCATCGGCAAAGGCGTGCCAGCGGTGGATTGCAGCACCATCGATCCGCAGACCATCCGTGATGTAGCGGCAGCGGCGGCGAAACAGGGCGTGGCCGTGGCCGATGCACCGGTTTCCGGCGGCACTGGCGGCGCGCAGGCCGGAACGCTGACCTTCATGGTCGGCGCCAACCCGGAACTGTTCGCCACCCTGCAGCCGGTATTGGCGCAGATGGGCCGCAATATTGTGCACTGCGGTGATGTCGGCACCGGGCAAATCGCCAAGATCTGCAACAACCTGCTGTTGGGTATCAGCATGGTCGGCGTCAGTGAAGCCATGGCCCTGGGGGATGCGCTCGGTATTGACACTCAAGTGCTGGCCGGCATCATCAACAGCTCCACCGGGCGTTGCTGGAGTTCCGATACCTACAATCCCTGGCCCGGCGTGATCGAGACCGCGCCGTCATCGCGTGGTTACACCGGTGGTTTTGGTGCCGATCTGATGCTCAAGGACTTGGGCCTGGCCACTGAAGCGGCACGTCAGGCACACCAGCCAGTGATCCTCGGTGCGGTGGCCCAGCAGTTGTATCAATCAATGAGCCAGCGTGGGGAAGGGGGCAAGGACTTCTCGGCGATCATCAACAGCTATCGCAAGCCTAAATAGGGCGGTTTCCGGGGGCCAGCAAATAGCTGGCTCCCGGGTTTTGCGGGTCAGGCAAACACAAAATACTTACGCACTGTCTCGACCACTTCCCACGTGCCCTTCATCCCCGGCTCCACCACAAAGATATCCCCAGCGCGCAAATGAATCGGCTCCATGCCTTCCGGCGTGATCACGCAATAGCCTTCCTGGAAATGGCAGTACTCCCACTTCACGTATTCCACGTACCACTTGCCCGGTGTGCAGATCCAGGTGCCCATGATCTTGCTGCCGTCTTCGCTGGTGTAGGCGTTGAGGTTGACGGTGTGCGGGTCGCCTTCGAGCTTTTCCCATTTGCAGGCATCCAGGACCGGCAGTGGGTGGGTGTCGCGCAGTACGGTGATGGGCTTGGACATGATGCCTCCGAGGCAAGGGTAGAAGAGTCGAACCCTATAGCGTCGCGGCTGGGGCTGGTGGTCTGGACTCGACATCGGTATGCCCAGAAGCGCAGCCGAATGCGTTTGTTCTGATACGGTGAGGTCGGTGTGGGAGGGGGCTTGCCCCCGATAGCGGTGGGTCAGTAGAGATATCTGTGACTGACACACTGCAATCGGGGGCAAGCCCCCTCCCACATTGATCTGTGTGAATTGTTCGGTAATTTGTCTTTTTATCGCAGTAACTGCGAAAGAATTCGCCCATGACGCCAGAATTCGCAAGAAAATTCAGAGCTGGCCCTCGTATCATTCACCCAGTACCCCGTGAGAGCCTTGCAATGAACCCAATAAAAACGTGGTGGGATATCAGCCCGCCCTTGAGCACGGCGACCCCGACCTGGCCGGGCGATACGCCATTCCAGGAAGAGCGCGTATGGCAGTTCGGCCCGGAGTGCCCGGTGAATGTGGGGCGCGTGACCTTGTCGCCGCACACTGGCGCCCATGTGGATGCGCCGCTGCATTACAGTGCCGACGGTGCGCCGATTGGCGAGGTGTCGTTGGACGTGTACATGGGCCCGTGCCGGGTGCTGCATTGCCTGGGCAGCGGCGCGCTAGTGCAGCCGCACCAGCTGCAAGGCCGTGTGGATAACGTGCCGGAGCGCGTGCTGCTGCGCACTTATCCACAAGCGCCGCTCACCGAATGGGATGCGAATTTCACCGCCATCGCCCCACAAACCATTGAACTGCTCGCCAGCCTGGGTGTGCGCCTGATCGGTATCGACACGCCGTCCCTGGACCCGCAGCAGTCCAAGACCATGGATTCCCACAACGCCGTAGCCCGTCACGGCATGGCGATCCTCGAAGGCATCGTGCTCGATGAGGTACCGGAGGGCGACTATGAACTGATCGCACTGCCGCTGCGCTTTGCCAACCTCGATGCCAGCCCGGTCCGCGCAATCCTGCGCCCGCTCAAGGAGCCCACGCGATGAGCCAATGTCCCTTTTCTGCCGATTACCAGCCACCGGAAGAATGGCATAACGCCGAACTGAATTTTTCCGAGTCCATGAGCTATGGCGACTACCTGGACCTGGGCAAAGTCCTCAGCGCCCAGCACCCGCTGTCGCCTGACCACAACGAAATGCTCTTCATCATCCAGCACCAGACTTCGGAGCTGTGGATGAAACTGATGCTCCACGAACTCAAGGCCGCCCGCGAACACGTGCGCCTGGGTGAGTTGCCGCCGGCGTTCAAGATGCTGGCGCGAGTCTCGCGGATCTTCGACCAACTGGTGCACGCCTGGGCGGTGCTGGCGACCATGACGCCGTCGGAGTACAAGGCAATTCGCCCGTTCCTGGGGCAGTCGTCGGGGTTCCAGTCATTCCAGTACCGCGAGATCGAATTCATCCTCGGCAACAAGAGCCCGGCCTTGCTGCGGCCCCATGCCCATCGGCCAGAGTTGTTGCAGGAACTTAAGGTGGCGATTGCCACGCCGTCGCTATATGACGAGGCGATCAACCTGATGATTAAGGCGGGGCTGTCGATTGACCCCCAGCGCGCCGAGCGCGATCCGACGGCGGCCACAGTGCATGACGAGTCGGTGGAGGCGGCGTGGCGTGAGGTGTATCGCGACCCGAGCCGGTATTGGGACTTGTATCAATTGGCCGAGAAGTTCATCGATCTGGAGGATTCGTTCCGCCAATGGCGCTTCCGGCATGTGACCACGGTGGAAAGGATCATCGGCTTCCAGCCGGGCACCGGTGGCACCGAAGGCGTGGGGTATTTGCGCAAGATGCTCGACACGGTGCTGTTCCCAGAGTTGTGGCGAGTGCGCTCCACCCTGTAAACAAAAAGCCCCGGATCACCGGGGCTTTTCATTTGCAATGCAATCAAATGTGGGAGGGGTTATTGCGCTACGGCAACTTTCGCGTTTCGGCTCCGCAACCGATAGGCCACATAGATTATCCCCACCCACACCGGCATCGCATACACCGACTCGCGAATCCCCGGAATCGCCAGCATCACGCTGATGATCATCAGCATGAACGCCAGGCACAGGTAGTTGCTGAACGGGAACCAGAAGGTCTTGAACGATGGCGTCATGCCTTGCTCGCCCATGGCCTTGCGGAACTTGATATGAGTGATGCTGATCAGCGCCCAGTTGATCATCAGCGAGGCAACCACCAGCGCGAACAGCAACTCCAGGGCACTCTGCGGCGCGACGTAGTTGACCACCACGCACAGCATCGTCACCAATGCCGAAATCGCCAACGCCCGCAGCGGCACGCCTTGCTTGTTGAGCTTCATCAGCGCCTTGGGCGCGTCACCTTGCTCGGCCAGGCCGAACAGCATGCGGCTGTTGCAATACACGCCGCTGTTGTACACCGATAACGCCGCGGTCAGCACCACGAAGTTGAGGATGTGGGCGGCGGTGTCGTTGCCGATCAGCGAGAAGATCTGCACAAACGGGCTGCCGCTGTAGGCATCGCCCGACGCGCCGAGGGTTTGCAGCAGTTGATCCCACGGGTACAGCGACAACAGCACGGTCAGCGCGCCGACGTAGAAAATCAGGATGCGGTACACCACCTGATTGATCGCTTTGGGGATGACCTTGCGCGGTTCGCTGGCTTCGGCGGCGGTGATGCCGACCAGCTCCAGGCCACCGAACGAGAACATGATGAAGGCCATGGACATCAACAGCCCCATGCCGCCATTGGGGAAGAAACCGCCATGGCTCCACAGGTTGCTTACCGAGGCTTGCGGGCCGCCAGTGCCGCTGAACAACAGGTAGCAACCGAGCACGATCATGCCGACAATCGCCACCACCTTGATGATCGCGAACCAGAACTCGGCTTCGCCGAAGAACTTCACGTTCAGGGTGTTGATCAGGTTCACCGCGACAAAGAACACCAGGGCGCTGACCCAGGTCGGAATCTCCGGCCACCAGAATTGGATGTACTTGCCCACGGCCGTCAGTTCGGCCATGCCCACCAGCACATACAGCACCCAGTAGTTCCAGCCCGCCAAAAAGCCCGCGTAGCCGCCCCAGTACTTGTGTGCGAAGTGGCTGAAGGAACCGGCCACCGGCTCCTCGACGATCATCTCGCCGAGCTGGCGCATGATCAGGAATGCGATAAAGCCTGCAATCGCATAGCCCAGGATCATCGACGGCCCCGCCGACTTGAGCACCCCGGCCGAGCCGAGGAACAAGCCTGTACCAATCGCCCCTCCCAAGGCGATCAGCTGAATGTGCCGGTTTTTCAGGCCTCGCTTGAGGCCCACCGGGTTAACCATGTCATCCGCCATTAACATTCCCTTCTACTTGTTTTTCTCAAGGGTGATTGCACGCCGCATCGGCCCCTCAGAACTGCTGAGGGTCAGATATTACTCTGCGTAAACTTTTCGTAATACAGCTGAACGCCATCAAGTGCCTGATCCGCCAGCCATTGTTGGATGGATTCGACCATTGGCGGGGGACCGCACAGGTACATATCCGCCGATCTGTCCCGCAATTCGGCCAGGTCGAAATGTTCGGTAAGGTAACCGCGCTTGCCGGACCAGTCATCGGAGGGTTCGCTGAGCACTTCGGTGTAGCGAAAGCCCGGGATTTTCCCCGCGTAGTCGTGGATACGCGCCGCTTCGCATAAATCCTCAGCACCGCGCACGCCGTAGTACAGGTGCACCGGTTGCGCGCAGCCGTTGGCCGCCAGCTCATCGAGCATGCCCAGCAACGCCGACAAGCCGGTGCCGCCCGCCACCAGCACCAGCGGCTGGGTGACATGGCGCAGGTAGAACGCACCCAATGGCGCCTCCAGCAGCATCTCGTCGCCCACCTGGCAGCGCTCGCGCAAATAGTTGCTCATCACCCCATCCGGCAGCAGGCGCACCAGGAATTGCAGTTGGTTGCCCGGCCGATTGGCGAAGGAGTAGGAGCGCCAACTGTCGGTGCCGGGTACCGCGAGGCGAGCGTATTGGCCGGGCAGGAAATCCAGTGGCTGCTCCAGCTGCACCTGCAAGATCGCCGTGCTGGTCGATATTTGCTTCACCGCGCTCACTGTGCCGCGTACTTGCACTGGCCCGGACGCATTGCACAGGCTTGAATCGAAGTCGAAGTAGAAGGTGGCGTCGGACTGCACCCGGGTCTGGCAACTGAGCATCTTGCGTTGTTGCAGGTCGAGGCTGGAGAGGGCTTCGTCGTCTACATAGTCTTGTGTGTAGTTTCCCGATTCGCAGCGGCCCTGGCAGGTGCCGCACACGCCTTCGCGGCAATCCAGCGGGATCTTGATGCCGTTGCGCAGGGCCGCATCCAAGAGGATTTCATTGGCGCCGATAGGAAAGAACAGGGTTTTTCCGTCGGCAAAACTGAAGGCCACTTTGTGATTCATCTGAAAAGCTCCGGTGCTTCAGAGGTGATAGAAATCCAGCACCGAGTTGATGGTGTCGTTGAGCAGCAGGGCGTGCTTGCGCGTGATCAGCCAGCTGTCGCCCTCGGGCTTGAGGCGATAGGTTGCGTGCCCATAGAACTGCTCGGACGTAGCCAGCCGATAAAACAGCGTGTGCCAGTTCAAGCGCACCTCCAAGGTGCCGTCGCTTTGTCCGGCAATGCGTACGTTATTGATCAGGTGCAGGGTGCGCGGCATCGGTGTGGCTGAGGCGGCCTTGCCGGTGCGCAGACGGAACACGCGGTCTTCCAGGCCCGAACGGTTGGCGTAGTAGATCAACGACATCTCGCGCTTGGGGTCGCGGGTGTAGACGTGTTCCGAGTCCCACTGCGGCAGGTGGAATTCACTCTGCGGGTCGAACAGCTGCACATAGGCATCCCAGTCCTGGGCGTCGCACAGTTCGGATTTGCGGTAGAAAAACTGCTCGATCTGGTACTGCAATTGCGCATTCATCACTTCACCTCCCGCAGTGTCAGGGCCCGTTGGTCCAAACCTTTGAGCAGAAACTGCTGCCAGTTGCGATGCTGGTTGACATACAGGCCTTCATGGGTGAATTCGGTGCCGGTCATCGCTGGTTGGATGCCAATGGCTTCACTGTTGGGCGTAGGTCCGGTTTCCCAGCGGTGGCTGCCCCGCGAGATATCGCTCCAGCGCTCCAGGCGGCCCTGGAAACCGCGCTGGGCTTCGCGAAATTCCACCAGGTCGTCCGGCGTGCCCATGCCCGAAACGTTGAAGAAATCCTCGAACTGGCGAATGCGGTTTTCGCGATCCGCGCAGGATTCATCTTTCACACCCAGGCACTGACTGATGATCTCGGTTTTGTTCCAGGCCACCGGGCGGATGATGCGCAGCTGTGAGCTGATCTGGTCGAGAAAGAACAGGCTTGGGTAGATGTTCAGGTTGCGTAGGCGGTGCATCATCCACTCGGCCTTTTGCTGGCCGTGCTCTTGTACCAGGCGCGGCATGATCGTGGCGTAGCCCGAGCGCACGCTGGGGTTGGGCATGTCGCTGAACAACACGCTGTGACCGTTGTTGAAGGCAAACCAGCCATCGTCGGTATTGGCGTCTCCCGCGCCGAGCTTGCTGTAGTCCAAGGTCGTGCTGGAGCCTGTGCCATTCTCGGTATTGACCTGCTGGCGATGCTGCACCGTGGCCACGTAGTTGTAGTGCACGGTGCTGACGTGATAACCGTCCAGGCCGTTTTCGTTTTGCAGTTTCCAGTTGCCGTCATAGGTGTAGGCGGACTTGCCCGGCAGCACCTCCAGTTCCCCCGTGGCCGATTGCGCCACCATCATGTCGAAGAACACTTTGGCGTCGCCGAGGAAGTCTTCCAGGCTGTCCGTGCCCTGCACGTCGAGACTGATAAACACAAAGCCCTTGTAGCTGTCGATGCGCGCTTTTTTCAGGCCTCGGGTGGCTTTATCAAACCCTTCTGGATATTCCCCGGGTGCCTTGACCTTCACCAACCGGCCGTCGCTCTTGTAGCACCAGGCGTGGAACGGGCAGGTAAAGGTGGACTGGTTGCCCTTGCCCACCCGGGTGAGGGTGGTGCCGCGATGTTGGCAGGCATTGATCAACGCGTTGAGCCGGCCTTCGCCATCGCGGGTGATGATCATTGGCTGGCGCCCGGCGCGCATCGTCACGAAGTCGTGGTTGTTCGCCAGTTCGCTTTCGTGGCAGGCGTAGATCCAGTTCTTTTCGAAGATCAGTTCCATCTCCAGCTCGAACAACTCGGGCTCGGTGAACATGTCGCGGGCGATGCGAAACACCCCATCGGCCGGGCGAAAATCCAGGCAGCTTTCGATAAAGCTCTTCCACTGCTCGACGCTTCTTGCACCACTCATGGGAGGCACCTTTTGTTCATGGCTAAACGGTGAGCCATTAAGAGCCTGTGAGGCGGTGGCGGGCTATCCGCTTAATGGGGGAAGCTGGGCCGCAAAGTTGGGCAGCAAATACCCACGGCGGTGCGCGCAAGTGACAGCATGCGCTACTGTGATTGCAGGTGAAGGTCACGAAAGCCTGGGCTTTATCCACATAGTCGACCTTTGCTATCCACCCAGTGGTGATGGTGCTGGCGTGGCTTGGAACTTGCTGTCGATGTTCAACGACGCGCCGCCAGAGCGCGCAAATGCCTAACCGCCGTGGGTGCAGCCCGATGAGTAGCCAGACACGCGATATTCATATCCAACGCTTCGACCTGGAGGGCGCCCGCAGCTGGATGTCCGGTATTTGCGGCCCCCACCGCCTGGCAACGGCGACGCCCGAACGCCTGCGGTTTAACCACAGCGCCAACGTGTTCAAGTCCCGCGCCACCACCCTGGGCGTTATCGAATACGGTACCGATGTGACTATCGATATCGAAGATGCCGAGCACTTTCGCAGCTACAGCCTGAGCCTGCCGTTGGTGGGCGAGCAGGAACTGAGCAAGAACGGTGAACGCCTCAGTTCCAACCGCGACCAGGGCGTGATCATTTCACCCAATGAACACCAGATGCTGGCGATTTCCGGTGACTGCCGCAAGTTGCAGGTGGTGATTACCCGCGCGGCCATGAGTGAGTCGCTGGAAGGCTTGCTGCAACGGCCCATCGATGCGCCGCTGCGCTTTGAATCAGTGATGGACGCGGTGGAGGGCGCCCCGGCGTCGTGGTGGCGCATGGCACGTTACTTCATCGCCGAGCTGGAATGCCGCAGCGAATTGTACGAGCAGACGGCGTTTACCCGTGACCTGGAAAGCTCACTGATCAAGGGCCTGATCCTGGCCCAACCGAATAACTACTCTGAAGAACTGCGCGACGTGCTCGGGGTAAAACTGCCGCATTACCTGGTCCGGGCGCGCCAGTACATCCATGACAACGCCCGTGAAGCGCTGCACCTGGAAGACCTGGAAGCAGCGGCGGGCGTGTCGCGTTTCAAACTGTTCGATGCGTTTCGCAAGTACTTCGCACTCTCGCCCATGGCTTATCTGAAGAAGCATCGGTTGGGGGCGGTGCGCCAGGAGATTCTGGAGCAGGGTTCGATCCGCACCATCTCTGAAATCGCCCTGGGTTGGGGGTTTACGCATTTGGGGCGGTTTTCGGCGGAGTACCGCAAGCTGTTCGATGAGTCGCCCAGCCAGACATTGCAACGCAAGCGCCTGCGCATTACTTGAACTGGATGAAAACCAATCTGTGGGAGCTGGCTTGCCTGCGATAGCGGTCGGCCGATCAATACGATGCCAACTGTTCCACCGCCATCGCAGGCAAGCCAGCTCCCACATGGAATATGGGGCGCCTGGAGAACCTCAGATCAGTTCCTCCACCAGTTGCAGGCAATGACTCAGCCCCGGCGACTGATCATTCACTCGCCGGCTGAGGATGATCGGCGAACTCGCCGTCGCCTCCACCACCGGCGTATAGCCAATATCCGCCCGATGCAGCACTTGCACCGACGCCGGCACCAGCGTCACCCCCATGCCTGCGCCCACCAGGCCGATAGCGGTCTGCAATTCGTTGGTCCACTGCGCCACCTTCACGCTCAAGCCATGGGCGTCGAACAGTGCGATCACATGGTCGGCATAACTGGGGCGCGGGTTGCCGGGGTAGAGCACAAAGGGTTCGGCGGCCAACTGGGCGAGGGTGGCCGGGGCGCCCAGCAACGGGTGACCGCTGGGCAGCACTGCCACCAGGCGGTCTTCCACCAATACGCGCTGGACGATGGCCGGGTCGTCAATGCGAATCCGCCCGAAGCCCACGTCAATGCGTCCCGCCTTGAGCGCTTCGACCTGCTGCAACGTAGTCATCTCCGACAAACCCAACTCCAGCTCCAAGGCCTCGTGAGTGCGCAGGCGCCGAATCAATTCCGGCAACACGCCGTACAAGGTCGAGGGCGCAAAGCCGATGCCCAGCCAGGTTTTCTCGCCTTGGCCGATGCGTCGAGTGTTGTCGCAAACCTTGCCCAGTTGTTCGAGCAACACATTGGCATGCTCATAGAAAAACCGTCCGGCCTCGGTCAGCCGCAAGGGGCGGCTGCGTTCCAGCAGCACCACCCCGAGTTCGTCCTCCAGTTGCTGGATCTGCCGGCTCAACGGCGGTTGGGCGATATGCAAGCGTTCGGCAGCGCGGGTGAAGTTGAGGGTCTCGCCCAGCACCTGGAAATAGCGCAAGTGACGCAGTTCCATATCGTCTCCTCTCATACCTTAAGGGTATTGCACGAGACCAATTCTATATTGGAAGCCCGAAAAAATGCGGAACAGAATCGACGCAAATCTATAAATAACCCAACGGGTATTGCCATGCCGATTTGCGCCATCGAGTCGATCGAAACTGTCATCGTCGACCTGCCCACCATTCGCCCGCACAAGCTGGCGATGCACACGATGCAAAACCAGACCCTCGTTATCATCCGTCTGCGTTGCACCGACGGCATCGAAGGCATCGGTGAAGCCACCACCATCGGTGGCCTGAGCTACGGCAACGAGAGCCCCGACAGCATCAAGGTCAATATCGACCGTCACTTCGCGCCGCTGCTGATCGGCCAGGACGCGAGTAACGTCAACGCGGCGATGTTGCGCCTGGAGCGCAGTATTCGCGGCAACACCTTTGCCAAGTCCGGTATCGAAAGCGCCTTGCTCGACGCCCTCGGCAAACGCCTCGGGCTGCCGGTCAGCGAGCTGCTTGGCGGGCGTGTGCGGGACGCGTTGCCGGTGGCCTGGACCCTAGCCAGCGGTAATACCGAACAGGACATCAACGAGGCCGAGAAAATGCTCGACCTGCGCCGCCATCGCTTTTTCAAACTGAAGATCGGCGCCGGTGAGGTCAGCCGCGACCTGGCCCATGTGATCGCAATCAAGAAAGCCCTGGGCGAGCGCGCCAGTGTGCGCGTCGACGTCAACCAGGCCTGGGATGAAGCGGTGGCCCTGCGGGCGTGCAAGGTGCTCGGCGACCACGGTATCGACCTGATCGAACAACCGATCTCACGCAATAACCGTGGCGGCATGGCCCGGCTCAACCTGTCGAGCCCGGTACCGATCATGGCCGATGAGTCCATCGAATGTGTCGAAGACGCCTTCAACCTGGCCCGTGAAGGCGCGGCCACGGTGTTCGCCCTCAAGATCGCCAAGAACGGCGGCCCTCGCGCTGTATTGCGCACGGCGGCGATTGCCGAAGCGGCTGGCATCGGCCTGTACGGCGGCACCATGCTTGAAGGTGGCATTGGCACCCTGGCCTCGGCCCATGCCTTTCTCACGCTGAACACCCTGGCGTGGGGCACTGAACTGTTCGGCCCGCTGTTGCTCACCGAAGACATCCTCACCGAGCCACCGGTGTACCGCGATTTCCAGCTGCATGTGTCCACTGCGCCGGGCCTGGGCCTGACGCTTGATGAAGAGCGCCTGGCGTTCTTTCGCCGTGACAAACACTAAGAGGCCCTTGCCATGTTGTTCCACGTAAAAATGACCGTGAACCTGCCCCTCGACATGCACCCCGAGCGCGCTGCCAGCCTCAAGGCCGAGGAGAAAGCCTTGGCGCAGCGCCTGCAGCAGGAGGGCAAATGGCGCCACCTGTGGCGCATCGCCGGGCACTACGCCAACTACAGCGTGTTCGATGTCGACAGCGTGCAGGACCTGCACGACCTGCTGATGCAACTGCCGCTGTTTCCCTACATGGCCATCGAAGTGAATGCGCTGTGCCGGCATCCGTCGTCGATCCATGCAGACGACCGCTAAGCGCTTTTTAAAAAGCTAATAATGACAAGATGAGGAGTGCTCCATGACCATCCGCCTGTCCCAGACTGCCCACGCCCAACGGTTTCTCGAAGAAGCCAGCGGTAACCTCAATGACGCTGGCAACCCGCGCGCCAAGGCGTTGATGTACCGGATCCTGCGCGACACCGTGAACATTATCGAAGACCTGGAGGTGACCCCGGAAGAATTCTGGAAGGCGGTCAACTACCTCAATGAACTGGGCAAGAACCAGGAAGCCGGCCTGCTCGCCGCAGGCCTGGGCCTGGAGCATTACCTCGACCTGCTGATGGACGCCGCCGATGAACAGGCCGGCAAGTCCGGCGGCACACCGCGCACCATCGAAGGCCCGTTGTACGTAGCCGGCGCGCCGTTGTCGAAGTACGAAGCGCGGTTGGATGATGGTCAGGATGACGCGGTGCCGTTGTTCATGCGCGGGCAAGTGCGCGATACCAATGGCAAGCCACTGGCGGGGGCGATTGTCGATGTGTGGCAGGCCAATACGGGCGGCACCTATTCGTGGTTCGATCCGACTCAATCGGCATTCAACCTGCGCCGGCGTATCGAAACCGACGCCCAGGGCAACTACCGTTTTCGCAGCATCGTGCCCTCCGGCTATGGCTGCCCGCCCACCGGGCCGACGCAGCAATTGCTCGACCAACTGGGGCGCCATGGACAACGTCCGGCGCATATCCACTTTTTCATCTCGGCGCCTGGGCACCGGCACCTGACCACGCAGATCAACCTGTCGGATGATCCGTACCTGCACGATGACTTTGCCTATGCCACCCGGGATGAACTGATTGCCGAAATTCGCTTCAGCGACGATCCGCAACTGGCGCGGGAGTTTGGTGTGCAAGGGCGGTTTGCGCAGATTGATTTTGACTTTGAGTTGCAGGTGGCTGATGCGCCGGTGGAGCAGAAACGCATGCAGCGCGTACGCGCCCTGGAAGACTGATCTGTGGGAGCTGGCTTGCCTGCGATAGCGATGTTGAATGTTCCACCGCTATCGCAGGCAAGCCAGCTCCCACATTGGTTTTGGGGTGTTTGTGTTATTTGCGCAGGACCAGATCCAACACTTCATCCCGATCCTTGATCTTCTGCAGCACAATCTCCGACCTGATATCCATCACCCCCGCCGTGCGGTTCAGGTGGTTCACGATAAAGTCCGAAAAATGCTTGAGATTGCGCGCCTGCACCCGCAGCACGTAGTTGCTGGCGCCAGTGATCACATAGGCGCTTGCCACTTCCGGCCAGCCTTGCACCTTCTTGATAAAGGTCTCATGCCAGTCTTCCACATCCTGGCGCAACGATAGATGGACGATGGCTTCCAACTCGATCCCCAACTGCTCGGCATTCAATACCGCACGGTAGCCGCTGATGATGCCCTCGCTTTCCAACAGGCGCAGACGGCGCAGGCAGGCAGAGGGCGAAAGCGCGACTTTTTCCGCCAGTTCCTGATTGCTGATACGGCCATCCTGTTGCAGGAAATGCAGGAGGCGCAGGTCGGTGGCGTCGAGAACCATGCTTGGTAGATATCCACGTATTTTGAGGTTAAATTCGAATTTCCTACAGCTTAAATAGCCGTTTACCCACCACTTTGCACGAAAATTCTCTAAAAGTTCGTTCATTATTTGGTCCATCCTCACCTATAAAAACCAGGACGACCCATGACCACTCGAAGCCATTGCCAAGCCCTTGACGCCCAGGACCCGTTGGCGCCACTGCGCGCCCAGTTCGCCTTGCCCGAGGGGGTGATCTACCTCGACGGCAACTCCCTCGGCGCCCGCCCGGTGGCGTCGCTGGAGCGGGCCCGGCAGGTGATTGCCGAGGAGTGGGGCAATGGTTTGATCCGCAGCTGGAACAGCGCCGGCTGGGCGGATTTGTCCCAGCGCCTGGGCAATCGTCTGGCGCCATTGATCGGTGCGCGGGACGGCGAAGTGGTGATCACCGATACCACCTCGATCAACCTGTTCAAGGTGCTCAGTGCGGCGTTGAGTGTGCAGCGCCAACGTGCGCCTGCGCGCAAGGTGATCGTCAGTGAGGCGAGCAACTTTCCCACCGATCTGTATATCGCGCAGGGCTTGGCTGAATTGCTGCAACAGGGTTATTCCCTGCGGTTGGTCAACAGCCCCGACGAGCTGCCGCGGGCAATCGATCAGGACGTGGCGGTGGTGATGCTTACCCACGTCAACTACAAGACCGGCTACATGTACGACATGCAGGCGCTCACCGCCTTGAGCCACGAGTGCGGCGCGCTGAGCATCTGGGACTTGGCGCATTCGGCGGGCGCGGTGCCTGTGGACCTGCATCGGGCCGGCGCTGATTATGCGATCGGCTGCACCTACAAATACCTCAACGGCGGCCCGGGCTCCCAGGCGTTTGTGTGGGTCAACCCGGCGTTGGTGGATGTGGTGCGCCAGCCGTTGTCGGGCTGGTTCGGGCACACCCGCCAGTTCGCCATGGAATCCACCTACGCACCCAGCACCGGCATTGCGCGCTACCTGTGCGGCACCCAGCCGATCACCTCGTTGGCCATGGTGGAGTGCGGCCTGGAGATTTTTGCCCAGACCGATATGACCAGCCTACGGACTAAATCCCTGGCATTGACCGACCTGTTTATTGCGCTGGTCGAAAGCCGCTGCGCCGCCCATGGCCTGACCCTGATCACCCCGCGTGAACACGCCCGGCGTGGCAGCCACGTCAGTTTCGAACACCCCGAAGGTTATGCCGTAATCCAGGCCCTGATCGCCCGGGGCGTGATCGGCGATTACCGTGAACCGCGGATCATGCGCTTTGGTTTCACCCCGCTGTACACCAGCTTTACCGAGGTGTGGGACGCCGTGGAAATCCTCGGTGAAATTCTCGACAACCGCACCTGGGACCAGGCGCAATTCAAAGTGCGCAACAGCGTCACTTAAGAGCAACACGGATCAAATGTGGGAGCTGGCTTGCCTGCGATAGCGTCGGTGCATTCACTACTGTTATCGCAGGCAAGCCAGCTCCCACAGGTTCAGCGTCAGCCACCATCACAATAATAAAGGGGCACACCAGTGACCACGCCAGACAACGGCTTTGCAGAAATTACCCACCGTGAACTAGGCTTGAGGCGCCAGCTCACTTCCGGCCAGATGAGCATGATCGCCATCGGTGGCGCCATCGGCACCGGGCTGTTCATGGGCAGCGCCTACGCCATCGGTTATGCCGGGCCGAGCGTGCTGGTGAGCTACGCCATCGGCGCCTTGATCACCTTGCTGCTGATGGGCTGCCTGGCGGAGATGACGGTGGCCCATTCCACCTCCGGCTCCTTTGGCGCCTATGCCGAGTTCTACATCAGCCCGCTGGCCGGGTTCCTGGTGCGGTATGCCTACTGGGCGGCGATTGTGCTGGCGGTGGGCGCGGAGGTCACGGCGGTGGCGATGTACATGAAGTACTGGTTCGCCAACGTGCCGGAGTGGGTGTGGATCGTGTCGTTCTCCAGCGTGCTGATCCTGCTCAATGCCATCAGCGTGAAGACCTTCGGCAACTTCGAATACTGGTTCTCGACGATCAAGATCAGTGCCATCGTCGGTTTCATCATCCTCGCCGTGTATGTGGTGTTCGGCTCCGGCAATCCCGACTACGGGGTGCAGAACTACACGGCTCATGACGGGTTTTTTCCCCATGGCTTGAGCGGCATGTGGATCGCGGTGATTGTGTCGATCTTCAGCTACCTCAGCGTCGAGATGATCGCCGTGGCTGCCGGTGAAGCTGCCGACCCGGAGCAGGCGGTGAAGAAAGCCTTTCGCGCTACCATCGTGCGCCTGGTGGTGTTCTATCTGCTGACCCTGGCACTGATGCTCGCCATCGTGCCGTGGAACCAGGCTGGCCAGACCCAGAGCCCATTCGTCACGGTGATGCAGACAATCGGCATTCCTGGCGCCACCGGGGTGATGAACTTTGTGATCCTGATCGCGGCGCTGTCGGCCATGAACAGCCAGCTCTACATCACCACGCGCATGATGTTCAGCCTGTCCCGCGCAGGCTTTGCGCCCAAGGCCATGGGCGCCTTGAGCAAGAACGGCATCCCGCTCAATGCCCTGTTGCTGTCCAGCTCGGGCATCGCCCTGGCGACCTTGCTTAACGTGGTGTACCCGGAAAGCTCGTTCACCCTGATGATGGCGATCTCGATGTTTGGCGCGATCTTCACCTGGTTCATGATCTTCCTCACGCACCTGTTCTTCCGCCGCTATCGCAAGCGCCATGGCGGGGCGAAGTTGTCATTCCAGTTGCGCCTGTTTCCCTACAGCACATTGCTGGGGCTGGTGCTGATGGGAGCGGTGATGATCACCACCTATTTCACCGAGGCGTTCAAGATGACGCTGGTGTTTGGCGTGCCGTTCCTGCTGATTCTGTCAGCGGTGTATTACGGATTTTTCCGTAAGGGCAGGGCCAAGGCGTCGAGCAAAGCCCTGGCGTAACCCGGCAGTTGTCCGAAGTCGCGTGCGCATAACAGCAGCTTGCGGCAGGCCCAGGCTTCTCGCAGAGGCTGGACCTTGAAACGGCGCTCCGACGGCCAGCGTTCCAAGGCGGCCTGGGGCACGATGCCCAGGCCTGCACCGCCGGCGACCATGCGAATCAAGCCATCAAAACCGTCGGCGCGGATGCGGGTTTGCAAGCGAAAGCCTGCGTGCAATGCCTGTTCCTCCAGATACACCGCCAGCGCACTGTTGGCCGCCAAGCCTACGTAGTCGTACTGCAAGCTGTCGATGAAACTGGCTGTGGTCAGCGGATGGTCAAGGGGCACGATGAGCACCAACGGGTCATCGCGAAACGGCAAGGTCTGCAAGCCATGGGTGTCCACCGCATCGGAAATAACCCCCAGGTCGGCCGTGCCCTGGCGCAAGGCTTGGGTGATGCGCAGGCTGGGCAGTTCTTGCAGGTCGATATCGAGGTTGGGGTGCTCGCGCAAAAAGTGTGCGAGCAGTTCAGGCAGGTACTCGCTGAGGGCCGTGGTATTGCATAGCAGTCGTACCTGGCCCTTGACGCCATTGGCGTACTCGGCCAGGTCTTGTTGCAGGTGGTCGGCCTGCTGCAACAGCAGGCGGGCATGTCGGGCCAGGGCTTTGCCAGCGGTTGTTGGGGTCACGCCACGGCGGCCACGCTCGAGAAACGTAATGCCCAGCGATGCCTCCATGGCCCGGATGCGTGCGCTGGCGGCAGCCAGGGACAGGTGGCTGCGAGCTGCGCCGGCGGTGATGTTGCCGCTGTCGAGGATATGCAGATAGAGGCGCAGGTCGATAAGGTCAAAGTGCATGAAGTTTCCCCATGACTGGAAGGGCCTCATCGCAGGCATCAGCCTCACACATTTTGAACTGTGAATACATTCAAATGTGGGAGCTGGCTTGCCTGCGATAGCGGCATCAGCCTCACACAAAACAAGAGGCTACCTCAGTATATGGCGAATTTTCAGCCTCTCTCCAGCCCTGCACAATCGGTGCATGAATACCTTTCTAGCGTTCTACCAAAACCTCGGTCCCGCCCTGACAGCGCTGGTCATCACCACCTTCCTGCTGGCCGGTACAGTCAAGGGCGTCATCGGTCTTGGCCTGCCTACCGTGGCCATGGGCATGCTCGGCCTGGCTATGTTGCCGACGCAGGCTGCAGCGTTGCTGATCATTCCTTCGACGGTGACCAACCTCTGGCAACTGTCCTTTGGCGGACACTTGGGTGCCTTGCTCAAACGCCTGTGGCCGATGTTGCTGCTGATTTTTCTCGGCACCGGGCTGGGCACTTTGTGGCTGGGCATGGGCAGCGGGCCTTGGGTAGTGCGTGCCTTGGGCGCGGCATTACTGGTGTATGCGTTGAGCGGGTTATTCCTGCCGACCTTCAAGGTCGCACCCCGAACCGAGCGTTGGCTGGGGCCCTTGTGCGGAGCGGTCACTGGCATTATCACCTCGGCCACCGGTGTCTTCGTGATCCCTGCGGTGCCGTATCTGCAGGCGCTGGGCTTGAGCCGTGATCAGTTGGTGCAGGCGCTGGGGCTCTCGTTCACCGTGTCGACGCTGGCGCTGGCCGCCGGGCTGGCCTGGCATGGAGCGCTGGGTGGCGGTGAAATGGGCGCCTCATTGTTGGCGCTGGTGCCAGCGTTGCTGGGAATGTGGCTGGGCCAGGTGGTGCGTCGACGCATCAGTGCGTTGTGGTTCAAACGTGGATTTTTCACCGGCATGGCGTTGTTGGGAGGCCATTTGTTGCTGGCTGGTTAATAATGAGCGGGCACGTGTCAGCCGATAAATGAAGGACCGCCCGTGAAAGCCCGTTCCGATGAGCTACAGATCTTCGTTAGCGTGATTGAATGCGGCTCGATTTCTGCCGCCGCCGAAAAAGTCGGGCAAACGCCATCGGCAGTCAGCCGCACCTTGTCACGCCTGGAGGCCAAGCTCGACACCACCTTGATCAACCGCACCACCCGGCGCATGGACCTGACCGAAGAGGGCAAGTACTTCTTCGAGCAGGCCAAGGTGATCCTGGCACAGATGGATGAGCTGGAAGAGCGCCTGTCGTCGCGCCAGAAAAAACCGGCCGGGCGCCTGCGTATCAACGCTGCCGTGCCGTTCATGCTGCATGGGATCGTGCCGTACATCGCCGAGTTTCGTAGCCTCTACCCGGATATCCAGCTGGAGCTCAACAGCGATGATTTGATCATCGACCTGCTGGAGCAAAGCACCGACATCGCCATTCGCATTGGTGCCCTGGCTGACTCGACCCTACATGCGCGCTTCCTGGGCAGCACGCCGCTGCATATCCTGGCCAGCCCCGGTTACTTTGAGCAGTACGGCACACCCACGACCGTGGCCGAACTGGCCGACCACACACTGCTGGGCTTTACCCACACCGAAACCCTCAACCACTGGCCGCTGCGCCATGTGGACGGTGATCGCTGGCTGATCCAGCCCAGCGTCAGCGCCTCCAGTGGCGAAACTGTGCGGCAATTAGCGCTGCAGGGGCAGGGCATTTGCTGCCTGTCGAACTTCATGACTATCGACGACATTAACGCCGGGCGCCTGGTGCCGATGCTGGAGGCGTTCAACAGCGGCTATCGCCAGCCGATCCATGCGGTGTTCTACCGCAACTCGCAATTGGCGCTGCGTATCCAGTGTTTCCTGGATTTTATTCAGGCCAAACTGGCGCGGTATGCCCGCTGATTCGTGACCTGTACGCAAGAGTGAATTGGGCTATACGGGCTTATTCGGCTGGGAGGGGTGCTTGATACTGGCCCCATCAATTACCCAGTCAGGAGCAACCTCCATGAACGTATTCGTTACCGGCGCCGCAGGGTTTATCGGCGGTTCCATCGCCACCGGCCTGGTCAAGGCCGGCCACCACGTCACCGGCCTGGTGCGCAGCGCCGAGCAAGCTGCCGAGATGACCGCCCTGGGCATCACCCCGGTGATCGGCACCCTTGACGACGCCGCCGTGTTGACCGAGCAGGCGTACAAGGCCGATGCAGTGATCAATGCCGCCAGCAGCGACCATCGCGCCGCCGTGGAAACCCTGCTGGCCGCCTTGAAAGGCTCGAACAAGCCGTTCCTGCACACCAGCGGCTCGAGCATTGTCGGCGATGCGTCGGGCGGCAAGGCCAGCGATGTCATCTATTTTGAGGACAATCTGCCGGAGCCGACCGTCGACAAGGCCGCCCGCGTGGCCATCGACAACCTGATCCTCGCGGCCGCCAATGACGGCGTGAATTCGGCGGTGATCTGCAACACCCTGATCTACGGCCACAGCCTGGGCGTAAAGCGTGACAGCGTGCAATTGCCGCGCTTGCTCAAGCAGGCGCGCAAAAGTGGTGTGGTGCGCCATGTGGGCCCGGGGCAGAACATCTGGTCCAACGTGCATATCGAAGACGTGGTGGCCCTGTACCTGCTGGCGCTGACCAACAACCTACCAGGCACTTTCTACTTTGTGGAAAGCGGCGAAGCAGCGTTTATCGACATGACCACGGCGATTGCCCAAGCGCTGAACCTGGGCGAGCCGCAGGATTGGCCATTGGCCGAGGCCGAAGCCGAATGGGGTTATGAAATGGCCAACTACGGGCTGGGTTCCAACAGCCGGGTGCGTGGCAAGCATGCCCGTGAGTTGTTGGGCTGGGTGCCCAAGCGTACGTCGGTGGTGGAGTGGATTCGCGACGAGATGGTGTGATGTTCGCTTAGCACCGCGGCGCGGCCATCGCGGGCAAGCCCGGCTCCCATATTTTTAAGGTGTGAACCCTGTCAAATGTGGGAGCTGGCTTGCCTGCGAAAGGCGCGACTCGGTATATCGGACCTGACACTTCACTAGCCCCACGTACCGCAATTCCGTACCATTCCCCGCCTTGTCCCCGCAACTCCCTGGTACTCCATGAACCTCACCCGTCTGCGCGCCGACGCCCTGGCCGGCCTCACCACGTCTTTCGCCTTGCTGCCCGAATGCATCGCCTTTGCCCTGGTGGCCCATCTCAACCCGCTGATGGGCCTTTACGGCGCTTTCATCATTTGTACCCTCACCGCATTGTTCGGCGGCCGGCCCGGCATGGTGTCAGGCGCGGCAGGCTCCATGGCGGTGGTGATCGTTGCGCTGGTGGTGCAACACGGCGTGGAGTATCTGCTGGCGACGGTGCTGCTGGGCGGGCTGATCATGGTCACATTCGGCCTGCTGCGCCTGGGCAAGCTGGTGCGCATGGTGCCGCACTCGGTGATGCTCGGCTTCGTCAACGGCCTGGCGATCATCATTGCCTTGGCGCAATTGGAGCATTTCAAGAGCGGCGAACACTGGCTCAGTGGTACGCCGTTGTATGTGATGACCGGTCTGGTGGTGGTGACCATGGCGATTGTCTACCTGCTGCCGCGTCTTACCCGTGCCGTGCCCCCCGCGCTGGTGGCGATCCTGGGGGTTGGCCTGGCGGTCTATCTGCTTGGCCTGCCGACGCGCGCCTTGGGCGATATGGCGCATATCGCCGGCGGCTTGCCAACCTTCGCCCTGCCGCAAATCCCCTGGACCCTGGAAACCTTCACCATCATCGCGCCCTACGCGTTCCTGATGGCGATGGTTGGCCTGTTGGAAACCCTGCTGACCCTCAACCTCACCGATGAAATCACCGAGACCCGTGGCTACCCCGACCGCGAAAGCATGGCCCTGGGCGCGGCAAACATGGTTTCGGGCCTGTTCGGTGGCATGGGTGGTTGCGCGATGATCGGGCAAACCGTGATCAACCTCAGCTCCGGCGGGCGTGGGCGTTTCTCCGGGGTATTTGCCGGGGTGATGATCCTGTTGTTCATTCTGTTTCTGTCACCTTTGATCGAGCGAATTCCGCTGGCGGCGCTGGTGGGCGTGATGTTCGTGGTGTCGCAGCAGACCTTCGCCTGGGCGTCGCTGCGGGTGATCAACAAGGTGCCGCTCAATGACGTACTGGTGATCATGGCGGTGACGATCATCACGGTGTTTACCGACCTGGCCACCGCGGTGTTGTGCGGTATCGTCATTGCCGCGCTGAACTTCGCCTGGCAGCAGGCGCGGGAGCTGTACGCGGATGAACACCTGGAGGCTGACGGCAGCAAGCTTTACCGCCTGCATGGCACCTTGTTCTTTGCCTCGACCACGCCGTTCCTGAATCAATTTGACCCGGCCAACGACCCGGCCCAGGTCACGCTGGATTGCCGTCACCTGAGCTTTGTCGACTATTCGGCGATTGCAGCGCTGATGACCCTGCGTGAACGCTACACCAAGGCGGGCAAGCACCTGCGGGTGCTGCATTTATCCGAGCGCTGCAAGAAGCTGCTCAAGCGTGCGAAGGTTCACCACGACTGATATTAAGGCCCGACCAGGTCTTCGAGTTCCTGGGCGCGGGTCTGGGTCATGTCCAGCACGCAGCCGGAACCGTTGACCTGATCGATAGTGCCGCCGGTGGCACTGCCGGCGAAGGCGCAATTGGCATCGCGGTATTTGATCCACAGGCGCTGCACATCTTGCAGTTGCTGCTTGCGCGCGCCGTCCTGGGCGGCGATAGCGGTCTTGTAGGCACGGTTCAGGCGTTCGTCCTGCACCTTGGTTTGCTTGGCGTTGCAGTTGACCATGTCCGCCGTGGTGTTGGCGCTGTCCATGCATTTCTTCAATGCGGCGTTGTCAGCGGCAAAAGCGCTGCCGCACAGGGACAGAAGCAGGGCGCTGGCGGCGATTGTGGTGCGCATCATGAGCGGTTTCCTGAGCAGAGTGGAGGCGCATTCTATGACTCGAGGGCGGCGCTTGAGTTTCCGACATCCTCTGATCTTCATGTAAGAACACACCCCGAATTTTCATGGGCTGGCGCTGGACGTATCCCCAAGCGACAGTGCTTATCTGTGGGCGAAAATTACTTTCATAAAATTTGAAAATATTCCTCTGTAATGATTTATGAGTTTCACAACCAATTCGACGTGACCCTTTCCGAGGAGTACCGCATGGCCGCATCACCGGGCTTCGGGCTACTGGCATACGCTGCCATTGCCATCATTGCATTGATCGTGCTGATTGCACGTTACCGACTCAACCCGTTTATCGTCATCACCCTGGTGTCGATCGGCCTGGCCCTGATGGCCGGCATGCCGGCCGATACCATCATGGGTTCGTACGAGGCGGGCGTGGGTAAAACCCTGGGCCATATCGCCCTGGTGGTGGCGCTGGGCACCATGCTCGGCAAGATGATGGCCGAGTCCGGTGGCGCCGAGCAGGTGGCGCGCACGCTGATCAACCGCTTCGGTGAGCGCAATGCCCACTGGGCGATGGTGTGCATTGCATTCCTGGTGGGGCTGCCGCTGTTTTTCGAGGTCGGGTTTGTGTTGCTGGTGCCGATTGCCTTTACCGTGGCGCGGCGCGTGGGCGTATCGATCCTGATGGTCGGCCTGCCGATGGTCGCCGGCCTGTCGGTGGTGCACGCGCTGGTGCCGCCGCACCCGGCGGCGATGATGGCGGTGCTGGCCTACAACGCTTCGGTCGGTCAAACAGTGCTGTATGCGATTTTGATCGGTATCCCCACGGCGATTATCGCCGGCCCGGTCTATGCCAAGTTCATCGTGCCGCATATTCACCTGCCGGCGGAAAACCCGTTGGAGCGCCAGTTCATCGAGCGCGAACCGCGTACCCGCCTGCCCAGCTTCGCGTTGACCATGGGCACCATCCTGTTGCCGGTGGTGCTGATGATGATCGGTGGTTGGGCTAACGTGATTTCCACCCCAGGCACCGGCTTCAACCAGTTCCTGCTATTTATCGGCAACTCGGTGATCGCCCTGCTGGTGGCGACCCTGGTGAGCTTCTGGACCCTGGGCCTGGCCCAGGGCTTCAACCGTGAGTCGATTCTCAGGTTCACCAACGAATGCCTGGCGCCGACGGCCAGCATTACCTTGCTGGTGGGCGCGGGCGGTGGTTTGAACCGCATCCTGGTGGACGCCGGGGTGACCAACGAAATCCTCGGCCTGGCCCATGCATTCCATTTGTCGCCGCTGGTGATGGGCTGGCTGTTTGCCGCCCTGATGCGTATCGCCACCGGCTCGGCCACGGTCGCTATGACCACGGCGTCCGGCGTGGTCGCCCCCGTCGCCCTGGGCCTGGGTTATCCACACCCCGAATTGCTGGTACTGGCGACCGGCGCGGGTTCGGTGATCTTTTCCCACGTTAATGACGGCGGCTTCTGGCTGATCAAGGAATACTTCAATATGACGGTGATCCAGACCTTCAAGACCTGGACCGTGCTGGAGACCCTGATTTCGCTCGTCGCCTTCGGTCTCACCTACGGCCTGTCGCTGGTTTTATGAGCCTCATCCTGTAACCCGGAGCCCCCATGGACATCCTTTACCAGATCCGCGCCCGCCAGGACTCTTTCAGCGCCGGCGAAGGGCGTATCGCCAAGCTGATGCTTGAGGATGTGGGCTTTGCCGCCTCGGCCAGCCTGGAGGTATTGTCCCAGCGGGCCGAAGTCAGTACCGCCACCTTGTCACGCTTTGCCCGTAGTGTCGGCTGCCGCGACTTGCGCGATTTGCGCCTGCAACTGGCCCAGGCCAGTGGTGTGGGCAGCCGCTTTTTGGACCCAGCGGGGTTGCCGGAACAATCGGCGTTTCATCGGCAGATCCTCGGCGATATCGAGGCGACGCTGCGTCAGCACCTGTCGGGGTTCAATCAACACAGTTTCGTCGATGCGGTCAATCTGTTGGGCAAGGCACGGATGATCCATGCATTCGGCATGGGCGGCCCGTCGAGCCTGTGCAGTGATGAATTGCAGGTACGCCTGGTGCGGCTGGGCTACTCGATTGCCGCCAGCCATGACCCGGTGATGATGCGGGTCACGGCGGCCACCCTGGGACCGGAGCACGCGTTGATCGTCTGCTCCCTCACTGGCCTGACCCCCGAGTTATTGGAGGTGGTGAAGCTGGCGCGCAGCTATGACGCCCGCGTCGTCGCCATCACGCTCGCCGATTCGCCCCTGGCGCAGTTGGCGGATGTGTTGCTGCCGCTGCAACCGGCGGAAACCAGTTTTATCTACAAACCCACCGCGGCCCGCTACGGCATGCTGCTGGCCATCGACCTGCTCGCCACCGAGCTGGCGCTGGCCCTGCCGGACGACAACCAGGAGCGCCTGCGCCGGATCAAACTGGCCCTGGACGATTACCGCGGCGGCCCTGACAGCCTGCCGCTTGGAGACTGATATGAAGTACGACACGCTGATTCGCCAGGCGCTGATCATCGATGGCAGCAACACCCCGGGTTATCTCGCCGATGTGGGATTGCACGGTGGCCGAATCCAGACGATTGGCGACTTGTCCACAGCCGAGGCCGAGCATGTTATCGAGGCCCATGGCCGCGTATTGGCACCGGGTTTTATCGACGTGCACACCCACGATGACACCGTGGTGATCCGCCAGCCGCAGATGCTGCCCAAGCTCAGCCAGGGCGTGACCACGGTGATCGTCGGCAACTGTGGCATCAGTGCCTCGCCGGTGAGTTTGCGCGGTGCCCCGCCAGACCCGATGAACTTGCTGGGCGGCCGTGAGGCGTTCTGCTATCCGCGGTTCAGCGACTATCGCAACGCCGTGGAGGACGCCCATCCGGCGGTAAACGTCGCCGCGTTGATCGGCCACACGGCGTTGCGCAGCAATCATATGGATGACCTGCACCGCACTGCCACGCCCGGTGAAATCACGGCGATGCGTGTACAACTGCAGGAGAGCCTGGAAGCCGGCGCCCTGGGCTTATCCACAGGCCTGGCCTACGCCAGCGCGTTCAATGCCGAGACCGATGAAGTGTTGCAGCTCACCGAAGAGTTGACGGCCTACGGTGCGGTGTACACCACTCACTTGCGCAGCGAATTCGAGCCGGTACTGGAGGCGATGGAGGAGGCGTTTCTGATCGGCCGCCATGCCAAGGTGCCGGTGATTATTTCCCACCTTAAATGCGCCGGTGCCGGTAACTGGGGGCGTAGCCCGCAGTTGTTGGCGTCCCTGGAAGCCGCGGCAAGAGACCATCCGGTAGGCTGTGATTGCTATCCCTATGCCGCCAGCTCCTCGACCCTGGACCTCAAGCAGGTGACCGATGCGTTTCGCATCACCATCACCTGGTCGACGCCGCACCCGGAATTGGGCGGGCGTGACTTGCAGGCTATCGCTGCCGAGTGGGGCGTTTCGCTAATGGACGCTGCCCGTCGCCTGCAACCGGCGGGGGCGGTGTACTACGGGATGGACGAAGACGATGTGCGCCGCATCCTCGCCCATCCGCTGTCGATGGTGGGCTCCGATGGTTTGCCCGAAGACCCGTTCCCCCACCCGCGTTTGTGGGGCGCATTTCCACGGGTGCTGGGGCACTTCAGCCGCGATGTCGGCTTGTTCCCGTTGCACACGGCGGTGCACAAGATGACTGGCCTTTCGGCAGCGCGCTTTGGCTTATCCGAGCGTGGCGAAATCCGCGAAGGGTACTGGGCCGACCTGGTGCTGTTCGACCCGTTGCGGGTGCGTGATGTGGCAGATTTCAAAACACCGCAACGTGCAGCGGAAGGGATCGACGGTGTGTGGGTTAACGGCGTACTGAGCTACAGCGATGGACAGGTCAACGGCCAGCGGCCAGGGCGATTCCTGGCGCGCAGTGGGGATTTGCGTGGTGGGTTTTCGTCTCTATAGTGGGCGTTCTCATACACGGAGCGGTTGTCATGCACTTAGGAAAAGTCACCCCCATCCTGCGGATTTTCGATGAGGCCAAGGCGTTGGAATTCTACGTCGACTTCCTGGGGTTCAAGGTCGATTGGCAGCATCGTTTCGAGGCGAATTTCCCGTTGTACCTGCAAGTGTCGCTGGGTGAGTGCGTGTTGCATTTGTCCGAGCACCATGGCGATGCTTCGCCGGGCGCGGCGGTGCGGATCCAGGCGCAAAGGGTGGATGCGTACCAGCAGCAATTGCTCGGCAAGGATTACCGCTATGCCAAGCCTGGGGTCGAGGAAACGCCTTGGGGATCGCGGGAAATGAGCATCCGGGATCCGTTCGGGAATCGCTTGGTGTTTGTCGAGGACAGCGAGGGCTAAGTGGCAAATGGCAGGCAATAAAAAACCGCCTTGATAGGGCGGTTTTTTTTGCAAACCCAGTTAGTGGCTGGGGTTGCGGCTTCACAGGAGCACTGGCGTGGTCACAATACTACTGCTGCTTTAGGGCGTTATGCAACACCAGACGAACAAGAGTTTTTCACGGCAGCATTGATCTTTTGTGTTGTTTAACTTTGCAAAAAACAGCAACAGCTTCGATGACCGTTAAGGTCTGAGAGGTGGGGCCGCCTCGGTCTAGATCGAGGCGGCTTTTTGGTGTCTACACCCGGAAATGACTGACCATCTGTTGCAACTGGCTGCCCAGTCGTGCCAGTTCCACACTCGACTTGGCTGTCTCATCACTGGCCGTCGCCGTCTGCTCAGACACATCCCGTACATTCACGATACTGCGGCTGATCTCTTCCGCCACGGCGCTTTGCTGTTCGGCGGCCGCGGCAATCTGCTGGTTCATCGACTGGATATTCGACACCGTACGGGTGATGTTTTCCAGTGACACGCCGGCCTTGCGGGTCAGTTCGACACTGCTGTCGGTGAGGCTGCGGCTGTTGTTCATCACGTTGGCTACTTGCTGGGTGCCGTTCTGCAAGCCGGCCACCAGGCCTTCGATTTCTTCGGTGGATTTCTGCGTACGCTGGGCCAGGCCACGCACTTCGTCGGCGACCACGGCGAAGCCACGGCCGGCTTCACCGGCACGCGCCGCCTCAATGGCGGCGTTGAGGGCCAACAGGTTGGTTTGTTCGGCCACCGCCTTGATCACGTCCATCACGCTGCCGATCTTGTTGCTCTCTTGCTGCAGGTGCGTCATGGCGTCGGTGGAGCGCGCCACTTCGGCGGCCAGGCGTTCGATCTGGGCGATGGCTTCGGCCACCACCTTGTCGCCTTCACGGGCCTGGCCGTCGGCGTCGGAAGCAGCCTGGGAAGCCTGCTCGGCATTGCGCGCAACTTCCTGCACGGTGGCGGTCATTTCATGCATGGCGGTGGCGACCTGATCGGTCTCGATCTTCTGGCTGTTCACTCCGGCGCTGGTCTGTTCGGTCACGGCCGACAGTTCTTCAGCGGCGCTGGCGATCTGAGTCACGCCATCGCGAATGCCGCTGATCAGTTCACGCAGGGTTGTGCCCATGCGCTGGATGCCTTGTTGCAACACGCCCAGTTCATCACGACGGGTCACCTGGATGTTGTGGCTCAGGTCGCCGGAAGCGATGCGCTCGACCACGGCCAGGGTGTCCTGGATCGGACGCGTGATCTGGCGGGTGATGACCCACGCAGCGATGATGCCGACCAGCAGGGCCAGCAAGGTGCTGATCAATTGCAGGCTACGGGCCTGGGTGCTTTCAGCGTCGCGACGTTCCAATTGGATGTCGTACAGCTTGTCGCTGATCGTCACGATATCGGCGCCTTGGGTGGTCATTTCGGCGCGGGCGGTAACGATGTTGGCGTTGGCCGCCTTGTAACTTTGCACGGCGCTGCGATAGTCACCCAGCGCGGTTTCCAGTGCGGTCAATGCGGTTTGCTGGCCAGTACCGAATGCGGCGTTGAGGGTTTTCAAACCAGCGACGGCTTTTTCGATTTGTGCAGCGGCGCGGGCTTCGGTTTCTGCGCTGGGGCTATTGGTATAGCCACGCACTTCGTAGCGAGCTTGCTGGAACTCATTCTTGGCTTGGGTCACGGCCAAAAACTGAGCGAAGCGCTCCGGGCTATCGGGTGATTGCTGCACGCCGGTTTCCAGCGCATTGATTTGCGTGTTGGCGATGTCGGCCTTGGCGCCCATTACGTCGCGCGCAGCGTTGCCATTACGGTAGGCCTCGCGCATTTTGTTCAGGGACTGGCGGTAAGCGGTAATGACGGCTTTCTGGTCATTGAGCAGCTTGAGGTTTTCCGGGCTCTTGAAGCTGTCCAGCAGCTTCTGTTGCTGGGCGGCGAAGGCCTCGAGGCTGGTCTGTACGTTCTGCGCCACGGCTTCGTCGCCGTTGGCCAGCATGTATTGCAAGCGCACGATCCGCAGCTTGGTCAGCGAGGCGTTGAGCTGGGTGATGTCGCTCATCCAATTGCTACGGTCGATCAGGCCGCCCAGGCTGGTCCAGCCGGTGAGTGCCAGGATCGAGGTGAGGACCAGCACCAGGCCAAAGCCCAGGCCGAGTTTGAGATTGACGCTGATGTTACCGAACCAGCTGTTCATCGAAAGCTCCTTGAAGAGTGATGTCTGTCTGCTGGACGGTGTGTTGTTGTTTGAGCCAGCCAAGATGTGTAGGGCTGTATCGGCGGCAATGGACAATTCTGAAATACTTTTCTTGCCGGGCGACCAAGGGGTGTCATTCGGCTGTACCTTATCTACGACCTGGTGCTCTGATGGCCGGGGGAGGGGGCTGATCATGGGCCGCCCTTGTGTGCTAGTCTGCGGGCCCTTTTAGTTCTGGGCGGCGCGGGAAACCGTGTTGTCCTATAGCGGAGCCTCTTCATGTCCGAAGTTAATCTGTCCACCGACGAAACCCGCGTCAGCTACGGTATCGGCCGTCAGTTGGGCGACCAACTGCGCGACAACCCGCCACCGGGCGTGAGCCTGGACGCGATCCTGGCCGGCCTGACCGACGCATTCGCGGGCAAGCCAAGCCGTGTTGACCAGGAGCAAATGGCTGCCAGTTTCAAAGTGATCCGCGAAATCATGCAAGCCGAAGCGGCTGCCAAGGCTGAAGCAGCCGCTGGTGCCGGCCTGGCGTTCCTGGCTGAAAACGCCAAGCGCGATGGCATCACCACCCTGGCTTCCGGCCTGCAATTTGAAGTGCTGACAGCCGGTACCGGCGCCAAGCCGACCCGTGAAGATCAAGTGCGTACCCACTACCACGGCACCCTGATCGACGGCACTGTGTTTGACAGCTCCTACGAGCGCGGCCAGCCTGCAGAGTTCCCGGTTGGCGGCGTGATCGCCGGCTGGACCGAAGCCCTGCAACTGATGAATGCCGGCAGCAAATGGCGTCTGTACGTGCCGAGCGAACTGGCTTACGGCGCTCAAGGCGTTGGTAGCATTCCGCCGCACAGCGTGCTGGTATTCGATGTCGAGCTTCTCGACGTCCTGTAAGACTTGTAGCCGATTACCTGTTGGGGCGAACGCGTTCGCCCCAACAGGTATTTGCCAGGTTCTTCATGGATGGAACTTGCCGTTCAGATCGGTCGTCGGGCGCAACGCTCGGGCATAGCAGAACAGAAACAGATTCCTCACCACTTCCTTCAGCACCCCAGGCTCACTGGAACTCAGGCCATTGACGTCCAGGTCTCCCTGATCCTGCAGTTCGTGCAGCGCTTCTTCCTCAAGCACCGCACAGACTTCACCGGTTTCCCGATGCAGGATCCGCAGGTAAGGGTGTGGGCGATCCAGCCAGGCATCTATCAAATAAGTCATGGTCGTTCTCCTTGATGGGTTTCAATGAGAATAATTCTTATTCGTAGAATAGCAAGTATCTATTGGCAGTTTCCGGTTTTTTTTGTGTGGATATCGTTGTCGATCAATCGCGAGGGCGAAACGCCATCCCGCGGCGGGCGCGGGATGGATGCAGCAGGTTCAGACCTTGCGCACGAACTCGGACTTGAGCTTCATCGGGCCGATACCGTCGATCTTGCAATCGATATCGTGGTCACCGTCGCACAGGCGGATGTTCTTGACCTTGGTACCGACCTTGACCACCAGGGAGGTGCCCTTGACCTTGAGGTCCTTGATCACGGTGATGGTGTCGCCGTCCTGCAGGACGTTGCCCACAGAGTCTTTCTTCACGGTTTCATCGCCGGCCACTTCGGCCTCGCCAGTGGCGGACCACTCATGGGCGCATTCCGGGCAGACCAGTTGGGTGCCGTCTTCGTAGGTGTATTCGGAATTGCATTTCGGGCAGGGTGGCAACGTGCTCACTAAAGCTCCTAGAAAGTCAGGGATGGCTAAAAGTCGCACATTATATAGGGTTTAAGCGCGGGTGGGGCTGGACTCTTTCTAATGTGGGAGCTGGCTTGCCTGCGATAGCGGCAGTGAATTCACTCCAGTCATCGCAGGCAAGCCAGCTCCCACATTAAACAGTGCTGGATCAGTGAGTACGGGCGACCGCAAACTCACTCAGTTCCACCAATGCATCCCGGTATTCACTGGCCGGCAAGGCTTCCAGGCACTGGATCGCACGGGCCACATAGTCACGCGCCAGTTGTGCGGTGTACTCCAGGGAACCGGACGCTTCCACGGCCGCACGAATGGCCTCCAGGTCTTCGATCCCGCCTTTCTGGATCGCCTTGCGTACCAGGGCGGCCTGTTCCGGCGTGCCTTCGCGCATGGTGTAGATCAGCGGCAAGGTCGGCTTACCCTCGGCCAGGTCGTCACCGACGTTCTTGCCCAGGGTTTCGGCGTCGCCCTTGTAGTCGAGCAGGTCGTCCACCAGTTGGAACGCCACGCCCAGGTGATCACCAAAAGTACGCAGGGCTTCGGCCTGTTCGGCAGTGGCGCCACACAGCGCGGCGGCACTATGGGTGGACGCTTCGAAGAGCATCGCGGTCTTGCCGCGAATCACTTCCATATAGGTTTCTTCGGTGGTGCTGGCGTCGCGGACTTTGGACAGTTGCAACACTTCGCCTTCGGCGATGATGCGCGTGGCCTGTGAAAGGATCTTCATCACCGGCATCGAGCCCAGCTCGACCATCATTTCGAACGAGCGCGAATACAGGAAGTCGCCCACCAGCACGCTCGGCGCGTTGCCCCACATGGCATTGGCGGTCTCGCGGCCACGGCGCATGCCGGACATGTCGACCACGTCATCATGCAGCAGGGTGGCGGTGTGCAGGAACTCAATGGTGGCGGCCAACAGGCGCAGGTCATCGCCTTCGCGGCCCAGGGCCTTGCCACACAGCAGCACTAATAAAGGACGCAGGCGTTTGCCGCCCGCCGACGTAATGTAGTCGCCAATTTTGGAGACCAGCGGCACGTTAGACGTCAGTTGCTGCTTGATGATGCCGTCGACGGCGCTAAAATCGTCCGCGACCGCGCGGTAGAAAGCTTGGGGTTGCATCAGCGACAGTCGCTCCAGAAGGGTTGCGCGGCATGCTAGGACCCTCACCCCGCAGTGTCAAGGCGCGATAGACGCCCCCTTGCAACACCCATTTACCTTGCGTACAATCGCGCACCCTGAACTTCCTGGGCAGCACCTGCCTTACGCAATTGCATTCGGGACGTCCATCCCATGCAGCCATGCCAGCCAATACCTCTTCTTATAAAGCGCTGGGTGAGCAGGATTATCGGAGAAATACCATGTCGTACGCAGTAATTGTTACTGGTGGCAAGCAATACAAGGTCGCCCCAGGTGAATACCTGAAGATCGAAAAACTGGAAATCGCTACCGGCGAATCCGTTACTTTTGATCGCGTTCTGTTGGTCGCCAATGGCGATGACGTGAACATCGGCGCTCCAGTTGTTGCTGGCGCTACCGTTGTGGCTGAAGTGATCTCCCAAGGTCGTCACGATAAAGTCCGCATCATCAAGTTCCGTCGTCGTAAGCACCACATGAAGCGTATGGGCCACCGCCAGTGGTACACCGAGATCAAAATCACCGGTATTCAGGCTTAATTTCAGCCTAATTCCTCACTAGGAGAATTGACTCATGGCACACAAAAAAGCTGGTGGTAGTACCCGTAACGGTCGCGATTCAGAAGCCAAACGCCTTGGCGTGAAGATGTATGGCGGCCAGAAAATCATTCCGGGCAACATCATCGTGCGTCAGCGCGGCACCCAATTCCACGCCGGTTACGGTGTAGGCATGGGTAAAGATCACACCCTCTTCGCGAAAATCGAAGGCGTGATCAAGTTTGAAGTAAAGGGCGCGTTCAACCGCCGTTACGTGAGCGTTGTCGCAGCTTAATTGCGAGATCGCTGGAAAAGCCCTGTCTTGCGACGGGGCTTTTTCGTTTGTGGAGTGAGTCTCTTGCAAAGCTGTTTGTAATGGGCGAGGGCAGCAGGATTTGCGGTCGTTGCTTGAGGTCGCTGCGCTCATTTTTGCAAGAGTCTTATGTCTTGGTTTCTTAAGCTCGCCCATGCGGCGAGAGGCGTTTTGTTATGAAGTTCGTTGATGAAGTTTCCATCCGAGTAAAAGCAGGCGACGGCGGTAACGGTTGCATGAGTTTCCGTCGCGAAAAATTCATCGAAAACGGTGGCCCTAACGGCGGCGACGGCGGTGACGGCGGTTCCATCTACATGATGGCCGACGAAAACCTCAACACCCTGGTCGACTATCGTTACACCCGGCATTTCGATGCCGAGCGTGGGTCCAACGGCGGCAGCACCGACTGCACCGGTAAAAAAGGTGAAGACCTGGTACTGCGCGTACCGGTCGGCACCACGATCATCGACTCCGCTACCCAGGAAGTGATTGGCGACCTGACCAAGGCCGGCCAGAAGCTGATGGTTGTGCAGGGCGGCTGGCACGGCCTGGGCAACACCCGATTCAAATCCAGTACCAACCGTGCACCGCGCCAGACCACGCCGGGCAAGCCGGGCGAGCAGCGTGACCTGAAGCTGGAAATGAAAGTACTCGCTGACGTGGGCCTGCTGGGCCTGCCGAACGCGGGTAAAAGTACCTTCATTCGCTCGGTGTCCGCCGCCAAGCCGAAAGTCGCCGACTACCCGTTCACTACCTTGGTGCCAAACCTGGGTGTGGTCAGCGTCGACCGTTGGAAAAGCTTCGTGGTTGCCGACATTCCTGGGTTGATCGAAGGCGCTTCCGACGGCGCGGGCCTGGGTATTCGCTTCCTCAAGCACTTGTCCCGCACCCGTTTGCTGCTGCACCTCGTCGACATGGCACCGCTGGATGACACCAGTGCCGCCGATGCCGCCGAAGTCATCGTCAGCGAACTGACCAAGTTCAGCCCGGCCCTGGCCGAGCGTGATCGCTGGCTGGTGCTGAACAAGTGCGACCAGATCCTTGAAGAAGAGCACGAAGAGCGCGTCAAGGAGATCGTTGATCGCCTGGAGTGGGAAGGTCCGGTCTACGTCATCTCGGCCATCGCCAAAGAAGGCACCGAGCGCCTGACCCGCGACATCATGCGTTACCTGGAAGACCGCGCCGACCGCCTCGCGGCCGACCCGGTATTCAAGGCCGAACTCGCCGAACTCGACCAGCAGATCGAAGACGAAGCCCGTGCCCAGTTGCAGGCCCTGGACGACCAGCGTGCCCTGCGCCGCAGCGGCGTGAAGTCGGTCCACGACATCGGCGACGATGACTGGGACGAAGAAGACGTGGATGATGAAGATGGCCCGGAAATCATTTACGTGCGCGACTGATCCGTTGCGATAAACTTGAACGCCGCTCCCAGGAGCGGCGTTTTGGTATCCGGGTATAACGTTATGGGCGGCGCTGGGTCGCGCGGCCCTCACTCTAAGGTTGAAGATGATGCGGAGCAAAGTGACAGGTGCGCAGCGCTGGGTCGTGAAGATCGGAAGTGCGCTGCTGACGGCGGATGGCAAAGGTCTGGATCGCGCAGCCATGAGCGTCTGGGTCGAGCAGATGGTGGCCTTGCATGAAGCAGGCGTCGAGTTGGTGCTGGTCTCGTCCGGGGCCGTTGCCGCCGGGATGAGCCGTCTCGGCTGGACCGCGCGACCCAGCGCGATGCACGAACTGCAAGCTGCCGCCGCCATCGGCCAGATGGGCCTGGTGCAAGCCTGGGAATCCAGCTTTGCCGAACACGGCCGCCATACCGCGCAAATCCTGCTGACTCACGACGACCTGTCCGACCGCAAGCGCTACCTCAACGCCCGCAGCACCTTGCGCGCCCTGGTGGAGCTCAAGGTCATCCCGGTGATCAACGAGAACGATACGGTGGTCACCGATGAAATCCGCTTCGGCGACAATGACACCCTGGCCGCCCTGGTGGCCAATTTGGTGGAAGCCGACCTGCTGGTGATCCTCACCGATCGCGATGGCATGTTCGACGCCGACCCGCGCAACAACCCCGATGCCCAGTTGATCTACGAAGCCCGCGCCGATGACCCGGCGCTGGATGCAGTCGCCGGCAGTGTCGGGGGTGCCCTGGGCCGCGGCGGCATGCAGACCAAGCTGCGCGCCGCTCGGCTGGCCGCGCGCTCCGGTGCCCACACCATCATCGTCGGTGGGCGCCTGGAGCGTGTGCTGGACCGTCTCAAGGCCGGTGAGCGCATCGGTACGCTGCTGTCGCCGGAGCGCGGCATGCTGGCTGCACGCAAGCAGTGGCTGGCCGGGCACCTGCAAACCCGTGGCACCCTGGTGCTGGACGCGGGTGCGGTGTCGGCGTTGTCCCAGGGCAACAAGAGCCTGCTGCCGGTGGGCGTCAAATTGGTGCAGGGCAGCTTCCGCCGTGGCGAGATGGTGGTGTGCGTGGCACCGGACGGGCGCGAGATCGCCCGTGGCCTGGCCAACTACAGCGCCCTTGAGGCGCAGAAGATTATTGGACAATCGTCTGACGCCATTGTCGGACTCTTGGGTTATATGGCGGAACCGGAACTGGTGCACCGCGATAACCTCATCCTGGTTTAAACGAAGGAATACCTGATGCGCGTAATGAAGGGATTGCTTGGCCTGTTGCTCGCCATGCCACTGCTGGCCTCGGCCGAAGAGATTGCCCAGGTCTCGACGGTGTTCAAGTTCGTCGGCCCCAACGACCGGATTGTGGTCGAGGCGTTTGACGACCCCAAGGTCGACGGCGTGACCTGCTACCTCTCCCGCGCCAAGACCGGCGGCGTCAAAGGCGGCCTGGGTCTGGCCGAAGACCGCGCTGAAGCCTCGATTGCCTGTCGCCAGGTCGGCCCGATCCGTTTCAAGGGCGAGCTCAAGGACGGTGACGAAGTGTTCAAGGAGCGTACCTCCCTGGTATTCAAAACCATGCAGGTGGTGCGTTTTCTCGACAAGAAGCGCAATACCCTGGTGTACCTGGTCTACAGTGACCGCTTGATCGAAGGTAGCCCGCAGAACGCGGTGACGGCGATTCCGATTCTGCCGTGGCCGACCGCTCAGTAACCCGCAGGCGGGTTTTGTAATCGGTGGCTATGATTGCAAGCTGGCGGGTTGTAAGCTCAAAACGCCGCAATACAAAGAACATGGGATATCTGGAGTTCGTCATGAGTGCTTTCCACGATCTGAAACTCAAAGCCTTGGACGGACAAGAGCTACCGCTGGCGCCCCTCAAGGGCCAGGTTGTGCTGGTGGTCAATGTGGCGTCCAAATGTGGTTTGACCCCGCAATACGCGGCGTTGGAAAACCTCTACCAGCAGTACAAGGGCCAGGGGTTCACGGTGCTCGGGTTGCCGTGCAACCAGTTCGCAGGCCAGGAGCCGGGCTCCGAGGAAGAGATTCGCGAGTTCTGCAGCCTGAACTACGGCGTGACCTTTCCCCTGGGCAGCAAGCTCGAAGTGAACGGCCCTGAGCGCCATCAGTTGTACCGTCTGCTGGCGGGCGAGGGCGCCGAGTTTCCTGGGGATATCACCTGGAACTTCGAAAAATTCCTGCTCGGCAAGGATGGCCGGGTGCTTGCGCGTTTCTCGCCGCGCACCTCTCCGGACGACCCGACGATCGTCCAGGCCATCGAAAAAGCCCTGAGCTGATCCGCACCCTCTGTAGGCGCGAGCTTGCTCGCGAAGATCGCCAACGATTACGCGCTTATCCTGATTTGACGCGTGTCCTTGAGTTCCTCGCGAGCAAGCTCGCTCCTACAGGTATTCGGCTGCATTTACCCCCTTAATCACCCAGATCAATAGTGCTATCAAGCACTACTCACTCCCCATATTATGCATGTCATAAATTTCTTTGCGGTGGAGTGCTGCCATGCCTGTCCAAGCCTTGTTCAAACCGTTCCAGCTCGGTGCATTGCAACTGTCCACCCGCGTGGTCATGGCCCCCATGACCCGTTCGTTCTCTCCCGGAGGCGTACCCAATTCCAAAGTCACCGAGTACTACCGCCGTCGTGCGGCTGCCG
This sequence comes from Pseudomonas libanensis, assembly GCF_001439685.1. Taxonomy (GTDB): domain Bacteria; phylum Pseudomonadota; class Gammaproteobacteria; order Pseudomonadales; family Pseudomonadaceae; genus Aquipseudomonas; species Aquipseudomonas libanensis. The sequence continues at coordinate 54,334 of NZ_JYLH01000010.1, forward strand.
GTGTGGGCCTGATCATTACCGAAGGCACGGTGGTCGGCCACCCGGCGTCCAACGGCTACCCCAACGTCCCGCACTTCTATGGTGAAGCGGCGCTGGCTGGTTGGAAGAAAGTGGTGGATGCCGTGCATGCCGAAGGCGGCAAGATCGTCCCACAGCTATGGCATGTAGGCAGCGTGCGTCGCATCGGCACCGAGCCTGACGCCAGTGTGCCGGCCTACGGCCCGATGGAAAAACTCAAGGACGGCAAGGTGGTTGTGCATGGCATGACGGCCCAGGACATCAAGGACGTGGTCAATGCCTTCGCCCAAGCCGCCAAGGACGCCCAGGCCATCGGCATGGACGGTGTGGAAATCCATGGTGCCCACGGTTACCTGGTGGACCAGTTCTTCTGGGAGGGCAGCAACCAGCGCACCGACGAATACGGTGGCAGTCTGGTCAACCGTTCGCGCTTTGCCATCGAGCTGATCCAGGCGACCCGCGCCGCAGTGGGCCCGGATTTTCCGATCATCCTGCGTTTCTCCCAATGGAAGCAGCAAGACTACACGGCGCGCCTGGTACAGACCCCGCACGCATTGGGTGAGTTTCTCAAGCCGTTGGCTGACGCCGGCGTGGATATTTTCCACTGCTCCACCCGCCGTTTCTGGGAACCCGAATTCGAAGGCTCCGATCTCAACCTGGCCGGTTGGACGCGCCAGCTCACCGGTAAGCCGACGATCACCGTGGGCAGCGTCGGCCTGGATGGCGAGTTCCTGCAGTTTATGGTCAATACCGACAAGGTCGCGCAGCCGGCCAGCCTGGAAAACCTGCTGCAGCGCCTGAACAATGATGAGTTCGACTTGGTGGCGGTGGGTCGTGCACTGCTGGTCGACCCGGATTGGGCCGTGAAGGTGCGCGAAGGGCGCGAGGGCGACATCTTGCCCTTCAGTCGTGAGGCGTTGACGACGTTGGTGTAAGGGCTGGACTCCCTGTGTCGACCACAGGGAGTTTTGCGGTTCTAGTATTAATACTCTGGTCGCTTATTCAGCTCTTTGTGGTGGTCAGCCTTGAGCGCATCTTTATGCCCAGGCTGCCCTTAGGTTGGCGGCTCTGCACGAGATTGATCCAGCCATTGTTGCTGGCGTGTCCATTCCGCGGTTGGCATGTTGACGCCATTGCGTACACCCATTCCATAAATTGACATTGTTCAATTCTCCATTATTCAAAAGGGCCTGCTTGACCGGCAGGTATCAATGGTTGGCGTTTCGCGGCCAATGGTTCCCCCTTTTAAATACCAGGCAAAACTTGAGCAGCAGGCTCATCGCGGGTTCCACGTAAATGGCAGGTTTCTCAGCGCACGTAAGGTTGCGTTGGAAGGGCGAAACGCTCCCCGCACACACCACGCAAGTGGTGCTCGAATTGCTCGATGATCGCTGCCCAGCCTTGGCGGCTGGCATGTTGGCGAGCATTCAGGCGCATGCGGCGTAAACTCTCCGTATCCTCCAGCAGCCAGTTGGCGGCATCGCAGAACGCATCTTCATCCCCTGGCATCGCCAGCACGCCGTTGTAGCCGTGACGAATGTGCTGGGTAGCGGCTGCCTGGTCGTAGGCCACCACGCCCAGCCCCGAGGCCATGGCTTCCAGTACCACATTGCCGAAGGTTTCGGTCAGGCTGGGGAACAGGAACACATCGCCGGACGCGTAGTGCCGCGCCAGTTCCTCACCGCGCAAGGCCCCGCAGAAAATCGCTTCGGGCAGTTCCTTTTCCAGCATCGCCCGTTGCGGCCCATCACCAACGATGACTAGTTTCATCTGGCGCATTGGGTAACGGTCCTGCAGCGTCTCGAAGCAGCGTTTCAGCAGGCCCAGGTTCTTTTCCTGTGCAAGCCTTCCCACATGCAGCACGGCGATTTGCTCATTGTTCAACGCCCAAGTTTCACGCAGCGCATTGTCGCGTTTGGCCGGATGGAACAATTGGCTGTCGACGCCCCGTGACAACATCCCCAGGCGCTCGAAATGCCGACGTTCCAGTTCCAGCCGTTGGCTGGCGCTCGGTACCAGGGTCAGGCTCGAACGGTTATGAAACCAGCGCAGGTAATGGGTGACCATGCGACTGAGCAGGCTCAAGCCATACTGGTTCGAATACTGCTGGAAGTTGGTGTGAAAGCCGCTGACGACGCTGATACCCAGCCGACGCGCTGCCCGCAGGGCCGATAAGCCCAGCGGCCCTTCCGTGGCGATATACAGCACGTCCGGACGTTGGCGGCTCCAGCGCCTGAGCAGTTTGTGCATCGACGATTGGCCCCACTGCAGCCCTGGATAGCCCGGCAATGGCCAGCCGCGACACAGCAGCAATTGATCGTCGCTCGAGCGGCTCTGGTCGGCACCCTGGCGAGGGCGTACCAGTTCGACCTGATGGCCACGCAAGCGCAAACCCTCGCATAGACGGCCAAGGGTATTGGCCACCCCGTTGATTTCCGGCGGGAAGGTTTCGGTGATCAGGGTGATGTGAAGCGAGGCTGTCGTCATGACCCACAGTGTCGCCGTGGGCCATGTCGTCATTGTGTCAGTGGGATGATGGATTTATGACGTGGCAACGGCTTGCTGAGCCATCGCCTCGGCGCCTTGCTCGCGCACCCAGAACAACGTCGCCCCGGCGACCGCCGCCGGCATCATCAGCAGGTTGACCACCGGTACCAGCAGCACCAGGTAGACGATGCCGCCGAAGCTCATGCTCTGCCAGCGCTTCTGGCGCAGCCAGGCGAGCATTTCGTTCCAGCCCAGCTTGTGGTTGTCGGCCGGGTAGTCGATGTATTGGATCGCCATCATCCACACCCCAAACAGCAACCATAGCGGCGCCGCGATCAGGTTGACCACCGGAATGAACGACAGGATAAACAGGCCGATGGCCCGTGGCAGGAAGTACCCCAGCTTGCGCATTTCCCGGGCCAGGGTACGTGGGACCATGGCAATCAGCTCAGCCCAGCTGAAAGGCGGGAAGTCATCGGTGCCACGTACCACCACCTCGACTTTTTCGGCAAGGAAGCCGTTGAATGGCGCTGCGATGATATTGGCAAGCATGGTGAAGGTGAAAAACACCATCAGCACCACTAGCACCACAAACAACGGCCACAACAGGTAATTCAAAAATCCTAGCCAGTTGGGCACTGTCGGCATCAAGCTGTCGACCCACAGGCTGAACTGATGGCCGGCAAAATAGATCAACCCGACGAACAGCACCAGGTTGATCCCCAGCGGCAGTAATACAAACAGGCGCAGGCCGGGGCTCAACACCAGCTTGAGGCCCTCACGCAGGTATTGCGGGCCGGAAAGAACAGGGGCAGGCATGGACAACTCCGAGCAGGATGACGAACGCGCCGACCTTACCGGCTTTGCACAGGATGTGAAAGCGCGGGTACGTAGGCGACATTCACGGTAACAAAGGTGTCGATTAACTCGATCGGGCACATAGAGAGTTGCTATGAGCTGGATTGTTAATGCGTATTTCCTTAATCTTGCCCTCCTCGATACCCTGCACCCATTATTTTTCAGGACCTGGCGAGTCAAAGCCTTCCCCAAGTGCTTCGCGGTCCTTTTTTATTCCAGCCGCTCTGTGGTTCGAGCGGTCGATAGGAGTGAGTCATGTCTGATACCCGTCATTCCCGAGTGATTATTCTCGGATCCGGCCCTGCCGGTTACAGCGCTGCCGTCTACGCTGCCCGGGCCAATCTCAAGCCGCTGCTGATCACCGGCATGCAGGCGGGCGGCCAGTTGACCACCACCACGGAAGTCGACAACTGGCCGGGCGATGTCCACGGCCTGACGGGGCCGGTGCTCATGGAGCGTATGAAAGAGCACGCCGAGCGTTTTGAGACCGAGATCGTCTTCGACCACATCAACAAGGTCGATTTCTCGAAAAAGCCTTACAGCCTGACCGGCGACAGTGGCGTGTACACCTGTGACGCACTGATCATCGCCACGGGCGCCAGCGCGCGTTACCTGGGCCTGCCTTCGGAAGAAGCCTTCATGGGCAAGGGCGTTTCCGCCTGCGCCACCTGCGACGGTTTCTTCTACCGCAACAAGCCGGTTGCCGTGGTTGGCGGTGGTAATACCGCCGTGGAAGAGGCACTGTACCTGGCTAACATCGCCAGCACCGTGACCCTGGTCCACCGCCGCGAGACCTTCCGCGCCGAAAAGATCCTGATCGACAAGCTGCACGCCCGTGTCGCTGAAGGCAAGATCATCCTCAAGCTCAACGCTACCCTGGATGAAGTCCTGGGTGACAACATGGGCGTGACCGGTGCTCGCCTGAAAAACAACGACGGCAGCTTCGACGAGCTGAAAGTCGATGGCGTGTTCATCGCCATCGGCCACACCCCGAACACTTCGCTGTTCGAAGGCGTGCTGGAAGCCAAAGACGGCTACCTGGTGGTGCAGGGCGGTCGTGAAGGCAATGCTACCGCGACCAACATCGAAGGTATTTTTGCGGCTGGTGACGTGGCTGACCACGTCTACCGCCAGGCCATCACCTCGGCCGGCGCCGGTTGCATGGCGGCCCTGGATGCCGAGCGTTACCTCGACGGCCTGCAGAACGCTACGTTCTGAACCTGTTGAACCCAAAAAAACCGGCTGCGAGGCCGGTTTTTTTATGCGCGGGATTTAAACAGCGCCACAATCCTTAAGTGCTAACCCAATCACTGTGGGCGCTGGCTTGCCTGCGATGGCGGTGTATCAGTCACACCGCCATCGCGGGCAAGCCCGGCTCCCACACTGACCGGGTTTTCAAATTGAATCAGCGGCGGGTCAGGGGCTGTGCGGTGAAACGCACACCCGCCAAACCATGGGCAATCAACGCCCGGATATTCCCATGGTCACTGCCCTCGGGCGTGGCCACCACCGAACGGTAATGCTCACCGAACGCCAGCAACGCTTCCTGGTCGCTCAACTCTTCCAGCAACGCCAGACCCAAGGTCTTGCACGAACCTTCGTTCTGTCCGGCAGCGTTTTCCACATTGCCATTGGTAAAGGCTTGCGGCTGGTAGTCGTAGCCGGCGGCAACAAAGGCCAGGGTATCGGCAAAAACGTGTTCGCCGCTGTCGAGGCTGGCGCGCAGGGTATTCAAATCAGTCATGGGGTTTTCCTTTGGCAAACGCTGCTTGTTGGTCGGCGTTGGCTTCTTGCTGGTATTGGGCTTTCCACTCGGCATACGGCATGCCGTACACCACTTCACGGGCCTCATCGAGGCTGACCTCGATCTGGCGCTCGTCGGCCTCAGCCTTGTACCACTTGGACAGGCAGTTGCGACAGAAGCCGGCGAGGTTCATCAGGTCGATATTCTGCACATCCTTGCGGCTGTCCAGGTGGGCCACCAGCCGGCGGAAGGCGGCGGCTTCGAGTTCGAGGCGTTGTTGGTCGTTCATAGGGCTCACTGCAGATTCAGGGGGTTAGCGGCTGGCCGCCAGGGTAATCGAAACCGATTCGGCAAAACGCAGCGCATGGGGCTTGTCCACTTCGACCTCGGCGTACAGCACCGACTCGTTGCTCATCACCAGGTCCAGCAATTCCTGGGTCAGGCGCTCCAGCAGAGCGAAACGGTTGCCTTCGACATGGGCGATGATCGCCTTGGTGATGGTGCGGTAGTTCAGGGCGTGGTCGATATCGTTGTCGCGCACGGCTTCCTGGGCGGCATACAGGATGGTCAGGTTGATCAGCACGTCCTGCTTATTGAGGATTTCGTCCTCGTTGATGCCGATAAAGGTGCGCAGCCGCAGGTCCTTGACCCGGATACGCGCCATGCCTGGTTGAAGTTGTGGCATTGCTACTTGCTCCGTCCAATCAGTTGCAGGAACTCCATGCGCGTGGTGTTCGATTCGCGGAAGGCGCCGAGCATCACCGAGGTGTTCATGGTTGAATTCTGTTTTTCCACGCCGCGCATCATCATGCACATGTGCCTGGCTTCGATCACGACCGCCACGCCGGCGGCCTGGGTCACGTCCTGGATGGCGTCGGCGATCTGCCGCGTGAGGTTTTCCTGGATCTGCAGGCGCCGGGCGAACATATCCACGATGCGCGCCAGTTTCGACAGGCCCAGTACCTTGCCGGTCGGAATATAGGCCACATGGGCCTTGCCGATAAAGGGCAGCAGGTGATGCTCGCACAGCGAGTACAGCTCGATGTCCTTGAGGATCACCATTTCGTCATTGTCGGAAGCGAACAGCGCGCCGTTGACGATTTCTTCCAGGTTTTGCCCGTAGCCATGACACAGGTACTGCATGGCCTTGGCGGCACGCTTGGGCGTATCGAGCAGGCCCTCGCGCTGCGGGTCTTCGCCCAGGCCCTTGAGGATTTCGCGATAGTGGTGGGGCAGGGATAAGGTCATGCAACATCCTCACAGACGGCTTACTTGATATGCCGCCCGCCGTTGACGGTCAGGGTGGTACCGGTGACATAGGGGGTGTCCAGCAGGTAGCGCACGCTCTGGTAGATCACCTCGGGCCCGGGCTCGATGCCCAGGGCCGACTTGCCCAGGACCTTGGCGCGATAGTTCGCGTCATCGCCCTCATTGAACATCACCATCGCCGGGGCGATGCCGTTGACCTTGATCAGCGGTGCGAACTGCGCGGCAAATGACAACGTGAGGCTGTCGAGCCCGGCCTTGGTGGCGCAGTAGGCAATGTGCTGGCGACTGCCCTTACGCACCACATCATCGCTGATATGCACGATGTCGGCAGGTGTCGAGCGTTGCAGCAAGGGTGAACAATGCAGGTTGATCAGGTACGGCGCAAGCATATGCACGCTGAACATGTCGATAAAGGCGCGGCTTTCGTCGCCTGGGGTTTCGGCGACCCAGGCCGACGCGTTGTGGATGATCGCGCGCAGGCTTTGGGTGTGGGTGTGCAGTTCGGCAATAAAGGCAAGAATCCCGGCTTCGCTGGAGAAGTCGGCGAACACACCGATGGCACCCCGATCACGCAGGGCCTGCACGCCGGGGCGTTCGCTGCGGTAGCTGAAAATCACCGATTGGCCATCATCCAGCAGGCGCTCGGCGCAATGCAGGCCGACCCGTTGGCCGGCACCGGTGATCAGGATCGGGGCGTTGGTTGCAATCATGGGAGGCTCAAGTCGCTGGCAGGCTCAAACTATACCAGCGCCCCGGCCCCCTGTACTCAAGCGGCGGCTTCGGTGACTTTGCGTGGAGGCGAGGGCTGTAGCCAGTTCGCCAGCAGATGGGTCGACAGCGGGATAAAGAGGTAAACCATCAGCGGTGTCAGCACAGCCGTGCTGACCAGTACCCGGCTGAACAAATCCAACTCGTTGAGCAGCGGCCCCAGGCCGAAGTTGAACAGCAATGACACCGGGAAAAACGCCAGCCAGATCGCCACTGCCTGTTTCCAGCGTGGAGGGCGAGCACCCACGGCGCCAAACCAGCCATCAATACCGCTTACACGGTACTCGGATGGGTCGGCAAACAGTTCGCTGCCGCGGCTCAGCCACGCGCTGCGTGAGGCGGAAAACTCCCAGGCGTGCAGGGTCTTTTCGTCGGCGAAGCGGAAGATGATCTGGAATTCATCGTCATGGGGCGGGGGAGCCAGAACGCCGGAACCCAGGTAACCCGGGAAGTCAGTGGCCAATTGCTCGCCTTCGCGCAGCCAGGCCATCAATTCTTCGTAGCGACCTTTGGCTACGCGTCGCGCAACCATCAAGGTAACGGGTGAGGTAGACATCGTGTATCTCCAAGTGATCGGGTGCGCTGGGCCGGATAAGCGGCGCACGAACGAAGCTGCGGGGTGATGCAGCGACGTAAAAAACAGGCAAGGATTATTCCTGTTTTGCCGAAATACGCCAGAAGCTTCGGATGGATCGCCGTAGATCTTGAATCATGGGCTTCAATGGGCGTTAAATAAGATCCAAGCCCACATGGATTTTTTGACCGCTGATGTCCGAAATCATTGCTCCTGTTCGAGAAGCGACACCCGACAGTCACGTTGACGCCGAGGTGCTGTTTCCGATTCGTGAAGTGGCAAGGCTTACCGGTGTAAACCCGGTAACACTGCGTGCCTGGGAGCGTCGCTATGGCTTGATCCAGCCCGTGCGCACCGAAAGTGGGCACCGGCTGTATTCAAGCACCGATATCGATACGGTTCATCGCATTCTCGACTGGATCGAGCGTGGCGTAGCGGTGAGCAAGGTGGGTAAGATCCTGGCGCGTGACCCACTGCCTGGCGAGCCCGCCACGGCGTCACGCAGCGATACCGAGCTGGAGTGGCGCCAGTGGCAGGCGCAGCTGAGGTTGGCAATCAGCGCCTTTGATGATCATGAGCTGGGCCAGCTGTATGGCCAGATATTCAGCGTCTACTCAACGACCGTCGTATTTCAAGACATTCTGATGCCGCTATGGCAGCAACTGTTGCGTCACCAGGGGCGCTTTGGCCAGGCCAGCGAGTGGCTGTTCTTCGACAACTTCCTGCGCTCGCACGCCTCGCGTTGCCTGCAGATGGCCTGTGCCTCGCCGGTACCCAGGGTGCTGTTGGCGGCCATCGCGGGTGAGTGCCGTGAGCTGGAACTGCTGGTTGCAGGCCTGCTGATGTCGAGCGACAAGCTCGCAGTCAAGGTTCTGGGAGTGGGCCAGCCACTCGATGAATTGACGCTGATTTGCGAGAGAACCCAGCCGCAAGCCTTGGTGCTGTTTTCCAATCACGCTCCCGGCGCCGAACTGCCATCGCGGCTCAATCGCCTGGCGTTGACGCTCAATTGCCCGTTGCTGTTGGCTGGAGATGGGTCGGACTTGGCCGAACAAAGCCTGGCGGGCTCGTCGATTGGTTGCCTGGGCAACGACGGCCGTGTGATGCCGCGTCGCTTGCAGCAGTTTCTCAGCGGTCGCCTGGATACCTGACCTCAGGCATGCACCTGGGGATGGACCAGGCGGTGCTGGTGCAGGATGAACTGGCGCAGGCGCTCGATTTCACCGGCATCACTCTGGTTCAGGCGATAGGCGAACAGGCCTCGGGCGGTTTCTCGCTCCAACGTACCGCGCAGCGCGATACGTTCGTAGCCGGAAGGGCTGAACCACAGGGAAAAGGTCTTGGGTGGGTTGGTCCGGCCACGCACTTCTACCAGCACACCCTTGAATGACACTTCGTGCACCCATAATGCGCTGGAGTAGCCCTTGACGTTTTCCAGTGCAACGGGTGTTTCCAGGGCCAGCCGCCAGGGGCGGATCATCGGCCCGTCTTCGAAAATGCTCGGCACACCCAGGCGCAAATGCACGGCATGAAATTCATCTTCCACCAAATGCAGGGGGAAGGTCAGTTGCTGGTTGTCGAACTGCGCCTGGATGGTGACCTGGTCGTGAGCGGCAAGCCGGGTGAGCAAATCGCGAATCTGCGCTCCGCCATTGACCGTCAGGCTCGACCACGCATCCCGCAGGTTGAGTTGCGGGTTGTGCTGCATGTCCTGGATAAAATCCAGCTCGTCCTGCGTCAATAGCGTGTGGCGCTGCATTGATCTGGCTCAAGGCTAAGGCATTAAAAAGCCATTATCGCTCTAAAGGCTGCATCTTTTACAGTTTGTTGATTCCACTCGTCGCCTTGAGAGCCGCGAGCTCGGCTTTGAGTTCGGCCAATTGGGTTTCCAACTGAGCGACGCGTTGCTGCGCCTTGACTTGAAGGGTGACGTCTTTTTGCACGCCGACGAAGTACGTCTGCTTGTCGGCCTCGTTGTACACCGTCGAAAGCGATAGCTCATTCCAGAAGTGGCTGCCGTCCTTGCGGTAATTGCGCAGGGTTTCCCGGCACGAGCCACCGCTGTCGAGGGCTTCACGAATGGCCATCAGCGCCGGCTGGTCGCGGTCGCCTGACTGCAGGAAGCGGCAGTCCTGATACAGGATCTCGTCCAGGGTATAGCCGGTGAGCCGTTCGAAGGCCGGGTTGACGTAGATCAGCGGTTTGTCCTTGCCTTCGCGTTCGGCAACGACGATGCCGTCGTTGGAAGCATTGACGACCATTTGCAGCAGCTTGGCGTTAATCATTGAGCGGTCCATGGCTTGTTTTGATCCTGCAAGTTTATGGCAAGTCTTGAATGTTGCACGGTGCGCACTGAAATATTGGCACAGGCTGCTAATATCCCAGGCTTTGACTCAACTACAGGATCAGATTGATGAAAGTCGCCATCCTTTCCGGCTCGGTCTATGGCACGGCTGAAGAAGTCGCTCGCCATGCCGAAGAAATCCTTAAAGACGCCGGTTTTGAAGCCTGGCATAACCCTCGCGCTACTTTGGCCGACGTGCAGGCGTTTGGCCCTGGGGCTTTCCTGGCGGTGACCTCGACCACCGGCATGGGCGAGTTGCCCGACAATCTGCAACCCCTGTACTCGACCATTCGCGATCAACTGCCCGCTGCCTGGCGCGGCCTGCCCGGTGCGGTCATTGGCTTGGGCGATGCCAGCTATGGCGATACTTTCTGTGGTGGCGGGGAGCAGATGCGCGAATTGTTCGCTGAGTTGGGCGTACGTGAGGTGCTACCGATGCTGCGCCTGGACGCCAGCGAAAGCGTCACTCCAGAAACGGACGCCGAGCCGTGGCTGGCCGAGCTCGTCACTGCACTGCGTGGTTGATCGCAGTCAGCGTCGTCAGTGAAGACCTGCCTTCATTGACGGCGTTTCCCTGACACAAATCTGTACTATTCTGTTGGCTGACTCGCTCAGTCATCAAGCTGGCTGCGAAGGCAACTCCTTCGGCCTCGGCGTCTGACTAGACTGGCTCTCACTTTCGACACAATAAGAAGTGCGCCAAGGAGGTCATTGCCGTGAGCCTAGCCCCCGCTTTATCGCCACAGGATGTCAAAGCCCAGGTCAGTGCTGCCGAATGGCAGACCCGCGTCGACCTGGCGGCCTGTTATCGCCTGGTGGCGATGCATGGTTGGGATGACCTGATCTTCACGCACATTTCTGCCAAGGTGCCAGGTACCGAGGACTTCCTGATCAACCCCTATGGGCTGATGTTCCACGAGATTACCGCCTCGAGCCTGGTCAAGGTCGACCAGGCCGGCAAAAAACAGATGGACAGTCCCTACGAGATCAATCCTGCGGGCTACACCATCCACAGCGCCATCCACGAAGTGCGCCATGACGTGACGTGCGTGCTGCATACCCACACCGCTGCGGGCGTGGCAGTCTCTGCACAAAAGCAGGGGGTGTTGCCTATCAGCCAGCAATCGCTGTTCGTGTTGTCGAGCCTTGGCTATCACGCCTATGAAGGCGTGGCGCTCAATCACGAAGAAAAGGCCCGGCTGCAGGCGGACCTGGGCGAAAACAATTTCCTGATGCTGCACAACCACGGCCTGCTGACCTGCGCCGGCACCATCGCCGATACCTTCCTGATGATGTTCACCTTCCAGCGCGCCTGCGAGATCCAGGTACTGGCGCAAAACGGCGCACCTGAGCTGATTGCCATCGGGCCGCAGATTCTCGCCGGCGCCAAGGCGATGGTGGCAGCTGTCACAAAAAGCGCCCAAGGTATGGGTGGTGCGCTGGCCTGGCCGGCGCTGCTGCGCAAACTGGACCACCAGGACCCCGGGTATAAAAGCTGATGCCACTTGCCGAGATACCACTCAGGGCCTGGCGCAAACGCGGCCAGGACTTCGTCTTTCGTGGCCATACCCTGCGATATTGGGTGGCCGGGCAGGGCGAGCCATTGCTGCTGATCCATGGTTTCCCCACTGCCAGTTGGGATTGGCATTATCTGTGGCAGCCGTTGGCCCAGCGCCATCTAGTGATTGCCTGCGACATGCTCGGCTTTGGCGACTCGGCCAAGCCCCTGAATCACGACTATTGCCTGCTGGAACAAGCCGACTTGCAACAGGCGCTGCTTGACCATCTGCGAGTGGAGCAACCGGTGCATGTCCTGGCCCATGACTACGGTGACAGCGTCGCCCAGGAGTTACTGGCCCGGCATTACGAGGGGCGTTTCCAGATGGCCAGTTGCGTGTTTCTCAATGGCGGGCTGTTTCCGGAAACCCATCGGTCGACGTTGGTGCAAAAGTTATTGCTCAGCCCCCTGGGCTGGATGATTGGCCGGGCCTTTGGACGCAATGCACTGGCCAGCAGTTTCAACCAGATCTTCGGCCCGCGCACACGCCCCAGTGAAAGCGCCCTGGATGATTTTTGGAGCCTGATCAGCTGCAATGATGGCCCACGCATCCTGCACAAGCTGATCGCCTACATTCCACAGCGCCATCGCCTGCGCGAGCGCTGGGTAGCCGCCATGCAGCGGGGCGATGTAGCGTTGCGGGTGATCAATGGCGAGGTTGATCCCATTTCCGGCGCCCATATGGTCGAACGCTATCACCAACTGGTGCCCCACGCCGACACGGTATTGCTGGCCAATATCGGCCACTACCCGCAGATCGAGGCGCCGGTGCAGGTGCTCAAAAACTACCAGGCGTTCCGTGATTGTCTCGGCCAGCCGGCGCCGCGTGCGGTCTATTCCTGAAAAGGCATCATCCTGCTGCCTTATCGAGCACCATTCAGCCTCGGCCGTCTTTATTGTGACCAAAGGCGCTGTGCGTGACACTCTGGCTATTCCCATTGTCGCCAGCGGAGTTCGGTATGAGTGAGTCAGTGCAGTTCCAGGATAAGGTCGTGATCGTCACCGGTGCCGGCGGTGGCCTGGGCCGGGCCCATGCGCTGCTGTTTGCCAAACACGGAGCCAAAGTGCTGGTTAATGACCTGGGTGGCTCAACCCAGGGCGAGGGCGCCAACGCCTCGGCGGCCGACCGGGTGGTGGCAGAGATTCGCGCAGCAGGCGGCATTGCTGAAGCCAACCATGACTCCGTCACCGACGGCGACAAGATCGTACAAAACGCCCTGGATGCATTCGGCCGTGTCGACGTGGTGGTCAACAATGCCGGGATCCTGCGCGACAAGACCTTCCACAAAATGGACGACAGCGACTGGGACCTGGTCTACCGAGTGCATGTCGAAGGCGCCTACAAAGTCACCCGCGCCGCCTGGCCCCATCTGCGCGAGCAGGGTTATGGCCGGGTAATCTTCACCGCCTCCACCTCGGGCATCTACGGCAATTTCGGCCAGTCCAACTACGGCATGGCCAAGTTGGGCCTGTATGGCTTGACCCGTACCCTGGCGTTGGAAGGGCGCAAGAACAATATCCTGGTCAACGCCATTGCCCCCACGGGAGGCACACGAATGACCGAAGGGCTGATCCCGCCGCAAGTGTTCGAACGCCTCAAGCCGGAGCTGGTCAGCCCGCTGGTGGTGTACTTGGGCAGCGAGGCCTGCGAGGAAACCGCGGGGCTGTTTGAAGTCGGTGGCGGTTGGATCGGCAAGACCCGCTGGGAGCGCAGCCTGGGGGTGGGGTTTGATCCGCAGGCGGGCTTCTCGCCGGATGATGTGGCGGCTCATTGGCAGCAGATCTGCGATTTTGAAGGGGCTGCGCACCCAAGGGATAATATCGAAGCCTTGAAGGAGATGATGGCTAACTTGCAGAAGTTCAGCCTCTGATCATTGCTGGAAAATCACTGAATCCAACGGGGCGTCGATGACGCCCCGCTTTATTGCGGGCATAAAAAAGGCCGCTGCATAGCAGCGGCCGAAGTAAGACGTTGGATCAAGGAGCGACAAATCAACGTCAGTGAACACCGGGAACAGACTGAATAAAGGATCAATCTGTAGTAAATAAGCTTTTTCTCCCAACCTTGGAAGCGGGCCGTTTGCCCTGAAAGCCAGGCAAGAATAATCGGTTGTAACAAAATGAGTAATAGCAGTTCAGGACAAGGACTGTTACATAAATGACAATAATTGCCCCCGTCATCGATTCTCCTGATAGCCCCTTATCCGTCCAACGCATGCCCCCTGTGCAAGCCCTGTTCTGCCGGGCCGTTCATCCTTTCGAGTGACAACACGAATACCTCCTTGGTGCGCTTATCGCTCCTCAAGGGCGGCAGTAGGGTGGGGCCTTCTGTCACTCACCGGGGAAGACGCATGACAAAAACAATAATGCGCGCCATCTTCACGCCACAGGCGCTGGCCACTGCGGTTGCGTTGGGTTGCTGTGCCCAGGCACAGGCTGTTTCGTTCAATATTGGCGAGATCGAAGGGCAATTCGACTCTTCGCTCTCGGTGGGCGCGAGCTGGGGCATGCGCGATGCCGACAAAAGCCTGGTCAGCACCGTCAACGGTGGCACCGGCCAGGCGTCTACCGGGGATGACGGGCGCCTCAACTTCAAGAAGGGCGAGACCTTTTCCAAGATCTTCAAGGGCCTGCACGACCTCGAACTTAAATACGGCGATACCGGCGTGTTCGTGCGTGGCAAATACTGGTACGACTTCGAACTCAAGGACGAAGACCGCGAGTTCAAGCAGATCAGCGATCACAACCGCAAGGAAGGCGCCAAGTCCAGCGGCGCGCAGATCCTCGACGCCTTCGTCTACCACAACTATTCCCTGGGCGACCTGCCCGGTACCGTGCGCGCTGGCAAGCAGGTGGTCAGTTGGGGCGAAAGCACCTTCATCGGTAACTCCATCAACAGCATCAACCCCATTGACGTCTCGGCGTTTCGCCGCCCAGGGGCCGAGATCAAGGAAGGGTTGATCCCGGTGAACATGCTGTTTGCGTCACAAAGCCTGACCAACCAACTGACCGTGGAGGGCTTCTACCAGCTGGAATGGGACCAGACCGTGCTGGACAACTGCGGCACATTCTTCGGCGGGGATGTGGCGGCGGACGGCTGCACCGGTAACTACACGGTGGGTAACCCGGCGATTGCCCCTCTGCAACCCATAGCAGCGGCACGTGGCCAAGGCTTTGTGGTGACCCGCGAAGGTGTGGTGGTGCAGCGTGCCGCCGACCGTGATGCACGAGACTCCGGCCAGTTTGGCGCGGCCTTGCGCTGGCTGGGTGATGACACTGAATACGGCCTGTACTTCATGAATTACCACAGCCGTACTCCGACCGTGGGCACGATTACCGCCAATACCAATCTTGCGACCATCGGCGCCATTGGTGCCGCTGCTCCACCCGGCTTCGGGTCGGCCCTGGCCCAGAGCACTATGCTCGGCCGTGGCCAGTACTACCTGGATTACCCGGAAGATATCCGCCTGTTCGGTGCCAGTTTTTCTACCACCCTGCCTACCGGCACAGCGTGGACCGGCGAGATCAGCTATCGGCCGAATGCACCGGTACAACTCAACACCACCGACCTGACCCTGGCACTGGTCAACCCGATTGCCGGCAATACCGCGTCGCCGATCCGCAGCGCGTTTGGCGCGGACAACAAAGGCTACCGCCGCAAGGAAATCACCCAGATTCAAAGCACCATGACCCAGTTCTTCGACCAGGTGCTGGGCGCCGAACGCCTGACGCTGGTTGGCGAAGCGGCGGTGGTGCACGTCGCGGGCCTGGAAGATAAAAGCAAGCTGCGTTACGGCCGCGACTCGGTGTACGGCGCCTACGGTTTCGAGGGCGACACTGACGGTTTCGTCACCTCTACCTCCTGGGGCTACCGCGCGCGGGCGATCCTGGACTACAACAACGCCATTGCAGGGGTGAACCTCAAGCCCAACCTGTCCTGGTCCCACGATGTGGCTGGCTACGGCCCCAACGGCCTATTCAACAAAGGCGCCAAGGCCATCAGCGTCGGCGTGGATGCGGACTATCGCAGCACCTACACCGCCAGCCTGAGCTACACCGACTTTTTTGGCGGTGACTACAACACCCTGACCGACCGCGATTTCCTCGCCCTCAGCTTCGGCGTGAACTTCTGATCTGGCTTAAAGAAGGACAAGACCCTATGCGTAAGATGATTGCAGTGATGGCCCTGAGTGTATTGGCCGCTAACGTAATGGCGGCGGTGTCGCCCGAAGAAGCCGCCAAGCTCGGCACCACCCTGACCCCGGTCGGCGCCGAGAAGGCCGGCAACGCCGATGGCTCGATCCCGGCCTGGACCGGCGGCATCCCGAAAAACGCCGGCGCGGTAGACAGCAAGGGCTTTCTCGCCGACCCCTTTGCCAATGAAAAACCGCTGTTTGTGATCACGCCCGCCACCGTGGACAAGTACAAAGACAAACTCTCCGAGGGCCAGGTGGCGATGTTCAAGCGCTACCCCGAGACCTACAAGATTCCGGTCTACCCCAGCCATCGCACGGTCAACCTGCCGGCGGACATCTATGAGTCGATCAAGCGCAGCGCCCTGAATGTGCATGCGATCAATGACGGCAACGGCCTGGAAAACTTTACCGGCAACCGTTATTACGCGTTCCCGATCCCGAAGAACGGTGTGGAGGTGCTGTGGAACCACATCACCCGTTATCACGGTGGCAACCTGCGCCGCATCATCACCCAGGCCACGCCGCAGACCAACGGCAGCTACACGCCGATCCGCTTCGAAGAAGAAGTCGCGGTGCCCCAGGCCATCGCGGATATCGACCAGGCCAAGGCGGCCAACGTGTTGAGTTACTTCAAGCAGTCGGTCACCGCCCCGGCGCGGCTGGCCGGTAATGTGCTGCTGGTGCACGAAACCCTCGACCAGGTGAAGGAGCCGCGCCTGGCCTGGATCTACAACGCCGGCCAGCGCCGTGTGCGGCGGGCGCCGCAGGTGTCCTATGACGGCCCGGGCACAGCCTCCGACGGCCTGCGTACCACCGACAACTTCGACATGTTCTCCGGCGCCCCCGACCGTTATGACTGGAAGCTGGTGGGCAAGAAGGAAATGTACATCCCCTACAACAGCTACAAACTCGACTCGCCGAAGCTCAAGTACGACGACATCATCAAGGCCGGGCATATCAACCAGGACCTGACCCGTTATGAGCTGCACCGCGTGTGGGAAGTGGTCGGCACCGTCAAGCCCAGCGAGCGGCACATCTACGCCAAGCGCCACATGTACATCGACGAAGACAGCTGGCAGGTTGCCCTGGTGGATCACTACGACGGTCGCGGCCAACTGTGGCGCGTCGCCGAAGGTCATGCGCAGTTCTATTACGACCACCAGGTGCCGGCCTACACCGTGGAAACCCTGTACGACCTCATCGCGGGGCGCTATATCGCGCTGGGCATGAAGAACGAGGAGAAGAGCAGCTTCGTGTTCGGCTTCGCGGCCAAGGCGGCGGACTACACCCCGGCCGCACTGAGGTCGGCAGGCGTTCGCTAGTACCTTTGTGAAATGCAATCAAAGTGGGGGAGGGGGCTTGCCCCCGATGGCGGCCTGACAGCCCACTGGGATGTCGGGTTTGTGCATGGTCACTAATCACCCTGCTGAATACTTCTTCAACAACCACCAACCACGGGTCTACGGTTGCATAACAATAAAAAAGCAGGATGCAGCAATGACCGCCATGACCCGCTGCCTGGACCGTCCTGGACTCATGCCAAGGCTGTCCGCTCACCACCTGTTGCGCCCGCGCCTGGCTGGGCCGCTGCTCGCGGCACAGGCGCGGGTGAAGTTGTTGTGCGCGCCTGGGGGCAGTGGCAAGAGTGCGCTGCTCGCCGAGTGTGCATTGCAGGCACCCAAGGAGTGCCTGGTCTACTGGATGCCACTTAATGGTGCGGCGCTCACCCCCTTGGATTTCTGCGCACGGCTGGCGCAATACCTGGGCCTGCGGTTTATCGACGAAGCCACATTGCTGCTCGACCTCAGCCGTTGGCCAACCCCCACGTGGCTGTTTCTCGATGATTTCTGTCGTCTGCCGGCGCCCGAACTGGACGCCTTGCTTGACCGTTTGCTCACCGCCAGCAGCCCACACCTGACCTGG
Source organism: Pseudomonas libanensis (assembly GCF_001439685.1). Taxonomy (GTDB): domain Bacteria; phylum Pseudomonadota; class Gammaproteobacteria; order Pseudomonadales; family Pseudomonadaceae; genus Aquipseudomonas; species Aquipseudomonas libanensis. The sequence goes on from NZ_JYLH01000010.1 coordinate 72,073, forward strand.
TGGCTGGGTGCGCGGCGACGGCCGTTGTGCAACTGGCCACGCCTGTTGCTCGACGATGAATTGCTGGAGTGCAGTGAGTTGTCATTCAGCGCTGCGGAAATCCAGACGCTGCTCGCACCAGGGCAGAGCGTCGACAGCATTATGCAGTTCAGCGCCGGTTGGTGTGCCGGGGTACGTATTGCCTTGCTGGACGACGGTCATCCCGACAAAACCTTGCTTGATTATCTGCAGCATGAACTCTTCAATACCTTGCCGGCGCCATTGGTGGACGCCTGGCGCGTGCTGGCCCATCTGCCACGCTTCAATCAGAGCTTGTGTGAGCATCTATTCGGCATTGACGACGGCGCTCAGTATTTGCACACGTTGCAGGCGCTCGGCGCGTTTATCCAGCCTTGGGAAGACACCAGTGACTGGCTGCAAGTCTTTGCCCCGCTGGCGCGATTGATGCGCGAAGCCCCCTGGCCGACCAAGCGTTCATGGCACCGACGTGCGTGCCAGTGGTTTACTGCCGAAACCGACTGGCAGGCGGCCTTCGAGCAGGCGCTGCTGGCAGAGGAATACGAACTGGCGGTAAGCCTATTGCAGCATTTCAGTTTCGAAGATTTGTTTCGTCAGCAAAACGCGGTGCTCCTGTTGCGCCTGCATGAGCAGCACGGCGATGAGTTGATGCTGGGGTCTGCGCAATTGGTGGGGTTGGTCACGGCCGCCTTGCTGTTTGCCGGGCGCTTCGAGCAGGCGGCGTTGTGTATCGACCAACTGGCCCGATTTGCCCCCCAGCCGACGGCCGCTGGGCAACGCTATCTGCTGGCGCGCTGGCAGGCCCAATGGGGCTGGCTGCTGCATTTGAGCGGCGATGCCGGACGCTCCCGCGAGCATTTCCTCGAAGCGTTGCAAGCCTTGCCTGAGAGTGCCTGGACGTCGCGCTTGATGTGCCTGTCGGGCCTGACCCAGCAAGCCTTGTTGCGCGGTGAGCTGGATGTCGCCCAATCCTTGAACCGCGAAGCCCTGTGCCTGGCCCGTGCCCATGATTCGCTGGTCCTTGAGGCCTTGCTTGAGCTGGATCATGCTCAATTGCTGGAGCAGCGCGGCGCACCCTACCGGGCACAAAGCCTGTTGGAGACGGTGCAGGCGATGTTGGCCCGCCAACGCCTCAAGGCTGGGCCGTTGGTGGGGCGTATTGTCCTGCGGCGCGGGCACTTGGCCTTGCGGCAGGGCCAAGACAGCTTGGCGGCCGAGTGTTTTGAAGCGGGCTTGACGATGTGCCAGCAGAGCCAGGACAAGCGCGTGCTGTATGGTTTTCTCGGCCTGGCGCTGTTGGCCGCCAATCGGGGCGACTACGCCCAAGCCTTTATCCAACTGCGTGACGCCGAGCGCCTGATGCAGCAGCGCCATGTGCCGGACACGGTGTATCGCGCGGTGCTGCTATTGGTCAGCGGGCACTTCTGGTTGCAGCAGGGGCGTGCTGAATTGACGGTGCAAGCGGTGCGCCGGGTGTTGCGTCATTTCCGTGGACCTTGCGCCAAGCAGGCACCACCGGCCACCTTGGAGCTGATCCCGCGCCTGGAGTATTTGCTGGTGTTGGCCGAAGTCAAGCTGGGCTGTGCCGAACAACCCATTACGCGGCTCAATGCCTTGCTCGACACCTCCCGGCAGCGCGGCATGCTCTGCCTGGAAACCGAACTGCACCTGGTGCTCGGAGAAGTGACCTGGCAACTCGGTGACCCCGCCTTGGCCCGTCGGGCGTTGCAGGCGGGGTTGGCGCTGGCGGGGCGTTGCCAGGTGCAGCAGGCCATTCGCGAGTTGCGTTTGCGCGCACCCGGGCTATTGAGTGAACTGGGCCTGGAGCCACAGGCAGCGCCTGTCGGTGCCGTGGAAAACCCACTGAGCCAGCGCGAGCTGCAAGTGCTGGAGTTGATCGCCCTCGGCAATTCCAACCTGGAAATCGCCGAGCGCCTGTATATCTCCCTGCATACCGTCAAGACCCACGCACGGCGTATCCACAGCAAACTCGGAGTGGAGCGACGCACCCAGGCGGTGGCCAAGGCCAAGACGCTGGGCTTGATGGTCTAGGCGCAGAAGGCCTGGCGGTATTCACTCGGGGTGGCGCCCATGGCTTGGCGAAAGCGTTGGTTGAAATGGCTGGCGCTGGAAAAACCGCACAGCAGGGCAACCTCGCCCATCGGCAACGCGCTGCTGCGCAGCAAGGTCTGCGCCCGCGCCAGGCGCCGTGCCAACAGGTATTGATGGGGCGGCAGGCCGAAGCTTTGCCGGAACATTCGTGCGAAATGGTATTCCGACAAGGCACACAGTGCGGCCAACTGGCCGAGGCTGATGGGGTCTTCGACGTGGTGGTCGATGTATTCCACCAACAGCCGTCGCTGGTGCGCCGCCAGCCCGCCTTTGAGGCGCAAGCCTTGGCGGGCGCCGACCTGGCTGAGCAGGGTATGGCTGAGCATTTCATGGGCCAGGCTGCTGGTCAGCAGGCGCTCGCCGGGCTCGTGCCAGTTAAGGCCGACCAATTGGTGAAAACGCCGGGCCTGGTGGGCATCTTCAAGGAAGGTGCCCTCACGCAATTGCAGTGCACGCGGTTCGCGGTCGAGCAGGGTGATGCAGCCGAGGGCAAATTGTTCCGGACTGAAATACACATGGGCCAGGCGAATCTCGCCATTGATCACCCAGGCCGACTGATGCTCGGCCGGCAGGATGCACAGCTTGTCGGGGCCACCCTTGGTGCCCGGCCGCTCACGGCGAAACGTGCCGGTGCCGCCGCCGATATAGCACGACAAGGTGTGATGGCTGGGCGCCTGATAATCCTGGGCGTCATGGTGGTTGCTCCACACGGCTGCAGCCAAGCCATCGCCCAGTTCGGCGCAGGCCTCGAGGCGCGCATGGGGCGAACGGTTGAGGGATTGAAAGACTTGCAGGGATTGCAGCTCTGGCATGGTGTGTTCTCCGACACCTTGCATCCTACGCTCCACGGCTGGTGCTGTGAGCCCACCGCCCGACAAAAGCGCAAGAATGTGCAAGAGCCCTTCAAGGGTTGGAGGCGACACTGTGGCTCAATCGATGGAGCCCGCTATGAACCTCTTCCTGTATTTACTGACCGTGCTGATCTGGGGCACCACCTGGATCGCGCTCAAATGGCAGCTGGGCGTGGTTGCCATTCCTGTGTCGATCGTTTATCGCTTCGGCTTGGCTGCGCTGGTGCTGTTCGGGCTGTTGCTGCTCAGCGGCAAGTTGCAGGTGATGAACAGGCGCGGGCACCTGATCTGCCTGGCCCAGGGTTTGTGCCTGTTCTGCGTCAACTTCATGTGCTTTCTGACTGCCAGCCAGTGGATACCCAGCGGCTTGGTGGCGGTGGTGTTTTCCACGGCGACCTTGTGGAACGCTCTGAATGCCCGGGTGTTTTTCGGCCAGCGGGTTGCGCGTAACGTGTTGATGGGCGGCGCGCTTGGGTTGCTGGGCCTGGGCTTTCTGTTCTGGCCGGAATTGGCCGGGCATACCGCCAGCCCGCAGACCTTGCTGGGTCTGGGCTTGGCGCTGCTGGGAACACTGTGTTTCTCGGCGGGCAATATGCTCTCGAGCCTGCAACAGAAGGCCGGGCTCAAGCCGTTGACCACCAACGCCTGGGGTATGGCCTATGGCGCGGCGATGTTGGCCACCTATTGCACGGTACGCGGTATTCCGTTCCAAATGGACTGGAGTGCACGATATATCGGCGCCCTGTGGTACCTGGTGATCCCGGGGTCGGTCATTGGCTTCACTGCTTACCTCACCCTGGTTGGCCGCATGGGCCCGGAGAAAGCCGCGTATTGCACTGTGTTGTTCCCGGTGGTGGCGTTGAATGTGTCGGCGTTTGCCGAGGGCTATCAGTGGACAGCGCCGGCTTTGGCAGGGCTGGTGTTGGTGATGTTGGGGAATGTGTTGGTGTTTCGTAAACCCAAGCCGGTAGCTCCGACGTTTCATGCGAAACAAATCTAATGTGGGAGGGGGCAAGCCCCTCCCACACTTTACTGAGTCGCCTGGTCTATTTGAGGCCCAGGCGCTTGGCCATGCGCCCAAGGTTGGCGCGGTCCAGGCCCAGTTCCCGGGCGGCGCCGGCCCAGTTGTGCTGGTGACGTTCCAGGCAGGTGCTGATGACCTGGCGCTGGTAGTGTTCGGTAGCCTGGCGCAGGTCGCCAGTGGCGATGGGCGCCGCTTCGGCCGGTGCTTCAGTCACCGCTGCACTGACATCGGGCAAGTCCAGGTCCAGGGCGCTCAGGCTGAGAATCTTCGGGCGCTCGCGGCAATTGCCCAGGGCTTTCAACGCGCTGCGTCCGATCAAGTGCTCCAGCTCGCGCACATTGCCGGGCCAGTTGTAGGTCATTAGGGCCGCCTGGGCATCATTGGTCAGGCGCAAACTGCCCAGGCCCATGCGCGAACGGTTCTGTTCGAGGAAGAACCCCGCCAATAGCAGCACATCACGCCCGCGCTCCCGCAGGGCTGGTACTTGCAGCGGGTACACACTTAAACGGTGGTAGAAGTCCGCCCGGTAGCGGCCATTGCGCACTTCTTCGGCGAGGTCGCGGTTGGTCGCGGCGATCAGGCGCACATCCACCTGATGCTCCTTGTCCGAGCCCAGGCGCTGCAACTGGCCGCTTTGCAGCACACGCAGCAGCTTGGCCTGCACGGTCAACGACAATTCGCCCACTTCATCGAGGAACAAGGTGCCGCCATTGGCCAGTTCGAACTTGCCCCGCCGCTCGTTCAGCGCCCCGGTAAAGGCGCCGCGCACATGGCCGAACAGCTCGCTTTCCACCAGGGTCTCGGGCAGGGCGGCGCAATTGAGACTAATCAACGGTTTGTCGGCGCGGGATGACGCCGCGTGGATCGCCTGGGCCACCAGCTCCTTGCCGACCCCGGTTTCGCCGGTGATCAGCACGGTCAGGTCACTGCCACCCACCAGTTTGATTTCCTCAACCAGTCGTTTATGCGTCTTGCTCTGGCCGATCATTTCCTTGTGCTGCTGGCCGCTGGCCTGGCGATAGATCTCGGCGCGTTGGTGCTCGTCCTCAGCCCGCAACGCCAGGCGTTCGATGCGCTGCGCCACATTGACCGTGGCCGCGGCGAGGCTGGCGAAGGCTTGCAGGGCGTCCAGTTCGACCCGTTCAAAGCGTTCTGTGTCGAGGGCATCCAGGGTCAGCAGGCCCCAGGGCCGGTCGTCGACAAACAGTGGGCAGCCCATGCAGTCGTGAACCTCCAGGTGCCCGTGCAAACCGGCGACCAGGCCGTCATAGGGGTCAGGTAATTGGCTGTCGCTGTCGAAACGGGTGGGGCCGGGGCTGCTCAGCAGTACCTCGAAGCGTGGATGTTCGCTGATTTTGAAGCGTCGGCCCAGGGTGTCAGGGCTCAAGCCATCCACGGCCAGCGGCACCAGCCACTCACCGTCCAGCCGCAGCAACGCGGCGGCGTCACAGGGCAGCAGGGCGCGCATGGCTTGTAGCAGGCGTCGGTAACGCTCGCCTTCGGGCAATTCCCGAGACAAATCGGCCACCAGCGGCAGCAGGGTGGTGAGCAACGGTTGTGCAGTCATACTGACTCCTTGTAGTCTTTATGACTATAGAGTGTACGAAGTCATATTGACTAGACGATATTTAACTCATTGAAAAACATGGATTTTTTAATTGGCACGAATACTGACTACCTAAAGGTAATGAGTAAAAAGACCTAGGAGTCTCCCATGCTTAGTGCCCAAGACCGTGCCATCGTCAAATCCACCGTGCCCCTGCTGGAAAGCGGCGGCGAAGCGCTGATTACCCATTTCTACCGCATGATGCTCTCCGAGTACCCCGAAGTGCGCCCGCTGTTCAACCAGGCTCACCAGGCCAGCGGCGATCAGCCCCGTGCCCTGGCCAATGGGGTGCTGATGTACGCGCGCCATATTGACCAGTTGGACCAATTGGGCGATCTGGTGGCCAAGATCATCAACAAGCACGTGGCCTTGCAGATCCTGCCCGAGCATTACCCCATCGTCGGTGCCTGCCTGCTGCGGGCTATTTCCGAAGTGCTGGGCAGCGAAATTGCCACCCCAGAGGTAATGAGTGCCTGGGGTGCGGCCTACGGCCAGCTGGCGGACATCCTGATCGGCGCCGAAGCGGCCATCTACGATGAAAAAGCCCAGGCGCCCGGCGGCTGGCGCGGTGCGCGGCCGTTCCTTTTGGTCAAGCGCGTGGACGAGAGCGACGAGATCACCTCGTTCTACTTCGCCCCGGTGGATAACGGCCCGATCCTGGCTGCCACACCTGGCCAGTACATCGGCCTGAAACTGGTGCTTGATGGCGAAGAAGTGCGTCGCAACTATTCCCTGTCGGCCCTCACCGATAACGGCATGTACCGCATCAGCGTCAAGCGCGAAGCCGGTGGGCGGGTGTCCAACTACCTGCATGACCAGATGCACGTCGGTGCCACCATCGACCTGTTTCCACCGTCGGGCGAGTTCACCCTGGCCGCCAGTGATAAACCGCTGGTGCTGATCAGCGGCGGGGTGGGTATCACCCCAACCCTGCCAATGCTCGAAGCGGCCCTGGCGACCCAGCGCCCGGTGCATTTTATCCACTGCGCCCGTAATGGCGGGGTGCATGCGTTCCGTGACTGGGTAGACAGCCTGGCGGCCCGGCATCCGCAGCTCAAGCGTTTCTACTGCTATGCCGAGGATGACGGTATCAGCCCGGCGGCGGACAAGGTTGGAATGCTGAACCAGGAGCAGTTGGAGGCCTGGTTGCCTGAGCAGCGGGATGTCGATGCGTACTTCCTGGGGCCCAAGGGGTTCATGGCGGCAATCAAGCGGCACCTGAAGGCGCTGGGCGTACCGGAGAAGCAGGCGCGCTATGAGTTCTTCGGCCCGGCTGCGGCGCTGGAATAGACTTTGGCCAAATGACCGTGTCGGCATCATCGCGGGCAAGCCCGGCTCCCACAGAGGATTGCATTCCAATGTGGGAGCCGGGCTTGCCCGCGATGGCGTCCGCACAATCACTACATTTGCCACGATTAATCCGCTGTTAACCCCTCTCTGTTTTAACCACTGCCTGTGTGTAAACTTGTTGCCATCAGGCACAACCATAATCAGGCAAAGGGAAAGACGGGGATGATTGACGACATGCGTTTGGGCAGGGAGCGGCGCTTTCTGGTGTTGCTGGGCATCATCTGCCTGGCGCTGATTGGCGGGGCGCTGTACATGCAGGTGGTGCTGGGCGAAGCACCATGCCCGCTGTGTATTCTGCAACGCTACGCCTTGCTGCTGATCGCACTCTTCGCGTTCATCGGGGCGGCCATGCGCACCAAAGGGGCGGTCACGGTCTTCGAAGGGCTGGTCGTGCTCAGCGCCCTGGGTGGCGTGGCTGCGGCCGGTCATCACGTGTACACCCAGTTCTTCCCCCAGGTCAGCTGCGGCATCGATGTGTTGCAGCCGATCGTCGATGACCTGCCCCTGGCCAAGGTGTTCCCCCTGGGCTTCCAGGTCGATGGCTTTTGCAGCACCCCCTACCCGCCGGTCCTCGGCCTGTCCCTGGCCCAATGGGCGCTGGTGGCGTTCGTGCTGACGGTGATCCTGGTGCCACTGTGCATCTATCGCAATCGTCATCCCAAAGCCTGAGCCTTCGCTCCATTAAAACGCTCCGCCCTTCTTGTGAAGGCCGGAGCGTTTTTGTTTGTAGGGATTTGTGAAAGCGCCGTGACGAGGAGCAACTTAAGGTGCGCACGGTGTGCGACATGTTGTCACACGGACGCTGTCGCAGGACGTTTCTGACCCATGAAATCGGCGCTTAAATTTGCACCCTGTGCACAAATTGTGCTGTCAGTTCGTGGTGCGAGCGGCGCCGCGCCGCACCTGTGGTCCGAGCGCTCGATGGATCTATGAATGCCTTGTTTTATGGGGACTTGGATAGCTTCGGCATGCCCTTACAGGCTGTAAAGGAAGTGGCAATCTGCCCAATAACAGGGCAATTTTTGTGGTTTTTGTTGAGAATCGAACGCGATAAGATCGCGAATCTTTGCAAGTTTGGTGAAGGATTGTTGCTGGAATCGATAAAAATTATTTCTTTATAAGACATGGTTTATACATCGCTAGCTAACTACAATCGCCCGCACTGAATGTCCGGTGCTGTTCAATCTTTGAGCATTGGAGCGGTCGAGGAGCAGAAGGAAGGCTCTGTGCGACCCCAGGTTCCGGCAGCCTTTCAACTATCCGCACCAAATGGAATTGGTCTGTAACAAGGCCTTTAGCCACGAAATCGAATAAGAACTCACTGCAGGTCCGTGCAACGTACAGCCATGACGTGTCGGGCAGGCTCTTATTCAATCGAAGAGAAATGCCAACCCTTGGCAGGGTGAAGTGTTGGCGATCAAAACCCAACTGCATTGCGCAAGCTGCTTTAGAGGTCGTGAGATGAGTAAAAACAGGTACCCCCGATTACTAGGCTTTTTGCCGCTGCTTGGCATGATGTTAATGCTGGGAGGCTGCAAGTGGACCTTGATGGACCCGAAAGGACAGATCGGTCTGGATCAACGAAACCTGATCATCACTGCCACCCTGCTGATGCTGTTGGTCGTGGTGCCTGTGATCATCATGACGTTCGCCTTCGCCTGGAAATACCGCGCGTCGAACACCAAGGCGACCTACGCGCCTAAGTGGTCGCACTCCACCAAGATCGAAATTGCGGTGTGGCTGGTACCGATCCTCATCATCATCGCCCTGGGTTACATCACCTATAAGTCGACCCACGAGCTGGACCCGTACCGTCCGCTTGAATCCGACGTCAAGCCGATCAACATCGAAGTGGTCGCGCTGGACTGGAAGTGGCTGTTCATCTACCCGGACCTGGGTATCGCCACTGTCAACGAGATCCAGTTCCCGGAGAACACCCCGCTTAACTTCCGGATCACCTCCGACGCCGTGATGAACTCGTTCTTCATCCCTGCACTGGGCGGCCAGATCTACGCGATGGCAGGCATGCAGACCCGCCTGCACCTGATCGCCAACGAAAAAGCTGAAATGGAAGGCATCTCCGCTAACTACAGCGGCGCTGGCTTCACCGGCATGAAATTCAAAGCGATCTCGACGAGCCAGGACGATTTCAACGCCTGGGTAGCCGAAGTCAAGGCCGCACCTAAACAGCTTGATCAAGCTGAATACGACGCCCTGACCAAACCAAGCCAGAACAACCCAGTCGCCCTGTACTCCGCGTACGAGCCGAACCTGTTTCAGAAAATCGTCGACAAGTACGAAGGTATGAAGCCAGGCAAGCCGGTCAAGCACGAGAAGAAAGAAGTGGCCGCGGTTGAAGGTTCTGATACAGGCGCGCATTCAACTGCTGGGGCAGAGGAGTAAACGATGTTTGGTAAATTAAGTTGGGACGCGGTCCCATTCCACGAGCCGATCGTAATGGTGACTATCGCCATGATCGCGCTGGGTGGTCTGGCACTGTTTGCAGGTATCACCTACTTCAAGAAGTGGACCTACCTGTGGACCGAGTGGCTGACCTCGGTCGACCACAAGAAAATCGGCGTGATGTACATCATCGTTGCCATGGTCATGCTGCTGCGTGGTTTTGCCGACGCCATCATGATGCGTACCCAGTTGGCCATGGCCACCGAGGGTTCGCCTGGCTACTTGCCGCCTGAGCACTATGACCAGATCTTCACCGCCCACGGTGTGATCATGATCATCTTCATGGCGATGCCTTTCTTCACCGGCCTGATGAACCTTGCGGTGCCGCTGCAGATCGGTGCACGTGACGTTGCCTACCCGTTCCTGAACTCCCTGAGCTTCTGGCTGCTGGTGTCCGGCGTGGTGCTGATCAACGTGTCCCTGGGCGTCGGCGAATTCGCCAAGACCGGTTGGGTTGCGTATCCGCCATTGTCGGGCATTCAGTACAGCCCTGGCGTGGGTGTGGACTACTACATCTGGGCGCTACAGTTATCAGGACTAGGGACGACATTGACGGGGGTCAACTTCCTGGCCACCGTCCTGAAAATGCGCGCCCCTGGCATGAAACTGATGGACATGCCGATCTTCACCTGGACCTGCACCTGGGCAAACGTACTGATCGTGGCTTCGTTCCCGATCCTGGCCGCTACCATGGCGCTGCTGTCGCTTGACCGTTACCTGGATTTCCACATTTTCACCAATGAACTTGGTGGCAATCCAATGATGTACGTGAACCTGTTCTGGGCATGGGGTCACCCTGAGGTGTACATCCTGATCCTGCCAGCGTTCGGTATCTTCTCCGAAGTGATCTCGACCTTTACCGGCAAGCGCCTGTTCGGTCACCACTCGATGGTCTACGCATCGGGCGCAATCTCCGTACTGGGCTTCATGGTCTGGCTGCACCACTTCTTCACCATGGGCTCGGGGGCCAGCGTCAACGCCTTCTTCGGCCTGGCAACGATGCTGATTTCGATCCCGACGGGGGTGAAGCTATTTAACTGGCTGTTCACCATCTACCACGGTCGTCTGCGCATGACCAGCCAGGTCCTGTGGACCCTGGGCTTCATGGTGACCTTCGCCATCGGCGGCATGACCGGCGTACTGCTGGCCATCCCGGGTGCTGACTTCGTCCTGCACAACAGCCTGTTCGTGATCGCGCACTTCCACAACGTGATCATCGGTGGTGCGGTATTCGGCTACATCGCTGGCTTCAGCTTCTACTTCCCGAAAGCGTTCGGCTTCAAGCTGCACGAAGGCTGGGGCAAGGCTGCATTCTGGTTCTGGATCTCGGGCTTCTTCGTCGCGTTCATGCCGCTCTATGCACTGGGCTTCATGGGCATGACCCGTCGTCTGAACGCCACCACCAACCCTGAGTGGGTACCGTACCTGTACGTTGCCATGTTCGGTGCGGTGATGATCGCCGTGGGTATCGCCTGCCAGTTGATCCAGCTGTACGTGAGCGTCCGTGACCGTAAGCAGAACGCTTGCGAATCCGGCGACCCATGGAACGGCCATACCCTGGAATGGTCGACCTCGTCGCCACCACCGTTCTACAACTTCGCCGTGATCCCGACTGCGAACACCATTGATGCGTTCACCGAAGCCAAGGAAGACGGTACTGCGTACCAGAAGCCCAAGCACTACGAACCGATCCACATGCCAAGCAACACCGCCACTGGCGTGGTGATGGGTGCGCTGTTGACCGTGTTCGGTTTCGCGATGATCTGGCACATCTGGTGGCTGGCAATCGCGAGCCTGGTGGGCACTATCGGTTACTTCATCATTCACGCTGCCCGTGATGATCAAGGCTACATGGTGCCGGTCGAAACGATCGAACGCATCGAAGCCGAGCAGCACGCTCGCCTGGTAGCCGAGAAGAAGATTCCGGCCAACCGTGTAGAAACCTCGTTGGAACAGGCTTAAACCATGTCGAACTTAGTGACCAATGCTGGACACGCCCATGTCGATGACCATGGGCACGATGACCATCACCACGACTCGGGGCCAATGACCGTCTTCGGTTTCTGGCTCTACCTGATGACCGACTGCATCTTGTTTGCGTCGATCTTCGCGGTGTACGCGGTACTGGTAAACAACGTAGCGGGTGGCCCGTCGGGCCACGACATCTTCGAACTGCCTTACGTGCTCGGCGAAACTGCCTTGCTGTTGTTCAGTTCGATCACCTACGGCTTCGCCATGTTGGCCTTCTACAAGGGCAACAAGAAGGGCGTACTGAGCTGGCTGGCACTGACCTTCCTGTTCGGCCTGGGCTTCATCGGCATGGAGATCAACGAGTTCCACCTGCTGATCTCCGAAGGCTACGGCCCGCACCGTTCCGGCTTCCTGTCGGCGTTCTTCACGCTGGTCGGCACCCACGGTCTGCACGTAACGGCCGGCCTGCTGTGGATGGCGGTGATGATGTATCAGGTCAATAAGCACGGCCTGACCAACACCAACAAGACTCGCCTGAGCTGCCTGAGCCTGTTCTGGCACTTCCTGGACGTGGTCTGGATCTGCGTCTTCACCGTTGTTTACCTGATGGGGACTCTGTAATGGCTAATGCACACTCCCATGACCATGACAGCCATGATGCGAGCCACGGCAGCGTTAAGTCCTACGCTATCGGCTTCATCCTGTCGGTAATCCTGACGCTCATCCCGTTCGGTCTGGTGATGTACCCGACCCTGCCGAAGTCGATCACCTTGATGATCGTATTGGCGTTCGCGGTGATTCAGGTGCTGGTTCACCTGGTGTACTTCCTGCACCTGGATCGTTCCAAGGAGCAACGCGATAACGTGATTGCGTTCGTGTTCGCAGGCTTAGTAATCCTGCTGCTGGTTGGCCTGTCGATATGGATCATGTTCAGCATCCATACGTTCATGATGGCGAAGTGAGGTAAGACCCGATGTCGCTTAAGCACTTTATCCAAATCACCAAACCGGGGATCATTTTCGGTAACGTGCTTTCTGTGGCGGGCGGTTTCTTCCTGGCCTCCAAGGGACATGTCGATCTGGCCATCTTCCTGGCTGCAATGATCGGTACGTCCCTGGTGGTTGCTTCCGGTTGCGTGTTCAACAACTGCATCGACCGTGACATCGATATCAAGATGGAGCGCACCAAGAATCGCGTGCTGGTCCAGGGCCTTATCTCCCTGAAACTGGCACTGATCTTTGCGACCGTCCTGGGTGTTGCCGGTGTGGTGCTGTTGTACAAGGTGGCCAACCCGTTGGCGGCGCTGTTTGCCGTGATCGGTTTTGTCATCTACGTCGGCCTCTACAGCCTGTACCTCAAGCGTAAGTCGGTACACGGTACGCTGGTGGGCAGCCTGTCGGGTGCGATGCCGCCGGTGATTGGTTATGTGGCTGTAACCAATAGCTTCGACATGGCCGCGCTGGTGCTGCTGGTGATGTTCAGCCTGTGGCAGATGCCGCATTCCTACGCCATCGCGATTTTCCGCTTCAATGACTACCTGGCTGCGTCGATTCCGGTATTGCCGGTCAAGCGTGGCATCCAGGTGGCCAAGAAACACATCCTGCTCTACATCCTGGCCTTCCTCGTGGCGACCTTGATGTTGACCTTCAGTGGCTACGCCGGCATGAGCTATCTGGCCGTGGCCGCCGCCATGGGCATGTACTGGTTGTACATGGCCTGGACCGGCTACAAGGCGGTGGATGACACCGTCTGGGCGCGCAAGCTGTTCGTGTTCTCGATCTTCACCATCACCGCGCTCAGCGTGATGATGTCCCTGGATTTCCAAGTGCCGAAAGAGCTGTTGCTGACCTACGCCCACTGAGTGGTGTAAGCAATAAAAAGCCCCGCCTTCGCAAGAAGCGCGGGGTTTTTTATGACATGCCCTTTAAACTATTCCCCAATTCTACGGATGCAGGAAGCAAAGCAATGAGTAAAAAAGCCGTTATGGTATTCAGCGGCGGGCAGGATTCGACGACCTGCCTGATCCAGGCACTGCCGCTGTATGACGAAGTGCACTGCATTACCTTTGATTATGGCCAGCGCCATGTGGCGGAAATCGAAGTGGCCCGCACGCTTGCCAAGCAACTGGGAGCCACGGTCCACAAAGTAATGGATGTGTCTTTGCTCAATGAGCTGGCCATCAGCAGCCTGACCCGTGACAACATTCCCGTGCCGACCGTGAGCAGCTCGGGCGAAAGCCTGCCAAGCACTTTTGTGCCGGGTCGCAATATCCTGTTCCTGACCCTGGCGGCGATCTACGCCTACCAGGTGAAGGCCGAAGCTGTCATTACCGGCGTGTGCGAAACCGACTTCTCGGGCTACCCCGACTGCCGGGATGAGTTCGTCAAAGCGCTGAACCAGGCGCTGAAGTTGGGGATGGAATACGATGTGCGCCTCGATACCCCGCTGATGTGGCTGAACAAGGCCGAGACCTGGGCGCTGGCCGATTACCACGACCAGCTGGAGCTGGTGCGCGAGCAGACGCTGACCTGCTACAACGGCATCATCGGCACAGGCTGCGGTAATTGCGACGCGTGCAACCTGCGTGCGCGGGGCTTGAATGAGTATCTGCAGAACAAGGCGGATGTCATGCAGAGCCTGAAGCACAAATTGCAACTGATGTGATCCACCTGATGTATGGAGCAAAATGTGGGCGGGGGCTTGCTCCCGATGAGGGCGTGTCAGTCACTGAATGCATCGACTGATACGCCGCTATCGGGGGCAAGCCCCCTCCCACCCAGGTATCTGTCAGCTCAAACGCTTCATGCTGTGCTGCTGGTCAGGTAGCGCTTGAACAACGAGCGCGCCCCATACGCAGGCAGGATATTGAAGAACGCAAAGCCGACTTTGATCGCGATCTGCACATAAATCATGCCCAGGATGTCGCTGGTTTGCATGGCGCCGTAGAAGGCAATAAAGCAAAACAGGAAGCTGTCGATAATGACCGCAAAGAATGTACTGAGGAAAATCCGCAGGTACAGGTATTTGGAGTTGGTCAGCTCCTTGATCTTGCACAGCAGGTAAGAGTTTATATTCTCCGATACCAGGAACGACACCGAAGAGGCCACCAGCACCGACGACACCTGCAGGATTACGTCGGTATACGGCCCGTCCAGTTTCCAACCTGGCAGCCCCGGCAGGAAGGTCGAGCCATACAGCAGGATGATGATCATCGCGTTGCTGGCAAACGCAAACAGGATCGCCCGTCGCGCCAGGCGCAAGCCGAAATTCTCGTTCAGCAGGTCCACGATCAAAAAGGTCAGCGGGTACAGGAACGTGCCCGGCGTCACGATGATGCCCATGGACTCCAGGTAGATCGGCTTGGTCGCGGCAATGCTGGTGAAGATATAAAACGTGAACAGCAGCAAGTTCAGGATGATGTAGATCATCCAGGAGTTTTCATTGCGATCGTTTATATCGTAGGCGGTGAGTGTGCCGCCCTGGGCATAGAATTTCTTGTAGACGTTCTTGACTTCCATTCTATTGAAGTCATCCATGATCTCGCTGTTGAGCACTTCACTCAGTTTGATCTTGATGACCTTGCCCGTGGCAAGCGCCATGATCACCGCCAGGCGCTTGTCATTTTCAAGCCCAGCAATTTGTACCTGCTGTTTTCAACGGCCCCTTCATGCGTGGTCATTGAAGCGTTCCTCAAGAATATCGCCGATGACACATAAACGGTCTGAACTGGCACAGGGCTCCAGGGTGATAAACAGCTTTTTGGTCGCGCGGTCGTACACCAGTTTCTCTTTATCGTCGCTCGATGAACCTTTCTGTACGATCAACAAGTCGCCCACCTCATTGATGCCGGGAATCGCATGTTCCAGGCGCACGCCGATCAAGTTGCAGGACGTGCCGAAGTAGTAGGTCAGCGGGTAAAGCGTGGCCAATTCGCCCACGCGCTTGCCCAGGTTTTGCATGAGCAGGCTTTCCTTGAGCACCGGCACCGCTGCCGGATTCATATTGCCCAGCGGCGAGACATTGTTCTCGATGATTTCCTTGGCTTCAAAATTGATGGTCTCGATTTCCTCATATGAGACGCCGAAGAAGTCAGAGATCTTGCGAATGGTCGACTGCTGTACGTTGAGGACCTTGCCTCCCAGGATGTTGTAGATGGTGGTCCTGGTCAGCCCGGCGGCGTTGCTTAACGAAAGCTGGGTTTCGCCACGGCTCTTGATCAAGTACTTGATGTTGCTCTTCAAGTGCTCGGTTTTTTCCCGTCTGTGTATCAAGTGCTCACCACTTCCATTTAGTCGTCAGTCCATGTCCGGCTGAACCTGTCCTTTCAGGTTCGCGGCAATGGAAGTGTTGCATGGGCCCGGCATAACAAGAAAGTGCTGAGTGCACGGATACGGCGTGACGCTAAATCAGGCAACGGTTATCTCGTCATACTCTTGTGTACGACCTCGTGCGATCCCTCGCGCCCTCTACAAGGAGTAGTAACTATGGTCAGTGTCAGTCGTCGGTCACTTCTCGCCCTGGGAGCCGCCTTGCCCGTGCTGGGGCATCTGGATTGGGCGCTCGCCAGCCCGCCGCCGACGACCTCTGACAAGGTGCTGCTCAACTACAACGAAAGCCCTTACGGCCCCTCAGACGCAGCTCGTGCGGCGATGCAGCGGGCGATTGCAATGTCCGGACGCTATCCTTACCCGCACATGTACGCACTGGCCGAGCTGTTTGCCCGGCAACAGGGGATTGCTGAAGAAAACGTCGCGATATTTGCCGGCTCGATGGCCGCCCTGCGTTATGCGGTGCTGGCGTTCACAAGTCAAAACCAAGGCCTGGTGATGGCGACACCGTCCTACGAAGTCCCGCGCCAGGCGGCCGAGTCAAACAAAGCGCCTGTGCATGAAGTGGACCTCGACACGCAGCATGCCCATGATGTGCAGGCCATGCTCAAGGCCGACCCGCAAGCTGGCATGCTGTACCTGTGCAACCCCAACAACCCGACCGGCACCCTGACCCCGACTGAAGCTATCCGCCAAGCCCTGGTGAACAAACCCAAGGGCAGTGTGCTGGTGGTAGACGAAGCCTACATCGATTTCTGCGACGCCCCCAGCTGCGTGAGTTGGACCAACGACCACGATGACCTGCTGGTGCTGCGCACGTTCTCGAAAATCTATGGTATGGCCGGCGCACGCCTGGGCCTGGCAATCGGTCATCCGGCACTGTTGGAGCGGCTGGCCGTGTTCGGCGGCGACAACGTCCCGGCTGGCGCCAGCTTGTTGGGTGCGACTGCCAGCCTGGAACAAGCCCAACTGGTGGGCCAACGCAAAGCGCTCAATGCCAGGTTGCGCGATGAGACGATCACATGGCTCAAGGACCGGGGTTTTGCCTGCACGGCCTCCCAGAGCAATTGCTTCATGATTGACGTGAAGCAACCGGCAGAACAGGTGGTCGAGCGGCTGGCGGCCCAGAATGTACTGGTCGGGCGGGTGTGGCAGAACTGGCCGCAATGGGTGCGGGTGACGGTGGGTAACCAGCCGGAAATGGAACGCTTTCGCCAGGTCTTCGCGGCGCAGATAGTCCGGGGCTAGGCACCAGGTCTGTTACACCAAGCCTGGACGGGCCTGCCGGGCCTGCTTCGTTTTCGCGCGGGTTGAATGATCAAGGACGACAGCTGTGCGACGAAATGCCCTCCCCGATAAAACCCGACCGATGCTGCCCGACGACCTGCGGCGCTTGCTCGATGTCTGCTGCACATCGTGTTACTGGGCGGCGATGGTATAGCCGTCAAAGGCGCTTTGCTGTTGCAGTGCGGTGACGATGCTCTTGCGCGTGACCGGCTGCTGCGCGCCGCTGTTGTCGATGAAGGTTTCACTCGCCAGCTCCGCCTCGCTGCCTTCACCCACAAAGGTAAAGCCCAGGAACTCCAGTGCTTCGCGGTCCACATTGAGCTTGGAGCGCGGCGTGCGCAGCGGCAGGGTGACGCTGATGCCATCCTTGCTGATCACAAACACTTCGGTGTCTTTCTTGGCGCGCGCGGCCTTGCCCTTGCCAGCGCTCGGGTTGCTGATGGCCTGGTGCGACTGGTTCAACACTTTGAGGGCCAGCCCGTACACCAGTTCCTGGAACTCTGGGTCGTCTTTGAAGCAGGACAGAATGCGGCTGATGGAGAACTGGCTGCTCAGGTTTTCCAGGGCGGCGTTATCGGCGGCTTCGGCGTCTTTCAACTGCTTGAGCTGGCCCATCAGGTCATAGGCTTTGTCATCGTCGAAGGCGTCGTGGGCCTGGCGGATGGCAACGCGCAACTCGCGGATCTGATCGCTCTCCTTGGAGGTGTGAAACGCGTCCAGCACCATCTCGCTGATGATCTTGGCCGCTGGCACATGTTGTGAAAGATTGATGGCGTTTTCGTATTCGGCTTTGGATTGCAAGGCGACTACGGATTCTTCGGCGGATTCTGCGGTGTAGGAATCGGACATTAAAATTTCACTGCGTAGTAAGCGGGGGAGACAAAAACGTCGGGCATTTTCGGCGGGCAGAGGGATCAGGTCAAGGCAGGTTCGGGCGGGTGAATACTTTCAGTGCCGATAGCGGCGCATTAATGCCTGTACTACCATCCGGGCCCTGCCTTGGCATGCGTGCTATTCATCCAGTCGTGCGAGACAGGCCTGGAGAATATCCAGGCCCTCCTCCAGCACCACCGGCTCAATGGTCAACGGTGCCAGCAAGCGCACGATGTGTCGCGCCTTGCCGCTGGGCATCAGCAGCAAGCCGGCCTCCCGCGCCAGGCCCAGCAATTGGGTCAGTTGCTTGGGCGCGGGCGTGCCGTCGGCATGGGCCAGCTCAATGCCGCGCATGGCGCCGACACCGGTAAGGCGACCCAGGTAGGGTGACAGTTGTCGCGAGCGCCAGCTGTCATAGCGGCTGACAATCGCTGCTTCCTGTTGTGATCCCCACGCCTGCAGATGCTCATCGGTCATCACCTCAAGAGTGGCCAGCGCCGCCGCACAGGCGATGGGGTTGCCGGAGTACGTGCCCCCCAGGCCACCTTTGGGCAAGTTGTCCATCAGCGCCTTGCGCCCGACCACTGCCCCCAGCGGCACGCCGCCGGCGATGCTCTTGCCGAGCAGCAACAGATCCGGTTCGATGCCCAGGCGCGAGAAGGCAAAACGCTGGCCCGTGCGACCAAACCCTGACTGGATTTCATCGATGACCAGCAGGATGCCATGCTCGTCGCAGAACCGGCGCAAGGCCTGGGCGAACTCGATATCCAGGGCGAGGAAACCGCCTTCACCCTGCACCGGCTCGATAATGAAACAGCTTACATCGTTGACGTCGATTTCCACGCTGAACAGACGGTCCATGGCCTTCAGCGCTTCGGCACTGGTCACGCCGTTGTCTGCACTGGGGTAGGGCAGGTGGTACACCGGGCCGGGCAGTACGCCGACTTTCTGCTTGTAGGGCGCCACCTTGCCATTGAGGTTGAGGGTCGCCAGTGTGCGGCCGTGGAAAGCGCCGTCAAAGGCGATCACCGCCGTGCGCCCGGTGGCGCCACGCACGATCTTCAAGGCGTTTTCCGCGGCCTCCGCGCCGCTGTTGGTGAGCATGCCGCTGACCGGGTAGCCCACCGGAATAAACGCAGTCAGGCGTTCCATCAGCTCTATGTAGGGTGTATGTGGTGCGGCGTTGAACGCGTAGTGAGTGAGCTTGGTCGCTTGCTCGCGAATCGCCGTAACCACAGCCGGGTGGCAATGGCCCAGGTTGAGTACGCCGATGCCGCCGACAAAATCGATATAGCGCTTGCCCACCGTATCCCAGACTTCGGCGTTTTTACCGTGGCAGAGGCTGATGGGATGAACGATGGAAATGGATTGGCTGATGGTGGCGTGGCTCATGAATACGGGACTCGGCAAGGGCGGGCGTGTTTTATCTAAGCCGTGCGCTGGGTCTTGCCGCAAACGAAATAAAGTCGCCGGGTCATTCCAAATCGGAAGGAGCGGTTGCCTGCATTACTCCGAAACCCCATCCTTGCCCGCCGCCTTTGACCGATACAGCGCTTGATCGGCCCGCGCCATCAGGGCGGCCGGTGACTCACCCATGCGCCGCTCTACCACACCCATGCTCAGGGTGACGTTGAAGCCGCCTACGGTGGGCGTTTGCTTGACTGTATGGCGAATCCTTTCGGCCAGTTCCTTCGCCATCTCCAGGGTGCTTTTGGGCAGTACGACCATAAATTCATCGCCACCCCATCGGGCCAGCAAGTCGCTGGTGCGTATGCAGGTTTCCAGGCTTTCGACCACGCGTATCAGCGTCTGGTCGCCGACGCCGTGGCCGTGGCGGTCATTGATCGGCTTGAAATCATCGATATCCATCGCCACCAGCGCCAGGGGCAGGCGGAAGCGTTCAGCGCGATCACACTCTTCCAGCAGGACTTTTTCCAGGCGATAACGGTTGGCAATGCGTGTCAGCGCGTCCCGTTCGGCCAGGGAGCGGTTTTCGTTCAGCTGCAATTGCAGTTGTTGATTGACCCGCGACAGCTCCAGGGTACGTTCGGCCACCAGTGCCTCAAGGGATTTGTTGCGCCTTTGCAACTGTTCGATGGAGCATTTGCGCGTATGAATATCGCGGTGTGCGCCCACCATGCGGGCCACGGAGTGGTCGGGGTTACGTGCAATGATGTAGCCGCAGTCCTCGATCCAGAGATAGGTGCCATCTTCTTTTCGGCAGCGGTATTCAGCCCGGTAATGGGGCGAGCGCTGGCTGATGTAGTCGTCAAACATCGCCATCACCTGGGGGTAATCCTCGGGGTGGATCACGTTCTCCCAGGTGAACACGCTGTTTTCCAGAGAGTGGCGGGAGTAGCCAAGCATTTCGTACCAGCCGGGGTTGCGGTAGACGAAGCCGGTATTGGCGTTCCAGTCCCAGACTCCGTCACTGACCAGTTCCATGATGGCGTGCAAGAGGTCGGCGTTGAGGTCGGTTATTTCATTGCGTAGTGGTTCGTTGCCGGATGTATCGTCCATCAGCGCGCTTCCCTGCGAGGGCTGGCTTAAGGCCAGTCATTGTTGTCGCCGATACCCCGTGGCTGGCGCTACTGTACATCGCAGCCTGCGCGCTTTGAATAGGGCGGGTGTGCTGCTTTTGGATAGTGGCAATAGGCTATTGTTCGGGGGCCGCCATTTTTGTCCGAGGCTTCCCATTGGCGTTGTGCTGATAAATTGCCTCTGGCTGGCCGTGCTCATTGAAAAATACCTGGCCAATGCCCGCCGAATTCCACAAACGCTCCCCCGCCTCGGCATGCTCCGGAATGTGCGGTACCACCTGCATGGTGCGACGACGGGTAAACCAGTTGAGCGGTGAACGCGGGGAGTAGAGCCAGCGATTGAGGCGGTCGAACCATTCCAGCAAGCGTGGCGGGAACTCGTTTTTGATGCCGCTGCTGGTGATTTGCCAGATCCTCGGGCCACCGTTGCGATGGCGGATCAGCACCTGGTAGACGAATGAGTAATGCACGTCGCCGGAGAGGATCACGTAGTTACCCGGGGTGCGCGAGTGGCGGAAGATATTCAATATCACCTGGGCGGCACCGCGATGGGCCATCCAGTTTTCAGCGTCTACCAGCAAGGGAAAGCCGCACCAACTGAAGATTTTTTGTACAGTCTCTATCAGCTTTACGCCAAAAATCGGCGCGGGCGAGACAATAATGGCCGACGGGTGGTCAAGCAGCTCCTGTTGCAGTTCGCTCAAGGCTTCCCAGTCCAGCAGGCCGGAGGGTTGCTTGAGGGTGAACTCGCTGCGCCAGCGTCGGGTGCGGGTGTCCAAAACCACCAGGGCGGGTGTGGTAGGCAATACGTAGTGCCAGTGCTGGAATTTCAACAGCGCTTCCAGCAGGTCATCTTGCGCGATGGCGTCGAGATGATTGTCGCGTGCCTGCCCGGCCATGGCCTGGGTTTGGCTCAGCAGTTCGCCAAACACTTCGGGTTGGTTGCCCCAGCCTTGGCATAACAGGTACGCCAGCAACGCATTGCCGATGATGCGTTTGGAGAAGGGATGGCCGTAGGCGGTTTCTTCCCATTGGGCGCTGAGGTTCCAGTCGTCGGTAATGTCGTGATCGTCGAAGATCATCAGCGTCGACAGGTGGGCGAACACTCGGGCGACTCCAGGTAGACCGCTGCGGAACAGGTCGATCTGCACCTGTTCGCGGGCATAACGCTGTTGTTCTTCGGGGCTCAGTTGCGGCGGTTGCGGCGTGACCAGCGTCCACGGCGTGGGTGACCAGGCCAGCAGATACATGGCGATCACTTCGGCAAAGGTCACCAGGTGGTTGTCCGCGGTGCTGCTGGTGAAGATCGGTTTCTTTACGCCGCCGAAAAAGCGTTCGCGCAAGGTCTCGTTACTGTCCAGCGCAGGGAGCAAATCCGCCCGGTGGTAGTAACTGGCGCGATGGTCGTAAAGGGTGGCGCTGTCGGTCACCACGGCACCTTCCAGGTATTCGTCGAACAGTCCCAGGCGCACGATCAGCGCATGAATTGCCCGTAGCATGGGGCCTGCGACATCGTCGGCGTAGACCTGGTCGCCACTCATCATCAGCAGGGCCGGGCGTTCGGTCGGTGTGCGGGCATCCGCCAGTAGGCGATCGACGCACAACAAGCCTTCGTCGGCACGGTGGTGGGGCTTACGGCAGGAGCCATGTACCAACTGGTGGATGCGACTGTGCAGCACGAAGTTCGGCGTCGTCGCATCGGCGTACAGTAAATGTGATGCCCAGTCGGCGATGCCTACGCCGTCGATTAACAGGTCGTAGCCGATGACCACATCCTGGGGCAGGGCGTGACTCAGTGTTACGTCAATCAGGTGGATAAAGGCATGACGCCCAACGGGCACGACTTGGCAGCACGTCGTATCTAAAGGGATATCCAACCTCTCGCCGTGGGGTAACCACAGTTCCAAGGACAACGGCAGGACACGACTGCCCACCAACCAAATAACCAGGCGCTGCGGTTCCAGGCGCCTTAGCAGCGGACCTGCAATGACTGCGGGCAAAGTGTCGGGTTGAAGCATTGAGGTGGTGGCTCACACAAGGTCTAGGACGTAAAAGGGTAGCGCAGGGGATGTCGGTGTTTTGTCAACAGAGTGCAGCACCGGCGCTGCACTCCTTGGTAGCGATCAGGCGTGCTACAGGCCTGGCGCGGTGGGTAGGATCAAAGCAGCCGGCCCTGTCCGAGAGAGTCCATGGATGAGTGAGACGATTTCCCCGTCGTCACGTGCTCTGATTGATTGCTTTCAGTTTTCGACGGGCTATCCGCAGGTTTTAGGGACGCTGGATGGTCCTGCTGGACCTCCGTGGATTGGTTGATGTTATAGGTGTGGAACGGCTGACCGATAATCATGATAAACCCTTTGCTCAATTGGAGGATCGTTCTCGCATCAATACTCCCTTTGAGTGCGCACTTATTCAGTGGCATGGGGCGGGTTCGTCGTTCCTGGCATTAGGTGTTCAGGTATTACGGCGCGTTTCAGGCGGGCTTAGGCACCGTAAACCTGAACTCACTGCCACGGCCCAACTCACTCTGGGCTTCAATCCGCCCGCCGTGGGCCTGGACGATGCCTTGGGTGATATACAGTCCCAACCCGCTACCGGTAGGGTTGTTCTCT
The DNA here is from genome assembly GCF_001439685.1 of Pseudomonas libanensis. Classification (GTDB taxonomy): domain Bacteria; phylum Pseudomonadota; class Gammaproteobacteria; order Pseudomonadales; family Pseudomonadaceae; genus Aquipseudomonas; species Aquipseudomonas libanensis. The sequence goes on from NZ_JYLH01000010.1 coordinate 95,108, forward strand.
GTCTGGGTCCAGTAGCGTTCAAACACATGAGGCAGTTGTTCAGGCGCAATGCCTTCACCGGAGTCGCGCACCGAGAACACGATCTCTTCGCCGTTGCTCATGGCGCTGATACCAATGTTGCCCAGGCGCGGCGTGAACTTGATCGCGTTGCCGATCAGGTTCGACAGCACCTGGAACAAGCGCTCCGGGTCGGCATTGATTTGCAGGCCTGGCTCGGCATTGAACGACAGGTCGATGCTTTTTTCCGTGGCCAGCGGCGCCAGTAGTGAGTACGCCTCTTCAAAGATCTGACTGACGTCCAACGCAACCGGCCTGACCATATAGCGCCCGGCCTCGATTTTCGAGGTATCGAGCAAATCCTCCAGCAGCACATTCATACGCCCGGCGGCCTGCTGCATGGTGTCGATGGCCGAGGAAATCCGCCGTGAGGTGTGTGGGCCCTCGGAACTGAAAGCTTTTTGCATCATGCCGCAGAGCATCGAGATGACGGTCATCGGGTTACGCAGGTCGTGGGACACCACCGCGACCAATTCATCACGGGCGCGCACCGCTTGCCGTTCGCGCAGCACTTGGCGAGCCAGGTCGTTTTCCAAGGCCGAGCGGCGCAGGTCGTTGGCGGCAAATAGATCGCCATGGCTCCACTTGGTGGAGATGCCGGCCATTTCCACCATCCAGATTTCAAACGACGTGCGTGGGCGAAGGCGCAGGCCGGCGTCGGAAGTTTCCAGGTTCAACGGCTTTTTCGGATCGCCACTCCAGTTGATGTTCTCTTTCATCTCGGGGCGGAACCACAGCACACCGTTATCCACTGGCTTGGGCAGGCTCATGGCGAGTACACCGCTGGCGACGGTTTGGTACTCGGCGGCAGGCGGGTACGCCGAGGCCAGGTGATGGCTGGAAAACACCGGCTCGTCGCTCTTTTGCAACCATTTGTGCAACGCGCGGATCTGCGCCGGCTCCGGGCAGTTGCCGTAACGGTGCAGTTGTTTGTCTTCGATGATCGCCACACCGCCGGACAGGGTCAGGTCCATCAGTTTTTTGCCGTGGTGGGCCAGGCTGTCGAACACATTGCCTTCGTGGGATTTCATGGCCTGATCGAGCAGCGCCAGGGTTTCGATTTTCTCTTCGCGCTGACGACTCAGCTCCAAGGCTTCCATGGCACTGATCTGCAACGACAGTATTTGGCCTATGGTCTGGCAGGTCATACGCAGGTCGTTGGGCACCAGCAGCGGTTCGCGGTTGCCGCAGCTGATCAGCCCCCAGAGTTTGTCGCCCTTCATCAGCGAGATGCTCATGGACGACAGCACACCCATGTTCTGCATGTACTGGCAGTGAATCGGCGAGACACTGCGCAGGGTGGCAAAGCTCAGGTCCAGGGGCTGGCCAGTGTCCGGGCGCAACTTGGGCAGCAGCGGCACCGGTTCGTAGGACGCATTCGGGATGATGCGTAGCCAGTTGGTGCGATACAACTCGCGGGCTTGTTCGGGGATGTCGGACGCGGGGAAGAACAGCCCATTGAACAACTCCATGGACGGTGCCGACGCTTCGGCAATCACCTGGCCATGGCCTTCTTCTTCGAAGCGATAGATCAGCACCCGGTCGTAGCCGGTCATGGCCTGGATTTCATTCACGCTGATGGCATACAGCGCCTGCAGGGTCTTGGCCGATTGCAGGCGTTGCAGCATCTTGCCCAGGTCACTGGTGCGGCCATTGCGCGCCTGTGGCTTGAAATTCTCAAGCCGTGGTTCGAACTCCAGTACCAACACATCCTGATGGCGATGCAGCAGGCCCTCGAATGGCGCACCGTTGAAGGTGACGTGCAGGGGCGGAGCATCGAAAAACGTATTGTTGACAGCCATGGTTTGCACTGCGCGGGCATGCTCGCCGCCAATCAGGGTGTGCAACGGCTGATTCAACAGGGTTTCAGGCGCGTGGCCGAATAAGGTGCCGACGTTGGCACTCACCTGAATGATTTCCAGGCCGGGCTCCGACAAGGTCAGCAGCACGCCGTGGGGCTGAATCGCCCCCGGAAAGCGGATGGGCTCGTCAGCACAGTTGGCAAGCAGCTCTTCAAAATCTTCGGGTTTCATAGCAGTACCTTCTGGCTGTCGAGCCATTGCTCAAAGCCGCTGAATGTCGAACGGGCCGCGTTCACCGCGTGCTGTTTGGCGAGTGCATCCAACGGCAAACGGCCCAGGTAATCGAGAAAGTCTTTCCAGCGTCGACCGGTCTCGACGCCGTATACATTGAGAAACGCGCCGCCGTTGTCGGCACCCACGTCCAGGCGCAGGGCCATCTCCCGGCGCAGCACCTGGCCGCCGAGGGTCGCGCCTTCCAGCACATAGAGGGCGCCCAGGCAGGCCGCCGCGGTGTCGAAGTCGGGGAGGTGGGTGCAGCGGGGCAGGGCGTTGATCTCCTGGTCATCCAGGCCAAGGGCGTGCAGATCACAGACCAGTGTCGGGGTTTTCGCACGCAATACGCAGTCGAAGCCATCAGGGATCAAGCCACTGTCGTACAGCGCCGATTCTATTGGTCTGTAAAACCCGTAATACGCTTCAAGCAAACGTCGGTACCAATCGGCATCCAGGTTCGCAGAGAAAAACGGCAGGCGCTTTTCCAGTGCTACGTGCAGCAAGCCCGTGCCTGTGCGCAAGGCTTCCAGCAATGAGGGCGCACCAATGTCATGGACCTGTGAATGCATTCAATGAGCTCGAACTGTGGGCTTTTCAGCCATCCATGACGCGTAAAAGTCGGCAACGATTCTACACAACTCATGGCCGTCAGCTGAGCGCACGATGCGAAAAGGCTGACCGTCAGATCCGAGAAGACGCTCCATGCATGGTTAATGACCCCTTCGCCTGACCGGAAGTTCGGTTTGAACGATGTCGCACCGCTATCAATGCATGCACGCACCCTGCTGGGTCAGCGCCGACTCCACACACTCCAGCAGACGCTCGGTGCTCCATGGCTTGGGTAAAAACCTGACCCTGCCACCCAATTCAGACGCCAGCGACGTATTGCCGGACGTCAACAGCACCTGGATAGATGGCCAACGATGCGCCACAACCCTGCTCAAGTCATAGCCGTTCAACAGCCCGGGCATCTGGATATCGCTGACAATCAGATCCACCTGCTCATCATCGCGCTCCAGGAAAATCATGCCGTCATCCGCCGAAGGGAACGACGTCACATGCGCCCCGAATTCCTCCAGCACATCCACCATCAACGAACGAATGATCTCGTCGTCTTCCAATACCAAAATCGATGGCTGAGCCATGATCCTTACTCCTCCATCAGGGGTTCAGTAGGGTGGAGTGGAGGGCGCGCATATAGGTTCGATTGGATGTTTTTTAAACGATGGGTGGTTATTTGACGTGATTGCTACTGGAGTGGGGTTATCGGACGCGCCTGATTGAACGGTTGGGGGGATGCCCGATTAAACAGGCATAATCGCCGGTAATAGCCGAAGTGGAGCCCTCAATGAAGTACGCCCTGTTCACCCTCGTCCTGACCCTTGCCACCAGCCCTGCCTTCGCCGCCGGCGACGCGGAGGCGGGCGGTAAACTCTTCACCAAGACCTGCGGTGGCTGCCATAGCGTCGGCGAAGGCGCCCGCGGTGGTTTCGGGCCGCAGCTTAATGGGGTCATTGGCCGGCCTGCCGGAACTACCACGGACTATCAGTATTCCGATGCGATGAAGAATTCCGGGGTGGTATGGACGCGGGACAAACTTGCCGCCTATATCGAAGCGCCGAAGAAGGTGGTGAGCGGGACGCGCATGATTTTTTGGGGGATCAGCGATCAGGAGAAGATTGAAAACATCTTGGCGTACCTGGAGACGTTCCAACCCAAATGAGCGGCCTAAAGCGCGATCAAAATGTGGGAGGGGGCTTGCCCCCGATATAGGCAGAGTATCAGTATCCGATCTGGTGACTGATTCACCGCTGTCGCGGGCAAGCCTCCTTGTGTTGATCAGCCCAGCAGATGCTTGGAAATTAACCGCGAGATTTCCACAATCGAGGTCTTGCCGGTGAACTCAAACCTCACCTTCCCCAGTGACGAAAAGTAAACCTCCAATTCCGAGTCCAGATCAAACGTCCCGGACGTCTCCACCGAATACGCCACGATATTTTTATACGGCAATGACGTGAAGTCCTTCTTGCTGCCGGTAATCCCCTGCACGTTCACCGCAATGATGCGCTTGGTGGTGAACACCACGCCGTCACGCATGGCTTTGTAGGCGTCGACCACTTCCTCGCCGTCGAGCAGCAGGGCCGATACGCGTTCGGCGTATTCATTGTTTTGTTTTAGTTTGAAAAAGCCTTTGTTGTTGAAGTCGATCATGTGCCTGTCCTGGGTCCCGTGGGGCCGCCTGTGTATGACGTTTTGCTCGCGGATCTGTATCTAACGCCCGACCCTTCAAGGCCCTAGCATGGCGCGTAACACTACAGCGTTGGCGAAGGATTTCACGCTGGCGGAATAAAAATCCAGGAGCGAAACAATGCCCGATATGTCCAGCTTGCTTGCCTATGGCCTGATTTCACTCGGCATGGTGCTGACGCCCGGGCCGAACATGATCTACCTGATATCACGCTCGATCTGCCAGGGCCGCACCGCCGGGTTGATTTCCCTGGGCGGGGTGGCGCTCGGGTTTGTGGTGTATATGGTTTGCGCGGCACTGGGTATCACCGCATTGGTGATGGCAGTGCCCTTTGCCTACGACGCGCTGCGGCTCGGCGGCGCGTTGTACCTGGTCTACCTGGCTTGGCAGGCGATCAGGCCAGGTGGGCGTTCGCCATTCCAAGTGCGGGATTTGCCCAAGGACAGCCCGCGCAAGTTGTTCACCATGGGCCTGGTCACCAACCTGCTCAATCCCAAAGTGGCGGTGATGTATTTGTCGCTGCTGCCGCAGTTCATCGATCCGAGCGGTCATGGCAGTGTGCTGATGCAATCTCTGGTGTTGGGCTCCCTGCAGATTTTTATCAGCGTGAGCGTCAACGCGGTGATTGCCTGCATGGCAGGTTCCATCGCGGTGTTCTTCGTCACCCGGCCAGGCTGGCAGGTGGTGCAGCGCTGGGTGATGGGGTCGGTGTTGATGGGGTTGGCGGTGCGGATGGCGGTTGAAGGGCGGCGTTAGGTCGTGGGCGATTCCAATTTACAGGATGTCTTTAAGGTAATCCCTGAGATGGTTCAGCGGCATGCGCAATTCATCCAACTGATCGGCGTTTTGCACGTCCTGTGCCAAGCGCTGCAGCTCGCGGCCCATCACCGTGTCGGCCCCGCCCAATGCCTCAAGTGCTTGATCAACACATTCCGCTATCTTGGCTTGAATAACGGCCAAATCCTCCTGGCGTACCAACAATCCAAACACCTCCCGCTCATAGCCATCCATCACCAGGTCATCGCGCAAAACCGGGCTGCCGTCGTCCGTCTCGTGCACAAGTTTCAGTGCGAAGAGCGCAACGGCTTCCAGCGACAATTCCATGGTTTCGGTTCCTGGGGCTTTTTGGGGGAGGGCGATGATCACTGTTCTGCACGGGAAAAAAAAGACCCAATAGCGTGAGCCGGTTGGCTCGCGCACCCGTAATGTCATCTGCCCAAGGAATGAAATTATTTGGTCATGCTCTACCGATCACGCGGGGCTGCGCGCTGATCGCCCTGTTGAAATAAGCTGACCGACCGCTCGGCAAGGGCAGTCGGGTTTCAACATGTTCGAGGCTCGTGTTCTATTCCAATGCTTCCATCTGCCTGATCCAGGCATCGAACCGACTGCATTGCTCGCGGATGATCGGCAGGCCGATCTCAATCGCGGCGAGAGAACCATGCAGTGGTTTGTCATAGCCTGCGTAGAGCTTCTGCAGCCTTTTGCTTGGCGCAGTCATTGGACTGTTGTTGATGGTTTCCGGGCTTTCAAATTCATTTCGTATGTGCACAAACCGTTCTTCGAGAGCTGGCTGGTTGATCCCGGTCGCAAGCCGTTTTGGGCAACTGAACAGCAAGCCTTCGAATTCGTACATTTGCACATAGGGAATGAATCGGCGCATGGCTTCATCACCGAGTTTGTTTGTGAGCCTCTCCACCATGGCATCAAGCAGGCAATCAGCTTTTTCATCCATGGTGTTTTTGCCAGCGGCATTTGTTTTGCCAGGAAACTCCTCGGGCAGGCCATAAAAGTCGAAGAATGTGGTGCAGTAAGCTTGGCGGTCGCCGAGGAGGCGCTTCTCTACGTCTGTCAGCAGGCGCTCGAAGCGAAAGTTGCCGCCTTTGTGGCCGGGTTTACCGATCAGCGCGGGCAACAGATAAATACCCTTGTGCTGGAAGGCATCCGCTAACACCTCATTGATGAACATTTCTTCTGTCTGGCCCTCGCAGATGACGTGGACTCGAATCATTTACGCGGCCTCCCGCCCAGGATGTTTTTCTCCCACAGCTCACCTACCGAATAATCGTCCAGCCATGTTTCGAAGGCCTTTTCGTCGAGGCGCTTGAAGACGGTTGCGCCTTTTTCCCGCTCGACGATGATCAGGTCATCTATTGAGAATTCATTCACCAGAGGGACCGACTGCGTTGAGACAATCACCTGCATTCGGGTGGAGGCTGAGCGCAGCAGTGAACCCAGTAGGGTGATGGCGTAGGGATGCAGGCCGAGTTCCGGCTCATCAATGATGATGGTCGATGGCGGATCGGGCTGGAGCAGGGCGGTTACCAGACATATGAACCGGATCGAACCGTCCGAGAGCTGGCTCGGCCAGAAGGTATAGTCGCTGTCCTTCTGACGCCATTGCAGGTTGATCAATTCTTCCTGGGAGTCCAGTCGCACAGGCTTGAGCACAAAGTCGTCGAAGAACGGAATCGCCAGTTGGATCGTTTTGCGGATCTGGTCATACACTTCGGGCGTCTGGGTGGATAAACGATGCAGATAGGCCGCCAGGTTCGACGCGTCTGGACGCAGATAGTCGTCGATATGGGCCGGTCCCCAGCGTTTGACGCTAGCGGTTTCGCTGGTGTCATGGAAGTGGAAAACCTTCCAGCTGGAAATCGACTCGTAGCAGTACGCCACAACGTTGTTTTTGTAGGGGGCTTGGAACTGTTTGGTTTCGTAAGCTTTTTTGAGCTTGGTCTCCTGATGCCCAGAGCCCAGTGGAATCCACTCGGACCCATACATCGGGCCGTCAAAAAAGAGCCGTTCATTGGAAAAAACAAAGTCACCATCCACGGTCGGTTCCAATTCGAACTCATAGCCGTTCAAGCCAAAATGGACATAGGAACTGATCTTCCGAGTTTCCTTGACCCCGAAGCTGACAATGCGGTCCGCCGAGCCTTGTTGGGTCGTCCACTTTTTAAGGCGCAGCTCCATCATTTCGCTGAGCATGCGAAAGTAGGAAACGAAGCTGCTCTTGCCCGCACCGTTGGCACCCAGCAGCACGTTCAGGCTGCCCAGATGCAAGTCTTCAAGGCTTTTGATGGACTTGAAGCCTTTGATGGTGAGCCGGCTGATCGGGTTCTTGGTGCTCATTGCTGCTTGATTCCTTTAGCGGCGCTGCTCGATGAGAGCAACGCTGCTGTCGTTGATAGCTGTGGTGGATTCTGCCATTGATTTCGCATGCTGGCTTGCCGCTTGATGGGGTCATCCTAACGCTAATCTTTACTGCCTAATACCGGCGCGTTGGTTCGCGAGTATTGCAGTTATAGCGACCCCCCATATCGCTATGGATCAAGTGGCTATCACGTAGGTCGCAGTGTGGGGGGATGAATTGGGAGAAAACCTGCCGGAAACCTTTCGCCACAGATCCGGCCTTCCAGCCCCCAACCCCTCCTGCGCTACCTTCCACCGTCGCTTCCAATCCAGCGACCGGACCTGATAATCCGAAAACAATAGGCTCACTTATTTAGGAGCTTATTAATGAGCGTTTCTGATCAGTCGTACTCTCGCAATCCCATAACCCACGCCTCCACCCACCTGGGAGGTGCCCAATGATCAACCCACCCCTAAACAAAACCCTCGGCGTCTGCCTGGGCAGCACATTATCTGGGCGAGATGGCGAAGGCGGTGGTGGACGATTTGGCCAATGGGATGTTGCCGAATGGGGTAACAGAGGAGGGGGATTCGGTGGGTGTGTAGGCAGGTGGTTTGAGGGTGTTTGGGCTGGCGTCTTCGCAGGCAAGCCAGCTCCCACATTTGGATTGTGTTTCAGGCTGCTAGTGGCCGGTGTGCGATGAATCAGCTGGCCATCCACTTTTCTACAGGCGAAAAAAAAGACCTTGAATTTCAAGGTCTTTTTTTAAGATGGTGCCCCGAGGGAGAATCGAACTCCCACTTCTTTCGAAAACGGATTTTGAATCCGCCGCGTCTACCAATTCCGCCATCAGGGCTCAATGGCGGCGAAGTATAGAGATGAGATTACCGTTGGTCAATCACGTTTCATGGTCAATTTTGACTATTTCCGCTAGACTTCCCGGCCCTGCTAGACGAACCCCATCATGCGCGTTGCTGACTTTACTTTTGAGCTCCCTGATTCGCTGATCGCTCGCCATCCTTTGGCCGAGCGTCGCGCCAGTCGACTGCTGACCCTGGACGGGGTCAGCGGTGTCCTCGCACACCGTCAATTCACTGATTTGCTTGAGCATTTGCGCCCAGGCGATTTGATGGTTTTCAACAATACCCGGGTGATTCCGGCGCGGCTGTTTGGCCAGAAAGCTTCCGGCGGCAAGCTGGAAATCCTGGTGGAGCGGGTGCTGGACAGCCATCGCGTGCTGGCCCATGTGCGCTCCAGCAAGTCGCCGAAACCTGGCTCTTTGATCTTGATCGATGGCGGTGGCGAAGCCGAGATGGTGGCGCGCCATGATGCGTTGTTCGAACTCAGGTTCGCCGAAGAAGTATTGCCGCTGTTGGAGCGTGTCGGCCATATGCCGTTGCCTCCTTATATAGACCGCCCCGACGAAGACTCGGACCGCGAGCGCTATCAGACGGTGTACTCCCAGCGTCTCGGTGCGGTTGCAGCACCGACGGCCGGCCTGCATTTCGACCAGCCGCTGCTGGATGCAATTGCCGCCAAGGGCGTCGAAAGCGCGTATGTGACCCTGCACGTGGGGGCCGGTACGTTTCAGCCGGTGCGTGTGGAGAACATCGAAGACCACCATATGCACAGCGAATGGCTGGAAGTCAGCCAGGACGTCGTGGACGCGGTTAATGCGTGCAAGGCGCGCGGTGGGCGAGTGGTGGCGGTGGGCACCACCAGCGTACGGTCGCTTGAGAGTGCGGCGCGTGATGGCGTGCTCAAGCCGTTCAGTGGCGACACCGATATCTTTATTTACCCTGGCCGGCCATTCCATGTGGTCGATTGCCTGGTCACCAACTTCCATTTGCCGGAATCCACGCTGTTGATGCTGGTGTCGGCATTTGCCGGTTACCCGGAAACCATGGCCGCCTACCAGGCCGCCATCGCTAACGAGTACCGTTTTTTCAGCTACGGTGATGCGATGTTTATCACCCGTAACCCGGCGCCGCGCGGCCCTGAGGACAACTTATGAGTCGTATGTCGTTTGAATTGCTCGCTACGGACGGCAAAGCCCGTCGCGGTCGCCTGACCTTCCCGCGTGGCACCGTAGAGACCCCGGCGTTCATGCCGGTCGGCACCTACGGCACCGTCAAGGGCATGCTGCCCCGTGACATCGTCGCCACCGGCGCCGAGATCATCCTCGGCAACACCTTCCACCTATGGCTGCGCCCCGGCACGGAAGTGATCAAGAAGCATGGCGACCTGCATGACTTCATGAAGTGGCAAGGCCCGATCCTCACCGACTCCGGTGGTTTCCAGGTGTTCAGCCTGGGCGCCATGCGCAAGATCAAGGAGGAGGGCGTGACCTTCGCTTCGCCGGTGGACGGTGCCAAGGTGTTCATGGGCCCGGAAGAGTCGATGCAGGTGCAGCGTGACCTGGGCTCCGACATCGTGATGATTTTCGACGAATGCACGCCGTACCCGGCCGATGAAGACGTGGCACGCATTTCCATGGAGTTGTCGCTGCGTTGGGCCCAGCGCTCGAAGAATGCCCATGGCGACAATACGGCCGCGCTGTTCGGTATCGTCCAGGGCGGCATGCATGAAAGCCTGCGCAAGCGCTCGCTGGAAGGCCTCGACAAGATCGGCTTCGACGGCCTGGCCATTGGCGGTCTGTCGGTGGGCGAGCCCAAGCACGAAATGATCAAGGTGCTCGACTACCTGCCGGGCCTGATGCCCGCTGACAAACCTCGTTACCTTATGGGCGTTGGCAAACCGGAAGATCTCGTAGAGGGTGTGCGCCGCGGTGTGGACATGTTCGATTGCGTGATGCCAACCCGTAATGCCCGCAATGGGCATCTGTTCATCGATACAGGCGTGCTGAAGATCCGTAACGCGTTCCATCGCCATGATGATTCGCCGCTGGATCCCACCTGTGACTGCTACACCTGCCAGAACTTCTCCCGTGCTTATCTGCATCACTTGGACAAATGCGGGGAAATGCTGGGTAGCATGTTGAATACCATCCACAATTTGCGTCACTACCAAGTCCTGATGGCTGGTTTGCGCGAGGCTATTCAACAGGGTACATTGGCCGCCTTCGTCGATGCCTTCTATGCCAAGCGCGGGCTCCCTGTGCCGCCCTTGGACTGAGTTTCCCGACCCTAAGATTCACTATTTGCAACTGGAGTGCTAAATGAGCTTTTTTATCTCTAACGCCATGGCTGACGCCGCTGCGCCTGCTGCTGCCGGCCCTATGGGCGGTGGTTTCGAGTGGATTTTCCTGGTCGGCTTCCTGGTCATCTTCTACCTGATGATCTGGCGCCCACAGGCCAAGCGCGCCAAAGAGCAGAAAAACCTGCTGGGCAGCCTGCAGAAAGGCGACGAAGTCGTGACCACTGGCGGTATCGCCGGCAAGATCACCAAGGTTTCCGACGCTTTCGTGGTACTGGAAGTCTCCGACACCGTAGAAATGAAGTTCCAGAAGGGCGCCATCGCCGCCACGCTGCCTAAAGGCACGCTCAAAGCGATCTGAGTAACAACCTTTACCAATCGACGGGGCGCGCAAGGCGCCCCGCGTTATAAGCGGGCGGCGTGATGCTGAACAAATACCCTCTGTGGAAATACGTACTGATCCTGGCGGTGCTGGCGATCGGTTTTATTTATTCCGCTCCCAATCTCTATCCTGATGACCCTGCGATCCAGATCTCTGGCGCCAGCACTTCGCTGCAGGTCAATCAGGCTGACCTGGAACGCGCGAGCAAAGCGCTCAACGACGCGGGTATCCAGGTTAAAGCGGCAACCTTGGCGGCTGGTTCCAAAGGCGGCTTGTTGCGCCTGACCAAGCAAGAAGACCAATTGCCGGCCAAAGATGTCGTGCGCAAGGTCATGGGCGATGACTATGTCGTTGCGTTGAACCTGGCACAGACCACGCCGCAATGGCTGCGCAGCATTGGCGCGCACCCGATGAAGCTGGGTCTGGACTTGTCCGGTGGTGTGCACTTCCTGCTGGAAGTGGACATGGACAAGGCCCTCGATGCGCGCCTGAAAGTCTACGAAGGCGACGTGAAGAGCTTGCTGCGCAAAGAGAAGTTGCGTTATCGCAGCCTGCCGCAGCTCAACGGTGCCATCCAGTTGGGCTTTGCTGACGAAGCCTCTCGCGAACAGGCCCGTGCGCTGATCCGCAAGAATTTCAATGATTTCGACATCGTGCCAGCCGACCTCAATGGCCAGGCGGTACTACGCCTGGCGATGAGCCCGGCCAAGATTGCCGAAATCCGCGAATACTCCATCAAGCAGAACTTGACCACGGTACGTAACCGCGTCAACGAGCTGGGTGTGGCCGAGCCGATCGTGCAGCGTCAAGGCGCCAACCGCATCGTGGTTGAGCTGCCGGGCGTGCAGGACACCGCCGAAGCCAAGCGTATCCTGGGTAAGACTGCCAACCTGGAATTCCGCCTCGCGGCTGAGCCGGGTGCCACCCGCGCGACCTCCGAAGAGTTCGAGTTCCGCGAAGGCAATCGTCCTCCAGCATTGATCGAGCGTGGCCTGATCATCACCGGTGACCAGGTGACCGATGCCAAGGCCGGTTTCGGCGAGCACGGCACCCCTGAAGTGAACATCCGCCTGGATGGCCACGGTGGTGAACTGATGAGCCGCGCCACGCGCAGCAACGTCGGTCGCAGCATGGCGGTGATCTTCATCGAGCAGCGCCCGGTCACCACCTACACCAAGCAGATGGTCAACGGCGTCGAGAAAGACGTGCCGGTACAGACCTTCAAGGAAGAGAAGAAGATCATCAGCCTGGCGACCATCCAGTCGCCGCTGGGTGCTCAATTCCGCATCACTGGCCTGAACGGCCAGGGCGAGTCCTCCGAGCTGGCGCTGCTGCTGCGTGCCGGTGGCCTGGCTGCACCGATGTACTTCGCTGAAGAGCGTACCATTGGCCCGAGCCTGGGTGCCGACAACATCACCAAGGGTGTCGATGCCGCGCTGTGGGGCATGTTGTTCGTGTCGCTGTTCATCATCGCCATCTACCGCTTCTTTGGTGTGATCGCCACTGTCGCCCTGGCGGGCAACATGGTGATGCTGCTGGCGCTGATGTCGTTGCTGGGGGCCACACTGACCCTGCCAGGTATCGCCGGTATCGTACTCACCATGGGTATGGCGGTGGACGCCAACGTGCTGATCTTCTCGCGGATCCGTGAAGAGATCGCGGCGGGCATGACCGTACAACGTGCAATCAACGAAGGCTTCGGCCGGGCATTTACCGCGATTCTCGACTCCAACCTGACTACCCTGTTGGTCGGCGGGATTCTCTTTGCCATGGGCACAGGCCCCGTCAAAGGTTTTGCGGTGACCATGTCCCTCGGTATCTTTACCTCGATGTTCACGGCCATCATGGTGACCCGCGCAATGGTCAACCTGATCTTTGGCGGACGTGACTTCAAGAAGTTGTGGATTTAAGGGGCTGCCATGTTACGTACAATCAACTTCATGGGCGTTCGCAACATTGCGTTCGGCGTCACCGTGCTCCTTACCGTTCTGGCGTTGTTCAGCTGGTTCCATAAGGGCCTGAACTACGGCCTGGACTTCACCGGCGGTACGCTCATCGAGCTGACCTACGAGAAGCCGGCCGACGTTACCCTGGTGCGCGACGAGCTGGTCAAGGCCGGCTATCACGAAGCCGTCGTGCAGAGCTTCGGTGCGACTACCGACCTGCTGGTGCGTATGCCTGGCGAAGACCCGCAACTGGGTCACCAGGTGGCCGAGGCCTTGCAGAAGGTCGGCGGCGACAACCCGGCATCGGTCAAGCGCGTCGAGTTCGTGGGCCCGCAGGTCGGTGAAGAGCTGCGCGACCAGGGCGGCCTCGGCATGCTGATGGCGCTGGTCGGCATCATGATCTACCTGGCCTTCCGTTTTCAGTGGAAGTTCGGTGTCGGCGCCATTGTGTCGCTGATCCACGACGTGATCGTGACCGTGGGTATCCTGGCCTATTTCCAGATCACCTTCGACCTCACCGTATTGGCGGCCGTGCTGGCGATCATTGGTTACTCGCTCAACGACACCATCGTGGTATTCGACCGGGTTCGTGAGAACTTCCGGGTGCTGCGCAAGGCATCGTTGATCGAGAACATCAACATCTCCACCACCCAGACCCTGCTGCGGACCATGGCGACGTCGATCTCCACCTTGCTGGCGATTGCTGCGCTGATGATCTTCGGTGGCGACAACCTGTGGGGCTTCTCTCTGGCGCTGTTCATCGGCGTGCTGGCGGGTACCTACTCGTCGATCTACATCGCCAACGTGGTGCTGATCTGGCTGAACCTCAATAGCGAAGACCTGATCCCTCCTGCTGCTACCGACAAGGAGGTCGACGACCGTCCTTGATGGATATTCGTTGATACGCTGTTACAAAGAAGGCACGAGATTGAACTCGTGCCTTTTTTTTGGCTCCAAGGCTGGGTATAGCGCGGACGTTTCGGTCCGCTTGTGATGGTCAGGAGGTTCATGTGAACAAGTCGTTGCTGGTTGGTGCGGTATTGGGTGCTGTCGGTGTGACTGCCGGGGGCGCTGTTGCCACCTACAGCCTGGTAAAAAGCGGCCCTGAGTATGCGCAAGTGCTGGCGGTGCAGCCGGTGAAAACCCAGATTAAAACCCCTCGTGAGGTCTGCAAGGACGTCACCGTGACCCGGCAGCGTCCGGTGCAGGATCAACATCAAATCGCCGGTACCGTAGTGGGTGCCCTTGCAGGTGGCCTGCTGGGTAACCAGATCGGTGGCGGTAACGGTAAGAAGCTGGCCACCGTGGCCGGTGCAGTCGGTGGTGGTTACGCCGGTAACAAGGTTCAGGAAGGCATGCAGAACCGCGATACCTACACCACCACGCAAACTCGCTGTAACACCGTCAATGACATCAGCGACAAGGTTGTTGGCTATGACGTGCGTTACAACCTGGATGGCAAGGAAGGGACTGTGCGTATGGAGCGTGATCCGGGCAGCCAGATTCCGGTGGATAAGGAAGGGCGTCTGATCCTGGGTCAGAACCAGCAGTAACCCCAAGCTTTGCATGGGGCTAAATGTGGGAGCTGGCTTGCCTGCGATGGCGGTGGGTCAGTAACAAGATGAGTTGGCTGGCAGGCCGCTATCGCAGGCAAGCCAGCTCCCACCTTGGATCGGCGTCAGGTTGAATCCAGGCATAAAAAAAGCACCCCTATGGGGTGCTTTTTTGTGCTCGCTCGCTTAGCGCTTCAGCGAAGCCGGCAGGTGCGGCTGGATCGCCGTCAGTACTGCCTTGAAGCATTTGGTGTTGCCGGCAACCACGTGGCCTTTCTCAAGGAAGTCGTGACCACCGGTGAAATCGCTCACCAGACCGCCAGCTTCCTGGATCAGCAGGGCGCCTGCAGCCATGTCCCACTCGGACAGGCCCGACTCCCAGAATGCATCGAAACGACCCGCGGCGACGTACGCCAGGTCCAGGCTGGCTGCGCCGGCGCGGCGGATGCCGGCGGTCTGGCCAACCAGGGCGCGGAACATGCCCAGGTAGTTTTCCAGGTTGTCCATCTGGTCGTCACGGAACGGGAAGCCGGTGCCCAGCAGGGCGCCTTCCAGGCTGGTACGACCGCTGACACGCAGGCGACGGCCGTTCAGTTGGGCGCCACGGCCACGGCTGGCGGTGAATTCTTCCTGGCGAACCGGGTCCAGCACAACGGCGTGTTCCAGGCGGCCACGGTATTTGCAGGCGATGCTCACGGCAAAGTGCGGGATGCCGCGCAGGAAGTTGGTGGTGCCATCCAGTGGGTCGATGATCCACAGGTAGTCTTCGCCTTCGCCGCTACCTTTGTGCAGGCCGGTTTCTTCGCCGAGGATGCCGTGGGTAGGGTAGGCCTTGCGCAGGGCGTCGATGATCTTCTGTTCAGCGGCGCGATCCACCTCGGATACATAATCCTTGGCGTCTTTTTCGTCGACCTTGATGGTATCCAGGCGCTCGATGGAGCGGAAGATCAATTCACTGGCGCTGCGGGCGGCGCGCAGCGCGATATTCAGCATGGGCTGCATGGATGTGTCACCTAAGGTTGTTAAAGAAAGCCGGGCATTCTAGCAGAAACTTTCTTCAGGTGAAGGACGACGTTAGCTTTCATGGCATAACCTTAGGCTGTTCTGTAAGATTTGCTCCCCTTTCCTGTGTCCGAGAGCGCCTCCCTTGCTGCAAAACATTCGTGTCGTCTTGGTCAATACCAGTCATCCCGGCAATATCGGCGGGGTGGCGCGAGCCATGAAAAACATGGGGCTGACGCGCCTGGTGCTGGTCGAGCCGCGGGTATTCCCGCACCACGAGGCCGATGCCCGCGCGTCCGGCGCCAATGACATCCTGCAAAGCGCTCAGGTTGTTGCGACGTTGGAAGATGCCTTGGTTGGCTGCAATCTGGTGCTCGGCACCAGCGCCCGTGGCCGACGCATTCCCTGGCCGCTGCTGGATCCGCGCGAATGCGGCACCAAAGTGGTGGAAGAAGCTGCTGGTGACGCTGAGATCGCCCTGGTGTTCGGCCGTGAAGACTCCGGCCTGACCAATGAAGAGCTGCAGCGATGTCATTACCACGTGCACATTCCATCAGACCCTGAGTTCAGCTCGCTGAATCTCGGGGCGGCGGTGCAGGTATTGAGTTACGAAGTGCGCATGGCCTGGCTGGCTGCTCAAGGCCAGCCGAGCAAGGTTGAGAAGGATGAGGTCGCGTCGACCAAAAGTGGCGAGTTGGCCACCATGGACGAGCTGGAACGCTTCTATGAGCACCTGGAGCAAACCCTGGTAGCCATCGAATTTCTCGATCCTGAAAAGCCAAGGCATTTAATGGCGCGCCTGCGTCGCTTGTACGGTCGCAGCTCGGTGAGCCGGGCTGAGATGAATATATTGCGTGGCATCCTCACGGAAACCCAGAAAGCGGCCCGTGGCGAGCTTCTTAAGCGGAAGGATTAACAATGTTCGAGCGTTTGCGAGAAGACATCCAGAGCGTTTTCCACCGAGACCCGGCGGCGCGCAATGCCTTTGAAGTGCTGACCTGCTACCCGGGCATGCACGCGATCTGGATCCATCGCCTGTCTGCTGTGTTGTGGGGCATGGGTTGGAAATGGCTGGCGCGGCTGGTATCGAACTTCGGTCGCTGGCTGACCGGCATCGAGATTCACCCTGGCGCCAAGGTCGGTCGCCGCTTCTTCATCGACCATGGCATGGGCATCGTGATTGGCGAGACCGCCGAGATTGGTGATGACGTGACGCTTTACCAGGGTGTGACCCTGGGCGGTACCACTTGGAATAAAGGCAAGCGTCACCCGACCCTGGAAAATGGCGTAGTGGTAGGGGCGGGCGCCAAGGTGTTGGGGCCGTTTACCGTGGGCGCCGGCGCCAAGGTAGGCTCCAATGCCGTGGTGACCAAGGCTGTACCTGCTGGCGCCACCGTGGTGGGCATTCCGGGTCGCATCATCGTCAAGCCGGAAGTCGGCGACGAGCAGGAAGCCAAGCGCAAGGCCATGGCCCAGAAGATCGGCTTCGATGCCTACGGCGTCAGCGAAGACATGCCCGATCCGGTGGCCCGCGCCATTGGCCAATTGCTCGACCACCTGCAGGCGGTGGATGGCAAGTTGGACGGCATGTGTGGCGCCCTGAAGGACCTGGGCAGCCCCTACTGTGCCAAAGACTTGCCTGAACTGCGTGAAGAAGACTTTGCTGAAATCAAGGACGAAGCCGCTACCACCAAGGCAGGCTGAACGCGGTCCATTGTGGGAGCTGGCTTGCCTGCGATTGCGGTGGCCAGCAACCTATAGGCAAGCTGATAGACAGCTGTCGCAGGCAAGCCAGCTCCCACATTTGATCTCCATTGGCTCAATGGTCTTGCGGCAGGCCTGGTTACGCTGTTCGATCCCACCCCATACTGCTATGATTCGCGCGCCCTTTTTACGGGTAATCCCGACTAAAGCACTAGGTCTTATAGTTGACTTAAATACTCGGGAATCGCATACTTGCTCCCATTCTGAAACACCTTGGTACCTTGTCCATGAGACTGACTACAAAAGGCCGATACGCGGTGACCGCCATGCTTGACCTGGCTTTGCACGCGCAAACTGGGCCGGTGTCCCTGGCCGATATCTCCGAGCGCCAAGGCATTTCCCTGTCTTACCTCGAACAGCTGTTCGCCAAATTGCGCCGCAGCAACCTGGTTTCCAGCGTTCGTGGTCCAGGTGGCGGCTATCAATTGTCCCGCGACATGCAGGGCATCCAGGTAGCCCAGGTGATCGACGCGGTGAATGAATCCGTCGATGCCACCAAGTGCCAGGGCCTGGGTGATTGCCACGCTGGCGACACCTGCCTGACGCACCACTTGTGGTGTGACTTGAGCCTGCAGATCCATGAGTTTTTGAGTGGTATCAGCTTGGCTGATCTTGTGACTCGCCGTGAGGTGCAAGAAGTAGCCCAGCGTCAGGACCAGCGCCGTTGCAACACCAAGGCGCCGCGCCTGGACAAGATCGAAGCGTCCGCCGTCGAGTGACAGCCGCAGAGCTAACGGCACGCCAGCCAGCCTGATTTAGGAGAAAGTCCATGAAATTGCCGATTTACCTTGATTATTCAGCGACCACCCCGGTTGATCCGCGTGTTGCGCAAAAAATGAGCGAATGCCTGCTGGTCGACGGAAACTTCGGCAACCCGGCCTCCCGTTCCCATGTATTCGGCTGGAAGGCCGAGGAAGCGGTGGAGAATGCTCGTCGCCAGGTCGCTGACCTGGTCAATGCCGACCCACGTGAAATCGTCTGGACCTCTGGTGCTACCGAGTCCGACAACCTGGCTATCAAGGGCGCCGCGCATTTCTACGCGACCAAGGGCAAGCACCTGATCACCACCAAGATTGAGCACAAGGCTGTCCTCGACACCATGCGCCAACTGGAGCGTGAAGGTTTCGAGGTCACCTACCTCGAGCCGACCACCGACGGTATCGTCACCCCGGCCATGATCGAAGCCGCGATGCGTGAAGACACCATCCTGGTTTCCGTGATCCACGTGAACAACGAAATCGGCACTATCAACGACATCGCAGCCATCGGCGAGCTGACCCGCTCCAAAGGTGTGTTGCTGCACGTCGACGCTGCCCAGTCCACCGGCAAGGTCGACATCGACCTGTCCAAGCTGAAAGTCGACCTGATGTCGTTCTCGGCCCACAAGACCTACGGCCCTAAAGGCATCGGCGCGCTGTACGTGAGCCGCAAGCCACGCGTGCGTATCGAGGCCACCATGCACGGCGGCGGTCACGAGCGCGGCATGCGTTCCGGTACCCTGGCGACCCACCAGATCGTCGGCATGGGCGAAGCCTTCCGCGTAGCCAAGGAAGACATGGCTGCCGAGAACGTGCGCATCAAGGCGTTGAGCGACCGCTTCTACAAGCAGGTCGAGAACCTTGAAGAGCTGTACGTCAACGGCAGCATGACTGCCCGCGTGCCGCACAACCTGAATTTGAGCTTCAACTACGTCGAAGGCGAGTCGCTGATCATGGCGCTCAAGGACCTGGCGGTTTCGTCCGGTTCGGCCTGCACCTCGGCGTCCCTTGAGCCTTCGTACGTACTGCGCGCCCTGGGCCGCAACGACGAATTGGCCCACAGCTCGATCCGCTTTACGTTCGGCCGCTTCACCACCGAAGAGCAAGTCGACTACGCCGCGCAGAAGGTCTGCGAAGCCGTGACCAAGCTGCGTACCTTGTCCCCGCTGTGGGATATGTACAAGGACGGCATCGATATTTCCAAGATCGAGTGGGCGGCACACTAACTATAGAAGCCGCCACCCAAGCTCTGTAGGAACGTGGCGGAAAACGCAGGCGTTTCTACAGGGTTCCAGAGCGGCCCTGATGAGTGAGGATTCAGTACCATGGCTTACAGCGAAAAGGTCATCGACCACTACGAAAACCCGCGCAACGTCGGCAAGATGGACGCGCAAGACCCTGATGTGGGCACCGGCATGGTCGGCGCTCCGGCGTGCGGCGATGTGATGCGCCTGCAGATCAAGGTCAACGAGCAGGGCATTATCGAAGATGCCAAGTTCAAGACCTATGGCTGTGGTTCGGCCATCGCCTCCAGTTCCCTTGCGACCGAGTGGATGAAAGGCAAGTCCCTGGATGAGGCTGTCACCATCAGCAACACCCAGCTGGCCGAAGAACTGGCCCTGCCGCCAGTGAAAATCCACTGCTCGGTGCTTGCGGAAGACGCCATCAAGGCGGCTGTTCGCGACTACAAGCAGAAGAAAGGCTTGATCTAAGCATTTGGCGACGAGTAAGGAGTCAACGATGGCTATCAGCATGACAGAAGCGGCTGCGCAGCACATTCGCCGCTCCCTGAATGGGCGCGGTAAAGGTGAGGGGATTCGTCTGGGTGTTCGCACCACAGGCTGTTCCGGCCTTGCCTACGTGCTGGAGTTTGTCGACGAGGTGGTTGAAGAGGACCAGGTGTTCGAAAGTCACGGCGAGAAAGTGATCATCGATCCCAAGAGCCTGACCTACCTGGACGGCACCGAACTCGATTTCGTCAAGGAAGGGTTGAACGAAGGCTTCAAGTTCAACAACCCCAACGTGCGCGGTGAATGTGGCTGCGGCGAAAGCTTCAACATCTGAGGCTACTCGTGGGTACTCCTTGTCATTTCGCTTTATTCGAGCTGCAGCCGAGCTTTCGCCTGGACCTCGATCAGCTTGCCACGCGCTATCGAGAACTGGCGCGTGGCGTGCATCCGGACCGCTTTGCTGACGCTTCCGAGCGTGAACAACGCCAGGCCCTGGAGCAATCGGCCAGCCTCAACGAAGCCTATCAGACGCTCAAAAGCCCTGCGAAACGCGCGCGCTACCTGCTTGCGATGAACGGTGGCGAGCTGCCATTGGAAGTGACCGTGCATGACCCGGACTTCCTGATGCAGCAGATGCAGTGGCGCGAAGAACTCGAAGACTTGCAGGACGAAGCCGATGTGGCGGGTGTCGCGGTTTTCAAGCGTCGTCTGAAAACCGCCCAGGATGAGCTCAACGAAAGCTTCGCAGCCTGTTGGGATGATGCTGCGCAACGCGAGCAGGCCGAACGCCTGATGCGGCGCATGCAGTTCCTCGACAAGCTCACCTACGAAGTGCGCCAGCTAGAAGAGCGCCTCGACGATTAACCCAGTGCTGCCCGTGATGCACGCCTGATAGACAGATAAGACCTGATTACCATGGCCCTACTGCAAATCGCCGAACCCGGCCAAAGCCCTCAACCGCACCAGCGTCGCCTGGCGGTCGGGATTGACTTGGGCACTACCAATTCCCTGGTCGCCGCCTTGCGCAGCGGCCTGTCCGAGCCACTGCCCGACGCCGATGGCCAGGTGATCCTGCCGTCCGCCGTGCGTTACCACGCTGATCGTACCGAAGTCGGTGAGTCGGCCAAGTTGGCGGCGTCCTCCGACCCCCTGAATACTGTGCTGTCGGTCAAGCGCTTGATGGGTCGTGGTCTGTCCGACGTCAAGCAATTGGGCGACCAGCTGCCGTACCGCTTTGTCGGCGGTGAGTCCCATATGCCGTTTATCGATACCGTCCAAGGGCCTAAGAGCCCCGTGGAAGTGTCGGCCGATATCCTCAAGGTGCTGCGCCAGCGTGCGGAAACCACCTTGGGCGGAGAACTGGTCGGTGCGGTGATCACCGTTCCCGCGTATTTCGATGACGCGCAGCGCCAAGCTACCAAGGACGCGGCGAAGCTCGCCGGCCTGAACGTGCTGCGCCTGCTGAACGAGCCGACTGCGGCCGCTGTAGCCTATGGCTTGGATCAGCACGCTGAGGGCCTGGTTGCTATCTATGACCTGGGCGGCGGCACCTTTGATATTTCGATCCTGCGCCTGACCGGCGGTGTGTTCGAAGTGCTGGCCACCGGTGGCGACAGTGCCCTGGGCGGCGATGACTTTGACCACGCCATTGCAGGCTGGATCATCACCAGCGCCGGTTTGTCTGCCGACCTGGACCCAGGTGCGCAGCGTAATCTGCTGCAAACCGCCTGCGCGGCCAAAGAGGCGCTGACTGACGCTGCTTCTGTTGAGGTTTGCTACGGTAGTTGGTCCGCACAGCTGACCCGCGAAGCCTTCGATGCGCTGATCGAGCCGATGGTCGCACGCAGCCTCAGGGCGTGTCGCCGTGCTGTGCGTGACTCCGGTGTCGAGTTGGAAGACGTGGCTGCGGTGGTCATGGTCGGCGGTTCCACCCGCGTACCGCGCGTTCGCGAGGCAGTGGCCGAAGCCTTCGGTCGCCAGCCGCTGACAGAAATCGACCCGGATCAAGTGGTCGCCATCGGCGCTGCGATCCAGGCCGATACCCTGGCCGGCAACAAGCGTGACGGTGGCGAACTGTTACTGCTCGACGTGATTCCGTTGTCCCTGGGGCTGGAAACCATGGGCGGCCTGATGGAGAAGGTGATTCCGCGCAACACCACCATCCCTGTCGCCCGCGCCCAGGATTTCACCACCTACAAAGACGGCCAGACGGCCATGATGATTCATGTGCTGCAAGGTGAGCGCGAGCTGATCAGCGATTGCCGCTCCCTGGCGCGCTTTGAATTGCGCGGTATCCCGGCCATGGTCGCGGGCGCAGCGAAGATTCGCGTGACCTTCCAGGTCGACGCCGACGGCCTGCTCAGCGTGGCGGCCCGTGAGCTGGGTTCGGGCGTTGAGGCCAGCATCCAGGTCAAGCCGTCCTACGGCCTGACCGACGGCGAAATCGCCAAGATGCTCAAGGACTCGTTTCAGTACGCCGGCGACGACAAGGTCGCCCGTGTGCTGCGTGAGCAGCAAGTGGATGCCCAGCGGCTGCTCGAAGCGGTGCAGGGCGCCCTTGATGCTGATGGCGAGCGTCTGCTGGACGCCGAGGAACGCATGGTCATCGACCTGCAGATGCAGGAGTTGGCCGAACTGATGAAAGGCAACGATGGTTATGCCATCGAGCAGCAGACCAAGCGCTTGTCGCAGGTCACAGACGCCTTTGCCGCCCGCCGTATGGATCAGACGGTTAAAGCCGCGCTGGCGGGCCGCAACCTGAATGAAATTGAGGAATAACTGATGCCGCAGGTCACTTTTCTACCGCACGCCGAACATTGCCCTGACGGCATGGTCGTGGAGGCTGAGACCGGCAAGTCCCTCCTCGACGTCGCCCATGACAACCATATCGAGATCGAAAGTGCCTGTGGCGGCGTGAATGCCTGCACCACTTGTCACTGCATCATTCGTAAAGGTTTCAATAGCCTCAACGAGGCCGATGACCTGGAAGAAGACTATCTTGATAGGGCGTGGGGTCTTGAGCCGACGTCGCGCCTGAGCTGTCAGGCGAAAGTCGGCACCGAAGATCTCACTGTCGAGATCCCGAAATATTCGCTCAACCATGCGGCCGAAGCGCCGCATTGATTCAAGGAACTGTCATGAGCCTTAAATGGGTTGATGTGCAAGAGATCGCTATCCTGTTGGCCGATGGCAACCCGGAGCTGGATCCTTACTCCCTGAACTTTGTAGCTTTGCGTGACATGGTCATGGCATTGCCCGGGTTCGAAGATGAGCGTGATCGCGGCGGTGAAAAGGTTCTGGAAGCTATCCAGACAGCTTGGAAAGAAGAACAGGACTGACGCCTCCTTTACGCAGTTAGGCAATACCCAATAACCCGCGTATAATTCGCGGGTTTAATTTTTCGTAAATTACCGTTTCTGGAGTTACACCATGGCTGTTCAACGTACTTTCTCCATCATCAAGCCTGACGCTGTTGCAAAAAACGTCATCGGCGAGATCACCACTCGTTTCGAAAAAGCCGGCCTGAAGGTTGTAGCCTCGAAACTCAAGCAACTGTCCAAGGCTGAAGCTGAAGGCTTCTACGCTGAGCACAGCGCTCGCGGCTTCTTCGGCGACCTGGTTGCCTTCATGATCTCCGGTCCTGTTGTCGTACAGGTGCTGGAAGGCGAAAACGCTATCGCTCTGAACCGTGAGCTGATGGGCGCTACCAACCCTAAAGAAGCCGCTGCCGGCACCATCCGTGCTGACTTCGCTGAATCCATCGACGCCAACGCTGTTCACGGCTCGGACTCCGAAGCCGCTGCTGCTCGCGAAATCTCGTACTTTTTCGCTGCTACTGAAGTAACCGCTCGCTAAGCAACGGCTTAAAGAGTGAGGGTGAATCCATGACTACATCGACTGTTAAAACCAACCTGCTGGGTCTGACTCAGCCGGAAATGGAGAAATTCTTCGACTCAATCGGGGAGAAGCGTTTCCGTGCCGGTCAGGTAATGAAGTGGATTCACCACTTTGGCGTCGACGATTTCGACGCCATGACGAACGTCAGCAAGGCCCTGCGCGACAAGCTCAAGGCCATTGCCGAAGTGCGTGGTCCCGAGGTTGTCAGCGAGGACATTTCCAGCGACGGCACCCGTAAATGGGTGGTGCGCGTGGCGTCCGGCAGCTGCGTCGAGACCGTGTACATCCCCCAGGGCAAACGCGGCACACTGTGCGTTTCGTCCCAGGCAGGCTGTGCCCTGGATTGCAGTTTCTGCTCCACCGGCAAGCAAGGCTTCAATAGCAACCTCACCGCCGCCGAAGTCATCGGCCAGGTGTGGATTGCCAACAAATCCTTTGGTAGCGTCCCGGCAACCGTCGACCGTGCCATCACCAACGTGGTGATGATGGGCATGGGTGAGCCGCTGCTGAACTTCGACAACGTAATTGCGGCCATGCACCTGATGATGGACGACCTGGGCTACGGCATCTCCAAGCGCCGCGTGACCCTGTCGACCTCCGGTGTGGTCCCGATGATCGATGAGCTGGCCAAGCACATCGACGTCTCCCTGGCGTTGTCGCTGCATGCACCCAATGACGCATTGCGTAACCAATTGGTGCCGATCAACAAGAAGTATCCGCTTAAGATGCTGCTCGAATCTTGCCAGCGTTATATGGCGACCCTGGGCGAGAAGCGCGTGTTGACCATCGAGTACACCATGCTCAAGGACATCAACGACAAGGTCGAGCACGCGGTTGAGATGATCGAACTGCTCAAGAATACTCCGTGCAAGATCAACCTGATTCCGTTCAACCCGTTTCCGCATTCTGGCTACGAGCGGCCGAGCAACAACGCGATCCGTCGTTTCCAGGATCAACTGCACCAGGCCGGCTACAACGTCACCGTGCGCACCACCCGCGGTGAAGACATCGACGCCGCCTGTGGTCAATTGGTAGGGCAGGTGATGGATCGCACCCGCCGCAGCGAACGTTATATCGCCGTGCGCGAACTTAACGCCGCTGAAGATTTGCCGCAAATTGCTGTGAATCGAATCTGAGAGAGGACCTCTATGCCCTTGCGCCTTGCGCTGCTTTTACTGGTTACCGGCCTTGTGGCCGGTTGCGTTTCATCGGGCCATGTCAGCCCTTTGCAAACGGATAAAGGCCGTGATGAGGCGCGAGTTGCCTATGTGCAGTTGGGCTTGGGGTACCTGCGCCAAGGCATGAGCGAGCAGGCCAAGGTGCCGTTGAAAAAGGCCCTTGAGCTGGACAGCGATGATGCCGATGCCAATGCCGCACTGGCCCAGGTATTCCAGGCCCAGGCCGAGCCTGAACTGGCCGACCGCTATTTCCACAAGGCCCTGGCTTCACGCCCTGCCGACCCACGGCTGCTGAACAACTACGGCAGTTTCCTGTTCGAGCAGAAGCGTTATGACCTGGCGTCGCGTTATTTCCAGCAGGCTGCCGCCGATACCCTCTACCCGGAGCGTTCGCGGGTGTTCGAGAACCTCGGGGTGACCTCGATGCATCTTGGCCAGCGTGACAATGCACGCCAGCACCTTGAAAAAGCCTTGCACCTGAACAGCCGCCAGCCACGGGCATTGCTCGAAATGGCTGAGTTGTCGTACGAAGACAGGCATTATGTGCCGGCACGAGACTATTACGAGCGTTTTAGCCTGCTCAGCGGGCAAAATGCACGTAGTCTATTGCTCGGTGTGCGCCTGGCGACGGTTCATGAAGAACACGACACGGCCGCACGTTTTGGCCAGCAACTCGAACGACTCTATCCCGGTACGCCGGAATATCAGCAATACCTGTCGGAGCAATGATGAAAGCCGCGCACCCGGAAGATGTAGCAGCTAATCGCGTCAACCCAGGCGAAACCTTGCGCCAGGCCCGTGAAAGCAATGGTTGGACGCTGGCGGAAGTGGCCCTCAAGCTCAATTTGACCAGCACGTCCCTGGCCAACCTGGAAGCCGGCGCGTTCGACAAGCTGCCCGGGCATACGTTTGCCCGCGGCTATATCCGCGCCTATGCCAAATTGCTGGGGATCGACCAGACCGTGCTGGTGCAGGAATTCGACCAGTTCACCGGTACCGACTCCCAGGGCAGTAACGTCCATGGCCTGGGGCGCATCGAAGAACCAACACGGGTTTCCCATACGATTTTGCGGATTGTCAGCCTGTTACTGCTGATTGCCGTGATCGGCGGCGGGTTCGTCTGGTGGCAAGACCAGGCTTCCCAACGCAGCAAAGACCTGACCAGCAACGCCATGGAGCACGTCGAAGTCGAAAGCGCCGACGGCACTACCCAGATTCATCCGCTGGATGAGCCGGAAGACCAGGCCGTTGTAGAAGCGCAGACCACGCCGCAAGCGCCGGCCACTGCCGAGCAGCCTGTGCCGGAAACCGCCACGGCACCGGCTGCGACGCCTGCGGTACCGGCTCCAGGGACTCCGACAGCGCCTGTGGCTCAGGCCCCGGCCGTACCGACACCTGCCCCCGCGCCAGCCGCACCGACAGCGCCGGCGATGTCGCCTCCCACCACCCCAGCGTTGATCGCCGGTGATGGGCGCGTACAGATTACCTTCATCGCTGACTGCTGGACGCAGGTCACCGATGGCAACGGCAAAGTGCTGTTCAGCGGTTTGAAGCGTAAGGGAGATACGCTGGACCAGGGCGGCAAGCCTCCTTTGACGCTGCGTCTGGGCTTTGCCCGTGGCGCGCAAGTGGCCTACAACGGCCAGCCTGTAGACGTGGCGCCGTTCACCAGTGGCGAGACTGCTCGCCTCAAGTTGGGACAATAGTCATGCACGGCGAATCTCCAATCAAACGTCGCGTATCGCGCAAGATCTGGGTCGGCTCTGTGCCGGTGGGCGGCGATGCCCCCATTGCAGTGCAAAGCATGACCAACAGCGACACCAACGATGTGGCAGCTACCGTGGCCCAGATCAACCGTCTGGAAGCGGCCGGTGTAGACATCGTGCGGGTTTCCGTACCGGACATGGATGCCGCCGAGGCTTTCGGCCGCATCAAGCAGCTGGTCAAGGTGCCGCTGGTTGCCGACATTCACTTCGACTACAAGATTGCGTTGCGCGTCGCCGAGTTGGGCGTGGATTGTCTGCGTATCAACCCGGGTAATATCGGTCGCGAAGACCGTGTGCGCGCCGTGGTGGATGCTGCCCGTGATCGCGGTATCCCGATCCGCATCGGCGTCAACGCCGGCTCCCTGGAAAAAGACCTGCAGAAAAAATACGGCGAGCCGACGCCGGCTGCCCTGGTCGAGTCGGCACTGCGCCATGTTGAGCACCTCGAGCGCCTGAATTTCCAGGACTTCAAGGTCAGCGTAAAGGCCTCCGACGTGTTCATGGCGGTAGAAGCCTACCGCCTGCTGGCCAAGGAAATCGTGCAGCCGTTGCACCTGGGTATCACCGAAGCGGGCGGTTTGCGCTCAGGCACAGTGAAATCTGCCGTGGGTCTCGGTATGCTGCTCGCCGAAGGGATTGGCGATACTATCCGCATCTCCCTGGCGGCAGACCCAGTAGAGGAAGTGAAGGTCGGCTACGACATTCTCAAGTCCCTGCGTTTGCGTTCCCGTGGTATCAACTTCATTGCCTGCCCGAGCTGCTCGCGGCAGAACTTCGACGTGGTGAAAACCATGAACGATTTGGAGTTGCGCCTCGAAGACCTGCTGGTGCCGCTGGATGTCGCAGTGATCGGTTGTGTGGTCAACGGGCCGGGCGAAGCCAAGGAAGCCCATGTGGGCCTGACTGGCGGTACGCCGAACCTGATTTACATCGACGGCAAGCCGTCGCAGAAACTGACGAATGACAATCTGGTGGATCAGCTGGAAAAGCTGATCCGCGAGAAAGCGGCCGAGAAGGTCGCCGCTGACGCAGCGCTGATCGCTCGCGGCTGATTGAACGAATTTAAGGATCTGATGTGAGCAAGTCTCTGCAAGCCATTCGTGGCATGAACGACATCCTGCCGGAGCAGACGCCACTGTGGCGCTACTTCGAAAGCACTGTCGCGCGTCTGTGTGATAACTACGGTTACAAGCAGATACGCACGCCGATCGTCGAGTTCACCGAGCTGTTCAAGCGCTCCATCGGTGAAGTGACCGACATCGTCGAAAAAGAGATGTACACCTTTGAAGACCGCAACGGCGACTCCCTGACCCTGCGTCCGGAAGGCACTGCCGCATGCGTGCGCGCCGTTCTGGAGCATGGCATCACCGGTGGTGGCCAGACCCAGAAAATGTGGTACATCGGCCCGATGTATCGCCACGAGCGCCCGCAGAAAGGCCGTTACCGCCAGTTCCACCAGATCGGTTGCGAAGTCTTCAACCTGGACGGCCCGGACATCGATGCCGAGCTGATCGTGCTGACCTGGCGCCTGTGGGGCCAGTTGGGCATCCGTGACGCGGTCAAGCTCGAGCTCAACAGCCTGGGCACCAGCGAATCCCGCGGGCGTTATCGCGAAGCCCTGGTCGAGTATCTGTCGGCCCACCTGGACAAACTGGACGAAGACAGCCAACGCCGTCTGAAGACCAACCCGTTGCGCGTCCTGGATACCAAGAACGCCGACACCCAGGCCGTGCTGGTCGATGCGCCGAAAATGGCTGATTACCTGGACGACGAGTCCCGGGTGCATTTCGAGGGCCTCAAGGCTCGTCTGGATGCAGCCGGTATTCCCTACGTGATCAACCCTAAGCTGGTGCGTGGCCTCGACTACTACAGCAAGACCGTGTTCGAGTGGGTCACCGACAAGCTCGGCGCACAGGGCACCGTGTGTGCCGGTGGTCGTTACGACGGCCTGGTGGAGCAAATGGGTGGCAAGCCGACCCCGGGCGTAGGTTTTGCCATGGGCATCGAGCGGCTGATCCTGCTGCTGGAAACCCTGGAGCAGGTCCCGGAAGAAATTTCCCGTCAGGTGGACGTGTACCTGTGCGCCTTCGGCGAGGCTGCCGAACTGGCGGCCCTGGCCTTGAGCGAAAAAGTACGTGACCAACTGCCCAACCTGCGCCTGCAGATCAATGCCGGCGCTGGTAGCTTCAAGAGCCAGTTCAAGAAGGCCGACAAGAGCGGTGCGCTGTATGCACTGATCCTCGGCGATGATGAGCTGGGCCAGCAAGTGATAGGTTTCAAACCCCTGCGTGGCCAGGGCGAACAACAGAACATTGCCTTTGATGCGCTCGCCGCGCACTTGGCCACCTGCGTCGTGCAGGGTTGAAGCTGTCGAACAGCCGAATTTAGCGATTAAGGAGTATTGGGGTGTCGAGTACTGATGATGAGCAACTGGCCGAGTTCAAGGACTGGTGGCAGCGTAACGGCAAGCCCCTGGTCACTGGCGGCCTGCTGGCTTTAGTGGTGGTGTTCGGCTGGCAGGCCTGGACCAAGTATCAGGCCAACCAGTCCCAAGGCGCCTCGATCGTTTATCAGCAATTGCTGGAAACCACCCTGACGCCGGACGGCAAGCCCGACCCTGCGCAGGTGGCAGACCTGGCCGGCAAGCTGAAGAACGAATTCGGCGGTAGCACCTACGCCCAGTACGGCAGCCTGTTCGTCGCGAAAGTCGCGGTCGATACCGGCAAGCTGGATGACGCCGCCACCGAACTGAAGGCCATTGCCGACAAGCCGACCAACCCGACCCTGGGTGAAATCGCACGTCAGCGCCTGGCACAGGTATTGGCGGCACAGAACAAGGCTGACGAAGCACTCAAACTGCTCGACGGCGATGCTGACAAGGCATTCGTGGCCACTCGCGAAGAGCTCAAGGGCGACCTGTTGGTCCAATTGGGTCGTACCGACGAAGCCCATGCTGCGTACCAAAAAGCCAAGGCGGCGCTGTCTGATGAAGCGGCGGTCGGTGGCTTACAAATCAAGCTCGACGACTTGGCCAAAGGGGATGCGTGACGTGATCCGTTGGAAACATGCAGCATTGCTGGCTCTGGCCGTTTTGGCCGCGGGTTGCAGCAGCAACAGCAAAAAAGAACTGCCTCCTGCCGAGCTGACCAGCTTCAAGGAAGAAGTGGTCCTGCAAAAGCAATGGAGCCGCTCCGTCGGTGATGGCCAGGGCGACCTCTACAACCTGTTGCAGCCGGCCATCGACGGCGACAACATCGTCGCCACCGACTCCACCGGCGTAGTCATTGCCATGGATCGCATGAATGGCGATGTGAAGTGGAAAAAAGACCTCGAGCTGCCGGTTTCCGGTGGTGTGGGCGTCGGCTACGGCATGGTGCTGATCGGCACGCTCAAAGGTGATGTGGTCGCACTCGACTCCAGCACCGGCGAAGAGAAATGGCGCGCTCGCGTGACCAGTGAAGTGCTCTCGGCACCGGCGACCAACGGCGATATCGTCGTGGTGCAAACCCAGGATGATCGCGTGATCGGCCTGGAGGCGTCCACCGGCGACCAGCGCTGGTTGTACGACAGTACCCCGGCGGTGTTGACCCTGCGCGGTACCAGTGGTCCGATTGTGACCAACAACCTCGCCGTTGCAGGCCTGTCGACCGGTAAAGTGGTTGCCTTGAATACCCAGAACGGCGTGCCGGCCTGGGAAACTCGTGTGGCTATCCCGCAAGGTCGTTCCGAACTGGATCGCGTCGTGGATATCGACGGTGGCTTGCTGCTGTCGGGTGAAACCCTTTACGTCGCCACCTACCAGGGCCGTGTTGCCGCACTGGACCTGCAAAGCGGTCGCGTCAACTGGCAGCGTGATGCTTCCAGCTATGCGGGTGTCGCCCAAGGGTTTGGCAGCGTCTATGTGAGCTTGGCCTCCGGCACCGTTGAAAGTGTCGATGAGCGTTCCACCACTGCACTGTGGAGCAACGACTCGCTGGCTCGCCGTCAACTGTCGGCACCGGAAGTCTTCTCCAGCTACGTCGCGGTAGGTGACTTCGAAGGCTACCTGCACCTGCTGAGCCAGGTGGACGGTCGTTTTGTAGGTCGCCAGCGTATCGACAGCGACGGCCTGCGTGCGCGTCCGCTGGTGGTGGGTAACATGCTTTATGTGTATGGCAACGGCGGCACGCTGGAAGCCCTGACCATCAAGTAAGAACTATGCTTGGGGTAACACCCAGGCGGCCCTGCTTCGGCGGGGCATGCGGCATCTGACGATGCTGCCCCGAGCACCAGCCGCTGCCCTGCAGCGGCTTTTGTATTTTCTGAAATAACGAAGTGGAGAGCCGCATGGTTCCCGTAATCGCCCTGGTGGGCCGACCTAACGTCGGCAAGTCCACCTTGTTCAACCGCCTGACCAGGACTCGCGACGCCATCGTCGGCGACTTGTCCGGTCTGACCCGTGATCGCCAATACGGTGAGGCAAAGTGGCAAGGGCGCTCCTACATTATTGTCGACACCGGTGGTATCTCCGGTGACGAGCATGGCATGGACGAAAAGATGGCCGAGCAGTCGCTGCTGGCCATTGAAGAAGCCGATGTCGTGCTGTTCCTGGTGGACGCCCGCGCCGGCTACACCGCTGCCGACCAGATGATTGGCGAGCACCTGCGCAAGCGTAACAAGCGTTCCTATCTGGTCGCCAACAAGATCGACAACATCGATCCTGAGGCGGCCCGTGCCGAATTCAGCCCGATGGGCCTGGGAGACGCGATCCCGGTCGCCGGTGCCCACGGTCGCGGCATCACCCAGATGCTGGAAATCGCCCTGCGCGATTTCCCCAAGGATGATGTCGAGGAAGAAGAGGGTGATGAAGAGATCGTTGCCGAAGGCGAGGAAGCCAAGCGCATTCCTGGCCCGAGCGAAAAAGACGGTATCAAGATCGCCATCATTGGTCGCCCGAACGTCGGCAAGTCGACCCTGGTCAACCGCATGCTCGGTGAAGACCGCGTTATCGTTTACGACCAGCCCGGCACCACTCGCGACAGTATCTACATCCCGTTCGAGCGTAACGACGAGAAGTACACGCTGATCGACACCGCGGGTGTGCGCAAGCGCGGCAAGATCCACGAAGAAGTTGAAAAGTTCTCCGTGGTCAAAACCCTGCAGGCAATCAAAGACGCCAACGTGGTGATCTTCGTGATGGACGCCCGCGAAGGCGTGGTAGACCACGATCTCAACCTGCTGGGCTTTGCCCTGGAAGCTGGTCGGGCCCTGGTTATCGCGATCAACAAGTGGGACGGCATGACGCCGAGCGAGCGCGATTTCGTCAAGATCGAGCTACAGCGCCGGTTGTTCTTCGTTGAGTTTGCCGATATCCACTTTATCTCGGCGCTGCACGGTACCGGCGTAGGCAACCTCTACGCCTCCGTACAGAACTCGTTCAAGTCTGCGGTTACCCGCTGGCCGACCAACCGCCTGACCCAGATCCTCGAAGACGCCGTGGGCGAGCACGCCCCGCCGATGGTCAACAACCGCCGGATCAAACTGCGTTACGCCCACTTAGGTGGTGCCAACCCGCCGATTATCGTGATCCACGGTAATCAGATCGAGAAGGTACCCAAGTCCTACGTGCGTTACCTGGAAAACACTTACCGCCGAGTCTTGAAACTGGTCGGTACGCCGATCCGCATCGAGTTCAAGGGTGGCGAGAACCCATACGAAGGCAACAAGAACACACTGACCGACCGTCAGGTGAACAAGAAGCGTCGTTTGATGACTCACCACAAGAAGGCCGACAAGAAGCGTCGCGACAAGAAATAGCAGGCGCTTTAAGTTGTGAGCGACAAGCTGCAAGAGAGGGCTCCTTTGGAGCCCTTTTTTGTGCGCGACCGTTTGTGCCTTGACCCGATGCAATTGGCAGCTTAAAACTTGGGGCTCACCTGCAGGGGCCTCCGATGATCACCAGCAAGCTGCCGAACGTCGGCACGACCATTTTCACCACCATGTCGCAACTCGCTGCTGAAACCGGCGCGCTCAACCTGTCCCAGGGTTTCCCGGATTTCAATGGCCCGCAAGGTTTGCTCGACGCAGTGGGCAAGCATATCGCTCTGGGTCACAACCAATACGCGCCCATGACCGGCTTGCCCGTGTTGCGTCAGCAGGTGGCCGCCAAGGTTGCTCGCAGTTATGGCGCCATAGTCAATGTCGACAGCGAGGTGACCATCACCCCTGGCGCCACTGAGGCGATCTTCTGCGCGATCCAGGCGGTGATTCGCAATGGCGATGAAGTCATCGTGTTCGACCCCAGCTACGACAGCTATGAGCCCTCGGTGGAGCTGGCCGGTGGTCGTTGCGTGCACGTGCAACTGAGCCTGGACGGTTTTGCCCTCGACTTCGAGAAGATCAAGGCGGCGCTGTCACCGCGCACCCGCATGATCATCATCAACTCGCCCCATAACCCGACTGGCGCACTGATCAGCCGTGCCGAGCTGGACCAGTTGGCCGAACTGATCCGCGACCGCGATATCTACCTGGTCAGCGATGAGGTCTACGAACACCTGGTGTTCGACGGCGTGCCCCACATCAGCGTTCTTGCCCACGAAGAGCTGTATCAGCGTGCTTTCGTGGTCAGCTCTTTCGGCAAGACCTATCACGTGACCGGCTGGAAAACCGGCTACGTGGTCGCTCCCCCGGCTCTCAGCGCCGAACTGCGCAAGGTGCATCAATATGTCAACTTCTGCGGCGTGACGCCTTTGCAGTACGCTTTGGCAGACTTCATGGCCGAGCACCCGGAGCACGTTGAAGAACTGCCGGCGTTTTACCAAGCCAAGCGTGACTTGTTCTGCGACCTGCTGGCACCGTCCCGCTTCAGCTTTACCCGGGTGGCCGGCACTTACTTTCAACTGGTGGATTACTCGCAGATTCGGCCGGACCTGGATGACGTTGCCATGTCGCTGTGGATGACCCGCGAACACGGCGTGGCAACCATTCCTGTCTCGGTGTTCTACCAGCACCCACCCCAAGGCCAGCGCCTGGTGCGCTTGTGCTTTGCCAAACGCGAGGAGACGCTGCAACAGGCGGCGGAAAAACTATGCGTGATCTGAGTGCACTACCGAACCTCAACGTCGCCCTGATCCAGACCAGCCTGGTATGGCATGACCGCCAGGCCAACCTCGAGCATTTTCAACTGCTGCTGGAACAAGCCAATGGCGCCGATCTGATCGTGCTGCCGGAAATGTTTACCACCGGTTTCTCCATGGAGTCGGCCACCCTGGCCGAGCCGGAAAATGGCCTGACCCATCAATGGCTCCAGGCGCAGGCGGCTAAATACAACGCGGTGATCACCGGTAGCGTGATTATCCAGACCGCCGATGGCAGCCATCGCAACCGCTTGCTGTGGGCCAGGCCGGATGGCGAGGTGCTGCATTACGACAAGCGCCACCTGTTCCGCATGGCCGGCGAACACCATCACTACACCCCCGGCGAGCGCCAGGTGCAGTTTGAGTTGAAGGGCTGGCGTATTCGTCCGCTGATCTGCTACGACCTGCGCTTCCCGGTATGGAGCCGGGATGCCCAGGACACTGACCTGCTGCTGTACACCGCCAATTGGCCCGGTGCGCGGCGTCAGCATTGGAACCGGTTGTTGCCGGCGCGGGCGATTGAGAACCTGTGTTACGTGGCGGCGGTGAACCGGGTGGGCACCGACGGCAAGGGTTTTGTCTACACCGGCGATAGCCAGGTATTGGATTTCCAGGGTGAGACTTTGTTGAGTGCGGGGGAGGCGGATGGGGTGTTCCAGGTAATCCTGGATGCGGCGGAGTTGTCTGCTTATCGGACCCGGTTCCCGGCGAATCTGGATGCCGATAGCTTTCAGTTTGTCTGATAGACCGCTATCGGGGGCAAGCCCCCTCCCACATTTGAATGTATTCGCAAATCAAAGTGGGAGGGGGCTTGCCCCCGATGAGGCCATCAGCAACACCATAGCCCCCAAGTAAAAAGGCCCCTGGATTCGCATCCAGAGGCCTTTTGCATTTCAGCAATCAAGTTACGCCGCTTTGGCTTCCAACTGGCTCAACGAACGGTTCAGCGCACTGAACAGCGCCTTGAAGCTGGCTGTAGTGATGTTTTCATCGATACCCACACCATGCACCGGACGCTCGCCATTCACACGCAGTTCAATGTAGGCCGCCGCCTTGGCGTTGGTGCCTGCACCGATCGCATGCTCGTTGTAGTCCATGATCTCCACGCCAATCGGCAGGCCAGCCACCAAGGCTTCCAGCGCACCGTTGCCTTTGCCTTTCCAGTGGAGGTTGGTTTCGCCCTGGCCTTTGCCGGACACTTCTACTTCGACAAAGCTGTTGCCGTTCTCTTCCTGCAGGCGATGGCTGACCAATGCATACGGCGTGTTGGCTTGCAGGTACTCACGCTGCAGCAAGGCGTAGATCTGCGGTGCGGTCATTTCCAGGCCAACGCGGTCGGTCTCGGCCTGTACCACCTGGCTGAATTCGATCTGCATGCGGCGTGGCAAGCTGATGTCGTATTCCTGCTCCAGCAGGTAGGCGATGCCGCCTTTGCCCGACTGGCTGTTCACGCGGATCACGGCTTCGTAGCTGCGGCCAATGTCGGCCGGGTCGATCGGCAGGTACGGTACTTCCCACAGCGCATCGTCTTTCTGCTGGGCGAAGCCCTTGCGGATCGCGTCCTGGTGGGAGCCGGAGAACGCGGTGTGGACCAGGTCGCCCACATATGGGTGACGCGGGTGCACCTGGATCTGGTTGCACTCTTCGACGACCTTGCGCACGCCGTCGATATCGGAAAAGTCCAGTTCGGGGTTAACCCCCTGGGTGTAGAGGTTCAGCGCCACGGTCACCAGGTCGACGTTGCCGGTACGCTCGCCGTTGCCGAACAGGCAGCCCTCGACACGGTCGGCGCCGGCCATCAGGCCCAGCTCGGTGGCGGCCACGCCAGTGCCACGGTCGTTGTGGGTGTGCAGGCTGATGATCACGCTGTCGCGACGGTTGATATGGCGACCGAACCATTCGATCTGGTCGGCATAGATGTTCGGCGTGGCGCATTCAACCGTGGCCGGCAGGTTGAGGATCATCTTGTGCTCGGGCGTCGGGTTCCACACGTCGATAACGGCGTCGCAGACTTCCTTGGCGAACTCCAGCTCAGTGGCGCTGAAGGTCTCTGGGGAATATTCGAAGGTCCACTGGGTTTCCGGCTGCTGGGCAGCGTACTTGACAAACAGCTTGGCCGCGTTGACCGCGATGGCCTTGATGCCGTCCTTGTCCTGGTTGAACACAATGCGGCGAAACGACGGTGACGTAGCGTTGTACAAGTGCACGATGGCCTTCTTGGCACCGCGCAGGGATTCAAAGGTACGTGCGATCAAGTCTTCACGGCCCTGGGTCAGCACCTGGATGGTGGTGTCCTCGGGGATGTGGTTGTCTTCGATCAGGGTGCGCACGAAATCGAAATCGGTTTGCGAGGCGGCCGGGAACGACGCTTCGATTTCCTTTACGCCAACCGCGACCAGGGTCTTCCAGAAGCGCAGTTTTTTCGCGGCGTCCATCGGCTCGATCAACGATTGGTTGCCATCACGCAGGTCGGAACTGCACCAGATGGGCGCGGTGGTGATGGTCTTCGATGGCCAGGTGCGGTCCGGGATATCGATAGTCGGGAACGCGCGGTATTTGGAAGACGGGTCTTTGAGCATGCTCATCGGGGAATCCTTTGTGTAGGGGCCGAGAAGAGGCGGCCTGCCATGGAACTGTTATTGGGGATAAAGCTTAGGGCGAGGCAGATCGATTCAGCCTGGCAGTCGTGCGCTGACGAGGCACAGGCTGCGGTGCTGGCGAAGCTGAATGAGGGTGTGAGAGGTTTTCATAAGCCCAACCCTAACCGCAGGGGTGAAAGATGGCAAGCAGCCGATAAAATTTGAGATAAGTTCTGCTCTGTACGGAATAAACGAGATTTTATGCCAGGTTTGAAGTCGGTAGCTGGTTTTAATTGCGCAGCGGTGATAGGGCGCGCAATCGTGTGTTTCAGGGTTGGAATGCGCCTATAAAGATCGCCGGGTCAACCCGTGCATCGTTCAGGCTGACGTTCCAATGCATGTGCGGCCCCGTCGCCCGTCCGGTCGAACCCACTTTGCCTACGACCGCACCGCGCACCAGTTGCTGGCCCACCTTCACGTCGATCTTCGACATATGGCAGAACATGCTGATAAAGCCTTGGCCATGGTCGACGAACACTGTGTTGCCATTGAAGAAGTAGTTGCCAACCAGAATCACCTTGCCGTTCGCGGGCGTCTTGATCGGCGTACCGGCCGGCACGGCGAAGTCGAGGCCCGAATGCGGGTTGCGCTCTTCGCCGTTGAAGAAGCGACGCACCCCGAACTTGCTCGACAATGGGCCGTTCACCGGTTTGTCCAGCACCAGGTTGCTCGGCAGGGTGGGGCTGAAACTGCGGTAAGCCTTGAGCTGTACCGCCAGCTCGCCTTCGATGCGCTTGAGCTGGGCCGGGTCAGGGTTGACCTGGCTTTTATTCTTCAGCGTGATGCGCTGCTCCGGGTACTTCTTGTAACCGACGATAAACGGCAAGTTGCGCCCGCCGCTGCTGATGCGCTCGTTACCGGGCCTGACCGTCAACGGGATACCGACGATGGCTAGCCAGTTGTCCTGTTCTTTGACCACCAGTACGGGTTTGCCTTGGTATGTGGCTTTGGGCGCCGTGGCGGCAGGTCCCAGTTCGACCACCGCCACGCCACCGGGCACCGGCTTGTTCAAGGTGCGGGTGATATAGCTCTCAGCGTGGGCGTTAACGGCCAGGCACAACAACAGCAACAAGCTCAATAGACGTGGCATCAATCAATCCAGTAGCGAAAGGGTGACGGGTGTCAGGTGATTGTCTTCCACCCGCACTTGCAGTTGACCTTCACCCAGGCGTGCGGTCAGGCGCTGGCCGGTGTGGGTTTGTGCGGCATTGCGAATGGCCTGGCCGCGTTCGTCGAGCAGGATGCTGTAGCCACGACCCAGGGTTGCCAACGGGCTGACCACCTGCAACGTCTGCACCTGGCTTTGCAGTTGCAGGCGTCGCGCCTTGAGGCCTTCGCGCATGGCACGAGGCAGGCGTTCGGCGAGGCTGTCCAGGCGCTGGCGCAACAGCGCCAGTTGGCGCCCCGGATGCTGGCCGGCGAGGCGGGTTTCCAGGCGGATCAGACGCTCGCGACGGGTATTGAGGCTGCGCTCGAAGGCGCGGCGCAGGCGCATGTCCAGGTCATCCAGGCGCTGGGCCTGCTGGCGCAAACGCTCGCCCGGGTGACGCAGGCGCCGGGCCATGCCTTCCAGGCGCAGGCGGTCGTGGGTCAACCGGTTGCGCATCAGCATCACCAGGCGGCGGTGCAGGTTGTCGACCTGGCGCACCAGGTGGCTGGCGTCCGGTGCGAGCAACTCGGCGGCGGCAGAGGGCGTAGGCGCACGCACGTCCGCGACAAAATCGCAGATGGACACATCGGTTTCATGGCCGACGGCACTGACGATGGGCGTAACGCAGGCGTCCACCGCCCGGGCCACGGCTTCCTCGTTGAAGCACCAAAGATCTTCCAGCGAGCCGCCGCCACGGGCCAGGATCAACGCGTCGAAACCACGCGCGTCGGCCAGTTTCAATGCGCGCACAATCTGCGCGATGGCTTCGCGGCCCTGCACGGCGGTGGGGATCAAGGTCAGTTCAATGTTCGGCGCCCGGCGGCGGAACACACTGATGATGTCGCGAATCACCGCGCCGGTCGGCGAACTGATGATGCCGATACGCCGAGGGTGCGCGGGCAGTGGCACCTTACGCTCGGCGCTGAACAGGCCCTCGGCACTGAGCTTTTCCTTCAAGGCGTCGAAGGCCAGTCGCAGCGCGCCATCACCGGCAGGTTCCACCGTATCGAGAATCAGCTGGTAGTCACCGCGGCCCTCGAACAACGAGACCTTGCCGCGCACCTTGACCGCCAGGCCGTCCTTCAACGCCTGGCGCACCCGTGCCGCGTTATTGCGAAACAGCGCGCAACGCACCTGGGCGCCGCTGTCCTTGAGGGTGAAATACACATGGCCGGAGGCCGGGCGGGCGAGGTTGGAGATCTCGCCTTCGACCCAGATATTAGTGAACACGTCTTCCAGCAACACCCGCGCACGGCCGTTGAGCTGGCTGACAGTCAGGACTTCGCGGTCCAGGCCCAGGCGGGCAAAGGGATCTTTAATCATGGGCGGCAGTTTATAGGCATTCGTGCAGGGTTTGACAGAACTGCTCCACCAGCGTGCTCGGCAGTTGCGCGCAGGCCAAGGCTACGGTGCTGTGACAGTCCGGGTCGGCCAGGGACAAGAAGTGCAGGTTCGCAGGGGCGATGTCCTGCATGGACTTGGGTAGCAGGGCAATGCCGAAGCCGGCCTGGATCAATTGCAACTGCGTAGTTTTGCGAGACATCACTCGCGCCGCCCTGGGGAAAAAACCGGCGCGCATGCATAGCTCTGCCGACAGATAACTCAGCCCGCCACGTTGAGGATGAGGGATCGAGATAAACGCTTCATCCTTGAGCCGGGCCAATTCCACCGGTGTGGTGCTGTGTGCCAATGGGTGATTCGGCGGTACCGCCAACACCAACGACTCAGTGTACAACGGCACCACGCGCACGCCTTCGCGCTGGCGCAACACCGGCAAGCGCAACAGGCCGACGTCCAGGCGACCGTCGGCGATTTCTTCCAGTTGGGCCTCGGAGGAGAGTTTGGCGATATCCATCGACACTCCGGGGCAGCGTTCCAGCCAGGTGCTGATGCCTTGCAGTAGCGCGCCGCTCATCGGCACGGTGCTCGAATGACTCAGGCGCAAGGTGCCGAGTTGGCCATTGCCCACCTGCATGGCCATTTCGCTGGCCTTGAGCAGCTCACTCAACAGATTGCGCGCCCGGGGATAAAAGGCTTCACCGGCCGCCGTCAGTCGCGGCTGGCGAGCGGTGCGCTCGAACAAGGGGGTCTGCAGTTGGTTTTCCAGCGCCTTGATCTGCCGGCTCAAGGCCGACTGCGCCACGAACAGACGCTCGGCGGCGGCGCTGAAGCTGCCGCTGTCGACGATTTCGACGAAGTAACGCAGTTGCCGGTTAGAAATCACGGGTCATGCCTTTTCGAGATGGCTGGATGGCTTTGAAGATATTAGTCGCAACACTCCATCATGGCTAAAGTGAAGGTCAGGTCTTTCAAGGAATAACCCATGAGCGCGGTTGAGTGGATGAGTCAGTGGTCGTTCGGCGCGGTGGATTGGCTGGTGATCGGCCTGGGCATTGTGGTGGCCTATATCGTGTTTGGCATCGCCGGCTTCGGCACGGCGTTGGTGGCGGGGCCGCTCCTGCTGATGTTTATGCCGCTGTCGAAGATCATCCCGCTGCTGGTGCTGCTGGATTTCGTCGCGGCGTTTGGCGGCCTGTTGCAAACGCGACGGGAGGTGAGTACGCCGGAGCTGCTGCGATTGCTGCCGTGCATGGCGATAGGCTGCACCCTGGGCGTGGTGTTTTTGCTCAATCTGCATTCGGATCTGCTACTGCTGTTGATGGGGTTGTTTATCAGTGCCTACGCCCTTTATAGCCTGGCGGTAAAAGCCCGGCCGACACAGCTGGCGGCGGGTTGGTCGATCCCCATGGGCACGGTGGGCGGCTTGTTTGGTGCGTTGTTTGGCAGTGGCGGCTTTTTATATGCCATTTATCTCAATAGCCGATTATCCAAGGACGCGGCGCGGGCCACACAAAGTGCGCTGATCAGTTGCAGCACGGTGGTGCGCCTGAGTTTGTTTCTGATTGCCGGGGTATACGCGGATCTGCCCTTGTTGATGTTGGCGGTTTGCCTGTTGCCGGCGATGGCCCTGGGATTGTGGTGTGGACGCAGGCTGACGATGCGCATGTCTCGTGAGGCGTTTGTGCGTTTGGTGACCTGGTTGGTGCTGGCCAGTGGTATTGCGTTGATCGGGCGGTATTTGAGCACTTGACCTGTGTGGAGCAGGGATTAAGCTGCCAGCCTTCAGGGCGCCATCGGGGGCAAGCCCCCTCCCACCTTTGAAGGCATTCACAATTCAAAATGTGGGAGGGGGCTTGCCCCCGATGGCGTCAGACGGCACACCGCAGGACTCCCATGAA
The DNA here is from genome assembly GCF_001439685.1 of Pseudomonas libanensis. GTDB lineage: Bacteria > Pseudomonadota > Gammaproteobacteria > Pseudomonadales > Pseudomonadaceae > Aquipseudomonas > Aquipseudomonas libanensis. Next base: position 135,899 of record NZ_JYLH01000010.1, read on the forward strand.
CTCCCAAAGCATCCTCGTCCCGAAAATTTCGACCTTGCCGGTCCACGAACCCCGCGCCCGGGCAATCGTGCGCTGGCTGGTGCGCAAGAACATCATCAAGGAAGAGCTCACCACTTGCGGTCGTACCGGTAACCGCATGGCCTACGCCCTGGCCGATGGCGCCCGCGCCGTGGTGCTGCACCCCGAGGCGCTGCCGTTCAACGAGCCGGTAAATGGCCTGGAGATCATCTACAAACGTTGCATCTATACGCCGGCCAAGGGCTTTCTCGAAGAGGCAGGTTGCCCGGAATGCCTCAAGGAAGTCGGCGAGGCGCTGTTTGAAAGCCTGGAAGACTGGATGCCTGGCCACACCGATAACTTCACCTGCCCGTTATGTGGGCATGAGGACGACATCAACGGCTTCCTGTTCCTGCAGGAGTGCGGTTTTTCCAACCTGGGCTTCATCTTCAACAACTGGGCGGAGGCGGGCTTCAAGCAGAGCTTTATCGACGAGTTTGCCGATTGGCTGGACCAGAAGGTCAGTTGGGTCAAAGTCGAGCTATAACCCTGATCAAATTACCCATCTATCAGTAATACCAAGTTTGTCAGAGTTTTACATTGAGCCTGGCAGGGTGCATGTATATAATGGCGCGCTTCCATTTTCCCGCTCGGGAGCCCCCGCGATGCTGCGTATCAGCCAAGAAGCTCTGACATTCGACGACATTCTCCTAGTGCCCGGTTATTCCGAGGTGCTTCCTAACGAAGTCAGTCTCAAGACCCGCCTAACCCGTGGCATCGAGCTGAATATTCCCCTGGTTTCCGCTGCCATGGACACCGTCACCGAAGCCCGTCTGGCCATTGCCATGGCTCAGGAAGGCGGCATCGGCATCATCCACAAGAACATGACCATCGAGCAGCAAGCTGCCGAAGTGCGCAAGGTCAAGCGTTACGAAGCCGGTGTGGTGAAAGATCCGATCACCATCGAGGCCGACGCCACCGTGCGCGACCTGTTCGACCTCACGCGCCTGCACAATATCTCCGGCGTCCCGGTGCTGCACGATGGCGACCTGGTCGGCATCGTCACTTCCCGTGACGTGCGTTTCGAGAACCGCCTTGAAGTCACCGTCCGCGAAGTGATGACGCCTAAAGAGCGCCTCGTCACTGTCAAGGAAGGCGCCGACAAGAACGATGTGCGCGAACTGCTGCACAAGCACCGCATCGAGCGCGTGCTGATCGTCGACGACAAGTTTGCCCTCAAAGGCATGATGACCGTCAACGACATCGAAAAAGCCAAGGCTTACCCGCTGGCCAGCAAGGATGACCAAGGTCGTCTGCGTGTTGGTGCTGCCGTGGGTACCGGTAAAGACACCGGCGACCGCGTTTCGGCCCTGGTTGCTGCCGGTGTTGACGTGGTGGTGGTCGACACTGCCCACGGTCACTCCAAGGGCGTGATCGACCGCGTGCGCTGGGTCAAGCAGAACTTCCCTGACGTGCAGGTGATCGGCGGCAACATCGCCACCGGCGCTGCGGCCAAGGCCCTGGCCGAAGCCGGCGCCGATGCGGTCAAGGTTGGTATCGGCCCTGGCTCGATCTGCACCACGCGTATCGTCGCCGGTGTGGGCGTGCCGCAGATCAGCGCCATCGCCAACGTCGCCGCTGCCCTTGAAGGCACGGGCGTGCCGTTGATCGCCGACGGCGGCATCCGTTTCTCCGGTGACCTGTCCAAGGCCATCGTTGCCGGAGCCTCCTGCGTGATGATGGGCTCGATGTTCGCCGGTACCGAAGAAGCGCCAGGCGAGATCGAACTGTTCCAGGGCCGTTCGTACAAGGCTTACCGCGGCATGGGTTCGCTGGGGGCCATGTCCCAGGCGCAAGGCTCTTCCGATCGTTACTTCCAGGACTCCTCGGCAGGCGCCGAGAAGCTCGTCCCGGAAGGCATCGAAGGCCGTGTGCCGTACAAAGGCACCCTGAGCGCGATCATCCATCAACTGATGGGCGGTCTGCGTTCCTCGATGGGCTACACCGGCAGCGCCGACATCGAAGAAATGCGCACCAAGCCAGAGTTCGTACGGATCACCGGCGCCGGCATGGCTGAATCCCATGTCCACGACGTGCAGATCACCAAGGAAGCGCCAAACTACCGCGTAGGTTGAGGCTTCCAGCAAAACGTTAAGTAACCGGGGCTGTTCTTTCAGCCCCGAGTTGTTTCTGATTCATTAGACGAGACTGACTTCATGGCCCTCGACATTCACGCCCACCGCATCCTGATCCTCGACTTCGGTTCCCAGTACACCCAACTGATCGCCCGCCGCGTGCGTGAAATCGGCGTTTACTGCGAACTGCACCCGTTCGATATGGATGACGCAGCGATCCGCGAATTCGCTCCTAAAGGCGTCATCCTCGCCGGTGGCCCCGAGTCCGTGCACGAAGCCGACAGCCCGCGCTGCCCGCAGGCGGTATTTGACCTGGGCGTGCCGGTGTTCGGCATCTGCTACGGCATGCAGACCATGGCCGAGCAACTGGGCGGCAAGGTTGAAGGTTCTGAGCTGCGTGAATTCGGTTATGCCCGTGTCGACGTGGTTGGCAAGAGCCGCCTGCTGGACGGCATCGAAGACCACATCGACGCTGACGGCCTGTTCGGCCTCGACGTGTGGATGAGCCACGGTGACAAGGTCACCAAGATGCCGCAGGACTTCCACATCCTGGCCAGCACCCCGAGTTGCCCGATCGCCGGCATGTTCAGCGACGAGCGTCGTTACTACGGCGTGCAGTTCCATCCGGAAGTGACCCACACCAAGCAAGGCGGGCGCATCCTGTCGCGCTTCATCCTCGACATCTGCGAGTGTGAAGCCCTGTGGACCCCGTCGAAAATCGCCGAAGACGCTATCGCCCAGGTGCGCGCCCAGGTCGGCACCGACAACGTGCTGCTCGGCCTGTCCGGCGGCGTTGACTCCTCGGTTGTGGCTGCCTTGCTGCACAAAGCCATCGGCGACCAGCTGACCTGCGTGTTCGTCGACAACGGCCTGCTGCGCCTGCACGAAGGTGAGCAAGTGATGGCCATGTTCGCCGAGAACATGGGCGTCAAGGTGATCCGCGCCAACGCCGAGGAGCAGTTCCTCAACAACCTGGCCGGCGAGTCCGACCCGGAGAAAAAGCGCAAGATCATCGGTCGCACCTTCATCGACGTATTCGATGCCCAGTCCAACAAACTGGACAACATCAAGTACCTCGCCCAGGGCACCATCTACCCTGACGTGATCGAGTCGGCCGGCGCCAAGAGCGGCAAGGCCCACGTGATCAAGTCCCACCACAACGTGGGTGGCCTGCCTGAGGAAATGAACCTCAAGCTGGTCGAGCCGCTGCGCGAACTGTTCAAGGACGAAGTCCGCCGCCTGGGCCTGGAACTCGGCCTGCCATACGACATGGTCTACCGCCACCCATTCCCGGGCCCGGGCCTGGGCGTGCGTATCCTGGGTGAAGTGAAAAAGGAATACGCCGACCTGCTGCGTCGCGCCGACCACATCTTCATCGAAGAACTGCGCAAAGCCGACTGGTACCACAAGGTCAGCCAGGCGTTCGTGGTGTTCCAGCCCGTGAAATCGGTGGGCGTTGTAGGCGATGGCCGTCGTTACGCGTGGGTCGTGGCGCTGCGTGCCGTAGAGACTATCGACTTCATGACTGCGCGTTGGGCACACCTGCCTTACGAACTGCTGGAGACGGTCAGCGGCCGGATTATCAACGAGATCGAAGGTATCTCGCGCGTGACTTATGATGTGTCGAGCAAGCCGCCGGCGACTATTGAGTGGGAGTGAGAGAGCTCCATCGATACCATGTCGCGGGCAAGTAATGCCGACATGGTATCGAGGACGCTTAGCCTCGCAAATGTCAGCAGTGACTGTGTGGCAGTCTCCACGATGGTGTTGGTATGGGTTATTAATCACCATCGGCCTCGCCACTGTTATCGGCTGCGACCAAATCAAGAGTGAAGGCGTTTCTTGGTAAGTGAACGGGTACCACAGGTTTCATAACAGCATCCTGTGATACTCAGTCGATCAACCTGCTCAGCAATCGGTGCCCATCATGAGTCACCTCGACCATCGCCGAAAGCATCACGCTATCCGCGCCGTCCTGGGTAAGGACGGTCCGGAACTCCGGTGGTTGGAACCGCACGCCGAAGGTGCCTGACTTCGCCACCACATAGATGTTTAACACCTGACCGGATTTCATCAGAGTTTCATCATTGACGGGGCTCTTATAACCGAGCTTTTGAGGTTTCTGAATCCGCATCTGGCCCATGGAGTATCCCACTAGCTCATGCACGGCCACCACTTGGTCGGCATCAAGCTCCTGCTGAATGGCAGTGCCCACGTTAGTTAACCGCTCGCCAGCTCGAATCTGGGGAATACCTTTTCGCAGCGCCGGTCGAGCTGTCATCAATAGTTGCTGCTGTTGTTCAGTTGCATTGGGGGTCGCGAATGTCCATGCCTGGGCTACATGGGCCTGTGGCGATGCGGCTACCAACTCCACTTTGACAACGATGCATTACCTCGCATCGAGGCTGGATTAAAACACTCTCGTTGGGAGATCGGGCGGCAACGTAGCCCCTCTACCTGATAACAATAGAAAAGATCTTTCCTACGCTTTAACCGCTGTTCCATTCTTCGCTTCGTCGAGCAGCCATTGAGCAAAAGCTTGTATTGGCTCTCTATCCAATCCGATGGGCCCAGGGAGTATGAGGCAGAAGGTTTTGGAGATGGTTTTTCCCTCCGGCCACGGGGCGATCAGGCTTCCTGACACAAGTTCGGTTTCAACGTACAGACGCGGTACTAGCGCAACGCCGAGGCCGGCCAATGCGGCTTCTATCAACATTCCATGGAGATCAAAGCGTGCGCCAATTGCAGGATTGGTCAACGGGCTTCCGGTCTCCTGGGCGTAGTGTTGCCAAGCTTCAGGGTTCTGTCGTCGGTGAAGGCGCGGTAATTCGTCCAGTGCGGTTGTTCGATTACGTCCTGTCAAAAGTTTAGGATGGCAAACCGGAACCAGCACTTCATGCAAAAGTTCGTGAGTCCGCATTCCCGTCCACGCTGGGTGCTCGAAATGGATGGCAGCATCGAATCCGCTCCCGGCCAGGACAAAGGGTTCCATGCGCTCGGCCAAATGCACAGTAATGTTCGGATGCTTCTGCTGGAATCGTCCCAAGCGAGGAATGAGCCATCGCATCGCGAACGTCGGGATGGTGGCGATGTCCAGGCTCGCGCCGTCGTTCGGCTGCCCCATTAAGTACTGACTGTCCCGATCCAAGCGGTCAAGCGATTCGCGAACTTGGGCCGCATAGCGTTCCCCGTTGGGCAGGAGTCGGACACGATTACCGACCCGCTCGAACAGCGTGACCCCGAGGAAGGCTTCCAACCGGCCAATCTGGCGACTTATAGCTCCTTCAGTCAAAGACAGTTCCTCTGCCGCGCGCGCGAAGCTGCCGTGGCGGGCTGCGGCTTCAAATGCTGTCAGTACCGTGCTGCTGGGGATCTTCCTTCGCATGAGCGTTTCCGTTCTGAAGATGGCGATCCAGCTTAGCTTGATCTTTTGTCACTGAAGCATACCGAATAATCGTTTTATACGGCGAGATCAAGGTCATACCATGACGAGACATCAACAAAGAGGGCCGGACGTACAACAAGTCTGGTAGCGAGTTATCCATGATCTACACCGTCGAGTGAAGCTTTGCCGACCCAGCCAGCGAAGCAGAGTGGAATGATTTCTATAGCCTGGAAAAGCTACCGGCGCTTATTTCCGTGAGCGGATTCCATACTTCGCAGCGCTTCAAGGCGTTTAGCGCTGGTTGCCCTGTGTACCTGGCCATGCACTCGATCGACGGTCTGGCTGTGCTTGAGGGCGATGAGTATCGCCAAAAAGGCGGGGGCAACTTCGCACGCTGGCAGCAGCACATCACGGATTGGCACCGCAATCTTTACGGCGGCCTTGAGCGTGCACCTTCCATCGGTGAAGGCGAACATCTGATCGTGAGCGCAGTCGGTCCCGAGCCGCTCATCGAGATGGGGCTCACGCCTGAGCAGATGTGGGCCGTGGCATTGGAGAAGTGTCCTGAAAACAGGTGGCTGGCGAAGCTGGATAGCTCCACGAGTCTCGGTTTGGATGCGCTTCCCAAGGGCGTGCATCTGTATGCCCCGATGACCGCGCAATTGACGAGCCACGGTGGCACAGTGCCGCAGACGCAGGCGTACAACCATGCCTAACCTGACGATCTTCATCCAGGCGGAAAAGATACCGCCCGAAGCGTATCTTTCGGAACTCACTGAAGAATGCGCTCGGCTTTGCACCGACGTCCTCCAGGCTGCGTTGGACAAGGTGCATGTCATCTATGTCGCTGCTCGCCAGGGGCGCGGGCATCCTGCTTACGCGGAAATCAGGTACCGCCTCGAACCGTTCAGAACGCCATCGCTCATGGACGCCTTCATGGCGCGACTGGATGAAGCCATAAAGCGCCATACGGGGCTGACGGCGCGCATCCGTTGCTTCGGCTATTCGTCCCCCGCCATCTACGCGCGGAACTGATGACGCGCAAGGAGTGCCGCAATGAACGACATGAAATTTCCGGGCCAGCAGATCGGCGACTTTTCGATTACGGCCATCAGTGACGGATACCTTTGCGCAAGTCTAGATCTTCTCTCCAATATCGATTCTATGGAGGCGTCCAAGTTGCAGCAGGACGCAGGCGTGAGCGACCCATCCTTGATCCACATCAACTGTTACCTGGTGCGTGGAAGGGGTCGCACGATCCTCATCGACGCGGGAGCTGGTGGGTTCAAGCAATGGGGTGGAAAGTTGATAGCGAATCTCGCGCTTGCTGGCGTGCAGCCCGCTGACATTGACACCATTCTTCTGACCCATGCACATCCCGACCATGTTGGGGGGCTACTTGACTCTTCAGGGGAAGCAGCCTTTCCCGATGCAGAGCTAGTCGTCCACCAGCGTGAGGTTTCTTTCTGGGAAGACGATGGCAATCTCAGTCGAGCGAGTGGGCGTGCTCGTGGCAACTTCCTGTTTGCTCGGAAGGTGTTCGATCAGTATCGGGAGAAGACGCGCCTGTTTACTGATAGCGAAGTTCTCCCTGGCATTAGTGCGATGCCCCTTCTGGGGCATACCGCAGGACATTCCGGTTATCGTCTCGATTCCAATGGTCGTAGTCTGCTGGTTTGGGGGGATATCGTTCACTTCCCCCAAATTCAGATTGCTCGTCCCGACGTATCCATTGCATTCGACCTAGATCCGCTTCTTTCCGCCGAAACACGATCCAAACTATTGAATGTTGTTAGCTCGGATAAGATTCTTATCGCTGGTATGCACCTTGGCGAACTCGGATTTGCACATGTCGAGCGGCTAGGCAAGACCTATAAAATTTCCTACGAAACTTAGCGGCTGTTCGAGATGCCTACGCGCATGCCTCCGTTGGAGGTGTCCGGCGGTGTGCTCGATTCGCTTGCAGGAGCTTCTGATGACCCAACGTATTCTTTTCGTCCTGACCAGCCACGACCGCAAGGGGCCGGCCAGCGCCGCCGATGCGGCGCCCAGCGGTTTCTATCTGTCCAAGGTCACGCATCCGCATCGGGTGCTGGCAGACGCCGGCCATGCGGTCGATTTCGTCAGCCGGTCTGGCCGTCGTGCTGTTGGCGATATGGGTATCGGCACCGTCGTTGCCGTTGATGGTGTTGCTGACGGGCCTGCTCGGTGCACTGACCTATGCGGCGGTGCCTGCCTTGCAGGCGCGGGTGATCGGGTTGTCGCACATCTACGCGCCGCAGGCACCGGCAGTGGCTGCTGGGCTGAACATCGCCGGCTTCAATGGCGGCATCGCGTTGGGTTCGCTGCTAGGCGGGGCCAGCCTGGAAGCGATGGGTCTGACCAGCACGGCCTGGGTCGGTGCGGTTGCCGTGGGCCTGGGGATCGTCTGGATGCTCTGGCAGATGCGGCGTCCCACGTTCCTGGGCGCAAGAACTCATAAATAGGTGAACGATGGATCTTCGGTATCTTCGCTGCTTCCTGGCCGTAGCCGAAGGGGGGGAGCCGGTGCTGATCGAAATGACCGGCGGACGGACGGTGTATGTGACCCGCTGTGAAGCTCGGGACGTGGTGAAGGGCAACATGCGCTATCTGGATCACGATATCAGCCACGCCTACGCTGACTGACATTTTTGTTTTTGGGCAGAAAGCTTCGAAGCAAGAGTTGTCGCTTTAATGATCGGTAAAGATTGCTGTAGGTATCAGAGAAACTGTGATCGGATCAAATCCGTATCGAACGGCGTTATCCCTTGATCAGGCGAAAACACCGTCTCTGCCTGCTGCGGTGAAGCCACTCGTTCTCCCCGTGCTCGAACATGTAAATCGAACAGTGTCTCCAAATCCGGCTTTGGTGTATGTACCAGCGCTCGCAGCATCAACGATACCCCGCTGAGGTTGTTCTGGACGTTGTTCCACCGCGCAGATGAAGTGAGCCCAAGATCGGCCCAGATCATGTGCCTTTCTTGCAGGTCCATCACGAATGGCAGGCAGATGCCGGTGTCGGAGGCGATGTCGATACGGTCGAACACGGAACGCGGCTCGAATACTTCACCCGACGCTACGTCGGCACGGGCCATCCAACCAGCGAAACATTCTGGAAGATCGCAATACGGCTGCTCGGTGTATGAGTTGATAGAGGTGACTACGTAGCGGACACCCCTCTTGACGAGGAGGTCGAGGTCAAGGTCGATGAACTCCGAAGCCCCTTCGGGCGCGTCGACGATGTCGCCGCTGTGGTAGCCGCCGAAGCCCTTCAGGTTGTAGTACGCCACCGTTTGTTTGAACACGAAGTTGGCGTCAAAAAATGCGGCGGACAAGTCGATATCCGTGCGTCCATGGCCGTTCTTCCACCACAGGAACAGGCGTATGAAACGCGTGTCAGGCATAGGCAGCCGACTGCCCCGTACCAGCGTACGTAGCGACTTCGATGAGGCCCGCTGCGCCAGCGGCACCTTATATTCGCGTAATGCTGGATCGATGAAACAGCGGCCTAGTGGCGCAAGCGGTGCAAAACGCGTTACAAGAGCCTCCTCGCAGATTCTGGCCGCACGAGCCAATACGCCTGGAGCGAGATGTTCGCGTCGATCCTCAATACCATAGACTTTGGCGAATGCGCCTTTCGGTGTGAACGCTCGCAGGGGCAGGGGGCGCGGAGCACGTACGTGGGCCAGTAACTGAAGCAGGACAGGTGAGGAAACTAGGGGCGCAACCGCCTCGAACGCCTCGAGTACCGATTCTGGTTCCGTCGCGCGCCGTACTTCAGTTCTATCGGCGACAATGTGCTGATTTGCTCAATCAGAGGCTCTGAAAATACACACCCGAACGCTGCGACTTCGCGGACAGCCGATACGACCTGAGCGCGCGTGGCACCGCCAGTGCCCACCGGAACGTGGACTTTGCTACGGCGACGCAGGAACATATCTTGATTCATGCTTGATTTTCTCCCTTCGGCGCCGTAATGGATGAGCTGCGTGGTCCTACAGCGGATGTAAAAACGCCTGCAAGACGCAGGCGCGGTGTGGAGAGCGAAACCCCTAGGTCATAGGAGGTTAGAAGGAAGGTGTTCCATAGCCACGCAGGCATTCTACGTAAGGTTGTATCTGTTTGGCAGGTTGCTGCGTGTCCCAACGGTAACAAACTGCTTCGTCAGAAGACGGCGGAAAGCGACCATATCTTACGAGCCGCTGATTTCTGGGGCCGCGGCAGCCCTTCAATAGAACTCGTCAAGCAAGCAGTAATACGCAATGCGCTGCTCATCGGGCTCTACGCCATAGCACTCGAAAAACGGTGCCACCCATGCCTGTCCAAAGTTTTGGTTAAGGCTGCGCGCTGCCAGGGCCAGGTCCTGGTAGCGGTCACTGACGCCTAAGCGACCACAATCGATAAAACCGCTGAAACGGCCGTCTGCTGTCATGAAGTTCGGCAGGCAGGCGTCGCCATGGGTGACCACGAGATCCTGAGTGGTCGGCCGTGTCGCTAACAGTTCGTCCAGCACTTGCTCGGCGCTTTGCCCTAGTCGCTCATCGTCAAAGTCGGTCTCGTCGACCAGGCCGGCGTTGACGTGGTTTCGGGCAGTGGCGATGCGTAGGTCAAGGGTGTGATCGAAGGGGCAAAGGGCGATGGGAACCTGATGCAGCTTGCGCAGGGCATTCGCCAGGATCTCTACGATGTGCGCCACAGGCAGGTCGTCGACCGTCGCCAGGTCCTTTCCTGGCATGGCGCTCATCAGTAGCCAATGGCGATCCTTGTCTATCACCTCATCCACGACAATCGGTGCCGGTAGCCCGTGTTGCCGCAGCCAGCGCAGGCGCTCGATTTCGTCCTCCAGCTCAGCGAACTCTCCAAGGGGCTCGGACTTCAGGAACAGGTCCTCGCCTTGTTCGCCGCGCAGTCGATAGACGTCTGCGCGCGACTCGCCGATGGACTGTTGTTCAATCAGTGCATGGGGGAACTGTTCGCGCCATTTGCTCGGGATATTCACGGTGTTCTCATTTCCTGGTTTCAACTGTTGCTCATAGCGGTGCCGGTTTGCCAACCATCACCATACCCATGTCTTCAAGCGCGGCAAACAACGCTTTGAGGCTGTCAAAGCGTTTGCCGCTAACGCTCGGCCAATTGGGTCGCTCGATAAAGAAGTAGCCGTTCTGGTTACGAATATCCGTAGAGACCAGCTCTCCCAGTTTGCTGCGATGTTTCAGGATGGGCGACACCGACGACGAATCGACGGTAAACGTTCCGCAGCGTTGCAGCAGGGCGTCCAACTCTGCGGCGGTTGCAGGTTTTCGGGGGATTTGCGACTGAAACAGCAGGTCGCTTTTCACCGCGCCTTCCTCGCCGGATGCCGGGATTCCAGGGTCCGGGATGATGCCCTGGGATTGCCCGGGCGCAACATCTTCTACCCTCAGGCCATGTACTTCTTCCAGTTCGCTCAGCCCGGGAACCCCCTTGTAGCTGCTGACGTGGGTATTGCCCACCAGCGCCACCCATTTGTGCGCACCTTGGGCCGCCTGGTCGGCGCGAATCACGGTACTCGCGTAGTAGTTCATCAAGGCGTGGCGTTGCGCTCCTCGGGCGATCTGGCTATCGGTCACGGCAGGAATAAACCCATCGGTCCGATAACTGGCCAGGCAATCAATGGCCTGGATGCGGATCTTGCGCGCGCGGGCGGCTTTGATCAGCTCCATGAAGTTGTATTGCCCCAGCGGATCGGTGCCCATGCCGTTATCGAGGCTCTGCAGGTAACGCCTGAGCGTCTCGGGCATTTCGCCGCTTTCGAAGAAGCTGTCCAGGGCGGCCTGGTGAAAGTCGCGCAGCAGGTGCTCGCAGTACAGCGTCTTGACGTTTTTCTGCGCCAGTAACTCCATGTGCTCGATCAGCAGTTGTTTGCTGCCCACGCCGCTGTGGGCTTCGCCGACCACGATGCCACGGCCATCCTCCAGCAGTGCCTCCAGCCAGGTTGCCGTGGGGGCCTTGGCTGGCACCGAGGGAATGGGTGGGCGATTGGCCGCACGGAACCGACGCAGGAAGGCCACCGCATCCTTGAACAGTTGCTGCCTTCTGCTTTTGAACGGCGCGTACGGGTCGGCGCCGTTGTCAAAGAGGTTAACGCCCTCGTCGCTCAGGGCATATTTTGCAGTGCCCGGTCCGGCGGCGGCATTTTCCAGGGGGGGACGCGAGTCTGGCGGTATTTCATAGGCGGTGGCCGGGCTTTGCACCGTCGGCGCCGGTCGGCGGCCAGGCACCCGGTTCAGGAGTTGCCCGGCGCCGCCTTTCAGGCCAGGCCTGGGCAGCACTTCCCATTCACCTTGTGCGTTGACGCGCACCGGGATGGCTTCCGAGAAGGAGAAGGGATTTTCAGGGTTGATGATTGCCCAATGTCCGCCGTCATTGACGTCATTGATGTACTGCACGTAATACGGCGTGTCGTTGAGCAGGATCGCCGCCGCCGGGTTGGACTCCAGACGATAGATACCTTGATCCCGGCCGGGCTCGCTGACCGGGTTGCGGCCTTCGAGGATTTCATTGGCTTCCCACGATGGGGGGATTTCTGGCCGTAGGCTGGCCTCCACCGCGCCGGTGGGAATGGCCGAAGGTGCCAGGGCTGCGCCTGACTCGACCGTGGTTTCTACGGCAGCCTGCACGGCAGGGCGCTCCAGCTCTATTGCGGGAACCAGCGTCTTGGCCGGCGGCAGGCCTTTGAGCGTGAGGCCGTTTGCGCGCAGGGCGCCGCGCAGCTCAGGCAGCGTCTTGTAGACAGCCCCATTGAGCCTTGGGAAGGCATCGCGATCAATGAAATAACCGGCGTCCGAGTGCTGGATGCGGTTGCGTACCAGGTTGTTCAGGCGGTTGCGGTGAATAAGCGTCAGCTCATCACGGGTCTGTTGCATGACGCAGTCGCCAGGTGAGCTGAGGACTCTTTCAAGGTCTCTCTGTTCAAAGATATAGGGGTGTATTTGTTCGCTCTCACGCATGGGCACTTGCAGGGAAAGGTCGGTGTCCAGCGCATTGAGCGGCGGCTTCACCTGATCGAACGTGGACAGGTTGTTCACCTTGGGTCCATAAGCGATTTTGATCTGACTGCCTTCGCCGCCGAGTTCCTCGGTAATGCGCAGGCTGGTCCCACCGTTTATTTCACTGATCCCGGCCACCCCTCTGAAGGTGTTGGTGTTTTGCGCTCCGGTGAGCACCACCCATTTGCCGACGCCGTTTTTGGCCTGGTCAAGGCGCAGGATTTCACTGGTGATGAAATTCTTCGACATTTGCACGTCCACGGCCGACCCCTTGGGCAGGTAGTTGGCCAGGCATTCGCTGGCCTGGATGCGTATATGGTTGTCGCGGGCGGCGTGCAGCAGTTCCAGGGTGTTGAAGCGGCCCATATTGGTCGGGTCCAGCTCGCGCAGATACTTGCCCAAGCGGTCGGGCATGACGCCACTGCGAGCGAAGGTGTCCAGGTCCAATTGGTGCAGGTCGTTGTAGAACCTGTGCAGGTACAGGGTCTTGACGCCCTGCTTGGCCAGGTTGGGCATTTGCTTGATCAATAGATAGGTACTGGCGACCCGGTTCGGGCTCTCGGCGATGACCAGGCCCTCGGCATTTGCCAGGCTTTTTTCAATCAGTTGCTCGGGGTTCATGCCTGGCGTGATGGCAGGCAGTGCCGGCCGCTCGGGCAGGGCGCTGGCGAAAAATGGCCGGGAGAAGAAATTGCGCGCGCTGCTGAGGATTTTTGCCCGCATGGGGTTGATGAAGTAGTCCGAGGTGCTGAAACTGCCAGCTTCGCCCGTGGGGGTGATGATCGGCTTGATGTAGTCCGGCCCGCCAGACATGGCGAGGCCGATGTCGAAACTGCTCTGGTTCTTCAGATCAAAAGGGGTCGGTAGACTGGAGGACGGGTTTGTAAAGCCCGGCTCCCCATAGGCACTTGGCCGGCGATAGTCGGATGCAAGTGGCGGCCGTGTGCTCGTGGTCGGGGTGTCCATCGGGCTGCCGCCGCGCATCGCCTCGGAGGGGCGCAGCACCCGCTCCCATTCGCCCTCGGCATTCAGGCGTACGGGCAGTGAGCCGGTGCTGGCATGCGGGTTCAACGGGTCGATGATGGCCCAGGTACCGCCGCCGTTCACGTCCACTTCATAACGCACGTAAAACACGGCGTCCTTGAGCTTGATCAGGGTTGAAGGGTTGGCATTGATGCGGTAGATCTGTTCAAAACGTCCGCCTTCGGTCATCGCCGTGGCGCCGTCCAGCCCTTGCAGGCGCCGCCAGCTCGACGGTATTTGCCCCAGGCCGTCGCCGGGCAGTTGGGGCAGTGTGGGTGGCGCCGGCACGGCAGGACTTGCAGGTTCGGCAGTCTCGGGGTTCAACGCCTCGTCGTACTTGGCCATCTCGGCCGCTTCCGCCGCGTCGACGTCGGCACCCACTTCGGCGATGGGCCCGGGCCCATGCAGTGCTGCCAGGTTGAACAGGGTGTCGATCGCACTGAACACCGAACCGGTCACCCCGGCCTTGCGCTCGGCACTGGTTCGGCCATTGACCGCCTGGTCGATGTTCAGGGCCAGGTTAGCGATGCTGGCACCCAGCACCGGCAAGGCTACCGGCCAACCGATGACGGCCAGCGGCCCGAATATCTTGAGGCCGGCACTCAGGTAACCGATCCAGATTTTTTTGCTCAGTTGCGCATTGGTGGTCAGCAACTGCTCGGCTTCGTCATACATCGCTGCGCGGGTGCGGTCCCGCAACCAACCGAAGGCGTCCGTGGTGACCGCCTGGTTCTTCTGGTTGATCATGTGATGATCCGACTTGCCCCAGGTTTGCACCAGGCGATTCATCAGGTCACTGATGTCGTCGGTCATGGCCTCGCGGTCAGTCAGGGAGAAGTGGCAGAGGAACAGGTCACGGGTCTTTTTGTCGTCCATGATCCCGAGCATCCACCAGTGCAATTGCGCGGCGGTCTCGAACACTTTGAAGGTTTGCTGATCACCCGGCACATAGAGTACTTGTCGCCCGGCTGCGTCAGTGATGCGCAACAGGTTGGTGGCGACATGGCCGTCCAGGTCGAGGGCGGCGACCTGTGCATCGGGGCCTGGCGCCACGTCGGTTTGCAACATGGCCAGGCTGACCGGCCAGCTCAGGTGCGGGGCCACGGCAGTGATGCAAGTGTGGAAGTCTTCGGCGCTCAGATGCTTGAGTTCGAGGGCTTGTACCGCCTTGCTGAGGAAATTGCATTTGGCTTGGGTGCGGAAGGCGTCGGCGTGGTCCCGCCAGAAGCTGTCGAGTTTATCGCGGTAGAGGTCACTGAACTTGAGGGCCCAGAAGTCCTTGAGCACTTCGTTGGCATGCAGGCGCACTTCATTGGTTTGATTGAAGTCGCCGTATTCCGGACCTTTGGTGTAGAAACCGCCGTACAGGTCCAGCAGGTCTGCGTTGTCGTAATCGGTGGCGCGGAACCGATGAATCACCAACTCGGTCAGGGTCGTCGATTCGTAGGGTTTTTCCAGGACATGTTCCCAGCCGGTAAAGGTCAGCGAACTGCTTTGGGCAGCCTTGAAGCGGTGGTAATAGACTTCGTCCGGGTCAAGGCTCTCGACCCCGTGTTTTTTCAATATGCCGCGGGCGGTTTCGTGAGCCGTATCGTGCAGGCTGGGGCAAGCCTGGATCACGCGTCCGGCCAGGGCCTTGAGGGCTGCCTTGTCGGCGGCGTTGGGCAGGGTGCGGGTTTCGCTCGGACTCATGGGAGTGCTCATCCTTCAAAAGTGAAGGGCGAGATTCCCCCAGGCCGGCGTGGGGAGGGCGCTACATAGTTAGGCTAAGGGGCCGTGCTCAGCGCCGTGCGATATCCGAAAAGTAGAACTTGTCCAACGTATGGCGCGACTCGGTGTACTCGAACTGCCGCCCGTCCTGCAAGAACGTCTGGTTACTCACCACGATTACATGACTTTGCCCGTCAAGGTCCAGGTGCGCCTGGTCATCCTTGCTGCGCGGCAGTGCCTCGATGGTGCGCTGTGCATAGCTGATCTGCAGCTGCAACGTCTGCTCGATAAACGCATAGATCGACTGTTCGGCGATCTCGCGGTCCAGGCCGGGAATCAGCTCGGCGATGAAATGGTTGATGTCGAGGATCACCCTTTTGCCGCCGATGCGTCGTACCCGCTTGATACGGGTGATCAGCGTGCCTGGCTCGGCCTCGAAGTGTTGCAGCAGTGGCCCTTCCAATGGGAGCTGGGTGAATTCAACCACCTCGGTGCGTACGTCATTGCCCAGGTCGGCGTGGGTCTCATGGAAGCTGACGATACCGCCCAGCTGGAACTCGATCGGGTTGGGCGACAACACAAAGGTGCCCTTGCCATGGATCTTTTGGGCAAAGCCACGTTCCTGCAACTGCTCGATGGCGCGTCGCACGGTACCGCGGCTGGCTTGGTAGGCGTCCATCAGCTCGGTTTCGGAGGGCAGGCGCGTACCGCGTTGCAGGCGTTCGGTGGTGATGCTGGCAAGCAGATCCGTGTAGATCTGGTTGTATTTGCTCATGAGATGGCTCTATGCCCGGCTTGCATTCAAGGCAGGAACCTTAGTGGCAGAGGTGGGGTTTGTCCATTGGGCAACCCTATAGCCAGGGGAAAAATCTGACGGGAAGTTCGCGTTAATAAACAAAAGTGTAACTCGTACAGACGAGTTGTTGATTTAACTCGTACAGACGAGTACTTTTGCCCTCGGCGTGCTGCCAACGACTGCCACCCATAAAAACAATCACAGTGGAAAACGAGCATGAGCCACGACTATCCGACTATCGCCCGCGAGATTCTCGAAAACCTCGGTGGGCGCGACAATCTTGAGCAAGCTGCCCATTGCGTGACCCGCCTGCGCCTGGCGCTCAAGGACCCGAGCCTGGTCAACAGCAGTGCGTTGAACCAGGTCGACCTGGTCAAGGGATCGTTCTTTACCGGCGGCCTGTTCCAGGTGGTGATTGGCCCCGGCGAAGTAGAAAGGGTCTATGCCGCCTTGCGTGAAGTCACCGGTCTTGCGGCATCGACCATCGCCGATGTAAAGCAGAAAGGCGCCGACAAGACCAACGCCATGCAGCGCCTGGTGCGCGTGTTCTCCGACGTGTTCATGCCGATCCTGCCCGCGCTGATCATTGCCGGCCTGCTCATGGGCATCAACAACCTGATGGGCGCCAAGGGCATGTTCATCGAGGGCCAGACGCTGCTGGAGGCCTATCCGAACCTGGACGGCCTGTGGAGTCTGATCAACCTGATGGCCAATACCTCCTTCGTGTTCCTGCCGGCACTGGTGGGCTGGTCGGCGGCCAAGCGCTTCGGTGGCAGTGAAATCCTCGGCATCGTGCTCGGCCTGATGCTGGTACACCCCGATCTGCTCAATGCCTGGAACTACGGCAAGGCTGTTGCCGGCCTCGACGGGCAGAGCCTGCCGTATTTCGATATTTTCGGCTGGTTCCAGATCGAGAAGGTCGGGTATCAGGGGCAGATCCTGCCGATCCTGCTCGCGGCCTATGTGATGAGCGTCATCGAGAAGTGGTTGCGCGCGCGGGTGCCCAATGCGATCCAGCTGCTGGTCGTGCCGATCACCACCATCGTCGTCACCGGTGTGCTGGCCCTGGCAATCATCGGCCCGGTTACCCGTCACCTCGGCATCCTCATCACCGAAGGCGTCGTCACCTTGTTCGACCTGGCGCCGATGCTCGGCGGCGCGATCTTCGGCCTGCTCTATGCGCCGCTGGTGATCACCGGTATGCACCACATGTTCCTGGCCGTCGACCTGCAGCTTATCTCCACCCAGGGCGGCACCTTTATCTGGCCGATGATTGTCATGTCCAACCTGGCCCAGGGCAGCGCCGCCCTCGGGGTGTTCTACATGACCCGCAATGCGCGGGACAAAAGCATGGCCTCGACCTCGGCGATTTCCGCCTATTTCGGCATCACCGAGCCGGCGATGTTCGGGGTGAACCTGCGCTTCAAATTTCCATTCTATGCCGCCCTGCTGGGTTCGGCGCTGGGCAGTATTTTCCTGTCGCTGAACAAGGTCACCGCCTCGGCCATCGGCGTTGGAGGCTTGCCCGGGTTCATCTCGATCGTTCCGCAGTACATCCCGGTGTTTGTGATCGGCATGGCCGTCGCGATCGTCGTGCCCTTTGTACTGACCTGTGTGTTGAGCATGAAGATTGTCCGGCCTGGGTATCGGGTCGCCTGATCCACCGCCATCGGGGGCAACCCCCCCTCCCGCAAGGGAATGCATTTCAAATGTGGGAGGGGGCTTGCCCCCGATGAGGCCCTCAAAGCCAGCACACAATTAATTGAAGGAACCCCACCATGCAAAACTGGCAACACTCGGTGATCTACCAGATCTACCCCAAAAGCTTCCATAGCCACGCGGGTAACGCCACCGGTGACCTGCTGGGCATCGTGGACAAGCTCGACTACCTGAAATGGCTGGGTGTGGATTGCCTGTGGATCACCCCGTTCCTGCGCTCGCCGCAACGCGACAACGGCTACGACATCAGCGACTACTACGCCATCGATCCCAGCTACGGGACCATGGCCGACTGCGACCTGTTGATCAGCGAGGCGGCCAAGCGTGGCATCAAGCTGATGCTAGATATCGTGGTCAACCACACCTCCATCGAGCACGAGTGGTTCCAGCAGGCGCGCAGTAGCCTCGACAACCCCTACCGCGACTTCTACATCTGGCGCGACCAACCGAACAACTGGGAATCCAAGTTCGGCGGCTCGGCCTGGGAATACGAAGCGCAGACCGGCCAGTACTACCTGCACCTGTTCGACCATACCCAGGCCGACCTCAATTGGGACAACCCCAAGGTGCGCGCCGAAGTGTTCAAACTGATGCGCTTCTGGCGTGACAAGGGCGTGGGCGGTTTCCGCCTGGATGTGATCAACCTGATCTCCAAGCCCGCCGACTTCCCCGAAGACAACAGCGACGGTCGCCGCTTCTACACCGACGGCCCGAATGTGCACGCATATCTGCAGCAAATGCACCGCGAAGTCTTCGAAGGCCATGACCTGATCAATGTCGGCGAGATGTCGTCCACCAGCCTGGAACACTGCATTCGCTACTCGAATCCGGCTTCGAAAGAACTGTCGATGACCTTCAATTTCCATCACCTGAAAGTCGATTACCCCAACCTGCAGAAGTGGGTGAAGGCCGACTTCGATTTTCTGCAACTCAAGCAGATTTTCTCCGACTGGCAACTGGGCATGCAGGCCGGTGGCGGTTGGAACGCGCTGTTCTGGTGTAACCACGACCAGCCGCGGGTGGTCTCGCGCTTTGGTGACGACGGCGAATACCGCGTGGTCTCGGCCAAGATGCTCGCCACGGCGCTGCACTTCCTCCAGGGCACGCCGTATGTGTACCAGGGCGAAGAACTGGGCATGACCAATCCTGGCTTCGACAAGATCGAACAGTACCGCGATGTGGAAACCCTGAACATCTTCCGCCTCAAGCGTGATGCCGGGGAGTCCGAGGCGTCGAGCATGGCGGCGATCATGCAGAAATCCCGCGACAACGGTCGCACGCCGATGCAGTGGAGCAGCCAGGCCAATGCCGGTTTCAGCCGTGGCGAGCCCTGGATTGGCGTTGCGGCCAACGCTGCGCAGATCAACGTTGAAAACCAGCTGGATGACCCGGATTCGGTGCTGCATCACTACCGCGCCCTGATCGCCCTGCGGCGCCGCGAACCGCTGATCCAGGAAGGCATTTACCGCCCACTGCTGCAAGACCATCGCCAGGTCTGGGCGTACCTGCGCGAAGGCCATGGCGAGCGCCTGCTGGTGCTCAACAACTTCTACGGCACGCCGTGCGAAATCCAGCTGCCCGACCAGGTGATCAATCCGTCGAGCGCGCAGCGGCTGCTCATCAGCAATTACCCCGATTGCCCGGCGCGCACGAGCACGGTGGTGTTGCGCCCCTATGAATCGTTTGTGCTGCACCTGACGGACTGAATGCCCCTGTAGGAGAGAGCAAGCTCGCTCCTACAAGTGATCGCGTCACGCAACAAAGTAAGAAAAAACAATAAAAATAAAGGAGCGTTTCATGAAAACAACAATAAAACTGGGCCTTATTGCGTCGTGCCTCGCGGTGCCGTTTGGCGCCCAGGCCCTGGAGTTCGCCGGTTACTTGCGCAGCGGCGCGGGCACGGCAACGGGCAGTGGCAAGCAGCAATGTTTCCAACTGCCGGGGGCGCAAACCAAATACCGCTTGGGTAACGAATGCGAGCAATATGCCGAACTGGAACTGCGCCAGGACCTGCTGACCCTCGACGACGGCTCGGTGCTCAGCGTGGATGCCATGGCGTCCCTCTACAACAAGTACGACCGCGCCCTGAAGTTCCAGGGTGAAAACAACGGCTCGGCGCGCATGCCGCAGATGTATGCGCAATGGTCCAACCTGCCCAGCCTCAACGGTGGTTCGCTGTGGGCCGGGCGGCGTTACTACAAACGTAACGACATCCATATCTCCGACTTCTACTACTGGAACCAGAGCGCCACCGGTGGCGGGATCGAGGACGTGCTGATCGGCGGCTTGAAATACAGCTACGCCCTGTCGCGCAAAGACAACCTGTACCAGAAGGAATACGCCACCCGCCACGACTTCAACGTAGCAGGTTTCAATACCAACCCGGGCGGCGAGTTGGAGCTTGGCCTGAGTTATATCGCCAAGGCCGGTGGGCGTGATACCAACAGCGGTTGGGCGCTGACCGCGCAGCATGTGCAAACCCCGTTCCTGGGCGGCAAGAACAAGTTTGCCTTGCAGTACGGCGAAGGCCCAGGCACCGGGTTGGGCTACACCGGCAATACCCGGTTGGACAAGAGCAGCAAAAGCTACCGTGCCGTGGAGTTCTTTGACTGGCAGATGACCCCGCGTTTCGGCGGGCAAGTCCAGGCGGTGTACCAGAAGGATGTACGCCCGGGGCGTCAGGACCAGAACTGGATGTCCCTGGGTGTACGCCCGGCGTATGCCATCAGCGAGCAATTCAAGCTGGTCGCTGAACTGGGTCACGATCAGGTCGAGGCCACCGGCGGCACACGCAAGCTGAGCAAATTCACGTTCGCGCCGACCTGGTCGCCCAAAGGCCCGGAATTCTGGGCGCGGCCGGAAGTGCGGTTGTACTACACCTATGCCAGCTGGAACCAGGCGGCCAAGCGCGCAGCGAATGAACTCGCGGCGGGCTCGGCGTTATCCGATACCGGTGCCTATGGCACGGCACGGCACGGGTCGAACGTCGGTGTGCAGGTCGAATATTGGTGGAAGTAATCCGGTAGGTGTACGCGGGCCCGCTCCCACCTTAGGTCTTCGTCATCCTCAACCTTGCATCGACTCAATGATTTTTAAAGAACAACACAAACAGGTGAAGTCATGACCACATCTCAACCCCTGGAACTGCTGGCACCCTTGTCCGGGGTTTTGCTGGCGCTGGATCAGGTGCCTGACCCGGTATTTTCCGGCCGCGTGATTGGCGATGGCCTGTGCATCGACCCCACCTCGCAGACCCTCTGCGCGCCGTTGGCCGGGGTGATCAGCAACATTCAAGACAGCGGCCACGCGGTCAGTGTCACCGCTGATAACGGTGTGCAGGTGTTGCTGCATATTGGCCTGGACACCGTCAACCTGGCGGGTGAGGGCTTCACCCGGCTGGTCGAGGAGGGCCAGCGGGTGGAGGCCGGGCAGCCGTTGATCGAGTTCGATGCCGACTCTGTGGCGCTCAATGCACGCAGCCTGCTGACCTTGATGCTCATTGTGAGTGGCGAGCCGTTTGTACAATTGGTGGCTGATCAGGCGCTGGTCGAGCCCGGCCAGCCACTGTTGCAGGTCTCACCGGGGCAGATGCCCGCCGAGGTGGACGAGGAGCAGGGCAATGCGCTGTTCTCCAAGCCAGTGACCTTGCCCAACGCCAACGGTTTGCACGCTCGCCCTGCGGCAGTGCTTGCCCAGGCGGCGAAGGGGTTCAGTTCAAGCATTTACCTGCATAAGCAAACCCTGAGTGCGAATGCCAAGTCGCTGGTGGCGATCATGGCGCTGCAGACCTCCCGGGGCGATAGCCTGCAAGTGAGCGCCGCGGGTACCGATGCCGAAGCGGCGATCCAGGCGCTGGTGGCGTTGTTACTGGACGGCTGTGGCGAGACGGTGGCGGCGGCCGAAGTAGTCAAGCCTGCCGCGCCGGTATCATCGGCGACCTTGATGCGGGGCGTGTGTGCATCACCGGGCTCGGCGTTTGGGCAGGTTGTCCAAGTGGCCGAACCGGCGCTGAATATTCCTGAAGCCGGTGCCGGCGAAACCTTCGAGCGTGCCGCATTGGCCCGTGGCCTGCGGGCGGCAGCCGAAGCGCTGCAAGCATTGCAAGCCAAGGCCGGCGGCTGTGCCCAGGCCGAAATTTTCCGTGCCCACCAGGAATTGCTCGAAGACCCGACCCTGCTGGAGCAAGCCCACGGCCTGCTCGCCCAAGGCAAGAGCGCCGCCTTTGCCTGGAACAGCGCCACGCTGGCGACCGCGAAACTCTTCGAAGGCTTGGGCAAGGCGCTGCTCGCCGAGCGTGCGGCGGACCTGGCCGATGTCGGCCAGCGCGTGCTCAAGCTGATCCTGGGCGTTCCCGAACGCTCATTGGACCTGCCTGAGTGCGCCATCCTCGTCGCCGAACAACTGACGCCCTCGCAGACCGCCGGCCTGGATACCAGTAAAGTGCTGGGTTTCGTCACCGTCGCCGGTGGGGCTACCAGCCACGTAGCCATCCTCGCTCGGGCGCTCGGCCTGCCGTCCATTTGCGGGGTGCCGGCTCAAGTATTGGCCCTGGCCAACGGCAAACGAGTATTGCTCGATGCCGACAAAGGCGAGCTGCACCTGGAACCGGACCTGGCTGAAATCGAACAACTGCAAGCGGTTCGCCAACAGCAAAAGATGCGGCTGCAGCGTGAAGTCGCACAGGCATCCCTGGCGGCCATCACTCGCGACGGCCATCATGTCGAAGTCACGGCCAACGTCGCCTCGCTGCAGGAGGTCGAGCAGTCCCTGACCCTGGGCGGTGAGGGCGTGGGCCTGCTGCGTTCGGAGTTCCTCTACCTGGACCGCAACCGCGCCCCGAGCCCGGAGGAACAAGCCAGCACCTACAGCGCCATCGCCCGTGCCCTTGGCACCGAGCGCAATCTGGTGGTGCGCACCCTGGACGTGGGAGGCGACAAACCCTTGGCCTATGTGCCGATGGAAAGCGAGACCAACCCGTTCCTGGGCTTG
Organism: Pseudomonas libanensis; assembly: GCF_001439685.1. Lineage (GTDB taxonomy): Bacteria > Pseudomonadota > Gammaproteobacteria > Pseudomonadales > Pseudomonadaceae > Aquipseudomonas > Aquipseudomonas libanensis. Next base: position 158,702 of record NZ_JYLH01000010.1, read on the forward strand.
CGCGGTATTCGGCTGTGCCTGGAACGCCCCGAACTGCTGCGCGAACAGTTGCGCGCGATCCTCGCCAGTGCGGGGTTGACGCGGTTACATATCATGCTGCCGATGGTCAGCCTGCTCTCCGAATTGCACCTGGCGCGCCGGATGCTCGAAGAAGAAGGGCTGGCGCTCGGGCTCACCGAATTGCCCAAGCTGGGCATCATGATTGAAGTGCCTTCGGCGGCGTTGATGGCGGATGTGTTTGCGCCCCATGTGGATTTCTTTTCCATCGGCACCAACGACCTGACCCAATACACCCTGGCCATGGACCGCGATCACCCGCGCCTGGCCAGCCAGGCCGACAGCTTCCATCCCGCTGTGTTGCGCCTGATCGCTAGCACCGTCAAGGCGGCCCACGCCCATGGCAAGTGGGTGGGCGTGTGTGGTGCGCTGGCCTCTGAACCATTGGCGGTGCCGGTGTTGATCGGACTTGGCGTGGATGAACTGTCGGTCAGCGTACCGCTGATCCCGAGCATCAAGGCCACCGTGCGCGAACTGGAACTGGTCGACTGCCAACTCATCGCCCGCCAGGTGCTGGGCCTGGAGGAAGCCGGCCAAGTGCGTGAGGCCCTGCGCCTGTACCACGCGGCCACCGTTAAAACCTCACCTGTCGTGGAGCAATGAGCATGTTCGAGAAATTGCAGCGGGCGTTCTGGAAAGCCTTGACGCCGGATTTGGTGGCGGAGTCAGTCGCACCCACGACCCCGAGCCTGTTGTCGGCCGATGTGCTGAGTGCATTGGGCGGGGAGGGGAACGTCACGTCACAGCAGCACGTGGCACTCACGCGGGTGCGCGTGCAATTGAAGGAGGTGGGGCATTTGGATGAGTCGGCGTTGAAGGCAGCGGGTATACCAGCAGTGATGGTGTTGACGGGGGGGGTAGTCCATCTGCTCACCGGCCTATAAGGCGAAGATGATCAAATGTGGGAGCCGGGCTTGCCCGCGATAGCGGTGTGTCAGGCGCCGAATACCTTGACTGTCGCTCCGCCATCGCGGGCAAGCCCGGCTCCCACAGGGATTTGCAGTGTTCGGGCTGTCGTGATCAGAGTTGCGGGGTGTCTTGTGGCGGCTTGGTCTTGTCCACACCCGGCACATGCAGGTTGCCTTCCACCACCTGGTCGCCTTCCAGCTGCGGCTGGGTCACCCAGGTAAGGATGTCGTAGTAACGCCGGATGTTCGCCACAAAGTGCACCGGCTCGCCGCCCCGGGCGTAGCCGTAGCGGGTCTTGCTGTACCACTGCTTCTGCGACAGGCGTGGCAGCATCTTCTTCACGTCCAGCCACTTGTTCGGGTTCAGGCCTTCTTTCTTCGCCAGCAGGCGTGCGTCTTCCAGGTGGCCGGTACCGACGTTATAAGCGGCGAGGGCGAACCAGGTGCGGTCAGGCTCGGCGATCTTGTCGTCCAGTTCATCCTTGATCTTGGCCAGGTACTTGGCGCCGCCCATGATGCTCTGCTTGGCATCCAGGCGGTTGGACACGCCCATGGCCTGCGCGGTGTTCTGGGTCAGCATCATCAGGCCGCGCACGCCGGTCTTGGAGGTGACGGTCGGCTGCCATAGAGACTCCTGGTAACCGATGGCTGCCAGTAGCCGCCAATCGACCTTTTCAGCCTTGGCATAGGCGCGAAAATGCTTCTCGTACTTGGGCAGGCGCTGTTGCAGGTGCTGGGCGAAGGTATAGGCACCCACATAGCCGAGTACATCGACGTGCCCGTAATAGCGATCTTTCAGACGCTGCAGCGTGCCGTTCTTTTCGACCTTGTCCAGGTAGCCGTTGATCTCATTGAGCAGGCTGTTGTCGTCGCCGGCGGCCACGGCCCAGCTCTGGTGGCTGGCATTGCCGAGGTCGAACGCCACGCGCACATTGGGGAAGTACACCTGGTTCATCGCCACTTCGTTGGAGTCCACCAGGGTCAGGTCGATCTGCCCCTCGTCCACCATGCGCAGCAGATCGACTACCTCAACGGCGTCGGATTCTTCGTATTCGATTGCAGGATTCTGCTTTTTCAACGCCGCCAGTTGCTCGGCATGGGTGCTGCCCTTGAGCACCATGATCTTCTTGCCCACAAGGTCAGCGGCATTGGTTGGGCGCGATTGGCCGTTGCGGTAGATGATCTGTGGGGTCACTTCCAGGTACGGGTGGGAAAATCGCACTTGCTGCTGGCGCTGTTCGCTGCTGACCAGGCCCGCGGCAGCAAGTACAGGACCGTTGGGTTTGCCCAACTGGTTGAACAGGTCGTCGAGGTTATCGGCGGTCTCGATTTCCAGCTTTACTCCCAGTTCGTCGGCAAAGCGCTTGACCAGTTCGTATTCGAAACCGGTTTCACCGTTGCGGTCCTGGAAATAGGTGGCCGGGCTGTTCCGGGTGACCACCCGCAATACGCCATCCTCCTTGATTCGCTCGAGGGTGCTGGGTTTGTCAACACAGGCACTGAGCATCAGGAAGAGCAAGGTGGCGATGAGCCATTTGACCCATCGCGGGCGCAAAACGGTTGGGGAGAACATCTGCGCAGTATACGCAAACGGCCCACGGCGCCATATCTCGACAGCGGCGCACTTGTCTGCTAGCGCCGCTCAAACTGTGCTGCAGCCCGCAGAAACGCGGCTTGGCGAGCGATTGTGACGGATAAAATAACTGCGCCCAACGCCGTGGATAGCGCCACGATTGCGTGCAAAGCGTGCCAACTGACGTTCGGCTGCGGCCGCCGGTAGCGTTTCGGGTGCCGTTGGCGAAGGTTTACGCTAGAATGCACGGCCTCAAAGCACACCCCCTTCCGAGGCTGTCCCGAAGATGTTGATCCTGCGCGGCGCTCCTGCCCTTTCTGCCTTTCGCCACAGCAAACTCCTTGAGCAACTGAGCCAGAAGGTTCCAGCTGTTACAGGCCTTTATGCTGAATTTGCTCACTTCGCCGACGTAAGCGGCGTCTTGACCGCCGACGAACAGCAAGTGCTGGCACGCCTTCTGAAGTACGGCCCAAGCGTTCCCGTGCAAGAGCCGACCGGCCGCTTGTTCCTGGTTCTGCCGCGGTTCGGCACCATCTCGCCCTGGTCGAGCAAGGCCAGCGATATCGCCCGCAACTGTGGCCTGGACAAAATCCAGTGCCTGGAGCGTGGTATCGCTTTCTATGTCGCCGGCCAGTTCAGTGATGCCGACGCCGAGCTGATCGCCAGCAGCCTGCACGACCGCATGACCCAGATCATCGTCAGCCAGCTGGAACAGGCTGCCGGCCTGTTCAGCCACGCTGAACCCAAGCCGCTGACCGCGATTGACGTGCTGGGCGGTGGCCGCGCCGCCCTCGAGAAGGCCAATACCGAACTGGGCCTGGCCCTGGCCGAAGACGAGATCGACTACCTGGTCAACGCCTTCAACGGCTTGAAGCGCAACCCCCACGACATCGAACTGATGATGTTTGCCCAGGCCAACTCCGAGCACTGCCGTCACAAGATCTTCAACGCCAGTTGGGATATCGACGGCGAGAGCCAGGAAAAAAGCCTGTTCGGCATGATCAAGAACACCTACGTGATGCACAGCGAAGGCGTTCTGTCGGCTTATAAAGACAACGCTTCGGTCATCGTCGGCTCCGTCGCCGGCCGCTTCTTCCCGGACCCGGAAACCCGCCAGTACGGCGCGGTGCAGGAGCCGGTGCACATCCTGATGAAGGTCGAGACCCACAACCATCCGACCGCGATTGCCCCATTCCCGGGCGCAGCCACCGGTTCGGGTGGCGAAATCCGCGACGAAGGCGCAACCGGCCGTGGTGCCAAGCCAAAAGCTGGCCTCACCGGTTTCACCGTATCCAACCTGCAGATCCCGGGCTTCGAACAGCCGTGGGAAGTGCCGTACGGCAAGCCTGAGCGCATCGTCACCGCGCTGGACATCATGATCGAAGGCCCGCTGGGCGGCGCCGCGTTCAACAACGAATTCGGGCGCCCGGCGCTGACCGGTTATTTCCGTACCTTCGAGCAGTCCATTACCACCCCCCGTGGCGATGAAGTGCGCGGTTACCACAAGCCGATCATGCTGGCCGGCGGCATGGGCAACATCCGCGAAGAACACGTCAAGAAAGGCGAGATCCTGGTCGGCTCCAAGCTGATCGTACTCGGCGGCCCGGCGATGCTGATCGGCCTGGGCGGCGGTGCGGCCTCTTCCATGGCCACCGGCACCAGCTCGGCCGACCTGGACTTCGCTTCCGTACAGCGTGAAAACCCTGAGATGGAGCGCCGCTGCCAGGAAGTTATCGACCGCTGCTGGCAATTGGGTGACAAGAACCCGATCAGCTTCATCCACGACGTCGGCGCTGGCGGTTTGTCCAATGCCTTCCCGGAACTGGTCAACGATGGCGACCGTGGTGGCCGTTTCGAACTGCGCAACATTCCAAACGACGAGCCGGGCATGGCCCCGCACGAAATCTGGAGTAACGAATCCCAGGAACGCTACGTGCTGGCCGTCGGCCCTGAAGACTTCGCACGCTTCCAGGCCATCTGCGAACGCGAGCGTTGCCCGTTTGCCGTGGTCGGCGAAGCCACTGCCGAGCCGCAGCTGACGGTTACCGATAGCCACTTCGGCAACAGCCCGGTCGACATGCCGCTGGAAGTGCTGTTGGGCAAGGCCCCGCGCATGCACCGTTCGGCCGTGCGCGAAACCGAACTGGGCGATGATTTCGACCCAAGCACGCTGGAGCTGGCCGACAGCATCGAACGCGTGCTGCACCACCCGGCCGTGGCGAGCAAGAGCTTTTTGATCACTATCGGCGACCGCACCATCACAGGCCTTGTTGCCCGTGACCAAATGGTCGGCCCATGGCAAGTGCCTGTGGCCGACGTTGCCGTCACTGCCACCAGCTTCGACGTGTACACCGGTGAAGCCATGGCCATGGGCGAGCGTACGCCGCTGGCCCTGCTGGACGCTCCGGCGTCGGGCCGCATGGCCATTGGTGAAACCCTGACCAACATCGCTGCTTCGCGCATTGGCAAACTGTCCGACATCAAGTTGTCGGCCAACTGGATGTCCGCTGCCGGTCACCCGGGTGAAGATGCGCGCCTGTACGACACGGTCAAAGCCGTCGGCATGGAGCTGTGTCCGGAACTGGGTATCACCATTCCGGTGGGCAAGGACTCCATGTCCATGGCCACCCGTTGGAACGAAGATGGCACCGACAAGAGCGTGACCTCGCCGCTGTCGCTGATCGTCACCGGTTTCGCGCCGGTCACCGATATCCGTCAGACCCTGACCCCGCAACTGCGCATGGACAAGGGCACCACCGACCTGATCCTGATCGACCTGGGCCGTGGCCAGAACCGCATGGGCGCCTCGATCCTGGCGCAGACCCACGGCAAGCTCGGCAAGCACGCCCCGGACGTCGATGACGCCGAAGACCTCAAAGCCTTCTTCGCCGTGATCCAGGGCCTCAACGCCGACGGTCACCTGCTGGCTTACCACGACCGTTCCGACGGCGGCTTGCTGACCAGCGTTGTCGAGATGGCCTTCGCCGGCCACTGCGGCCTGAACATCGTGCTCGACAGCGTTGCCGAGGATGCCGCCGAGATCAACGGCATCTTGTTCAACGAAGAGTTGGGCGCCGTGATCCAGGTTCGCCAGGACGCGACTCCGGACGTACTCGCACAATTCAGCGCCGCCGGCCTGGATGACTGCGTGGCCGTCATCGGCCAGCCGATCAACAACGGTGAAGTCAACATCTCCTTCAATGGCGATACGGTGTTTGCCGGCCAGCGCCGCCTGCTGCAACGCCAGTGGGCCGAGACCAGCTACCAGATCCAACGCCTGCGCGACAACGTCGAGTGCGCCGAGCAGGAATTCGACGCGATCCTGGAAGAAGATAACCCGGGCCTGAGCACCATGCTCAGCTTCGACGTCAACCAGGACATCGCCGCGCCTTACATCAAGAAGGGCATTCGCCCACAGGTTGCCGTGCTGCGAGAGCAGGGCGTCAACGGCCAGGTGGAAATGGCCGCGGCGTTCGACCGCGCCGGCTTCAATGCGATTGACGTGCACATGAGCGATATCCTCGCCGGCCGCGTCGACCTCAACGAATTCAAAGGCCTGGTGGCCTGCGGTGGTTTCTCCTATGGCGACGTGCTGGGTGCCGGTGAAGGCTGGGCCAAGTCGGCGCTGTTTAACAGCCGTGCCCGCGATGCGTTCCAGGGCTTCTTCGAGCGCAACGACAGCTTCACCCTGGGCGTTTGCAACGGTTGCCAGATGATGTCCAACCTCAGCGAACTGATCCCGGGCAGTGAGTTCTGGCCGCACTTTGTGCGCAACCGTTCCGAGCAGTTCGAAGCCCGTGTCGCCATGGTGCAGGTTCAGGAATCCAATTCGATCTTTCTGCAGGGCATGGCCGGTTCGCGCATGCCGATCGCCATCGCCCACGGCGAAGGCCATGCCGAGTTCGCCAGCGAAGAAGCGCTGCTCGAAGCCGACCTGTCCGGCACCGTGGCCCTGCGCTTCGTCGACAACCACGGCAAGGTCACCGAAACGTACCCGGCCAACCCGAACGGCTCGCCGCGCGGGATCACCGGCCTGACCAGCCGCGACGGCCGCGTGACTATCATGATGCCGCACCCGGAGCGGGTATTCCGCGCCGTGCAAAACTCGTGGCGCCCGGAAGAGTGGAACGAAGATGGCGCCTGGATGCGCATGTTCCGCAACGCTCGCGTGTGGGTGAACTAAGGCCGTGTACAAGCTCGCCTTCTTCGTGCCCGACAGCCATGTAGAGACGGTGAAAACCGCCGTCTTCGCAGCCGGCGGCGGGCGCATCGGCGACTACGACAGCTGCGCTTGGCAGGTGCTGGGCCAGGGCCAATTCCGCGCGTTGGACGGCAGCCAACCGTTTATCGGGCAGGTGGGCCAGGTTGAAGTAGTTGAAGAGTGGAAAGTTGAGTTGGTGGTGGCAGATGAATTGATCGTGGCTGCTGTGGCTGCGTTGAAGCTCAGCCATCCCTATGAGACACCTGCGTATGAGGTGTGGCAGTTGGCGGATTTTTGATCGGCTGGCTGCATAACAAGAAACCCGCTGGGCCAGTTTGGTCAGCGGGTTTTTTGTTGGCTGCAAGGGCCTCATCGCGGGCAAGCCCGGCTCCCACAGTTTGATCGTATTGTCCTGTCATGCATCAACCCTCTGTGGGAGCTGGCTTGCCTGCGATGGCGCCGGTGCAGGCTCCTTAGACTTTTCTGACAAGCCTTTCAGGTTGTCCGTCGGAACCTGTCTTCCTAGCCTGCCGGTTTGAATTTTCTAGGCGGTGGAGTGATATGAGTCTGACGATCAGAACTGATATGCGGCTATTGCAGAGTGTGATGTATCACATCACAATCGCGCCATGATCGTTAGCTGGAAACATAAAGGCCTTCGTGTTTTTTATGAAACGGGCTCAACGAAAGGGATCAATGCGAACCATGCAAATCGCTTGCGTCGTGTCTTGCTGATTTTAGACAGCGCGAGCCACTGGAGCGATCTGGAACTGCCAGGTTGGCGCTTCCATCGCTTGAAGGGAGATCTTGTCGACTATTGGTCGGTGAGCATCAGTGGCAACTGGCGAATCATATTTCGTATGTTCGACGATCAAGTCGAGTTGGTCGACTATCTCGATTACCACTGAGAAGGGGTCTGTTTATGGGTATGCACAATCCTCCTCACCCAGGGGAGATACTGCTTGAGGATGTTATTCCGGGGCTCGGAATGACCATCACTGAAGTGGCAAGGCGCCTGGGTTTCGCCAGGGAGACCTTTTCAAGAATTCTTCATGGACACGCGCCGGTCAGTCCTGATCTGGCGGTACGGCTGGAGCGTGCTGGCATCAGTAAAGCCCAGATGTGGCTCTCAATGCAGAGCAGCTATGACTTGTGGCAGGCAGAACATCGAGAACAGCCTGTTATTGAGCGGTTTGCTCGGGTTGAGTAAATGAGATCAAAGAGCCCGGTTTAGACCGGATTTTTGTTGGGTGCTGGATTTACAGCTCTCGGAGATTTCCGACACGTCTTTCAGGTTGTCCGTCGGAACTCGCACAACTAACCTTCGTCAGTCGCTGCCAATTCAGTGACCGGGACTGCAAGCCTGAAAAATCACTAGGAGCCTATTCCATATGGAGTTTAATGATGATCAGCGACAACTTGCTAACTGGTTCAATCGCATCTCAAGCCGAGTCCCGCCAAGCTGGTGATTCACCGTCCGACCAGATCTTCACCGTACTACCCAGTCTGAACACCGAAACCCTGCTCGCCAATGCTTCCCAAGACCTGGCATCCGTGCAGGCACTGGCGGGAAATCTGGCTTTTGATGTCGACGGCCCGCAGCGAGATGCAGTGCTGGGGATTCATCGGATGGTGGAGGGAATCCAGTTGATGGTGGATCGAGTGTTGGATTTATTTGAGGTTTCTGAGCAGAAGTAATCGGGCGCCTGCAGGGCCAATTCGCGAGCAAGCCCGCTCCCACATTTTGAATGTATTCACAGATCAAAATGTGGGAGCGGGCTTGCTCGCGAAAGGGACAGTTCAGGCAAAAAGATTTAAGCCCCAGCCCCAATTTCCGGGCCACTGACCAGTCGCTCCAATACCTCGCCCAACCCTAAAGCCTTGTCACCAATCAACAGGTGCCAAACACCGCTGTCCAACTGGCTCACACCCTGGCAACCCAACGCGGTCAGGTGCGCTTCAGACAACCCCGAATCATCCCCCAATTCCACCCTCAGCCGGGTCATCGCCACCGCTTCCAGATGCCGTATATTCCCCCGGCCACCCAACGCATTCAGCCATTTCTCGGCCTCCTGCACATTCACCGTCACGGGCTTATCCACAGGCGCAACCGCTACAGGCACTGCGGCAACAAACCCCGGCATCGCCAAGCGAATTTCATCGGCAATACTATCGGCCATCGGCCCGACCACTACCTGCAAACTGCCGCCGTTCCCCGGCCGCACCACAGCCATGGCGCCCAGCGCTTTCAACTCTGCATCCACCGCCTTGTTGCGATCCACCATGTCCAAGCGCAGCCGCGTGGTACAAGCACCCACACTCAGCAAATTCTCAGCACCACCCAACGCCTGGATATAAGCCGTAGCCCGTTGGTTATCGCTCATCGCTTCGGCCTGCACCACCTGGATATCCTCCCGGCCCGGCGTCTTGAGGTTGAAGCGGCGGATGCAGTAGCTGAACACCGTGTAGTAGATCACCGAGTAGGCCAGGCCCACCGGTACCACCAGCCAGCCATTGGTGGACTTGCCCCAACCCAGCACCATGTCGATAAACCCACCGGAGAAGGTAAACCCGAGGTGAATATTCAACATATTGGTGACGGCCATCGACAGGCCCGTCAGCACGGCGTGGATCAGGTACAGGAACGGTGCCAGGAACATGAAGGCAAATTCAATCGGTTCAGTCACCCCGGTCAAAAACGAAGTCAGTGCCATGGACAGGAAAATTCCGCCCATCACTTTACGGCGTTCCGGCAATGCATTGCGGTACATCGCCAGGCATGCAGCGGGCAGGCCGAACAGCATCACCGGGAACATGCCGGTCATGAACTGGCCGCCTTTCGGGTCGCCGGCAAAGTAGCGGGTCAGGTCGCCCGTGACCACCGCGCCGGTCACCGGGTCGGTGAAGCTGCCGAACACGAACCACGCCATGTTATTGAGGATATGGTGCAACCCGGTGACGATCAGCAGGCGGTTGAATACGCCAAACACGAAGGCACCGAAGCTGCCGCTTTCCATCAGCAGCACGCCGAAGCTGTTGATGCCGTGCTGGATCGGCGGCCAGATCAGGCCAAAGATCACGCCCAGGCCCACCGCCGAAAAGCCGGTGACAATCGGCACAAAGCGTCGCCCACCAAAGAACGCCAGGTACTCCGGCAGCTTGATGTCCTTGAAGCGGTTATACAGCCCGCCCGCCATCAGGCCGCTGGCGATACCGGCGAGCATGCCCATGTTGATGGTGGTATCCATCACCTTGAGGGTCGAGATCATTACCAGGTAGCCAATCGCCCCGGCCAGGCCGGCCGTGCCGTTGTTGTCGCGGGCAAAGCCCACGGCGATGCCGATGGCGAAGATCAGCGCCAGGTTGGCGAAGATCGCCTGCCCGGCATCGTGCATCACCGCGATGTTGAGCAAGTCGGTGTCGCCCAGGCGCAGCAAGAGGCCGGCGATTGGCAGGATCGCAATCGGCAGCATCAGGGCGCGGCCCAGGCGTTGCAGGCCTTCGATAAAGTGTTGGTACATGGCGTGTCTCCCTATTCTTGTTGTTTTCAGCTCAGCGGCCAGTGGTGTTGACAGGCTTGGCGAACGGCCTTGGCGCTGCTCAGGTCAAGCAGCTCAAGGCTCAGTTGCCGGCATTGCGCCGCGTCCAGGTGGCGGACGCGGTCCTTGATTTCGCCGATCTGCGGCGGGCTCACCGACAGCTCGCTGACCCCCAGGCCGACCAGTACCGGCGTAGCCAGTGGGTCGGACGCCAGGGCGCCACAGACGCCGACCCAACGCCCATGTTTTGCCGCACCCGCGCAGGTCTGGGCGATCAAGCGCAGCAGCGCCGGGTGCAGGGCGTCGACCCGGGCAGCAAGGCCGGCGTGGTCGCGGTCCATGGCCAGGGTGTACTGGGACAGGTCATTGGTGCCGATGGATAAAAAGTCCGCATGCTTGGCCAACTGCTCGGCCATCAGCGCGGCGGCGGGCACTTCGATCATCACGCCCAGCTCGGGGCGTTGCGTCAGCTCAAGCTCCACGCACAGTTCATCCAGGCGCTGGCGGATCTGCAGCAATTCATCCACTTCGCTGACCATCGGCAACAGGATGCGGCAGCGCGCCAGTGGCGAGACTTGCAGCAGGGCGCGCAGTTGCTGGTCGAGCAGTTCCGGGCGCACCTGGGCCATGCGAATACCGCGCAGGCCCAGTACCGGGTTGGCCTCGACGGGCAGCGGCAGGTAGTCGAGCTGCTTGTCGCCACCCACGTCGATGGTGCGGATGATCACCGATTTGTCGCCCATGGCATCCAGCACGGCTTGATAGGCCTGGCGTTGCTCCTGTTCATCCGGCGCGTTGCGGCGGTCAACGAAGAGGAATTCAGTGCGCAGCAGGCCGACGCCGTCGGCGCCGTTGTCAAACGCCACTTGGGCTTCGGCGCTGGAGGCGACATTCGCCGCGACTTCAACCGTCACGCCATCGGTGGTGCACGCCGGTTGTTGGGCTTGGGCCTGTTGCTGCTGGCGTCGCAATTTCTGTGTTTCGCGAATCTGATGAACCTCGGCGTGGCGTGCATCGCTGGGGGCCAGTTCCAGACGGCCGTTGGCGGCGTCGAGCACCACCCGTTGGCCTTGGGGTACGTCGAGCACTTCATTGCCCAGGGCGACGAGACACGGCAAGCCTTTGCCCCGGGCCAAAATGGCCACATGGGATGTGGCGCCGCCTTCGGCCATGCAGATGCCCGCAGCCTGTTGCGCGCTCAGTTGCAGCAAGTCCGAGGGCGTCAGCTCATGGGCGCTGACAATCGCCCCCGCCGGCAGTTCGAAATGCCAGGCTTCACCCAGCAACGCACGCAGCACCCGTTGTTGCAGGTCGCGCAGGTCATTGGCACGCTCGGCAAACAGCGGCTTGCCCAATGCCAACAGTACGGCGCATTGGGCCTGGATCGCATCGCGCCAGGCGTGGGTGGCGGCGCTGCCTTGTTCGATGGTGGCGGTGGCCGCGTCGAGTAAGGCCGGGTCTTCCAGCAGGGCGAGGTGGGCGGCGAAGATCTCTTCTTCTTCGACGTTCTTGCGTTGGCGCGCCTGGTCCAGCGTATTGCGGATTTCGCCGCGCACTTGCTCAAGGGCCGCATCCAGGCGTTGCAGTTGTTCTTCGACGCTATAACTGCCGCTGTCTTGCGGCAGCTCGATGCCAGCCAGGCGGAACAGCGGCCCACACACCAGGCCCGGTGCCGCGCATACGCCTTGCAGCACGTTGGCTTCGGTATTCGCCCGGCGTGGTGTGGCAACGACCGGCGCGTGATGCTCCTCTTGGATCGCCACGGACAGCGCGGCGACCAATGCCTGTAACGCCGCCTCGCCATCCTTGCCACGACAGGTCACCCGTACCTCATCACCTTCGCCAATACCCAGCCCCATCAGGCCGATCAGGCTGTCGCAGGCCGCCGATTTATCAGCGAAGTGCAGTTGCGATTGGCTGCTGAAACCCTGTGCAGTCTTGCGGATCAGCGCGGCAGGGCGCGCATGCAAGCCGCCACGGTGGGTGATGCGTACCATGGCGCTCACTTCTGCGAACGAGTTATCCACAGCGGTTTGAACCGGTGCGGATGTGCGCAGGGCAATGCGCATCAGCGCTTCACCGACCTTCACCGTCTTGCTTGCAATCGGTTGCAGCTCGAAGCGTTCACTGTTGGTCAGGATGATCAGGCTGACCAGACTTTTGCACTGGCGCGCAATGCGGTCCAGATCAAACTGCACCAACGGCTGGCCCTCGCTCACCCGTGCGCCATCCTTCACCAGCAAGGCAAAGCCTTCGCCATTGAGCTCCACGGTGTCGATGCCTACATGCATCAGCACTTCGGCACCGCTGTCGGCGCGGATGGTCAGGGCATGCCCGGTGCGGGCGACATGGATGATCACGCCGTCACAGGGCGCGTGCAGGCAATCATTCAGCGGGTCGATGGCCACGCCATCGCCCATGGCGCCGCTGGCGAACACTTCGTCGGGAACGTTGCCCAAGGCCAGCACCGGCCCGCTTAAGGGGGCGCTGAGGGTCAGTACATTATTGTTGTTGGACATGGGCACGGTACTCATCAGGAAAACGCCGCTTTAGTGAGTGCGGGTGACTTTGCTCAGGTGGCGCGGCTGGTCCGGGTCCATGCCCCGTGCCTCAGCCAGGCCGGCGGCCATCACGTAGAAGCTCTGGATCGCCAGGATCGGGTCCAGGCTCGGGTGTTCGGCGCGGCTCAGGGTCAGGTCACGCTCGGCGATATCGTCCGGCGCGGCCAGCAATACGCGGGCGCCGCGTTGGCGCATATCGGCGGCCAGGCTCAACAGGCCGGCTTGTTCGGCGCCGCGTGGGGCGAATACCAACAGCGGGTAGTTCTTGTCGATCAAGGCCATCGGCCCATGGCGCACCTCGGCGCTGCTGAAGGCTTCGGCCTGGATCGCCGAAGTTTCCTTGAGCTTGAGCGCGGCTTCCTGGGCGATGGCAAACCCGGCGCCACGGCCGATCACCATCAAGCGCTGGCTATCTTTAAGGGCGTCGATGGCCGTGCGCCAATCCTGTCTGGCGGCGTCACGCAGGCCATCGGGCAAGGCCTGGCAGGCTTGCAGCAGGTCGGCTTCCTGATTCCAGTGGCCGATCAACTGCGCGCTGGCGCTGAGGGTGGCAATAAAGCTCTTGGTGGCGGCCACGCTGAGTTCCGGCCCGGCGCACAGTGGCACGTGGAATTCGCAGGCGGCTTCCAGCGGCGAGTCTTCGGCGTTCACCAGCGAGATGCTCAGGGCGCCGCGCTTGCGCAATAGGCGCAGGCTGTTGACCAGATCCGGGCTCTGCCCCGACTGGGAGAACCCAAACGCCACCTGGCCGCTGACCTTCATCGGCGCCTGCAACAGGGTCACCACCGACATCGGCAACGACGCCACCGGGATGCCCACATGCTGCATGGCCAGGTAGGCGAAGTAACTGGCGGCGTGGTCGGAGCTACCACGGGCGATGGTCATCGCCACTTGCGGCGGTTGGCGACGCAGGCGCCCGGCAACTTCTTCCAGCATGGGATTCAGGCGCTGCAGTTGTGCCGCAACGGCGTCGCAGGAGGCCAAAGCCTCTTCAAGCATTTTTGAAGTCAATGGTGTCTCCTTCGACCATTACGTCGGTGAGTGTCAGTGAGCGGTCCAGGCGCACGCAGTCGGCAAAGCTGCCGGGCTGCAGGCGGCCGCGTTCTTCCAGGCCCAGGTAGTCCGCAGGAAATTGCGACAGGCGTTGTGAGGCTTCGCTGATGGGCAGGCCGATTTTCACCAGGTTGCGCAGCGCCTGATCCATGGTCAGGGTGCTACCGGCCAGGGTGCCGTCGGCCAGGCGCACGCCACCCAGGCATTTGGTCACGGTGTGGCTGCCCAGCTTGTATTCGCCGTCGGGCATGCCGGCGGCAGCGGTGGAGTCGGTGACGCAATACAGGCACGGGATCGCGCGCAGGGCCACGCGCATGGCGCCGGGATGTACGTGGAGCAGGTCCGGGATCAGCTCGGCGTATTGGGCATGGGCCAGCGCGGCACCGACGATGCCGGGTTCGCGGTGATGCAGCGGGCTCATGGCGTTGTACAAATGGGTGAAGCTGGTGGCGCCGGCGGCGAGGGCGGCGACGCCTTCTTCATAGCTGCCCAGGGTATGGCCGATCTGCATGCGCACGCCGCGTTCGCTGAGGGCGCGGATCAGGCCGTCATGGCCGGCGATTTCCGGTGCGATGGTGATTACCCGGATCGGCGCCAGGCGCAAATAGGCTTCGACTTCGGCCATCAGCGCGGTATGGGCGAAGTTGGGTTGGGCGCCGAGTTTGCCTGGGTTGATATAGGGGCCTTCCAGGTGCACACCGAGCACCCGCGCACTGCCGGCAGGGCGTTGCTCGCAGAAGCTGCCGAGTTCACTGAGGACCTGGGAGATTTCATCCACCGGGGCAGTCATGGTGGTGGCCAGCAGCGAGGTGGTCCCAAAACGCACGTGGGTGCGGGTAATGGTCTCGAAGGCGTTTGCCCCCTCCATGATGTCGGCACCGCCACCGCCGTGCACATGCAGGTCGATAAAGCCTGGCAGCAGGTAGGGCAGGTCGTTGTCAGCCGGGTCGCAAGGCGTGCCTTCGATGGCAACCACCTTGCCGTGCTCGTGCACCAGGCGGCCGCGAATCCAGCCACTGGGCGTGAGAATATTGTCTTCTGGCATGGGCAGTTCTCTAGAGTCGCAATTCAGCGGAATAGTCGTGGCGACGCAGCTCTGCGACAAAGTCGTAGTAGTCGTTGCGGCAGTAGGTATCGGTAATTTCAATCGGCGTGTTGTCGGCGGTGTAGCCAACGCGGGTCATCAGCAGCATGGCGGTGCCGGGGGCGATGCCCACCAGCTTGGCGAATTCGTCCGAGGCATTGATTGCCTGGATATGTTGCAGGGCGCGCACGATGGGCTTGCCGATGCCTTCCAGGTATTCGTACAGCGAATTGCCGATGGCTTGCGGGTGCGGCAACACCGAGGCGGGCATGGCGGTCATTTCAATCGCCATCACCGTGTCATCGGCTTTGCGCAAACGCTTGAGGCGCGCCACTTTGTCGGTGGGCGACAGGCACAGGCGGATCAGCTCTTCGTGGGTCGGCGGGGTGATGTCGCGCTCCAGCCACTGTGACGTGGGAACAAAGCCCTTGAGCCGCAGCATTTCGCTGAACCCCGACAAACGCGACAAGGGCTGTTCCAGGCGCGGTGTGATAAAGGTGCCAGAGCCTTGGCTGCGCCGGATCAGGCCCTGGGCAAACAGCACTTCCAAGGCTTTGCGGGCGGTGACCCGCGAGATGCTTAACTGCTCGCTGAGGGCGCGTTCCGATGGCAAGGCCTGCTCGGATTTCCACTGGCCGGCATGGATCGCCGCTTCAAGGTTGCGGGCCAATTGCAGGTACAGCGGCGTGGATTGCTTGTCGTCGGGGCGCAGCGTCAGGATGGGATTCATCTGTGAAGTTTCCGATGCGGTTATTGGAGTGTTGTCGCCCGGTAATGGCCGGAAATTAATACCACTTAAATACCATGTCAATGCTGCCAAAACGGTGCGAACCCCGGTTCCTGGGCTCTTTAATGGGGCTTGGTATCAAGTGGTATTAGAGAGGTCTTTGTGGCGCGCACAAGTGCAGGGTCCCGCGCGGTGAACTGGTATTCACCGGCAGGCGCTGCCAGGGGCAGGAATTATTTTCGAATTAATTTACGAACGGTACGAGATTACGGCCGGATCTCGATCAGGGTGCCGTCCTTGACCAGGTTCCACACTTCACGCATATCCACATTACGCATGCCGATGCAGCCGTCGGTCCAGTCCAGGGTGTGGAACCACTGCTCCGGGTAGTCTTCTGTGTCGGGGGTGCCGTGAATCATGATCATGCTGCCCGGTTTCACCCCTTCGCGGCGGGCGCGGGCGGCGTCGCTGATGTTCGGGTAGGAGATGTGCATGGCCAGGTTGAAGCGCTCGCTGGTCTTGCGCCAGTCGATCCAGTAGAGACCTTCGGGCGTGCGGCGGTCGCCTTCGATCAGCTTGTGGCCCTTGGGGTTCTTGCCCAGGGAGATGCGATAGGTCTTGAGGGGCTTGCCGTCGTTGATCAGTTGCAACTGGTGGGCGGACTTGAGCACCAGGACTTTCTCGACGGTTTTACCGCCGAGGGTTTCCACCGTGGAGGCTGGGGACAGCGTGGCGAACGACAGGCAGATAAGAACAAGCAACCAACGCATTGAAACGGTATCCCTGATAAAGGTGCTGCCTGGAAGGTTATTTGGCTGGGCGCGTCATCGGTGGCACCGACTCGCTGCGCACCGGGAACAGTTGCTGCCGACGGTCAGCGAAAAAGCATTCTAAGGTACGCCCGACGGTGCGGAAAGCCAGCTCGGACCAAGGGATGTCGGCTTCATTGAACAGCTTCACCTCAAGGCTTTCGGGGCCTGCGGCAAAGTCCAGGTCGATCAGCTCGGCGCGATAGAAGATGTGCACCTGGCTGATGTGCGGCACATCGATCAGGGTGTAGATGCTCAGGTTACGCACCCGGGCACAGGCTTCTTCCAGGGTTTCACGCATGGCCGCCTGTTCCACGGTCTCGCCGTTTTCCATAAAGCCTGCGGGCAGGGTCCAGTAACCCAGGCGCGGTTCGATGGCGCGGCGGCAGAGCAGTACTTGATCACCCCAGACTGGCACGGTGCCGGCGACGATATTGGGGTTCTGGTAATGAATGGTCGAGCAGTGATCACACACATAACGCAGGCGTACGTCGCCCTCGGGAACGCGTTGGATAACCGGTTTACCGCACTGGCTGCAGAAATTCATGCTGGGGTTCCTGGAGAATGGGCACATCTTGGCTTGGTGCCGGGCGTTCCTGCAAGTTGTCGTTTCGCGACATGCACCGGGTTTTGGGCTTGGGCGCCCGCCCGCTTTGGTGCATGATGCAAGGTAGCCAACAGACCGAGATGACTCATGCTGGACGAGCTACTTCGCCGGGTAAGCAATCACACCCCTCACACCTTGGAAACTGACGGGCGTTTCCCCGAGGCCGCGGTACTGGTGCCGATTACCCGCAGTGACGAACCTGAGCTGATCCTGACCCTGCGCGCCAGCGGCCTGTCGACCCACGGTGGCGAAGTGGCCTTTCCTGGCGGGCGCCGCGACCCTGACGACCCGGACTTGGTCTTCACCGCCTTGCGCGAGGCCGAAGAAGAAATCGGCCTGCCACCCGGGTTGGTGGAGGTGATCGGGCCGTTGAGCCCATTGATTTCCCTGCATGGCATTCGCGTAACGCCCTACGTCGGCGTCATTCCCGATTACGTCGAATACCTGGCCAACGACGCCGAAATCGCCGCCGTCTTCAGCGTACCCCTGGAGTTTTTCCGACAGGACCCACGCGAACATACCCATCGGATCGATTACCAGGGCCGCAGTTGGTACGTGCCCAGCTACCGGTTCGGCGAATACAAGATCTGGGGCCTGACGGCGATCATGATTGTCGAACTGATCAATCTGCTCTATGACGACGCCAAGATCAGCCTGCACCAACCGCCCAAGAGCTTCACCAATATCTAAGCCATCGCTTGAATGGCGAGCCGTGAGGAAAAACCATGAAATACCGCCTGGGCGACGCCCGTGTCGAGACCCATCCCAACAGTTGGGTAGCACCGAATGCCACGCTGGTAGGCAAGGTCAAGCTGGAGGAGGGCGCCAACGTCTGGTTCAACGCGGTGTTGCGCGGCGACAACGAGCTGATCCTGATCGGTAAGAACAGCAACGTGCAGGACGGCAGCGTGATGCACACCGACATGGGCTACCCGCTGACCCTCGGCACCGGCGTGACCATCGGCCATAACGCCATGCTGCACGGCTGCAGCGTCGACGACTACAGCTTGATCGGCATCAACGCCGTGATCCTCAACGGCGCCAAGATCGGCAAACATTGCATCATCGGCGCCAATTCGCTGATCGGCGAAGGTAAGGAGATTCCTGATGGTTCGCTGGTGATGGGCTCGCCTGGCAAAGTCGTGCGTGAGCTGACCGAGGCGCAGAAACGTATGCTCGAGGCCAGTGCCGCGCACTATGTGCATAACTCGCAGCGCTATGCCCGAGACTTGGTTGAGCAGGAAGAATGAGTGCGGTTGAACGGCCTGTTGCCTCGCCGTGCGTGAGTATTTGCGCGCTGGATGATGACGACATCTGCACCGGCTGCCAGCGCAATGTGGATGAAATCACGCGCTGGAGCCGCATGGATAACGCCGAGCGCCGGGTGGTGCTGGGGTTGTGCCATGAGCGGGCGGTGGCGAGTGGGATGGTGTGGATGACCCCTGGGAAATCTGGCGCCTGACAGGCCGCCATCGCAGGCAAGCCAGCTCCCACCCTTGATGTGTGAATACCTTCAAATGTGGGAGCTGGCTTGCCTGCGATGAGGCCCTGCCAGACGACATCCTTGTAATTGTGTACCCTGTGCGGCATTGCCCACAGGTTCATCCTCCATGTTCTTCCTGATCGCCTACATCAGCAGCGTCGTGCTGATCAACTTCGCCTTCTCCACCGCCCCACACCTGGACATCATCTGGTCCGCCTGGGGCGGCCTGGTCTTCATCCTGCGCGATATGGTGCAAACCCGCTTCGGCCATGGCGCAATCATCGCCATGCTGGCGGCGCTGGTGCTGTCGTATATCACCTCCGACCCGTCCATCGCCCTGGCCAGTGCCACGGCGTTCGCAGTGTCCGAGTGCATCGACTGGCTGGTGTTCAGCATCACCAGGCGCCCCCTGCATGACCGCCTGTGGATAAGTTCGGCGCTGAGCATTCCCCTCGATACCTTTATCTTCTTCGGCCTGATCGGTGCGCTGACGCCTGCGGTGGCCGGTACTGCGCTGGTGTCGAAGTTCGCCGGGGTCACGGTGGTGTGGTTGATCATGGCCTGGCGCCTGCGCAAGCGCGCCGTCGCCAACTGAGGCCAATTCTTGCAGTTCATGTAAAATGCCGGCCTTTCTCCCCATGATCCGCTCCCCTGAGGACCTGAGATGACCCGAATCGGAACTCCATTGTCGCCAACCGCGACCCGCGTTTTGCTGTGTGGCTGCGGTGAGCTGGGCAAGGAAGTGGTAATCGAGCTGCAACGCCTGGGCGTTGAAGTGATTGCCGTGGATCGCTACGCCAACGCGCCAGCCATGCAGGTGGCGCACCGTAGCCATGTGATCAACATGCTCGACGGCGCCGCCCTGCGTGCGGTGATCGAGGCGGAGAAACCGCATTTCATCGTGCCGGAAATCGAAGCCATTGCCACTGCGACCCTGGTGGAACTGGAAGCCGAAGGCTTCACCGTGATCCCGACCGCGCGTGCCACATCACTGACCATGAACCGTGAAGGCATCCGTCGTCTGGCCGCCGAAGAGCTGGATCTGCCGACCTCGCCGTATCACTTCGCCGACACCTTTGAAGACTACAGCAAGGCCGTCCAGGACCTGGGCTTCCCCTGCGTGGTCAAGCCGGTGATGAGTTCGTCGGGCAAGGGCCAGAGCCTGCTGCGCAGCGCAGAAGATGTGCAAAAAGCCTGGGATTACGCCCAGGAAGGCGGGCGTGCCGGTAAAGGCCGGGTGATCATCGAAGGTTTTATCGACTTCGACTACGAAATCACCTTGCTGACCGTGCGCCATGTCGGTGGCACCACCTTCTGCGCCCCGGTCGGTCATCGTCAGGAGAAGGGCGACTACCAGGAATCCTGGCAGCCACAGGCCATGAGCCCGATTGCCCTGGCCGAGTCCGAGCGCGTTGCCAAAGCAGTGACCGAAGCCCTGGGTGGCCGTGGCCTGTTTGGCGTGGAGTTGTTCATCAAGGGCGATCAGGTGTGGTTCAGCGAAGTGTCGCCGCGCCCCCATGACACTGGCCTGGTGACCCTGATTTCCCAGGACCTGTCGCAGTTTGCCCTGCACGCCCGCGCCATCCTCGGCCTGCCGATCCCATTGATCCGTCAGTTCGGGCCTTCGGCGTCGGCGGTGATCCTGGTGGAAGGGCAATCGACCCAGACGGCGTTTGCCAACCTCGGCGTTGCATTGAGCGAGCCGGACACGGCGTTGCGTCTGTTTGGCAAGCCAGAGGTCAACGGCCAGCGCCGCATGGGTGTGGCGTTGGCGCGGGATGAGTCGATTGAAGCGGCTCGGGCCAAGGCAACCCGGGCTTCCCAGGCAGTGGTGGTAGAGCTCTAAAAGCATCGGGGGCAAGCCCCCTCCCACACTTGACCCAGTTCACAGAGTCAGATTTGTGAATACATTCAAATGTAGGAGGCGGCGTGCCCCCGATAGCGGTCTATCAGACCACGCGATTCAAATCGTTATCCCGCGTTTCTTTCAGGCACAGCACCGCAATCAAGCTCAGCAACGCTGCCGCCGACACATACCCACCCACATAACTCAGCCCACCCATCGCCACCAGCTTGGTCGCAAAGAACGGTGCCGCCGACGCCCCGACAATCCCACCCAGGTTATACGCCGCCGAAGCGCCGGTATAACGCACACGGGTCGGGAACAATTCCGGCAGCATGGCGCCCATCGGCGCGAAGGTCACGCCCATCAAGAACAGCTCCAACGCCAGGAACAACGCCACGGCCCAGGTCGAACCATGGGTCAGCAACGGCTCCATGGTAAAACCCGACAGAATCGCCAGGATCGCGCCAGCGATCAGCACCGGCCTGCGCCCATAACGATCACTGGCCAGCGCCGCCAGCGGCGTTGCCAAGCCCATGAACAATACCGCGAAGCACAGCAGGCCGAGGAAGGTTTCACGGCTGTAGCCCAAGGTCGACACGCCATAGCTCAAGGAAAACGCCGTGGTGATATAGAACAGCGCGTAGCACACCACCATCGACGCAGCGCCCAGCAGCACCGGCAGCCA
Organism: Pseudomonas libanensis; assembly: GCF_001439685.1. Classification (GTDB taxonomy): domain Bacteria; phylum Pseudomonadota; class Gammaproteobacteria; order Pseudomonadales; family Pseudomonadaceae; genus Aquipseudomonas; species Aquipseudomonas libanensis. Next base: position 179,835 of record NZ_JYLH01000010.1, read on the forward strand.
ATGCTGGCTGAACAGTTCTACCAGCGGTACTTTCACCGGCGCTTCTTTAGCGACGGCGTTGGCGAACACCGGGGTCTCGTGCAGCTTGAGCCGCGCATACAGGCCGACCATCACCAGCGCAGCACTGAGGATGAACGGAATGCGCCAGCCCCAACTGCGGAACTGCTCGTCATCCAGGCTCATGGCCAAGATCAGAAACAGACCATTGGCCGCCAAAAAGCCAATCGACGGGCCCAATTGCGGAAACATGCCGAACCAGGCGCGCTTGCCCTTGGGCGCATTCTCGGTCGCCAGCAATGCCGCGCCGCCCCATTCCCCGCCAAGGCCCAGGCCCTGGCCGAAGCGCAATACGCACAAGAGAATCGGTGCCCAGGCGCCGATGCTGTCGTAGCCTGGCAGCAAGCCGATCAAGGTGGTGCACACACCCATCAGCAGCAGCGAGGCCACCAGGGTGGATTTACGCCCGATACGGTCGCCGAAGTGGCCGAACAACGCCGAGCCCAGCGGGCGTGCGATAAAGGCGATGCCGAAGGTCAGGAACGAGGCCAGCATCTGCGCGGTTCCGGAGCTCTGGGGAAAGAACACCGGGCCGATCACCAGCGCGGCAGCCGTGGCGTAGATATAGAAATCGTAGAACTCGATGGCAGTGCCGACGATGCTCGCCGTGGCGACGCGGGCGGTCGAGTTGGTCGGCGCGGCGGTCGCAGCGTCTTGGTAGGTGGTGCTCATGGCAGTATCCCTGACGGTCATTGCGCGTTTGGACGCGGATTATTATTGGTCGAACACCCATGGATCAGGGTTGTGCGCGGGGTGGCTCGGGATGGGAGCCGGCACCGGTCGGACAAGGTGAAGCTGTGCCTTGACGCGCTGAGTGCGGGTAGCACGCGGTCGGGCGGGGGCTTGGGTAAGCCGCAGGGATTATAGGAAGGGGGCTAAGGATCCAACAAGGGGCTGGTGAGGATCTATGGCCTGGAACTGGATCAATGTGGGAGCTGGCTTGCCTGCGATAGCATCACCTCGGTTCAACTGAAGGACCGAGTCGCCTGCATCGCAGGCAAGCCAGCTCCCACATTGACCGGGTTGAGCCTGCTGAGGTCAGGCGGCCACCGGCACATGGCTGGTATGCCAGATCAATACCTTGCTCACCCGGTTGTCCTCGGTCTCGAGGATTTCCAGGCGATAGCGGCCGATCTTCAGGCACACCGCGCAATCCGGAATGGTTTCCAGGGCTTCGGTCACCAGGCCGTTGAGGGTCTTGGGGCCATCGCTGGGCAGGTGCCAGCCCAGGCTCTTGTTCAGTTCGCGGATCGAGGCGGCGCCGTCGATGATGTAGCGGCCATCGGGCTGGGCTTCGATATGCGGGTTATCCACAGTCTGGTCGCTTTCGAATTCGCCGACGATCTCTTCAAGAATGTCTTCCAGGGTAACGATGCCCAGCACTTCGCCGTATTCGTCCACCACCATGCCCAGGCGCCGCTGCTGCTTGTGGAAGTTCAGCAGTTGCAGTTGCAATGGCGTGCTTTCCGGGACGAAGTAAGGTTCGTGGCAGGCAGCGAGCAGCGCCTCTTTGGTCAGGCTGGCGTCGGGCAGCAGGTGCTGGACCTGGCGCGTGTTGAGCACTGCTTCGACCTGGTTGATATCGCTGTGGAACACCGGCAGGCGGGTGCGTTGGGAGCTGCGCAGTTGCTCGATGATTTCGTCGATCGAGTCATCCAGGTTGATACCGTCCACTTCGCTGCGCGGTACCAGGATGTCGTTGACGGTGATGTTATCCAGGGCGTGGATACCAGGCATGCCGGGCATGCGGTCTTCGTCGGCTTCGGGCTGCGGTTCGTTGTCGTGGTGGGGTTGGGGCTCGTCGCTGTGTTTCACCACGCCGGCCTTGCGGGCAAACGGGCGCAGCAGCAACAGGCTGATGCCATTGAGCAGCCAGGCCAGGGGGTAGAGGATTTTCAGCGGTACACCCAGCAGGGTGTTACCAAAACCCAGCACCGCTTGCGGATGGCGGGTGGCCAAGGCGCGGGGCAGGTAGTCAGCCAGTATCAGCAGCAGGGCGCAGGAGATCAGCCAGCCCAGCCATGGGCCGTTCTGCGCCCAGGCATAGATTGCCAGCAGCGTGCAGAGGATCACCACCGCGGCACGGCACAGGCTGTTGCACAGGATCAGGCTATGGCGCGGGAAGCTCAGGCGTGCGGCTGCCTTGTCGCCCTGGCGTGTACCGGGGCGCAGGGCCAGCAGGTGTTGTTGCGCGGCTTCAATGGCGGTAAACAGCGCCGCCCATAAAACCAGCAGGGCAATTACGGCGAGCATCGGCCCCAGGGGCAAGTTGTCCATGATCGCTGCCCGTCAGATATGCAGGATGTATTCGCGAACCAGCTTGCTGCCGAAATAGGCCAGCATCAGCAGGCAGAAACCGGCCAGGGTCCAGCGGATTGCCTTGTGCCCGCGCCAGCCGAGGCGGTTGCGGCCCCACAGCAACACGCTGAACACCACCCAGGCCAGGCACGCCAGCAAGGTCTTGTGCACCAGGTGCTGGGCGAAGAGGTTCTCGACGAATAGCCAGCCGGAGATCAGCGACAGCGACAGCAGGGTCCAGCCGGCCCACAGGAAGCCGAACAGCAGGCTTTCCATGGTCTGCAGCGGCGGGAAGTTCTTGATCAGCCCGGACGGGTGCTTGTGCTTGAGCTGGTGGTCCTGCAGCAGCAGGAGCAGGGCCTGGAATACCGCGATGGTGAACATGCCGTAGGCGAGGATCGACAACAGGATATGGGCAAGGATGCCCGGTTCCTCGTCAATCACCTGTACCGTGCCAGTGGGCGCGAATTGCGCCAGCAGCACTGTCAGCATGCCCAAGGGGAATAGCAATACCAGCAGGTTCTCGACCGGAATGCGGTAGCAAGCCAGCAGCGTCAGCGCGATGACGGCCGCCGCGATCAGGCTGGCGGCGCTGAAAAAGTCCAGGCCCAGGCCCACCGGGGTCATCAGGTGGGTGAACAGGCTGGCGGCATGGGCCAGCAGGGCCAGCACGCCAAGGCCGACGAGCAGACGTTTGTCCGCTTTAGTGCCTTGGGCCAGACGAGTGCCCTGGTAGAGAGTCGCAGCGGCATACAAAATGGCGGCGGCGAGGCTGGGTAGCAAACTGGGTGACAAGGGGAGCATAAATCCTGATAGGCAAGCCCGAAAGGCGCTGAGTTTGGCACACACCTGCGCTCCACGAAAGACTCCCGGGCCAGACAGCGGGTGTGCATGGGCGCAGTCTTCGCTATAATCCGCGACCTGCCCACGCCGCAGGCTCGGCGAACGCTGTTATTAATAGCGATTTCCCCCAGCCTGGGCCGCCATTACCTCGGTCTACCTGCATTTCGATGAATAGGGCCTGAAAGGATCGCGCATGTTTGAAAACTTGACTGACCGTCTCTCGCAGACGCTGCGCCACGTAACCGGCAAGGCCAAGCTGACCGAGGACAATATTAAAGACACCCTGCGTGAAGTGCGCATGGCGTTGCTGGAAGCCGACGTGGCTTTACCGGTGGTGAAGGACTTCGTCAACTCGGTCAAGGAGCGTGCGGTCGGCACCGAAGTGTCCCGCAGCCTGACCCCGGGCCAGGCCTTTGTGAAGATCGTCCAGGCCGAACTCGAAAGCCTGATGGGCGCGGCCAACGAAGATTTGAACCTCAGCGCCGTGCCACCGGCCGTCGTGCTGATGGCCGGTTTGCAGGGCGCGGGTAAAACCACCACCGCCGGCAAGCTGGCGCGTTTCCTTAAAGAGCGCAAGAAGAAATCCGTGATGGTGGTGTCGGCCGACGTGTACCGTCCGGCGGCCATCAAGCAGTTGGAAATGCTCGCAGGCGAAGTGGGCGTGACCTTCTTCCCGTCCGACCTGAGCCAGAAGCCGGTCGACATTGCCAATGCGGCAATTAAAGAAGCCAAGCTCAAGTTCATTGACGTGGTCATCGTCGATACCGCCGGTCGCCTGCACATCGACGAAGAGATGATGGGCGAGATCAAGGCGCTGCACGCTGCGATCAACCCGGTCGAGACGCTGTTCGTGGTCGATGCCATGACCGGCCAGGATGCGGCCAACACCGCCAAGGCCTTTGGTGACGCACTGCCGCTGACCGGCGTGATCCTCACCAAGGTCGACGGCGACGCCCGTGGCGGTGCTGCGCTGTCGGTGCGTGCCATCACCGGCAAGCCGATCAAGTTCATCGGTATGGGCGAGAAGAGCGACGCGCTCGAGCCGTTCCACCCCGAGCGTATCGCTTCGCGCATCCTCGGCATGGGCGACGTGCTCAGCCTGATCGAGCAGGCCGAAGCCACGCTGGACAAGGACAAGGCCGACAAGCTGGCCAAGAAGCTGAAGAAGGGTAAGGGCTTCGATCTCGAAGACTTCCGTGACCAGCTGCAACAGATGAAGAACATGGGCGGCCTCGGCGGCCTGATGGACAAGCTGCCGAACATCGGTGGTGTGAACCTGGCGCAGATGGGCAATGCCCAAGGCGCGGCAGAGAAGCAGTTCAAGCAGATGGAAGCCATCATCAATTCCATGACCCCGGCCGAGCGCCGCGACCCTGAGCTGATCAGCGGTTCGCGCAAACGTCGGATCGCCATGGGCTCCGGCACCCAGGTGCAGGACATCGGTCGCTTGATCAAGCAGCACAAGCAAATGCAGAAGATGATGAAGAAATTCTCCGCCAAAGGCGGTATGGCCAAGATGATGCGCGGCATGGGCGGTATGTTGCCCGGCGGCGGCATGCCGAAAATGTAAAAGTTTCGAGCGGGAGTTCACTCCTGCTCCGACCCACAGGGATGTGGGATCTCCAGCAAACCCGCCGTTGGCGGGGGCTGACTCGCCGTTTTAACCGACGGCTCTATAGCAGATCTGAGTGGCACGCTGACTAGGCGCCAGAAAAAGACATTTGCAAAAGTCCGGATATTCCTTAGAATATGCGGCCTTTCGGGCACCTATGCCCGCTGTGCATTTAGATTTGCAGCACCGACTACAGGAACGATGTTCACATGCTAACAATCCGTCTTGCCCTTGGCGGCTCCAAAAAGCGCCCGTTTTACCACTTGACCGTAACCGACAGCCGCAACCCGCGCGACGGTTCGCACAAGGAACAGGTTGGTTTCTTCAACCCTGTTGCTCGTGGTCAAGAAGTTCGTCTGTCCGTGAACCAAGAGCGCGTAGCCTACTGGCTGAGCGTTGGCGCACAGCCATCCGAGCGCGTTGCAAAACTGTTGAAGGACTCGGCTAAGGCCGCAGCCTGAGCAATATGAACGCGACGCCAGCTGTTGCTGATGATTTGATCGTTATCGGCAAGATTTACTCTGTTCATGGCGTTCGCGGCGAAGTGAAGGTGTATTCCTTTACTGATCCGACTGAAAACCTGTTGCAGTACAAGACTTGGACGCTCAAGCGCGAGGGTAGTGTGAAACAGGTTGAGCTGGTCAGTGGACGCGGGAGCGATAAGTTCCTGGTCGCGAAGCTCAAGGGTCTTGATGATCGTGAAGAAGCTCGTCTTCTGGCCGGTTATGAGATCTGCGTGCCGCGCAACCTGTTCCCTGAATTGACCGACGGCGAGTACTACTGGTACCAGCTCGAAGGTCTGAAGGTTATCGATCAACTCGGGCAATTGCTGGGGAAAATCGACCATCTTCTGGAAACCGGCGCCAATGATGTAATGGTGGTCAAGCCTTGCGCTGGCAGCCTGGATGATCGCGAACGCCTGTTGCCCTATACCGAGCAATGCGTGTTGGCCGTCGACCTGGCAGCGGGCGAGATGAAGGTGGAATGGGACGCGGACTTCTAGGCGTGGCTAATTTGCGCATTGAAGTGATCAGTTTGTTTCCCGAGATGTTTTCCGCCATCAGCGAGTACGGCATCACCAGTCGGGCGGTGAAACAGGGGCTGTTGCAGCTTACCTGTTGGAACCCGCGAGACTACACGACGGATCGACATCACACTGTGGACGATCGCCCATTTGGCGGTGGCCCGGGCATGGTGATGAAGATCAAGCCCCTGGAAGATGCGTTGGTTCAGGCCAAGGCCGCCGCCGGGGAGAAGGCGAAGGTGATTTACCTGTCCCCTCAAGGCCGTCAGCTGAAACAGGCGGCGGTACGCGAACTGGCGAATGAGGAAAGTTTGATCCTGATTGCCGGTCGCTATGAAGGCATTGACGAGCGTTTTATTGAAGCTCATGTCGATGAAGAGTGGTCGATTGGGGACTATGTATTGTCAGGCGGCGAGCTGCCGGCAATGGTCCTGATAGATGCGGTTACACGACTGCTGCCTGGAGCTTTAGGGCATGTGGACTCTGCGGAGGAAGATTCCTTCACGGATGGTTTGCTGGATTGCCCGCACTACACCCGACCGGAGGTGTATGCGGATCAGCGTGTTCCCGACGTATTGCTAAGTGGCAATCACGCACACATCCGGCGTTGGCGTTTACAGCAGTCCCTTGGTCGGACCTATGAACGACGCGCCGATCTTCTGGAAAGCCGCTCGCTTTCTGGAGAAGAGAAGAAGCTGCTCGAGGAATACATCCTCGCGCGGGACGATAGTTAACAACGTATCGATGGTAGGTCCATTGACTTACCTTAGGAGCACAGCATGACTAACAAAATCATCCTTGCACTCGAAGCAGAGCAGATGACCAAAGAGATCCCTACCTTTGCCCCGGGCGACACCATTGTCGTTCAGGTGAAAGTGAAGGAAGGCGACCGTTCGCGTCTGCAAGCGTTCGAAGGCGTGGTAATCGCCAAGCGTAACCGTGGTGTGAACAGTGCTTTCACTGTTCGTAAAATCTCCAACGGTGTTGGCGTAGAGCGTACCTTCCAGACCTACAGCCCGCAAATCGACAGCATGGCCGTCAAGCGTCGCGGTGACGTACGTAAAGCCAAGCTGTACTACCTGCGTGACCTGTCCGGTAAAGCAGCTCGCATCAAGGAAAAACTGGCTTAAGTCCAGCTTCCCGATGCAGAAGAAAGCAGCCTACGGGCTGCTTTTTTGTGCCTGAAATTTGATCGTTCCCACGCAGAGCGTGGGAACGATCGTACGCGCGACACAAATCCGTGTGGGAGCTGGCTTGCCTGCGATAGGATCTACCGGACATCACCGTCATCAGCCTGAGCCCCCCATGCCCGCCATCGACCATCCCCTGATCGACCGCTTCCTCGACGCCCTCTGGCTGGAAAAAGGCCTGTCAGACAACACACGCCAGGCTTACCGCAGCGACCTGGCGCTGTTCAACGGCTGGCTGCAGGAGAAAAACCTGGAACTGATCAACGCCGGCCGCGAGCTGATTCTCGATCACCTGGCCTGGCGTCTGGAGCAGAACTACAAGCCGCGCTCCACGGCGCGATTCCTGTCCGGCGTGCGTGGCTTTTATCGCTACCTGCTGCGGGAAAAGCTCATCGCCGTCGATCCGACCCTGCAAATCGACATGCCGCAACTCGGTAGGCCGTTACCCAAATCCTTGTCGGAAGCCGACGTGGATGCTTTGCTCGCCGCCCCGGACCTGAGCGAAGCCATCGGCCAACGCGACCGCGCCATGCTGGAAGTGTTGTACGCCTGCGGCCTGCGGGTGACCGAGCTGATCAGCCTGACCCTGGAGCAAGTCAACCTGCGTCAGGGCGTGCTGCGGGTGATGGGCAAGGGCAGCAAGGAACGGCTGGTGCCGATGGGCGAGGAGGCGATTGTGTGGGTCGAGCGCTACATGCGCGATGCGCGCCACGAGCTGCTCGGCGGGCGCCCCAGCGATGTGCTGTTTCCCAGCCTGCGCGGCGAGCAGATGACGCGCCAGACCTTCTGGCACCGCATCAAGCACCAGGCCAAAGTGGCCGGGATCGGCAAGGCGTTGTCGCCCCATACCTTGCGCCATGCGTTCGCCACCCACTTGCTCAACCACGGCGCGGATTTGCGCGTGGTGCAAATGCTGCTTGGGCACAGCGACTTATCCACAACCCAGATCTACACCCATGTGGCACGCGCACGTTTGCAGGACATGCACGCCAAGCACCACCCGCGCGGATAAAACCGTCGGAAATGGCCCATTTTAGCTGTCGCGGTCTGCCCTCCCGCCCAACTGTGGTAGGCTTTGCCGGTTCGCGAAGGGGACGGCACCCGTTGTGTTCCAGATCAGTATTCTGCTCCCGTCCCTGCCTCTGCCTTCAGGAGTTCCCATGCGCTTGACCCAGATTATTGCCGCCGCAGCCATTGCGTTGGTTTCCACCTTTGCGGTCGCCGATGATGCGGCCGAGCAGACCATTCGCAAGAGCCTGGCCAACCTGGCGCTCGACACCCCGATCGAAAGCATCAGCGCCAGCCCTATGGCCGGCCTGTATGAAGTCAAGCTCAAGGGTAGCCGTGTGCTGTACGCCAGTGCCGACGGCCAGTACATCGTCCAGGGCTACCTGTTCCAGCTCAAGGACGGCAAGCCGGTCAACCTGACCGAGAAAGCCGAGCGCCTGGGCGTGTCCAAGCTGATCAACGGCATCCCGGTGGCAGAAACCGTGGTTTACCCCGCCATTGGCGAAACCAAGACCCACATCACCGTGTTCACCGACACCACCTGCCCGTACTGCCACAAGCTGCACGCTGAAATCCCGGCATTGAACAAGCTGGGCGTGGAAGTGCGCTATGTCGCCTTCCCACGCCAGGGCCTGGGTTCGCCGGGTGACGAGCAGTTGCAGGCTGTATGGTGCTCGGCTGACAAGAAGGCGGCCATGGACAAGATGGTCGATGGCAAGGAAATCAAGTCGGCCAAATGCGCCAACCCGGTTTCCAAGCAGTTCGCCCTTGGCCAGTCCATTGGTGTGAACGGTACACCGGCTATCGTTTTGGCCGACGGCCAGGTGATTCCGGGCTACCAGCCGGCGCCGCAAGTTGCCAAACTGGCACTGGGTGCCAAGTAAGCATTAGTCGTCGAGCCTTTGACGATCATGACCCGGCGAACCGTCGACGGGTCATTAATTGAGAGCCGCAGTTGCGCGGCTGTTTTCACGGCCGACCTTGAGTCGGCCGTTTCATGGGGAGTTCTTCAGTGAAACCGGTCAAAGTAGGCATCTGTGGGTTAGGGACCGTCGGTGGCGGTACCTTCAACGTACTTCAGCGTAATGCTGAAGAAATTTCCCGCCGCGCAGGTCGCGGGATTGAAGTGGCGCAGATTGCCACGCGTTCGCCAAAGCCTCAGTTCGAAACGACCGGTATTGCGATTACCAACGATGTGTTCGCCGTGGCCACCAACCCTGAGATCGATATCGTTATCGAGCTGGTAGGCGGCTACACCGTGGCCCGCGAGCTGGTGCTCAAGGCCATCGAGAACGGCAAGCACGTGGTCACCGCCAACAAGGCGCTGATCGCCGTGCACGGCAACGAGATCTTCGCCAAGGCCCGCGAAAAGGGCGTGATCGTCGCGTTCGAAGCCGCCGTAGCTGGTGGTATCCCGGTGATCAAGGCGATCCGTGAAGGCCTGTCTGCCAACCGTATCAACTGGGTGGCCGGCATCATCAACGGCACCGGTAACTTCATCCTCACCGAAATGCGCGAGAAGGGCCGTACCTTCGAAGACGTACTGGCCGAAGCCCAGGCCCTGGGTTACGCCGAAGCTGACCCGACCTTTGACGTGGAAGGCATCGACGCAGCGCACAAGCTGACCATCCTGGCCTCCATTGCCTTTGGTATCCCGCTGCAGTTCGACAAGGCCTACACCGAAGGCATCACCAAGCTGACCACTGCCGACGTGAACTACGCCGAAGCCCTGGGCTACCGCATCAAGCACCTCGGCGTGGCGCGCAGCACCCCGGCAGGCATCGAGTTGCGTGTGCACCCGACGCTGATCCCGGCCGACCGCCTGATCGCCAACGTCAATGGCGTGATGAACGCGGTGATGGTCAATGGCGACGCCGCCGGCTCCACCCTGTTCTACGGTGCCGGCGCCGGCATGGAGCCGACCGCCTCGTCGGTGATCGCCGACCTGGTGGACGTGGTCCGCGCCATGACCAGCGACCCGGAAAACCGCGTACCGCACCTGGCCTTCCAGCCGGACTCGCTGTCGGCCCACCCGATCCTGCCGATCGAAGCCTGCGAAAGCGCCTACTACCTGCGTATCCAGGCCCAGGACCATCCCGGCGTGCTGGCCCAGGTGGCGAGCATCCTGTCGGAGCGTGGTATCAACATCGAGTCGATCATGCAGAAGGAAGTCGAGGAGCAAAACGGCCAGGTGCCGATGATCCTGCTGACCCACCGCGTGCTCGAGCAGCATATCAACGATGCCATCCACGCCCTGGAAGCCCTGCAAGGTGTGGTTGGCCCGGTGGTGCGTATTCGCGTCGAACACCTGAACTAACCGATTGTTCCAGGGGCCCCGACTGTTTGGCGGCCTCTGTTCGAGAATGTTTTAGAGGAGCCAGTCATGCGTTACATCAGCACCCGCGGCCAGGCACCGGCCCTGAATTTCGAAGACGTCCTGCTGGCAGGCCTTGCCACCGACGGCGGCCTGTACGTGCCGGAAAACCTGCCACGCTTCACCCAGGAAGAAATCGCCTCCTGGGCCGGCCTGCCGTATCACGAGCTGGCATTCCGGGTGATGCGTCCGTTCGTCACCGGCAGCATTCCGGATGCGGACTTCAAGAAGATTCTGGAAGAAACCTATGGCGTGTTTTCCCACAACGCCATCGCGCCCCTGCGCCAACTGAACGGCAATGAGTGGGTACTGGAGCTGTTCCACGGCCCGACCCTGGCGTTCAAGGACTTTGCCCTGCAATTGCTCGGTCGCCTGCTCGACTACGTGCTGGAAAAACGTGGCGAGCGCGTGGTGATCATCGGCGCCACCTCCGGCGATACCGGCTCGGCGGCCATCGAAGGGTGCAAGCACTGCGAGAACGTCGACATCTTCATCCTGCACCCGCACAAGCGTGTTTCCGAAGTGCAGCGTCGCCAGATGACCACCATCTTTGGCGAGAACATCCATAACATCGCCATCGAAGGCAACTTCGATGATTGCCAGGAAATGGTCAAGAACAGCTTCGCTGACCAGAGCTTCCTCAAGGGCACACGCCTGGTGGCGGTGAACTCGATCAACTGGGCGCGGATCATGGCCCAGATCGTCTACTACTTCCACGCCTCCCTGCAGTTGGGCGGCCCGGCGCGTTCGGTGTCGTTCTCGGTGCCCACCGGCAACTTCGGCGACATCTTCGCCGGTTACCTGGCGCGCAACATGGGCCTGCCGATCAACCAGCTGATCGTCGCCACCAATCGCAACGACATCCTGCACCGCTTCATGAGCGGCAACCAGTACGTCAAGCAAACCCTGCACGCCACGCTGTCGCCGTCCATGGACATCATGGTGTCGTCGAACTTCGAACGCCTGCTGTTCGACATGCACGGTCGCAACGGCGCGGCCCTGGCCGAACTGATGGGCAGCTTCAAGCAAGGTGGCGGTTTCAGCGTTGATGAGGAACGTTGGACCGAAACCCGCAAGCTGTTCGACTCCCTGGCCGTGGACGATGCGCAGACCTGCGAAACCATTGCTGAGGTCTATGCCCAGACCGGCGAAGTGCTCGACCCGCACACGGCCATCGGTGTGAAGGCCGCCCGCGAATGCCGCCGCAGCCTGGACATCCCGATGGTGATCCTCGGCACTGCCCACCCGGTCAAGTTCCCCGAAGCGGTGGAGAAGGCCGGTGTTGGCAAGGCCTTGGAGTTGCCGGAGCACTTGGCCGACCTGTTCGAGCGTGAAGAGCGCTGCACCGTGCTGGCTAACGACCTGAAGGCAGTGCAGGCGTTTGTCAGCCAGCACGGTAATCGCGGCAAGCCGCTCTGATCAACAGGGCCGCCTGAAGGCCGATGGGCATCTTCTGCTGCCCATCCACCCAAGACGCGGTGGGGCAACAATCAGCTTTTTTGCAGTCGGCCAAGCCCGTCCTCGTGACGGGCTTTTTTATTTTGGCGAGCCATACTTGTCCCTTCGCCTAATCAAGGAAGCTAAATCGGTGCAGGTTTTGATCCAATGGACATGGCGGCTGATGTGCATGCTGTGGCTCACCCAAATACCGGCAGGCCTGGCGGCCGTCAGCCTGCCCTTCAAACTGGTGCCGGCATTTATCCCCCTTGAGCCGTTGCCCCTGGCGCCCGCCGAACAGAAGTGGCTGGCGACGCATCGGAGCTTGAAGGTGGGCATTTCCATTGATGACTATCAGCCGATCGATATCACCCGCGACCGCAATCGCTACCAGGGTATCAGTGCCGATTACCTGAGCCTGGTCGGTGCTCGGTTGCAGATGCCCATGCAGGTGCTGGGTTTTGCCGAACGGGCCCAGGCGGTTGAGGCGCTGCGCAGTGGGGCCATCGATATCCTGACCAGCGCCAATGGTTATGAGCGTGATGTCCCCGGGTTGCAGTTCACCCAGGACTATATGCCCGATCAATCCGTGGTGGTGTTGCGTCGTGACGAGTTTCAAGACGACGACCTGGTGGGCAAGAAAGTGGTGTTGCTCGACGGCTACGCCAATGTGCATAACGTGCAGGCGGCCTATCCCGATAGCCACATCATGCTTGCGCCCAACCTTTACAGCGGCCTGGAAGCACTCAAGCAAGGCGATGCCGATGCGTTTATCGGCAATGAAGTGATTGTTCGGGCCTATAAGTCGCTGCGGCCTTATCTGGGCTTGCAGATCAAGGAGCAGAGCCGGCTGGCCCCCATCGGCTTTGCCTTCGCCACCCGCGCGGCCGAGCCGTTGCTGGGGGCGATGATGAACCGCGCCCTGGCGAGTATCGACGAGTCGGTGCAGCGCGAAATCCTCGCACGCTGGACCACCGGGCTCGGCGTCGGTTTCAGCGGCGAGCGTGTTGAGCTGTCGGCCTCGGAACGCACCTGGTTATTGCAGCATCCCCATGTCGTGGTAGTGGCCCAACAGATGTCGCCCTACATATTCAAGGACAAGGACGGTCACTGGGTGGGCTTGAACGTAGACCTGTTGCATCGTATTTCGCGCATGACCGGTTTGCAGTTTGTCATCGAAGAAGTGCATTCCACCGCGCAAACCCTGCAATGGCTGGAAACGGGCAGGGCGCAGATGAACACCACCCTGGCGGCGAATCAGGAACGCAGGGCGTTGCTCGACTTCAGTCATGGTTTTGGCGGCTCCGGCTGGGTGTTTGTCGAACGCGCCGATGCCACGCCGCTGACCGGTTTGAAACAGTTGGAGGGCAAGGTCCTGGCGCTGCCGGCGCGCCATGTGCTGGAGAGTGATATCCGCCAGATGTACCCCCGGATCAAGCTGCGCCTGGTGGACAATTACGCCCAGGCCCGTGAGTTGGTGCAACGGGGTGAAGCGGCCGCCACTGTGCAGACCGAAGTGGAGGTGCAGAGTTATACCGAGGACGGCTTGCGGATCGGCCGCAGTGTCGATGGCAAGTGGTCGTCAAACTGTCTGTCGGTGCGCAAGGATCAGCCTGAGCTGTTGAGCATCCTGAACAAAGCCCTGGAGGCCTTGCCCGTAGCCGAGTTGAGCGCGTTGCGCCTGCGTTGGATCGGCGCCGTGGCGATTCCGCTGCCGGCCTGGCAACGGGTGCCGTCATGGGCTTATTGGACGATGGCCACGGCGCTGCTGTTTGTCCTCGTGTCGCTGGTGTGGAACAGCCGGCTCAAGCGCCAGATCCGCCAGCGGCTGGAAGCCGAGCAGCGCCTCAATGACCAATTGGCGTTCAAGCGCGCCTTGCTCGATGGCATGCCCAACCCGCTGTTCGTCCGCGACCTGGCCGGGCGGCTGATGACCTGTAACAAAAGTTATGAACAGCAACTGGCGACCCGGCTGGAGTTGATCCAGGGCCTGACGCTGATGGAGAGCGGGGTCATGCCCGAGGCTACGGCGGCGCGCCTGCACGCAGGCCACATGGAGCAACTGGCCACGCAGCAGCCGTTATTTGTCGACCGGCAGCTGGAGTTCAACGGCGGCAGCATTCACGTCTACCAGTGGACCGTGCCCTTCTTCGACGCCCAGGGCCGCTTGCAGGGGCTGCTGGGCGGTTGGATCGATATCAGCGAACGCAAAGACCTGGAGCACCAACTGATGGATGCCCGCCAGGCCGCCGACGAAGCGAACTACGCCAAAAGTGCGTTTCTCTCCTCCTTGAGCCACGAGATTCGTACACCCATGACCGCCATCATTGGTTTGCTCGAGCTGGAACAAGAGCGCTGCCTGGCAAGCGGCCAGCCGGTGTCTGAAACGCTGCAGGTGGCCCATCGTTCGGCACGGGAGCTGATCGCCTTGATGGGCGATAGCCTGGACCTGGCCAAGATCGAGGCCGGTCACCTGCAACTGGTTCCGCAGACCGTCGAGTTGAAGGGCTTTTTTGAAGGCATCCAGCGCCTGTTCGAAGCCACGGCACAAAAAAAGGGCCTGCATTTGACCCTGGCATTTGATCCGGCCGCCCAGGGCTATTACTGGTTCGACCCGCTGCGCTTGCGCCAGGTCATGCACAACCTGCTGGGCAACGCGTTGAAGTTTACCGAGCGGGGCGGGGTTCGCCTCAGTGTCAGTTGCCAGCGCGATGAGAACGAAGCCGAGTATCTGCACCTTTGCGTCGAGGACAGCGGCCCGGGGATCAGCGCCGAGCAGCAGCCGCGTGTGTTCAAGCCGTTTACCCAGGTGAGCGCGTTGACCGCGGCGGAACATGGCGGCACCGGGTTGGGCCTGAGTATCTGCAAGCAACTGGTGGAGTTGATGGACGGGCGCATTCACCTCGACAGCGTGGTGGGCGAGGGCACGGTGGTGTGCATTGACCTGCGCCTGGATCGGGTCAGCACCGATGATCTGCCGGCGACGCCGACCGCAACGTTGCCGCCCATGGGGTGCAGCCTCTCGGTGCTGGTGGTCGATGACCTGGCGGCTAATCGCCTGGTGCTGGCCCAGCAGTTGCAGTTCCTCGGGCATCAGGTGATTGCCCTGGATTCAGCCGACGCCGCGTTGCAACGTTGGCGTGAGCAACATTTCGACGTGCTGGTGACCGATTGCCAGATGCCGGGCATGTCCGGGTATGCCTTGAGCGAGGCGATCCGGCGCATCGAAGCCGGGCAACAACGGTCTCGTTGCGCCGTGATCGGTTGTACCGCGAACGCCATGAACAATGAGCTACAACGCTGCGAGGAGGCCGGCATGGATGAGCTGCTGGTCAAGCCGGTGACCCTGGAGCACTGGACCCGTGTGCTGGCCCGCGTGGCGTCGCAGCGGTCGTTCGACATCCAGGCCTTGCGCACCATGACCCAGGCCGACGGGCCGGTGCTGCGCAGCATGTTGCAGGAACTGGCGAAGAGCCTGGACCACGAACATGAGGTATTGGCGAGCGCCCTGGCCGAGCGTGACGTTGCGCGCTTGAATGCGGCGCTGCATCGGCTCAAGGGCATTTGCTCGCTGGTGGATGCCCTGCCACTGGCCAAGGCCTGCGTAGCCCTTGAGCAGTGCGCCCGTGAACAGCGCGGCGCCGAGCTTGAAGCACCCTGGTTGCGCTTGTCCGAGGTGCTCAAGGCGTTTCGTCGCGACCTGCAACCCTATCTGGATGCCTGACACCCTAATGCCGATCAGCTAAGCGAGCGCAATGCTCAAGGCAACGAAGATTCCCTGTGGGAGCTGGCCTGCCTGCGATAGCCATAAGTATCTATACAACTTTAATGTGACGCAGGGCCTGTGGTGAGGGAGCTTGCTCCCGCGAAGACGGCCTGGCAGCCGACGCTGATCTAACTGATGCCCCGCGATCCAATGTGGGAGCTGGCTTGCCTGCGAAGGCGGCCTGAAAGCCGACCAGGCTCTCGGATCAGACCGCGTACATATCCGTTCCTGCGGTAATGGCTGCTATCGGTTCCGCTTTTACATGAACGGCCCCCCAAAAGTAACCAAAAGGCTCTTGCCCCACTACTCGGCACCACACCGCCTTCGCAGGCAAGCCAGCTCCCACAGGAGATCTGCGCTTGACCGACAAGGCTTGCCCCTCCCACATTTAAGCAAGCTTTTAGGACACGTCCTATGTGGCACACCGCAGCATATGACTACTGTGCAGGACTTTCCCTGTACCGACACCCTTACCCATGCGATCCCTGAACGTCCTGATCCTCGAAGACAACCCGTTTCAACTGATGGCCCTGCACCAGATGCTCAATGCCAACGGCGTGTTCAATGTACGGGCCGCGGAAACGGTCGAAACCGCCCGCCAGTCCCTGGACAGCAAAGGCCCGGTGGATATCGCCATTTGCGATCTGTACCTGGAGCAGGGTGATAGCCTGGAGCTGATCCGCGAATTGGCCGAGCGCCGTCTGGCCCAAGTGCTGGTCCTGCTCAGTAATGCCGAGCCTGATGTGTTGGAAGGCGTGGCGAATATGGCACGGCAGCTGGGACTCAAGGTATTGGCGTGCCTGCCCAAACCAGCCTCGGCAACGTTGATCGGGCAAGTCTTGGTCGATTGCCAGGCGCACTTGCGTCCGGGACCAGCGGTATTGTCCTGGGAGCCTGTGCGTCAGTTGCTCGGTTTGAGCGACAGGGAGCAGTTGCCGCCGTCGGCGGATGTCAGCCAGGCCACCATCGCGGCGTGTGGCAGGGTCTGGTACCAGCCCATCGTCAGCCAGGCCGGTGTGTTGCAAGGTGTAGAGGCGCTGGCGCGTTGGCAGTTATCGGAAGGCGAGCTGCTGCTGCCCGATGAATTCCTGCCGGTGCTCGAGTTTGCCGGCATGGAGGAGGCCTTTACCTGGCACGTGCTGGAACAGGCGCTCGGCCTCGCGAACCGGGTCATGGGCGAGACCGGCCAAGTGCTGCCGGTGGCGGTGAACATTCCTGGGCGCATGCTCGAGCGTGCGCACTTTCCCCAGGTGCTGCAAGGCTTGCTGCAACTTCACGGCGTGCCCGCACACAGCCTGACCCTGGAGCTGGTGGAAACCTCAACGTTGAAAACCGACAGCGCGCATGTCACTGGTTTGTTGCGCCTGCGCATGTTGGGCTGCCAGTTGTCCATCGGCGATTTCGGCATGGGCGGCACCAGCTTGCAACATTTGCTGGAGCTGCCTTTCACCGAGCTGAAAATCCCCCCGGCCTTTGCCTGCGGGATGGCCAATGACGATCGCAAGGCCGCGGTGGTGGCCGGTGCCATGAGCATGGCCAAGCGGCTGAACATCGCTGTGGTGGTCACTGGCGTGGAAACTGCCGCCGATTATCACGCCGTGGGTGAACTGGGAACGGCGTGGCTGCAAGGCTGCTTCATTGCCCGGCCGATGGACGCCGAGGCGCTCAAGCAATGGATCGCGTTCCAGGCTAGGCCAGCCCGTGTTCCTGCACATAAATAAACAGCGCGGCATCGTTGCCCAGCCCCAGCTTGCGCATGGCGCTGACTTTTTGCGCACTGACGGTCTGCTTGCTGCGATGCAGGTGTGCGGCGATCGCGCCTACGGTCATGCCACTGGCCAACAGGCGAATCACTTCCAGCTCCCGGGGTGACAGCTGTTCCTGGGAATGCAGGCGATCAGCGCCGACTTCCCCGGCCAGGCTCAGCGCCTGGCGAATGGTCTGGGCCACATAGGTGCGTTGCTGGCGTACCTGGCGGATCGCCTGCGGCAGTTCATCGGCCAGGCTGGCCTTGCTCAGCAGGCCCATGACGCCCAACGCCAGGATGGAATGAAACAGCCCGGCGTTATTGAGCATGGTCACCACCACAACGGGCAGGTTCGGATGGTGCCGGCGCAGTTGCTCGATCAGGCGCAACCCGTCGGCCTCGGGTTCGGCGGGCATCATGAAGTCGGTCACCAGCACATCGCAGGCACAGTGTTGCAGCAACGCACTGAGAGCCTGGGGTGAGTTCGCCTCGCCGACGATGCTGAGGTGCGGGTCACGCTCGAGCACGGCGCGCAGGCCAATCAGGAAAATCGGATGATCGTCGGCAATGACGACGCGCAAAGGTGTTTCAGACGCGGCTCTCAAGGCAGGCTCCCGGGATAATCCAGGGATTCTAGCCTGTGAGCGGTTGTTTTTTCTCTGTCATGTTTTCCGCGCATGCTCGTTTCCCTCAAGCAGCGGATTACACAAAAGGTCGAACTTTCTGCTTTGAGCACGGGTCACTTGAATGTCAGCATCTTCGTGACATTTTTGTTTTTCGAACCTTTTCGAATGATTGAGTGGTGATCGAGATGGAAAGTATCAACCTATTGCTCAGTGCGGCACTGAGCCCCTATCAGGTTACGCTGACCACTTCTGGTGTGCGGGACGACTGCCTGGTAACCGTGAAGAATCCCGGTGGCGCCATTGTGGTTGAACGTGAAGTCGACCGTGGGCAATTGACCGATAAGCGCGCCTTGGTAGACGTGGTGGATTGCCTGCTTCGCGACCTGAAGATTGCCGAAGGGCGTCTGGAACCCTCCGTCATTGCAGCCTTGCGCAACGCCGCCCAGACCCGTGGCGGCGCACTGGCATGAAACATTATTTTTCTTCGGAACCTTCCTGCGGGGCGGTCAGTCAGAGTTGGTAACAGCAAGAGCAATCATTGTGCTCCGGTGTTTGCCGCTTGCTGTACGGGCCTTTTTAAGGCCGCGTTTAACCCCGAGTTGTCTCCCCACTGCTCGGGGTTTCTTTTTGCCTGCGATTCTCAGATCGCGCCATTTTCACGCAGGCGGGTAATAGCCGCCGCGTCGTAGCCCAGGGCATTGAGCACCACGCTGTTGTGCTCACCCAATTGCGGGCCGACCCATTCGCAGCTGCCCGGTGTATCCGAGAGCTTGGGCACGATGCCCGGCATCTTGAAGTCCTTGCCGCCTGGAAGCTGCGCCTTGAGGAACATTTCCCGGGCCAGGAATTGCGGGTCGCCCAGCATGTCTTCGGCGCTGTAGATGCGGCTGGCGGGCACCTCGGCCTTGTTCAGTTGCTCAACCACCTGGTCCAGCGGCAGCGAATTGACCCAGCGGTCGATCACGCCGTACAGCTCGTCGCGGCGCAGGTCACGCCCGTCATTGCTGGCCAACTGCGGGTCATCCGCCAAGTCGTCACGTCCGATGGTGGCCATGAAGCGTTTGAAGATCGCATCGCCATTGGCGCCGATCTGCACATGCTTGCCGTCCGCGCTGGTGTGGATCGAGGACGGCGTGATACCAGGCATGATGTTGCCGGTGCGTTCGCGAATAAACCCGAAGACGTCGAACTCGGGGATCATGCTTTCCATCATGGCGAAGATGGCTTCATACAGCGCTACATCCACCACTTGGCCCAGGCCGCCGTTGACTTCGCGATGACGCAGCGCCATCAACGCACCGATCACCGCCCACAACGCGGCAATCGAGTCGCCGATGGAGATCCCGGTACGCACGGGCGGGCGGTCCTCGAAGCCGGTGATATAGCGCAAGCCCCCCATGGACTCGCCCACCGCGCCAAACCCGGGCTGATCCTTCATCGGCCCGGTCTGGCCGAAGCCCGAGAGGCGCACCATCACCAGCTTGGGGTTCAATGCGTGCAGGGTTTCCCAGCTCAGGCCGAGTTTTTCCAGCACGCCGGGGCGGAAGTTTTCGATCAGGATGTCGGCGTCGGCCAGCAGTTGCTTGAGGATCGCCAGGCCATCGGGATGCTTGAGGTTGAGGGTCAGCGACTGCTTGTTACGCGCCTGCACGAACCACCACAACGAGGTGCCCTCATACAGCTTGCGCCATTTGCGCAGTGGGTCACCGCCGTCCGGCGATTCGACCTTGATCACCTCGGCACCGAACTCAGCGCAGATCCGCGACGCGAATGGGCCAGCGATCAATGTGCCCAGTTCGATGACTTTCAGACCGGCAAGGGGTTTGGCATTAAGCGACATGGGGATCCTTACAAGCACGGGACGGAGGTGTCTTGCTTTTTAACATAGGTGAGCAGATACAGCGCAGATTCGTTGAATGACCCCGCCATCGGTTAGACTGGCCACCTTTCCCTGTCTCTAGAAGCCCGTTCATGGCCCAGCCGTCCACGACCTACAAATTCGAACTCAACCTCACCGACCTCGACCGCTCGGTGTATGAGAGCGTCAAACAGACCATCGCCCGCCACCCTTCGGAAACCGAAGAGCGCATGACCGTGCGTCTGCTGGCCTACGCCCTTTGGTACAACGAGCAGTTGGCGTTCGGGCGTGGCCTGTCAGATGTAGACGAGCCGGCCCTGTGGGAAAAAAGCCTGGATGATCGGGTTTTGCACTGGATCGAAGTCGGTCAGCCGGATGCCGATCGCCTGACCTGGTGCTCGCGCCGCACCGAACGCACCAGCCTGCTGGCCTATGGCAGCCTGCGTGTTTGGGAAGGCAAGGTGGTGCCGGTGGCCAACAACCTGAAAAATGTGCACATTGCCGCCGTGCCCCAGGAAGTGCTCGAGACCCTGGCCAAGGACATGCCGCGGGTGATCAAGTGGGACGTGATGATCAGCGAAGGCACGATCTTCGTGACCGACGACCGTGGCCAGCATGAAGTGCAACTGCAATGGCTGGTTGGCGAGCGTGGTTGAAAAGGTGGGAGCTGGCTTGCCTGCGACGGCATCCACTCGGTGTGTCTGATGTACCGAGTCGTATGCATCGCAGGCAAGCCAGCTCCCACATTTGATCTTTGTTGCGTTCAATATCTGTGTTTAACCGATGTATTAGAAGAGAAGCGCCCGTCACCCCATGCGTATCGATCCCCGCCCATTGCCCGCCGTCCTGCCCTTCCTCGGTGAATTGCCGCCGCTGTTGACCCGTCTCTACGCCGCACGCGGGGTGCAATCGGAAGCCGAGCTGGACAAGAGCCTGGCGCGGTTGATTCCCTACCAGCAGCTCAAGGGCATCGATGCGGCGGTGGACTTGTTGGTGACGGCCCTGGAGCAGCGTCAGCGCATCCTGATCGTCGGTGACTTCGACGCCGATGGCGCCACGGCGAGCACCGTGGGCACCCTGGGCCTGCGTTTGCTCGGGGCGGCCCATGTCGACTACCTGGTGCCCAACCGCTTCGAATACGGCTATGGCCTGACCCCGGAGATTGTCGCGGTGGCGCTGCAACGCGAGCCGCAATTGCTGATTACCGTGGACAACGGTATCTCCAGCGTCGAAGGCGTGGCGGCGGCAAAGGCGGCGGGATTGAAAGTGCTGGTGACCGACCACCACTTACCGGGCGATGAACTGCCGGCGGCGGACGCCATCGTCAATCCGAACCAGCCGGGCTGCGGGTTTCCCAGCAAGGCCCTGGCCGGGGTCGGGGTGATTTTCTACGTGCTGATGGCCCTGCGTGCGCGTTTGCGCAGCCTGGGCTGGTATGACAACAGCCCACAGCCGAACATCGGTGAGCTGCTCGACCTGGTGGCCCTGGGCAGCGTCGCTGACGTAGTGCCGCTGGACGCCAACAACCGCATCCTCGTCCATCAGGGCCTGGAGCGTATCCGTGCCGGTCGAGCGCGGCCCGGGATCAAGGCGATCCTCGAAGTAGCCAAGCGCGACCATGCCCGCATCACCTCCACCGACCTGGGTTTTATCCTCGGCCCGCGTCTGAATGCGGCCGGGCGCCTGGATGATATGAGCCTGGGCATCGAATGCCTGCTCACTACCGACGTTGCCGCCGCACGGGAAATGGCCGCGCAACTGGACGGCATGAACCAGGATCGCAAATCCATCGAGCAAGGTATGCAGCGCGAGGCCCTGGCCCAGCTCAAGGACTTGCCGGTGGAGTCGATGCCGTACGGCTTGTGCCTGTTCGACCCGGAATGGCACCAAGGGGTGATCGGCATCCTCGCGTCGCGCATGAAGGAGCGCTATTTCCGCCCGACCATCGCTTTCGCCGATGCAGGCGATGGCCTGCTCAAGGGCTCTGGGCGTTCGGTGCAGGGCTTTCATATCCGCGATGCACTGGCGGTCGTTGCCAGCCAGCATCCCAACCTGATTACCAAGTACGGCGGCCACGCCATGGCGGCGGGGCTGACCTTGCCCGAAGCGAACTTCCCGCTGTTTGCCGAAGCCTTCGATGCCGAAGTGCGTCGGCAACTGCGTGAAGAAGACCTCACCGGCCGCCTGCTCTCCGACGGCACCTTGGCCGTGGAAGAGTTCCACCTGGAACTGGCCCGTGCCCTGCGCCATGCCGGCCCATGGGGGCAGCACTTTCCCGAGCCGTTGTTTCACGGGGTGTTCCAGTTGGTGGAGCAGCGGGTAGTGGGGGAGCGGCACCTGAAGGTGGTGCTCAAGAGCGAATGCGGGTCAGTGAAGCTTGATGGCATCGCCTTCGGCGTGGACCGCGAGGTGTGGCCGAACCCGACTGTGCGTTGGGTGGAGTTGGCTTACAAGCTGGATGTGAATGAGTTTCGGGGCAATGAAACCGTACAGCTGATGATTGCCCACATCGAACCGCGCTGAATCTCAGCCACAGCACAAGGCAAATGTGGGAGGGGGCTTGCCCCCGATAGCGGTGGGGCAGTCACAACATCATTGACTGACACTCTGCTATCGGGGGCAAGCCCCCTCCCACATTTGGTTTTGTGTACAGCCCTGGAGTTATTCGGCCTTGGCCTGATGCTTGACGATAATATCCACCAAGCGCTTGGCCAGCGCCGGGTAGTTTTCATCGAAGTGGTGCCCGCCCGGCAGCTTCATGGCTTCGCCCACCGCGGTCTTGTCGGTGCAGCCACTCTCATCGACTTCTTCGGCACCATAGATGCATACGACCTTCTCTGGCGGCAGCTTGGCCATTTCCGGGCCGGTCGCGGCTTCTTTGCCGGCATTACCCAGCCAGCCTTCCACTTCGATTTCAAAGCTGCCGGTGCGGGCGAAGGCCAGCAGGATGATTGCGTCGACCCGTTGCTGTTCGTTTTCCGGCATACGGTTGTAAATGGCCGGCAGTACATCGGCGCCGAACGAATAACCGGTGAGCACGAAACGCTTGGTGCCCCATTTCTGCCGGTAATGCTGCATCAGCTCAGTGAGGTCCTTGGCGCTTTGTTCCGGGGTCTTGTGCTGCCAGTAGTAGCGCAGGGTGTCGATGCCGACCACCGGGTAACCGATCTTGGCCATCTCGCCGGCCACGTCGCGGTCCAGGTCGCGCCAGCCGCCGTCACCGGAGAGGAACAGGGTCACGGTGTCCTTGGCTTGGCCAGCGGGTACTTCCACCACTGGAATGGCCAGGCCGCCGTTGTCCGAACCTACCAGTTGCTTGCGCAGCTCGTTGTTCAGAATTTGCGGGTAATGAATGTCGTAGTCGCTGATGCTGGTAGTGGCACGCGGTGTGTCGCGTACGAAACTGGCGCTTTCATCGTCAGGGTTGTCGTTCCACGCCACCAGCCAGTTGCCATGGGCGGCGGTTTTCGGCAGTGGGTCCTTGCAGCCTTCCTGGGTCAATGCGAAGCCCACCGAGATGGCGTTGGCCTTGTCATCGTTCTGGGTGGCCAGCCAGCGCCAGGCGAGTGCGGCGCCAGGGCCGATGCCGCTGACCAACGTTGCCGGGCCCTTGAGCTGGGCCAGGGCACCTTGCAGGGCTCGTTCCTGCGCTGTGCAATCAGCCTTGGGCAGGACCACCTGGATGATCTGTGCCGCGCCGCCCTGGCTCAGGGCAATCAGCTGGCTGTCGGTCAGGGTTTCATCAGCCATCACCGCCACGGCTACACGAGCTTTCGCGGTGCTGGCCGGGGTCACGCGGGTCATCACCGAGCCGTCGGCCTGGGGCAATTGCTCCAGGATCGGCTGTGGGGCAGGGCGGTTCCAGTACCAATAGCCGCCACCCAGGATCAGGGCGAGCAGCACTACAAAGGCCAATACATACCGCCAGGAGCGTCGAATCATCAGCGTTTCACCAATCCAGTCAAGCCGCCCGCGATCAGGGCGGCGGTATCGGCCAGTGCCACCAGCGGATCAAGTCCTGCGGGCACGGCCATGTAACGGGGTTCCCAGTCAGGCTGGAACTTGTCTTTGAAGCGGCGCAGACCTTGAAAGTTATACAGTTGCTCGCCACGACGGAACACCATCGAGCCCAGGCGCTGGGTCAACGGTGCGCCACGCCGCGGTTGCAGGCCCGACAACGGCACCATGCCGAGGCTGAAGCGGGCGTAGCCGTGGTTCTTATAATGTTGAATCAGGCCCACCATCATGAACTCCATGGTCAGCTTGGGCGCGTCCGGGTGGGCACGCATCAGGTCAAGACTGGCCAAGTCATGGTTGTAGGTCTCGAGCAGATTGGCAAAGGCCACCGGGCGCCCTTCGAAGCGAATGATCGCGATACGGAAGTGCTTGAGGTAGTCGTCGCTGAAACGGCCCAGGGAGAAGCCTTTTTCCCGCACATTCTTACCTGTCAGCCAGGCATCGGAGATAACTTTTAATTCATCCATCGGCGCCTGGCCGGGTTCGAAGATTTCCAGGGACAGGCCGTCCCGGGTGCCACGGTTCCAGGTGTAGCGCAAATCCTTCATCTCTTTGCCCTTGGCTTCCAGGTCAAAGCGTTTCAGGTCGACGCGGGCTTCTTCGCCCAGCTTGATCGCGGTGAGGCCGATGTCCATGTAGTACGGCAGGTTCTCGGCACGGACCTGATAGAACACCGGGCGGGCATGATGGATGTCGCACAGATCACGGAACTGCCAGATCATCTCGGCACGCGGTTGGGTCGGGCCGATCGGGTCGTACAGGGCCACCAGGCTGCGTCCGCGACGGGCGTACATCAGGAAGGCTTCGTCGTTGGGGTGGAACAGCAGCGCCTTGTCGCCAGTCAGCGCCAGGCCGCCGTCGGGCTGGGAGGAGGCCATCAGGATCTTGGTGGCGCGCTCCAGTTCCTCCGGCGTCGGCAAGTGGATGACCGGGCGTGCAGTGCGCAGCAGCCAGGTCAGCGACACGATTACCAGCAGTACCGCGGCACCCAGCAATGAGCGCAAGCCACGTGGGGCGTTGGCGTCGAGAGTGAACTGCCACCACAGTTGATGGCTGTAGGGCACGTCCTGATAGGCGAACAGCAGCAACCAGATCGAAGCGCCGAGTACACAGACACTGGCCACCAGGTACAGCGGCGAAAAAGGCAATTCGGTCAGGCGGCTGGCGCGGTAGAACGAGCGACGGAAGATCGCCAGCAGCACCGCAGTCATAGTCATCAGGCTGGCTTCTTCCCAGTCGAAACCTTTAAGCAGCGAAAGCAGGGCGCCCACCAGCAGCAACACCATGGTCAGCATCCATGCCGCCGACAAGCGTCGACGCAGGCCCTGGGCGAGCAGCAGGCATAACACGCCGATCAGGCTGGCACCAAAGTGCGAAGCGTCAATCAGGCGGTGGGGAATCAGGAAGCCGATGTTTTCCAGGCGTGAGTCGATCTCCGGCGTGGCGCCGGAAAACAGCAGGACCACGCCGGACAAAAAAACCAGTACGGCCAGTACTGGCGCCGCCAGCCCCGAGGCCACCCGCAGGCTTTGCTGGGTCTGGAATAGACGCTGGGCCTCGTTGACCAGCAGGAACACACAGGCGATCAACAGCGGCAAGACCACGTAGATCATCCGGTACAGCAGCAAGGCGGCAGCCAGGGGCGCGGCACCGAGTTTGTCGGCGAAGGCCGCCAGCAGGATCGCTTCGAATACACCCACGCCTCCCGGCACATGGCTGAGCACACCGGCGGCCAGGGCCAGCAGGTACACCAGCAGGAACGGACCGAAGGGCGGTGCTTCCGGCAACAACATATAAAGGACGGTGGCGGCAGCGGCGACGTCCAGTGCGGTGATGATCAGTTGCAGGAAGGTCAGGCGACGACCAGGCAGGCGCAGGGTACGGCGACCGGCCTTGACCAGCAGGTTGTCGGGGTAGGGCTGTTCCGGCAGGCGGCGGCGATAGATACCGATGCACAACGCGGCTGACAGCAGCAGCACGGCACCGGCGATGCCGCCGAGCAGGCCTTGCGGCAGATGCAGGTAAGTCGAGGCCGCCGGCAGGTTGCTCAAGGTGGCCAATGCGGCCAATGGCGGCAGGGCACAGCCCAAGGCCAGGCTGGCGAACACGGTCATGTGTGCTACTTCCGACGCGCCGATGCCATGCCGTGCATATAGACGGTAGCGCACCGAGCCGCCCGAGAGCATCGACAAACCAATGGCGTTGCCGATGGCAAAGGCGGTGAAGCCACCCAGGGCCAGGGTCTTGGCGGGCAACTTCACCCCGGCATAACGGGCACCGGAGAATTCATAGCCGAGCAGGATGACGAAGCCGGCGACCGCCGCTGCAAACGCGCCGAGCAGGGCTGGCTTGGGCACCTCCAGGATCGAGTCATGCAGGGCATAGAGATCCAGTTCCAGCAGCAGGTGTCGGCAAGCGATCAGGGCGATAGCAAACAACAGCAGCGTAACCGCCAGGCCGATAGGCTGTCGGTACTTGCTCAACAGATCCAGCCAGCGCAAGCGGGTGGGCGTGATCGGTTGTTCTGCTGTGACAGTGTCTTGTGGTTCAGACGAGTTGGCGCGCATCAATCACCTCGTGGATTGTGCGCGACAGGATGGGGGTATCCAGCCAAGTTACCAATCCCTATGGACAAAATAATTACAAATATTAACGCGGATCACCGGGTGGGGCGACTGCGGCCATTGGTCGTAGAGGGGAGCGCTTGAGCATTGAGCCTAGCGTGCAATGAGATGGACTCTACAAACCCTGTACGGTTTCATGAAAGATGCCATGTCATTGTTTCAGGAGAACTTTTTCACCGGATACAAAAAAGGCCACTCTTTCGAGTAGCCTTTTTTGATGTTTGGTTGCGGGAGCCGGATTTGAACCGACGACCTTCGGGTTATGAGCCCGACGAGCTACCAGACTGCTCCATCCCGCGTCTGTGGGCGGCATTCTACAGCCCAGCGGCAGGGTGTCAACCGTTAATGCGCCGATGGGGCCAATTAGTGCGAATTATTCTGAAATCAAGGTGTTGGCGCGTTTTTGGTAAGAGGGGGGAGGAAAAACAGACGCACACAAAAAAGGCCACTCTTTCGAGTAGCCTTTTTTGATGTTTGGTTGCGGGAGCCGGATTTGAACCGACGACCTTCGGGTTATGAGCCCGACGAGCTACCAGACTGCTCCATCCCGCGTCTGTGTGTCGGCATTCTACAGAGGAACGCGAGTGTGTCAACCCGTGAATCGAATAAAAGCGCTTGTGCTTCAATCGCTTAGCTCTTAAAAGTGCCACCCTGAACCGCTCGGAGCCAGTCAGGCCGAGGCTTTCAGCTCTATCGGAAGGCTGAATTCGATTGAGAAAATGAATTCCTCTGGGAAACTTCCTACCATTTGGAAGGAAGAATCAAACTACTGGTGCTATATACAGGTGCGGATGCGATACTGCCCACCCGTTGGTTCACACCCCGTTTATATGACGCAGCGCAAAATCATCCACGTCGATTGTGATTGCTTCTACGCCGCCATTGAGATGCGCGACGACCCGAGCCTGGCGCAAAAGCCCTTGGCCGTGGGTGGCTCGGCGGACCGTCGGGGCGTGATCGCTACTTGCAACTACGAAGCACGGGCGTACGGTGTTCGTTCTGCCATGTCGTCGCGCCACGCCTTGAAGCTGTGCCCGGACCTGACCATCGTCAAGCCGCGCATGGATGCCTATAAAGAAGCATCGAAGGAAATCCAGACGATCTTTCGCGACTACACCGACTTGATCGAGCCGTTGTCGCTGGATGAAGCCTACCTTGACGTCTCCGACAGTCCGCATTTTGGCGGCAGTGCCACGCGCATTGCCCAGGATATCCGCCGCCGCGTTTCCAACCAGCTGCATATCACCGTGTCTGCCGGTGTGGCGCCGAACAAGTTTTTGGCCAAGATCGCCAGCGACTGGAAGAAACCCAACGGCCTGTTCGTGATCACTCCGGACCAGGTCGAAGACTTTGTCTCGCAGTTGCGCGTCAGCAAGCTGCACGGCGTCGGCAAGGTCACGGCGGATAAGCTCGCACGCCTGGGGATCGAAGACTGCCTGCAATTGCGCGAATGGAACAAACTGGCGCTGGTGCGCGAATTCGGCAGTTTTGGCGAGCGCCTGTGGAGCCTTGCCCGTGGGATTGATGACCGCGTGGTACAGAACGACAGCCGTCGACAATCCATCAGTGTGGAAAATACCTACGACGTGGACTTGCCGGATCTCTCAAGCTGCCTGGCGAAACTGCCCGAGCTGATGGAAACCCTGGCCGGGCGGATGGCGCGCATAGACAGCAGCTACCGGGCAGGCAAGCCGTTTGTCAAAGTGAAGTTTCATGACTTTACCCAGACGACGCTGGAACAGGCCGGGGCAGGGCGGGATCTGGAAAGTTATCAACAGTTGCTGACCCAGGCGTTCAATCGCGGGGGCAAGCCGGTGCGGTTGCTGGGGATTGGGGTGCGGTTGCTGGACCTGAGCGGCGGCAACGAACAGCTCGAGTTTTCCTGGTAGCAGCCCGAAACAAATGTGGGAGCTGGCTTGCCTGCGATAGCAGCGTGTCAGTCACAAATGCTTTAACTGATACACCGCTATTGCAGGCAAGCCAGCTCCCACAGTTTGATTTTCACAGGTGTTGAGCGATCAGCGTGCGCCGGGATCCGCCACCAAACGCCCTGCATCCTTGGTCAACGCCTGCACAAACTCCTGCTGCAATTCCGGATCATTGCGCGTCAGTTCAATCAGGCTTTGTTCCAGTTCGCTGGCCTCTTCTTCCAGGCCCAGTTCCGACAGGCGTTTGACCCGGTGTACCCACTGGTTCACCTCGTCATCTTCCAGGTCGTCGTAGATCAGCCCGTGGGCTTCCAGCAATTTGCCGCGCAGGCTGTTGCTGACCGCCAGGGTCGAGTCCGTATGCACGTCATCCTGGCCGTCTTCGACGCTGATCTTCAAGGTCGTGACGCGGTTCAGGTCTTGCTCGGCAAATGGGCTGTCCAACAGGTTCAGGCGTAGTATGCCGTTGCGGTCGGTGGTCAGCTCATGGGTCTGCTTGCCGGCGGTGACCTGTACCGGGCGTTCGCTCCAGGGCAGGCTCGAATACTCCAGGCGCTTGTCGCGCTGGACTTCATCGATAGCCGCCAGGTTCTGTTGCGCACGGCCGTGGGATTGCACGTTCATGAACGGGTTGATGCCGTCCACACCGTAGCTCAACCAGTCACGGGTCACGCTCGTGGGCAAGTTGCCGAGGGCGAAGATATTCGCCACGTTGGCGCCCACGCCGGCCACCAACGCCACGGCACCCAGCGGCATCTCATAGAGTTTGCGCCAGGGCTGATAGGGCGTGTAGCGGTCGTAACGACGGGTGACTTCGAATTCGGTGACTTCGAAGGTCTTCTGCTCATGGATGCGAACCCGACGTTGCGGCAGCTCCAGCACTTTGGGTTCGCCGACATCGATCTGCAGGCTGTGGTCAAGCAACTTGCGCTCGATCCGCTCCTCGTGCTCACTGCGTTGCGACATCTGATTGGCGCAGCCGCTGACCAGCAGGGCGCCGCACAAGGCGGCGCCCCCCAGGGCTCTGGTGTGTGGCTTGAACATGACGTCTCTTGGTCTGGTTTTCAGCGACGAATGCGCGCCTGGAGGAAAGACAGCACGTCAGCCACCGGCAACGGTTGGGCTTTGGCTTCGGTCCGGCTCTTGTATTCCAGGTTGCCATCGGCCAGGCCACGGTCACTGACCACGATCCGGTGCGGGATGCCAATCAGTTCCATGTCGGCGAACTTGATACCCGGGCTGGTCTTCTTGTCCCGGTCATCCAGCAGCACTTCAAAACCGGCGGCCGTCAGTTCGGCATACAGTTTGTCGGTGGCTTCGCGTACCTGCTCGGTTTCGTAGCGCAGTGGCACCAGGGCCACCTGGAACGGTGCCAGGGCGTCACTCCAGATAATGCCTTTTTCGTCGTTATTCTGTTCGATGGCAGCGGCTACCACACGAGAAACGCCGATGCCGTAGCAACCCATTTCCAGGGTGATCGGCTTGCCGTTCTCGCCCAGCACTTCGCACTTCATCGCCTTGCTGTACTTGTTGCCCAGCTGGAAGATATGCCCGACTTCGATGCCGCGCTTGATTTCCAGGGTGCCTTTGCCATCGGGGCTTGGGTCGCCGGCGACAACGTTACGCAGGTCAGCCACGGTCGGAACCGGCAGGTCACGCTCCCAGTTCACGCCGAAGTAGTGCTTGTCGTCGATGTTCGCGCCGATGCCGAAGTCGCTCATCAGCTCCACCGAACGGTCGATAATGATCGGCAGCGGCAGGTTCAGCGGGCCCAGGGAACCGGCACCGGCGCCGATGGCGTCACGCAGTTCGGCGTCGGAGGCCATGACCAGTGGGCTGGCCACGCCAGGTTGGTTGGCCGCCTTGATTTCGTTGAGCTCATGGTCGCCACGGATGACCAGGGCGATCAGCTTGCCTTCTTCTTCGGCGTGCACGATCAAGGTCTTGATGGTCTTTTCAATCGGCAGATTGAATTTTTCCACCAGGGCCGCGATGGTCTTGGTGTCAGGGGTATCGACCAGGCGCAGTTCCTCGGCCGGTGCGGGGCGGGAAGTTTCCCGTGGCACGGCTTCGGCTTTCTCGATGTTGGCCGCGTAGTCGGAGCCGTTGCTGAACACGATATCGTCTTCGCCGGATTCGGCCAGTACGTGGAATTCGTGGGAGCCGGCACCGCCGATGGAGCCGTTGTCCGCTTCAACCGGGCGGAATTTCAGGCCCAGGCGGGTGAATACGTTGCAATAGGCCTGGTGCATGCGGTCGTAGGTGACCTGCAGCGACGCGAGGTCGGCGTGGAAGGAATAAGCGTCCTTCATGATGAACTCGCGGCCACGCATCAGGCCGAAGCGTGGGCGGATTTCATCACGGAACTTGGTCTGGATCTGATACAGGTTCAGTGGCAACTGCTTATAGCTGCTCAACTCGTTGCGCATCAGGTCGGTGATGACCTCTTCATGGGTCGGGCCGGCGCAGAAATCGCGGCCATGACGGTCCTTGAAGCGCAGCAACTCAGGGCCGTACTCTTCCCAGCGCCCGGATTCCTGCCACAACTCAGCCGGTTGGGTGCTCGGCATCAACACTTCCAGAGAGCCGGCGGCGTTCATTTCTTCACGAACGATGGCTTCGACCTTGCGCATCACCTTCAAGCCCATGGGCAACCAGGTGTACAGGCCCGAGGCCAGTTTGCGGATCATACCGGCGCGCAGCATCAGTTGGTGGCTGATCACTACCGCGTCGGAAGGCGTTTCTTTCTGTGTGGCGAGCAAATATTGACTGGTACGCATGGTAGGCCGTTGTCGGTTGCTTGGACTTGAAATGACTTGGGATTGTACGGGCGGTTGCTGCCGGAGTACAGGCGTGACGTTGCGGGGGGATCTGACTGACTGTGGGAGATCCAATGTGGGAGGGGGCTTGCCCCCGATGGCGGTGTGTCAGTGTCAGATGTACTGACAGACACACTGCCATCGGGGGCAAGCCCCCTCCCACATTTCAGTCTTCCTGCGGCGGATTCAACCGGGCGCGCCGATTCTCCTGGAACCAGTGCAACGCAATCAGGAACAGCGTCGGCAGGCCCAGCAGGCAGGTGATCATGAAGAAGTTGTGGTAACCGAACTTCTCCACCATCACCCCCGAGTACCCACCGATCAGGCGTGGCAGCAACAGCATGATCGAGCTGAGCAACGCGTACTGGGTTGCGGAGAACTTGAGGTTGGTCAGGCTCGACAGGTAGGCGACAAACGCCGACGTGGCCAGGCCCGAGCTGAAGTTATCCAGGGAAATGGTGACGATCAGCATCTGCAGGTCGGGGCCCATGTCGGCGAGCATCACGAACAACAGGTTGGTGCCGGCCGAGGCCACGCCGCCGATGAACAGGATCGGCAGGATACCGAACCGCACAATCAACAGGCCGCCCATGCCGGCGCCGAGCAGGGTCATGATCAGGCCGAAGATCTTGCTCACCCCGGCGATCTGGTCCTTGGTAAAGCCCTGGTCGATGTAGAACACGTTGGCCATGACGCCCATCACCGTGTCGGACATGCGATAGGTGGCAATCAGCCCGAGCAGCAGCAGTGCCTGCCAGCGATAACGCAGGATGAAGTCGTTGACCGGCGTCAGCACCGGCGCCAGGCCCCGGCGACCCATGGCCGAAAGGCACAGCGAAGTAAGCGTGATATAGAGGATGGCGCGCAGGAATGCGCGGTCTTCCATCAGCAGTTCCCATAGGCTCACACCCTGGAACAGCACGCTGGCGAAGTCAGTGTTGTACAACTGAGTGAACATCGCCGGCACCGAGACCAACAGCACGATCAGCACAAACACCGACACCAACTGGTGCGCGAAACTGTAGCGCCCGGCCTGCAACTGGGTGCGCAGTGGCACATCAGGTTCACGCATGAGGAAGGTGGTCAGCAGCGCCGGCACCATCAACACGCCGAACAGTACATAGGTGCCGGTCCAGGCCGAGTGTTTATAGTTGAAGCCGGTGGAACCGAAGCCTTCGGCAAAGAACAGCGCGCCGGCCGTGGCCAGCAGGGCGGCGATGCGATAACCGGACATATAGCTTGCGGCCAGGGCGGCCTGGCGGCTGTCGTCGGCAATTTCCAGGCGATAGGCATCGACGGCAATGTCTTGGGTGGCCGACGCGAACGCGACCACCACCGCAATGGCGATCAACCAGGACAAGTGTTTTTGCGGATCGCAGAAGCCCATGCCGATCAATCCGAGGATCACCAGTGACTGGGCCAGCACCAGCCAGGAACGACGACGCCCCAGTTTTCCGAGCAACGGCAGGCGCCATTGGTCGAGCAGCGGCGACCAAACCCATTTGAAGGCGTAGGCCAGACCGATCAGGCTCGCATAGCCGATGGTCTCGCGAGCCACACCGGCTTCACGCAGCCACACGGAAAGCGTCGAGAACACCAACATGTAAGGCATGCCGGCGGCGAAACCGAGCAACAACAGCACTAACGTCGAGGGGCTGGCATAGGCGGCGAGCGCGGCGCGCCAGGTTTTACGGGGCATGGGCTGGAGTCTGCCTCAGATTTGCGGAAACAAAGCGCGCACTCTAACCGCTGTGCTCTACCGGGCGCCAGCCATGACGCTGAATATCAACGCGATTATTCAGGATAGTGACGCCTTCGCTACGCAAACGCGCACGTTGTTCGTCACCCGAGGCACTGCCCACCGGCAGGCTTATCCGACCGCCGGCACCCAGCACCCGATGCCAGGGCAATCGCGTGTCCTCGGGCAACTGGCTCAGGGTGCGCCCGACCCAGCGTGCGGCGCGGCCCAGGCCAGCCAGTTGGGCCAGCTCGCCGTAGCTCACCACGCAGCCTTCCGGCACTTGCGCCAGCGTCAGGTACAAGGCGGTACGACGCATTTCGGCGGGGCTTTGCGGCGTATCGGCAGGTAGATTCACTGTGTGGGGATATCCGTTGAGATCGTCGTTGTTTTGTCAGAAACGTCTGTAAACATGGCGATGAGAATTGAACTCAATATAAATCCTTGAGTCAGTTCTAGCCATGTAACACTATAACGCCCTTTATTTTCGCCCCCCCCTGAGCCCCGTATCTGCTTATGTTGTCCAGAACCCTGCTGTGCCTTGCTGTTTTCAGTGCTTCCACGCCCTTGCTCGCCGATACCGTGTGGTTGAAAAACGGTGACCGCCTGACCGGCAAGATCAAAGTCTTCGACGGCGGCAAATTGTTGATCCAGACCACCTACGCTGGCTCCATCCCGGTGGACTGGAAGCAGGTCAAGACCCTGGAAAGCGACCAGGAACTGCTGGTCAAGCAGGACGCCTACAGCGGCGAAAAGGCCAAGGCCTTGCACGCCTCGGATGATGGCAAGGTGGTGCTGGCCAATGGCGAGGCGCCCAAGACCGTGGAGCTGGCAAGTATCCAGCAGATCATGAAGCCAAAGCCAGTGATCGAAGACCTGGTATGGAAGGGCAACGTCGACCTGGCGCTGGACTACAAGCGTGCCGACAAAGACACCAACGACTACGACATCGATTTCAAGACCTCGGCCCGTCACGGCCAGTGGCGTCATACAGGCAAGGGTGAATACAACCGCGAGTTCCAGGATGACGTCACCACCACCGACAACTGGGCGCTGGAATACAACCTGGATCGCTTCATCACCGAGCACTGGTTCTGGCAGGGCCGCTTGACCTACAAGCGTGACAAGGTCGAAGACCTGGCTCGCCAGCGCGTTGTCGGTACCGGCCCGGGCTATCAGTTCTGGGACGATGAGCTGGGCGCCTTCTCCCTGGGTTCGCTGGTCAACCGCACCGATTATGAATATGCCGACGGCGGCAAGGACAACTTCTATTCCCTGGCCATGAAGTGGAACTACAACCGCTATCTGGTGGGCAAGACCGTCGAGTTCTTCACCAACGGTGAGTTGGGCAAACCCCTGGCCGGGCCGGCCGAGTATTCCCTGGATGCCGAAATGGGCCTGCGCTATAAGGTCACCGAGTGGGCTTCGCTGAACTTGAAGGCCGAGCGCAACGAGGTCAGCGGCAACTCCGACAGCAGCTTGAGCAAGACCCGCTACACCGCAGGCTTTGGTGTGGCCTGGTAAAACCTGCGTCGGCCACCCTGGCAACCTGCGCGGATATTGATTACCTTGTGTTGAGATCCATTCCCATATGCCATGGGCGGCGGAACACCCAAGGAGTCATACGTTGAGCGCGCACGTTGCCAAGAACGCCCGAGAGCTGTTGCTCAAGGAATACCGTGGGGCCCTCTCCACACTGTCCAAGGCCATGCCCGGGTTTCCCTTTGGCTCGGTCGTGCCCTATTGCCTTGACGAACAGGGCCGCCCGCTGATCCTGATCAGCCGCATCGCCCAGCACACCCACAACCTGCAAAAAGATCCCAAGTGCTCGCTGCTGGTGGGTGAACGCGGGGCCGATGATGTGCAGGCCGTGGGGCGCCTGACCTACCTGGCCGAAGCCGGAAAGCTTGAAGACGAAGCAGCGATTGAAGCCGCTGCCGAGCGCTATTACCGCTATTTCCCCGATTCGGCCAACTACCACAAGGCCCACGATTTCGATTTCTGGGTGCTCAAGCCGGTGCGCCATCGGTATATCGGTGGGTTTGGCGCGATTCACTGGGTCGAGCAGTTGACCTTGGCCAACCCGTTTGCCGGCAAGGCCGAGCGCAGCATGATCGAGCACATGAACAGCGATCACACCAAGGCCATCGCCCATTACGTCGAACTCGGCGGGTTGCCCACGTCCGAGCCTGCACAGTTGGCTGGCATCGACAGCGAAGGCATGCACCTGCGTATCGGCCAGTCCCTGCATTGGTTGCCCTTCGCAGCGCCTTGCAACACGCCGACACAAGTGCGCGAAGCCTTGGTTTCATTGGCTCACGCCGAGGCCTGGCCGAAAATAACCGCCGCCAATGCTTGAATTCACGAAATGGCGACGTCATCTAAGGTGGACTGGCAAGGCATTCTTGCGTTGAGGAACCATTTGATGCGCCCTTTTTTATTGCTCTTTCTGCTGTTCCCGGTGTTGGAGCTGTTCGTATTCGTTCAAGTCAGCGGTGCGATCGGGTTTTTCCCGGCATTGCTGTTGATCATTGCCGGCTCGATGCTCGGCGTCCTCGTGCTGCGCGTCGCCGGCCTGGCTACGGCGCTGCGTGCCCGTGAAAGCCTGAACCGCGGCGAGTTACCCGCCCAGACCATGCTGGAGGGCTTGATGATGGCCCTGGCGGGTGGCTTGTTGATCCTGCCGGGCTTTGTCAGCGATGTGGTCGGCCTGGTCCTGCTGCTGCCGTTCACGCGCAAGCTGCTGGCCGGCAAGATGCGCCAGCGCGCCGAAGACGCGGCGATTCGCCAACGCGCCTTCGCCGACGACCTGCAACCCCGTGGCGGCCCGGCCCCGCGCCAGCCCCTGGGACGCGAAGGCGATGTGATTGAAGGCGAATTCGAACACCGCGACAGCAAATAACCGCTTCACTGGCACGGCACCTTCGGGTGCCGTGTTGCATTCACCCCGCCGCCGACACAAAAAATTTCATCCTTGCCCCCTTGTAATAACCGCAGCCGCCCTTATGTAACGGTCACCGCAAGGTTTCTGGTGGTGACACTAGACAGACTTCCGCGATTCGCCCAGCGAGTCGCGACCGGCACCGCCGGAATTTAACCCGCCGGAATTGATACCGGCCGATGAAAATCACAATTAGGAGAGATCGACAATGAAGCTTCGTCCTCTGCATGACCGCGTCGTCATCCGTCGCAGTGAAGAAGAAAAGAAAACCGCTGGCGGCATCGTCCTGCCAGGTTCGGCTGCTGAAAAAGCCAACCACGGTGTGATTCTTGCTGCGGGTCCAGGCAAGGCTCTGGAAAACGGTGAAGTACGTGCGCTGGCCGTGAAAGTGGGTGACAAGGTTGTTTTCGGCCCTTACTCCGGCAGCAACACTGTGAAAATCGACGGCGAAGACCTGTTGGTCATGAGCGAGAGCGAGATTCTCGCCGTTCTGGAAGACTGATTCCCCGTTCATTTTCCCGTTACTACAAAGTATTTAAGGAATATCGATCATGGCTGCTAAAGAAGTTAAATTCGGCGATTCCGCCCGCAAGAAAATGCTCACCGGTGTCAACGTCCTGGCTGACGCAGTAAAAGCGACCCTCGGCCCGAAAGGTCGTAACGTGATCATCGAGAAGAGCTTCGGCGCTCCGACCATCACCAAGGACGGCGTTTCCGTAGCCAAAGAGATCGAACTGGAAGACCGTTTCGAAAACATGGGTGCGCAGCTGGTCAAAGACGTTGCCTCCCGTGCCAACGATGACGCAGGCGACGGCACCACCACCGCTACCGTCCTGGCCCAGGCGATCGTCAACGAAGGCTACAAGGCCGTCGCTGCCGGCATGAACCCGATGGACCTCAAGCGCGGCATCGACAAGGCGACCATCGCCATCGTGGCTGAGCTGAAGAACCTGTCCAAGCCATGCGCCGACACCAAGGCCATCGCTCAGGTAGGTACCATCTCTGCCAACTCCGACAGCTCCATCGGCGACATCATTGCCCAAGCGATGGAAAAAGTCGGTAAAGAAGGCGTGATCACCGTTGAAGAAGGCTCGGGCCTGGAAAACGAACTGTCGGTTGTAGAAGGCATGCAGTTCGACCGTGGCTACCTGTCCCCGTACTTCGTCAACAAGCCTGAGACCATGGTTGCCGAACTGGACAACCCGCTGATCCTGCTGGTCGACAAGAAGATCTCCAACATCCGCGAAATGCTGCCAGTGCTGGAAGCCGTAGCCAAAGCCGGCCGCCCACTGCTGATCGTTTCCGAAGACGTTGAAGGCGAAGCCCTGGCGACGCTGGTCGTGAACAACATGCGTGGCATCGTTAAAGTCGCGGCCGTCAAGGCTCCAGGCTTCGGCGATCGTCGCAAGGCCATGCTGCAGGACATCGCCGTATTGACCGGCGGTACCGTTATCTCCGAAGAGATCGGCCTGAGCCTGGAAAGCGCCACCCTGGAAAACCTGGGTAGCGCCAAGCGCGTGACCATCTCCAAGGAAAACACCATCATCGTTGACGGTGCTGGCGTTGAAGGCGACATCGAGTCCCGTATCGCCCAGATCCGTGCACAGGTTGTTGAAACCTCCTCGGACTACGACCGTGAAAAACTGCAAGAGCGCCTGGCCAAGCTGTCCGGCGGCGTTGCAGTGATCAAGGTTGGCGCTGGCTCCGAAGTCGAAATGAAAGAGAAGAAAGCCCGCGTTGAAGACGCCCTGCACGCAACCCGTGCAGCCGTTGAAGAAGGCGTGGTACCTGGCGGTGGCGTTGCGCTGATCCGTGCCCTGGAAGCCCTGACTAACCTGACCGGCGACAACGCTGACCAGAACGTCGGTATCGCGGTACTGCGTCGTGCCGTTGAAGCACCGCTGCGCCAGATCGCTGCCAACTCCGGCGACGAGCCAAGCGTTGTGGTCAACGAAGTCAAGAACGGCAAAGGTAACTACGGTTACAACGCTGCGACTGGCATCTACGGCGACATGATCGAAATGGGCATCCTGGATCCTACCAAGGTGACCCGTTCGGCGCTGCAAGCAGCATCCTCCATCGGCGGTCTGATCCTGACCACCGAAGCGGCGATCGCTGAAGCACCGAAGAAAGAAGGCTCGGCTGGCGGCGGTATGCCAGACATGGGCGGCATGGGTGGCATGGGCGGCATGATGTAAGCCAGCCTTACCCCCGTACTGAAAAAACCCCGCCTGCAGTGATGCAGGCGGGGTTTTTTTATAGGGGGTGGGTAGCGATGGATGTAGCTTGCCTTGATGGTCGGTACAGCAGCAGGCAATACATGGCCAGGCAAATCAGCCAGCAAAAAATTGCTGTCCACACATTGTGGGAAAAAAAGTGCGCCCCTTGGAGCATGCGGCTCACCGAAAAGACACTGCCCAGACCGACTGCAACGATGAACGCGTTGCGCGCCATCCTCGGCTTGCGATCCCTCAGGGCAAAGAACCAGGCGAACAAGGCAAACCCGGTTGCCGCATGCCCACCGGGCCAGCAGCGACCTGGCTTGTCGGTAAGCGGGCGAGGGCTTAGCAGTTCGCTATAGGTTTCCTGGCCGCCAAATTCCTTCAGGCTCCATGGGCACTGCACGGCAGTGATGGTTTTCAGTGGCGATACGAAGGCTGTCGCCAGCCCCAGGGAAAGCACCAGGCATCCCAGTTCGCGGCGGTAAGGCTTGAGGCGCTGCAGGATAAAGGTGCCGACAAACCCAAGGATCGCCAGGACCGAAAACAGGATCACCAACTCCTTGGCACGGTCATGCAGGATGTCTTCGAGGAAGAAGCTGTAGCGACCGATAAAACCGCCATTGGCTGCGCTGTAGAACTGCTTGGCAAGATCCATGTCCAGCGAAGTCAGCTCCAGCATCAGCAATACCAGCGCAGCGGCGACGGGAATGCCCAGGCACAGCCAGAAATCAAGGGGCTTGGAAGGCGGAGCAGTGGGGTGAGAGCGCATGGCAGACCTTAATGTAAAACGTCCCGTACTGACCTGTACGGGAAGATTTGTTCAGCGTGTGCTCAGGGTCGGGGCCTCGTCCTTGTGCACCCTCCAACTCAGCAGTTGTTGTTTGAAATCGTAACTGGCGGCTTGATAGTAGGTAATCGCCCGCTGGATCAATGGATCATCGCTGCCCACGCGCAACTCCTGGCTCTCCCCAAGGGCTTGGTCGTGGCGACGCAGCCCTTGGCGTGGGCTGAGGATCGCCAGGTCCTTGCCGTCAAACAAGCCCAAATGCTGGTAATTGCCGATCACCACTCGCGGCGGCAGCGGGTTGTCTTGCAACAGGTTGCGGCCAAAGAAGGTCGATTCGTAACTCAAGTTGATCAGGCCCAGCAGGGTCGGTGCAAGATCGATCTGGCTGGCCAGTTGGGCGGACTCCCGTGGGTCGATCAGCTTGGGCGCATAGACAAACAAAGGAATCTGGTAGTTGGTGATCGGCAGGTCTTCCTTGCCTGCGCTGCCGGCGGTGTGGTCGGCGACGAACACGAAGATCGTGTTATCGAACCATGGCTTCTGGCGTGCAGCCTCGAGGAACTGGCCGATGGCGTAGTCGGTGTATTTCACCGCACCGTCGCGGCCTTTGCCGGACTTGATATCGATACGCCCGTCCGGGTAGGTGTAGGGGCGGTGGTTGGAGGTGGTCATCAGTTGCAGCAAGAACGGCTGCTGCTTGGCGTAGTCGGCGTCGGCCAGTGTCAGGGTCTGTTTGAACAGGTCCTCATCGGCCATGCCCCAGGCGTTTTTAAATGAGATTTCTGATTCGGGCACGCTGCTCTGGTCCACAACCCGATAGCCATTGCCGCTGAAAAACGCGTTCATATTGTCGAAGTAGCCGCGCCCGCCGTAGACAAACACGCTGTCGTAGCCAATGGCCGCGAGCTGCTGCCCAAGGCTGGCGAACCCGCTTTCACGACCGATGCGCTTGACGATCGAACGACCTGGCGTGGGTGGGATCGCCAGGGTAATGGCTTCCAGGCCGCGGTCGGTGCGAGTGCCGGTGGCATAGAAGTTATTGAAGTACAGGCTTTGTTTGCGCAATGCATCCAGGTTGGGCGTGAGGTTGCGTGCATCGCCGTTGCTGCCCATGTACTTGGCGCTGAAGCTTTCGATGGTGACCAGCACGATGTTGGGCTTGCGCAGTGTGCCCGGGTTGGTGATGGCGCGGCGAATATCCAGCGGGTCCTGGTCGATAAAACGTGCATTCGGCTCGCTGAGTTCGGCGCGCAATTGCCGGGCGACCACGTCGGTAGGCAGGCTTTTGTAGAACTGGGTGTAGTCCAGTTCGTTATTGCGGAACGCGGCGAAGAATTGGTAAGGGCCGTTGCTGGCCAACTCGTTCTTGTAAGCGTTGCCGCCTTGGGCACGTGGGCTGTCCTGGCTGATCAGTTGCAGGCTGAGGCCGGCGACCACCAACAACCCCAGACCATTAAGCAGCCGGCCACGCAGTGCCGGCAACGGCGCCGCCATGGCGGCATTGAAGGGTTTACGCAGGGCCAGGCTCATGAGGATCGCCAGCATTGCCAACAGGCTCAGCAACTTGCCGATCGGATAGGATTCCAGCAGGTTGTTCAGCACCTCATCGGAATACACCAGGTAGTCAACGGCAATAAAGTTGAAGCGTACGCCAAACTCATCCCAGAACAGCCATTCGGCCACCGAAGTAAACAGCATGGCGAACAGGCTGGCCGTCAGCAGCGCTTGCAGGAACCAGCGGTGGCCGCGGCGGCGCCAGAGTGCAGGTGGGCAGAGCAGTAAATACAGGCCCAGCGGTAAAGCTGCGTAGGCAAGGAAGGCCAGGTCGTAGAGCATTCCCACGCCAAACACCGGCAGCCAGTTGCCGCCCACTTCATTCAGATGAGTCACAAGCAGCACGCTGCGAGTGAGCAGGAACACCAATAACCAGGCACCGGTTATCAACAGCAGATAGCGCATTGGCGCCGTTTTGAGAAAGCCCATATCTATATTCCTGATATCAATGGGCGCGATCTTCTGCCTGAGGCTGTGGTGGGTTTGTGAAGCTATAGTGAAAAACTCGTTTACCCCTGTAATCAGTTGAATACCCTTATCGGTGGGTCTTTCAGCTCTATCCCTGAACCCCGCTTGGCCTTAAGCTGCGCGAGCCAACACGGCTGTTACCGCGTACGGAGACACTGCCCATGCGAATTCTATTGGTTGAAGACAACCGCGATATCCTCGCCAACCTGGCCGATTACCTCGGGCTCAAAGGCTATACAGTGGATTGTGCGCAGGACGGTTTGTCGGGCCTGCACCTGGCGGCCACCGAGCATTACGACCTGATCGTGCTCGATATCATGCTGCCCGGCATCGATGGCTACACCCTCTGCAAACGCCTGCGCGAAGACGCGCGCCGCGATACGCCGGTGATCATGCTCACCGCCCGTGACCAGTTGGACGACCGCCTGCAGGGCTTCAAGTCTGGCGCCGATGATTACTTGCTCAAGCCATTCGCCTTATCGGAACTGGCCGCGCGTATCGAGGCGGTGCTGCGTCGTGCCCAGGGTGGCGGGCGCCGTGCCCTGCAGGTGGGTGACCTGAACTACGACCTCGACACATTGGAAGTCACCCGCGAAGGGCGTCTGCTCAAGCTCAACCCCGTTGGCCTGAAACTGCTGGCGGTGTTGATGCAGAAGAGCCCGCACGTACTGCGCCGGGAAATACTCGAAGAAGCGCTGTGGGGCGATGATTGCCCGGACAGCGACAGCCTGCGCAGCCACGTTCACCAATTGCGCCAGGTGATCGATAAGCCATTCGCCAAGCCGTTGCTGCAAACGGTGCACGGCGTGGGTTACCGCTTGGCCGAGGGTCGTGATGGAGTTTAAGCAAAGCCTTGCCCAGCGGATCATCATCGCCTTTGCCTTGATGAGTGCGTTGGTGGCGGGGGCCTTCGCCATGGGGATCGTTGCGACGGTGCACCTGGTGGAAGAGAAGTTGATCTCGGCTGGCCTGGGCGGTGACCTGCAACGCCTGCTGTTGATGGACAGTGTCGAAGACTGGAGCCACCGGCCGGAGCCGGACCAGCTGTTTTACTTCAGTGGCGGGCGCGGCGATTTCGAACTGCCCAAGGATCTGCGCCACCTGGAGCCGGGTTTTCATGAGGTGTTTCGCGAGTCGCTGTCGTATCACGCCATGGTCGAGGTGATCGATGGCCGGCGTTATGTGCTGCTGCAAGACCAAAGCGATTTCGAAGAACGTGAGCGTGTGCTGTTTGCCGTGGTGCTGGTGGGGTTCGTGCTCAGCCTGGCGCTGGCGGTATTCCTCGGTTGGGTGCTGGCCCGCAAGGTGATGGCGCCGGTGGTGCGGTTGGCTCGCCAGGTGCGTCATCGTGACCAACTGCTGGGCCTGGCCCCGCCCCTGGCCCCGGATTATGCTGCCGATGAAGTGGGCGAGCTGGCGGTGGCGTTCGACGCCACCCTGGGCCGCTTGCGTCAGGCGCTGTCCCGCGAGCAACTGTTTACCAGCGATGTGAGCCACGAGTTGCGCACGCCCTTGATGGTATTGGCCAGCTCCTGCGAACTGTTGCTGGAAAACCCGGCCATTGATGAACGTGGGCGCCGCCAGGTGGAGCGCATCGCCCGTGCCTGTGAAGAAATGCGCGAACTGGTGCAGACCTTCCTGATGCTGGCGCGCGCCAAGCACGATGATGCTGCCGTTGCGCCCCAGG
Organism: Pseudomonas libanensis; assembly: GCF_001439685.1. GTDB lineage: Bacteria > Pseudomonadota > Gammaproteobacteria > Pseudomonadales > Pseudomonadaceae > Aquipseudomonas > Aquipseudomonas libanensis. The sequence continues at coordinate 222,460 of NZ_JYLH01000010.1, forward strand.
GCAACCTCAGCCAGGTCGCCGAAGACCTGCTCGGTATCTGGCGCGAGCCTATCGAGAAAAAAGGCCTGGAGTTGATCTACCGACCAGGCAACCCGCTGGATACCCGCTACAACACCACTTTCTTGCACGCGGTGATGGGCAACTTGCTGCGTAACGCGCTGCACTACACCGAGCACGGGTTTATCCGCCTCACGTTGGAGCCCAGTGGCTTCGTGGTGGAGGACACCGGTGTCGGCATTCCCGAAGAAAAACGCGAAGCGATGTTCGAGCCGTTTGTACGCGGCAGCGAGAACCGCGGCGAGGGTCTGGGCCTGGGCCTTTCATTGGTGCAACGGATCTGCGAGAGCCAAGGCTGGAACGTGAGTTTGAGCACCATGGAACCCAATGGCTGCCGATTTCACGTGGAGTTGAGCCAGGTCAAATCCTGACCGTTCAGTCTGTCGTTTTGCTGATGCAGAGTGCCCGCTTTTCAGCGAAGATGGCCCCATGCTACTGAATGTTTCTGTAAAGTCTTGAAATGTATGCAGTTGGACAGGACAAGATTTTCACAATGAGTTGACCTGTTGATCACAGTTCGCTGCATAAGGTTGTAGGCATCAGTTACTGGAGACGTGCGATGCCTTCCCCAATCAAGTTGGAATTTTCCGAAAAGTACGACGATCAACACGCGCAACAATATTTGCTCAAACATCAGGACAATCTGGCTCGCCGGTTGTCCCACAAACGCGACGAGCAACTGGCGCGCGGTGCGCTGGCCATGGCCGGTGAACCCGGTCTGGTGCTGGATCTGCCTTGTGGCGCTGGACGCTTCTGGCCGTTGCTGGCCGAAAAACCCAACCGTGTAATTATCGGGGCTGACAATTCGGCGTCGATGTTGAAGATCGCCACTACCGCCCAACCGGCGGATGTGGTGAAACGGGTACGCCCTTTGCAGACATCTGCCTTTGATATCGATTTGCCAGATAACTCCGTCGACAGTATTTTCTGCATGCGCTTGATGCACCACATCGGTGAGCCTGAGCACAGGCTGACAATATTGCGCGAGTTTCAGCGGGTTACCCGTGACAGCGTGATTATTTCGCTGTGGGTAGATGGCAATTTCAAGGCCTGGAAGCGCAAGCGCAGCGAAGTACGTCGTCGCAAACGAGGTGAGCAGGAAGGTTACCAAAACCGGTTTGTGTTACCGGCTGCTACTGTCGAGGCAGAATTCGAGCAGGCCGGTTTCCGTGTTCAGGAATCCCTGGACTTCATACCGCTCTACGCCATGTGGCGAGTATATGTATTGCGCAAGAGGTAACAGGATGGCAGTTGAGTGCGTAGCAGGCAGTCATGTAGCTCCCGAAGAACGATTTGATTTTTTCTGGCGTCAGCAAGGCGAGTGGGTTGAAGAACCCAATCGCCGACGTGGTGGCGAAAGCGGCGTGCAGCGTGTGGTAGGCCCCAACGGGCGGTTGCTCTATAGCAAGCGCCAGACCGGCCATATTTACCGCAGTTGGCTGCACCCCTTTGGGCGCCCGACCGTGCTACGTGAACGTGATGCCCTCAAGGGCCTGCGTTTGCTGGATGTGCGCGTGCCGGAGCTGGTGTTCTGCGAGGCGCGACGCGACCCGGAGCACCAATGGAAAGCCCTGCTGGTCACTGCGTCCCTGGACGGTTTCGACGAGATCGAAAACTGGTACGCCGCTGGCGGCCGTGAACAGTATGGCGAGGCCGTCCACGAGCGCTTGCTGCAGGAATTGGCCGGCACCCTGGCCCGCATGCATAAAGGCCGCTGGCAGCACGGTTGCCTGTATATCAAGCACATCTTCGTGCGGGTCACCGGCGAGCCCGAGGCGGCGACTGTAGAAGTGGCCCTGCTGGACTTTGAAAAATGTCGCCAACGCTTGACCGCTTATCGGGCCGCGTCCCATGACATGCTGCAATTGCGCCGCCATTCGTCGTGGAATGATACCGACTGGAAAAAACTCAGCTACTTTTACGAGACGGCGTTTGGCAGCGCTATCAAGGGTTTAATCAGATGAAGCTAGAAATAGCACGAGGTTTGTTCCTGGTCGGGGCGTTGGGCGTTTCAGCCCTGGCCCTGGCGGTGTGGGAACAACCTCGCACACAAGTGCTCAGTGCGGTAGATGGCGGTGGGCAATGCCTGTTGCCACGCATTGCCAAGGCGAGTGTGGCGGCCAAGCCTGATCATGAATTGCTGTTATTCATGTTCGGGATGTCTCAAGCGATGAAGCCGCAGAGTTGAAACGATTGCCCCCAAAAAAAGGGCCTTGCGATGCGAGGCCCTTTTTTTATGCCTGAAGCTCCTACAGAGGGGTATTTCAGATCAGGTGCAGGTGGTTATCCCAAAAGCCGGCCGGTAATTCCAGCGGCTTGGCCAGCAGCGTTGACTGGCGGCAATCATAGAAGCGGCATCGCCCTTGGCCTGACGTGACGACGAATCCATCGGCTACTGCACCCACACCGGCGCAGTCGGGTAGCGGCCCATCCAGGCGCAGCTCGGCGCTGTCCATGTCCCAGATAAAGAAGCGATTGCCCCGTGGCGCGGTCAGTGCCACCAGGCGCAGTTCGCTGTGCACCGCCACGCTGGCGGTGTAGTGCCCCATCGCCTGCAACTGCTCATCAGCCACCGGAAACGCCACGAAAGGCTGGCCCGGGCGCTTGATCGCCAGCAACTCCGAGCGTTCCTGGGACGGCCCCATGAACTGCTGCCCGGTGAGGATAGTGCCATCGTTGGCGATGCCCATATGGCGCACGCTGTTCATCTGCTGGCCCAGGGTTTCCTTGCTGATCAAGGTGCCATCGCGGTGCATCAGCACCAGGCTCGGCTCCATGGCGTTGAGGTTCATCTCTACCCGGCTTTCGGCTTCGGTGCGAATACCGCCGTTGGCCACCACCAGTGTTTCGCCGTCGGGCATCCAGGAGACCTGATGCGGGCCGATGCCGTGGGTGGAAATCTCGCCACTATGCACCAGCCGCTCGCCTTCGAACTTATACACACCCAATAGGCCGCGGCCGGGGTCAGACGTGTCGTTCTCGGTGGCGTACAGCCAGTCGCCGCTCTTATGGATCACCGCATGCCCGTAGAAATGGCGGTTGGCGTTCGAACTGATGGTTTGCAACAGCGCGCCATCACGCAGGTCGATCAGGTAACTTTCGGTGCCCGGGCGGCGGGCGACGAACAGCGCAATCGGCAACGTCGGATGGTTGATGATGTCGTGGCAGCGCTGGCCGACCCGGGTGGCAAACACCTGCTTGCCATCCAGGCGATAGCCGACGGCGTAGTGCTTGCCGTCGGCATCATCCCGCGCCGACAGCAGCAGCGGGCCTTTATCCTTGCCTTTGAACAGCGTCCAGCCGCCCAACGTAAGGGCGCTGAGCAGCACGCTGCCCACCGCCAAAGCCTGTCGCCTGAGCATCATCAGTCACCGTCGTTGGCGTTGAAGCCCAGTTGGATTCCCAGGGCCTTGGCCAGCTCGCCTTCATGCAGGCGGTGGACCACGTTGAGGCTGTCGTAGATGTCGTTGAGCTGCTGGCGCCCGGCGTCATCGTTCAACAGTTCGTTGAGGCTGCGCTGGTTACTGGCGAACAGTTTCAAGGACGCGGCATAGGCGGCGTCGATCTTCTCGGCCAACGGCTTCTGGTCCGCCGGCAGCAGGCCACGCAAGCCTTTGTTGTCGACGCCGACCCACACGGTCTGGGCCGCGGCGAGGCTCACCTCCAGGCTTTGCAGCGACGACTGGCTGCGCCATGCATCGGCCTGGAACGGCTGCGGGATGCCCTTGGTCTGGCGGCCCATGGGCGTGCCGAGTTTTTTCTTCAGGGTGTCCAGGGCGGTCACTTGCACACGCAGCAGGTCGGCAATGGCCTCGTGGGAATCAGCGTAGCGCTGGTTCGGGAACTTGGTCATCTGCGCGAGCATGCCGTCGGTGCTGTTCCAGCTGGCGAGAATCTCTTCGGCCAGGACTTTCTGGCGCTCGCCGATGGCCATCAACAGTGGGCAGTAGCGGGCTTTCTGCGCTTCGTCGGCGACGTCTGGCTTGGCGTCGTAGAGGATGTATTCGTAGGCCGACAGGCCCTGCACCACGACACTGGATTTAGCCAGGGCGGCGGCATCGATCTGCGGCTGGGCGCTGACCAATTGCTCGACCTGGCGACCGACCAGGTTCTTCTTGTCCGGCCAGAACTGCACCTGCCAGGCACGGTTGCCCTCGGCCAGCGGACCGATCAGCAGCGGTTGCAACTCGGCCCAGGCTTTTTGCGCGTGGAGGAAGTCGGCACGGGCGGTGTCCAGGCTTTCCTTGCCCTGGCAGTAGGCCAGGGCGCTGACGGCCAGTTGGCGGTCGGCCTCAACCCAGCGGCTGTAGGTCGGCAGTATCACTTGCTTGGCGATGGCCGCCGAGGTCACCGCTTGCGGGTCCTGGGGCGAGCAGGCGCCGAGGGCAAGGGCGGCCAGGCTGGTGAACAACAACTTGGGACGAAACATGTCGAGCTCCCTTCTGTAAGTGGGGCAAAGCTTATAAAGAATTCAGGAACGCCAGCAACGCGGCACGCTGCTCGGCATTGAACGACAACACATGCTGCTGCGCCGCTTGTGCTTCACCGCCATGCCACAGCACGGCCTCGAGCAGGTTGCGGGCGCGGCCGTCATGCAAGAACTGGGTGTGACCACTCACGGCTTGCGTCAGGCCAATGCCCCACAACGGCGGGGTGCGCCAGTCGCGGCCAGAGGCTTTGAATTCGGTACGGTTATCGGCGAGGCCTTCGCCCATATCGTGCAACAACAGGTCGCTGTAGGGGCGTATCACCTGGTTGGCCAGCTCGGGTTCGGCGGCGTTGGCGGCCGTGGTGAATCTCGGCTTGTGACAGCCCTGGCAACCGGCTTGGTAGAACAGGTTCTTGCCGGCCAGCACCTGCGGTGTGTTGACGCCTCGGCGCGCGGGCACCGCGAGGTTACGGGTGTAGAACAGCACCAGGCGCAGGATATTGTCGCTGACTTCCGGCTCGCCGTCAGGGCCATTGCCGTTGGGCGCCTGCTTGCAGGCCACTTGGGCGTCGGTGCAATCATCGAAAGGCCTCAAGGAGGTCGTGAGGCCCATATCACCGGAAAAGGCGTGAACGTTTTGTTGATTGAGGTTGGGTTGCCCGGCTTTCCAGCCAAAACGCCCGAGTACGGTTTTATGCTGGGCGTCATCCCAGACCCGGTTGGCGCGGCCGACGATGGCGTCTTTATCGGCGGTCTTGGGGTCGGTGTTGCGCAGGATATCGGCGTCGCTGATCGCTTCGAGCAGGCCCAGGCCGATCATCGGTGGTGCCACCCGTGCGGAGAAGCGTGTATCAGGATGCATCGGGCCGTAGCCGAGCTGGGTTATTTGCAGGTCGGGTTTGCGCAATTCGACGACGGTGCCGTCCTTGAAGCTGACTTGGACAGGGCTGTAGTCGACCCGCACCTTGCCTTCCGGAACGACGCCCGGCACGGACATGTCCTGCAACTGCCCGCCATACACCGGCTCGGGGACCACGCCGAGTTGCTCGATGAGCTTGGCGTAGGAGGGGCGCTCTGTAATGGAGAGAGGGATGGAGAGGCGCACCAGCATAGACACCGCATTCGGCGCATCAGGCAGCGGCGGATGGCCCCGGCCGTCCTTGATATGGCAGTTCTGGCAGGCGTTGGTATTGAACAGCGGGCCCAGGCCATCCCGTGCCGTGGTGGTGGACGGGGCGATCACCCAGGGGCTGCGGAAGAAACTGTTACCGACGCTGAAATCCAGGCGGCGGGTGGGCGCCAGGTTGGCCGAGGGCAGGGAAAAGGCGTTCTGGTCGCGCTTGTTCACCGTCGTCGCGCCACCGGACCGCGACTCACCCGGCTCGGCCTTGGTGAAGCGGGGGGCGTCGTCGCAAGCGGTCAGGCTTAAAGCCATCAACGCTGCGGACAGGCAAAAAAGCGCACGGAACATCGGAATTCCTGGAAACGGTCGGAAAATGTGGTCGCAAAGTCTAACAGGGCAGGGCGGTTTGAATAAGAGCAATTATCGTTTGGTGGCATCCGGATTCATTCCCGCTAGAATGACTGCACATTTTTTTCTGGAGGTGGCCAATGCAGGCTCTCGACGCTTTGCTCAACCGTGTTTCCGTGCCACGTCTGCTGGAACCGGCACCGACCCAGGAGCAGCGCGACCTGTTGTTCGCCGCCGCCATGCGTGCGCCCGACCACGGTCAGCTGCGCCCTTGGCGTTTCCTTACCGTAGAAGGCGCGGCCCGTGAGCAGATGGGCACGCTGTTGGCCGAGGCCGCGCGCCTGCAAGATGCCGACGCTCCCCAGGCGGTCATCGACAAGGCCCAGAACGGCCCGCTGCGTGCGCCGTTGGTGGTGGTGGTGATTGCGCGCCTGCAAGAGCACTTCAAGGTGCCCAAGTCCGAGCAATTGCTGGCGGCGGCCTGTGCAGCCCACGGCATCCTGTTGGCGGCCTATGCCCAGGGAATTGGTGCGGTGTGGCGGACCGGGGAGTTGTCCTACTCGGCCCATGTAGCCAAAGGGTTGGGGCTGACGGCGGATGAAGAAGTGATTGGCTTTCTTTACCTCGGCACGCCGCAGAACCCGCCGCGTACGGCGCCGAAGGAAGACCTGACGCCGTTCGTCCAGGCCTGGACCGGCCTGTAATTCCCTGTGGGAGCGGGCTTGCTCGCGAAGGCGGTGGCTCAGTCAATAGATCAGGTGACTGACACACCGCCTTCGCGAGCAAGCCCGCTCCCACATTTTCTATACCCTGAACTGATCCATCAACTTCATCTGCTGGCTGGCCAGTGCATTGAGCTGGCTGCTGATCGCCGCCGACTCGGTGGCCTGGCCGGTGAGGGTTTCGGTCACGGTGCGAATCGCCGAGACGTTGCGGTTGACCTCTTCGGCCACTGCGCTCTGCTCTTCGGCGGCACTGGCGATTTGCAGGTTCATGTCGCTGATCACGGTGACCGCGTCGCTGATCTTGCCCAGGGCCTGCACCGCCTGGTGGATCTGTCCGGCATTGCTCTGGGCCTGTTGCTGGCTGGAGTGCATGGTCGCTACCACGCCTCGGGTGCCGCTCTGGATACGTTCGATCACCAGGCGGATTTCCTCGACCGAATCCTGGGTGCGCTTGGCCAGGTTGCGTACTTCGTCGGCCACCACCGCAAAGCCACGCCCGCTTTCGCCGGCGCGTGCCGCTTCAATCGCGGCGTTCAATGCGAGCAGGTTGGTCTGTTCGGCGATGCTGCGGATCACCTCCAGGACCGAGCCGATCTGTTCACTGTTGATCGCCAGGGCTTCGACTTCGCTCACCGCTTTGCTGACTTCCTCGGCAAGGGTGGTGATATCACGGGTGCTCTGCTCGATGATCGACATGCCTTCGCGGGCCGACTGATCGGCACCGCGTGCCGCGCTGGCAGCATTCGAGGCGCTGTTGGCGACTTCATGGGCAGTGGCGCTCATTTCATTGGAGGCGGTCGCCACCTGGTCGATTTCGCGGAACTGCACCTGCATGCCTTCGCTGGTCTGGCGCGCGATGGCCGACGATTGATCCGCCGTACCACGGGCTTCGGTGATGCTTTGCTTGATCTGCGCGATGGTCGGTTGCAGCTTGTCGAGGAAGCGGTTGAACCAGTTCACCAACTCGCCCAGTTCGTCTTTCTTGGCGTACGCCAGGCGCTGGGTAAGGTCGCCGTCGCCGCTGGCGATGTCCTTGAGCATGGCGGCCACGCTGTTGATCGGCCGGGTGACGCCGGTGGCGGTCAGCCAGATCAGCAGCAAGCCCAACAGGCCGGCAGCCGCTGCCACCAGCAAGGCTTTGAGGGTACCGCTGGCCTGGGCCTCGTCGAGCACCGCTTGCAGCTTGACGTTATCGGCCAGCATCACGGTTTTCGGCAGTTTGATCACCACGCCCCAGGACTTGGCATCGGCAATCGGCTTGACCGGGTACACGGCGCGAATGATGTCGTTCTGCTCGCGGATCACGGGCCGGTCAGTGGCTAGCAGCTGCACGATTTCCTTGCCTTCGGCGCCGAGGCTGTCGATCAGGTTCTTGCCCACCTTGGCCGGTTCACCGCTATAGGCTGCGATCAGGCCGGTGCTGGACAAAATCTCCAGGTGCGCTGCGCCGTTGAACAGGTCTGTCTGTGCGGCATCGGTGGTCGCTTGCAGGGCAGTGAGGGCGATATCGATGCCGACGACGCCAATGACTTTGCCATCGACGATCAGTGGCAGGGAAATGGTGGTCATCAGCACAGGTTTACCGGCCACTGTGTCTTCGTATGGGTCCAGCAGGCAGGTGCTGCGGGTGTCCCGTGGGCAGGTATACCAAATGTTGTAGGGCGTGCCGCTGAGGTTGAGGGTGGTCTTGGTCAGGTCATCCTCGACCATGATGGTGTTGAGGCCTTCACCGCCGGCACGGCTCCAGTAGCTGGAAAAGCGGCCTTTTTCGTTGGAGACGCGGGCTTTGTCGTCGACGAATTCGCTGTCTTTGCCGTCCAGCCCGTTGGGTTCGAACGACAGCCAAATGCCCAGCACCTTGGTGTTGCGCTCGAATGCGGTTTTTACGCTTTGGTTGATTTCTTCGCGCAGGGCGCCGGCTTCAAGAGAGCGCTTGGTCCCCAGCTGGCGCAGGTCTTTGATCTGGTCGGCGAGAGCCGTGACCACCAGCAGATTTTCACCGAAGGTCTTTTGCAAGTGCCCGGCCTGTTCGGCTGCCTTGGCTTGCAGCAGCTGTTCCACGCTGGCGGTCAGCATTCGTGAGCTTGAGTCACTGACCAATAGGTCGTTCTGGTTGGTGTTGTAGATATTGATGCCGACCACCAGTGCAATGACCCCCAACAGGCAAAGACCGGACAGCAGCACTATTTTCAGGCGAATGGAGAGGGTGTCGAACATAGGTTCACTCACGGATGACTTGTTGGAATGCGGGCAGCAGAGCCAAGTCCATTCGGCGCCATGCCTGAAACATCGGCGTCACAAATCGATTCATGAGGAATAGGCGATGAGCGGTAGGATAACGCCTACATGCAGCCCTATATGGGCCGTGCCAGTTGCTCGGGGCGAGACCAGATCCACAGGTTGCCCAGGCTCATCCCGGCAATGGCCAGGTACACCGCCCAGCCGTGATCCAGCATCACCAGCATCAAGGCGGCACACAGCAACATACTCACGGTGGCGCTGACCTTGGCCCGGCGCGCAATGATCCTGCCGTTGCGCCAGTTGAACAGGATAGGCCCGAACAAGCGGTGGTTTTCCAGCCAGGCGCTCAGGCGCGGTGAACTTTTGGTGGCGGCCCAGGCGGCGAGCAGGATGAATTCGGTGGTCGGCAAACCCGGTATGACAATCGCCACCAGGCCGATCCCCAGGCTGACGTAGGCCAGCAGGCCGAAGAGGAGCTGGGCGATTTTGGAGGAGGATTGGGGTTTGCCTGTCATGCTGCAGTTTTCTGGTGGGAAGGTTTACACATTATCAGCCATGAAATGCACCCAAATGTGGGAGCTGGCTTGCCTGCGATAGCGGTGCATCAGGTTAAACATCTGGAGCTGACCCACTGCCATCGCAGGCAAGCCAGCTCCCACATTGAACCGCTGTTTACCGGAACACTTACGCCAGTTCTGGGGCGCTAGCGTACGCCTGTTCCAGCAACACGGTGAAGCGCACAAACGCATCGATCGCGCCTTTTTCCACTGCAGCTTCTTCCTCGGCGCTGAATTCCAGGCTGTCGAGGGTGCGGGTGAAGCTTTTCCAGCCTTCGGCGCGACCACCGGCCGGCTCGCCCAGGTGACGGGCGCCGAAGGTTTCGCCGAGGCCCAGGCCGACGGCGCGCTTGATCAGGAACGCGGCGCCCAGCTTGGAGCCTTCGGACACGAACAGCCAGCCCAAGGCCTCGGCTTTACTCGGATTCTTCACCGCACCGGCCACCGGGGCCGGGATTTCAGTGTCCAGGTCTGCCAGGTCGAGCTTGGCGGCTTCGGCGCGGCAGCGTGCGGCCAGGTCCGGGACGATCTTGATCAGTTCGGCATCGTTGTACAGGGCCACCAGCTCTGACTGGAACAGGTACTGGGCCACTACGAAGCGGGCGAAGTTGGCTTGGGTTTCGAACGGCGCATGAGCCTTCACCAACGCATCCAGCTTGGTGTGCGGCTCGTTGGTGATCTGGTTCAGGCGCTGGGAGCGCAGGCTCGGGCGTTCTGCGGTAGGAGAAGCGGTCATGTAAAAAGTCCTTGAGAAGGTAAGCGCCTGGGTGCCCTTAAAGAGAGCTGTTATCAACTAGACGAACAAGAAGACGTGGCACAGTAAAAAATCCTCACCCCGCCGCTGATGGATTCCGGCGAGGTAAGGCGGCTGGGTCAGATGTCCCAGATCAGGTTGACCGCAAAGTTGCGACCGGGCTGGGTCAGGCGGTCGAGGTTGGCCGGGCCGGTTACCGCGGCTTCGCCGACGCTGTCGTAGCTGCGCACGTCATCCCAGTTCCAGTACTTCTTGTCGGTGAGGTTGTAGAGGCCGCCGTTGATGGTCACGTCGTTGCTGACCTTGTAGTAGGCAGTCAGGTCGAGGATGCCGAAGCCCGGAGTCTTGAACGGGCCGTCGGTGCTTCCGTCGGGGGCGTGGAAGGTGGTGCCGTCGACGCGGTCCTGTTTCTTCACCAGGGTCCAGCTCAGCAAGCCACCGTAGTTGTCCTGGTCGTAGCCCAGGCCGAACACGCCTTTGAGTGGGTTGACGCTGTTGAGCGGTTCGCCATTGTCGTCGTTGCGACCGTAGGTGTAGGCAATCGAACCTTGGGTATACAGGCCCTTCGGCGCGCCGAAGGCATCCAGATTCAGGCGGCCCTTGGCTTCCGCGCCCTTGATGGTGGCGCGCTTGATGTTCACGGCCTGGAACTGTTCCACAGTGCCGCCGACCACGGCGTTGTCTTCGTCGATAAAGTCGCGGTACTTGTTGTAGTACACCGCAATATCGAAGGAGCCTTCGTCGAATTTGCCGCGAATCCCGGTTTCGATGCCTTTGCTGGTCTCCGGCTTGAGGTCGGGGTTAGGAGCGACGGTGTAACCCAGATCAAGATTCTCAAAACGCCCGTACAGGGCCTTGGCCGACGGGGTACGGAAGCCCTCGGCGTATTGGCCGAACCAGGTGTAGTGATCGGTCAGGGCATAGGTCAGGCCGAACTTGGGTGTTACGCGATTCCAGGTCTTGTCCTTGCCGTCGACGGCATAGGCGCCGGTCGGGTTGACGGTGTTGAGGAATTCCTGGGTCAGCTTGGGCTTGAGCCGGGTGTAGTCATACCGCACGGCGGGCAGGAAGGTCCATTTGTCCCAGGTGATCTGGTCCTGGGCGAACAGCGAGTAGGTGTTGATGGTTGGGTCGGGGAAGTCGCTGGCCTTTTTCACGCTATCACCGGCTGAAGGGCTGGGCGCGCCGGTGGCTGTGCATCCGGCGCCAACCGCCAGGCACGAGGCCGAGCCTTCGCGGGAGCCGGTGACTTTCTGCTGCTTGAGGGTGGTGCCGTAGGTCACTTGGTGGTCGGTTTCGCCCAGGCTGAAAGCCTTGTCCAGTTGGGCGTCGAAGACCCACTGTTTTTCTTCGTAAAGGGTATCGCGGGTGCGCAGGACACGACGGCCAGCCTGGTAGATTTCGGCGGTGGTCTGGTCGGTCTTGGCGATCTGGTAGTTGAGGCTGGTCTTGATGCGGTCGGCAATCGGTGAATCAAGGGCGAAGCTGTTTTCCAGGCCGAAGCGCTCGCGGGTAATGGTGTCGTTGCCCGAGCGGGCACGGTAGAGGTTCATGCCCCGACCGCCGATGAACGGGCCGCCCACGGCGTTCTTCAAGTTGACGTCGCGGTCATCCTTGAACTTCTCGTAGGTCAGGCCCAGGCGATTGTCGTCCCCGTAGTTCCAGCCCAGCTTGGCCAGTACGTTGGTGGTGCGCGCATCTTCCGGGTTGGCGCCGGTACGGGCCAGGCCGGTGGCGTTGTTGCCGTCGTAGGATTCGGTTTCATGGCCGTTGCGCTGGCTCAGGTGCAGCAAGCCGTCAAAGTCCTGTATACGCCCGGCGAAGGTGCCGGAGGTCAGCCAGCTTTCATCGGCGGAGCTGTAGCCGGTCTTCAGGCGGGCGCCGACGTCTTTGCCGGGCTTGATGATGTCGTCCGGGTCGAGGGTGAAATAACTCACCGCGCCGCCGATGGCGCTGCTGCCGTACAGGGCCGAGGCCGGGCCGCGCAGAATCTCCATGCGCTTGACGATTTCCGGGTCGACGTAGTTGCGGCGGGTCTTGGCGTAGGGGCCATTGAAGAAGTTGTCGGGCACTTCGACGCCGTCTACCTGGGTAAGGACGCGGTCGCCGTCGATGCCGCGGATGTTGTAGCCCGCATTACCCGAACGGGTGCCGGCGCCGCCGACCGAGACGCCGGGTTCGTAGCGCACCAGTTCACGGATGTTGTTGACGTTCTGGCGGTCCAGCTCCTCGCGGTCGTGCACGCTGACGGTGCTCGGTACGCTGTTCACATCCTGTTCGTTACGGGTGGCGCTGATGGTCACCTGTTGCAGGCTGAGGGCGCCGCCTGCGGCCCGTTTCTCCAGCACGATGTTGTTATTGCCCAGTTTGCGATAGCTCAGGTTGGTCCCCGCCAACAGCCGGTCCAAGGCTTTTTCTGGCGGCAACGGGCCGCGTACGCCAGGGGACGACACACCCTGGCCCAGCTCGGCCGGCAGGCCGACTTGCCAGCCGGTTACCGCAGTAAAGGCATTGAGTGCCGACACAAGCGGCTGCTGCTCGATGCTAAAATTGTAATTTGCATGGCTGCGCGGGGGCGGCTCGGCGGCGGTGGCGGCCATGACGGGCGTGCCAGCCAGCAGGATCGCAGCGGCCAGCAAGGACAAGACGGGCGAAGAACACCGGCGGTTGAAACGAGAGGACATCGAGAGCGCTCCGGGGGTACGTATCTTATAGTTGCGAACCGAACCAAATAGGAATCAGTTGCATTGGCTATAACGAGACGTATTGCCGGTTAACATCGAGTAAAAATAATTCTCATTTAGTTCAGGATCACCAACGCCGGGTATTCCGACAGCTTGGCCGAGGTGATGTGGGCGAGGGAGCGCACCACATCCAGGGGCTGGTCGAGGCGATAGTTGCCGGTGACGGCGACACTGGCCAGTTGCTCGTTGTTGTTGACGATCCAGCCTGGGTAATAGCGCCGCAGCTCGGCCAGCACTTCGCCCATCGGGCAGTTTTCGAACACCAGTCTGCCCTGGACCCAGGCCAGGTCCTTGCTGGCATCCAGCTTGGCCGGCTGCCCGAACCCCTTGGGGCCGATGCGGATGCTTTGGCCGGCACTCAGGCGCACGCGGGCGTCGTCGAAGGTGTTGCTCAAGTCGACATCGCCACGCTGCACCTGTACCTGGGCTTCGCCATTGAGGTAGCGCACGGCGAACGCCGTGTCGCGCACGCTGGCGCGTACGGGGCCGGCGTCGATTTCCAGGGGCAGGCCACGGGTGGGGGCTACTTCGAAAAACGCTTCGCCCTGGTACAGGCGGGCAATGCGCTGGTGGTCCCTGATGCTGCTGGAAAACGCCGAGTTGGTGTTCAACAGCACCTTGGAGCCATCGTCCAGTTGCAGGCGCTGGCGCTCGCCGACCACGGTGAGGTGGTCAGCCTGCAGGCGCACCGGCAGGTTGCTGAAACTGAACAGGCCGATCAGCAGCACGGCAGCGGTAGCGAGGGGTTTCCAATGTGGTTTGACCCGGCGCCAACCCCTTGGCTTGCGCGGCGCAGCGAGGGCTACGGCGGCACTGTGTACTGGCGCGCCACTCCAGGCGGCCTGGGCCTTGCTGAAGGCGTGGACGTGGGCCGGATCTGCGGCCAGCCAAGCGTCGAACGCGGCCTGCTGCCCGGGTTGCGGGCACTGCAAGGCGATCAGCCAATCGAGGGCTTGGTCCATGGCCGCGTCTTGCAACACCTCATGAGCCAATTCATGGGGTGGCAGTTTATTCGGGTCCGTCACGGTGTTCCTCGGGTCTTCGCCACGTTCTATTCATCTTTCCTACAGCTTGGATCGATAGCTCTGTCGGGTGAAGCTTAAGGCTGATCCAACCGTTCGGCCACACCTACACAGATGGCCATGATCAATTTCAGTTCCTTTTGCACGGTGCTCAAGGATACGCCCAATTGATCGGCAATCTCCTGGTAGCTGCAACCGTGCAGGCGGCTGAGGATGAAAATCCGTTGCTGGCGGGCGGTCAATTGGCCGAGGCTGACGCTCAAGTGCTCCAGCAGTTGCTCGGCCTGGGTGGCTTCTTCCGGCGTACTGACCGGGGCGGCGACGCTTTGCAGCACGTCCAGTGGCACATCTTCCTGCAACGTGCGGGCCTGGATCCGGCGTGAACGCAGGTGGTCCAGCGCCAGGTTGCGCGCTGTCTGGTAGACAAAAGGTTCGAGGTGGTCGATTGGCCGCTCGCTCAGGGCCCGAGTCACGCGCAGGTAGGTTTCATGCAGCAGGTCTTCGGCAGTGCTGTGGTTTTTGACCATGCGCTGCAGAGTGCGAAGCAGAATCACCCGTTGGGTGAGAAAGACGTGGTTGAAGCGAGATTGGCTCACAGTGATACCAGACCGATTTACAGTGAATGATAATGCTTATCATCAACTGAAATGGCAAGTGGCACTTTGAGATGCCTTGGAGATCATGTGGGAGCCAGGCTTGTGTGGGAGCCGGGCTTGCCCGCGATGCAGGCGACTCGGTCTTTCAGTTAAACCAAGGTGATGCTATCGCAGGCAAGCCAGCTCCCACACAAGCCAGCTCACACAGTCCAGCCCAGGGATTACTCGGCGTTGCAGAGCGCCAGGCAGTTATCCAGCATGCGGTTGGAGAAGCCCCACTCGTTGTCATACCACGCCAGCACCTTGAGCAGCTTGCCGCTGACCTTGGTGTGGTTGGCGTCGAAGATCGACGACAGTGGGTTATGGTTGAAGTCACTGGAAACCAGCGGCAGGGTGTTGTAGCCGAGGATCTTCGAATGCTGGCTGGCCTGTTTGAGCAGGGCATTGACCTCATCGGCGGTGGCTTCTTTCTTCAATTGCACGGTGAGGTCCACCAGAGACACGTTGATCACCGGTACACGCACCGCCATGCCGGTCAGCTTGCCCGCCAGTTCCGGCAGCACCAGGCCCACCGCTTCGGCGGCGCCGGTTTTGCTTGGGATCATGTTCTGGGTGGCCGAACGCGCGCGGTACGGGTCGGTGTGGTAGACGTCGGTAAGGTTCTGGTCGTTGGTGTAGGCGTGAATGGTGGTCATCAGGCCGCTTTCGATGCCCAGTTCGCGGTGCAGCACTTGGGCCACCGGCGCCAGGCAGTTGGTGGTGCACGAGGCGTTGGAGATGATCTGGTGGGATTGACGCAAAATGTCATGGTTTACCCCGTAGACCACAGTGGCATCCGCGCCCTTGGCCGGTGCCGAGATGATCACCTTGCGTGCGCCGGCGGTAATATGGGCGGCAGCCTTGTCACGGTCGGTGAACAGACCGGTGCATTCGAACACGACGTCGATCTTGTGTGCAGCCCACGGCAGGTCGGCGGGGTTGCGAATGGCACTGACGGCAATCCGGTCACCATTGACGGTCAGGCTTTCCTGATCGTGGGCGACCTCTGCATCGAAAGTGCCATGCACGGTGTCGTACTTGAGCAGGTGGGCATTGATCGAGCTGTCGCCCAGATCATTGATGGCGACGATCTGCAAATCCTGGCGGTAACCTTGGGTATACAGTGCGCGCAGGACATTACGGCCGATACGGCCAAAACCATTGATTGCGATACGTAGAGTCATTGGAAAGTGCCTGTCGTCGATTTGTTGTAAGAATTACAAGATTATTCGCATAAAAATAGAAAACAAGCCTTTTTAGTGGCAATATTTTGTTCAATCTACAACGAGTGACCTGAATCAACTGGTCCGATGATCCAAACGACCCCCTGCCATCCCATGAGCCGCGGGCGTTTGATCAGCATAGACACTCAGGTCGCCACATCCGTTAGCCTGGAGTTCTATACATGCATCCCCGCGTCCTTGAGGTCACCGAACGGCTTATCGCCCGCAGCCGCGCCACCCGCGAGGCCTACCTTGCGCTCATTCGCGGCGCCGCCAGCGACGGTCCGATGCGCGGCAAGCTGCAATGCGCCAACTTCGCCCACGGCGTGGCCGGTTGCGGCACCGAAGATAAAAACAGCCTGCGCATGATGAATGCCGCCAACGTGGCAATTGTTTCTTCGTATAACGATATGCTCTCGGCGCACCAGCCTTATGAACATTTCCCTGAACAAATAAAGAAAGCCCTGCGTGAAGTGGGCTCGGTCGGCCAGTTCGCCGGCGGCACGCCCGCCATGTGCGACGGCGTGACCCAGGGTGAGCCGGGGATGGAGCTGAGCCTGCTCAGCCGTGAAGTCATCGCCATGTCCACGGCGGTAGCGCTGTCCCACAACATGTTCGACGCCGCGCTGATGCTGGGGATCTGCGACAAGATCGTCCCCGGCCTGATGATGGGCGCGCTGCGCTATGGTCACCTGCCGATGATCTTCGTGCCCGGCGGGCCGATGCCGTCGGGTATCTCCAACAAGCAGAAGGCCGATGTGCGCCAGCGCTACGCCGAAGGCAAGGCCAGCCGCGAAGAGCTGCTGGAATCGGAGATGAAGTCCTACCACAGCCCCGGCACCTGCACCTTCTATGGCACCGCCAACACCAACCAGCTGCTGATGGAAGTGATGGGCCTGCACTTGCCGGGCGCGTCGTTCGTCAACCCGTACACGCCGCTGCGTGATGCGTTGACCCGCGAGGCCGCGCATCAGGTCACCCGCTTGACCAAGGCCAATGGCAACTTCACGCCGATCGGCGAGATTGTCGACGAGAAGTCCATCGTCAACTCCATCGTTGCCCTCAACGCCACGGGCGGTTCCACCAACCACACCCTGCACATGCCGGCCATCGCCATGTCGGCGGGCATCATCCTGACCTGGCAAGACATGGCCGATCTTTCCGAGGTGGTGCCAACCCTGTCCCACGTGTACCCAAACGGCAAGGCCGACATCAACCACTTCCAGGCGGCGGGCGGCATGTCGTTCCTGATCCGCGAACTGCTCGAAGCCGGCCTGCTCCACGAAAACGTCAACACCGTGGCCGGCAAGGGCCTGAGCCGGTATATCCAGGAACCGTTCCTGGTGGACGGCGAGCTGGTCTGGCGCGATGGCCCCATCGAAAGCCTCGACGAAACCATCCTGCGCCCGGTGGCCCGTGCGTTCTCGCCCGAAGGCGGCCTGCGCGTGATGGAAGGCAACCTTGGCCGTGGCGTAATGAAAGTCTCGGCGGTGGCGCCGGAGCATCAGGTTGTTGAAGCGCCGGCGGTGGTGTTCCAGGACCAACAGGACCTGGCGGACGCCTTCAAGGCCGGCCTGCTGGAAAAAGACTTCGTCGCGGTGATGCGCTTCCAGGGCCCGCGCTCCAACGGCATGCCCGAATTGCACAAGATGACGCCCTTCCTCGGTGTGTTGCAGGACCGTGGTTTCAAGGTCGCGCTGGTGACAGACGGGCGTATGTCCGGCGCCTCGGGTAAGATCCCCGCCGCGATTCACGTCAACCCCGAAGCCCAGAGCGGCGGGCCACTGGCGCGAGTGCAGGATGGCGATATCATCCGTGTGGATGGCGTTACCGGCACCTTGGAGCTTAAGGTAGACGCCGCAACTTTTGCAGCGCGCACGCCTGCCACGGGCCTATTGGGCAATAACGTGGGCGCCGGTCGTGAGCTGTTTGCATTCATGCGCCTGGCCGCAAGCTCCGCAGAGCAGGGCGCCAGCGCCTTTACCTGTGCCTTGGAGACGCTTAAGTGAAACTTGCGCTGGTCGGTGACATCGGGGGTACCAACGCCCGCTTTGCGTTGTGGCGGGACCAGGAGCTGCATTCGATCCGCGTGCATGCCACCGCAGATCACTCGAGCCCTGAGGAGGCCATCAAGGTCTACCTCAAGGAAGAGGGCCTGCAAGTCGGCGATATCGGCGCGGTGTGCCTGTCGGTAGCCGGGCCGGTGAGCGGTGATGAATTTAAATTCACCAACAATCATTGGCGCCTGAGCAAGACTGCGTTCTGCCAAACGTTGCAGGTGGATGAACTGCTGCTGGTCAACGATTTCTCCGCCATGGCCCTGGGCATGACGCGCCTCAAGCCCGATGAATTCCGCGTGGTCTGCCAAGGCACGCCGGAACCGTTGCGCCCGGCCGTAGTGATCGGCCCGGGCACCGGCCTCGGTGTGGGGACGTTGCTGGATTTGGGCGCTGGCCGCTTTGCGGCGCTGCCGGGGGAGGGCGGGCATGTCGACCTGCCCCTGAGCAGCCCGCGGGAAACCCAGCTGTGGCAGCACATTTACAACGAGATTGGCCATGTCAGCGCCGAAACCGCGTTGAGTGGCGGTGGGTTGCCGCGTCTGTACCGCGCCATCTGTGCGGTCGACGGGCATACTCCGGTGCTGGACAGTCCCGAGGCTATTACCGCAGCGGGGCTGGCCGGTGATCCGGTGGCCATGGAAGTGCTGGACCAGTTCAGTATCTGGCTGGGCCGGGTGGCGGGCAATAACGTATTGACCACGGGTGGGCGCGGTGGTGTTTACATCGTGGGTGGGGTAATACCGAGGTTTGCCGACTTCTTTATCGCCAGCGGTTTCGCCAAGAGCTTTGCGGATAAAGGCTGCATGAGCGACTACTTCAAGGGCATTCCGGTGTGGTTGGTGACCGCGCCGTATTCCGGGTTGACCGGGGCGGGTGTGGCGCTTGAGCAGGCTTTTGCGTAGACAGTGATGGCCCCATAACAACAAGGAGGACCCCGTGAGCGTAATCAGTAAATCCATTCTCCTCGTCGACGACGACCAGGAAATCCGCGAATTGCTGCAAACCTACCTCAGTCGCGCCGGCTTCCAGGTGCGTGGCGTGCCGGATGGCGCGGGGTTCCGCCAAGCGATGAACGAGGCGCCATGCGACCTGGTCATCCTCGATGTAATGCTGCCGGACGAAGACGGTTTCAGCCTTTGTCGCTGGATCCGCCAGCACCCTCGCCAGGCGCAGGTGCCAATCATCATGCTCACCGCCAGTTCCGACGAAGCCGACCGGGTGATCGGCCTGGAGCTGGGCGCCGATGACTATATCGGCAAGCCATTCAGCCCCCGCGAATTGCAGGCGCGCATCAAGGCGCTGCTGCGTCGTTGCCAGTTTGGCCAGGAACGCGGCAGCAGTAGCGACGTGCTGGTGTTCGACGAATGGCGCCTGGATATGATCAGCCATCGGCTGTTCCACGTTGACGGTGAAGAGGTGATCCTCTCCGGTGCCGACTTTGCCTTGCTCAAATTGTTTCTCGACCACCCGCAACAGATCCTCGACCGCGACACCATCGGCAACGCCACTCGTGGTCGTGACCTGATGCCCCTGGACCGTATCGTCGACATGGCTGTCAGCCGCCTGCGCCAGCGCCTGCGTGATACCGAAAAACCCCCGCGGCTGATCCGCACTGTGCGCGGCAGCGGTTACCAGCTGGCAGCCAGCGTGGTTGCCGGCAATGCCCACTGAACACCCGGCCGAACGCCGCCGCCGCTTTCCGGTACCGCGCTCCCTACTGGGGCGCATGCTGCTGCTGACCTTGCTGGTGGTGCTGTTCGCCCAGGCATTGTCCAGCGTGATCTGGGTCTCGCAGTTACGCGCCACCCAACTTGAGGGCCTGGTTACCAGCGCCCGTAGCCTGGCGCATTCAATGACCGCCAGCGTGAGTTATTTCCGTTCGCTGCCGGTGGCCTATCGGCCCTTGGTGCTCGACCAGTTGCGCAGCATGGGCGGCACGCGTTTTGTCGTAACCCTCAATGATCGCCCGCTGGATATGGCCTTGCTGCCGCAAACCCCGCGCAAGCAGGCGGTGCTGGAAGCGGTCGATGACGTGTTGCGCCAGACCCTGGGCGCCAACGTGCTTATCTCGGTGGAGTTCGTCAGCGCCGAAGACCTGCGTATCTTCAATGCCGGCTTGAAGCTCGACGAGCTGCCGCGCTCCTGGGCCCATTACGCCTTGACCCTGGAACCGGTAAACCCGCCGGTACTGGTCACCCAGATCCAGCTTGCCCCCGGAGAATGGCTGTACATCGCCTCGCTGTTGCCCGAGCCCTATACCAGCCTCGAGGAGCAGGGCCTGCCGTCCCAGCAGGTATGGTTTATCGTGTTGACCAGTGGTCTGTTGCTGCTGTTCATCGGCCTGCTGGTGCACTGGCAAAGCCGGCCGCTCAAGCGACTGGCGCGGGCGGCGCGGGATATGTCCCTGGGCGCCGATGTGGAACCTGTGGCCGAAGGCGGCGGCAGTGAAGTGGTGGAGGTGGGCCGTGCCTTTAATGCGATGCGCGAACGCATCAGCCGTTACCTGACCGAACGCAGCCAGTTGTTCAGCGCGATTTCCCACGATTTGCGCACACCGATTACCCGCCTGCGCTTGCGTGTGGAATTGCTCGAAGATGAGAACCTGCAAGCCAAGTTCGGCCGCGACCTGGATGAATTGGAGTTGCTGGTCAAAGGCGCGCTGCAATGCGTGAAAGACACCGACATTCACGAAAACATCCAGCCGGTAGACCTCAACCACGTACTCGAATGCCTGGTGGAGCCGTACCTGGCACCCAACGGCAACGGTCGCGTGTCCCTGGATGGCGCAGCCCTTGCGACCTACCCGGGCAAGCCGCTGGCGCTCAAGCGTTGCATCGGCAACCTGATCGACAACGCGTTGAAGTATGGGCAGAACGCACATTTGCATATCGAGGACGATGGCGTGCAGTTCATCCTGCATGTGGATGACGAGGGACCTGGTGTGCCGCAGCAGCGACTGGAGCAGGTGTTTGAACCGCACTTCCGCCTGGCCGGCCAGCAGCAGGGTTACGGATTGGGATTGGGGATTGCGCGCAATATTGCCCACAGCCATGGGGGGGAGGTGAGTTTGCAGAACCTGCGTGAAGGCGGCCTGCGCGTCACCCTGCAGCTCCCCCGAACCTTGGATTAATAAACCCCTTCGATCAACTGTGGGAGCTGGCTTGCCTGCGATAGCGGTGGCTCAGTTGACTCATCAGTGACTGACACACTGCCATCGCAGGCAAGCCAGCTCCCACATTTTACTCTGCGTACATCAGATGCTTTGACGCAGCCGGGCCAGGTCGCGCAGCGGCGGCGCACCAAACAACCGGCTGTATTCCCGGCTGAATTGCGATGGGCTTTCATACCCCACCCGATAGCCCGCCGCTGAGGCTTCCAACCCTTCGGCAATCATCAGCCGCCGCGCCTCCTGCAAACGCAGTTGTTTCTGGTATTGCAGCGGGCTCATGGCGGTGATCGCCTTGAAGCGATGGTGCAAGGTCGAGACGCTCAGGTTCACTTCCTTGGCCAGGTCGTCGATGCGCAGCGGTTGTTCATAGTTGCCGTTCAGCCATTTGATCGCCTGGCTGACCCGATGGCTCTGACTATTGGCCACGGCGATTTCATACAGGCGATAACCCTGCGGGCCACGCAGCAAACGGTAGAGGATTTCCCGATTGATCAACGGCGCAAGCATGGCGATGTCTTTGGGCGTGTCCAGCAGCCGGGTCAGGCGCAGCACGGCGTCGAGCAATTGGTGGTCGATGCGGTCGACGTACATTCCGCGGGTCGACGGGCGCGAGGGAACGCCCATGGGCCCGGCCTCTGCGATCAGGGCCGTCAGTTGCGTCGGGTCGATGTTGATACGCACCGACAGGTTGGGGTTCTCGGCGGTGGCATCGATAATCCGCCCGGCCACCGGCATCGCCACCGAGAACACCAAGTAGTTGAGCGGGTCGTAGGCGAAAATTTCGTCGGCCAGGCGCACTTCCTTGCTGCCGCTGGCCAGGATGCACAGCGCAGGTTCCACCAGCACCGGCATGAAATCCCGCGGTGTGTTGTGGCGGTTCAGGTACAGCGAGGTAATCGCGGTGCCGTAGGAGCCGTCTTCCCAAGTATGGCGGTGCACGATACTGGCCAACTCGGCGCGTTGCTTTTCCATCTCGGCATCGAGGGGAGTGGACTTCGGGTCGGGCGACGGCATGGGGCGTCCTCTACACGCTACTTTGATGGGCTCAGCTTAGCGGCGGCTTTTCAAATAGTGTTACGTCGATTCTGCCTGATCCTTGCCTGATCCTGCGATCTGTCGTGAATCAGGCAAGCGCCAGGCCTGTCATCTCCCTGAAACACTGGGCAGGTGCGTGGAATAAATCCTGGGGGCAAACGTCCTATCTACGCTTTTCGCAGGATTGTGCAATAAGCCGGCAGGAATCGACTAACCGCGGCCACACCCGCGCCGTTATCTTTGATCCTGTGGCAACACGCCTCCACAGTGCTTGCCGAGCATCACTTCTCAACGGGAGAGTCGAACATGTCCACCCCCATTCCCGCGAGCCATATGGCCTTTATCCGCGCCCGTAGCGGGTGCAGCACCGAACTCGGTGCACGCTTGAGCAGTTTGATCGAACCAGGACGACAGGCCGAGGGTTGCCTGCAATTCTCGTTGCAGCATTCCCAGGTCGACCCCGATGTCTGGCTGGTCTCGGGGTTCTGGAGCAGCGAGCAGGCCATGAGCGCCTACTTCAACTCGCCGGCCCTGATGATCCTCACCGAGTTGTTGAACGACATGGTGATCCGCAGCATGGACTTCCAGACCTTCACCGATGCATCTGCCGCCCATGCCTACGGCGAGTACCTGCAACTGGCCGGTTGAGGGTTACAATGGCCGACTTTCCATTGGCCAGGACTTGCAACATGGCACGTAGACAATTTGCCCACCACGAAGCCGTTTCCGCCGTAGTACCGGGAGAAGATGGCTACAGCGCCGCCGTCGCCGTCAAGGCACTGGATGGCATGGGCGCCCCGCAGTTCCACAAGATCCTCGATGGGCAGACGTTCAAGACGGCGTCCGATGCAGATGATGCGGCGACGCTGCAACTTGAGCGCCTGCTCGATGTGGACGTGGGAGGTCAACTGACTTGGGTAACGGCTTCCAACTAACGAACGCTACCTCCCACATTTTTATTGCATTTCAATCAGGGTTTTGTGGCGCCTGGGCGGTACATTTTGAACAGGGCCTCAGGGCCCAGCTGGAAGTAATCAGCGGGTCCCCCGCCACGCAGGATTGGCTCGGCGGCAGCGGTGTCGTAGATCCCATTCTTGAGCAACCACTTGGCAATGTGCACCGCCACCACTTCGCCCAGCACCAGCCAGCTCGGTACCAGCTCTTTGTCAGCACGTTGCAGCTGGATGATCTGTGTCACCTTGCATTCAAACGACACCGGACTCTCGCCCACCCGTGGCACGCCGACGATTTTCGAGGCCACCGGTGTCAGGCCGGATAACTCGAATTCGTTCACCTCAGGCGAGACCGCCGCGCAGCTCTGGTTCATCTGCTCGGCCAGCGGGCGGGTGGCCAGGTTCCACACAAACTCGCCAGTCTGTTCGATGTTGTTCAGGCTGTCTTTGCGCCCGACACTGGAAAAGCCAATGATCGGCGGAATGTAGTTGAACGCATTAAAGAAACTGTAGGGCGCCAGGTTCAGGCGACCTTCACGGTCGTGTGACGAAATCCAGCCAATCGGCCGCGGGCCGACAATCGCATTGAACGGGTCATGGGGCAGGCCGTGGCCGTTGGCGGGTTCGTAAAAGTGGATATCGTCGGACATGGCCGGGTTCCTGCTACGCGGTTTGGGAGGCCGTCATAGTGCAATCCGTGGCGACGAATTTCCATCGAACCTATGGAATTTTCATACACACGGCACCTATTTTTCACAGCTCCCCGTTCAGTCTGCGCCCAGGTTGACACCCCCATAAGTCGGCCATTGAAAGATTGAGCTTCGGAGCCTTCTACCCCATGAATAAACTTCCTCAGATCACCCTGGCGTTCTGGGTCATGAAAATCTGCGCAACCACCCTGGGCGAAACCGCCGGGGACTTGCTGTCGATGACTCTCAATGTCGGTTACGCCATCAGCTCAATGATGCTGATCAGCGTGTTCCTCGTCACGTTGGTGGCGCAACTGCGGGCCAAAACCTACAACCCGGTGCTGTACTGGATCGTGATTTTGTCCACCAGTACGGCCGGCACCACGATGTCGGACTTTATGGACCGCACCCTGGGCCTGGGCTATGCCGAGGGGTCAATGATCCTCATCGTAATCCTGATGCTCGTCTTTGCACTGTGGCACCTGAGCGGCGATTCCTTGAACGTCAACAAGGTGCAGACCTTCCGGGGCGAGTTGTTCTATTGGGTAGCGATCTTGTTTTCTAACACCCTCGGCACGGCATTGGGCGATTTCCTGGCGGACGATTCGGGGTTGGGCTTTGCGGGCGGGGCATTGTTGATTGGCTCCACCATTGCGGTGGTGGTCGCACTCAAATACTTCACCCGGATCTCGTCGGTACTGTTGTTCTGGGTGGCGTTTGTACTGACCCGGCCGTTTGGTGCAACCTTGGGTGATTTCCTGACCAAACCCTATGAAAAGGGCGGGCTGGACTTTGGCACCATCGGTTCATCTGCCGTGTTGGCGGTGGTGCTGTTGGTGATGATCGTGGGCGCCTCGTATGTGCAGCGGCGTTATGGGCGGAGCGAGGTGGCAGAGTTGTCCTGACTCTAAATGTAGGAAGCTTGCTCGCGAATGCGGTGCATCAGTCGCCATACTCCGTGACTGACACCCTGCATTCGCGAGTAAGCCCGCCCCCACATCTTTTAGTCCGTGGTAATCCGCGAATGCTTGCGCGTGTCCTTCATGGTCACGTACACCATCAGCGACACCGCGATACACGCGGTCACGTACCAGTAGTAGCCGGTTTCCATGCCGATGCTCTTGAACCACAGGGCGATGTATTCAGCGGTACCGCCGAAGATCGACACGGTCAGGGCATACGGCAGGCCCACGCCCAGGGCGCGGATTTCGGTGGGGAACAGTTCGGCTTTCACCACGGCGTTGATCGATGTGTAGCCGCTGACGATGATCAGCGCCGCCATGATCAGGAAGAACGCACCCCACCAGGACTGGATGGTGTGCAGGGTGGTGAGGATCGGCACGGTGAACAGGGTGCCGAGGATACCGAAGGCGATCAGGATCGGCCGCCGGCCAATCTTGTCCGACAGCCCGCCGACCAGGGGTTGCAGGCACATGAACAGGAACAGCGTGGCCGCCGAGATGGTGGTGGAGTCGGAAATGCTCATGCCGACCGTGTTCACCAGGTATTTCTGCATGTAGGTGGTGTAGGTGTAGAACGCCAGGGTGCCGCCCATGGTCAGGCCGACCACGGTCATCAGTTCCTTGGGGTGGCGCATCAAGGTGCGCATGGCGCTTTCCTTGGCTTTTTCCTTCTTGGTGAACGACTCGGTTTCTTCCATGCCACGACGCAGGTACAGCGCGACCACTGCACACAAGGCGCCGATGGCGAACGGGATACGCCAGCCCCAGGCATACAGCTGCTCGGTGGTCAGCAGTTGTTGCAGCACGATCAGCACCGCCAGCGCGATGAGCTGGCCGGAGATCAGGGTCACGTACTGGAAGCTGGAGTAGAAGCCACGGCGTTCCTTGGTCGCCATTTCGCTGAGGTAAGTGGCAGAGGTGCCGTATTCGCCACCGACCGACAGGCCCTGCAGCAAACGGGCAAACACCAGCAGGATCGGCGCGCCGATACCAATGACTTCATAGCTTGGGCTCAGGGCAATCAGCAGGGAGCCGAAGCACATCAGGTAGACCGAGGCCATCAGGGCTTTTTTACGTCCGACTTTGTCGGCATACAGGCCCATCAGCCAGCCACCGATGGGGCGCATCAGGAAGCCCACGGCGAAGATCGCGGCGGTGTTGAGCAATTGGGCGGTGGTGTCGCCCTTGGGGAAGAAGGTCTTGGCGAAGTACAGCGAGAAGGCGGCGTAGACGTACCAGTCGTACCACTCGACCATGTTGCCCACCGACCCGCTGAAGATCGATTTGATTCGGCTGGAAGTGGTGCGTTCTTTCGCCGGCGCAGCCGCCGACCCCAGAGGCAAGGTATTGGAGTTATCCATTGAAGGATCCTTCATCTAGTTGTTTTTATGGAGCGTGCTTGAGCACTGCCTGGTTCGGGCTATAGCAGGAGCTGTGCCAGGTAGATGAAGGCCCGGAATAGAAGGGTTGCAGGATTTTTTTGAGCGGAAAATTGCCGATGGTTTTCGGCTGGTAAGCGGAAATCCGCTTATGGTTGCTGACGCCATCGGGGCATAGGTATCTACACAACTCTGTAGCGCTCAACGGTAACCACGATGCGAAGCGAGCCGCTCTTGATCTTGATCTCAGGCGCCCCGTTAAACCACGCTGGCGGATTACGGGCACACCGAGCCTAGGCGAGGTGCAGAGTGGTGGGGCAAGAGCCCTTTGGTTACCGGCGTTTTTCAAGGTAGTTGTCGCGTCAACCGTTCTGCTATGCCGCTTTTTGTTCGGTCTGCTGTTCCCGATCCGGATTCAGCAACACCGTTCCTACCGGTTCCCAGTTACGTGTTTGCCCTGACCACCGTTCAGGTCTTTTCCGGCGCTCCCGCTCATACAGCTCATGGCGCAGTGCCAGGATCTGATGATCTTTCCCTCCATGGCGCTCTGATGGGGTGACGAAGCGGATCCGGCTGTGCCGGTGTTCGCTGTTGTACCACCGCATAAAATCCCTCACCCAAGTCCGTGCAGCGTCCAAGCTGGCGAAGCCTTCCAAGGGCCATTGCGGGCAGTACTTCAGTGTCCTAAACAGTGATTCCGAGTACGGGTTGTCATTGCTCACGCGGGGACGACCGCGAGAAGGCGTGATGCCCAGCTCATACATTTTGCTTAACAGCGTCACCGATTTCATTGGCGCTCCGTTATCAGAGTGCAACACCAAGGGCTCACGCAGGCACTTCTCATTGATCACGC
>NZ_JYLH01000011.1 GCF_001439685.1 Pseudomonas libanensis
TCGGCAAAGTCTAGAACAGCGCCTAAATCCTGAGCGACAGACATAAAAAATCCGGAATCCTTAATCAGATTCCGGATTTTCCTGCTGCCCGAGGATTAGTCAACAATCCTTAAGTGAACAGCATTGCAATCCTTGACCCAACAGTTGCTCGCGTTCTCGCGCAAGCAGCGCCTCGACAGTCGTGTGATCAACCTGAACAGCCTGCTTACCCGCACCGATTTCATGGCGCAGACGTTGCAGGATGTCCAGTTGCATGTGGAACTCGCCGAGGACCTGTGGAACTGCCGTATCGACCCTGCGCAGGCGGAGCTGGCGGTGCAGCATTTGTTATCCAATGCCAAGGATGCGCTCGAAGGACGTGCCGAGCCGACCGTGACGGTCAAGACGTGCAACGTACAGGTGCCAGGTGATGCCAATGCGCAACGCGACGGGCTGGCCGAAGGCCGTTACGTGGGCATCTCGATCAGCGATAACGGCGACGGCATTGCCGAGAGCGTCCAGGAAAAAGTCATGCAGCCGTTCTTCACCACGAAGGAGGAGGGCAAGGGCTCGGGGCTGGGGCTGTCGATGGTGTATGGCTTCGTCAAGCAATCGGGCGGTACCGCGCGTATCTATTCCAACCCAGGCGCGGGCACGACGGTACGCCTGTATTTTCCGGCGGACGACAGCCAGCTCTGGGTCGAGCAGATGCCCGCGGCCACGGCGCTTCAAGGCGACGAGCGCATCCTGATTGTGGAGGACCGGCCCGAAGTGGCCGAACTGGCGCGGGAGATTCTGGCTGACTACGGTTATCGCACCGACATCGCGCACACGGCCACCGAGGCATTGGGCCGGCTCGCCGGTGCGACCTACGACCTGGTGTTCAGTGACTTGATCATGCCCGGGAAGATGAATGGCGCAACACTCG
Source organism: Pseudomonas libanensis (assembly GCF_001439685.1). Taxonomy (GTDB): domain Bacteria; phylum Pseudomonadota; class Gammaproteobacteria; order Pseudomonadales; family Pseudomonadaceae; genus Aquipseudomonas; species Aquipseudomonas libanensis. Next base: position 908 of record NZ_JYLH01000011.1, read on the forward strand.
CGCGCGAGATAGCGCGCTTGTATCCGCACACCAGGGTGCTGCTCACGACGGGCTACGCGAAAGACTCGCTGGAGCGTGCCGATATACAGGTGCATGAATTCGAGCTGATTGCAAAACCCTATCAGCCCGCTGATTTGCCCAGGAAGATTCGCAGGTTGCTCGACACAGACTGGAGAGCGCCAGCATCAGGTTGAGGGCCATCACCAATAGAATCGAGAAGCCGAAGATCGAGCGTGCCCAGCGCGCTGGATCGACCTGGCGCACGCTGCTATTGGCGAGCGCCAGCCAGTAACCGCCCAGGGCGCTGACCACGGCGAAATACAGGATGTTCATCTGGGCCACCACGCCCAACACCAGAGTGCTGACGGAGAATGCCAGGGTATAGGCCTGTATTTGCCGGTGGGCTTGGGACAGGCTCAGCAGCGGCAGGCGCGCCGCGCGGAAGTCTTCGCGGCGCATCACGGTTATGGCGTGTGAATGGGGCATCTGCCAGCAGCAGAACACCAGCACCAACATCATCGCCGTGGCGTCAAACCTGGCGCTGACCGCGCAATAGCCGATCACCGGCGGCATTGCCCCGGAGAGGCTGCCGACCAAGGTGCCCCAGTGGGAACGACGCTTGAGCCAGAACGTGTAGACCCCCGCATAGACCATCAGCCCGACCAGCGCCAGCAGGCACGCCAGCCGGTTGCTGCCTGCCCAGAGCAGGCCGAAGCCGCTGACGCCCAGGGCGATGGCATAGCTGACGGCGGTGGGCACCGCGATGGTCCGCAGCGCCAGCGCGCGATGGCAGGTCCGCACCATGCGCCGATCGATGTCTCGATCGGCGCAGTTGTTAATGACGCAACCGCAACCGATCACCAGTGCGGTGCCGAGCAGCGTGGCCAACAGATGCGCGGGGTCTGCCAGGCGCCCGCCGCCGGCGAGGAAATACCCCCCCAGCACCGACGCGAGATTACCGAAAATAATCCCCGGCTTGGTCAGTTGAACCCCGGCATTGAGCAACCCCAGCCAGTACCTCAGTGAGCCAGCATGTTGTGGTGAATACTGCCCATGATCCATAGCGAGAGCCCTACCAGCAAAAGAATGATGACCGCCGAGAAAATCAGCGCAACCAGGTTCCAGCGTTGTTCCTGCGCCGTATCCAGATGCAGGAAGAACTTGAGGTGGACTACGACTTGGATAACCCCCAGCGCCACCACCAGCCAGGCGGTGACGGTGCGGGGCAGCGAGGGGAACATCACCAGGGCGAAAGGGATCAGGGTCAGCAGCACCGACACCAGGAAGCCGACCAAGTAGGAACGGCTGCTGCCATGGCTGGTACCGGCGCTGCTGTGAATCGAACTTTGCTTGTACATGTCACACCACCCCCAACAGATAGACCACGGTAAAGACGCAGATCCACACCACGTCCAGGAAGTGCCAGAACAGGCTCAGGCAACTGAGCCGGGTGGCGTTGGTGTTGGTCAGGCCTTTCTGGCGAATCTGCACCATCAGTACCGCCATCCAGATCAACCCCGTCAGCACGTGCGCGCCGTGGGTGCCAACCAGGGTGAAGAAGGCGGTGAGGAACGCGCTGCGGTCAGGTCCGTAGCCTTCTGCGATCAAGTGGTGGAACTCATTGATTTCCATGGCGATAAAGCCAGCACCGAGCACGAACGTAAGCCCCAGCCAGCGCAGCACCTGACTTTGCTGGTCACGGTTCATCGCCAGCATCGCGTAGCCGTAGGTGATGCTGCTCAACAGCAGCAGCATGGTTTCAGCGAGCACATAGGGCAGTTCGAAAATATCCACGCTCGACGGACCGCCCGCCACGCTGTCGCGCAACACCGCATAGCCGGCGAACAGGGTCGCGAACAGGATGCAGTCGGTCATCAGGTAAATCCAGAACCCGAATACGCTCAGGGAGCCTGCGTCTTCATGCCCGTGTTCCTGGGTATGCGCGACGTCTTTTTCAATCACGATATTGGACATGGATCAAGCCTCTGCCAGGTCTTTGAGACGTGCCGTTTCGATGCGCGCGACTTCTTCGGCGGGCACGAAGTAATCGGTGTCTTCGTCGTAGCTGCGAACCACGAACGCGACCACCGAAGCCACCAGCCCGAACGCCGCCAGCCACCAGATGTGCCAGACCAGGGCGAAGCTGCAGATCAGCGCGAACAGGCTGATCACCAGGCCCGAGGCGGTGTTGCGCGGCATATGGATGCTGCGGTAGTCGGTGTGGCTGAGGGTGCTCACGCCGCGCTCCTTCATGCCCCAATAGGCGTCCAGGTCGCTGACCTTGGGTTGCTCGGCGAAGTTGTACAGCGGCGGCGGAGAGGAGGTGGCCCACTCCAGGGTGCGGCCGTCCCACGGGTCGCCGGAGAGGTCTCGGTAGCGGTGACGGTTGCGGATGCTGACGAACAGTTGCAGTGCCTGGGACACCACGCCGCAGAGAATGATGAGCACACCCAGCACTTCCAGCAGCAGCCACGGCCGCCACTCAGGATTGTCGAAATGGTTGAGGCGCCGGGTCATGCCCATGAAGCCCAGCACGTAGGACGGCATGAAGGCGAAATAAAAGCCGATCAGCCAGCACCAGAAGGCGATACGGCCCAGCTTGTCGTTCAAGCGAAAGCCAAAGGCCTTGGGGAACCAGTAGGTCAGGCCGGCCATGTAGCCGAACACCGCGCCGCCGATGATCACGTTGTGAAAATGTGCGATCAAGAACAGGCTGTTGTGCAGCAAGAAATCGGCGCCGGGCACTGCCAGCAATACCCCGGTCATCCCGCCGATGCTGAAGGTCACGATAAAACCCAGGGTCCACAGCATCGGAGTCTCGAAGCGCACCCGGCCGCGGTACATGGTGAACAGCCAGGTAAAGATCTTCACCCCGGTCGGCACGGCGATGATCATGGTCATGATGCCGAAGAACGCGTTGACGTTGGCCCCCGCGCCCATGGTGAAAAAGTGGTGCAGCCACACGATGAACGACAGCACGGTAATCGCGATCGTCGCCCATACCAGCGACACGTAACCGAACAGCCGCTTACTGCTGAAAGTCGCGGCAATCTCGGAAAACACCCCGAACGCCGGCAGGATCAGGATGTACACCTCCGGATGCCCCCAGGCCCAGATCAGGTTGACGTACATCATCGGGTTGCCGCCGGCTTCGTTGGTGAAGAAATGCATGCCCAAGTAACGGTCCAGGGAGAGCATCAGCAGGGTGGCGGTCAGGATCGGAAACGACGCCAGGATCAGCACCGAGGTGCACAATGCATTCCAGGTGAACACCGGCATTTTGAACAAGGTCATGCCTTCGGTGCGCATCTTCAGGATCGTGACGAAGAAATTCAGCCCCGTCAGTAACGTACCGATACCGGATATCTGCAATGACCAAATGTAGTAATCCACCCCGACCCCGGGGCTGTACGCCAGCCCGGATAACGGCGGATAGGCGACCCAACCGGTTCGTGCAAACTCACCGATCCCCAGTGACACATTGACCAGCGCGGCACCGGCCACGAACAGCCAGAAGCTCAGCGCGTTGAGAAACGGGTAGGCCACATCCCGTGCGCCGATCTGCAACGGCACCACAACGTTCATCAGGCCGACCACGAAGGGCATGGCCACGAAAAAAATCATGATCACGCCGTGGGCGGTGAAGATCTGGTCGTAGTGTTCCGGCGGCAGATAACCCGGCCCACCACTGGCGGCCATGGCTTGCTGGGTGCGCATCATGATCGCGTCGGAAAAACCGCGCAGCAACATCACCAGCGCGACGATGATGTACATACAGCCGATCTTCTTGTGGTCCACGGAGGTGAACCACTCGCGCCACAAATAGCCCCATTTGCGTTTCCAGGTAATGGTCCCCACTATCGCCGCGCCGATCAGCCCGATGAAGGCCAGCGTGTACATCACAATGGGTTCAGTGGTTGGAATCGCGTCCCATGACAGTTTTCCGAACATTGTTATTGCTCCTCGGCCAGCAGACTGGGGTGTTGATCGGTGCGCGTGCCGGTGCCGTTCGATTCAGCACCGTTCGATTGGGTCTGGTTGCGCTGGGGTTTCCTGGCTTTGTTCATGCCTTCGTATTTGTCGACGATGTCCAGGAACAGCCGCTCCTGGACCGTCGAGTAATAGGTCACCGGATGCCGGATGGTGGGCTTGGCCAACTGCGCATAACGCGCCTGGTCGAGCGGGGCGGCGGCGCCCTTGACCTTGGCCACCCATGCCTGGAAGTCGGCGGGGCTCAGGGACAGCGTGGCGAAATGCATGTCGGAAAAACCGGGGCCGTTGTAATTGGCGGCAATCCCCCTGAACTCGCCGGTCTCGTTGGCGATCAGGTGCAACTTGGTCTGCATGCCGGCCATGGCGTAGATCTGCCCGCCCAGGGCCGGAATGAAGAACGAGGTCATGGCCGCGTCGGAGGTGACGGTAAAACTCACCGGCGTGTGCACCGGCAAGGCCAATTCGTTGACGCTGGCGATACCCAGGTCGGGGTAGATGAACAGCCACTTCCAGTCGGTGGCCACCACCTGGACGTTGATCGGTGGCGTGTCCGAGTCGAGCGGGCGATAGGGGTCGAGGGCGTGGGTGGTTTTCCACGTCACCCAGCCCAGGGCGATGATGATCAGCAGCGGAACGCCCCACACTACCGCTTCGATTTTGTGGGAGCTCGCCCAGCGCGGCGAGTAACGCGCTTTTTTATTGGTCGCACGGTAGCGGTAGGCGAATACGAACATCAGCACGATCACCGGCACCACAACCAACAGCATCAGGCCCGTGGCGAGGATAATCAGGTCGCGCTCATCGGTTGCAATCTGCCCCTTGGGGTTGAACACCACTAAGTTGCAGCCGCTTAACAAGAAGACGCTGGCGAGATATGCCAGGCAATAGCCAATCGCTCGTTTCATGCCTTGCTCCTGTGTTGAAACATCCGTTATTACAGTGCCGAAGCCGCCGCATCCGTGCTTAAGAGTTAGTTAAGCGAAACGCTGCCGTTGCGCTTGTTAGTGAACCGTCCCCTTAATTGTTTAACGCTCGACAATAAGCTGCCGTCAGTAGATAAAACTCATCTGCTGCCAGGTTTTTTTAGCGTTCGCTGCCGCTCTGCGGGGCGCAAATCACCGTGCTCCCGAACAATTTGAATGAGCCCTCAGGGGTTGGTTTAACAAAATGTTACCTCGCCTGACGAACGGTTTAACAAGCGAAACGATAATGGGGTTCTTATAGACGCATGCTTGAAATTGCCTTGGAAAAAACACGTAATCGCTGCTAAAGAACTCATGTATTAGTTGAAGAGCAATCCACTAACGGTCTTGGAGAACAGCTATGTTCATTCGCGGCAATACCTATAAGGCCTGGGCCGAAAAGGCCCTGGAAGAAGAGTGCTTTACCCAGGAAGTGGAAAACGGTTGCCATATCGAAGTCAGGGCCCGCGAGCGCGAGGACGCTGATATTGAGGTGTTGATCAGCGTCTACACCGCCACAGGGCAATGTGTGGTTGAACGCACCAGGCAGTTGCCGGGCACCGAATGGACCGTGCACGACGCGCTCAAACGCGGCATCGATCAGGCGGAACGGATTGCCGGCGGGGAATCGGGACGCTTGCCCTGCGCCGACGCGCATTTGCACGACGACGATTGACCCAGGCGCTGCGCTGGTCTCACAGCGGAAAACGGAACTTTGGTGGCGCGGGCATTTTCCATTGTAGATAGCCCTGCGTCAGCCGGCCCGCGCCGGATGATCGCTCATTGCAACCCACGCCAGAGCCGCCCATGTCCGTATCCAGCCTGAGCCAAGGCGCACCCTCCAAACCGTCCTTGCGCCGCGCCGTGACGGGACCGATGTTGTTTCTGTTCATCCTCGGCGATGTGCTCGGCGCCGGTGTGTATGCGCTGGCCGGCACCATCGCCGGCGAGGTGGGCGGGGCGATCTGGGTGCCGCTGCTGGTGGCGTTGTTTTTTGCCATGCTCACGGCAGGCTCGTACGCGGAACTGGTGACCAAGTACCCCCATGCTGGCGCCGCTTCGGTGTTCGCCGAGAAGGCATTCAAGTCACCGCTGATTTCATTCCTGGTCGGCTTCAGCATGCTTGCGGCCGCCGTCACCAGCGCAGCGGGGCTGTCCCTGGCGTTTGCCGGCGATTACCTGGCGGCGTTCATCGAGGTGTCACCGCACCGGGCCGCGCTGATATTCCTGGCAGTGATAGCGCTGCTGAATGCGCGCGGTATCAAGGAGTCGCTGGGCGCCAACATGGTCATGACCTGCGTCGAACTGTCCGGGCTGCTGTTGGTGGTGGTGGCCGCGGCCTGGTGCGTACAGTCCGGCGAAGCCAACCTCGGCCGCGCGCTGGAGTTCAAGGCCGGGGTCAACCCGATGCTTGCCGTACTGGGCGCCGCATTGCTGGCGTTCTATTCGTTCGTCGGTTTTGAAACGTCGGCCAACCTGGCCGAAGAAATACGCGGCGTGCGCAAAGTGTATCCGCGTGCGCTGTTTGCCGCGCTGGTGACGGCGGGCGTCGTATATATGGCGGTCGGTGTCGCCGCTTCGGTGGTGCTGCCGATGGACAAGCTGACGGCCACATCCGCGCCGTTGCTCGAAGTAGTGCGTGCCTCGGGCTTGAGCATCCCGCCCCAGCTCTTCGCCTTCATCGCGCTGGTGGCGGTCGCCAACGGTGCGCTGCTGACCATGGTCATGGCCAGCCGCCTGGCCTATGGCATGGCCCGCATGGGCCTGTTGCCGGAGCCACTTTCGCATGTGCTGCCCAAGCGGCGTACGCCTTGGGTCGCGATCATCGCCAGCACCCTGGTGGCCATCGCCTTGACCTTGACGGGTACCCTCGCGGCGCTGGCCGAGACGGTCGTGCTGTTGCTGCTCTTCGTGTTCCTCTGCACCAACCTGGCGGTGCTGGTACTGCGCCGCGACACCATCACCGAACAGCATTTTCGCGTGCCGACCTGGGTGCCGGTGCTGGCAATTGTTTCCTGCTTGATCCTGCTCAGCCAGCAAAGCCTGGACACCTGGCTGCGCGGTGGCGCGCTGATGCTGCTGGGCATGGCGCTGTACGCGTGCAACCGCTTGGCGACACCGGCTGTGGAGCCAGGCTAACCACTTATCCGATCTCTATCTGCGGCTGAAAAATCCCTGCAGTGCCCTTAGGGCTTGAACACCGCCCGCAGGCAATTATCGGTTTTTTCCTTGAACAGCTTGTAGCCTTGCGCCCCGTCTTCCAGGCTCATGGGGTGGGTCAGCAGATAGGCAGGGTCGAGTTCGCCTTTCTGAATGTGCTCGAACAGGGTCGGTGCGTAACGCTGCCCTGGCTGCTGTCCGGATTTCAAGGTCAATGCCTTGTTGACGATCGCGCCCATGGGGAACTTGTCGAGCAACCCACCGTACACGCCGACCACCGATACCGTGCCGCCTTTACGGCAGGCACGTATGGCCTGCCTGAGCACGCTGCCGCGTTCGGTATGCAGCCTGAGCAGTTGCTTGGCCTTGTCATAGGCGTAATCGATTTCGGTACCATGGGCCTCCATGCCCACACAGTCGATGCAACGATCCGGCCCACGCCCGCCAGTCAGCTCGAGCAAGGCTTCGTGCACGTTGGTTTTCTCATAGTTGATAGGGATCGCCTTGCCGCGTTCTTCGGCCAGGCGCAGCCGGTCGGGGTAACGATCAATCGCGATCACCCTCTCAGCGCCCAACAAATAAGCACTGCAGATCGCCATCTGGCCGACGCCGCCGCAGCCCCACACCGCCACGGTGTCGCCGGGCTGGATATCGGCGTTGTCCGCGGCAAAGTAACCGGTGGGCGCCGCGTCCGAGACAAACAGGGCCTGCTCATCGCTAACGCCTTCGGGCACCTTGAACAGGTTGACGTCGGCAAACGGCACCCGCACATAGGTCGCGTGGCTGCCGGGGTAACCGCCAAAGGCGTGACTGTAGCCGAGGATGCCGCAGCACGGCTGGCCGTACATCAGGTCCGTCGCCGACGGGTTTGGGTTGGAGTTGTCACAGCAGGAGAAATCGCTGCGCTGGCATGGCTCGCAGTTGCCGCAGCCGATGATCGAGATGGTGACCACTTTGTCACCCTTGTGCAGGTCCGTGACGCCTTTGCCGACCTCGACCACTTCACCCATGAACTCGTGGCCAATGATATCGCCGGGCTTCATGGCCGGTACGTAGCCGCCGAGCAAGTGCAGGTCCGAACCGCAGACCGAGGAGAGCGTTACGCGGATGATCGCATCCCGTGGGTTGAGAATCGCAGGGTCGGCGACATTGTCGACTTGCAGTAGGTTGGGTGCTTGCCAAGTGAGTGCGCGCATCAGTGGAGTCCTCCTTCAATAACCACGCCGGTCTTGGCTGACGGATGATCGGTCGCGACCTGGTCAGTGCCGGCGTGTACGTAAAAAAAGTCGTCGTCCTGGTCCGGCCTGAGGCGGTTGTTGCTGACCTCGCCGGTCTCCAGTTGCTGCTTCACCGCCTGCAGGGCGTTGAGCAAGGCTCTGTCGCTGAACAGGCTGATCGCACGTGCCAGGCCATAGCCCAACTTGGCCATTGCCGGCTTGCATACCACCACCGCCTTGACCTGGGTTCCACGGCCGGCCGGGCCGGGGCTCAGCGAGACGGTGATGTCGTGCGCCCAGCGCGCGTCGCCTGGGGTTTTCCAATTCAGTACATGGCGATTCTGTGTATCGACCTGCACAAGCGCGCATTGCAGGCGCCGGCCGGCAGGCGCGCGGAGCTTCCAGAGCGCGGTGTCCGGGGTCAGTTGCTCGACACTGTCGACCCAGCGCAGCAACGGGCCGATGTTCCCGGGCCTGGCAATGAAGGCAGATACCTCATCCAATGGACGCAAGATCGTGATACTGCGTGTGATTGCCTCGCTGATCGGCCACTGGTGTTCGCTGCTGAATTGCGCTTCGTAGGGGGTAGGTGTCAACGCCTGCTTCAGGGCGCAGTGCCCGGCTGCACCGCGAAATACGCCGTAGGCGCCCGCCGCAATCTGGAGTGCACCGCTCAACCCGCCCTTGCGCCAGCCATGCAGCAAAAGGGCAGCGCCAGCCGCCAGCGAAAGCGTGCGTTCAGCCTTGTTCATCGTGCCGCTTCGGGGCGCGTCAGGAGGGGTGTGGGTCGATATCAGTGGCTGGTCAGTCATGGTTCGATCCTCCGATGGATGTGTCTGCGATAGAAAAACCTGCGCAGTTTGAGTTCCACCGCATTTCAGAATTAGAGATGAAAGGTTCCCCGCCTTTGAAGTTCAAGTTACCCACTGCAGCATTCAGACGCTGCGAAATAAGCCGCCGTTGCGTATATAAGTGCGGCGCATCAGTCACCGGTTTGCCGAACAGCGTTACGGCCCTATGAACTGCTCGAAAAAAAGCCCGCACGGAGTGCGGGCAAGACAGGAGTTTTACCAGAGCCTGGAGGGAACAGACTCAATAGTAAGAAGCGATAAAGCGAAAACGGTTTTGTTTTTTTCATAAGGCGCCGACGAATGGTCTTATCCCGAGAGGGCCGCAAGTGGGCGCAACAAAAAATACACATCAACAGGAAAAATCTGAACCTTCGCGCTCCTCAAATAACAAAAATCAGAAGGAGTGCATATGAAAAATTCTTTATATATTATCGAGTACGAATACCATCATAAGCCGAGATCTTTCATCATAAGAGCTGAGGTTATGAATAATGCAGAGGCGTGGCATTGGGCATCTTGCGATGCTGGGATCGGTATAATTCCTCGGTCACGCCATGAAAAGGTCAAGCGGGTCAGCAAACCCCTTGCAGAACGCTACGGCTTGGAGAATGTCAAATGGCGTCCTTCTAGCAGTATTCCGTTTATTGCACAGCCCTATGTACCACCGCCACCCGAATGAGTATGGTTTTTAACAATTATGTTCATTTAAATATGTGCTGGCTTAAGTTAAGTCTTACTGTTTTTTCGACGTTCCCGCAGCATGCATAACTTGAGGGCGCTGCGCTGAAGTGCGTCCATCATCAAGTCCGCCAGATACTGTTGCCTGCATTGCGGGCAGAGCATCTCAGCGGCTGTCGACACCAGATAGGAGGGTTCGTCCGTCGTCGGCTCCAAAGGCTGTTTGCATTGGACGCACTGGCCGTTCGCTTGTAGACCAGACATCTTCGATTCCTCCCTGAATTAAAAACTCACTCACAATCCATGATGAGGTGAATGATTTCAACAAAAAAAAGGAAGAGTTTCAAACAAGCGATTAATTGATATCAAAGCGCCAATATTGGAGTTTCAAAGGGAAGGCGTGCGGAAAACTGTCGGCACGTGTCACAACGGACGCGTCCGCACGCCTGATCTGGTCTGCTCAAGCTTCGAGCTTTTTGCCGCGTGCTTTTCGCGTTGTGGATGAGGGTGCCGCCTGGCGTTTTGATTGGACCGATACAGGCTGAGTAACATTGTTTTCGATCGAGCCCGAAGAGCTATCTCTTTGCCCGGGCGTCAGTTCTTCCCTGGCTTGCAGCCAATGCACAAAATCCTGACCGTCAGGCTTACCTTGCTGCTCCCAAATACGGTAGGCGGTGAGTCGAATCGTTTCTTCGTCCATCGTGGTGCTCCTGTTCCAAAAGCGTTAGGAGTGAATGAAGCTGCTTACAAACTCAGCCTTGATGACCGGTAGTTCGATCCCATGGATCAAGCCGGCTGTCATGGCTTGTTGCGGGTCGAGAATGCGCGGCGCCGCGATCAGGTACTTTTCTGTTTCGAGTTTTTCCCCTGCATCCTGGGTACGCTCTTCGACGATGCGTGCATACAACTGCAAGTCGTAGTCAAGGCTCATGGCGTATTCGGACATGCGCGAATGGTCGACGGCGCCTTGCACATGCCAATGAAACGGATGAAACAGAAATTTACTGTGCTTGCACGCCGTCCTGCGCTCACCGGCCAGAAAGATGATATTGCCCATCGACTCCACGGTGCCCAGGTTGTGGGTGTGCACCGAGATCGGCAGCGCCAGCAGGAAGTTGTACATGGTAAAGCCGTAGCTGCATTCGCCGCCCATAGTGGCGATGTTCACTACCAGACCCGAAGCCTCTTGCTGAACGGCCAACGAGGCTTTTTCAATGAGTTGGCTGCAGGTAGAGGCTGTGACCGGCCCGGTAAAGTTAATGACGTGTAAAGGCATGATGTCCTCCGTCCATCAAGGCAGGGGAGCATGGCTCCCCTGCATCAAGCGCATTAACCGTTGCGTCCGCCACCATGGCTGTTCTGGCCGCCTTTACGGCCAGCTTCCGAGGCTTTCTCACGGTCGTTGGCAAAGTTGCCGCCACTGTTCTGACCGCCTTTGCTACCGGCTTCGGCGGCGCGCTCGGGATCATTCTTGAAATTGCCGCCGCTGTTTTGGCCACCCTTGCTCCCGATCTCCTGATAGAACTCTTTGTCATGGGAAGCCGAAGTTGCCTCGCCACCTTTCTTACCGGCTTCATTGACGCTCATTTGATTTTGCTTGTCGTTAGTAGTCATTTCGGTAATCTCGTCGTTATGTCAGTGATATATCTTTAATCTCGATCTACAGGCACTTAAATACTGATGGTTGCTCAGGTTACAAATGCCTTTCGCACAGCGGTGGTGTTTGCGACGCGTTGACAGTCGCTTCAGCCAGTTCGACGACGCGCTGATGTTCGTAACACGGTAACGTGTTCGAGCGCAGGCTTGCCCCCGCTTCAATTCGCACTTGCGTGCTCGGCCTGTGATGTAAAACGCTTCGTTGATAGTCTGCTGATGGACGCATGCTTAGTTCTCCTTTGCTAGTAAGAGAAGGGGCAGCATTGCTGCCCCCTTGTGCCCACTGTTACTACTTGCGGCCGCCGCCATGGCTATTCTGGCCACCTTTACGGCCAGCTTCCGAAGCCTTTTCACGGTCATTGGCAAAGTTGCCGCCAGATGCCTGGCCGCCTTTCTTTCCCGCCTCGGACGCTTTTTCGTGATCGTTGGCGAAATTACCTGGGTTTTTATTACTGGTCGTCATAATGCTACTCCAACTGTAATTGAGGTTTCGCTTACGCCCGTTTATTGCAACGGACATAGTTTCCGATAAGGGCGGCCGTCGAAATGTTTCGAGATTTTTTGAAAAGGACGATGAACGGTCTTTGGCTGAAGAAACTTGTACAGCTACGCGGTGTTTGCGCCGCTTCGTATAAGTTTTTACTCTAGGAGGGGCGGCAGTGATGTTAAATTAATGGCGTTGGTTGCCGCTTCGCTTAGTGTTGAAAATACTTTAACCAAAGACTCTTGTACGGTTCGAGTACTGAACTTACATCACGGAATTTTGGCTGCTGTATGCCAAGTATATAGGTGACATCTAACCAATATCCGGTAGATGCCTGGCACCGACGGCTCTTGAGCAATGGCGCTTCTGATGATTGGTCGTCCATCTGCAGAGCAAGCCCCCGCTCCTTGAGCGGAACGGGAAATCCCCTTATCCCTACCGAGAAGTCCCAACTAACGACGTAAACAACACAATTTTTCGATAAGACCAATCAACGATTCGTGGGCGACCGGTTTGCTCAAATGGGTGGTGAAGCCCGACTCAGCCGCCTTTTTCTGGTCACTGCCGGCCCCGTAACCTGTGAGGGCGATGGCGGGGACCTGGCGCAGATGACCTATCGTGCGCAGTTTCTGCATCAGCTCATGGCCATTCATTTTCGGCATGCCAATGTCCGAAATGATCAAGTCATACTGTGCATCGCGGGCTGTTTCCAGCGCAGTCTGCGGGTCATTGAAGGCGTTAACCTGAGCGCCCTCCATCTCCAGCAACAAGTTCAGCACTTCAAGCACCTCGGCAGAGTCATCCACCAGCAACACCTTGACGCCATGGAGGCGTTCATTATCGTCCTGCTCAGCGTCAGTAAGTGGCAGATGATCCTGTTGTTCGCACAGCGGCAGCCATATCGAGAAGGTGCAGCCAAAACCCAGCCCCCTGGAATGAACACTGACGGAGCCTTCGTGAGCTTCCACCAGTTGGCGTACCAAGGACAAGCCTATGCCAAGGCCCTCGCGTTGATGCGTCTGATGCTGGTTTTCTGCCTGCCCGAACAGATCAAAGATCTTCTCCAGGCTGTCATCTGCCAGGCCGATGCCACTGTCGATCACGTCCAACTGGGCGCGCCCCTCCGAGCGGCTCAGTACCAACTGCACCTGACCGCCCTCCGGGGTGAATTTCAGGGCGTTGTTGACCAGGTTCCAGATCACTTGCTCAATGCGCGTTGGGTCGGCGTCGACGATCAGTGGTGCAGGATCCGAAGGCATGTGCAGCGTCACCTGACGACGATGCCCGTCGGCGAGCACTACGCCATGGATCTCCCTCAGCGTGCGAATCAGATCAACCCGTTGTCTTTTCAGCTTGAGCTTGCCCGTGCGCACCCGGGCGACATCCAGCAGGTCGTCAATAATCCGCGCCTGGCTGGACACAGCCTCGCAGATCGTATTCACGGCTTTGATCGCTGGGCCCGCCGCCTTGGTAGCGGGCAAGCGACGCAGTAACTCCGCGTTCAGTTGGATCAGGTTCAGTGGATGTTTGAGTTCGTGCGACATCACGGCGAAAAACTCGTCCTTGAGATGGCTCTTCGTCTGGGTTTCCATCAGGCGCTGGCTCTGCTCATCCTGGGTGCGTTTGTGGCCGGTCAGGTCGCGGGCGATCTTGACGTAGCCCTGCAAGCTGTCGCTCTTGAGCTGCGTGATCTCACCGCTGCAATAGAACCGACTACCATCCTTGCGCACATGCCAGCGCTCATCTTCACCGCGACCATGTTCGCGGGCTGCGCGCAGTTCGCTCTCCGGCACGCCGGAGGAGCGGTCCTCCGGTGAAAAAATCAAGTCGTAATAAGCACCCAGCACTTCGTCCTTGGTGTAGCCGAAGATCAGTTCTGCACCCGTGTTCCAATCGGAGATGGCGCCGTGGTCATCAAGGATGATGATTGCAAAGTCATGGGTACTCTCGGCCACCAGACGCATGCGCTCTTCGCCCAGGCGCAGCTCTTCCTCGGCCTGGCGCCGCTTGGTGATATCGATGAAGGTCAGCACCGTGCCATCGATGTGATCCTCGTTGGAGCGGTAGGGTAGCAACCGTGCGATGTACCAGCGGTTGTCCTTACTGCTGATTTCCCGCTCGATCATGCTGAGTGACTCAAACACCGTCGTAGCGTCTTCGGTGATTGCCGGGTAATCCAGGCGGTGGGTGATGTCCATCAACGAGCGTCCAGTGTCCACCGGGAGCATGTTGAAAATATCGGTGGCGCGTGGCGTGAACCACCGGATGCGCATATTGCGGTCGACGAATACGGTGGCGATGTCGGTGGAGGCGATCAGGTTGGTCAGGTAGTCATTGATCTTGTCTGTCTCTTCTACCTTGGTTTTGAGTTCATAGTTGACGGTCAACAGCTCTTCATTGATCGACTGCAGCTCTTCCTTGCTGGTTTCCAGCTCCTCGGTGGCCGAGCGCAACTCTTCGTTGACCGCCTGCATTTCTTCGTTGGAGGCCTTGAGCTCTTCGCTTGAGACTTCCGATTGTTCGATGGTGTCCTGCAAGTGCAGCTTGGTGCGTTGCAGCTCGCGCTCCAGGTTGCGCAGGATGGCGTTCTCAGCATGGCTGACAAGCGTGGTATCGGCCTGTTGTGGATCGATTTCGCTTTCCTGGAAGATCACCAGCACGTAGTCGCTTTCGGTTGCGTCATCGCGATAGGGGCAGGCGGTAATATCCACCATGAACGGACGCTGCTCGCGCTGGACGCGTACCTTGCGGGAGGTCACAGGCATATTCGATTGCTGGACCTGAAAGAGTGTGGTGCGGATGTCGAGGCGCAGGTCGGGATGAACCAGGGCCAACAGATTGTGGGTGACTTCCCCGGCGACATAGCGCAGGAACCGCCCGGCACCTTCGCTCATGTGCAGGATGTCGGCGTGGATATCGACGATCACGCTGGGCGGCGCGGCTTTTTCCAGGGCGCGCAGATGGATATTCGCGAACGAAACTTTGCTGGGCGCCGTGATCTCAGTCGTAATCGACGCGGAGCTGGGGCGCAAATAGCCGCCTCGCGGCATGGTTGGCGCGCGGCGCATCGCCGAGGAGCCGGCACGCACTCGAAAAATGCGGTTTCGTTTGTCTACCGGCACAAACAGGTCCAGGCAGCCGTCGGCCGATTCTGAGGAACCGAGAAACAGATAGCCGCCGGGGCGCAGCGCAAAGTGGAACATCTGCAGGATGTCGCGCTGCACATCGCGGTCCAGGTAGATCAACAGGTTGCGGCACACGATCAGGTCGATCTGCGAGAACGGCGGATCAGCCAGCAAGCTGTGTTTGGCGAACAAGACCTTTTCGCGGATTTCCTTGCGCACCCGATAATGCTGGTTTTTCTCTTTGGTAAAGTACTGGCGCAGGCGCGGCGGCGGTACGTCGGTGATGATCGCCTCGGGATACACACCGTTACGGCCGCGGGTGATTGCGCGCTCGTCAATATCAGTGGCAAACACCTGCATCTTCGCGCCGCTGGCGTCCAGCGCCAACTGCTCGGCCACCAACATCGCGAGGCTGTAGGCCTCTTCGCCAGTGGAGCAGCCGGCTGACCAGATACGCACCTCCTCACGGTGCGGCACGCTGTCTTCGAGTGACTTCACCAGATTAGGTATCACGTCACGTTCAAGCGCTTCAAAGGCCTCGCGGTCGCGGAAGAAGTTGGTCACGCCGATCAGCATGTCACCGAGTAAGGCCTTGGTTTCTTCCGGATGTAGCTGGAGGAAGTTGTAATAGGCCGCCAGGTCCGGCTGCGCGGTCACTTGCAAGCGCCGCTCGATACGGCGCAACACCGTGGCCCGCTTGTAATGCTTAAAGTCGTACCCGGTACTGGCCCGTAGTTGGATCAGGATATCCAGCAACAACTGCTCCGCCATTGCAGCATCGCGCTCGGTTGTGGGTGCAATGGTGTTGATCTCAGGGTCATTGGCGGTGGGCAGGATGATTGATTGGGCGTTGCGCCACAGCTCAAGCAGTTTTTGCGGCATTTCCACCACAGGAAGTATCAGGTCAACCATCTGGGTTTCCATCGCCGCAAGGGGCATGCCGTCAAATTCTGCATCTTGCGGTGTTTGCACCAAGGTAACGCCGCCTTGCTCTTTTATCCGAGAAAGGCCCACCGCGCCGTCTGAGCCGGTCCCAGACAGAATCAGGCAAAACGCTCGCTCTTTATGCGCGTCTGCCAAATCCCGAAAGAACAGGTCGATGGCTATGTGCGAGCCGCCCTCGCGGGTTGATGGGGACACCGCTAAATAGCCGTCATTCATCTTCAAATGGTGGGCCGGTGAGATGACATACACATGATTCTTTTCGATGGGCGTCGTGCTATTGACCTGTGACACCGGTATTCGCGTCGACTCCTGAATAATTTTGTCCGCCACGCTTTGATGATCGGGGGACAGGTGCAGGATCACTACAAATGCCATGCCGCAGTCTTTGGGCATGTGCTCAAAAAACGCCTTTACTGCTTGCAGCCCGCCCGCCGACGCGCCGATACCCACCACCGGAAAGTCCAAATTGCTGGGGATCAGATCCTTGCGTTGCGGAACGTTAGGGGACCGCGGGGGGGCAGACTTCATAAATACCAACCTTGGTTAACTGCGCACGAGAAGAGCGTGGAGGGAACAACTAAAGCGAGGGCGAGGGCTGAACCGAAAGTGAAATATAGCCGAAAACCTGCAAACTGAAGAATGCCTCGAATCAGACGAATGCCTCGAACGTCGCTCACCCTACAATCCTTTACCTTCCGGTTGAGACACGCAACCTTCAGAAGGTTTATTCAGACTGACCAATGGCACTGCTGCGCCTGAACGGTTATCTGATTTTTCCAAAATCCGCTCATCTGTTGATCCTACTTCTGGCCTTCGGCTTTGCCGGGCGCTTTTTATCAGTTTCCTTTACCGTTTCCCTTGGTCTTTTCTTCGCCTCTTGCTCGGTTACGTATTCACCTGTGACCGCATCGCGATATCTCGTTGGCATATCAGCACCCTTGACAGTGTGTCGCCACGGCGGCGACCTTTTTGAGACTAGCTCGCAGGCTTATGCACACAAGGTTCCTGATGGGGATTCTGGTTACCAAGCTTTTCCGAAACAGGTGCTTACGCTATGCAGGTTCGGCAGTTTTCGAGCAGGGTTGCGTTGGCTGGGGTAGGGCGCTAACCTTCCGCCGTCGCCCTCATGGCGACCGGTTTTGACAGACTGATTTACAGGTGTACGACCTCCATGCGATTACAGGCTTTTCTGCTGTGACGTCGTTTTATGGCGGCTGTGCGTGGGGCATCTTCGGGTGCGCCGGGTCCTGTATACCGGTCTGTCAACCCGCGCATAGCTGCCACCTGATCTTGTTTGACAGCGGGATGTGGCAGCTCCCATTGCATACAGGAGCTACACAATGAGCAATCTCGATTCTGATTCCGCGTTTCCCCCTCGGAAAATATTCCATGTAGGTGCAGATGTCGGCACCGAAGAAGCCCTCACCAACGCCACCGAAATCCTCTCATCCGCCCTTCAAACTGCCTATCAATGCGCCGAAGATCCGGACAGCACGCAGTCGCCCGTGATCATGGCTCTGGCTCAATTGATCGAAAACGCGCAGATGTTGGTGGATGCCGTTCTCGAGCGTGATTTCCCCACGGCCAAATAAATACCTGCCCCCTGAAACGAAAAAAAGCCTGCTGAACTCAGCGCTCAGCAGGCTTTTTTGCGGATGCAGTCCGGTCAGGCAGGCTGTGCCACCAGGTTATTACTGACCTTGCGCCCCAACACCAGCACGGTCGCAAACCCGAACCCCACCAACACCGTGGCCAGGCTCAACAACACCGAGCTGCCCAGTTGGTCGACAATGCGCCCTCCAAAGAACGAGCCCAAGGCAATGATCACCTGGAACAGCGCGACGAACAGCGGCATGCCCCGTTCCACGTCCTTGGGGGCGACGACAAACATCCAGATACTGGCGCAGGCCGGGAAAGCTCCGAAGGCGAAGCCCCAGAGGGCGATCAACATCGCCGCGCCGGTCATGCCGGTGGCGAAGTAGGGGAACAGCGCGGTGCTGGTGCCGATCATCAGCGCGACCAGCAACAGGGTGTTGCGTACGCTGCGGTTGGCGGCAAAGCCGGCGAAGATATTGCCCAGCACCCCTGCCACGCCATACAGCAACAACAGTGAGCCGATTGTTGGGCCGTCAAAGCCGGAACTGTGTTTGAAAAACGGTGCGACATAGGTGTACGCGGCAAAGTGTGCCAGGCCGATCAGCAGCACGGCGATCAACCCGACCCGTGCTTGTGGGTTGATAAACAAAGCCGGCAGGTCACGGATCTGAATGGCTTTCTCGGGGGTGAGTCGCGGCAGCAGAAAGATCTGCGCCAGCAGCACCGGAATGCCCACCAACGCCGTGACCAGAAAGGTCATGCGCCAGCCCATCAGGCCGCTGAGCCAGGTACCCACAGGCACGCCCAGAACGGTGGCCAGGGTCACGCCCATCATGATGATCGAGGTGGCTTTCGCAACCCCAACGCCTTTGGGCGCCAGCCGCCCGCTGAGGGCAATGGCCGTGGCCCAGAAGCCGCCGATACTGATGCCGAGCAATACGCGGCCGAACAGCAGCAGGCTGAAATCGGTGGCAAAGGCCACCACCGAGTTGGCGATGATCATCACCAGTGTCAGGCCAATCAGCAGATAACGACGGTCCATGGCGCCAATGCTGACCGACAGAAACGGCGCGGCGAGGGCGGCCATGATGCCGGGCAATGTCACCATCAATCCGGCGTGACCGGCACTGATGCCCAGGTCGCTGGCGACGTCGTTGAGTACGCCCACCGGCAGGAATTCACTGGTCACCAGGGCGAAGGCACCCACAGCGACCGAAAGAATCGCCAGCCACTGCTGTTTGAGGCTTTGTTGATTATGTTCGGGAAGCCCGCTAGGGGCCTGGCTCGCGCTTGGCATGGGATTGGGTTCCGGGAGACTTTTCGCCTGAAGCCAGGCGGGGAGGGAATTTGGAGTGATTATAGAAATCAGTGCTGGCAATCGGTCAGGCGCTCGTTTCGATAGTAATCATCAGTGCTATCGATGTGAGGTTCAAAGAGCCCGACTCAGCAGCACAAACAAAAAAACCCAAAGCTGAGTCAGCTCCGAGCTTTGCCTGTTATGACGATGTATAAGGTGCAGTGGCAGAGTGTTATTTTTAGCTAGCCAACGCATTCAGTACATGGACTGGGTCATTATGGATAGCTTTTAACAATGCCTTTGCTGGTCCGGTAGGTTCACGACGACCCTGCTCCCAGTTACGTAACGTGCCAAGTTGCACATCAATCAGCGCTGCGAATTTGGCCTGGGTCAGCCCTGTCGCCTTACGGATCTCTTTGACTCGCATTGAATCAACATGGAATTCACGAGAAGGTTCGCGTTCTCCGCGCAGGATCTCGTTCATCTCTTGAACGCTTTCCATCAGTTCATCAAAAAATCTGCTCATCGCTATCTCCAGTGCTCAATCGCAGCCTTCAGTGACTTGCGCTCGTCGGCGGTCAAGTCCTGCTGTCCATTTTTGGGATAGATCATCAGTAGAACAATCTGTGATGCCGAGACGAAGTGGTAGTAGATCACGCGCGCCCCGCCTCGTTTACCATGGTTCTTGGCTGCTATTCGTATCTTGCGGACTCCACCCGTACCTTCGACCACATCGCCGGCAGAAGGATTCACGACAAGTACGTTCTGAAAAGCCATGTAGGCATCCTCGTCGATCAACTCCTTAACGCGACGGGTGAAGACTGATGTCTCTATGAAAATCATCGCTAATGTACGCCATTGGCTTAGTTCGCTGCAATCCTAGCCGTGCGTGCTTCTGCGTGCATCCAGTGAGTTGTAACTGCTTTTTGACGCACTCGAATGTTGCCAATTATTGGTCCGCCAACCGACCCAAAAGACACTCAATAAACACCCCCTCCGCCCGGCTCATCTTCTGCTCCCGGTTCCACAGCAAGTGAATATCCACATCCGCAATTCCCTCATCTGGCGGCAACCGCCACAACAGCCCGTTCTTCACATCGTCCGCCACCACATGAATGGGCAAACACCCCAAGCCAAACCCGGCAATCACCAAACGGCGCACTTCTTCCAGGCTGGAAGATGACGCCACGATCCGCCCGCTGAACCCTTGCTGATCGCGGAAAATCGTCAGCGGCGAGAGCATTCCGCCAATCTGGTCGCTGGTAAAACTTACAAAGTTTTCCGACTGCAAATCCCCCTCGGCCAGGCCTTTGCGCCCAAACAATGGATGGTGTTTTCCACAAAAAAACGCGTAGCGCTGACGCAGAAACAGGTGCTGTTCCAGGCGTGGCTGGGGTCGACGATTGAGACTGAGCCCCAGGGACGCGGTTTTTTCCAGCAGGGCGGCGACGATGTCGGAGCTGCGCATCACTTCGACTTCCAGATCGACCCGCGGATGTTCGCGATGAAAACCTGCGAGAAAGTCATCGAAGGTGTCTGAGTTGATGCGGCTGATCATCAGCAAGCGCACCTTGCCGATCACCTCATCACCGGGCTTTTGCAGGGCGTTGCTCATCTGCGACACCTGGCCATACATCTCACCGGCAATCGCGAAGATATGTTCACCCGCCTCGGTGAGCACGAAGCGCGGGCCACGGCGCACGATGAGTTGGCAGTCGAGTTGCTCTTCCAGGCGCTTGAGCGCCTGGCTGACGGCGGGTTGCGTCAGGTGCAGGCGCGCGGCGGCGCGGCTGATGCTCAGTTCCTGGCCGATCACGCGGAAGGTGCGCAGCAGGTTCCAGTCCAGGCGGTCGTTGAGCAGCGGATGAATATCGCGACGGGATTCGGGCATGGCATCGCTCGATAATAAGCAGGATTTATAATCAAGATAATAAATAGAAAATTGACTAATCATAGCCTGGAGCCGAAAAATCGGTCTTAACAAGCGCCACCAGAGCGCACCGGTTCGACCTTCTCCTGCCAAAAAAATAACCAAAGGAGCCAGCCCCATGAAGCCTTCCGCTTCGCCGCAGCCTCGCCGTGCCGCGGCCGCCGCTTTTATCGGCACCATGATCGAGTGGTACGACTTTTACATCTATGCCACCGCTGCGGCGCTGGTGTTCGGTCAGCTGTTTTTCCCCTCCGACGATAAGCTGTTCAGCACCATGGCTGCGTTCGGCACCTTCGCCGTGGGTTTTTTCGCCCGGCCATTGGGCGGCATCGTGTTCGGCCATATCGGTGACCGTATCGGCCGCAAAAAATCCCTGGTGATCACCCTGGTCATGATGGGCGTGGTCACGGTGTGCATTGGCCTGTTGCCGACCTATGCACAGATCGGTGCTGCTGCGCCGGTGCTGCTGATTCTGTTGCGAGTGGTGCAGGGCATTGCGGTGGGTGGCGAGTGGGGCGGGGCGGTGTTGATGGCTGGCGAGCATGCGCCAAAGGGGCGGCGTAATTTCTTTGCGTCCTTCGCGCAGTTGGGTAGCCCGGCGGGTTTGATCCTTTCCCTGCTGGCGTTCAGTGCGGTGACCCGTTTGCCCGAAGAAGACCTGCTCAGTTGGGGCTGGCGTCTGCCATTTCTGGCCAGCGCCTTGTTGTTGGTCGTTGGCCTGGCGATTCGCTTGGGTGTGAACGAGTCGCCGGAGTTCCTAGAAGACAAAACCCTGGCGGAAAAGGCCCGCGCCATTAAAAAGGACCAAGCCCCCGTACTGCAAGTGCTGAAAACCGCTTGGCGCCCACTGTTGTTGTGCATTGGCGCCAACACCCTGGGCATTGCCGGCGTGTATTTCACCAACACCTTCATGATTGCCTACAGCACTCAACAACTGAGCCTGCCGCGCTCGCTGATTCTGGAATGCCTGTTCTTCGTCGCCATCATCCAGTTCTGCGTTCAGCCACTGGCCGCCTGGGTGGCGGAGAAGGTCGGCGCTACGCGGTTTCTGTGCGCCATGTGCGTGCTGGCAATGGCCTCGCCGTACCCGATGTTCGTGTTGGTCAGCAGCGGCCAGGCGCCCTTGATCGTCCTCGGCATTGCCCTGGCGGTGGTGTGCATGGCGTCGTTCTACGCAGTCATCGCAGGTTTTGTCAGCGGCCTGTTTGAAACCCGCGTGCGCTACACCGCGATCTCCCTGGCTTATCAGGTATGCGGCGCATTGGCCGGTGGCCTGACACCGTTGATCGGCACCTGGCTGGCCCATCAGTACCAAGGTCAATGGTGGCCGATGGCAGTGTTTTACAGCGTGATCGCGGCGGTCTCCTTGGTGTGCGTGCTGGCCTTGTCCCGCCGCCATGCCACGGCCCACCGCCTGGAAATGGCACACAGTTGAGGAAGTCAGCAATGTTGAAGATTAATGGCCAGCGCCTGTGGGCCAGCCTGATGGCCATGGCCGAGATCGGCGCGACCGCACGCGGTGGCAGCTGCCGCCTGGCATTGAGCGCCGAAGACAAGGCCGGCCGCGAGCTGTTCAGTCACTGGTGTAAAGCCGCTGGCCTGACGTTGAGCGTGGATGCCATCGGTAACCTGTTCGCCCGTCGCGCGGGTACCGACAATAACGCCGCCCCGGTGATGATCGGCAGCCATCTAGATACCCAGCCCGAAGGCGGGCGCTTCGATGGCGTATACGGCGTATTGGCGGGGCTGGAGGTGATCCGCAGCCTCGACGACTACGGCGTCCAGACGCACAAGCCCCTGGAAATCGCGGTGTGGACCAACGAAGAAGGCGCACGTTTCACCCCGGCGATGCTGGGCTCGGCGGTCTTCACTGGCACCCTGGCGCTGGACAAGGCGCTGGCGACCACCGACGGTGATGGCATCAGCGTGGCCGAGGCGTTGCGCACCACCGGCTATAACGGTGAGCGTGCATTGGGTGGGGCGGTGGACGCGTATTTTGAAGCGCATATCGAGCAAGGCCCGATCCTGGAAGACAACGGCAAAACTATCGGCGTGGTGACCGGCGGCCAGGCGATTCGTTGGCTCGATGTGCGAGTCGAAGGCATGGCAGCCCATGCGGGCACCACGCCGATGGCGCTACGCAAAGACGCGTTGTACGGCGCCGCAAAAATGATCCAGGCCCTGGAAAACCTCGCCGCCGATTTTGCCCCGCATGGCCTGACCACCGTGGGTGAGTTGAGCATCGTCAAGTCGTCGCGCAACACCATCCCTGGTGTGCTCGACTTCACTGTCGATCTGCGCCATCACCGCGACGCCGATATCGACGCCATGGAGCAGCAAGTGCGCGCACGCCTGCAGGCGATAGCCGACAACCGTGGCCTGAGCGTGACCATCACACCGCACTGGATCAGCCCGGCCACGCCGTTCGACGCGCAATGCGTGGCCTGCGTACAAGCGTCGGTAGACGCTCTGGGCTACAGCCAGCAGGCCATCATCAGCGGCGCCGGCCACGATGCCATCCACCTGGCGCGCTATTGCCCGACCGCGATGATCTTCATCCCCTGCGTCGGTGGCCTGAGCCACAACGAAGCCGAAGACGTCTTGCCTGAAGACGTGCGCCAGGGCACTGATGTATTGCTCAACGCCGTGTTGAAACGCGCCGGCCGGGTTCAGTAAGGAATATTCTTATGCGTACATTCTTTCACCCCGAACAACTGTTGCATCACCCACGCAGCTACTACTCTCGTGGCCAGATGCGCACGCCTCAGGAGGTCCCCGAGCGTGCGCGCAACCTGCTGCTGGCTGCGCGAACCCTGGGCTTTGATATCCAGCAACCGGTCGACTACGGCATGGCGCCGCTGCTCGCCGTACACGGCGCGGCATACCTGGATTTTCTCCAAGAGGCCCACCAGCGCTGGAAGGAAATTCCCGAAGACTGGGGCGACGAAGTCATGTCCAACATCTTCGTACGCGAGCCCAACGCCCTGCGCGGCATTCTTGCCCAGGCGGCACGTTATCTGGCCGATGGCAGCTGCCCGATCGGTGAGCTGACTTGGCGCTCGGCGTATTGGTCAGCCCAGAGCGCGGTTGCCGCTGCCCAGGCGATCCTCGATGGCGCACCTGCCGCCTACGCCTTGTGCCGCCCACCGGGTCATCACGCCCGCTTCGATGCGGCGGGCGGCTTCTGTTACATCAATAATGCGGCGGTGGCTGCGCAGGCGTTGCGTCAAGGCTTCCAGCGCGTCGCGGTACTCGATACCGACATGCACCACGGTCAAGGCATCCAGGAGATTTTCTACCAGCGCGATGACGTGCTCTACACGTCGATCCATGGCGATCCGACCAACTTCTATCCCGGGGTGGCGGGCTTTGCCGAAGAAAAAGGCGATGGCCCAGGCTTAGGATTCAACCTCAACCTGCCCATGCCCCACGGTGCCAGCGAAGCGCTGTTTTTCGAAAAGCTGGAATTGGCCCTGGCAGCGGTGAAGGGCTTTTCGGCGGATGTGCTGGTGTTGTCACTGGGCTTCGATATTTACGAGCTGGACCCGCAAAGCAAGGTCGCGGTGACGCGGGAAGGATTTGCGCGGCTGGGGCAGTGCATTCGAGGGCTGGGGTTGCCGTGCTTGATCGTGCAGGAGGGGGGGTATCACCTTGAGACACTGGATAGCAACGCGCAGGCGTTTTTCAGTGCGCCAGCGGCTTGGGAGAAACTATCAGTCGATTAAGCGCTAAAAGCCTGCCGATCAGTTTTCAGCAGGCTTTTCATCTATCAATGAGCAGTCGTTCCCCTCACCTTGGAACAGCGCCGTGTAGTTTTGCCCGCCATAAAATACCCCCACTATCGACACCGTTTCGCAATCAGGGCTCACCCTGAACGCGATGATGGTGCTGCGACGATAATGCGTGATGCGTAAGTCGGTAAGCAGGTCGTCACGGCGCGTGCCACGCAAGGGGAACAGGGCGAGGCTTTCACAGTAGCTGACGAGTTTGTCGATAAACCGCGTCGCTACCAAGGGGGAGCTGGCATCGCAGATGTAATCCTCCAGGGCATCGAGTTGCGTCAGGACTTCAGGCGAAAAAACCACCGAGTAGCTCACGCGTTCCCGATGCCTTTGCGCTGACGCCTGGCTGCCATATGTTCGCGAACCTGTTCTGCAGATAACCCGAGCTCAGGCTGTGCCTCAAGAGCGGTCGCTGCCGGGATGACTTCGTCCCTCAGCCAATCTTCCATGGCACGGTCACGTGCCAGCAGCACCCGCAATCCGTCGCGAATCACTTCGCTTTCGCTGGCATATTCGCCGGCAGCCACCTTGGCTTTGACCAGGGCCGCCATTTCAAGGGGCAAAGTGATGCTCATTTGCTGGGTTGAGCGCATTGGGATGTCCGCCAGAAGTGAGTAGGATTCAATCCTACTTGACCATTGGCGCGATGCAAGAAGCAACTGATCAATGCCGATCTCCGGCGTCTCGTCGTCCATCCAGAAGGGGTAGGTTTGCATGGGGTGCCGCGTCTCCAGTTGTGTGGGTCAGGCCGCAAGTATTGACCCGTTTTGGCGATCGCGTGGCCGTGGGTGGCCGATAAGCTGCTCAAATGTATGACTTGATATCTGTAACAGGATTATCTCGGTAGAGCCTTCCCGACTCGCATGGCATCCCATCGGTTCCCATACGATAATGCTCGTCACCCCGACCACTTTGGCCCGCCTCCCGTGATCATCAATTTCGACCTCAACGACCTCCAAGCCTTCCGCGCCGTGGTAGACAAGGGCAGTTTCCGTGGCGCCGCCGAGGCCATCCGTATCTCGCAGCCGGCCCTCAGCCGGCGTATCGAGAAGCTTGAATCCGCCCTGGATGTAAAGCTGTTCGAACGCACCACACGGCGGGTCAGCCTGACCATGGTCGGTCGTGCATTCTTGCCCCAGGTGGAGCGCATGCTCGATGATCTGGACATCGCCCTGATGGGCATCAGTAATGTCGCGTCGACGCGCATGGGCAATGTCACCATCGCCTGTGTGCCATCCACCGCGTATTACTTCATGCCCCATGTGATCTCCGAATTCCACAAGCTGTATCCGAAGATTCGCCTGCGGGTGCTGGATGCCAGTGCTGGTGAGGTGAGCAATGCGGTGGCCAGTGGCGAAGCGGATTTTGGTGTGAGTTTCAGCGGCAGTCTGGCCGATGAAGTGGAGTTCGAGCTATTGCTGCAGGAGCGTTATGTGCTCGCCTGTCGTCGTGACCATCCGCTGGCCGCACGTGAGAGCGTGACGTGGACCGAAGCCTACGAACACGACTACATCACCGTGGACAAAACCTCGGGCAACCGTTTCCTGCTCGACCAGGCCCTGCGTGGCGTGCGCGTGAAAAAGCCGAGTATCTGCGAGACTCACCACGTGACGACGATGATCGGGCTGGTGGAGGCGGGATTGGGCGTGGCGATGGTGCCGTCGATTGCGATGCCGGCGTGCGAACACCCGATTCTGGTGAGTGTGCCCCTGGTAGAGCCTCAGGTGATGCGCAACGTAGGCTTGATCAAGCGCCGCGGGCGGACATTGCCGCCAGCGGCGCTGGAGTTGGAGCGATTGGTGCGGGAGATGCCGTTTCGGTCAGCGTGATACCGAGTCCAGGCCGGTGGATTGCACCACCGGTTGAGCTTGCGGCGAGGCCATGAACTGCAGCAGCGCCTTGGCCTCGTCGGGGTGTTCGGCGTTGACCGGAATGCCCGCCGCAAAGCGTGTCACCGATTGCACGTCTTCCGGGATCTTGCCGACAAACGTCACACCCTTGACCGGCAACAATTCAGCCACCTGTTGCAAACCGACTTCGTAGTCACCCTTGGCCACCTGTTCGCCCACCGGTACGCGCTCGATCATGGTGCCCTTGGCCGGCATGCCGAGTTTCTTGAACAGCTCCTTCTCGACATACACACCGCTGGCACTGTCCGAATACGCCACGGATTTAGCCTTGCTCAGCACGGCCTTGAGTTCGGCATCGGTATTGATCGCAGGTTTTGCCGCGCCTTCTTTCACCACCAGCCCAATCCGCGAATCGGCCAGTTCCACGCGGGACGCGGGGTCGACCTTGCCCTGTTTGATCAGTTCGTCCAGTGCGTAGCCGACCATGATCACCACATCGGCATGTTCGCCACGAGCCAGGCGGTTGGGAATCGCTTCCGGCGCCTTGCCCATGGAGGGGCCGAGGATGGTGTCGAGGGTGTCACCGCTTTGCTTGGCGTATTGCGGGCCGAGCAACTTGTAGGCAGCGGTGAAGCCACCAGAGGTCATTACCTTGAGTTCTTCGGCCTGGGCCGCCAGCGTCAGGGCGCCAAGGGCGAATGCCGCCAGGGTTTTGAGTAGAGTCTTCATCAAACGGCCCCCTGCATGACCTGCCCGCGAGTATTAGCCCGGCGATACAGCGCCAGGGTCGAGCACAGGGCGCACAGCGCGGCGAACATCATCCAGTAGGCCGGCGAGGCCTTGTCTTCGGTGATGTGAATAAACCAGGTGGAAATCGCTGGCGTGAAGCCACCGAAGACCGCGGTTGCCAGGCTATAGGCCAGGGAGAAACCTGCTACGCGCACTTCCACCGGCATGATTTCGGTCAGCGCCGGGATCATGGCGCCGTTGTACAGGCCGTAGAGGAAGGAGAACCACAGCAGGGTTTCCAGCATATGGGCAAAGCTAGGCGCGTTGACCACGTAGGACAGCGCTGGATAAGCGGTAAGCACGGTGAGCACCGTCATGGCGATCAGCACCGGTTTGCGGCCAAAACGGTCGCTCAAGATACCGCCGATCGGCAGCCAGAAAAAGTTAGACACTGCCACCAGCAAGGTCACCAACAGGGCATCGGAAGTGCTCAGTTGCAGCACGGTCTTGCCGAAGGTCGGTGCATATACGGTGATCAAGTAGAACGCGGTGGTGGTCATGGCCACCATCAACATGCCGCCGATGACCACGGTCCAGTTCTTCACCAGGGTCGCCATCACTTCACGCATGGTCGGACGATGCTTGCGGTTGGCGAACTCTTCGGTCTCCTCCAGATTGCGACGCAGCACAAAGATAAACGGAATGATCACGCAACCGACGGCAAACGGAATACGCCAACCCCAATCGGCCACCACCGCCGGTTCCATCCAAACGTTCAGGCCATAGCCGAGGGCGGCTGCGACCACGATGGAAATCTGTTGGCTGCCCGACTGCCAGCTGGTGTAGAAACCCTTGCGGCCCGGAGTGGCCATTTCGGACAGGTACACCGACACGCCACCCAGCTCCGCACCGGCTGAGAAGCCTTGCAGCAGGCGGCCCAACAGCACCAGCAGCGGTGCCCACAGGCCAATGGTTTGATAGCTCGGCACCAGCACGATCAACAGCGTACCGCTGGCCATGATCGACAAGGTCACGATCAAGCCTTTGCGACGGCCCACGTCATCGATATAGGCACCGAGAATGATCGCGCCCAGTGGACGCATCAGGAAACCCGCGCCGAACACGGCAAAGGTCATCATTAATGACGCAAACTCATTAGCGGCCGGGAAGAACGCGGCAGCGATATAGGTGGCGTAGAAACCGAACAGGAAGAAGTCGAACTGTTCGAGGAAGTTGCCCGAAGTCACGCGGAATACCGCACCGATTTTCGAGCGGGCAGCGTCGGGCCGGGAAGGGCTAGTCATGGTTTTGTGTCTCCAGCGTTCTTTTTAAAGTGCTTGTTTCGCTTAAGACTGGGGATAGTGGCTGACACATTTAGAAATGATAAGTGACAAATTTGGATGGATTAATGTGTGTGGGCTATCAATTGGCGTGCTCCGTTCAAAAAAACCTGCCTGTTCTATGCTGCAGGTGTGACCAATCGAACGGAGGTAGGTGGGAATGAGTAACGAACAGAAAAGACCGGAGGATCAAGCGCACGAACAGCCCCGGCAGCGGGAGGAAGAAAAACCGCAGACCTGGAAGCACCCCGATGATGGAACGGAGCTTTCAGAGCGAGACCAGGAGCGTCCGCTCAAGCCCTGAACCCCATTAACAACGCGGTAAGGAAATGTGGGAAGGGGCTTACCCCGATGGCGGCCTCAGGGCCGACCAAGATGTTGGACTTTGATCGAGTACATATCCGTTATTTAGGTAACGGCCACTATAGGTTCCGCCCTTACGTGAACTGCCCCACCACTCGGCACCTCGCCCAGGCTCGGTGTGCCCGTAATCCACCATGGATTTGGGGGGTAAACCGGCATCCCTGCCGGTTTACCCCCCAAATCCCTGTCGAATTCCGGCCAGCGTGGTTTAACGGGGCGCTTAAGATCAAAAACACAGCGAGGCGGCCTTATAGCCGACCTGATCGTTGAAACTTGCGCGTACCCCTGTGGGAGCGGGCTTGCCCGCGAAGGTCGTTAACGATGACGCGGGAAACCAGAAGAACGCGGCGTTCTCAGGTTTTTCGCGAGCAAGCTCGCTCCTATGTATACCCTTTCAAAGGGAAACTATTTGACATATTTGATTTGTGATCACATATTGAGGCCATAAGAACCACAACACAGGTTTTACCTCATGTCCGATGGACCGCTGCTCCTGCCCACCCTGCGCCAGGTGTCTCGCGATACCTTGCAAGACCAGGTCTACCGCCAGATCCGCGAAGCGCTGATGAGTGGCCGCTTTCAACCCGGCCAGAAACTCACCATCCGCGGACTCGCCGAAGCCCTGGGTTCCAGCCCCATGCCGGTACGCGAAGCGCTGCAACGCCTGAGCGCCGAAAACGCCTTTGAAGTCACCGAAACCTCCCGTCTGCGGGTACGCCTGATGACGGTCGAACGCCTGCGTGAAATTCGTGATACGCGAGTGGCGCTTGAAGGTTTGCTGGCGGAAAAGGCCGTGCTGCTCCTGCAGAAACATGACCTGGATGAAATCACCGACCTGTGCCGCCAGATGCAACACGCCGCCGATGAGGTCGACGTGTCCCGTTACCTGTGGACCAACTTCGCCTTTCACCGGCGCATTTATGCGGTGGCCCAGGCCGAACTGACCATGGCTGCGGTGGAAAACTTCTGGCTGCACATGGGCCCGTGTTTTGCCCTGGTCGCACCGGATAAAGCCCACCTGCAACGCTCGATGGAGGCGCATACGCGCATCGTCGACGCCCTGGCCGCCCGCGATGGCGCCGGCGCACGGGCAGCGGTGACCGATGACATCATGCAGGCCGCCGACTCCCTGGCGCGCCTGCTCGTCAAGAACGACCGCGCGCGGTCGTCTGTTTCAGGAGGTAAACGTGCATGAGTGTCCTACAACGGCTGCAGCCTTATCCCGGGTTACGTGTGTTGATTTCCGGCGGGGCTGCCGGCATTGGCGAAGTGTTGGCCGCGGCGTATCTGGAAGCCGGCGCCCAGGTGCATGTGTGTGATGTGAGCGAGCCGGCCCTGGCGGCGTTTCGCGATAAGTACCCGGGCTCCGTCGCTACCCGCGCCGATGTCAGCGATGCCGCGCAGATCGAGGCGGTGTTCAAGGTGCAGCACGAGCACTTTGGTGGTCTGGATGTGTTGGTCAACAATGCCGGTATCGCCGGGCCTACCGGCGGCATCGACGCGATCAGCGACGCCGAATGGCAGGCCACGATTAACATCAATCTCACTGCGCAATACCGCTTCGCCCACCACGCGGTGCCGATGCTCAAGGAATCGTCCCACGGCCATTTGCTGCATATCGCCTCGGTGGCCGGGCGGCTTGGCTACGCATGGCGTACCCCTTATGCGGCGACCAAATGGGCCATCGTCGGCCTGATGAAATCCCTGGCCTCGGAGCTGGGCGAAAGCGACATCCGCGTCAACGCCTTGCTGCCCGGGATTGTCGAAGGCCCGCGCATGGACGGCGTGATCCGCGCCCGCGCTGAACAGGTTGGCGTGCCCGAAGCCGAGATGCGCCAGGAATACCTCAACAAAATTTCCCTCAAGCGCATGGTCACCGCCGAAGACGTGGCAGCCATGGCCTTGTTCCTCTGTTCGCCCGCCGCCCGCAACGTGACCGGCCAGGCGATCAGTGTCGACGGTAACGTCGAGTACCTGTAGGCCAAGGAAGAACACAGCGCGCTGTACCCAGGATTTTTTTCATAAGAATAAAAGTCGGAGAATCGTCATGTCCAAAAATCGTCCTGTCATCATCACCTGCGCCGTGACCGGTGCCATTCATACGCCGTCGATGTCACCGCACTTGCCCATTACCGCTCAGGAAATTGCCGACGCCGCCATCGGCGCTGCCGAAGCCGGCGCGGCGATTGTGCACCTGCACGCCCGTGACCCGCTTGACGGTCGCCCCAGCCAAGACCCGGCGCTGTTCGCCGAATTCCTGCCGCAGATCAAGGCGGCCAGCGACGTGGTGATCAACATCACCACCGGCGGCGCGCCGACCATGGGAGTGGAAGAACGCCTGCAACCGGTGATGCAGTTCAAACCGGAACTGGCTTCGCTGAACATGGGGTCGATGAACTTCGGCCTGTACGAAATGCTTAACCGCTTTACTGAATTCCAGCACGACTGGGAGCGGCCTTACCTGGAGGAGAGCGACGACCGGATCTTTCGCAACACCTTCCGCGACATTACCCACATCCTCAATGCCTGCGCCGAGAACCGCACCCGCTTTGAAATCGAGTGCTACGACATCGGCCATCTCTATACCGCCGCCCACTTCCTGGAGCGCGGGCTGCTCAAGCCGCCGTTGTTTATCCAGTCGGTGTTCGGCCTGCGCGGCGGCATCGGCGCGCACCCGGAAGACCTGGCGCACATGCGGCGCACCGCCGACCGCCTGTTTGGCGACGACTACGTGTGGTCGATCCTCGGTGCCGGGCGTGGGCAGATTCCGCTGGCGACCATGGGCCTGTCCATGGGCAGCAACGCCCGTGTTGGCCTTGAGGATTCATTGTGGGACGGCCCGGGCAAGTTGGCAGCGTCGAATGCCGACCAGGTGAGGCGCATCCGCACGGTGGTCGAAGCCCTGGGCCATCGGGTTGCTACCCCCGATGAAGCGCGGGAGATCCTCGGGCTCAAGGGGCGTGACCAGGTCAATTTTTAGCCCTGCTCTTTTATCCAGAGAACGGCCGCGTCTTGGCGTGGCCGGCATCCCGCACAACAACAATAAGGGGATAACACCATGCGTATCGAAGTGCTTGTGGACGTCAAGACTACCCTGGGCGAAGGCCCGGTGTGGGACGTCGAGCAACAACGCTTGTACTGGATCGACAGCGCCGACGGCCGCATCCTGCGCTGCACCGATGACGGTCGCGAGTTGCGCGCCTGGGACGTTGGCCAGAAGATCGGCTCCATGGCGCTGCGCAGAGATGGCAGGGCGGCCATCGTCGCCCTGCAAAATGGCGTACACAACCTCGACTTGAGCAGCGGCGACCTCACGCTGGTCATCGACCCTGAGCCTCATCTGCCGAACAACCGCCTTAACGACGGCAAGGTCGATCGCCAGGGCCGTTTCATTTTCGGCTCCATGGACACCCTGGAAGACAACGCCAGCGCCAAGCTCTACCGCCTGGATGCCGACCTGAGCCTGCACACCCTGGACGAAGGTATCATCGTCTCCAACGGCCCGTGCTGGAGCCCATCCGGGGAAACCCTGTACTTCTGCGATACCTGGTCCGGCGAAGTCTGGGCCTATGACTACGACTGCGCCAGCGGCAATGCGAGCAACCGTCGTACGTTCGCCAAGGTCGACACCAGCAGCGGTGGCGCCGCCGACGGGTGCACCGTGGATGCAGAGGGCTGCCTATGGCAGGCATTGGTCTATGCCGGGCAACTGGTGCGCTATACCCCCGACGGCCACGTCGACCGCATCATCCAGATGCCGGTGAAAAAGGTCACCAGCCTGACCTTCGGCGGGCCCAACCTCGACACCCTGTTTGTGACTTCAATGGCCAAGCCACCGCTGCCGCGCTTCCCGGGTGACGGCCAGCAGCGCGGTGCGTTATTCGCCATCAGCGGTCTGGGCGTGCAAGGAATAGCCGAGCGACGGTTCGCCAGCTAGCGCGTTTTTTTCAACAAGGCACATTCCTTTCGCAACCTGTATCAGTGCGCGCCCTCGCGCGCCTGGAGAGGCCCATGGCAAGTTTAAAGAAAGCGTCGCTGCGCAATATCCACCGGCATTCCTGGGTATCGCTGCTGGTCTGCTGGATGATCTGGATCCTCAACGCCTACGACCGCGAGATCGTCTTGCGCCTGGGGCCGACCATCTCCAAGCATTTCGATTTATCCGCCGATCAATGGGGCAGCGTGGCTACGGTGGTGATGCTCGCCCTGGCCCTGTTGGACATTCCCGGTTCGATGTGGAGCGACCGCTACGGCGGCGGCTGGAAGCGTGCGCGCTTCCAGGTGCCGCTGGTACTGGGCTACACCGCTATCTCGTTCCTGTCCGGGTTCAAGGCATTGAGCGGTAACCTCGCCACCTTTATCGCCTTGCGGGTTGGCGTCAATCTGGGGGCGGGTTGGGGCGAACCGGTAGGTGTGAGCAACACTGCCGAATGGTGGCCGGTGGAGCGTCGTGGCTTTGCCCTGGGGGCGCACCATACCGGTTACCCGATTGGCGCGATGCTCAGCGGCATCGTCGCCAGTTTTGTCATCACGGTGTTTGGCGAGGACAACTGGCGGTACGTGTTCTTCTTTGCCTTTGTGGTGGCCTTGCCGCTGATGATCTTCTGGGCGCGGTACTCCACCGCCGAGCGCATTACCGCGCTGTATGTCGATATCGCCGCCAAGGGCATGACCCCGCCCAACAATGTCGCAGCCAGCACGGTCAAGGGCGAGGCCTGGCGCACCTTTGTCGCGACCTTGCGCAACCGTAATATCGCGCTGACGGCGGGCAATACCCTGCTCACCCAGGTGGTGTACATGGGCGTCAATATCGTGTTGCCGGCCTACCTCTACAACATTGTCGGGCTGTCGCTGGCGGAGTCGGCTGGGATGAGTGTGGTGTTCACCCTCACCGGCATTCTCGGGCAACTGGTGTGGCCGTCGCTGTCGGACATCATTGGCCGGCGCACCACGCTGATCATTTGCGGCCTGTGGATGGCGGCGAGTGTCGGTGCGTTCTATTTCGCCAATACCCTGACCCTGATCATCGTCGTGCAATTGCTGTTCGGCCTGGTGGCCAATGCGGTGTGGCCGATTTACTACGCCGTGGCCTGCGATTCGGCCGAGCCCTCGGCCACCTCCACCGCCAACGGCATCATCACCACCGCGATGTTTATCGGCGGTGGCCTGGCGCCCGTATTGATGGGCAGCCTGATCGCCATGGGCGGGGGGTGGAGCACCTTGCACGGCTACACCGTGTGTTTCTTCGTGATGGCCGGTTGCGCCCTGGGCGGCGCGTTGCTGCAACTGTTTTCCCATCGCTCCCAGGCCATGGCCGTACAACTGGAACCCTAGAACAACATTGATGCGCCCCCCAGCCAGGCTGGCGGGGCGCCAGGAGGAAGTGCCCGATGAATACCACTACCCCGGCCCGCGAACCGCAGGCCCTGAACAAACTGATGTTCGCCAAACTGATGCCGCTGCTGATCATCGCCTACATCCTGAGCTTCCTGGACCGCACCAACATTGCCCTGGCCAAGCATCATCTGGACGTCGATCTGGGGATTTCCGCCGCCGCGTACGGGTTAGGCGCCGGGCTGTTTTTCTTGACCTATGCACTGTCGGAAATCCCCAGCAACCTGATCATGCACAAGGTCGGGGCGCGCTTCTGGATCGCCCGCATCATGGTGACCTGGGGCCTGATTTCGGCGGCGATGGCGTTTGTGCAGGGCGAAACCTCGTTCTATGTCTTGCGCTTGTTGCTGGGCATCGCCGAAGCCGGGTTGTTTCCCGGGGTGATGCTGTACCTGACCTACTGGTTCAACCGCGAACAGCGGGCGCGAGCCACCGGTTATTTTCTGCTCGGCGTGTGTTTTGCCAACATCATCGGCGGCCCTGTGGGCGCGGCCTTGATGCGCATGGACGGCCTGCTCGGCTGGCACGGCTGGCAGTGGATGTTCCTGCTTGAAGGCTTGCCCGCCGTGGCGTTTGCCTGGGTGGTGTGGCGCAAGTTGCCGGACCGCCCGAGCAAGGCGCCGTGGCTGTCGGTCGAAGAAGCCCGCGGTATCGAACAGCGGATCGCCGTGGAAACCGACGAAGGTGCCGGGGAGGGTGGTCACTCGTTGAAAAACTGGCTGACGCCGCAAATCCTCCTGGCGATCTTCGTGTACTTCTGCCATCAGATAACCATCTATACCGTGATCTTTTTCCTGCCGAGCATCATCAGCCGATACGGTGAGCTGAGCACCATGAGCGTCGGTCTGCTGACTTCGTTGCCATGGATAGCGGCAGCACTCGGTGCGGTACTGATCCCACGCTTTGCCACTACCCCCGGGCGTTGCCGTCGATTGCTGGTCACCGGGCTTCTGACCATGGCGCTGGGACTGGGCATTGCGTCGGTGTCGGGGCCGGTGTTCAGTCTGCTGGGCTTTTGCTTGTCGGCGGTGATGTTCTTCGTGGTGCAGTCGATCGTGTTTCTGTACCCGGCTTCGCGCCTCAAGGGCGTGGCGTTGGCGGGCGGCTTGGGCTTCGTCAACGCGTGTGGGTTGTTGGGCGGCTTTGTCGGGCCGTCGGTGATGGGCGCCATTGAGATGAGCACCGGTAATGCCATGAACGGCCTGAAAGTGATTGCCGTGGTGTTGGTGGTGGCCGCATTGTCGGCATTACGCCTGCGCCAGGGCCAGGAGGCCCCTCACACCAGCAACGAGGTCGGAAACCCGGAAGCCAGCACCAGGTAAGCCACCACCGCCGCCAGGCATAAACCGACAAAAACGCGCAGCAAAGTCCTGGCGGTGGGGTGGACGATGAATTTGATGGCCCAGAGCAAAACCCCGCTGAGCAGGATGCTTAAGGCGAAAATGACCAGCACGGCGGTGTACCTGTGACCTTAAAGAGCTGATTTATAGTCCCAAAGCCTGCGGATGAACAGTGCGCACATAGACGCAGCCCCGCTGCCTTTCTAAACTGCGGCTTGTCTTGGGGAAAGGGGCAGGCGCCGATGAATCGCAATGAATTACGCAAGGCCGATATCAACCTGATGGTGGTCTTCGAAGCGCTGATGCTCGAGCGCAATGTGACGCGGGTGGCCGAGAAGCTGTTTCTTGGCCAGCCGACTATCAGCTCGGCCCTCAACCGCCTGCGCACCCTGTTCAATGACCCGCTGTTTATTCGCGTCGGCCATCGCATGGAGCCCACGGCCCGCGCCGAGGAAATTATCCAGCACCTGTCGCCGGCCCTGGATTCGCTGTCATCGGCCCTGAGCCTGACCCACGACTTTGACCCCTCCATCAGCACCATGACCTTTCGCATCGGCCTGTCCGATGATGTTGAGTTCGGCCTGCTGCCGCCGTTGCTGCGGGCCTTGCGCCAGGAAGCGCCCCAGGTGGTGTTCGTGGTGCAGCATGTGGATTACTGGCGTATTCCGGACCTCCTGGCTTCCGGCGATATCACCGTCGGCATCACCCAGACCCGCGGCCTGCCGGCGAATGCCAAGCGTAAGCTGTTGCGGCATATCCGCCCGTGTCTGTTGCGCGCCGATGCCTCGGACACGCCGCTGACCCTCGACGAATATTGCGCACGGCCCCATGTGCTGGTGTCCCACACTGCCAACGTGGCCGGGTTTGCCGACGAGTGGCTGGCGGAGGTGGGCCGCAAGCGCCATGTTGTGCTCTCGGTGCCGCAATACAGCTCGCTGCCGGCGTTGCTTGCCGGCACCGACATGATCGCCAGCCTGCCGGACTACACTGCCCAGGCCATGGCCGCCAGCGGGAACCTGTTCTGCGAGCCGTTTCCGTTCCAGACCCCGACCCTGGACTTGTCGATGGTCTGGCTCAGCCATGTCGACACTGACCCGGCGGAGCGCTGGATGCGCTCGCGGCTGGAGGCATTCATGAGCGACAAGCTCCCAGCTCCAGGCTCAAAGCAACTGTAGAGGCTGCTTGGCGCTTTCAACTTGCAGCTTGCAGCTGTTCCTCGCACACCCTCACCACTTGCTCACGAAACCAGGTATTGGCCCTGTCCTGCCCACTGGTTTCATTCCATTGCATATCCAGGGTGAAACCCGGCAGGCCATTGGGGGCTTCGCAAACACCGAACGTCGGCGCCGCTGCCAGCAATTTCTGCACGCGACGGGGCAGGGTGAGGATGAAGTCGGTGCCGGCAATCATCTTCAACGCCGCGCTGTAGCTGTTGGCCCGCGCGATCACCTGGCGCTTGCGGGCCTGCCGGGCGAGCCAGCCGTCGATCATGTTGGTGTCGGAGGTCCACGGCGTGGGAAATACATGGCGTCGCTCAACGTAGGATTGCAGGCTGAACGCCGGCTCACGGGGCGCCGAGCGTTGGTCAAATACGCAGACCAGGTCGTCTTCGAGCAGCATCTGTGTCTTGAAGTCCTTATGCGCGCGGTGAAAGTGCGGACCAAAGCAGATCACCAGGTCGAGGCGACCTTCACGCAAGTCGTCGGCAGGGATATCGGTTTCCAGTTTTTGCACATTGACGATCACCGGCAGGTCGGCGCGGTCGAAGTGCTTGAGCAGACGCGGCAGGATCAGTTGTTCGAAATATTCCGGGGCGCACACATTGAAGGTCACCGCCTGTTGGGTCGGGTCGAAAGCCTGGCCACCGGCGTGACACAGGTTGATGCTTTCCAGGATCTTCTGCACATGCCCGTACATGGTGGTGGCCTTGTACGTAGGGCGCATGCCCGCCCGCGTGTTGATAAACAGCTCATCCTCAAAGCTGGTACGCAGCTTCTTCAGGCTATAGCTCACGGTGGACTGGCTGACGAACAGCGTCTCGGATACATCGGTAACGCTGCTCTGGTCGTAGACGGCGATGAACACCATCAGGTCCTGCATGTCGAGCTTTCTGAGCAAGTTACTGTTTAGCATCGGTTTCGTCCGTAAACCCTTTGTACCGAACTCAGTACAAGACTGGGCAAAATGTTAACGGAACGCTCGTACCAATAGAAAGCTCTGTAGCCTCCTTCAATGTTATGTGTGGGACAAATAATGTTTGCAATACGACGTCAGCAGATATGTCGCGCGTAATGCTTCGGATCGAAGCGGATGACGATCAGCAGCATTACCACCATCACCGCCGTCAATGACCACCAGGCCCATTCGAAACTGCCCAGTTGGTCGCGGATCATGCCGGCGATCAGTGGCGACAGGCCGGCGATCAGGTAGCCAATGCCTTGTACAAACGCGGTAAGGCTACCGGCGCGTCGCGGGTTGTCGAGGTGGTCAAGAGACAGAATCAGGCTCATTGGAAACAGGCCGCCAATGCCCAGGCCGAGCAGGCACGGCCACAGCAGGCTCCAGTGTCCGGGGCTCAGGATAAGGCCGCAGAACCCCAGAATGATCAGCACCAGCAGCACCGCGACTACCGCGCGTTTATCCTGGCGGCGGTTGGCGATGGCCGGGGTGACCAGGCCCGAGATCACTTCCATGGCGGTCAAGAAACCCAGCAACAAGCCGGCATTCTGTTCGCTCCAGCCCTGCTCGACGTAATACGGTGCCAGCCACGCCAACACACAGGTATAGGACGCCGTGCCGAGGCCGAAAAAGATCGCCAGTAACCAGGCGCGGCGGTTGCCGAAAAAGGAGGCCTGCGCGTTTGAACCGGCTTGGGGAAAAGGCGGCAAGACTGCGCGCTGGGCATACCAGAACACCAGGGCCAGCAACGCCAGTGCTGCCCAGATCGCCAGGCCGATGCGCCAACTGCCGGTCTGCACTTGTACAAACGGTGAGAACGAGGCGGCCAGTGCGGCGCCACCCATGATCGCGGTGACATACAGGCCCATGAACAATGAGACGTTAGCGCTGAACCGCGACTTGATCAGCGCTGGCATCAGCGCCTGGATCAGCGCAATGCCCACACCCGCAGCGATGGCGCTGACGATCAGCTCCAGTGCCGAATCCAGGAACAGCCGCGACAAGGTTGCCAGCCCAATCACCAGCAACGACAGCATAATGCTGCGATGCTCGCCCAGGCGCTTGGCCAGGCCCATGCCAAAGAACATTGCCAGGCCCATGGCCATGACCGGCAACATGGTCAGTAAGGCTGCGCTGCTGAAACTCAACGGCACATCCAAGCGGATCGACGACAATAACGGCCCCACGGCTGCCATCGACGGGCGCAGGTTGAGGGCGACCAGCACCACGCTGATCATCAGCCAAACAGCGGTGGTGGGTTTTGCCTGAACGTTTTCCATGGGCCTGCCTTGAATGAACAAGGGCGAATCAGGCCACGGATGGGGGAGCGGGGCAAATCAGAAAGTCGCAGGGGCTATTGAAAAAATGCAGGCACCTGACGCTGCGCACTTTAAATTACAGGCTTGGCCAACTCCCACCGCCCCTGGTCGATTTCAATCAGCGTCGGCCCCGGGCGCTCAGCAGCGGCACGCAATGCCGCACGCAGCGGTTCGACGCCATCGACGCCTTCTGCCGCACAACCCATTGCCTTGGCGATGCCGATGAAATCCGGGGTGTAGATGTCTACGCCCACCGGCTCGATGGCGCGGTTGAGCATGTACTTCTTGATCTCTTCATAACCCTGGTTATTCCACAACAGCACGATCACCGGTATGTGGGCTTCCACGGCGCTGGCCAGTTCCGGCAGGGTGAATTGCAGGCCGCCATCGCCGATCAGGCACACCACCGGTTGCCCGTCACCGCGCCCCAGCCAGGCGCCGATAGCGGCGGGCAGGGCGTAGCCGAGGGTGCCGTAGCCGGTGGAGGAATTGAACCAACGGCGTGGGTGGTCGAGGTTCAGGGTCAGATTGGCGCTGTACACCGGTTGGGTGGAGTCGCCCACCAGTACGGCGCCGGGCAGTGCTTCCAGGACGGTGTGGAGCAGCAGCGTTTGTGCGCGGGTGGCGGCATCCCAGGTGAGCGCCAGTTCGGCCCACAAACGGGCTACGCTGACCGGCTCACTGCCCAGCAGGGCATCGGCGTTTTCCACCAACACATCCAACGGGATCTCGATATGCACCGGGCGCGGCCGACCGGCCTGGAACAGCGCAAACGCCCGCGCCAGCACGGCGGGCAATTCTGGTCACTTCCCAGTGTTGCAACTTCACCCGTGCCGCCGAGCAACTGCACATTACCCAGGGGGCCGTGAGCCGGCAGATCGCCGGGTTGGAAAGCCAGTTGGGCTATGCCTTGTTCCTGCGCCAGGCGCGGGGTTTGCGCTTGACCGAGGAAGGCCGCGAGTGGGCGTTGCGGGTGCAACAGGTGTTCGGCTTGATCAACGAGGCCATGGAGCAAATCGGCGGGCGCCGCGAGGTTTTGCAACTCAAGGCGTCCACCTGCGTGATGCGTTGGCTACTGCCACGCGTGCTGCAGTGGCAAAGGGAGCGCCCCGATAGGACCTGAAGGCCGGGCACCTGGCGATGCCGTTTGCATTGCGGGTGCCGGCGGGGATGGGCTATTACCTGGTGTATCCGCCGGGGAACGTGCCTTCTGCCGGGTTATTGGCCCTGATGGACTGGCTAGTGAGCCAGGCACAGCAGTCACAGCACTGAAGATTCAAATGTGGGAGGGGGCTTGCCCCCGATAGCGGTGTGTCAGTCACAAATAATCTGCCTGATCCACTGCTATCGGGGGCAAGTCGAATCGTCGCACCACCCCTCCCACATTTTTTACCGCGTGGTGTCAGTAGCCAACGGTGAAGCGCTGACGCGAGTGTTTCGGTGTTTCAACTTCATCGATCATGGCGATGGCGTAGTCGGCAAAACTGATCGAGCTGTTACCGTCACTGCTCACCAGCAGATCATCCTGGCCCAGACGGAACTTACCGGTGCGCTCGGTTCCATCGAACAGGGCAGAAGGCGACAGGAACGTCCAATCCAACTGCTTTTCCTGACGCAGCGCTTCCAGGAACTCAGCCCCGGCACTGGCTTCGGCCTTGTACTCTGCCGGGAAGCCCGGGCTGTCAATCACCCGCCCACCGCCCGGCAACAACAGCGAACCTGCGCCACCCACCACCAGCAAGCGTTTGACCCCGGCCTTTTTCACCGGGCCGATCACGGCGCTGGCGGGCAAGGTGGCAAAGTGTGCGGCGCTGATCACCACGTCGCTGCCGCTGATGGCGTGTTGCAGGGCATCGGCGTCCAGGGCATCGACCTGCTTGACCGTGACGCCGGGGCGTACGGCGAGCTTGTCGGTGTTGCGGGCGATGGCGGTGACGCTATGCCCACGGCGCAGCGCTTCTTCCAGCAGTTGGCTACCGGCACGGCCGGTGGCCCCAATGATTGCGATCTTGCTCATGACGTTCTCCAACAGGGTTAAAGGTTCAAACCAGTCACCATTTCATTTCGCCCTTGGCGACTTTGGCGCTCAGTTCCAGCGAGCTTTCGTCGGCGAGGGTAGGGTAACGCTGTTTCATGGCCGCGATCAGGGCGGCAGAATCCTTGGCCTTGGCGGTTTCGATGTCGAAGGCCTTGATGTAATCAGCGGTGAATTTCACCGAAGCCAGCGATGGCGTGCCCAGGTAGTGGCCCGGAATCACCGTCTGCGGTTTCAGGTCTTCAATACGCTTGAGGGTTGCCAACCAGTCTTTATGGGACTGCGCGCCCTGGGTATCGGCCATCCACAGGTGGATGTTTTCTGCGACCACCACACCACCGACCACGGCCTTGATCGACGCAATCCACACAAAACTGCGATCCGGCTGCGGGCCGTCGAGGCCGATCACCTCAAGCTGTTGCCCTTCAAGAGTCAGGCTGTGGCCTTGCAACACTTGCGGCACGATGGTCCTGGCGGGTTTGTCGGCGCCCATTTTCGGGCCCCAGAATTCCAGCTTGCCGGCGACGGTGGCGTTGATATGGTCGACCACCGGTTGCGGCGCCAGCACCTTGGCGTCGGGGAATGCGCTGGTGAGAGTGTCGAGACCGAAGTAGTAGTCCGGGTCGCCATGGCTGATGTAGATGGTGGTCAGGTGCTTGCCGCTGGCGCGGATCTTCTGCACCAGTTGCTCGGCTTGGCCCTTGCCGAATTGCGCATCCACCAGGATCGCGTCTTTGGCGCCGCTGACCAGCACCGAGCTGACCGGGAAGATCGCGGCTTCGCCGGGGTTGTAGACGTCGAGTTTCAGCTCGGCGGCCGTGGCGTGGGCGGCGAAGGCCAGGGCGGCAGTGGCCAGGGTCAAGCGTTTGAAGGTCGAGAACATCGGGCAGCTCCTGCCATGGGTAAGGGATGCACAGAGCTTAGTTGCATAAAACACT
This sequence comes from Pseudomonas libanensis, assembly GCF_001439685.1. Lineage (GTDB taxonomy): Bacteria > Pseudomonadota > Gammaproteobacteria > Pseudomonadales > Pseudomonadaceae > Aquipseudomonas > Aquipseudomonas libanensis. Next base: position 43,070 of record NZ_JYLH01000011.1, read on the forward strand.
ACAAAAAATGCGATGCTTGAACATAGTTTGTTTCTGAAATCGGGCAAATCATGGATCGTCTTCAAGCAATGCGCGTGTTTGTCACCGTGGTGGACCAGGGCAGCCAGTCTGCCGCCGCCGATCATCTGGACCTGTCGCGCCCGGTGGTGTCGCGCTACCTGGCCGAGTTGGAGGACTGGGTCGGTGCGCGGCTGCTGCACCGCACCACACGCAAGCTCAGCCTCACCGCCGCCGGCAGTGAAACCCTGCCGCGCTGTCGGCAATTGCTGGAACTGTGCGGTGATATGCAGGCCGCCGTCAGCGAGCCCGATGACGCGCCCCGGGGCTTGCTGCGCCTGAGTGTCAGCACCTCGTTCGGCCAGGCGCAGTTAGGCGCGGCCATTGCCGAGTACGTCAAACGCTACCCGTTGGTGACGGTTGATCTGCAGATGCTCGACCGCACGGTGAACCTGGTGGATGAGCGCATTGACCTGGCGATTCGCACCAGTAATGACCTGGACCCAAACCTGATCGCCCGACGCTTGACCGTATGCCGCTCGGTGGTCTGCGCCACACCGGCCTATCTGCGCGAGCATTCAGCCCCGCAGAAAGTCGAAGACCTGGCCCGGCACAACTGCCTGACCCACTCCTACTTCGGCAAGAGCCTGTGGCATTTCGAAGAACAGGGCGAACACGTGTCGGTGCCGGTGCAGGGCAATATCACGGCCAACGAGGCCAGCACGTTATTGCGTATCACCCTGGCCGGGGCAGGGGTGGCGATGCTCCCCAGTTACCAGGCCGGTGAGTTTATCCGCAGTGGTGAACTGGTGCGCTTGCTGCCAGAGGCCGAGCCGCGGCAGATGAACATTTACGCGGTGTATGCCTCGCGCAAGCACATGCCCTCGGCACTGCGCAGCCTGCTGGATTTCCTGGTGCTGCGGTTTCCCGAGGCGCCCGCATGGGACATCGGGCTCTGAGACGCTATAAACGCGCTGAATGGCAGCCAATCATGGCAACTTGCCCTAGCTGACCTATGCTTTAAACAGCACCCTGTAGATCGGGTCCGGAGGTCAGTGCCATGAGTATTAAAACCCGCAAATACCTGACGATTTTCTCCCTCTGCGCATTGGCGACGGCGCTGTATGGCACTGCCGCCTATCGCGTCGAGCAAACGCGCATGCAACCGGCGGCATTCGCCATCAGCTGCCATCAGGACCAATGCGTGCCGCGCACCGGCAGTTTCAGTGCACTCAGGTAGGCTGCTCGGCCTTTAACTGCTCGCGAAAGGCCTTGGGCGAAAACCCGACTCGGCGGCGAAACAGCCGCGAGAAGTTGGTCGGGTCGGAAAAACCCAGCACTTCGGACATCTCATTGATGGTCATGCTGGTGTAGGTCAACAAGCGCTTGGCTTCCAGCAACTGGCGGTCATGCATGATCTGCAACGCCGGTTGCCCGCCTAACTCCCGACACGTCCCATTTAAGTGTGAGACCGAGATGCCCAGCTTGTGGGCCAAGTCTTCAATTTTGGGGTGCTCGCGGTAATGCCGCTCGACCAGTTGGGTGAAGCGGCGAAAATACTCACGACCCCGCGGTGCCCGGGGATGGCGGCGCTGGATCGCCTGGCGGCTGACCCACACCAGCAGCACGCTCACCAGGGCATGCAGCATCATGTCCCGGGCCGGCTGATCATCGGCGTATTCGTCCTGCAAACGGGCAAGCACGTTGTTCAAGTAGTCGCTGTCCTTGCCCGCCGGGTAACTGCCAAGGGTTTGCAAACCGTCGATGGTGTCGCCCAGTTGCGCCTGCAAGTGGCTGACCAGCGGCGCCGAGAGGGTCACGACATAACCTTGCACGTCTTCGGAAAAACGAAAGCCATGCACACAGAGCGGCGGCAGCACTTGCAGGCTCGACTCGTTGAGGGTAGTGCGCTGGCCTTCGATTTCCAGTTGAGCCTGGCCTTTGTGCACATACAGCAACTGGCACAGGTCCGCGTGCCGGTGGGGCTGGATTTCCCACTGGTATTCCCGACTGCGCCGGGAAATAGTTTCGCAGTGCAACAAATCGGGCGTCGGCCACTGCTGGCTTTCCCCGTAAAGCTTGAAGACCGGAATCGCGGTTTTGGTCATGGTTTCAATCCGATACTCAGGATAGTGGTTCGGTAATCGCCCCGATTGGCGAAAAGTGCAGGCTTTGAGGCAGTTTTCACCTTCTTATGCTGCTCACTCACGTGAAAAATGTCAGCCACAAGTCCACTGACAACTCTTTCACTCGATCCGTTCGAATGAAGGGTGAAGGCGATAAAAATAATGAAAACCCTGAAAACCCAAGTCGCCATTATCGGTGCCGGTCCGTCTGGATTGCTGCTCGGCCAACTGTTGCATAACGCTGGCATTCAAACCCTTGTCCTAGAACGTCAGAGCGCCGAGTACGTGCAAGGTCGCATCCGTGCCGGCGTGTTGGAGCAAGGCATGGTCGACCTGCTGCGCGAGGCAGGCGTCAGCCAGCGCATGGACACCGAAGGGCTGGTACATGACGGCTTTGACATAGCGCTCAATGGCCGACTCATCCCTATCGACCTCAAGACCTTGACCGGCGGCCAGTCGGTGATGATCTACGGCCAGACCGAAGTCACCCGCGACCTGATGGCTGCTCGTGCAGCCGCCGGCGCCACCACCCTGTACGAAGCGTCCAATGTGCAGCCCCATGACCTCAAGGGTGAGCAGCCCTGGCTGACGTTCGAGCATGAAGGCCAAGCCTGGCGCCTGGAGTGCGACTACATTGCCGGTTGCGATGGCTTCCATGGCGTCGCCCGCCAGTCGATTCCGGCCGAGGCATTGAAGGTGTTCGAACGGGTCTACCCCTTCGGTTGGTTGGGTGTGCTCGCCGACACGCCGCCGGTACACGCCGAGCTGGTGTACGCCAAACACGCAAGGGGATTTGCCTTGTGCAGCATGCGCTCACCGACGCGCAGCCGTTATTACCTGCAAGTGCCCCAGGACGAGGTCGTGGAGCAATGGTCGGATGCACGTTTCTGGAAGGAGCTCAAGGCGCGGCTGCCCAGCGCATTGGCAGAGCAGTTGATCACCGGCCCGTCGCTTGAAAAGAGCATCGCGCCGCTGCGCAGCTTCGTGGTGGAGCCCATGCAATACGGGCGTCTGTTCCTGCTCGGCGATGCCGCGCATATCGTCCCGCCCACCGGCGCCAAGGGCCTGAACCTGGCGGCCAGCGATGTGAGTACCTTGTTCAGGATCCTGCTCAAGGTCTATCGCGAAGGGCGTCTGGACTTGCTGGAAAAATACTCGGCAATCTGCCTGCGCCGGGTATGGAAAGCCGAGCGGTTTTCCTGGTGGATGACCTCGATGCTGCATCAGTTTCCCCAGGCGGACGCTTTCAGCCAGCGCATTGCCGAAAGCGAACTGGACTATTTCATTCACTCCGACGCCGGGCGCAAAACCATCGCAGAAAATTACGTCGGGCTTGCTTATGAGCCTATCGAATAGCCTGCTATCGTATCGAGCATTCCCGCAGGCGACCTTTTCCTGCGGGCCCTGCTCGAAGGTTTTGCCGTGACTCACCTCAATCAGCCCGCTCCAACCGTTCCCGCCGTGCGCAGTATCCTTGCTGCGCTGATGATGGCGATCTTCCTCGGTGCCCTGGACCAGACCATTGTCGCGGTGTCCATGCCGGCCATTTCCGCGCAGTTCCATGACGTCAACCTGCTGGCCTGGGTGATCTCCGGCTACATGGTGGCGATGACCGTGGCAGTGCCGATCTACGGCAAGCTCGGCGACCTGTATGGGCGCCGGCCGATGATGCTGATCGGCATGGGCGTGTTCACCCTGGCGTCGCTGTTCTGTGGCATGGCCCAGAGCATGGAGCAATTGGTGCTGGCGCGGATTCTCCAGGGCATCGGTGCCGGCGGGATGATCTCGGTCAGCCAGGCAATCATCGGCGACATCATTGCCCCGCGTGAACGCGGCCGTTACCAGGGCTACTTCAGCAGCATGTACGCGGTAGCCAGCGTGGCAGGGCCAGTGCTGGGCGGCTATATGACCGAGTACCTGTCGTGGCGCTGGGTGTTTTTGATCAACCTGCCCCTGGGCGCAGGCGCCTGGTACGTGGCCCATCGCAGCCTGGTGGGGCTGCCGGTGCCGCAACGCAAGCCGATCATTGATTACCTGGGCACTGTGCTGATGATCATCGGCCTGACCGCGTTGCTGCTGGGTATCACGCAAATCGGCCAGGGCCATCACTGGCGCGATAACGAAGTGCTGGGGTTGCTAACCTGCGCACTGTTGGCGTTGAGCGTGTTTGTGTGGCATGAACGCCGCGCCCGTGAGCCGTTATTACCGATGCATCTGTTTGCCAACCGCAGCGCGGTGTTGTGCTGGTGCACGATTTTTATCACCAGCTTCCAGGCGATCTCCCTGAGCGTGCTGATGCCCCTGCGTTACCAGACCGTGACCGGTTCCGGTGCCGACAGCGCGGCCCTGCACCTGCTGCCACTGGCGATGGGTTTACCGATGGGGGCGTATTTCGCCGGGCGCATGACCTCGGTGACCGGCCGCTATAAACCCATGATCCTCAGTGGCGCATTGTTGAGCCCCTTGGCCATCCTTGGCATGGCCTACAGCGCGCCCCAGGCGGTGGTGATCACGGCCGTATTCATGTTGCTGTGCGGGATCGCCGCGGGCATGCAGTTCCCCACCTCATTGGTAGGCACGCAGAATTCGGTGGAACAACGGGACATCGGCGTCGCCACCAGCACCACCAATCTGTTCCGCTCCCTGGGTGGGGCTGTGGGGGTGGCGTGCATGTCGGCGCTGCTGCTGGCGCTGTTGCACGATTCCAGTTTTGCCCACTTGGCCAGCGGCGCGCTGGTGGCCGAAGGCAGCTCCGGCAACGTCTTGCTCGACGGCCTTAAGGCCGCCCCAGGCCCGGCCCAGGATGCGTTGCGTGGGGAATTGGCGGTGACGTTCCGGCATTTGCTGATGGTGAGCGCGGCGGTGTCGTTGCTCGGGTTGGCGGCGGCGATAGCGATGCCGAACCGGGTGCTGCGCGGTCGTGAAGACAAAGCCCGCTAGGTCCAAATGAACCGCCCCTCCCATATTTTTATTACATTTCAAGTCAGGTCAGGGGCTGTAGTAACCCACCGCAACCATGAAATGTCCGGTCTTGCGCACATAAGCGTGCTTGTTTTCGATCTTGCCGGTCACCGGGTTCTTCCAGCGGTACTTATATTCCCCCTGGTCCTGCTCGGCCATCATCTTGAGGATCGGTTCACCCACCGGCTTGCCGTCCGGGTCCTTGATCTTGCCGAAGTCGGTATTGACCAGGCGCAGGTTGGTGCCGTGGGCCACATAACGTTGGGTATCCAGGTCGACCACAAATACATACAGGTCATCCTGCAGGAAACCGCCCTGCAAGGAATTGATCGCCTTGAGCGTGCCGGTTTCGTCCTTCACCAGCGCATTCACCGCCTTGTTGCGTAGCGCTCGCGCCTGTTCCGGCGTGGCCCGGGGCAGGTAATAGCCCACCGCGAGGATGTGTTCGCCCACCCGCTGGTAAAACACATGCTTGTGTTCGACCTTGCCGTCATTCCAGTTCTGCCAACGATAGTCAGCCTGTTGGATGCCCTGGCCTTCGGGCACCTTGAGCGCGTCTTTGAATGACTGACGCAAATCCGGCCCGAGTATCTCGGACACGTCGCGACCGATCAGTGCAGAGGAGGGGCCGCCACTGGCGAGCAGTACTCCCCGGGTATCGACCACAAACACATAGCGGTCCTGATCGATGAAATCGCCTTGGCGGCTGAACGTGGCAAAGGCTTTGTCGCCTTGCTGGTGGTAGTACGCCAAGGCCTTTTCCAGCAGGGCCTTGGCGGCCTGGGCGTCCGCTTCCTGAGCCGGGTCGGCATGCACCTGGCTGCAACACAACAGCAGCAGCCAGGTGATTCGAAGCAGTGTGTTCATTTACCCGTCCCTCGATCTTGTTGATGTGCCAAGAGCGTAGACGGTTGCCGGGGAATCAGAAGGGTTTGGTCGGCAGGTATTTGCCGTCCAGGGTGATGACCGCACGGGAACCGCCGTCCGGGTCTTCGACTTTCTTGATGTCCAGCTTGAAATTGATGGCGCTGATGATGCCGTCGCCAAATTGTTCATGCACCAAGGCTTTGAGAGTAGATCCGTAGACCTGCAGCATTTCGTAGAAACGGTACATGGTCGGATCGGTCGGCACGCCGCCCGGGAAACTGCCGCGCAGGGGCACGCTTTGCAGCAGGCGGCTGGCGTCCTGGTCGAGGCCGAGTTTGTCGCACACGATATCCGCAGCGTCCTTGGGCAGCGGGTGTTGGCCGAGCAGGGCGGCAGTGACGAAGGCCAGGCTCAGGCCGGTGCCGTCGGTGAGGTCCTGCCAGGACAGGTTCTTGCGCGCCTTGAGGTCGATAATGGTGTCGGCCAGGGCCAGGCGTGGGGTTTGGGCGAATTGGGATTGCAACATGGTGACGTCCTCTTGGTTAAGTCAGGTTAAGGCGGCGTGGGCACGGGTGGCTGGATGGTCGAGCAGGGAGACGAAGCGCCCGGTGCGCCCGTCCAAAGCGTCGATGCCGCCGGTTTCGATGTCGTAGACCCAGCCATGCAGGTTCATCCGGCCTTGTTCCAGGGCCAGGGCGACGCTGGGGTGAGTCTTGAGATTAGCCAATTGGGCGACTACGTTTTCGCGCACCAATGCATCCAGGCGTGCAGCGTCCGAGACGTGCTGGCGTGAAGCGTTGATCACCTTGGCCGACTCGGCATGGCGTAACCAGTTGGCCACGGCCGGCAGGTGGTCCAGGCATGTGCAGGTGGAAATCGCGGTCATTGCGCCGCAGTCCGAATGCCCGCAGATCACAATGTCGCTGACCCCGAGTACCGCCACGGCATATTCGACCGTGGCCGACACGCCGCCCGGCTCCGGCCCGTAGGACGGCACTATATTGCCGGCATTGCGGATGACGAATAGATCGCCTGGCTCCTGCTGGGTCAACAGCTCCGGGACTACGCGGCTGTCAGAGCAGGACACGAACAGGGTGCCGGGGTTTTGCGTGGTTGCCAGGTGCTTGAACAAGTCGCTGCGTGGGGAAAAGGCTTCACGTTGGAATTTGCGAAAGCCGTCGATGAGATGTTGCATGTGGTTCTCCTTGCGTTGCTGATGGGGCAAGGATGGAAGTTTTCGGCTATAGCGTCCAAGACCGGTTTATTATCCTTTCTATAAGTCATGCCTATAGTTGGAGCGCTGCCCATGCTGTTGCGTCATATCCGTTACTTGCTGGCCGTTGCCGAGCATCGCAACTTCACGCGTGCCGCCGAGGCGCTACATGTGTCGCAACCGACCTTGTCGCAACAGATCAAGCAACTGGAAGAAAGCCTGGGCGCGCCACTGCTGGACCGTTCCGGGCGCAGCATCAGCTTGACCGATGCAGGGCAGGCCTATGTGCGCTTTGCCCGGCTGGCGTTGCAGGACCTGCAGGCCGGCAACCGCGCCATTCACGATGTGCAAGACCTCAGCCGCGGGCATTTGCGCCTGGCGATGACGCCGACCTTTACCGCCTACCTGATCGGGCCGCTGCTGGCGCGGTTCAATGCGCAGTACCCGGGCATCACCCTGAGCGTCGAGGAGTTGACCCAGGACCGTATCGAAGCCGCCCTGGGCGAAGACCTGCTGGATATCGGCATTGGATTTACCGGCGAGCATGGGCCGGATATTGAGTGTGAGGCGCTATTTGTCGAAGAGTTGAGTGTGGTCGTGGGGAGCACACACTCCGAATTGAATCGCCTCGATTGGCTCGAGCAGCCGCTGGTGCTACTGAACACGGGCTTCGCCACCCGCCGCCATATCGATGACTATTGCCTCCGGCAAGGTGTGAAACCCCGCATCGTCATGGAAGCCAACTCCATCAGCGCAATCATCGAAATCGTGCGCAACACGCCACTGGCAACCGTCCTGCCCCAGGCACTGGCCGAGGCGCAGACGGGCTTGCACGCCGTGACCATCGACCCACCGTTGCCGCAGCGTACTGCCGCACTATTGAGCCGCAAGGGCGCCTACCGCAGTGCCGCCTGCAGGGCGTTCGTCGAGTTGATCAAGGCGCCGGGTGGAGGGGCAAGCGCGTTTTACCTGGCGTAAGACAAACAAAATGTGGGAGGGGGCTTGCCCCCGATAGCGGTGTGTCAGGCGCTGATTTATTCGCTGAGCCACTGCAATCGGGGGCAAGCCCCCTCCCACATTTTGACCGCTGTGTACCCGTTGGATCGCCGTCACGGGGCCGCCAGCCACTGGCTGACGATGCCCGCATACGCACCGTTTGCTACGCTCAGGTGCAGCCACTGATCCACATAGCTCTTCCAGGCCACATCATCCCGAGGCAGCAGGAAGGCTTTTTCACTGTATTGCATCGGCTGCTCCGGGTTGACCGCACACAACCCAGGTTTGAGCTTCTGCTGATAACGCGCCTCGCTGGCGTCGGTAATCATCACATCGGCTTTGCCCGCCAGCAGTTCATCAAAAATCGTCACGTTGTCATGCAGGCGAATCTGCGTCTGGCCCAAGTGCGCACGGGCAAACACTTCATTGGTGCCACCGGCGGGCTCGATCACCCGCACCTGGGGCTGATTGATCTGTTCGACTGTCTGGTAGCGCTGCACGTCGGCGCAGCGCACCAGCGGGATCTTGCCGTCGACTCCGAGGGATTGGCTGAAGAAGGCCTTTTTCTGGCGCTCCAGCGACACGGAAATACCGCCCACGGCGATGTCGCAACGTTGGGCAAGGAAGTCCGGCATCAGGGTTTTCCAGGTCGTAGGCACCCAGTTGACCTTGGCGTTGAGGCTCTTGGCCAGGGATTCGGCCATGGCAATATCAATGCCTTCATAGCGACCGTCGGTACGCAACGAGGTGTAGGGCTTGTAGTCGCCGGTGGTGCAGACGGTGAGGGTGCCGCGCTGAAGCACTTCATCCAGGCGCGAGGCGCCGGTGTCGGCCTGGGCGGTGCTTGCCAGGGTCGCCAGTACACAGAGGGCTAGAGGCACTTTCATGGGAGTCGAATCCTTGGGGGCCATGCGGGGGGTGGCCATTATTTCCAGCAGAGCGCCAAGGTAGCAAGGGCGGCGAATGTTTGGCCGCATTGCAACAAAACGTTATAGAACTGGGAACTAACTCGCGATCAACGCGTGCTAAGGTGCCGGGCATCTACCTCAATGTGATTTGCGCATGGACGGTTCTTCCCCTCATCCCGCGACATCGCCCGTGCCCGGCTCGGCCGATATTGAGGCGCTACCCTCCGAACTGGCCTTCTGGGCCTTGTTTCACTGCCGACACGCACGCCCACCCGATACCTTTTTCCTACGTTGATCTACCCCATAGATGACGCGCTCCTGTGCGCATCTGCCTGACCCAAACGTATGAGAAGCCCCCATGAGTGTGTTTGCCAGCCTGCACGAAGCCCAGGCGTTCCTTGAACAGAACCCGGACATCGAGCTGTTCGAACTGTTTATCCTCGACAACAACGGCGTACCACGCGGCAAGCTGCTGCACCGCGACGAGCTGCTGGCGGTGTACGAAACCGGCCGGCCACTGCCCAGCACCATCCTCGGCTTGACCATCAATGGCGATGACGTAGAAGACTCCGGGCTGGTATGGGAAGTGGGCGATATCGACTGTCGCGCCTACCCGATCAGCGGCAGTCTGCAGCGTATGCCCTGGCGCTTGATCCCAACCGCTGCGGTGCAAGTCAGCATGCACCCCACCGAAGGCTTACCCGCCACCGTCGCCGACCCCCGGCACTTGCTGGCCAAGGTCATCGATGCGCTCAAGGCCGACGGTTATTACCCGGTGATGGCCGCGGAACTGGAGTTCTACCTGCTCGACCAGAAGCCCGACAGTAACGGTCGCCCACAACCGGCGCGGGACGCGGACGGCAAGCGTCCACGTTCGACCCAGGTCTACGGCCTGCGCGAACTGGAGCAGATCGAGCCGTTTCTCGCCGACCTCTATAGCGCCTGCAAACTGCAAGGTATCCCGGCGCGCACGGCCATCTCTGAATACGCTCCGGGCCAGGTTGAAATCACCCTCGAACATCGCACTGACGCATTGCAGGCGATGGACGAGGCGGTGCGCTACAAACGCCTGGTCAAGGGCGTGGCCCACAAGCATGGGATGACGGCGTGTTTCATGGCCAAGCCATTCGATGACCTGGCCGGCACCGGCATGCATATGCACGTCAGCCTGGCCGATGCCCAGGGCCAAAACCTGTTCGCCAGCGAGGCAGCTGATGGCACGCCGCTGTTGCGCCAGGCGGTGGGCGGCATGCTCGACACCTTGCTTGATTCGTTGCTGATGTTCTGCCCTAACGCCAACTCTTATCGGCGCTTTCAGACCAACAGCTACGCGCCCCTGGCCGCCACCTGGGGCGTGGACAACCGCACCGTCAGTCTGCGCGTGCCTGGTGGCCCGGCCCATTCCCGGCATATCGAACATCGCATTTGCGGGGCTGATGCCAATCCTTACCTGGCGGCCGCTGCGATTCTTGCCGGCATCCACCGCGGCATCCGCGAACAGCGCGACCCCGGTGCCCCGGTGGAAGGCAACGGCTACGCCCAGGCCAAGAAGTTGCTGCCTACCGATTGGCTGACCACCCTGCGCGCCCTTGAGGGGTCAAGTTGGGCACGGGATGCATTCGGCAGTGAATTCCTCGGCGTCTATCTGGCTGTTAAACGCGAGGAATACCGCGAGTTCATGGGCGAGGTGGGGGAGCAGGATTGGCGTTGGTATCTGCACCAGGCGTGACCGATTCACGGTAGTGAGGCTTTCGACCTTTTTTTCACGTTGCGGTGGTTAAGCTGCGGATCAAGGTCGTTCACTACCGTTCTATCCATATGAGCCCGCGATGTCGCCACAACCCCCATCCTCCATTGAGATCGAATTCGCTGAGCGCTGTGGCCGTGAGCACGCCACGGTCTGCGGTGACCCGCGCCCACCCCGGCCGCTGCAGCGCCTGGCGGCGTGGCGGGATGCGCGGCTGGTACGCCATGCATTGAAGGTGGCCGGCGAGCCGGGGCTTATCCTTGACCTGGCGTGTGGTTCGGGGCGTTTCTGGCCAGTGTTGGCTGAGCACGTCAACCGGGTGATCCTGGCCTCGGACCACTCCCAGGCCATGCTCGATCACGCTCGTACCCATCATCCGGGGGCGCTGCTCAAGCGCGTCAAGACATTCCAGGGCTCGGCGTTTTCCATTGGTCTATCGGCGAATGCGGTGGACTGTATTTTCTGCCTGGAATTGTTTCGTCATGTGCCCGGCAGCGATGCGCGATTAATGTTGTTACGCGAGTTTCACCGCGTCAGCCGCGACACGGTCATTGTCGCGGTGAACGTAGGAACACCGGTGGAAGACGAGTTTCGTCAGGCAGGCTTCAAGATTCTGAATTATCAGGAGTTCCTGCCGGGCTCCAGGCTGTGGTGCGTCTACGTTCTGCGTAAGAGAGGATAACTTCCATTCGTCGGACTATTCTTCATCTCCTGTCGGAGTTTTCATGATGCTGTGTGCACTGCGGATGCTCGCAAGTCCCTTTAGCGATATATACTGCGCGCCATTCTTCAAGGGAGAGCCGTGTGGCCATCGATATTCACTGGATCTGCGACAACGATAGCCTCGGCCAGCATTGCGCCGAATGGCAGCAGTTGCCATTCGTCGCCCTCGACACCGAATTCATGCGGGTCGACACCTTTTATCCTATTGCCGGGCTGATCCAGATCGGTGATGGCATCCGCGCTTACCTGATCGATCCGCTGACCATCGATAATTGGCAACCCTTGGCCGCCTTGCTGGAAAACCCGGCGGTGATCAAAGTGGTGCACGCCTGCAGCGAAGACCTGGAAGTGTTGCTACGCCTGACCGGCAGCCTGCCGGTGCCGTTGTTCGACACCCAGTTGGCAGCGGCTTATCTCAATCTTGGTTTCTCCATGGGCTACTCACGCCTGGTACAAGCCGTGCTGGACATCGAGCTGCCCAAGGGCGAAACCCGCTCCGACTGGCTGCAGCGGCCATTGTCCGAGACGCAGGTCAGCTACGCCGCCGAAGACGCGGTGCACCTGGCCGAGGTGTATATCCGCCTGCGCCCGCAGCTATCGGATGACAAGTACGCCTGGGTACTGGAAGACGGTGCCGAACTGGTGGCCAACCTGCGTCGTGAGATCGACCCCTACGAGGTCTACCGCGATGCCAAGCTGGCATGGAAACTCTCCCGTGCCCAACTCGCCGTGCTGCGTGAGCTATGCGCCTGGCGCGAGCAGCAAGCCCGTGCCCGCGACCTGCCGCGCAACCGCATCATTCGCGAACACTCGTTGTGGCCGCTGGCCAAATCCCAGCCGGATAACCTGGCGGCGCTGGGCAAGATCGAAGACATGCACCCGCGCACCGTGCGCCAGGACGGCCAGTTCCTGCTGGACCTGATCAAGCGAGCCGGCAGCGTGCCGATGGACCAATGGCCTCCCGCCGTCGCCGAGCCTTTGCCGGTGGACGCAGCCACGCTGATCAAGCAACTGCGTGCCCTGGGCCAGACGTTCGCCGAACGCCTGGACATGGCGCCGGAACTGATGCTGCGCAAGAAAACCCTCGAAGCCCTGGTTAAAAGCGGCTACCCCGATGGGCCTTATCAACTGCCAGACTCGCTGCGTGGCTGGCGTCGCGAGCTGATGGGCCAAGCGCTGCTCGACAGCCTGGCCACTGCCGGAGAACAGCCTTGAAACGTATTTGCTCCATCTATCGCAGCAAGAAAAAAGACGGCATGTACCTCTATGTGCTCAAAAGCGACGCCCTGGAACGCGTGCCAGAACCCTTGATGGAAGCTTTCGGCAAGGCGCACCACGCCTTCGACATGGTGCTGACGCCGGAGCGCAAGCTGTCCCGCGAAGACATCACGGTGGTGCTGGAAAACCTCGACAAGCAGGGTTACCACCTGCAAATGCCGCCGGCCGAGGATGAGTACATCGAGCACTTGCCCGAAGAGCTGCTGCGCCGCAACGACCCGATGTGATCGATCAGTGCCCGCATCAGGGCACAGGCTTTAAATGGAATCGTATTAGAGGACGGTGGCCGTAAGGAAGCGGGCGGCCGTCTGCACTGTTTTTGAAAGGTTTGAACCATGCGTGTTCTGATTGCTGAACAGGATCACCCGCTCTACGCCCAATTGCTCAAGGAAGCGGCCCCAGACCTTGAAGTGCTGACCAGCGGCGATTCGGCCGAACTCTCGCGGCTGGCCGCCGATTGCCCGGTATGGCTGGGCCAGCCCGATCTGCTGGCGACCCTGCTGCGCCAGGGCCATCACCCGCAGTGGCTGCAATCGACCTGGGCGGGCATCACGCCGCTGCTGGCCGATGGCTTGCCCCGCGACTATCGCCTGACCCGTGCGGTGGGGATTTATGGCCAGGTCATGGCCGAGTTTGTCCTCACTTACATGCTGGGCCACGAGCGCGAAGTGCTGGCGCGTCTGGTCAGCCAGGTCGAGCGCAAGTGGGACAACCGCATGGGCCAGAGCCTGGCTGGGCGCAAGGCGCTGATCGTCGGCACCGGTGACATCGGCCAGAGCGTGGCCGAGTTTCTGCTGCCGTTCGGCGTGCAGCTGTATGGCATCGCCAGCCAGGCTCGCGAGCAGGCACCGTTTATCGAAGTGGCGGGGCTCGACCAGTTGGGCCGGCTGGTGGGGGAGGTGGATTACGTGATCAATCTGTTGCCCAACACGCCGGATACCCATGACCTGTACGACGCTGCGCTGTTCAAGCAATTCAAGCCCACCGGTTTGTTTATCAACGTCGGACGCGGCGTGGCAGTGGTGGACGCCGATCTGGTCGAGGCGCTCAAGGAAGGGCACCTGGCCGGCGCGGTGATCGACGTGTGCCGCCAGGAGCCCTTGCCGCAACGCCACCCGTTCTGGACGGCGTGGGGTTTGCTGTTGACCGGGCACAGCTCGGCGCCGACCTCGCCGCCAATGATGGTCGCGTTGTTCCTGGAGAACGTGCGCGCGTACCAAGCCAAGCAGCCATTGCGCGCAGAAGTGAGCTTCGATCGCGGTTACTGACCGCAGTGCCCGATGCCCGGGCGCACATGTACACATCCAGTCATGTACATAAAGTCTGACAGTCAAGATGGAACGTCCTTACCGGGTTCTCCCACACAGAACTCGCAAATCGCAATTTATGCGTTTTGCAGGATTATCCACTTGACTAAGGACGGTTACTGTCATGACTACGCTCACCGCGCCCGGTATGCACACTCGGCCTGTGCTCCAGTTCAACCACGTTGCGTCGACCGCTGAAGAAAAGCCAGCAGTCATTGTTGACGCAAGCGAAACCCTTGCGCCCAAGCCGACCACGACCTTGAAGACAGCGTTGGGTGACCAATGCAACCTGCGAACCCTGGCCGATAAACTTCAGGGCATCATTCAAGACCTGCCCAGGCAGCTCGCGCCAGCCCCATCGTTATCCATGGCCAAGGCCAGGGAGCAGCTACAAACGGCGCTGGCTACGCAGTTGAAAAGCACGCTGATGTATGTGTGCGAAGATTCATCCCACCCCTCGCAGCCGCCTCTGCCGGCTAATCGTCTGATCAGTCTCGAAGCTTTTTTGCTTGGCTGTGGCATGCCTGTACCGAAAACCCTGGAAGCACTGGTCGAGCTTCGAAACGAGATGGCTTGGCAAGCGCAAGTCCATCCCTTGGGCGACCTTGGCGGCGGGCTGTCCTGGCCATCTCCAATGCCCGCGCAGCACCAGAACCGCCTGGTAGCGCTGCTGCAAAGCAACACCAGCGGGTTGCCTGGCCTGCCGCTTGCGGACGGCGCAAAAGGTGCTTTGGGTTATTTGCTCAGCGGCAGTTCGGTATCCGAAGCCGACTTGAAGAAACCCCTGGCCGCGATAGAAAAATTACTCGACTCAGCCAAAGCCCAAGCCCTTGGGCAAGCCATGCTGAGCCAGCTGGGAGGCAGCCCCCCCGGAAGTGGCGGCAACGACTATGTGCTGGCGGCCATCCATCTGGGCCTGGATCCGGAATCCCTGGCGGCACCCGCCCGCAACAGCGTCGCTGGTTTTGATTTGGCGCAGAGCGGGCAGCGGGCCTCGGTGGTGATTGACGGGCTGGCCAGGCACCTGGTCGCCAAGGGCCGCACCAGTGCGCAAACCGCCAGCCTCGGCGCCTATCTGCTGTTGGCCAGGACGGCACCCCAGTTTTTGGTCAAGGACATCCCGCCCAGCGTCACCTATGGCAGTGTGTTGTGGGCACAGCTGGCGATGGCTGTGGGCAAGATCGAAGCGCAAGCCCCAGGCCGTACGCTCGGCATGGGGTATGCCGAGATCCTGCTGACGGCGGAGAAGCTTCCTAGCGATGAGGTCAGCGAGCAGATCGAATACCAGGCGTTGAAAGATTGGGATGCCGCCAGGAAATTTGAAACTACGGCTGCACAGACACCCTCGTCGGATGATATGGAGCGCGCCAGGACCGCGTTCAACGAACACCTGAACTCGCTGAAAACCACCAGCGTCCTATTGCAAACGCCAATACCCAGCCGCAAGGCAGACGGGCTCGCGCAGCTTAAAGCGGCGTTTCCCGGCATTGACCCAAAACTCTTCGAGGTGAGGAACATACAGCAGGCCAGGCTCAGGGAAGGCCGGCCCGGCCTTCACCCCGGCATGCGTTCGATGCTGGATATCGTGATGGAAGGCGTCAAGTTGGGGCCTGAAGATCATTGGATATCCACGGACAAGCGCCTGCCCATCGATAAGTTCTGCGCGCTCTACGAGGTCGGCAAGCTGGGCGTGGCAACCGCCTTCAAGACTGCGTACGACTCTGCAATCAATGCACACCAGCAGGGGCATCAAAATGTGGTCCGGCACCTGATTTCCACCTTGCCTCTGGAGGACCGCAAGAACCTGGAGTTCGGCGAGCTGGAATTCTTCCACACCAACCAGTACAAGATCGCCGGTGATTTGTTCACCCCGCCTGCGCTTCACGTCAGGGGGAATACGTTGGAGGTAAAAACCACAAGAGACGGGCAAGTTAATATTTACTTGATCGACACGCGCCGAGGCACCATCGAAAAGCAGAACTTCCTCACCCGCCGGCGCAGCGAGCCCTATACCGACAGTAAGATGGAGTCGCGCGAGGCCAATATCCTCACGAAAACCGTGCGGTTTGCAGCCGATCAAATTATTCCCGAAGGCTCGACGCAGTCCGACAGTTTCAATTCCCGTCGCAGTCACTTTATCGCTGACGTCTTCGTAAAATCCCTGGACCTGAAGAACGACGATCTGCTCCGTGAGGCCCGGGACGTGACTTCCTATGATCAGGACAGCGCCCGTAATGAGGCGATTGGCGAGTTCTTTCTGAACCTCATTCCACTGCGTTCGGCCATCGTCAATTTCCAGAACGGCAATATCGGCCAGGGTATCTTTGACTTGGCGGTGGATGCCGTGGGCCTGCTCACGCTGGGGGTGGGCAAGGCAGGGCAGGCGGGCAAGGTCGCCAGTAAAGCCTTATCATCGATGAGCCATCTGGCCAAGGCGGCAAGGTTTGTCGGAGCGACCGCCGTTGAGGCTTTCAACCCGCTGAGTGGCGCAGGTGATCTGTTGGTGGGGGGCGGCAGGTTATTGAAGGCAGCAGGGCGTCGGCTCAAGCACCTACCGACGGTGCCGGAGGGCGAGTTGGGCAATCGGCTGTTCCGCGAGTTCAAGGTGCCTGAATCGACGATTGCCGGGCTTTCCCGCAACAATCAGGGGGTGTACGTCGCAGCTGATGGTCACCGCTCGCATATTCGTCATACCGACAGCACGGGCCAGAGCGCGGTTTACGAAGTGCGCCAAGTCACCCGTACCGTAGATGGCAAGGTGCAGGCGCGGGTGTATCACAACAATCGGCAAACCGGGTTGCAGCTTGAGCATGTTCAGGGCGATCAATGGCGGCGGTTGGGATTGAAGGGCGGCCACCCAACGTCAATCAAGGAAGACCTCGGGCCGGTTATCGGCCAGGGAGGCGAGGCCATTGTCTACTCGAGCCTTGATGGAAAACGTGCGTATAAGGATTATGGTCCTACATCTATTGACCCTGAGAATATTCCCAACTCATCGGAAGTGATCGCTTTCAATCGATTTTACGGCGAGGGTTTTGCACGAGTTGCGGTTGAAAATGGTCGCAAGTATTTGGTCATGAATAGGATAGAGGGCGTGTCTCTGGGGCATTTCGAGAAGGGCAGCTTACCGTCTGAAGCGCGTTCGCTGATGGCCGAGACGATGGCGGAGCTTGAGGCCAAAAATGTCTACCATAACGATATGCAATTGAAGAACTACATATATTCGGCCAAGGACAAAAAGATATATCCCGTGGATTTGGACGCACTGCCCAGAGAATTGATGCCTTCGTTTTTAATGGACGACTGGCAACGAGGTAAGCAAAAACTGCTCAGGGAATATGCCCAACTGATCGCAAAAGTGCCTTGAGTGAGTTGCCTCGGGCAACCCACTGTCAGCTTTTAATTGCTCTTAAAGGTTGAAGTTCCCTTCCGACACCAGCTCACTCAGCGGCTTGCGCGAGCTGGGCACTTCGCGGCCCTGCAGGTATTCCGGCAAGCTCGCTTTGTCGCCTAGCTTGCCTACCGCCACAGCCGCATGCAGCGCATAACCGTCTGGAATCTTTAGCTCCCTGCGCGTCAGCTCCTGATCGAAGCCGGCCATGCCATGGGTGTGCCAGCCGCTGAGGCTGGCCTGTAATGCCAAGTGGCCCCACGCCGAGCCGGTATCGAAGGTATGCCACAGCGCCGGGGTTTCTTCGGTCGCGCCGGGGGCGATAAAGTCGGTTTTCGAAGCGATAATCACCAGGGCCGACGCGTGCTGCGCCCAACCCCGGTTGAATTCATTGAGCAAACCCAGGAAGCGCTCCCAGTCTGGCGTGTCGCGGCGTGCGTACAGGAAACGCCACGGCTGTGAGTTGTAGGCCGAGGGCGCCCAGCGCGCGGCTTCGAAGAAACTCAGCAAAGTCTCTTGCGAAATGCTTTCGCCGGTAAAGGCGCGGGGCGACCAGCGGTCAGTGAATTGGGTATGGATCGGATAATCGGCAACACGTGGGTGGGTGCTCATGAGCAGATCCTGATGAAAAACCGGGGCTCAAAACTACTGCGCAGGCCCAAGCCTGACAAGTCTTGTCATACCGGCAGTCGTAAGCGCTTGGCCGTACGTGCCTTGGGCACTAGACTGGCGGCCTTTCAACATACCGATACTGATGTAGAGCCATGGCCGCCAAAGTCGAACCTTTCTGGATACGTAAAACCCTTGAACAGCTCGACCAGCAGGAGTGGGAGTCGTTGTGCGATGGCTGTGGCCTGTGCTGCCTGCAAAAGCTTGAAGATGAAGACGACAACAGCGTCTATTACACGCGTATCGCCTGCAAACTGCTCGACCTGAAGAGCTGCCAGTGCACCGATTACCCCAACCGCCGCGCATCGGTGCCGGACTGTATCCAGCTCACCCCGGGCCAGGCCGACCAATTCAAATGGTTGCCACCAACCTGCGGCTACCGCCTGGTCAGCGAACGCAAGGATCTGCCGCTCTGGCACCATCTGGTCTGCGGCGACCGTGACGCGGTGCACCACGAACGCATTTCCCAGTCCGGGCGCATGCTCAGCGAAGGCAGCGTGCCCGAGGACGACTGGGAGGACTACCTGATCTTCCGCGCAGGCTGAACAAAGGAGTGTGTATGAGGGTGGCAGCCAAGTTAGCCGCGGGCCTGGTATTACTGGCGCTGAGCGGGCCGGGCTGGGGCGCGAAGAAAGTCGACCTGGACTATCACGTCAAGCTGCTGCCCCAGAGCGATCAGGCGCAGGTGCGCCTCAGCCTGTCCCAAGGCTCGGCGGTACGTAGCCTGGACTTCGACCTGGGCCGCGAGGGTGACTACAGCGACTTCAAGGCCGACGGCCAGTGGCAGGTCACGGGAAGCCGTGGCCTGTGGCAACCCAGCGCCGACAAGGCCAGCCTGACCTACAAAGTGCGCCTGAGCCATACGCGCAAGCCGGGCATCTATGACACACGGGTCACGCCGAGTTGGGCGTTACTGCGCGGTGAAGACCTGGTGCCGGCTGCGCGTCTCGACCAGCAAGATGGCATCGAATTGGTGTCGCGCCTGATGTTCGAACTTCCGAACGGTTGGAAGAGCGTCGAAACCGCCTGGCCGCGCATTGGCAAGCATAAATTCCGCATCGATAACGTGTCCCGCCTGTTCGACCGGCCCACCGGCTGGATGCTCGCCGGTAACCTCGGCAGCCGCCGCCTGCGCCTGGGCGAAACCGAAATCACCGTGGCCTCGCCCAAGGGGCAAGGCATGCGCCGTATGGACGTACTGACCTTGCTGACGTTCGTCTGGCCCCAGGTGGAGGCCGCATTCCCGCGCCATCCCGGCAAACTGTTGATCGTCGGTGCCAGTGACCCGATGCGGCGGGGCGCTTATTCATTGCGCGATTCGATCTACCTCAACAGCCGCACGCCGCTGGTTGGCGAAAATGGCAGCAGCCCGTTGCTGCGCGAAGTGGTGCAGGCCATCGGGCGTTTCAACGACCACGACAGCAGTGACTGGATCAGCGAGGGTTTGGGCGAGTACTACGCGATTGAACTGATGCGGCGTGCCGGCGGCATCACTGATGAACGCTATGCGGCGATCCAGGCGCGGCTGACCAAGGAAGGCAAAGACGTCACCACGCTCAAAGGCGAGCACGTCAACGGCGCGACGCTGGCGCGTTCGGTGGTG
Source organism: Pseudomonas libanensis (assembly GCF_001439685.1). Classification (GTDB taxonomy): domain Bacteria; phylum Pseudomonadota; class Gammaproteobacteria; order Pseudomonadales; family Pseudomonadaceae; genus Aquipseudomonas; species Aquipseudomonas libanensis. The sequence goes on from NZ_JYLH01000011.1 coordinate 62,856, forward strand.
GTATTGCAGGAACTGGACCGTGAGATCCGCGTGAAGACCCACAACAAGCGGTCCCTGGACGACCTGGCGCAGGCGGTGATGCGGGTAAACAGTATCAACACCAAAGAGTTCGTGCAGTTGGCCGAAAGTGTGATCGGTGAGTCGTCGGTGGTTCTGGACAGCAAACTGCTGCGCTGATCCCAAGCCATGCGCAGTTCAAAATGTGGGAGGGGGCAAGCCCCCCTCCCACATTTGGATCTCCAGCATGTCCAATACTCAGGTCAGGCTTTGGGTTTTACTGCCTTCTCTGCCTCCACTTCGGCCTTGGTCTTCAGGTTCTTCAACTCTTCCCCAGCCCGCTCGATCCTGGTTCGCACGCTGTTCATTTCTTGACGGCCATGTTCCAGCCTGTCCTTGAGCGAACAATGGCCGGTGAAACCACGAGCCAGGGCCACGCCGCCAATCGCCACCTGGATCAAGCCGAAAATCCCGCCGCGGCGCAGGCCTTTACCCACCATCATCACTCCGCCGGCCACTGAGCCGATGCGCTCCCAGCCATGCACATTCTGGGCGGGCCGAGCCCTCAAAGGCGTGGCGTCGATGATAGGTTGCAAGATTTTGCTGTCGCTCATGATCTGTCTCCAACAAGGGCAAGTGTTACCAGCTGACTGCGCGCGGCTGCCGGATGTTCCCGGAAAATCAGTACTTGGGGCCCGAGCGGGTGTTGTTGCCCTTGGCCAGGCGGTCGTAGAGCACCACGTTGACCGTGGCCGCCAGGTTCATGCAGCCGGTGGTGGGGATGTAGATCACGTCTTCGCACCAGTCGCGGATCTCCTTGTCCAGGGAGCCGTCTTCGGGGCCGAAGATATACAGCGCACGGTCGGGGTGGGTGTATTCGGGCAGCGGGCGGGCGCCTTCCACCAGTTCCACGGCGACCGGGATGCAGCCCAGGGGCAGGATCTTTTTCAGGTCGTCGATGCCGATCAGCGGAATGTCGTGGTGGACCTTCTTGGTGTCGGTGATGAAATCCCGGGCACGCTCGTAACGCACGCCGGTGTAGAACACCGAGGCCACGCCGTAGCAGCCGGCGGCACGCATTACCGAACCGACGTTTTCGGGGGATTTGGGGTTATACAGACCGATGCAGCTGTAGCGTTTATTGCCCACGGGGAAGGGTGCCTTGAGAAAAACGGCGATTATACGGCTTGGGGGAATGCAGTGCTTGGGCGATCGCCATCGCGGGCAAGCCCGGCTCCCACAGGGAAGTGCATTCCTACTGTGGGAGCTGGCTTGCCTGCGATGAGTCCGGAACAGGCAAAGCAGAGCTTCAGTCGTCTTTCTTCATCAGCCCCGCCAACGCCGCAAACGGGTTGTGCGTAGCCTTGGCAATGCTCGGGCTGCTGGTGGAGCCTTCGCCGAAGTACTGCTGGTCGGTGTAGCGCGAGTGTTCGTTGTCGTGGCAGTACAGGCACAGCAACTCCCAGTTGGAACCGTCCTGGGGGTTGTCATCATGGTTGTGGTTACGGTGGTGGACGGTCAGTTCACTCAAGCGCTTGCCGGAAAACTCACGGGCGCAGCGGCCACACACATGGGGGTACATTTTCAGGGCTTTATCGCGATAGCCCATTTCCCGGTCGCGCTGGGCATCGGCGAGGATGCGATCCAGCTTGGCGGTGTGGGAGGGCGGGTTGGTCGAGCTCATCATGGCTCCTGGCTATTGGGTGGTCACGGACAGGTTGATTCTAGCTAATTACCGCGCAATTAGCCCTTGAGCTTTTCCGCAATCCAAATGGTGTGCCGCGTGCCTTTGTTGCCGTGGGCAAACACCTGCACCTCCTCGGCCTTGAAGCCGGCCTTGCGCAGTTTGTCACTGAACAGCTTGTCGGCGCTGGCCGACCACACCGCCAGCACGCCCTTGGGCCGCAGGGCCTTGGCGCAAGCGGCCAGGCCACCGGCTGAGTAGAGCCAACTGTTAGCCTTTTGCGTGAGTCCCTCGGGGCCGTTGTCCACGTCAAGCATGATCGCGTCAAAGCCTTGTGGCTCGGCCTGCAGTACCTTGGCCACGTCTTCCAGGCGGACCACGGTGCGCGGGTCCAGCAGCGGGCGCCCGGATTTTTCCCCCAGCGGCCCACGGTTCCATTCCACGACGCCGGGCACCAGTTCCGCCACGACCACTTCGGCGTTCTTGCCCAGATGCTTGAGCGCCGCGGCCAAGGTAAAGCCCATGCCCAAACCGCCGATCAGCACCCGTGAACCCGGGCGACCGGCCACCTTGCGGCAGGGAATCTCGGCCAGGGCATCTTCGGAGCCGTGCATGCGCGTGTTCATCAACTGGCCACCGTCACCGCCCTGGATCTTGATGACAAAGTCCTCGCCGTATTCGAACAGGCACAAGGCACCGCCGTTGTCGGGGATCGGAGTGGTGTCCAGCAGAACGAAACGTTTCATGGAAATCTCATTGGGAAGGGCATTCTTGCGCAGTTGGGAGTAGCCTTACGATATTCCGGTCAGGCCATGGAGCCATCGATGAAGTGCAGCATTCTAACGGTCATTGTATTGAGCGCGCTCATATCTGCTGTGGCGCAGGCTCAGGAGTTGCAAACCGTTCCGGTCGCGCCCGCTCCAACCCCAGGCGCGCCGGGCACGCCAACGCCGACGTTGTACCCGCAAGTCACGCCGCCCGTTGCGCCCAAGACCCATAATGGCTCGCCGCCGCTGGCGCCCATCGTGCTGCCGGCGCCGCCCAAGGACCAGACGGTCCCTGGCCTGCAACAGAACGACAGCAAGCCGAAAACGCCAGGAGGTTAGACCAGACCGAGGGCCTTGAACACAAAGGCATATTCGAGGGCGACGTCACGTAGCCCCTGATAGCGCCCGCTCATGCCGCCATGGCCGGCACCCAGCTCGGTCTTGAGCAGCAGCAGGTTGTCGTCCGTCTTGGTATCCCGCAGCCTGGCCACCCACTTGGCGGCTTCCCAGTACTGCACGCGGCTGTCGTTGTAGCCGGCGATCACCAGCGTGGCCGGGTAGGCCTGGGCGCTGACGTTTTCGTACGGCGCGTAGGCCTTGATGCGCGCATACACCTGGGGATCCTCAGGGTTGCCCCATTCGTCGTACTCGGTGATGGTCAGCGGCAGTTCCGGGTCGAGCATGGTGTTGAGCACATCGACAAACGGCACTTCGGCGATCGCTGCCTGGAACAGTTCCGGACGCTGGTTGAGTACGGCGCCGATCAACAGGCCACCGGCACTGCCGCCGCTGATCGCCAGTTGCCTGGAGGTGGTCAGGCCCTGGGCGATCAGGTGTTCGGCGCAGGCGATAAAGTCGCTGAAAGTGTTCTGCTTGTGTTCCTGCTTGCCGTTGCGATACCAGGCTTCGCCCAACTCACCGCCGCCACGCACATGGGCGATGGCAAACGCCACCCCGCGATCCAGCAAGCTCAAGCGCGCATGGGAGAACCACGGATCGAGGCTTTGGCCGTAGGCACCATAGCCATACAGGTACAGCGGCGTCGGCTGGCCGAGCCGGTCACGCTTGACCACCAGGCTGATGGGCACCTGGGTGCCGTCAGCGGAGGTGGCCCATAGGCGTTGACTGACGTAGTCGTCAGCATTGAACACGCCAAGTACCGGGGTTTCCTTGAGCACCACTTGGGCGCCCGTCGCCAGTTCGAGCTGACGTACCTGGGCCGGGCGGTTCAGGGCTTCATAGCGCAGGCGGATCTTGTCGCTGGGAAACTCCAGGCTGTTTTGTACGTAGAGGCTATAGGCCGCGTCGGGCAATTCCACGCGATAGGCCGGTACGTCTTCGGGGTGCACCTCGATGACCGGCAGGCCACCGATGCGCAGGCTCAAGGTCATGGCGCTGGCATTCAGGCTCACACCGTCGAGCATGACCTCGTCACTGTGAGGGATCAGGTTTTGCCAGTCGGCCTCGGTAGGCGGCGTGCCGTTATCGGCGGCGATGAACAGCGCGTAGTTGATCCCATCGCGGTTGCTGCGAATAAACCAGGTCCACTCGCCATTGCGCTTGCCATGGTCAACATCGTATTCATGGTCTTCGACCCGTGGTGCCAGGCAGGTGAAGGGCAGGTGCGGCTGCTCGGCGTCCAGCGCCCAGATTTCGCTGGTGGTCTTGCTGCCCAGGGCCAGCAGCAGTTGGCGCTCGGAGCTGGAACGGTAGCAGTGCAGGAAGAAACGGCCGTCGGGTTCGTGGAACACTTCCTGCGCCGCCGTGCCATCCAGGCGATAGCGATACAGCTTGTGCGGGCGATGGGTGTCGTCCAGCTCGCCGAAGAACAGGGTCAGGCTGTCATTGGCCCAGGTCATGCTGCCGTCGCAGTTCTCGAACGCCAGTTCGCTGACCTTGTCAGTGGCCAATTCCTTCACGAACAGGGTGTAAATCTCTTCGCCGCTGGTGTCGAGGCTGTAGGCCAGGCGCTGGTGGTCGGGGCTGATGCTGAACGCGCCGAGGGCGAAAAAACCGCCGTTGGCCAATACGTTCGGGTCCAGCAGCAATTCTTCGCTGCTGTCATCCACTTGGTTGCTGTCGTCAGCCGGGCGGCGGCAGCGGTAATGGCGCGCATATTCGTCACCGGCGGTGGTGCGGGTGTAGTACAGGTACGGGCCCCAGGGGGAGGGCAGGGACAGGTCGGTTTCAAGGATACGGCCCTTGATCTCTTCGAACAGGGTCTCGCGCAGCGCCTGCTGGTCGGCCAACTGGGCCTCCTGCCAGGCGTTTTCGGCCTTGAGGTAGTCGAGCACTTCTGGGGTGTCCCGCGCTTGCAGCCAGGCGTACGGGTCTGGGCCTGGGGCCTTGCGGGCAATCGGGGCGGTCGATGACGTCATGGATCACTCTCTGTCTGGCGGAAGGTGGCAGGCATTGCAGCCGCGACACGCAAAAGCCGTTATCATAGCCGCCTGTTTGCCAACCTTGCCATGGACACCATGACCGAGAACGACTATCTGACCGCTTGGGGCCTCTACGCCTTCGCAGCTTTGGGCTGCCTGTTGGTGTGGTGGCGCATGACCCGCTGGATGTGGCGCTGGCTGCGCGAGCCGCTGCAATTGCTGATGGCGGTGCTGTTGCTGAGCCCGACCATCGTCGACCCGGTCAAGACCCAGTTCGCGCCGGCTGTGGCGATTACCGCGCTGGACCTGGTGCTCAAGGTCGGCAATAACGCCTGGCGCGCCATATCCGATCTGTTCATGTACACCATGATTGTGTTCGCCCTATACATCGTGTTTGTGCTGATCCGCTGGCCCATCGAGCGTGCGGCCAACGCCCGGCGTGAGCGCAAGGCCGCCACGGATGCTGCCCTGGCCGCCGAGCCGGAAGACGACGAACCGTTCCGTCGCCCGGCGCCGGTGAGTGGCATGCGGGTCGAACCGCGCCTTTAACGTTGTCCGCCCTGCAGCGAGAGCCCTGGCATGTGTGAATTATTGGGCATGAGTGCCAACGTCCCCACCGATATCGTGTTCAGCTTTACCGGGCTGATGCAGCGCGGTGGGCGTACCGGCCCGCACCGCGACGGTTGGGGCATCGCCTTCTACGAAGGGCGTGGCCTGCGGCTGTTCCAGGACCCGGCCGCCAGCAGCGAGTCGGAAGTCGCGTTGCTGGTGCAGCGTTACCCGATCAAGAGCGAAGTGGTGATCGGCCATATCCGCCAGGCCAATGTGGGCAAGGTGAGCCTGGCCAATACCCACCCGTTCGTGCGCGAGCTGTGGGGCCGCAACTGGTGTTTTGCCCACAACGGCCAGTTGGCGGACTTCAACCCCCGCGCCACCTTCTACCGTCCGGTGGGCGATACCGACAGCGAAGCGGCCTTCTGCGACCTGCTCAACCGTGTGCGCGAAGCCTTCCCCGAGCCGGTAGACATCGAGCAAGTGCTACCGGACCTGATCGCCGCCTGCGCCGAATACCGCAGCAAGGGCGTGTTCAACTGCCTGCTCAGCGATGGCGACTGGCTGTTTTGCTACTGCTCGACCAAACTGGCGCAGATTACCCGGCGCGCACCCTTTGGCCCGGCGCGCTTGAAAGATGTCGACGTGATCGTCGATTTTCAGGCCGAAACCACCCCCAATGACGTGGTAACGGTGATCGCCACCGAGCCCCTGACCGACAACGAGAACTGGACCCGCTACGAACCGGGCCAATGGAGCCTATGGCGACGCGGTGAATGCGTCAGCCAGGGCGTTACCGAGTAAGGATATCGACCATGTTGCTTAGCTATCTGCGGTTGGTGCTGTTTGCCATTGGCTTGCTGGTCGGCGTACAGGTGCCGGGGTTCATCAGCGATTACGCCAAGCGCGTCGAGGCCCACCTGATCGAGGCGCAGACAGGCCTGCGCGGCTTTGAATCCACGGCGCAACAGTTCTTCAACGGTGATATGCAAGCGCTGGTGGCCCATTACCGCGCCAGCGATGACCCGGTGTTCCAGAGCGATGCCAGCAGCCTTGGCGCGATGCTCGATCGCCAGCTCGAGTTGGACAAGCAATTCCAGGCCATGCAGGGCCCGTGGTACATCCGCGTGCTGCAAGTGGCTGTGGCCGCCGACCCGGACATTCGCCTGGAAACCTGGAATGGCTACAGCTACCAGATCTTGCTCACACCCGAAGCCATGGGTTGGGGGCTGGGCGGGGCGATGCTGTTGTCGTTCGGCATCGAATGCCTGTACCGCCTGATTGATTGGGTGGTGTTGGGCGGCAGGCGTTTGCGTCAGAGCCGACCGATCGAAGAGCGCGACCTCAAGGGCCTTTAAGTAAGGATCGACTCGGTCCAATGTGGGAGCAGGCTTGCCTGCTCCCACAGTTTTAGTCGGGTTTATTCAGTTGCATGCGTTCTGCACCGACTTCCTCGGCGTAACGGGCCACCACCTTCTGGCACAAGCCCACAATCTCCTCCACCAACTCCACCCCCACGCGCCATGACACCACCACCTGCAAGTTCGGCAGGCGCTGGGCCATCGGCAGCATCACCAATTCGCCCCGCGCCAGTTCTTCGCTGACCAGTACCGGCGGCAGTGCGCCAATGCCGAAGCCATCGCGCAGTAACCGGGTAATCGCCGACACCGAGTTCACACAGTTCATCCTTGGCGCGGCCACGCCGTTGGCCTGCATCAGGCTGATCACGTCCTGGTGCGGGTGGGAGTTTTTCGAGTAGGTGATGATGCGCTCCTGGGCCAGCTCAGCCAGCGAGGCATAGTCGCGGTGATAGATCGATTGGCTGGCGACGATCCAGGCCATGGGGTGGCTGGCCAGTTCCAGGCTGCGTACGGTTTCCAGGCGCAGCAGGTCGGTTTGCAGGATCAGGTCGAGGAAACCTTTTTGCAACTGATCGCTTAGGTTAAGCGCCGTATCGGCGACCAACTCGATTTCCACCAGGGGGAAATGATCCATCAACTCCGCGACCAGCGGGCTCAGCCAAGTGTGGATCACCGTGTCCATCGCGCCGATGCGAATGCGCCCGACCTTGCTGCTGCTGGTTTCCAGGGATTGCTTCAAACCCTGCATGGTCACCATCATCTGTTCGGCGTAATCGAGCACCTTCAAGCCTTCCGGGGTCAGGCTCACGCCGCGGGAGTCACGCAGGAACAGCTTCACGCCCAACTCGCTTTCCAGCACCGCGATGCGGCTGGAGATCGAGGCCTGGGTGGTGAACAGCTTCTCGGCCGTCAGCCGGAAGCTCTTGAGCTTGGCCACCCAGACGAAGGTTTCGAGGAACTTCAAATTCATGGGATCAACTTTTTCTTATGCATGGATCGGTTTTTATTAGTTGGACGTCGCACCGGGCAAACGCCAAAAATCGAGCTGTTCCACGATAAGCGTCGTAGGGGTGCCAGGACAAGTTGCGAGTTCTGTGTAATAAATCCCACACTACAAAAAAACAAAGCCTACAGGAGCGACCACCGTGAGCCGCCTGCTTTTGAACTGCGACATCGGCGAAAGCTTTGGTAACTGGACCATGGGTCTGGACGCCGAAGTCATGCCGTTCATCGACTGCGCCAACGTGGCCTGCGGCTTTCATGCCGGCGACCCGAGCATCATGCGCAAGACCGTCAGCCTGGCGTTCAAGCATGGCGTGCAAGTCGGCGCCCACCCGGCCTATCAAGACCTGCAGGGCTTTGGCCGGCGCTCGATGCACTACACACCCCAGGAAATCCAGGATCTGTTGCACTACCAGATCGGCGCGCTGGACGGCATCTGCCGGGCCCAGGGCGGTCGCGTCAGCTATGTGAAGCCCCACGGCGCGATGTACAACGACATGATGGCCAACCCGGCGCAGTTGCGTGCGGTGATCCAGGCCGTGGCCGCCTACGGTGACCTGCCACTGATGCTGCTGGCCACCCGCGACAATAGCGCGGCCCAGGCGTTGGGCGACGAATATGGCGTGATCCTGTGGTTCGAAGCCTTCGCCGACCGTGCCTATGACAGCAACGGCCATCTGGTCTCCCGCCAGCTGCCCGGCGCTGTGCATCACGATCCCGGCACTATCTTGCAGCAGGCCCTGACCATTTCCCGCGGCGCTCCGCTGGTCGCCAGCGACGGCAGTGCGCTGGTGCTGCAGGCCAATACCTTGTGCGTGCATGGCGACAACGCCAGCTCGGTGGCTGCGGTGCAGCGTATCCGTGAAGCGTTGAAGACAGCATGAAGCCACGCATTGAAGTGGTGGCCATCGACTGCCTGATGGTGCGTCTGTTTGAGATGATTGCCGAAGCCAATATGCCGTGGATGCTCGCCGCCACCCAGCGCCTGCGAGCCGGGTTCGGCCCGACGTTGGTGGACCTGGTGCCGTCCTATACCACCTTGATGGTGCATTACGATCTCACGGCGCTGACCCCGGCCCAGGCCCGGGAACTGATCGACCAGGCCCTTACCGATCTGCAACCCCAGGCCCAGGGTAGCGGCCAGTGCCATGTGCTGCCGGTGTGGTACGACCTGAGTGTCGGGCCGGAACTGACCCTGCTCTCGCAGCGCAGCGGGCTGGCGGTCGCTGAGGTGATTCGTCGCCACAGCGCCCACTTGTATCAAGTGTTCGCCCTGGGTTTCGCCCCCGGGTTTGCCTTTATGGGGCTGGTGGACGAAACCCTCGCCACGCCGCGTCTCAACACCCCGCGCAAACGCGTGGCCGCTGGCAGCGTCGGCATTGCCGAACGGCAAACCGCCGCCTACCCGGTGGTGTCCCCGGGCGGCTGGAACCTGATCGGCCGCACTGCGGCCAAGCTGTTCGACCGCGAACGCGACGGCTACAGCTTGATGCAGCCTGGTGACACAGTGCGCTTCGAAGCGGTCGATCACGCTGAATTTATCCACTTGGGAGGCGATGACACGCCGTTGGAGGCGCAGGCATGAGCCGCTTGATCATCGAGGCCAGCACGCCGCTGTGCCTGTTGCAGGACGCCGGGCGTTTTGGCGTGCGCCACCTCGGCGTGACCCAGGGCGGCGCGCTGGATTGGGTATCCATGTCCTGGGTCAATTGGCTGCTGGACAATGCCCTGGACGCGCCGGTGGTGGAAATCACCCTCGGCGGCTTCACCGTGCAGGCCGAGGACTATTGCCTGCTGGCCCTGGCCGGTGCGGACCTGGGCGCGTATATCGATGAGCGCGCCATCAGCCCTGGGCGCAGTTTTATCCTGCAAAAGGGCCAGCGTTTGCGTTTCACCCAGCCATTCAGTGGAGCACGGGCTTATCTCGCAGCGCCAGGTGGGTTTGATGCGCCGGCGGTGCTCGGCAGTTGTGCCACCGTGGTGCGTGAGGAATTGGGCGGTGTAGACGGTTTCGGCAAGGCATTGGCCGAAGGCCAGCGGTTGGCCTATTCCGGCACGGGTGGCGCGATGAAAATGCTGGCTGAGCCGGATTTGCAATCCGCTGCACCGCTGGACGTGATCATCGGTGCGCAGATCGGCCAGTTCAGCGGGCAGAGTTTATTCGACGTCTTCAACACCGAATGGGCTCTGGACAGCCGCGCCGACCGCATGGGCATGCGCTTGCTGGGCACGCCGTTGCAGTACCAAGGACCGTCGCTGATTTCTGAAGGTATTCCGTTGGGCGCGATCCAGGTGCCGCCGGACGGGCAGCCGATTGTGTTGCTCAATGATCGGCAGACCATCGGTGGTTATCCGCGCTTGGGCGCGTTGACGCCTTTATCCTTGGCGCGGCTGGCGCAGTGTTTGCCGGGGCAGACGGTGCGGCTGGCACCGGTGGTGCAGGAGGCGGCGCATCGGCAGCACATCAAGTTTTTGCAGCGGTTTGCCGATCGCTAAAAAGCATCGCAGGCAAGCCAGCTCCCACAGAGGAATGCATTCCAACCTTGAAATGCAGTCAACATGTGGGAGCTGGCTTGCCTGCGATGAGGCCGGTCAAAACACCGCCTATTTCGAGAGAAAACGCATACCTTCTTCCAACCCGCGCAGCGTCAGCGGATACATCTGATCCTCCACCAATTCCCGCACAATCCCCGTCGACGCTGTATAGCCCCAGGTGTCCTTGGGGTACGGGTTAATCCAGATCAGCTTCTTGTACTTGGCCATGAAGCGCTGCATCCACACATACCCCGGCTCCTCGTTCCAATGCTCGACGCTGCCGCCAGCCTGGGTGATCTCATAGGGCGCCATGGCTGCATCGCCGATGAAGATCACCTTGTAGTCGGCGCCGTACTTATGCAGCAGGTCCTGGGTAGAGGTGCGCTCCGAGGTGCGGCGCTGGTTGTTCTTCCATACCGACTCGTACACGAAGTTGTGGAAGTAGAAGTACTCCAGGTGCTTGAACTCGGTCTTGCAGGCGGAGAACAGCTCTTCGCAGGTTTTCACATGGGCGTCCATCGAGCCGCCGATATCGAACAGCAACAACAGCTTGATGGTGTTGCGGCGCTCGGGGCGCATCTGGATATTCAGCAGGCCTGCATCGCGGGCGGTGTGGTCGATGGTGCCGTCGATATCCAGCTCTTCGGCGGCACCCTGGCGTGCGAACTTGCGCAGCCGGCGCAGGGCGATCTTGATGTTGCGCGTGCCCAGCTCCACCTGGTCGTCGAGATTCTTGTACTCGCGCTGGTCCCAGACTTTCACCGCCTTGCCCTGGCGCTTACCGGCGTCACCCACGCGAATGCCTTCCGGGTTGTAGCCACCGGAACCAAACGGGCTGGTGCCGCCGGTGCCGATCCACTTGTTGCCGCCGGCATGCCGTTCTTTCTGTTCTTCCAGGCGCTTCTTGAATTCCTCGATCAACTTGTCGAGGCCGCCGAGGGACTGGATCTGTGCGCGTTCTTCATCGCTCAGGGAGCGTTCGAACTCCTTGCGCAGCCAGTCTTCGGGGATCAGCGCCTGCAAATGGTCATCGAGCTTTTCCAGGCCGTTGAAATAAGCCCCGAAGGCGCGGTCGAACTTGTCGAAATACCGCTCGTCCTTGACCAGGATCGCCCGGGCCAAGTAGTAGAACTCGTCCATGTCGGCGAAGGTCACGCGCTGTTTCAGCGCGTTGATCAGGTCGAGCAGTTCGCGCACCGACACCGGCACCTTGGCTGCACGCATTTCATTGAACAGGTTGAGCAACATTATCGATTACCGCGACGGCTCATGAAGGCCAGACGTTCCAGCAATTGCACGTCTTGCTCGTTCTTGACCAGGGCGCCGGCCAGCGGCGGGATGGCTTTGGTAGGATCGCGTTCGCGCAGCACCGCTTCGCCGATATTGTCGGCCATCAGCAGCTTGAGCCAGTCCACCAGTTCGGAGGTGGATGGTTTTTTCTTCAGGCCTGGCACCTTGCGTACGTCGAAGAACACATCGAGCGCTTCGCTGACCAGCTCCTTCTTGATGTCCGGGTAGTGCACATCCACGATCTTCTGCAGGGTAGGGCGGTCGGGGAAGGCGATATAGTGGAAGAAGCAGCGGCGCAGGAAGGCGTCCGGCAGCTCTTTCTCGTTGTTGGAGGTAATGATGATGATCGGGCGCTTCTTGGCCTTGATGGTCTCGTCGATCTCGTAGACGTAGAATTCCATCTTGTCGAGTTCCTGCAACAGGTCGTTGGGGAACTCGATATCGGCCTTGTCGATTTCATCGATCAGCAGGATCACCCGCTCTTCGGACTCGAAGGCTTCCCAGAGCTTGCCCTTCTTCAAGTAGTTGCGCACATCGTGGACCTTGTCCACACCCAGTTGCGAATCGCGCAGGCGGCTGACCGCGTCGTACTCGTACAGGCCCTGATGGGCCTTGGTAGTTGACTTGATGTGCCAGGTGATCAGCCGGGCACCGAAGGATTCAGCCAGTTGCTCGGCGAGCATGGTCTTGCCGGTGCCCGGTTCGCCCTTGACCAGCAACGGCCGCTCCAGGGTGATGGCGGCGTTGACGGCCAGTTTCAGGTCATCGGTAGCCACATAGGCCTGGGTGCCTTCGAACTTCATCGGTCATTCCTCGAATTCATCAATGTCCGGACTATACCGCGCAGTCCTGGCGACTGTGAACGCAGACGAGTTATTCAGTCTCTGAATGGCCGGTCACTTCCCCCTGAGCAATGCAGTACATGTGGGAGTGAACAAGCCCCTCCCACATTTTTTAGTCCGCGCTGGGCTTGGGTTGTTCGTACCTTGCATTGAAAGCCTGGACGAAACCATTACGCAAAATCTGCAAAAAGGCGGAGAACGCGCTGATATCTTGCTGATGGACGCTGCCGCTGAGTTGTACCCGGGTAGCAAACTGGTTCTTGTTCTGGTTCTTCAGCACGGTCTCGCCGGTACCGACCACGGCTTCCCAGATCGAGCGGAAAATACCTTTGTCTTTGTTTTCCACGTCCTGCTGCCAATTGAACACTTCCACATCCCGCAGCAACGGCTTGATGTAGCCGCTCAACTGGCCCTTTTCGGCCTGGGCCTCGACTACTACCGCACCGGTACCGGCATTGAAGTCAAACTTGCCATAGGCCGCGGCGAAGTCATTGAGGCGCTTGAGCTGGATTTCCTTGGCGCGAAAGCGGAACTCGAAGTCTTCGAAGTTGCTCAGCGGGTCGAAGGTCGCGCTGGCTTCCAGCGGGGCCTGGCCCAGCAGCATGCCCTTGCCCTCGAAAGTGGCGTCACGCTTGCCCTCGACATCGACCACGTTGGTCAGGTTAAAGAGGCTGGCGTCGACCTGGGTGGCGTAGAGGTTCACTGCGGGCTTGGAGTTGAAGTTATGGAAGGCGATCTTGCCGTCCCGGATGCGCACTTCGTTAAGGGTGATCGGTAACAATTTGCCCAGTTGGGCACGCCAGTCGGTGCCCTTACCCGTCTGGGATGCCTGTTTGTTGGGCCCACCATCGACGAAGTTCAGCTCAGGCTTGAGAAACTCCACCTCGGCCACCACCGCATGGTCATACCACAGCGAGTGCCAGCTCACCGACAAGTCAATCAGCGGCGCCTTGACGAACGGCACTGGCACCTTGCCGTCGACCTTGACGATCTGCAGGCCGTTGATCTTATAGGCCCCACGCCACAGCGCCAGGTCCACGTCAGTGATCTGGCCGCGGTAATCGCCCATGTCGGCGAGCTTGTCATTCAGGTAGTTACGCACCAGGTACGGCAGGGCCAGGTCCAGGGCGACCAGCAGCACCACCAGCCCGGCGATGGTCCATAACGGCCAACTGTAGCGACGTTTCATGGGTCAGTTCTCCTTGCTTGTAGGAAATTGACTGTTCTGACGAGCGCAACGTTCCACCGTCTGGACGCCTTGTAGCACGAGGCATACCCTTGGGATCTTCTTCAAAACCGTCAATAGGACCCTCCATGAGCCGTATTTTTGCAGACAATGCGCACTCCATCGGTAACACGCCCTTGGTCCAGATCAACCGTATCGCTCCGCGTGGCGTCACCATCCTGGCCAAGATCGAAGGACGCAATCCCGGCTATTCGGTGAAGTGCCGCATTGGCGCAAGCATGATCTGGGACGCGGAAAGCAGCGGCAGGCTCAAGCCGGGCATGACTATTGTCGAGCCGACTTCCGGCAACACCGGCATCGGCCTGGCCTTTGTCGCCGCCGCCCGGGGCTACAAGCTGCTGCTGACCATGCCTGCGTCCATGAGCCTTGAGCGCCGTAAAGTGCTCAAGGCCCTCGGTGCCGAACTGGTGCTGACCGAGCCGGCCAAAGGCATGAAAGGAGCCATCGACAAGGCCGGCGAAATTGTCGACAGCGATCCGTCCACCTACTTCATGCCAGCCCAGTTCGAAAACCCGGCAAACCCTGCGATCCACGAGAAAACCACCGGCCCGGAAATCTGGAACGACACCGACGGCGCCGTGGACGTGCTGGTGGCAGGGGTAGGGACCGGCGGCACCATCACCGGTGTGTCGCGCTATATCAAGAACACGGCGGGCAAGCCGATCCTGTCGGTGGCCGTCGAGCCGAGAGTGTCGCCGGTGATCACCCAGGCGTTGGCGGGTGAAGAGATCAAGCCCAGCCCGCACAAGATCCAGGGCATCGGCGCCGGTTTTGTGCCAAAGAACCTCGACCTGTCGATGGTTGACCGCGTGGAACTGGCGACCGACGAAGAATCCAAGGCCATGGCCCTGCGCCTGATGCAGGAAGAGGGCATTTTGTGCGGTATCTCCTGCGGCGCCGCCATGGCCGTGGCGGTACGCCTGGCCGAGAAGCCGGAAATGCAGGGCAAGACCATCGTGGTGATCCTGCCGGACTCCGGTGAGCGCTACCTGTCGAGCATGCTGTTCAGCGATTTGTTTACCGAGCAGGAAAATCAGGTCTGACTGTAGGAGCGAGCGCTCCTACAGGTGTTGATACAGGTCAGTCTGGTTTCCTGGGCCTTCTGCATAATGGCTCAAGTGTTTATCATGGCCGGCTGTTACGTCTGGTTTCCCGTTGACGGAAGTTTGCTGGCCAGGCGCTTATTTCCAGGAGTTGCTGCATGACCTTTTCCTTGGCCACCAAACTGTCGGTGTTGCTGCTGTTTATTGGCAGCACGCTGTATGTCCACCTGCGCGGCAAGGCCCGTTTGCCGATGTTGCGCCAGTTCGTCAACCATTCGGCGCTGTTCGCCCCGTATAACGCTCTGATGTACCTGTTCTCCGCGGTGCCGTCCAAGCCCTACCTGGACCGCAGCAAGTTCCCCGAACTGGACGTGCTCAAGGACAACTGGGAAGTGATCCGCGAAGAGGCCATGCACCTGTTCGACGAGGGCTACATCCGCGCTGCCGAAAAGAACAACGACGCCGGCTTCGGTTCCTTTTTCAAGAAGGGCTGGAAGCGCTTCTACCTCAAGTGGTACGACAAACCCCTGCCATCGGCCGAGGCCCTGTGCCCGAAGACCGTGGCACTGGTGAGCAGCATTCCCAACGTCAAGGGCGCGATGTTCGCGCTGTTGCCGGGCGGCAGTCACCTCAACCCGCACCGCGACCCGTTCGCTGGTTCCCTGCGCTATCACCTGGGGTTGTCCACGCCGAACTCCGACGACTGCCGCATCTTCGTCGACGGCCAGGTCTACGCCTGGCGCGACGGTGAAGACGTGATGTTCGACGAAACCTACGTGCACTGGGTCAAGAACGAAACCGAGCAGACCCGCGTGATCCTGTTCTGCGACATCGAGCGCCCATTGAGCAACCGCCTGATGACCCGTATCAACCGCTGGGTCAGCAAGCAACTGGGCCGTGCTACCGCTCCGCAGAACCTCGATGACGAGCGCGTGGGTGGCATCAACCAGGCCTACGCCTGGAGCAAGACGTTCAGCGACAAGTTCAGTGGCCAGGTCAAACAATGGAAGCGCAAGCATCCCAAGGCCTACCGCATTGCGCGGCCGGTGCTGGCGGTGGTGGTGCTGGTACTGCTCTGGAAGTGGTTGTTCGGCTGATCTGAAATTTGGAATACCTCAATGTGGGAGGGGCAAGCCCCCTCCCACATTTGATCTCCAGCGATCTTTAGCTGGCGATCAACTGACGCAGCACATAATGCAAGATCCCACCCGCCTTGAAGTACTCCACTTCATTCAAGGTATCAATCCGGCACAGCACCTCAACTTTCTCGCTGCTGCCATCTTCCCGGGTAATCACCAGTGTCAGGTTCATCCGCGGTTCGATCTCGGCACCGGTCAGCCCGAGGATATCGATCTTCTCCTTACCGGTGAGCTTGAGCGTCTTGCGGTTCTGGTCCAGCTTGAACTGCAACGGCAATACACCCATGCCCACCAGGTTGGAGCGGTGGATGCGCTCGAAACTCTCGGCGATCACCGCCTTGACCCCCAGCAGGTTGGTACCCTTGGCCGCCCAGTCACGGCTGGAGCCGGTGCCGTATTCCTGGCCGGCAATCACCACCAGCGGCGTACCTGAGGCCTGGTACTTCATCGACGCATCGTAGATCGCCATCTTCTCGCCGGTGGGGATATACAGCGTATTGCCGCCTTCCTCGCCGCCAAGCATTTCATTGCGGATGCGGATATTGGCGAAGGTGCCGCGCATCATCACTTCATGATTGCCCCGGCGTGAGCCGTAGGAGTTGAAGTCACGTGGCTCCACGCCTTGCTCGCGCAGGTAGCGCCCGGCCGGGCTGTCGGTCTTGATATTGCCGGCAGGGGAGATGTGGTCGGTGGTCACCGAATCCCCCAGCAAGGCCAGCACATTGGCGCCCTTGACGTCCTTGATTACCGGCAGCGGGCCGGCAATGTCATCGAAGAACGGTGGATGCTGGATGTAAGTGGAGTCCTTTTGCCACACGTAGGTCGCCGCCTGCGGGACTTCAATCGCCTGCCATTGCTCGTCACCGGCAAACACCTCGGCGTATTCCTTGTGGAACATGCTGGTACTGACTTGGGCCACCGCGTCGGCGATCTCCTGGCTGCTGGGCCAGATGTCCTTCAGGTACACCGGGTTTCCGCTCTGATCGTTACCCAGTGGCTCGCTGCTGATGTCGATGCGCACAGTGCCGGCCAACGCATAGGCGACTACCAGGGGCGGCGAGGCCAGCCAGTTGGTTTTCACCAGCGGGTGCACGCGGCCTTCGAAGTTACGGTTACCCGACAGCACCGAGGCCACGGCAAGGTCAGCCTTCTGAATGGCCTTTTCGATAGGCTCGGGCAACGGCCCGGAGTTACCGATACAGGTGGTGCAGCCGTAGCCCACCAAGTCGAAGCCGAGCTTGTCGAGGTACTGGGTGAGGCCCGCGGCTTTGTAATAATCGGTGACCACCTTGGAACCTGGGGCCAGCGAGGTCTTGACCCAAGGTTTGCGGGTCAGGCCTTTTTCCACGGCTTTTTTTGCCACCAGCCCGGCCGCCATCATTACGCTGGGGTTGGAGGTATTGGTGCATGAAGTAATCGCAGCGATCACTACGGCGCCGTTTTTCAGGCGATAGGTCTGGCCGTCGTACTCGTAGTCCGTTTCACCGATCAGGTCGGCATTGCCCACGGCCACACCGCCACCGCCTTCACTTTCCAGGCGGCCTTCTTCCTTGCTGGTGGGTTTGAATTGCAGGTCGAGGAAATCGCTGAACGCTTGGCCGACATTCGGCAGGGATACACGGTCCTGCGGGCGTTTGGGCCCGGCGAGGCTGGCTTCGACGCTGCCCATGTCCAGGGCCAGGGTGTCGGTGAACACCGGCTCCTGGCCGGCATTGCGCCAAAGGCCCTGGGCCTTGGTGTAGGCCTCCACCAGTTTGACGGTTTGCGCTGGGCGGCCGGACAGGCGCAGGTAGTCCAGAGTCACTTCGTCGACCGGGAAAAAGCCGCAGGTGGCGCCGTATTCCGGAGCCATGTTGGCAATGGTGGCGCGGTCGGCCAGGGGCAGGTCGGCCAGGCCGTCGCCGTAGAACTCGACGAATTTACCCACCACGCCTTTCTTGCGCAGCATTTGCGTGACGGTCAGCACCAGGTCGGTGGCGGTGATGCCTTCCCTGAGCTTGCCGGTGAGCTTGAAGCCGATCACTTCCGGGATCAGCATCGACACCGGTTGGCCGAGCATCGCCGCTTCGGCTTCGATCCCGCCCACCCCCCAGCCGAGTACGCCGAGGCCGTTGATCATGGTGGTGTGGGAGTCGGTGCCCACCAGGGTGTCAGGGAAGGCGTAGGTGCGGCCGTCTTCGTCCTTGGTCCACACGGTGCGGCCCAGGTATTCCAGGTTGACCTGGTGGCAGATGCCGGTGCCTGGCGGGACCACGCTGAAGTTGTCGAAGGCGCTCTGGCCCCAGCGCAGGAAGGCGTAGCGTTCGCCGTTGCGCTGCATTTCGATATCGACGTTTTGCTCGAAGGCGCTGGTAGTACCGAACTTGTCGACCATCACCGAGTGGTCGATCACCAGGTCCACCGGCGACAGCGGGTTGATACGCTGCGGGTCGCCACCGGCCTTGGCCACGGCGGCGCGCATGGCGGCCAGGTCGACCACCGCGGGCACCCCGGTAAAGTCCTGCATCAGCACACGGGCGGGGCGGTACTGGATCTCGCGGTCAGACTGGCGCTCTTTGAGCCAGGCGGCGATGGCCTTGAGGTCGGTGCCGGTGACGGTCTTGGCATCTTCCCAGCGCAGCAGGTTTTCCAGCAGCACCTTGAGGGACATCGGCAGCTTATCCAGGTCACCCAGGCTCTTGGCGGCTTCGGGCAGGCTGAAGTAGTGGTAAGTCTTGCTGTCTATTTCCAGGGTTTTAAGGGTTCTCAGGCTATCAAGGGATGACATTACATGACTCCTTATGGTCCGCACGGCTACGGACCTGACGGGACGAACAGAGCTATCACGTTAGCGCTGTTTTCAATAGCAAGCTAATAACTGGACTCTATCGCCGAGCCCAAGGTTCCGAACTCGGCTATCATGCGCGCGTTTTCATGACAGGCATTGCGATAGCGCAAGGTCAGTTGATTCACCAGGAGAGTTGATGAACACCCTTTTTATGCACTGCCGCCCGGGGTTTGAAGGCGAAGTCTGTTCCGAGATCGCGGAACACGCCGCGCGCCTGAACGTTTCCGGCTACGCCAAGGCCAAGACCGGCAGCGCCTGCGCCGAATTTGTCTGCACTGAAGAAGACGGCGCCCAGCGCTTGATGCACGGCCAGCGCTTCGCCGAGCTGATCTTCCCAAGGCAGTGGGCACGCGGGGTGTTTATCGACCTGCCGGAAACCGACCGCATCAGCGTCATCCTCGCCCACCTGCGCGAGTTCCCGACGTGCGGCAGCCTGTGGTTGGAAATGGTCGACACCAATGACGGCAAGGAACTCTCCAACTTCTGCAAAAAATTCGAAGTGCACCTGCGCAAAGCCCTGCTGGGCGCGGGCAAGCTGGTGGACGACCCGAGCAAGCCGCGCTTGCTGCTGACTTTCAAGAGCGGCCGCGAAGCGTTCATGGGCCTGGCCGAGTCGAACAACTCGGCGATGTGGCCCATGGGCATCCCGCGCCTCAAGTTCCCACGTGACGCGCCCAGCCGCTCGACCCTGAAACTGGAAGAGGCCTGGCATCACTTTATCCCCCGTGACCAGTGGGATGAGCGCCTGCACGGCGATATGACCGGCGTTGATCTGGGCGCAGCACCGGGTGGCTGGACCTGGCAACTGGTCAACCGCGGCATGCTGGTGACCGCCATCGACAATGGCCCCATGGCCGAAAGCCTGATGGACACCGGCTTGGTGCAACACCTGATGGCCGACGGTTTCACCTTCGTGCCCAAGCAACCGGTGGACTGGATGGTGTGCGATATCGTTGAAAAGCCGGCGCGTAATGCGGCGCTGCTGGAAACCTGGATCGGCGAGGGATATTGCCGCGAGGCGGTGGTCAATCTCAAGCTGCCGATGAAACAGCGTTACGCCGAAGTGAAGCGCCTGCTCGAACGCATCGAGGAGGGCTTCAAGGCACGCGGCATACGTGTGGAGATCGGCTGCAAGCAGCTGTATCACGACCGCGAAGAGGTCACCTGCCACTTGCGTCGTCTGATAGACATAAAGAAATCTAAAGGCCGCTGATATTAAATGTGGGAGCTGGCTTGCCTGCGAAAGCGGTATAACAGTCGAAATTTATGTTGAATGTGCCCCCGTCATCGCGGGCAAGCCCGCTCCCACATTGTTGAGCGGTGCCAGTTTTAGGAGTGAAATATGAGTCTTGAACTGCCGGTTGATGGCACCCTCGACGCCACCGGCCTCAACTGCCCGGAGCCGGTGATGATGCTGCACCAGCATATCCGCGACCTGCCGGCGGGCGGCCTGCTCAAGGTGATCGCCACCGACCCGTCGACCCGCCGTGACATCCCCAAGTTCTGTGTGTTTCTTGACCACGAACTGGTGGATCAACAGGAAGATGCTGGCACCTACCTGTACTGGATCCGCAAGAAAGCCGATTAAGCCAACGCCTTTTCGGCCCGAATGCGTCGGCGTGCACTGCGCGCCAGGCGCACCAGCAACATCCCCGCCGCACAGCTCAAGCCGACGATCAGCCCTTGCCACAAGCCGCTTGGGCCGCTGGGCTCGCCGAGCCAGTTGGTCAGCCCCAGGGCGTAACCCACCGGCAACCCTACGCCCCAATAGGCGAACAAAGTCAGCACCATGGTCACCCGGGTGTCCTGGTAGCCGCGCAGTGCACCGGCGGCGGTGACCTGGATCGAGTCGGAGAACTGGAACAGCGCCGAGAACACAATCAGCATCGATGCCAGGTGGATCACCACCGGATCCGGCGTATAGATCGCTGCGATCTGCTCGCGAAACAACAGCATCAGGCTGCACGACAGGCACGCATAGGCCAGTGCGGTGCCCATGCCGACCCCGGCAGCGAAGCGCGCTTCACGGGGCTCGCCACGGCCCAGGGCCTGGCCGACCCGCACGGTCACGGCCATGCTCAGGGAGTAGGGAATCATGAACACCAGGGAGCTGACGTTGAGCGCGATCTGATGGCCGGACACCACGGTAGCGCCCAGGCTGCCAAGCAACAGGGCAATCACCGCGAAAATGCTCGACTCGGCGAAGATCGCCACACCAATCGGCAGGCCGATGCCCAATATGCGCTTGATCACCGTCCATTGCGGCCAGTCGAAACGCTTGAACAATTCGCTGCTCTGGTAAACCGGGCCCCAGCGCGTCCAGCCGGCCAGGCCAAGCATCATCACCCACATCGCAATCGCCGTGGCCCAGCCGCAGCCCACACCGCCCATGGCCGGCAGGCCGAGGTGGCCGTAGATGAAGATGTAGTTCAACGGAATATTCAGCGCCAGGCCGCACAGGCCCATGACCATGCTCGGCCGCGTGCGGCCCAGCCCGTCACTGAAACAGCGCAGCACGTAATACAGCGCAATCGCCGGCATACCCGCGGCGATGCCATGCAGGTAACCCATGGACGGCTCGATCAGGTCAGGCTCGACCTTCATCGCATGCAGGATCGGCTCGGCGCACAACAACAGCAGCGCGCCGCAGAGGCCGACCACCACGGCCAACCACAAGGATTGGCGCACCAACGGCCCGATCTCGGTGAGTTTGCCCGCCCCATAACGCTCGGCAACCTTCGGCGTGGTAGCCAGCAAGGTCCCGGTCATCAGCAGGTACACCGGGATCCAGATCGAGTTGCCCAGGCCGACCGCCGCCAGGTCCTGGGGGCTGACACGCCCGGCCATCACCGCATCGACAAAGCTCATCGCGGTGGTTGCCAGTTGGCCGATCATGATCGGCAAGGCCAGCGTCAGCAGGCCGCGCACTTCCCGGCTGATGCGGGCGGGGCGGGAGAGGGTAGCGGTGGGAGTGTTCACGTACAGGTGTCCAATCAAAAGGCAGTCGCAAGGACGGCGGATTCTACGCTTTGACGCAGCGGTCAGGAAAAAACCTGTGTTGTGGATTTGTAATGCGACCACGCAGGCACCCCCTCCCACATTGGATCCTCACAAGCTGTACACTGCTGATCCGCCAAAGGAGCCTGCCATGCTGATTGTTGCCGACGAAAATATCCCGCTGCTCGATGCATTCTTCGAAGGGTTTGGCGAGATTCGCCGCGTGTCCGGCCGGTCCATCGACCGCGCCACCGTCGCGCAGGCCGACGTGCTGCTGGTGCGCTCGGTGACCAACGTCAACCGTGCCTTGCTCGAAGGCAGCAACGTACGCTTCGTCGGCACCTGCACCATCGGCACCGACCACCTGGACCTCGATTACTTCAAGCAGGCGGGTATCCAGTGGTCCAGTGCGCCGGGCTGCAATGCCCGTGGCGTCGTGGACTACGTGCTTGGCAGCTTGCAGACCCTGGCCGAAATCGAAGGGGTCGAGCTTGGCCAGCGCACCTATGGCGTGGTCGGGGCCGGTGAAGTCGGCGGGCGGCTGGTCAAGGTACTCAAGGGCCTGGGCTGGAACGTGCTGGTCTGCGACCCGCCGCGCCAGAACGCCGAAGACGGTGACTACGTCAGCCTGCAGCAGATCATCGAGCAGTGCGACGTGATCAGCTTGCACACACCGCTGACCAAGTCCGGCAATGGCGCCACTTGGCACTTGTTGGATCGCCAGCGCCTGGAGCAGCTCAAGCCCGGTACCTGGCTGATCAATGCCAGTCGTGGTGCGGTGGTGGACAACGCTGCCCTGCGTGAGGTGCTGCTGGCCCGTGAAGACCTGCAAGCCGTGTTGGACGTGTGGGAAGGTGAGCCTGAGGTGGATGTCGACCTGGCTGACCTGTGCGTGCTGGCCACGCCGCATATCGCCGGCTACAGCCTCGACGGCAAGCAGCGCGGCACGGCGCAGATCTACCAGGCGTTCTGCGCGCACCAGGGCCAGGAGCCGAGTGTTCAGTTGAGTGATTTATTGCCGGCACCGTGGCTGGCCGAAGTGCACCTCAACGCAGCAACCGATCCGGCCTGGGCACTGGCGACCCTGTGCCGCAGTGTGTACGACCCGCGCCGTGACGATGCGGATTTCCGGCGCAGCCTGGTCGGCACGGTGGAGCAGCAGCGCAAGGCATTCGACCTGCTGCGCAAGCACTACCCGCTACGACGCGAAATTGACGGCTTGAAGGTGCGGATCAATGGTGAGTCGGCGGCGTTGTCCGCTATCGTCTCGGCCTTGGGCGCCGAAGCCCTGTAGACACCCATAAAAAACCCGGCCACCTGGGCCGGGTCTCAAATAGCGCGGACGTATCAGCCTTGCTGGGCAGGTTTGACCAGACGCTGTTCCAGCTCGCTGCACGCTTGCTGGATCATCTCTTCGGTAATCTGCACTTCGCGGCCCTTGGCATCGATATAAGAGCAAGGCAACACCTGCTGCTGGCGGATCACTTCAATCTTGGCGTTGCTGCTATCTTGCAAGGTCATGGCCTGTCTCCTCATCAGGTTGTGTACCTACTCTAAATCCCCCGCATGAACGCGCTGTTACAGCTCCGTGGGCGCCCATCGGTTCGAACACCCAGTCCACCAGAAACCAGTACATATTTCCAGATGAGTCTTAGACCGATAGCCTCTATGGGCTTGCATCGGTGGGCATAATTAACCTGACTCATTGTTATTTGTGCAAGTTCCCCCAATGTTGAGCTATAGACTCCACATAGGTGACGCCCTCCATGCTCTCGACCCGTCAACGCCGTGCGATTCGCCTGGCCAGCCGCTTTATTGCGCCCTATCGCTGGCAGGCGCTGGGTGCCCTGTTGGCGCTCATCGTTACCGCCGGCATTACCTTGTCCATGGGGCAGGGCATACGCCTGCTGGTGGACCAGGGCTTCATGACCCAGTCACCGCACCTGCTCAACCAGTCCATCGGTCTGTTCATGGTGCTGGTGCTGGGCCTGGCCGTGGGCACCTTCACGCGGTTTTACCTGGTGTCGTGGATAGGCGAACGGGTGGTGGCGGATATTCGCCGGCAGGTATTCAACCACCTGATCTACCTGCACCCCGGCTTCTACGAGAACAACCGCAGCTCGGAAATCCAGTCGCGGCTGACCACCGACACCACTTTGTTGCAATCGGTGATTGGCTCCTCGCTGTCGCTGTTTCTGCGCAATGCCTTGATGGTCATAGGTGGCATCGTGCTGCTGTTTATCACCAACCCCAAGCTCACCAGTATCGTGGTGGTGGCACTGCCCTTGGTGCTGGCACCGATCCTGATTTTCGGCCGCCGCGTGCGCAGCCTGTCGCGTCAGAGCCAGGATCGCATCGCCGATGTCGGTAGCTACGTCTCGGAAACCCTCGGTCAGATCAAGACAGTGCAG
The DNA here is from genome assembly GCF_001439685.1 of Pseudomonas libanensis. Classification (GTDB taxonomy): domain Bacteria; phylum Pseudomonadota; class Gammaproteobacteria; order Pseudomonadales; family Pseudomonadaceae; genus Aquipseudomonas; species Aquipseudomonas libanensis. The sequence continues at coordinate 86,930 of NZ_JYLH01000011.1, forward strand.
GCCTACAACCATCAGGTGCAGGACGAACAGCGTTTCGCCGTCACCGTGGAAGAGGCCTTCACTACCGCTCGTAAACGCATCTTGCAGCGCTCCTGGCTGATTACCCTGGTGATCATGTTGGTGCTTGGAGCCGTGGGCGTGATGCTATGGGTAGGGGGCATGGACGTGATCAGCGGGCGCATTTCCGGCGGTGAGCTGGCGGCGTTCGTGTTCTACAGCCTGATCGTCGGTAGCGCCGTCGGCACCCTGAGCGAAGTGCTCGGCGAGTTGCAGCGTGCCGCCGGCGCGGCCGAGCGCATTGGGGAACTGTTGCAGTCGAGCAACGACATCCAGGCGCCGGCTAATAGCAGCGTACGTTTGCCGGAGCGGGTCAGTGGCCGCATGGAGCTGCAAGACCTGCGCTTTTCCTACCCCTCACGGCCGGACAGCTACGCCATCGATGGCTTGAACCTGACCATCAATCCCGGCGAAACCCTGGCGCTGGTAGGTCCCTCCGGCGCGGGCAAGTCGACAATTTTCGACCTGCTGCTGCGCTTCTACGATCCCCAGCAAGGTCGCATCCTGCTCGAAGGCCGCCCGCTGACCGAGCTGGACCCACTGGACCTGCGTCGCCATTTCGCCCTGGTGTCCCAGAGCCCGGCGCTGTTTTTCGGTAGCGTTGAGGAAAACATCCGCTACGGCAACCCGTCCGCCACCATGGCCCAGGTCGAAGCCGCTGCCCGTATCGCCCATGCCCACGACTTCATCCTGCAAATGCCCGATGGCTACCAGACCCATCTTGGCGATGGCGGCATGGGCCTCTCCGGCGGCCAGCGTCAACGCCTTGCCATCGCCCGCGCCTTGCTGGTAGATGCGCCGATCCTGTTGCTGGACGAGGCCACCAGCGCTCTCGATGCCCAGAGTGAGCACCTGATCCAGCAAGCGCTGCCGCAACTGATGCAGGGACGAACCACTTTAGTGATCGCTCACCGCCTGGCGACCGTCAAGAATGCCGATCGAATAGCGGTGATGGATCAAGGCAAGCTTGTGGCGGTGGGTACGCATCGGCAATTGATTGCGAGCAATCCGCTGTATGCGCGGTTGGCGGCGTTGCAGTTCAGTGAAGGGGGGGAGACGGAATGAAGCTGCGATACCCCTGCTCAATGAGGCATCATGTGATCTTTCGTTATTGATCTGGATGAGGACATGAGCCGTTATCAACCTCCGTTGACGCTGACTCCAAAAATGCTGGCCCTTGTGGCAGATATCAGTGAGCAGATTGGTCAGCTTTCAGTCGGTGACGATGGCCGCCAGACCCCTCAGTTAAGGCGCGGCAATCGAATTCGCACCATTCAGGCTTCACTGGCGATCGAAAACAACACGCTCAGCGTCGAGCAGGTGACGGCTGTTCTGGAAGGTAAGCGGGTGCTGGGCTTGCCCCGGGAAATTCAGGAAGTGCGTAATGCATTTGCTGCTTACGAGGCCATGCCGCAGTGGGATCCAGGTGATCGGGTCGACCTGCTCAAGGCTCACGAACTGCTCATGTTTGGATTGATCGACGATGTCGGTCGGTTTCGACAGGCAGGTGTCGGCATCTATCGCGGCGAGCAACTTGTCCATATGGCGCCGCCTGCGAGCCGTGTAACTCACTTGGTGGACGATTTGCTGCAATGGCTGGCGGTTTCCGACTGGCATCCGTTGATAGCCAGTTGCGTCTTCCATTACGAGTTCGAATTCATTCATCCATTTGCAGACGGTAATGGGCGGATGGGGCGGCTCTGGCAAACCTTGATACTCAGCCAGTGGCGCTCGGTGCTGGCATACCTGCCGGTGGAAGCGGTGATTCGAGAGCAGCAAGAGGCTTACTACGCCGCACTGTCCGCAGCAGACCAGCAAGCGCAGGCAACGCCCTTCGTTGAGTTCATGCTACAGGCGTTGAACTTGGCGCTGGCCGAAGCTGGGCAAAGTGGGCTTCCCGCAGCATCATAAAAAATGCCCGCATTTATCAATGCGGGCATCTTCTTAAAGCTTCAAACTTAGCAGCTTGAAGCTGCTCTTATCACTGATCGTCAAAATACCGCTCATGCCAATCCACCAATGGCTGTGGCGAATTGAGCTTCTGCCCGTAGATCACCGAATAAGACAGCACGTTCTGCACATACTGGCGGGTTTCGTCGAATGGGATGCTTTCCACCCAGACATCGAAACTCAGGTGGTCTGCGCCGCGCAGCCATTGGCGCACGCGGCCGGGGCCGGCGTTGTAGGCGGCGGAGGCGAGCACGCGGTTGCCATTGAACTGGCTGTGCACTTGGCTCAGGTAGGCTGCGCCCAGCTGGATGTTTTTGTCAGGGTCCAGCACCTGGGCCGGGGAGGCCAGGGGGATGCTGAACTTGCGCGCCGTTTCCTTGGCGGTGCCGGGCATCAGTTGCATCAGGCCGCTGGCGCCGACGCCGGAGCGGGCGTCGTCCATAAAGGCACTTTCCTGGCGCGTGATAGCGAATACCCAGCTCGAATGCAGGCCTCGTACCTTGGCTTCGCGCACCAGGGTGTCGCGGTGGGCCATCGGGAAGCGGATATCCAGGTCGTCCCAGTACTGCGCCTGGCTGATGGTGCGGATCGCCGGGAAGTACCACTTCATGTCGTAGGCCAGCTTGGCCTGGGCAACCATCTCGTCACGGTTGAAGTGGCGGCTGACGTGATACCACTCGCGGCGGCCATCGACGATCTGGCCGCGGGCATAGAACTCCAGGGCACGGCGTACACCTGGGGTATTGCGGACCTTGTTGACCAGCGCCTGGCTCATCACCAGCGGCTTATTGTTCAACTGGTAGGGGGATTTGGAGCGATCAGCGGCGAGAAAGCCGTAGAAGTCCCGCTCCTTGGCCACGTTCTTGTAGAGCACCAGCGCCTGCGGGTTTTGCGGTTCGGCCAGCTCCAGGCTGCGCGCCTGCCAGTAGCGCCAACGGTTGCTGGTGGCCAGGTCTTGTGGGAGCTTGCGGGTCAACTGGTAGGCTTCTTCCCAGCGTGCCAGGCGCAACAGCAGGCGCAGGCGCCATTCGGACACGGTGTTGTCGCGCAGTTCCGGGTCGTACTTGGTCATCACTTCCAGCGCGCGCGGGTCGAAGCGCTTGGCCAGGGTCAGGCCAATCTCGCGGGCAATCGACACTTTTTCGTCACGGGAGAAGTGCATGCTGCTGGCGTAACCGTCGAGCAAAGCCATGGCCTTGTCCGGATCCTGGCGCGCCAGGCGGCGCAGGCCCAGGCCCACGGCGTCCGACATCGCCTCGGTGGCCGGCAGAAAGCGTGACGGGTCGCTGAGCATGTCGGGCTTCTGCGCCACATCCACCATCAGCCGGCCTTGGGCGCCGAGGGTTGGCAGGGTTTTCACCAGGCTGTTGGCCAGCGCGTAGTTACGGGCTTCGGCGGCGAGCTTGGCGCGATCCCAGATCTTCTGTTCGGTCAACTGGCCGGCAGCGGCCCATTGGCCGAACGTAGCGTCACAAGAGGTCGGCTGGGTTTTGCCGGTCATCCACAGTTTTTCGGCGGTCTTGTAGCCTTCAGCCTTGAGATTGTGGCTGAGCTGGTACTGGCCATGCAGGCAGTCCAGTTCGACGAAATTGAGCTTGGGGTCGTAGTACTTTTCAAAGGTCTGCCAATCGCCACGTTCGGCCAGCCAGCGCAGCCAACGCAGTTTCATCCAGTTGGCCTGGGGCAGGTCGCCATGTTTGCCGAGGAACTGTTCGATTTCCTCGTTGCTCGCGGTTTTCAAGCGTGCGGTCAGCTCGTCATAGGCCAGGTAGGGCGTGAGCGGGTAGTCGGCCAGGGCCTGGCTGTATTGCATGTAGGGGCCGGTGTCACCCTTGGCCAGGGCGCGTTTGGCTTGATCGTAATACTGACGTTGGGTAGTGAGGTCCACCGCCTGGGCGGATTGAACGGCAGTGGCGGTAAGAAGCAGGCAAGATAAAAAGTTGAAAAGGCGACTGCGCATGAGACGTCCGTGCAGAGAAATCACGACTAGCACCGGCACTGCCGACACTGATTGCCCCTAGCTTAGCCTTTTGCCAGCGGCCCGCGAAAGCTTTGCCGGCCGGTTGGTTGAAGATCGCCGGAAATGTCCTACAGAACGTGTCGATAGAGAAAATCCCGACCGCATCCCACCCTCAAGTCAGGTAGAATGCGCGCCCAGTTTTTGGAGAAGCGTATGACCCTGCTCAAATTCAGCGATGTGTCCCTTGCTTTCGGCGCCATGCCGTTGTTGGACAAGGTGTCCTGGCAGATCGCCCGTGGTGAGCGGGTGTGCATCATCGGCCGCAACGGCACCGGCAAGTCCAGCATGATGAAGCTGGTAAAAGGCGACCAGAAGCCCGATGACGGCTCTGTGTGGCGTGCTCCGGGCCTCAAGATCGGCGAATTGCCGCAAGAATTGCCGGTGGCCGACGGACGGACAGTGTTCGACGTGGTAGCCGAAGGCCTGGACGGCGTTGGCGAGTTGCTCGCGCAATACCATCACCTGGCACAGAATTGCGTCACCGAAGAAGACCTGGACAAACTGATGCACGTCCAGCAAGACCTCGAAGCCCGTGACGGCTGGCGCTTGCAGCAACTGGTGGACAGCACCCTGAGCCGCCTGCAACTGCCGGCCGACAAGACCCTCGCCGAATTATCCGGCGGCTGGCGTCGCCGTGTGCTGCTGGCCCAGGCGCTGGTGTCCGAGCCGGACCTGCTGCTGCTCGACGAACCGACCAACCACCTGGACATCGGCGCCATCGCCTGGCTTGAAGAAGCCATCAAGGACTTCCAGGGCGCCGTGCTGTTTATCACGCACGACCGTGCATTCCTGCAGAGCCTGGCCACGCGCATCCTCGAGCTGGACCGTGGCGGCCTGATCGACTGGAACGGCGACTACGCCAGCTTCCTGGTGCACAAGGAAGCCGCCCTGGCTGCCGAAGAAACCGCCAACGCGCTGTTCGACAAAAAGCTGGCCCAGGAAGAAGTCTGGATCCGCCAGGGCATCAAGGCCCGTCGCACCCGTAACGAAGGCCGCGTACGTGCCTTGAAAGCCTTGCGCGTCGAGCGTAGCGAACGCCGCGAGCGTACCGGCAAGGCCAATATCCAGCTGGATACCGCCGACAAGTCGGGCAAACAAGTCATGGTGCTGGAGAACGTCAGCTTCCATCACCCGGACGGCCCGTTCCTGATCAAGGACTTTTCCATGGTCCTGCAGCGCGGCGACCGTATCGGCCTGCTTGGCGCCAACGGCACCGGCAAGACCACCCTGCTCAAGCTGATGCTCAGCGGTCTGCAACCGACCAGCGGCAAGGTGGAAGAGGGCACGCGCATCGACGTGGCCTACTTTGACCAGTTGCGTCATCAGTTGGACCTGGAAAAGACCGTGATCGACAACGTCGCCGAAGGCCGCGACTTTATCGACATCGACGGCCAGAGCCGCCATGTGCTCAGCTACCTGGGCGATTTCCTGTTCAGCCCGCAACGTGCGCGTACGCCGGTCAAGGCTCTGTCCGGTGGTGAGCGTGCGCGTTTGCTGCTGGCCAAGCTGTTCAGCAAGCCGGCCAACCTGCTGGTGCTCGATGAACCGACCAACGACCTCGATGTGGAAACCCTCGAGTTGCTCGAAGAAGTGCTGCTGACGTTCAACGGCACTGTGCTGATGGTCAGCCACGACCGGGAATTCCTCGACAACGTGGTCACCAGCACCCTGGTTTTTGAGGGTGAAGGCAAGGTGCGCGAATACGTCGGTGGTTACCAGGACTGGCTGCGCCAGGGCGGCTCGCCGCGCCTGCTGGGGGTGACCGAGAGCAAGTCCGGCAAGGCCGACCTGACCTCGGCAGTGGTGACTCCTGTGCAAGAGGCTGCACCGGCCCAGGAAGCTGTACCGGCGGCCAAGAAAAAACTCAGCTACAAGCTGCAGCGTGAGCTGGAAGCCTTGCCGGGTGATATCGACGCCAAGGAACAGCAGATTGCCGTGGTAGAGGCGCAAATGGCTGACGCCGGTTTCTACCTGCGCCCGGCGGCGGAAACCGCTGCGGTCATTGCTTCCCTGGAAACGTTGAACCAGGAGCTGGAAGCGTTGGTTGAGCGTTGGGCCGAGCTGGATGCCTGAGTAATCGCACCGCAAATAAAAAAGCCCGGCACTCTTCTATGAGCGCCGGGCTTTTTAATATGAAATGCGATTCAACTGTGGGAGCTGGCTTGCCTGCGATAGCGGCGTATCAGCCACCTGATGCATCAACTGACAGGCTGCTATCGCAGGCAAGCCAGCTCCCACATTAAACCTTCATCGGTCTTACGAACTCTTTACCAGCTTGACGGCCAGTACATCGCACGGCGCGCCGTGCAGTACATCATTGGCAGTAGAACCCAGCAACAACGCCAAACCGTGACGACCATGGCTACCCACCACGATCAAGTCGCAAGCCTTTTCCTTGGCCAAGTGGTGGATTTCCTGGCGCGGTTGGCCGTATGTCAGGTGGCAGTCTTCCTTTTTCAGGTGCGGGTATTTGAGAATCAAACGGTCCAGGCGCTCCTTGGCCTGGTCAAATTGTTGTTGCTGCAACTGGGAAAGGTCCATCGGTACGTCACCGCCAAAGGCCATGGCCATGGGCTCGACGATATGCACCAGCGACAGTATGGCGCCATTGGCCAATGCAGATTCCTGCGCGCGCTTGATCACCGGATCGCACTCTTCGGTCAGATCGACAGCGACCAGAATATGTTTGTAGGGCATGAGGCGTTCCTCCAAGGGACTGCAATAAGTTCAGTATGGCTGCTTTCAAGCGGATGGGGTTGCGTCAGGTCAAATCCGCTCATCTAGAAATTCGGGAGTACACATATGACGGTGTGGATAGTGGTGTCAATCCTTGCGGTGGTTTTAAGCCCCTTGGCCTGGCTGCGCCCGTCGCGTGGGCAGAGCGGGCGCATGGCCCTGCGCATGGAGGCGCGCCGCATCGGCCTGGCCATGCAGCTCGCGCCCCAAGAGTGGCCGCATTGGCTCAAGCAGGAGCCGCCGAGCCCCTGTGCGCAATACTGTCGTCCACGTCGCGGCAGCACCCCGGCCCTCTGGAGTTACTGGCAGCTGGAGCCGGGGGTGTGGGTCAATCAATGGCGTGAAGTGTGCGTGGATGAAAAGTTGTTGCCGCATTTTGCAACGCTGCCGGCGAACGTCTACAAGGTCGAGGCCGACAAGCAGATGATCGCCTTGTATTGGGGCGAGAAGGGCGAGATGAGCATATTGAAGGACATTGACGCGTTGCTCAGGGCTTTGGCCTGACGCTCCTGCAGGGCCGGGCAATAAAAAGCCCGACATCATCATCGGGCTGGAGGTGGCCAGGCAGGCCGGTAAATCTGCAAGTTGCCGCTAGCCTAGCCGTGTATTCCTTTCTGTACAGTCTTTTCCCCCATCTTTCCTATTATTGATCTTGTGAATATTTAAATATTGACGGGTCGCCCGCCCGTGGTCCGGGTTCTGAAATGACTGGAAAGTCGCGTTTTTCCTAGCCTTTGGAGCGATTGACAATTGCTCGGAATTGGATGAAGGTGGCGTACCCAAATCAAACGGGCGTATGAATTGAGCGTTTGCCTGTCAGACGACTCGTACAGAATCCCGACTATCGCACTGGCGGGTGTGCCTGGCTGATTGGCGTGAGCATTGATGCAGCTGTCAATGTCAAACCAGAGACCAGCGTCCAGTGTGTACTGTTCAGCTTCCATATCGTGGAGATCAGTTGATGATTTACGAAGGTAAAGCCATCACGGTTAAGGCTCTTGAAAGTGGCATCGTCGAATTGAAATTCGACCTCAAGGGTGAGTCCGTCAACAAGTTCAACCGTCTAACCCTGAACGAACTGCGTCAGGCCGTAGACACCATCAAAGCAGATGCTTCGGTCAAGGGCGTGATCGTCTCCAGCGGCAAGGACGTGTTTATCGTCGGCGCTGACATCACCGAATTCGTCGACAACTTCAAGCTGCCCGATGCCGAGCTGGTGGCTGGCAACCTCGAAGCCAACAAGATCTTCAGCGATTTTGAAGACCTCAACGTGCCGACCGTTGCCGCGATCAATGGCATCGCGCTGGGCGGGGGCCTGGAAATGTGCCTGGCGGCGGATTTCCGCGTCATGTCCGCCACCGCCAAGATCGGCCTGCCGGAAGTCAAGCTGGGCATCTACCCAGGCTTTGGCGGTACCGTGCGCCTGCCGCGTCTGATCGGTGCTGACAACGCCATCGAATGGATCGCCGCCGGTAAGGAAAACAAGGCCGAGGACGCGCTGAAAGTTGGCGCGGTCGACGCTGTGGTTGCCCCGGACAAACTGGCCGAAGCCGCGCTGAACCTGATCAAGGGCGCCATCAGCGGCGAATTTGACTACAAGGCCAAGCGTCAGCCAAAGCTGGAAAAACTCAAGCTCAACGCCATCGAACAAATGATGTCGTTCGAAACCGCCAAGGGTTTCGTGGCTGGCCAGGCCGGCCCGAACTACCCGGCGCCGGTTGAAGCGATCAAGACTATCCAGAAGGCCGCGAACTTCGGTCGCGACAAGGCCCTGGAAGTGGAAGCGGCTGGCTTCGTCAAACTGGCGAAGACCTCGGCGGCCCAGAGCCTGATCGGCTTGTTCCTGAACGATCAGGAGCTGAAGAAAAAAGCCAAGGCCTACGACGAAATCGCCAAGGACGTGAAACAGGCTGCCGTACTCGGCGCCGGTATCATGGGTGGCGGCATCGCCTATCAGTCGGCGTCCAAAGGCACGCCGATCCTGATGAAAGACATCAACGAGCACGGTATTGAGCAGGGCCTGGCGGAAGCCGCCAAGCTGCTGGTTGGCCGTGTTGATAAAGGTCGCATGACCGCAGCGAAAATGGCCGAGGTGCTTAACGGCATTCGTCCTACGCTGTCCTACGGCGATTTCGGCCACGTTGACCTGGTGGTCGAAGCGGTTGTCGAGAACCCGAAGGTCAAGCAGGCGGTCTTGGCTGAAGTTGAAGCCCAGGTCAAGGACGACACCATCCTGGCGTCCAACACTTCGACCATTTCCATCTCGCTGCTGGCCCAGGCCCTTAAGCGCCCGGAAAACTTCGTCGGCATGCACTTCTTCAACCCCGTGCACATGATGCCCCTGGTGGAAGTGATCCGTGGCGAAAAGTCCAGCGAGCTGGCGGTTGCCACCACCGTTGCCTACGCCAAGAAAATGGGCAAAAACCCGATCGTGGTCAATGACTGCCCGGGCTTCCTGGTCAACCGCGTACTCTTCCCGTACTTCGGTGGCTTCGCCAAGCTGGTCAGCGCCGGTGTGGACTTCGTGCGCATCGACAAGGTCATGGAAAAGTTCGGCTGGCCGATGGGCCCGGCGTACCTGATGGACGTGGTCGGCATCGACACCGGCCACCACGGTCGCGATGTGATGGCTGAAGGCTTCCCGGACCGCATGAAAGACGACCGCCGCTCGGCGATCGACGCTTTGTACGAGGCCAAGCGCCTGGGCCAGAAGAACGGCAAGGGTTTCTACGCCTACGAGGCCGACAAGAAGGGCAAGCAGAAGAAAGTGGCCGACCCGTCGGTGCATGAAGTGCTGGCGCCGGTTATCTACGAACAGCGTGAGGTGTCCGACGAGGACATCATCAACTGGATGATGATCGCCCTGTGCCTGGAAACCGTGCGTTGCCTGGAAGACGGCATTGTCGAGACCGCCGCCGAAGCCGATATGGGCCTGGTGTACGGTATCGGTTTCCCTCCATTCCGTGGTGGTGCGCTGCGTTACATCGATTCGATCGGTGTAGCCGAGTTCGTTGCCCTGGCTGATCAGTACGCTGATCTGGGCCCGCTGTACCACCCGACCGCGAAGCTGCGTGAAATGGCCAAGAACGGCCAGAGCTTCTTCGGTTAAGTGCCCAGACGACTAGAGCGAGAATATTTATGAGCTTGAATCCAAGAGACGTCGTGATCGTCGACTTCGGTCGTACTCCGATGGGCCGCTCCAAGGGCGGCATGCACCGCAACACCCGTGCCGAAGACATGTCGGCGCACCTGATCAGCAAGCTGCTGGAACGCAACGTCAAGGTTGATCCGAACGAAGTCGAAGACGTGATCTGGGGCTGCGTCAACCAGACCCTGGAGCAGGGCTGGAACATCGCACGCATGGCGTCGCTGATGACTCAGATCCCGCACACTGCGGCCGGCCAGACCGTGAGCCGCCTGTGTGGCTCGTCGATGAGCGCGCTGCACACTGCTGCCCAGGCGATCATGACCGGCAACGGCGATGTATTCGTGGTCGGTGGCGTGGAACACATGGGCCACGTCAGCATGATGCACGGTGTCGATCCTAACCCGCACATGTCGCTGTATGCGGCGAAAGCTTCGGGCATGATGGGTCTGACCGCAGAAATGCTCGGCAAAATGCACGGTATCACCCGTGAGGCCCAGGACGCGTTCGGCGTGCGTTCCCACCAGCTCGCCCACAAGGCGACCGTGGAAGGCAAGTTCAAGGATGAAATCATCCCGATGAACGGCTACGACGAGAACGGCTTCCTGAAACTGTTCGACTACGACGAAACCATTCGTCCGGACACCACCCTGGAAAGCCTGGCGGCCCTCAAGCCGGCCTTCAACCCAAAGGGCGGCACCGTGACCGCCGGTACGTCGTCGCAAATCACCGACGGTGCCTCGTGCATGATCGTGATGTCGGCGCAGCGTGCCCAGGACCTGGGTATCCAGCCGCTGGCCGTGATCCGTTCGATGGCAGTGGCGGGTGTGGACCCGGCAATCATGGGCTATGGTCCAGTACCGGCGACACAAAAAGCCTTGAAGCGCGCAGGCCTGACCATCAACGACATCGACTTCTTCGAGCTCAACGAAGCTTTCGCCGCACAGGCCCTGCCAGTGCTGAAAGATTTGAAAGTGCTCGACAAGATGAACGAGAAGGTTAACCTGCACGGCGGTGCGATCGCCCTGGGTCACCCATTCGGTTGCTCCGGTGCCCGTATCTCCGGCACTTTGCTTAATGTGATGAAGCAAAATGGCGGCAACCTTGGGGTTGCAACCATGTGCATTGGTCTCGGCCAAGGCATTTCCACCGTTTTCGAACGCGTCTAAGCGTTTCGTTGACGGAAGCCGGGGCCCAGTGCCCCGGTTTTTGTTTTTTGAAACTTTTTAATATTTTTTTTCAACAAATTTTGTAAGGGGCCAGAGCATGAAAGTCGAACCAGGGCTCTACCAGCATTATAAGGGGCCGCAGTACCGTGTTTTCAGCGTGGCACGCCACTCCGAAACCGAAGAAGAAGTGGTGTTCTACCAAGCACTGTATGGCGAATACGGCTTTTGGGTACGCCCCTTGAGCATGTTCCTTCAGACCGTCGAAGTTGACGGCGAGCAGGTCCCGCGCTTTGCTTTGGTCCAGGCCGAACCCAGTCTTTTTAAAGGGCAATAACGGCAGGTCGCGCAGAATGCTGCGCTTGACCTCACCTTGTCGCCACTATATATAGCGTTGCCGCGTCAGGCGCCAACTGCCTTTCACTTCTCGAATTCAGGAACTTTCCGATCCATGGGCAAATCGCTGGTCATTGTGGAATCCCCGGCTAAGGCCAAGACCATCAACAAGTACTTGGGCAACGAGTACGTGGTGAAGTCGAGTATCGGCCATATCCGAGACCTGCCCACCAGCGGTTCGGCTAGCGCCAGCAAGGAGCCTGCCGCCAAGCGCGGCAAGGCGGCCGCGGGCGAAGGTCCGGTGCTCAGCCCTAAAGAGAAAGCGCGCAAGCAGCTGGTCTCGCGCATGGGTGTGGATCCGGACCATGGCTGGAAGGCCAAGTACGAAATCCTTCCGGGCAAGGAAAAGGTCATCGAAGAGCTGCGCCGGCTCGCCAAGGATGCCGACACCATCTATCTCGCGACGGACTTGGACCGCGAAGGGGAAGCCATTGCCTGGCACCTGCGCGAAGCCATCGGCGGTGATGACAGCCGCTACAAGCGCGTGGTGTTCAACGAAATCACCAAGAAAGCCATCCAGGAAGCCTTCTCCAAGCCGGGGGAGCTGGACATCGACCGCGTCAACGCCCAGCAGGCCCGTCGTTTCCTCGATCGCGTGGTGGGCTACATGGTCTCGCCACTGCTATGGGCGAAGATCGCCCGTGGTTTGTCCGCCGGCCGTGTGCAATCGGTAGCGGTCAAGCTGGTGGTAGAGCGTGAACGCGAAATCCGTGCGTTCAACCCCGAAGAATACTGGGAAGTCCACGCCGATCTCGGCACCGCCAAGGGCGCCAGCGTGCGCTTCGAAGTGACCCGTGAGAAAGGCGAGGCCTTCAAGCCGCTGAACGAAGCCCAGGCCATGGCTGCGCTGGAAAAGCTCAAGGCTTCCAGCTACAGCATCGTCAAGCGCGAAGACAAACCGACCAGCAGCAAGCCGTCGGCGCCGTTCATCACCTCCACCCTGCAACAGGCTGCGAGCAACCGCCTTGGCTTCGGGGTGAAGAAGACCATGATGATGGCCCAGCGTCTGTACGAAGCCGGCTACATCACTTATATGCGTACCGACTCCACCAACCTGTCGCAAGACGCAGTGGCGATGGCGCGTACCTATATCGAAAGCGAATTCGGCAAGAAGTACCTGCCGGAGAAGCCGAACGTCTACAGCAGCAAAGAGGGCGCCCAGGAGGCTCACGAAGCGATTCGTCCTTCCGATGCCAACACCGAGCCCTCCAAGCTGAGCGGCATGGAGCGCGACGCTGAGCGCCTCTACGAGCTGATCTGGCGCCAGTTCCTGGCCTGCCAGATGCTGCCGGCGCAATACCTGTCTACCACTGTCAGTGTGGGCGCTGGCGACTTCGAGCTGCGTGCCAAGGGCCGTATCCTCAAGTTCGACGGCTACACCCGCGTCATGCCGCAAATCGCCAAGCCAGGCGATGACGATGTGCTGCCGGACATGGCCCAAGGCGATACGTTGAAGCTGATCAAGCTCGACCCGTCCCAGCACTTCACCAAGCCGCCGGCGCGCTATTCGGAAGCCAGCCTGGTGAAGGAGATGGAAAAACGCGGTATCGGTCGCCCGTCGACCTATGCGGCGATCATCTCCACCATTCAAGACCGCGGCTACGTCGCGTTGCACAACCGTCGTTTCTATTCGGAAAAGATGGGCGACATCGTTACCGAGCGCCTGTCCGAGAGCTTCTCCAACCTGATGGACTACGGCTTCACCGCCGGTATGGAAGAGAATCTCGATGACGTGGCCCAGGGCGAGCGCGACTGGAAAAACGTGCTCGACGAGTTCTACGGCGACTTCAAGAAAAAGCTTGAAGTGGCTGAAAGCCCTGAGAGCGGCATGCGTGCCAACCAGCCGGTGATGACCGACATCCCGTGCCTGACCTGTGGTCGTCCGATGCAGATTCGTACTGCGTCAACCGGCGTGTTCCTCGGTTGCTCGGGTTACAGCCTGCCGCCGAAAGAGCGCTGCAAGGCGACCGTCAACCTGGTGCCGGGTGATGAGATCGCGGCCGATGACGAGGGCGAATCCGAGTCGCTGGTATTGCGTGGCAAGCACCGCTGCCCGATCTGCAGCACGGCGATGGACGCCTACCTGCTGGACGAGAAGCACAAGCTGCACATCTGCGGTAACAACCCTGATTGCAATGGCTACGAGATTGAAGAGGGCACCTACCGCATCAAGGGCTACGAAGGCCCGAGCCTGGAATGCGACAAGTGCGGCAGCGAGATGCAGCTCAAGACCGGTCGTTTCGGCAAGTTCTTCGGCTGCACCAACCCCACGTGCAAAAACACCCGCAAACTGCTGAAAAGCGGTGACGCGGCGCCGCCGAAGATGGACCCGGTGAAAATGCCCGAGCTCAAGTGCGAGAAGGTCAACGACACCTACATCCTGCGTGACGGTGCGTCGGGGCTGTTCCTGGCTGCGAGCCAGTTCCCGAAAAACCGCGAGACCCGTGCGCCACTGGTGATGGAGATCGTGCCGCACAAGGACGAGATCGATCCCAAGTATCACTTCCTGTGTGAAGCGCCGAAGAAGGACCCGGATGGTCGTCCAGCCGTGATCCGCTACAGCCGCAAGACCAAGGAGCAGTACGTGCAGACCGAAGTGGACGGCAAGCCTACCGGCTGGAAAGCGTTCTACGACGGTGGCAAGTGGAAGGTCGAGGACAAGCGCCAGGGCGCTTGATCCATCGCATGTGCTGAAGATCCAAATGTGGGAGGGGGCTTGCCCCCGATATAGGTGTATGAGTCGACATGTGTATGACTGATGCACCGCTATCGGGGGCAAGCCCCCTCCCACATTTGCACTTGCAGCACGTGCGGCCGTTCCGTGACACTGTTCAGCCAGCATCACGCCTATTCGTTGTGGAGATTGCCGTCATGGCCAACGAACTCTATACCCGTACCAATCAGAAAATTTACTTCGCGGGTTTGTCCCTGGAGGCCCTTGGCCGTGCCGAGGAAGGGAAGGAGATGAACGCCATCGCGCTGGTCCAGGCGGGGCGCGAGGCGGCCTTGTTCCATCTGTATGGCGCCTTGCTGGGGCTGTGCCATGAAATCGCCGGGTTCTATCGCTTGCCCCAGGCCGGTTCGCCCCGTGCGGAAATGATCGTGAATCGTGAAGTGCTGGATTCCATGGCCATCCCTGAGTTGGCCGAGTTGGTGGAAATGGCCCAGAGCCCTGACAGTTGGGTGGCGCGGCTGCTCAAGGCGCATGCGGATATGTTTCAGCCGCCGCGTATTCCCCATGTGCCCAAGGGCGATGTCACCAGGCCGCTGATCGTCGCCGTGGCGTTGGAACAGGATGAGCCTAAGCCCCTGAGTCGCGAAGAGTTGGAAAGCTGGCGCCAGGAGCTGAAAAAGATGGCGCTGCGTTTTCGTGAAGGATTGAACGAGTGCTGAAAGTGGGCACTTGCCTGGCACCATTCATCACGCGGTAAAGAAACCTGCCCAGTTACCCTGCGAGGCTGGGTGGATGACTGATATAATCCCGGCCTTTCGTGGAGAACAGACTTTTATGCCAACGTCCTTTCTGGAAATTGTTGAACTGCCTGATGGCCGAATTGAACTGCGCCGAGCTGAGGACGAAGGTTCTCTGGTCATTCTGGATTTCTCCGAAGATGCCAAAGTGTTCCTGCAGGGTCAGCATGTGGAAGTGGCTAAGGCCATGTTGAGCGTAGGCGTGCAGATGGCTGGTCGCCTGGCGGAAGGCGAGCCTGAGAAAGACGACGGCCCGCGGGTTCTTCACTGAGCCCAGGTAACAAGCTCACCACGACAAGCCTTTCTATCCCAAGCGAATATTCAAGCTCTGTGCATCACCCGTGCGTGCGGCACTGATCAGCTGTTGCTTGGCGCTGGCATTCAGCGGATTCAACCAACTCACCACCGTATGACTACGACCCAGGCGCAAGGCTTCGCAGGTCAGCTGTTGGGCGCTCTGCGTTCCGCGTGGTTGCAGCAACAGGATGCGCTCGCGGTTGAGGCCGGCCTCCCGCAGCCAAGCCTGGGTCAGGCTGGCGGGCGGGGCGATCAGCGTCAGCCAGCGTGCGTCCTTGTCTTCGCTCAATTCGCGCAAGATGGGAGCCAGCAGGCTCAGGCAGCTCCCAGCCGCACCGCGCAACGACAATTCACTGAACGCCTCAGGTTCGCCGCCCCAGGGGGCCTCGACCGTTTCCTTGAGGATGGGCGCAAGGGGTTGGGCCATGAAGGCCTCGAACAGCGACAGTTGGGTGTGTTGTGGGGTGTGCACGAGCTGCATGATGCCTCCTTTAGCGGCGAATGACGCCGACACTCAAGCCTTCGATCACCAGGTCCTGGTCTTTCAGGTTGACTTCGATCGGAGCAAACTCAGGGTTCTCGGCCAGTAGCCAGACCTTGCTGCCTTCACGCTTGAAGCGTTTGACGGTGACCTCATCGCCGATACGGGCCACGACGATCTGGCCATTGCGGGCTTCGCGGGTGGTGTGGACGGCCAGCAGGTCGCCATCGAAAATGCCCACGTCCTTCATGCTCATGCCGTGCACGCGCAACAGGTAGTCGGCGCGAGGATGGAAGAACGTCGGGTTGATGTTGCAGGATTCCTCGACGTGCTGCTGCGCCAGGATCGGCGCACCGGCGGCGACGCGACCTATGATCGGCAATGTCGATTCGTCGGCCTTGGCTTCGAAGCCAGGGATTCGAATACCTCGCGAGGCACCCGGGGTCATCTCGATCGCGCCTTTGCGGGCGAGAGCCTTGAGGTGCTCCTCTGCGGCGTTCGGGGACTTGAATCCCAATTCCAGGGCAATCTCCGCGCGGGTCGGCGGGTAACCATTGTCATCAAGGCAGCGCTTGATAAAAGCCAGAATCTCAGCTTGGCGTGGCGTCAGTTTTAGCATGTTGATCGCTCTGTCTTTTTATACAGTGACTGGGATTATATACAGTAGACTGCGCTTGGCAATCATCCTTTTCATCGACTCCGCTGGACGGTCATGCGTCCTCCTTCCTACAGCCCAGGAATAGTGCTGCCTACAGAGCGTGAAGGATGTGATTAAATAGCCATGCAAGTGATGACTGCCCGGCCGGAAAACGAACCCGCAGGCTTGACAAGACATACTCTGAAACGTATGTTTCAAACAAGTGTTTGTCAGGCGGAGTAGCCATGGCCCAGTCGGAAACCGTTGAACGCATTCTCGATGCTGCCGAGCAGCTGTTCGCGGAAAAAGGATTTGCTGAAACCTCGCTGCGGCTGATCACCAGCAAGGCGGGGGTCAACCTTGCCGCCGTGAACTACCATTTCGGCTCAAAAAAAGCCCTGATACAGGCGGTTTTCTCACGCTTCCTGGGGCCATTCTGCGCCAGTCTTGATCGTGAGCTGGAGCGCCGCCAGGCCAAGGCCGATCACAAGCCGAGCCTGGAAGACCTGCTGGAAATCCTCGTTGAGCAAGCGTTGGTCGTGCAGCCACGCAGCGGCAACGACCTGTCGATCTTCATGCGTTTGCTGGGCCTGGCGTTCAGCCAGAGCCAGGGCCACCTGCGGCGTTACCTGGAAGACATGTACGGCAAGGTGTTCCGCCGCTATATGCTGCTGGTCAACGAAGCTGCTCCGCGTATTCCGCCTATCGAGCTGTTCTGGCGCGTGCATTTCATGCTCGGCGCTGCAGCCTTCAGCATGTCCGGTATCAAGGCTTTGCGGGCGATTGCCGAGACCGATTTCGGGGTGAACACATCCATTGAGCAGGTGATGCGCCTGATGGTGCCGTTTCTCGCGGCCGGCATGCGCGCCGAAACCGGCGTCACCGACCCGGCCATGGCCTCTGCGCAGCTGCGCCCGCGCAGCAAAACCGTGCCAACCGCCGCCAAGGTTTGACCGGCCCCGGGTGTGCGCGGCCGCTTGCATCCGCTAAGCTAGCCGCCATGCCGATTTCAGCTATCTATTCGCAACCCGCCGTGCTTGCCTTGTCTGGTAAGGGCGATGGGTTGTGTGCGTTATTTAAGGAAGGTTTATGACTGCTGCCCTGCAAGGTTCTTTGATGGTCGACGTGGCCGGTACCTGGCTGACGGCCGAGGATCGCCATCTGTTGCGCCAGCCGGAAGTGGGCGGCCTGATCATTTTTGCGCGCAATATCGAGCACCCGCGCCAGGTGCGCGAGTTGAGCGCGGCGATTCGCGCAGTGCGCCCGGACCTGCTGCTGGCGGTCGACCAGGAAGGTGGCCGAGTACAGCGCCTGCGCCAAGGCTTCGTGCGCCTGCCGGCCATGCGCGCCTTGGCCGATAACCCCAACGCTGAATACCTGGCCGAGCAGTGTGGCTGGGTCATGGCCACCGAAGTACTGGCCGTGGGCCTTGACCTGAGTTTCGCCCCAGTGCTGGACCTGGATTACCAGCGCAGCGCCGTGGTCGGCACCCGTGCATTCGAAGGTGACCCCGAGCGTGCCGCCGTGCTCGCTGGCGCCTTCATCCGTGGCATGAACAGCGCCGGTATGGCCGCCACCGGCAAGCACTTCCCCGGCCATGGTTGGGCCGAGGCCGATTCCCACGTCGCGATTCCCAATGACGAGCGCAGCCTGGAACAAATTCGCGCCAATGATCTGGTGCCTTTCGCACGCTTGAGCAAGCAATTGGCCGCCGTGATGCCGGCGCACGTTATCTACCCGCAGGTCGACAGCCAGCCTGCTGGCTTCTCACGCCGCTGGTTGCAGGACATCCTGCGCGGTGAGTTGCAGTTTGATGGGGTGATCTTCAGTGATGACCTGTCCATGGCCGGCGCCCATGTGGTCGGCGATGCGGCCAGTCGTATCGAAGCGGCACTGACCGCCGGCTGTGACATGGGCTTGGTGTGCAATGACCGTGCGGCTGCCGAGCTGGCGCTGAGTGCAGCGCAGCGGATGAAGGTCACACCGTCGGCGCGGATTGCGCGTATGCGTGGGCAGGCGGTTGCGTCGACTGATTACAAACAGGATCCGCGCTGGTTGGCGGCCCTCACAGCGTTGCGGGACGCTCAGCTGATTGAATAGACGCCGCCTGTGCTGTTAAGAGGTTTGGCGTAGGAAGCGTCTGAATGTGGCTGTGGCTGTCTCTTACTACCTTGTAGGAGTCGCCCTGCTTTAAAACTCGTTGCTGACCGCTGTAGAGTTCGGCTCCATATGAATGATCTGATTGCACGTATCGTTGAGTTGGATTGGCAGGAATACTTTGACCCTCGTTCGCTGGAGCGTGGGTTTGAGTATGCTGGCGAAAATCGCCTTGAAATAAAAGAATTCGGACATGACAGGCTGATTGCACAGTGCAAGGGGTCTGGCCGTAATGTCTATAGCCTGGTGATTACCCTGGAGGGTGCAGCATCCCGTTGGACGGGCCTCAGGTGTGTGTGTTCCTGCCCGGTGGCGATCAATTGCAAGCACGCCGCTGCAACCTTGTTTACGTTGACAGCGCTGTATGACGAGCTGAACGAATCGAAAAAACAGGTGGCTGACCGTCTGAGCCCGCAGCTCGAAAACTGGCTTGAGAGTATCCCCAAGCCCACCCCTGCGGATGAGGCACAACACAAGAACACCGGTACCTGTTTGCTGTATCAACTCGCCCCCGATTCCTATTCAATGCGGTGGTCCTTAGAGGTCTATCGGGCGCGCGTGACGAAAAAGGGTGACTACAGTGATATCAAGCCGCTGTATTCGATCGATGAGACATTGCGGCGTGCTCCAGCCTATATGCATGAGCTGGATACACGCATTTGCCGATTGCTGTTGTTGAGCCGGTCTTATGGCTCCTATAGCACCAGTTATCAGCTGGCCGGCGAGCCAGGGGCCGAAATTCTCCAATTGGCGTTGAAAACCCAGCGCCTG
This sequence comes from Pseudomonas libanensis, assembly GCF_001439685.1. Taxonomy (GTDB): domain Bacteria; phylum Pseudomonadota; class Gammaproteobacteria; order Pseudomonadales; family Pseudomonadaceae; genus Aquipseudomonas; species Aquipseudomonas libanensis. The sequence goes on from NZ_JYLH01000011.1 coordinate 106,214, forward strand.
TTTCTTGAGGTGGGCCCAAGACTGGCGCTTAACCCTGGCCCGGCCCGCACCGCTCGTTTCGATTGGGCTGTGATGCCCGATGGCAATTACATTCCCAGTTGGATCAGCGACGGGCGCGAGTTGGACGAAGTGTTGCCCCTCAAACCGCTTCATTATCTTGACATCGATAACATGGCGATCGGGGTGGTCGAGCACGGGCTGGATGAACATCTGGCCATGCATCTTTGCGCCTTGCCGATGATTCCTGCTGATCAAGTCGCGTTATTCAGTCATCGCATCAGCGCGGTGTCCAAAGTGATTCCTCCGCCGCGCGAGCTGACCGAGCGTGTGGTGGATACGTTGGAGCCCCATGGGTGTCTTACCTTGGGGAGCGATGAATCCTACGTCTACAGCCAGACCGACTATCGACGAATGCCCATCCTGGAACACCGCGCTGCCTTGGCTTTCCGTTACGACACCAGCCTGGTCAGCGGCAAGGGCGCTGAGGACATCCTGTTTCTCAACGGCACCGAAACCCAGCGCATCCAACGCAAGCCGGCGGCTGAAAAAGCCCTGCGCAAGACGCTCACAAAAATCGGCTTTAAAACGGTCAATCGTAAAACCCGTGTGCTGCCTGCCGGTGCAGGAGAGATGTTCGATCTACCCAATGATGAAGCCTGGCTTGCATTTGTTGAAAACGAGCTGTCGGTTTTGCGTGAAGCAGGGTGGGGCGTCGTCATCCATCCGGGGTTTTATTACGATGTGGAGGCTGTAGACGGCTGGTACGCGGACATCGAAGAGTCGCCCGGCCACGAGTGGTTCGACCTCGAGTTGGGCATCGAGGTCAGCGGCGAGCGTTATAGCCTGCTGCCAATCGTACTTGACTTGATGCGTCGTCAACCCAAGCTGCTTGACGCCGCCTATATGGCCGAGCGTGATGATGATGAGCGCGTGTTGGTCAGCTTGGGTGCCCGTACTCAGACCAAAGTCGCGCTGCCCTACGGTCGTATCAAACCCCTGATGGCTACCCTCGGCGAACTCTACCTGCGTGCACCTGAAGGCGATGCACTGCGGCTGAGTGCGCCAGATGCGGCACGGCTCAGTAATTTGGATGCACTACCCTTGGTCTGGCAGGGTGGCGAGCGACTGCGTGATTTTGCCAAGCGTCTTAAAGACTCCATTCACGTTCATGTGCCGGCTCCTCGGGGCCTGAACGCGGAACTACGCGGCTATCAGCTCGAAGGGCTGAACTGGATGCAAACCCTGCGCGAGCTGGAAGTCGGCGGTATTCTGGGTGATGACATGGGGCTTGGCAAAACCCTGCAGGCGCTCGCCCATCTGCTCTGCGAAAAGCAGTCTGGCCGTTTGCAGGCGCCTGCACTGGCGGTAATGCCCACCAGCTTGATCCCCAACTGGATGGACGAGGCTGCACGCTTCACGCCACAGCTCAAAGTCCTGGCGCTGCACGGTGCGCAGCGTCAGGCTGACTTCACGCGCTTGACCGATTACGACCTGGTACTCACCACTTATGCACTGTTGCCGCGGGATCTTGAAGTCCTGCAGCCTCAGCGCTGGAGTGTGCTGATTCTCGACGAAGCGCAAAATATCAAGAACCCCAACAGCAAGGCGGCCCAGGCTGCTCGTCAGTTGGAGGCCGGTCAGCGTTTATGCTTGAGCGGCACGCCTCTGGAAAACCATCTGGGCGAGCTGTGGTCGCTGTTCCATTTCTTGTTGCCGGGCTGGTTGGGCGATAGCAAAACCTTTAATCGTGATTACCGCACGCCCATCGAGAAACACGGTAACGCGCAGCGTATGCAGCATCTCAGCGCGCGTATCAAACCGTTCCTGTTGCGACGTAAAAAGGAGCAGGTCGCGACGGAATTACCGCCCAAGTCCGAAATCGTCCACTGGGTCGAGCTGAGCGACGCACAGCGGGATGTCTACGAAACGGTGCGTGTGGCGATGGACAAAAAGGTGCGCGATGAAATCAGTCGACATGGCGTGGCCCGTAGCCAAATCATCATTCTCGAAGCACTGCTCAAACTGCGCCAGGTGTGCTGTGACTTGCGCCTGGTCAAATCTGCGCCGGTGACTAAAGCTGTCAAGGCCGGCACTGGCAAGCTGGGCAGCCTGATGGAGATGCTGGAAGAGTTACTCAGCGAGGGGCGGCGGATTTTGTTGTTCTCGCAATTCACCTCGATGCTGGCGTTGATTGAAGAAGAGCTCAAGCAGCGTGGGGTTGAGTATTCGATCCTGACGGGAGACACCCTTGACCGACGTACGCCAGTGAAAAACTTCCAGGACGGCAAGACACCGTTGTTCCTGATCAGCCTGAAAGCGGGCGGTACGGGCTTGAACCTGACGGCGGCCGATACGGTGATTCATTACGATCCCTGGTGGAACCCAGCGGTGGAAAACCAGGCCACCGACCGGGCTTATCGGATTGGCCAGGATAAACCGGTGTTTGTGTACAAGATGATTGCCCGCGGGACGGTCGAGGAGAAGATTCAGGCGTTGCAGTTGGAGAAGGCTGCGTTGGCCGATGGGGTGCTGGAAGGTGGCGCCAGTGCGGGTTGGGCGCTGGAGCAGCGGGATATTGAGGCGCTGTTTGCGCCCTTGCCTGGCTAAGCACCGCGGCGCGCCCTTCGCGAGCAAGCCCGCTCCCACACTTGAATCTATTCACAAATCAAAATATGGGAGGGGGCTTGCCCCCGATGACGATCCAACAGTCAGCGCTTTTCTTGCTTATTGGGCAATGGCGCAAACAACGCCTCAATATCCTCATTACCCAACTGCCAATCCCCAGTCGTACGCCCATCCAGCACACCCGCCGCCAAGTCGGACTTCTCCTTCTGCAGGTGCTGGATTTTCTCCTCCACCGTTCCCCGCGCAATCATCTTGTACACGAACACCGGCTTTTCCTGCCCGATGCGATACGCACGGTCGGTGGCCTGGTTTTCCGTGGCCGGGTTCCACCAGGGATCGTAGTGAATCACCGTGTCGGCTTCGGTCAGGTTCAGGCCCACGCCACCGGCCTTCAAGCTGATTAGAAAGATCTGCAGCTTGCCGCTCTGGAAATCCTTTACCGGCGTACGCCGGTCACGGGTCTGGCCGGTCAGCAGTGCATAGGCAATTCCGCGTTTTTCCAGCTCGATCTCGATCAGGCTCAGCATCGAGGTGAACTGGGAAAACAGCAGGATCCGCCGGCCCTCGGCAAACAGCTCGTCGAGCATTTCCATCAGGCTGTCGAGCTTGCCCGAGCTGCTGCCACGCACCGCCAGGCTGGCATCGTTGACCAGGCGCAGGTCGCAGCACACCTGGCGCAGTTTGAGCAGGGCTTCAAGAATGATGATCTGGCTACGCGCCACGCCCTTGCGGGTGATCTCATCGCGGACCTTTTTATCCATGGCCAGCCGCATGGTTTCGTACACATCGCGCTGGGCCTCGTTGAGGTCGACCCAGTGGATGATCTCGGTCTTGGGCGGCAATTCCGTGGCCACCTGTTCCTTGGTGCGGCGTAGCAGGAAGGGCTTGATCCGCCCGTTGAGGTGCTGCAATCGCACTTCGCTGGCGCGCTTTTCAATGGGCACGCGGTAGTCACGGTTGAAGGTTTTCACGTCGCCCAACCATCCCGGCAACAGGAAATGGAACAGCGACCACAATTCGCCCAGGTGGTTTTCCAGGGGCGTGCCGCTCAAGCACAGGCGCTGGCGGGCATCCAGCTCGCGTGCGGCCTGGGCGGCCTTGCTGGAAGGGTTCTTGATGTACTGCGCTTCGTCGAGGATCAGCACGTGCAGGGGCAGGGCGGCAAGCTGTTCGATGTCCTTGGGCAGCAAGGCATAGGTGGTCAGCAGCAGGTCGTAGTCATTCAGGTTGGCGAAGTGTTTCTTGCGCCCTGCGCCGTACAGAGCCTGCACCCTTAGTTGCGGGGTGAAGTGCGCGGCTTCATCCAGCCAGTTCGGGATCAGGCTGGTAGGCATCACGACCATGCACGGCCGATCAAGGCGCCCCGCGATTTTTTCGGTGAGGATGTGCGCCAGGGTCTGCAAGGTTTTACCCAGGCCCATGTCATCCGCGAGTATCCCACCCACCTCCAGTTGGCGCAGCGACTGCATCCAGCTCAGCCCTTCCAGCTGGTAGGGGCGCAAGGTCGCATTCAGGCCTTCAGGCGCCACGCAGGTGAAGTCCTTGATATCACGCAGGCGTTGGGCGAAGTTGCGGATCTTTTCGCCGCCTTCCCATTGCAGCGGCAGGTCTTCCAGCGGGTTGAGGCGAATCGCGTCGGCCTTGGCCAGGCGCAGGGCGGTCGTGCCAGGCTCCTGAAAATAGAACTCGCCAAGGGTGGCCAGCACCGGTTTCAAGCGGCCGTAGGGCAGCGCCACTTGCAGCGGGCCATGGCCGCCGTTGGGCAGGCCGGGGATATTCACCAGGATCAGCTCATCATCACGGCGCCGCGCCACTTTCTCCGGGTTGAGGATCTCGGTGTGGGAGCGCATCAGGTTCAACAGGATCGGCAGCAGGCTCAAACGTTCGCCGTTGACGATAATGCCCAGTTCCAGATCGAACCAGTCGCGCTCCGGGCCTTCCTCTACCGTGGCATACCAGTCCTCGACGGGGCTCAGGTCAAAACCGAAATCTTCATCGATCTGCAGCTCCCAGCCCTCGGCACGCAAGGTCGGCGATGCATTGAGGGTGAAGTTCAGCCAGGCGCTGTCGTTGACCATCTCGAACAGCTCGCCGGCACTTTCCGGCAGGGCCTTGCTCTGGCGCGTGGCGATCTTGAAGCCGAGCAGGCGCAGTTGCTCGCGATAGGATTGCTCCAGCTCGGGATGGCGTTTGATGCGCAGGCTCTGGGTTTCCTGGCGCACGATAATGTCGGCATTCTTTTGCCCGCTGACATAATTGCCCAGGTAGTTGAACGACAGCGCCGCACGGTGCTGGATATAGCGCTGCATCTTGCCGTTGCGCGGCTCGAACGCGCTGAACTCCACACTGGCCAGCCACAAGCGTGGCACCGGCTGTACATCGTCCATCACCACCTGTGGCAACACCACGCGGTTATCCAGTACGGCCTGGAGCTTCTCCAACAGTTCGGCATCCTGGGCCGCCGCCGGGTAGGCCAGGGTTTCCTGGACCTTGAGCAGCACCGCTGCGATATGTTTGCAGTTGGTATGCACCGGGCACGTACAACGGCTGTCCACCAGGATCAGCATGCCCTTGGCCGACTCGCGCAGCGAGATGGTCTGGCGGTACACATTGCCACCCGAGCCTTCGCAGCTGGCGATGATGGTGCTGTCGCCGGACTCGACGATACGCACACGGTTTTCCAGGGCGTAGCGCCGCCCGCGCTCAAGGCTTTGCTCTTTAAAGCGATTGGCCCACGAAGGGGCCAGGGGTTTAGTCAGTGACGACGTCAGGGGCATGGTGCTGGATCAGTCCTGAAGGTCGGGCGGTGGAGCGCTGGGGGGCTTGGCGGTCAGCGAGGTGATCTTGATCAGCAGCGCCAGATGACCACCGTCCAGGTAGTTGAGCTGGTTGTTCTTGGTGCGCACGTCTTTCTGGCTCAGGTGTTCGCTGGCAATCACGCTGCCGTTATTGTCGAACTGGTTGATCCAGAAATCCGCGTCGATATCGGTAAAGCGCCCCAATTGCAGGCTCAACACACCTTCGATGGGGAACTGGCCGAATTGCTCCTGGCCGTCGGTGATCGCGACTTTGACCGGCTGCTCGCCCAGGTTCTGTTCCCAGGCCTTGTGGGCGAGCACCGTGTAGTTGGCATCGGCGCGCAGCTTGTCGACGATATTGCCCAGGCGCGGCGGGCTCAGCCGCTCGCCCAGGCGCGGTGCACCTTCATCCCAGTTTTCCGGCGCGGCGCGACTGTTGATCACCGGCTCGGCATTCTGGCGCACCAGGATCATTTCCACTTGGTACGGGCTGTCGGCAAATGCCGACGGCGCGAGTACCACCAACAACAGGCTCAGAAAGCGGAACAGGCGCATGGGGGCGTCCTTCAAGCGGATTTCGGGATGAGGCGCTCGAACAGCGCCTCCAGGGTATTGAAGCGTTCTTCGGCACGCTCCATCGGCACCATGAACTTGAACAGCGTAGCCCCTTCGAACTTGTAGCGGTTGGGCTGGCCCTGGATCAGTTTGATCAGCACCAAGGGGTCGACCGGCGTCTGCGCTTCGAATTCGATGCGTCCACCCTGCGGCCCGGCATCGACTTTCTTGATCCCCAGCTGCTCGGCCTGCAACTTGAGCAGGGTCAGGCGCACCAGGTTCTTGGTCGGTTCCGGCAGCAGGCCGAAGCGGTCGATCATCTCCACTTGCAGGTCCTTGAGACCTTCTTCGTCAGTCGCCGAGGCAATGCGCTTGTACAGGATCAGCCGCGCATGCACGTCCGGCAGGTAGTCTTCGGGAATCAGCGCCGGCAGGCGCAGGTTGATCTCCGGGCCGCCGCCCAGGGGTTGGTCGAGGTTCGGTTGCTCACCCTTGCGGATGGCTTTCACTGCGCGTTCGAGCATCTCCATATACAGGGTGAAGCCGACCGCCTGGATCTGGCCGCTCTGGCCGTCACCGAGCAGTTCGCCGGCGCCACGGATTTCCAGGTCGTTGGTCGCCAGTACAAAGCCGGCACCCAAGTCCTGTGTATTGGCAATCGCTTCCAGGCGCTTTTCCGCGTCGCCGGTAATCTGCTGGCGCGGCGGCGTGAGCAGGTAGGCATACGCTTGGTGGTGACTGCGCCCGACGCGCCCGCGCAGCTGGTGCAGCTGGGCGAGGCCGAACTTGTCGGCGCGCTCGATGATGATGGTGTTGGCACTCGGCACGTCGATGCCGGTCTCGATGATGGTCGAGGCGATCAGCACGTTGAAGCGCTTGTGGTAGAAGTCGCTCATCACCTGCTCGAGTTCACGCTCGCGCATCTGCCCGTGGCCGATGGCGATGCGTGCTTCGGGCACCAGTTCGGCGAGGTCGGCGGCACATTTCTCGATGGTCTTCACATCGTTGTGCAGGTAATACACCTGGCCGCCACGCAGCAGCTCGCGCAGCAGTGCTTCCTTGACCGTGCTCTTGTTCTGTTCCATCACAAAGGTGCGCACCGACAGGCGCCGCGCCGGCGGCGTAGCGATGATCGACAGGTCGCGCATGCCCGACACCGCCATGTTCAGCGTGCGCGGAATCGGCGTGGCGGTCAGGGTAAGAATGTCGACTTCACTGCGTAGGGCCTTGAGCTGTTCTTTCTGGCGCACACCGAAGCGGTGTTCTTCGTCGATGATCACCAGGCCCAGGTTCTTGATCTTCACATCGTCCGACAGCAGCTTGTGGGTGCCAATTACGATATCGATCTTGCCTTCGGCCAGGTCGGCGATGGCGGCGTTCACTTCCTTGGCGGACTTGAAACGGCTCATTACCTCCACGGTCACCGGCCAGTCGGCAAAGCGGTCGCGGAAGCTGTTGTAGTGCTGCTGGGCAAGCAGGGTAGTGGGCACCAGGATCGCCACTTGCTTGCCGCCGTGTACCGCAATAAAGGCTGCGCGCATCGCCACTTCGGTTTTGCCGAAGCCCACGTCGCCACACACCAGGCGGTCCATCGGCTTGGGCGCGAGCATGTCGGCGCGCACCGCTTCGATGGTGGTCTGCTGGTCCGGGGTTTCTTCGAAGGCGAAGCCGGCGCTGAAGGTGGCGTAGTCGGCTTTCGGGTCGGCGAAGGCATAGCCTTCGCGGGCCGCACGGCGGGCATAGATATCGAGCAGTTCGGCAGCCACGTCGCGCACCTGTTCGGCGGCCTTGCGCTTGGCTTTCTGCCAGGTCTCGGAGCCCAGACGGTGCAACGGTGCCAGGGCATCGTCGCTGCCGGTGTAGCGGGCGATCAGGTGCAGGCTGGCCACCGGCACGTAGAGCTTGGCGCCTTCGGCGTATTCCATGGTGAGGAATTCGGCGGCCTGGTTGTCGATCTCCAGGGTCTGCAAGCCCAGGTAGCGACCGACGCCGTGGTCGATATGCACCACCGGCGCGCCTTCGCGCAGTTCGGTGAGGTTCTTGATCACCGCGTCATTGTTGGCGTCTGCGCGTTTCTCACGACGACGGCGCTGCATCACGCGCTGGCCGAACAACGGGCTTTCGGCGATCAGGGCAAGAGCAGGTTCCTCCAGCAGCAGCCCTTCGTCCAGCGGCGCGATGGTGATCGCCAGGCGCTCTTTACTGGCGACAAAGTCCGGCCAACTGTCGACGGTCTTCGGCCGCAGTTTCAGGCGTTCCAACAGCTCCAGCAGCACTTCGCGACGCCCGGCGGATTCGGCGGTAAACAGCACGCGGCCGGGAAAGTCACCGAGGAAGTTGGACAGGGCTTCCAGCGGTTGGGTGGCCTTGGCCTGGATCGCCAGGTCCGGCAGCATCCCTGCCGGGAAGCGCTCACGGCCACTGCCGGCGTCCACATCCTGCTGGCTGGCAACTACACGCGGCCAGTTTTTCAGGCGGGCGAAGCAGTCTTCCACCGGCAGGAACAATTCGGCGGGCGGCAATAAAGGCCGGGACGGATCGACGCGGCGCTCTTCGTAGCGGTTGCGCACATCGTTCCAGAAGTTTTCCGCCGCCTGCTCGATGCCCGGCAACGAGAACACTTGGGTGTCCTGGGGCAGGTAATCGAACAGGGTGGAGGTTTCGTCGAAAAACAGCGGCAGGTAGTACTCGATACCGGCCGGGGTAATCCCGCTGCTCAGGTCCTGGAAGATCGGGCAGCGGCGGAAATCCACGTCGAAGCGTTCGCGAAAGCGCGCCTTGAAGCGGGTGACCGCGTCTTTTTGCAGCGGGAATTCCCGCGCCGGCAGCAGCTTGATCGAGTCGACCTTGTCGATGGAGCGCTGGTTTTCCGGATCGAAGGTGCGCAGCGTCTCGATTTCGTCATCGAACAGGTCGATGCGATACGGCAACTTGCTGCCCATCGGGAACAGGTCGATCAATGCCCCGCGCACTGCGAACTCGCCATGCTCGTACACGGTATCGACGCAGCGATAGCCGCTGGCTTCCAGGCGCGTGCGCATCTGTTCCACATCGAGTTTCTGGCCGATATCCAGTACCAGGCTGCTGCCCAGCAGGAACTTGGTCGGCGCCAGGCGATGCAGGGCCGTGGTGATCGGTACCACCAGCACGCCGTGGGCCAGTTCCGGCAGGCGGTACAGGCTGGCGATGCGCTGGGAAATGATGTCCTGGTGCGGCGAGAACAGGTCGTAGGGCAGGGTTTCCCAGTCGGGAAAATGCAGCACCGGTAAATCCGGGGCGAAGAAGCTCAGCTCCTGCTCCAGCCGTTCGGCACTTTGGCTGTCGGCGGTAAGCAGCAGGGTAAAGCGCTTGGCTGCGCTGGCAGCCTCGGCAATGGCCAGGCTCAGGGCGGCACCGGGCAGGTTGCCCCAGTGCTGTTTACCTGCCGCGGCAGGGAGAAGCGGTAGACGCAGAACGGGCACGGAAGGTTGAGCTCCAAGCGTTGCGACAAAGTCGGTAATTGTAACGGCCCGAGGTGCCGCCTGTCAGTTGCTGACTGTGCCTATTACGGTTTGTAGGAAATGTAGTGGCTAAGACAAACAATGCCGGGTTTTGACTCAATATGTAGTGCCAAAAAGCGCAAATGTTTAGGAGGGTTACGGACAAGTCGGTCCGTCTGCTCAACTAGTGGCCTTCTGGAACCCGCGTATTTCCTGGGCTGTAGCGCGGTGGTATTTTTTTGCAAGGGCTTTTTGTTGCCCCTCGCGCATTGCTCATCGTGCAGGCGGGCGACATAATGTAGCCCCTTTTTTCAGCCCCTACATGTGGAAGGTTCCCGTGACTCAGAAGCCCGACCAGTGTCTTGGTGAATGGATCGACCGTGAAGCACTCGCAGAAGCGATGATTCCGCTTATCGGCCAGCTGTACCGCAATAACAATGTGGTGAGCTCGATCTATGGCCGCAGCCTGATCAACCAGTCTGTCATCGCGATTCTCAAAGCCCACCGCTTTGCGCGCCATCGCTCCGCCGACGACAGCGAACTCTCCGTCCACGAAACATTCCCACTGCTCAAGGCCATGAGCGAGCTCAAGCTCGGCGCGGCCTCGGTAGACCTGGGCAAGCTGGCCTACAAGTTCCGCAAGGAAGGCGCCGGCCGTAGCGCCGAGCAGTTCGTGCGTGAAGAAATGGCCGATGTGGTTGGCCAGCAAAACGCGGCGCCTCGCAAGGGTACCGACGTGGTGCTGTACGGCTTCGGGCGTATCGGCCGCTTGCTGGCGCGCATCCTGATCGAGAAAACCGGTGGCGGCGACGGCCTGCGCCTGCGTGCCATCGTGGTGCGCAAAGGCGCCGAGAATGACCTGACCAAGCGCGCCAGCCTGCTGCGTCGCGATTCGGTACATGGTTCGTTCAACGGCACCATCACTATCGATGAAGAAAACAACACGATTACCGCCAACGGTAACCTGATCCAGGTGATCTACGCGAAGAACCCGACTGAGGTGGATTACACTCAGTACGGCATCCAGGACGCCCTGCTGGTGGACAACACCGGCGTATGGCGTGATGCCGAGGGCCTGGGCCAGCACCTGGCTTGCCCGGGTATCGACCGCGTTGTGCTGACCGCGCCTGGCAAAGGCAAGCTCAAGAACATCGTGCACGGTATCAACCACGCTGAAATCACCGCTGACGACAAGATCGTCTCCGCCGCTTCCTGCACCACCAACGCCATCGTGCCGGTGCTCAAGGCGGTGAATGACAAGTTCGGCATCGTCAACGGCCACGTTGAAACCGTTCACTCGTACACCAACGACCAGAACCTGATCGACAACTTCCACAAGGGCGATCGCCGTGGCCGTAGCGCCGCGTTGAACATGGTGATCACCGAGACCGGTGCGGCTACCGCTGCCGCCAAGGCCCTGCCTGAACTGGCCGGCAAGCTGACCGGTAACGCGATCCGCGTACCGACGCCGAACGTGTCGATGGCCATTCTCAACCTGAACCTTGAGAAAGCCGCCACCCGTGAAGAGATGAATGAGTACCTGCGCTACATGGCGCTGCACTCCGATCTGCACAAGCAGATCGACTTCGTCAATTCTCAGGAAGTGGTCTCCACCGACTTCGTCGGCTCGCGCCACGCCGGTGTGGTGGACGCCGAGGCGACCATCACCCAGGACAACCGTGTTGTGCTGTACGTGTGGTACGACAACGAGTTCGGCTACAGCTGCCAGGTGGTTCGCGTGATGGAAGACATGGCCGGGGTCAACCCGCCTGCGTTTCCGCGCTAAGCCTCTGCGCTGAATGAAAAAGCCCCGACTGGTTCGGGGCTTTCTCATGAATGGGGGGTTGTGTTGTCTGGGAGGGCCTTTTCGCGAGCAAGCCCGCTCCCACATTTGATCGCGTTTCTTCAGGATGTACTCGGTCAAATGTGGGAGCGGGCTTGCTCGCGAAGGCGGTGGCGCAGTCAATGCACAGGTGACTGTCGCACGTATTTCTATCAGGATGGACTGGCCTACGACGCGACCAAGGGTTAATGTTCGCGGCGCTCGGCCTTCTATAGACTGTGCCCCGGCTCACACACTTGAGCCAAATTGTCCTTCATGACCGCTGGCCGCGGCATGATTTAGCCGGGCGTCCAACCGTACGCCTGGCCTGTTCTGAGGAGTACGCATGGCTGTCTACAACTATGACGTGGTGGTACTGGGTTCCGGCCCGGCTGGAGAAGGTGCGGCGATGAACGCTGCCAAAGCAGGGCGCAAGGTGGCGATGGTCGATAGCCGTCGCCAGGTCGGCGGCAACTGCACCCACCTGGGTACCATCCCGTCCAAGGCGTTGCGTCACTCCGTGCGCCAGATCATGCAGTTCAACACCAACCCCATGTTCCGGGCCATTGGCGAGCCGCGCTGGTTCTCGTTCCCTGACGTATTGAAAAGCGCTGAAAAAGTCATTTCCAAGCAAGTCGCCTCACGCACCGGCTACTACGCCCGTAACCGCGTCGACCTGTTCTTCGGCACCGGCAGCTTCGCCGACGAGCAAACCGTCGAAGTGGTCTGCGCCAATGGCGTGGTCGAGAAGCTGGTGGCCAAGCACATCATCATCGCCACCGGCTCGCGCCCGTATCGCCCGGCGGACATCGATTTCCACCACCCGCGTATCTACGATAGCGACACCATCCTCAGCCTGGGCCACACCCCGCGCAAACTGATCATCTATGGCGCCGGCGTGATTGGCTGTGAGTACGCCTCGATCTTCAGCGGCCTGGGTGTGCTGGTGGAACTGGTGGACAACCGTGACCAGTTGCTCAGTTTCCTCGACTCGGAAATTTCCCAGGCGTTGAGCTACCACTTCAGCAACAACAACATCACCGTGCGCCACAACGAAGAGTACGAGCGGGTCGAAGGCCTGGACAACGGGGTGATCCTGCATCTCAAGTCTGGCAAGAAGATCAAGGCCGACGCCTTGCTGTGGTGTAACGGCCGTACCGGCAACACCGACAAGCTGGGCATGGAAAACATCGGGGTCAAGGTCAACAGCCGTGGCCAGATCGAAGTGGACGAGAACTATCGCACCTGTGTCACCAACATCTACGGTGCCGGTGACGTGATCGGCTGGCCGAGCCTGGCCAGCGCCGCCCATGACCAGGGCCGTTCGGCCGCCGGCAGCATCGTCGACAATGGCAGCTGGCGCTACGTGAACGATGTGCCGACCGGGATCTACACGATTCCCGAGATCAGCTCCATCGGCAAGAACGAGCATGAACTGACCAAGGCCAAGGTGCCTTACGAAGTGGGCAAGGCGTTCTTCAAGAGCATGGCGCGTGCGCAGATTGCCGGTGAGCCGCAAGGCATGCTGAAAATCCTGTTCCACCGCGAAACCCTGGAAGTCCTCGGCGTGCATTGCTTCGGCTACCAGGCGTCGGAGATCGTGCATATCGGCCAGGCAATCATGAACCAGCCGGGTGATCTCAATACCCTCAAGTACTTCGTCAACACCACGTTCAACTACCCGACCATGGCCGAAGCCTATCGGGTAGCCGCCTACGACGGCCTCAACCGGCTTTTTTGAGCGGCTCCGGCCGGTGGCCTGAGCCGGCCGGGGAGACCGATTTCAGTAATTCCCGAGGGTGGCAGTGGCCAAACCGGGAAAGTCTGTAATCAGGCTATCTACGCCGAAGTCGGCGAGCCTGCGCATCAGCGCGGGTTCGTTGACTGTCCACACGGACACGTGCAGGCCCTGGCGCTGGGCTTTTTCCAGCCGCTCAGGGGTGCACAACGTCCAGTTCAACGCCAAGTATTCACAGCCATAGTTCTGCGCGACCTTCAACGGGTCGAGCCAGGCATATTCGGCGACCAGGCCGCGTGACAGGTCCGGGGTGAGTTCGACCGCCGCCTTGAGCACTTCCCGCGAGCTTGACGTCACGGTGACCTTGTCCATCAGGCCAAAACGCACAGCCATTTCACGGATTGCCAGCACGGTGGTCGCAGCACGGGTGCGCGAGGCGCTTTTGACTTCCAGTTGCCAGTGGTCGAAGTCGCACTTTTCGAAGAGCTCCTCCAAGCGCGGGATCGGGCAGGGGGTGACCCAGCCTGGGCCGCCCTTGCGCGCGTCCATCTTCATCAGGTCGGCCGCCGAGTACTCGACGACTTTGCCGCGCCGGTCGGCGGTGCGCTTGAGGGTCGGGTCGTGGATGACCATCAGCTCGCCGTCCATGGACAGGTGCAAATCCAGTTCGCAACGGCGCACGCCGTGCTTGAGGCACTCCTGAAAGCTGGTCAGGGTGTTTTCCGGTGCTTCGCCTTTGGCACCGCGGTGGCCGTAGATCAGGGTCACAGTTGCTCCTTTGCGCCAGGTGATCTGGCGGGGTCATACGAATTCAGGTGTCCTGGGCGTCGCTTTGTTCTCGCGCCAGGCGCCGCTCCTGCGCCTGTTTCTGCAGGATGTAGCGCGCCAGCAACTGGCGTTGGGCATCGGTCATGGATTCGAATTCCGTGCCCACATCAAAGCGGTCGCCCTTGGAGTCGCAATGGGTCACCCGCGCGCGCAGCAACAGGCCGAGCGCCTGGGGCATCAGCACCAGCTTGACCGCCAAGTGAGTATCGGGTGCCAGCGGGGTAGGGTGCTGGAAGTCGATGCCGCCCTCGGAAAGAATCACCGGTTGCGGCGCGCCCACTTCATTCAGCAGGCCGCGGGCCATGACCTGGCTGAGCAGGTCCAGGCGTTTGTTCTGCACTTTGAGGAACGCTGCCAGGCTGCGGTCTTTCTCGCTGATCTGGCGCAGCAGGTGCTGGGCTTCGAATTCGCTCAGGTGCAGTTCGCTCAGCAGGTTGAACAGCGGCGAATCATCCAGCAACACTTCCTTGCTCGCCGCTTCGGGGCCAGACAATGTGCTGATTTGAAGTGCGATCATGTCGTCGATACGGTAGTATTCGCGGCGCTCTTCTTCATCTAATGTCGACATGGCGAACCCCAGGTTACGGTAATGGTCTGAGTGTAAAGCTGCTTACCAGACCCCGCCACCGGGACGTCTTCTTTTCCTCCGAACAAGCCCCGACATGTTCAGACCTCTCTTCGTATTTATTGGCACGCGTTATACCCGTGCAAAGCGTCGCAATCATTTTGTGTCGTTCATTTCCTTGACCTCGATGATCGGTCTCGCCCTGGGCGTGGTCGTGATGATCGTGGTGCTGTCGGTGATGAACGGCTTCGATCATGAGATGCGTACCCGCGTGCTGGGCATGGTGCCCCACGCGACCATCGAGGGCGATGCGCCCATCGATGACTGGCAAAGCCTGGCCGCCAAGGTCAAGCAGAACCCCAAGGTGGTGGCCGTTGCGCCGTTTACCCAGATGCAAGGGTTGCTGACCAACGACGGCAAGGTGCAGAAGATCCTGCTCAATGCCATCGACCCGGCCCAGGAGCGCAACGTCTCGATCATCGACCAGTTCATGTTGCAGGGTAAGCTCGATGACCTGGCCCCCGGCAGCTTTGGCATCGTCATTGGCGACAAGGCCGCGGCCAAGCTCGGCGTGGGGGTCGGTGACAAGCTGACCTTCGTCGCGCCGGAAGTCACCGTGACTCCGGCCGGCATGTTCCCGCGCATGAAGCGCTTTACCGTGGTTGGCACCTTCCATGTTGGCGCCGGCGAGATCGACGGTTACATCGGCCTGACCAACCTCACCGACCTGGCTCGCCTGCATCGCTGGCAGCCGGAGCAGGTGCAGGGCCTGCGCCTGAAGTTCAATAACCTGTTCGATGCGCCGCGCGGCGCCTGGGAAATTGCCCAGCACCTGGGCGAGTCGCAGTACTACGCCCGCGACTGGACCCGCACCCACGGCAACCTGTACCAGGCCATCCGCATGGAAAAAGCCATGATCGGCCTGCTGTTGCTGCTGATCGTGGCGGTTGCCGCCTTCAACATCATTTCCACGCTGGTGATGGTGGTGAACGACAAGAAGGGCGATATCGCCATCCTGCGCACCCTGGGCGCCACGCCGGGGCAGATCATGGCGATCTTCATGGTGCAGGGCACCGTGATTGGCGTGGTCGGCACCTTGATCGGCACGGCGGTGGGCATCCTGGCCGCACTGAACGTCAGCGCCGCCATCGCCCTGCTGGAAAAAGTGATCGGCCACAAGTTTCTCAACGCTGACGTCTACTTCATCGATTACTTGCCGTCCCAGGTGCAAACCCAGGACGTGCTGATGGTGGGCGGCGCCGCGTTGGTCCTGAGCTTCCTTGCCACCCTGTATCCAGCCTGGCGCGCGGCACGTACCCAGCCAGCACAGGCATTACGTTATGAGTGAATCGGGCATGAGTGAAAAAGCAATCCTGAGCTGCCGCAACCTGGGCAAATCCTACGAGGAAGGCCCGGAGTCTGTGGTGGTGCTGTCCAACCTGCAACTTGAACTGCACCCGGGCGAGCGCGTGGCAATCGTCGGCAGTTCCGGTTCCGGCAAAAGTACCTTGCTCAACCTGCTGGGCGGCCTCGATACGCCGTCCCAGGGCAGCGTGTGGCTGGCCGGTGAAGAGCTGTCGGCATTGAATGAAAAGGCCCGCGGCCAACTGCGCAACCGTTCGCTGGGCTTTGTGTACCAGTTCCATCACCTGTTGCCGGAATTCACCGCCCTGGAGAACGTGTGCATGCCGCTGTTGATCGGCAAGACCGCGATCCCCGAAGCGCGCCAGCGTGCCACAGCCTTGCTGGAGCGCGTCGGCCTCGGCCACCGCCTGGAGCACAAGCCGGCCGAGCTGTCCGGCGGCGAGCGCCAGCGTGTGGCGATTGCCCGCGCCCTGGTGAACAACCCGGGCCTGGTGATGCTCGACGAGCCTACCGGCAACCTCGACTCCCACACCGCCCAGGGCATCAAGGACTTGATGCTGGAGCTGAGCACCCAGATGCGCACCGCGTTCCTGGTGGTGACCCATGACATGAGCATGGCTCGGCAGATGGACCGCGTGTTGCATCTGCAGGAAGGTCACCTGGTCGCCATCTGACCTGTTTCAAGCCTGGCGCCTGGCGTCGGGCTTTTTCATTTTTTCAGGCGGTGTACGCGAATGTTCAGACCGTTATCCATTTTCATCGGCACGCGCTATACCCGCGCCAAGCGCCGCAACCGTTTTGTCTCGTTTATTTCGATGACCTCGATGATCGGCCTCGCCCTGGGCGTATTGGCGATGATCGTGGTGCTCTCGGTGATGAACGGCTTCCAGCGCGAAATGAGCTCGCGCATCCTCGGCATGGTGCCCCACGCCACCATCGTCGGCGTAAAGCCGATCGATGACTGGCAACCAGTGGCCGCCGCGGCGATGAAGAATCCGCAAGTCACCGCCGCCGTACCCTTCACACAGATGGACGGTATGTTCTCCTACAAGGGCGCCATGCAGCCGATCGAGATCAGCGGCGTCGATCCGGCCCAGGAAGGCAAGGTATCGATCGTGACCCAGCACATTGTGCGCGGTAAGCTCGACGACCTGAAACCCGGTGAGTTCGGCGTGGTGGTCGGCGATATCACCGCACGCCGCTTCCGCCTGAATGTGGGCGACAAGCTGACCCTGATCGTGCCGGAACTCAGCAGCGCCCCAGGTGGCATCACACCGCGCATGCAACGGCTGAACGTGGTGGGCATCTTCAAGGTGGGCGCCGAGCTGGATGGCTCCATGGCGCTGATCCACATGGCCGACGCGGCAGAAATCCAGCATTGGCAGCCCAACCAGGTGCAAAGCGTGCGCCTGGCGGTGAAGGACCTGTACGCAGCGCCCAAAGTCTCGGCGGATATCGCCACCAGCCTGGGCGCGGCTTACAAGCCCGATGACTGGACCCATACCCAGGGCAGCCTGTTCAGCGCGATGAAAATGGAAAAGACCATGATCGGCCTTCTGTTGCTGATGATCGTCGCCGTGGCCGCGTTCAACATCATCGCCACCTTGATCATGGTGGTGAACGACAAGGGCGCGGACATCGCGATCCTGCGCACCATCGGCGCCACGCCTCGGCAGATCATGGCGATCTTCATGGTGCAGGGCACGGTGATTGGTGTGGTCGGCACCCTGATTGGCGGGGTGCTGGGGGTGATCGCAGCGCTGAACGTCAGTGAGCTGGTGGGCTGGCTGGAGCGGGTCAGCGGGCAGCATATCTTCAGTTCGGATGTGTACTTCGTCAGCAATTTGCCTTCGGAACTGCAAGGTGCAGACGTGTTGCTGATTTGTTCGGCGGGGTTTGTGCTGAGCTTTTTGGCGACGATTTACCCGGCGTATCGGGCGGCGAAAATTGAGCCGGCCCATGCGCTGAGGTATTCGTAGCAGTCAAGACTGCTTTCGCGAGCAAGCCCGCTCCCACATTTGTCCGCGTAGATCCTTTGGAATGCAGTCGTATGTGGGAGCGGGCTTGCTCGCGAAGGGGCCGGCCCAGTCTGCATCAATCTCCCTTCGGCAACTCAATCACAAACCTTGTCCATCCCGCCTGCGACTCACAAAAAATCCGCCCCCCATGGGCCCGCACAATCGACTGGGTAATCGCCAACCCCAGCCCTGCATGTTCACTGCTGCCTGCCCGCCTTGACGGGTCGGCTCGGTAGAAACGGTCAAACAACCGCGGCAATAACCGGGCTGGAATGCCATCCCCGGTGTTCTCAACCGCAAGTGTCACGCCTTCTTCCATCCGCACCCGTATTTCACCGCCCGGTGGGGTAAACCGCAGCGCGTTATCCAGCAAGTTCGACAAGGCCCGGCGCAACATGCCGCGATCGCCCAGCGTATGGGCGGTGCCTTCGCGTACCAGCGTGACCTGCGCATCCTCTGCCAGCAGGGTAAAAAACTCCAACAGTGCGTCGACCTCATCGCCCAGGTTCAGGGCTTCACGGTTGGGCATCAGCAAGCCGTGGTCGGCCTTGGCCAGGTACAGCATGTCGTTGACCAGTTGCGCCATCCACTGCAATTCCTCCAGGTTGCTATGCAGCGCTTCGCGATAATCCTCCAGTGGGCGCGGCTGGGTGAGAATTACCTGGGTCTGGGTCAGCAGGTTGGAGAGCGGTGTGCGCAGTTCGTGGGCGATATCGGCGGAGAACGCCGACAGGCGCTGGAAGGCGTCGTCCAGGCGCCCCAGCATGGCATTGAAGGCCTGGGCCAATTCCGCCAGCTCCACCGGCATTTGCGCCTGGGGCAGGCGTTGGGTCAAGGAATGGGCGGATACGCTGGCGGCCACCTCGCCCATGCGCCGCAACGGTCGCAACCCACTGCGCGCAGCCCAGGCGCCGAGCAGGGCGGTGGCCAGGGCCGAGAGGCCGACGGTCAGCCAGATCAAGCGTTGCATGCGTTCCAGAAAGTGCTGGTGGTGGGTGATGTCGAGTATCAGGCTCAGTCGTGGCGAGCCGGGTTGCCCGGGCGTCAACGGCGCGTTGTACACACGGTAGTCGGTGCCGGCGTTTTGCAGGCTGTGCAGGCCGGGTGCTGCGGGCACGCTGAGGTACGGCGCACCGTCCACCCAGCGCTGGTCAGCCGCCGTGATGCGCAAGGTGAAGTCGGGCTGGTGATCAAGTTCGGCGCGCAATTGCGGGCCTCGCAGGGCAAAGGCTTCCCGCGAGTCGACACCCTGCAAGGCGCTGCGCAGGGCCACCAGCTTGCTGTCGAGCAGTTGCTGGTCCAGCTCGATAAAGTGCGCTTCGCTGGCGCGGTTGAACAGCACCCCGGCAATCAACGAGACCACCGCCGTGCAAGCGGCAAACAGCAGCGCCAGGCGGCTGGCCAGGGACAGGCGCTTGATCACGTGAACCGTTCCTCCAGCACATAGCCCATGCCGCGCACGGTGTGGATCAGCTTGTTGGGGAAGTTGTCATCGACTTTAAGGCGCAGGCGACGGATCGCCACTTCGATGATGTTGGTGTCGCTGTCGAAATTCATGTCCCACACCTGGGAAGCGATCAGGGTCTTGGGCAGCACTTCGCCCTGGCGGCGTAGCAGCAGTTCCAGCAGGGCAAATTCCTTGGCGGTGAGGTCGATGCGCTGGCCGTCGCGCTCGACGCGGCGGCGGATCAGGTCCAGGCTCAGGTCGGCCAGTTGCAGGGTGGTTTCCTGCGGTGTGCTGCTGCCACGGCGCAACAAGGTGCGCACCCGCGCCAGCAGTTCGGAAAAGGCAAAGGGCTTGACCAGGTAATCGTCGGCGCCCAATTCCAGGCCATGCACGCGGTCTTCCACGGCATCGCGAGCGGTGAGGAACAGCACCGGCATGTCCAGGCCGGCACTGCGCACCGCCTGCAGGATCTGCCAGCCATCGCGACCCGGCAGCATCACATCGAGGATCAACAAGTCATAGTCACCCGTCAGCGCCAGGTGCTGGCCGGTCGTGCCGTCGGCCACCAGTTCGGTGGTAAAGCCAGCCTCGGCCAAGCCTTGACGCAGGTAGTGGCCGGTTTTGGGTTGGTCTTCGACGATCAGCAGTTTCATATCGGGCTCTTGGTAAAGGATGGCAGCCGGCCTTTATACCCTGGGCTCCAGGGGACGGGCGCAAGCTGACAAAGTTGTAATCTAGCAGTCAGCTGGCTGGCAGCGAGGCTATCTTAAAGTGCGGCCCAAGCTGGTCACCTATTTTTTGGAGAGTGAAAGATGGCGTTGCGCACACCCCTGTTATTGGCGGGCTGCTTGTTGGCGATGAGCTTCAATGCGCTGGCGGACGCTGCTCACACCTACGCGTTCGGCCAGCCGGCACCGGCGGATAAAGCCACGCGTACTGTGCAAGTCACGCTGCAGGACATTGCCTTCGAGCCCAAGGCCCTGGACGTGAAGGCCGGTGAAACCGTGCGGTTTGTACTGGTCAATAAAGGCCAGCTGCTCCACGAATTCAACCTGGGCGACGCGGCGATGCATGCTGCCCACCAGAAAGAGATGCTGCAAATGCAAGCCAGCGGCATGCTCACCGCCACCGGCATGGGCAAGATGGACCACAGCGCCATGGGCCACGGCGATATGGGCGGCATGAAGCATGACGATCCCAACAGTGTGTTAGTGGAGCCGGGCAAGACTGCCGAGCTGACCTGGACCTTCACCAAGGCCACGGGCCTGGAGTTCGCCTGCAACCTGCCGGGGCATTACCAGGCGGGCATGGTCGGCAAACTGACCGTTGAGTGAGGCGTTTGTTAAGGGCGGGGGCAAAGGCTGATAGACTGGCGCGGTTTATTTATCCAGGTTTCCGCCATGCATCCCGCAGCCGAACATTCGCCGCTGGGCAAGTCCAGTGAATACATCTCCACTTACACCCCTTCGTTGCTGTTCCCGATTCCGCGCGCCGCCAAATGGGCCGAACTGGGCCTGAGCGCCGACACCCTGCCGTACAAGGGCGTGGATTTCTGGAACTGCTTCGAATTGTCCTGGTTGCTGCCATCGGGCAAGCCGGTGGTGGCCATCGGTGAGTTCAGCATCCCGGCTGACTCGCCAAATATCATTGAGTCCAAGTCCTTCAAGCTGTACCTCAATTCGTTGAACCAGACCGCGTTTATCGATACGCCAAGCCTGGAAGCCACCCTGCGCACCGACCTCAGCTTTGCAGCCGGCAAGCCGGTGAACGTGCGCATCCGCAGCCTGGCCGACATCGAGGCCGAAGGCGTGATGGCGTTGCCGGGTGCGTGCATTGACGGCCTGGATATCAGCGTCAGCAACTACGAACACCCGCGCCCGGAGCTGCTGCGTTGCGATGACTCGCGTGTGGTGGAGGAGAGCGTGCACAGTCACTTGCTCAAATCCAACTGCCCGGTGACCAGCCAGCCGGATTGGGGCAGCGTGGTGGTGGACTACCGTGGCGCGGCGCTGGATCACGCCAGCCTGCTGGAATATATCGTCAGCTTTCGCCAGCACTCGGACTTTCATGAACAGTGCGTGGAGCGGATCTTCCTGGACTTGCAGCGCTTGCTCAAGCCGGAGAAGTTGACCGTGTATGCGCGCTATGTGCGCCGGGGTGGGTTGGATATCAACCCGTACCGCAGCACTGAGAATACCCAGTTCCTGAACGTGCGCCTGGCGCGCCAGTAAGCCTTCATACCAAAAACTGTGGGAGCTGGCTTGCCTGCGATTGCGATCTTTCAGTCGTTCATCAAGTGACTGATACACCGCTATCGCAGGCAAGCCAGCTCCCACATTTGGTTTTGTGTTCGGCTTGGGCTTGGGTTAGATGCCGATATTGCCCAGGGTGATCATGATATTGCGCAAGGTCCCAGAAATGACTGGATGTTCAGCATCGAACTCGATGGCCGCTTGATTCACATCGTCGGAAATGCTGGGTGTCTGAGTCGCCGGTTCCAATTCAAGTTGCATTTCGAACTTGGCAATCAGCGCCTCCAGCGCTTCACGTTTCTCTACCGGCAGCGGCGGGTCCTGTTCCAACTGCCCGCGCAGGATCTCGACCTGTTCTTCCAGCTTTTTGCGATCAGGCATGACGTTCTTTCCTTTTATCGATAGTCACTGACATAGACCGCGGCACGCCGGGAAAGGTCTACGGGCTGGCCTGTAGATTAATCCACTGGGGCCAACCGTGCATGATCTTGATCAGGGCTTCTCGCCTTTGAGCCGGCGCAGGCTGATGTCTGCCAGGCAACTGCCGAGCTCGCCGAGGTGGTCGATCACCGAGTGCACGCCCAGGCTATAGAGCGCCACCGTCGCCTTGCCGCGCTTGTATTCGCGTTGCTGCGCGGTCAGCGCCTGCCATTGCTCGGGTGACAGGCCGCAGAGCGAGCCACAGGAAGCCAGGCCGATGGTCCACAACCCGGCATTGAGGCCCGATTGCAGCAGGCGCGGCTCGCCGCTGACCAATACGCAGCCTTCCAGGCGTTCGATGTTCAGCTCCATCAAAGCTTGCCAGCAGGCGTGGGGCGCGGGCCAGCGGATGGAGGAGGGCGAGGCGGTCTTGACCCAGTCCGGCAGGCTGGCGGACAGGGGCGTGGTAACCGAGGGCGGCAGTTCATCCAGCCAGGCGCAGGGCACGCCTAGTTCTTTCAGGCTACGCAGGCTTTTCAACGCGCCGGGTGTGGCCACGGAGCCGGGGCAGGGCGAATCGGTACGCGCCAGGGAACCAAAATCCACCAGGCAGCCACTCAGGCCAAATAGCACGGCGGTCAATGAGGGGGCTGTGGCGATGGCAATCTCGGCGTGTGGCATCTGAACGTCCCTGAAATAGCAGCAACACTATCGGGGCGGGATGACAAGGGCATGACACTGGCGGTAATTGTAGGAATTTTGTGCATTTTCAGTCAGACCGATCCTAGTAGCTGCCTAAACACACACTTCCGTCATATACTGACGGCCTTATTCAGGGCATAGCGCCCATGACAGACCATTCAAGGAGCAAAAGCTATGCGCTGGAGCCACTACTTCGCTCAGCTGTCGGTGTGTGCCACCGTGCTGTTGGCACCTTTCGCCGTACAAGCCGCGTCGGAAGATGACCCATGGGAAAGCGTCAACCGCCCGATCTTCACCTTCAACGACACCGTTGATACCTACGCCCTCAAGCCAATCGCCCAAGGCTATCAGTTCGTCACCCCGCAATTTGTGCAGGACGGCGTTCACAACTTCTTCCGCAACATCGGCGATGTCGGCAACCTGGCCAACAACGTGCTGCAGCTCAAGCCCTACAATGCTGGTGTCGACACGGCTCGCCTGCTGGTCAACACCACGTTTGGCGTGCTGGGCTTTATCGACGTCGGCACCAAAATGGGGCTGCATCGCAGCGATGAAGACTTCGGCCAGACCCTTGGCTACTGGGGCGTCGGCAGCGGTCCCTACGTGATGATCCCGTTGCTCGGCCCAAGCACCTTGCGTGATGCGCCGTCCAAATATGTCGACAGCTACACCCAACCCTACCGCTACATGAATGACATCGGCTGGCGTAACAGCACCTTCGGCCTCAACGTCGTCGACGTGCGCGCCAGCCTGCTCGACAGCGAGAAGCTGATCAGCGGCGACAAGTACACCTTCATTCGTAACGCCTACCTGCAGAACCGCGAGTTCAAGGTCAAGGATGGCAAGGTCGTCGACGACTTTTAAGCCGTGACATCTTGAAATGAAATAAGGCGACCTCCTGATGGTCGCCTTTTTTATGCCTGTCCAAACCTTACTTTGTGTTGTGGTCGAGGCGGTTCTTATAACTCCCGGTGATTTGCACGGTAAAGACGCCCGGCGACCATCGGCATGAGCTTGAAACCCCTCACGGATGGGAGTACCGTCTGCGCCTTAGAAGGGCACCTCTGCTTTACCGTTGTGCATGGGCTAAATCCCAATGCTTTGTAGGACAGAGAGGCTAGAAAGCGAATCCAGTACGTGAGCCCGGCCATTGCCGAGCCGCCTACGCCAACCTAATTCTGGCGCCGTTTGCCCACATGCAAAAAACCAGTGCCACGCTGCTGATAATCGATGACGACGAAGTAGTGCGCGCGAGCCTCGCGGCCTATTTGGAAGACAGTGGCTTCAGCGTCCTGCAGGCCAGTAATGGCCAACAGGGTCTCCAGGTATTCGAGCGCGACAAGCCCGACCTTGTGATCTGCGACCTGCGCATGCCCCAGATGGGCGGCCTGGAGCTGATTCGCCAGGTGACCGAGCTTGCCCCGCAGACGCCGGTGATTGTCGTGTCCGGTGCCGGGGTCATGAACGACGCCGTGGAAGCCCTGCGCCTGGGCGCTGCCGATTACCTGATCAAGCCCCTGGAAGATCTGGCCGTGCTGGAGCACTCGGTGCGCCGCGCCCTGGACCGTGCCCGCCTGCTCCTGGAAAACCAGCGCTACCGCGAAAAACTCGAGACCGCCAACCGCGAGCTCGAAGCCAGCCTGAACCTGCTCCAGGAAGACCAGAACGCCGGTCGCCAGGTACAGATGAACATGCTGCCGGTGAGCCCCTGGAGCATCGACGAGTTCAAGTTTGCCCACCAGATCATCCCGTCGTTGTACCTGTCGGGTGATTTTGTCGACTACTTCCGCGTCGATGAGCGACGCGTGGCGTTCTACCTGGCCGACGTTTCCGGCCATGGCGCCTCTTCTGCCTTTGTGACCGTGTTGTTGAAGTTCATGACCACACGGCTGTTGTTCGAGTCCAAGCGCAATGGCACCTTGCCGGAGTTCACCCCCTCCGAGGTGCTGGGCCACATCAACCGGGGCCTGATCAGCTGCAAGCTGGGCAAGCACGTGACGATGGTCGGCGGCGTGATCGATGAAGAAACCGGTCTTTTGACCTACAGCATTGGCGGTCACCTGCCGATGCCTGTTTTGTACACTCCTGACAGTGTGCGCTACCTGGAAGGGCGTGGCCTGCCCGTAGGCTTGTTCAATGAAGCCACCTACGAAGACCACATCCTGGAACTGCCGCCGACCTTCAGCCTGACGCTGATGTCCGACGGCATCCTGGACCTTTTGCCAGAGCCTACACTCAAAGAGAAAGAAGCCGCCTTGCCCCAAAAGGTCAAGTCGGCGGGCGGCAGCCTGGATGGCCTGCGGCAGGTTTTTGGATTGGCCACGCTAGGGGAGATGCCGGATGATATCGCCCTATTGGTGTTGAGCAGGAATCTTTGATGAGTACCGGAAGAATCCAATTCGCCGAGCAAGACGGGACTTTCGTCCTCAAGTTTGTCGGCGAAGTGCGCCTGACCTTGTGTTCGGCCCTGGATGCGACGATTGAGCGGATTTTCACAGCGCTGAATTTCTCGGCGATCGTGATCGATCTGACCGAAACCCGCAGCATCGACAGCACCACCCTGGGGCTGTTGGCCAAGCTGTCCATTCTGTCGCGGCAGAAGGTCGGCCTGTTGCCGACCGTCGTCACCACCCACGAAGACATCACCCGTCTATTGCAGTCCATGGGCTTCGACCAGGTGTTCAACATCGTTGACCGCCCGATCCCCTGCCCGGAATGCCTCACCGACCTGCCGTCGCAGGATCAGTCCGAAGAGATCGTACGGATCAAGGTGCTGGAAGCGCACAAGATCCTCATGGGCCTCAACGAGTCCAACCGCGAAGCCTTCCACGACCTCGTCAACGCCCTGGAACGCCACTGACAGCTTGCCCCTCCCACATTTGATCTGTGACTGGCTTGAAACTGGCAGCACAAAAAAGGGCGACACCCTCACAGGTGCCGCCCTTTTTGCTGCTATCGGCCTTTACAGCTTGGCCGACAACAACGCCTCCAGCTTCTCCTGATCGCGAGCAAACTGGCGAATGCCCTCTGCCAGCTTTTCAGTCGCCATCGCATCTTCGTTGGACTCCCAACGGAACTGCGCTTCAGTCATATGCACACGGGCCTCACCGGCATGGCCTGGCGACAGCTTACGCTCCAGCTTGCCCTCATCCGCCGCCAGCTTCTCCAGCAGGTCCGGGCTGATGGTCAGGCGGTCACACCCGGCCAGCTCTTCAATCTGGCTCAGGTTACGGAAGCTCGCACCCATCACCACAGTCTTGTAGCCGTTAGCCTTGTAGTAGTTGTAGATGCGCGTCACCGACTGCACGCCCGGGTCATCGGAACCGGTGTAGTCGTTGCCGTTGGCCTTCTTGTACCAATCGTAGATACGGCCCACGAACGGCGAAATCAGGAACACACCGGCTTCAGCACAAGCCACGGCCTGAGCGAAGGAGAACAGCAGCGTCAGGTTGGTCTGGATACCTTCTTTTTCCAGCTTCTCGGCGGCGCGGATGCCTTCCCAGGTAGAAGCGATCTTGATCAGCACGCGATCGCGGCTAACCCCGGCTTTGTCGTACAGGTCGATCAGACGGTGCGCACGCTTGAGGATAGCGGCTTCGTCGAACGACAGGCGCGCATCCACCTCAGTGGAAATACGGCCCGGCACTACTTTAAGAATCTCCTGGCCGACCGCCACGGCAAAACGGTCACTGGCCAGGCCCACATCGCCGTTGCAGTCCTGTACACACTCATCCAGCAGCTTGGCATAGCCCGGAATCGACGCAGCCTTGAGCAGCAGGGAAGGGTTGGTGGTCGCGTCTTGTGGCTTGAGCTTGGCGAGGGTGGAAAAATCGCCGGTATCGGCTACGACGGTGGTGAATTGCTTGAGTTGTTCCAGCTTGGAAGTCATGGGCGTGCTCTGTCCTGTGGGTCTGATGACATTACCCGAGCGCCGGCAGGCGCTCAAGGGCGCAAATGCGTTAGGTCGTTTGCGAGGGCAATAACCTGGAAACGGCCGTTTGAATTACCGGCAGTGGTGTTCAATAAGAGGGCAAAATCGCACGTAGGTTCAACCTGATTCCATAGGACCTGTGCCACCGGCTCCAAGCGAGTTGATAGAGGTGATATCAATGTTTTGAAGTTGTGAAAAGTTTATTTTTCATATCTTTTGTTGTTGCTGTTTTGGCTTGTGCTATACCTGACTGGCAAGCGCTAACTTAGGCCGATAAAAATTCTGATGACATAACTGTCCGCGGCGAAGTGCTGTGTGCCTGTGCATTAAAATCTGCTTGTTCGTTAGTTTGAAAGCAAAGGAGAGATGTAATGAAAAGGAATATATCAACGCTATTCGCTGCCGTGGGTTTTATATGTTCAACCACGGTATTTGCCGATGTGACGGTACAGCAGGCACTCAGCGCCGGTTGTTACGATACCCAGGAAATGCGTGGAATCATTGACACCGCCAAGGCAGGTAAGCCCATGGGCAGCCGCACCCTGGAAAAGGAAAACGAACTGACCTCATCCTACGGCGGCAAGATCACCGACACCAGAGTGACCGCGCCTGCCACCTGGGTGTACCGCGCGTATGAGAGTGCAGACACCAACAATTGGCACGTCCAGAAGCTCAAGGCCGGGGTGATCTACTCCAAGGCGCAGAACGATCTGGACAAATACCTCAAGAACGGCGGTACACCCCAAGAGTACTGGGCCCTCGATGGGCCCGACTTGCACGCGCTGGGTTTTAACGGTGCCACCTACACGACAATGCGACTACTCGCATTACAGTCCAGCGACACGCCAAAAAGCCAGTTCGTGAGTTTTGCACTGGACTACGCCACCACCGGAACCTTTGGAGGCGCCGTGTATGCACTTCAAGTGAACCCGAATTCCCCGATTCTAGGGTTGGTTAACTGCAAAACCCCAGGCGGTGAAGTTCAATTTCAGATTCTAGGCGGCACAACATTCAACACGCTATACCGCAAAGTTATAACCGAAAAAGATTGGAAAAAATATAACCGAGGCACCGACCAATGGGTAACTGTGCCCAAAGGAACAGTGCCGGAAAAATAAGCAACATTGCAGCAAGGGCCGGCAGCAACTGCCGAGCCCTTGCGATCACCGCTAAACCTGCGGGAGCTGGCTTGCCTGCGATAGCGGAGTGTCAGCCTCCATCTAAATCAACTGACAGTCGACCAATCACCGCCCCTCCAACAACGCCCCCGCCTGATCCAACAACGCCAACGGATCCGTCGCCTTATGAATATCCACCGACAACAACTGCCTGAACCTGCGAGCCCCCGCAAACCCAGTGCCCAACCCCAATACATGCCGAGTAATGTGATGCATCGTCCCACCACTGGCCAAATGCTCAGCGATATAAGGCCGCAACTGCGCCAACGCCTGCGCCCGGCTAATCACCGGCGCCTCACTGCCAAACAACCGCTGATCCACCTCCGCCAACAGATACGGATTGTGATAAGCCTCCCGCCCCAACATCACCCCATCAAACGTCTGCAAATGCTCTTGGCACTGCTCCAACGTCTTGATCCCACCGTTGAGATTAATCTCCAACTCCGGAAAATCCTGCTTCAACTGCGCCGCCACGTCATAACGCAACGGCGGAATGTCCCGGTTCTCCTTGGGCGACAACCCCTCCAGAATCGCAATCCGCGCATGTACGGTAAAACTGGTGCAACCGGCATCCTTCACCGTGCCGACAAAATCACATAGCTCGGCATAACTGTCCCGGCCATTGATGCCGATACGGTGCTTCACCGTCACAGGGATCGACACCGCATCGCGCATCGCCTTCACACAGTCCGCCACCAGGGCAGGGTGCGCCATCAGGATCGCGCCGATCATGTTGTTCTGCACCCGGTCGCTGGGGCAGCCAACGTTCAGGTTCACTTCGTCATAACCGGCGGCCTCGGCCATGCGGGCGCAGGCGGCCAGATCGGCCGGGACACTGCCACCCAATTGCAGCGCTAACGGGTGCTCGGCTTCGTTGTGGCGCAGAAAGCGCTCGTGGTCGCCATGGAGGATTGCGCCGGTGGTGACCATCTCGGTGTAGAGCAGGGCGTGTTTGGAGAGCAGGCGTAGGAAGAACCGGCAGTGGCGGTCCGTCCAATCCATCATGGGGGCGACGGAGAAGCGGCGGGAGAGAGGAGCTGTTTCTAGGGACATTGGGAATCTGAGTCAGCGAGGCGAATGGCGCGCAGTTTATCAGGAACGGATCTTGGGTGCCGGAGAGGCAACTTCTGCGTGCATTACCACTTCGAGCGAGGACGTTGCCGTGTGTGGAATACGCCAAGGATCTGCAGTCGATCACCCCGCACTCTATACGGGATCAGATAGGACCAGTTGGGAACTGCCCATTCGCGGGTATGTTTCACCCGACCTTCGCGGCCCATGGAAGGAAACTGAGCCAGCCTGTCGACACTGGTGAAAATGGCATCCGAGAAGTCGTCAGCGGCTTTTGGATTTTCGAGAGCGATGTAGCTCGCTTCGTCTTCCAGATTTTTGAGTGCTTTTTCAAGCCACTCAACCCGCATTCCTGCTCCAGCGCCTAGCGCGCATGGCCGCCACCTGGTCATCGGTGGCGAATTTGCCTTCGTCGGCGTCTTTTACCGCCAGCTCGATCTGAGCGGTCAGCGTTTTTTCGTGCTCGATGTAGTCGCGAAGAACGTCCATTGCAAGGTAGCTTGCTGTTTGGCCGTTGGTTTTGGCTAGGTCGGCGAGAGAGTTGGACAGGTCTTCCGGCAGGTTTAGGGATATCCCAGTCATGGCGGCCTCGATGGTGGACGGTTGTGGGGCATCTTACACCGTGAAGCGTCGGGTTGAAGCAGCAGGCCGTCGCGAGGTGTGTCTGGGAGTGAATCGTTTACTTTTCCTCTGCCAACTCATAGCCGGGTGTCGTGGTCTTATCCCGGTATCCGAGGCGGTTTTTTGCTGTCTGCCGATTAGCTTTGTTTCTGCAATGGTATAAATAAATCCGCCCTCTTTATCTCCGCGCCTTCAAAAACCGCCCTTCGTAATCCGCCACCGGAAGACGGGTGGAATCGTACTTCTCAAATAATCTATAACGATTTATAGCGATTTTGTCGTACATCCAATCTCGCAGGGTCGCTGGGACGACGCGGGCAGCTGTTAGCCAACGCCACGGGGCATTCAGGCGTGCCAAGATTTCGAACATTGCCTCGGAACGCACGGACACCTTGTCATTCGAGATGAGAACAATGGTGTTGAATTTGTCCTGCGGTAGCCCCGCCCACTGTAATAGCGCTTGACCTTCCGGCGATTGAACCGCAGCAAGCTGAATTTGATGAGTATGGTCATAGTGGATAATGAACCGCGCCCAGCCGTTGCAAAGCTTGCAGGTGCCGTCGAAAAGTACTGCTGTTTCGCCTGGTTGCAGGAGCGGGGCAGGAGATCGGGGTTGGATGGTCATCGGGTCTGCCGTATCTGAAGATAAACCATTTTAGAGGCTTTCATTTTGCGACTTAACGATCTTTAAATTCTGGTTGCCTCTACGCGTGTTCAACGAATCTCTCGCTCAGGCTTGGCAGGATATGACATGGAACGTCACAAGGGCATCCCCCATGGCGTTGGCGTTGCTCCACTCTGGAGCGCATACGACTTTCAGCTCGCAGACGTAACAAAGTTGGTAATGGCGCTGGGCGGGAGTTTTAGATCCAGTCCTTGATACGCCTTTAGGGTATTTCCTACACATTTCTCGGCTTGCCCCCCAGACCACCCCTAGCTAACCTCCTCAAGCCGCCGCAAACCCAGCGGCCGGAGGTGGAAGTCCGTATTGCTAAGGCGTTTTAACTCCCGTAAATATTTGGAGCTTCGCCATGCACAACAACACACGCAATTCTTCTATTGATCACGGTACATCGTCCGCCGATCCCAAGCTTCAAGCCGCAGCCCACCGAGCAATCCATCATCACTTGCCCCCATCCGACGACGCTGCCCCCGCCGAACACCCAAGCAACAACCTATTCCTCGTAAACCCAACCATCGACCCCGAAACCCTCCTGGCCAACGCCGCCGAAAACCTGGCATCCGCCAACGAAATGGCCGCCACCTTGGCGTTCGAGCTCGACGACTCCCAGCGCGCCATCGCCCTGGGCATTCAGCAGTTGATCGAGTTGAGTTCGCTGCTGGTTGACCGAGCCCAGGAGCAAGTTGCGCCTGTAGCGGCCTCAGTTAAAACCTGACAACCAACCTTGCCGCCTTGCCCAAGGCGGCAACCTGAACTCATGCCGTCTCCCAGCAAAGTTTCATAATTCCCTGGGCCGTTGAGGTCTACGATCCCCTACTGAGAGAGGACCCCAGCGCCTCCAGCCCACAGGGAACTGAAACCATGATCTCGAACCTCGTCAAAGTTGTGATGATCACCGGCACGTTGATGTTGAGTGCTTGTTCATCTTCACCGAGCGTGAACAGCGACCCGTGCTTTTCAGGGGGATGCCAGGCGTTTGGTGACCATAGCTCCAGCAAAGCCGCCAAGATGAATTTTGGTGGCAGTGGGCTGGGGAGTAGTTATGGGGAGTATGGTTCGGGGTTGTTGCGTGATGATTGATGGGGTGGTGGGGCAAGAGCGTTTTGCTTGCTTTGCCGCTTTTGCAAAGTGAGCAGCCGTTGGGGTGGAACGCTAATTAGCCGTTGCCTGAGTAACGGATAGGTACGCGGTCTGATCCCGCATTTTCGTCGGCTGTCGGGCCGTCTTCGCGAGCAAGCCCGCTCCCACAGTTGGATCGCAGAGTGCCAGGTCTATAGGCGTCGGCTGCCAGGGCGTCACGGGAGCAAGCTCCCTCGCCACAGGTGCAGCGTCGCGCCGAAGTTGTGTAGATATTTATGCTGCGATGGCGGTGGGTCAGTTAACTCATCTGTCACTGATACACCGCTATCGCAGGCAAGCCAGCTCCCACATTGGCCATATATCGCCCACAAAAACAGCGCCCGGCCCAGATCCCCGTGGGAGCGGGCTTGCTCGCGAAAGCGGCGTGTCAGTCACTGAATCTATAACTGAACCAATGCTGTTGCAGGCAAGCCAGCTCCCACACTGGCCATGTATCGCCCGCAGAACCAGCGTCTGGCCCAGATCCCTGTGGGAGCGGGCTTGCTCGCGAAGGCGGCGTGTCAGTCACTGAATCTATAACTGAACCACTGCTTTCCCAGGCAAGCCAGCGCCACACATTGGATCTTCGTTGTTTGGAATATGGTGTTCGCGTAGCTGATCGGTATTCGGCAAGCCGTTAATGGCCGCCTTTCATCCGCCGGGCGATCAGGTAGAGGCCCAGGCCCACCAGGGCTGTCGCGGCGCCGATGTAGCCAGTACTGGTCCACCCCAACCCTGCCGTAATCGCCATCCCCCCAAACCACGGCCCCAGCGCATTTGCCAGGTTAAACGCCGCATGGTTGGATGCTGCCGCGAGGCTCGGCGCTTCATGGGCGATGTCCATGAGGCGAATCTGCAACGGCGCCGCCAACGCGACCATGGTGCCCACCAACCCCATGCTCAGCAGCACGCCCCACAGCGACGCCGCGGCGAAGGGGAAGAACAGCAGCACGGCCATCGACCACACCAATATCAAGCCCACCGCCCGAAACTGCATGCGATCAAACAGCTTGCCACCGGCAATGTTGCCGATGATGCCGCCCACGCCAAAGGCGGCGAGGCCGAAGGGGATCCACTGCGGCGAGACTTTGGTCACTTCGAGCATCGTCGGCGCCAGGTAGCTGAATACGCAGAACATCCCGGCAAAGCCAATCGCGCCGATGGACAGGGCCATCCATACCTGGGGTTTGGTGAAGGCGCGCAGTTCCTTGCGCGGGTCGCTGCGTTGTTCGTCGTGGCGGTGGGGCACGAATTGCCAGACCAGGGCGATAGTGAGCAGGGCGATCACGCTGACCAGGGCGAATGCCGAGCGCCAGCCCAGGTGTTGGCCGAGGAAGGTGGCGATGGGGTTGCCGAGCAGCATGGCCAGGGTCAGGCCCATCATCACGCGGGCTACGGCGCCGGCACGTTTGTCGGTGGGCACCATGCTGGAGGCGACCACGGCGGCGATGCCGAAATAGGCGCCGTGGGGCAGGCCGCTGATAAAGCGGAAGGCCACCAGCGAGCCGAAGGTCGGGGTGAAGGCAGTGGCGAAGTTGCCCAGGGCGTACAGGCCCATCAGCAACAGCAGCATGTGTTTGCGCAGCAGCTTGGCGCCGAGGATGGCCAAGAGTGGAGCACCGACCATCACGCCGAGGGCGTAGGCGCTGATGGCGTGGCCGACTTGGGGTTCGCTCAAGCCCAGGTTCTGGGCGATGTCGGGCATCAGGCCCATGATGGCGAATTCGCCGGTGCCGATCGCGAAGGCGCCCACGGCCATGGCTGCTTCCATTTTCGCGGCGCTGCGCGCGGGCAGTACATGCCCGGGTGTTTGCTGGGTAGTCATGGGTAACTCTGTGTGAAGGGTGTGCACGAAGGACAGCCGCCGATGCTACGCAGGCAACGGCGAAGGTGTCTAGAACCGCCATTTGCGCCAGAGTTCCAGGCCTGTGACCGCAGGTCGCGCCTGTCAGGCTTGACACCGGCGCATTAAAAGCCGCGATTTGGGCCTGTCAATTGGCCAAACGGCGCATAAACGCTGTTTAGCGTGATATTCTGCGCGCCGTCTTGGTCTAGTCTTTCCCTGGTGCGTACACCCGTATACGTCCCAGCGGTTGGCTGTCGCCCAGGTAGCTGAAGCCAATAATGATAAGAAGTCAGCGCAGAAGGGACATAACAGTGAGGTCGCTCAACCGGCCTTGTGTGCCCACCCTGCAGTCCTCATGTGCATGTGCAGACCCCGCGCGACGTTGCCTGACGTAGCGTGATCGAGGGTCGCCCATGACGGGGGGCGGTAGGGCGGATGGCGTTTTATCATAGGTGCTACTGATGTTTAAAAAAGTAAACACTGCCCTGCTGGGGCTGGCTTTGTCGATGGGGATCACGTCCGCGCAAGCGGAAGAGGCAAAGAAAGTCGATGTGCTGCTGATCGGCGGCGGCATCATGAGTGCAACCCTGGGTGTCTGGCTCAATGAGCTGGAACCAGACTGGTCGATGGAAATGGTCGAACGCCTCGATGGCGTGGCCGAAGAAAGCTCCAACGGCTGGAACAACGCCGGTACCGGTCACTCGGCCCTGGCTGAGCTGAACTACACCCCGGAAGACAAGAACGGCAACGTTGAGATCCCGAAAGCGGTCGAGATCAACGAAGCGTTCCAGATTTCCCGTCAGTTCTGGTCCTGGCAGGTCCAGCAGGGCGTGTTGAAGAACCCGCGTTCGTTCATCAACTCCACACCGCACATGAGCTTTGTGTGGGGCGATGACAACATCAAGTTCCTGAAGAAGCGCTACGAAGCCCTGCAAGCGAGCCCGCTGTTCGCCGGCATGCAGTACTCCGAAGACCCGGCGCAGATCGCCAAGTGGGTTCCGCTGATGATGGAAGGGCGTGATCCGAAGCAGAAGATCGCAGCCACCTGGAGCCCAATCGGCACCGACGTGAACTTCGGCGAGATCACCCGCCAGTTCGTCGCTCACCTGCAAACCACGCCGAAGTTCGATCTGAAACTGTCGAGCGAAGTGCAGGACATCACCCGCAACGACGACGGTTCGTGGCGTGTGAGCTACAAAAACCTCAAAGACGGCACCAAGACTGAAACCGACGCCAAGTTCGTGTTCATCGGCGCCGGCGGCGGTGCCCTGCACCTGCTGCAAAAGTCGGGCATTCCTGAAGCCAAGGAATATGCCGGTTTCCCGGTAGGCGGTTCGTTCCTGGTAACCGATAACCCAACTATCGCCGAGCAGCATCTGGCCAAGGCCTACGGTAAAGCTTCGGTAGGTTCGCCACCGATGTCGGTGCCGCACCTGGACACCCGCGTGCTGGATGGCAAGCGTGTGATTCTGTTTGGCCCATTCGCGACCTTCTCGACCAAGTTCCTCAAAGAAGGCTCGTACCTGGACCTGCTGACCAGCACCACCACCCACAACATCTGGCCCATGACCAAAGTCGGTATCCGTGAATACCCACTGGTCGAGTACCTTGCCGGCCAACTGATGCTGTCCGATGACGACCGCTTCAAGGCGCTGCAAGAGTACTTCCCGAACGCCAAGCAATCCGACTGGCGCCTGTGGCAAGCCGGCCAGCGCGTGCAGATCATCAAGCGTGACGAAGAGCAGGGCGGCGTGCTGAAACTCGGTACCGAAGTGGTCAGCTCTGCCGACAACTCCATTGCCGGCCTCTTGGGTGCATCGCCAGGCGCGTCCACCGCGGCTCCGATCATGCTGACCGTGCTGCAAAAAGTCTTCAAGGACAAGGTAGCAAGCCCGGCCTGGCAGGAAAAACTGCACCAGATCGTGCCAAGCTACGGCACCAAGCTGAACGACAGCCCTGAGGCTGTTGCCAAGGAATGGGCCTACACCGCCGGTGTGCTGCAACTGACGCCACCGCCAGCGATCCCGCAACTGGCTGCTCCACAGGCTACCGAGGCTGCCAAGCCTGCGGCTGAGCCGAGCAAGCCGGCGTCTGACCTGGCGCTGTAAGCAACTACGAAAAAGCCCGCTGAACCGGTGACGGTCAGCGGGCTTTTTTGTGGGCGCAGTTCAGACCTTGAA
Organism: Pseudomonas libanensis; assembly: GCF_001439685.1. Lineage (GTDB taxonomy): Bacteria > Pseudomonadota > Gammaproteobacteria > Pseudomonadales > Pseudomonadaceae > Aquipseudomonas > Aquipseudomonas libanensis. Next base: position 141,456 of record NZ_JYLH01000011.1, read on the forward strand.
CTGGCGGATTTGCTCATGCACATGCAGCGCCAGCGCATTGCTGGTATCGCACATCAGGTACAGATGCTGCGCAGGCAGGGGTGGCAGCGCTGTCACGTGAATCAGCCCTTCGCCCATGCGGCTTTGCTCCATCAAGCCAACCGCCACGCCACTGCGTACACAGGCTTCGACCGCCGATGAGTTGGGGCTTTCCAGCAGTAGCCGGTGGTAGATCCCATGATCCTTCAACGACTGCAGCGCTGCGGCGCGATAGGGGCAGCCAGTGATGGGCACAGTGATGGGTAATGGCACGTTTGGCGGCGAGTTGAAGCCTTTGGTCGCTACCCACAGCGGCTGCACGGCCCCCAGGCGTTCACCTTGTGCGAGTGGGTGCGCGCTGACGGTGATCGTCAGGTCCAATTGGTTGGCCGTGAATAAGTCCAGCAATTCACCGCTGGTGCGCGCTTCGATCTCCAGTTCCAGCAGGGGGTTGTCAGCGATCAGTCGCGGTAAAAATTCCTGGATGAAGGCGGGCGCATAGGTATCCGGCACCCCCAGGCGGATCTTGCCCTGCATGCGCTGGGGCATGAGCGAAATCAGCAGGCGGTCATGGCTCTTGAGGAACTCGGTGGTTTCGCCCAGCAGTTTCTGGCCGTACAGGGTCAATTCCACGCCCTGGTTACTGCGGCTGAACAGACGCTGCCCGACCTGATCCTCCAGCTTCTGGATCTGCGTGGTGACAGTGGATGCGCTGCGGTGCACATGCTCTGCCGCCTCGTTGAAGCGGCGAAAGCGCGCTACGGCGTGAAAGGTGCGCAACAGCTCGATATTCAGTTGTTTAGGCATGATTCTGATTTTTCGGATTTGTTGTTCGTGTAATTCAAATATACGCAAGCATGTGCAGCCATTAGCCTTTGAGTCAATCACATTGATCGGAGGCGATATGAAGCGATCTACCTTGGGGTTGTTGCTGTTGCAGGTGGTTTTCGTTTTGTCGTGGAGTTCAGGCTTTATCGGCGCCAAGCTCGGCACCCAGGGTGGTGGGGCGTTCAATCTGTTGTTCTGGCGTTTCCTGCTGGTCTCGCTGTGTCTGGCGCTGTTCCTGAACAGGCGGTTGCTGGCTGTGACCTGGCAGCAGATTCGTCATCACGCGGTTGTCGGTTTCCTGTCGCAATTCCTCTATTTGAGCTGCGTCTACGTGGCGATCCAGAACGGCCTGCCCCCCGGGATCGCGGCGATCATTGCGGCGTTGCAGCCATTGATGACGGCGGCGTTATCGACGGGCATGGCGTCCGAGCGCAGTGGCGGCTGGCAATGGGTGGGGTTGGTGATCGGCTTTGTCGGTGTGTCGATTGTGATTGGCGGGCAGTACGGTGGTGGCGGGCAGGATGTCGGGCTGGTCATGTACCTGTTGCCCCTGGTATCGGCACTGGGGCTGACGCTGGCGACTCTGTACGAACGTCGTTCGGTGCAGACCCGGGACAGCGGGTTGGTGTTGCCGTTGTTTATCCAGTCGCTGTTGACCCTGATAGGTTTTACCGCGGCCGTGATCTACACCGACACCTTGAGTATTCCCCATGACACCAACGTACTGATCTCGATTGCGTGGTTGACCCTTTTCTCCACCTTCATCGCCTATTTGAGCCTGTGGATGCTGCTGCGGGTGATGACTGCCACCCATGTGGCGATGCTGGTGTATCTGGAACCGCCGGTGACGTTGGTGTGGGCGGCGTTGATGTTTGGCGACGTGATCCATGCATCGACCTACGTGGGCATTGCCGTGGTCGTGGCCGGGTTGTTGCTGGTGCGCCTGAAGCGACCGACTGTCGCCTGTACTTCCTGAGGCTGGCAGGTTCAGCAAGCTGACAGACACCACCTGTTAAAAAGTACCCATGCCTAAGCAGGAGCGCGGCTGAAACAAGGGGGGACTATTAACAGTGCAGGTGTTGGGCGTTCGCGCCCGAGGGTTTTGTATGTTGCTACGTTATGCAGCATTGGCCGCCATGGTCGTCGCGGCATCCGGGTGTGTGCAGGAGCGTGTTGTGCATGAGCGCAGGCCGATGCAACGTGAGTATGTAGAGGTTGTCGCACCGCAACCGCCGCCCGTACAGGTAATCGAAGTCGAGCCGCCGGTACGTGAAGGTTATATCTGGTCTCGGGGTTACTGGCGCTGGCAAGGCGGGCGATACGTCGCGGTGCATGGTCACTGGGAGCCGGTGCGCGAGGGCTACCGCTATGTGCATCCGCATTGGGTGCAGCGTAACGACGGGTACCATTGGCAGATCGGGGGCTGGGTTCGCTGACCGGTCTGGGTGCGGGCATGTCTGATCAATCAGTGTCCCGCAAGGCCGATGGAGTGCCTGAGGCTTTTAGGTGATTTGGCGGCGGCAGCCTTGAGTTTTTCATTGGCAAACGAGCTGCGGCTTTTTCCGTTCAGCGGCATGCTATTCACCCGGCACCACTGCGCTAACTCCTCAGGCGTTGAGTAGACCCTATGCGTGATAAAACCTTGCTTTTCATACTGTTTCACCGCTCGCATGGCACTTTTGTGCCATAGCGCGTAGGTGTCGTGCATTGTGTCGCGATCTTCGTAGATCGAAAGGAAATGCTCATATTGTTCTGCGTCGCGGTACCAGAAAAAACCGATATGAGTTCCCTGGCGCTGGTGGAGTTCTTTGATCTGTTCAGTTACTGCCTTTTTGGGATACATGAGTTTCGTTGGCCTCATAACGTTATGAGCGCAGGGTTCTTATAGGTTTTGGCCCAAGCAATCAGTTCCGATTTTTATCAGAGCTTGCCATGAGTCGCAAGACTATGTCTCAACCAAGCCGCTTCATCCCTGCCGCCTTGGCCGCATTGAGATCAAACGTGGCGGTGTACTCGCAGCCGGCCGCATGGGCGCAGCGCTCTATCAGGCAGTCGGCGAAGTCAGCCTTGGTTGCTGCAAACCTGCGTAGCGCCTGCCAGATCACCTCGGCATGTTCTACGGTCAATTCGCGGGTGCGCAGCAGGGTTTCCAGTACCGTCACTACATCACTCTTGGCCGACTGGTAGCAGCTCTGTAGCACCCATACCAATTCGACGACTGACACCAGGCTGATAAAGCCCGGCGAAGCAGTGGTCAATGATTCGATCAGTTCGGATGCCTTGGCTGATTGAATCGGGTCATCCTGGGTGATATAGCGCACCAGCACATTGGTATCCAGGCCAATCATCGGGCTTTGGCCCCCTGCGCGGCGATGGCCTGGTTCATCTCGTCGATGGACACAGCCTTGACTGGCTTGCGGATCAAGCCCTTGAGGTCGTGCACCGTTTTGCTCGCGGCTATGATGGAAAACTTTCCATCTTCCGTTTCTACGAATTCAACCCGGTCGCCTGTTTCCAGGCCCAGGGCTGTCCTGACTTGGACAGGAATGGTGATTTGACCTTTCGAGGTCAGCGTGGCGGTCGCCATAGTAAAGATCTCCATCGTGAGATTCCTTACCATAGGGTAAGGAATGATGGAGGACAATATCCGTTGGTCCATAGGTCGCTCTCTGAGGTGTAGGGGGGCGTTGCGCTCATGAAAAACCCTAGTCCGAACGCTTGCTCTTCACACCCTCGATCACGCCCCAAACAGATACAAACTATGACCGACCGCCGCTACCTCACTGCACCACGCGATAGCACGGCACATACGCCGCGCCGCCCGGCAGTTTCATGCGGTGCTGGGCCACGAATGCCTTCAATAATTCATCCAGCGGTTTCATGATCGCCGGGTCGCCGTGGATCTCATACGGGCCGTTCTCCTCGATCAGGCGAATGCCCTTGTCTTTGACGTTACCTGCGACGATCCCCGAAAACGCCCGGCGCAGGTTGGCCGCCAGTTCGTGGGGGGGCAGGCTGTGGTTCAGTTGCAGGCTTGCCATGTTTTCGTGGGTGGGGTCGAACGGGCGCTGGAAGCCTTCGTCGATCTTCAGCAGCCAGTTGAAGTGAAACGCGTCGTTACGCTCGCGGCGGAATTGCTTCACGGCCTTGAGGCCGACGGTCATCTGGCGCGCCACTTCGGCCGGGTCGTCGATGATGATCTGGTAGTGCTGCTGCGCCGCTTCGCCCAGGGTGGCGCCGACGAACGCATGCAATTGTTCCAGGTAGGGGGCGGCGTGTTTCGGCCCGGTGAGAACCACCGGAAACGGCAGGTCGCGGTTGTCCGGGTGCATCAGGATGCCCAACAGGTACAGGAACTCTTCGGCGGTGCCGGCGCCGCCCGGGAAGATGATGATGCCGTGACCGACGCGTACGAAGGCTTCCAGGCGTTTCTCGATGTCCGGCAGGATCACCAGCTCATTGACTATGGGGTTCGGTGCTTCGGCGGCAATGATGCCCGGCTCGGTCAAGCCCAGGTAGCGGCCATTGGTGATGCGTTGTTTGGCGTGGGAAATGGTCGCGCCCTTCATCGGGCCTTTCATCACGCCGGGGCCGCAGCCGGTGCACACGTCAAGGCTGCGCAGGCCCAGTTCGTGCCCGACTTTCTTGGTGTATTTGTACTCTTCGGTGTTGATCGAGTGCCCGCCCCAGCACACCACGATCTTCGGCTCGACACCCGGGCGCAGCGTGCGGGCGTTGCGCAGCAGGTGGAACACGTAGTCGGTGATGCCTTGGGAATTGCTCAGGTCAATGCGCTGGCTGTCCAGCTCGTTCTCGGTGTAGACGATATCGCGCAGGGCGCTGAACAACATTTCGCGGGTGCTGGCGATCATTTCGCCATCGACGAAGGCATCGGCCGGGGCGTTGAGCAGCTCCAGGCGCACGCCGCGGTCCTGCTGGTGAATGCGCACTTCGAAGTCTTTGTAGGCGTCGAGGATGGTCTTGGCGTTGTCGATGTGGGCGCCGGTGTTGAGAATGGCCAGGGCGCACTGGCGGAACAGGGTGTAGATGCTGCCGCTGCCGGCTTCACTCAGTTGCTGGACTTCACGTTGTGACAGGGTTTCGAGGCTGCCCTTGGGGCTGACGGAGGCGTTGATGACTTGACGTTGGGGCATTCTGATTCCTTGAAAGCATAGCCATCGCACCCACTGAGTTGCGATGGCCTGAGAATGGTGGGCGCCGTTTACGGTCGCACGAGACGGTTATTACCTCAGGCCGGAGGCCAAGCGCAAACATCGTCCAGCACCATCATGCCGCAGAACTCACTCAATCAGCTTCCAGTTTTTGTAGAAAACCCGACGCAGGGTAAAGACCAGGCCGGCAAAGCCCGCGATCACGGCGTTGAGTACCGAGGGCAGCGGGGTCGGCCGCACAATGTCGATGAACAGACAGTAGCGTTTGGCGTCGTTCTTGTTGAAGGACGCGTGCATCAAGGTGTCGTCGAAGATAAACAACGGGTCGTCGTGCCAGTAGTGCTTGTGCTTGCCCACCTGGATATACACGCCCTCGTGATGCGGCGCCGGCGCCATGTTGTAGAGCACGCGGAACATCATGCGCAGGGGGCCGAAGTGGAAGGACGTGGACCGGTTCTCGTTGAACACCGAGACACCGATAGTCTTCACGAAGGGCAATTTCTTGCGCAGTTGCGGAATATTCAGGGTGGTTTCGATCGGGCGGCCGTACCACTGGAAAAACAACATACCGCGTTTCTTCTCAGCCATGCGCTCGTCCAGGTAGCCGATGATTTCATCCTTGCGAGCCATGGCGTCGTCGATCACGTGCTGCAGGTCTTCGCGCCAGGCGGGTGGCAGGTCATGCATCGTGTAGACATGGCGGTTGCGGCTGCTCAGCAGGTCGAGCAGGGTGTTGAAGGGGGCGAGCACCCAGGTATTGCGGCCGTTGCCGATGAAATATTTCTTGAGGGTGGCGCGGTCATAGAGGCCGTTGCGCAGGAAATCATAAATACCGCACAGCACCACCAGCAGCAGGAATACCAGGCAGGTACGCGGGAAACAGTCGATCAACAGCAGAACGCCGAGTACCCAGGCCAGGGACACCAGCTTTTTGCCGACAGCACTTTTGCTCATGGAACACGGCTCCAACTTTGAAACATAATGAAACAATATCGTCATCATAAGGGTTTATGGAGCTGCGAGGGGTTATTAAATAGGGCGAAATTGTGAAGCCCTTGCACAATTCGTAACCGTTACCGCGCACCCTCCGAGGGTTTGTGGATTGAATTTTGAGAACAGAAGATTTGCGACTATCGTGACGCTTCGGTTTTTTGGACGTCATAGACCGGTACGATTGAAGTTGAATGGCCACCATTGGCCTTCGGCACCTTGGAAGAGGCAGAAATTTTTATGATCATCAAACCGCGGGTTCGTGGCTTTATCTGTGTGACCGCCCACCCTGTTGGCTGTGAAGCGAACGTCAAAGAGCAGATCGACTACGTAACCAAGAATGGCGTAATCGAAGGCGGCCCCAAGAAGGTGTTGGTCCTCGGTGCCTCCACCGGTTACGGCCTGGCCGCGCGCATCAGTGCCGCGTTTGGCTGCGGCGCCGACACCCTGGGCGTGTTTTTTGAGAAAGAAGGCGAAGAAGGCAAGCTGAGCTCCGCCGGCTGGTACAACAGCGCGGCGTTCGAGAAATTTGCCGTGGAAAAAGGCCTGTACGCCAAGAGCATCAACGGCGACGCGTTCTCCGACGAGATCAAGCGCCTGACCATCGACACCATCAAGAAAGACCTGGGCAAGATCGACCTGGTAGTCTACAGCCTGGCCGCGCCACGCCGTACCGACCCGCAAGGCGTGGTGCACAACTCCACCCTCAAGCCAATCGGCAAGGCCGTGACCCTGCGCGGTATCAACACCGACAAGGGCGTAGTGGTAGACACCACTCTTGAGCCTGCAACCCAGGAAGAAATCGACGGCACCGTGAAGGTCATGGGCGGCGAAGACTGGCAGCTGTGGATCGACGCCCTGCGTGACGCCGATGTACTGGCCGAAGGCGCCAAGACCACTGCGTTCACCTACCTCGGCGAGAAGCTGACCCAGGACATCTACTGGAACGGCTCCATCGGGGAAGCCAAGAAAGACCTGGACAAGAAAGTCCTGACCCTGCGTGAAAACCTCGCTGCGCTCAAGGGCGATGCCCGCGTGTCGGTGCTCAAGGCCGTGGTCACCCAGGCCAGCTCGGCGATCCCGATCATGCCGCTGTACCTGTCGCTGCTGTTCAAGGTGATGAAAGAGCAGGGCACCCACGAAGGCTGCATCGAGCAGGTCTACGGCCTGTTCAAGGACAGCCTGTACGGTAAAGAACCTAAGCTCGACGCCGATGGCCGCCTGCGCGCCGACCTGGCTGAGCTGGAACCGAAGGTGCAGGACGCCGTCGCCGCACTGTGGAACCAGGTTACCGACGACAACGTCAACGAGATCAGCGATTTTGCCGGCTACAAGGCTGAGTTCCTGCGCTTGTTCGGCTTTGAAGTCGACGGCGTGGATTACGACGCGGACGTGAACCCGACCGTCAAGATCAACGGCCTGATCCAAGCTTAAAACCCGGTCAATAAGGTGGGAGCTGGCTTGCCCTGATGTCAGTCAGTTAACGCAAATCCCCTGTGGGAGCGGGCTTGCCCGCGAAGGCGGCGTGTCAGTCGCTGCATCTGTGACTGCACTACCGCTTTCGCAGGCAAGCCAGCTCCCACATTTGATCTTCATTGCTTTGAGCATTGAGTTCGCTTAATTGATCGGCATTATGGCGTGCCCCTCCCTCTTTTAGATCTGTCAGACTCCAGCAGCTATCAAGCCACGCTAACGGAGGATCTGATGACGATTCGTGCAGTAGTTTTTGATTTCGGCGGTGTCCTGTTCGATTGGAGCCCGCAGCACCTGTACCGCAAGCTGATTGCCGACGATGCAGAGCGACAGTGGTTTCTCGACAATATCTGCACCCAGGCCTGGAACACCGAGCAAGATGCCGGTCGTACCCTGGCTGAAGCCACCGATACCCTGATTGACCGACACCCAGAACACAAAACCTTGATCCAGGCTTACTACGAGCGCTGGCATGAGATGCTGCGTGGTGTGTTGCCTGAGGGTGTGGAAATTCTCAAGGCGTTGCACCGAGCCAACGTGCCGTTATTCGGGCTCACAAACTGGTCGGCAGAAACCTTTCCCTATGCCCGCGCCAACTATCCGTTCCTGGCGTGTTTTCGCAACATTGTCGTGTCTGGCGAATTGAAGTTGATCAAGCCTGACCCGGCGATCTACCACGCCAGTCTTGAGCAGGTTCGTGCCTATCTGCCGGATATCCAGCCGAGTGAAGTGGTGTTCATCGATGATGTCGAAGGCAATATCGACGCGGCTGTCGCCTTGGGCTGGCAGGGTATCCACCATGTGTCGGCTGATCGTACCGCTGCGCGTTTGCGCGAGTTGGGCGTGGCCTTCTAGCGCGCCCACTTCTCCATGGCGAAGTCGACGAACGCCCGCAGCTTGGGCAGGCGATAGCGGTCCTGGCGATACAGCAGGTGCATGGGACGGCTGGGTAGTTTATAGGTGGTCAGCAAGGCCACCAGCTTGCCGCTCTCCAAGTCCGGTTGCACCAGGGCATCGGCCAGCATGATGATGCCCATGCCGTTGATGGCCGCCTGGCGCAAGCCTTGCGAGCTGTTGATGGTCAATGAGCCGCCAACCGGGACTTCCACCTGGCCTTCATCCCCGGTCATGCGCCAGAGTTTATCGGTATCGCGCCAGTTGTCATTCGCGGGGTAGGCGAACGCGAGGCAATCGTGCTGCTGCAGGTCATCTGGCGTCTGCGGCGTACCCCGTCGCGCCAGGTACGCAGGTGATGCGCACAGGGTCAGGGTGTAGGGTTGCATGGGCCTGGCGATCACGCTGGATGTTGCCAGTTCACCCAGGCGGATCGCCACGTCGAAGCCGCTGTCTACGAGGTCCATCCGCTCATTGCTCAGTACCACGTACAGGTCGATAAGCGGGTAGCGCTGGGAAAACTCGCTCAAGGCCGGCACCAGGCGTTCGGTGCCGAACACGGGCGGCGCAGTGATACGCAGGCTGCCTTTGGGGGTGTCGCTGTGGATCTGTTCGGCCATTAGCTCGGAGTCGGCCACCAGCCCCAATACTTCCAGGCAGCGCTGATAATACTGCGCGCCAAATTCCGTAAGGTGCTGTTTACGCGTAGTGCGTTTGAGCAGGCTGACGCCCAGCCGTTGCTCCAGGGCACGCAAATGGTTGCCCACCATGGTGGTCGACATCCCGCATTCCTGCGCGGCGGCGGTCATGCTGCCGGTTTCGACCACTTTCACGTACACCGACATCGCCTGGAACAGATCCATTATCAAGTCCTGATTTAAAGTCATTGCAGATGTTCGCAGTTTATCCAGCGCAGGTGGTTAACGATACTTCCACCACCGCAACGATGCACTGGAGCCGCTACCATGACCGCCGCCTGCCTGATGAGCACCTACCAACCCTTGGCCCTGAGCTTCACCCGGGGCCTGGGCACGCGCCTATGGGACCAGCAGGGCCGCGAATACCTGGATGCGGTCGCCGGCGTAGCAGTGACCAATGTCGGCCATTCCCACCCCAGGCTGGTAGCGGCCATCAGTGAACAGGCCGGCCTGCTGCTGCACACGTCCAACCTCTACAGCATCGACTGGCAACAGCAGTTGGCCTTGCGCCTGGCCCAACTGTCCGGGCTGGACCGCGCGTTTTTCAACAACTCCGGCGCCGAGGCCAACGAGACGGCGCTGAAACTGGCGCGCTTGCATGGCTGGAAAAAAGGCATTGAACAGCCGTTGGTGGTGGTGATGGAGAACGCCTTTCACGGCCGGACGCTCGGCACCATGGCCGCCAGCGACGGGCCGTCGGTGCGCCTGGGATTCCAGCGCCTGCCCGGGGACTTCATTAAGGTTGGCTTTGGCGATATGGCCGCCTTGGAGGTGATCACCCGGCAATACGGCACACGCATCGCCGCGGTGCTGTTGGAACCGATCCAGGGCGAAAGTGGTGTGCTGGTGGCCCCACCCGGTTACCTCAAAGCCCTGCGCGACCACTGCACGCGCCACGGCTGGTTGATGATGCTCGACGAGATCCAGACCGGCATCGGGCGCACCGGCGCCTGGTTTGCCTTCCAGCACGAAGGCATCTTGCCGGATGTGATGACCCTGGCCAAAGGCCTCGGCAATGGCGTACCCATCGGCGCGTGCCTGGCCCGGGCTGCCGTGGCCGAGCTGTTCACCCCAGGCAGCCATGGCAGCACCTTTGGCGGCAACCCACTGGCCTGCCGCGTGGGCTGCACCGTGCTGGAGATTATTGAACAGCAAAGTTTGCTACAGAACGCTGCACACCAAGGTGAATACCTGCTGGCGCGGTTGCACATGGAATTGGACGAGCACCCCCAGGTACGGGCGATTCGCGGCAAGGGCTTGATGATCGGCATTGAACTGGCCAGCCCTTACCGCGACCTGGCCCAGCGCGCGGCCCAGGAGCATGGGCTGTTGATTAACGTTACGCGGGGCAAGATCATTCGCCTGTTGCCGCCGCTGACTTTGCAGCGCCAGGAAGTAGAAATGATTGTGCGTGCCATCACCCGCTTATTGGGTTGAAATATGATCAAAGTGTGGGAGGGGTCAGAGGGAAGGGCCATTCAACCACTCTTGGTTCATGGTCTGCGTATCTCCCAAATACTCCAGCAACCACGCCATGGCCGGCGACAGTTTGTTCTGCGCCCAGGCCACACACGACGGGCTGGCCGGGAACGGTCGGCTTAATTGCAGCGCCACCAGCTCGCCCTTTTCGATCCACGGCAACACCTGATGGGCCGGGGCCATGCCCACACACAGGCCATCGCGCAGGCAATCCAGCGCCGAAGCCCAATTGGGCACCACCAGGCGGCGCTGGTTATCCAGGGTCCAGGTGTCGCGCTTGGGCAGGTTGCGCGAGGTGTCGGTCATGCACAGTGAGGCGAAGGGGCGCAGTTGGTCATCACTGAGCAAACCTTCTACCGCCGCCAACGGGTGCCGCGCACTGACCACGCACAGCCAGTTCAACAGGCCCATGTCGCGGAAGCTAAAGTGGCTGGCCACCGGCACCGCGCTGGTGGCGCCGATCACGATGTCGGTGCGCTCATCGGCCAGTGCATCCCACACGCCGTTGTACACCTCGTATTCGAGCAGCAATTCCACTTCGGGAAACTGCCGATAGAAGTCCAGCACCAGTTGGCGGCAACGCTGGGGTTTGACGATGGAGTCCACGGCCACCTTCAACTGGCCACTCCAGCCATTGGCCACCTGTTGGCACAAGCGCCGGGTGCCAAGCATTTTTTTCATCACGCCGCGGGCCTCGTCAATAAACAGGCGGCCGGCGGGCGTCAGCTCTACGTCGCGATGCCTGCGCACAAACAAGGGCACGGCCAGCCATTCCTCGAGCTGACGTACCGTGTAGCTGATGGCCGACGGCACGCGGTGCAGTTCCTGGGCGGCGGCGCTGAAGCTGCCGTGACGGGCCACTGCATCGACCACATCCAGGGAATATTCAGACCACATGAAGGTTGCCTTCAAAATTATTGATAAGAGCGTCCAATTATTATCGCTTCACACACATATTGTCCGCTTCATAATGGGCGCTAGTCAGCAAATAGTTTGATGGCAGTATCTACAAGGCTTCGATGAAAAATTCTTTTGGTTTTACCTGGTACCTGGCGGGGCTGAGCATGCTCGGTTATCTCGCCATGGACATGTACTTGCCGGCGTTTGGCGCCATGGGCGAGCAGTTGCACATTGGCGCTGGCGCGGTGGGCGCCAGCTTGAGTATTTTCCTTGCCGGCTTTGCGGTGGGACAGTTGGTGTGGGGGCCGTTGTCGGACCGTCTTGGGCGCAAGCCGATCCTGCTCGCGGGCCTGAGTCTGTTTGTGCTCGGTTGCCTGGGCATGTTCTGGGTCGAGACCGCGCCGCAACTGCTGGCCCTGCGCTTTATCCAGGCGATTGGCGTATGTGCTGCCGCCGTAAGCTGGCAGGCATTGGTGATCGATCGCTACCCGGCCGCCAAGGCCCACCGCGTATTCGCCAGCATCATGCCGTTGATGTCGTTGTCACCGGCCCTCGCGCCCCTGTTAGGCGCCTTGGTGCTGAATCACTTTGGCTGGCAGGCGATCTTCGGCGTGTTGCTGGTGGTGTCGCTGTTGCTGCTGTTACCGACGCTGTTCCTGCGCAGCCTGCCCAAGCGTCTTGAACAGGAGGGTGCCCCCACGCGCCTCGGTTATGGGCAATTGCTCACCTCTAAAGTGTTTACCGGTAATGTGATGATCTTCGCTGCCTGCTCAGCCAGCTTCTTCGCCTGGCTTACGGCCTCGCCGTTCATTCTTGGCGGCATGGGCTACAGCCCGAATGACATCGGCCTCAGCTACGTGTTGCCGACCCTGGCGTTTCTTGTCGGTGGCTATAGTTGCCGCAGCGCCCTGCAACACCTGTCGGGCAAAGCCCTGTTGCCGTGGCTACTGGCTGCGTATTGCTTGAGCATGGTGGCGTTGTACCTGGTCGCCACCCTGAGCGTGCCGACCCTGACCACCTTGCTGATCCCGTTCTGCCTGATGGCGCTGTGCAACGGCGCCAGCTACCCGATTGTGGTGGCGAATGCGCTGATGCCGTTTGCAGAAAACTCCGGCAAGGCGGCGGCACTGCAAAACACCCTGCAGTTGGGACTGTGCTTCCTGGCCAGTTTGTTGGTGTCGTCGATGATCGAGCAACCGCTGATGATTACGGTGATTGTGATGTTGGCGACAGCACCGTTGGCTGTGTTGGGGTATTGGCTGGCGCGGCCGAAGGCCAGTCCTTCTGAGTTGGCAAGCGCCTGAGCTGAAAATACAGTCAAATGTGGGAGCTGGCTCCCACATTGGATGCGGTTTCTTCAGGCATTGACTCTAGAACGTGACTTCCATATTTAGCGTTGGGGTTGAAGTTCGGCTACCCCGGCCTCCGTCCACACCGAACTTGTTATGCCAGTACTCATAACCCACCCCCAGGTACACATTCGGCTTCACGCTTTTACCCGGCCGCACCGCCACCATCAGCGCGGTGCGCATCAGCGCTTCTGGCGCGGTATCGCGGCCATGGTAGTCCTCGCCTTTTTCCCCGACGTAATTGATAAACCCCTGGAATTTCGCCGCGTGGTTGCCGACCTCGAATGGGCGCATCCAGGTCAGGTTGAGCATGTAGGTGTCGTCGAACGTATGGTTTGACTCTTGCGCGCCGGGGATGCCGGTGTGGTTCCTTTCCTTGTAGTACATCAGGCTCAGGTCCAGTACGCCGACGGTGTTGAACTTCAAGGTCGGGCCGATCACCAGGGCGCGTTTTTTGGCTGACGCGAAGTTGTTGTTGCGGTTGGCGTCAAAACCCAGGGTCAGCGCGTAATCCTTGACCAGCCCAGTGCCCGGCGGCAGATCGAACACCCGCGAGGCATACAGCTGGTGCCGGTACACGGCGTACACCTCACTGCCGCCGTGGTCGGTGCCCTTGCGTGGGTCGCGGCTGTCGGACAGGAACACATCCAGATTGAGAAAGTTACTGCCATAACGGTAGCCGCTGGCGTGGGTAAAGCTGTAGATGCGCTTGCTGAAATCGTCGGGGTTGTTTGGGTTGGTGAAGTGCTGGCCGTAGCGAAATCCTACGCTGTTGTTCATCCATTCCACCGCAACAGCCTCCCCGCCGCCGAGGAGGGTCAATGCAACGGTGGCGCCCTGTAGTGCCTTTTTCATTATTTTTGATCCTTTGGCGTTCTGGCTCATGACGGCCGGATTATTTTTGTAACGCCGCGGGAGGGTATCTTGTTCGATTGATTGTATACAACTCTATGGACATACAGTCTTAACATTGCATACAGTGAGCGCACAACAAAAACAGAGAACCTCTCACCATGACTATCCCGAAGGCGTCACCGCAGCGGCCCGAAGACGAGAATCTGGGCGTCGCCGCCAATATGGCTTACGGCCTGCAGCATGTGCTCACCATGTACGGCGGCATCGTCGCCGTACCGTTGATCGTCGGCCAGGCAGCCGGGCTGTCGCCTGCGGATATCGGCCTGTTGATCGCGGCATCGCTGTTTGCCGGTGGCCTGGCCACCTTGTTGCAAACCCTTGGCCTGCCGTTCTTCGGCTGTCAGTTGCCGCTGGTGCAGGGCGTGTCGTTCGCGGGCGTGGCCACCATGGTGGCGATTGTCGGCAGTGACGGTGCGGGAGGGATCCCGGCGATTCTCGGCGCAGTCATGGCCGCTTCGTTGATCGGCCTGTTGATCACCCCGGTGTTCTCGCGAATTACCAAGTTTTTCCCGCCGCTGGTGACCGGCATTGTGATCACCACCATCGGCCTGACCCTGATGCCCGTGGCGGCGCGTTGGGCCATGGGCGGCAATAGCCGTGCGGCGGATTTCGGCAGCATGTCGAATGTTGGCCTGGCCGCGCTGACCCTGGTGTTGGTGCTGCTGTTGAGCAAAATCGGCAGCGCCACCATCTCGCGCTTGTCGATCCTGCTGGCGATGGTGATCGGCACGGTGATCGCGGTGCTGCTCGGCATGGCTGACTTCTCCGGGGTGACCCAGGGGCCGATGTTCGGCTTCCCCACACCTTTCCATTTCGGCATGCCGACCTTTCATGTGGCCGCGATCATTTCCATGTGCATCGTGGTGATGGTGACCCTGGTGGAAACCTCGGCGGATATCCTGGCGGTGGGCGAGATCATCGACACCAAGGTGGATTCCAAGCGCCTGGGCAATGGCCTGCGTGCGGATATGTTGTCGAGTATGTTTGCACCGATCTTCGGTTCCTTCACCCAAAGCGCGTTCGCCCAGAACGTTGGCCTGGTGGCGGTGACTGGAGTGAAGAGCCGATTTGTGGTGGCTACCGGCGGGGTATTTCTGGTGGTGCTTGGCCTGTTGCCGTTCATGGGCCGGGTGATCGCCGCAGTGCCAACCTCGGTGCTGGGCGGTGCAGGCATTGTGTTGTTTGGCACGGTGGCGGCCAGTGGTATTCGCACGCTGTCCAAGGTGGATTACCGCAATAACATGAACCTGATTATCGTGGCGACGAGTATCGGCTTTGGCATGATCCCCATCGCCGCGCCGAGCTTTTACGACCACTTTCCAAGCTGGTTCGCGACCATCTTCCACTCAGGCATCAGCTCGTCGGCGATCATGGCGATCCTGCTGAACCTGGCCTTCAACCACTTCACCGCCGGCAACTCGGACCAGCAGTCAGTGTTTGTGGCGGGGACTGAGCGTAGCTTGTGCTTCCAGGATGTGGCGGCCTTGCGTGATGGGGATTACTTCAGTGGCGGCAAGTTGTTTGATGCTGAAGGGAAGGAGATTCCACTGCTGGCGGAGGCGCCAAGGAAAGCGACCAAGCCTGAGACCAGCGAGGCTTAAAGAGCAAAGCTGCGCACCCTGTGGGAGCTGGCTTGCCTGCGATAGCGCCGGTGAATTCACCATCGCTATCGCAGGCAATCTAGCTCCCACAGGGATTCAACCGGCTTTGAGTTCTTTGCAGGGCAACGAACACACCTCATCCAAGAACTTCACCACCGTCCCCATGCACGCCTGGCGTTCTTCCACATGGGGCATATGGCTGGAGTCTTCAAACAATGCCCAGCGCACGTCTGCGATTTCATCCAGGAACGGCTTGACCACCAACGGCGTGGCCTCGTCATGCCTGCCGGAAATCACCAGGGTCGGTACCTTGATCGCCGCCAGGCGACCGTTCACGTTCCAGTCCTTCAAGCTACCGATCACGTGGAATTCAGTCGGGCCGCTCATGGCGTGGTACACCGTCGGGTCTGCATCGACCTGGGCGAAGGTGCGCGCCACTTCTTCCGGCCAGGGTTTGACGCGGCACACGTGCTGATCATAGAAAACCCGCGAGGCGGCCAGGTATTCAGGATCTTGATAGGTGCCGGCCTGCTCGTGCTTGAGCAGGGTTTCGTGCACGCCCTCAGGCAACAACTTGCGCAGGCGGTTGGCTTCGCTGACCCAGGTGCGCATGCAGGTGGGGGAGTTGGCAGGGATAAACGCGCGCAGGCCCTTGGGTTGCAAGATCGCGTGTTCGCTGCCGAGCATGCCGCCCCAGGATTGCCCGAGGATCGCGTAGTTCTCGCTGATTTGCAGGTGGTCCAGCAGGTTGTTCAACTCGTCGAGGAACAGGCCAATGGTCCAGAACGACGGGTCTTTTTCCGGCAAGTGCGTGGAGCGGCCGTTGCCCAACTGGTCGTAGTGAATCACCGCGTGGCCGCTGGCGGCGACGTCCTTGAAGGCGTCGACGTAATCGTGGGTGCAGCCCGGGCCGCCATGGATGATCACCAACGGCGTACGGCCTGTGGTCAGGTCGCCCGTGACGCGATACCAGGTCTGATAGGCGCCAAAGGGCGCATAGCCTTCGCGAACTTTTTCGATGAATTCCATTTCGTGCCCCGCTCTGAAAAAAGGATCAGGGCTACGATAGTCTGAACAAAAAGTTTAGGTAACTAGCAAAACAGCTAGGTTTTTCCGGTGGGTCAACCTTCCAGCAGGCGGTAATGGGTGGCCCGCACCACTGCCTGTACGCGGTTCTTAGCCCCCAGTTTGTGCATGGCCGAGGCCAGGTGCAGGGTGACCACCGCCAGCGAACGACTCAATTGCGTGGCGATTTCGGCAGCAGTCAGGCCGTCGGCGGCCCATTTCAGGCATTCGCGTTCGCGCTTGGTCAGGTGGATATGCGGGTAGGCCCTTAGCTCCTTGCTGAACAGCGGGTAGGCCGCTTCCTGCAAAGCATGGGTAATCAGGCTGAAATCGGCCAACGTATGCTGCGCGTCCTTCAATACCGTGCGCGCCTTGCCGGTGCGCAACCCGGTCAGCGACGCGAAGCCGCCCCGGGGCAGGTGAATAGGGACGCTGACGCCACAGGTCAACTCACGTTCGTGCAAGTAAGAGGATACGGGCGCGTGGCACGGGTCGATGATCTTCTGCAGCGCCGTCTCTGTCTTCTCCTCATAGGACCAGACAAACGGCGATACCGTGCTCAACGCCAGGTGCTGCACCGGGTCGATCTGGTAGAACCCTTCGCTGCACCACAAGGCATGCCAGTCCGGCGGTGTGTTACGCAGCTGCAACACCGAGGGCGTGATCAGCGTGCCATTGAGGTCGATGGGCACCGGCGTGTAGTCATACACCAATGCATCGAAGCCCAGTTGTTGGGCCAGGATAAACGTATTGTCCATCTGTTCATCCAGGTTCCTGCCTGGCATGAGGCGATTATTGAAGGCGGTCAGCTTGGCCAGCATCCGTTCTGCTCCCGAATTCATTTGAATCTCGACTTGCTGCAAGTAGAATGCCACGCCCCGGCGAAGGACTGCCAGGCCAAACCTATAAGAAATACTAGGTTATGGACGCACGGCATCCTCGGTAGTGTTTACCTGATAAACGGCCGCTACCCGCCAGGCCGATACAACACAAGGAATGTATGCATGTGGCGTGAAATTGCCCCCGACCAGCAGTACAACGTGCAAGTCGACGGCCACAACCTCGTGGTCTACAGCTTCGGCGAAGGCGATGAGGTGCTGCTGTGTCTCAACGGCGGGCCGGGCCTGCCGTGTGACTATCTGCGCGACGCCCATGGCTGGCTCAAAGCACATAACCTGCGAGTAGTTGCATTCGACCAGCTTGGCACGGGCGCATCAGCCAGACCGACCGATGCCGCCCTGTGGGAAATTCGCCGTTATGTCGAAGAAGTCGAGACCGTGCGCCAAGCCCTGGATCTGGGCCGCGTGCATTTGCTCGGGCACTCCTGGGGCGGTTGGCTGGGTATCGAATATGCCATCCATTACCCCGATGCCCTGAAAAGCCTGATCCTGGAAAACACCGTCGGCGACATTCCGCATTTGTCCCAGGAGCTCGAACGCCTGCGCGGCGCCCTGGGCAGCGAAACCGTGGCCATGATGCAACGCCACGAAGCCATGGGCACCCTCGACCACCCGCAATACCAGGCTGCCATCACCTTGCTCAACTATCGTCACGTGTGCCGCCTCGACCAATGGCCGGAGCCGCTCAAGCGCTCCCTGGACGACTGGAACATGGGCCCCTACGAAACCATGCAAGGCCCCAACGAGTTCCTTTATATCGGCAACCTCAAGGACTGGAACCGCCTCGAGGAAATGGCCGGGTTCAAGATGCCGATCCTGATCACCACCGGCCAGCACGACGAACTCACCCCCGCCTGTGCCATGCGCATGAAGCTGGCGGCCCGGCATGCCGAATTGCATGTATTCCCCAACAGCAGCCATATGCCATTTTACGAGGAGCCCCAGGCGTACTTTCCGGTGCTGCTGGACTTTCTCGCTCGCCACCGAGGCTGAAGAATGAACCTGGCGCGTTACCGTTTTGTCCTGTCCCGGCCGCTGCAACTGCTGCCGGTGCTGTTTGGCATCAGCCTGATCACCTTTGTGCTGGTGCGCTCGATCCCCGGCGACCCGGCGCGGGCGCTGCTGGGCTCACGCAGCACGCCGGACGCCCTACTGAAAATCCGCGCCCAGTTCGGCCTCGACCAGCCCTTGTGGCTGCAATATTTCTACTTCCTGAAAAACCTGCTCAAGGGCGATCTCGGTCAATCGCTGCTGTACAAGGTCGATGCCCTGAAACTGATCGTGACCCGTATCGAACCGACGCTGGTGCTGGTGCTGGGCAGCGTGGTCCTGGCGTTGCTGATCGCGGTGCCGTTGGCGACAGTGGCGGCACGCAACAAAGGCGGTTGGGCGGATAACCTGATCCGCGTCTTTACCACGGTCGGCCTGGGCATGCCGGCGTTCTGGCTGGGGTTGATGCTGATCCTGCTGCTCAGCGTGCAATGGGGGTTGTTCCCGGTGTCCGGCTACGGTCGCACTTGGCTGGACAAGGCGCACCATATGGTTTTGCCCTGTCTGACCATCGCCCTGGCGCTGGCGGCGGTGCTGGTGCGCAACCTGCGCGCGAGCATGCTGATGGAGTTGCAGGCCGACCCTGTCACCGCCGCCCGAGCGCGAGGCCTGTCGGAGGCCGCGGTGTTTCGTCGACATGTGCTGCCCAACTCCCTGGTGCCGGCGGTCAACCTGCTGGCGGTCAACATTGGCTGGCTGATCAGCGGCACGGTGGTCATCGAAAGTCTGTTCGCTATCCCGGGCATCGGCCAATTGCTGGTGCGCGGCATCTTCACCCGTGACTACATGGTGGTGCAGGGCGTGGCGATGGTGCTGGCATGTGCCACGGTGGTGGTCAATTTCATTGCCGACGTGGTGACGGTGGCCCTCGACCCACGGGTGAAGATGCAATGAGCAGCCGCCCACTGATTGCCCCATGGCGCTTGCGCCTGCGCTTTGGCTTTCGCAACGGTCGACTGACCGCCGCGTGGGGCCTGTTGATCCTGTTCGCATGGCTGGCCCTGGCGCTGTTTGCGCCGTGGATCGCACCTTTCGATCCTATCGCGCAGAACACCGACATGAGTTTGCTGGCCCCCAGCCTCGCACATCCGTTTGGCACGGATAACTACGGCAGGGATATCCTTTCGAGGGTGATCTGGGGCGCACGCATCGATCTGCAACTGGCGGTTGTCGGGGTGATCTTCCCGTTCATCATTGGCACCTTCATCGGTGCAGTGTCCGGTTATGTCGGCGGGCGTTTCGACAGCATCTGCATGCGTGTGATCGATGTGGTCCTGGCGTTTCCGTTCCTGGTGCTGATGCTGGCGATCATGGCCATCCTCGGGCCGGGCTTGAAGAGTTTCTATATCGCCATGGCGTTGGTGGGCTGGGTGTCGTATGCGCGGCTGATTCGCTCGCAGATCCTGGTGCTCAAGGAGAGCGAGTTTGCCCTGGCCGCCAAGAGCCTGGGCTTTGGTCATGGGCGCATTCTGTTCCGGCATTTGCTGCCCAATGCGCTGTTTGGCTCCATCGTGTTTTCCATGTCCGACGCAGTATTGGTGCTGCTCAACGGTGCCGCTGTGAGTTACCTGGGCCTGGGCGTGCAACCGCCTACCGCCGAGTGGGGGACGATGGTGGCCGAGGGGCAAGCCTTTATCACCACCGCCTGGTGGATCTGTACGTTCCCGGGCCTGGCCATCGTGACCCTGGCCATGGGCTTCAGCCTGTTGGCTGATGGCGTCGCCCAAGTGTTGGGGGATCGCTCATGAGCCTGCTGCAAGTGCGTGACCTCAGCGTGATCGCCAACAACGCCGGGCGCGATGTCACCCTGGTGGATCGTGTGTCCTTCGACCTGGCCGAAGGTGAAATCCTCGGCTTGGTGGGCGAGAGCGGGTCTGGCAAGACCATGGCCTGTCGTGCCCTGATACGCCTGCTGCCATCTGCGAATCTACGCGTGCAAGGTGGCGCGGTAGACCTGGCCGGCCAGGATCTGTTGCAGCTCGACGATGCCGGCATGCGCGCCGTGCGGGGCGGACAACTGGGTATGATCTTCCAGAACCCCGGCAGCCATCTGGACCCGCTGATGCGCATCGGCGAGCAGATCGCCGAGGGCATCCGCCTGCATCAAGGCGCATCGAAAAAAGACGCACGCCTGCAGGCCATCGAGGTGCTGCGTCAGGTTGGGATCCCTGACCCGCAGGCACGGGTCGACAACTACCCCCATGAGTTTTCCGGTGGCATGCGCCAGCGCGCGATGATTGCCGTGGCCCTGGGCTGCAACCCGAAAGTGCTGATCGCCGATGAGCCGACCACGGCCCTGGATGTGACGGTGCAGGCGCAAATCCTGCGCCTGTTGCTCGACTTGCGTGACCAGCGTGGCCTGTCGATCATCATGATCACCCATGACCTTGGCGTAGTGGCGCAGACTTGCGACTCCATCGCGGTCATGTACGCCGGGCGCCTGTGCGAGCTTGGCAGCAAATACGAGCTGCTGGCGCACCCGCAACATCCGTATACCGCTGGCCTGATCGATTGCCAGCCGGCCCATAGCAGCGGGCATGCCTTATTGCGCACCATCCCCGGCCAGCCGCCGTTGCTGGATGCACTGCCCGAGGGGTGCCGCTTCAACCCGCGCTGCCCCCAGGCCGGTGCCTTGTGTGCCGAAGTGTTGCCCCAGGGTGCACGCGTGGCCTGTCACTATCCGTTGGGAGGGCGACCATGAGCCTGTTGCAGATCAAGGACCTGGAGGTGCGCTTTGCCGCGTCCGGCACTGGCCTGTTCGGTCTCAACAAGCAGTGGGTGAGGGCGGTGAACGGCGTGTCGCTGAATCTGGCCGCCGGTGAAACCCTGGGTTTGGTGGGCGAATCCGGCAGCGGCAAAAGCACCCTGGGCCGGGCGATTCTCCACCTCAATCCGATCAGCGCCGGGCAAGTGCTGTTTGACGGTGTCGACATGGCCCATGGCAGCGCCATCGACATCGCCCGTCTGCGCCATGAAACCGCGATGATTTTCCAGGACCCCTACGCCGCGCTGAACCCACGCCAGAGCATCGGCGAGACCATTGCCGAGGTGCTACGTGTGCAGCGCAAGGTGGCTGTGGCGCAGATCCCGGCGCGGGTCAATGAGCTACTTGCGCTGGTTGGCCTGCGCCCCGAGTTGGCCAAGCGCAAACCAGGCTCACTCAGTGGCGGCCAGTGCCAGCGCGTCGGTATTGCCCGGGCGCTGGCGGTGGAGCCACGCCTGATCGTTGCCGATGAGTGCGTGGCGGCGCTGGATGTGTCGATCCAGGGGCAGATCATCAACCTGCTGCTGGAACTGCAACAACGCATGAACCTGGCGATCCTGTTTATCGCCCATGACCTGGCCATCGTGCGGCGCCTGTGCGACCGCGTGGCGGTGATGTACCTGGGCAAGATTGTCGAGGAAGGACCGGTGGAAGCGGTGTTTACTGCGCCGCGTCATCCGTATACAGCGGCGTTGATCGAGGCGATTCCCGAGATCGATCCGCATCGGCCGTTGCCCGCGCAGCCGTTGCCCGGCGAGCCGCCGAGCCCGCTGGATTTGCCTTCAGGCTGCGCCTTTCACCCACGTTGCCGGCATGCCCGAGCGATGTGTTCGGTGGTGTTGCCGCCGACCCATTTCCTGCACGAGCACCGGTACAGTTGCGTGCTTGAAGAACCTTTGCTTTGACCCTCTGCCATTCATTAACAAGGAGTTGTGATATGCAATCGCGCCACTTGAAATTGCTCGCCGCCGCAACGCTCACCGCTTGGTCGCTGACCGCCGGCCTGGCCCAGGCCGCCGGCGTACTCACCATCGGCTGCCGTGAAGACAGCACCACCTTTGACCCGATCAAAAGCGCGCAAAACCGCGACACCTGGGTGTTTGCCAACGTCTACGACACCCTGGTGCGCGTGGATAACCTGGGCACCAGGATGGAACCGGGCCTGGCCGAAAGCTGGGAGATTTCCAAGGATGGCCTCACCTACACCTTCAAACTGCGCGAGGCGAAGTTTTCCGACGGCACGCCGATCACCGCCGCCGATGCGGCGTTCAGCCTGCTGCGCATCCGCGACAACAAGGCGTCGTTGTGGAGCGACCCGTTCAGCCTGATCAACACCGCCAAGGCCAGCGATCCGAAGACCCTGGTGGTGACCCTGAAAACCCCGGCGGTGGCTTTCCTCTCGCAATTGGCGTCGCCGACGGTATCGATCCTGTCGGAAAAAGCCATGACCACCCTGGGCGAAGACGCCTACTCGGAAAACCCGGTGACTTCCGGTGCGTTTACCGTGGAAGAATGGCGCAAGGGCGACCGAGTCATCCTCAAGAAGAACCCGAACTTCTGGCAGGCCAGCAACGTCAGCCTCGACGGCGTGGAGTGGGTGTCGGTAACCGATGACAACACGCGCATGCGCATGGTGCAGAACAACGAACTCGACACGGCGATCTTCGTGCCGTTCTCGCGGGTTGAAGAGCTGAAGAAAGACAAAAATGTGGTGATCCACTCCGACCCGTCCACCCGTGAAGATCACCTGTTGATCAACCACGAGCACGGCCTGCTGGCCAAGCCGCAAGTGCGCCAGGCCCTGGACATGGCCATCGACAAGCAATCGCTGGTGAAGGCCGCCACTTACGGTCAAGGCACTGTGGCCTATTCCTACATTCCAAAGGGCTCGCTGTATCACTACGCCAACAACCTGCAACGCCCGTATGACCCTGCTGCGGCCAAAAAGCTGCTGGAAGAGGCCGGCGCCAAGGACTTGAAGCTCAACTATGTGGTCAACGCCGGCAACGAGGCTGACGAGCAGATTGCGGTGATCATCAAGGACCAGTTGGCCAAAGTCGGCGTGACCGCCAACCTGCAAAAGGTCG
Organism: Pseudomonas libanensis; assembly: GCF_001439685.1. GTDB lineage: Bacteria > Pseudomonadota > Gammaproteobacteria > Pseudomonadales > Pseudomonadaceae > Aquipseudomonas > Aquipseudomonas libanensis. The sequence goes on from NZ_JYLH01000011.1 coordinate 164,638, forward strand.
ACCCAACCCAGAGTTGGCAGATGCTGGTGGACGGTGAGTACGATATTTCGGTGATGTACTGGACCAACGACATCCTCGACCCGGACCAGAAGACCACCTTCGTCCTGGGCCACGACACCAACCAGAACTACATGACCCGCTACAAGAACGACAAGGTCAAGGCGTTGGTTGCGGCTGCGCGGGTCGAGGCGGACCCGGCCAAGCGTGAGCAGATGTATGTGGAGTTGCAGAAGCTGGCGAAACAGGATGTGAACTGGATTGACCTGTACTACAGCCCGTACATCAACATCTCACGCAAGAATGTGAGCAACTTCCTGCAGAACCCGTTGGGGCGCTTCACTTTGGAGGAAGTGATAAAAAACTGAGTTTTTAACTACACCACAAAGCAATGTGGGAGCTGGCTTGCCTGCGATGCAGACACCTCGGTGCTGCAGTTACACCGCGGTGATGCTATCGCAGGCAAGCCAGCTCCCACCTTTGTTTTGCGGTGTGTCAGGGCTTATTGCGCATCGAAGGCCTGGCCATTGATGCCCGCACTGTCCGGCCCCATCAGGTACAGGTACACCGGCATGATTTCTTCCGGCGCCGGCCGCTCCATCGGGTTCTCCCCCGGATACGCCTGGGCCCGCATGCTGGTGCGTGTGCCGCCGGGGTTGATGCTGTTCGAGCGTACTGCCGCCACGTCCTCAAGCTCATCGGCCAGGGTCTGCATCAGCCCCTCGGTGGCGAATTTCGACACACCATAGGCACCCCAATAGGCACGCCCCTTGCGCCCGACGCTGCTGGAGGTGAACACCACCGATGCGTCCTGGGACAGCTTGAGCAACGGCAGCAAGGTGGCGGTCAGCATGAACATCGCGTTGACGTTCACATGCATCACCCGCATGAAATTCTCGCCGGACAACTGCTCGATGGGTGTGCGTGGGCCGATGATCGAGGCGTTGTGCAGCAGGCCGTCGAGGTGGCCGAATTCCTTTTCGATCATCGCCGCCAACTCATCGTACTGATGGGGCAGGGCGGTCTCCAGGTTGAATGGGATCACCACCGGTTGCGGATGACCGGCGGCTTCGATCTCGTCATAGACCTGGGCCAGGTTGGCTTCGGTCTTGCCCAGCAACAGCACGGTAGCGCCATGGGCGGCATAGGTCTTGGCCGCTGCTGCGCCGATCCCGCGACCGGCACCGGTGACCAGGATGATTCGGCCTTTGAGCAGTTCTGGCGGTGCGGAGTAATCAAACATAAATAGCCTCGACAAATTTCAAGGTGATACACCACTTGAAGTGGAATCCATTTCCTGTGGGAGCTGGCTTGCCTGCGATGGCGGACTACCTGCCGCCAAATGTGCTGGCTGGCAGACCGCTATCGCAGGCAATCCAGCTCCCACATTGATCTCAGCGTTGTTGAGATCTTCGAACCATCAGCAACTGCACAGCGCGTTATCCAGCACCTTGCGCAATTCCAGCGGGTGGTCCACCACCACATCCGCACCCCAGTGACGCGGGTTGTCGTCCGGGTGGATATAGCCGTAGGTGACCGCCGCCGTGCGGGTACCGGCGCCGCGACCGGACTCGATATCGCGCAGGTCATCACCGACGAACAACACACTGGCCGGGTCCAGGCCGAGCATTTCGCACGCCAGGATCATCGGCTCGGGGTCCGGCTTGCTGTTCTTCACGTGGTCCGGGCAGATCAGCACGGCCGAGCGCTCGGCCAGGCCCAGTCGCTGCATGATCGGTTCGGCAAAGCGTACGGGCTTGTTGGTGACAACGCCCCAGATCAGCTTGGCTTTCTCGATGTCTTCCAGCAGCTCAGCCATGCCGTCGAACAGTTTGCTGTGAACTGCACAGTCCTTGAGGTAGCGCTCGAGGAACTCCAGGCGCAGTGCTTCAAAGCCGGGTGATTCCGGGTCCATCGAGAAAGTCACCGCGACCATTGCCCGGGCACCGCCGGATATCTCATCACGGATATGCTGCGGGTTGATCGGCTCCAGGCCCCGGTCGGCGCGCATGGCCTGGCAGATGGCGATAAAGTCCGGCGCGGTATCCAGCAGGGTACCGTCCATGTCGAAGAGAACCGCTCGCAACTTCACAGGCTTACTCCTCGCGCAGGGTCTGGATCATGTAGTTGACGTCAACGTCGCTGGCCAGTTTGTAGTGCTTGGTCAGTGGGTTGTAGGTCAGGCCGATGATGTCCTTGACGGTCAGCCCGGCCTGACGGCTCCACGCACCCAGCTCGGAAGGGCGGATGAATTTCTTGAAGTCATGGGTGCCGCGGGGCAGCAGCTTCATGATGTATTCGGCGCCAATGATCGCGAACAGGTAAGCCTTGGGGTTGCGGTTAATAGTGGAGAAGAACACCTGGCCGCCGGGCTTGACCATGCGGAAGCACGCACGGATGACCGAGGATGGGTCGGGTACGTGTTCCAGCATCTCAAGACAGGTCACCACGTCGAACTGCTCGGGCATTTCCTCGGCCAGGGCTTCGGCGGTGATCTGACGGTATTCCACGCTCACGCCGGATTCCAGCTGGTGCAACTGCGCCACGGCCAAGGGCGCTTCGCCCATGTCGATGCCCATCACCGTGGCGCCGCGCTGGGCCATGGCTTCGCTGAGGATGCCGCCGCCGCAGCCCACGTCCAGCACTTTTTTGCCGGCCAGGTTGACGCGTTCGTCAATCCAGTTGACCCGCAGCGGGTTGATGTCGTGCAGGGGCTTGAACTCGCTTTCGCGGTCCCACCAGCGGTGGGCCAGGGCTTCGAACTTGGCGATTTCGGCGTGGTCGACGTTGCTCATGGTGAATCCTCTAGAATCTGATAAATCGGTATGTGGGCGCTGAACGCAGGGGTCCAGCACCTTCCTTATTCGCTGTGCCCGCTGATGCGTTGGCCCCAGGCGATGGCCGTGGCGGTCAACTGTTGTTCATCCATGCGGGTCAATTGCCGATCGTCGAGCAATGGCTTGCCGGCGACCCAAAGGTGTTTCACGCAATCGCGTCCGGTGGCATATATAAGTTGTGAGACCGGATCGTAGATCGGTTGTTGCGCCAGCCCCGACAAATCAAAGGCGACCATATCTGCTGCCTTGCCCACTTCCAGCGAGCCAATCTGGCTTTCCAGGCCCATGGCCCGCGCACCGTTGAGGGTCGCCATACGCAGGGCGCGGTGCGCATCCAGGGCGGTGGCCGAGCCGGCGACGGCCTTGGCCAACATCGCGGCGGTGCGGGTTTCGCCCAGCAGGTCCAGGTCATTGTTGCTGGCGGCGCCGTCGGTGCCGATGGCCACATTGACCCCTGCCTGCCACAAGCGCTCCACCGGGCAAAAGCCGCTGGCCAGTTTCAGGTTCGATTCCGGGCAATGGATAACACTGGTGTTGCTTTCTACCAGTAAAGCCAGGTCATCCTCGCTGATTTGGGTCATATGAACGGCCTGGAAGCGCGGCCCCAGCAAACCGAGGCGACCCAGGCGCGCCAATGGCCGCTCGCCGGTCTGCTCCACGGCTTGCTGCACTTCGAAGGCGGTTTCATGCACATGCATATGGATCGTGGCGTCCAGCTCCTCGGCGATCACGCGGATTTTCTCCAAATTGGCATCGCTCACGGTGTAGGGCGCGTGAGGGCCAAAGGCGATCTTGATGCGCGGGTGATGCTTGAGGTCGCCGAACAGCTCGATAGCCTGGCGAAGCGCCTCGTCGGCGCTGCTGGCGCCGGGAATCGGGAAATCGAGGATCGGCATCGCGATCTGTGCACGCATGCCGCTGTTGTGCACGCAGTCGCTGGCGACCTTGGGGTAGAAGTACATGTCACAAAAGCAGGTGATACCGCCCTTGAGCTGTTCGGCGATGGCCAGGTTGGTGCCGTCGCGCACGAAGGCTTCATCGACCCACTTGGCTTCGGCGGGCCAGATGTGCTTTTCCAGCCAGGTCATCAGTGGCAGGTCGTCGGCCAGGCCACGGAACAGGCTCATGGCTGCATGGCCGTGGGCGTTGATCAGGCCGGGGCTGAGCAGCATGCCGGGCAGCTCGCGCACTTCCTTGGCCGCAAGCTTCAACGCCGCCGCCCGCGGGCCGATAAAGGCAATGCACCCGTCGCGGATGCCCAGGCCATGCTCCTTGAGCACTACGCCGGCAGGTTCGACGGGCACCAGCCAGGTCGGCAGCAGCAGCAAGTCGAGCGGGGCGGCAGTGGAGGTCATCGCAGGCTTCTTCCCAGGCAGCTATAAAAGAAGGGCGAAGTATACCCGAGCGTCCTGGCTGGCGGATCGCTATAATCCGCGGCTTTTGTTCATGAGTGCGGGGTAAGGGATGCGCGACCGACTGTTGGCTGCAGAGAACGTGAAGGCCATCGATTGGCGTGATGGCGCGCTGTATCTGCTCGATCAGCGTGTTTTGCCGTCCCGGGAAAGCTGGGTAGCCTGCCGTACCGTAGAGGCAGTGGCCGATGCCATCCGCTCGATGCTGGTACGGGGCGCGCCGGCCATTGGCATCTGCGCCGCCTATGGCCTGGTCCTGGCTGCCCGTGAGCGCATCGCTCAAGGCGGTGACTGGCAGGCTGCCTGGGAAGAAGACTACGCACTGTTAGCCGATACCCGACCTACCGCCTCGAACTTGTTCTGGGCCTTGCAGCGCATGCGCGACCGTCTGGACCGCCTCAAGAAGCACGCCGATCCTCTGGCGGTGCTGGAAGCCGAAGCCATTGCGATCCATGAAAGCGACCGGGAGGCCAATTTCGTTATGGCCCAGCTAGGCGTGGAGCGGATTCGCAAGCACCAGGGCAACGCCCAGGCGATCCTGACTCATGGCAATACCGGCGCTTTGGCCACGGGCGGCGTCGGCACGGCCCTTGGCGTCATTCGCGCAGCGTTCCTGGAGGGGTTGGTCGAGCAAGTCTATGTCAACGAGACCCGGCCCTGGCTGCAAGGCTCGCGGCTGACTGCCTGGGAACTGGCGGGCCACGGCATCCCGGTGACGGTGAATGCCGACTCGGCGGGGGCGCATATCCTCAAGACCAAAGGTGTGACCTGGGTGATTGTCGGCGCCGACTGCATTGCCGCCAATGGCGATGTGATCAGCAAGATCGGCACTTATCAGCTGGCCGTCTGCGCCATGCACCACGGCGTGCGCTTCATGGTGGTAGCACCGAGCTCGACCCTCGATCTGATGATGGCCACTGGCGATGATGTGGCGCTGGAGCAGCGGGATGTTGGTGAGTTGCTCGAGGTTGATGGCCAGCGGTTGGATGTCGCGGCGTTTAACCCTGTGTTCGATGTGACCCCTGCGGATCTGATCGACGTGATCGTCACTGAAAAGGGCGTGGTGGAGCGGCCGGATGCCGCCAAGTTGGCCAGGTTGATGTGCCGTAAGCGGCTGCATTGAGGGCTTTGGCGCCTGTGGGGGGCGCTATCGCAGGCAAGCCAGCTCCCACCTTTGACTGTATTCACACATTAAATGTGGGAGCTGGCTTGCCTGCGATTGGCCCTTGAAGTCAATAAAACTCCTGCATTCCACCCTCAAAAAAAAGCACCACCCCACCTCTGAGCCCCTCTCGTCGCCCTCAAGCCTGTCATCCGTCAAATTACTAGTCTCCATGCGCATCAGGGGGATAGGTGCGTGGCGGCGATTGTGATAACATCCGGCGGTTTCCAGGGCCACCCCGAGGGGTTGCCCATAACGTGCAGATCCGTGTCATAACTCGTTGATTTGTCGTAAGTCGTTGTCAGGCACCGTGCCGGCAGCGGCGAGCTTCGTTCGTCCCGTATGGATGTGACGAAGTTTCACCCGAAAAAGGAATCAGGCTTCTCATGGGCGAACTGGCCAAAGAAATCCTCCCGGTCAATATCGAAGACGAGCTGAAACAGTCCTACCTCGACTACGCGATGAGCGTAATTGTCGGTCGGGCACTGCCTGATGCGCGCGATGGCTTGAAGCCCGTGCACCGGCGTGTGCTGTTCGCGATGAGCGAGCTGGGTAACGACTGGAACAAGCCGTACAAGAAATCTGCCCGTGTTGTCGGTGACGTGATCGGTAAGTATCACCCTCACGGCGACACTGCGGTGTACGACACCATCGTTCGGATGGCCCAGCCGTTTTCCCTGCGCTACCTGCTGGTAGACGGCCAGGGCAACTTCGGTTCGGTCGACGGCGACAACGCCGCGGCCATGCGATACACCGAAGTGCGCATGACCAAGCTGGCGCACGAGCTGCTGGCCGACCTGCATAAAGAAACCGTGGACTGGGTGCCGAACTACGACGGCACCGAAATGATCCCGGCTGTCATGCCCACCCGCATCCCCAACCTGCTGGTCAACGGTTCCAGCGGTATTGCCGTGGGCATGGCCACCAACATCCCGCCGCACAACCTCGGTGAAGTCATCGACGGTTGCCTGGCCCTTATCGACAACCCTGAGCTGACCGTCGATGAGCTGATGCAGTACATCCCGGGCCCGGACTTCCCGACCGCCGCGATCATCAACGGTCGCGCCGGCATCATCGAAGCCTACCGCACCGGTCGCGGGCGCATTTACATGCGCGCCCGCTCGATGATCGAAGACATCGACAAGGTCGGTGGCCGCCAACAGATCGTCATCACCGAACTCCCGTACCAGCTGAACAAGGCACGCCTGATCGAGAAGATCGCCGAGCTGGTTAAAGAGAAGAAGCTCGAAGGCATCACCGAGCTGCGCGACGAGTCCGACAAGGACGGCATGCGCGTAGTGATCGAGCTGCGTCGTGGCGAAGTGCCTGAGGTGATCCTCAACAACCTCTACGCCCAGACCCAGCTGCAAAGCGTGTTTGGTATCAACGTGGTTGCACTGATCGACGGCCGCCCACGCATCCTGAACCTCAAGGACCTGCTGGAAGCCTTCGTACGTCACCGCCGCGAAGTGGTGACCCGCCGTACCGTGTTCGAACTGCGCAAGGCCCGCGAGCGCGGGCACATCCTGGAAGGCCAGGCCGTTGCGTTGTCGAACATCGATCCGGTCATCGCCTTGATCAAGGCCTCGCCAACCCCGTCGGAAGCCAAGGAAGCGCTGATCAGCACGCCTTGGGAATCCAGCGCCGTGGTGGCCATGGTTGAACGTGCCGGCGCCGACTCGTGCCGTCCAGAGACCCTGGACCCACAGTACGGCCTGCGCGAAGGCAAGTACTTCCTGTCGCCGGAACAGGCCCAGGCTATCCTGGAGCTGCGTCTGCACCGCCTCACAGGCCTTGAGCACGAGAAGCTGCTGGCCGAGTACCAGGAGATTCTCAACCAGATCGGCGAGCTGATCCGCATCCTCAACAGCGCCGTGCGCCTGATGGAAGTGATCCGCGAAGAACTCGAAGTGATCCGTGCCGAATACGGCGACGTGCGCCGCACCGAAATCCTCGATGCACGCCTCGACCTGACCCTGGGTGACATGATCCCGGAAGAAGAGCGTGTGGTGACCATCTCCCACGGCGGCTATGCCAAGACCCAGCCGCTGGCTGCGTACCAGGCCCAGCGCCGTGGCGGTAAAGGCAAATCGGCTACCGGCGTCAAGGATGAGGACTACATCGCTCACCTGCTGGTCGCCAACAGCCACACCACGCTGCTGCTGTTCTCCAGCAAGGGCAAGGTATACTGGCTGAAAACCTACGAAATCCCGGAAGCTTCCCGCGCCGCCCGTGGTCGCCCACTGGTCAACCTGCTGCCGCTGGACAGTGATGAATACATCACCACCATGCTGCCGGTCGAGGAGTACACCGAAGGTCACTTCATCTTCATGGCGACCGCCAAGGGCACCGTGAAGAAGACCCCGCTGGAATCCTTCAGCCGTCAACGCAGCGTGGGCCTGATCGCCCTGGAGCTGGATGAAGGCGACGTACTGATTTCCGCCGCCATCACCGATGGCGAGCGCGAAGTCATGCTGTTCTCCGACGGCGGCAAGGTCACCCGCTTCAAGGAATCCGACGTGCGTGCCATGGGCCGTACCGCCCGCGGTGTACGCGGCATGCGCCTGCCGGAAGGGCAGAAGCTGATTTCCATGCTGATCCCGGAAGAAGGCAGCCAGATCCTCACCGCTTCCGAGCGTGGTTATGGCAAGCGCACCGCCATCAGCGAGTTCCCGGAGTACAAGCGTGGCGGCCAAGGTGTGATCGCCATGGTCAGCAACGACCGCAACGGCCGTCTGGTCGGCGCGGTGCAGGTGCTCGATGGCGAAGAGATCATGCTGATTTCCGACCAGGGCACCCTGGTGCGTACCCGTGTCGCCGAAGTGTCGAGCCTGGGCCGTAACACACAGGGTGTAACCTTGATCAAGCTGGCCAAGGACGAAAAACTGGTGGGCCTGGAGCGTGTGCAGGAACCATCGGAAGTCGAAGGCGAAGAGCTCGAAGGTGAAGACTTTGAAGGCGAGGTGATCGCAACCGGCGATGACAATGTCGACGAGCCAACCCTCGACGCTGCCGCAGACGAAGAAGAACCGCAGGAATAAGCGGACACACAGGGGGCGGATGAAGATTCGCCCCCTTGTTGTTTGTCCCCTATGAAACACAGCGCCCTTTGCCTGGACGCGGTCCATGTGGGAGCAGGCAAGCCAGCTCCCACAGATGTCCGCTCCAGAATGAGGGCGGTGCTGACATGATTGCAGCCCCACCAAATCAAAGTGAGATTGGATGTGAGCAAGAGAGCCTATAACTTCTGTGCCGGTCCCGCGGCGCTTCCTGAAGCAGTCCTGCAGCGTGCGCAGGGTGAACTCCTCGACTGGCATGGAAAAGGCCTCTCCGTGATGGAAATGAGCCATCGCAGCGATGAGTTCGTGTCCATCGCCACCAAGGCCGAGCAGGACCTGCGCGACTTGCTGGACATCCCATCCGACTACAAAGTGCTGTTCCTGCAAGGCGGTGCGAGCCAGCAGTTCGCTCAGTTGCCGCTGAACCTGCTGCCGGAAAATGGCAGTGCTGACTATATCGACACCGGTATCTGGGGGCAGAAGGCCATTGAAGAGGCTTCGCGCTACGGTCACGTCAATGTGGCAGGCACCGCCAAGCCCTACGACTACTTCGCCATTCCTGGCCAGAACGAGTGGAAGCTGTCCAAGGACGCGGCCTACGTCCACTACGTAGCGAACGAAACCATTGGCGGCCTGGAATTCGACTGGGTGCCCCAAGTGGGTGACGTGCCGCTGGTGTGCGACATGTCTTCGGACATCCTTTCGCGCCCAATCGACGTGTCGAAGTACGGCATGATCTATGCTGGCGCACAGAAGAACATCGGCCCGAGTGGCATCCTGGTCAATATCATCCGCGAAGACCTGCTCGGTCGCGCGCGCTCGCTGTGCCCGACCATGCTCAACTACAAGGTCGCGGCCGATAACGGCTCGATGTACAACACCCCACCAGCGTTCGCCTGGTACCTCTCGGGCCTGGTGTTCGAGTGGCTGAAAGAGCAGGGCGGTGTGGCTGCCATGGGCAAGCGCAACGAAGAGAAGAAGCGCACCCTGTACGACTTCATCGACGCCAGCGGCCTTTACAGCAACCCGATCAACCTGACTGACCGCTCGTGGATGAACGTGCCATTCCGCCTGGCCGATGATCGCCTGGACAAGCCATTCCTGGCCGGCGCCGACGAGCGCGGCCTGCTGAACCTCAAGGGCCACCGTTCGGTCGGCGGCATGCGCGCCTCCATCTACAACGCTGTCGACATCCACGCGATCAACGCGTTGGTGGCCTACATGGCAGAGTTCGAAAAGGAACACGGCTAATGTCTGAGCAAGAACTCAAGGCCCTGCGCGTACGCATTGACAGCCTGGACGAGAAAGTCCTCGAGCTGATCAGTGAGCGCGCGCGCTGTGCCCAGGAAGTGGCACGGGTGAAAATGGCGTCCCTGGCGGAAGGCGAAGTGCCGGTGTTCTACCGGCCCGAGCGCGAAGCCCAGGTGCTCAAACGCGTGATGGAACGCAACAAGGGCCCGTTGGGCAACGAAGAGATGGCGCGGTTGTTCCGTGAAATCATGTCCTCGTGCCTGGCGCTGGAGCAGCCGCTGAAAGTGGCTTACCTCGGCCCGGAAGGCACCTTCACTCAAGCGGCGGCCATGAAGCACTTCGGCCACGCGGTGATCAGCAAGCCGATGGCGGCCATCGACGAAGTGTTCCGCGAAGTGGCGGCCGGGGCGGTGAATTTTGGCGTGGTGCCGGTGGAAAACTCCACCGAAGGCGCGGTCAACCACACCCTGGACAGCTTCCTCGAGCACGACATGGTGATCTGCGGCGAAGTCGAGCTGCGTATCCACCATCACCTGCTGGTGGGTGAGAACACCAAGACCGACAGCATCAGCCGCATCTACTCCCACGCCCAGTCCCTGGCCCAGTGCCGCAAGTGGCTGGACGCGCATTACCCGAATGTGGAGCGCGTGGCGGTGTCCAGCAACGCCGAAGCGGCCAAGCGAGTCAAGGGTGAGTGGAATTCGGCCGCGATTGCCGGTGATATGGCTGCGGGTCTGTACGGCCTGACGCGCCTGGCCGAAAAGATCGAGGACCGCCCGGACAACTCCACGCGCTTCTTGATGATCGGCAGCCAGGAAGTGCCGCCGACCGGCGACGACAAGACCTCGATTATCGTCTCCATGAGCAACAAGCCCGGCGCGCTGCATGAGCTGCTGGTGCCATTCCACGATAACGGGATTGACCTGACGCGCATCGAAACGCGTCCTTCGCGCAGCGGTAAATGGACTTATGTGTTCTTTATCGACTTCATCGGCCATCACCGCGACCCACTGGTCAAGGGCGTGCTGGAGAAAATCAGTCAGGAAGCCGTAGCACTCAAGGTGCTGGGCTCGTACCCGAAAGCGGTTTTGTGAGGCTTTGACATGAGTGGCAACTTCCTCGCCCTGGCACAGCCGGGCGTGCAACAACTCTCGCCTTATGTTCCAGGCAAGCCTGTGGACGAGCTGGCCCGTGAGTTGAATCTGGACCCGTCCAAAATCGTCAAGCTGGCGAGCAACGAAAACCCGCTGGGCCCGAGCCCTAAAGTGCTTGCGGCGATTCGGGAAGAGCTGGCCGAGCTGACCCGTTACCCCGATGGCAACGGCTTTGCGCTCAAGTCCCTGCTGGCGGACAAGTGCCGGGTCGAGCTGAATCAGGTGACCTTGGGCAATGGCTCCAATGACATCCTTGAATTGGTCGGCCGTGCCTACCTGGCCCCGGGTTTGAATGCGGTGTTCAGCGAGCACGCGTTTGCGGTCTACCCGATTGTGACCCAGGCTGTGGGGGCTGATGCCCGTGTTATCCCTGCCAAAGACTGGGGGCACGACCTGCCGGCAATGCTGGCGGCCATCGACGCGCAAACTCGCGTGGTGTTTATCGCCAACCCGAACAATCCGACCGGCACCTGGTTCGACGAGCAGGCACTGAACGAATTCCTGCAGGATGTGCCGGAGCACGTGCTGGTGGTGCTGGACGAGGCCTACATCGAGTACGCCGAAGGCAGCGACCTGCCGGACGGCCTCGACTTCCTGGCGGCCTACCCGAACCTGCTGGTATCGCGCACGTTCTCCAAGGCGTATGGCCTGGCGTCGCTGCGGGTTGGCTACGGCTTGTCCACGGCGGTGGTTGCCGACGTGCTCAACCGTGTGCGCCAACCGTTCAACGTCAACAGCCTGGCCCTGGCGGCTGCGTGTGCGGCGTTAAAGGATGCCGAGTACCTGGAAGAAGGGCGTCGCATCAACGAAAGCGGCATGCTGCAATTGCAGGAAGGCTTTCGCGAGTTGGGCCTGGGTTGGATTCCGTCCAAGGGCAACTTCATCTGCGTCGATCTCGGCCAGGTGGCTGCCCCGGTGTTTCAGGGCCTGCTGCGCGAAGGCGTGATCGTGCGTCCGGTGGCCAACTACGGCATGCCGAACCACCTGCGTATCACCATCGGTTTGCCGGCTGAGAACAGCCGCTTCCTTGAGGCGCTGGCCAAGGTTCTGGCCCGTGGTTGATGTCACTGCATTGCAACCTGCTGTGCCTATGATCGGTCGCCTGGTGGTGGTCGGCCTGGGGTTGATCGGTGGCTCCTTCGCCAAGGGGCTTCGCGAAAGCGGATTATGCGGCGAAGTGGTGGGCGTGGATCTGGACCCGCAATCGCGCAAGCTGGCGGTGGAGCTGGGCGTGGTGGACCGCTGTGAGGCGGACCTGGCAATTGCCTGCCAGGGCGCGGATGTGATCCAGCTCGCCGTGCCGATCCTGGCCATGGAGAAGCTGCTGGCGGTGTTGGCCGGCATGGATCTGGGGCAGGCAATCCTCACCGACGTCGGCAGTGCCAAAGGTAATGTGGTGCGTGCTGCGCAGCTGGCATTTGGCGAAATGCCGCCGCGCTTTGTGCCGGGCCATCCGATTGCCGGTTCCGAGCAGAGCGGGGTGGAAGCCTCAAATGCACAGTTGTTCCGTCGGCATAAGGTGATCCTCACGCCGCTTGCGCAAACCGATCCGGCGGCGCTGGCCGTCGTAGATCGTCTCTGGCGCGAGCTGGGGGCGGATGTGGAGCACATGCAGGTCGAGCGCCACGATGAAGTGCTGGCGGCGACCAGCCATTTACCCCATTTGCTGGCATTTGGCTTGGTGGATTCCCTGGCCAAGCGCAATGAAAACCTGGAGATATTCCGTTATGCCGCCGGTGGCTTCCGCGATTTCACGCGGATTGCCGGCAGCGATCCGGTGATGTGGCACGATATCTTCCTCGCCAATCGCGAAGCGGTGTTGCGTACCCTGGACACTTTCCGCAGCGACCTCGACGCCCTGCGTGACGCGGTTGACGCGGGTGACGGCCATCAACTGTTGGGCGTGTTCACCCGTGCGCGGGTGGCGCGTGAACATTTCAGCAAGATCCTGGCACGCCGGGCTTATATGGAAACCGCAGTGAGCGCCGATGAGCTGACTTTCATCGCCAGCCCGGGAGGCCGCTTGAACGGGCGTATTCGGGTGCCGGGTGATAAGTCGATCTCTCATCGCTCGATCATGCTCGGTTCGCTGGCCGAGGGCGTGACAGAAGTCGAAGGTTTCCTTGAGGGCGAAGATGCCCTGGCGACTTTGCAGGCATTTCGCGACATGGGCGTGGTGATTGAAGGTCCGCACCATGGGCGCGTGACTATCCATGGCGTTGGCCTGCATGGGTTGAAGGCTGCGCCGGGGCCGATCTACCTGGGTAATTCCGGTACGTCCATGCGCCTGCTGGCCGGTTTACTGGCGGCGCAGAGCTTCGATAGCGTGCTGACCGGCGATGCGTCGCTGTCCAAACGCCCGATGGATCGCGTAGCCAAGCCGCTGCGGGCAATGGGTGCAGTGATCGAGACCGGGCCGGAAGGCCGCCCGCCGCTGACCATACGTGGCGGTCAGGTACTCAAAGGTCTGACTTACGCATTGCCGATGGCCAGTGCGCAGGTTAAGTCCTGCCTGTTGCTGGCTGGCCTGTATGCACAGGGTAAAACCGCGGTCACCGAGCCTGCGCCGACCCGCGACCACACCGAACGCATGTTGCGTGGTTTTGGATGCCCAGTGGCAGTGGAGGGCGCGACGGCGTCCGTGGAACCGGGCCATAAATTGGCCGCGACCCACATTGAAGTGCCTGGGGATATTTCGTCTGCGGCGTTTTTCCTGGTGGCGGCGTCGATTGCCGAGGGCTCCGAGTTGCTGTTGGAGCATGTCGGTGTCAACCCGACCCGCACCGGGGTGATCGATATCCTGCGGCTGATGGGCGCAGATATCACCTTGGAAAACCCGCGTGAAGTGGGTGGCGAGCCGGTTGCTGACTTACGTGTACGTGCTGCCAAGCTCAAAGGTATCGAGATTCCAGCGGCGCTGGTGCCGTTGGCAATCGATGAGTTTCCCGTGCTGTTTGTCGCCGCTGCCTGCGCCGAAGGTCGAACCGTACTACGCGGTGCCGAGGAGCTGCGCCTCAAGGAGTCCGACCGTATCCAGGTCATGGCCGATGGTCTGTTGGTCCTGGGCGTGAAGTGTGAAGCCACGGCCGATGGGATTATCATTGACGGTGGCTCGATGGTTGGGGGTGAAGTGCAGGCCCATGGTGATCACCGGGTGGCCATGGCGTTCGGCGTGGCTTCCCTGCGGGCCGAGGCGCCGATTCGTATCCGTGACTGCGCCAACGTTGCTACATCTTTTCCGAACTTTCTTACACTGTGTGCCCAAGTCGGCATCCGTGTTGCCCAAGAGGCTCAATTGTGAATATCAAAGCACCGGTGATTACCATCGACGGGCCAAGTGGCTCGGGCAAAGGCACCATCGCCGGCATCCTGGCCAAGCGCCTGGGCTGGTGCCTGCTGGATTCCGGCGCGCTGTACCGCCTGCTGGCGTTCGCGGCGCGCAACCATGGCGTCGACCTGACCAACGAAGAATCCCTGAAGCTGCTGGCGGCGCATCTGGATGTGCAGTTCGTCGGCGCGACGGAAGGTCATCCCCAGCGCATTATCCTGGAAGGCGATGATGTGACCGATGACCTGCGTAACGAGCAAGTCGGCTCCTGGGCATCCCAGGTTGCCGCGTTGCCGGCCGTGCGCGATGCCCTGCTGCAGCGTCAGCGGGCGTTCCAGGAGCCGCCGGGCCTGGTGGCCGATGGCCGCGACATGGGCACCGTAGTGTTTCCGGACGCGCCGCTGAAGATTTTCCTGACCGCCAGCGCCGAGGAGCGGGCGCGCCGCCGCTACTTGCAGTTGAAGGGCAAAGTCGATGGTGTTAGTCTGTCGAGTCTGCTAGATGAGATCCGTGCACGCGATGAGCGTGATACCCAGCGCGCAGTAGCCCCGCTCAAGCCGGCGGCTGATGCCATACAGCTGGATTCCACGGAGTTGTCCATCGAGCAGGTGCTGGAACGCATCATGAGCGAGATCGCCATTCGCGACATCGCCGGGTGACCAAGAAGGCTGCAGGGGACCAGTCATAGTCCTGCGGTGCTTCTTCTAATTGAAACTGACCCATACCGTCTGGGGTGTGGAGATGGGCGTATTCTTCGCCCTTATCAACAGGAATTAAAATGAGCGAAAGCTTTGCGGAACTCTTTGAAGAAAGCCTAAAAACCCTGAACCTTCAGGCAGGCTCCATCATCACCGGTGTTATCGTTGATATCGATTACCAAGCTCGCTGGGTAACCGTTCACGCTGGTCTGAAGTCTGAAGCTCTGATCCCGCTGGAACAGTTCTACAACGATGCTGGTGATCTGACAATCAATGTCGGTGACGAAGTTCACGTTGCTCTGGACTCGGTTGAAGACGGTTTCGGTGAAACCAAGCTGTCCCGTGAAAAAGCCAAGCGCGCTGAATGCTGGATTGTTCTCGAAGCAGCCTTCGCAGCTGAAGAAGTGGTCAAGGGCGTTATCAACGGTAAGGTTAAAGGCGGCTTCACTGTCGACGTTAACGGCATCCGTGCGTTCCTGCCAGGTTCTTTGGTCGACGTTCGTCCAGTGCGCGACACCACGCACCTGGAAGGCAAAGAACTCGAATTCAAGGTCATCAAGCTCGACCAGAAGCGCAACAACGTTGTCGTTTCCCGTCGCAGCGTGCTGGAAGCAGAGAACTCCGCCGAGCGTGAAGCTCTGCTGGAATCCCTGCAGGAAGGCCAACAAGTCAAAGGTATCGTCAAGAACCTCACCGATTACGGCGCATTCGTCGATCTGGGTGGCGTCGATGGCCTGCTGCACATTACCGACATGGCTTGGAAGCGTATCAAGCATCCTTCCGAAATCGTCAATGTTGGCGACGAGATCGATGTCAAGGTTCTGAAGTACGATCGTGAGCGTAACCGCGTTTCCCTGGGCTTGAAGCAGCTGGGCGAAGATCCATGGGTTGCTATCAAGGCTCGTTACCCAGAAAGTACTCGCGTCACCGCGCGTGTTACCAACCTGACCGACTACGGCTGCTTCGCAGAGCTGGAAGAAGGCGTGGAAGGCCTGGTACACGTTTCCGAAATGGACTGGACCAACAAGAACATCCACCCTTCGAAAGTCGTACAAGTCGGCGACGAAGTGGAAGTTATGGTTCTGGACATCGACGAAGAGCGTCGTCGTATCTCCCTGGGCATCAAGCAGTGCAAATCTAACCCATGGGAAGATTTCTCTGGCCAGTTCAACAAGGGCGATAAAATCTCCGGCACCATCAAGTCGATCACCGATTTCGGTATCTTCATTGGTCTGGACGGCGGCATCGACGGCCTGGTTCACCTGTCCGACATCTCCTGGAACGAAGTTGGCGAAGAAGCTGTTCGTCGTTTCAAGAAGGGCGACGAGCTGGACACCGTTATCCTGTCGGTTGACCCAGAGCGCGAGCGTATCTCCCTGGGTATCAAGCAACTGGAAAGCGATCCGTTCTCCGAGTACGTTCAAGAGAACGACAAAGGCGCAATCGTTAAGGGCACTGTGAAAGAAGTTGACGCTAAAGGCGCCATCATCACTCTGGCCGACGATATCGAAGCGACTCTGAAAGCCTCCGAAATCAGCCGTGACCGCGTTGAAGACGCGCGCAACGTTCTGAAAGAAGGCCAGGAAGTAGAAGCCAAGATCATCAGCGTTGACCGCAAGAGCCGCGTGATTCAGCTCTCCATCAAGTCCAAAGACGAAGTGGAAGAGAAAGAAGCTATCCAGAGCCTGAAAGAAGCTCCGGAAGCTGCTGCTGACACCACCATGGCGGCACTGCTGCGCCAGGCAATGGCTAAGCAGAACTAAGTTCTGTAAAGCTGTAGAAAAAGGGCGACTTCGGTCGCCCTTTTTTGTACCTGAAATTTGATGAAGCAACTGCACCGAACCAAGACATTCAGCCCAATGTCAGAACTGACTATAGTCTTGAAAACGGCTATTTCGCGTCGCTGACTCAATAAGGGTTTGAATGAACAGAATTATCGTAATACTTGCATTGGTAATGCTTGCAGGCTGCTCCTCCACCAGCGCCAAGACCCACGCAAAGCGCGGCGCCAGCGGGGTCGAGATCGACTGCTCGGGGCTGGGTAATAAGTGGGAGAAGTGCGAAAAGCGTGCTGCCCGTGAGTGCAAGATGCAGGGTTACAAGGTTGTCACACGCTCCAGCGATGCCAAGGACGAAGAGGGTGACTACTTGTTCGGTTGGAACCCCGCAGGCGCCGTGACTCGGACGATGTTGGTGATCTGCAAATGAGGGCGGATGCTTACGCGATAAGCGTTGATTCTGCCTGTAGATTAGTTGATGCATGGGCTGTTCAAATTCATCAAGTCATGCTAAAACCTTCGAAGCGCTTTTCCTAGCTGCTTGAAAAAGAAGGGAAAAATATGACGAAGTCGGAGTTGATCGAACGAATTGTCACCCATCAAGGGCTGCTCTCATCCAAGGATGTGGAGCTGGCTATCAAGACCATGCTTGAGCAAATGTCCCAATGCTTGGCCACCGGAGATCGCATCGAGATCCGCGGCTTCGGCAGCTTCTCACTGCACTACCGTGCACCGCGCGTAGGCCGCAACCCAAAAACCGGCCAATCCGTCAGCCTCGACGGCAAATTCGTACCCCACTTCAAACCGGGCAAGGAATTGCGCGATCGGGTGAACGAAGAAGAGGAAGAAGGCGTCTGAGTGTTTTTGGGGTAGGAGAAGGTTATGCGTGGGGTTAAGCGCGTTGTTGCGGTATTGATTGCAGTGCTTGCGGCGTTGGTGGTTTTGGCGTTTGTGCTGGAGAACCAGCAGAGTGTTGCGTTGACGTTCCTGGGGTGGAGTACTGCCCAGATGCCGGTGGCGGTGTTTGTGGTGGTGGCTTTGATTGTGGGGATGTTGATTGGGCCGGTGATGGGGGGGCTGGTTCGTAGCCGGCGTTCTAAACCCCGACCTGCAACACGTCTATAGAAAAGGTGCTTGCCTCTTTACAAAAAGCCTAAAGATTCATACGACCGTCTGTCAGATTTTTTTCCTCTGAATGGCATTGTGTTGCTGCGCCATTTTTCTGTTACGGCGCTTGTGAAGGCCTAAGACTACTCAGTATCGTTGAGCATTCCCTTATGTTTTCTCCGCTAGCCATCTTTTCCTCCCTATAGGCGAGTTTCTTTTAGACTTATTCCTGCCCTTTTGGGAATCATCCTACAGGCATGTCAATACTTGTAATGTATGGAAGAGGTGGCAAAATGCAATCTGTTCTCGATAACGGACATTTTGTGCGCTAAAAATTTGGCAGAGACGCCGGATTTTTGCGGTCATCCAAATAGAATAAAAAACACACAATCTTGTCTGCATAACGAGCCCGCAGTTTCTCCTTGAAGGCAGGTTTTTGTTGTGAGTAGTAGCTTCCGCGCCCCCCTGAATCCATCGTCAGATGAAATTGATCTTATTGCCCTGTGTCACACGCTGTGGCGGCAAAAAAAGCTTATTGTGCTTGTCGTTGCATTGGCTGGCCTGATCGCCGCAGCATACGCTTTTCTGGCAACGCCTGAATATCAGGTCAGCAGTGTGCTGCGTCCTGCGGCAATTAATGAGTTGGACGCGCTCAACCGGTCTGATGTGTATAACCTCCCGCCGGGAGAGGCATTGTTGAGAGTGGGTGCATCTTTAGAGTCATATGACACGCGCCTGGGTTTTTTCCGCGCCAATCAAAAACTGTTTGAGGCATTCGTGCGGCCTGGGCGTACCCTCGAGCAAAGCTTCGAAGAATTCAATCGAAAATCCATTGATCTGGTACTGCCAGACCCTAAAAAAGCCGACTCGCTCAGCGCATACATCAAACTTCAGATGAATTACCCGAAAGGTGTGGATGGCGTATCGATCCTCAACGGTTTTATCGACTACGCGATTGGGATTGAGCGCCAGCAGATCGCCGCGGATCTGAACGTGATAGTTAAGAATCGGTTGAACGAGCTCAATGCCAAGATGCTCGCCGCTCGTGCGAGTTATGATACCGACAAGGAGGCCAAAATCGCCTCGTTGACGGAGTCCGATGTGATGCGCCGAGCACAATTGCGCGATGAGCTTAAGGCGCTGAGGGCTCAACTCAAGACCCAGCGAATGGACCGAATGGCGCAGTTGAATGAATCCATAGGCATAGCTAAATCGCTAGGTATCAGAAAGCCCTCAACGCCATCGTCTCTCGGCGACTCGGATCGTAGCGGCGCTTCCAGTACCATCCGTACCGAAATCAATAACCAAGCTATTCCCCAATATTTCATGGGCTTCGAGGCCCTTGAGGCCGAGCGATCGGCTTTGCTGCAGCGCAAATCGGATGATTTCACTGAAGGGCGTATCGCACAGATTGCCAAAGAGCTGCAATTGCTCGAGTCCAATCGACAGATTGAAGTACTTAACAGTCGTGAGAACGAAGACATATTCCTTAGCGGAGTAGAACCCATACGAACTGAAGAGGCTCGTCTGCGTAATCTGAATATCGATATGAGCCGTTTGAAATTGGTCGCTATCGACAAGCAGGCATTGGAGCCTTTGAGTCCTATCTTTCCGAAGAAATCCCTGGTGATAGGCGCTGGATTGATCCTCGGCCTGATGCTGGGTGTCATATTGGTATTGTTTCGGGAATCGCTCATAAATCGACGCAGTGTTTTTGCTGCTCGTAAACCCTCTCCTGTAGCGCCAGCGGCGGTGGAAGAGGAGTCGCGTAACGCCAAGGTTGCTTGATGTTGCTGAATCGGCCCAAGTGCGTTTCAGCTATTGGTTGGGCGTCATCATCTGGCGCCCTTTTAGGCAGCTGCTGCAATGTAACGCAATACGGATTCTCCTTTGCGCACGTAGTATGATCGTATCCCTGACACTGAGCGTCAGCTGCTTCGTTTTCCCGCTAGTGTTTTCAATTCGCTCGCTTAAAATGCAGGCTGTTTTTTATCGATGTATGCATATCGATTGATACTGTTCTGGGGGAGGCTTTTCCGCTTGAAGCGCTCTCAATAGCATGCGGTGTCTGAGTGCCGGAGAGGGCGTTTGGGGAAAACGGTAGCAATGTGCGCGGGCTGTATAGAAGGACCGACCGGCACGGCGTCGCGGGAGCAGTTCGTAATTTTGGTATTGTTGCCAGCCGGATATTGTGCGCGGTGAAGCACGTACAGAGCGAACAATTGGATGGAAGGTAAGGCTCGCCTCTGGGATAGGTCGGTGACCGAAAACCAACACCTGAGTGGCAGTCTGCCAAGGTAATGTAGCGACTGCTGTCCCAGAAAACTCTGAATTCTTTGGATTATTTAGGCTTTGATTATGCAAAAAATGGAAGATATTAAACTCGCTATCATCGGCCTGGGTTACGTTGGCTTGCCCCTTGCCGTGGAGTTTGGCAAGCACCGGACGGTGGTCGGGTTTGACATCAGCCAGCCTCGTATCCAAGCGTTGAAAGAAGGGCACGACGCGACGTTGGAGGTTTCTGACGAAGAATTGAAACAAGCGAGCTTACTGAGCTTCAGCTGTGAATTGAGTGAGCTGGAAAATTGCAATACCTTCGTGGTAACGGTGCCCACTCCAATTGATGAATACAATCAGCCGGATTTGACTCCCCTGATTAAGGCTTCTGAGAGCATCGGTAAGGTGCTAAAAAAAGGTGATTTGGTCATCTACGAGTCCACCGTTTACCCAGGCGCAACCGAGGAGGATTGTGTTCCTGTTCTCGAGCAGGTCTCGGGGCTGAAGTTCAATGTCGATTTTTATGCAGGCTACAGTCCGGAGCGTATTAACCCCGGGGATAAAGAGCATCGCGTTACGACGATAAAAAAAGTTACTTCGGGCTCCACGCCAGAAACTGCTGACTTGGTTGATGCGCTTTACAATCAGATAATTACCGCCGGCACCCACAAAGCAAGCAGCATCAAAGTGGCCGAAGCTGCCAAGGTGATTGAAAATACTCAACGTGATTTAAATATTGCGCTTATCAATGAATTGGCCATTATTTTTAACAAGATGGGCATTGATACTGAAGCAGTACTTCAGGCCGCCGGCACCAAATGGAACTTTCTGCCATTTCGTCCGGGCCTTGTAGGGGGGCACTGTATAGGGGTTGACCCGTATTATTTGACCCATAAAGCGCAGTCTATTGGCTACCACCCTGAAATCATTCTGGCCGGTCGTCGGCTGAATGACGGCATGGGCGCCTATGTGGTTTCCCAGTTGGTCAAGGCTATGCTCAAGCAGCGCATACACGTGGATGGCGCCCGCGTACTGATCATGGGGCTGACGTTCAAGGAGAACTGCCCAGATCTTCGTAATACTCGTATTGTCGACATTGTACGCGAACTTGCCGAATACAATATTGCGGTTGATGTTTACGACCCTTGGGTTAGTGTTGCTGAGGCTGAACACGAATATGGTATTACGCCGATTAAAGCGCCAGCGCAAGGCGTTTATGATGGTGTGGTATTGGCGGTGGCGCATAATGAGTTTCGTGAGCTTGGTGCCGGCAATATTCGAAAATTTGGCAAGGCCGAGCATATCCTTTATGACCTAAAATATTTATTGAGTCGTGAAGAATCGGATATCCGACTTTAAAGTTTGGGCCCTGAATATCGCCCCTTAAATCGACTTCGAAAGAGCTAATACTGATGACCCGCTACGAAACACTATTGCATACGCTTCCAGCTGCACCAAAAACCTGGCTGATCACCGGGGTGGCAGGCTTTATTGGTTCAAATTTGTTGGAGACCTTGCTAAACCTTGACCAAGTCGTTGTCGGGCTGGATAGTTTTGCAACCGGGCATCAGCATAATCTTGATGAGGTGCGGTCCACTGTTTCGGCTGCGCGTTGGGCACGTTTTAGCTTTATCAAAGGCGATATTCGCAACTTGGAAGACTGTCACCAAGCCTGCCGAGGCGTTGATTATGTACTGCACCAAGCTGCACTGGGCTCCGTACCACGCTCGCTGAATGACCCTGTCACCACCAACGCTACCAACATAGACGGTTTTCTAAATATGTTGGTGGCTTCTCGGGATGCGACTGTAAAGAGCTTTACATATGCCGCAAGTAGCTCAACTTACGGCGATCATCCTGGTTTGCCAAAAGTAGAGGATACTATTGGAAAACCCCTCTCCCCTTATGCTGTAACGAAGTACGTGAATGAGCTTTATGCGGAGGTCTTCGCGCGCTGCTATGGGTTTGAAACAATCGGTCTGCGCTACTTCAACGTATTTGGCAAACGACAGGACCCAGAAGGCGCGTATGCAGCCGTTATTCCAAAATGGACAGCTTCGATGGTAAACAATGAAGACGTCTTCATTAACGGTGATGGTGAGACGAGTCGGGATTTTTGCTTTATAGAAAATACCGTCCAAGCCAATTTGTTGGCGGCAACCGTGGTTGACCCTGCAGCGCGTAATCAGGTTTATAACGTTGCCGTCAGCGGTCGCACGGATTTGAATCTGCTTTTCTCAACCCTGCGTAAAGCGTTATTGAACAGCGGTATTATTTACGAGAAAGAGCCCGTCTATCGGGAATTTCGTGCGGGCGACGTTCGCCATTCGCAGGCGGATATCGGGAAGATACAGACCTTGCTTGGCTATGAACCGAAGTTTGATATCGAACAAGGCATCGAAATTGCTATGCCTTGGTATGCGAACTTTTTGAAGTGATCCAATGGGGTAGAGGAGCAGGCATAATATTTCCTCAGTGTATGTACTTTATTACTGAAACTTCAGGATGGGCGTTGGTGAGGAAGATTGCGAGGGGCTTTACTATTGTCCGCGTCCGAGCGCGGGTTAAGAATATTCTTGAGCAGTTGACCTCTTGTAAGGACACTCATTAAATGTGCGGATTTAGCGGTATTTTCAATGTTAATACAGGCAACTTGTCGGATATTGTAGCGCGCATGAATGCGGCCATACTCCATCGTGGCCCTGACGATGGAGGCATTTGGGAGGATCAAGAGGTTGGACTGGCCCTTGGCCACCGCCGCCTTTCGATCGTCGACCTATCGGCTGCTGGCCATCAACCAATGCATTCCAGCCTCGGACGTTTTATCATCGTATTTAACGGTGAAATCTACAATCACGCTGAGCTTCGCCAGCAACTTGAGACCGAAGGACTGGCTCCCCAACAGGGATGGCGTGGTCATTCTGACACCGAGGTACTGCTCGCTGGCTTGGCAGGTTGGGGCATAGAAAAAACTCTACAGGCCTGCGTTGGTATGTTCGCCTTTGCACTATGGGATAAGCATGAGCGGAAGTTGACGTTAGCTCGTGACCGCATGGGTGAGAAGCCGCTTTACTATGGCTGGCAAGATGACACTTTGCTTCTTGGCTCTGAACTCAAAGCGATCAAAGGCTTTGCAGGTTTCCGGGGAGAAGTTGATCGCAGTGCATTGACGTTGTTGTTACGACATAACTGCATTCCTGCCCCTTACAGTATCTATAAAGGGATTGGGAAGCTTGAGCCGGGCCACTATGTCACGCTTCCGTTATCGGATATCCCGCTCGCAAAAGTAACGCCCCCTCAAGCGTACTGGCGGCTCAATGACGCAGTGAAAAAGGGGCTTTCGAACCCGTTTTCGGGCACTCCAACCGAAGCTGCGGATTTGCTGGAGGCACAGTTGCTCGCCAGCGTCGGTCAACAAATGTTGGCAGATGTTCCGTTGGGTGCTTTTCTCAGTGGTGGCGTCGACAGCAGTACGATCGTAGCGCTGATGCAAGCCCAAAGCATGCAACCCGTGCGAACCTTCACTATTGGTTTTGATGAAGGCGGATACGATGAAGCAGTACATGCCAAGGCCGTAGCGAAGCACTTAGGGACGCAGCATACGGAACTCTATGTGAGCCCTCAGGATGCCCTCGCGGTAATCCCGCAATTGCCCTCAATGTATTGCGAGCCTTTCAGTGACAGTTCCCAGATCCCGACTTTCCTCGTCAGTCAGTTGGCCAGGCAACAACTCAAAGTCGTGCTGAGCGGGGACGGTGGTGATGAGCTCTTCGGTGGCTACAACCGCTATCTGAGCGCCAAAAATGTTTGGTCTAAAATGCAGTCACTTCCACCTGTTGCCCGCAAGGCTGCTGCCGGGCTTTTGCGCTCCGTGTCTCCATCTACTTGGGATAGCTTGTTCCAAGTTTCCAAGCCATTGTTGCCCAAGCGTTTGCACCTAAGTACGCCAGGTGAAAAGGCGCACAAACTGGCGAATGTTCTGACACTTGCCGATGGGCATCAATTTTATCTGCAGCTTAATAGTCACTGGAGCGATCCCGCCAGTGTGGTGATTGGCGGTGAAGAGCCAAAAACCATATTCACCGATAGCGGCCGGTGGCCCGAAACGGACAGTTTTGAGCACTGGATGATGGCTATGGATGCACAGACCTACATGTCCGATGACATTATGGTCAAGCTGGACCGCGCAGCCATGGCTGCGAGTATTGAAGGGAGGGTGCCGATGCTGGACCATCGGGTTGTTGAGCTGGCTTGGCGCATGCCCCTAGAACTGAAAATTCGCAACGGTCAGGGCAAATGGTTGTTGCGCGAGGTGCTTTATCGTCATGTTCCCAAGGCATTGATTGAGCGACCAAAACAAGGCTTTGGTATTCCGTTGGGTGCATGGCTGCGTGGGCCTTTACGCGAATGGGCCGAATCGCTGCTTAATGAAGCGCGCCTTCACCAGGAAGGATATTTTCACCCTGCTTCGATCCGTAAAATGTGGAAAGAGCATTTGGAAGGGCGCGGCAACTGGCAGCCGCACTTATGGACGATATTAATGTTTCAAGCATGGTTGGAAGAACAAGCATGAGCCCTGTGCTGTTATTTATCGTTAATGATCCGGGCTTTTTTCTTTCCCACCGCCTGCCTGTTGCAAAAGGTGCGCAGGCCGCCGGTTACCGTGTCCACGTAGCGAGTATGCCAGGTCATGCCGTTGAAATTATAACTAAGGCAGGATTTGAGCATCACGAGCTGCCGTTATCTCGCAGCGGACGAAATCCAATGGCAGAGCTGCGTTTGATATTTGCCATTTGGAAGTTGCTGTGGCGGCTGAAACCGGACGTATTGCACTTGGTCACAATCAAGCCCGTTCTGTACGGAGGGATCGCAGCTCGACTTGCGCCGGTTAAAGGCGTCGTCGCGGCTATTTCGGGGCTAGGTTTCGTGTTTTTGTCAAAAGGCTTGAAGGCAGCATTGACCCGTCAGGTAGTCAGCACTTTTTATCAAGCGGCGTTAGGTAAACGCAACCTGCGGGCCATTTTCCAGAACCCTGATGATCGTGATTTGCTGTTGGGCATAGGCGGACTTGATGCGTCGAAGGTCGTCATGATCAGAGGGTCGGGCGTCGATTTGTCTCTGTACTCCAGTGTGCCGGAGCCAGAGGGTGTTCCCGTGGTATGTCTCGCCGCGCGTCTCTTGCTTGATAAAGGTGTAGTTGAGTTTGTAGAGGCGGCGAGGATACTCAGGGCGCATGGCATAGAGGCGCGTTTTCAGTTGATCGGTGATATTGACCCAGGTAACCCGGCGACGGTTTCGGCAGCGCAGCTTGAAGACTGGCGCAAGGAGGGTTTGGTCGAATTGCTAGGTTACCGCAAAGACATTGCTGCCCTCTTCGGCGCGGCGAATATTGTGGTGTTGCCATCGTACCGGGAAGGCCTGCCGAAAGTTTTAGTTGAGGCCGCCGCCTGCGCAAGAGCGGTGGTCACCACGGATGTGCCAGGCTGCCGTGACGCCATCGAACCTGGCGTGACCGGCTTATTGGTTCCAGTTCGGGACGCACAGGCATTGGCGAGTCAGTTGCAGGTGCTGATCGAAGACCCCGTGCTACGTCGTAAGTTTGGTCAGGCGGGGCGCGAATTGGCGATGCGGGCATTCGCAATCGAAGAGATCGTCGGCCAGCACTTGGATGTCTACAGGCAACTGGAGAAGAAGGTTTGACTCAGCAAAAGACATACGCGATTACTGGCGCAACTGGTTTCGTCGGCAGTGCAGTATTGGAACGTCTCGCAGCTCAGGCAGGCGTGGAGATCAGGGCGCTTGTACGGCGCGTGGGGGTGAAGCTTCCGGCCAACGCAGTGGCAGTGCAGGTGGGAGAAGACTTTCTGCTTGAGGGCGACCAGCCTCTGGAGGGGGTCGACGTCCTGGTCCACTGCGCTGCGCGGGTACACATAATGTCCGATGCTTCCAGTGATCCGTTGTCCGAGTATCGAAGCGTAAACGTCGCCGGCACGTTGAAGCTTGCTGAGTCAGCCGCCCGGTCCGGCGTCAAGCGCTTTATATTTATCAGCTCCATCAAGGTGAATGGGGAGGGGACAGTCCCCGGCAAACCCTACACTGCGGATGACATGCCCGCGCCCGTGGATGCCTATGGCATATCTAAAATGGAAGCAGAGCAGCGGCTCATGTTGCTGGGCAACGCGACCGGGATGGAAATCGTCATTATCCGCCCTGTTCTGGTTTACGGACCTGGGGTCAAAGCCAATTTCCGCAGCATGATGAGTTGGTTGAACAAGGGTGTGCCACTACCTTTGGGGGCGATTCCCAACCAGCGCAGTTTGGTCGCCCTGGATAACCTGGTTGATCTGGTTGTGACTTGCCTGGACCACGCTGCCGCCGCCAATCAGACGTTTCTAGTCAGCGACGATGACGACATGTCCACCACTGAGTTGCTCAAACACATGGGCGAGGCGTTGCAAACCCCAGTGCGATTGATTCCAGTACCTGCTTGGTTGCTGCTTAGAGGAGCCGCTCTACTAGGACGTAAAGATGTTGCGCGCCGCTTGTGCGGATCCTTACAGGTCGACATAAGCAAAACCCGGAGTTTGTTGGGGTGGACGCCTCCCTTGACCGTTGCGCAGGCCCTGAGCAAAACGGCCAGAAGTTTCCAGGAAAGCCTGAAATCGAAGTAGTCCTTAGATGGGACGGAATTTGGAGCTGTTGATGAAAGATTTACTCTGGCTTGCACCGTGCGTTGCAATCCTGGCACTCGTTCTTACATGGTGTTTGCGCTACTACGCTTTGACCCGCAGTTTGATCGACATTCCGAATGCGCGTAGTTCTCATTCTGTGCCTACCCCGAGAGGCGGAGGGGTGGCCATCGTTGTTGGATTCCTGGTTGCTTTGCCGTTGTTGTGGGCAGGTAACCAAATCACGTTATCGGTGATGTGGGCGCTACTGGGCGCGGGGGCGGTAACTGCACTGCTTGGGTTTCTCGACGACCATGGGCATATTGCTGCTAGATGGCGTTTGCTGGGACATTTCAGCGCCGCCGCCTGGGCGCTTTTTTGGCTCAATGGTCTTGCGCCGGTCAGCTTCGTGGGAGGCAGTATCGACCTCGGGCCAATAGGACATGTCCTCGCGGTTTTTTATCTGGTGTGGATGCTCAATCTCTACAACTTCATGGACGGAATTGACGGACTCGCAAGCGTGGAGGCCGTTTGTGCATGCCTAGGAGCCTGCCTGGTCTACTGGTTGGCAGGCTATCAAGACCTTATCTGGTTGCCGCTGATCCTGAGCATGGCGGTTATCGGATTCTTGTACTGGAATTTTCCTCCGGCAAAGATATTCATGGGGGATGCTGGGAGTGGCTTTCTGGGTATTATCATTGGCCTGCTATCGCTGCACGCGGCCTGGCACTCTGCGGTTTTACTTTGGGTATGGCTGATTTTGCTCGGCGTCTTTATTGTCGACGCGACATTTACATTGGCCCGACGGCTTGCTCGTGGAGACAAGGTATACGAGGCCCATCGTAGCCACGCTTATCAATTTGCCTCGCGCCAAGTTGGGGCACACTTGCCGGTCACCCTGTCGGTATTGATGATTAACCTACTCTGGTTGCTGCCTATAGCGCTTTGCGTAGCACTGCTGGGGCTCAATGGTCCGTTAGGTTTGTTAATCGCCTATGCACCACTGATACTGCTGGCGCTAAAGTACCGCGCAGGCGCGTTGGAAAAAAACGCTTAGTTTTAAGGTCGGCATTCGCGCAAAATGTTTTAATGATTGTTACAGAGTGAATGTTGCGTCAGGCGCTCCAAGAGGTGTTTAAAGGGTTTATGGATACGATACGGACATATTTGCTGGGTCTTCCTCGCCGTAAGAAACGGATTCTGCAGGTGATGACCGACGTCGTCCTTGTGTGGCTGGCGCTATGGATGGCTTTCGTCGTTCGTTTGGGTATAGACGAAATGATCAATCCCTTCAGCGAGCATCGATGGTTGTTTCTCAGTGCACCTGTCGTAGCTATTCCGTTATTTATCCGCTTCGGGATGTACCGCGCTGTCATGCGCTACTTTGGTAATGATGCCTTGATAGCGATAATCAAGGCTGTAAGCCTCTCATCCCTGATCTTGGGGGTGGTCGTCTATTGGTACAGTAACCATCAGAATGTGGTCCCGCGCTCCATTGTCTTCAATTATTGGTGGCTCAGCCTCATCATGGTGGGTGGATTGCGTTTAGCGATGCGCCAGTATTTCCTTGGCGACTGGTTTGCCGCTGCTCAGCATGTGCCTTTCACCAGTCGTGAAGATGGCTTGCCGCGCGTAGCAATATATGGCGCTGGTGCTGCCGGTAATCAATTGGTTGCGGCTTTGCGCATGGGGCGATTGATGCGTCCTGTGGCGTTCATTGATGACGATTCAAGTATCTCCGATCGAGTCATTTCCGGCCTGCAGGTTTATAAGCCTAAGAATATCCAGCGCATGATCGATTCCACCGGAGCTCAAGAAATACTGCTAGCGATACCGTCGTCTAATCGCGGGCGTCGGCGTGAAATACTGGGGTTTTTAGAGGGTTTTCCGCTCCATGTACGCAGTGTTCCGGGCTTCATGGACCTGGCCAGCGGACGAGTCAAAGTCGATGATATTCAGGAAGTCGATATTGCCGATTTGCTGGGTCGCGATGCAGTACCCGCACAAGGTGAATTGCTCGAACATTGCATAAAGGGGCAATGCGTTCTCGTGACAGGTGCCGGCGGATCGATCGGCTCTGAGCTGTGCCGGCAAATACTTTCACTATGTCCTACAACGTTGCTGTTATTCGAGCATAGCGAGTACAACCTCTACAGCATTCTTTCTGAGCTGGAGCAGCGGATAACGCGAGAGTCTTTGCCCGTAAAATTACTGCCCATACTTGGCTCGGTGCGCAGCCAGTCAAAATTACTGGATGTTATGAGAACATGGCGAGTCAACACGGTTTACCATGCAGCAGCGTATAAACATGTACCGATGGTCGAACACAACATCGCCGAAGGCGTACTAAATAATGTGATCGGTACTTTGAATACTGCGCAAGCGGCGCTTCAATCTGGCGTGGCAAACTTTGTGCTTATCTCGACTGACAAGGCTGTTCGACCCACCAATGTCATGGGCAGCACCAAACGCCTAGCAGAACTCACGTTGCAGGCGCTCAGCCGTGAACCAGCGCTGGTGCTGTTTGGTGATAAATCAAACGTATCCCACGTCAACAAAACACGCTTCACCATGGTGCGCTTCGGAAATGTACTGGGCTCTTCAGGATCGGTTATCCCGTTGTTCCACAAGCAGATCAAATCCGGGGGGCCATTGACCGTGACCCATCCAAAGATCACACGTTATTTCATGACCATTCCAGAGGCCGCACAGTTAGTGATCCAAGCGGGCTCTATGGGACTTGGGGGCGATGTGTTTGTGTTGGACATGGGTGAACCGGTGAGAATTGTTGAGCTAGCTGAGAAAATGATCCACCTCTCCGGGCTCAGTGTTCGTTCGGATAAGAACCCTCATGGAGATATATCTATTGAGTTTTCCGGTTTGCGTCCTGGCGAAAAGCTGTATGAAGAGTTGCTGATAGGGGATAACGTTGTTGCCACCCCGCATCCGATGATTATGAGCGCCAATGAAGATCACCTGCCTTGGGATGTACTCAAGGCTAAGCTGACCGAGTTGCTGGCAGCGGTAGATCAAGATGATTACAGTCAAGTGCGTAAATTACTCCGCGACACAGTCAGTGGCTACGCGCCAGACGGTGAAATTGTCGACTGGATTTACCAACAGCGTCGACTAGAGCCTTGAGCTGAAATACGAAATCAAGCTTGAACGAAAAGACCAGTCTCTGATTGGTCTTTTTTTTGCGCGCGAGGGTGGCTTTAAGCGTGCTGCTCAGGGATCTGGAGGGCGAGGGCTTGGGTGCCAGGGACTAGCTCATTTCTTGAGATATGCATAAATGCATTGATATTTAATGCGTTTATGCATATCATGTCTGCAAGCCATTGGGATCGCTGGAATGGTAAAGAGCGATGCTAAGCGGTTAAGGCAAAATTATGCCGCTTGGTATTAAAAGGCCAGATTACGCGGTAATTGCGTCAACCTGGCTTGGAAATTGATAGCCCACTTGATTGGGCAATTTAGAGGTAACTATGACTTCCAATAACGAAAATAGGGCTTCGCTGGATGATATCTCTGTCGAGGGGGTACGGGTGCAAGCAATGTTCAAGGCAGAGGCAGTACGCCGCAATGCCGGTATCCAAGGTTGGATCAAGCCAGGGCCAGCTAACCTATCTGAAGTTGGTGTGACGTCTGATATTCGCACCACAGCGGCTGAGGTAACGATTAACTCTGAAGCGGCGGCTTCCGCACTGGCGTACAGCGGGACGGGCACTCAGTCAGACCCCTACATTATAAAAGATAAAGATATTACCTTCGCTAGTGGTAAGCCAGGCTTTGTTCTCAATGATCCATCGGCGACCTACCATGTGCGTTTTTATAATGTAATTGCATCGGGATCTTCCAATGGCTCGTCAATTATTAATCTGGTTGGTTTCGGTACGCCGGTTGTATTTGAGCGTTGCAAGTTCCAGGGCGCTGACGGCGCTGCTGATGAGCTGCTTGCCTACCTCACTTCCGGGTCGCTGGAGATGTATGGCTGCGAGATCGCAGGTGTATCGAATTATTGTTTCTTTGGGGCCGGTACTGCAGGTAAGAGTGTCAAGCTGACGGACTGCATCGTGTCGGGTATTGCGAAGAACTCCTCAACCAATGGTGTTTTCTATGCTTACGGGGCGGGCGAGTTTAAGGTTGAAGTTGATCGTTGTGCATTTACATCCAGCCATTTTCACTGGCATGTCGGTAACGGCTGGACGATCGAATACGTCGCTGTGCAGGATACCTTGATTTCCGGCTGTGCAGTTGGCATTGGTGATCTCAACTATATGAAGCCCGGCGGTAACATTTACAGCCAACTGCCTAATATGATCAAAAACAGCCACTTCAAAAATGTGCGCTTTACCTATACTCCGGGAGTAACGCAAACTGCTGTGTACGGTAACGGCGCGGATAAATGCATATTTGAACATTGCGCGTTCGAAGGTAACGTCGCGGACCGTCGCCTTTTTGAATGGCGCCGGACGACGGATGTAACGGTGTTGCAGTGCTTCTTTCAGAAAACCGAGGGTTCGGAAAGTGCAGGAAATGAAGTCTGCGAATTTTGGGAGACGTCTGGTCTGACAATCAAAGAGTGCTGGGTGGATGGCGCACCAGAAGACTGCTATGAGCTTGTCACGTCCTACGGTAACAACAAATTCATTGACAACGTTGGCGATAATGTAACGGGTCAACTAGTGGATATTTTTGGCGTCGGCAGCTATGACGTCGAAATTGACGGCGTTTACGGTGATTGTGGAGACTCGGCCGTACTGATCACGGATGTTGACTACGTACGCGTTAAAAACGTATTCGTTGAACAGACGGGTGATTGGTCGCTGGGGTCTGTGGTACTCGAGCGACGCAATGCTGCGCCGGGTGTTTCTCCAAAAGGCTGCGTCATTATGGGCTTTCTGTCGTTGCCTTCCGTATCGAGTCAAGGTCAACCTTTTGCTGTAGATACCACCCAGGCGGTTGAACCAGGAGGTATTGGTGAAAATTTTGCAGCGTGGTGGCAGGACGGTGAGCTGAAGTTTTACGGCTCTCAAGCACTGTCAGGGATGACATTGAAATAGAAATAGAACCCGCTACGGCGGGTTTTTTTGTGTCTGTTCAATGCTTCTTCGCAGCCGTAGGGCGGACACCTGCAAGAGGAGCATTGCCTTGAGCAGCCCCCGCAGTAAAGCGAATCGTCGGCGTTCAGGATTGGGGCATAAGAAAGTGCTCCAGCCAGGGATGTCTTGCTGTCATCCAAGTGATAGAATCGCTGTCCAAAAAAGTAATCTCAGTCTTTTACCCGCTATCTGTATGTTCAGCAAGGAAGCTTGGTCTTTCCAGGCTAGAGCGAGGGCTCCAAGCAGGGGGCGGCGAAGGGGCTGCATTAGTGCTTTCAGGTTTTCTGCACGTTGGCCAGTGGATGAGGTCTGAGCCTCCCGGTAGCCTATGGTTCTTGCCGAGGCAGGACGGTCATGATCGAATAGATCTACGACCGACAGGGCGCTGATGATGACTTGTCTGGCAATAAGCATATTCGACTGCAGAGCTTGACCGGCAAGCAATAGGTCAATCAGTAGAAGTAACGTAAAGCTTAGCGCGGCGTTGGACCTGAAGTACGTGTACTACGTTATCACTGATATGGCATGGAGGGGCAGCGTGAGTCTAGTTAAGTGGATTGAATTTCAAAAACTTGGTGACCACCGAGGTAGCTTGGTTTCTATTGAACAAGGGAAGTTGATCCCTTTCGAAATTAAGCGGGTCTACTATATTTACCATACCGGCGAAGGTGTCAGTCGTGGCTTCCACGCGCACCATAATCTTAAGCAAGTAGCAATTTGCATGGCTGGTCAGTGCAGGATGGTACTGGACGATGGCCGTAGCAGGGAAGAAGTTGTCCTCGATTGCCCCACCAAGGGGATTTTAATTGAGGGTCTTACTTGGCGAGAAATGCACGATTTTAGCGAAAATTGCGTACTTCTGGTTCTCGCTAGTGAGCCTTATGAAGAAAGTGATTATATTAGAGATTATACAGAATTTTGTAAGTTGATAAGTGAATAAGGCCATGATCAAATTGGTCGCTTATAATGAAGAGTATCTCGCTTTAAGCGGGAAGTGGCTTCGTGATCCTGAAATTAAAGAGTTAACGCAAACGCCCAGCTTCACGGATGAACAGCAAATTGGTTTTTTCAATTCGCTGGTAGATAGGGATGACTATCGAATCTTCGGTTTAGAGTATTTCGGTCGAAAAGTGGGCGCAGCAGGTCTAAAGAACATTATCGATCAGCGTGCCGAGTACTGGGGTTATCTTGGCGAAAAAGAATTATGGGGGAAAGGTCTCGGTCAATCGATAATAACGGAGATCTTTGCCTTTGCGCTTTCCATCGGTGTGTCATCCGTATTTCTCAAGGTTAGCCCTAATAATATTCGCGCGATAAAGCTTTATCAGAAAGTAGGGTTTGAAATGGCCGGTCATTTGGATGGGCTATGTGTAATGGAAATCAATATAGGCAATAAGCCAGATGTATGAACTGAAGAGATACGATGCCTCTCTGAGTAAAGATTGGGATTACGTAGTTGAGCATTCAAAGAATGGTAACTTTATCCACTTGACTCAGTACTTTCGCTATCATGAAGCTCGTTTCAATGATGTGTCGGTGTTGATCTATAAGAAAAATCGTGTGGTTGCGATTTTTCCAGCAAATATTATTGATACGACGATTTTCAGTCACTCTGGCCTGACCTACGCCGGTATTATTTTTCTGAAAGATGTTGGTTGCAA
This sequence comes from Pseudomonas libanensis, assembly GCF_001439685.1. Taxonomy (GTDB): domain Bacteria; phylum Pseudomonadota; class Gammaproteobacteria; order Pseudomonadales; family Pseudomonadaceae; genus Aquipseudomonas; species Aquipseudomonas libanensis. The sequence continues at coordinate 198,129 of NZ_JYLH01000011.1, forward strand.
AGCAATGCTGGATATATTTGAAGCATTAAAGGCACACTATAAAGATCTCGGTGCCGTGGATCTGGTGTACAAGTGCATCCCCTCTGTATTTACGCGCTATCCCGCAGAAGAGGATCTTTACGCGTTGTTCAGGAATAATGCGAAGTTGTTTCGTCGTGATGTTTCGTCAGTGATAGAGATTGCTCGGGCGCCTAAGCTCTCTGACTCTAGAAAGTGTGTCATAAAGAAAGCCGAGAAAAATGCTGTTACGTTCAGTTCTTCGGTAAGCACTGCCGATTTTCATGTGCTGCTGTCTAAAATATTGGAACGCTTCGACTCTAAGCCTGTTCATTCGCTGTCCGAAATTGAACTTTTAATGTCACGCTTCCCAGAGAATATAAAGGTCTTTGGTGCTGTGCTGGAAGGTCAACTGTTGGCTGCTGCGATGGTTTTTGATTTTGGACACATCGTGCATACGCAATATTTGGCAGCCAGTGATGCGGGCAGGCAAGTAGGTGCTTTGGATTTTGTTTTGAATAATTTAATCAGCGATGTGTACGGTAACCGACAATATTTTAGCTTCGGTATTTCTACGGAAGATGGCGGCCAGGTGCTCAATGAAGGGCTTGTTTCGCAAAAAGAAGGTTTTGGTGCGCGAGCCGTTGTGCATGATTTCTACCGAATGGAGTTATAAATGATCAGTTTTCTCGATTTGAAGTCTGTGAATTCCGAAATGAGTGGGGAGCTACTCGCGGCTTGTAAGCGAGTTATCGACTCCGGCTGGTACATTGCCGGTAACGAGTTGCGAGACTTCGAGTCGGCCTTTGCGGAATACTGTGGTACTAAATATTGTGTTGGGGTAGCAAACGGTCTCGATGCACTGATCCTGACCCTGCGCGCGTGGAAAGAGCTGGGTAAGCTGAAAGAGGGTGATGAAGTCCTTGTCCCGGCTAATACCTATATTGCTAGTATTTTGGCTATTACAGAAAATCGTCTAGTTCCGGTATTGGTTGAACCGAACCCTCAGACATTCAACCTATGCCCCGAGCATATTTTGAAGTCTATTACACCAAAAACCAAAGCGATTATTGCCGTTCATTTATATGGACAGCTGGCTGATATGCCGGCGATTCTTACCATTGCCCAAGAGCATGATTTATTGCTCCTTGAAGACTCTGCACAAGCTCATGGTGCGAGTATTCAAGGGCGCAAGGCTGGAAATTGGGGTAATGCATCGGGTTTCAGCTTCTATCCTGGGAAGAACCTGGGAGCGCTTGGTGATGGTGGTGCGGTTACCAGCAATGATGCTGAACTGGTAGACACGTTACGAGCTTTACGCAATTACGGTTCTCATGAACGTTATAAAAATTTGTATCAGGGCGTTAACAGTCGGTTGGATGAAATACAGGCGGCGATGCTAGGCGTGAAACTCCGCTATCTTGATCAGCACACGCAACAACGTAAGGCCATTGCAAATACTTATTTGAAGAATATTAAGAACCCTCATATTGAATTGCCGTTATCGGCGTCTGTCGATGCTGAGGTTTTCGATTCGCATGTCTGGCATTTATTCGTCATTCGGAGTAATAAGCGTGATGAGCTGCAGCAGCATTTGACCGCGTGTGGTGTGCAGACCTTAATTCACTATCCTATTCCGCCACACAAACAGAGCGCTTACCCTCAGTTGAATGAGAAAAGTTTTCCGGTCTCTGAGTTGATTCATCAGCAGGTCCTGAGCCTGCCTATCGGCCCGACAATGACAATGGCTGACGTCAACGCTGTTATCAAAGCGTGTAATAGCTTTTCCTTCAGCGATCGATGAAATGAACCTTATACGAACCAGTTTGCTGAATGGCGTTGCGGTACTTATCAAGATGATAGCGCTGCTGGGTATTAATAAAGTACTTGCAGTTTACGTTGGTCCTGCTGGGTATGCGGCGGTTGGGCAGTTTCAAAATGCTGTCCAAATGATAACGACATTCGCAAGTGGCGCTATTAACACAGGAGTTACTAAATACACTGCTGAATATGAATCGGATGCAGAAAAACAGAGAGTTGTTTGGCGTACCGCAGGCACGATATCCGTCAGCGCTTCGATTTTTCTGAGTATTTTGATTCTGATCTTCTCGGAAGAGCTGGCACTTTGGTTTCTCAAAGATGCCAGCTTTGCCGGTGTATTTGTGTGGTTTTCATTAGCCTTGGTGTTTTTTTCGTTAAACTCCTTATTGCTAGCTATATTGAACGGCAAACGGGAAATTGTCAGATACGTTTTAGCGAATATATCAGGTAGCCTATTCTCGCTCATTGTAACAGCGCTGCTTGCGATGAAGCTTGGCTTGTATGGTGCGCTGGTTGGGTTGGCCATTTATCAATCGCTGAGCTTCTTGGCTACTTTAATATTTTGCCTCCGCTTGACATGGTTCAAATTTAAGTTTCTGTTCGGCAAAGTTGATTATGCTACCTCTGCGAATTTAGCTAAATATACGCTAATGGCGTTGACGTCTGCCTTATGCGTACCGATCAGCCATATTCTGGTGCGTAACTATTTGGGAGAAAATTTGAGTTGGGTGGAAGCGGGGTATTGGGAGGCAATGTGGCGATTGAGCGCTGCTTATCTTTTACTGATTACCACGACCTTGAGTGTTTATTTCCTACCGCGGCTTTCAGCTGAAAATGACAAGGCTATACTAAAGCGGGAAGTGCTTTCTGGTCTTAAGTTGCTCGTTCCTTTGGTAATACTAGGTGGCCTAGTCGTTTTTGGATTGCGTGATCTTATCATCGCTCTGCTATTTACCGAAAAATTTACTCCAATGCGGGATTTGTTTTTTTGGCAGTTGGTAGGGGACTTGTTTAAAACTTGCGGTTGGTTGCTGGCTTATATCATGTTAAGCAAGCCTCTGGTGAAGCTTTACGTGATTACAGAGATTGTCTTTTCGCTAAGTTTCTATCTGCTCACTATTGTCTTTCTCAATGTGTTTGGTTTTGAAGGCGTTGCCATCGCGCACGCAGTTAACTATTTAATTTATTTGATTGTGATGTATTGCTTCGTATTTGAACGGTATTTGGGAGTTTCGCATGTTGCTTGAAAAGGAAAGCGCTGGACCGTTAGTTAGTATGTGTATTCCTGTTTATAATCATCAGAAATTTGTAGAAAGAAGCATTAGAAGTGTCATAAATCAAAGCTATGAAAATATTGAACTGATTATCATAGATGATGGGTCTTCTGATTTATCAAGAAGTTTCATTCAAGATCTTTTGCCGCTTTGTGAACAACGATTTGTAAGGTTCACCTATATAGCTCAAGAAAATCAAGGGTTATCAACGACTCTAAATACGGCTCTTGAATGGTCCCAGGGTAAGTATTTTTCAGCATTGGCGTCGGATGACAGCATCCTGCCTGAAAAAACTGAGTTTCTGATTCAATATCTAGAAAGTCAGCCAGACTGCGTAGCTGCGTTTGGTTCGATTTACCTGATAGACGATGAGAGTCGCCGTACCAGCACGCGTATCGGGTCTGGAAGGTATAGTTTTCGTGACGTTATCATGCTTAAAGCGCAGGTGCCGGCAGCCGCAGGCATGCTCAGACTTGATACCTTGCGCAGCGTAGGCGGTTTCAATACCAATACGCGTGTTGAGGATTGGGATATGTGGTTGAAGTTGACGAGTGCTTCTAAGGGATATCTGCAAGCGCTTCCTGAGTTGGTTGCGGAATATCGGCAGCACGCCGAGAACACCCTTAAGCAGCTAGATTTGATGTATGAGCACCAAATGAAAATTCTGCAGGCCTACCGTGAGTGCCCGGAATATACGTCAGCGATCACAGCACTTGAATGTACACGTTTTAGAAATATTGCTAGTATTAGAAAGAAAGAAGCGCTGGGTAATTTTTTGAAGTTGTCGTGTACGCTTGGCGCCTATAAAGAAATACGCTTTTACCAAGGTATAATCCATCTTTTCCTTAAGTGGTAGTTATGTTAAGTGTGCGGAAAACCACGCTCGCCGCGTTTGTCATGTTGCTGCTCTCATTCACGCTCATGATGGGGTGTGCTTATTTGTTTTCAGTTATCGTAAATGATAATGAAACAATTACTGATGCCAGGGCTTATTATTTTTTCTACAATGAGTTGCTTTCAGAAGATGTGCTGGGTTTCGCCACCAGCTTGACGGAGGAAACAGGTAAGTTAGAGTTGGGTATATACCTTTCGGTCTATACTATTTTCAACTCGATTATTATTGATCTGCAGTCTTTTGCATTTGCTTCCATGTCTCTAGTATTTGCATTTTTGATGTTGTTTGTTTTTTGCGCGGCGCGCAAGATTGAAAAAAACGCCCTTCAAGCTGCATTTTTCGTCCTTCTGTCAGTCTTAATATATTCGTTGTGGTACCCCTCCTACGCTTCTGTGCTATGGGTATGGAGGTCTCACATGGCATTTACATTGCTATTTCTGGGGATGTTGAGTTCTCGATTTATTGTTGCGGTATTATTTGTAGCCCTGTCAATTTTATTTCATTACTCCAGCGGCATTTTGGCGGTGGTAGTTTTTTTCATATTTATTTTTGTTGATCGCTTCCCTAGGCTTTCAGTTCCTACAAAGTATGCAATTTCGTTGCTTGTCGGATTGATGGGGTCTTTGGTTGTTGGGTATTTAAAGCAAGTAGTTGTTTCGGGTGACGGCAATTGGGAAAGCGAGACCAATGCTGGATTGTTTGTTTATGCGTATGTGTTCTTGTTTGTATTGGCGCTGATAGTTTTATCGGCTTGGCGAAAATATTTTAATCTATATTTTTCAAGTGTGGAGAATGCCATGCTGAATAGGATGTTTTGCATTGCCCTATTTTTCTTGGGGCTATCGGTTACATCTGTTAACTCTCACCAAGACCTTATGAGGATCATGCAGCCTGCGTTTATAATTATACCTTTTATTTATCTAATGTTTCTAAACACTGCCAAGGGGACCTCACGTGCGCTGCTTGTCTTGCTTTTGGCCCCGGGGATAGTAATGGGCCTACGATCGGCCTATATGTATTGGGGGGGCGCTTGATTTCAAACGTTCAAAACGTTGCCCTGACACTACGCCGATCACACATTGTAACGCTCTCATTTTTGACAGTTTTCCAACATCACCTAGATTGATAAAGCAGCTTTGGAATAGCTGCTTTCACATCAACGATGTTAAGGAGCTTCATCAATGTACAACACGTATGTTTCTTCCCTGTTCTTCGCTTTCCTCACCAGCATTTCGGTTGCTGCCACTGCTGCTCCCTCTGCTAAACCAGAAGCACCATCCCCTATTTCTGTGCAAATGACACAAACCGAGCAATCCACCAAGGTCAACCTCAACGCCGCCGACGCCGAAACCCTGCGGCGCGATTTGTTTGGTATCGGCGCCTCCAAGGCAAAGGCAATCATCACCTATCGCGAAAGCAACGGTCCGTTCACGGCGGTGGATGAGTTACTGGAAGTAAAGGGCATCGGCAAGGCGTTGCTGGAGAAGAATCGCGACAGGCTGGTAATAAACTGAGGATGTAGATACAGCCCTGAAGGCCGGTCATTGACCGGCCTTTCCGTTATCCGAGACTCCCGTCGCCCCCTATTGGCATGAAACGTGATTACATCCAACTCAATGATTGTTCAACAATCCTGAGGTAGTGATGACGCTCAGCATGTCTTTAGCCGATCAAATCGCCCTGGAACTACGCGCTGACATAATCGGCGGCAGGCTATTACCTGGTATGCCGCTGATCGAGGCGGAGTTGGTCAACTCCTACAACGCCTCGCGCAACACTATCCGTGAAGCGCTGCATCGTCTGGGCCAGGAGGGCCTCACTCGCTATGTACGTAATAAGGGTGTGATGGTTCGGCGCCTGGAGAGGGAGGAAGTTCGCGATCTGTTTGTAGTCCGCCGCACCCTGGAATTGCAGGCCATAACCCAAAGCGGCCCGCTGACGGGCGCTCAATCAGGGCGTATGCACAGCGCTATTGAGGCCACCACCCTGGCTCGTGAGCGTGAAGATTGGCGAGCCGTGGCCACCCACAGTCTTATGTTCCACCAACAGATCGTCGCGTTGATGGGCAGCCCATTGTTCGATGAGTTTTTCGCCCAGGTGATCGCCCAATTGCGCCTGGCGTTCTGCGCCGCGCCTGACGAGCAGCGTTTCCAGTCGCCCTGGCTGGAGCGCGACCATGAGATATATGCGCTGTTAACTCGCAACCAAACCCAGGCTGCCAGCGAAGCAATGAGCCTTTACCTGGACGATTCCGAACACCTTTCCCTCGCCCTGTTTGATCACCCTTGATGGAGGATTGCCCAATGTACAAAGACTATCCCGCCGCTTACCAAGTCAGCAAAGGTTCCGCGTTGCAGGTGGATAAGGCGTTCTATGAGCGTATCCGCGATCGCCAGGATCAGCGCACATTGATCGAACAGTTCGAGGTACCGATCCGTACGGGCAGGGCATGGAAAGTACCGGCCGGGCACGTGTTCCGTGTGACCACACCAGTTGGACCGCAGGTAGGCGACTTCAACGTCTGGAATGCCAATGACCCGCGCGAACGCTTGTGGGCTGCGCGCACCCGACAGCTGCAAGGCGCCCATGTCAGCACCCATGATCGCTTGTGGTCGAACCTGCCCTTTCTAAGACCCTTGGTCACCATCACCGACGACAGCCTCGCCAACTACGGCATCGATGAGCACGGCGGGCGCCTGCACGATTTGCTTGGCACGCGTTGCGACCCTTATGTGAACCGTATGCTGACCGGTGAGGATTTCCATCACCACTGCCACTCGAACCTGACCCGCGCAGTACTGCCCCATGGCCTGACGGAGTTCGACGTGCATGATGTGCTGAATATTTTCCAGTGCACGGGCCTCAATCACGATGACATGTACTTTATGAAAGCCTGTCCGGCGCAGAAGGGCGATTACCTGGAGTTCTTTGCCGAGATTGATTTGCTGTGCGCGTTGTCGACCTGCCCGGGTGGGGATTTGTCGCTGCCGATGTGGGGGCCGGATGCACAGGATCCGCTGACGGTGTGTCGTCCGTTGGGGGTGGAAATCTATAGGTTGGAGAATGAGTTGCTGAGCGGTTGGAGCCAACCGGAACGTGCTGCCTACAAGGGGCAGCACGGGTTGCAGATTGCCAAGGCGGTTTGGGAGTAACTCAAGGTTCAGCGATCCTGCGCATCCTTGGCATCCGCCTGCGCATTGCGCTCGACCACGCGCTTGCGTTGTTCGTCGGTGAGTTCCACTTTGTTGGCGCTGTCACGCAGCATCATCAGCCCACCGACGATCGACCCGATCGCTACCACCATAATCAACCACGCATACCACGGCATAAGGGCTCTCCTTGAGGCAGATAACCGTCGAAGAACTCTTCTACGGTGATAACTGCTTTGAGTAACGGGCTTTCTGAGTAGTTCATTGTAGGCCCGTTCTGCCTCGCCGGCTCTATAGTCCTGTCAACATCGCATCCGCGGGGGCATCGGCGCGGTCTTGTGCGGTGAGTTGGAAGTAGACGAAGCCCACCAGCATGAAGCCCAGGAAGATCAACCCGATCAGCACATTGAACCAGGCCATCGCCACCAGGCACACCACGGCCAGTACCAATGCGATACCCGGCACGATGGGGTAGCCCGGCGCGCGGAAGGTGCGTTCCAGCAGTGGCTCGGTCTTACGCAGTTTGAACAGGCTGAGCATGCTCATGATGTACATGACGATGGCGCCGAAAACGGCCATGGTGATCATGGCGGCGGTCAGGGTCATGCCGCCCAGGTTGATCAGGCCATCGCTGTAGATGGCGGCGATGCCGACCACGCCGCCTGCAATAATGGCGCGGTGGGGTGTCTGAAAACGCGACAGTTTGGCCAGGAAAGATGGCAGGTAGCCGGCGCGGGCGAGGGCGAAGAACTGGCGCGAGTAGCCGAGGATGATGCCGTGGAAGCTCGCCACCAAACCGAACAGACCGATCCATACCAGCATGTGCAGCCAGCCGGAGCTTTCGCCGACTACGGTTTTCATCGCCTGGGGCAGTGGGTCGTTGATGTTCGACAAGGTGCGCCAGTCGCCCACGCCACCGGCGAAGAACATCACGCCCATGGCCAGGATCACCAGGGTCAGGATGCCGCTGATGTAGGCTTTTGGAATCGTGCGCTTGGGATCTTTGGCTTCTTCGGCCGCCATGGCCGCGCCTTCGATGGCGAGGAAGAACCAGATGGCGAAGGGGATCGCGGCAAACATCCCGGCAATCGCCGGCGCGCCGAAGGTGTCGGAACCGGCCCAGCCATTGAGGGCGAAATTGCTGAAGCTGAAGGCCGGGGCAACCACACCCATGAATACCAGCAGTTCGGCGACGGCGAGTACGCACACCACCAGCTCAAAGGTAGCGGCCAGTTTGACGCCGAGGATGTTCAGGCCCATGAACACGATGTAGGCGCCGACGGCGGCGTGCTTGGGGTCGAGTGCCGGGAACTGCACGTTCAGGTACGCGCCAATGGCCAAGGCAATCGCGGGCGGGGCGAAGACAAATTCGATCAAGGTGGCCAGGCCGGCAATCAAGCCGCCTTTCTCACCGAAGGCGCGACGGCTGTAGGCGAACGGGCCTCCTGCGTGGGGAATCGCGGTGGTCAGTTCGGTGAAGCTGAAGATAAAGCAGGTGTACATTGCGGCGACCATTAATGAGGTCACCAGGAAACCCAAGGTACCGGCGACGCCCCAGCCATAGCTCCAGCCGAAGTACTCGCCGGAGATCACCAGCCCGACGGCGATACCCCATAGGTGCAGGGTGCCCAAGGTGGGTTTGAGTTGTGTGTTCATTGTGGGGTGCTCCCTGAACGGTTTGGAATGATTCAAGGTGTTGCAGTGGTTATGCCAGGCTGCGAAACCCTGTCGCAAAGCAGTGCTTGTGTCGTCTGCGGGACGGTTTGGCGTTTGAATGGAGCTTGGCGTGCACCAGATAAGGGCGGTGGTGTCTGACCTGCCGCCATCGCGGGCAAGCCCGGCTCCCACATTTGAAATGCATTCCACTGTGGGAGCCGGGCTTGCCCGCGAAGAGGCCCTCCCAGCCACTGCAAATTCCGCTGTAAACCCCGCATAAACCCACTCTTTACGCCATCTTTACGCCCTGCCCAGCGCCTCGCCCTCGTTCCTTTACGCCCCATCTGCGGACAATGCCCCCACACGCGGCAATCGCCGCAAGACGGAGAAACTTCCATGAGCGTTCTGGACGGGGTGTCACTGCTATTGGCCGTGGCGCTGTTCATTTATCTGCTGGTTGCGCTGTTACGCGCGGATCGGAACTAGGAGCAGGGCTATGCACAGTTATGACTATTGGCTGATCATCGCCTTCTTTGCCGTGGTACTGGTGCCGGCACCGTTCCTGGGGCGGTTCTACTACAAGGTGATGGAAGGCCAGCGTACCTGGCTCAGCCCGGTACTGGGGCCGGTGGAAAACGCCTGTTATCGCTTGTCGGGTGTGGATGCACAGCAGGAACAAAGCTGGCAGAAGTACATGCTGGCCTTGCTCGCATTCAACCTCGCGGGCTTCTTACTGCTGTTCTCGATCCTGTTGTTCCAAGGCTCCCTCCCGCTCAACCCGCAGAAATTGCCGGGCCAGGAATGGACCCTGGCGTTCAACACCGCCGTCAGTTTCATGACCAACACCAACTGGCAGAACTACAGCGGTGAGGCGTCCCTGAGCTACCTCAGCCAGATGGTCGGCCTGACTGTGCAGAACTTCGTCAGTGCGGCGACTGGCCTAGCAGTCCTGGTCGCCTTATGCCGTGGGATTGGTCGCAAATCTGCCCAGACGCTGGGCAATTTCTGGGTCGACATGACCCGCGCCACCCTCTACGGCCTGCTGCCGTTGTGCCTGGTGCTGGCGCTGTTCCTGGTATGGCAGGGCGTGCCGCAAACCTTCGCCCATTACATTGATGCCGTGACGATGCAGGGCGTGGATCAAGTGATTCCGCTGGGCCCGGCGGCCAGCCAGATTGCGATCAAGCAACTGGGTACCAACGGCGGCGGCTTCTTCGGTGTGAACTCGGCGCATCCGTTCGAGGACCCGACGGCCTGGGCCAACCTGTTCGAAGTGGCTTCGATCATTCTGATCCCGGTAGCGTTGGTGTTTACCTTTGGCCACTACGTCAAAGACCTGCGTCAGAGCCGTGCCATCCTCGGTTGCATGCTGGCGCTGTTCCTGATCGGCGGCGCGACGTCGCTGTGGTCCGAATACCAGCCCAATCCAACGTTGAACAACCCGGCGGTGGAGCAAACCGCGCCACTGGAAGGTAAGGAAACACGCTTTGGCACCACCGGCACGGTGCTGTGGTCGGTGACCACCACCGCGGCGTCCAACGGTTCGGTCAACGGCATGCAGGACAGTCTCAGCCCCCTGAGTGGGATGGTGGCGTTGGTTAACATGATGGTCGGCGAAGTGATCTTCGGCGGCGTGGGTGCCGGGATGTACGGCATGTTGCTCAACGTGTTGATCGCGGTGTTCCTCGCCGGCCTGATGATTGGCCGCACTCCTGAATACCTGGGCAAGAAACTCCAGGCCAAGGAAGTGCAATTGCTGGTGGTGACCCTGCTGGTGATGCCGGTCGGTGTGCTGGTGCTGAGCTCCATCGCCGCCAGCCTGCCAGGCCCGGCAGGTGCCATCAGTAACCCCGGCCCCCACGGGTTCAGCCAGTTGCTGTACGCCTACACCTCGGCCAGCGCCAACAACGGTTCGGCGTTTGCCGGCCTCGGCGCCAATACCGCGTTCCATAACCTGATGCTTGGCCTGGGCATGTTGATCGGCCGCTTTGGCTACATCCTCCCGGTACTGGCCCTGGCCGGCAGCCTGGCGATGAAGAAGGCCGCACCGATTGGCCAGAACAGCTTCCCCACCCATGGCCCGCTGTTCGTCACCTTGTTGACCGTGACCATTTTGCTGGTGGGCGGCCTGACTTTCCTGCCGACGCTGGCGCTGGGTCCTATCGCTGAACACTTGAGCATGGCTGTTGCTAAATGAAGAGCCTAGGGGATATGAAAATGAATATGCCTGCAAAAAACGCGGCCCCGGTCAAACCCCAGGAGCCTGCCAAAACCGCCATCTCGGCCCTCTGGCGCCCGGCGCTGGTCCAGGCGTTCGTCAAGCTCGACCCACGCCAACTGCAACGCTCGCCGGTGATGCTGGTGGTCGAACTGACCGCCATCCTCACCACCGTGTTGTGCTTTGTGCCCGACACCACAGTGCCGACCTTTGTCGCCGTGCAAATCGCGGTGTGGCTGTGGTTCACCGTGCTGTTCGCCAACTTCGCCGAAGCCTTGGCCGAAGGCCGTGGCAAGGCCCGCGCCGATAGCCTCAAGGCCGGCAGCGAAGGCTTGAGCGCTCGGCGCCAGGAGGCCGATGGCAGCTTCAAGGTGGTGCCGGCCACCAGCCTGCGCAAAGGCGATGTGGTGCGTGTCGCCGCCGGCGAAATGATCCCCGGTGACGGTGAGGTCGTCGAAGGTATTGCCGCGGTCAACGAAGCGGCGATCACCGGCGAATCCGCTCCGGTGATCCGCGAGTCCGGCGGCGACCGCTCGGCCGTTACCGGCAACACACGGCTGGTCTCGGACTGGCTGCTGATCCGCATCACCGCCAACCCGGGTGAGTCCACGCTGGATCGCATGATTGCGTTGGTGGAAGGTGCCAAACGCCAGAAAACCCCCAACGAAGTCGCGCTGGATATCCTGCTGATCGGCCTGACCCTGATCTTCCTGCTGGTGGTGGTGACCCTGCAGCCGTTCGCCCACTTCGCCAATGGCAGCTTGCCCCTGGTGTTCCTGGTTGCGCTGCTGGTGACGCTGATTCCAACCACCATTGGTGGCTTGCTGTCGGCCATTGGCATTGCCGGCATGGACCGCCTGGTGCGCCTCAACGTGATCGCCAAGTCCGGTCGCGCCGTGGAAGCGGCGGGGGACGTGCATGTGTTGCTGCTGGACAAGACCGGCACCATCACCTTCGGTAACCGTCGCTGCTCGGCGGTGGTCGCCGCGCCTGGCGTCAGTGGCCGGGAATTGGCCGAAGGCGCGCTGCTGGCGTCACTGGCCGATGATACGGCGGAGGGCAAATCCATCGTCGAATACCTGCGTGCCTTGCACCCGCAGGCCGAGCCGAGCCTGGATGAATTGACCTCTGTACCTTTCAGTGCTGAAACCCGTCTGTCTGGTGTTGACTACCAGGGTCGCGTATTCCGCAAAGGCGCCGTGGACTCGCTGCTGGCGTTTATCGGTCAACAACGCAGCGAGCTTTTACCGCCACTGTCCCGTGAAATCGACAAGATCGCTCAAAGCGGCGGTACACCTTTGCTGGTGTGTGCCGATGGCAAGTTGCTCGGTGCAATCCATCTCAAGGACGTGGTCAAGCCCGGCATCCGCGAGCGGTTTGCCGAGTTGCGCAAGCTTGGGATCCGCACCGTGATGGTCACCGGCGACAACCCGCTGACCGCAGCCGCAATTGCCGCTGAAGCCGGTGTGGACGACGTGCTGGCCGAAGCCACGCCGGAGAAGAAACTCGCGCGTATTCGCCATGAGCAGAACGACGGCCGCCTGGTTGCCATGTGCGGCGACGGCGCCAACGACGCCCCGGCGCTGGCCCAGGCTGACGTCGGCATGGCGATGAACGATGGCACCCAGGCCGCGCGAGAAGCCGCCAATATGGTCGACCTCGACAGCGACCCGACCAAGCTGCTGGACGTGGTGCAGATCGGCAAGGAATTGCTGGTGACCCGTGGCGCGCTGACGACCTTTTCCATCGCCAACGATGTGGCCAAGTACTTCGCGATCCTGCCGGCGCTGTTCGCTACGATCTACCCGCAATTGGGCGTGCTCAACATCATGCACTTGCAGAGCCCGCAGAGCGCGATCCTGTCGGCCATCGTGTTCAACGCGTTGATTATCGTGGTGCTGATTCCCCTGGCCCTGCGCGGCGTGCGGGTGCAGGCAGCGAGTGCGGCGGCCTTGCTGCGACGCAACCTGCTGATCTACGGCCTGGGTGGGCTGTTGGTGCCGTTCGTGGGTATCAAGGCTATCGACATGCTGCTGACCGCGCTGCACTTGGTCTGACCTGATCGTTCCCACGCTCCGCGTGGGAATGCCGCCCCGGACGCTCCGCGTCCCACCGCACCACTGAATTGAGGAGTTTGAAATGTCCAACATCATCCGCCCAGCCCTGAGCCTGCTGGTACTCATGACCCTGATCACCGGCGTGGCCTACCCACTGGTGGTCACCGGCGTGGCGCAAGTGGCCTTCCCCGACCAGGCCAATGGCAGCCTGGTGCGCGACGCCAGCGGCAAGGTGCGCGGCTCCAGCCTGATCGCCCAGGACTTTACCGGCGACAACTGGTTTCACCCACGCCCGTCAGCCGGTGCTTTCGCGACGGTTTCCAGCAGTGCCAGTAACCTGGGGCCAAGCAATCCGGCCTTGGCGACCCGCATCGTCGAGGATGCCAACAAGCAATCGGTGCCTGGCCAGGGCCCGGTGCCATTGGCTTCGCTGACTACCTCTGGCAGCGGTCTTGATCCACACTTGCCACCACAGGCGATTGCCTATCAACTGGCGCGGGTAGCGGCGGCGCGGAATGTGCCGGTGGCGACTTTGCAGCGGTTGTTGGATGAGCACATCGAAAGCCCGTTGGTAGGGCCGCCCGTAGTAAACGTCCTGGCCCTGAACATGGCTTTGGAAGCGTTGTAAGCCAGGCGATCGCCATCGCGGGCAAGCCCGGCTCCCACATTTGGAATGCATTCCACTGTGGGAGTCGGGCTTGCCCGCGATGGCGGCCTTGAAGACTCTCGATAAATACCTGAAGGAACCCTCGAGCATGAGCGACTCCGGCCGCGCCGACGCCCTGTTAGCCGATCTGCCCCGTAACGGCCGTGGCCGGCTCAAAGTCTTCCTCGGCGCCGCGCCCGGCGTGGGCAAGACCTACGCGATGCTCCAGGCGGCCCACACCCAGCTGCGCCAAGGCGTAAGCCTGATTGCCGGTGTGGTCGAAACCCACGGCCGCGCCGAGACCGAAGCCTTGCTCAGCGGTCTGCCGCAACAACAGCTGTTACGCAGCGAGTACCGTGGCGTAATGCTTGAAGAAATGGACCTCGACGGCCTGCTCGCCGCCAAGCCCAAGCTGGTGCTGGTGGACGAACTGGCCCACAGCAACGCCCCCGGCAGCCGCCATGAAAAGCGCTGGCAAGACATTCAGGAACTGCTCGCCGCCGGCATCAACGTGTTCACTACGGTCAACGTCCAGCACCTGGAAAGCCTCAATGACCAGGTACGTGGCATCACCGGCGTGCAAGTACGTGAAACCCTGCCGGACTGGGTGCTGCAGGAGGCCGACGAACTGCTGCTGATCGACCTGCCTTCCCGTGAGCTGCTGGAGCGCCTGCGTGACGGCAAGGTGTACGTACCTGAGCAGGCGCGTGCGGCCATCGATGCGTTTTTTACCCAGACCAACCTCATGGCCCTGCGCGAGCTGGCCATGCAAACCGCCGCCGCCCACGTCGACGATGACCTGGCCCAGGGCTACCGCCAACTCGGCCAGGCCGCGCCGGCAGTCCGCGGGCGTCTGTTGGTCGGCGTAGATGGCGATGCACAAGCCGAACGCCTGGTGCGCCATGCCAGCCGGGTGGCCCAGCGTCGGCATTTGCCCTGGAGCCTGGTGCATGTCGATAACGGCCGGGCGCGGGACGAACAATCGCGCCTGCGCCTGCAGAACGCCCAGCAACTGGCGGAGCGGCTGGGTGGAGAAGTGGTGCTGCTGCGTGCCGGGGAAGTGGCCAAGACGCTGATCCAGCATGCCGCTGAACGCCGCGCCAGCTTGTTGCTGGTGGGGCAGTCGCGTATGCGCTGGAGGCGGCGCTTGTTCGGTGGCGGTTTGGCGGCGCGCCTGTTGCGCAATGCCCGGGGCTTGGAGATCAACGTCCTCGACAGCGATGACATGCCTGCACCGCCGCGCCTGCCGGATGTGCGCGGGTTGGTGTGGTTCGATTACGCTTTGGCCGTGGTTGCCACGGTGGTCGCTACTGCCGTGGCCTGGGCCGTATCCAGCCTGTTGCCGCTGCCGAATATCTCGCTGGTGTTTCTCGCTGCGGTGCTGCTGGTGGCGGTGCGCAGCAGCCTGGGGCCGTCCCTGGTGTGCGCGGCACTGTCGTTCATGACCTACGACTTTCTGTTTATCCCACCGAATTTTTCCTTCGCCATCCAGCGCGAGGAGGACGTGCTGACCCTGTTGTTCTTTCTGTTGATGGCGGCGTTGACCGGCAACCTCGCCGCACGCCAGCGTCGCCAGTTGCAGGCGCTGCGTGATACCCAGGAAGAAACCAGCGAGTTGCTCGACCTGTCGCGCAAGCTCACCGCTGCCACCGACCGCCAAGCCGTCATCAGCGCCGCCGCCCACCATCTGCAAGGTTGGAGCGACCTTGACCTGTGCCTGGTCAATCGTGACGGTCAGGGCGGCTGGAAGGTCGAGACCGGTGGCCCGTTGACCTTCACCGAAGCCGAACGCGCCGCCGCCGATTGGGCCTGGCAGCATGATCAGCCGGCCGGCATGGGCACCGGCACCTTGCCGTTTGGGCGTTGGTGGTGGTGGCCGCTGTCGGGTGAAGAGGGGCCGTTGGGCTTGCTCGGCGTCAGTGCCAAACCGGGCCTGGAGTTGAGTGGCCAACGTCGGCGCTTGCTCACTGCGTTGAGCCAGCCGCTGGCCCAGGCGCTGGCGCGGGCACAGCTGGGGCAGGAGTTGGAATCGGCGCGCCTGCACGGGGAAACCGAACAACTGCGCAGCGCTTTGCTCGCGTCTGTGTCCCACGACTTGCGCACGCCGTTGACCTCCATGCGCGGCAGCATCGACAGCCTGTTGGCCCTCGGTGAGGCCATTCCTTTGGAGGACCGCCGCGAGTTACTTGAGGGTACCCGTGATGAAGCCGAGCGCCTCGACCGCTATATCCAGAATCTGCTGGACATGACGCGCCTGGGCCACGGTGCGCTGAAACTGGCGCGCGATTGGGTGTCGCCCGGCGATATCGTCGGCAGTGCCCTTGGACGATTGCGCGCCGTGCTGGCGCCCTTGCAGGTGAGCACCGATGTGCCGTCGGAACTGCCGTTGTTGTATGTGCATGCTGCGTTGATCGAACAGGCACTGGTCAATGTGCTGGAAAACGCCGCACGGTTTTCGCCGCCCCAGGGCCGCTTGCAGTTGAGCGCGGGCGTGGCCGACCACCAGCTGTTTTTTGCCGTGGCCGATGAGGGCCCGGGGATTCCCGAGGATGAGCGGGCGAAGATTTTCGACATGTTCTACACCGCTGCCCGCGGTGATCGGGGCGGGCAGGGCACCGGCCTCGGCCTGGCGATCTGCCAGGGCATGGTCGGCGCGCACGGCGGGCATATCAGCGTGGCTGATGGCATTGAAGGACGGGGTACCTGCATCACTTTGTTTCTGCCGCTACAATCTCAACCTGGCTTGGACACTGACCTCTGAATGGCTCCTGAATGGGGTGATTTTTTAACGGATTTTGACGGACACCATGAGCCAGACCGCGACGATTCTCGTCATTGATGACGAACCGCAGA
Organism: Pseudomonas libanensis; assembly: GCF_001439685.1. Classification (GTDB taxonomy): domain Bacteria; phylum Pseudomonadota; class Gammaproteobacteria; order Pseudomonadales; family Pseudomonadaceae; genus Aquipseudomonas; species Aquipseudomonas libanensis. The sequence continues at coordinate 214,695 of NZ_JYLH01000011.1, forward strand.
TCCGCAAATTCCTGCGTATCAGCCTGGCCTCCCAGGGCTACAAGGTGATCGAGGCCGGCACCGGCAACGAAGGCCTGGCCCAGGCGGCCCTGAGCAAACCGGACTTGCTGGTGCTCGACCTGGGCTTGCCAGACATGGACGGCCAGCAAGTGCTGCGCGAGTTTCGCGAGTGGTCGACGGTGCCGGTGCTGGTGCTGTCGGTACGCGCCAGCGAAGGTCAGAAGGTCGAGGCCCTGGACGGTGGCGCCAATGACTATGTGACCAAGCCCTTCGGCATCCAGGAGTTTCTCGCCCGTGTGCGTGCATTGTTGCGCCAGGCGCCGGCGGGAGAGGCCCAGGAAGCCGCCCTGAGTTTTGGCCCGCTGACCGTAGACCTGGCCTATCGCCGCGTGCTGCTGGACGGTGCCGAAGTGGCGCTGACCCGCAAGGAATACGCGGTGCTCGCGCAGCTGGCACGTCATCCTGGGCGAGTGATTACCCAACAGCAGTTGCTCAAGGACATCTGGGGGCCGACCCATACCGAGGACAGCCACTACCTGCGTATCGTGGTGGGGCACCTGCGCCAGAAACTCGCGGATGACCCGACCCAGCCACGGTTTATCGTGACCGAGGCGGGGGTGGGGTATCGGCTGCTGGGTACTTGAGTTCACCGCTGCCTGAACAGGCCTCATCGGGGGCAAGCCCCCTCCCACATTTCGATCTGTGAATACATTCAAAGTGTGGGAGGGGGCTTGCCCCCGATGAGCATAGGTATCTACACAACTCTGTAGTGCTCAACGGTAACCACGATGCGAAGCGAGCCGCTCTTGATCTTGATCTCAGGCGCCCCGTTAAACCACGCTGGCCGGAATTCGACAGGGATTTGGGGGGTAAACCGGCAGGGATGCCGGTTTAGCCGCCCCGCGCCATGGATGGCGCGTGGCGGCGGCCCCCCAAATCACTGGCGGATTACGGGCACACCGAGCCTAGGCGAGGTGCCGAGTGGTGGGGCAAGAGCCCTTTGGTTACTTTGGGGCTCTTTTCCAAAGTGACCCGCTGTCAGAGCGGAACCCTAAGTGGCCGTTACCGCAGGAATGGATATGTACCCGGCATAGCTGTGTCGCCTGTCAGGCCGCCTTCGCGAGCAAGCCCGCTCCCACAGTTTGATTGCGGGGTGTCAGGTAGATTGGCATCGGCTGGCAGGCCGTCATCGCAGGCAAGCCAGCTCCCACATTTGGATCGCGGTGCGTCAGCTCGATCAGCGTCGGCTGTCAGTCCGTCACGGGAGCAAGCTCCCTCGCCACAGGTCCAGCGTCGCCCCAAAGTTGTGTAGATACCTATGCCCCGATGAGGCCATCAACAACACCCAGAATTTCAGGGCTGCTCACTCTCATACCGATCCAGCGTATCCCTGGCAATTTCCCGCCCCAGGGCGATCAGCTCCGGCGCCTTGTAGAACTCGAAAAATCGACACACCCGCTTCGGCACGTTGATCAGGATATCGGGCGGATACCCGGCGATCTTGTATTGCGCCAATGACGTCTGCATCACCTCGAAACTCTGGTTGATCAGGTCCAGCAGCGACGCAGGCCCGACGTTATCGATGATGAACGAACCCGTCGCCGACTTCGGTGCGCCGGCTTTCTCCGGCGCGGCGGCGGGTTGCTGGGATTCGGGTTCGGCTGACTCCAGCCACGGGTTGATCTCCGCTGCCTGGGCCTGCAAGGCCTCCTGCTCGAGCTTCATCAACTGCTCGGCCTGCTTGCGGCGAAACGGCAGGTGCGAGCCCAGCGACTTTGCCAGGCTGTTGAAGCGGCTCTTGAACGCTGGCGGACGTGGAATCACCGGTAGCTGGTAATGCTTCTGGTTGGTGGCATTGAGGTTGACCGCGATGATCAAGTCGCAGTGGCTCGACACCACCGGCACGATGGGCAGCGGGTTGAGCAGGCCACCGTCCACCAGCATGCGGTTGCCTTGCATCACCGGAGTGAACAAGCTGGGGATCGCTGCCGATGCGCGCATGGCCTGGTGCAGGCAGCCCTCCTGGAACCAGATTTCCTGCTGGTTGGTAAGGTCGGTGGCAACGGCGGTATAAGGGATGCGCAGTTCTTCGATATTGATCTCGCCGACGATCTTGCGGATCTGCCCGAAGACTTTTTCACCGCGAATCGCGCCCAGGCGAAAGCTCACATCCACCAGGCGCAGCACGTCGAGGTAGTCCAGGCTTTCGATCCAGTTGCGGTACTCGTCGAGCTTGCCAGCGGCGTAGATCCCACCCACCACGGCGCCCATGGAGCAACCGGCGATACAGGCGATGTCATAGCCGCGTCGTTCGATTTCTTCGATCACCCCGATATGGGCGTAGCCCCTGGCTCCCCCGGAGCCCAGCACTAAGGCAACACGTTTTTTCATGACCAGATCCTTCGAAAAACAGGTGCCCACAATGCACCCATCGGGGGGGTGGCTTCAATCTTCGGCTGGGCCTGCGATATTTTTCGAGGATAACCCTTGTGCTCGGGTATGCTCTGGCAATAGGTACTACCGATTTCAAGCTAAGGACAAGGCACTTTTTCCTGTGGGCAACGTCTACAGGCTACGAATGATTTTGCTTATTTGAGGTGTCATCAATGAAAGCCTGGATGTGTGTGCCTGTGATCGTGTTGGCCTTGGCCGGTTGTGCCGGCAAAACTGCCTACCGCGACAGCTGCGGCTCGCAATTGGACGCCGCCTGGAAAGAACTCGACCTGGCCAAGGCTGAAGGTTTCGCCGGCACCGTAAGTTATTCCAAGGCCCTGTCGCTGTTGACCGGCGCCAAGACCCAGCAGCAATTCGAAGCGTTTGAGGGCTGCTCCAAAAAAGCCGAAAAGGCGCGTTTCTATATTCGAGAGTCTCGCGCCGGGCGTTGACCTGTAGCGAGTAGGATTATTCATCGCAAAGTGAGGGCAGGATGTCAGCTTTGGTCAATCAGTTAGTCGCTCAGGTCATTGGCCTGGAAGTAGGGTTACTGAGCTGCCAGGCTCGCCTCGCCGCCGTCACCGACGCTGAAGCCCTGCATGATTTGCGCACCACCGTGCGCCGCCTGCGCAGCCTGTTGCGCCCTTTGCGCGGCCTGCCAGGTGTCGAGCAACTCGAGTTGGCCGCCAAGACTGTGGGTCAACTGACCACGCCGCTACGCGACCGAGAGGTCCTGGCGGCGTATTTGCATCAGCACGGATATCACGAGGCGGCTGATCGGCGTCTGCGCCTGCAACCTGAGACCTATCGCCAGGTGGCGCAGAGCCGGGAGTTGGCGCATCTGTTGCTGATCCTGGATGCCTTCCCCCGATTTATCCGCGCGGCCCAGCACCAGAAACTGCTCAAGGGCCTGCGCCCGCGCATCGAGAAGCGCCTGGCCAAGCAATGGCAGAAACTCGATGAAGCGCTGAAGGATCCCGAGCATGATCGCCACCGCCTGCGGTTGCTGATCAAGCGCGTGCGTTACGCCGCCGAGGCTTATCCCGAACTGGACAAGTTGCCTGCCAACGCCATGTCGCGGTTGAAGAAGGCCCAGGGTGCACTGGGTGACTGGCATGACTGTTGGCAATGGCTGGCCCAGGCCGGGCACCAGCCGGACCTGCAACCTTGTGTAGCGGTGTGGCAGCGCACCATGCTCAAGGCTCAAGGTCGCGCTGATGGTGTGCTGGACAAACTCAGCGCCGATTGTTTTTGAAGTGGTCCGGTTTTTGGCCGGAATAGGCGCTGTGCCTGCCGGATTCGATGGTTAAGATCCCTCCATCGATTTTCTTGATGTGAGGTCGCCATGCGCTTTAGTGATTTGCTCGACGCTGTCCGTAGCAACCCGCTGGATGTCACCATCCCGGCCGAATGGGCCCAGGGCCGTGCCACCTTTGGCGGCCTGGTCGCCGCCCTGCAATACGAGGCCCTGCGCGCCCAGGTGCCGGCGGATCGCCCCCTGCGCTCCCTGGCCATCACCTTTGTCGGCCCGGTAGCGCCGGACGTGCCCGCCAGTTATCAAGTCGAAGTGTTGCGCGAAGGCAAGGCCGTCAGCCAGTTGCTCGGCCGCGTGGTGCAGAACGGCGAAGTGGCGACCCTGGTCCAGGCCAGCTTTGGCGCGTCTCGAGCGTCGGAAATTGACGTGGCGAGCGAAGCGCCGCCGGTATTCAAACATTGGGATGAGTGTCAGGAGTTGCCCTACATCAAGGGCGTCACCCCTGAATTCATGCGCCATCTGGCAATGCGCTGGAGTGTCGGCGGCCTGCCGTTCACCGGTAACAAATCCCGCGACATGGGCGGTTGGGTGCGGTTGCGCGGGGATGTGAAAGAAGAGCCACTGACCGAGGCGCATATCCTCGCCCTGGTCGACGCCTGGCCGCCGGCCCTGTTGCCACACCTGAAAAAGCCCGCCCCGGGCAGCACACTGACCTGGACCATCGAGTTCATCCAGCCGCTGCAAGACCTGACCACCCTCGATTGGTGCCAATACCACGTCAACATCGAACATGCCCGCGACGGCTACGGCCATGCGGCCGCTGCGCTGTGGAGCCCGACTGGCGAGTTGATCGCCCTCAGTCGCCAGACCGTGGTGGTATTCGCCTGAGCCTCAGTGCCGGTGGCGCTGCCGCCAGGCGCGCCACCAGCCACCGCTCAACACAAAGCGCGGGAAGGTCACGAACTGCTCGACCACCAGCCGTTGCACCGCGTCTTTACGGTCACTGAACGGCTCACTGGCCTGGGCCTCCAGGCTATGACCATGACGCTGCAACGCCAGGCCCGCCACAATGCCAACCACTCCGACGGCGAAGCTGGCCAGGCTCAGGCTGAACACCCCCGAAACGATCAGCAGGAAGCCGACGATAAACAGCGGCACGGCAATCAGGTGCAGTGCCAGGTTGGTCGGGTGTTGATGGTTTTGTGGGTAGTGACGCCATTGCCAGGCGGGGAGATTGGGGTGACGTTTGCCCATGGTGGTGAATCCTCTGTCCGTTGAAATGACTTGAACAGAGCTTAGGTTCGAGCGGGCGAAGTAGCGAATCAAGGCTGGCTATGGGGGTCATAGTCTCGCTTTTGTAATGCTCGTTTAATAGCAGGCGGGGTCAGGATCTTTAATGTAAACAGAGGGGCCGCACAAGGATGGGTATTTTGTTCTAAATTCGATCAACGAGTCTGCCGACTCAGCCCTAACGACAAAAAAATTTTCGTGTTTTTGTACAGTCATTTGCAATCTATTGGGGGTGGGGATATTTTTTATAACGACATCACTCAGCCCGCCACAACTAAGACCAATTCGGCACGTGTTGAAGCCTTCTAAGGTCCATTTTTCTGGTGGTTTGTCTGGAATCTCAGGTATATCAAATGCAAGGGTTATATGAGATCTATTGTTGTCTATATCGATAGAAAACAAGACTATCTCTCCAATCGGGACCTGTATGGAGAAAGCTCTATTGAAAAAAATACTTCTATCGAATTCATTCCAAAATTTCATTTTTTACCTCGAAAATTATAGTGGTCTTTTGCACCCTTCAGTTTCCCGTGACGTGTGTCTCCAATTGGACGCAAATTGAAATGAGCTCCTTGATCGCCGAGGCCTCCGGGTGCTCCAAATTTATGTCCTACGCTGTGCTCTTGGATAACAATTTTCTGACTGTTTGCGCGTGTGAACTCATACTCTCTCGTGAGGATTGGCTTTCCATCATTACTTAGTATTTCTCTGCCCCTCATGTCTTTCATTCTGACATGTCTGATATGCCCGTAGCCTCCCTTTTCCTGATCAAAAGTTTCAAAGGCCAGAGGTCCCTTTCTAAGTATTTCTGAAACGTGCCTACTTTTGTCATATGCGTTCAACGCTGTAACCGCTTGCAATGATTGCAAGAACAGTCTCACCACTGCCAGACTTGAAGCAGTAAGTTGTAATTGCCTCATTTGGGTCAATACACACGTTCTCCTGCGAAAGAGTAGAGGTCTTTTCCTCATGCATATCGCATACTTCACTACCCGTTGAGCTTAATCTATGAAAGGAAATTAAATTGTGAAAGGTGATTAAGAAAGTTTGTTCTTGTTGGTCCGTAAAGACCATTAATAGCTCATCTCGTTTAGCGGTTAGTTGGTCGATGACTCCATCCAAAAAAGAGAATTTTCCTGTGTTGGAATGAGTTTTTTCTGTTGGTGCTGGTTTCCAGAATTTCAAACCTAGTAAATGTCTTTCCATGTCATCCATATCATCGTCGCCGATAGAGTCGTCAAAATGATGAGAGATTATCGTGCGAACCCTTGCAAGACGTTTGGTGATCTCGCAGTTGTCGATGAAGTCAGTAGTTATTCTTCTATATTCTTCCACTGCGCCAGGTTTGTCAGTATAAAAGCTGCCAATTTTGTGAAGAGATATCAATATGAATTCAATTTCTTTCAAGGCTTCAAGCGCTTCCTCGCCTGCAAGTATTATTTCTTTGTTCTTCTCTAGCATTACTTTCTTCTCGTGAATGTAGGGTTGTTTATTTCTAAATTCCCTCTTACGGTTAGCTCCATGATGTTATACCTAGGGTTTTTCACCCATTCTAATCTTGATTCAGGTACATCCATCTCAATGTAGTCTCGACCCTTGCCTTGTTCAGCCTGGGAGATGTACTTGAGCAGTTTCTCGCTGTTGGATTTGAGGTTCGCGAGCAGGTCATACAGCTCGGTGATGTTGTCCCACAGATTGTAGAAGGCCTTGCCAATCCCGGATGCAAAGGCAATGCCCTGTAGGCCGCTGCGCTTGTAGGCTGGCGCTTGGGAAAAGTCTGCCCACTGAGGCTTGAAACGCTCGTCCCATTGTTTACGCAGATCAGCTTCCAGCCCCGCAATCACTGACCCGTAGGAGGCATACAGCGCCTTGACGTGATCCTTGGAAACATTGGGGTAAAAGGTGATCTGGTAGCGCTGGTCGCGGCTGCAGTCGTTGACTTCAAGAGTGCCGCTGGGGCCAATGGTGTGGTGGATCGGCGCGCCCACCGGGCTGCCATCCTGGGCAATGGCTTGCAGCATCACCCGGGTGTTGCCGATGGGGACGAATTGGGTACTTTCGAACAGATGCACCAGGGTCAACCCACCCTGGGCTTTGCATTGAGCGACCGTGCGGCTGGGCTTGTCGGAAGAAATCGGCGCGACCAGTGCGACGTCTTCCCCGACCTTGAACACTTGCTCCACAGTCAGTGCCGAGCCACTCAACAGGCTGTCGGCCCACTCATCGAAGGTGTTCAGGCAGGTGCGAAAATCGGCTAAAACGCGACTGACGTCCGGCGCTTTGGGATCCATGGGCGCCAGCACAAAGCTGGCAAGCGCCGGAATCAAGAGACAGCCCCGGCAACCAGGGCTCTACCGAAAAAAACCACCTGCAATCCCTCGCACTGTTTGATCAGGCGAGGGACTTTGCAGGGGTTCTTAGGTAAAAGAAGTCGGCGTTATTCGCGGGGATGGCGAGGAAGTTTCGCCTTAACTTCAGGTAAACCGAGACTTGGCGGTAGGAATTAGATTACAGGCGAAAAAAGCCTTACAGCTTCAGTTGCCCGATTGCCTTGCTCAACTCCCCAGCCAGCGTCGCCAGTTCATTGCTGGTAGTCGCCGACGCCACGGTCTGCTGCACGGTGTTTTCAGTCACATCGCGAATGCTCACCACGGCCCGGTTCATCTCTTCGGCGACATGGCTTTGCTGTTCGGCGGCCACGGCGATCTGGGTGTTGCTCTCGCGCATCTGTGCCACGGCACCGGTGATTTCAGCCAGTGCGGCGCCGGCTTCCAGGGCTTGTTGCACACAGTCGTCGGCTTTGAATGAGCTTTCCTGCATGAAATCCACCGCGTCGCGGGTGCCGGCCTGAAGCGCGGAGACCATGCGAGTGATTTCGTCGGTGGAGCTTTGCACGCGCTTGGCCAGGCTACGCACCTCGTCAGCGACCACTGCAAACCCTCGGCCCATATCTCCAGCGCGGGCGGCTTCGATGGCGGCGTTGAGGGCGAGCAGGTTGGTCTGTTCGGCAATGCTGTGGATCACCCCGACCACGCCGTTGATTTTCTGGCTGTCTTCGGCGAGTTTCTGGATCATCTCGGCGGTCTGTTGCACGCCAGTGGACAGCCCGGCAATCGAACGCTGTACCCGGGTGACCACGTCCTGGCCGCTGCCGGCGAGGGTGTCGGCGGTCTGGGACAAGTCGCGGGTGGCGCCGGCGTGCTGGGCGATATGGTGGACAGTGGTGGTCATCTCGTTGATGGCGGTGGCGGCCTGGTCGGTTTCGCTTTGCTGGCCAAGCATGCCGTGCTGCACCTGGTTCATGCTGCTGGCCAGGCGGGCGGCGCCGTCATCCAGTTGCCGGGCGGTGCGTGCCACGGTATTGACCACGCGTTGGTAGCCGGCTTGCATGGCGTTGAAGGCACTGGCCATCTGGCCGACTTCATCCTTGCTGGCCAGGGGGACGCGGGCCGACAGGTCACCGGTTTTCTCAACGTGCAGCATCACGTCCTTGAGGGTGTTGAGTTGGCTGAGCAGGAAGCGGATCAACAGTTGCGAGGCTCCGAGCATGGCTAGCATGAGGATGGCCACGGCGACGGCGTAGTTGGCGAAGCGTTCACTGAACACTTGGCTCAGGCTCGGCGCGTAAGCCAGTACGGCGATGTGTTGACCGTCGGCGCGGCTGATCACCTCGGCGCCTATCAGTGGGTTTTTGCCGAACAACGGCATGTGATTGAGCTCGACCCAACCGCTGGCAGTGCTCAAGTCTGACAGATCAAAGTCGGCCAATTGTGGGCTCTGCCCTTGGGCATAGGTCAGCCAATGCTCGCTGGTGGGCAGGACTTTGTCGGCTGGCCACGCGCTGAGCAATCGCCCCTGGGCCTGGGCCGATGCCTGGGACGCATGGCTGCGCGCCTGTTGTTCAAGCTGCACGGCGTACAGCACCAACAGCAGGGTGGTAACGAAGGCGACCGCATTGACGGCCCAGAACTTGTACTTGAGCGAGATATTGCTAATCCAGGCACCCATGAAGGTTTTCTCTGATAGCGGAAACAGCATTGGCAAGGTGCCATTATTGTGCCGCTATCCAGCAGATGAGTTTTGACATGGGTCAATGGGCCGCATCACTCCACGGCAGGCAAGCCGAAAAAGGCGCGGGCGCAAGCGGTGCTATGGGCTGCCAGGTCTTGCATGGTTTCGTTGCGGTGCAGGGCAACCTCGCGCAATACCTCAGGCAAGTACGCCGGTTCATTGCGGCCATTCTTTGGTTTGGGGCGCAGAGTGCGTGGTAGCAGGTACGGGGCGTCGCTTTCCAGCATCAGACGGCCGCGGGGAATTTCCCTGACCAGTGGATGCAGGTGCGTCCCACGGCGCTCATCGCAGATCCAGCCGGTAATGCCAATATGCAGGTCGAGGTCCAGGTAACTGAACAGCGCCGCTTGTTCGCCGGTGAAGCAATGCACCACTGCGGCGGGCAGGTGGTCGCGGTAATCCTTGAGGATCTCCAGCAGGCGTTGGTTGGCGTCGCGTTCGTGGAGAAATACCGGAAGTTTCAGCTCGCTAGCCAGGGCCAGGTGCGCTTCTAGGACTTTTTCCTGCTGTGGGCGAGGGGAGAAGTCCCGGTTGAAATCCAGCCCGCATTCACCCACGGCGCGCACCCGGCTTTCGCCGAGCAAGCCACGCAAGCGTTGGGCGCTGTCGCCATTCCAGTCGCTGGCGGAGTGAGGATGGATACCGGCAGTACTGAACAGGCGTTGGGCGCTTTCATCGTGTTTTACACACAGCTCCAGCGCCTGTTCGCTGCCCTCGATGCTGGTGCCGGTGAGCACCAATTGCTGCACGCCAGCGGAGTAGGCGCGCTCGAGAACGGCCTGGTGCCTCTCGTCGAAACTGGGGTTGGTCAGGTTGACGCCAATATCAATGAGTTGCATGGTGCTATCTCCGCCTGCGGCCGGAAAGCATATCAGAGCTGTAGATTTATAAGAAAAACCAAGAACTACAACGCGTTATCGCTGTCTTTGAACGTCACAAGCGACATTGTGGTTGGGCTGTTGCCCGTCACTGTGCCGCCGTTGCGCGCTTTGCCAGCGCTTAAAGTGCTCTGTTTCTGACCTCCAGCACTTCGTTATTCGCGAAGGCGCTGGCCAGTATTCTTTCCGGAGAGCGGATGATCCGACCCTCGGCGTTGCTTGTGTTGTGCCTGACGTTGCTGCTGCCCATGGCGGCGGTCGCGCGTCTGGACGGGCCGCTGGAGGTGACCAAGCCCGGCAAGGTGCGTGACCTCGCGCAAATTCGTTCCAGTCGCACCCTGCGTGTGCTGGTCAATCAGAGCCGCAACAGCTCCGGTGAAGTGCAGGGCCAGTCCATCGGTGTCGAATACCATCGGTTGCGCGCCTTCGAGCAATACCTCAACGGCCATGCTCGCGATGGGCAAGAAATAAACCTCAAGATCATCCCCAAGGCCAAGGACCAATTACTCGGCGCGTTGGCCCGTGGCGAAGGCGACTTGGTGGCTCCCGGTGAGTTGCTGGATGTGAAGGCCGTACACAAGATCAGTACCAGCGAGCCGATTGCCAGTGGCGTGCCGTTGTGGCTGGTCGGCGTCAAGGGAGAGCGACGGTTCACCCGCTTGGAGCAGTTGTCTGGTCGTACACTGACGCTGACCACTGGCAGTGCGGCGGCGGATGCCATCAGCCAGGTCAATCAGAAACTGGCCCTGCACAAGCGTCCGCCCGTGAAGGTGGAATGGGTCGATCCGAGCCTGGCGGTAGAGGATGTGCTGGAGATGGTCCAGGCCGGGATCTTTCACCTGACTATCGTTGAAAAGCCGATTGCCGAGCGTTGGTCGAAAATCCTGCCCAAGTTGCGCTTTGACAAGCAGGTCGTGATCAGCGAACCGGGCGACGAGTTCTGGTTCGTGCGCCAGGACGCGTCGATGCTGCGCGCCAGTATTGATCGGTTTCTCAAGACCTATCGAACGCCTTCCGACCAGGACGTGGCGTTTCAGCTCATCTATCGACGCCTCTATCAGGTGCGCAATCCGCTGGCCCGCGTCGACCGTCAACGCCTGGAAAAACTGCGCCCGATCCTGCAAAAACATGCGCGTGAGCAAGGCATGGACTGGTTGAACCTGGCGGCACTGGCGTACAAGGAATCGTCACTGGACCCGGGCGCTCGCAACAGTGGCGGCCCGACCGGCCTGATGCAGATCACACCTTCGGCGGCGCAGCGGGTAGGGGTGAGCAATATCGAGAGTCTCGACAGCAACGTGCAAGCCGGCGCGCGTTACCTGGCGATGATCCGCCGCAAGTTTTTCTCCAGTCCCAAGCTCAACGAGCGCGAGCGCATGGCCTTTGTGCTGGCGGCGTACAACATGGGGCCGGAGCGCGTACAGGGTATGCGCACCGAGGCCAGGCGCCGCGGGCTCAACCCCAACCAGTGGTTCTTCCAGGTTGAACGCATTGCCATGGAGCAGGTAGGAATGGGCGGCGTCAGCTATGTTAATAGCGTCAATAAGTATTACTTGGCGTTCGATCGGGTGCGAGAGTCCCTTGAACCGCCAGCGCCGAAAATTGCCTCGCGAAAATAATCGAATTTATTGATATTGATTAAGCAATTTTTCGGCTTTTAACATTGCTTAAACTGATTAATATAGCGGCCAACCAACCCCTACCTGGAAAAGGATTTATTACATGAGCCCTATGATTACCCGTGTTCTGTCCACCCGCGCCGGTTACGGCCTGACTATTCTGCGCATTTTCGTCGGCATCATTTTTGCCGCCCACGGTTCGCAAAAGCTGTTCGGCTGGTTTGGCGGTGGTGGCCTGGCCGGTACTGCGCAATGGATGGAAAGCATCGGCCTGGCGCCGGGCACTCTGATGGCGGTGTTGTCGGGCGGCACAGAGTTTTTCGCCGGGCTGGCGTTGATCATTGGCTTGCTTGCGCGACCTGCGGCATTGGGCTTGACCTTCCTGACCCTGGTGGCGATCTTTTCTGTCCACATCCATAACGGTCTGTTCATGGCCAACAACGGTTATGAGTTCGCACTGGCCCTGCTCGGCGGCTCGCTGGCGGTGTTGCTGGAAGGTGCCGGTAAGCTCTCGGTCGACCGCGCAATCGCTAACTGATCGCTTCACAAGCTACGGAAAAGGCCCGCATGTGCGGCAATGCTGTTCACTTAAGCGGAGCAGCTTTGCGGTTAACCGGATACCGGGTTTTTGACATTTTCACCGCCCTGGGCCTCGCCGGTCTGGGGCGTTTTGTTATGAAGAGCACGCCGATGCTGCCCCGA
>NZ_JYLH01000012.1 GCF_001439685.1 Pseudomonas libanensis
AAGCAGCATCTTGAGCAATGCGGCTTTACGTTCGGGTGAATAGTACTTCACAAGCTGTCTCTTTCCGCCCTCGGTATGCTTTTGGGGGTAAACCAGGAGAGGCGACAACTATCCTGACACCGGGGGCACCACTCGGCACCTCGCTCAGGCTCGGTGTGCCCGTAATTCGCCAGTGATTTGGGGGGTCGCCGCCACGCGCCATCCATGGCGCGGGGCTGCTAAACCGGCATCCCTGCCGGTTTACCCCCCAAACCCCTGTCGAATTCCGGCCAGCGTGGTTTAACGGGGCGCCTAAGATCAAAAGCAGATCAAGATCAAGAGCGACTCGCTTCGCATCGTGGTTACCGTCGGCTGCTACAGCCTACAAAGTTGCGTAGATACCTATGCTCATCGGGGGCAAGCCCCCTCCCACACTTGGATTTGTGAATACAGTCAAAATGTGGGAGGGGGCTTGCCCCCGATTGCAGGCGACGCGGTGCTACTGCCCGCTACGCATCAACTCCCGCGGCACATACTTGCCAATCTCAAACTTGCCGATCGCCGCACGATGCACCTCGTCCGGGCCGTCGGCCAGGCGCAGGGTGCGTTGCATGGCGTACATATAGGCCAGCGGGAAATCATTGGAAACCCCGGCGCCGCCATGGATCTGGATCGCACGGTCGATCACCTTCAAGGCCACATTCGGCGCCACCACCTTGATCTGGGCGATTTCGCTTTTCGCCACTTTATTGCCCACGGTGTCCATCATGTACGCCGCTTTCAAGGTCAGCAGGCGCGCCATGTCGATCTCCATGCGCGAGTCGGCGATCTTGTCGATATTGCCCCCCAGGCGCGCCAAGGGCTTGCCGAACGCGGTGCGGCTGACCGAGCGTTTGCACATCAATTCCAAGGCGCGTTCAGCCATGCCGACCGAGCGCATGCAGTGATGGATACGGCCCGGGCCAAGGCGGCCCTGGGCGATCTCGAAGCCACGCCCCTCCCCCAGTAAAACGTTTTCGTAGGGCACGCGCACGTTGTCGAACAGCACTTCGGCGTGGCCGTGGGGCGCGTCGTCGTAGCCGAACACCGGCAGCGGACGCAGGATCTTCACCCCGGGGGTGTCCACAGGAACGAGGATCATCGAGTGCTGCTGGTGACGCGGTGCATCCGGGTTGCTCAGGCCCATGAAGATCAGGATTTTGCAGCGCGGGTCGCAAGCACCTGAAGTCCACCATTTCTTGCCGTTGATTACCCACTCGTCGCCCTGGCGTTCGGCGCGGGCAGCCATGTTGGTGGCATCCGAGGAGGCCACGTCCGGTTCGGTCATGGCGAAGGCAGAGCGAATCTCACCGCGCAGCAGCGGTTCGAGCCAGCGCTGTTTCTGTTCTTCGTTGGCGTAGCGCACCAGCACTTCCATATTGCCGGTGTCGGGCGCGGAGCAGTTGAACGGCTCCGGGCCGAGCAAGGAGCGGCCCATGATTTCCGCCAGCGGTGCGTATTCAAGGTTGGTAAGCCCTGCGCCCAGTTCGGATTCGGGCAGGAACAGGTTCCACAAGCCCTCGGCTTTAGCCTTGGCCTTGAGTTCTTCCATGATGGCGGTGGGCTGCCAGCGATCACCTTCGCTGACCTGGCGTTCGAACACCGGCTCGGCCGGGTAGACGTAAGCGTCCATGAACGCGGTGACACGTTCACGCAGTTCCTGAACCTTGGGCGAATAGGCGAAATCCATGGGCAGCTCCCTTCTCTGAGAGGTTGTTTAGGGCATGCAATCGATGCTAGAACAGCGCTGATAATTTACCTAGCCTATTCTCGGCGTGTATTAACATTCATCACCGATATATGATCGGCGTATGGACTTCTAACAATAAGAGCGCAACGAAATGAATCTGAGCAAGGTCGACCTCAACCTCTTCATCGTCTTTGATGCGATCTACACCGAAGCCAATCTGACCCGCGCCGGGCAGATCGTCGGTATCACCCAACCGGCGGTGTCGAACGCCCTGGCACGCCTGCGCGAGACCTTCAACGACCCGTTGTTCGTGCGCACCGCCCAAGGCATGGTGCCCACGCCCATGGCGCAGAACATCATCGGCCCGGTGCGCAATGCGCTGTCGTTGCTGCGGGTGTCGGTGCAGGAAAGCCGCATCTTCAACCCGCAGCAGGCGGCCAAGACCTACCGCATCAGCATGACCGACCTCACCGAGGCGGTGATCCTGCCGCAGCTGTTCCAGCGCCTGCGCCGCCTGGCACCGACCGTGGTGATCGAGAGTTTCCTGTCCAAGCGCCGCGAGACCACCAAGGAACTGGCGGCCGGGCGCCTGGATTTTGCCGTGGATGCGCCGCTCAACACCGACCCGCAGGTGCGTCACGTCAAGCTCATGGAAGACCGCTACGTATGCGCCATGCGCAAAGGCCACCCGATGGCGGGCAAGGACAAGTTCAGCCTGGATGACTACCTGGCGTTGACTCATATTCATATCTCCAGCCGCCGTAACGGGCTGGGCCATGTGGACCTGGCCCTGGGCAAGATGGGCATTCAGCGCAAGATCGCCCTGCGTTCCCAGCATTACCTGATGGCCTCCCAGGTGTTGCAGCAGACCGACATGGTAATGACCGTACCCGAGCGCTTCGCCCGCCGTCATGAACTGCACTGGTTCAATTTGCCGGTCAACGACGTACCGCTGGTAGAAACCCACCTGTATTGGCATGAAAGCACCGACCAGGACCCGGCGAACCGCTGGATGCGCGAGCAGATGATCGAGCTATGCCAGCAGGTGACGGCCCATGAAAAGAAACTCGACAAACAACAAGCCTAAGGTTGCAGGAGTCCGCCTGTGGGAGGGGGCATGCCCCTTGACGTTTACGTCAACCTCCAATTAGCTTAGTGCCAAGACCTTCTTGAGCATCGCCATGAGCACCACCTACAGCATCTCCGACCTCGCCCGCGAGCTCGACATCACCACCCGCGCCATTCGCTTCTATGAAGAACAAGGCCTGCTGGCCCCGGAACGCCGGGGCCAGGAGCGCATCTACTCGGCGCGGGACAAAGTCAGCCTCAAGCTGATCCTGCGCGGCAAGCGCATCGGCTTTTCCCTGGCCGAATGCCGCGAGCTGATCGAACTCTACGACCCCACCGGCGGCAACCAGATCCAACTCAACAGCATGCTGGCCAAGATCGCCGAACGCCGTGAACAGCTTGAGCAACAGTTGCTGGATATCGAACAAATGAAACTCGAGCTGGACACCGCAGAAGAGCGTTGCACCCAAGCCCTCGCCCACACCCTCAGCCAAGCCGGCCATTGACCAGAAGGTAACTGCCATGTCCCTCCCCTCACACGTACGCCTGGTGGAAGTCGGCCCACGCGACGGTTTGCAGAATGAAGCCCAGCCCATCAGCGTGGCGGATAAGGTCCAACTGGTGGACGCCTTGAGCGAAGCCGGGTTGAGCTATATCGAAGTCGGCAGTTTTGTCTCGCCCAAATGGGTGCCGCAAATGGCCGGCTCAGCCGAGGTGTTTGCACAGATCCAGCGCAAGCCCGGCGTGACCTATGGCGCGCTGGCGCCGAACCTGCGCGGGTTTGAGGATGCGCTGGCGGCCGGGGTCAAGGAAGTTGCGGTATTTGCCGCAGCATCCGAAGCGTTTTCCCAGCGCAATATCAACTGCTCCATCAGTGAAAGCCTGGCGCGGTTCGCGCCAATCATGGCCGCGGCCAGGCAGCATGGCATCAGCGTGCGCGGGTATGTGTCGTGCGTGCTGGGTTGCCCGTACGAAGGCGCTATCGCCCCAGAGCAAGTGGCGGCCGTCGCGCGTGAACTGTATGCCATGGGCTGTTATGAAGTGTCCCTGGGCGACACCATCGGCACCGGCACGGCGGGGGCAACCCGGCGGCTGTTCGAAGTGGTCGGCGCCCAGGTACCGCGGGACAAACTGGCCGGGCATTTCCATGACACCTACGGCCAGGCCATCGCCAATGTCTACGCCAGCCTGCTGGAAGGTATCCAGGTGTTCGACAGCTCTATCGCCGGCCTCGGCGGTTGCCCCTATGCCAAAGGTGCCAGCGGTAACGTCGCCACCGAGGATGTGCTGTACCTGCTCAACGGCCTGGGTATCGACACGGGTATCGACCTGGAGCGCTTGATTGGCGCGGGCCAGCAGATCAGCAGAGTGCTGGGGCGGCCGACCGGTTCGCGTGTGGCCAAGGTCCGTAACGCCGGATGAGGTAGCACGGCTGTGACAATGTGTTACCGCGAGCCTGCTCGGCGGGTAACGCGGGAACAGAATTTAGCGCACATACGTAAAGATATTTCCTACGAAAAAACTAACTTGTTGATTTTAAAGGGATTTAAAAAGTTGGCACGGCTTCTGCTATCTCTATGGCATAACAAGAATAAAAAGCACCAAACCTAATAAAAATAAGACGAAACGACTCTGACATAACAAAAACAACACGGCAGAGACGCAGCTAACAGATTTTTTTGGAGAAGATGGCTTCTCAGGGTACGGCATGCCGCAACCCGCAACCGGATAGAGAAAAATAAAACTACCTCAGGTAGCTACCCACTGGTTGGATCGTTTACGAAGAAGCAGGTCAGCGTTCAAAAAAATACGTTTGCTCTTGACCCCGGATGGGGGTCGCCAAAAACAGCGGTACGGGCCACGGCTACCAAAAACAACAACAGGCCGCCCCTCAATAATAAGAAAAGAGCAGGCAACGACAAATTAAAGGGGACCTTCGGGTCCCCTTTGTGCGTTCTGGTGTTACTGAGGCGGCTTTCGCAGCTCGTCGATAGAGATTTCGCGCATGCGGAATTTCTGAATCTTGCCCGTCACCGTCATGGGGAACTCCTCCACAAACCTGAAGTGCCTGGGCGTCTTGAAGTGGGCGATACGGTCCTTGCACCAGCTCAACAGTTCCAGCTCGTTGGCCACATGGCCGGGGTGGAACTTGATCCAGGCGACGATTTCTTCACCATAGCGCTCATCCGGAATACCGATGATCTGCACGTCGGCCACGGCCGGATGGGTGAAGAAGAATTCCTCCAGTTCACGCGGGTACACGTTCTCGCCGCCGCGAATAATCATGTCCTTGTTGCGCCCGGCGATGCAGACGTAGCCGTGCTCATCCATGGTTGCCAGGTCGCCGGTGTGCATCCAGCCGGCGTCGTCGATGGCCTCGCGGGTACCTTCGGGGTTGTTCCAGTAACCGAGCATCACACTGTAGCCACGGGTGCACAGCTCACCTATAACCCCGCGTGCGACGGTATTGCCGGCCTCATCGATAATCTTGGTTTCCAGTTGCGGTTGGGTGCGGCCCACCGTGGTGACGCGCCGCTCTATATCGTCATCCGCACCGGTCTGCAGTGACACCGGGCTGGTTTCGGTCATGCCGTAGGCGATCTGCACTTCACTCATGTGCATTTCGTTGATGACTCGGCGCATCACTTCGATAGGGCACGTCGCCCCGGCCATGATGCCGGTGCGCAGGCTGGCCAAGTCAAACTCGGCCCGTCGCGGGTGATCGAGCATGGCGATAAACATGGTCGGCACGCCATACAGGCCGGTAGCTTGTTCTTCGGCGACGGCGGTCAGTGTCAGCAACGGGTCGAAACCGTCATTGGGATAGATCAGGGTGGTGCCATGGGTAATGCAGCCGAGGTTGCCCATCACCATGCCGAAGCAGTGATACAGCGGCACCGGGATGACCAGGCGATCCTGCGTGGTCAAGCCCAGGCTTTCGCCGACCATGTAGCCGTTATTGAGGATGTTGTGGTGACTGAGGGTGGCGCCCTTGGGGAAGCCGGTGGTGCCGGAGGTGTACTGGATATTCACGGGCTGGTCGAAGTGCAGGCTGGCCTCGCGGCTGTGCAGTTGCTCGGGCGGGACACCGGTGCCCAGGCCCGACAGCTGCGACCAGGGCATGAAGCCCGGCGGCGGGCTGGGATCGAGGCTGATGAGGCCGCGCAAATCGGGCTTCAGCGCCTGGAGCATGGCGTGGTAATCGGAGGTCTTGAAAGCACCGGCGCACACCAGCCATTGGCAGCCGGATTGCTTGAGCACGTAGTCCAACTCACTGCTGCGGTACGCCGGGTTGATATTGACCAGGATCACCCCGAGCTTGGCGCTTGCCACCTGACAGATCAGCCACTCGGCGCAATTGGGTGCCCAGATGCCCAGGCGGTCGCCGGTTTGCATGCCCAAAGCCAGGAATGCCCGCGCATGCAGATCAACCGTCTCGGCCAGTTGCCGCCAGGTGTAGCGCCGCTGTTGATGGCGGACCACCAAGGCTTCGCCATCGGGACACTGCGCGGCGGTGCGATCAAAGGCCTGGCCAATAGTCATGGCCAGCAAGGCTTTGTCCTGGGAGCCACGGCTGTAGCTCTGATTCGGTTGATCCATAACGACCCCTGTTGTCTTTTTTGTAGGTTGACGTATACGTAAACTACGATTGACAGCGCCGTAACGCAAGCTTACGTTAACGTAAAGGTGAGCGCCCTCCCCTGGCGCCCAACCCACACAACAACAAAGCTCACATTAAGGTGCCTGTCCATGAATTACCCGTCCCTGAACTTCGCCCTCGGCGAGACCATCGACATGCTGCGCGACCAGGTGCAGGCGTTCGTGGCCAAGGAGATCGCACCGCGCGCGGCCCAGATCGACATCGACAACCTGTTCCCCGCCGACCTGTGGCGCAAGTTCGGGGACATGGGCCTGCTGGGCATCACCGTGCCGGAAGAATACGGCGGTGCCGGCCTGGGTTACCTGGCCCACGTGGTGAGCATGGAAGAAATCAGTCGCGGTTCGGCGTCGGTGGCGCTGTCCTACGGCGCGCACTCCAACCTGTGCGTAAACCAGATCAACCGCAACGGTAACCACGAGCAAAAACTCAAGTACCTGCCCAAGCTGATCAGCGGCGAGCACGTCGGCGCCCTGGCCATGAGCGAGCCGAATGCCGGCTCCGACGTCGTCTCGATGAAACTGCGCGCAGATAAACGCGGCGACTGCTACGTCCTCAATGGCAGCAAGACCTGGATCACCAACGGCCCGGACGCCAATACCTATGTGATCTACGCCAAGACCGACCTGGAAAAAGGCCCCCACGGCATCACCGCCTTCATCGTCGAACGTGACTGGAAAGGCTTCAGCCGCAGCAACAAATTCGACAAGCTGGGCATGCGCGGCTCCAACACCTGCGAGCTGTTTTTCGATGATGTCGAGGTACCTGAAGAAAACATCCTCGGCGTGCTCAATGGCGGCGTGAAAGTGCTGATGAGCGGCCTGGACTACGAACGCGTGGTGCTGTCCGGCGGCCCTACCGGGATCATGCAAGCATGCATGGATTTGATCGTGCCCTACATCCACGACCGCAAGCAGTTCGGCCAGAGCATCGGCGAATTCCAGCTGATCCAGGGCAAGGTCGCAGACATGTACACCCAGCTCAACGCCAGCCGCGCCTATCTCTACGCGGTGGCCCAGGCTTGCGAGCGCGGCGAGACCACGCGCAAGGACGCCGCCGGCGTGATCCTATACAGCGCCGAGCGCGCCACGCAGATGGCCCTCGATGCGATCCAGATTCTCGGCGGCAATGGCTATATCAACGAATTCCCCGCCGGCCGCCTGCTGCGCGACGCCAAGCTGTATGAAATCGGCGCCGGTACCAGTGAGATTCGGCGGATGTTGATTGGCCGCGAACTCTTCAACGAAACCCGCTGAAGGAGCGCGTCATGGCCACCCTGCATACCCAACTCAACCCACGCTCGGCGGAGTTCGCCGCCAACAGTACGGCGATGCGTGAACAGGTCGACGCCCTGCACAGCCTGCTCGCCCACGTGCAACAAGGTGGCGGCGCCAAGGCCCAGGAACGCCACACCTCACGGGGCAAGTTGCTGCCCCGCGAGCGTATCAATCGCCTGCTCGACCCGGGCTCGCCGTTTCTCGAGCTCAGCCAGTTGGCGGCTTATCAGGTGTATGGCGAAGACGTACCGGCGGCCGGAGTCATTGCCGGCATCGGTCGCGTGGAAGGCGTCGAATGCATGATCGTCGCCAACGATGCCACGGTCAAAGGCGGCTCCTACTACCCGCTGACCGTGAAAAAGCACCTGCGCGCCCAGACCATCGCCGAGCAGAACCGCCTGCCATGCATCTACCTGGTGGACTCCGGCGGCGCCAACCTGCCGCGCCAGGACGAGGTGTTCCCCGACCGCGAGCACTTTGGGCGGATCTTCTTCAACCAGGCCAACATGAGCGCCCAGGGCATCCCGCAGATCGCCGTGGTGATGGGCTCATGCACCGCCGGCGGCGCCTACGTGCCGGCCATGGCCGACGAAGCGATCATGGTGCGCCAGCAAGCCACGATCTTCCTTGCCGGGCCACCGCTGGTGAAGGCGGCCACCGGTGAAGTGGTCAGCGCCGAAGACCTAGGCGGCGCCGATGTGCACTGCAAGATCTCCGGCGTGGCCGACCACTATGCCGACAGCGATGAACATGCCCTGGCCCTGGCTCGGCGCAGCGTGGCCAACCTCAATTGGCGCAAGCAAGGCCAATTGGTGCAACGGCCGCCAGTGGCGCCGCTGTACAGCAGCGAAGAGCTGTACGGTGTGGTCCCGGCGGATGCCAAGCAGCCCTTCGATGTACGCGAAGTGATCGCACGGCTGGTGGACGCCTCAGTGTTCGATGAGTTCAAGGCGTTGTTCGGTACCACCCTCGTCTGCGGCTTCGCGCATTTGCATGGCTACCCGATTGCGATCCTGGCCAACAACGGCATCCTGTTCGCCGAAGCCGCGCAGAAAGGCGCGCACTTTATCGAGCTGGCCTGCCAGCGCGGGATTCCCCTGCTGTTCCTGCAGAACATCACCGGTTTCATGGTCGGCCAGAAGTACGAAGCCGGCGGCATCGCCAAGCATGGCGCCAAGCTGGTGACCGCCGTGGCGTGCGCCAAGGTGCCGAAGTTCACCGTGATCATCGGTGGCAGCTTTGGTGCCGGTAACTATGGCATGTGCGGCCGCGCCTACGACCCACGCTTCTTGTGGATGTGGCCCAACGCACGCATCGGCGTGATGGGTGCCGAACAGGCCGCCGGGGTGCTGGTGCAGGTCAAGCGGGAGCAGGCCGAGCGCGCAGGCAACGCGTTCAGCGCCGATGAGGAAGCTTCAATCAAGCAACCGATACTCGACCAGTATGAAACCCAGGGCCACCCCTACTACTCCAGCGCGCGCTTGTGGGATGACGGCGTCATTGACCCGTTGCAGACCCGCGACGTACTGGCCCTGGCCTTGTCGGCCTCGCTGAACGCCCCCATCGAGCCGAGCCGCTTCGGCGTGTTCCGCATGTAACCTGTAGGAGCGAGCTTGCTCGCGAAGAACGTCAGGGCAACGCGAACATCCAGGATACCCGCGTTATCGTTGACGACCTTCGCGGGCAAGCTCGCTCCTGCAGGAGGCCTCTCATTATCATGGAGATCCTTGCATGAACGACTTCAACACCCTCGAACTGATCACCGACAGCCGTGGCTTTGCCACGCTGTGGCTCAGTCGTGAAGCCAAGAACAACGCGTTCAACGCCGAGATGATCCGCGAACTGATCATTGCCCTGGACCGGGTGCAAGGCGACCCGTCCCTGCGTTTTTTGATCTTGCGCGGGCGCGGCAAGCATTTCAGTGCCGGCGCCGACCTGGCCTGGATGCAGCAATCGGCCGAGCTGGACTACCACACCAACCTGGACGACGCCCGTGAACTGGCGGAGCTGATGTATAACCTGTCCAAGCTGAAAATCCCCTCGCTGGCCGTGGTGCAAGGCGCGGCCTACGGTGGCGCCCTGGGCCTGATCAGTTGCTGTGACATGGCCATTGGCGCCGATGATGCGCAGTTCTGTTTGTCGGAAGTGCGCATCGGCCTGGCGCCAGCGGTGATCAGCCCCTTCGTGGTGCAGGCCATCGGCCAACGCACTGCCCGTCGTTATGCCCTGACGGCCGAGCGGTTCGGCGGCCAGCGAGCACGGGAAATCGGCTTGCTGGCAGAAAGTTATCCGGCCGAAACCCTGGATCAGCAGGTGGACCAGTGGGTCGAAAACCTGCTGCAAAACAGCCCGGCGGCGATGCGCGCCAGTAAGGACTTACTGCGTGAAGTGGGTAACGGAGCTCTCACGCCTGCGCTGCGACGTTATTGCGAAAACGCCATCGCACGCATTCGGGTGAGCGCCGAGGGCCAGGAAGGTTTGCGTGCGTTCCTGCAAAAGCGTGCGCCGAGCTGGCAAGCCCAGGAGCCGCGTTCATGAGCACACTCACCACCGTACTGGTGGCCAACCGTGGCGAGATTGCCTGCCGGGTCATGCGCACCGCCAAGGCCATGGGCCTGACCACCGTGGCCGTGCACAGCGCCATCGACCGCGATGCGCGCCATAGTCGCGAGGCGGACATCCGTGTCGACCTGGGCGGCAGCAAAGCCACCGACAGCTACCTGCAAATCGACAAACTGATCGCCGCCGCCCACGCCAGCGGCGCCCAGGCAATCCACCCGGGCTACGGCTTCCTCTCGGAAAACGCTGGCTTCGCCCGTGCCATCGAGGCCGCCGGCTTGATTTTCCTCGGCCCGCCTGCCTCGGCCATCGACGCCATGGGCAGCAAATCGGCGGCCAAGGCCCTGATGGAAACCGCTGGCGTGCCCCTGGTGCCGGGTTACCACGGCGAGGCCCAGGACCTGGAAACCTTCCGCGCCGCCTGTGAGCGTATCGGCTACCCGGTGCTGCTCAAGGCCACGGCCGGCGGCGGCGGCAAGGGCATGAAGGTGGTCGAGGATGTCAGTCAATTGGCCGAAGCCCTGGCCTCTGCCCAGCGCGAAGCGCTGTCATCCTTCGGCAATGGGCAGATGCTGGTGGAGAAATACCTGCTCAAGCCACGGCATGTCGAGATCCAGGTGTTTGCCGACCAGCATGGCCACTGCCTGTACCTCAATGAGCGCGACTGCTCGATCCAGCGTCGCCACCAAAAGGTCGTCGAAGAAGCCCCGGCGCCGGGCTTAAGTGTCGAGCAACGCAAGGCCATGGGCGAAGCAGCCGTGCGTGCGGCCCAGGCCATCGGTTATGTCGGCGCGGGTACGGTGGAATTTCTGCTGGATGCCCGTGGCGAGTTTTTCTTCATGGAGATGAACACGCGACTGCAAGTGGAACACCCGGTGACCGAGGCCATCACCGGTCTCGACCTGGTGGCCTGGCAGATCCGGGTGGCCCAGGGCGAGGCGCTGCCTATCACTCAAGACCAGGTGCCGTTGATCGGCCATGCGATTGAAGTGCGGCTGTATGCCGAAGATCCGGCCAATGACTTCCTGCCGGCCACCGGGCACCTGGCGCTGTACCGCGAGTCCGACCCAGGCCCGGGCCGCCGGGTGGACAGCGGTGTCGAGCAAGGCGACGACGTGTCGCCCTTCTACGACCCAATGCTCGGCAAGCTGATTGCCTGGGGCGAAGACCGTGAACAGGCGCGTTTGCGGTTACTGAGCATGCTCGATGAATTTGCGGTCGGTGGGCTCAAGACTAACCTGGGTTTTCTGCGACGCATCATCGGTCATCCCGCGTTTGCGGCAGCCGAACTGGATACCGGCTTTATCCCGCGCTACCAGGAAGAGCTGTTGCCAGAGCCCGGCGCATTGAGCGACGCGTTCTGGCAGGCGGCGGGCTCGGCGTTTATGCAGAGCCTGCCGATGGGCGATGGCCCGTGGGCCAATAACCAGGGTTTTCGTGCGGGCCTGCCGGCCGAGGTTTCGCTGCACCTGAGCTGCAATGGGCAGGATCGGCTGGTGACATTATCGGGGCACGCGCCACAGCTGTGCGGTGAGCAATTGCTGATCGAGCACCAAGGGGTGCGCCGTGCTCACCTGGCGGTCCGCAACGCAGGCAGCCTGTACCTGCGTTGGGACGGTGAGACGCATGCGGTCAGCCTGTTCGATCCGATTGCGGCGGTGGAGGCCGGGCAATCCCATCAAGGCGGTCTTAGCGCTCCGATGAACGGCAGCATCGTGCGCGTGTTGGTAGAGGTAGGCCAAACCGTCGAGGCTGGCACTCAACTAGTAGTGCTGGAAGCCATGAAGATGGAACACAGCATCCGTGCGCCCCAGGCTGGGGTGGTCAAGGCACTGTTCTGCCTGGAAGGTGAAATGGTGGCTGAAGGCAGCGCGTTGGTGGAGCTTGAAACGGCCGGCTAGAACTTCGCCGTGGCTTGCACCACCACCCCCAGGATGCGGCAATCCTCGGTGAGCAGCGCCTTGGGGTAAGTGGGATTGAGCGGCACCAGGTAACGCTGGCCGCTTTCTTCCTGCAATTGGCGAAAGGTCGCCTGGGGGCTGCCAGCCCATTGGGCAACCACCAGTTTGCCGGGTTCGGGCTCGATGGCCGGGTCCACCAGGATCATCATCCCGGCACCGATGCTCAGGCCCGTGGGGGCAGTCATGGCATCGCTCGTCACTGGTAGCCAGAACGCCTTGCCCTGAGCGTGGTAATCGGTCAATTCGTAGCGACTCGTTCCATAGGCAGCCCGCTCTTCGCGCAACTCACACGCCTGCTTCCAGTCGCTGACCGGGTAGCGGAAATACGGGTTGTAGCGTCGTTCCAACGCCGCCTCTGTTGCGGCCCGCTCGCGAATTTCGAGCGCCACTTCCAGGTCCCCCAACCCCAGTTCCGCGAGCACCCGGTTCATGTCCGCCAGGCTCGGTACGCGGCGCTTGTTGAGCCAGTGGCCGACACCGCCCTGGGACATGCCCAGGCGCTCCGCCAGTTCGCCTTGCGTGACCTTGCGGTCTTTCATGTTGGCCTTGACCAATGCTATCCAGTTATCCATGGCGCCTGACAATACGGCACGTGTTTTTCAGGGCAATAAACAGTTTGTAGTAATCCATAAAACGACATAAATACGATACGTACTATCATCAAGCCTAAGGATTTCGACACCCACCGGAGTACTGCCGCTTATGACGAACAGCCCGTATCCATTGCCCGAAACACCTGAGCACATTGAATTGCACGACATGCACAACAGCGCTGCGGCCCAGCGCGCGCTGGACTATTACTTGAAAGAAGAGATGTCGGCGCCGGCCCAGGATGACGCCATGTTCCTGATCAAACCGGGCATCAGCCAGGAGGAAGCCTTGGTGCATGCCTCGGACCTGTTGCGCAGTGCAGCGGCAACCGCCTATGAATCAGCGTGCAGCCATCAAGGCAATCAACGCGACCTGGCGTTTTCCGTGGTGTATTTGATTGATATGGCAAAGGCGATGGTGGAGCGGTCATTGCAAGGGCCAGTGGCCAAGGCGAACGCGTAACAGGCGTCAAGGAAAAATATTTCTATCCCACGGATAAAAATATTTGACTTGCAAATGATAATGATTATTATTGGACCCAGCTGATCGCGAGATCAGTCGATAGACCAAGAGACCTTAGGTCGGACTCTTGGAATATCTCCTCATCAGGCTAATCACGGTTTTTGACCCGGCTCTTTGGCCGGGTCTTTTTTTGCCAGTTTCCCTGGCGTGGCTTCAGGCTAATGAAGACTGTGTGTTGCTTGATGGCGCGCATGGTAGCAAAAGACTATCGCCTAAAGAAAGCCACTCGACTGCTCTAGCCCGGATCTTTGCGATTTAGCGCTTGAGAATCAATCTCATAGACTCTAAGCTGCGGCGGCGTCAGGGATGACGCCCCCTCCCCCGTGCAACAATTTTGCATCCAGGTTTTGCCTGACGCCTGTGTAATATAGCCGCGACATCACTCATATTCAGGCAACCAGACTATGACCGTGGCCTTGACCTCCATCAAGATCAGCACCGACTTCGACAGCGGCAACATCCAGGTCCTGGATGCCAGCGATGCCTATCAGTTGTTGCTGGCAATCAAACCCGATACCCGCAGCGATCACTTCCAATGGTTCCACTTCAAGGCCGAAGGCATGCACGTGGGGCATACCCACACCTTTCGCCTGAGCAACGCGGGTCGCTCTTCCTATAGACATGCCTGGAGCGGGTACAACGCCGTGGCGTCCTACGACCATATCAACTGGTTCCGGGTGCCGACGCGCTTTGACGGCGAGATCCTGCACATTACCCTCCAGACCCGGGAAAAACACGTCTGGTTTGCCTATTTCGAACCCTACAGCCGTGAACGCCACGACTGGCTGATCGATCAAGCCCTGAAGTACGCCGGCGTCACCCTGCTCGCCACCGGCAAGAGCGCCGAAGGCCGCGATATCCAACTGCTACGACGGGGCAAAGGGGGCGAAGGTCGCCGCAAGGTGTGGATCATTGCCCAGCAACACCCCGGCGAGCACATGGCCGAATGGTTCATGGAAGGCGTGATCGAACGTCTGCAACAGGACGGCGACGACGAGCTGAAAAAGCTGCTGGCCGTGGCTGACCTGTACCTGGTCCCGAACATGAACCCCGATGGCGCCTTCCATGGCCACCTGCGCACCAACGCCATGGGCCAGGACCTCAACCGCGCCTGGCAAAACGCCAGCCAGGAACTCAGCCCGGAAGTTCTGTTCGTCCAGCAACAGATGGAAAAATACGGCGTGGACCTGTTCCTTGATATCCACGGCGACGAAGAGATCCCCTATGTCTTCACCGCTGGCTGCGAAGGCAACCCCGGCTACACACCGCGCATCGAAGCCCTGGAAAAACACTTCCGCCGCCATCTGAGCCACCTGACCCGGGACTTCCAGACCACCCACGGCTACACCCGCGACCTGCCGGGCGAAGCCAACATGACCTTGGCCTGCAACGCGGTTGGTGAGAAGTATGACTGCCTGTCCCTGACCCTGGAGATGCCCTTCAAGGACAACGACGACGCACCCAACCTGCGCACCGGTTGGTCAGGCGATCGCTCGAAACAGCTGGGCAAGGACGTCTTGAGCAGCGTCGCTGATATCGTCGGCCTGTTGCGTTAAGCACGTGTGGCGAGCTTGCTCGCCACAAAAGCCATCAGCCCTTGGTGCCGGTCATGCTTTGCAAGACACCATCGCGGCGGATCAAACCGTGGATCAACGCCGCCGCCAAGTGCACCAGTACCGTGAGAAACAACAGGTAGGCGAGATAGCCGTGAGCCTTGCGCAACAGCGCAAACAACGGCGCATTCGCCCCCACCAGCGCGGGCAGTTGCACGCTACTGCTGAGCATCACCGGATCACCGGCGGCCGAAATCATCGCCCAGCCCAGCAGCGGCAACACCAGCATCAACGCATACAGCAGCACATGGGAAGCCTTGGCCGCCAGGACTTGCCACGCGGGCAAATCCGCTGGCAGCGGCGGCTGTCGTGTGCAAAAGCGCACCACCAACCGCACGATCACCAGGGCCAGGATCGCGATCCCCAGCGGCTTGTGCAGGTGGATCAACCACTCATGGCGCTCAGATACTGACGCGGCCAACCCCGCGCCGATAAACAGCATGGCAATGATCATCAGCGCCATCAGCCAGTGCAGCAGACGTGCCAGGGGGGCAAAAAAGCGGGGCTGGGCATTCATGGCTGCGACTCCTGGGGGGCGCTGTGCAACGGGCTGACTTCACCGGCGCGGCGCAGGTACGAACTGGCATACGCGGCGGAGCGGGCAGCCAGCAACGGGTCATTGGAGGCCTCGATGCCGCTGGGCAAAATCAGCGGGTCAAAGTTGATATCGCGGCAATCACCGTCTGCCTGTGGCTGGCTGCTTTGCAGCACCAGGGTGCCGGCGTTCAGCACCCTGTGCTCGCCGGCCCAGGTCTTGCTCGCGTCATCCAGCGGGTCACCGGGGTTGGCCAGGGTCATGTTCAATTGCCAACGCAACGGCCCCGCTGCGAGGCGTTGCACCAGATCTTTCTCGAGGAAATCGGCGCCACCCGGCGCGGTATCGCCCGGTGCGTCCTGGCTGAGCGGCACCACGCCCCACCGCACGGCCTGGCGTTTGCCATCGGCGCTCACCAGGTAAAACGCATTGATGCCGTTATAGGTTTCAGTCGCGTAACTGGCCGATGGTTTGGCGGTCTTGACCCACGCCAGGAACGGCGCCGTCTCCGGGTGCGCGGCAAAAAATGCCGGCATATTGGCCGGGTTCGGCTTGCCAGTGGCCGGATCGGGCGCGCCCGCCTTAAGCAGTTGGTAGAAAGCCTCGGGAGTGCCCACCGGGAACACCGGCATGCTGTTCATCCCGGTACGCCACTGCTGGCCGTTGGCTTGGCCGAATTGCACGGCAAAACTGCGGATCGGCACACTGCTGTCCGGTGCATAAGGGTTGCCGCTGGGCAAGGCAAAGCGGCCGATGACCGGGGTCTTGTCCGCGCTGAACACTTGGGCACTGGAGTACGCACGCGCCTCGGCACTGCTCTCGAAGTAACCGGCCACGCACACGCCCTTGGCGTGGTTACGGCGAAAGCCGGGGTGCACGCCGTTATTGGCTTCCAGGGCGTTGACCAAGGTCTTTGGCCGCAGGCGTTGTGGGTCGAGGGTGCCGTTGACGTAGGCAAATGCCCCCACCACCACCGCCACCACGCCCCCTATACACGCCAGCCTGACGAGCACACTTGTAGTACCAAGAGGCGGACGCGGCGGTAAAGAGTGATCAACCATAAAAAACTCCAGGGCCCGTGGCCACAGGGGAAAAGTGTCATGAGACGAATCTCACGCAGGCTTATTCCCCCTTCACTGTAGTTTTTTTGTAGCAGAGGCACAGAAAGATCCTCTCCTGCCCTAGGGCTGGTTAAACAATGGCTGTCGTTTGTGAAGAAATGCCTGCATGCCTTCTTGCTGATCAGGCGTGGCGAACAGGCCATGGAACAACCTACGCTCATGACGCACCCCTTCGTGCAATCCGACCTCCAGGGATTGTTCCACCGCCTCCCGTGCCGCGCGGGTGGCCGTTCGAGAAAAGGAGGCAATTTGTGCCGCCACTGCCAGTACCTCATCCAGTAGGTTCGCCGCCGGGTAAACGCGAGACACCAACCCTGCCTGCTCGGCTTCCTGGGCGGTCATCGCCCGCCCCGTCAATACCAGGTCCATGGCCTTGGCCTTGCCGATCAAGCCCGTTAAACGTTGGGTCGCCCCCATGCCCGGAATAACGCCCAACCTGATTTCTGGCTGGGCAAAGGTGGCGGTATCAGCGGCGAAAATCATGTCGCACATCATCGCCAGTTCACAGCCCCCGCCGAACGCATAACCTGTCACTGCGGCAATCGTGGGTGTGCGCAAACGAGTGAAGCCCTCCCAACCGGCGAAGTAGTCTTCGTTGAGCATGTCCAGATAGGACTTACCGTTCATCTCTTTGATATCGGCCCCCGCCGCAAAAAACTCAGGGGTCCCCGTAATGACAAAACACCCCACCCCCAGGTCTTGGTCCAATACAGCCAACTGGCCGATCAATTCCGTCATCATCGCCGAGCTCAGCGCGTTTTTGGCTTCAGGGCGGTTGAGTTTGATCAAGACCACCCGATCATGACGTTCCACTAAAATGTTCATAGGCATCTCCAGTGATGTAATAGGTGTCGCTCATACTTAAGGCCGTCTCAGGAATCCCAGATTGCGCCATAGGCGGGAATCCCCCGGGCTTCCAGCTCTTGCACCACGCGCTGAGTCAACGCCTGGTTGGCAATACAAATCACGGCTTCGGCGCCACAGGCTTGCACCGCGCCATAGGCCAACTGCACCAGGTCCGGCTTACCGCGCTCATCGGTGTCCCAGATCAATGCCTGTGGCTGGGCCCGCAGAATTTCCTCAACCAGTTCATCGCCGTAGGTCTTCCTCGGGCTGCGCGTGGACCAGATCAACTGAATCGGTACCTGAGCCGCGAGCAGGTGTGGCATGACAGGCCCAATACCGCTACCTGTGGCGATGTACACCACAGACTTGAACAGGGTTTCTACATTGGCAACGCCGGCCGTGGTAATGCCCTTGACCCATACGTAGCGCGGCAAGTCCTCAATAAATTGCCCGGTCCAATCACCTGCACGGGAGATGATCAGGCGAAACCCCGCCTCGCCTGGCGCGCAAATATTGGCAAAGGAGTGCCACTCCAGCAGCGGGCTGCGGCTGATTGAGCTGGATGAACCGGCGAATGGCGAGGTATGGCTCAAGCGTGTAATCACGGCATGCGCGGAAGGTCGCGTGTGTTCCACGACTACCTTGCGCAGCCGCAACCAGGGCAGCAGGATGCTCAAGGTCAGCAGGACCAGCACCCAGAACGAGAGGTTGTGCGGCAGGTTCGATGTGGTCAACAACGTTTGCCACCAGAACAACAGCAACGCGCTCCAACCGGCGAACCGATGAACCCGTTCAAACCCGTTGTGAAAGCGGCTTCGAATGCGTGGTTGAGCCATAACCACCATGAACAGCAACACGCTGAGCAGCACAACGTTGATCCCGAGCGAACCTGCCGAAACACTGTCAGGTTGCTGCAGATAACGCGTGACCTGCACGCCGACCAGGCCCGCAAACCACCCCGTGGCCGCCAAGGCTGCGCCACTGTGCAGCCCTCCGAAGTGGTACACCTTGGCTGCGCTGCGGCGCACTCCGAGCGGCCATGTGCGCGGTATCCGCGTCGCCAGCCAAAACAGGCCATTGATCAGGTATTGCTGGCGAATCAGGATGGCAACCGACAGGTTTATCAGCACCATGTCCGATAGGGTCTGTACCGCAATGGCCTCCAGGTCCACAGCCAACAGCACAAACACCGCGTTGCCGATCAGAACCCCTGACGCCAGGCGGTTGTAATAAGAAAACATCGGCAGTGAAGCCCAGCGTCGCCAAAGTGCCGGCTTGGGCGGTACAACGGTACGGGTCAGCGCATCAATCATGACCGGGCTCCTCGGTCGCAACCGCTTGCGCCGCTATCTGGGCGTCCTGGGCCACTTGCAGCAACAATGCCTTGTCGATCTTGCCCCTGGCGGTCAGAGGAAAGTCCTCCACCGCGTAGATGAACTGTGGCACGCAGTAGTAGGCCAGGCGCTGTTGACAGGCCAACCGACAAGCCTCTATGTCAGCGCTGGCTGGGGAGACGAAGGCCACCAACGTACGATTGTCCAGCTTCAACGTGACCGCGCGGATGCAGTTCGCACCAGCCTCCAAAGCTGCCGACACAGCGTCCAGTTCTACGCGAAAACCGCGAACCTTCACCTGATCATCCACGCGGCCCAGATGTTCGAGTTGCCCGTCAGATACCCAGCGCCCAAGGTCTCGCGTACGGAACATCAGGGCATCACCGCCGCGAAAGGGATCCGGGCGGTACCGGTCCAAGGTCAATGCCCTGTTGTTCAGATAGCCCGCCGTCACCCCCGCACCACCGGCCCACATCTCGCCCATTTCACCCAATACGCAGGCACGCCCCTGGTAGTCGAGTACATAAACGGTGTTATTGGGCGTTGGCCTGCCGATAGTCAATGGCGTGCCAGGAACATGCAGGTGCAAGGTGTTAACGATAGTGGTTTCGGTGGGCCCGCACCCGTTGTAGAACGTACAGTGCTCGGCCCAACGGTCTGCCAGCGCTTGGGAGCAGGCCTCCCCCGCCACGGCAATGAACTTGAGGTCGGGACATTGCCGAGGGTCAAGGGTGGCCAGTATCGACGGCGTTGCGATCAACACATTGCACTGGGCGGCTGTCTGCGCGATATCTTTGCCGCGAATCAGCAAGGTCGCGCCATGCGCCAGGCAACCGAGTATTTCCCAGGCAGCCATATCAAAGCCGATGTTGAGGATCTGCCCAACGGTACGATCCGGTGCCATTCCCATCTGCCCAGGTTGGGTCAACAGAATGTTGCACACGTTGCGGTGGCTGACACACACGCCGTTGGGACGCCCGGTGGTTCCGGACGTGAACAGCACAAAACACAGGTCATCCGGTTTGACCTCGGCGAACACGCAATCATTGTCCTCTGCCACCCAAGGGGCTTGTGCAATGAACGTGTCCAGACACAGGCAGCGGGAGGCCGCGTCTGCCGGAATGTGCTCCAGCAAGTTCGACAAAGTCAGAATGACCGGACTGGACAACGACGCCAGGACCATGCCCAACTGCAGGGTGGGCACGATTCTGGCGTCCTGTGGAACATACGCGGCGCCTATCTTCAACACCGCCAAAAGCCCGACCAGCATCGGAATCGAACGTTCGACGAACAACCCCACCGTGTCACCCCGCTTCACACCCTTTGCAAGCAGGTACACAGCCAAACGGTTGGCTTGTCGGTTGAGCTGCTCATAGCTGATACGTTGGCCCGCGCATACTGCCGCTGTGGCGTGAGGCGCCAACTTCGCTTGCGCTTCGATGGCGTGGTGTACGTTGCCGTAGGGGGGCCGCGCTGAAGGACCGCAGCCCCATTGCTCAAATAAAACTCGCTGCGCGGCAGGTAAATGAGCCAGCGAGGCGCTGGAAAAAAACTGTTTATCGCTCGGTGAGTACGTCATGAGCACCCTCTCACTATTGGCCTGCCGGCTGAATACCGACAGATACAAGGGTGGATAGGGGACTGCGCACGAGATTACAGCCTCTCAAACTATGCAGAAGCTTCCCACTCATGCCCGAAGAGGTTTCTTTGCAGAGTGAATGGAATAACCTACAGAGACCGACGTCTACCTCAACACAAGTGAGTAGACTCGTCCCATGCATGAACTCGACGAACAGTTACGTGAACTCATCCCCAGGTTGCGGCGTTTTGCCGTGTCGCTGACGCGCAACACCAGCAGCGCCGACGACCTGGTGCAGGCCACCCTGGAACGGGCGATCATCGCCTGGGCCGATAAACGTCTGGAAGGTGACCTGCGCGCCTGGCTGTTCTCGATCCTCTACCGGCAGTTCCTCGACGCCCACCGCCGCAGCCGACGCTATGCGCGCATGCTCGAGTTCTTCACCGGCCGCGATGACGCGCAGCCTTCGGTGGAGCGCACGGTGATGGCCCAATCCACCCTGCAAGCCTTCGACCAGCTCAACGCCGAACAGCGTGCCCTGCTGCTGTGGGTGTCCGTCGAAGGCTTGAGCTACAAGGCCGTGGCCGACATCCTCGACGTGCCCATCGGCACTGTGATGTCACGCCTGTCCCGCGCACGCCAAGCGTTGCGTCAACTCAGCGATGGCGAAATTGCCGGCCCAGCCCTGCGGAGACTCAAATGATCAGCCTGCCCCCCAGCGAACGCGACTTGCATGCCTACGTCGATCACCAATTACTGGAAAATGACCGCCGTGTGCTTGAAACCTGGCTCGCCAGCCACCCCGAGGTGGCGGCGCAGGTGCATGCCTGGCAACAGGATGCGCAATTATTGCGTGCATCTTTAAGCGGCGCCCTGCAACAGCCGGACAACCCGGCACTGGACCCGGCGCTGATTCGCCAGCGTATCAAGCGTCAGTCCCGCCGCCACTTCGCCACCGCGGCGCTGCTGCTGATTGCCGTGAGCCTCGGCGGGATAGGCGGCTGGCAGGCCCGCGAAGCCACCCAGCCGCCGCTATTGCCAATGACCGATGCCATGCAGGCCTACCGCCTGTTTGCCCAGGACGGCATCATGCCCGCCGACTTCAGTGCCGAGGGCAGCGGCAATATGCAGGCCTGGCTCGACCGCTATTTCAATCAGGCCCACCGCCTGCCCGACCTGAGCCAGGCGGGGTTCAAGCCGGTCAGCGGGCGCCTGCTCACCACCGACCAGGGCGCGGCAGCCATGGTGCTGTACCAAGACCCGCAAGGCCGGCGTATCAGC
Organism: Pseudomonas libanensis; assembly: GCF_001439685.1. Classification (GTDB taxonomy): domain Bacteria; phylum Pseudomonadota; class Gammaproteobacteria; order Pseudomonadales; family Pseudomonadaceae; genus Aquipseudomonas; species Aquipseudomonas libanensis. The sequence goes on from NZ_JYLH01000012.1 coordinate 21,654, forward strand.
TTCTATATCCGGCCGCCAGGCCCGAACAACGGTTTCCTGCCCCGGGGCAGCCGCAGCGCCGATGGCTTGCAGGCCCAGTACTGGTCAGGCGGCGGCTACAACTACGCGATGGTCAGCCCGGTGGACCAGCCCACCACGGGGTTGATGAAGTTCTAGAAACCAACGTCCAGCATTAGGTTTTCGAGCCAGTTGGCCGCCCCGTCCCTATTGGTCAAATCAAGGCGGGCGCCCTAAAGTAAGCGACCACCGCAGCACAGAGTGACTCCATTGGCCGTGCTTTCCCTGCTCCAGCGCCTGTTCGCGAAACCATCCAGCGTCTCGGACGCCTCGCCTGTCCCGGCGTATTTCCAAAGAAAGGCCGAGCAACAGGGCTACACCCTCAGTGATGGGCAAATGCGGGCGATTACCGCCCTGAATCGCCAGGCACAGCGCCTGCTCAACGGCCAAGCCACCCGCAGCCTGTACTTGCACGGCCCGGTGGGACGCGGCAAAAGCTGGCTGCTGGACGGGTTCTTCAAGGCCCTGCCCATTGCCGAAAAGCAACGCGTGCACTTTCACGATTTCTTCGCCCGCCTGCACCAAGGCATGTTCCTGCACTGCGGGCATGGCGACGCCCTGGCCGTCACCCTGGATCAGCTGCTGGCGGGCTGCCGCGTGCTGTGCTTCGACGAATTCCACGTCCACGATATCGGCGATGCGATGCTCATCAGCCGTTTGTTCAAGGCGCTTTTCCAACGCGGCGTGCTGGTGCTGGTGACCTCCAACTATCCGCCCGAAGGGTTGCTGCCCAACCCGCTGTACCACGAACGATTCAAACCGGTGATCGACCTGATTGCTGCGCGCATGGACGTGCTGGAGGTCAGCTCGCCCCAGGACTTTCGCAGCCTGCCCCAGGCCCACGCACAACAGCGTTTCACCAGCGGCCAGTATGTGTGGCCCGGTACGCCGAGCCAGCGTGAAAGCCTCGGGCTGCCCACCACGGATTGCCCGGCGCAGCCCCTGACGGTCGGCACTCGGCAGCTGCTGTGCCGCGGCCATCAGGCGCAAACCATCGTGTTCACCTTCAACGACCTGTGCGAGCAGCTCACGGCGGTCATGGATTACCTGCTGCTGTGCGAGGATTTCGACCACTGGATCATCGACGGCTTGCCGCATCTGGCCGAATGCCCAATTGCCGTGCAGCAGCGTTTCATCAACCTGGTGGACGTGCTCTACGACCAGGACAAACGCCTGACGCTCATCGGCCACCAGCCCTTGGATAAATGCCTGGAAGGCCAGGCCATCGACCTCGCCCGCACCGCCAGCCGCCTGCGCCAGTTGCAAACACCCTGCGCGCAAAGCGCCCCCGACCCGGTATCATGAGCGCCTTTTACGCCCCCCATCCGAGTGCCGCGCTGTTCATGAATACCCTCGCCCAACTCAAGGCCGGCCAATTGGCCGGCGCCACGCGCCTGGACCTGGCCTGCGGGCTGACCGAATTTCCCCGGGAAATCTTCGAGCTGGCCGACTCCCTGGAAATCCTCAACCTCACGGGCAACGCCCTGACCAGCTTGCCCGCCGACCTGCATCGCCTGACGCACTTACGCGTGCTGTTCTGCTCGGACAACGCCTTTACCGAGCTACCGGAGTGCCTGGGCCAGTGCGCGAAGCTGAGCATGATCGGCTTCAAGGCCAACCGAATCACCCACGTGCCCGCCGCCGCCCTGCCGCCCCAGTTACGCTGGCTGATCCTCACCGATAACTGCATCAGCCAATTGCCCGATGAACTGGGCCAGCGCCCGTTACTACAAAAACTGATGCTGGCCGGTAACCAACTGACGCACCTGCCGCATAGCCTGGCCCAATGCAAAAACCTGGAGCTGATCCGCATCGCCTCCAATCGCCTTACACACCTGCCGGATTGGTTGCTGACGCTGCCGAGCCTGACGTGGCTGGCCTACGCCGGCAACCCGGTGGAAATGGCGGTGACAGTGACGGGCGATGATGGGACGCCGAACATTCCCTGGTCTGAACTAGAACTGGGAGAAGTATTGGGCGAAGGCGCTTCCGGGATCATTCACAAAGCAATCTGGAAACCCCAGGCGCTGCCGGTCGCGGTCAAGCTATACAAAGGCACTATCACCAGCGACGGGTCACCGCTGCATGAAATGCAAGCCTGCATTGCCGCCGGGCTGCATCCCAACCTGATCAAGGTGCAAGGACGCGTCATCGGCCATCCCGACAGCCAGGCCGCCCTGGTAATGGACCTGATCGACCCGAGTTATCGCAACCTCGCGGCCCTGCCCAGCCTGGCGTCGTGCACACGGGATACCTACGAACCCGGCACCCGTTTCAGCCTGGACGTGGCATTGCGCATGGCACGTGGAATCGCTTCGGTGGCGGCGCACCTGCATCGGCACGGCATTACCCATGGTGACCTGTATGGTCACAATATTTTGTGGAACGCAGCGGGTGATTGCTGGCTGGGAGACTTTGGCGCAGCGTCATTCCATGCCACGGCGGACACCCTGGAAACCCGGGCGTTGCAGCGTATTGAAGTGCGTGCGTTCGGGGTGTTGCTGGGGGAGTTGTTGGAGCGGGTTGAGGCCAGTGAAGACACTTTGCAGGCACTGCAACAACGCTGCTGTCAGGCGAATGTACTGGCCCGACCGGGCTTTGAGGAAATTGAGGTCCTGCTTAAATCCATGCAGCGCCACTAAACCAATGTGGGAGCGGGCTTGCTCGCGAATGCGGTCCTTCAGCCAGGTATTTATTGGCTGATACACCGCATTCGCGAGCAAGCCCGCTCCCACATGTTGACAGCGTGTACTCAGATAAACATCAGCCAGCCAGGCCGACAAACATATCCTGCACATCATCATGGTTGTCCAGGCCTTCCAGGAACGCCTCGACTTCGGCCATCTGCTCATCCGTCAAGCCACTGACCGGGTTCTTCGAGAGGTAGCCCAATTTGGCCGACAGCACGGTGAAACCCTGTTCCGGCAAGGCCTTTTGCACGGCATCCAGGTCGGTGGTTTCGGTGATGAACAAGGTGGTGCCCTCTTCTTCACCGTCTTCGAAGTCCTGGGCGCCGGCTTCGATGGCGGCCATTTCCGGATCCGCGTCCGGGGTATCCGGCGAGGCTTCGATCAGGCCGACATGGTTGAAGTCCCAGGCCACCGAGCCGGAAGCGCCCAGTTGGCCCTTGCGGAATGCCACGCGGATTTCCGCCACGGTGCGGTTGATGTTGTCGGTCACGCACTCGACGATCAACGGCACCTGGTGCGGGGCAAACCCTTCGTAGGTCACGCGATGGTACTGCACGGTTTCACCGAGCAGACCAGCGCCCTTCTTGATCGCGCGGTCCAGGGTTTCCTTGGGCATCGAGGCTTTCTTGGCCTGCTCCACCACCAGGCGCAAGTGCGCGTTGGTCGCGGTATCGGCACCGTTACGGGCGGCGATGGTGATTTCTTTCACCAGCTTGCCGAAGATCTTGCCCTTGGCATTGGCTGCCGCTTCTTTATGTTTGACTTTCCACTGTGCGCCCATGACTCACTCTCTACTATCCATGGCGCCGAAACGTCTACTGGCCGGCGCTTTGGGGGCAGAGTTTATAGCGCAAAAACACTCTAATCCACCAAAAAACCGGCCAGGTGCCTCAGGTGCGCAGGGGTTTGATCGTGACGTTGCGATCGACGACGAAGTCCCCGACCTGGGCCAGTACCGCAGGCCTGGCGTTCCAGTAGGGCATCAGCACCAGCGACGAAAACAGCGCCGCGCCGGCAAAGACGATAAATACCGTGACAGTATCGAAGTAGCCCGGCAGCAAACCGCCAAGGATCGCCCCCACTGAACCGCAACCATTGACGAAACCTGCCGCCGTGGCGCCGGCCTTGGCCGTGCCGAAGTCGATGGCCGCCGTGCTGCTGATCATCGAATCAGGGCCGTACAGGGTCAGGCCCATCACAAACAGCAAGGCCATCACCAGCACCACGCTGCCGGTGTGCAGCGCGCCCATGAACAACGCCAAGGCTACGGTCAGCGCCAGCAGGCTGAGCACACAGGCGGGCATGCGCCGGGCGCCGAACAGTTTGTCGGAGGCCAGGCCGATCAGCACCGGCCCGAGCAAGCCGGCCAGCTCAAACGCGGTAGGCACGATGGCCGCGCCGACCTTGCCCACCGACGGCATCTGCTCGTAGACGATCACCGGGCCCCACAACAGGATCGCGTAGCGCGCCGGCTTGAGCAGGAAGTACGCCAGCCCCAGAGTCAACACCGTGCGGTTGCGCAGGATTGCGCGCAATGGTTCGAGCACGCTGATGCGCTTTTGAGCAGCAGCCTCTTCGGCGCTCAAGACCGGCTCGGGCTCCACCGCCGGCAAGCCTACATCCTGCGGGGTATTGCGCTGGAACATAAAGAACAGCACGGCCACTACCGCCACCACCGCGGCACTGGAGATAAACGCCGCGTGCCAGCTGCCGATCAGCGTATACGCCCACCAGCCGGCAAACGGCGAAGCAACCAAGCCGCCAAAGGCGTAGCACGAACTCCACAGCCCCAACACCCGCCCCCGCTGCTGGGCGGGAAAGAAACTGCCAAGGTTCTTGCACAACCCCGACCAACCGGTGGATTGCGCCAAGCCCTGGATCAACATGCAGGTGACGAAGATCGGCAAGGTGGCGAACGTGCCCATCACCAGCGCCGCGGCGGCGGAAACCAGCAAGCCGCCGAGCACCACCACCCGTGGCCCGAAGCGGTCGGCGAGCATGCCCCAGGTGAACTGGCCCACGGCGTACGCGGCGAGGTAGAGGCCATCCAGGTTGGCCATCATCATTTTATCGAGGGGGAAACCCGGGTCGTCACCGATCCCCAGCTTCGCTACCGAAAATGCCTTGCGAGTGAAATAGAAAGCGGCGTACGCCAGCCAGGTGATGGCGAAAATCTGCACGCGCCAACGCTTGATGCTACCCATAGGGATATTCATGGTGGTTCTGACCTCAGGTGTGAGTGTGCCGGCAGAATCGAAAGAAAACGCCTGTTGTTTTTATGGTTGAGCACTGCAATGCCGGGCCGTAGGGGGCGCAACATTGGTCAGATGGGTGCGGTATGCCTGCGCCCATGGCCACCGAGGTTGTAGGACTCAACCTACGGCGACTGAGGTGCATCAAAGCAATGGCTGACTAATAGGTAAAATCGATTTATCGTATTTCAAATATAAGTCCAGCTTGTAAGAGGATGCGCCATGTCGGTTTCCCACGCCCAGCTCAAGGCCTTCCACGCGGTGGCCGTCCACGGCAGTTTTACCGGTGCCGCCGAGCGGCTGTTCCTGACCCAGCCAGCAATTTCCGACCAGGTACGCAAACTCGAAGAGCGCTTCGGCGTATTGCTGTTTCACCGCAACAAGCGCTCGGTACGCCTGACCGACCTCGGTGAACGCCTGCTGGGCATCACTCAACGTCTGTTTGTGATTGAGGCCGAAGCCGAGGAATTGTTGCAGGACTCCCGCGCCCTGCTTACCGGCACCCTCACCCTGGCGGTGGATGCCCCGGTGCATGTTCTGCCGCAGATTGCGCGCTTCTGCCAGCTGTACCCCGGAATCAGCGTGAAGATCGAAACCGGCAACACCGATGAATCATTGTTTCGCCTGTACAACTATCAGGCTGACCTGGCGCTGCTGGGGCGCGATGTCGACGATGCGCGCCTGGTGTCGCTGCCCTTGCCCGACGACCAACTTCTGGCGTTTGTCGCACGCAACCACCCTTGGGCCGGACGCGAGTCGATCTGCCTGGCCGACCTCGACGACACACCCTTGGTATTGCGCGAAATCGGCTCCGTCACCCGTCAGACCCTGGAGCAGGAAATGAGCCAGGCCGGCCTGCGCATTCGCCCGGCGATCCAGGTGGAAGGCCGCGAAGCCGCCCGCGAGGCGGTGGTGGTGGGCATTGGCGTGGGCGTGGTGTCGGCGGCTGAGTTCGGCGCCGACGCACGGGTGTACGCCATGCCGATTCGCGATTGCACCCAGCGCATGAAGGAAACCCTGGTGTGCCTGAAGGAACAGAGCTCACGCCGGGTGGTGGCAACCTTTTTGGAAATCGTGCGTGAGAGCCTTCACGCCAATTCGAAAAATGCCTGAATCAAGCGCAGCGAGCGGCGCCGCTCCATGCACCCGAGCATATGCCGGTTGAGCAACCCATCGCCCAGGATCGGCACGGCTTGCACACGCGGGTCCGGGCTGACTTCCATCGACGACACCACACCCACGCCCAACTCTGCCGCGACCGCTTCGGTCACGGCTTCACGGCTGTCCAACTCCAGCAGCACCTTGGGCTGCACATGCGCCGCCAGGCAGGCGTCGTCAAAGGTGCGCCGGGTGATGGAGCTGGGCTCGCGCAGCACCATGATCACCTCGTGCAAGTGCGTCAGTTGAATGCCTTCGGGCTGGTTTGCCCACGGATGCGCAGCCGGCACCAGCGCGCAAATCCGTGACTCGTCCAAAGGCTGCAAGTGCAGGCCATTGCGCGGTTCCACCTCGGTGAGCACCGCCACGTCCGCATGTTCGGACAGCAGCGCCGCCAAGGCTTCCTGGGCATTGCCCAAGCGCAGGTTCACGGTAATGCCCGGGTAGCGCGAGCGCAGGCTGGCGATCATCGGCATCACCAAGTGCGGGCCATCGGCGGCCACTTCCAGGCGTCCAGTGAGCAACTGGCGGTTGGCCTCCAGCATGGTCTGCGCCTCGTCCACCAAACCGAAGATCGCCCGGGTAATGGCCGCCAGGCGCGCGCCCTCCTCGGTCAACTCCACGCGCCGGGCGGTACGGCGCAGCAACGGGATCTGGTAGTGCTCCTCCAACGCCTTGATATGCCCGGTCACAGCCGGCTGGCTGATAAACAGCCGAGCCGCTGCCCGGGTAAAACTGCCCTCGCGGGCCACCGCATCGAATGCACGTAGTTGGAACAGGTTCATAGTTATCGGCCTCACTGATAGCTCGCATAACAACAAACAATTTGATTGATAACAAGCCAAACTGCAATTTAGGCGCCGTAGCTTCAACCCCGATACCTTGCGAGGACTTGAGATGACCACTGCCGCGCCGATCCTGTTGACCCCTGGTCCCCTGACCACATCAAACCGCACCCGCCAGGCGATGATGGTGGATTGGGGCTCATGGGATGACCGCTTCAACCAGCTCACCGCCAGCGTTTGCACGCAGCTGCTGGCGATTCTCAACGGGGCCGACAGCCATCATTGCGTGCCGTTACAAGGCAGCGGCACCTTCGCCGTCGAAGCCGCCATCGGCACCCTGGTACCCCGCGAGGGCAAGGTGCTGGTGCTGATCAACGGCGCCTATGGCAAGCGCCTGGCGAAGATCTGCGAGGTGCTTGGCCGCACGTTCAGCACCTTTGAAACCGCCGAAGACGAGCCCACCACCGCTGCCGATGTGGATCGCCTGCTGCACGCTGACGGCGCCATCACCCACGTCGCGCTGATTCATTGTGAAACCAGCACCGGCATTCTCAACCCGCTGCCGGAGATCGCCCAGGTGGTCAAACACCACGGCAAACGCCTGATCATCGACGCCATGAGTTCCTTCGGCGCGCTGCCGATCGATGCCCGCGAAGTCCCGTTCGAAGCGTTGATCGCCGCCTCCGGCAAATGCCTGGAAGGCGTGCCGGGCATGGGGTTTGTCTTCGCAGAAAAACATGCGCTGGCCGCTGCCCAAGGCAACTGCCATTCCCTGGCGATGGACCTGTTCGACCAGCACAGCTACATGACCAAGACCGGCCAATGGCGCTTCACCCCGCCGACCCACGTGGTCGCCGCCCTGCATGAGGCCTTGCTGCAATACGCCGAGGAAGGCGGACTGCCCGCCCGCCATCAACGCTACGCGGACAACTGCCAGGCACTGCTGGATGGCATGGCCGCACTGGGCCTGCGCAGTTTTCTGCCGGCGGCGATCCAGGCGCCGATCATCGTCACCTTCCATGCACCACAAGACCCGCGCTACCAGTTCAAGGACTTCTACGAACGGGTCAAGGCCAAGGGCTTCATCCTTTACCCGGGCAAGCTGACCCAAGTGGAAACCTTTCGCGTGGGCTGCATCGGCCATGTCGACGCGACCGGCATGCGCGCAGCGGTCAAGGCAATCGGCGAGGTGCTGCAAGAAATGGAAGTGTTGGACATTTGACTCCCCCATTACCACAGGATCTGAACCATGAACTATCAAAACCCCAATACCCTCCAGGCCGTTATCCTCGACTGGGCCGGCACCGTGGTCGACTTCGGCTCCTTCGCGCCCACGCAGATCTTTGTCGAGGCGTTTGCCGAGTTCGACGTGCAAGTCTCTATCGAGGAAGCCCGTGGCCCGATGGGCATGGGCAAGTGGGACCATATCCGCACCCTCTGCGACCAGCCGCAAGTTGCCGAGCGCTACCGCAAGGCGTTCGGCCGCACGCCCACCGACGACGACGTGACCGCCATCTACCAGCGCTTCATGCCACTGCAGATCGAGAAGATCGCCGAACACTCGGCGCTGATTCCCGGCGCCCTCGACACCATTGCAGCGCTGCGGGCGCAAGGGATCAAGATCGGCTCCTGCTCCGGCTATCCCAAGCAAGTGATGGACAAGGTCGTGGCCCTGGCCGCCACCAACGGCTACGTCGCCGACCATGTCGTGGCCACCGACGAAGTGCCCAACGGCCGCCCGTGGCCGGCACAGGCGCTGGCTAACGTGATCGCCCTGGGCATTGATGATGTGGCGGCCTGCGTGAAAGTCGACGACACTGTGCCGGGCATCCTTGAAGGCCGTCGCGCCGGCATGTGGACGGTGGCGCTGACCTGCTCGGGCAATGCCCTGGGCCTGACCTTCGATCAATTCCGTGCCCTGGACAGCGCCACACTGGCCAGCGAGCGCCAGCGTATCGAAGCGATGTTCGAAAGCTCGCGCCCGCATTATCTGATCGACACCATCACCGATCTGCCGACTGTCATCGCTGAGATCAATGCTCGCCTGGCCCGCGGGGAAATGCCGCAGAGCGACTGACCAGGATCAAAACAACGGCATTTGCAACGAGCGAACCGCTTGAAACGGGCATACAGTTAACACACTCCGTCGCCAAAGAACGGAGGTATGCCCTGATGAGAGAGGAACCCAGCAATGCCGTGGAAAAATTCCGATTCACGCTACAGCACCATGTCGATTGCGCTGCACTGGTTGATGGTGGTGCTGCTGGCGGTGGTCTACGCCTGCATTGAACTGCGCGGGCAATTCCCCAAAGGCAGCGGTGCGCGCACGTTGATCGTCGAAATGCACTTCATGCTCGGCCTGACCGTGTTTGTGCTGGTGTGGCTGCGCCTGTTTGCACGCAGCCTGGGGGTGGCGCCGAAGATCGTGCCGGCACCGCCGCCATGGCAGAGCCTGCTGGCGACGCTGATGCACTGGGCGTTGTATGCGTTGATGATCGGCTTGCCGATTGCCGGTTGGTTGATCGTCAGTGCCAAAGGGCATTCGGTGATGTTCTATGGGATGGAGTTACCGCCGCTGATCGCAGAAAACAAGGCGTTGGCCGAGGAGATTGAAGGCTGGCATGTGCTGTTCGCCCAGGTCGGTTATTGGTTGATCGGGCTGCATGCGCTGGCGGGGATTTTTCATCATTACGTGATGCGCGATAACACGGCGCTACGCATGATGCCCAAAGGCAGGTAACGACTTTGCCTGGCACTCCAAACGTGCCAGGCAAACCATCCTACATCGTCTATACATTTTCTACTTATAGTTTCGATTTAACGCTTTTCACTTGGGATTACTCCTACGACATCCACCAGAAAAAACCCGTAATGTTTTGTCGCACAGCAGTGCTCCAGCAATTGGACACTCGCGTCTGACAACGAACTGAATGGGATTTTTATGGAAGGTGCCTCAAGTAACGGTCGCCAGCACGCTTGCGGGGATCAGGGGGTCGCTACAGCACCTCCGACTTTCAGCCAGTGGTATGTGCTGTGTGACTTCGACGGGACCATTACCCCCACGGATGTCATCGACAACGTCCTCCAACGCTTCGCCGGCCCCGAGTGGGAAACCATTGAGCAGGAATGGCTGGATGGGCATATCGGTTCACGCGAATGCCTGAGCCGCCAACTGGCGCTGATCAAGGCTACCCCAAGTGAACTGCTGGCGTATTTCGACAGCGTCGAGATCGACCCGGACTTTCCGGATTTCGTCGATCACGTCATGGGCCTGGGTGCTTCCATCGAAGTGGTCAGCGACGGCATCGAACAAGGCATCGCCCGCATCTTGTCCCGCCACTACGTGACCCTGCTGCCGATTCTCGCCAACCGCCTGCGCCAGGTTGACCACAACAGCTGGCGCATCGACTACCCCTATGCCAGCGATGCGTGCCGCGCCGCGTCCGGCAACTGCAAGTGCAAATCCACCCCGCGCAACAAGCGCGTGCTGGTGATCGGCGACGGCAAATCGGACATGTGCGTGGCCTCCACCGCGGACTTCGTGTTCGCCAAAGGCAGCCTCGCCGAATATTGCGTCGCCAACCAGATTCCTCACGCGCGCTTCGACACCTTCGCCGAAGTGCCTGCATTGCTGGCCAAGCTGCCACAGGGCATCGCCGCCAACGCCACCACCTTCAATACCTCTGCTGACAATCAGGAACTCTTCCATCATGTCTGATATCCGTATCGCTACCGCCGAAGACCAGGTTCTGCTGGATAAAGAAGCCAAGTACTGCTCCTACGGCGACACCGTTCACTACATCGAGCCGCCGCGTATTTTCAGTCGCTGCGAAGGCTCTTATGTTTGGGACACCGAAGACCAGGCCTACCTCGACCTGCAAATGTGGTACTCGGCGGTCAACTTCGGCTATGCCAACCCGCGCCTGAACAACGCGCTGAAAAAGCAGATCGACACCCTGCCGCAAATCGCCAGCCAGTACCTGCACAAAGGCAAGATCGAGCTGTCGGAAATGATCGCGGTCGACGCCAAGAACAAGTTCGGTCTCGACGGTCGCGTGCACTTCAACGTCGGCGGTTCGCAGTCCATCGAAGACTCCCTGAAAGTGGTACGTAACGCCACCAACGGCAAGAGCCTGATGTTCGCCTTCGAAGGCGGCTACCACGGGCGTACCCTCGGCGCGTCGTCGATCACCTCCAGCTACCGCTACCGTCGTCGCTACGGCCACTTCGGCGAGCGTGCGCAATTTATCCCGTTTCCATACCACTTCCGTGGCCCGAAAGGCATGACCAAGGAAGAGTACGGCAGCCACTGCGTGCAGCAATTTGCCCGTCTGTTCGAGACCGAATACAACGGCGTGTGGGACCCGAAAGTCGGCCAGAGCGAATACGCTGCGTTCTACGTCGAGCCGATCCAGGGCACCGGCGGCTACGTGATCCCGCCGATGAACTTCTACCGCGAACTCAAGCATGTGCTGGACCAGCACGGCATCCTGATGGTATCGGACGAAATCCAGATGGGCTTCTATCGCACCGGCAAGCTGTGGTCGATCGAACACTTCGACGTACAACCGGACGTGATCGTGTTCGGCAAGGCGCTGACCAATGGCCTCAACCCACTGGGCGGCATCTGGGCCCGTGAAGAGTTGATCAACCCGAAGATTTTCCCGCCAGGGTCCACTCACTCCACCTTCGCCTCCAACCCACTGGGTACGGCGGTGGGCCTGGAGATGTTGAAGATGACCAGCGAAGTCGACTACGGCGCGATGGTCATGGCCAAGGGCAAATACTTCCTGGAAGGCTTGCAAGACCTGCAGAAACGCTTCCCCGTCATTGGCGACGTCGATGGCCTGGGCCTGGCGCTGCGCTGCGAAATCTGTGGGCCGGACGGCTTCACACCGGACAAGGCGACCCTGGATTACATGGTCGAAGAAGGCATGAAAGGCGACATGGTCGTAGACGGCCAGAAACTGGGGTTGATCCTCGACGTAGGCGGTTACTACAAGAACGTGATCACCCTGGCCCCGTCCCTGGAAATCAGCTACCCGGAAATCGACCTGGGCCTCAAGCTGCTCGAGCAGTTGCTGGTGCGAGCGACCCAGCGGTGAGTGCGCACGGTATTGACCTTGGTGAAGGCGATGCCGGTTTCGTACTCGGTGAAGGTCCGGTCGGGATCCTGTTGATCCATGGCCTGACCGGCACCCCGACGGAATTGCGCCAGGTTGCCAAGGGCCTGGCCAAGGCGGGTAACTGCACGGTGTATGTGCCGACGTTGGCCGGGCACTGCGGCGACAACAGCGACCTGCAAGCCACCGGTTGGCTGGACTGGTACGAAGGCGTGCGCAAGACCTTCGTACAGGTCAGGCAACGCCACGAGCAGGTGTTTGTCGGTGGCTTGTCCATGGGCGCGGTAATGTCGATGTACGTGGCCGCCGAACACCCGGGCCAAGTCGCCGGGCTGTTGTTATACTCCCTGACTTTACGTAACGATGGCTGGAACGCCTCACCTGTCACACGATTAGTGCCTTGGGTGACTCGAATTCCCTTTGTGTTGGACTTTTGCGTATTCAATGAGCGGCCGCCATACGGTATTAAAAACACGCGGCTGCGAGCCATTGTCGAACGGCAGATGAAAATGGGTGAAAGCAGTGCAGCAGGCTTGCTGAGCATGTCTGGCAAGAGTCTGCGGCAAATGCATAAACTGACGACTCGAGTGAAACGGAGTATGCCGTCGATTAAAGCGCCCGCCCTGATCATTCACTCCATCGAGGATGATGTCAGCGGCAGGTGGAACGCCGACTACACCGAACAGAAACTCGCAGGCCCTGTCACCAAAGTGCTGTTGAATAACTGCTATCACATGATTACGGTAGACCTGCAATACAAGGAGGTGGTCGCCCTGAGTGCCAACTTCATCCAAAGCCATATTTCTGTTCGAGGGGAACCATCAGGCAGCCGATGCCCCATTGCCTGATTTATCAGCCCTTTCAAATGAGCGCCACACTTCGGCGGCCTTGTAGGCCGCCGGTATGGATGAAGATCAGGCGAGTGCCGGGAGCAAAGCGTCCGGCCTCTATCTGCTGCTTCAATGCCAGCAGCGCCTTGGCGGTGTAGAGCGGCTCCAGTGGCACACCGCAGGCCCGTTCAGTGTGCTGGATAAACTCGAGCAACACCGGATCGACCTTGGCAAAGCCGCCTCGGCTGGCCTCCAGCAGTTCATAACCGCCCTGCACCAGGGCCCTCACATTCTGCGCCACTCCGTGGTCATCCGGCACTGCCAGGGCGCCGTACACCGGATGCGCGCCCGCCTCGGCCAACACCAACCCGGCCAATGTCGTGCCGGTACCCGCCGCCAACCACCAAGCGTCGTAATCCGTCCACCCGAGGTGGCTCAACTGCGCCCGCGCCTGCGCCACTAATACCCCACAGCCCAGCGCACCAGCCAGCCCACCGCCACCTTCGGGCACCGGATGGAGGCGGGGATATTGTTCGCGCCAAGGCAGCCAAAAGCCCGGCTCGTGGCGTGCGCGATAGCCGCCATAACCGAGCCAATGCAGTTGCATGCCGAAGGCCTTGAGGTCGAGCACGGTGGGTGTGTCTTGAGGATGGCCCCGCAACAGGCCGACTGTGGGAAAATCAAAGCGCTTGCCCGCCGCCGCCAGTGCGTGCAGATGATTGGAGTAGGCCCCACCGAGGCTGATTACCCCTTTGGCGCCGATAGCGCGGGCCTGAGCGAGGTGCTCAGTTAGCTTGAACCACTTGTTGCCGCTGATCAGCGGATCGATACGGTCCAGGCGCAGCACGGCCAGCTCGACACCGTTCAGCCAATCCAGCTGCAAAGGTTCAAGGGGCGCATAAGGCAGCCAATCGAAAGGGCCCATCGGCAGGTATCTGAATGAAAAAGGGGCGGTAGTCTAACACCGCCCCTCTCGTCGTCTTACAACTCGGCAGCCAGGCGCGAGCCCTGGTTGATGGCGCGCTTGGCATCCAGCTCGGCCGCCACATCGGCACCGCCGATCAGGTGTACGTTCTGGCCGGCGGCGACCAGGCCGTCGTGCAGCTCGCGCAGCGGGTCCTGGCCCGCGCAGATGACGATATTGTCCACCGCCAGCACCTTCGGTTCGCCCTCGGCGCCGATACGGATATGCAAGCCTTGATCATCGATCTTCAAGTACTCGACACTGTTGAGCATCTGCACCTGCTTGTTCTTCAAGCCGGTACGGTGAATCCAGCCGGTGGTCTTGCCCAGGCCGTCGCCGACCTTGGAGGCCTTGCGTTGCAGCAGGAACACTTCACGGGCCGGTGCATGGCGCTCGGGCTTGATCCCGGCCACACCGCCACGCGCTTGCAGCTGGGTGTCGATGCCCCACTCTTTCCAGAACGCCTCGCGAGCCAGGCTGGTGGACACGCCTTGGTGTACGAGGAATTCCGACACGTCAAAGCCGATGCCGCCTGCGCCAATCACGGCTACGCGCTTGCCCACCGGCTTGCGCTCAAGGATCACGTCCAGGTAACTCAAGACCTTGGGGTTTTCGACGCCCGGGATCGCCGGGGTACGTGGCGCGATGCCGGTAGCCAGGATCACCTCGTCATAACCACCCGCCACCAGTTGCTCGACACCGACGCGAGTATTCAGGCACAGCTCGACGTGGGTGGTCTGCAATTTGCGCTTGAAGTAACGCAGGGTTTCGAAGAACTCCTCCTTGCCCGGCACGCGCTTGGCGATATTGAACTGGCCGCCGATCTCGCTGGCGGAATCGAACAAAGTCACCTGGTGCCCGCGCTCGGCGGCCACGGTGGCAGCAGCCAGGCCCGCAGGGCCGGCGCCGACCACCGCGATTTTCTTGATCTGCTTGACGGGCAGGTAATTGAGTTCGGTTTCATAGCAGGCCCGTGGGTTGACCAGGCAGGTGGTCAGCTTGCCGCTGAAGGTGTGGTCCAGGCATGCCTGGTTGCAGCCGATGCAGGTATTGATTTCATCGGCGCGCCCGGCTGCGGCCTTGTTGACGAACTCCGGGTCGGCGAGAAACGGGCGCGCCATCGAGACCATGTCGGCATCGCCTTCGGCCAGGATCTGCTCGGCGACTTCCGGGGTATTGATGCGGTTGGTGGTGATCAGGGGTATCTGCACCGCGCCGCGCAATTTGGCCGTGACTTTGCTGAACGCGCCACGGGGCACCTTGGTGGCGATCGTCGGGATGCGCGCTTCGTGCCAACCGATACCGGTGTTGATAATGGTCGCGCCGGCCTGCTCGATGGCCTTGGCCAACTGCACGACTTCTTCCCAGACGCTGCCACCTTCCACCAGGTCGAGCATCGACAAGCGAAAGATAATGATGAAATTCGGGCCCACGGCTTCACGCACACGGCGCACGATTTCCACCGCCAGGCGCATGCGGTTTTCAAAGCTGCCGCCCCAGCGGTCGGTGCGGTGGTTGGTGTGGGCAGCGAGGAACTGGTTAACGAAGTAGCCTTCCGAGCCCATGATTTCCACGCCGTCGTATTCGGCGACCTGGGCCAGCAACGAACAGGTGACGAAATCCTGGATCTGCTTCTCGATGCCCTCTTCATCCAGTTCCCTTGGCTTGAACGGGTTGATCGGCGCCTGGATCGCGCTGGGTGCTACCTGCTTGGGACTGTAGGCGTAGCGCCCGGCGTGGAGGATCTGCATGCAGATCTTGCCACCCGCCTCGTGCACGGCCCGGGTGACAATCTTGTGTTTCTGCGCTTCTTCGTCAGTGGTCAGCTTGGCGGCACCGGCGTACACACCGCCCTCATCATTCGGACCAATGCCACCGGTGACCATCAGGCCCACGCCGCCACGGGCGCGCTCGGCAAAGTAGGCCGCCATGCGCTCGAAACCACCGGATTTTTCTTCCAGGCCGGTGTGCATCGAGCCCATCAGGGTGCGGTTGCGCAAGGTGGTAAAACCCAGGTCCAACGGGGCCAGCAGGTGCGGGTAGGCAGCAGCGGTCATGGTACAGCTCCACAACGGATCATCACGGGACGTGGCGCACTCGAACGGCGTGCCATCGGTTTATGTCCCACAGACTAAGAGGCAGTGGACCACCGCTCAATGACTGAAACTAACAAGTTATTGATCCAAATGCACAGCGCCCCTTGGCAAGCCACGCCATGGGCCCTACCCTAGTCGCGAACCCTGTACCCGGTCTGTTGTCTGTTGCCCATGCGTAAACTTCTAGCGTTCACCGTCACCATGGCCCTGGTTGCCGCCCTCGCCGCGTATCTGGTCTGGACCCAGGAGCGCCCCGTGGCGCATTACCTGTCTGACCTGCGTATCACTCTCGCCGTCAATGAGGGCCAGCCGGCCGAGCGTGGCAACCTGCTGGGCATCCAGCCGGAGCTGTTTCCCGCCGACTACCAGAGCCTGGAACGCCTGCACCTGAAACTGTCGGCCTACCTGCAAAACGCGCGTGACCTGGGCCTGATCAACCCCAAGACCATCGTGGTACTGCCCGAACATATCGGCACCTGGCTGATGCTCAGTGGCGAAAAAAACGAGCTGTACCAGGCCGCGCATCTGAAGGACGCCATGCACTGGCTGTCGATCAGCAACCCGCTGCCCTTCATGCGCGCCTGGATCAGCGCCACCGGTGACAACCGCATGGACGACGCGTATTTGCGCATGAAAGCCCCGGCCATGGCCCAAGACTACCAAGTGCTGTTCGGCGGCCTGGCCAAGGAGTTCGGCGTGACCCTGGTGGCCGGCTCCATCGCCCTGCCCAACCCGACTGTCAGCCAGGGGGTGCTGCAGGTGGGCCACGGCGCGCTGTACAACGCCAGCCTGGTGTTTGCCGCCGATGGCTTGCCATTGGGCCAGCCGCAGCGCCAGCTCTACCCGATCTACGATGAACGCGGGTTTATCGCGCCAGGAGATGAAAACACCCTCAGCGTGGTCGACACGCCCGCCGGGCGCCTGGGCATTCTGGTAGGCAGCGACAGCTGGTACCCGGACAACTACCGCAAGCTCAACGAACAGGGTGCGCAACTGGTCGCGGTGCCAGCCTTTGTCACCGGGCGCGACACCTGGGACCGCCCATGGCGTGGCTTCAAGAGCGTGTCGACGCCTGCTGAAGTCAGCCTCAAGCCCGAAGAAACCAGCGAGGGCGCCGCCTGGCGCCGCCTGACCCTGATCAGCCAGCAACCCGTCAGCCAAGCCACGGCGGGCATGAGCGTATTTTTACGTGGGCAGTTCTGGGACCTGGGCAGTGCCGGCCAGAGCTTTCTCAGCAGCAACGGGCAAGTGTTCGCCGACAGCGACGCCCGCGGTGCGCGCCTGCTGAACATCTGGTTGTAGCCCTTGAAGCCGGTGCGCCTGGGGGATCTGTCGGTGGGCTTCGTGCACACCCTGACCGACGCCATCCACAGCCACGGCCTGGACCCGCAACCGCTGCTGCTGCAATACGGCCTCGATCCGGCGCGCCTGGCCGAGGCCGGCGCACGCTTATCAATCCCGCGCTACATGCGCCTGGGTCACGCGGCCATCCAACTGACCGGCGACCCGGGCCTGGGCCTGCGCATGGGCCAGCTCAGTCGCTTGAGCCAGGCTGGCCTTGCCGGCGTCACCGCCGCCCAGGCGCCCAATGTGCGCGAAGCAGCGCGCGCACTGACACGCTTTGAAGCGCTGTACGGCTCCAACTATCGCGGGCAATCGAGTTTTCACGAGGATGCCAAGGGCGCTTGGCTGCGGTTCTATTCCATCAGTCCCTACAACGCCTATAACCGCTTTGTCGTCGATTCGATCATCGCCGGTTGGCTGCAGCAACTGTCTGGCCTGGCGCAGCAGCCGGTGCAGGCGCAACGGATCGAAATCGAATTCCAAGCGCCGGACTACCACGAACAATACAGCGTGCTGGGAGACGGCCTGGTGCACTTCGGCGCCGACGCCAATCAACTGCGCCTCAGCCAACCGACCCTGGCCCTGCGCAACCCACAGCATTGCCCCAGCACCTGGCACCTGTTGTTGCAGCTGTGTGAGAGAGAGTTGGAGCAGTTGACCCGCACCCGTAGCCTGCGCGAGCGCATCACCCAGTTGCTCGGGCCGATGCTCAATGGTGGCCGGGAACCCGACCTGGAAGAGGTGGCGGCACGCTTGAAACTGCCGACCTGGACACTGCGGCGCAAACTGGCCGAGGAGGGCACGCAGTTTCGCGCCATTCTCAACGACACCCGCCGCAACCTGGCCATGACCTACATTCGCGATACGGAGCTGGCATTCGGCGAAATCGCCTACTTGCTCGGTTTCGCTTCGGCCCAGGCCTTCCAGCGGGCCTTCAGGCGCTGGAACAACCAGACCCCAGGGGAATTTCGCCGCAGTCAGCGGCATTCCACCTGAAGTCGGTTTTACAGCTCGGTGGCATCGTCGCCGGGATCCAGTGGATCCAGCTCGAATGCCTGGTACTCCAGCAATTCTTCCTGGTATTCGTCCATGGTGAACTCCTTCTTCAATTGAAAGCGGTTGCAGATAAATGACCTGCGAACCCAGCCTAAAGTGCCGTCATGACGAAAAAATGTCGACGTGATGACATTCCGGTATTTCAGGGTTAAACGCGCCAGGGACGGGATGATTTAACCGCGAGACTTTTAAGGTGCAATTGCAATCATTGCAAATGCAACCATATTTCCATTAGGGTACGAGCATCCGTTGAAAGGAGCTTCGCCCCATGCCTGCTTCCACCGCGCATTCTGCGCTGCGCTGCATCGATGCACTCGACACCGCCGCCAGCCCGGGCAGCTCGCCGTTGTATGCGGTCATGACCATGGCCAATATCCTGGAATCCAGCCGACAAGCCTGGGTGATCCGTGGCCAGTCACGCAGCCGCCGCGTGGGCAACTGGCCCACATGGTTTGCACGCAATCGCGGCGAAAAACCTTTGCTCTACCTGCACAGCGCGACATCGTCGGCACAGCTGTGTGCACTGTCGGACCAGACCGCCCAGCGCGGTATCTTGTGCAATGACATCGAAAACCAGCCCTCCCCATGGCCCAAGGGCGCGCACCCATCGCTGCCGTTGTGGCTGGCGACCCAACCGCGCTGCACCCCTTACGATCCCGCCTCGGGTGACGAAGCCAGGGCGATTGTGCTGGCGGGGCTGCGCACGCTGTACGTCGACGGGCAGCCGGGCTTTTATTACCTGGCGCTGCATGATCAGGACGCTAGCACCACGCTGGATAGCCAGGACCGTGCAGACGCTCACAAAGGCATGTATCCGATCCAACGTGGCCAAGTGGCAGATGTGCGCCTGCTCGGCGCTGGCCGGGCGCTTGAAGAAGTCATGCTCGCCGCTCGGTTGCTGGCACAGGACTGGAATATCACGGCGCAGGTATGGAGTTGCCCCAGCTATACACGGCTGGCCCGTGAGGCGGCGGCGGCCGAGCGCTGGAATCGCTTGCACCCCCTGGCCCCCAGGCGCAGTTGCCATTTACGTGAGTGCCTGGCGGGAAATACAGCGCCGGTGATTGCAGTGACCGGCTATCCGCAGGCGATTGTCGATCAGTTGCGGGCGCACGTGGGTACGCGGTTTATAGCATTGGGCGCTGGGTCGGTGCAGGCGACGGCGCCGAGTCGGTATTGGGTGGTGGTATCGGCGCTCAGGGCGTTGGCGGAGCAAGGACGGATCGACGCATTAGACGTGAAGAAGGCAACGGCCCGCTACCCACTTGGATGAGCTGGAATGTTCGGGCTTGCATTGGTTTTTCATTGTTGCTCAGCGCTTGCCGCGGCTGCGGGTCGGCACGCCCGCCTCCATCGCAAGCCCCGCAGTGCGCTCCAGGGCATCGGCAAACGCCTGGCGTTGCCCAGGTTCGATCTGCGACAGGAACAGCTCGTCCACGGTGCTTTCGTAGATCTTCCACATTTTTTTGCGCAGCAGCCGGCCGGCGTCCGTGATCGAGGCAAACGCCGCACGACCGTCACCGTCGGAACGCGAGCGCACCACCAGGCCGTCCTTTTCCAGGCGGTCCACCAGGCGCGTGAGGTTGTAGCGCTCAATAGCCAGCACATCGGCCAATTCGTGCATGCGCCGGGTACCGTCGGGCCCGCTTTCCAGGCCCCACAAGGCGTCGTACCAGGCATACGGCGGCAGGTCCGCCGCGGCCAGCCGCCGCTCGATTTCACGGATGACCGTCCTGTGGGCCCTGACAAAACGGAACCAGACATCCGGTTCTTTCGACGACATGCAACACCATCCGAGGGATTTCAAGAAGGTTGCAATAGTAGCTCATCCCGCGCTAGATTCCGTCATGTCGTTGCAATTGCAACTACATTTGCGCCACTCCCACAAGGAGCTCGCCGCTTGAATCCGCCTACCCTGGAGCCTCACATGACCTCGAATAACACAGCAAGACTCGACGATGATCCACAGGAAACCCGCGAATGGCTGGAGTCCATCGAATCGGTGTTGTCCACCGAAGGCCGCCCCCGCGCCCATTACCTGATCGACCAGTTGCTGGATTTCGACGTCGCGCGCCATGGCGACTTCTACGGGCGGGTCACCACCCCCTACGTCAACAGCATCCCGGTCGAACGCCAACTGCCCTACCCCGGCAACCTGGATATCGAGCGTCGCACCAATGCGTTTATCCGCTGGAACGCCATGGCGATGGTCTTGCGCGCAGGCAAACACTCAGGTGTAGGTGGGCATATCGCCACCTACGCATCAGCGGCGGTGTTGTATGACGTCGGCTTCGATCATTTTTTCCGTGGCCGAACCGACACCTTCGACGGCGACCTGGTGTACATCCAGGGCCACTCCTCCCCAGGCATCTACGGCCGCGCTTACCTGGAAGGCCGCATCAGCGAAGCCCAACTCGACAACTTCCGTCGCGAGGCCGGCGGCGAGGGATTGTCGTCCTACCCTCACCCACGGCTGATGCCCGATTTCTGGCAATTTCCCACTGTGTCCATGGGCCTTGGGCCGATTACCGCCGCGTACCAGGCGCGGTTCATGCGCTACCTGGAATTTCGCGCCCTCAAGCAACACCAGGGCCGCAAGGTCTGGGCCTTCCTCGGCGACGGCGAAATGGACCAGCCGGAATCCCTGGCCGCCATCTCCCTGGCAGGCCGCGAAAAACTCGACAACCTGATCTTCGTCGTCAACTGCAACCTGCAACGCCTGGATGGCCCGGTGCGCGGCAACGCCAAGGTAATCCAGGAGTTCGAGAGCCTGTATCGCGCCGCCGGTTGGAATGTGATCAAGGTGATCTGGGGAGGCGGTTGGGACGCACTGCTGGAGAAGGACCAGAGCGGACTGCTGCGCCAACGCATGATGGAGTGCGTGGACGGCGACTATCAGAACTACAAATCCCAGAACGGCGCTTATGTGCGTGAACACTTCTTTGGTAAATACCCGGAGTTGCTGGCGCTGGTTGCGGACATGTCCGACGACGATATCTGGAAACTCTCACGGGGCGGGCATGACCCGGACAAGGTCTACAACGCCTACGCCGCCGCCGTGCGCCACAAGGGCCAGCCCACGGTGATCCTGGCCAAGACCGTGAAGGGTTTTGGCATGGGTGAAGCCGGCGAAGGCCAGAACATCAACCATCAGTTGAAGAAGATGGGCGCCGACGCGGTAAAAGCCTTTCGCGACCGCTTCGGCCTGGAAGTCGCCGATGACCGGCTCGACGAAATCCCTTACCTCAAACCCGCCACCGACAGCGAAGAAGCTCGCTACTTCGCCGCAAGACGCCAAGCCCTGGGCGGCTATATACCGGCGCGCCACTCGGCCGTCGCGCCGTTGCAGATCCCCGAACTGAGCGCGTTCGCCACCCAACTCAAAGACACCGGCGAGCGTGCCATCTCCACCACCATGGCCTTTGTGCGCATCCTCGGCACCCTGCTCAAGGACCCGCACCTGGGCAAGCTGATCGTGCCCATCGTGCCGGATGAGTCGCGCACCTTCGGCATGGAAAGCCTGTTTCGCCAGATCGGCATTCACTCCGCCGTCGGGCAGCTTTATACCCCACAGGACGCTGGGCAATTGAGCTACTACAAGGAGAGCAAGGACGGACAGATCATGCAGGAAGGGCTGAATGAATCCGGCGCCATTTCTTCGTGGATCGCGGCGAGTACGTCCTACAGCAATCATGGCCTGATGACTGTGCCGTTCTACATTTTCTATTCGATGTTCGGCTTCCAGCGCGTTGGCGACCTGGCCTGGGCCGCGGGTGATGCCCGTGCGCGCGGCTTCCTGCTGGGGGCCACGGCCGGGCGCACCACGCTGATGGGCGAAGGCTTGCAGCACGACGACGGGCACAGTCATATCCTCGCGTCGGTGATTCCGTGCTGCGTGGCGTATGACCCGACGTTTGCCTACGAGCTGGCGGTGATTATTCGCGAGGGCATGCGGCGCATGTATGTCGAGCAAGAGGACATCTATTACTACATCACCCTGCTCAACGAAAACTACCCGCACCCGGCGATGCCCGAAGGCGTTGAAGAGGCAATCCTCAAGGGCATGTATCCGCTGAGCACCCACCCGCAAGCGCAGGTGCAACTGATGGGCAGCGGCTCGATCTTGCGCGAAGTGATCGCCGCAGCCGAGCTGCTCGCCAAGGATTTTGCCGTGCACAGCGATGTCTGGAGCGTCACCAGTCTGACCGAGCTGCGTCGTGACGGGCACGCCGCCGAACGCTGGAACCTGCTGCACCCGCAAAGCGAGCCGCGCCAGAGCTACGTCGAAGCCTGCCTCGCCGGGAGAACCGGAGCGGTGGTGGTGGCCACGGACTACATGAAGTTATTCGCCGACCAGATTCGCCCCTTCGTGCACGGCCGCCGTTTCGTCGCGCTGGGCACCGATGGGTTCGGGCAGTCGGATACCCGCGAAACATTGCGCGAGTTTTTCGAGGTCGACCGCCACTTCATTGTGCTGGCGGCCTTGAAAGCGTTGGCGGATGACGGTGTGATTGGCCGAGACAAAATCGCCCTGGCCATCAGCCGTTACGGGATCAACGTCGACAAGGTAGATCCCGTAGCCGTCTGAGTCACTGTGGCAGGGGCGGAATAACCTCTGTTGGCGCCGGCAGACTGGGATTGATTGGCGCCGGCGCCGGCTCCGTTGCTGGCATTGGAGTCGGGGCCGGCTCCGACGCAGGCTCTGGGTTCGGCGCGATCGGCGCGGCCTCAGGTGGCGGCGCAAGCGGTTGCGCGGCGGCAGGCTGCGGTGTGTCCTGCGGCGCCTCGACCTTCTCGGCTACCGGCGCAGCCTTGGGTTCGGGCATGCCCAGGTCAGCCTTGGGCTTTTCGGGAATATGCTCGGCCTGTTTCACCTCCTGGGGCAGAAACACATCCACCAGGGCGAAGTACCGCTCGTAGAACTTCGGCGCCGAGACGGTCTCGCTCGCCACCTTCACCATCGAGTCATCGGTGGAGCCAATCGGCATCGACACCGAGCCCAGTACACCCACGCCCAGGCTGGCGGAGTTGTTGACCTTCTTCAACGCATAGCGATCCTGCAAGGCATTGGCAAACATCGTCGAGTGATTGCTGCCCTTGCCATCTGCGGCACACACCACATTGAAGCTGATCTGCAGGTGGGTCTCGCCGGTCTGCTGGAAACTCTTGTTGCCGGCCACCAGCTTCGGATCGCTGCTGGTGATGATGTAACCCTGGCTCAGCAACGCACGGCGCGCCGCTTCACAGGCGGCCACGTCGCTGACCGGGTAATCACGGGAAAACGTACCGGAGTCATCGAAATTCTCGTGTTCATAGATAGCGGTCTTGGGTGACGAGCAACCCGCTGCGCCCGCCAGCACCAGCGCCAACCCGAGGCTGCGCAAGTGAAATGATGTCGACATTGAAAATCCTGAGGAAAACGGTCCGGACGGTATTGTGCAACAGAACGAGCCTTGGAGGCGCGCATTCCTGTCGGCAAAACGTCACAGGCTTAGGGAACCGCGCCGGTAGGAAAAAGCCCGGCACACATATGGTCGATGAATACCCGCAGTTTGGCCGAGGCATGGCGACTGGCCGGCCACAACAACCAGAAACTGCCGCGGTGCTCGAGATGCTCGTCCAGCACTCGCTGCAATTGCCCTTTGCTTACCGCCTGGTTGACCATGTAGTCCGGCAAGCATGCAATACCGAGACCTTCCTGCACCACATGATAGAGCGACTCGATGGTGGTACTGACCAATGGCGTGCGCAGGCTCGGCTCCGTTGATCCCGGAACATGGCGCAGGGGCCAGGGCTCCAGCTTGCCGGTGGCGCAGAATTTATGCCGCAGGCAGGCGTGGTGATTCAGGTGTTGCGGCTGACTTGGAATGCCGTGCTGCTCAAAGTAGCCGGGCGTGCCGACGAGGACCAATTGGTAGTGCCCCAGATGGCGCGCCATCAAGCGTGAATCTTCCGGCTTGCCGGTGCGAATCACCACATCGAAGCCCTCTTCGATCACGTCCACCATGCGATCGGAAAAATCCACGTCCAACTCGATTTCCGGGTAGGCACGCATAAAGTTGCTGATCACCGGCATCAACAAACCACGCACCTGGGGCACGCTGATACGCAACTTACCCCGAGGCGTGGCGCTGGCCTGGGTCAACTCCTGTTCCGCCGCCTCCACTTCCGCCAGGATGCGTCGCGAGCGCTCCAGGAACAGCGCGCCCTCACTGGTCAGGGTGATACTGCGGGTGCTGCGATGAAACAGCCTGACGCCCAGGCGCTCTTCCATCCGCGCGATGCTTTTGCCTACCGCCGAGGATGACACACCCAATATCCGGCCCGCCGCGGTGAAGCTGCGGGTGTCCGCGACCTGTACGAATACCGAGAGACTGCCCAGGGTGTCCATGGTGATGCCTTGGATGATTGAGGACAAAAACGTCCGATAAGTTAGGAACCTTAGCCTGTTTTTCCGCACGCCGCAGCCCCCTACCCTGTCTCCTTGCCCCTTCAAGGAGAACCCCATGAACGACAGCCCTTTATTGGCCGGTACTGCCCCCCAGCATGAAGCCCTCCCCCTGGCAGGCTTGCTGGCCCTGGCCTCGGCTGGCTTTATCACCATTCTTACCGAGGCGATGCCCGCCGGATTGCTGCCGCAAATGAGTGCAGGTCTGGGCGTGTCCCAGGCCCTGGTCGGGCAGCTGGTCACGCTCTACGCCCTCGGTTCGTTACTCGCGGCCATCCCCCTGACGCTACTGACCCGAGGCTGGCGCAGACGTCCCCTGCTATTGATTGCCATTGGCGGCTTTGCCTTGGTCAACAGTGTTACCGCGTTTTCCAGCCACTATGGCCTGACCTTGATCGCACGCTTTTTCGCGGGTGTGTTCGCTGGGCTGCTGTGGGCACTGCTGGCGGGTTATGCCAGCCGCATGGTTGCGCCTCACCTGCAGGGCCGGGCGATTGCCGTGGCCATGCTGGGCGCGCCGCTGGCCTTGTCACTTGGTGTACCTGCCGGCACGTTGCTGGGTACGCTGGTCGGTTGGCGCACCAGCTTCGCCATCATGACCGGCCTGACCCTGTTGCTGCTGGTATGGGCGCGCTGGCAACTGCCGGACTTCGCCGGTGAACCGGCAAGCAAGCGCTTGGGCTTGCATAAGGTACTGACCTTACCGGGCATTTGTCCGGTGCTGTGGGTGACCCTAACCTACGTGTTGGCCCACAACATCCTCTACACCTACATCGCGCCGCTCCTGGTGCCGGCCGGGATTGGCGGCGACATCGACAGGGTATTGCTCGTGTTCGGCTTGATGGCCCTGTTGAGCATCTGGCTGGTAGGCATCTGGATTGACCGGCACCTACGGCTACTGACCCTCATCAGTTGTGCGATGTTTGCCGTGGCCGCCTTGCTGCTTGGCCTCTGGATCAGCTCGCCAATCAGCCTCTACATCAGCGTGGCGTTGTGGGGCCTGGCGTTCGGTGGCCTCGCGGCCCTGTTGCAAACCGCCCTGGCCAAGTCGGCGGGCCACTCGGCCGATGCCGCGCAATCAATGCTGGTCACAGTGTGGAACCTGGGCATTGCCGGGGGAGGATTGGCAGGTGGTTTATTGCTGCAAAGCTTCGGTGTCGAGGTATTCCCCTGGGCAGTTTTAGGCCTGATGGCGCTGGCGGTGGGCGCAATCCTGAGTAAGACAAAGCCCGTACGATGACAAGTTTGTTTACAACTTATTCATCAGCTTCCTATCATCCCCCTGGGTGCGTCGCTGCATAAAGTACGGCGCAGGTTAAAAGCCAAGCATTGGTCGGGCCGCCAATGGAGATTTGTCGTGCCTGATAAACACCCTGCGATCCCTCGCCCTCAACGTCTGGCTGAGGGCGCGCTGTCTGCCCTTGAGCGCTTTTCCCGTATCGAAGCCGTCAGCGGTATCGTCCTGCTGCTGGCGGCCATTGCGGCGCTGATCTGGGCCAACAGCCCCGCCGCGGCGACCTACGAGCACTTCTGGAACACCCCCATCACCCTGGGGCTGGGCGACTACAGCGTCTCACGCTCCCTGCACTTTCTGGTCAATGACGGACTGATGACCATCTTCTTCCTGGTGGTCGGTGCCGAGATCCGCCAGGAAATCAAGGACGGTGCCCTCGCCAACCTCAAGCTGGCTACCCTGCCGTTGGGCGCGGCGCTGGGCGGCGTGCTGATGCCGGCGCTCATCTACACCCTGCTCAACCACGGCACTGGCGCCGCGAGCGGCTGGGCCGTGCCCACCGCGACCGACATCGCCTTTGCCGTGGGCGTGCTGGCGTTGCTGGGCAAGTCGATTCCCAGTGGCGTGCGTATCCTGCTGCTGGCCCTGGCGATCATCGATGACATCGTGGCGATCCTGATCATCGCGATCTTCTTCACCGCCAGCCTGGACTACATGGGTTTGGTGATTGCTACAGGCGGGCTGGCCCTGGTGCTGGTATTCCAGCGCATGGGCATCGGCAAGGCCGCGATCTATCTGCTGCCAGGCGCGATTGTCTGGTTTGGCCTGCTCAAGACCGGCGTGCACCCTACCCTCGCCGGGGTCATCCTTGGCTTGATGACGCCGGTCAATTCCAAGCCCACCACTGAACGTCCGCTGGAGACCATCGAACGCACGTTCAACGAACTGATGGAGCGCTTCTCGCACCCGGCACAAGGCCCACAGCAGGTTGCCCAGCCCCTCAAGCAACTGCGCGAAGCCCAGCGGGAAATATTGCCGCCGGTACAACGGGTGCAATCGGCACTGCACCCATGGGTAGCGTTCGGCGTGATGCCGCTGTTCGCGCTGGCCAATGCCGGAGTGAGCCTGGACGGTTTCAACCTGGATGACCCGTTGGCCCACGGTGTGTTCATCGGTGTCATCTTCGCCCTGGTGCTCGGCAAGCCGTTGGGCGTGATGCTGGCGAGCCTGGCCCTGGTCAAGCTCAATATCTGCAGGCTGCCCGATGGTGTGACCTGGACCGGGGTGGGCCTGGTCGGCCTGTTGGCGGGGATCGGTTTCACCATGTCGATCTTTATCTCTTCCCTGGCCTTCTCCGACCCGGCCCTGCTGTCGGCCGCCAAGCTGAGTGTATTGGCCGCTTCGACCCTGGCGGCGTTGATCGGCCTGACCTGGGGCAAGCTCAAGTTCGCCGGCAAGCCTACTTAAGACAAGTTCAGCAGCGCTTTATCGAGGGACAAAAAAAGACCCCGGCCTTTTCAGGACGGGGTCTTTTTATTCAGGCCGGCATCAATACTTCTTGATGTCTGCCTGGGTTTCCAGCTGCTTGCGGTACGCCGCGAAGTCCTGCTGGCCGATACGGGAAGCGAGGAACCGACGGTATTGCGCCTTTTCTTCGTCCGTAGGTGCTGCCGCTTCGTTGACGCCGTTCAAGCGCACAATCACCAGGCTACCATCGCGCAGGGTCACAGTGGTGAAGGTCGGCTTGTCCTTGGCCGCAGGCTTGGGCATACGGAACAGGGCTTGCAGCACGGCCGGGTCGATAGATTCCTGACCACGGGTCGCCGCTTCAGTGACCTTCCAGGCTTGGCCGTCAATCGGCTGGTCCAGCGCGGTCTTGCCATCGCGCAGGCTGGCGATCAACTCGTCGGCATGGGCTTTGGCAGCAGCGCTCGCGCGCTCCTTGGTCATCTGTGTGCGAATGGCCGCCTCGACCTTCTCGAGCGGCAGTTGGGCCGGCTTGAGATGCTCCTTGGCACGCAGCACGATGATGGTTTCAGGGTCCAGCTCGATGGCGCTGCTGTTGGCACCTTCATCCAGCACTTCCGGACTGAATGCGGCGGTGACCACGGCACGGTTGGCCGCGACGCCTTCGCCACCTTCGCGGCCAAACGGCGCGGAGGTATGGACGGTCAGTTTCAGGTCAGATGCTGGCTGGGCCAGGTCGGACGCCTCAAATGCCGCATCTTCCAATTGCTTGGTCGCTTCGACAAACCGCTGTTCTACCTGCTGGGTCTTGAGCTCGCGGGTCAGCTTGTCTTTCAGGCTGGCGAACGATGGCACCTCAGGTGCTTCAACGCCCAGCAACTTGATCAAGTGCCAACCGAAAGCACTGCGCACCGGCGCAGATACCTGGTCTTGCTTCAAGCCGTACAAGGCGGTTTCGAAGTCCGGATCGTAAACGCCCGGACCGGCAAAGCCCAGGTCGCCACCATTGTTGGCCGAACCTGGATCCTGGGAGAACTCCTTGGCCAGGGCTTCGAACTTCTCACCCTTGGCCAGGCGCGCCTGGATCTCTTCGATCTTGGCCTTGGCTTGCGCCTCGGTGACCTTGTCGTTGACTTCAATCAGGATGTGCGCGGCACGACGCTGTTCAGCGAGGTTGGCGGTTTCCTTCTCGTAGGCAGCCTGCAGCTCATCGTCCTTGACGGTGACCTGGTCGAAGAATGACGATTTCTTCAGCTCCAGATAGTCGATGACCACCTGGTCCGGGGTCATGAACTCCTTGGCGTGCTGGTCGTAGTAAGCCTTGACCTCGTCATCGGTGAGTTTCACCGCCGCAGGGTCAGCCTTGATATTGACGGTGGCGAAATCGCGGGTCTGCTTTTCCAGACGGGCGAATGCCAGCACCTCGGCGTCGGTCACGAAACCGCTGCCGGCGATACCTGCACGAACCTGGCCGATCAGCATTTCCTGGGTCAGCATCTGACGGAATTGCATACGGCTGTAGCCCAGCTGACGGATCACCTGGTCAAAGCGTTCGGCGCTGAACTTGCCGTCCACCTGGAATTCCGGCGTCTGCAGGATCACCTGGTCCAATGCCGCTTCCGAGAAGCCGAACTTGGAATCAGCAGCGCCTTGCAGCAGCAGCTTGCGATCGATCAGGCCCTTGAGGGCCGCGTCGCGCAGCAGTTTTTCGTCCAGCAGGGAAGCGTCGAAATCCTTGCCCAGCTGTTGCATCAGCTGGCGCCGTTGCATGTCGACGGCCTGGCTCAATTCGGTCTGGGTGATTTCCTCACCGTTGACCTTGGCCACGTCCTGCTTGTTGTTACCCGAAGCCTGGAAAATAGCCTCGATACCGGTGAACGCCATCAATGCGACGATGATCCCGATAATGGTCTTGGCAATCCAGCCTTGTGAATTGTCCCTGATATTTTGCAGCATGCGTCCCCCAGAAACGGTTGAACTTCAAATTTAGGCAACCGTGGAGCGTGGGTAGAGTCCGGATAGAAGAAAGGCGCATCCGAGGATGCGCCTTCTCGTAACTGGCGGAGCGGACGGGGGTTAGAACCCACACCCCCGGCATGGCGACCCAATGGATATGTGGGTCAACTGCCGCTCCGCTGCCAGGCCAGACCTGCGTCTAACCCGGGTAGGTAAGGCAAGAACGAAGCTTAGTTAACCGCTTCTTTCAGGGCTTTACCGGCTTTGAAACCTGGTTTCTTGGCAGCAGCGATTTGCAGTGCTTTACCGGTCTGTGGGTTACGGCCAGTGCGAGCTGGGCGATCGGTCACAGAGAAAGTACCGAAGCCTACCAGTACCACGGAGTCGCCGGCCTTCAGAGCGCCAGTGACGGATTCGATTACTGCGTCCAGCGCACGGCCAGCAGCAGCTTTCGGGATATCAGCGGATGCGGCGATAGCATCAATCAGTTCCGACTTGTTCACTCTAAGTCCCCTTATATATCTATTGAGTATAATTCTAAGTTTTTTGGTAAAAGCAAAAACCAGTGCTGAATGGCCTACAGACACTTAAGAGCCGCTTTATAACAAGGGCTCTAAAAAGCTGTCAAGGAAGCCCCCAGGCTTTAACACATTAATGCGTGCTAATTCTTTCCTTGGAATCGGACTCGCGTTTTTCGTCCTTCGCGACTATCTCCGGAACCACATCCGGCAAGGGCTCCGGCGCGTATTGCAGCGCAATTTGCAGGACCTCGTCAATCCATTTAACCGGTTTAATCTGAAGATCCTGCTTGATGTTGTCAGGAATTTCCTTCAAATCGCGAACATTCTCTTCAGGAATGATCACGGTCTTGATTCCACCCCGGTGCGCGGCGAGCAATTTCTCTTTCAAGCCACCGATGGCCAATACCTGGCCACGCAGGGTAATTTCCCCGGTCATCGCTACATCGGCGCGCACAGGAATGCCGGTCAAGGCCGACACCAAGGCGGTGCACATGCCTACGCCAGCGCTGGGGCCGTCCTTCGGAGTCGCCCCTTCCGGCATGTGGATGTGGGTGTCGTGCTTCTCGTGGAAGTCCAGGGGGATGCCCAGGCTGCGGGCGCGGCTGCGCACCACGGTCTGCGCGGCCGTAATGGATTCGACCATCACATCACCCAGGGAGCCGGTCTTGATCAATTGGCCTTTGCCCGGAATTACCGCGGCTTCGATGGTCAGCAACTCGCCACCCACCTGGGTCCACGCCAGACCAGTCACCTGCCCGACCTGATCCTGCTGCTCGGCCAGGCCATAGCGGAACTTCTTCACGCCCAGGAAGTGTTCCAGGGAGTCAGCCACCACCTTCACGGAGAAGCGTTTTTCCAGGGCGTGTTCCTTGACCGCCTTGCGGCAGATCTTCGCGATCTGGCGTTCGAGGCCCCGCACGCCGGCCTCGCGAGTGTAGTAACGCACGATGTCGCGGATCGCCTCGACGTCAAATTCGATCTCGCCCTTCTTCAGGCCGTTGGCTGAAATCTGCTTGGGCGCGAGGTATTTGACCGCGATGTTGATCTTCTCGTCTTCGGTGTAGCCCGGCAGACGAATCACCTCCATCCGGTCCAGCAACGCTGGCGGAATGTTCATGGAGTTGGAGGTGCACAGGAACATTACGTCGGACAGGTCGTAGTCGACTTCCAGGTAATGGTCGTTGAAATTGTGATTCTGCTCTGGATCGAGGACTTCAAGCAGCGCCGACGCAGGATCGCCACGCATGTCGCTGCCCATTTTGTCGATTTCATCGAGCAGGAACAGCGGGTTGCGCACGCCCACTTTTGTCATCTTTTGAATCAATCTTCCTGGCATCGAACCGATGTAGGTACGGCGATGACCACGGATTTCCGCCTCATCACGCACGCCGCCCAGGGCCATGCGCACAAACTTGCGGTTGGTGGCGCTGGCAATCGACTCCGCCAGGGAGGTTTTACCTACACCTGGAGGGCCGACCAGGCACAACACCGGGCCACGGATTTTCTTCACGCGCTTTTGTACAGCGAGGTACTCGAGGATGCGTTCCTTGACCTCTTCGAGGCCGTAGTGGTCGGCATCGAGGATCTCTTCAGCACGGGCCAGGTCCAGGCGCACCTTGGTCTGGGCCTTCCACGGCACCTGCACGAGCCAATCGATGTAGGAGCGCACCACAGTGGCTTCGGCCGACATCGGCGACATCTGCTTGAGTTTGTTCAGTTCAGCGGTGGCCTTGGTCAAGGCGTCTTTCGGTAAGCCAGCGGCATCGATACGCTTTTTCAGCTCTTCGATTTCGTTGTGGCCTTCCTCACCGTCACCGAGCTCTTTCTGAATGGCCTTCATCTGCTCATTCAAGTAGTACTCGCGCTGGCTGCGCTCCATTTGTTTCTTCACGCGGCCGCGGATGCGCTTCTCGACCTGCAACAGGTCG
Organism: Pseudomonas libanensis; assembly: GCF_001439685.1. Taxonomy (GTDB): domain Bacteria; phylum Pseudomonadota; class Gammaproteobacteria; order Pseudomonadales; family Pseudomonadaceae; genus Aquipseudomonas; species Aquipseudomonas libanensis. Next base: position 53,563 of record NZ_JYLH01000012.1, read on the forward strand.
ATTTCGCCATCGAGCAGCGCCAGCACGTGTTCGACACGTGCCGGCAGGTCAATGATTTCGAGGATGTCTTGCTTCTGCTCGATTTTCAGCGCCATGTGCGCCGCCATGGTGTCGACCAGACGGCTTGGCTCATCAATGCTGTTGAGGGAAGACAGGACTTCAGCCGGGACTTTCTTGCCCAACTGCACATACTGCTCGAACTGCGAGAGCAGGCTGCGTACAAACACCTCGGACTCACGCTCCGGGGCCTCGATTTCTTCAATCAGCGCTACTTCGGCGCGCAGGTGGCCGTCCACCTCCATGAAACGTTCTACCGCACCGCGCTGCTCGCCTTCTACCAGCACCTTGACGGTACCATCGGGCAACTTGAGCAATTGCAGTACCGTCGCAACAGTGCCGACGCGATACAGGGCGTCTTCGCCTGGATCATCATCAGCTGGATTCTTCTGGGCCAACAGCAGGATTTGCTTGTCGCCCGTCATCGCGGCCTCGAGGGCTTCGATAGACTTCTCGCGCCCCACGAACAGCGGGATAACCATGTGCGGATAGACGACGACATCACGCAACGGCAGGAGAGGCAATTCGATGGTTGTCTTCATGATTTCGCCTCTATGACAGTTGAAAAGTAAGCTTGAAACCAAGATGGGGGTTCGATGCAAAAAAAACAAGCTCAATGCCAGCAGTTAAACGCATGAATAACCGCGAATTTAACCACTACCCTGAGAAACCACCCCAAAAAACAAGGGGCCCCTGAAGGCCCCTTGCTTATACCGCTGGACGCTTACGCGTCTGGCGCAGCCTTGGCAGCCGGCTCACTGTTTTCGTAGATATACAGTGGCTTGGACTTGCCTTCTATAACGCTTTCGTCGATCACCACTTTACTCACCTCGGACTGCGAGGGGATTTCGTACATGGTGTCGAGCAGCACGCCTTCAAGAATCGAACGCAGGCCACGTGCACCGGTCTTGCGCTCCAGTGCCCGCTTGGCCACCGATTTGAGTGCGTCGGTACGGAACTCGAGGTCTACGCCTTCCATCTCGAACAGCTTGGCGTATTGCTTGGTCAAGGCGTTTTTCGGCTCGGTGAGGATCTGAATCAGAGCAGCCTCATCCAGCTCGTCCAACGTGGCCAGGACCGGCAGACGGCCAACGAATTCCGGGATCAGACCGAACTTGACCAGATCGTCAGGTTCGACTTCACGCAGGGACTCGCCCACTTTCTTGCCTTCTTCCTTGCTGCGCACTTCTGCGCCGAAACCAATGCCGCCACGGGTAGAGCGCTGCTGGATAACCTTCTCCAGACCGGAGAACGCACCGCCACAGATGAACAGGATGTTACGCGTATCAACCTGAAGGAATTCCTGCTGCGGGTGCTTGCGGCCGCCTTGGGGCGGTACGGAAGCAACCGTGCCTTCGATCAGTTTCAACAGGGCCTGCTGCACGCCTTCACCGGAAACATCCCGGGTAATCGACGGGTTGTCGGACTTGCGCGAAATCTTGTCGATTTCGTCGATATAGACAATACCCATCTGGGCCTTTTCTACGTCGTAGTCGCACTTCTGCAGCAGTTTCTGGATGATGTTCTCGACATCTTCACCCACGTAGCCAGCCTCGGTGAGGGTGGTGGCGTCGGCAATGGTGAACGGAACGTTCAACAGGCGAGCGAGGGTTTCAGCAAGCAAGGTTTTACCCGAGCCTGTAGGACCGATCAGCAAGATGTTGCTCTTGCCCAGTTCGACCTCGTCGCCTTTCTTGTCACGCTGGTTCAAGCGCTTGTAGTGGTTGTACACCGCTACGGCCAGAACCTTCTTTGCACGCTCTTGACCAATCACATACTGGTCAAGGATGCCGCTGATTTCTTTCGGCGAAGGTAATTTATGCGCACTGCTCTCGGCCTGGGCTTCCTGCACCTCCTCGCGGATGATGTCATTGCACAGGTCGACGCATTCGTCGCAGATAAACACCGAGGGGCCGGCAATCAATTTGCGCACTTCATGCTGGCTTTTGCCACAGAAGGAGCAATAGAGCAGCTTGCCGTTGTCCTCGCCGTTGCGGGTGTCAGTCATTCGTTCGATCCAAATCCGATAGGCTTGCAACACAAGATGAAGGCTTATGCGGGCTTTTTCAAGCCCGCCAGTGGTCGGACATGCCGACCAGCCCTATTTTGAGCGGCTTATATTAAGCGGGGCGCTTGTCGATCACTGCGTCGATCAACCCGTATTCTTTCGCGGCTTCAGCGCTCATGAAATTGTCACGGTTGGTATCGCGCTCGATTTCTTCCAGGGTGCGCCCGCTGTGGTGGGCCATCAGTTTATTGAGACGCTCGCGGATGAAGAGGATTTCCTTGGCATGGATTTCGATATCCGACGCCTGGCCCTGGAAACCGCCCAGTGGCTGGTGAATCATCACACGCGAGTTCGGCAGGCAGTAACGCTTGCCCTCGGCACCCGCGGTCAGCAGGAACGCTCCCATGCTGCAGGCTTGGCCGATACAGGTGGTCGACACGTTTGGCTTGATGAACTGCATGGTGTCGTAGATCGACATGCCCGCCGTCACCGAACCGCCCGGCGAGTTGATGTAGAGATGGATGTCCTTGTCCGGGTTTTCCGCTTCAAGGAACAGCAGTTGCGCACAGATCAGGTTGGCCATGTAGTCCTCTACCGGGCCCACCAGAAAGATCACTCGCTCCTTGAGCAGGCGCGAGTAGATGTCGTAGGCGCGTTCGCCACGAGCGGACTGCTCGACAACCATCGGGACCAGGCCGCCTGCGGCCTGGATATCAGAGTTCTGCTGAATATAGGAATTACGGAACATGCTCTGCAGTTACTCCCAAATAGTCATGTCTTGAAAACGCATAAGCCAGCGCGAGGCTGGCTTATGGTTGAATTTCCAACGAGTTGGACAATCAGTCGGCTTGTGCTGCTTCCGCCGGTTTGACTGCTTCTTCGTAAGAGACCGCTTTATCGGTCACCTTAGCCTTCTGCAGAACAGTATCCACAACTTGTTCTTCCAGCACAACCGAACGTACTTCGTTCAGCTGCTGGTCATTCTTGTAGTACCACGCCACGACCTGTTCAGGCTCCTGGTAGGCCGACGCCATTTCCTGGATCATTTCGCGAACACGGTCTTCGTCTGGCTTGAGGTCAAACTGCTTGACCACTTCAGCCACGATCAGGCCCAGCACAACGCGGCGCTTGGCTTGTTCTTCGAACAGCTCGGCCGGCAGTTGGTCAGGCTTGATGTTGCCACCGAACTGCTGCACAGCTTGTACACGCAGGCGATCCACTTCGTTGGACAGCAGGGCCTTAGGCACTTCGATCGGGTTGGCGGCCAGCAGACCGTCCATGACCTGGTTCTTGACCTTGGACTTGATCGCCTGGCGCAGTTCACGCTCCATGTTCTTGCGAACTTCGGTGCGGAAGCCTTCGATGCCGGTTTCCTTGATACCGAACTGAGCGAAGAATTCTTCGTTCAGCTCTGGCAGCTTAGGCTCGGAAACGCTGTTGACGGTCACGGTGAACTCGGCGGCTTTGCCGGCCAGGTCCAGGTTCTGGTAGTCAGCCGGGAAAGTCAGGTTCAGCACGCGCTCTTCGCCGGCCTTGGCGCCAACCAGGCCGTCTTCGAAACCCGGGATCATGCGGTTGGAACCCAGCACCAGCTGGGTGCCCTTGGCCGAGCCGCCAGCGAAGACTTCGCCGTCAACCTTGCCAACGAAATCGATGTTCAGCTGGTCCTCGTTCTGGGCAGCGCGGTCGGCCACTTCAAAACGGGTGTTCTGCTTGCGCAGGATTTCCAGCATGTTGTCCAGGTCCGAATCAGCCACTTCGGCGCTCAGGCGCTCGATGGCGATACCGTCGAAACCGGCCACTTCGAACTCTGGGAACACTTCGAATACGGCAACGTATTCCAGGTCCTTGCCCGCTTCCAGGGACTTAGGCTCGATCGAAGGCGAGCCAGCCGGGTTCAGCTTCTGCTCGACAACGGCTTCGTAGAAGGAAGCCTGGATCACGTCACCTACAGCTTCCTGGCGCGCATCGGCACCAAAACGACGCTTGATTTCGCTCATCGGCACTTTGCCTGGACGGAAACCAGCGATCTTGGCCTTCTGGGCAGTCTGCTGCAGACGCTTGTTGACCGCAGTCTCGATACGCTCTGCCGGCACGGTGATGCTCAGGCGGCGCTCGAGAGCAGTAGTATTTTCAACAGAAACTTGCATGGATATTCCTCGTTGCACAGACATTAGCCGGCCATTTCCGACCCCAATCAAGGGCATGCATTCTAGTGGGTCAAACTCAAGAAGTCACCCTACTGGAAATACACCGGAAAACCGCCGGCAATTTATCGGTACGAAGGCACTGATGTACCTCGCCCCGGTGACAAATACAGCCAATTGCGCCAGGGCCCTGCGCCGCCTCTTTATATATAGAAGGCGAAGCCGTTCATCTCCCTGGCGGCCCGCCCTGCGAACAGAGCGGGCAGGCAGCGCGTATCATCGAGATACACAAATACGATGAAACGCCCTGCCGATGCGGCCCAGTATCTGCAACCGCCGAATATTCAAACCCCTGAAACCAAAAAAGGCGCCAGACTGTTAAATCTGGCGCCTTTCGAATATGGGGTGGACGAAGGGGATCGAACCCTCGACAACGGGAGTCACAATCCCGTGCTCTACCAACTGAGCTACGCCCACCATATTGCGTTAACAAAGAAACCAAACCACTTCTTCTTTGTCGAGCCCTACTGGCCTGACGGCCGAGCAAAGCTTAATTGGTGCGGATGAAGAGACTCGAACTCTTACGCCTCGCGGCGCTGGAACCTAAATCCAGTGTGTCTACCAATTCCACCACATCCGCGCTTGAAGCTCTTAAAGCAAAGGCGCCAGATGATTAATCTGGCGCCTTTCAAAATATGGGGTGGACGAAGGGGATCGAACCCTCGACAACGGGAGTCACAATCCCGTGCTCTACCAACTGAGCTACGCCCACCATATAGCGCTACTTGTGCCAAAGCTGCCTAATGGCGCACCCGGCAGGACTCGAACCTGCGACCATCCGCTTAGAAGGCGGATGCTCTATCCAGCTGAGCTACGGGCGCCTTATTAATCTGTACTCTTGGAGGATTACAAACTAAGTGCTTCCAGCCTTGCAGGACAACTATTCTGCTCGACCTTCTTAACCAGTGCTAGGCTGTGCCCGACAAGTGCGACGAATAGTATAGATGCCCCGGAAACCCGTCAAATCTTTTTTTGAAAAAAACTGATTTTATTTAAGGAGTTAGGGCAATTTGCAGACCAAGCGCCTTTGCCCTCGCGCCTTGGCGTGCGAGAATGCGCGCACTTTTCTTCCCCCTCTCGATGGTTAATCACGCGTAATGACTGCACAACTTATCGACGGCAAATCAATCGCCGCCAGCCTGCGCCAGCAGATCGCCAAACGAGTCACCGAGCGCAGCCAGCAAGGCCTGCGCACGCCGGGCCTCGCGGTGATCCTGGTCGGCAGCGATCCTGCCTCTCAGGTTTATGTCTCGCACAAGCGTAAAGACTGTGAAGAGGTCGGCTTTATTTCCAAGGCCTATGACTTGCCTTCCCAGACCACCCAGCAGGCCCTTACCGACCTGATCGACGGCCTCAACGAAGACCCGGCGATCGATGGCATCCTGCTCCAGCTGCCATTACCCGAGCATCTGGACGCTTCCAAGCTGCTGGAGCGTATCCGCCCGGACAAAGACGTCGACGGTTTTCACCCTTATAACGTCGGCCGACTGGCCCAGCGCATCCCGCTGCTGCGCCCCTGCACACCCAAAGGCATCATGACCCTGCTGGAAAGCACCGGTGTCGACCTATACGGCCTCGATGCCGTTATCGTCGGCGCATCCAATATCGTCGGTCGCCCGATGGCCATGGAGCTGCTGCTGGCCGGTTGCACCGTGACCGTCACCCATCGCTTCACCAAAGACCTTGCCGGCCACGTCGGTCGCGCCGATCTGGTAGTAGTGGCAGCCGGCAAGCCGGGGTTGGTCAAGGGTGAATGGATCAAGGAAGGCGCCATCGTCATCGATGTAGGCATCAACCGCCAGGACGACGGCAAGTTGGTCGGCGACGTGGTGTATGAAACCGCCCTGCCCCGCGCCGGCTGGATTACTCCGGTACCCGGCGGTGTCGGCCCTATGACCCGGGCCTGCCTGCTGGAAAACACCCTGTACGCCGCGGAAACCCTGCACGGTTAATAACCAGGCGCAATGAAGAAGCCCTGCCTTATCGCGGGGCTTTTTATTGCCCGCTAAAAAACTGTTTTTTGTTAGTTTTTAGGCACTTTCGTCTGGTTCTAGAAGAACATTCGACAGTTCTTCATCCATACTCCTAAAATGTAACGCCATTTATCATAAAACCCGTTCCCAAACGGTATTTCTTACTTTTTAGCGAGTTCATCCGCGTGAAAATTCGTCTCTCTATTGTCAGCCTGTTTTTCGCTTTCACAGGCACCTTCGCCCACGCCGCCGAATCCACCTTGGCCCCGCGTGACGCCTCCAAGCTGCAAATTGCCTCCGGCAGCGCCATGCTGGTCGATCTGCAAACCAACAAGGTCATTTATTCCAGCAACCCAGACGTGGTGGTGCCTATCGCTTCGGTGAGCAAGCTGATGACCGGCCTGATCGTCCTCGAAGCCAAGCAGGATATGGACGAATACATCGACATCAACATCACTGACACGCCAGAGATGAAAGGCGTGTTCTCGCGGGTAAAGATCGGCAGCCAGATGCCACGCAAGGAGATGCTGCTGATCGCGCTGATGTCCTCGGAAAACCGCGCTGCGGCAAGCCTGGCCCACCACTATCCAGGTGGCTACGCGGCCTTCATCGCAGCGATGAACGCCAAGGCCAAGTCCCTGGGTATGACCAGCACCCACTATGTTGAGCCCACTGGCCTGTCGATCCATAACGTGTCGACCGCCCGCGACCTGAGCAAGCTGCTGGCCTATGCGCGCAAATTCCCGATGCTCAGCCAATTGAGTACCACTAAAGAAAAGACCGTGGCGTTCCGCAAGCCCAACTACACCCTGGGCTTCTCCAACACCGACCACCTGATCAACCGCGCCAACTGGGACATCAAGCTGACCAAGACCGGCTTTACCAACCAGGCCGGGCATTGCCTGGTGCTGGTGACCAGCATGGGTAATCGCCCGGTTTCACTGGTGATCCTGGATGCCTTTGGCAAGTTCACTCATTTTGCCGATGCCAGCCGCATTCGCAGTTGGGTCGAGACCGGCAAAGGCGGCGCAGTGCCGGATGTGGCGTTGCGCTACAAGGCTGACAAGAATCTGAAGAACCGGGGGAATGCGGTAGAAGTTCGCCGCTAACCTCATCAACATTACTGAAGCACCGCAAACCAATGTGGGAGGGGCAAGCCGAATCGTCGCACCGCCCCTCCCACATTCTTATATGCGTTCTGCCAGGACTTTGAGCGCTTGGGCCGCGGCCCCTTCCTGCCCCGCCTGGGCCGTTGCATTCGCCGCCTCACGCCAGCGCTGCGCATCCACATTCGCCGGCAGCTGACTCGGGCGCTGAGTCAGGATGGCCCAGTGCCCCGCGCTCTTCCACGCCGACTCAAAATCACTGAACCCCATGGTCAATCGGCGCTCGTTCCCAGAACGCAGCAACACCGTACTCTTCTGCTGGTTGAACCCGACCACCACGACATAACGCGCCCCGGACCAGAAGCTGGAGCTGATTCGCGCCATTACCGGGTAACCTGCCGCCACCTGCGCCAGCACTGAGGTCAGCTTGGCGTCCAACGGGTACACCATCAGCCCGTACTCACGCGCCAACGCCTGCATGTTGCCTTCCAGGTTCGCCTCAGCGCCTGGAAGACGCAGCGGCTTATCCAAGAGCCCCGGTGTCATGACAATGCCTTGTTGCGACAGCATGCTGGCCAATGCCGTAGGACCGCTCTGATAAGCCTCGCTGCGGAAGGTCGGCACGCCGTTGAGTTCGACGCGCTCCGGCAAGCCAGGCAATTTCGACGGCTGGCTGGAACAGGCCCCGAGCCCCAGGGCAACAGCCAGCAGAAAGGAAGTTCTAACGTTCGACCGTGTGCGCAATTTTTTGACTCTCTTGATCAACTGCCGGTAAAGGCCCCGATCATAGGACGCTCTGCTACGTGGGTATAGCCCACTGAGCTAGTAAAGCTTTGCTGATAGAGCAAACAAGTTGGACAGACTCGACCATTGGTCAATAGCAGGCAACCGCCGTATAGCTAGACTGTCCATTGAGAAGACTGTGTGTGCCCCGACTGGGCGAAAGGAGGCCCGAATGAGCCTTGCTACGACGATTTTCCTGTTGATCTGCGGTTGGCTGGCGGTCGCCGCCGCCATGCTGTGGGGTGTAATGCGCGTGACCCGCAGGCATCATCACCCCCACGTCAAACCCGAAGCGCCCGCCAAGCCTTCCAAGGCGACGGCACATCACGCCTAGCCGGGCATGCAATTGAAGTCCTGGGTCGTCGCGATTTCCTTGCCGTGGCCATCCTTGAGGGTCGCCCGCACGGTGGTGCCCAGGCTCGACTCCACCAGGGTGTAGTGTTCGCCCGCCTTGAAATGTTTGTACTCGATCCGGCCCTGGCAATCCTGCTGGTTGTCGTCGCCTGGCTCTTCTTCAAATAACGTCACGTCCAGGCGATGGTCCCCCGGGGTTACTTCAAAATAGCGGCCATCATCCACGCGCTGGCCGTCGACGCGCTCAGCCATCAGGTCATTCGGCGCTTCTTCCTTCAAGCCGATCCAGGCTTCGCTGGGGTCAGCCTTGGGGATTGGGCCGGCGCAGGCCGAGAGCAACAATACAACGCCAAGTGCGGGAATCAACAACAGTGGTTTAAGTGACATGGCAGGGCTCCAAAGGCATCAAAAAAGGTGTATCCGATGGCTGACAAGCTTGATCAGCCCGCCTTTGTAGAACAAATGAATACATATGAAACGATCTTCAGCCGTTAACTAAATCTTCCTTCACCTGGCTGAAAGGTGCGTGTTAGGTGGGTCGGGCGAGACTGCCGGGGTTTGCAACCCTGCTTTTCTCGGAGACTCACGCATGCTCGGGCTGGTAAAGACCGCACTGCAAAAGCCGTACACGTTCATCGTGTTGGCTATATTCATCTGCATCATCGGGCCCATGGCGGCCCTGCGCACACCTACTGACGTGTTCCCCGATATCGGTATCCCGGTGGTCGCCGTGGTCTGGCAGTACAACGGCCTGTCCCCGGACGCCATGGCCGGGCGGGTGATCTACACCTATGAACGCTCCTTGAGCACCACCGTCAACGACATCGAACATATCGAATCGCAATCACTGCCCGGCATGGGCATCGTCAAGATCTTCTTCCAGCCCGGCGTCGATATCCGCACCGCCAACGCCCAGGTCACGGCGGTGTCACAAACTGTGCTCAAGCAGATGCCACCGGGCATCACCCCACCGCTGATCCTCAACTACAGCGCCTCCACGGTGCCGATCCTGCAAATGGCATTCTCCAGCCCCAGCCTGTCGGAAGCCAGGATCCGCGACCTGGTGCAGAACAATATCCGCCTGCCCCTGAGCGCCCTGCCCGGCCTGGCCATGCCCACGCCGATGGGCGGCAAGCAACGGCAGATCACCCTCGACCTTGACCCGCAGGCCCTGGCCGCCAAAGGCTTGTCGGCCCAGGACGTGGGCAATGCCCTGGCGTTGCAGAACCAGATCATCCCGGTGGGCACCGCCAAGCTCGGCCCCAACGAATACACGATTTTGCTCAACAACAGCCCCAAGGCGATCGATGAGCTCAACGATCTGCCGATCAAGACCGTCGATGGTGCGCTGATCACCATCGGCCAAGTGGCCCACGTGCGCGACGGCTCACCACCGCAGACCAACATCGTGCGCGTCGACGGTCATCGCGCAGTACTGATGCCGGCGCTGAAAAACGGCAGCATCTCGACCCTGTCGATCATCGACGGCATCCGCCAGATGCTGCCGCGCATCAACGAAACCCTGCCGCCTTCACTGAAAACCTCGCTGCTGGGTGACGCTTCGGTGTTCGTCAAGCAATCAGTGGGCAGCGTGGCCCAGGAAGGCATCATCGCCGCGTTGCTGACCAGCGCGATGATCCTGCTGTTCCTCGGCAGCTGGCGCTCGACCCTGATCATTGCCGCGTCGATTCCCCTGGCGGTGCTGTCGGCCATTGCGCTGCTGGCGGTCAGCGGGCAAACCCTCAACGTGATGACCCTCGGCGGGCTGGCGTTGGCGGTTGGGATCCTGGTGGACGACGCCACGGTGACCATCGAAAACATCAACTGGCACCTGGAACAAGGCAAGGCGGTAAAGACTGCGATCCTCGACGGTGCCGCACAGATCGTCGGCCCGGCGTTCGTCTCGCTGCTGTGCATCTGCATCGTGTTCGTGCCGATGTTCTTGCTGCAAGGCATCGCCGGTTATCTGTTCCGGCCGATGGCCCTGGCGGTGATCTTTGCCATGGCCAGTTCGTTCATCCTGTCGCGCACTCTGGTGCCGACACTGGCGATGTTTCTGCTCAAGCCGCACACACCGGAGCCAGGCGTTGGGCATCATCCTGAAGACGTGTTCATCAACCACCATGAAGGCGAGCAGCACAAGCAGCCGCGCAATGCCGCGCTGCAAACCGTGTTGAATTTCCAACAAGGTTTCGAGCGCCACTTCTCGAATATCCGCGACACCTACTATGGCTTGCTGACGTTGGCCCTGGGTCATCGCAAGCGATTTATCGTGGGTTTTCTGGCCTGTGTACTCGCGTCATTCCTGCTACTGCCAAGCCTTGGCCAGGACTTTTTCCCAGCCACCGATGCAGGAGCCCTGGCGCTGCACGTGCGTTTGCCGCTGGGCACGCGCATCGAGGAAAGCGCCGCGGCCTTCGACCGCATCGAAGCGCGGATCCGTGAAGTGATCCCCGCCGAAGAACTGGACACCATCGTCGACAATATCGGCATCCCGCTCAGCGGCATCGACATGGCCTACAGCAGCAGCGGCACCATTGGCCCGCAGGATGGCGACATCCAGGTCACGCTGAAAAAAGACCATGCGCCCACTGCCGACTACGTGAAAAAACTGCGTGAAGCCCTGCCGCAAAGTTTTCCCGGCAGCCACTTCGCCTTCCTGCCGGCCGACATCAGCAGCCAGATCCTCAACTTCGGCGCGCCGGCCCCGCTGGATGTAAAAATCTCCGGGCGCAGCGATGAAGAAAACCGCGCCTACGCCGTGGAACTTGAGCGGCGCCTGCAACATGTGCCGGGCATCGCCGACCTGCGTATCCAGCAGTCCACTGGCTATCCATCGTTGCAGGTGAATGTCGACCGCATGCGCGCCAATGGCCTGGGCATCACCGAGCGTGACGTCACCAATAGCATGGTCGCCTCCCTCGCCGGCAGCTCGCAAACCGCGCCGACCTTCTGGCTCAACCCAGCCAATGGCGTGTCCTATTCCATCGTTGCTGCCACCCCGCAATACCGCCTCGACAGCTTGCCGTCCCTGGAAGCGCTACCCGTGACCGGCGCCGATGGCCAGTCGCAGATCCTTGGCGGAGTGGCCACCATTTCCCGTGTGCAAAGCCCGGCGGTGGTCACCCACTACAACATCGAGCCCACCCTGGACCTGTATGCCAACGTACAAGGCCGTGACCTCGGCGGCGTCGCCCGAGACGTGCAAAAAGTCTTGGATGACACCGCCGCCATGCGCCCCAAGGGCGCGACGATCAGCCTGCATGGGCAGATCGATGCGCTGCATGAGGCGTTCAGCGGCTTGAGTTTCGGTTTGCTCGGCGCGGTGGTGCTGATCTATCTGCTGATCGTGGTCAACTTCCAATCCTGGGCCGACCCCTTTGTGATCATCACGGCCTTGCCGGCTGCACTGGCGGGCATCGTGTGGATGCTGTTCCTCAGCGGCACCTCGTTGTCGGTGCCGGCCCTTACCGGAGCCATCTTGTGCATGGGCGTGGCTACCGCCAACTCGATCCTGGTAGTGAGCTTCTGCCGTGAACGCCTGGCCGAACATGGCGATGCATTGAAGGCGGCGCTGGAAGCTGGCTACACACGCTTTCGCCCGGTGTGCATGACCGCCCTGGCAATGATCATCGGCATGCTGCCCCTGGCGATTTCCGAAGAGCAGAACGCCCCGCTCGGCCGTGCGGTCATCGGCGGCCTGATCTTCGCCACCCTCGCCACCCTGTTGTTTGTTCCCGTGGTCTTCAGCCTGGTCCACGGTCGTCACCCTACTCGCGCTGCAGCTGGAGAAACCGCACATGTCGTCTGATCAAAAACCCTCGCGCAAGCGTCTGATGCTCATGGGTGCCGGCGGCCTGACGTTGGCCGCCCTGTTGGTCGCCAGTGGCCTGCACGCCCGCACGCTGCACGAACAATCGGTCACTGCCTGGACCGAGGCCGCCGCCATCCCCCAAGTGATGGTGTTTGAACCCAAGCAGAACGCCGCCGGCGATACCCTGCGCCTGCCCGCGCACCTCGAGGCCTGGAGCAAGGCGCCGATCCATGCGCGGGTCAGCGGCTACTTGAAGGACTGGAAAGTCGACATTGGTAGCCAGGTCCAGGCCGGGCAGATCCTCGCCGAAATCGATAGCCCCGACCTTGATCAACAACTGGCCCAGGCCCATGCGCGGCTGATCCAACAACAAGCGAATGCGCGCCTGGCCGCCACCAGCGCGACCCGTTGGCAAAACCTGCTGGCCAGCCACTCGGTATCGCGCCAGGAGGCCGATGAAAAAGCCTCCAACGCCGCGGCGGCCAAGGCCAACGCCCAGGCCGCCGCTGCCGACTATGCGCGACTGTCGGCGCTGGAAAGCTACAAGACCATTCGTGCGCCATTCGCCGGCACCATTACTGCGCGCAACACCGATATCGGCCAGTTGATCAAGGCCGATACCGACAGCGGCCCTGAGCTGTTCAACCTTGCCGACACTCACCAGTTGCGCCTGTATGTGCCAGTGCCACAGAACTATGCAGCAGTGATCCATCCTGGCCTGGAGGCCGAGCTGACCGTGCCCGAACACCCAGGGGAGCACTTCAAGGCGCGCCTGATCGGTGACTCCACCGCCATCGACCGCCGCTCCGGCACCCTGCTTGCCCAGTTCGTTGCCGACAACCCCAACGGCGAGCTGCTGCCCGGCGATTACGCCGAAGCCACCCTGCCGATCCCGGCCGACACCCATGGCGTGAGCATCCCGGCCAGCGCCTTGATCTTCCGCGCCCAGGGCACCCAGGTTGCGGTGCTGGACAAGCACAATCATGTGCACTTGCAAGCCATTCATATCGGCCTCGACCTGGGCGAACGCCTGGTGATCGACCAAGGCTTGAAGCCCGCCGACCGCATCATCGACAACCCGCCTGACGCCCTGCGCGAAGGCGACCCGGTGCAACTGGCTGACGCCTCCGGAGGTGCCCATGCGCCCAAGGCTTAAACCCCTCGCCGCACTGATGCTGCTGGCATTGCAGGGTTGCTCGATGGCGCCCACCTACACAGTGCCGAGGGTGGACCTGCCGACTCATTACCGCGAACAGACCAGCGACGGCCCGTGGCACAGCGCACAACCGTCCGATCAATTGGCGCCCGAGTGGTGGAAGCTCTACAACGACCCTACCCTGGATAACCTGCAACAGCGCCTACTCAAGGCCAACCCCGACCTGGGGGCAGCGCTCGCGCATTTCGACGCGTCCCAAGCGTATGCCAGCCAGTTGCATGCCGGCCTGTTCCCGCAAATCACCGCCAGTGCACAACCGCTGCGCCAGCGACAATCGGATTCACGACCGTTGCGGGGGAGCACGCAGCCGTCGGTGTACAACAGCAACATCGCCGGCTTTTCCCTGGGCTACGACCTCGACCTATGGGGCAAAATCCGCAACCAGGTGGCTGCCGGTGATGCCCAGGCGCAAGCGTCCGCGGATGACCTGGCGGTGGCGCGATTGAGCCTTCAACACCAATTGGCCAGTTTGTATGTGCAGCTCAATGGGTTGGATGCACAGGGCCGGATACTCGACAGCTCACTGGAGGACTTCCACCAGGCGCTACAACTGACCCGCAATCGTTATGAAGGCCAGATTGCTTCGGAACTGGACCTGACAAGAGCGCAAAACCAACTGGCGCAAGCCAAGGCCGAACGCGATGAAGTGCGTGGGCAACGCAACCTGACCGAGCATGCCATTGGTGAATTGGTGGGGGTGGCGGCCAGTGATTTTTCATTGCCGCCCAGCCCGCAGCTGCTTGCGTTGCCAGGGGTCCCTTCGCAGTTGCCGATCCACCTGCTGCAACGTCGCCCCGACATCGCCGCGGCGGAACGGCGGGTGTTTGCGGCCAACGCGAATATCGGCGTGGCCAAGGCCGCGTGGTATCCGGATTTCAGCCTGACCGGGTTGATTGGCGGGCAAACCCAAGGCGTGGGTAACCTGCTGTCGGCAGGCAATCGCTATTGGGCGCTGGGGCCGCTGGTGAATCTGCCAATCTTCGATGGCGGGCGGTTGAGTGCCAACGAACGCCAGGCCAGAGCCGAATTCGAAGAGGCCTCGGCGCAATACCGCAGCCAGGTGTTGAAAGCCGTGAGAGAGGTCGAAGATAACCTGGGGCAGCTAAGGGATTTGCAGCAGCAAGCGCAGGATGAACAGGCCGCGGCGGATGCGGCACGGCATACCCAAACCCTGGCGATGAACAGCTATCAGGCCGGGGCGGTGAGTTACCTGGATGTAGTCACCGCGCAGACGGCGGCGTTGCAGGCGCAGCGGACATTGCAGGCGGTGCAGACGCGGCAGTTGCAGGCGAGTGTGGGGCTTGTGACCGCACTCGGCGGCGGCTGGCAGCCTGGGGCCTGACATCATTCTACGACCTAGCACAGCCCTAAATGTGGGAGGGGGCTTGCCCCCGATTGCGGTATTTCAAACACTGCATCATTGACTGACCGGCCGTCATCGGGGGCAAGTCGAATCGTCGCACCGCCCCTCCCACATTTTTTACTGCATTTCAAGCGGCTAACTTGCCGCTGGCGATTGCCGCCGAGGCCGCCACCATCGCACGCAACAACACTGCACACCCCGCCGCCAAGTCATCCGGTGCGGCGTTCTCGATTTCGTTATGGCTGATACCACCTTCACACGGCACGAAGATCATCCCCGCCGGGCCCAGCTCGGCGACGAAGATCGCGTCGTGTCCTGCCCCGCTGACGATATCCATGTTCGACAGGCCCAGGCTATTGGCCGCATCGCGAACGGCATCGACACAGCCTTTGTCAAAGTACAGCGGCGGGAAATCGGCGGTGGGTTCCATCTCATAAGTCAGACCCTGTTTGGCACAGGTGTCATCGATCACCTCGCGTACCTGGGCAATCATCGAATCCAACCGCGCAGGTTCCAGATGACGGAAGTCGAGGGTCATGCGCACTTCACCGGGAATCACGTTGCGCGAGCCCGGGTACGCCTGCAGGCAACCCACGGTGCCGCATGCATGCGGCTGGTGCCCCAGCGCGGCTGCATTCACCGCCGCCACCACCGCTGCCGCGCCCACCAGGGCATCCTTGCGCAGGTGCATGGGCGTCGGCCCCGCATGGGCTTCCACGCCACGCAGTTTCAGGTCGAACCACTTTTGCCCCAGGGCGCCGAGCACCACGCCGATGGTTTTCTTTTCATCCTCCAGGATCGGCCCCTGTTCGATATGGGCCTCGAAATAGGCACCGACCTTATGCCCACTCTCAGGACGGGTGCCCGCGTAGCCAATCGCGTTCAATGCCTCGCCGACGCTGACGCCATCCACATCGACCTTGGCCAAGGTATCGGCCAGGCTGAACTTCTCGGCGAACACCCCGGAGCCCATCATGCACGGTGGGAAACGCGAACCTTCTTCGTTGGTCCACACCACCACTTCCAGCGGCGCCTCGGTTTCGATCTTTAGATCATTGAGCGTACGCAGCACCTCCACGCCGGCCAACACACCAAAACATCCGTCGAACTTGCCGCCGGTGGGCTGGGTGTCGATGTGGCTGCCGGTCATCACCGGTGGCAAGTCGGGATTGCGGCCAGGGCGGCGCGCGAAAATATTGCCGATGCCGTCGATGGTCACGGTGCAACCGGCCGCTTCACACCACTGCACGAAGAGGTCGCGGGCCTTGCGGTCGAGGTCGGTAAGGGCCAGGCGGCATACCCCGCCCTTCGGGGTGGCGCCGAGTTTCGCCAGGTCCATCAGCGACTGCCACAGACGGTCGCGGTTGATGTGCTGATGGGTCGATTGCAGAACGTCGAGGGCAGCGTTCATGGGGATCTCCTCAGGCTGAATTTCTTATGATTGCATTTCACATTCACTACAACGGTGATTTGGCAGTCGCCGGGTTAATTGCGCGCTTGGCATTCAAGCCGTAATACAACACTCCACCCAACGCCGAACCGGTAAACCAGCCATAGCTGTAGAACCAGCTGAACGCATCGCTGCCCAGGGACAGCAGCGTCAGCACCACCGGCACGCCAAAGGCGATAAAACCGCTCCAGTTCCACGCCGGGTACACGTCGTCGCGGTACAGCCCCGCCAGGTCCAGTTGCTGTCTGCGGGTAATGAAATAGTCCACCACCATGATCCCGGCAATCGGCCCCAGCAGGCTCGAATAGCCCAGCAGCCAGTTGGAATACACGGTCTCCAGGCTCACATCGGAAACGATCAAGCCGAGTTTTTTCAGCAGCTCATGGGCCATCAGCGCCAGCCCGACCAGGCCGGTCAGGATCACCGCCGTAGTGCGGTTGATCAGCTTGGGCGCAATGTTCTGGAAGTCGTTGGTGGGCGAGACAATGTTCGCCGCAGTGTTGGTGGACAAGGTGGCGACAATGATCAGCGCCATAGCCACGGCCACCCATACCGGGCTCTGGATATGGCCGATCAGGGTCACCGGGTCGGAGACACTGACCCCCACCAGTTTTACCGAGGCGGCGGTCATGACCACGCCAAGGGCGGCGAACAGGAACATGGTCAGCGGCAAGCCGAAAATCTGCCCGAGGATCTGGTCTTTCTGGCTCTTGGCGTAGCGGCTGAAGTCAGGGATGTTCAGCGACAAGGTAGCCCAGAACCCCACCATCGCCGTCAGCCCCGCCATGAAATAGCCGGTGAGGTTCGCGCCTTCGGGGCGCTTGGGTGGGATCGCCATCAGCTCGCTGAGGGATACATTCGGCATCGCCCACACCAGCAGGCCAACCCCCACGGCCACCAGCAGCGGCGCCGACAAGGTTTCCAGGCGCTTGATCGACTCGGCGCCACGCAGCACCACCCACAGGTTCAAACACCAGAAGATCATGAAACCGATCACCTCACCGGTGCCACCGAGTGCCTTCCAGCCGTCGAAAATCGAACCCAGGAACAGGTGGATCGCCAGCCCGCCGAACATGGTCTGGATACCAAACCAGCCGCAGGCCACCAGCGCGCGGATCAAACACGGCACGTTGGAGCCAAGGATGCCGAATGAAGAGCGCAGCAGCACTGGAAACGGAATGCCGTACTGGGTGCCGGGAAACGCGTTGAGGGTCAGCGGGATCAGCACCACGAGATTGGCCAGCAGGATCGCCATGAGCGCCTCTCCCACCGACAGCCCGAAATACGCGGTGAGCACACCGCCCAGGGTGTAGGTGGGCACGCAGATCGACATGCCGACCCACAGCGCGGTGATGTGCCACTTGTTCCAAGTGCGCTCGTGCACCTTGGTGGGTGCCATGTCGTGGTTGTAGCGAGGGCTGTCGAGGACGTCGGGGCCGGCGTCGAGTTCGTACAGGCCGTTGCGCTCGATGACTTGCGATCTGTTCTGTTGCATGGCCGCTCCACGGTGTTTTTAAAATTATTGTTGCTCACCTGCACGTTGTGTCCAGGTGGCCGGAGTACCGCGTAAACAACATGACATCACGGGCTCCTGCCAGCCGCCACCGCACTCAATTACCGTGCCGACAACCCAACTTGAACCCGCACCGCTTATATAACGTGCTGATGTTATTCAACTTTCAGATTGCATCCAGACAACTGTCCAGGTTACGCAGGCTGCCTAACGGGAAGTTATCCGAACCGTCCGGACTCAATCTGGTGCAACACAATTATTTTTATTTTTCGACGCCGTCAAGCGGCATGTCTCAAGCGCCTGATTTGCAATAAGAAATGTTGCTTATAAGTGGAACCTGTCAAGTGCGTCAAAACGGTGAGGCAGTGCTACATTTTGGTGTATTTATAATTTTTACCATACAAATCAATATATTAGCGTCAGAAAAAGCTTAGGAAAAATCTTCTTGCCCAATCCAAAAACTCGGGCTAGTTTCTATTCCTGTCACCGATGACAGGAATTAACCGACCATCGGCGTGCAGCATTACAACACTTAGAACTGGCACAAGCCGGTCAAGCCTGTGAGGAACTCGACATGTCGCTGTTGATCCGTGGCGCCACCGTTATTACCCATGATGAAAGTTACCGCGCCGATGTTTTATGCGCAGGCGGTCTAATTCGCGCCATTGGCACGGATCTGGATATACCCGCGGGCACTGAATTACTCGATGGCAGCGGCCAATACCTGATGCCGGGTGGCATCGACCCCCATACCCATATGCAACTGCCCTTCATGGGCACGGTGGCCAGTGAAGACTTTTTCAGTGGCACGGCGGCGGGTCTGGCCGGTGGCACCACATCGATCATCGACTTCGTGATTCCCAACCCGCAGCAATCGCTGATGGAAGCGTTTCACCAGTGGCGCGGCTGGGCAGAGAAGTCCGCCTCCGACTACGGCTTTCATGTGGCAATCACTTGGTGGAGCGAACAGGTACGCGAAGAAATGGCCGAGCTGGTCAGCCATCACGGCATCAACAGCTTCAAGCATTTCATGGCCTACAAGAATGCGATCATGGCCGCCGACGACACCCTGGTGGCCAGCTTCGAGCGCTGCCTGGAACTGGGCGCAGTGCCCACCGTACATGCCGAAAACGGCGAGCTGGTGTATCACCTGCAACGCAAGCTGATGGCCCAGGGCATCACCGGGCCGGAAGCGCATCCGCTGTCGCGCCCATCCCAGGTGGAAGGCGAAGCGGCCAGCCGGGCGATTCGTATTGCCGAGACCATCGGCACGCCACTGTACCTGGTGCATGTGTCGACCAAGGAAGCGCTGGATGAAATCACCTATGCCCGAGGCAAGGGCCAGGCGGTTTACGGCGAGGTGCTTGCCGGCCACTTGTTGCTGGATGACAGCGTCTACCAGCACCCCGACTGGCAGACCGCCGCCGGCTATGTGATGAGCCCGCCGTTCCGCCCGCGCGGGCACCAGGAGGCTCTATGGCACGGCCTGCAATCGGGCAACCTGCACACCACCGCCACCGATCATTGCTGCTTCTGCGCCGAACAAAAAGCCGCCGGGCGCGACGATTTCAGCAAGATCCCCAACGGCACCGCCGGTATCGAAGACCGCATGGCGCTGCTGTGGCACGAAGGCGTCAACACAGGGCGCCTGTCGATGCAGGAGTTCGTTGCACTGACCTCCACCAACACCGCGAAGATCTTCAATCTCTACCCACGTAAAGGCGCGGTGCGCGTAGGTGCCGATGCCGACCTGGTGCTGTGGGATCCGCAAGGCACGCGAACCATTTCGGCCAAGACCCACCATCAGCAGGTCGATTTCAACATCTTCGAAGGCAAGACCGTACGCGGCGTGCCGAGCCACACCATCAGCCAGGGCAAGCTGGTCTGGGCCGATGGCGACCTGCGCGCCGAACGTGGCGCCGGGCGCTATGTGGAGCGGCCGGCGTATCCGTCGGTGTTTGAGCAGTTGAGCAAGCGGGCAGCGCTTTCCAAGCCAGTGGCAGTGAACCGCTAAACCCTTTCGCGAGCAAGCCCGCTCCCACATTTGATCGAGTTCACATAGATCCAGTGTGGGAGGGGGCCTGCCCCCGATGAGGCCAGTACAGGCAACAAAAATGCCCACTTAGAGGCAATCCAAAAAAAACCGTGAGGCCATCACCGTGATCCAGACCCTGACCCACCTCCCCCATCCCCGCGAAGACGGGGCCACCCTCGCCAGCCAATTCACCGACCTGGCACCACCCCTCAACGCCCGCCAGGCCCAACTGGAAGCCTCGCGCTGCCTGTACTGCTACGACGCGCCTTGTGTGAATGCGTGCCCCAGCGAGATCGACATTCCGTCGTTCATCCGCAATATCCACACCGACAACGTCCAGGGTGCCGCGCAGAAAATCCTTTCGGCCAACATCCTCGGCGGCAGTTGCGCCCGGGTCTGCCCGACGGAGATCCTTTGCCAGCAAGCCTGCGTGCGTAACAACGCCGAAGAATGCGCTCCGGTGCTGATCGGCCTGTTGCAACGCTACGCCATCGACAACGCGCACTTCAACGAACACCCGTTCCAGCGCGCCGCGCCCACCGGCAAACGCATCGCCGTGGTCGGCGCCGGGCCGGCGGGCCTGGCCTGTGCCCATCGTGCCGCATTGCACGGCCATGACGTGGTGATTTTCGAGGCCCGGGAAAAAGCCGGTGGCCTGAACGAATACGGGATCGCCAAGTACAAACTGGTGGATGATTTTGCCCAAAAGGAACTGGATTTCCTCCTGCAGATCGGCGGCATCGAAATCCGCCACGGCCAGCGCCTGGGCGACAACCTGAGCTTGAGCGAACTGCACCAGCAGTTCGATTCGGTGTTCCTCGGCCTCGGCCTGGCGGCCAGCAAACAGCTCGGTTTACCCCACGAAGACGCCCCGGGCCTACTCGCCGCCACCGACTACATCCGCGAACTGCGCCAGGCCGATGACCTCAGCCAATTGCCCCTGGCCGACCGCTGCCTCGTACTCGGCGCCGGCAATACCGCCATCGACATGGCCGTGCAAATGGCCCGCCTCGGTGCCCGGGATGTGAACCTTGTGTACCGCCGCGGCTTGGCGGACATGGGCGCGACCCACCACGAACAGGACATCGCCAAGGCCAATCAAGTGCGGCTGTTGACCTGGGCCCAACCCGAGGAAGTGTTGCTCGACGATCAGGGACGCGTAAGCGGCATGCGTTTCGCCCGCACCCGCCTGGACAACGGGCGCCTGCAGCCCACTGGCGAAACCTTCGAGCTGGCCGCCGACGCAATCTTCAAGGCCATCGGCCAAGGGTTTGACGGCGACGCGCTGCACGATCCATTGGCCCAGCAACTGCACCGCGTGGGCGAGCGCATCTTCGTCGACGAACAGTTGCGCACCAGCATCCCTGGCGTGTATGCCGGCGGTGATTGCGTCAGCCTCGGCCAGGACCTCACCGTCCAGGCCGTGCAACATGGCAAGCTGGCCGCCGAGGCCATGCACGCCCAACTCATGCTGAATGTGGAGGCTGCGTAATGGCCGATCTCTCGATAGTATTCGCCGGTATCAAGGCCCCCAATCCATTCTGGCTGGCCTCCGCGCCACCCACCGACAAAGCCTATAACGTGGTCCGCGCCTTCGAAGCCGGCTGGGGCGGCGTGGTGTGGAAAACCCTGGGGGAAGACCCCGCGGCGGTCAACGTGTCGTCGCGTTACTCAGCGCATTACGGGGCCAATCGCGAAGTGCTGGGCATCAACAATATCGAACTGATCACCGACCGTTCCCTGGAGATCAACCTGCGGGAAATCACCCAGGTCAAAAAGGACTGGCCCGACCGTGCGCTGATCGTATCGCTGATGGTGCCGTGCGTTGAAGAATCCTGGAAAAACATCCTGCCCCTGGTGGAGGCCACCGGCTGCGACGGCATTGAACTGAACTTCGGCTGCCCCCACGGCATGCCCGAACGCGGCATGGGCGCCGCCGTCGGCCAGGTGCCGGAGTATGTGGAGCAAGTAACGCGCTGGTGCAAGACCTACTGTTCGTTGCCAGTGATCGTCAAGCTCACGCCGAACATCACCGACATCCGCGTGGCGGCGCGGGCAGCGTATCGCGGTGGTGCGGATGCGGTGTCGCTGATCAATACCATCAACTCCATTACCAGCGTGGATCTGGAGCGCATGGTCGCCCTGCCGATGGTCGGCACCCAGAGCACCCATGGTGGTTACTGCGGCTCGGCGGTGAAGCCGATTGCCTTGAACATGGTGGCTGAAATTGCCCGTGACCCACAGACCCAGGGCCTGCCGATCTGCGGTATCGGCGGTATAGGCAACTGGCGCGATGCCGCGGAGTTCGTCGCTTTGGGCTGCGGCGCGGTGCAGGTGTGCACAGCGGCGATGCTGCATGGGTTTCGCATCGTTGAGGAGATGAAGGATGGCTTGTCGCGGTGGATGGACAGCCAGGGCTATACCAGCCTGCAGGCATTTTCCGGGCGGGCGGTGGGCAATACCACGGACTGGAAGTACCTGGATATCAACTACCAAGTCATCGCCAAGATTGACCAAGCGGCCTGCATTGGCTGTGGGCGTTGTCATATTGCCTGTGAGGATACCTCGCACCAGGCCATTGCCAGCCTGAAGCAGGCGGACGGCACGCATAAGTATCAAGTGATCGATGATGAGTGCGTGGGCTGCAACCTGTGCCAGATCACCTGCCCGGTGGCGGACTGTATCGAGATGGTGCCGATGGATACGGGCAAGCCGTTTTTGAATTGGACCCAGGATCCGCGTAATCCGTATCGGGAAGCTGTGTAGCCTTTAGACCGCTATCGCAGGCAAGCCAGCTCCCACAGTTGACCGCATTTTGTCTGAAGGAATGCAATCGAATGTGAGAGCTGGCTTGCCTGCGATGGGGCCCTCAGCCTCACCACAAAGCTCAAGGCTCCAACCCAATCCCCCGCAAAATCACACTGGTTACCGTCTGGATCGCCTTCTCGAACTGCATGTCCGACAACGGCTGGTGGTCGTTCAGGATCTTCACCTGGTGGTCAAAGTCGGCATAGTGCTGGGTCGAGGCCCAGATCATATACAGCAGGCTCGAAGGCTCCACCGGCAGGATGCGTTTGTCTTCCACCCATTGGCGAATCTTCGCCTCCTTCATCTTGGCCCAGTCGTACAGGCTTTCATCCAATGCCTCACCGAGGGTCGGCGCGCCGTGGATGATTTCATTGGCCCAGACCTTGGAGCCATAGGGTCGCGTCCGCGAGCGCTGCATCTTGGCGCGGATATAACTGCTGAGCACCACCCGCGGGTCGTCGAAGGTCTCGAAGCTCAGGGCGTCCTGCTTCCACAGCTCGAGCAGGTCGAACAGCACCGCGCTGTACAGCTCGCTCTTGGTGGTGAAGTAGTAATGCAGGTTAGAGCGCGGCAGTTGCACCTCTTCGGCGATGTCGGCCATGGCGGTGCTGCCATAGCCTTTTTCGGCGAAGACTTTTTCTGCGGCCAACAGGATTTTCTCGACGTTGACTCGACGAATTCCACTCTTGTGATTGCCCATAAGGGCTCCCTGACAACAACACGGCCTAAAGACTACCATCGGCTCTAGATCGGGGCGACAGGCGCGGTGCAAACTTCGTACACTGCTTGTCCTTCCCATTGATTGGTATTGAACAATGTTGATCAAGAAAGCCCTGACCATCGTCACTTTGCTGGCATCCCTGCTGGGCGCTTCGGCAGCGTTTGCCCACGCCCACCTCAAGAGTGCAGAACCTGCGCCCGACAGCAGCGTCGCCTCGCCGAAAGCCCTGCGCCTGACCTTTACCGAGGGCGTCGAAGCCACCTTTACCAAAGTATCCCTGAGCAAGGACGGCACCGAAGTCGCCATCAAGGGCCTGCAAACCCCGGACGCCGACAAGAAAGTCCTGGTGGTGACGCCCGCTGCACCGCTCGCGGCTGGCACGTACAAAGTCGTGTGGAACGCCGTGTCGGTCGACACCCACAAGAGCAACGGCGAATACAGCTTCAAGGTCGGCCAATAACCCATGGCAACGCTGCTGGTGCTGTGCCGTTTCCTGCATTTTGTAGTGGTGCTGATGATGTTCGGGGCCTGGGTGTTCAGGCCCTGGCTGCTCGGCACTCAAAGGCAGCCGGCACTGGACCGGCAATTGCTGCGCATCACCCGTGGCCTGGCCTGGGTGGGGCTCGGTTCCGGCCTGGTGTGGTTGCTGTTGATCACTGCCAGCATGGCCGGCAGTTGGGACGCAGCGCTGCAACCGGCCACCGTCCAACTGGTGCTGGGCAAGACCTTCTTCGGCCAGGTGTGGGCCTGGCATCTGCTGCTGAACCTGCTGCTGGTGATCGCGCTGATCAAGCCCTGGCCAGCCTTGCGCCTGCCATTGATCGCCCTGCTGCTGGCGACCCTGGCCCCTGTTGGCCATGGCGCCATGCTCGATGGGCTGAGTGGGCAATTGCTGATCCTCAACCAGGTGGTGCACCTGCTGTGCGTAGGAGCCTGGCTGGGTGGGTTGCTGGTTCTGGTGCTGATCCTCAGACACGCGCAAGAGCACCGGTTGGAGCCGATTCTGCGCCGCTTCAGCGGCGTGGGTTATGGCCTGGTTGCAGGCTTGCTGGTAACCGGCTTGATCAACGTGCGCGTGCTCACCGGGCAACTGTGGCCCACGCCGTTGTTCAGTGGTTTTGCCCTGATTCTGTTGATCAAGGTGATGCTGGTGCTGGGCATGTTGGCACTGGCGCTGCTGAACCGGTTGCGCCTTGATCGCTGCGAACAGCGGCTGGGCAGCTTGAAGGCCAGTGTGATGGTGGAATGGCTGCTGGGAGTCTGTGCAGTAGCCGCCGTTTCACTCCTTGGCACCCTGCCGCCGATGGTCCTGGCGGGATAAAAAACCAAGTCTGACTCCCTCCCACATTAACCCTGCCCGCTTTAAATCAGGCCACACGCAGTCATCGTATAACTTCTGCTTGACACACCCCGAAAACCCCGCAAATATCCCGCTCAATGTTGTACGACGACGTATAACAAAAAATAAAAACAACAAAAGAAAGGGAGCCTCACTGTGAGTCAATTCGCCCGCAATTCCTCCTCGTGCCTCGGACTTATCGGTCTCGGTGGCCTGGCGCTGACCCTGCCCCTCGCTACCAATGCCGAAGGCTTCATCGAAGATGCCAAGGCCACGCTCAACCTGCGCAACGCCTACTTCAACCGCAATTTCACCAACCCCACCAACCCCCAGGGCAAGGCCGAAGAGTGGACGCAGAACTTCATTCTCGACGCCAAGTCTGGCTTTACCCAAGGCACCGTGGGCTTCGGGATCGATGTACTGGGCCTGTATTCGCAAAAACTCGATGGCGGCAAAGGCACCGCCGGCACCCAGCTGCTGCCGGTGCATGAGGATGGCCGCCCCGCCGATAACTTCGGCCGCCTGGGCGTGGCGCTGAAGACCAAACTGTCGAAGACCGAATTGAAGGTGGGCGAATGGATGCCGGTGCTGCCGATCCTGCGTTCCGATGATGGCCGTTCCCTGCCCCAGACCTTCCGTGGCGGCCAGGTCACGTCCAATGAGATCGCCGGCCTGACCCTTTACGGCGGCCAGTTTCGCGGCAACAGCCCGCGCAACGACGCGAGCATGGAAGATATGTTCATGAACGGCAAAGCCGCCTTCACCTCGGACCGTTTCAACTTCGGTGGCGGCGAATACACCTTCAATGACAAACGCACCCAGGTTGGCCTGTGGTACGCCGAACTCACCGATATCTACCAGCAGCAATACCTCAACCTCACCCACAGCCAACCCGTGGGCGACTGGACCCTGGGCGCCAACCTCGGCTTCTTCAACGGCAAGGAAGACGGCAGCGCCCTGGCCGGTGACCTGGATAACAAGACCGTGTCCGCCCTGCTCTCAGCCAGATACAACGGCCACACCTTCTACGTCGGCCTGCAGAAGCTCACCGGCGACAGCGTGTGGATGCGCGTCAACGGCACCAGTGGCGGCACCCTGGCCAACGACAGCTATAACGCCAGCTACGACAACGCCAAGGAAAAATCCTGGCAGTTGCGCCATGACTTCAACTTCGTGGTGCTCGGCGTCCCCGGGCTGACCCTGATGAACCGCTATATCAGTGGCAGTAACGTGCACACCGGGGCGATCACCGATGGCAAGGAATGGGGGCGTGAATCGGAGCTGGCTTACACGGTGCAGAGCGGTGCGTTGAAGAACCTCAACGTGAAGTGGCGCAATTCGACGATGCGGCGCGATTTCAGCAATAACGAGTTTGATGAGAACCGAATATTTGTCAGCTATCCGATTTCACTGCTCTAAAGACCGCAGATGGTCTGTCAGCCACTGCACTACCACTGTGGGAGGGGGCTTGCCCCCGATGAGGAAGTGTCTGGAAATACATTCTTCGCTGACCCACCGCCATCGGGGCAGGTTGAATCGTCGCACGCCCCTCCTACATGTGATCTCACTCGTCTGGAAGGGCGTTGACAACACAGGGAATCCCTAACACTATTTCGACATAGTCATACGACAACCTACAACAAAAATCTGGAATGCCCATGACCACCACAACGCCCGCTCCCTTCAACCGCCTACTGCTCACCGGCGCCGCCGGCGGCCTCGGCAAAGTCCTGCGCGAACGCATGCGCCCTTACGCCAAGGTACTGCGCCTGTCGGATATCGCCGACATGGCCGCCGCTGCCGGCGCTCATGAAGAAGTACAGCCCTGCGACCTCGCCGATAAACAAGCCGTGCACCACTTGGTGGAAGGCGTCGACGCCATCCTGCACTTTGGCGGCGTATCGGTGGAGCGCTCCTTCGAAGAAGTCCTCGGCGCCAATATCAGCGGTATTTTCCATATCTACGAAGCTGCCCGCCGCCATGGGGTCAAGCGTGTGATCTTCGCCAGCTCCAACCATGTGATCGGCTTCTACAAGCAGGGCGAACAACTCGACGCCCACTCCCCGCGCCGTCCGGACAGCTACTACGGCCTGTCCAAATCCTACGGCGAAGACATGGCCAGCTTCTACTTCGACCGCTACGGCATCGAGACCGTGAGCATCCGCATCGGCTCCTCGTTCCCGCAACCCCAGAACCGCCGGATGATGCACACCTGGCTGAGCTTCGATGACCTGACCCAGTTGCTCGAACGCGCGCTGTATACGCCCAATGTCGGCCACACCGTGGTGTACGGCATGTCGGCCAACCTCGACACCTGGTGGGACAACCGCTACGCCGCGCACTTGGGCTTTGCGCCCAAGGACAGCTCCGAAGTGTTCCGCGCCCAGGTCGAAACCCAGCCGCCAGTGGCCGCCGATGACCCGGCCGCGGTCTACCAGGGCGGGGCCTTTTGCGCGGCAGGGCCGTTCGGTGACTGAGTGCACAGCAACCCAAGGGAATGAGTGGCCATGAGCGCTGAATTGATTGTCGATGCCCGCAACGCCGTAGGCGAATGCCCGGTGTGGGTGCCCGAAGAAAACGCCTTGTATTGGGTGGATATCCCCAACGGCGGCCTGCAACGCTGGGACGCCTCCACCGGCCACCTTAGCGCATGGAAAGCGCCACAGATGCTCGCCTGCATCGCACGCACCGACGCGGGTCACTGGGTAGCCGGCATGCAAACCGGCTTTTTCCAATTGACGCCCCACGCTGACGGCAGCCTCGACACCACACGCCTGGCCAATGTCGAGCACCCGCGTCCGGACATGCGCCTGAACGATGGTCGCTGTGATCGCCAGGGCCGTTTCTGGGCAGGAAGCATGGTGCTGGACATGGGCTTGAGCGCGGCCGAGGGCATTCTGTACCGCTATGCGTCCGGCGCCGCGCCCCACGCTCAACTGGACGGCTTCATCACCCTCAACGGCCTGGCCTTCAGCCCCGATGGCCGCACGATGTACGCCTCGGATTCGCATCCGCAGGTGCAGCAGGTGTGGGCCTTCGACTACGACACCAACACCGGCACGCCGTCCAATCGCCGCCTGTTTATCGATATGAACCACTTCCCCGGCCGCCCCGACGGCGCTGCCGTGGACGCCGACGGCTGCTATTGGATCTGCGCCAATGACGCCGGGCTCATCAACCGTTTCACCCCCGAGGGCCGTCTTGATCGTTCTCTCAGCCTACCGGTGAAAAAACCCACCATGTGCGCGTTTGGCGGCAGCCGCCTGGACACCCTGTACGTCACCTCGATCCGTGACGATGCGACTGAACAGTCGCTGTCCGGCGGCGTATTCGCGCTCAACCCGGGCGTCAAAGGGCTGGCCGAACCGCACTTCATCCTCTAGCTGTACTGCTGTGCCTTGAATACAACAATAACAAGACAGGAGTGACACCCCATGGACTTCAAACGCACCTTGCTCGCCGCCGCACTCATCACCCTCAGCAGCGCCGCCCACGCGCTGGAAATCAAGTTTGCCGACATCCACCCCGCCGGCTACCCCACCGTGGTCGCCGAAGAAAACATGGGCAAGGCCCTTACCAAAGCGAGCAACGGCGAACTGACCTTCAAGTACTTCCCCGGCGGTGTGCTCGGCTCCGAGAAAGAGGTGGTCGAACAGGCCCAGGTCGGCGCAGTGCAGATGACCCGCGTCAGCCTCGGCATCGTCGGCCCGGTGGTGCCGGATGTGAACGTGTTCAACCTGCCGTTCGTGTTCCGCGACCAGGCGCATATGCGCAAGGTCATCGATGGCGAGATCGGCGACGAAATCCTCGCCAAGATCACCGACTCCGAGTTCGGCCTGGTGGCCCTGGCCTGGATGGATGGAGGCACGCGCAACCTCTACACCAAGAAGCCGGTGCGCAAGATCGAAGACCTCAAGGGTATGAAGATCCGCGTGCAAGGCAACCCGCTGTTTATCGATGCCTTCAACGCCATGGGCGCCAACGGCATCGCCATGGACACCGGCGAAATCTTCAGCGCCTTGCAGACCGGGGTCATCGACGGTGCGGAAAACAACCCGCCGACCTTGCTGGAACATAACCACTACCAGAACGCCAAGTACTACACCCTTACCGAGCACCTGATTCTGCCCGAGCCTATCGTGATGTCGAAAATCACCTGGAACAAGCTCACGCCCGCGCAGCAGGACATGGTCAAGCAAGCCGCCAAGGCCGCCCAGGCCGACGAGCGCGTGCTGTGGGACGCCAAGTCCGCCAGCAGCGAAGAGAAACTCAAGAAGGCCGGCGTGGAGTTTATCAGCGTCGACAAAAAGCCCTTCTATGATGCCACCGCCCAGGTGCGCGCCAAGTACGGCGCACCGTATGCAGACATGATCAAGCGCATCGACGCCGTTCAATAACCTCCCTGCTCCCTGCATAAGGCCCGGCGCGGTCGTTATCGACGCGCCCGGTCACGGTGAACGCCATGAAGAATTTACTGCTGCGCATCAACGACCGTATCTACATGACCTGCATCTGGGTTGCCGGCCTCTCGGTCCTGGGGGTTGCGCTGATCATTCCTTGGGGCATCTTCGCCCGCTACGTCCTCGGCACCGGTTCCAGCTGGCCGGAGCCCACCGCCATCCTGCTGATGCTGGTGTTCACCTTTATCGGCGCCGCCGCCAGTTACCGCGCCGGCGCGCATATGTCGGTGGCAATGGTCACCGACCGCCTGCCCCCCGCTCAACGCCGCATCGTCGGTATTTTCTCGCAACTGTTGATGGGCACCATCTGCCTGTTCATGACTCTCTGGGGCACCAAGCTGTGCCTGTCGACCTGGAACCAGTTCATGAGCGCGATCCCCACCCTGCGCGTGGGCATCACCTACATGCCGATCCCCATTGGCGGCCTGCTGACCCTGATCTTTGTGGTGGAAAAACTCCTGCTCGGGGACCAGAGCAACCGGCGCGTCGTGCGCTTTGACCTGGTGGAAGAAAGCGAAGGGGCTGCCTGACTATGGACGCATTGATTCTGTTGGGCAGCTTTATCGCCCTGATCCTGATTGGCATGCCGGTGGCCTACGCCCTCGGGCTGTCGGCGCTGATCGGCGCGTGGTGGATCGACATTCCCTTCCAGGCCTTGATGATCCAGGTGGCGGGCGGGGTGAACAAGTTTTCGCTGATGGCGATACCGTTCTTCGTGCTGGCCGGTGCGATCATGGCCGAGGGCGGCATGTCGCGGCGCCTGGTGGCGTTTGCCGGGGTGCTGGTGGGCTTTGTGCGTGGCGGCCTGTCCTTGGTCAACATCATGGCCTCGACGTTTTTCGGCGCGATTTCCGGCTCGTCGGTGGCCGATACCGCCTCGGTCGGTTCGGTGCTGATCCCGGAAATGGAACGCCGTGGCTACCCGCGGGAGTTCGCCACGGCGGTGACCGTCAGCGGCTCGGTGCAGGCACTGCTGACCCCGCCCAGCCACAACTCGGTGCTCTACTCCCTGGCGGCGGGCGGCACGGTGTCGATCGCCTCATTGTTCATGGCCGGCGTGGTGCCGGGCCTTTTAATGAGCGCGTGCCTGATGGTGCTGTGCCTGATCTTCGCAAAAAAGCGCAACTACCCCAAAGGCGAAGTCATCCCGCTCAAGCAGGCGCTGAAAATCTGCGCCGATGCGCTCTGGGGCCTGATGGCCATGGTGATCATCCTTGGCGGCATCTTGTCGGGCATCTTTACCGCCACCGAGTCCGCGGCCATCGCGGTGCTGTGGGCGTTCTTCGTGACCATGTTCATCTACCGCGACTACAAGTGGAACGAGCTGCCCAAGCTGATGCACCGCACGGTGCGCACCATTTCCATCGTGATGATCCTCATCGCCTTCGCCGCCAGCTTCGGCTACATCATGACCCTGATGCAGATCCCGGCGAAGATCACCACGTTGTTCCTGACCCTGTCGGACAACCGCTACGTGATCCTGATGTGCATCAACGTCATGCTGCTGTTGCTCGGCACGGTGATGGACATGGCGCCGCTGATCCTGATCCTCACGCCGATCCTGTTGCCGGTGGTACTCGGTATCGGTGTCGACCCGGTGCACTTCGGCATGATCATGCTGGTCAACCTCGGTATCGGCTTGATCACGCCTCCGGTGGGCGCGGTATTGTTCGTCGGCGCGGCGGTGGGCAAGGTCAGCATCGAGAAGACCGTGACCGCGCTGCTGCCGTTCTATGCGGTGCTGTTTCTGGTGCTGATGGCCGTCACCTACATCCCGGCGTTGTCGTTGTGGTTGCCGAGCGTGGTGCTGTAAACCGACCTTTAGATCCCCGCGGATCAAAAATGTGGGAGGGGGCAAGCCCCCTCCCACATTTTGCTCTGCACTGCGTCAGTGTCAGGGTGGGCTATTTTTCAGGCGCCCGGCAGTATCGATACTCACCACCACCGACAGCCCCGGCCGCAACCGCTCACTCTCGGCCTGATCCGGGTCCACGGTAATCCTGACTGGCACACGCTGGGCGATCTTGACGAAGTTGCCGGTGGCGTTGTCGGCCTGCAACAGGCTGAACTCGGACCCGGTTGCCGGTGAGATGTGCTGCACCGTGCCATGGAATTTGCGGTGGTTCAGCGCGTCCACGGTGAAGGTCACCGGCTGGCCCACCTGCACATTGTCCATCTGGGTTTCTTTCATATTGGCGATCACCCACAGTTGCTTGGGCACCAGGGCCATCAATTGCGCGCCGGAATTGACGTAGGCGCCCAGGCGCACGCCGATCTGCCCGAGCTGGCCGTCGCGCGGGGCGGTGATGCGGGTGTTGGACAAATCGATCCGTGCCAGTTCCACCGCCGCCTCGGCACTCGCCACTGCCGCTTCCAGGGAGCCGCGGTTGACGATGACGGTCTGCAGGTCCTGGCGGGCAATTTCCAGGCTGGCCTGGGCCTGGGCCACGGCGGCGATGGTCTGGGCATTGGCGGCGCGGGTCACGTCCAGCTCGCGCTTGGACACAGAGCCGTCGCTGATCAGCTCTTCATTGCGGCGTAGATCCGCCGTGCTCTTGCGCGCCTGGGCCTGGCTGTCCACCAACGCGGCCTGGCGCAGCTTGATGGTCGCTTCGGCGCTGTTGCGTTGCTGCACCACATTGGCCAGCGACGCCTTTTGCACCGCCAGTTGCGCCAGCGCCTGGTCAAGGCGCTGCTTGTAAATCCGGTCGTCCAGGCGCACCAGCAGGTCGCCGGCCTTCACATACTGGAAATCCTGCACCGGCACTTCGAACACATAGCCGCTGAGCTGCGGGCCGATAATCGTCACCTGCCCGCGCACCAGGGCATTCTCGGTGGTCTCCACCGCGCTGCTGAACGGTGGCAGTTGCCAGGCGTACAACACGATCAGCACACCGATGATGGCGATGGCGGCAAAGCCCAGGGACGAGACGATACGCACCCGCAGGGAACGCGGCTCGGTCACCGTGGCGCCGGGGGGCGTGGTGCCTTCGGGGGTCGCGGCAATGGCGTTGGTGGTCGTGGTGGTAGAAGTCGGTTCGGTCATGAAGAAGCGCCGCTGGGTTGAACGGGAGGGGTTGCTGCCTTGGTGGTGCTCATCAGCCACAGGCTGCGGGTAAAGATCCAGAGCATGGTCAGGATCGCGATAATCGCGATCAGCATGAAGACATCGTTGTAGGCCATTACGTTCGCCTCACGGGTGGCCGCCGTGGCCAGGCTGCGGATGCCCATGAGGTTGCGCAACTCCGGGTCGGCGACGATCCCGCCATAGGCCGAACCGCCGCTCTGCACCCGCGCCGCCACACGCGGGTCGATCAGGCTCAGGTGCTCGACGATCATGCTCGAGTGATATTTCTCGCGCACGATCTGGAAAGTGCCGAGCAAGGCCGCGCCGATCAGGCCGCCGAGGTTCTGGCAAATCCCGAACATCACCGAGAAACTCACCAGGTTGCGTGGGTTGGTCAGCACGTTTTTGGTGCCCAGCACCATGGTCGGCCCGAGGAAGAACGTGCCGCCAAAGCCTAGCAGGAACTGGCTGATGTAGAGGTTTTGCGGGCGGGTCAGGTTACTGGAGAAACTGTCCATCACCGAGCCTGTGGCCATCAGCGCCAGGGAAATCACCAGGGGCATCAGCAGGTGCGCCGGGTTGATCGTCAACGCGCTGACCACCAGCCCGGCGATCGCGCCGGCCAGCATCACCACATACAGGGTATGCATCTGCTGGTAGCTCATGTTGAGCATCTGCATGAACCCCACCGCACCGGTGGATTGCTCGGACAGCACCATGCGAATCAGCACCACCGCCAAGGCCAGGCGAATCATCGCGCCGCTGCCCAGCCAGCGCGTCATCAGCATCGGGTTGCTGCGATTATGCTCGATGGCCAGACCCGTCATGATCAGCATCAGGGAACAGGCCGAGGCCACGCCGATCCAGGGTGCTTCCAGCCACCAGTCGATACGCCCCAACGACAGCACCGCGCAGAGCAAAGCCACGCCGCTGGCGAGGATGGCGAAGGTGAGGAAGTCGAGTTTTTCAAAGGTCTTGAAGCGGTCGCCAGGCGGCAGCTTGAGCAGGAACACACAGCCCAGGCAGATCAAGGCCAGGCCCAATTCGAACAGGTATAACCCGCGCCATTCGGCAATCTGCAGCAAGTCTTCGGAAAACAACCGCGCCAACGGTAACGCAAGCTGCGCGGTGCCCAGGCCGAGCACCAAGGCTTTCAAGCGCCACTTGGCCGGGAAGGCCTGGATCATGTAGTACAAGCCCAACGAACTCAGCGCCGCGCCGACCATGCCATGGGCGGCGCGCACGGCGATGGCCGAGTTGAGGTCGTTGACAAACAAATGCCCGAAGGTCACCAGCGCATAGAGCACCAGGAACACCTCGGTAAACGCACGCAGGCCGAACTGCTGGCGAAATTTCACAAGCAGCAGGTTCATGCACACGTTGGTCATCACATAGGCGGCGGGCAGCCAGGCCATTTCCGCCGTGGTCGCGCCGAGGGCGCCTTGCAGGTATTGCAGGTTGGCGATGACCAGGGCGTTACCGAGGCCGCCGGTAATGGCGACCAGCACACCCACCAGTGCGAACAGCCAGCGCTTGTGCGTGGGGTGCAACGGTGTCGACGGCGAACCCGGCAGGCTCGGGCGCTCGTGGGGTTCCCAGGTGTGGGGGGTGTATTTGTCCATTCGATGACCTGGATGAGCCGACGGGGTGCGTCGCCGGGGGCTTTATTCAGGGAGTAGTAAACCTGAATGGAGTTCATCTTGTCATGTTGGGGGGGGAATTGAGATCAAAAGCCAGAGCCAGGGCCAGAGCAGACTGAGGCCTATCTGATGGATGGAGATCAAAACTGTGGGAGGGGGCTTGCTCCCGATAGCGGTGTGACAGTAACAGATGTAGTCCCTCATCGGGAGCAAGCCCCCTCCCACACTGGATATCATCGGTATCTAAAGCGCATTCCAAATCAGATCCAACCCAGCCAACTCCAATAAGTCGCCGCAAACACCAGCATCAACCCGTACCCAATCAGCGTCACCAGGATGCCCACCTTGGCAAACTGCCGCGCCGTGAACGTCCCCGTGCCCAGGCACACCATATTCTGCGGCGCGTTGATCGGCAGGATAAACCCGTAGCTCATCACAAACCCCAACAGCATGGTCATCCCCAACCGGCTGAAATCCCCCGGCAAGGTCTGCAGCACCGCAATCAATATCGGCAGCAACGCCGAGGTCAATGCCGTGGCGCTGGCGAACCCCAGGTGAATCACGATCAAGAACGCCCCCAGGATCGCAAACACCCCCAACGGCCCCACCTGATCCAGCCCCGTGTGGGCCACCACCGTAGAACCCAGCCACTGCCCGGCCTGGGTGGTCAGCAGCGCCGTGCCCAGGCTGATGCCCACGCCGAACACAATCACCGTGCCCCAGGGAATCCGCGACTGCACGTCCTTCCAGGTCATCACGCCAATGCCCGGCAGCAGCAGGAACACCAACCCGGCGTAGGTGGTCGAGGTGGTGTCGAAACTGTGCAGGCGCCCTTCCGTGGCCCAGGCCAGCAGCAGCAACACCGACACGCTCAACAGGCGCTTCTGCGGGCCGGTCATGGGGCCGATGTCGACCAGCGATTGCGCCACCGCCTCCTTGCCGCCGGGGATGCTGTCGGTTTCCGGGGGCAGCAACTTGAGCACCAGAAACAGCAACACCGCCGACATGATCAGCGCCCACGGCGCACCGGCGATCAGCCAGTCGATCCACGACACGCGCTGGCCGAGCATTTTGTCCATGAAGCCCACGGTCAGCAGGTTCTGCGCCGCGGCGGTCTGGATGCCGACGTTCCAGATGCTGGTGCCCTGGGCCACCACGATCATGATCCCGGCGGCGATGTTGGAGCGTTTGTCGACGCCGAACGCGGCGATCACGCCCATCATGATCGGCACCACACAAGCGCTGCGCGCGGTGGCGCTGGGCACCACCAGGCTGAGCAAAATAGTCACCGCAATCGCCCCCAGCAGGATGCGCCGGGTGCTGGTGCCGACGCGGCTCAGGGTGACCAGGGCGATGCGCCGGTCCAGGCCGGTGTGGGTCATGGCGGCAGCGATAAACAGCGCGCCCGCCACCAGCGCCAGCGCCGGATTGGAAAACCCGGTGAGGGCCATGCTGATGGCCGGGCTGGTGCCGATCAGGTGCGTGGGGTCCTGCATCGACGGCGCGGTGCCAAGCAAAAACGCCATGAGCGAGGTGATCATGATCGCGCTGGCTTCATAGGACACCGCTTCGGTGATCCACACCACCACCGCAAACGCGAGGATCGCCAGCATCCGCTGCCCCGCCACCGGCAAATCGGCGGGCAGCGGCAACAGCAGCACCCCGGTCATGATCAGCACGGCGACCAGCAGGCCCAGGGGTAATTTGAAGAATGCCGCGCTCATGGGGTGCTCCAAGGCTCTAGATCAGGCCTTGAGCATGAGGCAAAGCGCCGCGCCGCGTGTTGACAGGTGTCAATGGGCTAGCCCAATAACTGGCTCAACACCGCCCGCAATTTCCCGGGCTTGACCGGTTTGTTCAACAGCGGCGCATCCAGCCGGCGCAGTGCACGACGGCACTGGTCGGTGCGGTCGGCGGTGATGATCACCGCCGGGATTTTCTGCGCGAAATGCTCGCGCAACTGCCGCACGACCTGGCAGCCCAGCATTCCGTGGTCCAGGTGATAGTCCGCCAGGATCAGCTCCGGCGCCCTGCCCTGCAACGCCAGCAGCGCGCCGGCCTGGTCGGTGGCGGTGACCACCTCGCAGCCCCACTGGCCGAGCAAGGCACGCATGCTCTCGAGGATGCTGACTTCGTTGTCGATCACCAGCAAGCGCCGGCCCGGCAGCGGGTTACCCGTGGTCGGTTGCACCGGCAGTTGGCCGATCGCCGCTGGCATCTCGGCGCTCAGCGGCACTTCGATGCTGAACATCGAGCCACGCCCCGGCCAGGAGCGCACCGCAATCGGGTAGCCGAGCACCTCGGCGATACGCTCGACAATCGCCAGGCCCAGCCCCACACCCTTGCGGTCGGAAGCCCGGCCCACATCCAGCTGGTTGAACTCCAGAAAGATCGCCTCCAGCCGGTCGGCCGCAATGCCGCGCCCGGTGTCCCACACTTCCAGGCGCAGGCAGTCACCCCGGCGGCGTGCGCCGAGCAGGATGCAGCCTTCCTCGGTGTAGCGGCTGGCGTTGCTGAGGAAGTTACGCAGGATCCGCGTGAGCAGGCGCAGGTCGGTACGCACTGCGTAGTGCCCCATGCGCACGCGCAGGTTGAGGCCGGCGGCCTGGGCCACCGATTGAAATTCAGAGACCAGCGGCGCAAACACCTCTTCCAGCCGATACAGGGCGACGTCCGGCTTGACCGCCGCCTGGTCCAGCCGCGAGATATCCAGCAAGTCGGTGAGCAGGTCTTCCGCGCCCTCCAGGGCCTGGTGGGTGCGCTCCACCAGCACCTGCTCGACGCTGGGCAAGCTGCGCTCACGCAACGTGGCGATCAACAAGCGCGCCGCGTTCAGCGGTTGCAGCAGGTCATGGCTGGCGGCGGCGAGGTATTTGTCCTTGCTGCGGTTGGCGGCCTGGGCCGCATCGCGGGCGTCGCGCAGGGCTTGCTCGACCTGCTCGCGCTGGGCGATCTGCTGTTGCAGCTTACGGTTGGCTTCCAGCAGCTCGTCGGTGCGCGCGGCCACGCGCTGCTCCAGTTCGTCGTTCAGCCGGATGTAGCGGTTGCGCTCGGCTTCCAGCTCATCCAGCCGTGCCGTCAGCTCCGGGTAGTGACTCTTGCGTGCCGACTGGTCGCCCAGCCCCAGCAGCCCGGCCAGGGCGCGTTGCTGGTCGTCAGAGCGCTTCGCCATACACAACCTCGACGTCACGCTGGCTGGACTCACGGGGGTTGGTGAGGATGCACGGGTCGTCCATCGCATGCGCGGACAGGAACGGAATATCCGCCACACGCACCCCATGCAGGCCGAGGGTTTCGTGGAAGCCGATGGCATGTTTCAGCGCGATCAGGTGCTCCACCAGCCGCCCACGGATCTGCCGATGGTTGAGGCCCCGGCAGTCGATGCCGAAGGTCTCGGCAATCACCTTGAAGCGCTCCGGCGCCGAGTTGTAGTTGAACGCCACCACATGCTCCACCAGCACCGCGTTGCACAGCCCGTGGGGCAGATCGAGAAAGCCGCCGAGGCTGTGGGACATGGCGTGCACCGCGCCGAGGATCGCATTGGAAAACGCCAGGCCCGCCTGCATGCTGCCGAGCATGATTTTTTCGCGCAGGGCGATGTCGCCGGGGTTGGCGATCATCTGCACCAGGTTGCCGTTGATCAGGCGCATGGCTTCCAGCGCATGGGGGTCGGTCAATGGGCCATGGCCGGTGGACACGAACGCCTCGATGGCATGCACCAGCGCGTCGATGCCGGTACAGGCCGACAGGAACGGCTCCATGCTGGCCGTGGTTTCCGGGTCGATCAACGACACGTCCGGCACCACCGCCTTGCTGACGATGGAGAACTTCATGCGTTCCTGCTGGTTGGAAATGATCACGAACTGCGACACATCCGCCGAGGTGCCGGCGGTGGTGGGGATCAGGATCAGCGGCGGGCTGGGCACGCGGATGGTGTCCACCCCTTCGAATTCAAGGATGCTGCGCCCATGGGCCACCACAATGCCGATGGCCTTGCCGCAGTCCATGGGGCTGCCGCCGCCGATGGCCACGATCACGTCGCAGTGGTTTTCGCGGTACACCTCGGCACCGAGCATCACTTCTTCGACGCGGGGGTTGGGCGACACGGCGCTGTACAGGCAGTAGTCGATGCCGATGGCCTGCAGGCTGGCTTCCACATCCGCCACCCAGCCGGCGGCGATCACGCCGGGGTCGCTGACCACCAGCACCTTGCGCGCACCGAAGGTCTTGGCGTAATTGCCCACGTTATGCCGGCAGCCGGCGCCGAAGATGATTTCAGGCGAGACGAATTTACGCAGAAGACTCAGATTGGGGCTCATTGGAAAGCCTGTTTTTATTATTTTGGAAGATGCGCTCCACACTAACCGATCCGGCTGCGAATGCAATCAGACCAAAGAGGCATCCTCCGTGCAGTGCCCGCGATCAGCGGTTGGCGAAGTACATGGTGACTTCGAAGCCGATACGCAGGTCAGTGTAGGTCGGTTTAGTCCACATGGGGGGTAGTCCTCTTGTTGTGCCGGAGGGTTCCGGTACAGGCATTAATGCATGGGAGGATGGGGAGGCGAATGCTACTTTCGAAGGAGTGAGAGCACTGCATTAGTCGCGAATGTACATAGAGCAAAATGTGGGAGGGGGCTTGCTCTCGATAGCGGTGTCTCAATAACAGATGAGCTGACTGACACACTGCTATCGGGAGCAAGCCCCCTCCCACAGGGGACCGCATTGCAATCAGGGGATCAGAAGAACCCCAACGGGTTGATGTCGTAGCTCACCAGCAGGTTCTTGGTCTGCTGATAGTGATCGAGCATCATTTTGTGGTTCTCACGCCCCACTCCCGATTTTTTGTACCCGCCAAACGCCGCATGCGCCGGGTACAGGTGGTAGCAGTTGGTCCACACACGCCCGGCCTTGATCGCCCGGCCCATGCGGTAGGCGCGGTTGATGTCGCGGGTCCACAGGCCGGCACCCAGGCCGAACTCGCTGTCGTTGGCAATCGCCAGGGCCTCGGCTTCGTCCTTGAAGGTGGTGATGCCCACCACCGGGCCGAAGATTTCTTCCTGGAACACGCGCATCTTGTTGTGGCCCTTGAGCAGGGTCGGCTGGATGTAGTAACCGCTGGACAGGTCGCCCTCCAGGCGCTCGGCCGCGCCGCCGGTGAGCAGCTCGGCGCCCTCTTCCTGGGCGATCTTGAGGTAGGAAAGGATCTTGTCGTATTGCTGCTCGGACGCCTGGGCGCCGACCATGGTCTCGGTGTCCAGCGGGTTGCCGCGCTTGATCTTGACGATCTTCTTCATCACCACTTTCATGAAGTCGTCGTAGATAGACTCCTGCACCAGCGCCCGCGACGGGCAGGTGCACACTTCGCCCTGGTTGAAGAACGCCAGCACCAGGCCTTCAGCCGCCTTTTCGATGAATTGCGGCTCGGCCTGCATGATGTCTTCGAAGAAGATGTTCGGCGACTTGCCGCCCAGTTCCACGGTAGAGGGAATGAGGTTCTCGGCGGCCGCATGCATGATGTGCGCGCCGATGGGAGTGGAGCCGGTAAACGCGATCTTGGCGATGCGCTTGCTGGTGGCCAGCGCCTCCCCGGCTTCGCGACCAAAGCCCTGGACGATATTCAGCACGCCCGGTGGCAGCAGGTCATTGATCAGCTCGGCAAATACCATGATCGACAGCGGCGTCTGCTCGGCCGGCTTGAGCACGATGCAGTTACCGGCAGCGAGGGCCGGGGCGAGTTTCCAGGCGGCCATCAGCAGCGGGAAGTTCCACGGGATGATCTGCCCGACCACGCCCAACGGCTCATGGAAGTGATAGGCGGCGGTCAGTTCGTTGATCTCGGCGGCGCCG
Organism: Pseudomonas libanensis; assembly: GCF_001439685.1. Taxonomy (GTDB): domain Bacteria; phylum Pseudomonadota; class Gammaproteobacteria; order Pseudomonadales; family Pseudomonadaceae; genus Aquipseudomonas; species Aquipseudomonas libanensis. Next base: position 93,324 of record NZ_JYLH01000012.1, read on the forward strand.
CCTTCCTGGGCGCGGATGCAGCCGGCAAAGTAGCGGAAGTGGTCGGCGGCCAGCGGCACGTCGGCGTTAAGGGTTTCGCGCACGGCCTTGCCGTTGTCCCAGCTTTCGGTCACGGCCAGCACTTCGAGGTGCTGTTCAATACGGTCGGCAATTTTCAGCAGTACCAGGGAACGGTCCTGGGGCGAAGTCTTGCCCCAGGCTTCGGCGGCGGCGTGCGCGGCGTCGAGGGCCTTGTCGATGTCGGCGGCGTTGGAGCGCGGGAATTCTGCGATCACTTCACCGGTGACCGGCGAGGTGTTGGTGAAGTACTCACCGCTGAGCGGGGCAACGAATTCACCACCGATGTAGTTACCGTAGCGCGGTTTGAAGGTGACGATAGCGCCAGGGGTGCCAGGTTGTGCGTAGATCATGTTGAAGCCTCTGTCTGGGTCCGGGCCTGTCGGTCAACAGGCGATGACCCGATAGTAAAGAGCCCCCGCTGCCGGGCGAATGCGCCGTTGGCAGGGGGGTGATTGTCATTTGGTCGTAGAGTCAGTGCCTGGCGACCAGTTCTTTGGGCAATTTGAAAGTCCAGAGCATGCCGCCCTGGTTGAAGTCCTTGATGCGCTTGGCCACCTCGCCGCCCCACAACGGCACCGCGCCGCCCCAGCCCGAAAGCACCGACACGTACTGTTCGCCGTCCATTTCCCAGGTCACGGGCGAGCCGAGCACGCCGGAACCGGTCTGGAATTCCCAGACCTTCTCGCCGGTTTTGGCGTTGAACGCCTGCAGGAAGCCTTCCGGCGTGCCGGTGAACACCAGGTTGCCCTTGGTGGTCAGCACCCCGCCCCACAGCGGCGCGAAGTTCTTGTGGCGCCAGACTTCCTTGCCGGTCTTGGGGTCGATGGCACGCAGCACGCCGATGTAGTCTTCGTTCAGTGGCTTGATGGTGAAGCCCGCGCCCAGGAACGCCGCGCCTTTCTTGTAGGCGATGCCTTCGTTCCAGATGTCCATGCCCCACTCGTTGGACGGCACATAGAACAGCCCGGTGTCGCGGTTGTAGGCCATCGGCATCCAGTTTTTCGCACCGAGGAACGCCGGCGCGACGAACACCGAAGTGCCCTTGGTTTCACTGCCCGGCGCGCCGGGGCGGCTAGCTTCGTTGTAGATCGGCCGGCCGTCCTTGTCCAAACCGGTGGCCCAGGTGATCTTGTCGACAAACGGGAAGCCACGGATGAACTTGCCGTTGGTGCGGTCGAGCACATAGAAAAAACCGTTGCGGTCGGCGGTCGCCGCCGCTTTGATTTCCTTGCCGCCTTCGGTGTAGTTGAACGAGACCAGCTCGTTCACGCCGTCATAGTCCCAACCGTCGTGGGGCGTGCTCTGGAAGTGCCACTTGATGGTGCCGTCGTCCGGGTTCAGCGCCAGGCGCGAAGACGAATAAAGGTTGTCGCCAGGACGCAGGTGCGAGTTCCACGGAGCCGGGTTGCCGGTGCCGAACAGCAACAGGTTGGTTTCCGGGTCGTAGTAGCCGCCCAGCCAGGGGGCTGCGCCGCCGGTCTTCCACAGGTCGCCGGGCCAGGTCTTGCCCGCCTCGCCACCGGAGATACCATTTTCCACGGCCTTGCCGTCCTTGTAGACGTAGCCCATATGGCCTTCGACGGTCGGACGGCTCCACAACAGGTCGCCGTTTTTCGGGTCGTAGGCTTCGATCTTGCCCACCACACCGAACTCGCCCCCGGCCACGCCAGTGATCAGCTTGCCGTTGATCACCAGCGGCGCGGCGCTGATCGAGTAGCCTTCCTTGTGGTCGGCGACTTTCTTGCTCCACACCACTTTGCCGGTGTCTTTGTTCAGGGCCACCAGCTTGGCGTCGAGGGTGCCGAAGAACACCAGGTCGCCATACAGCGCCACACCACGGTTGATCACGTCACAGCAGGGGCGGATGTCATCGGGCAGACGCGCATCGTACTGCCACAGCTTTTTGCCGGTGCGCGCGTCCACCGCAAACACCCGCGAGTAGGAACCGGTGAGGTACATCACCCCGTCCTTGACCATGGGCTGCGCCTGCTGGCCGCGCTGTTTCTCGCCGCCAAACGAAAACGCCCAGACCGGGCGCAGGTCCTTGACGTTGTCCACGTTCAGGCTGTCGAGCGGGCTATAGCGCTGGCCCTGCACGCCCAGGCCGTTGGTGACGATCTGCCCGGGATTTTTCGGGTCCTGGAGGATGTCCTGGTCGGTCACGGCCGCCATGGCCTGGCCGGACAACAGGATGGCACCGAGCAACACACTCAAGGCGAAGGGTTGGCGACGTGCGGGTTGGGTCATGACGGCTACCTCTGCGGTTTTTTGTTATACCCGGGAAATTTTCCCGGTCTGGTGCAGATTCTTGGGCGCAGGGGCCATTGTCACAATTGACCGCAGTATCGAGATTGCTAGTTCCTTAGTAGCGGATGCATCTGTTCGCGCTCGTAACGCGGGTACAGGTGGCTGACGCTGCGGATCAGCTCGTAGCGGCTCAGGCTGATCGCGGCGAAGCGTTCGGGGATGGGGCTGCGAATCAGCTCGGCCATGTCGTTGCCCTGGGCGGCACCGTCGCGCAGCAGTTGGTCGAGCCAGGTGAGGTAGTCGCGCATCTGCATCAAGGGCTGCGCATCGCTGGCCACCGGGCCATGGCCGGGCACGATCAGCGTCCAGGGCAAGGCTTGCAGGGTGTCGAGGTCGGCCAGCCACGCCGCCAGCCCCGGGCTGTTGGGGGTGGTGAGGGCGCGCTGGTAGAACACCAGGTCGCCGGCAAACAATACGCCGGTGCGCTGGTCGAGAATCGCCAGGTCGGCACCGGTATGACCGGTGAGCGCGAGCAGGCGCAGGTCGTGGCCGCCCACGCTGAGTACGCCGGGCGCCAGCACCTGGGTGGGCAACACCACTTCGGTGCCGCGCATCCAGTCGCCGACCATGCGGTAAAGGTTCTGCGCCATGCTGTCGCCCTGCTCGTGCAGCAGGCGCGTGGTGTCGGCCAGCGCGCCAATGGGAACATCCTTGAAGGCCTGGTTGCCCAGCGCATGGTCGGGGTGATGATGGGTGATCAGCACCTGGACCACCGGTTTGGCGGTCACCCTGGCGATGGCCTGGCGCAGGGCTTCGCCGTAGCGCCGCGACGGGCCGGTGTCGATCACCACCACGCCGGCCTCGGTGACGATAAAGGCGGTGTTGACGATATTGCCGCCGTTGGCCTTGGCGAAGTTGTCGGTGCTGCCTTCGAGCAGCCAGGTGTCGTCGGCGATCAACCGGGGTTGCAGGGCGTAGTCGAGATCTGCCAGGGCGGGCAGGCTCAGGCCCAGGCACAACAAGAGAATCCAGCGCATGCCGCGCTCCTTCTGGTCAGGGGATGGCCGCGTCGAACTGGTTGCCATTGTTGTCGCGCAGCACCAGGCGGGTGGGCCCCGGCGCGTCGGTGTCGAAGGTCAGGTTGGGGTTTTCGCTGACCGCCGGGAACAGCTCCAGCTCGGCCAGCACCTGATCGTCCTGGCCACGCAGTTGCGCATGGTTGATAAAAAATTCCGGGATGCCGCTGACCATGCCGTTGTCCATCGGGTGCGCCACCTGCACGCGCACGCGGCTGAACTCGCCACGCGGGTAACGCCCGCCGAGCACTTCGCCGATATGCTCCTCCCACCCCGGCTGGGTACGCACCACGCTGGGCGCGGTGCAGCCACCACCGGCGGCGTCGATCAGGGTCGAGCCCACATGCCACAGCCCATCGTCGGTGAGTACCGCCGCGCGCAACGGCGTGGCCTGTTCGATACGAATCCGCAGCGACAGCCACGGCAGCACACCAGCCTTGGGCTGAAACTCGACAATCTTCGGCAGCGGGTTGAGCTCGGCCCAGGCGAGGATTTTCACCACCTGTCCTTTGAACGCACGGGCGTCGATTTCCAGCGGCACCTGGCGCGCGTCTTCGGCGAACGGCGGCGCCAGCAGCTTGACCCGCTCGTCGAACACAAACGGCGCATCCGCCAGGAACTGCTTGTGGTAGAACGCCCACATCACCGACGGCACCGGATCGACCTGTGCGGCGTGAGCCGCCAGCGGCAGCCAGCAAGCCAGAATGCAGCTCAGTCGCCAGTTCATCGCCTGCTCCTATTGGTACATCTCGGGCACTTCGTACTGCAGGCCGTAATGGGCATAGATGGCTTGCACCGCACCGTCGCGGATCAGGCCTTCCAGCGCCTCCTCCACCGCATAGGCCAACTGGCGATTGCTCTCGTGCACCGCCATGCCGATTTCCCAGCGCTGCTTGCCCATGTTGGGGTAAGCGTTTTGCGCCAGGGCCAGTTGCGGGTCATGGGCCTCGTGCACCTGCCAGTCGATTTCACCGCGCATGGCCATCACCGCGTCGACCTCGCCGGCCTTCATCGCCGCAAAGGCCTGGGGCACGCCGGGGTAGTGACGGGTCTTGCCGGCGAGCATGCCGTTGAACACCGAGGTGAGGTAGAACGACGGCACGCTGTCGACTTCGACGCCAATCGGATGCTGCTCGAACACCGCCACGCTGGCGACCTTGTCCAGGCGCCGGCGGTCGTAGGCCACCTGCCATTGTTCGTTCTGGTACGGCCCGAACATCACCACATGGCCGTTTTCCAGCTCGCCCTGGTCGTTGCGTTTTTGCGCGTAGGCGTGGTCGTAGGGCGCACGCAGCATCAGGTCGGCCAATTGCTGGTTGTGCAACGGGCTGCCGCGCCAGATGTAGTCGCGCAGGTCGTCGTCGAGTTTCTCGCCGGCCGGCGCCCAGATCAGCGTCAGTTGCACGCCGAGCGCCTTGGCCAGGGCCTGGGCCAGTTCCACGTCGACACCCCGTGGGGTGCTGCCGTCCTGGAAGCTGTAGGGGGCGAAGTCCTTGTACACCGCCACCTTGATCTCGCCGGCGGCGATCATCTGGTCGTAGCTGCGCACCTGCGCCTGTGCCGTCTGGCAACACAGCAGGGCCAGGCCAAGCACATACGCGAACAGGCGCATGGCTTACTCCTCGACGCGCACGGAGTCCAGGTAGGTACGCACCGCCCACAAGGCTTCCTGGCTCAGGTAGTCGGCCATTTTCGGCATGTACACCCGGCCGTCGCGCACCGCGCCATGGCGCACGCGCTCGACAAACCATTCATCACCGGCCTCGCCCGCATCGAGCATGCGCAGGTCCGGGGCGATACCGCCGGACTTGGCTTCCAGGCCGTGGCAGGCGGCGCAGTTCTGGTTGTAGGCGGACGAGCCGATTTCCAGCGCCTTGTCATGTTCCGGCGAGGTGCGGTACGGGTTCGCCGCCGCCCAGCCGTCGGCGTCCACCGGTACACCGGCGTCCTTGATCGAAGTCAGACCCTTGGTCTCCACCGCTTGCGGAACGACGTTGCCATGGGCCCAGGCGGAGCCGGCACCGATCACACCGACCAACAGCCCGGCGACGAGCAAGGCATTGTGTTTTGTTGTCATTATTTTTGCCCTCAGGATTGCACGCAAAACCTCATTGCAGAGGTTATGGCAACCATCTTAGAAACCCCGGGGCATGGGCCGTATGCTGCTTTGGTGGCCGCCCTCTCCTTCCTTGGTAGTAGGGCTTGTGGGGCACGCCTAAAACAGCGGCGGTCCGGGAAGTCTTCCCGGCCACAGCGGGACTTTTTCCGTATCCGCCCACTGCCCCGGCGCTCCACCCTGTGCAGGCCAAAACCTCCACTGGGAACTGCAACCATGACAATAAGATCGCTACCCGCCCGCTCACCGTTGAGCCTTGCCGTGCAGGCCTTCCTGCTGGTCGGCAGCCTGTCCCTGAGTGCAACCGGCTTCGCCGCCGCCGAGCCTGCCCCTTCTATTCAAAAGCCGACGCACAACGTCACTTGGGAAGACATCGCCAACGATCACCTGACGACCAAGGACGTGCTGCAATACGGCATGGGCACCAACGCCCAGCGCTGGAGCCCGCTGGCCCAGGTCAACGACAAGAACGTGTTCAAGCTCACGCCGGCCTGGTCCTACTCGTTCGGCGACGAGAAGCAGCGCGGCCAGGAATCCCAGGCCATCGTCAACGACGGCGTGGTCTATGTCACCGGTTCCTACTCCCGCGTGTTTGCCCTCGACGCCAAAACCGGCAAGCGCCTGTGGACCTACAACCACCGCCTGCCCGACAACATTCGTCCATGCTGCGATGTGGTCAACCGTGGCGCGGCGATCTTCGGCGACAAGATCTACTTCGGCACCCTCGACGCGCGCCTGATCGCCCTCGACAAAAACACCGGCAAAGTGGTGTGGAACAAGAAATTCGGCGACCACGCCGCCGGCTACACCCTGACTGGCGCCCCGGTGCTGATCAAAGACAAGGTCAGCGGCAAGGTGCTGCTGATCCACGGCAGTTCCGGCGATGAGTTCGGCGTGGTCGGCCAGTTGTATGCGCGCGACCCGGACACCGGCGAAGAAGTGTGGATGCGCCCGTTCGTGGAAGGCCATATGGGCCGCCTGAACGGCAAGGACAGCACGCCGACCGGCGACGTGAAAGCACCGTCGTGGCCGGACGACCCCACCACCGAAACCGGCAAGGTCGAGGCCTGGAGCCATGGCGGCGGCGCGCCCTGGCAGAGCGCGAGCTTCGATGCCGAGACCAACACTATTATCGTCGGCGCCGGCAACCCCGGCCCGTGGAACACCTGGGCACGCACGTCCAAGGACGGCAACCCCCACGACTTCGACAGCCTCTACACCTCGGGCCAGGTTGGCGTCGACCCCAGCACTGGCGAAGTGAAATGGTTCTACCAGCACACCCCGAACGATGCCTGGGACTTCTCCGGCAACAACGAGCTGGTGCTGTTCGACTACAAGGGCAAGGACGGCAACGTGGTCAAGGCCACCGGCCACGCCGACCGCAACGGTTTTTTCTATGTGGTCGACCGCAACAACGGCAAGCTGCAGAACGCCTTCCCGTTCGTCGACAACATCACCTGGGCCAGCCATATCGACCTGAAGACCGGCCGCCCGGTGGAAAACGAAGGCCAGCGCCCGGCCAAGCCGTTGCCGGGTGAAACCAAGGGCAAGCCGGTGGAAGTCTCGCCGCCGTTCCTGGGGGGCAAGAACTGGAACCCCATGGCCTACAGCCAGGACACCGGGCTGTTCTACATCCCGGGCAACCAGTGGAAAGAGGAATACTGGACCGAAGAGGTCAACTACAAGAAGGGTTCGGCGTACCTGGGCATGGGCTTTCGCATCAAGCGCATGTATGACGACCACGTCGGCACCTTGCGGGCGATGAACCCGACCACCGGCAAAGTGGTGTGGGAGCACAAGGAAGCCTTGCCGCTGTGGGCCGGCGTACTGGCCACCAAGGGCAACCTGGTGTTCACCGGCACCGGCGATGGTTTCTTCAAGGCCTTCGACGCGAAAACCGGCAAAGAACTGTGGAAGTTCCAGACCGGCAGCGGCATCGTCTCGCCGCCGATCACCTGGGAACAGGATGGCGAGCAGTATGTCGGCGTGACCGTGGGCTATGGCGGCGCGGTACCGCTGTGGGGTGGCGACATGGCCGAGCTGACCAAGCCGGTGGCGCAAGGCGGGTCGTTCTGGGTGTTCAAGATTCCGAGTTGGGATCAGAAAACCGTCCAAAAATAGCCCTGGATCATGCGGAGCGGCTTTTGTGGCGAGGGAGCTTGCTCCCGCTGGGCTGCGAAGCGGCCCCGCTTTTCTCCAGCACCACCGTGCAGTCAGGTTTCACGACTGCTGCGCAGCCGAGCGGGAGCAAGCTCCCTCGCCACTGGTATCACAGAGATCTCACGATGAACTACCTGCCCTTGTTACTCCTGCTCTCCCTCCCCCTGGCCCACGCTGACGACGACGCCCCGCTGGTGATCAACGGCTGCACCCTTGCCGAACACAGCCAGTGCCCCGGCGCCAACCTCAAGGGCGCCGACCTGCGCAACCAGAACCTCGGCAAAATGAACCTGGCCGGCGCCGACCTGCGCGGTGCTGACCTGCGCCACGCCAACCTCGACCTGGCCAACCTGGAAAAAGCCCAGCTGCAAGGCGCCAACCTCACCCGCGCCAGCCTGCAACAAAGCAACCTGCGCCTGGCCGACTTCACCGGCGCCACGCTGATGGCGATCCAGGGCTGGGGCCTGTTTGCCCAGGGCGCGCAGTTTGAAAATGCCAACCTCAGCGCGGCGTACCTGCAATTTGCGCGGTTGTCGGGGGCGAAGATGCACAAGGCCAACCTGCGGGCGGCGGATCTGGAAATGACGTGGTTGAGCAAGGCGGATTTGCAAGGGGCCGACCTGAGCGATGCGAATTTGCAGGAGGCCAAATTCGGTGAGAGCAACCTGGAAAACGCGACGCTCACCGGCAGTCGCCAGCACTATGCAAACTTTCAGGACGCCAATATGGAAGGCTGCACGGACTGCCCCACCACCTGGGACCGCTGAAACAACGCCATTCAAATGTGGGAGGGGGCTTGCACTGGCCCCGCTTATCCAGCCACCCGCACCACCCCCATATCAATCCCCAAATGCACCAACTCAGCATGTGAACTCACCCGCAACTTGCTCTTGAGCAAGGTCAGGTGGTTGGACACGGTCTTGCTGCTGATATTCAGCCGCTCGGCAATCGCTCGGGTCGGCGTGCCCCTGGCCAGCATCAGGAAGATCTCCAGCTCGCGCGGGGTCATGCCCTGCAAACGTTGATCGCTGGGGGTGTAGGCCAGTTCGGTGGCCAGGGCCTGTTCGATATAGGCGTGGCCATCAAGGATGCGCCGCACCGCTTCGATCAACACCTCGGGCGCCGAGCTTTTGGTCAGGTAGCCCGAGGCCCCCACCTCCAGGGCCTGGCGCACCAGCGGCAACTCGTCGTGCATGCTGAAAAACAGCACGCGCAACTGCGGCAGGCGCTGGCGCAGACGGCGGGTGGTTTCCAGGCCGCTGATGCCGGGCAGGCCGAAGTCCATGATCACCAGGTTCGGCACCGCTTCCTGCACCCGGCTCAAGGCCTCTTCGCCACTGGCCGCCTCGCGCACCTCGATGGCCGGCAGCAGCGCGCGCAACAGGCTGGCATAGCCCTGGCGCACCACCGCATGATCGTCCACCAACAGAATATTCATATGGCCTCCAACGGCATGTTCAACACCAGTGCCCAACCGGCGCCGGGGTGGCTGAGGATCTTCAGTTCGCCGCCCAGGCAGCGCGCGCGTTCGGCCATGGAATACAGGCCCACGCCGGGGCGCTGGGGCGTCTGCGCGCCGCGCCCGTTGTCGCGTACCCACAGGCGCAGGCGCGAACCGCGATGCTGCAGGCGCACATGCACCTGGCTGGCGTCGGCATGGCGCAGGATGTTGGTCAGGGCTTCCTGGAGCAGGCGGTAGAGATGGGTCTTGTTGGCACCCGACAACGCCGGCAAATCAGCACTGACCTGCAAGTGGCACGGGATGCCATGGCTGGCCTGCCACTGCCTCACCAGCATGGCGAACGCCTCGGCCATCGGCAGGTGTTGCAGGGCCACGGGGTAGAGGTCGTGGACCAACGCGCGAAAACCCTGCTGCAAGTGCTCACAGTGTTCCTCCAGCAGCCCTACCGTGCGCGTAAGCACCTGGGGCTGATCGGCCACCAGGCGCAACAGGCACGCCTGGGCGCGGATACCCGCCAGGTACTGGCCAAGGTCGTCGTGCAGGGTCTGGGCCAGGTGGGTGCGCTCCTGTTCCTGCACCGCCAGCAAGGTCTGGGTGAGCTGGGTGTTGTCGGTGCGCGCCTGCTCCAGGGCGTCGGTCATGCGGTTGAAGTGCAGCGCCAGTTGCCGCGCTTCCGGCGAGCCATGCGTGTGCAGGCGCACAGTGAGCTGGCCGGCGCACACCTGTTGCAGGGCGCGCAGCAGTTCATCCAGCACGCCCATGCCACGGCGCACCGCCCAGCGGATGGTCAACAGGCTCAGCGCCAGCGCCAGGGCGCACAGGGCCAGCAGTTGTTGCAGGGAATCCCAGACCTCGTCGATTTCATCCCGTGGGTCGACCGCGATGGAGACGCGCCGACCATCCGGCAAGCCCAGCACCTGGGCCGTGCGCCGCGCCTCGGCGAACAATAGGCGCCCGAGCCAGGCATCCAGGCCCTCCGACGCCGGCGCCTGCACGCTCTCGCCAGGCTTGAGCCAGTGCACGCGCACATGGCGCAGGCTGGCCGTGAGCTTGGGTTGCAGGCTGGCAGGGTCGCGCTCGGCGGTTTCGCTCAGGTAATGCACCACCGCTTCGGCCGATTGCAATTCGCGCTCCACGTCCGCCAGGGCCTGGTGCAACAACAGCGCGGTGCAGGCGCAGGTCACCAGCGCGAAGAAGCCGCACACCCACAGGTTGATCCGCCACAAGGCCGACAAGACGCGCATGCTGGTGTCACTCCTGTGAATAGGCCCTGGGTGCTCCATGCTAAAACCGCACCGCTTTCTCGGGGTTACTACCTTGGTACTGGCCCGGCGGTACTTTCTGCATATTTGCAGCGACCCTAAGGCTTCCTATGCTGGCGCTACCTGTCATGGAGTGCCTTATGCGCCAGCTCGCCCCTTACGCCGTGGTCTGCCTGCTGGCGATCGCCTGGGCCACCAGCGGCCAGGCTGCCGACACGCCGTTGCAAGTGCAGATCGGCTACCTGGGCTATCGACCTGACCCGGGGCCACTGCTGTCCAACGTGATTGCCGAACCCGCCGATGCCGGGCAACGCGGCGCCGAACTGGCGATCATCGACAGCAACAGCACCGGCGCTTTTCTCAACCAGCGCTACAGCCTGGCCACCGCCACCGTGGACACGGCCGACGCGCTGCTCACCGCCGCCAAGGTCCAGCATGACCAGGGCCTGCGCCTGTTCGTGGTCAACGCCCCCGCCGCCAGCCTGCGCCAACTCAGCGCCGCGTTGCCCGACAGCCTGTTGTTCAACGCCGGCAGCCCCGACGACAGCCTGCGCAGCACCGACTGCCTGGGTAACGTGCTGCATACCTTGCCCAGCCGCGCGATGCTTGCCGACGCCCTGGCGCAGTTCCTGGTGCTGCGCAAATGGCAGAAGGCGCTGCTGATCGTCGGCCCCACCGACGATGACCAGGCCTACGCCGCCGCCCTGCGTCGTGCCGCCAAACGCTTCGGCGTGCAACTGGTGGCGGAAAAAGCCTGGCGTTTCGATAACGACCAACGCCGCAGCGCCCAGGCGGATATGCCGCTGTTCACCCAGACCGCCGAATACGACGTGGTGCTGGTGGCCGACGAGCGCGGTGACTTCGGCGAGTACGTGCCCTATCAGACCTGGTACCCGCGCCCCGTCGCCGGCACCCAGGGCTTGACGCCCACCGGCTGGCACAAAACCGTCGAGACCTACGGCGCGGCCCAATTGCAAAAACGCTTCGAAGCCCTCGCCGGGCGCTGGATGAACGACCGCGACTTCGCCGCCTGGATGGCCGTGCGCAGCGTCGCCAGTGCGGTGAGCCGGTTGCGCCAGGCAGGCCCGATGGCGATCCGCCAACTGGCGATCAGCGAACACCTGCCGCTGGACGGTTTCAAGGGCCGCAAGCTCAGCTACCGCTCCTGGAACGGCGAACTGCGCCAACCGATTCCCCTCGTGCAACCACGCGCACTGGTCAGCACCTCGCCCCAGGACGGTTTCCTGCACCCCACCAATGAAATGGACAGCCTGGGCTATGACAAGCCCGAGGTGACTTGTCGCTTTCCCTGATCGCCCCCACAATAATAAGGAATCCGCCATGCGCCGCACCCTGCTCTCATGCGCCCTGCTGCTTGCCGCCGGGCACGCCGTGGCCAGCACCGCCTGGGTCTCCAACGAGAAAGACAACAGCCTGAGCCTGATCGACCTGCAGACCCTGCAAGTCACCGAGACCCTCAAGGTCGGCCAGCGCCCACGGGGCCTGCTGCTGTCCCATGACAACAAGCTGCTGTACATCTGCGCCAGCGACTCGGACCGTGTACAGGTGATGGACGTGGTCACGCGCAAGATCGTCAAGGAACTGCCCTCCGGCAAAGACCCCGAGCAGTTTGCCCTGCACCCCAACAACCGCTGGCTGTATGTGTCCAACGAAGACGATGCGCTGGTCACGGTGATCGACACCGAGACCGCCAAGGTGCTCGGCCAGATCAACGTCGGCGTCGAGCCCGAAGGCATGGCGGTGAGCCCGGACGGCAAGTGGGCGGTGAACACCAGCGAAACCACCAACATGCTGCACTGGATCGACACCAGCACCCAGACCCTGGCCGACAGCACTCTGGTGGACCAGCGCCCGCGGTTTGTCGAGTTCAATCACGATGGCTCGCAGCTGTGGGCCTCGGCGGAAATCGGCGGCACCGTGACCATTCTCGACGTGGCCAGCCGCGCGGTCCTCAAGACCCTGACCTTCACCATCAAGGGCGTGCACCCGGACAAGGTGCAGCCGGTGGGCATCAAGCTCAGCGCCGATGGCAAATACGGTTTTGTCGCCCTCGGCCCGGCCAACCATGTGGCGGTGATCGACGCCAGGACGTTCGAGATCCTCGATTACCTGCTGGTGGGCCGCCGCGTGTGGCAGATGGCGTTCACCCCGGACCAGAAGCAACTGCTGGCCACCAACGGCGTGAGCGGTGATGTGTCGGTGATCGATGTGGACAGCCTCAAGGTGATCAAGTCGGTGAAAGTCGGGCGCTACCCCTGGGGTGTGGTGGTGACGCCATGAGCGCCCTGGAAGTACGCGCGCTGAGTTTCGCCTACGGCCCGCGCGAGGCCTTGAGCGCAGTAAGTTTCAGCCTGGCAGCGGGACAATTTGCAGCATTGCTGGGGCCCAATGGCGCCGGCAAATCGACGTTGATTGCCTTGCTGACCCGCCTGTATGACCTGCAAACCGGCGACATCCGCGTGGGCGGGTATTCCCTGCGCGAGGCGCCGCGTGCCGCCCTCACCCAACTGGGCGTGGTGTTCCAGCAAAGCACCCTGGACCTGGACTTGAGCGTGGAGCAGAACCTGCGTTACCACGCCGCGCTGCATGGCTTGTCGCGGCGCCGGACCGACGCACGGGTCGAGGCCGAACTGGCGCGCCAGGCCCTCACCGAGCGCCGCCGCGAAAAGGTTCGCGCACTCAACGGCGGGCACCGGCGGCGTGTGGAGATTGCCCGTGCGTTGCTGCATGAGCCGCGCGTGCTGTTGCTCGACGAGGCCAGCGTCGGCCTCGACCCCGCCAGCCGCCTGGCCTTGAACCAACATGTGCGCAGCCTGTGCGCCGAACACGGCATCAGCGTGCTATGGACCACCCACCTGCTCGATGAGGTGCAGGCCGACGATGCATTGATGATTCTGCATCAGGGCCGTTTGGTGGCCAGCGGGCAAGTCGCTGTGCTCACCCAGCAACAGGGCGGCGACCTCGGCAGCCTGTTCGCCCGGCTGACCCGCCCCACCACCACCGGGGCGGCGGCATGAACGCTTATTGGCAATGCCTGCGCGGCATCGTGCTGCGCGAGTGGCTGCGCTTTGTGTTGCAGCGCACGCGGTTTCTCAGCGCCCTGGTGCGCCCGCTGTTGTGGCTGGTGGTGTTTGCCGCCGGGTTCCGCGCCGCGCTGGGCATCTCGGTGATCGAGCCCTACGACACCTACATCCCCTACGAGGTCTACATCATCCCCGGCCTGGCTTGCATGATCCTGCTGTTCAACGGCATGCAAGGCTCGCTGTCGATGGTTTACGACCGCGAGATGGGCAGCATGCGCGTGCTGTTGACCAGCCCGTTGCCGCGCACGTTTTTGCTGTGCAGCAAACTCTTGGCCACCGCGTTGATTTCGCTGTTGCAGGTGTACGGCTTCCTGGCGATTGCCTGGGTGTATGGCGTGCAACCACCGGCCATGGGGCTGTTGCTCGCCCTGCCCGCGTTGCTGCTGGTGGCGTTGATGCTCAGTGCCCTGGGCTTGTTGCTGTCGAATGCGATTCGCCAATTGGAGAACTTCGCCGGGGTGATGAATTTCGTGATCTTCCCGCTGTTTTTCCTGTCCTCGGCGCTGTACCCGCTGTGGAAGATGCGCGACTCCAGCGAGTGGCTGTACTGGTTGTGCGCGATCAACCCGTTTACCCACGCCGTGGAACTGGTGCGTTTTGCCCTGTATGAACGCTTCGCCGGGCCGGCACTGGCGGTGTGCCTGGGGCTTACCGCGCTGTTCGCGCTATTGGCGGTGCTGACCTTCAACCCCCAGCACGCGGCGCTGCGCAAAAAGGGTTGATGGCGGCAAAACTACTACTTTAGTACGGGTTCTGCTGTCTATCGTCGCATTCCCAAGGCAGCGGGACTCACGTGTAATGGCGGCATAACGATAAGGATTACACCGTCATGCTGCCTTCCCGACTGCCCCTGTTGGCGTTGCTGTGCCTGCTCGGCATCAACGCCCAGGCCGACACCCCGCTGTTTTCCGCCGAGGGCTATCGCATTGGCCTGTACCGCAGCCCCACGCCCGACCACCTGCCGGGCGTCACGATTATCGACACCGCTGCCCTGCAAACCCTGCTCAAGCAAACACCGGCACCGGTGCTGATCGACGTGTACCGCCGCCAGTGGCTGCAAGGACGCTTCATCGAAGACCAGCCCCACGCCAACCTGCCCGGCAGCCATTGGCTGGCCAACACCGGCGACGGCGACCTCACGCCCGAGTGGCAGGGCTACTTCGTGCGCCACCTGTACAGGTTCACCGGCGGCGACCTCGCACGCCCGCTGGTGTTCTACTGCCGCGCCGATTGCTGGCTGAGTTGGAACGCGGTAAAACGTGCCGCCAACCTGGGCTATACCTCTGTGTATTGGTATCGCGATGGGTTGGACGCGTGGGAAGCGGAAAAACTGCCGGTGACGGCTGCGACACCCGAACCTTTTCAATAAAAAACCACAACAAGAAGGTGAACGGCCATGTACAAAATCCTGATAGCCGACGATCACCCGCTGTTTCGCGAGGCGATCCACAACGTCATCAGCGACGGCTTCCCCGGCAGCGATGTGATGGAAACCGCCGATCTGGACAGCGCCCTTGCGCTGACCCAGGAACACGACGACCTCGACCTGATTCTGCTGGACCTGAACATGCCCGGCATGCACGGCCTCAACGGTTTGATCAACCTGCGCAACGAGGCGCCGACCATTCCGGTGGTGATCGTCTCGGCCGAACAGGACAAGCAGATCGTGCTGCAGGCCATCACCTATGGCGCCGTGGGCTTTATCACCAAGTCCTCGCCGCGCCTGCAGATGACCGAGGCGATCCAGCAGATTCTCAACGGCAACGTGTACCTGCCGCCGGACATCATCCGCAGCCAAAAACCCGGCACCCACCGACGCCTCAACGAAAACCCGGGCTTTGCCCCGGAGCTGCTGCAGGCCCTGACGCGCAAGCAGTTGCTGGTGCTGGAGCGCATGACCAAGGGCGAGTCGAACAAACAGATCGCGTACACCCTGGAAATTGCCGAGACCACGGTGAAGGCGCATGTGTCGGCGATCCTGCGCAAGTTGAATGTGCATAACCGGGTGCAGGCGATTTTGAGTGCCGGGGATATCGATTTCGGCTCGTACCTGCGCCGCTGAGCCCCCAGAAACAACACAGCACAGCCCCCTCCCACATTTTGATCTCCATTTGTGGGTATTTCGGCGTTCATTTGCCGAGCAGGTGGCTCATCGCGGTTTTCAGCTTCATCGGCCGCACCGGCTTGTGCATCAACGTGTGCCCCAACTCACGGATCTGCAGCTTCAGCTCATTGCTGTAGTTGGCGGTGATCATCAGTGCAGGTATTGCGCGACCGCGTCGTCCATTGATGCGGGCCACGGCGTCGACGCCGTTCTGGTCGTCATCGAGGTGGTAGTCGGCAATCAGCAAATCCGCCTCGGCATGGTAGTTGTCCACCTGCCGTGCCAGGTCGTCCTCGGACAATGCCGTCACGACCTGGCAGCCCCAGCCTTCGAGCAAGGTGCGCATGCCGGCGCAGATCGCCGCGTCGTTATCCAGCACCCAGACTTTCGCGCCCTGCAGGCGTTCGAGCATCGGTTCGCTCATGGTCGGCACGGGCAAGGGCTTGGGCGCGGTGGCGCTCAACGGCACCTCCACGGCAAACATCGACCCCTTGCCCGGCCAGGACTTGACCGTGATGCGGTGCCCCAGAATGCCGGCGATCTTTTCCACGATCGCCAGCCCCAGGCCCAAGCCGCGGTCCTGGTCCGGGCGCTGCACATCGCCGCGCTTGAACTCCTGGAAAATCTCCTCCAGGCGCTCCTCGGCAATGCCCATGCCGCTGTCCCACACCTGGATCGACAAACGCTGATGCTGGCGCCGGCACCCCAGCACAATGCGCCCGCTGTAGGTGTAGCGAATCGCATTGCTCAGCAGGTTGCGCAGAATGCGCGCCAGCAACTGGATGTCGCTGCGCACCAGCGCCGAACAGCCGATGAAGTGCAGCTCCAGCCCTTCGCTGCGGGCCAGTTGGGTGTATTCCACGGCCAGGTTGTCGAGCAGTTCGCTCAAGGCGAACGGTGCGATATCGGCCTTGATCACCCCGGCGTCGAGCTTGGAAATATCCACCAGGGTGCCGAGCAGGTTTTCCACGTCTTCCAGGGAATTGCTCACGTTGCGCACCAGTTTTTCACTCGGGCGTTCGAGCAACGCACTGGTGAACAGCCGCGCGGCGTTGAGCGGTTGCAGCAGGTCGTGGCTGACGGCCGCGAGGAACTTGGTTTTCGACAGGTTGGCCTGTTCGGCCTCCAGCTTGGCCTCGCGCAGGCGGGTTTCCATGCGCCGGCGCTCGTCGATTTCCTTGAGCAACTGGTCGTTGAGCGCGGTGAGTTCCGAGGTGCGCTGGGCCACGCGCTGTTCCAGGTGCTGATAGGCCTGGTGCAGGGCTTCGGCAGTGCGGCGGCGTTCGGTGATGTCGCGGATCAGCACGAAGATCCCCACCACTTCGCCGCTGGCCAGCATGTTCGGTACATAGGAGCGCAGCATGTAGCGTTCCTGGTTATTGATGTTGGTCTCGGCGAACTCGAAGGTCACGCTCTCGCCGGCCAGGGCGCGCGCGACGTAGGCGTCCAGCCGCTGGCAATGCTGCTCGCTGTGCACTTCGCGCAGGCTCTGGCCAAGCATCATGCCGCGCGGCCAGCAGTACCATTGTTCGTAGACTTTATTGGTGAACTCATAGACCAGGTCGGCATTCAGGTAGCCGATCAGCGCTGGTACGTTGTCGGTGATGAGGCGAATCCAGCGTTCGCTTTCCTGGGCTTTCTGCGCCGCCACTTGTTCGCCGCGCAGGGTTTCGGCACGCAGTTGGGCGTTGATCAGCAAGTGGTTGCTGGCCTTGAGTTCGGCCATCGCCTGGTTCAGCGCGTCGGTGCGTTCGCGCACTTGCTCGGCCAACACCACCGAGTGCTGGAAGGTGGTGTACGGGTTGTTGCCCTGGCTCATGCCGGACTCGATACGCTCGATCAGCGCCGCATTGATCCGCGCCAGCTTGTGGTTGTCCTGTTGCAGCCGGGCCACCTGGGCGCGCAGGTCAGCGTCGGCCTCGGGCAATGGCGACCCCGGTGAAGGTCTGGTTGATGTGCATGCCATTGAACTGTTCTCCGTAGGTGTTGAAACCCATCACCCGTTTGGCTTGCAGGAAGTTGCCGATCTGTTCCAGGTCGCCGGCGTCTTGCAGCTCCAGGCGGCGCAGGAAGCAGTCGCAGCCGAGGGTCAGCAGCAGGTCGCCGAGGCGTGAGTGCAGGCCGTCGAACAGGCTTTCGAGGTTAGGCAGGATCGGGCCGGGCTTCATCACGGTCAGCACGATGCCGTTTTCCACGGCGCAGTAGAAACTCAGGCTCAGGTCTGCGTGCACCTGTTGGATGGCGCGCACGTAGTACTGGTCATGGATACGCACCGCCAACGGATGGGCGGCGAAGACGCGGTGGTCGAGGTCGGCCACCGCCACGCCGATATGCCGCGCGTACTCTTCGGCAGCGGGTTCGGCGTTGAGCTCATAGACCCGGCGCGACGGGCTGTCGGCGCCGGTCACCACCAGTTTCTCCGCACGCGGCAGGATGTGGTGGGTGGTGAACACCTCGAAATCCAGCCAGGTATTGACCAGCACCACCACCGCCGCGCCGCTGTGGAACGCGCCGTTGAAATACACATGGGTGTGGGTAAGGAAGTTGTCGTCGCCGGCTGAGCCGCCGAAGTGCGGAATATCGCCAAGCGCGGCGCTGAGGGCCGCGAGCACCATCTCTTCACGGCTGGACAGGCCATCGAGCAGGGTCAGGGCAAAGGTGTTGCCCTTGATCGGCGCCAGCGTATTGCTGCGACAGCCGCCGACCAGACGTTCGACCATGTGCTGGGCGTCGATCAGGCTGAAGTGTTCCACCTCGTCGATCAGCTCGGTGGCGATGGAAAAATGCGCGTGGTTAAAGCCCACCGCCGTGACGCAGTTGCGCCCGTAGCCCTGGGGCGTGATCTCACCGGCGCTGGTGCAACCCACCACGCGCACCGTGCCGAAGCACTGCTGCAAGGCGTTGCCCAACGCCTCCAGGTCGTAGGAGGCCGAGCAGAAAAACAGCACGAAACCCAGGTAAGGGTGCAGCAGCTGGCGCGCCAACTCTTCGGCGGCCTGCCCGGCATCCACGGCCTGGGACATGGCACTGACTACGCCTTCACTGTTGTGCATCGCTGGTTTCCCCCTCTGAGGCACGAGTGTACGAAGGGCCGGGGGCGGGACCTATGCTACTTGGGTACTGGGTGGGGGGATGCGATGGGATGAGTCTCTCAAAAACAATGGAGATCCAACTGTGGGAGGGGGCTTGCTCCCGATGGCGGGATTTCAGTCAAATAGATGTTGACTGACCCACCGCCATCGGGAGCAAGCCCCCTCCCACATTGGGAATTGTATTTCAGGTTCAGAGGACGGCGTTGACCAGCATTCCAACTGCCACCACCACACACAGCCCGGCAAACCCCACCTGCAAGGCACGCGCGGGGATCACCGAGCACAGGCGCCGACCGGCCAGCATGCCGACGATGCTCGCGCCGATAAACACCCAGCCCAGCGGTTCGATGCGCACGCCGGCATGGAACGCGCCGGCCACGCCGATCAGCGAGATCAGGCTGATGACCATCAGCGACGTGGCGACGATGCCGCGCATCTGCACATCGGTGAGCTGCTTGAACGCCGGCACGATCAGAAAGCCGCCGCCCACGCCGAGCAGGCCGGACACCGCACCGGTCACGGCACCCAACGCGGCCAGGGTGGCGCTGCATTTGGCGGTCCAGGCCAGGCGCCCGGTCTGCTGGTTGAGCATGCAGTTCTTCTGGCCCCAGGAGGCCGCGCCATGGTCGCTTGGCCCGGCCTCAAGCTTTTCGCGCTGCAACATGCGCCAGGCCACCAGCACCATCAGCGCACTGAACAGGCCCATCAGCATTGGCTCCGGCAATTGGTGAGCAAAGAACACCCCCAACGGCGAAAACAGCCCACCCAGCACGGCGATCAACAGCGCGGCGCGGTAACGCACCAGGCCATGGCGCAACCCGTCAATCGCACCGACCGCCGCCGCCGCGCCCACGGCGAGCAACGACACCGGCGCGGCCTGGGTCATCGTCAAGCCCAACCCCAGCACCAACGCCGGCACCCCGAGGATGCCGCCGCCCGCGCCGGTCAGGCCCATGACCAGGCCCATCAATAACCCCAACACACTGGCCAGCAGCATTCAGTCCACCTTGCTCAGGCGGGTCAGCCACTCGCGGCCCTTGAGCATGCCGTTCCAGTAGAACCACGGCAGCAGCGTAGCCTTGAGGAACCACATCGAGCGACGCGCCCGGGTCGGGTCGAGGGGAAAGGTCGGCAGCAGCTTGCCGCCATAGCCGAACTCGGCGAGTACCACCTTGCCCTTCTCCACCGTCAGCGGGCAGGAGCCATAGCCGTCGTACTTGAGCGGCAGCGGCGCCTGTTTGCGCAGGGCCAGCAGGTTCTCGGCCACCACCACGATCTGCTTGCGCACCGCCGCCGCGGTCTTGGCGTTGCTGGTGCCGCACACATCCCCCAGGCCGAAGATGTGCGGGTAGCGCAGGTGCTGCAGGCTGTGGGGGTTCACTTCGCACCAGCCGGCTGCATCGGCCAGCGGGCTCTGGCGGATAAAGTCCGGGGCCACCTGTGGCGGCACGACGTGCAACATATCGAAGGTTTTCTCCTCGACGTTCACGTTGCCTTCGCTGTCTTTGACTTCGAACCAGGCTTTGCGAGCCGGCCCGTCGACTTTTACCAGGTTGGAATTGAAGGCCAGGCGCGCGTTGTACTTCTCCACGTATTTCATCAGCGGCGGCACAAAGGTCGCGACGCCGAACAGCGCGGCGCCGGCCAGGTTGAATTCGACATTGATATTGTTGAGATTGCCCTGCTTGAGCCAGTGGTCGCAGGACAGGTACATGGCTTTCTGCGGGGCGCCGGCGCATTTGATCGGCATGGCCGGCTGGGTGAACAGCGCCTTGCCGCCCTTGAGTTGCTGCACCAGTTGCCAGGTATAGGCGGCGTGCTCATAGCTGTAGTTGGAGGTCACGCCGTGGCGGCCGAGGGAGTCCTGCAGGCCCTCGATTTTCTCCCAGGCCAGGCGCAGGCCGGGGCAGACGATCAGGTTGTTCCAGGTCACGCGCTGGCCGCTGTCGAGCACCAGGGTTTGCTCGTCGGGCAGCAGCTCGCTGACGGCGGCCTGCACCCAGCTGACACCGTTGGGCAATACGTCGGCCAGAGGGCGGCGGGTCTTTGCCAGGTCGTAGGCGCCACCGCCCACCAGGGTCCAGGCCGGCTGGTAACAGTGGTAGTCGTTGGGTTCGATCAGGGTGATGTTCAGGTGCGGGTCGCGCTTGAGCAGGCTGGCCACCAGGCCGATGCCTGCCGAGCCGGCACCGATAACGACGATATCGCCACTGATGGTGGGTCCCCAGTGTTGTTCGGTCATTGTCTACTGCCTTTTTGAGTCAATGCACACAAGGGTCGCTGCCGGATGGCGTCACGCCCAGCTTTTTATGACCGCGCCGCAATACAGGCCGGACAGGGTCTTCATTACTTGAATCACTTCGTGGCTCGCCAGGCCATAGAAAATGTATTTGCCTTCACGACGGGTTGCCACCAGCCCTTCATCGCGCAGGATGCCCAACTGTTGGGACAGGGTGGGCTGACGCACGCCAGTCAGGGCTTCCAGCTCACCGACGTTACGCTCGCCCTGGGTCAACTGGCACAGGATCAACAGCCGGTCTTCGTTGGCCAGGGCCTTGAGCAGGCAACAGGCCTTGGACGCCGACGCCCGCAACTGGGCGACTTCGCCCTCACTCAAGGTAGATTCCATTTGCTTCGGGTCCTTTATGTCACTTAAGCTCAAGACATTATGTTTAAACATAAACTGATTGTAACCAATTTTTTCTTCATCGGGGACAGCCGCCATGCCAGCGTTGATTCAAGCCTTTCTGGATGACGCATCGTCGACCTACACCTATATCGTCTATGAAGCAGATGGCGGCCCCTGCGCCATTGTCGACTCGGTGCTCAATTACGATCCGGCGTCCGGGCGTACCGACACCGCCCAGGCTGACAAGGTCATTGCCTTTGTGCGCGAGCACGGCTTGCAGGTGCAGTGGTTGCTCGAAACCCACGCCCATGCCGACCACCTGTCCGCCGCGCCCTACCTCCGTCGCACATTGGGCGGCAAGATCGCGATCGGCGAGTCGATCAGCAAGGTGCAGGGTGTGTTCAAGCACCTGTTCAACCTGGAGCCGGAATTTCGCGTCGACGGTTCGCAGTTCGATCACCTGTTCGCGCCAGATGAAATCTTTCATATCGGCGGTTTGAAAGCCCAGGCCCTGCATGTGCCGGGACACACCCCTGCCGACATGGCCTACTTGATCGACGGCCGCTTGATCCTGGTGGGCGACACCCTGTTCATGCCCGACGTCGGCACCGCCCGCTGCGATTTCCCCGGCGGCGATGCGCGGCAGTTGTACGCGTCGATGCGCAAGCTGTTGGCGTTCCCTTCGGACACCAAGCTGTATGTGTGCCATGACTATCCGCCTGAAGGCCGTGAGGCCAAGTGCCTGACCACCGTAGCGGAACAACGGGCGGGGAATATCCACGTGCATGACGGGGTGGATGAAGCGACGTTTGTAGAGATGCGCACCACCCGTGATGCCGGGCTGGGCATGCCGACGCTGTTGTTGCCGGCAATCCAGGTGAATGTGCGGGCGGGGAACATGCCGCCAGCGGAAGACAACGGCGTGACCTACCTGAAGATCCCCCTCAACCAACTTTGAAATGCAAAACCAACTGTGGGAGGGGGCTTGCCCCCGATGGCGGTGTGTCAGTCAACTTATCTGTAACTGATCCACTGCTATCGGGGGCAAGCCCCCTCCCACATTTTGTTCTGCGTTAAATCAAGAACCGAGGCTGATGCCATTGGCTGGCAGCGGCAGCGCTGTTTTGTAGCGCACTTGCTTTAAGGCAAAGCTGGAGCGAATGTTGGCCACCCCCGGCACCTTGGTCAAAAAGTCCATCATGAAACGCTCCAGCGACTGGATGGTCGGCACCAGCACGCGGATCAAATAGTCCGGGTCGCCGGCCATCAGGTAGCACTCCATCACCTCAGGCCGGTCGGAGATCGCCCCTTCGAATTGCTGCAGCGCCAGCTCGTTCTGTTTTTCCAGGCTCACATGGATGAACACATTCACGTGCAGCCCCAGCAAATCAGCATCCAACAGCGTGACCTGCTCCCGAATCAGCCCCAGTTCTTCCATCGCCTTGACCCGATTGAAACACGGCGTAGGCGACAGGTTGACCGAGCGGGCCAGGTCGGCATTGGTGATCCGTGCATTCTCCTGCAGAGCGTTGAGAATGCCGATATCGGTACGGTCCAGTTTGCGCATGAGACAAAATCACCTGTTTATTATGTTTATGCAGTTTTTTTATCCGCAAATGGCCGGCGACGCAACGAAACACAGATAAATATTCTTCTACGCCACGCCTATGATTGTTGTAGGACAAGATTTCTTCTACCCGAAGACTGACTGTCAGCTAGCGCGCCCACTACAAGAAATTCACAAGATAGAGCGTAGAAAGCCATGACCCAGCCGTATGCACCGCTGCGCCTGCACGTTCCCGAACCCTCGGGCCGCCCGGGCTGCAAGACCGACTTCACCTACCTGCGTTTGACCGACGCCGGCCTGGTACGCAAACCCGCCATCGACGTAGAGCCGGCCGACACCGCCGACCTGGCCAAAGGCCTGATCCGCGTGCTCGACGACCAGGGCCAGGCCCTGGGCCCGTGGGCCGAGGGTGTTTCCACCGAGATCATGCGCCGCGGCATGCGCGCCATGCTCAAGACGCGCATCTTCGACAACCGCATGGTGGTCGCCCAGCGTCAGAAAAAGATGTCGTTCTATATGCAAAGCCTTGGCGAAGAAGCCATCGGCAGCGCCCAGGCCCTGGCCTTGAACATCGATGACATGTGCTTCCCCACCTATCGCCAGCAAAGCATCCTGATGGCCCGCGATGTGCCGCTGGTGGACCTGATCTGCCAATTGCTGTCCAACGAGCGTGACCCGCTCAAGGGCCGCCAGTTGCCGATCATGTATTCGGTCAAGGATGCAGGTTTCTTCACCATTTCCGGCAACCTCGCCACCCAATTCGTCCAGGGCGTGGGCTGGGGCATGGCCTCGGCGATCAAGGGCGACACCAAGATCGCCTCGGCCTGGATCGGCGACGGCGCCACGGCTGAATCAGACTTCCACACCGCCCTCACCTTCGCCCACGTCTACCGCGCGCCGGTGATCCTCAACGTGGTCAACAACCAATGGGCCATCTCCACCTTCCAGGCCATCGCCGGCGGTGAAGCCACCACCTTCGCCGGACGCGGCGTCGGTTGCGGCATCGCCTCCCTGCGCGTGGATGGCAACGATTTTATCGCGGTGTACGCCGCCTCGGCCTGGGCTGCCGAGCGTGCGCGCCGCAACCTTGGGCCAACCCTGATCGAATGGGTCACCTACCGCGCCGGCCCGCACTCCACCTCCGATGATCCATCCAAATACCGCCCCGCCGACGACTGGAGCCACTTCCCCCTGGGCGACCCGATTGCCCGTCTCAAGCAGCACCTGATCAAGATTGGCCAGTGGTCCGAAGAGGAACACGCGGCGGTGAGTGCCGAGCTTGAAGCCGAAGTGGTCAAGGCGCAGAAAGAAGCCGAGCAGTACGGCACCCTGGCCGGCGGCCAGATCCCAAGCGCCGCGACCATGTTCGAGGACGTCTATAAAGAGATGCCGGAGCACTTGAAGCGCCAGCGTCAGCAGTTGGGGGTGTGACATGAACGACCACAACAACAGCATCGAACTGGAAACCGCCATGACCACCACCACCATGACCATGATCCAGGCCCTGCGCTCGGCCATGGATGTGATGCTTGAACGTGACGACAATGTGGTGGTGTTCGGCCAGGACGTCGGCTACTTCGGCGGCGTGTTCCGCTGCACCGAAGGTCTGCAGACCAAGTACGGCAGCTCGCGGGTGTTCGACGCCCCCATCTCGGAAAGCGGCATTGTCGGCGTGGCCGTGGGCATGGGTGCCTACGGTTTGCGCCCGGTGGCTGAAATCCAGTTCGCCGACTATGTGTACCCCGCCACCGACCAGATCATCTCCGAAGCGGCGCGCCTGCGTTATCGTTCGGCCGGCCAGTTCACTGCGCCCCTGACCATGCGCATGCCCTGCGGCGGCGGCATCTACGGCGGCCAGACCCACAGCCAGAGTATTGAGGCGGTGTTCACCCAGGTCTGCGGCCTGCGCACGGTGATGCCGTCCAACCCCTACGACGCCAAGGGCCTGCTGATCGCCTCCATCGAAAACGATGACCCGGTGATCTTCCTCGAACCCAAGCGCCTGTATAACGGCCCGTTCGACGGTCACCACGACCGCCCGGTAACGCCGTGGTCCAAACACCCCCAAGCCCAGGTGCCGGACGGTTACTACACCGTGCCCCTGGACGTAGCCGCCATCGTGCGCCCAGGCTCGGCCGTGACCGTGCTGACCTACGGCACCACCGTGTATGTATCGCAAGTCGCCGCTGAAGAAACCGGCATCGACGCCGAGGTCATCGACCTGCGCAGCCTGTGGCCGCTGGACCTGGAAACTATCGTCAAGTCGGTGAAAAAGACCGGCCGTTGCGTGGTGGTGCATGAAGCCACCCGCACCTGCGGCTTTGGTGCCGAGCTGGTGTCGCTGGTGCAAGAGCATTGCTTCCACCACCTGGAAGCGCCGATCGAGCGCGTCACTGGTTGGGACACCCCCTACCCGCACGCGCAGGAATGGGCGTATTTCCCAGGCCCGTCCCGAGTGGGCGCGGCGTTGAAACGGGTCATGGAGGTCTGAATGGGCACGCACGTTATCAAGATGCCGGACATCGGCGAAGGCATCGCGGAAGTTGAATTGTCGCAATGGCATGTGAAGGTCGGCGACCTGGTGGTTGAAGACCAGGTGCTGGCGGATGTAATGACCGACAAGGCGATGGTGGATATTCCCTCGCCGGTCCACGGCAAGGTGATTTCCCTCGGCGGCGAGCCGGGTGAAGTCATGGCGGTGGGCAGTATTTTGATCAGCATCGAAGTGGAAGGCGCGGGCAATACCAAGGAGGTGCCGGCGGCCGCCGAACCGGTGAAGACCGCGCCTGTGGCCGAAGCCAAACCGGCACCGGCACCGGCACCGGTAGAAAGCAAACCCGCGCCTGCCATGAAGGCGTCGCAAGCACCCGTGGCCCGTGAAGCCAGTGAGCGCCCCCTGGCCTCCCCTGCGGTGCGCAAGCACGCGCTGGATGCCGGCATTCAACTGCGCCTGGTCCAGGGCACGGGCCCGGCGGGCCGAATCCTGCACGAAGACCTGGAGGCGTACCTGCAGCAGGGGCCGGCCGCCGGTGCGAGTGCAGCCAACCCTTACACCGAGCGCAATGACGAACACCAGATCCCGGTGATCGGCATGCGCCGCAAGATCGCCCAGCGTATGCAGGACGCCACCCAGCGCGCCGCGCATTTCAGCTATGTGGAAGAAATCGACGTCACCGCCCTCGACGAGTTGCGCGTGCACCTCAATGACAAGCACGGGGCGACACGCGGCAAGCTGACCCTGCTGCCGTTCATCGTGCGCGCCATGGTGGTGGCGCTGCGCGAGTTCCCGCAGATCAACGCCCGCTATGACGACGAAGCCCAGGTCATCACCCGCCTCGGCGCCGTGCATGTGGGCGTCGCCACCCAGAGCGACGTGGGCCTGATGGTCCCAGTGGTACGCCACGCCGAAGCCCGCAGCCTGTGGGGCACTGCCGAGGAAATCGCACGCCTGGCCAACGCTGCACGCACGGGCAAGGCCAGCCGTGAAGAGTTGTCCGGGTCGACCATCACCCTGACCAGCCTTGGCGCCTTGGGCGGCATCGTCAGCACGCCGGTATTGAACCTGCCGGAAGTGGCCATCGTCGGTGTCAACCGCATCGTCGAACGGCCGATGGTGATCAAGGGCCAGATCGTGGTGCGCAAGATGATGAACCTCTCCAGCTCCTTCGATCACCGCGTGGTCGACGGCATGGACGCGGCGCAATTCATCCAGGCGATTCGCGGCCTGCTCGAACAACCCGCCAGCCTGTTCCTGGAGTAAAGGCATGACTCAGACATTGCACACCACGCTGCTGATTATCGGCGGCGGCCCCGGCGGTTATGTGGCGGCAATTCGTGCCGGTCAGTTGGGTATCCCCACCATCCTGGTGGAAGGCCAGGCACTGGGCGGCACCTGCCTGAACATCGGCTGCATTCCGTCCAAGGCCCTGATTCATGTGGCCGAACAGTTCCAGCAAACCGTGCACCACAGCCAGGGCTCGCAACTGGGTATCGAAGTGGATGTGCCGACCCTGGACATCCGCAAAAGCGTGGAATGGAAAGACGGTATCGTCGACCGCCTGACCACCGGCGTCGCCGCGCTGCTGAAAAAACACAAGGTGCAGGTGGTCCACGGTTGGGCCAAGGTGGTCGACGGCAAGACCGTCGAGGTGGGCGACCAGCGCATTCAATGCGAGCACCTGCTGCTGGCTACCGGCTCGAAAAGCGTCAACCTGCCGATGCTGCCCATTGGCGGGCCGATCATCTCCTCCACCGAAGCCCTGGCGCCAACCCGCGTGCCCAAGCGCCTGATCGTGGTGGGCGGCGGTTATATCGGCCTGGAACTGGGCATTGCCTATCGCAAGCTCGGTGCCGAGGTCAGTGTGGTCGAGGCCCAGGAACATATCCTGCCCGCCTACGATGCCGAGCTGACCTTACCGGTAGCCGAGTCCCTGAAGAAACTCGGGGTGAAGCTGTACCTTGGGCACAGTGTCACCGGCTTTGCCGACAACAAACTGCAAGTGCGCGCGCCCGACGGCGACGCTCTTGCACTGGACACCGACCAGGTACTGGTGGCCGTGGGCCGCAAGCCCAACACCCAGGGCTGGAATCTCGAAGCGCTGAACCTGGACATGAACGGCGCGGCGATCAAGATCGACAGCCGCTGCCAGACCAGCATGCGCAATGTGTACGCCATCGGCGACCTCAGCGGCGAACCGATGCTGGCTCACCGGGCCATGGCCCAGGGCGAGATGGTTGCCGAACTGATCAACGGTAAAACCCGCGAATTCAACCCGGCGGCGATTCCAGCAGTGTGCTTTACCGACCCGGAGCTGGTGGTAGTCGGCAAGACCCCGGACGACGCCAAGGCCGCCGGCCTGGACTGCATCGTGTCGAGCTTCCCGTTCGCCGCCAATGGCCGGGCCATGACCCTGGAGTCCAAAGCCGGCTTCGTGCGGGTGGTGGCGCGGCGTGACAATCACTTGATTGTTGGCTGGCAAGCGGTGGGGGCTGGGGTGTCCGAGCTGTCCACCGCGTTCGGCCTGAGCCTGGAAATGGGCTCGCGCCTTGAGGATGTGGCCGGCACCATTCACGCCCATCCGACCCTGGGCGAAGCGGTACAGGAAGCGGCGTTGCGGGCGTTGGGCCACGCGTTGCACCTTTAAAACCGCGGCGTGGCCATCGCGGGCAAGCCCGGCTCCCACATTGGAATGCGTTCCAAGTGTGGGGGCTGGCTTGCCTGCGATAGCGGTGGATCAGCCAATGCAGATGTTGAATGGTCCGCCGCCCTGCTCCCACACCGGCCAAGAATGCAGTATTGTTGCGCCCTTCCAGAAAAAAAACCGACTTGACCAGAGATAGAGGGTGTCATGGGTAACGAAAGCATCAATTGGGACAAGCTGGGTTTTGACTACATCAAGACCGACAAGCGGTTTCTCCAGGTCTGGAAAAACGGCGAATGGCAGGAAGGCACCCTGACCGACGACAACGTGCTGCACATCAGCGAGGGCTCCACCGCCCTGCACTATGGGCAGCAGTGCTTCGAGGGCTTGAAGGCCTATCGTTGCAAGGACGGCTCGATCAACCTGTTCCGCCCGGACCAGAACGCCGCGCGCATGCAGCGCAGCTGCGGCCGCCTGCTGATGCCGCAAGTACCGACCGAAGCCTTCATTGACGCCTGTAAACAAGTGGTCAAGGCCAACGAGCGCTTCATTCCGCCGTACGGCAGCGGCGGCGCGCTGTACCTGCGTCCGTTCGTGATCGGCACCGGTGACAACATCGGCGTGCGCACTGCGCCGGAGTTCATCTTCTCGGTGTTCTGCATCCCGGTCGGTGCCTACTTCAAGGGTGGCCTGGTGCCGCACAACTTCCAGATCTCCGGCTACGACCGCGCCGCGCCGCAAGGCACCGGCGCCGCCAAGGTCGGTGGCAACTACGCCGCCAGCCTGATGCCAGGCTCCGAAGCGAAGAAATCCGGCTTCGCCGACGCGATCTACCTGGACCCGATGACCCACTCGAAAATCGAAGAAGTCGGCTCGGCCAACTTCTTCGGGATCACCCACGACAACCAGTTCATCACACCGAAGTCGCCTTCGGTACTGCCAGGCATCACCCGCCTGTCGCTGATCGAACTGGCCCAGACCCGCCTGGGCCTGGAAGTGGTCGAGGGCGAAGTGTTCATCGACAAGCTGGACCAGTTCAAGGAAGCCGGCGCCTGCGGCACCGCTGCGGTGATCTCGCCTATCGGCGGCATCCAGTACAACGGCAAGCTGCACGTGTTCCACAGCGAGACCGAAGTCGGCCCGATCACCCAGAAGCTCTACAAGGAGCTGACGGGCGTGCAAACCGGTGATGTGGAGGCGCCGGCGGGTTGGATCGTCAAGGTTTGAAAATGATCTGAACCTGCCATTTCAGAAAAGGCCCATTCACCTCTGTCGGTGAATGGGCCTTTTTTTGCTGTGGAGCACTGGATGTGCAATCACCTGTGAAAGTTGACAGTAGACAGTAAAAATCGGCGCGCCTAGCTTAGGTCTCCCTTCCAGACCCAGCAGGAGCCCGCCATGGCGATCTATGAATTACGTGTTTCAGCAGAAGATTTCGAGAGCGACGGCAGTAAAGAAATCGTTATGGAAACTTACATTAACAACACGCTCGATTGGGCAGTTTACGCGTCGTCCAGCAAGCAAGACGGCATTTACGATACCGCCTCGGCTCCCGATGACGTCGACGGCGATGGAGACTACGATGACGATGACAAGGCGCATTACCTCAATGTCGCCAACGCTTTCGCCAAAATGACAGCCTATGCCATAAAGAAACGAAAAAAAGCGAAGAAGTAAAGGTCACCAGCCATGACCAGGTTGTCGTCGGTCATGCGCCTCAACCCTCAATGTTTTCCGTAATCCTCTTCCCCATACTGATCCTCGGCTCCACCCCGTACCCCAGCGCCTCATAAAATCCCACCACCACGTCATTGCCGCCGGTGATCTGCAGGTTAATCTTCATGCAGCCCAAGGCAGTCAACGCCTGCTCGGCATGGCGCACCAGCGACGATCCCAAACCATGGCGTCGATAGTCGGCATGCACAGCCACGGAGTACAGCCAGCCACGGTGACCGTCATAGCCGGCGAGTATCGTGCCGATCACGGCTTTCTTGTCGGTGGCGACGAAGAACAACCCATCGCCGACCGCCAGCTTCTTGTCAATCGCCAGACTCGGCAGGTTATGCGCGGTGTCATAGCCAAACGCCTCCTGCCATAACTCGATCACTTGGGTACGGTGCTGACGGTCTCGATAAGGGCCGATGGGATGTCGTGACAGCAGCGCCTTTTCCATCAACAGCGTGCGCTCGTTGCCATGGTAGACATCGCGCACGGTATGAAAACCCAGCCTGGTATAGAAGGGCTCCGCAGTCAGTGAGGACGGCACGCTGAGTATCGTCACGCCCGCCTCCCGGGCACGCAGTTCGATCTCGATCATCAACAATCGGCCAATGCCCTGCCCTTGCAGCGCCGGGTTGACGAACACCGAGCGCACCACATTACCATCCAGTGCGGCCGTAGCGACGATCAGTTGATCCTGAGTCGCCACCAATACCACCCGGCGCTGGAGTAAAGCCAATACCGCGTCGGGGGTGAAGTTGCTGGCAACCCGCGCAATCACATCCGCAGGGTAATCACGTGCGTTGCTGCTGTGCAGCGCAGCCAGGATGACTCGGCTGATGCCCTCGGCATCTGAAGATTGGGCAAGGCGAACAGCGGTAGACATGGCTCCTCCTGGCGGACATAACAATAACAATCACCACAATACCAATGTGGGAGCTGGCTTGCCTGCGATAGCGGTGGGCCAGCCAGATTAATGGGGCTGACACACCGCTATCGCAGGCAAGCCAGCTCCCACAGTTTGATTGCATTTCAACCTAGCAGCTGATTCGGCTGCGTCACTCCCCTTTTCAGCTTTCCCGGCTGAGCAGCCCTACTGTTTCAGCCGGGATCCTCCCCGCACAACGCACAAAATAGCGCTACAAGATCACCCCATGGATTCGTGCCCCCATGCAAACCACCAACACCGTCCTGATGATCCGCCCGGCGCGCTTTGCCTTCAACCCGGACACCGCGATCAACAACCGCTTCCAGCGCCCGCCGCTGGACCCGCTCAGTGCACAACACAAAGCGCTGGAAGAGTTCGACGGTTATGTCGACACCCTGCGCAATCACGGCGTGGAAGTGCTGGTGGTGCAGGACACCCCGGCGCCCCACACCCCGGACTCGATCTTCCCCAACAACTGGTGGAGCAGCCATGCCGACGGCAGCCTGGTGCTCTACCCCATGGAGGGCCAGAACCGCCGCCTGGAGCGCAACAAGGGTGTGCTGCAGGTGTTGGAGCAGCGCTTTGCGATCAAAGACACCATCGACCTGAGCCACCTGGAACAACAGAACATCTTCCTCGAAGGCACCGGCAGCATGGTGCTCGACCGCCAGCACCGCATCAGCTACGCCTGCCACTCCGGGCGCACCCACCACGCCGCCCTGCGCCAGTTCGCCGAACGCCTCGACTACCAGCTCTGCGTGTTCCATGCGCTGGACCGCCACCACGCGCCGATCTACCACAGCAACGTAATGATGAGTGTCGGCCGCGACCTCGCGGTGGTGTGCCTGAAAGCGCTGCCCGATGAAGGCGAGCGCCTGACGTTGGAACGCTCCCTGCGCGACACCGGCAAAGACATCCTCAGCCTGGACTTCGACCAATTGGAAGCCTTCGCCGGCAACATGCTCGAAATCCACGACCGTGACGGTCAGCCGCTGCTGGTGATGTCCGCCAGCGCCTGGGGCGCCCTGCAACCTGCCCAGCGCCAGCACGTAGAGCGCCACACACGGCCGGTGGTGGTGAATATCGACAACATCGAACGCATCGGCGGCGGCAGTGCCCGCTGCATGCTGGCCGAAGTGCATCTGCCGGCCCGTCCCTCATTTCAATAAGGAGTCTTGCCATGACCCGTTACATCGACGTCAACGACCTCAGCTACCTGGTCTCGCAGAAAGGCCTGCAAACCTGCATCACCGAGATGGCCGACTATATCCGCGCCGACTACCTGCGCTGGCAGGACTTCGAGAAATGCGCGCGCCTGGCCAACCATTCACCGGATGGTGTGATCGAGCTGATGCCGGTGTCCGACGCTTCGCTATACGCCTTCAAATACGTCAACGGCCACCCGAAAAACACCCTGGCTGGCATGCTCACGGTGATGGCGTTCGGTGCCTTGGGCGATGTGGACACCGGCAAACCGGTGCTGCTGGCGGAAATGACCCTGACCACTGCGATCCGCACCGCCGCCACCTCGGCCTTGGTCGCCCGCTACCTGGCCCGCGCCGACAGCCGCAGCATGGCGCTGATCGGCAACGGCTGCCAGAGCGAATTCCAGGCCCTGGCCTTCCACGCCATGCTCGGCATCACTGAAATCCGCTTGTTCGATATCGACCCCAAGGCCACCGCCAAGCTCGCCGCGAACCTCAAGGCGTTCCCGGCAATCAAGGTGATCCTGGCCGGCAGCGTCGCCGAAGCGGTCAAAGGCGCGGATATCGTCACCACCGTCACCGCGGACAAGGCCTACGCCACCATCCTGACGGACGAGATGATCGAGCCCGGCATGCACCTCA
Organism: Pseudomonas libanensis; assembly: GCF_001439685.1. Classification (GTDB taxonomy): domain Bacteria; phylum Pseudomonadota; class Gammaproteobacteria; order Pseudomonadales; family Pseudomonadaceae; genus Aquipseudomonas; species Aquipseudomonas libanensis. The sequence continues at coordinate 125,838 of NZ_JYLH01000012.1, forward strand.
ACGCCGTGGGCGGCGACTGCCCAGGCAAGACCGAGCTGGACCGCCGTATCGTCGAGCGCGCCAGGGTGATCGTCGAGTACGAACCGCAAAGCCGTATCGAGGGCGAGATCCAGCACATGCCGAAAGATTCGCCAGTCACCGAGCTGTGGCAGGTGATCAACGGCCAGAAACCCGGCCGCGAGAATGAGCGCCAAGTCACCCTGTTCGACTCGGTGGGTTTTGCCATCGAAGACTATTCGGCATTGCGCTATGTGCTGGACGTGGCCAAGGCCCTTGATGTAGGCAGCGAACTGGAACTGGTACCCGACCTGGCCGACCCGAAAGACCTGTTTGCCCGCCTGGCCCAGCGGCCGGCCGCACAGCAGAAAAAGCGCGCCTGAGACCGCTCTGGCCTGCCGCTTTGCGCCAAGGGCAGGCCGGATTTTCACCGATGAAAAGCCGATTCAGCGGGTGTCACAGCCGATTCAGCTGCATTGACCGTTTTAACAGCGCAATTTGCGCCTCGTGCACCGGGTAAACGACACAAAAAACGCACCATCATGAAGCATTCTCTGCTCCCAGTTATTCACTGCCCTGACATCAATTACAAAATAAAGGGACCTCCACATGACTCCACTGCGATCACTTTTCGCTGCTTTGCTGTTGCCACTGTGCGCTACTGCTGCCCACGCCCAGGAGTGGAAAGAAATCCGCTTCGGCGTTTTCCCCGAATACCCGCCCTTCGAATCCGTAGCCGCCGACGGTAGCCTGCAAGGCTTCGATATCGAGTTGGGCAACGCCATCTGCGCCAAGCTTGAAGTCAAGTGCACCTGGGTGCACAACGAATTCGACGGCATGATCCCGGCCCTGCGGGCGCGCAAGTTCGACGCAATCATGTCGTCCATGGCGGTGACCCCCGCGCGGGAAAAAGTCATCGATTTCACCGATCGGCTGTTCCTCAGCCCGACCTCGGTGATCACTCGCAAAGGCGCGGATTTCGGCGACACGCCCGAGTCGCTCAACGGCAAGCAAGTCGGCGTATTGCAAGGCTCGCTGCAGGAAGCCTATGCGCGGGCACACCTGGCCAAGCTTGGCGCGCAGATCAAGGCGTACCAATCCCAGGAGCAGAACTACGCCGACCTGCAGAACGGTCGCCTCGACGCTACCTTGACCGACAAGCTCGAAGCCCAGCTCAACTTCCTGTCCAAGCCCGAAGGCGCCGACTTCAAGACCGGCCCCGCCTTCAAGGACCCGACCCTGCCCCTGGACATCGCCATGGGCCTGCGCAAGAACGACCAGGCATTGCGTGAGCTGATCAACAAGGGTATCGCCGCCGTCCAGGCCGATGGCACCTACGCGCAGATCCAGAAGAAATACTTCGGCGATCAAGATATCTACAACGAATAACCGGCAACCCGTGCCCCTGTGAGAGCGGGCTTGCCCGCGATAGCGATGGTTCAGGCACCCACACCGTGACTGCACCACCGTTATCGCAGGCAAGCCAGCTCCCACAGTAAATCCGTGCACTCCTTCGAGATCTTCCCCATGAACGACCTCCTCAACCTGCAAGGCTACGGCCCGATGCTGGCCCAGGGTGCCTGGATGACGCTCAAGCTGGCCTTCCTGGCCCTGGCCCTGAGCCTCACCCTGGGCCTGGTCGCCGCCGGCGCCAAGCTTTCCAGCGCCAAATGGCTGCGCGTACCGGCCACGTTGTACACCACGCTGATTCGCAGCGTGCCGGACCTGGTGCTGATCCTGCTGATCTTCTACAGCCTGCAACTGTGGCTCAATGACCTGACCGAAGTGTTCGGCTGGGCCTATTTCGAAATCGACCCGTTTACCGCCGGGGTGGTCACCCTGGGGTTTATCTATGGAGCGTATTTCACCGAGAACTTCCGCGGCGCGATCCTCAGCGTGCCGGTAGGCCAACTGGAAGCCGCTACCGCCTATGGCCTGAGCCGCTGGCAGCGCTTTCACCTGGTGCTGTTCCCGCAACTGATGCGCTTTGCCCTGCCGGGCCTGGGCAATAACTGGCTGGTGCTGCTCAAGTCCACGGCGCTGGTGTCGATCATCGGCCTGTCGGACCTGGTCAAGGCCGCGCAGAACGCCGGCAAGTCCACCAGCGAGCCGCTGTACTTCCTGATTCTCGCGGGTCTGGTGTACCTGGTGATCACCACCCTCTCCAACCGCATCTTCAAGCGCCTCGAACGGCGCTACAACCTGGGCATCAAGGGGATGGCGCGATGATCGAACTGTTCCAGCAATACGGCCTGGCCTATCTGTTCAGCGATGGCACGGGGTTGTCCGGCGTGGCCATGACCTTGTGGCTGTTCATCATCTCGGTGGTGCTCGGCTTTTGCCTGTCGATCCCCCTGGCGCTGGCGCGGGTTTCGCAGCACTTCTGGCTGCGCTGGCCGGTGGAGGCCTACACCTACCTGTTCCGCGGCACGCCGCTGTATATCCAATTGCTGATTTGCTACACCGGGCTGTACAGCCTGGAGGTGGTGCAGGACAACGCCCTGCTCAATCAGTTTTTCCGCAATGCGCTGAACTGCACCCTGCTGGCGTTTGTGCTCAACACCTGCGCCTATACCGTGGAAATTTTCGCCGGGGCGATCCGCAATATTCCCCACGGCGAAATCGAAGCGGCACGCGCCTATGGCCTGCACGGCTGGCGGCTGAACCTGTATGTGGTGGTGCCCGCCGCCTTGCGCCGCGCGCTGCCGGCCTACAGCAATGAAATGATCCTGATGCTGCACGCCACCTCGTTGGCGTTCACCGCCACGGTTGCCGACATCCTCAAGGTCGCCCGCGACGCAAATGCCGAAACATTCCTGACCTTCCAGGCCTTCGGCATCGCCGCCCTGCTCTACATGCTGCTGTCCTTTGCACTGGTGGGCCTGTTTCGACTGGCCGAACGTCGCTGGATGCGTTTTCTTGTTCCTACCCGAGGCTAACCCATGAATCAGTCCGCGCAGGCCCTGGCCGCTTATCCGGTGGATGTACCCGTGACCAATACCGCAAGTGCCGCGATCAAGCTGCAAGTCGAAGGCATCCATAAACGCTACGGCGAACACGAAGTGCTCAAGGGCGTATCCCTCAATGCGCGCCAGGGCGATGTGATCAGCCTGATCGGCGCCAGCGGCTCGGGCAAAAGCACCATGCTGCGTTGCATCAATTTTCTCGAACAGCCGGACGCCGGGGTGATCACCCTGGACGGCATCAGCATCCAGATGCAGCAAGGCCGCGCCGGCAGCCGCGCACCGCATCAGGCGCAACTGCAAAACCTGCGCACGCGCCTGGCCATGGTGTTCCAGCACTTCAACCTGTGGAGCCACATGACCGTGCTGGAAAACATCACCATGGCCCCGCGACGGGTGCTGGACGTGAGCGCCGCCGAAGCGGAAAAACGCGCACGCCTGTACCTGGACAAGGTCGGCCTGCCAAGCCGCGTGGCGGACCAGTACCCGGCGTTCCTGTCCGGCGGACAGCAGCAGCGCGTGGCGATTGCCCGGGCGCTGGCAATGGAGCCAGAGATCATCCTGTTCGATGAACCGACTTCTGCCCTGGACCCGGAACTTGTAGGAGAAGTCCTCAAAGTCATACAGACGTTGGCCGAGGAAGGTCGTACCATGCTGATGGTCACCCACGAAATGGGCTTTGCCCGCCAGGTGTCCAGCCAAGTGCTGTTCTTGCATCAGGGCCGGGTCGAGGAACACGGCGGCGCCGAGATCCTCGACCATCCCAACAGCGAACGCTTGCAGCAATTTCTTTCCAACCGTTTGAAGTGAACCCATGGATACCAAGGCCAACGGACCCCATTCTTCCCCTGCGCTGGATCGCATCGACGAGGCGATCATCGACGTGCTGCGGCACCAGGGGCGTATCACCTACGAAAGACTCTCATCGCTGGTGCACCTCACCCCCAGGCCCTGCCTGGAACGGGTGCGCAAGCTGGAGCGACGCGGGGTGATCCGTGGGTATGGGGCGATCATCGATGTGCAGATGGTCTCGCCAGGGCTGTCGCTGCTGGTGCTGGTGGCCTTGTCCAACCAGAGCGGGCGTTCGGCGCAAAAGGCTTTCGAAGCCTGCGTAAAAGCCTGCCCGCAGGTGTTCGAATGCCAGCTGATCAGCGGGCCGTTCGACTACAGCCTGCGCATGCGCTGCCGGGACATGGAACATTACCGGGTGCTGACCGAGACCTGGTTGAATAATGATGAGTTGCACATTGATAAGCTGGTGGCGCATCCGGAGTTGGCGGTCGTCAAGAACACTGCGACCGAACTGGCCTGATACCCACTCCCCCAGGCTGCGAAAATCAACTGTGGGAGCTGGCTTGCCTGCGATAGCCATAGGTATCTACACAACTTTGGGGCGACGTTGGACCTGTGGCGAGGGAGCTTGCTCCCGTGACGGACTGACAGCCGACGCTGATCGAGCTGACGCACCGCGATCCAAATGTGGGAGCTGGCTTGCCTGCGAAGGCGGCCTTAAAGCCGACCAGGATCTCGGGTCAGACCGCGTACATATCCGTTCCTGCGGTAATGGCTGCTATTGGTTCCGCTTTTACAGCGGGTCACTTTTGAAAAGAGCCCAAAAGTAACCAAAAGGCTCTTGCCCCACCACTCGGCACCTCGCTCAGGCTCGGTGTGCCCGTAATTCGCCAGTGATTTGGGGGGTCGCCGCCACGCGCCATCCATGGCGCGGGGCGGCTAAACCGGCATCCCTGCCGGTTTACCCCCCAAACCCCTGTCGAATTCCGGCCAGCGTGGTTTAACGGGGCGCCTAAGATCAAAAGCAGATCAAGATCAAGAGCGACTCGCTTCGCATCGTGGTTACCGTCGGCTGCTACAGCCTACAAAGTTGTGTAGATACCTATGCTGCGATAGCGGCGCATCAGTCACCCCACATCTGACTGGTCGACCGCTATCGCAGGCAAGCCAGCTCCCACATTGACCGGGCTTGCAATTCTTTTGCCTGGCTTGGCCCCCACCCACTTCGCCTGTCCATCCTTTTGCTTCCCCGTGCGCGCCTCGCTGATCAACCCCGGTATCAACTTGCCCTCCGGCAGATTCTTCCAGAACCGGCTGGGCAAGTGCCCCTCCATCACCTTGGGGTTCAACCGCGCCGGGTTGAAGATGTGGCTGTAGTAGGTCAGCCACATCGCACTGTGGGGATCCTCGACATTCTGCGCCAGTTGCTGCCAGGACTCGGGGCACCGGCGTTGGTGAATCAACTGCTCGCCGTCGTAATACACCCCGTCCAGGGGCGTCGCGATCATCCAGCGATGGCGCCCCATGCGCCCGACAAAATGCTGGCTGGCGCTTTTGAGAATGTCGTGGGCCGGCTCATGCCAGGCCACGTACTCCGGCAGTTCTGGTCCTGCCTCGGCGGGAAGAGCAATAAAGCGCACAAACGCATGCAGGTGGTGGGCTTCCCGGCTGACCTGCTTGATGCGCCGTTGCAACTCACTGCCCAGCTTGTCCCCCGCCAGCATCGCGGTGCGGTCGCCGTGGCTGACCCGCCACAGCACCTCGTACAACAGGCTCCAACGCTGATCGCCGTGGTAACAGGCGGCTGACGCCAACAGCTCCAGCAACGCCTTGGGAATCCGTGCCTGGAACGGCCCCAGCCCTGGCGGAATCGGCTCATCGGTAGCGAACAGGTCCGCCGCCTGCGTCTGGCCCCAACTCACCTGGCTGGGGTCGACCTGATGGCTGAGCAGCCAGCGCGCCTGTTCGCGCCAGGTGCTGAACAGGTTGTCGCATTCCAGGCTGATCATCCCCACAACCCCATCTGTTGCGGCTGCGGGCGGTCGCGCAATTGCTCGCGCAACAACACGCTGGTGCTGTCGGCCTGTTGCGGGTGGTAGTCGCTGGTGATGAAAAACGGCTTGGCCTTGGCCAGCACGCAGCGCATGCGTGCGAGGTCTTCGAAGCGGATCTTGCGTTCGCGGCGCAGGTCCACCAGGCGCTGGGTGGTGCGCAGGCCGATGCCGGGAACACGCGCAATCAGGGTCGGCTCGGCGCGGTTCAGGTCCAGTGGGAACACCTCGCGGTGCTCAAGGGCCCAGGCCAGCTTGGGGTCGATATCCAGGGCCAGGTGGCCGGGGCCTGTAAACAGTTCGTTGGCGCTGAAACCGTAGCTGCGCAGGAGGAAATCGGCCTGGTACAAGCGGTGTTCGCGCATCAGCGGCGGCGCGGCCAAAGGTACGCTTTTCGGGCTGTTGGGGATGGGGCTGAACGCCGAGTAATACACGCGGCGCAGCTTGAAATTGCCATACAACGCCTCGGCACCGTGCAGGATGGTGCTGTCGTCGGTGTCGTCGGCGCCGACAATCATCTGCGTGCTCTGCCCGGCCGGGGCGAAACGTGGCGCGCGCGGCTCGTTCAGCACCGTTTGCTCGCCGGTGTAGATGGTCTGCATGGCCTGCTTGATCGAGACGATCTGTTTCTCCGGCGCCAGGGTTTGCAGGCTGGCGTCGGTGGGCAATTCGATATTCACGCTGAGGCGGTCGGCATAGCGCCCGGCCTCGGCGATCAGCGCCGGGTCGGCCTCGGGGATGGTCTTGAGGTGGATATAGCCACGAAAGTCATGCTCCTCGCGCAGCAGCTTGGCCACCCGCACCAGTTGCTCCATGGTGTAGTCGGCCGAACGGATGATGCCGGAACTGAGGAACAGCCCGCTGACGCAGTTGCGCTTGTAGAAATCCAGGGTCAGGGTCACCACCTCTTCCGGGCTGAAACGCGCACGGGGCACGTCGCTGGAACGGCGGTTGACGCAGTATTGGCAGTCGTAGAGGCAGAAGTTGGTGAGCAGCACCTTGAGCAACGACACGCAGCGCCCGTCGGGTGTGTAGCTGTGACAGATGCCCATGCCATCGGTGGAGCCCAGCCCCGCCTTGCCCTCGGAGCTGCGCTTGGGCGCGCCACTGCTGGCGCAGGACGCGTCGTACTTGGCGGCATCGGCGAGGATGCTGAGTTTTTCGATCAACTGCATGACGGGCTACCGATACTGGTTTTTTGTACAGTACCAATAGCCACACCTTGTCACAAGTGCCGTCTGTAGGAGCGGTAGTTCAACTGGCGGTGGCCAGGAGCAGGTCCTGCACCGAACGGCCCTTGTCACGGTTTCGATCGTTCTCATACAACGACGCCGCAATCTCATCGGCGCGAATCGGCAGTACCGACAACAGGGTATCGCTCAAACCATGGCTGGCCTGGCTGAAGCCCTGGATGTAAATGCCGGCCTTGCAGCGCTCGTCAGTGACGATGCGATAGTCGCGGGCCACTTCGAAGTCGCCCATATAGGCCTGCAGTGGCGCCAGCAGTTCGCGGTGCATCTGGCGCTCGTAGCCGGTGGCCAGGATCACTGCGTCGTAATGGTTGAGGCTGGTTTCGCCAGTGGCGTTGTTGCGCAGCACCAGTTCGATGCCCAGCGGGCCGGCGGTGGCTTTCTCCACCACGGTCATGGTGCGGAACGCCTGGCGGGCGATGCCGGAGACTTTCTGGCGGTAGAAAATCCCGTAGATGCGCTCGATCAGGTCCAGGTCCACCACCGAATAGTTGGTGTTGCGGTACTCGGCGACCAGGCGCTCGCGCTCGGCACCGACTTGCTGGAACACCAGGTCGGTGAAGGCCGGCGAGAACACTTCGTTGACGAACGGGCTGTCATCGGCCGGCTTGAGTGCCGAGCCGCGCAGGATCATATCCACCTGCACCGACGGGAAGCTGTCATTGAGGTCGATAAACGCTTCAGCCGCGCTCTGGCCGCCACCGATCACCGCAATGCGCATGGCCTTGCCGTTCACGCAGGGCTGGCTGGCCATGCGGTCCAGGTAGTGGGAATGGTGGAACACACGGGTATCGTCCTTGAGCGCCTTGAACGCCTCGGGAATACGCGGCGTGCCACCGGCGCTGACCACTACCGAGCGAGTGGTGCGCACATGCTGCTCACCCTGGGCATCACGGGAGATCACCCGCAACGCCTCGACCTGCTGCTGATGCAGGATCGGCTCGATGGCCAGCACTTCCTCACCGTAGCTGGCCTGGGCCTGGAACTGTCCCGCGACCCAGCGCAGGTAATCGTTGTACTCCATGCGGCAGGGGTAGAAGGTGCCCATGTTAATGAAGTCCACCAGACGGTCATGGGCCTTGAGGTAATTAACGAAGGAATATGGGCTGGTGGGGTTGCGCAGGGTCACCAGGTCCTTGAGGAAGGAAATCTGCAGTTCACTCTGGGTCACCAGGGTGTTGCCGTGCCAGCGGTAGTCGGCTTGCTTGTCGAGAAACAGCACGTCCAGCTTGCCCTGGGCCTTTTCACGTTCCTGCAGGGCGATGGCCAGCGCCAGGTTCGAGGGGCCGAAGCCGATCCCGATCAAGTCATGAACCGCGGGCGAAGCAATTGCCTGTGTCATTCCAGTGTCCTCTGGATAAGCCCCTTGGCGGTGGGGGCGGGAATACCTTTCATGGCCTGAACAACCGGCCGTGTGTTGATAGGAAACGAGGACAGTGAAATAAAATTTAACCAACAGCTGATCAGTGCGCTTCCCACTCGCGCATGCGCACCCGGCAATGCTTCATCGCGTTGACGATGTGTTTTTCCACCAGACTGCGGGAAATGCCCAGGCGCGCGGCGATCTGCAGGTGGGACAGGCCCTCGAGTTTGCGCAGCAGGAAGCTGTCGCGACAGGCGGCCGGCAACTCGGCCAGGGCGCGCTCAAGCATCTCCAGGCGTTGGCGCTGGTCGTGGCTGGTGTGGGGTGAACAAGGGGCGAAACGTTCTTCGCTGTCCAGCACCTCAAGGGGTTCGCACTGACGCAAGGCATTGCGTCGATGGCCGTCAATTACCAGGTTCAAGGCCGTGCGGTAAAGAAACGCACGGGGCTGCTCGATCGGGGTATCGCTGGCGCGCTCCAGCACCCGCACATAAGCGTCATGCACCACATCTTCGGCCACCTGACGGTTGCCCAGCTTGGCGTTGAGGAAACACACCAGCTCGCGATAGTAGTTTTCCAACCTGACTCCTGACCCCATGGCCGTGGTGCTGACGATGCCCGCCCGAGCAGGAGCGAGGCCATCGATGATGGCAGTTTGAGTGCGTGCAATTTATAGTAATTCTCATCTACTTTTAAAGAAGTCTTGCATCAACGTAGGGTTTTTTTCTCCGCAGACCTGTTTCAGCTTGTGTAACAGCCTAAATCCCTGGGGCTTTTTCTCGTTTAACTGTCAGCTCTGCGCAACTGCGCCCCGATCTTTCCTGGCTGGAACCTATCCATGAAACGCCCTCGACCTGCCCGACGCGCCCTGCTAGCGGTAGCGTGCCTGATTCCCATTGTTGCGTTCGCCACCTGGCAGGGCCTGGCGCCGGGCCGCGACGCCCTGGCGACCGTCACCGTGACCCGCGGCGATATCGAAAGCAGCGTCACCGCCCTGGGCACCCTGCAACCGCGACGGTATGTGGACGTCGGCGCCCAGGCCTCCGGGCAGATCCGCAAGATCCATGTCGAGGCCGGCGACCAGGTCAAGGAAGGCCAGTTGCTGGTGGAGATCGACCCCTCGACACAACAAGCCAAGCTCGATGCCAGCCGCTACGCCATCGAAAACCTCAAGGCCCAATTGCAGGAGCAAAAGGCCCAGCACGCGCTGGCCCGCCAGAAGTATCAGCGCCAGCAGCGCCTGAGCGCCGGCAATGCCACCCGCGAAGAAGACGTGCAGACCGCCCAGGCCGAACTCAGCGCGACCCAGGCCCGGGTCGACATGTTCCAGGCCCAGATCCGCCAGGCCCGGGCCAGCCTGCGCAGCGATGAGGCCGAATTGGGCTACACGCGTATCTACGCACCGATGACCGGCACCGTGGTGGCCGTGGATGCGCGGGTCGGCCAGACCCTCAACGCACAACAGCAAACCCCGCTGATCCTGCGCATTGCCAAGCTGTCGCCGATGACCGTATGGGCCGAAGTCTCCGAAGCCGACATCGGCCACGTCAAACCCGGCATGCGTGCGTATTTCACCACGTTGAGCGGCGGCAGCCGGCGCTGGGCCAGCACCGTGCGCCAGATCCTGCCGATCCCGCCCAAGCCCCTGAACGAAACCCAGGGCAGTGGCAGCCCGAGCAGTTCCAGCAAGAGCGGGACCGGCCGAGTGGTGCTGTACACCGTGCTGCTGGACGTGGACAACGCCGATAACGCGCTGATGGCGGAAATGACCACCCAGGTATTTTTCGTCTCAGGCCAAGTCAAGGACACCCTGACCGTGCCCGTCGCCGCCCTGCAGGGCACACCCGGCGCAGACACACAGACCGCCCGGGTCGTGGCACAAAACGGCGCCATCGAAGAGCGCAAAGTGCGCCTGGGTATCAGCGACCGCCTGCGCATCGAGGTGCTCGAGGGTCTCAATGAGGGCGATCACCTGTTGATCGGCCCGTCCGACAGCAGTGGGGGTTGACGTGACCACGCCGCTGATCGAGCTCAGGAACATCTGCAAATCCTACGGCGGCGGCGACAGCCCGCAGGTCGACGTATTGCGCGGCATCGACCTGTCGATCCATGCCGGGGAATTCGTCGCCATTGTCGGTGCCTCCGGTTCCGGCAAGTCGACGCTGATGAATATCCTTGGCTGCCTCGACCGCCCGACCGAAGGCGACTACCTGTTCGCCGGCGAAAACGTCGCCCACCTGGGCAGCGACGAGCTGGCCTGGCTGCGCCGTGAAGCCTTCGGGTTTGTGTTCCAGGGCTACCATTTGATTCCCTCAGGCTCAGCCCAGGAAAACGTCGAGATGCCGGCGATCTATGCCGGCATCAGCGCTGCCCAGCGGCATGCCCGCGCCAATGCCCTGCTCACCCGCCTGGGGCTGGCCGAACGCACCGGCAATCGCCCGCACCAGCTTTCCGGCGGGCAACAGCAACGGGTATCCATCGCCCGCGCCCTGATGAACGGCGGCCATATCATCCTCGCCGACGAACCCACCGGCGCCCTCGACAGCCACAGCGGCGCCGAGGTCATGACCCTGCTCGACGAACTGGCGGGCCAGGGCCATGTGGTCATCCTGATCACCCACGACCGCGAAGTGGCGGCGCGGGCCAACCGTATCATCGAGATCCGCGACGGCCAGATCATCAGCGACTCGGCCGACACCTGCACGGTCAAGCCAGCCCTGGCGGCCGGCGCCCTGCACGCCGTGGACCTGCGCCAGCGCCTGGCCGACGGCGCCGAGCACAACGGCGCATGGAAGGCCGAGCTGCTGGACGCGGTGCAAGCCGCCTGGCGAGTGATGTGGGTCAACCGCTTCCGCACCGCCCTGACCTTGCTGGGGATCATCATCGGCGTGGCGTCGGTGGTGGTGATGCTGGCAGTGGGCGAAGGCAGCAAACGCCAGGTCATGGCGCAGATGGGCGCGTTCGGCTCCAATATCATCTACCTCAGCGGTTCTTCGCCCAACCCGCGTACGCCACTGGGTATCGTGACCCTCAAGGATGTCGAGGCCCTGGCGGCGTTGCCCCAGGTCAAGCGCATCATGCCGGTCAACGGCGCCGAAGCCGGGGTGCGCTTCGGCAATGTCGACTACATGGCCTACGTGGGTGGCAACGACACCAACTTCCCGCACCTCTTCAACTGGCCGGTGGCCGAGGGCAGCTACTTCACCGAGGCCGACGAACAGGCTGCCGCCACGGTCGCAGTGATCGGCGCGCGCATCCGCCAGAAACTGTTCAAGGACGTGCCCAACCCGATCGGCCAGTACATTCTGATCGAGAATGTGCCGTTCCAGGTGATCGGCGTGCTCGCGGAAAAAGGCGCAAGCTCCGGCGACAAGGACAGTGACGACCGTATTGCCATCCCCTATAGCGCCGCCAGTGTTCGCCTGTTCGGCAGCTATAACCCCGAATACGTGGTGATTGGCACCACCGATGCACGCAAGGTGCATGAAGCCGAAGTGGCGATCGACCAGCTGATGTTGAAGCTGCACAACGGCAAGCGCGACTACGAGCTGACCAACAACGCCGCGATGATCCAGGCCGAAGCGCGGACCCAGAACTCACTGTCGTTGATGCTTGGCTCGATTGCCGCGATTTCATTGCTGGTAGGCGGTATCGGCGTGATGAACATCATGTTGATGACCGTGCGTGAGCGCACCCGCGAAATCGGCATTCGCATGGCCACCGGGGCACGCCAGCGCGACATCCTGCGCCAATTTCTCACCGAGGCGGTGATGCTCTCGGTGGTCGGCGGCCTGTTCGGTATCGCCCTGGCGTTACTGGTGGGCGGCGTGCTGGCGCTGGTCGAAGTGGCGGTACAGTTTTCCCTGGTGGCAGTGTTCGGTGCGTTTGGCTGTGCACTGGTCACCGGCGTCGTATTCGGCTTTATGCCGGCCCGTAAAGCTGCCCGGCTCGATCCGGTTAAGGCGTTGACCAGTGAATAATCGATCCATTCCAGCACGGCTGTCAGCGCTCAGCCTGTGCCTGTTGCTCAGTGCCTGTACCGGCAACCCGCCCACGCTCGACAGCGGCATCGCCCCGCCCGCCGCCTGGCAATACGCCGAACGCGAGGCGACCCAGGCCACCAACCAGCGCTGGTGGACGCAGTTTGGCAGCCCGGCGCTGAACCGCCTGATCGACCAGGCCCGGCGCGACAGTTTCGATGTGGCTGCCGCCATGGCGCGGGTGCGGCAGGCCCAGGCCACGGCAGTGATCGCTGGTGCGCCGCTGTTGCCGGAGGTGAAATTCAACCTCGCCAGCAGTCACCAGAAGCTGCTGCGCGGCCAGGGCGGGCCTGACCTGGACGCCTCGCAAAGCGATGAAACGGTGAATAATTTCGGCGCCAACTTCAGCGCCAGCTATGAAGTGGACTTCTGGGGCGGCCGCGCGGCCGCCCGCGACAGCGCGCTGTACAGCCTGCGCGCCAGTGAGTCGGACCAGGCCACGGTGGAGCTGACCTTGCTCAGCAATGTGGCCGACCGCTATGCGCAAACCCTGGCCGCCCAGCAACGCCAACAAATTGCCGAGCTCAACCTGGCCAATGCACGCAACGTCCTCGGCCTGGTGCAGACCCGCTACGACGCAGGCTCTGCCACCGCCCTGGAGCTGGCCCAGCAGCGAAGCCTGGTGGCCAGCCAGCAACGGCAATTGCCGCTGATCCAACAGGTGGCCGAAGAAGCGCGGATCACCCTCGCCGCCCTCCTCGGCCAGCCAGTGCAGGCCCTCGACCTGGGCCATGAAGCCTTCCAGACACTTACCTGGCCGGCGATCGGCCCGGGTGTGCCCAGCCAACTACTGAGCCGGCGCCCCGACCTGGCCAAGGCCGAAGCCGAGCTGGCCGCTGCCCAGGCGGATGTCAGCGTGGCCCGGGCCGCCATGCTGCCCTCCGTGACCCTCGGCGCCACGCTCGGCTCCGACGCCTATAAGGCTGGGCAAATCCTGCGCAGCCCCTACTACACCCTGACCGCCGGCCTGGTCGCACCCATCTTCAACAACGGCCGTTTGAGCGCCGAGCGCGACAAGGCCCGGGCGCGCCAGGATGAACTGCTGCAAACCTACCGAGGAGCGATCATCAACGGCTTTGCCGATGTAGAGAAAGGCCTCAGCAGCATCACCCGCCTGGACCAGCAACGCCAATGGCAGACCCAAGAGCTGCAACAGGCGCAGGCGGCCTTCCAGATTGCGCAAAACCGCTATGAAGCCGGGGCGGAGGGCTTGCTTACGGTGCTGGAGACCCAACGCACCCTGTACGCCGCCCAAGACTTGAACGTGCAATTGCGCCTGTCGCGCATGCAAGCCAGCATCGCCCTGTACAAGGCATTAGGGGGGGGATGGAACACCGAAAGCTGATAAACAAACTCTCATTTCATACACGAGCTGTTTCTTCACCTTACATTTTCCAACCCAAGGTCCTTGGTAAAAAAGCCGTTATCACACGGCTGCCCGGGACCTCTTAATGAAACCCAGCGTTTTCGTAAAAAGTCTGGCCTGCATCTGCTGCTGGCTGATACCCAGCGTGGCACTGGCCGAGCCCTTGATTGCCCCTACTGCGATCGACTGGCTGCTGGACTGCCCCCTGCCCACGACGGCGCGCCTGGACCCCGAGGTCGTGGAACGCACCCAATGCGGCCTGGTCAGCGTACCCCGCGACCATGCCGCCCCCGAGCGCGGCCGTATACGCCTGAGCGTGACCCGTGTCGGCGCGCGGCAACCGCTCAACCGCGAGGGCGTGGTGTTCATCCAGGCCGGCGAGCCCTCACCGGCCAGGGAAGCGCCTTTCGCCCTGCATCTGGCCAGCCGCTGGGAATCCCTTGCCACCCGCGCCTATCGCACACTGGTCGACCATTACGACGTCATCGAACTGAGCGCCCGCGACCTGCGGCAGATCAATGCGGTCGAGCAAGCCGCACGGGACATGGAGTTCGTACGCGGGCAACTCGGCGAGGCACGCCTCAACTACCTCGGCAACGCCACCGCCGCCCGCCTCGGCAGCCGCTACGGCGCACTGTACCCCGAGCGCGTGGCGCGCATGGTGCTGATCAATGTCGAGCCTGGCGAACCTATCGCCATGGGCGTCGAGCAACTCCTGCTCAAGGAGTCGAACGCCGACGGCTGTGTCAGCCGCTGGCTGGGGGATTTTCTCGCCTTCGGCAAACAACCACCACCGTCCGCCCGTTGCCTCGACCTCGGAACCTGGCGTTGATCAGCGCATTTACGACCTGTTGCCACCGAAAACGACACCCTGCGTTGACGCTCAAGCCCAATCGTTATTAAGTGCTATTTATCCGCATTAATATGATAAATCGCACCCATGCTGACTCGTCCGCTGCGCCGCAAACGCCAGAAGCTTTCCGACGTAATTGTCGAATCGGTCAAGCGCTCCATCGTCACCGATGCCTTGAAGCCCGGCGACCGCCTGCCCACCGAGCGCGAACTGATGGAGAGTTTCCAGTGCTCCAAGGGCTCGGCCCGTGAAGCGCTCAAGGCGCTGGAGGTCGAGGGCCTGGTGAGTACGCGCACCGGCCCCAGTGGTGGCGCCTATCTGAACCAGGCCGGCACCGAGCCGGCCAGCCGCGCCTTGCGCAACTACCTGCACTTCCAGCATCTGGATGGCGAGCAGGTCTATCAATTGCGCAAGGTCATCGAAGTGGAACTGGCGGTGTCAGTACTCGGGCGCTTGGGCGAAGACGACTACCAAGCCCTGCAAGCCAACGTGGATTTCTGCAGCGCCCCCGAAGACAGCGAAGCCGGCCAGCGCGAACAGCGCCTGGCGGAACTGGAGTTCCACAATCTGCTGGCCAGGGCTTGCCCCAATCCGCTGCTGAGCTTTATGGCGCAGTTTCTCAACGACCTGCTGCGCGACCTGGTGGTGCTGAAAAAAGCCTACAAGCCCAAGCGCAAGCAGTTCGACGCGGCCAACCTCGACTATCACAAGCAACTGCTGGTCGCTTTTCGCGCAGAGGATGAAAACGCCGTACGCAGTTTGATGCATGAGCATATGTGCGATGCCGAACACCATATGACGGCCCTGGAAGGCCAGGTCAGCCCGCACTTCCTTCTGGAGTTCGATCACCGTTAGGAACAAAACCCGATCAATGTGGGAGCTGGCTTGCCTGCGATGGCATCGACTCGGTCCCCCTGTAACACCGAGGCGCCCGCATCGCAGGCAAGCCAGCTCCCACATTTGACCCAGCTCACCCGCTGAACCGAGTTATCCAATAACAAGCCTGCCCACAGGCCCTTGCACCACCGTATCGCCCTTGCCGCTCCTGCCAATAACTAAACCAGGGAGTCACCCCATGCAGCGTCGTACGTTATTGAAAGCCAGCCTCACCGCGGCCGCCGCCCTCAGCTTGCCGCTGAGCGTGCGTTCGGCATTCGCCGCCGAGCCCTTTACCTTTTACGGCCTCAAGTCCATGTCTGGTGCCTTTGCCAGCTATGGCAAATTTGCCGACATGGGTTCGCGCCTGGCAGTGGACCAGCACCCCGAGCTGCTCGGGCGCCCGCTGAACTACAAGGTCATCGACACCGAAGGCAACGCCGGCAAGGCGGTGCGCAAGGTGCAGGAGGCAATCGCGCAGGACGGCGCACGGTTCTTCCAGGGTTGCACCTTGTCATCCTCGGCCCTCGCGGTGGCCAAGGAAGTCGACAAGGTCGGCGGCGTGTTCATGACCCCGGTGGGCGCCGATGAAGTCACCGGTAAAGACTGCAACAAGGCGACCTTCCGCTGGTCGGTGCCCACCTACGGCGCGATCCGCGAAACCATGGTGCCGTTGATCAAGCTGCTGCCGGACGCCAAGCGCTGGTACACCATCACCCCGCAATATGTGTTCGGCGAAGCCTTGCTCGAAGGCGCCAGGAACGTGCTCAAGGAACACGGCCTGGAACACGTCGGCAACAGCTATCATTCGCTGCAGGAGCAGGAATTCTCCGGCTACCTGACCAACGCCATTTCCACCCGGCCCGATGTGCTGGTGCTGCTCAACTTCGGCAGCCAGTCGTCCAACACTCTGCGCCAGGCGGTGAACTTCGGCATCAAGGAGCGCATGAAGGTACTGCTGGTGTGGTCGGCCGGCCTCGATCAGTTCCAGGAACTGGGCAGTGATGTGCTCGAAGGCGTGTACCTCGGCGCGCAGTACTGGCACCAGGTCGACACCCCGCTCAACCGTGAACTGGTCAAGCTGACCCAGGCCAAATACGGAATCAACCCCACCTACCCGCTGGCCGCCGACTACATCAGTACCAAGGTCATGCTCGACACCATCATCGCCACCGGCAGCTTCGACGGCGCGACTGTAGCCAAGGCCATGCAGGGCTTGAGCTACGAAGGCCCGACCGGCAAAGAGTCGATCCGTGCCGGCGACCATCAGGTGATCAAGGATTACTACCTGCTGATCGGCAAGGCCAGCGGCGACATGGCCGACAAGGACGACCTGGCCAAAGTGCTCAGCGCCGGCCAATCGTTCCCTGCGGTCGAGGCGACGGGCTGCTCGCTCGGCTGATCCCCTGAATATGTAGCGCAGGGCCGCGCAAGCGGCGTCCTGCCGAGGGTTCCTGCATGCTTAATCTTTACCTGTTCCAGATCCTCAACGGCCTTGGGCTGGGGATGATCTATTTCCTGATTGCGGTCGGGCTGACGATCATTTTCGGCCTGCTCAACTTCGTCAATTTTGCCCACGGCGCGTTCTTCCTGCTGGGGGCCTACATCTGCTACACCGCCGTCAGCCTCACCGGCAGCTTCTGGCTGGCGCTGCTGATCGCGCCGCTGGTGGTCGCCGCGCTGGCCTGGGTGATCGAACGCTTGCTGATCCAACGGATCTACCACTTGCCGCACATGTTCCAGATCCTGGTGACCCTGGGCATCGCACTGATCATCCAGGAAGCCAGCGTGATGATCTGGGGCCCGGTGGGCAAGAGCGTCGCCGTACCGGAACTGCTGCGCGGCGTGCTGGTGCTGGGGGACTTCGTCTACCCCTACTACCGCCTGTTCCTCATTGTGTTTTCCGGGCTGGTGGGCCTGGGCCTGTGGCTGCTGCTGGAGCGCACGCGCTTCGGCGCCCTGGTGCGCGCCGGCAGTGAGAGCACCGAAACCGTGTCGCTGCTGGGCACCAACATCTTCCGCCTGTTCTCCATGACCTTCGCCCTCGGCGTAGCCCTGGCCGGTGTCGCCGGCGTGCTGTTCGCACCGTTGCGCGGCGCCCAGCCCTTTGTCGGCCCGGAGATTCTCGGGGTGGCGTTCGTGGTGGTGGTGATCGGCGGCATGGGTTCCTTCAGCGGTGCGCTGGTCGGCGGTTTGCTGGTGGGCGTGGTGCAAAGCCTGATGACCACACTCTGGCCCCAGGGTGCGAGCCTGATGATCTACGGCGCGATGGCCGTGGTGATTCTGGTGCGCCCCTACGGCCTGTTCGGGAGAGCCTGACATGAGCGAGAAAAACCCCCTGCCATTTGCCAAGACGCAATCCA
Organism: Pseudomonas libanensis; assembly: GCF_001439685.1. GTDB lineage: Bacteria > Pseudomonadota > Gammaproteobacteria > Pseudomonadales > Pseudomonadaceae > Aquipseudomonas > Aquipseudomonas libanensis. The sequence goes on from NZ_JYLH01000012.1 coordinate 143,752, forward strand.
AAGCCATGCTGCTGTGGGTATTGGCGGTGCTGATCGGCCTGCCGTTGCTATTGCCCTCGGCGACCCTGGCCACCGAGATCCTGATCTTTGCCATGGCTGCCCTGGCGTGCAACCTACTGCTGGGCTACACCGGGCTGTTGTCGTTCGGCCAAGGCATCTTCTTTGGCGCCGGCGCCTATTGCGCAGCACTGCTGATGATTCACCTGCAACTGGGGTTGTTCACCGCACTGCTGGGTGCCGCCATCGCCGGCGGTTTCCTGGCGTTGCTGGTGGGTGCCCTGGCGATTCGTCGCACCGGCATCTACTTCGTGATGCTGACCTTGGCGTTCAGCCAGATGGCCTACTTCGTCGCCTACACCTTGAGCGATTGGACCGGCGGCGACAACGGGCTGCTCAGCGTGCCACGCCCGGAAATCCGTATCGGTGACACCGTACTGTTATCGCTGGCCGACGCTCGGGCCTTCTATGGTTTTGTCGCGGTGCTGTTCCTGCTGATCTTTATCGGCGCACGCCGGGTGATCGCTTCGCCGTTCGGCAGCACGCTGATGGCGATCCGCGAAAACGAAACCCGCGCCTCGGCCATCGGCTACGACACGCGGCACTTCAAGATCCTGGTGTTCGTGCTGTCCGGCGCGGTCACCGGGATTGCCGGAGCGCTGTACGCCATGTTGCTGCACTTTGTGCCGCTGTCGAACATCGACCTGGCGATGTCCGAGAACATCCTGATCATGACCATTGTCGGTGGCACGGGCTCGCTGTTCGGCTCCCTGCTCGGCGCCGGCTCCATCGTGCTGCTGGGGGATTTCCTCTCCGACCTGTGGCCGCGCTGGCTGATGCTGCTGGGGGTGATCCTGATCCTGGTGGTGATCTTCATGCGCGGTGGTTTGTGGGGCGGCCTGGCGTCGCTGTTCGAGAAGGTGCGCGGCAGCCGCAAACCCGCCGCCGTCGCCAAGGAGCAAGAGCTATGAGCATCCTGCTGGAAACCCGGAACCTGGAACTGGCCTACGGCGCGTTCCATGCAGTCAATGGCGTCAACCTCAAGGTCGAGGCCGGCACCATCCACACCATCATCGGCCCCAACGGCGCCGGCAAGACCAGCCTGTTCCACTGCCTGACCGGCGAACGCCAGGCCACCGCTGGGGCAATGCATTTCGACGGCAAGAACCTGATGCGCAAACCGGCCCACGCCCGTGTCGGCCTGGGCATGGCGCGTTCGTTCCAGCTCACCAGCCTGTTCCAGAACCTCAGCGTGCGCGAAAACCTGCGCCTGGCCGCCCAGGGCCGCGACGGTGCACGCGCGCTGAATTTCTGGCGCCGTGTGGACAGCAAGCGCGAACACCTGGAGATGGCCGACCAGGTGCTGGAACGCCTGCAACTCACCGCCCGCGCCGACACCCTGGCCGGCGAGTTGTCCCACGGCCAGCAGCGAGTGCTGGAGGTGGGCATGTCGATCTGTTCCAAACCGAAACTGCTGATGCTCGACGAGCCCACTTCGGGCATGGGCATCGACGATATCCCGATCATGACCCAACTGATCAGCGACCTGGGCCGCGACCACACGGTGCTGCTGATCGAACACAACATGAGCATCGTCATGTCCATCAGCCAACGCATCACGGTGATGAGCCATGGGCAGATCCTGGTGGAAGGCACGCCGGAGTTCGTGCGCGCCGATGAACGTGTGCGTACTGCATACCTTGGGGAGGCTGCCTGATGCTGATCGTCGAGAATATCCATTCCTACTACGACAAGAGCCATGTGCTGGAGGGCGTGTCATTGACCGTCAACCCCGGTGAGCTGGTGACCCTGCTGGGTCGCAATGGCGCCGGCAAGACCACCACCCTGCGCAGCATCCTGGGCATCATATGCCCGCGCCGGGGCCAGATTCACTTCAACGGCCAGGCACTGGTGGGGCAGAAGATCTTTGAAATTGCACGCCAGGGCTTGGCGCTGGTGCCGGAGAACCGTGGGATTTTCCGTCTGCTGACCGTCGAGGAAAACCTGCGCATCGCCGCCCGCAAGAACAGCCGCTGGCAGTTGGAAGACGTCTACGCCATGTTCCCACGGCTCAAGGAACGGCGCAAAAACGCCGGCCATGCGTTGTCCGGTGGCGAACAGCAGATGCTCGCCATCGCCCGCGCCCTGCTCAACGATCCCAAGCTGCTGATCCTCGACGAACCCACCGAAGGCCTGGCCCCGGTGATTGTCGACGAGCTGGTGAAGATCCTGCGCAAGGTCAAGGACGACGGCCTGCCGGTGCTGCTGGTGGAACAGAACCTGATGGTCTGCGACAAGCTCGCCGACCGCCATTACGTACTCGAACAGGGCCGCGTGGTGTACGAAGGCAGCGCTGCTGACTTCCGTGCCGACCCGTCGATCAAGAACCGCTATCTGGCCTTGAGTGCCTGACTGGAGATCTCTGATGAATAGTGTTGCGCAACCGCTCCAGAGCAACGCCCCGCTGATCAACCGCGAGCGCCTATGGCAATCGCTGATGGACCTGGCCCGACTCGGCGCCACCGCCAAGGGTGGCGTGTGCCGCCTGGCCCTCACCGATCTGGACCGCCAGGCCCGCGATCTGTTTGTGCAGTGGTGCGAAGCGGCCGGGTGCAGCGTCACTGTCGACGCCATCGGCAACATCTTTGCGCGTCGTGCCGGACGCAACCCCGCCCTGCCCCCGGTGATGACCGGCAGCCACATCGACACCCAACCCACCGGCGGCAAGTTCGACGGCTGCTACGGGGTGATGGCCGGGCTGGAAGTGATCCGTACTATGAATGACTTGCAGATCGAGACCCAAGCGCCGATTGAAGTGGTGGTATGGACCAACGAAGAAGGCTCGCGCTTCCCGCCGTGCATGATGGGTTCCGGGGTATTTGCCGGAAAGTTCGACTTGCAGGACACCCTCGACAAACGCGACGACCAGGGTCTTTCGGTAGGTGCCGAATTACAGCGCATTGGCTATGCCGGTTCCCGTGCAGTATTGGGCCATCCGGTCGGCGCCTACTTCGAAGCCCATATCGAGCAAGGCCCGGTACTGGAAGACCAGGCCACCACTATCGGCGTGGTCATGGGCTGCCTGGGCCAGAAGTGGTTCGACCTGACCCTCACTGGCGTGGAGGCGCATGCGGGCCCTACGCCCATGCACCTGCGCAAGGATGCCCTGGTGGGCGCTGCCGAGGTGGTCAGCGCGGTCAACCGTATCGCCCATCAGCATCAGCCTCACGCCTGCGGCACCGTTGGTTGCCTGAGCCTGCACCCGGGTTCACGCAACGTGATTCCCGGCCAGGTGCAGATGACCCTCGACTTGCGCCACCTGCATGCCGACAAGTTGCAAGCCATGGTCGATGAAGTGCGCGCAGTGATCGAAGACTCCGCCGCCCGCCACGGCTTGACGTTCGAACTGACACCCACCGCCGACTTCCCGCCGCTGGACTTTCACCCGACCTGCGTCAATGCCGTGCGCGAGGCTGCCCAGGCATTGGGTTTGAGCCATATGGACATTGTCAGCGGCGCCGGGCATGACGCGATCTTCGTCGCTGAACTGGGCCCGGCCGGGATGATCTTTGTGCCGTGCGAGGGCGGTATCAGCCATAACGAAATCGAAAACGCCGCGCCGGATGATCTGGCGGCGGGTTGCGCAGTATTGCTACGCGCCATGGTCAATGCGGCACAGGGGGATGTGGCATGAGCGAGATTGGCCAACTGACAGCGGTGCAACTATTGCAGCATTTTCGCGAAAAGAGCTTGTCACCCGTAGAGGTCACCGAAGACGCTTTGCTGCGCATCGAGCGCTATAACCCGGTGGTGAATGCCTACTGCCATGTCGACCCGCGAGGCGCGCTGGAGGCTGCGCGAGCGTCGGAACAACGCTGGTTGAAAGGTGAACCCTGCGGCGCGCTGGATGGCGTGCCGGCGTCGATCAAGGACCTGACGTTGACGGTCGGTATGCCCACGCGCAAAGGCTCGCGCACCTCATCCGCCGAGGGCCCGTGGGACATGGACGCGCCCTTCTCGGCCTTCATGCGCAAGGCCGGCGCGGTGCTGCTGGGCAAGACCACCACCCCTGAATTCGGCTGGAAAGGCGTCACCGACAACCCGCTGTACGGCATCACCCGCAACCCGTGGGACACCCGCACCACGGCGGGCGGTTCCTCCGGTGGCGCCGGTGCGGCAGCGGCGCTGAACCTGGGGGTGCTGCACCAGGGCAGCGACGCCGGTGGCTCGATCCGCATTCCCTGTGCCTTTACCGGCACCTTCGGGATCAAGCCGACCTTCGGTTATGTGCCGCAATGGCCGGCCAGTTCCATGACCATCCTGTCGCACCTGGGCCCCATGACCCGCACCGTGGAAGACAGCGTGCTGATGCTGCAAGCCGTGGCGCGGCCGGATGCACGGGACGGCTTGATCGGCGCGCCGCGAACCAGGCCCTGGCTCGTTCCGGGAACGGACTTGAAGGGGTTGCGTGTCGCCTATAGCCCCACCTTCGGCTATGCGAGAGTCGACCCGCAGGTCGCCCAGGTGGTGGATCAGGCGGTGCACGGCCTGGTGCAACTGGGTGCCCATGTCGAACAGATCGACCCTGGCTTCAGCGACCCCTTGGATATCTTCAGCACCTTGTGGGCCGCCGGTGCCGCTCGCCTGACCGGCGCGATGAGCCAAGCGCAAAAGCAACTGCTCGACCCCGGATTGCTGCGCATTGCACAGCGGGGCGAGCGCTTGAGCCTGGATGATTTCAACGCAGCCCTCGAAGCGCGAGCGGCGCTGGTTGCACGGATGGCAGCCTTCCATGAGCATTACGATGTGCTGGTGTCGCCGATGATGCCGATCACCGCGTTCGAAGCCGGGCACAACGTACCGCCGGGCTCGGGGATGACTGAGTGGATGGAATGGACGCCGTTCACCTACCCGTTCAACCTCACCCAGCAACCGGCGGCGTCAGTCCCCTGTGGGTTGGCGGCAAACGGCTTACCAGTGGGCTTGCATGTGGTGGGCGCGCGGTTTGCCGATGAGCAGGTGTTGAGGGTGTGTCACGCGTATGCACAGGCATTCCCCACAGAGCACTTGCACACACCGAGAAGCCCGACCTGAAATATCCACAACTGTGGGAGCTGGCTTGCCTGCGATAGCGCGGGTTCAGTTAGCCCATTGGCCTCTGACACACCGCTTTCGCAGGCAAGCCAGCTCCCACATGGATCGCATTCCAATCCTGCATCGCTCTACAATGCCCCATTCATTCCCGGGGGCTTCATGGACATCGAACTGGCACGCACCTTCCTCGAAATCACCCGCTGCGGCAGCCTGGCCGCAGCGGCCGAGAAACTGCACGTCACCCAGACCGCTATCACCGCTCGTGTCAAAAACCTTGAGAACCAGCTCGGCTGCACGCTGTTTGTGCGCAACCGTGCCGGTGCGCGGCTGACCGCCGACGGCGAGGCCTTCGTGGTGTACGCCAACCAGTTGCTGCAGACCTGGGAAGCGGCGCGACGCGACCTGCCGTTGCCCGATGGCTATCGCAATGTGCTGCATATCGGCGGAGAGGTCAGCTTGTGCAACCCATTGATGCTCGGCTGGGCCAAGGCGCTGCGCGAACACATCCCGGGGCACGCGCTGCGCACCGAGGTGCGTGAAGGCGAGTACCTGCTGCGCCAACTGGAGTTGGGTGTGCTCGACGCCGCCCTGGTGTTTCAGCCTCAGTATTGGCCGGGCTTGCAGGTGGAGCAGGTACTGGAAGAAAAACTGATCCTGGTGCAGCTGGCAAGCCAGCCGGAGCCTTACGTGTATATCGATTGGGGCCAGGGTTTTCGCCAGCAACATGACGCCGCCTTGCCCGACCGCGCCCGCGCCGCGCTGAGCTTCAACCTCGGGCCGTTGGCGTTGCAGTACATCCTGGAAAATGGCGGTGCCGGCTATTTCCGCACGCGAGTGGTGCAGAGCTACCTGGACAGCGGCGTGATGCAGCGGGTGGCCAAGGCACCGGAATTCAGCTTCCCTACCTACCTGGTGTATTCACGGGCGCGGGATTCGGCGGTGCTGCAACAGGCATTGGCGCTGCTGCGCGAAGTGGTCAAGGCTGAAAGTGACTGGTCGCAACGCTGGGATCCGCTGATTTGAAGCACCGGATACCGCCGCGCATGCTAGCCTGCGGGTGTGTCCTTTTGCAGCCTTACCGATGAACAAGAAAAAGTCCGTCACCATCAGCGACATCGCCAAACGCGTCGGCATGACCACCATCACGGTGTCCCGGGCGCTGAGCAAACCCGACCTGGTCAAACCCGCCACCCTGGCGCGCATCCTGGAGGTGGCGCGGGAGCTGGACTATGTACCCAACGCCTTCGCCCGGGGGCTCAAGCGCAGTGAAAGCCTGATCATCGGGGTGATTACCGCGTCGGTGGACAACCCGTTCTACAGCGAGATGATCAAGGCGATTTCCCGCGAGGCGAAAAAGCACGGCTACACCATCATGCTCGTGGACACCGATGAGCTGGAGGAACTCGAGAGCAAAGCGGTGGATACCCTGCTGGGCTACCGCGTTGCGGGGATTATCCTGTCGCCGGTCTCCGATGAGCCGAGCTACCAGCCCGACTACCTGGAACGCCTGGGCAACGGCAAGACCCCGGTGGTGCTGCTCGATCGCACGATCCACGACAGCCCGTTCAGCCGCGTGGTGCTCGACAACTACCACAGCGGCCTGCAAGCCGCACACTACCTGCTGCGCCAGACCCCGAACTTCAAGCGCCTGCTGGTGCTGACCGGCCCCGAACATTCGCGTATCACGGTGGAACGCCTCAAGGGCCTGCGCGAAGTGCTGGCCGAACACCCGCACATTCAGGTCGAGGTGCAGGCCGGCGACTACACTTTGATGCCGGCGTATTTGCACACCCTCGACTACCTGGCCACCCACTCGGCGCCGGACGCGATCATGGGTTTCAACCAGTTGATCACCCTGGGAGCCTTGCGCGCGTTGCGCATGCACAACATCCCCCACGACAGCCTGACCATCTGCGGCATCGACCGCCTGCCCTTCGCCGATATCTTTGGCGTACCCATCGCCTGCGTGGCCCACGACGCCTCCCTGGCCGGCAGCAGCGCGGTACGCCTGCTGCTCGACCGCCTGCAAGACCCATATAAACCACGGGACAAAGTGGTCATCGCCGGCCAGTTGGAGAACGGCTAGCGGCTGGTGTAGCCACCGTCGATAGGCAAACTCACGCCGCTGATCATGCTTGCCGCATCGCTCAGCAGGAACAGCACCGGCAACGCCACTTCCGCCGGTTGCGCAAAACGCCCCAACGGAATCGCAGCCAGTGCCGGCTCGCGCTTGGCCGGCTCGGACCAGGCCATGGTCGCCATCGGGGTCAAGGTCACGGTGGGGTTGACGCTGTTGACGCGTATGCCAAAACGGCCCCACTCGGCGCATTGCACGCGGGTGATCGCATCCAGTGCAGCCTTGGAGGCGCAGTAGCTCAGGTGATCGTCCAGCGCCACCAGCGACGCCTGGCTGGAGACGTTGACAATACTGCCGGCAATGTCCGCCTCGATCATCTTCGCCGCGACCCGGCTGGCCACTTGCGCAGCGGCGCGGGCATTGACGCTCATCACCTGGTCGAAGATCTCGGCGCTGATAGCGGCGGCGGGTTCCAGGCGTGAGATACCGGCGCAGTTGACCAGGCCGTGCAGGGGCGGCAGGTCTTGCAGGGCTTTGTCGAGGGCGATGCTGTCAGCGATGTCCACGCACAGGGTGTGGCAGCCTAATACCGCCAACGCCTGGGCGTCGCGACCGAGAGCGAAAACTTCGGCGCCGCTGGTGATCAGTTGCTGGGCAATTTCGCGACCGATGCCGCTGCTGGCACCGGTGACGAGGATGCGCTGGTGAGAGAGGTCGAAGGTAGTGGTCATAAATAAAGATCTCAAAACCAATGAAGATCCACTGTGGGAGCTGGCTTGCCTGCGATAGCGGAGTGTCAGTCTCCTTATCGGGTGCTGATACACCGCTATCGCAGGCAAGCCAGCTCCCACATTTTTGGATCGTGTTGAATCAGGTGGTTTGCAGGTTGTGCATGATCGGTTTCAGGGCGGGGTACAGCCTCAGGTACTCGGCAAACGCCCGGTCATAGCTCATGACATTCTCCCGCTTGGGCTGCGCCCGCAATTGCAACTGCACCCAGCCGGTGTCCATCTGCCCATCACTCACCAGCCCCACCGTATGTGCCGCCAGCAACGCCGCGCCCAGGGCTGCTTCAACCTCCTGCACAATGGTGTAGACGGGGTAGCGTGTGACATCGGCGATGATCTGCATCCATAGATCCGAATGGCTGGCCCCACCCACCACGATCAAGCGCAGGTCCAGGGAGTGCGCGCCTTGAGTACCCGCTTCGATATTATGGCGCAGGGCAAAACTCACCCCTTCCAGCACTGCGCGATACAAGTGGATGCGGCTGTGATACAGGTTGAGCCCGACAAAACTGCCGCTGGCGCGGTCGTCCCACACCGGGCTGCGCTCCCCCATCAGGTACGGCAGGAACAACAGGCCTTCGCTGCCCGCCGGGATCTTCGTCGCGCTCTGCTCCAGCAGCACCAGGCTGTCTTGCCCCCTCGCCTGGGCCTGTTGCTCTTCGGCCTGGCAGAACTGCTCGCGAAACCAACTGACCGAGGCCCCGGCGGTGATCGCGCCGCCGAAGATGTACAGGTCGCGATGACCGTTGTAGACGTGGGGCATGCTGACCAAGCCATGGCGGGCATCCACCTGCTGGTTGAGGTAACCCCAGCACATGCTGGTGCCGATCATTGCCACATGATTGCCCGGCTGAGTCACGCCTGCAGCCAGGGTCGCCATGGCCGCGTCCACACCGCCCGCGAGGATCGGCATGCCCGCCTGCAAACCCAGGCGTGCCGCCCAGTCCGGCAACAGCCCACCCACCACCTCGCCGGAATACAACAGGCGCTCGGGCATCATAGCCAGGGGAATCTCCAGCGCCGCGAGCATCTCTTCGGACCAGCCGCGCCTGGCCACGTCATACACACCGCCGATATTGCCGGCGCTGCTATGGTCCACCGCCAGCTCGCCGGTCAGGCACCAGTTGATATAGCTGTTGGGCGGCAACAGGTAGCGGGTGTTCGCCCACACCTGCGGCTGATGCTGCTTGAGCCAGAGCATCTTGGTGAAGCCGTAGTAGCTGTCCACCGAGTTGCCGGTCACCGCACACAGCCGGTCCAGGTCCACGTGCTCACGCACCCACTCGACCTGTTCGCCGGCGCGGCGATCCATCCAGATCAGGCACGGGTGCAGCGGGGTCATCTGTGCATCCACGGCAATCCCCGAACCGCCGTACAGGCTGCTGATGCACAGCGCCTTGACCTGCTGCGCCGGCATGCCGGCCTTGGCCATGCACTCGGCCACGCAAATCTGGACTGCATCCAGCCACACCTGCGGCCATTGCTCGGCCCAGCGCACTTTCGGGGTATCCACGCGATAGCCCTGGCTGTGCTGGGCGATGATCGTGCCCTGGGCATCCACCAGCAGCGCCTTGGTGCTCTGGGTGCCGATATCGACACCCATGACGTAGTGCATGCCGTTACTCATGAGCGGGCAGCACCGGCTTCAACAGCACCTTGATCGACTTGGTGGAGTTGGCCAGCTCAAAGGCTTCGGCAAAATCGTCCAGCGGGAAATCATGGGTGACGATGCCTTTGGAGGTGACCAGGCCACGTTCGAACAGGTCGATGGCGATCGGGTAGCAATACGGCCCAAGGTGCGCGCCACGCACATCGAGTTCCTTGCGGTCGCCGATGATCGACCAGTCGACACTGGTCTCGGCGCCGAACACGCTGAACTCGACAAACCGCCCGAGTTTGCGGATCAGGTCCAGGCCTTGGGTGACGCCGGCCGGTACGCCGGTGGTTTCGATGTAGACGTCACAGCCGTAGTTGTCAGTGAGGCCGTTGATGATCTCGCGAGCGTTGTCCCGGGCCGGGTTGATCACCACATCGGCGCCGAATTTTTTCGCCAGTTCCAGACGCTCGTCGACCATGTCGATCACCACCAGTTTTTTCGGGGTCTTCAGCGCGGCTACCTGGACCATGCACAGGCCCAGGGTGCCCGCGCCGGCAATCACTACCACGTCGTCGAGCTGGATATCGCCACGGTTGACGGTATGGATCGAGCAGGCCATGGGCTCCACCAGCGCCGAATCCTCCAGGGACACTGCCTCGGGAATCCTGTGCACGATGGCAGTCTTGGGAATGCGCATGTACTGGGCCATGCCGCCTTCGGCCACTTCGCGCTGGAAGCCGAAGATGTTGTGCACTTCGCACATCCAGTATTTGCCCGATTTGCAGAAGCGGCACTTGCCACAGGGCACGATCTGTTCGGCGATGACCTTGTCGCCGACCTTGACCTCGAAGTGTTCCTCGGCGCCCTCGCCCGCTTCCACCACGTAGCCGAAAAATTCGTGGCCCGGCACCACCGGCGCCTTGACCCAGGGGTTGTCGCCGCCCCAGAACATCGCCGCCCCCGAGTGGCACTTGCAGTCGCTGGCGCAGATGCCGCAGGCGGCGATACGGATCACCAGTTCATTGGCGCGGGCCTGGGGCTTGCCGATGCGTTCCAGGCGGTAGTCTTTCGGGCCGTGGCAGACGACGGCTTGCATGTGGGTGTGCTTGTCCATGGTGTTCAGTCCTGTGTGATGAGGTATTTATCGATGGCGCTGACGGCTGATAAAGATCGCCAGCAAAATGATCCCGCCCTTGATCACGCTCTGCACGTAAGGCGACACGCCGAGCATATTCAAACCGTTGTTCAACACGCCCAGCAGCATGGCGCCGAGCAAGGTGCCGACGATCACCCCGCGTCCGCCGGCAATCGATGCGCCGCCAAGCACCACGGCGGCAATCGCATCCAGCTCGAACGACACGCCGGCATTCGGCTGGCCGCTCATCAGCCGCGAGGTGAGCACCAGCCCGGCAATCGCCGCGGTGAAGCCGCTGATGCCATACACCAGCAGCTTGAAGCGCGCTGCGCGCACCCCGGACAAACGCACTGCTTCTTCATTGCCACCGATGGCGTAGATGTAGCGGCCGATGCGCGTGTGCTGCAGCAGCACATAGGCCGCCAGGTAAGTGAGCAGCATGATCAGGATCGGCACCTGCATGCCGAACACACTGGCGCGACCGAAAAAGGCGAACCACTCCGGCAACCCGGAAATCGGGTAACCGTCGGTGTACATCAGCCCGAACCCACGGGCGATGCCCATGGTCGCCAGGGTGACGATGATCGGCGGCATGTGCAGGTAAGCCACGAACAAGCCGTTGCCGATGCCGAACGCCACGCCCACCAGCAGCCCGGCACCAATCGCCAGGCCGGGCGGCACACCCGCGACCATCAGCCCGGCAGTCAAGGTGCCGGACAACGCCATCACCGGCCCCACCGACAAATCGATGCCACCGGTAAGAATCACGCAGGTCATGCCCACCGCGATAATCGCGTTGATCGACACCTGGCGGGCGATGTTGGACAGGTTGCTGGCGGTCAGAAACGTGTCGCTGGCAAGGATCATGACCAGGGTCACCACCACCAGCCCGACAAACGGATAAAACGCCGGCGAGCGCAGCAGCCGCGCCAGGTTCAGGCGCAAGCGGCTGGCGCCTGCGGTGTTAATGGACGTATTCACTTGAGCCCCCTGTTGCATGGCGCATGACCTCTTGAGGATTGACGGCGGACGCTTCCAGGACCTTGACGATCGCGCCCTTGTGGAACACCGCAACGCGGTCGCACATGCCGATGACTTCCGGCAGTTCGGAGGAAATCATGATGATGGCGTAGCCTTGTTCGGTGAGGCTGCGCATCAAGGCGTAGATCTGCGCCTTGGCGCCGACGTCGATGCCGCGTGTAGGTTCGTCGAACACCAGCACGTCGCAGTGGTGATTGATCCAGCGTGCGATCACGACTTTTTGCTGGTTGCCGCCGCTGAGGTTAAGCACCCGGCTTTCGCCGCTGGGCGCCTTGATCGACAGCTGGCGCATCAGCGCTTCGACGCTGGCGCATTCCTTGACCGTGTCGATCAGCCCGCTGGCGTTCTGGTACTTGGGCAGGTTGTTCAGGGAGATGTTTTCGCGAATGCTGAAATCGGTGATCAGCCCTTCGCTCTTGCGGCTTTCCGGCAGCAGGCCGATGCCATGGGCGAGTGCCTCGGCCGGGTCACTGAGGCTGATTTTTTCGCCGCGCAGCCACACGTCCTTGCTCACCGACGGCAGCGCGCCCATCATGCCCAAGGCCAGTTCGGTGCGGCCCGAGCCCACCAGCCCGGCGAAGCCGAGGATCTCGCCCTTGTGCAGTTGGAAGCTGTTGTGCGGACCGTTGCGTACCAACTGGATGTCCTTGACCTCCAGCAACAGCGGGCCGCGCTCGCCGCTGGGCTTGGGCGGAAAGCTGCATTCCAGGCGCCGCCCCACCATCATCTCCACCAGGCGGTCGATATCGCTGTCGGCCACATCGGTAACGCCCACATTGGCGCCGTCGCGCAGTACGCTGATGCGATCGCACACCTGGAAAATCTCCTCCAGGTGGTGCGAGATAAAAATCACCGCCACGCCCTGACGCTTGAGTTCGCGCATGATCTCGAACAGCAGCTCGGCTTCGCTGGGGGTCAGGGTTGCAGTCGGTTCATCGAGTACCAGCAAGCGCGCATCCAGGGCCAGGGCCTTGGCGATTTCGACGAACTGCTGCTCGGCCACGCTCAGATGCTTGACCGCGCAGTGCAGGTCTATGCTCACCCCAAGGCGTTGGAACAACGCCTGCGCCGCCTCGACCATTTCGCGCTTGCGCAACAGACCGAAACGGTTGCTCAACTCATGGCCGAGGAAGATATTTTCCACGGCCGTGAGGTAGGGAATCAGGCTGAATTCCTGGAACACGATGCCGATACCGGCGGCAATCGCGTCACGGTAAGTCGCAAATTGCCGGGCCTGACCATCGATGAGGATCTGCCCTTCGTCCTGATGCTCGACACCGCCGAGGATCTTCATCAGCGTGGATTTGCCCGCGCCGTTTTCGCCGAGCAAGGCGTGGATTTCGCCGCGCTCCACTTGCAGGTTGATCGACTTGAGGGCCTGCACGCCCGGGTAACGCTTACAGATGTTTTCCAGCTTCAGAAGACTGCTCATACCGCCGACCTCGCGTTCAGAAGGTTTGCCTGGGCCCCACGGCGAGCGAGGGGCTTGAGGGGTTTACCAGCTGAAATCCTTGGCCTTGGCCTGGTCGATCAGAGTGATGTCCACCGGAATGGTGGCGGGTACTTGCGAGCCCCACTTCTTGGCCAGGGCAATGCCCAAAGCCAGGCGGATCTGGTCACGGGGGTATTGGGCGGAGGTGGCGATGAAATGGCTGCCGGGCTTCTGGATCGCCTTGATCGCTTCCGGCGCGCCATCGACGCTGACCAGTTTCACATCCATGCCGCTGGCTTCGATGGCCGAGAGTGCACCGAGGGAGCCGTTGTCATTGACGCTGAAAATGCCCTTGAGGGTGGGCTGGGCCTGCAACATGTTTTCGGTGACGGTCAGCGCCTGGTCACGTTCCTGCTTGCCATTCTGGATGCTGACGATCTTGATGTCCGGGTGCTTGGCCACCGCCTCTTTGCAACCGCGCACACGTTCGAGAATCGGCACCACGGCAATGCCGTCGAGGATGGCGATATTGCCTTTGTCACCGATGTTTTTCGCCAGGTACTCACACGCCTGGAAGCCAGCGTCGAAGTTCTTCGAGCCGACGAACGAATCCAGCGGGCCGTCCGCCTGGGCGTCCACCGCCACCACCACGACGCCAGCGGCATGGGCCGACTTGACGGCCGATTGCACGCCGACCGAATCGGTAGGGTTGATCAGCAGGATATCAATGCCTTTTTGCAGCATGTCTTCGACATCACTGACCTGCTTGGACACGTCATGGCGGGCGTCGGTGATGATGAGCTTTGCACCGATGGTCGCGCTGGCTTCTTCCAGGGCGTTTTTCATGGTGACGAAATAGGGGTTGTTGATTTCCTGGAACGATGCGCCGATGCGGATGGGCTTGGCGGCCTCGGCAAACGCGGGTGTCGCGCTGCCTAGGGTGATGCTGGCAGCCAGTAAACACAGGGTTTTTGGGAGCATTTTCATGGCGTGGGTCTCTGTTTTGTTTTTATTTTTAGAGCAAATGTTATCGTTAACATTTCGCCAGAAACTAACAAGTAATTCAGACCTGTGCAAGCCTCCACTGGTCGGTCTCGGGCAAAAATGTGGGAGCTGGCTTGCCTGCGATAGCGGTGTATCAGAACCAGATAAGGAGGCTGACACTGCGCTATCGCAGGCAAGCCAGCCCCCACAAGGGGATGGGGTTGCCAGTAAAAACTCGCACATCCGCCCACGGCAACTAAGCTCAGCCTCAAATAAAAACACAGCGAGCAGCCGGCCATGGCACACCCCACCGAGACCTTCCGCGCCCGTTACCGCGCGAGCGTCAACCGGCATTACAACCCCTGGCTGCACGCAGCGTTCGTGCTTGGCTATGGGATTGTCTGCATCATGCTGGCCTGGTCGTCCATCGCGGATATCACCGCCCTCCAGTGGCTGACCGTGCCCTTGACCCTGCTGTTCTTCAATCTGTGCATCTACCTCGTGCACCGCCATCTGGGCCATCACAAACATGCGTTCGCCCAGCTGTTCTACGCACGCCACACCGGCGACCACCACAGCTTCTTCACCCCCGGCCACATGACCTATGACAGCCCCCGGGACTGGCGCGTCATCCTGTTTCCCGCCTGGCTGATCGTGCTGCACAGCCTGGCCATCACCCTCCCCGCCTGGTGGCTGCTCAAGCAATTAAGCCCCAACGTCGCCGGGCTGTTTGCCGGGTGCATGATCCTCGGCTACCTGCTCTACGAAGTGTTCCACGCCTGCGAACACTTGCCCGCTGAACACGCGGTGGCGCGTCTGCCGTGGATTCGCCAGATGCACCGCCTGCACGCCCTGCATCACCGTCGCGAGCTGATGCAGGGGCGTAATTTCAATATCGTGCTGCCGTTGATGGACTATCTGTTCGGCACGTTGCATTGGGAGCCGGCGTTACCCCAAAAAAAGGGGCAGCCCAATGGACTGCCCCCTGCTTCACTCGAGTAAATCCATCAGCGCACGATGCGTTGGCTGCAGATATGACCCATGCTGACGGTCTGCACGATGTTGCCGCCTACCCCAACGCCCGGGAACTCTTTGAGCTCAAGGCGCCAGCCCCCTTCGTTGAACCAGGTCTCCCAGTTGTAGGTCTGGCCCGACCCACTGTCCGGGTAGACCACGCGGTAATCACCGGAGCAGGTGCCCAGGTCGACGTTGCCCGATGCTGCACCCGTGATGCCGGTCCTGGCCTCGTAGTTGGTGAAGTTGTAGGGGCCATTGAAGTGCTTGTCGACCCTGAGGACCGGCGTGACACCCCGCAACGGCTCGCCCGTGCTGTCGGACCACTGGGTGCTCCAGCTCAGGCTTCTGGCCGCCTGGGTGGCCAGCTGCGCGATTGAACTGGGAATGCGCACCACGTTGTCGCCGTTGACGTTGTGCTGGTTCAGCCGTGGCGCCGAGCCCAGGGTCAACTTGTATTGCGCCTGGGGGTTGAGCGCCACGTCCGGGTTGGCCCGCACGCGGACTTTAACGGTATAGCCTGGGGTCAGGCTTGGGTAAGTAGACGTCGTTTGCGGCGGAATCACTACCCATTTGGTGCCATCGAACCGCTCGAAGATCCACTGGTTGCGCGTACCTTCTTCGTCATCGCCGAGGAACATGCCCACCCCTTGACCACGCAACGAAGTGAAAGCGAAGTAATCGACATCATTGACAGTGTCGAGATTGCCGGTCACCTGATTCAGCGCATCCGGCAGCACAAACGCGGTTTGCTCGGTGTCGTTGGGCTCGTAGGCATCAATGTTGCTGTCCACCGCCACGCCGAAACTGAACTGCGCGTTACTCGCGGTATTGGCCACCATGAACCAGTAGTAGTCACCGGCCGGCAACACACCGTTGAGGTATTCATCGGCACTGCCAGGGTTATCAGAAGTGCCCAGTGGCGTCAGGTTACCCTGGCCGTCGTCGTGGAACAGGGTCAACGACATGTCCGTACCGGCGCTCTGGTTCAGCAGTTGCACCTGGATTCGCGAGTTTTTCGCCAGGTTGAAGTGGTAAGCGATTTGCGCGCCGGTCTCCACCCCGGTAACGGTGTAAAGGGTATTGATATCCAGGGTCGGAAACAGCGGCGTGAATGCAGCAATTGCAGCCTGCTTCGCTTGCGCCGGATCAGGTTTTTGCAACGCCTCAACCTTAGTGTCAATCGCCACGTTGCTGGCGACTGCTTTGCTCTTGACGACTTTGGACTGGCCGCTCTTGGCCGCATTGAGCTTTTGCTTGAGCGCATCCGAAACGGTGGCCGTCTCCAGCGTGCCGCCAGGTTTCAACGCTTTATCCACGGCCTGCTTGACCGTCTGCGCGCTGAGTTTCAGAACGGGTTGCTCGGCCAGGGCGAAGGCCGAAACGAAGCAGGAGGCGGCCATGGCCGCGCCCAGCATAAAGGCTTTTTTCGATTTCATTTTTTTATCCATCCATAGTTAAAAAATTGAAGCTCAGGTAACCGGTGACATCCGGTCACCTGGGATGGACTGTAGGACAATGCTGTATGGATGTACAGTATTTTTTGAATGTTTTATGGGACGGCTTCGCTCGGGTCGTAGGAAGAGTCGGCGAGACTGCAGCGTTCTAATACCCCGTCATCTCCAGATACCCCACACCACCGTCAAACCACACCGGCCCCTCCCAGTACGGGATGCTCAAATTCATCCACGCCTTTGGATTGACCGCCTGGGTAGTGATATCCAGGTGTTTGCCGGGAATCTTCAGCGACCAGCGCGTGGGAATGCTGCGCCCGTCAATCTCGGTGGTGGTCAGCGGTACAAGTTGAATATCTGCGTTGTGCAGGGTCTCGGTGCGTCCCTGAGCATCGATCCAGGTGCCGGTGAGATAACCGCCACCGTCTTTTTGCCGCACGCGAAACAGCATCAGTTGCTCGCCACGGTCCAGGTGCAGGGAAAACCAGTCCCAGCCGGTCTGGCTGGCGGCCAGGGGTTGGCTGCTCCATTCGCGGTCGAGCCAGGCCGGGCCGCTGACCTGGTAAGTCTGGCCGTCGAGACTGACGCTGCCATTGGCAGTGAAAAACGGCTGGCTGTAGTAGTACGACGCCTGGCCCTGGTCGGATTTGCGGCTGTAGCCATTGTCGCCTTGCAACACCAGCGGGCGGCTGGAGGTCAGGCGCAGGTCGTAGGCGAATTGGGCACCGCTGGCCTTGAGCTGCATATCGGCCAGGGTGCTGGCGGCGCCGGGTTGGGTGGCGAAGTTCCAGTCGTCGATCCAGGCGTTGAACGGCACCGCCTGGGCCCCGGCCTGGCCGACGCCGCCGCGGGCCAGGCGTTCGGCGGCGTAGTGGCGGGTGGCCGAAGTGACGGCAGCATGGCCGAGCCACACCGTTGAATCGTGCCAGCCCGGTTGCGTGGGACCGGCCTTCAGGGCGTTGCGAAACAGCGTCCATTGCACACCGAAGACATTGCCCTGGGCATCCTTGAGGTTGGCGGTGACGTACCACCATTCGATACGAAAGCCTGGGTGCGGGCCATGGTCCTCGGGAAAGCTGAAGACTTTGCCGGGCACCACCTGAGTAAAGTCCGCCGCCTCACTGCCCAAGCCGGCGAAGCTGGTCTCAGGCGCGGGCGTCTTGTCGCATGCGCTCAGCAGTAACAAGGCGGCGCAGCACAATGCCTTAATCTTCATGGGCAAAGGTCCTCAACAAATCCGCCGGGCGGCTGCGGTACAACTGCCACAAGGGCCAGGCAGACGCCAGCAACGTGGCAACCATCGCCAGCCCCAGCAATTGCGCAAGCTGCCAGGGGAACACCTGCAACGGCAGGCGCCAACCGAAGGCCTGGACATTGATCACCGCATCCAGGCACCACGCCAGCAGCAGCCCCAACGGCAACGCCAGGATCAGCGTGAGCAACGCCAGCAGCCAGGTCTGGCCCAGGTTGAGCAGCATCAGCTGGCGCCGTGTCACACCCAATGCCCACAGCGGCGCGAGTTGGCCGAGGCGGCTCTGGCTCTGGGTCAGCAGGCTGATGAACAATGCCACGCCAGCCACGCCCAGCGTAAGGCTGTTCAACGCGGCAGTGGCGGCGAAGGTGCGTTCGAAGACTTGGCTGGACCAGCCCTTGAGTTGCTGTTGATCGACAATGCGGCTGTCTTCGAGGGCAAATGCACGCTGCACTTCACCCACCAGTGCCGGCACGTTCTGGGGCGCAACCCGCAGGTTGAAACGCGCCGGTGACAGTGTCGGCCAATGCGCCAGCAAGTGCCGGGCATTGACCAGCAGATGGCCCTTGGGGTTGCCATAGTCGGCGTAGATCCCGACGATCTGCGGCGCCCAGCTTCCTTGTGGTGTAGGGATCGAGAGGGTATCGCCCAATTGAACGTTCAAGCGTCGCGCCAATTGCTCGCTGAGCATCACGCTGTCGTCTTGCAGCAAGCGGTCCCAGGGTGCGTTTGCAGCCTCAAGCAACGGCCAGTGCTGACGGTAGGTGGGGTCGTCGACCACGCCGAACACTTCTGCCGGCCAGCCTTGCAGCTGCACCGCCACCTGCCAGGTAGGCAACACTGCCTGCACCAGCGGCTGGCGTGCCAGCCAGACATTCAGTTGCTCGGCCTGGGCCGGGTTCTGCGGGTTGAGGTACAGCTCGGCGGTCAGGCGCTGCTCCAACCAATGGTTGAAGGTCTGGCGGAAACCCGAGGTCATGGAACCGGCGCCGATATTCGCCGCCAGGGCCAACAGCAGCGCCATCAACGCCAGGCTCAGGGCCGGCAGTTGCTGGCGGCAATCGGCGAGGAACCATTGGCCGAGCACCGCGCGACTGCGGCCCAGCACGATTTTCAACAGCCCGTTGAGCAGCACCGGTAAGCCCAGCGCGGCGCCCAGCAACAACGCCGCCATCAGCACAAAACCGGCGGCCAGGCTATCGCCCAGCCATAGCGCCAGCAGCGCGATCAGCAGTGCCGCGCACGCCACCCAGCCCTGGCGCCGCAACCAGCGCCCATGGGCCTCATGCCAGGCCTGGGCGTTGGCCAATGCCAGTAAGGGCAAGCGGGCGGCACGCCACAGGCTGCTGGCCCCGGCGAGCAGTGCGCCAAGCAGGCTCAAGCCCAGGCCGGCGAGCCACCACCAGGGGCTCAAGCTCAATTGGCCCGGGACTTCAGCGCCATACAGGCCACGCAAACTGGCGGCCACATCCGGCAGCAACAGGCTGGCCAACACATACCCGCTGGCGATGCCGAGCAAGCCGCCCAACAACGATAAAACCCCCAGTTCCACGCCCAGGCTCAGGATCAGCATCCGCGCGCTGACGCCACAGGCACGCAAGGTGCGCAGCAGGCCACGGCGTTGTTCCAGGGCCAGGCCGATGGCCGCGTGCACGATAAACAGCCCTACCACAAAGGACAGGAAGCCCAATGCATCAAGGTTCAGGTGAAAGCTCTCGGTGAGGCGCGCGAGGTTGTTGTCCTCACCCTGCTTGAGTTGCAGCGCGGCGGGTGGCGTGGGGTGGCGGGCGGCGAAGGTGTTGTCCAGCAACAAGCGTGACAGTTGCCCCTGCATGTGGAGCAAGGGTTGGGCAAACCCGATATCGGTCAGCAGCAAACCCGGCGCCATGTCCGCCTGTACCTGCAATGGCGGCAGGGGGTGCCCGTTGACTGTCTGCGGCTGATCGCCCTCGTGCAACCCAAGCGCCTGCAAGGTTTGCGCAGCCACCCAGGTACGCCCTGGCGGGGTGAAAAAAGCCAGCATCTGCGCCTGGCTCAAGCGTTGCCCCGCCACACTGCCACTGCCGGGCAACGACACCGGGTCGATGCCCATCAGTTGCAGGCGCTGTTGCTCATGCCCCTTGAGTGCCAACCGTCCCTGCACCGCCGGGGAAACCGGCCACCCGGCGCGGCGCAGTTGGGCAAACAGCGCTTGCGGGAAACTGGCGGCGTCCGGCGCACTCAGGCTGGCTTGGGGCTCACCACCGATCAATTGGCTGGCGCGTGCATAACTGTCCCGTGCCTGGCTGTTGAGGGCCTGCACGCCGGTCAATAAAGCCGTGGCCAGCCACAGACCGGTGAGCACGCTGAAAAACTGCACTGGGTGACGTCGCCAATGGCTTACCAACGCACGCAATGTCCAGTAGAACAGTGCCATCTCAGCGCGCATCCATCGGCACGACGCGGCCGTGATGCAGCACCACCTGGCGGTCCAGGCGCGCGGCCAGGCGTGGGCTGTGGGTGACCATCAACAGACTCGTAGGGCTGTCGCGCAGCAGGTCCAACAGCAGTTGCAGCACTTCATCGCTGGTGGTTTCGTCGAGGTTGCCGGTGGGCTCATCGGCCAACAGCAAGCCCGGGCGCGAGGCCAGCGCCCGCCCTACCGCCACCCGTTGCTGCTGGCCTCCGGACAGTTGCTCGGGGTAACGCTTGAGCAAATCGCCAAGGCCCAGGCGCTCCACCAACTGCGCCTGCCACTGTGCATCGAAACGCCCGGCCAACCGCGCCTGGAACGCCAGGTTGTCCTCCACGCGCAAGCTGCCGATCAGGTTGAACTGCTGGAACACCAGGCCGATTTCAGTGCGCCGCCAATGGGCCAGTTGCGCCTCCGTCAGTTGGTCGAGACGCTGCGCGCCGATCCGAATGCTGCCGCCATCCACACGGTCCAGTCCGGCCACCAGGTGCAACAGCGTACTTTTGCCGCTGCCCGATTCGCCCATCAGCGCCAGGCTGCTGCGCTCCCCCAGGTAGAGGTCGACACCCGCCAGGACGGCCAGCGGGCCTTGGGGGGTGGCGTAGTTTTTTACAACACCTTGCACCTGCAACATAAAAACGCTCACTGGAAGGACTGCCAACGAGAATAACGGCTGATTGTGCAGCCCATGCAAATTTTTCACATGGATTTCACTGCCTGCCCATCCTCGGCACTTTAGATTGCGCGTCAAACGGCGATAAGCCGCAACTTATTAGTTAGTGCATAGCGTGTATTTAATAGGCAGGTGTTCAGCAAAAAGACAGCAGCGCTATGACAGGCTCCTGTTCCACAACGGGCAACTGCCCATTCACTGTGCGTGTTTATAAACCCAACAATAGTGCCAAAGGTGAACAGCGTGGCAGATATGACCCTGGCCAAGCCTAAACTCAAATGGGCACGGTTAAAGCGCCTGAAAAAATACCGCCTGCAACTGCTGGGTATCACTGTTACCGTCGTTCTTCTGACGGGCTTCCTGTTATGGCCGGCCTCGCCGCTGGACCTGGGCGTCGGCAACCGACTGGTAACCTCGGGGGTGCTCGCCAGTTGGCGCAATGGTGACGTGGTAGTGCTGGTGCGCCATGAAGAGCGTTGCGACCGTTCCACCAACCCTTGCTTCGGCCCCGCCGGCGGCCTCACGGTCCAGGGCAGCCAACGTGCCACGCAACTGGGCAAAGCCTTTGATTCATTGGGCATGGAGCTTACCGACGTGCTCAGCAGCCCCACCACGCGCACCGCCCAGACGTCACTGTTCATGTTCGGCAAGACCGAGCTTTCGCCGGGGCCCCTCGCCATCTGCGGTGACGCCATGGGCGAGGAAATCCTCGGCCACAAACGCAGCGGTCGCAACCTGATGCTGATCACCCACAGTGCCTGCATGAGCGACTTCCAAAAGTCGCTTGGCTTCCCCCACGCTGCCGCGGCTGAATACGGCAGCGCACTGTTCGTCAAGGTATTGCCCAACGGCGAATTCGAGGCATTGGGCACTATGAACATGCGGCAATGGAAGGCTGCACTAAAACAACTTTAAACACACTTTTTTACATATACCACGACTATTACGTTCAGCAAAACGACAGCCCTGTTATGGCATGTTCGCTTGCACCTGTTAGTTAAGTTCCCCCTCAATGGTTCAGTGAACATCGTGACTCTTCGCCCTACGCATTTAATTGCCTCAATGTGTCTTATTGAACGTCATGGAGCGACGTACTCATGACCCGCTTGAATCCCGTGTCCTGGTTATTATTCGGCTTCGCCGTCTTCTTCCTGCTGCCCTTGGGCTTGCATGGTTTGTGGACCCCGGATGAAACCCGCTATGCCCAGGTCAGCCAGGAAATGCTGATGAGCGGCAACTGGGTGGCGCCGCACTTTATGGGGGTGCGTTATTTCGAGAAACCCGCCGCCGGTTATTGGCTGATAGCCCTCGGCCAGGCCGTGTTTGGTGAAAACCTGTTTGGGGTGCGCATCGCCTCGGCCCTGAGCACCGGCCTGAGTGTGCTGCTGGCCTACCTGCTCGCCCGGCGCTTGTGGAACGATCCGCGCAAGAGCTTCGCCTGCGCCCTGCTGTACATGAGCTTTGGCCTGGTGGCCGGGCAAGCGGGATATGCCAACCTCGACCCGCAATTCACCTTGTGGGTGAACCTGAGCCTGGTAGCGCTATGGTTTGCCCTGGATAGCCGCACGCCCGGCGAGCGCCTGGGGGCCTGGGCAGTGTTGGGGTTGGCCTGCGCCATGGGGTTTATGACCAAGGGTTTCCTGGCATGGCTGCTGCCGGTACTGATCGCTGTGCCTTACCTGCTCTGGCAGCGCCGCGTGGGCGAGTTGATGCGCTACGGCCCGCTGGCAGTGCTGGTCGCCGTGCTGGTGTGCCTGCCGTGGGCCCTGGCGATCCACCTGCGGGAACCGGATTACTGGCATTTTTTCTTCTGGCATGAACACATCCGCCGCTTTGCTGCCGACAACGCACAACATGCGCGGCCGATGTGGTTCTTCCTGCCGATCATGGTGGTGGCGTGCCTGCCGTGGGCCGCCTTGTTACCCGCCACATTGCTCAAGACCTGGCAGGAAAAGCGCCAGCCGGCGATTGCCTTTCTCACCCTGTGGCTGCTGCTGCCCCTGGGCTTTTTCAGCCTGAGCAAAGGCAAGCTGCCGACCTACATCATGCCGTGCCTGTTGCCCCTGGCGCTGTTGATGGGCCACGGATTGGTCGACCTGATCAAGCAAGGCAAGGCGCGCACGATTGTGATCAACGGCGCGGTCAATTTCACCCTTGGCATGGCCGCCATGGTGCTGCTGATTTACCTGCAAATCATCGACCCGCTGTACGGCAACAGCCATGCCGAGATGTTCAGCCTGTCCCTGGTGTTTATCGTGCTGTTGGGCTGGATCCTCGCCAACCTGCTGCAAGCAGTACGGCCAATGACGTTATGGGCGATGCCGGCCCTGGGCATCGGCCTGCTGGTGGCATTGTTGCCGGCGGGCATGCCGGCGCTGATCGCGGATAACGAAATGCCCGACCAGTTCGTGCTTGAGCACCTGGACGAACTGCAGCAAACCCAGGCTTTGCTGAGCAACGAACTGGGGGCTGCGTCGGCCTTGTCATGGCGCTTGCGGCGGCCGCAAGTGGCCTTCTATAACACCGTGGGCGAGCTGCGCTACGGCCTGCATTACCAAGACTCGGCACACCGCAAGATCACGCTGGATAACGTCCAGGCCTGGTTGGCCGAGGCTCGCCAGCAGGGTTCGGTCGGCGTGCTGATGCGGGTCAGAAGCACCAGCGAACATCGCGAAGAAGGGCAACTGCCTCCCGGTGGCAAGCGTTATCGCAAAGGCAACCTGGTGCTGACGATTTACCCACGACAACCTTAATGCAGCGCCTGCCACAGGGAAAACCCATGAGCTTCTGGAAAACCGAACGCGGCGCCTTGGCTTTATTGCTGGGCACCTCGGCCTTGCTGTTGCTGCTGGGCCTGGGCAGCCGCGACCTGTGGGGGCCGGAAACCCGCTGGGCGAACATCGCCTTGCAGATGCTGCAAAGCGGTGACTACTTCGATCCCTATCTAAAAGGCACGCCCTACTACGACAAACCCCTGCCCTCCTACTGGCTGATTACAGGCTTCGCCCACTTGATGGGCGGCCTGGGGCCGTGGTCGCTGCGCCTGTCATCGGTGATTGCCGCATGGCTGAGTATCTGGCTGATTTACCTGATTGGCGAACGCCTGTTCCGCAAGGGCACCGGGTTGATTGCCGGCTGGATGCTCGCTACCACCTTCTACTTCCTGTTCTGGGGGCGGGTAGCCACCGCTGATGTGCTGACTGTTTGCGGTGTGCTGGCGGCGGTATGGTGGTATTGGCGTGGGCCGGACGACACACGACTGGGGCGCTACACGGTATTTTTCCTGCTGTTGGCAGCCACCTCACTGTTCAAAGGCTTGATCGGTTTCGTGTTGCCGGGGCTGCTGCTGTTGCCGCACCTGCTCAACGAGCAGCGCTACAAACGTCACCTCAATCTGCGCATGCTGTTGGCCGTGCTCATCGCCGCAGCGTTCTATGCGATCCCTTTCGTACTGTCCCACCACTATGGCGCGCCCACTTACGGCCAGAGCGGCCTGGAACTGGTATTGCGGGAAAACGTGGTGCGCTTCTTCGACCCCTTCGACCATATGGGGCCGATCTACACTTACCTGATCTACCTGCCGGTCTACACCCTGCCTTGGGCGCCCTGCTGGCTGCTCGGCCTGTGGTTGGCCGTGCGGCAGTGGCGCCACACCCCGCCCAACGTGCGCTGGCTGGTGTGGGGCCTGGGCCTGTTATTTGTGTTCTTCACCGCCAGCGGCAGCCGTCGCAGCTACTACGTACTGCCGCTGGTGCCCTTTGCCCAATTGCTCGCCGCCTGGTGGTTGAGTGAACGCCTGCAAACAAAACCGGCGAGTTGGCCGCGTTGGCAAAAAGGTTTTGGACTCAGCGCAGGCTTGATGGTGTTGGTGCTGGGCGTGATCTACCCCTGGACCACCGGCAAGGGCGGCGTGACCCACTTCGCCGCAGACCTGCAGGCCCAAGCGCTGAAAAGCGCCCCCTGGAGCCAGTGGCAATTGGTGCTGGTGGAGGTCGACAACAAGCTGCCGATGTACTTGCAAAACCATGGCAAGCCCTTCTACTACGTCAGCGAAACCCAGGACTTCCCCCGCCAGGGTGACAGCGCCGCATTCATGGCCTGGCTGGACAAAACCAGCGGCCAACGCTTCGACCCGCAGCGCACGATTATCGTCGTGCAGTATTCCAAGCAAGAGCCGATGCCGCTGGCGTTCCTGGGGGTGGATCATCAGATGGTCAGGACGCAGCCGGATAATGGCGAGCGGTTGTTTCAGCCGCGCGAGGATGGGAGCGTAGCGTTTGTGCCCGCCCCGCGGTGAGCCTGTGTAGCTACTGGCCTTTCATCATGGTTTGTAAAGGGCCAGCAAGTCGTATCCCTTTAAGGGGATGATTACGTTGCCACAGCCGACATCAGCAGCTTGCGAATTTCCCCGGTAATTGCACTTTTGGTGCCTTGCTCCAAGATCCCTACTCGGCGCACCGCCAAGTCTCCCGGCAATGGCAGTACACGCAGGCTTGGGTCTTTGTGCCAGTCGAAATTTTTCAGCAGCGGCACAATAGCAACTCCGACTTGCTGGCGTACCAGGTCTGCGATGCCGATGATCGAGTTCAGCTCGAGGATTTCCAGCGGTTCGACCGATTCACTCTTGATGATCGACTGCACCTTGCGACCCACGGCGGTGGAACGGTCATAGCGAATGAACGGCTGGGTCCTGAGCAGTTCCACAGCGTCATTGATGCCTGCGGTTTGCGCAGTATTGGCGAGCATGACGATGGGCTCGTTGTAGAGCAGGGTCCAGCTCAATCCATCGAAGTTCTGCCGCGCGGTCTCGATCAGCAATGCCGCGTCGAGCTTGGCGGCGTGTACCAGGTTGACCACTTCGTCGGAGCGGGCGGTCATCAGGTTGACCGATATGCGCGGGTGCAGCTTTTTCAGTTGCACCAGGCAATTGGCGAGCAGGCCCATGCCGGAGGTAATGCCGCCGATGGACACTTCACCTTCCATGGCCATGCCATCGGGCGCCTCTGCAATCATTTGCTCGTAGTCCGCCAACAGGCGCTTGGCCTTGGGCAGCAACAACACGCCATCACGGCTCAGCTTGATCTGCCGCTGGCTACGGTCGAACAGCGGTCGGCGCATCTCTTCTTCGAGGGCGCGCATTTGCTGGCCGACGGCGGCGTTGGTGAGGGCCACACGGTCGGCGGCGGCGGCAAAACTGCCGTACTCGGCGACGGCGATAAACGTCTTGAAGAAACGAATGTTGCTCATGGGTAGGCCCGCGCTCATGGGTACGCCGGCATAGTAAAGCTTTTGTTTACCCTGGCTAAAGTTAAATTAGTTTTTCTTTTTATAGTGCTCGACCAATACTCAAGTCCGAACTGACTCGGCGAACTTTCCAAATGAGCAATCCAGATATCAGCCCTGAAAACGCAGCATTACGTGCGGCAAAAAACGTGTATCACCTCGGCGCCACCACCGTGTACTCCCACTATGAGGACAGCCGGTTTGCCTACACCCTTTACGTGCCTGAAAGCATCGAGGACCGCACCCGGCCGGTAGACCTGGTGGTTTCGCTGCACGGCTCGACCCGCGCGATGGAGATTTATCGCAATGGTTTCGCGGAATTTGGCCGCTGGAACGATTGTGTGATCCTGTCGCCGCTGTTCCCGGTCGGCGTGTTGGGCGACGGCAATGGTGATGGCTACAAGCAGATGGTCGAAGGCGATATCCGTTACGACCAAGTGTTGCTCGACATGATCGCCAACGTTGGCAAGCGCTACGGTCGCAGCTTCGATACCTTTGCACTGTTCGGCTATTCCGGTGGTGGGCAATTCACCCATCGCTTCTGCTACCTGCATCCCGAAAAACTCTGGGCGGCGTCCATCGGCGCACCGGGTTCGGTGACCCTGCTCGATGCCGATCAGGACTGGTGGGTCGGCGTGCGGGACTTTGCCACACGCTTTGGCAAACCGTTGAACCTGCCTGCTTTGCGGCGATTGCCCGTGCATATGGTGGTGGGGGATTCAGACCTCGAAACCTGGGAAATTACCCACCGTGAAGGCGGCAAGCACTTCATGGCCGGTGCCAACGCTGCTGGACGTACGCGACCGGAACGTCTGGCTACCTTGAAGGCCAGCTTCGAGGCCGCCGGTGTGCAGGTGCACTTTGACCTGCTGCCCAACGTCGCGCACCAGGGCATCAAGGCCATGCCGGCGGCCCAGGATTTTTTCGCCAAGGTGTTGCGCCACAAGCGCAGCCTGGGCTGATTTACCGCTGCACGCTGCACTCAGAACAGACCGTATAACAATAACCAAGGATTCACGCATTCTGATGCCGGTCCTGCCTTGGCCCACGCCAACGACCGGAACATTTCTTCAAGGAGTCTTTCTCCCGTGAACAATTACGTAAAGACGGCACTGGCCGTCGCGCTATCGGCGTGCACGTTTTCCATGGCCGTCGCCCAAGACAAGGTCATCAGCGTTGGCCTCAACGGTGATATCCGCAGCACCGACCCGGGCGTCAACCGTGATGACAATACCGATGCGGTAATGATGCATATCGTCGAAGGCCTTGTGGCGTACCGCGAAGACACCAGCGTCGCGCCGATGCTCGCCAGTGCGGTCGCCGTGTCGCCGGATGGCCTGCGCTACACCTTTACCCTGCGCGACGGCGTGCACTTCCAGAATGGCCAGTTGCTGACCGCCAAGGACGTGCAATGGACTTGGCAGCGTTACCTCGACCCCAAGACCCAGTGGCGTTGCCTGGCGGAGTTCGATGGGCGCGGTGCGGCCAAGATCGTCGACGTCGCCGCCCCCGACGCAAACACCGTGGTGTTCACCCTGGACCAGGCCAACGGCTTGTTCCTCGCCGCCATGGCTCGCCCGGATTGTGCCGGCAGCGGCATCCTGCACCCGGACTCCCTGGCTGCCGATGGCAGTTGGCGCGCACCGATTGGCACCGGGCCGTTCACCCTGGGCAAATGGCAGAAGGGCCAGTACGTCGAGCTGGAGCGTTTCAAGGCCTACAGCCCACGGGCCGAGGCCACGGCGGACGGCTACACCGGCAACAAGCAGGCGTTTGTCGACAAGGTGCGGTTTGAAGTGATCCCCGATTCCGCCTCGGCCAAGGCCGCGTTGCTGTCGGGTGGCGTGGACCTGCTGCCGGATGTCACGGCGATGGACGCTGCGCAACTCAAGCAGGTGAAGAATCTGCAGGTCCAGGTCAGCCCGATCATGACCATCAGCGGCCTGCTTTTCCAGACCCGCGACCCGTTGCTCAAGGATGTGCGTATCCGCCGTGCGGTGGCGTTATCCCTGGATTACTCGCAGATGGTCGCGGCGTTGTCCGACGGCTTGTCGGTGCCCAACAACTCAATCATTCCCACTGCCAGTCCGTACTACGACAGCACCGCGCACCAGGGTTATACCTACAACCTCGACGAGGCCCGGCGCCTGTTGAAGGAGGCCGGCTACCGCGGTGAAAAAATCCGCATGCTGGTCAACAAACGCTACCCGCAGATGTTCGACATGGGTTTGCTCAGCCAAGCCATGACCCAGGCGGCAGGGCTGAACATCGAGATGGAAACCCTGGAGTGGGGCACACAGTTGGAGCGTTACCAGACCGGTAGCTACCAGATGATGTCGTTCTCCTATTCGGGACGTTTCGATGCGGCGCAAAGCTACGAATCGGTGATCGGCGACAAGGACAAGGAACCGCGCAAAGTCTGGGACAACCCCGAGGCCCTGGCGATCCTGCGTGAGGCCCAGCGCGAAGTGGATCCCGCCAAGCGCCGGCCCCTGTTCGACCAACTGCACACGCTGATGCTCAAGGATGTACCGATGGTGGTCATCTACAACGGCACTGCCATCGGCGTCATGGGTAAGCGTGTCGAGGGTTATCGTTCCTGGCCTGTTGCCAAGCCGCGCCTGTGGGGCGTGAAGCTGGCCGACACTTCCAAGTAAGGCGTAGCGCTATGTTTCGATTCATCTCACACAGGCTCGGCATGGCGGTGCCGACCCTGTTGCTGATCTCGGTGATTGTGTTTGCCTTGATCCGCCTGATCCCCGGCGACCCGGCCTTGCTGATGCTCGGCGACATGGCCGACCCGCAAAGCCTGGCCGATATGCGCAGCAGCCTGGGGCTGGACCACTCGGTGGTGACCCAGTACCTGATCTGGATAAAGTCGGTGCTCAGTGGCGACCTCGGGGTGTCCATCAGCAGCCGCCAGCCGGTTTTGGATTTGCTGGTGGAGCGCTTCAGCGTCAGCGCCACGGTGGTGCTGGTGGCGGTGCTGTTGGCAACCCTGCTGGCGGTGCCGGTGGGTCTGCTCGCGGCCTGGAAGCAAAACAGCGCGATGGACCTGGGCCTGGTGGTGACGGCGACGCTGTTGCTGTCGGTGCCGAGCTTCTGGTTGGGCTTATTGCTGCTCTACGTGTTCGGTATCCAGCTGGGCTGGCTGCCGGTGATCGGCTACGTCGGCTTTGGCAGCGACCCGATGAAAGCGCTGACTTATGTGGTGCTGCCAATCGTGACCCTGACCCTGGTTGAGTTCGGCGCCATCGCCCGAATGGCACGGGCCAGCACCATTGAAGTGTTGCGCCTGGAATATATCGCCCATGCCCGGGCCAAGGGCTTGTCGGAGGGCGCGGTGCTGTGGAAACACGCCCTGCGCAATGCCTTCGCACCGACCTGGACCCTGATCGGCCTGATCCTCGGCAACCTGCTCGGCGGCATTGCGGTGCTGGAAACCGTGTTCACCTTGCCCGGTATCGGCCGGCTGATGGTCGACGCGATCTTCTCCCGCGACTACCCGGTGTTGCAGGGCTGTCTGTTGCTGATCACCTGCATCTATGTGTTGGTCAACCTGTTGGTGGATCTGCTGTATCCGCTGTTCGATCCAAGGGTGAAGCTATGAACTTGAAGACGCCTGCCCTGCCCGGCGTAGCGGCGATCCCGCCGCGTCGACGCCGACGCTACCCGCCGCTGAATGCGCTGATTGGCGGCGGCTTGCTCGCAGCCCTGGTGTTGTTGGCCTTGCTCGGCGTGGTGTGGACGCCATACGACCCGCTCAAGCTCGACCTGCTCTCGCGCCTGCACGCACCGAATGCCGTGCACTGGCTGGGCACCGATGAATTTGGCCGGGATGTGTTCAGCCGCTTGATCATCGGTGCGCGCACCAGCCTGTGGATCAGCCTGCTGTCGGTGAGTGTGGCGGTGGTCTGCGGCACGCTGATCGGCATGCTCGCCGGTTACCTGCGCGGCTGGACCGACCGCATCCTGATGATGCTCAACGATGCGCTGCTCGCGTTCCCCGGCATCCTCATGGCCCTGGGCATCATGGCGATTGTCGGCGCCAGCCAGTACGGCATCGTGCTCGCCCTGGGCATTGCCTACACGCCTTCGGTGGTGCGGGTGGTGCGCGGCAGTGTGCTGTCATTGCGTGAGTTGGAGTTTATCGAGGCGTCGCGGGTGATCGGCAACTCCGAGCTGTACACCATGTTCCGCCACATCACGCCCAACTGCCTCGCGCCGTTGTGTGTGCTGGCCACCAGCATGTTCGGCTGGGCGTTGCTCTCGGAGAGCGCGCTGAGCTTCCTCGGCCTTGGCGTGCCACCACCGGCCGCGACCTGGGGCAGCATGCTCTCGGCGAGCCGCACCTATATCTCGAACGCGCCGTGGCTGGGGATCTTCCCGGGCATCTTTATCAGCCTGACGTTGCTTGCTATCAATCTGTTCGGCGATGCCTTGCGTGATCGTCTCGACCCGCGCATGAGGAAATGAGCATGAGCGTACCCGTGCCTTTGTTGGCCGTTGAAAATCTACAGATTCGCGTCGGCGTGGACGGTCCGCTGGCCGTCGATGACTTCAGCTTCACCATGGCCCCCGGCGAGATCGTCGCACTGGTGGGCGAGTCGGGCAGCGGCAAGACCATGGCCGCGCGCGCTGCCATTGGCTTGTTGCCAGCACCGATGCAGGTGTGCGGCGGGCGCATCATCTTCCAGGGCCAGGCCCTGGACAGCAGCAATGCCAAGGCCATGCGTGAAGTGCGTGGCGCACGGATCGGCATGGTGTTCCAGGAGCCGATGGTCTCGCTCAACCCCGCGCTGACCATCGGCCGGCAGATGAGCGAGGCACTCAAACTGCATACCACGCTGGATGCGGCGACGATCCGGGAGCGCTGCATCGCCATGCTGCAACGCATCGGCATCAAGGACGCCGAAAAGTGCCTGGCATCCTACCCGCACCAATTCTCCGGGGGCATGCGCCAACGCATCATGCTGGCCTCGGTGATGCTGCTGCGCCCGGCGCTGCTGATTGCCGACGAACCCACCACGGCCCTGGATTGCCTGGCGCAACTGGATGTGATCGAGTTGATGCTGGAACTGACTCGCGAGCAGGGCACCGCGATTCTGTTTATCAGCCACGACCTGTCCCTGGTGGCGCGTTATGCCCACAAAGTGATGGTGATGCGCTCGGGCAAGGCGGTAGAGCAGGGCCGTATCGAAGACATCCTCTTTGCGCCCAAGGCCGAATACACCCGGCAATTGCTCGAAGCGCTGCCACGGCGCGGGGAACTGGTGCCAGTGCCGGCGGCCGACAGCGCGTTGTTGCAGGTCCGGGATGTGTGTATCGAACACCCGGGGCCGCGCAGCTTCTGGGGGCGCAGCGTGCCCAAGCGCGTGGTGCACTCGGTGAGCCTGAGTATCGCGCCGGGCGAGACCCTGGCCCTGGTTGGTGGCAGCGGTTCGGGCAAGACCACCCTCGGGCGTGCGGTCGTCGGCTTGGTCAACCCCTGTGCCGGGGCGATCCTGTTCCAGGGCGTGGATATCCTCAAAGCCGCCAACCGGGCACATCGCCTGCAATGCCAGATGATCTTCCAGGACCCGTATTCGTCCCTCGACCCGCGCATGACTGTCGGCCAGATCCTCGCCGAACCGCTGCGCCATGAACCCGCCCTGACGGCTGCGCAAAAGCGCCAGCGGGTCACCGACACCCTGGTCGACGTGGGCCTGCCCGAACAGTTTCGCGAGCGTTTTGCCCATCAACTCTCCGGTGGTCAGCGCCAGCGCGTGGCGATTGGCCGGGCGTTGGTGCGCCGGCCCAAGCTGGTGATTGCCGACGAGCCGATTTCGGCACTGGACATGACCATCCAGAAGCAGATCCTCGAACTGTTCGAGCGCTTGCAACGCCAATACGGCTTTGCCTGCCTGTTCATTTCCCACGATCTCTCAGCGGTGGAACGCATCGCCCACCGTGTGGCGGTGATGAACCAGGGCGAGGTGGTCGAAATGGGCCCGCGTGACTCGATTTTCGACGCCCCACAACACCCTTACACCCGTCGGCTACTCGCCGCGGCCAGCCCCTTGGAGAAACGTGCGGACGGCAGCTACCGCCTCCGTGCCAGCGTGATTTAGGTACTGCTGCACCCCAGGCCACGGCATTAAACCCAGCCCTTCGCAAATCGACGGTTTGCGAAGCGGGCGAAGCCATGGCCGAAGAAAACAAAAACAACCCCACTCAACCTGTCTGCCAGGAACCTACACATGAATAACCGCATCAACAAAGTTGTCGCCAGTGCCAGCGTCGTGGGCGCCGGTTTCATGCCCTTGTTTGCCCAGGCCGACTTCGTCGCCGACAGCAAAGCGGCGCTGGAGTTGAAGAACTACTACTTCAACCGCGACTACCGCGAGACCAGCGGGCAGAACAAACGTGCCGAATGGGCGCAGGGTTTTATCCTCAAACTCGAGTCGGGCTTTACCGACGGTACCGTGGGTTTTGGCCTGGACGCGGTGGGAATGTTGGGCATCAAGCTCGATTCGAGCCCGGACAACTCCGGCACCGGGCTGCTGGCACGCTCCAGCATGGCCGAGCCAGGCTCCCCCAGCTACGCCCGCCGCGCCCATGACAACTATTCAAAACTGGGCCTCACCGGCAAGGCGCGCCTGGCCAAAAGCGAGTTGCGCGTGGGTTACATGGTGCCTGACCTGCCGACGCTGCAGCCGAACCTGAGCCGCCTGTTCCCGCAGAGTTTCAGCGGTACCGCAGTGACCTCCAAGGACATCGACAAGCTGACACTGACCGCCGGCCAACTGGACCAGGTCAAGCAGCGCGACTCAACCCACTACGAGGATATGGGGCTTACCAGCCAGTACGGCGCCTACAAAAGCAGCGCCAAGAGCGATGAGTTCCGCTACGCCGGCGGCGAGTACGCACTCACGCCGACGACCTTTGTGACCTACCAGTTCGCGCAACTGGAAAGCCTGTACCAACAGCATTACCTGGGCTTGAAAAACAGCTTTAAGTTGGGCCCGGGCACGTTCAAGACCGATATCCGCTATTTCAGCGCCAGTGAAGACGCTGCAGGCCTGGCCGGCAAGGTGGATAACCGGGCGTTGAGTACGCGCATCGGCTATGGCCTCTACGGCCACAACCTCAGCGGCGGTTACCAGGAACAGTACGGCTCGACGCCGTTCACCTATGTGGACGGCACCAACACCTACCTGTTCACCGAGTATCAACTGGCCAACTTCTCCCAAACCGGCGAGCGCGTGTGGCATGCCCGCTATGACTATGACTTCGCCTCGCTGGGCATTCCGGGCCTGCTGTTCTCGACGCGTTATGCCAAGGGCGACAACGCCAAGGTCATCGGCTTCAACGGCGAAGGACGCGAGTGGGAGAGGGACTTGAGCCTCGGCTATGTGGTGCAGAGCGGCACGTTCAAGGATGTCTCGCTGCGTTGGCAGAACGCCAGCGCGACGAGCAACTTCGCCCGTGACACCAACGAAAACAGAGTGATCCTGGGCTACACCGTGGCGCTCTGGTAGCGGTAATGGCGTGCAACAGGAACAGCCTGTTGCACGCCCAAGCAGTGGAAAGAGGGGATAGATCAGATGACGAGTTTGCCGTTGCGACGGGCACTGCCCAGTCAACAACGCGTATCGGCGCGTGGCGTAAGTGATTTCATCGAAGCGGTGAACGCTGCGGACCTGGAGTTGCACAGCTTCATGCTGTACCGCGATGGCGCGGTGGTAGCCGAAGCGTTTTGGGCGCCTTATTGCGCCGAACGCCTGCATGTCCAGCATTCGGCGACAAAAAGCTGGGTGTCCATGGCCGTCGGGCTGTTGGTGGATGACGGCGTGCTGTCGCTGGACGCCAAGGTGGTGGATTTTTTTCCCGCCGATTGCCCGGCATCCATCAGCGCCAACCTGGCGGCCATGACCGTGCGGGATTTGCTGACCATGCGCACCGGCCATCGCCAGGGCATTTCTGGTGGTGCCTGGCGCGGGCGCAGTGACAGTTGGGTGCGGTTGTTCCTCAATGAGCCGGTCGAAGACCCGCCAGGGCACCGGTTTATCTATAGCAGTGCGTCGAGCTTCATGCTCTCGGCGATTGTCAGCGTAGTCAGCGGCCAGACGGCGTTCGAGCTGTGCAACGCACGTATCTTCCAACCCATGGGCATGGGCCCCATCGAGTGGGACCTGGCTCCTGGCGGTTTCAACACCGGTGGCAATGGCCTCAGTTGCCGCACCGAAGACTTGCTCAAATTCGGCGTGTTGCACTTGCAACACGGCAACTGGCAGGGGCAGCAATTGCTGTCCCGAGAATGGGTGGCCGAAGCGACCCGTGGGCACGTCGATGATGTATGGATGGGCGCCTTCGATGGCAAGCGCTACCTGAGTCGCGACGAGTCGAGCGGCGCGGCTGTCACGCGCCGCGAAGGCTACGGCTACCAGTGGTGGATGACCCTGCACGGTGGGTATTACGCCTCCGGCGTGTTTGGCCAGCAGTGCATCGTGCTACCGCGCCATAACGCGGTGATTGCGTTTACCGCGGGACTCGCCCTGGGCGAGCGGCGCTTGCACAGCCTGCTCTGGGAGCATCTTTTGCCGGCGCTGGACGTACCCAGCGAAGGCTCGGCGGATGCCGCGCTGGCGGCGCTGCTGGCCCATCAACAACGGCCAGTCATGTCTGGCGCCGCGAGCTCGCCGCGCCAGGCTGAATTCAGCACTACGTTTGCCATGCAGGCCAACGAAGACCAGGTCAGCGAAGTGCGCCTGGAGTTCGGGCCTGAGTATTGTGACTTTTACCTCACCGACCCCCGTGGCACCCATTGCATCCGTGCCGGGTTGAGCGCCGGCATCGAAACCCAGACCAGCATGACCGGCCACTATCTGCATCACCAATACCAGCCGGAACTCACCCCCGTGGTGGCGCAGGCGCGCTGGACCGAAGACCGGGTGTTGAGCATGACCTGGCAGTTTGTCGAGACGGCGTTTTGTGATCGGGTCACCTGCCGTATCGAACACGGCACCTTGTACGTGGACCGCAGCGTCAACGTAAACGCAGGCCCGTTGCAGCGCCCGACGCTGGCCGGCCATCCAACCATCGCTTTGCAGGAGTCGCCATGAACGATTTTTCCAACCCTTCAGTTTCCGCGCGCGGCGCGTTCTGGGCGCCATTTACCCCGATGCGCCAGTTCCAGCAACAACCGATGATGTTCGCCAGCGCCGACGGTATGCACTACACCACCACCGATGGGCGCCGCGTACTCGACGCAATGGCGGGGCTGTGGTGCGTGAACGCCGGGCATGGCCAGCCGAAAATAGTCGAAGCCATTCGCGAAGCGGCGGCGCGCCTGGACTTTGTCTCGTCGTTCAAGATGAGCCATCCCCAGGCCCTGGAAATGGCCGAGCGCCTGATCGACATCAGCCCCGCCGGTATGGAGCAGGTGTTCTTCACCAACTCCGGATCTGAAGCGGTGGATACTGCGTTGAAGATCGCGCGGGCGTATCACCAGGCGCGTGGTGATTGCCGTCGGACCAAATTTATCGGGCGTGCCAAAGGCTACCATGGCATGGGCTTCGGTGGGCTGTCGGTATCCGGTATCGGTCGCCAGAAACGTGACTTTGGCCCGCTGCTGGGGGAGGTCTCGCACCTGCCATTGCCCTATGACGCGGGCATGCGTTTCAGCGTTGGGCAGCCGCAGCAGGGCGCCAGTTACGCTGATGCGCTGACACAACTGCTGGATATCCAGGACCCGAGCACCGTGGCCGCGGTGATTGTCGAGCCGGTGACCGGCTCCGGCGGGGTTTATGCGCCGCCCCAAGGCTATTTGCAACGCTTGCGCGAGATTTGCACACGGCACGGCGTGCTGTTGATTTTCGATGAGGTAATCACCGGTTTTGGCCGCGTCGGCGCGCCCTTTGCCGCGCAAGCCTTCGGCGTGCTGCCGGACCTGATCACCACCGCCAAGGGCCTGACCAACGGCGCCGTGCCCATGGGCGGCGTGCTGGTCAGTGGCGCGGTGTATGAAGCGTTCATGGCCGGGCCGCAGAACGTCATCGAACTGATGCACGGCTACACCTATTCCGCGCACCCACTGGCGTGTGCGGCCGGGTTGGCGACCCTGGAGGTGCATCGTGAATTGGGCATCAACCAGCACGTCAACGCGGTGAGTGGGCTGTGGCAGTCGACCGCACTCGCGCTGCAAGGCATCGGCGCGGTGCTGGACGTACGCGCGATCGGTTTGCTCTGCGCGGTGGAGCTCGAGCCGCGCCCAGGTTTCCCCGGCGCGCGTGGCAGCGAGGTTGCGCAGTGGTGCTTCGACAACGGCGTGCTGGTGCGCGGCTCGGGTGACACCATTGTGATTTCGCCGCCGCTGGTCATCAGCCCGCAGGAGATCGCCCAGGTGTTCGAAACCCTGGCGAGTGCCCTGAAACACGTCGCCTGAAGGGAGTCCAAGGTATGTCGGATCTGTTTGAGTTCTATATTGACGGTGCCTGGGTCAAGCCTCACGGCACGGCCATTGAGCCCGTGGTAAATCCGTCCACCGAGCAGGTGGTTGCGCGCATCACCCTTGGCGACAGCCACGATGTGGACCGCGCAGTCGGCGCGGCCAGGCAAGCGTTTTCCGGGTTCGCAGCAAGTTCGCTTGAGGCGCGTGTCGACCTGCTGCAACGCATTATCCAGGCCTACAAACTCCACAGCGAAGCGCTGGTCGAAGCAGTTCACCTGGAAATGGGCGCGCCGCTGTCCCTGGCCCGCAGTGCACATGTGCCGGCAGGCCTGGGCCATCTGGTGCAGGCGCTGGAAGTGCTACGCGATTACCGCTTCGAACGCCGCGTGGGCCAGACGCTAGTGGTGCGTGAGCCTATCGGCGTGTGCGCCCTGATTACCCCTTGGAACTGGCCACTCAATCAACTCACCTGCAAGCTCGCACCCGCCCTGGCGGTGGGCTGCACCGTCGTACTCAAGCCAAGTGAGTGTGCGCCGTTGTCGGCGCATATCGTCGCGCAAATCCTGCATGAGGCCGGGGTGCCGAAGGGGGTGTTCAACCTGGTCAACGGTAATGGGCCGGTGGTTGGCGCTGCGCTGGCCAGCCATGCCGAGGTGGATATGGTGTCGTTTACCGGCTCGACCCGCGCCGGCATCGCAGTGGCCAAGGCGGCGGCCGATACAGTCAAGCGTGTGTCCCAGGAGCTGGGCGGCAAATCCGCGAATATTCTGCTCGACGACGCCTATCTGCCTAGCGCGGTGCGTCACGGGTTACAGGCGTGCATCCGTAACAGCGGCCAGTCGTGCAATGCGCCGACGCGCCTGCTAGTACCGCGCACGCAGCAACAGGCTGTGATTGATATCGTCCGGGAAGAGCTGGCGCAGGTGTGTTTCGACGACAGTCAGCCGACCTGCGCCATCGGCCCTGTGGCGAACGCCCTGCAATTTGAACGGGTTCAGGCCATGATCGTTCAGGCCATCGCCGAGGGTTCGCGATTGATCGCCGGAGGACTGGGACGACCACGGGGGATTGAGCGCGGGTACTACGTGCAACCTACGGTATTTGCCGACGTCACCCCGGACATGCTCGTGGCGCGGGAAGAAATCTTCGGCCCGGTCCTGGCGATCATACCGTACGACAGCGAAGCCGAGGCGATAGCCATCGCGAACGACAGCCCTTATGGCTTGTCAGGCTACGTCACCTCGACCAGTCTTGAACGCAGCCGTAGGGTTGCGCGGCAATTGCGCACCGGCATGGTCCACCTCAACGGCGCCCGGGCCGACCAGGCAGCGCCGTTTGGAGGCTACAAGCAGTCGGGTAATGGGCGGGAGTGGGGCGAGTTGGGGTTTGAAGAATACCTGGAGAACAAGTCATTGTTTGGGTATTAACGTTTCAGAGACATCCCAGTTGGCTGCCAGGCCGCCTTCGCAGGCAAGCCAGCTCCCACATTTGGATCGCGGCGCGTCAGTTAGATCAGCGTCGGCTGTCAGATCGTTACGGGAGCAAGCCCCCTCCCACACTGTGCGTATTCCAATGCCTGGATTCAACGCCCTTGAAGGTAACACTCTGAATGTGGGGGGTGAGGGCCCTGTCTGTCAGCCGAAACCCGGACATTCAACTGGATAGAACGGGGTTGGCGAGCGATTCATTGCTGAAACGATTAAAGCCCTGTAGGAGATTGGCTATATGTAGCCGATGCCGGCATTCGATCATTCATCTAAATTAATATTTTTATCCGGAATATCAGATAGTTAACTGTCTGTAAAAATAATCCGCCTGCCTTCGTTGCCGTTTTTACTCGCCAGAAACGTCGAATTACTGACGCGACTTTTATGGCAGCCTGTGTCCCGGGTTTCCGCTACATACGTAGGATAAATCCCTATGGCTTAATAAAATCGCGAACGCCGAGTTACGTTCAAGCAGTACGGACCGCCCCGCCCAGGCCCAGCGCGTCCGTTGACGGTTTTCGACATCAAGGATGAGATGGCTATGAGTCTGACCCGTAGTATTGGCGACACACAGGGCCCGCATTTTTTTGCCGAAATGGGCGAGCTGATTTCGAGCAGTGGCAACGAACACTTCGCCGCCAACATGCTGCATCTGGTGGACAAGTGGGTGCCAATCCATTTGGTAGACCTCAGCGAATGGACCCTGGATGAACTGCGCGACCGCGTGCTGGACATCAAGTTGCTGGGCAGCGCCGGGCTGAACAAGGACTTGTCTATAGACCAGACCCTGCACCCGCTGAATGACCACCCGTTGCTGCGCCAGATGCTGCGCATGCAAGACCCGTTGCTGATCCAGATGAAAGCCAAGGCCGACAGCGCACACCCACGGGGCAGTTCGCACCAGTGCAACCTGGTCTCGCGCCAAGGCAATCGACGCTGCGTGATTTCGTTCTATCGGCCTGCAACCCAGCGTGGGTTTTCCCTGGCGCAGTTGTCGTTTCTCAAATGCTTGTCGGACATCCTGTTGCCGCTGATGGAGCGGCACGCACAGCTTCTGCGCCAGGCACCGCAGGCCGAGACCGACCCGGCCCATGCCCTGCTGGAGCAATCGCAATGGCAGCGCGAATTCTACAAACGCCTGTCCCTCAGCGATATCACCTTGTCGGCACGGGAGCAGGAGGTGTGCCTTGGCCTGTTGACCGGCGGCACCGTGCCGCAGATCGCGGAAAAACTCAGTGTCAAAAACAGTTCCATCGAGACCTACCTCAAGCGTGCCGCCGCCAAGCTCGGCGTGAGTGGCCGGCACGGCCTGGCCAAATGGATGGTGGGCGCCTGACGAACACACGGACGCGTTAGAGCAACTTGAGCCCAACCGCGGCATAACGGTTTGTGTCGCGGTAATGCAGTGGCTGTTTGTTCCCATAA
Organism: Pseudomonas libanensis; assembly: GCF_001439685.1. Classification (GTDB taxonomy): domain Bacteria; phylum Pseudomonadota; class Gammaproteobacteria; order Pseudomonadales; family Pseudomonadaceae; genus Aquipseudomonas; species Aquipseudomonas libanensis. The sequence goes on from NZ_JYLH01000012.1 coordinate 183,369, forward strand.
ATGTCCAGGAAGCCGTCCACAACGGCCATCGAATGAAACCCGCCCGTGACCGTGCCGATGGCGCCGCTCAGTAAGTCGTGGAGGCTTGCAGGGGCAACAAAGTCCTTCAAGCCCAGGCGACGCAACGCCTGTCCCGGATACTCGCCATCATTGAGACTGCGCATGGCTGCGGCAAAACTCAGGTTGGCCTCCCCGTCATTATTTTCAAGGTAGGCTCGTTTAGCACTGACCGCATATAAAAACTGCGCATTGACCAGAACATCGTTGGGCCGATCGCTGCCGAAGTTGGCGCCGGCCTTGGCCTGCGCTAACTCGTCATGGGTGATGTCCAGCTTGAACCTATCGCGCATGACAATGCGATAGCCGGTATCGGTGGTCTCTATCGTTTTGTAAATACCGTAAGGGTTATGGCCGAATCTCATCATCGCGGCTTTAATGGCGGATATCGTCACGCAATTACCTTCGGTCAGTTGGTAAAAGTCCCTGAAAATATCAGTGGGCTTACTGCCCTTGTTCGCAGGCGTACCTTTCAAGAACTCATTAGATTTGCCAGTGCGGTGATCAGGGGCCTGCGCCGGCAAAGTTGTTATATCGACAGGTTTTAACCGCGCAGATAACATCGCCAATAAACGCTCCAGCTCGCCGACCAGGCTACTGAGTTGTTCGGAAGTTCTGGCTGGTGCAGACGTGTTGGCGGAAGACAAAGCATGTTGAGAAGTAACGGTATCGCTTGCCCTGGCGTAGCCCAAAGCGACAGAACTGACAGAAGACACTAACATTTTGAATAACTCCCTTTCACTGAATGAACACGTTAAATCATCCCCGAAGTGTGACCACCTTCAATGAGGGTGAAACCGGCGTGTTATATAACTGCCCCTCCATCACGCCCTCAATAATCACGCCGTTCTTGTTTCTCTCGCCCTTATGCAACGGCACCCCGACCTGCGCACCCAATGCACTGGCATCTATGACCTGAAGATGTTCTTTAAGACCCAGATAGGACAGCGCCGTGTCACCGTCGATGCCGCCTCCGGCCCCCGACAGCACACCGGGATAAGTACGATGTGCGTGGTACGCGCTGTCTTTTCCGTACGCACGCATGAAGGAATCCGTTGCGCTGTCGCGCGCAAGCTCCAGGTATTGACGCTTGCTCATCACGCCAAACAGAAATTGCGCGTCCTTGACCATGCCTTCATCGCCACCACTGAATTTGGCCGCCTTGGCCGCCAGTTGAAGCTCTTCCCGGGTGATATGCAGCTTGAAGCCGTCCCGCATGGTCACGTCATAGCCGTCACCGTGCCTGGCGACTTCCTTGAAAATTCCGGTTGGGCTTTGCCCGAATGTGGCCATGGCCACCTTGATCGCGGCCACATGTTCTTCTCGGCCCCAAGTGCCCAGGTAAGGAAAATTCTCATACGTGGCGCGCATCCCGTTGCGCAGGTCATCGGGCTTTTGCCCTTTGGCCTTTTCAGACAAGAACATGGTGATCGGCTCCACGTTTTTATCTGAAAACATTTCAATAAGTTCGCCATCAAACCCGTTACGCGTACTGGCCAGATTCGATCGATTCATGAACGGTGCCAATTGTTCCTTCCATTCACTTCTGGGGGTTGGCACGGTGTTCGCTGCAGGCACGGCATTCACCAATGGCCTGTGCGGCGGGCTCACAGAAGGGGTTGGGTGAAGCGCTACGGGTGGCTGTGGTTTCGCAGCCTCATTTTCCTTGTCCATCCATGTTTTAAGTGCCATGACCAATGTACTCAGCAACGTCAATAGTTGCCCAAGTTCTGCGTCACGGTTTGAGTTAACGATTTGGCCAATCGGATAATGTGCCGGTAATTGACCAAAGTGATTGAGTCGATTCGTAACTGACTGATCAAGCGTTTTATCAGGCGGTGTAAAGGTTGAGTGCGCAGGAAAATAAACAGGCTGAGTGTGCGTTAGCATTGTAGGGCGTCTCATTTAATCGGAGGAGAATAATAGAAAACTATCAAGCGCTACTTGCCCACCGCCGTTGCCGAACCCGGCACTGAACAAGTTCTCTTGCGTGGCCAGGCGGTCAGAAAAGTTCCTGCTAGACAGGTAACAACATCCTTCTCGTTCAACGAACCACTATCAGAAAATTCCTCAGCTTCTGGCTTTTTGTCCCAACAATTATCGGCGCATCCCCGCCTGCCGCACCCGATACTCCCCCGGCGTCATCTGCGCATAACGCAGGAAAAACCGGCTGAAATACGCCGGGTCCTTGAACCCCAGTTGATAGCAGATTTCATTTGCAGAACTGCCGCTAAACAACAGCAGGCGCTTGGCCTCCTGCATCAGCCGTTCAAGGATCAAGCGCTTGGAGGGCAGGTCAGCGATGCGCCGGCACACTTCATTGAGCCGCGCCTGGGTCACGCCAATGCCCTCGGCATAGCGCGCCAACGACCAATGTTCCAGGTAATGGGCTTCGACCAGTTCGTTGAAACGATGAAAAATGCGCAGGTCTTCACGGGCCATCGGGCGTGCCGGCAAGGCGTGGGCGCACAGGCGCAGCAGGCGGATCATGATCAGGCGCGTCAAGCTGTCGAGGGCGGCAGCGCGCCCTGCCCGCTCGGCGTTGATCTCGCTGCACAGTGCTTCGAAGAGCTGATCCAGCCCGTCGGCATCGTCGCCCAGCGCGACACAGGCCGCACCTGAGGCGAGGCTGGGGTCGGCGTCGATCAATCCCCACACCAACTGCTGGCGCACCGTCAACACATGCCCGTCGGCATCGGCTTCGGTGACGAAGGCGTGGGCCACTGTGGGCGGCGTGAGGAAAAACATCGGCCCCGACTCGACGTATTGACGATCATCCAGATAAACCCGCACCGCGCCACTCTTGACGTAATGCACCTGGAAAAACCGGTCATGCCGATGCACGGCCATGTTGCGCCCGAAGAACCCCGCCAGGTTGCCGAGCTTGTCGTAATGCACCTCGGCATCGCTGTAACGCTGGTCGTAGACCTGCCCGATGTTGATATTGGGAATCGGCTTCACGCGGCCATCCTCTTGTTGTTCTGATGCCGTTGGAGTTTGCCATGCTTGACGGTAGTTAACATATTAATTATAACGTTAACAACTTAACGAACTGCCAATGCAGCCTTCGTCACCGCCAGGAGAAACGCATGAGCCGTACCCTGCATGATGTTGCCAGCGGCACCCTGTTCGGCGTTGCGCTGAACTACCAGGGCCTGCTGGAGCAACATCTCGCCGCCTTCGAGCAGGCGCCCTACCAAAAGTCGCCGACCAAGCCGGTGTTGTTTATCAAGACCCCCAACACCCGCAATGCCCATGGCGGCGTGGTGCTGCAGCCTGCGGGCGAGCGCCTGCAACCGGGCCCGGCGTTGGGCGTGGTGATCGGTCAGCGCGCCAGCCGCGTCAGCCTGGACAATGCCATGGCCCATGTCGCCGGATATGTGGTGGTCAACGAGTTCAGCCTGCCGGAAGACAGCTACTACCGCCCCGCCGTCAAAGCCAAATGCCGCGATGGGTTCTGCGCCCTGGGGCCTGAGGTGATTGCCCGCGACCAAGTGACCAACCCCAATCAGCTGGGCCTCAAGCTCTTCGTCAACGGCCAACTGCGCCAGGAAAATTCCACGGCCCATTGGGTGCGAGACATCGCGCAATTGATCGCCGAGATCAGCGAGTTCATGACCCTGCACCCTGGTGACGTGCTGATCACCGGCACACCGGAAGGCCGCGTCGATGTGCAGCCTGGCGATCGGGTTGAAGTTGAAATCACCGGTGTGGGCCGTTTGCTCAACATCATTGAGGCAGAGGCATCGGCATGAAACGCGCACGTATCCGCTTTGAAGATCAAATCCATTCAGTGCAGGTCGACGACGACTGCAGCGTGCGCCTCAGCGATGGCCGCCGGCTCGCGCAAGAACAGGTGCAATGGCTGCCACCGGCCACTGGCAATATGTTCGCCCTCGGCTTGAACTATGCCGACCATGCCGCCGAACTGGCTTTCACACCGCCGACCGAACCGCTGGTTTTTATCAAGTCAGTCGGCACCTACACCGGTCACCGCCAGGTCACCTGGCGCCCGGACGACGTTGCCTACATGCACTATGAGTGCGAGCTGGTAGCGGTGATCGGCAAGACCGCCCGCAACGTCAAACGCGCCGACGCCCTGGATTACCTGGACGGCTATACGGTGTGCAACGACTACGCGATCCGCGACTACCTGGAAAACTACTACCGCCCCAACCTGCGGGTAAAAAACCGCGACGCCACCACCCCGGTCGGCCCGTGGATCGTCGACGTGGCTGACGTGCCCGACCCGGGCAACCTGAAATTGCGCACCTGGATCAACGGTGAGCTGCGCCAGGAAGGCAGCACTAAAGACATGATTTTCGATATCCCCTACCTCATCGAATACCTGTCCAGCTTCATGACCCTGCAACCTGGCGACATGATCGCCACCGGCACGCCCGAGGGCCTGGCCGATGTGGTGCCGGGGGATGAAGTGGTGGTGGAAGTCGAAGGCGTGGGCCGCCTGGTCAACCGTATTGTCAGTGAGACGCAGTTTTTCTCCGCGCGCAAAGAGGCTTGAGCAACATGATCAAACATTGGATCGATGGCCGTGAGGTCGAGAGCAAAGACGTGTTCGTCAACTACAACCCGGCCACCGGCGAAGCCATTGGTGAAGTGGCCAGCGGCGGCGCCGAAGAAGTCGTCCAAGCCGTGGCGGCGGCCAAGGCGGCGTTCCCCAAGTGGGCCAACACCCCGGCCAAGGAGCGCGCACGCCTGATGCGCAAGCTGGGTGAGCTGATCGAACAGAACGTGCCACGCCTGGCCGAGCTGGAGACCCTCGACACCGGCCTGCCGATCCACCAGACCAAAAACGTATTGATCCCACGCGCCTCGCACAACTTCGATTTCTTCGCTGAAGTCTGCACGCGCATGGACGGCCACAGCTACCCGGTGGACGACCAGATGCTCAACTACACCCTGTACCAGCCGGTGGGCGTGTGCGCGTTGGTGTCGCCATGGAACGTGCCGTTCATGACCGCCACCTGGAAGACCGCACCGTGCCTGGCCCTGGGTAACACGGCGGTGTTGAAGATGTCGGAGCTGTCGCCCCTGACCGCCAATGAACTCGGGCGCCTGGCAGTGGAAGCCGGGATTCCCAACGGCGTGCTCAATGTGATCCAGGGCTACGGCGCCACCGCTGGCGATGCCCTGGTGCGCCACCCGGACGTGCGGGCGATTTCCTTTACCGGCGGCACCGCCACCGGCAAAAAAATCATGCAGTCTGCGGGCCTTAAAAAGTACTCCATGGAACTGGGCGGCAAGTCGCCGGTGCTGATCTTTGAAGACGCCGACCTCGAGCGTGCCCTTGATGCCGCACTGTTCACGATCTTTTCCCTGAACGGCGAGCGCTGCACCGCCGGCAGCCGGATCTTTATCCAGGAAAGCGTCTACCCGCAGTTTGTCGCCGAATTCGCGGCGCGGGCCAAGCGCTTGATCGTGGGCGACCCACAGGACCCCAAGACCCAGGTCGGCTCGATGATCACCCAGGCCCATTACGACAAGGTCACCGGCTACATCAGGATCGGTCTCGAGGAAGGCGCTACGCTGCTGGCCGGCGGGCTGGAGCGCCCGGTCAACTTGCCTGCGCACCTGAGCCGCGGGCAGTTTATCCAGCCGACGGTATTCGCCGATGTGAACAACAAGATGCGCATCGCCCAGGAAGAAATCTTCGGCCCGGTGGCGTGCCTGATCCCGTTCAAGGACGAAGCCCAAGCGCTGCAATTGGCCAACGATACCGAGTACGGCCTGGCGTCCTATATCTGGACCCAGGACATCGGCAAGGCCCATCGACTGGCACGCGGCATTGAAGCAGGCATGGTATTTATCAACAGCCAGAACGTACGGGATTTGCGCCAGCCGTTCGGCGGGGTCAAAGGCTCGGGCACCGGGCGTGAAGGCGGCCAGTACAGCTTTGAAGTGTTTGCCGAGATCAAGAACGTGTGTATTTCCATGGGCAGTCATCACATTCCGCGCTGGGGCGTGTAGCCAAGAATCAAACAAGCCTCCTGTGGGAGCCGGGCTTGCCCGCGATGCAGACACTGCGGTCCTTCAGCCGTACCGAGCCGATGCCATCGCAGGCAAGCCAGCTCCCACAGGGACCTCACTGGCCATACAAGAATAATTATTCAGGAGAATCATCATGGGCGAAGTAGTTCTGGCAGCGAAGATCTGCCACGTACCGTCGATGTACCTGTCGGAACTGCCCGGCAAGCATCACGGCTGTCGCGAAGCGGCGATTGCCGGGCACAAGGAAATCGGGCGCCGCGCCCGCGAACTGGGGGCCGACACCGCCGTGGTGTTCGACGTGCACTGGCTGGTCAACAGCGGTTATCACATCAACTGTGGTGAACAGTTCCAAGGCACCTACACCAGCAACGAGCTGCCGCACTTCATCAAGAACATGGACTACGCCTACCCCGGTTGCCCCGAGCTGGGCGAGCTGATCGCCGCCGAAGCCAACCTGGCCGACGTGCGCAGCATGGCCCACAACATCCCGAGCCTGGAGCTGGAATACGGCACCCTGGTACCCATGCGCTACATGCATATGGGCGTGCCCGACGCACAGAAATTCAAAGTCATTTCCGTCGCTGCCTGGTGCGCTTGGCATCGCCTGGAAGACAGCTTTGCCTTCGGCGCCGCCGTGCGCCGGGCGATTGAAAAGAGCGACCGCAAGGTGCTGGTGCTGGCGTCCGGATCGCTGTCCCATCGGTTCTCGGACGACCGCGAGGCTGAGGCGAATATCCACAACTGGACCCGCGAATTCGACAAGCAGGTGGACCTGCATGTCGTGGAAATGTGGAAGCAAGGGCGCTTCAAGGAGTTCTGCGCCATGCTGCCCGACTACGCCGAACATTGTTTTGGCGAAGGCAAGATGCACGACACCGCCATGCTCCTGGGCCTGCTGGGTGGGCCGGACTATGCCAAGCCGGCCGAGATCATCACGCCGGCGTTTGGCAGTTCGGGCACCGGCCAGATCAACGCGATTTTCCCGCTCTAACCCTGGGAGAACACCATGCCGCACTTTATTGCCGAATACACCGACAACCTCGAGCAACAGGCCGACCTGCCCGGCCTGTTTGAAAAAGTCCACCGCGTGCTGGGCGACAGCGGCGTGTTTCCGTTGGGCGGCATTCGCAGTCGCGGCGTACGCCTGGACACCTGGCGCATGGCCGACGGCAAGCACGACTATGCCTTTGTGCACATGACCCTCAAGGTCGGTCATGGCCGCGACCTGGCCACGCGCGAGGCCGTCGCCCAAGCGGTGTTCGCGGTGATCACTGCGCACTTCGCCGAGCTGCAGGCACAGCGCCTGCTCGCGTTGTCGTTCGAGATGAGCGAGCTGCACCCGCAGCTCAACTTCAAGCAGAACAATGTGCATGCGTTCCTGAACAACCCGGCGAACTGAAACGCCCCCTCACACCTACAACAAAAAGAACAACATCATGAGCACAGCCCACTCCACTGCAAGCCTGCGGCTTGCCGAGCACGACCGCACCCATCGTTTGGTGACCTGGCGCCTGATGCCCTTGTTGCTGGTGTGTTACCTGTTCGCCCATCTGGACCGCATCAATATCGGCTTCGCCAAGATGCAGATGAGCCACGACCTGCAGTTCAGCGACACGGTGTACGGCTTCGGCGCCGGGCTGTTCTTCATTGCCTACGCACTGTTCGGCGTGCCCAGCAATATGGCCCTGGACCGCGTCGGGCCACGGCGCTGGATCGCTTGCCTGATGGTGGTGTGGGGCCTGCTCTCCACCGGCATGCTGTGGGTGGAGAGCGCCCGCGGTTTCTACCTGCTGCGCTTTCTGCTGGGTGTGGCCGAGGCCGGTTTTTTCCCGGGCATCCTGGTGTTTCTCAACCGTTGGTACCCGGCGCGTCGGCGTGCCCAGGTCACCGCCTTGTTTGCCATTGCCGTGCCCATGGCCGGGGTGTTGGGCGGGCCGATTTCCGGGGCGATCCTGGAGAATTTCCACGACGTCGGCAGCCTGCGCGGCTGGCAGTGGATGTTCCTGATCGAAGGTGCGCCCGTGGTGCTGCTGGGGCTGGTGGTGCTCAAGTGCTTGCCGGACGGTTTCGAGTCAGTGCACTGGTTGAGCGCCGAGCAAAAACAGCAACTGCGCACCCAGTTGAGCAACGAGGAACAGCGCAAGACCATCACTTCGTTCAGCGGCATCCTGCGTGACCCGCAGGTGTGGCTGCTGGTGGCCGTGTACTTTGCGGTGATGCTGGCGGTCAACACCCTGGCGTTCTGGATGCCCACCCTGATCCACGGCGCCGGCATCGGCCGCGACAGCCAGGTCGGCTTGCTCAGCGCCGTGCCCTACCTGGCCGGCTGCTTCTTCATGCTCGGCTGCGGGCGCTCCTCAGACCGCCATCGCGAACGCCGCTGGCACCTGTGCGTGCCGCTGCTGATGGCCGCGGCCGGCATCGCCGTGGCAGGCCTGGCGCCCGGCAATGCGCTGCTGGTGATGAGCGGGTTGGTGGTTGCCGGCATGGGCGCCAGCGCGGCGCTGCCGATGTTCTGGCAACTGCCGCCGGCGTTTCTCTCCCGCACCACCCAGGCGGCGGGCATCGCCATGATCAGCTCGTTCGGCAGCATTGCCGCGTTCCTGGCGCCGTACCTGATCGGCTGGATGCGCGACGCCACCCAGAGCGCCAGCCTGGCCCTGTACGTACTCGCCCTGTTTATCGCCCTCGGTGGCTTGCTGGTGCTGCGCACCCAGGCCGCCATCGTCAACCCACACTAGAGACCGTTGCCATGCTCGACTCCCAGCAAATCCTCGCGGCCGCCGCCCACCTGGACCGCGCCGAACGCAGCCGCGAACAGGTGCGCCAGTTTTCCCTCGACTACCCCGATATGACGATCGAGGACGCCTACGCCATCCAGCGTGAATGGGTCGCGCAAAAGATCAAGGACGGGCGCACGCTCAAGGGCCACAAGATCGGCCTGACGTCACGGGCCATGCAGGTGTCGTCGAATATCACCGAACCCGATTACGGCGCCCTGCTCGACGACATGTTTTTCGACGAAGGCAGCGACATCCCCTTCGAGCGTTTCATCGTGCCACGGGTGGAAGTGGAACTGGCGTTCATCCTCGGCAAGCCGCTCAAGGGCCCCAACTGCACGGTGTTCGATGTGCTCGACGCCACCGAATGGGTAATCCCGGCGCTGGAAATCATCGACGCCCGCATCCAGCAGATCGACCCGCATACCAACGCCACCCGCAAGGTGTTCGACACCATCTCCGACAACGCCGCCAATGCCGGTGTGGTCCTGGGCGGGCGCGCCGTGCGCCCCACCGAGATCGACCTGCGCAAGGTGCCGGCGGTGCTGTACCGCAATGGTGTGATCGAAGAGTCCGGCGTCTCGGCGGCGGTGCTCAACCACCCGGCCAAGGGCGTGGCGTGGCTGGCCAACAAGCTGGCACCCTATGACGTCACCCTGCTGCCCGGCCAAGTGATTCTCGGCGGCTCGTTTACCCGCCCGGTGGCGGCCCGCCCCGGCGATACCTTCCACGTCGACTACGACCTGCTCGGCTCGATTGCCTGCCGCTTCGTCTGAACCCAGGAGTGCTTTCATGGACATGCCTGTCAACCGCTTCAAGCAACGCCTGCACAACCGCGAGGTACAGATCGGCCTGTGGCTCGGCCTTGCCAACGCCTACTGCGCGGAACTGGCCGCCAACGCCGGTTTCGACTGGCTGCTGATCGACGGCGAACATGCGCCCAACCAGTTGGGGGACATGCTCGCGCAATTACAGGCCATCGCACCCTACCCCAGCCAAGCGTTGATTCGCCCGGTGATCGGCGACACGGCACTGATCAAGCAATTGCTGGACATCGGCGCCCAGACCCTGCTGGTGCCCATGGTCGAAAGCGCCGCCCAGGCCCGGGAACTGGTGCGCGCCCTGCGCTACCCGCCCCAGGGTATTCGCGGGGTCGGCAGCGCCCTGGCCCGTGCCTCGCGCTGGAACAGCATCGCTGATTACCTCGACCAGGCCGATGCGCAGATGTGCCTGCTGGTGCAGATTGAGAATGCCGAGGGCCTGGCCAATCTGGACGCCATCGCCGCCGTCGAAGGCGTGGACGGGGTGTTTATCGGCCCGGCGGACTTGAGCGCGGCCATGGGGCATCGCGGTAATCCTGGGCATCCGCAGGTGCAGGCGGCGATTGAGGATGCCATCGTGCGCATTGTTAAGGCCGGCAAGGCAGCGGGGATTCTCAGTGCGGATGAACGCCTGGCGCGGCGCTATATCGAGCTGGGCGCGACCTTCGTGGCGGTGGGAGTGGATACCACGGTGTTGATGCGCGGGTTGCAAAGCCTGGCCGGGAAGTTCAAAGACGTGCCTCTGGCTGCCAATACCGGTGGTGTCTACTGAGATCCAATGTGGGAGCTGGCTTGCCTGCGATAGCGGCGCATCAGCGACAAATAAGCCAGCGGACCCGGTGCTATCGCAGGCAAGCCAGCTCCCACAGTTGACCAGTGGTGGTTCAGTCATTAGTTCAGCGCTTGATGTTCTTCAAGTCATCCAGCAACCCCAACAGCATCTGGAATTTTTCTTCGCCAAACTGATCCTGCAAACGCTGGTAGTTGGCCTCCATGCACTGGCTCATGGACTCGAAACTCGCCTTGCCCTTGTCCGCCAGGGTAATGAGTACCCGGCGCTGGTCCTGCTCGGCCTTGCGCCGATGCACCATGCCCGCCGCTTCCATGCGCACCAGCACGCCGGTCATGCTCGGCTTGAGAATGCAGGCCAGTTCCGCCAGTTGGTAAATTTCCAGCTCACCGTGCTGTTCAAGGATGCGGATGATGCGCCATTGCTGTTCGGTCAGGCCGTGCTCATTCAACGAGGGACGGAAAAAACTCATCGCCGCTTCACGGGCTTGCAACAAGGCCAGGGTCAGGGATTGTCGAGGTTTGGACATAGGGCTCAGGGTCACGAAGTATTTAGTTAATAATTTAACGAAACTCTAACATTCCGCGCCCATTCGCGCGCTATAACTTGTCTGTCGCCGCGCCCGTGGCGCGCTGAATCAAAAAACCGGGCACGCAGGGTCAAGACTTCCAGCCCGCCAGGGCCCCTAATGGGGGCATCCGCTTCAGCGCCTTCCTTCACTTTTTCAGGCTGCGCCATGATCAACATCGAAACCCCCACGTACTACACCGCCACCAAGAAATACAACCTCAGCTTCCCCACCCTGGAGCAAGACATCGACGCAGACGTCGTGGTGATCGGCGGCGGTTTTTCCGGGATCAATACCGCCCTTGAACTGGCGGAAAAAGGCATCACCAATATCGTCGTGCTTGAAGCGCGCTACCTGGGCTTTGGCGGCACGGGCCGCAACGGTGGGCAGATCATGGCGGGCATCGGCCATGACCTGGAGAAGATCAAGAAAGACGTGGGCGAAGACGGCCTGCGCCAGGTGTTCGAGATCAGCGACCTGGGCGCCGACATCATCAAGAACCGCATCGCCAAGTACAACATCGATGCGGATTTCTGCCACGGCTACGGCTACATGGGCTTTAACGCCCGCCAGGAAAAAACCCTGCGTGCCTGGGAAAAGGACTTCAAGTCGATCAACAGCCAGCACGAGATCCGCTTCCTCGGTGGCTCGGATGTGCAGCAGATTATCGGCTCCAACGCCTACACCAGCGCCCTGCTGCACATGGGCGGCGGGCATGTGCATTCGCTGAACCTGCTGCTGGGCGAAGCCACCGCGCTGGCCAGCCATGGCGTGCGCATCTTCGAAAACAGTCCGGCCCTGGAGGTCAGCTACGGCGAGCGCATTACCGTGCGCACCGGTCGTGGTTCGGTGCGCGCCAGCAAGTTGCTGTGGGCCTGTGACAGCTTCCTCAACAAGCTGGAACCGGAACTGCACCGCTCGACCATCAACACCTACGCGTTCCAGATGATGACCGAGCCGTTGTCCGAAGAGTTGATCCAGCGCATCAGCCCGATCCGTGGCGCCTACAGCGACATCCGCCCGGTGATCGACTACTACCGTGTGACCAACGAGAACCGCCTGCTGTTCGGCGCAGCCACGCCTTTGGTGGAGCACATTCCCGGTGACCTCAAAGCCTGGAACCGCCACCTGATGCTGAAGATTTTCCCCTACCTCAAGGACGTGAAAATCGACCTGGCCTGGGGCGGCCCGATGGCCTGCAGCCCCAACCTGTTCCCGCAGGTGGGCACCTTGCCGGGGCGCAGCAATGCGTTTTTCGTACAGGGCTACTCGGGCTTCGGCGTCACCCCCAGCCACATCATCTGCAAGGTGCTGGCCGAAGGCATGAGCGAAGGCTCGGCGCGCTATGACCTGGTCAGCTCGATCCACCGCCCGACCATCATCGGCAAGGACGCGATCCGCCCCTTGCTGCTGACGGCGGGTAAATCCTGGCACCAACTGTCCGGCTACTGGAACGGACGTCGTTGATCCACTTCTTCACTCATCAGGAACCACTGCCATGTCCCTTACTCCCCTCAAACACAACATCCAGCTGTCGGAACTCGATGCCTGGGGCACCGTGGCCGACCTCGGCTCGCAGATCCTGGAAGGCGAGGTACGCGCCTTCGGCAAGATGACCTTCGGCGCCCCCACCGATGCGGTCAGCAGCGCCTACTTCGGCACCACCCAGGGTAAGTTCCGCATGGTCTACCCCTTCGCCGAACAAGCCACCGTGGTCACCGGCGAAGTGGTGCTCACCGATGAGTCCACCGGCCAGTCCACCCGCTACAAGGCCGGTGACAGCTGGTTCGTGACCAAGGGCACGCCGGTGCTGTGGGAAGTGGTCAGCGAGAGTTTCGTCAAACACTACTTCGCCGTCGTTTAAGGGAGCATTGCCATGACCACTTCTTCTGACTGGATCACCGTGGGCGCCCTGGCGGACGGTTTTGCACCCGAGGCATTCATCCTGCCCAACCTTGCCGACCTGGCCGGGCAGACCTTCATTTTGCACTTCGCCAATGGCTGGCAGATCGAACACCGTTTCGAGCAAGAACGCCTGGCCTGGCACGCCGCCGACGGCCACTCCAGCGGCAGCGCCGCCTACCGCGCCAGCTCGATTCGCCCGGGCCTGTACCTGGTGGACTTCATCAAGCACGAGGCCGGGCAAAGCTGGTCGATCAGCCTGGTGCTGGACACGCCGAATGCATCCTTTACCGCCGTGATCGGCCGCCTGCCGGAACAGGCAGACACCCATGAAGGGCTCTATCATCGCGCCCTGGCCGGCAAGCCGTTGACCTCGGTGCACGCGGAGTTCCTCCACGGCAGCCTCGACCGGCCCTGGCAGGACGGCCACTGCCTGCATGCGCCGACCGATGAGCTGGTGGGCCTGCGCAACCTGTACCGCTACAGCCCCAGCGAGGTCTACGAGCACATCTACCTCAACCCGGGGTTCTACGCCTGGCAATGCCTCAAGGGCGTGGAGCAAGGCTTGTGCGACACCGACCGCTGCCATTACTACAAGATCGCCGAGCAGCTGTACCTGTTCGTCTGGCAGGAGAAGATCGTGCCCACCCTCGGCCTGGTGCTGATCGACCTGCAACAGCACCGCAGCGACGGCAAGATCTTCGGCTATGCGGGGGCGTCCTTCGATGCACTGTCGAACTTCCCCATCAGCTCCTATTGCCAGGTGCTCAACCACACGGACTATCCCCGTGACTGAGGCGCGCACGGTGGTGATCACCGGGGCCGGCACCGGCATCGGCGCCGCCTGTGCCCAGCTGTACGCCGAGGAAGGCGCCCGGCTGGTGCTGATCGGCCGGCGCCGTGAGCCACTGGAGCAGGTGGCGCAGGTCACCGGGGGCCTGGTCCTGGTGGGCGATGCGGCCTGCCCTGACACCTGGGACGGCTTTATCCGGCAGATCCGCGCGCACTACGGGCGCATTGATGTGCTGCTGGCCTGTGCTGGCGGCCATGGCCTGGGCAGCGCCACCCAGACCAGCCCGGCCACTTGGGAAACGGCGCTGCGCAGCAACCTGGACAGCGCGTTCTACAGTGCCCGCGCCTGCCTGCCGCTGTTGCAGGAAAGCGCCGGCAGTATCGTGCTGATCGGCTCCATCGCCTCCCTCGCAGCAGGGCCCGAAGTGTGCGGCTACACCACGGCCAAACATGCGTTGCTCGGGCTCAATCGTTCACTGGCACGGGACTATGGGCCCCATGGCGTGCGCGTCAACGCGGTGTGCCCGGGCTGGGTGCACACGCCGATGGCCGATGCAGAAATGCAGCCGTTAATGGACGCCTACGGCGACACCTTGCAACAAGCGTACGAGCGTGTGTGTGCCGATGTGCCCCTGCGCCGCGCCGCCCGTGCCGAAGAGATCGCCAAGGTATGCCGCTTCCTGGCCAGCGACGACGCGTCGATCATTACCGGGGCGACCTTGGTGGCGGACGGTGGGTCCAGCATCGTCGACGTGCCGACGCTGGCGTTTACGCGCCTGGAGCCTGCCCATGCCCAATGACCTGGATTTCAGCGGCCAGGTGGTGCTGGTCACCGGCGGTGCCCAAGGGATTGGCCTGGGCATCGTCCAAGCCTTTGCCCACCGCGGTGCGCGAGTGGTAATTGCCGATCGCTTGCTTGAACAGGCTGAAACGGTGGCTGCAGAGCTGTGCGCGCAGGGCTATCAGGTCGAGGCCGTGGCTGTCGACCTAACGCAAGCCGAGGCGGTGTTCGCCTGCGTTCAAGGCTTGGCGCAGCTGGATATCCTGGTGCACAACGCCGGGTATTTCCCGCTGACAGCCTTTGCCGACATCACCCCGGCGATCCTGCAACGCACCTTGGCGGTGAACCTCTCGGCGCTGTTCTGGCTGACCCAGGCGGCGCTGCCGATGTTTCGCGAGCAAGGCCGGGGTTGCGTGCTGGTGACGTCTTCGGTCACCGGCAATCGGGTGGGTTATCCGGGGCTGAGCCACTATGCGGCGTCCAAGGCCGGGGTGAACGGGTTTATCCGTAATGCGGCGCTGGAACTGGCGCCGTTGAAGGTGCGGGTCAATGGCGTGGAGCCGGGCATGATCGCCACGCCGGCGATGGGTAACCTGGGTGATGCGGCCGTGAATGACAGCATTGCCCGCCGTGTGCCGTTGGGGCGCCTTGGCGCGGCGGCGGATATTGCCGGGGCGATGCTGTTTCTAGCCTCTGACCTGGCTGGCTATATCACCGGGCAGACGCTGGTGGTGGATGGTGGTGCGACTCTGCCCGAAATCTGAAACCGGAACTAAATGTGGGAGCGGGCTTGCTCGCGAATGCGGAGTATCAGTCAACATATTTGTTACTGATCCAACCCTTTCGCGAGCAAGCCCGCTCCCACAGGGGACCTGCTGCGATTTGATGATCTTAATCTTTATGCCCCCACCGCCTGCAACCGGCTGGTGCGGAAATCCTTGGGCGATACCTCGAACTGCTTCTTGAACGACCGGCTGAAATGCGCCGAGTCGGTAAAACCCCATTTGTAGGCAATCGAGGTGATCGATTCACTGCGCAGGAACGGGTTGGTCAAGTCGTCCGCACTGCGCTTGAGCCGTGCCCGCTGGATATAGCGACAGACGCTGTCGTCCTGTTCTTCGAACAAACGGTACAGGTGTCGCACCGAAATATTCAGGCGGTTGGCCAGGCCAATGGGGCTCAGGCCAGGTTGGCCCAGTGACTCATCGATGACTTTTTGCACATAGCTGCGCAGGTTATTGCCCTGCAACGAGGCCCCACCTTCGTGGCACTCATCGCCCTGCTCCAGCGCCGAACCCAACAGTGAGACGAAGGCCGCTTGCAGTGCTTCCACTTCAGTGGCGTTGTCTTCGGTATCGTCCTTGCACAGTTGATCCATCAGCACATGCAACATGCGCCCACAGGCCTTGGTCGATGAAATCTTGCCAAAGGCCCGCGCCTGGCCGCGCAGGTGCTTGCACACCTCAGTGCGCGAGAGGGACAACGAGGCGTGTTCGATCAAACCGAAGGGCGTGATTTCGATGGAGCCTACCGAGTCCATCAGCAGCATCTCACCAGGGGCCAGTTGCACGGTCTGGCCGTTCTGGGTGATCTGCGCATAGCCGCTGCGCTGGCTGACCAGGAAACACTCCTGGTCGTTATCATGGTCGGCGTGGTGCGTGAGGCGCTTGATCAGCCCGGCATTGGTGCGCAGGATGGCCAGGCCACGGGGCAGGTTGTGGATCTCGCCGATAAACAGCGAACGGTTAAAGGCCAGTTCGGTGTCGAAGTGGCCGCACGCGGCGCGCAGTTCGCGGTTCCAGCTGTCGAGCCCGTCGGGTGCATGCTGTGGGATGCTCATGGGGTGTCTCCGCAGTGGCGTTCTTTTTGTTGTTCTGGCGCAATAGTTAACATGTTATCTATATGCACGCAACAACAACTCGTTTGGCCTATGCAGAAGCACTAATGATGCCAATCAGAGATTCGACAGTACCCGCTTCATGCCCGCCAACGCCGCCAGTAAATGGTTGCGTTGCTGCGGGCTTACAGCGATATAACGCCGAAACGCCGGCATGCGGTTGACCACTTCGCTGCCGCCCATATGCTCCAGGCGCACGCACCATTGCTGGCCCTTGAGGTCAATGCGCAGGCGCTTGAAATCCAGGGGCATCAGCGCTTCGAATAACTCTTTGTCCGCCAGCAAACGCGCCTGCAGCTCGCGCCCCAGGGCCTGGTTGCCAGAACGCTGCCGCACGCGGATGCCATTGCGCCGAATAGCCCCGCCATGGTGCACCTCGAAGCTGCCCGCTCCTGGGGTGGATGTGGGCACCTGCAACACGAATTCAGTCATGACCACATGCATTAACAACTGCGATTCGGTGCGCTCGACCAGCTCAAATACCGCCCCATCCACGTCGAGTTTTACCAGGCCAAGATCACGCCGCAAGCGCGCCAGGGTCACCCCGGGTCGATAGCCGCTCGGTGCGCGATCAGCGCTGAACAGTTCAAACAGTTTTTGCCGCAAAGTCGCTATAAGGCTCATGGGCATGTCCCGGTTCATGGCTGAATTCCTTGGCCAACACCTCCTCGACGCAGGCGGGCTTGAAGGGGTTGACCTTCTGTACCACCAGGGTCCAGAACAACGCGTAGGTCGCCGTTACGCCAAGCATCACCCCGAACGGCACATAGATATCCGCCGGGTTCATGCCGGGTGGGGTGATAAACCACATGCCCAGCAGGATGCCGATGCTCGACACGACCTGCGGCAGCGGGAACCACGGCGAACGGTACGCCCGGGGCAAATCCGGACGGCGAATGCGCAGGATCACCACCGACAACGTCACCAGCAGGTAGGCAAAACTCCACGCGCACACCGCCGCCAGCACCAGGTGCATGATGTTGTCAGTGTTGCCGCCCAGGTACAGCGCATGCAGGCACGGGATCAGCATGGCCACCAGGATGCACAGCAGCGGTGTCTTGAAGCGCGGGTGCAGGTAGGTGAACACCTTCGGTAACGCGCCATCCACCGCCATGCCATAGAGGATGCGCGGCACGCCGGCCATCAGAGTATTAATGGTTGCAGCGCCGGCGAACAGGAAGCCAATGCCCAGCCACAACGGGCCGATCTGCCCCATCACCTGTTCGGCAAACCGGGGGATGGCCATGGGCGTGTCCAGCAGGTGCACGCCGGACGCGGCGTCGAGCACCACGTTTTCCACCTGGCGTTTCATCGCGGCGCCATAGATAAACATGCACGTCGCCACGCCCATCAGCCCGAGCATCATCGCCCGTGGCATCGCCTTGGCCGATTGGCGCAGGTCCGGCGCCAGCGGGGTGACGAACTCGCAGCCGACGAACATGAACATCGCCATGCCCACCAGCGACAACACGGTGACCAGGTCAGTGCCCACCAGCGATTCCCCGAACCAGCCGTCCAGTTGCACCGCTGGCGCGGCGATCAAGCCCAGCACGCCGAACACCATCAGGGTGGTCCACATGCCAAACGTAAGGATGATCTCTGCGCGGCCAAAGGCGCTGACCCCGAAGGCGTTCAGCACCCCGAACGCGATCACGAACCCCACGCCCAGCAGCCATGAGCCGCCGGCCGATTCTGCCAGGGTATTGAGGTGTTCGAAGTTCACCAGGGCCATGACCCCGGCGAGGATGGTTTCGGCGGTGCCGGCGAACACATGCACGATCAGATAGGCCGACAGGGTGCCGGTGATCGCGAAGAACCGGCCCATGCCGCAATTGATGTAGTCGTACACCGAACCGGTGGTGGGCAGCATCGAGGCGGCCTCGGCGAAGGTGGTCGCCTGGGCCAGCATCATCACCACGGCGATCAGCATTGCCAGGGCAAACGCACCGCCGCCGATGCCAAAGCCCATGGTGGCGGTAAGAATCACCGGGCTGGCCATGATCAGGCCAATGGTGCTGGCCAACGCGGTGGGGAAACCTACCGTGCCTCGGTTGAGGTGCGCGGTGAGTCGGTCGTTGAACGACATGGTGGGGTCCTCGAAAGCGGTTTTTTTAGTGTGTCGGCACTCTGCGCCCCACCCGCGTTGATCGTCTTGCCCCTGTCTGCCGCTGGTTTTGTAGCTGCCTGCCACGGCGTAGCACCTGGCGGCCTGGGTCAATTCCCTGGCACGCATGGCAAAGACTTGGCTTGACGCCCCTCGCCCTAATGCGCCCTCACTCTTAACCAAGATGGGGACAATAACAATGGAGCACACACTGAAAAACCGCCGTCTGCGCCAAGCGGTCGTCATAGGCGTCGCGCTGTTGGCCGGGCAAGCTCATGGCGTCGAGTTGTACGCCGATGCCGACACGCAGGTCACGGGAAACTTCCTCGCTGTGTATGGGATGTTCAACAGCCCGAAAAACTACGACGGCCGGCGCGGCGGCTCCACCTGGCGCGAGGCGTTTATCAAGTACGGCCTGAGCGTCGAGCAAAACCTGGGTAGCCTGGGCGGTGTCTATGGCACGGCCAACCTGGTGAGTTCCGGCACCTGGGGCGATGGCGATGCGTCCGGGTTGACCAACGGCACCGAGCGCACCACCAAGTTTGACGAGGCCTTCGCCGGCTGGCGGTCTGGCGAGTTGTTGCCGGCGCTGGGCAAGGATGGCCTGGACCTGTCGTTCGGACGCCAGATCATCATGCTGGGGGATGGTTTTATCATTAACGACGACGGCCCCAACTTGGGCAATGGCGTCGGCGACGGCGAGTTCAATCGCGGCGGCGCCTACTACATCGCCGCACGCCATGCCTTCGATAAAACGGCGGTGATTCGCCTGGGCGGCAAGGACGGTGTGCACGGCAGCCTGATGTGGATCAAGTCCGACAACCGCGCCCAGGCCCTCACCGAAATGGCCGCCGGCACCCTGGATTACACTGCCGCGCCGGGCACTCTGGGGCTGACCTATATTCACGGAATTGATGTGGATGAGCGCTTCGCCACCGACCTGCAACGCCAGCGCAAAGGCATGAACCTCTATAGCGTGCGTGGCGCCGGCAATGCGGGCATCGACAACGCGCACTTCGCCTTCGAACTGGCCCGCCAGGACCGTCGCGACAGCCAGCAGAACGCTGGGTACGCCGAAGCCGGCTACACCTTCGCCAACCTGCCGTGGTCGCCCGACCTGACCTACCGCTACGCCCGTTATTCGAAGAACTGGGACGCGATGTTCTCAGGCTTCAATCGCGGCTATGGCACCTGGGTACAGGGCGAAGTGGCGGGCAACTATTCCGGCCCCTACAACAGCAACACAGCGGTGCAACACGTGGCGCTCAAGGTCAAGCCGCTGGAGAACCTCAGCCTCGGCGCGCTGTTCTTCGACTACAACACCGTCAGCACCCGCGGCCAGTTGAACCTGGATGGCCGCGAACTGGACCTGTATGCCGAATGGGCCGTCAATGAACACCTGATCATCACGCCGCTGCTGGGGCTGTACAAACCCAACAAAGATGCCGACACCGGCGGCAACCAGGTCGGCGGCAACGGCACCAATGTCTACAGCCAACTGGTGGTCGCCGTGCCGTTCTAAACCGCCTCGGGCGCGCACGGAGGCAGCGCCCGGACCTCGGCATAAGCGCCCTGATGATAGAGCAGCGGCGCACGGCCAAAGTCATCAAAGGCCACCACCTTGCCGATCATGATCCAATGGTCGCCGCCGTCCACCTGCTGGTATTTCTCACAGTGAAAACGCGCCGAACAATCGGCGAACACCGGCGAGCCCCCCTCCCCCGGCTCGTACTCGATGAGGGCGAAGCGATCTTCACGGGGGCGCGCAAAGTTGTTGGACAGGTGCACCTGGTCAGCCGCCAACACATTCACGGCAAAGTGGCTGGCCTCCTCGAACACCTCATGGCTGTTGGAGCGTTTGTCGATGCTCCACAGCACCAGGGGCGGGTCGAGGGACACCGAGTTGAAACTGTTGGCCGTCACGCCCACCTTGCGCCCGGAGGCCGTGGCGGCGGTGACTACGGTCACACCGGTGGCGAAATTGCCCAAGGCGCGACGAAAGGCCCGTGGGTCGAATACGTCAGACATGCAAGACTCCCGGGTGGCCTTTATTGGCCGCCCTGATTGTTATAGGGAAAACGCGGCTACACCATGCTCGGGTCGGGCTCCAGGCCCATCAGCTCACGGCCGAGGATCTGCGCGCAGACGTCATAGTCGGTGTAGGCATGGGCGCCGGTCATATGGGAATCGCGGAACAGGCGCTGCATCTCGTTATGTTCGAACCAGGCATTGCCACCCGCGGCAGCGAACAGGCGATCCACCGCTTCGATGCACATCTTGGTGGCATAGGCCTGGTTGGTGCGCCAGAACGCCAGGGTCTGGCGCGTCGGGTAACGCTGGGCGGCGCTGTGTTCAGCGTGTTCCTGCCAGGTCTTCTCCAGGAACGCCCGGGCGGCGGCCACCTGATGGGTGGACTCGGCCAGGCGCATCAACGCCGGAGTGGCGGCGCCCACGGCAGCACCGGTGTAGGCGCGCACCCGGGTCTTGGTTTTTTCGCGGAACACATCGAGCATGCGCTCGGCCACACCCAGGCTGACGGTGGAGAAACCACTGGCGAAATACGGCCGATAAGGCGCGTAGAAAATCTGGCTGTCCGGGTAGAGGCCAAAGCCTGCGGACTTGCCCTCCATCATGTCCTTGGCCTTCTGGATACGGTGCTCGGGCACCCAGGCGTTGTCGACGACCAGGGTTTTGGTGCCGCTGCCTTTCATGCCGGCAGCGAACCAGTCGTCGCGGATCTGATAGTCACTGCGCGGCAGCACGGCAAAGCAGTAATCCTGGGTGCCTTCGGTGTTCTGGCGACGGCAGCCGACAATCGCCCACTCGCCATGGTCGCAGCCGCTGCTCCAGCCCATCTCGCCGCTGAAGTACACGCCGCCTTCGCCCTCGGTGACCCGACCAAACGGTGCAATACTGCTGCTGGCCGTGGCATCCGGGTTGGCGCCCCAGATTTCCTCTTGCAACCGAGCCGAGAACAACGCCAGCTGATGGCTGTGGGTGCACAACAAACTCATGGCCCAGGCGGTGCTGGCACAACTGCCGGCAAGCAAGGCGATGCAGTCGGCGAATTCGGGCAATGACAGCTCGAGACCGCCGTACGCCTTGGGCTGAAAGGCGCGGTGCAGGCCGATGCTTTTGAGCAAGGCGATATTCTCATCCGGCACTTGGCGCAGCTGTTCGGCGCGGCTGGCATTGGCGGCGATGGCCGGCAAGAGGGGCTTGAGGTCTTCGAGGAGCGGGTTTGGCTTTTTCATGGACGGCCCTGCTTATTATTGGAAGTCCGGCAGGCGCTCCGGATTGCGGAACGGCGCGGGATGCAGGGCCAGTATCGGACGGGTCACGCAGGCGCAAAATGCACATTCGGCAGGCAAGCTTGTACTTTTCACAGGTGCGGCAGGCACAGGCATAAAACCTGGCAGGCACAGTCAAGCCGCGTGCCTGCGCGTTGGTTAACCTCGGGGTTTCTTTTGTGAACTGCCAGGAACCTGCCATGAGCGATATCCCGCTGCTGCCTCACGTCGAAGCCTTTTTGCGTCGCCGTCATGGGCTGTTTATCGACGGCGCCAGTG
This sequence comes from Pseudomonas libanensis, assembly GCF_001439685.1. GTDB lineage: Bacteria > Pseudomonadota > Gammaproteobacteria > Pseudomonadales > Pseudomonadaceae > Aquipseudomonas > Aquipseudomonas libanensis. The sequence continues at coordinate 205,439 of NZ_JYLH01000012.1, forward strand.
TGCACAGCCACGCCGATGCACGCCTGAGCGTGACCAACCCCGCCACCGGCCAGGTGATCGCCGACGTGGCCGACGCAGACCTGGCGGATATCGACGCCGCGGTCGCGTCCGCCAACCGTGGTTTCCAACTGTGGTCCCAGACCATTCCCGCCACCCGTGGCAACGTGCTGCTGAAACTGGCCGACCTGCTGGAACAGCACCGTGAAGAACTGGCGCAGATCGAAACCTGCCAGTCGGGCAAGATCATCCAGATTTCCCGCGCTTTCGAGGTCGACCAGGCCGCGCATTTCCTGCGTTACTACGCTGGCTGGGCCACCAAGCTCAGCGGCCAGACCCTCACGCCGTCGCTGCCTTCGTTCAATGGCGAGCGCTACACCGCCTTTACCCTGCGCGAGCCGGTGGGCGTGGTGGTTGGCATTGTGCCGTGGAATTTCTCGACCATGATCGCCATCTGGAAACTCGCTTCGGCACTGGTGACCGGCTGCAGCATCATCATCAAGCCCAGCGAATTCACGCCGCTGACCCTGCTGCGCATCGCTGAGCTGGCGATCGACGCCGGGTTACCGGCGGGTGTGCTCAATGTGTTGACCGGCGGCGGCCATGTCGGCAAGGGGCTGGTGGAACACCCCGGCACCCATAAAGTGTCCTTCACCGGTTCAGTACCCACCGGCATCGCCGTCGGCCGTAGCGCCATGGGGGCCGGGCTGACCCGTGCAACCCTGGAGCTGGGTGGCAAGAATGCTGCGGGCTTCCTGCGTGACATGGACGTGGACAAGGCAGTGGACGGCATCATCGAGGCGGGCTTCCTGCACGCCGGGCAAATCTGCGCGGCGGCCGAACGCTTCTTCGTGCACCGCTCGCAGATCGACGCCGTGCTGGAAAAACTCAAGGCGCGCCTGAGCCGCCTGAACATCGGTTCGCCCCTGGACGAACACACCGAATTCGGCCCGGTCACGCACCAGCAACACCAGCAGAAACTGCTCGGCTACTTCAACCAGGCCCGCGCCGAAAACAACACGATCATCCACGGCGGCCACCTTATCGACCGGCCTGGTTGCTATGTCGAGCCCACGGTGATCCTCGCCAACCACCTGCACGACACCCTGCTCAACGAAGAAACCTTCGGCCCCATCGCCACCTTCCTGCCCTACGACGACGAAGACGAACTGCTGGCCATGATGAACCACGGGCCTTACGGGTTGAGCGCCAGCCTGTGGACCAACGATTTGGGCAAGGCCCTGCGCATGATCCCGGCCATTAAGGCGGGCACCTTGTGGGTGAACATGCACACCTTGCTCGACCCGGCAGTGCCGTTTGGCGGCAGCCGGTCTTCGGGCGTCGGGCGGGAGTTTGGCAGTGCGTTCATTGAGGATTACACCGAGCTTAAGTCGGTGATGATTCGGTATTGAGGACTGAGTGCCGGCGACCGGAATCAGGGCTCAGGTTTGGCTGGTGGGCCACGAAACAGATTCCTGGAAATGATGTCGGCCTTCAGCATCTTGAGTTGCAGATGGCGGTTTACTGCGCCAACGACTTCCATATAACGGGTGACGTGGCGCTTCCACGTATCGACCAGCAGGAAGGGCACCAAGCCAATCGCAACAAACGGCAAAATAACCACACCGAACAGGATTGTCAGAAGCTCCCAGCACCCTTGCAGCAAATCCACAGGACCCAAGGTTTTTTCATAATGCAACTTCTTGGTCAGCACGTCGGAAATCAGGTTCGTGCCGATGGCGGCGGTTACAAACGGGAAAACAAACAGGAACAGGTTGGAACGGTGTTTCACCTGGTCAAACAGATCACCGCTGATTTTGCCTTTTTCGTGTAGTGACTGCGCCAGCCCATTGAATGCGTCGATAGAGACCACGGCACACGCGGCAATCGAAATCAGCGCAACGCCGGTCGCCACGACAACTTGCGGCGTGGTGTCTTTGTCAAGAATGAAACCAATCACCGCCATCACCAACACAAAGGCCACCACCAAAAAGAACAGTTGCACATCCAAGCCAAACAACAACGCGTAATTCATCCGTGAATTCCTCTATTAAGACTAATTAAAATACCCAACTGTCACTGATAAGGAATCAAGCGATCGTGGTCCAGATCCCGCATCAAGTCGCTCAACATTTCGCTTTCACTGCGGGGCTCGGTCATGGGTATATACCAGGTCGTGGCCGTCCAGCCACCGCGTTTGTAGGCATAGGTTTTGAGCAAGTGCCCGTCCTTGTACAGCGAGCCGTGCAACTGGCGCTCATAGGTGTAGGGCACCGGCACGGTCAGCAGCGTCAGCGCGCCGAGTATCGCCGGGAGCGCACCGGCACCTTTACCGCCGCGTTGATCGACCAACAAGCTGTAGCCGGTCTTGCTGAAGCCGCCATCCATAAAACTGAAGGCACCAGTGTCACGCAACAGCTGGATGACCTCGCGCTGGGTCTGCTGTTCAAACCTCGACGTGGGCGACGGCATTGTGACGCTCATCGGCACATAGGCACGTTCTGCCTTGTAGTCCAACGGTTTGAGGGCGGTACCGCAACCGCCGAGCAACAGCACGGCAGCCAGTAGCGTAGTTCTGATCATTGTGCGTGCTCCTCGGGCAGCAAGCCGTCGCGTTGTACATCCTCGGCAAAAGCACGTGCGACACGATGACCGCTCTGTAGCTCCATCCCGCCGGGGCCATCCAGCAGCCAGGAGTATTTGTGGGTGACGTTGCGGTAGCTGTACTGCTTGAGCTGCTTTCCATCGTGCTGCAGGGAAAACTCGGTGGTGGTGTCGACGGTCACGGAAAGGGGCATTAGAAACAGGGTTGCCGCACTCAGCAATACCAAGGGGAAAGGCGGCATATCACGCTGGATGTTGTAGCGCACCCATACTGAATAATCCCCCGGGTTGCCCCTGCCGGTTTCGACACTGCGAAACACCCCGGTCTCGCGCAACTGATTACGGATGAGTGCGGCATTGAGCGGATCATCGATCATGACGTGGATCGGCTTGAGGTATTCCTTGCCATCCGGCAATGCACGCTCAGGCAGCGTATGGGTGGTTGCACACCCCGTCAGCAGCGCCAGGGCGCCGAGGGTCATAAAGCGGTTCATGGACGTGTCTCGTGAAGGGTGTTCTGGCCCTCGCCGGCTGGCAGAGGCACGATGATGTAAGGGGCGGCGCTGCGATAATCCAGGGGCAGCAAATCCAGGGTCGGCAGGCCCGGAACATAGTGGCGCGCAAGCGGCTCGTCACGACCTTGCTGGTCACGCCAGTGGAAGCCACACAGGGAAGCGCCAAGGCATAACGAGCGAAATTCACCGAGGTAATAGGCGTTGCCGGCCTTCAGGCGCAGTGGCAGGTTGAACTTCTCGCGCGCCTGCACCGAGGTGTAGGTGGTCCCCAGAGTCGGTGAGTAACTGCTGGAGAAAAACTGAAAATCATAAAACTCATAATCCCCAGGCTTGAGCGCCAGCACAAATACACTGGCGGCACCGGCCGCATCCTTCACATCCTGAGGGGTTTGGCGCCCCGCACCGACCCATATCGCCGCGGCACCAAACTCCGAACCACGCTTGCGAAACAGCAGACGCTGATTAGGCGCGGGGGACGCACTGAGGCTCTGCGGGCCGATCGACCCAACAACATAAGCGACTGGCTCCTGGGGGCCAGGTTGCAACGGCTGGCTAACCAGCGATGCAGGCTGAGTACCGCAACCCGTCAGGGCTGCAGTGATCAAGAACAAGGCCAAAGGCCGGGAGAAGCGAGACATATCAAATCCTGAACGCTGGCAAAAAGTAGATTGCAGCCGTCAGGATAAATATGGGATGAGCCTTCCTGGCGCTGCGCCTCGCGTCACTGCGAGGGGGGCGAATGGTACGGGGGTAATCGGAGTTTGACTACAGATGATCAGCGGTATCTGGGCAAGCGACGCTTGCTCCTCACGGGCAGACTTGCTAGCTGTCAGGTGTACGTCGGACCCAATGTGGGAGGGGGCTTGCCCCCGATGAGGTAGTGTCAGCCAACACATCTGTGACTGACCCAACGCCATCGGGGGCAAGCCCCCTCCCACATTTGGATTGCATTGCATCAGTGAGATAGCTGTCGTTTTCAGCGTGCAGCTTTACCCTACCCGCGTTCAAAAAAGCGATCGCCTAACTGAACGGAACCACCGCCTCTGCCTCAACCTCGATCAACCATTCCGGCAACGACAACCCACTGACCATGATCCACGAAGACGGCGGCGGGTTATGCGCGAAGCGCTGGCGCAGCGCTTCAGCAATCGGTTCCTGCTGCTCCCGGGCAGATTCGACGATATACAACCGCAGCATGATCACATGGGACAGATCGCCCCCCACCTCAGCCAGGACCTTCTCGACATTGTCCAATGCCGTGGCGGTCTGCTCGGCAATGCCCGGGCCCACAGTGCGCTCTTGAGCATCCACGCCGACCTGCCCGGAAAGCATGATCCGCCGACCATCCGGCACTTCCATGGCCTGGCTGAAACCGTATTGCAGCGAATTGAATACCGTCGTGGGATTAATGACCTTTCGTTGCATGACCAATCCTTGTTTGTCAGTAGGAAAACAAGGCTAACCCAAAGGAACTGCTCAATCAGACGGTTCAACATCCAGCAACATGTTCATGGATGAAGCGCTGAACCAGGCATGTCCGGTGGCCTGATGAGTAAACGCAAATTCAACAAGCAATGACACCCCACTGTGGGAGGGGGCTTGCTCCCGATGAGGTAGTGTCAATCAATACGTCTATGACTGACCCACCGCCATCGGGGGCAAGTCGAATCGTCGCACCGCCCCTCCCACATTTGGATTGCATTGCATCAGTGACCCGCTGACGTTGATCCAAGGAGTGAGTTCATCAGACCGCTCTTACACAAACTTCGGGTTGCGTCCGATGAGTCTCGCCGCTAACCTTCGCGGGTCGCTGCAAAATCAGCGAATGGGGTGTGGTAGCCCAGTTCTTTCATAGACCCCAAAACGCTCAAGGGCGTTTTTTTGTGCGGGCTGCTTTGTGGCGGCTGTGCATGGGAGGCTTCGGCCTGCCGGGTTTCTATGACCGGTCTACCACCCCGTGTACAGTCGCCTCCTTACTTCGTGTGGTAGCGAAATGGAGGTGCTCACTCATAGGAGCTTCGCCATGAAAAAAGTCACACCCAATCCCCCGCCATCCACCTCGGATGACAACCCTCAGCTCCCCCCCGATGTCATCTTCACCGTCCGCCCCGGGCTCAGCACTGAAGCCGCCTTGAGCAATGCCAGCGAAATGCTGGAGTCAGCGACTGTCTGTGCCTACGACTGTGCCGAACAGCTCGATGGTCAGAGCCGCAAGCACGTGCTGGCGGTGGTGCAGATGATTGAGATTGCGCAGTTGCTGGTCGATGAAGCGCTGAACCGGGAATGCCCGGTGGCCTGATGAAAAAACGCAAATTCAACAAGCAATGACGTTCCCCTGTGGGAGGGGGCTTGCCCCCGATGGCGGTGGGTCAGTCACAGATGTGTCTACTGACACTACCTCATCGGGGGCAAGCCCCCTCCCACATTTGATCTGGCTGTGCCTGGGAGCGGGTGTCCGGCTACCAGGTACCCATCGCCAGGCTGTGCGGCGAAAACTCCGCGAACTGCCAGCGCAATGCCAAGGCTGCCGGACGGCGGACCACGTGCTCCACCGTCACTGTCCACAAGCGCTGCGCGCCCTCGAACTCGGCCACTTGCGGCCCGCCAAGAATCAACGATGTACGCCCCGCCACTTGCAACACGTCGCCGGTTTCAAAATCGACAAACAGCAGCCCCGCCACCGGGTTGGCTTGCAGGTTACCGAGGGTGTTGAAGAACAGGTTGCCGGCAAAATCGGGGACGGTCAGCACGTTGCCTTCTACCCGCACAAACCCCGTGTTGCCGCCGCGATGGGACACGTCCACCGAGCGTTCGCCGTGCTGGTCAACATAGCTGGCGACGAAGAAGGTGTCGGCGTTGCGGACCAGCGCTTGTGCGGCATCGTCCAGGCTGGTGCTGCGCTCGGCTGTATCGCCAGGTTTGCGCGCAACCCCAGCGACGGGCCGCAGTTGGATGTACTTGGGGCAGTTGCCGAAAGTGTGCACCACATCAACCGCAAAGCCGTCATGACCCAGCGCTCCGATCCGACCGTTCATGCGGTTGCGACGCCGGGTGCCCAGGTCGATGCCCAGCAAGCCAACAGACGCGCCATGAGTGACGCCAGCCGAGGCGGGATCGCTTTTGGACGGCAGGCTGTCGATCTGCAACGTCTGCGAATCCGGTGAATGGGCAAACCCTGGCGCGCCCTCCAGCATCGTCGCCCAGGGAATGCCCTGTTCATCCACCACACCCAGAACGAGGTAAGGCAACAAAGGATAAAAATCACGATGCTGCTCGGGCAAATGATCACGAATGACCTTCGGCCCGATCATGGCCATGCGTTCGGCGACGCCGGCACTTTCCTGCAATTGCCGTTCGCCGGCATGCCAAGGGGATTGTTCGATCGAGTACATGGCGATCACCTCTGGTTGGATAACCGGATGCTGCGCCTACCCAACCATGCAGAGAATGCCCACCTTGGGCAATCCACTATTACGCCAACTGAAATGCCGGATGTTCGCGCAACGCGGTGACGCAGTAGTCGACAAAACTGCGCACGCGCATCGGCGCATGGCGGCCTTCGCGGTAGATCACATGCACTGGCAGCGGCGGCAGTTCAAAAGCCGGCAAGACACGGCGCAGTCGGTCACTCATCAAGTGATCGTGAACCGGATAGCTCAGGCAACGAATCACCCCCGCGCCCTGCACCGCCGCATTGATCGCGCCTTGCACCGTGGCGCAACTGAGGCGTGCGCGGGCCTTGAGGGCGTAGTGGGGGAAACCCCAATGCACCGCTTCGGCGCTGGCAATCAGGTGATGTTGCTTGAGGTCAGCCGGATGCCGGGGCTCGCCCCTGGCCGCTAAATACATGGGGCTGGCGCACAGCAGGGTGCGCACCTGGCCGACCTGCCGTGCAATCAGCGACGAGTTGGGCAGCTCACCCACCCACACCGCCACGTCAAACCCCTCTTCGTGCAGGTTGGGGTAATAGTCGTGGTAATGGGCGATGACACGCACCGCCGGGTAGCGATCCATATAGCCAGCCAGCAGCGGCGCCATCACATAGCGACTGAACAACAACGGCAGGCATATCCGCAGGTTGCCCTGGGCGTGCACATGGGCGCCGTTGGCCGAGGCTTCGGCCGCGTCCACCGCGCCCAACAGGCGCACGCAGTCGGCAAGGTAAGCCTGGCCTGCGTCGGTGAGGTTGACCCCGCGTGTGCTGCGTTGCAGCAACACCACCCGCAGGCGTGCCTCCAGGCGCGCAACCGCACGTACCAGGGTCGGGCCGGAGACCTGGGCATGGCGTGCCGCCGAGGCCAGGCTGGGTTGCCCGGCCAGCGCGGCAAACAACTGCATATCGCGAAAGCGCTCCATCAGGTGCGCCGCTTCGTCGCCGGGTTCAGGGCCGGGTCCTGCCCGAGGTGATGGCTGAGAAAATCCACAAAGCTGTTGACCTTGGCCGGTATGCGGCCGTTTTGCTGGAACACCACGTGGATCGGCAGCGGTGCCGGTTCGAAAGCCTCCAGCACCAGCTCCAGCTCACCCGCCGCCACCGCTGCCGCCACTTGATACGACAGCACACGGGTCATGCCCCAGCCCAGGCGCGCCAGGTTGATTGCGGCATTGTTCGCCGTAACGCTCAGACGCGGCTCAATGGCTATCTTCAGCGGCCGCCCGGCGTCGACGAACGTCCACTCACTGACCAGTTGGCTGGACGATGAGGTGACAATCTTGGCTTCCCGCAATTGCTCAGGCCGCTGCGGGCGCCCATGTTGGTCCAGATAAGCCGGCGATGCGCACACCACCCGGCGCACTTCGCCGACCTTGATCGCCTGCTGCCCGGGTTCGTGCAGATGGCCGATACGCACCGCCACATCGACGCCTTCATCGGCAAGGTTGACCACACGGTCGACCAGCAAGGCACTGATGTTCACCAGGGGGAACTGGTCGAGGTACTCCCCCAGCACAGGCGCCACATACAACTCGCCAAACAGCACCGGTGCGGTCACTGTCAGGTGGCCGCCAGGGATGGAGTGACTGCCCGCTGCCGCTTCCTCGGCCTCTTCCAGTTCGGCGAGAATGCGTCGGCAATCTTCCAGGTAACGCTGGCCGGCATCGGTCAGGTGCAGGCTGCGCGTGGTGCGCGACAGCAGTTGCGTACCGATGCGCTGCTCCATGGCAGCAATGGCGCGGGTCACGCTGGGTGGCGAGGTTTTCAGGCGGCGCGCCGCAGCCGCAAACCCCTCCTCCTCGGCCACCGCCAGGAACACCTGCATTTCATGAAATCGGTCCATCGTCATCCCTTGATCGTTACTGTGATTGCAGCCCCACCGCCGTGCGCGGCATAGCGACAAACCCCGGCAAGGCTTCGATGCTGGCAAGCCAGGCACGCACCTTAGGGTAGTCGGCCAGCGATACGTTGCCTTCCGGCGCATGGGCCACGTAGGTGTAGAACGCGATATCGGCAATGCTTGGCTGATCACCAGCCAGAAAGCGGCTCTCGCCCAGCTGCTGCTCCATCACGTTCAGCAGTGCATGGGCTCGGTTGATTGCGCTGACGGTATCCACCTCGGCGCCAAACACTGTGGCCAAGCGCGCCGTGGCGGGCCCGGCATGGAGTTGACCGGCGGCGGCCGAGAGCCAGCGTTGGACCCGCGCTTGGCCGATGGGATCGCTTGGCAGCCACTGCCCTTTGCCATAGGTACTGGCAAGGTAGACCAGAATCGCGTTGGAGTCGGCCAACACAGTGCCGCCGTCGTCGATCACCGGCACCTGGCCGAAGTGGTTGAGGTTGGCGATGAATTCGGGCGTTTTATGCGCACCTTGTTTGAGGTCCACCAGGATAAATTCAGTGGGCAGGCCCAGCAGGGATAGCATCAGCTCGACCCGGTGGGAGTGGCCGGATAAGAGAAAACCATACAGTTTGATTGCAGGCTGGGTCATGAAAGGCTCCAAAAGAATGGGTATCGACGCCAGGCATATTCCACTGCCGCCTCAGTCGGCGGAATGACCAGGATTTACAATCCAGCATTTCATTAGGCGAAACAATCACCTGTTCAAAATTCTCGGCGCCGGCGTCGCAATTTCATGAAAAAAATTCAAACTATCGCCCTCCCCATCGTTCACACCTTCACGTGCAACGTTAAGTAGGAGGCGACATGCAATACCGACAACTGGGTCATTCCGGCCTGCTGGTCTCGGAAATCATCCTGGGCACCGTGCCCTTTGGCGGTCGTGCGGAGTTCGAAAAATGCGGCGCGGTGGACGTGCCCCTGGCCAAGCGCATGTTCGATATCGCGTTCGATGCCGGAGTGAATATGGTCGACACCGCCGACCTCTACTCCCACGGCCTGGCCGAAGAGGTGGTCGGCAAGGCCCTAGGTGACAAGCGCAACGATATCCTGCTGGCGACCAAGGGCCGCAGCCCGGTGGACAGCAACCCGAACAATTCCGGCTCATCGCGCTATCACCTGATCCGCGCCTGCGAAGCGAGTTTGAAGCGTTTGGGTACCGACCATATCGACCTGTACCAACTGCATAACTGGGACGGCATGACACCGATCGAAGAGACTCTCGAAGCCCTGCGCCTGTTGGTCGGTTCGGGCAAGATCCGCTACTTCGGCACCAGCAACTTCACCGCCTGGCAGATGATGAAAACCCTGGGCAAGGCTGAGCTGCACGGCATGCTCAAGCCCATCACCCAGCAGATCTACTACACCCCGGAATCCCGTGAAGCCGAGTACGAATTGCTACCGTTGGCCTTGGATCAGCACGTCGGTACTTTGGTATGGGGCCCGATGGGCGAAGGCCTGCTGACCGGCACGACCCGCCGCGGGCACAAGCCGCCGGCAAATACGCGCCAGGGCAGCGGCTGGCCGGAACCCTATGTGCATGACCAGGAGCGCGCCCTGGACATTATCGAGACCCTCGCCGCCGTCGGTGACGAGCATGGCGTCTCGGTCGCCCGCACCTGCCTGGCCTGGCTCAAGGATCGCCCGGGAATCACCTCGCTGATCGTCGGGGCGCGTACCGAAGAGCACCTGCGCGACAACCTCGCCGCCACTGAGCTGAAGCTGACCGAAGCACAATCGTCACGCATCGAGGCGGTCACCCGTCGTCAGCCGTTGTATCCCTATTGGCATCGCTTTACCGCCGGGATCGATCGTTTTGATCCTGCGGAACAGCCGTTCCTGGCCGAGCATCAAAAGACCATGGATGCGCGCAAGGACAAATAACAGTGCAGTTCAAAGGTGGGAACACGCCCTCCCCACCTTTGAACAAAACGCCCCCGGCAAAGGAGTCTGGCTTTGATCGCGCAAATCATGATCGCCGCCCTCGGCGTCGTCGCTATCTGGTTCAGCCAGAGCAAACGCTTGAAGGTGCGCCGCTATGCGTGCCTGTTCGGCATGGCCGGCCAGCCGTTCTGGTTCTGGTCGTCGATCAATGCCGAGCAGTGGGGCATCGTCTTGCTCAGCTGTTTTTATACAGTGGCCTGGGCCAAGGGCATCAAGACCCATTGGATCGATCGCAAGGGCGATGGGCAAGGTTGATTTGCAATTGTGCGCTGCCGTCGTTCATGACCGCCAGACTAAGGCGTGGTTCTAAGAAGATTCTGAAATCGCAATGAATTGCACGCCGTGAATTAGACTACTGTGCTGACCACGCCCCACGATCTTCGAGACCCAGCCCCATGCGCACCCTGTTCCTCGCCAGCCTCTGCTTGCTCACCACGGCCCTTGCGGGCTGCCAGCAACACCCGCCGGCCAACGACCAACTCGACGCCGTGCTGTGGACCCAGACGTCCATCGAGCACGAGCTGATCTACCGCCAGCTCTTCGCCAACGCCACCCGCCAACTCGATGTTGCGCTGGCCGACCCGAGCTGGGACGCACTGCCTTTGCCTGCACGCAAGCTGACCGGCCTGCCACCGGCGGTGGTGGTGGATATCGACGAAACCTTGCTGGACAACGTGCCGCTCAACGCCCGCGACATTATCAATAACCAGGTGTATTCCTATGACCGCTGGAACACCTGGGTGGAGCAGGCCAAGGCCCAGGCACTGCCAGGTTCCGTGGCGTTCCTGCAGGCGGCCAGGCAAAAAGGGATCAAGGTGTATTACCTCACCAACCGCGAACACAGCCAGGTCGCGGCCACGGCCAAAAACCTGCGTTTACGCGGCTTTCCGATTGAGAGCAATGAACAGATCCTGGCGGCCAGCACGCCTACCGGCCACTGCGAAAGCGCCGGCTACGGCAAGAACTGCCGCCGCCAGTGGGTCGCCAGCCAGGCACGTGTGCTGTTGATGGCCGGTGACTCCCTGGGAGATTTCGTGCAGGCCGAACACAACACCCTGGCTGCGCAGCGCAAGGCCGTCGAACCCTATGTGAACTGGCTGGGGCAACGCTGGTTCCTGCTGCCCAACCCGAGCTACGGCAATTGGTACAGCGCGCCGTACGGGGATGATGAGACGTTGCCGTTTGCGCAAAAGCGCAGGCTCAAGCAGCAGGTGTTGTTGTTGCAGGAATAGGGAGTAGTCATGTGGGAGGGGGCTTGCTCCCGATAGCAATGGATCAGTCACACATGCAGTGACTGACAATCCGCTATCGGGGGCAAGCCCCCTCCCACATTGGGTCTGCGTTGAATCAGTAGCAGGAGCGATCAACCCGAGGGCCGTTCATCCCACTCATTTGCACCGCGGCCCTCATATCATCACACTCGTCATTCACCCGCCGGCTCAGGAACCGCAAATGCCTCACTCCTTGCTCAAGCCTGCGCTGCCCGGTATTGCGCTGCGGCGATGGCGTTTGCTGCACCGCGTCAAGCAAAGCCATGCGGCGCAGCTATTCAACGTCACGCAATCGACTATTTCGCGCTGGGAAAGTGGCGTACAAGCGATGGATCCGGCTGCGCACCAACAGCTTGAACAGTTGTTGGCAGCCCGGCTTGATGCAGCCGCCGACCAGGCATTGGCCCGGCTGGTCAGTGAGAGTTCGCAAGCGATGCACTTGGTGTGCGACCTGACGCACCGCCTGCTCGCATGCTCGCCCTCCCGCGCATTCCAATTCACCAGCCCGCTCACCGACCTTATGGGCCAGTCGCTGTGGCGCTTTGCAACCGAGGAAATCCAGCTGATCGAAGCCAGCCTGGAGCACAGCGGCTGGCGCGAAACCCAGGCCCCCCCGGCCCTTGAATTTACCACTGGAAGCAACGATTCCAGCCTCGTGCCGATACGCCCAAGCCTGTGCCGCTGGACACGCATGACCCTGAGCGATGGCAGCGCCGCGCGCCTGGTCGAGACACTCTGAAAGCCCACCGCGCATATTTTATGCGTGGACGATCTGCGCTTGCGCACCTAGGCTTAGCTGCATAATCGACCTTGTGGGGCAGCATCATGGACCTGGAAAAAATCAAAGGCCGTCTCGATTTCCTGCGCGAAGCGGAAAAACTCAAGGATGTGCTCAGAAGTGCCCACACGGCTTCGGGTCGCACTGAAAGCACGGCCGAACACAGTTGGCGCCTGTGTCTGATGGCGATGGTGTTCGCCGATCAGCTGCCCGGCCTGGACCTGCTGAAAATCCTCAAGATGTGCGTTATCCATGATTTGGGCGAGGCCATCCACGGCGATATCCCGGCGGTCAGCCAGGCGGCCTTTCCCAACAAGGGCGAACAGGAGCGACTCGACCTGCTGCTGTTGGCCCAGTCCCTGGACAGCCCCCTGAAAACCGAGATCCTGACGTTGTGGGATGACTACGAGAACGTGCTCTCGCCAGAAGCAAAAGCCGTCAAGGCCATGGACAAACTGGAGACCCTGCTGCAGCACACCCAGGGGCTGAACCCTCCCGATTTCGACTACGCCTTCAACCTGGCCTACGGCAAAAAACACACGGATGCCGAACCCTTGTTCGAAGCGTTGCGGGCATTGATCGATCAAGCGACAGAGCAAAGGCTTCACGCCGCCGAGTAACGGGTTTGATCACAACACCCGAGCGGCAATCGCCTCCACCTCCACTAACGCCCCCGGCAGCGGCAACGCCACCACTTGCAACGCTGTCCGCGCCGGTTTGTTCGGTTGCTGCGGCGTGCCGAAGTACTGCGTATACCCACGCTGCAACCCGGCAAAATCCAGTTTGCCGTCGGTTTCTTCGGTGCCGACCAGAAACACCCGCAACTGCACGATATCGCCCAGGTCCAGGTCGTGTTGGCTCAGGATCTGGCGCAATTTGTTGAACACCGAAACAGTCTGCACTTCGGTATCGCCAAAAACCCCAGGCACGCTCGGGTCGACGAGGTCCGGCAGCGTGCCACTGACGAATACCAGGCTGGCGGAGGCCGGCACGGTGACGGTTTGCGAGATGGGAAAGTCGCCGACGCTGGTGCGTTGGATGCTGTCGCTCATGGTGTTACTCCTTAAGAGGCGGCCAGGGCCGCGATCTGTCGTTGTTGGGTGACCCGTTCGGCCAGTTGCGCGACCACATGACGCGCAGAGTTCGCCGCTGATTCCTGCCAGATCCCCACGCCGCTTTGCACCAGTCCATCACCGGCGAAATACACGCGACCGTGGGGCCGCTCGAGCAAGGCACTGGCCTCGGCGGGGAAATGTTCGCGTTGCAGCCATGGGCCTTCGCTGTAGGGGACCTGTTCCCACGAGACCGCCAGCGGATTACGCAGGTGCCTGGAATAACCCGGATGCAACAGCTCCACGGCCTCCCTCGAAGTGGCGTACTGCTTATCGAGAGGTCGAGCGCCAAACACGTCGGCGCCCTCCCCCGTCACATAACCAGCCACCAGCACACCGTCGCGGGTGTTGAGGTCGTTGCTGGGATACCAGAGCAGGCGCGCCGGGTGGTCGATCCACGACAGGCCGCCGTAGGTGCGGTAATCGGTTTCCCAGAAGCGCGGGGATTGCCATGCCACCTTGGTCGCCTGGTCGCTGCGGGTGCTGCGCAACGCGGCCTTGATCGGCTCGCTGAAATCCGTATCGAGCTTGGCCAGCAATGGCAGCGGCAAGGTCGAAACCAGGTAATCAGCGCGCACTACTTCCTCACGGCCGCTGTGCTGGTCGTGATAGGTCACCGCCACACCGTCCTCCAACTGACGGATCTGCCGCACTTGGGCGCCCAGTTGCACCTGCTCGTGCACGCGACGGTAAAAGGCATCGGTGATACGGTCCATGCCGCCCACCGGCTGGAACATGGTGGCAGAGAATTCCGGGAATTCGGTGTGCAGCAAGGCGCCCCAGAGTTCCGGGTGCAGCAAGCGCTCCAACCCCAGCGGGCTACGACGGGCGGGCAAGGCGCCAGGGTGGGCGGCGGATTCCAGGTGCCCCGAACGCAGGGTGCCCTCGAAGGCCAGCTCCTGGGACAGGTCGCCATACACCTGCAGGAAACCCAGCAAGCGCGTGCGCTCTTCGCCGCTCAGCACATCATCGAGGGCGTCACGCTGCACCGCCTTGGCCAACAGCCCGGACAGATGCCCACGGGTATCGTTGAGCGCCTGGCCGACGCTGAACGCCGGCTGGTTGAGGTCCGGCCGCACCTGGGCGCCATGGCTGCTGTTGACCAGCACTTCCAAGGGCACGCCCAGCTCACTGCAATAGTCGAGGATCGTGCGGTGCTGGCTGGGAATGCGCGCAGGGCCGGCGTTGAAATACTGGCCCGGATCAAACCCCACGGTCTGCGAGCGGCCATCCTTGTAGTCCACTCGGTCACCGTGGCGCAGGGTCCAGGTGCGGCCACCCACACGCTCACGGGCTTCGAGCACATGCACATTGAAGCCGGCGCGGCTCAGTTCCAGTGCCGTGACCAGCCCGGCAATCCCGGCGCCCAGTACCAGCACGCGGGTGCCCTGCCCCAGGCCGTCCTTGAGTTTCAGCGGTTGCGGCCGGCGGTGGGAGGATGGGCCCAGGCCCAACACCGCCAATGCATCCTTGACGGCCTTTTCACCGCCCACCGCAGCAATGCTCGACAACGCTTCACGTCGTGTCAGTCCCATGTCCAAACCTCCTTAGTCCGGCAGCCCTGGCGGGTTGATCAGCGATTGGTCGACCCGCTCCACATCCAGGCCCCAGCGCTGCAAGACCTGTTCGTATTGACCACCGGCAATCGCGCCTTGCAAGGCGGTGTGGATCGGCTCGACCAGGCCGTTGTCCTTGCGCGTGGTCACGGCGATATCGGCCTGCAGCGGCCAGCCACCGTTGACGGTGCCGACGCGCTTGATACCGCCGGTGATCGCCGCCGAATAGGCGTACACCGAGTCCGGCCCGAACAGCGCGTCGCTGCGCCCTGACTGCACCGCCAGTTGCGCGGCGGCCTGGTCGTCGAAGTACTGCAACAGCGCAGGCTTGAGGCCGGCTTTTTCATTGGCCTCGTTCCAGGCCAGCAGGACCTTTTCCTGGTTGGTGCCGGAGCCGACGATGATTTTCAACCCGGCAATGTCCGCTGCCTGCTTGATCTCAGTGATCTTGCTGGTGCTCTTGACGTAAAAGCCGAGCACATCCTGGCGGTAGGTGGCGAAGTCAAAACGCTTTTTGCGTGCCTCGGTGACAGTGACGTTACTGATCACCACGTCGTATTTGCCCGAGCTGACGCCCAGGGGCCAATCCTCCCAACTGGTCTGTACCACGTTGAGTTGCAGGCCGAGGCTGTCGGCGATCAGTTGTGCGGTGTCGGCTTCGCTGCCGATGGTGGTCTTATCGTCACTGGCGAGCAGCGCCAGGGGCGGCCCGGCCACGCCGGACACGGCCACGGTGAACTTGCCCGGCTGGGCGAACTTGAAGCCCGGCGGGATCTGCGCGATGGCCGCTTCATTGCGCGGCACATGGATGCGCGGGCGGTCGGGGCTGAGGTCGACCTGTTGCACGGCGAAGGCGTATTGCGCGGTGCTGGCGGCAAGCGCCAGCAAGGCCACGCGGGTGGTGTTGATGAACATGGGCAGTCACTCCTTGAACTAAAGCACCTTGCCGAGAAAGGCCTGGGTGCGGGGATGGCGGGGTTGGCGCAGGATCTGTTCGGGCGGGCCTTCTTCGATGAGTTGGCCATCGCAAAGAAACACCACGTGGTCGGCAACCTCGCGGGCAAAACCGATCTCGTGGGTGACGATTACCAGGGTCACGCCCAGCCGGGTCAGGCCCTTGATCACGTCCAGCACCTCGCCCACCAGCTCAGGGTCGAGGGCCGAGGTGGGCTCGTCGAACAGCAGCACCTTGGGGTCCAGCGCCAGGGCGCGGGCAATGGCGACGCGCTGTTGTTGCCCACCGGAGAGCTGGCGCGGGTAAGCGTCGGCCTTGTCTGCCAGGCCGACCTTGGCCAGCAACTCGGCAGCCTTGAAGTGGGCTTGGGCCTTGCTCCAGCGTTTATGGGCCAACGGCGCTTCGGCGATGTTTTCCCAGGCGGTCAGGTGCGGGAACAGGTTGAAGTTCTGGAACACAAAACCCACGTCGATACGACGCTTGAGGATCTCGCGTTCCTTGAGTTCGAACAGCAGGTCGCCCTTGCGCCGATAGCCGACGTATTCACCGTCGATGGTGATATGCCCGCTGTCGATCTTCTCCAGGTGGTTGATGGTGCGCAGCAGGGTGGACTTGCCCGAGCCGGACGGCCCGAGGATCACCGTGACCTTGCCGGGGTCGATGGTCAGGTCGATGTTATCGAGCACCTGCTGGTTGCCAAAGCGCTTGCCCACGCCCTGGATCTGGATGCGCCCGGCGCGTGCTTCAGCCATGGGCCTTCTCCTTGAACCAGCGGCGCAGGCGCTGCAACGGTGTGGGTGGCAGCACCCGGGCGGTGCCGCGGGCGAAGTGGCGTTCGACGTAGTATTGGGCGCTGGTGAGCACGGTGGTGATGATCAGGTACCAGACGGTGGCGACGATCAGCAGTGGGATCACCGCCTGGGTGCGGTTGTAGATGACCTGCACGGTATAGAACAGCTCGGGCAAGGCCAGCACGTAGACGATGGAGGTGCCCTTGACCAGGCCGATGATTTCATTGAACCCCGACGGCAGGATCGAGCGCAGTGCCTGGGGCAGGATGATGCGAAAGATACGCCGCGAGGCCGGCAACCCCAGGGCCGCCGCCGCTTCATGCTGGCCGGCCTCCACGCCGATCAGGCCACCGCGAATGATCTCCGCCGCGTAGGCCGCCTGCATCAGGCTCAAGCCCAGTACCGCTACGGTGAATTGGCTGAGCACATCCACCGTCGACCATTGCGCAAACACCAGGTCGGTGAACGGCAGACCGAGCACGATGTGGTCATACAGGTAGGCAAAGTTGTAGAGGATGATCAGTACCAGCAGCGCCGGCATCGAGCGGAAAAACCAGATATAGCCCCAGGCCAATGCGGCCAGCAAGGGCGAACCCGACAGCCGCGCCAAGGCCAGCGCCGTGCCAAGAATGACGCTGAACACAGTGCTCAGCAGCGTCAGCAACAGCGTCTGCCCCAGCCCACGCAGCACTGACGGCGAGAAGAACCACTGGCTGAACACGCCCCACTCCCAGCGCGGGTTGGTGGCCAGGGAATGCACGATGGCGAGCAGCACCAGCGCGGCGAAGACCGACCCGGCCCAGCGCCAGGGATGCCGGGCAGGCACTACTTGCAGAGCCTTGATCGGCGTCGAGACACGGCGCTGGCGCAGCGGTTGGGCGCTGACCTCATCGAGCAGGTCGTAGGGTTTGGCGGCAATGGGCATGTGCTATTCCTCGCAGGCCTTAGAAGGCGTAAGTCAGCCGGGTGTAGTAGTACCCGCCGGTAAAACCGTAGGGCGAATAGGTGCCGTAGCTGGCGACCATGGTGCTGCTTGGCACCCCTTGCTTCTTGGGGTACTGGTCGAACAGGTTCTTGGCGCCGATGGCGATGTTCAGGTCTTGGGTGAGGTTGTAGCCAAGGTCGAGGTCGGTGATCCATTTGGCGCTGTAGACCCGGTCCAGGTCGCGGTTGGCCGATGAATTGACTTCCTTGTAGGAACCGTAGCGGGTCAGGGCCAGGTTGAGGTTCAAGCGCCCGATGCTCCAGTCGCCGCCGAGGATCAGCTTGGTAGTGGGCTGCACGCCGGTGATCAGGTTGCGGGCCTCGCGGTCCATCAGCTCGTAGGAGGTGCCGAGGATGTTGGTGGATTGCTTGTAATTGAGAATCCGGGTCTGGTTCCAGTTGAACGCGGCGGTCCATTTCAGGGCGCCGAACGTGCCCAGGTCCTGGTTGTAGCTGCTGACCAGGTCCAGGCCCTTGGTGCGGGTATCGGCGCCGTTGATAAAGTACTGGCCGCCGGAGGTGGAGTTGACGCCATTGTTCTGCAGCACCTGGGTGACTTGCGGGCCGAGCAAGGTGCCGGTGAGGGTGATGCGGTCGCGCAGGTTGATCACGTAGGCATCGGCGGTGAAGCTCAGGCGGTCGGTGGGAGTCAGGGTCAAGCCGAGGCTGAAATTGGTCGAGCGCTCGGGCTTGAGTTCTTCGGCGCCCAACGCCTTGGCCGCCGCCGAACCCACTGGCAGCACGCCGTAGTTGATCGACTGGTACACCCCGTCCACCACGCCGTAGGTGGTAGAGCGCGCACTGAACAAACTGTTGGCCAGAGACGGCGCACGAAAGCCATTACTCACCGTGGCACGCACCGCGAACTGCGGCGTGAAGTCGTAGCGGGTGGTCAACTTGCCGCTGCGGGTAGCGCCCACGCCTTGGTTGTAATGCTCATAGCGCAGGGCGGTGCCGACGTACCAATCCGGCAAGGGGTTGAAACCCACGTCCACATAGCCGGCCAGGCTGTTGCGCGAGGCGCTGCTTTGTTCCTGCGGAGAAATGCCGTTGGTGACCTGGGCTCCGGAGGACGCACAATTACCCGGTGCCACGCAGTAGCCGCCGTTGGCATAGGATGCGTAGTCACCGGCCTGCACCTCATAGGTATCGCGCCGATGCTCGAAGCCATAGGACAGGTCCAAGGGCTTTTGCAGGCCGATATCGAAGCCGCGCTTGAAGTCCAGGTTGGTGGTCAACTCGGTGGAAATCCAGGTGCCGGAGGTGAAGCTGTTCGGCGTGGCCTCGCCCAGGGACGGGTTCTGGTTGTGGGTGGTGCCCTGCTCCGCCTCGTTGCGCCCGTAGGTGGTGGACAGGTCCCAGTCCCACTCGCCCACGCTGCCCTTGCCACCGAACGCCGCCTGGAAATCGTCCTCGTCGATGTACCAGGTCGGGGTGTACCCGGCCGGGTAGCCGTTGGGCCCGGTGGTGATGGTGTTGGTGATGGTCGGCAAGCGGAAGTTCTGGCCCTGCTCGGCCTTGCGTCGCGAGTAGGTGGTGAAAGAGTACAGGCTGAAACTGTCGTCCATCGGCAGCTCGGCGTTGTAGCCCAGGGTCAGCAGGTTGGTCTTGGGCGTGCCGTAGCCACCGTAGGTGGACTTGCCTGCCAGGTCATAGGCTTGTTCATAGCTATAGCCGTTGGCGCTGGCCTTGTTGTCGTCGTTCTGGCTGCGCGCATCCAGGGCCAGCTGCACGATGCCGCCGTTGCCGATCTCGAAGCCCTTGTTGAGGCTTTGTTGCACGGTCTGCTTCTTGCCGTCATAGCCAAGCCCCGCGTTCGTTACCGAGGTGCCGCTGGTGTCGGCCTTGAGGATCACGTTGATCACCCCGGCGATAGCATCGGAACCGTACTGGGCGGCGGCGCCATCACGCAGCACTTCTACATGGTCGATGGCGCTGATGGGGATCAGGTCCAGGTCGGCCGGTGCCGCACCGGTGTTGACACCGTTGATATTCAGGGTGGCGCTGGTATGGCGGCGCTTGCCGTTGACCAGCACCAGCACTTCGGCGGCGCTCAAACCACGCAGGTTCGGCGCCCGGGCGATACCACTGGCGTCCCAGCCGGTTTTTTCCGGCAGGGTCAGCGATGGGATCACCGCGCTCAATGCTTCCATCAACCCGGGCTTGCCGGTGCTTTGCAATTGCTTGGCGCTGACCACATCAATGGGCACGGGGCTGCT
Source organism: Pseudomonas libanensis (assembly GCF_001439685.1). Taxonomy (GTDB): domain Bacteria; phylum Pseudomonadota; class Gammaproteobacteria; order Pseudomonadales; family Pseudomonadaceae; genus Aquipseudomonas; species Aquipseudomonas libanensis. Next base: position 225,498 of record NZ_JYLH01000012.1, read on the forward strand.
GGTGACCGTGCGCTGCTCGGCGCCACGGTTACCGGTGACCACGACGGTGGAGAGTGTGCTGTCGTCCTGGGCCTGTGTCGCTGCGGCCAGCAGGGTCAACGCCAGGGCGGTGGTGGGTTGTAGAACGTGCTTCATATCCATTCCCAGCTTGTCCAAATCGCGAAGTCGGGCAGGCACGCTGCTTGGTGCGGCGTGGCCGGCGTTCCAGGGGTTGGCGCGGTTTGGGCTAGGTGTGGGGCAAGCGCGGGGTGTGAGGTGGCAACATACGTTGAGCTCCCGTCCAACGATTCTGCTGCGGCGGGATTACCCCGGTCAGGCGTGCAGAATCTGAATCACGCTGGGTACCATCCGAGGTCAGGGGTAGGCTGTTGAACTCAAACATAACGGAATGAATTTCAAAAACATAATGCTGTTTTGGTATAAGCTAATATTCTCTAATTTCATTATTTATAAATATCTTTATTCATAAAAATGATTATTTTTTAATTTGAACGTGCGCATACCCTTGTGGAAGGGGGCTTGCCCCCGATGGCGTTGGGTCAGTCACAGATGTGCTCACTGACACTCCCTCATCGGGGCATAGGTATCTACACAACTCTGTAGCGCTCAACGGTAACCACGATGCGAAGCCGAGCCGCTCTTGATCTTGATCTCAGGCGCCCCGTTAAACCACGCTGGCCGGAATTCGACAGGGATTTGGGGGGTAAACCGGCAGGGATGCCGGTTTAGCCGCCCCGCGCCATGGATGGCGCGTGGCGGCGGCCCCCCAAATCCCTGTCGGATTACGGGCACACCGAGCCTAGGCGAGGTGCCGAGTGGCCCCCGGTGTCAGGATAGTTGTCGCCTCTCCTGGTTTACCCCCAAAAGCATACCGAGGGCGGAAAGAGACAGCTTGTGAAGTACTATTCACCCGAACGTAAAGCCGCATTGCTCAAGATGCTGCTTC
>NZ_JYLH01000013.1 GCF_001439685.1 Pseudomonas libanensis
CTGACTCCACAAGCACCCACACGAATTGCTTGATTCAGTTGTTAAAGAGCGGTTGGTTAAGATCTTTCGTCTCAACCGAGGCGCGCATTCTACAGCAGCCTCATTTGCTGTCAAGTGATTATTTTCAGAAGCTTTCGAAGATTTCTTCAACAACTTCAACCACTTGCGCTTCTGATCTCTCATCAGCGGGAGGCGAATTCTACAGGTATCAGCATGTGCGTCAAGCCATTAAATCAAAAAAGATGAAATTCCTTCGGCACTGTTAATTTGCCCCCGATTTCCTAGCCCTTCCCTATAGAGGAAAACAGGTGCGCTTCGGTGAAGTGCCAGAATCGTCCGATCATCCACCTGCGAAAACCTGACAGCCCCCCCTTCAACTACCTGACAGCCGATAGAAAGCGACTTCAGGCTTGTAATAAACCAAAGCTATATAGAAGGAATGTCTGAGTGGCGAAATCGGCGAATACCGACAACAGAAGGAGCTAGCAACAAGGAGCTAGCAACATGGATGGTGTCCCAGGGCCGGTTCGAACGGCCAACCTTCCCCTTAGGAGGGGGATGCTCTATCCAATTGAGCTACTGGGACGAATACTGCCGTCAGCGCAAAAAGCCTGCCATGCGTTGATCGGCGAGCATGTTAACGGCCAAGGCTGGTTTTGTCATGTCGTCCGCAGGCTTTTTGATTGTAGGCAGATACTTTGTGGCATTGCCAACTGCAACCCGACCTCCCGCCACCACGCATCGGTCGTGCAAATTGCACTGCCTTCAAAATGCCATACTTGCAAACTGCAAGCCCAAGAGACCGAACCTAAAGTTAACCTATTGATTTTATTGGCATAAAATATTGGCACGGCATCTGCAATGGTTCTATTACAAAAAACCAATTGATCCAGGCATCCACGGAGTAGACCACCATGAACAGCGCCCTTCTGCTAGGCCTTAATACAGTGGCATTAACTGCCTTGGTGATGCTCCAATTCCAATCGCCTACCGAAGACACTTCGCAAATCAGCCAAGCGACCCCGCATTACCTTCAACAGCAACAACGCCCTCAACTCGCAGTGATGAACTCCACGCCGCAGTCACCTGTCAGATTGGTCCAGGACGCACAAGGCGCGCCAGCCTCCGAACACTGGGTTTTCTGAGAACGCTGCTCATGTCCAAGCTTGCCTGGCTATTACTTTGCCTCACTTTCGCCGCCACACTGCTCGGCTTGGCCTCAACGACCCAGGATGATCAAACCCCTGCCTTTATCGCCAGCGCTGTGTTTGGCACCCTGCTACTCCTGACGCTCATCGTAGGCCGTCGAATCAAATTCGACCCTGTCCTGCGCTGATATCCCTACCTTATGTCGCCTGACATTAGCAAATAAGCAAACTGCCACTAGTCTTAAGCTTACGGGCAAAAGGCCATATTCCTTAGGGTGTGCGCCCTTCGAATCGGACGCGGGACAGTCATGGGCGAAGATCCGCCACCCTCAGCTGATTGCGAAAAGTTTTCTAACCAGTCCGCAAAAACGCAAATCAGTGCTGGCATAAAGCCTGTAGGCAGTTCAATATTTGTCACAGAATTGACGCCAATGAAATGTCAAATCTGAGGCATGATGCGGCCTCTTTGCAATTCGGGTTGAACTTTGGTCGTGAGCCTTGTCTTAACACTCATCTTGCGGCCAATTCCAAAAACCGCTCCCCTGAACTAACCGGTTAAATATATGCGCCCATTGAAACAGGCAATTTATTCCAGCCGTACGGCTGACAAGTTCGTCGTACGTCTGCCAGACGGAATGCGGGAACGCATTGCCGAGGTGGCTCGCAATCATCATCGCAGCATGAACTCCGAAATCATCGCACGCCTGGAACAGAGCCTTATTCAGGAAGGTGCCTTGGGTGAAGAGTTGAGCATGCGCCTGGACAGCCCCGAGCTGTCACTGCACGAACGCGAACTGCTGCAGCGTTTTCGTCAGCTCTCCCATCGCCAGCAAAACGCCCTGGTCTCGCTGATCGCACACGACGTCGAGGCAGCCGCAGAAGCCAATTGATTGACACCAGAAAGCCGAAGCCAGCCATGTGCTGGCTTTTTTTTGCGCGGAATTTGGAAGGGCATGACGTGGACGGGGGCAGATTTGCCCCCGCCGGAAGGAATCAGAGCAGGAAGATAGTCGCCAGCCCCAGGAAGATAAAGAAGCCACCACTGTCAGTCATCGCCGTGATCATCACACTGGCCCCCATCGCCGGGTCACGCCCAAGACGTGCCAAAGTCATAGGAATCAGAACGCCCATGAGCGCTGCCAGGAGGAGGTTTAGAGTCATCGCAGCGGTCATGACCACACCCAGGGACCAACTGTCGTACAGCAGGTAGGCGACGATACCAATCACCCCACCCCAGACGACGCCATTGATCAGCGCCACTGCCAGTTCTTTGCGCATCAGGCGTGAGGTGTTGCCGGTATTTACCTGATCAAGGGCCATGGCACGCACGATCATGGTAATGGTCTGGTTGCCGGAGTTACCGCCGATACCCGCTACGATCGGCATCAGCGCCGCCAGCGCCACCAGTTTTTCGATGGAACCCTCGAACAGACCGATCACTCGCGAGGCGATAAACGCAGTGATCAAGTTGACCGCCAACCAGGCCCAACGGTTACGCAGCGAGCGCCATACCGAGGCAAATATATCTTCCTCTTCACGCAGGCCCGCCATGTTGAGGACTTCTGTTTCGCTTTCCTCACGAATCAGGTCGACCATCTCATCGATAGTCAGACGACCAATCAGCTTCCCGTTCTTGTCGACAACCGGCGCGGAGATCAAGTCATAACGCTCAAACGCTTGGGCGGCATCATAAGCATCCTCATCCGGATGGAAGCTCACCGGATCACTGGCCATTACGTCTGCGACTTTCTTTTCCGGATCGTTGACCAGCAGACGCTTGATCGGCAGTACGCCCTTGAGAATCCCCTCGTAGTCGACCACAAACAATTTGTCGGTATGACCTGGCAGTTCCTTGAGACGGCGCAGGTAACGGAGCACCACTTCCAGGCTGACGTCTTCACGGATGGTGACCATCTCGAAGTCCATCAGCGCGCCAACCTGATCCTCGTCGTAAGACAGCGCCGAACGCACGCGCTCACGCTGCTGCGAGTCGAGCGCCTCCATTAACTCATGGACGACGTCACGGGGCAGCTCAGGGGCCAGGTCGGCAAGTTCGTCCGCATCCATCTCCCGGGCAGCAGCCAGGAGCTCATGATCGTCCATGTCGGCGATCAGGGTTTCACGAACGGAATCAGAGACTTCTAGAAGGATATCGCCGTCGCGATCAGCCTTGACCAACTGCCAAAGGGTCAGTCGATCATCCAGTGGCAGGGCTTCGAGAATATAGGCAACGTCGGCGGAGTGCAGGTCATCGAGCTTGCGTTGCAACTCGACCAGGTTTTGCCGGTGAACCAGGTTTTCAACGCGGTCGTGATTCGGACCTTCCTGGCGGTGCGTAAGGTCTTCGACCACGCGCTGGCGCTGTAGCAGCTCGATCACTTGAGCCAGGCGATCCTGCAGGCTTTCTTGTGTTTTCTTTACTTCTACTTCGGTCATAGGCGAACTCCACTCCCAGCAGCGGGGCACGCCGGAAGGATCAATCAGTCAATTCATGATTGGTAAAACGGGGTACTGAGTAACTACTGGGTAAGTCCATGGAGGTATTCCACAAGCCCCGGCGGAGCTGACGGGCGCATGATACACCGCCCGGAAGTTTTAAACGTTAAAAAACTGGAAAGAACAAGTGCTTGCGCGTCAAAGCTCAGCATTGGCTAACGTCCATGATCTGCGACGCCACAGACGGAGGGGAAAACACATGGGCAGGAGAAAAAGATTGAATCGAGGGATAAAACCTACACAAACCCCAGACGGCAAAAAGCCCGCACTAGGCGGGCTTTTTGTTTGTATGGTGCACTCGACAGGATTCGAACCTGTGACCGCTCGGTTCGTAGCCGAGTACTCTATCCAGCTGAGCTACGAGTGCAGATTGTGTTTTTAGACCAGATCACAACTGGTTAAAACCGAATCACCTGCATTACTGCAGCTGACTCTTAAATGGTGCACTCGACAGGATTCGAACCTGTGACCGCTCGGTTCGTAGCCGAGTACTCTATCCAGCTGAGCTACGAGTGCATTTGTTGCCGCGCATTATAGGCCGTTCAATCTCTATGTAAAGCTATTTTTTCGAGTATTTTCAACAACTTACCGAAAAAACCAGATTGCAACGTACTAAGCAAATAATGGCGGAGAACGGGGGATTCGAACCCCCGACACCCTTTTGAGGTGTACTCCCTTAGCAGGGGAGCGCCTTCGGCCACTCGGCCAGCTCTCCGCAACACGGGGCGTATATTAACCACGTTCTTCCCCGTTTGCAAACATAAAAAACGATAAAAATTAAAGGCTTGGTTCTTCGTCCTTCTCTTTCTTGATCCGCAGGTAGATTTCCTCGCGATGGACCGCTACCTCTTTCGGAGCGTTAACCCCGATACGTACTTGATTGCCTTTGACGCCGAGCACGGTCACGGTGATTTCGCCATCACCGATAATCAGGCTTTCTGCGCAACGACGAGTCAGAATCAGCATGCCTTTCTCCTCACGCATTTCAGTTCAGGAACAACAGTCTGCAAAAAAAAGGCATTCGACCTACAACCGAAAGGCCATAGCCCTACCTGCCTAAGTATTGTCGAGCCCACGCAAAAGAGCACGCGCCCCACAAAAAATGAAAGGCGCGGTAAAACCGCGCCTTTCTGGCTATACATCACTCGCCCTGTCGGGCCGGTGCGTCCAGCTCAAAAGCGGTGTGCAGCGCACGCACAGCCAGCTCGAGGTATTTCTCTTCGATCACTACAGACACCTTGATCTCCGACGTGGAGATCATCTGGATATTGATGCTCTCCTTGGCCAACGCCTCGAACATGCGGCTGGCAACGCCAGCATGGGAACGCATGCCCACGCCCACGATCGACACTTTGGCGATCTTGGTATCACCCACCACCTCACGGGCGCCAATCTCGCTCGCGGTGTTCTGCAGGATCCGCTCCGCAGCATCGTACTCGTTGCGATGCACGGTGAAGGTGAAATCGGTGGTGTTATCGTGCGAAACGTTCTGCACGATCATGTCGACTTCGATGTTCGCGCCGCTGATAGGGCCGAGAATCTTGAAAGCCACGCCCGGAGTGTCTGGCACGCCACGGATCGTCAGCTTGGCTTCATCGCGATTGAAAGCGATGCCGGAAATGATCGGCTGTTCCATGGATTCCTCTTCATCAATAGTAATGAGGGTGCCCGGACCCTCCTTGAAGCTGTGCAATACGCGCAGCGGAACGTTGTACTTGCCGGCGAACTCCACCGCACGAATCTGCAACACCTTGGAACCCAGGCTGGCCATTTCCAGCATTTCTTCAAAGGTAATCTTGTCCAGGCGCTGGGCCACTGGCACAACCCGCGGGTCAGTGGTGTAGACGCCATCCACATCGGTATAGATCTGGCATTCGTCAGCCTTGAGCGCTGCCGCCAGCGCCACACCCGTGGTGTCCGAACCGCCACGGCCAAGGGTAGTGATGTTGCCTTGCTCGTCCACGCCCTGGAAACCCGCTACAACTACCACGCGCCCTGCTTTCAGATCAGTACGAATTTTCTGATCGTCAATCTGCAGAATACGCGCCTTGGTATGTGCGCTGTCCGTAAGGATGCGTACCTGGCTGCCAGTGTAGGACACCGCAGGCACGCCACGTTTGTTCAGCGCCATGGCCAACAGCCCAATGGTTACCTGCTCGCCCGTGGACACGATCACATCCAGCTCACGCGGCAGCGGCTGTTGATCCCCGCTGATGGCCTTGGCCAGTTCGATCAGCCGATTGGTCTCGCCACTCATGGCCGACAGCACCACCACCAGGTCATCGCCGGCATCGCGGAACTTCTTAACCTTGTCGGCGACCTGCTCGATTCTTTCGACAGAACCGACCGAGGTGCCTCCAAATTTCTGTACGATCAAAGCCATTTCCAAGCCGCCTCAGCCCGTAAAGGGGCGCCTAATATCCAATCCACCCGCACTGAACAAGCCCGTGACTAGACCACGGGCCGATTAACAGTGCCTTAAATACCTGCCTCGACAAACGGCACGGCCAAGGCGAGGGCCGCGTCCAGGGCCCCAGCGTCTACACCACCGCCTTGGGCCATGTCCGGACGACCACCACCCTTGCCGCCCACTGCCGCAGCGGCTTGCTTCATTAAATCACCGGCTTTGAGTTGGCCAGTCAGGTCCTTGGTTACACCGGCAACCAGAACGACCTTATCCTCATGGACACTGCCGAGCAGGATCACTGCGCGGCCGAGCTTGTTCTTCAACTGATCGACCAGGGCCAACAGCGCTTTGCCGTCCTGACCGTCCAGGCGCGCCGCCAGGACTTTTACATCCTTGACGTCCACGGCCGAGGCTGACAGGTCGTCGCCCGCAGCACTAGCCGCCTTGGCCTGCAACTGCTCCAGCTGTTTCTCCAGCGCACGGTTGCGCTCCAGCACGGCGGACAGCTTGTCGATCAGGTTGTCGCGGCTGCCCTTGACCAAGGTGGCCGCTTCCTTGAGTTGTTCTTCAGCCGCATTGAGATAGGCCAGGGCCGCAGCGCCGGTGACCGCTTCAATGCGACGTACACCGGACGCCACACCGCCTTCGCTGACAATTTTCAGCAGGGCAATATCGCCGGTACGGTTGGCGTGGATACCGCCACACAGCTCCACCGAGAAGTCACCACCCATACTCAGTACGCGCACGCTGTCGCCGTACTTCTCGCCGAACAGTGCCATGGCGCCCTTGGCCTTGGCAGTCTCGATATCGGTCTCTTCGGTTTGCACCGCAGTGTTCTTGCGAATCTCAGCGTTGACGATGTCTTCCAGGGCCTTGATCTGCTCAGGCTTGATCGCTTCGAAGTGACTGAAGTCGAAACGCAGGCGCTGGCTGTCGACCAATGACCCTTTTTGCTGGACGTGCTCGCCCAACACCTGGCGCAGTGCCGCGTGCAGCAAGTGGGTGGCCGAATGGTTCAGCGAGGTGGCATGGCGCACATCCGCATCTACTTGGGTTTCCACTGGGGAACCTACGGTGAGACTGCCCGACGCTAATACACCGTGGTGCAGGAACGCACCGCCGGTCTTGGTAGTGTCACGCACGTCGAAGCGACCGGAGCTCGCCTTGAGGAAACCACAGTCACCGATCTGGCCACCGGACTCGGCATAGAACGGCGTCTGGTCCAGCACCACCACGCCATCGTCGCCTTCATTCAAGACGTCGACGGACTGACCGTTCTTATACAGTGCAACCACCTTGGCCGAACCGCTGGTGGCCTTGTAGCCAGTGAATTCGGTGGCCACATCGACTTTGACCAGGCTGTTGTAATCCATGCCGAAAGAGCTGGCGGAACGCGCACGCACACGCTGGGCTTCCATCTCGAGCTCGAAACCTTCCTCGTCGAGGGTCAGGTCACGCTCACGGGCGATGTCGCCGGTCAAGTCCATCGGGAAGCCGTAGGTGTCATAGAGCTTGAATACCACGTCGCCTGGCACCACGGTGCCTTGCAGGTTGGCGAGGTCTTGCTCGAGGATTTTCAGGCCCTGTTCCAGGGTCTTGGCGAACTGCTCTTCTTCGGCCTTGAGCACGCGCTCGATGTGCGCCTGGTTCTGCTTGAGTTCAGGGAAGGCTTCGCCCATCTCGGCGACCAGGGCCGCCACGATCTGGTAGAAGAAGCTGCCATTGGCGCCCAGCTTGTTACCGTGACGACAGGCGCGACGGATGATGCGACGCAGCACGTAGCCACGGCCTTCGTTGGACGGTAATACGCCGTCGGCAATCAGGAAGCCGCAGGAACGGATGTGGTCAGCCACCACTTTCAGCGACGCCTGGTCTTCATTGGCGCAGCCGATGGCCTTGGCCGCGGCAGCCAGCAGGCTCTGGAACAGGTCGATTTCATAATTGGAGTGCACGTGCTGCATCACCGCACTGATCCGCTCCAGGCCCATGCCAGTGTCTACCGACGGCGCCGGCAGCGGATGCAACACGCCATCGGCGGTGCGGTTGAACTGCATGAACACGTTGTTCCAGATTTCGATGTAGCGATCGCCGTCTTCTTCCGGCGAACCCGGTGGGCCGCCCCAGATGTCGGCGCCGTGATCGTAGAAGATCTCGGTGCAGGGGCCGCATGGGCCGGTGTCACCCATGGTCCAGAAGTTGTCGGACGCGTACGGTGCGCCTTTGTTGTCGCCGATACGCACCATGCGCTCAGGCGGCACACCGACTTGCTTGGTCCAGATGTCGTAGGCCTCGTCGTCAGTGGCGTAGACGGTGACCCAGAGTTTTTCCTTCGGCAGTTTCAATACGCCGGTCAGGAAGGTCCAGGCAAAGTTGATCGCGTCCTGCTTGAAATAATCGCCAAAGCTGAAGTTGCCGAGCATTTCGAAAAAGGTGTGGTGACGGGCGGTGTAGCCGACATTTTCCAGATCGTTGTGCTTACCACCGGCGCGTACGCACTTCTGGCTGCTGACTGCGCGGGTATAAGCGCGTTTTTCCTGGCCCAGGAAACAGTCCTTGAACTGGTTCATCCCCGCGTTAGTGAACAGCAGGGTTGGGTCATTGCTTGGGATCAATGAGCTGGAGGCTACACGGGTGTGGCCTTGCTCTTCGAAGAAGCGAAGGAAGGCTTCACGGATTTCTGCGCTTTTCATTAGGTTCTTCCACGGAGGCTGCGGCCAAAGGCCAGTGCGCAACATCATCAGACGGAGCGACGGCAAAGGGCCGCATTATATCGGCCCTTTGCCGGTGGTACAGCGTGTTTATGTGATAGAAACACTCAATTAGACGGCCTGCACTGTCATTTTCGCGAAAACTCGACGAATGTCTGCACCACTTGCTCGATCTGAGCCCGACTGACGTCCAGGTGCGTGACCATGCGCAGACGCGGTGCGGCGCTCAACTTGACTCCGCGCTCGGCGGCAAAGGCTTTCAGGGCCTGCGACCGGTCACCGACCTGCACATACACCATATTGGTCTGCACCGGCTCCACGGTGTAACCGACCTTGCGCAGCTCATCCCCCAGCCATTGCGCGTTGGCATGGTCGTCAGCCAGGCGCTGCACCTGATGATCCAGGGCATACAGCCCCGCCGCCGCCAGGGAGCCGGCCTGGCGCATGCCACCGCCGACCATCTTGCGCAAGCGCCGCGCCTTGGCGATCAAGGCCGTAGAGCCGCATAACACCGAGCCGACCGGCGCACCGAGGCCCTTGGACAGGCACACCGACACCGAATCGAAATGCTGGGCAATTTCCCGCGCATCGACGCCCAGCTTGACCGCAGCGTTGTAGATCCGCGCACCGTCCAAGTGCAAGGCCAAGCCGTGCTCACGAGTGAAGGCGCGGGCTTTGGCCAGGTACTCCAGCGGCAGCACCTTGCCCTGCATAGTGTTTTCCAGCGCCAGCAGGCGCGTGCGGGCAAAGTGGAAGTCGTCGGGTTTGATGGCTGCGAGCACATGATCCAGATCGAGCGAGCCGTCTGCCTGTACTTCCAAGGGCTGTGGCTGAATCGAGCCCAGCACGGCCGCGCCACCGCCCTCGTATTTGTAGGTGTGGGCTTGCTGGCCGACGATGTATTCCTCGCCACGCTCACAGTGGGCCATCAGCGCCAACAGGTTGCTCATGGTGCCAGTGGGCACGAACAACGCCGCAGCAAAACCAAGGCGCTTGGCCAACTCGGCTTCCAGACGGTTGACGCTGGGGTCCTCACCATAGACGTCATCACCACTGACGGCGCTGGCCATCGCGTCGAGCATGCCGGGGGTGGGTTGGGTCACGGTATCGCTGCGCAGGTCGATCACGGTCATGAAGGGGGCCTCTAACGGAGTGGATAAGTCCTTTTGTGTGTGATTACTGCGGGCAAAGCCACGGAATATCAAGCCCCTATTGCATTCATTCGAATACCAACCAAACAAACCGATATAAGTTATCGATACGGCAATCGTGCAGTTTTTGAAAAACCATGTTAAAAACTCTCCGCCGCCAGGGTTCTGGCGGCAACGTTCTCAGGGCGGGGTGCAATTCCCCACCGGCGGTAATTGCACGCAATGTGCATAGCCCGCGAGCGCTTGACGCCTCGAACCGCTCACGCGGGACAGCGACAAGGTCAGCAGACCCGGTGTGATCCCGGGGCCGACGGTCATAGTCCGGATGAAGAGAGAACGGGATTGGCACCTAAGGGCCGCACACTGACCTCATGCTTGCATGACGACGTTGTTCGTACCCTTAAATCCCATTCGATTCATAACGCCCTGTTTTTTTCTTAAACAGGAGTCAGAACATGCAACCCACCGCAATCGACAGCAAAAGCAAAAACCATCACGGCGAGCGCGTCGCATTTATCCAGGCCTGCTGGCACAAGGATATTGTCGATCAATCGCGCAAAGGCTTCCTCGCTGAAATGATCGCCCAGGGCTACCAGGAATCGGACATCGATTTCTTTGAAGTCGGCGGCGCCTTTGAACTGCCCCTGCACGCCAAGCTGCTGGCCAAGACCGGCCGTTACGCCGGCATCGTTGCCGCCGCCCTGGTGGTGGATGGCGGCATTTATCGTCACGAATTCGTCGCACAGTCGGTGGTCAGCGGGCTGATGCAGGTACAACTGGAAACCGAAGTGCCGGTGTTCTCGGTGTCCCTGACGCCGCATCACTTCCATGCCGGCAGCGAGCACACCACGTTCTTCTACGAGCACTTCGTGCACAAGGGCCAGGAAGCGGCGCGCACCTGCGCCGACACCCTGCACAAGGTGCGTGCGATCCGTCGTAGCGAGCCGCGCGCTGTAGCGGTCTAAATCCAAGCCTCACCGCAAACCAGTGTGGGAGCTGGCTTGCCTGCGATACAGACACCTGGGTGTATCAGTGATACCCAGGTGATGCTATCGCAGGCAAGCCAGCTCCCACATTTGATCGAGCCAGCCTTGGCTCTTAGGCCAGGCCGGCATCCGTGATTGGCACGATCAATATCCCGGCGCGCAAACCATTCTTCACCTTCGGGTTGGGGAAAATGATACGGGCGCCCTCCTCCTCGATCACCCAGCGGGTCTTGGCCACGTCTTCGGCCAGCAGGTAGCCCCGCTCCAGCGGCGAAAAGTTTTCCACGTCCGCCGGCAGGTGCATCAGGAAGGCATCGCTGTGCTTGATGACTTCACGGGAAACGGCAAACAGTTGCAAGCCATCCAGGGTGTCAGTCTCCGGCTCGCTGCCCTCAATCATCTGCTTCAGGCGAGTTTCCAGGCGTGACACGTCCACGCCTTCGTTCTGCCCGAACGGCCGCGCCTTGCCCAGTTCGAGGGTGAAGGCCTCGGCTTCCAACTGCTCGTAGGTATAGGCGGTGAAGGTGATCGAGGTTTTGTTCTGCAACAACACCGCTTGCATCCCGGCTGCGCTCAGGCGTGCCAGTTCACGACGTGAATGCTGGCGCCCCTCCTTCCACGGGTAAAGGGCAAACTGCTCGATCTTTGAGCCACGAATCGCGGTGTGCAGGTCGTAGTGCAGGCGTGAACGACCTGGCAGGCTGAAAAAGCTTCGGGCCAGTTGTTCAAGCTCGGCGGCGCGCATGGCTTCGGGGCCGATGTTTTTTTCATGCCGGCCGTTGAACAACCGGTTGACGTCCAGTTCGAGGTAACGCTCACCGCGACGCATGGCCTCGGGGTTGCCGAACAGGAACAGAATACGGGTGCGGGGCTTGATCTCCCCGCGGGCAATACCATGCAACAGGCGGTCGAGCAACTCGATCGGAGCGGTCTCGTTGCCATGGATGCCGGACGACAGCAGCAGGTCGCTGCCATTGTCACGCGCCTCAGGTGGGCGCACTTCAAGCGCGCCCTCACTGAGCCAGCGCATCTGCACGCCGTCGACAGTCAGTTGAATTTTTTGCGCCGGTTCACGACCGGCGAGGGTCAGTTCAAGCAGTTTGCCGAGGGCGAGCATAAGCAGCTTCCTTAGTGGTTGCAGCCTGGGCCATGGACGTGATCGTCGTCATCACCTTCAACGTCGGCCGGTTCCATTTCCAGTTGCAGGCTCATCAGGTTGGTGGCCAATGGGCGCATCAGCAGGTTGGCGTACTCGGCGTCGCCCTCTTCCACATCCACACCGATCAGCAGTTGGCCACGACCGTCGTGCTGGATCCAGATCTCCTTGCCCTGCCACACCACGGCAACGCGAGTGCAGGACGTTTCCAGCTGGGTGCCGTCGGTATCTTCAAGGATCAGTTTCAGGGTGTCGGTGGTCATAAATAGTTCTCAGCCGTACGGCGTTAATTGATCTGGAAAGGATAAACCGAGCCCAGTTTAAGGATTTGCGTCAGTTCATCCAGTGCCGTCCGGCACTCAAGCAGCAACTGCGGGTCAGCCAGGTCGGTTTCGCGCAGGCTGTCGCGGTAGTGTTTGTCGACCCATTGGGTCAGCGTGTCGTACAACGGCGCCGTCATGATAACGCCTGGATTCACCGCTGCCAGTTCGGTTTCGTTCAATGCCACGCGCAGACGCAGGCATGCCGGTCCACCACCGTTCTGCATGCTTTGCTTGAGGTCGAAGACCTTGACCTCGCGGATCAGCCCTCCGGCGGCGGTCAAGCCCTGCAGGTATTGCCACACGCGCTCATTGGCGCGGCACTCTTCCGGCACAATCAGCAGCATCGAACCGTCAGGGCGGGTCAGCAACTGGCTGTTGAACAGGTAGGAGCGCACCGCGTCCTCGACACTGACCTGGGCACGGGGCACACAGACGGACTGGAAGTTGCCGCCCAGCTTGCCCAACTTGGCTTGCAGCTCGGCGAGCATCTGTTCGGTGTTGAGGAATGCGTCCTCGTGATAGAACAGCACCTCGCCGTTACCTACCGCGATGACATCGTTGTGGAACACGCCGGCATCGATCACCGCCGGGTTCTGCTGGGCGTAGACCACACCGTCATCCTTCAGGCCGTGCAGGCGCGCGACCGCCTGGGACGCTTCAAGGGTCTGGCGCGCCGGGTACTTCTGGGGGGCCGGGTAGCGGGGGTCGAAGGCACTGCGGCCGAACACGAAAAACTCGACGCCCGCCTCACCGTACTCACGGCAGAAACGCGTGTGGTTGGCCGCACCTTCATCGCCAAATTGCGCCACGGCCGGCAAGGCGGCGTGATGAGCGAAATGCTTGCCGTCGGCGAACATCGCCCCCAGCACGCGGCTGGTGGTGGGGTGCTCGATGCTGCGGTGGTATTTGCAATTGAGGTTGGCGGCAGTGAAATGCACACGGCCGTCTGCGGTGTCGGCGCTTGGGCTGACGGTGGCGGCGTTGGCTACCCACATGCTGGATGCCGAGCAACTAGCTACCAGCAACGGCATGGCCTGCTTGGCCGCCTGCTGAATCACCTGGGCGTCAGTGCCACTGAAACCGAGGTTGCGCAACGCGGCCACGTCCGGACGTTCCTGAGGGGCCAACACACCTTGCACAAACCCCATGTCCATCAGGGCTTTCATTTTCTGCAGGCCCTGCAACGCCGCTTCCTTCGGGTTGGAAGACTGCTGGCTGTTGCTTTGGGATGCGACGTTGCCGAAGGACAAACCGCCGTAGTTATGGGTCGGCCCCACTAGACCGTCAAAATTGACTTCACAGGATTTCATCGGCGAGGCTCCACGAACATCTGTTTTTATAGGCATCAACTACAGGTCTATATCTGTTAACCCGACCCGGTGTGGGAGCTGGCTTGCCTGCGATGCAGGCGACTCGGTCTTTCAGGCAAACCGAGGTGATGCCATCGCAGGCAAGCCAGCTCCCACATTAGATCGTGTCACCCTTACTTCAGCGTTATGCCGGGGGTCAGCGTGGCTGGCACGACCAGGCTTGGAGTCTCCAGCGACGCCACCGGGTACGCGCAATAATCCGCCGCGTAATATGCACTGGCGCGATGGTTGCCCGACGCCCCTACCCCACCAAATGGCGCGGTGCTGGCGGCGCCGGTCAGTTGCTTGTTCCAGTTGACGATGCCGGCGCGGCTTTCCAGCCAGAACTGCTGGTAACGCGCTTCGGAATCCGACAACAACCCAGCGGCCAAGCCGTATTGAGTGTTGTTGGCCTCGGCGATCGCTGCGGCAAAATCAGCGTAGCGGATCACCTGCAACAGCGGGCCAAACAGTTCTTCGTCTTCGCGCTCGGTCATGCCAGTCACGTCGATAATGCCTGGGGTGAGCAGAGCCGCTTGATCCTGTGGCTGGGTCATCTCCAGCAGCGCCACGGCGCCATTGGCCAGCATCAGTTCCTGCGCGTCCATCAGCGCTTTGGCCGCGGCAAGGGAAATCACCGAGCCCATGAACGGTGCCGGTTGCTGGTCGAATGCGCCCACTTCAATGGTCGCGCTGACCGCCACCAGCCGCGCCAGTAACGCATCGCCCCAGGCACCTTCCGGCACCAGCAAGCGACGGGCGCAGGTGCAACGTTGGCCCGCCGAGATAAACGCCGACTGGATGATGGTGTAGACCGCCGCATCCACATCGGCCACTTCGTCCACGACCAGCGGGTTGTTGCCGCCCATTTCCAGGGCCAGGATCTTGTCCGGGCGCCCAGAGAACTGCTGGTGCAGATGATTGCCGGTGCGGCTGGAGCCTGTGAAGAACAGGCCGTCGATGCCAGGGTTGGCCGCCAGGGCGATGCCGGTTTCCCGCGCGCCTTGCAGCAAGTTCAGCACGCCCGCCGGCAAGCCGGCCTCGACCCAGCATTGCACGGTCAGCTCGGCGACTTTCGGGGTCAGCTCACTTGGCTTGAACAGCACAGTATTGCCCGCCAGCAGCGCCGGGACGATATGGCCGTTGGGTAAATGCCCGGGAAAATTGTAAGGGCCAAACACCGCCACCACGCCGTGAGGCTTGTGGCGCAACACGGCGGTGGCGTCGCCCAGCGGGCCGCTCTTCTCGCCGGTACGTTCGCGGTAGCTCTGTACCGAGATCGCGATTTTGTTGGCCATGCTGGTGACTTCAGTCGCCGACTCCCACAGCGGCTTGCCGGTTTCCTCGCCGATGCAACGGGCGATTTCATCGGCGCGGCTTTTCAGCGTGGCGGCGAACGTTTCCAGCACACGGATGCGTTCTTCCAGCGGGCGCCTGGCCCAGGCCGGGAATGCCTGGCGCGCGGCCTGCACGGCGGACTCGACCTGTTCGAGGGTGGCGCCATTGCCGGCCCACAGCACCTGCTGGGTCACCGGGTTGCGCGATTCAAACAGTTCACCCTGGCCGGCCAGCCAGCTACCTGCGATATACAACGAATTCATTATTTCGACTCCCGAGCAGCGGACAACGGAACAGCACGTACTTGATCCCCCACCACCAGTTGCAGGCGCTTGGCGGTCTGCGGATCGACCACCAGGGTGCCTGCGGCCAGGCGAGCTGGAGCGGCGGTAATACGGCACTCTTCACGCTTGCGGTTATGAATCAGGAACGGCGTGGCATCGTCCCCCGGCGTGCCGATGGCCAATACCAGTGACTGGCTGTCGCGCACCGCGCGGATTTTGCTGGTCTCACACTCCACCGCCGGGCCGGCGTCAAAAATGTCGACATAGCCCTGGTAGCTGAAGCCTTCGCTCTTGAGCATGCTCAGCGCCGGTTCGGTGTCCGGATGCACCTTACCGATGACATTGCGCGCGTCCTCGGAAAGAAAGCAGCTGTACAACGGAAACTTCGGCATCAGCTCGGCGATAAACGCTTTGTTGCCCACCCCAGTGAGGTAGTCGGCCTGGCTGAACTCCATCTTGAAGAAGTGCCGGCCCAGGCTTTCCCAGAACGGCGAACGTCCGGCGTCGTTGGACACTCCGCGCATCTCGGCAATGATCTTGTTGCCGAACAGTTGCGGGAATTCGGCAATAAACAACATGCGCGCCTTGGCCAGCATTCGACCGTTGAGGCCATTGCGGTAATCGGCGTGCAGGAACAACGAGCACAATTCGGAATTGCCGGTGAGGTCGTTGGCCAGGAACAGCGTCGGTATCTCACGGTAGATATTCAGTTCCTGGGACGCGCTGACGGTCAGCCCGACCCGGAAGTTGTACCAGGGCTCACGCAGGCCAACGGCACCCGCAATGGCGGAAATCCCCACCACGCGGCCTTCGTCGTTTTCCAGCACGAACAGGTAGTCGGCATCGCCGCGCCCGGCTTCGCCGCGAAAGGTTTTTTCCGCCCAGCCAACCCGGTGGGTCAGGCGCTCTTCGTTGGCCGGCAAGGTGGTGAGGCCGGTGCCGGTGCTGCGCGCCAGATCAATCAGGGCTGGTAAATCGCTGCTGCGTACGGGACGAACGATCATGCTATCTCCTCGAACGGGTCGCTTTACAGCCACCCGCGAAACTCTGTTTATACCGGCGCTTAAACTGCAACCAGACGCACACTCGCGCCTTCGCCGACGCCCAGGGCTTCAGCGGTTGCAAGGTCCAGGATCACCGGTTTGCCCGGCGCGTAGTCCAGTTCCAACATCACCGCACGGTAGTCCTGCAACTGCGCGTTGCTCACCAGGTACTGGCGGCCGACGCCCTTGATCATCTCGCCGACTTTCACCGGCACCACGCGGCTCTGGGCAATCGAGCGAATGCCCGAAACCTTTGCGTGCAAGGTCGGGCCACCGTCGAAGATGTCGATGTAGTGATCGGTCTCGAAGCCTTCACGCATGAGGATATCGAAGGTGATCTGTGCACGCGGGTGTACCTGGCCCATGGCTTCCTGCGCTGCGTCCGGCAGCAGCGGCACGTAGATCGGGTAATGGGGCATCAGCTCGGCGAGGAAGGTACGGCTTTTCAGCCCGCACAGGCGCTCGGCGGCGGCATAGTTGAGGTCGAAGAAGTTGCGCCCGATGGCGTCCCAGAACGGCGAATCACCGTTCTCGTCGCTGTAGCCGACAATCTCGGTCACCACCGAGTCGGCAAAGCGCTCGGGGTGGCTGGCGACAAACAACAGGCGACCACGGGAATTGAGCTCCGACCACGGCGAACCGACCAGTTCCGGCACCACATAGAAACTGGTGAGCAGGCTGTTGCCGGTGAGGTCATGGCACTGGGAAAGCACGTGGATCTTGTTGTGGATCTTCAGCTCGCGGGAGGCATGCACGAAGGTTTCGTTACGGAAACTGTAGAACGGCTCGGAGTAACCCGCCGAGGCGACGATCGCCGAACAACCGGCGAGCTTGCCGGTCTCGGTATCTTCAAGCACGAAGAAATAACTCTCTTCACCGTTGAAGCTTACCTCGGCCGCGAAGGAGGCTTCGCTGGCGGCGATCTTGTCGCTCAGGCGTTCCACATCATCGGGCAAGGAGGTGACACCAATCGGGCTGTCCGCAGCCAGACGCTGTACCTCGCCCAGATCAGCCATTTGCGCGGGGCGCATCACCAGCATGGTGTCACTCCTTAACTCGAAAAACTCATAGGAAAAAATACCGGGCAGGCCTGAAAACAACACCTATCCCCATGTAGGGCCAACTCCAATGTGGGAGGGGGCTTGCCCCCGATAGCAGTGTGTCAGTTGATGAATCAAGTGACTGACCCACCGCTATCGGGGGCAAGCCCCCTCCCACATTTGACCCGGTCAAGCCAATCAGGCTTGCGTCAATGCTTTTACAGCACGTTCGAAGCGATCCAGGCCTTCGTTGATGTCCGCCTCTTCCACCACCAGGCTCGGCGCGAAACGCACCACGTCCGGGCCGGCTTGCAGAATCATCAGGTTCTCTTTCTCGGCGGCGTTGAACACGTCCTTGGCCTTGCCCTTGAACGCATCGCTGAGTACACAACCGATCAACAGGCCCATGCCGCGCACCTCGGTGAAGATGCCGTACTGCTTGCCGATCTGCTCCAGGCGCGCCTTGAACAGGTCGTGCTTGGCGTTGACGCCAGCCAGCACCTCGGGGGTGTTGATCACGTCGATCACCGCTTCGGCCACCGCGCACGCCAGCGGGTTGCCGCCGTAGGTAGTGCCGTGGGTGCCGACCACCAGGTGCTTGGCCAGGTCTTCACGGGTGAGCATGGCCGCAATCGGGAAACCGCCGCCCAGGCTCTTGGCGCTGGTGAGGATGTCCGGCACCACGCCGTAGTGCTGGTAGGCAAACAGGTGGCCGCTGCGGCCCATGCCGGTCTGCACTTCGTCGAATACCAGCAGCGCGTTGTTGGCGTCGCACAGCTCACGGGCGCCTTGCAGGTAGGCCAGTTCGGCCGGCAGTACACCGCCCTCGCCCTGGATCGGCTCCAGCACCACGGCGCAGGTCTTGTCCGATACGGCGGCTTTCAACGCAGCCAGGTCGTTATAAGGAACGTGGGTGATCCCGGTAATTTTAGGCCCGAAGCCGTCAGAGTACTTCGACTGACCGCCGACGTTGACGGTGAACAGGGTACGGCCGTGGAAGCTGTTCAGCGCGGCGATGATCTCGTACTTTTCAGTGCCGAAACGATCGAACGCCACGCGACGGGCCAGCTTGAACGCGGCCTCGTTGGCCTCGGCGCCGGAGTTGCAGAAGAACACACGTTCGGCAAAGGTGGCGTCGATCAGCTTATGGGCCAGGCGCAGGGCCGGCTCATTGGTGAATACGTTGGAGACATGCCACAGCTTGTTGGCCTGTTCGGTCAATGCCCCGACCAGCGCCGGGTGGGCGTGGCCCAATACGTTAACCGCGATGCCGCCGGCAAAGTCGATCAGCTCGCGACCGGCCTGGTCCCAAACACGCGAACCTGCGCCACGCACGGGAATGAAGGCGGCAGGTGCATAGTTGGGCACCATGACCTGGTCGAAATCGGCACGTTGCACCGGGGCTTGCTCAACGGACATCGTAGTCTCCTGAAGAGGAACGCCTGCCTGGAACTGGCGGGCGATGCAGGGATTGTAAGGACAGTTTTCAGCGCGGCCTTGCCGCCAAGCGACAACTTCTTATAGCGCCAACCCGCGATTTTCCTGGGTTTACGCCAATGCGACAAATTGCGTCGCAATGGCGCAGTTTAAACGGTGTGTCGCCGGAGAGGCAGGGGCACGGACCGCTGATTTTGCCGTGGGCAATAACTATCTGCGCCTTAGTGCACGCTCAGGCTTGCTCTGATGACGTTGACTCGACTCATTGAAGGATCAGCCACGTGTCCACCCCCACTCTGCTCGCGCAACACCTCATACTCGCCACAAACAGTGCACCCGCCAGCCTCCCCGCGGCGTTGCCGCAATGGCTGGGCAACGCTTCAAGCGCCAGGCGCCAGGCCCTGAAAGAGACTACCCCCCTCTTCGTCGACTGGCATATCGACACCCGACGCCAGCAGCAGGCTCCGCTCAAACTGGCGGTGGCCGCAAGCTGGGAGGCACAGAACCGGGTGGACACCGCCCTGGCAACGCTGCAGACACCTGAGGAATTTGCCACACCCTTACTGCAACAAGCGCTCCGGCAGCGCTTTGGCGCAGAAGCCGATGTCGCGGCCACTTACCTGCGGCTCTACACGCCCTTGAATACGCCGCTGCTTGCCCTACCCACCGCAGCCGTCAAAACCTGGAACGTATCACTGGTACAGGCTGCCCTGCATAACTTCGACACCGCCGAAGCCGAAGAAAACGCCTACACCGTGGACTCGACGTTCATCACCCAAATCTCCGACTCCGGTCAATTCAGCACCCTACCGAAGGTGAAAGCCCAGATCGGCATTGCCCCCTTCATCAAGCTGTGCCGCGAACTGGACATCGGCAAACAATACCAACGCTATCTCAAACGTTTTTTCGGTTTCGAAGACGCCGTGCTCAAGGCCGCGCTGCGCAACAAAGTCACCCAGAACCTCAAAGCCGATGCGCGGGCCGCCTTGCATATGGCGCGATTGAAGAAGGATGTGAGTGACTCGGTGTTTCATTTGCTCGATCGCCAATTGGCTGGCCTGGAGGGCATGATGCTCGAGGGCAAACCACTGCTCAGTCATGACCTGAGCCTGATGGGCGCACCGCTCACCGGCATGGTGCTGTTCGCCGCCGACCTGGAGCTGCACCGCACTGCAGTTCCCATGGTCGCCTACATCCCCGGCGACCCTCAGAGCCCGTTCAAGTACTACCCCAATGGCATGGCGTTCATGCAGGACCTCACCGGCAAATTGCGCAGCGCCGACTACCAGCAGTTTTTCAGCCGTTTCGTCAGCCACGAGCATCGCGGCTACTTCCTGGCTGACCTCAATAGCCGGCTGTCCCAAGTGGTCTGGCATCAGCATGCCCCCGGCGACGCGCGACCGACCTGGCGCGACAAGCCCTCCGCCAAACCGAACCTGCAATTTTCAGCCGCGAAAACCCAGGGTGACCTGTTCGAGCACTTGTACGAGGCCAAACTCAACCAACTGCTCAATGACGCGCGCACCAGTGCCGTACCCACCGCCGACGCCGACAGCAAGGCGCGGTGGCAACGCTGGGAGAGCTTGAAGAAAATCGGTGAAACCCTGCTGGAAATCGCCGCGTTTATCGCAACACCCCTGGTTCCACCGCTGGGCGCGCTGATGCTCGGCTACACCGCCTATCAACTGCTCGATGATACCTTCGAAGGCATTGTCGACTGGGCCGAAGGGCTGAAGAAACAAGCGCTCGGGCACTTGATGTCGATCACCGAACAAATGCTCCAGCTGGGCATGTTCGTGGTCGGTGCGCCCATCGCGCAAGGGTTGCTGCGACAGGCATTGCCCAAAGAATTATGGGACTTCTTCGACAGACTTAAGCCCGTCACCTCTGATGACGGTAAAACTCGCCTGTGGAACCCTGATCTGCAACCCTACTCCCACGATATACAGCTGACCGCCGAATCACGTCCCAACGACAAGGGGTTGCACGGCCACCAGGACAAACAGCTGCTGCCACGCGACGGGCAGTATTTTGCCGTCGAGCAGCAAGAAGGTAGCGCTTTCCTGCGGCACCCCACGCGCGCCCACGCCTATCAGCCGCGCATCACCGGCAATGGCAAAGGTGCCTGGGTGACAGAGCTGGATCAGCCACTGACCTGGGACCGCACCACCCTGTTGCGCCGCCTCGGGCCGCCCGCCGACAGGCTCAGCGATGCACGCCTTGAGCAGGCTCTTGTTATCAGCGGCACCGATGAAGCCGCCCTGCGCAAGATGTATATGGATCGCGAGCCGGCGCCTCCTCTGCTGGCCGACACCCTCAAGCGCGTCAACATCGACCAGCAGTTGCAAGACTTCATCGACCAGATGAACAGCGATGATCCAACGCAATACCAGCAAGCCGATCACCAGACGCAGCTATGGCTGCTGAGCCAGACCGCCCTGTGGCCTGAATCCAAAACCCTGCGGCTGCTCAACGCCAAGGGCGAAACCGTATGGGAACACCAGGGCCGATCTGATGCCGCTGTGGCACAAATACATGAAGCGCAAGTAAAGAATGGCGACCTGCTGAAAACCCTGCTGGAAACCCTTGACGAAGCAGAACGCAAAACCCTGCTGGAAGAAGAGTTCGGCGGCCCCAGCCTGCAACTGCACGTGCGCGCCGCCACCTTGCGCAAAAAACTGGCGCGCCAGGCCCAGGAAAAACGCGCCTCGCTGTTTGACGCTCGCTACTGCGGACTGGAGTTGGCCCGGGATGCACGCGTGCAAAAAATCATCGACACCGCACCCGGCCTGCCCACCAGCGCGGCTGAAGAGGTCCTGCGCACAGCCACCGGCCAAGAGCTGTTGGACATCGACCAAGGCACCTTGCCAATGCAGCTGATCGATCGAGCCCGCTGGGCTGCCCATGAAGTCAGAGTCAATCGGGCGCTTGAGGGGTTGCATATGGACGCTCTGGAAAACAACGACACGCACCGGCTCGCCCTGCACTCATTGGAGAACCTGCCAGGCTGGTCCGCCCAAGTGCGCCTTGAAATAACCGACTTCAGCCGTACCGGCAAGGTACGCGACGCCATCGGCCGCCCTCAGGCCGCGATCCAGCGTGTACTGGTACGCACCATAGAAGGCGATTTCATTCCCGAAGGCGACAAGGGCGCACTGCTCGCAGAGACCGACTTCTACACGGCCGTTCTTCAGGCTCTTCCCGACGCGCAGCGAGACGCCCTGGGCATTCATATCGGTCAAGGCCCCCTGCTCAGACAAACGCTGCTCGAACATGCCCTGCCACGAGAAGCACTGGGCAAGCTGTTGGCCGAGGTTCCCGTGCGCAAACCCTCCTTTGACCCCAGGAAAATGCGCCTGCCTGGCGGTATGGAGGGCTATGAAGCGAGTCAATCCGCGCCGGGCAGCAGTGGGCAAGAGGCGTTGGAAAGCCAGTTGCTGCATGAGCTGTACCCCAACCTGCGTCCGGATCAGGTGGCCGAGGCGCTCGCGTTCCTGCGCACTCAGACCCCATCGACCTTGCGCAGGCTTCAGCACATGCAGCGGGAATTTTTACAAATGGAGACCAACCTGACGGCCTGGCACCTCAACCCGCCACGCACCCTGCTCGGTACCCAATTGCCGATAAACACAGACCTGATCATCGCCGAACAGCAAAATCGCTGGCATTGGAAACAACAACTGATCCGTGCCTGGCGCCACGAAACCCCGGTAGACCACTACAATCCCGACGCGCGCGGAAACATGTTGGACCTCACCTGGCCGGTCTATGGCGAGCTGCCGCCACTCAATGCCAACTTCCCCACCATCACCTACCTGGAACTGAGCGGCTATCCCGGCACCCAAGGCGTACCTGGCTTCCTGGCACGCTTTCCCAGCCTGCGCGGCGTGAGTATCCGTGACATCAAGCTCACAACACTGCCGAATGAACTCACGACACTGCCCAATCTCAACACACTGACACTACGCAACTGCGGCCTTCGCCTGATCGAGCAAAGCCGAGCCAGCCTTGGCGCCCTGCGGGAACTGAAAACCTTGGACCTGTCCAACAACCCACTGGAACTGGCCCCCAACGTTGAGCGCATGGCCCAGCTGCAGCGGTTGGACCTCAGCCAGACAGGTATCAGCCAGTTCCCCGCCGGCCTGGTTGACCGCCCTCAACTGGTGCATGCCAACCTCAGCGACAACGCCTTGCAGACCTTGCCCGATGCCCTGTTCGCCCTGAGCAGTGAAGACGCCAGGGCGTTTGACCTCACGGGTAACTCCACCATCACGCCTACGACCTTGAAGAAGGTAAAAACTTATTGCCAGAACACCGGCGAACATTTTGGCGTAGACGCCGACGTCGACGAACGCCGCCTGGTTCATCAGCTTTATCCGAGCTTCACCGACCGCGAAGCCAGCCGGTTCATTTTCGGACTCCCCGGCAGCCTGGACGAGTCCCTGCCGCAACTCGTGCACCTGAAGGCAGACTATGAGCGCCTGCAAACCGACCTTGAACAATGGGCCGTGGACGTACCGCAACAGCACCCACGCACCAACGCCCCGCTGGAGCAACAGGCACAAGCGCAACAACAGGTGCTGCGCCAACAGTTCAAGGCCTTGCTTGAGACGTGCTGGCGACGGGAAACGCCCCTGGATACCACGCGTACAACACCGGCAGACACACATGAACTGGTCTCGACACTGCCCGTTCTGGGCGATCTGCCGCAGTTGAATGCCAAGTTCAACCATGTTTCGAAACTGGACCTGAGGGGCGAAGAAACCACGTCCATCCCCGTCGGCTTCCTCAAATGCTTCCCCAATCTGGAGAGCCTGCTGATCCATCGCTATGCTTTGTCGGATATTCCATACGAAGTGTTCCAACTGCCGAAGCTCAAGACACTCAGTCTGTCGCGAAGTCATATCCGCTTGACACCCACCAGCGCTGATGCCTTGAGCGGCCTGGAAAACCTGGAATACCTGGACCTGAGTGACAACTCACTGGAAATCACCCCCGACGTCAGCAAGATGCCCAGGTTAACCACATTGCTGATCGAAAACTGCGGCCTCACCCAAGCGCCCCACGGAACCTTCAATCTGCGATCACTCAGTCAACTGAACTTGAGCGACAACCAGATTTCCATGCTCCCCAGCGATATCCTGGAAGTGAACCCTGACCTGGCTGACGGTTTCGACCTGAGTGGCAACCGTTTCACGCCGACGACGCTCATCATGTTGCACCGCTACTACAACCGCACGGCCGTAAGTTTCGGCGTGCCGGAGGCCATTCAACTCCCGGCGAACATTCACGACCCCGAGCTTTCGACCGAGTCGTCTGAAACAGACGTGGACGAGTAGAAATCAGCCGCGCTCGGAGGGCACCGAAGACAATTCGAACGGGCTGCTGCTGCGCCGCTGATTGCGGTCTTCACGAGGGGTCGCGCCGAAGAAGTTGCGGTAGGCACTGGAGAAGTGGGGCCCCGAGGAGAAGCCGCACGACAAGCCGATCTGGATGATCGACTTGCTGGTTTGCATCAACATCTGGCGTGCCTTGTTCAGGCGCAGTTCCAGGTAGTACTGGCTGGGGACGCGATTGAGGTACTGCTTGAAGATCCGTTCAAGTTGTCGTCGCGACACACAGACATGTTGGGCTATTTCGTCGGTGGTCAGCGGCTCTTCGATATTGGCTTCCATTAACAGCACCGCCTGGGTCAGCTTCGGATGGCTGGAACCCAGGCGGTTTTGCAACGGGATACGCTGGCGCTCGCCGCCTTCGCGGATACGCTCCACCACCAGTTCCTCGGAAACCGCGCCGGCCAGTTCAGCACCGTGGTCACGGGCCAGTACCGCCAGCAGCAGGTCGAGTACCGACATACCGCCACAGGCGGTGAGGCGATCGCGGTCCCAGTCAAATAGATGGCTGGTGGCGATGACCTTGGGGAAACGTTCGGCGAAATCGTCCTGCCAGCGCCAATGCACGGCGGCGCGGTAGCCGTCGAGCAGGCCCAATTGTGCCAGTGGATACACGCCGGCCGACAAGCCACCAATGACACATCCGGCCCGCACCAGTTGCTTGAGCGCCGTACTCAGCTGCGAGGCAATCACTGTCGGCGGCTCGTCGGCCAGCAGGAACAGTTTCTGAAAGCCTTCAAGCTTGCCGCCCCATGGCTCGCCCGGCAATTGCCAGGCCCCCTCGGTCTGCGGTTCGGCCTGCAGAAACGATAACTCGTAGACCACCTCCGGATGCACCCGCTGGGCAACGCGCAAGGCCTCCTCAGCCAGCGCAAGCGTGAGTGCTTTTGTGCTGGGCCAAATCAGGAAACCAATTTTGTGGGCGGTCATGGAGTGCTATCCGAAGCGAAAACAGTGAAAGAAGCGTGGGCCAATGCTAGCCCGTAAACCAACACAAATCTCAAAAACAATGACGATCCAATATGGGAGGGGGCTTGCCCCCGATAGCAGTACATCAGATACACATTTGCTGACTGATACACCGCTATCGGGAGCAAGCCCCCTCCCACATAAGGCACCAGCAATTTCAGCCGGGAATGACTATTTCAAGCTGCCTGAGAGAAATTGCTGAAGGCGCACAGACTGCGGGTTCACCAGCACTTCCCGCGGGTTGCCGCGCTCTTCAACAATGCCTTTATGCAAGAACACCAACTGGTTCGACACTTCACGGGCAAAGCCCATTTCGTGGGTGACGACCACCATGGTGCGGCCTTCCTGGGCCAGGTCCTGCATGACTTTGAGCACTTCGCCCACCAACTCGGGGTCCAGCGCCGAAGTAGGTTCGTCGAACAGCATCACCTCAGGTTCCATCGCCAGGGCACGGGCAATCGCCACGCGCTGCTGCTCGCCGCCGGACATATGCCCAGGGAACGCATCCTTGCGATGGCCCACACCGACCTTCGCCAGGTAGTGTTCGGCCTTCTCGCGGGCGTCTTTCTTCGACATGCCCAGCACGTGCACCGGCGCTTCCATCACGTTTTCAAGCGCGGTCATGTGCGACCACAGGTTGAAATGCTGGAACACCATGGACAGGCGCGAACGCATGCGCTGCAGTTGCTTGGGGTCGGCCGCCTTCATCGCGCCGTCCTTATTGGCCACCAGTTTCAGCTCTTCGTTATTGAGCAGAATCTTGCCGGCATGGGGCTGCTCCAGCAGGTTGATGCAGCGCAAAAAGGTACTTTTGCCCGAGCCACTGGAGCCGATGATGCTGATCACATCACCGGCCGCGGCGGCCAGGGACACTCCTTTGAGCACTTCATGACTGCCATAGCGTTTATGCAGGTCTTGGACTTCAAGTTTGTACATGCGGTCGGTTCTCACAAAAACAGGTGGTCAGTCGTTGAGCAAGCGCCCGTGACGCAGCGCTTCGCGCCCCGCCACCTTGGCCAGCCAGAAACCCGCTTGGGCATAACGCAGCCGTTCAACGGCAAACAATACCCCTGAGGTACCCGCGCAAATGATGCTGACGCGGTCTTCCAAGGGGTCAATCACTTCAAAAATCGGCTCGCCGCTTTCCACCCAGTCACCGGCCTTACGCAGGTAGCTGATCACCCCGGCGTGGGGTGCAAAGAGCAATTCGGTGCCTTCGAAGGGCACGCCTTCACAGGGTTCGTATTGCGGCGCAGGCCACTCTCCCTTGATCAGCCCCTGTTCGGCGAGAAACGCCAGGATGCCTTCGGCGTGGAAGATGGCTTCATCGCGGCCGGTGTCGGCCTGGCCGCCCAGTTCCAGGGTCGTGGCCAGGCACGCCAACGGAATCTGTGCCTCGGGGAACGCCCGGGACAAACGCAGCCAAGGCAGCGAGCACGCCTCATCAAACGAGCTGCCACCGGAATCTTCCGCCAGCAGGCCGACCTTTACATTCAAATGCGCCGACAACGAGCGCCACTGCGGCCAGTGCTGGGGCAGCGCGTACATGTGCAGCGCGGCTTCGGCATCGCAATGCAGGTCGAGCACTATGTCAGCGGTACAGGCGTGACTGAGCAGGATGCGCTGCATGCCCTGCAACTGGCTGCTCGGCTCGGGCAAGGCGCTGAGCGTATCGCTCATGGCCTGGCGGATCATGCGTACGTTGGCGTGGGGGTCGTCACCCAGTTTGCCTTGCAGCAACTCGGCCACCGGCTCGCTCAGCTCGACAAAATCGCGATTGAAATTCTTACCGCTGCCGACTTCGAAACGCCCTTGGTGGCTGCCCTGCAACAACTGGCCGAGGCCCATCGGGTTGGCGACCGGCACCAACTCGATTACGCCGTTGAGGGCGCCTTGCTGTTCCAGCTCCACAAGGCGCTTTTTCAGCTCCCAGGCGGCACGCATGCCCGGCAACTCATCGGCGTGCAGGCTGGCCTGGATATAGGCCTTGCGCTCGCCGCTGCCGAAGCGGAACACGCTCAACTGGCGTTCGCAGCCCAGGTGGCCCCAGGGCAACAGATGATCGATACGTTCCATATCAGTGCTTCCGTGGAGCCAGGTAGCTCAGCCAGCGGCGCTCGGCCAACTTGAACAGGCGCACCAGGATAAAGGTCAGGCACAGGTAGAACACACCAGCGGTGATATAGGCTTCGAACGGCAGGTAGTACTGCGCGTTCACCGTGCGCGCGGCACCGGTGATGTCGATCAAGGTCACGATGGAGGCCAGGCTGGTGGTCTGCAGCATCATGATCACTTCGTTGCTGTACTGCGGCAGCGCGCGGCGCAGGGCCGACGGCAGCAGGATGCGGCGGTACAGCTTATAGCGCGACATGCCCATGGCCTTGGCCGCTTCGATCTCACCGTTAGGCGTGGCCTTGAGACTGCCGGCAATGATCTCGGCAGTGTAGGCGCTGGTGTTGATCGCGAACGCCAGGCACGCACAGAACGTGGCGCTGGACAGCAGCGGCCACAGGAAGCTTTCGCGCACCACTTCGAACTGGGCCAGGCCGTAGTAGATCAAGAACAGCTGCACCAGCATCGGCGTGCCGCGGATCACATAGGTGTAGAGCCAGGCCACGCCGTTGACGATCGGCTGCTTGGACACCCGCATCAAGCCCAGGGGCAAGGCCGCGAGCAAACCGAAGAACAGCGAGATGGCGAGCAGTTTCAGGGTGGTCAGCAAACCGCCAAGGTACAGCGGCATGGCCTCCCAGATGACGTTGTAGTCGAAGATCATAGATCAGCCGCCCTTACGCCTACCGAGTAGCGCTTCTCAAGATGACGCAAGGCCAGCAACGACACGCTGGTGATCACCAGGTACATCGCCGCCACTGCGAGGAAGAAGGTAAAAGGCTCGCGGGTGGCATCGGCCGCCTGCTTGGCCTTGAACATCATGTCTTGCAGGCCCACCACCGAAATCAGCGCGGTGGCCTTGGTGAGTACCAGCCAGTTGTTGGTAAACCCGGGGATTGCCAGCCGAATCATCTGCGGCACCATCACCCGGAAGAACACCTGGAAACTGCTCATGCCATACGCAAGGCCTGCCTCGGCCTGGCCTTTGGGAATGGCCATGAAGGCGCCGCGGAAGGTTTCCGAGAGGTAGGCGCCGAAGATGAAACCCAGGGTGCCGATACCGGCCGCCAAGGGGTTCAAGTCGATATAGTCGTCGTAGCCGAGCATCGGCGCAACGCGGTTAAGCAAGTCCTGGCCGCCATAGAAAATCAACAGGATCAGCACCAGGTCGGGGATCCCGCGGATCACCGTGGAGTACAAGTCGCCCAGCCAGGCCAACCAGCGCACCGGCGACAGGCGCAACGCGACCCCGATCAGACCCAGAACAATGGCCAAGGCCATGGACGACAAGGCGAGCTGAAGCGTCAACCATGCGCCATCGAGGATGACGGCCCCGTAGCCTTTCAACATGATTCAGGTCCTCGAAAAGGGGGATGAAAAAATGGCGCAAACCGCAGGAATTCTGGTGCTTGCGCCATTCTGGACAGACAGCCGCGAGTCCTTACTTGGTTTCCGGGCCGTAGATATCGAAGTTGAAGTATTTGTCCTGGATGGCCTTGTACTTGCCGTTGGCGCGAATCGCGGCAATGGCAGCGTTGATGCGCTCCAGGTTTTCCTTGTCACCCTTGCGAACCGCGATGCCGATGCCGTCGCCGAAGTATTTGGCGTCGGTGAAGGACGGGCCGGTGAACCCGTAGCCTTTACCGGCTGGGGTATCGAGGAAACCTTCCTGCAGCAGGGTGGCATCGGCCACGGTACCGTCAAGGCGACCGGCTTCCACATCCAGATAGATCTCGTTCTGCGAGCTGTAAGGCACGACCGTGGCGCCTTTAGGGGCCAGGACTTCCTTGGCGAAACGGTCGTGGATCGAACCACGCTGCACGCCGATCTTCTTGCCCTTCAATTCATCCAGGCTTTCAGTGACGGCAGTGCCTTCCTTCATCACCAGACGCGCAGGGGTCAGGTAGTAGCGGTTGGTGAAGTCCACGGATTTCTTGCGGTCTTCGGTGATGGACATGGACGACAGGATCGCGTCGATCTTGCGCACTTTCAGCGCCGGGATCAGGCCATCGAATTCCTGTTCGACCCAGGTGCACTTGACCTTCATCTCTTCGCACAGGGCGTTGCCGATGTCGTAGTCAAAACCGACGATGCTGCCATCCGGCGCCTTCGAGGCAAACGGAGGGTAAGCCGCTTCGATACCAATTTTCAGTGGCTTGCCTTCGGCGAAAGCCTGCATGGACAGCACGGACAGCGCCAGGGCGCCCAACAGCACGAGTTTCTTCATCTTGGGACTCCATCGGTATGGGGCAAAACAGCAGTATGAGCCATGGCCCACGATGCGGCGAAGGTGTAACCGAATAGCGGTGCTGCGTCCTGCTCGGGCAACACCTGCGACGACGAGCGAGTGATCGGCATTCTAACGACAGCCCGGAAGCCGATATTTCCTCAATGCGACAACAATTTACAGAAGCACTGAGAAAGCGGTTCCAGCACATTGACAGCCTCTGGATTTTGTGCAGAGACAAAAGATATTAAACCCATTGGTGCTGCAAATTGCGGGCCTATTATTCGCAAACCCTTCTGGCACGGCAAGTGTGGCGTTTAATCTTATTTATCAGGGTGTCTAAAACACGGTTTTTAGGAGCGCAGGCGTGGTGCAATGCCTCAGGTTTGGGCGGAGGGTTACACATTTGCGCTTGGCGGTAACATTCTGAAACGTCCTACAGGAAAAACCGATATTTATTGGCTTAGTGGTTATGAGGTCTGCCATGCCACCTACGAGTCTCGACACGGAATGCATTCAAATGTGGGAGGGGGCTTGAAGAAAAAAGCCCCATCCGGCTCACACCGAATGGGGCTGTGTCCCACCAACTGCGCCTTACGCGACGTTCATGGTCTTGTGCGTCTCAATCAAATGCGCCACCACCCCTGGGTCTGCCAGGGTAGAGATATCCCCCAACCCGTCATATTCAGCCGTGGCGATCTTGCGCAGGATGCGCCGCATGATTTTCCCCGAACGCGTCTTCGGCAGCCCCGGCGCCCACTGGATCACATCCGGCGAAGCAATCGGGCCGATTTCCTTGCGCACCCAGTTCTTCAGTTCCAGGCGCAACTGCTCGCTCGGTTCCTCGCCACCGATCAAGGTGACGTACACATAGATGCCCTGCCCCTTGATGTCATGCGGCACACCCACCACCGCCGCCTCGGCGACTTTCGGGTGGGCGACCATGGCGCTTTCGATCTCGGCGGTGCCCATGCGATGGCCGGACACGTTCAATACGTCATCCACACGCCCGGTGATCCAGTAGTAACCATCCTCGTCACGACGGGCACCGTCACCGGTGAAGTACATGCCACGGAAGGTCTTGAAATAGGTATCGACGAAGCGGTCGTGGTCGCCGTACAGGGTACGCGCCTGGCCCGGCCACGAATCGAGGATCACCAGGTTGCCTTCGGCGGCGCCTTCGATCAGGTTGCCCAGGTTATCCACCAACGCCGGCACCACGCCAAAGAACGGGCGTGCCGCCGAACCCGGCTTGAGCGCATGGGCGCCCGGCAGCGGGCTCATCATGTTGCCGCCGGTTTCGGTCTGCCACCAGGTGTCGACGATCGGGCAACGGGATTGGCCGACGTTCTTGTAGTACCAGTCCCAGGCTTCCGGGTTGATGGGCTCGCCCACCGAACCCAGCAAACGCAGGCTGCTGCCATCGGCGCCTTCGCAGGCGGCAGTACCGGAGGCCATCATGGCGCGGATCGCGGTCGGCGCGGTGTAGAGGATATTGACCTTATGCTTGTCGACGATCTTCGCCACCCGGGTGATGTCCGGGTAGTTCGGCACGCCTTCGAACAACAAGGTAGTCGCGCCATTAGCCAACGGGCCATAGACGATGTAGGTGTGGCCGGTGACCCAGCCGACGTCGGCGGTGCACCAGTAGATTTCGCCTGGGCGGTAGTCGAACACACGCTCGTGGGTCAGGGCTGCATACAGCAAGTAGCCGCCGGTGGTGTGCTGTACGCCTTTAGGCTTGCCGGTTGAGCCAGAGGTATAGAGGATGAACAGCGCTTCTTCGGCGCCCATCTCTTTGGGCGCGCACACGGTGCCCGCCACTTTCATCAGGTCTTCGTACCAGATATCGCGATGCTGGTTCCACTTGATCGCACCGTTGGTGCGCTTGCACACGATGACCTTCTGGATGCTGCTGGTTTCCGGGTTGGTCAGGGCGTCGTCGACGTTGGCCTTGAGCGGAATCTTCTTACCGGCGCGAATGCCTTCGTCGGCGGTGATCACTACCTTCGACTTACAGTCGATAATGCGACCGGCCAGGGCTTCCGGGGAGAAACCGCCAAATACCACCGAATGGATCGCACCGATGCGGGTACAGGCCAGCATGGCGACCACGGCTTCGGGGATCATCGGCATATAGATAGTCACCACGTCGCCGCGATGCACATCCTGGCCACGCAGGGCGTTGGCAAACTTGCAGACTTCTTCATGCAACTCGCGGTAGGTGATATTGCGGCTCTCGGCAGGGTCATCGCCCTCCCAGATGATCGCGATCTGATCGCCACGCTCGGCCAGATGACGATCCAGGCAATTGTAGGAAACGTTCAAGGTGCCATCGGCGAACCACTTGATGTCGACATGGTGGTCGTCGAACGAGGTCTGCTTCACCGCGGTGAAAGGCTTGACCCAGTCAAGGCGCTTGGCTTGCTCACGCCAGAAACCATCGGGGTTGACCACCGACTGCTGGTACATGGCCTTGTAGGTTGCCTCGTCGGTCAGCGTGTTGGCTGCTACTTCGGGGCGAACGGGGTACAGGGAAGCCGCACTCATCTTTCTTACCTCGGTGACATAGTTGTTGTTGTATGGCCCCTGTTGTAGCCGGGGTGGGCCTATAGAACCATTCGACGATGGTAGTAACAAGACCCTACAAATTGCCCCCCTATGCCGGCTTACCGCTCTGGCCCGCGACCTGTGGCGCTTTGCGGGTGACTGAAAAAACTTTGATCGACGGATTGTTACAAAAACCGCCAAAGGTGTTTATCAAAAGCACGGGTATATGAATATAACGCGCAGGCTTAGAATCACTTCCGCCAACCAAGGCACTGTGATTAACAACGTAACAGCCCCCACGAAGGCACGTTAATCCGAACTTCCCAACTTTTAAGTTACACACGCGGCCTCACAAGGGCCCCGTGACCCCTTTCGCCCTGAAGAAGGTAATGAAGAAATGAAAGCTCTATTAGTTATGGCCCTCAGCAGCTTGTGCGCCACCGCCGCCCTGGCCGACGAGGCCCCGACTGAGCTGGCTGGCCAGAACGCACCGATCGTTGAGGACTACACCTATAGCACTCACTTGGATGTGGCCAAAGTATTATCCATGAGCAACATCCCGGAAGTATGCGAGGTTGTACCGGTGAAGATGGAATATGAAGATTCGCAAGGTCAGCGGCATATTCTTAATTATCACGTGATGGGTAATGGTTGCTCTAACGGGTAATTAGTTGGTTAGTGGTTTCTTAATCGCCGCAAGAAATCGTTCTTGCGGCAAAGAGCCGACCCCGACCGCGGCGTGCTTCAAATGTGGGAGCTGGCTTGCCTGCGATGGCGCCATCCGACGCACCAGTGCAACCTACTTCATGCACTCTACTCCGGCCTGAGACCTTCAATTACATCTTTCCGCTCTTGCAAGAAATTCTCATCCGCCTTGGGCAAATCGGCCAGCGACAACCAACTGGGCCCTACTGGTCGCAATATAATCGTGTCCCCCTCGCGGATAATTTCCAGTCCCCCCCTTCGTAAGCCATATCCTTGGGCAAATGGATCGTCTGCCCCTTGTTATCCCTAATGATTGAAACAGTGCGCAAAGCAGTCGCCCTCCTTCGTAGTTGATTGACCCAATTTAAAGGACTCCGTCATCGCGGAGCAACGCGAGTACGCATAATCTGACGACCACAAGCCGCTCAGTAAAATACCACCACCGCCCGTCAAAATTTCCTACCCCGCCAAACCCCCTGCAAACCCTCACCCCGGCCCAAATACCCGCCTTTTTGTCCGCTCACCGAGACAATCCGCCCCAACACAAACCCAATTTTTTCCCTATAATGCGCGGGTAAATCGGGCCTGCAATATCCCTTTACACAGGGATGAAGAGCCAGACCTGAGACATCCCGCGCGAGCTTGCACCTAGTGCTGCGCACCTCAAGCCTCACGCAGAGCACCCGTAGCCCTATTCCGTTTAATGCGTGCGCTAGCTGCAACAAACGATTCCTTAAGATCCACCGCGGCCTTTGGGCCGTGTGAACACCCAACCATCCGGTTTCACACGGGCACCTTTGAGCCCTCACGCAGGAGACGACACGTCATGCTGAGCTGGGACGAATTCGACAAAGAAGAAGAAGGCGAAGTAGCCGCTAAAGGCGCCAACGCCGGCCACGCCACCGAAGCCAACATGGACCGCCTCGACGGTGCCGGCGCCGCTGCCGCCATCGAAGCCCGCGCCGTCACCGCCAGTGATTCGGCCGCCATCGTGCGCGCCAAGGCCGCCCTGGACAAACTCGACGTCGCCGAAGGCCTCGCCGAACTCGAAGGCGCCTCCGCCCGCGTCGCCGTCGACGAAAAACGCATGATCAACTGCCGCGCCGACCTCAACCAACTCGTACCCTTCAAGTACGACTGGGCCTGGCAGAAATACCTCGACGGCTGTGCCAACCACTGGATGCCGCAAGAGGTCAACATGACCGCCGACATCGCCCTGTGGAAAAACCCCGAAGGCCTGACCGACGACGAACGCCGTATCGTCATGCGCAACCTCGGCTTCTTCTCCACCGCCGACTCCCTGGTCGCCAACAACCTGGTGCTGGCCGTGTACCGCCTGATCACCAACCCGGAGTGCCGCCAGTACATCCTGCGCCAGGCTTTCGAAGAAGCGATCCACACCCACGCCTACCAGTACTGCATCGAATCGTTGGCCATGGATGAAGGCGAGATCTTCAACATGTACCACGAGATTCCATCGGTCGCCAAAAAGGCAGCCTGGGGCCTCAAGTACACCCGCTCGATCTCCGATCCGAAGTTCGAAACCGGCACCGTCGACACCGACAAGGAACTGCTGCGCAACCTGGTCGCCTACTACTGCGTGCTGGAAGGCATCTTCTTCTATTGCGGCTTCACCCAGATTTTGTCCATGGGCCGTCGCAACAAAATGACCGGCGTCGCCGAGCAGTTCCAGTACATCCTGCGCGACGAGTCAATGCACCTGAACTTCGGTATCGATGTGATCAACCAGATCAAAATCGAAAACCCGCACTTGTGGGATGCCGAGATGAAGGAAGAAGCGACCCAGATGATTCTGCAGGGTACGCAGCTGGAGATTGAATATGCTCGCGACACCATGCCTCGCGGTGTGCTGGGTATGAACGCGGCGATGATGGAGGACTACCTCAAGTTTATTGCTAACCGTCGTTTGTCGCAGATTGGCTTGAAGGAAGAGTACCCAGGCACGACTAACCCGTTCCCTTGGATGAGTGAGATTATGGATTTGAAGAAAGAGAAGAACTTCTTCGAGACCCGTGTGATCGAGTATCAGACGGGTGGGGCGTTGAGCTGGGATTGATCCAGACAAGCACTAAAGGAAGCCCTGACATGTTCAGGGCTTTTTTTCGTCAGTGAGAAAGGAGTTTGCCATTTCTTGAAGTACATCACGTCGAGCACCTGGCCCAGAAGGGTTCGGATCGCATCACCAATGCTGTAGCCTTGTGCCCCAACTGCCATCAGCGTTGTCACCGATCGAGTGATCGGGAGGCTTTCACCGAAGGGCTTTACGCCAAAATCGGAAGATTGGCACGGGAGTAGACTCCTGCTGTCACACCTGATGCATGCACAAAAACACTAGATAGGATCGAGGCCAACCCGTGAACCCAGACATGCTCGAAGCCGGCCCCGCAGACGCCAAAGTACTTTCCGTCTTTGACTTCGACGGCACCCTCACCCACCACGACAGTTTCGTGCCCTTCCTCAAGTTTGCCTTTGGCCCCGGTGAGTTTTATGGCCGGATGGTCAAGCTGGCGGTACCGGGGCTGCGCTTTTTGGTGCGGCAGATCAGCCGGGATGAATTGAAGGCGCAGTTGATCCGCACCTTTATGACTGGGGTGGAGAAGACGTGGGTGCAGCAGAAGGCCGAGGAGTATTGCCAGCGCAATTGGGCGCGGTTGATGCGCCCGGCTGGGGTGTTGTCGGTGGAGCAGGAGTTGGGCTCGGGAGCGGTAGTGACGCTGTGTTCGGCGTCGCCGGCGTTGGTGTTGCAGCCGTTTGCCGATCGGCTTGGGATCCGCTTGATCGGGACTGAGCTTGAAGTGGTGGACGGGGTGCTGACCGGTAAGCTCACGGGGAATAATTGCCGCTGTGAGAATAAGGTGCTGCGGCTTGAGGCCGTGTATGGCGACCTGGGGGAGTATCGGCTCAGAGCCTGGGGCGATACGCGTGGGGATCGGGAGTTGCTGGCGGCGGCGCAGGATGCGCATTTTCGGCATTTTCATGCGAAGAAGAAAAAGCGGGCTCGGTTGCAGCGGTGATGCGGGTAATTGGGATCGGTGGAACACCGAGTCGATCCCTTCGCAGCCTCGCTGGGGCTCGACAGCTCCCACAGTTGAGCGGTTTAGGCTTGAGGGTCGCGCACTAGCATGGGGTGCTTGGGGTTGAGCGGTTAAACGAAGAGCTTTGCTTATCGGCTCTTGGCCGAAGCGTAGACAGTGCTACTGTTCCCGCTTGCCCACCGCTAATACGAGGATGACTATTCGATCGTCCTCAACACGGTAGACCAGCCGAAAGCCGGCACCACGTAATTTGATCTTGTAGCAATCCTTCATTCCATAAAGCGCGTCCGCTGGAACCCGCGGGTGATCTTGGCGCTCCTGAAGTTTGCGCAAAAACTGATGACGAATTGTACCGTCCAGTTTCTTGAGCTCTTTTAACGCCTTCGGATCCCACTCAATACTAAACTCAATGCCCATTGGCGATATCCGCCTCTGCCTCAGCAATCAGCTCATCAAGGGAAACCCGAATCGGTACCTCCTTGGCGTCCAACCTCTCCTTGACCAATTGCACCAGTTCCAGCTCATCAAGACGCTCAACCATCGCCTCGTATACGCTAGCCGGGACCATATAACCCATCACGCGATTATGGTTGAGGACAGCCACCGCCGAGCCGTTGGCTCCGTTCATGACGGATGAAGGGTTCTTTTTGAGTTCGGATACGCTGACGGCCACGTCAGCCAAAACAAGTTGCATGGAGATCTCTCCTTTTAAAACAGGTCGTTATTTTGGTCTTTTTTTCGCTTCCCCACAAGCTGCTGACGGGGAGGTTACTTGAAGTGATTTTTGTTTGATGCATAGGCACCCTCCTACGGGATGTTGAAGACAATAGGCTTGCCGCCTATGCAGAAAATATATCGATACAAATACCACGCTCGCCAGCTAGACCGCGGTGATCCCTTCGCAGCCTCGCTGGGGCTCGACAGCTCCCACATTTGACCTGTGTAGCTCGGGAGAGCTATGTCGTAGATTTGAGGTCCACGCCCAAGGTTGTGGCGAAGGCTTTGACCATCGGGCTTCGTGGCGCGTTGTGGCGCAGGATCAAGTTGAACGCGGTGCTCAAATGAACCTGCTCCGGGCACAGTGCGCGTAGACGCCCTTCCCTTACCAACGGCGCGGCGTAGTGTTCCGGCAGGAAGCCGATGAAGCGGCCGGTGAGGATCAGGATGGCGACGGCTTCAACCTGGGAGGCCGAGGCTGACTGGCTGTCGTAGTTGACGAAGGTGGCCTTGTCGCGATGGATCGCATACCGATGGTTCACCACCTCATAGTGGCGCAAGACTTCGGGCGTAATATCGCTCGCAGTGAACAGCGGGTGCCCTACGGCGCAGTAGGCGTGGGCCTTTTCTTCGTAGAGCGGGAAGTAGTCGAATTCTTCGCGACGCTGGTACACGGGGACGATGCCGACGATCAGGCGGCCTTCGACGACGCCGCGTTCAACTTCGTCCAATTGCGAGGCATGTAGGCGTAATCTTATTTTTGGCGACTGGCGATGTAAGTTACCCAAAGCGGTAATCAGCGGGGAATTAACGTCAGAAACGGTGTTATCAATAACGCCGACACTAAGGTCGCCAATAAGCTCATTTTGAGCTGAACTAAGCTTGTCGCGAAAACTGTCCACTGAGGTAAATAACTCGATGGACGCTTGATACACTAACTTGCCTTCTTCGGTCAGCCCAAACCCTTCCCGGCCCCGTGTGCACAGGCGCATGCCGATGCGAATCTCGAGGTCGGAGATCTGTTTGCTGATGGCCGCCAGGCCCACATTCAGCTCGTTTTGCGCAGCACTGAAACCACCGGCTTCGACCACGGCCATAAATACCCGCAGCAGTTTGAAGTCCAGCCCGCTCAGTTGCAGGGGCGGTCTAGTGCCGGGTTTGGGTGGCAGGTTTCCAGAAGTGGAAAGTGGAGTTTCCATAATACGCGTTGACCTCAAGTGCCATATTCAACAGGCTTCAACCCAATCCTTGAACATAGCCAGGCGGCGATAATGAACATAAACATCCGCCCTTGGCAACCTTGAATACGGCGCGTCAGACGCTGGTTCTGCATCGATGAAATTCTGTTGTTACTGCCTC
This sequence comes from Pseudomonas libanensis, assembly GCF_001439685.1. GTDB lineage: Bacteria > Pseudomonadota > Gammaproteobacteria > Pseudomonadales > Pseudomonadaceae > Aquipseudomonas > Aquipseudomonas libanensis. Next base: position 37,955 of record NZ_JYLH01000013.1, read on the forward strand.
CGACTCTTCTAAAAACAAGCGTGAGGAATACCCATGTCCCAGCCCACCGACCGCCTTTGGGGCGCTCGTTTCAAGACCGGTCCGTCTGCCGCATTGGCGGCGTTGTCGCGCTGTCCTGAGCGCTATTTTCGCCTGACGCCCTACGATTTGGCCGGCTCCCGTGCCCACGCCCGTGAGTTGCAGCGCGCCGGGTTGCTGGACGAGTCTGAGACACTGCGCACGCTGGAAGCTCTGGACCGGATCGGTGATGACTTCGCCGCCGGGCGCCTGCATCCAACCCTGGATGACGAAGATGTGCACACCTTTATCGAACGCGTATTGACCGAGCGCCTGGGCGCCCTGGGCGGCAAGTTGCGGGCTGGACGTTCGCGCAATGACCAGACGGCCAACGATTTGCGCCTTTTCCTACGCGACCATGCACGCACCATCACCACCGAGGTGCTGGGCTTGCAGCAGGCGCTGGTGGAGCAGGCCGAGCAGCATATCGGGAGTATCTGCCCCGGCTTTACCCACTTGCAGCAGGCGCAACCGATTGTATTCGCCCACCACTTGCTGGCCCATGCGCAGTCACTGTTGCGGGATGTGCAGCGCTTGGTGGACTGGGATGCGCGTACGGCATTGTCGCCGTTGGGTGCAGCGGCGATGGCAGGGTCAGCGATTGCCCGCCAGCCGGAGCATTCGGCCAAGGAAATGGGCTACACCGGGCCGTGCGAAAACTCCATCGACGCGGTCGCCAGCCGTGACCATGTGGCGGAGTTCCTGTTTGTGGCGAGCATGCTCGGGGTGAATATTTCACGGCTGTCGGAGGAGTTTTGCCTGTGGTCATCGCGCCAGTTTCGCTGGGTGGTACTGGACGATGCCTACGCCACCGGCAGTTCGATCATGCCGCAGAAGAAGAACCCGGATATTGCCGAGTTGGCGCGGGGCAAGGCTGGGCGCTTGATTGGCAACCTGACCGGGTTGATGTCGACACTCAAATCCTTGCCTCTGTCGTACAACCGCGATTTGAGTGAAGACAAGCACGGCGTGTTGGACAGTGTGGATACGTTGCTGCTGGTGTTGCCGGCAATGGCCGGGATGGTGGCGACCATGAAGGTGCAGGTCGAGGAGCTGAGGCGTCAGGCGCCGATGGGTTTTACCTTGGCGACTGAGGTGGCGGATTGGTTGGCGACCCGCGGCGTGCCGTTCAAGGAGGCGCACGAGATTACCGGCGCCTTGGTGCAAGCCTGTGAGAAGCATGAAATTGAGTTGTGGGAAGCCTCACCGGCGATGTTGGCTGAGGTAGATGCGCGGCTCACGCCCGAGGTGCGCGACTGCTTGACCCTGGAAGCGGCGATTGCGGCGCGCAGTGGCTGGGGTGGGACGGCGCCGGAGCGGGTCCGCGAGCAGATTGGGCGGCTGAAGGTGGCGTTGGCCGAGCAGCAGAAATGGGCTGAGAGTTACCTGGGGTTTCGGATTTAAGCCAGTGGAAGGTGGTGTCTGGACGAGCGTTTTCGCAGGCAAGCCAGCTCCCACATTTTGACCGCATTTCAACAGTTGCACCGAGTACAGCGGTAATCGCTTTTTTGGAGAATCACCATGAACCAAACCCCGGCCGAGCGCTTGGAAATAGAGCGCAAGTTGTCCGAGAACCAGTTCGATATCACCCAGTACGAACACGTACCGCGGCGTTATTACGGGCGGATGTTTTTTGCCACGTTGATCGTGATCGTGTTGGCGGCGCTGCTACGCGCATTCGCCAATGGCCAGATCGAATGGTCCTACATCGGGCAGTTCCTGACGTCTGAGGCGATCCTGTGGGGCTTGGCCAATACCATCATCATGTCGATCCTGGCGATGGCGCTGGGTGTGGTGATCGGCGTGATCACGGCAATCATGCGCATGTCGGCCAACCCGATCCTGCGCTATGTAGCCATCACCTACACCTGGCTGTTTCGCGGCACACCGCTGATTCTGCAGCTGTTGCTGTGGTTCAACCTGGCGCTGATTTTCCCGGTGATCGCGATTCCCGGCCTGTTCAGCATCGACACCGTCGACTTGATGACGCCGTTCGTGGCCGCCCTGCTCGGTTTGAGTATCAACCAGGGCGCGTATACAGCCGAGGTGGTGCGCGCCGGTTTGCTGTCGGTGGATACCGGCCAGTACGAAGCCGCCAAGTCCATCGGCATGCCGAGCCTGCAGGCGCTGCGTAGGATCATTCTGCCGCAGGCCATGCGGGTGATCATTCCTCCGGTAGGCAACGAGTTCATCAGCATGGTGAAAATGACCAGCCTGGCCAGCGTGATCCAGTACTCGGAGCTGCTGCACAACGCGCAAAACATCTACTACGCCAATGCGCGGGTCATGGAGCTGCTGATGGTGGCGGGTATCTGGTACTTGGCGGTGGTGACCGTTCTTTCATTTGGTCAAAGCCGCCTCGAGCGTCGTTTTGCCCGCGGCGCCGGCAAGCGTTCGTAAGTCTGGGTTGAGGAGATTTGCCCCATGAGAAGCATCGTCAAGGCCGTCAACCTGAACAAGTATTACGACCAGTATCACGCGCTGCGTGACATCAATATCGAAGTCGAGCAGGGCGAGGTGATGTGCATCATCGGCCCATCCGGCTCAGGTAAAAGCACGTTGCTGCGCTGCGTCAACCAGTTGGAAAAAATCGACAAGGGCGGCCTCTGGGTCGATGGCGAGCTGGTCGGTTACCGGGTGGTCGGCAACAAGCTGCATGAGATGAATGAAGTGCAGATCGCCCGCCAGCGCCTGGCGACCGGCATGGTGTTCCAGCGCTTCAATTTGTTCCCGCACATGACCGTGTTGCAGAACATCATCGAAGGTCCGTGCCAGGTGCTCAAGCGCTCACCCAAGGAAGCCATCGAAGATGCCCTGGAGCTGCTGGCCCGCGTCGGCCTGGCGGACAAGCGCAATGCCTACCCGGTGGAATTGTCCGGCGGGCAGCAGCAACGCGTGGCAATTGCCCGTGCGCTGGCGATGCGCCCCAAGCTGATGTTGTTTGACGAACCCACCTCAGCCCTCGACCCGGAACTGGTAGGCGAAGTGCTGTCGGTGATGCGCGACTTGGCCACCACCGGCATGACCATGATCGTGGTCACCCATGAGCTGGGTTTTGCCCGTGAAGTGTCCAACCGCATGGTGTTTATGGATGCCGGCCAGATTGTGGAAGCAGGCAGCCCCGAAGAAATTCTAATAAGCCCACAAAACCCGCGTACCCAAAGCTTTATTTCTGCCGTTCGCACTTAACTAAAAAACTAACGAGAACGCCCCCATGAAAAAAATGTTTATCCCCTCCTTGCTCGCAGGCCTGATGGCCTCCACCGTTGTTTTTGCGGCATTGCCGGCGGCCATCAAGGACAAGGGCGAGATCAGCGCGGCCATCGTGCCGAACTATCCGCCGATGGATTTCAAGGACCCGGCCACCAACAAACTCACCGGTCTCGACTTTGACCTGGGTAACGCTCTCGCCGAGCGACTGGGCGTGAAGATCAAGTGGCAGGAAACCGGCTTCGAGCAGATGCTTAGCGGTCTGACCACCAAGCGCGTGGACATCGTGCTATCGGGCATGACCGATACCGCCGAACGCCAGAAGGCGGTGACCTTCATCGACTACTTCACCAGCGGCCCGCAGCTCTACACACTGGCCAAACGTGAAGACCTCAAGGAACTGACCGACCTGTGCGGTAAAAAAGTCGGCACCAGCCGCCGTACGACCTGGCCGTCGGAAATTACCGCGTGGAGCAAGGCAAACTGCGAAGCAGCGGGTAAGCCGGCGATTGTAGTGATCGGCACTGAAGGCTCGGCGGATGCGCGGGCGCAGTTGCAGCAGAACCGTTTGGATGCGGCGATGCAGGGCAGCGAGACCATTCCTTATCTGATGTCACTGGATAAGGGTAAGTACAAGCCGGTGGGACAGGCGATCTCCAAGCAATTCACTGGGCTTGGGATTGAGAAGAGCAATACCGAGTTGGTCACGGCGATCAGTGAGGCGTTGCAGGGGATGATTGACGATGGGACCTACGGCAAGATCTTGAAGAAGTGGGATCTGGAGCAGGGTGCGGTGGAAAAAATCTCAATTAATGCCGGCCAGTAAAAACACAGACTAAAAATGTGGGAGGCGGGCTTGCCCCCGATCGCGGTGGGTCAGACACATATGCATTTACTGACACGCCCTCATCGGGGGCAAGCCCCCTCCCACATTGGATCTGTGTGGTCCTGGAAAAATGACAAGGAAACCCACCCCACCGTGGCCACCTACTCCCTGGTAATCCGTCGCCTGATGATCTGCTCGGTGACCATCGTGGTCAGCCGCGCCATGACCAGCCCGTTGCTGGCCCTCTGGCTGAGCACACGCCTGGGCCTCGACCAGCAGGACATCGGCCTGTTGATGGGCACCGCCGTGTTCATCGCCACACTGCTGGGTTTGTACGGCGGCTACATCATCGACCGCCTGGAAAAGCGCAAGCTGCTGATCCTGGCCATGCTCTCCAGCTCCATCGGTTTTCTATTGCTGACCTTTGCCAGCAACCTCTACCTCACCACCCTGACCCTGGTGATCACTGAAGCCGCGTCGGCGCTGTTCCTGATCGGCTCCAAGGCGATCATCAGCGAGAACCTGCCAGTGGGTGAGCGCGCCAAGGTATTTTCCCTGCGCTACACCCTGACCAATGTCGGCTACGCAACCGGCCCGATGCTGGGGGTGGTCATCGCCGGACAGTTACCCTGGGCGCCGTTCCTGATTGCCAGCGCCATTGCCTTTGGCAGCCTGTTCCTGATGATCGGCATTGCACCGACCCGACGGAATGACGGCCATAAACCCCAGAGTTTCCTCAGCACCCTGCGCACGTTGCGCAACGATCGCACATTGATATTGTTCACTGGCGGCAGCCTGTTGAGCACCATTGTCCATGGCCGCTACACCCTGTATCTGTCGCAGTTTTTGCTGGTGGCCTACAAACCTGCGCAAGCGTTGAAGATTCTGTCGGCGGTGCTGGCCTGCAACGCCATCACGGTGATTGTGATGCAGTACCAGATCGGTCGGTTCCTCAAGCGTGAGCAGTTGCGCCACTGGATCGTACTGGGCACCTTGCTGTTTATCGGCGGGTTGATGGGGTTCAGCCAGGCCGACAGCCTGGTCACCTGGTGCCTGGCGATGTTCGTGTTCACCTTGGGTGAGATGATTATCTACCCTTCTGAGTTCCTGTTTATCGACACCATTGCGCCGGATGCGCTACGGGGTAGTTACTACGGTGCTCAGAACCTGGCAGCGTTCGGCGGGGCGATGAGCCCGGTGATTTGTGGCTATCTGCTGATCAACGCTGCACCCACCAGCATGTTCTATGTGCTGGCCTCGCTCACCGCCATTGGCGGCACCCTGTGTTTCTTGAGTGGCCGACGCGTAGCAGGTTCTTGCTGATATTCAGCTAGGATCCCGCTATTAATAGCGAAACTTCTCACGGACCCGAGCCCATGAAATTCGACACGGCCTACAACCTGAGTCTCGATGACAAATTGTCGATCTACGATGTTCGAGACCTGAATTTCGACGAAACCGCCGATTTCGATTCCGACAAGGACAGCTTCCTCTGCCCCAACGATGCCTGCCGCGCCGTGTTCGATGCGAACAATGTGTTGAGTACCTTCAACGCCAAGAACGTCAACTACCTGCGCACGCCGCACTTCAAGAACAAACCCGGCACCCGGCATATCGACGGCTGCCGCTATGCCAGCAGCCAAAAGACCGCGAGCGGCGAAAATGACGACGAGCGCGAGGACAATTTCCCATCGGAATTTGTACTGACACGCCGTCAGTACGAACGTAAAACGCCTGTTATCGGCACCGATGAAAGCGTCCCACAAGAGCCAACGAAAGCGCCTTCAAACCGTTTTACGACATCCCACAACGACGGCGACACAACCCCGGACAAAACCAGCGTGTTCGCCCACCCGGTGGAATGTTATGTATCGAACATTGATGACAAGGACAAGCTCAAGGCCATGCCCTTGAAGATCGGTGAGCACACGGCCACCTACTGGGCGTTTTTCAAGAGGATCGAATATCTGCAAGACAACAAGGGCTTGATCTACTGGGGCAAGATCAAGGAAATCAAAGACTACACCAGCAGCTTTCGCATCGATTTCGAAAAGAAGGTGTGGCTCGACAAGAAGCCTTATTCGGTCAACGTCTACCTGAGCAAAAAGCTCATCGAGGGCTATCGCAAGCGCAGCGCATTCCTGGAGCAGATCAAGGCGGCGGCCAGCAGCGAACGGCCGCTGTACTGCTTCTTCTACGGGGTTACGCCGCAACTCAAGCAGGTGCCCAGCAAGAAAAACCCCGAGCAAACGTTCGGGGTATTCAGTGCAAATATCGAGAACCTGGATCACTTGATCATCCGGGAAGCGCCAGGGATGGAGTGACGGGGGGCTGGAACGCCCGGGAAATCATCCAGATGATGAGCGGTATAAACAACTGTACAAAAACACAGTATAGTTGCGCTTCAACCGTCGAACCTGGAGAACCCCATGTCCTCTCTGGCAATGAGCTCTTTCGTAGAACAGCAGATCGTGCTGCATCAATTCACCGCCAAACACTGCGCGCAGGCTCGCGTCATGCTGGGCTGGAGCCGGGAAGAACTGGCTCGCCAGGCTGGCGTGGCGGTGGAGGCGATTCAACAATTGGAGGGCCACGGCGACATCGACGATCAAACCCGTTTGATCCTGGCGTTTCGCCTCGAGGCTGAAGGGCTGGTATTTTTCCCGGGGTTCGCGCCGGGGTGGGGCATGACTGCGCGCCGGTTTGACACACCAGCAGCCGAACCCACATCCCAAGGCCTCATGTCTCGGTTGCTGGGCACAACAACGGCAACAATTGACTCAGCAACGCCTCAACCGAATGGTGCGTAGAGTCGAGCCGCAGCACCGGGCAACGCAATGGTTTCAACCAGGTTTCGTGCCGGCGCAGGCTACGTAGGCTGTGGTTGCCAGCATCGTAACGCGCCGCCCAGGCGAGGAATGCGACGCTGTTTTGGTGACGGCTGCCGCCTTCCAGTATCTGCTCGCCGTAGCGCTCCATCTCCCGCAAGCGCAGGCGGTGCAGGCGCACTTCGGGGTCCAGGCGCAGGAACACTACGTGGGTGAACTGCGGGATCATGGCGTCGCCCCAGCCACACAAAGAGCCAGACAGCACCCAGCTTTCATGGCCGGCAGTGTGTTCCTGCAGTAGCTGAATGCGTTCGTCCCGGGGACGGGCGATGGTGAAGGGTTCCGGGGTTTGCTGCCAGTAATAGAAATCCGAGTCGAAATAGGCAATGTTCAAATGTTCAGCCAAGGCCTTGCCCAAGGTAGTAGTGCCGGCTCCCGCAGCGCCGAGGATGTGGATTCTGTAACTGTCCATGGCTTTCCCCCCTGGCATGGAGTGTAGCCCGTGACCGCGTCATGCCTGCGATGGCGAGACGGAGAAATTAAAGTCACCCCTTAGGCAACCTCTGCGGGTATCAGCCAGCAGAGGTTGATACAGACTCACGCGTCAGCGGCGGAGATCTCAACCGTTTCATCTGCGCCTATCGGGGCCGGCGTGAAGGGAGCCCCTGGCAGAAAAGCCGGTTTCTGGATCGCTTGCGAGGCTAGCTCATAACCATAGGCGACTGAGAGCAAGGTGGCTTCGCTGTTGCCCGAACCATAAAAGTAGAGTGCGGTCGGCATGCCTTCATCATCCATTCCAGACGGAACCGACAGGCCTGGATAGCCGGCTGCCGCACTGAAGAAATAATTATGGGATAGGAAGTTCGACACCATGGCGTCGAGTTTGTGTTCCTTTATTGGGTCGTCGACGGTTTTCTGAAAGATGGGAAGGATCTCCTCCCACAACTTGTCGCGCTGTTCCGAAGTCGTTTCCAGACTGTTGATCAGTTCCAACAGCTTCTGATCAGGCTCACCGGGCTGCTGGTTGCGCTTGATAAAAGCAATCAGCTCCGAAAGTGATTTGACCGGCAAACCTTCTCGCCCAGCCAGGTAGTCTTCCAGTTGTTGCTTGACCTCTGCGAACAGCGCTTCGGTGTAACGCTCGTAGGTCTCGTCAGCGACACCCTCTTCCAACGGCCTCACCGGCACCAGGATCGCACCTTGGTCCTTCAACACATCGAGCGCCTTTTCGTAATGCTTGCGATCTGCGCGTTTGGCCGGGTCCTTGGCCTCCTCCTCGGACAATTCAGGCAAAGGCGTGTAGCCAATTCGCTTACCTTTCAGGGCGTCGGCATGCAGGCCATCGGTATAGGCATTGGTGCCGCTCATTGCGTTGAGCGCTTGCGCCGCATCACAGACATTACGGGTGAAAGTACCGACCGCATCCAGGCGTGTACTGGTCATGACGCCCTCGGTGCTGAGCAGTCCTACCGTAGTTTTCAAGCCAAAAACGCCGTTGTAGGCTGCTGGGCTGATAATCGACCCGTTGGTCTCCAACCCCAAGGCCAAAGGCACATGCCCCTGGGCAACAGCGACTGCTGAACCCGAACTAGAGCCCGCCACATGCCCTCCCAGGCGATGCGGGTTCAGCGTCTGGCCACCGCGGGAACTCCACCCATCAGCCGGTGATTCAGAGCGAAAGTTGGACAACTCGCTCATATTGGTTTTACCCACAATCACCACCCCGGCCTTCAACAAATTATCGACAACCTTGGCGTTTCTAGTTGCAGGCGCTCCAACCAACGCCTTCGAGCCTGCGCTGGTCTGCATGCGATCATTGGTTTCAAATACATCCTTGAGCGCTATCGGTATGCCGTGCAAATGCCCACGCACATGGCCGTTGGCACGCTCCTGATCACGCGCCTTCGCCTCACGGAGGGCATCCGGGTTTGTTTCCAAAAATGCGTTGCCGCCCTGTAGCCCACGATCAATGTTGGCTATTTGCTTGAGCGAATCCTTCAACAGCGACTGCGCGGTGACACCGCTTCCCTGGGCCATTTCCACTGACATTTGACAGGCGCTCTTAAAGCCTTGCGGCGGGTTTGAAAGCTCCTGGAACAAGCCTGTCCCCCATCCGCCTGTCGACACGGGTCCGATCATGAAGTGCCTCTCTACGTGACTGAGTGTGAGGGTTATCGGTCGATAACCTCACGCCAGTCTAAGCAGCGCCGCCGCCGCACTATTTCAGGCGAATCCTGCCACGCCGTCCTATCATTCCCCGCTTGACGTAGGCTTCAATACAACCTTTGGTCGTAGGTGGCGATAGGCACGCAACAGGGCCGTCAAGCGATCCCCCGCCCAACGGGCGCCGTAAAACCAGACTTTCGATCCATCCTCCAGCATTTCGCAGACACTGGGATACCCGCTTCTGCACGCGTTATGAAACCCAGCATCCGGATCGTCTGACACCAAGGCATCAAGGCGAAGGCCAGCCACCAGCTCGTCAATTTCGTGACCCGCCTGGCCGCTGTCGCTGCCGCGCTGCACGTCTACCGCCACCCATTGCGCACCGGCCTGGCGCAAGGTGTCGAAGACTCGGCGCAAGGCTGCACTGTGTTCGACGAGTTCAGCCTGCTTGCCCTGCACATAACGTTCGGCGTAGCCGAGACGATACCCCGCCAGCTCCAGTGAAGCGGTGAGTGTGGTGTTATTCAATACCAGGGGAACCTCCACCATCACCGGTTCGGTAGGGTCCATGCCACTGATGGCGATAAGGGATAGCGCGGGGTCACGCACCGGGTTTATCTGGGGGGCCAGGGCGTTATACCCTGGCACGGGTGCAGCGCCCGTGCGTTGCCCGGCACTAAAAATGATAGAAACCGGAGCGGCGTTGAACAATGGGGCAGGAACGTCGGCAGCGTTGACGGGCACGAGTGAAGGCTGGCCGATGGCGCAAGGCAAACCCATCTTCCAAAGTTTCTTACAATGGCTATCCATCGAAATATCCTCCCCGAAATAAAATTCCGGAGATCATCGCACTCTCGTCTGACGTTTGTCGCAGGGCTGAAATCCTCTGAAAAGCTCTTTTCCTTAATCCCCCTGGCTCAGCCTGGGGCCCGCTCGTGCACAAGTTGAGGCTCCACCTCCAACCACCAGGCACGTCCGCGCTCGGGCAGGTTCAAGCGGAACGCCTGCCCCATCGCCGGGGTGGTGATCGTTACGTTGCGTTCCCAGGCCAGGGCCATGATGCGGTCGAAGGGTTCGTGCCAAGCGTGGAATGCCAGGTCGAAGGTGCCGTTGTGGATCGGCAGCAGCCAGCGCCCCTTGAGGTCGATATGCGCCTGCAGCGTTTGCTCCGGCTGCATGTGTACGTGGGGCCAGTCGACGTTGTAAGCGCCGGTTTCCATCAGGGTCAGGTCAAACGGACCGTATTGCTCGCCGATGCGTTTGAAACCGTCGAAATAGCCGGTGTCGCCACTGAAAAAAATTCGACGCCCATCGTCGATCATTACCCAGGAGCACCACAGTGTCTGGTTGCTATCAAACAGGCCACGTCCGGAAAAGTGCTGCGCCGGGGTGGCGATAAAACGAATGCCGTCCACCTCGGTGCCCTGCCACCAATCCAGCTGGCGGACTTTGCTGGCGTCTACTCCCCATTTGATCAGCGTGTCGCCGACGCCCAGGGGCGCCAGGAAGTAGTTTGTCTTGTCGGCCAATTGGACCACAGCCTTATGGTCGAGATGGTCGTAATGGTTGTGGGAAAGAATTACCGCCTCCAGGGGTGGCAACTCTTCAAGGCTGATGGGCGGTTGATGGAAACGCTTGGGGCCGGCCCAACTGAATGGCGAGGCACGCTCGGCGAATACCGGGTCGGTGACCCAGAATTTACCGCGCATTTTCAGCAGTACGGTCGAATGCCCGAGGCGGTACACGCTGTGATCGGGTGCGGCCAACAACTGTTCACGGGTCAGGGGCTGCACCGGAATCTGCCCCACCGGCCGTGTAGTGCGCGGCTTGTTGAACAGCATGTTCCAGAAAATACGCAGGGTCTTGCCCAAGCCGCCGTGCTGCACCGGGGCGTCATTGCTGAAATGCCCCTGGCCCTGCCTGGCAGGCTTGAACGCCACAGGCGCAGGGTCGAGACGGTTTGAAATCGTGGCCATTACAGAGTGACTCCTACGGTCCGCTCAAGAATTACACTGCACAGTGTAGTTTCTAGATTGCAACAAAAGCCGGAGCAAGTAAACTGCCGAGTGTAATTTCCATTTTGAGTCGAATGCTATCCATGACTGCCCCCAAGCGCCTCACCGAGCGTAAACGCGAAGCCATCGTGGCTGCGGCGATCGCCGAATTTCGCGAGAACGGCTTCGAGGTCACCAGCATGGACAAAATCGCCGCCACTGCCGGCGTTTCCAAGCGTACGGTGTACAACCACTTCCCCAGCAAGGAAGAGCTGTTCGCCGAGATCCTCCATCAGCTATGGGCCAGCAGCGTTGCGCAACTGGACGTGAACTACGCCAGCGACCGCCCTTTGCGCGATCAACTGCGCAGGTTGCTGGAGGCAAAAATGAAGATGATGTCGGACACCAACTTCCTTGACCTGGCACGTGTGGCTATCGCTGCCACCATCCATTCGCCGGACCGCGCGCAAGACATGGTCAACCGCCTGAGCGCACGGGAGGAAGGCTTTACCCAATGGGTACGCGCCGCCCAGGAAGACGGCCGCCTCACCTGTACCGACCCGGCTTTCGCTGCCCACCAGATCCAGAGCCTGCTCAAGGCTTTTGCATTTTGGCCGCAGATAACCCTCGGCCAACCCACCCTCGACGCTGCCGCCCAGGCCTGTGTCATCGAATCGGCCATCGACCTGTTCCTCGCCGGCTACGAAGTCAGCACACCGCGCCCGCGATAACACTTGTTGCGTGGGCGACATTCCAGGTCGTTTTTGGCGCATTCACCCGCTGTTTTGCGCAAATGGCCTAGAAGGACACTGATTATTCCCACAGGAATAATCGACAATCGCTCCCATTTGCCGATCATCGGTTCCGCCCGCTGACGCATGCGACTGTACCCGCACAAAAACAGCTGACCCAGGACACTATGGAAAACAGACGAGGCAAAGGGCTTTCATTTGCCAAGCGTATCTACAAGCCAAGGATTATCGGCCTTGGCATCGGCAGTATCAGCGTGGTTGGCGCGTTGTACCCCTTGTCCATGCCCGCTTGGGTCTGGGCGTTGCTGTTGTTCAATGGCTTGGCCTGGGCGCATGTGGCGTACCAGCTCTCAACCCGCTCGCCGTTCCCCTACCAGGCCGAGCAACGCAACTTGTTTTATGACTCGTTGGCCGGCGGTTTCTGGGCGGCCGCCACCCAGTTCTCACCACTGACGACCGTCACCATTCTGTCGATGATGGCCATGAACAACGTCGCCGCCGGCGGCAAACGCCTGTTCCTGCTCGGGCTGCTGGCGCAGGCGGCCGGTATCGCGGTGGCCTGGGGCCTGTTCGGGATCAAGTTCGACCCCGGTGTCAGCCTCATCGAGGTCTACACCTGTTTGCCGATGCTGACGCTCTACCCGATGGCCATCGGCATGGTCTGCTATCAGCTGGCGATTAAACTGTCGGACCATAAACGCGCCCTCAGCGCCCTGAGCCGCATCGATAGCCTTACCGGCCTGCTCAACCATGGCTCGTGGAAAGACCTGCTCAATCTCAAGTTCCATAAATGCCAGCAGCAACAAGGCCAGGCGACCATCGCCTTGATCGATATCGATCATTTCAAAAACATCAATGACATCCACGGCCACACCGTCGGAGATACGGTACTGCGCCAGTTGAGCCATGAGCTGCGCCAACGCCTGCGGGAAGACGACCTGGCCGGCCGCTACGGAGGCGATGAGTTCTGTGTGATCCTTCCGAGGATGCCGCTGGAAGAAGCGGCGCAAGTCATGGAGCGGCTCCGCGAAACTTTCGGTAACTATCGCCATCCGCAAATCCCCGAGCTGCGCGTCAGCCTAAGCATCGGACTGGCGGACTTCCATCCGTCTTTCAACGATGCGGTCGCGTGGCTCAACGCCGCGGATCTCGCGCTGTACGCCGCCAAGGACAGCGGCCGCGACCGCGTCAAGACCAGCGACTGGATAGCCGCCTATCCAGCCTGAGTTAACCGATAACACCTCGTCCGAATCTAACGCCGCCCACCTGCCGCAGGTGGGCGCCAAACTCGGCGAGCGTTCGCAACAGATCACCACCATCGTCAATACCATCCGCGGCAGCCTGGGAGCTCGGTCTATAGTGTTGGCTGTCTTTACGCCAAGGATCCGAGCCCGCCATGACCCCAGACAAGCCAGACGCCGCCCCCACTGACCACCTGCGTTTCCACCGAGGTCACGCGCACCTGGCACCGACCTTCGGCAACGACACTTTTGCCCTCAAGGCCGAGGCCTTTGCGCGCTTTTTTGGCACCCCGACCTTCCTCGGCGCACAAACCGCGATCGTGGTGTTGTGGGTGGTGCTGAACATGACCGGCGTCACTCACTTTGACGTCTACCCCTTCATCCTGCTCAACCTGGCCTTCAGCCTGCAATCGGCCTACGCCGCACCGCTGATCCTGCTCGCCCAGACGCGCCAGGCCGCCCGGGACAAAGCCCAGTCCGACGCCGACGCGCAACACCGTGAAGCGCTCGCCACTGCCAATACCGAACGCCAGGCCCAGGCAGCACAAACCTCCAAACAGTTAATGGAACTGCTGGAGCAGAACACCCGGTTGACGGAAATGACCAAGCAACTGACCGAGCGCATCGAGACACTGACGTGTGAAATGCATGAACAGTTTGTGCGTAAAGCCTAAGGCCGCAACCCGCGCACATGCCGCCCCAACTCATCAAACAGCGTCACCACCGAACGCAACGCCCGGCAATCAGGGCGCGTCAACAGCCACAGCGCGGTGTCGTGCCCCGCCAACGCAGGGCCCAGTGGTTGCAAGTCATTGCCTATTAGAAAATCCGGCAACGCCGCCACGCCCAGCCCGGCGCGCACCAGTTCAGTCACCGACTGCATGCTGTTGCAGCGGTAACGGGGGCGCACGCCCGGCAAATGCTCACGGCGCCAGGCCACGGTGGGGTGGTCGGGCAAAAAGTCATCCGGTGCGATCCAGGCCAGGTCGACCAGATCCTGCCCTGCATGCCGACGGGCGTAGTCGGCGCTGGCACACACTTGGTACGTCACGGTCCCCAGGCAACGTCCGACCAAATGCTCCGGCGGCTTGCTGGTCAGGCGCAGGGCGATATCCGCATCACGCCGGCTGAGGTTGGCGAAGTCATTGGATGTGCTCAATTCCAGGGTCAACGCTGGATAGGCCGGCATGAACTGCGCCAGGGCCGGCAGCAGCAAGCCTTGCAATACCGCGTCGGTGCAGGTCAGACGCACGGTGCCGCTGATTACCTCGCCGCCCTGCTCCACCCCAATGCGCGCAGCCTCCAGTGCGAGTTCTGCCCGTTCGGCCTGTTGCGCCAGGTTGCTCGCCAGGCTGGTGGGCAAGTAACCGGCGCGGCTTTTTTCAAACAGGGTCTGGCCCAGTGCCGCCTCCAGCCGCCGCACCGCACGGAATACCGTGGACACGTCTACCCTCAACAACGCAGCCGCCCGCGCCAGGGTGCCGCCACGCACCAGGGCAAGGATCAATGACAGGTCGGGGTAGTCGATTTGATAGTGCGTGGCTGCATTGAGCATATGGGCAAACGCCAATATTGATTGCGTGAACGCCAATCTATAGTGCGTATCAGCCCACCACAAGCCAAGGGACGTACACGATGACAACCCCCGCTCTGCACCTCGCCCTGATCGGCGACTACAACCCAACGTTTGCCGAAGCGCTGCTGGCAGGCAACCTGATTCCCGGCGGTCATGATTCGGCGGGCGACCTGCGTGCGGTGGAGTTGCTCGACCATCCGTTCTTCGTCGCCACCCTGTTCCAGCCCGAACGCGCCGCGCTGAAGGGCATCACCCCACCCTTGGCACTGGCTTTGCTCAAGGCTTGCCGAGGGGTATCGGCATGATCGCCAAGACACCCGCCCCGCCTTATTACGCGGTGATTTTCAGTTCGCTGCGTACCGACGCCGACCAGGGTTATGGCGAGGCCGCCGCACGCATGCTGGAACTGGCACAGCAGCAACCGGGGTTTCTCGGCGTGGAGTCGGCGCGGGAAGAGGGGTTGGGCATCACCGTGTCCTACTGGGCCAGCGAGGCGGCGATCCTGGCGTGGAAGCAACAGGCTGAACATCGGCAGGTGCGTGAGCAAGGACGCGCCACCTGGTACACAGCGTTTCATACACGGGTGTGCAAGGTGGAGCGGGCCTACTCATTCTCAAATTGAGAGGTTTCCATCCGGTAGGATCGCCCGGGCAGGTTGATCGGTCAGCTCACCAAACTGCGCAACGCACTGATCTGCGGGATCTCCACCCGACGCATGTACACCCGCAACGGTTCGGTGATGTTGATGCGGTCATCGATATTCTGGTCCAGCAGCAACTGTATGCGTTCACGGCACAGGGTCATGGTGTGGTCGGCGGCGGGCAGCCAGACGAATTCGGCGGTGGGGATAATGCCGTCATCGGCCACGTCCATGCCAAAGGCATCTTCGCTGAAACGCACGATGTACTGGCCAGTCTTGCGATTGAGGCCGACAAAGCCATGGAGTTGGTCGGCGGCCTGGCAGATAAGCTCGGAAGTGATGCGCATGGTAAACCTCACTGAAAAGTCCCACAGGGACTGGAAAGATGGTTTACACGCGTGGCAAAAAATACCGTCCTCTAAACGGGGCAGCTACGGCCAAGAATACTGCAATGCCCCCAAAAAAAACCGACAAAATTGGACTGCGCGCACGTTAATGTCGGTTTGGTGATAGCGCCTTTCGCAATCAATTGTTAAAAAGGACATCTTCTCAAAGTTACCTCCACGAAAGGACTTCGCATATGCCTGTCACGTTTACCAAGAGCGCCTTGCTGCTGGCGTTGATGCTCGGCCTTGGCCAGGCTCAGGCTGCCGACCCAGTCAGCCCGGCTGAATTGGCGACAAACGAAGGCATTCCCTACCCTGCCGTGATCGCTCACCGTGGCGCTTCCTACGACGCGCCGGAGTCCACCGCCGCTGCCTACAAGGTTGCACGCGACCTGGGCGCCGACTATTTGGAACTGGACCTGCAACGCAGCAAGGACGGCGTGCTGTTTGCCCTGCACGACAACAACCTGCAGCGCACCACCGACGTGGCCACCAAGTTCCCCGAGCGCAAAGATGCGCCAGCCAACGAATTCACCTGGAAAGAACTGCAAAGCCTCGACGCCGGCAGCTGGTTCAACGCGGCCTACCCGGACCGCGCGCGCCCAGGCTTCGTCGGCCTGAAAATCCTCAGCCTGGACGACATCATCAAGATCGCCGAAGGCAACCCGTCGCACAAACCCGGGCTTTACATCGAGACCAAGGAGCCCAAGCAATTCCCGGGCATCGAAGCCGACCTGAAAAACAAGCTGCTGGACAAGGGCTGGCTGAGCTCCGCCGGCTCCAAGCTGGGCAAGAGCAACACCGGTGTCGGCCAGGGCAAGGGCCGCGTGGTACTGCAGACCTTCGAGGTTTCCAGCCTCAAGGAGCTGCAGAAGGAAATGCCAAACACGCCGAAGATCCTGCTGTTGTGGGTCGGCGAAGGCAGCATCGAACCCAAGTCCAAAGTGACCTTCGCCGAGTCCGGCGAACCGACCAAGGCCGCCTACTACGCCAAGCAAGAACCGAAGGATGCCGCCGAGTTCGAAAAATGGGTCGACCAAGCCAAGAGCCTGGGCGCCATCGGCACCGGCCCATCGGCTGAGCTGACCGACCACGGCGACCAGAGCTATACCGACCTGGTGAAACCTGAAATGAACAAGCTGACCCACGACAAGGGCCTGCTGGTGCATGTGTACACCGTGGATGAGCCGGTGGATTTCGAGAAAGTGATGAAGGCCGGCGTCGACGGCATCTTCACCAACCGCGCCGCCGAACTGCTGAAGTTCTACAAGCGCTGGCCGTCGTCCAGCGTGCAGGACCTGCTCAACGACCATAAGTACTGAGTGAAACCCGAATGGTCAGGCCGCCTGTGGTTGGGGCGTGACCACGGGCTGGTGCTCGGCGAGCTGGGGCGCACTGCGCCCCATGCGCACTACGCACACCAATTGATGTTCTGCCCCGGCGCGCCGATCACGGTCAGCCTTGGTGGTCATGTCACCACGGCCCATCGCCTGTTTATTCCTTCGCGTCACAACCACGCCATCCTTGAGACGGAAGGTGAAGTGTGGGCGCTGTATGCCGAGCCCATGATCTTTGACATCCACCCATTGCAGCAGCTGCTGGCAGACGGCGATCTATCCCCGCAGGCCCTGCTCAGGCTGCCCCGACGACGCCTTGACGATCCACGTATCGACCGCGCACTCGCCGCCCTTGATCAGCAACTGGTCGGCAAGGTATCGGCCCAGGCGTTGGCCGCAGCGGCGCACCTGTCATTGAGCCAACTGGAGCGTCTGTTCACCGATCGACTGGGTGTTCCCATACGCCGCCTCGTCGTGTGGCGACGGTTGCGCATTGCCCTGCAACTGGCCCTTGCCGGCAGCACGCTGACTGAGGCAGCCCACGGCGCGGGGTTTGCTGATTCGGCGCATTTTTCGCGGACTATGAAGCACTTGTTCGGGGTGACGGCGGGCGCGTCCTTGCGCCAACTGCAGGTGCAGTTTCTAGTGTAGGTCGTCAGGCAGCGGCGGCTCCTTGACCAGGCGAACCGCCAGGAACGGGTCACGTAACTGTGCCGCATAGGCCACGGGGAATTGCGGTCGACTGCCAATACCCAAATCCCTCGGCCCTATGCGATAGCCTTTGCGATAAAACGCCGTGCCCAACAGCCAATCCCACAAATTGAAGAACAGACCGAAATTCACATCCCCTGCGCGGCCGTATTTCATGTGGTGGAACCGATGCACCGGCGCCCAGGCGAATACCCAGCGCAGCGGCCCCAGGCGCATATCCACATTGGAATGTTGCAGCAGCAACTGAATGGCGATGGCCAGGGCCAACAATTGCGCGACCTCCAGCGGGATCCCCAGCAGGATCAGTGGCAGCAGGCCCGCCGTTGCTTCCAGCAACTGGTGCAAAGGATGCTTCATCAAACCATTGAAACCATAAAGCCGCTGCACGCTGTGATGCACCGCGTGCAACCGCCACAGGGGCGCGATGCGGTGGCTGGCGTAATGCATCAAGGTGATCCCGGCATCGGCCAGGAAGATCGCCATCAACAGTTGCTCCCACAGCGGCCAGCCTCGCGGCCAGAGCCCCTCGAATGCCAGCAGCGCCGTGAGCCACGGCAGGACCAACAAACCCAGAACATTCAAGCTTTCGTTGATCAACGCATGCAACGTATCGCGCCAGCGATCGCCCAGGCTGCGATTCCACTGCGGCTCGTAGGGCAGCCATAGTTCCACCACAAACGACACCGCCACCGCCACCGCGAATATCACCAGTAACCATCGGGGCTGGTAGAGCCCCCATCCGACAAACCCCAACAAGCATGCAGGCGCATAGAGCCAACTGACTAACCGTTTCATCCGAGTCTCCCTTTTTGGTGAGCCCTCAGCATGAAATCCTGCATGCGTCCTGGATTGAATAAACTGCGCAACTGTTTGAAATAATTAAGGGTGAGTTAAGTTGCGCGGGATAACCTGAGGCCACTTAAACAGCTCAACCCAGAAGGACACACACCATGAAAACTCTGACTGCCTTGTTCGCCGCCACTGCCCTGACCTTGACCGCCGGCCTGGCCCAGGCTGATGTTCGTCCGGATCATATCGAAGGCCTGCTCAAGTCCGGTGCGGTGATGCCTTTCGACAAACTCAACGCTGCCGCCGTGGCTAAACACGCCGGTGCCACAATCAACGACACCGAGCTGGACCACAACAACAGCGGCGTGCTGGTCTACGAAGTTGAACTGACCGATACCGCCGGCAAGCAATTTGAAGTGAAGCTCGACGCCAAGACCGCAGCCGTGCTGGAAGACAAGCTCGACACTTGAGACCACGCTCTACAAAACACACGCGCCACCTTCGGGTGGCGCGTTTTTTTGCGCAATACGAAACCGTCACATAACCGTCATCCCGCCTTGCAATGATTCGCGCCTGAGTGCCTGTGAAATGTCCTACAGGCCTTTTCTCTGCGAGCCGCCATGAACCACAGCATCGACCACGCCCATCAGGATCCCGACCTGTTTGGCCTGCTTTACGGTTTCCGTTTTCGCCCTGGCGAAAAAGGTCAGCAGATTGACTCAGCCGCCGCCCTCGCCGCCTTGCAGCAGCCGCAAGACCCGCAAGAGTTCCTGTGGCTGCACCTGAACTTGGCCCACGCCGCCTGCGAGCGCTGGATGCAGGCGCACCTGTCGCTGCCGGAGGAGTTTTTCGAAGCCCTGCATGAAGGCTCGCGCTCCACGCGCATTGAACATGTGGATTCGGCTTTGCTGGCGGTGGTCAACGACGTGGTGTTCAACTTCAGCAGCATGGTCTCGTCGGATATTTCCACGCTGTGGGTGTGTGCCCGCAGCCGCTTGCTGGTGAGTGCGCGCCTGCAACCGCTGCACTCAGTGGATAAATTGCGCTCGTCGGTAAAAGCCGGTGAACACTTTCGCTCGCCTCTGGAACTGCTGGTACACCTGCTGCGGGACCAAGGCGAAGTGCTGACCCAGATCGTGCGCAAGACCAGTATCAGCGTCGACCATATCGAAGATCAGTTGCTGTCTTCGCGCCTGTCCACCAACCGCGCCGAACTGGGTGCCGCACGCCGGGTGCTGGTACGCCTGCAACGCCTGCTGGCGCTGGAACCGGGTTCGCTGCTGCGCCTGCTCAACCGCCCGCCGCAATGGTTGCAAAAGGAAGACGTGAAGGAGTTGCGCAAATCCACCGAGGAGTTTGCGCTGATCATCAACGACCTGACGGCCCTGGGCGAACGCATCAAGCTGTTGCAGGAAGAGATCGCCGCCAACCTCAATGAGCAAAGCAACCGCACGCTGTTCACCCTCACGGTGGTGACGGTGCTGGCGTTGCCGATCAATATCATTGCCGGTTTTTTTGGCATGAACGTGGGAGGTGTGCCGCTGTCCCAGGACCCGGAAGGGTTTTGGATATTGGTGGCGCTGGTGGCGACTTTTACCCTGATTGCCGGGCGCTGGGCGTTCCGAAAACGCAAAGACTACTGACTTGAAATGCGGTCAAAATGTGGGAGGGGGCTCGCTCCCGATATATAGGTAGTCAGTCAATAATTTATTAACTGACTACCTATATATCGGGAGCGAGCCCCCTCCCACATTGGTTCTTCTGCGTTTGGTAGACCGGCGGTGCACTCGATTTCCGAAAACACTGACCTGCCGCAGCATCGCTGTAATATTTTGCAATGATCATTAAGGCCATCCTCCTCACACTGGATGCTCCGGCATGGCCACCCCTTCCCTGACTGCCTCCCCCCACGCTTCACCCTCCTCCCAACCCCGGTTGGACACAAAACCAGGCTTGTTGACGGTAATCCTGTTCTTCGCCGTACTTGCCATGGGCCTGTTGTTCACCGCCTACAGCCTGATGCACGACATGCACGAAATGGGCGCCCAGCTCACCACCTGGACGCCGTTCCTGCTGCTGGGCGTGGCGCTGTTGATCGCCCTGGGCTTTGAGTTCGTCAATGGTTTCCACGACACCGCCAATGCGGTGGCGACGGTGATCTACACCAATTCGCTGCCGCCGCAGTTTGCGGTGGTGTGGTCGGGCTTTTTCAATTTCCTCGGGGTTTTGCTGTCCAGTGGCGCGGTGGCGTTCGGCATCATTGCCCTGCTGCCGGTGGAGCTGATTTTGCAGGTGGGTTCATCGGCCGGTTTCGCCATGATCTTCGCCTTGCTGATCGCCGCGATCCTGTGGAACCTCGGCACCTGGTGGCTGGGGCTGCCGGCCTCGTCGTCCCACACCCTGATCGGCTCGATCATCGGCGTCGGCGTGGCCAATGCCTTGATGCACGGGCGTGACGGCACCAGCGGTGTGGATTGGAGCCAGGCGATCAAGATCGGCTATGCCTTGCTGCTGTCGCCGCTGATCGGCTTTGCATTTGCCGCCTTGCTGTTGCTGGCCCTGCGCGCCTTCGTGAAAAACCGCGCGCTGTACAAGGCCCCCAAAGGCGACACGCCGCCGCCCTGGTGGATCCGCGGCATGCTGATCGCCACCTGCACTGGTGTGTCGTTCGCCCACGGCTCCAACGATGGGCAAAAAGGCATGGGCCTGATCATGCTGATCCTGGTGGGCACTTTGCCGATGGCCTATGCGCTGAACCGCACCATGCCTGCCGACCAGTCGCTGCAGTTCGCGGCAGTTGCGCAAGTGACGCAGGTTGCCTTGGTCAAGGCAGCACCGCAGCCGGCACTGGGCGACCCTCGCGCCACCTTGTCGACCTACGTGAGCACCAAGGAAGCCACGCCGGAACTGGTGCCCGCCCTCGCCGCCATTACCGGCCATATCGGTGAAGAAGTGAAAAGCTATGGCTCCCTCGCCGCCGTACCGGCCGAAGCCGTCGGCAACGTGCGTAACGACATGTACCTGACCAGCGAAACCATTCGCCTGATGGACAAGGGCAAGGTCGGCAACTTCGACGCTGACACCCAGGGCAAGCTGCAACTGTTCAAGCAACAGATCGACAACGCCACACGCTTTATCCCGCTGTGGGTGAAGATTGTCGTGGCCATTGCTCTGGGCCTGGGCACCATGGTCGGCTGGCGGCGCATCGTGGTGACGGTGGGCGAGAAGATCGGCAAGACCCACCTGACTTACGCCCAGGGCGCATCAGCCGAGACGGTGGCGATGCTCACCATCGGCGCGGCGGATATGTTCGGGCTGCCGGTATCCACCACCCATGTGCTGTCCTCGGGGGTGGCCGGGACCATGGTGGCCAACGGCGGGGGTTTGCAGATGAAGACCATCCGCAACTTGCTGATGGCGTGGGTGCTGACCCTGCCGGCGGCGATTTTACTGTCGGGCAGCCTGTACTGGCTGTTCACCCAACTGTTCTGACATCGGGTAGCAACTGTCGGCGCGCCGTTAAAGATGGGCCAGCAGGGTCGCGGTCAACCAGTCCATGAACACCCGCACCCGCAGCGGCAAATGCCGTTGGCCGGCATACAGTAAATACACGTCCAGGGGCGGTGCCTGGTAATCCGGCAGCACCGCCACCAACTCGCCACTGGCCAATAGATCGCGGATCCCCAGTTGGGGCACCTGGGTAATGCCAAACCCACCCAGGCACGCCGACTGATACGCATCGGTGCTGTTGACGGTCACCCTTCCTGCCATCGGCAACCGTTGCACCTTGTTGCCCGCCATGTACTCAAACCCTGCCGAGCGTGCGCCCAGGGGACGTACGTAATGCACCAACTGATGATTCGCCAGGTCAGCCAGAGTCTGCGGCACGCCATAACGTTGCAGATACACCGGGCTCACGCAGTTGACCATCGGCATGCTGCACACCCGTCGCGCCACCACGGTTTGATCGGGCTGGGCACCGACGCGCACGACACAGTCGAAACCTTCGGCGATCAGGTCCACCTGGCGATCCGAGCCGCTGATCTCCATATCGATAAGAGGATGGCGTGCCATGAACGTGGGCAAGTTCGGCAGGATCAAGCCCCGCGCCATGACATTGGGCATGTCCACCCGTATGCGCCCGGCCAATTGGGCTTCGTCCTGGCGGAACAAACCTTCCAGTTCTTCCATATGCGCCAGCAGATCCTTGCTGCGCTCGTACAACACACGACCATCCTGGGTCGCCTGCACCTTGCGCGTGGTGCGTTGCAGCAGCCGCGCACCGAGCAGTTCCTCCAACGCCTGCACATGCTCGGACACTGTAGAGCGCGGCAAGCCCAGGCTTTGGCCGGCCTGGGTAAAACTGGATAATTCAGTGACGCGCACGAAGGTGCGCAGTAACTCAAGCTTGTTCATGGGATTGTTCGCCTTATCCGGCCAGTGATTCCGATATCAGCCTGTTTATCACGTTATGAACGGACAAATACACTCAGTCCCACTGACCCCACCTGAGGACTGCACCATGACCCGTAAAATCGCACTCATTACCGGCGCCAGCCGCGGCCTGGGCAAAAGCGCCGCGCTGCACCTGGCTGCGCAAGGCGTAGACATCATCGGCACTTACCACAGCGCAGAGAGCGAAGCCCAAGCGGTAATTGCCCAAGTACAGGCATTGGGTGGCCGCGCCGCCATGCTGCAACTGGACGTCAGCCAAAGCGCAGGCTTCGATGGGTTCGTCGGCCAGGTCGGCGCGCTGCTCAAGGAGGTTTTCGCCCAGGATCACTTCAACTTCCTGATCAACAACGCCGGGATCGGTGCCCACGCCAGTTTTGCCGAGACCACCGAAGCGCAGTTCGACCAGTTGGTGGCGATCCACTTGAAGGCGCCGTTTTTCCTCACGCAGAAACTGCTGCCGCTGATCAGCGATAGTGGGCGCATCATCAATATTTCCAGCGGCCTGGCGCGGTTCAGCCTGCCGGGCTATGCCGCGTACGCGTCGATGAAGGGCGCCATTGAAGTGCTGTCGCGCTACCAGGCCAAGGAGCTGGGCCCCCGCGGTATTACCGTGAACACCCTGGCACCGGGCGCGATTGCCACCGACTTCGGCGGCGGCGCCGTGCGCGATAACACCGATGTGAATGCGATGGTCGCCAACAATACCGCCCTGGGCCGTGTCGGCTTACCGGACGATATTGGCGGGGCGATTTCGAGCTTGCTGGCCGATGGCAGCAACTGGATCACCGGCCAGCGGATCGAGGCATCGGGGGGGATGTTCCTGTAGGCGACAGACGCCTACAGGGCGACTGGGGTTTTGTTGGCGATTTTTTCGCGCAGTACGTCATAACCCCAGTGGTACACATAGGTATACGGCAGGAAGAACAACAGCACGCCGATGTCGAGGATGAACGCCTCCAGCAGGCTGATCTTCATCAAGGCGGCAATCAACGGCACCGCCAGCAGAATCAGGCCGCCTTCGAACAGCAGCGCGTGCAGCACCCGGGTCCAACCGCCGTTGACCAGTTGCAGGCGTGTTTTGAGGCGGTCGAACAGGCTGTTGAAAATAACGTTCCAGGTCAGCGCCAGCAGGCTGATGCCCAAGGTCACGGCGCCCATCTCCAGCGCCGGCCTGCCGGTGACCCACATCAGCAACGGCGTACAGATCAACAAGGCCAGCCCTTCGAACCCGAGAGCTTGTAAAACACGTTCAGTAATGGATTTGGTAGGGTTCATGACCCGGCTCCGTGAGTGACGAGGGTTGCCATGATCAGGCTTTGTCTCGATACTTCATAACCAATAACCATCGATCAGGGCGATAGCCATGGCGTCCCATGAAGTGCTCCAGGCGTTCGTCCAGGCCGCTACCCAAGGTTCGTTTTCCGCCGCGGCGCGCAAGCTGGGCAAGAGTCAGTCCACCGTCAGCGCGGCGGTGGCCAGCCTTGAGATTGACTTGGATGTAGTGCTGTTTGACCGCAGCAGTCGCAAACCGACCTTGACCCCGGCAGGCCATGTACTGCTGCAACGCGCCGAGCAGGTGCTGGAGGCCAGCAGTCGCCTTGAATTGACGGCGAGCCTATTGGCCACGGGGTTGGAACCGAAGCTGACCATCGCCATGTCGGACACCTACCAGTCGCAGCGCTTCGAAACCACCATCATCGCGTTTGCCGAACGCTACCCGGACCTGGAACTGGAATGGCTGATTGCCGAATGCGATGACCTGATCGACCTTGTACAAAGCGGTCGGGCGCAAATCGCATTTATCGAACAACAGGAGGTGTATCCGCCGGACTTGACCCATTCGCCGGTCGAAGAACGTACCGAAACGGCCCTGTTCGTATCGCCGCAACACGCCTTGGCCAAGCTGGAAAAGGTTGACCAGCAGGCGTTGAAACAGCATCGGGAATTGCGCCTGGCGAGCATCGTCAAACCCTATGACAACCGCGCTGCAGGGCGGGTCTGGTCAGCAGCCAGTTACCTGATGCTGATGGAAATGGCGCAGTTGGGTTTCGGCTGGGCGCCCCTGCCACGCTGGCTGGTGGAACGTTTTGGCAATGGCAGCCTGCAGGAGCTGAGGGTGCGTGGCTGGCCGCGCTCGGTGACGGTGGATGCGTTGTGGTCGCGCCAGCATCCACCGGGGCCGGCGGGGAGTTGGTTGCTGGGGCAGATGCTCGAATGAGCCAGTGAGAACATTTGGAACTTCATTGTCTGGGGGGGTTGAGTTCGGCAAGGCGTCGCTCCAGGAAGCGTTTTTCCGGGGTTTGCTGGGTCAGGGACAGGGCTTTTTCGTAAGCTGCATGGGCCTCTTCAACCCGCCCTAACTGCCGGCAGAACTCCCCACGCGCCGAATGCGCCAAGTGGTAGTCCTGCAATTCACCGCGTTGCAAAATGCTGTCCACCAACGTCAATCCAGCCGTCGGTCCCTGTTCCATCGCCACCGCTACCGCACGGTTCAACTCGATCACCGGCGATGGCATGGCCCTGAGCAACACATCGTAAAGCCCCACAATCTGCCGCCAATCAGTCTCCTCGGCACTCGGCGCCTCGGCGTGCACGGCCGCAATCGCCGCTTGCAGACAATAGGGGCCGAACCGCCGAGTCATCAACGCCTGCTCCACCAGTGCACAGCCTTCAGCCATCAATGTCCTGTCCCACAGCCCACGGTCCTGAGCATCCAGCAGCACCAATTCACCGCCGGCCGAGGTGCGTGCCAGGCGGCGCGACTCGTGCAGCAACATCAACGCCAGCAAGCCCATGACTTCCGGCTCCGGTAGCAATTCCATCAGCAAGCGGCCCAGGCGAATGGCCTCCGCGGTCAAGTCTTCACGGGTGAGATCGGTGCCTGCGGAGGCCGAGTAGCCTTCGTTGAACACCAGGTAAATCACGCGCAGCACGCTGTCCAGGCGCTCGGGCAACTCGGCACGGGACGGCACTTGATAGGGGATTTTCGCTTCACGGATCTTGCCCTTGGCACGCACGATGCGCTGGGCGATGGTGGTGGGTGTGGCGAGAAACGCGTGGGCAATGGCCTCGGTACTCAGGTCGCAGATCTCGCGCAAGGTCAGCGCTGCCTGGGCATCGGGCGCCAACGCCGGGTGGCAGCAGGTGAAGATCAGGCGCAGGCGGTCGTCTTCCACGTCTTCATCGCTCCACTGGGCCGCTTCCAGTGTGTCGACCTGCTCTTGCAGCAATGGGGTAAACCGCGCCTGGCGACGTAGGCGGTCGATGGCTTTGAAGCGACCGGTTGATACCAGCCAGGCCCGTGGATTGTCCGGCACACCGTCCTCGGGCCAGCGCTGCACGGCGACGAAAAATGCCTCGTGCAGCGCCTCCTCGGCCAAGTCGAAATCACCCAGCACACGAATCAGCGTCGCAAGCACACGCCGTGACTCGCTGCGGTAAACCGCTTCGACCTGGCCATTGAGCGTCATTAAGCCAGGTTCAATTCACGTACGGGGCGTACTTCCACACTGCCGACCCGGGCCGCTGGAATGCCGCCGGCCACCTGTAACGCTTCATTGAGGTCCTTGGCCTCGATCAGGTAGAACCCGGCAAGCTGCTCCTTGGTTTCGGCAAACGGGCCGTCGGTGATCGACACCTTGCCATTGCGCATGCGCACGGTGGTGGCAGTATTGACCGGCTGCAGCGGCTCGGCGGCGAGCATGCGTCCGCTGGCCTGGATGGCCTCAGCGTAGGCAAAACACTCCGGGTCCTTGGGGCTGTCGGGCGAGGTGTGCAACAGCTGTTCGTCGCTGTAGATCAGGCACAGGTATTTCATGATGTTCTCCGCTTTCGGACTCCTGACTATAGTTCGCAGTGCTCAAGGTTTCAGGTCGAACAGCGCCGTGCCGCTTTGCATATCGAACGGCGCCGACCAGTGCTCATGCACGACCTTCCATTGGCCATCGATACGCTGGTAAGCGGCGGTGACGCGCATCCAGCAGGTCTTGAGTACACCATCCGGGCCGGTGCCACCGCAGTGCGCGAGCCAGTGGGCGAAGGCGCTGTCCTGGGCCTGGTTGATGCGCAACTCATGAAACTCGAAAACACCCGGGCCCGGGCAATGTTCCATGCACGCCTTCCAGTGCGCACGATAGGCCTCCCTGCCCTTGAATTGCAGCGCGCCAACCGCATCGAACGCGACGATATCGTCGGCGTAAAAGCTGACAATCTTGTCGATATCCTGGGATACCACGGCTTGTTTCCATTGCTCGATCAGGGTGTTGATTGCAGTGCTCATGGCGATGACTCCTTGGTTGAAAAACACGGAAGACACCCTTAGTCGAATGGCCGTGTGGCAAATCGACAGGCCATGGAAAAGTAATTTCCCCTGCCACAAACCCGATAGACTGCAGCCTTCATTGCAATCGTTCGGATAATCCGATGCAAACCCGCCTTGTTGCCTATGAGGCGCTGAATGCTGTGCAACAACAGCAGGTCGGCGCCATCGAAGTTCATCCTGAACAACTGCCGTTTTGCGGCGATATGTATTGCGCCCTCAATACGCTGCTGGTCAACCCGAGCCCTGGCGTCAAAGGTTTTGCGCTGTTGGCCGACGACATTCCCGTGGCCTTCCTCCTGCTCAAGCGTCCGCCCTGCCTGCCCCATTGGGCCAATGAACACAGTGCCACGCTGCATGCGCTGCAAGTAGATCGGCATCAGCAAGGGCGTGGGTTTGGCAAGGCGTGTCTACAGGCACTGCCGGCCATGGCGCTCGCTGCATGGCCGCAGATCAAAGGGTTGGAGTTGTCAGTGGACACAGACAACCTGGCGGCAATAGGGCTGTATCTGGGGGCTGGATGGGTGGACAGCGGCGAAGCGTACAAAGGACAGGTTGGGTATGAGCGCCGGTTGAGTCGGTTCTTCAATCCATAACGGTAATGTCACGCAAACACGACGTTGACGCGTGCCTGTCGTGTTTACGTGACATCGGCTCGTGTCAGCCCCGCTCCCCAACCGGCAACCAGATCTCCACCGCTCCCGTGCCCTTTCTCGCGTCAAAATCTGCGCTATAGCGCTCGAAATCCGCGCCCATCACCTTGTAGCCCGAATGCGGCAGCCATTCGAACATGATGCGCTCGTAGGTTTGCTCAAGCGCCTGTACCGGCCCGTAATGCGGGAACACCGCATAGTTGAGCGGCGGGATTTCGATGAACTCGAAGTTGCTCGGCACATCGCCCTTGCCTGGGACTTCTACCCCGGCCATGTAATCGAACTGGCCGTGGCTGGGGTTATGGCAAACCCCGTAGGTCACGCCGCCGACGCGTTTCTTGATGTCCTTGATGCACGTATCAAACAACGCCCACAATTTGGGAATATCGCCCACGGTGGCCTTCGAATAACGCCCTTGTACACCGGCGATCACCAGGGCCTTGCCGGCTTCCATGCGTGGCTCCAACGGTTGTTTTGTCTGCTGATCCATACGAACAGTCTCCTTCTTATGAGGGAACAAACCCGCATCGAGTATAGGGGCATATCCCGGCTGCGCTCCATGTACAAATTTTTCCCACTCCATCTGGACAACGCGCCATCATCGCCCGTATTGTCTGCCCCGCAGGCCACCGCAGTGGCCGACGTCGCTCGGACGGTTCCGGGCGCTTACGTACTCTCGAGGCAACAATGGCCGAACAAGGTTCGCCGCGCCGCTTTGCGCGCATAGATCGACTCCCCCCTTACGTTTTCAATATCACTGCCGAGCTGAAGATGGCTGCGCGTCGGCGCGGCGAAGACATCATCGACCTGAGCATGGGTAACCCCGACGGCGCCACGCCACCGCACATCGTGGAAAAAATGGTCACCGTCGCCCAGCGCGAAGACACCCACGGCTACTCCACCTCCAAAGGCATTCCGCGCCTGCGCCGGGCGATTTCGCGCTGGTACAAGGACCGCTATGAAGTGGATATCGACCCCGAGTCGGAAGCCATCGTCACCATCGGTTCCAAAGAGGGCCTGGCGCACCTGATGCTGGCTACCCTGGACCAGGGCGACACCGTGCTGGTGCCCAACCCCAGCTATCCGATTCATATCTACGGTGCCGTGATTGCCGGCGCCCAGGTGCGTTCGGTGCCGCTGGTGCCCGGCGTGGACTTCTTCGATGAGCTGGAACGGGCGATTCGCGGCTCGATCCCCAAGCCCAAAATGATGATCCTGGGTTTTCCGTCAAACCCTACCGCACAGTGCGTGGAGCTGGATTTTTTCGAGCGAGTGATCGCCCTGGCCAAGCAATACGACGTGCTGGTGGTTCACGACCTGGCCTATGCCGACATCGTCTACGACGGCTGGAAAGCCCCATCGATCATGCAAGTGCCGGGGGCCAAGGATATCGCGGTGGAGTTTTTCACCCTGTCCAAGAGCTACAACATGGCCGGCTGGCGCATCGGTTTCATGGTGGGCAACCCGGAACTGGTCAACGCCCTGGCGCGGATCAAGAGCTACCACGACTACGGCACCTTTACCCCGCTGCAAGTCGCAGCCATTGCCGCGCTGGAAGGCGACCAGCAGTGCGTCAAGGACATTGCCGAGCAGTACCGCCAGCGTCGCAATGTGCTGGTCAAGGGCCTGCATGAACTGGGCTGGATGGTGGAGAACCCGAAGGCGTCGATGTATGTCTGGGCGAAGATTCCCGAGCAGTACGCCGCCATGGGCTCGCTGGAATTTGCCAAGAAGTTGCTGCTGGAAGCGAAGGTGTGTGTATCGCCTGGGATTGGCTTTGGCGAGTATGGGGATGATCATGTGCGCTTTGCGCTGATCGAGAACCAGGACCGGATTCGTCAGGCAGTGCGGGGGATTCGCGGGATGTTCAGGGCCGATGGGCAGGCCCAGAAGGCCTGACCCCTCTATCTGAAGAAACCCTATCAGTGTGGGAGCTGGCTTGCCTGCGATGGCGATGGTGAATCCAACACCGCTATCGCAGGCAAGCCAGCTTCCACATTTGACCGAGTTCCCCCCCTTGCTTTGGGGTGTGGCTTACACTACCAACGACAGCAACATGATGAAGATCAGCGCCACGATCGACAGAATGGTCTCCATCGCCGTCCAGGTCTTGAACGTCTCGGCAACGGTCATGTTGAAGTACTGCTTGACCAGCCAGAACCCGGCATCGTTGACGTGCGACAGGATCAACGACCCCGCCCCCGTCGCCAGCACCAGTAACTCGCGGTTAACCCCCGGAATCATCCCCACCACCGGCACCACAATGCCCGCACCGGTAATGGTCGCGACCGTTGCTGAACCGGTGGCAATCCGAATCACCGCCGCCACCAGCCATGCCAGCAGGATCGGGTTGATCTGGGCGTTCACCGCCATATGGCCGATCACGTCACCTACGCCGCTCGTGACCAGCATCTGCTTGAAGCCACCACCGGCACCGATGATCAGGATGATCGCGGCGGTCGGCGCAAGGCTGGCGTCGAGCAGCTTGAGGATCTGCTTGGAATGGATGCCCTGGCGATGGCCAAAGGTGTACAGCGACAACAACAAGGCCAGCAACAGCGCGGTGATCGGGTGGCCGATCATGTCCATCCAGTTGCGCACCACGTTGCCTTCGGCAAAGGCGATGTCGGCGAAGGTTTTGAGCAGCATCAGGAACACCGGCAGCAGCACGGTGACCAGGGTAATGCTGAAGCTCGGCAGGTCTTTGTTTTCAGGCTCGCGGGCCAGTTGATCGACCAGTTCCTGGGACGGGTTGCCCGGGATGTACTTGGCGATAAAGGTGCCGAAGATCGGGCCGGCGATAATGGCCGTCGGCAGCGCAACGATCAGGCCGTACAGAATGGTTTTGCCGATGTCCGCGCCGAACACGCCAATGGCCAGCAACGGGCCCGGGTGCGGTGGCACCAGGCCGTGCACCGCCGAGAGGCCGGCGAGCAGCGGGATGCCGATCTTGATCAACGACACACCGGTACGCCGCGCGACGATAAACACCAGCGGGATCAGCAACACAAAGCCGATCTCGAAGAACAGCGGGATGCCCACCAGGAAGGCGGCGAACATCATGGCCCACTGGACCTTCTCTTTGCCGAAGGCGCGGATCAGGGTTTGGGCGATCTGGTCGGCGCCACCGGACTCGGCCATCATCTTGCCGAGCATCGTGCCCAGCGCGAGGATGATGCCGACAAAGCCGAGCACCCCGCCGAAGCCGTCCTGGAATGCCTTGATGATCTTGTCCACGGGCATGCCCGAGGTCAGGCCCAGGAAGCCGGCCGCGATGATCAGTGCAATGAACGGGTGCACCTTGAACTTGGTGATCAGAACGATCAACCCGATGATAGTGACCACTGCATCTAGCAGCAGGTAAGACTCGTGGGACATGCCAAACATGGGGGGTCTCTCCTGTTTGTTGTTGTTATTAAAGCGGGTGTTGAATTTCCTGCCGGGGATAGCGCTATCTTTTCCGGCAAAAAATTAATGAGTTGGTTCAAAGCCGTGCTTGCGCCACCAGGCGTTGGTCTGCTCGGCCAGCTCCTGGACGCTGTCTTCGCTGGCGTTGAGCGCCAGGGTCAGCGGTTCGCCCTTGGGCGATTCGAGGGTGGCGAACTGGCTGTCGATCAGGCTGGCCGGCATGAAATGGCCGGGGCGGTGGGAAACACGGTCAGCGGCAACTTCACGGGTCAGCTCCAGGAATACAAAGCCCAGGCCCGGCGCGGCTTCGCGCAGGTGGTCGCGGTATTTCTTTTTCAGGGCCGAGCAGGTGAGCACCGGGTGTTCACCGGCCGTGAGCGAGCGGCGCAGTTCATCGCACAGGATGTCGAGCCAGCCAGCGCGGTCGTCGTCGTCGAGGGGGTGGCCGGCGCTCATCTTTTTGATATTCGCGGCGGGGTGAAAGCTGTCGCCTTCAATGGCTGTGGCGCCGTTCAGACGGCACAGGGCTTGGCTGACGCTGGACTTGCCACAGCCGGAAACACCCATGATGACCAGGGCGGTAACAGGTTGACTCATGAAACACCTCAGGACGCAGATAGCGCTACCTTTGCACGCTATAAGGCTAGTGCAAAAGACAGGCTTTTCCCGCGCCGACTTGTCATTTTTATGGAGTGACGCGTGCATCCGTTCCAACTGACTGGCTTCAAAGTTGGACAGGATCAGGCAACCCTTTATCCAAGAATTTGCAGCCCTTTGGAGACAGCGCTACCTTAGTGCCTCGATTTTTGTTTGGCAAGCCGCCTGATGACCTCCAAGAACGATAAAAATACCCGCACGACGGGCCGCCCTACCCTCAATGAAGTTGCACGCCTGGCCGGGGTCAGCCCGATCACCGCCTCGCGCGCCCTGCGCGGTATCAGCACCGTCGCCACCGAACTGGTGGAAAAAGTCCAGCAGGCCGCCGCCGAACTCAGCTATGTGGTCAACCCCGCTGCCCGTGCCCTGGCGTCGGCCCAGAGCCATTCGGTGGTGGTGCTGGTGCCGTCCTTGTCCAACCTGCTGTTTATCGAAACCCTGGAAGCGATCCACCAGGTACTGCGGCCCAAGGGCTTTGAAGTGCTGATCGGCAACTCCCATTATTCGCGTGATGAAGAAGAAGACCTGCTGCGCAACTACATGGCCTACCAGCCAAGAGGGTTGCTGCTCACCGGGTTCGACCGCACCGAAAGCGCGCGACGGATGGTCGAGGCCAGCAAAGTGCCGTGCGTGTACATGATGGATCTGGACCCCAATGCCGGGGTGAACTGCGTGGGTTTCTCACAGTTGGCCGCAGGCGAGACGGCGGCGGCACATTTGCTCTCTCGTGGGCGCAAGCGTCTGGCCTATATCGGCGCGCAACTGGACCAGCGTACGCTGCTGCGCGGTGAAGGCTTTCGCCGTGCATTGCAGCAGGCGGGGATGTACGACCCGGCGCTGGAATTGCTGACGCCCCGCCCTTCTTCCGTGGGCCTGGGTGGCGAGCTGTTCTTGCAACTGCTGGCCGCCCATCCGGATGTGGATGCGATCTTCTTTGGCAACGACGACCTGGCCCAGGGCGCCCTGCTTGAAGCCCTGCGCCATGGCATCAAGGTGCCCGAGCAGGTGGCGGTGCTGGGCTTCAACGACTTGCCCGCCTCGTCATTCATGGTGCCGCGCCTGAGCAGCATCAGCACGCCACGGGAAGCCATTGGTCGACGGGCGGCGGAGCATTTGTTGACCATCATGGCGGGCAACAAGATCGCCAGGCCGGTGGTGGATATGGGGTTTGAGTTGCAGGTGCGGGAGAGCACCTGACCCGCTCGTTCCCACGCTCTGCGTGGGAATGATCAGACAAGTGTAGGACGCCCGTAGGAAGCGGCTGACATTGCGGTAAGCGCCTTGCTCCATTGCCTACGCGTACGTCAGAATCCGCCGGCTTGTGTGCCTGGGTGGCGGTCTCTAAGGTTTGCCGGTCGCTGAATTTCTCGGTGATCGGGTTTAGTAGCCTGAGATTGGTCACTCTCAAGTGCATAAGTCTGCCTGAGTTAATGGCGGCTGTGCGTAGGGCACTTTCGGGTGCGCCGGCTTTGAGTGTCCACCGGTCTACTAACCTGCGTACAGCTGCCACCCTCGTTTAGTAGCGATACGGCGGCGGCCCACTTCAGGATGCTCAAAATGATCAAAAAAACTGCAACCCCGCCAACCACTCTCTTTACACTCATCCCCGATGTCTCTAGCGAAACCCTGCTGATCAACAGCTACGAAACCGTGTGCTCCGTCAGCACCTTGCTGCTCGACCTGTCCGATGACCTCACCGGCAAACATCGCGATATAGCCCTGGCCATTCATCAATTGAGCGAGCTGAGCGTATTGCTGGTCGGCAAAGCCATGGACCAGCACACCCCGCGCTGCTGAGACCTTACTCGGTCCAAATGTGGGAGCGGGGTTTGCCCCTCCCACATTTTTTAACCGTGCCCACTTTGCCCCTGCTAGATTAACCACTCTCCATCGCCAGGGAAGCACCATGGGACATTCACTGAAAATCTTAGGCCGCACGTCCTCCATCAACGTGCGCAAAGTGTTGTGGACCTGCCAGGAACTGGGCATCGACTATGTGCGCGAGGACTGGGGCATCGGCTTCAAGCCCACGCAGTCCACCGAGTTCCTCGCCCTGAACCCCAACGCCCAAATCCCCGTCTTGATCGACGACCACGGCGTGCTGTGGGAATCCAACACCATCTGCCGCTACCTCGTCGGCCTTTACCAACGCCACGACCTGCTGCCTGTCGAACCGGCGCCACGGGCCCGCGTCGAGCAATGGATCGACTGGCAAGCGGTCGAACTCAACCGCGCCTGGGGCGACGCCTTTACTGCACTGGTACGCAACAACCCAGACGGCCTCGACGCGACGCAGATCGCCACCGCGGTGCAGGTATGGAATGACAAGATGGGCATTCTCGAACAACAGTTGACCAAGACGGGTGCCTACGTCGCCGGCGAGGAATTCACCCTCGCCGATATTCTGATCGGCCTTTCGGTACACCGCTGGCAGGCAACGCCCATGCAGCGTCCGCCCTACCCGGCCATTGCCGCCTACTATCAGCGGCTCAGCCAGCACGCCGGTTTCAAGACCTTCGCCCTCGACGGCCACAACTAAGCACAGGGATCACCACGTGAACGGACTCAACGTACTACTCACCGGCGCCTGCGGCAGAATCGGCAAGACATTTTTCCAAGCCTTGCAAGACCGCTACCGCTTCACCCTCACCGACCGCATCGCGCCGGATTTCGACCTGGGAGGACACCGCTTTGTACACGCCGACCTCAGCGATAAATCCTGCCTGGCGACCCTGCTCGAAGGCATCGACGTGATCGTGCACCTGTCGGGCATCCCCCACGCCAGTGCCTCGTTCGACGAATTGCTGCCCAACAACATACTCGCTACCACGTACCTCTTCGAAGCCGCCGTGGCTGCCGGCGTGCAGCGCCTGGTGTTCGCCAGCAGCGCGCAAACCATCGAAGGCTATCCGGTGGACCGGCAAATCACTCCCGGCATGCAGGTGATGCCAGCCAATATGTATGGCGTGAGCAAATGCTACGGCGAGGCGTTGTGTGGCTACTACGCGGCCAAGACGCCGCTGTCGACCATCGCCCTGCGCATCGGCGCTTTTGAATTCCCCGAAACCCACGACCTGAACAACGCCCGCGACCTCAGCGCGTGGCTCAGCCCGCGGGATGCCGTGCAGCTGCTGCAGCGTTCGGTCGAGGTTGAGGGCGTGAAGCATTTGATCGCCCATGGCATATCCAATAATCGCTTCAAGCGCCTGGACCTGAGCGAGACCACACGTGTGCTGGGCTACCAACCGTTGGATGACGCATTCACCACGTTCGACATACCTGATATCTACTGATAGGGCGAGTACGGCATCGGCATCACCGAACCGCCACGGGGCAACGCCGCATAGCTAAGTGGCGCAAGCGTCCACCACATCCGCCTGTCAGAAAAGAGCCCGACCTGTGAAACCTGACAGTAGACCCCCCCCTACCTTCCCCACACCATAAGTACACGCAATGCCGACGCATTGCTCATTCCCTGGATATGGAGAGACAACCATGGGTAAGGTACTTGGTGAAAACGATGAAATCTCGGGGGTAATCGCCGGCTGGCCGGAGCCCTTCAAGACAAACTTTGTCGCCCATTTGAATGGAGAGTCGGGTACTTTTAATTCGACGGTCGGGATCATGTCCGGCTTCGCACTGTTGAAAGTAAGCATCGACCAAGACATCCAGCCGGGCCAGACTTATGAGATTGGTGCACCGGGAAGTGACACTCACAAGGTCAGGCTTGAGTTCGACAATACGCGGCCCGGCGAGCAGGGAACCTACTTTGCAATCAGCGGAGAATTCACCGTACAACTGCAAGGCCAGGTCCTGAACGCATCCTTGCACTTCAAAGCGACAAAGACGGGCCACCGTCGGCAGGAAATGAGCTTCTCAAACGGCGCTTTTAAAGTTGAGAATTTCAAGCTCAGCTGATTGACCTTGTCGTGGGCTGGCAGGTTTACGCCGCCTGCGTGAACCTGCCAGCCCACGACAAGTCATTTCACAAGCCACGACTTCCGTTAGCCAGCTAAGATTCCAGGTCACTGCCCCTGGAATCGACACTATGACCACACACATCGCCTCAGCCACAGACGGCCTCGACCAGCTCCGCGCCGCCCATGTCAGCGCACGCATCGATCGCCTGCCCGCCGTGGCCACCGTCTGGCGCCTGGTGGCGCTGCTGTCCATCGGTGGTTTTTTCGAGCTGTATGACTTGTTCCAGACCGCCTATATCAGCCCCGGGCTGATCAGCGACGGAATTTTCCATACCGCCAGCCAAGGCGTGTTTGGCTTTTCGGACCAGGCCGCGTTCGCCTCGGCGACCTTCCTCGGCCTGTTCTTCGGCGCCAGCCT
Organism: Pseudomonas libanensis; assembly: GCF_001439685.1. Taxonomy (GTDB): domain Bacteria; phylum Pseudomonadota; class Gammaproteobacteria; order Pseudomonadales; family Pseudomonadaceae; genus Aquipseudomonas; species Aquipseudomonas libanensis. The sequence goes on from NZ_JYLH01000013.1 coordinate 74,297, forward strand.
GCTCAGCCCCATCGCCGACCGTTTCGGGCGCCGGGCGATTTTTACCTTTGCATTGATCTGGTACACCGTCGCCACAGTGCTGATGGGTATTCAAACCTCCGCCCTGGGCATCATCTGCATGCGCTTTGTGGTGGGCATCGGCCTGGGCATCGAACTGGTGACCATCGATGCCTACCTCTCGGAACTGGTGCCCAAGCGCATGCGCAGTTCGGCGTTTGCCTTTGCGTTTTTCATTCAATTTCTATCGGTACCGGCGGTAGCCCTGATGTCTTGGTGGCTTGTGCCCCAGGCGCCATTCGGCGTCTCCGGGTGGCGCTGGGTAGTGCTGAGCAGTGCGGTGTTTGCGCTGTTTATCTGGCAACTGCGCAAACGCCTGCCGGAATCGCCGCGTTGGCTGGCGCAGAAGGGCCGTTTCGAAGAAGCCGGTGCGATCATGGACAAACTCGAAGCACGCTGCCTGAAAGATCACGGCAAGCCCTTGGATGAGCCGGAGCCCGAAGCCGTCAGCGTTCAAGGCAGCGACCGTTTTGCCGATATCTGGCAACCACCGTACCGGCGCCGCGCCTTGATGCTGATCGTGTTCCATGTGTTCCAGGCCATCGGTTTTTTCGGCTTTGGCAATTGGTTGCCGGCGCTGCTGTCGGGTCAGGGCGTGAGCGTGACCCACAGCTTGATGTACGCCTTTATCATCACCCTCGCTTACCCGCTCGGCCCCTTGCTGTTTGTAAAGGTGGCCAACCGCTTTGAAAACAAATGGCAGATTGTCGGTTCCGCCATGGGCGCGATGATCTTCGGCAGCCTGTTCGCCCTGCAAACCAGCGCACTAGGGCTGGTGCTCTGCGGAGTGATGATCACCTTCTGCAATGCCTGGCTAAGCTTCAGTTATCACTCGTACCAGAGCGAATTATTCCCCACCCATATCCGCGCCCGGGCGGTAGGGTTCTGCTATTCGTTCAGCCGCCTGTCCACGGTGTTCAGCAGCCTGTTGATCGGTTTTATCCTCGAACATTTAGGCACGCCGGGGGTGTTGGCGTTTATCGCCAGCAGCATGCTGATCGTGATGATTACCATCAGTTGGTTCGGGCCGCGCACGCGTAACCTGGCGCTGGAAAATATCGCCCACTGACGGCAACGCTTGGCCGCCAGCGGCAGCATGCTTGCCGCGCCAGCCATGCCATTCTCAGTAAACATTGGGGTTTGCACACACGGCACGCTATTTGCTCCAGCTGTGGTACCTACCCTTTGCACAGGTGACCGATCATGCTGGTTAACAACAACACCCAAGCCGTGTCGACCGTCCAACAGATCAAGCGACCCGACATGGACCCCGCCAACGCCGCCGCCAGCGCGTTGTACAGTGGTGCCCTTCAGACTGCGCAGCAGAACATCACAGTGCCAGCTGCGCAGAAGGAACTGGACAAGGCCAGCGATCGCATTGACGAAGCGTTTGCCAAGACTCGCGTGCAGTTGCAGGCCACGGCCTCGAACAGCGATGTGCCGGCTACCAGCGTCGCCGGTTCAGCACGCAGTGAGTTCACCGATTACATGACCAAGACCCCGGCCGAGCGCATTCGCGATCAGTTGCTCAAAGAACGGGGCCTGACATTGGAGCAACTGAACGCGCTGCCGGTGGAAGAGCAAAATGCCTTTGCCAAGGAAGTGTCCGAACGGCTCCAGCAGCAGCAACAACAGCAGGTAGCTGCGAAGACGGCTGACCCGCAGGCGCAGACGGTGAAAGAAACCCTGGCGGCGATCTAAGCCCCCCCACATTTGGATCTTCTTTCACATGGGATCAGCAGGGTTTTCAGTTAGTGCAATTGAAGCGTGGCGTTGAGCTGACTGATCGTATCCGCCTCCATGCCGCGAGCCTTCCTAGTCAGCCAGCATTGCCAGCAGGGCGCTGGCGGCGGCGGACTGGGTCATGCCCACGCGTTCGGCGGCGGCGGTGATGCTGCCGTGATCGGCCACGGCCACCAGCAGGCGCCAGTGCATCAGGTTCATCATGGCAGCTGGGAGCGCGTGCGCTTGCAGGAGTGGTTGAATTTCATTGCCAGCGAAGTGCATGGCGGGCTCGCGGTGTTTTTCAACGCCGCGATCCAGGGAGAGGTGAAAGCCCAGGCCCGCAGTGGTTGCGGCACTGGCTGCCGAACATTCCTGAGTTGAGATAGGAGTACCGCCGCCGGCGGTGCTGGCCTTGGGCACCGACAGCGGGTAACTCAGTGACCGAACAGACCGGTCTCGGACTTCTTGGCTTTCTTGTCCGCGCGTTTTTCATCGGCGGTCTTTGCCGGCTTTTTCTTCGCGGCTTTCTTTGAATCCATACCTTTGGCCATGATGCATGCTCAACTGAAAGGGGATGTAGCACTGGGTATACCACCTATTGCCCGGCAGAAGGCGCTTATAATCCCCGCCCCCTGACAATGCAGGCCCAAAACACCATGCCTGAACTGCACATCGAACCGCTGGCAGAGCCTCTGTGGCCACTGTTGAATAAGTTTTACCGCAGCCATAATTCCTCGATGAAAGCCCTCAAGGGTGGGCGCTTGTGGGTGGCACGCGACAGCGAGATCGTGGCCGGTTTGTGCTTGAGCCCGGTGGTGGGTGGGCAATGGCTGACAGGCGTATTTGTCGACCCGGCCTATCGCGGCCAGGGGTTGGCGGCGCGCTTGATTCAACAGGCGGTGGCCGAGGTGGAGGGTACGGTGTGGCTGCTGTGCCATCCGGATCTGGAGGGCTTGTATCAGCGTATGGGGTTCAGTCAGGACACGGTATTGCCGCAATCGCTCAGTGAGCGGTTGGTGCGCTACAAGCGGAACAAGCCGATGATTGCCATGGGGTTCTCAATCATCTGAATGATGCCGGGCAAGAATGTGGGAGGGGGCAAGCCCCCTCCCACATTGGGATCTCATGTAGCCTGTGTTTATTCGTCAGCTATTGGGGCCATTTCCGGGAACATCACTTCGATAAACCCGAATTTGCTGAAATCGGTGATCCGCGATGGGTACAACCGGCCGATCAAGTGATCGCACTCATGCTGTACCACTCGTGCGTGGAAGCCATCGGCAAATCGTACAATCGGTTCGCCTTTGGGGTCGAAACCTTCGTAGCGGATTTGCTGGTAACGGCTCACCGCCCCACGTAAACCAGGCACCGACAAACACCCCTCGTAGCCCTCTTCCAGCACGGGGCTCAATGGGGTAATCAGCGGGTTGATCAGGATGGTCTGCGCCACCGGCGGCGCGTCCGGGTAGCGTTCGCTGGCTTCGAAACCAAAGATCACCAGCTGCAGGTCGACGCCAATCTGCGGCGCGGCCAGGCCAACGCCACCCACGTGTTCCATGGTCTGGAACATGTCATCGATCAGTTGCCACAGCTGCGGGCTGTCGAACATTTCCGGCGGCACCGGCGAGGCGATACGCAGCAGGCGCTCGTCGCCCATTTTCAGGATTTCACGGATCATCGCTCTGGCACTTCATCAGGGGTGGGCTTGGAGTGGTCTCGGCCTAGGCCCGAGACGTGTTGTTTTTCACTGGTGTGACTGGGTCCGTCGAATTCCTTTTCACCTGGGTCCTTGCCTTCGGCCGACATATGTTCGATCACGGCATTCATCTCCGCCCCCAGCAGCAATACCGCGGCGGAAATATAGAAGTACAGGAGCAGGACAATGATCGCACCGATACTGCCATACATGGCGTTGTAGTCGGCGAAGGTCTTGACGTAATAGCCAAAGCCAAGGGAAGCCACGATCCACACCACCACGGCCAATACCGAACCTGGGGTAATAAAGCGAAACTCCTGCTCCACATCCGGCATCACGTAGTACATGAGGGCCACGGCGAACATCAGCAGGATCACGATCAGCGGCCAGCGCAGGATAGTCCACAGGGTGACGACGAATTCCTGCATGCCGATCTGCCCCGCGAGCCACTCCATGACCTGTGGGCCAAGCACCATCAGCGCCGCGGCGGCCAGCAACATGCCGGCGATGCCCACGGTGTAGAAAATCGACAGCGGGAAGCGCTTCCAGATCGGCCGGCCTTCGACCACGTCGTAGGCGGCGTTCATCGCGCTCATCATCAGGCGTACGCCCGCAGAAGCGGTCCACAGCGCGATGACGATACCCACCGAAAGCAGGCCGCCCTTGGACTGCTGCAACTGGTCGATCACCGGGTTGACCTGCTCCAGCGCCTGGGGCGGCAACACCAGTTCCGATTGCAGGCGCAGCCAGGTGAAGAAGTCCGGCAGGTGCAGGAAACCGATCAGGGCAATGAGGAACAGCAGGAAGGGAAACAGTGAGAACAGCATCTGGTAGGCCAGTGCCGAAGCGTAGGTAGGCATCTCGTCATCGACGAATTCCTTGACGGTGCGTACCAGCACCTTGTGCAGCTTGAGACCTTCGAGTACCGGAAAAATCATAGCGTCTCCTTTCGCCGCAAAGAGGTTGAGTTCGTGGGCGACTCAAGGGCCGTTTTCTACATCAAAGTAGCCCATTTGGCGACTTTGAAACAATTTCCAAAGTTTAGTTGCAACCGCTCACATAAAAACGGCCATCCGTGGATGGCCGCCATAATGCCGGGTAGAACCAGCACTACGCCTTATTCGGTGGCTTTTTTTACCGCGTCCTTGGTCTTGCCCACTGCTTGCTGCGCTTCGCCTTTTTTCTCTTGGACCACGCCTTCAGCACGCAGCTTGTCGTTATCTGTGGCCTTGCCGACGCCTTGCTTGACGTTACCGACCGCCTCGTTAGCCATGCCTTTTACCTTATCGGAAGTGCTGCCCATGGTATTACTCCTGATAACAATCAAATGGTTTTTGGTCACTACCAGAAGATTGACCCAAAGCCGTTTGGCAGAGTTTCAATTATTTTGCGCAGCCATTTCATCGGCCTTTGCAGGTTTGGCTTTATGTTTTGCCCCCAACCCACGAGAATGCGCGGCACATTCAGGCTACACGGCTGAATAACAGATCCCGTAGGAAGGTTATGAAACTCAATAAAGCGCAGGCCATTGCCCGTAGAAACCAGGAACTGGGCGGTGCCGTACTCGGCGTCAACAACTGCCATTTCACCGACCTGGACCGCAAACGCAACATCTGGTGGTTCGACCTGCCAGTGGCGCGGATTGCCGTGGGCCAGTACGAGTGGATCCACCTGTTGATGCACAACGCCGAGAATGACCAGTTGCTGCACCTCAAGGTGCCGACCGTGTTCCTGCGCGAAAAACTCGAAGGCCTGGTGGTACGCAATGCGGGCAAGCGCAAGCCGGAGATTACCCTGGAGCTGAGCGCCGACAAGGATTCGTTCCTCAAGGATGTGCGCCCGGCGGGTGCGGGTGTGAGCTTCGCGCAGTTCGCGCTGTAATCCACCAAGCAGGCAAAGGGCCGTGAGCGAGAGCGTTACGCTCTCGCACCTTCGCTCCTTTTCAGGCGGTTGCCACGGACCGGCTGGCAATACGCTGGGCCAGGGCGATGGCGAACAGGCAGAACAACGCCATGACCAAAATCCCCAGCATCAGTCCCATCGCCGTGCTGGTGTGCCCCTCAGAGAAAAAGTACAGCGCCAGTGCAGCGCCGGCCATCTTGATAGCCCCCTGCAGCGCACTCCCGGTGCCGGCATGTTTGGCCTGACCATGCAAACTGATCCCCAACAGCAGCGGTGAGGACAGCCCACAGCCAAGGGCGACCAAAAAGCCGTATACCACTATCGCCGGAGCCGTGACCAGGTTGAATGCCTGGAGCACCAGCGGCGCAAGCGCTGCCAACCCCGTCAGCGCAACCAGGGATGTCATCAGGATCCGCTCAGGCGAGTAGCGATTCAAGAAACGCTTGGTCAGGTAAGACCCCAGGACAATACCCGCAGAGTAGCCAACGAATAACAGGCCGTTCTCCTGGCTTTCCAGATGGAACTGCAGCTGATAAATAAACGGACTCGCGGTGAAATAGCCGATGGTGATCGCAAACAGCACCGCGGAAACCAGGCTGTAGACCATGAAGTTGAAGTCCCGCAGCAGCACCTTGAAGCCCTCGAGCCGCTTGGCAGGCACCCCCTGCAGTGGAGCCGTTTCAACCAATGTGGCTTTGATAAATACCGCGCCAAGCAGCGTGATCAAGGTGAGGGCGTAGAAGTTGTATTGCCAGGGTAGCGCTGCAGTAATAAAGCCACCCAGCACAGGCGCAATCGCTGGCGACACCTGGGACGCCATAGAAAAAACCGTCAGCGACTTGGACAGTTCGGTTTTATCCTTGAACGTATCGCTCAAGATTGCCCGGCTTATCACCGGGCAACCGCCAGCACCGATGCCGGTCAACAAACGAAATAGATAGAGCGCCTGGATACTGTCTGCCGTCGACGTCAAGTAATTACCCAAGGCGCCAAGGGCCAGGGACACCATAATCACCGGCACCCGCCCTTTTCTATCGGAGATCGGCCCATACACCAGTTGCGACAGTGCAAAGCCTGCAAGATAGAACACCACCAGGCTTTGGGACTGTGCGTCCGTCACCGAAAATACCCGTGCGATTTCCGGCAAGGCCGGGTTGTACAGGTCGATTGAAAACAATCCCAATACCAGGATCAGGCAGGAATTGGTGATGACCATTTTTGAATTCACAACAGGCTCCTCACAGTAAGGGGTGATCTTTCAGGCGTGAGCTGTATTCGCTGTTGGGCGTGGTATGTCGCCCGTCGCACTTGATTTCAATGAGATGAGGCCGAGCCGCGCTCATGATGCTTTCAATACAATCGTGCAATGCCTCTGGGGTACTGACGCATGTCGCGCTCACGCCCAGGCTCTGGGCAAACAGGCACCAGTTGTAGTCGGGGATTTGCGTCAGCGCGGGCAAGTTGTCTTTGTTATTGAAGTAACTTGCCGAATACGACCTGTTGTTGAAAACCACAAAGACGATATTCAACCCATGTTTCGCGGCGGTAGACAGTTCAAGCCCCTGCATCAACATGCAGCCATCGCCGGTAACCACCATGGTCTTGCCATGGGCGCGGGCGAAGCTTGCGCCTATGCCGGCGGGGATACTCCAGCCCATCGGGCCCAGGGTGGTTGCCGATAAATAAGCCGCAGGGCCGCGTGCGGTCCAATAGTGGCCAAAGAACGAGCGGTGCGATCCCGAGTCAACACACACCACGCCATCACGGGGGAAATACGCCTGCAGCACGGGGATGTAGGCCGCGGGGTGGTCTGCGATATTGCCTGTGACCTTGGCATCGATCGCATAATGCAAAGGCACCCGCTGAAGATCACTCGACCACCTGGAACGACTTTCCTGGGTCGCGGCCAGTTCCTCTGCGTGAACCTCGCATACCAGGCGCAAGAACCCATCCCCCGTGGCTACCACGCCGTGATCAATATCGAGAAAACGCCCCAGGTAATCCGGGCTCTCATCCACCTGGATAGCACCACATGTCGGCCTTAACTCATGGGACCACAGCATGGTGCTCCATTGAGTGGTGTCGAGCCCCAGTAGAATCACGCCATCCACACCGTTCTTGAAGGCTTCAATGGCGCGTTTATTTCCCGAGTAACCGTAAACCCCGAGTGCATTGGGGTGGTCTTCCGGAAACAGGCCTTTGGCGCTCAAGGTGGTGGCGACCGGGATCGAAAAACGTTCGGAAAACGCCACGAGCGCAGCTGCCACCTTGGCGTTCTTGCAACGCAGCCCCGCGAGAATGACGAGATTAGTCGAGCGCTTAAAGACTGCCTTGATCGCTGCACTTTTGATCTTTTCAACCGCAAGCGCTTGATTGCTCCACGACTCCAGTACGCTTGGAGCGATATCAACGCGAGTCATGGACCTTTCATACAGCGCTTCTTTGCTGACAGCCAGGTAAGTCGGGCCTTTTTCCACGCCCCTCAATAGCCGGACCGATTCGCGCAGAAAGGCCGGCAAAGGTTGCCCGGCCTTGACTTCAAGGGCGCTGCGGGTGATGGGTTTGAACACATCGCACAGATTGACGCCCGTTTGGCTGCCGTCCTGGAGCACGTTCTGCATTTCCAGGGAGGAAGCAATCTGGCCTGACAACAGCAAGACCGGTTGGTGATCGGTATAGGCAGACGCTATCCCGGTCAGCGCATTGGTAACGCCCGGGCCGCCGATGACCAGGCACACCCCGATCTTTTCACTGGCCCGGGCATAACCTTCCGCCATATAGGACGCTCCTGTTTCGCAGGCAGTGACGACCGGCTCAATCTCCAGCGTTCCGGAACCATCACTGGGATAACAACGCATAAAAGCATTGATCAGTTTGCCGGGCACCATGAAGAAGTGCGTGACGCCAAAAGACTGTAGTTGGCGAAGAATGTAATGTGCACCGGTTTCGCCAGTACTTTGCAAGTCCATTGCAATCCCCTGTTCAGATCTCAATAAAAGCGATGCTTTCGCGCTTCATCTTCAATACGGCATCCTGAGAAAAAGAGGATGGGTATCGCACATTGGGCATATCGGCAAAATACGGCTTGGGACTATTCGGCAAATAGTCGGACACGTGCAGACTGCGTTCGGCCCGTGCGCGCAAGTAGGTAATATAGGAGGCGTTATGTTTGGTCGAAGCGGAGACGGTCCACTGAATGGCCAACTTCGTTGCCACCGGTGTTTCATCGGGTGCGCTGCTGCGGTGAGTGACTCGATTATCCCAAATAACCAGGTCGCCGGCCTTACTCATGACGGTGCGCTCAAAGGCCGCCGGGTCGGCAAGCCTGAGTTTGACTTCATCCTTGCTGAGTTTATGGGAACCGGGTAATAACGTGATACCGCCACCCGAGACCGGGTCATTATCTTGAAGATAATAGGCACACTGCAAAAACTCAGGAGAGGCACTGGGCTCAATCACTGCTTCAGGCAGGAAATAGGCATCGTTATGCCAAGGTATATAAACACTTTCACGCACCGTAAAATTCGGCAACAAAGAGAAATCCGACTGGAATATCTCTTTGATAGCGTTGACGGCTCGAGGCTCGAACAGCGCGTTGATCATGTCACTGAATTGTAGAAAGGCCGTTGGCAGCAGCGTGCTTTGCTGAGTCTGCGCCAAACTGCGGGTATAAGTCTCACGCAATGTGGCCACTTGATCGCTGGAAAGGACTTGCGGAATAACGACATACCCTTCTTGTTGAAGCTTTTCTCGATAATTCATGCTTTATAGTCCGTTATAAAGAGGGGGACCCGGCCACCCTCACTTTAATTCATGGATGATCAATCAGACTTCAACATGTTTGGCGGCTGTCGAAGACTCTTCAAATGACACGCCCAGGCGTTCAAACTCCTGGAAGAAATCCGGAAAGGAGCAGTGGACATCCTGGTAGCCATCCAACTCGTTGATCTGTTGGCACCGCAGGGAGGCGACAAACAGCGACATGAAGATTCGATGGTCCCCCCAGGCCGACAACACCGCATCACCGGCGTAACTCGGTTCTCCGCGGATGACGAAACCGTCGTAAACGCCGTTTTTAAATAACGGCTCTATGGCCACGCCCATTTTTACCAGTTCGGTCACCATCGCTTCGATGCGTGGCGACTTGTGCAAGCGGGTAATGGAGCCGCCAGTAACCTTGAACTCGCCTTGCACATAAGCACCGATCGCCGCCAGCGTTGGCACAATATTAGGATAATCACTCGCATCAAAATGATATTCGCCTTTCAATTCGGCCAAGTTATTAATAATGCGCACTTCATTGGCAGCGTCATTGAATTCGACGTTTACCCCCAGCGCCTCGGCCACCTTAAGAATTGCACGCTCCCCCTGCAAACTCTTACTGTTCATATTTTTCAGGGTCAACGTACCGGGGAAGATTATTCCAGCTGCGATCAAGTAGGACGAGGACGTGTAATCACCGACAATCGTATAGTTTGCACTTTGGTACTGGCCTGGGTATACCGTGATTCGTGAATAGTCCGAGTTCACCTCAAAGGCAATCCCCGCTGTACCGAGCGTTTCCAGGGTTTGCTTGATATACGACAGCGACAGTATTTCACCGCGGATATTGACCACCGTAGGTTGTTTGGCCAGAGGCGCGCAGAAAAGAATAGCGGTGATGAATTGCGAACTGATGTTGCCGTCAATCGTGCACTCCCCACCCTGATAGCCACCCCAATTGACAATAGGCGCTTTGCCACTGTGGTTGATGCATGAAATGTGTGCGCCCAGCCCTTCCAGCGCAACAAACAAGGGCTCCATGACACGTCCGCGCAGTACATCATCCCCGGTAATAACGGCCGGAGTCGTTGTAAAGCAGGTCAGCGCGGCAAACACTCGAAATACCAACCCAGAACCTAGCGCGTCGATCACCTTCTTTTCGGGCTTGATCAAGCCGCCGGTGCCCGTCACCACTAACCGTCCTGGTTGTTCTTCAATCACTGCGCCGATACTACGACAGGCCTTTTTCATTGTTTCGGTTTCGAGACAACGGAGGTCGTTATAAATATAGGAAGTTCCTGATGCCAAGCTCGCGGCAATAATCGCCCGCTGCGTTTCAGGTTTTGAGGAGGGAATGGTAGCGATATTGCCGATCGATGCAGTAGGAAAGACTTTCAAGCGTTTTTGGGTCGACATGCGTTGCTCCCTAAGACAGTTGATCCAACGTGATCGGCGAGTGGGCATAACACTCACCGGCTAGGCTGAAACATCTTGTTACAACCGCTTAAAAACCTAACCTAGGGATTGGAACGTTTCAAATAACAAAAAGGAATAAGATTGGATCCAATCTATGACATGTTTTATTTTATTCTTTAATTTCATAGCATTACGAGCCATGAAAAAAGGTAAAACCCATAAAAAAACCGCCTTCGCAGGCGGTTTAAGATTGGAAACCCTGAATAAATCAGACGGCAAAACGACATATATCGCTATTGATTAGAAGATACCTGGGTATGCCCCGCCATCAATAAGGATGTTCTGACCCGTCATATAGGCAGCCTGATTACTGCATAAAAATGCGCATAATGCAGCGAACTCAGAGGGGTCACCAAAGCGCCCCATGGGAATGCTCGCCAGACGATTTTCAGTCACCGCGTCGAAGGTTTTTCCTGAGCCCTCTGCTGTCGCTTGAAGCGTGTGCTCCAGGCGTTGCGTCTTGAACGCCCCAGGTAAAATATTATTGATCGTGGTGTTTTTTGCAGCGAAGTCCTTTTGGCGTGCCAGGCCGGCAACAAAGCCCGTAAGACCACACCGCACCGAGGTTGAAAGCCCCAGGGCATCCAGGGGCGACTTGACCGCGCCAGACGTTATATTAATGATGCGGCCGAAGTTGCGACTCGCCATCGAGTCGATCACCAATTTGATCAGCTCGATAGGCGCCAACATATTTGTGTCAATTGCTGAACGCCACTCGTCACCTGTCCACTCGCGAAAGTTTCCTGGCTTAGGCCCCCCGGCATTATTGATCAAAATATCAACTTGCGGCGCGGCATCGACCAATGATTGGCGAATCGACGGATCCGTAATATCTCCGACAACCGAGATGACTTCGACCTCCGGATTTCTTTGCTTCAAGCGTTGCGTGGCGGCTTGCAAGTCAACCGACCCTCGCGCGTTGATCACGATGTTTACACCTTCGTCCGCAAGGGCCTGTGCACAGCTATAACCCAAGCCTTTACTGGCGGCACAGACGACTGCCCATTTGCCTCGAATCCCTAAGTCCATCATCAATCCTCGATCAGCCGTTCATCTTGCAAACCCGGGTATTAACCCGCACTTGTCCATTCGATATCACAGATGTCCGCAGAGAAACAAGCAGGGTATTAGGCCTATAGAGAAGCAAAAAAATACCCCTCAGTGAGGGGTATTGTTCAAGTGCGGCAGGACGCTTGACTGAGCTATTTTTTAACGCCCAGTTTTTTCAACTCTTCATCACGCAGTTCGCGACGCAGGATCTTGCCCACGTTAGTGGTCGGCAGCGCATCACGGAACTCCACAGCCTTGGGCACTTTATAGCCGGTGACATTGGCGCGCATGTGCTCCATGACTTGGTCCTTGGTCAGGGTGGCTCCTGGCTTGACCACGATGAAGATCTTGATGTGCTCGCCCGACTTCTCGTCCGGCACACCGATGGCCGCGCATTGCAGCACGCCCGGCAGGGTCGCCAGCACGTCTTCAAGCTCGTTGGGGTAGACGTTGAAACCGGAGACCAGAATCATGTCTTTTTTGCGGTCGACAATGCGCATGTAGCCGTCCTGCTGGATGATCGCGATGTCACCAGTCTTCAACCAGCCTTCACTGTCGAGCATCTCGGCCGTGGCGTCTTCGCGCTGCCAGTAGCCCTTCATCACTTGCGGGCCCTTGACGCACAGCTCGCCGGTTTCTCCCAGCGCCAGCTCGGTGCCGTCGTCGGCGATGACTTTGCACACCGTGGACGGCACCGGAATGCCGATGGTACCGATCTGGATATGCTGGATAGGGTTCACCGTGGCCACCGGGCTGGTTTCGGTCATGCCGTAACCTTCGCAGATGCTGCAGCCGGTCACCGCCTTCCAGCGCTCGGCCGCTGCCAGTTGCAAGGCCATGCCGCCCGACAGGGTGACTTTCAGGGCGGAGAAATCCAGCTTGCGGAAGCCTTCGTTGTTGCACAGCGCTACGAACAGCGTATTGAGGCCGACAAAACCGCTGAACTTCCACTTCGACAGTTCCTTGACCATCGCCGGCAGGTCACGCGGGTTGCTGATCAGGATGTTGTGGTTGCCGATCAGCATCATCGCCATGCAATGAAAGGTGAACGCATAGATGTGATACAGCGGCAGCGGCGTGATCAGGATCTCGCAACCTTCATTGAGGTTCGAGCCCATCAGCGCCTTGCACTGCAGCATATTGGCGACGAGGTTGCGATGGGTCAGCATCGCGCCCTTGGCCACGCCGGTGGTGCCGCCGGTGTATTGCAACACCGCCACGTCGCTGCTGGCCGGGCTGGCGTCGTTGACCGCCTGGCCATGCCCCTTGGCCAGCACGTCGTTGAACTTGATCGCCTGGGGCAAGTGATAGGCCGGGACCATTTTCTTCACATACTTGATGACACTGTTGATCAGCAGACGCTTGAACGGCGACAGCAGGTCAGCAACTTCAGTGACGATCACATGCTTGACGGCGGTCTTGGGCACGACTTTTTCAGCCAGGTGCGCCATGTTGGCCAGGCAAACCAGGGCCTTGGCCCCGGAATCATTGAATTGGTGTTCCATTTCCCGCGCGGTGTACAGCGGGTTGGTGTTGACCACGATCAGGCCGGCACGGATGGCACCGAACACGGCGACCGGGTATTGCAGGACGTTGGGCAGTTGCACGGCAATTCGATCGCCGGGCTTCAAGTCGGTATGCTGTTGCAGGTACGCGGCGAAGGCGCCGGACAATTCGTACAGTTCACCGTAGGTGATTGTCTTGCCCAGGTTGCTGAAAGCCGGTTTGTTGGCGAAGCGCTGGCAGGACTGCTTCAGTACCGCCTGAATATTCGGATACTCGTCTGGATTGATCTGTGCAGCAATCCCGGCGGGGTACTTATCCTTCCAAAAGTCTTCATTCATGGAAGCCCACTCCTCAGCGACGCGAATTCATCATCGCATTTGATGCGATTATTATTGGTGTATGTCTTTTTAAGGTGAATCTGGCGCTTTCAAGCAGGCCGAGACGTCACAAAGCGCGCCGAGAGTAGCAGCTTTGCCAAGGGCCGCCTAGAGCCAAAAGAGGGCCCTACAGTCATAAACATGACTCAAGAACATCTAATGGTCATTTTTAGAGCAAAGATTCTATATCACTGAAATCCGCTCTGGAATGGCCCTCACGGGCGACAAATACCAATTATGGGAGGGGGCTTGCTCCCGATAGCGGCGGGCCAGTCAATTAACCAGGTGACTGACCCTCCGCAATCGGGGGCAAGCCCCCTCCCACATTTTGAGCGTATTTCAATTCAGGCTATGTCGCGCAGCTCCCGCCGCAGAATCTTGCCCACTGGCGTCATCGGCAACGACTCCCTCAGCACAATATGCTTGGGCACCTTGTAGCCCGTGAAGTTGGCCTTGCAGTACGCCTTCAGCTCCTCAAGGCTCACCCCCTGGGCCCGCGCCACCACGAACAATTTCACCGCCTCCCCCGTACGCTCATCTGGCACGCCGATCACCGCGCAGTTGGCTACGGCCGGGTGGGCCATCACCACGTCTTCGATTTCGTTGGGGTACACGTTGAAACCCGAGACGATGATCAGATCCTTCTTGCGATCCACAATACTGACGTAGCCGTCGGTATCGATCACCGCAATGTCGCCGGTCTTGAGCCAGCCTTCGGCGTCCAGGGTCTCGGCGGTGGCGACCGGTTGCTGCCAATAGCCCTTCATCACCTGCGGACCCTGGATACACAGCTCGCCGCGTTCGCCCAGCGGCAGTTCGTGCCCCTCATCATCAATGACTTTCATCGCCGTACCCGGCACCGGAATACCCACGGTGCCCAGGCGTGCCAGGCCGCCGTAGGGGTTGGTGCTGGCCACCGGTGAGGTTTCGGTGAGGCCGTAGCCTTCGCCGATGGAGCAGCCGGTCAACGCCTTCCAGCGTTCAGCCGTGGCCTTGACCAGGGCGGTGCCGCCGGAATTGGTGATCTTGAGGTGGGAGAAATCCAGGGTCTTGAAGTCCGGGTGATCCATCAGCGCCACAAACAGGGTGTTGAGCCCCAAGAGGCAGGAGAACCGCCACTGCTTGAGTTCCTTGATAAAGCCGCCAATGTCCCGAGGGTTGGTAATCAGCACATTGTGGTTGCCGGACACCATCATGCACATGCAGTTCGCCGTGAATGCGTAAATGTGATACAGCGGCAGCGGGGCAATCATCACCTCCTGCCCTTCCTTGACCAGCGGGTGGCCGTCCTCGCCCAGTTGCGACATGCATGCGCGCACTTGCTGCATATTCGCCACCAGGTTGCCGTGGGTGAGCATCGCGCCCTTGGCAAGGCCAGTGGTGCCACCGGTGTATTGCAGCACGGCGATATCGTCCAGGCTCACCGGATGTCGCGTCACGCCAAGGCCCGCGCCCATGCGCAAGGCGCGCTTGAACGACACCGCCCGTGGCAGGTGGTAGGCCGGGACCATCTTCTTCACCTTGTCGACCACGGTGTTGACCAGCCAGCCCTTGGCGGCGGGCATGAAGTCGCCCATTCTGGCTTCGATCAGGTAGTCGATCTCGGTGTCGGTGCAAACCTCCTGCACCCGCGAACCGAACAGGTTGAGGTAGACCAGCGCCCGCACGCCCGCGTCCTTGAACTGGTGACGCATTTCGCGCGGAGTGTACAGCGGGTTGGTATTGACCACGATCAGCCCGGCGCGCAGAGCTCCGAATACCGCCACCGGGTAATGCAGCACGTTGGGCATCTGCACCGCGATACGCTCGCCAGGCTTGAGGTCGGTGTGCTGCTGCAGGTAACCGGCAAACGCCGCACTCTGGCGCTCAAGCTCAGCGTAGGTCAGGGTGATGCCCATGTTGCTGAACGCCGGACGGTCGGCAAAAGTCTTGCAGGAACGCTCGAAGACCTCGATCACCGACTTGTAGGTGCTGAGGTCGATGGCATTGGGGACGCCCGCCGCGCGTTTGTCATTCCAGAAATCAGGTTGCATTATTCTTGTCCTCTTACCTGAATGTGTCCGGCCGCTCTATCCATTTATAAGAAGCGGAGCCTTGGGGACGTTAGCAGCTATGACCAAACAGGCAAATATGCATGATCGTGTCATTGATTGTATGAATCTTGCGGCTAACGTGTAGGCAGATACTGCGTCCCTCTGCCAATGAGCGATACACTGCAATGATTCTGAGCAAATGGAGTCGCCATGAACCACAGCACCTTCTGGCTGACCGCGAACGACCGCAGCCGCCTGTACGTCAATCAATGGATGCCCGACGGGCTGCCCAGGGCCGTGGTGATGCTCGCCCATGGCATGGCCGAGCACAGTGGTCGTTATGCTCGCCTGGCCGAAGCCCTGTGCGGCGCAGGCTATGGCGTGTATGCGCTGGACCAGCGCGGCCATGGCCGTACTGCTGACGAGGGTACTTTGGGGCTCTACGCCGAAAAGGATGGCTGGAACAAGGTAGTGGGCGACCTGGCCAGCCTCAACCAGCATATTGGCCAGCAGCAACCGGGCCTGCCGATTATTTTGCTTGGCCACAGCATGGGCAGCTACATCGCCCAGGGTTATCTGCTGCACCACAGTGCCAGCCTGCATGGAGCGATTCTCAGCGGTTCGAATTTCCAGCCGGTGGCGCTGTACACCGCAGCACGGTTAATCGCGCGTATCGAACGCCTGCGCCAGGGTGCGCGCGGCCGCAGCGCGCTGATCGAGTTCCTGTCGTTCGGCTCGTTCAACAAAGCGTTCAAGCCCACCCGCACGGCATTCGACTGGCTCAGCCGCGACCCGGATGAAGTCGACAAGTACATCAACGACCCACTGTGCGGTTTGCGTTGCACCAACCAGCTGTGGATCGACCTGCTAGGCGGCTTGCAGCAGATCAGCAAAGCGTCCAATCTCGCCCAGATCGACCCGGGCCTGCCGATCCTGGTGATAGGCGGCGAATGTGATCCGGTGAGCGAAGGCAAGCGTCTCAAGGATCTGGCCCATGCCCTGCGTGAAGCCGGCTGCCAGAACGTGCAAGTGAATCTTTATCCGCAGGCGCGGCACGAAGTGTTCAACGAAACCAACCGCGCTGAAGTCACAGCGGATGTATTGACCTGGCTCGACCAGGCCCTGGCCCTGCGCAGGCCGACCCGCTGTGAATAATTTTTCGTTTAAAATCAGTTAATTAATTACCGCTTAGCCACAGGATGCAGCTTTAGATGACCCAGGTAACCAACACCCCGTATGAAGCCCTCGAAGTCGGCCAGACGGCCAGCTACAGCAAGTTGGTAGAAGAGCGCGATATCCAGCTGTTCGCCGCCATGTCCGGCGACCACAACCCCGTGCACCTGGATGCCGAATACGCCAAAGCGACCATGTTCAAGGAGCGTATTGCCCACGGCATGTTCAGCGGCGCGTTGATCAGTGCAGCCGTGGCCTGCGAGCTGCCTGGGCCGGGCACTATCTACATCGGCCAGCAGATGACCTTCCAGAAGCCGGTCAAGATTGGCGACACCCTCACCGTGCGCCTGGAAATCCTCGAAAAGCTGCCGAAGTTCCGTGTGCGCATTGCCACGCGGGTATTCAACCAGCGTGAAGAGTTGGTTGTGGATGGCGAAGCGGAGATTCTGGCACCGCGCAAGCAGCAGGTGGTGACCTTGACCGAGTTGCCGCCGATCAGCATCGGCTGAGGCTGACTGCAATCTTAAAATCTACACAATGCAAAATGTGGGAGGGGGCAAGCCCCCTCCCACATTCTTTACAGTGCAGGTCTTACGACTGAGCGCGAGCCTGGTTACGCAGGGCCTTCACCTGATCGTGGTTACGCTGTACGCCATGGTACTGACGCTCAACCAGGTCACGAATGCCCAGCAGGTTGTGCTTGTTGATCTTCTCGATCGCTTCACGGTAAGCCTTGAGTGCGTGGTCTTCACCGCGCTCGGCTTCGTTCAGCACAGCTTCTTCGTCCTTGCCGGTGACCATCGACTTCACGTCGACCCAGCCACGGTGCAGGGCGCCGGCCATGCTGCCGGAATCCTCCGGATCGCCGCCCAGGGCACGCACGGCTGTTTTCAGCTCTGCAGCAGCCGTCGCGCAGTCAGCAGAGCGCTTGGCAAACAAAGCTTTGAGTTCTGGGTGCTTGATGTCTTCAGCACATTCCTTGAAACCCTTTTGGCCGTCGATGCTGGTCTCGATCAGGTCGTTCAGTACAGAGATCGATTCTTTATTGATGTCAGTCATTTTTCAATTCCTTATACGGGTTAGAAGGTTGCCTGGGTTATTGCAGCGCCCGTGCCAGGTTTTGAAAAACAAAAATATCTTTAAATTTCAATAAGTTAATATTTATTGAACCATCTGTATTGACGTTATTTGCATGATCTGTCATTTGGCCTTCGTGCAGAATGCCTGTATTTTCGAAGACCTCGCCTCAATCGCACGAAGCTCATGAACCCCGAAAAACTCGAATTGCTGATCACCCGCGAAATGCCCTTCGGCAAATACAAGGGCCGGATCATCGCCGACCTGCCCGGGCCTTACCTGAACTGGTTCGCCCGCGAAGGGTTTCCCCACGGTGAATTAGGCGGTTTGCTGGCCCTGATGCAGGAAATCGACCACAACGGCTTGTCTGAATTGCTCGAACCGCTGCGCGTTAAACACGGTAAACCCGCCCCCCGCCATTAAGAGACTCGCCATGCCAAGGAATGCTGATAACGAACCCCACTGGCGCGCTATCGCCGAGCGCTTTGACCTGGAGCCTGGGCCGATCAATCTGGAAAATGGTTATTTCGGGCGCATGAGCCGCGCAGTACAGGCGCAGTACCTTGAACACATCAGCTATATCAACCGCAGCAACTCGGTGTATGTGCGCCAGCGCTTTGAGCAGGGTGAAAATATTCAGATCCGTCGTCAATTGGCCGAACTGATTGATGTCGATCCACAGGCGCTGGCCTTCACCCGCAACGCCACCGAAGCCTTGCAGTCACTGATCCGCAACTACAACCGCCTGCAACCAGGCGATCAGGTATTGATCAGTGATTTGGAGTACGACACGGTCAAGGGTGCCATGCGCTGGCTTGCAAGCGTTCGCGGCATGGAAGTGATTGAGGTATCACACGTCCACCCGGCCAGTTTCGACAGCCTGATGCAGACTTATCGCGACGCGTTCGTGCAGTACCCGCGCATCAAGCTGATGGCCCTGACCCATGTCACCCATCGCACTGGCCTGGTAATGCCCGTTGCAGCCATTGCCGGAGCCGCACGCGAACACGCTATCGACGTGATCCTCGACGGCGCCCACGCGCTGGGTCAGATCGAGTTCAACCTGGCCGAACTGGGCATTCAATTCGCCGGTTTCAACCTGCATAAATGGATCGGCGCGCCGCTGACCCTGGGCTTTATGTATATCGCCCCGGAGCGCCTGGCCGATATCGATCCGGACATGGGTGAGTTTCACTATCCGGCCACTGATGTGCGCGCGCGTACGTCCTACAGCACGCCGAATTTTCCCGCGCTGATGACCTTGCCTTTAGTGCTCGAAGAACATCGACAATTGGGTGGCGCTGCAACCAAAGGCGCACGGGTAAATTACCTGCGCGATCTGTGGGTAAGCCAGGTAAGGCCATTGCCGGGGATTGAAGTGCTGACGTCGGATGATCCGCGACTGTATTGCGGGATCACCGCGTTCAAGTTCATCGGGCGGGATCAGCAAGTGATGGTGGATAGGTTGCTCAAGGAGCACGACTTGTTTGCCACCACGCGCACGGGGGCTGCGTTTGGCACCTGTATCCGGGTGACGCCGGGGTTGGTGACCTCGGCAGCGGATATCGGCGTACTGGTCAACGCCATTACCGAGCTGGACAAGGATTAAAGTGTGGGAGGGAGTTACAGGCAAAAAAAAGCGGCGCACCGACCAAGTGCACCGCAAAAATGCCGTTAAAGCACAGCAACAACGATTCGGTAAATCAACTCAGTCCAGCAGCGCCAGGGCCTCGGCGGTGACTTCCTGAATGCGCGCCCAGTCGCCGTTCTTGATCCACTCAGGGTCAAGCATCCAGCTACCGCCCACGCACATCACGTTTTTCAACGCCATGTAGCTCTTGATATTGGCCGGGCCGACGCCGCCGGTCGGGCAGAACTTCACTTCGCCAAACGGGCCGCCGAGGGCCTTGATGGCCGCAACCCCGCCACTGACTTCGGCCGGGAACAGCTTGAAGCGGCGATACCCCAGGCCATAGCCTTCCATGATGCCGGAGGCGTTGCTGATTCCGGGCAGCAGCGGGATCGGGCTGTGTACCGAGGCTTCCAGCAGGTCACGGGTGATGCCGGGGGTAACGATAAATTGCGAGCCGGCCACTTCAGCCGCTTCGAGCATATGGCGGTCAAGCACGGTGCCGGCGCCGGTGCACAGCTCGGGACGCTGCTCACGCAAGACCTGAATGGCCTTGAGGCCGAACTCCGAACGCAGGGTCACTTCCAACGCGGTCAAACCACCGGCTGCCAGGGCGTCGGCCAACGGCAGGATGTCCTGTTCGCGGGCGATGGTGATCACCGGCAGGATCCGCGCTTTGGCGCAGAGGCTGTCGATCAAGGCAACTTTATCCGCCATGGACACGGTCGGTTGAGGGCTTTTCATAGCGGCTGATCCTTGGCTCATGGGCACCAGTAAATCTCTAGAGTAGGTTGCAAAAACGCGCGAATCGGCATGGCAGCAACATCGTTACTGGCCAGCGCGGCGCTCAAGGTGGTCAATTTCGAACTGCCGGAAATCGACAGCACGGTGTAGTTGGCCGTGGCCAGCAAGGCGCGGCTCATGGTCAGGCGCTGATGTGGCACGGTGGGCGCCAGCATCGGCCAGCAACGGCGGGTTCCGTCGGCCTTAAGCGCCTCGCCCAGGTTCGGGCTGTTGGGGAACAACGATGCGGTGTGGCCGTCATCGCCCATGCCCAACACCAGCACATCGATGGCCGGCAGTTCGGCCAGCAGGCGATCAGCCTGCTCGGCAGCGTCTTCAAGATTAGCGGCAGCGCTGTACAGGCTGAGGAACCGGGCCTTGGCCGCCGGGCCTTGCAGCAGGTGCTGCTTTAACAGGCCGGCGTTGCTGTCGGCGTGCTCCACCGGCACCCAGCGTTCATCAGCCAGGGTGATGGTGACCTTGGACCAGTCCAGGCCCTGCTTGGCCAGGTTCTGGAAAAACGCCACGGGGCTGCGGCCACCGGACACCACCAAGGTCGCCTCGCCACGGGCACTGATGGCTGCGCGCAGCTGTTCGGCCACGTCATTGGCCAGGCCATCGGCCAGCAGCGCGGGCGTACGGTACTCATGGGCAGTCACGCCCTGAGGCAGTTTCAATTCAGATATCGCCATACCACGACCTCCCATCCCGCGTGATCAGTGCAATCGAGCTCATCGGCCCCCAGGACCCTGCCGCATACGGCTTGGGCGCATCGCCGGACTTCTTCCAGCCCGCGATCAACTGGTCGCACCACTTCCACGCGGCTTCGATTTCATCTTTGCGAACAAACAGGTTCTGATTGCCGCGCATTACTTCCAACAGCAAACGCTCGTAGGCATCGGGGATGCGTGCGCTGCGATAGGTGTCGGAAAAATTCAGTTGCAGTGGCCCGCTGCGCAGTTGCATGCCCTTGTCCAGGCCCTGCTCCTTGGTCATCACCCGTAAGGAAATGCCTTCGTCCGGCTGCAGGCGGATGATCAGCTTGTTGCTGATCTGCAAGCGCTGCTCGGGAGCGAAGATGTAGTGGGACGGTTCCTTGAAGTGGATGACGATCTGCGACAGCTTTTGCGGCATGCGCTTGCCGGTGCGCAGGTAGAACGGCACCCCGGCCCAACGCCAGTTACGAATATCGGCACGCAGGGCGACAAAAGTCTCGGTGTCGCTCTGGGTGTTGGAATTGTCTTCTTCCAGGTATCCCGGCACGGCTTTGCCGGCACTGTAGCCGGCGATGTATTGGCCGCGCACCACCTGGGTGGTCAGGCCCTCGGGACTGATCGGCGCCAGGGCCTTGAGCACCTTGACCTTCTCGTCACGGATGCTGTCGGCGGACAGGTCGGCCGGCGGGTCCATGGCAATCAGGCAAAGCAGTTGCAACAAGTGGTTCTGGATCATGTCCCGCAGCTGGCCGGCCTTGTCGAAGTAACCCCAACGGCCTTCGATGCCGACCTGCTCGGCCACGGTAATTTCCACATGGGAGATGTAGTTCTGGTTCCACTGGGTTTCGAACAGGCTATTGGCAAAACGCAGGGCGATCAGGTTCTGGACGGTCTCTTTGCCCAGGTAGTGGTCGATGCGATAGGTGCGGTTTTCCGGGAAAAACTGCGCCACGGCGTCGTTGACCTTGCGCGAGGATTCCAGGTCCGAACCGATGGGCTTTTCCAGCACCACACGGGTGTTGTCCGCCAGGCCGACCTTGGCCAGGTTCTCGCAGATCGCGCCGTAAACCGCCGCCGGGGTGGCGAAATAGGCAATCAGGCGTTGTTCGCTGCCGACGTTCTCGGCCAGGGCGACGTAATCGTCAGCCTTCATGAAGTCGACATGCACATAGGCCAGGCGTGCGAGGAAGCGTGTGGTCACGGCTTCGTCGAGCTCCTTGCCGACGTACTTACGTAATTGTGTTTCGATATGGGCCAAGTGTTGCTGCTCGCTACCGGCTTCACGGGCCAGGGCGAGGATGCGCGTGTCGTCGTGCAGCAACCCGGCGCCATCGAGTTGATAGAGAGCAGGAAATAACTTGCGCAGCGCCAGATCACCCAAGGCGCCAAACAGGGCAAAGGTGCAGGGTTCTACGGTTATCGAAGGCATGATGTTTGTTCTTTTATCAAGTTAAGCTACAAATACCTTTTTTCAAGGCATCACTCAAGGAAAAATGTAGTAATAACCACAACATTTTGCCGAAATACGCATTCCGAGTGGTGGTGTTCAGCTACCCTCAGTAGGATAGGCCACCGCAAAGCGCCACTCATCGATTGGTCACTGCCCCTTATTTGCATCGTCGCCCGAAGGAAAGACTGAATGGACCGCGTGCGAAATCTTCTGGAACAGATCCGGAACCGCCTCGAAGAATTGAACAAGGCCGAGCGCAAAGTCGCTGAAGTCATCCTGCTCAACCCGCAGCAGGCCACACGCTTCTCGATCGCCGCCCTCGCCCAGGCCGCCTCGGTCAGTGAACCGACGGTCAATCGCTTCTGCCGTTCGTTCGGTGTCAGCGGTTACCCTGAACTTAAATTGCAGCTGGCGCAAAGCCTGGCCAGCGGCGCTGCGTATGTCAGCCGGGCCGTGGAGGCTGATGATAACCCCGAAGCCTACACCCAGAAGATCTTTGGCAGCGCCATTGCGTCCCTGGACAGCGCCTGCCAGGCCCTGGACCCGGCCCTGATCAGCAAGGCGGTGGACTTGTTGATCCAGGCGCGGCAGATCCACTTCTTCGGCCTCGGGGCCTCGGCGCCGGTGGCGATGGATGCGCTGCACAAGTTTTTCCGTTTCAACCTGGCGGTGACCGCTCATGCGGATGTGCTGATGCAGCGCATGATCGCTTCGGTGGCCCACACCGGCGAGTTGTTCGTGATCATTTCCTACACCGGACGTACCCGTGAGCTGGTGGAAGTAGCGCGTATTGCCCGGGAAAACGGTGCTTCAGTACTGGGCGTGACCGCCGAGAACTCACCGCTGGCCAAGGCCAGCACGGTAAGCCTGAACATTCCGCTGCCGGAAGACACCGACATCTATATGCCGATGACGTCACGCATCATCCAGCTGACGGTGCTGGATGTGCTGGCAACCGGCATGACCCTGCGCCGCGGGGTGGATTTCCAGCCGCATTTGCGCAAGATCAAGGAGAGCTTGAACGACAGCCGGTATCCGGTGGGGGATGAGTTCAACTAGCAGGAATCTTTGCCAGCAGTACCGGCCCTATCGCAGGCAAGCCAGCTCCCACAGGGGAATGCATTCCAAATGTGGGAGCTGGCTTGCCTGCGATAGAGCCATCGGCCACACCGCTAAGCTCCAGCCCTGGCCTGCAAACTCAAATGGGCCCTCTCCCCCGGCGCCAGGCTGGCCCCGGCCATCGCCGATTCCACGCACACAAACCCCGACGCCTCGTTAAAGCTCACACCCAACAACGGCCGGCTACCCGGATGCCACACCACCGTGTCGGCGCTGTCGCCAGTGTCGATGCACAGCTCACGCTGCCAGGCGCGGTCCTTGAGCTGCAATTCGCCCTCATGCTGGAACACCCGCTGGCAACCGCCATCGACCCTTAGTTCGCCTTCCTGCTGGCAAACCTGGCGATTGAGCTGGTCGTAGCCCTGCGCTCCCTCAAGCCCAGACAGCGCTACCTCATCAACGTGACCAATACGCCAGTAAGCGTGCAACGCATGGCTCAACTGGCACGGCAGTTCATCCTGATGCTCGGTGCTCAGGCGCAGGTCCAGGGTTTCGCCCAAGTGCGCATGCAAATCCACCTGCCAGTCACACAGCTGCAATTGCCAGTGCAGGCGCACGCCGTCGTCGTCGGTGCTGCTGTCGAGCAGCTTCCAGTCGATCAAGCGTGCCCAACCATGGGAAGGCCAGGCGTTTTCGCTGGGATGGCGGCCATACCAGGGCCAGCATACCGGCACGCCACCACGAATGGCGCCGACTTGCGGCCATTTGGCGGCGCACCACAGCCAGGGTTTCTGGCCCGTGGGCTGAAAGTGCAGCAATTGCGCGCCCTGGCGACTGAACACTGCCTGGCACAGGGGATGGTCGATCACCAACACGTCGCGCATCTGAAAGCGCTCCCAGGCGAACACCGGACGTTCGCGCAGGGATTTGAAAAAGCGTTGCAGCGGTTGCTCATGCATGTGCCCAGGTCCCGAATATCACAGTGCAACCCAAAAAAAAGCGGATAGCCATGGCTACCCGCAAATGCGCACAGAGAGAGGAGCTTATCGCAACAGCGTTAGAACGTAGACTGAATTTTCAGGCCAGCGACCAAGGCGTTGTCGACTTTATCCACGCCGCCAGGCTGGACAACGTATTGCAGGTTGGGACGCACGGTCAGCCAGTTGGTGACGTGGAAACCGTAGTTGAGTTCGACGTTGTACTCGGTCTCACGAATGGGCGTGTACAGCGGATTGTCATAGTCGCTCACACCATTGGCGGCGTTGAGCAGCTGAGAGTTCTTCTTCACGTCATCGTTGACATGCAGGCGAGCGACGCCAATGCCGACATCATCTTTTGGACGCGCGTCGAATGGGCCCTTGTACACCAGCATCAACGACTGGTAGTTGTCGACCAGGTTGGTTTCCTTGTCATGGAAGGTCGCGTTGGCAGCGATGTTCAAGCCACGGGAAGCGTCACCGTTATGCGTGGTCAGTTGCTGTTGCGCAACGAACCAGTAACCTTTCTTGCTGCTACGGGTACGGAAGTCTGCGCCAGAAAGGACAGCATCGCCGCCGTTGACGTCTTCACGGACATCCGGGGCATCGGCGGCGCTCTTGTAGAAGCCCACACGGTATTCGCCCGGCAGGTTATTAACCTTCGGCGACCAGACCAATTCCACCGGAATCACAGTACCCTTGGTACCGCTACCGCTGAGTTTGAAGCCGTTGCCGTGCTCCAGTTGCGATGGGTTCTGGTTGTAGGCGCCGATTTGCGCATACAGCTCAGGCGTGATGTTGTATTTCACACGGATCGCGGCCTGGGCCACCGGCCAGTTGTACCAGGTGTTGACGTAGTTACCCACCTGGGAGCCACAGAACGACAGGTTCTGGAAGTCGCACGGGAAGGTGTTGAAGTCTTCGCCTTCACCGAAGTAACCGAGTTTCACGTCCAGCTTGTTGTCGAACATCTGGTGCTGAATCCAGAACTGGGTCAGACGTACCATGTGACCACGACCGTAGACTTCCTGGGACGAGCTCAAGGTGCCGGCACGCGGGTCACCAATACGGTCATTGGAGATGTTCTGGCCATTACGATTGGTCAACTGGATTTTGGCCTGGGTGTTATCCCAGCCCCAGAGTTTTTGCAGGTCCAGTGCCACGCCCAGACCGAACTGGTCAGAGTAGCGACCAGTCTTGTCGTCGTTGTAGCCGCCGTGGGCGTTGTAGCCCATTTCCCCAACGTAGTCGGCCTTGATGTCGATACCTTGCTCGATCAGCTTGGTACGCTCACCACCCCAATCGCCGGTCATCCACTTGGAATCGGCGCTGAACGCATCGGCCGCCATCGCATTGGCGGACAATACAAGGGCTGCTGCTGCTGACAGTTGGCAGATCAGCCGAGTGTTGTTGTGTTGCTTTTTCATCCCTACATCCTCGTCTTTATTGTTATTAAACTGTTTTTATCTAACGCGGGTTACATTTTTTAACTAAAACAACTGCTTATCTGCTTCAGCGACCCTTGAATTGGGTCACGTTGTCGGCATGCCCCTGTGCCGGCAGCGAAGCAGCGGTACCCAGTCGCTCACCGGTCTTTGCGTCAAACAGCAACACCTTGGCCGGGTCGAATTGCAGGGTCAGGGTCTCGCCTACCTGCGGCGCCACGTCTGGCGCCAGGCGGCAGCAGACCTTGGTGTCGTTGAGCTGCACAAATACCAGGGTGTCCGGGCCGGTTGGCTCGGTGACCTGGACTTCGGCACGAATGCTCGATGCGCTGTTGCCCTCGCCCGCCGCCAACATGATTTGCTCCGGGCGCAGGCCCAGGATCACATCGCGGTCCTCAAGGCCGGCGTCCGTCATGTTAAGCGCAAGCTCGCAACGGGCCTGGCCGCTGTCGAGCAGCGCCACCAGGCGGCCGTCCTTGCGTTGCAGGCGCAGGGGTACGAAGTTCATTGGCGGCGAACCGATAAAGCTCGCTACGAACTGGTTGGCCGGGTTGTTGTAGATCTCTTTCGGCGTGCCGAACTGCTGGATGATGCCATCCTTCATCACCGCCACTTTGTCGCCCAGGGTCATCGCTTCGATCTGATCGTGGGTGACATAGACGGTGGTGGTTTTCAGGCGCTGGTGCATCAGTTTCATTTCGGTGCGCATCTCGACGC
Organism: Pseudomonas libanensis; assembly: GCF_001439685.1. GTDB lineage: Bacteria > Pseudomonadota > Gammaproteobacteria > Pseudomonadales > Pseudomonadaceae > Aquipseudomonas > Aquipseudomonas libanensis. The sequence continues at coordinate 100,908 of NZ_JYLH01000013.1, forward strand.
GCAGCTTGGCGTCGAGGTTGGACAGTGGTTCGTCGAACAGGTAGATCTTCGGCCGACGCGCCAGGGCACGGCCCATGGCCACACGCTGTTGCTGGCCGCCGGACAACTGGCCGGGCTTGCGGTTGAGCAGGTGTTCGATCTGCAGCAACTTGGCTACCCGTGCTACTTCGGTATCGATATCGGCCTGGGGCATCTTGCGGATCTTCAGGCCGAACTCGATGTTCTCGCGCACGCTCATGGTCGGGTACAACGCGTAGGACTGGAACACCATGGCGATGTCACGGTCCTTGGGGCTCATGCCGCTGACGTCCTGGTCGCCGATCATGATTGCGCCGCCGCTGATGGTCTCAAGGCCGGCGATGCAGTTCATCAGCGTGGATTTGCCACAGCCCGACGGGCCGACCAGGATCAGGAACTCGCCTTCCTTGATCGACAGCTCGATGTTCTTCAAGGTGTCGGGCAGGCCGGCGCCATAGGTCTTGTTTACATTGCGAAGTTCAAGCGTAGCCATGATTACCCCTTGACCGCGCCGGCCGTAAGGCCGCGCACGAAATACTTGCCTGCGATCACATAGACCAGCAGGGTCGGCAGCCCGGCGATCATCGCCGCCGCCATATCCACGTTATATTCCTTGGCCCCGGTGCTGGTGTTGACCAGGTTGTTCAGCGCCACCGTAATGGGCTGGGAGTCGCCGCTGGAGAACACCACGCCGAACAGGAAGTCGTTCCATATCTGGGTGAACTGCCAGATCAGGCAGACCATGATGATCGGCGTCGACATCGGCAGGATGATCTGGCGGAAGATAGTGAAGAACCCCGCGCCATCCAGGCGTGCCGCCTTGATCAGCGCATCCGGAATGCTCACGTAGTAGTTACGGAAGAACAGCGTGGTGAACGCCAGGCCATAGACCACGTGCACAAACACCAGGCCGGTGGTGGTGCTGGCCAGGCCCATCTTGCCGAGGGTGAACGATGCCGGCAGCAGCACGGTCTGGAATGGCAGGAAGCAGCCGAACAGCAACAGCCCGAAGAACAGCTGCGAACCCCGGAAACGCCAGAACGACAGCACATAACCGTTCAAGGCACCGATGGCGGTGGAAATCAGTACCGCTGGCACGGTGATCTTGATCGAGTTCCAGAAGTAGCCATCCACCGTGGCCCAGGCCTTGACCCAGCCGATGCCGCTGACCACGGTCGGCCAGCTCAGCAGGTTGCCGGTGCTGATGTCTTCCGGGGTCTTGAAGCTGGTGAGCAGCATCACCACCAGCGGTACCAGGTACAGCAGCACCGCCAGGATCAGCACCGCGTAGATCGCGATGCGGCTCAGGCTGATGGCAGGTTTGGCAACGAGACTAGTCATTACGCTTGGTCCTCAGCTCGGAATACAGGTACGGCACGATGATCGCGAGGATCGCACCGAGCATCAGGATCGCACTGGCCGAGCCCATGCCCATCTGGCCACGACTGAAGGTGAACGAGTACATGAACATCGCCGGCAGGTCGGACGAATAGCCAGGGCCACCGGCAGTCATGGCGGCCACCAGGTCAAAGCTCTTGATCGCAATGTGCGCCAGGATCATTACCGCACTGAAAAACACCGGACGCAGGCTGGGCAGCACCACGCTCCAGTAGATGCGCGGCAGGCTGGCACCGTCGATCTGGGCGGCGCGGATGATCGACTGGTCGACGCCGCGCAGGCCGGCGAGGAACATCGCCATGATGAAACCGGAGGCTTGCCACACGGCGGCAATCACCAGGCAATAGACCACGCGGTCCGGGTCGATCAGCCAGTCGAGACGGAAGCCTTCCCAGCCCCAGTCACGCAGGAGTTTGTCCAGGCCCATGCCCGGGTTGAGCAGCCATTTCCAGGCGGTACCGGTGACGATCATCGAGAGCGCCATCGGGTACAGGTAAATGGTACGGATAAAACCTTCACGGCGGATTTTCTGGTCGAGGAAAATCGCCAGCGTCACCCCGATCACCAGGGTGATGCCAATGAACATGCCGCCGAATACGGCCAGGTTCTTGCTCGCGACCCACCAACGGTCGTTGTCGAACAACCGCTCATACTGCGCCAGGCCCGCCCATTTGTAGCTGGGCAGGAACGTCGAGGTGGTGAACGACAGCACGAACGTCCACAGGATGTAGCCATAAAAGCCCACCAACACGATGAACATGCTCGGCGCCAGCACCAGTTTGGGCAGCCAGCGTTGCAGTGCATCGAACGGCGAGGCCTTGCTGAACACAGCAACAGAACTCATGGGGAAATCCAGTACAGGGAAAAAGAACTACAGGAGCATGCCTTGTGAGGGGGCAGGGGGTTTCCCCTCACAAGGACCAGCAGTGCTAACTGTTACTTGGCCGACTTGATCGCCGCGCCAAGCTTCTTGGCGGTGTCGGCCGGGTCGGCTTTCGGGTCGTTGATGTAGTTGGTCACCACGTCAAAGAACGCACCTTGCACCGCCAGGGTAGTGGCCATGTTGTGCGCCATGCTTGGCTGCAGGCCACCGGTCTTGGCGTCGGTCAGGAAGTCCTTGGCGGCGGTCTGGGCGCAGGTGTCGAAACCGTAGGAATCCATTTTATTCAGCATGTCGTTACGCACAGGGATCGAGCCCTTGTTGATGCTGAACACTTTCTGGAAGTTCTCACCCAGCACGACTTTGGCGATGTCCTGCTGACCCGCGGCAGTGCCTTTGTCTTTCTGCTTGAACACCGCCAGGGAGTCGATGTTGTAGGTAAAGGCTTTGTCGGTGCCCGGGAAGGCTACGCACTCGTAATCCTTGCCGGCGACTTTCTTGGCCGCAGTCCACTCGGACTTGGCCCAGTCACCCATGATTTGCATGCCGGCCTTGCCGTTGATGACCTTGCCGGCCTCGAGGTTCCAGTCCTGGCCTTTGCCATCGACGTCCATGTAGGTCGCGACTTTTTTCAGTTCGGTGAGGGCCTTGACCATTTCCGGTCCGGTCAGTGCGCCGTTATCCAGGTCGACCAGGGCTTTCTTGTAGCCATCGGCACCCATCACCGACAGCACCACCGCTTCGAACACGGTGCTGTCCTGCCAAGGCTGGCCGCCGTGGGCGAGCGCAATGAAGCCCGCAGCCTTGAGCTTGTCGCCGGCTGCGTAGAATTCTTCAAGGGTGGTGGGGTTCTTGGCGATACCGGCTTTCTTGAAGACTTCCGGGTTGATCCACAGCCAGTTCACGCGGTGGATGTTGACCGGTACGGCAACGTAGTCACCGTCGTACTTGACGGTGTCGGAGACTTTCTTGTCGAGCAAAGAATCCCATTTTTCTGCTTTGGCGACGTCCTTGAGCACGTCGGTGTCGAGCAGGCCGGTGGACGCCCATTCCTGGATGTCGGGGCCCTTGATCTGGGCAACGCCTGGTGGGTTGCCGGCGACCGCACGGCTTTTCAGCACGGTCATGGCGGTGGCGCCACCGCCACCTGCTACGGCACCGTCTTTCCAGGTGAAGCCGTCTTTCTCAACTTGGGCCTTCAGCACATCCACAGCCGCTTTCTCACCGCCTGAGGTCCACCAATGCACCACTTCAACCGTACCTTTGGAGTCGGCGGCAAATGCACTGAGGGGAAACAACGAGGCAATGGAAATAGCGACGGCGAGGCGATTAATCGCGTTCATCTGAGTACCTTTTCTTGTTGTTATGCATGCAAGTCTAGAGCTTGCGCTGCACGGAGTTTAAACATGGATTTCCAGGGTGCAGGTAACAAAGGGACGTACAAATGTCACCACTTGGTGACATAACCACCCTGGGCTAAAGCGCTGGTCAGGCTGGGTGACAAGGGTAGCGCCGGCAGCATCACCGCTTGCCAGGCATGGTACAGGTCCGGTTTGCCACCCCAGATCTTGCTGCTGGGCTGGTTGTGGGGGCTGAGCTCGTGGTGCCAGCTGCCGTTGATGCGGTCGATAAAGTGGGTTTCGCAGAACTCCCAGAATCGGCGGTACCAGGTTTCGTAATGCAGCTCACCGGTACGCTTGAGCAAAGCTTGCGCGGCGGCACTGGCTTCGGCGTGGGTCCAGTGCAGACGCTCGCGCACCACCGGGCGATGGTTCCAGTCCAGGGTGTAGACGATGCCGGCAGCGCCATCCACCGCCCAGGCGTATTCACAGGCACTGGCAAACAGGTTTTTCGCGTCGCTTACCAGCCAGTCTGGCGTGCTGAGCCCTGCCTGCAAGCGCGAGGCTTCAAGGTGCAACACCAGCCGGGCCCATTCGAAACCGTGGCCGGGGGTGATGCCATAAGGGCGAAAGCCATCGGCGGGGTTGTCCTGGTTGTAGCCCGGCAGCGGCTTCCACTGCGCGTCGAAATGCTCGATCACCATGAACTGGCTGCCGGCGGCGTGGGTATGGATCACCCGTTCGACGATGCGCAGCGCGCGATCCAGCCAACGGGTATCTGCGGTGACGTCGGCCAGGGCCAGGAAGGCTTCCGTCGCGTGCATGTTGCTGTTCGCGCCGCGATAGGCTTCGACGCCGCTCCAGTCCTGGGCGAAGGATTCGAGCATGACGCCCTCCTCCTCGCTCCAGAAGAACTGGTCGATGATATGGATAGCGTCGGCCAATAAGGCCTGTGCACCGGGCGCGCCGGCCACTGCGGCAGAGCTGGCGGCCAGGGCGACGAAGGCATGCAGGTAAGCAGCCTTGCCGGTGTTGCCATCAAGGGCTTCAGGTGCGGCGAACCAGCCACCGTGCTCACTGTCGCGCAGCGGGCCGCTGAGGGCCGTCACACCATGCGCCACCCACTCGGCGTAACCAGGCAGCCCCATGGCATGGGCCATGGAGAAGCTGTGGGTCATACGGGCGGTGTTCATGGTTTCGGCGTGGGCATTGGCCAGCAGTTGGCCTTTATCGTCCAGGTTGCCGAAACCTTCCGGCAGCCGCGATGCCTTGGCAAACGCCAGCAGGCGCTGGCCTTCGGCGGCAAGCCAGGCGTGATGGGCAGGTGCGTTCAGCCAACTGCTGGCAGGCAGTGGTTGGGTGGTCATGGGTGGCCCTTATTGTTTTTTGTGGGATGACCGGAGTCTAAACAAGGACGCGGGAGGGGCAAGTAACGAAGGGGAAAAGAAATGTCACTACTTGGTGACAATCAATTTCCAAGTGAAAATCCAAAATGTGGGAGAGGGCTTGCTCCCTCCCACATTTGGATATCACTCACAGCCTATAACTGTGGTCATTGACCCAACGGAGTAATCGCCGCAGGCGCATTCAGGCGCTGGTTCAGATTCTGCACCTGACTCTGCAAGGTAGTGATATTACGGGTGGTCTGGATGCGGAACACGTCGAACTCCTTGTTGGTCGGCGCATCGAGGTTGGCAGGCTGGTTTTCCTGGGCGCTCTTGAGTACCAGCATGTCCTGCTCGAGGCGGGTGATGGCCGCGCTTGGGTTGCCCTGCTTTTTCAAGGCCGCCACCTCGGTAGACAGGTCCTTGATCTCGCCTTGCGCCGCCTTGAGCGTAGCAACGGCATCGGTCAGGGCCTGCACCTCGCCTTGCAACTTGGCGTTCGCCGCCGTCAGTTCGGCGGTGCTGGCGGTCATCTGGGCCAGGCGGCTATCCAGTTCGGTAGCTTGGCCAGCCACGCCCAGCTGTTGCTTGCCCTGCTCCTGCAACTGGTCCTGCAACTGCTTGATCTGCAGTTTCAACGCTTCGCTGCCGTTGTTCACGTTGGCTTCGCTGGCTACCACCTTGCCGGAGATAGCCTGCAGGCGCCCCGCCGCCTCCTCGCTGATCCTTGCAAAGCTTTCCTGGGTAGCGACCAACTGCTGCCCCATCAGCGAAATCTGCTGGAAGCTCCACCAGGCGAGGCCAGCAAAGGCGATCAGCAATGCGCCGACCAACGCCCACAACGGGCCGGTGCTGGCGCTCTTGACCTTGACCACGGGCGTCGCTCGCGAGCGCACCGACGTGGCGGGCGTCGGCACGAAATCATCGTCGTCCCCATGGTCGGCCCGCAGGGTGGGAACGTTGTCGAGATCATCGTTTGCATCGTTACGCATGAATCTACCCTGAATCAATGAGATGGCTGGCTGCAAAGCCGAGCGGCAGGAGTATAAACCGTACTCCCGGCGCATGGATCGACCCGGAACCTGGAATTCGGTTCCCGGTGTGTTGCTGGTTATGAGCTTATTTGAAGCCCGGGTCCTGAGCCTTCCACCAGCTGCAGAACTCGTCGAGCGCGGCCCACAGGCTGACCTTGGGCTCGTAGTCGAGATAATGCCTGGCGCGGCTGATATCGAGGGTGAAATCCTTGTTCATCACCTGCATGCCCAGGCGCGATAACGCCGGCTCCGGCCGCCCCGGCCACATGGCGCAAAATGCCTCATTCATGGCTGCCACGCTGTAGGACAAACCATAGGATCGATACCGGGTCACTTGGGGCAGCTCCATTTGTCGCATCACGTAGTTGACTACATCCCACACTGGCACCGGCGCACCGTTGCTGATGTTGTAGGCCTTGCCCAACGCCGAGCCGGGGGCGAGCAGGCTGCTGAGCAACGCTTCATTGAGATTATGCACGCTGGTGAAGTCGACCTTGTTCAGGCCGTCGCCCACAATAGCCAGGCGATTTTTGTGCTGCATTTTCAACAGGCGCGGGAAGATGCTCATGTCGCCGGCACCGGTAACGAAACGCGGACGCAGGGCCAGCACTTCAAGGCCAAACTCCTGGGCCCCGAAGACTTTCTGCTCGGCCAGGTACTTGGTGGCGGCATAGGGATGCTTGAAGCGCTTGGGCACTTGCTCTTCAGTGAGCCCCAGGTGATCGCGACCATCGAAGTAGATCGATGGCGACGACAGGTGCACCAGGCGCCCGACACGCTGCTTGAGGCAGGCTTCGACCACGTTTTCGGTGACCAGCACATTGCCCTGGTGGAAGTCCTGGTATTTGCCCCACAGCCCGACGGCGCCGGCACAATGCACCACGGCTTCGACATCGCGGCACAGGTCGCGTACCAGGTCGGCATCATTCAAATCACCCTGGATAAACTCGGCACCACGCCGTACCAGGTGTTCCACACCTTCGGCGCGCCGCCCGTTGACCCGCACATCCAGGCCCTGCTCAAGGGCGAAACGCGCAAAGCGCCCGCCGATGAAGCCGCTTGCGCCGGTGACCAGAATTTTCATGTAGTACTCCGTGTTCTTTCGTTTTTCATCGCTGTTGCCTTGACGCCTGCCGCTACTCCAACGGCACCAACCATTGGCCACACGCCTGGGCCAGATGGTCTGTCAACAGGCCCAACAGCTGCCCGCCACTGCGCCAATGATGCCAGTACAGCGGCACGTCGATGGGCTTATCTGGCAATAACTCGACCAATGCGCCGGTTTCCAGCTGGTCACGCACCTGCAATTCAGGCACCAGGCCCCAGCCCAGACCGGCTTCCGTCAGGCGGATAAAGCCTTCGGATGACGGGCATAGATGGTGTTCGAAACCACCATTCACCCCGAGAGAAGCCAGGTAGCGGTGTTGCAGGAAATCATCCGGGCCAAACACCAGCGCAGGAGTGCGCGCCAATTGATCGGCCCGCACGCCCTCGGGAAAATGCCTGGCAATAAAGGCTGGGCTCGCCAGCGCGCGATAACGCATGGCACCCAGCAATAGACTACGGGCACCGGCCACCGGGCGCTCGCTGGCGCAGATACAGGCTGCCACTTCACCGGCACGCATGCGCTTGAGGCCTACCGTCTGGTCTTCCACCACCAGGTCCAGCAGCAAGTGCTGTTCGGCGCAGAAGTCGCTGACGGCCTCTGCCCACCAGGTGGCGAGGCTGTCGGCATTCAGGGCGATGCGCAGGCGTTCGGGCATGCCCTCCTCGTCGAGGGCCGGCACCTGGCTTTGCAGGTCGCGCTCGAGCAAGCGCACCTGTTGCACATGGTTGAGCAAGCGCCGACCGATATCGGTGGGCGTCGGCGGCGAAGCGCGCACCAGCACCGGCTGGCCGATACGCGCTTCCAGCAACTTGATGCGCTGGGAGATGGCCGACTGCGACAGCCCCAATACATGGGCGCCACGTTCAAAGCCGGCCTGTTCCACCACTGCCGCCAGGGCAGACAACAATTTATAGTCGAACATCAGTTTCTCTAATGAGCGATCAGCAATATTGGTTTTTCTTATACAGGCACGATCCGCATCATAGCCAGCATCGTTTGAGCATTAACAAGGATCTTTCAGTATGTGGCAGAGCTATATGAATGGATTGCTGGTGGCCCTCGGGCTGATCATGGCAATCGGAACGCAGAACGCATTCGTCCTCGCGCAGAGCCTGCGCCGCGAGCACCATTTGCCCGTCGCGGCCTTGTGCGTGATCTGCGATGCGCTGCTGGTGGCCGCCGGAGTGTTCGGCCTGGCCACTGTCCTGGCCCAGAGCCCGATACTGCTGGCGGTGGCGCGCTGGGGCGGTGCGGCGTTCCTGCTCTGGTATGGCGCGTGCGCGCTGCGCAGGGCCTGTTCGAAGCAAAGCCTGGACCAGGGAGCCAACCTTAAGACCCGCTCGTTGCGCGCCGTCCTGTTGAGCGCGCTGGCGGTGACCCTGCTTAACCCCCATGTGTACCTGGACACCGTTCTGCTGATCGGCTCCCTGGGCGCGCAACAAACAGAGCCGGGCGCCTACGTGGCCGGCGCAGCCAGTGCATCGTTCCTGTGGTTCACCACCCTGGCGCTCGGCGCGGCGTGGCTGGCGCCCTGGCTGGCACGCCCGGCCACCTGGCGCCTGCTAGACTTGCTGGTCGCGGTGATGATGTTCACTGTGGCCTATCAATTGATCAGCGCCTGACAAATATTCCAAAACGCTCTGGAACCTCTATCCCACACAGTTGTTGCGTGGTTATGCCGCACCCCCGGTGCTATGATCGGACTCCTGCGCCGCAAAGAGTACAAACTCCCCGGCGCATGTCTGGCCGCCCGTGATCGGCCTTGCGCTCACCGCAACTGACCTGATTAGGAGAATCATCATGGCTTTCGAATTGCCGCCGCTGCCCTACGCACACGATGCCCTGCAGCCGCACATCTCCAAGGAAACCTTGGAATACCACCACGACAAGCACCACAACACCTATGTCGTGAACCTGAACAACCTGGTGCCAGGCACCGAGTTCGAGGGCAAAACCCTGGAAGAGATCGTCAAGTCTTCCTCGGGTGGCATCTTCAACAACGCCGCTCAAGTCTGGAACCACACCTTCTACTGGAACTGCCTGGCGCCAAACGCCGGCGGCCAACCGACCGGCGCATTGGCTGAAGCCATCAACGCAGCGTTCGGTTCGTTCGACAAGTTCAAGGAAGAATTCACCAAGACGTCCGTGGGCACCTTCGGTTCCGGCTGGGGCTGGCTGGTGAAAAAGGCTGACGGCTCCCTGGCCCTGGCCAGCACCATCGGCGCCGGCAACCCGCTGACCAGCGGCGACACCCCGCTGCTGACCTGCGACGTGTGGGAACACGCTTACTACATTGACTACCGCAACGTACGTCCAAAGTATGTGGAAGCGTTCTGGAACCTGGTCAACTGGAAGTTCGTGGCTGAGCAGTTCGAAGGCAAGGCCTTCACTGCCTAAACAGCGCGTTCAGTAAAGAAAGCCCGGCGATTGCCGGGCTTTTTTGTGCTCGTCAGACAGACCGCCCAAAAATACCGGAACCCAACAGTAACAATTCACCACACATGCAGCAGGAGGAATAAACCTCCTGATTAATTTTCAATGTGGAGAATGTCGATGGATCCTATTTCGATGGCGGCAGGTGCTGCGGGTGCAGTCCCACTGGTAGCGGGCATTGTTGATAAAGGTCTGGACGCGGCAAACGGCGCGATGGACCTTTGCAACAAAGCCATGGACATGGCCGGTGAAGGCTCGAAGATCGGTGGGGAAGAACAACAGCCCGAGGGCCAGGTCAACTTTTAATCGTCCCCAACTCGAAGGCGGATCTTCTCCGCCTTCTCCCCTGCCAGGCTTTCAGCCCCTCCCCTTCCTATAAGTTTGTCCAGCCAAAACCTCAATTGAGCCCAGTCCCCAATGTCCCTTTGACTGCCATCATCAGATTGCCAATACTCATGGCATATTGAAGGCCACCCGCATGAGACAAGGAATGCCCCTTTGAAGCTGGAACTCAAGAACAGCTTGTCGGTGAAGTTGCTACGGGTTGCGCTGCTGTCGGCCTTAATCGTGGGCGTGGCGCTGAGCGTGGCGCAGATCGTTTTCGATGCCTACAAGACACGCCAGGCCGTGGCCGGCGACGCCCAACGGATTCTAGACATGTTTCGCGACCCCTCGACCCAGGCCGTCTACAGCCTGGATCGCGAAATGGGCATGCAGGTGATTGAGGGCCTGTTCCAGGATGACGCGGTGCGCATGGCTTCCATCGGCCATCCCAACGAGACCATGCTCGCGGAAAAAAGCCGCGCCTTGCAGCAGTCCCCCAGCCGTTGGTTGACCGACCTGATTCTCGGCCAGGAACGCACGTTCACCACTGCATTGGTCGGCAAGGGTCCTTACAGCGAGTATTACGGCGACCTGAGTATCACGCTCGATACGGCCACCTACGGCAACGGCTTTATTGTCAGTTCGGTGATTATCTTTATTTCCGGCGTCCTGCGCGCGCTGGCCATGGGCCTGGTGCTGTATCTGGTCTATCACTGGCTGCTGACCAAGCCACTGTCACGGATAATCGAGCATCTGACCTCGATCAATCCCGACCGCCCCAGCGAGCACAAGATCCCTCAGCTCAAGGGGCACGAACGCAACGAGCTGGGGCTGTGGATAAATACCGCCAACCAGTTGCTCGAATCCATCGAGCGCAATACCCACCTGCGCCACGAGGCGGAGTCGAGCCTGTTGCGCATGGCCCAGTACGACTTCCTCACCGGCCTGCCAAACCGCCAGAAGCTGCAGGAGCAACTGGACAAGATCCTCACCGACGCTGGCCGCCGGCAACGACGTGTAGCTGTACTGTGCGTGGGGCTCGATGATTTCAAGAGCGTCAATGAACAATTTACCTACCAGGCCGGCGACAAACTACTGCTGGCCCTGGCCGACCGCTTGCGCGCCCACAGCGGCCGCCTTGGCACGCTCGCCCGCCTGGGCGGCGACCAATTCGCCCTGGTACAAGCCGATATCGACCAGCCCTACGAAGCCGCCGAACTGGCGCAAAGCATTCTCGATGACCTGGAAGCGGAATTCGCACTCGACCATGACCTGATTCGCCTGCGCGCCACCATCGGCATTACGCTGTTCCCGGAAGATGGGGACACGACCGAGAAGCTGCTGCAAAAAGCCGAGCAGACCATGACCCTGGCCAAGAGCCGCTCGCGCAATCGCTATCAGTTCTATATCGCCAGTGTCGACAGCGAAATGCGCCGACGCCGCGAACTGGAAAAGGATCTGCGCGAGGCCCTCGGCCGTGAGCAGTTCCACTTGGTATACCAGCCGCAGATCAGCTACCGCGATCATCGAGTGGTCGGCGTGGAAGCCCTGCTGCGCTGGCACCACCCTGAACACGGCCTGGTACCGCCGGATTTGTTTATTCCGCTGGCGGAACAAAACGGCACCATTATTCCGATTGGCGAATGGGTGCTGGACCAGGCGTGCCGGCAACTGCGCGAATGGCATGACCTGGGCTTCACTGAACTGCGCATGGCCGTCAACCTGTCCACCGTGCAATTGCACCACACCGAGTTACCGCGGGTGGTCAACAACCTGATGCAGATCTACCGCCTGCCACCACGCAGCCTGGAGCTTGAAGTGACCGAGACCGGCCTGATGGAAGACATCAGCACCGCCGCCCAGCACCTGCTGAGCCTGCGCCGCTCCGGGGCGCTGATCGCCATCGACGACTTCGGCACTGGTTATTCATCCCTGAGCTATCTGAAAAGCCTGCCGCTGGACAAGATCAAGATCGACAAGAGCTTCGTCCAGGACCTTCAGGATGACGACGACGACGCCACGATCGTGCGCGCCATTATCCAACTGGGCAAAAGCCTGGGCATGCAGGTGATTGCCGAAGGCGTGGAGACCGCCGAGCAAGAGGCCTACATCATCTCCGAGGGCTGCCATGAGGGCCAGGGCTATCACTACAGCAAACCCCTGCCGGCACGGGAGTTGGCCGCTTATTTGAAACAGTCCGAGCGCAATAACGCAGTGAGTCTCTGACCGCGAAAAACGATACTGAATATTTCCCACGCATAAGCCTTTACACAAAATGCAAATCTTTCGCATTATGTCGCAGCTTTTGCGCTCACTGCGCGCCCTATTCACCACCGAAGCAGGATGTTCGCCATGATTCGTATGCCCCTGGCCACCGCCAGTCTGCTGGCCATTGCCATTTCTCTCGCCGGCTGCGGCGAAGGTAAAGACAAGGCCGCCGCGCCTCAAGCTCCCGCAGCCGCCAGCGCTACCGCACCTGCAGCTGCCCCGGCAGGCCAGGTCGACGAAGCGGCTGCCAAAGCCGTGGTCGCGCACTACGCAGACATGGTGTTTGCGGTGTACAGCGATGCCGAATCCACCGCAAAGACCCTGCAGACCGCAGTCGATACGTTCCTCGCCAACCCGAACGACGAAACCCTCAAAGCGGCCCGTACCGCCTGGATCGCCGCCCGCGTACCTTACCTGCAGAGCGAAGTGTTCCGCTTCGGCAACACGATCATCGACGACTGGGAAGGCCAGGTGAACGCCTGGCCCCTGGACGAGGGCTTGATCGACTACGTCGACAAATCCTATGAGCACGCGCTGGGTAACCCAGGCGCCAACGCCAACATCATCGCCAATAACGAGATCCAGGTCGGCGAAGACAAGGTCGACGTCAAGGACATCACCCCGGAAAAGCTCGCCAGCCTCAATGAGCTGGGCGGTTCCGAAGCCAACGTTGCCACCGGCTACCACGCCATCGAATTCCTGCTCTGGGGCCAGGACCTCAACGGCACCGGCCCTGGCGCGGGCAACCGCCCGGCCTCGGACTACCTGACCGGTGACGGTGCAACCGGCGGTCATAACGAGCGTCGCCGCACTTACCTGCGCGCCGTGACCCAGCTGCTGGTCAGCGACCTGGAAGAAATGGTCGGCAACTGGAAACCCAACGTCGAAGACAACTACCGCGCCACCCTGGAGTCGGAACCTGCCACCGACGGCCTGCGCAAAATGCTGTTCGGCATGGGCAGCCTGTCCCTGGGCGAGCTGGCCGGTGAGCGCATGAAGGTGTCCCTGGAAGCCAACTCGCCGGAAGACGAGCAGGACTGCTTCAGCGACAACACCCACTACTCGCACTTCTACGATGCCAAGGGCATCCGTAACGTCTACCTGGGCGAATACACTCGCGTTGACGGCACCAAGATGAGCGGTGCCAGCCTGTCATCCCTGGTAGCCAAGGCCGACCCGGCAGCCGATTCGGCCCTCAAGGCTGACCTGGCGGCGACCGAAGCGAAAATCCAGGTCATGGTCGACCACGCCGAGAAAGGCGAGCACTACGACCAACTGATCGCCGCTGGCAACGACGCGGGCAACCAGATCGTACGTGACGCCATCGCCGCACTGGTCAAGCAGACCGGTTCGATCGAAGCCGCTGCGGGCAAGCTGGGCATCAGCGACTTGAACCCGGACAGCGCTGATCACGAGTTCTGATCCGTACGCTGTTGAAAAAGGCGACCTGCGGGTCGCTTTTTTTATACCTGTTTCAAACACCGCAGATCCCCCTCCCACATTTTGCTCCGTGTAACCTCAAGCACTCTGGTTTACATGCCCTGCACCGTAGGTAGAATGGCGCCTCTGCCCAATCACCCGAGCGAACTTCATGGCGTTGCCGACCCTGCGCATCATCGGTTTCATCATCGGCATCTTCCTGATCACCCTTGCGGTCGCCATGGTCATCCCGATGGCCACCCTGGTGATCTTCGAGCGCACCAGCGACCTGCCCTCGTTCCTGTGGGCCAGCCTGATCACCTTTATCGCCGGGCTGGCCCTGGTCATCCCCGGTCGCCCCGAACATGTGCACCTGCGCCCCCGGGACATGTACCTGCTGACGGTCAGCAGCTGGGTGGTGGTGTGCATTTTTGCCGCCCTGCCGTTTTTGCTGACCCAGCACATCAGCTACACCGATTCGTTCTTTGAAAGCATGTCGGGTATCACCGCCACCGGCTCCACGGTATTGAGCGGGCTGGACAGCATGTCACCGGGCATCCTGATGTGGCGTTCGCTGTTGCACTGGCTTGGCGGCATCGGCTTTATCGGCATGGCGGTGGCGATCCTGCCGCTGCTGCGCATCGGTGGCATGCGCCTGTTCCAGACCGAATCTTCGGACCGCTCGGAAAAGGTCATGCCCCGCTCGCACATGGTGGCGCGGCTGATCGTGGCGGCGTATGTGGGCATTACCATCTTCGGCAGCCTGGCATTCTGGTGGGCCGGCATGGGCTTGTTCGATGCGATCAACCACGCGATGTCGGCAATTTCCACCGGTGGGTTTTCCACGTCGGATGAGTCCCTGGCGCACTGGAAACAACCAGCGGTGCATTGGGTCGCCGTGGTGGTGATGATCCTCGGCAGCTTGCCGTTCGCCTTGTATGTGGCCACATTGCGCGGCAACCGTCGGGCGCTGATCAAGGACCAGCAGGTACAAGGCTTGCTCGGCCTGTTGTTCGTGACCTGGCTGGTACTCGGCACCTGGTACTGGTGGACCACCGACCTGCATTGGCTCGACGCCTTGCGCCACGTGGCTCTGAACGTGACTTCGGTGATGACGACCACCGGATTTGCACTGGGGGACTACAGCCTGTGGGGCAACTTCTCACTGATGCTGTTCTTCTACCTGGGCTTTATCGGCGGCTGCTCGGGCTCCACGGCGGGCGGCATCAAGATCTTTCGTTTCCAGGTCGCCTATATCCTGCTCAAGGCCAACTTGAACCAACTGATTCACCCACGTGCGGTGATCAAGCAAAAGTACAATGGCCATCGCCTCGACGAAGAAATTGTGCGCTCGATCCTGACCTTTTCGTTTTTCTTCGCCATTACCATCTGCACCATCGCCCTGGCCTTGTCACTGCTGGGCGTGGACTGGATGACCGCCCTGACCGGCGCCGCCAGTACCGTATCCGGCGTCGGCCCGGGCCTGGGCGAAACCATCGGCCCGGCCGGCAACTTCTCCACCCTGCCGGATGCGGCCAAGTGGATCCTGTCCCTGGGCATGCTGCTGGGCCGGCTGGAGATTATTACCGTGTTTGTGCTGTGCATTCCGGCGTTCTGGCGCCACTGACCGTCGACATTGCCAGCAGCCGCGCCCGGTATTCGCCAGGCGTAGCATCAAACCAGCGACGAAACGCACGAAAAAAGTTGCTCGGGTCGGCAAAACCCAGCAGGTAGGCAATTTCCAGCAGGGTCATGTTCGGCTGGGCCAGGTATTGCTCGGCCAGTTCGCGACGGGTGTCATCGAGCAAAGCCTGGAAGCTGGTGCCTTCTTCCTGCAGACGCCGCTGTAAGGTGCGCTGGGACAGGTGCAACGTCTGGGCCACCGCTTCGCGCTTGGGTTCGCCCTGGGGCAGCAGACGGCACAACACCTGCCGCGCCTTGTGGGTCACGCGACTTTCGGAAAAACGCGCCAGGTATTCACCGGCAAAGCGGTCGTGCAGCAGCGCCATGGCTTCGTTGGCGGTGGGCAGTGGCGCCTCCATGTCGGCTTGCTCGAAGATCAGCGCGTCATAAGGTGCATCGAACTGCAAAGGCGCATGAAAGGCCTGTTTGTACGGCGCCAGGTCCGCAGGTTGATCGCCCTGCAGCAGCACTTTGCGCGGTTGCAGGGTGCGACCGGTAAGCCAGCCGCACAAGGCCAGGGCGCTCGCCAACGAGGCTTCGGCGCTTTGTCGGGTCGGTGGCAGGTGATCGCCATGAACCGTCAGAATCAACGCATAGCCTTCGGGCAACAGCCGGAAGCTCAAGTCAGCGCTTTCGGCGATGATGCGCTGGTAGCGCACCAGTCGCATAAAGCCTTCGGCCAGGGTGTTGCTGGACATCAAGGCATAACCTGCGACATGAAACGAGGCAGGACGCACCACCTTGCCCATGTTCAGCCCAATCGCCGGGTTGCCCGACAACTCCACCGCCCGCTGCCACAGGCGAGTCATGGCATCCTGGGGGAAACGCGCGTCGGGGTCATTCAGCGCCGCATAATCCAGGCCCAGTTGCCTGAACAAGGCACGGCAATCCAGGCCGTCCATTTCCAGTGCCTTGACTATCCCCATCGCCCAGCTTGCAGAAGTTGTTCGTTCGCTCATGGCGTCTTCTTATTGAAAGCAGGCTTAAACGGCAGCCAGGAAGCCAAGGATACTAAAATGGCATCTATTGTCACTGGCCGTTACCTGCGATAACTCTAGACTCAAATAAGCTCCCCGCCGAACATCTGTTGGGCGGTATAACAACCCGAGGGCCGGCAGTCGTGGAAAACGTCAAGAAGTTCAACAGCTTTGCCGAGTTCTACCCGTACTACCTGAGCGAGCATGGCAACAGCACCTGTCGACGCCTGCACTTTATCGGCACCACCTTGGTGATCGGCATCCTCGCGTATGCCATTGGCAGGGGTTCACTGGTCCTTTTGCTGGCCTTGCCCGTCGCCGGCTACACCTTTGCCTGGATCGGCCACTTTTTCTTCGAAAAGAACCGCCCGGCGACCTTCCAGCATCCGTTCTACAGCTTGTTGGGGGATTTTGTGATGTACCGCGACATGATCCTGGGCAAGGTGCCGTTCTAAGGGTGTGACCTCATGTCACTTGCGTTTGAACCATGAAAAAAAGTGAATTCGCCGAGATAAAAGTCTTTTTGTCATTTACGGTGCTGTATCCTGCCAAGGCTTTTTGAGAGCGCGGAATCACCTGCGATTGAAAAAACAGACCTTGCGAGGAGCGACGACGATGCACGAGATACCTAATCTCCCCTTCCCAAGCCTGCACCCAACTGAGCAGCCAACACCGCAGCAGGCCAGCGACAAGCAGCCTGAGGCCAAAGAAGCAAAACCAGTCGACCGCGAAAGCCAGGACTGACGCCGTACCAGACCGTGTGGAAAGCGCACCTTTGAGCGCTTTCCACACTGCCTGAATCACTCGAGACCTTCATCATGACCACCACCCTTCCCGATGCCCCGGACGCCGCCGTGCTCGACACTGCCTTGCAGATGGTCGAAATCTGGAACCGCCTCAGTGCAGACAAGCAGGCCGCATTGCTCAAGCGCTTCGGCACCCAGGAAAACGCCCTGGCGGCTTTGGTAACAACTCAACTGCTGGCCCCTGCCCAGGCTTGATGGGTTATTGATCTGACGTTTTACATTTTTTCCCGCCCTGCCCGGCCTGCGCGCCGGTATCATTAGCAGCCTATCTTTGCCTGCTGCGACAGTGGACCCTTCCCATGCCAGATTCCCAGCGACCCATGGCGGTCACGCTGCAAGTCGTCTCCATCGTGCTGTTTACCTTTATCGGCTATCTGAATATCGGCATTCCCCTGGCCGTGTTGCCAGGCTACGTCCATAGCCAGTTGGGCTATGGCGCGGTGATCGCCGGGCTGGTGATCAGCGTGCAATACCTGGCCACCCTGTTGAGCCGTCCCTATGCCGGCAAGATTATCGACAACCTGGGCAGCAAGCGCGCCGTGCTGATTGGCCTGGTGGGCTGCGGATTGAGCGGGGTGTTCATGTTGCTGGCAGCGTGGTTTTCCAGCCTGCCGGCGGTCAGCCTGGGCAGCCTGCTGATCGGTCGACTGGTGCTGGGCAGCGCTGAAAGCCTGGTGGGCTCGGGCGCGATTGGCTGGGGCATCGGCCGCGTCGGTGCGGCGAATACGGCCAAGGTCATCTCCTGGAACGGCATCGCCAGCTACGGCGCGCTGGCGGTCGGCGCACCGCTGGGGGTGCTGATGGTCAGCCATTTGGGACTGTGGAGCATGGGCGTCAGTATCATTCTGCTGGCAGTAGTGGGCGTGCTGCTGGCCTGGAAAAAGCAAGCGGCGCCAATTGTGCCTGGCGTCCGCTTGCCGTTCATGAATGTGCTGGGCCGGGTGCTGCCCCATGGTTGCGCGCTGGCGTTGGGCTCAATCGGCTTTGGCACCATCGCCACCTTTATCACCCTGTACTACAGCACCCAGCACTGGGACAACGCGGTGTGGGCCCTGAGCCTGTTCGGCGCCAGCTTTATCGGCGCACGCTTGCTGTTCGGCAACTTGATCAACCGCATTGGCGGCTTTCGGGTCGCGATTGCCTGCCTGTCGGTGGAAGTGCTCGGCCTGCTGCTGCTGTGGCTGGCGCCAGATGCCCAACTGGCGTTGGCAGGTGCGGCGTTGAGTGGCTTCGGCTTTTCCCTGGTGTTCCCGGCGCTGGGAGTGGAGGCAGTCAACCTGGTGCCGGCCTCCAGCCGTGGCTCGGCGGTGGGCGCCTATTCGCTGTTTATCGACTTGTCGCTGGGCATCACCGGACCGCTGGCTGGCGCCGTGGCGGCAGGTTTTGGCTTTGCGTCGATCTTCCTGTTCGCCGCCCTCGCCGCTGCAGCGGGCTTGCTGCTGAGCCTCTACCTGTACCGCCAGGCGCCCAAGGCCCGAGAAACACGCGACGCCTAGAAGTCGACCTTACCGCGTCCGGCCTTGATGCTGCCGCGCTTGGTCTTGGACTCCAGCCGGCGTTTCTTCGAGCCCAGGGTGGGCTTGGTCGGACGACGCTTTTTCTCGACCTTGGTGGCGCTCTGGATCAACTCCACCAAACGTTCCAGTGCATCGGCGCGGTTCTGTTCCTGGGTACGGTATTGCTGGGCCTTGAGCACCAGCACGCCTTCGCTGGTAATACGGCTGTCGCGCAACGCCAGCAGGCGCTCCTTGTAGAACGCCGGCAACGACGACGCGGGAATATCGAAGCGCAGGTGCACCGCACTCGAGACCTTATTGACGTTCTGCCCGCCGGCACCTTGGGCGCGAATGGCGGTCAGCTCGATCTCGGCATCGGGCAAGTGTACGTTGTTGGAAATCACCAGCATGGAAAGCGCGAGCCTTGGTAGGAGAGCTTAGAGATACGCCCCTTCAAGCCGAGCGCGGTCAAAAATGTGGGAGCGGGCTTGCTCGCTCCCACATTTAGCGCAGTATACGACCTTACTCCGCCGTCAAGGCCACCGCCGCCTCCGACTGCTGCGCCCGCTTGTTCTTGATCCAGTAACACCCCCCCATGAACGCCACCCACACCGGGATCGCATACACCGAGCGGTCAATGCCCGGAATCATCAGCATGGTGCCCAAAATAAACACCACGAACGCCACGCAGACGATGTTGCCATACGGGTACCACAGCGCCTTGAACAGCGGCACCTGACCGGTGCGGTTCATGTGCTGGCGGAACTTGAAGTGGGAGAAGCTGATCATCGCCCAGTTGATTACCAACGTGGCCACCACCAAAGACATCAGCAGTTCCAGCGCGTCATGGGGCATCAGGTAGTTCATCAGCACCGCCACCAGGGTGATCGCCGCCGAGGCCAGGATCGAACGCACCGGCACGCCGCGCTTGTCGATCTTCGCCAGGGCCTTGGGCGCATCGCCCTGCTCGGCCATGCCCAAGAGCATGCGGCTGTTGCAGTAGGTGCCGCTGTTGTACACCGACAACGCTGCGGTCAGCACCACGAAGTTGAGGATATGCGCGGCGGTGTTGCTGCCCAGCATCGAGAACACCTGCACGAATGGGCTACCGCTGTAGGCATCGCCGGACGCATTTAGGGTCGCCAGCAGGCTGTCCCATGGCGTGAGCGACAACAGCACCACCAGGGCGCCGATGTAGAAAATCAGGATGCGATAGATCACCTGATTGATCGCCTTGGGGATCACGGTACGAGGCTGGTCGGCTTCGGCCGCGGTAAAGCCGAGCATTTCCAGGCCGCCAAAGGAGAACATGATGATCGCCATGGCCATTACCAATCCGCCGACGCCATGGGGGAAGAAGCCGCCGTGGTCCCACAGGTTGCTGACCGAGGCTTGCGGGCCGCCGCTGCCGCTGACCAGCAGGTAGCTGCCCAGGGCGATCATGCCGACGATGGCCGCCACCTTGATGATCGCGAACCAGAACTCGGCTTCACCGAAGACCTTGACGTTGGCCAGGTTGATCACGTTGATCAGTACGAAGAAGGCCGCCGCAGACACCCAGGTCGGGATCTCCGGCCACCAGTAGTGCACGTACTTGCCGACGGCCGTCAGCTCCGACATGCCCACCAGGATGTACAGGATCCAGCAGTTCCAGCCCGACAAAAAGCCGGCGAAGCCACCCCAGTACTTGTGGGCAAAATGGCTGAAGGAACCGGCGACGGGCTCTTCGACGATCATTTCGCCGAGTTGGCGCATGATCATGAAGGCGATAAAGCCGCAGATGGCATAGCCCAGGATCATCGACGGGCCGGCGGACTTGAGCACCCCGGCCGAGCCCAGGAACAGGCCGGTGCCGATGGCGCCACCGAGGGCGATCAACTGGATATGCCGATTTTTCAGGCCGCGTTTCAGCTCGCCTGAAGAAGAATGGGGTTCACTCATGAAAAGGGTCTCACGCAAGGTTTGAGGATGTTGAATGCAGGTTGCTGCCTTGAATTACCGACTCAAGCAGCGCCGCTCAAACCCCAGCGCAGGCACCAGGAGTACAGCGTCTTTCTAACGGTCATGCGTCACCTGTTTGTTTTTATCTGTGACGAAATCGAACCCGTCCGGCTCGTGGCCAGGCGGAGTGATCAGGGCGAACAAACCCTGGGTCTTGGCCTTTTGCGTGGGTACGCAAGGGGGGTCACAGTAAAACGCGGCGCATTGTACACCGCTCGACGGCTTCGGGCCGAGCCTGCAAAGCGCCCGCGTCAAACTGGCAGATATTCCTTACGCGTTGGGCACAGGCTGAAATAGCAGGGAAATTCGTAAATTTATCGTTACATCATGGAAAACCTCCGTTACAGCCGGCTTTTACCCTCATCCACCAGAAAATTGTCGGTGAGGATTTTCCGGAGAATCGGTTCAGCCAATTCACTGTTTTGCTTGAATAAAAAAATCCGAAAAAAAACAGAAGAAAAAATCCAAATGAAACCGTGTCAATAAATTTTTTGCATTTTGAAACACTCTCTTCTAGGTTCCTTGCACTTGCCCGCGAAGCCCGCGGGCAAGCCGTTCTCAAACAACGTCCTCTAGGAGATCCACCATGCAAGCACTGGAAAAAGACCTGGAAACCGAACTGCAACTCGACGATTGGTTTGAAGCGCCGACCCATGAGGCCGCCGTTGAAATGATGCAAGCCGATGCCGTTGTGCCTTTTGGCACCGCGATGTGGCCTTTCTAATACCCGGCAGGCATCCGGCAGGTGCTGTGCACGGCACCTGCCCCCTTACCCAGGCACAGAAGGACACACGTCATGGACAAGGCCCGCGCCGTCGAACACTTTCTCTACTACCTCGCACACCACCCGGCCCTCAGCGGCCTGCATCGTCCCACCGTGCTGCTGGGTCATACCGAGCGCTACGACGCCATCGCCCAGACAATCACCCACGGTAGCGCCGCGCGCTTCAACTTCCAGCTGCAGCGCCTGGACCTGGCGCCCAGCGACACCCTGGTCAAGGCCATCGAAGCCTGCGACCTGTACCTGTTTCTCTACGACTCCTCGACCCTGCCCAACCCTCGCGCTGAAGGCCCTGACTTTATCCGCGCCCTGCACGGCGTGATGGCCGAGCACTGGAAGAAATCCCTGCTATTCAAGGATTATGGTGATTACTTCTACGACACCTTCAGCGTCGAACCGCAGCGCATCGCCGACCTTAACGCCACGCTGATCCGACGCATGTCCCAGGCCAATGTACTGAGCTTCACCGACAAGCACGGCTCGCGCCTGGAGGCGCCAATGAGCAGCATCAAAAAGTGGACCAATATCAACGGCGTCGGCAACCACGACCTGGCCCCCGGCGAAATCGCCACCCACAGCGAAGCCATCAACGGCCAGGTGCGGTTTGTCGGCACCTTCCTCAGCACCATTCCGTTTGCGCGCAAATACGGCGTGCTGCAATCACCGTTGGAGTTATGGATCGAGAACTCGACCATTTGCAGCGTAGCCAGCGAGGTGCCGGGGCTGGCGGATGATTTCAACAAATACCTGAATGCCAACCCATCGAACCGCCGGGTGGAGGAACTGGGCATTGGCACCAATGAAGGGGTCAAGGACTTGTATGCGCGCAACGCCGGGTTCGAGGAGCGCCATTGCGGGTTGCACCTGGGCCTGGGCGGCGGGCAGAAAGGCAGTCATCACCTGGATTTGATCTTTGCCAGTGGGGTGTTGGCGCTGGATGACAAGCCTGTGTTTGATGGCTCTTTTGCCTTCTGAACACAGGCCTCGAAAACACAGTTGATTGCATTTCAAATTTAGATCGAAAAAAAACGCCAACCCTAGGGTTGGCGTTTTTGTGCAGCGCTTAGCGCATCACTGCGGCTTCTTGCGACCAAAACCCGGACGCTGGCCGGAACCGGCCGGTGCACCGCGGCGCTTGCCCGATGGCTCATCGGCTACCAGTTTCGGCCCAGGGCGCTTGTTCGCCGCTGGCTTTGCTGGACGCTTGGTACTGGCGCTGTCGGCCGGGCGATCCGCTTCACCACGGTTGCTGCGACCACCGCTTGGCGCTTCGCCACGGGCAGGACGTGGTGTGCGGGGAGCACGCTCACCTTCCTGACGGGACGGTGCGGTAGGGCGACGCTCACCTTCGATCTGCGGCTCACGGGAGATACGACCGCCAGTGGCCGGTGCATTCAGCGCCGGGCGCAGGGTACGGGCCACGCGCTCGGTACGCGCTACTGGGCGCGAGGATTTACGCTGCATACGCTCAAGCTTGTCCTTGCTCTTGGCATTCATCTGCGGCATCGCGACCGGCGTCAGGCCGACTTCGGCGCTGAGGATGTCGACTTCGTACTGGCTCATTTCGCGCCAGCGGCCCATCGGCAGGTCGGAATTGAGGAACACCGGGCCGAAACGCACGCGCTTCAAGCGGCTGACCACCAGGCCCTGGGATTCCCACAGGCGACGCACTTCACGGTTGCGGCCTTCCATCACCACGCAGTGGTACCAGTGGTTGAAACCTTCACCGCCTGGGGCCTGCTTGATGTCGGTGAACTTGGCCGGGCCGTCTTCCAGCACCACGCCGGCCTTGAGGCGTTCGATCATCTCGTCATCGACTTCACCGCGTACACGCACAGCGTATTCACGGTCCATCTCGTAGGACGGGTGCATCAGGCGGTTAGCCAGTTCACCGTCGGTGGTGAACATCAGCAAGCCGGTGGTGTTGATGTCCAGGCGACCGATGTTGATCCAGCGGCCTTCTTTAGGCTTTGGCATCTTGTCGAACACGGTCGGACGGCCTTCCGGGTCGTCACGGGTGCAGATCTCGCCATCGGGCTTGTTGTACATGATCACGCGGCGCACCGATTCGGCAGCCTCTTCACGCTTGATCACCTTGCCATCGATGGTAATTGCATCGTGCAGGTCGACGCGCTGGCCGAGGGTGGCCTCGACGCCGTTGACCTTGATGCGCTTCTGGGTGATCCAGGCTTCAACGTCGCGGCGCGAGCCCACGCCGATACGCGCCAGCACCTTTTGCAGCTTTTCGCCTGCTGGGCCAATTTCCTGGCTGTCGTTCTGGTCTTGGTCATTCATCGTAAGCACCTCCCGGTGGGTCGATTCAGGCGTGGCCTGAAGGGTATTGAAAGCGGGGCCTTGGCCGAATAGGTCGGCAAGGGGTCGCGAATCATACGCGCATGGCGCGTGTTGCGCATCACAGACTAGTCGATAAAGCCCAAGTCATTTGCTTTTCCGCCGGCCGGTGGCGCCAAGGGCCAGCAATCGCAGCTCGGCTTCGGCCAATACCGTGCGCTTGTCGGCTTTATCGAGTTTTTTCCAGGCGCGGATTTCGCGCTTGCTGCGCCCGCAGCCGACGCAGATGTCGTCGCTGAACTTGCAAATGCTGATGCACGGGTCTTTGGTCGAACTCATACACTTCCCCAGGTGACGCTGATTAAATGTGGGAGCGGGCTTGCTCGCGAATGCGGTGGTTCAGTCAATGCATCTGCAAGCTGATACACCGCATTCGCGAGCAAGCCCGCTCCCACATGGGGTATTGCGGTGTTTGGAAATATCGGGTCAGTCTTCGAATTGGCGGCGTTCGTTCTCAATGGCTTCAGCCAGCGCCCGGGCTTCGTCCTCTTCGTCGCTCAGCGGCGGCTGTTCGAGGGCGGCGACGGCGGCCAGCAGTTTTTCCCGGGCATCGGCGACGCCGAGGATGTCTTCTTCGACTTCGGGCTCGGGTTCAACGTTCACCTCGGTCTGCGGCTCGTCGGCAGCATCGCGCAATAAATCGTCAAAGTCGGTCTTGATCCCCTGCTCCATATCGTCCAGCTCCAACAACAGCGTATGGAAACTGGTCTCGTCCTTGGGCTCCTCCGGCTCGGCACTAGCGTCGGCCAGTTCCTGCAGGCTGGCCGGCACCGGCGCGTCGTCGAAGTCGAGCACCGGCTCGGCTTCCATTTCGCGCAGTTCGGCAAGGGGCGGCAGGTCGTCGAGATTTTTCAGGTTGAAATGGTCGAGGAATACCTTGGTGGTGGCGAACATAGCCGGTTTACCCGGCACATCGCGGTAGCCGACGATGCGGATCCACTCGCGCTCCAGCAGGGTCTTGACGATATGGCTGTTGACCGCCACGCCACGCACATCCTCGATTTCGCCGCGGGTGATCGGCTGGCGATAGGCGATCAGTGCCATGGTTTCCAGCATTGCCCGGGAATAACGCTGGGGGCGTTCTTCCCACAAACGGCCGACCCACGGTGAAAACTTCTCACGGATCTGCAGGCGGTAACCCGACGCCACTTCGCGCAGTTCAAAGGCACGGCCCTCGCAGGACTTGCGCAGGATCTCCAGCGCCTTCTTGAAGACCGGCGGCTCCGGGCGTTCGGCTTCTTCAAAGAGTTCGAACAGGCGCTCCAAAGATTGCGGTTTGCCCGAGGCCAGGAGAAAGGCCTCCAGCAAGGGTGCCAGTTCGCGGGGTTCAGTCAGATTCATCGATTCAGCTCGTTATTCGGCTCGCGCCCGCACGTGGATAGCCGCAAAAGGCTCATTCTGGACCAGCTCCACCAAGGACTCCTTGACCAGTTCGAGGATCGCCATAAAGGTCACTACCACCCCAAGTCGCCCTTCTTCGGCAGTGAACAGCTCGACAAACGGCACAAACCCACCGCCCTTGAGACGCTCCAGTACATCGCTCATACGCTCGCGAGTGGACAGGGCTTCACGGCTGACCTGATGGCTTTCGAACATATCGCCACGGCGCAACACCTCGGCCATGGACATCAGCAATTCTTCCAGGCTCACATCCGGCAGCAATTTACGCGCACGCGCTTCGGGCGCATCGAGCTTGGGCACCACCACATCGCGGCCCACACGGCTCAGGTTGTCGATGCCTTCGGCAGCGGCCTTGAAGCGCTCGTATTCCTGCAGGCGGCGGATCAGCTCGGCGCGCGGGTCATCCTCTTCGGCTTCCACCGTTTCCGAGCGCGGCAGCAGCATGCGCGACTTGATCTCGGCGAGCATGGCGGCCATCACCAGGTACTCGGCAGCCAGCTCCAGGCGCACCGACTGCATCAGCTCGACATAACCCATGTACTGGCGGGTGATTTCCGCCACCGGGATGTCGAGGATATTGATGTTCTGCTTGCGGATCAGGTACAGCAGCAAGTCCAGCGGGCCTTCGAAGGCTTCAAGGAACACCTCCAGGGCATCCGGCGGGATATACAGGTCCAGGGGCATTTCCATGACCGCCTGGCCATATACCATGGCAAACGGCAGTTCCTGCTGGGCGCCGGCCTGGGGGTCAGCGGTTTCCACGGCCGACATTCAGGCCTCGACCATAAACGGGGTCGGGTCGCCACAACCCACGCGCACCACCTCCGGTTCGCCATCGGCGAGGTTGATCACCGTGGAAGCCTTGTTGCCGCCATAACCGCCGTCGATGATCAGGTCGACATGTTTTTCCAGCAGCCGGCGCATTTCGTAAGGGTCATACAGCGGCTCGGTTTCACCGGGCAGGATCAACGACACGCTCATCAGCGGTTCACCCAGCTCGGCCAACAAAGCCAGGGCTATCGGATGCTCCGGCACACGCAGGCCGATGGTGCGTTTCTTCGGATGCAGCAACAACCGCGGCACTTCGCGGGTGGCGTTGAGAATAAAAGTGTAGGGCCCCGGCGTGTGGGCCTTGAGCAGGCGGAAGGTGCCGGTATCGACCTTGGCGAACAGCCCCAGTTGGGACAAGTCGCTGCAGATCAGCGCAAAGTTGTGCTTGTCATCCAGTTGGCGCAGGCGCCTGACGCGCTCGACCGCGCCCTTGTCGCCGATCTGGCAACCAATGGCATAGGACGAATCAGTCGGGTAGATCACCACGCCGCCGGCACGGATGATCTCTACGGCCTGCTTGATCAGGCGCGCTTGCGGGTTTTCCGGATGAATCTGGAAGAATTGACTCACGTGTTCTACCTGTTCAGACGGTGGCAATAATGGGGTCATGCTTGAATCGCCCCCACAACAGCGGCAAGTCTTCCGGGACCTGGCGATACTCGCCAATCTCGGACCAGCCGCCTGGGCCATGGAAATCACTGCCGGCACTGACCAGCAGACCAAATTCGCGGGCAAGAATCGCCAGGCTGCCGACCTGTTCGGCAGGTTGATGCCCGTTGACCACTTCGATCGCGTGGCCGCCCGCTCCAATATAGTCGCTGATCAGCTTGCGACGCTTACTGCGGGTGAAATCGTAATGCCAGGGATGCGCCAGGCTGACCCACGCCCCGGAGGCCCGCAGGGTCTCGACGGTGTCTTCAAGGGTCGGCCAATGCAGCTTCACATCGCCCAGCTTGCCGGCGCCCAGCCATTTGCGAAAGGCCTCGGCGCGATCCTTGACATAGCCTTCACGTACCATCCAGTCGGCAAAGTGCGGACGGGCCGGTGCATTGCCACTGTCACCCAGCTCCTGCTGGATGGCGCGGGCACCGTCCAGGGCACCGGGCATGCCTTTAAGGCTGAGCTTGCGGCTTATTTCTTCGGACCGCAGCCAGCGGCCATCGTGCAATTGGGCGATGGCGGCTACAAGGGGTGGGGCATGCTGGTCGAAGCCGTAGCCGAGCACATGGATGGTGGCACCGCCCCAGGTGCACGACAATTCCACGCCGTTGACCAACTGCATGCCCAGGGAATGGGCGGCTTCGCGGGCTTCATCGAGGCCCTCGAGGGTGTCATGGTCGGTCAACGACAGGACTCGCACGCCTTTTTCAAACGCTCGCGCAACCAGTACCGCGGGCGCCAGGGCGCCGTCGGAGGCCGTGCTGTGGCAGTGCAAATCAACATTCACGTGGGTATGTAACCTCAAGTCAGCTGGCGCTATCGCAACCAAGGATGTTTGTTATTATGCCGCCACATCCAGCTTCTGGCTCTTACTGTGAAACAATTCATCGACTTCATCCCGCTGTTGCTGTTCTTCATCGTTACCAAACTCGACCCCAGGGTCATCGAAATCGCCGGTCACGAGCTGTCGTTCGGCGGCATCTACAGCGCCACCGCGGTACTGATCATCAGCTCCATCGTGGTCTACGGCGCCATCTTCATCTCCCAGCGCAAGCTGGAAAAAAGCCAATGGCTCACGCTCATCGCCTGCCTGGTCTTCGGCGGCCTGACCCTGGCGTTCCACAGCGAAACCTTCCTTAAATGGAAAGCCCCGGTGGTCAACTGGCTGTTCGCGCTGGTGTTTATCGGCAGTCACTTTATCGGTGACCGCCTGCTGATCAAGCGCATCATGGGCCATGCGCTGACCTTGCCGGAACCGGTATGGGTGCGCCTGAACGTGGCCTGGATCGTGTTTTTCCTGTTCTGCGGTGCCGCCAACCTGTTCGTGGCATTTACCTTCCAGGACTACTGGGTCGACTTCAAAGTGTTCGGCAGCCTGGGCATGACCGTATTGTTCCTGATCGGCCAGGGTATCTACCTGTCGCGTCACCTGCATGACACCGCCCCTACCACGCCGAAAACCGAGGACTGACATGCTCTACGCCATCATTGCCACTGACGTTGCCAACTCGCTGGAAAAACGCCTGAGCGTGCGCCCGGCCCACCTGGAACGCCTTAAAGTGCTGCAGGCCGAAGGCCGTCTGGTGTTGGCCGGCCCGCACCCGGCAGTCGAAAGCATTGACCCTGGCGCGGCCGGTTTCACCGGTAGCCTGGTCGTTGCCGAGTTTGCCTCCCTGGCCGACGCCAAGGCCTGGGCCGATGCTGACCCGTATGTGGCGGCAGGTGTCTACGCCGAAGTCGTGATCAAGCCGTTCAAGCAAGTCCTGCCTTGAGCCCGGCGGCGCCGAACCAAATCGGTTCGGCGCACTGCCAATGGCTCATTATTCCCGGTGACCTGCCGACAACGTTCTGAATATTCGTGTGGAATCAGGAGTTCCGATGCGCTTACGTCCGTTGTGTCTGTTGGCAGTATTAACGATCGGGGCTACGGCCCACGCTGAAGAGCCCTTGTCCTTGAGTGCCGACGCCCAGGTCACCGAGTTGCAGCAACGTTTGAAAGAAAGCGAACGCCAGCGTGAAGCACTGGGCAAGCAACTGCAAAGCGCAGACGCTGCCCGCGAAAGCGCCCAACTGAGTCGCCTGCGCCAGGAGAACCAACGTCTGGCCCAGCAACTCAAAGAGACACAGGGCGGCGCCTTGACCCGCTGGCTGACCGAACAGCAGCAGTGGTTCGTCATCGGCGCGGCCGTTGCGCTGATCGCCCTACTGTGTGGGATCTTCGCCAGCGGTGGGCACCGTCGCCGTCGACAATGGCTAAATTGAGTGAGTCATGAGCGAGCTGTTACTGATAGATGATGACCAGGAGCTCTGTGAGCTGCTGACCAGTTGGTTGAGCCAGGAAGGTTTTCAGGTGCGCGCCTGCCACGACGGCTTGAGCGCTCGCAAAGCCTTGGCCGAAGCCGCCCCGGCGGCGGTGGTGCTTGATGTGATGCTGCCCGACGGCAGCGGCCTGGAACTGCTCAAGCAATTGCGCAACGACCACCCGGAGCTGCCGGTACTGATGCTCTCGGCCCGGGGCGAACCCCTGGACCGCATCCTCGGCCTGGAGCTGGGAGCCGACGACTACCTGGCCAAGCCCTGCGATCCACGCGAATTGACGGCGCGCCTGCGCGCGGTATTGCGCCGCAGCCACCCGGCCGCGGTGTCGACCCAGCTGGAACTGGGCGACCTGTGCTTCAGCCCGGTGCGCGGCGTGGTCAGCATCGATGAACAGGAATTCACCCTCACTGTTTCCGAAAGTCGCCTGCTCGAAGCCCTGTTGCGCCAACCCGGCGAGCCTTTGGACAAACAGGAACTGGCGCAGATTGCCCTGGGCCGCAAGCTGACCCTCTACGATCGCAGCCTGGACATGCACGTCAGCAACCTGCGCAAGAAAATCGGCCCGCACCCGGATGGTCGGCCACGGATCGTCGCGTTGCGCAGTCGCGGGTACTACTACAGCCTCTAGAGGCAGCCTTACCAAATCTTTACCCTCTGCTGACGGCGGCTGACCTTGATCTCCCTAATCTACTCACATCCGGACTCACCGGAATAGAGACAGGAGAATCACCATGCGCAAGACCCTTATCGCTTTGATGCTCGCCGCTGCCCTGCCTACCGTCGCCATGGCCATGCCAGAAGGCCCGGGCCCAATGGGCGAACCTTCCGGCCACATGATGGGTGGCCCGGGCCACGGCGGTGAACATGGTCCGCGTGGCAAGGGTGGCCCGTTCAGCCAACTGGACCTGAGCAAGGAACAACGCGAACAGATCCGCAAGCTCATGGGTGACCAATGGCACGCTCGCAAAGACCTGGTCAAGAAGTACCTGGACAAACTGCCGGCCGCCGACCAGAAAGCCATGCAGGATGAAATCGCCGCCGGCAAGCAGAAAACCCAGGCCGATATCCGTGCCGTGCTCAAGCCCGACCAACAGAAGCAATACGACGAGATCGTCAAGAAGCAAACCGAGCGCCGCGCCGAGTGGAAGGAATTCCAGGCCTGGAAAGCCCAGCAAGCGCAAAAAGCGCAATAATGCGCGGGGCGTAATGCCTACAGCCCAGTGGTTCACGCCGCTGGGCTTTTCCTGTTTGAGGGTTTCCTGTGCGTTCATTGTTCTGGCGTATCCTGGCGAGTTTCTGGCTGGCCATCGCCCTGGTTGCCGGCTTGTCGATCCTGCTCGGGCATATGCTCAACCAGGACGCCTGGATTCTCAGCCGCCACCCCGGCCTCAACAACTTGGCGCAGGAGTGGACCCAACTCTACGAAGCCCAGGGCGAAGACGCTGCCCAGGACTTGCTGCAACAACGCAAACGCCAGTACCACATCGACGTGCAAGTGCTCAATGAAAGCGGCGAGCCGGTGGTGCGCGGCACCTTCCCGCGCCGCGCCGCCGCCTTCGAGGCCCGGCAGAATGACAGCCAGGACGGCCACCTGCCCTGGCGGCGCCTGACGGCCGAGTACACCAGCGACAAAACCGGCGACACCTACCTGTTGATCTACCGCATTCCTCACCCCGAGCTGGATGCCTGGCACCGTAGCAGCCTGCTGTGGCCGTTCAGTGCCCTGGCGATTGCCCTGGTGGTGCTGACCCTGTTCAGCCTGTTGGTGACGCTGTCGATCACCCGCCCGCTCAGCCGCTTGCGTGGCGCAGTGCATGACCTGGGGCAAGCCACCTATCAGCAAAACAGCCTGGCGCAATTGGCCAATCGGCGTGATGAGTTCGGTGTGTTGGCCACCGACTTCAACCGCATGGGTGCGCGCCTGCAAAGCCTGATCGGCAGCCAGCGCCAGTTGCTGCGTGACGTGTCCCACGAGCTGCGCTCGCCGCTGGCGCGCTTGCGGATCGCCCTGGCCCTGGCCGAACGCGCCAGCCCCGAGGAGCGGGAGAAACTCTGGCCACGCCTGACCCGCGAATGCGACCGCCTGGAAGCCTTGATCAGCGAGATCCTGGTACTGGCGCGGGTCGATGCCGACAACGCCAGCGCCGAAGACATCGACCTCAACCCGCTGCTCAAGACCCTGCAAAAGGACGCCCAACTCGGCGCGCCGGACCAGATGGTGCACCTCACCACCGAAGCCGACCTGCACCTCAAAGGCTGGCCGACCATGATCGAACGCGCCGTGGATAACCTGCTGCGCAATGCCCAACGCTTCAACCCCGTCGGCCAACCGATCGAATTGCAGGCCCAGCACCAAGGCGGGCGCATTCTGATCAGCGTGCGTGACCACGGCCCAGGCGTTGAAGCCGAGCACCTGAGCCAGCTGGGCGAGCCGTTCTACCGCGCCCCCGGCCAGGTTGCCCAGGGCCATGGGCTGGGGCTGGCCATCGCCCGTCGCGCCGCCGAGCGCCATGGCGGCAACCTGATCCTGGCCAATCACCCTGACGGCGGTTTTGTCGCCAGTATCGACCTGCCGCTGGAACCCGGCGTTGTCACAGCCGTGTGAAGATCTTCTATAGTGGCCCTTCTCTTACGGAGGGCTTTTGATGACTGACCTGCTGACTCCCATCCAAGCCGCACTCGATTTACCACACGCAGCCATAGCCATGACCGAAACCGGGGCCCTGCCCTCGGCCTTCGCCGTCACCGACCTGGCCGCTGCCAGCATCGGCGCCGCCGGCCAGGCCATCGCCCAGTTGATCCAGCAGCAGACCGGGCGCTTGCCCAACGTCAGTGTGGACCGGCGCCTGGCCTCCTTGTGGTTCTCTTCTTCAATTCGCCCGGTGGGTTGGCAAGTGCCGCCGCTGTGGGACCCGGTGGCCGGCGACTACGCCTGCGCCGATGGCTGGATTCGCTTGCACACCAACGCGCCCCATCACCGTGCCGCGGCCGAGCGGGTGCTGGGGCCTGTGGCCGACCGCGCCGAAATGGCAATCAAAGTCGCGGCATGGAACGCTGCCGAGCTGGAACAGGCCATTGTCGACGCCGGTGGTTGTGCCGCGCAGATGCGTGAGTGGCAAGCCTGGCAGCAGCATCCGCAAGGCTTGGCAGTGAATGCCGAAGAGCTGGTACAGCGCCAGGTTTTCGAAAGCCGCACCGACAAACCCTGGCTCGGTTCGCCTGCGCGCCCGCTGGCCGGTATCAAGGTGCTGGACTTGACCCGCGTATTGGCCGGCCCGGTGGCCAGTCGTTTCCTCGCCGGGTTGGGGGCCGATGTACTGCGCATCGATTCGCCGACCTGGAACGAGCCCGGCGTGGTGCCGGAAATGACCTTGGGCAAGCGCTGCGCACGCCTTGACTTGAAAAGCCCGGAAGGCCGGCAGGTATTCGAAGCCTTGCTCAAGGATGCTGACGTGCTGTTCCACGGTTACCGCGCCGATGCACTGGAACGATTGGGCTACACCCCCGGCGAACGACAAGACCTCGCCCCCGGGCTGATCGACGTCAGCCTCAACGCCTACGGCTGGAGCGGCCCGTGGCGCAACCGTCGCGGCTTCGACAGCCTGGTGCAGATGAGCAGCGGCATTGCCGAGGCAGGCATGGCCTGGAAGCAGGCGGATAAGCCCGTGCCGCTGCCGGTGCAGGCGCTGGATCACGCTACCGGTTACCTGATGGCTGCCAGTGCGATCCGGGCGTTGGGCGAACGCCTGGCATCCGGCCGCGGTGGCTCGGCGCGGTTGTCATTGGCGCGTACGGCGAAGTTGCTGGTGGATGCGGGACAAGTGCCGGAACAAGCGGCGTTGCGTGCCGAAGATCCACGCGATCAAGGGCTGGTGGTGGAGCAGACAGCATGGGGGCAGGCCCATCGATTGTTGGCGCCGCTGAGCATCAGTGGCACGCCGTTACAGTGGGATTTGCCGGCGGGGGAATTGGGCGCGCACCGGCCTCAGTGGTGAACTGAAGACCGCCATCGGGGGCAAGCCCCCTCCCACATTTGATTTGTGAATAAATTCAAAAGTGGGTGGGGGCTTGCCCCCGATGAGGCCAGTGCAGCCACCCTCAATCCCCCCGACTCAACGATGTCCAAAGATGCTGCGCCGCATACGCCCTCAATGGCCGCCACGCCTCGGCCCGGGCCAGCAACTGCCGCGCCGACACCGGCCCACCCTCCAGCGCCGCCAGCGCATTGATCAAGCCGATATCCCCCGACGCAAACGCATCCACCTCGCGCAACTGGCGCATGGCGATGTACTGAGCGGTCCAGTCGCCAATCCCCGGCAACGCCACCAACCGGGCAACGCCGTCCTTGAGGCTGGCCTTGGGTTGGAACACCTGCGGGTCATCCAACACTGCCTGGGCCACGGCGGACAAGGTACGCCCCCGCGCCTTGGGCATGCCCAGGGTCGCCAGGTCCGCCGCCGCCAGCACTTCGGGTGTCGGAAACACATGGGTGATACCGGCGTATGGGGTGTACAGCGGCTGACCATACTGCGCCACCAGCTTGCCCGCCAGGCGAATGGCCGCCACCACAGTGATCTGCTGGCCCAGCACCGCACGAATCGCCAGCTCCAGCCCGTCCCAGGTCCCGGGCACGCGAAGGCCAGGGCGGGCCGCAACCAGTTGCGCCATCAACGGGTCGCCAGCCAACTGGGCATTGATCACCTCGGGCCGCGCATCCAGGTCGAACATGGCCCGCAGGCGTCGCTCAATCCCGGGCAGGGCCGCCGCGTCAGGAAACTCGACGCCCACCTCCAGCCAATCACCGGCGCCCGGCGCCACGCTGAGCCAACCCTGTTGCCCGTTCACGCTGATGCTGCGCCGGTACACGCCAGCCTCAACGATTTCTAATCCATTGATGGCTCGAGCTGACAAAAACGCCAACATTGCCGCCCAATCGTAGGGCGGCTGATACGCCAATCTCACAACGACAATACTCCGCTATACAACCCGTATGCCGCCAACCCGGCGCCCGCGATCACGCAGCTGAAAATGCCTTTTTCCACGTGGGTAAACAAGGGTTGGCCTTGCTCGCGCTTGGCCTGGGCGAACAGGATCACACCCGGGGCATACAGCAGCGCCGACAGCAGCAAATACTTCAAGCCCCCGGCGTACAACAGCCACACCGCATAGCCGAGGGCAATCAGCCCCACTGCCAAGTCTTTCATGCGCTGGCGCTGGGCGCCGGCATAGGTATCGCCGCGCCCGCTCAACAACACCGCATAGGCCGCCGACCACAGGTAGGGCACCAGGATCATCGACGATGCCAGGTAGATCAGGGTGGTGTAGGTGCTGGCCGAAAACAGCGTGATCACCAGGAACGCCTGGATCATCACATTGGTCAGCCACAACGCGTTAACCGGCACCTGATTGGCATTTTCCTTTTTCAGGAACGCCGGCATGGTCTTGTCATGGGCAGTGGCGTAGAGGATTTCCGCGCAGAGCAGCGCCCATGAAAGCAACGCCCCGAGCAGCGAAACCGCCAGGCCGATGCTGATCAATACCGCGCCCCAGGGCCCGACGATGTGTTCCAGCACGCCCGCCAGGGAAGGGTTCTGCAACTGCGCCAATTGCGGCTGGCTCATGATGCCCAGGGACAGCACATTCACCAGCACCAACAGCGCCAGTACGCCCAGGAAACCAATTACCGTGGCGCGACCTACATCCGAGCGTTTCTCGGCCCGCGCCGAGTACACGCTGGCGCCTTCGATGCCGATAAACACAAACACCGTGACCAGCATCATGTGTCGCACCTGCTCGACCACACTGCCCATCTGCGGGTTACCCAGGCCCCAGATATCGCGGGTGAAGATATCCGCCTTGAACGCCACCGCGGCGATCACGATGAACATCAATAGCGGCACAATCTTCGCCACCGTGGTGACCTGGTTGATAAACGCCGCCTCCTTGATCCCGCGCATCACCAGGAAATGCACCGCCCACAGCAACAACGACGCACAGCCGA
Source organism: Pseudomonas libanensis (assembly GCF_001439685.1). Lineage (GTDB taxonomy): Bacteria > Pseudomonadota > Gammaproteobacteria > Pseudomonadales > Pseudomonadaceae > Aquipseudomonas > Aquipseudomonas libanensis. Next base: position 135,823 of record NZ_JYLH01000013.1, read on the forward strand.
TGGCCAGCGGTGTATTGCCCTGGCCGAACGCCGGGAAAAAGTAACCCAGGGTGCTGAAAAGCAACACGAAATAACCGACGTTGCCCATCCACGCGCTGATCCAGTAACCCCAGGCGGATGAAAAACCCATGTAATCGCCAAAACCGGCCTTGGCGTAGGCGTATACCCCAGAGTCCAGTTCCGGTTTGCGGTTGGCCAAGGTCTGGAACACAAAGGCCAGGGTCAACATGCCGACCGCCGTGATTGCCCAGCCAATCAGCACGGCGCCCACTTCCGCACGGGCCGCCATGTTTTGCGGAAGCGAGAAGATCCCGCCGCCAATCATCGAACCCACGACCAGGGCGATCAGGGCACTGAGCCTAAGTTTCTGGGCTGGTTGGGGCATGCAGGTTCCTCGCAAATAAAAGTTTGAGCCGACCACTGCGAACTCAACTAATTCAATTTAATGACGCTAGCGTTTCATAACATAAGTGCATGTAAACGTGAGAAGTTTAGGCTTATTTAGAATTTAAATAAGCCGATTATGAAGCGTTCGTCAGACGCCGTACAAAAAGTTTGCACATCCGTAAATACGAACTAGCGTCAACCTCCATGTCCCGGACGAAATGATTAACCACATCGGAGGAGCCCGCTCTAGCAAGCGCCTGCCCACGGACTGCGTCGCCCAGCAACTTCTGCCCCCTAAGTCGTTAATTCACAATGGAATGTGCCAATGAAGTGATCTGAGTCAGCTGTTTGATTAGCGCACGGAATTATTCTGTGATCTCTCTTCTCCTGCATTGGAGTCACGCAATGTCTGATTCTCCCGGAAAACTTAGGCTTGGTGCGCTGGTTGCACTTGTCGTGGGCTCAATGATTGGCGGCGGGATCTTCTCACTGCCGCAAAACATGGCCGCCAGTGCCGACGTGGGCGCAGTATTGATTGGCTGGGTGATTACCGCCATCGGCATGCTGACCCTCGCATTCGTCTTCCAGACTCTCGCCAACCGCAAGCCTGACCTCGACGGCGGTGTGTACGCCTACGCCAAGGCCGGTTTCGGCGATTACATGGGGTTCTCATCCGCCTGGGGTTACTGGATCAGTGCCTGGCTGGGCAACGTGGGGTACTTCGTACTCTTGTTCAGCACCCTCGGCTACTTCTTCCCGATCTTTGGCGAAGGCAATACCCTGGCGGCGGTGATCGGTGCGTCGGTGCTGCTGTGGGCCGTGCATTTCCTGGTGCTGCGCGGGATCAAGGAAGCGGCGTTCATCAACCTGGTGACCACCGTTGCCAAGGTGGTGCCGCTGCTGCTGTTCGTGCTCATCGCGCTGTTCGCGTTCAAGCTGGACATCTTCACCGCTGACATCTGGGGCGTGAAAAACCCCGACCTGGGCAGCGTGATGAACCAGGTGCGCAACATGATGCTGGTCACCGTGTGGGTGTTTATCGGTATCGAAGGCGCGAGCATCTTCTCCTCCCGTGCGGAGAAACGCAGCGACGTGGGCAAGGCCACCGTGATCGGTTTTATCACCGTGCTGCTGTTCCTGATGCTGGTGAACGTGCTGTCCCTGGGGATCATGACCCAACCGGAACTGGCCAAGCTGCAGAACCCATCGATGGCCGCCGTGCTCGAACACGTAGTGGGTCACTGGGGCGCGGTGCTGATCAGCGTCGGCTTGATCATTTCGCTGCTGGGCGCGTTGCTGTCCTGGGTGCTGCTGTGTGCGGAGATCATGTTTGCCGCCGCCAAGGACCACACCATGCCGGAGTTCCTGCGTAAGGAAAACGCCAACCACGTGCCGGTCAATGCCCTGTGGCTGACCAACGCGATGGTACAGATCTTCCTGGTGATCACGCTGTTTTCCGCCAGCACCTACCTGTCGCTGATCTACCTCGCCACCTCGATGATCCTGGTGCCTTACCTGTGGTCGGCGGCGTACGCCCTGCTGCTGGCGGTGCGTGGCGAAACTTACGAAAACGCCCTCAAGGAGCGCAAGAAAGACCTGTTCATCGGCGCCGTCGCGCTGATCTACGCGATCTGGCTGCTCTACGCCGGCGGCACCAAGTACCTGCTGCTCTCCGCCCTGCTCTATGCCCCCGGCGCGATCCTGTTCGCCAAGGCCAAGCATGAACTGGGCAAACCGATTTTCACCAACGTCGAGAAGCTGATTTTCGCCGCAGTGGTCATTGGCGCCCTGGTGGCGGCCTATGGGCTCTACGACGGCTTCCTGACTTTGTAATTGTGTGTTCACTGGAGGATCTGTAATGACCACGGAAAAAGTTAAGTACGGCGTACATTCCGAAGCCGGCAAACTGCGCAAAGTCATGGTGTGCTCCCCAGGCTTGGCCCACCAGCGGCTGACCCCCAACAACTGCGACGAACTGCTGTTCGATGACGTGCTGTGGGTGGCCCAGGCCAAGCGCGACCATTTCGACTTTGTGACCAAGATGCGCGAGCGGGATATTGATGTGCTGGAAATGCACAACCTGCTCACCGACATCGTTGCCATCCCCGAAGCCCTGGACTGGATCCTGGAGCGCAAGATCACCGCCAACACCGTGGGCCTGGGCCTGGTCGATGAAGTCGGCTCGTGGCTGCGTAGCCTGGAGCCGCGCAAAATCGCCGAGTTCCTGATTGGTGGTGTGTCGGCCGATGACCTGCCGAGCAGCTTTGGTGGCAGGACCATCGAGATGTTCCGCGACTTCCTCGGCCACGCCAGCTTCATCCTGCCGCCGCTGCCCAACACCCAGTTCACCCGCGACACCACCTGCTGGATCTACGGCGGTGTAACGCTCAACCCGATGTACTGGCCGGCGCGACGCCAGGAAACCCTGCTGGCCTCCGCCATCTACAAGTTCCACCCGGAGTTCACCAACGCCGACTTCCAGATCTGGTACGGCGACCCCGACCAGGAACACGGCGCCGCCACACTGGAAGGCGGTGACGTCATGCCGATTGGCAATGGCGTGGTGTTGATCGGCATGGGCGAGCGCTCGTCCCACCAGGCCATCGGCCAACTGGCGCGCAACCTGTTCAAGAACAACGCCGTTGAGCGGGTGATCGTTGCCGGCCTGCCCAAATCCCGCGCAGCCATGCACCTGGACACCGTGTTCAGCTTCTGCGACCGCGACCTGGTCACCGTCTTCCCCGAAGTGGTCAACCAGATCGTGCCTTTCACCCTGCGCCCTGACGACAGCAAGCCCCACGGCATCGATATCCAACGCGAGACCACCAACTTCCTCGATACCGTCGCCGCAGCCCTCAACCTCAAGGCCCTACGTGTGGTCGAGACCGGCGGCAACAGCTTCGCCGCCGAACGCGAACAATGGGATGACGGCAACAACGTGGTGGCTGTAGAGCCTGGCGTGGTGATCGGCTACGACCGCAACACCTACACCAACACCCTGCTGCGCAAGGCCGGTGTGGAAGTCATCACCATCAGCGCCGGTGAGCTGGGCCGTGGCCGTGGCGGCGGCCACTGCATGACCTGCCCGATCATCCGCGACCCTATCGACTATTAAGGAGATTCCATCATGGCTTTCAATATGCGCAACCGCAGCCTGCTGTCGCTGATGCATCACACCACCCGCGAGCTGCATTACCTGCTGGACCTGTCCCGCGACCTCAAGCGCGCCAAATACACCGGCACCGAGCGTCCGCACCTGCAAGGCAAGAACATCGCACTGATCTTCGAAAAAACCTCGACCCGCACCCGTTGCGCCTTCGAAGTCGCGGCCCATGACCAGGGCGCCCACGTCACCTACATCGACCCGGTGTCGTCGCAGATCGGCCACAAAGAAAGTATGAAAGACACCGCCCGCGTATTGGGCCGGATGTTCGATGCCATTGAGTACCGTGGCTTCGAACAGGAAATCGTCGAAGAACTGGCCAAGTTCGCGGGTGTGCCAGTGTTCAACGGCCTCACCGCCGAATTCCACCCGACCCAGATGATCGCCGACACCCTGACCATGCGCGAGCACAGCGACAAGCCGCTGCATGACATCAGCTACGCCTACTTGGGCGACGCGCGCTACAACATGGGCAATTCGTTGCTGATGATCGGCGCCAAGCTCGGCATGGACGTGCGCATCGGCGCACCAAAGGCCCTGTGGCCGCACGAGGACTTCATCAAGCAATGCCAGGCGTTTGCCGAGGAAAGCGGCGCCCGCATCACCATTACTGAAGACCCTGCCGAAGCGGTCAAGGGCGTGGACTTCATCCACACCGATATCTGGGTGTCGATGGGCGAGCCAGTGGAAGCCTGGGATGAGCGTATCGAACAACTGCTGCCCTACCAGGTCAACGCCAAGATGATGAAAGCCTCGGGCAACCCCCGGGTGAAATTCATGCATTGCCTGCCGGCGTTCCATAACAGCGAAACCAAGGTCGGCAAGGACATCGCTGCTCGGTACCCGAACCTGGCCAATGGTGTGGAAGTGACCGAAGAGGTGTTCGAGTCGCCGGCCAATATCGCCTTCGAGCAAGCGGAAAACCGCATGCATACCATCAAGGCGATTCTGGTGTCGGCATTGGCGGACATTTAATTTCCACGCTGTGAACACCGTCAGTGTGGGAGCTGGCTTGCCTGCGATAGCGGTGGGTCTGGCAGCAGCAGGTCGCCTGCCAGGCCCTCATCGCAGGCAAGCCAGCTCCCACATTGACCGAGGTGTTCATGCGTTCCCTGAAAGGACATTCTTTATGCGCATCGTCGTAGCCCTGGGCGGCAACGCCCTCCTGCGTCGTGGTGAACCCATGACCGCGGACAACCAACGCGCCAATATCCGCATCGCCACCGAACAGATCGCCAAGATCCACGCCGGCAACGAGCTGGTGATCGCCCACGGCAATGGCCCGCAAGTGGGCCTGCTGTCGTTGCAGGCGGCGGCCTACACCAGCGTCTCGCCCTACCCGCTGGACGTGCTGGGCGCCGAGACCGAGGGCATGATCGGCTACATCATCGAACAGGAACTGGGCAACCTGCTGGACTTCGAAGTGCCGTTCGCCACCCTGCTCACCCAGGTTGAAGTCGATGCCAAGGACCCGGCGTTCCAGAACCCGACCAAACCCATCGGCCCAGTGTATTCCAGGGCCGAAGCAGAAAAACTCGCCGCCGAAAAAGGCTGGGCCATCGCCCCCGACGGCGACAAATATCGCCGCGTGGTTGCCAGCCCGCGGCCCAAACGCATCTTTGAAATCCGCCCGATCAAGTGGCTGCTGGAAAAAAACGCCATTGTGATCTGCGCCGGCGGCGGCGGCATCCCGACGATGTATGGCGAAGACGGCAAGCTCAAGGGCATTGAAGCAGTGATCGACAAAGACCTGTGTTCGTCGCTGCTGGCCACCCAACTGGACGCCGATCTGCTGGTGATTGCCACCGACGTCAACGCCGCCTTTATCGACTTCGGCAAGCCAACCCAGAAGGCTATCGGCCAGGCTCACCCGGACGACATGGAAAAACTCGGCTTCGCCGCCGGCTCCATGGGTCCTAAGGTGCAAGCGGCCTGCGAGTTCGCCCGCCAGACTGGCAAAACCGCGGTGATCGGTTCACTCTCGGACATCGAAGCCATCGTCCAGGGCAGCGCCGGCACCCGCATCAGCACGGCAAAACCTGGCATCACCTATCTGTGAAGTAGAGGAGATACGCCTATGGCTACCTTTGAACCCGGTCACTTGCACGTTGAACGCCACGCGCTTAACAAAGACGACTACAGCTACAACCTGTGCATCGACTATGAAGTCAGCCAGGATCCAAAGGAAGGCAAGGGAATGCTCTTCAAGCTGCACGGTTCGGTGCAGGGCAAGGACCTCAAGGAAGAATTCTTCCTGCCCAAGGACCAGGCCTTCGATTTTGCGCGGCATGCGATGAACATTGCGCAGAAATACGGAATGCCGAAGGTCGCGGTGCTCAATGGCTCAATGCACAAGCAGTACGACCTGATGTTCGAGGATGTGCGGCATCAGCTGGATGTGAAATCAGGTGACCCTATCAAGCCAGAACACCTGGAGTAACACGCCTGCACTGACACAATGCAATTCAAAATGTGGGAGGGGGCTTGCCCCCGATGGCTGTGTGTCAGCAACAGATTTATTAGCTGATCCACCGCAATCGGAGGCAAGCCCCCTCCCACATTTTGATCTCCATCATTTGTCAGATTTCACCTGCGCCCCGCGCCAAGGCATACTTGCCGCCTCTCGCTCCCCAGAATTGCTAACACCCCATGCGTATCCACGTCAGCTTCATCGACCGCGTCGGCATCACCCAGGAAGTCCTGGCCTTGCTCGGTGGGCGCAATCTCAACCTGGATGCGGTGGAGATGGTGCCGCCCAACGTCTATATCGATGCGCCAACCCTCAGCGCCGAGGTGCTCGAGGAACTGCGTGACGCCTTGTTCAGCGTGCACGGTGTGCAAGCGGTAAAGGTGGTCGACATCCTGCCGGGCCAACGTCGCCACCTGCAACTCGACGCCCTGCTGGCGGCCATGACCGACCCGGTGCTGGCCCTGGACAGCGCGGGCAAGATCCTGTTGGCCAACCCGGCGTTGATCGCCCTGTACGGGCGCGAGCCGGCCGGGGAAAGCATTGCCGAGCTGTTCAATGATCCAACGCTGCTGGACACCTTGCTGGAGCATGGCTTTCGCTTGCCGTTGCGCGAGATCAGCGTCAACGGCCAGACCCTGTTGCTGGACGCCACGCCAATCACTGACGCGGGCGCCCTGCTCACCCTCTACCAGCCCAATCGCATCGGCGAGCAACTGTCGGCACTGCACCACGACCATGCCGAAGGTTTTGATGCCCTGCTGGGCGAATCCCCGGCCATCCGCACCCTCAAGGCGCGAGCGCAACGGGTGGCGGCGTTGGATGCACCGCTGCTGATCCAGGGCGAAACCGGCACCGGCAAGGAGCTGGTAGCCCGCGCCTGTCACGCCACCAGCGCACGCCACAGTGCGCCGTTTTTGGCCTTGAACTGCGCGGCACTCCCGGAAAACCTCGCTGAGAGCGAGTTGTTCGGTTACGCCCCGGGCGCCTTCACCGGCGCCCAACGCGGCGGCAAGCCGGGGCTGATGGAACTGGCCAACCAGGGTACGGTATTTCTGGATGAAATCGGCGAGATGTCGCCGTACCTGCAAGCCAAGTTGCTGCGCTTTCTCAATGACGGCAGCTTTCGCCGCGTAGGCGGTGACCGTGAAGTGAAGGTCAATGTGCGCATCCTCAGCGCCACCCACCGCAACCTGGAAAAGATGGTCAGCGAAGGCACTTTTCGCGAAGATCTGTTTTACCGCCTCAACGTGCTCAACGTCGAAGTACCGCCCTTGCGCGAGCGCGGCCAGGACATCCTGCTGCTGGCCCGCTACTTCATGCAGCAGGCTTGTGCGCAGATCCAGCGCCCGGTCTGCCGCCTGGCGCCCGGCACTTACCCGGCACTGCTGGACAATCGCTGGCCGGGCAATGTGCGGCAACTGCAAAACGTGATCTTCCGTGCTGCTGCCATCTGCGAAAGCAGCCTGGTGGACATCGGCGACCTGGACATCGCCGGCACCTCTGTGGCACGCCAGAACGATGGCGAAATCGACAGCCTGGAACAGGCCGTGGAAGATTTCGAGCGCGACCTGCTGGAAAAGCTCTACACCAGCTACCCCTCGACCCGCCAACTGGCCAGCCGGTTGCAAACCTCCCACACCGCGATTGCACATCGCCTGCGCAAATACGGCATTCCCAACAAGCCTTGACGGAATAAACGCGGTTCAACTGTGGGAGCTGGCTTGCCTGCGATAGCGGTGGGCCATCCAACTCCTTGGTGACGGGTAGACCGCCATCGCAGGCAAGCCAGCTCCCACAGGGCGCAATCCATATTTGGTCTGAGAACGACATCCAGTGTACTGAAAGCGCTACAGCGTAACGATATCGCTACAACCCTGTTTTTTGCGCGCCATGCAAGGCTTTGATCCACATAGGCTTTTTTTCAAGCACCCAACTGTAGCGAAATCGCTACAGTCAAATGCACTAATGTCATAACCTATTTTATTAACTTGTTGATTTATAACGAATTAATAACCTTGGCCGCAATATTGCTAAGCAACTCCCCATTATTCCAATCCCGTCCACCAGACGATTCTGGCCCTGAGGAGTTTCCATGAGCGAGTTGCGTTTCACTGAAGATCACGAATGGCTGCGCGCCGAAGCCGATGGCAGCGTCACCGTGGGCATCACCGCTTTTGCGCAGAACGCGCTGGGTGATGTGGTTTTCGTGCAACTGCCGGAGTTGCAGGCTTACGACAAAGGCGCCGAAGCCTCCACGGTGGAGTCGGTAAAAGCTGCCAGCGGTGTGTACATGCCGTTGGACGGTGAAGTGCTGGAAGTGAACGACAAGCTCGATGGCAGCCCGGAACTGGTCAACGAAGACCCGATGGGTGAAGGCTGGTTCTTCCGCTTTAAACCGACCGACGCCGAGGCAGTGGCTAAGCTGTTGGATCAGGATGCGTACGACCGCCTGATCAAAGCCAACGCTGAAGCTTGAGGAGCGCGCCATGACCGTTAATCTGACCACCGCCAACGAATTCATCGCCCGCCACATCGGCCCGCGCCAGGCAGATGAGCAGCAAATGCTCGCCAGCCTGGGCTTTGATTCCCTCGAAGCTCTGAGCGCCAGCGTGATCCCGGAAAGCATCAAGGGCACCAGCGTGCTCGGCCTGGAAGACGGCTTGAGCGAAGCCGAGGCCTTGGCCAGGATCAAGGCCATTGCCAGCCAGAACCAACTGTTCAAGACCTACATCGGCCAGGGCTATTACAACTGCCATACGCCGTCACCGATCCTGCGCAACCTGCTGGAAAACCCGGCCTGGTACACCGCCTACACGCCATACCAGCCAGAGATCTCCCAAGGCCGCCTGGAAGCACTGCTGAACTTCCAGACCCTGATCAGCGACCTCACCGGCCTGCCGATTGCCAACGCATCCCTGCTCGACGAAGCCACCGCCGCCGCCGAAGCCATGACCTTCTGCAAGCGCCTGAGCAAAAACAAGGGCAGCAATGCCTTCTTCGCCTCGGTGCACAGCCACCCGCAAACCCTCGACGTACTGCGCACCCGTGCCGAGCCACTGGGCATCGACGTGGTAGTCGGCGATGAGCGCGAACTGACCGACGTCAGCCCGTTCTTCGGCGCACTGCTGCAGTACCCGGCCAGCAACGGCGATGTATTTGATTACCGCGAGCTGACCGAGCGTTTCCACGCCGCCAACGCCCTGGTGGCCGTTGCCGCCGACCTGCTGGCCCTGACCCTGCTGACCCCGCCGGGTGAATTCGGCGCCGACGTCGCCATTGGCAGCGCACAACGCTTTGGCGTGCCGCTGGGCTTTGGTGGCCCGCACGCGGCGTACTTCTCCACCAAGGATGCGTTCAAGCGCGACATGCCGGGGCGCCTGGTCGGTGTTTCCGTCGACCGCTTCGGCAAACCGGCCCTGCGCCTGGCCATGCAGACCCGCGAACAACATATCCGCCGCGAGAAAGCCACCAGCAACATCTGCACAGCCCAAGTGCTGCTCGCCAACATCGCCAGCATGTACGCCGTGTACCACGGTCCCAAGGGACTGACCCAGATCGCCCAGCGCATACACCAGCTGACCGCGATCCTGGCCAAGGGTTTGACCGCCCTGGGCTTGAAGGTCGAGCAGAAAAACTTCTTCGACACGATCACACTCAACACTGGCGCCAACACCAAAGCCCTGCATGACAAGGCCCACGCCCAGCGCATCAACCTGCGCGTAGTGGACGCCCAGCGCGTTGGCCTGTCGGTCGACGAAACCACCACCCAGGCCGATATCCAGGCCTTGTGGGCGATCTTCGCCGACGGCAAGGCCCTGCCCGCCTTCGCCGCCACCGAAAGCGCACTGCCTGCCGCCTTGCTGCGCCAGTCACCGATCCTCAGCCACCCGGTATTCAACCGCTATCATTCGGAAACCGAGCTGATGCGCTACCTGCGCAAGCTGGCCGACAAAGACCTGGCCCTGGACCGCACCATGATCCCGCTGGGCTCGTGCACCATGAAGCTCAACGCCGCCAGCGAAATGATCCCGGTGACCTGGGCCGAGTTCGGCGCCCTGCACCCCTTCGCCCCGGCTGGGCAAAGCGCCGGTTACCAGCAACTGACCACCGAACTGGAAGCCATGCTCTGCGCGGCCACCGGTTACGACGCGATCTCCCTGCAGCCAAACGCCGGCTCCCAAGGTGAATACGCAGGCCTCTTGGCTATCCGCGCCTATCACCAGAGCCGTGGCGAAGCACGTCGCGACATCTGCCTGATCCCATCGTCGGCCCACGGCACCAACCCGGCCACCGCCAACATGGCCGGCATGCGCGTGGTGGTGACCGCCTGCGATGCGCGTGGCAACGTCGATATCGAAGACCTGCGCGCCAAGGCCATCGAGCACCGTGAGCACCTCGCCGCACTGATGATCACTTACCCGTCCACCCACGGCGTGTTCGAAGAAGGCATCCGCGACATCTGCGCGATCATCCACGACAACGGCGGCCAGGTGTACATCGACGGCGCCAACATGAACGCCATGGTTGGCCTGTGCGCGCCGGGCAAGTTCGGCGGCGATGTGTCCCACCTGAACCTGCACAAGACCTTCTGCATCCCCCACGGCGGTGGCGGCCCGGGTGTCGGCCCGATTGGCGTCAAGTCGCACCTCACGCCATTCCTGCCGGGCCACGCGGCCATGGAACGCAAGGAAGGCGCGGTATGTGCCGCACCGTTCGGCAGCGCAAGCATTTTGCCGATCACCTGGATGTACATCAGCATGATGGGCGGCGCCGGCCTCAAGCGCGCTTCGCAGCTGGCGATCCTGAATGCCAACTACATTTCCCGTCGCCTGGAAGAGCACTACCCTGTGCTCTACACCGGCAGCAACGGCCTGGTGGCCCATGAATGCATCCTCGACCTGCGCCCATTGAAAGACAGCAGCGGCATCAGCGTAGATGACGTGGCCAAGCGCCTGATCGATTTTGGTTTCCACGCGCCGACCATGTCGTTCCCGGTGGCTGGCACCTTGATGATCGAGCCGACCGAAAGTGAATCCAAGGAAGAACTGGATCGCTTCTGCGACGCCATGATCGCCATCCGCGAAGAGATCCGCGCGGTGGAAAACGGCACGCTGGACAAGGACGACAACCCGTTGAAAAACGCACCACACACCGCCGCAGAATTGGTGGGCGAGTGGTCACACCCCTACAGCCGTGAACAAGCGGTGTACCCCGTCGCCTCGCTGATCGAAGGCAAGTACTGGCCACCGGTTGGCCGGGTCGACAACGTGTTTGGCGATCGCAACCTGGTGTGTGCGTGCCCGTCGATCGAGAGTTACGCATAACCTGAAGGTCAACTCGATCAAAGGTGGGAGCGGGCTTGCGCGCGAAAGCGGTGTATCAGTTACAGGTGCATCAACTGATAGCCCGTTTTCGCGAGCAAGCCCGCTCTCACATTGTTGACAACATTATCGAGTGCTGACGCCTACCCGCGCGCCAGCACGTTTTTCAGGAGCTGAATATGTCCACCGAAACCCTGTTGAAAACCCCGTTGCACGCCCTGCACCTCGAACTGGGCGCGCGCATGGTGCCCTTCGCCGGCTACGACATGCCAGTGCAGTACCCGCTGGGAGTAATGAAGGAACACCTGCACACCCGTGAACAGGCCGGGTTGTTCGACGTGTCCCACATGGGCCAGATCCGCCTGACCGGCGCCAATGCCGCCAAGGCCCTGGAAACCCTGGTACCGGTGGATATCATCGACCTGCCGGTGGGCATGCAGCGCTACGCGATGTTCACCAACGAGCAAGGCGGCATCCTCGACGACCTGATGGTCGCCAATCTGGGCAACGACGAACTGTTCCTGGTGGTCAACGCCGCCTGCAAGGACCAGGACCTGGCGCATCTGCGCAAGCATATCAGTGACCAATGCACCATCGAGCCGCTGTTCGAAGAGCGTGCCCTGCTGGCCCTGCAAGGCCCGGCAGCGGTGAAGGTACTGGCGCGCCTGGCGCCGGAGGTCACCCAGATGACCTTCATGCAATTTGCCACCCTGCGCCTGCTGGGTGTGGACTGCTACGTCAGCCGCTCCGGCTACACCGGCGAAGACGGCTTCGAAATCTCCGTACCGGCAGCTAACGCAGAAAGCCTGGCCCGCAGCCTGCTGGCCGAAACCGAAGTACAGGCCATTGGCCTGGGCGCTCGCGACTCCCTGCGTCTGGAAGCCGGTCTGTGCCTCTATGGCCATGACATGAACACCGACACCACGCCAATCGAAGCCAGCCTGTTGTGGGCGATCTCCAAGGCCCGTCGCGCTGACGGCGCACGCGCAGGTGGCTTCCCGGGGGCCGACCGGATTTTCACCCAGCAGCAAGCCGGCGTGAGCCGCAAGCGCGTAGGCTTGCTGCCCCAGGAACGCACCCCGGTGCGTGAAGGTGCCGAGATCGTCGACGAACAAGGCACCGTGATCGGCAGCGTATGCAGCGGTGGCTTTGGTCCAACCCTGGGCGGTCCGCTGGCTATGGGTTACCTGGACAGCGCCTTCATTGCACTGGACACCGAAGTCTCTGCGCTGGTGCGTGGGAAAAAGGTGCCATTACGTGTAAGTAAAATGCCATTCGTGCCACAGCGTTACTATCGCGGCTGATTGAATGTTCCCATAAGTAACGCGGCTGCGTTAATGCGCACTAAACTGTAACGCAGCCGCCATAAAACAGTGCATTGACGATAGTCTTTCTTATAGAAATTCCTCTATAACAAGTGAGCAATTCTATCGAATAATCCACACACTTAAATATTCAACAAAGTGTCATGCACCCTAGCAAAACCTGGGGTTTTGTCAGGGCTTGTTTTTTTCATATTAGTTGGCGTAGAGTTTGCCCACTGTGTTTGCATGGGTCGCTTGGAACCTGGACCTGGGCAGTAGCTGAAGTAGTTGTGCTACAACCCGTTCGACGTCTCTTACTTTCCTGCAACCCAGCCCAGTGCTCTTTCATGTGAAAGGGGCTGTCATTAATTTTAAGCGTCAAAGGAAAGAAGAAAATGTCTCAACGTGAGCGCGGTACCGTCAAGTGGTTTAACGACGAAAAAGGCTTTGGTTTTATCACTCCGGAAAGCGGGCCGGATCTGTTCGTGCATTTCCGCGCTATCCAGGGCAATGGCTTCAAGAGCCTGAAAGAAGGCCAGAAAGTGACCTTCGTTGCTGTACAAGGCCAGAAAGGCATGCAGGCTGACGAAGTACAAGCAGAAGCCTGATCCTTCCTGCGACAAAAAGCCTCTGATATGACATCAGGGGCTTTTTTATGGGCGTTTGTCCGTAAAATGCTGATTTTCCTCCAGAGAGCCCTGCCATGTCCAAGCACCTGCTAAGCCCCCAAGGCCAATACCCCGCCGTTGGCCTGGGCCGTCGCCTGGCAGCGATGTTCTACGACTTTCTGTTGTGCACGGCCCTGCTGATCGTCACAGCATTTGCCTACAAGCTGGTGTGGATCGCCTTCGTGGGCGAAGCGAAAATGCGCACCCTCACCGAATCCGGCGCCTTGGACGGTGACCCGTTGCTGTCGACGATCCTGTTGTTTGTGCTGTTTGGATTCTTCGCCAAGTTCTGGACCCATTCGGGGCAAACTCTGGGCATGCAGGTGTGGGGCGTACGTGTGCAAAATGCCGACGGTTCGCGCATCAGCCTGTGGCAAGCACTGCTGCGTTTTGTGGTGTCGATTGCGTCATGGCTGTGCGTGGGGTTGGGGTTTATCTGGTCGTTGTTCGATAAACAGAAGCGCAGCTGGCATGACATCTATTCGGATACGCAGCTGGTGCGGATCCCGAAGCCAAAGAAGTAACTCAAGCGCATCACAGATCAACTGTGGGAGCTGGCTTGCCTGCGATAGCGGTCTTGCAGTCAAAACACCTGTGACTGTTACACCGCTATCGCAGGCAAGCCAGCTCCCACATTTTGATTTGTCTCAGCCTGAGGATCAGGCGTTGCCGGCCAGCTTCAACCGTGCTGCCTGGGTAAAATCGAGCATGCGCTTGAGCGGCCGCACCGCCTGTGGAATCACCGACGGCTCGACGAAAATCTCATTACTGCCCTCACGCAGACACTGCAACGTACGCTCCAGCGTATTCATCGCCATCCACGGGCAGTGCGCGCAACTGCGGCAGGCCGCGCCGTTACCCGCAGTCGGCGCTTCGATGAAGACTTTGTCCGGGCACAGCTGCTGCATTTTGTAGAAAATACCGCGATCAGTTGCCACGATAAAAGTCTTGTTCGGCAGGCGCTGCGCCGCAGCGATCAGTTGGCTGGTGGAACCCACCGCATCCGCCAGCTCGATCACCGAGGTCGGCGATTCCGGGTGCACCAGGATCGCCGCGTCCGGGTACAGCGCCTTCATGTCTTCCAACTGCTTGGATTTGAACTCTTCATGGACGATGCAGGCACCGTCCCACAGCAGCATGTCGGCACCCGTCTGGCGCTGGATGTAGGTACCCAGGTGTTTGTCCGGGCCCCAGATAATGGTCTCGCCGTTGTCCATCAGGCTTTCGACGATTTCCAGCGCGCAGCTGGAAGTCACGACCCAATCGGCACGGGCTTTGACCGCCGCCGAGGTGTTGGCATACACCACCACGGTGCGCTCCGGATGTTGGTCGCAGAACGCTGAAAACTCATCCACGGGGCAACCCAGGTCCAGGGAGCAGGTGGCTTCCAGGGTCGGCATGAGGATGCGTTTTTCAGGGGTGAGGATCTTGGCGGTCTCGCCCATGAACCGCACACCGGCCACCAGCACGGTCTTGGCCGGGTGGGCGGCGCCGAAGCGCGCCATTTCCAGGGAGTCGGAAACACAGCCACCGGTTTCTTCGGCCAGGGCCTGGATCACCGGGTCGCAATAGAAGTGGGCAACCAGCACCGCATCCTGAGCCTTGAGCTCGGCGGCGATGGCGCTACGCAGGCTCGCCTCTTGCGCGGCGCTAAGCACCTTGGGCTGCTTGGCGTCGAGGTGGGCTTGAACCAGTAGGCGTTCGGAAATGTGCGTCATGTTCGCAAGACCTGCAGGCGCAGTAGCGCGAAAGTCGAGTGTACCACCGGCTCTGGAGCCCTTCGGGCGCCGCCGGACGAAGTGTTTGTGTTCATCAAGCACGGGTAAAGATGAAGCCGCGCAAGGCTACAGAATATCGAATGGATTCAAAAGCCTAATCTGGTATGCCGGTACGCGGCTGTTGGGCGCACCGCCGCCAGCTATAAACACAATGATTAAGCGCACCAGCTGCAACAATCCAAAAAAACCCATCCCCCTCCTTCGCCACCAACACCCCTAAAACATTGACACTTCAGGTTAATACTCGCCCACTACGCACTGTTTTTGTGCGTTATTTCCCTAAATAACGTGGTACTCCTCACGTTTTGTGCAATAAATCCCCCGCCCATGTAACGAACCGTTTAATGATGACTCCAGTGTGGCAACTCCCCCGAGATCACGGTTTGGCTCGGGAGGCATAGATCGTGTGTATTTCTACGTTAAGGATGTCGAGTGCCAATTCAGCCCACAACCGGACACTGGTGTCGTATTCAAATTTTGGGCGTCACCCTGCTCTGCCTGTGCGCGCTGCCTGCGGCTGCCGCCGATGCGCCGCAGCCAGGCCAGGAAGCCCTTCGCTTGCAGCAGCAACAGCAGCGCGACCTGCAGCAGTTACAACTGGAGCAGCGCCAGCGCCAGATGCAACGCGGCCGTTTCGGTACGCCGCCGCTCACACCGACCGCGCCCAAAGACATCGCCAAGGATGAACGCTGCTGGCCCCTGCGCGGTACACGCCTGGCCGGAGTCACGCTGTTCAGCAGCACCGAGCTGGACAAACACATCGAGCCCTACGTTGCTCCCTGCATGGGCGTCACCCAGATCAACCGACTATTGGCCCAGATCACGCGCCTGTATGTCGAGGCCGGCTATATCGCCAGCCGTCCCTACCTGATCAGTGCGCCGAGCGCCGGGCACCCGCTGGATATTCACGTCGAGGAAGGCTACCTCGAAGCCATCGAACTGGCCGACCAGAGCCTGCCCGTGTCGTTAGGCGCAGCGTTTCCCGGGATGCTCGGCAAGCCGCTGAACCTGCGCGACCTGGAACAGGGCCTGGACCAGCTTAACCGCCTGCGCTCGGTCGACCTCACCGCCGACATCGCCCCTGGCAGCCAAGCGGGCGCCTCGCGCATTATCCTGCGCTCGCGCAGCAGTGCCTCGCGTTGGGCCCTGGGGCTTGGGCTGGATAACCTCGGCAGCGCCGGCACCGGGCGTGATCGCAATGCCCTCAGCCTGAGCCTGGACAACCCGCTGCAACTGGGCGATTCGCTCAACCTGAGTTTCAGCGACACGCTCAACCATGGGCCGCGCTACAGCCGCAGCACCAGCCTGTTTTACTCGATCCCCTATGGCTACTGGACCTACAGCCTGTTCGCCAGCCATGCCGAATACCGCTCGCCGTTCAAGCTCAGCCGCACGACGCTCTACAACAGCGGCCGCACCGATCAGGTCAGCCTGCGCAGCGACCGGGTGCTGTGGCGCGACCAGGGCCATCAACTGAGCGCCAACCTGCAACTGGCCTACAAGGACGTCGACAGCTACCTGCAGAAGGCCCACCTGGACATCCAGAGCCCGACGCTGACGGTGGCCGAGGCCGGCCTGAACCTGTTCTGGCTCAACAGCGCGGTGTGGAACCTGGACGTCAATTACGCCCAGGGCCTGACCTGGTTCGGCGCCGATCGCGATGCCAACCAGGTGCAGAAAAACCGGCCCAAGGCGCAGTTTCACAAGTACCGCGCCAACCTCAGCCAATGGCGCAACGGCCAATGGTCGGCGCAACCGTGGCAGTGGCAGAGCCAACTGTCGGTGCAATACAGCCCGGACACACTGCCCGCCATCGAACAACTGCTGGTCACCGACGACTCGGCCGTGCGTGGCTACCGCGACAACAGCAGCTCCGGCGCGATTGGTGCGGTGTGGCGCAACACTTTGCGCCTGCCGCTGAACAGCGATTTGCCGGTGAAAATCACCCCGCGCCTGGGCCTGGACAACGGCTGGGTCAAGCGCGAACACGGCGCCCAAAGCCAACGCCTGAGCGGCGCCAGCGCGGGGCTCAACCTGAGCTGGAAGAACGTGCAGCTCGACTTCGATTACCAACGCAACCTCAACACCCCCACAGGTTTTCACCAGGAGCCGGAGGTCTGGCTGACACGCCTGAGCCTACAGATTTGAGCCATGAGCTGTTTTTTAGCCTGAGTCAACCGCCGTACCTGACCACCCCAACAGCGTTGCAACGAACAACGCACGACGTGGATCAGCCAACACAGAGCGAGATCATTTATGCCGACTACTTCCCACAGCTTTCGCCTTTCGCCCCAGGGCAAACTGCGCTTGGCCATTGCCAGCCTGTTCCTGCTGCCCCAGCTTGCGCTCGCCGCGGGCGTGACCGTTGCCGAAGGGCCTGGCGGTACGCCGCAACTGCAAAACCAGGGCGGTGTGCCCATCGTCAACATCGTCGCGCCGAATGCCGGCGGCCTGTCCCATAACCAGTTTCTAGATTACAACGTCGACCGCCAGGGCCTGGTGCTGAACAATGCCTTGCAGGCCGACGTGTCCAAGCTCGCCGGGCAGTTGGCGGCCAACCCGCAGTTCCAGGGCCAGGCGGCGAGCGTGATCCTCAATGAAGTAATCAGTCGCAATGCCTCGGCCATCAACGGCGCCCAGGAGATTTTCGGCCAGGCCGCCGATTATGTACTGGCCAACCCCAACGGCATTTCTGTGAATGGCGGCGGTTTCATCAACACCCCGAATGCCAGCCTGGTGGTCGGCCGCCCTGAACTCGACAACGGCACACTGCAAGCCTTGAGCACGCGGGATGCCACCGGTCAACTGACGGTGCAAGGCCAGGGCCTGCACAACCGCGAAGGCTCCATCAACCTGATCGCGCCACGTATCGACAGCGACGGCAGCATCAGTGCCCATGATCAATTGAACCTCACGGTCGGGCGCAACCAGGTCGACTTCGCCAGCGGGCAAGTCAGCCAGGTAGACCCGACCAGCAAGACCCAGGACCAGCGTATCGACGCACGCCTGTTCGGGGCGATGCTGGCCGGGCGCATCAATATCGTCAGCACCGCCGAAGGTGCCGGCGTGCGCGTGGGTGGCGTGCAGGTGGACGGCCGTGACGGCGTGAAAATCAGCTCGGCCGGCGACCTCGATATCAGCGGCCAGGTCCACGCCAACAGCCTCGACGCCACCCGCGCCGGTGTGCAGAGCCGCCACGGCGATGTCGACTTGCACAGTGCCAGGGACTTGAACCTGGCGGCCACCGACGTCAGCGGGCGTAACGTCAAACTCGCCGCCAGCCGCAACCTGACCCTCAGCAGCCTGGAAAGCCGCAAGCTCCAGGAAAAACGTGAACAGTGGGACAACAGCAACTTCCTGTTCACCTACGAAACCTATGACCGCACCACCACCGACAAGGACTCGCGCCAGCACGGCAACAAGGTCGTCGCGCAACAGGATGCCGCGCTGTCCTCCGGCGCCAACACCGAAATCAAAGCCAGCCAGGTGCAAGCCGGTAGCGCCTTGCGCATCGACAGCGGCGCCGATCTGCAAGTGAACGCAGCCACCGAAACCCATGAAACCCGCGACCAAGGCAACCATCGCAAACATTTGTGGAAAGCCAACTGGGACAAATCCAGCAGCGAACAACGCAGCGTTACCACCAGCCTCAAGGCTGGCAACACGCTGGCGCTGACCAGCAAGCAGAAACTGCAACTCCAGGGCGCCGAGCTGAAAACCCCAGGCGATATCCAGTTGGCCGGTGGCCAAGTCGAAATCGCCAGCGCCAGCCGCACCCAAAGCAGCAGCGATAACGCCTACTCCGGCGACCTGACCGGTGGCAGCTTCTTCGGTAAGAAAGGCGACGGTAACCAGGGCAAAACCCTGAACACCGGCAGCAAGGTCAACGCCGACGGCAAGCTGATCGTCAAGGCCGACGACGTGCGCATCAGCGGCAGCCAGGCCCGTGGCGGCAAGCAGGCCAGTGTCATCAGCGACAAGGGCTCGCTGGTGATCGACGGCGTACAGGACACCTCCCACGACAACCGCTACAGCAACGACAGCAAGTTCTTCGGCATCTCCAAGGACGAAAGCCGCAAGAACCTCAAGGACAGCACCATAGTCGCCAGCCACCTGCGCTCGGACAGCAACCTCAAGCTGCAAAGCGCCCAAGACATCACCGTCACTGGTTCCCAGGTCTCTGCCGGCGACGAACTGCAGGCACAGGCCAAGGGCGATATCAAGGTGGATGCGGCCGAGAACACCACCCACGGCACCACCAGCACGCATACCCGTGGCTTCGATAGCTACGCCAGGGAAACCGCCGACGGCAGCCGTCAATACCGCGCAGGGGTAAGCTATGAGGACCAGCAGCAAACCCGCAAGACCGACACCACCCGGCAGCAGGCTTCCAGTCTTAAAGGCGGCAGTGTGGTCGTCAGCGCTGGCGGCGATGTGAGCATCAAGGGCTCCGACCTCAAGACGACCCAAGGCGATGCAAGCTTGAGCGGTCAAAACGTCGCGCTGTTGGCGGCCGACGACAACAGCACCCAAGCCATCGACAAGACCACTACCGGTGGTAGCTTCTACTACACCGGCGGCCTTGATCGGGCTGGCAGTGGCGCGCAATTGAGCCACCAGAGCAGCCAGGACACCAACAGCAAAACCACCGCGCACACCAGCACCGTGGCAGCGGCCGGCAAGCTGGCCATCAACGTCGGCGACACCCTTACCAGCCAGGGCGCGCAGGTCAAGGCCGGCACCGAGTTGCAGGTCAACGCGGGCCGGATCGACAACCAGGCAGCCCATTCCACCGAGACCAGCGCCCATAAGGAAAACGGTTGGGCCGCCGATGTCGGCGCCAATGTGGAGTACAAAGGCATCACCCGCCCGATCGAAAAAGCCGTCGAAGGCGTGGCCCAGGTCAAGTTCCATCAGCCTGGTTTACTGGACGCGTTCGAGCAGCCGAATGTCGGGCTGGATGTGGAAGTCGCACATACCCACAAAACCCGCACACAGCAGGACAGCACAGCGGTGGTCAGCCAGTTCAGCGGCGCCACGGTGCAGGTCGATACCGCTGGGAAACTGCAGGATGCAGGCACTCAATACCGGGCCACCGATGGTGGGCTGACGATCAAGGCCGGCGAGCATATCGCCAAGGCGGCAGCCAATACCCACAGCAGCAGCGAGCAAGGCGTGGACGCCAAGGTCGGCGTGCGGATCTACACCACCACCGGTGAAGACCTGAATG
Organism: Pseudomonas libanensis; assembly: GCF_001439685.1. GTDB lineage: Bacteria > Pseudomonadota > Gammaproteobacteria > Pseudomonadales > Pseudomonadaceae > Aquipseudomonas > Aquipseudomonas libanensis. The sequence continues at coordinate 156,144 of NZ_JYLH01000013.1, forward strand.
TGCGCGGCAGCGGCTTGGGCGGCAGCAGCGATGTGCTTGAAACCAGCAGCACGGCGGTGGTCGGCAACTATGCCGGCACCCAGGGCGTGAGCATCGAGGTCAAGGGCGATGCGCGCTATGAAGGCAGCCAGTTCAACGGCGACCAGGCAGGCGTCAACCTCAAGACCGGCGGTGAGCTGGCGCTCAACCAGGCCAACGACAGACAGAGCAAAAACAGCAGCACCTTGCGCGGCAACGGTTCATTGAGCGTGGGCACCGCGCCGGGCGGCAATGGCACCAACGTCAACCTCGGTGCCGGTGTGCAACTGGACAACAAACGCCTGGACACCCAGGACAGCCAGGCCCGCGTCGCGACGGTCCAGGGCAGCGGGCCGATCCAACTCAGCAGCGGCGGCGACATGACCCTGCAAGGCTCGCAGATCGGCTCCAGCGCCGCCAAGACCGGCGATATCAACCTCAATGCCGAGGGCAGGCTGAACCTGCAAGCCGCCACCAACAGCCACATCAGTAGCGGCAGCAACCTGGGCGGCGGCCTGACCATCGGCGCCGGCAAGACCAGCAGCGCCGACAGCAGCAGCAAGACCGGCAGCCTCAGCGCCAATTTCAACATCGGCAAAGTGGCGGAAAATGACCAGGGCGTCGTCGTCGGGCAGTTGCACAGCAACGGCAAGGTCAGCCTCGCCAGTGGTGCCGAGGCGGCCGATGCCCTGCACTTGCAGGGGACTCAAGTCAACGCGACCAGCGTCAGCCTCGACGCGCAGAACGGCGGCATCCTGCAAGAGTCTGCACAATCGACCCAGGCCCATGCCAACTGGGGAGTGACCCTGGGCGCGGGTGGCAGCGTTGGCAAGACCACCTTGGCCGACGCCGGGGAGCACGAAACACCCAAGACCCAGCGCGGCATCAATGCGCGGGCCAAGGTCGACGTGGATCACCTGCAAAGTACCACCCAGCATGACAGCCTGATCAAGGCTGGCAACGTGGTCATCAACAGTGCCGGCGACACCCATCTGGCCGGGGCACGCATCGAAGCCGAGCAGGTGAATGGCAAGGTGGGTGGCGATCTCGTCGTCGAGAGCCGCAAGGACCATGTCAACAGCACCCAGGTGAATGTCGATGCCAGGCTGGATGTGGAAAAAAACCAGCCTGGCGTGGTGGATAAACTCGCCACTGCCACCGGCCCGCTCAAGGACAAAGTGCAAGCCAAGGCCGAAGGTGCGTTCGACAAGCATCGCGACAAACTGGAGAACGTCGTCGACAAAAGCACCGGGCACCTGGCTTCGGCCAAGGACAAAGTGGTCAACGACGTCGTCAACGCCAAGGAACACCTGGAAGAAAAACTCACCCGCAGCGGCAGTTACGATGTGAACCCCGAGCCCCGTGGCGCCTTCGGCACTCGCGTAGACAAGGCCAAGGCTTACCTGGCGGACAAGAAGGAGGCGCTGGGCACACGCCTGTCGGGCTTCAAGGATAAGGTCTGGCCGAAAAACAGCGACAGCTACGTCGTCAGCGGCAAGAACACCACCGGCAGCTCGGTGGCCGATACCGCTGAAAGCGTGTTGTTCGGTGACAAGAGTGGCAACACCAACTACACCCCGACCCTGTATCTGGACGTCAGCCATGTGGTCAAGGACAGCGTCACCCAGGCGTCAGGCATTCGCGCAAGCCAAGGCGTCAATCTACAGGTCGGGGGCGATACGCGCCTCACGGGGGCGCGGCTCGGCGCCGAGCATGGCAAGGTCGAGCTGGGCGGTTCCAAAGTCACCGCTACGACATTGGCCGGCAGCGACTACCGTGCTGATGTCGGGCTGAACGTCTCGAAATCACCGGTCAACCTCGCATTGGGAGCCAAGGATGAATTGACCCAGAAACAGGATGACGCCACGCGCAAGGATCAAGCCTTCAACCTGGGACCACTGCGAGCGGGTGGGCACAGTCAGGGCCAGGTCTTGCAGGCGGGGATTGATCAAGGCATCAACTAAAGGTTAAGCATCCGATTACCGAACGAAACAGATCCCAATGTGGGAGGGGGCTTGCTCCCTCCCACATTCGTAGACCTAATTCCTGGCTTGCTGCCGCAAGGCAAGGGCCGCCACACCACACAGCACCAACGCAACACAGGAGACGTAGAACGCGTCGCTGTAGGCCATCAGGTACGCCTCGCGCCGCACGGTACGGATCAGCCCCTCAAGTACCTGCTGCTGGGCGGGTAGCAATTGATTGAAAATAAACGCTTCGCTGTCGGCCATGCTGGCGCGCAGACGCTCCTGCAAGGACGGCGAAAACAGGGTGATCGACTCCCCGACCCGCTCAGAGTGAAAGCGCTCGCGCATGGCGACGATCTGCGTCAACCCCGCAGTGCCCACGGCACCACCCAGGTTACGCAGCATGGAGAACAAGGCAGAGGCGGAACCGGCTTCATCCTTGGCCAAGCCGGATACCGCCAGCACCGACAGCGCCACCATGATCAGCGGTTGTCCGATACCGCGCACCACCGTGGAAGGAATGATCACGTTGGCAGCGCTATCCACATCCAGATGCGCCCCCAGATAACACCCCAGCGCCATGATGAAAAAGCCGCTGGCGACCATCAGTTTCGGGTTGAGCCACTTCATCAGGCGTGGCATGAACGGCGCCAGCACCAGTTGCACCATGCCGTAGGCGATCAGGCTGATGCCGATTTCCCGGGCGTTGTAGCCCTGCAACTGGGACAGGTAGTTGGGCACCAGAAACACCAGGCCGAAGGTCGCCCCGCCGAAAATGAACATTGCCGCACTGGCCACCCCGAAGTTATAGCTCTTGAGCAGGCGCAGGTTGATGAAGGAGCGGCTGCCATACAGCTGCGACAGCACGAAATACACCAGGGCAACGCCTGCGACCAGTGACATCCACACAATGAAATCGGAGCCGAACCAATCCTTGCGCCCGCCTTCTTCCAGCACGATCTGCAAGCCACCCAGGCCGACGATCATGGCGATGATGCCGCCCCAGTCGCCGCGTTTGAGCAGGCTCAACTGCATGGGCTTGGCGTCGATGGACCACGCCACCGCCAGCAGCAAGAGAATACCCGGCGCCAGTTGCAGGTAGAAAATCCAGCGCCAGGAATAGGCATCGGTCAGCCAGCCACCGATGGACGGCCCGGCGGCCTGGGCGACGCTGTTGGACAGGGCAAACAAGGCCATGCCCATGGCAATCTTGCTCGGCGGCAGCTCGGTGATGATCAACTGGAATGACAAGGGGATAAGTACCGCGCCGGCCGCGCCCTGGATCACCCGAATGATGATCATCACTTCCAGGTTGGGCGCCCAGGAGCAGGCAATGGACGCCACCAGGAACACAAACGAACCCACCAGCATCACCCGGCGCAGGGAGAACACCTGCACCAGCCAGGCGGTCAGCGGGATCATCACGATTTCTGCGACCAGGTAGGCGGTGGAGATCCACGAGCCCTCCTCGAAAGTCGCCCCCAGGGAGCCCTCGATTTCCGGCAATGCGGCGCTGGTCACATGCACGTTCATGCCGGCCATGAAACAGCCGAACAGCCCACCGATCACCGCCACCCAGGCACGAAAGGAGACGCTCTTTTCAGCGGCTTCAGTCATGTGCAACGCCTTGGTTGGCTGGCCGGGTATCGACCGTGGTGATCACCGACATGCCTGGCAGGATAGGCCCGCCCTGATCATGCTCATCGATGACAATTTTCACCGGGAAGCGCTGCACGATCTTGGTGAAGTTGCCGGTGGCATTATCCGACGGCAACAGTGCGAACACCGCCCCCGAACCTGGCGAGAAACTCACCACATGGCCCTTGAGCTTGCGTCCTGAGTAGCTGTCGATGCTGATGTCCACGGGTTGGCCGGCGCGCATGTCGCGCAATTGGGTTTCCTTGTAGTTGGCCACCACGTAGGCCTGCTGCAAGGGCACCACCGCCAGCAGCGGCAAGCCTGGCGCGACGTATTGGCGGGTGCGCACTTTGCGCTGCCCCACCACGCCGTCGATGGGCGAGCGGATCAAGGTGTCTTCCTGCGCATGGGTCGCCAGGTTCAACTGCGCCTGGGCCTGGCTGCGCCGGGCAATCTGTTGTTGGAGCGAGGCTTGGGCCAATTGGCGGCGACTGATGGCAACGGTCAACCGGGTTTCCTGTTGACGTTGCATGGCCTTGGCAATTTCCACCGCGGCGCTGGCCTGGGTGTAGCTGGCGGCCGCCGTTTCCAGGCGCTGGGCACTGGCGGCATGTTCGCGCACCAACCCTTCGTAGCGGCGCTGGTCGAGGCGAGCGCGGTGCAACTCGGCGGCCACGCTGCGGGCGTGGGCCTGAGCCTGGGCAACGCCGGCCTGTTGCTGGGCGATCAGGCTGTCGGTGACGTTCAGGTTGGCCTGTTGCGCCGCCACCGAAGCTTGGGTTTCGGCCAGTTGTGCACGGGCCTGTTCCAGGCGGGCCAAATAGTCACGGTCCTCGATGCGCACCAGCACATCCCCGGCCTTGACGGGCTGGTCGTCCTCCACCAACACCTGGGCCACATACCCGGAGACCTTGGGGCTGATGGGAATCCAGTCGGCACGCACATAGGCATCATCGGTCTGTTCCAGATATCGGCCGACCGTCATCCAGTACACGCCGAACACCACCGCTGCGATCAACAGCGCCGCGCCGCCCAGCAGGATCAGGTGCCGTTTGCGACGTTGCTTGCGCGTATGCGCCAATTCATCCTGGACAGCAGTTTTTTCATCAACGGCGATATTCATGGCTGGGTACCGGAAAAAGTGGTGTAAGCGTGGATGGGAGCTGAAGGCTGCCAACCACCGCCAAGCGCCCGAAACAGGCTGATCTGGCGTTGCAGCAACTGGCCGTCGGCGTCGGCGCGAGTGGCCTGCAAGCGGATCAGTTCACGCTCGCTGTCCAGCACGTCCAGAAAATCGATAGACCCCGCGTCGTAATTGAATTGGGCCAACCTGTAGGCGTGGCGGCTGCTGTCCAGTGCCTGGCTCAAGGCCGCGTGACGCTGGCGCTCGCCGTCATACAAGGCCAAGGCCTGGCGCACCTCCTTGAGAGCCTTGAGTACGCTGGCCTCGAATTGCGCCACCTCCACCTGCTCAAGCGCCCGCGCCTGATTGACCCGCGCGCGGTTGGCGCGCCAATTGGGGAACTGCCAGGTGATCAGCGGGCCAATGCCGAACATCACCGCGCTGCTGTCGCCCAGCTCATGGGGCCTGTTGGCCGATGAAGACACCGAGGCGCCGAAGGTCACCTTCGGGTACAGGTCGGCCTGGACGATATCCACTTGCAGCGTGGCCGCCTGCAATGCTCGCTCGGCCTGACGGATATCGGGGCGGCGCGCCAATAATTGCCAGCCATCGCCCACCGGCAGTTCGGCATTGAGTTGCGGCACCACCTCACAGGTCGCAGCGCCAGCGTCTTGTTCCAGATCAGCCACGCCGGTCAGCATTGCCAGCTCGTACAGCGCCGCTTGCCGACGCGCCTCCAGCATCGGCAGCAAGGCCTGGGTTTCGCCCTGCAGGGCTTGCATGCGCGTGTATTCAAGGTCCGTCACCACACCGGCCTGGCGCTGGCGATCGATCAGCGCCAGGCTGCGCCCGACCACGTCCAACGAATGACGCTGGACCTTGGCACGGGCACCGAGGGCGCAAGCATTCACATAGGCGCGGGTGGTTTGCGCCACGACCGTGATGCGCAGCAGGTCTTCGGCGTCCTGCGCCGCCGCGGCTTGCACCTGGGCCCGCTCGATACTGCGCTGGACCTGACCCCAGACGTCCACTTGATACGCCAGTTCAAAGCCCGGGTTGAAGGCCCACTGTGACGGCGCATGGCTATCGGTGGCCTTGGCCAGGGTCTGGTCATCGGCCGTCTTGCCGTACTCGGCGCCCAGTGACGCCTGGGTGGACGGCCAGCGCTCGGCATCAGCCTGCATGATCCCGGCCAGCATCGCTTGCACATGGGCCTGGGCCGCCGCCAGGTCGCGGTTGTGCAGCAATGCCTGCTGCACCAGCCCATCGAGTTTCGGGTCGTTGTACAACTGCCACCAGCGCTCGGGTAACGCCTGGGCCGATACACCTTGCGGCAAGTGGCTCAGGGCATTGATACGCTCCGGGTGTGGCCGTGCGGGCGCATGGGCAACCCAGGACGAACAACCCGCCGACAACGCCAGCGCAATGCCCAGCAGCGCCAGACGGCCATGCGGTGGGGGAAAAGAAGGCGAACCCATCGAAGAAATCCAGAAGCCCAAGTAGAGACCCAGGGTAAGAGCGCAACGGGGTGCGAATCTCCCGAGTTCCGGACAACCATCGTTTTGATTGGGACAAGGTGCGGGGTAGCTTGGCAGTACTCGGTCCAAATGTGGGAGGGGGCTTGCCCCCGATGAGCATAGGTATCTACACAACTTTGGGGCGACGCTGGACCTGTGGCGAGGGAGCTTGCTCCCGTGACGGACTGACAGCCGACGCTGATCGAGCTGACGCACCGCGATCCAAATGTGGGAGCTGGCTTGCCTGCGAAGGCGGCCTTAAAGCTGACCAGGATCTCGGGTCAGACCGCGTACATATCCGTTCCTGCGGTAATGGCTGCTATTGGTTCCGCTTTTACAGCGGGTCACTTTTGAAGAGCCCAAAAGTAACCAAAAGGCTCTTGCCCCACCACTCGGCACCTCGCTCAGGCTCGGTGTGCCCGTAATTCGCCAGTGATTTGGGGGGTCGCCTAAGATCAAAAGCAGATCAAGATCAAGAGCGACTCGCTTCGCATCGTGGTTACCGTCGGCTACTACAGCCTACAAAGTTGTGTAGATACCTATGCCCCGATGAGGGAGTATCAGTTAGCAAACCTGTAACTGACCCACCGCCATCGGGGGCAAGCCCCCTCCCACATTTGGACCGAGGCTGACAGGTAAGCCTATCGCCAGATCAAATCACACCAATCGACAGTTACTCGGGGTGTAACCCATGGTGCGCTTGAACATCGCAGTAAACGCACTCGGGCTCTGATAACCATGCTCCAGCGCCACTTCCAGGATCGACACGCCACAGGCCAGCCGCTGCATGCTGAGCAACAACCGCGTGCGCTTGCGCCATTCGCCGTAACTCATGCCCAACTCTTTCTGGAACAGCCGCGCCAAGGTACGCGAACTCATATTGAGCTGCAGCGCCCAACTCTCCAGTGTCGACTCCTGGGAAGGGTTGTCGATAAAGCCCGCACACAGCGACTTGAGCCTCGGCTCATCCGGAATCGGCACATGTGCCAGCACCCGTTGTGCCCGGTCGAGCTCCGAGAAAATCAACTCGACAATCTGCGCGTGGCGCAACAACGCCGGCTCACTGTCGAGCTTATCCCCCGCAGCGACGATCAGCTCACGCAACAGCGGCGAAACCCTGATGACCTCGCACTCCGAGGTCAAGCCACGATGCGCCCCCGGCGAGATCAACAAGGTGCGCATACGCACTTCACCGGTCATGCGGATCTGATGCTCCCTCCCTGAAGGCACCCACAATGCATGCCCGGAAGGCACCACCCAGGCCGTCGCCTCCACCGACACCAGCATCACACCGTTGATGGCATAGACGAGCTGGCCCTCGTCATGTCGATGGGGCGCCACGATGTGGCCGTGTTCATAGTTAGCGGCGAGCGCCGCTAATGGGGTAGGCGCGTTCATTTCAGCAGGCCATCGCGGCGTTCGCTCGTCTTGAGGGAAGCGAGCTATGTCGGCAATTGCAGGAAGAGGCTGTGAGCATCATATCGTTTCTCCTTTTTAGGGCAGACCGCCAGGAGCGTTCGGCGCGTCTTGAGTGCGGAAACAACCCGCACATCAGAAAAAATGCACAAATGCATAATTTCGCCTTGAAAATTAAACTGTATGGATACACAGTATCAGCAGGCCTCATCTTATGCCGATTCATCGCTACCGACGAGCAGCGCGGCGAGGCCGAGCCAGAGGGGTAATTCCCAACAATTGACCGAAATATATATCGATAAGGATATCGACTCATGACTATCGTTCTTCCACCCATCGTCGTCACTGCCACCGAACCCGGTTACCCGGCAAATCCTGGAGGCCTGCCGTTTCCCGCGCCGAACCCGGCAGTTGTGTTCCAAGGGCAGATGCTGGAACGCTTTGCTTATTATCGCCAGGGGTTGTGGCGCGAGATGCTAATCAAAATCGCCGACGAACAGGTCACCTGGGGAATGACAGGTGGGCCAGCGCCAGGGATCGTACATGATTTGCAATCGGTGCCGTTTGCAGATAGCTACCTTTACTTTAATCCGGGCCTGACGTCTGGCCATGGTCTGAATTACGCCCAGCAATATTTCCAATCAGGTGGCGTAACCTCCTCTCCAGGCCTTTCGGGCGGTGATCTGACTCCGGTCGCAGCCGTTGGGCACTTTCTTTACGGCAAAGGTACTCCAACCGAAACCTCAATCAACCTATTCGGGCTGAACTCACCGAGCATCTCAAGCGCTGTGTTCAATGACGTTCTAGCCTCAGCGCCAATCGGAACGTCGCCGATTTCCATTGGCAATATTCCTTTTACGCCAGACGCCACGTCCTGGCAGCTTGCAACGTGGATAGACAATCTTTCCCTGACCTTGCAAGGCACCCTCAATAAGGCTCAGGACGGTAGTTATCAATTTAACGGCTCCGTATCCGCCGCCAACCACACCTACGATTCGATGCCTGCCGGTTTCAAAGCGGCCATCGGCGAAGCGGCTGCAAATACGCTTCAAAGCGTATTTGACGCTCATGGCGCTATGCCCTTTGAGGTCGTGATCAAAGGCGAAACCGCAGTTACCGTTACCAAAGAACTCACTCCCGATGAAAAGGCTGCCTATACAGACGCTGTCAGCTTCGTATCGACTGCCAATGAACAAATGCTTCAAAAATATGGTGCCAACTTGAGCAAAGTCGCCCAAGACATGCAAGCTGAGATCTCTGGCAAGAAAGTCAGAAGTTATGCAGAAGCAATGGCGACCTTTGAGAAAGTCAGCGCCAACCCCGCTATGAAACTCAATGCACTGGACACCCAAGCAGTGGTCGACGCGCTGAATGCCCTGGATAAGGCGACCTTTGCGGATAACATCACCCGTTTGGGCAAAGCATTCGGTGTGGTCGGTAAAGTCGTACAAGCAGAAGCCATCCGCGAGAAAACCGTCTCCGGTTTTCAAACCGGCGACTGGAAGCCGCTCATGCTTGAGCTTGAAGCAATGGCGGTCGGCACCGGTGCTGGAATTTTGCTCGCCACCAGCATGGCGTTCTTCTTTCCTGTTTTTGCGTCGGCTGCCGCTGGAGTCGTCGTGGTGGCCTTGATGATGGCAGCCACCGCTGCCTATTTTGATGCAGCCAAAGTCGATGAGATCAACAACCTGATTCTTAACTAAAACAAAGGGTCCGGGCGGGCCGAGTCTTGTCCGGACCCAGCGTGTTAGCATTAAAAATCGTACAACAGGATTTACAAGCAATGAACAAGCCAATCAAACAGTCAATACCTCTGCCCTATCTATTCATTGCAATGACCATGGCACCTATATTTTTCATAGCTTTTTTATTTCCTGCAAAGGCCACATCCGTGCCCTTTGCAAATATTGAAAGTTTCATAAACACTTACCTGCTCGGCACGGTAGGGTTTTGGTCGTCTAACTTTCCTTTCAGCTCCACAGTGATAACAAACTACATTGGCTTGCTCGGACCGATATTTGCGTTGATCTTTTTCTTGAAGGTCCGCAAGGGGATGATCATCGCTGCTGATCAATATGCAAATATGACCATCAGCAAGTATTTGTTCGGCTTGATAGTCTTATCGAGCTTTATCTACATGATCATATCCGTGACCTATGTTTATCCGCATGACCTGGCGGCTCACAACTTGAAATGGCGATTGTTTGGCACACACATATTTACCTATGCAATATTCTCTTCTGGCGTGCTATTTATTATTTATTTTATTACTTTAATTTTATATTTCTCTTTACTATACATACCGAGACTTTTAATAAACAAGAACAAACAGCGTTAGCTTCATGCCATATAGAAAAATTACGAACAAAAGGATATTTAGTCCCGGAACAGGTGCAAGCCTATTTCGGACTAGTGACCATATCCCCTTCTCCCAGATCTTTTGCCTCACCATCATCCCAGTACTGCTTACTTCCCCAAGGTGCACGAATCATGGAAAAACTCCATTTAACGCCGCCTTTTTACAGGCGGCGCCTTTATTTACAAGGCAAACCCGGACGGTGTCCGGTGATTACCTAAGGGCGATCAACTGCCCAACAGTCCACTGGTGTCCGCGTCGAAGCGCTTGCGGGCCTGATCAGCCGCCGGTTTGAGCAGCATGAGCAGTGCCGCCTCACTGTACAACTGAGTGACCGCCAGTTCCTTGGGGGTCGGCTCAATCGGGATCAGCACATCTTCGCTGTCGGCGTGCAGCCAGATTGCCACAACGTGCAATGCCGAGATGAACAGCACTCGCAGCTCAACGGTTTTACCTTGCAATTGCGCGGACTGTTCCGCCATTTTCAGCGCATCCACCGTCGCCGCGGCCAGGGGCCCGTGGTTGAGCGAGGCGAACTCGACATGTCCGCCTACGTCGGCCAGTTGCGCATCCGCAATCGTCACGCCATCGGCAAACACCAAGTAATGCCAATCGCCGACCTCAGCGTCTTTCAGGCCTATACCGTGAGTCAAATCCTCGAGGGTGAGCGAGTAGCCACGATAGGCTTCGCTCAGCCTGATGTTGCCCGGTGCGGCGGCTGCGAATGAATGATTGCCCCCCAGGCCCCGGGTTTGCAGCGCGGCTTGCAACGCCGGGCGCAGTGTCTGTACGCCGTTTGAGGGCGCCTTTGGATAAATCAGTTGCATGATGCTGCCCTCCTCAGTTTTTTACGGTGAAGTAAGTGTTGGTCCAATTGCCGCCGCCGTTGTACGAACCGGGGAACGCGTTCAACGCACGGGTCGAGTAGCCGTAGATCGAATCTGCGATCAACAGGTAGTTGCCGTTGGTCCCATAGATCACCAAAAAGTGCGCACCGCCACCGTACCAGGCACAACGCAAACCGATGGGGCGGCCCCTGTTAATCTGGTTCTGGATGGCCGACATCTGCAACGAGCCTTGATTCATGCCGTTATAGCTGCGCGTGGTTCGTAAGGCGGAATCCAGATAGCCGTAGACGTTGCACGGTCCAGGTTGGTTGCAGCAGTTGCGGTCAAGCTCGCTGCTGGCTACACCGCACTGGGTCCAGGATCCGGTGCCGTAGTAGTTGCCGACCGAGGCAGAAACAGCCGCCCAGCACCAATTGCTCTGGGTTTGTCTCTGCATGCTGAAATTGAGACTGGCAACAGCCATTGCTTGGGGCTGAGCAACCGATTTGACTTCGACCAGTTGCGGATCGAGCAGATGGCCGACCAGGCAGTCAGGCGGTGTGTCGCCGGTGAATTGGGGTGTTTCAGTGGATAACATTTTTCAATCCTCCATGAATGAAAACCAGCGTCCTGCTGGTAAACGTGTAGCGGGTGCTGCCGAGCTATCGACGTTCAAGGTGGCCCATATTTGATGGGTGCGTTGCGATCTGGCTCGAGGTAACCCTAGACAGGAATATGCATATACGCAAATATATAAATGCATTGGTGCAATTTTTTGATCAATGCGTGTGGTTTGTCAGGCGGGATGAACCTCAAAAATGTGGATGACTGATCCAGAAATAAATCCGTTCCCTTTTTTAGTGCCTGCCAGGCTAATAAATCCCCTCATCGTGATCAGCGCCAATGCGGCATGATAAAACCAATCAAGGTTTCGTCTGCGTAAATTGCTCGAAACCAAGCGTTCTCTGCTCTTTACCCCCCGTTACGCTGAGGGCCATAGGTGATTAACCGCAAGATTTTTTCTAAAGGGGCCTGGCCCGCGTACTTAGCTATCAGACCAGTGAGGGTCATTGAGATGAGCGCTATGCCTACAGCAAGAGGTATCAACGCGAGGTTGCCAAGCTCACCGAAGAAGCCAAGCCCATACCCACCGAAAAACACGCCTGCAATGATCCCTTGAAGTACATAGGCAGTGAGAGAGTTTCGACCTGCTGCAACCAGAACATCTGGCAAGTTGGCCCATGTGCCGCATCGCAACAGCACGTTGATGTAGACAGCTGACATTAAAGGAGCGCCTATTGCGAAAGATAAAAGCCCCATTAGCTCTACAAGATCACCTTCTTTAGGCGCTAGCGCGAAAGCGAGATTTGTCAGGACTGCTAGTAACAGCAATAAAGGGGCAATACGCATGAGTTGTTTTTGCTCTCGATTCCCAGGCTCAAAGAAATCTGCTTTCGCAGCTGCCAGGCCCAAGAGGATTGCACCAAAGGCTAATGGCCCTTGAAATAGAATTAGAAAACCGAACGTTCCTGGCCATTCGAAAATTCTTGTGAGCGTGGCACCTACAAAGTCGTCATCCAACGCATGATTAACAGGTGTAGTCGGGTAGATCGAAAGAAGAACCGCCAGGACAACTAAGGTTACAAGCTCTAAACCGACCATGCTCATCGCCGTTTTTATAAGCGTGCGAGGTGCACAGTTCCGAAATGGCCAAAGTAAACATCCAAGAAAGGCATAGAGCAACAATATATCGCCGGGAAAAACCAGAGCCGCATGCAGGCAGCCAAAGATTGCTAAACCGATGAGCCTTCTGAAATAGCGCCCTTTGAATTGCACACCGGCCCTCGCCGCAGATTGGATTTGAATATGCACGCCCCATCCAAAAATGAATGAGAAAATCAGGAAAAACTTTCCTTGGAACAAGAACTCGATCAAGAACGCCGCGACGCGGTCACCGTGGGCATCGGGAATGCCGATTGCCTGCGCCGGCGGTAGCGCAAGAAACGGCAGGTTAACTACGCAGATACCGACTAAGGCGGCGGTACGGATCAGGTCAACTGACGTGTTCCTGGGTGGCTTGTTCATCGTCATCATCGTCTTGTGCATTTATTGAGCGACTGCTCAAAAACAATGATATTGAGCGGTCGCTCAATTCGTCAAGAGATTTAATGGCAGGATCAGAGAGAGGAGTAAGGGGCTACACGCGGCGACAGCTAGAATGGTCACCGAGCGCGCAGGAATGGAAACCGGTGGGCTTTAAAAAAATGATGTGAAGCGCTGACGGCTGCATATCAGACAGGTGGGGCGGTTTTTCTGCAAGCTTGCAGCTTCGCCCTCAATTCACAGGCAAAAAAAAACCCGGAAATCCTCACTTACGTGGGCCTTCCGGATTTTCTAAACCGCCAAAAATGGTGGGTCGTGTGGGATTCGAACCTACGACCAATTGGTTAAAAGCCAACTGCTCTACCAACTGAGCTAACGACCCGCTGTGTGGTGGCGCGTATAATACTGATTTCTAAGGATTATTCAACACCTTATTTGAAATAAATCAGAAAAAACGCATTTGAACGGTAATTCGGTCGGTAGAACGCCTCTCGCAGCAGCCGGATCAGCGCCCCGGCTCGTCGTTCCACAGGTACTTATGCAGCTGCAATTGCAGGCGCACCGGCAGGTTGTCTGCCACGACCCAGTCAGCCAGGTCGCGAGCGTTGAGGTCGTGGTGGCTTGGCGAGAACAGCACCTCGCCCGCACGACGATCCAGGCCGTACTGGATCAGCTTGGAGCTGGCCCAGTCGTAATCGTCACGGGAACAGATCACGAACTTGACTTGATCATTGGCCGTCAGCAGGTCCATGTTCGCGTACAGGTTGCGATGCGCTTCCTTGGAGCCTGGCGTCTTGAGGTCGACCACCCGGCTTACACGCGGATCTACAGCGGAAATGTCCAGGGCGCCACTGGTTTCCAGTGAGACCTCGTAACCGGCGTCACACAACTGCTTGAGCAAGGGAATGGCATTGGGTTGCGCCAGTGGCTCACCGCCCGTCACACAGACGTAGCGCGGCCGGTAGCTGGCAACCTGTTCCAGGATGTCGTCGAGGGTGCGCACGGTGCCGCCACTGAAGGCGTAGGCGCTGTCACAGTATTGGCAACGCAATGGGCAGCCGGTCAACCGTACAAATACGGTGGGCAGGCCAGCAGTGCGCGTTTCACCCTGCAACGAGTAAAAGACTTCGGTAATACGTAATGTGTCTTGCATAGTCGCCACGGGCGTAACAGCTAAACAGGCTGTCCGCCTCCGTCAGGCACTTCAAGGGATTGCGCCAACGCGTCAACCCCAGGAAGCGTATTTCATAAAAGGGCGTGGATTCTAACGAAAAAACCCGCGCCAGGCGCGGGTTTCTTCTCAACGGGAAAGATGCGCTTACAAGCGCTGCAGATCCCGCTGGGCCAACTGGGCGGCGGACGTCCCCGGATATTGGGCAACCACCTGTTGCAGAATGCCTTTGACCTTGTCGGTATGACCCAGGCGGCGTTCTACGTCAGCAAGCTTGTACAGCGAATCCGGCACCTTGGCGTGCTTGGGGTACAGTTGGCTGACCTTGGCGAAAGCCTGGCCTGCCCCCTGCAAATCACCCTTTGCCAGGTTGACCTCGCCCAACCAGTACTGGGCATTGCCCGCGTACTGGCTGTTGGGGTACTTGCGCAGGAATGCGGTAAAGGCCTGGCTGGCCTTATCGAAATCCTTGGCCTTGATCAGGTCGAAGGCTGCATCGTAATACAGTTTTTCCTTCGCCGGATCACCCGGTTCACTGCTGGCAGCAGGGGCGGCAGCTGCGGCCCCCGCTGCTGCGCCACCGGCAGCAGCGCTTGGCGCGCCACCGGCAGAAGAATTATCAGGAGTAGCGGCAGGTGCAACACCGGCTCCAATACGACGATCAAGATCCTGGTAACGCTCCAGGCCTTCTTGCTTCAGCTGGTTCACCTGGTTCTGCAGTACTTCAATGGCGCCTTGTTGCTGGGCCAATTGATCCTGCATGCGTTGCAGCTGGTTGAACAGTTCGCCCTGTGCCGAGGGAGCGGACGTAGCCGCTCCCCCCGCATAGGCGCCGTTCGTGCCATAACCCGCTGGCGGATAACTGCTCCCGCTATTGTTATAGCCTGAGTTGCTATCCGTTACAGGAACCGCAGCCCACACCGCAAGCGGTGCGAAGCTGAGAGCCAATACAGTCAGAGCACGACGGCACGTTCGCATGACGAATTACTTACGCAGTTCGACGCGACGGTTCTGAGCCCAGGACTGCTCGTCGTGGCCAGTAGCAACTGGACGCTCTTTACCGTAGGAAACCAGTTCCAGTTGGCCTGGAGCAACACCTTGCAGTACCAGGTAGCGCTGAACGGCTTTCGCACGACGCTCGCCCAGTGCCATGTTGTACTCGCGAGTACCACGTTCGTCGGTGTTACCTTCCAGAACAACGCGAGCGCCGTTAGCTTTCAGGTCCTTGGCGTGAACGTCCAGAGCGCGCATGGCTTCTGGTTTCAGGTCCGAACTGTCGTATTCGAAGTAGAAAGTGGTGATAGCGCGCAGAGCCGCTTCTTCGCTCAGGGAGCCGTCGACCGCACCAGTGTTGGCGCCGTAACCAGCGTTTGGATCAACAGCTGCGCCTTCACCGGCATTGTCGCCGCCTTTAGAGGAGCAACCAACGGCTACGGACAGAGCCAGAGCCAGAGCAGCAAACTTACCAAACTTCAGCATTTCCATCGTGAAACTCCTAATGAACCCCAGTGTGTTAAGTACTTCTTTTTGTAGCGCCGCGTCAGTTCAGGTAAGGGGACCAGGATGGTTCTCTGACTTCGCCTTGTGCGGTAGGAAGTGGGAGCCTTACGCGTCCATTAATGGACACGAGCATCAAGACTCCCCGGCCCTGCTGGCGGGTGGCGTAGATTACCATGGTGCCGTTGGGCGCAACAGTGGCTGACTCATCAAGGTTGGTATCTGTAAGGATTTTTACGGTTCCGCGCTGCAAATCCTGGGCCGCAACCCGGAAATTAGTGAAACCATCCTGACGGTGAATCATCACCAACGTCTTTTCATCGGCCGAAAGCTTGGGGTTGGCGTTGTAGTTACCAATAAAGGTCACACGTTCTGCGCCGCCACCGTTCACATTTGCCTTGTAGACCTGAGGCTTGCCGCCACGGTCGGAGGTGAAGTAGATGGTCGAACCATCCTTGCCCCAGAACGGTTCGGTGTTGATGCCCGGGCCGCTGGTCACACGCGAGAGCTGACGCGAGGCCATGTTCATCACGTAGATATCCGGGTTGCCGTCCTTGGACAGCACGAAAGCCAGGCGCGAGCCATCCGGCGACCAGGCTGGCGCACCGTTGAGGCCTTCGAAGTTGGTGATCTGCTCACGACGACCCGTATCAATGTGCTGCACGAAGATACGCGGGCGACGCTGTTCGAACGATACGTAGGCAATACGCTTGCCGTCCGGCGCGAAGCGCGGCGACAGGATGGGCTCACGGGACTGCAACAAGGTCACTGCACGTGCACCGTCGTAGTCCGAACGTTGCAAGGTGTAGCGGGTGTTGTCTACGGAGAAACGCTCAGCCGTCACATACAGCAGGCGCGTCGAAAACGCCCCTTTGATGCCGGTGAGCTTTTCAAACGACTGGTCCGAAATGTAGTGGGCCATGTCGCGCAGTTGTTCGGCAGTACCCGATACGCTGCCGGTCAAGACCTGCTGCTCGGTGGCCACGTTGAACAACGTGTACTGGATCTGCAGGCGACCGCCGGCCGGCGTGATGCTGCCGACCATCAGGTACTGGGCACCGACGGCCTTCCAGTCACGGAAGATGACTTCGCTGGCCTGGGTGGGCTGGCTGATCATGTTGCCTTTTGGAATCGGCGCGTAGTAACCGGAGTTACGCAGGTCGTCGCTGACAATCTGGGCCATGTCGTCCGGCAGCACGCTGCCGCCCTGCCAACCGAAAGGCACGACTGCAATCGGGGTGGCCCGATCACTGCCGCTGGTTACCAGGATGTTCTTTTCATCCGCCGCCGCTATCCCTGCCATACAGCAAATAACGACAAGCATTCCTCGAAGAAGGTTTCTCACAAGGCTAGATCCTCAGGTGTGAATGTCATCTTGAATGAACGATAGGGAGCGAAGTCACTTGGTTTCATTCCCTGCATCTCGGTCAACCGGCCAATATTCTTGACTGCGGCGACCGCCGAACTGTCGAACGAACCGTCACCACTGGACTTGGCCACGCTGACCGAAGTCACCGTACCGTCCGGCAACATGCCGATCTGCAGCACTACTGTCATGCCTTTGCGTGCCGAAGGTGGACGTGTCCAGCCTTCCGCTGCCCGCGCCCGAATCAGGTCGTCGAAACTGCCCGCGACTTCATCGCCACGCTCATCGGCCAAGGCTTGCTGACGCTGCGGCGTGTCGGAAAGCAAATCTGCCAGGGCCTGGGCCTTTTTCTCTTCGGCGGATTTGCGCGCTGCTTCCTGGGCCTTTTTCTTGGAGGCGTCGGCGGCAGCTTTCTTCTTCGCTTCGTCGGCGACTTTCTTCTTCGCCTCGTCTGCTTCAGCTTTTTTCTTGGCGTCTTCGGCGGCTTTCTTCTTCGCGTCTTCGACGATCTTTTTCTTGGCTTCTTCAGCGGCCTTTTTCTTGGCCTCTTCTTCGGCAGCCTTTTTGGCTTCTTCTTCCGACTTCTTCTTGGCTATATCAGCCAATTGTTTCTCTTCGGCCTTTTTGGCTTCGGCAGCTTTCTCGGCTTTCTTGGCTTCATCAGCCTTTTTCGCCTCGTCGGCCTTCTTCGCTTCGTCAGCCTTTTTCGATTCCTCGGCCTTTTGAGCCGCCTCTTCTTTCTTTTGTTCCGCAGCAGCCTTCACCGCTTCCTGCTCGACCTTCTTCTGTTCCATCTGCTCGACTTCAGTCTGGCGCGCGGCCGACTTCTGGGCCTCACCCGCAATCTTCTGATTGGTCTGGGTGGTGGCCTGGCTTTTCGATTTCAGCTGATACAGGGTCGCCTGCACGATCGGCTTGGCTGGCGGCAGGTCCGGGGTCATGGCAAAGCTGACAAACAGCATGCCGAACACCAGCACGTGCAGGGCAATTGCCCACACGCCAGGCCAGAAGTAGCTTTCCGAGGCGGACGGCTCTCGCTGTTGCTGCATCAGGGCGCCTCGGTAATCAAGCCAACGTTACCGACGCCGGCCTTCTGCAGCCCGCCCATGGCGCCCATGACGGAACCGTAGTCGACCGATTTGTCACCGCGGATGAACACCTGGGTGTGCTTGCCGCCTTCGTTGCCGGAGCGAATGATCTTGGTCACCGCATCGGTCATCGCCGGCAAGGTCAGGGCCTTGTCCTGCTGCTTCTGGGTGTCGACTTCGCTGCCAAGGTTCCAGTAGTAGGTCTTGTCAGCCTTGATCGAAATGGTCAGGACCTGAGTGTTGTTGTCCTGCGGCAAGGCTTCACTGGAAACCTTGGGCAGATCAACCTTCACACCCTGGTTGAGCATCGGCGCGGTCACCATGAAGATCACCAGCAGCACCAGCATCACGTCGATGTAGGGCACTACGTTCATCTCGGCGACCGGCTTGCGCTTTTTGCGAGCTCGAGCGATTAAAGCCATTGGGAATTACCTGCTTATTCTTCGCTGGTGTGCACTTTACGGTGCAGGATCGCCTGGAACTCATCGGCGAAGGTGTAGTAACGGCCGATCAAGGTTTCGCTGGTTGCAGCAAAACGGTTGTAGGCGATTACTGCGGGGATCGCGGCGAACAGGCCGATCGCGGTGGCGATCAGGGCTTCGGCAATACCCGGGGCCACGGTGGCCAGTGTGGCTTGCTGGGCCTGGGCCAGGCCGCGGAAGGAGTTCATGATCCCCCACACGGTACCGAACAGGCCGATGTACGGGCTGACGGAACCTACGGTGGCGAGGTACGGCAGGCCTTGCTCGAGCTTTTCTTCCTCACGGGAGATGGCCACGCGCATGGCACGGGCCACACCTTCCATCACGGCTTCCGGGTCAACCCCAGGCTGCTGGCGCAGACGCGAGAATTCCTTGAAGCCGGCGCGGAAGATCTGCTCGACGCCTGAATCCGGGTCCGGGTTGCTGCCGGCCTGGCGATACAGCTTGGACAGGTCGATACCCGACCAGAAGCGCTCTTCAAAGCTCTCCAGGGCACGTCGACCGGCGCGCAGCATGTTGCTGCGCTGAAAAATCATGACCCAAGAGGTAACCGATGCGGCTACCAGGGTCAGCATGACCAGTTGAACCACGACACTGGCATTGCTGACCAGGCTCCACATGGAGGAATGGTCGACGACGGTAGGTTCCACGCTAAATCTCCTGCTTTGATTGTTGACCCGCGCCGCTCACGGCAGCAAAGGCCGCACGTAGAGTTTCGGGAATGGCCCGAGGTTTCAAGCTGTTGGTGCGCACACACGCCACCAGGAACTGCCCCTCGCAGAGCAGCGTTGCATCCGTGGCCCGCCTGACCTGCTGCTTGAAGCGCAGGCTGGCACGGTTCAATTCGATGACTTCAGCGCTGACCAGCAACTCGTCGTCCAGTCGCGCCGGTGCGTGGTAACGCGCCTCGCTGGAATGCACGACGAATAACAGGTCCTCCCCGGCAAGCTGGGATTGGGCAAAGCCCAGCTCCCGTAGCCGCTCGGTGCGAGCCCGTTCCATGAACTTGAGGTAGTTGACGTAATAAACGATGCCGCCGGCATCGGTGTCCTCGTAATAAACGCGACAGCGATGTGCGAACGACTGATCCCCGTTTTGCGCGCGCATACTCTAGTGCTTACTCCTCAGGTTGCCAATTGGCTGGGCAACTGTTTTTTCAATACCTGAAAACATTTCCACTGCCTGAATGACGACACCAGACACTGGGACAGCACAAACTTCAGATAAATCGTCTGGCCTGACCTTTTTAATCGTCCCCTGCATCGAGGAATTCGTCTACCACGGGCATCTCCCCCAATCGTGACGGAATATTTAACCCGAAGTGCAGGTAAGCGTGGCGCGTGACCACCCTGCCCCGCGGTGTACGCATGATGTAGCCCTGCTGGATCAGGTATGGCTCGAGCACATCCTCGATAGTATGGCGCTCTTCACTGATGGCCGCGGCCAGGCTGTCCACGCCGACCGGGCCACCGTCGAACTTCTCGATCATGGTCAAGAGCAGGCGCCGGTCCTGGTGATCGAAGCCATGTTCGTCCACGTCCAGCAGATTCAATGCCAGGTCCGCCACCGCCTTGGTGATATGACCCTTGGCACGCACCTCGGCAAAGTCGCGCACCCGACGCAGCAAGCGGTTGGCAATCCGTGGCGTACCGCGGGCGCGTCGGGCGATTTCAAAGGCGCCTTCCGGGTCCAGGGGCAAGCCCAGGATGCTCGCCGAACGGCTGACGATGGTTGCAAGGTCGGCAGTGCTATAAAACTCTAGACGTTGAACAATGCCGAAACGGTCTCGCAGCGGGTTGGTCAGCATGCCCGCGCGGGTGGTCGCCCCGACCAGGGTGAACGGTGGCAGGTCGAGCTTGATCGAACGGGCCGCCGGGCCTTCGCCGATCATGATGTCGAGCTGGAAGTCCTCCATCGCGGGGTACAGCACTTCCTCGACAATCGGCGACAACCGATGGATCTCGTCGATGAACAGCACGTCGTGGGGTTCAAGATTGGTCAGCAGCGCCGCCAGGTCGCCAGGACGCTCCAGCACCGGGCCGGAGGTGGACTTGATCGACACGCCCATTTCCTGGGCGATGATATTGGCCAGGGTGGTCTTGCCCAACCCCGGCGGACCGAAGATCAGGGTGTGGTCCAGGGACTCACTGCGCCCGCGCGCGGCCTGGATAAACAGCTCCATCTGCTCGCGCACGGTAGGCTGGCCGATGTACTCGGCCAGGCTCAGGGGACGGATGGCCCGGTCCTGGACTTCTTCACGGTCACGCGGGCCGGTGGCCGCGATCAGACGATCAGCTTCAATCACTTAAATCATTCCCTTCAGGGCTCGGCGGATCATGTCTTCGCTGCTCAGGTTCTTGTCCTTGATGGCCGATACCGCCTTGCTCGCCTCCTGGGGCTTGTAGCCCAGGGAGATCAGCGCACTGACCGCATCGCTTTCGGCGCTGGCGACCTGGCCTGCCGGCATATCCGGCTGGTTCGGTACCAGGGCGAACATGCTCGGCACCACCTCCCAGGCCTTGAAGCGATCCTTGAGCTCCACCAACAGGCGCTCGGCGGTTTTCTTGCCCACGCCCGGCACCTTGGTCAGGGCCGAAGTGTCCTGGGCGGAAACGGCACGTACCAGCTCGTCCACTTCCAGGCTCGACATCAATGCCAGGGCCAGTTTTGGCCCCACGCCATTGAGGCGAATCAGCTCGCGGAAGAAATCGCGGTCACGCTTGCCGATGAAACCATAGAGCAGTTGCGCGTCTTCGCGCACCACTAAATGCGTGTGCAGGGTTATCGGCTCGCCGACCGACGGCAGGCGATACAAGGTGGTCATGGGCACTTCCAGCTCATAACCCAATCCATTCACATCCAGAATCAGGTGCGGCGGCTGTTTCTCAGCCAGGGTGCCGCGCAAGCGTCCAATCACGGTTCAGATCCTTAAGGCTTGAGGGTCAGGTCAGGGCCTGACCGCAAATAACGAATGCGCTGATGCTATCAGAGACGTAGCCGCCCGCCACGACTACGTGCGGTGCCCAAGCCGTGAGGCAACAGGCTGGAGCGGGTGTGCGCATGGCAAATGGCGATGGCCAGGGCATCGGAGGCGTCGATCTGCGGCTTTGAAGTGAGCTTGAGCATGTGCATGACCATCATTTGCACCTGCTCCTTGTTCGCTGCACCAGTGCCAACGACGGCCTGCTTGACCTGGGTCGCGGTGTATTCGGCGATCTCCATGCTCTCCTCGGCACCCGCCACGATGGCGGCGCCACGGGCCTGGCCGAGCTTCAACGCTGAGTCGGCATTCTTGGCCATGAACACTTTTTCGATGCCCATGGTGACCGGGCCGTAGGTCTGGATAACTTCACGCACGCCGCGATAAACGATCTGCAGCCGCTCGGCCAATTCGCCGGCACCGGTGCGGATGCAACCCGAGGCCACATAGATACAGCCGCGCGGGGTGTGCTGCACCACGCCAAAACCGGTGATGCGCGAACCGGGGTCGATACCTAGGATTAAAGTCATAACGCCTGCGGGTTGGATTTACAACGGTATGTGCCAGGCACACATCTGTGTAACAGCATAGAACCCCTGTGGGAGCTGGCTTGCCTGCGATGCGGGCACCTCGGTGTTTCTGTCAAATCGAGGTGATGCTATCGCAGGCAAGCCAGCTCCCACAGTGGATATTCATCGTTCTTAAGTGAGCTGTTCGGCCACAGACTCAGGGATGTCGGCATTCGAATACACATTCTGCACATCATCCAGGTCTTCAAGCATATCCAGCATCTTCAACACCTTCTGCGCTCCCTCCAGGTCCAGTTCGGCACTGGTGGTCGGCAGCATCACGATTTCCGCGTCGGTGCCGTTGAAACCAGCGGCTTCCAGGGCATTACGCACGGCGTAGAAACTGGCGAACGAGGTAAACACGTCGATAGAGCCGTCTTCGTTGGTGACCACGTCGTCGGCGTCCGCTTCCATTGCGGCTTCCATCAGTGCGTCTTCATCGGTGCCAGGGGCGAAGGTGATCTGCCCTTTGCGTTCGAACAGGTACGCGACCGAACCATCCGTGCCAAGGTTACCACCGCACTTGCTGAACGCATGGCGTACGGCTGCGGCGGTCCGGTTGCGGTTGTCGGTCATGCACTCGACCATCACCGCCACGCCGCCCGGGCCGTAGCCTTCGTAGGTCAACTCGACCATGTCGTCGGTATCGGCCGCACCGGCACCACGGGCCACGGCGCGGTCAATGATGTCGCGGCTCATGTTGGCGCCCAGCGCCTTGTCCAGCGCCAGGCGCAGGCGCGGGTTGGAGCCCGGGTCACCGCCACCCTGGCGGGCAGCGACGGTCAGTTCGCGAATCCACTTGGTGAAGATCTTGCCCTTCTTGGCATCCTGACGCTCTTTGCGGTGCTTGATGTTCGCCCACTTGGAATGGCCAGCCATAACACAACTCCGAATTCTCTAGAAACCTTTCAATCCCGCCCCAGGCAGGATTTCCTCTTTTAAACGCAAAGGCGCATCCGAAGATGCGCCTTTTTGACTGCGTACAACCTTATCGCGCTTTCACGCAGCAGCCTTACTCAGCCTTCGGCGTCTCGCGCAGGCGGATATGCAGCTCGCGCAGTGCCTTGGCATCCACCACACCCGGAGCCTGGGTCATGACGTCCGCGGCACTCTGGGTTTTCGGGAAGGCAATCACTTCGCGGATCGACTGGGCGCCGGTCATCAGCATGACCAGACGGTCCAGGCCGAAGGCCAAGCCACCGTGTGGCGGTGCACCGTATTTCAGGGCGTCGAGCAGGAAGCCGAATTTCTCTTCCTGTTCCGCTTCGTTGATGCCCAGCAGGCGGAACACCGCTTGTTGCATTTCTTTGCGGTGGATACGGATCGAACCGCCACCCAGCTCGGTGCCGTTGAGCACCATGTCGTAGGCACGGGACAGCGCGCCTGCCGGGTTGGCTTCCAGCTCGGCCGGGGAGCACTTCGGCGCGGTGAACGGGTGGTGCAAGGCGCTGAAGCTGCCGTCGTCGTTCTCTTCGAACATCGGGAAGTCGACGACCCACATCGGTGCCCATTCGCAGGTCAGCAGGTTCAGGTCGTGACCGAGCTTGATACGCAGGGCGCCCAGGGCTTCGCTGACGATCTTGGCCTTGTCGGCGCCGAAGAACACGATGTCGCCATCGACCGCACCGACGCGATCAAGGATCGTGTTCAGGTTGGCTTCAGGGATGTTTTTCACGATCGGCGACTGCAGGCCGTCAACGCCGTTGGCGCGCTCGTTGACCTTGATGTACGCCAGGCCCTTGGCACCGTAGATGCCGACGAACTTGGTGTAGTCGTCGATCTGCTTGCGCGGCATGCTCGCGCCGCCAGGCACGCGCAGGGCGGCGATGCGGCATTTGGGGTCGTTGGCCGGGCCGCTGAACACCTTGAAGTCGACGTCCTTGAGCTGGTCGGCCACATCCACCAGTTCCAGCGGGTTACGCAGGTCTGGCTTGTCGGAACCGTAGCGGCGCATGGCCTCTTCGAAGGTCATGTGCGGGAATTCGCCGAACTCCAGGTCCAGCACTTCCTTGAACAGGTTGCGGATCATCTGCTCGGTCAGGCCCATAATCTCTTTTTCATCGAGGAAGCTGGTCTCGATGTCGATCTGGGTGAATTCCGGCTGGCGGTCGGCGCGCAGGTCTTCGTCGCGGAAGCACTTGGCGATCTGGTAGTAACGGTCGAAGCCGGCGACCATCAGCAGTTGCTTGAACAACTGCGGCGATTGCGGCAGGGCGAAGAAGCTACCTGGGTGGGTACGGCTAGGCACCAGGTAGTCACGTGCGCCTTCCGGGGTAGCCCGGGTGAGGATCGGCGTCTCGACATCGAGGAAACCGTTCTCATCCAGGAAACGGCGGATGCTGGTGGTCATGCGCGAACGCAGGCGCAGCTTCTCGGCCATTTCCGGACGACGCAGGTCCAGGAAGCGGTAGCGCAGGCGGGTTTCTTCGCCCACGTCGGAGTATTCGTTAAGCGGAAACGGCGGGGTTTCCGACTCGTTCAGCACTTCCAGCTCATAGCCCAGCACCTCGATGCCGCCGGAAGCCATGTTCTTGTTCACGGCACCGGCCGGACGCAGGCGTACCTTGCCGGTGATCTTCACCACGTATTCGCTGCGCACACGGTCGGCGGCGGCGAAGCTCTCGGCGCGGTCCGGGTCAAACACCACCTGGGCCAGACCATCACGATCACGGATATCGAGGAAGATTACCCCGCCGTGGTCGCGGCGACGGTGAACCCATCCGCAAAGGGTGATTTCCTGACCTTCCAGGGTCTCGTTCAGTTGGCCGCAATAGTGGCTGCGCATCATGGTCGTGGTTTCACTTCTCGTAATTCGAATTTCGGTGGCAGGCTTGCCTCGTCACCGTACATTAAAGCAGGGGACGGATAATGCAGGAGCCTGCGCGTAGAGTTCAACTCAGTCTGCTTTGTCGCCGCCCGCCAGGTTCTTCTTGGCGCCGGTCTTGAAATCGGTCTCGTACCAGCCGCTGCCGCTCAGGCGGAAGCCCGGCATGGACAACATCTTCTTCAACTCAGGTGCCTGGCAGGCAGGGCAATCGACCAGCTGCGCTGCGCTGATCTTCTGAATGGCTTCCAACTGGTGACCACAGGAAGCGCATTGATAGTCGTACATGGGCATGGGGATGTCTCGGCGATCAGAACGTTACAGCGCCACGCCCTGCCCTGTGCATAAAGCCCGGCATGCGCAGCAAAGCGCGGGATTATATCTGGTAAATCGAGGCAGCGCAGCCGGCTTTCTGCCCCAGGGCCGGCCCACGAGGTTGAACGGCCGGCCCCGAAGCCAGCGGGCTATTGCGCAAGCGTGTCCGCAGACGCGGCGGCGCGGCCTTTGAGTACATGAACCACGCACACCACCCTCACCAACCCACTGAAGTTCTTCACTCCCCCGTGGCGCAAATGCACTTCCCGATCGACATAGGACAACAAGGCACTGACTGAGCAGGTATTGATCCTGGCGATCTCCGTCAGGATATTCCAATAGATCTGCTCAAGCCGCAGGCAGGTAGAAAACCCGTTGAGCCTGACCGAACGGGACAATGGCTTGGCCATCCCCATATCGAACCCCTTGTCAAAGGGATCGATCTTTATCTTGTGAAAACCACAGGTTTCCATCACTCCCTTACCTACTCCACGTGACATACACCTGACACTCCATTGCCAAACAGCAGCCAACGGGTTTCTCCCATTGGGCGATGCGCCTATAAAACAGCAGGACGCGCGGAGCAGCCAGAAGACGGGGAGTTGTTAGTCGTAGGACAACGCCAGGAAGCGCAGGGAAACAAGCAGGCAGCGCCCAGAAGGCGCCGCCAGGGTTCGACAGTTACTGGTTTTCGAGCAGGGAACGCAACATCCACGCGGTTTTCTCGTGAACCTGCATACGCTGGGTCAACAGGTCCGCCGTCGGCTCATCACTGACCTTGTCGAGCAATGGGAAGATGCCACGGGCGGTACGCGTGACCGCTTCCTGGCCTGCCACCAATTGCTTGATCATCTCTTCGGCGCTCGGCACGCCCTCTTCTTCCTTGATCGAAGACAGGCGGGCGTAGATCGAATAGGCGCCAGGTGCCGGGAAACCCAGGGCCCGGATGCGCTCGGCGATGGAGTCCACTGCCAGCGCCAGTTCGTTGTACTGCTCCTCGAACATCAGGTGCAGCGTACGAAACATGGGGCCCGTGACGTTCCAGTGGAAGTTGTGGGTCTTCAGATAAAGAACATAGGTATCGGACAGCAGCCGCGAGAGTCCGTCGACGATGGATTTACGGTCTTCTTCACTGATACCAATATCGATTGCCATGTTTTTCCCCTTCAATTGACGAGCATTCATTGATCAGGTGCAGGACCACTCTAGCAAGAGAGCGGGCCTCGTGCAGCCCGACACACCCGGGCAGCGTGCGGCAAATCGCCCCTGCACCGCCTGCGGATGTGAATTGGCAAGCCTTTCTCCCCGTAGGAAGAGTCTGCGCAGGCCGTTAAAAAAATCTGCACCTGTCTAGGACAAGCGTTTGCCGCAGAAATGCCGTGCCCGGCGCAACACGCCGAAATGCTTGATTTGAGTAGGCACAGCCTTTGCTGTTAAATAGACGCCGTGTGGCTGCCGTTTATTTCTGCGGCACGCCACATAGGCTGATACCCGCGCACGTGCTCAACGCCTCCCATTGTTCAGAAGCGAACCGTGCCAGTCAGCTCTTCCTTGTGATCCGTCTTAACGTGAGTTAATCAAAATGTTGAAAATCGTCCACCTGCTAACGGGCGTTGCAGCTTTGCTGCTGTCCTTTATCCCGAGCCTGCAGCCTGAAAGCCTGCCCTACCTGCAACAACACGACGCTCTGTACCTGGCCTTGTTCGGCCTTCTTAACCTGACGCTCGCACCGGTAATCCCTTACTGGAACAAAGGCACGCGTCATCAACTGCAAAATCTGGTCAGTGCGCTGCTGGTGCTGACTGTTGTCGTACAAACCCTCACCCTCCTGGCGCCCATGCCTGAAGTCGGCGGCCATCCGGCTATCCTGCTCAGTCTGGTGATTGCTGTGGTTGCCATCGTTCTTCACTTGGCCATCAGCTTCTACCGTTCGTCCCCAGCGGCCGCGTCGCAAAACTACGACATGACCAACCGGGATACCGGAACCGTCAAGTGGTTCAATACCTCCAAAGGCTTCGGCTTCATTTCCCGCGATTCGGGCGACGATATCTTCGTCCACTTCCGGGCTATCCGTGGTGAAGGCCACCGCGTCCTGGTCGAAGGCCAGCGCGTGGAGTTCTCGGTGATGAACCGTGACAAGGGCCTGCAAGCCGAAGATGTCATCGCTGCCCTGCCGCGTCGCTGATCCTAAGCCTTCGCAGCAAAAAAAACCGCGATCCAGCGTTGCCTGGATCGCGGTTTTTTATTGCCTGCACCTATCAATAGTGCGGCGGTGGCGTTTCTTCTTCGGACGACTCGAACTGCCCGCCCATTTCTTCCTGACGCTTGAGCAGGGCCGTCATCTGCAATTGCAGGCGCTCGACCGCCCGCTGCTGGGTGACCAGGATGTCATTGAGAGTCTCGATGGTGTCGTCCTGGAAGGCCAGGCGGCTTTCCAGGTCGGTGACGCGATCTTGCAGGTCCATGGTTCAGTCCTGGGTAAAGATGAAGTCGGCGGGCAACAGCTCACGCAAACGGGCGCGGATCGCCGACACTTGCGCGTGGTTATAAGGCTGGGCGGGATGTTTGCCCCACACCGGCGCCGGCCAGGCGGCGTCATCGCGTTTACGCACGATCACGTGCACATGCAACTGGCTGACCACGTTGCCCAGCGCGCCGATATTCATCTTATCGGCGGCCAGCCCTTCATTAAGCAGCTGCGCCAGGGCCGTCGTCTCTTGCCACAAGGTTTGTTGATCTGCGACATCCAGTTGAAACACTTCGCTGATACCGTCGATGCGCGGTACCAGGATAAACCAGGGGTAGTTCGAGTCATTGGACAGCAGCAGGCGACACAGCGGGAAGTCCCCAATGGCCAAGGTATCTTGTTGCAGGCGTTGATCTAGGGCGAACACGTGGACACTCCGTTCGGCAGGTCAGTTTCAGGCGCCCAGCATACCTTCGAATGCCCACGCGTTCACGGCGAATGGGCACAAGCCTTGAAGCAATCGGATAAAAACTACGCACCCTTTCGAGGCAGGTGCACAGTCGAACACGCTACCTAGGGCCTCGGCGGCACGCACCAAAATGACCCGCTTGTGCCTCAAAGGGATCCGCCAAGTACCCACTGACGGGGTGGACCGGTAACGTTTTACCCCGGCGAACGCTTTTGTGAGTAACCGCACAGGTGTAACACCCCGTCGCCAAGCTCAAACCAAAGGGTGTAAAGGCCCCGTGTTTATGCGGCTTTTACACTCCCTTCACGCTTTTCACGAAAAAATGACATTCGGCTACCAGTTTGAGCACGCTTGTTGCATTCACCCTCATATCGTCGGCAACGGCACCCGTTTGGAAGCGGGTGTTTCGCGATAAAAACCAGCGGCGGTTCAATGCGCATCAAGGAAGCTTTCAAAGTTTGAAAGATGTAGGAAAAGAGCATTGAAGTTGTCAGCCCGGTTACATTCGGGCTGTGAATTTGCGACATGGATCTAGCGATTTACGACAGCCTCGTAAAGAAGCTGAAAGGAAAGATGGGTAAGTATCGTCATTGGAGTCTGCGTGATATAACTTTGCGCCGACACAAATAAAGAAAGAGCCGCCCAGATAAAAATACAGGTGGGACGGCAGTACTCTTCCTAAAACCAAAGGAGCAAATCACGATGCGCGTGATGAAGTGGAGCATGATCGCCCTGGCTGTTTCAGCAGGCACCTCGCAGTTCGCAATGGCGTCCGCCCAGGACGATTCCAAGGGCTTTGTTGAAGACAGTACTTTCAGCATCAATACTCGCGCTCTGTACTTCAGCCGCGACTTCCGTAATGAGCCAGGAGGCGGTTACAGCACCGTCAACGGCAAGCGTAAAAGCCGTGCCGAAGAAACCGGCCTGGGCTTCAATGCCCTGTACGAATCGGGCTTCACCCAAGGCACCATTGGTGTCGGTGTGGACGTGATCGGCCTGATGGGCCTCAAGCTCGACAGCGGCAAGGGTCGCGCTGGCACGGGGCTGTTCCCCACCGGTTCCGACGGTCGCTCGCAGGACGATTACTCCAAGGGCGGCGGCGCGGTTAAGTTCCGCATCTCCAATACTGTGTTGAAAGTCGGTGACCAGTACACTACCGCGCCAGTGTTCGCCTCCGACGACAGCCGTCTGTTGCCGGAACTGCCACAGGGTATCTCGATCACCAGCAACGAGATCAAGGGCCTCAAGCTTGAGGGCGGCCACTTCACCTCCAGCGTCGCGCAGGCACAGACCTACCATGACAGCTTGGGCCTGACGAAAACCGACTTTGTCGGCGGCGTCTACGCGTTCACTCCGGAATTCACGGGTAGCCTGTACTACGCGAAAACCGAAGATTACTTCCGCAAGTACTACAGCAACCTGAACTGGACCCATGCGTTGAGCGATGACCAGTCCTTCGCGCTGGACTTCAACATCTACGACACCAAGAGCGATGGCGCAGGCCTGCAACGCGCAGAGAAGGATGGCGTGACCAAGCTCGACAACCGCGCGTTCAGCTTGCAGGGTGCTTACACCATCGGCGCTCACACCTTCACCCTGGCAGCCCAGAAGGTTACCGGTGACGGCGACTACGGCTACGGCGTAGACGGCGGCGGCACGGTATTCCTGGCCAACTCCATCGCCCGTTCCGACTTCAACGCCGAAGGCGAGAAGTCCTACCAGGCGCGTTACGACATCAACATGGCGACCTTCGGCATTCCTGGCCTGAGCTTCATGACTCGTTACGTTACCGGTAGCGGCGCCAACACTGGCACGACCAGCAACGGCAAAGAGTGGGAACGCGACATCGAAGCCAAGTACGTGATTCAGAGCGGCCCGGCTAAAGACCTCAGCCTGCGTCTGCGCCAAGCGACTTACCGCTCCGGTGATGGCGTTTACTACGGTTCGCCTTCTATCGACGAACTGCGTCTGATCGCGAACTACCCGCTGAACATCTTGTAATCGTCTGTTTAATTACAATGATGGCTTAAGGCTTCGGCCTTGAACAAAAAAGCCGCTCCCTGTTTAAACAAGGAGCGGCTTTTTTATTGCAGTTTTGTTTCAACCAAAAAAACAACTAGCAAGCTAAGTAACTAGTTTACCGAAGCTGACCTATCGACCAAGTTCGACAGCCTAGCGCCAAATTATTTCGCCGCACTTTCCTGCATCACACGAATAACCCGCTGCGGAAACGGAATATCAATCCCCGCTGCTTTCAAACGATCACGCGCCAGTTCATTAAACATGAACATCACGTCCCAATAATCCGGGGTACTGGTCCAGCAGCGCAGGGAAACCGTAATGGAGCTGTCGCCCAGGGTCGAAACCACCGCCACCGGTGCAGGATCAGCCAGCACGCGTGGGTCCTTGGCCAGTTCCAGCAGCACTTCGCGAGCTTTTTGCAGGTCTGCCTCGTAATCCACACCGACATCAAACACCACCTTGCGGGTTGGCTGGCGGTTGGTGTTGGTGATGATGCCGTTGGACAGGATGCCGTTGGGCAGGATCACCGTCTTGTTGTCGCCGGTACGCAGCACGGTGTGGAAAATCTGGATGCTGTCGACGGTGCCGGAGGTGCCTTGGGCTTCGATCCAGTCGCCAATGCGGAACGGGCGGAACAGCAGGATCAACACGCCACCGGCAAAGTTGGCCAGGCTGCCTTGCAATGCCAGGCCGATCGCCAGGGTTGCGGCACCAATGGCGGCGACGAACGAAGTGGTTTCCACACCGATCATCGAGGCCACGCTGACTACCAGCATGACTTTGAGCACGATGTTCGCCAGGCTGGTAATGAAGTGCTGCAGCGCCAGGTCAGCGTTGCGTACCGCCAGCAAGCGGCCCACGCGATGGGTCAGTTTGTTGATCAGCCACCAGCCGATGGCCAGGGTCAGCATGGCCAGCAATACACGGCTGCCGTATTCCATGATCATCGGGATCCAGGACTGGGACGTCTTGATCAAATGATCCACTTCTGCGTTTAAATCCATGTAGCTTCTCCTGTTTTTGCGGATATGCGGCTTGATTGACTGCCTGAAAACGCAATTGAGCCCCGTAGGGCTCAATTGTAGGCGCTGAGTCTGGGGCGTGGGACGTCAAAAACACCCACAGGTTCCCCAAAGTGCCATCAGTCGCGGAAGTTATTGAACTGCAGCGGCATGTCGAAGGTCTTGGCGCGCAGGGCCGCGATGGCTTCTTGCAGGTCGTCGCGCTTCTTGCCGGTGACACGCACCTGCTCGCCCTGGATGGCGGCCTGGACTTTCAGCTTGGCATCCTTGATATGCGCGACGATCTTCTTCGCCAGCTCCTTGTCGATGCCTTCCTTGAGCACGGCTTCCTGCTTCATCAGCTTGCCGGAGGCGTAGGCGTCCTTGACTTCAAGGCACTGCACGTCGATCTTGCGCTTGACCAGGGCCAGCTTGAGGATCTCGATCATCGCTTCCAGCTGGAAATCGGCTTCAGCGGTCAGGTTGACGGTCAGTTCCTTTTCCTTGAATTCGAAGCTGCCCTTGCCTTTCAAGTCATAGCGACGGTCCAGTTCCTTGACGGCGTTCTCGACGGCGTTGGTGACTTCGTGTTTGTCCAGTTCAGATACCACGTCGAACGAAGGCATGTGATTTCTCCAATATAAGGGGCGGGCTCAGTAAAGATGGAGCGCGCCCGAGCTAAAATGCCGAGGCATTATAGCGGTTCTTTCGCCCCGTTCACTGTGAGCGACCCTACGGAGCAAAAACTGATGTCGACCCCCTGGCATATTCTCGGCGCTGGCAGCCTGGGCACCCTCTGGGCCACGCGGCTGGCGCGTGCCGGCGTACCGGTCAGGCTGATACTGCGTAATGAGGCGCGCCTGGCCAGCTATCGCGCCGGCCAGGGCCTGACCCTGGTTGAGCACGGTGTGGAACACACCTATGCGGTGATTGGCGAAACAGCCGAAAGCCCGGAGCCGATTCATCGGCTGCTGGTGGCATGCAAAGCCTACGACGCCCAACGCGCTATCGCCCAGTTGCAACCTCGACTGGCGCCGGATGCCGAACTGATCCTGCTGCAGAACGGTCTCGGCAGCCAGGACGCCGTGGCGGCACAAGTGCCGTCGGCCCGCTGCATCTATGCGTCCAGCACCGAAGGCGCATTTCGCGATGGCGATTGGCGGGTAGTGTTTGCCGGCCATGGCTACACCTGGCTGGGCGACGCAAACCACCCTACCCCACCGCTATGGTTGGACGACCTGCAAGCTGCGAGCATTCCTCACGAATGGGCCACCGATATCCTCACGCGGCTGTGGCGCAAGCTGGCGCTCAATTGCGCCATCAACCCGTTGACCGTGCTTTACCAATGCCGCAACGGCGGCTTGCAAGACCATCAGTGTGAGGTCGCCACGCTCTGCGCCGAACTGGCCGAACTGCTGGAGTGCTGCGGCCAGCCTGCGGCGGCACAGGACCTGCACAACGAAGTGGAGCGTGTGATCCTGGCCACCGCCGCTAATTACTCGTCCATGTATCAGGATGTCGCCAACGCCCGGCGTACCGAGATCAGCTACCTGCTGGGCTACGCTTGCCAGGCCGCGGCCCGCCACCGGTTGGTATTGCCGCATCTGCAACAGCTGCAAGCGCGGCTGGTGGAGCATTTGCTCGCACGCGGATTGGCCAGCGACTGAGGCACGCGCTACCCTGCCTACCTGTCTATCACCTGGGAAAACCCTGATGCCACTGCGCCAGCGTCTTGAAAATCTACCGGTAGGGCAGAAACTGCTGGTGGCCCTGCTGGTGCTATTGACCACGGTGTTGCTGGTGGCCAACCTCACGTTTATCAGCGCCGCCTACTGGATCTCCCAGGAAAGCATGGCGCCCCAGGCATTGCAGGCCATTGGACGACTGGTGTCCAACCCATCGCTCGCCGCCGAGGCGCTCGAATCCCCGGCCAAGGCCGAGGCGCTGCTCAATGAACTGACCAGCTACTCCCCCCTGCGCGCCGCCGCCCTGTACGACGGTGAAGGCAACCGTCTGGCGCAGATGCAGCACGGCGACCGCCTGCACCTGCCGGACAATTACCGGCATATCGAGGCCTGGCGCCTGACCGAGTTTCGCAGCAACCAAGTCATCACCCTGCCCCGCGGCACCCAGCCTTCCGGGCATTTACTGCTGGTGGCCAGCAGTGAGCTACCGGTGGCCTTCTATACCGGCACGCTGACCGCAAGCCTGGGCATCCTGATTTTCAGTGTGCTGTTGTGGCTGGTCATCGCCCGGCAAATCAAACGTCTGATCACACGGCCCATCCATGAGCTGGAAGAACTGTCCCGGCAGGTCACCCGTGAAGAGAACTACGCCCTGCGCGCCGGGCGTGGCAACCATGACGAGATCGGCAGCCTGGCCGAAGCCTTCAACACCATGTTGTCGCGTATCGAAGCCCGCGAGCAGCAGCTCAAGCGTGCGCGTGACGACTCCCAGGCCGCTTACGACCAGGCCCAGGGGCTGGCCGAAGAGACCCGGCATACCAACCGTAAGCTGGAACTGGAAGTCCAGGTGCGCAGCAAGATCGAGAAAAAGCTCACGGGCTTCCAGAACTACCTCAACAGCATTATCGACTCGATGCCCTCGGCGCTGATTGCCCTGGATGAACAGCTCTATGTCACCCAGTGGAACCAGGAAGCCAGCGCCCTTTCCGGCACGCGTCTGGACGAAGCCCTGAACCAGCCGATCTTCCTGGCCTTCCAGCCGCTCAAGCCGTACCTGCCGCAAATCAAGGCTACCGTGGAGCAACATACGGTGGAGCGGATCGAGCGGGTCACCTGGATCAAGGACGATGAACCCAAGCATTACGCCCTGACGTTTTACCCATTGATGGGTGGTGCCGGGCGTGGCGTGGTGATCCGAATCGACGACATCACCCAACGCCTGTCCCTGGAAGAAATGATGGTGCAGTCGGAAAAAATGCTCTCGGTGGGTGGCCTGGCCGCCGGCATGGCCCACGAGATCAACAACCCACTGGGCGCGATCCTGCATAACGTGCAGAACATCCGTCGCCGCCTGTCCCCGGAGCTGCCCAAGAACCTGGAGTACGCCGAGCAGGTGGGCATCGAGCTGGACACGGTCAATCGTTACCTGCAAGGCCGCGAAGTGCCGCAGTTGCTCGACGGTATTCAGCAGGCCGGGGCGCGGGCGGCGAAAATCGTCACCCATATGCTCAGTTTCAGCCGCCGCAGTAATCGCCAGATGGCCCCCTGCGACTTGCCGGCCCTGATCGACCAAGCCGTGGAAATCGCCGGTAACGACTTCGACCTGACCATCGGCTTCGACTTCAAGGGCCAGGCGATCATCCGTCAGTTCGACCCGCAATTAGGCCCTGTGCCCGGCACCGCCAACGAGCTGGAGCAAGTGCTGCTCAACCTGCTGAAAAACGCCGCCCAAGCCATTCACCTGCGCGAAGATGACAGCGAGCCGGGGCGTATTATCCTGCGCACCCGCCTCAACCCGCCGTGGGCAGAAATACAGGTGGAAGACAACGGCATCGGCATGAGCGAAAACGTGCGCAAGCGCACCTTCGAACCGTTCTTCACCACCAAGGAAATCGGCCAGGGCACCGGGCTTGGGTTGTCGGTGTCGTATTTCATCATCACCAACAACCACAAGGGCCAGATGGAGGTGCATTCCACCCCGGGCCAAGGCACCTGCTTTACCTTGCGCCTGCCCCTGGCCGGCAGCCAATTGTCCCCCACAGCACTCACCCAACTGGAGCACTGACCATGGGCTTTCGCCTGTCGAAAATCTACACCCGTACCGGCGACAAGGGCGAAACCGGCCTCGGTGACGGCCGCCGCGTGCCCAAGGACCACCCGCGCGTGGAGGCGATCGGCGAGGTGGATACGCTGAACAGCCAGTTGGGCCTGTTGCTGGCCAACCTGGAAGAACAAAGCGGCAAGCACCCGGCCTTAAATGATGTGATTGAAGTGCTCACGCCGTGCCAGCATCGTCTGTTCGATCTCGGCGGTGAGCTGGCGATGCCGGTGTACAAGGCACTGAACGCGGCGGAGGTGGATCGGCTGGAAGCGGCGATTGATCGCTGGAACGAAGAAGTGGGGCCGCTGGAGAACTTCATCCTGCCCGGTGGTTCGGCGCTGATCGCCCAAGCTCATGTGTGCCGCAGCCTGGCGCGCAGTGCGGAGCGGCGGTGTCAGCAGTTGAATGCGCTGGAGCCGTTGGAAGGGGTGGGTTTGGCGTATATCAATCGGTTGTCTGACTTGCTGTTTGTGGCGGCCAGGGTGATTGCCCGGCGCCAAGGTGTTGCCGAAGTGTTATGGCAGGCCGCTGCCAAGCCACACTGAGATTTATCGGGTGACTGGCAAGGCCCTATCGGGGCATGGGTATCTACACAACTTCGGCACGAGGCTAAATCTGTGGCGAGGGAGCTTGCTCCCGTGACGGGCTGACAGCCGACGCTGATCTAGCTGACGCACCGCGATCCAAATGTGGGAGCTGGCTTGCCTGCGATGACGGCCTGCCAGCCGATGCCAATCTACCTGACACCCCGCAATCAAACTGTGGGAGCGGGCTTGCTCGCGAAGGCGGCCTGACAGGCGACACAGCTATGCCGGGTACATATCCATTCCTGCGGTAACGGCCACTTAGGGTTCCGCTCTGACAGCGGGTCACTTTGGAAAAGAGCCCCAAAGTAACCAAAGGGCTCTTGCCCCACCACTCGGCACCTCGCCTAGGCTCGGTGTGCCCGTAATCCGCCAGGGATTTGGGGGGGCCGCCGCCACGCGCCATCCATGGCGCGGGGCGGCTAAACCGGCATCCCTGCCGGTTTACCCCCCAAATCCCTGTCGAATTCCGGCCAGCGTGGTTTAACGGGGCGCCTAAGATCAAGATCAAAAGCAGATCAAGATCAAGAGCGGCTCGCTTCGCATCGTGGTTACTGATAGTTGCTACGTCAGAGTTGTGTAGATACCCATGCCTATCGGGGGCAAGCCCCCTCCCACATTTTGAATTGTGAATACATTCAAGTGTGGGAGGGGGCTTGCTCCCGATAGGGCCCCTCAGGGCACCATCAAGCCTCAGGCCAGAAAGCCCGAATCCCAGCTACACCTTGCGCCCCGGCTTCCCAGGCCTGCTCCCGCTGCGCAGGCCCAACCCCGCCCAGCAGAAACACCGGTTTACTGAACCCGGCAATCAACTGCGCCGCCTGCTCCCAACCCAACGGCTGCGCATCCGGATGGGTCTGGGTCGGCTGCACCGGCGACAGCGTGACAAAGTCCACGTCCATCATCTCTGCCAGCGCCAGCTCTTCAGCATTGTGGCAAGAAGCCGCCAACCAGCGGTCCTTCGGCAGCGGGCGGCCCTTGCTCGCGTATTTGCGCAATTGCGCCGAGGTCATGTGCCAGCCGGCAGCAGGAAAATCCCCCAGCCACTCGAACGGCCCCTTGAGCATCAATTGCGCCTTGCCGGCACACAGGCCAACCGCATCCACCGCCAAGTCACGGTATTTGGGGTCGTAGCCGTTGGGCGCACGCAGTTGAACCAGCTTGATCCCCCCTGCAATGGCCTTCTGGATGCCGCGCAACAGCGTCGGGGTTTCCAGCTCGCCCGGGGTGATCAGGTACTCGGCGGGCAAGCGCGCAGCGGCAACAATCGGCGCATTCGCCGCCGGGAACGCATAGTTGAACAGGTCCCGTGGCGTCACCCATTCCAACGGCTGCCCTTCGGCACCATGGGGCTCGCCGGTAAAGGCCGAGACTTCCCAGACATCCAGCAATACCTGCTTGTCCGGGTAATCATGTTGCACCTTGATCAACGGCCGCGCCGCAGTGACCTGGATACCCAGCTCTTCCTGCAGTTCTCGTGACAAGGCCGTGGCGACCGACTCATCGGCCTCCACCTTGCCGCCGGGAAACTCCCAGAGCCCGCCCTGATGCTGGGTATCGGCACGGCGCGCCAGCAGGATCCTGCCATCGACACCGCGGATCACCGCTGCTGCTACATGCACTCGTTTCACCGCCAGTTTCCTCTTGGTATCAGGTACGGTATTCCGCATTGATCTTCACGTACTCGTGGGACAGGTCGGTAGTCCAGATGGTTTCGCTGCACGCGCCGCGCCCCAATTCGATGCGGATGGTGATTTCTTCCTGCTGCATCACCGCCGAGCCCTGGGCTTCGGTGTAGGTTTCGGCGCGGGCACCCCGGCTGGCGATGCACACGTCGCCGAGGAACACGTCGATCTTGCTCACGTCCAGATCCGGCACGCCGGCACGACCGACAGCCGCCAGGATACGGCCCCAGTTCGGGTCCGAGGCAAACAGCGCGGTCTTGATCAGCGGCGAGTGCGCCACGGTGTAGCCCACGTCCAGGCATTCCTGATGGTTGCCGCCGCCGTTGACTTCAACCGTCACGAACTTGGTTGCGCCTTCGCCGTCGCGCACGATGGCCTGGGCCACGTCCATGCACACTTCAAACACCGCCTGCTTCAACGCCGCGAACAGCGGGCCGCTGGCTTCGGTGATGGGCGGCAGGTCGGCCTGGCCGGTAGCAATCAGCATGCAGCAGTCGTTGGTCGAGGTGTCGCCATCGATGGTGATGCGGTTGAACGACTTGTTGGCCGCGTCCAGGATCAGGCTCTGCAGCACGTCGCGGGAGACTTTGGCATCGGTGGCGATATAGCCGAGCATGGTGGCCATGTTCGGGCGGATCATGCCCGCGCCCTTGCTGATACCGGTCACGGTAACGGTCACGCCGTCGTGCACAAACTGGCGGCTTGCGCCTTTTGGCAAGGTGTCGGTGGTCATGATGCCAGTGGCCGCAGCCGCCCAGTTATCCACAGACAGGTCATCCAGCGCGGCTTGCAGGGCGCCTTCGATTTTTTCCACAGGCAGCGGCTCACCGATCACGCCGGTGGAGTACGGCAGCACTTGGCTGGCGTCCACGCCGGTCAGTTGGGCCAGCTTGGCGCAGGTGCGCGCCGCGGCCACCAGGCCCGGCTCGCCGGTGCCGGCGTTGGCATTGCCGGTGTTGGTCAGCAGGTAACGGATCGTGCCGGCCACGCGTTGCTTGGCCAGGATCACCGGCGCAGCGCAGAAGGCATTGAGGGTGAACACACCCGCTACGGTCGAGCCTTCAGCACAACGCATCACTACCACATCTTTGCGCCCCGGGCGCTTGATGCCGGCCGAGGCGATACCGAGCTCAAAACCGGCAACCGGGTGCAATGTGGGCAAAGGACCAAGACCAACAGCCATGAATGCGCTCCTCAAAAATAGGTGATGTCTGTGCCGTCGCGGTCGACGGTGGGAATTAATGGCAAAACGCCGCGACGGCTAGTGCCGGTCGCGGCGCGGGGTGTTGCAGCGTCAGGCGAAAATCTTAGTTGATTTCGCCGTGGCAGTGTTTGAACTTCTTGCCCGAACCGCACCAGCACAGTTCGTTGCGGCCCAGCTTCTGATCGTTGCGCACCGGGGTTTGCGCCAGGGCCACATCGACCTCTTCGCCCAACGCCTCAGGCGCTTCCAGGCCCGGTGCTTCGTCATGCTGGAACTGCATGCGCGCAGCCAGTGCCTCGGCTTCCTGACGCAGGCGTGCCTCTTCCTCGATCGGGTCTTCGCGACGCACCTGAACGTGGGACAGCACGCGGATCGAATCGCGCTTGATCGAATCCAGCAGCTCGGAGAACAAGGTGAACGACTCGCGCTTGTACTCCTGCTTCGGGTTCTTCTGGGCGTAGCCACGCAGGTGGATGCCGTGACGCAGGTGGTCCATGGTCGACAGGTGGTCTTTCCACAGGTCGTCCAGCACGCGCAGTACGATTTGCTTCTCGAAGGTGCGCAGTGCTTCGGCACTCGCCTGCTCTTCTTTTTCGTTGTACGCGGCCAACAACTCGGCCATCAGTTTTTCGCGCAGGGTTTCTTCGTACAGGTGATCGTCTTCGTCCAGCCACTGCTGAACCGGCAGGTCGACGCCAAAGTCGCTCTTCAACGCGGCTTCCAGGCCGGCGACATCCCACTGCTCAGGCAGGGACTGTGGCGGGATGTGCGCGCTGACGGTGGCATTAAGCACGTCCTGACGGAAATCGGCGATGGTCTCGCCAATATTGTCGGCGGCCAGCAACGTGTTACGCATGTGATAGATCACTTTACGCTGTTCGTTGTTGACGTCATCGAACTCGAGCAATTGCTTACGAATGTCGAAGTTGCGGCCTTCGACCTTGCGTTGGGCCTTCTCGATGGCGTTGGTCACCATGCGGTGCTCGATCGCTTCACCGGACTGCATGCCCAGGGCCTTCATGAAATTCTTCACGCGGTCCGAGGCGAAGATGCGCATCAGGCTGTCTTCCAGCGACAGGTAGAAACGGCTGGAACCGGCGTCTCCCTGGCGACCGGCACGGCCACGCAGCTGGTTGTCGATACGACGCGATTCGTGACGCTCGGACGCGATCACCTGCAAGCCACCGGATTCGAGCACAGCCTGGTGGCGTTTCTGCCAGTCAGCCTTGATCTGGGCGATCTGCTCGGGGGTCGGGTTGTCGAGCGAGGCCACTTCCACTTCCCAGTTACCGCCCAACAGGATGTCGGTACCACGACCGGCCATGTTGGTGGCGATGGTCAGCGCGCCTGGGCGACCGGCCTGGGCGATGATCTCGGCTTCTTTCTCGTGGAACTTGGCGTTGAGGACCTTGTGCTCGATGCCTTCCTTGTTCAGTAGGTTGGACACGTGCTCGGAGGTCTCGATGGTGGCGGTACCCACCAGGATCGGACGGCCCTTGGCCATGCCATCCTTGATGTCATTGATGATCGCCGCGTATTTCTCTTCGGCGGTCAGGAACACCAGGTCGTTGTAGTCTTTACGGGCCAGCGGCTTGTTCGGCGGGATGACCACCACCGACAGACCGTAGATCTGATGGAATTCGAACGCTTCGGTGTCGGCCGTACCGGTCATGCCGGACAGTTTGTTGTACAAACGGAAGTAGTTCTGGAAAGTAGTGGACGCCAACGTCTGGCTTTCAGCCTGGATGTTGAGGTGTTCCTTGGCTTCGATGGCCTGGTGCAGGCCTTCGGACAGGCGACGACCCGGCATGGTACGGCCGGTGTGTTCGTCGACCAGCACGACCTGGCCGTCCTGGACGATGTATTCGACGTTGCGATGGAACAGCTTGTGGGCGCGCAGGCCGGCATACACGTGGGTCAACAGGCCCAGGTTGTGCGCCGAGTACAGGCTTTCACCTTCGGCCAGCTCGCCGATCTGGGTCAGCATCTCTTCGACGAACTGGTGACCGGCTTCGTTGAGTTCGACCTGGCGGGTCTTCTCGTCGATGGTGAAGTGACCTTCTTTGGTCACCACGCCTTCCACTTCCTCGATGTGCTGCTCCAGGCGCGGGATCAACTTGTTGATCTCGGTGTACAGGCGCGAGCTGTCTTCGGCCTGGCCGGAGATGATCAGCGGGGTACGGGCTTCGTCGATGAGGATGGAGTCGACTTCGTCGATCACGGCAAAGTTGAGTTCGCGCTGGAATTTTTCTTCCATGCTGAACGCCATGTTGTCGCGCAGGTAGTCGAAACCGAATTCGTTGTTGGTGCCGTAGGTGATGTCGGCGGCATAGGCGGCGCGCTTCTCTTCCGGCGGCTGGAACGGCGTTACCACGCCGACGGTCAGGCCGAGGAATTCATACAGCGGGCGCATCCAGTTGGCGTCCCGGCGAGCCAGGTAGTCGTTCACCGTCACAACGTGCACGCCCTTGCCGGACAGCGCGTTGAGATAGACACCCAGGGTGGCGACCAGGGTCTTGCCTTCACCGGTACGCATTTCGGCAATCATGCCTTCATGCAAGGTCATGCCGCCAATCAACTGCACGTCGAAGTGGCGCATGCCCATCACACGCTTACCGGCTTCACGGGCGACCGCGAAGGCTTCGGGGAGCAGCTTGTCGAGGGTTTCACCTTTGGCTATGCGGGCCTTGAACTCTTCGGTCTTGGCGCGCAATTGCTCGTCCGACAGGGCAACCATCTGCTCTTCGAAGGCATTGACCAGCTGCACCGTCTTGAGCATGCGTTTGACTTCGCGCTCATTCTTGCTTCCAAAAAGTTTCTTTAACAAAGGCGCAAACATATCGGCAGGTTCTTCCACACATAGGGATGGAGGGCGCACCGTCAGTGGCCCGAGCAGCCCTCACGGCCGCATGCGAACGCGCATTCTACCCTGAATCGTGGGTGAGGAAAGTGGCGTTGTTCCCCGATGCTGGCATGGGCCTGTGAGAGGGCTTGTTTAAAATAAGGGCTTTTGCTGGAACTTCAACCCATGAAGTGAAGAAGTTACCTATTGATTTCATGGGAAAAGCCCTGCAGATGCATGGCTTGGGGCCGTACCGGCGCTTTCTGTTAAGATGAGCGCTCTGTTACTTAAGGTGTCCAGACATGGCATTTCGCCCTCTTACAGCCCGCGCTCCCGGCGTGTTGCTCCGCGAAGCCAAGCCGTTGAAAGCCATCTTCGGCCAGGCGCAACGCTTGGGCCATTTGCAACGCCTGCTTGAAAGCCAACTGCAACCAGCCGCCCGTGAACACTGCCACGTGGCGTCCTGGCGTGAAGGCAACCTGCTGTTAATTGTGACCGACGGCCATTGGGCGACCCGTCTGCGCTACCAGCAAAAACGCTTGCAGCGGCAATTGATGGTATTCGATGAATTCGCCGGTTTGACGCGTATTCAATTCAAGGTACAGCCGCCCGCCGTACCGCAGCGCACGGTGGGACACACGCTGGACCTGTCGGTAAATGCGGCCGAAACCCTGCAGGCAACGGCCGAAGGGATCAGCGACCCGGGCCTGCGCGCAGCGCTGGAGCGGCTGGCCGCCCATGCCCGGCCCAAGCCCTGAATCGCTATTTGCGCTTGCTGCCGCCCAGCAGCGAACCCAGCAAGCCACGCACCAACTGGCGCCCCATCTGATTGGCGGCTTGCTGCATCGCTGACTTCAACGCCTTGCCGGCGGTGGTGCCGAGGAATGCACCGGCCCTGTCGGTAAAACTCGGCTCTTCGGCGGTCGGTGCAGTCTCGCCAGTAGACCCAAGTTCCTTGCGCGCCATCAGCACCTCATAGGCCGACTCACGATCAACCGGCTTGTCATAGCGCCCCAGCAGCGGCGAACTGGCGACCAGGGCCGCGCGTTCGGCTTCGCTGAGCGGCCCGATCCGCGATTGCGGGGGGGCAACCAAAACACGCTGGACGACTTCTGGCGTGCCTTTTTCCTGCAAGGTGCCTACCAACGCCTCACCGGTGCCCAGCTCTGTCAGCACCGACAAGCTATCGAACGCCGGGTTGGGCCGAAAACCATCCGCCACCGCCCGCAGGGATTTCTGTTCTTTTGCGGTAAAGGCGCGCAAACCGTGCTGGATACGCAGGCCCAGTTGCGCCAGCACCGCATCGGGCAGGTCGCCCGGCGATTGGGTGACGAAGTACACGCCGACACCTTTGGAGCGGATCAAGCGCACCACTTGCTCCAGGCGCTCCTGCAAGGCTCTGGGCGTATCGGCGAACAACAAATGGGCCTCGTCGAAAAACAGCGCCAACAACGGTTTGTCGGCATCGCCGCGTTCCGGCAACCGTTCGAACAACTCCGCCAGCAGCCACAACAGGAAGGTCGCGTACACCTTCGGCGCTTCATGCACCAGGCGGCTGGCGTCCAACAGGTGGATGCGCCCACGGCCATCGCTGGCGGGCTGCAGAATATCTTCGAGTTGCAGGGCAGGCTCGCCAAACAGGGCTTCAGCGCCTTGCTGCTCCAATACCGCCAGGCGCCGCAACAGCGCCTGGCTGGAGCCCGTGGTCATCAAGGCCGCGTCGTCGCCCAGCAGTTCCGGGTGATAGCGCAGGTGGTTGAGCAGAGCCTTAAGATCCTTGAGGTCCAGCAGCAACAGGCCTTCGCGGTCCGCCACCTTGAAGGCCGCATAGAGCGCCGATTGCTGGCTGTCGGTGAGCTCCAACAGGCTGCCAAGCAATAACGGGCCCATTTCGCTGATGGTGGTGCGCAGCGGGTGACCGGACTGGCCATGGATATCCCAAAGGGTGACCGGGTACGCCTGGGCCTTGTA
The DNA here is from genome assembly GCF_001439685.1 of Pseudomonas libanensis. Taxonomy (GTDB): domain Bacteria; phylum Pseudomonadota; class Gammaproteobacteria; order Pseudomonadales; family Pseudomonadaceae; genus Aquipseudomonas; species Aquipseudomonas libanensis. The sequence continues at coordinate 199,432 of NZ_JYLH01000013.1, forward strand.
GCCAAGGAATGGCATGCCGGCAATCCGCTCGGCGACTTTGCCCTGCGGATTGGCAGCGGCGCCCAGCCCGCAAAGGTCGCCCTTGATGTCGGCGGCGAACACCGCCACACCCGCATCACTGAAGGCTTCGGCCAGGCGCTGCAAGGTGACGGTCTTGCCGGTGCCCGTGGCGCCGGCGATCAACCCATGACGGTTGGCCAGGCGCATGGACTGGGCGATGGGCTGGCCGTCTGGGCCGGCACCGATAAGCAGTTGTGTGGAGTCAGGCATTTCGTCACCTTTGGTTAATCTTTAGTGCCGCGAGGTCGATATAGACGGATGTAAGCCCGACAAAGACTAAAAAATGGTCAGATAATTCCGATATGGACCAACGGAGTTATTCACCAGAAATACCACACCTTTTTTGACGCTGCCATTTTGCGCCTCCCGTCCAGGACGCGCCTCGGATATTAAGACCTTAGCGGACCCTACAAGCCATGAATAAAAATCTGCGCTTCAGCCACAAAATCCTGCTTGCAGCCTCCCTTATCGTCATCGCCGCCTTCGCGTTGTTCACCCTCTACAACGACTACCTGCAACGCAATGCGATTCGCGACGATCTCAATAACTACCTGCATGAAATGGGCGACGTCACCGCCGGTAATATCCAGACCTGGCTCACCGGGCGTATCGCCCTGGTGGAAAACGCAGCACAAAATATTGCCATCAACCCTGAACCGTCCGTGGTCGCCAGCCTGCTGGAACAGAAAGCGTTGACCTCTTCATTCATGGCAACCTACGTCGGCGACAGCCAGGGCACTTTCACCATCCGCCCTGATACAAAGATGCCCGACGGCTTCGATCCGCGTGTTCGCCCCTGGTACAAGGGCGCCCAGGCCAGCAACGGCTCAACCCTGACCGAACCCTATATCGACGCAGCCACCGGTCAACTGATCATTTCTGTAGCCACCCCCAGCGCCAAGGCCGGCCAGAGCATCGGCGTGGTAGGCGGCGACCTCAGTCTGCAAACCCTGGTGGATAACATTGGTGCGCTGGACTTCGGCGGCATGGGTTATGCGTTCCTGGTCAGCGCCGATGGCAAGGTGCTGGTGCACCCGGACAAAACCCTGGTGATGAAGACCCTGGCTGACGTGTACCCAAAGGACACGCCGAAGATCAGCGGCGATTTCAGCGAAGTACAAGCCGACGGCAAAACCAACATCGTGACCTTCACCCCGATCAAGGGCCTGCCATCGGTGAACTGGTACCTGGGTGTGTCGGTGGATAAAGCCAAGTCGTTCGCCATGCTCAGTGAGTTTCGCACCTCGGCCGTGATCGCCACGATCATCGCGGTGGTGATCATCATCGCCCTGCTGGGCATGTTGATTCGTGTCTTGCTGCAACCGCTGCACCTGATGACCCGTGCCATGCAAGACATCGCCGACGGCGAGGGCGACCTGACCCGACGCCTGGTCATCCAGAACAATGATGAGTTCGGCACCCTCGGCAATGCCTTCAACCGCTTCGTCGAGCGCATCCATACCTCGATTCGCGAAGTGTCTTCGGCCACCGAGCAGGTCAATGAAGTGGCGCTGCGCGTGGTCAGCGCCTCCAACTCGTCGATGGTCAACTCGGACGAACAGGCCAACCGCACCAACAGCGTCGCCGCCGCCATCAACCAACTGGGTGCCGCCGCCCAGGAGATCGCCCGCAACGCCGCCCAAGCCTCCAACCAGGCCAGCGATGCACGCCACTTGGCCGAAGACGGCCAACAGGTGGTTGAACGCAATATCAAGGCGATGACGCAGCTGTCGAGCATGATCAGCGCCTCGAGCAGCAATATCGAAGCACTTAATAGCAAGACGGTGAATATCGGCCAGATTCTTGAAGTGATCACCAGCATTTCCCAGCAAACCAACCTGCTGGCGCTCAACGCGGCCATCGAAGCGGCACGTGCCGGAGAAGCCGGACGCGGCTTTGCGGTAGTGGCCGATGAAGTGCGCAACCTGGCCCACCGCACCCAGGAGTCGGCGCAACAGGTGCAGAAGATGATCGAGGAGCTGCAGGTCGGCGCGCGAGATTCGGTAAGCACCATGAGTGAAAGCCAACGCCACAGCCTGGACAGCGTGGAAATCGCCAACCTGGCCGGCGAGCGCTTGAACAGCGTGACCCAGCGTATTGGCGAGATCGACGGCATGAACCAGTCGGTTGCCACTGCCACCGAAGAACAGACTTCGGTGGTGGAGTCGATCAATATGGATATCACCGAGATCAACACACTCAACCAGGAAGGCGTGGAAAACCTGCAATCGACACTGCGCGCCTGCTCGGACCTGGAACGGCAAGCGTCACGCCTGAAGCAATTGGTGGGCAGCTTCCGTATCTGATAGACAGAGGGGGCTGGCGGTACTCAGTCAAAATGTGGGAGGGGGCTTGCCCCCCTTCCGACATTCGCCAGCATTTCAAACTTGACCATGCAGCACGGCATCAATCCCAATCGAACATCTCTGCGCGTCTCAGGTCCACGTTAATGAGAGCAATGGATCGGAGGGATGTTTATCGTGCATATCGCTGACATAACCATGTTCTACGCCCCGGCGAGTGGCGGCGTACGCACTTATCTCGACGCCAAGCACCGGCGCCTGGCGCTCAAGCCTGGGATTCGCCATAGCCTGCTGGTGCCTGGCGCTCACTTGAGCGAGCACGACGGGATCTTCAAGGTGCCGGCGCCTGCCCTGCCATTTGGCAAGGGCTATCGCTTCCCCCTCCGCTTGGCGCCCTGGCGAAATGTGCTGCACGATCTACAGCCCGATCTTATCGAAGTCGGCGACCCCTACCTCACCGCCTGGGCCGCGCTCGATGCCCGGCGCCAGCTGGACGTGCCCGTCATCGGCTTTTACCACTCCGACCTGCCGCTGCTGGTAAGCAACCGCATGGGGCCCTGGTTTACGCCCAACGTCGAAGCCTATGTCAGCAAGCTCTACGGGAATTTCGACCGGGTGCTGGCCCCCAGCAAGGTGATGGCCGACAAACTCACCGGCCTCGGGGTCAGAAATGTCTTCGTCCAACCGCTGGGGGTGGACCTGCAGACCTTCACCCCCGACGTGCGCGACCCTGGCCTGCGCGCCGAGTTGGGGATTGGCGAAGACACCCGATTGTTGATCTTCGCCGGGCGCGGTTCCAAGGAGAAAAACCTGCCGGTGCTGCTCAATTGCATGAAGCGCCTGGGCGACGGCTACCATTTGCTGCTGGTGGGTTCGGGCATGCCGGCCAACGTGCCGGATAATGTCACCGTGGTCGATGGTTTCCGCCCTGCCCAGCATGTCGCCCGGCTGATGGCCAGCGCCGACGCCTTGCTGCATGGCGGCGACCAGGAAACCTTCGGCCTGGTGATCCTGGAAGCCATGGCCTGTGGTATCCCGGTCGTCGCCGTTGCGGCCGGGGCCTTCACTGAAATTGTCGACGAGCGCTGTGGCCTGCTGTGTGCGCCCAATAACCCCAAGGCGATGGCTGACGCGGTGCGCGAACTGTTCGGTGCCGGCAGCCGACGCCTGGGCGCCCAGGCGCGGCAGCACGTTGAGCAGCATTATGCGTGGGACACCGTAGTCGATAGCCTGCTGGGCCATTATCACGCCGTGCTGGGCACGCACAAACCGATGCTCGCCCATGGCTGAGCGTTCGGTCATGCTGGTGTTGCACGATGTAGCACCGAGCACCTGGGCTGATTATCGGCCGTTTGTCCAGGCCGTGGATGCGCTGGGCAACGTGCCAATCACCTGGCTGGTGGTGCCGGAATTCCATCGCCATGACGACCTGGCCGCCCACGCCGACTTTCGCCGCTTGCTCGACAGCCGCGTGGCCAGGGGCGATGAACTGACCTTGCACGGCTACTATCATTGCGACGACCAGCCCAGGCCACGTACACCAAAAGACTGGTTCATGCGGCGTATCTATACCCATGAAGGCGAGTTTTACCAGCTGTCCCAGGCCGAAGCGATAAAGCGGCTTACCGCCGGCATCGAGGTATTCCAGCGCAATGACTGGCCGCTGCACGGGTTTGTCGCCCCCGCCTGGTTGATGAGCGACGGCACTCGCCAGGCACTGCGCCAGTTGCCGCTGAGCTACACCAGCGACCCACAGCATCTTTATCGATTGCCTGACTTCACACGCATCGACGCCCCAGGCCTGGTCTGGAGCGCCCGCAGCGCATGGCGCCGCGGCCTGTCCAAAGTCCTCAGCGATCAACGGGAGCAGCGCTGGCAGACCGCCCCGGTGATCCGGTTGGGGCTGCACCCGGTGGACATGCGCCACGAGTTTTCTCGTCGTTCCTGGCTACAAACCCTGCAACGCCTGCTCAACGCTGGGCGCACTCCACAGACCAAGGCCGCCTGGCTGGCGACGCAGCCATGAGCCGACTGATCTGGTTATTGCTGGCCCTGCTCATCGCGCTGGTGATTCCCGTGTGGCTGGGCGGCGGCGAAACCCTGTTGCGCCTGCGGCAGTTCCCCTTGCCCCAATTGCTGGGGATGTTTGCCATGATTATCGGCTGCTGGCTGATCAACAGCCTGCGCATCCGTCTGCTGCTCGGCGAGCAGCGCGGCCAGTTGGGGCCGCTCAAAAGCCTTGGCGTGGTGATCTCGACCGAGTTCGCGATGTGCGCTACGCCCGGGGGCAGCGGTGGCCCCCTGACACTGATGGCGCTGCTGGCGCGCAATGGCATACGTCCTGCCCATGGCAGCGCAGTGTTCGCCATGGACCAGTTGAGCGACTTGCTGTTTTTTCTCTGTGCGCTGGCGGGCATTCTCTTGTATGCGCTGTTCCATAGCCTCAACCCACGCATGGAGTGGCTGCTGGGGCTCAGCGCGGTATCGATGGTCGGCGGGATCATCAGCGGCTGGCTGGTCGTGCGCTTTCATCGCCGCCTGATTCGCCTTACGGGCCTGGCGCTCAAGACCTTGAAAGTACGCGCCAGCACCCGCCGCCGCTGGGCGCGCAAGTTACTGCGCTTTCTCGCGGCCTTTACCCAAACCCTGAAATTGCCTTGGCACACGCTGTTAAGGGTGTTTGCGCTGACCAGCCTGCATTGGTTACTGCGCTACAGCGTGTTGTACCTGGCGCTGCGTGGCCTGGGCGGCGATGTGCAGTGGGCCTGGAGCTTCCTGATCCAGATGCTGGCATTGACGGCGGGGCAATTCAGCCTGTTGCCGGGCGGGGCCGGGGCGGCCGAGCTGACCTCGGCGGCACTGTTGGCGCCCATGGTGGGCAAATCCACGGCCGCGGCGGCGATTCTGATCTGGCGGGCGGTAACCTATTACTTCTACCTGCTGGCCGGCGCACCGGTGTTTCTATTGATGGTCGGCAAACCACTGCTCAAGCGTCTTTTTCGGGGGGCGCGCAAGGCTCGTCCTGCTGCAGCTGTTCCCACAAGCGGGCAGCCCCGGGGAAATCAGTACCATCCTCAGCATCCAGCGCATCCGGGTCGTAGCGACTCAGACAACCCTCGCCCAAGGTAGCGGGCGCTTTGGAGGTGGCTTTATCGAGGGGGTCGGTCATGTGGGTATCCTACAAATAAAAAGGGCCTGGGGAGTTTTACCCCCAGGCCCTTTCTTATTCAACCCAACGGGTTGGTCAGAACACCACGGTCTTGTTGCCATGCACCAACACGCGATCTTCCAGGTGATAACGCAGGCCACGGGCCAGCACCATCTTCTCGACGTCACGGCCGAAACGCACCATGTCTTCGATACTGTCGCTGTGGCTGACGCGTACGACGTCCTGTTCGATGATCGGGCCGGCATCCAGCTCTTCAGTGACGTAGTGGCAGGTCGCGCCAATCAACTTCACGCCGCGCAGGGAAGCCTGGTGATAGGGCTTGGCCCCGACAAACGACGGCAGGAAACTGTGATGAATATTGATCACCTTGCCGGCGTATTCACGGCACAGTTCCGGCGGCAGGATCTGCATGTAGCGCGCCAGCACTACCACGTCTGCGTCGTGCTGCTTGACCAGGCGCGATACCTCGGCGAACGCAGGCTCCTTGTCCTGGGGATTGACCGGCACGTGGTAGTACGGGATGCCATGCCATTCGACCATGCTGCGCAGGTCGTCATGGTTGGAGATCACGCAGGCAATCTCGCAGTCCAGCTCATCGCTGTGCCAACGGTGCAGCAGGTCCGCCAGGCAGTGGGATTCGCGGCTGGCCATCAGCACCACACGCTTCTTCTGCTCCGTGTCGGTGATGTGCCAGGTCATCGAAAACTCTTCGGCGATAGGCGCAAATGCCTCGCGGAAGGCTTGCAGGCCAAAGGGCAAGGTATCGGCACGAATTTCGTGACGCATGAAAAACCAACCGCTGAGATCGTCCGAGTGATGGCTCGCCTCGGTGATCCAGCCATTGTGGGAAGCCAGAAAGTTACTGACCTTGGCAACGATGCCAACCCGGTCCGGGCAAGCAATCACCAGCCGAAAAGTGCGCATTAGGGGGAAACTCCAGAACTTCGCAAAGGCCGCTATTCTAGCGATTGCGCAGAAAAACTGCAGTATTCCTTACGCCTTATTCGCGGTGCTGGTCCTGGCAACACCCCTTAATCGCGTAAGGTTTTTACCATCGCTGTTTGACCGTATAAGGCAAACTCGAGCAGTTAACAGGAAATTAACGCGATTATCTTTCTGCCCAGCGCCTACTAATTAACTCGTTTGCATCGCTTTGCCACAAACATTCAATGTAATTCACACAAATACCGTCTTAAATGTTTACTTGGCGAAATTGCCTGACTATTATTGGGCCACTCACCCTGCCAATCAGCGTTCTACATAAGGTAGTCCACATGTCTCTGATCAACGAATACCGCGCCACCGAAGAAGCCATCAAAGAGCTGCAAGCTCGTTTGAAGAACCTGTCCCAAGACGACAAGCTGCAAACCGAGCTGGAATTCGAAGGCAAATTGCGCACCCTGATGGGTGAATACTCCAAATCCCTGCGTGACATCATCGCGCTGCTGGATCCAGAGTCGAAAGTTAAAGCACCACGCGGCGCTGTGAAAACTACCGGCACCAAACGTGCTCGCAAGGTCAAGCAGTACAAAAACCCGCACAACGGTGAAGTGATTGAAACCAAAGGTGGCAACCACAAGACTCTGAAAGAGTGGAAAGCCAAGTGGGGCGGTGATGTGGTTGAAGGTTGGGCTACCCTGCTGGGTTAAGCCTGGTCGGGCCTTCACCCGATATGCGACACATTAAAAACGCCAGCTTGCTGGCGTTTTTTATTGTCAGGAAATTCTGTAGTTATCCACCTACAGATTCAGTCGAGCGGCCAAAGAGTCGGCATAGTCTTGCCATTGCTCGAGTACCCCGCACTGAAACGATGTAGCACTAACTGCCAACTCCTCACGCGCCTGCTTAAATGCCAGCAAGGTATTCGGTGCTCCCCATTGCGGATCCGACAAGCGTTGCTGACAGAAAAGTTTCCAGCGCTGTTGCTCCTCATTGTTCAAGGTTTCAGGAAAGTTACGCGCACGGTAGCGAAATAATAATTCCGGCAAACGATGATCATCGAACGGCCACTGCTGGCGCGCTAACTGCGCGGGCTCTGCCATGCGAACTTGTTCACATAAACGCCGGTCACGGTCGCCAATAAAGCCATCGTAGAGCTGCTGCTCCGGGTCTTGGTTCGCCGCAAAGTCTTCCTCGGCGTAAATGGCCGCCAACTTGTCACGCCAAACTGCTTGTGCGTCAGTTAGCCGCAGCGCCCGTGCCTGAAAAGTATCCATATCCAATTGCAGACGCTCGCGATCTTGCGGGCGCAGCACCTTCAACGGCGCAACCACCGGGCAGCGGTTGATATGCAACAACTTGAGAGGCACCGGCAGTTCACCTTCGGCCAACTCACCACGGCGCATGTAAAGGCGCTCGCGCAGGGTCTCGGCGTCCAGGTCCAGCAACCCCTGGGGGTCGAGCCCCAGGTCGCAGACGATCAAGGCATTGCGATTGCGCGGGTGCCAGGCCAGGGGCAACACCACCCCCAGGTAATGGCGCTCGGCAGAAAAGCGCCCGGAGATATGCACCATCGGTTGCAGCAACCGCACCTGGTCCATGACCCGCTGCTTGCTGCGCAGTTGAAACAACCATTCATACAACTTGGGCTGTTTCTCCCGGACCAACCGCGCCAGGGCGATAGTCGCACGCACATCAGATAACGCGTCGTGGGCCTGGCCGTGCTCGATACCGTTGGCTTCGGTCAACCGCTCGAGTTTGAGCGTCACGCGCCCGTCCTGCTCTGGCCAGGTAATGCCCTCGGGCCGCAGTGCATAGGCCGTACGCATCACATCGATCAAGTCCCAGCGGCTGTTTCCGCCCTGCCATTCCCGCGCATAAGGATCGAAAAAGTTGCGATACAGGCTGTAGCGCGTCATTTCATCGTCAAATCGCAGGGTGTTGTAGCCGGCGCCGCAGGTGCCTGGTGCGGCCAGCTCGGCGTGCACCCGGGTCATGAAATCGGCTTCGGCCAGGCCTTTGTGCACAAGGACGCCCGGGGTAATCCCGGTGATCGCGCATGCAGCCGGATGGGGCAGGATATCGTCGCTGGGCTGGCAATAAAGGTTGGTCGGCGCACCGACCTCGTTAAGGTCCAGGTCAGTGCGGATACCGGCTACCTGGAGCGGGCGATCATTGCGTGGGTTGATACCGGTGGTTTCATAGTCGTACCAGAAAATCGAGGTCACGGGCTATTCCTGTGCTGAAGACCGACAAAGTCTAGGCGCTGCGAGGCGTTCGGGGCCAGCGATACCTTTGCTGTATAAATATCCAGCAAAACCTTGAAGGGTTGCTTCCACCGTCGACACTGCTAGCATCCGTGTCTCTTAGTCGCGGTGCAAAGGATCGCAATGGCATCAACCCCCTTGGATACCCACTACCAGATCGAGACGCCGGAAGGTATCGACCTGCCCTTGCGTCCTGCCGGCCTGCCACCCCGGGCACTGGCCTTTGCGTTCGACCTGGGCGTACGTGGAATCATCATGGGTATCCTGCTGGTGCCCCTGGCGCTGCTTGGCAACATTGGCGTCGGGCTAGGCTCGCTGCTGCTGTTTCTGGTGAGCTGGTGGTACATGGTGCTGTTCGAAGTCCTCAACCAGGGTTGCTCCCCGGGCAAACAGGTGATGGGCCTGCGGGTGGTACAGGATGACGGCACGCCCATTGGCTGGTCGGGGTCGTTGATCCGCAACCTTTTGCGCTTTGTCGACATGCTCCCCTTCGGTTACTTCCTCGGTGCGATCAGTTGCCTGCAACACCCGCATTTCAAGCGGCTTGGCGACCTGGCCGCGGGCACGCTGGTGGTCTACCGCGAACTGCCGCTGGTACGCCCGCGAATCCCTCAAGCCGCCGCCCTGCGCCTGCCCTTCGCACTGCAACTGAGCGAACAGCGGGCCATCCTCGGTTTCGCCGAGCGCCAGGCCGAGCTCTCTGCCGAACGGGTGCATGAGCTGGCCGCGATCCTCGCCGAGCCCCTGCAAGTCCCCCCGGCCCGCGCCGTGGAGCAGCTCAACGGTGTGGCCCGTGGCTTGTTGGGGCCGACATGAAGCAGAGCCTTTTTGAAAGCCGCCACCAGCCAGAATGGCAAGCCTTTGCCGAACAGCTCAAGCAATTGGAGCAAGGCAAAGCCAAGGCCGCCGATGTCGCGGGCTTCCCCCATCAATACCGACGCCTGTGCCAGCACCTGGCCCTGGCCCAGGAGCGCGGCTATAGCAGCTACCTGGTAGACCCGCTGCAACAACTGGCGCTGCGCGGCCACCAACAACTGTACCGCCATCGCAGCCAGCTGCCGGCAAACGTGCTGGCGTTCATCCTCGCCGACTTCCCACGCCTGGTACGCCAGCAGTGGCGCTTCGTGCTGATCGCCGGCCTGCTGTTCTTTGGCAGCCTGGTGGGGATAGCGCTGCTGGTCTACCTGTTTCCCGACCTTATCTACAGCATCGTCAGCCCCCAACAAGTAGCTGAAATGCAGAGCATGTACGACCCCCAGGCCAGCCGCCTGGGCCGTGCCGCCGAGCGGGCCGCCAGCGAAGACTGGATGATGTTTGGCTACTACGTGATGCACAACATCGGCATCGCCTTCCAGACGTTTGCGGCCGGCCTGCTGTTCGGCCTGGGCAGCGTGTTCTTCCTGATTTTCAACGGTTTGGTCATCGGCGCGGTCTCGGGGCACCTTACCGAGATTGGCTTTGGCCAGACCTTCTGGTCATTTGCCATTGGCCATGGCGCATTCGAGCTCACCGCCATCACCCTGGCCGGTGCCGCGGGCCTGCAATTGGGCTGGTCACTGGTCGCGCCGGGCCGGTTGGCACGCGGCGAGGCCCTGCGCCTGGCGGCCCGTAAAAGTGTGCGGATGCTCTGCGGTGTCATGATGCTCCTGCTCATCGCGGCATTTATCGAAGCCTACTGGTCCTCCACCACCAGCATTGCCCTCTGGATCAAATACCTGGTGGGCGCCGCGCTCTGGTTGCTGGTGGCCGCCTACCTGATATACGCCGGGCGGACTCATCATGCGCCTGACTGATTCCAGCGTGATGATTCGCCCGCGTACCGCCTGGGAAGCCATGGACCTGGGTGTGTTGATGGCCAGGCAACACCGCCTCTTGCTGATGGGCAGTTGGGCACTGGTAAGCCTGCCGGTGTTTATGCTGCTCACTGTGCTGCTGTGGCGTTACCCGTCGCTGGCCATGTTCCTGTTCTGGTGGCTCAAGCCGGCCTTTGACCGCTTGCCGCTGTACATCCTGTCCAAGGCCCTGTTTGGTGAAACACCCAGCCTCAAACAGGCCGTTCGCCATTGGCCGCACCTGCTCAAGGGGCAACTGTTCGCCAGCCTGACCTGGCGGCGACTGAGCCTGAGTCGCAGCTTTACCCTGCCGGTCAGCCAACTTGAAGGCCTCGATGGTAGTGCACGCCAACAGCGCCTGGGGGTATTACTGCAACGCAATGCCGGGGCCGCACGCTGGCTGACGATTATCGGTGTACACCTGGAAATCGGCCTGTGGTTCGGCGCCATGGCCCTGTTCTATCTGTTCATCCCGCAAAACGTGGAACTGGACTGGGATTGGCAACGGATGGCCTTGGCAACGGGCTCGGACGTGCTATGGCTGGAACACCTGGGCAACGCGTTCTATGCCATGGTGCTGGTGTTCTGGGAGCCCATCTACGTCGCCTGCGGTTTCAGCCTGTACCTCAATCGGCGTACGGTCCTGGAGGCCTGGGACCTGGAGCTGGTATTCCGGCGCTTGCGCCAGCGCCTGAGCAGTGTTGCGCCAGCATTGTTGCTGGTCGTGGGCCTGGCACTGCTACAGCTCAGCCCATCTGCCATGGCGCAGGAACCGCCTGGCCCCACGTCGCTCAGTACCCAGGCCGCCAGCCAATCCATCAAGGCGATGCTGGAAAAGCCACCGTTCAAGAACCCGGAAACCGTCACACGCTATCGGTTCGGCGAAGAAAAGGCGCCGGTTGGAAACCAAGGCCATGGCGATGCAAAACTACCCCGCTGGCTCCAGGCCTTGCTCGGCAACCTCAACAGCGATGCCTTCAGGCACGTCGCTAAAGCCTTGGAAATCCTGCTATGGAGCCTGGTGACTGGCGGGTTGGCGCTGGTGGTGTGGCGTTACCGCGAATGGTTGCGCACCTTTGTCAGTCGCAGCCGACAGCCTCGCCCGAAAACGGCCAGTGCCATGCCCACCCAGCTGTTCGGCTTGGAATTGGGCACCGACACATTGCCCGATGACCTTGCCGGCGCCGCCGAACAGCTATGGCCCACCCAGCCACGGGAAGCCCTCGGCCTGCTGTATCGCGGCCTGCTCAGCCGGCTGCTGCACGAATACAACCTGCCGCTGAAAAGCGCCGACACCGAAGGCCAGGTGCTGGAGCACGTGCATCGCTTGCAGCAGCCGCAGTTACTGGCATTCAGTGACGAACTGACACGGCACTGGCAAAACCTCGCCTATGGCCATCGCCTGCCTCCCTCCTCGGCCCAGCAAAAGCTGTGCAACGACTGGCGTGGACTGTTCAGCGACGGAGCGGGCCAATGAACCGCCCGTTGGTGTGGGTGGCGCTGCTGCTGGTGTGCCTGCTGGGCATGGGCGGCTTGTATGCCTGGCACAAGGCAATTCCCTACGACGAAGTGGTGGATCGCGGCCCATCGCCTGATGCCCGCGCCAACCCCTATCTGGCTGCCGAGCATTTCCTGCGCGAGCAAGGCCTCACAGTGGAGCACGCCAACGGACTCGAACGCCTCGCCGACCTGCCCGCGAAAGGCCATAGCCTGTTGCTGCTGGGGGAACGCAGCAACATGACTCCACGCCAGGTCGAGCAACTTCTCAAGTGGGCCAAGGCCGGGGGCCACCTGCTGCTGGTCGCCGAGGCCTTGTGGGACGAAGAAACCGGCAAAAGTGGCGATCTGTTGCTTGATCGCCTCAATATCCGTCAAACCTTGAGCGAGACCTTCGACGATCCGCCACGGCCTCGTAAAAAGCCGGCACCGGACCTGACCAAACTCTACGTCGACAACGAAACCGCCCCTGCGCATTTCAGTTTTGACACCGACTTCAACCTCATCGACCCCAAGCACCTGGCACAGTTCTCTGCCAACAGCGCGCAGTCCAGCCATCTGATGCAGCTGAACCTGAGGCAAGGCCGTGTCACGGTGCTGACCGATAGCGACCTGTGGAAAACCCCTGGCATCGGCAACCACGATAACGCCTGGCTGCTCTGGCATCTGAACCAGGGCACCCAGGTAACCTTGCTGTTCAACAGTGAAGTGGACGACCTGTTTACCCTGTTGCTGCGTTATTTCCGCCAGGCCCTCGTCGCCCTCGCAGCACTGGTTGCCCTGGCGCTGTGGCAGGCCGGCATGCGCCAAGGCCCGGTCCAGGCACCGGCGCCCAAGGCTCGTCGGCAATTACAGGAACACTTGAAGGCCAGCGCCGATTTCCTGCTGCGCCGCAGCGGCCAGAGCACCTTGCTGCAAGCCTTGCAGCTCGACCTCCTGCGCGCCGCCCGGCGGCGCCACCCAGGCTTTGAACACCTCGACAGCGCAGAGCAACGGCAGGTGCTGGAGCACCTGACACGGCAACCTTCCCATATCATCAGCCAGGCGCTCGAGCCACTTGCGCTGAAACGGCTCTCCAGTGCCGATTTCAGCCGACAGGTAGCGCGCCTGCAAACCCTCAGGAATGCCTTATGAGCGACTCTCCAATGGCCACCCGCCTGACCGCCGACAACCTTGGACATGCCAGCCAGCAGGCCCAGGCCCTGCGTGTGGAATTGCGCAAGGCCGTGATAGGCCAGGACCAGGTGATTGACGACGTGCTCACCGCCTTGATAGCAGGTGGTCATGTCCTGCTCGAAGGCGTGCCAGGCCTGGGCAAGACCTTGCTGGTACGTGCCTTGGCCCGTTGCTTTGGTGGTGATTTCGCACGTATCCAGTTCACCCCGGACCTGATGCCCAGCGATGTCACCGGCCATGCGGTGTACGACCTGCAAACCGAACAGTTCAAGCTGCGCAAGGGGCCATTGTTCACCCACCTGTTGCTGGCCGACGAAATCAACCGCGCCCCGGCCAAGACCCAGGCGGCGCTGCTCGAAGCCATGCAGGAGCGCCAGGTTACCCTGGAGGGCGAGGCACTGCCCATCGGCCAGCCCTTCATGGTGCTGGCGACCCAGAACCCCATCGAGCAGGAAGGCACCTACCCGCTGCCTGAGGCCGAGCTGGACCGGTTTATGCTCAAGGTGCGCATGGACTACCCCGACGCCAGGCAGGAACTGGAGATGGTCCGCGAAGTGACCCGTTCGTCCAGGGCCGACATGCTGGATGTACAGCCGCTGCGCACCGTGCTGCAAGCCGAGGACGTGGTGCTGATGCAGGAAATTGCCAGCGCCCTGCCTCTGGATGAACAGGTACTCGACTACGCGGTGCGGCTGGCGCGGGCCACGCGCAATTGGCCGGGGCTGACTATCGGTGCCGGCCCCAGGGCCTCCATTGCCCTGGTACGCGGCGCCCGCGCCCGAGCGCTGTTGCGCGGTGGCGAGTTCGTGACGCCCGATGACATCAAGGGTTGTGCGCTGGCAGTGCTGCGTCATCGGGTGCGCATTGCGCCGGAACTGGACATCGACGGCCTGGAAGTTGACCAGGTGCTCCAGCAGCTACTTGACCAGATTGCTGCACCAAGGCAATGACGCAGCTATGAAACCGACCCGTCTGTTGCTGACCTGGCTGGGTGTGCTGCTGGGCCTGAACACCCTGTTGGGCGCTTCGATGGCGCTGCAGGTCAAGCTACCTCAAACCTTGCACTCCATCGCCTGGGGCCTGCTTCTGGCCCTGCTGCTATTGGCGACGCTGGATGCGGCACGCTTGCGCCGCCGGCCCCCGGCGCGCGTAAACAGGAAACTGCCCGGCAGCCTGGCGCTGGGGCGCTGGGAAGAGGTGCGCCTGTGCCTGGAGCATGACTATCCTCAACCACTGACTGTAGGGGTGTTCGACCACGTGCCCGACGGGCTGAGTGTGGATAACCAGCCCCAATCCATCCAACTGCGCCCCGGCGAACGCGCTGAGCTGGGCTATCGCGTTCGCCCCTTGCGCCGCGGACATTTCAGCTTCAGTCGCTGCGAACTGCTGCTGCCCAGCCCACTGGGTCTGTGGTCGGCGCGCAGACTCGTCGAAACCCATGATGCCACCCGGGTTTACCCGGATTTCGCCCGTTTATACGGCGCGCAGCTGCTGGGTGTGGATAACTGGCTGAGCCAACTGGGCGTGCGCCAACATCAGCGTAGGGGGTTGGGCCTGGAGTTTCATCAACTGCGCGAGTTTCGTGAAGGTGACAGCCTGCGCCAGATCGACTGGAAGGCCACCGCTCGCCAACGCACGCCGATTGCCCGTGAATATCAGGATGAACGCGACCAGCAGATCGTGTTCATGCTCGATTGCGGCCAGCGCATGCGCAGCCAGGACGATGAACTGTCCCATTTCGACCACGCCCTCAACGCCTGCCTGCTGCTCAGTTATGTCGCCTTGCGCCAGGGCGATGCCGTAGGGCTGTGCACCTTCGCCAGCGACCAGCCGCGCTACCTCAAGCCGGTCAAGGGCAGCGGCCAGTTGAATAGCTTGCTCAATGCGGTCTACGACCTGGACACCACCCGTAGAACCGCTGACTACCAGGCTGCCGCCAGCCAATTACTGGCGCGTCAAAAGCGCCGGGCACTGGTGATCATCGTCACCAACCTGCGCGATGAGGATGATGAAGCGCTGATGACTGCCGTCAAACGTATTGGCCGGCAACATCGGGTACTTGTGGCGAGCCTGCGAGAGGAAGTCCTCGACCAGTTACGCCAAGCCCCCGTGCAGACCTTGCCCGAAGCCCTGGCTTACAGTGGCACGATTGATTACCTCAACACCCGCAATCAACTCCATGATCGTTTGGCCGCCCATGGGCTTGCGGTACTGGATACGTTGCCGTCGGACCTGGGCGCCACGCTGGTGACGCGTTACCTGGGGTGGAAAAAAGCCGGGGCATTCTAATATGCCTGCATTCAGACGGGGGCCTGCTGGGGATCAAAGCTGAAGTACTGCACCAGCGCATTGATCAGTTGCCCATACGCTTCGGGTGGTTGATGCACCGTGAACCCGGAATCGTAATGCTGCGGGTTGACATCTTCATGGCTCCACAAACAGGTCGCCGTCAGATCAATCGTCTGGAATTCGCCTTGGGCCACGGGGATCTTCAAGCACAGCTGAAAATCCACATCGACCATCATGGGTAATTGGCTGATCAGCATCAGCCCATTTTCAGACACATTGCCCAGAAAGCCGATCGGCTTGTCGGTAACACGATTGAACACCTGCAAAAAATAAGGCAGTTGATGCCGTTCGATCCGTCGCTCGGTAAACATGATGAAGTCGCCATCCAATAGCCAAGAATCTGGCCGTGCCAGTGATTCGGAACGAGCAGTCGCTCGCTCTCCCTGGATTTCGGTGTGACGACAGGTACCGTTAGTCACCAGCCAGCTGCCGAATCCAGGCCCTGCATCCGTTCGAATAGAAACTTGTACAAACGAACATTCAAAGAATAGCCCAGGACTGGCGACGGGCCAGCTAGAAAATGACAAATTTCATTACAAAGAGGCAGGCCGTGGTTTTACGGCGCCTGCACTCGGGAAATGCCCCAGTTGCTGCAAGGTATCGAGCCGCGCACGGGCGCGATAGGCGTACTCACTTGAAGGGTATTGGCTGATGATGAACTGATAGGTTTGTGCGGCGTCAACAAACAGTTTCTGCCGCTCCAGGCACTGCCCGCGCAGCATCGATACCTCCGGCTGTACATAACGACGGGTACGGCTTTCGCGATCGACCTGGGACAATTCCAGGGTGACGCGCGCGCAATCGCCCACCCCATAGGCACGGTAAGCGTTGTTCAAATGGTGGTCCATCGACCAGCGAGTACAGCCGACAACACTGACGGCCAGGGCAGCAACGAGCAAAATTCGCATGGGGTTCTCCTGTCTTGTGCAGTGTATCGACCCCTGGTCGAAAATCTTCAAGGATGTTTGCCCAGTCAAGCGCAGCAAAAACAAGCCAATCGTCGATAAGTAGTGCAAACGAACAATGACTACAACGAAAGAGCATAGTAGCCTTCTCCAGCGCTTGAACTCAGGAGTCTGTGCATGTCCGTCCGTCGCACCAAAATCGTCGCCACCCTTGGCCCGGCCAGCAACTCGCCGGAAGTCCTCGAACAGCTGATTCTGGCTGGTTTGGACGTTGCCCGTCTGAACTTCTCCCACGGCACCCCGGACGAGCACAAGGCTCGCGCCAAGCTGGTGCGTGACCTGGCCGCCAAGCATGGCCGCTTCGTTGCACTGCTGGGTGACCTGCAAGGCCCGAAAATCCGTATCGCCAAATTTGCCAACAAGCGGATCGAGCTGAAGATTGGTGACAAATTCACCTTCTCCACCAGCCACCCGCTGACCGAAGGCACCCAGGACGTCGTGGGTATCGACTACCCGGACCTGGTCAAGGATTGCGGTGTTGGTGACGAACTGCTGCTGGACGATGGCCGTGTGGTCATGCGCGTCGACACCGCGACCCCGACCGAGCTGCACTGCACCGTGATCATCGGCGGCCCGCTGTCCGACCACAAAGGTATCAACCGTCGCGGCGGTGGCCTGACGGCGCCAGCCCTGACTGAAAAAGACAAGGCCGACATCAAGCTCGCCGCCGAAATGGAAGTCGACTACCTCGCCGTGTCCTTCCCACGCGACGCCGCCGACATGGAATACGCCCGCAAGCTGCGCGACGAAGCCGGCGGCACCGCCTGGCTGGTGGCGAAGATCGAACGCGCCGAAGCCGTGGCTGATGACGAAACCCTCGACGGCCTGATCAAGGCGTCCGACGCCGTCATGGTTGCCCGTGGCGACCTGGGTGTGGAAATCGGTGACGCCGAGCTGATCGGTATCCAGAAGAAGATCATCCTGCACGCACGCCGCCACAACAAGGCCGTGATCGTTGCGACCCAGATGATGGAGTCGATGATCCAGAACCCGATGCCGACCCGTGCCGAAGTGTCCGACGTGGCCAACGCCGTGCTCGACTACACCGACGCCGTGATGCTCTCGGCTGAAAGTGCCGCCGGCCCGTACCCGCTGGAAGCCGTGCAGGCCATGGCGCGCATCTGCGTCGGCGCTGAAAAGCACCCAACCAGCAAGACCTCCAGCCACCGCATCGGCAAGGTCTTCGAAAGCTGCGACCAGAGCATCGCCCTGGCTGCCATGTACACCGCCAACCACTTCCCGGGCGTGAAGGCGATCATCGCCCTGACCGAAAGTGGCTATACGCCGTTGATCATGTCGCGCATCCGTTCCTCGGTGCCGATCTACGCGTTTACCCCTCATCGCGAAGCCCAGGCCCGCGCGGCGTTGTTCCGTGGTGTGTACACCATCCCGTTCGACCCGGCTTCGCTGGCACCGAACGAAGTCAGCCAGAAGGCTATCGACGAGCTGGTCAAACGCGGCGTGGTAGAGAAAGGCGACTGGGTCATCCTGACCAAGGGCGACAGCTACCACACCACCGGTGGCACCAATGGCATGAAGATCCTGCACGTGGGCGACCCGCAGGTCTGAGTGACACGCTGAAAACAAAAGCCCCGTCATGCAAATGACGGGGCTTTTTGCATTTCAGGCACACCGAGCCTGGGCGAGGTGCCGAGTGGTGGAGCCCACATTGGAATGCGGTCAACTGTGGGAGCCGGGCTTGCCCGCGATGGCGCCAGAACAGCCAACACCGTTCTATCGCCGGGCGAGAAACCCCGACAACGCCGCAATCGCCTCCGGCGATCTCAAGCGCTGGGTAAACAACGCCCCCTCCTCCTCGATCACCTGGCGCAACTGCTCGCGATCCACGCTTTTCATCAGTTGCTTGGTGACCTGTACCGCCCCCGGCGCCAGGCTTTCAAAACGCTCGGCCATTTCTCGCGCCTTGGCCAAGGCCGCCTCGCCACTGCCCAACGCCTCGGTGGCAATCCCCCACGCTGCGGCTTGTTCGCCAGAGAAACCCTCGCCCAATAACAGCAGTTCAGCCGCCTTCGCATGCCCCAGCAACCGCGGCAGGATCAGGCTCGAGCCAAACTCCGGGCACAAACCCAGGTTAACGAATGGCATGCGCAAGCGTGCATCGCGGCTGATATACACCAGGTCGCAATGCAGCAACAGCGTGGTACCAATGCCCACCGCCGCTCCGGCCACGGCGGCGATCACCGGTTTGCGGCAATTGAGCAGGCTTTTCATAAAGTGAAACGGCGGGCTGTCGAGGTCGCTGGGTGGCTGTTCGAGAAAATCGCTGATGTCATTGCCGGCGGTAAAACACTCGCTGCTGCCCTGGAGCAGTACGGCGCGAATATCCGAGTCTGCATCGGCCTGTTCCAGCGCCTCGGCCAGTTGCGTATACATGGCACGGGTCAGGGCGTTTTTCTTGTCAGGGCGATTGAGCTGCAAGGTCAGCAACCCGCGTTCGCGATGCTGCAGGATGGCGTCGATCATGGCGAATCTCGCGGCAAAGGGATTCAGCGCTCAACCACGGGGCAGGAACACATCGGCCAGCAGTTGATTGCGCGGCAGCCCGGCCAGGAACAGACGCTTGGAAAAGGCCTCGACGCTGACAGGGTGACCGCAGAGTAAAGCCAGCGTTTGCCGCGAAACAAGCCGCAGTTGCGCCAATGCCTGGTTCAACTCTGCCGCCGTCCATAGCTCCACCGTCAGGTTCCCATGCTGCGTGGCCAGCGCTGCCAGGGGTTCGGCCAGGTAATGAGCCTCGGCATCATGGGCCAGGTGAATGACACGGATGGCACCTTGGTGATCCTGGCGCAACGCTTCGCGCAATACGCCCCACAACGGGCCCAGGCCGGTGCCGGCGGCCAGCAGCCACAACGGCCGCGATTGCCAGTCAGGGTCATAGTGCAGCGCCCCGCCCCGCAACTCGCCCAGGCGCAGAGGCTCACCAACCTTGAAATGGCGAGCAGCGTCACTGAATTCACCGGGTTGGCGGCAATCGATATGAAACTCCAGGTATGCATCCTCCTGGGGCAAGCTCGCCAGGGAATACGGGCGCGCCACCTGCCCCGCCCACAACACCAGATGCTGCCCGGCCCGATACCGCAGGCCGCGCTCCGGCAGCAGGCGCAGGCGCAGCACCGTCGAACCCAGCCAATCAGCGCCCACCACCTGGGCCGCCACGCCGTCACGCAACGGATCAAATGCTTCGACCTGGAGGTCGCCGACGGCCCGGCACTGGCACGCCAGGCGCCAACCTTGCTGGCGTTGCGCCGGCGTCAGGGCTTCGGGCTGCCGGTCGTCAACCTCGCCCTGGCAGCGCACCAGGCACGCATGGCAGCTGCCGGCCCGGCAACTGTAGGGCACGGCAACTCCCGCCTGGTTCAAGGCATCCAGCAGGTTAGTGCCGGTGGGCACCGACCAATGGCGTTCGCCGACGTGCAGTTCAGGCATATAGAGGCTCAATCAATAGGTTTGCGCACAGGGAATCACGCCCGGCAGAGTTTGACCATAGTCGGGTGTATCGGCCACCGCGCCGGGTTATACTGCCGCGCCTTTTTAGCGTCGCGCCTGCACCACTTTGGCGTGCCTTGGAAAGATGGTTTCAGCCGACCGACGCAACACTGAAGCCACCTTTATTGAATGTTCCCTTATAGAGGAGCGCGACTCATGACCGTGATCAAGCAAGACGACCTGATTCAGAGCGTTGCCGACGCCCTGCAATTCATTTCCTATTACCACCCCGTTGACTTCATCCAGGCCATGCACGAAGCCTACCTGCGCGAAGAATCGCCGGCGGCCCGTGACTCCATCGCCCAGATCCTGATCAACTCGCGCATGTGCGCCACCGGCCACCGCCCGATCTGCCAGGACACCGGTATCGTCACCGTGTTCGTGCGCGTAGGCATGGATGTACGCTGGGACGGCGCCACCATGGGCCTGGACGACATGATCAACGAAGGCGTGCGCCGCGCCTACAACCTGCCGGAAAACGTCCTGCGTGCATCCATCCTCGCCGACCCGGCGGGCGCGCGTAAAAACACCAAGGACAACACCCCGGCGGTGATCCACTACTCCATCGTCCCGGGTAACACCGTGGAAGTGGACGTGGCGGCCAAGGGCGGCGGTTCCGAGAACAAGTCGAAAATGGCCATGCTCAACCCGTCCGACTCTATCGTCGACTGGGTGCTCAAGACCGTTCCGACCATGGGCGCCGGCTGGTGCCCGCCGGGCATGCTCGGCATCGGCATCGGCGGCACCGCCGAGAAAGCCGCGGTGATGGCCAAGGAAGTGTTGATGGAATCCATCGACATCCATGAGCTGAAAAAGCGCGGCCCGCAAAACCGTATCGAAGAGATGCGCCTGGAGCTGTTCGAGAAGGTCAACCAACTGGGCATCGGCGCCCAGGGCCTGGGTGGCCTGACCACCGTGCTCGACGTGAAGATCATGGACTACCCGACCCACGCCGCGTCCTTGCCGGTGTGCATGATCCCCAACTGCGCCGCCACCCGTCACGCGCACTTCGTGCTCGACGGTTCCGGCCCGGCGTCGCTGGAAGCGCCATCGCTGGACGCCTACCCGGAAATCGTCTGGGAAGCCGGCCCGTCGGCCCGCCGCGTCAACCTCGACACCCTGACCCCGGAAGAAGTGCAAAGCTGGAAGCCGGGCGAAACCGTGTTGCTCAACGGCAAGATGCTTACCGGCCGCGACGCCGCGCACAAGCGCATGGTCGAGATGCTGAACAAGGGTGAGACCCTGCCGGTGGACCTCAAGGGCCGCTTTATCTACTACGTCGGCCCGGTTGATCCGGTGCGCGAAGAAGTGGTTGGCCCGGCTGGCCCGACCACCGCGACGCGGATGGACAAGTTCACCCGCCAGATCCTCGAGCAGACTGGCCTGCTGGGCATGATCGGCAAATCCGAGCGCGGCCCGACCGCCATCGAAGCGATCAAGGACCACAAGGCCGTGTACCTGATGGCCGTGGGCGGCGCCGCTTACCTGGTGGCGCAAGCCATCAAGAAGTCGCGCGTGGTGGCGTTCGCCGAACTGGGCATGGAAGCCATCTACGAGTTCGACGTGAAAGACATGCCGGTCACCGTGGCGGTCGACAGCCAGGGTGAGTCGGTACACATCACCGGGCCTGCCATCTGGCAGAAAAAGATCAGTGAGAGCCTGGCGGTAGAAGTACAGTAAGTCGATGTGGGAGGGGCTTGCCCCTCCCACACAAGTTCCAGACAGCTCATGGTATGGTGCTCGCCCTTACCGTGCCTGTTCATCATCGTATGATCGTGATCCCTCGCCCCCTGCGCTTGACCTTTTACTCATTGTTGATCATCGCCGGTGCGGTGCTGGCCGCTGCTTTGGCCACACGCCATGCCGAACGCCAGGCCCTGGTGGATGACGCCGCTCGCGCCAACCAGCAACTTGCGCTGTATGCCAACTCCCTGCACACCCTGATCGAGCGCTACCGCGCCCTGCCCGCCGTGCTGGCCCTGGACTCGGAAATGATCCGCGCCTTGAAGGGCCCGCTGGATAGCACCACCCAGGACGTGCTCAATCGCAAACTCGAACGCATCAACGGCGCCGCCCAGTCTTCCACCCTGGAGCTGATGGACCGCACCGGCCTAGCGGTGGCCGCCAGTAACTGGAATTTACCCAGCAGTTATGTGGGGCACAACTACGCATTCAGGCCCTATTTCAGTCAGACCCTGAGCCATGGCACCGGGCGTTTTTACGCGGTGGGGGTGACTACTGGCATTCCCGGTTACTTCCTTTCCAGCGCGGTGGTCGATGAGCATGAGCAGTTCCTCGGCGCCATGGTGGTCAAGCTGGAATTCCCTGAGCTTGAACGCGAATGGGCCCAGGGTAATGACTTGCTGTTGGTCAGCGATGCGCGGGGCATTGTGTTTATCGCCAACCAGCCGGGCTGGCGTTATCGCAACCTGCGGCCGTTGTCCGAAACCGACCTGGCTGAACTCAAGGCCACCCGCCAATACGACAAGAAACACCTGCAGCCGCTGGAGACCAGCGTCTTGCAGCGCTTCGACGACAACAGCCATTTGATGCGCGTCAATGGCCCCGACGGTAATGCCAACTACATCTGGGAGTCCCTGCCGTTGAAAGCCGAGGGTTGGACCCTGCACCTGCTGCGCAAACCCCAGTTCCCGTTTGAAGACCAACGCAACGCCGGTCTCGCCGCCGCGGGATCCTGGTTGGCGCTGGTATTCCTGGCGCTGTTCCTCAGCCAGCGCTGGCGCCTGGCCCGTTTGCGTCAGCGCAGCCGCGAAGAGCTGGAACAGTTGGTCGAGGAACGTACCCAGGCGCTGCGCACCGCCCAGGATGGCCTGGTGCAGTCGGCCAAGCTGGCGGCACTGGGGCAGATGTCCGCCGCCCTCGCCCATGAAATCAACCAACCGTTGACGGCCCAACGCATGCAACTGGCAACACTGCGGCTGTTGCTCGACCACGGCCGCGTCGACGATGCCTACAAGGCGCTCACGCCGCTCGATGACATGCTCACGCGCATGGCCGCGCTCACCGGCCACCTCAAGACCTTCGCCCGCAAGAGCCCCAGCGGCCTGCGTGAACGCCTGGACCTGGCCACCGTGGTCGATCAGTCCCTGCACTTGCTCGACGCGCGCCTGCGTGATGAAGCCATCGGCGTCGTGCTGGACCTGACGCGCCCGGCCTGGGTACGCGGCGACGCGATCCGCCTGGAACAGGTACTGATCAACCTGCTGCGCAACGCGCTGGACGCCATGGCCGACAAGCCGCACAAGCGCCTGGAGATCCGCCTGCATGCCGATCAGCAGCTGTGGCAGTTGACTGTCAGCGACAGCGGCGGCGGGATCGCCGAAGAACACCTGAACAGCGTGTTCGATCCGTTCTTCACCACCAAGCCGGTGGGCGACGGCCTCGGCTTGGGGCTGGCGGTGTCCTACGCTATCGTGCATGAATTGGGCGGGCGCCTGAGCGCCGGCAACCGTGGCGACGGCGCAGTGTTTACCCTGACCTTGCCGATTGCATTAGAGATGCCAGCGCCATGTTGAACGCCGTAATTGTGGTCGATGACGAAGCCAGCATTCGCACCGCCGTCGAGCAATGGCTGAGCCTTTCTGGGTTTGAGGTGCAATTGTTCAGTCGCGCCGAAGAATGCCTGGCGCACCTGCCCAAGGACTTTCCCGGGGTGATTTTGAGCGACGTGCGCATGCCCGGGCTCAGCGGCCTCGAACTGCTGGCTGAGGTGCAGCGGCGCGATGCCGGCTTGCCGGTGATTTTGCTCACCGGCCATGGCGACGTGCCGATGGCCGTCGAAGCCATGCGCGACGGTGCCTACGATTTTCTGGAGAAACCCTTTAGCCCCGAGGCCCTGCTCAACAGCCTGCGCCGGGCGTTGGACAAGCGTGGCCTGATCCTGGAAAACCGCCGCCTGCATCAACAGGCCGATCACCGCGCACAGCTGGAATCCAGCCTGCTGGGGGTGTCCCGCAGCTTGCAGAACCTGCGCCGCCAGGTGCTGGACCTGGCGACCCTGCCGGTCAATGTGCTGATCCGTGGCGAGACCGGCAGCGGCAAGGAATTGGTTGCTCGCTGCCTGCACGACTTTGGCCCCAGGGCGAAAAAGCCGTTTGTAGCACTCAACTGTGCCGCCATCCCCGAGCAGCTGTTTGAAGCCGAGTTATTCGGCCACGAAAGCGGCGCCTTTACCGGCGCCCAGGGCAAACGCATCGGCAAGCTGGAATATGCCCATGGCGGCACGCTGTTCCTGGATGAGATCGAAAGCATGCCCCTGGCCCAACAGGTGAAATTGCTGCGGGTGTTGCAGGAACAGAAGCTGGAGCGCCTGGGTTCCAACCAAAGCATTCACGTGGATCTGCGCATCATCGCCGCCACCAAGCCTGACCTCCTGGAAGAGGCCCGCGCCGGGCGTTTTCGTGAAGACCTGGCCTATCGCCTGAACGTCGCGCAACTGCGCCTGCCGCCGTTGCGCGAGCGCCGCGAAGATATTCCGTTGCTGTACGACCATTTCGCGCAAAGTGCCGCTGAACGTTTGGGTCGTCATGTCGAGCCCTTGAGTGGGCCACAGCTGGGGCGTCTGCTCAGTCATGACTGGCCGGGAAACGTGCGTGAACTGGCCAACGTCGCCGAGCGCCAAGTGTTGGGGCTCGGCGATCCGGAACCGGACGGCATCGAGGCCGGGCAATCGTTGGCAGCGCAACAGGAAGCGTTCGAGGCACATTGCCTGAAAGCCGCATTAACTCGACATAAAGGCGATATCAAGGCAGTGCTGGCCGAGCTGCAACTGCCGCGCCGGACCCTCAATGAAAAGATGCAGCGGCATGGGTTGGCGCGGGAGATGTTTCTCTAGCGACCTTCCGATCGCCATCGGGGGCAAGCCCCCTCCCACAGGGGATCTGCGCTTAACTGACCGGCATCAGGGCTTGCCCCCGATGGCCATAGGTATCTACACAACTTTGGCACGAGGCTAAATCTGTGGCGAGGGAGCTTGCTCCCGTGACGGCCTGACAGCCGACGCTGATCTAGCTGACGCACCGCGATCCAAATGTGGGAGCTGGCTTGCCTGCGATGACGGCCTGCCAGCCGATGCCAATCTACCTGACACCCCGCAATCAAACTGTGGGAGCGGGCTTGCTCGCGAAGGCGGCCTGACAGGCGACACAGCTATACCGGGTACATATCCATTCCTGCGGTAACGGCCACTTAGGGTTCCGCTCTGACAGCGGGTCACTTTGGAAAAGAGCCCCAAAGTAACCCCCGGTGTCAGGATAGTTGTCGCCTCTCCTGGTTTACCCCCAAAAGCATACCGAGGGCGGAAAGAGACAGCTTGTGAAGTACTATTCACCCGAACGTAAAGCCGCATTGCTCAAGATGCTGCTTC
>NZ_JYLH01000014.1 GCF_001439685.1 Pseudomonas libanensis
AACTCAGTAGTGAAACGATGCATCGCCGATGGTAGTGTGGGGTTTCCCCATGTGAGAGTAGGTCATCGTCAAGATTAAATTCCGAAACCCCAATTGCGAAAGCAGTTGGGGTTTTGTTTTGGGCGCTTGGAAAGTGTCCACGATGTCCCCGCACGCCTGACACTCTCTCCCATCCAGCCCCGACAAAATTGCACAGTTATTTCTGAACCAGACCACTAGAATAGCCACCTAACCATTTTTAGAGTCAGAGCCCTATCTATGCCCGATCCGGTTGATGCCGTTGAGGTGTCAGATTTACCACTGGACGACCTGGTGGCATGCCATGAGTGCGACTTGCTGATGCGCAAGCCAACACTCGCCCGCGGCGAAAAAGCCCAATGCCCGCGTTGTGGTTACGAGCTGTACGCTCATCGCCACAATGTCGTCGAACGAAGCCTGGCCTTGGTGCTCGCAGCCCTACTGCTGTACGTCCCTGCGAACTTTCTGCCCATCATGCAGCTCAATCTACTCGGACAGACCTCGCAGGACACTGTGTGGAGCGGCGTCGTCGGCCTGTTCGATTCCGGTATGCAAGGCGTTGCCGTGGTGGTGTTCCTGTGCAGCATGGGCATTCCCTTGCTCAAGCTGCTCTGCCAATTAGCCGTATTGCTCAGCATTCGCTGGAAGATCGGCCGCAGTTATGGGCTGCTGCTGTACCGCATCTACCACCACATGAAGGATTGGGGGATGTTGGAGGTCTATTTGATGGGCGTGCTGGTGGCAATCGTAAAGCTCGCCGACATGGCCTCCATTACGGTCGGCCTGGGCCTGGCCTGTTTCATCAGTCTATTAATGGTTCAAGTACTGCTGGAGGTGGTGATGTCGCCCCACCAGGTCTGGCGAGCACTGTCAGGAGAAGATGATCATGCGGGCGATTGATGCAGGCATTCTGGTGTGTACCGAATGCCATGAATTGAACAAGCAGGAAGCGGATGCCGACGAGCAGCTCTGCACCCGTTGCGGTGCGTTGATCCATGCTCGGCGTCCCAACAGCCTTACACGTACTTGGGCATTACTGGTGACCGCGGCGATTCTGTATATCCCCGCCAACCTGTTGCCAATCATGACCGTGAACTCCCTCGGCCAAGGCGACCCCAGCACCATCATGTCGGGTGTCATCCAGCTGGTGCAGCACGGGATGTTTCCCATCGCCGCCGTGGTATTCATCGCCAGTATCCTGGTGCCGACGTTCAAGTTGGTAGGCATCGGCCTGCTGCTGTTCTCGGTGCAGCGTCACCAACCGCTGTCCGCGCAACAACGCATTGTGATGTACCGCTTTATCGAATTCATTGGCCGCTGGTCCATGCTGGATATCTTCGTGATCGCCATCCTGGTGGCGGTCGTTAACTTTGGGCGACTTGCCAGTGTCGAGGCCAATCTCGGTGCTGCAGCATTCGCCAGTGTGGTGATCTTGACGATGCTTGCCGCAGTAACTTTCGATCCCCGACTGATTTGGGATAACACGGAGTCGGACGACGACCATGAGTGAATTGCCTAAAGCTAAAACCCGCCCAGCCTCCAATTGGTCGGCCATTTGGGTGTTGCCCCTGATTGCCCTGATCATCGGCGGCTGGCTGGGATGGCGTGCCTATTCCCAGCAAGGCATCGAGATCCAGGTTCGCTTCGAGAGCGGCGAAGGTATCCAGGTCAACAAGACCGAAGTGGTCTACAAAGGCATGACCGTAGGCAAGGTCAAAGCCTTGGCCCTGGACGACGAGGGCAGCAATCGCGGGGTGATTGCTACCATCGAGATGAACAAGGATGTCGAGCAATACCTCAAGACCAACACCCGCTTCTGGTTGGTCAAGCCCAGCGTCAGCCTGGCCGGCATTACCGGCCTGGAGACCCTGGTCTCGGGTAACTACATCGCCGCCAGCCCGGGCGATGGCGAGCCCACGCGCAAATTCAAGGCACTTTCCGAAGAACCACCGTTATCCGATGCCAAGCCCGGCTTGCACCTGACTCTCAAGGCCGACCGCCTGGGCTCGCTGAACCGCGGCAGCCCGGTGTTCTACAAGCAGATTCAGGTCGGCCAGGTCAAAAGCTACCTGTTGTCTGAAGACCAGAGTACCGTCGAGATCAAGGTCTACATTGAGCCAACCTACGCCAACCTGGTGCGCAAACACACGCGCTTCTGGAACGCCAGCGGCATCAGTATCGACGCCAATCTCTCCGGGGTGAAAGTGCGCAGCGAATCCCTCTCCAGCATTGTCGCCGGCGGTATCGCCTTCGCCACGCCGGAGAATCGCAAAGACAGCCCGCCCACCGACCCGAGCCTGCCGTTCCGCCTATACGAAGATTTCGATGCCGCCGCAGCGGGTATCAAGGTCAAGGTCAAACTCACCGACTTCGAAGGCCTGCAGGCCGGCCGGACTCCAGTCATGTACAAGGGCATCCAGGTGGGTAGCCTGAAAACCCTGAAGATCGACCCGGACCTGTCCAGTGCCAGCGCCGAGTTGACCCTCGATCCATTGGCCGAAGACTACCTGGTCCAGGACACGCAATTCTGGGTGGTCAAGCCGTCCATCTCCCTGGCTGGTATCACTGGCCTGGAAGCACTGGTCAAAGGCAACTACATCGCCATCCGTCCGGGTGACAAAGGTACGCCACCGCAGCGTGAATACGTGGCCCGCGCCAAGGCACCGCCTTTGGACCTGCGCTCCCCAGGCTTGCATATGGTGTTGCTCACCGACAGCCTGGGCTCGCTGGATGTGGGCAGTCCAATCCTGTACAAGCAGGTCAAGGTCGGCTCGGTGCAGAGCTATCAGTTTTCACACAAGAAGAAGCAGCTGGTGATCGGTGTTCATATCGAGAAAGAATATGAAAGCCTGGTCAACGGCTCCACGCGTTTCTGGAATGCCAGCGGCGTTACCCTCACCGGCGGGCTTACCGGCGGCATCCAGGTCAAGAGTGAGTCCCTGGCTAGCCTGATGGCGGGTGGTATCGCTTTCGAAACGCCGGAACCGAATGTGCCGCTCAAACGCCGCATCCCGCGCTTCCGTCTGTTCGCTGACCGTGAGGCCGCCAACCAGCACGGGACCCAGGTGACCATCAAGGTCGACCGCGCCGACGGCCTGAGCCCAGGCACGCCGATACGCTTCAAGGGCCTGGATGTGGGCAAGATCGAGAGCGTCGATCTCAGTGCCGACATGCAATCGGTGCTGCTCAAAGCGCGTATCACCCAAGTGGCCGACCGCATCGCTCGCACGGGCAGCCAATTCTGGGTGGTCAAGCCTGAACTGGGGCTGATGAAGACGGCTAACCTGGAAACCCTGGTCACCGGCCAATACATCGAAGTGCAACCGGCGACGAAAAATGCCGGCCCGCAGAAGAGTTTTGTCGCCCTGGCCCAGCCACCTGAAGCAGTGCATCAGGAAGCGGGCCTGAGCCTGACACTCAGCGCCGCTCGCCGTGGTTCGTTGAAGGAAGGCGTGCCGGTCACCTACCGTGAAGTCACCGTGGGCAAAGTTACCGGCTATGAGTTGGGCCAAACCGCCGACCGTGTGCTGGTGCACATTCTGATCGAACCCAAATACGCGCCACTGGTACGCAGTGGCAGTCGCTTCTGGAACACCAGCGGCTTCGGGCTCGACTTCGGCTTGTTCAAGGGCGCGACCGTGCGTACCGAGTCCCTGGAGACGTTGGTAGCCGGCGGGATTGCCTTTGCCACGCCGGACGGTGAGCGCATGGGTAACCCGGCGCGACCGCAGCAGACGTTCCCGTTGTTCGACAAGTTTGAGGATGAATGGCTGACCTGGGCGCCTAAGATTCCATTGGGCAAGTAGACCGAGTTGCGGCTATCGCGGGCAAGCCCGGCTCCCACAGGGATATGCATTTTCAGCAAGTATGCATTCCAACTGTGGGAGCCGGGCTTGCCCGCGATGAGGCCCACATACACACCACAAAACCCAAGCCGAAAAAGGCCGCGATCCATAAGATCGCGGCCTTTTTGCATTTCAGCGCAACACGTCAGACCTCATCCAGCTCCGGCTCGTCCGCCTGCACATTCACCGTCGCCTTCACCACATCATGGCGACGGATGTACTTCCAGTCCGCCTCATCGATGTAGATCCCGTTCGGCCCGCTGCCGCCTTCCAGGTCGATCGCCACCTGGGCGGACACCTGCGGCTTCACACTGGCCAGGATCGGCACGAAGCCCAGTTGCAGGCTGGTTTCCAGCAGTGCCGCCTGGTTCTTCTCGTCGATGTCCGCCGCTTCGTCGAGGTAGTAAGGCAGGCGCACACGACCGGCCTGATCGCGGTCCATCAGGTGCAACAACAAGTACATGTTGGTCAGCGCCTTGATGGTCATGGTGGTGCCGTTGGACGCAGCGCCGTCGATGTCGGTATGGATCACCGGCTGGCCGTGTACCTTGGTGATCTCGAACGCCAGTTCGAACAGATCCTTTAGGCCCAGTTGGTTATGGTTGGCAGCCACCAGGCGTGCCAGGTACTCCTTGGCCTCTTCGTTCTTGTTGTCCTGCTCGGCGCTCTGGCTGAGGTCGAACACCGACAGCGTCTCGCCTTCTTCATACTGGCCGGCACTGTGGATGATCTGGTCGATATGCTTGAGGGCTTCCTTGTTCGGCGCCAGCACGATGCGGAAGCTTTGCAGGTTGGAGACCTGGCGCTTGTTGATCTCGCGGTTGAACAGCGCCAGCTGGTGTTCCAGGCTGTCGTAGTCGCTGCGGATATTGCGCAAGGTACGGGCGATGTCGGTGACCGCTGCACGGCGCGCCTTGCCGAGGGTCAGCGCCTCGTCGGTACGGTGCGCATAGGCGTTGATCAGCAGTTGCAGACGACGTTCGACGTCATCCTCACTGTCGAACTTGGCCACCCCCTTGAGGCGTACCTGGGCGTACAGTGCTTCGATCTGGCCATCGGCGCGCAGCAAGCCCTGCCAGCTGTCCTGATAGTCATTGAGCAGCGGCAGCAGGTTGTCCATGGAATCGTCGACCGGGTCCATGAACGGTGTGCCAAACGGCAGGTCTGCCGGCAACAGTTGGCGACGACGCAGCGCGTCATCCAGCGTACGTTGCTTGGCTTCCATGTCGCCGATCTGGCGGCCGACCAATTGCAGCTTGGCCGACAGTTGCTGCACGCGCTCGGTAAACGCATCGCTGGAGCGCTTCAACTCGTCCTGAGCGGCTTCCATCTGCGCCAGTTGTTCGAGCTTCTCGCCTTCCTCGGCACTCAGGGTCTGGGTGCGGCGGAAGTCCTCCAGCGCCTTCTGCGCGTCCAGCACCTGCTGGTACAGCGCTTCGGTCTGGGTCTTGCTCGCTGCGCGGTCGGAAGCCACGGCCTGCTGGGTTTTCAGTTGCTTGAGTTCTTTTTCCAGGCGCTCTTTCTGGTCACGCAACGCGGCGCGATCCGCCAGGGCTTGCAAGGCCGGAGGCTCGATGTGCGAGATGTCGATGGACAGCCCCGGCACTTCAAAGCGCTCGCCCTTGAAGCCATCGAGGATCTGTTCCAGGGATTTGACCCACTGGCCGTCCTCGTCCAGCGTGATGCCATGTTCACCTAGCGGCAGGCTGAACAACGAACTGTTGAACAGGCGCATCAGGCGCTCGACATCCTGCTGCGAGAATTCTTCGCGCAGCTTGGCGTAGCTGTTGTTGTCGGCGTGATCGAGCTGTTGCCTGACCGACTTCAAACGTTTTTCCAGGTCGCGCAGACGCTCGTCCAGATCTTCGGCGCTGAACTGCCGCGACTGCGCCAGGGCGCCCGCCAGTTCATCGTGAGCGTCCTTGGCCGCGAGCAACTGTTGCTCCAGCACCTTGACGTCATTCACCAGCGCGAAGCGATGCTTGAGCACCGACAATTCGCCCAACCAGCGCTGGATGCCACTGATTTCCCGCTCCAGGCGCATCAGTTCCTGGGTGCCACCGCGCTGGTCGTTCTGCAGCGCATCCTGTTCGTTGCGGTAGTGTTCGGCCTGGATCGTCAGCTCTTCCTTGCGCGCACTGGCGTAGTCCGACCAGGTGCCCAGCAATGAATCCAGCAGCGGCGACAGGCGATGCAGTTTGCCGCGCAAGGCGTCGCGTTGTTTCACACCATTGGCCAAGGCTTCAACCAGCGGGCCGGCAGCCACCAGCGAGTTGTAGTCCTGCTCCATGCGTCGCACATCGCGGAAGGCTTCTTCGCACGCTGCGATGTAGTCGACACTGCCGGAACGCAGGCTGTGCTCGAAGGCATCAAGGAACAACTGCTTGAGCTTGGCCGCCGTGATTTCGCGCATGTGCAGCAGGTTGATAAACAGCGCACGGAAGGTCTTCAGGCTCTGTTCGCTGGTGGAGCGCAGCGGGATCAGGGTCAGGTCCAGCGGGATCGACGTATGGCCGCCCACCAGCAAGCGCCGCAGTTCATCGGGCTTGAGTTCGTAGGCTTTGAGGCCCTCGCGCTCAAGGTTGGTGAACAATTCTTTCTGACGCAGGCAGGTGTCGTTTTTCTGGTAATGGGCCAAGTCCAGCTTGCCGGCATAGGCAAAGAACTGGTGACCGAAACCGCCGCCTGGCCCACGCCCGACCACGCCGATGACGTGCGGGCCGTGGGGCAGGGAGACCTCCACCAGGATGTAGCTGGTGTCGGTGGCAAAGTAGAAGCGCCGCGATTGTTCCAGGGTGTACTTGCCGAAACTCATGTCCGACATGCGCGCCAGGATCGGGAACTGCAAGGCGTTGATCGAGGCGGATTTACCCAGGTTGTTCGCGCCATACACCGACAGCGGCTCTTCCAGCGGGAACAAGCCCAGGCTGTAGCCAGCGGTGTTCAATAGGGCGAAGCGGCGGATGCCGTAGCGTTCCTTACTCATGCGTCGGTCTCCTGTTCTTCGGCAATGGCACGGGCCAGGGCGTCTTCTTCGCTTTCCTCATTGAAGGCGCTCAGGTCCAGCGGGTCATCGGTCTCCAGCAGTTTTTCATCGCTGTCTTCGTCGATGATCACCGGCGCTGGCAACGGCAATACGCTGTGCACGCTGGCCGCCAGGTCGCGGTCCTGCTGCACCGACAGGCACACGTCGAGGAAACGGTGCATCGGCGGCAGGAAGCGGTAGATGCCGTTGTCCTCGCTGGCAAAACCCAGTTGGGTCATGCGGCGCATGATTTTTTCTTCGAGTTCTTCCTGGGTCTGCACTTCGGCCTGGATAAACAGGTCGCGGTATTTTTCCAGCAGCGAAGGCAACTCATCACGGCCCAGGCTGCCGCCGTCGAGCACGGCAATCGGGTCGCGACCCTGGTCGGCCAGATGCTCGACGAGGATGAAGGTAAACAAGGCCAGGCGCTGGGCAGTTTTGTTGACCTGTGCGCTGGCAATGGCGGAATCCGGCACGAAGTAATAGAAACCGCGGGTATCGCACACCAGCTCGAAGCCCAAGGCCTTGAACAGCGTGCGGTATTGGTCCTGGAAGTTCGACAGTTGCGCGTACAGCTCCGGGTCACGGCGGCTGACGTGGTAACCCTTGAACAGCTCGCGAAAGATCGGCGCCAGCTGGGACAGTTCGGATAGATCAAGATGCATAAGGCGTGCTCGCAGAATTCTCGGTGGCGTCGCTGCCGGCCGGGAGCAGGGCGAAGGAGCGCAGGCTGACCTGGTGCTCGTGGGTGTGGTAATCGCGGCGTTCCAGGCGTTCGCGCTTGAAGCGTTTCTCCCGGGACAGGCGCGAAAACCAGTACAGCAATTCGTCGGTGGCGCCGTCCGGTTCCTGCTCCAGCAGCCAGGTCATCAGGTCGGGCATAGGCAGTGCTTCCTCGCAGCGCTCGAGCATTTCCTTGACCGTACGCGGCGCGCGCTGGGCTTCGCCCTTGTGGGATTTGTGCGCCTTGGGGAAACGCGCCGGTTTCGGCTCGAAATTCGCCAGGGCATACACATAAGCCTCGACCTGGCTGGCACTGCCCAGGAAGGTGCTTTGTGGCCGGGTAAACATCGGCATCGCAGCCTGCGGCACCGCGTCCAGGCCCTTGCGTCGGATCGCCGACAGAGCCAGCGCCGCGCCACGGGTCACGGCGTTGTGTCGGCGTGCTTCTTCGCGCAGCGGCAACAGCAGCTCCCGCGCATGGCGCAAGGTCAACTGGGCGCTGGTCTGCATTTCGAGGATGCGCGCGTGGGTGCGCAGCAGCATGTCGTCGTCCACCAGGTGGCCGAGACGCTGTTGCTCGGTAAGCATGCGCAGCAGCACGTTCTCGACCTTGCGCACACCTTGCTCGAAGGCGCCGTCGGCGTTCACCAGTTGGATCATCGGCTCGACGTATTCGTCCCAGGTCGCCAAGACCTCGGCGTAACGCTGGCGCAACGGAATCTGGCGGTCGCTGGTCTTGGCGCGGTCGGCCACGGCGGCGAGGGCCTGTTCGTCGTTGGCGAGCTTTTTCAGCACATCGCGCACGCGCATGTCCAGCAGGCGCAGTTGCCGCGCCAGGTCGTGGCCGTCGCGGATGTCGAAGGCGTCCTGGATATAACCGGCCAGGCGCTCCAGGTGGCGCAGGTAGGCTTCGATTTCCAGGCACAGGCCAAGCCGGTGTTCCTTGCGAAGATAAGCGAGGAAGTCGTGGATCTGCGCGTTGAGCTCGAAACGGTTCGGGCTCTTGGCCACAGGCACCAGGATATCCAGGCGAATCCACACGTCCAGCAGGCTGGTGATGTCCTGGGGCGTGCTGTCCAGTTGTTGGGCGGCCAATTGTGCGCGCAGCTCGGCAAGGCTCAGTGTGCCTTGGTCGAAGTGTTCGCACAGAGGCTCGAGTAAGGCCCAGTGTTCGGCGAGGGCGCGCAGGACGCGCTTGGGTTCGATCATGGGAATGGCCGGCTGGTTGGCGATTAAAAGTCGCGATTGTACTGCATCAGGCGCGGGATTTATCCACAGCCGGTCAGTGCACAGTGGGCGATTGTTACCGAACAGCGGTAGAATCCCCGCTCTTTACTTATCCACAAGTGGCCGAGCTGTGCTTATCGAGTCCCGACGTCGCGCTTACTTGACCGCCATGCAGGTGGTCAACTGGCTGCCCCGCACCGAACTGCCGTTTGCCGCGCCGTCGCGGCCCGAGTTGTTGCAGGCGCTTGAACCCTATGAGGCGTTCGAGACTTCGGGAGAGGAAGCGGCCGCGCCCGTGGCAGTGGTCAAACCGGCCCCCGAGACGCGCCCTGCGGTCGAACGGGCCAGGATCGAAGTCCCACGCCCTTCGCCGGTGACCAAGGCGGTCAAGGTCGCCGAAGAGGCCGCGCCTATCGTCAAGGCGCCGGTAGTGCCGCCGCCACGCTTTGCCTTGCAATTGCTGCGGGCCGGGCGTTGCCTCTTGCTGGTGGAACTGCCCACCGGCGAACGTTTCCAGTCACGCGACCCGGCCTACCTGCTGCTCAAGGACATGCTGCGCGCCGCCGGCCTGCCCGACAGCCCCCAGATCATCGGCGAGCCTGTACGCTGGCCGCTGCTGGTGCGCGGCACTATGGACCAGGGCCCCGAGGCTGCACGGGATTTTGTCCAGGGTTTTGTCTCGGCGCGCCTGGAAGACGAACCCTGCGTGTGCCTGTGGTTGATCGGCCTGCCCGCCGTGCGGTTTGCCGGCGAAGCCAATGCCGAGGCCTGGTACCGCGAGTTGCAGGTCGACAGCCTGGGCTCGGTGTGGGCCCTGCCGGGCCTGGAATTATTAATGGAAGAGCCACAGCGTAAGGCTGATGTCTGGCAAGCCATGCGCCGGCTGATGGCGCGCTGGAAAACAACTGATGAGTGAGGCTTTATCCTTCCGCCCGATGACCGAGGCCGACCTCGACGCCGTGCTGAAAATCGAGTACGCGGCGTTCAGCCACCCCTGGACCCGGGGGATCTTTCTCGACGGGCTGGGCAAGTATCAAATCTGGCTGATGTTTGAAGGCCAGCAGCAGGTGGGGCATGGGGTGGTGCAGATCATTCTCGATGAAGCGCACTTGCTGAACATCACCGTTAAACCGGAAAACCAGGGGCGCGGATTGGGTTTGGCGCTGCTGGAACACCTGATGTCCCGCGCCTATGCGGCCAATGCCCGGGAGTGCTTCCTGGAAGTGCGGGACAGCAATACCGGGGCGTTTCGGTTATATGAGCGCTATGGCTTCAACGAAATTGGCCGTCGCCGGGATTACTACCCGGCGGTGGGTGGCCGCGAAGATGCAGTCGTGATGGCCTGCACCCTCGTCGACTAAATACCGGAACCAATGTGGGAGGGGGCAAGCCCCCTCCCACATTTTGAGCTGCGTTGTGTCAGCGTTTGCTGTTGAGCGGGTCCAGATCGGCCAATTCGGCCTCATCCAGGCCATTGCCGCCGCCAATCTCATCCTCATCCACAATGCTGAGGTCGAAGTCGGCAGGGTTGTCTTCCCCGGCGTCGCGCGCATCCCGCGCGCCATCTTCATGGATCAGGGTCTCCGGACTCATATCATCATCTGTCGATTCATGTTCATCCGTCGAAGCCCCGGTCAGCCCAGCCTCGCGCACCCGTTCGTCGGGCATCAAATGGTCGCGCTCACGGCGGGGCAGCTCGTCGCCGATTTCTGCAGTCTGGTCCTGCTCGTCAAAATCCAGCTCGCGCATTTCACCCATGCGGTCTTCGTTATCATCAATGGGTTCCGGCTGGGTTGCGCCGTAGGGACGTCGTGATTCAGTCATGGCCAATCCTCATACTGTGGGGCTTATAGTGTGTGGACAGGCGTGGCTCCCTAAAGATTCAAGCTAATTAACACTCGGCGTGACCTGGACGAGGGGTTGTCAGTCACAAAACTGCGCATCATTCCTGAGGCTTTCCCTGATGAACGAACTACAAGACCTGCTTGATAACAACGAACGCTGGGCGGATGCGATCAAACAGGAAGATCCCGAATTCTTCGCCAAGCTCGCCCGCCAGCAGACCCCGGAGTACCTGTGGATCGGCTGTTCCGATGCCCGTGTACCGGCCAACGAGATCGTCGGCATGTTGCCCGGTGATCTGTTCGTGCACCGCAACGTCGCCAACGTGGTGCTGCACACCGACCTCAATTGCCTGTCGGTGATCCAGTACGCAGTCGACGTGCTCAAGGTCAAGCACATCCTCGTCACTGGCCACTATGGCTGTGGCGGCGTGCGTGCATCCATGCAGGACCGCCAGTTCGGCCTGATCGACGGCTGGCTGCGCACTATTCGCGATCTCTACTATGAGAATCGCGACTTGCTCGCCCAGTTGCCGACGGAAGAAGAACGTGTCGACCGTTTGTGCGAACTCAACGTGATCCAGCAGGTGGCCAACGTCGGGCATACCAGCATTGTGCAAAATGCCTGGCACCGTGGGCAGAGCCTGTCGATCCATGGCTGCATCTATGGCATCAAGGATGGCCGCTGGAAGAGCTTGAACACCACCATCAGTGGTTTCGAGCAGCTCCCGCCGCAGTACCGCCTGCGTCCGCTGGGCGAAGCCTAAGACCGCTTGTGTTCGCGCCACCTGGTCATGAAAGCCTGGCCTTCGGCGTTCAGCGGTTCCTTGCTGCCGGTGATCCAACCCCGGCAGTTCAGCTCGCCGCAATGGCAAGCGAACTGCCGGGCCAGTGCGTCTTCGGTCATGGCGTAATCAAGGGTCAGCAGGCTACCGGCGAGGATGGGTTGCACCGTCCATAGCTCCAGGTACGTGGTGTCCAGGAACACGTTCGGGTTGCAGGAGTGCTGCAACAGGCCGCAGAACCAACAATCGTACAAATGGATACGCGGCGATAGCTGCAGCGTATGCGTGCGTCGGTCGCTGACGGCATAGCCTGAAACCTGGGCAATGCGCACGCGGCTGTCAAAGGCAATGCGCGCCATGACGCCGGCCGTCATCCCATGGGCGCCTCGCTTGATCTGGAAGTGCTCGGTCGAGGGGTAACCTTGCTCCACGAGCAGCGTCTTGAAGGGATACAGGCAGTTGCTGACCGCGGTTTTAGCCTTATCCATGGCTTGAGTTTTCATCACTCTCCTGAACGGGGCTGCATGGACCTGCGGGTGTTGGCTGACTGCCAGTCTTGCAGCAAATGGGCGCGGCCCCAAGATTCGCCGAAGTTGGCTTCGATATCTACTGTGAATCTTGACAGTACAGACGGTTAATTCGCGTTAAAGCACAGGCGCCATGATGGTGGGCACTGGGGCGACATTTTTCAGCTGTTTCAACTGCGCCTTGATAGGCGGTGTAGCGCACTTGGCATTGGCCTGCTCCGGCGTCAGGTGGCGCACCGAGGTGTAGAACAACTCACAGGTCTGCTCCTTGCGTGTGACTTGCCAGGTGTTCATGCACGCCTTGAGCAACACATTCGCGTCGCTGGCGGGTTTCTGGCCCATGCCGGCCTGCCAGCAGGCTGCGCTCAAATCCTGGCCCATTACTTTCAAACCGGCCTCGTCGGCTTTTTGTTCATCGCCGTCATAGCTTGCCGGGTCCGCTGCATACCAGATGTAGCTGGGGTGGTTGGCGCCCAACACGGGTACGTTTTTGTCGGCTGCCGGGCTGATTTGTGCCAGTTCCAGCACGCCCACATTCTGGCCGTATTGTTGCTTGATCCAGCTGCGCACCGGCGCGCCGAATGCCACCATCGGCAGTGACCCGTTGGCGCGCAGGCTCAGTTCCCTGACCATGCGGGTCTGGTACTCGGTGAAGTAGCTATAGACCTTTTCCAGGTCTTTACCTGCATTGGACGGCGCGGCGATGGGGGCGATATCGATGATGGTCTGGTAGGCCGGCGTTTCGCTGGCCGGGATACCGTTGTCGGTGAGCAGCGCCGCCCAGCGGTCGGTGGTGGCTGACTCCAGATAGTCCTGGGCCTGGGTGAGCGAGTAGTCCGGTGGGAAGTGCAGCAGTTCGATGCTCTTGCGGTTCTCCAGGGCCATGCCCAGCGGCAGGAACAGGTACCAGTTATAAGCCCACTTGCCATCGTTATTGAGTTGGCTGGCGCCTTGATAAGCCAGGTCCGCGGTGTTGAGCAAGGCGGTCAAGGACTGGCCGTAGGTATCCGGTACGCCGCTGAAGGTCGCCGCGACCTGGCCGTCGTGGGTTTTCACGCTGACCTTGGCCCGGCTGTAACCGTCACGCTGCAGGCTCTGGTTCAAATAGTGCTCGGCGGTCTGTTCCAGTGTCCACGGCCGAAAGCAGATCACATTGCAATTATTGGGGAACGCAAACAGCTGGGTGACACGTTGCGTACTGCCCAGTGGCACCTCGATGTCGGCTTGTACGACCGCACTCGCCAGCAGTGCGGCCAGGGTGAAGGACAGCCTGGTCGGTTTAAACATAGTTGGTTCCTTGTCAGCGAGGCCCGTCTGCGCGGGATAAAAGCCCACTTGCACACAGTAGCGGTTGACCGGGAAATTCGCGTGTTAAATCGCCAGGCATGTCGTTATTGGATAAGCCCCTACAAGTTGAACTGCAAAGCGTTGGTCAGATCGCCCATGGGTTTCTGGCCGCGGGCAATCATCGCGTCATCGCGCTGCTTGAGGCCGTCCAGGGTCTCCAGTTGGAACGCCCGGGTGATCAAGCGCAGGATGGATGCCGTGTCATAGACCGTATGGTCCACCGTGCCTTTGCGCGCAAACGGCGACACCACCAGGGCCGGCACCCGCGTGCCCGGGCCCCAGCGGTCACCCTTGGGCGGCGCCACATGGTCCCACCAGCCACCGTTTTCATCGACGGTGACCACCACTACCATGTTTTTCCACTGCGGGCTTTCTTGCAGCACCTTCAAGGCGCGGGCGATATGGCGGTCACCCGAGGCGATATCGGCATAACCGGCGTGCATGTTCAGGTTGCCCTGGGGCTTGTAGAAACTCACGGCAGGCAGCTTGCCGGCCTGGGCATCGGCGAAGAACTTGTTGGTAGTCGACTCATCGCCCAAGCCACCGTCGCGCAGGCGCTTTTCACGTTCAGCGCGGTTTTGCGGACCTTGCTGCTTGAAGTAGTTGAACGGCTGGTGGTGATACTGGAAGTTCGGAATCTTGGGGATGCCACCGGAATCCTTGAACTGCTCCAAAGTGGCTTGCCACGCGCCGGCGTACCAGGCCCAGTCGATGTTCTTTTTCGACAGCTTGTCGCCAATGTGCTCGTGGGTTTGCGGCACCAGTACGTTGGGCAGGTCTGGTTTGGAATAGTCCGGATTTTCCGGGTCGCGAATCCAAGTGGGCCAATACGGTGGGGCCAGGGTGTTCACCCCGTAGCCATCCGGTGTCAGCGCGCTGGGGCCGAATTGCGGCGGGCCGGTCATGGCACTGGCCGGGGATTTTTCCAGAGGCTTGAGTCGCGTATCGGTGGGATCATCGCTTTGCAGCGTGGCGATCTGTGCCTTGGCCACCGACTGTGCGGCATCAGGATAGAACGGCGCCGTGGCGCTGATCAGGTATTGATGATTCAGGAACGAGCCGCCAAATGCGCCCTGGAAGAAGTTATCGCAGAGTACAAATTCCTTGGCCACGTCCCACAGGCGCAGGGAATAACGGCTTTGGGCATAATGGCCCATGACCAGGCCACCGGAATCGCCCCAGGCGACAAAACCGTCGTTTTTGCCGCCGTTGATCTGCATCTGGTTCTGGTAGAACACGTGCCACAGGTCGCGGGTCACCAGGCTCAATGGCAGGTCTTCGGCGTTAGGCCCCTTGAGAGCGAACGGCGCGTTGGGCAGGTTTTGCTGGAATTGCACTTCGCTGGGATAGGTCACCCCATCCACTGTCTGCGGGCCGATCTGCAATACGCCGCCCCACGTGGGGGGCAGGGTGGTCAGTACACTGCCATCGCGGTCGCGCTGCTGGAAGTCCGTGGCGGATAACGCTGAAAGCGGTTTCTCCAATCCTGGGAAATCGGCAAACAGGTTGTTGAAGCTACGGTTCTCGGCATAGATCACCACCACGGTCTTCACCTGGTCGTGCAACGCCTTGTCCAGCTCTTGAGGCGTAAGTGGTCGCGGTACCGGCGTGCTGGGTGTTTCGCTGGTATCACCGCAGGCACTTAAGGTCGCACCGACCCCCAACACCGCCGCACCGCCAAGGAAGCGCCGGCGGCTGGTGTCTACCGGCGGTGGAGTGGCTGAATCGGGGGAGGGGCGGTCTTCGTGCTCGTCGCTCATTGCAGGGGAGTCCTTGGCGAAATGTTGCAAGATATTTCGCAGGACGGTAGCAATGGAATGTGACGGAACGAAGACAGGCTTGAGGGCGCTATAGAACAACTTGTGGAAGCGGGCTTGCTCGCTCCCACACTGACCGCGTTATGGCATGACCGGCGGCAAATACTTCAACGTCGTCCCCAACGCCCACAACAAAAACAGCACCAACGGTGTGTGCACCAGCAACTGCACAAACGAAAACCCGATCAAATCCCGTGCCTTCAACCCCAACACCCCCAGTAGCGGCAGCATATAGAACGGGTTGATCAGGTTCGGCAGCGCCTCGGCCGCGTTGTAGATCTGCACCGCCCAGCCCAGGTGGTATTGCAGGTCATTGGCCACCTGCATCACATAAGGCGCTTCGATGATCCACTTGCCGCCGCCCGATGGGATGAAGAAGCCCAGCACCGCCGAGTACACGCCCATCAGCAGCGCATAGGTGTCGTGGGAGGCGATGGAGGTGAAGAACGTCGAAATATGGTGGGCCAGGGTCTGGCCGTCGCCGCCCTTGACCACGGTCATCAGCGCGGCAATCGAGCCGTACAGCGGGAACTGGATCAATACGCCGGTGGTGGTCGGTACCGCACGGGCCACTGCATCGAGGAAACTGCGCGGGCGCCAGTGCAGCAGCGCGCCGACCATGATGAACAGGAAGTTATAAGTGTTGAGCCCCGAAATGGCGCTGATCGCCGGCTTGGTCGAGAACTCATGGAACAGCCAGCCGGCCGCCAGCAAGGCCAGCAGAATGGTCAGCAACGGGCTGTGTTCCAGCCATTCGCCCGGGCGCGTCGGAGCCTGTGGCTTGGGCAGGTTAAAGGCCGGGTCGATGCCGCAGGCCTTGGCGTCACGGGCGCTGTTGGGGCCAGGCGCGGTGGCGTAGGCGATGATCAGCGACACCACGATCAGTGCCAGCAACAGCACGCCGGATTGCCATAGAAAGATGGTTTCGGTGAACGGGATCATCCCGGTGATCGACAGGATCGACGGCGGCAAGCTGGCCGGGTTGGCCTGTAATTGCGCGGCCGACGACGACAACCCCAGCGCCCACACCGCACCCAGGCCCAGGTACGCCGCAGCGCCGGCGGCGCGGTAGTCCATGCGCAAATCCGTACGCCGGGCCAACGCCCGCACCAGCAAACCGCCGAACACCAGGGACAGCCCCCAGTTGAGCAGGGAGGCCACCATGGAAATCAACGCAACCCAGGCCACCGCCGAGCGGCCATTCCTGGGGATGCGCGCCAGGCGGTCGATCAACTTCACCGCCGGCGGTGAACTGGCGACCACATAACCGCCGATCACCACAAAGGCCATCTGCATGGTGAACGGGATCAGGCTCCAGAACCCGTCGCCGAAGGCCTTGGCCGCTTCGGCCGGCGCGGCGCCCATGCCCAGGGTCGCCACGGCGACGATGACCACGGCGAGGGCGGCAAACACCCAGGAGTCAGGAAACCAGCGCTCTGCAAAGTTGGAGCAGCGCAGGGCAAATCGGGCATAGCGGCTGTCTTCGATAGCATCGGCCACGAGTCTTTCCTCTTGTAGTTATTATGGGGTTTGGCAGTTTTACGGCATATTCCTCTACACCCATTGATTTGGGAATGTAGTTATCTTCAACGATCCATGAGTAAAACAAATATATCCATCGTGATTGCCATCAATGGGCTCAGCTCATAACCTGCACGCCATTTTGTTTGCCTGCCGAGCCTGCACATGACTGCCACCTTTTCACCACGGGCGCAGCGTTTTTCCCGCTCCGACTATAAAACCCTGGGCCTGGCCGCCCTCGGTGGAGCCCTGGAAATCTATGACTTCATTATCTTCGTGTTCTTCGCGCTGACCCTCAGTCAACTGTTCTTCCCTCCGGAAATGCCCGAGTGGCTGCGCCTGCTGCAAAGCTTCGGCATCTTCGTCACCGGCTACCTCGCCCGCCCGCTGGGCGGCATCCTGATGGCGCACTTTGCCGACCACCTGGGACGCAAGCGCGTGTTCAGCCTGAGCATCCTGATGATGGCCTTGCCCTGCCTGCTGATCGGCATCATGCCCACCTACGCGCAAATCGGCTATTTCGCACCGCTGATCCTGCTGGCGTTGCGCGTGCTGCAAGGCGCAGCGGTGGGCGGTGAAGTGCCCAGCGCCTGGACTTTCGTTGCCGAGCACGCCCCGCGTCATCACCGCGGCTACGCCCTGGGCTTTTTGCAAGCCGGCCTGACTTTCGGCTACCTGCTCGGCGCACTGACCGCCACCTTGCTGGCGCAAGTCTTCACTCCCGCCGAAATTCTCGACTACGCCTGGCGCTTGCCTTTCCTGCTCGGCGGCGTATTCGGTGTGATCGGCGTATGGCTGCGCCGCTGGCTCAGCGAAACCCCGGTGTTCCTGGAAATGCAGGCACGCCGCCAAGCGGCCGCTGAAATGCCACTGCGCAGCGTGCTGCGCGACCACCGTGCCGTATTGCTGCCGGCGATGATCCTTACCTGCGTGCTCACCTCGGCCGTGGTGGTGCTGGTGGTCATCACCCCGACCATGATGCAGAAAACCTTCGGCATGAGCCCCAGTCACACCTTCGCCTTGAGCGCGCTGGGCATCGTCTTCCTGAATATCGGTTGCGTCCTCGCAGGCCTGCTGGTCGACCGCATCGGCGCGTGGCGCGCGGTGCTGGTCTACAGCCTGTTGCTGCCGATGGGGATCTTTATCCTGTATGCCAGCCTGATCAGCGGC
Organism: Pseudomonas libanensis; assembly: GCF_001439685.1. Taxonomy (GTDB): domain Bacteria; phylum Pseudomonadota; class Gammaproteobacteria; order Pseudomonadales; family Pseudomonadaceae; genus Aquipseudomonas; species Aquipseudomonas libanensis. The sequence goes on from NZ_JYLH01000014.1 coordinate 17,847, forward strand.
GGTGTGTGGCTGGGCGCGGCGTACGCCGTGGCAGGCTTGAGCTGTGGCGTGGTGGGCGCGGTGCCGTCGGTGATGGTCGGGCTGTTCCCGGCGCAGGTGCGGGTGTCCGGGATCTCCTTTACTTACAACATCGCCTATGCGTTGTGGGCGAGTACCACACCGTTGCTGTTGATCGCACTGATGCCCACCAGCCCGTGGATCTGTGTGGGGTATTGTGTGGTGATGGGGGCGGTGGGGGTGGCGAGTGTGGCGTGGTTTGGCAAGCGCCACACCTTGGCCAAGTGAAGATCAGGTCAAGAAGTGCCAGAGCACCGAGGTGCCCACCAGCCCCGACCACCGAGACAATCGTCTCATGGGCAATTTGGTGCGCTTGAAAGTAACGACGCACTGGCGCGCGGATGACAATTTTGCAAACCATGCCAGTGGATCTGGCCTATAGCTCTATGATCCGCCGCACCCCAACCCTCGAGGACATTTCATGAGCGCAGGACACAGCCACGCCCAAGTACGCGCCGGCCACGAACGCAAGTTATGGATGGCCCTGGGGCTGACCGGCAGCTTCATGATTGCCGAAGTCATCGGTGCCTTTGTCACCGGCAGCCTGGCGCTGTTGTCTGACGCCGCGCACATGATGACCGACGCCCTGGCCCTTGGCATTTCCCTGGTGGCGATCCAGGTCGCCAAGCGTCCGGCCGATCGCAAGCGTACCTTCGGTTATGCGCGGTTCGAGATCCTGGCGGCGGCCTTCAATGCACTGCTGCTGTTCGGCGTGGCGTTCTACATCTTGTACGAGGCTTACCAGCGCTTGCAGGCCCCCGCCGAGATCCAGTCCACCGGCATGTTGGTGATTGCGCTGCTGGGGCTGGTCGTCAACCTGGTCGCCATGCGCCTGCTCAGCGCGGCCAGCGGCGAGAGTCTCAACGTCAAGGGCGCCTATCTGGAAGTCTGGAGCGACATGCTCGGCTCCATCGGCGTGATTATTGCGGCGTTGGTTATCATGTTCACCGGCTGGGGCTGGGTCGATTCGGTGGTCGCCGCCGCCATCGGTTTCTGGGTGGTGCCGCGCACTTGGGCGCTGCTCAAGGCGAGCATGAACATACTGCTGCAAGGGGTGCCGGACGGCATTGATATCGAGCAGGTGGAGCAGGGCATCCGCAGTGTGCCCGGGGTCAAGGACGTGCACGACCTGCACATCTGGGCCCTCACCAGCGGCAAGAACGTGCTGAGTACGCATTTGGTCGCGGATGCCTCCCAGGGCAGCGATCAAGAGATCCTCAGTCGAGTGACGGAGTTGCTGCACGAACAATTCGATATTGCCCACGCCACGATCCAGGTCGAAGGCGAAGGTTTCCAGCATGACGACCACGACCAAGTGCATGCCTGAGCCTGGCTAACGGATTTGTAATCTTCCACCCACGGCCCTGATAAGTACCGAAAGCTACATTGCCCCCGCTGGGAAACCTCAGCGACTTCATGGGCGTGGAACTCTCGTTATGGCAATTTCCGTTAGAACACTGTTGGGGGCGGCGGCTTTGTGGCTAGGCGCAAATGCCGTCCAGGCACAGACCCTCACCCTCGATGCAGCCTTGCAAACCGCCTTCGCCAACAACCCGGACCTGGCGGCCGCACAATGGGAAATCGACATCGCCCAAGGCGGCCGCCAGCAGGCCGGCTTGATCCCCAACCCGGTGGCCTCCTGGGACGCCGAAGACACCCGCCGCAACAGCCGCACCACCAGCATCAAGCTCAGCCAGACCGTGGAACTGGGCGGCAAGCGCGGTGCGCGCATCGAGGTGGCTACCCGCGCCCAAGACGCCGCCGCATTGACCTTGGAACGGCGCCGCAACGTCCTGCGCGCCGAGGTGATCGACAGTTATTACGCGGCCCTGCGCGCCCAGGAACGCCTCGATCTGGCGCAACGCTCAATGGCCCTGGCTGAGCGCGGTCTGATGGTTGCCAGCGGGCGTGTCAGCGCCGGCAAATCGTCACCGGTGGAGGCCACCCGTGCCCAGGTGCAGGTGTCGGAAATCCGCCTGGAGTTGAATCGTGCCCAGATTGGCCTGAATGACGCCTACCGGCGCCTGGCCACCAGCATCGGCAGTGCCGCCACCGACTTCGAAGCGGTCGCCACACAAAACACCTCCGCACCGGCGTTACCCGCCGCCGCACAATTGCTGGCGCGCCTGGAGCAGACCGCCGAGCTGCGCCTGGCCGAACTGAATATTGTGCAGAACGAAGCCAGCGTGGGCCTGGAAAAAGCCCAGCGCATTCCGGACCTGGATGTGTCCATCGGCAGCCAATACGACGCCAGCGTGCGCGAGCGGGTCAACCTGGTGGGCGTGTCGATGCCGATCCCGTTGTTCAACCGCAACCAGGGCAACATCCTCGCTGCCAGCCGCCGCACCGATCAGGCCCGCGATCAGCGCAACGCCACCGAGCTGCGCCTGCGCACCGAGACCCGCCAGGCCCTGGACCTGTGGCAAACGGCGAATACCGAGGTGCGCGCATTCAACCAGCAGATCCTGCCCGCCGCACAAAGCGCGGTCGACAGCGCCACCCGTGGTTTCGAGATGGGCAAGTTCAACTTCCTCGACGTGCTCGACGCCCAGCGCACCTTGATCGCGGCCCGCACCCAATACCTCAACGCAACTGCCCAGGCCACCGACGCCTGGGTACGCATCGAACGCATTTACGGCGACCTCGCCCGGTTTTGATTTTTTCCTGGAGTCTCCTGATGAACAAAAAACATGGCATGGCGCTCGCCGTCGCCTTGGGCCTGCTGCTATCGGGCTTCGCACGCGCCGAGGAAGAAGGAATGCTCGAGCTCACCGAGCAGCAGATCCAGGCCGCCGGCATTCAGCTGGCCCAGGCTCAACCGCGCTCGATCAGTACTCTGCTGACGCTACCGGGCGAAGTGCGCTTCGATGAAGACCGCACCTCCCACATCGTGCCCCGTGCGGCGGGTGTGGTGGAGGCAGTGAAGGTCAATCTTGGCCAGTCAGTAAAAAAGGGTGAGCTGCTGGCGGTGATCGCCAGCCAGCAGATTTCCGATCAACGCAGCGAGTTGGCGGCCAGCCAGCGCCGGGTCGAGCTGGCGCGCACCACCTTCCAGCGCGAGCGCCAATTGTGGCAGGACAAAATCTCCGCCGAGCAGGATTACTTGCTGGCGCGGCAAACCCTGCAAGAAGCCGAAATCGCCCTGAACAACGCCCGGCAGAAGATGACCGCTCTCAGCGGCAACGCGATATTGGCCGGCGGCAATCGCTATGAACTGCGTGCGCCGTTTGCTGGGGTGGTGGTGGAAAAACACCTGGGCGTGGGCGAGGTGGTCAGTGAAACCAGCAACGCGTTCACGCTCTCGGATTTGTCCCAGGTGTGGGTCACCTTCGGGATGTTTCCCAAAGACTTGAACAAGGTGCGCGTGGGCAAGCCGGTGAAAGTCAGCTCCACGGAAATGGGCACCGAAGTGCTCGGCACCGTGGCCTATGTCGGCAATTTGCTCGGTGAGCAGACCCGCACCGCCACCGTCCGCGTGACGGTGCCCAACCCCGACGACGCCTGGCGCCCAGGCTTGTTTGTGGCGGTGGAGCTCGCCACCGATACCTACCAGGCCAAGGTTACCGTGCCGCAAGCCGCGATCCAGACCGTCGAGGACAAACCCTCGGTGTTCGTACGCACCGCAGACGGTTTTATCACTCGCCATCTTGAACTGGGCGTCAGTGAAAACGGTTACGTCGAAGTGCGCCAGGGCCTGGAGGCCGGCGCGCAGGTGGCGACGGTTGGCAGCTTCATCCTCAAGTCCGAACTGGGCAAAGGCTCGGCCGAACACGCCCATTGATCTGCGAGTGATTCCCCATGTTTGAGCGCCTTATTCAATTTGCCATCGAGCAGCGCATCATCGTGCTGCTGGCGGTGCTGCTGATGGCCGGTGTCGGCATCGCCAGCTATCAGAAACTGCCCATCGACGCGGTGCCTGATATCACCAACGTGCAAGTGCAGATCAACTCAACGGCGGCGGGTTTTTCACCGCTGGAAGCCGAGCAGCGCATCACCTTTCCCATCGAGACGGCCATGGCCGGCCTGCCGGGCATGCAGCAGACGCGTTCGCTGTCGCGTTCCGGTTTGTCCCAGGTCACGGTGATTTTCAAAGACGGCACCGACCTGTTCTTTGCCCGCCAACTGGTCAACGAACGCCTGCAAGTGGCCCGGGAGCAATTGCCCGATGGCATCGAAACCGCCATGGGGCCGATTTCCACCGGCCTTGGGGAAATTTTTCTGTGGACCGTGGAGGCCGAGGACGGTGCGCGCAAGGACGACGGCACGCCCTATACACCCACCGACCTGCGGGTGATCCAGGACTGGATCATCAAGCCGCAACTGCGCAACGTACCGGGCGTGGCCGAGATCAATACGATCGGCGGTTTCGCCAAGGAGTACCAGATTGCGCCAGACCCCAAGCGCCTGGCTGCCTACAACCTGACGCTCAATGACCTGGTCACCGCGCTGGAGCGCAACAACGCCAACGTCGGCGCCGGTTATATCGAGCGCAGCGGCGAGCAGTTGCTGATCCGCGCACCGGGGCAAGTGGCGTCAATCGACGACATCGCCAACATCGTCATCACCACCTCGGACGGCACGCCGATCCGCGTGCGCAATGTGGCCCAGGTGGATATCGGCCGCGAACTGCGCACTGGCGCGGCCACGGAAAATGGCCGTGAAGTGGTGCTGGGCACGGTGTTCATGTTGATCGGCGAGAACAGCCGCAGCGTGTCCCAGGCGGTGGCGAAAAAACTCGAGGAGATCAACCGCTCGCTGCCCGAAGGGGTGGTGGCGGTCACCGTCTACGACCGCACCAACCTGGTAGAAAAAGCCATCGCCACCGTGAAGAAGAACCTCTTCGAAGGTGCGTTGCTGGTGGTCGCGGTGTTGTTCCTGTTCCTCGGCAATATCCGTGCGGCACTGATCACAGCGATGGTGATTCCGCTGGCAATGCTATTCACCTTTACCGGCATGTTCACCAACAAAGTCAGCGCCAACCTGATGAGCCTCGGCGCGTTGGACTTTGGCATTATCGTCGACGGTGCGGTGGTGATCGTCGAGAACGCCATCCGCCGCCTGGCCCATGCGCAGCAGCGCCATGGCCGTTTGCTGACCCGCATTGAGCGCCTGCACGAAGTGTTTGCCGCCGCCAAGCAAGCGCGACGGGCGCTGATCTTCGGGCAGTTGATCATCATGGTGGTGTACCTGCCGATCTTTGCCCTCACCGGCGTGGCCGGCAAGATGTTCCACCCCATGGCCTTCACCGTGGTGATTGCCTTGCTCGGCGCGATGATTCTGTCGGTGACCTTCGTACCGGCGGCGATTGCGTTGTTCGTCACCGGCAAGGTCAAGGAAGAAGAAAACTGGGTCATGCGCGGCGCACGTCGGGTGTACGACCCGGTGCTCAATTGGGTGATGACGCGCCGCCCGCTGGTATTTGGCCTGGCGCTGCTGGCCATTGTCGTGTCGGGCGCGGTGGCCAGCCGCATGGGCAGCGAATTCATCCCCAGCCTGAGTGAAGGTGACTTTGCCCAGCAGGCACTGCGTGTACCCGGCACCAGCCTGACGCAATCGGTGCAGATGCAGCAGCAACTGGAAAAAACCTTACTGGCCGAAGTGCCGGAAATCGAGCGGGTATTTGCGCGTACCGGTACCGCCGAAATCGCTTCCGACCCGATGCCGCCGAATATTTCCGACAGCTACGTGATGCTCAAACCCAAGGCCCAATGGCCCGATCCGAACAAGTCCCGCGAGGCCATCATTGCCGATATCCAGCGAGCCAGTGCGATTGTGCCGGGCAGCGTGTACGAGTTGTCGCAACCGATCCAGCTGCGCTTCAATGAATTGATCTCCGGGGTGCGCAGCGATGTAGCGGTAAAGGTGTTTGGCGATGACATGGCGGTGCTCAACACCACCGCTGGAGAAATCGCCGAGACCTTGCAGAAACTCAACGGCGCCTCGGAAGTGAAGGTGGAACAGACCTCCGGCCTGCCGGTGCTGACCATCAATATCGACCGCGACAAGGCCGCGCGCTTTGGCCTGAACGTGGGCGATGTGCAGGACACCATCGCTGTCGCCGTCGGTGGGCGCCAGGCCGGTACGTTGTACGAAGGGGATCGGCGCTTCGACATGGTGGTGCGTTTGTCCGACGCGTTGCGCACGGACATCGAAGGCTTGTCACGGCTGTTGATTCCGGTGCCGGCGCTGGCCAGCAACACGTCGGGGCAACTGGGCTTTATCGCCTTGTCCCAGGTTGCCAGCCTCGACCTGGTGCTCGGCCCCAACCAGATCAGCCGCGAGAACGGCAAGCGCCTGGTGATTGTCAGCGCCAACGTGCGCGGGCGTGATATCGGCTCGTTTGTCGAGGAAGCCGAAGCCGCCCTCATCGCCCAGGTGAAAGTGCCCGCCGGTTACTGGACCACCTGGGGCGGGCAATTCGAGCAGTTGAAAGAAGCCTCCGAGCGCCTGCGCATCGTGGTGCCGGTGGCGTTACTGCTGGTGTTCGGCTTGCTGTTCATGATGTTCAACAACCTCAAGGACGGCTTGCTGGTGTTTACCGGTATTCCGTTCGCGCTGACTGGTGGGATCATGGCGCTGTGGCTGCGGGATATTCCGCTGTCGATTTCGGCGGGGGTGGGCTTTATCGCGTTGTCGGGTGTGGCGGTGCTGAACGGCCTGGTGATGATCGCCTTTATCCGCAACCTGCGCGAAGAAGGCCGCTCGTTAGCGGTGGCGATCCACGAAGGCGCATTGACCCGTCTGCGGCCGGTGTTGATGACCGCGCTGGTGGCGTCCCTCGGGTTTATCCCCATGGCGCTTGCCACCGGCACCGGCGCCGAAGTGCAGCGCCCGTTGGCGACGGTGGTGATTGGCGGGATTATTTCTTCGACCTTGCTGACCTTGCTGGTGCTGCCGGCGTTGTACCAATGGGCTCATCGCCGCGAAGAGTGAGTTGCCTGATACCTTGAAGACACCACAAAGCAAAGTGGGAGGGGGCTTGCCCCCGATAGCGGTGTGTCAGCCAGCACATGCATCAACTGACCCACAGCCATCGGGGGCAAGCCCCCTCCCACATGAGATCTCTGTTGTCTGCAAAGGAAACACCAGGCTGAACCGCGTAAAGCGCCCCGGCTGGCTGGTGACATGGGCATGCCCCTCATGAAGATGCATGATCGACTTGACGATCGCCAGCCCCAGCCCGGTGCCGCCCTCGGCACGGGTACGGCTGCTGTCGGCGCGGTAGAAGCGTTCGAACAGGTGCGGCAGGTGGTGCGCTTCAATGCCTCGCCCCGGGTTGCCCACCGACAGCGATACGCTCTGCTCGTAGGTCTCCACCAACAGCAACACGGTAGAGGCCTCGGGTGTGTGGCGAATGGCATTGGACAACAAATTGGAAATCGCCCGCTGGATCATCAGCCGATCGCCCGTCACCCAGGCATCGCCGCGCAGGCTCAGGGTGACGTGTTTGTCTTCGGCGCTCAGGGCAAACAACTCCATCACCCGCTGGGCTTCTTGGGCCAGGGACACTTCGGTGAATGACGCCCGCGCCGCCGGATGGCTGACCTGGGCCAGGAACAGCATATCGCTGACGATACGCGCCAGGCGTTCGAGCTCTTCGGTGCTGGATTCCAGCACCGCTTTATATTCCTCGGGTGGTCGCTGGCGTGACAGAGTCAATTGGGCCTTGCCCATCAGGTTGGTCAAGGGCGCGCGCAGTTCGTGGGCCAGGTCATCGGAGAACTGCGAGAGTTGCTGCACCCCGGCATCCAGGCGATCGAGCATCACGTTGATGCCCTGTGCGAGCTCACCGAGTTCGTGGGGCAAGTTATCCACAGACAAACGATGGGTCAGGTCCTGTGTGGTGACTTTCGCCGCCACCTGGCTGAACTGCTTCAACGGTGCCAGGCCGCGTTGCACCAACCACCAGGCGCCCATGCCGATCAGGATCAACAGCAACGGCAATGCAATCAGCGTGGCGCGCAGGTAGGCGCTGAGCAACGCCTGGTCGTCCATGCGGTCCAGGGACAGCAGCACCCGCACGCGCTCGCCGCTGGCCAGGCGCATCAGGCTGGAGGCGCTGAGCACCTGGCTGCCATAGTTGTCGGTCCAGTTCAGGTAGCCGAGGGTTTCCCGAGGCTTGAAGTCAGTGAGCAAAGGCTCCTGGGGCTTGGCACCGATGTTGAGTAACACGCTGTTATTGGGAGCGGTGCCGACGATCGTCAGGTAGAAATTGTCATGGCCGATGACCAGGTCCAACAGCGAATGGGGGCGGGCGCGGATGGCCTGGGCATCGAGCCCCAGGGCCAGGCTGTGCTGGATCTGTTCCATCTTGCTTTCCAGGTTCTTGCGCGCCAGTTTTTCCAACTCATGGGTGAGGGCCAGGTAGGCCAGGGTGGCCAGCAGCAACACCAGCCCCGCGCCCATCAGGCTGACGGTCAGGCCCAGGCGCATCGACAGGCTGCCGGTCTTCATGGACGCGCTTCCAGCACATAGCCCACGCCACGGATGGTGTGGATCAGCTTGACCTCGCTCTGGTCGTCCACCTTGGCCCGCAAGCGGCTGATGGACACTTCCACCACGTTGGTGTCGCAGTCGAAATTCATGTCCCACACCAGGGAAATAATCTGCGTGCGGGTCAGCACTTCGCCGCTCTGGCGCATCAGTACGTGGAGCAGGGCGAACTCCTTGGTAGTCAGGTCAATGCGCCGGGTGCCGCGATAAGCACGATGGCGACGCGGGTCCAGTTCCAGGTCCGACACGCGGAATACTTCCGGCTGCGGAATGTGTTCGCTGCGTCGCAACAAGGTGCGCACACGGGCCAGCAGCTCGGGAAACTCGAAGGGCTTGACCAGGTAATCGTCGGCGCCCATGTCCAGGCCCTTGATCTTGTCAGCCAGCCGGCCCCGGGCGGTCAGCATCATTACCCGCTGGGTGCTATTGCGCCGCAGCTCTTGCAGAACTTGCCAGCCGTCCTTGCCGGGCAGGTTGACGTCGAGAATCACCAGCTCATACGCGTGCTGCCCGGCCAGATGCAGGCCATCGATGCCATTGGCGGCGCAGTCGACCACATAGCCGCTTTCGTTCAAGCCTTGCTGCAGGTAGTCAGCGGTCTTTTGCTCGTCCTCAACCACAAGGATACGCATGGGGTGTTACCTCTAATGTCTGGAGAGAGAAAGCGCCCATTTCCGTTTGGCGGCTGTTTTCAGGGGAGTAGGAAAAGTTTCAACGCTGAAGTAACTTTAGGGTCAACTGCGACCATCGGTCGCATAACCCTGCGGGCAAAAAAAACGCCCCAAGCGGGGCGTTAAAAACTCATCTCTTTCCAAAGGAGCTACACAAAAGCTTCAGAGATGAATGTGCTCGGTGAATAAGTTGAAGCCAGTATAGAAATTTCAACTTAACGAGAAGCTGGAGCCAATATTACAATTTTGATAGACGGCTATTTGTGAACAGATGTTAGTTAATCGCGAGGGAATGTAAGGCGTCATAGCACGGCCAGTGGATATTCGGCGATCAAGCGAACTTCTTCCAGGTCGGATTCAAAGGCACTGGAGCGCACGGTGGCCTGGCGCAAGCGCAGGGACAAGTCCTTGAAACGTCCACTTTGCACTACATACCTGGCTTCGATATCCCGTTCCCAACGGCGTTGATCGGTCAGTGGGTTACCCGCCGCATCGCGCCGCACATACACGGCGTTGGCGTTGCTGTAGTCGGCGCCGGTGCCCTTGCCGTAGCGGGTCATGAACGACAGGCCCGGGATGCCGAACGCCTGCATGTCCAGGTCGTAGCGCACCATCCATGAGCGCTCCTTGGGCGAGTTGAAGTCGCTGTACTGGATCGAGTTATTGAGGGAGATCGAATCAGACTGGCGCAGGTAGTCGAAGTCGTCGTCGCCATTGTTGCGCTGGTGCGACACCGCCACGCTGTGGGCGCCGACTTTGATTCCCAGTCTGGCGCTCCAGATGGTGTTGTCGAATTCGCCGAGCCGTTTGCTGCCTTCGTCCACCGCCTTGTAGACGTTGAAATCGCCGAACAGTGACACGTCGTCGGTCAGCGCATAATTGGCGTAACTGCCGAAGTAGTACTGATTCCACGCGTCTTTCAAACGGCTGCTGTAGAGGCTGACGCTCAGGTGTTTATTAAATTGATAGTCACCGCCGACATAGCCCACCCAAGGCGAATCGACCTTGCCCGCATAGAACGTCGCAAAGCCGTTGTTCATCCCGCTTTCATTGGGTTGGCTCATGCCGCTCAAGCGCCCGCCTTGCAGGCTCAGGCCTTCCAGGCTGGTGTTTTGTACGGTGAAACCGCGAAAGCTTTGCGGCAATACCCGTGAATCGCCGTACGCCACGACGGGCGTCAGCGGGAATACATCGCCCGCCTTGATTACCGTATCCAGTACCCGCAGTTTCGCCGCGCCGCCGAGTTTGCTGTAGCTGTTTTCGGGCTGATTGGCGCTGTCCACCGGCAACACACCGAACGAGCCCTTGCCGCCGCTGCGGCCGGCACCGGAGTCGAGCTTGAGCCCCAACATGGCAAACGCGTCCAGACCAAACCCCACAGTGCCTTGGGTAAAACCGGATTCAAACTGGCTGATCAGCCCTTGCGCCCAGGCTTCGGAATAGCCGTTACCGGTGGGGCTGGATTGGCCCTTGCGATCGTCTCGGTTGAAGTAAAAAGTGCGCGCCAGTACGTTCAGGCTGCTGCCTTCTATAAAGCCTTCGGGCTTTTCCTGCTCTGCGGCCACGGCCAGGGGCAAGGCGGCCATCAGTGAAAAGGGAAGGGTGTAGTGACGAATGTTCATGATGCGCTCCTCGGTGATGGCAGTTATCGGCTTCTTATAGAGGCAGGCGTTCTTATTGATCTGGCCCAGGCTGATAGTTACAAACGGCGTATAACAGTGGCATTGCATGAAGATTACGATTCTGGAAACTAACGGCCATCTAACAAATAAGTAATGCTTTGGTGAACCTGGCGTCAGGGTTGGTTGGTTAGTCTCGACACTTAACTTTTCAGTCGAGGACTTTGCAATGAACTTCTATAAAGTAGGTTTGGGCGTATTAACGGCGGTCTTGTCGTTTGGTGCACTGGCCGAAGGCGGAGGGGATCGAACCTTCGCCCTGATGATGGAGCGCAACGAGAAAGCCATGGCTGCCTACGCGATGAAAAAAGGCAAGGCTGTGCCGCAGGTGCAAACCTATCGCTACGGCATGGACCTGGACATCGCCAAGGTGGTCAACGTGACGCCGCCGATCCGCTCGTGCAACGCCGTGCCGTCGCGCATGACTTATGAAGACTCCAGCGGCAAGCTCAATACCCTGGAATATCAAGTCATGGGTGTGTGCCGGTTCAATGGTGGCTGATGGAGCTGAAAATATAGTCCGACTTGAGTCCCAAGCCCTCTTCAGAAAACTGCGCCAACGCCGATGCAGGTTAGTACGCCCACCTCACTTGCCTAATGGTGCCCCATGTTCAACACCCGCCTGAAGCAGGAGCTGGCCGCTCTTCGCGAAGACTTGTCGAGTTTGCTGCAGGTCAAGGAGAGCCTGGAGAACGAAATGCTATGCCTGACGCTGGATGCCGAGGGCCGGGTGGAGTGGGCCAATGCCAACTTCCTGCGAGAGCTGGTTTATTCGCTGGGCGAAATTGTAGGGCGGGCGATTGAAGACTTGGTGCCGGCCCATGTGCGCCAGGACGAGTTCCAGTTGCGCTTCAAGCATGCGCTGGCGCGCGGCGAACATTTTGCCGGCGCCGTACGCCTGATGCGGGGCAACGGCAAGGAGGCGTGGCTGCGCTCGATTGTGCAGCCGGTGCGTAATTCGCAGGGGCGTCTCAAGCATTTTTCAGTGTTTTCCAGCGACCTCACCCGCACCATCGAGAACTCGCGTGAACATGACAACCTGATCACCGCGCTGATGCGCTCCACGGCGTTGATCGAGTTCGACCTGGACGGGCACGTGCTCACCGCCAATGACCGCTTCCTCAGCAGCATGGGTTACAGCCTGGCGCAGATCCAGGGTAAACATCACCGCATGTTCTGTGAGCCGCAGGAATACAACAGCCCCGAGTACCAGCAGTTCTGGAAACGCCTGAACGCCGGTGAGTACGTTGCGGCGCGCTTCAAGCGCGTGGACAGCCACGGCCGCCTGGTGTGGTTGGAAGCCACCTACAACCCAGTGCTGGACGCTAGCGAGCGACTGTACAAAGTGGTCAAGTTCGCCACGGTGATTACCGATCAGGTCAACCGCGAGCAGGCGGTGGCCGACGCCGCCAGCATTGCCTACAGCACCTCCCTGCAAACCGACGACAGCGCCCAGCGGGGCACCACGGTGGTGACCCAGGCCGTGGAAGTGATGCGTGACCTGGCCCGGCACATGCAACAGGCCGGCGAAGGCATCGAGGCGCTGAACGCCCAGTCCCAAGTGATCGGGAGTATCGTCAAGACCATCAGCGGCATCGCCGAACAGACCAACTTGCTGGCGCTGAACGCAGCCATCGAAGCGGCGCGTGCCGGTGAACAAGGGCGTGGCTTTGCGGTGGTGGCTGATGAGGTGCGGCAACTGGCTTCACGCACCAGCAAAGCCACTGAAGAAATTGTCGGCGTGGTACGCCAGAACCAGGACATGGCCCGCGACGCGGTGGCCTTGATGGCTGACGGTCGCCTGCAAGCCGAGCAGGGCCTGGCGCTGGCGGCGGAGGCGGGTACGGTGATTGTGGAAATCCAGGACGGTGCGCAAAAAGTGGTGAGTGCGGTCGGGCAGTTTGCCAATCAGCTGTCAAGCTAAAGAGAGCGTTCGGACGCCAAACCCGCTTTTGAATACAACAGAGTCCAATTGTGGGAGCTGGCTTGCCTGCGATGGCATCACCTCGGTGTATCTGATGTACCGAGGTGTCTGCATCGCAGGCAAGCCAGCTCCCACATGGGTTTTGTGGTGTCTTCAGGTACGTGGCATGCACTCGATGGTGCGGTTTACCACGGTCTTGGCCATCTCCAGCAGGTGCCATGCGGCATGGATTCGGGCGCGGTCGTGGGGTTGCAGGTGATCGCAACAGTTCCACACCGTGGCCGATGCGCTGTTGATCAGATGGGAAATGTAGAGTTGAGCGTCTTCGAAGCTGAGCTCTTCATTGACGACGAGGCAATCCATGGGTGGATCGGGAAGTGCTTTGGTCATGGTGTAACTCCTATTGAGCAAGGGAGCGACCACTCACGCTGCTAAACGTAAGGTGGCAGCTGTACGCGGGTTAGCAGACCGGTCAATAGGAAAACCGGCGCACCCGAAAGTGCCCCGCGCACAGCCACCATAAACGTATAGGTGAACCTGTGCCTATTGAGTTCGGGCTGCTAAACCCGATCACTGAAATTCAGTGACGGGCCGAAGACTAGCCATCGATTCCGACAGGCACAAGGCGGCAGGGATTGTCTCGGAAACGTCCTGCAATTTAAAGGGACGCGGCTTGCTGGCCCTTTACAAACCATGACCAAATGCCAGCAACGCCACCTCATCCTAATGTGGGAGCTGGCTTGCCTGCGATAGCGGTGTGCCTGATACACCGAGGTGTCTGCATCGCAGGCAAGCCAGCTCCCACAGTTTGAACGTATTCCAACCCAGCACTCAGCGCCCCAGCATCTTCACCCAACGTGACGGCGGCATGCCGTAGGTGCTGCGAAATTGCCGGGTCATGTGGCTTTGGTCGGTGAAGCCTGCGGTCATCGCCGCATCCACCAACGATTGGCCCTGGGCCAGCAAGTGACGCACCAGATCCAACCGGCGCATGGTCAGGTAGCGGTAGGGGCTGGTGCCGAACAATAAGCGAAAATCCCGCGATAACGCCCAGCGGTCTCGGCCGGCGTGGTCGGCCATTTCATCCAGGGTGATGCTGCGGCCCAGGGCGCTGTGGATAAATTCCCGGGCACGCTCGGCGGCGACGTAGTCGAAGGATTTGCGGCTGACGATGGCGCCGCAGGCAGTGCTCAGCGCCTGGGCCAGGTCGAACATGGCGTCCTGTTCTTGTATCGGGTCTATCGGGCAATCCAGGCTTTGCAGCAACACTTCGCTGGCGCGGTGCAGCCGCGGATCGGTGGACAAACCGCCGGGAATGAACGGCAACGGTTTGCCGCCGAGGATCTGCTGGATCAGCGCCGGCTCCACATAAATCATCCGGTACTTGAAGCCTTCCTCGCTGCCCGCACGGCCGTCATGGATTTCATCCGGGTGAATCACCATGGTGGTACCAGGCAGGCTGTGGGTTATGCCGCCGCGGTAATGAAAACTCTGCACGCCGAACAAAGTGCGCCCGATGGCGTAGGTGTCATGGCGATGGGGGTCGAACGCGAAGCCGGCAAAGTACGCCTCGATACGGTCCAGGCCGCTGGCGTGCGGGGCGCGATGCAGCCAGTCGAGGGTGTGGGTGGGTTTGCCCATGGTGGCTTGTCACAAAAGGAGGTGGAAACACGTTAACCGAGTCTGCCGCGCTTGTCTGCCCAGGGTCTTGTACGATTGTGCAGGCGTCGGCCGGGGCCTATGATCGCGGTTCGTCTACTGCACTGGTGGAGCCTTCCATGGTTTTTTTCAACCCTGCCTATGTGACGCCCTTGGTGTCACTCGCGTTGCTGTGGACGGTCGCCGTGGTGACGCCCGGCCCCAACTTCTTCAATACGGCGCAGTTGGCCGCCAGCTGTTCGCGACGTCACGGCGTGGTGGCATCGGCGGGCGTGGCGACCGGCACGATTATCTGGGGGCTGGCGGGTGGCCTGGGCATCAAGTCGCTGTTTACTGCCGCGCCCATGCTGTACCTGGCATTCAAGATCATCGGCGGCTGCTACCTGATCTACCTTGGGCTGAAGCTGTTCAAACGCTCGGCGCCAGCCGCGGGGCAAGCGTTGTTGCCCGATGAGCCGCGACGCTCGTTGTTTTCCGCCTGGCGTTTTGGCTTGCTGGGCAATCTGTCCAACCCCAAGGCCGCGCTGTTCGTCGCCACGGCCTTCGCCTCGACCATGCCGCCGTCGCCATCGCCTGCGCTGCTGACCCTGGCGGTCGTCACCATGGCGACCTTGTCGTTCAGTTGGTACACCAGCGTCGCCCTGGTGTTTTCCAGCGAGCGCATGGCCAACCTCTACAGCCGTTCGCGCAAGTGGCTCGACCGCTTTGCCGGCAGTTGCTACCTGTTGTTCGGTGCACATCTGGTAGCGAATCGCTGACCGCCCGTGGTAAGAAGCCTTACTTTCAACAGTGAGGCCGGGTCATGAGCAAGGTGCGGGTAGGGATTATTTTTGGTGGTCGTTCGGCCGAGCACGAGGTATCGCTGCAATCGGCGCGCAACATCGTCGATGCCCTCGACCGTTCGCGCTTCGAGCCCATCCTGATCGGGATCGACAAGGCCGGCCACTGGCACCTCAACGACACGTCGAACTTCCTGATCAACCAGGAAAACCCGGCGCTGATCGCCCTCAACCAATCCAACCGTGAGTTGGCAGTGGTGCCGGGCAAGGCCAGCCAGCAAGTGGTGGAAACCTCCGGCCAGGGCCTGCTGGAACACATCGATGTGATCTTCCCTATTGTCCACGGCACCCTTGGCGAAGACGGTTGCCTGCAAGGCTTGCTGCGCATGGCTGACTTGCCCTTTGTCGGCTCCGACGTGCTTGGCTCGGCGGTGTGCATGGACAAAGACATCAGCAAACGCCTGCTGCGTGACGCCGGGATCGCTGTCACGCCGTTCATTACCCTTACGCGTCGAAACGCATTACGCACCTCTTTTGAGGCGGCTGCGAACACGCTCGGCGTACCGATGTTCATCAAACCCGCCAACCAGGGCTCCTCTGTGGGCGTGAGCAAAGTCGGCAGCGAAGCCGAGTACCTCGCCGCGATTGAGCTGGCGCTGGGTTTTGATGAAAAAGTGCTGGTGGAGTCCGCCGTCCAGGGCCGTGAAATCGAATGCGCCGTGCTGGGCAATGACCAGCCCATTGCCAGCGGTTGCGGCGAGATCGTGGTGAGCAACGGCTTCTATTCCTACGACAGCAAATACATCGACGACCAGGCCGCCCAGGTGGTGGTGCCGGCCGCTATCAGCCATGAAGCCAGCGAGCGCATTCGCAGCCTGGCCATTGAAGCGTTTGAAGTGTTGGGTTGCGCAGGGCTGGCGCGGGTGGATGTGTTCCTGACCGGTGACGGCGAAGTCCTGATCAACGAGATCAACTCACTGCCCGGTTTTACCCGCATCAGCATGTACCCCAAGCTGTGGCAGGCAGCGGGCATGAGCTACAGCGAGCTGGTGAGCCGCTTGATTGAACTGGCGCTGGAGCGGCATGCGGGGCGCAAGGGGTTGAAGATCAACCGCTGATCATAGGCCCGGGTCAGTAACGCCATCAGGCGTTACTGAGAACTTCGCGAAAAACATCCGGCCTTGAGGCCGCAATGTGTAGTAACGAGCGGGCTGCACCAGAAGGTGCGCGACGCCCTTGCTCCCATTCTTGAAGGGTTCTGACTGACACCCCCAGAAGTTCGGCGAATTTTGGTTGTGAGAGGCCTGTCTTGCTTCTTGCTTCGGCAGCTTGCGTAACTTCGACGTGGCGCACAGCGCCATAACGCCCCGCTTTGACATCCTGAATCGCTGTCAGTAATTCTTCGCCGATATTGCGTTTGGCGTCACGTTCCTTCAGTTGTTTCTCAGTGAGTGGCATGGTTCATTTCCTTTGCGATTTTGTACAGGACATGTGCCGGAATACTCTCAGTGGCGCCCTTGCCATAAATCAGAAGTGCTACGACTGCTCCGCACTCCAACTGCGTAGTGTAGATAATTCGCACCGATCCACTTTTGCCCCGGCCCTCCATGCTCCAGCGTATCTTTCGGCAGCCACCTGAGCGCGCAATAACATTCCCTGAGTCAGGATGGCTGGCAAGAAACGCCATGAAAATACCTTTTTCCTCTTCAGTCCAATAGTCCGGCCATAGCCTGCTGAACAAAGGCGATTCTATGATGGTCAACACGCGAAATTCTACGTCTTTGACGTAGCCTCTGGCAAGAAAGGGCGGGCCAGAAAATCGCAGATGAGAAGGCACTGCTCAAGAGGGTTTTTATCGCAAAAAATGACAAGGCATTTTGAGTTTTGGCGATAGTCAGGGGGCCTGAGAGGTTGGTTTGTAGGCGTTTTTTTATTGGTCTGTACGAGCAATCCACGAATAGATCAACGTCCTGTTCTCCGCCGGGTGATGAGTCCTCCTGCGATAGCTGGCAAACGCCGGCGAGGTGCAGTAGGTGCATACGTCACTCACCTCGATATGTTCGCGCTTGACCCCGGCCGCGTGCAGCAACAGCAGCCCATACCCGCTCAAGTCAAACCAGGCACTTCCTGTTTGCCTGGCATAGGGCGGTGTAATGTGCGGGGCTTGTAGCGGTGCCGGTTGCTCAATGCTCCAGGGCGCCTGGCCGTGCTGCCACAGGTGGCCTTGATCGGCCTGGAACTCGGCAATAAACGCCGCGCTCACCTCATAGCAGCACGGTTTGATCGACGGCCCAATCGCCACTCGCAGTTGGTCTGCGGTAATGCCTTTATCTATGAAGCGCTGCACAGCATTGCCGATGATCCCGCGCTGCAAGCCCTTCCAGCCACCATGAATGGCCGCTACCCACTCACCACCTGCGATCAGAATGGGTAAGCAATCGGCCGTGATAACCGCAATCGGCTGGCGGCTGCGGGTGAGCACCCCGTCGGCCTCAATCGTGTTGACCAACTGACCCGGTTGCCACTCGATCACCGACGCGCTGTGCACTTGTTTGCAAATGAACACGTCATCGGGTCGCAGGGGATCATCAATCGAGCAAAAACCATGATCGACGCCGGGGAGGGCATTGAGGTTATGGGCTTTGTGCACCGTGCATTCTCCTTTGATCAATACACCCTAGTCGCCCAGCGCCTCGCCTTCGCGCCGAGGGTCGGCGCCGCCGCTCAGGGACACCTTGCCCTGGGCCTCCCGCGTGCGCACGATGGCCTGGATGCCGCTGGTCATCTCGATTTCGCTGAGGGCATGACCTTTGTCCTTAAGTGCCTGTTTCAGCGCGGGGCTGAACAGACCGGTTTCCAGTTCAGTGGCCCCGTTACGGCTGCCGAAATTCGGCAGGCTGATGGCTGCTTGCGGGTCGAGCCTCCAGTCGAGCATCGCCACCAGGGATTTGCTCACATATTCGATGATCTGCGAACCGCCGGGGGAGCCGACGGTGGCGAGCAGCTCACCCGTCTGGCGGTCGAACACCAAGGTTGGCGCCATGGCCGAGCGCGGGCGCTTGCCGGGTTGTACGCGGTTGGCCACAGGCTGGCCGTTTTCTTCGGGGATGAACGAGAAGTCGGTCATCTGGTTGTTGAGCAAAAAGCCCTGGACCATCAGGTGTGAGCCGAACGCCGCTTCCACGGTGGTGGTCATCGATACGGCGCCGCCCTGGTCGTCCACCGCTACGACTTGCGAGGTGGAGATGCGCAGCGGCGAGCGGTCCGGTGCATACGCCACCTGCACGCCAGCGGGTTGGCCGGGCTTGGCGACGCCCATGCTGCGTTCACCGATCAGCGCGGCGCGCTGGGCCAGGTAATTGGGCGCGACGAGGCCGGCAACCGGTACGGGCGTGAAGTCTGCATCAGCCACATACAGTGCACGGTCAGCAAAGGCCAGGCGTCCGGCTTCGGCGATCAGGTGTACCGCTTCGGCTGTTGGCTCAAGCCCGGCCGGCGAGGCACTCTTGACCGGTGTCATCGGCGCGATCGCCAGGCGAGGGTCGCGGGCTTCCAGCGCTTGCAGCATTCCTAGGATCTGCGCTACGGCAATCCCGCCCGAGGAAGGCGGCGGCATGCCGCAGACCTTCCATTGTTTGTAGTCGGTACACAAGGGTGCGCGTTCCTTGGCGCTGTAGCTCTTGAGGTCGGCCACGGACAAGCTGCCGGCATTGTGATTGCCCTGCACCTTGCGTGCGATCTCATCGGCAATCGGCCCGTGGTACAGCGCGTCCGGCCCTTCCTTGGCGATGCGCTTGAACACCGCGGCCAGCGCCGGATTTTTCAGCAGCGTGCCGGTGGCTTTTGGCGAGCCGTCGGCATTCAGGAAGTACGCCGCCATTTCCGGTGATTGTGCGATAAAGCGGTCAGCCGCGATCAAGCTGTGCAAGCGCGGGGAAATAGCGAAGCCTTGTTCCGACAAGCGGATCGCCGGCTCGAACAGCTTGGCCCATTGCAGATGGCCGCTCTTCTTGTGCGCCATCTCCAAGGCGCGCAATACCCCTGGCGTACCCACCGAACGTCCACCAATCTGGGCATCCGTAAACGCCATTTGCGTACCATCGGCCTTCAGGAACAAACGCTCGGTCGCACCCGCCGGCGCGGTTTCGCGGCCGTCGTAGGCATGCACCTTTTGCCCATCCCACAGCATGATGAATGCACCGCCGCCGATACCGGAAGACTGCGGCTCCACCAATGTCAGCACCGCCTGCATGGCTATCGCCGCATCGATGGCCGAACCGCCCTGGCGCAACATCTCACGCCCGGCTTCGGCGGCCAGTGGGTTGGCGGCGGCGGCCATGTGGCGTTCGGCGTGGCGGGTGCTGAGGTCGGTGCGATAGCCCGAGCCCAGCTCCGGTGCCAATGGTTGTTCGGTGACGGCAGTGTGGCAGGCCGCGAGGGCCAGGGCTGTTGCGATGACCGTCAGATGGCGGCGGGAAATCAAAAACACGCGCTGAACTCCGTTCATTTTGAGAATGATCTGTTGTCCTTGGGGTACTGCTTTCTACAGGTAGATCGTGCCTTGCATATACAGCACGGCCTTGCCGGAGATAATCACCCGGTCGCCCTGAAGTTCACAGCGCAACTGGCCCTTGCGCTGGCCGCCTTGCTCGGCGGTCAATTGCGATTTGCCCAGGCGCTCGGCCCAGAACGGTGCCAGCGAGGTGTGCGCCGAGCCGGTGACCGGGTCTTCATTGACCCCCACATTCGGGCCGAACCAGCGCGAGACAAAGTCAAACCGAGTGCTTTTGGCGGTGACCGCAATCCCGCGTTTAGGCAGGCCCTTGAGTCGTGCGAAATCCGGTGTGAGCGCCGCCACCTGCGCTTCATCCTCTACCAGCACGATGTAGTCGTCGGTGCCAAACACCTCGGCTTTTTCAATTCCCAACGCACTCAACATCCCGCTCGGCGGCTCGCAGCGCTCGGGCTGTTTGGCCGGGAAATCCATCGCCAATTCATCGCCATTGCGTGTCACCCGCAACTCGCCGCTGCGGGTGGCAAAACGAAGCACCTCGGGTGCATCGGCCAGCTTATGGATCAATACCCATGCCGCCGCCAACGTGGCATGGCCGCACAGGTCCACCTCGACTTCGGGAGTGAGCCAGCGCAATTCATAGAAGTCGCCACGGGGTACGAAGAATGCGGTTTCCGAGAGATTATTTTCCGCCGCGATATTCTGCAGTTGCTCGTCGGGCAGCCATTCGGTGAGCGGACACACCGCCGCTGGGTTGCCGCCGAAGGGGTGGTGGCTGAAGGCGTCGACCTGGTAGATGTCCAGTTTCACAGTGAGGCACTCCGTGTGTGAAGGGAGGCTGGACACTAACAGTGGGGTAGGGGAGCGTCAAAATACAGTTGGGAAGTTTTTTTGCGCGCAATAAAAAACGGCCTACCTTTCGGTAAGCCGTTTTTAGTACTTGGTGGCTACACAGGGACTTGAACCCCGGACCCCAGCATTATGAATGCTATGCTCTAACCAACTGAGCTATGTAGCCAAGTGGCGCGCATTATTCGCCTGGAACGGCAATGCGTCAAGCCTTTTTATCGAAAATTTTTCTACGCTTTCAACTGTTTAAAGGAAAGCGCCGCTTTGGGCGACGGGCGGCAGGGGCTGCGTGCCTCTCATGCATCAACCCAACTCTTTACAGTCACTGGCTTTGATTATCCGGGGAGGAGGTATGGATCGTGGTGACGGCAGCCAGAGCGACGTCGGATGGCTTTGGCTCGTTCGGTAATGCACCAGGCTTGACGGTGTTGGGCAGATATCCCTGTCGCCCAACGCTTGACCGGTTAAGTCAGGTTACTGCTGCATTGTGTTGTGAGTCACCCGCTTGAGTTGCTCACGTGCCCGGGACAGGCGCGAGCGAACGGTGCCGATAGGTATGTCCAATACGTCGGCGGTATCCTGGTAGCTGCCGTCTGTCTCCAATGAAGCGTACAACGTTTTGCGCATCTCGGTCGGCAAATGATCAATAGCGCTCAAGGTGTTTTCCAGGCGCCGGTTGATCTCGAACTCCCAGTCCAGGCTATTGTTTTCTTCCTGGCCGTGCCACAGCGACTCATCGAACTCGCAATGCGCCGGCTTGGCATACAAGCGTCGAAAGTGATTGCGGATCAGGTTCTGCGCAATGCCGCACATCCAGGTGCTGAGCGTTGCAGTGCCACTGAAACGCTCGCGATTACGCCAGGCTTCCAAGTAGGTCAATTGTAGAAGGTCATCCGCATCTTCCGGGTTGAGCACGCGTTTGTGAATGAAGCGACGGAGTTTTTTCTGTTGGTCGTCTGTCAGGTGAAGCATGAATTGAGGCGAGCTGCCAACAAGGTGAGCTATAGCTCCAATAGGGATATTCATGATGTTTTCCTTAAGGTAGACGCTGTCGAAATGATTTCGACGGCTACCTCTTTTGCACCGCCTGTGCCAACGGAGAATCCATTGCTAACTAGCTGATTTATATGAATAAATACTTTATTGGCATGACGCTTTTGTGCAGTAGTTTGCAAAAGGCATCAGAGGCTCGTGCAGGTTTTTTCACGCTGTCGGTGGGTCGGATTTCGATGGAACCATCTGCGCGGGCTCTGCCACACAGGGACAATCTCTTCCTGTACTGGCCTGCCCATGAAAGTCGAATCCACCAACGAAGTGCCAACGCCCCCTCGATTGGAGCTGAACACCGTCAGCCCGGTCGCCAAGCCTGAGCCGGGCAAAGGTATCGATGATCTTTT
The DNA here is from genome assembly GCF_001439685.1 of Pseudomonas libanensis. Taxonomy (GTDB): domain Bacteria; phylum Pseudomonadota; class Gammaproteobacteria; order Pseudomonadales; family Pseudomonadaceae; genus Aquipseudomonas; species Aquipseudomonas libanensis. Next base: position 39,868 of record NZ_JYLH01000014.1, read on the forward strand.
TCTGCAATTCAGCCAGGAGGTAGAGCCCAACAGCCGCACGTTGGACAAACGCAAAATCGGGGTGCGTGTGCCCCCGGTCCAGGCGTTCTCGCAGCTGTATGAGCAGCTGGGTCATCCGGCCCAGGAAAGTTTTTCGGCGATTGCACGACGGATCAGGCTGCAATTGCTGATGCAGCCCAGCGTAGATAAATTGCTGGAATCCACTGGCGGTGATCCGGCCCGTACCTTTGTGGTACTCAAGTCGGTGTTGGAGCAGGCCGATGCTGAAGCGCGCAAATCCGAAGCCGCCCTGGCACGGGATGCGATTGCCAAGTTGGAGATCCGCTTCAAAGGCCAGATCCAGGCAGGCCTGAATATTGCCGTGGCCTTGCAGAAGGCCGGTGGCGATCCCCAGGAGCGCCAGGCGCTGCGCGCGCTCTATTACGCCAGTGTGGTGACGCGGCAATCCCTGGCGAGCATGATGCAGGCCCTGTTGGGCGTTTACGGCGACGACCGCTTTGCCCACGGGCTGAATGTGATGTCCAGTGCCTTGACCGCCGACATCGCTGCCCACGTCTCGTCTCTGCCTACGGCAATGTTGCGCACCCTGCTGGTGGGGCTGCGTAGTTGCGGTGCGTTGAGCGGGGTGTTGTGCAGCTGCCGTGACTTCACCCAGAACCTGGCGATTGAGCTGCATGCGGTAAACCTGCTGCAACGCCTGCTGGGCTACGCCAGCACCGGCATTGCCTCAGATGAAGTGATGCGCCTGGCCGACGACATGGGGGGCAACACGTCCACGCTTGTGTCTCTGAATATGCTTTACCCGCTGTTTCAGAGCTTGCCGCTGGCGCTATGGCCGGATAGCCGGTCTCGCCAAGAGGCGCTGCATAATTTCCTGTTGGTGATGGATGAGCTTGCCCGTCAAGAAGGCAAGAATCCTCGCTTTCCCGACTCGAGCATTCTGGCGTGAGCGTGCTGTCCTCCATCAACGGCGTACTGCTCAAGCTGGCGCAGCGTGCCGAAGTCTTGGGCGCCGTGGTGATCATGGCGATTGTGTTCATTTTCATCGTGCCGCTGCCCACCTGGCTGGTGGACATCCTGATTGCACTGAATATCTGCATTTCCTGTCTGCTAATCATGCTGGCGCTGTACTTGCCCGGGCCTTTGGCATTCTCTTCCTTCCCGTCGATTCTGCTGCTGACCACCATGTTTCGCCTGGCGCTGTCGATCGCCACGACACGCTTGATCCTGCTTGAACAGGACGCCGGCGATATCGTCGAGGCTTTCGGCAACTTCGTGGTAGGCGGCAACCTGGCGGTGGGTATGGTCATCTTCCTGATCCTGACTCTGGTCAACTTCCTGGTCATCACCAAGGGCTCCGAGCGGGTTGCCGAAGTGGCGGCACGCTTCAGCCTGGACGCGATGCCTGGCAAGCAGATGTCCATCGACAGTGACTTGCGTGCCGGCCTGATCGACGGCGAGCAAGCGCGCGACAAGCGTGAACAGTTGTCTCGCGAGAGCCAGTTGTTCGGTGCGATGGATGGCGCCATGAAATTCGTCAAGGGCGACGCCATCGCTGGGTTGATCATTGTGGTGGTCAACCTGCTGGGCGGGTTTTCCACGGGGATGTTCCAGCACGGATTGAGCGCTGCCGATTCAATGGCGCTGTATTCGGTACTGACCATCGGTGACGGCTTGATTGCGCAGATTCCCGCGCTGCTGATCTCCCTGACCGCCGGCATGATCATTACCCGTGTGGCACCGGACAGGCACAAGGGCGTCACGAACATGGGGGCTGAAATCGCCCGGCAGATGACCAGCGAACCCAGGAGCTGGATGATCGCATCGGTGGCGATGCTGGTGTTTGCGATCGTGCCTGGCATGCCGACCCTGGTGTTTATCCTGATCTCGATAATGACAGGCGCCCTGGGTTATTACCTCGACCGTCGGCGTCGCAGGCAAGCGCAGCCAGAAGCCGAAGCCGTCGAGGCCCCGCGGCCCGAAGAAAACGGCAAGGAGGACTTGCGCGGGTTCGATCCGTCCCGGCCCTACCTGTTGCAGTTTCCCTCGGCCTTGCGAGGAACGCCTGAGGTGACGGATCTCATTCATGGAATCCGTCAGGTGCGAAACTCCCTGGTTGCCAATATCGGCCTGACATTGCCGCCGTTTGAGGTCGAGATCGATGACTCACTGGCCGCCGATGAAATGCGCTTCTGCGTGCATGAAGTACCTATGGTCAAGGCGTCGGTGGTCCAGCGAGTGGCCGTGGCTCGCGCTGCGCTTACGGTTGAGCCTGAGCATGGCATACCGGGATTGGCCGAGCGCAATGAACAGGATTGGCTCTGGCTGCCACCTGATGACCCATTGCTTGATGACTCGCAGCTGGAGCGCTTCAGTGCGACGAGCTTGATCGTCGAGCGCATGAAGCAGGCGATGATGCTCAGCGGGCCGCAGTTCCTGGGGATCCAGGAGAGTAAGGCAATCCTCAGTTGGCTTGAACACAATCAACCTGAGTTGGTGCAGGAACTGCAACGCATCATGCCGATATCGCGCTTTTCGGCGGTGCTGCAACGCCTGGCCAGCGAAGGGGTTCCACTGCGCGCCGTGAGGCTGATTGTCGAGTCGCTGATCGAGTACGGCCAGCATGAGCGTGAGCCGGAAGCGCTGGCCGACTATGCACGAATTGCCCTCAAGTCGCAGATCTTCCACCAGTACAGCGAGGCCGATGGCCTGCATGCCTGGTTGTTATCACCGCAAACCGAAAACACCCTGCGCGAGGCTCTGCGCCAGACCCAGACGGGCGTGTTCTTTGCACTCGACAACGACAATAGCGCGGCGCTGGTCAACCTGCTTAACCAGGCCTTCAGTGCCCGGGCCAAAATTAAAAGCGTGATGTTGGTGGCGCAAGACTTGCGTAGCCCTTTACGGACCTTGTTGCTTGAGGAATTCAACCATGTGCCGGTGCTGTCCTTCGCCGAGCTGGGGAGCAATTCCAAGGTGAAGGTGCTGGGGCGTTTTGATCTTAGCCAAGATGAGTTGATGCACGGGACGTTGGCATGAACACATCGCTACTTGAATATGGGGGGACGCACTGATGTTCGAACTCCGGGTGTTGGACGGCTTGCATCAAGGGGCCGCGCTGCCGTTGTTTGGCGAGCAATGGAGCCTTGGCGCCCACGCGGATGCCGATCTTTTGCTGGATGATCCAGGTATCGCCGAGCATCACGCGCGCCTGCTGTTGGCCGAAGGCCGGTGGTCGGTGCAGGCTGAGGCTGGGCTGTTGAAAAGCAGCGATGGACAAATGTTGGCGCAAATCAGCGATCTGGCGCTCAACACTGCGTTTGTAATTGGCAGTGTCCGCTTGTGTGTCAGCCAGGCCGACCAGCCTTGGCTACAGGCTCCGGCGCCCAAGCAGGACAGGCAGGTAGTGGCGCCTGAGTCCCAGACCCCGCTGCCATTGACCCTGTCGTCCATTTCGTCGACGCAGCAAAAAGGCTTGGTCAGCCTGCTTCTGTTATGCGCCGTGATCATCATGGCGGTCGGTATTATCTTCAGTGGCGAGCGCGAGGCCCAGGCATCGCTGATGCCGGCAGTGATTCAGAAACCCGGGCTGGATTCGCCCTCCGAGGTGCGCCAGCAACTGATGAAGATGCTCACCGAGCGCGAGCTGCTCCAGCGTGTCAGCTTGCAGATCGTCAATGACCAGATAGCCCTCAATGGTGTCGTTTCCCAGGAAGAAGTGGAACTGATCGCGCGTATGCTCGACCGTTTTGCCGAGCAGTTCGATACCGGCGTGCCGGTGATCAGCCGCGTGCGGGTCCGCGACGGCAGGTTGCCGTTCAGGATCTTGCAGATTGTCGGTGGCCCGAACGGCCATGTGGTACTCGAGGAGGGAACCCGGCTGTTCGTGGGCGATGAAGTGGATGGCCTGCGCCTGGTATTGATCGACAACAGCAAAGTGGTGTTCGACGGCGAGCAACGTTATGAGGTGGGCTGGTGAAGGGGTCGTTGCAGGAACGCCTGGAGGCTTGGCAACTGACCCAGTCCCAGGCGCTGAGCAGCTTCGCCCCGGTCACGATGCGCGGACGCATTCAGCGCGTGAACGGCATGCTGCTGCAATGCCGATTGCCCCAGGCCCGTATCGGTGACCTGTGCCAGGTCGAGAAAACACCAGGTGACTACATGCTGGCGGAGATCATCGGGTTCGACCAGCGCGATGCAGTGCTGAGCGCCCTGGGCAATCTGGAAGGTGTGCGCGTGGGTGCCAGCGTTGAGCGGCTGGGGGTGCCACACCAGGTACGGGTCGGTGATGAGTTGCTGGGGCAGGTGCTGGATGGTTTTGGTCGCCCGATTGCGGGTGATGGTGCCGGCGCATTCGTTGAAGCGGACGCATCTGATGCGACCCCGGTGTTGTGCGAGGCGCCCCTGCCTACGGAACGGCCGCGGATCAACCGCGCACTGGCGACGGGCGTGCGCTCGATTGATGGGCTGATGACGCTGGGGGAGGGCCAGCGTGTCGGGCTGTTTGCCGGCGCCGGTTGCGGCAAGACCACCTTGTTGGCCGAGATCGCCCGTAACGTGGAATGCGATGTGATCGTGTTCGGTCTGATTGGTGAGCGGGGCCGGGAATTGCGCGAGTTTCTCGATCACGAGCTGGATGAACAGTTGCGGGCCAAGGCGGTGTTGGTGTGCGCCACCTCTGACCGCTCAAGCATGGAGCGCGCGCGCGCCGCGTTCACGGCAACCGCGCTGGCCGAGGGTTTCCGGCGCAAGGGCCAGCGGGTGTTGTTGCTGATCGACTCCCTGACCCGCTTCGCCAGGGCGCAACGCGAAATCGGCCTGGCTGCCGGTGAACCCTTGGGGCGCGGTGGTTTGCCGCCGTCGGTCTACAGCTTGTTGCCGCGGTTGGTGGAGCGCGCCGGGTTGACCCGCGAAGGTGTGATCACGGCTATTTACACGGTGCTGATCGAGCAGGACTCCATGAATGATCCCGTGGCGGATGAAGTGCGTTCTCTGCTCGATGGTCATATCGTCCTGTCACGCAAGCTGGCCGAGCGCGGCCACTACCCGGCGGTCGACGTCCTGGCCAGTCTTTCGCGGATTTTAAGCAATGTCGCTGAGCCTGCGCATATCCGTGCCGGTACGGCGTTGCGGCGCCTGCTGTCGGCTTACCAGCAGATCGAGCTGATGCTCAAGTTGGGAGAGTATCAACCCGGCAACGATGCCCTCACCGACTTGGCAGTCGACAGTCGGCAGGCGGTAGACGGGTTTCTGCGTCAGGACTTGCGGGAACCTTCGCCGCTAGCCGTCACCATGAACCAACTGACTGAGCTGACTGCCCATGTCCCATTCTGAAGTTTTATCGGGTGAAATCGATACCTTGCGGCGCCTGCGCCGCCATCGTGCCGATCGCGCGGAGCGTGCGTTGCGTGAGGCAAAACGGGCTCAGCAAGCGCTGGTCGCGCACATCCGCGAAATGCAGGACGTGCTCGAGCGGACTCGCCAGGAAGAGGCCCGGCAATGTGCGCAACTCTTGAGCGAGCACCAGGGGCAGGTGGTGACGTTCAAGGCGCTGAAGAACTGGAGTGCCAAGGAACAGGAATTGTCGGCGGGCACGCAGCGCGAAGAACATCAATTGCTGCGGCTGCAAGGGCGGCAGCAAGAGCAGGTGGTGCAGGTCAACCAGGCGCAAAAGCAGGTCACTTTATGCTTGCGCCAAGTGGAAAAAATTCAAGAGTTGTCTGATCTAGTGCGGCAGGAGCCGATATGAAACAGGTTGCAGTTACGACACCTGAACGTCAGCGCCCGCGCGAGCCTCGCGATGAGCGTGCACCCGAGTTCAATGCCTTGGTGCCTTGGGAGCAACGGCGACTGTTTAGCCAGTTGTTTGACGATGACGGTCAGGGCGGGGGCGGATACGGAGCTTCTCTGAACGGAATCAAAACGTCGGGCGATGTCGCCATGATCGAGGCGCTGACCGAGCAGTTGGCGCCGCGAATGCTCGTCGGCCCGCAGTGGCCGTTGATGGCGGTCTTTCACCTCGGACGCCTTGGGCGGATCAATGCCGATATTCGTCGAGAGCAGGGCAGTTGGAGCGTTGAGCTGGACGCGGAGCAAGACGCTTCGGCGCGCTGGCTCAGTGGGGTACGCCAACAATGTGAGCAACGGCTGGCTGCGAGCATGGGTCAGCCCGTGAGTTTGTACTTGGCCAGATCGGCGCCGGCATGATGCTGCCACCTCTTATATTTCCTACGTTCAAAGCTGATATCGCGGTTGCCCGGCAGCGGTTGGGGCACGGGATGCGTATGCCGTTTGAAGTCGCCGGCTCAAGTGGCGAGTTGAAAATGGAGCCTGGTGCTGCCCCTGTGGGTATCCAGCCGCTCTGTTTCGAAACCGCCTGCGGGGTATTGGCCTTCAGTGAGCCGGGACCGCAATTGAGCTTGATGGGTGAATGCCCGGTGACACTGGCGCAGGCCGGCAACGATCCGGATGCCTGGTTCTGGGCCTTGTTCCAGCATCATCTGAGCCCCCAGGTGCAGGCGCTGTTTGGTCATTTGCGTTTACTGCCAGGCACCCGGCCCTTGAATTTTGGCTGCCGATTCTGCGTGACGCTCGGCGCATCCCGTGTTGCAGGCCACCTGTGGCTATCCGTCGATAGCTTTCTGGCGTTATGCCAGGCAGGGCCCTGGCGCCCCATGGCCAAGCCAATGCCGACGCAGTTTCAACTGGCGATTGACGTGACGCTGGGGCGCCTGCAGTTGCCCGTGTACCAATTGCACAGCTTGCGGGCCGGTGACGTGCTGGTGCTTGAACAGGCCTTTTTCAGCGCGTCGGGAACCGGTCATGTACAGGTTGGCAAACGGCGCCTGGTGGGCTGGATTGACGCCGAATCCGGGCCGATGCGCCTGACCCTTACTTCTATCGAGGACATGCTTGTGGACGAGGATTTTGCAGCACAGCCCTACTCAGGGCATGAGGATGAGACGGCAGTGACGGATGTGTTCGGGCATGAACCCTTCGATGAATTGAGCATGGCGCTCAATGTGCGTTGCGGTACGCTGAATCTGACGCTCGGCGAATTACGCAACCTTGCACCTGGCGCGGTATTGGGAGTATCTGGGTACGCCCCCGGCACAGCCGGCCTCTATTACGGTGACCGCCCTCTGGGCCTCGGCCAGTTGGTTGAAGTGGATGGGCGACTGGGGCTGCAGATGTCTCGCGTGATTTTTTCTCGATGAGTAGTTTCCAGGGAATAGATCCGGTCGTCCTGGCAATATTTCTCGGGGCGCTGTCGTTGATGCCCATGCTGCTGGTCGTCTGCACTGCGTTTCTGAAGATCGTGATTGTGTTAATGATCACCCGCAACGCCATCGGTGTGCAGCAGGTGCCTCCGGGAATGGCGATCAACGGCATCGCGCTGGCGGCGACCCTGTTCATCATGGCGCCTGTCGGTTACGAGATGGCCGAGATCGTCAAGGTGTCCCCCCTGGACCTGACCAGCGTGGGTGCTCTGCAACAGACGGGGACGGAGGCGATCAAACCGTTGCGCACCTTCATGCTGCGCAACAGCGACCCGGATATTCTGACCCACCTGCTGGAAAACTCCGCGCGCATGTGGCCGGCGCAGATGGCACAGGAAGTCCAGCGTGAGGACCTGATCCTGCTGGTGCCAGCCTTTGTACTGTCGCAGTTGCAGGCGGGGTTCGAAATTGGCTTCCTGATCTATATCCCTTTTATCGTGATTGACCTGATCGTCTCCAATCTCCTGCTCGCGCTGGGTATGCAAATGGTTTCGCCCATGACTATCTCCCTGCCGCTCAAATTGCTCTTGTTCGTGATGGTCTCCGGGTGGTCGCGATTGCTCGACAGCCTGTTCCTTTCCTATCTCTGAGTGGCCTATGGAACCGATCGTACTGTTCAAGCAGGGCATGCTGCTGGTGGTTATGTTGACGGCGCCGCCGCTGATTGTGGCGGTGGTGGTGGGGGTCCTTACGTCCCTTGTGCAAGCGCTGATGCAAGTGCAGGACCAGACGCTGCCTTTCGGTATCAAGCTGGTGGCGGTGGGTATCACCTTGATCATGACCGGTCGCTGGATCGGTGTGGAGCTGGTCCAGCTCATGAACGTGACCTTCGACATGATCGGTCGCTCGGCCCTGCACTGAGGTCTCGCCTGTGCTGCTATATCTTGAGTATTTGCCCAGCCTGCTGGTCGCCATGGCGCGTATCTACCCCTGTGCCTTTCTCGTGGCGGCATTCTGTTTCCAACACATACGTGGCATGCCCCGGCACACCATCGTGATGGTCCTCGCATTGCTGCCGGCGCCGGCTGTTCATGCGGTGCTGGAGGGCCAGGAGCTCTCTGCGTTAATGATCGGTGGGTTGGTTCTGAAAGAGCTGGCCCTGGGAATGTTGATGGGCGTATTGCTGTCGATGCCGTTCTGGATGTTCGAGTCGGTTGGTGCGCTATTGGATAACCAGCGTGGCGCCTTGGCGGGCGGCCAGCTCAACCCCTCGCTGGGGCCGGATGCAACGCCGGTCGGGCACTTGTTCAAGCAACTGGCGATTTTCCTGTTGATGGCCAGCCTGGGGCTGGGAGCGTTGACCCAAGTGATCTGGGACAGCTACCTGGTGTGGCCACCGACGGTATGGTTTCCGCTGCCCGCTGCCGATGGGTTCAGTACATTTGTCGACCTGCTCGGGGACACGTTCACGCACATGGTGCTTTATGCCGCCCCCTTCATTGCGGTACTGCTGTTGTTGGAGTTCGGCATTGCACTGCTGGGGGTCTACAGTCAGCAATTACAAGTGAGTACCTTGGCGCCGCCCCTCAAGTGCCTGGCGGGTATTGGTATCCTGCTGCTGTATTTTGCGTTGTTACAGGACCTGATCGTCGGGCGCATGGGCTCGCTCACCGACCTCAAGCACTCCCTGGGAGTAATGTTCAAGGTCTCGGTGCCATGAGTGATTCAGGGGAAAAAAAGCACCCCGCGTCAGCCAAGAAACTGCGTGATCAGCGTAAGAAAGGGCAGGTCGCCCAAAGCCAGGATGTAGGTAAGTTGCTGGTGCTGACGGCCATCACTGAAATCGCCTTGTTCACCGCCGAGACCAGCCTGCAACGTTTCCAGCAGTTGATGTTATTGCCGATTTCACGCTCGACCCTGCCTTTCCCGCAGGCGTTGGAAGAAGTGATGGTCGAAAGCGTGATGATGTTCTTCTCATTCGCCCTGCTGATGGCTGCGGTGGCGATTATCACTAAGCTGGTCAGCAGTTGGATGCAGTTTGGGATCCTGTTCGCCCCGGACACCCTCAAGCTCGATTTCAACCGTCTCAATCCGCTCAATCAACTCAAGCAAATGTTCTCTGTACAGTCGTTGATGAACCTGTTGATGAGTGTAGTCAAGGCGGCACTCCTGGGCCTGATCCTGTACGTGGTGATCTGGCCTTCCCTGGGCGTATTGATCAACCTGGCCACCAGCGACCTGCAGAGCTACATCCTGGCATTGATCGCTTTGTTCCGCCATTTGCTGCATGCGTGCCTGGGGTTATTGCTGGTGCTGGCGCTTATTGACCTGACCATGCAGAAGTACTTCTTCGCCAAGCGCATGCGCATGACCCAAGTGGAAGTCGTCAAAGAGTACAAGGATATGGAAGGCGACCCGCATGTGAAGGGGCAGCGCCGCGCCTTGGCACAGCAATTGGCCCAGGAGGAGCCTAAGGTCAAGCTGCCCAAGCTGGAGGAGTCCGACATGCTGGTGGTCAACCCGACGCACTTTGCCGTGGCCTTGTATTACCGCGCCGGCGAAACGCCGCTACCGCTGTTGGTGGAGAAAGGTACCGATGATGATGCCCGTGCGTTGATCGCCCGGGCCAAGAGGGCGGATGTGCCCGTGATCCAGTGTGTCTGGTTGGCACGTACGCTGTATACGAAGAAGCTGGGGGCGAATATTCCTCGTGAAACCTTGCAAGCCGTAGCGTTGATCTACCGTACCCTGCGCGAGCTTGATGATGAAGCCAAGCGTGAGACCCTGGAGTTGCCAGAGCTTGATCTACGTTGACTAACGTTGGGGGGGCGCATCCAGGGTTGCAAGATTGGCCAGCGACAACATTCGGCTTAAGGTCCTGTCGAACAGGTTGCGCTGCGGGGGCAGCGCATGCCAGATCACCAGGGCGTCCTGTGCGTCGATGTAGATGAAGCAACCATCGAATGCCACGGCTTGCTCGAAACGGCGCTCCAGCACCTGCTGTAATTGTAACGGTCGCAATTTTTCGCGTGTCACGTGCAGGGCCAGTCCTTGGCAGGCTCCGGCCTGCATGCCACTGACTGTCACGCCTGGGGCAAGTGCCAGGTGAGCGGCAGAGCCGCCCACCAGGCTGTCGAGGAAGACCTGGCGCTGATCGTCCGGCATTCCTTGGGTGCTCATCGTTCCAGCGACACCGTCTGATAGTCCGCCCGTTCCCCAGCAGGGCCGGGTTCGACGCGCATTTGCGGCGGCCACCAGATCACCAGCTTATCCTTGGTCGATTGGGGGCGTGAGCAGGAGTCGCCCTTGCAAGTGGGTGTACAACCGGCGACGAGCAGCGCCGCGCCGATCAGGGAGGCGTATAGCAAGCGGTGTTTCATGGCTTGGCCTTCTGGGTTGGAGTGATCAGAGAGGGGCGGGGCACGCTGAGGTGTTCATCCTTCACCACCGGGCGCATGGCGATGAACACTTCTGCTTCTTCGCCTGGCTTGAGCCAGGCCCGTGGCCAGACACTGACGGCCAGGGTTTGTGCATTACTGCATTCCTTTTCGTCGATACGCACATTGCGGTTGAACTGATTGCGCAGCACCACCACTGCCACGTTGTACTGCGGGCCGGCATACCACTGGCTGCGTTCGGTGTTCAGCGCCAGCAAGTTGCGAGTGCTGCACAATGTGTTCAGCCCCAGTGGCATCGGCGCTGCCTTGAAGGCCTTGGGCACTTCCCCGCTGACCAGGTGCGCCAGGGCGCTGATAATGTCGCTGCGCTTGATCACCGGCTGGTGAGGGTCATAGCGCCTGACCAGTGGCGCGAGAGCGGCCTGCAATTCGACCTGGTCGGCCTGCGGCAAGTAGCGTGACGGGTCGGCCTGGTCGCCAATGACGCGGGGCGTGAGGATGAACAAGCGTTCACGCCGATTGTTCTGTCGTTCAGTCGAGGAAAACAGTGCCTTGCCTAATAGCGGGATATCACCCAGCAGCGGTACCTTGCTGAGTCTGTCCGTGCTTTCGGTGACATGGAAACCGCCGACTACCAGTGAGCGTTTTTCCGCCATGATGGCCTGGGTGCTGACCTTGCCTCGGCGCACATCGAAGCTGTCGGGGGTGGGGTCGGCTTCTTCGAAGTTACCGTCCTCGATATCTACCAGCAGCTGGATTTGGTGGCCTCCACGGCTAGTAATCACGCGTGGCACTACCTGGAAGCTGGTCCCTACGGTAATCGGTAGAATCGTTGCGTTTTCCCTGCCGCGAGACAGGTATTGGGTTCGGTTGAAATCGATCACTGCAGGCTGGTTTTCCAGCGTCAGCACTGACGGATTGGAGACCATGGTTGCCAGGCCCTTGGCCTCCAGCGCACGTATGTCAGCCTCGAAGCGGTCACGGTTTCTAATGGTCAGCTGAGTGTTGCCGGGAGCCACATCGGCTCCACCACTGAAGCGACTGTTCTGAAAGCCCCACTTCACACCGAATTCGCGTAGTTGCGTGCGCTCGATATCGAGGATGATCGCATCGATTTCCACCAGTTTGCGTGCCACGTCGAGTTGGGTAATCAGCTCTCGGTACATCGCCTGCCGTTCCGGCACGTCATAAATCAGGATGGCGTTATTGCGCAAGTCGGCTTCGACGCGGATACGGGCTGGGCTCACGGGGGCTCGCGGGGTGATTGACATGCCTGCATCGGGCGAGCCGTTCACCGCGTTTGTCGCGGACGAACCGAGCATTTGCCCCAACAACGGATTGCCCAGGCGTGGGGTCATGGAGGTGACGAACGGGGGCTGCGTGGTGGAACGTTGAGTCTGCGCCGAAGGCATCGAGGTTGAGCGCGGCTCCAGCAGCCCTCGGAGCATGGTGGCCACACCGGGGATGATGATTTTTTCGTTACGGTATTCCATCTGGCGATCCGCCGCGCTGGCGAATTTCAGCGGATAGCTCAACACGCTCTGTTTTTCATCCGCGGAACGGCGCTGGCTGCTGAATCGCTTGATCTGTTCGATATAAACCTTGGGGCCTGAGACCAATACGACACCGTCCTCCGGCAACTCGCCCCAGCCGAAACGACTATCGAGCAGACCTATGTCGGTGAGCGCCTGCTTGAGATCGGAAATGGTCTCGGAAGAGACCTCCAGGCGCGCGGAATCTTGCTGGTCGAGGGTGCTGACATAGAGTGTGTTGTTGTACATGTACCATTGGAAACGGTGCTCGACCCCGAGCCGGTCGAGCAATGATTGCGGCGTGTTGGCGCGTATCTTGCCGTTGACGTTACCTTCGAGCAGGCCCTCGACTTGAAGTTGCGTACCAAACGTCTGGGCAAAATCCTCCAGCACTTCGCGTACGGGCTTGTGCTGTGCTTCATAAGCGTAGGCAGTGTTTTTCCATTCGGGCGGAATGGCGGCCAGCGTGCTGCCCAGTGGCAACAGCCATCCGGGCAGCAGGATCAGCCAGCCCCAGGCGGCGCGACGGGTGGCAGTAGATAGGTGAGGGCGCAAGCGTTTGTGCTTGTCGATTTTATCAGGCATGGGAAGGTCTCTGGTTAATGCGGTATCGAGCGCAGTGACGTGGGGACGAATGCACGTGCAGGCCGGGCCTGGCGTGCAACGATGGCGCGCCAGGTGTCGCGTTGGTTAAGAAGGGATTCGAGGCACTTCGCGGGCTGTTCGCCGTGTTGCAACTCCACACATTGAACAAGCCAAAGCGTGCCGGTGGCAGGTGACTGCGCCAGTGCGCCCTGGAAATAGCTCAGGCTGGGGCCTCCCAGGCGCATCCAGGTTTGCAGCGAGGCGTTGTCCGCGCCCGTCCTGGACAACTGGACCTCTATCAGCAGTTTGTTCGAGACGCGCAGAAGGTTGATTTCGTCGTCATTCTCGAACAATTTGAGCTGCTCTTCGTGGCCGTTTAACCAGCCGCCAATGAGTGCGTGCAACTTACTGCACACCATCCAGGGCTGTCTTGAGCAGCGTATGCCTGGAGCGGACTTGTTCGTTGAAAGCGATGATGGAGAGTTTCTGTTGTTTCACTAGATCGCTGAAATACTCGATGTCGCCATCGAATGCTTCCGTGTCTTTATAGGCGGTATTCACACGCTTGGTATCAGATTGAACCTGCTTCAACAGGTGAGTGTTCAGGTTTCCGTAGAAGTCCATGAGTTTTACTCCAGATGTGTCTGAACTGTGTGGCGGGTTGTTTGCCACCAGTTCCATCGGCGGACATGTTTTTTAAAGATATCGCGGCCTTCATCGCTTTTTCGTTGATGTTTCCTACGCGCTCGCAAACAGAATTTCGCGCATTGATGCCCAGTCGATGCGGAAGTCGCCTTCGTCTGTTTCCAACAGCAATGTTTGAGGTTTGACCTGGTCATCAGGACGAAGCCTCCAAAGCGTAGAGTTCAGTTTGGCCAGGGCTTGGGCGATGTGATCGTGTTCAAGGGGGTGGCAAACCAGCGTTGCCTTGATCGGGGGGATTTGCGTCGCTACCAGCTGTTTAATCAATGCCGAAAGGCGTTGGGGCTGAGGCACTTCCTCCAACAGGCAGTGGAAGGCTTGGTTGGCAATGGAGGTGGCGTAGTGCTCAAGGTTGTCGCACATCGCCTGGCGTTGGCGCTCCCAGGCGCTGAGCTGCGCGTTGGCCCGTGACCAGAAGTCGAGACTGGCCTGTTCAAGCAATTCTTCGCGATGTTCGGCCGCCTGGTGCAAGAGTTCTTCGGCTTGGGCCTGGGCGCTACCCAGTAGCTGCCCGGCCCGCGAGCAGTCGGCAAGCATCTCCCGGGTAATCAAAACCTTTGGCTGCCCGGGGGCACCGTTGTGCAACTCAATTCTGCGCAGGGTCAGCATGGACAAGGCTCCGTTCTTTTGCAGTTAACGATGGGTGAGTTCGCTATGCGTTGCGGCGATACGCCAGACAATGGCTTGCCAAAGCGTATTGAGCCGGCCATGGGCGTCGTCAAGTGACAGGTATGTCCTTTCAATTGCCTGCACCCGATGGGGGACCAGGCGCAACCGCAGACGCTGCCAGACAGCAGGCTCGACCCAGGCCCGCAGCAATTGCAGTGGATCGTCGTCCGGTTGCAGCAAGGCCCCGGGATGCAGAGCCTTGGCAAGGCGTTCGCACCACTTGCGGTGTTCGTCGCACAAGGGGCTGTCGAGGTTGGGATGGCACGTGAGGTCCAGTAGCGCTATTGCCAGATCTATCTGCTCCGGTGATGCCAGTGCCAAGCCAAGCACCGTTGCACAGGGGGCAGGAGGCAGGCACGGCTCTATGCCCAAGGCGGCACATGCCAGCCCGGGCCGGCTGCGACACAAGGGCCGCACTGCGTCATAGGCGTGGGTGCTGGTTGCCTCCGGGTGCGAAGATAGCCAGGGGCTGGCCCACCATTGTGCCCAAGCGAGGTGATCACTCATCCGTCAATTGAGCCGGGGCGACAGCTGGCTTTGAACGTTGTCCCCTTATGCGCCAGAACAGCGCAGCGACCAGCATCAGTATCGCGCCGGTAATCAACAGGCCAATACTGGTGCGCCAAAAACTAACGTCGTCCTCAGGGACCAGGAAAGGGCCGAAATAGATCAACCGTTGTTGTTCCTGATAGACCGCCGCCGGCACAAAAACGACCGTGAGCTTTTGGGCGTTATCCAGTGCAGTGCTCATGCCGGGAATACTGCTGGCTACCATCCTGCGTACACGGGCCCTGATACTGTCGGGCTCCAATCGCGGGTCATGCTTGATGAACACCGAGGCGGAAGCGGGTTGGACGGGCTCACCGGGAGCCACGCGTTCGGGCAGCACTACGTGCACACGAGCGACGATGACGCCATCGATGTTCGACAGGGTCGCCTCCAGCTCCTGGGACAGGGCGTAGATGTATCGGGCACGCTCTTCCAGCGGTGTGGAGATGACGCCTTCCTTGCGGAAGGTATCCCCCATTGTGGCGCGGGCAACCTTGGGCAGCCCTACGGCCTCCAGCGTGCGAACGGCGCGGCTGATGTCGGCTACGTTGACCCGGATCACCACACCGTCCTTGGCAGGCACTTTTTGTGCGCGTATGTGTTTGTCAGCCAGCTCCGCGATGACCTCGTTGGCGTCCTGTTCGGACAGTTGGCGATGCAGTTCGACACTTTCGCCGCAGCCGCCCAGTATCAGCGTCAGCGAGAAAATTAATCCGATAGACAGAAAACGAATCATTTTTTCCTACTGTAGGTTGCTGACTTTTTCGAGGCATTGCGCACCCTTGCCGACGCACTTCACCAGGGTTTGGGTCAGCAGTACTGAGTCTGAAAGATGGGAGGCATAGTTGAGTCGATTTTTTTCCTTGAACTCATTGTTGAAGTCCTTGAGGCCTTTGCTCATGCCACTTTTCGCCTTGTCCAGATGCTGCAAAGCATCGGTCAGGGCATTCGATGATGGTGCGGCGGTAACCCGTTGCATCGAAGGTTCCAATTGCGAGCGGAAAAAGCTCACATCTTCGCTGTAGTGCGTAGATGGGGTAGGGGGCTTGCGGGCTGTTAGGCCGTTTTGATATTCGCGTAATACGTCGACTTCTATTTTCATATAGACCTCCTGGGCAGAACCGCCCTTTAGTGATAAAGGGCGGTCAAGCTACTTAACGTATCGCGTCGATGTTCTTTTTCTTCTCAGTGATCTTGAAGGCCTCGATGCTATCCTTCAAAGATTCGCGGGCCGCTGCTTTCCTTTCTGCTTTAAGGTCTTCGTTTTCTCCGCCGCCGGAGCTTTGGATAGGGGGCTGGTAGGTGTTTGCGCTGGCACCAGAGATACTGCTCATAGTAAAACTCCCGTTATTTAAGACATGATGTTTGAGCCCTGTTTTCTAGTGACAATATTGGCGCTTCCAATAGCCACTAAATATATCAGGCTCGTACTTATGTGGCTCAGGCTTGAATATGGTTCCGATTTTTACTTGAAGGATGTGTCTGGAGGTTTCTTCGGTGCATATCGGCTGGGCTATGCGCTACTGTATGTCTAACTGTTTCATCCGATAGTAGAGCGTTCGCTTCGCCATGCCCAACTCCGCCGCCACCTCGTCCACGCAGTAGGAATGGCGACGCAAAGCCTCTTCAATCAGGGCTTTCTCGATTTGTTGCAGGCGTTCTTTCAGGTTCGTTGGCTCGTTTGTCGCGTTCGAGGGTGAGCCAGATAGCGGCGCCAGTCCCAGCACGAATCGCTTGGCAGTGGAGCGCAGTTCACGCACATTCCCCAGCCAAGGGTGGCACAGCAACTGTTGGACCAGTTCGCTGCAAGGGTCTGGGGCCAGGCACTTATAGTGCTTGGCTTCCTCTTGAATCATATTCAGGAACAACGGGACGATTCGGTCGCGGCGGTTGCGCAGCGGAGGAAGATTGATGTTCACCACGCTCAGGCGAAAATACAGGTCGCGCCTGAACCTCCCTTGCTCGACCATCTCATGCAAGGATTGCTGCGCAGAGGCGATGACTCGCATGTCTACCGGGATGAACCGGGTGGAGCCCAGGCGTTCGACGCCTCGTGACTCCAGCGCACGTAGCAGCTTGGCCTGCATGGAAAGCGGCATGCTGTCGATTTCATCCAGATACAAGGTGCCCAAATGTGCGGCTTCGATAAACCCCGCGCGTGACTGCACTGCTCCCGTGTAGGCGCCGCTGTTGACGCCGAATAGTTGGCTCTCTGCAAGGCTTTCCGGGATGGCGGCGCAGTTGACTGCGACAAAATGACCTCGTCGCCCCGACAAGCGATGGACCCGCTGGGCCAGGGTATCCTTGCCAGTGCCGGTTTCTCCCAGTAATAAAATATCGATATCGAGCGCGGCGGTACTCTTAAGCGTACGCTCGATGTCCAAGGCTTCAACGGAGGGGAGGTATGTCTCATTTGTTATTGTGTAAGAAGCTGACATAGTCCAGGTGCTCCACTATCGCTATCACTTCACTGTTGATAGAACGCTGTTGGCGTGCAGCCAGTAGAGCCTAAATAATCCAAAAAGTCATCGTGTCTGTTAATGTGAAAAGGCTGAAAAATAACGTGAGAAATATCAACTATTCCAGCGCGCTGCTTTGTTCAAGTGGTTTTTTGGTGGTTATAGTGTATTTAGCGTAGGAGAAAACTTAAAGACGGGGGGATTAGGTGGATAAGTTGTTTTAGAGTCCTGGTTAAGTAATTTTTTCATACGTTGAATTTGCACTTGTTTCGAATATTGAAACAAGCAGCCACAAAAAAGCCGATGCAATGCATCGGCTTTTTTTGTCCGGTGTAGGGGTTACAGGTCTACTTACACGTTGAAGCGGAAGTGCATGACATCCCCATCCTTGACAATATAGTCCTTGCCTTCAAGACGCCATTTACCGGCTTCCTTGGTCCCAGCCTCACCCTTGTACTGGATGAAGTCGTTATAGGCGATGACTTCGGCGCGGATGAAGCCTTTTTCGAAGTCGGTGTGGATCACGCCGGCAGCCTGTGGCGCAGTCGCACCGACCTTGACGGTCCAGGCGCGGACTTCTTCGACACCGGCGGTGAAGTAGGTCTGCAGGTTGAGCATCTCGTAGCCGGCACGGATCACACGGTTCAGGCCAGGCTCTTCCAGGCCCAGGGCCTCGAGGAACATGTCTTTTTCTTCGCCGTCATCGAGCTCGGCGATTTCCGCTTCGATCTTGTTGCACACCGGAACGACGATGGCGCCTTCTTCCTCGGCGATGGCCTTGACCACATCGAGAAGCGGGTTGTTCTCGAAGCCGTCTTCGGCAACGTTGGCGATGTACATCACCGGCTTGGTGGTCAGCAGGTGGAAGCCCTTGATCACAGCCTTCTCGTCAGTGCCCATAGTCTTCATCAGGCTGCGTGCCGGCTTGCCTTCGGTGAAGTGAGCGATCAACTGCTCCAGCAGGCCCTTCTGGACCACGGCATCCTTGTCACCACCCTTGGCGTTGCGTGCGACTTTCTGCAGCTGCTTCTCGCAGCTGTCGAGGTCGGCGAAGATCAATTCCAGGTCGATGATCTCGATGTCGCGTTTCGGGTCGACGCTGTTGGAGACGTGGATCACGTTCTCGTCTTCAAAGCAGCGGACCACGTGGGCGATGGCGTCGGTTTCACGGATGTTGGCCAGGAACTTGTTGCCCAGGCCTTCGCCTTTCGAGGCGCCGGCGACCAGGCCAGCGATGTCGACGAATTCCATGGTGGTCGGCAGGATGCGCTTGGGGTTGACGATCGCCGCCAATGCCTCCAGGCGTGGGTCCGGCATCGGCACGATACCGCTGTTGGGCTCAATGGTGCAGAAGGGGAAGTTCTCTGCCGCGATACCGGACTTGGTCAGGGCGTTGAACAGGGTGGATTTGCCGACGTTGGGCAGGCCGACGATGCCGCAATTGAATCCCATGGTGTTTCCCCTCGGGTAAGAGTCAGGCCTTCTGGCTGTGCAGGTTTTTCATCGCGCGGTTCCATTCACCGGCGAAGATATCCGGCAGCACGCCGAGGGCAAAATCGATGCTGGCATCGAGTTTTTCCTGTTCGGCGCGTGGCGCACGACCCAGGACGAAATTTGAAACCATACTGGCAACGCCTGGGTGGCCAATGCCGAGCCGCAGGCGGTAAAAAGTATTCTGATTGCCCAACTGCGCGATGATGTCACGCAGGCCGTTGTGCCCGCCATGTCCGCCGCCTTGCTTGAGCTTGGCAACCCCGGGTGGCAGGTCCAGTTCGTCATGGGCCACCAGGATTTCTTCGGGTTTGATCCGGAAGAAGCCCGCAAGCGCCGCGACAGCCTGGCCGCTGCGGTTCATGTAGGTGGTGGGAATCAGCAGACGAATATCCTGACCCTGGTGCGAGAAGCGCCCGGTCAGGCCAAAATATTTGCGATCGGCCACAAGGTTGACGCCTTGGGCGTGGGCGATGCGCTCAACAAAAAGGGCCCCTGCGTTATGCCGGGTCTGTTCGTATTCGGCGCCTGGATTTCCCAGGCCAACGATCAGTTTAATGGCAGTCACGACAGGGGCCCTTCCTTTGGAGTTGTGGATAACATCGCTACACCGGCGTGCGGCGAAAGTGGACGACAGGAGCTCACTTATCCAGAGATAAACTTCGCGTTATCGCCCGCTTTCTCGCTACGTTTCGGTCCGCGATGTTCCTCAAGCTCCTTTCGTTGCAGAGAGCATTACTCTGCAGCGGTTTCGCCTGCTTCATCTTCTGCTACAACACGTGGCGCGTGGACGCTGGCAACAGCCTTGTCGTCGTTGTGAGCCAGTGCAACGAACTCAACGCCTTTAGGGGCCTTGAGGTCGGACAGGTGGATGATGGTGCCGATTTCCGCAGCCGACAGGTCGACTTCGATGAACTCAGGCAGGTCTTTCGGCAGGCAGCTTACTTCCAGCTCGGTAGCAGTGTGGGAAACAACGCCACCTTTCTTGACCGGAGCTTCTTCACCAACAAAGTGCACAGGCACGATAGCGGTCAGTTTCTGACCGGCTACAACGCGTACGAAGTCAGCGTGCAGTACGTGGCCCTTGGAAGGGTGGCGCTGCAGGGCCTTGATGATAACGTTCTGCTTCTTGCCGCCAACGTTCAGTTCGATAACGTGGCTGTAGGCAGCATCGTTTTCGAGCAATTTGGCAACTTCTTTGGCCAGCATGCTGATGGACTCAGGGGCTTTGTCGCCACCGTAGACTACAGCTGGAACCAGGCTTGCGAGACGACGCAGGCGGCGGCTCGCACCTTTCCCCAGGTCGGAACGCACTTCAGCATTCAGGGTAAAATCGTTCATGTTGTATCTCCAAAATAACCACATTCGCCCCAGCGTTTGCGACCAGCGCTAAAGGCGATATGGGCAAAAAAGCCCCGCCCCAACAGAATGCTGGGGCGGGGCGCTTTTCGTCAGTGAGGTGCTCCGAAGGTTTGACCCTTAACGGAACATCGCGCTGATCGATTCTTCGTTGCTGATGCGGCGAACCGCCTCGGCAACTACCGGTGCGATATCCAGTTGACGGATACGCGAACAGGCTTGAGCAGCAGCGGACAACGGGATGGTGTTAGTCACCACCAGTTCGTCCAGCATAGAGTTCTCGATGTTCTCGATCGCTCGGCCCGACAGCACAGGGTGTGTGCAGTAGGCGAAGACTTTTGCCGCACCGTGCTCTTTCAAGGCTTTGGCCGCGTGGCACAGGGTGCCGGCGGTGTCGACCATGTCATCAACCAGAATACAGGTACGCCCTTCGACATCACCGATGATATGCATCACTTCAGAGTGATTGGCTTTTTCACGGCGTTTGTCGATGATCCCGAGGTCCACGCCCAGGGATTTGGCAACAGCCCGTGCACGCACGACGCCGCCAATGTCCGGGGACACGATCATCAGGTTTTCAAAGCGCTGGTCTTCGATGTCATCCACCAGGACGGGGGAGCCGTAGATGTTATCTACCGGAATATCGAAGAACCCCTGGATTTGGTCAGCGTGCAGGTCAACCGTGAGAACACGGTCGATACCCACCACGGTCAGCATGTCAGCAACGACTTTCGCGCTGATAGCCACACGTGCGGAACGCGGACGGCGATCCTGACGGGCATAACCAAAGTAAGGGATTACAGCTGTGATTCGAGTCGCTGAGGAGCGGCGGAAGGCATCAGCCATCACGACGAGTTCCATCAGGTTATCGTTGGTCGGAGCGCAGGTCGGCTGAATAATGAAGACGTCTTTACCGCGGACATTTTCATTGATCTCGGCAGTAATTTCGCCGTCGGAGAACTTACCGACAGAGATGTCACCGAGAGGGATATGCAGCTGACGTACGACACGCCGAGCCAGATCGGGGTTGGCATTCCCCGTAAAGACCATCATCTTGGACACGCGCAGTACCTAGAGGCTGAGGGTAACCTGGATGAGTATTAGAAAATGGCAGGGGCGGCTGGATTCGAACCAACGCATGGCAGGATCAAAACCTGCTGCCTTACCGCTTGGCGACGCCCCTGTATCTGTTGCAACGAGTGCCCAGCACTCGATTCCTTTTAGAGCAGACTTTGCAGCTTGCGATGCAACATCGAAACGTTGCTTCCCTTTGCTACAAACCCTGTAAGGGTCTCTGTAAGAAGGGCCGAGACTTTATCAGCTTCAGCTTTGCTTGGGAAGCCCCCAAACACACAACTTCCAGTTCCGGTTAATTTTGCTTCGGTAAATTTACCTAACAAATTCAAAGCGTTACGTACTTCTGGATAACGCCTTGCTACAACCGGTAAGCAGTCATTTCGACTGTTTCCCTTGGGAACGGGGCGCACTTTAATGGGAGAAGAGTTACGTGTCAACAACGGATCTGAAAAAATTTCTGCTGTACTTACAGATACTTGCGGCACAAGCACGACATACCAAGGTTCTTCGGGCTCTACAGGGGTGAGTTTCTCCCCCACGCCTTCGGCAAACGCGGCGTGCCCACGCACGAAAACCGGGACGTCGGCGCCCAGTGTGAGGCCCAGTGCAGCCAGGCGGTCGTGGTCCCAGCCCAGTTGCCACAGGTGATTGAGGCCCAGCAATGTGGTCGCGGCATTTGAGCTGCCTCCACCGATACCTCCGCCCATGGGCAGGATCTTGTCGATCCAGATATCGATGCCGAGCGAGGTGCCAGTTTGTTGCTGAAGTTTTTTCGCAGCCTTCACAATCAGGTTGCTGTCGTGGGGCACGCCTTCAAATTCGGTATGCAGCTGGATCACGCCATCGTCGCGTACGGCGAAGGTCAGCTCATCGCCGTAGTCGAGGAATTGAAACAGCGTCTGCAACTCGTGGTAACCGTCTTCACGGCGCCCGAGGATGTGCAGCATCAGATTGAGTTTGGCCGGGGAGGGCAGGGTCAGGCCCTGCTTTTCTAGACGAGCGGTGGTCACGTTATTGCCCCAGCCTGCGCGGTTGCCAGTCCTTGATTACCAGCGTGACGTCAAGGTCGGTGCCGTGCAGCTTGATGCGTTCGGGCAGCCAATAACCGCTTTGTTCAACGTAGCTCAAGTACTCCACCTGCCAACCATCCTGCTCCAGCGTGGCCAGGCGGCTGTCGCCGTTGAGGCTCAGGCGGCTCCTGCTATCGGGCGCCGGCAAGCCGCGTACCCACCAGACCAGATGCGAGACAGGCAGCTTCCAGCCGATCTGCTGCTCCAGCAGTTCTTCCGGGGAGGTCGCTTCGTAGCGTCCCTGGTTGGCCACTTCCAGGCTCACTTGCCCCGGTCGGCCGGTCAGGCGCGCCGCGCCCCGGCCCAGCGGGCCCGAGAGACGAATATCGTAATAATCCTGGCGTTGCAGCCAGAACAGGGTACCGCTGCCGGAGTCTTTCGGCGCACGAACTCCGACTTTGCCCTCGATCTGCCAGCCATCGATACTGCTCAACTGGTCCTTGTGTTGTTTCCATTGGGTCGGGTTGCCCTGGCCTTCAACGGATTCGCGGCTGCCTATGCCCGCGCAACCGGCGAGCAAGGCGATGAAGCTGAAAACAATAATGTGGCGCAAGAACATAAGCTTAAAGGGTCTCGGATCCGGTCAGGCGCTTGATGGTGCCGCGCAGGATGGGGCTTTCGGGTTGTTCCTTGAGGAATTTTTCCCAGATTTGTCGCGCTTCGCGTTGCTTGCCTTTAGCCCAGAGCACTTCGCCCAGGTGTGCGGCGACTTCTTGATCGGGAAAACGCTCCAGTGCCTGGCGCAGCAAACGCTCGGCTTCGTCGAGGTTACCCAGGCGATAGTTCACCCAACCCAGGCTATCGAGCACGGCCGGGTCTTCCGGGTTGAGCTGGTGGGCTTGCTCGATCAACACTTTGGCTTCGGCATAGCGCGTGGTGCGGTCGGACAAGGTGTAACCCAGGGCATTGAGTGCCATGGCGTTGTCCGGGTCGCGCTTGATGATCAGCCGCAGGTCTTTTTCCAGCTGGGCCAGGTCATTGCGTTTTTCCGCCTGCATGGCGCGGGTGTACAGCAGGTTCAAATCGTCAGGATATTGCAGCAATGCTTGTTGCAGCAGCTTCCAGGCGCGTTCGCCCTGCTTGTTGGCCGACAAGGTCTCGGCCTGGATCAGGTACAACTGGATAGCGTAGTCCGGCTCGGCATCGCGGGCCGCGGCCAGGCGTTTTTCTGCCTCGTCGGTACGGCCGTTGCTCATCAGGATGTCAGCCTGGCGCAGTTGGGCCGGCAGGTAGTCGTTGCCGGGGCCGACCTGGGCGTATTCCAGCAGGGCGGCCTGCGGGTCGTTGCGCTCTTCGGCAATGCGGCCGAGGTTCAGGTGCGCCGAGTCCACGTGGCTATCGCGTTCGATCAGTTCTTCCAGATAGCCCTTGGCCTCGTCCCAGGCCTTGGCTTCCAGGCAGACCAGTGCCAGGGAATAACGCAGTTCGTCGTCGTCCGGGTATTGCTGGACCAGGTTGGCGAACTGCACTTTGGCGTCCTCCATGCGGTCCTGCTCCACCAGCATGCGTGCGTAAGTCAGGCGCAGGCGCTTGTCATCCGGGTACTTCTTGATGCTTTTTTCCAGCAGCGGAATCGCTTCCTTGCCGCGGTTGAGGTTTTGCAGCAGGCGCGCGCGCAGCAGGATCGGCGCGATCTCGCCGTCTTCCGGCGGGTTTTGCTCCAGCAACTTGAGTGCGGCGTCGGCTTCGTCATCCTGTTGCAACAACAGGGCCTTGCCGAACACCAGTTGGCTGTTCTTCGGGTGTTTTTGCAGCAGGCGGTCGAAACTTTTCATCAGGCCATTGCGCGTGTCCTGGTCGGTGTCGGCGGCCGACAGCGCAAGGAAGTCGAAATGTGTGTCGCCCTTGCCCTGCAGGACTTTCTCCATATAGACCATGGAGTCGTCATAGCGTCCTGCACGCGCCAGTTGCACGGCAGCTGCACGTTGGGCTTCCAGATCATTCGGGGCGTTTTTCGCCCAGATCAGCGAAGCGTCCAGCGCAGCCTGGTCGGCGCCCAGGTATTCGGCGATGCGAAACGCTCGCTCGGAGATGCCCGGGTCCTGGGTGTTGATGGCCTGGGTCACATAATTATCCAGCGCGATATCAAAACGATTGCGCTGGCCGGCCAGTTCAGCGGTCAGCAGGCTGTAGATCGTTTCTTCACTGAACGAGGAATAAACCTTGGGCTTTTCAGGGGCGGGGGTGCTGTCTTCCGCCGGCGGCGCAGCGTCCGGCGACACGGGTGCCATGGCCTGGCAGCCGCTGAGGAAGACAAAAGCAAGGAGCAACGCGGAAGATCTATTCATATAGGAAGAGGACGACTAACCTGCGGTCGGATCATCATGACACAAGCCTTCGGTCAAACATAACCGGGGCACTCTGAATACGACTATTGCTGCCTTTGTAGGCGCGAGCACGCTCGCGAATATCGTCAACGATAATGCGGGAAGCCTGACACTCAGCGGTGTTCCTGCGTTTTTCGCGAGCAAGCTCGCTCCTGCAGGGTGCATTTATAGGCATAACGTATAGGGACAATAGACGACGGTGGTTGTTCTGGATCTTTCGAAGTAGGACAATTGTCGGCTTCCCGACATCATCAGCGATATTGAATGGCCTTCCTCGCACTCGGTATTAACCACAAGACTGCCTCCGTAGACGTGCGCGAGCGCGTGGCGTTTACGCCAGAGCAGTTGGTTGAGGCCCTGCAGCAGCTCTGCCGGCTCACCGACAGCCGCGAAGCTGCGATCCTTTCGACCTGCAATCGCAGCGAGCTCTATATAGAGCAGGAACATCTTTGCGCGGATGTCGTACTGCGCTGGCTGGCTGATTATCACCATTTGAGCCTCGATGACCTGCGCGCCAGTGCCTATGTGCACGAAGAGGATGCGGCAGTTCGTCACATGATGCGGGTGGCGGCCGGTCTCGATTCGCTGGTGCTGGGCGAGCCGCAGATTCTTGGCCAGATGAAATCCGCCTATGCCGTGGCGCGTGAGGCCGGCACTGTCGGCCCATTGCTGGGCCGGCTGTTCCAGGCCACGTTCAATTCTGCCAAACAGGTGCGAACCGACACGGCTATCGGCGAAAACCCGGTGTCGGTGGCCTTTGCCGCCGTGAGCCTGGCCAAGCAGATTTTCAGCGATTTGCAGCGCAGCCAGGCCTTGCTGATTGGCGCCGGGGAAACCATCACCCTGGTGGCCCGTCACCTGCATGACCTGGGCGTGAAACGCATTGTGGTCGCCAACCGTACCCTTGAACGAGCGAGTATCCTTGCCGAGCAGTTCGGTGCCCACGCCGTGCTGCTGTCGGATATCCCGGCTGAATTGGTACGCAGTGATATCGTCATCAGCTCCACCGCCAGCCAGTTGCCGATCCTTGGCAAGGGCGCGGTCGAAAGCGCGTTGAAGCTGCGCAAGCACAAGCCGATCTTCATGGTGGACATCGCCGTTCCCCGGGATATCGAGCCCGAAGTCGGAGAGTTGGACGACGTTTACCTCTATAGCGTCGACGATCTGCATGAGGTGGTGGCCGAGAATCTCAAGAGCCGCCAGGGCGCCGCCCAGGCCGCCGAGGAAATGGTCAGCACCGGCGCCGAAGATTTCATGGTGCGCCTGCGTGAACTGGCGGCGGTGGATGTGCTCAAGGCGTATCGTCAGCAGGGCGAACGCCTGCGTGATGAAGAGTTGCTCAAGGCCCAGCGGATGCTGGCCAACGGCAGCGGCGCCGAAGAGGTGCTGATGCAATTGGCCCGTGGCCTGACCAACAAGCTGCTCCACGCTCCCAGCGTCCAGTTGAAAAAGCTTACTGCCGAAGGCCGCCTCGATGCGCTGGCCATGGCCCAGGAACTCTTTGCCCTCGGTGAGGGCGCGTCAGACAGCTCTTCGGATAAAAAATCGCAATGAAAGCGTCACTGCTCAATAAACTGGACGTGCTCCAGGACCGTTTCGAAGAACTGACCGCCTTGCTCGGCGATGGCGAGGTCATTTCCGATCAGGCCAAGTTCCGTGCTTATTCAAAGGAATACGCAGAAGTTGAGCCCATTGTGGCTACCTATAAAAGCCTCACGAAAGTGCAGGCCGACCTCGAAGGCGCCCAGGCGCTGCTCAAGGACAGCGACCCGGACATGCGTGAAATGGCCGTGGAAGAAGTCCGCGAAGCCAAGGAAAAGCTCGCCGAGCTGGAAAGCGACCTGCAACGCATGCTGCTGCCCAAGGACCCCAACGACGGGCGCAACGTGTATCTCGAAATCCGCGCCGGCACCGGTGGCGACGAGGCAGCGATCTTCTCCGGCGATCTGTTTCGCATGTACTCGCGCTATGCAGAACGACGCGGCTGGCGGGTCGAGATCCTGTCCGAGAACGAAGGTGAACACGGCGGCTATAAAGAAGTCATTGCCCGGGTCGAAGGTGACAACGTCTATGGCAAGCTGAAATTCGAGTCCGGCGCCCACCGCGTACAACGTGTCCCTGCGACAGAATCCCAGGGCCGTATCCACACCTCGGCGTGCACTGTCGCGGTGCTGCCCGAGCCGGACGAGCAGGAAGCCATCGAGATCAACCCGGCGGACTTGCGCGTAGATACCTACCGCTCATCCGGTGCGGGAGGCCAGCACGTCAACAAGACCGATTCGGCAATCCGTATCACCCACTTGCCGTCGGGCATCGTGGTGGAGTGCCAGGAAGAACGCTCCCAGCACAAGAACCGTGCGCGGGCCATGTCTTGGCTATCGGCCAAGCTGAACGACCAGCAGACCAGCGCCGCCGCCAACGCGATTGCCAGCGAGCGCAAGCTGCTGGTGGGCTCGGGCGACCGCTCCGAGCGTATCCGTACCTACAATTTTGCCCAGGGCCGGGTCACCGATCATCGGGTCAACCTGACCCTTTACTCCCTGGACGAGATTCTCGCCGGTGGCGTGGATGCGGTGATCGAGCCGTTGCTTGCCGAATACCAGGCTGATCAATTGGCGGCGATAGGTGAATAAATGACCATTATTGCCAGCCTGCTGCGCGCCGCCGACCTGCCCGATTCGCCGACTGCACGCCTGGATGTGGAGCTGCTGCTGGCTGCTGCCCTGGGCAAATCGCGCAGCTACTTGCATACCTGGCCGGAAAAGATCGTCAGCAGCGAAGATGCCCTGACCTTTGCCGGCTACCTGCAACGCCGCCGCAGCGGCGAACCGGTGGCGTATATTCTAGGCCAGCAAGGTTTCTGGAAACTCGACCTGGAGGTCGCGCCGCACACGCTGATCCCGCGTCCGGAAACCGAACTGCTGGTGGAAGCCGCCCTGGAATTGCTGCCCGCCACGCCCGCCAACGTCCTCGACCTGGGCACCGGCAGTGGCGCCATCGCCTTGGCGTTGGCCAGCGAACGCCCGGCCTGGCAGGTCACGGCCGTCGACCGCGTGCTGGAAGCCGTGGCCCTGGCCGAGCGCAATCGCCAGCGCCTGCACCTCCACAACGCCACGGTGCTGAACAGCCATTGGTTCAGCGCTTTGCAAGGCCACAGTTTTGACTTGATCATCAGCAACCCACCCTACATCGCCGACAATGACCCCCACCTGGTGGCTGGCGACGTGCGTTTCGAGCCGGCCAGCGCGCTGGTGGCGGGCCACGATGGCCTGGACGATTTGCGCCTGATCATCAAGCAAGCCCCGGCCCATCTGAATGCCGGTGGCTGGTTGCTGCTCGAGCATGGCTACGACCAGGCTGCGGCCGTGCGTGAATTGCTGCTGGACCAGGGGTTCGAAAACCTGCACAGCCGCATTGACCTTGGCGGTCACGAACGCATCAGCCTGGGACGCCGCCCGTGCTGACCGACCAGGAGCTGTTGCGCTATAGCCGGCAGATTCTGTTGCAGCATGTCGACGTTGAAGGCCAGTTGCGCCTGAAACAGAGTCGCGCGCTGATCGTTGGCCTGGGTGGCCTGGGCGCACCGGTTGCGCTGTATCTCGCCGCCGCCGGCGTAGGCGAATTGCACCTGGCCGACTTTGACACGGTCGACCTGACCAACCTGCAACGCCAGATCATCCATGACACCGACAGCGTAGGGCAGACCAAGGTCGATTCGGCCCTGCGTCGCCTAAGCGCGATCAACCCTGAAATCACCTTGGTCGCCCATCGCACCGCGCTGGATGCCGACTCGCTGGCCGCCGCCGTCGCCGCAGTGGACGTGGTGCTTGATTGCAGCGACAACTTCTCCACCCGCGAAGCGGTCAACGCTGCCTGTGTCGCCGCCGACAAGCCGTTGATCAGTGGCGCGGCGATTCGCCTGGAGGGGCAATTGTCGGTGTTCGATCCACGGCGCGCCGACAGCCCGTGCTACCACTGTTTATACGGGCACGGCAGCGACACCGAGCTGACCTGCAGCGAAGCCGGGGTAGTCGGGCCGTTAGTGGGCCTGGTCGGCAGCTTGCAAGCGCTGGAAGCCTTGAAGCTGCTGGCGGGCTTTGGCGAGCCACTGGTGGGCCGGCTGTTGCTGATCGATGCCCTGACCACGCGCTTTCGCGAGCTGCGCGTCAAGCGTGACCCGGGCTGCAGCGTCTGCGGGCCCCAGCATGGTTAAGGGCGCGCCCATCGGTGTGTTCGACTCCGGCATTGGTGGCCTGACGGTGCTGGAGGAAATCCAGCGATTATTGCCCCATGAGTCACTGTTGTATGTGGCCGACTGTGGGCATATTCCCTATGGCGAAAAAACTCCGGCATTCATTCTTGAGCGTTCCCGTTCCGTCGCTGAATTTTTCCGCGAGCAGGGCGCCAAGGCATTTGTGATTGCCTGTAATACGGCCACCGTCGCCGCCGTTGCCGATTTGCGCCAGGACTACCCCGATTGGCCGTTGGTCGGCATGGAGCCTGCGGTCAAGCCCGCCGCTGCTGCCACGCGCAGTGGCGTCGTCGGTGTGCTCGCCACCACCGGCACCCTGCAAAGCGCCAAGTTCGCCGCCTTGCTCGACCGCTTCGCCACCGATGTGCGGGTGATTACCCAGCCGTGCCCGGGCCTGGTGGAGTTGATCGAAACCGGCGACCTGAACAGTGCTGTCTTGCACCAGCTTTTGCAGGGCTATGTCGAGCCGCTGATCAGCACCGGTTGCGACACTATCATCCTGGGCTGCACCCACTATCCCTTCCTCAAGCCACTGCTGGCGCAGATGCTGCCCCCCAGCATCATCCTCATTGATACCGGCGCCGCCGTGGCGCGCCAGCTCAAACGCTTATTGGGTGAGCGCGACCTGCTGGCCGTTGGCGATCCTGAGCCTGCACAGTTCTGGACCAGTGGTGACCTGTATCACCTAAGAAATATCCTACCGACACTTTGGAAACGTCCCGGAGTTGTGCGAAGCTTTGCTTCGTGAAAATTTCGTGAAATGCGCTGATAAAAGCTGAACTTCCGTCTATGCCTCAGCTTCTATAGCCAGTTAGCCTGTTTAAAACCCTATAACTTCGTTCGGAAAGGATGTTTCTTATGAAGCGCTTGTTCTGTTTGGCTGCGATTGCGGCCGCCGTGTTGGGACACTCTGTTTCAGCCCAGGCCGCTGGCCTGGAGTTCGGGTTGGGGAGCACCAGTGATTCGACGTTGACCTATCGACTGGGCCTGACCTCGGATTGGGATAAGAGCTGGATGCAAAGCAACGTTGGCCGTCTGACCGGCTACTGGAGCGGCGCTTATACCTATTGGGAAGGTGACGACCGCGCAGGCGCCAGCAGCCTGTCGTTCTCGCCGGTGTTCGTGTATGAGTTTGCCGGCGAGTCGGTCAAGCCCTACATCGAAGCCGGTATCGGCGTGGCGCTGTTCTCCCGCACCCGTCTGGAAGACAACAACATCGGCCAATCTTTTCAGTTCGAAGACCGCCTGGGTTTCGGCCTGCGCTTCAACGGCGGGCATGAAGTCGGCATTCGGGCCACGCACTATTCCAATGCCGGTATCAGCAGCAATAACGATGGTGTAGAGAGCTACTCGCTGCACTACACCATGCCGCTGTAGGCAATGTAGGAGCGAGCCTGCTCGCGAAGAACGTCAACGATAACGCAGTGAACCCGGGTTGACGTGGCGCGTTCAGATTTTTCGCGAGCAAGCTCGCTCCTGCAGGTCAGCGATAGACTGTGGCGATGCCTTCGCGCTCTTCCAGGCATTCCGGCGCACCCATCTCAAACTCCCGGCAGATCAATGGCCGAAGCGCGTAAATCGTGCACATCATCGTGTCCCGGTCCAGCGCGGCGCACCAGCCGTCGTCCAGGCGCAGCATCACTTCACCGCCCCAATCGTCGGTATCGATAAAGCGCTGCGGCACGCCGGTGTCGGTGATCAGCATGACCTCCAACTGGCAGCAGCAGGCCGCACACGTCGAGCAGGTGACGGCGGGTTCGGTGATTTGAATATGGGGGATGTTGGTCATAGGCCCGCAGTGTAAGGCAAGTGTGTTGACCGCGTATGCATGCTCGGACGGGCGTCAGTGCCGCAACCCCGAGTTAGGCAATGCAACAAGGGAAACAGCATGGCCCAGTACCGCCAGCCCCACCAGCAGCCACAGACTATCGCCGCCGAGCACACAGGCAAACCAGCCGCACTGGAACAGCACGGCATTGGCCAAGGGTTTAGGCGCTGAAGCGCCCGAGCAACGGCGGGTTGATCGCCGCCGGTTTGGCCAGCAGCAATTGCGCCGTACCAATGGTGCGTTCCATGAAGCCGCCCTCGCAGTAGCACAGGTAGAACTCCCACAGGCGCAGGAAGTATTCGTCGTAGCCAAGTTCGGTGAGGCGGCCATGGGCGCGGCGAAAGTTCTCATGCCACAGGCGCAGGGTGCGGGCGTAGTGCAGGCCGAAGTCTTCCATGTGCAACAGGTTCATGTCGGTGTCGCGGCTGACGATCTGCAGCATGTTCTGTACACAGGGCAGGGCGCCGCCGGGAAAGATATAGCGCTGGATAAAGTCGACGCTGCGCTTGGCCTGCTCGAAGCGTTGTTCGCGGATGGTGATGGCTTGCAGCAACATCAGGCCGTCGGGCTTGAGCAAATGGGCACATTGCTTGAAATAGGTGGGCAGGAAGCGATGGCCCACCGCTTCGATCATTTCGATCGACACCAGCTTATCGTACGTGCCGGTGAGGTCACGGTAATCGCTTAGCAGCAAGGTCACTTGATCTTGCAGGCCCAGTGCCTGGATGCGTTGCGCGGTGTAGGTGAACTGCTCCCTGGACAAGGTCGTGGTGGTGACCTTGCAACCGTAGTGCTGCGCCGCATACAGCGCCATGCTGCCCCAGCCGGTGCCGATTTCCAGCAGATGGTCGCTGGGCTTGAGCGCCAGCTTCTGGCAGATACGCGCCAACTTGTTCAGTTGCGCCTGTTCCAGGGTGTCATCGGGCGTCAGGAACTGCGCCGACGAGTACATCATAGTGGGGTCGAGGAACTCTTCGAAGAGGTCGTTGCCCAGGTCGTAATGGGCGGCAATGTTTTTCTGCGCGCCCTTGCGCGTATTGCGGTTGAGCCAGTGCAGGCCTTGGGTAAACGGCCGGGCCAGGCGTGCCAGGCCCCCCTCCATGGCGTCGAGTACGTCAAGATTGCTGACCATCACTCGGACCACGGCGGTAAGGTCAGGGCTGGTCCAGTATCCGTGGATAAACGCTTCGCCGGCACCGATTGAACCATTGGCTGCCACCAGGCCCCAGGCCGCCGAGTCGAGAATCTGGATTTCCCCCAGCAGGTGCGCTTCCCGGGCGCCGAAGACTTGTCGCTCGCCGTCCTCGATGATCACCAACTGACCATGGCGCAATTGGCTGAACTGGCGCAGCACGCCCTTGCGCAACAAGGCGGCGGTCACACCGTTGACGTTCAGGCGGTTGGCCTTGACCGATAAGCTAGGGGGTTTCATGGCGGCGATCCTTGGTGTACCCGACTGCGGTGCGAGAGGCGCCATCGGCGGCCCGGTGGGGAAAAATCGGTGTGCGCTTGAGCAGCAGGCGCAGGGCTTGCCAGTAGATCGCCAGGCAGGTCTTGGCGGTCATCCACGGAAAACGCCATAAATAACCATGCAGGCTGGCGCGGCTCAGAGGTTGGCGTTCCAGGCTCAACGTAGCGTCAAAGAGTTTCTGTGTGCCTTGCCAGTCGGCCATGTGCACGCCGAGCCTGACGGCGGGCGGGCTGAAACTCATGCGATATTCCAGATCGCGGGGTAAAAAAGGCGACACATGAAAAGCCTTGGCCACGGCGAAATGCTCGTGCTCATCGGCGCCGTGGGCCTGGGCCGGCAGCACGTAGTGATAGCGTTCGCGCCAAGGTGTGTTGGTCACTTCACACAGGATCGCAGCCAATCGTCCGTCGGCCTCGAAGCAGTAGAAGAAACTCACAGGATTAAAAGCCAGGCCCCAACTGCGGGCCTGGGTCAGTAGGCAGATAACGCCCCGGGGTGTATGCCCCAGTGCCTTGCCGACTTCGTGGCGCACGGCATCGCTCAAGCTCATGCCGTGGCGGGTGAGTTCACGCAGATAGTCCTGCTGGCGGAAACCGAAGGGCGCCAAGCGACTTGGGCCGGCCATGGGCGACAGGCCAAGCACTTCGTCCTCTTCGCTGAGGTCCAGGTACAGCAGGCCGATGCGGTAGCGAAAGGCGTGAGCCCTGGGCGTGAACCGGCGATGGGCGATCCAGCCGCTGTACAGGGCACTGTTCACAGGGTTTCCCCGAAGGCTTGGGCCACGCGCAGGGCGCTGACCACACCGTCTTCATGGAAGCCGTTGGCCCAGTAGGCACCGCAGTAGAAAGTATTGCGCGCACCGTGCAGTTCTTCCCAGCGGGCTTGAGCGGCCACGGCGGCCAGGCTGTACTGGGGATGGGCATAGGTGTAGCGCGCGAGGATCTTCAACGGGTTGATCATCTGCGTCTGGTTGAGGCTGACGCAAAAGGTGGTGGCGCTGTCGATGCCTTGCAGGATGTTCATGTCGTAGGTCACGGCGGCCTGAGGCTGCTGGTTGCCGGCCAGCCGGTAATTCCAGCTGGCCCAGGCCAGTTTGCGGTCGGGCAGCAGGCGTGTGTCGGTGTGCAGTACCACGTCGTTGTCGGCGTAGGGCAGCGCACCGAGGATCTCCTGTTCAGCCTGGCTGGGGTCGGCGAGCAAGGCCAGGGCCTGATCGCTGTGGCAGGCGAACACCACACGGTCGAAGGTTTCGCTGCCGGCAGGGCTGTGGATAACCACGCCATCATCTGTGCGTTGCACGTTATGCACAGGGCAATTGAGTCGTACCTGTTCGATAAAGCTGCGGGTCAGCGGTTCGATATAGCGGCTGGAGCCGCCTTCGATCACGCACCATTGCGGGCGGTTGCTCAGCGAGAGCAAGCCGTGGTTCTTGAAGAAGCGCACAAAGAACTGCAGCGGAAAGTTGAGCATGTCGGCCAGGGACATCGACCAGATTGCCGCGCCCATCGGCACGATGTAGTGCTGGATAAACCTGGGGCCATAACCGCCGGCTGCGAGGTAGTCACCGAGGGTCATCTCGGCGCTGATGCGCTGCGCTTGCAGGTCCAGGGGGGCCTGGCGGTTGAAACGCAGGATATCGCGCAACATGCCCCAGAAGCCCGGCGACAGAAGATTGCGGCGCTGGGCAAACAGGCTGTTGAGGTTGTTGCCGTTGTACTCGAAGCCGGTGCTCTGGTCGCACACCGAAAAACTCATCTCGGTGGGTTTGAATTTGACGCCAATCTGGCCCAGCAGGCGGATGAAATTAGGGTAGGTCCAGTCATTGAACACAATGAAGCCTGTGTCTACCGCATAGCCCTTGCCTTCGACTGTGACGTTGGCCGTGTGGGTATGCCCGCCGATGCAGTCACCCGCTTCGAACAAGGTAATGTCGTGGCGGCGGCTGAGCAGGTAGGCGCTGGTCAGCCCGGCGATACCGCCGCCGATGATGGCAATCTTCACAGATCGTCCTTGTGCGGCGGTGGGCTGCGCAGCATGCGCTTGCCGATGATCAATTGCGCGCGGTTGGGCAGTTTGGACAACGGCCACAGGGTGGCGATGAACATCGCCGGAAAGGCGATCTCCAGCGGGCGTTTTTCCAGTTTTGCAACGATATGCCGTGCCGCCTTGTTAGCGGACCAGCTCAAGGGCATCGGGAAATCATTGCGCTCGGTCAGCGGCGTGTCCACAAAGCCAGGGCTGATCACCGTGACGTCGATCTTTTCCGGCGACAGGCTGATGCGCAGGGATTCGAACAGGTAGCGCAGCCCGGCCTTTGACGCGCCATAGGCTTCGGCGCGGGGCATTGGCAGGTAAGTCACGGCGCTGGCTACGCCCACCAGGTGCGGGGTAAGCCCGGCACGTAACAGCGGCAGCGCGGCCTCGATGCAATAACTGCTGGCAAGCAGGTTGGTGCGCACCACGTGCTCGATGATCGAGGAGTCAAACTGCCGGGCGTCGACATATTCACAGGTCCCGGCATTAAGGATCACCGTGTCCAGGGCACCCCAGACCTCGCCGATACGTTCACCGATCTCGCGCACGGTCTGGCTGTTGGTCAAGTCGCCGGCCACCACCAGCACTTGTCCCGGATAGCGATGGGCGAGCGCTTCCAGCGGGCCTTTAGTGCGGGAGCTGAGTGCCACGTGGGCGCCGCTGTTGAGCAACTCCACGGCCAGCGCGGCACCGATGCCACTGCTGGCGCCGGTCAGCCAATAACGTCGGGGTGCAAGGCTCATCCCATTCTCCTTTTCAACCAACTGACCATACGACCGAGTACCGGCACGTGTTCATAGAGCAGGGCACCGGCATCGAAATAGTCACGATGACGATAGACCTTGTCGTGCCACATTAAATGGGAACAGCCCTGCACTTGAATCACCTTGCCGCCCGAGAGGCGCGGGTGGCGAAACTTCATGGTCCAGCGCAGGTAACCTTCGCCTTCGGCCACGGCATCGAAGCCGTGGAAGTCGAACTGCAGCTGGCTGACGTTGCTATACAGTTCGGCAAAGTAGCGCCTAAGCGCAGGCAGGCCATGGACTTCATGCAGCGGGTCGGTAAATGCGATGTCCTCGCTGTACAGGCTGTCGAGCAGTTGCAGGTTGTGCTTGTCCAGCGTGGCGAAGCTGTGGGCGAAGCGGCGCAGGAAGTCACTCATGATCGGCCATCTCCTGACGTGAAGGCAGGCTGCGAAAGGCGGCCAAGGCACGCTCCCGGGACTGCTTCAGGTCGACGATGGCCCGCGGGTAATCCGCGACGCCAAACAAACTGCCAGCAGCTGCGGGGTTGTGCACCTCTTTTTTATTCAACGCGGCCAGCTCTGGCAGCCAGCGCTTGATGAAGACACCCTCACTGTCGAATTTTTCCGATTGGCTCAGCGGGCTGAAAATTCGGAAGTAGGGGGCCGAGTCGGTGCCGGTCGATGAACTCCACTGCCAGCCGCCGTTGTTGGCCGCCAAGTCGCCGTCGATCAGGTGCCGCATGAAGAAACGCTCGCCTTCGCGCCAGTCGATCAGCAGGTTCTTGGTCAGGAACATCGCCACCACCATGCGCAGGCGGTTGTGCATCCAACCGGTTTCCAGCAGTTGGCGCATGGCCGCATCGATGATCGGCAGGCCGGTACGCGCCTGTTGCCAGGCGGCCAGGTCCGCGGGTGCATTGCGCCAGGCCAGCGCTTCGGTTTCCGGGCGAAAGGCGCGGTGCCGGGACACCCGTGGGTAGCCCACCAGGATATGTTTGTAGAACTCGCGCCACAGCAGCTCATTGATCCAAGTGATGGCGCCGATGGCGCCGCTCTCGAACTCGCCCTGGTTGGTTTGCAGCGCGGCGTGCAAGCACTGGCGCGGCGACACCACGCCGGCGGCCAGGTAGGCGGACAACTGACTGGTACCGGGTTTGGCCGGAAAGTCGCGCTCGTCCTTGTAATAGCTGATCTGCTGGTCGGCGAAGGCGTCGAGACGGCGATTCGCTTCGTCTTCACCGGCGGGCCAGAGGGCGCGCAAGCTGTCGCTGGGCGGCTCGAAACCTTCTACTGTTGTCGGCACAGGATCGCTTTTCAACTCAAGCCTGGCTTGCGCCTTGGGCGTTGCGACCAGGCGGGGCAGGGCACTGTGCAGGCGGTTGTAGCAGACCTTGCGAAACTGGCTGAACACCTGAAAGTAGGTGCCGGTCTTGGTCAGCACGCTGCCCGGCTGGAACAACAGCTGGTCCAGGTAGCTGTGAAAGGTCACCCCGCGCGCTTCCAGGGCCTTGGCCACGGCAACATCGCGCTGGCTTTCGTGGATGCCGTATTCCTCGTTGACGTGCACCGATTCCACCGACAGTTCCCGGCACACTTCGCTCAGCACCGTCGGCGCCTGGTTCCAGGTTGCCACGTGGCGGATCAGCAGCGGAATGTTCAGTTTGCCCAGCGTCTGGCTCAACTGCCCCAGGTTGCGCAGCCAGAAGTCGACTTTGCACGGCGCATCATCATGGGCCAGCCACTGCTCGGGCGTGACCAGGTAAATGGCCGCAACCGGGCCGCGCTTGCTCGCGGCAGCCAGGGCTGTGTTGTCGTGCAGGCGCAGGTCGGTGCGCAGCCAGATCAAATGCATCAGACAATTCCACGCTGGATCAATAACTGGTGGGCCGCCAATGGATCTTCGGCCACAAACAATTCAGGTATGTCATGGGTTAATTCGGCCAGCTCGGCGTGATGGATACACACCGTTGGGCCGGCAATCAATATTGGGCAACTGACGCCGCCCAATAGTTTTGAGAGTGCCGACAAATGGAGGGCCTTGCTTGAGTACAACAGCACGGCACGCGGTTGCAGATGCTCCACCGCCAACGCCAATTCGCCGGCCGGCAGTGGCCAGTCAAACACTTCCACCGGGCAATCGGCACTGCTGGCCAGCCAGGCGCTGAGCCACAAGTGCGGTTCCAGTGGCAAGTCGGAATGGTTGACCAGCAGCAGCGGTGCGCCGTGGAGCTGGCGATTGTTGTGATAAATCCGCGCGCCGAACTTGCTGCGCAGCCAGGACAGGAAAAACACCCGCTCCATCTGCGCGCCGAACTGGCCCTGCCAACGCTGCTCCAGCTCCCTGAGCAGCGGCAGCATCAATTGTTCGCATAAGGTACGCGGCGGGTAGAGCGCCATGGCTTGGTTGAAGGCATCGTCGACCCGGCGTTCGGCCAGTTCGCTGATGGCACTGAGCAAATGCTGGCGCAGGCTGTGCCACTCGTTTTCCATCGGCTCGACACTGGGTTGGGCCGAATCGATCAAATCCTTGACCTGGCTGACTGGCACGCCGCGATTGAGCCATGTGAGGATGGCATGGATGCGTTGCACGTGTGCGGCGCTGAACAGCCGATGCCCCTTGGGCGTGCGCTGGGGCACGATCAGGCCGTAGCGGCGTTCCCAGGCGCGCAGGGTCACTGCGTTGACGCCGGTCTGGCGTGCCACTTCGCGGATCGGCAACCAGCC
This sequence comes from Pseudomonas libanensis, assembly GCF_001439685.1. Taxonomy (GTDB): domain Bacteria; phylum Pseudomonadota; class Gammaproteobacteria; order Pseudomonadales; family Pseudomonadaceae; genus Aquipseudomonas; species Aquipseudomonas libanensis. The sequence goes on from NZ_JYLH01000014.1 coordinate 77,360, forward strand.
GTTTTCCAAAGCCAGGGCAATGTCTTCGCCGGGTTCGTCGAGCAGGGCAGGTTTCATGGATTAGATCGCATTACGCAGGCTGAGGTTTTCCGGGTGCGGTTGCAGGTAGGCCTGCTGCGCGATGTAACGGTCCGGATGTTGACGAAAGTGATGCTTGAGCAGGGTCAGCGGCACCACCAGCGGCACAATGCCGTGGCGGTACTGGCCGATGACGGTCTGCATTTCCTGTTTGTCATCGTCGCTGATGACCTGTTTGAGGTAGCCGCTGATGTGTTGCAGCACATTGGTGTGAGTGCCGCGTGTGGCGCACTTTTTCAGGCCCGTCATCAGCTCGCTGAAGTAGCCGTGGGCCAGTGCCTGGAGATCGACGCCCTTGCCCATGCTGCCGAGCAAATGGCCCAGGCTTTTATAATGCGCCGGGCTGTGGGCCATCAGCAGGTATTTGTAGCGCGAGTGGAACGTCAGCAGGCCGTGACGGGTGAGCCCCTCGGCCAGCAATCGCTGCCAACTGGCGTAAACGAATACGCGAGTCAGGAAGTTCTCGCGCAGCACCGGGTCATTCAGGCGGCCGTCTTCTTCCACCGGAAGGTTGGGGTGGCGTGCGCAGAATGCCCGGGCGTAGATACCGCGCCCGCCACCGTCAACGGGTGTGCCGTTGTCGCGGTATACCTTGACCCGTTCAAGTCCGCAGGACGGCGACTTCTGCATGAAAATGTAGCCGCACAGGTCGGTGTGTTCCCGGGCCATTCGCTGCCCGTAGTCATCCAGAGGCTGCGTGACGTTGAGCTCAGGGTTTACCGTGCCAACGGCTTGCGGAGCGGCAGGATCGCCCACCAGGCGGATCGGCTCCCGAGGGATGCCCAGGCCGATGGCGACTTCCGGGCACAGCGGCACAAAATCGAAATAGTCGCTGAGGGTCTGGGTGCACAGCAGGGATTGTTTATGTCCACCGTTGAAGCGCACGTTTTCACCCAGGAGGCAGGCACTGATGGCGATCTTCGGTTTTGCATTGCTCGACATAAGCAAACCTCTGCAAGAATCCTGTACAAGGTAGAAAACTTGTACAACCAATTCTCATCATAGGTCCTGTGTTGTACAAGTCAAATAATTTGTACAGGTCCTGGCAGGGTTTACTTCCAACCCATTTGCCAGGCTTCAACGTTCTGGAGGGTCTGCCAGGAAAAGCGTCCAGTGCGTCGAGTGAGGATGGCTTGCAGTTCAATCTCCAGCACAGTGCCTTCTTCGTCACAAAACACTTCGGTGACCAGGAAATGTTTTTCCTTGTGGCGGGGCTGTGCTGCCGTCCATTTCGACAGCAGCAGTTTGGCGGGATTGATGCGATTCATTGCAGATGCTCGATCAAGCGCCGCGCCGCTTCCTGGCCGCTGAGCCAGGCGCCCTCCACACGGCCGGATAAGCACCAGTCACCGCAGACGAACAATCCCAGGTCGGCATCGGCCAGCACTCCGAACTCATGGCTGCTGGACGGCCGGGCATAGAGCCAGCGGTGCGCCAGGCTGAACGAAGGCGCGGGCATCGCGCTGTGCAGCAGCTCGGCGAAGGCACCGTGCAGGTGTTCGATCACTGCTTCCTTGGGCAGGTCCAGGTGCGCCTTGCTCCAGGCGCTGGTGGCGTGCAGCACCCAGGTGTCGAGGGTGGTGTCACGCCCGGGTTTGCTGCGGTTGCGTGCCAGCCAATCCAAGGGGCTGTCTTGTAGGAAGCAGCCCTCCATTGGCGTATCCAGGGGCTTGTCGAATGCCAGGGCGATGGCCCAGGTCGGGTCCATCTTTACGCCGGCCGCGGCACTCGCCAGTTTGGGGGCGGCGGCCAGCAACGTGGTGGCTTGGGGCGCCGGCGTGGCGACGATCACATGACTGAAGGGGCCATGGTTGCCGCCGTCCGCGTCGAGCAGGTTCCAGTGCTGCGTACCTTGGAATACCTCGGTGATGCGGCAACCGAACTGCACCGGCAAGTCATCGAGCAGCGCGCGCGTAATGGCGCTCATGCGCGGCGTGCCAACCCAGCGGATCTGTTCATCGGGCGAGGGCGTCAGCTGGCCGGACTTGAAGTTGTACAGCTGGGGCTTCCATTGCTCTGCCCAGCCGTTAGTTTGCCAGCGCTGCACTTCGTTGACGAAGCGCCGGTCACGGGCGGTGAAATATTGTGCGCCCATGTCCAGGGCTCCGGCATCGCTGCGTTTGCTGGACATGCGTCCGCCACTGCCGCGGCTTTTATCGAAGAGTTGTACAACATGCCCTGCGTCTCGTAACGCTCGGGCGGCGGAGAGACCGGCGATGCCGGTACCAATGATCGCGATAGGAACAGTCATGGGAGGCCTCGTTTTACCGTTGGGTACAGACTACGCCGACACCAATAGCTGTACAATATTGTTTTTTGGTATAAGTTTTGGCGTGCCTGATTGTGTGGCGTGACCTATGGTTAAGCTAAGGCTTAAACGCTCGTCACGCTCGATTATCAAATTGATCCCTGCTTATAAAATAGACCAGTGAGCGGCGGCGAACGTTACATGAGGAGAGTCCCATGCATATTTTGCTGACCGGCGGTACCGGCCTGATTGGCCGTCAACTCTGCAAGCACTGGCTCGCCCAGGGCCATCGCCTGACGGTGTGGAGCCGGCAACCGGAAACGGTTGCCCGGGTGTGTGGTGCGCAGGTGCTTGGAGTTGCTCGTCTGCAAGAGGTGATTGGCGCGGTGGACGCGGTGGTCAACCTGGCGGGCGCGCCCATTGCTGATCGGCCCTGGACCCACAAGCGCAAGGCGTTGTTGTGGAGCAGTCGGATCAACCTCACGGAAACCCTGCTGGCGTGGATGGAGGGCCTGGAGCAAAAACCTGCGGTACTGATCTCCGGTTCTGCCGTGGGTTGGTATGGCGACGGCGGCGAGCGCGAATTGACTGAGGCCAGCGGCCCGGTACTGGATGATTTCCCCAGCCAGCTGTGTATTGCCTGGGAAGAAACCGCCCAGCGTGCCGAAGCCCTGGGCATACGTGTGGTGCTGGTGCGCACCGGCCTGGTGCTGGCGGCCGAGGGCGGCTTTTTGTCGCGCCTGTTGCTGCCGTTCAAACTGGCGCTGGGCGGGCCGATCGGCAAGGGTCGGCAGTGGATGCCCTGGGTGCATATCAAGGATCAAATCGCCCTGATTGATTTTCTTCTGCACAAGGAAGACACCAGCGGTCCTTATAATGCCTGCGCGCCTCACCCGGTGCGTAACCGCGAGTTTGCCAAGACCTTGGGCCAGGTGTTGCACCGCCCGGCGTTCATGCCGATGCCGGCCTTCGTGTTGAAGGTTGGTCTGGGGGAGTTGTCCGGCCTGTTGCTGGGCGGGCAAAAGGCACTGCCCGAGCGGCTGTTGGCGGCGGGTTTCACTTTCCAGTTCACTGAATTGCGTGCGGCTCTGGACGACTTGTCCAGCCGCCTCTAGAGATAGGATGTTGCATGACGGATCACGCGTTGTTACTGGTCAACCTGGGCTCGCCAAAGTCCACTTCGGTGGCCGATGTGCGCAGCTACCTCAATCAGTTCCTGATGGATCCCTACGTGATCGACTTGCCTTGGCCGGTAAGGCGCTTGCTGGTGTCGCTGATCCTGATCAAGCGTCCCGAGCAGTCGGCCCATGCCTACGCATCGATCTGGTGGGACGAGGGTTCGCCGCTGGTGGTGCTGAGCCGTCGCCTGCAACAGCAGATGACCGCGCAGTGGACCCATGGCCCGGTGGAGCTGGCGATGCGGTATGGCGAGCCGTCCCTGGAAACCACCCTGACGCGCTTGGCCGCCCAGGGCATCCAGAACGTCACGCTGGCGCCGTTGTATCCGCAGTTTGCCGACAGCACCGTCACCACGGTGGTGGAGGAGGCCAAGCGTGTGGTGCGCGACAAGAAACTGAATATCCAGTTTTCGATTCTGCAACCCTTCTATGATCAGCCGGAATATTTGGATGCCCTGGTTACCAGCGCCCGCGCTCACCTGGAGCAGGATTACGATCATTTGTTGCTGAGTTTTCATGGCTTGCCCGAGCGGCATCTGAAAAAGCTCGACCCTACCGGCGGGCATTGCTTCAAGGATGCCGACTGCTGCAAGAATGCTTCGCCTCAAGTGCTCGCCACTTGCTATCGCGCGCAATGCTTCAGCGTTGCCCGGGATTTTGCCGAGCGCGCCGGTTTGCCCGATGGCAAATGGTCGGTCGCGTTTCAATCGCGCCTGGGTCGGGCGAAGTGGATCGAGCCCTACACCGAGGCACGCCTGGAGGCGTTGGCCCAGCAAGGGGTGAAAAAGTTGCTGGTGATGTGCCCGGCGTTTGTCGCCGACTGCATCGAGACCCTGGAAGAAATTGGCGATCGCGGCCGTGAGCAGTTTCGCGCGGCGGGGGGCGAGGAGTTGGTGCTGGTGCCGTGCCTGAATGACGACCCGCAATGGGCGGCAGCACTCAATACTCTGTGCGAACGAGCGCCGACGACGCTATAACCCGAACCGAGTGAAGATCAAAGTGTGGGAGGGGGCTTGCCCCTTTCCACATTTAGTCCAATGTTCGTCAGAGATTGAGGGTCAAGCTGACTGTGAGGTTGCGCGGCTCGCCGGGGTTGGCCCAGTACCTGCTGTAGGACCGCTCGTAGTACTTCTCATCGAACAGATTGTTAAGGTTCAACCCCACGGTGACATTCTCCGTCGCCTTGTAATGGGCGAGCAAATCCACGGTGTGGTAGGCCGGCAGCTCAAAACCTGTACCCGCTTCACCAGAACGATCACCCACGTAGGTGAACGCCGCACCCAGGTCCGAACCACGCAACGCGCCATCCTGGAATTCATACACCCCCAACAGACTGCCACTGCGCTTGGCTACGCCGAGAATGCGGCTGCCGGTGGGGATTTCTTTGTCGCCCTTGGTCACTTCGGCGTCGATATACGCGAAGGCGCCGATCACACGTATGGCGTCGGTCACTTGCCCGCTCACTTGCAGGTCAAAGCCCTGGCTGCGGGCCTTGCCCATGGCGCGGTTGGTGTCGCTCGCAGGGTCCAGGGCCAAAACGTTTTCCTTTTCGATATGGAAGGCGGCCAGGGTTGCGCTGAGTCGCTCGTCAAACAGTTCGCTCTTGATCCCCACCTCATAGCCCACGCCTTCTTCTGGCTTGAAGGATTTGCCACCGGCATCCAGGCCGTTGTTTGGCTTGAACGAGGTGGACGCATTGGCGAACACCCCGATTTCCGGCGTCAGTTGGTAGAGCAGGCCGGTGCGCTGGGTGAGGGCGTCGTGGCTCTGGCGACTTTTGGTGTGGTTGCGGGCGAAGTCGTCGGTGCTTTGTTCGAAATGTTCGAAGCGCGCACCCACCATGCCGCGCAGGCGGTCGGTGAAGATGATCTGGTCTTGTAGATTCAGCGCGTGGCTTTTGGTCTGTTCGAAGAAGTCGGTACCAGAACGTTTGCCATTGGGTTTGGGCTGGCCATAGACCGGTTTATAGATATCGATAGGGTAGTCGCCGTCGATCGCTGTCACGCGCTCCTTCTTGCGGTAGTCCTCGTATTCGGTGCCAATCAGCAGTTCATGCTGCCAACTGCCAATATCGAACAGGCCGCGTAGTTCCAACTGGGTGATGCTGTCGTGCCAGCCCGTGGAGCGTTCACGGTAGCGGCGGTTGACGGTGTGGCCATCCGCGTTAAGCGCACGGCTTTCCGACGCGTCACCCCACAGGCTGCCTTGCTTGTAGTGGCTGGCCAGGCGCAGCTTCCAGGCGTCATTGAGGTGGTGCTCCAACGCGGCCTGGATGCGGTTGTTGTGGTTATCAATATTGCTGTCGTTGGGCTCGCCGAGGAAGGTTGAGTGGGACATGCCGGTATTGGCGACGATGCCGCGGTCGAAGGTGGAGCTGTGGCGCACGAATTCGCTTTCTACGAGCAGATGGGTGTCGGGGTCGAGTTGCCAACTGAATGAAGGCGCGACGAACACCCGTTTGCTGTCGACGTGATCGCGAAAGCTGTGATTGTCTTCCACCGCCAGGTTGACCCGGGACAATACGCGCCCTTCGCTGTCCAGCGGTGTATTCACGTCCAAAGCGGTGCGGTAGCGGTCCCAACTGCCGGCGCTGGTCTGTAGGGTGGTGAAGGCGTCGGGCTGGGGTTTCTTGGTGACGATATTCACCGTGCCGCCAGGGTCGCCGCGCCCATACAGGCTGGCGGCGGGGCCCTTGAGCACTTCAATGCGTTCGATATTGGCGGTATCGGGCGTACTCGGGTAACCGCGGTTGGCGCTGAAACCATCCTGGTAGAACTCGGACGTGGTGAAGCCGCGCACGCTGTATTCGTAGAGGGTCAGGCCGCCGAAGTTGTTTTGCTTGGACACGCCGCCGGCAAATTCCAGGGCGCGTTCGACATTGGTGCTGCCCAGGTCCTTGAGCACTGTAGCGGGAATCACGCTGATCGACTGTGGGATATCGCGCAGGGCGGTGTCGGTCTTGGTGGCACTGGCCGAGCGTGTGGCACGGTAGCCCGTGACTGGCCCGGTGGCGGATTCATAGGCCTCGGAGGTCACGCTGATGGTGTCCAGTTCCAGGGTGTTTTCTTCGGCGTAGGCAGGGTCGAGCAGCAAACCCAGGGCCAGGCCGGCCGAGGGCACAAACTTGCGAGGCGGCATGATAGAACGTTCCAATGGCGATATTGAAACAATATAACATGCCTAATGAGAATGAATGCTTTAAAGCGTGGCCTGCAAGCGCCCGCGAACGGGCGCCTGGTATGCGTGGGCTATTGTTCCTCTTTCACCGGCGCCGTCGCCGGCGGTGGGCGCAGGCCGATTTCCGCTGACAGCTTGATCTCCTTGCCGTTGCGCATGACCTGGATCGCCACCTTGTCGGTCGGCTTGATCCGCGCCACCTGGTTCATCGACTTGCGGCCATCACCGGCCGGGGCCCCGTCGATACTGAGGATCACATCGCCCAGTTGCAGGCCGGCTTTCTGCGCCGGACCGTCGCGGAAGATCCCGGCAACCACGATCCCCGGGCGCCCGGTCAAGCCGAACGACTCTGCCAGTTCCTTGGTCAGTGGCTGCACTTCAATGCCCAGCCAGCCACGAATCACCTGGCCGTGTTCGATGATCGACTTCATCACTTCCATCGCCAGCTTCACCGGGATCGCGAAACCGATGCCCTGTGAGCCGCCGGACTTGGAAAAAATCGCGGTATTGATGCCCGTCAGGTTGCCATTGGCATCCACCAGCGCGCCGCCGGAATTGCCCGGGTTAATGGCCGCGTCGGTCTGGATGAAGTCTTCGTAGCTGTTAAGGCCCAGTTGGTTACGCCCGGTGGCGCTGATGATGCCCATGGTGACCGTCTGGCCAACGCCGAACGGGTTGCCGATGGCCAGCGCCACATCACCCACGCGCAAACCGTCGGAACGGCCGAGAGTGATGGACGGCAAGTTCTTCAAATCGATCTTCAGTACCGCAAGGTCGGTTTCCGGGTCGCTGCCCACCACGCGGGCCAAGGTCTCGCGACCGTCACGCAGGGCCACCACGATCTGGTCGGCGCCGCTGGTCACGTGGTTATTGGTGAGGATGTAGCCTTCGGGGCTCATGATCACCCCGGAACCCAGGCTGGACTCCATGCGGCGTTGCTTGGGACCGTTGTCACCGAAATAGCGGCGGAACTGCGGGTCTTCGAACAATGGATGCGCGGGTTTGTTGATGACCTTGGTGGTGTACAGGTTGACCACCGCAGGGGCTGCAATGGTGACCGCATCGGCATAGGTCACCGGGCCTTGGACCACCGTGCTGGTCTGCGGCGCCTGTTGCAGGTTCACATCTAGGGTGGGCAGGCCCACCCATTGGGGATAACGCTGGATAATCAGCATCGCGATCAGCACGCCAGCCAACAATGGCCATCCAAAAAAACGCAGTGCCTTGAGCATCAAGTAAGTCCTGACAGGTTGCAGGGGGCGGGAGAGCGCCCATAATGTCGCGCATTATACGAGGCTGCGAGGCCTGCGAACGGGATATTTAGGAGTCTTTTATGGCCGTCCCCCTTACCACCCTCGTCGAGGAAGCGGACCGCTACCTCGGCAGTGCAAAAATTGCTGATTATTGCCCCAACGGCCTGCAGGTCGAGGGGCGCCCGCAGGTGATGCGCATCGTCAGCGGCGTGACCGCCAGCCAAGCGTTGCTGGACGCCGCCGTCGAAGCCAAGGCCGATCTGGTGCTGGTGCACCATGGTTATTTCTGGAAGGGCGAAAACCCGTGCATTACCGGCATGAAGCAACGCCGCCTGAAGACCCTGCTCAAGCATGACATCAGCTTGTTGGCTTACCACTTGCCTTTGGACCTGCACGCCGATGTCGGCAACAACGTGCAACTGGCGCGTCACTTGGACATCACCGTCGAAGGCCCGCTGGACCCGAGCAACCCCAAGATCGTCGGTCTGGTTGGCTCCCTGGCTGAGCCTCTATCGCCCCGGGACTTCGCTCGCCGCGTGCAGGACGTGATGGGCCGCGAGCCGCTGCTGATCGAAGGCAGCCAGATGATCCGTCGCGTTGGTTGGTGCACCGGGGGTGGCCAGGGCTATATCGACCAGGCGATTGCCGCGGGTGTCGACCTGTACCTGAGCGGTGAGGCATCCGAACAGACCTTCCACAGCGCACGGGAAAACGACATCAGCTTCATCGCCGCCGGCCATCACGCCACCGAGCGCTACGGTGTTCAGGCATTGGGCGACTACCTGGCGCGACGCTTTGCCCTGGAGCATCTGTTCATCGATTGCCCGAACCCGATCTGAAGGTGGGAGGAGGCTTGCCCCTCCCACACTTGCCCGCATTTCAGGCCAAACTCGACGGCATATTCATATACCGTTTCGATCTAGTTGGCGCCCTGAATAGAAGCAGGTGCTGTGCTAGCATGCCTCGCTCGAACACGGCCCGCTGGCCGTCCATAAGATCGTTTTTCCGTGAGTAACCATGGTCGACAAACTGACGCATCTGAAACAGCTGGAGGCGGAAAGCATCCACATCATCCGCGAGGTCGCCGCCGAGTTCGACAACCCGGTGATGCTCTACTCGATCGGTAAAGACTCCGCCGTGATGTTGCACCTGGCACGCAAGGCTTTTTTCCCAGGCAAGCTGCCGTTCCCGGTGATGCACGTCGACACCCGCTGGAAATTCCAGGAGATGTACAAGTTCCGCGACCGCATGGTTGAAGAGCTGGGCCTGGATCTGATCACCCACGTCAACCCCGATGGCGTGGCGCAGGGCATCAACCCGTTCACACACGGCAGTGCGAAGCACACCGACATCATGAAGACCGAGGGCCTCAAGCAGGCCCTGGACAAGCATGGTTTCGACGCAGCGTTCGGCGGTGCCCGTCGCGATGAAGAGAAATCCCGTGCCAAAGAGCGCGTGTACTCGTTCCGTGACAGCAAGCACCGCTGGGATCCGAAGAACCAGCGTCCGGAGCTGTGGAACGTCTACAACGGCAACGTCAACAAGGGCGAGTCGATCCGCGTGTTCCCGCTGTCCAACTGGACCGAGCTGGACATCTGGCAGTACATCTATCTGGAAGGCATCCCGATCGTGCCGCTGTACTTCGCCGCCGAGCGCGACGTGATCGAAAAGAACGGCACGTTGATCATGATCGACGACGACCGCATCCTCGAGCACCTGTCCGACGAAGACAAAGCCCGCATCGTCAAAAAGAAAGTACGTTTCCGCACCCTTGGCTGCTACCCGTTGACGGGCGCGGTGGAGTCCGAAGCCGAGACGCTGACGGACATCATTCAGGAAATGCTCCTGACGCGAACTTCCGAGCGCCAGGGCCGGGTCATCGATCACGATGGCGCCGGCTCCATGGAAGACAAAAAACGTCAGGGTTATTTCTAAGGGGTTGTCATGTCGCACGTATCTGATTTGATCAGCGAGGACATCCTCGCCTACCTGGCCCAGCACGAGCGCAAGGAAATGTTGCGCTTCCTGACCTGCGGCAACGTCGATGACGGCAAGAGCACCCTGATCGGGCGCCTGCTGCACGACTCCAAGATGATCTACGAAGATCACCTGGAAGCCATCACCCGCGATTCGAAGAAGTCCGGCACCACGGGCGATGACATCGACCTGGCCTTGCTGGTCGACGGCCTGCAGGCCGAGCGTGAGCAGGGCATCACCATCGATGTTGCCTATCGCTACTTCTCTACCGCCAAGCGCAAATTCATCATCGCCGACACCCCCGGCCATGAGCAGTACACCCGCAACATGGCCACCGGTGCGTCTACCTGCGACCTGGCGATCATCCTGATCGACGCCCGCTACGGCGTGCAGACCCAGACCCGTCGCCACAGCTTTATCGCTTCGTTGCTGGGGATCAAACACATCGTGGTGGCCGTCAACAAGATGGACATCAATGGCTTTGACCAAAGCGTCTTCGAGTCGATCAAGGCCGATTACCTGAAGTTCGCCGAAGGTATTGCGTTCAAGCCGAGCACCCTGGCCTTTGTACCGATGTCGGCGCTCAAGGGCGACAACGTGGTGAACAAGAGCGAGCGTTCGCCCTGGTACACCGGCCAGTCGCTGATGGAGATCCTCGAGACCGTCGAGATCGCCAACGACCGCAACTACACCGACCTGCGTTTCCCGGTGCAGTACGTCAACCGTCCGAACCTGAATTTCCGTGGTTTCGCCGGCACCCTGGCCAGCGGCATCGTGCACAAGGGCGATGAAGTGGTGGTGCTGCCGTCGGGCAAGAGCAGCCGGGTCAAATCCATTGTCACCTTCGAAGGTGAGCTGGAAAACGCCGGCCCAGGCCAGGCCGTGACCTTGACCATGGAAGACGAGATCGATATCTCCCGTGGCGACCTGCTGGTGCATGCCGACAACGTGCCGCAAGTGACCGACGCCTTCGACGCCATGCTGGTGTGGATGGCCGAAGAGCCGATGCTGCCGGGCAAGAAATACGATATCAAGCGCGCCACCAGCTACGTACCGGGGTCCATCACCAGTATCGTGCATCGCGTGGATGTGAACACCCTGGCCGAGGGCCCGGCGAGTTCGCTGCAACTCAACGAAATCGGCCGGGTTAAGGTCAGCCTCGACGCTGCCATTGCGTTGGATGGCTATGACAGTAACCGCACCACTGGCGCCTTCATCGTTATCGACCGTTTGACCAATGGCACTGTTGCCGCGGGCATGATCATCGCGCCGCCGATCAATCATGGCGGTTCCGCGCAGCACGGCAGTCTCGCGCATGTCGCCACCGAAGAGCGCGCCCTGCGTTTCGGCCAGCAGCCGGCTACGGTGTTGTTCAGCGGCCTGTCCGGCGCTGGCAAGAGCACCTTGGCCTACGCGGTTGAGCGTAAGCTGTTCGATATGGGGCGTGCGGTGTTTGTACTGGACGGCCAGAACCTGCGTCACGACCTGAACAAGGGCTTGCCCCAGGACCGTACCGGGCGTACCGAGAACTGGCGCCGTGCGGCTCACGTCGCCCGTCAGTTCAATGAGGCTGGCTTGCTGACCCTGGCCGCGTTCGTGGCGCCGGATGCCGAAGGCCGTGAGCAGGCCAAGGCGCTGATAGGTGCCGATCGTCTGCTGACCGTGTACGTGCAGGCGTCGCCGCTGGTATGTGCCGAGCGCGATCCGCAAGGTTTGTATGCGGCGGGCGGGGATAACATCCCTGGCGAATCCTTCCCGTACGACGTGCCGTTGAATGCCGACCTGGTAATCGACACCCAGGCCCTGTCGTTGGAAGAGAGCGTCAAGCAAGTGCTGGAGCTGTTGCGTCAGCGCGGCGCGATCTAAGGGTTGGCGCTACAAAAAAGCCCGCCACCGATGACTCGATGGCGGGCTTTTTTACACCTTCTCAAATGTGGACTCGGTCAATGTGGGAGCTGGCTTGCCTGCGATGGCGGACTGTCAGTTTATTTATCCTTAGCTGATCCACCGCTATCGCAGCATAGGTATCTACACAACTGCGATACGAAGCTGAACCCGTGGCGAGGGAGCTTGCTCCCGTGACGGCCTGACAGTCGGCGCCTATCTCCCTAACGTGCCGCGATCCAAATGTGGGAGCTGGCTTGCCTGCGAAGGCGGCCTGGCAGCGAACTGGGATGGTGGATCAGACCGCGTACATATCCGTTATTAAAGTAACGGCCACTTAGGGTTCCGCCCTGACGGCGGGTCACTTTGGAAAAGAGCCCCAAAGTAACCAAAGGGCTCTTGCCCCACCACTCGGCACCTCGCCTTGGCTCGGTGTGCCCGAACGCAGGCTTGAGTCCGTGGGCCGCCGCCACGCGCCATCCATGGCGCGGGGCGGCTAACCCGGCGTCCTGCCGGGTTACCCACGAATTCAAGCCTGCGTTCGGCCAGCGTGGTTTAACGGGGCGCCTGAGATCAAAAGCAGATCAAGATCAAGAGCGACTTGCTTCGCATCGTGGTTACCGTCGGCTGATACAACCTACAAAGTTATGTAGATACCTATGGCTATCGCAGGCAAGCCAGCTCCCACATTAAATTTCTTCCACATGTGATCAGCGGCTGGCCGGAAAGTCTTTGTGAAGCTGCTCCAGAAATGCATCCTTGTCTTCCCACAGCTGGTTTATCCAGCCTTGGAACGCCAACCGATACGCTCCATCCTGCTCATAATTCTTGCCAATGAACTCGGCCGGAATCTGCACCTCTTCAAAGTGCACCACCACGTCCTTCACATTCCCGCACAGCAAATCCCAATACCCAGGGCGTCCGCCAGGATAGTGAATGGTCACATTCACCAGTGACTTCAACTGCTCCCCCATGGCATCCAGCACAAACGCAATGCCGCCGGCCTTGGGCTTGAGCAAATAGCGAAATGGGGAATTTTGTTGTGCATGCTTGCCCGGGGTAAATCGTGTGCCTTCGGCAAAGTTGAAAATCCCCACCGGATTGTCGCGAAACTTCGCACAGGTTTTGCGCGTGGTTTCCAAGTCTTTGCCTTTCTTCTCCGGGTGCTTCTCCAAATATGCCTTGCTGTAGCGCTTCATGAAGGGAAAACCCAGTGCCCACCAGGCCAAACCAATCACCGGCACCCAGATCAATTCCTGCTTGAGGAAGAACTTCAGCGGGCGAATACGCCGATTGAGCACGTATTGCAGCACCATGATGTCGACCCAGCTCTGGTGGTTGCTGGTCACCAGGTAGGAGTGCTGGTAGTCCAAGCCCTCGAGGCCAGTCAGGTGCCAGCGCGTGCGCCGTACCAGGTTCATCCAGCCCTTGTTGTTGGTGACCCAGGCTTCATGGGTATGGTTCATCAGCCATTCGCTGAAGCGCTTGGCGAACGGCAGCGCCTTGAACAGGGCGACGATAAACAGGAACGAGCACAGCAGGATCGTGTTCAGCGCCAACAGCAGCGATGCGATCACACCACGCACGGCGGCAGGTAGAAAATCCAGCATTTAGATATCCATAGGTCGGTTAGCGGCTTGAATCGCCGTCAGGGCGATGGTGTACACGATGTCGTCTACCTGGGCGCCACGCGGCAGGTCGTTCACCGGTTTGCGCAGGCCCTGGAGCATCGGCCCCAGGCTTACGCAATCGGCGCTGCGTTGTACGGCTTTGTAGGTGGTGTTGCCGGTGTTCAGGTCCGGGAACACGAACACCGTAGCCTTGCCCGCAACCTGGCTGTTGGGGGCCAGTTGCCGGGCGACGTTTTCGTTGGCGGCGGCGTCGTATTGCAGCGGGCCGTCGATCAGCAGCGAGCTTTGCTGTTCGTGGGCGAGCAGGGTAGCTTCACGGACTTTTTCCACTTCTTCGCCACTGGCCGAATCACCGCTGGAATAGCTGATCATCGCCACCCGTGGCGTGATGCCGAATGCGGCGGCGGAATCGGCGCTTTGCAGGGCGATTTCCGCCAGTTCCGCAGCGCTTGGGTGTGGGTTCATCACACAGTCGCCGTACACCAGCACCTGCTCGGGGAACAGCATGAAGAACACCGACGATACCAGGGTGCATCCGGGCGCGGTCTTGATCAGCTGCAGGGCAGGGCGAATGGTATTGGCAGTGGAGTGAACAACCCCGGAGACCAGGCCGTCCACTTCGTCCAGGGCGAGCATCATGGTGGCGATCACCACGGTATCTTCCAGCTGTTGCTCGGCCATGGGCGCGTTGAGGCTCTTGGTCTTGCGCAACGCGACCATTGGCTCGACGTAGCGTTGGCGTATCAGGTCCGGGTCGAGAATCTCCAGGCCCTCGGGCAGTTCGATACCCTGGGCGCGGGCGACCGCCTCCACATCCTCCGGCTTGGCCAGCAGCACGCAACGGGCAATGCCCCGGGCCTGACAGATGGCGGCGGCTTGCACGGTCAGCGGCTCGCTGCCTTCGGGCAACACAATGCGCTTGTTGGCGGCCTGGGCGCGTTGGATCAACTGGTAGCGGAACACGGCCGGCGACAGGCGCATCTCCCGTGGCGTACCGCAACGTTGGTGCAGCCAGCGCGCATCGAGGTGGCTGGCGACGAAGTCAGTGATGATCTCCGCACGCTCGCGGTCATCGATGGGAATTTCCTTGTTGAGGCTATTGAGCTGGTTGGCGGTGTCATAGGAGCCCGTGCTCACCGACAGCACCGGCAACCCGGCCTGGAAGGCGCCACGGCACAGGTCCATGATGCGCGGGTCGGGCAGGGTGTCGCTGGTCAGCAGCAGGCCGGCCAGTGGCACGCCGTTGATCGCCGCCAGGCTGACGGCAAGGATGATATCGTCGCGATCCCCTGGGGTTACCACCAGCACGCCGGGCTTGAGCAGCTCCACGGTGTTGCGCATGGTGCGCGCGCAGATGATGATCTTGGTCATGCGCCGGCTTTCGTAGTCGCCGGCGTTGAGGATCTGCGCGCCCATCAGGTCGGCCACGTCACGGGTGCGCGGGGCGTTGAGCTCGGGCTGGTAGGGGATGCAGCCGAGCAGCCGGAAATCACCGGTGCGCAACAGCGGCGAATGCTCTTTCAGGCGCGCCGAGAAGGCTTCCATGCTTTCGTCGGTGCGTACCTTGTTGAGGATCACGCCCAGCACTTTCGGGTCTTTCGGACCGCCGAACAATTGCGCCTGCAATTCCACCCGGCCAGAAAGTTCGGTGAGCACCTCGTTTTCTGGTGCCGAGACCAGGATCACTTCGGCATCCAGGCTCTTGGCCAGGTGCAGGTTGACCCGTGCGGCGTAGCTGGCGCTGCGGGTCGGCACCATGCCTTCGACGATCAGGACGTCCTTGCCCACGGCGGCCTGCTGGTAGAGGGTGATGATTTCTTCGAGCAGTTCATCGAGCTGGCCGTCGCCGAGCATGCGCTCTACGTGGGCAAGGCCCAAGGGTTGGGGCGGTTTGAGCCCGTGGGTGCGTGCCACCAGTTCAGTGGAACGTTCCGGGCCGGTATCGCCCGGGTGAGGCTGGGCAATCGGTTTGAAAAAGCCGACTTTAAGGCCGGCCCGTTCCAGGGTGCGCACCAGCCCAAGGCTGATGGAGGTCAGGCCCACACCAAAATCGGTGGGCGCGATAAAAAAAGTCTGCATGCGGATTCTCTGGAGGTGCATGGCTTGGGTGACGCTCTATGTTTGAGCGCCTACCGCGGATCAGGCGCCAAGGTTAGCGCTATTCTTGCGCTTGCGCACACCAGCCGCACGCAAAGGGTTGGCCTATTTTTTCCAGGCGTTGCGCGGGGTCGAGTACCCAGGCGCGCGACTGCCATGGCGGCTGGTGGCGCAGGTGCTGGGTGTGCCCGCAGGACAGTTCGACGACCCAATGCCGGTCGTCGTCCTGATGGAAGCCGGTGATGAAGGATGCCGTTGATCGGCCCCGTCCGTCCGGGTTCTGTTCGCTTTCGGGTAAATCCTTGTTTAGACTTGTCCGTTCTTCATTCTTTTGCAAAAGGTCTCGCCCCATGACGATCGCCGCTAACAAGGCTGTCTCCATCGACTATACCCTGACCAACGACGCTGGTGAGGTCATCGACAGCTCAGCCGGCGGCGCGCCGCTGGTCTACCTGCAAGGCGCAGGTAACATCATCCCGGGCCTGGAAAAAGCTCTGGAAGGCAAGGCTGTTGGTGATGAACTGACCGTCGCCGTGGAACCTGAAGATGCCTACGGCGAATACTCCGCCGAGCTGGTCAGCACCCTGAGCCGCAGCATGTTCGAAGGCGTTGACGAGCTGGAAGTGGGCATGCAGTTCCACGCTTCCGCGCCGGACGGCCAAATGCAGATCGTCACCATCCGTGACCTGGACGGCGACGACGTGACCGTCGACGGTAACCACCCTCTGGCAGGCCAGCGCCTGAACTTCCAAGTGAAGATCGTTGCCATTCGCGACGCTTCCCAGGAAGAAGTGGCCCACGGCCACGTCCACGGTGAAGGCGGTCATCACCATTGATTGTGGTTTGATCAATAGATAGCAAAAACGCCCCGACTGGTTCGGGGCGTTTTTTTGGGGCCTGAAAATACCTGCCTGACACCCATGGTCCAATGTGGGAGGGGGCTTGCCCCCGATAACGGTGGATCAGTCGCCAGAAGCAGTGGCTGACACTCCGCAATCGGGGGCAAGCCCCCTCCCACAGTTTGGTCGCGGTGTATTTTCAAGCACAAACAAAAATGCCCCGGACCTTTCGGTACGGGGCATTTCTTAACTGTTTCGCAACCAGGGCTGCGTGGCAGTTGTTACCACTTAGGCTGCAGCAGGAACGCTCAGAGCCTTGATGTGGCCATTCAGGCGGCTCTTATGACGAGCGGCCTTGTTCTTGTGGATGATGCCTTTATCGGCCATACGGTCGATAACTGGCACGGCCAGAACGTAAGCAGCTTGGGCTTTTTCAGCGTCTTTGGTGTCGATGGCTTTAACTACATTCTTGATGTAGGTACGAACCATGGAACGCAGGCTGGCGTTGTGGCTGCGACGCTTCTCAGCCTGTTTTGCACGTTTTTTGGCGGAAGGTGTGTTGGCCACCGTCGAGCTCCTCGAAAGACTTTTTAGGAAATAGCAAACAAAATAGGCCGCGAATCATGCCGATGACTTGATGGGTTGTCAAGGGCGGCTGATGCGAACTGCTGAGTGGTCGATCTGAAGAGGCGGGTGATTTATTTCCGGCGCTTGACCTGTAAACTCGCGAGCTTTGGCTCTGTGCTGTTGCAGGCGCGCAGTATCGCATAAGTGGGCGCTTTGTTCGCCTGCTCTTTATCTATAGGCGCAAACTCTTTCAATGAATCTGCTCAAATCGTTGGCTGCCGTCAGCTCTATCACGATGATCTCCCGGGTTTTGGGGTTTGTGCGTGACACCCTGCTGGCGCGCATCTTTGGCGCCAGCATGGCCACGGATGCCTTCTTTATTGCCTTTAAACTGCCCAACCTGTTGCGGCGGATCTTCGCCGAAGGCGCATTTTCCCAGGCGTTCGTGCCGATCCTGGCCGAATACAAGACCCAGCAAGGCGAGGAGGCGACCCGTACCTTTATCGCCTACGTCTCGGGCCTGCTGACCCTGGTACTGATGCTGGTGACCCTGATCGGCATGCTCGCCGCACCCTGGGTGATCTGGGCCACAGCCCCGGGATTTGCCAATACTCCGGAAAAATTCGCACTGACCACTGATCTGCTGCGAGTGACCTTTCCTTATATATTGCTGATTTCCCTGTCGTCCCTGGCCGGGGCGATCCTCAATACGTGGAACCGTTTCTCGGTGCCCGCCTTCGTGCCGACCCTGCTTAACGTCAGCATGATTATTTTTGCGCTGTTCCTGACGCCGTATTTCGATCCGCCAGTCATGGCCCTGGGCTGGGCGGTCCTGGCCGGAGGCCTGGCGCAGCTGCTGTACCAGCTGCCGCACTTGAAGAAAATCGGCATGCTCGTGCTGCCGCGCCTGAATCTCAAGGACACCGGTGTCTGGCGCGTGATGCGCAATATGCTGCCGGCGATTCTCGGGGTGTCGGTGAGCCAGATTTCGCTGATCATCAACACCGCGTTCGCCTCGCTGCTGGTCTCGGGCTCGGTGTCGTGGATGTATTACGCTGATCGCCTGATGGAGTTGCCGTCCGGCGTGCTTGGCGTGGCGTTGGGCACGATCCTGCTGCCGACCCTGGCGCGCACCTACGCCAGCAAGGACCGCCAGGAGTATTCGCGAATCCTCGATTGGGGTCTGCGCCTGTGCTTCCTGCTGGTATTGCCATGCGCCCTGGCCCTGGGGATCCTTGCCGAACCGCTCACGGTCTCGCTGTTTCAATACGGAGAATTCGATGCGCATGACGCCTTGATGACCCAACACGCGCTGGTTGCCTACTCCGTCGGTCTGCTCGGCATTATTGTGATCAAGGTGCTGGCACCTGGTTTTTACGCGCAGCAAAACATCCGCACACCGGTGAAAATCGCAATTTTCACGCTGATCGTCACGCAACTGCTCAACCTGGTATTTATCGGACCTTTGGCCCATGCCGGGCTGGCGTTGGCGATCAGTGCCGGCGCCTGTATCAATGCCGGCCTGCTGTTTTACCAACTGCGCAAACAGCAGATGTACCAGCCACAGCCGGGTTGGGGAGTGTTCTCCCTCAAGTTGCTCGTGGCAGTCGCCGCGATGTCCGCCGTGCTCGTTGGCCTGATGCACGTAATGCCGGCTTGGGGCCATGGCGATATGCTGGAGCGCTTCATGCGCCTGGGTGTATTGGTGGTCGCGGGCGCGGCGGTGTACTTCGGCATGTTGCTGTTGCAGGGTTTCCGCCTGCGGCATTTCAATCGCAAGTCGCTGGGATAGAGAGTTTGCCGCGATAAAACGGGTGTTTTATCGAATCGACCCATTTGGCCTGCGCTGTTGCCTGTCGTCCGGGGCTGGGTGTGGTTATAATCGACCACTTTATGAGCAAGAAGCGCGTTATGCAGCTGGTTCGAGGTCTTCACAACCTGCGCCCCGAGCATCGGGGCTGCGTCGCCACTATTGGCAACTTTGACGGTGTTCACCGTGGTCACCAGGCTATCCTGGCCCGGCTACGTGAGCGTGCGGTCGAGTTGGGCGTGCCCAGCTGCGTGGTGATTTTCGAGCCACAACCGCGGGAGTTCTTTACCCCGGAAACGGCGCCGGCCCGTCTGGCGCGCTTGCGCGACAAGCTGCAACTGCTGGCCGAAGAGGGTGTGGACCGCGTCCTTTGCCTGGCTTTCAACCAGCGCTTGCGTAGCCTCAGCGCCACCGAGTTCGTTGACCGTATCCTGGTGGAGGGCCTGGGGGTGCAACACCTGGAAGTCGGCGACGACTTCCGTTTCGGGTGTGACCGGGTCGGAGATTTCGATTTCCTGCAACATGCCGGCGCCAGCCAGGGGTTTACCGTCGAAGCCGCGCAAACCGTCGAACTGGACGGTCTGCGCGTGAGCAGCACCCAGGTGCGTAACGCCCTGGCTGCTGCCGACTTCGGCTTGGCCGAGCGTTTGCTCGGTCGCCCGTTCCGCATTGCCGGGCGGGTATTGCACGGTCAGAAGCTGGCGCGCCAATTGGGCACGCCAACTGCCAACGTGCAACTCAAGCGCCGTCGTGTACCGTTGACCGGGGTTTACCTGGTGAGCGTCGATATCGACGGTCAATCGTGGCAGGGAGTCGCCAATATAGGCGTCAGGCCCACGGTTGCAGGTGATGGCAAGGCCCACCTGGAAGTTCACCTTTTGGATTTTGCCGGTGATTTATACGACCGGCGTTTGACGGTGGTTTTCCACCAGAAGCTGCGTGAAGAGCAGCGTTTCGCCTCCCTGGAGGCGTTGAAAACGGCGATCAATGCGGATGTCGCCGCCGCCCGTGCACTAGCCGCACCTAGCGCCCATCGCTAACCGAAGAGCCTTAAATGACCGACTATAAAGCCACGCTAAACCTTCCGGACACCGCCTTCCCAATGAAGGCCGGCCTGCCACAGCGCGAACCGCAGATCCTGCAGCGCTGGGACAGTATTGGCCTGTACGGAAAGTTGCGCGAAATTGGCAAGGATCGTCCGAAATTCGTCCTGCACGACGGCCCTCCTTACGCCAACGGCACGATTCACATCGGTCATGCGCTGAACAAGATTCTCAAGGACATGATCATCCGCTCGAAGACCCTTTCGGGCTTCGACGCGCCGTATGTCCCGGGCTGGGACTGCCACGGCCTGCCGATCGAGCATAAAGTCGAAGTGACCTACGGCAAGAACCTGGGCGCGGATAAAACCCGCGAGCTGTGCCGTGCCTATGCCACCGAGCAGATCGAAGGGCAGAAGTCCGAATTCATCCGCCTGGGCGTGCTGGGCGAGTGGGACAACCCGTACAAGACCATGAATTTCAAGAACGAGGCCGGTGAAATCCGTGCCTTGGCCGAAATCGTCAAGGGCGGTTTCGTGTTCAAGGGCCTCAAGCCCGTGAACTGGTGCTTCGATTGCGGTTCGGCCCTGGCCGAAGCGGAAGTCGAGTACGAAGACAAGAAGTCCTCGACCATCGACGTGGCGTTCCCGATCGCCGACGACGCCAAGCTGGCCGAGGCCTTTGGCCTGGCGAGCCTGAGCAAACCGGCTGCCATCGTGATCTGGACCACCACCCCGTGGACCATCCCGGCCAACCAGGCGCTGAACGTGCACCCGGAATTCATCTACGCCCTGGTGGACGTCGGTGATCGCCTGCTGGTGCTGGCCGAGGAAATGGTCGAATCGTGCCTGGCGCGTTACGAGTTGCAAGGCTCGGTGATCGCCACCACCACCGGTTCAGCGCTGGAGCTGATCAACTTCCGCCATCCGTTCTACGACCGCCTGTCGCCGGTGTACCTGGCCGACTACGTGGAACTGGGCGCCGGCACCGGCATCGTTCATTCATCGCCAGCCTATGGCGTGGATGACTTCGTGACCTGCAAAGCCTATGGCATGGTCAATGACGACATCCTGAACCCTGTGCAGAGCAATGGCGTCTACGTGCCGTCCCTGGAATTCTTCGGCGGCCAGTTCATCTTCAAGGCCAACCAGCCGATCATCGACAAGCTGTCGGAAGTCGGCGCGCTGCTGCACACCGAAACCATCAAGCACAGCTACATGCACTGCTGGCGCCACAAGACCCCGCTGATCTATCGCGCCACCGCGCAGTGGTTTATCGGCATGGACAAGCAGCCTGCTCAGGGCGAGACCCTGCGCAACCGTGCGATCAAGGCCATCGAAGACACCCAGTTCGTCCCGGCCTGGGGTCAGGCGCGCCTGCACTCGATGATCGCCAATCGCCCCGACTGGTGCATCTCGCGCCAGCGCAACTGGGGTGTGCCGATCCCGTTTTTCCTGAACAAGGAAAGCGGCGAGCTGCACCCACGTACCGTCGAACTGATGGAAGTCGTGGCTCAACGCGTCGAGCAGGAAGGCATCGAAGCCTGGTTCAAGCTGGATGCCGCTGAGCTGTTGGGTGACGAAGCGCCGCTGTATGACAAGATCAGCGACACCCTCGACGTGTGGTTCGATTCGGGTACCACCCACTGGCACGTGCTGCGCGGCTCGCACCCTATGGGTCACGAGACCGGCCCGCGTGCCGACCTGTACCTGGAAGGCTCGGACCAGCACCGCGGCTGGTTCCACTCGTCGTTGCTGACCGGATGCGCCATCGACGACCACGCACCATACCGTGAGCTGCTGACCCATGGCTTCACCGTCGACGAAAACGGTCGCAAGATGTCCAAGTCCCTGGGCAACGTGATCGCGCCGCAAAAGGTCAACGACACCCTGGGTGCCGATATTATGCGCCTGTGGGTGGCCTCGACCGACTATTCGGGCGAGATGGCCGTTTCGGAGCAGATCCTGCAGCGCAGCGCCGACGCCTACCGTCGCATCCGCAATACCGCACGCTTCATGCTGTCGAACCTGACCGGTTTCAACCCGGCCACCGACCTGCTGCCAGCCGAGGACATGCTCGCCCTGGACCGTTGGGCTGTGGACCGTACCCTGTTGCTGCAGCGTGAGCTGCAGGAGCACTACGGCGAGTACCGCTTCTGGAACGTCTACTCGAAGATCCACAACTTCTGCGTGCAGGAGCTGGGCGGTTTCTACCTCGACATCATCAAGGACCGCCAGTACACCACCGGCGCCAACAGTAAGGCGCGCCGCTCGGCGCAGACCGCGCTGTACCACATCAGCGAAGCGCTGGTGCGCTGGATCGCACCGATCCTGGCGTTCACCGCCGACGAACTATGGGAATACCTGCCGGGCGAGCGTAACGAGTCCGTCATGCTCAACACCTGGTACGAAGGCCTGACCGAACTGCCGGCCGACTTCGAACTGGGCCGCGAGTACTGGGAAGGCGTCATGGCGGTCAAGGCTGCGGTGAACAAAGAGCTGGAAGTCCAGCGTGCGGCCAAGGCCGTGGGCGGCAACCTGCAAGCCGAAGTCACCCTGTTTGCCGAGGAAGGCCTGACCGCCAACCTGGCCAAGCTGAGCAACGAACTGCGCTTCGTGCTGATTACCTCCACCGCGAGCCTGGCACCTTTCGCCCAGGCCCCGGCGGATGCAGTAGCTACCGAAGTACCGGGCCTCAAGCTCAAAGTGGTCAAGTCGGCCTTCCCCAAGTGCGCCCGTTGCTGGCACTGCCGTGAAGATGTCGGTGTGAACCCTGAGCACCCGGAAATCTGTGGTCGTTGCGTCGACAACATTTCTGGTGACGGCGAGGTTCGCCACTATGCCTAATGCAGCCAGTCGTTTCGGACGTCTGGGCTGGCTCGTACTGAGCCTGCTGGTCCTGGTCATTGACCAGGTCAGCAAGGCTCACTTCGAAGGCTCCCTGGAAATGTTCCAGCAAATCGTGGTGATCCCGGATTACTTCAGCTGGACCCTGGCCTACAACACCGGCGCCGCCTTCAGCTTCCTGGCGGATGGCGGGGGCTGGCAGCGCTGGTTGTTTGCCCTGATCGCCGTGGTAGTCAGTGCCGTGCTGGTGGTGTGGCTCAAGCGGCTGGGCCGCGACGACACCTGGCTGGCTATCGCCCTGGCCCTGGTGCTGGGTGGCGCGCTGGGCAACCTGTATGACCGCATCGCCCTGGGCCATGTGATCGACTTCATCCTGGTGCATTGGCAGAACCGCCATTACTTCCCGGCGTTCAACTTTGCCGATAGCGCCATTACTGTCGGTGCAATCATGCTGGCGCTGGATATGTTCAAGAGCAAGAAAACCGGAGAGACCGTCAATGACTGATCAGGTATTGGCTGAGCAACGCATCGGCCAGAACACGGAAGTCACTTTGCATTTCGCATTGCGCCTGGAGAATGGCGACACGGTCGATAGCACCTTCGACAAAGCTCCGGCGACTTTCAAGGTGGGCGACGGTAACCTGTTGCCGGGTTTTGAAGCAGCCCTGTTCGGCTTCAAGGCTGGCGACAAGCGTAACCTGCAGATCCTGCCGGAAAACGCCTTTGGCCAGCCCAACCCGCAAAACATACAGATCATCCCGCGTTCGCAGTTCGAAGGCATGGACCTGTCGGAAGGCTTGCTGGTGATCTTCAATGATGCGGCGAATACCGAATTGCCTGGTGTGGTTAAAGCCTTCGATGATGTGCAAGTGACCATCGATTTCAACCATCCGTTGGCCGGTAAAACCTTGACGTTTGATGTTGAAATCATCGACGTTAAAGCGCTCTAACTGACGAAACCGGTTCCTGTGACGCTGGCTTGTGTGGGAGCTGGCTTGCCTGCGATAGCATCACCTCGGTGTACCTGATACATCGAGTCGCTTGCATCGCGGGCAAGCCCGCTCCCACAGAGGCTTATTCTATAGAGCTGAGTTGGTCCAATTTCTTGCCCTGCAAGGCACGAGGCACAGCATGCAAATCAAACTCGCCAACCCCCGTGGCTTCTGCGCCGGCGTGGACCGGGCGATCGAAATCGTCAACCGCGCCCTGGAAGTCTTCGGGCCGCCGATTTATGTGCGCCATGAAGTCGTCCATAACAAATTCGTGGTCGAAGACCTGCGCGCACGCGGCGCTATCTTTGTCGAAGAACTCGACCAGGTGCCCGACGACGTTATCGTCATCTTCAGTGCCCACGGCGTGTCCCAGGCCGTACGTACCGAAGCGGCAGGCCGTGGCCTTAAAGTATTCGATGCCACCTGCCCGCTGGTGACCAAGGTGCACATCGAAGTGGCTCGCTACAGCCGTGACGGCCGCGAATGCATCCTGATCGGCCATGCCGGTCACCCGGAAGTCGAAGGCACCATGGGTCAGTACGACGCCAGCAACGGCGGCGCCATCTACCTGGTGGAAGACGAAAAAGACGTCGCCAACTTGCAGGTGCACAACCCGGATCGCCTGGCGTTCGTGACCCAGACCACCTTGTCCATGGACGATACCAGCCGCGTAATCGATGCCCTGCGCACACGATTCCCCGCCATTGGCGGCCCCCGCAAGGACGACATCTGCTACGCCACGCAAAACCGCCAGGATGCGGTCAAGCAACTGGCGGATGAGTGCGATGTGGTGCTGGTGGTCGGCAGCCCGAACAGCTCCAACTCCAATCGCTTGCGTGAGCTGGCCGAACGCATGGCCACACCGGCATACCTGATCGATGGCGCCGAAGACATGCAGCGCAGTTGGTTCGATGGTGTCGAGCGGATTGGCATCACCGCGGGCGCCTCGGCCCCGGAAGTCCTGGTGCGCGGCGTGATCCAGCAGTTGCAGGCCTGGGGAGCCACTGGTGCTGATGAGCTGGCTGGCCGTGAAGAGAACATCACGTTCTCCATGCCCAAGGAACTGCGGGTCCGCTCGCTGCTCTGACGCCCGACGTGCTGGTATAGCCTCGGCATAATGCCTGCTCGGTTTTCACACTGCGCAGGCTGATGCGCCCGCTGGGCGCCAGCACTACCTGGTACAGGCTCTGTGCCTGGCTTGTGTCGCACACATGCACGGTGCCGGCACGGAAGCCCCCGCCGGCAAAGACCGGCTCCCCCAAACCGCTGAAACGCACCTGGTTCGTGACCGGGCCATTGCCCGCGATAAGCACATGCCCGCTGTCCTGCCGTTCCAGCAATACCGGGTTATCTTGGTCCAGGTGACCACGCCCACTGACGTCCAGTATCACCCGCCACCCCAGGCTCCAGTCCTCGTCCCGCGCGTGAATGACCACCGCCTGATTGCGTGCGATGGCCTCGGTGCGTGCGTAGCGCAGGCCGGCGGCGAGTGATTGGGCCACGCTTTGTCGCTGCTGTGATTCAAGCAACCCTTTGAAGCCTGGCACGGCCAGTTGTGCAAGGAAGCTGGTCACGATCAGCCCAAGCAGCATTTCAATCAGGGTGAACCCTCGTTCTGTCATGTGCGTTCCCTCCGTGGACGCGAGTGAGTCTCCAAGTTGCAGATCTAGGTATAGCTCTGGGCCCCTGGTGATGAATGATGGCCTTCATGTCCAAAGTATTTCCCTTTGTTCCTTGAGCAGCGCCGCTTGAAAACCGACGCTAGTCTTGGGTCGCACAGCAGGTTTTGCCTGCTTTTTTCCGGCCTTCGACATGGATGACAACGGTAATGCCCGCCTGCCCGAATCGATTTTTCCTGCGCGCTTTCCAGCGGCGCCAATCCGGCATGACCTTGATCGAGGTGCTGGTAGCGCTGCTGATCCTGGCCATTGGTCTGATGGGCGCTGCGGTGCTCCAGCTCAATGCGCTCAAGTACACCGACAGCGCCAGGATGACCAGCCAAGCCAGTTTTATCGCCTACGACATGCTTGACCGCATTCGCGCCAACGCCGGTGCAGATTACTCGTGGGGCAGCGCCGAGCCCGCGCCGCGCAGCACTTCGACTGCCAGTGTGCGTGACTTGGACCTGCACGATTTCGAGGCCAATATCATTGGTTTTGCTGGCGAAGACGCTAAAGGGTCAGTGGCTTTGAGTGGGCACGAGGTCACCATCAGCATCAGCTGGCAGGACGCTCGGGCGGCAAACAGGCCTGGAGCCCGGGAAACCTTCACCCTGACCAGTCGTATCGCCAATGATCAGGGAGCGTTGCAATGAATCGTCTTGCTCGAGGTTTCAGCCTGGTGGAATTGTTGCTGGCACTCGCCGTAGGGCTAGTGCTGGTGCTGGGTGCGAGCCAGGTGTTGATCAGCTCGCGACTGACCCATGCCAGCCAGCAGGCCGCAATGGTGATGCAGGATGATGCGCGGTTTGTCCTGAGCAAGATGATCCAGGACATACGCCAGGCAGGCATGCTGGGGTGCCTGGCCACGGCCGTCATCGACAACGCGCCTGCCGCTTTTGATCGACCGATAAGCTGGGAGGCGTCGGCGAGTGCAAAGTCACTGACATTGGTTACGGCGAGCGTCGGTGAGGGTGTTGTCAGGCCCGATTGGACGGTACTGTCTGACTGCAAGGAGGTGGCCCAGGCTTATGCCGGGGCACCGCCTGCCGCCGCACCTGGCCAGATCCGCTTTGGCATACGCCAGCTCACCTACACCTACGAAACAGGCCAGTTGAAGATCAGTACGCCGGCAACGCCTGCGAAAGCCGTACTGATGGATAACGTACGGGCATTCGACATCAGCTTTGGCATGGCGACCCGGCCGGCATCAACGGTTGTGGTGCGTTACGACAGCCACCCGGTTGACCCGTCGTTGATACGCAGCGTGCGCATACATATGACGCTGCAAGACCCGTCTGGACGGGTGAAGGATCAGAGCTACAGCGTCGTGGCCGCGCTGCGAAATCGGCTGGGTTAGGCGTGATGGTCATGCTTGGCGGGTTTCATGTGCGGCAGGCCGGGATGGTGTTGCTGATCAGCCTGGTATTCCTGCTGCTGTTATCGCTGGTGGGGTTGTCATCCATGCAGGGGGCGGTATCCCAGCAAAAAGTCGCGAGCAGCCTATGGCATCGCAATCAATCATTTCAACATGCCGAAAGTGGCTTGAGGTTGGGCGAATGGGCGGTACAGAGGGTAGGCGGGGCATTGCCCATCTGCCACTCGATCACCACGTGTGCGCCGCCCGTTGAAGCTTTTTCGCTGGTGGGCGGCGGGACCAATCCTGCCTCGGCGGTCTCTTGGGTAGCGCTGATGGGCGGATTCTATGGCGTTCAAGCACTGGGTATGGGGGCTGGTGTGGTCCATCTACCGGTCCATGCCTCGGCGGCACTGTATCGGGTGACTGCAATCGGGCTCGCAGGCCAATCACGCACGG
The DNA here is from genome assembly GCF_001439685.1 of Pseudomonas libanensis. Classification (GTDB taxonomy): domain Bacteria; phylum Pseudomonadota; class Gammaproteobacteria; order Pseudomonadales; family Pseudomonadaceae; genus Aquipseudomonas; species Aquipseudomonas libanensis. The sequence continues at coordinate 104,451 of NZ_JYLH01000014.1, forward strand.
TGCTGGAGACGGTCTTCGCACGCGTGGAGGAGGGCGGTAGCGTCAGGTATCGACGGGTCTCATGGCGGCAACTTCAATAGGGAGCAATAGAATGGGCATGGATAGCCGGGGCTTTAGCCTGATCGAGTTACTGATCGTGGTGGCGATCATCGCGTTGCTGGCTGGGGTCACCTACCCCGGATATATCGGTCAGGTTAAAAAGGTTTATCGAGCGCAAATCGTCGCGTTGTTGAGCGAGCAAGCCCAGCACTTGGAGCGTTTTTATACGAGGAACGGCACTTTTATTGATGCAAGCGGCGTCAGTGCGGGCAATGATCATTATAGAATCAGCGTCGTTTTAAACCCCCAGGATTTTGACCTGCTCGCTACGCCTGTTGTGGATTCATTGATGGCGGGTGATGCGTGTGCAGCCTTCAGCTTGACCAGCACCGGTATGCGAAGTAATCCGGGAGCGGCGCCTGATGTGCCGCGCAAACTCTGCTGGGGGCAATGATGAGCGTGCGTGAAGAGTGGGCGCCGGGCGCGTCTTTCCCTGTTTATCGGCTGGATCAAATAATGGCTAAGCAAAAGCAAGTGGTGATTGTCGGCGGCGGAGTAATCGGCCTGTTGACGGCGTACAACCTCGCCAGGGAGGGGCAGACGATCATATTGCTGGAGCGGTCGGGGCTTGGGCAGGAGTCTTCCTGGGCGGGTGGCGGGATTGTTTCGCCGCTGTATCCATGGCGCTATAGCCCGGCGGTCACCGCCTTGGCCCATTGGTCCCAGGATTTTTACCCGCAACTGGCGCAGCGCTTGTTTGCCGCTACCGGCGTGGATCCTGAGGTGCATACCACGGGCCTGTACTGGCTTGACCTGGATGATGAAGGTCAAGCATTGGCCTGGGCTGCGCGTGAAGGACGGCCATTAAGCAAGGTGGATGTGTCGGCGGCCCATGATGCAGTGCCGGCATTGGGAGGCGGCTATTCCCGGGCGATCTACATGGCCGACGTGGCCAATGTACGCAACCCACGCCTGGTCAAATCCCTGAGGGCTGCGCTGCTGGCATTACCGGGTGTGACAATACAAGAGCATTGCGAAGTGCAAGGATTTGTCCGCGAGGGTGACAGCGTGGTGGGCGTTAACACCGCTGCAGGGCAGGTTCCAGGTGATCAGGTGGTGCTCGCTGCCGGGGCCTGGAGTGGGCAGTTGCTGGGCACGCTGGGCTTGGCGTTACCCGTAGAGCCGGTCAAAGGCCAGATGATTCTGTACAAATGTGCGTCTGACTTTTTATCCAGCATGGTCCTGGCCAAGGGGCGGTATGCGATCCCGCGACGTGATGGGCACATCCTGATCGGAAGCACATTGGAGCATGAGGGGTTCAACAAGACGCCGACCGAAACCGCGCTGGAAAGCCTCAAGGCCTCTGCGGTAGAGCTGATTCCGGCCTTGGCGGCCGCCGAGGTGGTCGGACATTGGGCAGGGTTGCGGCCTGGCTCGCCGGAGGGTATCCCGTATATCGGTGAGGTGCCTGGGTTCAAGGGGTTGTGGCTCAATTGCGGGCATTACCGCAATGGCCTGGTGCTGGCGCCGGCCTCCTGCCAATTATTCGCCGACTTGCTGTTAGCGCGGGCCCCGATCATCGATCCAGCGCCTTACTCGCCCGCAGGTCGCCTCAACGCTGGATAGACTTCGGCCCTTGTTCCAGGTGTGCCTGGGTGCAATACCACGCCTGGCTTGAACTCAGTGCGCGATCCTGCGGCAGATGCACGCCGCAGTGGGCGCAACGCACCATCAGCGCCGCATTCGGCTCAACAGGCCGTTGCTGGCGGGCTGTAGGGTTTTTGAATTTGCGCCAGAACCATACCGCGGCAGCAATGACGGCAATCCAGAACAGTAGACGAAGCATAATGGGCAGTTTCTCGGCAAGGAATGCGTCAGTTTAGCCAAGGTGGCCACGGGCGCACAGCGCAATAAATACTCGCTCATAAAAAAGGGAGCTCCTCAGAGCTCCCTTTTGCGTTGCGTCGAACAATCAGTCGAACACACCGAAGGTCATGTAGCTGAACCATGAACGGTCTTCGTTGTTGCCAAGGGCCTGCGGCTCCTCTTCTTCGATGACGTCGCCGTTCTCGTCGTGAGGCTTGAGGTCCGAAGGAATGGCGTCCTTGGCATCCTGGTACTGCTTGATCACGTCCTGGTTGGCGCGGGTTTCGCCCGGTGGCAGCGGTGGGCGGGATTCGATCAGGCCCAGGGTGTACTTGCTCAGCCACGAACGGTTGTCCGCTTCGGCCACCTGAGGCACGAACTGGCCGTCTTTCAGGCTTGGATGGTCAGGGTAGTTGAGTTTCAAGGTTTCCAGGCTGGTGGTCGCCAGTGTATCGAGGTGCAGACGCTGGTAAGCCTCGGTCATGACTGCCAGGCCGTCGCCCACGGATGGGGTTTCCTGGAAGTTCTCCACTACATAGCGGCCACGGTTGGCGGCCGCGACGTACGCCTGGCGGGTCAGGTAGTAGTGGGCTACGTGGATCTCGTAGGACGCCAGCAGGTTGCGCAGGTAGATCATGCGCTGCTTGGCGTCCGGCGCGTAGCGGCTGTTCGGGTAGCGGCTGGTCAACTGGGCGAACTCGTTGTAGGAGTCGCGGGCAGCACCCGGGTCACGCTTGGTCATGTCCAGCGGCAGGAAGCGCGCCAGCAGGCCAACGTCCTGGTCGAACGAGGTCAGGCCCTTCATGTAGTAGGCGTAGTCCACGTTCGGGTGCTGCGGGTGCAGGCGGATAAAACGCTCGGCCGCGGACTTGGCAGCTTCCGGCTCGGCGTTCTTGTAGTTGGCGTAGATCAGCTCAAGCTGGGCCTGGTCGGCATAGCGCCCGAACGGGTAACGCGACTCCAAGGCCTTCAGCTTCGCTGTGGCGCTGGTGAAGCTATTATTGTCCAGGTCGGTCTGAGCTTGCTGGTACAGCTCGACTTCGCTCAGGTTTTCGTCGACGACGTCCTTTGTTGACGAGCAAGCAGCAGTCATGGCGAGGATGGCGATCAGCAGCAGGTGTTTCACTTGCATGGCGGCTTGCGTCCCTATGACGGCCGCTGTCTTGGGCGGGGCCGTCCTGTTATGATGAGCGCCCCGTTGAAAGCATCGGGGCAAAAGACGCCGTATTTAACCACAAGCGCGCAGCCGAAACCAAAGGCTGTGCCACGCCTAGTCTGAGCATGTCCGATAAAATTGAACTTCGCGCAGAGGTGCCGTCCGAATTGGGCGGCCAACGCCTCGATCAAGTCGCCGCACAATTATTCGCTGAGCACTCGCGCTCGCGCCTTTCCGCCTGGATCAAAGACGGCCGCCTGACTGTGGATGGAGCGGTTATCCGCCCGCGAGACATAGTCCATGGCGGTGCGATTCTTGAGCTGACTGCCGAGCAGGAAGCCCAGGGAGAATGGGTCGCCCAGGACATCGAGCTGGATATCGTCTATGAAGACGACGACATCCTGGTCATCAACAAACCCGCAGGCCTGGTGGTTCACCCGGCCGCCGGGCATGCTGATGGCACCTTGCTCAATGCCCTGTTGCACCACGTGCCGGACATTATCAATGTGCCGCGCTGCGGCATCGTGCACCGCCTGGACAAGGACACCACCGGCCTGATGGTGGTGGCCAAGACCATCCAGGCGCAGACGCAGCTTGTTACTCAATTGCAGAGCCGCAGCGTCAGTCGTATCTACGAGTGCATCGTGATCGGCGTGGTGGTGGCTGGTGGCAAGATCAACGCACCCATCGGTCGCCACGGCCAGCAGCGCCAGCGTATGGCGGTGATGGAAGGCGGCAAGCAAGCTGTCAGCCACTACCGTGTGCTGGAGCGTTTCCGCTCCCACACCCACGTGCGGGTCAAGCTGGAAACCGGGCGTACCCACCAGATTCGCGTGCATATGGCGCACATCAACTTCCCGTTGGTCGGAGATCCTGCCTACGGCGGTCGCTTCCGTATCCCGCCGGCGGCCAGTCAGACCATGGTTGAATCGCTGAAATCCTTCCCGCGCCAGGCACTGCATGCCCGTTTCCTGGAGCTGGACCATCCGACAAGCGGTAAGCGAATGAGCTGGGAATCGCCGCTGCCAGACGATCTGGTCTGGTTGCTGTCGCTGCTCAAGCAGGATCGCGAGGCATTTATCGGATGAATGACTGGCTGATTCCTGACTGGCCCGCGCCGGCCGGGGTGAAAGCCTGCGTCACTACCCGAGCGGGCGGCGTCAGTCAGGCGCCGTTCGACAGCCTCAACCTGGGCGATCACGTCGAGGACAGCCTGGAGGCCGTCCTTGAAAATCGCCGTCGCCTTAGTGGCGCCTTCGATATCAAGCCTGCCTGGTTGCGCCAGGTCCACGGTATTAACGTGGTTGAGGCTGATCCGGGCCGTACTGTCGAGGCAGATGGCAGTTGGACCCGCACCCCTGGCATTGCCTGCACATCCATGACAGCCGATTGCCTGCCTGCGCTGTTCTGTAATCGGGCGGGCACCCGGGTTGCCGCAGCCCATGCCGGTTGGCGTGGCTTGGCGGCTGGCGTGCTGGAGGCTGTGCACGAAAGCCTGGATACCGCTCCCGAAGACGTCTTGGTCTGGCTCGGCCCTGCTATTGGCCCGCAAGCCTTTGAGGTTGGCCCGGAAGTGCGTGAAGTGTTCATGCAGCAACTGCCGGCCACCGCTGAAGCCTTTGTTCCCAGCCACAACGCTGGCAAGTTCATGGCCGACATCTACCAGTTGGCGCGCCTGCGTCTGGCAGCGCGCGGTGTTTCCGCTGTGTATGGTGGCGGTTTGTGCACTGTGAACGACCCGCGCTTCTTTTCTTATCGCCGCAGCCCGCGTACGGGCCGATTCGCCTCCCTTATCTGGCTTGAACGCTAGACTGTCCTGACCTGTATCAATCATCCGCCGCTTGAAACCCCCAGAATCCACCCCATCTATAAGGGTATCTGGCAGGTTTCTTCATTCAGGATGTGTTTGTTCATAGCTCCGGCCTGCTCAAAAGGAAGGTGACTAATGCGTATTGATCGTTTAACCAGCAAATTGCAGTTGGCCTTATCGGACTCCCAATCCCTGGCGGTCGGCCTCGACCATCCGGCGATTGAGCCTGCGCACTTGATGCAGGCGCTCCTGGAACAACAAGGTGGTTCCATCAAGCCCTTGCTGATGCAGGTGGGCTTTGACGTCAACAGCCTGCGCAAGGAGTTGAGCAAAGAGCTCGACCAACTGCCGAAAATTCAAAACCCTACCGGCGACGTGAATATGTCCCAGGATCTGGCGCGCCTGCTCAACCAGGCCGACCGCCTGGCCCAGCAGAAAGGTGACCAGTTCATCTCCAGCGAGCTGGTACTGCTCGCCGCCATGGACGACAACAGCAAGCTCGGCAAATTGTTGCTGGGCCAGGGCGTGAGCAAGAAAGCCCTGGAAAACGCCATCAACAACCTGCGTGGCGGCGAGGCGGTGAACGACCCCAACCATGAGGAGTCGCGCCAGGCCTTGGACAAATACACCGTCGACCTGACCAAGCGCGCCGAAGAAGGCAAGCTCGATCCGGTGATCGGTCGTGACGACGAAATCCGTCGTACCATCCAGGTCCTGCAACGCCGCACCAAGAACAACCCGGTGCTGATCGGTGAGCCTGGCGTGGGTAAAACCGCGATTGCCGAGGGCCTGGCCCAGCGCATCATTAATGGTGAAGTGCCGGACGGCCTGAAAGGCAAGCGCCTGCTGTCTTTGGACATGGGCTCGCTGATCGCCGGTGCCAAGTTCCGTGGTGAGTTCGAAGAGCGCCTGAAATCGTTGCTCAATGAATTGTCGAAGCAGGAAGGGCAGATCATTCTGTTTATCGACGAATTGCACACCATGGTCGGCGCCGGTAAAGGCGAAGGGTCCATGGACGCGGGCAATATGCTCAAGCCCGCTTTGGCGCGGGGTGAGTTGCACTGCGTCGGTGCGACCACGCTCAACGAATACCGCCAGTACATCGAAAAGGACGCAGCGCTGGAGCGTCGCTTCCAGAAAGTCCTGGTGGAAGAGCCAAGCGAAGAAGACACCATCGCGATCCTGCGTGGCCTGAAAGAACGCTATGAGGTCCACCATAAGGTGGCGATCACCGACGGCGCGATCATTGCGGCGGCCAAGTTGAGCCATCGCTATATCACTGATCGTCAGTTGCCGGACAAGGCCATCGACCTGATCGACGAGGCAGCCAGCCGTATCCGCATGGAGATTGACTCCAAGCCGGAAGTACTTGACCGCCTGGATCGCCGCCTGATTCAACTGAAGGTCGAATCCCAGGCGTTGAAGAAAGAAGAGGACGAGGCGGCGAAGAAGCGCCTGGAAAAACTCCAGGAAGAAATTGTCCGCCTGGAACGCGAGTATTCGGACCTCGAAGAAATCTGGACCTCGGAAAAAGCCGAAGTACAGGGTTCGGCGCAGATCCAGCAAAAGATCGAGCAGTCCCGCCAGGAACTGGAAGCGGCGCGCCGTAAAGGCGACCTGAACCGCATGGCCGAGTTGCAGTACGGGGTGATCCCGGACCTGGAACGCAGCCTGCAGATGGTCGACCAGCACGGCAAGCCTGAAAACCAGTTGCTGCGCAGCAAGGTGACCGAGGAAGAAATTGCCGAAGTGGTCTCCAAGTGGACCGGTATTCCGGTGTCGAAGATGCTCGAAGGCGAGCGCGACAAGCTGCTTAAGATGGAGAGCCTGCTGCACCAGCGCGTCATCGGCCAGGAAGAGGCCGTTGTCGCGGTGTCCAACGCGGTACGACGTTCCCGGGCTGGTTTGTCCGACCCGAACCGCCCAAGCGGCTCGTTCATGTTCCTCGGCCCGACCGGTGTGGGTAAGACCGAGTTGTGCAAGGCCCTGGCCGAGTTCCTCTTTGATACTGAAGAGGCCATGGTACGGATCGATATGTCCGAATTCATGGAGAAGCACTCGGTGGCTCGCTTGATCGGCGCACCACCAGGCTACGTGGGCTACGAGGAGGGCGGTTACCTGACCGAAGCCGTGCGGCGTAAGCCTTACTCGGTGATCCTGTTGGACGAGGTCGAGAAGGCCCATCCGGATGTGTTCAACATCCTGCTGCAGGTACTGGAGGACGGTCGCCTGACTGACAGTCACGGGCGTACCGTGGACTTTCGCAATACGGTGATCGTGATGACCTCCAACCTGGGCTCGACGCAGATCCAGGAACTGGTGGGCGACCGTGAAGCCCAGCGTGCTGCGGTCATGGATGCGCTGACCTCGCACTTCCGTCCGGAATTTATCAACCGGGTGGATGAGGTGGTGATCTTCGAGCCTTTGGCGCGGGATCAGATCGCGGGCATCACCGAGATCCAGCTGGGCCGCCTGCGTAGCCGCCTGGCTGAACGCGAGCTGGACCTGGAGTTGAGCGGCGAGGCGTTGGACAAGCTGATTGCGGTCGGGTACGACCCGGTGTATGGCGCACGGCCTCTGAAACGTGCGATCCAGCGCTGGATCGAGAACCCGCTGGCGCAGCTGATCCTGTCGGGCAGCTTTATGCCTGGCACCCGCGTCACGGCAACGGTGAAAGACGACGAAATCGTCTTCCACTAAGCTCGGCGCCCGGCGTTATAAGAGGAGGCCCTGCATTGCGGGGCCTTTTTTTTCGATAGGGCGTTGAACTGTAAGGCAAAGGCTTGTAAAGTGCGCCCCGCAGCAACGTCAGCCCACGGGTTTCTTCTCCCCAAGAAGAAATCAGAAACAAGCGCAAATCATTGTCTTAAAAGCAATTTAAAGGGTTGACAGGGGTTTTTAAGATTGTAGAATAGCGCGCCTCAGACACATGAACGTAGCGATACGGACAAGTCGAAGAGAAGGTTACACCGCAGTAAAAATGCTTTGAAAAAAGTAATAATTTGAAATATGTAGTTCCGTGATAGCTCAGTCGGTAGAGCAAATGACTGTTAATCATTGGGTCCCAGGTTCGAGTCCTGGTCACGGAGCCAATTTCAAACCGGGGTATAGCGCAGTCCGGTAGCGCGCCTGCTTTGGGAGCAGGATGTCGGGAGTTCGAATCCCCCTACCCCGACCATATTTGGGTCGTTAGCTCAGTTGGTAGAGCAGTTGGCTTTTAACCAATTGGTCGTAGGTTCGAATCCCACACGACCCACCATTTTTGAGACCAGTCCAGGCTGGAATCGAATCTTAAGATCAGAGGCCAAAAGCGCTGATCGAAGAAGGCGACTGAAAGGTCGCCTTTTTTTTACCGGGGTATAGCGCAGTCCGGTAGCGCGCCTGCTTTGGGAGCAGGATGTCAGGAGTTCGAATCCCCTTACCCCGACCATATTAAAAATCCTCGTATCGAAAGATGCGGGGATTTTTTTTGCGCGCGCGAATCCTGAGTTCACCGCAAATCAAATGTGGGAGGGAGCAAGCCCCCCCCCACAGGTATTATGCGTTGTCAGTGGAGTTTGAGGCGCGGCTCGGTGCCTCGGCCAATCTTGCTCCCCAACATCAGCATCGCCGTACGGAAGAACCCATACAGCGCCATCTGGTGCATGCGGTACAGCGATACATAGAACATCCGCGCCAGCCAACCCTCCAGCATCACACTGCCGGTCAGGTTGCCCATCAGGTTGCCCACCGCCGAGAAGCGCGACAGCGAGATCAACGAACCGTAGTCGGTGTACTTATAGGTCGGCAGATCCTTGCCTTCGATGCGCAATTTCAGCGATTTAGCCAATAGCGATGCCTGCTGATGCGCAGCCTGGGCTCGTGGCGGTACATTGCGGTCGGTGCCCGGTTGCGGGCAGGCAGCGCAATCACCAAAGGCGAAGATGTTTTCGTCGCGGGTGGTTTGCAGGGTTTGCAGCACCTGCAGCTGATTGATGCGATTGGTTTCCAGGCCGTCGATGTCCTTGAGGAAACCCGGTGCGCGAATCCCGGCCGCCCATACTTTGAGGCTGGCGGGAATCACTTGGCCGCTGCTGGTGATCAGGGCGTCGGCAGTCACTTCACTGACCGCCGAGTTCGTCAGCACGGTCACCCCGAGTTTCTCCAGGGTTTTATGCACCGGCCCGCCGATGCGCTCCGGCAGCGCAGGCAATACCCGCGGGCCGGCTTCGATCAGGGTGATGTGCATGTTCTCTGGCTTGATACGGTCCAGGCCATAGGCGGCCAGCTCATGGGCGGCGTTATGCAGCTCGGCGGCCAGTTCGACGCCGGTGGCGCCAGCGCCAACGATGGCAACGCTGATTTGTTCAATGGCATCGGTCTGCCCGGCATGGGCGCGCAGGTAGTGGTTGAGCAGTTGCTGGTGAAAACGCTCGGCCTGCTTGCGAGTGTCAAGGAACAGGCAATGTTGCGCCGCACCCTCGGTGCCGAAGTCGTTGGTGGTGCTGCCCACAGCGATTACCAGGCTGTCATAGCCCAGTACGCGTGCAGGTACCAGTTCGCGTCCTTCTTCGTCGAGGGTGGCGGCCAGCTGGATTTTCTTCTGTTCGCGATCAAGCCCGCTCATGCGCCCCAGCTGGAACTCGAAGTGGTTCCATTTCGCTTGGGCAACATAGTTGAGTTCATCTTCAGAAGAGTTCAGCGAGCCGGCAGCCACTTCGTGCAGCAGGGGCTTCCAGATGTGGGTCAGGTTGGCGTCCACCAGCGTGATGCTGGCCTTGCCGCGCTTGCCCAGGGTCTTACCCAGGCGGGTAGCCAACTCCAGGCCGCCGGCGCCGCCGCCGACGATAATAATACGATGGGTCATGGGGGTATCTCGCAAGGCTAAAAGAAATCGGAGCAGTTACCCTCGCGAGCGCCAGGCAGCTCATAGCGTCAGGTAACTCAATAGGCGGCTCAGCACACCGAGCCCGATCACCACTACCAGCACCACGCAGAGGAGCAGCCACGGCCGGAAAGGCTTGCGCTCGACTCTGTTCTGGGAGAGTTGCAGGTACTCTTCGACATGCTGTTGGTCATCGGGGTTCAGGCGGCTGGTCATAAAGGCCTCGTCAGGTAGACGTTGCAAAAGGGCGCCACGTTACAGCCAGGGGTTGGCGCTATCGCCATAAGCGTAGCCGGTGCCTGTGTCACAGGCTTATGCCGACGTCGAATACTATGCTGCGCCCCAGGTTGTTGCGCAAGAAATCCGGTGCATCCGGGTGGGCGAACAGCACCCGGGCGAAGGTTGGGCCCACCAACGACAGCGAGCGCCAGCCTTGGCGCAAATACTCGGTGGGGGGCGGGAAGTGGCTGTTGAGGTCCAGTACTTCACGTTTGAGGCTGGCAAAGGCGATGAGATCCAACTCTCCCAGGTCCATGCCGCGCTCTTTGTAGTTGTGGGCTTTTTTACGCAGTGTCGGCGCCAGGCGCAGCAGGAACTCATGGGCCGGAATGCGCCGTGGCTTGGCTTCGCGCCGCACCAGCTGGCTCAAGGAGAAAGCGCTGCGCCTGCGCAGTAATTCGTCGCGCCATTCATCGTTCAGGCGGCGGCCTTCGTCCAGTACGAAAAACACCTCGAAGCTGGCGTCGCGAAACAACACATCCGGCGGCTCCTGGCCGGCAGCGTGAAATTCTTCGACGCGGTAGGGCACGTTCAAGCCTTGCAACAGTCGCTGGCAGACCCAACGCTCACGCTCCCACTTGCGGGCATTGGACAGGAACGCATTGGCTTGTTCGGCTGCTACGGTGAGCAGGCGCAAATAATCTGAGTCATCCATATTCGCAGCTTAGCGTTCAAATGATGACCACAGGAAGTCTTGCTTGTGTCGCCCCTCCCAGATTTGAATCTCGCTTCGACCCAGACCAAAGTTAAAACGCAGGTGTAGACTGCGCACTCGGCAGTAAGCCCTGAGGTTCGTGGTGAGGCTTTTTGTAGAGGTAGTGCATCCGTGATCAGTGCAACTGTTCTGGCGCCATCGACCCTCGGCATCGGCTGGCTGTTGTATGCGCCCGTGGTGATATGGGCGGTGCTGCGCTCGCCCTGGGTCGAGTTGTTCGCCGACCGACGGCGCCAGCACTTGCTGTTCGGCACGGTGTTCGCGCTGTTCATGCTGTGGCTGGTGCGGCGGGATTTCGATACCGGAGTGTCCTATCACTTTATCGGCATGACCGCCGTCACCTTGCTGCTGGATTGGCCGCTGGCAATCGTCGGTGGGTTTACCGCCCAGCTCGGCCTCATGCTGCTGGGGCGCCAGGACCTGGCAGCGCTTGGTGTCAATGGCCTGCTCCTGATCGGGTTGCCGGTGCTGGTCACCGAAGGCTGTGCGCTGCTGGTCGAGCGGGCGCAACCGCGAAACCCCTTTGTGTATATCTTCTGTTCCGGTTTTTTTGCCGCAGCGCTGTCGGCCTTGCTGTGCCTGTTGGCCGGGCTGGGTTTGTTGTGGTTTGACGGCCGCTTTGCGATGCCGCAATGGCTGGAAGACTTTGTGGGCTACCTGTGGCTGATCATCTTTCCCGAAGCCTTTATCAACGGCATGGTCATCAGTGCATTGGTGGTGTTCTGCCCGGAATGGCTGGAGACCTTCAACCGTACCCGCTACCTCTCGGCGCCTTGGAAGGACGACGATTCACCGCGTTGATCCAAGTCAAATGCCGAGCAACGGCGCAGGTCCATGCTCTGCAAAATTTTCAGGAGCAGGGATCATGAGTGTGTATGAGTGGGCACGGCAGGAGTTGCGCAGAAGCCAGGATGCGGCGCAGGAAATCGGTTTTGACCCAGGCTTGACCTTGCGCGCCATGCTCAGTGCGGTAGTGCAGCAAAGCAAGGGCGTACGCAGTTTTGAAGACCTGGCCGACGAGCTGCAATACCTCGCAGAAAACCTCGACGACCAGCAGGAATATGCCTTTATGCGGCCTTAGTGGCGTGGTGGCAGGTCTTCGGAAAACAGCTCGTCTTCGGCATCCGGGGCCACGGGGATCTTGTGTTCCTCGGCGGCCCAGGCGCCCAGGTCGATGAGTTTGCAGCGGTCCGAGCAGAACGGCCGGTTGAGGTTGGTCGCTTTCCATTCCACGGGGGCACCGCAGGTTGGGCAGTCGACGGTCAAGGGTTGGCTCATGATCGGCCTCCACGCAAAGTAAGGTAAAAGTGGTGCAGTCGCTCGACCTCGCCATGCAGCCAGGCAAGGTCCTGGTCATTGACCAGTACATCATCGGCATGGTTCAGGCGGTCTTCGCGGCTGGACTGAGCCTTCAGAATCGCCTGCACCTGTTGTTCGCTGATGCCATCGCGCTGCAGGGTACGCTGAATCTGCAGTGATTGCGGCACGTCGATCACCAGGATGCGCTGGGTCATGCTGTATTGGCCTGACTCGATCAGCAGCGGTGACACCAGGATCGCGTAAGGCGAACGGGCACGCGCCAAGTGACTGCGAATTTCCTCGGCGATCAACGGGTGCAGCAGGGCTTCCAGCCACAGGCGTTCTTCAGGGACCTCAAAGATCAGTTTACGCAGCGCGGCGCGGTCCAGTTGGCCGTCGGGGTGCAGCACGCCGCTGCCGAAATGCTCGGCAATGCACGCCAGTGCCGGCCGCCCAGGCTCGACGACCCAGCGGGCAGCATGATCGGCATCCACCAGGTCGATGCCCAGCTTGATAAAGTGCTCGGCCGCAGCGCTTTTGCCGCTGCCAATGCCGCCCGTGAGGCCAAGAATCCAGGGTGTTGCGACAGAAGTGGTCATCTGAAACCGACAGACTGCAAATAGAAGTCGGTTATTTGACCACCCCAGAGCAATGCAATCCAGCCGGCAATTGCCAGGCAGGGGCCAAATGGCATCGGTGCTGACACCGGGGCCTTGCGCAAACGCAATAGAATCAGCCCGGCAATCAAGCCCAGCAGTGAGGCCATCAGCAATGTCATCGGCAGTATCTGCCAGCCGCCCCAGGCTCCCAACAATGCCAATAACTTGAAGTCGCCATGGCCCATGCCATCTTTACCGGTGACCAGCTTGAACAGCCAGAACACGCTCCACAGGCTCATGTAGCCAATGACCGCGCCCCACAGCGCATCGGGCAAGGTCGCCAGCAGGTCGGCGCTGTTGAGGATGAGTCCCAGCCATAGCAGTGGCAGCACCAGCGCATCTGGCAACAATTGATGGTCGAGGTCAATCAGGCTCAGGCCCAGCAAGCCCCAGCTCAGCAACAGCACCGCGCCGGCTTGCCAGCCAAAGCCGAAGTGCCAGGCAACAGCGGCCGAGATCAACGCGCAGGCCAGCTCGGTTAAGGGATAACGAAGGCTGATGGGTTCACGGCAATGGGCACAACGCCCCCTGAGCAACAGGTAGCTGAGCAGTGGAATATTTTCCCAGGGCCGAATCGGCTGTTCGCAGCGGGTGCAGCAGGAATTCGGGCGCATCAGGTTATAGGCCGGCCCGGCGGATGCGGCAGGCAAGCCGAGGATCTCATGGGCCTGGGCACGCCATTCGCGCTCGAGCATTTTTGGCAGTCGCCACGCCAGCACATTGAGGAAACTGCCGACGATCAGGCCCAGCACCAGTGCCATGGCAACAAAAAACCAGGGCCGTTCGGTCAGCAGCAGGATCAAAATGCCGTGCCCAATTGAAAGACCGGCAGGTACAGGGCGATCACCAACGCCCCGACAATGCCCCCCAGTACCACCATGATCAGCGGTTCCATCAGGCTGGTGAGGTTATCGACCAAGGTGTCCACGTCCGCCTCGTAATGGTTCGCGACTTTTTCCAGCATTCGGTCCAGCGTGCCGGATTCCTCACCGATGGCCGTCATCTGTATCGCCATGCCTGGAAACAGGCCATTGCAGGCCATGGCCTGGTTCAATTGCATGCCTGTGGATACATCGTGGCGCATACGTTCAATTGCCTGTTTGAATGGTCCATTGCCGACGGCGCCGGCCACCGAGCCCAATGCCTGTACGAGGGGCACGCCCGCTGCAAACGTGGTCGAAAGCGTGCGGGCGTAACGAGCGATGGCAGAGTTGTGCAGCAGTTTGCCTGCCAGGGGCATTTTCAACAAACCCGCTTGCAGCCGATGGCGAAAGCCTGGGTAAGCACGGTGAGCCTGGCGAAGCCCTGCCAGCGACGCACCCAAGCCCAGCGTCAGCATCCACCACGCCTGTTGCAGGAATTCGGACAGGGCAATGACCGCCAAGGTAAACCCGGGCAATTGGCCGCCGACGCCGGTGAACAGTTTCTGGAATTGAGGCACGACGTGCATCAGTAGCACCACGCTGACCAGTGTGGCGACCACCAATACCGTGACAGGGTAGGTCATGGCCTTTTTGATCCTGGCTTTGAGCCGTTGGCTTTTTTCCAGGTAAATCGCCACGCGCTCCAGTAGGGTTTCCAGGGCACCTGCCTGTTCCCCGGCGGCGACCAGGTTGCAGTACAGCTCGTCGAAATAACGCGGGTGTTGGCGCAGCGCATCGGCCAAGCTGTTGCCGCTGGCGATCTGTTGTTTCAAGGCTTGGACCAGGTCACACACCTGCCGGTTCTCGACGCCCTCGCTGATGATATCGAAGGCTTGCAGCAGCGGGATTCCGGCCTTGAGCAATGTGGCCAACTGGCGGGTGAACAGGGCGATATCCGCAGGCAATATTCGTGGGGCAAAGATCGGCCGTGATGCAGGCTTCTTGCGCACACGCTCGGGGCAGATCCCTTTCCGGCGCAATTGTGCCTTGATCAGCGCAAGGTCATGGCCAGCAATTTGCCCGGACACCCTGCGCCCCTTGCGATTGATGCCTTCCCAGGCGTAGATCGTTGAAGTGTCATTCATGTCAGGTCCGCGTAGGCAGCTCGTGAAGAATTTATAGCTTAGCCAGGGGGCGTATCCGGGCAGGCTGGCGTTCAGGAATAAAATGTCAGAATGTGCGTCCTGTACGCGATTGGCCGCGTGGGCATGAGTACACTGGCGCCGTTGCACACTACGGGGCGCAGGACGCGCCTTGTCATGGTTCTATTCTGGAGAGTGAAAGAGATGCGTCAAAAAGGCTTTACCTTGATCGAGTTGTTGATCGTCGTGGCAATTATCGGCATTTTGGCCACCATCGGTTTGCCCATGTACACCAAGCACCAGGCCAAGGCCAAGTTCACGGCGGGGCTGGCTGAAATCAGCGCGTTGAAGGCTGGCTACGAAGACACGATCAACCAGGGCACTGTGCCCACGCTGGAGTTGATCGGTGGCACCAGCCCGACGGCCAACTGCACGATCACCGTGGCGGGTGATGTGGCTTCGGGCGCCGGCTCCATCAGTTGTGAAATCCTCGATGCGCCGGCCCCTGTGTTGGGCAAGACCATCACCTTGATCCGCAGCGCCACCAGTGGCTGGACTTGTGCCACCACGGCTGATGCGCAGTACGTTGCCAAGGGCTGCTCCGCCAACGGAGCGTGACGGCCGCCGGGCGGTAAGCGAGCCAGTTGCTGCATGCCCGATGCAGTGCTAGCTTTAGCCCACCGCCCGTGTAGCTCAGCCGGTAGAGCAGCGCACTCGTAACGCGAAGGTCGCAGGTTCGATTCCTGTCTCGGGCACCAAGGCACCACCGCTTCAAAGGCAATGTTTTCAGATGATCCCAGAATGGTTCTGAAGGCCAGACGAGCCGGCATTCGTGCCCGCTCTTTTGTATCTGCGCAACCTTGATGACCCAGATGCATCCCCATTCCTCGATCTAAGAGAACGACATGACCACGACTGAGATGACCCAGGAAGTTCGGCACCAAGCAGCTCTCGAAAAATATCTCGAGGAGTCGCCGCAGCTTAAAGAAGAGATCAAGGAACTGAGCGCTGACGACCAGCGTGACCAGATCCAGTGGGCATTCGAGGACGAGGCCGAGAGCCAGGGCTACCAGCCCTGGGAGCTGACCCTCAAGTACACTTCTACGCCTGAAGAGTTTGAAGCCGCACGGCTGGCCTTGCACAAAGAGGCGGCCGAAGTGCTGGGTGTCGAGTGGGACGAATACTGCGAGATGAATAACCTCGTAGTTTAAAAGCAGCCTGTAGGAGCGAGCTTGCTCGCTCCTACAGTCAAGGCACTTTAGATGCTCAGACGCATCGACAGATCCACCGCCTTCACATCCTTGGTCATCGCGCCAATGGAGATGTAGTCCACGCCGGTTTCAGCGATAGGCAGCAGCGTGGTTTCGTTGATCCCGCCGCTGGCTTCCAGCTTGGCCTTGCCGGCGGTCAGGCGCACGGCTTCGCGCATGTCGTCCAGGCTCAGTTCATCCAGCATGATGATATCGGCACCCGCCGCGAGGGCTTCGCGCAATTCTTCCAGGCTTTCCACTTCGATTTCCACCGGCTTGCCCGGGGCGATCTTGTGGGCGGCCGTGACGGCCTGGGTAATACCTCCACAGGCGGCAATGTGGTTTTCCTTGATCAGGAACGCGTCATACAGCCCGATGCGGTGATTATGGCAGCCACCGCAGGTGACTGCGTACTTCTGCGCCAGGCGCAGGCCCGGCAATGTCTTGCGAGTGTCCAGCAGCTTGACCTGGGTACTGGCAACAAAGTCCGCCAGGAACTGCGCACGGGTGGCGACGCCTGACAGCATCTGCAGGAAATTCAGCGCGCAGCGTTCACCGCTGAGCAGCGAGCGTGCCGGGCCTTCAAGGTGGAACAGCGCCTGGTTGGGGTTGACCCGTTCACCGTCGGCCACCTGCCAATGCACGGCTACCCGTGGGTCCAGTTGGCGGAACACCGCATCCACCCACGCCGTACCGGCGATAACGGCCGCCTCGCGGGTAATGATCGTCGCCTTGGCCAGCCGTTCGACCGGGATCAACTGCGCGGTGATATCGCCACTGCCGATGTCTTCCAGGAGTGCGCGGCGCACGTTGGCTTCAATTTCGGCGGTAAGGTCGGCGAGACGGAGGTTCGGCATAACAGGCTCCACAAACAAAGTGCCTCGATTATAGGGGCTGCGCGCGTTTGAACCCAGGCTCGCCACTCAATTACAGCGCAAAGGCATAGTTTGCTGGCGCAACTACCCTCATTTGCAAGATAATCTCGCGCCTTGCGATTGGCGTCATAGCTTTGACGTCCTGGTGGTAGCCGGGTGTTTGCAGTGCCTCCCGGGCCTGCCCCCGTTCTTTCCCCCTCTCAACACCGCCGTTTCAGGAGGCCAGGATGCACAATGACGGAAAGGTGGTGCCTTTCAACAGGGCACAGGCCACGCCATCGCCGCTCGCGCGCCTGCCGGTGGTGGTGCTGCAGGTGCGTGACAAGGCCGCGCAACAGTTGCAACAGGGTTTGCAGGAGTTGTTCGATAACGCCGACGACACCCTGTTCGAAATGGCTGACAAGGCGCGTAGCACCGTCGATCATCATATTTTCTTCGAGGCCATGCGCGACCTGCGCCTCAAGCGCAAGAACTTCGAGCGCGTATTCATGGAGCAGCTGTTCGTCGCCTTTGCCGATCTGGGCCTGGCCGGGCGCGGCGACATGCACTTGGTGCCGGTGGTGTCTTACGAAGGCGCGTCCGGTACAAGCGCGGACGAGGCGGAAAAAGCCGTGGCCCTGGAAGCGATGCTCAGTCGAGTACGGCATCGCGATGGGTTGGCACTGGGGCAGTTGAGTGCGCGGTTCAGTGAATTGCTTGGCAGGCGCCTGGATGACCATGAGAACCCACTGGGGCCGGCCTTGCTTTGCGAGTTCTTCCTGCAGGCCGGGCGCAGCCTGGGGGTGGAGATCCGGGTCAAGCTGATCATGCTCAAGCTGTTTGAAAAATATGTGCTCAGCGACGCTGATCTGCTGTACGCCGAGGCCAATCAGCTACTGGTCGCCACTGGGGTACTGCCCCAACTCAAGGCCGTTCCGTCCCGTCGTCCCGGCGCGCCTGCGGCCCGTGAACAGCACCACGCCAGCCAGTCGATCGCCGAGCCGCCGTTCGAGCCAAGCGGACAAGAGGCCTTCAGTGCCTTGCAAAAATGGCTGGTGGCCGTGCGTGGCAGCGTAGCGCCGACCCTCGAGGCCAGTACCGAGCCGCAACCCATTGCCACCCGCGACCTGCTGCGCCTGCTGTCGCATTTGCAACAGTACGTCCCGGAGCCCGACGCCGACGCCGATTTCGACCTGCGCAACCAGCTTGAGCAGCTACTGACTCGGGTCAGCGTCAAGAGTGGCAGGTCGCGGGTGCTGGAAGAGGCTGACGAAGATGTAATCAACCTGGTTGCCTTGCTGTTTGAGTTCATTCTCGATGACCGCGGCGTGCCGGTTGCTTTCAAGGGCTTGATTGCCCGCTTGCAGATTCCGATGCTGAAAGTCGCGGTGCTGGACAAAAGCCTGTTCAGCTGCGCGAACCATCCGGTGCGACGCTTGCTCAATGAAATCGCAAACGCCGTCATGGGATGGAGCCCGCCCGGGGACAACCCGCGCGACTACCTCTACCTGCGTATCGAGCAGGTCGTACAGCGGCTACTGAATGAGTTTGTCGAAGATACGGCAATTTTTTCCCAGCTACTGGCGCAGTTCAGCGCGTTTACCGCCGATGAGCGCGGGCGTAGTGAGTTGCTGGAGCGGCACACCCATGAAGCCGAGCAAGAGCGCCTGCATACCGAGGCTGCTCGCCAGCGTGTGGCGCAGGTGCTCAATCGGCGGCTACTGGGTAAAGTCTTGCCGCAGTTTGTGCTGCAGTTTCTGCAGCGAGCCTGGAGCCAGGTGCTGGTCTTGACCGCGCTCAAGCACGGTGAACAATCCCTGCAATGGCAAACGGCGCTGCGCACCATGGATGAGCTGATCTGGAGCGTTGGCCTGCAGAAAGACACCGAAGCAGGCCGGCGTTTGCTCGAACAATTACCCGGGCTGCTCAAGGCGTTGCGTGACGGCCTGACCAGCGCGGCGTTCGATTCGTTCAGCACCCGTGAGTTTTTCCAGCAGTTGCAGGCCATGCATGTGCAGTCGTCAGAGGGCGAGGGCGTCGATGTGCTGGTCGAAGTCCGCGAGCCTTTCGTCTTCAGCCCGAGTTTGCCGCCACCCCACGAGCCTCTGCCCGATGATGATTCCGATCTGCTCAAGGTCCAGCAGTTGCGTATAGGCACCTGGATCGAGCTGCAGCAAAACGACGCCGCCATCCTGCGCTGCAAGTTGACGGCAATCATGCCGCCTGCCAGTACCTATGTTTTTGTCAGTCGCACAGGGCTCAAGGTCCTGGAGCAAACCGCCGGGCAGTTAGCCCTGGCCTTCAAGCGTGGCGCGCTGCGCACGCTGGATAATGGCTTGCTGTTCGAACGTGCGCTGGCTGCGGTGGTGGGTAACCTGCGTCAACTCAATCGCGGCAAGTGATCGCAACCGCAGGGCGGAACGCGGCATACTGGTAACACTTCGTCTCATTCAAGGAGCCTGTATGCAGTTGGACCACGCCAGCGGTTGGTGCCAGGGCATTCGTCACTGCCCTTCGCCCAACTTCAACGAGCGCCCGGAAGGCGAAATCTCGCTGTTGGTGGTGCACAACATCAGCTTGCCGCCGGCGCAGTTCGCCACTGGCAAGGTGCAGGAGTTTTTCCAGAATCGCCTGAATATCTCGGAACATCCCTACTTTGAGGGGATTGCACACCTACGTGTATCTGCGCATTTTCTGATTGAGCGTGACGGCATTGTGACGCAATTTGTTTCTTGTCGGGAACGAGCCTGGCATGCAGGTGTTTCCAGCTTCGAGGGCCGCGAAGTGTGCAACGATTTCTCCCTGGGGATCGAGCTGGAGGGCACTGACGAACTGCCATTTACCGATGCCCAGTACAGGTCGCTTATCGACCTGACACGCCAGCTGCTGGCGGCCTACCCGAAGATTACCCAACAACGTATTTGTGGTCATAGCGACATCGCTCCGGGACGCAAAACCGACCCGGGCCCCGCTTTTGATTGGACGCGCTTTCGTAGCGCCCTGCAGGATGGAGGACACGAATAATGAGTTTCCTGGTGTTGGTGCTGGCGGTCTGGATCGAGAAGTTCTCGGCCTTGCGCCTGCGGCTGCAGCGCGACGGCGGATGGCTGCGTGAGCTGGCCAGGCTGGAGTCGAGCCCGCGCATGGGCAAGCGCCCCTGGCTGATCCTGCTGATCATGGTGCTGCTGCCCGTGGCGTTGCTGGCGCTGTTGCTGCTGGTACTGGAGCCCGTGGCCTATGGCCTGCTGGCATTGCCGGTGCACTTGTTGGTGGTGATCTACAGCCTGGGCCGTGGTGATCTGTTGGCAGGGCTGGGACCGTTTCGTGACGCCTGGCGGCGCGGTGACCTGCAAGCTGCCGAACACGTGGCCGAGCGCGATCTGAATCTTGGCGCGGACAGTGGCGAGCAATTACTGGAGCGCGTTCAGGGCTACTTGCTGTGGCAGGCGTATCAGAGCTTTTTCGCGGTGATTTTCTGGTATTTCCTGCTGGGCCCAGTGGCCGCCTTGGCCTACCGCCTGTTGGCCCTGGCCAGCGAACATAGCCAGAACCCCTTGGTGACCGAGCGTGCCACGCAATTGCGCCACGCGTTTGACTGGCTGCCGGTACGCCTGCTGGCGGCGAGTTTTGCCTTGGTGGGCAATTTCGTCGGGGTCAGCCGTGTGATGCTCCACGAACTGCTGAGCTGGGACATCAGCGCTGCACAGCTGATGGAAAAAGTCGGGCTGGCCGCTGCCGAAATTCCGCCGCCGGTGGTGGGTGCCGATGGCATCAACAGTCTGGATCGCCTGTGGGAGCTGCTGCTGCGTGCAGCGGTGCTGTGGTATGCCGGTTTTGCCATCTGGACTGTATTGCCCTAAACATTGTGGGAGGGGGCTTGCCCCCGATGGCGGC
Organism: Pseudomonas libanensis; assembly: GCF_001439685.1. Classification (GTDB taxonomy): domain Bacteria; phylum Pseudomonadota; class Gammaproteobacteria; order Pseudomonadales; family Pseudomonadaceae; genus Aquipseudomonas; species Aquipseudomonas libanensis. The sequence continues at coordinate 125,141 of NZ_JYLH01000014.1, forward strand.
TAAACCGGCATCCCTGCCGGTTTACCCCCCAAATCCCTGTCGAATTCCGGCCAGCGTGGTTTAACGGGGCGCCTCAGATCAAAAGCAAGATCACGAGCGGCTCGCTGCGCATCGTGGTTACCGTCGGCTGCTACACGATTGTTTAGATACCCATGGCTATCGGGGGCAAGCCCCCTCCCACATTGGGGCTCCGGACACGCCGTTAACCTTACGTTACAAAACTCCCTTTCAAATTGAGCTATACAGACAGAGCGCTAAATAGTGGCTATCTGCCGTCGCCCTGCGCCTCAATAAAAATAAAAGAAGGGGAGGTCACCTGTGAAGAGCTTGCTCTATCCCGCCGTCGCGCTGATGAACCGCCTGAGCTTCGGCATGAAGTTCAGCCTGATCAGCGTGCTATTCCTGCTGCCGATGCTGGCGACCAACTATTACCTGGTGCGTGATTCCTGGCGCGAATTCCAGGGCACTCGCATCGAACTCCAGAGCCTTGACCTGCTTGGCAGCAGCCTGGTGTTGCGTCGCGACCTGGAAACCCTCAACAACCAGGTGCAGATCAACGCCACGCTTGGCCAGTCCGGCAAGGCCGCCGACCTTGAGGCGAGGATCAGCGCCCTGGAGCAGAGTGTGCTGGACCGCTTGCAAGCCTTCAGCGCCGTGGCGACCCAGCCCGAGCACGTCACCGTTTTTGAAAGCAAGCGCGACGAGTTGATCGCCGCGTTCAAGGCGCAGCAACAGGAAAGTTCGTTGCTCAACAAAACGGCGCTGATCGGCAAATTACTTAACCAGGCCCAGATGCTCAGCCAGATTATTGCCAGCCAGGCCGGCTTGAGCCGTGACGCGCAAAGTGATCTACGCCAACTCTCCGACCTGGTCACCACCGTCACCCCGCAAGTCACCCAGGCCCTCGGGGAGGGGCGTGCGATGGGCGCGTACTCCCTGGGCCAAGGCTTTATCAATTCTGCTTCCAGCACACGCTTTGACGAACTGCTGCAGCAGTTGGAAAAACTCCAGGGCGAATATGGCTTGAAACTGCAGGACGCGCTGGGCGCCAGCCATGCTGCACACGCTACCCTTGACACCCTGGCGCAAGCCAGTCAGGCCAGCCTCAAGCAAGGCAGCGAATTGTTCGAAGAACAGGTGGTGATGGCCGAGACCCTCGACACATCGTGGCAGGTGTTTTACGACAGCGTCAGCCAACTGATGGTCAAGACATATCAACTGGATGACGCCACCTTGGCGTTCATCGGGCAGCAACTGGAGCAACGCCTGGCACAAAACCGACTGCACATGGTGCTGCTGGTCGCGGCCCTGGCGGCTGTATTTGCGCTGATTTTCTACTTATATGCAGGCTTCTTCGTTTCCACCCGTACCACCTTGCGTCGCCTGGGGGCAATGATGGACAAAGTGGCGGCAGGTGACATGACGGTCACCTTCGTTGCCCAAAGCCGCGATGAGCTCGGGGACTTGGGCCAGGTGTTCAATGGCACCGTGGCCAAGATCCACGACTTGATCGAGCGCGTCGGGCATACGGTCAGCCAGGTCGAGCTGCAGGCCGGACAGGTCCAGGCGGTTTCGGCACAGAGTAACCAGGCGGTGTCTGGCCAGCGCAGCCAGATCGAACAAGTGGCGACGGCGATGAACCAAATGTCGGCCACTGCCCAGGAGGTGGCGCGTAGCGCGGCGGCGGCAGTCAACAGCGCCCAGAGCGTCAATGATGAAACCGTCAGTGGGCGAGCGCTGGTGCAATCACAGCAAGGCGGTATCGCACGCCTGGCTACGGAGCTTGATGAGTCGGTGCGGGTAATCAACCAGTTGGCCGCCGACAGCCAGGACATCAGCAGGGTTTTGGAAGTGATCAAGAGCATTGCCGAGCAGACCAACTTGTTGGCGCTCAACGCGGCCATCGAAGCCGCCCGGGCCGGTGAACAGGGCCGAGGTTTTGCCGTGGTGGCCGACGAGGTGCGCACCCTGGCCCGACGCACCCAGCACTCCACCGAAGAAATCGAGCAAATGATCAGCCGCTTGCACAGTGGCGTCGGCGCGGCGGTGAAGGCCATGGGCAGCAGCCATGAAATGGCGAGTGGCACGGTGGGGCAGTCGGAAAAAGTCCAGCAAGCCCTGGAGAATATCCTCGGCGCCGTAGGGATGATCGTTGACCAGAACCAGCAGATTGCCGCTGCCGTAGAGCAGCAAACGGCGGTCGCCCAAGACATCGACCAGAATATTGTCGAAATCAATCGCGCTGGGGAGCATGCGGCGCAAGGCGCCCAACAGACCGAAGCGGCCAGCCGGCAATTGTCGGCGCAGGTCATTGAGTTGAAGCAATTGATCGGTGCGTTTCGAGTGTAGGAATTTTCTGTGGGATTGAGCTTCGGATTGCGTGGCGCATATCCTGATTTGTCGGACTGTGTTTTATCGCAGCGTGGTTAGGTGAGAATTTATTTCATCCGTCACGGTCACGAGGAGACACGACGATGGCCGCTGCATTCGGCATCAAGGGGCATTGCGCCCAGTGCGACATGACGTTTGAACTCAAGCCTTGGCAATTGAACGCCATTGCCGTTGAGATACCTTTTGACTGTACGTATTGCCACTGCGGCTTGCAGCTGTGTTGCCTCAAGCAGTTACGTCAGTTTCGCGCCCTCGACCAGTGGGCGTTGGTGCGGCCGGGCATGATCATGCTGACGTGCGCGACCTTGGTGGTGGCCCTGGTCGCAGAGTGGTTGGGGCTGCTCAGCATGATTGCGCAGTTCAACCTTTCACTGGCTACGGTGTTGATTCATTTCCTGGTCGTGCGCTACGCCCGTCATCGACAGAGGATGACCTTGGAGTTGCAGGTCATCAGCCCGCTACCAGTTGAACAACTCACACGCATTGCGTGTGCTCGTCTCAGCCAGCAATGAAGGGCTGATTGCCATGCGCTGCGCCAGGGCGACGCAGATGTCCGGCAGGTGCTGCGGGCTGTTGCGCTGGTTGGGATACATGGCCGGGGCCATATCCGGCGAATCGGTTTCCAGCACAACAGCGTCAAGGGGCAACTGGGCAAGCACCTTGTGCATGCGCAGGGCCTGGGGCCAGGTGGCGGCGCCGCCCAGGCCAAGTTTGAAACCGAGCTTGATGTACTCGCGGGCCTCCTCGGCGCTGCCGGCGAACGCATGGATGATCCCGCCCCGTGGCAGGCGGATGCGCTTGAGGGTGGCAATCACGGCGGCGTGGCTGCGGCGTACATGCAGCAAGGCCGGCAGTTGGAAATCCACCGCAAGTTTCAGCTGGGCCTCAAACAGGCTTTGCTGCTGCTCGCGGTCCAGTTGCTCAAGAAAGTAATCCAGGCCGATTTCGCCCACCGCGCACAGTTGCCGGTGGCCGTGCAGGCGCGTCAACCATTCACCCAGCTCCAGCAGGTCGCCGGGGCGATGTTCGTCGAGATACACCGGGTGCATGCCGAAGGCCGCGAACAAGTCGTCGTCCTCCTGTACCAAATCCCACAGCCGCTGCCAATTTTTCTGGTATACGCCCAACACCACCATGCGCCGTACGCCAAGTTGACGACTATGGGCGAGGACTTGCGAGCGGTCGTGGTCGAAATCCGCGAAGTCCAGGTGGGTGTGGGTGTCGATCAGCTCCACGCTCAGGCCTCGTGAATACGCTGCTTGAAGGTTCGGCCAATGGCGTGCACGCCCGGTTGATACTGTTCTTCCTCAATGGCGGCCAGGGCCAGGCGCAGGGCGGTCTCGGCGATCAACTGGTGTTGCTGGGCCATGGCGTTGACCGGCAGTGGCAGGAAATCCAGCAGTTGGGTATCGCCGAAGGTGCCCAGGCGCAGGGGGCGCGACCTGAGGGGGAAGTCATGCAGTGCGTCGAACACGCCTTGCAGCAGTACGTAGGATGTCGTCGCCAGCGCGTCGGGCAAATGGCCCAGGCGTTGCAGCAGTTGTTCCATCAACTGTCGGCCGCAGTCACGGCTGAAGGCTTCGCCCTGTTCGATGATCACTTCGCCGGTGAAGCCTTGCAGCGCTTCACGGAAGCCTGCTGTACGCTCCTGGCTGATGCTCAACTCGGGGCGTGCGCCGATCAGCGCGATTTGCTTGGGAAGCGATTGCAGCAGGCTGCTGGTGAGTTGCTGGCAGGCCTGGCGGTCATCACTGACCACCGAGCAGAATTGACTTGGCTCCATGACCCGGTCGATGGCGATCACCGGCAACCCCTTGGCTTGCAGCTCGCGATAGCTGTCATCCGAGGCTGGCAGGCAACTGGCGACGAACAACGCATCGCAACGCCGCGCACGGAACAGTTGCAGCAGTTGGCGTTCGCTGGCGGCTTCGTCATCGGAACTGGCAATCAGCAACTGGTAGCCCCGCGCCCGTGCACCTTGTTCCAGCAGCTTGGCGATGCGTGCGTAACTGGGGTTTTCCAGGTCGGGCAGGATGAACCCCAGAGTGCGCGTGTGCCGGCTGCGCAGCCCGGCGGCTTGGGGATTGGGCGTAAAGCCATGGGCCTGGACCACGGCGCGCACACGCTCAACGGTTGCATTGCTGATGCGTTGCTGTTCGGCCTTGCCATTGATGACATAGCTGGCGGTGGTCACGGACACACCGGCCAGACGTGCGATATCACTGAGTTTCAATCCGGGATTTCCTTGTTTTTTAGCGCGTGCCCCGACATTTTGTCCAATCGTAACCGATTCCAGCCTATGACCAATGTCCCAGAGCAAGCGCCGAGCGGCCCTTCTAGCTTGCGCAATTAACGCGTAATCTGCCATAAATTCTAGATTAAACGTTTCAGCAGGCGTATTTTTACGATGTTCGCCACTGAGTGACCACTGCCAATTGACCACTCAGTCAGTTATTTTTGAACGTCTCGCGCTGATTAATTCAAAACAATACCTAGTGCGCACATCGCACTAACTAGGAGAACGGCATGCTTGAGCTCACCGTAGAGCAGATATCCATGGGCCAGGTGGCTGTGGATAAGTCTGCTGCCTTGCACCTGCTCGCTGACAAATTGGTGGCCGACGGCCTGGTTGCCGAGGGTTATCTCAGTGGCTTGCAAGCCCGTGAGGCCCAAGGTTCGACTTTTCTCGGCCAGGGCATCGCCATTCCCCACGGCACGCCAGAAACCCGCGACCAGGTATTTTCCACCGGTGTGCGCCTGCTGCAGTTCCCCGAAGGGGTGGACTGGGGCGACGGCCAGGTGGTCTACCTGGCGATTGGCATCGCGGCTAAATCCGACGAGCACCTGCGGCTGCTGCAACTGCTGACCCGCGCCCTCGGTGAAACCGATTTGGGCCAGGCACTACGTCGGGCCGGCAGCGCCGAAGCCTTGTTGAAGCTGTTGCAAGGCGCGCCCCAGGAGCTGGCGCTGGATGCGCAGATGATCAGCCTGGGCGTGTCTGCCGATGATTTTGAAGAGTTGGTATGGCGCGGCGCAAGGCTGCTGCGCCAGGCCGACTGCGTGAGCAATGGTTTTGCAGCAGTGCTGCAACAAGTTGACGCGCTGCCCCTGGGCGATGGCTTGTGGTGGTTGCACAGCGAGCAGACGGTCAAGCGCCCGGGCCTGGCGTTTGTCACGCCGGACAAACCCATGCGCTACCTCGGCCAGCCCCTGCACGGCCTGTTCTGCCTGGCGAGCCTCGGTGAAGCCCACCAAGCCCTGCTTGAACGCCTGTGTGCCTTGTTGATTGAAGGGCGCGGCCAGGAACTGGGGCGTGCCACCAGCAGCCGTGCGGTGCTGGAAGTGCTGGGCGGCGAACTGCCTGCGGACTGGCCCAGCGCCCGCATTACCCTGGCCAACGCCCATGGCCTGCATGCGCGCCCGGCGAAGATCCTCGCGCAATTGGCGAAGAGTTTCGATGGCGATATCCGTGTGCGTATCATCGATGGCCCGGTGGGCGCCGTGTCGGTCAAAAGCTTGAGCAAGTTGCTCAGCCTTGGTGCGCGTCGCGGCCAGGTACTGGAATTCGTTGCCGAGCCGACGATTGCCGGCGACGCATTGCCCGCGCTGTTGGCCGCGATCGAAGAGGGCCTTGGCGAAGACGTCGAGCCATTGCCGAGCGTAAGCGCCCAACCTGCCCAGGTCGATGTCGAGCCGGTACTCAGCGCGCCGCTCAGTGGTAGCCAGCTCCAGGCCATCGCCGCCGCGCCGGGCATCGCCATCGGCCCGGCCCATATCCAGATTCCACAACTGTTTGATTACCCCCTGCGCGGTGAGTCTGCCGCGATTGAGCGCCAGCGCCTGCACACGGCCTTGAACGAGGTGCGCCAGGATATCCAGGGCCTGATCGAACGCAGCCTGGCCAAGGCCATCCGCGAGATTTTCATCACCCACCAGGAAATGCTCGACGACCCGGAACTGACCGACGAAGTCGACACCCGCCTCAAGCAGGGCGAAAGCGCCGAAGCCGCCTGGATGAGCGTGATCGAGGCTGCCGCCAAACAGCAGGAAGCGTTGCAGGACGCCCTGCTGGCCGAGCGCGCCGCCGACCTGCGCGATATCGGCCGTCGAGTGCTGGCGCAGCTGTGCGGTGTCGAAACCGTCCAGGAGCCCAGCGAGCCCTACATCCTGGTGATGGATGAAGTCGGCCCTTCGGACGTGGCGCGCCTGGACCCGGCCCGCGTCGCCGGTATCCTTACCGCTCGCGGCGGTGCCACCGCCCACAGCGCCATCGTCGCTCGCGCCCTGGGCATTCCTGCCTTGGTCGGCGCAGGCGCTGCGGTGTTGTTGCTGAACGCCGGCACACCGCTGTTGCTCGACGGCCAGCGCGGTCGCCTGCATGTCGACCCGGACGCCGCCACCCTGCAACGGGCCGTGGCCGAGCGCGATACCCGCGAGCAACGCTTGCAGGCGGCGTCGGCCCAACGCCACGAACCGGCGCTGACCCGTGACGGTCACGCCGTGGAAGTGTTCGCCAATATCGGCGAAAGCGCCGGGGTGGCCAGTGCGGTGGAGCAGGGCGCCGAAGGCATTGGCCTGCTGCGCACCGAACTGATTTTCATGGCCCATCCCCAAGCGCCGGACGAAGCCACCCAGGAGGCCGAATACCGTCGCGTGCTCGACGGCCTCGACGGGCGCCCGCTGGTAGTGCGCACCCTCGATGTGGGCGGCGATAAGCCTTTGCCGTATTGGCCTATCGCCGAAGAGGAAAACCCCTTTCTTGGCGTACGCGGCATTCGCCTGACCTTGCAGCGCCCCAAGATCATGGAAGCGCAACTGCGTGCGCTGCTGCGTTCGGCGGATAACCGGCCGTTGCGCATCATGTTTCCCATGGTCGGCAGCGTGGATGAATGGCGCGCAGCCCGGGACATGACCGAGCGCCTGCGCCTGGAAATCCCGGTGGCTGATTTGCAATTGGGCATCATGATTGAAGTACCGTCAGCCGCCTTGCTGGCGCCGGTGCTGGCCAAGGAAGTGGACTTCTTCAGCGTCGGCACCAATGACCTGACCCAGTACACCCTGGCCATCGACCGTGGTCACCCGACCCTGTCAGCCCAGGCCGACGGCCTGCACCCGGCGGTGTTGCAACTGATCGACATCACCGTGCGCGCCGCCCATGCCCACGGCAAATGGGTCGGCGTCTGCGGCGAGTTGGCGGCGGACCCATTGGCCGTGCCGGTGCTGGTCGGCCTGGGTGTGGATGAGTTGAGTGTGTCGGCCCGCAGCATTCCTGAAGTGAAGGCGCGGGTGCGTGAATTCAGTCTGAGCGAGGCCCAGGGCCTGGCGCAACAGGCACTGGCGGTGGGTTCGCCTGCCGAGGTGCGTGCCCTTGTGGAGGCCGTGTAAATGGCGAAGATTCTGACCCTGACGCTGAACCCGGCGTTGGACCTCACGGTGCGCCTGGCGCGCCTGGAACCGGGTGCAGTCAATCGCAGTGAAGCGATGCTCACCCATGCAGCGGGCAAGGGCGTGAACGTGGCGCAAGTGCTGGCGGACCTGGGCCATGACGTCAGCGTTGGCGGGTTTCTTGGTGAGGCGAACCCCCAGGCTTTCGATGCGCTGATCAGCCGCCGTGGATTTGGCGATGCGTTCGTTCGCGTGCCCGGCGAAACCCGCAGCAATATCAAGATTGCCGAGCAGGATGGGCGGGTCACCGACATCAATGCGCCGGGACCGCTGGTGAGTGAAGAGGCGCAGAACGCACTGCTCGAGAGGGTCGCAATGATTGGCCCGCAATTCGACGCGGTGGTGGTGGCCGGCAGCTTGCCGCGCGGCGTCAGCCCACAGTGGTTTCAAGGGCTGTTGCAGCAGTTGAAAGGCCTCGGTTTGAAAGTCGCCCTGGACACCAGTGGAGAAGCGTTGCGCACCGGTTTGCAGGCCGGGCCGTGGCTGGTCAAGCCCAATACCGAAGAGCTGGCCGAAGCCTTGGATAATGCCACCGATGCCATCAGCCAACTGCATCAGCAGGGCGTCGAACATGTGGTGGTCTCCGACGGCGCTGCGGGTGTGACCTGGTACCGCCCAGGTGCAGCGCTGCACGCCACGCCGCCCAAGGTGACGGTGGCCAGCACCGTGGGCGCCGGCGACTCGCTGTTGGCCGGCATGCTTCACGGCTTGCTCAGCGACGAAGCAGCCGAACAGACCCTGCGCCGTGCCACGGCGATTGCCGCGATGGCGGTAACGCAGATCGGCTTTGGCATCAGCGATGACGCGCAGTTGGCGCACCTTGAAAGCGGCGTCGATGTACGCGTCCTGACAAAACAATAAGAGGGTTTGTGATGAAGTTAGCCATTGTTACCGCCTGCCCCAACGGCATGGTCACCAGTGTGCTGTGCGCCCGCTTGTTGGACGCCGCCGCCCAGCGCATGGGCTTGCACACCAGTGTCGAAGTCGTCGACGTGCAGCGCCCGGAGCGCCAGTTGTCCCAGGCCACCCTCGATGACGCTGAATGGGTGTTGTTGGTCAGCAGCACGCCGGTGGACATGCAGCGTTTTGTCGGCAAGCGCGTGTTCCAGACCACGCCGGCCCAGGCGCTGGCGGATGTCGAGGCCGTATTGCGCCGCGGCGCCGAAGAAGCCCAGGTGTATGTCGCCAACGACGCCCCGCTGGCCGCGAAGCATGCGCCGCGTATCGTCGCAATTACCGCCTGCCCGACGGGCGTGGCCCACACCTTCATGGCCGCCGAAGCGTTGCAGCAGGCCGCCAAGCGCCTGGGTTATGACTTGCAGGTCGAGACCCAGGGCTCGGTGGGCGCCCGCACGCCGTTGAGCCCGGAAGCCATCGCCAATGCCGACGTGGTGTTGCTGGCGGCCGATATCGAAGTCGCTACCGAGCGTTTTGCCGGCAAGAAGATCTACCGCTGTGGCACCGGTATTGCCCTCAAGCAATCCGAAGCCATCCTCAACAAGGCCCTGGCCGAAGGCGCAGTGGAAAGCGCAGCCAGCGGCGCGCCGGCCAAATCGGAGAAAACCGGCGTCTACAAACACTTGCTCACCGGCGTGTCGTACATGTTGCCGATGGTGGTGGCGGGGGGCTTGCTGATCGCCTTGTCATTCGTGTTCGGCATCCATGCGTTCGAGCAGCCGGGCACCTTGGCGGCAGCGCTGAAAAGCGTCGGTGACCAGGCGTTCCTGCTGATGGTGCCCCTGTTGGCGGGCTACATCGCCTATTCGATCGCTGACCGCCCTGGCCTGGCGCCGGGCATGATCGGCGGGTTGCTGGCGGGTACGCTGGGCGCGGGCTTTATCGGCGGCATCCTGGCGGGTTTCGTTGCGGGCTACTGCGTCAAGTTGATCAGCCGTGCGGTACGACTGCCCCAGAGCCTGGAGGCGCTCAAGCCGATCCTGATCATCCCGTTGCTGGCGAGCTTGTTCACCGGTCTGGTGATGATCTACCTGGTCGGCCCGCCGGTCGCCCGGTTGCTGTCCGGCCTGACTGATTTTCTCAGCACCATGGGCACCACCAACGCGGTGCTGCTGGGTATTTTGCTCGGCGGCATGATGTGCGTGGACTTGGGTGGACCGATCAACAAGGCGGCGTATGCGTTTTCCGTCGGCCTGTTGGCGGCGTCGAGTGGTGCGCCGATGGCCGCGACCATGGCTGCCGGCATGGTGCCGCCGATTGGCATGGGCATCGCCACCTTGCTCGCCCGGCGCAAGTTCGCCCAGACCGAACGCGAAGCCGGCAAGGCCGCGATGGTCCTGGGCCTGTGCTTTATCTCCGAAGGCGCGATCCCGTTCGCGGCCAAAGACCCGCTGCGGGTGATCCCGGCCAGCATTGCCGGTGGCGCCTTGACCGGTGCGCTGTCGATGTATTTTGGCTGCAAACTCGCCGCGCCCCACGGCGGCTTGTTTGTGCTGGTGATCCCGAATGCGATGAACCATGCATTGATGTATTTGCTGGCGATTGTGGCGGGCAGTGTGTTGACGGGGTTGGTGTATGCGCTGCTTAAGCGACCGGAAGCTGTGGAGCTGACGGTCACTGCTGCCAAGGGCTGATGAGGTACAAAATGTGGGAGGGGGCTTGCCCCATCCCATATTTGAGTTCTCATTGGCTGTAAGGACGGTGTCATATCTGCTTCATCCCCGCATGCTTTAGTGAGCCTTTTGATACTCAAGAGGGCACCTGCATGAGCCACTTCGATCTCAGCCGTCGCCGTGTGATGCAAGCCGTGGGCGCCGGGCTGTTGTTGCCGGGCCTGGCCCCGGCGGTGATCGCTTCGGTGAAGGACCGGCCGCAACTCACTGACGGAGTGCAGTCCGGCGACCTGCTCGGCGACCGTGCGATGATCTGGAGCCGCAGCGACCGCCCGGCGAAGATGGTGGTGGAGTGGGACACCCGCAGTGTGTTCAGCAACCCGCGCAAGTTTATCTCGGCCCTGGCCGACAGCCGCACCGACTTTACCGCCCGTGTGGAACTCACCGGTTTACCGGTGGACCAGGCGATTTTCTATCGCGTGCATTTCGAAGATGCCCAGACCGGTGTCGCCAGCGAACCCTGGTTCGGCCACTTGCGCAGCGTGCCGCAACAGCGCCGCGACATCCGCTTTGTGTGGAGCGGCGACACCGTCGGCCAAGGCTTCGGTATCAACCCGGACATCGGTGGTATGCGCATCTATGAAGCCATGCGCCTGCGCCTGCCGGACTTCTTTATCCACAGCGGCGACACCATCTACGCCGACGGCCCGGTGCCTGCACAACTGGCCACCGAAGGCGGGCGCATCTGGCGCAACATCACCACCGAGGCCAAAAGCAAAGTCGCCGAGACCCTGGATGAGTATCGCGGCAATTACCGCTACAACCTGCTGGATGAGAACGTGCGCCGCTTCAATGCCGAAGTGCCGCAGATCTGGCAGTGGGACGATCACGAGGTGATTAATAACTGGTCGTCCAGCAAGCAGTTGGACGAGCGTTACCAGACCCGCGATATCAACACCCTTGTCGGTCGCGCTCGCCAGGCCTGGCTGGAGTATTCACCCATGCGGCGGCAGAGTGCCGACGGTGGTGGGCGTATTTATCGCAAGCTCAGTTATGGACCGCTGCTGGATGTATTTGTGCTGGATATGCGCAGCTACCGTGGGCCGAATGACGACAACCTGGGCGGTGAAAAACCCTTTCTCGGTCGCGAACAGCTGGATTGGCTCAAGCGTGAACTCAAGGTGTCGCAAGCGCAGTGGAAGGTGATAGCCGCCGACATGCCCATCGGCCTGGGCGTGCCCGACGGTGAAGTAAGCCCAGGCGTGCCGCGTTGGGAAGCCATCGCCAACGGCGACTCCGGCCCGGCGCAAGGACGCGAGTTGGAGATTGCCGAACTGCTTGGTTTTCTGCATGCGCAAAAGGTACGCAACCATGTGTGGTTGACCGCTGATGTGCACTATTGCGCGGCGCATCACTACCATCCGGACCGGGCGGCGTTCCAGGATTTCGAGCCGTTCTGGGAGTTTGTCGCGGGCCCGTTGAATGCCGGGAGTTTCGGGCCTAATCCGCTGGATAAAACCTTTGGCCCGCAAGTGGTGTTCGAGAAGGCGCCGCCTGCGCAAAACACTTCGCCGTTTGCCGGTTTTCAGTTTTTTGGCGAGGTGCAGATTGACGGGCAGACGGCGGAGTTGACCGTGATTCTGCGGGATCTGGATGGGGTCTCAGTGTTCGAACAAAAGCTGCAACCCGTCTGACCTGGAGTAGATGATCGTTCCCACGCGAAGCGTGGGAACGATCAGGACCAACAAAATCTCAGTACACATCCCGGCGATAGCGGCCCTGTTCAATCAAGCGCTCCACCGCCTCATTGCCCAGGATATCCACCAACGCCTGATCCACCCCCGTCGCCATCCCTTGCAGACTGCCACACACATAAATCGCCGCGCCGTCCGCCAGCCATTTACGCAGCACATCGGCCGATTCGCGCAGGCGGTCCTGTACGTAGATCTTCTCTTCCTGATCCCGGGAAAACGCCAGGTCGAGCAGGGCCAGGTCGCCACTGGCGAGCCAGCCTTGCAGTTCGCCCTGGCACAGGTAGTCATGGGCGATCTGGCGCTCGCCAAACAGCAGCCAGTTGCGCTGCTGGCCAGCGGCGATGCGTGCCTTGAGCAAGCTGCGCAAGCCCGCCAGGCCGGTGCCGTTGCCCAGCAGGATCAGCGGCACCGGCGCATCCGGCAGATGGAAGCCGCTGTTGCGGCGCAGCCGCAGACTGATGCCCGAACCGATGGCCGCGTGTTCCGTCAGCCAGCCTGAGCCGAGGCCCAGGCTTCCATCGGCGTGGCGTTCCTGGCGCACGATCAGCTCCAGCACGCCATCGCTGGTGATCGAGGCGATGGAGTATTCGCGCATGCCCAGGGGCACCAGTGCGTTCACCAGGGCTTGGGCATGCAGGCCGACCAAATGCGTGCGGTTATCCGGCAATTGGCGGGTGGCCAAGGCTTGGTCGAGAGTGTGCGCCAGGCCGTCGATCAGCACGCCATCGCTGCCGGCCAGGCCCAGGCCGTGGAGGAAGTGATCAATGGCCCAGGGGCAGTTGCGCGGCAGGATTTCCACTAGGTCACCGGCCTGCCAGCTTTGCGCCGTGGGCGGCGTGAGGCCCAGCAGATAGACGTCGGCGCCGACGCTGCCAGGGTTGAGCAGGGTGCGTTGGCTCAGTGTCCAGGTTTCATACTGGGCGGGTTGCCAAGCCGCCGCTGGCGCGTGACCGGTGAGTTGTCCGAGTTGCTGTTGCCAGGTCAGCAAGGCCTCAGTGTCGCCGTTGTCGACTTCCACCGGGGCGAACAGGGCGTTACCGCCCTGGTTGGTCAGCCAGAAATGCAGGCGTCGGGCAAAGCCGCAGAAGTGTTCATATTGGCGATCACCCAGGGCCAGTACCGAGTAGTTCAAGCCTTTGAGCGGTAAGTTCTGACCGAGCACGCTGCGCTCAAAACCACGCGCGTTGTCAGGCGCTTCGCCGTCGCCGAAAGTGCTGACCACGAACAACGCATGTTCCGATTGGCTCAAGTCGTCTTGGCTGAGGCTACCCAGGGGCTGCACCTTCACCGGCAGGCCCGCCGCTTGCAACTGGCCAGCCGTTTGCCATGCGAGCTGTTCGGCAAAGCCGCTCTGGCTGGCAAAACCGATCAGCCAGGCCGGCGCATTGCTGTGATTGGCCGTCAGGCCCTTGCGGGCGTCACGTACCTGGCGCTTCTTGCGGCGGCGGTCGAGGTACAGCAGCCATCCGGTGATAAAGAACAACGGCATGAGCAGCGAGCTGACGGTGAGGATGATGCGCCCGGGCAGGCCGAAATAACTGCCGGTGTGCAGCGCATAGACACTGGTCAGTAATTGCGACTTGAGGCTCTTGCTGGCGTAGCGCTCGTGGGATTTGACCTCGCCGGTGGCCGGGTCCAGGTTGATCTGGTTCAGCGCACGGTCATGGGGCGAGTCTTTGAGCAGGTAATACACAGTGGCCGGCTGCCCGGCGACGGCCGGCATGCGGATGTTGTAGGCACTCAGGTCGGGGCCGGCGCTGCTGTAGATGCTGCTCCAGATCGCGTCGTAGTTGGCTACCGGAGCAGGGCCGGCCGGTGGCGGGCCGCGTTTGCGCATGCGCTCGTTTTGCGGCGCGTCGGAGAGCAGTTTGGTCACGCCCTGGTTATACCAGTCGTAGGACCAATACAGCCCGGTCAGCGCCGCCAGCAGGTAAAACAGCAGGCACCAGGTGCCGAATACCGAATGCAGGTCCCAATTGAAACTGCGGCCCTTCTTGCGCCAGTCCAGGGTCAACCATGCGCGCCAGCTTTTTACCTGGCGCGGCCAGCGCAGATACAGGCCGGAAAGGCAGAAAAACACCAGGATCAGGGTGCAGGCGCCAGTGATGTTGCGCCCGGTGTCGCCGATGGCGAGGAAGCGATGCAGTTGCAGGATAAAACCGAACACATCCTGGCCGACGGCGTCGCCCAGGTAGTCGCCGGTGTAGGGGTCGAAGTAACGCATCTGGCCACGGCGCTCTCCCGGCGGCGGGGTGAAGGACACTCGGGCAGCGTTGCCGCTGTCGCTTTCCACCCACAGCATCGCGACGCTCTTGCCTTCGGCGGCCTCCAGCTTGCGCACCAGTTCGGCAGGCGGCAGCACACCGGCCTCGCGCTTCTGTACGCTCAAGACGGTGGGGTTGAGTGCCCGCAGGATTTCATCCTGGAACGAGTACGCCGCCCCGGTGACCCCCATCAAGGCCAGCACCAGCCCGGCAGTGATGCCGAAAAACCAGTGCAACTGGAACAGGGTTTTCTTCAACACGTCGCACCGCCTCGCTCATCTGGATATCTATTTCACGGCGCGCATTATGCCGTGGGTTAACGAGAAAAATTCTGTTTTACACACAAAAGCCCCACGCATCCGATGCGTGGGGCCTTGGGGCAGGCATTGACTGCTTTTAGAAGTGGAAACTGGTGGTCAACAGCGCTGTACGACCGGCCGCCTGGTTGGCGAAGTGCGCCGAGTAGGCCTTGTCGTAGTAGGTCTTGTCGGTAAGGTTCTGCACGTTCAGTTGCAGGTCGACGTTCTTGGTCAGCTTGTAGCTGGCCATGGCGTCATAGCGGGTGTAGGACGGCACGTACACGGTGTTGCCGGCATCGCCATAAACCTCGTCGACGTAGAACGCGCCGCCGCCGACGGTCAGCTTGGGCGTGATGTCGTAGGTGGTCCACAGGCTGAAGGAGTTCTTCGGCGTGTTGGGCATCTGGTTGCCTTTGTTGGAGCCGGCGCTTACCACACCGTTACGCCCGTTGAGGCCGGACTTGACCAACTCGCTGTCCAGGTAGGTGTAGCCGGCGAACACTTGCCAGTGATCGGTGAGCTTGCCGCTGGCCGACAACTCTACGCCATCGACTTGGGACTCGCCGCCGTTCTCGTAGGTGAGGGCGTCCACCAGGATACGTGTGTTTTTCTTCTCGGTACGGAACACGGCAGCGGACAGGGACAGACGATCATGGAACAGATCCCACTTGGTGCCCAGTTCGTAGTTGACGGTTTCTTCAGGCTGCAAGTCGCTTGTGGCGGCACCGGCAGACAATGGGTTACCGTCGGCGCCTTCACCTACCAGGCCACCAGCTGGTGAGGCCGAGGTGGCATAGGAGGCGTAGATGCTGCCGTTTTCCAAAGGCTTCCAGACCAGGCCGGCCTGCCAGTTGAAGAACTGGCTGTCATCCTTGATCTTGGTGCGTCCGGTAGTGGCGTTGGTGTTGGCTTCGGTATCGAAGGTGTCGTAGCGCAGGCCGACGTTCAGCAGCCATTTCGGATCCAGCTCGATGGTGTCGAACACATAGGCGGCGCGGCTGGTGGCCTTGGTGTTGGTGCCGTTGTAGTTGCGCGCGACACTGCCGTTCCAGGCGTCGTCCGGGTTCGGGTTGCTGAGCGAGGTGCACTGGCCGCCCACGCCGCCCTTGGCCGGGTTGCACACCGGGTTGGCATTGGGGCTGACGGTGTAGCCGCTGACGCGGGTTTCTTCGCCGGTGAATTCCAGGCCGGTGGAGTAGCTGTGCTTGAAGCCCAGGGCCTGGAAGCTGCCGAACAGGTCGGTCTGGTTGGTGGTCGTGGTGGTCGTGGACACGCGGCTGTTAGCGCGACGCCATACGGTGCCGAATTTGTTGACGTTGAGTTTGCTGTCATCCGGTTGGGTCAGCACATAGTCCTGGCCGGTGCTGCCGTGACGCAGGGTGTTTTTCAAGGTCATGTTGTCGTTCAGGTCGTGCTCGATAGAGAACGTACTGATATCAGCGCGAGTCTTACGGAAGTCGCGGCTTTTCAAACCGTAGAAATTGTTGCTGTCGCCGCCATCGGTGGGCTTGTCGTGCACGTGGGCAGTAGCAGTCGACGAACCATAGCCATAGGGAATCCCCGAATCCGGCAGGTCATCGCTTTCCATATGGTAGTAGCTGAGGTTCACGCGGGTTGGCGTGCCCAGGCCAAAGGTCAACGACGGTGCCACGCCCCAGCGGTCGTAATTCACCGCATCGCGGCCGGCAACGTTTTGTTCGTGGCTCATCAGGTTCAGGCGGAAGGCGGCGCTGTCGTCGAGGAACTGGCGGTTGACGTCGAGCACGTAGCGGCGGGTCTGGTCGGAACCGTAGGTGAAGCCGCCGTTGGTGAAGTCCCGCGCTTGTGGGGTCTTGCTCACCAGGTTGAGGCTGCCACCGGCCGAGCCACGGCCGCCGAACGAGGAGTTCGGGCCTTTGCTGACCTCGATCGACTCGATGTCGAAGATCTCGCGGCTCTGGCCGCCGGTATCGCGCACGCCATCCAGGTAGGTGTCGCCCTGGGCGTCAAAGCCGCGGATAAACGGACGGTCGCCCTGGGGGTTGCCACCTTCACCGGCACCAAAGGTAATGCCCGGTACGGTGCGCAAGGCATCCTGCAACGAGGTAGCGGCAGTGTCCTTGAGTACTTGTTGCGGCACCACGGTGACCGAGCGCGGTGTGTCCACCAATGGTGCGGTGTATTTCTGAGAAGAGGCTTTTTCCACCTGATAAGAGGTGTTGTCCTGCTCCTGGCCGGTGATATTGGTGGCGCCAAGGGAGATAGGGTTGCGCTCGCCTTTCTGCTCGGTGTTTTCCGCCGCCTGCGCCAGGTGGGCAGCAGAGCTGGCACTCAAGGCTACACCGATGGCCGAGGCCAGCATGCGTGGTGAACTGGCTGGTGTTTTTATAAGAATGCGCGACATGACGTGTCCCTTCCCCAAGGATGTGAGGCCGCGGAATATAGGGCCAACAAGACTTTGTATCAATTGCGAGGTATTGCTATTCGCATCGAATTTACATTCTTTACACTTTTTTCTTACGGTTTTTGCAATCTCGTTCGTCTCCGGGTTTTACAGGGTAGATAAGAATCAATACTATTGGCGCCTCTCTGATTGCAGGTATTGCCTCATGTTGCTGCACATTCCCGGCCTGTTTTCTCGCGAGGAGGTGCTGCGCATTCGCCAGGCTCTGGAAGAGACCGAGTGGGCCGACGGCAAAATCACTGCCGGGCATCAGTCCGCCAAGGCCAAGCACAACCTGCAATTGCCCGAAGGCCACCCGTTGGCCAAGGAAATCGGCGCGGCCATGCTGGAACGGTTGTGGAGCAACCCATTGTTCATGTCGGCAGCGCTGCCGCACAAAGTCTTCCCGCCGCTGCTCAACTGCTACACCGCCGGCGGCAGTTTCGACTTTCATATCGACAACGCCGTACGCCAACCCAAAGGCAGCCCTGAACGTGTGCGTACCGATCTGTCGTCCACGCTGTTCTTCAGCGACCCGGACGAATACGACGGCGGCGAACTGGAAATCCAGGACACCTTCGGCCTGCAGCGGGTCAAGCTGCCCGCCGGCGATATGGTGCTGTACCCGGGCTCCAGCCTGCACAAGGTCAACGCCGTCACCCGTGGCGCCCGCTATGCTTCGTTCTTCTGGACCCAAAGCCTGGTGCGCGAAGACAGCCAGCGCACCCTGCTGTTCGAAATGGACGGCGCGATCCAGCAACTGACCCGCGACGTTCCTGACCACCCGGCACTGATCCAGCTCACCGGCACCTACCACAACCTGCTGCGCCGCTGGGTCGAGGTCTGAACATGGGCTTTTTATTGCGTCGCCAGGAAGTGCTCAACGTCGAGCAATTGCAGTCCATGCTCGATGATTCCCCGGTGCGCGCCGCCCAGGCGATCCTGATCGCAGCCAGGGAAGGCGTGGTCGACGCCCAGGCGTTGCTCGGGCAGATCCTGCTGGAAGGGCGCGGCATCGCACGCGATGAGGCGCTGGCACTGCGCTGGTTCCAGATTGCGGCGCAGGGCGGGCACTGGATGGCGCGCAATATGACCGGGCGCTGCCTGGAGCATGGCTGGGGCTGTGCCGTCGATGAAGCAGCGGCAGCCCGGGAATATCGGCTGGCAGCCGAAGGGGGGTTGGATTGGGGCCAGTACAACTACGCTAACCTTTTGGCGACCGGCCGCGGCGTTATGCAAGACCAGGCCCAAGCGCTGACGTTTTATCGCCAGGCCGCAGGGCAGGGCCACGCCAAGTCGATGAACCTGGTGGGGCGTTATCTGGAAGACGGCCAGCATTGCCCCAGGGATCTGGAAGCGGCCATTGAGTGGTACCGGCGCTCCGCCGAAGCCGGGGATTTTCGGGGGCAGTTCAGCTATGCGGCGGTGCTGGCGGACAGAGGCCAGATCGACGCTGCGCTGGAATGGCTACGCAAGGCGCTGGAAGGCGGGAATCTCAAGTTCCTGCGAACGGCGCACAAGGCGCTAACGCTGGCCAATGACCCGCAGATTCGCGCCATGGCCGAGGCTTATCAAGAGCACGCGGACCAATTGGAGAAAACGCTGTAGGAACCCGTTTCTACACATTCACGTGTTCCGGTTTGGCGATGAACGGCAAGGACCAAAGGTTGAAGCTCTGGCTTAAGTCACTATGATTAAGCTTGAATCATTTTTAATCGCTTGCTTGTCATTTGTCCGCAAAGAGAGTTTTCATGGGTGCCGAAACCAAAGTAATGACAGCTCATATACCCACTGCCCTTGCTCAGAAAGTTGACCAGATGGCCGCGCGAATGGATCGCTCACGCGGATGGGTGGTGAAACAGGCCCTCGCTGATTGGGTCGATCAAGAAGAAGAGCGCAGCCGGCTGACGCTTGAGGCTATGGCAGATGTAGATGCGGGGCGCGTGATCGATCACCAGGCAGTGCTGGCCTGGGCAGATAGCCTGAGCACCGATTCGCCGCTACCGGTACCGCGCTGATGGAGCTGAGGTGGACAAGTAAAGCCTTATCCGACCTGGCTCGATTATATGACTTCCTCTCTGTTGTAAACCGCGAAGCTGCCGCCCGCATCGTGCAGTCACTGTCTCAAGCGCCTGACACGCTGCACGGTAATCCGCGCATCGGTGAGAGAATTGAAGAGTTTTCACCGCGCGACGTAAGAAGACTTTTAGTCGGCCATTACGAAATGCGCTACGAAATTCAACAGTCGACACTCTATATTCTACGGTTGTGGCACGTTCGCGAAGATCGATGAGGGCGCGTACCACAGACAAAAAAAAGCCCATGAAACGTCATGGGCTTTTTAGTTATAACCGTCTTACACGTAGAACGATTTCAACGGCGGAAACCCATTGAACTCAACTGCGCTGTAGCTGGTGGTGTAGGCACCAGTCGACAACCAGTACAAACGATCACCAATCGCCAGGTTCAACGGCAAACCGTACTTGTAGTTCTCGTACATGATATCGGCGCTGTCGCAGGTGGGGCCGGCGATGACCACTTCTTCCATTTCGCCTTTCTTCTCGGTCCAGATCGGGAACTTGATGGCTTCGTCCATGGTTTCGATCAGGCCGGAGAACTTGCCCACGTCGGTGTACACCCAACGCTCGACGGCGGTGCGCGATTTACGTGCAACCAGTACCACTTCACTGACCAGGATGCCGGCGTTGGCGATCAACGAACGGCCTGGCTCCAGGATGATTTCCGGCAGGTCGTCGCCGAAATCTTCCTTGAGGAAACGGATGATTTCTTCGGCGTAGGTTTCCAGGCTGTTGGTGCGAGTGATGTAGTTGGCCGGGAAGCCGCCGCCCATGTTGATCAGCTTCAGCTCGATGCCATCTTCTTCTTTCAAACGTTCGAAGATCACCTTGACCTTGGCGATGGCCGCGTCCCACACGCTAATGTCGCGCTGTTGCGAACCGACGTGGAACGAGATGCCGTAAGGCACCAGGCCCAGGTCGCGGGCGAGGATCAGCAGGTCCATGGCCATGTCGGTCTGGCAGCCGAATTTGCGCGACAACGGCCAGTCGGCAGTGGTCGAGCCTTCGGTGAGGATGCGCACATACACTTTCGATCCCGGCGCGGCCTTGGCGATGTTGCGCAGGTCGGCTTCGGAGTCGGTGGAGAACAGGCGCACGCCCTTCTCATAGAAGTAACGGATGTCCCTGGATTTCTTGATGGTGTTGCCGTAGCTGATACGGTCGGCGCTGACGCCGCGGTCCATGACCTTGTCCAGCTCGTAGATCGAGGCGATGTCGAAGCTCGAACCCTTGTCTTTCAACAGGTCGATGATCTCGACGGCCGGGTTGGCCTTGACCGCGTAATACACCTTGGCGAATTCGAAACCGGCGCGCAGGTCATCGTAGGCCTGGCTGATCATCGCGGTGTCGATCACCACGAACGGGGTTTCTTGCTTGTCGGCGAACGCCTTCATTTTGTCAAAAGTGGCGCGCGCGAAATAGTCTTCGACGTTGATCGACATGCTGGGGGACTCCTAGGGGCAAACTATATTAATCAATGGGTACAACTGAACGTCCTCCGTATCCCCACTTTGGTTCGCCTACTTCCCAAGGCATGTCGCCGAAAGCAAAAAGGCCATGGGATAAGCTTCCCTTGGCCTTGCTGTCTCGTCGTCAGTACTTGAGCCGGATGGATCGTTTCCAGCATGGACGTTCGGCGCGAACTTTAGGGCTTGGCGGGCGTGGGATCAACTAAAAATGTCGCGTTTTTGCACGCGTTCGTCGTGCGGCCGCGTGCAGCTACTTATGTAACCGACCGGTGTGACGGATTGATGTTCCCCGGATGGGGCCAATCAGATGGATTTGCGGTGTATTCATCGCAGGCAAGCCAGCTCCCACAGGGGAGTGCATTCCAACATATGAATGCAGTCAAATGTGGGAGCTGGCTTGCCTGCGATAGCGATCTATCAGGCCAAAGCAGTCTCGGCAGGCGACACGATGCTGGTCTTGCCACCACGGGACTTGCCAGAGCTCAAGTACTCGGCAATCGACTCCTGGGTCACTTCCCCAAGGAACACCCGCTCCGCATCCATCACCGGCAACCACGAACGGTTGAACTCGTACATGCGCGACAGCAGGATGCGCAAGTGTTCGTCATACGCTGCCGTGGCGTTGAACTCGCGCAGGTACTGGCCGCAGGTACCGGTCTGACGGTGCAGGTCGCGACGTCGTACATAACCCAGCGCCTTGTTCTCGGCACAGGTGACTACCACGTAGCGACGGTCCAGTTCGTCCATCAGTTCCAGCGCTTCGGCCACCGGCGTTTCCGGGCTCACCGACGGGGCGTTGTCCGCCGCGTCTTCGGCCTTCACCAACAGCAGGCGCTTGAGCGTACTGTCCTGGCCCACGAAGTTGCTGACGAATTCGTCCGCCGGGTGCGCCAGGAGCGTGTCCGGATGGTCGATCTGCAGCAGCTTGCCGGCGCGGAAGATGGCGATCTTGTCACCCAGCTTGATCGCTTCGTCGATGTCGTGGCTGACCATGATCACGGTCTTGTTCAACGCGCGCTGCATCTCGAAGAACTCGTTCTGGATCATCTCGCGGTTGATCGGGTCGACCGCGCCGAACGGCTCATCCATCAGCAGCAGCGGCGCATCGGCCGCCAGGGCACGGATCACACCGATGCGCTGTTGCTGGCCGCCGGACAGCTCACGCGGGTAGCGATGCAGGTACTGCTTGGGCTCCAGCTTGATCATGCTCATCAACTCGCGGGCGCGGTCGTGGCATTTTTGCTTGTCCCAACCCAGCAGCTTGGGCACCACCACAATGTTCTCTTCGATGGTCATGTTGGGGAACAGGCCGATCTGCTGGATCACATAGCCGATGTTGCGGCGCAGGGTCACTTCGTCCAGGTCGGTGGTGTCTTCGCCATTGATCAGGATCTTGCCCGAGCTGGGCTTGATCAGGCGGTTGATCATTTTCAACGTGGTGCTCTTGCCGCAGCCCGAGGGCCCCAGGAATACGCAAATCTCGCCTTCGTTGACGGTCAGGCTTACATCGTTGACGGCGGTGATGGTCTTGCCGTTGCTTTGAAAAGTCTTGGACAGGTTTTGAAGTTCGATCATTTGAGCAATCCTTTTGGAGTCAGCGAGCGTTGCAGCCATTGCAGGAGCAGGTCGGCGAAGATGGCCAGGAGGCTGACCAGCACGGCGCCGACAATCAGCATCGACATATCGCTGCGGCTGATGGAAGCCAGAATAAGTACACCCAGGCCACCGGCGCCGATGGTGGCGGCGATGGTCATCACGCCGATGTTCATCACCACGGCGGTGCGCACCCCGGCGAGGATCACCGGCACGGCGATAGGCAGCTCGACCATGCGCAGGCGCTGGCCGAAGGTCATGCCGATGCCGCGTGCGGCTTCGCGAATGCCTGGCTCAACGCCGGTCAGTGCGAGGTAGGTATTACGCATAATCGGCAGCAGGGAGTAGAGGAACACGGCGGTAATCGCCGGCATCGGCCCCAGGCCCTGGCCGAACTTGGAGTAGAAGGGCAGCAGCAGGCCGAACAGGGCGATGGACGGCACCGTCAGCAGTACCGTGGCGCTGGCTTGCAAAGGGCCGGCCAGGGTCGGGAAACGGGTCATCAGCACGCCCAGGGGCACGCCGACGACAATCGCCAGGATCACTGCGATGCCGACCAGGGTGATGTGCTGCCAGGTCAGGTGCAGGACTTGGGCCCAATCAAGATGGGAAAAGGCGTTCAGGAATTCCATGTCTTCTCCTTCTTAGTTGATCGGATGTTGGCGCAGGAAATCGGCGGCGACAGCGGACGGGCTTTCGTGGTCGACGTCGACCCGCGCGTTCAGCTCGCGCATGGTTGCGTCGTCGAACAGTTCGGCCAAGGGCTTGAGCTCTGCGGCCAAGTGAGGATGCTGGTCGAGATATTGCTGACGGATCACCGGAGCTGCGGTGTAGTCCGGGAAGTAATGTTTGTCGTCGGCCAGCAGTTTCAATTTGAACGCGTTCAGGCGGCCATCGGTGGTGTAGACCAAACCGGCAAACACCTGGCCATTACGCAGGGCGGTGTAGACCAGGCCAGCGTCCATCTGCCGAGTGTTTTTGCGCGTGAGGTTCATGTCATACAGCTTGACCATGCCACCCATGCCGTCGGAACGGTTGGCGAACTCGGTGTCGAGGGCCACCAGGCGGTTTTCCTTGGTGTCCTCGGCCAGCGCCTTGGTCAGGTCGCTGATGCTGTTGATCTGCGGAAATTCCTTGGCCACGTTTTCCGGGAGTGCCAGCGCGTAGGTGTTGCTGAATTTCGACGGCGAGAGCCAGACCAAGCCTTTTTGCGCGTCGAGTTCTTTCACCCGGGCGTAGGACTGTTCGCTGTCGAGTTTCTCGTCCACGTGGTTGTAGGCCACCAGGGAGACGCCGGTGTATTCCCAGATCAGATCCAGTTGCCCGCTTTCCTGGGCACTGCGCGCCAGGTTGCTGCCCAGGCCGCCAGTGACGCGGGCGTCATAGCCCTTGGTGCGCAGGTACTGGGAGGTGATTTCGGCCAGCAGGGTCTGCTCGGTGAAGACCCGTGCGCCGATGCGGATCACGGGTTTTTCGGCGGCTTGCGCGATACCTGCGAACAGCAGGACGCAGCCTAATATCAAGCTTAGTTTTTTCATGTGAGTTCCTTTGCCAAGCCTTAAGACGGACGTAACCCGCGTTCCAGCCAGAGACGGCTGGCCATGGTCACCAGGCCATCAAGCAGCAAGGCGAGCAGCGCGGTGCATGCAGCGCCGAGCAGCAGTTGCGGCTGGTTGTTCAGGGCAATGCCGGGGAAGATCAGGCTGCCCAGGCTGTTGGCGCCAATCAGGAACGCCAGCGGTGCGGTGCCGACGTTGATCGCCAGGGCCACACGTACACCGCCGATGATGATCGGCACGGCGTTGGGCAGTTCCACGCGAAACAGCACCTGACGCGGCGTCATGCCGATGCCGGTGGCGGCTTCCTTCAGGGAACCCTGAACATTCTTCAGGCCTTCGTAGGTGTTGCGCACGATGGGCAGCAAGGAGGCGAGGAACAACGCGAAGATGGCCGGGCCGCTGCCGATGCCGAGGACGCCGAGGGCGATGGCCAGTACGGCCAGGGGAGGGACGGTGTTGCCGATGTTGAAGATTTGCATGAAACGTTCTGCGCGCCCGACCATGTTGGGTCGGCTGAGCAGGATACCGGCGGGGATGCCCACAATCAGGGCTGCCAGCATGGAGACTAGGACGAGAATCAGATGAGCTTGCAGGTAAAACAACAAATCGTCGCGGTACAGTTCGATCGTGTTGATGCCGATCCAGTGGACCAGCAGGGCCAGGAGCGCGACGACAACCGCGCCTCCTATCAGCCCTTTGCCATAGCGAATAGCCACAGGCGGACTCCTTTTTTTCTTTTGTCGGCGAACACATTTCCGAGCGGCAATGCCATTCCTGGCTGTCGGCGATGAGTTCGCGAAAAGCAGCTCGCCGATACTGGCAATGCAGTATGCGATCAAGCCATGAGCGCAGCCTCGTCAGGCTAACTAGCTGATTTTTCAGCCCTGTTCCGAGTGCGGTAGCAGGGGAGTGGACGTCTCGACCTTTTAAAAGGTTCCACACTTGGGCGCATTTAGCCACCCCCAATAGGCTCAACGGTGGTCTGTACCCTCGGGTTTGCGCTATACTCGCCGCCCTTTTTTGACTCACCTGCCAGGCGATTTCCCATGACCCACCAGGCCG
Source organism: Pseudomonas libanensis (assembly GCF_001439685.1). Lineage (GTDB taxonomy): Bacteria > Pseudomonadota > Gammaproteobacteria > Pseudomonadales > Pseudomonadaceae > Aquipseudomonas > Aquipseudomonas libanensis. The sequence goes on from NZ_JYLH01000014.1 coordinate 150,047, forward strand.
CCGAAGTCGCGAAACGCCGCACTTTCGCCATTATTTCCCACCCCGATGCCGGTAAAACCACCATCACCGAAAAGCTCCTGCTGATGGGCAAGGCAATCGCGGTGGCCGGCACGGTGAAATCGCGCAAATCCGACCGCCATGCGACCTCCGACTGGATGGAAATGGAAAAGCAACGGGGTATTTCCATTACCACGTCGGTCATGCAGTTCCCGTATCGCGACCACATGGTCAACCTGCTCGACACTCCGGGTCACGAAGACTTCTCTGAAGATACCTATCGCACCCTCACTGCAGTGGACTCGGCGCTGATGGTCCTCGACGGCGGTAAAGGTGTTGAGCCACGTACCATCGCGCTGATGGACGTCTGCCGCCTGCGTGACACCCCGATCGTCAGCTTTATCAACAAACTCGACCGCGATATCCGCGACCCGATCGAGCTGCTGGATGAGATCGAAGCCGTCCTGAAGATTAAGGCCGCGCCGATCACCTGGCCGATCGGTTGCTATCGCGATTTCAAGGGCGTGTACCACCTGGCCGACGACTACATCATTGTCTACACCGCCGGTCACGGTCATGAACGCACCGAAACCAAGATCATCGAAAAGCTCGATTCGGACGAAGCCCGCGCTCACCTGGGCGACGAGTACGACCGTTTCGTCGACCAGCTGGAGCTGGTGCAGGGCGCCTGCCATGAGTTCAACCAGCAGGAGTTTCTCGACGGCCAGCTGACGCCGGTGTTCTTCGGCACCGCCCTGGGCAACTTCGGCGTCGACCATGTGCTTGACGCTGTTGTGAACTGGGCGCCGAAACCCCTGGCCCGTGTCGCCAACGAACGCACCGTGGAACCGGTCGAAGAGAAATTCACCGGCTTCGTGTTCAAGATCCAGGCGAACATGGACCCCAAGCACCGCGACCGTATCGCCTTCATGCGTATCTGCTCGGGCCGCTACGAAAAAGGCATGAAGATGCGCCACGTGCGCACCGGCAAGGACGTGCGCATCGGCGATGCGCTGACGTTCTTCTCCTCCGAGCGTGAACAGCTCGAAGAAGCCTACGCCGGCGATATCATCGGCCTGCACAACCACGGCACCATCCAGATCGGCGACACTTTCACCGAAGGCGAAGCGCTGGGCTTTACCGGTATCCCGCACTTCGCCCCGGAACTGTTCCGCCGCGTACGCCTGCGCGACCCGCTCAAATCCAAGCAACTGCGCCAGGGCTTGCAGCAATTGGCCGAAGAAGGCGCCACCCAGGTGTTCTTCCCCGAGCGCAGCAACGACATCATCCTCGGCGCCGTCGGTGTGCTGCAGTTCGACGTGGTCGCCAGCCGCTTGAAAGAGGAATACAAGGTGGAGTGCTCCTACGAGCCGATTACCGTGTATTCGGCGCGCTGGATTGATTGCAGCGATAAGAAGAAGTTGGAAGAGTTCTCCAACAAGGCCGTGGAAAACCTCGCGATCGACGGCGGTGGTCACCTGACCTACCTGGCCCCGACGCGGGTCAACCTGGCGCTGATGGAAGAGCGCTGGCCGGATGTGAAATTCCGTGCGACCCGCGAACACCACTAAGGTCTGGGCGGAAGAGAGAAGGGCGAAGCTATGATGGCTTCGCCCTTTTTATTGACTTCAAATGCAGTCAAATGTGGGAGGGGGCTCGCCCCTCCCACATTCTGATCTCTATTAGGCTGGAAATTGGCGCAAACCCTGGATCAGAACGACGTGGTCACCGACGCAAAGTAAGCCCGGCCTGGCTCATTGTAAGTCTGGGCTCCAGCATCCTCGGCGTTGCCTTTGCGCGACAGGCGCTTGTCCAGCAGGTTGTTGATACCGACGCGTACGCTGAGGTTTTTGCTGAACTCATAGCCACTGCTCAGGCCCATCAAGCCGTACGGGTCGACATCCTGCTGGGCGCTGCGGTCATAGCTGTTGGCGCTGCGTGAGTTGAGCGTCGGCGCTTCCTGTTTTCCGTAGTAAGTGCCGCTGACCTGGAAAGACAGTTTGTCGGTGGCTTGCCAGTCCAGCGTGGTGTTGACGGTGTACTTGGGGATGATGCTCAACGGCTCGCCGGTGTCCTTGTCCTTGGAGTCGATCATGTAGGTCAGGTTGGTGTTCCAGTCCAGGTCGTCACGCAGGCTCACGAACAAGTTGCCTTCAACCCCCTGCACCAACGCGGGCCCGCTGTTTTCCCATTCCAGTACACGGCGACCATTGCCCAGGCGGAACGCCGCCTCGTTGCTGGCATTGATCTTGTTCTTGTAGTCATTACGGAAGTACGTCGCGCTGGTGCGCCAGTTGCCCTTGTCGTAGGCCAGGCCGATTTCCTTGTTGACGCTGATTTCCGGCTTCAAGTCCCGATTACCCACCAGGTAGCAACCGCCCATGTTGGCTTCGCTGGCGTTGCAACCGTTGCCACGGCTGTAGAGCAAGTAGTTGGGATTGGACTGATACAGGTTCGGGGTCTTGTAGGCCCGGGCGATACCGCCCTTGAGGCTCAGCTCATCGGTCAACTGGTGTGAGGCGTTGAGGCTGGGGCTCCAGTTGCCGCCGTATTCTTCATGATCATCGTAGCGCAGGCCTGGAGTGATGATGGTCTTGCTGCCCAACTCGATGTTGTCCTCGGCAAACAAGGCGTAGCTCGATGCGGTGGTCTTGGTGCTGTTGCGGCTGACCCCTGGGATGGCGGGGACGCCGCCGGTGCCCGGGTCATAGCTTTGCGGACGCAACGAGCCGGGATCGTTCATCGATTCGTAGAGGTATTCGCTGCCCAGTGTCAGCACCTGTTCGGTGCCCAGGCTCAGTGGCAGGTTGACCTCGGCGGTGGCTCGGGTATTGCGCAAGCGTGATTCGAAACGACCGGCGCTTGCCGAAGGCGCACCCTCGCCGGCACCGGCCAGGCCTTCGTTGAGGCGCTCGTTGCGGGTCAGGTCGTGGGTCAGCGAGGCCAGGGTCGAGCCCCAGTCAAATTCGCCACGGTGCGTGGCGGAGAAGCTGCTGCGTTGAATCACACTGGTTTCCTTGCCCACCAGGCTTTCCACGAATGCGCCACCGCCGTTAAGCATGGTATCGCCGGCGAAAATATTGCCCTGGCGGCTGTAGCTGGCTTCCAGGTCGAGGGTTTGTTCCGGGGTGAATTGCCAACTCAGCAGGCCATTGACGTCTTTATTGCGCACGCCTTCACGACCGGCCACCAGCGAATCAGGAGTCGCTTGGGCTGCGCGGTTGATGTCGGCGTCATCGGCGTCAGTCTTGTTCAGTCCGCCATAGACGCGGAAGGCGAGACTGTCGGTCAAAGGGCCGCTGAGATTGAAGTTGGTACGTTTGCTCGCGCCTTCGGCGTCATTTTCGGGGAAGGCGGTGTAGGCGGTCAGCGAACCGTGTAGCTGATCAGTCGGGCGTTTAGTGATGATGTTGATCACCCCGCCCATGGCACCGGAGCCGTAACGGGCGGCGGCCGGGCCACGCAGGATTTCAATGCGCTCGACTTCTTCGGCCGGTACCCAGTTGGTTTCCCCACGGGTGTCACGGTCACCACTCCAGCCATAACGCACTGCGTTGCGGGAGGTCGACGGTTTACCGTCGATCAGGATCAGGGTGTTTTCCGGGCCCATGCCGCGCAGGTCGATCTGACGGTTATTACCGCGGCTGCCGCTGGAACTGTTGCCGGTCAGGTTGACGCCTGGCTCGCGGCGAATGATCTCCGACAGGTCGTTGCTGGGCGGACGCTTTTTGATGTCCTCGGCGGTGATGATCGATACGCCAGGGGCTTGCTTGAGTTCTTCGGCGGCAGTGCCCAGCACTCGTGTCTCTTCCAGCACCAAGGCCTGGGGTGTGCCGTCTACAGGCAGGTCTGTCGCTTCGATCGGCACTTTGTCGCGCTGTTTTTCCACACTCTCCGCCAACAGCGCGGGAGACGAAAGGGTAGCGATAAACGCCAGCGATAGATGGCTGAGCCTGAATTGAGACGACATGTCCACAAAGTCCTTTAGGGGGGGCGATTGAACGAGAGGCGTCTGAATGGTTTCGTGCAGCCAGCGCTCTCTTAGCGCCGTAATGGTATTGATTCTCAAACAGAAGTAAATGTCATTTACAATCTATACACTTTTCGTATGGCTCTGGCTCAATGTTTTCAAGGCTCTTGGCAGTGAAAGGCGCGGTATGTTTTTTGTTACAGACGCGCAAAAAAAAGCCCCTCCGGCCAGACTGATGCGCAATCTGGCGGGAAGGGCGATGGAACTCATTGAAACCGCGGCCCCTGTAGGAGCGAGCTTGCTCGCTCCTACAGGGGGGGAGGTTGTGTTGCTTTAGGCCACGAATTGCTCCGCGTAATGGCACGCCACCTGCCGATTATCCAACGGCCGCAACAACGGCTCTTCCCTGCTGCAGCGCTCGGTCGCATACGGGCAACGCTTATGGAACGCGCAGCCAGGCGGCGGGTTCAGCGGGTTGGGCAACTCGCCGACGATCTTGATCTTCGGCTTGTTCGGGTCCGGGTGAATGGTCGGCGTGGCCGACAGCAACGCCTGGGTGTAGGGGTGCAGCGGGCGGGCGTAGATGTCTTCCTTGGGACCCACTTCAACCGGGCGGCCGAGGTACATCACCATCACGTCATCGGCGACGTGTTGCACCACCGCCAGGTTGTGGGAAATGAACACGTAGGCGGTGTTGAATTCCTGCTGCAGATCCATGAACAGGTTGAGCACCTGGGCCTGGATCGACACGTCCAACGCCGAGGTCGGTTCATCCGCCACCAGCACTTTGGGTTGCAGCATCATCGCCCGGGCCAACGCGATGCGCTGGCGCTGGCCGCCGGAGAACATGTGCGGGTAGCGCTGATAATGCTCAGGGCGCAGGCCCACCTGCTTCATCATCGCCTGCACTTTTTCACGGCGTTCGGCGGCGGACAGATTGGTGTTGATCAGCAACGGCTCCGCCAGTTGATCACCGACTTTCTGGCGTGGGTTCAACGAGGCATATGGACTCTGGAACACCATCTGCACGTCTTTGCGCAATTGCTTGCGCTGGGCCTTGTCGGCGCCGGCCACTTCCTGCCCGGCGATTTTCAACGAGCCCGACGATGGCTCCTCAATCAGCGTCAGGGCCCGGGCCAGGGTGGATTTGCCGCAACCCGACTCGCCTACGACGGCGAGGGTCTTGCCGGCCTCCAGTTCGAAGGACACACCATTGAGAGCACGCACCGTGGCGTGGCCCTTGAACAGGCCACGGGACACTTCGTAGTGACGGGTAAGGTCGCGGGCGGTAAGAACGACGGCCATTACGCCACCTCCTGGTTCAAGGGGTAGAAGCAACGCGCGAGGCTGTTGGTTTTCGGATCGAGGGCCGGACGTTCGGTGCGGCAGTTATCACGTACGTACGGGCAACGCGGCGACAGCAGGCAACCCTGCGGACGGTCATACCGACCGGGCACGATGCCTGGCAGCGTGGCCAGGCGCGTGGCACCGAGACTGTGTTCCGGAATCGCCTTGAGCAGCGCTTCGCTGTAGGGGTGTGCCGGAATGTCGAACAACTGCGGCACCTGGCCGACTTCCACGGCCTGGCCGGCATACATCACGCACACGCGCTGGGCGGTTTCGGCCACCACCGCGAGGTCGTGGGTGATCAGCACCAGGCCCATGTCCTGCTCTTTCTGCAGGGCCAGCAGCAGTTCCATGATCTGCGCCTGGATGGTTACGTCCAATGCGGTGGTCGGTTCATCGGCGATCAGCAGCTTGGGCTCGCCGGCAATCGCCATGGCGATTGCCACGCGCTGGCTCATACCACCGGACAGTTGATGTGGGTAGGCATCCATACGGCTGGCAGCGCCTGGGATCTCGACCTTTTCCAATAGCTCGATGGCGCGTTTGCGCGCTTGCTTGCCGGACATTTTCAAATGCAGGCGCAGCACTTCTTCGATCTGGAAACCCACGGTGTAGCTGGGGTTCAGCGCGGTCATCGGGTCCTGGAACACCATCGCCAGGTCTTTGCCGACGATCTGGCGGCGCTGGCGGTTGCTCAGCTTGAGCATGTCCTTGCCGTCGAAGTTCAGGGCGTCGGCGGTGACGATGCCGGGGTGCTCGATCAGGCCCATCAGCGCCATCATGGTCACGGATTTGCCCGAACCCGACTCGCCAACGATCGCCAGTACTTCGCCTTTGTCGACGGAAATGTCGAGGCCATCGACCACCGGCACGGCGGTCTTGTCGCCGAAGCGCACGTTGAGATTCTTGATTTCTAACAGTGACATGGGAATCTCCTCAGGCGGCGTTCTTGAGTTTCGGGTCCAGCGCATCGCGCAGGCCGTCACCCATCAAGTTGATTGCCAGCACGCTGAGCAAAATGGTCAAGCCAGGCAGGCTCACGACCCACCAGGCGCGTTCGATGTAGTCACGGGCCGAGGCCAGCATGGTGCCCCACTCCGGGGTTGGCGGTTGTACACCAAGGCCGAGGAAGCCCAGGGCCGCGGCATCGAGAATCGCCGAGGAAAAGCTCAAGGTCGCTTGTACGATCAGCGGCGCCATGCAGTTAGGCAGCACGGTGATGAACATCAGGCGTGGCAGGCCGGCGCCGGCCAGGCGGGCGGCCGTCACGTAGTCGCGGTTCAGCTCGCCCATTACCGCAGCGCGGGTCAGACGGACATAAGACGGCAACGACACGATGGCGATGGCGATCACGGTGTTGATCAGGCCAGGGCCGAGGATGGCGACAATCGCCACGGCCAGCAGCAGCGACGGCAAGGCCAGCATGATGTCCATCAGGCGCATGATGGTCGGGCCGAGCAAGCGCGGGAAGAACCCGGCGAACAGACCCAGCAGGATACCCGGGATCAGCGACATCACCACCGACGACAAACCGATCAGTAACGACAGGCGCGAGCCCTGGATCAGGCGCGAGAGCAAGTCACGGCCCAATTCGTCGGTGCCGAGCAGGAACTGCATCTGCCCACCTTCCAGCCAGGCGGGCGGGGTCAGCAGGAAGTCGCGGTATTGCTCGCTGGGGTTATGCGGCGCAACCCAGGGCGCGAAGATCGCGCAGAACACGATCAGCAACATGAACAGCAGGCCGGCCACCGCGCCCTTATTCTTGGAGAAGGCTTGCCAGAATTCTTTGTACGGGGACGGGTACAGCAGGCTCTGATCGACTGCTGACACTGGAGTAGAGGTAGTCATGGTCATGATCTCAGCGCTGGTGACGGATGCGTGGATTGGCGAAGCCGTAGAGGATATCCACCACGAAGTTCACCAGGATCACCAGGCAGGCGATCAGCAGGATGCCGTTTTGCACCACCGGGTAGTCCCGCGCGCCAATGGCTTCGATCAGCCATTTGCCGATGCCGGGCCACGAGAAGATGGTTTCGGTCAGTACCGCACCGGCCAGCAGCGTGCCGACTTGCAGGCCGACCACGGTAAGTACCGGGATCAGCGCGTTGCGCAGGCCATGCACGAACACCACGCGTGCTGGCGACAGGCCCTTGGCCTTGGCGGTACGGATGTAGTCTTCACGCAGCACTTCGAGCATCGACGAACGGGTCATCCGCGCGATTACCGCCAGCGGGATGGTGCCGAGCACGATGGCCGGCAGGATCAGGTGGTGCAACGCATCCCAGAACGCGTCCGGCTCGTCGGCCAGCAGGGTGTCGATCAGCATGAAGCCGGTGCGCGGCTCGATGTCGTAGAGCAGGTCGATACGCCCGGAAACCGGGGTCCAGCCCAGGCTTACCGAGAAGAACATGATCAGGATCAGGCCCCACCAGAAGATCGGCATCGAATAGCCAGCCAGGGAGATGCCCATCACCCCATGGTCGAACAGGGATCCTCGTTTCAAGGCCGCGATCACCCCGGCCAACAGGCCCAGGATACCGGCGAACAACAGGGCGGCCATGGACAGTTCCAGGGTCGCGGGGAAGAGGGCGGTGAACTCGGTCCACACGCTGGTGCGGGTGCGCAGCGATTCGCCAAGGTCGCCCTGGGCGAGCTTGCCGACATAGTCCAGGTATTGCGCATACAGCGGCTTGTTAAGGCCAAGGCGCTCCATTGCCTGTGCGTGCATTTCGGGGTCAACCCGTCGCTCGCCCATCATGACTTCTACGGGGTCGCCTGGAATCATGCGAATCAACGCAAAGGTCAGCAACGTGATGCCGAAGAACGTGGGGATCAATAACCCCAGTCGGCGGGCAATAAAACTAAACATCTTGGTGTGTACCTCAATCAGCCGGTTAGGCAGGTTCGGCACCGTCAATGTCGACGGTGCCGAGCGTTTTTCTTATTACTTCACCTGGGTGGTGGCGAAGTTATTCGTACCCAGAGGGCTTTGGATGAAGCCTTCTACGTTCTTGCGCATGGCGGTGAACAGTTTCGGGTAAGCCATGGGAAGCCAGGGTTGGTCCTTTTCGAAGACATCCTGTGCTTGTTCATAGAGCGCGGCCCGTTCGGCCGGTTCCGCGATTGCACGGGCTTTGTCGATCAAGTCCTGAAACTCTTTGTTACACCAGCGGGCGTAGTTTTCGCCGTTTTTGGCTGCATCGCAACTCAGGTTCGGGGTGAGGAAGTTATCCGGGTCGCCGTTATCACCGACCCAGCCTGCCGAAACCATGTCGTGTTCGCCGTTTTTGGCACGCTTGAGCATCTCGCCCCATTCCATGACCTTGATATTGATTTTCAAGCCAATCTGGGCCAGGTCTGCTTGCATACGCTGGGCGCCCAGCATCGGGTTGGGGTTGGTCGGGCCGCCGCCGTTACGGGTGAACAGGGTGAACTCGGTGCCTTCCGGCACGCCGGCTTCCTTGAGCAGGGCGCGCGCCTTATCCAGGTCGCGCGGTGGGTTTTTCAGCTTTTCACTGAAACCCAGCAAGGTCGGCGGATACGGGCCGGTGCCCACGACTGCATTGCCTTTGCCGAACAGCGCTTCGGTATAACCGGCCTTGTCGAACGCGATGTTGATCGCGTGACGTACCCGGGCATCGCTCATGTATTTGCGAGTGGTGTTCAATGCGGTGTAGCTGGTGGTCATCGCCGCCAGTTCATCGACCTTCAGGTTCGGGTCTTTCTTGATGCTTGGAATGTCATCCGGCTTGGGGAACAACGCGATCTGACATTCGTTGGCCTTGAGCTTCTGCAGCCGCACGTTGTTATCGGTGGTGATCGCCAGAATCAGCGGGTCGACCGCCGGCTTGCCGCGGAAGTAGTCCGGGTTGGCCTTGAAGCGCGCCTGGGCATCTTTCTGATATCGATTGAAGACGAATGGGCCAGTGCCGATAGGCTTGGCGTTGAGGTCTTCAGTTTTACCGGACTTGAGCAACTGGTCGGCGTATTCCTTCGAGTGGATTGAAGAGAATGCCATGCCCAGATCGGCCAGGAACGGAGCTTCAGGACGGGTCAGGGTAAAGACGACGGTGTGATCATCGGTCTTCTCTACGCTCTTGAGCAGTTCCTTGAAACCCATGCTTTCGAAATACGGGTAACCCACGAGAGATTTGTTATGCCACGGGTGATTCGGGTCCAGCTGGCGCTGGAAGCTCCAAAGCACATCATCGGCGTTCATGTTGCGCGTGGGTTTGAAATAGTCGGTGGTGTGGAACTTGATGTCGTCACGCAGGTGGAAGGTGTAGGTCAGGCCATCGGCGCTGATTTCCGGCAGGTCTTTGGCCAGGGCAGGCACCACTTCTGTGGTGCCGGGCTTGAAGTCCACCAGACGGTTGAACATGGTTTCAGCGGCGGCGTCAGCGGTCACGGCGGTGGTGTACAGCACCGGGTCGAAACCTTCCGGGCTGGCTTCGGTGCAGACCACCAGCGGTTTGGCCGAAACGCCGATTGCCACGCTCAACAGCGCAGCGGCCATGGCGGCTTGTAGTGGGAGCATTTTCATTCAGAGCCCTCTGCAATCGATGGAGCCAGAAAAGCGTAGGCGGCGGGCTCGTCCTGAGCTCGCCGCCTGCCTGGCACTAATTAAAGAATGTTGAACGGGATGGTGGTGACCAGACGGAACTCTTTGATGCTGCCGTCGGACTGGAACTCGCTGCCACGGTGCTCAACATAAGTTGCGCGTACGGTGGTGGCTTTGAGTGGGCCGCTCTGCAGAGCGTAAGAGGCGCCTACACCATATTCCTGGTGCTTCTCGCCGTCCTGGGACTGGATGCCGTCGTAGGCGAACTTGGCCCGGCCATTGTTGCCGGTGTAGTGGGTACCGTCGATGCCCCAACCGCGTGCCGAGTAGGCATTGAACTTCAGGCCTGGTACGCCGTATTCAGCCATGTTGATGGCATAGGCGATCTGGAAGGATTTCTCGTTCGGGCCGTTGAAGTCAGACGTCAGGGAGTTGGCCAGGTAGATGCCGTTGGTTTCGTGCAGGTAGTCGAAGTACTCGTTACCGTTCACTTGCTGGTAACCGAAGGTCAGGCTGTGTGCCTGGTGAGTCAGGCCCAGGGAGAGGGAGAAGGTATCGTTGTCGATTTCCCCCATCTCTTTTTTGCCTTCATCGACGGTCTTGTAGTAGTTGAAACCGGTGGTCAGGCCCAGTTGCTGAGCGTCGCCCAATTCGTGGGTAGCGCCGAAGTAGTACTGGTTCCAGAAGTCCTTCACGTTGGCGGCGAAGAAGCTGGTCTTCAGGCTTTTCAGCGGCTGGTAGTTCACGCCCAGGGTGGACACTTTGTCGGTTTCTGCGCCATTGCCGTATTCGGTACGGAATTTCGACAGGCTCTGCTCGCTACGTGGCGAAACGCGGTCAAACACGCCGCCCTGGAAGGACAGGTTGCTGAACTCTTCACTGTTGAAGCTCACACCCTGGAAGCTGGAAGGCAGGGCACGGTTGCCGATGGTGTCGACGATGCCGCTGCTGAAGTTCTGGCGGCCGGCGGTCAGGGTGGTGTTGGACACGCGGAATTGCACGTTGGCCAGGCCCAGTTTGCTCCACTGGTCGACGGCGTCGCCGTTGGAGTCCGCCAGGGTACGGTTGGAGCCACCCTTGATGTCACGTTTGCTGCGGTCCAGTACCAGGGCGTTGTAGACCGCTACTTCGGTCTTGACCCCAACGGTGCCCTGGGTGAAACCCGAGCTGGCATTGAGGATGGTGCCCTGCACCCAGTTGGTACGGTTGCGATCAGTCAGGGTCTGGCCGTGTTTCTGGTAGGCGAAGGTGCCCCCACGGTATTTGCTTTCATGGGAGTACCAGTTACGCGTGGTGCCGCCCAGGCTGAAATCTTCAATGAAGCCCTTGGCCTCGCCTTGGGCGCTGGTGCCGGCCAATGTGGTAGGAACGAAGTCCTGGCTGGCGGGTTCAGCATAGGCGGTGGCCGTGATGCTGCTGATGGCCAGGGCCAGAAGCGCTTTGCTGCTCAGTTTCATGGGTGAAGCTCCTTTGGTTCTCTTTTTAATGCCGGTCTTTTTAGGTGAACCGGCTATTGGGTGTGGAACTCATTCAAGCCTTTGCAAACGTTTGGCGTAGGAATTTTCCCGACAAAAGCCTGCACGTTTGCCGGAGAGCCGACTTCGCTCCCCGCAATCCGGTTATTTTCTTATGGGGTAATGCTGACGCCCGAGAACACGTTGCGGCCGAAGGGGCTCACCTTGAAACCTTCGACTTTGGCGCTTAACGGCTGGTTGACCGTCGAGTGGGCGATGGGCGTGATCGGCACCTGCTGCTTGAGCAGTTGCTGCGCCTGTTTGTACAGAACAGTCCTTTGTTCGCGGTCGGTCACGACCTTGGCTTGCTTGATCAGCTTGTCGTACGCCGGGTCACACCACATGGAGTAGTTGTTCCCGCCGATGGCGTCGCAGCTGTAGAGGGTGCCGAGCCAGTTGTCCGGGTCACCGTTGTCGCCGGTCCAGCCGATCAGGCTGACATCGTGCTCACCGTTCTTGGTGCGCTTGATGTACTCGCCCCATTCATAGCTGACGATTTTGACCTTGAGGCCGATCTTGGCCCAGTCGTTCTGCAGCATCTCGGCCATCAGCTTGGCGTTGGGGTTGTACGGGCGTTGCACCGGCATGGCCCACAGGGTGATCTCGGTGCCTTCCTTGACGCCGGCAGCCTTGAGCAATTCCTTGGCTTTTTCCGGGTTGTAGGCAGCGTCCTTGATGCTGTCGTCGTAGGACCATTGCGTCGGCGGCATGGCGTTGACCGCCAGTTGCCCGGCGCCCTGGTACACGGCATTCAGGATGCTCTGCTTGTTCACTGCCATGTCCAATGCCTGGCGGACCTCGAGCTGGTCGAAGGGCTTATGGCGCACGTTGTAGGAGATATAGCCGAGGTTGAAGCCGGGTTTGGTCAGCAGTTGCAGGTTCGGGTCAGTCTTGAGGGCTTCGACATCGGCGGGGCGTGGATGCAGGGTGACCTGGCATTCGCCGGCCTTGAGCTTCTGTACCCGCACCGAGGCATCGGTATTGATGGCAAAGATCAGTTGGTCCAGCTTGACCCGGCTCGGGTCCCAGTACTGTTTGTTGCCCACATAACGGATCTGCGAGTCTTTCTGGTAGCGCTGGAACACGAAAGGGCCAGTGCCGATCGGCTTCTGGTTGATATCGCTGGGTCGTCCTTGCTTGAGCAACTGCTCGGCGTATTCGGCCGAGAGGATGGCGGCAAAGCTCATGGCGATGTTCTGCACGAACGCGGCGTCGACCGTGTTCAAGGTCATCACCACGGTGTAGGGGCCGGTTTTCTCGACCTTGGCGATGTTCTTGTTCAGGCTCATCCCGTTGAAGTACGGAAACTCGGTAGGGTAGGCCTTGCGGAACGGGTGGTCGGGGTCAAGCATGCGGTTGAAGGTAAACAGCACGTCGTCGGCGTTGAAGTCCCGCGTCGGCTTGAATTCCTTGTTGCTGTGGAACTTCACCCCTTCACGCAGGTGAAACGTATAGGTCAGCCCGTCTTCGGAGATATCCCACTTGGTTGCCAGCCCTGGCACCACGTCGGTGGCGCCTTTTTCGAACTCGACCAGGCGGTTGTACAACGGCTCTGCGGCATCGTTGTCGGTGGCGGTGGTGTATTGCGCAGTATCAAAACCTGCCGGGCTGCCTTCGGAGCAGAAAACCAGGCTCTTCTTCTCGGCGGCTTGGCCCATGGTGGCCACGGCCAGCAGGCTGGAGGCAAACATCGCGGATAGAACGGTGGTATGGCGCATGACAATCCCGATCCTTGTTTGTAGTTATCAACAGCGAACCACCTCTCTGGCGTACGGCCAGGGAGATATCACTGATCCCACACACAGCAAGTGCCTTTCCCAGAATGATGCCTCTGCTGTCCTACGACGTTATGGGGCGCGGACACTGCAGTAAATGCGTCAATTCTGACTGGCCTTGTAGGTAACGGAGACACGGGGCGCAGTTCGTTGCTGTAGGACGCAACGCTTAACAACGTGGTCTGTTTCCTATGGCCCTGGCAGATGGAATAACGGCGACGTTATAAAACGTCGCCGTTATTGATCCTTACTTGCCGCTGACGCTAACGCCGTAGAAGGAGTTCAAGCCAAACGGGCTGATCTTGAAGTCCTGTACGGTATTACGCATGGGTTGATACACCGTCGAGTGCGCGATAGGTGTCATCGGAACTGCATCTTTGAGGATATGTTGCGCCTGCTTGTACAGCTCGGTGCGTTTGGCGACATCCGACGTGGCCTTGGCTTCTTTCACGATGCCGTCGAATTTTTTGTCGCACCACTTGGAGAAGTTGTTACCAGACAGCGAATCGCAGCCGAACAGTACGTTCAGCCAGTTGTCCGGGTCACCATTGTCGCCGCTCCAGCCAATGATCATGGCCTGGTTCTCGCCGCCTTTGGAACGCTTGATGTACTCGCCCCATTCATAGCTGGTGATCTTGACCTTCAGGCCGATCTTGGACCAGTCGTTCTGCAGCATTTCAGCCATCAGCTTGGCGTTCGGGTTGTACGGACGCTGAACCGGCATCGCCCACAGGACGATTTCGGTACCTTCCTTGACGCCGGCTTCCTTGAGCAGCGCCTTGGCTTTTTCAGGGTCGTACTGGGCGTCCTTGATGCTGGTGTCGTAGGACCATTGGGTCGGCGGCATGGCGTTGACGGCCAGTTGACCGGCGCCCTGGTACACCGAGTCAATGATCTGCTGCTTGTTCACCGCCATGTCCAGCGCCTGGCGTACGCGCAGGTCAGCCAGCGGGTTTGGCTGGTCGCTGCCCTTGACCTTGTCCATGACGTTGTAGGCAACGTAGCCCAGGTTGAAACCGGCCTGGTGCGGCAGTTTCAGGTCCTTGTCTTCGCCCAGGGCCTTGAGGTCGGCCGGACGCGGGAACAGGGTGATCTGGCATTCGTTTTTCTTGAGCTTCTGGATACGCACCGACGGGTCAGTGGTGATGGCGAAGATCAGGTTGTCGATCTTCACATCTTCCGGTTTCCAGTAGTCCTTGTTGCCGGTGTAGCGAATGTTCGAATCTTTCTGGTAGCTCTTGAACACGAACGGGCCAGTGCCGACCGGCTTCTGGTTGATGTCGGCGGGCTTGCCTTCCTTCAACAGCTGCGCGGCATATTCGGCGGACTGGATCGACGCGAAGCTCATGGCCAGGTTCTGGATGAAAGCCGCGTCCACGGTGCCAAGAGTGAACTTGACGGTGTGGTCATCGACTTTCTCGATGTTCTTGATATTGGTGTCCATCCCCATGTCCGTGAAGTATGGGAACTCGGTGGGGTAGGCCTTACGGAATGGATCGTCTTTATTGATCATCCGGTTGAAGGTGAACAGTACGTCGTCAGCCGAGAATTCACGAGTAGGCTTGAAGTACGGGGTGGTATGGAACTTGACGCCTTCGCGAAGGTGGAAGGTGTACGTCAGGCCATCCGGGGACACGTCCCAGCGGGTGGCCAGGCCAGGAACCACGGCGGTGCCGCCACGTTCGAACTGGCTCAGGCGGTTGAACATGGTTTCGGCCGAGGCATCGAAGTCTGTTCCGGTGGTGTACTGGCCTGGGTCGAAACCGGCCGGGCTCCCTTCGGAGCAGAACACCAGGTTAGTTGCCGCAAGGGCTGCAGGGGCGGCGGCCATAAGGCCCGCGCTCACTAATAACGGAAGGACTGCGTGTTTAAGCATGTTGGCCTCATGATTTGTTGTCATTTTTGGTGGTGAGGGCGACCTCGTGAGTCGGCCTGCGGATACTTATGCAGGCGCCATACCCAATGCAAGATGCAGAGCGGCCAGGAGCGGCAAACAGTGGTACGAACGTACAGGAATGTCGCAATTATGAAAGTTTCGACACAAATATGCCTGTTTGGAGGGTTTTTTCGGTGCAATAGGCGCACCCAAAAAGCCCATCCGAGGCGTCTAGCGCACTCGGTTGGGGCGCTGTTGTTACTTATCTAGACTCACGCCATAGAACGGCGTGAGCCCGAAGGGGCTGATCTTGAAGTCGCGCACTTCCTTGCGCAAAGGCTGGAAAACCGTCGAGTTCGCAATAGGCGTTATAGGTAATTGTTCCTTAAGGATTTTTTGTGCCTGTTGATACCACCTGATGCGCTGCTCGCGGTCGTTGCTGACCTTGGCTTGTTGCACCAGTGTGTCGTAGGCCGGGTTACACCATTTGGCGTAGTTGCTGCCCTTGACTGCGGCACAACTGTAGAGCACGCCGAGCCAGTTATCCGGGTCGCCGTTATCACCGGTCCAGCCGTAAATCATTGCATCGTGCTCGCCATTCTTGGCGCGCTTTATGTATTCCCCCCACTCATAGCTGACGATGTTGGCCGTGATGCCGACCTTGGCCCAATCCTGTTGGATCATTTGCGCGGACATGCGCGCATTCGGGTTGGAGGCGCGCTGCACGGTCATCGCCCACAGATCGATGGTGGTACCTGGTGCAACCCCTGCTTCTTTTAGTAGCAACCGCGCCTTGGCCGGATCATGGGGCGCGTCTTGGATTTTCGGGTCATAAGACCACTGCGCCGGTGGCAATGCGTTCTGCGCCAATTGTCCGGCGCCCTGGTATACGGCCTTGATGATTGCAGGCTTGTCGATGGCCATGTCCAGAGCCTGGCGCACCTTGAGCTGGTCCAGCGGCGGGTGGGTCACGTTGTAGGCCAGGAAGCCCAGGTTGAAGCCGGCTTGCTGCAACACACGCAGGTTGGGATCTTGTTTCATCACCTCGATATCGGCGGGGCGCGGGTAACCGCTGACCTGGCATTCGCCGGCCTTGAGTTTCTGCAGGCGCGCGGCGGCGTCCGGGGTGATGGCGAACACCAGGTTGTCGAGCTTCACGTCCTCGGGTTTCCAATACTGTTTATTGGCCGCATAGCGAATTTGCGAGTCTTTCTGGTAACGCTTGAACACAAATGGCCCGGTGCCGACCGGTTTTTGATTGATCTGCTCGGGCTTGCCTTCTTTCAGAAGCTGCGCGGCATATTCAGCCGATTGCACCGAGGCAAAACTCATGGCCAGGTTCTGTACAAACGCAGCATCGACATTATTCAGATTGAAACGCACGGTGTGTTCGTCGAGCTTGTCGATGCTCTTGATCGTGGTGTTCAAGCCCATGTCGGTGAAGTAGGGCGATTCGGACGGGTAGGCCTTGCGAAACGGGCTGTCGGCATCGAGCAAGCGATTGAAGGTGAACAGCACGTCATCGGCGTTGAAGTTGCGGGTCGGTGTGAAGAAGTCGGTGGTGTGGAACTTGACGCCATCGCGCAGGTGGAAGGTGTATGTCAGACCGTCCTTAGAAACATCCCAACTTGTGGCCAGACCAGGTTCTACCTCGGTGCCGCCGCGTTTGAATTGGGTAAGGCGGTTGAACACGGTTTCGGCGGACGCATCGAAGTCGGTGCCGCTGGTGTACTGGCTCGGGTCGAAGCCGGCGGGGCTGGCTTCGGAGCAGTAGACCAGGGTGGTAGCGGCGTGGGCCATTGGTATAAAAGCTAGAAAGCTTGCGGCGAGGAGCGCTGATTTGACGGCGATTCTTTCCATGGAGACCCCTGAAATGGCAGGCAGACCAAAGCTGCCTGAACGAAAACGGCGGTCACCGAGGTTACCGCCGTTCTGGTTACTCAGGTAGGGGCATGTGCATCAAATGGTGCCCTTGATTACTGAGGGAGGTCATCGGGGATCGAAACTTCCACGTGAGTTGGAGCGTCATCGTCAATCGTGTAGAGGACGCCGGACACATCATTGTTCTCGCGGATGGTAAAGGTTCGGACGGTGGTTGCTTCTAAATCCGGAATCACTTTTGGAACGTCACCGTTGACATCGCTTACAAACCACGTGGCGATGACTTTGACGCGGGCTTCACTGTGTATCGGGTCGTAGTCAATAACGAAAGAAGTATTGCTTGCTGTGACGCCGTAGCCTTCTTTCAAGCTTTGCATCAACTCCAAAACGGCGGGTAATGCTGATCCTTGATGGGCGACCTCGGAGATACGAGAGCGCAGTTCTGCGTCGGGAATCGCTTGCTCGAATTGCTTGAGACGTTCCAGTCTTGTGGCTTCGGGTGTGTCTGCACTGGCATCCAAAGGCAACTCGATATCGCCGCTTTTTGAGCTTTTGATGACGGTGTAGTCATTGCGATTCAGATCCGGCAAAAAGGGGTCTGAGTACTCAGTTGTACTGAGTGGCGTAGGCGCTGCTCGTTCCGAGGGCAATAGCTCGAACTTCTGCTTGGGTGCCTCCCAGGAAATATTCAGCTTTCTTTTAACAATGCCGTTGTCTTCAAAGCCGCGGGTCGATACGGCGTAAGGTTTTGTCTCGTCGACTTTCATGAACGTGTCGAACCTTTCCGCTTGCTTCACGGCCTCTTGGTCGACATCGGCGAAGAGGTCGGAAAACTGCGGGGTGAGATTTTCACTCGGGGTGGGTGAATCCGGGCGCTGCCATGGCCACTTCACGCCGCCGACTTCACCGCGCCGGCTCCATACCCCGGCCTCATCAGGGCGGGCAATAATCCCGCTACTGGCTAATTTCGATGGGTCATTGGGATCCCGTACGCGTAACAGGTAATGAACCCCGTCTCCGGCATCAGGCTTCTCTGCCGCGAAGTACGTCTTTGCGTTGAACTCTATTTCCCGCATGCCCGGAAAGGACGCAGCCTGTGGCCCTGATGGTTCTTGCGGTGCCAGTTTGGGCGTGACTGAAGCTGCATCCGTATCGCTTGCCGACTTAGGAACTCGCGCCAGCTCAAATTCGCCGGTCTGCGCGTTGCGTTGCCAATTGTAGTGTTCGATGCCGGAGGCGTTAAAGTTCAAGGGCGGTTCACCCAGCCCTGCCTCTACCCCGACCGGTATGACTTCGTGCGCCAGCAGGAGGCCTGATATTACTGCGCCGGTCGTCCCTCCAACGCGATCGCTGGCCGTCATGCCATGGTCGGCGTCATGCTTGCCGAAAACAATATTGCCAGCGTTGCCAACGACGGGTACGTAGCCAAAGGTATTGCCCCACACTTCTTTTGCGGACTTCCAGCCCTGCTCCACGGCACCAAAAACCTTGGTTTGATCGTCCCATAGTGCATTCTTGGCGTTCACCTCTTGATAATGCGCGGCAATACCCTTGTTCAGATCGCCGAATTTCAGTTCATAATCACTGCCTCGCGACTGGGTATAATTAAACAATTCTCGAACGGGCACGGATTTATCGCTTAGCAAACTGTTGCGCCCTATATAGTGGGTTTTATTATCCTGGATCAGATTGTCGAGTACCGCTGCGGCCGGCGGCCAATGCGCATCTTTTCCTCCTTGCAGGTCTCTGGCATTGAAACGACTTATCAGTTGGTTACGGTTGTCTTTGGCCCATGCCGCAAATTCTTCATCGCCCTTTATCTCTCGAAGAGCGCCACTTCTCAAGTCCAACATGACACCCTGATTGGGTCTGTTGTTGTCATTGCCGTCATAGGGCGTATAGGGAATAAACGCGTACCCACTCAGGGGGTAACCGTAGATATTGGGAATAATAACCTGCCCATTCTTATCCAGCGTGCGGCTAATCGCTTCTTGACCGGCAGGGCTTAACTTTTCAAAGGCGTCCTTATCGCTACGAAGACTCTGCAAAGCACCTCGCGTTACATAGGCGTCTGCTTTGCCCGAGCGTTCAGGTATTACTGTTGATATTTTTGGTTGGGGTAGGGGGATATGGGGTATGAAAGGCAGGTCGTCCATAACCTCAATAAGGGTGTTGAGCCTAGCGTCGCCGCGCATTGGCGTGGCTATATCATGCTCCCAGTGTTTTTGCAGTTGTTTGCCAAACGATTTCAGATCATTAATTTTATTCCGATCTTCTGGGTCAATTACCATGCTATGGAAATTGACAATCCCGCCCCGTTCTGGTGTGTCGTGTTCGAGCACACCCGCGGCGATTTCCCATGCAGAGTAGGTTCGGCTTTCGGTATCGGAGCGGTTTTTTGCTGCCCCCATACCGACGTAAGTGTTGAACGTTACGGTGAACTTTTCATGGGGATCGAACCCTGCCGCCAATAGTCCTCCACTGAAGTAGCCGGAAGGTTCCATGAACAGGCGCACGCTCTGGAATTTAACGTTTCTCTCGCCGTCACTACCACTTTCGATATTTTTGATCTGTGTATTTACGCGCGTGGCGTAGGCATCAATGCGACCCTCGCGCTCCTTTAATGTGTACTTGGTGCCGGGCGCTTGAACAGGGTCTGATCCATAAATGGTTGCCTGGTAGGCATCGGATTGGCGTTTGGTAATAGAGGCCGTGTTATCCGTTGTATAAACTTCGTTATTGTTTAATGGCGTGGGCGTTTTTCGTTCCTGCGCCTCGGTGCGTTCTTCTTGAGTGGATCCAGGTGTTGAGGGTGAATAACGAACGATATTAAGTTGGGTTGAATTTGTCATTTTTTGATTATCTGATTAGGGAGATTGGAGTTGTTTTTGTATTGAGTGTGTGGCTCTTTTCACAAGAGAAGTTCCATCTCCCAATCAGGGAAGGTGTAAGTTGTTTAATCAGTCAAGTATATGGCGGCCTCATTGCGAGACTAAGTCGACTGAAGTTTCGGTGGTGGCGAAACAGCATAAAAAATGGCGCAGCCTGTTAAGGCTGCGCCATGGTCTTTTGTTTACGATTATTGCAAAACTTCAATCACTCCATCGGCAATCATGCTGACCTGGCTGGTGCCTGCTTCAACTTCAGGCGTCGGTGCTGAGTCGGCCATGGCTTTCATCATCATTTCTCCACGGGCGTAAGGCATCGGGTAACCATTGGTGTTGAAGTTCAGGTTGACGATCTTGTAACCCTTGCCGCCCAGTGCGTCGGTAGCCAGTTGTGCTCGGGCTTTGAACGCGGTGACGGCGTCTTTGAGCAGCGCATCTTCGCTGGCCTTGCGCGTGGCATCAGCGATGGCGAAGTCCATGTTCTCCATTTTCAGCGTGTTCAACAGCTCGCCGGTGAGCTTGGACAGTGCCGGGAAGTCCGCACTTTCCAGGCGCAGTTCGGCGCGTTCACGCCAGCCGGTGATCTTCTGGTTCTTGTTGTCGTAGATCGGGTAGCTGTTGCGGCTGCCCTGGCGCAGGGTCACGCTTTTGACTGCGCGGGCCTGGCCCAGAGCGGTGTTCATGGTGGTGGTGATTTCAGCGGCAAGCTTGGCCGGGTCGGCGTTTTGCGATTCGGTGTAGAGGGTGACGATCATTTTGTCGCGGGCCACTTCCTGGCTGACTTCGGCGCGCAGGGAGATCTGGTTGTAATTCAGTGCATCGGCGGCCATCGCCGGCAGGCTGGCAATCGCGCTGGCGCTGAGAGTGATGATGGCAGCACTGCGAGTGAAACGAGACATGGAAGCTCCTTGAGGTAGTCGTGCTCGGTATGACTGTAGACGCTGGCATTGGGTTCTTCGGGTTTACACATGACCTGCAAGTAGGTCTGCGCCGACGAACGGTCATTTGCCGGGCCTGCGTCAAAGAGCCACACGCGGCGTGCCAGCAGGTCTGCTTCGTTTATACTCGTGCCGATCCGCCTGCAGCGCTCATCGGGAGAGCTCATGCTCGCCGCCGTAAAACTGACTTCCGCCACTCGCCAGAACCTCTGGCGCCTGACGTTCATTCGCACCCTGGTATTGGCCGCACAGGCCGGTTCCGTCGGGCTTGCCTATTGGTTCGATCTGCTGCCGCTGCCCTGGCTGCAACTGGGCGTGACCCTCGGTTTTTCCACCGTGTTGTGTGCGTTTACCGCCATACGGCTGCGTACCACCTGGCCGGTCACCGAGTTGGAATATGCCCTGCAATTGGCTTGCGACCTGTTTATCCACAGCGTGTTGCTGTATTTCTCCGGTGGGTCCACCAACCCGTTCGTTTCGTATTACCTGGTGCCGCTGACCATCGCTGCCGTGACGTTGCCGTGGCGCTACTCGGTGGTGCTGTCTGGGATCGCGCTCACGCTGTACACCCTGCTGCTGGCGCAGTTCTACCCGTTGCAGACCTTCCCCATCGCGCGGGAAAACCTGCAGATTTACGGGATGTGGTTGAGTTTTGCCCTGTCCGCCGCCGTCATCACCTTCTTTGCCGCACGTATGGCCGAAGAGCTGCGTCGCCAGGAAGAACTGCGCGCCATTCGCCGTGAAGAGGGCCTGCGCGACCAGCAACTGCTGGCGGTCGCCACTCAGGCCGCCGGTGCCGCCCATGAGTTGGGCACGCCGCTGGCGACCATGAGCGTGCTGCTCAAGGAGATGACCCAGGACCATCACGACCCGGCTCTGCAGGACGATTTGAGCGTGCTGCAGGAACAGGTCAAGCAGTGCAAGCTGACGCTCCAGCAACTGGTGCGCGCCGCCGAAGCCAATCGGCGTCTGGCGGTCGAAATGCAGGACGTCACCCAGTGGCTCGATGAGGCCCTGAACCGTTGGCACCTGATGCGTCCCGAAGCCAGTTACCGCTTCAACCTGCTGGGCCAAGGCAGCGTACCGCGCCTGGCGCCACCGCCGGACCTGACCCAGGCGCTGCTCAACCTGCTGAACAACGCGGCTGACGCCTGCCCTGAAGGGCTTGGCGTACAGTTGGACTGGGACGCTGAAAACATCACCATCAGCATTCGTGACCACGGCGCGGGCGTGCCGCTGGCCATTGCCGAACAGATCGGCAAACCCTTCTTTACCACCAAGGGCAAAGGCTTCGGTCTGGGCCTGTTTTTGAGCAAGGCCAGCGTGACCCGCGCGGGCGGCTCAGTGAAGCTCTATAGTCATGAGGAAGGCGGCACGCTCACCGAGCTGCGCCTGCCCCGTGTCGCACGAGGAGATATCGATGAGTGATGAGATCCAAGTCGAAGGCGAAGAACTGCCGCACCTGTTGCTGGTAGATGACGACGCGACCTTTACCCGCGTGATGGCACGCGCCATGAGCCGGCGCGGTTTTCGCGTCAGCACCGCAGGTTCCGCCGAAGAGGGCTTGACCATCGCCCAGGCCGACCTGCCGGACTACGCCGCCCTCGACCTGAAAATGGACGGCGACTCCGGCCTGGTGCTGCTGCCCAAGCTGCTGGAACTCGACCCGGAAATGCGCGTGGTGATCCTCACCGGTTACTCCAGCATCGCCACCGCCGTCGAGGCGATCAAGCGCGGCGCCTGCAACTACCTGTGCAAGCCGGCGGACGCCGACGACGTGCTGGCCGCGCTGCTTTCCGAACACGCCGACCTCGACACCCTGGTGCCGGAAAACCCGATGTCGGTGGACCGCCTGCAGTGGGAGCACATACAGCGGGTGCTCACCGAACACGAGGGCAACATCTCCGCCACGGCCCGTGCCCTGGGCATGCACCGCCGCACGCTGCAACGCAAGCTGCAGAAGCGCCCGGTACGACGCTGAACGAAAACTGAACAACCTGCTTCAGGCTGCACGGATGCGCGAACCGATCACCTATGATCGGTTCAAACGCCTGTGATGTTTTTCCTACCGAGCCTGAACAATGAACCAGAACGCTGAGTACTCCGCGGTCAACGACGCGGTGCGGGGGCAATTCTTCCGCCGAACCTGGGCCATGATCACACCGTATTGGCGTAGCGAAGAGAAGGGCAGGGCCTGGCTGTTGCTGGCTGCCGTGATTGGCCTGTCGCTGTTCAGCGTGGCGATCTCCGTATGGATCAACCACTGGTACAAGGATTTCTACAACGCCCTGGAGAAGAAGGACACCGCAGCCTTCTGGCAACTGATCGGTTATTTCGGCGGTATTGCGGCGGTGGCGATTCTCGGCGCGGTCTACCGTCTCTACCTGACCCAGATGCTGACGATCCGTTGGCGTGCCTGGCTCACCGAAAAACACTTCACCCGTTGGCTCGCGCACAAGAACTACTACCAGCTGGAGCAGGGCGGCTATACCGATAACCCGGACCAGCGGATTTCCGAAGACCTCAATAACTTCACCTCCGGCACCTTGAGCCTTGGCCTCGGATTGCTGCGTAATGTGGTCAGCCTGGTGTCGTTCTCGATCATCCTGTGGGGCGTGTCGGGCAGCATCGAAGTGTTCGGTATCACTATTCCGGGGTACATGTTCTGGTGTGCGCTGCTGTACGCCGCCGTGGGCAGTTGGTTGACCCATCTGATCGGCCGTCGCTTGATCGGCCTGAGTAACCAGCAGCAGCGCTTCGAAGCGGATTTGCGTTTCTCTATGGTGCGGATACGTGAGAATGCCGAGAGCATTGCCCTGTACAACGGCGAACCGAATGAAAGGCAACGCCTGAGCACACGTTTCGGCAAGGTCTGGCACAACTTCTGGGACATCATGAAAGTGTCCAAGCGCCTGACCTTTTTCACGGCCGGCTACAGCCAGATCGCGATCATCTTCCCGTTTATCGTCGCCGCGCCGCGCTACTTCGCCGGCAAGATCGAACTGGGCGAGCTGATGCAAATCAACTCGGCGTTCGGCAACGTGCAAGAGAATTTCAGCTGGTTTATCAACGCCTATTCGGAACTGGCCACATGGCGTGCCACCAGTGACCGTCTGCTGAGCTTCCAACAGGCCATGAGCGACAATGAGCAACGCGCCCCGGCCATCGATGTGCGCCCTGAAGGCGAGCGCCTGGTGATAGAGGATCTTGGAATGGACCTGGCCGACGGTCGTCATTTGCTCAGCGACGCCGATATGACTGTGGAACCTGGCCAGCGCGTCATGCTCAGCGGGCGTTCCGGCAGTGGCAAGAGTACCTTGCTGCGAGCGATGGGCCATCTATGGCCGGCCGGTCATGGCAGCATTCGTTTGCCGGCGACACGCTACCTGTTCCTGCCGCAGAAGCCTTACCTGCCGATTGGCACGCTTAAGGCCGTATTGAGTTATCCACAGGACGACAGCGCCTATCCGGCTGAACGTTATGCACAGGTCCTGGAAACCTGTCGTCTGCCCCATCTGGTCGCACGGCTGGATGAAGCCAACCACTGGCAACGCATGCTCTCGCCCGGCGAGCAACAGCGCCTGGCCTTTGCCCGTGCATTGTTGTTCGCGCCGCAATGGCTGTACATGGATGAGGCAACCTCGGCCATGGATGAAGAAGACGAGGCAACCTTGTACCAGGCGTTGATCGATGAGTTACCGGGGTTGAGCATCGTCAGCGTCGGCCACCGCAGCAGCCTCAAGCGTTTCCATGGGCGGCATGTGCGGATTGAGGGTGGGCGGTTGCAGGAACAGCCTGTGTCTTAAGGCTCAAACGCGGTCAAAAATGTGGGAGCGGGCTTGCTCGCGAATACGGAGTGTCAGTCACTGACATTTTGATTGATACGCCGCATTCGCGAGCAAGCCCGCTCCCACATTGGGTCTGCGTTGTCTTGGAGAATGAGAAAAAAGCCCGGCTGATCATCGATCAGCCGGGCTTTTTATTGCTCGAAGAGGACTTACTTCTTCAAGCCGTAATGCTCATCCAGCATGCCTGGGGCGTTCGGCGTCTTTGGCGCGTAGTCCCGTGGTGGCTCCTGGTTTTCCCGCGGCGGGGTCAGGCGTTCCCGTGGGGTTTGCGGTGCATCGGAATGCAGCGCAGCCAGCAGGCGCTGGCGGGTGATGTCGTCGAGGGCCAGGCGATTAGCGCCATCGGCGAGATGATCCTGTACTTCCTGGTAGCTCTGGGTGAGCTTCTTGACCAGGGTTGCGGTGCTGTTGAAGTGGGTAACAACCTCGTTCTGATAACTGTCAAAACGTTCCTGGATGTCATCGAGCTGACGCTGCGTGCGGTTAGGCGCGGCATTCGGCAGCAAGCGAGCAACCAGGAATCCAATGGCGACACCGGCAACCAGGGCAAGAGTCGGCAACAACCAAACTAAGAGCGAGTGTTCCACGAGTCCTTCCTCTATAAACGGCTTTGCTTTACGTTAACGGCTCAAACCTGCGCTGTATACCGCGATTAAGCTCGCAATGATGCCATGCACAGACTTTTAGCTAGACGAGTCGACCCCTTGAGAGGTCACGGAGTTCATCCTTGCTCATGCGTGAAACCCCCGTTTTGATCGATGGCCCGGTAGGCCAATTGGAAGCCCTGTACCTGGATCACCCCGAGCCACGTGGCCTGGCGCTGGTCTGCCACCCTAATCCGGTGCAGGGTGGGACCATGCTCAATAAAGTCGTTTCGACCCTGCAACGCACCGCCCGCGATGCCGGCTTGATTACGTTGCGTTTCAATTATCGTGGCGTCGGCGCCAGCGCCGGTACTCACGATATGGCCGCCGGTGAAGTGGACGATGCCGAAGCGGCCGCCACCTGGCTGCGGGAAAAACACCCGGACCTGCCGATTACCTTGCTGGGGTTTTCCTTCGGCGGCTACGTCGCAGCCAGTCTTGGTGGCCGCTTGGAAGCCAAGGGCGAGAAGCTTGCGCACCTGTTCATGGTTGCCGCCGCCGTGATGCGCCTGGGCGATGCGGATGTGCTGCCTCAAGGCTGCCCATTGACCCTGATCCAGCCGGAAACCGACGAAGTAGTTGATCCGCAGTTGGTCTACGACTGGTCGGCCGCCCTGAAACGCCCCCATGAGCTGCTGAAAGTGGCAGAATGCGGACACTTTTTTCATGGCAAGCTGACCGATCTCAAGGATCTGGTGCTGCCACGTCTTTCGAATTGATGACAAGCGATCCCCCATGACGACCCGTACCCGTATCCTCACCGGCATCACCACCACCGGCACGCCGCACTTGGGCAACTATGCGGGTGCGATTCGCCCGGCGATCCTTGCCAGCGAAGACGCCAATGCCGATTCCTTTTACTTCCTGGCCGACTACCACGCCCTGATCAAGTGCGATGACCCGCAGCGCATCCAGCGCTCGCGCATGGAAATCGCCGCGACCTGGCTGGCCGGCGGCCTGGATGTGAACCGGGTGACCTTCTATCGTCAGTCCGACATCCCCGAAATCCCCGAGCTGACCTGGCTGCTGACCTGTGTTGCCGCCAAGGGCCTGCTCAATCGCGCCCACGCCTACAAGGCCTCGGTGGACAAGAACGTGGAAAACGGTGAAGACCCGGATGCGGGCATCACCATGGGCCTGTACAGCTACCCGGTACTGATGGCGGCGGACATCCTGATGTTCAACGCGCACAAGGTGCCGGTCGGTCGCGACCAGATTCAGCACGTGGAGATGGCCCGCGACATCGGCCAGCGCTTCAACCACCTGTTTGGCAATGGTAAGGAATTCTTCACCATGCCCGAGGCGTTGATCGAAGAAAGCGTCGCCACCTTGCCGGGCCTGGATGGCCGCAAGATGTCCAAAAGCTACGACAACACCATCCCGTTGTTCACCAGCGCCAAGGACATGAAAGACGCGATCTCGCGGATCGTCACCGATTCTCGCGCCCCAGGCGAAGCCAAGGACCCGGACAATTCGCACCTGTTTACCTTGTACCAGGCGTTTGCGACCAAGGCCCAGGAGCAGGAATTCCGTGGCGAGCTGCTGCAAGGCCTGGGTTGGGGTGAGGCGAAGAACCGTCTGTTCCAGTTGCTGGACGGCCAACTTGGTGAAGCTCGCGAGCGCTATCACCAACTGATGTCGCGCCCGTCGGACATGGAAGACCTGCTGCTGATCGGCGCCAAGAAAGCCCGCTCCGTGGCGGCACCGTTCCTGGCCGAGCTGCGCGAAGCGGTGGGCCTGCGTTCGTTCGTCAACCAGGCGGCGGCGCCGGTCAGCGCTAAAAAGAAAGCCGCGAAAGCCGCACGCTTTGTAAGCTTTCGCGAAGAGGACGGCAGTTTCCGCTTCCGCCTGTTGGCGGCTGACGGCGAGCAGCTGCTGCTGTCGCGCAACTTTGCCGACGGCAAGGCGGCGGGTGCGGTGACCAAGCAATTGCAAAGCGGCGACGCGCTGGATGTTCGCACTGAGGCTCAGGGCTTCAGCGTTTGGCTGGACGGTGCAGCAGTGGCCGATAGCGCACCGTTCGCCGACGCCGCCTCCCGCGATGCCGCCATCGTCGCCTTGCGCGTGGCCTTGACCCCAACGGAGGATTAACCCGACCAAGGGTTGATTGCCATTATCCAGGGCCGTCGTTACAGTGACGGCCCGTTTTTGTTGCCTTGCTAACGAAATTATGACGCCCCTAGAACGATATCAAGCTGATCTGAAACGCCCTGAATTCTTCCATGACGCGGCCCAGGAAAATGCCGTGCGTCATTTGCAGCGCCTGTACGATGACCTCGTCGCGGCCTCGCAAAGCAAGCCGGGGATGTTCAGCAAGCTGTTTGGCAAGAAAGACCACACGCCGGTCAAAGGCCTGTACTTCTGGGGCGGCGTCGGCCGGGGCAAGACTTACCTGGTGGACACCTTCTTCGAAGCGCTGCCGTTCAAGGAAAAGGTCCGGACCCACTTCCACCGCTTCATGAAGCGCGTGCACGAAGAAATGAAGACCCTGCCGGGCGAAAAAAACCCGCTGACCATCATCGCCAAGCGCTTCTCCGAGGAAGCGCGAGTGATCTGCTTCGATGAGTTCTTCGTCTCCGACATCACCGACGCCATGATCCTTGGCACGCTGATGGAGGAGCTGTTCAAGAACGGCGTGACCCTGGTCGCCACCTCGAACATCGTGCCCGACGGTTTGTACAAGGATGGCCTGCAGCGTGCGCGCTTCCTGCCGGCCATCGCGCTGATCAAGCAGAACACCGATATCGTTAATGTCGACAGCGGCGTCGACTACCGCCTGCGTCATTTGGAGCAAGCCGAGCTGTTCCACTTTCCGCTGAACGAAGCGGCCCACGAAAGCCTGAAAAAGAGCTTTCGCGCCCTGACCCCGGAATGCACTCAGGCGGTGGAAAACGACAAGCTGATGATCGAGAACCGCGAAATCATCGCGCTGCGCACCTGCGATGACGTGGCCTGGTTCGAGTTCCGCCAACTGTGCGACGGCCCGCGTAGCCAGAACGACTACATTGAGCTGGGCAAGATTTTCCATGCGGTCATTTTGAGCGGCGTCGAGCAGATGGGCGTTGCCACCGACGATATCGCCCGACGGTTTATCAACATGGTCGATGAGTTCTACGACCGTAACGTCAAGCTGATCATCTCGGCGGAAGTCGAACTCAAGGACCTCTATACCGGCGGCCGCTTGAATTTCGAATTCCAGCGCACCCTGAGCCGCCTGCTGGAAATGCAGTCCCACGAGTTCCTGTCGCGCGGCCACAAGCCTTAATCAATCTCCAGCTCAATGGAGATCTAATGTGGGAGCCGGGCTTGCCCGCGATGGCGGTGTATCAGTCAACTATAGGCTGGCTGATCACCGCCATCGCAGGCAAGCCAGCTCCCACAATGGTTTGTGTTGGCCTGAGATCAGGCGGCCTGCTGGAACTGCTGGCGATACTGGTTCGGCGACAGCTCCGTGTGCTGCCTGAACAAGCGCGCAAAGAAACTCGCATCGTCGTAACCCACCTCATAACTGATGGTCTTGATGCTCTTGCGGCTGCCCGAGAGCAGGCCTTTTGCCGTCTCGATACGCAGCCGTTGCAGGTAATGCAGCGGCTTGTCGCCGGTAGCGGTTTGGAAGCGCCGCATGAAGTTGCGGATGCTCATGCCGTGTTCCCGGGCGACGTCTTCGAAGCGGAACTTGTCGGCAAAGTGTTCCTCGAGCCAGTGCTGGATCTGCAGGATGATCACGTCCTGGTGCAGCTTCTGCCCACCAAAACCGATACGTCCCGGTGAATAGCTGCGCTGCACCTCATAGAGGATGTCGCGGGCCACGGCCTGGGCAATGCTGGCGCCGCAGAAGCGTTCGATCAGATAGATGTAGAGGTCGCAGGCTGAAGTGGTGCCGCCCGCGCAATACAGGTTGTCGGCATCGGTGAGGTGCTTGTCCTGGTTGAGCTGGACTTTGGGGAAGCGCTCGCTGAATGCAGTGAAGAACCGCCAGTAGGTGGTCGCCTCCTTGCCATCGAGCAACCCGGCTTCTGCCAGCCAGAACACCCCGGTGGCTTCGCCGCAGAGCACGGCGCCGCGGGCATGTTGTTCGCGCAGCCACGGCAATACTTGCGGGTAGCGGGCGCAGAGGCCGTCGAAGTCGTCCCAGAAGGCCGGCAGCACGATGATGTCGGCATCTTCCAGGCCGCCGTCCACCGGCATGATCACATCACTGAAGCTGCGCACCGACTGCCCGTCGGGGCTGACCAGGCGCGTATCGAACCCTGGGGTCAGGCCCAGGCCCTGCTGTTTGCCGTAACGCAGGCTGGCAAGGTGGAAGAAATCCTTGGCTTGCATCAGGGTTGAAGCGAATACCCGATCAATGGCCAAAATGCTGACGCGCCGCAAGGGCGTGGAGATTTGGTTAGACATAATTTCATTTATTCTTATAGGTGAAAGTGGTCACCAGACGGCTGGATCGTCTTATTTTTTGTCGCATGTGTCCAGTGTCCCGTGACGCCTTCGGGGCATAGGCTCTGTGGGCTCGTCCTTGTCCGACAATCCACGCAGGTGACCCATGATCCCCAGAACCTTGTTCAGCTCGGAGCACGAACTCTTCCGTGAGAGCGTGCGCACCTTCCTCGAAAAGCACGCCGTGCCCTTCCATGGGCAGTGGGAAAAGCAGGGCTATATCGACCGTAACCTGTGGAACCAGGCGGGGGAGGCGGGCATGTTGTGTTCCCACCTGCCAGAGGAATATGGCGGTCTGGGCGCGGATTTTCTCTACAGCGCGGTGGTGATCGAAGAAGTCAGCCGCCTGGGTTTGACCGGCATAGGCTTTTCCCTGCATTCGGATATCGTCGCGCCGTACATCCTGCATTACGGCAGTGAAGCGCTGAAGCACAAGTACCTGCCCAAGTTGATCTCCGGAGAGATGGTCACGGCCATTGCCATGACCGAGCCAGGCGCTGGTTCCGACCTGCAGGGCGTCAAGACCACAGCGGTTTTGGATGGTGATGAGTACGTGATCAACGGCTCCAAGACTTTTATCACTAACGGTTACCTGGCCGATCTGGTGATCGTCGTCGCCAAGACCGACCCCAAGGCCGGCGCCAAGGGCACCAGCCTGTTCCTGGTGGAGGCCGGCACGCCAGGCTTCGACAAGGGCAAGCGCCTGGAAAAAGTCGGCATGAAGGCCCAGGACACCTCGGAGCTGTTCTTCCAGGACGTGCGGGTGCCCAAGGAAAACCTACTGGGCCAGGCCGGTATGGGCTTTGCGTACCTGATGCAGGAGCTGCCCCAGGAGCGTTTGACCGTGGCGATAGGTGCACTGTCTTCAGCCGAGGCGGCATTGCAATGGACCCTGGACTACACCCGCGAGCGCAAGGCGTTTGGCAAGGCGATTGCCGACTTCCAGAACACTCGCTTCAAGCTGGCGGAGATGGCCACCGAGATTCAGATCGGCCGCGTGTTTGTCGACAAATGCATGGCGTTGCACCTGGAAGGCAAGCTGGATGTGCCTACTGCGGCGATGGCCAAGTATTGGACCACGGACCTGCAATGCAAGGTACTTGATGAGTGCGTGCAGTTGCACGGCGGCTACGGCTTCATGTGGGAATACCCGATTGCCCGGGCCTGGGCGGATGCGCGGGTGCAGCGCATTTATGCGGGGACCAATGAGATCATGAAGGAGATTATTGCGCGGGCACTTTGATTGTCTGGTGCTCTTGATGGCCTCATCGCAGGCAAGCCAGCTCCCACATTTGACGGTATTCACAGATCAAAATGTGGGAGCTGGCTTGCCTGCGATGGCGGTCTGAAGGTCAATCAAGGTGCCGGGTTTGGATGATCCTTTTGAATCGCTTCAATCCCTTCCAGCACCTCTTTCGACAGTTTCAACTCGGCACTGGCAATGTTGCTATTCAACTGTTCCAGCGACGTAGCCCCAATAATATTGCTGGTCACAAACGGCTGCTGCGTCACAAACGCCAGTGCCATCTGCGCCGGGTCCAGACCATGTTCCCGCGCCAATGCCACATACCGGCTGCACGCCGCCTCCGACTGCGGGTTGAAATAACGGCTGAACCGGCTGTATTCAGTCAGGCGTGCCTTGGCCGGCCGTGCGCCATTTTCGTATTTGCCGCTGAGCATGCCGAACGCCAGTGGCGAATACGCCAGCAAGCCGCACTGTTCACGAATGGCGATTTCCGCCAGGCCCACCTCGAAGCTGCGGTTGAGCAGGTTATAGGGGTTCTGGATCGACACCGCACGGGGCCAGCCGCGGGTTTCGGCCAGGGCGAGGAACTTCATGGTGCCCCACGGGGTTTCGTTGGACAGGCCGATGTGACGGATCTTGCCGGCCTTGACCTGCTCATCCAGGGCTTCGAGGGTTTCCTCCAGCGGGGTGAGGTCGTCTTCGTCCTTGTGCTTGTAGCTCAGTTGGCCGAAGAAGTTGGTGCTACGCTCCGGCCAGTGCAGTTGGTAGAGGTCGATCCACTCGGTCTGCAGGCGCGCGAGGCTGGCGTCGAGTGCCTGGGCGATGTGCTTGCGGTTGTGGCGCAGGTAGCCGTCGCGGATGTAGTCGATGGTGTTGCCGGGGCCGGCGATCTTGCTGGCGAGGATCCAGTCGGCGCGGTCGCCACGGCTTTTGAAGTAATTGCCGATGTAGCGCTCGGTGGTGGCGTAGGTGTCGGCCTTGGGCGGTACCGGGTACATTTCCGCGGTATCGAGGAAGTTGATCCCTGCGGCCTTGGCCCGTTCGATCTGCGCGAAGGCCTCTGCCTCGCTGTTCTGCTCACCCCAGGTCATGGTGCCCAAGGCAATCGCGCTGACGTTCAGATCGGTGCGGCCCAGCTGTCGGTAATCCATCGGGTACTCCTTCGGGGGAAAACAATCATAAAAGCAGGTTGAATTTTTTTTCGCAATCTGCATAATTGCCCACCTCTTTCTGCAGTGGAAGTGATGCGCCGTCTGCCGAAGAATCTTGCCGTTGAACGGACGCGCCGACCCGAGCCCCCGATAGCGTCTGTATCCGGCTGCCTTTGACTTGTCAAAGTAAGCACTATTCAGTAAGATCCGCCGTCTAATTTACAGGGCGGCCCCTGAGGCTATTAAAGAATGACAACTTTTACTGCAAAACCGGAAACAGTTCAGCGCGACTGGTTTGTCGTCGACGCCGCTGGTCAGACCCTGGGTCGTCTGGCCACTGAAGTCGCCAGCCGTCTGCGTGGCAAGCACAAGCCTGAGTACACCCCTCACGTTGACACCGGTGACTACATCGTGATCATCAACGCTGAGCAGGTACGTGTTACCGGCAACAAAGCGCAAGACAAAATGTACTACCGTCACTCCGGTTTCCCAGGCGGTATCAAGTCTTCCAACTTTGAAGGCCTGATCTCCAAGAAGCCTGAAGCCCCGATCGAAATCGCGGTCAAAGGCATGCTGCCGAAGGGCCCACTGGGTCGCGATATGTTTCGCAAGCTGAAAGTCTATGCGGGCGCTGTACACCCTCATGCTGCTCAGCAGCCCCAAGAACTGAAGTTTTAACGGAATAGTTCATTATGTCGGCGACTCAAAATTACGGCACTGGCCGTCGCAAAACCGCAACCGCACGCGTTTTCCTGCGTCCGGGCACTGGTAACATCTCGATCAACAACCGCTCCCTGGACAACTTCTTCGGTCGCGAAACTGCCCGCATGGTAGTTCGTCAGCCGCTGGAATTGACCGAGACCGTTGAAAAGTTCGACATCTACGTCACCGTTATCGGTGGCGGTGTAAGTGGTCAAGCTGGCGCAATCCGCCACGGTATCACTCGCGCTCTGATGCAGTACGACGAAACCCTGCGTGGCGCTCTGCGCAAAGCTGGCTTCGTGACTCGCGATGCTCGTGAAGTTGAACGTAAGAAAGTCGGTCTGCGTAAAGCGCGTAAGCGTCCGCAGTACTCGAAGCGTTAATTCGCTTTACGTTCCACAAAAACGCCCAGCCTCCTCACGGAGCTGGGCGTTTTTTATTGCCTGCGATTTATACATAAATTTGTGCGTGACAACTTGCCACATCCGTAGACCCCCTATACTACAAGGCCTGGGGGCGGAGGCCCGGGCAATTCCCTTGTCATACGTGGGGCTTTTCATTACCATCCGTCAAAATTTTTATAAGTAAAGTTTCAACACTTAGTAGACGCCTGATTTAACAGGCCAAAAAAGCTGATGGGAGAGGACTGAATGAGCAATGACGGCGTGAATGCAGGCCGGCGTCGCTTCTTGGTAGCAGCCACATCCGTGGTGGGTGCTGCAGGAGCGGTGGGGGCTGCGGTCCCGTTCGTGGGGTCATGGTTTCCCAGTGCCAAGGCGAAAGCCGCAGGTGCACCGGTGAAGGTGAATGTCAGCAAGATCGAGCCAGGCCAGCAGATGATTGCTGAGTGGCGCGGCCAACCGGTATTCATCGTTCGTCGTACCGAGGAAATCCTGGGGAATCTGAAGAAGATCGAGGGCCAGTTGTCCGACCCGCAATCCGAAAATTCCGACCAGCCCGCCTACGCCAAGAACGAAGTACGTTCGATCAAGCCAGAGATTCTGCTGCTGGTCGGTCTGTGTACCCACCTGGGTTGCTCGCCTACCTTCCGCCCGGAAGTGGCCCCTGTCGATCTGGGCAAGGACTGGGTCGGCGGTTATTTCTGCCCGTGCCACGGTTCCCACTACGACCTCGCCGGCCGAGTCTACAAGTCCCAGCCCGCGCCCTTGAACCTGCCCGTGCCTCCGCATACCTACGAAACTGACGACCTCATAGTCATTGGCCTCGACAAGGAGAACGCGTGATGAGCAAGTTCATGGATTGGGTGGATGCGCGCTTCCCCGCCACTAAAATGTGGGAAGACCATCTCAGCAAGTATTACGCGCCAAAGAACTTCAACTTCTTCTACTTCTTCGGCTCCCTGGCCCTGTTGGTGCTGGTCAACCAGATCGTCACCGGCGTGTGGCTGACGATGAGCTACACCCCGTCGGCGGAGGAGGCGTTCGCTTCCGTTGAATACATCATGCGTGACGTCGAGTACGGCTCGATCCTGCGCCTGCTGCACTCCACCGGCGCGTCAGCGTTCTTTATCGTCGTCTACCTGCACATGTTCCGTGGCCTGCTCTATGGGTCGTACCAGAAGCCTCGCGAGCTGGTGTGGGTGTTCGGCATGCTGATCTACCTGGCGCTGATGGCAGAAGCCTTCATGGGTTACCTGCTGCCGTGGGGCCAGATGTCGTACTGGGGCGCCCAGGTGATCATTTCGCTGTTCGGTGCGATCCCGGTGATCGGCAACGACCTGACCCAGTGGATCCGAGGTGACTACCTGATCTCGGGCATTACCCTGAACCGCTTCTTCGCCCTGCACGTGGTGGCCTTGCCGATCGTGATCCTGGGCCTGGTTGTGCTGCACATCCTGGCGCTGCACGAAGTGGGCTCCAACAACCCCGATGGCGTGGACATCAAGAAGCACAAGGACGAGAACGGTATCCCGCTGGATGGCATTCCATTCCACCCTTACTACACCGTCAAAGACATTGTCGGCGTGGTGGTGTTCCTGTTCGTGTTCTGCTCGATCGTGTTCTTTTTCCCGGAGATGGGCGGTTATTTCCTCGAGAAGCCTAACTTCGAGCAGGCCAACGCCTTCAAGACTCCCGAGCACATTGCACCGGTGTGGTACTTCACGCCGTTCTACGCGATCCTGCGCGCCATCCCTGACAAGTTGATGGGCGTGATCGCCATGGGCGCAGCCATCGCGGTGCTGTTCGTGCTGCCATGGCTCGACCGCAGCCCGGTCAAGTCAATGCGCTACAAAGGCTGGTTGAGCAAGATCTGGTTGTGGGTGTTCTGCATTTCGTTCGTGATCCTGGGCGTACTCGGCGTATTGGCGCCAACCCCTGAGCGTACGTTGCTGTCGCAGGTCTGCACCTTCCTGTACTTCGCCTACTTCATTCTGATGCCGTTCTATACCCGGCTCGAGAAGACCAAACCGGTTCCGGAAAGGGTGACTGGCTGATGAAAAAGTTATTCGTTGCATTCGTGCTTGCGGCCCTGCCGCTACTGTCCTTCGCCGCCGAACATGGCGCGCAGCTGGAAAAGGTCGATATCGATGTGTCTGACAAAGCCGCCATGCAGGATGGGCTGCGTACATTCACTAACTACTGCATGGGTTGCCACAGCGCCAAGTTCCAACGTTACGAGCGGGTCGCCGATGACCTGGGCATCCCTCATGAAGTGATGCTCAGCCACGCGGTGTTCACCGGTGCGAAAATCGGCGACCACATGACCACCGGCATGCAACCGGCCGACGCCAAGACCTGGTTCGGCGCCGCACCGCCCGACCTGACCCTGGTGGCTCGCGTGCGCGGCACCGACTGGCTCTACGGCTACCTGAAATCCTTCTACGAAGACCCTGCGCGCCCTTACGGCGTGAACAACAAAGTCTTCCCGAACGTCGGCATGCCGAACGTTCTGGTCGGCCTGCAGGGTCGTCAAGTGGTAGGATGCAAGCAGGTTCAGGTCGTTGAAGACGGCAAGAAGCAATATGATCCGTTGACCGGTACGCCTCTGACCCATGAAGCATGCGATCAACTGACCATCGTGCCCAAGACCGGTACGCTGAATGAAGAGCAGTTCGACGAGAAGGTCAAGAACCTGGTGACCTTCCTGGCCTACTCGGCCAACCCGGTCAAACTGCAGCACCAGCGCATCGGTACTTACGTCTTGCTGTACCTGGCTTTCTTCTTCGTATTCGCTTATCTGCTCAAGCGCGAATACTGGAAGGATGTGCATTGATCCAACCGTAAGCAATTGCTGTTAATCTTGCGCGCCCAGCGGCATCTCTGAACACGTAGCGACCGGTTGAACCGGACGTTACAGGGATGCTCTCTGGGCGCGCTCGTTTTTGAGCTTTCGATAATTTCAACAAGCGAGGAGGACCGCCATGGGCGTGACCAATCGGTTGGCCTGTTACTCCGACCCCGCCGACCACTATTCCCACCGAGTACGCATCGTGCTCGCAGAGAAGGGTGTCAGCGCCGAGATCATCAGTGTGGAGGCGGGCCGTCATCCGCCGAAACTGATCGAAGTGAACCCTTACGGCAGCTTGCCCACCCTGGTCGATCGTGACCTGGCGTTGTGGGAGTCAACCGTGGTGATGGAATACTTGGATGAGCGTTACCCTCATCCGCCTTTGCTGCCGGTATACCCGGTGGCGCGTGCCAACAGCCGCCTGCTGATCCATCGGATCCAGCGCGACTGGTGCGGGCTGGTGGATGTGATTCTGGATTCGCGTTCAAAAGAAGCCGCTCGGGTGCAGGCGCGCAAGGAATTGCGCGAGAGCCTGACCGGCGTTTCGCCGTTGTTCGCCGACAAACCTTTTTTCCTCAGTGAGGAACAAAGCTTGGTGGATTGCTGCCTATTACCCATACTCTGGCGCTTGCCGATCCTGGGCATTGAACTGCCACGGCCGGCCAAGCCGTTGCTTGATTACATGGAGCGCCAGTTTGCGCGTGAGGCTTTCCAGGCGAGTCTGTCTGGTGTCGAACGCGATATGCGCTAAGGCTTAAGGAGCCGTTGATGAACTCCAGTCGACCTTACCTGGTCCGCGCGCTCTATGAGTGGATTGTGGACAACGATTGCACCCCGCACATGCTGGTCAATTCCGAATTTCCTGCGGTTCAGGTACCGCAGGGTTTTGCCAGTGACGGACAAATCGTGCTGAACGTATCGCCCAGTGCCGTGCGTCACCTGCACATGGACAACGAAGCGGTGAGCTTCGAAGGGCGTTTCGGCGGTGTGCCCCATACGCTGTTCGTGCCAATCGGTGCCATCCTCGGGATCTATGCCCGGGAAAATGGCCAAGGCATGGTGTTCGATCTGGAGTCGCCTTTCGAGGACGGCGAAACGATCGAAGGTGAAGGCGGTGATGATGTGCCGCCACCGGATACCGAGCCGCCGCGCCCTAGCGGTCGGCCGAGCTTGAAAGTGGTGAAGTAGGCGGATTACGCCTCCAGGCCCATAGGA
Organism: Pseudomonas libanensis; assembly: GCF_001439685.1. Classification (GTDB taxonomy): domain Bacteria; phylum Pseudomonadota; class Gammaproteobacteria; order Pseudomonadales; family Pseudomonadaceae; genus Aquipseudomonas; species Aquipseudomonas libanensis. The sequence goes on from NZ_JYLH01000014.1 coordinate 187,286, forward strand.
AAAATGCCTCGACTGCTGTCGGGGCATTTTTTTTGCGCGAAGGATATGGATGAAAGTCGCGCCGGAACGGTGATCGTACAACCACCATGGGCTATGATGCGGTCTTTAGTTCGCCGAGAAAGATGGTTCATCATGGAAAACGCCAGCGCCGCTCCACGTCTTCCCCGCAAGCGCCGCAGCCTTGCCCAGGAATTGGTCACGGTGTTGTCCGAGCAGATCCGCGACGGCCAGCTCAAGCGGGGCGACAAGCTGCCCACCGAATCGGCGATCATGGACGCCCATGGCGTCAGCCGCACCGTGGTGCGTGAAGCCATCTCGCGTCTGCAAGCGGCGGGGCAGGTCGAGACCCGCCACGGTATCGGCACCTTTGTGCTGGACACGCCAAGCCCCAGCGGTTTCCGCATTGACCCGGCCACCGTAGTGACCTTGCGTGACGTGCTGGCGATCCTGGAGCTGCGTATCAGCCTTGAAGTGGAGTCTGCGGGCCTGGCAGCTTTGCGTCGCAGCGATGCACAGCTGGCCGCCATGCGTGCGGCCCTCGATGCCCTGAACGAAAGCGCGGCCCATGCCGGCGATGCGGTAGCTTCGGACTTTGCCTTCCATCTGGAAATTGCTTTGTCTACCGGCAACCGTTACTTCACCGACATCATGACCCACCTGGGTACCAGCATCATTCCACGCACGCGCCTGAATTCGGCGCGCCTGGCCCATGATGACCAACAGCACTACATGAGCCGCCTGAGTCGCGAACACGAAGAAATTTATGAGGCGATTGCACGCCAGGATTCGGATGCGGCACGTGCGGCCATGCGTCTGCATTTGACCAATAGCCGTGAACGGCTGCGCCATGCCCATGAAGAGGCAGAGGCGCAGCGGGGCTGAGGTTATCCATATCCCGTGGGGGAGCTGGCTTGCCTGCGATGGCCATAGGTATCTACATAACTTTCGCGTGGCCTGAACCTGTAACGAGGGAGCTTGCTCCCTTGACGGTTCGGCATCTGGCGACTATCTACCTGACACCCCCGCGACCTAAATGTGGGAGGGGCGGTGCGACGATTCGACTTGCCCCCGATGGCGGCCTGACTGCCGTCCAGGATGTTGGATCAGACCGAGTACATATCCGTTGCTGCGGTAACGGCTACTTAGGGTTACGCCCTTACGGCGTGTCACTTTTGTAAAGGCACAAAAGTAACCAAAAGGCCTTCGCCCCAACACTCGGCACCTCGCTTAGGCTCGGTGTGCCCGAACGCAGGCTTGAATCCGTGGGCCGCCGCCACGCGCCATCCATGGCGCGGGGCGGCTAACCCGGCGTCCTGCCGGGTTACCCGCGGCTTCAAGCCTGCGTTCGGCCAGCGTGTTTGACGGGGCGCCTGAGATCAAGATCAAAAGCCAGAGCAACAGCAACAGCGCAAGAGCAAGCAGTTGTGTAGATACCTATGCTGCGATGGCGGCGTGTCAGTCACTTAGCTTGTCACTGAATCACTGCATTCGCAGGCAAGCCGGCTCCCACATTTGATCTCCCTTATCTGGAGTACTGCGTCTAATCAGCTGGCGGGTTGATTGGGCTTGTAGTCCTTGAGCAACAAGTACGTACTCCACCCCCACCAATCATTGGTCCAGTGCTTGTCGTTCAGGTCATTGACGTCCTTGCGCCGCAGCACTTTGTCTCCCTCCATCTTGAACAGTGGCGAGAAGTTATTCGCCGGGTTCTGCGCCGCGTTCAGGTCGGGTACGTAAAGCGGTGCCTTGAAGCTGGCCGGAGAGGGCGCGACGCCGCTGATGAACGTCTCGAAGATCTCATCAGCCGAAGCCTGCACTGCGCGTTTGACCTGCTTGCGGTTGTCCGCGTCGATGTCATCGAAGTAGCGTTTATCCCCATAGGCATGCCATTGATCACCCATGGCATTGCGCACCTTGAGCCCGAACTTGCTGTCTTCATCGTGCATGAAACGGCTGATCAGCGAACCCAGTTCACCCGGCGTCACTACCGCTGCCAGTTGCTTGCGCGGTACGCGCAGGTGGCCGGCGGAAAACAGGTCAGTCAAGAAATGATCAGCAAAGCTGTTCATCGCATAAGCCAGCTCAAGGGCCTGATCGGTGCCGGTTTGATGGGCCGCGACGGCCTGTTGCAGCGCTGCCGTGTGGCCGGCCAGGTACGCCGACAGGGCCCACTCGCCGAAGTGGTCGGCGTTGTCCGCCGCCAGCTTCAGATAGCGCCCCAGGGGGATAAGGGCTGAAACAGCACTGCCACCGCCGGTGATGCGGTTCCACTCCTCTGACAACGTATCACCCAAGGCGTCATAGGCTTCGTGGGGCTGCTTGCCGTCCTTGATCGCCTGCTTGACCGCGGCGATCTCCTTTTGCATCACCGCCAGGATCTGGTGGGCTTCTTCCCGGGAGGCGGGTAGCACTGCCAGAGAATTGAACGCGGCAGTGAAACGTTGCACGCGCTCGGCAGGGGAGGCGCCATCACTGATGGCCTGGCCGGGAATGCCATAGAAATCGCCGCCCAGGGCAATGACTTGACCGTAGGTCAGTGCGAGCCCGTTGGGCAGGTGCAGTTCGACTTGGTGAGCGGGGATCGCCGGCGCGTCCTTGGCGAAACGTAAAAGGGTTTCATCACCGATGGCGGTGTGCTCACCCCCCTCGAAACGTAGGGTAGGCGCTTGCTTTTGCGGTGCAGCGAGTTCTAGACCTGACATGTTAGCTCCTTGCTATGTCGTAGGAATCTTCCTTGATTGCTGTATATACATACAGTCATTCTGAGCATAAAGGAGAAATTTCCTACGTCAAGAAGCATTGTTAAGCGTGCCGGCTTTGCGATGAACAGCCATGAATTGGAGTTGACGAATCTTTTTATAGTTGTACGATGACGTACGACATCATCAAAACCTACAACAACCTTTCTTTAGAAAGTCTTCGCCCAGGGTGTTCGAATAATGAATCCACAAGAACTGAAGTCCATCCTCTCCCACGGTCTGCTGTCTTTCCCGGTGACCGATTTCACTGCCCAGGGTGATTTCCACCAGGCGGGCTATATCAAGCGCCTGGAATGGTTGGCCCCATATGGCGCCACCGCCTTGTTCGCAGCGGGTGGCACCGGTGAGTTTTTCTCCCTCGCCGCGAGCGAATACTCCCAAGTGGTAAAAACCGCCGTTGATACCTGCGCCACCAGCGTGCCGATCCTGGCCGGTGTGGGCGGTGCGACCCGTCAGGCCATCGAGTACGCCCAAGAGGCCGAACGCCTCGGCGCCAAAGGCTTGCTGCTGCTGCCGCACTACCTCACCGAAGCCAGCCAGGACGGGGTGGCTGCCCACGTTGAAGCGGTGTGCAAGTCGGTCAAGATCGGCGTAGTGGTCTACAACCGCAATGTCTGCCGCCTGACTGCGCCACTGCTGGAGCGCCTGGCCGAGCGCTGCCCGAACCTGATCGGCTACAAGGATGGCCTGGGTGATATCGAGTTGATGGTATCGATTCGCCGCCGCCTCGGCGACCGTTTCAGCTACCTCGGCGGCCTGCCGACTGCAGAGGTTTACGCTGCGGCCTACAAGGCCCTGGGGGTTCCGGTGTACTCCTCGGCAGTGTTCAACTTCATCCCGAAAACCGCGATGGATTTCTACCACGCCATTGCCCGCGAAGATCACGCCACCGTCGGCAAGATCATCGATGACTTTTTCCTGCCGTACCTGGACATCCGCAACCGTAAAGCCGGTTACGCAGTGAGCATCGTCAAGGCCGGTGCGAAAATCGTCGGTTATGACGCCGGGCCAGTGCGCACGCCGCTCACCGACCTGCTGCCGGAAGAGTACGAAGCCCTCGCCGCGCTGATCGACAAGCAAGGCCCGCAGTAAATTATCCACAAGGCCGCTGAGCAATCAGCGGCCTTTTGCGTCAGGAGAAGATTCGTGTCCCAAGCAAAGCGTTTTGAGAACTACATCAACGGCGAATGGGTAAGCGGCGCCGATTACTGCGCCAATATCAACCCGTCGGATGTGTCCGATGTCATTGGCGACTATGCCAAGGCGGATGTGGCCCAAGTCAACGCGGCTATCGACGCCGCCCGCGCGGCGTTCCCGGCCTGGTCGACTTCCGGTATCCAGGCGCGCCACGATGCGTTGGACAAAGTCGGCAGCGAAATCCTCGCTCGTCGTGAAGAGCTCGGCACCCTGCTGGCCCGTGAAGAGGGCAAGACCCTGCCCGAGGCCATCGGCGAAGTGACCCGCGCCGGCAATATCTTCAAGTTCTTCGCCGGTGAGTGCCTGCGCCTGTCGGGTGACTACGTGCCGTCGGTACGCCCGGGCGTCAACGTTGAAGTCACTCGTGAAGCCCTTGGTGTGGTCGGCCTGATCACCCCGTGGAACTTCCCGATTGCCATTCCCGCGTGGAAGATCGCCCCGGCCCTGGCCTACGGCAACTGCGTGGTGATCAAGCCCGCCGAACTGGTGCCTGGTTGTGCTTGGGCCCTGGCGGAAATCATCTCCCGCGCCGGTTTCCCGGCCGGTGTGTTCAACCTGGTGATGGGCAGCGGCCGTGTGGTCGGTGATGTGTTGGTCAACAGCCCGAAAGTCGATGGCATCAGTTTCACCGGCTCCGTCGGCGTGGGCCGTCAGATCGCCGTCAGCTGTGTATCGCGCCAGGCCAAGGTGCAGTTGGAAATGGGCGGCAAGAACCCGCAGATTATCCTCGATGACGCCGACCTCAAGCAGGCTGTCGAGCTGTCGGTACAGAGCGCGTTTTACTCCACCGGCCAGCGGTGCACCGCGTCGAGCCGCTTGATTGTCACTGCGGGTATTCACGACCAGTTTGTTGCGGCCATGGCCGAGCGCATGCAGTCGATCAAGGTCGGCCACGCACTGAAAAGCGGCACCGACATCGGCCCGGTGGTTTCCCAGGCCCAGTTGGACCAGGACCTGAAATACATCGACATCGGCCAAAGCGAAGGTGCGCGGCTGGTGAGCGGCGGTGGCCTGGTGACCTGCGACACCGAAGGCTATTACCTGGCGCCGACACTGTTTGCCGACAGCGAAGCCGCCATGCGTATCAGCCGTGAAGAAATTTTCGGCCCGGTGGCCAACGTGGTACGCGTGGCGGACTACGAGGCGGCGCTGGCCATGGCCAACGACACCGAATTCGGCCTGTCGGCGGGTATCGCCACTACGTCGCTGAAGTACGCCAACCACTTCAAACGCCACTCCCAGGCCGGGATGGTGATGGTCAACCTGCCGACTGCGGGTGTGGACTACCACGTTCCGTTCGGGGGTCGTAAGGGCTCATCCTACGGTTCGCGTGAGCAAGGTCGCTATGCGCAAGAGTTCTACACCGTGGTGAAAACCAGCTACGTCGGTTCGTAACACGCAGCGCCTCGTGGCACCGGCTCCAGGTGGGAGCTGGCTTGCCTGCGATAGCATCACCTCGGTCTCGCTGACACACCGAGGTGCCTGCATCGCGGGCAAGCCCGGCTCCCACATAGAGTGGTTCCCACGGCAAAACAGAAAATCATTACCCGCAAAAAAAATAATTAGTGGGAGTACTTCTACATGCAAACGACCAAGCCGACCCATGTCCGCTATTTGATCCTGCTCATGCTGTTCCTGGTGACCACGATCAACTACGCCGACCGGGCCACCATCGCCATCGCCGGTTCCAGCCTGCAAAAAGACCTCGGCATCGACGCGGTCACCCTCGGTTATATCTTTTCCGCTTTCGGTTGGGCCTACGTTGCCGGGCAAATCCCCGGCGGCTGGCTGCTCGATCGCTTCGGTTCGAAAAAAGTCTATGCCCTGAGCATTTTCACCTGGTCCTTGTTTACCGTGCTGCAAGGCTATGTCGGTGAGTTCGGTGTCTCCACCGCCGTGGTTGCGCTGTTTATGCTGCGCTTTATGGTGGGCCTGGCCGAGGCACCCTCGTTTCCGGGCAACGCCCGTATCGTTGCAGCGTGGTTTCCGACGGCTGAACGCGGCACTGCATCGGCGATCTTCAATTCAGCGCAGTACTTCGCCACAGTGTTGTTCGCGCCGTTGATGGGCTGGATCGTCTACCGCTTCGGCTGGCAGCATGTGTTTATCGTGATGGGCGTGATCGGCATCGTGTTCTCGCTGATCTGGCTGAAAGTTATCCACAGCCCGCGCCAGCACCCGATGATCAACGAGGCCGAGTTCAATCACATCGCCGCCAATGGCGCGATGGTCGACATGGACCAGGACAAAGGCAAGGGCAAGAAAACCGACGGGCCGAAGTGGGATTACATCCGTCAACTGCTGACCAACCGCATGATGCTCGGTGTGTACCTGGGCCAGTACTGCATCAATGGCATCACCTACTTCTTCCTCACCTGGTTCCCGGTGTACCTGGTGCAGGACCGTGGCATGACCATTCTCAAGGCCGGTTTCATTGCCTCGTTGCCAGCGATCTGCGGCTTTATTGGCGGGGTGCTCGGCGGGGTGATTTCCGATTACCTGCTGCGCAAGGGCCACTCGCTGACTTTTGCCCGCAAGGCACCGATCATTGCGGGCCTGCTGGTGTCCAGCAGTATCATTGCGTGTAACTACGTCGATGTTGAATGGATGGTGGTGGGCTTCATGGCGCTGGCCTTCTTCGGTAAAGGCGTTGGCGCACTGGGTTGGGCGGTGGTGTCCGACACCTCGCCGAAACAGATCGCCGGCCTCAGTGGCGGCTTGTTCAACACCTTCGGTAACCTGGCCTCCATCACCACGCCGATCGTGATCGGCTACATCATCAGCACCACCGGCTCGTTCAAGTGGGCCCTGGTGTTCGTCGGCGCCAACGCCCTGGTGGCGGTGTTCAGCTACCTGGTGATTGTCGGCCCGATCAAGCGCGTGGTGCTCAAGGAGCCGCCCACCAAAGGCCCGGAGTTGACCAACCTTTCCCAAGCGCATTCCTGAGGTTCGTGTGATGCAGTTGATTGAACATGCCGACTCGCCGCGCTCGATCCGTTTGCACGAGCGCGACAACGTAGTGATCGTGGTGAACGACCAGGGCGTGCCGGCGGGCACTGAATTTCCCGACGGCCTGGTCACCGTGGATTTTATTCCCCAGAGCCACAAGGTGACCCTGGAAGATATCCCCGAGGGCGGCCGGATCATTCGCTACGGCCAGACCATCGGTTATGCCTTGGCGCCAATACCCCGTGGCAGTTGGGTGCAGGAGGATCAGCTGCGCATGCCCACCGCGCCACCCCTGGACAGCTTGCCGCTGTCCACCGAAGTACCTGAAACCCAGGCACCGCTTGAGGGGTTTACCTTCGAGGGCTATCGCAATGCCGATGGCACGGTGGGCACGCGCAATATCCTCGGCATCACCACTACCGTGCAGTGCGTTACCGGTGTGCTGGACCATGCGGTCAAGCGCATCAAGGATGAGTTGCTGCCCAAATACCCGCATGTCGATGACGTAGTGGCACTGACCCACAGCTACGGCTGCGGCGTGGCGATCACGGCGACGGATGCCTATATCCCGATCCGTACGGTGCGCAACCTGGCGCGTAACCCGAACCTGGGCGGCGAAGCCTTGGTGATCAGCCTGGGCTGCGAGAAGTTGCAGGCCGGGCAGGTGATGCACGACAACGACAGCTCCGTGGACCTGAGCGAGCCATGGCTGTACCGCTTGCAGGACTCCAGCCACGGTTTTACCGAAATGATCGAGCAGATCATGGAACTGGCCGAAGTGCGTTTGAAAAAACTCGACCAGCGCCGCCGGGAAACCGTACCGGCCTGCGAGCTGATCCTGGGCATGCAGTGCGGCGGCAGTGATGCGTTTTCCGGCATTACCGCCAATCCGGCGCTGGGGTATGCCTCTGACCTGCTGCTGCGGGCCGGGGCGACGGTAATGTTTTCCGAAGTGACGGAGGTGCGTGATGCGATCTACCTGCTGACGGCACGCGCGCAAAACGAGGACGTCGCCCGCGAACTGGTCAGGGAAATGGACTGGTACGATCGTTACCTGGCCAAGGGCGAAGCGGACCGCAGCGCCAATACCACACCGGGGAACAAGAAGGGTGGACTGTCGAATATCGTCGAGAAATCCTTGGGCTCCATCGTCAAATCCGGCAGCAGCGCGATCAATGGCGTGCTCGGCCCGGGTGAGCGCTTCAAGGGCAAAGGGCTGATCTTCTGCGCTACACCGGCCAGTGATTTTGTGTGCGGCACCTTGCAACTGGCGGCCGGGATGAACCTGCATGTGTTCACAACCGGGCGTGGTACGCCCTATGGGTTGGCGATGGCACCGGTGGTGAAGGTTTCGACCCGTACCGAGCTGGCCCAGCGTTGGCCGGACCTGATCGATATCGATGCCGGGCGCATTGCTACCGGGCGTGCGAGTATCGAGGAACTGGGCTGGGAGTTGTTCCACTTCTACCTGGATGTGGCCAGTGGCAGGAAGCAGACGTGGGCGGAGCGTCACAAGCTGCATAACGACATCACCCTGTTCAATCCAGCGCCCATTACCTGAAACCGAGTCGCCTGCATCGGGAGCAAGCCCCCTCCCACATTCGATCGGGTGAAAGCGGTCGAGGTGGGAGCAACTGTCTTATTGGATTCAATTCAGAAGTCATTTTCATAGGCAGCAAAGCTTCCACAGCTTTAGGCCGTGCAATGCTGAAGGAAATTGCTGCTACCGAGCTAATCGGTGCGCTCTTTCC
>NZ_JYLH01000015.1 GCF_001439685.1 Pseudomonas libanensis
CTGACTCCACAAGCACCCACACGAATTGCTTGATTCAGTTGTTAAAGAGCGGTTGGTTAAGATCTTTCGTCTCAACCGAGGCGCGCATTCTACAGCAGCCTCATTTGCTGTCAAGTGATTATTTTCAAAAGCTTTCGAAGATTTCTTCAACAACTTCAACCACTTGCGCTTCTGATCTCTCATCAGCGGGAGGCGAATTCTACAGCGTTACACGCTGCTGTCAACACCTCTTTTTCAACTTCCTCTGGGCTTCGGTGAACTGAAGCAACTTGCTGCCGAAAACTTCATAACTCATTGTTTACCAAGGAGTTTTCCGTTTCGACTGCGCCGGAAGTGGGGCGAATTATAGACAGATATAATTCGCCGTCAACACCTAATTTCAGACTTATTCGGATTTGAGCGTAATGCGCGCAAATGCCTTCTTTCCTGCCTGGCACACATGGGTAGCGCCCAGCTCGTATATAAAGGTGCGATCAACTACCTCACCATCTATACGCACACCGCCCGACCCCAAGAGATCACGAGCGACCGCCGAGTTCTTTACCAGGCCCGCCTTATTAAGGACAGCCGCAATCGGCATCGCCTCAACAGCCGTCAACTCAATTTCCGGCAGATCGTCAGGCAGCTCGCCATCCTTCATACGATTACCCGCAGCGCGGTGAGCACTGGCTGCAGCCTCCTCACCATGGAAGCGCGCAACAATCTCTTCTGCCAGCTTGATCTTCACATCGCGAGGATTGGCACCCGCCTCTACATCCGCACGCAGCGCGTTAATTTCGTCCATCGAGCGGAAGCTCAACAGTTCGAAGTAACGCCACATCAAAGCATCCGGAATGGAAACCAGCTTGCCGTACATCACACCCGGAGCTTCCTGAATGCCAACATAGTTGCCCAAGGACTTGGACATCTTCTTGACGCCATCCAACCCCTCAAGCAACGGCATGGTCAGAATGCACTGAGCCTCCTGACCATACGCACGCTGCAGCTCACGACCCATCAGCAGATTGAACTTCTGATCGGTGCCGCCCAGCTCAACATCCGCACGCAGCGCTACCGAGTCATACCCCTGAACAAGCGGGTAAAGGAACTCATGGATCGCGATTGGCTGATTGGTGGAGTAGCGCTTGTCGAAGTCATCGCGCTCAAGCATGCGTGCCACGGTGTACTGGGAAGTCAGGCGAATGAAATCTGCCGGCCCCATCTTGTCCATCCAGGTGGAGTTGAACGCCACCTCGGTTTTGGCTGGATCAAGGATCTTGAACACCTGTGTCTTATAGGTCTCGGCATTATCGAGTACCTGCTCGCGAGTCAGCGGCGGGCGCGTTGCGCTCTTACCGCTCGGATCACCGATCATCCCGGTGAAGTCACCTATAAGAAAGATGACTTGATGACCCAGCTCCTGGAACTGACGCAGCTTATTAATAAGCACGGTGTGACCTAGGTGCAGATCCGGCGCGGTCGGATCAAAGCCAGCCTTGATACGCAGGGGCTGGCCGCGCTTGAGCTTTTCGATCAGCTCAGACTCGACCAACAGTTCGTCCGCACCACGTTTTATCAGCGCTAGCTGCTCTTCAACCGACTTCATAACAGACCCGCAAGGCTCAGATTCAAAAGGGAACCAACCATACAAGATCAGGGACTAATTACAAGTTTTGCCCTGCGCACGGACACCATTCAGCGAGCCCAGCATTCGCGAGCTTGCGCCACAGATGATTTGGTTATATTTTATACAGTTATTTCATCTTCATCATGTCATTCATCTTTTCCATTTCATCTTCAAAGTCAAAATTACCTATGACCACTGAACCGTCTAAAGCGCCGCCGCTTTACCCGAAGACCCACCTGCTCGCCGCAAGTGGTATCGCCGCCCTTCTCAGCCTGGCACTCCTGGTATTCCCTTCCAGTGACGTAGAAGCCAAACGAACATCCCTTAGCCTTGACCTGGAAAGCCCTGTTGAGCAACTGACACAAGATCAAGACGCTTCCGACGCCCAACAAGCCACAAATCCCCCGACCGAATCGCCTTTCGCACAGATCGAAAGCACTCCCGGAGACACCCAGCAAGCCACCTGGGACCAACCTCCGGTAGCCGCAGCCAAGAGCCCTCAGCATCGCGAGGTCATCGTCAGCAGAGGTGACACGTTATCAACGCTATTCGAAAAGGTCGGACTGCCTGCCGCTACCGTCACCGAGGTGTTGGCCAGCGATAAGCAAGCCAAGCAATTCACCCAGCTCAAACACGGGCAAAAGCTTGAGTTTGAACTGACGCCCGACGGGCAGTTGAACAACCTGCACACCAGCATCAGCGACCTGGAAAGCATCAGCCTGAGCAAAGGCGCCAAAGGCTTTGCCTTCAACCGCATCACTACCAAGCCGGTCATGCGCTCAGCCTACGTACACGGCGTGATCAACAGCTCCCTGTCGCAATCGGCCGCCCGCGCAGGCCTTTCGCACAGCATGACCATGGACATGGCCAGCGTATTCGGCTACGACATCGACTTCGCCCAAGACATCCGCCAGGGTGACGAATTCGACGTGATCTACGAGCAGAAAGTCGCCAACGGCAAAGTAGTAGGCACAGGCAACATTCTCTCTGCACGCTTCACCAACCGCGGCAAAACCTACACCGCCGTGCGCTACACGAACAAACAAGGCAATAGCAGCTATTACACGGCTGATGGCAACAGCATGCGCAAGGCTTTCATCCGCACCCCCGTGGACTTTGCCCGTATTAGCTCGCGTTTCTCCATGGGTCGCAAGCATCCAATTCTGAACAAAATCCGCGCGCATAAGGGCGTCGACTATGCCGCTCCGCGCGGTACGCCTATCAAGGCAGCTGGCGACGGCAAAGTGTTGTTGGCGGGACGTCGCGGCGGTTACGGCAATACGGTGATCATCCAGCACGGCAATACCTACCGAACGCTGTATGGGCACATGCAAGGGTTTGCCAAGGGCGTCAAGACTGGCGGCAACGTGAAACAGGGCCAAGTAATCGGCTACATTGGCACTACAGGCCTGTCCACAGGGCCGCACTTGCACTATGAGTTCCAGGTCAATGGCGTACACGTTGACCCTTTGGGCCAGAAGCTGCCGATGGCCGACCCGATCGCCAAGGCCGAACGCGCACGCTTCATGCAACAGAGCCAGCCGCTGATGGCGCGAATGGATCAAGAGCGCTCCACATTACTGGCTTCGGCGAAGCGTTAGGGTATGCCGCTCTATATCGGTGTGATGTCCGGGACCAGCCTCGACGGCCTGGATATCGCCCTCATTGAACAAGGCACGGCGATCAATCTGATCGCCACCCGCTACATTCCCATGCCCGAGACATTGCGCACTGAGCTATTGAGCCTGTGCGCCAGCGGCCCAGATGAAATCGCCCGGTCTGCTATTGCCCAGCAACAGTGGGTCACGCTGGCCGCCCAAGGCATCCACGCCTTGCTGGATCAGCACAACTTGAAGCCTCAGGACATTCGTGCAATCGGCAGTCATGGCCAGACGATTCGCCATGAACCCGCCCGAGGCTTTACCGTACAGGTCGGCAACCCTGCCCTGCTCACCGAGCTGACTGACATCACCGTAGTCAGCGACTTCCGCAGCCGTGATGTTGCCGCTGGCGGCCAGGGTGCGCCCTTGGTACCTGCGTTTCATGAAGCCTTGTTCGGCGAACACACGGGCAACCGCGCTGTGTTGAATATTGGCGGGTTCAGCAACCTCAGCCTGATTGAGACAAACAAACCTGTCGCCGGCTTCGACTGCGGCCCGGGCAACGTCCTGCTGGATGCCTGGATTCACCTGCAGCGCGGCGAACACTTTGATCGCGACGGGCAATGGGCTGCCAGCGGCAAGGTCCAGCCCCGGCTACTCAACACATTGCTCAGCGCCCCGTTCTTCTTGACCAAAGGCCCAAAAAGTACGGGTCGCGAAGTGTTCAACCTCGCCTGGCTGCAGGAGCACCTTGCCCGCTTGCCTGTCTTTGAACCTCAGGACGTACAGGCCACGTTACTGGAACTGACGGCCTTCACCATCGTCGAGTCCCTGCAAAGCGCACAACCAACCACAGAGACCTTGCTGATCTGCGGCGGCGGCGCCCATAACAAAACACTGATGGATCGACTGACAGCGCTGTTGCCCACCACCCACGTCAGCAGTACAGCTATCTACGGCGTAGATCCCGACTGGGTCGAAGCCATGGCCTTCGCCTGGCTGGCACATTGCTGCCTGGAAGGCGTCGCCGCCAACCGTCCCAGCGTCACCGGTGCTCGCGGGCTTCGGGTACTCGGCGCGATCTACCCCGCCTGAATCCCAGACAGCAAAACGCCGCGTGGCTAATCAAGCCAAGCGGCGTTTTTTTGCGCACGAGGCTACCGATCAGATCGAGAACGAAGAGCCGCAACCACAAGTAGTGGTGGCATTTGGGTTCTTGATCACGAAACGCGAGCCTTCCAGACCTTCCTGGTAATCCACCTCGGCACCTGCCAGGTACTGGAAACTCATCGGGTCCACGACAAGGCTGACGCCCTCGCGTTCGACGATGGTGTCATCATCGGCCACATCTTCATCGAAGGTAAAACCGTACTGAAACCCTGAACAACCGCCGCCCGTAACGAATACGCGCAGCTTCAAGCGATCATTACCCTCTTCATCGACCAGGCTCTTCACCTTGTGCGCAGCACCGTGGGTAAATTGCAAAGCCGTGGGGGTGAAGGACTCAACGCTCATGCTGATAATCTCCCGGCGTAGCGCCGTCATATGCGTAATGGCCGGTATTATCCGCTTCTCCTAGAAAAGCGGTCAACTATTGTTACGGTATATCAATCTGCACAGCCGCCATTAAAAACGCAAAAGGCCCGATCAGCGGGCCTTTGCGTAACGGTCGATGAGCGTTAAGGCAGCATGCCTGCATGGGAGAGGCCCAGCTTCTCATCCAGGCCGAACAGGATGTTCATGTTCTGCACCGCCTGGCCCGATGCGCCCTTGACCAGGTTGTCGATCACCGACAGCACCACGACCAGGTCGCCATCCTGCGGGCGATGCACTGCAATACGGCACACATTGGCGCCACGCACACTGCGGGTTTCCGGATGGCTGCCCGCCGGCATTACATCGACGAACGGCTCATTGGCATAACGTTTTTCAAACAATGCCTGCAGGTCTACCGAGCGGTCAGTAACGGTCGCATACAGCGTGGAGTGAATCCCACGGATCATCGGCGTCAGGTGTGGCACGAAGGTCAGGCCCACGTCCTTGCCGGCAGCGCGACGCAGCCCCTGGCGGATTTCTGGCAGGTGACGATGCCCCTTTACCGCATAGGCTTTCATGCTTTCCGACGTTTCAGAGTACAGAGAACCTACCGCCGCACCACGTCCCGCCCCGCTGACACCCGACTTGCAGTCGGCGATCAGTCGCGAAGCATCCGCCAAACCAGCTTCCAGCAATGGCAGGAAGCCCAGTTGCGTCGCAGTCGGATAGCAACCCGGCACCGCAATCAGGCGTGCCTGCTTGATCTGCTCACGATTGACTTCCGGCAGGCCGTAGACCGCCTCTTCCAACAACTGCGGCGCACCGTGGGGTTGGCCGTACCACTTGGCCCACTCATCAGCATCCTGCAGGCGGAAGTCCGCCGACAGGTCGATGACCTTTGTACCAGCCGCCAACAACTCACCCGCCAACGCATGGGCAACACCGTGAGGCGTGGCAAAGAACACCACATCGCAGGCGCCCAGGGTCTTGATATCCGGCACGCTGAACGCCAGGCCGTCATAGTGGCCTCGCAGGTTCGGGTACATATCGGCCACGGCCAGCCCAGCTTCGGATCGGGAAGTAATGACCACCACCTCAGCCTGCGGATGCTGGGCCAACAGACGCAGCAATTCGACACCGGTGTAACCCGTGCCGCCGACGATACCGACCTTGACCATAAACCTGCCCTCAACGAACCCACTGGAAAGGCGTCGATAATAGGGGCCGCATCGTCCTGCGACAACCGTCAACGTGACGTACGGGCGCATGAGCCACTACTATCTTGGCTACCGTGAACCTGGGAATAACTAAAATGCTCTATCTATGGATAAAAGCCTTCCACATCGTCAGCATCGTCTGCTGGTTTGCCGGGCTGTTCTATCTGCCGCGCCTGTTCGTCTACCATGCCCAAAGCGACGACACCGTCAGCAAAGAACGCTTCAGCGTCATGGAGCGCAAGCTGTACCGGGGCATCATGGGCCCGGCGATGGTTGCCACACTGGTCTTCGGCATCTGGATGCTGGCGCTCAACCCCGGCATTTTCCAATCCGGAGCCTGGATCCACGCCAAGTTGACCTTGGTCGTGCTACTTATCGGCTACCACCATATGTGCGGCGCGCAGGTGAAACGCTTCGCCCGTGGCGAGAACACCCGCAGCCATGTCTTTTATCGCTGGTTCAATGAGGTGCCGGTTCTGATATTGCTGGCTATCGTAATTTTGGTCGTGGTCAAACCGTTCTAACTTCAATTACTCGGGGAACCTCCAATGTCGCTGCCCGCTTTGCTGGAACAACGTCTGCGCCTGCCCGTGGTGGCTGCGCCGATGTTTCTGATCTCCAACCCGCAACTGGTCCTGGCCTGCTGCCGCAACGGGGTGGTCGGGAGCTTCCCGGCGCTCAACCAACGCGAAAGCAGCGGTTTCAAGGCTTGGCTGGAAGAAATCGAAGCTGGCCTGGCGCAGTTGGACAACCCAGCGCCCTATGCCGTGAACCTGATCGTGCATAACAGCAACCCACGGCTGGAGGCCGATTTGGCGATCTGTGTGGAGCACAAGGTGCCCATCGTCATTACCAGCCTCGGTGCGGTGAAGGAATTGGTAGATGCCGTCCACAGCTACGGCGGCCTGGTATTTCATGACGTCACGACCCGACGCCATGCCGAGAAAGCCGCTGAGGCGGGCGTCGATGGCCTGATCGCCGTAGCCGCTGGTGCCGGCGGCCATGCTGGCACCTGGAGCCCCTTCTCGCTGATTGCCGAAATTCGCCAATTTTTCGACAAAACCCTGCTGCTGGCTGGTTGCCTCAACCATGGCCACGAAATTCTCGCCGCCCAATTGCTGGGAGCCGACTTGGCGTATTTCGGCACGCGCTTTATCGGTACTACCGAAAGCCACGCGCCGGATGCCTATAAAGAGATGCTGCTCACATCGCGCGCTGCCGACATCGTGCACACTCCCGCAGTCTCCGGCGTACCTGCGAGCTTTATGCGCCAGAGCCTGGAAAATGCCGGTTTCGACCTCGCCGCGCTGCAAGGCAAAGGTGAAGTCAATTTCGGCTCCAAACTCAAACCATTGAGTGATGAGGCCAAAGCGTGGAAAACTGTATGGTCAGCCGGTCAGGGCGTCGGTGAAATCGATGATTTACCCAGCGTCGATGAACTCGTCGCCCGCCTGGATGCCGAATACCGCAAAGCACGCGAGCATGCCGCGCAACTGCGCTGGCCACGCTGACCCACTGCACGGTCCGCCGATTGGACGGGCCTGCACACCCTCCCTGATTAAGTGACAAGGATGCCCGCATGAGCGACAGCCGTTTCAAGATTGTGTTTGACGGAGCCTTGCTCCCGGGTGTCGAAAGCACCACCGCCAAGCTGAACCTCGCCGAGCTGTTCAAGAGCGATGTCGAGGCGATCGAAAAACTCTTTACCGGCCGCCCGGTCGCGCTCAAACGCGATCTTTCCCGCCCCGATGCCGAAACCTACCTGACGGCATTGAAAAACGCCGGGGTCGACGCACGCATCGAAGCCGAACAACCCGTAGCATTCAGCCTGGCCGAAACCCACGAGACGAGCTCCCCTGGCTCCGCCTTTTCCCGCTCCGAAGCCTCACCTTATGCCCCGCCACGCGCTGCGGTTGGCGATGACTTGCCGGAGTTCGCCACCCTCAAGGTATTCACCATAAACGGGCGCATCGGCCGCCTGCGGTACCTGGCCTGGACGCTGGCACTGACCGTCGCGATGCTGGTGGCTGCTGGCATCATCAGTACCGTCGGCTTCGCGGTGGCGACTGCCTCGCCAACAATCGCCATCATTCTCGGCTCGCTGCTGGGTTTCGCGCTATTTGTTGGACTCGTCGTGGTGAGCGTGCAAATCGGTGTGCAGCGCCTGCACGACCTGGGCTGGTCTGGCTGGTTGTACTTGCTGAACCTGGTCCCACTGGTTAATAGCGTTTTCCCTATCCTGTTGCTGGTATTGCCGGGGAACGCGGGTGCCAACCAATACGGCGCACCGCCACCACCGAACTCTACTGCGGTGAAAATCCTGGCCTCGCTGTGGCTGGCGTTTATTCCATTGATGCTCATCATCGGCCTGACCCTGGGCATGAACGGTTATCTGGACCAACTTGAAGCCAATATGGACAGCAGTTACGAAAGCAGCTCCATCACCTCCGATGAAGACGTCGATCAAAGCGTCATTGTGGATGAAGCCGCAGCGCAAAGTGCTGACGACGCGGCCGAACCTGTAGACTCTCCAGAACAGTGAAGAAACGCCCGCCACCTGTGACGCCACTGTCACAGGTCGGCGGCGTTGCGATGGAGAAAGGCATGACCCGTTACGCTCTGATCACCGGTGCCTCCAGCGGCATCGGCCTGGCTTTGGCCGAAGCCCTGGCTCGACGCGGCCGCAGCTTGATTCTGGTGGCCCGCCAGCGTGATCAGTTGGAAAGCATTGCATTGGAATTGACCCAACGCTTCGGCGTCGAGGTGCTGTTTCGTGCCTGCGACCTGGGCGAGCCGCTGCGTTTGTCCGGTTTTTTGCTGGAGCTTGAAGAGGGCGAGCGACAGATTGATCTTTTGGTCAACTGCGCCGGCATTGGCACCAGCGGGCCGTTCCTGGCCCAGGACTGGATGACCGAGCAGGACCTGATCGAAGTCAACATCCTGGCCCTGACCCGCATGTGCCATGCCCTCGGCAATGCCATGGCGCTGCACGGTGGCGGGCAGATTCTAAACGTTGCTTCAGTGGCAGCCTTCCAACCGGGCCCTTGGATGAGCAGCTACTACGCCAGCAAAGCCTATGTACTGCACTTTTCAGAAGCCTTGCGCGAAGAGCTGAAGACGTGTGGCATCAAGGTTTCGGTACTTTGCCCAGGCCCTACGCGCACCGCCTTCTTCGGCACCGCGCATATGGATACGGCGAAACTTGACCGCAGCCAGCAACTGATGAGCCCGGAAGAGGTCGCGCTCTACACCGTACGCGCGCTGGAAAAGAACAAAGCCATCATCATTCCCGGGCGCCGCAACCGCTGGCTCGCATTCAGCCCGCGCCTCAGTCCGCGTTGGCTGACCCGCAAGATTGCCGGCGCCATCAACAAGGCCTATTGCCCGCGCTGACCGCCTGGGTACATTCACCCTGTATTTTCATAGTGGAGAAACAGCTTTGGATACTCTGTTCACCAAGATCATCAACAGAGAAATACCCGCGAAGATCATCTACGAAGATGATCAAGTTCTCGCCTTCCATGATATCGCCCCGCAGGCGCCGGTACATTTTCTGGTTATTCCGAAAAAGCCCATCCGCACCCTGAATGATCTGACCGAAGATGATAAGGCCTTGGCCGGCCATATCCTGTTTACAGCCCAGCGCCTGGCCCTGGAGCTAGGTTGTGAAGAGGGTTTTCGGATCGTGATGAATTGCAATGAGTTGGGCGGGCAGACCGTTTATCACATCCATATGCATGTGCTCGGTCAGCGTCAGATGAACTGGCCGCCAGGCTGAGGGCCGGGGTCGAATTGACTCAGCGCAAACGCTTCGCCCTCTCTTGCGGTAAACTGGCCGCCGAGATTCTTCCTGGAGGTCAGCATGACTACCCAACGTCACTACTCGCCGATTGACCGTCTGTTGCTGCAAGCCGACATGGCCATGCGCACACTGCTGCCATTCAGCGGTCAACCCTACCGCCCATCGCCCGCCATCGTGCAGCCCGATGCGCAGCTGAGCGAAACTGACACCCGTCACGTCGCCGGCCTGATGCGTATCAACCATACGGGTGAAGTTTGTGCCCAGGCGCTGTATCAAGGCCAGGCGCTGACCGCCAAGTTGCCGCAGGTACGTGCAGCGATGGAGCATGCAGCCGAGGAAGAGATCGACCACCTGGCCTGGTGCGAACAGCGTATCCGCCAGTTAGGCAGCCACCCCAGCGTTCTGAACCCACTGTTTTATGGCTTGTCGTTTGGTATCGGCGCTGCCGCCGGGTTGATCAGCGACAAAGTCAGCCTCGGATTTGTCGCCGCGACCGAACATCAGGTCTGCAAGCACCTGGATGAACATCTGGAGCAGCTGCCGGCCGAAGACGAAAAGTCCCGGGCGATTCTTGAGCAGATGCGCATCGATGAAGAACACCATGCAGAAAGCGCTCTAGACGCCGGCGGCTTCCGTTTTCCAGCACCGGTGAGGTTCGGAATGAGCCTGATGGCCAAGGTCATGACCAAAAGCACCTATAGAATCTAAAAGTGCATCAAATTCAAACCGGAAAAAAGGGCGCTCGAAGCGCCCTTTCTCTTGCCTGCGATTCCAGCAGTCAGCCCAACTCGATGATTTCGTAATCATGAGTGATGACCACGCCTGCGGCACCCAGCATGATCGACGCCGAGCAGTACTTCTCGGCGGACAACTCAATGGCACGCTTGACCTGGGCTTCCTTGAGCGCACGGCCCTTGACCACGAAATGCATATGGATCTTGGTAAATACCTTGGGATCCTCAGTGGCGCGCTCGGCTTCCAGGAAGGCTTCGCAGCTTTCCACGGCCTGGCGCGACTTCTTCAGGATGCTGACCACATCGAAATTGCTGCAGCCGCCAACGCCCAGCAACAACATTTCCATCGGGCGTACCCCCAGGTTACGACCACCGGCTTCCGGCGGGCCGTCCATGACCACCACATGACCGCTACCCGACTCACCGAGGAACATGGCTTCGCCCGCCCATTGGATGCGTGCCTTCATCGCCCAGACTCCACTGCTAAAAAAGGGTCGCCAGCTTAGCACAGGGCCTCAAAACCGCAGCGCTCTGCCTGAATTTGATAAATGACAGCGTTTGCCAAGCAATTTCGCTAATCGAGGCAGAATGTGTCTGGTAAGCTGGCGCCAAATCAATGGCGCATTGCCATGATTTTTACAGTGCGTATCAATATTGAGGCCGCTGGATAAAAACAACGCCAACCACACCGCGCAGTCTTTCGGGAAACAACCATGGTTGCTCTTACTCCCACACCCAAGATCAAGAACCTCGACAAGCTGTTGATGCATTGCCAGCGCCGACGTCATCCGGCCAAGCACAACATCATCTGCGCCGGCGAGCGCTCAGAAACCCTGTTTTTCATTATCAAGGGCTCGGTCACCATCCTGATCGAGGATGAAGACGGCCGCGAAATGATCATCGCGTACCTGAACACCGGAGATTTTTTCGGGGAGTTGGGATTGTTTGAGCAGGCGGGCAAGGAACAGGAGCGCAGTGCTTGGGTGCGCACCAAGGTTGAGTGCGAAGTCGCCGAGATCAGCTATGCGAAATTTCGCGAACTGGCCCAGCATGATCCGGATATCTGGTATGCCCTCAGCGGTCAGATCGCCCAACGCCTGCGTGATACCACGCGCAAGGTCGGCGACCTGGCGTTCTTCGATGTCACCGGTCGTGTAGCGCGCTGCCTGCTGGAGTTGTGCAAACAGCCCGACGCCATGACCCATCCCGACGGCATGCAGATCAAGGTCACGCGCCAGGAGATCGGGCGTATTGTCGGCTGTTCACGGGAAATGGTCGGCCGTGTGCTCAAGGACCTGGAAGAACGCAACCTGGTACATGTCAAAGGCAAGACGATGGTGGTATTCGGCACCCGCTAACCCGGCAGGAAGCTGGCCAGCATCTGACGGTACAACGTGTCGAGCCGACTGATCGCATCCGGTGCGGGAAACGCTTCGTGCAGGGCGATATGGCTCTCGGCACGCACCCGCTGTTCCAGGCCACAGGCTTGATTGAAACGGTTGACCGCGTCGATCAATTCTTCACGATCGTTATCCAGCAACAAGGCGCCGTGGATCAAGCCCACCGGGCGACCGCCACTTTGGCGCCAACGCTGGGCGGTACCGACCATCTTGCGGCCATTGAGATTGACGTTGTACCGACCATCGCAAAAAGCCCCGTCGATTTCGCCGACGGAGGCATCGCCGCCCAACTCAAGCAGAAAATCACAGATCGGCTGGCACAAGCGCTGGTAACCGGTTTCGATGCGGCCCTGGTCACCTTCGCTGCGCGGCGGTGCATACACCAAGGCGATATTGACCGTGGCAGCGGACTGCGGCACGGGTTCACCCCCAGTTTCGCGCAGCAATACCGGCCAACCGGCATCCGCCGAGACTTGGCTGGCCACCGCAAATGCCGGCAGCCGACTCAACCGGCGCGGCATGACCAACGCCTGATCGCTGGGCTGCCAGAACAACAGCCCGAAGTCCTGCTCGCCCGCGCCAACGGCTGCCAACAGCTGCTGCTCGGCGGCAAGGCCCGCTTCGACAGTCATGATCACGGGCTGAGTCATCGAACACCTAGCTTTGAGATTAAACACAAGACCCAATGTGGAAGGGGGCTTGCCCCCTCCCACATTTTATAGCGCATTTGGATCAGTCTAACGTCGAACCACTGACTGTCACGCCACGCTCCGGGAAGAACAGGCGTTGCAATTCCGCCCCCGGGTTCTCGGCACGCATGAACGTCTCGCCCACCAGGAACGAGTAAACGCCGCTGATTTCCATCAGCTCCACGTCGGCACGATTGACGATGCCACTTTCAGTAATCACCAAACGATCACGGGGAATACGCGGCAACAGATCCAGGGTATTTTCCAGGCTGACTTCAAACGTATGCAGGTTACGGTTGTTGACCCCCACCAACGGCGTGTCGAGGGTTTTCAGTGCGCGCTCAAGCTCGTCGCCGTCATGCACTTCGACCAGTACATCAAGACCGACGCTTTTGGCCACCGCCGCCAACTCGGCCATTTTCACGTCATCCAGTGCGGAGACGATCAATAACACGCAGTCAGCGCCCAAGGCTCGGGCTTCGACGATCTGGTAAGGGTCAACCATGAAGTCCTTGCGGATCACCGGCAACTTGCATGCAGCACGAGCCTGTTGCAGGAACAGGTCGGAACCCTGGAAGTAATCAATATCGGTCAGCACGGACAGGCAAGTCGCCCCGCCCTTCTCATAGCTGGCGGCGATTTCAGCCGGTACAAAGTTTTCGCGAATGACGCCTTTGCTCGGCGAGGCTTTTTTCACCTCGGCGATCACGGCCGGCTGCTTGAGCTTGGCCTGGGCGATCAAGGCACTGGCAAAACCCCGTGGCGCATCGGCAGCCTTCGCCTGCGCCTCCAACTCGGCCAGGCTCACGCGGGCGCGGCGCTCGGCCACCTCTTCGGCCTTGCGAGCCAGGATCTTTTCCAGAACGGTCGGCACACTCATCCTTCATTCTCCATCTTGAATACGGCAGTGAAGGCTCCCAGCTCTTCGAGCTTCTCACGAGCCAGACCAGTGTGCAGCGCATCGTGAGCCAAGGCGACACCTTCCTTAAGACTATAGGCGTGGTCGGCTGCGTAAAGTGCCGCGCCAGCATTCAGAACAATCATCTCCGCGGCCTTCTGACCGTTTTCGGTCTTACGGCGCCCCAGAGCATCACGAATCAGTTCCAGCGAAGCTGCCGGGCTTTCCACCGCCAAGCCGTGCAAGCTCTGGCTCTTCATGCCCAAGTCTTCGGGCTCGACCCAATACTCAGTGACCTCATCGTTCTTCAGCTCAGCGACAAAGGTCGGCGCCGCCAGGCTGAATTCGTCCAGGCCATCCTTGGAATGCACCACCAGCACATGTTTGCTGCCCAGGCGCTGCAAGACTTCGGCCAGTGGCCGGCACAACGCCTGGCTGAATACACCCACCACCTGGTGCTTCACACCGGCCGGATTCGTAAGCGGGCCAAGCATGTTGAACAGGGTACGCAGGCCGAGATCCTTGCGTGGGCCGGCAGCGTGCTTCATCGCGCCGTGATGGGACTGGGCAAACATGAAGCCAATGCCAACGCTGTCAATGCAGCGTGCTACTTGTACCGGCGTGAGGTTCAGGTAGATACCCGCCGCTTCCAGCAAATCGGCACTGCCGCTCTTGCCGGACACCGCACGGTTACCATGTTTGGCGACGGTGCAGCCAGCGGCAGCCACCACAAAAGATGAGGCTGTCGATACGTTGAAAATATTTGCACCGTCACCGCCGGTGCCGACCACATCGACAACGCCGTCGAGGGTCTTGAGTTCGACCCTGTCCGCCAGCTCACGCATCACCGACACCGCACCGACAATTTCGTCGATGCTTTCGCTCTTCATGCGCATTGCCATCATAAAGGCGCCGATCTGCGCGTCGGTACATTGACCGGTCATGATCTCGCGCATCACATCGCTCATTTCCGCGGTGCTCAGGTCCAGATGGCCGACGATACGGTTCAGGGCAGTCTTGATATCCATGAAAAGTCCTTAGCGCGTGCCGCCGCTCTGCTTGAGAAAGTTGGCGAACAGCTCGTAGCCCTGCTCGGTCAGGATTGATTCAGGGTGAAACTGCACCCCTTCGATATTCAGTGTCTTGTGACGCAGGCCCATGATCTCATCGACCGAGCCGTCCTCCAGCTGGGTCCAGGCGGTCAACTCCAGGCATTCAGGCAAGGTTTCGCGCTTGACCACCAGCGAGTGATAACGGGTCACCGTCACGGGCAGGTTCAGGCCATGAAACACACCCAGATCCTTATGGAACACCGGGCTGGTCTTGCCATGCATGACCTGGCGTGCACGTACCACGTCACCGCCAAACGCCTGGCCAATGGACTGATGGCCCAGGCATACGCCCAGGATCGGCAGCTTGCCGGCGAAATAGCTGATGGCTTCAAGAGAGATGCCCGCTTCGGTCGGCGTGCAAGGGCCTGGCGAAACCACGATGCGCTCCGGATTCAGGGCGGCAATTTCGGCGACGGTCAGTTCATCGTTGCGCACGACCTTGACCTCGGCACCGAGCTCGCCAAGGTACTGCACAACGTTGTAGGTAAAGGAGTCGTAGTTATCAATCATCAGCAACATGTGGGGTTCAAGCCTCTTGAATTCACTGATTTCAAATGACGGCCTTCCAAGAGAGTGACCCGCTGCCAGGCGCACGTTCCGATTGCCGGGGGTAGCCGGCAAGGGGCGTCAGACAACGGGTGAAGAAGGCAAATCGGTACAGGTCCGGCCGGGCCGGCAGAGAAAAATGTCAGGCGCGCCAACGCCAACGGGCGTGTGCCTTGACTACTCGCATCAAGAGTTTGCTGATGATCAACACGGAGAGGGTCTCATTCATACGTTCAAGCACAGTAACGTAGCCTAGCCAGCGGTGCAATATGGAGTAGTAAATACGGGGGGGAACGTAGGCGAATTCGGTATATCCCTACAGAAAATACCAGAAGTTTTGCTAGTGTTTGAGTTCCGATACAAAAACAACCAAATGGAACCTTGAATGTTCAGACCAGCATTTTTCGCGCCCCTTGCCGGCTGTCTCTTGTCACTGGCATGCGCCCAGGCGTTCGCAGCTTCGTCACCGTATTCAACGATGGTGGTTTTTGGTGACAGCCTGGCCGATGCGGGCCAGTTTCCCGATGGCTCGAATGGTTCCACGCTACGGTTTACCAACCGTACAGGCCCGACGTTCCAGGGTGAGTACGGTCTGGTTTCATCGACCCTGTTGGGTGCAAAACTGGGGGTAGCCCCCAACGACCTGAACGCCTCCACCTCACCGGTTCGCGCAGCCCAAGGCTTGCCAGATGGTAACAACTGGGCGGTAGGGGGCTACCGTACCGACAACATCCTCGACTCTATTACCTCGGTCTCCGATGCTGCGATTCCACCCGGCAATCCTGGCGCGGGTACAGTTTTGCGCAGCCGCCAAGGATATCTGCCAGCCAACGGCGGACGAGCCGACCCCAATGCGCTGTATTTTCTCTCCGGCGGCGGCAATGACTTCCTCCAAGGCCGCGTACTGAGCCCCGAACAAGCCATCGCCGCCGGCGGGCGCCTGGCTGACAGCGCCCAGGCGCTGCAACAAGCCGGGGCGCGGTACATCATGGTGTGGATGTTGCCCGACCTTGGGCTGACGCCGGCCATCAATGGCACCCCGCAGCAGGCAGCGACCTCGGCCCTGAGCAATCTGTTCAACCAGTCATTGGTTCAGCGCCTGTCGTACGTCGACGCCCAAGTTATCCCGTTGAATATCCCATTGCTGTTGAAGGAAGCCTTCGCCGACCCAGCGCGATTCGGCCTGGCCACGGGGCAGAATCTGACCGGCACCTGTTTCAGCGGCAACAGCTGCAGCGCTAACCCCACCTATGGCATTGGCGGCACCAACCCAGACCCGACCAAGCTGATCTACAACGACTCGGTCCACCCCACGGTGGCGGGGCAAAGGCTGATTGCCGACTACGCCTATTCGCTGCTGGCGGCGCCCTGGGAGCTGACCTTGCTGCCGGAAATGGCCCAAGGCACATTGCGCGCCCACCAGGACGAGCTGCGCAATCAATGGCAAGCAGACAGTGGCAACTGGCAAGCGGTCGGACAATGGCGTGCAATCGTGGCCGGTGGTGGGCAGCGTCTGGATTTCGATGACCAGAGCAGTTCGGCCAGTGGCGACGGCAGCGGCTACAACCTGAATATCGGCAGCAGCTACCGGCTCGATGAAAACTGGCGCGTAGGTGTTGCCGCCGGCCTGTATCGACAGACACTCGAAGCTGGCGCCAACGATTCGGACTACAAGCTCAACAGCTACATGGGCACGGCCTTCGCTCAATACCAGCAAAATCACTGGTGGGCCGATGCCGCCTTGACCGGCGGCAAACTGGACTTCGACAGTCTCAAGCGCAAGTTCGTCCTGGGCGTGAACGAAGCGTCCGAAAAAGGTGATACCGATGGTTGGCTCTGGGCCTTGAGCGGCCGGCTGGGCTATGACGTTGCCGCACCGGGCAGCGACTGGCACCTGTCGCCGTTCATCAGCGCCGATTATGCACGCGTCGAAGTGAATGGTTATTCGGAAAAAAACAGTCGCTCCACCGCGCTGACCTTTGATGATCAACAACGTGACTCCAAGCGTTTGGGCATCGGGCTGCAGGGCAGCTACCGCGTCACACCGCAAACCCAGGTGTTCGGCGAAGTGGCTCACGATCACGAGTTCGAAAATGACACGCAGAAAGTGAATATTTCGCTCAACAGCGTGCAGGGAATCGACTTCAAGCTGGACGGGTATACGCCTCGCAGCAACTCCGATCGTCTGAGCCTTGGGGTCAGCCATAAACTGACTCAGGAGCTGGCGTTGCGGGCGGCGTATAACCTGAGGAAGGATGACAATTTGACCCAGCAAGGGGTCAATGTCGGGGTCAGTCTGGATTTCTAAATACTGCACAAAACAAATGTGGGAGCGGGCAAGCCCGCTCCCACATTTTTTATTTCAGCTTTAGTCTTGTGGAGTTTGCTCTGCCAGCGCCACGGCACGGAACATCGCCCGGCGCTTGTTCAGGGTTTCTTCCCATTCAAGGGCCGGCACCGAGTCAGCCACAATCCCTCCTCCGGCCTGCACATGCAGTTCGCCGTCCTTGATCACCGCGGTGCGGATCGCAATCGCAGTGTCCATATTGCCGTTCCAGGCAAAATACCCCACGGCACCGCCATAGACACCACGCTTGACCGGCTCCAGTTCATCGATGATTTCCATGGCGCGGATCTTCGGCGCACCCGACAGCGTGCCCGCCGGCAAGATCGCCCGCAACGCATCCATCGCCGTCAATCCGGTTTTCAATTCGCCGGTGACGTTGGACACGATATGCATCACGTTGGAATAGCGCTCGATGACCATCTTCTCGGTCAGCTTCACCGAGCCGATTTCTGAGACCCGCCCGGTATCGTTGCGGCCCAGGTCGATCAGCATCAGGTGCTCGGCGATTTCCTTGTCGTCGCTGAGCAGGTCTTCTTCCAGCGCCACATCCGCCTCTTCGGTCGCGCCGCGCGGGCGAGTACCGGCGATCGGACGCACGGTGATCAGGTTGTCTTCGACACGTACCAGCACTTCCGGTGAACTGCCCACGACGTGGAAGTCACCAAAATTGAAGAAGTACATGTAGGGGGTCGGGTTGAAGCAACGCAGCGCCCGGTACAGGTCAATCGGCGCAGCCTTGAAGTCGATGGACATACGTTGCGATGGCACCACCTGCATGCAGTCGCCGGCAAGGATATATTCCTTGATGGTGTCGACCGCACGCTCGTAGTCAGCCTGGGTAAAGCTGGAACGGAACACCGGGTCGGCCGCCGGTGGTCGGCTGAGGTCCAGGCCGCGACGCGGGGTGATCGGCTGACGCAGTTTTTCCAGCAACGCTTCAAGGCTGGCCTGGCCTTGCTCGAAGGCAGCCTCTTGGGCAGGATCGGCGAGAACAATCGCATGCATCTTGCCGGCAAGGTTGTCGAACACCACCACCGCGTCAGAGACCATCAGCAAAATGTCCGGTACACCCAAAGGGTCCGGATTCGGACATTTCCCCAGGCGCTTTTCCACATAACGCACGCAGTCGTAGCCGAAATACCCCACCAACCCACCGTTGAAACGCGGCAGGCCAGGAATAGTTGGCACGTTGTAGCGTGCCTTGAAGGTTTCGACAAAGGCCAGCGGGTCTTCTACGTCATGGCTTTCGATCTCGACACCGTCATGGGTGATGCTCACATGATGGTCGTGTACCCGCAACACGGTGCGGCATGGCAAGCCGATGATCGAGTAACGGCCCCACTTCTCGCCGCCCTGTACCGACTCGAGCAGGTAGGAATTGGGCTCGTCGGCCAGTTTCAGGTAGATCGACAGTGGCGTATCGAAGTCGGCCAGGGTTTCGCAGGCCAGGGGAATACGGTTATAGCCGGCAGCGGCCAAACGCAGGAATTCTTCACGGATCATGGGGTGCCTCGTGGCATGAGGGATAAACGGTCAAGTAGGCAAACGTGCCGCAGTGCGGCGAGGATCAGTCAGGCGCGCCAACGCCAGCGGGCCAGGGCCTTGATGACTTTCATCCAGAGTTTGCGAGTAACCACCACGATGGCGTTTCCAGAAGGGGACGGATCAATGTCGGGCAACGTTATCTCAGCGCTCGCTCCCAGGCAACCGGGGATTAACAGTCGCAGGTCGTCAATCACCAGGGCCGGCGATTCTTCTGCAATCGGCCGCCCATGGTTGTAGCCGTAGCTCAGGGCCACGCACTTGACTCCGGCGGCCTTTGCCGCCAGCACATCGCTGCGTGAATCGCCGACAAACAACGATTGGGACGCCGGGATATTGGCCATTTTCATCACGAAGAACAGCGCAGCCGGGTCAGGCTTCTTCTGCGGCAAGGTGTCGCCACCGATGATCCAGCGGAAATAACGACCGATCTTCATCTGGTCCAACAAAGGTGCGACAAAGCGCTCCGGCTTGTTGGTGATCAAGGCCATTTCCACACCCTGCTTGCTCAACCATTTGAGCGTGTCACGCACACCGGGGTAGACAACGGTGAGCTCATGGCCATTTTCATAGGCCGCATTGAACAGCTCCAGGGCGTGTTCGGCCTCGACGTCATCCACGCCTTCGGCATCGATATGGTTGGCCAGGGCCCGGCGCACCAGCATCTGCGCACCGTTGCCCACCCATTCACGCACCGATTCGACCCCCGCCGGCTTGCGTCCCAGCTTGAGCAGCATTTCATCCACCGCCGCCGCCAGGTCGGGCACCGAATCGATCAAGGTACCGTCCAGATCGAACATCACCAGCCGTGGCAGTTTGCCGGGGAACAACTGCTCAAAGCCGCTCATGGACGCGCCAGCGCCAGTTCGGCGCGCATCTTGTCGATGACGGCCTGGTAGTCCGGGGCATTGAAGATCGCCGAGCCAGCCACGAAGGTATCAGCGCCAGCAGCGGCGATCTCTCGGATATTGTTGACGTTAACCCCACCGTCGATTTCCAGGCGGATATCGCGGCCGGACGCATCGATCAGTGCGCGAGCTTCGCGCAGCTTGTTCAGGGTGCCCGGGATGAACTTCTGCCCGCCGAAGCCTGGGTTGACGCTCATCAGCAAGACCATGTCGACCTTGTCCATCACGTACTCAAGCACGCTCAGCGGGGTGGCCGGATTGAACACCAGGCCGGCCTTGCAGCCGCCTTCGTGGATCAGTTGCAGGGTACGGTCGACATGCAACGACGCTTCCGGGTGGAAAGTGATGTAGGTCGCGCCGGCCTCAACAAAGTCGCCGATGATGCGGTCCACCGGGCTGACCATCAGGTGCGCGTCGATCGGTGCGGTGATGCCGTACTTGCGCAGCGCGGCACAGACCATCGGGCCGATGGTCAGGTTGGGCACGTAGTGATTGTCCATGACATCGAAGTGCACGAAGTCGGCGCCGGCGGCCAACACTTTGTCCACCTCTTCACCCAGGCGGGCGAAGTCGGCGGAGAGAATCGATGGAGCGATGACGAAGGGCTGCATGACGCACCTTTTTGAGCTAAATCACGATGGCGCGCATTGTATACCTCATGCTTTGCTGCGCGCACGGTGACCTATCTCAATGCTTAGTAAGCAGCCCGGTAGATTTTCTCGATATCCGCCGCGCTGAGCTGACGCGGATTATTGCGCATCAGGCGCTCAATACCTGCCGCCTCCGTGGCCATGGACGCAAGGGCATCCTCGGGCACTCCGAAACTGCGCAGCCCCGCCGGGATCTCCACTGCGGCACACAAGCGCGTCATGGCCTCCACGGCACGGTCGGCAGCATCGTTGACACTCAAGCCGGCCACGTTCACACCCATGGCCTGAGCAATATCTTGCATTCGTTCAACACATGCCAATTTGTTCCAATGCATGACATAGGGCAGCAGCAGCGCATTGCTCACACCATGGGCGATATTGAAGCGCCCACCCAGGGGATACGCCAGCGCATGCACGGCGCCGACCCCAGCGTTGCCGAAGGCCATGCCGGCCATGAGACTGGCGGTGGCCATGTCGTCACGGGCCTGCAGGTTGGCCGGGTTGGCGTAAGCCTTGGGCAGCGCGCGGGCAATCAACTTGATCGCACCGATGGCCAGGGCGTCGGTAATCGGCGAGGCATTCAGTGACAGGTAGGACTCGATGGCGTGCACCAGGGCGTCCACACCACTGGCGGCAGTGACGCTGCGCGGGCAGGTCAGGGTCATTTGCGGGCTGATCAGCGCCACATCCGGCAGCAGGTAGTCGCTGACGATGCCTTTTTTCAGCTGTGCGGCCTTGTCGGAGAGGATCGCCACATTGGTCACTTCCGAGCCGGTGCCGGCCGTGGTGGGGATGGCGATCAGCGGCGGGCCCTTACGCGGCACCTGGTCGACGCCGAACAAGTCCGCCAGCGCGCCGTGGTAGCCGGCATAGGCTGCCACGCTCTTGGCAATATCAATGGCACTGCCGCCGCCCACGCCAATAAGACCGTCATGCCCGCCCTCGCGATAGGCACGCATGCAGTCTTCGACGATGGCGATTTCCGGGTCAGGCAGCACGCGATCAAAAATTTCGTAGGCGCGATCACCCAGGTGCTCCAGGGCCAACGCCACGGTGCCGGACTTGACCAGCGCGGCATCGGTGACGATCAACGGGTTATCGACATCCAAGCGCGTGAGCTCAGCGGCCAGTTGTCCAATGGCGCCCGCGCCGGTCAGCAGTTTGTGGGCGATCTTGAATGAGGAAGTACTCATGTGCGCGGCCTCTTATTAATGTAGGGCTGGCACAAGAATAGCTGCCCACGGGATGTTGTCTGTCATTCATTGGCTGAATGGTCAGAGGGCTGAGACGACGCCCTACCCTTTCAAGGCAAACTACAAACAGCCGATAACGAATTGAACGCGAAAACCACTCCTCACGCCACTGACAAATACCGACCAACCCATTAGGCTGCTGGAATCACTTCTGGCCGGGAATTAACGATGCTTTTTCTTCACCGCTCGGCACTGTCAGCATTGTGCCTATCGCTACTATTGACCAGCGCCCCGCCCGTGCAGGCCGCCGAAGCGCCAGCGCCTGCAGACGAAAAACCGGTTGAACGCCACCCCCTGCCCGAGCGTAGCCAGGCAGAAGCCAGCGCGCTCGAACGGCAGGTTCCGCAACAGGAACAACAACAGTTGCAGGCTGGGAGCGATTCGTTTCTGGCACTCTGGAAACCCGCCAACAATGCCGAAGCTGAAGGCGTGGTGATTATTGTGCCAGGGGCCGGGGAGAACGCTGACTGGCCGCAAGCCATCGCCCCCTTGCGGAGCAAGTTACCGGACGCCCACTGGGGCACCCTGAGCCTGTCGTTGCCGGACGTGAATGTGGACACTCTGCCGCCGCGCGTCATCGAACCGCCCAAGGCTGCAGTCGATACCAGCAGCAAGGAGGGCAGCACGGCCGCCAAACCCGTCGAACAGGCCGCCAGCGCCGAGGCCGAAGGTACTGACCCGGCGGTGGTACCGGGCGCGGATGAACAGGAAAAGACCGACGCCAAGCGCATCTTCGACCGTATCGATGCCGCCGTCGCCTTTGCCCAGACCCAGAGCGCCCGCAGCGTGGTATTGCTCGGCCATGGCACCGGCGCCTGGTGGGCGGCACGTTACCTGAGCGAGAAACAACCCTCACAGGTGCAGAAATTGGTCATGGTGGCAGGGAAGACGCCCGCCGCCCGCCAACCAGACCTGCAACAACTGGCGCCGAGCTTGAAGGTGCCTACGGCAGATGTGTTCTATCAAGATGGCGCCCAGGAACGCAAAAACGCACAGGAACGTCTTCAGGCCGCCAAACGCTCGAAAAATGACGCCTATAAGCAGGTATCACTCACGGCTTTGCCCGGCAATAGCGCAGCAGAGCAGGAACAGTTGTATCGGCGGGTTCGCGGGTGGCTGAGCCCGCAGGCCGGCGCCAACTGATCACAAATTCGAAATTAATGTAGAACCAATGTGGGAGAGGCCAAGCCCCTCCCACATTGGCCTGGGTTTTCAGACCAATAGCCTCAGCGAAAATCCCGCCGCTCGCGAATCAACGCATAGGCGTTATGCAGCTCCCGGGTGCGCTCCGTCGCCTCCCGTACCTGCGCGGGGCTGGCACCGCTGCCGGCGATCTTGTCCGGGTGATGACGGCTGAGCAGGCGGCGGTAGGCGCGCTTGATCACCGAGGGTTCGGTGGTTGCCGTCACGCCTAGAATCCGCAACGCCTCCTGATAGGCCCCGCCACGACTTGCCAATGGCTTGCGCTCCGGCGCGTAATCGACTGCCAGCGCCTGGAGTTGTTGCGGCGTCCAGCCCAGCCACTTACCCCACTGGTCGATCAGGTCGCGCTCGGCATCATCCGCCCGGCCGTCCGCCCAGGCCATGCGCCAACAAGCACGCAAGACGCCTTCCGCCGCATGGGGCTGGGCCTTGAGTACACGCAGGTAGCTGCGTACCCGGACACTGCCGGACTTACCACGGTTGAATGCCATGATGGCGCGGCGCTGGGCCGGCTCGTTCATGTCCAACGAACGCATTTCCTGACGCGCCTGCTGGATATGCCCATCGACAACCCGCCCATTACTCTTGGCCAGTCGCCCCAACAGCACAAACAACAATTCGTCGTTGCGCAGTGCCGGGCGCCCGCCCAGGCGCTCGCGCAACTGCGCCCAACTGTGCAGCTGCAGGCGGCGATCCAGCGCCTGCCCCAGCAATGCCCCCAACAATGCCCCCGGAATACTGGCAATGGCAAAGCCAGCCCCGGCGCCGATCAGCGTCCCTGGCCACAACATCCTACTGCCCCGCTGTCAGCAGAGTTTCGACCTGTGCCAGGCGCTCCAACGTGCCGACATCAATCCAACATCCTGTCATGTGTTCCCCCGTTACCAGCCCTTTAGCCATGGCCGCCCGCAACAGCGGGGCCAGCTTGAAGGCACCCGCGCTGCAACCCGCGAACAATTGAGGGTCGAGCACTGATATGCCACTGAAGGTCAGGTTATCGGCACCGGGCGCCGCATCATGAAGCACACCATGATCCAGATAGAAATCACCACCCGAGGGGTGATGTGCCGGGTTGTCGACCATCACCAGGTGCGCCAGACCCTTGA
The DNA here is from genome assembly GCF_001439685.1 of Pseudomonas libanensis. Taxonomy (GTDB): domain Bacteria; phylum Pseudomonadota; class Gammaproteobacteria; order Pseudomonadales; family Pseudomonadaceae; genus Aquipseudomonas; species Aquipseudomonas libanensis. The sequence continues at coordinate 24,151 of NZ_JYLH01000015.1, forward strand.
GCGGTTGCTTGAGTCGGGCGAAGTCGTAGTCGGTCCAGATATCGCCATTGACCACCAGGAACGGCTCATCCCCCAATAACGGCAGGGCCTGGAAAATCCCGCCGCCGGTTTCCAGCGGTTCGCCCTCCGGTGAATAGCGGATGCGCAGACCGAACTGCGCACCATCGCCCAGGTAACTCTCGATCTGTTGACCGAGCCAGGCGTGGTTGATCACGATATCGGTGAAGCCGGCCTTGGCCAGCGCTTCCAGGTGATATTCGATCAGACGCTTACCACCGGCCTGCACCAGCGGCTTGGGCGTATGCAGCGTGAGCGGACGCATGCGCTCGCCTTTGCCCGCCGCCAGGATCATGGCCTTCATACGCTCGCCTCGGCGGGTTGGCGCAGGCTGGCAAGCAGCTCGCCCAGTTCGCTCAACTCAGGCCGGTCGGCGAGCACTGCGTCTATATAAGCTAAGAAGCGCGGCACGTCCGCCAGGTAGCGTGGCTTACCGTCGCGATGGCAAATGCGCGAAAAGATACCGATGACCTTGAGGTGGCGCTGCACGCCCATCAGGTCGCTGGCGCGCAGGAAGTCTTCAAAATCATCCTGCACGGGAATTCCCAACTTGCCGGCACGCTCCCAGTAGCCGCGCTGCCAATCCCGCACACGGGCCTGGGGCCAACTGAGGAAGGCGTCCTTAAACAGGCAGGTAATGTCGTAGGTCACCGGGCCGTAGACCGCGTCCTGGAAATCCAGTACGCCAGGGCTGGGCGAGCTGATCATCAGGTTGCGCGGCATATAGTCGCGATGCACCAGCACCTTGGGCTGCGCCAGCGCACTGTCGATCAACTGCTCGCTGACCCGCTGCCAGAGGGACTGTTGCTCGGCGTCAAAGTCGATTCCCAAGTGCCGGCGTACGTACCACTCCGGGAACAATTCCAGCTCGCGGCGCAACAAGGCCACGTCGTAGCTGGGCAGTGGTTGGTCCATCGGCAGTTGTTGCAACGCGAGCAGCGCATCGATGGCATCGGCAAATAGCTGGTCGGCGTTTTCACCGTCAATTACGTCCAGATAGGTTTTTCTGCCCAGGTCATTAAGCAAAAGAAAGCCACGGGGCAGATCTTCTGCATAAATTTTCGGCACATTTATTCCGGATTTCGCCAGCAGATGCGCGATATCGACGAAAGGTTTGCAGTTTTCCTGGGGAGGTGGCGCGTCCATGACAACGAACGTATGGTCACCGCCCTCCCAGCGGAAGTAACGCCTGAAACTCGCGTCGCTGCTGGCCGCGGTCAATGTGGCCGGGGGCACGGCGCCCCAGTCCTGAGCGTTGAATAGGATTGGCAACTGCTCATCCAGCCAGACTTCCAGCTGTTGTAAACGTAGATCTTGCTCGGGCATTACAGAGGTCTCCGACGGCGCTAGCCGTCAAGCGGGGCATGCTTTATTATCACGCATCTTTTTCAGACCATCGAGAGGCGTGCGGCCCAAACCGCGGGCAGATGGCACGCAGGAAGCCCGGACTAATAAGATGGCATTGAAATCCCCCGCGTTTCGTAGAAAATTTCCGTTGCTGGTAACCGGCAGTCTGCTGGCCATGCAACCTTTCGCCACTTCACACGTGGTCGCCGCTGAGCAGTATGACTGCTCGGTCTCCGCTTCGGGTGCCTGGGATTGTGCGCCGAAGACCGCCGCCGCCCCGCTGCCGCCGCGTCCGGTGCATGACGGTTCCGCCGTCAGCTCGGCCAACGGTACGCCGCAAGGCGAAGCCGGCGGCAAGGCCGACGCCGAGCCGAAGACCATGCTGGTCACCGAAGCCAAGGGCCGTGGCCTGCGTTCGCGCAGCGCCGACTACAGCCACCTTGACTGGGTGCCTCGCGAGAAGCTGACCGCAGCACAGCTGGCCGAAACCGGTCCTTACTGCAGTGGTGCCTACATCGAGCCTGTTCGTCCTGGCATGAACGACAAGACGAACAAGAGCGATGCGCCGACCTTCATCGGTGCCAAGGCCTCTCGTTACGAGCAGGAGCAGCAGGTTGCGACACTGGCCGGTGACGTGGTCATGCGCCAGGGCAGCATGCAGCTGGAGTCGGACGAAGCCAGCCTGTACCAGGCCGAGAACCGTGGCGAGCTGAACGGCAAGGTGCGTTTGCGCGACAACGGCGCGCTGATTGTCGGCGACCATGCCGAAGTGCAGCTGGACACCGGCGCCGCCCAGATCGACAACGCCGAATACGTGATGCACAAGTCACGCATCCGCGGTAACGCGCTGTACGCCAAGCGTGCCGAGAACGCGATCATCCGTCTCAAGGACGGTACGTACACCACCTGCGAGCCGGACAGCAACGCCTGGCAGCTCAAGGGCAACAACATCACGTTGAACCCGGCCACCGGTTTCGGTACAGCCACCAACGCGACGTTGCGGGTCAAGAACATTCCGATCCTGTACACCCCCTACATCTACTTCCCGATTGACGATCGTCGTCAATCCGGCTTCCTGCCGCCAAGTTTCAGCACCGGTGGCGAGACGGGCTTCACCCTGGTGACGCCGTACTACTTCAACCTGGCGCCGAACTATGACGCTACGTTGTACCCGCAATACATGACCAAGCGCGGCTTGTTGATGGAAGGCGAATTCCGCTACCTGACCAAGTCGAGTGAAGGGCAGTTTGGTGGGGCGTACCTCAACGATGATAATGACGAGCGCAAGAACCAGACCGATTACGAAAAAACCCGCTATATGCTCAACTGGCAGCATAAGGGTGGATTGGATTCGCGTCTGACTTCCCAGGTGGATTACACCAGGATCAGCGACCCTTACTACTTCCAGGATTTGAAGTCGTATGAGGAAGGGGTTGAGAGCCAGGACGCTCTGAACCAACAGGGCTCCCTGACGTATCGGGGCGACTCTTATCAGGCCCGCTTGAATGTGCAGGCCTATCAGTTGGCGACAATCACTCAGATCACGCCATATGACCGCCTGCCCCAGCTCACCTTGAATGGCCAACTGCCATTTCATCCGGGTGGCCTGGATTTCAGCTATGAAACCGAAGCCGTACGCTTTGATCGGGATCTGGAGAACGGTAACTTTACCGACGAAAATGGCCTGGTGTCGCGTCGACTCGATACCAACGTTACCGGCCTGACCCGTGCCAACGGTACGCGCCTGAACCTCGCGCCAGCTGTTTCGTATCCGATGAACTGGTCCTATGGCTTTTTGACGCCTAAGTTGAAGTACGTTTATACCAAGTACGATTTGGACCTTGACGGTACAGGCAAGAGCCAAATGGCTGCTGGCGGTCAAACCTTCAATAGCTCGCAGGATCGCTCAGTACCTATCGCAAGTATCGACAGCGGCCTGTACTTCGACCGCACGACCAATTGGTTCGGCAAAGACTACAACCAGACCCTCGAACCTCGTGCGTTCTACCTCTACGTGCCGAATAAAGACCAAACCGAGATCCCTGTTTTCGACACGAGCGAAAACTCGTTCAGCTACTCCTCACTGTTCCGGGATAACCGCTTCAGCGGCTCCGACCGCATCGGCGACGAGAACAAGCTGTCCTTTGGCCTTACCAGCCGCTGGATCGAAGAGAATGGTTTCGAGCGTCAACGCGCCTCCATCGGCCAAGCGGTGTACTTCAAAGACCGTGAAGTTCAATTGCCGGGCATCGATGCCAAGACACGCGATGACGCGCACTCGAACGTTTCGCCAATTGCATTGGAATACGAGTTCCGCTTCAACCGCGACTGGCGCGCCACGGCCGACTACAACTGGGATACCGAAAGCCATAGCCCTCGTTCCGGCAGTGCGATGTTCCACTACCAGCCGGAAGACAATCCGAACAAGGTCGTCAACCTCGGCTACCGCTATCGTAATGACCAGGTCGTCTACAACCAACTGACCGGCAAATGGCAGTTCGGCGGCGACTTCGGCAGCCCAGGCCAAGAGAATTACGTGAAGGATTACTACAAAATCCAGCAACACGACTTCTCGATGATGTGGCCGATCATTCCGCAGTGGAACCTGATCACCCGTTGGCAGTATGACTATGCCCGCAACCGCACGCTGGAAGCCTTCGGTGGTTTCGAATACGACAACTGCTGCTGGAAGCTTCGTGTCATCAACCGTTACTGGGTTTCCAACGACGAATACACGCAGATCGCCCCGCAGAACGAAAAGGGTGACCACGGGCTCTTCCTCCAGATCGTCCTTAAAGGACTCGGCGGCCTGACCGGCGCCAAGGTAGAGAGCTTCCTCGACAAAGGCATTGAAGGTTATCGTGAACGTGAAGACAAAGCTTTCTGAGTGTTTGCGCCCGCTAGTGCTGGGCGCGCTGTTCCTGGGTACTGTGACGGCACACGCCGCGGTCCAACAGCTGGATAAAGTCGCGGCCATCGTCGATAACGACGTGATCATGCAGAGCCAGTTGGACCAACGGGTCAAGGAAGTCCAACAAACCATCGCCAAGCGTGGCGGTGGCGTGCCGCCGACCAGTGTCCTGGAACCCCAGGTACTGGAGCGTCTGATCGTCGAAAACCTGCAACTGCAGATCGGCGAACGCTCCGGCATCCGTATTTCGGACGAAGAACTGAACCAGGCCGTCGGCACCATCGCTCAACGCAATAACATGAGCATCGATCAGTTCCGCGCCGCCCTGGCTCACGACGGGTTGTCCTATGAGGACGCCCGTGACCAGATCAAGCGCGAGATGATCATCAGCCGTGTGCGCCAGCGCCGTGTGGCCGAACGGGTTCAGGTGTCCGAACAGGAAGTGAAGAACTTCCTGGCCTCGGACCTTGGCAAGATGCAGCTCTCCGAAGAACTGCACCTGGCCAATATCCTGATTCCAACGCCAGACAGCGCCAGCGCCGAGCAACTGAATGCCGCAGCGGCCAAGACCCAAGCGGTGTACGACCGCTTGAAGGCCGGCGCTGACTTTGCCCAGACCGCGATTGCCGTCTCCGGCAGCGATAACGCCCTGGACGGCGGTGACATGGGCTGGCGTAAAGCCGCGCAACTGCCACCTCCGTTTGACCGTGAACTGAGCGCCATGAACGTGGGTGACATCACCCAACCGGCACGTACGCCAGGCGGCTTCATTATCCTCAAGCTGCTGGGCAAGCGCGGCGGCGAGACCTCGCTGAAAGACGAAGTACACGTTCGTCATATCCTGGTCAAACCGAGCGAGATCCGCACCGAGGCACAAACCAAGGAACTGGCGCAGAAGATCTACGACCGCATCGAAAACGGCGAAGACTTCGCTACCCTGGCCAAAAGCTTCTCGGAAGACCCAGGTTCTGCCCTCAACGGCGGCGACTTGAACTGGATCGACCCAAAAGCCCTGGTACCGGAGTTCCAGCAGGTCATGGCCGATACCCCGCAAGGCGTGTTGTCCAAACCGTTCAAGACCCAATATGGCTGGCATGTGCTGGAAGTCCTTGGCCGTCGTGCCACGGACAACACCAACCAGGCCCGCGAGCAGCAAGCCCTGACCGTACTGCGTAACCGCAAATACGACGAAGAGCTGCAAACCTGGCTGCGTCAGATCCGTGACGAAGCTTATGTAGAAAACAAGCTGCCAGGCGCCGAGCAAACAGGCACCGACCAGGCCACCCAGTGAAACCCCAGCGTTTCGCGGTGACACCCGGCGAGCCGGCCGGCATTGGTCCAGACCTTTGCCTGCTGCTTGCCTCGCAACCCCAGCCACACCCCCTGATTGCCATTACCAGCCGCGACCTGCTCACCGAGCGGGCCGCGCAACTGGGTGTGGCTGTCAAGCTGCTGGACGTGGCACCGGGCAGCTGGCCCGATCTGCCGGCGCCCGCAGGCAGCCTGTATGTGTGGGATACCCCGCTGCACGCCAAGGTTGTTGCCGGTGAACTGGACAAGGCCAATGCGGCGTTTGTGCTGGAAACCCTGACCCGTGCGGGCCAAGGCTGTATCGACGGTGACTTCGCCGGCATGATCACCGCTCCGGTGCACAAAGGTGTGATTAACGAATCCGGCATCGCCTTCTCCGGCCATACCGAATTCCTCGCCGAGCTGACCCACACCGCTCAAGTAGTCATGATGCTCGCCACCCACGGCCTGCGCGTCGCCTTGGTGACGACTCATCTGCCGCTGCGTGAAATCGCCGACGCCATAACCGCCGAGCGCCTCGAGCGTGTCACGCGCATCCTGCACGCCGACCTGCAACAGAAATTCGGCATTGCCCAACCGCGTATCCTGGTCTGCGGGCTCAACCCCCACGCCGGTGAGGGCGGTCACTTGGGCCATGAAGAAATCGACATCATTGAACCGACATTAGAGCGCCTGCGCCAAGAAGGCATGGACCTGCGCGGTCCACTGCCCGCAGACACTCTGTTTACCCCCAAATATCTGGAGCACTGCGACGCAGTGCTGGCGATGTACCATGACCAGGGGCTGCCCGTGCTGAAATACAAAGGCTTCGGCGCCGCAGTCAACGTGACGCTGGGCCTGCCGATCATCCGCACCTCCGTCGACCATGGCACAGCCCTGGACCTGGCGGGCAGCGGCAAGATCGATACCGGCAGCCTGCACGTAGCCCTGGAAACCGCCTATCAGATGGCCGAGACCCGTATATGACTGAGCATTACCAACACCGGGCGCGCAAGCGCTTCGGGCAGAACTTCCTGCACGACGCTGGCGTGATCGACCGCATCCTGCGCTCCATCCATGCCAAGCCCGAGGACCGCCTGCTGGAAATCGGCCCTGGCCAGGGCGCGCTGACCCAAGGCTTGCTGGCCAGTGGCGGGCAACTGGACGTGGTAGAGCTGGACAAGGACCTGATCCCGATCCTCAACCAGCAGTTCGCCGGCAAGCCCAACTTTAACCTGCACCAGGGCGACGCACTGAAGTTCGACTTCAACAGCCTCAACGCCGCGCCCAACAGCTTGCGGGTAGTGGGTAACCTGCCGTACAACATCTCCACACCGCTGATTTTCCACCTGCTGAACAACGCCGGGATCATCCGCGACATGCACTTCATGCTGCAAAAAGAAGTGGTGGAACGCCTGGCCGCCGGCCCTGGCGGTGGTGATTGGGGCCGTTTGTCGATCATGGTCCAGTACCATTGCCGTGTGGAGCACCTGTTCAACGTAGGCCCTGGCGCGTTCAACCCGCCGCCCAAGGTCGACTCGGCCATCGTGCGCCTGGTACCGCATGCGGTGCTGCCGCATCCGGCCAAGGACCATAAATTACTGGAACGCGTGGTACGCGAAGCGTTCAACCAACGTCGCAAGACCCTGCGCAATACCCTCAAGGCTCTGCTGAGCACCGCTGAAATCGAGGCCGCCGGCGTCGATGGCAGCCTGCGCCCCGAGCAGCTGGACCTGGCCGCGTTCGTGCGCCTGGCCGACCAACTGGCTATCCAGCCTGCTCCAGCAGCGGAATAAGACAAAAGGACAACATGGTCCAAATGTGGGAGGGGGCTTGCTCCCGATAGAGGAGTATCAGTGGATACAGTTTCAACTGACACGCCGCTACCGGGAGCAACCCCCCTCCCACATTGGGCTCACGTCATCCCAGACAGCATGTCTGGCCTAGTGCCCACCTGATGGCCTAGACTGAGCCGCATCTGCTGTCCTCCGCTTCTAAGGCCTCTTGCATGTCCGATCCTCGCTACCAGATCGACGTCAGCGTCGTCACCCGCTTCCTGGCGGACCAATCGCAACCTGAACACAACCGTTTCGCCTTTGCCTACACCGTCACAGTGAAAAACAACGGGCTGGTACCGGCCAAGCTGCTGTCACGGCACTGGGTGATCACTGACGGTGACGGCCAGGTCGAGGAAGTGCGCGGCGCAGGCGTGGTGGGCCAGCAACCCTTGATCGACAGCGGCGCCAGCCATACCTATAGCAGCGGCACGGTGATGACCTCCACAGTCGGCACCATGCAAGGTTCGTATCAAATGAAGGCCACCGATGGCCACTTGTTCGACGCCACCATCAAGCCCTTCCGCCTCGCGGTGCCCGGAGCCCTGCACTGATGGCGACGTATGCGGTCGGTGACCTGCAAGGGTGCCTGGAGCCCCTTAAGTGCCTGCTGGAGCGCGTAGCCTTCGACCCGGCTGAGGATCGCCTGTGGCTGGTGGGGGATTTGGTCAACCGTGGCCCCCAGTCCCTGGAAACCCTGCGCTATCTCTATAACCTGCGTGATTCCCTGATGTGCGTACTGGGCAACCACGACCTGCATCTGCTGGCCGTCGGCAATAATATCGAGCGTCTGAAAAAGGGCGATACCTTGCGGGAAATCCTCGATGCGCCCGATCGCGTCGAGCTGCTCGACTGGCTGCGTCGCCAAAAAATCATGCATTACGACGAAAGCCGCAACATCGCCCTCGTCCATGCGGGCATCCCGCCCCAATGGACGTTGAAAAAAGCCCTCAAGTGCGCCGCCGAAGTCGAAAGTGCACTGGCTGACGACAACCTGTATACGGCCTACCTCGACGGCATGTACGGCAATGACCCGGTGAAGTGGGACAACGACCTCACCGGCGTGGCCCGCCTGCGTGTGATCACCAATTACTTCACGCGCATGCGCTTCTGCACCGCCGAAGGTAAGCTGGATCTCAAGAGCAAGGAAGGCGCCGACACTGCGCTCCCGGGTTATAAGCCCTGGTTCGCCCACCCGGAACGCAAGACCCGTGACACCCGGATCATCTTCGGTCACTGGGCCGCCCTGGAAGGCAAGTGCGACGAGCCCGGCGTGTTCGCCCTTGACACCGGTTGTGTGTGGGGCGGCGCCATGACCCTGATGAATATCGACACAGGTGAGCGTCATGACTGCCAGTGCCAAGATCCCCTTCCCATTACCCAGCCGGCCACCGCCAAGCCATAGGAGCCCGCCATGAGCGAATTCAAACGTATCCCTCCCGAACAAGCCCAGGCCCTGCGCGAGCAAGGTGCAGTGGTGGTTGATATCCGTGACCAGCCGACTTACGCAGCCGCCCACATCAGCGGCGCGCGGCATCTGGATAACGTCAATATCGCCGACTTCATCCGCGCCGCCGACCTTGATGCGCCCCTGATCGTAGCCTGCTACCACGGTAATTCCAGCCAGAGCGCGGCCGCTTACCTGGTCAGCCAGGGCTTCTCCGACGTCTACAGCCTGGACGGCGGCTTTGAGCTGTGGCGTGCGACCTACCCTTCGGAAATTTCCTCCGGCGATTCGCAATAATTTTTTTCACACCCCGCTACCCCGCGTGACGCTTGGGCTTGCGCCGTTTCTGACGAACGGCGCAGCCAAACTAATTGCGCATCACCCCTTTACCTCCCGGATTCCGAACTATCCTTAAGCGCAGGCCATCCAAATCAGGGGAGAGCCGGTACACCGGCGTACGGGTCATCGGTAGCGTTTCAGGGTGTTCTGGGGGGAAAACAGCCATTGGCGTCCGTCAATGACTGCCAGCATCGACTGATTGATCCGGCGTCGGCTCCACGTATCGAGCGAGGTGACGACGTCATGAGTATTTTCAGCCACTTCCAACAACGCTTCGCGTCCACGCAGCAGGAGGAACTCACCCTTCAAGAGTATCTCGAGCTGTGCAAGCAGGATCGCAGCACCTACGCATCTGCGGCCGAGCGCCTGCTACTGGCGATCGGTGAGCCGGAGTTGGTGGAAACCGCCAACAATTCGCGGCTGTCGCGGATATTCTCCAACAAGGTGATCCGCCGCTATCCGGCCTTTGAAGACTTCCATGGCATGGAGGAATGCATCGATCAGATCGTTTCCTACTTCCGCCATGCCGCCCAAGGCCTGGAAGAGAAGAAGCAGATTCTCTACCTGCTCGGCCCCGTCGGCGGCGGTAAGTCGTCCCTGGCTGAAAAACTCAAGCAATTGATCGAGAAGGTGCCTTTCTACGCGATCAAGGGCTCGCCGGTCTTCGAGTCGCCCCTGGGCCTGTTCAACGCCACGGAAGATGGCGCGATCCTTGAAGAAGACTTCGGTATCCCTCGACGCTATCTCAATACCATCATGTCGCCGTGGGCTACCAAGCGCCTGGCCGAGTTTGGTGGAGATATCAGCCAGTTCCGCGTAGTAAAACTCTACCCGTCGATCCTCAACCAGATCGGGGTCGCCAAGACCGAACCGGGCGACGAGAACAACCAGGATATTTCGGCGCTGGTGGGCAAGGTCGATATCCGCAAGCTTGAAGAATTCCCGCAGAACGACGCCGACGCCTACAGCTACTCAGGCGCGCTGTGCCGGGCCAACCAAGGCCTGATGGAGTTTGTGGAGATGTTCAAGGCACCGATCAAGGTGCTCCACCCACTGCTCACCGCGACCCAGGAAGGCAATTACAACAGTACCGAAGGCCTGGGGGCCATTCCCTTCACCGGGATTCTGCTGGCCCACTCCAACGAATCGGAATGGCACACTTTCCGCAACAACAAGAACAACGAAGCCTTCATTGACCGGATCTATATCGTAAAGGTGCCGTACTGCCTGCGGGTCAGCGATGAAATCAAGATCTACGACAAACTGCTGTTCAACAGCTCCCTGGCCAAGGCCCATTGCGCGCCCGATACCCTGAAGATGCTCGCCCAGTTCACCGTGCTGTCGCGCCTCAAGGAGCCGGAGAACTCGAATATCTATTCGAAGATGCGCGTATACGACGGCGAAAACCTCAAGGACACCGATCCCAAGGCCAAGTCGATCCAGGAGTACCGCGATACCGCTGGCGTGGACGAGGGTATGAACGGCCTGTCGACCCGCTTTGCGTTCAAGATCCTGTCCAAGGTCTTCAACTTCGACCCGCATGAGATTGCCGCCAACCCGGTGCATCTCCTTTATGTACTGGAACAGCAGATCGAGCAGGAGCAATTCCAGGCCGAAACCCGTGAACGCTATCTTCGATTCCTCAAGGAATACCTGGCACCGCGCTACATCGAGTTTATCGGCAAGGAAATCCAGACCGCGTACCTGGAGTCCTACAGCGAGTACGGCCAGAACATCTTCGACCGCTACGTGCTGTACGCCGATTTCTGGATTCAGGATCAGGAGTACCGCGATCCGGAAACCGGCGAAATCCTCAACCGCGTGGCCCTCAACGAGGAGCTGGAAAAAATCGAGAAACCCGCCGGCATCAGCAATCCGAAGGATTTCCGTAACGAAATCGTCAACTTCGTACTGCGCGCCCGGGCCAACAACAACGGCAAGAACCCCACCTGGCTCAGCTACGAGAAGCTGCGGGTGGTCATCGAGAAGAAAATGTTCTCCAACACCGAGGACCTACTGCCGGTCATCAGCTTCAACGCCAAGGCCAGCAAGGAGGATCAGCAAAAACACAACGACTTCGTTACTCGAATGGTCGAGCGAGGCTACACCGACAAACAGGTACGGTTGCTCTCCGAGTGGTACCTGCGGGTGCGCAAATCGCAGTAAGGCAGCGACAAGTGTGCACTGCCAGACCGTTGGCCTGGCAGCCGACCGCTTGTCCCGAAGCTTCCAGCTAGCCGCTTGAAGCTTGTAACGTGAAGCTGCCCGGAGGGCTCCCTATGAGCTATGTGATCGACCGACGCCTCAATGGCAAAAACAAGAGCACGGTAAACCGCCAGCGTTTCCTGCGGCGTTACCGTGACCACATCAAAAAGGCCGTCGAAGAAGCCGTCAGCCGCCGCTCCATCACTGACATGGAGCACGGCGAACAAATCAGTATCCCGGGGCGGGACATTGACGAGCCGGTGCTTCACCACGGCCGCGGCGGCAAACAGACCGTCGTGCACCCCGGCAACAAGGAATTCACCACCGGCGAACACATCCAGCGCCCACAAGGTGGGGGTGGCGGTAAAGGCCCGGGCAAGGCCGGCAACGCCGGGGAAGGCATGGATGAATTCGTATTCCAGATCACCCAGGAAGAATTCCTCGAATTCATGTTCGAGGATCTGGAACTGCCCAACCTGGTCAAGCGCAACCTGACCGGGACCGACACCTTCAAGACCGTGCGCGCCGGGATCAGCAACGAGGGTAATCCATCGCGCATCAACATCATCCGCACCTTGCGTTCAGCCCATGCACGGCGCATCGCCCTGTCCGGCAGCAGCCGCGCCAAACTGAAGCAGGCCAAGGAGGAGTTGGCGCGCTTGAAGCGTGAAGAGCCGGATAACTTCGGCGATATCCAGGAAATCGAGGCAGAAATAGAGAAACTCAGCGCGCGCATCCGCCGCGTACCGTTCCTCGATACCTTTGATTTGAAATACAACCTGCTGGTCAAACAGCCCAACCCCAGTTCCAAGGCCGTGATGTTCTGCCTGATGGACGTGTCCGGCTCCATGACCCAGGCGACCAAGGATATTGCCAAGCGTTTCTTTATCTTGCTGTACCTGTTCCTGAAACGGAACTACGACAAGATCGACGTCGTGTTCATTCGCCATCACACCAGCGCCCGGGAAGTGGATGAAGAAGAGTTCTTCTACTCGCGGGAGACCGGCGGCACTATCGTTTCCAGCGCATTGAAGCTGATGCAGGAGATCATGGCCGAACGCTACCCTGCCAACGACTGGAACATTTACGCCGCCCAAGCTTCCGACGGCGACAACTGGAACGACGACTCGCCGATCTGCCGTGACATCCTGATCAACCAGATCATGCCGTTTGTGCAGTACTACACCTACGTCGAAATCACCCCCCGTGAGCACCAGGCCCTGTGGTTCGAGTACGAGCGCATCGGCGAAGCCTTTGCCGATACGTTCGCCCAGCAGCAACTGGTCTCGGCCGGCGATATCTACCCGGTCTTCCGTGAACTCTTCCAGCGCAGGTTAGTGACATGACCGCCAAAAAAGAGAACAAGCGTCAACCCATTTCCACCGGTTCCGAGTGGACCTTTGAATTGATCCAGGCCTATGACCGGGAAATCAGCCGTATTGCGGCGGGTTATGCCCTGGATACTTATCCCAACCAGATTGAGGTCATCACCGCCGAACAAATGATGGATGCCTATGCCTCCGTGGGCATGCCGTTGGGTTACCACCATTGGTCCTATGGCAAACACTTCCTCAGCACCGAGAAGTCGTACACGCGAGGACAGATGGGCCTGGCCTACGAGATCGTGATCAATTCCGACCCGTGCATCGCCTACCTGATGGAAGAAAACACCATCTGCATGCAGGCGCTGGTGGTCGCTCACGCCTGTTATGGGCACAACAGTTTTTTCAAGGGAAACTACCTGTTTCGCACCTGGACCGACGCCAGTTCGATCATCGATTACCTGGTGTTTGCCAAGCAGTACATCATGCAGTGTGAGGAACGCCACGGTATCGATGCGGTGGAAGACCTTCTGGACTCCTGCCATGCCCTGATGAATTACGGGGTCGACCGCTACAAACGTCCCTACCCGATCTCCGCAGAAGAGGAACGCCTGCGCCAAAAGGAGCGTGAGGAGCACCTGCAGAAACAGATCAACGACCTATGGCGCACAATCCCCAAACGTGCCGGCAAAAACAACGACAAGGACAATGCGCGCTTCCCCGTCGAACCTCAGGAAAACATCCTTTATTTCCTGGAGAAACACGCTCCGCTGCTAGAGCCTTGGCAGCGGGAAATCGTGCGCATCGTACGCAAGATCGCCCAGTACTTTTATCCACAGCGCCAGACCCAGGTGATGAACGAAGGCTGGGCAACTTTCTGGCATTACACGTTGATGAACGATCTGTACGACGAAGGCTTGGTCACTGACGGCTTCATGATGGAGTTCCTTACCTCACACACCAGCGTGGTGTTCCAGCCCGGCTTCGACAGCCCGTATTACAACGGCATCAACCCCTATGCCCTGGGCTTTGCCATGTACCGCGATATCCGCCGCATGTGCGAACACCCCACGGAAGAAGATCGCCGCTGGTTCCCGGAAATCGCTGGCAGCGACTGGTTGTCGACCATCAAGTTCGCCATGAGCAGCTTCAAGGATGAGAGTTTTATCCTGCAATATCTGTCACCTCAGGTGATTCGCGACCTCAAGCTGTTCAGCATCCTCGATGACGACCTCAAGGACGACCTGGTGGTCCCGGCCATCCACGACGAACCGGGTTACCGCATCATCCGCGAAACCCTGGCCGCTCAGTACAACTTGGGCAATCGCGAACCTAACGTGCAGATCTATAGCATCGATGTGCGCGGCGACCGTTCGCTGACCCTGCGTCACCAGCAGCATGATCGCAAGCCTTTGGGCGAATCCACCGAGGAAGTGCTCAAGCACCTGCATCGACTGTGGGGGTTCGACATCCACCTGGAAACGCTACAGGGCGATCAGGTCATGAAAACCCATCACGTGCCACCACGCAGTGATCACAACGACAATGACTACGGCCGCCTGGACATGGCCGTCGTTCATCTCTGAAGCAGCAAAGCCTCCACTGGCCCGGCACAGGCGTTATCCTGTGGCGCTAATGGAGGCTTTTTCATGAAAATCTACAAAGTCGGCGGCGCCGTGCGTGATCGCCTTCTGGGCATCAAGGTCACCGACATCGACCGCGTCGTCGTCGGTACAACCACCGAGGAAATGCTCGCCAAGGGCTATAAGCCGGTTGGCGCCGATTTCCCGGTATTTCTCGATCCGAAGAATGGTGATGAATACGCCCTTGCCCGCACCGAACGCAAGAGCGGCAGGGGTTACGGCGGCTTTGTGTTTCACGCAAGCCCCGATGTCACCCTAGAAGAAGACCTGATCCGTCGTGACCTGACCATCAATGCCATGGCGGAAGATGACGATGGCAACCTGACCGATCCTTATCACGGCCAACGCGATCTTGAAGCACGTATATTGCGTCACGTTTCCCCCGCGTTCGCCGAGGATCCGCTCCGCGTGCTACGCGTTGCCCGCTTTGCCGCGCGTTATGCACACCTTGGCTTCAGGGTCGCGCCCGAGACGCTTGAGCTGATGCATCAACTCAGTGCTTCCGGCGAACTCGAGGCCCTTACCCCCGAACGCAGCTGGAAAGAAATTTCAAGGGCGCTGATGGAAGATCAGCCCCAGGTGTTTATCCAGGTACTGCGCGACTGCGACGCACTGAAAACCCTGATGCCGGAGGTAAACGCGCTGTTCGGTGTGCCCCAACCCGAGGCTCATCACCCGGAAATCGATACCGGCATTCACACATTGAGCGTGCTGGAACAAGCCGCTTTGCACAAACAACCGCTGACAGTGCGCTGGGCCTGCCTGCTGCACGATTTGGGCAAAGGCCTGACGCCTGTGGATAAGTTGCCGCAGCATATTGCCCACGAACACCGCGGCTTAAGGCTGATCAAGGCGGTGAATGAGCGCTTCAAGGTGCCCAGGGATTGCCAGGAACTGGCATTGCTGGTGGGCGAATTTCATACCCACGGCCATCGTGCACTGGAACTCAAAGCCTCGACATTGCTGGAATTACTGCAGAGTTTTGACGCGTACCGGCGGCCGCAACGCTTCGAAGAGTTTGTAGTAGCCTGCGAAATGGATGCCCGTGGCCGCAAAGGCTTTGAACAACGCAGTTATCCACAGGCAGATTATTTGCGCGGCGCGGCAAAGGCTGCACGCGAAGTGCCGGTTGCACCATTGCTGGAAAAAGGTTTCAAAGGCCCAGAGCTGGGAGAGGCGCTCAAGCGCGAACGGCTGAACGCGCTGAAAGCCTACAAGGAACAACACAAGCCTTTGTAGGAGCGAGCTTGCTCGCGAAAACGTCAACGCTAACGCAGCGCCTCAGATTTTTCGCGAGCAAGCTCGGCCCCTACAAGAGAGCTGGCGGTGTCAGTTGTCGGCCTCGCCACTCGAAGCCAACAGGCGCCAGCACTTGGTCGATCTGCGCATCGCGCCATAACTCGGCCATTGTCTGGCCGGCCTCGGGGTGCACACGATCCGGGGCCATCATCGACAAGGGCCACAACACGAAAGCATTTCTCAGGATTTCTGCCCGTGGCAGGATCAACCCATCGAAATTACCCACCAAATCGCCATACAGCAACACATCGATATCCAGCGGCAGGCCTTTGCGGTCGGGCGCATAACGGCCATTATCGGCCTCGATGAATTTCAGCCGGCGATCCAACTCCAACAACGGCAGGTCGGTATAAGCCGACACCACCAAGTTGAAAAACGGTCCACTCTTGATCCCTACTGGCTGGCTTTCGAACACCGCTGAACAGCGCATATCCGTCAAGAACCCCGCCAGCGCATCCAAGCCGGCGCATAGACGGCTTTCGCGCTCAACATTGCTGCCAAGCCCAAGGTAAATCTGAGTCAACGACATCCGCGCTCGATCTCCACGCCCACGCCCTTGGCAGCCGGCACGGCGCCTGGCTTGGTCAATTTGAGGTGCAGCCAGGGAATCTGGAATTCGCTCATCAGCACTTCGGCCAAGCGCTCGGCAAAGGTTTCCACCAACTGATACCGGGACTGCTCGGCAAAAGCCTGGATACGCGCGGACACGCTGGCGTAATCCAGCGCCAGCGCCAGGTCATCACCTGCAGCGGCCGGGCGATTATCCCAGGCGAAGCTCAGGTCCAGGCGCAAGCACTGCCGGATCCCGCGCTCCCAGTCGTAGGCCCCGATCACGGTGTCGACTTCCAGGCCTTCGATAAACACTCTGTCCAAGTACTCTTCTCCGCAGCACGACAAGGGCGCGATGCCCCGTTAGAATCAAGGCGTCCTCGCCCGGAATAGTTAGCATGTTTTGGTCACTGGCGATTCTCGCCTACCTGCTCGGCTCGCTGTCCTTCGCCATTTTGCTCAGCCGCCTGACGGGAAATCCCGACCCGCGAATGAGTGGCTCAGGCAATGCCGGCGCCACCAATATGTTGCGCCTGGCCGGCAAGAAACTTGCCGTCCTGACGCTGCTTGGCGATGTGTGCAAGGGCTTGCTGCCCGTGCTGATCGCCAACCTCCTCGGCCTTACCTTGCAACAGCAAGCCTGGGTGGGCGTGTGCGCCGTCCTGGGTCACCTGTTCCCGCTGTACTTCCGCTTTCGCGGCGGTAAAGGCGTTGCCACCGCGGCCGGTATGCTGCTGGGCATCTACCCACCGGCAGCCTTACTGGCCATGCTCGCCTGGCTGCTGACGTTCTACCTGACCCGGACCAGCTCGCTCGCCGCGCTGATCGCCACACCGCTGATCCTGCCACTGTTGGCCTGGCAGGAACCGCAAGCCTTGCTGCCGATGAGCATGCTGACACTGCTGATCGTCTGGCGTCACCGCGGCAATCTACGCGACCTGTTTGCCGGGCGCGAACGGCATTTTTGAATCCCCCTGATGAGCCAGGCTCATGTCGACTCTTACAACGGCGGCAACTGCTCCATCGGCCAACGTGCCTGCACGCTGATCGCCAGGCTTTCGTGCTGTCCGGCCTGCAAGCGCTGGCAACCGGCATAGGCGATCATGGCGCCGTTGTCGGTGCAGAACTCAGGGCGCGCGTAGAACACATGGCCATTCATGTCGCCGAGCATTTTCTCCAAGGACACGCGCAATGCCTTGTTGGCACTGACGCCGCCAGCAATCACCAGCCGCTTCATACCCGCCTGCTTCAGGGCGCGCTTGCACTTGATGGTCAAAGTCTCCACCACGGCCTGCTGGAACGCCAGCGCGATGTCGCAACGGGCTTGTTGACCGTCGTCCCCGGCACTGACGCTCTGCTGCCAGGTGTTCAAGGCGGA
Organism: Pseudomonas libanensis; assembly: GCF_001439685.1. GTDB lineage: Bacteria > Pseudomonadota > Gammaproteobacteria > Pseudomonadales > Pseudomonadaceae > Aquipseudomonas > Aquipseudomonas libanensis. The sequence goes on from NZ_JYLH01000015.1 coordinate 41,773, forward strand.
GGTTTTCAAGCCGCTGAAACTGAACATCAGGCCAGGGCGATCACACATCGGACGCGGGAAGGTGTAGCGCCCAGCCACGCCTTTCTCGGCAAGACGGGCGATTTCCGGGCCACCTGGATAATTGAGCCCCATCATCTTCGCGGTTTTGTCGAAAGCTTCGCCGGCGGCGTCGTCCAGGGACTCGCCCAGCAAGGTGTATTGGCCGATACCATCGACCTGAACCAGCTGCGTATGGCCGCCCGAAACCAACAAAGCGACGAACGGGAACTGTGGTGGTGTTTCTTCCAGCATGGGCGCCAGTAAATGGCCTTCCATATGGTGCACGCCAAGAGCCGGAATGCCCCAGGCAAAAGCCAGCGCCTGGGCGCAAGAGGCCCCAACCAGCAGGGCTCCGACCAATCCAGGGCCCGCGGTGTAGGCGATGGCATCGATCTCGGTCGCCACACAATCGGCCTCGTCCAGCACCTGGCGAATCAACGGCAGCATGCGCTTGACGTGATCACGGCTGGCAAGCTCCGGCACCACGCCACCATAGGCGCGGTGCAGGTCGATCTGACTGAACAGCGCGTCGGCCAAAAGCCCGCGTTCACTGTCATATAGGGCGACGCCGGTTTCGTCGCAGGAGGTTTCAAGTCCCAGTACTAACATGGGTTTGCGCCTTGTAGAGGCTGAATTCGAAGGCGCGCATGATAGTCCCCGCTCCCCCTCCCGACTAGCGGTTTTCGATCAGAGGCTTTGCATTCCGGGCAATGAGGGGTTAACATCCGCAACCCTTAAAAACCGACGACCTCAGCCGCGAATTTTTTGCGACGAGAACGTTGATTCCCGGTAATGAAAGAAGGTAGCTCTGGATGCCAGCCGTCAAAGTAAAAGAGAACGAACCCTTCGACGTAGCTCTGCGTCGTTTCAAGCGCTCCTGCGAAAAAGCCGGTGTTCTGGCTGAAGTTCGTAGCCGCGAATTTTATGAGAAGCCAACTTCTGAGCGTAAGCGTAAAGCAGCAGCCGCTGTTAAGCGTCACGCCAAGAAAGTTCAGCGCGAACAGCGCCGCGCCGTTCGTCTGTACTAATACACAGACGTTCGTAGCAAGCTTCTGCCAAGCCCGGCCCTCAGCCGGGCTGTTGGCATTTGCGGATATCGCTTGATGCTTCACCGTCGACGCCGCACATGCGACCGAGACACTGCTTCAAACGTCAGGGCTGGCTCTTTTGCCAGCGGTGCACGTCTCTTCTGACGAGCCTAACAAGGCTACTGACGAGCACACCTATTCTTCAAGCAGGCGATCAACTGTGTCGGCTGTGTCCATCGATGCGTTTCCGAGGCCCTCATCGGCCAAGACCGGACGCCCGGGCAACATTTCCATGCCGAAGACTGATCAGAAACTACCGTCAGTGAATGCTCGGCAGATACACTTTCCTGACAACCCAAGCAGACGATGATGATCGAGCACTCTATACGTGCGCTTGAACACTTCACGGGCCCTCATTTACACGCAGTGATGACGAGAACGCCATGGCCGGGCTGATTCCCCAGAGCTTTATTGACGACCTTCTGAACCGCACCGACATCGTCGATGTTGTCAGCTCACGCGTACAACTGAAAAAAGCCGGCAAGAACTACACCGCCTGCTGCCCGTTCCATAAAGAAAAAACCCCATCGTTCAGCGTCAGCCCCGACAAACAGTTCTATTACTGCTTCGGTTGCGGCGCCGGCGGCAACGCCCTCGGCTTCCTGATGGACCACGACAACCTGGACTTCCCCCAGGCCGTCGAGGACCTGGCCAAAGCCGCCGGCATGGAAATCCCCCGCGAAGAAAGTGGCCGCCCGCACAAACCCAGGCAGCCCACCGACTCGCCCCTGTATCCGCTGTTGACGGCCGCTGCCGATTTTTATCGCCAGGCTCTCAAGAGCCACCCGCAGCGCAAGGCCGCCGTTGACTACCTCAAGGGACGCGGCCTCACTGGTGAAATCGCCCGCGACTTCGGCCTCGGGTTCGCCCCACCTGGGTGGGACAATCTGTACAAGCACCTGAGCAGCGATACCCTCCAGCAAAAAGCCATGATCGATGCCGGCCTGTTGGTGGAGAACGCCGAGACCGGCAAGCGCTACGATCGTTTTCGCGACCGCGTGATGTTTCCGATCCGCGACAGCCGTGGCCGTATCATCGCCTTTGGTGGCCGCGTACTCGGTGACGACAAGCCCAAGTACCTGAACTCCCCGGAGACCCCGGTGTTCCACAAGGGCCAGGAACTCTACGGCCTGTTCGAAGCGCGCAAGAACAACCGCAACCTCGACGAGATCATCGTGGTTGAAGGCTACATGGACGTGATAGCCCTGGCCCAGCAAGGCCTGCGCAACGCGGTGGCAACCCTCGGCACCGCCACCAGCGAAGAGCACTTGAAGCGCCTGTTTCGCGTCGTGCCCAGCGTGCTGTTCTGCTTCGACGGTGACCAGGCCGGCCGCAATGCCGCCTGGCGCGCGCTTGAGGCCACGCTGTCGAGCCTGCAGGACGGGCGCCGTGCACGCTTTTTGTTCCTGCCCGAAGGCGAGGACCCGGACACACTGGTGCGCTCGGAAGGCACCGACGCGTTTCGTGCGCGCATCAATCAACATGCGCAGCCGCTGGCAGATTATTTTTTCCAGCAACTGACCGAAGAAGCCGACCCGCGCTCCCTCGAGGGCAAGGCCCATATGGCCACCCTCGCCGCGCCGCTGATCGACAAGGTCCCGGGCGCCAACTTGCGCACCCTGATGCGCCAGCGCCTGCTGGAGATCACCGGCTTGAGCGGCGAAGCCGTAAGTCAGCTGGTGCACAGCGCACCACAGGATGCGCCGCCGGCCTACGACCCCGGCATGGATTACGACGCCATGCCGGACTATGCCGACTTTCACCAACCCCAGGAGGCCTTTGCGCCCCAGCAGGAGTGGACGCCAAAGAAACCCGGCGCCGGCGGCAAGAAATGGGACAAGAAACCCTGGAGCAAGAACGGCAAGCGCGGCGATCGCGATGAAGCCTACGCTCCACGCACGCCGGTGGCGGTAGAAGCCCCGACACTTATTGCGCTGCGTACACTGATTCACCACCCGCAATTGGCCGGCAAGGTTGAGAGTGCCGACCATTTTGCCAACGAGAGCAACACCTATGCCCAGGTGCTGATTGCCCTGATCGAGGCGGTGCAAAAAAATCCTAAGCTAAACTCAATTCAGCTTATGGCTCGCTGGCATGGCACGGAACAGGGCCGCTTATTGAAAGCCCTGGCGGAAAAGGAGTGGCTAATTGACGGCGATAACCTTGAACAACAGTTTTTAGACACCATTAATAGGTTATCCGCGGGTCAGCATACACAGACCCTCGATGAGCTCATCAAGAGAGCCAGGCAGCCGGGATTGTCGGCTGAAGAGCAAATTCAGATAGCAAAACAGATGCGCGACCTCTTAAAACAGAATGTTTCCGCATCAAACCCGACCTCAGCTGGCGTGTGAGGTCATAGCTCGGGTATAATCCTCGGCTTGTTTTTTGCCCGCCAAGACCTTCAGTGGATAGGGTGTTATGTCCGGAAAAGCGCAACAGCAGTCTCGTATCAAAGAGTTGATCACACTAGGTCGTGAGCAGGGTTACCTGACTTACGCGGAGGTCAACGACCACCTGCCTGAGGATATTTCAGATCCAGAGCAGGTGGAAGACATCATCCGCATGATTAATGACATGGGGATCAACGTATTCGAAGTCGCGCCAGATAAGGACTCCCTTATGCTGGCCGACGCTGATACCGACGAGGCCGCCGCTGAGGAAGCTGCTGCCGCGCTGGCTGCAGTAGAGACCGATATTGGCCGCACGACGGACCCAGTACGCATGTATATGCGTGAAATGGGTACCGTCGAGCTGCTGACACGCGAAGGCGAAATCGAAATCGCCAAGCGTATCGAAGAGGGCATCCGTGAAGTGATGGGCGCAATCGCGCACTTCCCTGGCACGGTTGACCACATTCTCTCCGAGTACACCCGCGTCACCACCGAAGGTGGCCGCCTGTCCGACGTCCTGAGCGGTTATATCGACCCGGACGACGGCATTGCGCCGCCTGCCGCCGAAGTACCGCCGCCTGTCGACCCGAAAGCGCCGAAAGCGGACGACGACACCGACGACGACGAGGCTGAAGCCAGCAGCGACGACGAAGATGAAGTCGAGAGCGGTCCGGACCCTGTTGTCGCGGCCCAGCGTTTTGGTGCGGTTTCCGATCAAATGGAAATCACCCGCAAGGCGTTGAAGAAGCACGGTCGTGGCAACAAGCAGGCAATTGCCGAGCTGGTGGCCCTGGCTGAGCTGTTCATGCCGATCAAACTGGTGCCCAAGCAGTTCGAAGGCCTGGTTGAGCGCGTTCGCAGTGCCCTTGAGCGTTTGCGTGCCCAAGAGCGTGCAATCATGCAGCTCTGTGTGCGTGATGCGCGTATGCCGCGTACCGACTTCCTGCGCCAGTTCCCGGGCAACGAAGTTGACGAAAGCTGGACTGACGCACTGGCCAAGGGCAAGGCGAAATACGCCGAAGCCATCGGTCGCCTGCAGCCGGACATCATTCGTTGCCAGCAGAAGCTGATCGCGTTGCAGACCGAAACCGGTCTGACGATTGCCGAGATCAAGGACATCAACCGTCGCATGTCGATCGGTGAGGCCAAGGCCCGCCGCGCGAAGAAAGAGATGGTTGAAGCGAACTTGCGCCTGGTGATCTCTATTGCCAAGAAGTACACCAACCGTGGCCTGCAGTTCCTCGACCTGATCCAGGAAGGCAACATCGGCCTGATGAAGGCGGTGGACAAGTTCGAATACCGTCGCGGCTACAAGTTCTCGACTTATGCCACCTGGTGGATCCGTCAGGCGATCACTCGCTCGATCGCCGACCAGGCCCGCACCATCCGTATCCCGGTGCACATGATCGAGACCATCAACAAGCTCAACCGTATTTCCCGGCAGATGTTGCAGGAAATGGGCCGTGAACCGACCCCGGAAGAGCTGGGCGAACGCATGGAAATGCCTGAGGATAAAATCCGCAAGGTATTGAAGATCGCTAAAGAGCCGATCTCCATGGAAACGCCGATTGGTGATGACGAAGACTCCCATCTGGGTGACTTCATCGAGGACTCGACCATGCAGTCGCCAATCGATGTCGCCACCGTTGAGAGCCTGAAAGAAGCGACCCGCGACGTGCTGTCCGGCCTCACTGCCCGTGAAGCCAAGGTACTGCGCATGCGTTTCGGCATCGACATGAATACCGACCACACCCTTGAGGAAGTCGGTAAGCAGTTTGACGTGACCCGCGAGCGGATCCGTCAGATCGAAGCCAAGGCGCTGCGCAAGTTGCGCCACCCGACGCGAAGCGAGCATCTGCGCTCCTTCCTCGACGAGTGATACCAGAACCCCCGGCCCAGGCCGGGGGTTTTGTTTTGCACAGATAAAATTCTTCGCCCCCCCCTCTCCCCTGAAATGCCCGTCTACACTCGAGTCATTCCCCGTGCCATAACGAGACCGTTATGCCCAGATTGCCGACCGTGTTACTACTGTCGCTGCTGACCTGGACCGCAACGGCTGGCGCGTTGACTCTTACGGATGATGAGCGTAGCTGGTTGGCGGACCATCAGGAGCTGCGCCTCGGTGTGGACGCATCGTGGCCACCTTTCGAATACCGTGATGAAAACAGCCATTACCAGGGCCTGGCCGCTGACTATGTACGCCTGATCCAGGACCGCCTGGGTGTGCGGATCAAGCTGATCGAGCCAGCCAACTGGACTGCTGCGCTTGAGCAAGCCCGGAGCAACCAGCTCGACCTGCTACCCGGCATCATGTCCACCCCGGAGCGCCAAGGTTTCCTGGCCTTCACACGTCCCTACCTGGACTTCCCCATTATCATCCTTGCCCATGAAGGCGGCGCAAAACCACGCAGCCTCAAGGATTTGTACGGGCTGAAAATTGCCGTGGTGGAAAACTACGCGCCCCATGAGTTGCTGCGTACCCACCATCCGGACCTGAATCTCGTCGCAATGCCCAACGTCAGCTCGACGCTGCAAGCCCTGGCCACCGATGAAGTGGATGCGGTAGTCGGCGACCTGGCCTCGAGTGTCTGGAGCCTGCGCCAACTCAAACTCGATGGTTTGTACGTCAGCGGTGAAACGCCCTACCGCTACCAATTGGCGATGGGCGTCCCGCGGGATGAAAAAATACTGGTGGGCATCCTGGACAAAGTCCTCGCCGACCTCAGCCCAGCCGAAACCGATGCAATCCAGCAACACTGGGTCGGCAGCCTCACGGATCACCGCACGCTCTGGGCGGCCCTGCTGATGTACGGCCTGCCAGCGGTGTTGCTACTGAGCACCGTGTTGGCAGTGGTCATTCGGATCAATCGCCGGCTCAGCTCGGAAATCTCCCGCCGGGTCGCCCTTGAGCAAGAACTACGTAGCAGCGAGTACCACTATCGTGGCCTGGTGGAGAGCTTGTCTGCCATTGCCTGGGAAGCGAGCATCAGCGATTTCACCTACAGCTATGTGTCACCCCATGCCGAAGACCTGCTCGGCTATCCCCGCGCCCATTGGCTGATTCCGGGCTTCTGGCGCAATATTATCCACCCTGCTGACTTGACCCGCGCCGAGGCGTATTGCTACCGGGAAACCCGTGCCAATCGCGATCATAGCGTCGACTACCGCGTCATCACCGCTGATGGCCGCTGCCTGTGGGTCCGCGATATCGTCAGCCTGATCGAACATGGCCATGAGCCGGTGCTACGCGGCTTGATGATCGACATCAGCGAAGCCAAGCGCACCGAGGAAGCCTTGCAACTGTCCGAGCAGAAGTTTGCCTCAGTGTTTCAGCAATGCCCGGACATCCTGGTGATTGCGCGGCTGTCCGATGGCTGCCTGCTGGAGGTCAATAAGGCATTCGAAGACCAGATTGGCCTGAGCGCCAACGAGGTCATAGGCAAAACCGCCACTGAGCTGAATATATGGGACGTCCAAGGTATTGGCCCGGATTTGCTGCACCGGGTGCAGACCACCAGTATCCGCAACCTGGAAATGCAGTTTCTGCGCAGTAACGGCCAGGCATTTACCGGGCTGATCTCCGCTGAGCCCTTCCAACTCGACACCACCGAAGCTCTGGTGGTGGTGGTGCGCGACATCACTCAACTCAAGGAAACCCAACAGCGGCTGCAAACCTCCGAAGAGAAATTTGCCAAGGCGTTCCATGCCTCCCCCGATGGCTTGCTGCTGAGCCGCCAGAGCGATGGACTGCTGATTGAGGTAAACGAAGGTTTCAGCCACCTGACCGGCTTCACCAGCGCCACCTCACTGGATCAATCAGCTTCGGACCTGGGCATCTGGGTCGACTTCAACGAACGTAAGCTCATGCTGGAGTTGATGCATCGCGACGGCTTTGTCCGCGATTTCGTTTGCCATATCCGCCGCGCTGACGGCCAGATTCGTCTTTGCGAGGTGTCCAGTCGCCCGCTGCCCATTGGCGACGACGATTGCATGCTGACCATCGCCCGAGACATCACCGAACGCCAGTTAATGCAGGAAAAACTGCAACAGGCCGCCACGGTGTTCGAAAGCACCGCCGAAGGCGTCTTGATCACCGACACCCGACAGAACATCAGCGCCGTCAATCGCGCCTTCAGTGAGATTACCGGCTACAGCGAGACCGAAGCCCTCGGCCATACCCCACGTCTGCTTGCCTCCGGGCTGCATGACAGCGCGTTCTACGCGGCGATGTGGCATCAACTGACGGCCCACGGTCACTGGCAAGGCGAGATTTCCAACCGTCGCAAAAACGGCGAGGTGTATCCGAGTTGGCTGACCATCAGCGCCGTGCGTAACCACGACCAGTTGATCACACACTTCGTGGCCGTGTTTGCTGACATCTCCAGCCTCAAGCTGGCCCAGGCACGCCTTGACTATCAGGCCCACCATGACCCGTTGACCGGCCTGCCCAACCGTACCCTGTTTGAAAATCGACTGCAGGCCGCCCTCAATGGCCAGCAGGAAAGCGGCAAACAGGGTGCGGTGTTGTTTCTCGACCTCGACCGCTTCAAACACATTAATGACAGCCTCGGCCATCCGATAGGCGACCTGCTGCTCAAAGACATCGCCGTACGCCTCAAGGAGCAACTGCGGGACGTGGACACCGTGGCCCGCCTGGGTGGCGATGAATTCATCATTCTGCTTCCCGGCTTGCAACAGGCCAGCGATGCCCAGCACCTGGCGAATAAACTGCTCGATTGCTTTACACCGCCGTTCCAGGCCGGAGAGCACGAGTTCTTTATCAGCGCCAGTATCGGCACCAGCCTGTACCCGCAGGACGGCACCGACGTTGCCACCCTGGTCAAAAACGCCGATGCCGCGATGTACCGCTCCAAAGCCAAGGGCCGCAACCGGGTCGAACACTACACCCGCGACCTGACAGCCCAGGCCAGTGAGCGCGTGGCGCTGGAACACGAACTGCGTCGCGCCATCGAACGTGACGAATTGAGCCTGTGTTACCAACCCAAGCGCAGCCTGGTGACCCAGGATCTGATCGGTGCCGAAGCCTTGATTCGCTGGCATCACCCGACCTTGGGCGAAGTCCCGCCCGAACACTTCATTGCCCTGGCCGAAGAGAACGGCATGATCCTGCAGATTGGCGACTGGGTACTGGAACAGGCCTGCCGCCAGCTGCATGTATGGCAGCAGGCTTTCGACGATTTCGGTCCACTGTCGGTCAACCTTGCTGGCGCTCAACTGCGTCACCCCAAGCTGCTGTCACGCATCGAACAGTTGCTGCGCGATTACCGCCTGGAACCCGGCTGCCTACAGCTAGAGATCACTGAAAACTTCATCATGAGCCAGGCAGAGGAAGCCCTGGAAGTACTGCACCAACTCAAGCGCCTGGGTGTCCAATTGGCAATCGACGATTTCGGCACCGGTTATTCGTCCCTCAGCTACCTCAAGCGCCTGCCCCTGGACTTCCTCAAGATCGACCAATCCTTCGTCCGCGGCCTGCCCGATGACCCCCACGACGTCGCCATCGTGCGCGCCATCATCGCCCTCGGCCACAGCATGCAATTCACCATCATCGCCGAAGGCGTGGAGAACACAGCACAGCAAGCCTTCCTCGCGGCAGAAGGGTGCGAACAGATGCAAGGCTACATCGTCAGCCTGCCCCTGCCACCGGCGCTTTTTGCCGCAAACTTCCTTCGTACAAGGCAGGAGGATTTTTCGGATGGCACACTGAAGAAACCATCGTTATAATCCGCGGCCTACTGAGGGCCTATAGCTCAGTTGGTTAGAGCAGGGGACTCATAATCCCTTGGTCGTAGGTTCGAGTCCTACTGGGCCCACCAAACAAGAAAGCCGCGCATTGCGCGGCTTTTGCGTGTCTGGCGTAGCGGTTCTTTCATCCGGACCAAGCCTGTACCATGCTTGCTCATTGCCGTCCGCACTGGAGCCTCCCCCCTTGTCCCCCCTAGACGAAATCGACCGCCAGCTCATCGCCGCCCTGCAGCTCAACGCTCGCGAAAGCGTGGCCATGCTCGCCCGGCAGTTGGGCATTGCGCGCACCACGGTGACGTCGCGCCTGGCACGCCTGGAGAAGACCCAGGTGATCAGCGGGTATGGCGTGCGCCTGGGCCAACGCGTTGCAGATGGGGGATTGCAGGCTTATGTGGGGATTACCGTGCAACCACGCTCAGGCAAAGAGGTGCTGCGCAGGCTGAGTGCCATGGCGCAGGTGCAGCAGTTGTGTGCGGTCAGCGGCGAGTTCGATTACGTGGCATGGCTGCGCACCGATTCGCCGGAGCAACTGGATCAACTGCTCGATCAGATCGGCAGTGTCGACGGTGTGGAGAAAACTACCACCTCGATCATCCTCAGCAACAAATTGGATCGCGGACAGCCAATCTGATCGACCACTTCGTCATATTGACAAAAATCAATGCATTCCGACGACACATTGCGTCTTATTAACGAGCGCAACGCTCCCTAAACTGGCTGCCATCTTTTCCTATACTCAACGGGCCATATCCCGCCGAGCCGTCAGTAAGGTCAGCCATGAGCATTCCGTCCAGCACCATCAGCAAGACCAATCGCCACCCCGCAGACGGCAAGAAACCCATCACCATTTTTGGCCCGGATTTCCCGTTTGCCTTTGATGACTGGATCGAACACCCCGCCGGGCTGGGCAGTATTCCCGCCGTCCACCATGGCGCCGAGGTGGCGATCGTGGGGGCCGGTATCGCGGGCCTGGTTGCAGCCTACGAGCTGATGAAGCTGGGCCTCAAGCCGGTGGTGTATGAAGCCTCGAAGATGGGTGGTCGTTTGCGCTCTCAAGCCTTTGAAGGCGCCGAGGGCATCATCGCCGAGCTGGGTGGCATGCGTTTTCCCGTGTCGTCCACCGCGTTCTACCATTACGTGGACAAGCTGGGGCTGGAGACCAAACCCTTCCCCAACCCGCTGACCCCGGCGTCCGGCAGTACCGTGATCGATCTGGAAGGCCAGACCCACTACGCACAAAAACTCTCTGATTTGCCGGCACTGTTCCAGGAAGTGGCCGATGCCTGGGCCGATGCCCTGGAAGCCGGCTCGCAGTTCGGTGATATCCAGCAGGCGATCCGCGACCGCGACGTGCCGCGCCTCAAGGCACTATGGAACAAGCTGGTGCCGCTGTGGGATGACCGTACCTTCTACGACTTCGTCGCCACCTCCAAGGCCTTCGCCAAGCTGTCGTTCCATCATCGCGAGGTGTTTGGCCAGGTCGGCTTCGGCACGGGTGGCTGGGACTCGGATTTCCCCAACTCCATGCTGGAAATCTTCCGTGTGGTGATGACCAATTGCGATGACCATCAACACCTGGTCGTCGGCGGCGTGGCGCAAGTGCCCATGGGCATCTGGCGCCACGTGCCGGAGCGCTGCGCACACTGGCCAGCCGGCACCAGCCTCAGCTCGCTGCATAGAGGCGCACCACGGGCAGGCGTGAAACGCATTGCCCACGCCGCCGACGGCCGTTTCGCCGTCACCGACAACTACGGCGACACCCGTGAATATGCCGCAGTGCTGACCACTTGCCAAAGCTGGCTGCTGACCACCCAGATCGAATGCGACGAAACCCTGTTCTCGCAAAAAATGTGGATGGCCCTGGACCGCACGCGCTACATGCAGTCATCGAAAACCTTTGTGATGGTCGACCGCCCATTCTGGAAAGACAAAGACCCGCAGACCGGTCGCGACCTGATGAGCATGACCCTCACCGATCGCCTGACCCGCGGTACCTATCTGTTCGATAACGGTGACGACAAGCCGGGCGTGATTTGCCTGTCCTACTCGTGGATGAGCGATGCGCTGAAAATGCTGCCCCAACCTATCGATAAGCGCGTCAAGCTGGCCCTCGACGCGCTGAATAAGATCTATCCGAAAGTCGATATCAAGGCGCGCATCATCGGCGACCCGATTACCGTATCCTGGGAAGCCGACCCGCATTTCCTCGGCGCGTTCAAAGGCGCCCTGCCCGGTCACTATCGCTACAACCAGCGCATGTATGCGCACTTCATGCAGAAGGACATGCCCGCCGAACAACGTGGGATCTTCATCGCCGGCGATGATGTTTCCTGGACCCCGGCCTGGGTGGAAGGCGCGGTACAGACCTCGCTCAATGCGGTCTGGGGCATCATGACCCACTTCGGTGGCAGCACCCACCCAGAGAACCCGGGGCCAGGTGATGTGTTCGATGAAATCGGGCCAATCGCCCTCGCCGAGTAAGGAGTTGACCATGCGTGTCGCCCTGTACCAATGCCCGCCGCTGCCGCTGGATGTGGCCGCCAACCTCCAGCGTCTGCACCAGGTGGCCCATGAAGCGTGCGACGCCGATGTGCTGGTGCTGCCGGAGATGTTCCTCAGCGGCTATAACATCGGCACCGAAGCTGTTGGCGCGCTGGCCGAAGCTCAGGATGGGCCGTCGGCACAGGCGATTGCCGAACTGGCGCACAGTGCCGGCCTGGCGATTCTGTACGGCTACCCGGAACGGGCCGAAGATGGCCAGGTCTACAACGCCGTGCAGTTGATCGACGCCCAGGGCAAGCGCTTGTGCAACTACCGCAAGACCCACCTGTTTGGCGATCTTGATCACTCGATGTTCAGTGCCGGTCCGGATGATTTCCCCGTGGTGGAATTGAACGGGTGGAAGGTAGGCATGCTGATCTGCTATGACCTTGAGTTTCCGGAAAACACCCGGCGCCTGGCCATGGCCGGTGCCGAACTGATCCTGGTGCCCACCGCCAATATGGTGCCGTTCGACTTTGTCGCCGACGTCACTGTGCGTGCACGAGCCTTCGAGAACCAATGTTTCGTGGCCTACGCCAATTACTGCGGGCATGAAGGCGATATTCAGTACTGCGGGCAAAGCAGCATTGCCGCGCCGGATGGCCAGCGGCTCGCCCAGGCCGGCCTGGATGAAGCATTGATTGTCGGCACGCTGGATCGTCAATCGATCCTCGACGCCCGCGCCGCCAATCATTACCTGCACGACCGTCGCCCCGAACTCTACGGCGCACTGCACAAGCCCTGACCCGGTGGGTTTGCTAGCATAGGCACTTCCCATGCCTCGGAAGTACCCATGCCTGCGCCGGTTCACCCTCACCCCATTCACCTGACCCTGGCCAATGGCCTGCGGGTTGCCCTGCGCCATGCACCGCGCCTGAAACGTTGCGCCGCGGTTTTACGGGTGGCTGCCGGCAGCCATGACGTGCCATTGGCCTGGCCGGGGCTGGCGCATTTTCTTGAGCACCTGCTGTTTCTAGGTACTGAGCGTTTTCCGGCGGGCGAGGGGCTGATGGCCTATGTGCAGCGCCACGGTGGGCAGGTCAACGCCAGCACCCGTGAGCGCACCACCGATTTCTTCTTTGAACTGCCGGTGTCGTCCTTCGCAGATGGGCTGGCACGCTTGGCGGACATGCTGGCCCAACCACGTTTGACGTTCGACGATCAACGGCGTGAACGCGAAGTGCTGGACGCGGAGTTTGTGGCCTGGTCCCAGGATGCCAAGGCTCAACTGCAAGTGGCGTTGATGAAGGGATTGGCGGCGGATCATCCGCTGCGAGGTTTTCATGCCGGCAACCGCGACAGCCTGCCAGTGGAAAGTGACGCCTTTCAGCACGCCCTGCGCGACTTCCACGGGCATTTCTATCAAAGTGGGCAGATGACCTTGAGCCTTGCCGGCCCACAATCGCTTGCAGACCTGCAAGCCTTGGCCCAGCAGTTCAGTGACGAACTGGCCCCGGGGCCACTGCATCCGCAAGCCGCTTCCCCCGCCTTGATGCAGGGCCCAGCACACAGCTATCAACACCTTGCCAATCAGCACCTGCATCAGGTCATCACCTGTAACGCCCCACGCCAAGCGCTGGAGTTCCTCTGCACTTGGCTCAACGCTTCGGCACCAGGCGGGTTGATCGCGCTGCTGAAAGCACGACAATTGGCCACCGCGCTGCACGCATCCGTGCTGTACCACTTCGCCGGCCAAGCGGTGCTGGCTATCGACTTCACCCTCGATACCAGGAATGAATCGGCCACGCAGATTGAAGCGTTGCTGTACGACTGGCTGAGTTTTTTCGCACGCAGCGATTGGACAGCCTTACGCGAAGAGTTCGCCTTGCTCAACGCTCGTCAACAACAGGTCCAGGGCGCCCTGGCATTGGCTCGCAACGATAGCGAAGACCTTTCGGAGCAAGGCGTCACAGCCCTCAAGGCCATGCTCGATGCGCTGCAGTTGCCTGCCTTTGAGCACAACTGGCAGCTGCCACCGAACAACCCCCTGCTGCGTCCGCCGGCCAAAGAAGAACGCGCCGGCCTGATCCGTGGCCAAACCAGCGCCCACCGTGGCTTGCGTAGCTTTGCCCAGGACCGCTCACGGGGGCGAAAGGAATTCTCGGCGTTGATATTCAGCCAGACGTTGGCGGATGACACCGACGAAGGCGCGTTGTACCTGCACTGGCGGTTTGACGCTGCCGCCCCCAGCGGGCTCGAACCCGCGCTGCAGCCGTTGCGCGAACATGCTCGCCAGGCGGGCGTCGAGTTGTCTTGCGAAACCATTGCCAATGATTGGCTGGTGAAAATGCACGGTCTTCACGAACCGATGCCGGCGGTGCTCGAAGAACTGGCACGTTGCCTGAACAGGTGCGATGAACCGCTATCCTCGCCCGAACCGGCGCCGCCGATCGCCATTCGGAAGCTGCTCAAGGCGTTGCCTGCTTGCTGCGCCGGGGTGCAGCCCGAGTCCTTGGAAGCACAAGCGTCGTGGTCTGGCGCACGCTGGCAGGGGCTGGGCTCTGGCCTATCCACCGCGAGTCAAGCGGCGATCAAAATCGCAGCCGCCCATTTGCCAGGGCAGCCGGCGAACATCCCGTACACATCTCAGGCAATCGACGGCCAACACCTCTGGCACGAGGTCAACACCGACTCCAGCGAAGCCGCCTTGTTGCTGTTTTGCCCAACGCCGAGTCTATCGCTGATCGATGAAGCTACATGGCGGTTACTCGGGCATGCGCTCCAGGCGTCGTTCTATCAGCGTTTGCGGGTGGAGCTGCAAATCGGCTATGCCGTGTTCAGCGGTATCCGGCAAATCAACGGGCAAACCGGCCTGTTGTTTGGCGTGCAATCGCCCAGCCTGTCCCTGGACGGGATTGTCGAGCAACTGCAAACCTTCCTGGGGCAACTGCCGTCGTTGATCGAACGCAGTCCAGACTTGGGCAACCAGGCCCTGGCGCAGCAGTTCACAGCCCAGGCGCTGCCCATCGGCCAAGCTGCCGACTTGCTTTGGCACGCGCACCGGGCGGGTCATTCGTCGGGATACCTGGATCAACTTCATCAGCTGATTCAAAGCCGCACACGCGAGGACTTGCAACGCGCAGCCCAACAGCTCAATAACGCTGCAGGCGGCTGGCGCTGCGTGGCGAACGGGCCGTGCAGCAATGATGGCTGGCAAACGGCGCAGTGATCATTGCCAACCCTGCAACAGGCTTTTTCCACCCAGACAGCGCTAACTTGAAAAGAATTGCGTAATATTCCCTGGCAATATCTGAACATCTCCAATGGGAGGTGGACTATATGTATTACTTGCTAGTGAACGTCCCATCCCTTGATAGGAGTAAGAATATGACCTGGTCCAAACCTGCTTACACTGACCTGCGTATCGGTTTCGAAGTCACCATGTACTTCGCCAGCCGTTGATTGGCTGAGTAATACAACGCCTCGGTTCGCCCGGGGCGTTTTTGTTTTGAGCTTTGCCTGATGGAGCGACCATGTTTGTCCAGATTCTAGGTTCCGCCGCCGGCGGCGGCTTCCCGCAGTGGAACTGCAACTGCGTGAACTGCTCAGGTTTTCGCGATGGCAGCCTGCGGGCCCATGCGCGCACCCAGTCGTCCATCGCGATCTCCGATGATGGCGTGAATTGGGTGCTGTGCAATGCGTCTCCGGACATCCGCGCACAACTCCAGGGTTTTGCGCCCATGCAACCCGGCCGCGCCCTGCGCGACACCGGCATCAGCGCGATCATCCTGATGGACAGCCAGATCGACCACACCACCGGCTTGTTGAGCCTGCGCGAGGGCTGCCCACACCAAGTGTGGTGCACCGACATGGTCCATGAAGACCTGAGCACCGGCTTCCCGTTGTTCACCATGCTGACCCACTGGAATGGCGGCCTGGCCTGGAACCGCATCGAGCTGGACGCCAGCTTCACCATCCCGGCCTGCCCCAACCTGCGTTTCACCCCGCTGCCGTTGCGCAGCGCTGCGCCGCCCTACTCGCCTCACCGCTTCGACCCACACCCAGGCGACAATATCGGCCTGATCGTCGAAGACCTACGCACCGGCGGCAAACTCTTCTACGCCCCAGGCCTGGGCAAGGTCGATGCACCGTTGCTGGAAATCATGGCCGGCAGCGATTGCCTGCTGGTGGACGGCACAATGTGGGATGACGATGAAATGCAGCGCCGCGGCGTCGGCACCCGCACCGGACGCGAGATGGGCCACCTGGCACAGAACGGCCCTGGCGGCATGCTGGAAGTGCTGGAGCAGTTGCCCAAGCAGCGCAAGGTGCTTATTCACATCAATAACACCAACCCGATCCTCGATGAAGACTCCCCCGAGCGAGCGGAACTGGCGCGGCGTAACGTGGAAGTGGCTTACGACGGCATGAGCATTGAATTGTAGGAGCGACCGAAATGACTGACACAGCGTTGACCACGGCTGAATTCGAAGCAGCCCTGCGGGCCAAGGGCGCCTTCTACCATATCCATCACCCCTATCATGTGGCGATGTACGAAGGCCGCGCCACCCGCGAGCAGATCCAGGGCTGGGTCGCCAATCGCTTCTACTATCAGGTGAATATCCCGCTGAAGGACGCCGCGATCCTGGCCAACTGCCCGGACCGGGAGATCCGCCGCGAGTGGATCCAACGCCTGCTTGACCACGACGGCGCGCCGGGTGAGGACGGCGGTATCGAAGCCTGGCTGCGCCTGGGCCAGGCCGTGGGCCTCGACCCGGACCAACTGCGCTCCCAGGAACTGGTGCTGCCCGGCGTACGCTTCGCAGTGGACGCCTACGTCAACTTCGCCCGCCGCGCCAGCTGGCAGGAAGCCGCCAGCAGTTCACTGACTGAGCTGTTTGCACCGCAGATCCACCAGTCGCGCCTCGACAGTTGGCCGCAGCATTACCCGTGGATCGACCCGGCCGGCTACGAATACTTCCGCACCCGCCTGGGCCAGGCCCGTCGCGACGTGGAACACGGCCTGGCGATTACCCTGCAGCACTACACCACCCGTGAGGGCCAGGAACGGATGCTGGAGATCCTGCAGTTCAAGCTGGACATCCTGTGGAGCATGCTCGATGCCATGAGCATGGCCTACGAACTCAAACGCCCGCCCTATCACAGCGTGACCGAGCAGCGGGTCTGGCATAAAGGGATCACCCTATGAGCTTTGATCGCAGCAAGAAACCGACCTGGCGCCAGGGCTATCGCTACCAGTACGAACCCGCGCAGAAAGGCCATGTGTTGCTTTACCCTGAAGGCATGATCAAGCTCAACGACAGCGCCGCATTGATCGGTGGCTTGATCGACGGCGAGCGCGACGTGGCAACGATCATCGCCGAGCTGGATAAGCAATTCCCCGGTGTGCCTGAGCTCGGTGAAGATATCGAGCAATTCATGGAGGTCGCCCGTGCTGAGCACTGGATCACCCTTGCCTGAAAAACCAGAGGTCGGCTTGCCGCTGTGGCTGCTGGCCGAGCTGACTTACCGCTGCCCGTTGCAGTGCCCGTATTGCTCCAATCCGCTGGATTTTGCCGAGCAGGGCAAGGAGCTGAGCACCGAGCAGTGGATCAAAGTGTTTCGCGAAGCCCGCGAAATGGGCGCCGCGCAGTTGGGTTTCTCCGGCGGTGAGCCGCTGGTGCGACAGGACCTGGCCGAGCTGATCGCTGAAGCCCGCAAGCTGGGCTTCTACACCAACTTGATCACCTCCGGCATCGGCTTGACCGAGCAAAAGATCAGCGACTTCAAGAAAGCCGGCCTGGATCACATCCAGATCAGCTTCCAGGCCAGCGACGAACAGGTGAACAACCTGCTGGCCGGTTCGAAAAAGGCCTTCGCGCAAAAGCTGGAAATGGCCCGTGCGGTGAAAGCACATGGCTACCCTATGGTGCTGAACTTCGTTACCCACCGGCACAATATCGACAAGATCGACCGCATCATCGAGCTGTGCATTGCGCTGGAGGCAGATTTTGTCGAACTCGCCACTTGCCAGTTCTATGGCTGGGCCCAGCTCAACCGCGTGGGCTTGTTGCCGACCCGGGAACAACTGGTGCGCGCCGAACGCATCACCAACGAATATCGCGCCAAGCTGGAAGCCGAAGGGCACCCGTGCAAGCTGATCTTCGTGACGCCGGACTATTACGAGGAACGCCCGAAAGCCTGCATGAACGGCTGGGGCAGCATCTTTCTGACCGTGACACCGGACGGCACTGCCCTGCCCTGTCACGGCGCCCGACAGATGCCTGTGCAATTTCCCAATGTGCGCGACCACAGCATGCAGCACATCTGGTACGACTCGTTTGGCTTCAATCGCTTTCGTGGCTACGACTGGATGCCCGAGCCGTGCCGTTCATGCGATGAAAAGGAAAAGGACTTCGGCGGCTGCCGTTGCCAGGCCTTCATGCTTACCGGGGACGCCAGCAATGCCGACCCGGTGTGCAGCAAGTCCGAGCAGCACGGCATCATCCTTCAGGCGCGGGAAGAAGCCGAACACGCCACCCAGACCATCGAGCAACTGGCCTTTCGCAATGAGCGCAACTCACGGCTCATTGCAAAAGGCTGAGGGCCTCAGCGCTTGGCGATGATGTACACCGCGTGAATAATGCCGGGGAAGTAACCGCACAGGGTCAGCAGGATATTCAGCCAGAAGGCGCCGCCGAAACCTACTTGCAGGAACACACCCAGTGGCGGCAGCAGAATGGCAATGATGATACGAATGATGTCCATGGGTCAGCTCCATAAAAATCGGCTCGTGTGAGCCGTGTAGCTAATCGACCTTGGGGGTTCGTGAGGGTTCAGTGGGATCTGGCATCGGGCCAGCTTCAGGCCAGGATCTCCAGCCCGTGCTTTTGCACGATGCTCAGCAACTTGAGCGCCATGCCGCTGGGTTGTTTCTCGCCTGACTCCCACTGCTTCACCGTGGAAGCGCTGGTGTTCAGGTAACGGGCAAATACTGGCTGGCTGACATGGTTACGCTCACGTAGCTGCTTGATTTGCTCGGCCGGGATTTGCGCCGGGATATCTGCAAGGCATGCCTCGTCGAACTCACGAAGGGTGGTTTTGCTGATAGCGCCTACTGCATATAGCGCTTCAGCAGAGTGATGAATGGACTCAAAAGCCTCACTTTTGTATTTCTTGGTCATGATGTATCTCCACAAACTCCCTGATATCCAGCATCTGCTGAATCTGTGCTTCATTGAAACCTTCATAAGACTTAGCCAGCGTCCGAAACCAAGCCAGTTCGCATTGGCTGATGTTGCTTTGATCCTGCTTGGCGAACAGCAATTGATAAACCCAATAGTGCCTACCCTTGGCCAATACAATTGAGCGATGCCGGTTTCGATTCAGCCGCTTCTTCCAAACACCGCCGCCCAAATTATCAGCCTGGCCTTTAAGCATTTCATTGAATGCCTCCCTCAGCTCTGAATCGCAGATCCAGGCCTTGCTGGCAGCATCAGCAAAATGCCGCGTTTTGAACAACCTCAGCCTCATGGATATCCCTTTCCTGAAACATACCACTCAGTGGTATAGATTAGAAGTGGCGCATCTGGCGCCCCATCGGCAGTCCATGCCGACGTCCGCTAAAAAGCCAGGGTTTTACAAGAAGCTCAAGCGCCCTTTTCAATCCAGAAATTACGCAGACAAAAAAACGCCCCCAGCCAAAAGAATCAGGCTGGAGGCGCCGCGTATGCCGCGAGACGGTTTCGGAATAAGGAGTTAAACGGCGATGCCCTTGCGACATTGCACTTGGGCAGTACGCACCCGTGAAAAGGCGCGGGCCAGGCGCTGGAGCATTTCGTCGATGTTGCCTTTGCTTATCGTCAGTGCCGGGGTGACGCGCAAACAGTCGGGTTGCGGCGCGTTGAGGATCAGTCCCTCCTGCAAGGCGGCCTTTACCACCGCATCCGCAGAATCATCCGACAACGTCAGCCCCCACATCAGGCCATTTCCGCGCAATGGGCCGTGCGCGTAACGATAGGCCAGGCGGGCGAGACCTTCGCCCAGGTAACAGCCCGACTCACGTACATGCTCTAAAAAGCCGTGTCCCAGCACCGTATCGGTCACAGCCAACCCAGCCGCGGCCATCAGCGCATTGCCATGGTGGGTGCCTCCCAACTCACCCTTATCAAAGCAACAGGCTTTGCCCCGCGCCAGCAGCGCCGCCAATGGCACACCGCCGCCCAGGCCTTTGCCCAGGGTGATGATGTCGGCACGTACGCCGTACTGTTGTTCGGCGAGCAAGGTGCCGCAACGGCCGATACCGGTTTGCACTTCGTCGAGGATCAGCAGGATCCCCAGTTCGCGACACAGCCGCTCGACGCCCTTGAGGTAGTGCTCGGTCGCAGGGGTCACGCCGGCTTCGCTCTGGATCGGCTCCAGCATGATGGCTACCGTCTGGGCATCTACCGCGGCATGCAAAGCGGGAAGATCGTTGAAAGGGACATGGCTGAAGCCTGGCAGTTGTGGCTCGAAGCGGTTACCCGATAAACCTGCCGAAGCCGCCAGGGCAGCGAAGCTACGACCATGGCAACCGTTGCTCGCGCTGATAATGCGATAGGCCCCCCCGCGATGCAGCTGCCCCCATTTGCGCGCCAGCTTGATCGCCGCCTCGCAGGCTTGCGCGCCGCTGTTGAGCAGATAAGCCTGGTCGCTGCCGGTATGCCGGCAAAGACGCTCGACGAGATTGAGTTGGGCGCGATTGTGCAAGCCGTTGCCGGAGTTGATCAGCGCCTGAGTTTGCTCGGCCAGGGCCTTGATCAACACCTGCGGACTATGACCGAGACTGTTGGCAGCATTGCCTTGGCTGAAATCCAGGTAGGCACGCTCATCGCTGTCCCACAGCCAGGAGCCCTGGCCACGCACGAACACTTGAGGCGGGCGCGCCACGGTGGGCATCAGGGATTCAGTGGAACGGTTGTCGTGCGGCGGATCCAGGATCAGATCGTCAAGGCTCGGCGCTGGCCGGCGCATGTTGAACAGGTTCACACGTCAGCCCCGATGGCAACCGGACCTTGGTCGGAATAACCTTGCCAAATCACCGGTAGGTTTTTTGTCTTGCCTATGCAAACGTTATCAACACAAACGCTATTCATTGTCCGATCCGGCCCTGTAAGCCCTGCGAATAGGCGCTAGACTAGGCGTCTGCGGGGCCGACGGCCATTTCGATTTTCCAGCTTTTTCGATAAGCAAACCTTATGGATTTCAAGCAACTGCGTTATTTCGTCGCGGTGTATGAGGAAGGCCACGTAGGCCGTGCCGCGGAGCGTTTGTCGATCTCCCAGCCAGCCTTGTCGCAACAGATTCGCCAACTCGAGCAGAACCTCGACGTGAGTCTGTTCGAACGCAGCAGCAAGCGCCTGTTACCGACGCTGGCGGCGCACACCCTATACAACCATGCATTGCCGCTCATTGATGGCATGCAGCAAGCCGTGGAGGCGCTGCGCAACTTCAAGGGCCAGGCCATGCGCACCCTGGCCATCGGCGTGCTGCAAACCGTGCACACGAGCCTGGTGCCGCAGATGCTCGAGCGCGTGCGCAAGGCCCAGCCCCATCTGGTGGTGCAGATCTACGAATTGACCGGGCTTGAGATCGAGCGCCGGTTGCTCAACGGTGCCCTCGACATTGGCATCAGCTACCTGCCGCCACGTCAGCCGGGCCTGCACGGCGTATTGCTGTACGAAGATGAGTTGAAGGTGGTGATTCCCGAAGACCATCCGCTGCGCGAATTCAAGAAAGTCTCGTTGAAACAGGCGGCCGAACTGCCGATGTTGCTGCTGGGGGAGGAGTTTCAAGTCAGGCAGATCTGGCAGGGCCAGTTGGCTAACCTGGGACGCCGCCCGCAGGTGCAGGCCGAACTCAATACCATGGTGGGCATTCTCGACAGCCTGCCTCACTCCCGGCTGGCGACGGTACTGCCGGGCCGCTCCCAGGACGAACACAACAGCAAGGCGCTGCTGTGGAAACCCTTGAGTGAACCCAGGGTGGCGCTGAAAGTAGGCTTGGTGTGCCGCGATGTGCAGCGCCAGCAGGCGACGGTGGCGTTGCTGCGCACCTTGCTCGAAGACGTGATGAATGCCCCTCGGGCAAGCGCCTGACTTTTTCGCGGACAAAAGAAAACCCCGCCGAAGCGGGGCTTTGCAGACTGTTTCCCTGACATCCATTTCACTCCGCCGTCCTGGCAGAATCCTACGTGTCCGTGTTGTTGCTTTGCGCTTCCTGCGCGACGTCCATGTGAAGTAGATTAGCCGTGGATCCAATTTGGCGATAGAGGACGAATAGCAGTACGTCATGTAAGAGAATGCTTACACAGCCTCCACGCCCTTAGAACAGGGCTTCATCCATCAGGAACAGCGATTCGCTACCGGCTTTTACCGATGCACTCAACGAGTGGATACGCGGCAACAAGCGGGCAAAGTAGAAACGTGCGGTACCCAGTTTGCTGGCGTAGAACGCTTCCTCGGTCTCCTTGCCCAACGCGGCCTTGGCCATGCGCGCCCACATGTAGGCATAGGCCATGTAGCCGAACGCATGCAGGTACTCCACCGATGCTGCGCCGATTTCATTCGGGTTGTTCCTGGCGCGATCCAGCACCCAGGCCGTCAATTCATCCAGGTTATCCACCGCTGCGCTGAGCGGCTCAGTGAACTCGGCCAACTCGGCACTTGATCCGGCGATGAACTGGCGGATCTCATCGGCGAACAGGGTGTAGAAAGCACCGCCGCTGCCGACGATCTTGCGGCCCATCAAGTCCAGGGCCTGAATGCCATTGGTGCCTTCGTAGATCTGGGTGATGCGCACGTCACGCACCAACTGCTCCTGGCCCCACTCGCGGATGTAGCCATGGCCGCCGAATACTTGCTGGCCGAGCACGGTGGTTTCCAGGCCCAGGTCGGTAAGGAAGGCCTTGGCAACGGGGGTCAGCAATGCCACCAGGTTATCCGCGCGCTCCCGAGCAGCTGCATCGTCACTGAACTTGGCGATGTCCAACTGCGTTGCCACATACGTGGAGAACGCCCGACCGCCTTCGTTCGCTGCCTTCATGGTCAGCAGCATGCGGCGCACATCCGGATGCACGATGATCGGGTCTGCCACTTTGTCCTTGGCCTGTGCCCCCTGCGGAGAGCGGCTCTGCAGGCGGTCGCGGGCATATTCAATCGCGTTCTGATAAGAGCGCTCGCCGGATGCCAAGCCCTGGATCCCCACCCCCAGGCGCTCATAGTTCATCATGGTGAACATCGCCGCCAGGCCACGGTTGGGCTCACCCACCAGATAACCCACGGCCTCGTCGAAATTCATCACGCAGGTCGCGGACGCCTGGATGCCCATCTTGTGTTCAATCGAACCACAGGTCACCGGGTTACGCGCGCCCAGGCTGCCGTCGGCATTGACCAGGAACTTCGGCACCAGGAACAGCGAGATGCCCTTGGGCCCGGCCGGTGCATCCGGCAGCTTGGCCAGCACCAGGTGGATGATGTTTTCGGTCAGATCGTGTTCGCCACCAGTGATGAAAATCTTGGTGCCGCTGACTTTGTAGGAACCGTCTGCCTGAGGCTCGGCCTTGGTGCGGATCATCCCCAGGTCGGTACCGGCATGGGCTTCGGTCAAGCACATCGAACCGGCCCACTCACCGGAATACATCTTCGGCAGGTAGGCCGCCTTGAGCGCTTCACTGGCATGGGTGTTGATCGATACACAGGCGCCGGAAGTCAGCATCGGGTACAGGCCGAATGCCAGGCTCGACGAGTTGATCATTTCTTCGACCTGCGCCGACACCGCCTTGGGCATGCCCATGCCGCCATAGGTCGGATCGCCGCCCACTCCCACCCAACCGCCTTCGGCATAGGTGCTGTACGCCTGGGGGAAACCGTCAGGAGTACTGACTGCGCCGTCCTTCCAGTGGCAGCCTTGCTCATCGCCGCCGCGGCTGAGGGGGGCGATGGATTTGGCGGTGACTTTGCCGGCTTCTTCGAGGATCGCCTCAACGGTTTCGGCATCAACGCTGTCTGCCAATGCCGGCAACTGGGCCCAAGTCTTGGCGACCTCAAAAACTTCGTTGAGGACGAAGCGCATATCACGCAACGGCGCTTTGTAATCAGCCATGGCAAACCTCGTGAGAACGTGAAAAGTGATTCGATAGGATCGGTTTTACAAGCTCCGAGTGTACCCGAACAACTTTTCAGACACATAGGGTCCACTTGTGACCAGTAGGTATTTTTAAGTCATTCCAGCTGGAATGCCGCCCCGGGCAGACTCATCAGGCATTCGCTGCCCGCTTCCACGGCGGCGCGGTGGGTAGTGGTACGCGGCAGCAGACGCTTGAAGTAGAAATCGCAGGTGGCCAGCTTGGCCTGGGTGAACGCGGCATCGTCCTGGGACTGGGCGGCAATCGCCATGCGCAACCACAGGTAAGCCAGGATGATATAGCCGCTGTACATCAGGTAATCCATCGCCGCAGCGCCCACTTCGTCAGGATTCTTCATCGCCGCCATCCCGACTTTGGTGGTCAACTCACCCCACTCCTGATTGAGCTGGTTGAGCTGCGCCACATGGGCCTTGAATTGCGGATGCTCGGCCTGCGCCCCACAGAACTTATGCACGATCCTGGTAAACCCGCGCAGCAGTTTGCCTTGGCTACCCAGCACTTTGCGCCCCAGCAAATCGAGGGCCTGGATACCGTTGGTGCCTTCATAGATCGGCGCAATCCGCGCATCGCGTGCCAGTTGCTCCATGCCCCACTCGCGAATATAGCCATGGCCGCCAAATACCTGCATGCCATGATTGGTCACCTCCAGGCCGGTTTCGGTCATGAAGGCCTTGCAGATCGGCGTAAGGAAGGCCAACAAGTCTTCGGCCTCCTGGCGTTGGCCGGCGTCGCTGCCCAGATGAGCAATATCGAGCAGTTGCGCGGTGAAGTAGGTCAGTGCGCGGTTGCCCTCGTTAAAGGCTTTCATGGTCAGCAGCATGCGGCGTACATCGGCATGCACGATGATCGGGTCAGCAGCTTTCTCCGGGGCCTTGGCGCCGGTCAGCGAGCGCATTTGCAGGCGTTCGCCGGCGTATTTGATCGCGCCCTGGAAACTTGCTTCACCGTTGCACAGGCCCTGCATGCCGGTGCCCAGGCGGGCGTGGTTCATCATGGTGAACATGCAGTTGAGGCCCTTGTTCGCCTCGCCAATCAAAAAACCCTTGGCACCATCGAAATTCAGCACACATGTGGCCGAAGCCTTGATGCCCATCTTGTGTTCGATGGAGCCACAGTGCACCGCGTTGCGCTCACCCGAGTCCGCATGGAACTTGGGCACGATAAACAGCGAAATCCCCTTGGTACCCGCAGGCGCATCCGGCAACTTGGCTAACACCAGGTGGATGATATTGGCGCTCATGTCGTGCTCACCGGCCGAAATGAAGATCTTGCTGCCGGTGATTGCATAGCTGCCATCGGTTTGGGGCACGGCGCGGGTCTTGATCAGGCCCAGGTCGGTGCCGCAGTGGGCTTCGGTCAGGCACATAGTGCCGGTCCATTCGCCAGCGGTGAGCTTGGTCAGGTAGGTGGCTTTCTGTTCGTCGGTACCGTGGGCCTGGATGGCCGACATTGCGCCATGGGTCAGGCCCGGGTACATGCCCCAAGAGGTATTGCTGGAACCGATCATCTCGCTCAGCACCAGGCCCAGGGAATGGGGCAAGCCCTGGCCGCCGTAGGCCGGGTCCGCCGCCACGCCGTGCCAGCCGCCTGCCACGTATTGGGCGAAGGCTTCCTTGAAGCCCTTGGGGGTAGTCACCACGCCATTGTCGAAATGGCAGCCCTCTTCATCGCCACTGCGGTTGAGTGGCGCGAGCACGTTTTCGCAGAACTTCGCGCCTTCCTCAAGGATCGCACTGACCATGTCCGGGCTGGCGTCCGTTGCACCCAGGGCCGCGTAATGGCCGTGGAAATCGAACACGTTGTCGATCAGAAAGCGCATGTCGCGCAAGGGAGCTTTGTACTCAGGCATGGCAATGTCTCCGGCAGCAGATGCTTTCAAGCTACTGCCGGCCCCGCTTGTGGACAATCACTGTAGCGCTGCTGAATACAGCGCCATTACTCAACCGGCAGCGCTTTCCATGCGTACCGCGCCACGTCGGGTTTGGCCGGCCGCGACCACACAGTTACGCCCCGCGCCCTTGGCGGCGTACAACGCCTGGTCGGCGCACTTGAGCACTTCTTCGGGGCTGCGCTGCTCGGCCTGGCGCTCGGCCACACCGATGCTGACCGTCACCGACACACTGGATGCACCGCTGCCAGCACGCCGCTGGCGGCCTTGATGGTCGTCATGGGGGCGGTCCGGGTTGCGCAACTTGATAGCGTAGCCGGCGATGATCTCGCGGATCTCCTCCAGATGCGGCATGCATTCATCCAGGGTCTTGCCGGCAAACACCACGGCAAACTCTTCACCGCCATACCGGTAGGCTCGCCCTCCGCCGCTGACCTTGGACAACTTGCTCGCCACCAGGCGCAACACCTGGTCTCCCACGTCATGGCCATGGGTGTCGTTGAAACGCTTGAAGTGATCCACGTCGCTCATCGCCAGCACATAGTTGCGCCCCAGCCGCTGCATGCGCTCGTTGAGGGCGCGTCGCCCGGGCAAGCCGGTCAGCTCATCGCGAAATGCCATTTGATAGGCCTCATGGGCCACACCGGCAGCGATCATCAGCATCACCTGGCTGCACATGATGTTAAGGGTGAACGGCAGGATGAAGGTTTGCGGCAACATCCAGAACATCCCCAGCAGTCCCACCACTTGCGCAGCATGCAGCGGGCGTGGCTGGTACCAGTACTGTGCCGCCAGGGTGACAAAGCCGATCAGGAACATGGGGTATGAGAGTTGAATCAGGCTCATCCAGGTGCCATGCAGCGCCGGCCAGCGAATCTCCGCCAGCCAGTTAAGTAGCTCCTGGGGGAAACTTTGCTCCAGAGCCAATGCCACGCTGCCTACCGCCAGTAACACCGCGGCGCGTGCGATGAAATCACGGAACAAATGGGTCTTCTCCTGCCACAACGCGTAGACGCTGAACAGCAACGGCAACAATAGACAACACAAGTGAAACACCACCGCAGCGTCTTCGCGCACGCGGCCATTGTCGCGGTAGAAATCGGTCTGGGTATCCAGCAGGAAATAGGCAACGTACACCGTGATCATCAGGAACAGTTCACGCTGGCGTCGATACACCGCACAGTAGGCACCGCCCAGCAACAAGACCAGGGTGGGCAGCACGTTGAACAACGAAGTGAAGAAGACACTGAGGTCCTTGACGTACGCAGCCGAAAGCCCAGCCAGCAATAGCAGCAGCGAGGGTAGGAAGTGGCTTAAACGTAGTGCAGACACGCGTGACAAGGGTAAAACTCCGACCCGCAAAAAAAATAGCACTGTGCCTCTATGCAGTCAGTTAATCACAACCTGCCTGACATGTATCACATTGCCACTACTGTAACGGCAGCGGATTGCAATCCCTGAGTGCATTACTGCGGATTTTTATATTCGCTACGGACGGGCAAAAAAAACCGCCGCGTCCCGAGGGAGGCGGCGGTTTTAGACAGAACCGGTCAGGCTCAGTAAGCCAGGCCGAAGTCTTCTTCTTTCATGTCCATCAGGTTGCTGGCGCCCGACAGCATGGTCGCCACGTGGGTGCGGGTACGCGGCAGGATGCGTTGGAAGTAGAAGCGCGCGGTCTGCAACTTGGCAGTGTAGAACGCTTCTTCGGTGGTGCCGGCGGCCAGCTTCTCGGCAGCCAGGCGTGCCATGTCGGCCCAGAAGTAAGCCAGGCACGCATAACCGGAATACATCAGGTAGTCCACCGAGGCGGCACCGACTTCTTCACGGTCCTTCATCGCGGCCATGCCGACCTTCATGGTCAACTCGCCCCACTCTTTGTTCAACGCCGCCAGCGGAGCAACGAACTCTTTGACAGCCTCGTTACCTTCGTTGGCCTGGCAGAATTTGTGCACGATCTTGGTGAAGCCCTTGAGCGCTTCGCCCTGAGTCATGAGCACTTTACGGCCGAGCAAGTCCAGTGCCTGGATGCCGGTGGTGCCTTCGTACAGCATCGAAATGCGGCTGTCGCGAACGTTCTGCTCCATGCCCCACTCGGCGATGAAGCCGTGGCCGCCGTAGATCTGCACGCCGTGGTTGGCCGATTCAAAACCGACTTCAGTCATGAACGCCTTGGCGATCGGGGTCATAAAGGCCAGCAGGCCGTCGGCCTGTTTCTTGGCTTCGTCGTCGGTGCCGTACTTGACGATGTCCACTTGCTTGGCGGTGAAGTACACCATCGCACGGTTGCCTTCGGCGAAGGCTTTCATGGTCAGCAGCATGCGGCGCACGTCAGGGTGCACGATGATCGGGTCGGCGGCTTTGTCCGGCGCTTTCGGGCCAGTCAGGGAGCGCATCTGCAAGCGATCACGGGCATATTTCAAGCCGCCCTGGAAGCCGATCTCGGCATGGGACAGGCCCTGCAGCGCAGTCCCCAGGCGAGCGGTGTTCATAAAGGTGAACATGCAGTTCAGGCCTTTGTTCGCCGGGCCGATCAGGAAACCGGTGGCCGCGTCGAAATTCATCACGCAGGTGGCGTTGCCGTGGATGCCCATCTTGTGTTCCAGGGAGCCACAGGTCACCGCGTTGCGCTCGCCCACCGAACCATCGGCGTTGGGCAGGAACTTGGGCACGATAAACAGCGAGATGCCTTTGGTGCCGGCCGGTGCATCCGGCAGGCGGGCCAGTACGATGTGGACGATGTTGTCGGCCATGTCGTGTTCACCGGCCGAGATGAAGATCTTGGTGCCGGATACTTTGTAGGAACCGTCGGCCTGAGGCTCGGCCTTGGTGCGCAACATGCCCAGGTCGGTGCCGCAGTGCGGCTCGGTCAGGCACATGGTGCCGGTCCACTCGCCCGACACCAGCTTGGTCAGGTAAGCCTCTTGCTGCTCAGGGGTGCCGTGCTCGGAAATGGTGTTCATCGCGCCATGGGACAGGCCCGGGTACATGCCCCACGACCAGTTGGCGGCCCCCACCATTTCGCTCACCGCCAGGCCCAGGGATTCCGGCAGGCCTTGACCGCCGTGCTCCACATCGTGGGCCAGGCTTGGCCAGCCGCCTTCGACGAATTGCTTGTAGGCTTCTTTGAAGCCGGTAGGGGTCTTAACGCCTGACTCACTCCAGGTACACCCTTCGATGTCGCCCACGCGGTTCAACGGTGCCAGTACTTGCTCACAGAACTTGGCGCCTTCTTCGAGGATGGCGTCAACCATGTCCGGAGTAGCGTCCTGGCAAGCCGGCAGGCTCTGATAGTGCGCTTCATAACCGAGCAGTTCGTCACGAACGAAGCGAATATCACGCAAGGGGGCCTTGTAGTCAGGCATAGCGATAAACCTCTGCTGATGTATCTGGGATGAACAACCGCGTGGATTTGTTATGGCGGTCAAACAGGTGTTTGAAACATACGTTTACGACCCAGGGTTGTCAAGCATCGGCCAGATGCCGTTTGTCTTGATGTGGGTCATCGCCAGGCACGGCGAAGCCTGCGGCGGGATGCCACGCTAAATTGAGTGCAAAGAGTTATTAGGGCTGGGCAAGAGACAAATGTGGGAGGGGGCTTGCCCCCGATAGCTGAGTGTCAGTCAGTACTTTTGTAGCTGACCCAGCGCTATCGGGGGCAAGCCCCCTCCCACATTTTGAATTACGTACATAAAAGAGGATCAGGCGTAGGTGTCGATCAAGGTGCCGAGCATTTCATTCGAAGCCTTGGCGACTTTCGCCCCCAACTCCACTTGAAACTTGCCCTGGGCCATTTCCACCATATTGCTCGCAGAATTCGACGGCTGGGCGCGATCATTGGCTTGCAGGCGATCACTTTGCGCCCCGGATGGCTGGGACGTCGCGGCGCTGGCAATCTTGCCGGCCGCCTGGTCGACACGGTTCTGCCCGGCCTGAATGCTGTTCAGTCCCGAATAAAACGCGCTGCTTCCAGAGATGTCCATGGCGTTAGCCTGCCTTCAGAGAATCGTGAGATTGGATTGAAACAGACATCCTGGCAAAAGGCCCGTCAAAAACACTAATGGCATATTGCCTTAGCGATAGCCAAAATCAGTCAAGCAGGTCCAATTCAAGGTATTCGGCCACTGCAGCCGCCCCGGCGTGCTTGAGTTTCGGCACCCTTCCCAGGCAAGGCGCCGGCAAGCGCTCAGCCAGGGTGGCGAGGTTTTCTTCCAGACGAGAGGTCTTGGGATCGATGATGTTCGCCACCCAACCCGCCAGCGGCAAGCCGTCCCGTGCGATGGCTTCGGCGGTGAGCAACGCGTGGCTGATACAACCCAGGCGCACTCCAACCACCAGGATCACTGGCAGCTTGAGCGCCATGGCCAGGTCCGACAGGTTGGCCTGGTCAGCCAAGGGTACGCGCCATCCGCCCGCGCCCTCGATCAAGGTGAAATCTGCCCCACGGGCCAGGACTTGCTGCATCGGCTTGAGCAACGATTGCACCGTCAACGCGACACCCGCCTCGCGTGCGGCCAGATGAGGCGCGATAGCCGGCTCGAATGCTACCGGGTTAACCTCGGCATAGCTCAGCGGCACTGAACATTCAGCCAACAGCGCCAAGGCATCGGCATTGCGCAAGCCCTGGGCAGTCAGCTGGCAGCCCGACGCCACCGGTTTTCCGGCTGCCGTACTTTTACCTGCCAGCCTGGCGGCATGCAGCAGGCCAGCCGCGATAGTGGTCTTGCCCACATCGGTGTCGGTGCCGGTGATGAAATAAGCGGCGCTCATGCAGGTTTCTCCAATACGGCATACACCACTTGGTAGGTGGCGGGCAGGCCATGGGCCTGGCGCAACTGCTCGTAAGCATCGACCAGGGCCACCATCCGTGCGCGGCCCGTCAACCCTCCCGGTCGGCCCGGGTTGAGGTTATGGGCGCCCAACGCCTTGAGTTCGTGGGTCAGGCTGCGCACATCCGGGTAATGCAGCACATGGGGCTGTCGCTCCAGGCTCATCACCCGCAAACCGCTGGTCGCACACAGTTGTTGATAAGCCTCGAAGGTGCGGAAGCGGTTGACGTGGACCAGGCCATCCGCCGCCCGCCAGCTTTCGCGCAGTTCATCCAGGGTGCCTGTGCACAGGCTCGCGAAGGCCAGCACACCGCCCGGTTGCAGTACGCGATGAGCTTCCCTGAGTACTGCATCGAAATTTGCGCACCATTGCACCGCAAGGCTGGAAAAGAGCAATTCGATGCTGTCAGCCTTAAGCGGCAAGCGTTCCGCATCACCGGCAATGAAGTGCTGCGCACCACCCAAAGGCCGCGCATGGTTGAGCATGCCTTCGGCGATATCCAGCGCGATGCCTTCGCTTGCAGGCAAACGCACACCCAGTACCCGGCTGAAGTAGCCCGTGCCGCAGCCCATATCCAGCCAGCATTGTGGCGAAAGGTTGGCCGGCAAACGGCTGAGCAATTCATGCCCCACCGCCCGCTGCAACTCGGCCACACTGTCGTAACTGGCCGCTGCACGGGAAAACGAGGCCGCGACCTGGCGCTTGTCCGGCAAGGCGCCCGGCAGGCAAGGATGGGATAAATCAGTCATCAACACACTCATGCAAAAAAGCCTGGATGGCCCCTGCTACACCGTGGGGGTCTTCCAGGAGAAACGCGTGACCGGCCTGTTCAATCAGGCCGACTTCTACGTCGGGGAGCAATGCCAGCAGGTCACTGGCGGCTTCGGCAGGCACCAGCCCATCCAAGCCGGCAAACAAATGCAACTGCGGCCCGCGAAATGCCTGCAAGGCGGCTCGGGTATCCAGTTGGGCCAGCAGCTCCAGACCAGGCATCAAGACACCGGGGGGTGTATTCGGCGCACCGCTGACCAGCAGCCGCGACAGTCCGCGAGGGTCTGCGGCGCCCTTGGCGCACAGCAGGCCGAAGCGCTTGAGGGTGACCTGGGAGTCGGCATGGCAGCCCGCCAGGAATGCATCAAAGGTCTCGGCCGGCATCCCGTGGGGCCAGGTGTCATGGGCGACGAAACACGGATTGCTCGCCAGGGTCAGCAAACCGCAGCAACGCTCGCCGCGCCGCGCCGCCAGTTCTGAAGCGAGCATGCCGCCCAAGGACCAACCACCGAGCCAGACGTTATCCGGCAGCGTCGCATCGAGTTCATCGACCCATTCACCCACATCACTGGAATCCAGCACCGACAAAGGCTCGATCTGTACCCGCAGATGCTCGTTCAGGCCGTGCAGTGCAGCGGCCAGCGGCTCCAGCGGTGACACACCAAGCCCCCAGCCGGGCAGCAATATCAGTCGATTACGCATGGTCGGGCTCCGAGGCGCCTAACAAGCGGAAACACTCTTCCAACCCGTTTAACAATAGCTGCACCTGCGCCTCGCTGTGGGCCGCCGTTAATGTCACCCGTAAACGGGCAGTGCCGGCGGGCACGGTAGGCGGGCGGATCGCAGTTACCATCAGGCCACGCTCGCGCAGCATTTGCGACAGGCGCAACGCCCGGGCACTGTCGCCAATCAGGATCGGCTGGATCGGCGTAAAGCTGTCCATCAGTGCCAGGCCCATCTGCTCGGCGCCCTGGCGGAACTGGCGGATCAACCCGTTGAGGTGCTCGCGGCGCCAATGTTCATGGCGCAACAGCTCCAGGCTTTTCAGGGTGGCGCTGGCCAGTGCCGGGGGTTGGCTGGTGGTGTAGATATACGGGCGGGCAAACTGGATCAGGCTTTCGATCAACTCCTCGCTGCCGGCCACAAATGCCCCGGCGGTGCCGAAGGCTTTGCCCAAGGTGCCAACCAGCACCGGCACGTCCTCCTGGCTCAAGCCGAAATGCTCGACGATGCCACCGCCCTGGCCACCCAAGGGGCCGAAGCCATGGGCGTCATCCACCATCAGCCAGGCACCTCTGGCCTTGGCTTCACGGGCCAGTGCGGGGAGGTTGGCCAGGTCGCCGTCCATGCTGAACACGCCATCAGTGACCACCAGTGTATTGCCGGTGGCCTTCTCCAGGCGCTTGGCCAGGCTGTCGGCGTCGTTATGCAGGTAGCGATTGAAACGCGCCCCGGACAGCAAGCCGGCATCCAGCAATGACGCGTGGTTGAGGCGATCTTGCAGTACCGTATCGCCCTGCCCCACCAATGCCGTGACGGCGCCGAGGTTGGCCATGTAGCCGGTGGTGAACAGCAGTGCACGCGGGCGCCCGGTCAAATCAGCCAGGGCTTCTTCCAACTCATGGTGCGGCGTGGCGTGGCCCACCACCAGATGCGAAGCGCCACCGCCCACGCCCCACCGGGCCGCTCCGGCGCGCCAGGCTTCGATCACCTGCGGGTGATTGGCCAGGCCCAGGTAATCGTTATTGCAGAACGCCAACAATGGCTGGCCATCCACCACCACTTCGGGCCCTTGAGGGCTCTGCAGCAGCGGGCGTTGACGGTAAAGATGTTCGGCACGGCGGGCAGCGAGGCGCGCGGAGAGATCAAAAGACATGCTGGCCTCAAACAGCGGCGTTATAGAACTGCTCGCTGCTCTTTTGCTCCACCAACGCCTGCTCAATCGCCGCCTGGTGCACTTCATCGGCGTGCTCTTCACGGGCTTCGGGCAGGATGCCCAAGCGTGCAAACAGTTGCATGTCCTTGTCGGCCTGCGGGTTGGCGGTGGTCAGCAGTTTGTCGCCGTAGAAGATCGAGTTGGCGCCGGCAAAAAACGCCAGGGCCTGCATCTGCTCGTTCATGGCTTCGCGGCCAGCGGACAGGCGCACGTGGGATTGCGGCATCAGGATGCGCGCCACCGCCAGCATACGGATGAAGTCGAAAGGGTCGATGTCCTCGGCGTTCTCCAACGGCGTACCGGCAACCTTCACCAGCATGTTGATTGGCACCGACTCCGGATGTTCTGGCAGGTTGGCCAGCTGGATCAGCAGGTTGGCACGGTCGTCAAGGGACTCGCCCATGCCGAGGATGCCGCCCGAGCAGATCTTCATCCCCGAGTCACGCACATAGGCCAGGGTTTGCAGGCGCTCGCCGTAGGTGCGGGTGGTGATGATCGAGCCGTAGAACTCCGGCGACGTATCGAGGTTGTGGTTGTAGTAATCCAGGCCGGCCTGGGCCAGGGCTTCGGTCTGGTCCTGGTCGAGGCGCCCGAGGGTCATGCAGGTTTCCAGGCCCATGGCCTTCACGCCTTTGACCATCTCCAACACGTAGGGCATGTCCTTGGCCGACGGGTGTTTCCACGCCGCGCCCATGCAGAAGCGCGTCGAGCCGATGGCCTTGGCGCGGGCGGCCTCTTCGAGGACCTTCTGCACCTCCATCAGCTTCTCTTTTTCCAGGCCGGTGTTGTAGTGGCCCGACTGCGGACAATATTTGCAATCTTCCGGGCAGGCGCCGGTCTTGATCGACAGCAAGGTCGATACCTGCACGCGGTTGGCGTCGAAATGCGCGCGGTGCACGGTCTGCGCCTGGAACAACAGGTCATTGAATGGCTGCACGAACAGGGCTTTGACTTCGGCTAAGGACCAATCGTGACGCAGGGTGGCAGAGGTGCTGGCGCTCATGGGCGATTCCTTGATTATGCTTTGGCAAGCGCTGCGGGAAGGGCAATACCCACAGGCGCGACACGGATGCCGGCATATTTAAGGAAGAATCATGCACTGTCAACCTGACCACAAACACCAAGTTTACATCTGGTCAAAAAACATACAGAGCTGCTTGGTTTGCGATGAAAGCACTCAATCAGCCGAACCTATTTGCAACGTCTGCGAAACAGACCTGCCTTGGCTAATGGAGCAGTGCGAACGCTGCGCCCTGCCCTTGCCGATGGACGGCTTGATCTGCGGGCAGTGCCAAAGGCACTCACCCGCTTTCAAGCAGGTCGTCGCGCCATGGACCTATAGCTTTCCCATCGACACCCTCATCAGCCGCTTCAAGCATCAGGCCCGCTGGCCGTTGGGGCACATGCTGGCACGTCTGCTGGGGCAACATCTGCAACACCGCTTCGACAACGCTGAACTCGACCGGCCCGACTACCTGCTGCCGGTGCCCATGGCCCGCAGACGCCTGCGCGAACGCGGCTTTAACCAAGCGTTGATGGTGGCCCGCTGGCTCAGTAAAGACCTCGAGATTCCCTACCATGAACATGCGTTATTACGCCCTTATGAAACCGTCGCGCAGCAAGACCTGGATGCCAAGGCCCGCAAACGCAACCTGCTCAACGCTTTTGCCCTGGCACCCGACGCCCACGTAGCAGGGCAACATCTGGCATTGGTAGACGACGTACTCACCACCGGCGCCACGGCCCACAGCGTGGCGCGGCTGTTGATAGGTGCCGGCGCACGCCAAGTCGACGTCTATTGCCTGGCACGTACACCAAGGTCCAGCGCCTGACTTGACTCCCCTGCGCCAGGACGGCAACGTCCGCTCATCCCATTCAGACGTATGCCCATGTCCCTGCCCAGCCCCCTCAACCAACACATCATCCGTCGCCCCCAGCGTATTGCCTTGCTGGGGCATATCGCCGAGCAGGGTTCCATCACCCGTGCGGCCAAAAGCGCCGGGTTGAGTTACAAGGCTGCTTGGGACGCCATCGACGAACTGAACAATCTGGCGCAAAAACCGCTGGTTGAACGCAGCGTCGGCGGCAAGGGCGGTGGCGGCGCCAAGCTGACGCAAGAAGGTGAACGGGTGTTGCGCCTCTATCAGCGCTTGCAAGTGTTGCAGGCCGAAGTACTCGGTTCGGACGAAGCGGCCAGCGACTTCAACCTGCTGGGCCGCTTGATGCTGCGCACCAGTGCGCGCAACCAATTGCACGGCCAGGTCAGCGTCATCGACAGCCATGGGCGCAATGACATGATTAGCCTGCAGCTGGCCGGCGGCTTGCATCTAGTCGCACAGATCACCCACGACAGCACCCAACGACTGGAACTGCAGATCGGCGTGGAAGTGGTCGCCCTGATCAAGGCCGGGTGGCTCGAGTTGCTGGCGATCGGGCAGCCTGAAACACCTGGACACAATTGCATGGGCGGTGTGATCGAGATGATTCTCGACGCCGAAGATGGCCCCAGTGAGGTGCGTGTCGCCCTGCCCAACGGCCAGGTGCTATGCGCGCTGGCACCGCCCGCTGCACTCCAGGCCCTCGACGCTGCCGAGGGCCAACCGATCCGCGTGCAATTCGCCCCCAGCAATGTGTTGCTTGGCACGCCGGTATAGCGAGTCAAAGTCTTCGAACTGCAACAATTTGGTCACAAGCGCTGCTTAAGGTGTCTGCAAAAACCGCAGGGAGCCTGAGATGAGCCTATTAGAAGAAAACCAAGCCACCGACCTTGAACAGATGGTCGGCCTGACCCGTCGTCGCTTTATCGGCGCAGGCGCCCTGTGCGGCGCGGCGATGTTCCTGGGTGGCAACCTGCTGAGCCGCAGCGCCCTGGCCGTGAACGCCGCCTCCGCCAGCCCATTGCTGGGCTTCACCAGCATTGCCGCCGCCACCAGCGACACCATCACCCTGCCTCCGGGCTACAGCGCTTCGGTGCTGATCAGTTGGGGCCAGCCATTGCACAAGAACGCGCCGGCTTTCGACCCGTCCGGCAATGGTACGGCCAAGGCCCAGGAACAACAGTTCGGCGACCACAACGACGGCATGAGCCTGTTTCCCTTCCCGGGCGACAACAACCGCGCGCTCATGGCAATCAACAACGAGTACACCAACTACCGCTACCTCTTCGCCCACGGCGGTGCACCGCAATCGGCTGAAGAGGTACGCAAGGCCCTGGCCAGCGAAGGCGTGTCGGTCATCGAAGTGCGGCGCAAGGGCGACACCTGGCAGTTCGTCCAGGACTCTCGCTACAACCGGCGCATCCACGGCAATTCACCGATCCGCTTGAGCGGCCCCGCCGCCGGCCATGATTGGTTGAAAACCGCCGCCGACAACAGCGGCAAAAAAGTTCTCGGCACGTTCCAGAACTGCGCCAACGGCAAGACCCCCTGGGGCACCTACCTGACCTGCGAAGAAAACTTCACCGACTGTTTCGGCAGCAGCAACCCGCAGCAAGCTTTCGACGCCGGGCAGAAGCGCTACGGCGTGGTAGCCGCCAGCAAAGATATCAACTGGCACCCGCACGACCCACGTTTCGACATGGCCAAAAACCCCAATGAACTCAATCGCCATGGCTGGGTGGTGGAAATCGACCCGTTCGATCCGCAATCCACCCCGGTCAAACGCACGGCCCTGGGGCGCTTCAAACACGAAAACGCCGCCCTCGCCGAAACCCGTGACGGCCGCGCCGTGGTGTACATGGGCGACGATGAGCGCGGTGAGTTCATCTACAAATTCGTCAGCCGCGATCAGATCAATCACAACAATCCAAAAGCCAACAAAGACCTGCTCGACCACGGCACCTTGTACGTGGCCATCTTCGACGCAGGCGACGGCGATGCCGATCATCCCAAAGGCAAAGGCCAATGGGTTGAACTCACCCATGGCAAAAACGGCATCGACGCCAGCAGCGGTTTCGCCAATCAGGCCGAGGTGCTGATCCACGCGCGCCTGGCCGCCAGCGTGGTGAAAGCCACGCGCATGGACCGCCCGGAATGGATTGTGGTCAGCCCTACCGACGGTCAGGTCTATTGCACCCTGACCAACAACGCCAAGCGCGGCGAAGACGGCCAGCCGGTGGGCGGGCCCAACCCACGGGAGAAGAACGTCTACGGTCAGATCCTGCGCTGGAAAGCCGACGCCGATAACCACGGTGCCACGGACTTCACCTGGGACTTGTTCGTGGTGGCCGGCAACCCGGGTGTGCACGCCGGTACACCGAAGGGCGGTTCATCCAATATCAGCCCCCAGAACATGTTCAATAGCCCCGACGGTCTTGGTTTCGACAAAGCGGGGCGCCTGTGGATCCTGACCGATGGCGACTACAGCAATGCCGGCGACTTCGCGGGCATGGGCAATAACCAGATGCTGTGTGCCGACCCGAGCACCGGTGAGATCCGTCGCTTCATGGTGGGGCCAGTGGCGTGTGAGGTGACGGGGATCAGCTTTTCGCCGGATCAAAAGACGCTGTTCGTGGGCATTCAGCACCCAGGGGAAACCGGTGGTTCGACCTGGCCGGAACACCTGCCCAATGGCAAGCCGCGGTCGTCGGTGGTGGCGATTCGGCGGGATGATGGTGGGATCATCGGCGCCTGATAGGGCCTCATCGGGGGCAAGCCCCCTCCCACAATTGTGAATTGCGAATACATTCAAGTGTGGGAGGGGGCTTGCCCCCGATTGCAATAGCACAGCCACCACCTATCTCAAGCCCGGTGCGTTACCATACCCGGCCCGACGCGGCGCCCTGCTGCGCGCAGGAGTTCGCATGGCCCACCCGTTTGAAACACTCACCCCAGACCTGGTCCTCGACGCCGTCGAAAGCATCGGTTTCCTCAGCGACGCGCGCGTATTGGCACTCAACAGCTACGAAAACCGCGTGTACCAAGTGGGTATCGAAGACGCCGAGCCGCTGATCGCCAAGTTCTACCGGCCCCAGCGCTGGACCAACGAGGCGATCCTCGAAGAACACCGCTTCACCTTCGAACTGGCCGAATGCGAAGTACCGGTAGTAGCGCCGCTGACTCACAACGGCGAAAGCCTGTTCGAACACGCAGGTTTCCGTTTCACCCTGTTCCCGCGCCGTGGCGGCCGGGCGCCTGAGCCGGGCAATCTCGACCAGCTCTATCGCCTCGGGCAATTGCTGGGTCGTTTGCACGCGGTGGGTTCCACCCGCCCGTTCGAACACCGTGAAGCTCTGGGCGTGAAAAATTTCGGTCACGATTCCCTCAACACCTTGCTTGAAGGCAACTTCATTCCCAAGAGCCTGCTGCCGGCCTACGAGTCCGTGGCTCGTGACCTGCTCAAGCGCGTGGAAGAGGTGTACAAGGCCACGCCGCACAAGAACATCCGCATGCACGGTGACTGTCACCCGGGCAACATGATGTGCCGCGACGAGATGTTCCATATCGTCGACCTCGACGACTGCCGCATGGGCCCGGCGGTGCAAGACCTATGGATGATGCTCGCCGGCGACCGCCAGGAATGCCTGGGCCAGCTGTCAGAACTGATGGATGGCTACCAGGAATTCCACGATTTCGACCCGCGCGAACTGGCCCTGATCGAACCCCTGCGCGCTCTGCGCCTGATGCACTACAGCGCCTGGCTGGCACGCCGCTGGGATGACCCGGCGTTTCCCCACAGCTTCCCGTGGTTTGGCACCGAGCGCTATTGGGGCGACCAGGTGCTGGCGTTGCGTGAGCAGTTGTCGGCGCTCAACGAAGAACCCCTCAAACTCTTCTAACCGCTTTTGCTTTGGATGTGGGAGGGGGTGGCTCCCGATAGCTGAATGTCAGGTGCCATATTTATATGGCTAACAGTCCGTATCGGGGGCAAGCCCCCTCCCACATAAAGCAAAGCGGGTCCCACTGCTGGACAAATATCCTTACAATCGCGCTTTGTTAGCTGCCTAAGCAAGGATTCTGCAATGCAAGCCGCCAACCCTCGCAAGGGGTACATCCTGGGCCTGAGTGCCTACGTCATCTGGGGTCTGTTCCCGCTTTACTTCAAAGCCATTGCCAGCGTACCCGCCGCCGAGATCATCGTGCACCGTGTGCTGTGGTCAGCGCTGTTCGGCGGTTTGCTGCTGATGGTGTGGAACCATCCTGGCTGGTTCCGCGAGTTGCGCGACAACCCCAAGCGCCTGGCGATCCTGGCCCTCAGCGGTTCGTTGATCGCGGCTAACTGGCTGACCTACGTATGGTCGGTGAACAGCGGGCGCATGCTCGAGGCCAGCCTGGGTTACTACATCAACCCGCTGGTGAATGTGCTGCTGGGCATGCTGATCCTCGGTGAACGCTTGCGTCGCCTGCAATGGATAGCAGTGGGCCTGGCGGCGGTGGGCGTGGCGCAACAGGTCTGGCAGGTTGGAAGCTTGCCGTGGGTGTCGTTGGTGCTGGCGTTGACCTTCGGTTTCTATGGCCTGATTCGCAAACAGGCGCCGGTCAGGGCACTGCCGGGGCTGGTGGTGGAGACCTGGATGCTGGTGCCTATTGCCGTGGCGTGGTTGCTGTTCAACCCGTCGGCCCACAGTGCGCAACTGGCATTCTGGAGCACCTCCGAAGCCTGGTGGCTGGTGGCCGCAGGCCCGGTCACGCTGATCCCCCTGGTGTGCTTCAACGCCGCCGCTCGGCATTTGCCCTACACCGCACTGGGCTTTTTACAATACGTCGCGCCGACCCTGGTGCTGCTGGAAGCCGTATTGCTGTTCGGCGAACACTTGGCGCCGGCCACACTGATGGCATTCGCCTTTATCTGGGCCGGCCTGGTGGTGTACAGCCTGGATGCCTGGCTGAGTGTGCGCAAACGCTGATCAAATAACGCACAAACCTCTGCAAGCCACGGCCTTCGTGGCTTGCAGCGTTCCACCCCAAGGTTATCCACAACCTGATCCCCGCCGTGTGTGCACAAGTCCTTGAAACTGCTCGTTTTTTGCTCAACTGACGGAGAAGCACGGCCGGCGTGGGCTGGCGCCGGGTCTCTACAGGTTATCCACAGGCCCATGCAAGATTTCCATGCATAACCCTGTGGATCGTTACTCCTCCTGACGCAACTCCACCATCAAGTCATCGGCCAAGGTTTCCAGCGATGCTTGCAAAGTCTCCAGTGACAGGCTCGCTGGCACCAGCAACAACGCCTCGGCGTTAAACAGCGGATCGCCGCTCATGGGCGCCGGGCGCACATCAGTACTCAAGCGTTCCAGATTGACGCCCTGCTGGCTTAACAGCGCGGTGATTTCGCGCACGATGCCCGAACGGTCATTGCCCACCAAGGTCATCAGGATTGGCTTGGACGCCGACGCCCGCCCGCTGCTGCCCTCACCCACCAGCACGCGGATGCCGTGTGTGGATAAGCCCTCCAACGCCGCGACCAATGCCTGGCGCTGTTCGGTCGGCACGCCGACCCGCAGGATCCCGGCAAACTGCCCAGCCATATGAGCCATGCGGCTTTCCAGCCAGTTACCGCCGTGGGCGGCAATGCTCTGGGCGATGCGCTCCACCAGCCCGGGTTTGTCGGCAGCGATAATTGTGAGTACAAGATGGTCCATGGCAACGCCCTCTGGAATTCAATCTACAAGGTGGACCCGGGAGCCCTCGAAAACAAATCGTGTACCATTTTTAGATTTATCTGGAACAATCCAATAGTTTTTTGAGAACATCCGGTACTCCGCTGTGACCGTACGACCAAAGTGGGTCGCTAAACGACGTATTTAGTCTAATTTTCACAACCGCAAGTCATCATGTAGTATGCCAAACCGTGCACTACATAATGAAAATCTGAAAAAGCGCATTAGCTCCGCAGAGTGAGGCAAGCAATGACTGAACACGTTCAAGTCGGTGGCCTGCAGGTCGCCAAAGTCCTGTTCGACTTCGTGAACAACGAAGCCATTCCCGGTACCGG
Source organism: Pseudomonas libanensis (assembly GCF_001439685.1). GTDB lineage: Bacteria > Pseudomonadota > Gammaproteobacteria > Pseudomonadales > Pseudomonadaceae > Aquipseudomonas > Aquipseudomonas libanensis. The sequence continues at coordinate 83,078 of NZ_JYLH01000015.1, forward strand.
CATCACTGCCGACCAGTTCTGGGCCGGTGCCGACAAGGTTATCCACGACCTGGCACCGAAGAACAAAGCCCTACTCGCCAAACGCGACGATTTCCAGGCGCGGATCGATACCTGGCACCAGACGCACGCCGGCCAGGCGCATGACCCGGTGGCCTACAAAGCCTTCCTGCAAGACATCGGATACCTGCTGCCAGAAGCCGCAGACTTCCAGGCCTCGACCCAAAACGTCGACGATGAAATCGCGCACATGGCCGGCCCCCAGCTGGTAGTGCCGGTGATGAACGCCCGCTTCGCCCTTAACGCTTCGAATGCGCGCTGGGGTTCGCTGTACGACGCCTTGTATGGCACCGACGCCATCAGCGAAGCCGACGGCGCCGAGAAGGGCAAGGGCTACAACAAAGTGCGTGGCGACAAGGTCATCGCCTTCGCCCGTGCGTTCCTCGACGAAGCCGCGCCGCTCAGCGCCGGCAGCCACGTTGACTCCACCGGCTACAAGATCGTCGATGGCAAGCTGATCGTCAGCCTCAAGGGCGGCAGTAACAGCGGCCTGCGCGACGATGCGCAATTGATCGGTTTCCAGGGCCCGGCGGCCGAGCCGATTGCAATCCTGCTCAAGCACAACGGCCTGCACTTCGAGATCCAGATCGACGCCAGCACCCCTGTCGGCCAGACCGATGCGGCCGGCGTCAAAGACGTGCTGATGGAAGCCGCGCTGACCACCATCATGGACTGCGAAGACTCCGTTGCCGCCGTGGATGCCGATGACAAGGTGGTGATCTACCGCAACTGGCTCGGCCTGATGAAGGGCGACCTGGCCGAAGAAGTCGCCAAGGGCGGCAAGACCTTCACCCGCACCATGAACCCTGATCGCGTGTACACCGGCGTGGATGGCCAGGACGTGACGCTGCACGGCCGTTCGCTGCTGTTCGTGCGCAACGTTGGCCACTTGATGACCATCGACGCGATCCTCGACAAAGACGGCCACGAAGTGCCGGAAGGCATTCTCGATGGCCTGCTCACCAGCCTGGCGGCGATCCACAGCCTCAATGGCAACAACACGCGCAAGAACAGCCGTACCGGTTCGGTGTACATCGTCAAGCCGAAGATGCACGGCCCGGAAGAAGCCGCGTTCACCAACGAGCTGTTCGGTCGCATCGAAGAGGTGCTGAACCTGCCACGCAACACCCTCAAAGTCGGGATCATGGACGAGGAGCGCCGCACCACGGTCAACCTCAAGGCCTGTATCAAGGCGGCCAGCGAGCGCGTGGTGTTTATCAACACCGGCTTCCTTGACCGCACCGGCGATGAAATCCATACCTCCATGGAAGCCGGCGCGATGGTGCGCAAGGCAGCCATGAAGGCAGAGAAGTGGATCGGCGCCTATGAGAACTGGAACGTCGATATCGGCTTGAGCACTGGCCTGCAAGGTCGTGCACAGATCGGTAAAGGCATGTGGGCGATGCCCGACCTGATGGCCGCGATGCTCGAGCAGAAAATCGCCCACCCGCTGGCCGGCGCCAACACCGCCTGGGTGCCGTCGCCAACCGCTGCGGCGCTGCATGCGCTGCACTATCACAAGGTCGATGTATTCGCCCGCCAGGCCGAACTGGCCAAGCGCGAACGTGCCTCGGTAGACGACATCCTCACCATTCCCCTGGCCAGCAACACCGATTGGTCTGACGAGGAGATCCGCAACGAACTGGACAACAACGCCCAGGGCATCCTTGGTTATGTGGTCCGTTGGATCGACCAGGGCGTCGGCTGTTCGAAAGTGCCGGACATCAACGATATCGGCCTGATGGAAGACCGTGCCACCCTGCGTATTTCCAGCCAGCACATCGCCAACTGGTTGCGTCACGGTATCGTCAACGAAGCCCAAGTGATGGAAAGCCTCAAGCGCATGGCGCCGGTGGTGGACCGTCAGAATGCCGGGGATGCGTTGTATCGTCCGCTGGCTCCGGATCTCGACAGCAACATCGCGTTCCAGGCGGCGGTGGAGTTGGTGATTGAGGGGACCAAGCAGCCTAATGGGTATACCGAGCCGGTGTTGCACCGCAGGCGTCGGGAGTTCAAGGCCAAGAATGGGCGTTGAGTAACCGCTGAAAGGAAGAAAGCCCTGTTCGTGAGATCAGGGCTTTCTTCTTATTAGGAGGGCTGTCGATTAAAAACAAAAGTGGCTTCACCTGTGCCGTTAATCGTGAGTTCTTGCCCTTCAAATTCAAATTTCAAATTCACGTAGGTAATATAATTTATATACGTATCTAGGGGACCTGCCTCTTTGGAAACAACAAAAAATTTTCCAGACGTAGGCTTTATAAAATAAACACCTTTTTCGTCTCTATAATCGATGTTTCCTCGATGCATATCTTCATCTCGTGGAAAAGCGAACTCGTACGGCTCATCCCGCGGAAACAGCGTGTTCCCATACTCAGCTGTCAATGATCCTGCGTCTTTCATGATGACCGCAAAATGTCTCAAGCTCGCTCTTGTATCAGAAGATTTTAAAAAACGGGCCTTTCCATCCCTGAGAATTAGAATACTTGCGTCGCTATCTTGATCAGTAGGCTTTTGAATAGGCATAACGAGCTCCCTTGGAGGATATAAGGTCCTGGCTGAAGACCAGAACTCTCCAGCGCAGTACACTCGCTGATCACCTGTTTGCCTACTGTGAGAATTGACAGGTCAAACCCAAAAAAGATAAACGGTAGTCACTGCACCATCCCCAACTCCCGCTTCACCAACTTCGCCAACTTCACGCTGTCGATCGGCTTGAGCAAGAAATCCACCACGCTCAAATGCATCGCATCGATCACATCCGGCGCCTCCGCGTCCCCCGACATGATGATGATGGGCAGCGCCGCCCGGGTCGACTCACGCACCTGGCGAATCAACTCCAGGCCATTGCTGGGCTGCATGCGCAGGTCAGTGATCAGCAAACCGATGGAGCTGCTCGACTTCAACAGATCCCACGCTTTCTCACCACTGTCGGCGGTCATGCAGCGAATACCGTCCAGGCCCAGGATCTCGGCCAGCAGTTCACGCGCATCCTTGTCGTCGTCCACGATCAATACGCGTTGTGGCGGTAAATCAGGCTCCAGCATCACGGCGCTCAGCGCCTCGCGCTCGGCATCACTCAAAATATCGTGGTCGGACATACGTTTCTCAGCAATTCTCATCATCTCCCAGCACAGATGTCAGACATCGTCGGAAGGGCGAACAATGTGCACTTCGTCGGAAAGTTTGCCTAGTGGGCGTTCTACGGGGTTCGGACGATAGTCATGTAGGGTTTTTCCCTAGTTTTGTGCGGTTTTCATCAACCTAGACTTACGTCCAATGGGCACCCGCCGTGCAGGCGTCGACCATGCAGCACGATAACGACAAAAAACTGCGGTCACTGTTATGAGTAAAGCTGATGCATTCGCACAGGCAGGAAAAACTGCGGTGTTGCAGAACATCCACGGCACCCTGCAATTCCTGCAACGCTTCCCGCCATTCAACCAGATGGAGCAGGCGCACCTGGCGTTTCTGGTGGAACAGTGCCAACTGCGCTTCTACGGCCCCGGCGACAGCATCCTCAAACCCTCTGGTGGCCCGGTCGAGCACTTTTATATCGTCAAGCAGGGCCGCGTCGTCGGCGAACGACCTGATTCGGCCGACACCACCTTCGAAATCACCACCGGCGAGTGCTTCCCCCTCGCCGCGTTGCTGGGCGAGCGTGCTACCCGCACTGAACATAAAGCCGCCGAAGACACCTTTTGCCTGCAACTGAACAAGCCCGCGTTTATCAAGCTGTTCGCCCTTTCCAGTGCGTTTCGGGATTTCGCCTTGCGTGGGGTCAGCAGCCTGCTCGATCAGGTCAACCAGCAGGTACAGCAAAAAGCCGTGGAAACCCTCGGCACCCAATACTCGCTGAACACTCGATTGGGCGAATTGGCCATGCGCCACCCGGTCACCTGCAGCCCGTACACGCCGCTGCGTGAAGCGGTGACGCTGATGCACGAACAGCAGGTCGGCAGCATCGTGATTGTCGACCCGCACAAGGCGCCCCTGGGCATTTTTACCCTGCGTGATCTACGCCAGGTGGTGGCCGATGGCACCAGCGATTTCAGCCAGGGCATTGAAGCTCATATGACCCAGGCGCCGTTTTCCTTGAGCCCGGACCACAGCGCTTTCGACGCGGCCATCGCCATGACCGAACGGCATATCGCCCACGTGTGCCTGGTCAAAGACCAGCGCCTATGTGGAGTGGTGTCCGAACGTGACCTGTTCTCCTTGCAACGTGTGGACCTGGTGCACCTGGCCCGCACCATCCGCAACGCGCCCAGGGTGGAAAACCTGGTGGCGATTCGCGGTGAAATCGGCCAGTTGGTGGAGCGTATGCTCGCCCATGGCGCGTCGTCCACCCAGATCACCCACATCATTACCCTGCTCAACGACCACACCGTGTGCCGTGTGATCGAATTGACCCTCGCGGAAAAAGGCGACCCCGGTGTGCCGTTCAGTTGGCTGTGTTTCGGCAGCGAGGGTCGCCGCGAGCAAACGCTGTATACCGACCAGGACAACGGCATCCTGTTCGAGGCCAAGGACGCTGTCGAAGCCGCCGAAATCCGTGGCCGCTTGCTGCCCCTGGCGCAGCACATCAACCAGAGCCTGGCGCTGTGCGGCTTCAGCCTGTGCAAGGGCAATATCATGGCCGGCAACCCCGAGCTGTGTTTGTCGCGAGTGGAGTGGGCGCGGCGCTTCGGTGCGTTTATCCGTGAAGCAACACCGGAAAACCTGCTGGGCTCGAGCATCTATTTTGATTTGCGCGTGGTGTGGGGCGATGAGCGCGGCTGCGAGCAACTGCGCCAGGGCATTCTCGATCAGGTGGCGGATAACCGCTTGTTCCAGCGCATGTTGGCCGAAAACGCGCTGCGCCAGCGCCCGCCGGTAGGGCGTTTGCGCGAGTTCGTGCTGACCCGCAAAGGAGGCGAGAAGGCTACCCTGGATCTCAAGGTGCAGGGCCTTACACCATTCGTGGACGGTGCACGCCTGCTGGCACTGGCCAATGGCATCCACGCCAATAACACCCTGGAACGCCTGCGCCAGTTGGTGACCAAGGAAGTGATAGAGCCGCTGGATGGCGCGGCCTATGAAGAGGCCTATCACTTTATCCAGCAGACCCGTATGCAGCAGCACCAATTGCAGACCCGTGAAAACCTGCCCTATTCCAACCGCGTCGACCCCGACAGCCTCAACCATCTGGACCGGCGCATTCTGCGTGAAGCCCTGCGCCAGGCCCAGCGCCTGCAAAGCAGCCTGACCTTGCGGTATCAACTGTGAGTCTGTTCTGTTGGTGGCATAAGAAAAAACCTGGCCTGGATGCGGCGCAACAGCAGCGCCTGGCGCAATTGCCCAAGCCTCGCGCCTTGGGCGCCGGTTCGTTGCGCAGCCAGCGCTGGGTAGTGGTGGACCTGGAGACCAGCGGCCTGAACCTTAACCGTGACCAGGTGCTGTCCATCGGCGCCGTGGTCATCGAGGATGGTGCGGTGGATTTTTCCCAACTGTTTGAACGCACCCTGCAACGCACCGACACCAAACTCAGCCCCAGCGTGCTGATCCACGGGCTCGGCCCCAGCGCGATCGCTGCCGGCAGCGACCCGGCCGAGGCGCTGCTGGATTTCATGACGTTTGTCGGCGACAGCCCATTGCTGGCCTTCCATGCGCCCTTCGATCAACACATGCTGGGCCGGGCGCTCAAGGACAGCCTGGATTATCGACTGGCCCATCCCGTTCTGGATGTAGCCGACCTGGCTCCTCTGTTGTGCCCCGACGTCACGCTGCGCGAAGCCGGCCTGGACGACTGGCTCAACCACTTCAAGCTTCAAGCAGGCGAACGCCATCACGCCAGCGCCGACGCACTGGCCACGGCGGAGCTGATGCTGATCCTGTTCAGCCGTGCCAGGCAGCAGCAGATCGACACGCCCCATGCCCTGCAAGAGCGTTTGGCCCAATGGAAACGCCGTCAACAATCCCCTTCCCTGTAGGATTCGGTGCAGGGATCGCTCCCACGCTCTGCGTGGGAACGATCTCCCGACAGACGCCAATTGCACCCACCTCACGCCTCTGACAGAATCGCGAATAATTCTCGTTAGTTAAAGCCCCTTATTTATTCGGTGATGCCGTGTCGTCGGTCCAGACCCCACACAGTGAGCTTGTTGGCGCGTTGTATCGCGACCATCGCGGCTGGCTGTTGGCCTGGCTGCGGCGCAATGTGGCATGTCCAAGCCGCGCCGAAGACCTGAGCCAGGACACCTTCATGCGCCTGCTGGGCCGGGATGAGCTGCGCGAACCCCGTGAACCCCGCGCGTTCCTGGTGGCCATTGCCAAGGGCTTGCTGTTCGACTACTTCCGCCGCGCCGCCCTGGAACAGGCCTACCTCACCGAATTGATGCTGATCCCGGAAAGCGAACACCCTTCGCCGCAAGAACAGCACCTGATCCTCGAAGACCTCAAGGCCATCGACCGTCTGCTCGGCAGGCTGTCGAGCAAGGCTCGCGCCGCTTTCCTCTATAAACGTCTCGACGGCCTGGGCCATGCAGAAATCGCCCGGCGCCTCGGTGTGTCGGTGCCCCGCGTGCGCCAGTACCTGGCCCAGGGCATTCGCCAGTGCTACATCGCGCTGTACGGCGAGCCGTCGTGACCGCCGTCAGTGCCAAACCGGTGTCAGCGCGGGTGCTGGATGCCGCGATTGCCTGGCAACTGTCCCTCGACTCGGACGACGGCAGCGCGGTGGAACGCGAAGAGTTCGCCAAATGGCTGGCCAGCGATGAGGAACATGCCCGCGCCTGGCGACAATTGGGCATGCTCGACCAGCGTTTCAGCGTGGCCTCGGGCCCGGCGCGTGCGGCGTTGCTGCAATCGCGCCAAGGCATTCGCCAGCGCGTGCGCAAGCTGGGCCGTGGCCTGGCGAGTATCGTGCTGGTGTGCGGCCTGGCGCTGTTTGCCGGCGAGCGGTACGTGCCGATCCACTATTGGCTGGCCGACCAGCGCACCGCCACCGGCGAGCAACGCACGCTGAAACTGGCAGACGGCACGCAGATCAACCTCAACACCCATAGCGCCATTGATGTGCGCTTCGACGAAAAACGCCGGTTGATTGTGTTGCAGGAGGGCGAAATCCTCGTCGAAACCGGCCACGACGATGCGCGCCCGTTCTATGTGCAAACCCGCGACGGCAGGCTGCGAGCGTTGGGCACGCGGTTTGTCGTCAAGCGCGAAGACCAGGCTACACGCCTGAGCGTATTGCAGTCTGCGGTGGCTGCCCAACCTGAGGCGCTGCATCAGGAACAGGTGTTCAAGGCCGGCCAGCAGGTGCTGATGCGCAGCGACGGCCTGGGCCCGACGCTGGCTGTAACCCCGGCCTCCGATGCCTGGACCCGCGGCATGCTGGTGGTCGACAACGCCCGCCTGGGCGATGTGGTCAATGAACTAAGTCGCTACCGCGCCGGCTACCTGGGTGTGGATAAAGGCGTAGCCGACCTGCGCATCACCGGCAGCTTCCCGTTGCACGACACCACCCTGGCGTTGAACGCGCTGCTGCCGACCTTGCCCGTGCAGATCGAACAGCACACGCCATGGTGGGTGACCGTAGCTGCCAAACCTTGATCGTTTCCACGCTCTGCGTAACGATCAAAACACCCCGTCAAAAAAATAGTTTCACCCGGCCCTATCACTTTCCGCTTCTCGTTCGGCACCTAGGCAATTGAGAAATATTTCCATTCAGGAGCCGCCCTATGTCCCGAACGCTAGATACCTTGTTGCGCCCCAGCCTGTTAGCCCTGGCCATCGCCCTCGGCGCCCCGCTGACCAGCACCGCACTGGCCGCCGCTGAACAAGCCTCCAGCATGCGTGCCTACAACCTGCCGGCCGCGCCATTGGCCGCCACCCTGAACCAGATCGCCAGCCAGGCCGGCCTGGCACTGACCCTCAACCCGACACTCGCCGCCGGCAAGACCTCGGCCCCGGTCAAGGGCCAGTTCGATGCACAGGGCGCGTTGCGTGAAGCGTTGCGCGGTACTGGGTTGCAGTTGGAACAAAGCAGTGCGGGCACTTACACCTTGGTGCCGATTCCGGAAGGCGTCGTCGCCTTGCCGACGACCAATATCACCGGCCAGGACAGCTATGAGAGTGCTTGGGGCCCGGTGGAGGGCTACCTGGCAAAGCGCACCGCCGCCGGCACCAAGACCGACACAGCGTTGGTCGAGGCGCCGCGCTCGATCTCGGTGGCCACCCGCGAGCAGATGCAGGACCGTAACGTCCAGAACCTCGACGACGCAGTCAAATACATGCCCGGTATCGTGTCCGCCAGCTATGGCAGCGACACCCGTTACGACTGGTTGCGCGTACGCGGCTTCGAGCCGACGCAATTCCTCGATGGCCTGCCGCTGCCACGCGGGGTGTATGCCAACCCGAAAGCCGAAACCTGGAACCTGGATCGCCTCGCCTTGCTGCGCGGCCCGGCCTCATCGGTCTACGGCCAGACCCCACCGGGCGGCCTGCTGGACATGGTCAGCCGTCGTCCCAGCGCCGAACAGAGCAGCGCCATCCAGGTGCAATACGGCAGCGACAATTATCGCCAGATCAACTTCGCCAGCACCGGTAAGATTGACGACGAAGGCCAGTTTCTCTATGGCCTCAGCGGCGTGGTACGTGATGCCGGTACGCAGGTCGACCATATCGACAACAAACGCTACAACATCGCGCCCAGCCTGACCTGGAACATCGATACCGATACCAAGCTGACCTTGCTGTCGCAGTTCACCCGTGACGATACCGGTGCCACCAGCCAGTTCCTGCCGATAGTCGGCACCAAGATCAAGTTGCCACTGGGTGACGTTTCGCATCATAAGAACCTGGGCGATCCGGACTACGAGTTCTACGACCGTACCTATTACGCACTCGGCTACGCATTCGAGCACCGTTTCAACGATACCTGGCAGTTCAAACAGAATCTGCGTTACACCAAATCGGAATTGTCGTTCCAGCAATTGACCGTAGGTGCCTATGGCTGGGCGCCGGTCGACGCTGCGGGCAATATCAACCGCTCGTCGACCAACGTGGACGAGAACATCGGACAATTGGCAGTAGATAACAACTTTCAGGCCGACTTCGCCACCGGTGACGTCACCCATACCCTTCTGCTCGGACTGGACCACCAGCGTACCGATACCTCGTACTTGTCGATTTACGGGCTGGCCGGAAGAGTCAACATCTTCAACCCCGTCAACACCACGCCGGTTGAACGCCCCGCACGCTCCGGCGCTTTCTACGACTACAACCAGAAAACCATCCAGACCGGCCTCTACGTTCAGGACCAGATGGCTCTTGATAACTGGCGCCTGACCCTGGGCGGCCGTGAAGACTGGGTGCATCAAGGCACCACGTACTTCAACAAAAACGACGCGACCAATACTGACCGCAGCAAGAATTTCAGCGGTAATGCGGCACTGAGCTATGTGTTCGACTCGGGCTTCGTACCGTACATCTCCTACGCCGAATCGTTCCAGCCGGCGAGCAACGCCAGCGCTTCACCTACAGAGTCCTATAAACCCACCGAAGGTAAGCAGTGGGAATTGGGGATCAAGTACCAACCGCCGGGCTCGAACACGCTGCTCAGTGCCGCAGTGTATGACCTGACCCAGAAGAACGTTCTGGTCAGCAGTTTCCAGTCCGGTGGAGTGTCTGTCACCGACCAGACCGGCGAAGTGAAAGTCAAAGGCCTGGAGCTGGAAGCCATCTCTGACGTCACCGAAAACCTTAAGGTGATCGCGGCGTATACCCTGGCCAAATCCGAAGTGCAAAAAGGCGACTTCAAAGGCAACCGCCTGCAACTGATGCCCAACCAGCAAGCATCCCTGTGGACCGACTACACCTGGCACACCGGCGCGCTCGACGGTTTCGGCATTGGTTTTGGCGCCCGCTACACCGGCAATACCTACGGCGACCAGGCCAATACCTGGGCCGGCAAAGCCAACGCCTACACGGTGTTCGACGGCGCCGTGCACTACGACCTCGGCCGCCTGGACAACAGCCTCAAGGGTGCGTCGGTGAAAGTGAACGCGACCAACCTGTTCAACAAGGATTACATTTCCACCTGCGACGGTTCCTACTGCTACTTCGGCGACCAACGCAGCGTAGTCGCCAGCGCCACGTACCAGTGGTAATCGCTTGAGTTAACCACCAGGCCGTCACCGTGGCGGCCTTGGTGTGTCTGAAGGCTAGAAAATGAAAAGCAAAACCATCCGCCGCTGGTCCTTCATCCACACCTGGACCAGCCTGATCTGCACCGTATTCCTGCTGTTGCTCGCCCTCACCGGGCTGCCGCTGGTGTTCCACCATGAGATCGACCATCTGCTGGGCAATGAGCCCGAGTTGGCACAGATGCCAGCCGATACTCCCCGGCTCAACCTTGAGCAGCTTGTGACTAAAGCGCAGGCCCATCGTCCCGGCGAGGCCATGCAGTACCTGGCCTGGGACGAAGACGACAAGAACGGCGTGATCGCGATCATGGCGGCCACGGCCGGCACCGAGCCGAATTCTTCCCATACCTTCATGCTCGATGCCCGCACTGGAGAAGCGGTAGAAACACCATCGGCGAATGGCGGGCTGACCCTGTTCCTGCTGCGCCTGCATGTGGATATGTTTGCCGGCCTGCCGGGCAAGTTGCTGCTGGCACTCATGGGTATTCTGTTTGTGCTGGCGATTATTTCGGGCACGGTGTTGTACCTGCCGTTCATGCGCCGCTTGAAGTTCGCCACCGTGCGCCAGGACAAGTCCACCCGCCTGCGCTGGCTCGACCTGCACAACCTGATCGGCGTAGTCACCCTGACCTGGGCGCTGGTCGTGGGCGTGACCGGCGTGATCAGTGCCTGCGCCGACCTGCTCATCGCCGCCTGGCGCCAGGACAGCCTCAGCGCCATGATCGAACCCTACAAAAACGCCCCGCCGCTGACCCAGCGCGCACCGGCCACTGAGCTGCTGAGCATTGCCGCCAAGGCCGCGCCCAGTATGGAACCGGACTTTATCGCCTTCCCCGGTACACGCTTTTCCAGTGAACATCACTACGCCGTGTTCATGAAGGGCAGCACCCACCTGACTTCTCATCTGCTGACGCCAGTGCTGATTGACGCCAGCACCCTGGCCGTTACCGCCATCGCCGAACGACCGTGGTACATGGACGCCATGGGCCTGTCCCAACCGTTGCACTTCGGTGATTACGGCGGCATGCCGATGAAAATCCTGTGGGCGATGCTGGATGTGCTGACCATCGTCGTACTGGTGAGCGGGATTTACCTGTGGATCGTGCGGCGCAAGGCGGCCAAGGTATGAAGCCGCGCCAGTCGAATTTCTGGAAGGTGTTTGGCATACCGCTGGGCATTGGCCTGCTCAGTGCCGCAGGGTTGTTTGCGGCGTTGCTGGGGGATGGGTGGTGGGATTCGTTGAGTTGGGTCGGGCTCGGGATACCTGCAATGATGGGTGTATGGGGGTTGGTTAAGCGGCGCGGCTGAGGTCGCTATCGCAGGCAAGCCAGCTCCCACATTTTGACCTGTGAACACAGCCCAATGTGGGAGCTGGCTTGCCTGCGATAGGGCCCTCAAAAACAACGCGTCCCCCTCGCCAGGCACCGCACAACGCTCTAGGCTAGCCACAATTCACCTCGAGGAATGCCCATGTCCGCCCCCAGCATGACCTTGTTCCACAACCCCGCTTCACCGTTCGTACGCAAAGTCCGCGTGCTGCTGATCGAGACCGGCCAGCAGGACCGTGTGGCCCTGCACGCCTGCCTGCCGACCCCGGTCAACCCGGACGCCCAAGTGCTGCAAGGCAACCCCGTGGGCAAGATCCCGGCCCTGCGCCTGGCCGACGGTTCGGTCCTGCATGACAGCCGGGTGATCCTCGATTACTTCGACCACCAGCACGTCGGCAACCCGCTGATCCCCCGCGATGGCTCGGCCCGCTGGCGGCGCCTGACCCTGGCCTCGATGGCCGACGGCATCATGGATGCCGCCGTGCTGGTACGTTACGAGACTGCCATGCGCCCGGTGGAAAAGCATTGGCACCAATGGCTGGATGAACAGCGCAACAAGATCCGCCGCGCCCTCGCCGAGCTGGAACAGGACGCCATTGCCGAACTGACCAGCCATTTCGATATTGCCGCCATCAGCGTGGCCTGTGCCCTGGGTTACCTGGACTTTCGTCACCCGGACCTGCAATGGCGCACGGACAATCCCAAGCTCGCCGCCTGGTACGCCGAGATCAGCCAGCGGCCTTCGATGCTGCAGACCCAGCCGCCCATCTAAACCTTACCGCCGTCCACTGTGGGAGGGGGCTTGCCCCCGATTGCGGCGTGTCATTGGGCACATCTGTTTCTGAACCACCGCTATCGGGGGCAAGCCCCCTCCCACATTCGGCGGCGGTATAATTGAGGAAGTTGACCATCCTCACCTTCATCTGCTGGTCTTCGCGCAACCCAATCATTGCTCCTCCTCCACCTTGCGCTTGCCCACCCCATACCAATCCAGCCTGCGCGTCAGCACCATCACCGTGCCCAGCAGGCCAAACAGCAACAGCGAGCCCATCAGCAGCGCGTAATCCTCGGCACTCAGCAGCCCGTAAAGCAAGCCATACAATGCCGCCAGCCCCGCCGAGAACCCCAAGCCATGAGCAACGCTGCGCAGCACATGGCACACGTAAAAACCGATCAGCAGTACGCAGGCGCTGGCGGATATCAGGTACGCCAGAGCAAAGCCCACATGCTCGGATAACGACAACAGCAGCAGGTAGAAGAACGCCAGTGCGACCCCCACCAACGCATATTGGACCGGGTGCACGGCCAGGCTCTTGAGCACTTCGAACAGGAAAAAGCCGGCAAAGGTCAGGGCGATGAACAGCAGCGCATACTTGATCGCGCGGTCGCTCTTGAGGTACTGGTCCACCGGGTCGATGAAGTTCACGCCAAAGCTGCGGTTGGTAAAATCTTCACAGCCTTGCCCGTCCAGGCAGTTTTGCAGGGCCTGCTCCAGGTTGGTGGAGAAGAATGAAGTCTGCCAATCAGCGGTAAACCCTTTGTCAGTGACGTCACGTTGAGCCGGCAGGAAGTTGCCGATAAAACTCGGGTGCGGCCAGTTGGACGCCAGCGAAACTTGGCTGGCCTTGCCCACCGGCACCACTTGCAGTTGTTCGGTGCCTTGCAGGCGCAGGTCGAAGGCGAACTCCAGTACCGCAGGTTGCTTGCCGTCCTGCTCCGGCAACGTCACATGCACGCCCTCGCCCAGCCAGGCCACTTGAGAGCCCGGCGAAAACTCCAGACGTTGGTCACCCAGTTCCAGCTTCAAGGCATTTTCAATCCCGCGAATATCGCTGATGCCCACCGCCAGGAACGCCGGTTCAAAACGGTAATCGGCAAAGTTTTCCGTGATGCCCAACTGCGCAGGCAACTCGAAACGCCCGCTGATACGGTTGTCGGCGTGAAACAGCCGCGCCTGGTAGATGCCCCGTGAACGCAGTTCGGTTTGCACTTTGCCGTCAAGTTCAAAGCGGTCCGGCAGGAAATACAGACGCCCGCGCTCCTCACGGGTTTCTTCATAGCGTTTGTTGAGCTTTTCATTGAGCTTCCATTCGCGCACGGTCTTGCGATACGGCACCACCATGACCGGCCCGGCCAGGCGCTGGGCGTAGCTGGAACTGCGGGCAATGTCCATCAAGACGCCGTCGCGCAGTTGCTGGCGGTCGCTGATGATGCCGTTGATCATCAGCAACGGAATCAACAACAACAGGATCAGCAGCGCAATCGCGCCAAGTTTGAAAAGCAGGCTGCGGTTCATGGGTCTCTCCCTGTGTGAATGGGAGAGAGTCTGGGGAATACGTGTGGGGGATTTATGTGGGTAATGTGGAGACTGTGTGGAGATGCAGCACCGCTTGCACGCCGCCAGGCACATTGCCGATCTGCAACGAGCCGCCGTGCAGCTTCATCACTTCCTCGACAAAGTTGAGGCCCAGGCCGGTACTTTTGCGCCCGCTGGCCGGACGTGGCAACGAGTAGAAGCGCTCGCTCAAACGCGGCAAGGCGTAGTCGGGAATGGCATCGGCCTGATTGAACAGGCTGACTTGCACATCGTTATGCCGCACCTGCGCACTGAACCGCAGCGCACCACCGGGCGGGGTGAAATCCAGGGCGTTGTCCAGCAGATTGCCCAGGGCCTGGCGCAGCAGGAAGGGTTCGCCAAACACCTTCACGTCGGCGGCAATCGCCTGCTCGACGTGCAAGCCGACGCCTTCGATCCGCGCACACTGGGCCTTGAGTACATCCTCGACCAAGGCCGCCAGCGGGATGCTCGACTGCTCTTCAAGCCCCTGGCGTTGCTCCACCTGGGCCAGGTTGAGCAAGCGCTCGATCAACTGCTGCAGGCGCGCACTTTCGCTGTCGATGTTGCCGACAAAACGCTGCTGCTGCTCACGGCTCATATCGCCCTGCAACAGCTCCGCCGCGCCACGAATCGCCGCCAACGGACTTTTCAGTTCATGGGTCAGGGTGTGCACGTAATGCTCGACGTAAGCCTTGCCCTCCAGCTGCGTGCGCATGTGCTCCACGGCGGCGGACAACTGCCTCAACTCGCCGCCCCGATAATGGGGCAACTCGGCACGCCGCCCTTCGCTGACCGCCTCGGCGTAAGCCGTCAACCGCCGCAGCGCCACGCTCAACCACCATGACAACACAGCCCCCAGCAACAAGCCGAGCACCACCAGCCCGGCGCCGTACCACAGCAGGCGGCGCTCGGTGCGGTCCACATAGGGTTGCAATGAGCTGTTGGGCTTGGCCACGGTGACCACGCCGATAATCTGGCCGTTATCGCGAATCGGCGCGCCCACGTGCATCACAGATGAGGCTGGATCCTCCACAGCGCTGCGGGTGGAGCGCGCACCGTATTCGCCGCGCAGGGTCAGGTACACGTCGTTCCATTTCGAATAGTCCTGGCCCACCGCTTCGCCCGTGGAGTCGAGCAGCACCGTACCCTTGGCATCGGTGACGTAGATGCGGTGGTTGACCTGGTTTTTCGGCAGGCCCCAGATCGTCGCTCCCGGCTGGCGGCTGCCATAGGCCTTGAGCAGCGCCGGCCAATGACTCTGGCCGAGAGTGCCGTTCTTCACATCCTCGCGCAGGATTTCAGCCAGCAGGTTGGCGGTGTCGACCAGGGTTTCTTCGGTGGACTGGCGCACGCCGGGACGGATTTCCTTCATCACTGTATTAAGCACAAAGTAGCCGGTCAGGCCGATAAACAGCGCATACACCAGGAAGATCCGCAGCCCCAGGCGCATCAGCCGTTGCTCGGGCTGTAGCTGTAGCCGAGGCCGCGGTGAGTCTGGATCGGCTCGGCGTCCGCCGCCACGCTGCGCAGTTTGCTGCGCAGGCTCTTGATATGGCTGTCGATATTGCGCTCGTAACCCGCATCGGCCGGCACACCCACCGCGTCCAGCAATTGTTCGCGGCTGAACACGCGCTCGGGTTGTTCCAACAGGCTTTGCAGCAGGCGGAACTCGTGGCGCGTAAGGCTCAAGGGTTGTCCGCGATAGTTGATCTGCATGCGCTCCAGGTCGACCTGGAACTGCGTCGGCGCCACGCCCGGGCCGACCCGCTTGAGGATCGCCCGGACTCGCGCCGCCACTTCCCGTGGGCTGAAGGGCTTGACCACATAATCGTCGGCACCGATTTCCAGCCCTACCACCCGATCAATCTCGGCATCCCGGGCACTGAGGAACATCACCGGCACTTCACTGAAACGACGCAGTTGCTTGCATGTTTCAAAGCCGGTGATGTCCGGCAGGCCGATGTCGAGGATGATCAGGTCGGCCGGGCTCTGGCGCTGATGCTCCAGCGCAGCCTGGCCAAGGGTCAGCCAGGTGGTGGTGAAGCCATCGCCTTGCAAGACAAAGATCAGCGTGTCGGCTATCGCCGCTTCGTCTTCGACAATCAGGATGTGCGGCATGGGTTCAATCAGCAGTCCGGTTTGTCGGCAGTGTAGCGACGTGCCGGGTTCACCGCCGCGCCAAATTCACGCAGGGCCTTGGCGCCGATCAGCAGCGGATAATTGAAGCTGCTGCGGTCGGTGAGGTTGACCTCGACGGTGCGCTTGACGTTGCCCAGGCACATTTCCAGATCGACTACCGGGCGCTTGGCCACGGCAGGTTCGTCCTTGTCATCGTCTTCGTCGGCACGGCTCTTGATCTTGCTGATGCGCGACACCTTATGCTCGTAGACCTTGTTGCCGGCGTCCTTGCCGCCAAGGCGGAAGCGCACCCAATCATCGCCATCGCGGGTGAAGGTCTCGATGTCCCGGGCCGACAATGAGGCGGTCAGCGCGCCGGTGTCCATCTTAGCCTTGAAGGTTTCGCCGATCTCCGGCAACTGAATGTATTCATAGCGACCGTAGAGGGTCGGTTCAGCGGCCATGACCGGCAGGGCCACTAGAGCTAGGGAGGCAAATAATAGTTTCACGAAGTGAGGTCCTCGGAAAGAAGTAGGCGGATTCTAGACCGCAAACGCGGCACTTAGTTAGTGACTGCCACCCTACACGGCACATTGTGAAACATTCGTCCGCTGATTTGCGATTTGGCCTCTAGACTGACCTTGCTTATCATGGCCCGCCCACAAGATTCCAAGAGTTATTTATGCGCCGCCTGCTCACCGGCTGTTTTGTCACACTGCTGCTATTGCTCAACACCCTGGTGCTGTTCGGGCCGCTGATGGTGTTTGCCCTGCTCAAGCTGATGGCTCCGGGTCGCTTTCGCGACTACATGTCCTGGGCGGTGATGTGGATCGCCGAGACCTGGGCCGAGATCGACAAGCTGATCTTTTCGCTGTGCATCCCGACCCAATGGGATATACGCGGTGGCGATGACTTGCGCGGTGACACCTCCTACCTCGTCATCAGCAATCACCAATCCTGGGTCGATATCCCGGCGCTGATCCAGACGCTGAACCGGCGCACGCCGTTCTTCAAATTCTTCCTGAAAAAAGAATTGATCTGGGTGCCCTTCCTCGGCCTGGCCTGGTGGGCGCTGGACTACCCGTTCATGAAGCGCTACACCAAGGCGTTCCTGGCCAAGCACCCGGAACTGGCGGGCCAGGACTTGAAGATCACCAAAGAGGCCTGCGAGCTGTTCAAGCGCCAGCCGGTCACGGTGGTCAATTACCTGGAGGGCACGCGGTTCAGCGAGGCCAAGCGCAAGCAACAGGCTTCACCGTTTAACCGGTTGCTCAAGCCCAAGGCGGGCGGCGTGGCATTTGTGCTGGCCGCGATGGGTGAACAGCTGGACGCGGTACTCGACGTGACCGTGGTGTATCCGCAACAAAAGATTCCAGGGTTCTGGGACTTGATCAGTGGCGCGGTGCCGAAGGTGATCGTGGATATCCGCACCCGCGAACTGGACTCGGCGTTGTGGCAGGGGGATTACGAGAACGATCCGGCGTTTCGCCAGACCGTCCAGAGCTGGGTCAACCAGCTCTGGGGGGAGAAGGATCAACGTATTCAGGAACTTCTCAAATGAAAGCCGCAAAGTGGGTAGGGGTATTTAACCCTACTGTTTCTCAAACCTGAGACCTTATGCTTTCGCGCAGAGCATCTCGTACCTGCTTAAGGCCGTCAGCCAAAGAAGTATTCTCAAAAAGGGACTGCAAAGCCGAGCGCAAATGGGCCGATGCCTGAGAAATATCTCCTCCAGCGGCCTGAGTGTCCAGCAGCTGCTTGAGGTTTGAAATCGCTGCGTTAGCGTCAGTTTGCACAGCTGAGTTCGAGTTTTCCCAGGCGTTGCGCTGCGCTTCGGATGCCTCGAACTCTACTGGCTGGCCGTCCTTACCCTTTACAAGGTCTACGCCGCCTTCAGGGAGCGCTTTTCCGGCCGGCCACTCTTGGGCTGGGGTAACCACTTTTGGCTGACCGTCCTCACCCTTTACAAGGTCTACGCCGCCTTCAGGGAGCGCTTTTCCGGCCGGCCACTCTTGGGCCATGGCATGGGTAGATCCCAGGAATTGTTGCAGCCCAGCCATCAGGTTATTAAGTGCCCGCTCAGGGTTCGACCCGTTGGCTACGGATCCCAGATCAACGCGCAAGTTCTGCAGTAAGTTCGCGTTCAATCCCAGGTTATGGGTATTGGGCTCAGCCTTGGTGGTCGGCACCGTGTTGCCGAGCAGATTGTATTGATTATGGAGCATGTGCTGCAGCGAATTAACGGAAGTCATCAGGTCACCACTCAGTTAGTTGATTACCCTTCAAACGCACTAATGTGGTGCTGCAAAGGGTACTACTGCGTGGCACTCAGACTTCCTACAGTTCCGGCCGCTTAGATACAAACTATTTCGCCCACAACTCATCACGAAGGATGGCTTGGAAATAGTTATAGGAAACGCAATCCCTTGGAGGAAGGGCGATTAACCGCTGGTGGGCGCTGGATTATCCGTTCATGAAGCGCTACACCAAGGCGTTCCTGGTCAAGCACCCGGAGCTGGCGGGGCAGGAACTACCGTGCTTTGCACAAAGCTCACACAACCGATATTACAAATTAAAAATAGCGACCCTGAACGGATCGCCACTTATTTGCGTGCTGCAATACAGTCAACACATTATGTTTGATCTGACGAGTATTTCGTATTTTTTTCCAGCTTCTCCTGCAAGCTGGTTTGTCGCGGAGGGAGACTCTTGTCCGCTACAGTGTCAGGCCAGGTCGACGAGCGGCCAAACCCGCAGTCGGTAGGCCGAGCTTCCTTCGGAAACCAGTTAGGATACTTGGAGTAGAGGCCCGGCTCTCCACTGCCCTTACTCGATACGTCAGGCAACTTGGGTGGCATATCCTGACCCGGGTAAAAGGGTGGTGCGAAAGGTGGAAAACTGTTTCTAATTATACTCATAAGATAATTTCCTATAGCGAGTTAGAGTAACTCCCGGCCCTACCAGCCCTGGAGGTCCACCACTTGTGTGGCGAACCTAACTCCGTGGTTCCAGCAAGAGTGCTACTGAATCTAACGCGGTGCCCGAGGTCACCATCGATATACAGAAGCGTCCGTCAGCACCGCGAACGTACCGCCTTGCCTGCCGACGCAGTGGGCACTATTAAGTCAGTCGGTTTTCACCTCAGGCAGCAACAAAGTAATGCTGCGAAGGTTACTACTGCGTAGGAAGGGCGATTAATTGCTGGTGCCCCAAGCTTGGGCCAGCTTGCCCAGTACTGAACTGTCGGCACCCTGCCCGCCCAGGTACTGCAGGATCACCGGCGCAAACTGGCCGATCATGCCGCTGTCCATACCCAGGGCGCTGAACGCGGTGTTCAAGTCGCTGGTGTTTTTCACGTTACCCAACAGGCCGTCGAGGCCGCTGGTCTTGCTGCCACCGGTTTGGCCGAGCATGCCGCTCAAGGCGCCGAGGCTACCCAGTGCGTTGTTACCCGACAGCTGAGCGAGGCCTGGAACGCTATGACCCAGCTGCGAAAAGTCGTTGCCGCTCAGTTTGTTTTTCGCCAGGCCCAACATGGCTCCCGTGCCGCCCACCGCCTGCTCGGGGGTAATGTTCAGTTGCGAAGTCAGGGCGCTGAGCAAGCCAGCTGTCTCAGACGACGGTGCAGCGGCTGCGGCCTTGTTGTTACCGCCTTGCATGCCTGAGATGGCATTGGCCGCATCGCCAAGGCTGAAGCCTGCGGCGAACACCGGGCCGGTGGCCACGGTCAACAGGCAGGACAGGGCAAAACCGCGTGAAATCTTCATCAAGACAACCTCTGAATGTGGGAGCAAAAGCAGGCGTTGGACTGGGTATCTCGTCGGTTGTTCCAGGGCCACCCTGGAACCCATCGAGGATAAGGGGGTCCATGCACTGACTACAAAATTTGTCAGGAAGAGACTTATGACTGCGATCCAACCCCAAGTGATTGAGCAAAAGCCTCCATTCTGGAGCCGCCCACGCCTGTTCATAGGCGCCTGTGTGGTGGTGGTTGCTGGTATCGGCGGCGCGCTCTACACCCAGGACAGCGTCAAGTCCGCCGCGACACTGGTGACCACTACCCAGCAGCCAGCGGCACAGATCATGGCCCACAAGGATTACCTGGAAGTAGAACCGATTGCCTCCACAGCGCCAGCACCGGACCAAAGCCTTGAACTGTGGGCAATTCCCAAAGATGGCGCGCCTGTGTCCCTTGGCCTGTTACCGGAGGATGGCAAAGGTATCATTGGCCTGAATCCCCGCCAGCAGGAGACGATCAAACAACCCGTGGAGTTGATGGTAAGTTCTGAAACCAAAGGAGGCTCAGTGAGTAAGCAGCCAACCGGCCCGACCGTATACCAGGGCGCACTGGCCATTCGCTGATCTCCAAAACATCATAAAACTCTTGTGGGAGGGGGCTTGCTCCCGATAGCGGCAGTTCAGTCACAGATTACTGACTAAGCCACCGCTATCGGGAGCAAGCCCCCTCCCACATCTCGTGTGGCGACGTCTGACCCGCTCACTGACCATGCACCGCTCATCGACACCCAAACGCTATAAGTACTTTGATTTTTATATCCAACGAGTTTTATGGACTGTGAGATCTGACAGTTTCGAAGCCTGTTTCGGCTACTTAATATGAGGGCTCCCTAATAAAGTAAAGGAGTACAAGCAATGAAAAAGGCTAATAAAAACTGGCTAGGCAAGTTCAGTGACCCCAAGGCGTGTGTGGGAGGGCTTGTGGCTGTTTTGGCTGTGCTCGGAAGTCTGAACGCTCAGGCAGCCAGTTGCCCTGAACCGCGCGAGCTCGAACATAGAGTCCAAAATACCCCAAATGGCGGCGTTGCTATTTACACCAGCATGGATGGACTTTGGCATGGAGAAAATCCCGGAGATACCACCGACTACAGCGATGAGGTCGGCTTTAAAAATGTCTTTATCAACAGCGACTCCCAATACGTGGCATGCAGTTATGAAGGAAAAGGCCTGTTTTCCGCCGTCCGGCTCTCTCTGAGATGGAATACTGG
Source organism: Pseudomonas libanensis (assembly GCF_001439685.1). Classification (GTDB taxonomy): domain Bacteria; phylum Pseudomonadota; class Gammaproteobacteria; order Pseudomonadales; family Pseudomonadaceae; genus Aquipseudomonas; species Aquipseudomonas libanensis. The sequence goes on from NZ_JYLH01000015.1 coordinate 104,109, forward strand.
GCGAGCGATTACTCCCGAGGGGGGTGAATGGACTGACAATACTTGCCACGCGCAAGAAGCGAAGGACTGCCGGTTTAATTGAGCGCAGCAGTGACCTGCAAGTCTTCAAACATTGAGAAATGGGCGAAGCAGCCAACGGACCAGATATAGATGTAATGAAGTAAAAGGGCGATACTGGTCGCCCTTTTACATACATACTCATACCTAAAGATATTGGCAGTTTCCTTGGACCGAACAGCAGGCTGCTAGGTTTTCGCACAAACTGCAACGTCGCCCTTTTTCATCCACCCGTGAGTTACGCCGCACTGAACAACTTATGCGGATCAATCACAAACTTCTTCGGCACACCCGCATCGAACTCGCCATACCCGCGTGGCGCATCATCCAGGCTGATTACCTGCACACCGACGATCTCAGCAATGTTGATACGGTCCCACATGATCGCCTGCATCAGTTGGCGGTTGTACTTCATCACGGGGGTTTGACCGGTGTGGAAGCTGTGGGACTTGGCCCAACCTAAGCCGAAGCGAATGCTCAGGCTGCCCATTTTGGCAGCAGCATCGACAGCACCCGGATCTTCGGTGACGTACAGGCCCGGGATACCGATCTTGCCAGCCACGCGCACCACGCCCATCAGCGAGTTGAGCACGGTGGCCGGGGCTTCGGCCTTGACGCCGTCGTGACCGTGGCCACGTGCTTCAAAGCCCACGCAGTCAACGGCGCAGTCCACTTCCGGCTCGCCGAGCAACGCGGCAATCTGTTCGTGCAGAGGGGTGTCGGTGGACAGGTCGACAATTTCAAAACCCTGGGCCTTGGCGTGGGCCAGGCGGATCGAGTTGACGTCGCCGATGATCACCACCGCCGCGCCCAGCAGGCGTGCCGATGCCGCCGCCGCCAGGCCGACCGGGCCGGCGCCCGCGATGTACACGGTGCTGCCAGGGCCAACGCCGGCCGTGACGGCGCCGTGATAGCCGGTGGGCAGGATGTCGGAGAGGCAGGTCAGGTCGCGGATTTTCTCCATGGCCTTATCGCGGTCCGGCAGTTTCAGCAGGTTGAAGTCGGCATACGGCACCAGCACGTATTCGGCCTGGCCGCCGGTCCAGTCGCCCATGTCCACGTAGCCGTAGGCACCACCGGCACGGGCCGGGTTGACGGTCAGGCAGACACCAGTGTGTTGTTCTTTGCACGAACGGCAGCGGCCGCACGCCACGTTGAAGGGCACGGAGACCAGGTCGCCGATTTTCAGGTTTTCGACGTCGCTGCCCTTCTCGATCACTTCGCCAGTGATCTCGTGACCGAGTACCAGGCCGGTCTGGGCAGTGGTGCGGCCGCGCACCATGTGTTGGTCGGAGCCGCAGATGTTGGTGGAGACCACGCGCAGGATGACGCCGTGCTCAATTTTCCTGCCACGGGGGTCCTGCATTTTGGGATAGTCGATTTTCTGTACTTCGACCTTGCCGTTGCCGAGATACACGACACCACGATTACCAGACATGCTTTCACCTCGCTGTTGTTTTTATGGAACTGCGTTGCCGCTTGGGTGGGCAGCGCGTTGAGTGCTCGGATTACAGATGCTGTTTCCTGTGTTGCTTGTAAGGGCCCCTTCGGGAGCAAGCCCCCTCCCACATTTGATCGGGTTCCAACCTTGAAATGCTGTCGAATGTGGGAGCGGGCTTGCTCGCGAAAGCGTCAGTCAGAGCACCACCGTCCGATTGGCGTTCAAGAACACTCGCCGCTCAATGTGATACCCCACCGCCCGCGCCAATGTGAGCCCTTCGATATCCCGCCCCTTGGCAATCAAGTCCTCGGGATAGTGGCTATGGTCCACCACCTCCACCCCCTGGGCGATGATCGGGCCTTCGTCCAAATCGTTGTTGATGTAGTGCGCCGTCGCGCCCACCAGCTTCACGCCCTTGTTGTACGCCTGGTGATAGGGCTTGGCGCCCTTGAAACCCGGCAGCAACGAGTGATGGATATTGATGGCCTTGCCATCCAGCTTGCGGCACAGTTCCGGCGACAGCACCTGCATGTAGCGCGCAAGGATGACCAACTCGGCGCCGGTGTCTTCCACCACCTTCCACACCTGACGCTCCTGGGACGGTTTGTCGTTGGGGTCCAGCGGAAAATAGTAGTAGGGAATCTGGTGCCAGTCGGCCAACGGCTTGAGATCGGGATGGTTGGAGACCACCGCAACCACGTCCATCGACAGCTGGCCGATGCGCTGGCGATAGAGCAGGTCATTGAGGCAGTGATCGGCCTTGGAGACCATGATCACCACTTTCGGCCGGTAGTTCGGCGCGGTCAGCTCGAAGATCATGCCAAACGCTTCGCCACGGGTCGCCAGACCTGCGCGAAAGGCTTGCTCGTCGAAACCGTCGGGCTGGCGGAATTCCACACGAATGAAAAACCGGCCCGAGAGGCGATCATCGAACGAGTGGTGCTCGGTGACGTAGCAGCCCTGCTCGAACAGATAGCGGGTGACCGCGTCCACCGTGCCGAGCACGCTGGGGCAGTCGGCGGTCAAAATCCATGTATCGGGTGCGCGGCTCATGGGCGATTCCTCAGGCTTGAACGCTCAAACCGAATTCGGCCGAGGCATCCTGCAACCACAACCACCAGTAATCTGAGAAGCTGCGGCGGATCAGCAGCTCCCAGGTGTCTTCAGCGATGTGGCGGATCACCAGTTGCGACTTGGCGAACACCGTGCCCACCGCCTTGCCCACCGGGAAATTATTGGGGTGTACGTCGTAGCTGGTGGACTTCATCAGCACATCGCGCACATTCGGGCCGCTCAGCTCAAGGATCTGCTGGCCGCCGCTGACGTTGACGATCTGGATATGCAGGTCGCCCAGGGCAGCGCGTAGATTTTGTTCGGCGGCAAACTCTTCACCGCTCGGCACGATCAACAGCCACTCATCCGGGCCGAGCCACTGAAGGCTGGTTTCACCTTTGAAGACCACACTCAGGGGGCCGGGCAGTTCAATGCCGACGGCCTTGTGTACGCCAGCGGCGAAGGCAGCATCATGGCCATCGCCGCGCAGGGTCAGGTGGCCGAGGAGTTTCTTTTCGCGCACGGTCACGCCGGCGTTCTTGCGACCCTTGCCAACCAGGCTGGCGAGGTCGGCATGGTGCAGCGACGACTCGGCCTTGGCGCCGGTGGTGGGGCGTTGTTGGTAAACATTGGCTGCTGTCATAAAGCACCTGTCTGAATTCTGTGGTGACTGTTCTGGCCTCATCGCGGGCAAGCCCCCTCCCACATTTGGAATGCATTTCCCTGTGGGAGCTGGCTTGCCTGCGATGCGGGCGACTCGGTCGATCAGATGTTCTGCCGATCGCCTTTAGGGTCAAAGAACACCGATGAAACAATCTCTGCCTCGATCACGCTGCCATCCGCTTGCGGTGAGAACACCCGCTCGCCGATGCGTTTCAAGCCGCCCTTCACCACACCCATGGCGAACGAATAACCCAGGGAGTTGTGCGCATAGCTTGAAGTGACGTGACCGACCATCTTCATCGGGATCGTCTGCTTCGGATCGAACACCAACTGAGCGCCTTCCGGCAGCCACACGTTCGGATCAATCGGCTTCAAGCCCACCAGTTGCTTGCGCTCTTCACGCACGCAGTCTTCGCGGTTCATGCCACGCCAGCCGATCCACGAGAACGGTTTGGTGCGGCCCACGCACCAGCCCATGTTCAGGTCGTCCGGGGTCATCGAGCCGTCGGTGTCCTGCCCAACGATGATGAACCCTTTCTCGGCCCGCAGTACGTGCATGGTCTCGGTGCCGTACGGGGTCAGGTTGTACTTCTTGCCGGCCTCGACGATCTGTTCCAGCACGCCCATGGCGTAGTCGGCCTGCACGTTGACTTCGTACGACAGCTCACCGGTAAAGGAGATCCGGAATACCCGCGCCGGTACGCCGCCGACCAGGCCTTCCTTCCAGGTCATGAACGGGAAGCCGTCCTTGTCCAGGTCGATGTCAGTCACTTCACTCAGCAGCTTGCGGCTGTTGGGGCCGGACAGGGTCATGGTCGCCCAGTGGTCGGTGACCGAGGTGAAGTACACCTTGAGGTCCGGCCATTCGGTCTGTTGGTAGATTTCCAGCCACTGCAGCACGCGGGCGGCGCCGCCGGTGGTGGTGGTCATCAGGAAGTGGTTGTCGGCCAGGCAGGCAGTGACGCCGTCGTCGAAGACCATGCCGTCTTCCTTGCACATCAGGCCATAGCGCGCCTTGCCCACGTCGAGCTTGGTCCAGGCGTTGCTGTAGATGCGGTTGAGGAACTCGCGCGCATCCGGGCCCTGAATATCGATCTTGCCGAGGGTGGAGGCATCCAGCAGGCCGACGCTGTCGCGCACCGCCAGGCATTCGCGTTTCACCGCGGCATGCAGGTCTTCACCGTTGCGCGGGAAATACCAGGGGCGTTTCCACTGGCCGACGTCTTCAAATTCGGCGCCATTCTTCACGTGCCAGGCGTGCAAGGCGGTGTAGCGCACCGGTTCGAAGATATGCCCACAGTGACGCCCCGCTATCGCACCGAAGGTCACTGGCGTGTAGTTGGGACGGAACATGGTGGTGCCCATCTGCGGGATGGTCACGTTCAGCGAGCGCGCCGCGATAGCCAGGCCGTTGACGTTACCCAGCTTGCCCTGGTCGGTGCCGAAGCCCAGCGCGGTGTAGCGCTTGACGTGTTCCACCGACTCGAAACCTTCGCGGGTGGCCAGTTCGATGGCAGCAGCAGTGACGTCATTTTGCAGGTCGACAAATTGCTTTGGCGCTCGTGCGGTAGCTTTCTCGTGGGGCACCTGGAACAGCGCAAGGGTGGGTTCCTCCAGACGGCTCAAGGCTTTTGGCAGCGTACCTTCCACCGGCGCAAAACCGGCTTCGCTGGCGGCGCGCACGCCGCCTTCAAAACCATCGGCCAGGGAATCACCAAGCCCATAGACGCCGTTGATGCCGCCGACGCATACGCGTTTCTGTGGTGCTTCACCCGGTACGAAACCGAGGATGTCTTCGCGCCAGGTCGGCTTGCCGCCCAGATGCGAGGCCAAGTGAACCACCGGACTGTAGCCGCCGGAACTGGCCACCAGGTCGCAGTCCAGCCATTCGCCGGGGCTGGTGACTTTATGCGCTTTGACATCGATGGCGGCGACGCGCACACCGGTCACATGCTTGCTGCCACGGGCTTCGATCACGGCGCTGCCGGTAAGGATGCGAATGCCTTTGGCGCGGGCCTCTTCGACCAGGGCGCCGCGGGGGTTGTGGCGTGCATCGGCCACGGCCACGACTTGCAGACCGGCATCGAACCAGTCCAGTGCTACGCGGTAGGCGTGGTCGTTGTTGGTCGACAGCACCAGCTTTTTACCCGGTGCCACGCCGTAGCGACGCACGTAGGTAGAAACCGCCCCAGCGAGCATATTGCCCGGCACGTCGTTGTTGCCGTACACCAGTGGACGCTCGCACGCCCCCGTCGCCAGCACCACGCGCTTGGCACGTACGCGGTGGATACGCTGGCGCACCACACCAATCGGCGCACGGTCACCGAGATGATCGGTAAGGCGCTCGTGGATAGTCAGGAAGTTATGGTCGTGGTAACCGTTGACGGTGGCGCGGGGCAGCAGCACCACGTCCGGCAGGGCTTTGAGTTCAGCGATCACGCTGGCAACCCATTCGGTGGCCGGCTTGCCGTCGAGACTTTCGCGGGAATCGAGCAAAGACCCGCCGAACTCTTCCTGCTCATCGGCGATGATCACCCGCGCCCCGCTGCGGGCGGCAGCCAGTGCAGCGGCGAGGCCAGCAGGGCCTGCGCCGACGATCAGCACGTCGCAGTGACGGTTGAAGTTGTCGTAGGTGTCCGGATCATTCTCGGTCGGCGAGCGGCCAAGACCGGCGGCCTTACGGATGTACTTCTCGTAGGTCATCCAGAACGACTGCGGGTACATGAAGGTTTTGTAGTAGAAACCCGGCGGCATCAGCTTGCCGCCGACCTTGCCGAGAATCCCCATCATGTCGTTGTTGACGCTCGGCCAGCCGTTGGTGCTGGTGGCGACCAAACCCTGGTACAGCGCCTGCTGGGTAGCACGGACGTTGGGAATCTGGGTGGCTTCGGTGGCGCCGATCTGCAGCACTGCGTTCGGCTCTTCGGCGCCGGCAGCGAAAATGCCCCGTGGGCGCGAATACTTGAAGCTGCGACCGATGATGTCGACGCCGTTGGCCAGCAACGCGGCGGCCAGGGTATCGCCTTCAAAGCCTTTGTAAGTCTGGCCGTTGAAACTGAAAGTCAGGACTTTATTGCGGTCGATGCGGCCACCGTTGGACAGGCGATTGATCTGGCTCATACCTTCTCTCCAGAAGCCTTGGCGGTGAACTGGGGTTTTTCGCCAATCTTGTAGGTTTCAAGAATTTCGTAGGTGACGGTGTCGCGGGTGGCGTTGAAATACTGGCGGCAACCGGCGACATGGATCCACAGCTCGTGATGCAGGCCACGGGGGTTGTCGCGGAAGAACATGTAGTCGCCCCACTCTTCATCGGTGCAGGCATTCGGGTCCAGCGGGCGCGGGATATGCGCTTGGCCGGACGCGTGGAATTCCTCTTCGGAGCGCAGTTCGCCACAGTGAGGACAGAAGATATGCAACATAGGAAATTTCTCCTGTTAGTGGGCGACGGCCGCAGCGCCGTGTTCGTCGATCAGCGCACCGTTGTGGAAACGGTCGATGGAAAAGGGGGCGGCCAGCGGGTGCATTTCACCCTTGGCCAGGCTGGCGGCAAACACGTTGCCTGAACCCGGGGTGGCCTTGAAGCCACCGGTGCCCCAACCGCAGTTGAAGAACATGTTCGGTACCGGGGTCTTGGAGATGATCGGGCAGGCGTCCGGCGTGGTGTCGACGATGCCGCCCCACTGGCGGTTCATGCGCACCCGCGACAGCACCGGGAACATCTCGACGATGGCCTGGATGGTGTGTTCGATCACCGGGTACGAGCCGCGTTGGCCGTAGCCGTTGTAGCCGTCGATACCGGCACCGATCACCAGGTCGCCCTTGTCGGACTGGCTGATATAACCGTGCACGGCGTTGGACATGATCACGCTATCGATAATCGGCTTGATCGGCTCCGACACCAGGGCTTGCAACGGGTGTGATTCGATCGGCAGGCGGAACCCGGCAAGCGAGGCCATGTGCCCTGAGTTGCCGGCGGTGACCACACCGACGCGCTTGGCGCCGATAAAACCCTTGTTGGTTTCCACACCGATGCACACACCGTTTTCCTTGCGGAAACCAATCACTTCGGTCTGCTGGATCAAGTCCACGCCCAAGGCATCGGCGGCACGGGCAAAGCCCCAGGCCACGGCATCGTGACGGGCTACGCCACCGCGACGCTGCACGGTTGCACCCAGGACTGGGTAGCGGGTATTTTTCGAGCAGTCCAGGTACGGAATCTCATCCGCCACCTGCTTGGCATTCAGCAGCTCGCCGTCCACGCCGTTGAGGCGGTTGGCGCTGACGCGACGTTCGGAATCACGAATGTCCTGCAGGGTATGGCACAGGTTGTAGACGCCGCGCTGGGAGAACATGACGTTGTAGTTCAGGTCCTGGGACAAGCCTTCCCAGAGCTTCATCGCATGTTCGTACAGGTGCGCCGACTCGTCCCACAGGTAGTTGGACCGCACGATGGTGGTGTTGCGCGCAGTGTTACCACCACCGAGCCAACCCTTCTCGACCACGGCCACGTTGGTGATGCCGTGCTCCTTGGCCAAGTAGTACGCGGTCGCCAGACCATGCCCGCCGCCGCCGACGATGACCACGTCGTAGACTTTTTTCGGCGTCGGCGTGCGCCACATTTTCTGCCAGTTTTCGTGATGGCTGAGGGAGTGCTTGAAGAGGCCGAAGCCTGAGTAGCGTTGCATAGTCATTACTCCAAAACCGCGCTCAGCGATAAACCGGGAAATCAGCGCACAGGGCAGACACGTGCTTGGCCACGTTGGCCTCGACATCGGCGTCACCGAGGTTGTCGAGGATGTCGCAGATCCAGCCGGCCAACTCGATGCATTGCGGCACTTTGAAACCACGGGTGGTTACCGCCGGGGTGCCGATACGCAGGCCCGAGGTCACGAACGGTGACTGCGGGTCGTTCGGCACCGCGTTCTTGTTGACGGTGATATGGGCGCGACCGAGGGCGGCGTCCGCCTCTTTGCCGGTGAGGCCCTGGCGGATCAGGCTGACCAGGAACAGGTGATTGTCGGTACCACCGGAGACTACGTCATACCCGCGCTTGATGAACACGCCGGCCATGGCCTGGGCATTGTCGATCACTTGTTGCTGGTAAGCCTTGAAACCGGGTTCCTGGGCTTCCTTGAAACACACCGCCTTGCCGGCGATCACGTGCATCAGCGGGCCACCCTGGGCACCGGGGAAGACCGCGGCGTTGAGTTTCTTTTCGATCTCTTCGTTGGCCTTGGCCAGGATCAGGCCGCCACGCGGACCGCGCAGGGTCTTGTGGGTGGTGGTGGTGACCACATCGGCGTAGGGCAGCGGGTTCGGGTACAGGCCGACAGCGACCAGGCCGGCGACGTGAGCCATATCGACGAACAGCAGCGCACCGACCTTGTCGGCGATGGCACGGAAACGTGGGAAATCCAGGGTCTTGGAGTAGGCAGAGAACCCGGCCACCACCATCTTCGGCTTGTGCTCCACCGCCAGGCGCTCGACTTCATCGTAGTCGATCAGGCCGGTGTCGGTGTTGATGCCGTACTGCACCGCGTTGTACAGCTTGCCCGAGGACGACACCTTGGCGCCGTGGGTCAGGTGACCACCGTGGGCCAGGCTCATGCCGAGGATGGTGTCACCGGCGTTCAGCAGCGCCAGGTACACCGCACTGTTGGCCGAGGAGCCTGAGTGCGGCTGCACGTTGGCGTAATCGGCACCGAACAGCTGCTTGGCGCGTTCAATGGCCAGGGCCTCGACCTTGTCCACATGTTCGCAGCCGCCGTAGTAGCGCTTGCCCGGGTAGCCTTCGGCGTATTTGTTGGTCAGGCCGCTGCCCTGGGCTTGCATGACGCGCTTGCTGGTGTAGTTCTCCGACGCGATCAGCTCGATATGGTCTTCCTGACGCTGCTCCTCGGCACTCATCGCCGCCAACAGTGCGTCGTCATATCCCTGGATCTGGTCTTGTTTGCTGAACATCGCGTCTCTCCCAGCCTTTCGTATTGTTGAGGCCCGTGCAGGGCCCTTTGATGCGATGGTAGGGCTGGCGCGTGCGGGCCAAATGCCTGCGCACGCCACGCAAAGGTGCGTTTACGACATGGACTGAAGAATGTGCAAAGCTTGTGTGGGAGCTGGCTTGCCTGCGATGGCATCGCTGCGGTGCAACTGACAGACCGAGGTGTCTGCATCGCAGGCAAGCCAGCTCCCACAGGGGTTAGACGATGAGCTTGCGAACGAGTAGCAACAGAAGAAAATGCATGGGATACAGGGCATAGGCCCAGCGCCGCATGGCAGGTGGCTTGGCGTTTTTGCCATGTCGCAATAAGACCAATCCTGCCAGCGGGGCAATCAGACATGCAGCCAACCCCAGCAGCGCCACGAGCGTGCCGCTATTGAGCAGAATCTGCCATTGATTGGCGGCGACACACACAAGCCCCGGCAACAGGCTGAAATACCAAGCCCGAGTGAACACCAGCAGCATTACCAAGGGCAATAACACACCGAAAAAACCAAACATCAAATGTGTCGCAAACACCGCCGCGATACTGAGTGCTATCAGCGCTAATACTCGATCAAAAAGCGCCTTCTGTTGCCATCCTCGGGCAACCAGCAAACCTAACGCCAAGGTCGGCAGTACATTCAACGTATCGGCATCCTCGATAAATAGCCGATACGGCGCCTCGCTGATCACGCTGAACAGCAGCAACCAACCCAGGTAGCGCCAATGGCCCGTCACTGGGGCGTAACGAACACGATGCAAATTAGCCGCAATCGCCAGGCAAAACCACGGAAACGCCAGACGCCCCGGCACGTATAGCCCATCCAGGCTCAGCCCCACATAGCGCAGGTGATCGAGCACCATACTCAGCAGCGCCAGCCACTTGAGCAGATCCAAAGCGCCATCTCGGACAGGTCCGACAGGCAAGGTGTGAGTACCGTGCATAATTCCCCAACGACTTTGCATTTACAGTGCGTGCGCCCTCCTCACAATCTTGGTTAAAGTGCGCACCAACATCGACCACAGGAATGGGCCATGACCGACAAGAGCCAACAATTCGCCAGTGACAACTATTCCGGCATCTGCCCGGAAGCCTGGGCCGCCATGGAACAAGCCAACCACGGCCATCAACGCGCCTACGGCGATGATGAATGGACCCACCGTGCCGCTGACGGTTTCCGCAATCTGTTCGAGACCGACTGCGAGGTATTCTTCGCCTTCAACGGTACGGCAGCCAACTCCCTGGCGCTGTCCTCTTTGTGCCAGAGCTACCATAGCGTGATTTGCTCGGAAACCGCCCACGTCGAAACCGACGAATGCGGCGCGCCGGAGTTTTTCTCCAACGGTTCCAAGCTGCTCACCGCCCGCACCGAAAACGGCAAGCTGACCCCGGAATCGATCCGCGAGATCGCCCTCAAGCGCCAGGACATCCACTACCCCAAGCCGCGCGTGGTGACCCTGACCCAGGCCACCGAAGTCGGCAGCGTCTACACCCCCGAAGAAATCCGCGCCATCAGCGCCACCTGCAAGGAATTGGGCCTGAACCTGCACATGGACGGCGCGCGCTTCTCCAATGCCTGTGCGTTCCTCGGTTGCTCACCGGCTGACCTGACCTGGAAAGCCGGTGTGGACGTGCTGTGCTTTGGCGGTACCAAGAACGGCATGGCAGTAGGTGAAGCCATCCTGTTCTTCAACCACAAGCTGGCTGAAGACTTCGATTACCGCTGCAAGCAGGCTGGCCAGCTGGCGTCGAAAATGCGCTTTCTGTCGGCGCCATGGGTGGGCCTGCTGGAAAACGATGCCTGGCTCAAGCATGCGCGCCATGCCAATCACTGTGCGCAACTGCTGAGCAGCCTGGTATCAGACATTCCCGGTGTGGAACTGATGTTCCCGGTACAAGCCAATGGCGTGTTCCTGCAGCTGTCGGAACCGGCCATTGCGGCGTTGACGGCCAAGGGCTGGCGCTTCTACACCTTCATCGGCAAAGGTGGCGCGCGGTTCATGTGCGCGTGGGATACCGAAGAAGAGCGTGTAAGAGAATTGGCTGCGGATATTCGGACAGTAATGGGCGCGTAAAACGTGATGGATAGTGGCGCAGCGCCGAGACTGTTTTTTGATATTTCTGACAGCGGCGCACCTGGATTTCATTGACTAGCCTCTTGTTACCCGCAAGGAAAAAGCCGCTGCAGAGGCCGCCCTGCGGGAACAACTGCCTGCCGAACAATCGGCCGGAAACGGAAATCCAGCAGAGAGCCAAACCATGGAATATCAAAGCAACAGCAACACTCTTCAGAGCGATGGCACTATCAGCACCACGGTGATTGATTGGGATGAGTTCAGGAAGTACGCCAAAGTCGGGGATACCATTCGCGAACCCTCGAAGACGCTGAGGATCTACGACAAAGTGTATGAATTGACAGCATCAGGTCAGCACTTCGTGGTTCATATCTACGCTCAATAATCATTAACCCTGATCGTTCCCATGCTCCGCGTCACTAGTGACGCGGAGCATGGGAACGAGCAAGCGGGAACAATCAACTGCCTTAAAACTCGATGCGCACATCCCCCTTCGGCACACTGCAGCACGACAGGATATAGCCCTCGGCTTCGTCTTCCTCGGTGATCCCGCCGTTGTGCTCCATCTCCACCTCGCCGCCCAGCTTCATCACCTTGCATGTCCCGCAGATGCCCATGCCACAGGCCTTGGGGATCAGCAGGCCGAGCTTGGCGGCCGCCGCGTGTACCGTTTCCCCTGGCGCCACGCGAATGCTCTTGCCGGAGGCAATGAACTCCACCTGATGCAGGTCCGCCAGGTCGATCTCCGGCGCATCCGCCGCTTGTTCGGCCTGCTCCACTGCATCGGCCCGCGCTTCCGGCGGCGTCGCGCCAAAGGACTCTTCGTGATAGCGCGCCATATCGAAACCAGCGGCTTCGAGCAGGCGCTTCACCGCGCTCATGTAGGGCGTCGGGCCGCAGCAAAACACTTCGCGCTCGAGGAAATCCGGCACCATCAGTTCCAGCATCTTGTGGTTCAGGTAACCACGGTACCCGGCCCAAGGCTCTCCCAGACCATGCTTTTCGCAGATCAGGTGCAGGCTGAAGTTGTCGATCCGCGACGCCATGTGCTCCAGCTCGCGGTGGTAAATGATGTCCTTGGGCGAACGGGCGCTGTGAACAAAGGTCATGTCGACATTCGCATTGGTGTCGTAGAACCAACGGGCCATGGACATGACTGGGGTGATACCGACGCCGCCGCTGAGATACAGCACTTTCGGGCTGGGAAAGTCGATGGCATTGAACAGCCCCACCGGGCCGTGCACCGCCAGCTCCTGCCCTTCATGCAGCGTGTCGTGCAGCCAGTTGGAGACCTTGCCGCCCGGTACGCGCTTGATGGTCACCGAAAAGCTGTAGGGCACCGAGGGCGAACTGGAAATCGTGTACGAACGCATGATCGGCTGGCCTTCGATTTCCAGCTCCAGGGTGACGAATTGCCCGGGCTTGAAAAAGAACAGGATCGGCTGGTCAGCCATGAAGCAGAAGGTGCGCACGTCCCAGGTTTCCTGGATGACTTTGACGCAACGGACGATGTGTCGACCATTGGCCCAGGTCTGGGTGGTTACCGGATTCAGGAAATTGCTAGACATGTTGTTCTCCACTGCCGACGTCGGCCTTATGGTGGCGATTCTGCGTAACGCCGGGGCCACCCATTTACCTATCTGCGACATTCACATACTTACGGCGACCAGCCCCCAACTACCGGGGGTTGCGCGTCGGGATCAGATTGCGCCATGTCGCCCATGGATAAGGTTCGACGCAACGCCGGGCCCACACTCGCTCCCAACAAAGACGCTTTCTTTACGCCTTGCAACGCAACAACCGTAGCCACTTATCCCGGCCACACAGAATGGCCACGAGGACACATACGATGGACGTCACCGCAACCTTAAGCTTGGGCGATCCGCTGGAACCCGCACGCAAGGCCACCGCGCAAATGCTGCACGAGCGCGAGCGCACCTTTTCACTGCCGCAGCCGTTCTACTCTGACGAGCGGCTGTTTGATATCGACATGCAGGAGATCTTCCAGAAAGAGTGGTTGATCGCCGGTATGACCTGCGAAATCCCCACCAAGGGCAACTACCTGACCCTGCAAGTGGGCAAGAACCCGATCATCGTGATCCGTGGCGCCGACGGTGTGGTGCATGCGTTCCACAACGTCTGCCGCCACCGTGGCTCGCGCTTGTGCACCAGCGACAAAGGCAAGGTCGCCAAATTGGTATGCCACTACCACCAGTGGACCTACGAGCTGGACGGGCGCCTGCTGTTCGCCGGCACCGAGATGGGCGCTGACTTCGACATGAAGCAGTACGGCCTCAAGCCGGTGAACGTGAAGACTGCCGGCGGCTACATCTTTATCAGCCTGGCCGAGAACCCGCCGGCCATCGATGACTTCCTGTCTACGCTCAGCCATTACATGGAGCCCTACGACATGGAGAACACCAAGGTGGCGATCCAGACCACCTTGTTCGAAAAGGCCAACTGGAAACTGGTGCTGGAAAACAACCGCGAGTGCTATCACTGCAACGCGTCGCACCCCGAACTGCTCAAAACCCTGCTCGAATGGGATGACGTCACCGACCCGCGCGCCGACCAGGCCTTCAAGGACCACGTGGCCGCCTCCGCCGCCGCTTGGGATGCCGAGAAGATCCCTTACGCCCACGCCAGTTTCGGCCTGCGCAACCGTATCGTGCGCATGCCGTTGCTCAAGGGCACCGTGTCCATGACCCTCGACGGCAAACAGGGCTGCGCCAAGCTCATGGGCCGTATCAAGAACCCGGACCTGGGTTCGATGCGCATCCTGCACCTGCCCCACTCCTGGAACCACTGTATGGGCGACCACATCATTGTGTTCACCGTTTGGCCGCTCAGCGCCCAGGAAACCATGGTCACTACCAAGTGGATCGTGCACAAGGACGCCGTGGAAGGCGTGGACTACGACGTGGAACGCATGCGCCAGGTGTGGGATGCCACCAACGACCAGGACCGCCGCCTGGCCGAAGAGAACCAGCGCGGCATCAACTCCACCGCCTACCAGCCAGGCCCTTACTCCAAGACCTATGAGTTTGGCGTGGTGAATTTTGTGGATTGGTACAGCGAGCGGATGCTGAGCAACCTGGGTGCCGCTCCAGCGCCGTACCTCAAAGGTGTGGCAGCACACGAATAAAAACGTGGGAGCGGGCTTGCTCGCGAAAGCGGTGTATCAGCTTGCACATGTAGTGTGCTGACACACCGTATTCGCGAGCAAGCCCGCTCCCACACTGACCTCAGAGTGGTTAAAATTCGATCACCCTTCTCGCAGAGCGCTAGCACCCTGCCCTCCAGCCTTTCCCCAACAACTTATCCACAAAGCCACCCACAGCAATTGTGGACAAGCCGCCCTGCGGCTTAAATTAAATCAAGAAAATCCGTGACTTATTTGAAAGCAAGATATCCATCCTTACCTGATCATTTATTGATCAGATCCGTGCAGACCTTGATTTATATGGCCTACAGCATTGAGCGAACACCTTATCCACAGATGCACCAACAGACTATGGGGGCAACTTTATCCAGCCTGTGGAAAAGCGCTCAAAAGCTTAATAAATAGGGCTTTCCAGGGTTTCAGGGCAGAAAAAAACCGAAACTGCTCAATTTTCGATCAACTTTATGAAAGCCTTTGTTTACAAGGCTTAGAGAAGATAGCGAACATCTTATCCACAGATGAGCCAACAGACTTTGGGGGCAAGTCAGGGCTGCCATTCGGAAAAACCGCTGGAAAAACCGCAGGTTAGGCTGGCTACTTTTCGTACAGAGGGCCGCGAGGCTTGATACATAGGGGCTGTGGACAACCGCGAACAGGTTATCCACAGGCGCATCAACAGCGATTGTGGGTAAACCGCAGCACTCCTGTGGAGGGGCTTGCTCCCACAGAGGATCAGCGTACGACACCCTCTTCAATCAGCAACTTGAGAATCGCCTCTGCGCCCGCTTCTGGGCTCACGCCCTTGAGCACCTGCCCGCCGCCTCCACTGGCCTTGGCCGTCGCCGCCTTCATACGGTCGGCGCCACTCTTGGCCTTGATCACCTTGAGCCGCTTGGGTCGCGGCTTGGCCGGGTGCAGTTGCGCTCCTGTGAATAACTCATCCTGCTCGATCTCGACTTCGTGGGCCGCCAGCTCCCCGCGTTGAGCCGGGCCATAGGCGCTTTGGCGGGGCTTAGGCGCGGCGTTATCCACCGTCGCGAGAAACGGCAGGCGCACCTTCAGGCGCCGCCGCTGGCCACGGGGCAACGCTTGCAGTACATGGGCTACGCCAGCCTCGATGGATTCCACTTGGGCCAACCCCACAATCAGCGGCCAGCCCAATTGTTCGGCCAACAGATACGGCAGCATCCCTGAGCCTTCGCCGGTTTCGGCCTGGCTGCCGGTAAGTACCACTTGGGCACCGGCGTCGCGCAGATACTCACTGAGTACCGGCAAGGCATCGGAGCCTGGCGGTTGCTCCAGTACCTGCAGTTGCGCCAGGCCCATGCCCAGATAGCTGCGCAAGGTCGGCTCGGCGATGTTGCCAGCGTGCAGCACTTGCAACTTATCTCCGGCCAACTGCAGGCCCAGCTCGACGGCGCGCGCGTCCTGCTCGGCACGCCGTGGTCGCCCGGAGGTAGGGTGGGCGCCGATGGACACCAGGCTGATTACATTGCTCGTCATGGTCATATCCTTAAGCTGCATCACGCTTGGCGCCGTTGCGGTAGGCCTCGACCGCCTCGATCAAGGCTTGCAGAATCGCGGCGCTCTCGCCGATTACCGACAGGTCGGCACGCTTGATCATGTCGCACCCCGGGTCGAGGTTGATTGCCACCACCTTGTCGCAGGCACCGATGCCTTGCAGGTGCTGGATCGCCCCGGAGATGCCCACGGCCACATACACCCTTGCCGTGACCCAGGTGCCGCTGGCACCCACCTGCCGATCACGCGCCATGAAGCCATCGTCCACCGCTACCCGCGAGGCGCCTTCGGTGGCGCCCAGTGCCGCGGCGGTCTGGTGGAACAGCGCCCAGTCCTTCACGCCGTTGCCACCGGAGAAAATGAACTCGGCCTCGGCCATCGGAATCGCCGCCGGGTCCACCGCTACCGCGCCGAGATCTTCGATGCGTGGCAGGCTGCGCGCCAGGCTTGTGGATAACTCCACGGGCAACACTTCATGGCGTGTATCACTGACCGGATCGGCACATTCGGCAGCAGCCAGAATCAGGCGTGGCAGTGGTCGGGCCAAGTCTTCCTGACCTGCGCCGGCACGGCCGATGCAGGTCTGCTCCTTGATTTGCCACACCCGCGTGGCTGGGCGCTCCTTGAGGCTGGCGGCGAAGCGCCGGCCCAACTCGCCACCGCCACTGCGGCTATCCGGCAGCAACCAGTGACGCGGGTTGAACTGGTTATCCACAGCACGCAGACCTTGCACACGTTGCTCGGGTGAATAACCGTCGAATTCATGGCCCTCCAGCACCAGCAGGCGGTCGACACCGGCGGTGGAAAACCCGGCTTCCTTGTGTTCGCCGAACACCACCGCCAGCACTGCGCCGTCGCTGCCGGCCAGTTGCCGCGCCAGGCCGAGCAAGTCACGGTCGTGGCTGCTCAGGCGGCCACCGACCATGTCCGGCACTACGTTGATGTAGAACGCCGGCGCAGGCACCTGATGCAGCGGCAATTGCACTTCTACGGCTGCCGTGCGCTTGGCTGCGCCGCCCTGCTGGGCGCCGCTGCGGTCGATACGCTTGATGCCGTTGGGGCCGATAAAACCGACGCCATGCACATTCTTGCGGATGATCCCGTTAGGGCCCATCCAACTGTGTTGTACCGGCTGCATGGCCGTATGCAGCGGGTGCAGGCGGTTACGGGCGATCCATTCGGCCCGTGGGTCGCGGCGGATAATGTCGCTCATCAGTGCACCTCCGCAGGTTCACGTTTGATCGGGGTCTTGACCGGTGCCGGGTCCTCAAGCAAAGCGTCGGCCACCAGCTCCGCGATGTCTTTGATCAATGGGCGTGGTTCGACCACGCCCTCAAGCATCGCCGTGCATTGCGGGCAACCTACAGCCACCAGCTCGGCACCAGTTTCGCGGATGTCATCCATGCGCATATCCGGGATACGTTGCTTGCCGGGAATATCGGTGATCGGCGCGCCGCCACCGCCACCACAGCAGCGCGAACGGAAGCCCGAACGTTGCATTTCCTTGACCTCGATGCCGAGCGCCCGCAGCACTTGGCGCGGCGCCTCGTATTCGCCGTTGTAGCGGCCCAGGTAACAAGGGTCGTGGTAGGTCACGCTATTGCCCTTGTGCTGGCCCAGGTTCAGCGCGCCATCGCCGATCAGCTCGGCCATGAAGGTGCTGTGATGCTGCACGCGGTAGTTGCCGTTGAAGGCGCCGTATTCGTTTTTCAGCACATGGAAGCTGTGCGGATCGCAGGTGACGATGCGCTTGAAGCTGTACTTGGCCAGGGTCTGGATATTGCGCGTGGCCAGCAGCTGGAATGTCGCTTCATCGCCGAGGCGCCGCGCCACATCACCGCTGTCGCGTTCTTCCAGGCCGAGTACCGCGAAGTCGACCTTGGCGGCTTTCAGCACTTTGACGAATGCGCGCAGGGTACGTTGGTTGCGCATGTCGAAGGCACCGTCACCGACCCAGAACAGCACCTCGCAGCTACCGTTGTCGCTGAGCAGCGGCAGGTTCAAGTCCGCGGCCCAGTTCAGGCGGCCGCCAGGTGCGAAGCCGCCTGGGTTATCGGTGGCGATCAGGTTTTCCAGGACTTCGGCGCCCTTGTTCGGCGTGGCGCCTTTTTCCAGGGTCAGGTGACGGCGCATGTCGACGATGGCATCCACGTGCTCGATCATCATCGGGCACTCCTCCACGCAGGCACGGCAGGTGGTGCACGACCACAACGTCTCGGCGTCCACCAGGCCGTTGACGATCGGTTGATGAGGATTGCCGCCATGCTCGCCTACGGGTTTGCCCGGATACGGGCTGCCGGCGAACTTGGCATCGGTGCCGCCGGCCAGGCCGACCACCATGTCCTGGATGAGTTTTTTCGGGTTCAGCGGCTGGCCGGCAGCAAACGCCGGGCACGCCGCCTCGCATTTGCCGCACTGTACGCAGGCGTCGAAACCAAGCAGTTGGTTCCAGGTGAAATCCTTGGGTTTTTCCACACCCAGCGGCGCGGTTTTATCGCTCAGGTCCAACGGTTTCAAACCGGTGGAGCGGCCACCGCCAAAGCGCTCGGCGCGACGGTGCCAGGCCAGGTGCAGGGCACCGGCGAAGGCGTGCTTCATTGGCCCGCCCCAGGTCATGCCGAAGAACATTTCGGACACGCCCCACAACACGCCCACGCTCAATAGCGCAGCGAGCAGCCAACCGCCGAAGTCCGCCGGCAGGATCCCGGCCACCGGCAAGGTCACCAGGAAGAAGCTCACCGAAAAAGCCATCAGGCTTTTCGGCAGACGCATCCACGGGCCTTTGGACAGGCGGGCAGGCGGATTGCGACGGCGCAGGTACATGAAGATCGCGCCGACAAACATCAATGTCGACGCCAGCAGCAGCGCATAACCAAGAATGCGGCTCTGCAGGCCGAAACCGTGCACCACAATCGCCAGCAGCGCCGACAGCACGAAGCCCAGCGCCGTCGCTACGTGGGTGTTGGCGATGTATTTGTCACGGGCGACCACGTGGTGCAGGTCGACCATGTAGCGCTTGGGCATGGCCAAAAGGCCGCCCAACAGGTCGACTTTGGACGAGCGGCCACGGCGCCACATGTTCACGCGGCGCAGTGCGCCAAGGACGGCAAGGCCCAGGGCGGCAAACAAAAGAATAGGCAGCAAGGTGTTCAACATGGTGAAGCTCCCACAGACCACTCAGGTCTACTGTGAAACTGGCCTTGAATGTGGGAGGGGGCTTGCCCCCGATAGCGGTGGTTCAGCTACAGCCTTATCAACTGACACTCCGCCATCGGGGGCAAGCCCCCTCCCACATTTGAACCGAGTCCACGTTTTGGTTCGGTGTCGGCTTAGAAATCCTTGCACAAGCGCAGGGCGTCATAGATGGCGGCATGGGTATTGCGCTGGGCCACACAGTCACCAATGCGGAACAGCAAGTACCCCTCGCCCGCCTCGCTCAAGCACGGCTGCGGCTTGATCGCAAACAACGCTTCAACGTCGATCTGACCCTTGTTGCGCGAACCTTCCTTGAGCCCGTAGTAAATGGCCTCGTCCGGACGTACGCCGTTCTCCACCACCACCTGGTCGACCACCCGCTCCTCTTTGGCGCCGGTGTATTCGTTCTCCAGCACAGCCACCAGCTTGTCGCCCTCGCGATAGACCTTTTCCAGCATCATGTCGCCGGTCATGATCACTTCCTTGGGGTACATGCTGCGGTAGTAAGTCGGGAACGACGTACCGCCAATCGCCACGCCGGGCTTGATGTCATCGGTGACGATTTCCACCTGGCAGCCTTTGTCGGCCAGGAAGTCGGCCACCGACATGCCGGTGAATTCACAGATGGTGTCGTACACCAGCACGTTCTTGCCTGGCGCGACTTTGCCGTCGAGTACATCCCAACTGCTCACCACCAAACCTTCGGCGGCGCCCCAGTGCTCGTTCTGTTCGATGAACGGATGCCCGCCGACAGCCAGCACTACCACATCCGGACGCAGGTCCAGGATGGTCTCGGCATCCGCCGCCACGCCCAGGCGCAGGTCGACTTTCAAACGTGCCAGCTCCAGTTGGTACCAGCGCGTAATGCCGGCGATCTGGTCGCGTTGCGGGGCTTTCGAGGCAGTGGTGATCTGCCCGCCAATAAATTCTTTCTTCTCGAGCAGGGTCACGTCGTGGCCACGTTCGGCGGCGACGCGCGCAGCTTCCATACCGGCCGGGCCGGCACCGACCACCACGACTTTGCGTTTGGGTCCGGTGGATTTTTCGATGATGTGCGGCACGCCCATGTACTCACGGGAGGTCGCGGCGTTCTGGATGCACAGTACATCCAGGCCCTGATACTGGCGGTCAATGCAATAGTTGGCGCCGACGCACTGCTTGATCTGGTCGATCTGGCCCATCTTGATCTTGGCGATCAGGTGCGGGTCGGCGATGTGCGCACGGGTCATGCCGACCATGTCCACATAGCCGCCTTCCAGAATACGTGTGGCCTGGTTCGGGTCCTTGATGTTCTGCGCGTGCAGCACCGGAACCTTGACCACTTCCTTGATACCGGCCGCCAAGTGCAGGAATGGCTCCGGTGGATAACTCATGTTGGGGATCACGTTGGCCAAGGTGTTGTGGGTGTCGCAACCCGAGCCCACTACGCCGATGAAATCGAGCATGCCAGTGTCGTCGTAATACTTGGCGATCTGCTTCATGTCCTCGTGGGACAGGCCGTCCGGGTGGAACTCGTCACCGCACAGGCGCATGCCCACGCAGAAGTCATCACCCACTTCGGCACGCACAGCTTTGAGCACTTCGAGGCCGAACTTCATACGGCCTTCGAAAGAACCGCCCCATTCGTCCGTACGCTTGTTGACCCGCGGGCTCCAGAATTGGTCGATCATGTGCTGGTGCACCGCAGACAATTCCACACCGTCCAGGCCACCGGCCTTGGCACGCCGCGCAGCCTGGGCGTAGTTGCCGATCACGCGCCAGATTTCTTCCGGTTCGATGGTCTTGCAGGTGGCACGGTGCACCGGCTCACGTACGCCGGATGGCGACATCAGGGTCGGCCAGTTGAAGCCGTCCCAACGCGAGCGACGGCCCATGTGGGTAATCTGGATCATGATCTTGGCGCCATGCTTGTGCATGGCGTCGGCCAGGTTCTGAAAGTGCGGAATGATGCGGTCGGTGGACAGGTTCACCGAGCTCCACCACTCCTGGGGGCTGTCGATGGCCACCACCGAGGAACCGCCGCAGATCGCCAGGCCGATACCGCCCTTGGCTTTCTCTTCGTAGTACTTCACATAGCGGTCGGTGGTCATGCCGCCGTCGGTGGCATACACCTCGGCGTGGGCGGTACTGAGCACGCGATTGCGGATGGTCAGTTTGCCGATCTGGATCGGCGCGAACATTGCTTCGAAAGCCATGGCAGGGTTCCTCGACTTACAACGGCTTGACGGTGAACAGCCCGTCGTCATGGCCCTCTTCGGACCCTCCATAGACTTGTTCGGCCACGGTGCGGATGTTGCTGCCGCGCGCTTGCAGAATCTGGTCCATGGCACCGGCAAACCAGCCGGTGAACATGTAGTCGACTTTGCGCCCGACCTTGCCGTACACGTAGACAAACGCCGAGTGCTCCAGCTTGACGCTGGCGGTGCCTTTATCCAGATCGATGTCCTGGATCTTGAACAGGCCCCAGCCGCGCTGCGACAGGCGCTTCATGTAGTGCTCGAACACCGCGACACCTTCCAGGCCGTGGCATTCGGCTTCCTTTTCACACCAGTGCCAGGCAGATTTGTAGCCGGCCTTATAAAGGATTTCGGCATAGGCGTCGGCACCCAGTACTTCTTCGATACCCATGTGGTTATTGACGAAGAAATGCCGCGGCACGTACAGCATTGGCAGGGCGTCAGAGGTCCAGACACCGGTTTCGCTGTCGACTTCGATAGGCAATTGCGGGGCGATCTTGGCCATGGAAACTAAACTCCAGAAAATTTGTTTTGATGCCCCCGGCGTCGGATGGCCGGGGGAAAAGAAGTGTCAGCGGTGGCTTATTCGCCCCAGACGTCCTTGAGCACGTTGACCCAGTTCTCGCCCATGATCTTGCGCACGACACGCTCGGGGTGGCCGCGCTTGAGCAGGGTTTCGGTGAGGTTGGGGAACTCGCCCACGGTGCGGATGCCCAGCGGATTGATGATCTTGCCAAAGCTGGTCAGGCGGCGCGCATAGCCCTTGTCATGGGTCAGCATTTCAAAGAAATCCTGGCCATGGCCCTGGGTGAAGTCGGTGCCGATGCCGATAGCGTCTTCGCCGACGATATTCATGGTGTATTCGATGGCTTCGGCGTAGTCGTCGATGGTCGAGTCGATACCCTTGGCCAGGAACGGCGCGAACATGGTCACGCCGACAAAACCGCCGTGGTCGGCGATGAACTTGAGCTCTTCATCGGATTTGTTGCGCGGATGCTCCTTGAGGCCCGACGGCAGGCAGTGGGAGTAACACACCGGCTTTTTCGATTCGAGAATCACCTCTTCGGAGGTTTTCGATCCGACGTGTGACAGGTCGCACATGATGCCCACGCGGTTCATCTCGCCGACGATTTCGCGACCGAAACCTGACAGGCCGCCATCGCGCTCGTAGCAACCGGTGCCCACCAGGTTCTGGGTGTTGTAGCACATCTGCACCACCCCTACGCCGAGCTGCTTGAAGATCTCCACGTAGCCGAGCTGGTCTTCAAACGCATGGGCATTCTGGAAGCCGAAGATGATGCCGGTCTTGCCTTGTTCCTTGGCGCGGCGGATGTCAGCGGTGGTTTTTACCGGGATCACCAGGTCGCTGTTCTCACGGATCAGGGTCTGGCTGGCAACAATGTTATTGATCGTGGCCTGGAACCCCTCCCACACCGACACGGTGCAGTTGGCGGCGGTCAGGCCACCCTTGCGCATATCCTCGAACAGGTCGCGATTCCACTTGGCAATGATCAGCCCGTCGATAACGATGCTGTCGGCGTGCAATTCGGCTGGGCTCATCAGGCGTCCCCTTATTGGCGATTCATGCGCCGAATCGTGTGCCGGCGCTTTGGGGCCAGCATATGCCCAGGGATCGACGGAGCCGGGTGCAAAAACGACAGGGGAATTGCCGAAAGCGTCAATCCGCGACAAAGGCTATGTAGACATGCCTGCTGGGCGGCTGTTCTTTGTCTGACGCTTGAGCCAGAATTGCGCATCACCTGATATGAGACGGCGCAATGAAATCGATTTTCCTGGCTTTGGCACTCATCGCAACCACCGCCCACGCAGCCGAAGACACCGACAGCACACCGTGCGACGGCATCGAAAACGACAAACAGACCCTGGCCTGCGCCGCCTACAACAAAACCACCGCCGAACAACTGCTCAAGGATAACTACCAGGGGCTGTTAGAGCGCATGGGCTCGATCTATGGCAGCGACAAGACCAAGCTGGCCGACATTACCGCTCGTCTGAAGGACGCCCAGCAGAAGTGGGAAAAACTGCGTGACGCCGATTGCGCGGTGGACACCTTCCCGGCGGTGAATGGCAGCAAGGAATACGCGATTGCGCAGAATGATTGCCTTGCGCGGATGAGTGATGAACGGTCGGAGTTTTTGGAGTCGATTGGGCAGGATTGATGCCATTCCCGCACTCAATGCGCAAATGGCATTGCCAATGCTCAAGCCATGAAAGGTGACTTGAACGGCCTCTTGGTCAATGGCGTAGCGGGCTCGTAGGTATATCCCAGGGTGCTGATATCCATCACGTCACGGATCCGACGAGTCCAGGGCTTGATCACATCATCGTAATTGTGCCCGGCTGGCCCCCCTTCCATTGGGCAGTAATGAGGCGCCTGGGCGGGTTTATCCAACATCATCTGCGCCTGCCAATCGGCCCAGATCTTGTCGATAAAGCAGTGATGCAGGAAAAACACCGGATCCTCGGGGGACGTCATTGCCAACATGTTTCCACCAATCCACAAATGGACTCGGTTGTGCAACTGCGAGCCGGGGGTGGTGACTTGCGGGTCGCCCTTCTGAGTAATCCAACCTTCCAGTCGGTTTCTGAATCCCCGGTTAAAGGGGCTAGCGTTGTAGTTCGGTTCGTCATACAGGCCTTCATTCATTGCCATCTTCAAGTCGGTAGCCGTCGGTAGCGAGTTGACCAGTGTTGAAAACTGGCGTTTCAAACCTGGCCCAGACAAGCCGTCTTGCGGATACGCGGGCACCGGCCAACCGCCATATCGGTATGCGAAGGGTCCGATTTGTACATTGAACCCGTCGTTAGCAGCACCATTGCCCCCCATCAGGTCGGCGCTCCAAACTGGGGATTTTTCAGGATCTGCTGCGTCCAGCGTCCAATCCCAGTAAGGCAGCGTGATATTTGAGTCGATAGCCTGCAGTTCGGACTCCAATTGCAACAGCATCTCACGGTGCCACGGTAAAAAAGCCGGCCCCAAGTGAGCGCCGTTACGATAGTCGGGATCTTGGGGTTCATAGGGATGAACCGTAGGCTTCATCACGGCGTGGTGCCAATGAACATACCTGTCGTACTGGGTGGCCCCCGCCTCGCCCTCCCTGAGCTTCAGCAGGGCATTAGTAAAAGCCAGCTTCTCCGACGGGCTCAGTGTTCGGATTTCCTTGCGTATATTCATTGCGCAACTCCCTTAGAGGAAAGGCATGGAACCGCAATAGGGTTCTTATGTGGAATGTAGGTGAGGGGCCCAGTGAGTTCTACTGTCAGAACTGACAGTTTCAGCGCTGTCTCCGACGGGTGGTCAACTCCTACTAACAATACCGGGCCTGTTACCATTCACGCCCTCCTCATCCGCCCAAGGCTACGCCATGACTCTCTGCGGCATCGAAATCAAAGGCAGCGAAGCCATCATCGCCCTCGCCGCCCTGGACAACCAGGCACTGACCCATGTCGCCCTGACAACCAAGAAACTCGCTCTCGACGATGACGATGAAGCGGCCAACGTCAAAGCCTTCGCCGCCCAAGTGAAGGCGTTCGTCCAAGGCAACGGCATTACGCGTATTGCCATCAAGAAACGCAGCAAAAAAGGCGAGTTCGCCGGCGGCCCGACGACGTTCAAGATTGAAGGGGTGTTCCAATTACTGGAGGGGGTTGAGGTGACGCTGCTGTCGCCGCAGACCATCAACGCGCAAAACAAGAAGCACACCTTTGATCTGCCGGCGACGCTCAACAAATATCAGCACGAGGCCTATAAGACCGCGTGCTCATGCCTGATGAAGAAATAACCGCACATCAGCTTTTGACGCAGTGCTCCAGGCCGTGCCCGCCGCCTTCGTATTCAGGGCCGTAGTAATACTTGACGAAGGACACCTTGCCTTCCGGGGTCGGTGTCACTTGTGCCACGCCCACGCCAAAGTCTTTCAAGGCCGGGTCGGTGTGGGCAAAGTAGATGCCCAGCGTATCCGAGGTGCCGGCGGCCATGCCTTCATAGCGGGACTTGTCCTCCAGGGTCAGGGTGAAGGTATAGGCGGCGTACTTGCCAGTGCTTTGCTTGGCATCGAGTTTCATCTCGACAACGCCCTTGAAGTTACCGATGTGTTTGTCCTGGCCGTTACATTCATAACGCCCGCTGTAATCGGCGCCAATAAAAGGCGCTGGCGCCTGGGCAGCCCACAGCGGAGTGGAAACGAGGGCCATCGCAGCAACGAATTTTTTCAGCATGCCAACCTCTCAGGGGTTACGTAGTGGCGCTCCTGACGTATGCGCTTTGATTTTCAAAGCACTTGGCCAGAAGCAACATGGAGACCCTTGGACGTTAGCAGGCTCTTTCTATAGGTCGTAGTTAACAGCAAAAAACAAGAAACTTCCGACAGCTTTTGGGAGGCTCCTTACAAATATGTCTGATGCTGTCTTAGTGTGATGTACGACTTTTATGCCGTAGCCAATCACCGAACGACTTGTCCTCCAAGGCATAGCCCCCCCGGCTCGACTTCCACACCAGCTCCTTGTCGCGCAAGGCATCGATACACGCCTGGATGGTCTGGGTGCCCGGCACCACGTCACTGCCCATATCCTCCAGTTTCTTGCTGACCGCCGTAAGGGTGCTGTCGGTGAATGGCGCGAATGGCTCATTGGCGTGTGAACGCTCCACCATCACTTCCAAAACGGCACGTTGCGGGACGGTCAGGGCGTTCCAGGCGCTTTCGAATTCGGACCACACCCCGGCGCGTAGCAGTTCGGCGCGACTGTGCAACAGTTGGCCCAGGTTGCTCGCCTCCCCCAGTTCCAGCGCCACTTCACCAATGATGGTGCGCAGCATCTCGGGACGACGGCCTACCAACTCAAACGCTTCGTCGATATCCGCCGCTTTGAACTGGTTGGTCTTGGCCAGATGGGCATTGAGGTGAGTCGTGTAAGCCTGGGTGAATTCCTTGCCCAGCAAGGGGAACGGCGTGATGCTGGAGCCGAAAAACGGTTGGCTTTTACCCAGCACCAAATGCGCGAGCTTGTCGCGATTAGAGCCAGTGAACACCAGGTGCAAGCCACTGCCCTCGCCTTCACGGCCCTGGTTAAGCTGATCGCGCGCGGCCTTGAGCGCGAACATGGAGTTAAGGCCAGCCTCAGTGGTCAGCGCGTGTTGCGCTTCGTCGATCACCAGCACCACGGTTTTTTCGGCGGCGCTGTGGAGTAATTCCAGCGCTTGCGTAAGCGTCGCCCCGGCCGGTAGTTGCGGCGTGGTGAAATCCCAGGACAACGTGCGTAGAAAACTGAGTTTTTCGATACCGATATTTTTCGCCAGCTTGCGGACGCCCTTTTCAAAGGGCACCAAGGCACCGGCGATAGCACTGGCGATCAGCTCGGCGGGGTCTTTTTCCTTGTCGGCCCAAAGGTCGACATACACCGCCAGCCAGCCCCGGAGCTGACATTCCGGAATCAGGTCTTCGCGCAGAAAAGTGCTTTTGCCCGTGCGTCGGGGCGCCGCGAGAAACAGGCCGGAGGTGAAATCCTGAATACCGGCCCCCACTAGGCCATCGGCAATACTGCTTGCCAGGGTGGGGCGGCGAAACACAAAGCCGCTGTGCTTGGACATGGTTTTATACTCAATTATGGAAAGGACTATAAATTATAGCTAAGAGTATAATTGACTATAATTGTCCGTCAAACCACCTCCCGTCGCCGATCCTCCCGCGGGCACTTGGCAAACCTGGCTCGATAGCTACGGGTGAAATACGACGGCGACTCAAACCCACACGCAATGCTCACCTCCAGCACACTCATGCCGCTCTGGCGCAGCAGTTTCCGGGCTTTCTCCAGGCGCAGGCCGAGGTAGAAGTTGCTCGGCGTATCGTTCAGGTGCAGACGAAACAGCCGTTCCAGCTGGCGCCGGGTAACCTTGATCGCCTCGGCCAGGGCCAGGGTGCTCAAAGGCGGTTCGGTGTGCTGCTCCATTTCGCCGATCACGTGCACCAGTTTCTTGTTATTGATGCCGTAGCGCGTGGCGATCTGCATGCGCTGGTGGTCCTTGCGGGGGCGGATGCGGCCGAGTACGAATTGCTCGGAAACCTGGATCGCCAGCTCCGGGCCGTGGGCCTGGGCGATCAGGTCGAGCATCAAGTCGATGGACGCGGTGCCGCCGGCGCAGGTAATGCGGCGGCGGTCGATTTCGAAAAGTTCCTGGGTCACGCTCAGGTGTGGATAGGACTCCTTGAAGGCATCGATGGCTTCCCAGTGCAAGGTCAGGCGGTGACCATCGAGCAGGCCTGCTTCGGCCAGCACGCAGGCACCGGTGTCGATGGCGCCGAGGGTCACGCCGTCATGATCGAGACGGCGCAGCCAGTGTTCCAGCACGGGAGTAGCGAACTGAAGAGGTTCGAAACCGGCCACCACCAACAACGTCGCGCCTTTTTTCAGCGGCTCCAACGCGGCGTCAGCGTTGACCGACATGCCATTGCTTGCCAGCACCGCGCCGCCATCGGCGCTCAAGATGTGCCAGCGGTACAGCTCGCCGCGAAAGCGGTTGGCGACTCGCAGCGGTTCCAGCGCGGAGATAAAGCCGATTGCAGAGAAACCCGGCATCAGCAGGAAGTAGAAATCCTGGGACATGGTGGCGCTCTCGTAGGACGGGCAGCGTGGTCACTGTGATACGCCAGTTCAACCAGCCATTCAAGAGTGCAGGTCGCTGCAGTGCAAGAGTCGGTCGCCGCCGTGCGTTTTGTTGGCATTCAAGCTGCGTAACTTGATGCCACGGCGCACAAAGACGCCGGACCCCACAATAACGACCTGCCGAGGGATCCACCATGAACCGACTGATCAGCCGCTGTGCGCTTGCACTCAGCGCCAGCGCTATTTTGAGTACCCACGTCATGGCAGCGGACGCCGCTTCTTGCCAGAACGTGCGCATGGGCGTGGTGAACTGGACCGACGTCATCGCCACCAGCGCCATGACTCAAGTGCTGCTCGACGGCCTCGGCTACAAGACCAAGCAAACCAGCGCCTCCCAGCAAATCATCTTCGCCGGGATCCGCGACCGGCGCCTGGACCTGTTCCTCGGCTACTGGAACCCGCTGATGACGCAGACCATCACGCCGTTCGTCGAGGCCAAGCAGGTCAAGGTCCTCGACAAGCCCAGCCTGGAAGACGCCCGCGCCACCCTGGCGGTGCCCACCTACCTGGCGGACAAGGGCCTGAAAACCTTCGCCGACATCGCCAGGTTCGAAAAAGAGCTGGGCGGCAAGATCTACGGCATTGAGCCAGGTTCCGGCGCCAACACCCAGATCAAGGCGATGATCGCCAAGAACCAGTTCGGCCTGGGCAAGTTCCAGCTGGTGGAGTCCAGCGAGGCCGGCATGCTCGCCGCCGTGGACCGCGCCGTGCGGCGCAAGGAAGCCGTGGTGTTCTTCGGTTGGGCGCCGCACCCGATGAACATCAACGTGGCGATGACCTACCTCAGCGGCAGCGAAGATGCCCTGGGCCCGAACGAAGGCAAGGCCACCGTCTGGACCGTGACCGCGCCGTCCTATGCCGAGCAGTGCCCCAATGTGCACAAACTGCTGACCAACCTGACCTTCAGCGCCGCCGACGAGAGCCGGATGATGCAGCCGCTGCTGGAACACAAGGACGCCATCGAATCCGCCAGGCAGTGGCTCAAGGATCACCCGCAGGACCAGGCGCGCTGGCTGGAAGGCGTGACCACCTTTGACGGCAAACCGGCTGCGACCAATCTGCAATTGACCAGCCAATAACCTTTTTTTCATCACCGCTTCGCAACCCGCAACGGCTGCGAACGGCACCACCACGCCTGTAAGGAACCGCCCATGAACCACGACGTCATCATCACCTGCGCACTCACCGGTGCTGGCGACACGACCGCCAGAAGCCCCAACGTGCCGGTCACTCCCAAACAAATCGCCGCCGCTGCCGTGGAGGCCGCCAAGGCCGGCGCCACCGTGGTGCATTGCCATGTGCGCGATCCGCAAACCGGCAAGTTCAGCCGCGACGTGGCGCTGTACCGCGAAGTGATGGAGCGCATCCGTGAGGCCGACATCGACATCATCGTCAACCTCACCGCCGGCATGGGCGGCGACTTGGAGATTGGCGGCGGCGAAAACCCAATGGCGTTCGGTCCCAACACCGACCTGGTCGGCCCGCTGACCCGTCTGGCCCACGTCGAAGAGCTGCTGCCGGAGATCTGCACCCTGGACTGCGGCACCCTCAATTTCGGCGATGGCGACACCATTTACGTGTCCACTCCGGCGCAACTGCGGGCCGGTGCCAAGCGCATCCAGGCGCTGGGCGTAAAGGCCGAGCTGGAAATCTTCGACACCGGCCACCTGTGGTTTGCCAAGCAGATGATCAAGGAAGGCCTGCTCGATAACCCGCTGTTCCAACTGTGCCTGGGCATCCCCTGGGGCGCGCCGGCCGACACCACCACCATGAAAGCCATGGTCGACAACCTGCCCGCCGACGCGGTGTGGGCCGGCTTCGGGATTGGGCGCATGCAGATGCCGATGGCCGCGCAAGCGGTGCTGCTGGGCGGCAATGTACGGGTCGGCTTGGAAGACAACCTGTGGCTGGACAAAGGCGTGCTCGCCACCAACGCCCAGTTGGTGGAACGCGCCAGTGAAATCCTCAGCCGGTTAGGCGCGAGAGTCCTGACCCCAGCCGAGGCCCGCATCAAGATGGGCCTGACCCAACGCGGCTAACACAGACACCACACAACCCTGTGGGAGCCGGGCTTGCCCGCGATGAGGCCAGTACATCCGCCACATCTTTGTAGCCTGGAATGCCGCCATCGCGGGCAAGCCCGGCTCCCACAAAGGATCATCGAACACTTTAGGAATATGCCATGCGCTTTATCACCGAAATCAAAACCTTTGCTGCGTTGGGCAGCGGTGTCATCGGCAGCGGCTGGGTATCCCGCGCCCTCGCCCACGGCCTGGATGTGGTCGCCTGGGACCCAGCGCCCGGTGCCGAAGCGGCCTTGCGCAAACGTGTCGCCAATGCCTGGGGCGCCCTTGAACAACAAGGCCTGGCACCCGGTGCATCCCAGGATCGCCTGCGCTTTGTCAGCACCATCGAGGAATGCGTCAAAGACGCCGACTTCATCCAGGAAAGCGCCCCGGAACGCCTGGAGCTCAAGCTGCAATTGCATAGCCAGATCAGCGCGGCAGCCAAGCCCAATGCGCTGATCGGTTCGAGCACGTCCGGGCTGTTGCCGAGCGAATTCTATGAAGGCTCGACCCACCCGGAACGCTGCGTCGTCGGCCACCCGTTCAACCCGGTCTACCTGCTGCCGTTGGTGGAAGTGGTCGGCGGCAAAAACACCACCCTCGAAGCGATCCAGGCTGCAATCAAGGTGTATGAAGCCCTCGGCATGCGCCCGCTGCATGTGCGCAAGGAAGTACCTGGGTTTATCGCTGACCGCTTGCTCGAAGCGCTATGGCGTGAGGCGCTGCACCTGGTCAATGACGGCGTGGCGACCACTGGTGAAATTGATGACGCGATTCGCTTTGGTGCCGGCTTGCGCTGGTCGTTCATGGGCACCTTCCTCACCTACACCCTGGCGGGCGGTGATGCCGGCATGCGCCACTTCATGGCACAGTTCGGGCCGGCGTTGCAGTTGCCGTGGACTTATCTACCGGCACCTGAACTGACTGAAAAACTGATTGATGATGTGGTCGATGGCACCAGCAAACAGTTAGGTAACCACAGCATTTCGGCGCTGGAGCGCTATCGTGATGATTGCCTGCTGGCGGTGCTGGAAGCCGTAAAAACAACCAAGGCCAAGCACGGCATGAGCTTCGCCGAATAACCCTGTGGGAGCTGGCTTGCCTGCGATGGCGGTGTTGGCCTCACCATTGCTATCGCAGGCAAGCCAGCTCCCACATTTGACCGCACGCTGAATTGGACTCATGCCATGCCCGCACTCACCACCTACACCACGAACATCCTGCCCGACTGGGTCGATTACAACGGCCACCTGCGCGACGCGTTCTACCTGCTGATCTTCAGCTACGCCACCGACGCGCTGATGGACACTCTGGGCCTGGACAGCGACAACCGTGAAGCCAGCGGTCATTCGTTGTTCACCCTGGAGCTGCACCTGAACTACCTGCACGAAGTGAAGCTCGACGCCGAGGTGGAGGTGCGCACCCAACTGATCGCCCACGACGCCAAGCGCCTGCACCTCTACCACAGCCTGTATCGAGTGGGCGAGGACCGCGAGCTGGCGGGTAACGAACAGATGTTGCTGCACGTTGACCTCGCCGGCCCGCACGCGACGCCGTTCACTGCGGCCACGCTGGGCAAACTCGCCGCCATCAGCGCCGAACAGGCCGAGCTGCCAAAACCTGCCCTCCTCGGCCGCGTCATCGGTTTGCCGGTCAGGAACTGAGCCAAAAAAAGCCCCGGTCCAGCCGTGACTGGAACGGGGCAGAGTGCCTTGTGTGAGCCGTGCATCCCGAGGGTGACCAAACCGTCAAGCTGCGTGCCTGGGATTGAGTGTGCCGAATCCTTCTAAAGGTGAGTGACCCGAAAACGACCTGTTCATAGCCATCCGAGCCATTCGTTGATTCTGCCCTTGCCGACCGGCCGGGGGCCTACCAGAATCCAAGTCAGTTCCCGCTCCCTACACCAGGATGAACGTCATGATGCACGCGGATTTGATTGACCAGGATGACCTGCTGAGCCAACTACGCTCGCTGGGTTTTGAAGTGTCCAGCGGTACCACCGCCGAGCAGGCTTGCGAGTGTGCTGTACGCGGTTTGAGCGAGGCGCGGGCCAAGGCGCTCAAGGGCATGGTTGAAAAGATGTACAGCGGCAGTGCGACGATTTTGCCGGCGGTGCGCCAGGCGATCGACAAGCAGTTGTTGCCGGCGCTGATGCAGTTCAAACAGAGCTCCGGCGTCTGAAAATACCGCTATCGCAGGCAAGCCAGCTCCCACAGAACAACGCATTCCAAGGTGGGAGCTGGCTTGCCTGCGATGCAGACGGCTCGGTTTAGAGCCTTACACTGGCAAACGTCGACTCATTGCGCGCCTGGCTCAACGCCGACATCGGCCCCGACAACGGTGACAACACCAGTGCCGGCGGAATCGGCATCATCGCCACTTGCTGGGTGGTGTTGGAGCCGACGCGCTCATCCCGTGGTGGAATGCCGAAATATTCGCGATAGCACTTGGAAAAGTGCGGCGTAGACACAAACCCGCACACCGAGGCGACTTCGATGATCGACATCGGCGTCTGCTTGAGCAGTTGCCGTGCGCGGATCAGGCGCAGCTTGAGGTAGTAGCGCGAAGGCGAGCAGTGCAAGTATTTCTGGAACAGCCGCTCCAACTGCCGGCGCGACACGGCGACATATACCGCCAGTTCATCCAGGTCGATCGGCTCTTCCAGATTGGCTTCCATCAGCGCGACGATTTCCTGCAGCTTCGGCTGGTTGGTGCCGAGCATGTGCTTGAGTGGCACGCGCTGGTGATCCTGTTCGTTGCGGATGCGCTCGTACACGAACATCTCGGAGATCGCCGCCGACAATTCACGCCCGTGGTCGCGGCTGATCAGGTGCAGCATCATGTCCAGCGGCGCGGTGCCACCGGAGCTGGTGAAGCGGTTGCGGTCGAGGGTGAACAGGCGTGTGCTCATGGACACCCGCGGGAAGGCTTCCTGCATCGACGCCAGGCATTCCCAGTGCACACTGCAATCAAAACCGTCGAGCAAACCCGCGCAAGCCAGGGCCCAGCTGCCGGTGCACACCGCGCCGAGGCGCCGGGACTGGCGCGCCTGGCTTTGCAGCCACGACACATGCTCACGGGTGACGGTGCGTTGAATACCCACGCCGCCGCACACGATGACAATGTCCAGGGCCGGCGCTTTATGCATGGAGGCATCGGGGGTGATCTGCAGGCCATCGCTGGCCCATACCTGGTTGCCGTCGACGCTCAGGGTCGTCCAGCGATACAGCTCGCGCCCGGACAACTGGTTGGCCATGCGCAGCGGTTCCACTGCCGAAGCCAGGGAAATCAGCGTGAAATTGTCCAGCAGCAAAAAGCCGATGGATTGAGGCGCACGGTTCTGGGGTTGGGCCCCGGAGTTGAACGACGTCATCGCGGTATCTCCTCACACAAAGCGGGTGTTGGCCTCAGGCGAGGCTCTTGTTATGGCGGTCGCCCTCAGGAAGGCGACGCTTTGAGTTGATAGAGCAAATGCCATGCCTAAATTGGATGGCTATTCAATAACTCCTGAAAACGACCTGTTGACGCGTCTATATAAGCCCGCGCCTGGGGTGCCCGACAGGTCGCATAACGAGTGATGTTCAAGGGGTGTGAGCAGATCGGTAGCACTTGTGGGAAGGCGCTTTGCGAGCGTAGGAGAAGTCTGTCACCCAAAGCACATTGCGCGGGTGACCGTGTAGGAATAGTTCGGAAGCTACTTATCTATTTGCGACGCGCTAAAAGGTGGCGTTTTTGGTTGGAATGTTCACTTTTTGAGCAGTGTTGACCGGACCACCGCTATCGGGGGCAAGCCCCCTCCCACCTTTGGACCCTGTTCACAGATCAAAATGTGGGAGGGGGCTTGCCCCCGATGCAGGCGACTCGGTCTCAGCACTCAACAGCACTCACTGCCAACCCGCCCCGCGAGGTCTCTTTGTACTTGTCATGCATATCCGCGCCGGTATCGCGCATGGTACGGATCACCCGGTCCAGCGAGATAAAGTGCTGGCCGTCGCCACGCAGGGCCATTTGCGCCGCGTTGATCGCCTTGACCGCCGCAATCGCATTGCGCTCGATGCACGGCACCTGCACCAGCCCGCCTACCGGGTCGCATGTCAGGCCGAGGTTGTGTTCCAGGCCGATTTCAGCAGCGTTGCACACCTGCTCCGGCGTGGCGCCGAGAATCTCGGCTAAGCCGGCCGCGGCCATGGCACAGGCGGAACCGACCTCGCCCTGGCAGCCAACTTCGGCCCCGGAGATCGAGGCGTTCTTCTTGCACAGAATGCCGACCGCTGCGGCGCCGAGCATATAATCGACCACGTTGGCTTCGGTGACTTCCTCACTGAATTTCATGAAGTAGTGCAGCACCGCCGGAATGATCCCGGCCGCGCCGTTGGTCGGCGCCGTGACCATGCGCCCGCCGGCAGCGTTCTCTTCGTTGACCGCCAGGGCGAACAGGTTCACCCATTCCATGGCACTCAAAGTCGAGCCGATCACATTGGGTTTGCCCAGTTCCTGCAAGCTGCGGTGCAACTTGGCCGCGCGGCGGCGCACGTTCAAGCCGCCGGGCAGGATGCCTTCGTGCTTGAGACCCTGCTCCACGCAATCCTGCATGGCGCGCCAGAGCTTCATCAGGCCACTGCGGATTTCCTCTTCGGAACGCCAGGTTTTTTCATTCGCCAGCATCAGCTCGGCGACGCGCAGGTTATGGGTCTTGCACAGCTGCAACAGCTCCACTGCGCTGGAGAAATCGTAGGGCAGTTCGGTGCGGTCCATGTCCGCCACCCCGCTCTGGGCCTGGGCCTCATCCACCACAAAACCACCGCCAACCGAATAGTAGGTATCACGGTGCAGTTCGCCGTCATCGCCCCATACCACCAGGGTCATGGCATTGGGATGGAACGGCAGGTTTTCGTCGAGCAGACGCATGTCCCGCGCCCATACGAAAGGCACCGGCAGGCGGCCGTCGAGCAGCAGAGTGTCGGTTTCACGCAAGGTGTGGATGCGCACGCCGATCTGTGATGGGTCGATTGCGTCGGGCCACTCGCCCATCAGGCCCATGATGGTTGCGGTGTCGCTGCCATGGCCGATGCCGGTGGCCGACAGCGAGCCGTAGAGCTGAACTTCGACGCGCCGCACTTGTTCCAACACGTCACGTTCACGCAACGCCTGGACGAACAACGCCGCGGCGCGCATGGGGCCGACGGTGTGAGAACTCGAAGGCCCGATGCCGATCTTGAACAGGTCGAAAACACTGATAGCCATTGCGGTAGAACTCCTCGATAAGCACGGCCAGGCTTGAACGAGGTGCTACGCTCAGATCGCCTAGATGGCGGCATCATCAGGCTTTTACCCGCCGTCACGGCGTCTCACACCGACGCATCCATGCTCACCAGCGTCGCTCGCGTGCGATCGCCTGTTTGGGCCGTTTTTTACGGTGCAGAGGGGTAAAAACAGCGGTTTCACCTTCGGAAAAACCTGTAAGCGACGTCATCGGTACTGGATGCGACCCTCCCTGTACTGGATACGACGCCCCCTGTAGGCGTCAGATTTTCACTGGTACATGATCAGTTCCGACTCGTTTGCAAGGCACCGTGCCAGAGCTGTTGTCGCACGCTCCAACCGCAACACTTATAAAGCGCGGCAAATGCCGCCAGAAAAAACACAGGAGTCTAGCCTTATGAAAGCTTCACCCTCGTTGTTGTTGGCCGCCATGTTGAGTCTGCCAGCCCTGGCAAACGCTGCAGAACCGGAACAGTGCAAGACCGTCAACTTCTCCGATGTCGGCTGGACCGACATCACCGTCACTACCGCGACCACCAGCGAAATCCTCAAGGGCCTGGGCTACAAGCCGCGCACCACGATGATTTCGGTACCAGTGACCTACAAGTCCCTGGCCGACGGCAAGAACATGGACATCTTCCTCGGCAACTGGATGCCGACCATGGAAAACGACATCAAGCAGTACCGTGATGCCGGCACCGTGGAAACCGTACGCGCCAACCTGGAGAACGCCAAGTACACCCTGGCGGTGCCCGAGGCGCTGTACGACAAAGGCCTGAAAGACTTCGCCGATATTGCCAAATTCAAGGATGAGCTAGGCGGCAAGATTTATGGCATCGAGCCGGGTAACGACGGCAACCGCACTATCCAGACCCTGATCGACAAAGACGCCTTCGGTCTCAAGACCGCAGGGTTCAAAGTGGTCGAGTCCAGCGAAGCCGGCATGCTCTCCCAGGTCGAACGCGCTTCCAAGCGCAACCAGGCCATCGTGTTCCTCGGCTGGGAACCGCACC
Source organism: Pseudomonas libanensis (assembly GCF_001439685.1). Lineage (GTDB taxonomy): Bacteria > Pseudomonadota > Gammaproteobacteria > Pseudomonadales > Pseudomonadaceae > Aquipseudomonas > Aquipseudomonas libanensis. The sequence goes on from NZ_JYLH01000015.1 coordinate 140,517, forward strand.
CGATGAACACCCGCTTCAAGATGAAGTACCTGACCGGAGGGGACGATTCGTTCGGCCCCAACTACGGCCAGGCCACCATCTACACCAATACGCGCAAGGGCTACACCCAGGAATGCAGCAACGTCGGCCAGTTGCTGAAAAACCTGGTGTTCACCCTGAACATGGAAAGCACGCTGATGGGCAATGTGCTGGACGACAAAATGAAGCCCGACGCCGCCGCCAAGGCGTGGCTGAAGAAGAACCCCCAAGTGCTCGACACCTGGCTTGCAGGCGTCAACACCGTCGATGGAAAACCAGGGCTGGAGGCCGTCAAAGCCTACCTGGACAAGTAACCGCTATCCCGGGCCGTTAAGCCGGTCCGGGATGTTTTCCCCCTTCGCATGTGGACATTCACTACCATGCTGACTGAACAGAAAATCCCACTAGGCCAGTACATCGCTGCCTTCGTCGAATGGTTGACCCAGAACGGTGCCAACTACTTCGACGCAATCGCATCGACACTGGAAACGATGATCCACGGCGTGACGTTTGCGCTGACCTGGTTCAATCCGCTGGCATTGATCGGTCTGATTGCGCTGCTGGCTCACTTTATCCAACGTAAATGGGGCCTGACGGTCTTTGTCATCGCTTCCTTCCTGCTGATCCTGAACCTTGGGTACTGGCAGGAAACCATGGAAACCCTCGCCCAGGTGCTGTTCGCGACCCTGGTCTGCGTGGTCATCGGCGTGCCGCTGGGCATTGTTGCCGCGCACAAGCCGATGTTCTACACCATGATGCGGCCGGTACTCGATCTGATGCAGACCGTACCGACCTTCGTCTACCTCATCCCTACCCTGACCCTCTTCGGGCTGGGTGTGGTGCCTGGGCTGATTTCTACGGTGGTGTTCGCGATTGCCGCGCCGATCCGCCTGACCTACCTGGGTATCCGCGATGTGCCGCAAGAGCTGATGGACGCTGGCAAGGCCTTTGGCTGCTCGCGCCGCCAGTTGCTCTCGCGAATTGAACTGCCCCACGCCATGCCGAGCATCGCCGCCGGCATTACCCAATGCATCATGCTGTCGTTGTCGATGGTGGTAATTGCCGCACTGGTGGGTGCCGACGGCCTCGGCAAGCCGGTGGTCAATGCACTCAACACGGCCGATATCGCCCTGGGCTTTGAAGCAGGCCTGGCCATCGTGCTGCTCGCCATCATGCTCGACCGTATCTGCAAACAACCCGACGCTAAAGTAGGGGGTGATGCATGAGCATTATCCGATTCGACAAAGTCGACGTGATCTTCTCCAAAGACCCACGCGAGGCGCTCAAGCTGCTGGACCAGGGCATGAGCCGTAACGAAATCCTGAAAAAGACCGGGCAGATCGTCGGTGTTGAAAACGCCAGCCTGGATATCGAGAAGGGCGAGATCTGTGTGCTGATGGGCCTGTCGGGCTCCGGCAAGTCGAGCCTGCTGCGCTGCATCAACGGCCTCAACACCGTGAGCCGTGGCCAACTGTTCGTGGAGCATGAAGGGCGCCAGATCGACATCGCCTCCTGCACCCCGGCCGAGCTGAAAATGATGCGCACCAAGCGCATCGCCATGGTCTTCCAGAAGTTCGCCCTGATGCCCTGGCTGACGGTGCGCGAGAACATCAGCTTCGGCCTGGAAATGCAGGGTCGCCCGGAAAAAGAACGGCGCACCCTGGTGGATGAAAAGCTCGAACTGGTGGGCTTGAGCCAATGGCGCAACAAAAAGCCCGATGAGCTGTCCGGCGGCATGCAGCAGCGTGTCGGCCTGGCCCGCGCGTTGGCGATGGACGCCGATATCCTGCTGATGGACGAACCTTTCTCGGCCCTCGACCCACTGATTCGCCAGGGCCTGCAAGATGAACTGCTGGAACTGCAACGCAAGCTGAGCAAGACCATTGTGTTCGTCAGCCACGACCTCGATGAAGCACTCAAGCTCGGCAGCCGAATCGCGATCATGAAAGACGGCAAGATCATCCAGTACAGCGTGCCGGAAGAAATCGTGCTGAACCCGGCGGACGACTATGTGCGCACCTTCGTTGCCCACACCAACCCGCTGAACGTACTGTGCGGGCGCAGCCTGATGCGCACGCTGGATAACTGCACGCGGGTCAATGGTTCGGTGTGCCTGGACCCGGGCGGCGACTCATGGCTGGACCTGGCTGAAGGCAACACCATCCAGGGCGCACGCCAGAACGGCGTGGTGATGAATTTGCAGAACTGGGCACCGGGGCAAGCGGTGGAAGATTTGGGCCGGGTACCAACCCTGGTGGACTCGAACATCGGCATGCGCGATGCGTTGCAGATCCGGTATCAAACGGGGAACAAGCTGGTGCTGCACGACAACAACAAGGTGGTGGGGATACTGGGGGACAGTGAGCTCTACCACGCTCTGCTGGGCAAAAACCTGGGCTGACAAACACTGCAAAACAACTGAAAAAACCGGGCCAATGTGGGAGCTGGCTTGCCTGCGATAGCTATGTTGGATTCACCATTGCTATCGCAGGCAAGCCAGCTCCCACATTTGACCGTCTTCAACTCTTGAAACAGCGGCGCCAGCGAGGGCGCCGCCCGCTCAACTATCAGCTATAGACCCGGCCAAGGAGCTGCCGATGGCTTTCGAACTGATCGAGCACATCCCGGGTAATCTGGTCCTGGGTGAAGCCCATCAGGTCATATTCCTGCGGCCCGTTGTGAAGGTACACCTCGGCACGGTAGTAGCGGGTGCGTTCTTCTTCGGGCAAGTCGTTGGGCGCCGACGAGTAAGCATCCAGGCTCACTTCGTAGACAAACGGGTTACCCTCTTGCATCTCGATGCGCACGCCGATGCAGCGCTTGGATTTGCCCAGCAAGGTCTGCACCTCCAAGCCTTGATCACGCAGCGCAACCGCGGCTTCTTCCAGCGCCGGCGTTACGTGCTTGTCCATAAAGCGCTGCACGGTGGCCTGGCTCGGTTGCAGGTCCAGGGCGGTCAGACGCTCGCTGAAACCACGACGCCCGCGCTCAGCCAATTGCGCCTGCTCCTGTTCGATGGCCACATCCTGGCGCATGGCCTTGTGCAAACCGAACATAAACAGGATCAGCACCACCGAAAACGGCAGCCCCGCCAGCACTACCATGGTTTGCATGGCTTCGAAGTTACCGGCAAACAGCAGGCCGATGGTCACCAGGGTGATCACCACCGACCAGAAGATCCGCAGCCAGTGCGGCGCATCTTCATCCACATTGCCGCCTTTGCAGGACAGGTTGGCCATCATCACCGCGCCGGAATCCGCCGGGGTCAGGAACAGCACAAAGCCTACGAAGATCGACACGCCGATGACGACTTTCGACGCCGGGTAATGCTCAAGCAGTTGGTAGATGGCCATGGACGGTTGTTCCAGCGCCGTCTTGCCCAACTCCACGGCACCGTGATTCAACACCAGGTCCAACGCCGAGTTACCGAAGATCGACAGCCATGCCAGGGTAAAGCCCAGCGGGATCAGCAAGACGCCGGCCACCAGCTCACGCACGGTACGACCACGGGAAATACGTGCGATGAACATGCCCACGAATGGCGCCCAGGAAATCCACCAGGCCCAGTAGAACAGGGTCCACAGGCCCATCCAGCGTTCGGTCTTGGCACCGTCGCCTTCATATACATACAGGTCGAAGGTTTTCAGCACGATGCCGTTGAGGTAATCACCGGTGTTCTGCACCAGGCCGTTGAGCAGGTGCAGGGTCGGGCCGAACAGCAGCACGAAGATCAGCAAGCCGCTGAACAGCACGATATTCAGGTTGGACAGGCGGCGAATGCCGTTTTCCACCCCCGACACAGCGGCGATGGTGGCCACGGTGCTCATCACGATGATCACGATCAGCAGGTTGGTGTTGCTGTGCTCCATGCCGAACAGGTTTTCCAGCCCCGAAGACACCTGCATCGAGCCGATCCCCAGGTTGGTCACCAGGCCCAGCAGGGTCACGAACATGCCGAAACCGTCTACCGCGTGGCCCGCCGCGCCCTTGACCCAACGCTCGCCCACCAATGGGTACAGCGCCGAACGCAAGGCCAGCGGCTGGTTATGACGGTAGGCAAAGTACGCCACGGCCAGGCCGACCAGCGCATAGATCGCCCAGCCGTGCAGGCCCCAGTGCAGGAAGGTCAGTTGCAGCGCTTGGCGTGCCGCGCCATTGCTAGCGGCAGCGCCTTCGGGCGGGTTGAAGTAGTGGTCCAAAGGTTCGGACGCACCGAAATACAACAGCGAAATACCGATGCCCGACGAGAACAACATGCCCGCCCAGGCGCCGTAACTGAAGTCCGGGGTGTCGTCTTTACTACCCAGTTTCAATTTTCCATAGGACGAAAACGCCAGGCCGACCACAAACACCAGGTAGGCGGCGATGACCACCATGTAGTACCAGCCAAAGCTTTTGGAAAGCCAGGCCTGGGCGACGCCGAGCATGCGCCCGGCCTCCTGCGGGGCGATGATCAGGATGGCGGTCAACAACAGAATCAGCGCGGTGGAGGTGTAGAACACCCAACCGTTGACCCGGACCTTTTCCGGCGGGGTCTTTATAAGAGAGGCAGAACTCATGGCGCAGATGCTCCAGGCAGTGCGAGAGAGAAACACAAGGCAACGGTTATCCCGGGACATCGATTTTTCGGCAGTCGACGGACGGGTGTTATAAAGACACCCCGAAAATTCTTGAGCCCGCCGAAGCGGTGATCAGGCTCTGAAGTGGCCTGTTTCAAGGGTTTTTGCAGGTGTCAGAGGTTGCAGCTCGCAGGTAGGAAATATCTGTAGGCAGCGACCATTTGTCGCAGATCTTATTCTTTGTTGATTGAACGTTCAATCAAAACAAAATAGACTGGCCCTCAAGCCGACGGACGTTCTTCGCCCGTCGGCAGGCCTAAGGAGAGGTGCTACATGCCCAAGGTCGGTATGCAACCCATACGCCGCCAGCAGTTGATCGAAGCCACATTGACGGCCATCGATCAGGTCGGGATGGGAGATGCCAGCATTGCGCTGATTGCGCGTCTGGCCGGCGTCTCGAACGGCATCATCAGTCATTACTTTCAGGACAAGAACGGCCTGATCGCAGCGACCATGCGTTACCTGATGAATGCGCTGATCGAGAACGTCCAGGAACGCCGGCGCGCCTTGAAGGATGACAGCCCACGGGCACACCTTCAGGTGATCATCGAAGGCAACTTCGACGCCAGCCAGGTCAACGGCCCGGCAATGAAAACCTGGCTGGCCTTCTGGGCCACCAGCATGCACCACCCGTCATTGCACAGGTTGCAGCGGATCAACGATCACCGCTTGTATTCCAACCTGTGCTGCCAGTTCCGCCGTGCGATGCCGTTGTCCGAGGCTCGCAGCGCAGCCCGCGGCCTGGCGGCGTTGATCGACGGTTTGTGGTTGCGCGGCGCCCTGTCGGGAGACGCTTTCGACACGGAGCAGGCGCAACGGATCGCTTACGAATACATGGATTTCCAATTGGCCAAGCAGGTGAGTTAGAGCACTTATAAACGCTCAACCCCTGAACGTCCGCCGCTCAGTGTTGCCACAACCCCATGGCCCACTGTTCGGCGGGTAACGCCAACCACTTATGCACTTGCGAGGACTTTATGGCCCGTTTCGACCTGCAAAAACTCTACATTGACGGCGGCTACAGCGACGCTGGCAGCGATGCCACCTTCGAAGCCATCAACCCGGCTAACGGTGAAGTTCTCGCCCAAGTGCAACGCGCCACCAAAGACGACGTTGAACGTGCCGTAGTCAGCGCTGAAAAAGGCCAGAAAATCTGGGCCGCCATGACCGCCATGGAGCGTTCGCGCATCCTGCGTCGTGCTGTCGACATCCTGCGCGAGCGCAACGATGAACTGGCCGCCCTGGAAACCCTGGACACCGGTAAAGCCTTCTCCGAAACCAAGTACGTCGACATCGTCACCGGCGCTGACGTGCTGGAATACTACGCCGGCCTGGTACCTGCCATCGAAGGCGAGCAGATCCCACTGCGCGACACCTCGTTTGTCTACACCCGCCGCGAGCCATTGGGCGTGGTTGCCGGTATCGGCGCATGGAACTACCCGATCCAGATCGCCCTGTGGAAATCCGCCCCGGCCCTGGCTGCCGGTAACGCGATGATCTTCAAGCCAAGCGAAGTCACCTCGCTGACCACCCTGAAACTGGCCGAGATCTACACCGAAGCTGGCGTTCCAGCAGGCGTGTTCAACGTCTTGACCGGCAGCGGTCGTGAAGTCGGCACCTGGCTGACCGAGCACCCGCGCATCGAGAAAGTCTCGTTCACCGGCGGCACCGACACGGGCAAGAAGGTCATGGCCAGCGCTTCGAGCTCCTCGCTCAAGGAAGTGACCATGGAACTGGGCGGCAAGTCGCCGCTGATCGTGTTCGAAGACGCCGACCTGGATCGCGCCGCCGACATCGCGATGATGGCCAACTTCTACAGCTCCGGCCAGGTCTGCACCAACGGTACCCGCGTGTTCGTGCCTAAGCACCTGCAGGCTGCGTTTGAAGCCAAGATCCTTGAACGCGTTGCGCGCATCCGTGTGGGTGACCCGCAGGACGACAACACCAACTTCGGCCCGCTGGTCAGCTTCGCCCACATGGAAAGCGTGCTGGGCTACATCGCCAAAGGTAAGGAAGAAGGCGCCCGCCTGCTGTGCGGCGGCGATCGCCTGACCGACGGCGACTTCGCCAAGGGCGCCTTCGTGGCCCCGACCGTGTTCACCGACTGCACCGACGAGATGACCATCGTCCGTGAAGAAATCTTCGGCCCGGTGATGAGCATCCTCACCTACGAAACCGAAGAAGAAGTGATCCGCCGCGCCAACGACACCGACTTCGGCCTGGCCGCTGGCCTGGTCACCAAGGACCTGAACCGCGCCCACCGCGTGATTCATCAGTTGGAAGCGGGTATCTGCTGGATCAACGCCTGGGGCGAGTCCGACGCCAAGATGCCGGTCGGTGGCTACAAGCAATCCGGTGTGGGCCGTGAGAACGGCATCAGCTCGCTGAACAACTTCACCCGCATCAAATCGGTACAGGTTGAGCTGGGCGACTACGCCTCGGTGTTCTAACACCCGAGCCTTGTATTGCCTGTAAGGCCGCCATCGCGGGCAAGCCAGGCTCCCACATTTGTTCTGTGTGAACCCGATCAAATGTGGGAGCTGGCTTGCCTGCGATCGAGTGCGAAGCACTCGCCAGACCTGACCACACTTCAAGAGGGTGCATCCAATGTCCCAAGAATACGATTACATCATTGTGGGTGCCGGCTCCGCCGGTAACACCCTGGCGACCCGTCTGACCGAAGACGAAGGCGTCACCGTTTTGCTGCTGGAGGCCGGTGGCCCCGACTACCGCCTCGACTTCCGTACCCAGATGCCAGCCGCCCTGGCCTTCCCGTTGCAAGGCCGCCGCTACAACTGGGCCTACGAAACCGATCCAGAGCCACACATGGACGGTCGTCGGATGGAATGCGGCCGCGGCAAGGGCCTGGGTGGCTCGTCGCTGATCAACGGCATGTGCTACATCCGTGGCAACGCCATGGACTACGACAACTGGGCGAAACTGCCGGGCCTGGAAGACTGGACCTACCTGGACTGCCTACCGTATTTCCGCAAGGCCGAAACCCGCGACATCGGCCCCAACGACTACCACGGTGGCGAAGGCCCGGTCAGCGTGACCACGCCGAAAGCGGGTAACAACCCGCTGTTCCACGCCATGGTCGAAGCCGGTGTGCAAGCCGGTTACCCGCGTACCGAAGACTTGAACGGTTACCAGCAAGAAGGCTTCGGCCCGATGGACCGTACCGTCACGCCGAACGGCCGTCGCGCCAGCACCGCGCGCGGTTACCTGGACACGGCTAAAAAGCGTTCGACCCTGACCATTGTCACCCACGCCCTTACCGACAAGGTGTTGTTCGAAGGCAAGCGTGCCGTTGGCGTGCGCTACCTGATCGGCGCCGCCGAAGAGCGCGTTGAAGCCCGTGCGCGTAAAGAAGTGCTGGTGTGCAGCGGCGCAATCGCTTCGCCGCAACTGCTGCAACGCTCCGGCGTCGGCCCGGCCAAACTGCTGGAAAGCCTCGACATCCCGGTGGTCCACGACCTGCCAGGCGTCGGCGAAAACCTGCAGGACCACCTTGAGCTGTACCTGCAATACGCGTGCACCCAGCCGGTGTCGCTATACCCATCGTTGCTTTGGTACAACCAGCCGGCGATTGGCGCCGAATGGCTGTTCAACGGCACCGGCATCGGCGCCAGCAACCAGTTCGAGGCCGGCGGCTTTATCCGTTCGCGTCCGGAATTCGAATGGCCGAACATCCAGTACCACTTCCTGCCGGTGGCGATTAACTACAACGGCAGCAACGGTGTGAAAGAGCACGGTTTCCAGGCACACATGGGCTCCATGCGTTCGCCTAGCCGTGGCCGCGTGCAATTGAAGTCGAAGAACCCACGGGACTACCCGAGCATCCTCTTCAACTACATGGCCACCGAGCAGGACTGGCAGGAGTTCCGCGACGGCATCCGCCTGACCCGTGAAATCATGCAGCAGCCGGCGCTGGATCCCTACCGTGGCCGCGAAATCAGCCCGGGCATCGAAGTGCAAACCGATGAGCAGCTGGACAAGTTCATCCGCGAGCACGCCGAAACCGCGTTCCACCCGTCCTGCTCATGCAAGATGGGCACCGACGAGATGGCCGTGGTGGATGGCGAAGGCCGCGTGCATGGCATGCAGGGCCTGCGGGTGGTCGATGCGTCGATCATGCCGATCATCACTACCGGCAACCTGAACGCGCCGACGATCATGATCGCCGAGAAAATCGCCGACAAGATCCGTGGCCGCAAGCCGCTGCCGCGCAGCAGCGCCGACTACTACGTGGCAGGCGATGCGCCAGTGCGTGGCAAGCCGTTGCGTGAAGTGGGGCCATTGGCGCAGTAACTCAAGCACCGCGGCGCCTGTATCGCAGGCAAGCCAGCTCCCACAGTTGACCGAGTTCGCCTGAACAACTCGGTCAACTGTGGGAGCCGGGCTTGCCCGCGATGAGGCCCGACCAGACACCGCAAAACCACCCGCCGACACTTTCCTTGATCAGCTCCCCGCCCAGGCCTACTCTGTTTGCCTGCCCGCGCTGAGCCGCCCACAAGGAAGGCCCCATGTTCGAACACCACACCACACTCAAAAAGCACTTCAGTGCCCTGCGCACCCGTGCTGAGTTCTTCTCGTTGCGTTACGTGCGCGAATCCGGCCAGTACCTGTCAGTACGCAAAAACGTCGCCGAGCCGCCACACCTGGGTCACGACGAGGGCGCCATGCTTACCGTGCGCCTCAATGGCGTGGAAGCCTACGCCGCGACCAACGATATTTCCCTGGCCGGTCTGCAAGCCGCCCTTGAACGCGCTGAACAGCAAGCCCGGCGGATTTTGCCCCACGCCCTGCTCGACCTGCGCCAGCAGCCAGTTTCCAGTGACGTCGGCGACTACCTGTCTCCCGACCTCGACCAGCCCTTCCCGTCCCTGAGCGATTGCTACCAACTGCTGGGCGATGAGTCTGCCGCCGTGCCCAAGGATGAGCGCCTGGTGACCTGGGAAGTCAGCCTGGGTACCACCCGGGTTGAACAGATTTACCTCAACAGCGCCGGCGCGCAATTACGCCAGGCCCAGCGTTTCGTCTTCCCCGGCCTGAGCGTCACCGCCTTCGACGGCAGCGACAGCCAGACCCGAACCCTGGGCGGTACCAACTTCGGCCAGCAAGGCAGTGCCGGCGTGATCCAGCGCTTTGGCCTGGTCGGCGCTGCCAGCCAGGTGGCCGACGAAGCCCTGCAATTGCTGCTCGCACCGAACACGCCCCACGGCCCACGTGACCTGCTGTTGATGCCCGACCAGATGATCCTGCAGATCCACGAATCCATCGGCCACCCGCTGGAGCTGGACCGTATCCTCGGTGACGAGCGCAATTACGCCGGCACCAGCTTTGTGAAGGCCAGCGACTTCGGCCATCTGCAATACGGCTCACCGTTGCTCAACGTGACCTTCGACCCGGACATCCCCGAACAACTCGCCAGCTACAGCCACGACGACGACGGCACCCGCGCCAGCAAGCAATTCCTGATCCGCGATGGCCTGCTGCTCAAGCCCTTGGGCGGTGCGTTGTCGCAATTTCGCGCCGACTTGCCAGGCGTCGCCAACAGCCGCGCCTGCGGCTGGAACCGCCCGCCCATCGACCGCATGGCCAACCTGAATATCGAGGCCGGCGATAAAAGCCTCGCGCAGCTTGTGGGCGGCATCGAACACGGCATCCTCATGTCGACCAACCGTTCGTGGTCCATCGACGATGCGCGCAACAAGTTCCAGTTCGGCTGTGAGTGGGGCCAGTTGATCGAAAACGGCGAACTCAAGGGCGTGGTGAAGAACCCCAACTACCGGGCGATTTCCGCGCAATTCTGGCGCAAGCTCAGCGCCGTCGGCGATGCCAGCACTTTCAAGGTATTGGGCACGCCGAACTGCGGCAAAGGCGAGCCCAACCAGGTGATCCGCGTCGGCCATGCATCGCCGGCCTGTGTGTTCAGTAACGTCGACGTATTTGGGGGAGATGCCTGATGGATAACTTCAAGGCATTGGCGGACTGGCTCAGGCAAGCCATCACCGACAAGGAACAATTTCATCTCGGCTACGCGGATGAGTCGTCCGAATTCGTGCGCTTGAACCATGCCAAGGTACGCCAGGCCGGACAGGTGCAACAGGCCAGCCTGAACCTCAAGCTGATCGACGCTGGTCGCCATGCGGACCTTGGCATCACCTTGTCCGGCGAGCCGGAACTGGACCGCCAGCGCCTCGCCGATGGCTTGGAACAGCTACGCCAAACCCTGCCGCTGCTGCCCCAGGATCCGTACCTGCTGCTCAACCACAACGCCTGGCAAAGCCACAACGAACAATTGCGACCGCTGCCGGACCTGGCGCAGGTGTTGCAAGACATCAGCCTGGCTGCCGAAGGCGTGGACCTGGTCGGCTTCTACGCAGCCGGGCCCATCAGCCGCGGGTTTGCCAGCTCCGAGGGTGCATTCGGCTGGCATCGGGCCAATAGCTTCAACTTCGATTTCAGCCTGTTCCACGCCAATGGCGAAGCGGTAAAAGCCAGCTACGCCGGGCACACCTGGAACAGCGCCGATTTCACCGCGCGTTTCCAACAGGCCCGTGAGCAACTGACGTTTCTCGGTCGCCCGCTGCACAATCTGGCGCCCGGCCAATACCGCGCCTACCTCGCCCCGGCAGCGTTGGAAGAAATCATCAGCATCATCACCTGGGGAGGGTTTTCCGCCCAGGCCATCGCCAGCAAGAGCAGTTCATTGCAGCGCCTGTATGCCGGTGAGCAGTCGTTGAACCCGATGGTGACGCTCGATGAGCAGATCAGCGGCTCCCTGAGCCAGGCGTTTTCCACCGAGGGCTACCCGCGCGAGGACGTTACCCTGATCAGCGCCGGCAAGGCGCGAGGCCAACTGGTGAATTCGCGCAGCGCCGCCGAATACGGCTTGAGCGCCAACGGCGCCAGCAGCGATGAATCGCCCAGTGCCCTGCAGATGGCGCCAGGCAGCCTGGCCCAGGCCGATATTCTCAAGCAGCTGGGCACCGGCCTGTATATCAGCAACCTGTGGTACCTGAACTATTCCGACCTGCCGGCGGCACGCCTGACCGGCATGACGCGCTTTGCCACGTTCTGGGTGGAAGACGGCAAGATCAAGGCGCCGGTCAGCACCATGCGTTTTGATGACAGCGTCTTCCAGTTGCTCGGTTCGCAATTGGAAGCGCTGACCGCTGATCGTGAATTGCTGCTGTCGCCCAGCACCTACAGCCAGCGCAATACCGCCTCCAATCTGTTGCCGGGAGCCCTGATCAAGCGCTTGACTCTGACCTTATAACCTTTGCCACCCACCCACGTGCCTGCACGTGTGCATGACCTTGCCTGGACCGGGCAAGCTGGAGCCTTGAGATGAACCATGGAAGTTTTGTCATAGAGAAGCTGTACAAGCACTACAACGTCCACGTAGAGCAACTGGGCAACCATCCGCACAGAAAAACCGTACTGATGGTCAACGGCGCGCTGTCCACCACGCGCTCCTTTGCCCGCACCAGCAAATGCCTGGCCGAGCATTTCAATGTGCTGCTGTTCGACTTGCCGTTCTCCGGCTACTCGCGCGAGCACAACGCCGAACTTGACCTGGTCACCAAGGACGACGAGGTGCAAATCCTGCGTGCCTTGGTGGATCGCTTTGAGGTCAACCATCTGGTCTCGGCCTCCTGGGGCGGTATCTCCACGCTGCTGACCCTGGCGCATAACCCGCCCTCCATCGAAAGCTCGGTGGTGATGGCCCTGGCGCCCAACCTCAACCAGGCGATGCTGGACTACGTGGAGCGCGTGCGCGTGTTGATCGAGGCCGATGACAAATCCGCGGTCGGCCACCTGCTCAACGAGACGGTGGGCAAATACCTGTCGCCGCGCCTCAAGCGCAACAACCACCGGCACCTGTCGACCATGGCCACTACGGAGTACCGCCAGGCGCGCTTTCACATTCACCAGGTCCTGGCCTTGGGCGATGGCAACTACTTGCCCGCGCTGCGACAGATCGAGACGCCGGTGAACTTTCTCAACGGTGCGCTGGACGAATACACCCCGGCGGCCGAGGCCCAGTTGTTCAAACAGTACGTAGGCCGCAGCAGCTTTGCGGTGGCCGAACATACCGGCCACCTGCTGGACCTGGAGTCTCGGGAGGCGGCCTTGGCGGTTCACCGCGCGTTGTTGGATTTCCTGGTCGGAGAGCACGCAACCTTGCCGAACCTAGACGAACCGCCAGTGGGAAAAGGAGCGCTGGATGGCGCATAATCGCCAACACATAGCCTGCTAATAAAAGGGTTTCCATGCCGAATCGCGCCCCTCTCGATGCCAAGACCGCCCGCTGGCTACCCTGGGTGGTCGCCATTGCCTTCTTCATGCAATCGCTGGATGGGACGATCCTCAACACGGCTCTGCCGGCCATGGCCCGGGACCTCGCGGAGAACCCGCTGCGCATGCAAGGGGTAGTGATCGCCTACATGCTCACCGTCGCCCTGCTGATCCCCGCATCGGGCTGGATCGCCGACCGCTTCGGCACCAAGAAAATTTTCTTTGGCGCGATCATGCTGTTCAGCATCGGTTCGTTGCTGTGCGCTCTGTCCAGCAGTTTGACCATGCTGGTGGGGGCACGGGTGATCCAGGGCTTGGGCGGTGCTCTGATGCTGCCGGTGGGGCGCTTGGTGGTACTGCGGGCTTACCCGCGTTCCGAGCTGGTGCGGATCATGGGTTTCATTACCATCCCCGGCCTGCTCGGCCCGTTGCTGGGCCCGACCATGGGCGGCTGGATGGTGCAGTACCTGACCTGGCACTGGATCTTCCTGATCAACCTGCCGGTGGGCATGATCGGCTGCTACGCCGTGTGGAAGTTCATCCCCGACCTGCGGGGCAGCGAGCGCACACGCTTCGACGGCCTGGGTTTCCTGCTGTTCGGCGCAGCCATGGTGTTGATCACCATTGCCATGGAGGGCCTGGGCGAACTGCACCTGCCGCACCTGCGGGTGATGTTGCTGCTGTTCGGCGGGCTGGCGTGCCTGGCGGCGTACTGGTTGCGCGCCGGGCATATCGATAACCCGCTGTTCTCCCCGATACTGTTCAAGACCCGCACCTTTGCCGTGGGCATTCTCGGCAACCTGTTTGCGCGGCTGGGCAGCGGCGCATTGCCGTTCCTGGTGCCGCTGCTCTTGCAGGTGGCGCTGGGCTACTCGCCGTCGGAAGCCGGAATGAGCATGCTGCCGCTGGCTGCTGCGGCAATGTTCGCCAAGTCTGTGGCCAGGCCGCTGATCGAGCGCCTCGGCTACCGCATTGTGCTGACCGGCAACACCCTGGCCCTGGGCGCAATGCTGGCAAGCATGGGCCTGGTCAGCGCACACACACCCTACCCGCTGCTGCTGGGCATGCTGGCGGTGCTGGGGGCGATCAACTCCCTGCAATTTACGGCGATGAACACCGTGACCCTGATCGACCTCGACGACGCCCAGGCCAGCAGTGGCAACAGCTTGCTGTCGGTGGTGGCGCAATTGTCCCTGAGCCTCGGAGTAGCCTGCGCCGGTGCGTTGCTCGGCGGCTTTACCGCCGAGGCGGGCAACGATGGGGTGGAAAGCGTGCTCGGTGCCTTCCAGCTGACCTTTCTCACTGTGGGCATCATGGCGATGCTGGCGGCGGCGATCTTCCTGCAACTGTCGCCAAAAGACGGCAAACGGGTGGTCAGTCGCGAGCACGATATCGAGCACTGACGGGCTTCTCGTCGAGAACTTGCAGGGAAAATCCCACGGGGCTGGTACACTGCGCGACATTTTGTTTTGCAGAGCCAGTCCCGTGACTACCATCGCCACCGCTTTTAATACTTTGCCCCTGTCCGCCGCCATGCTGGCTAACCTCGACTCGCTGGGGTATGTCGAGATGACGCAGATCCAGGCGCAAAGCTTGCCGGTGATCCTCAAGGGGCTGGACCTGATTGCCCAGGCCAAGACCGGCAGCGGCAAGACCGCCGCCTTCGGCATCGGCCTGTTGAACCCGATCAACCCCCGTTACTTCGGTTGCCAGGCGCTGGTGATGTGCCCGACCCGTGAGCTGGCCGACCAGGTCGCCAAGGAAATCCGTCGCCTGGCCCGTGCCGAAGACAATATCAAGGTGCTGACCCTGTGCGGCGGCGTGTCCCTCGGCCCGCAGATCGCTTCCCTGGAGCATGGCGCCCATGTGATCGTCGGCACCCCGGGCCGTATCCAGCAGCACCTGCGCAAAGGTTCGTTGGTACTGGACGGCTTGAACACCCTGATCCTCGACGAAGCCGACCGCATGCTCGACATGGGCTTCTACGACGCCATCGAAGACATCATCAGCAAGACCCCACCGCGCCGCCAGACCCTGCTGTTCTCGGCCACCTACCCGGTGAGCATCAAGCAACTGGCCTCCAAGTTCATGCGTGCGCCTCAGCAAGTGAAAGCCGAAGCGTTCCACTCCGATGACCAGATCGAGCAGCGCTTCTACGAGATCTCTCCGGAAGAACGCATGGACGCCGTGACCAAGGTGCTGGCGCACTTCCGTCCGGCCTCCTGCGTGGCGTTCTGCTTTACCAAGCAGCAAGTGCAGGAGACCGTGGATCACCTGACATCCAAAGGTATTTCCGCTGTCGGCCTGCACGGCGACCTGGAACAGCGCGACCGTGACCAGGTACTGGCCATGTTCGCCAACCGCAGTACCTCCGTGCTGGTCGCCACTGACGTCGCCGCCCGTGGTCTGGACATCGACTCGCTGGACATGGTGATCAACGTCGAATTGGCCCGCGACTCGGAAATCCATATTCACCGTGTAGGCCGTACCGGTCGTGCCGGTGAGACCGGCATTGCCATCAGCCTGGTGGCGCCGTCCGAAGCGCACCGCGCCCAGGCCATCGAACAGTTGCAGAAATCGCCGCTGAACTGGGACCAACTGGACAACCTCAAGCCGCAAAGCGGTGGCCCGCTGCTGCCGCAGATGAGCACCCTGTGCATCGCTGCCGGGCGCAAGGACAAGGTTCGCCCAGGCGACATCCTCGGTGCATTGACCGGTGAAGCCGGCATTCCGGGCGCCCAGGTCGGCAAGATCGCGATCTTCGACTTCCAGGCATTCGTGGCCGTGGAGCGTGGCATCGCCAAGCAGGCGTTGCAGCGTTTGAATGACGGCAAGATCAAAGGCCGTTCGCTGCGCGTGCGGATTTTGTAATAACACCGAGTTCCCATTGCAGGAACCGAATCAATGTGGGAGCTGGCTTGCCTGCGATAGCGGTGTGAATTCACTACCGCTATCGCAGGCAAGCCAGCTCCCACAGTGTTGATTGCATTTCAGATCAATATTTTTTGTGAGGACATGGCTGTGCGCTCGACCGAAGTTGTGATCATTGGCGCCGGCGCCGCAGGCTTGATGTGTGCGCTGACCGCCGCCGGGCGTGGGCGCAAGGTGATGTTGATCGACCACGCCAACAAGGCCGGCAAAAAAATCCTGATGTCCGGTGGTGGCCGCTGCAACTTCACCAACATGTACACCGAGCCGGCCAACTTCCTCTCGCACAACGCACACTTCTGCAAGTCGGCCCTGGCCCGTTACACGCAGTGGGATTTCATCGGGCTGGTCGCCAAGCACGGCGTGCCCTACCACGAGAAGAAACTCGGCCAGCTGTTCTGCGATAACAAGTCCAGCGATATCCTCGGCATGCTGCTCGATGAGTGCATCCAGACCGGCGTGAGCCTGCACCTGGACACCTGCGTCGAGGACATCGCCAAGCTCGACAGCGGCTACCAGCTGCAGACCACCCTGGGCGAACTGCGCTGCGAATCCCTGGTGATTGCCACTGGCGGCTTGTCGATCCCCACACTGGGCGCCACCGGTTATGGCTATCAAGTCGCCAGGCAATTCGGCCATGAACTGCTGCCGACGCGCGCCGGGCTGGTGCCGTTCACCATCACCGACCAGCTCAAGCCATTGTGCAGCGAGTTATCCGGCACTTCGGTGGATTGCCTGGTGAGCTGCAACGGCCAGAGCTTTCGCGAGAACATCCTGTTTACTCATCGCGGCCTGAGCGGGCCGGCGATTTTGCAGATATCTTCCTACTGGGAATCGGGCGACACGGTGGAAATCAATCTGTTGCCCGATCATGACGCCCATGACTGGCTGCAACAGCAACAGGCCGAGCATCCCAACAGCGAGTTAAAGACCCTGCTGGGGGAGATTTTCACCAAGAAGATGGCCAACCTGCTTGCCCAAAGCTGGTTCGAATCCAAACCGATGAAGCAGTACACCCATGCTGAAATTGCCGATATCGCGCAAAAGCTTGGGAGCTGGCAACTCGTACCGGCCGGCACCGAGGGCTATCGCACTGCTGAGGTAACCTTAGGTGGAGTGGATACGCGGGAGGTGTCGTCCAAGACCATGGAGTCGCTGAAAAGCCCGGGCTTGTACTTTATCGGTGAAGTGCTGGATGTGACCGGTCACCTGGGAGGGTTCAACTTCCAGTGGGCCTGGGCCTCGGGCTACGCAGCCGCGCAATACGCCTGACTTGCACTTTGAAATGCAATCCCCTGTGGGCGCTGGCTTGCCTGCGATAGCGGTGTTGGATTCACCGCCGCTATCGCAGCGATGCGGCGGCCCGACAAGCCAGCTCCCACAATGGTTTTGCAGTGTTACTGAAAATTTTGCTGTCCGATGTGATCGCTACGCTTGCCGTGGCGTCCTTGATAGCTCAATTTAGCGACAACGTCCCGGAAGACTCCAGACTTCATGTCATCGACCTCGTTCAAGCAGTCCATGCGGCGCCTGTGGGCGCTGGATAAATTCAGCTACAGCGTACGGGTGTTCATCGCTCTCACCGGCAGCATGGCGCTGTGTTGGTACCAGGATGAAATGACGCTGCTGATCCCGCTGTTCCTGGGGATTATCGCCAGCGCCCTGGCCGAGACCGATGACAGTTGGCAAGGCCGCCTCAATGCCCTGGCGGTGACGCTGGTGTGTTTCAGCATCGCTGCGCTGTCGGTGGAGCTGCTGTTCCCCTACCCCTGGATCTTTGCCATCGCCCTGGCCCTGGCCAGCTTCTGCCTGACCATGCTGGGGGCCTTGGGTGAGCGCTATGGCGCGATTGCCTCGGCCACGTTGATCCTGTCGGTCTACACCATGATCGGCGTGGACCAGCGCGGCGGCGCCGTCACCGACTTCTGGCATGAACCGTTGCTGCTGGTGGCCGGTGCCGCCTGGTACGGGGTGCTGTCGGTGCTGTGGCAGGTACTGTTTTCCAACCAGCCGGTGCAGCAGAGCCTGGCGCGGTTGTTCCGTGAACTGGGACGTTACCTCAAGCTCAAGTCATCCTTATTCGAACCGATACGCCAGCTGGATGTGGAAGCACGCCGCCTCGAACTGGCCCAGCAAAACGGCCGTGTGGTCGCGGCGTTGAATGCGGCCAAGGAAATCATCCTGCACCGCGTCGGCAACGGTCGGCCCGGCTCGAAGGTCAGCCGCTACCTGAAACTCTATTTCCTGGCCCAGGACATCCACGAGCGCGCCAGTTCCTCCCACTACCCCTACAACGCCCTCACCGAAGCCTTCTTCCACAGCGATGTGCTGTTCCGCTGCCAGCGCCTGCTGCGCCAGCAAGGCAAGGCGTGCCAGACCCTGGCCGAGTCGATCCAACTGCGCCAGCCGTTCATCTATGACGACAGCTTCGCCGAAGCCCTGGGCGACCTCAACGCCTCCCTGGAACACCTGCGCATCCAGAGCAACCCGGCCTGGCGTGGCCTGTTGCGCTCGTTGCGCGCCTTGGCGGCCAACCTGTCCACCCTCGACCGCCTGCTGGGAGACGCAAGCAACCCCGACGCCCTGGCCGACGCCACCGACAGCAATCTGCTGGACCGCGCCCCGCGCAACCTCAAGGAAATGTGGACGCGCCTGCGCACCCAGTTGACGCCGACTTCACTGCTGTTTCGCCACGCCTTGCGCCTGTCACTGGCGCTGACCATCGGCTACGGCACCCTGCATGCGATCCACGCGTCCCAGGGTTACTGGATCATCCTCACCACCCTGTTTGTCTGCCAGCCCAGCTACGGTGCTACGCGGCGCAAGCTCGGCCAGCGCATCATCGGTACCGCCATCGGACTCACCGTGGCCTGGGCGCTGTTCGACCTGTTTCCCAACCCCGTGGTGCAATCAATGTTCGCCATCGCCGCGGGCCTGGTGTTCTTTATCAACCGCACCACGCGCTACACCCTGGCTACGGCGGCGATCACCTTGATGGTGCTGTTCTGCTTCAACCAGGTGGGCGATGGCTACGGGCTGTTCCTGCCGCGCCTGTTCGATACCTTGCTCGGCAGCCTGATCGCGGGCCTGGCGGTATTCCTGTTCCTGCCGGACTGGCAAGGCCGGCGCCTGAACAAAGTGTTGGCCAACACCCTGACCTGCAACAGCATCTACCTGCGCCAGATCATGCAGCAATACGCCGCCGGCAAGCGCGACGACCTGGCCTACCGCCTGGCCCGCCGCAACGCCCACAACGCCGATGCCGCACTGTCCACCACCCTGGCGAATATGCTGATGGAGCCGGGGCACTTCCGTAAGGAAGCCGATGTGGGCTTTCGCTTCCTGGTGCTGTCCCACACCCTGCTCAGCTATTTGTCAGGGCTGGGTGCGCACCGCGAAACCCAACTGCCGGCCGATGTGCGCGAGCATTTGATCGACGGCGCCGGGCACGCCCTGGCATTGAGCATCGACGAGATCGCCAGTGGGCTGGCGAATAAACAGCCGATTGCGATTCAGAGTGATGCCGAGGAAGCGTTGGCGGCAGAGCTGGAGCAAATGCCCGATGAGATCGACGAAGGGCAACGGTTGGTGCAGACGCAATTGGCGTTGATTTGCCGACAGTTGGGGCCGTTGCGCACCTTGGCGGCGCATCTGATCAAGGATACCAGCGCGGCTTAGGCCGCTATCGCAGGCAAGCCAGCTCCCACCTTGAAATGCATTCCAATGTGGGAGCCGGGCTTGCCCGCGATGAGGCCCGCAAGAACGCTACATCCCATGCGCCTTCATCAACCGCGCATAACTGCCATCCGCCTTCATCCTGGCAATCTCCCGATCGAAACCAGCGACGATCTGCGCATGCTCGGGGTTCTTCAGGCTGACCAGGATGTGCAGGCTGTTCTCGCTCAATGGCTTGCCCACAAACGCCACGGCATCGCGCACTCGCGGCGACTCTCGTGCCAGGTAATAGCGCGCTACGTATTCATCCTCCAGCGTCAGTCGCACACGCTGCGCCGCCAGCATGCGCACGGCCATGGCGAAGTTATGCACCGGCACTTTCTGCAACTGGGTGTCTTGATCGAACGTCGCTGAGTAGGCGTAACCGCGCACCACGGCGATGGCCTCGTCGTGCAGTGCGTCCAGGCTGTGATATTCGATGGCATCGTCGCTACGCTTGAGAAAGCGCACACGGTTAAGCAAGTACTCGCCGGAAAACTGCCCCAGGTGCGTGCGGTCCTCGTTGTACCAGGCGTTGATCAGCACGTCGTAGCGCCCATCCCCCACGCCCTTCAATGCGCGCGCCCAGGGCACCTGTTCAAAATCACTGGCGTACCCGGCACGGGCCAGGGCCGTACGGACGATATCAGTAGCCAAGCCGCCATTGACCAAGGTGGCATCAGTAAACGGTGGCCAACCATCCGCCACCAGGCGCAAACGTTGTGCCAGCGCCGGTTGAGCCAGCAACAACACTGCGATCAAAGCAACGGCACGAGTCAATCGCGGCATGCTTAAAGTCCTTGGCGGGCAGGCGATGGCCTGATAACAGTAGCTCATCAATGAGCTTGCATTGCAGATTACACAAAGAAGCCCGCCGCGCATGCACAGAATGATGGCAAATTGACGCCATTCACAAAATGGCCGATTTTAGACAGCAGCGCCCGTCGCGCTTACTATCCCTGGCAGGTCTTTATAAGAGCGCACATCATGACGGTTGATTGGGTCTGCAAACATCACGACGACTTAGGCAAGGAACAGCTGTACGCCATCCTGCGCCTGCGCAACGAGGTCTTCGTCGTCGAACAAAAATGCGTCTACCAGGACATAGATAGCCAGGACCTGGCGGGTGACACCCACCACCTCATGGCCTGGCAAAATGATGAGCTGGTGGCCTACCTGCGGTTACTCGACCCGGAGTCCCAGGGCGGCGATGTGGTGATCGGCCGCGTTATCGTAGCAAAGGTGGCACGGGGCAGCGGGCTGGGGCATCAGATGATGGATGAAGCGCTCAAGCGCATAGAGGATATCTGGCCGCAAATGCCGGTTTACCTGTCGGCGCAGGCGCATTTGCAGGGCTATTATGGGCGGTATGGGTTTGTGGTGGCAGGGGAGGAATACCTGGAAGACGATATTCCACATATCGGTATGCGCCGCGCTTGAGGGCCTCATCGGGGGCTTGTCCCCGATGGCACCAGACCAGCCGCCCCTGCCTCAGGGATAACCCAACACCTGCTTGATCGACGCAAGATTGGCCTCGATCCACCGTCGATCAATCGCGCCCCAATCACGAATCCGATAATTCCCCGCGTGGTTGCGCGCTCCCTCTTGCTGTTCAAACTCGCAGACGATATCCAGGTCTGCCAACGCCGCAATCGTGTCCTGGGCCGTGCGCCGGGGCATGCCGGTGGCCTCGGTGAGCGCGGGCACGCTGCTGGCCAACTGGCTGTCGATCAGATACGCCACATACAGGCGACGATAAAAGCTACTCTTGGTCTTGCTCACATCCATGGTCAGTCGCCTTGTGCTCAGGGTTTGCCCTGCAAATCGCGCCAGGTGAGGTAGACCCGCAGGTCGAACTCCACCTGATGGTAGCCCGGCAGCATGTATTCGCAGAGTTTGTAGAACGCCTTGTTGTGGTCCGATTCCTTGAAGTGGGCCAGTTCGTGCACCACGATCATGCGCAGAAACTGCGGCGCCGCCTCCTTGAACAGCGAAGCGATGCGAATCTCCTTCTTGGATTTGAGATTACCGCCCTGCACCCGCGATATCGTGGTGTGCAAACCCAGGGCGCGATGAGTCAGGTCCAGCCGGTTATCGAACAGCACTTTATCAATAGAGGGTGCGTTGCGCAGGTGCTCCTGCTTCAAGGCCAGGGCATAGGCGTACAGGGCCTTGTCGCTCTGCACGGCGTGGCGTTCGGGGTAACGCTGTTCCAGGTAGGCGCCCAACTGGTCTTTGGCAATCAGTTGGCGCACCTGCTCCTGGAGCGCAGCGGGATAGGCCTGGAGGTACTTCAACGCGGTCATGGGGTCTGCAACGCAATTCGGACGGGCGCCAGTGTAGCCAATTCAAGGCAAATGCGGGTACGACCAACCAGCAACGTCCTCGGCCATCAACGGCGCCGCCGCCCACGGTCCCTGGATGTGCGTGCAGCCATTGGCTTTGAGCCACTGGATCTGCTCAAGGGTCTGCACCCCCTCGGCAATCACCAGCACATCAAAATGCCCACACAACTGGATGATGCTGTGTGCCATCGCCGCATCCCGCGTCGAACCGGGCAGGCGCGCCACCAGTTGCGGGTCAAGCTTGAGGGTGTCGAACTGCAAGTCCCGCAAATGGGCCAGTGAACAGTGACCTGAACCAAAGTCATCCAGGGCAATACGCACCCCAATCCGGCGCAATAGCTGCAGCTGTTTGGTCGACTCCTCCAGGTTACTCATCAGGCAGTTCTCGCCGATTTCCACCTCCAGTTGCCGCCCCTGCAGCCCATATCGCTCCAGGATCTGCTGCAGTTGGCTGGCCAGGTTGGGCATATTGAACTGACTGCTGCTCAGGCTCACGCTCAGCACCAGCTCAGGGTCGAAGATGCCCTGCCAGGCCTGGCGCTGGGCAGCGACTTGCTGGTAGATCCAGGCGCTCAACTGGCTGATCAACCGCGCCTCTTCCAGCAGCGGCAAGAACAAACCCGGCGGTACATCGCCGACGCTCGGATGCTGCCAGCGCAACAACGCTTCGACGCCGCGCAAACGTCCATCCACAACACAAACCTGGGGCTGGTACACCAGGGTGAAATCCTTGTTTTGAATGGCGGTGCGCACGCTGTCTTCAAGCATCAGCCGCGAACGGGCACGGCCGTTCATTTCCTGGTCGTAATAACGATACTGCTGACGGCCAGCCCGCTTGGCTTCGTACATCGCAATGTCCGCCGCTCGCAACAGGCCGTTCAGGTCCGAGCCACAATCCGGGAACGTCGCAATCCCGATACTGACCCCGAGCATCACCTCCAAACCGTCGACCTGCTGGCACACAGACACCCGCTCGATGAGCTTTTCCGCGATCTTCGCCGCCTGTTCGGGAAATTCCAGCTCCAGCAACGCGGTGAACTCGTCCCCGCCCATGCGCCCGAGAATGTCGTAGGAGCGCAGACAGGCCTGCATCTGTTCCGACACCCAGCACAGCACTCGGTCGCCAGCGTCGTGGCCCAGCGTATCGTTGACCCGCTTGAAGCCATCCAGGTCCAAGTACAGCAAGACCAGCGCCTGCTCGTTGCGTTCGTTGCGCAACAGGGTGTTCTCTACCGCCTGATGAAAACCACGTCGATTCAACAGCCCGGTCAACGGATCGGTCACGGCCTGGAATTCCAGTTGCTGATGAAGATGGCGCACTTCGGACATGTCCAGCACCGTCACGACCATGGCCTTCTGCTCGGCAGGCAACGGCGCACAGGACAATGCCACCGGCACCTGCTGGCCGCGCCCGGTGCGCAAAATGGCGTCATGCTGGCGCCACGTCTCGCCTCTGCGATACGCCTCGTACATCGGGAAGCCCAACCAGGCGGGCACATGGGGCTTTTGCAGGAAACTCAGGAAACTCTCGCCCTGCAGCTCAGCCATCGTGGCGTTCAGCAGACGCGAGATAGCCGGGTTGGCGTACTCGATCACACTGCCTTCGCCCACCACCAGGATGCCCTCGGCAGCGTTATCCAGTATCGAGGCATTAAAGGCCCGGGCCAGCTCCAGGTCATGGCTCAGGCACTGCAAGGCACGGCGGTTGCGCTGATGCTCGAGCAACGCCTGCACCTTGGGCTTGAGGATATGCGGGTCAAACGGCTTGAACAGGTAATCGATCGCTCCGATGGCATAGCCTTCAAGCACCGCCGCGGGGGACTGGGCAGTGGCCGTCAGGAAGATAATTGGCGTCATGCGTGTGCGTTGGTTGCCACGCATCAGGCGCGCCACCTCGAAGCCGTCCATACCGGGCATGCGCACGTCCAGCAGCACCAGGTCGACATCGTGGGCCAGCAGCAACTCCAAGGCTTCCAGGCCGGACGTGGCGGTGATCACCTGCCAGTCTTCACGTTGCAACAACGCACGCATGCTGACGAGGTTTTCCGGGTAGTCATCGACCACCAGAAGAACCGAACTTGCATCGCCGGGTTGTGGAGCGCCATCCATGCTACGTCTCTTCCTTAGGGAGCTGCACCGGTCACTTCTGCTACAAAGGCCGGATAAACACTGAGGGCTCACTCTAGCCCCGGTTCCAAAAAAGCAGAAGTGACGCCGATGCCCTCATTGCACCAAAGCCAAGGAAGCCGACTAACGGTAAGGCCCTGTAGCCCGCGATTCATGGGCAACATGGCTTTTTGGCATTCCTCTGACGCCAATAAATTGCCAGCAATTGTTTAACAATCGTACGAGCAGCGCCTATAAAGAACCGGTAAGGCCTCTGGGCCAACGCTTTCACCCTCTGTAAAAGGCCAACACCATGATCGACCTTTCCACCTGGAACCTGAGCATTCCGGTCGGCTCCCCGCCCACGACCATCGACACCCCGAGGCTGCTGAGCGGCTTCAACGATCAATACTTCCAGGCCGAAGGCAGCGACGTGCAGTTCTGGACCCCCGTCACCGGCACCCGTACCGAAAACGCCATCTACCCGCGCAGCGAACTGCGCGAAACCTACGCCGACGGCCGCCTGCGCAACTGGACCTACCCCGAGGCCGACAACTTTCTGCGCGCCACCCTGGCGGTCAACCAGGTGCCCTCCTCCGGCAAAATCGTGATCGGCCAGATCCACGCCTATGACAGCCAGAAACCCTTGATCAAGCTGGAGTACCAATTCAAGGAGAAAACCCAGACCGGTAACATCGTCGCCAAGGTGCGCATGCGCCCGGATGAAGCCGAAAGCCGGGTGATCATCGTCGCCTCCAACGTACCGCTGGAGAAGAGCTTCACCTATGTGATCAACCTCAACAAAGCCGGGTTGCTCAGCGTGTATGCCGCTGACAGTGAGTGGAATGAACGCATCGGTGCGGCCTGGGGCGACAAGCCGTTGTACTTCAAGGCGGGGGTGTATGTGCAGGACAATTCGGGCGACACCAATGAAGGTGCGCGGGTGACGTTTGCCAAGTTGGATATTGATCACGAGTGAAGCGTCCCGCGATGCACAGGATTTTTCCCGGATAAATCCAACGCCTTAAACGCACCGCAACCCCCTGTGGGAGCCGGGCTCGCCCGCGATGGCGGCGTATAAGCCAATATCCTTGGCGCCTGACACACTGCCATCGCGGGCAAGCCCGGCTCCCACCTTGACTGTGCGTCGGTTCAAGGTCCGGTGCGAGTCCTACAGCACCGTTGCGACAAGCCAAAGAACACCGTGGTTTCGGCGCTTCATCTGCAAGTTGATTAAATGGTGTCCATAAAAAAGCCCGCATCGCTGCGGGCTTCTTTTAAACGCTTAAGGCTCAGTTCACCTTCGCGTTCAACTCCCCTTTCAAATACCGCTGGTACATCGCTTCCAACGAGATTGGCTTGATCTTCGAAGCATTACCGGCAGTACCAAACGCCTCGTAGCGAGCAATACACACATCACGCATCGCCGTCACAGTCGCACCGAAGAACTTACGCGGATCGAACTCGCTCGGGTTGGTAGCCATCAGACGACGCATTGCACCAGTAGAGGCCAGACGCAGGTCAGTGTCGATGTTGACCTTGCGCACGCCGTACTTGATGCCTTCGACGATTTCTTCAACCGGTACGCCGTAGGTTTCTTTGATGTCGCCGCCGTACTGGTTGATGATCGCCAGCCATTCTTGCGGTACCGAGGAAGAACCGTGCATCACCAGGTGGGTGTTGGGGATGCGCTTGTGGATTTCCTTGATGCGGTCGATCGCCAGTACGTCGCCAGTCGGCGGCTTGGTGAACTTGTAGGCGCCGTGGCTGGTGCCAATGGCGATAGCCAGGGCGTCGACCTGGGTCTTCTTGACGAAGTCGGCGGCTTCTTCCGGGTCGGTCAGCATCTGGCTGTGATCCAGCACGCCTTCGGCGCCGATGCCGTCTTCTTCGCCGGCCATGCCGGTTTCCAACGAACCCAGGCAGCCCAGCTCGCCTTCAACCGATACGCCGCAGGCGTGTGCCATGGCCACGGTTTGTTGGGTCACGCGTACGTTGTACTCGTAGTCGGTCGGGGTCTTGCCGTCTTCGCCGAGGGAACCGTCCATCATCACCGAGCTGAAGCCCAGCTGGATGGAGCGCTGGCACACGTCAGGGCTGGTGCCGTGGTCCTGGTGCATGCACACCGGGATGTGCGGGAATTCTTCGATGGCGGCGAGGATCAGGTGACGCAGGAACGGGGCGCCGGCATATTTGCGCGCACCGGCCGAAGCCTGGACGATCACTGGAGAGTCGGTCTTGTCAGCGGCTTCCATGATGGCGCGCATCTGCTCAAGGTTGTTGACGTTAAAGGCTGGGACGCCGTAGCCGAACTCGGCTGCGTGGTCCAGCATTTGACGCATGCTGATAAGTGCCATTGTGTTGTCTCTCCCGGTCGAGGGTCGTTAATCGTGCAAGCCTGCCGTAGCGGCGGCTGCTATTCAAGTTATTGCAGATCAAGGGGTTAAGCTTGAGCTGCTGAATCGTTATTGCTGCTGGGTATCAGTTGGCTTTGCAGCCGCGCCCAATCAAATCATCGGTGGCAACCCAGTACACCAGGCCTTCCTCACCTTTGGTGTGAAACGCCAATTGGCCGTCGCTGTACAGCACGCCGGAGGCGGCTACCTCTTGCTTGAGACGGTAAACCTGGTCCGAACCGCCGAGGCGTACATCCACTTCGGAACGAGCCTGGTTGGCAAAGCGCCAGTTAACCTCGGCCTTGCTGTCGCAGGTCCAGGTGGTCCACTTATCGGCAGGCTCTGCCTTGTTAAACATGTTCATGCTGCTGCAGCCGGCCAACAGGGCCAGGGCTGCCAGGGCGAAAACGCCTTTCATTGCCAATCCTCGAACGGCGACCCCGCAAGGCCGCCTTTGCTGTCGGTTAGTGGATCAGACCCGTCATGGGCAACCCTGTTCCTGACCGTTGGGCGCGGAGTCGTATTTCTCCAGCCGTTCGTTGCCGATGCGCTTGTTGATCACCGGCATGGTCTCGGCTTGCCAGTCAGCCTGGTAACAGCTTTTTTTCAGCGGTGCCTTGGCGTTATCCGCCTCGGGTACCGCACTTGGCGTGCTGCCGCAGCCGGCCAGCAGGCCCGCTGCGATTACCAGAGCCAACGACTTGATCATGGGAACACTCCTTTTCCTGATCACGCGAGCCTTAGCCCTTGGCTCGGGTTTCCAGCACTTCCACGGCTGGCAGCACTTTGCCCTCGACGAATTCGAGGAAAGCGCCGCCACCGGTAGAAATGTAGGAGATCTGATCAGCAACGCCATATTTATCGATGGCCGCCAAGGTATCGCCACCGCCAGCAATGGAGAACGCCGAGCTTTCAGCGATTGCCTTAGCCAACACTTTAGTGCCGTTGCCGAACTGGTCGAACTCGAACACACCCACCGGGCCATTCCACAGGATAGTCTGGGATGCCTTGAGCAGTTCGGCGAAGTTGGCCGCAGTTTGCGGGCCGATGTCCAGAATCATGTCGTCATCGGCCACGTCAGCGATGAGCTTGACGGTGGCTTCGGCGCTTTCAGCGAACTCTTTGGCAACGACCACGTCCACCGGCAACGGCACGCTGACTTTGGCGGCGATGGCGCGGGCGGTATCCAACAGGTCCGGCTCGTACAGGGACTTGCCCACTGGATGGCCGGCTGCGGCCAGGAAGGTATTGGCGATGCCGCCGCCGACGATCAACTGGTTGCAGATCTGGCTGAGGCTATTGAGTACATCCAACTTGGTGGAGACCTTGGAGCCGGCGACAATGGCGGCCATCGGCTGGGCCGGAGCGCCCAGTGCCTTGCCCAAGGCATCGAGCTCAGCAGCCAGCAGTGGGCCGGCAGCGGCAACCTTGGCGAACTTGGCCACACCGTGGGTCGAACCTTCGGCGCGGTGCGCAGTGCCGAAGGCATCCATCACGAATACGTCGCACAGCGCCGCATATTGCTGGGCCAGTTCGTCGCTGTTCTTCTTCTCGCCCTTGTTGAAGCGCACGTTCTCGAACAGCACGATGTCGCCAGGCTTAACATCAACACCACCCAGGTAGTCAGCCACCAACGGCACGTCACGGCCCAGGGCCTTGCTCAGGTACTCGGCAACCGGCTTGAGGCTGTTTTCGGCAGAAAACTCACCTTCGGTCGGGCGCCCCAAGTGGGAGCAGACCATCACGGCCGCGCCTTTTTCCAGGGCCAGCTTGATGGTCGGCAGCGAGGCCAGGATTCGCGCATCGCTGGTGACGACACCGTCCTTGACTGGGACGTTGAGGTCTTCGCGGATCAGTACGCGTTTACCTTGCAGATCGAGGTCGGTCATCTTCAACACGGTCATGGGTCGCAGTTCCTGAATTACTGTTGAGGTTGTTTAGAGGCGATGTGCAGATAATGTTCCGCAACATCCAGCATTCGGTTGGCAAAGCCCCACTCGTTGTCGAACCAGGCCAGGATGTTCACCAGCCTCGGGCCGGAAACGCGGGTCTGGCTGGCATCGACAATCGCCGAATGCGGGTCATGGTTGAAATCGCAACTGGCGTGGGGCAACTCGGTGTAGGCCAGCAGGCCTTTGAGCGGGCCGCTGGTGGCGGCCTCGCGCAGGATCCGGTTGACCTCCGTCGCATCGGTGTCGCTGACGGTTTGCATGGTGATATCCAGGCAAGACACATTCACCGTCGGCACCCGTACGGCTTTGGCCTGGATTCGCCCGGCAAGTTCCGGCAGCAGTCGTTCGATGCCGCGAGCTAAGCCTGTGGACACCGGAATCACTGACTGGAACGCCGAGCGTGTACGGCGCAGGTCTTCGTGGTGATAGGCGTCGATGACCGGCTGATCGTTCATCGCCGAGTGAATCGTGGTGATCGACACGTAATCCAGGCCGATCGCCTGATCCAGCAGGCGCAACAGCGGCACGCTGCAGTTGGTGGTGCACGAGGCGTTGGACACCAGCAGCTCATCGCCAGTCAGGCAATCCTGGTTGATGCCGTAGACGATGGTGGCGTCCACATCCGCCTCGCTGGCCATCGGCTGGGAAAACAGCACACGCGGCGCGCCGGCGTCAAGAAAACGCTGGCCATCGGCACGGGTGTGATAGGCACCGGAGCATTCCAACACTAGGTCGACGCCCAACGCCGCCCAGTCGATGCCCTCGGGGGTGGCACTGCGCAACACTTTCACGCAGTCGCCATTAATATGCAGACAATCGCCGTCGACCCGCACTTCGCCAGGAAAGCGGCCGTGGGTGGAGTCAAAGCGTGTCAGGTATTCGATGCTGGCCATGTCGGCCAGGTCGTTGATCGCGACAATTTCAAACCCGGCCGCCGCCCCTCGCTCGAACAGCGCACGTAAGACGCAACGACCAATGCGGCCGTAGCCGTTGAGTGCAACTTTGTAAGGACGCGGTTGGGGCATGGGGTTCTCGATCAAGGTTAGTTCGGTGTTGAATGTTCTGACACCATCGCGGGCAAGCCCACTCCCACATTAGACCGCGATCCAAATGTGGGAGCGGGCTTGCCCGCGATAGCGCCAGTGCAGACAACGCAGACTGACTTAGTCTTCCAGCAGCTCTTCAGCCTGACCCAGGATATTTTCCAGGGTAAAACCAAACTCTTCGAACAACGCTGGTGCCGGCGCCGACTCACCGTAGGTGGTCATGCCGATCACGCGGCCTTCCAGGCCCACGTACTTGTACCAGTAGTCGGCGTGGGCCGCTTCGATGGCGATACGCGCGCTGACTTGCAAAGGCAACACAGACTGCTTATAGCCGGCGTCCTGGGCTTCGAACACGCTGGTGCATGGCATGGATACAACGCGCACGTTGCGGCCCTGGGCGGTCAGCTTGTCGTACGCCTGAACGGTCAGGCCCACTTCGGAACCGGTGGAGATCAGGATCAGCTCCGGCTCGCCGATGCAGTCCTTGAGCACATAGCCACCACGGCTGATGTCGGCGATCTGCGCGTCGGTACGCACCTGGTGTTGCAGGTTCTGGCGCGAGAAGATCAGCGCCGAAGGGCCGTCCTTGCGCTCGATGGCGTGTTTCCAGGCCACGGCCGATTCAACCGCGTCGGCTGGGCGCCAGCAATCCAGGTTCGGCGTGGTACGCAGGCTGGTCAGTTGCTCGACCGGCTGGTGCGTCGGGCCGTCTTCGCCCAGGCCGATGGAGTCGTGGGTGTAGACGTGGATCACGCGCTTTTTCATCAGCGCCGCCATACGTACGGCGTTACGTGCGTATTCCATGAACATCAGGAAGGTCGCGCCGTAAGGCACCAGGCCGCCGTGCAGGGACACGCCGTTCATGATGGCGCTCATGCCGAACTCGCGCACGCCGTAGTACATGTAGTTGCCGCTGGCGTCTTCAGCCGAGACACCTTTGCAACCTTTCCACAGGGTCAGGTTGGAACCGGCCAGGTCGGCCGAGCCGCCGAGAATCTCAGGCAGCAGCGGGCCAAAGGCGTTCAGGGTGTTCTGGCTGGCTTTACGGCTGGCGATGGTCTCGCCCTTGGCCGCGACTTCGGCGATGTAGGCCGAGGCTTTTGCCGAGAAGTCGGCAGGCAGGTCACCGGCCAGACGGCGTACCAGCTCGTTGGCCAGTTCCGGGAATTCGGCGGAATAGGCAGCGAAACGCTGATCCCATTCGGCTTCGGTGGCCAGGCCTTTTTCCTTGGCATCCCATTCGGCGTAGATATCGGCCGGGATTTCAAACGGGCCGTGGCTCCACTTCAGCGCTTCGCGGGTCAGGGCGATTTCCGCGTCACCCAGTGGGGCGCCGTGGCAGTCTTCTTTACCTTGCTTGTTCGGCGAGCCGAAGCCGATGGTGGTCTTGCAGCAGATCAGGGTCGGCTGTGCGCTCTTGCGCGCGGTGTCGATGGCGATTTTGATTTCTTCAGGATCGTGGCCGTCGACGTTGCGGATCACTTGCCAGTTGTAGGCTTCGAAACGCTTGGGGGTATCGTCGGTGAACCAGCCTTCGACTTCGCCGTCGATGGAGATGCCGTTGTCATCATAGAAGGCAATCAGCTTGCCCAGGCCGAGAGTGCCAGCCAGGGACGCGACTTCATGGGAAATGCCTTCCATCATGCAGCCATCACCCAGGAACACGTAGGTGTGATGGTCGACAATGTCGTGGCCGGGGCGATTGAACTGCGCGCCCAGGACTTTTTCCGCCAGCGCAAAGCCTACGGCGTTGGCCAGGCCCTGGCCCAGGGGACCGGTGGTGGTCTCAACGCCCGGGGTGTAGCCAAATTCCGGGTGGCCCGGGGTGCGGCTGTGCAGTTGGCGGAAGCTCTTGAGGTCGTCGATGGTGACGTCGTAGCCGGTCAGGTGCAGCAGCGAGTAGATCAGCATCGAGCCGTGGCCGTTGGACAGCACGAAGCGGTCACGGTCGGCGAACGACGGGTTGCTCGGGTTGTGTTTCAGGTAGTCACGCCAAAGTACCTCGGCGATATCCGCCATGCCCATCGGGGCACCGGGATGGCCGCTGTTGGCTTTTTGCACGGCATCCATGCTGAGGGCACGAATGGCGTTGGCACGCTCACGACGGCTGGGCATCGCTGATCTCCTGGAGTTTGCTTAAAAGAAACGGAAAAAAGGACCGGCATTTTCCCTCAGCCACCGCCTGCGGGCAATGACAGATAGTCACTTGAGGGGCTTTTTCCCGAGGTTTCTACGGTTAATCCTTGCAGAACCCTGCCACAGGTTCGTCTAAGGGTTATAGCGGTGGCTTATAACCGCCACTTATCGATCAATATCAAAACTTTTTGATATTGACCTTGCGAGGATCCCAACCCGTCACTAGACTGCTGGCCTTATGAACATACCCGTGCCTTCCCTGCGTCCTGACGATGGCGATGAGCTTGCAGCCTTGTGCAAGGCCGCTGGCGATCCGTTGCGCTTGAACGTATTGCGTGCACTGGCCAACGATTCTTTCGGGGTATTGGAACTGGCGCAGATCTTCGCCATCGGCCAGTCCGGCATGAGCCACCATTTGAAGGTGCTGGCCCAGGCCGACCTGGTGGCCACCCGCCGCGAAGGCAATGCGATCTTTTACCGCCGCGCCCTGCCCCACACCGAACAGCTGGGCGGCAAACTGCACGCGGCCCTGCTTGAGGAAGTGGATAACCTGGGGCTGCCAAGCGATGTGCAATCGCGGATCGGCCAGGTGCACGGGCAACGCGCCGCCGCCAGCCAGGACTTTTTTTCCCGGGTTGCCGACAAGTTTCGCGCCCAGCAGGACCTGATCGCCGGGCTGGCCCAGTACCGCGAAAGCGTGCTGGCGTTATTGGACAAGCTGAGCTTCAGTGATAAGGCCACGGCCCTGGAAGTCGGCCCTGGCGACGGCGGTTTCCTGCCGGAACTGGCGCGCCGCTTTGTGCAGGTCACGGCGCTGGACAACAGCCCGGCGATGCTGGAGCTGGCGCGCCAGCTGTGTGAACGCGAAGCCTTGGGCAATGTGCGCCTGCAGTTGGCCGACGCCCTGGGTGACACCAGTCTGCGGGCCGATTGCGTGGTGCTGAACATGGTCTTGCACCATTTCGCCGCACCGGCCGATGCCCTCAAGCAAATGGCCGGGTTGCTGCACCCCGGCGGTAGCCTGCTGGTGACGGATTTATGCAGCCACAACCAGAATTGGGCCAAGGAGGCCTGCGGTGATCTCTGGCTGGGTTTTGAACAGGACGATCTGGCCCGTTGGGCCACCGCTGCGGGACTCGTTCCCGGGGAAAGCCTCTATGTAGGTTTACGTAATGGTTTCCAGATTCAGGTCCGCCATTTTCAGCGGCCGGCTGGCGACACTCACCATCGGTAAATATCAGGAAAACATCGAGATGAGCGAATACTCCCTTTTCACCTCCGAGTCCGTGTCTGAAGGGCATCCGGACAAAATCGCCGACCAGATCTCTGACGCGGTGCTGGACGCTATCATCGCTGAAGACAAGTTCGCCCGCGTGGCGTGCGAGACGCTGGTGAAAACGGGCGTGGCGATCATCGCCGGCGAAGTTACCACCACTGCCTGGGTCGACCTGGAGCAGATCGTGCGTGACGTGATCACCGATATTGGCTACAACAGCTCCGACGTTGGCTTCGACGGCGCGACCTGCGGCGTGATGAACATCATCGGCAAGCAATCCCCGGACATCAACCAGGGCGTTGACCGCGCCAAGCCTGAAGATCAGGGCGCCGGTGACCAGGGCCTGATGTTCGGCTACGCCAGCAACGAAACCGACGTGCTGATGCCGGCGCCGATCACCTTCTCCCACCAGTTGGTGCAGCGTCAGGCCGAGGCGCGTAAATCCGGCGTACTGCCATGGCTGCGCCCTGACGCCAAATCCCAGGTGACCTGCCGCTACGACGGCGGCAAAGTCGTGGGTATCGACGCCGTTGTACTCTCGACCCAGCACAACCCGGACGTGTCCTACGCCGACCTGCGTGAAGGCGTGATGGAGCTGATCGTCAAGCACGTGTTGCCTGCCGAGTTGCTGACCAAGGACACCCAGTTCCACATCAACCCAACCGGCCAGTTCATCATCGGTGGCCCCGTGGGCGACTGCGGCCTGACCGGGCGCAAGATCATCGTCGACAGCTACGGCGGCATGGCCCGTCACGGCGGCGGCGCGTTCTCCGGCAAGGATCCCTCCAAGGTTGACCGTTCGGCGGCTTACGCCGGTCGTTATGTGGCCAAGAACATTGTGGCTGCCGGCCTGGCCGAGCGCTGCGAGATCCAGGTTTCCTACGCCATCGGCGTGGCACAGCCTACGTCGATTTCGCTCAATACCTTCGGCACCGGCAAGATCAGCGATGACAAGATTGTCAAGCTGGTGCGTGAGATCTTCGACCTGCGCCCTTACGCGATCACCACCATGCTTGACCTGCTGCACCCGATGTACCAGGAAACCGCAGCCTACGGCCACTTCGGTCGTACCCCGGCGCAGAAGACCGTTGGCGACGACACCTTCAGCACCTTCACCTGGGAAAAAACCGACCGCGCCAACGACCTGCGCACCGCCGCCGGCCTGTAAGCGTTCGCGCTACAGACAGAAACACCCGGTAAAAAGCCCCGAGCAGTCGGCAATGCTGTTCACTTAAGGATTGTTGACTAATCCTCGGGCAGCAGGAAAATCCGGAATCTGATTAAGGATTCCGGATTTTTTATGTCTGTCGCTCAGGATTTAGGCGCTGTTCTAGACTTTGCCGA
>NZ_JYLH01000016.1 GCF_001439685.1 Pseudomonas libanensis
AGGCGCGCATTCTACAGCAGCCTCATTTGCTGTCAAGTGATTATTTTCAGAAGCTTTCGAAGATTTCTTCAACAACTTCAACCACTTGCGCTTCTGATCTCTCATCAGCGGGAGGCGAATTCTACAGCGTTATACACTGCTGTCAACACCTCTTTTTCAACTTCTTTTTGGCTTCGATGAACTGAAGCAACTTGCTGCCGAAAACTTCATAACTCGTTGTTTACCAAGGAGTTTTCCGTTTCGACTGCGCCGGAAGTGGGGCGAATTATAGGCTTCCAGAATCTGCCGTCAACACTTAATTCTGCTTTTCTATCAATACAGCGGCAAACCCCATATTCTCTCTATATAGAAAGACTTAAACGGTAAGTTGAGCAATATATTGCTCATCGCTGAACAGTTAAGCATCATAGTGACTACTGCTCATCGACTAAGACTTCGGAAGAACACCTCCAATGACCACCCCTCCCCGCGGCCTGGCCTGCGCACTGTTTCCCGTCGGCCTGCTGTTGATCGCCATGGCCTCCATCCAATCCGGTGCCTCACTGGCCAAGAGCATGTTCCCTATTGTCGGCGCGCAAGGCACTACTACCCTGCGCTTGATCTTCGCCAGTGTAATCATGCTGCTTCTATTACGCCCATGGCGCGCCAAGCTGACGGCAAAGTCCCTGCGCACAGTGGTCATCTACGGAATGGCGCTGGGTGGCATGAACTTCCTCTTCTATATGTCCCTGCGCACCGTGCCCTTGGGAATTGCCGTAGCACTGGAATTTACAGGCCCGCTCGCCGTCGCGATCTACGCGTCGCGACGAGCAGTCGACTTTCTCTGGATTGCCCTCGCGGTCATCGGCCTGCTCCTGCTGATCCCAATGAGCGAGGCCAGCAGCGGTATCGACTGGGTTGGGGCCGCTTACGCGCTGGGCGCAGGCGTATGCTGGGCGCTCTATATCCTGTTTGGCCAAAAGGCGGGGAATGACAACGGTGTCCAGACCGCCGCCCTCGGCGTAATGATTGCAGCCCTGTTCGTTGCGCCGATCGGCATCGTGCATGCCGGTGCCGCTCTGCTGACGCCCGCCCTGATCCCTATCGCCATTGGCGTTGCGATTCTGTCGACGGCCCTGCCCTACACGTTGGAGATGGTCGCACTGACTCGCCTCCCCGCACGCACGTTCGGTACGCTGATGAGTATCGAACCGGCGTTCGGCGCCCTCTCCGGCCTGTTCTTCCTGCATGAGCATCTATCCCTCGCCCAGTGGCTGGCGATTACCTGCATTATCCTGGCTTCGGTGGGTGCCACTTTGACGATGCGCAACGAATTAAAACCGCTGGTGCCCGCCGACTGACCTCTTTAACACCAGCTCTGGTATTTGCCGCTCATTTAGGCCATGTTTAAGCCGTAACCGAATGTCATTCATGGAGAATTTCGACACGGACAGCATGAACGCTACGATCGAGAGCGAGTAAGCGGCTCTGTTCTTCTGCAGGGCGGCTATTAAGGATGGGAATGAAACGAATTTTGATACTGTTGCTGGTTGTGGGCATCGCTGGCTGTGCTGCAACCACGAAAACAGAAGTGAAACGGGGCAAAAAAGGGCTGCACATCAACTGTTCTGGCCTGTCCTCCTCCTGGGACCAGTGCTACACCAGTGCTGCCAACTCATGCGGCTCCAAGGGTTATCGGGTGATTGCCAAGTCCGGCGATAACTCCGAGGAGCCTGGGGACTATCCCTTCGGCCTCAATCCTGCCGGCTATACCAGCCGCAGTATGATCGTTCTCTGTAAATAGCTGCCGAGCAGCCTCTCTTGGCTGCTCGTCTTAAATTTCCACCACATTCCAAATACCATTTGCGACACGGCGGCTAAACTCCTGCTCGATCATCGAGCCAATGGAGTTCCCATGACGCACAACAAGAAAATCGTATTGGTAGTCGGTGCAGGTGACGCAACCGGTGGCGCCATCGCCAAGCGCTTTGCCCGCGAAGGCTACATTGCCTGCGTTACCCGGCGCAGCGCCGACAAACTGCAGCCTCTGGTGGACAGCATCCAATCGGCAGGCGGTGAAGCCCACGGCTTTGCCTGTGACGCACGTAAAGAAGAAGACGTTATCGCACTGGTCGAGCAAATCGAGACCGAACTGGGGCCTATTGAAGCGTTTGTCTTCAACATCGGCGCCAACGTGCCTTGCAGCATTCTGGAAGAAACCGCACGCAAATATTTCAAAATCTGGGAAATGGCGTGTTTTTCCGGTTTCTTGAACGCACGTGAAGTTGCCAAGCGCATGGTCACCCGTAACCGCGGCACTCTCCTGTTCACCGGCGCGACTGCTGGCTTGCGCGGAGCCGCAGGGTTCGCCGCGTTCGCCGGCGCAAAGCACGGTATCCGCGCCCTCGCCCAAAGCATGGCGCGGGAATTAGGCCCGATGGGCATCCACGTCGCCCATGTGGTGGTCGACGGAGCCATCGATACCGACTTCATTCGCGAGAACTTCCCGCAAAAATATGCCCTCAAGGACCAGGACGGCATCCTCAACCCAGACCACATTGCCGACAACTACTGGTACCTGCATAGCCAGCCACGGGACGCGTGGACGTTCGAACTGGATCTGCGCCCCTGGAACGAACCCTGGTAACACGCCCCTATAACAATAAGCAGCGAGTATCGACCATGAGTAAAACCCTGGAGTTTTTCTTCGATCTGGGCAGCCCTGCGACTTATCTGGCCTACACCCAGCTACCGACTCTCTGCGCCGAAACCGGCGCACAGCTGGTGTATCAGCCGATGCTATTGGGCGGCGTATTCAAGGCCACTGGCAATGCCTCACCGATCATGGTGCCGGCCAAGGGTCGCTATATGCTGGATGACCTGACGCGGTACGCCAAACGCTACAACGTGACACTTAGGTTCAACCCGCACTTCCCCATCAATACCCTGGTACTGATGCGCGCAATCACCGGCATGCAAATCCACCAGCCTGAGCGCTTCCTCGACTTTATCGACTGCCTGTTCCGTGCGCTCTGGGTAGAAGGACGTCACCTGGGCGATCCCGAGGTCGTGGCCAGCGTACTCAGCGAACATGGGTTCGATCCAGGGCAAGTACTGGCCCTGTCCAATGACGAAGCTGTCAAGAACGCCCTCAAGGACAACACCGAACAAGCCATTAAACGCGGCGTGTTCGGTGCCCCCAGCTTTTTTGTCGGCAGCCAGCTGTTCTTTGGCCAGGACCGCCTGGACTTTGTGCGCGAAGCCCTCAGCTAGATTTCGCTTGCAGCCGGCGTGGGCCGGCTGCAATAAATCAAATGGCTGCGGTGCGCACCTGCAGCCACTCGAGCGCCGCACCACTGAGCAACGGGCTCAAGCGCTCACGCACTTCGGCGTGGTACGCGTTGAACCACTCGCGCTCATCCGCCGTCAGCAACGACGGCTCCAGGCAACGGGAATCAATCGGGCACAAGGTCAGGGTTTCGAACTTGAGGAATTCGCCAAACTCGGTCTTGCCCGCCTCACGGTTCAGTACCAGGTTTTCAATACGCACGCCCCAACGGCCGGGACGATAAGTACCTGGTTCAATCGAAGTGATCATCCCCGGCTGCATCGCCGTTTGTGGCGCAGCAACGGCCTGGTAGGCAATGACCTGCGGGCCCTCATGCACATTGAGAAAATAACCTACGCCATGGCCTGTGCCGTGGCCGTAGTCCACCCCTTCGGCCCAGATCGGTGCACGAGCAATGGCGTCCAGCAACGGTGACAGGATGCCTTTGGGGAAGTGCGCACGGGACAGGGCAATCACTCCCTTGAGCACCCTTGTGCAGTCGCGTTTCTGCTCTTCACTCGGCGTACCGATGGGCACCATCCGCGTGATGTCGGTGGTCCCGCCCAGGTATTGGCCACCCGAGTCGATCAACAGCAAGCCATCCCCTTCGATCAGCGCGTGCTCTTCTTCGGTGGCGTGGTAGTGCGGCATCGCGCCATTGGCGTTGAATGCCGCAATGGTGTTGAAGCTCAGCGACACATAACCAGGGCGACGGGTACGCGCAGCGGTCAGGTGTTCGTCGATAGTCAGTTCGGTAATGCGCTCGCGGCCCAGGGCGCTATCGAGCCAGGCGAAAAATTCGCACAATGCCGCGCCATCCTGCTCCATCGCCTGGCGGATATGTTCCGCGTCCGCCAGGCTCTTGCGGGATTTGGCAAGGGTGGTCGGGTTCAGACCTTCCACCAGCTTGACGCCAGCGTCGAGGTTTTCCAGCAAGCCTGCCGTCACGCGTGCGGGGTCCACCTGCAAGCTCGCATCCGACGGTACGGCACGCAGCGCATCGGCCACTTCGCTGTAGTCGCGCAAAGTCACGCCATCCTGCTCAAGCACGGTCCTCAGTTCGGCATCGACCTTGCCCAGCGCCACAAACAAGGTGGCCTGCTGTTGATTGATCAACGCAAAGGACA
This sequence comes from Pseudomonas libanensis, assembly GCF_001439685.1. Lineage (GTDB taxonomy): Bacteria > Pseudomonadota > Gammaproteobacteria > Pseudomonadales > Pseudomonadaceae > Aquipseudomonas > Aquipseudomonas libanensis. The sequence goes on from NZ_JYLH01000016.1 coordinate 4,435, forward strand.
CAAACACCGGATTGAACGACACATCACCGCCGCGCAGGTTGAATAACCAGGCGATGTCATCCAGCGTCGCGATGAAATGCCAATCCGCGCCCTTGTCTTTCAAGCTGGCGCGCAATGCGGCCAGTTTCTCGCCACGGCTGACGGTGGCTTGAGGCGGCAGATGCTGGTAGATCGGCTGGTTCGGCAGCGCCGGGCGGTCTTGCCAGACCTCGTTGAGCAGGTCGATATCGGTACGCAAACGGGCACCGCGCTCGGCCAGCTTGCTACCAAGCGTACGCGCCGAGGCCACGGCCATGACCGCGCCATCCACGGCCACCACGGCGCCTTCGGGGGTTTGCTCGGCCAGCCACTCCAGCGGCCCAGGTTGGCCCGGTTGCAGTTTGACCAACTCAATACCGCTGCCCTTGAGTTCCTTGGTCGCCTGTTCCCAGTAGCGGCTGTCAGCCCAGACCCCGGCGAAATCCGCCGTGACGATCAGTGTCCCTACCGAACCGTGGAACCCCGACAACCATTGGCGCCCTTGCCAATAACCCGGCAAGTACTCGGACAAGTGCGGGTCGGCCGATGGCACCAGCAGGGCATGGATGCCCTCGCGGCGCATCAGTTCACGGGTATGCGCCAGGCGCTGGGGAACCGTTCCATGGGTCAAAGGCTGCGTACTCATTGTGTCTCCTGCTAACCACTAATAATTGTTATGTACTGCAAATGATAAATCAGACCGCCCAAAACGCCGGCGCGCTGGCCAGTGCGGCCTTGATCAGCCGGGCCGCTTCGTCGATATCCTGTTCGGTGGTAAACCGGCCCAGGCTCAAGCGGATAGTGCGTCCGGCGCTGCGAGCATCATGCCCCAAGGCCAGCAGCACATGGGACGGCGCATTGCTTGCCGAATTGCACGCGGAAGTCGCGGAAAAGGCAATGCCCGCGCTCAGTGCGGCGGAATTGAATTCGCCTTCGCTGAACGTCAGGCTGAGGGTATGTGGAATACGCTGGGTGGGGCTGCCATTGAGACGCAGGCCGGCGACTGACGCCAGTTGGTCCAGCAGGCGCTGGCGCAGCGCAACAATCTTGGCCTTCTCATCGGCGAAAGACGCCGCCGCCAAGGCAAATGCTGTGCCCATGCCCGCAATCTGGTGAGTCGCCAGGGTGCCGGAACGCATGCCCCCTTCGTGACCACCACCATGAATCTGCGCCAATACCCTCTGTTGTGCCCGAGGCCCGACATACAACGCACCTATACCCTTGGGCCCGTACAGTTTGTGCGCAGAGAACGACATCAAGTCCACCGGCCACTGGGCCAGGTCAATAGCCACCTTGCCCGCCCCCTGTGCCGCATCCACATGGAACAACGCGCCATGCTCACGCACACGGGCGCCGATGGCCGGGATGTCGTTCAGGGTGCCCAGCTCGTTATTGACCAGCATCAGCGAGACCAGGAAGGTGTCCTCGCGCAGGGCTTCGCTGACGGCATCGACGCTGATCAAGCCGTGCGCATCCGGCACCAGGTAAGTCACTGCCACACCGGCGTCCTGCAATTGCCGCGCGGTATCCAGTGTGGCCTTGTGCTCAATCTGGCTGGTGATGATATGCCCGCCCGCCACACCACGGGCCTGGGCCACGCCCTTGAGCGCCAGGTTGTTGGACTCCGTAGCACCGGAGGTCCAGACGATCTGCTCAGGCTGGGCGCCGACCAACTCGGCGACCTGGCGACGCGCCTGTTCAACCGTATGCCGAGCCGCCTGGCCGAACGCATGGGAACTGGACGCAGGGTTACCGAAGTTGGCATTGAAGCCCAGACACTCGACCATCACCTGGATAACCCGCTCATCCACCGGCGTGGTGGCGGCGTAGTCGAAATACAACGGACGTTTATTCATGACGTTAAAAACTCGCAGAGCGTATTCCCGAGAGCTGCGTCTCGGGAGGCATCGACCAGAACAGAGGTCGTCAGGTTTAACCGATCGAGTGCCGTTAAAGAAGGACCACTTTATTTAAATGTGCGTAGGAACGCTCCTGGAATTCAGCTTAACAGGCTGAAGTAGCCCCATGGCAAACAAAAAGCCCGAGGTTCCTTATGGGAAGCCTCGGGCTTTTTGCCGCAGGAAGCGGGCTCAACTGGGACGACCATGCAGGACGACGCTGCGCTCGGCGTTCATTTCACCCTGGTGATCAAAGCCGAAGGGTTGCTGTGGCTGGCCAAGCAACGCGGCGCGCTGGCGTTGATAGTCGTCAAACGACAAACCACGGCGACCCAGGGCTTCCAGAGCCAATTGCCGGGTTTCTTGCGCAGTGTAAGGCCGCAGTTCCGGCGATGGCTGAGTCGCACACCCGGCAAGGACAGAGGTAACGAATAAAAAGGAAACAGCGAGCAAACGGTTCATGGTGGAGGCCCTGCGAAGGTGGTTTCAAGTCAATGAACACAGGCTACTCCCGCCCCTTCGCGGTGAAAAATCACCGTCCGTGATAGTCGCTATCAACCGTTACGGCATACCAGATAGCCTATTCTTCTTATTCCCAACCTGCTGGGCTTGAGCCGCAATGTGACACGCACGCGCCTGATCAAGATCGGCGAGTTGGCGGTGAACAAGCGTCGGCCAGGGGAAAACCTGCAAGACGAGCGAATGCTGCATCTATCCATTTAGCCTGCAGTGCAACGCGTCATCCTGGCTGCGCTCAAAACTGCGCAGCACCTGGAACGAACCGAAGGTCACGGCCGTGGCCTGGTGAGCGCGGATCAGCGTCCAGAAATCCGCATCGCCCTGCTCAAAGCACTTGAAGGCCGCCTCACCGGCCTCGCGGGATTGCCATTGCAGGTAATTGAGCACCCGCCGACCATCATCGCTGACTTGTACGCTGGCACTCAGAAAGCCGGCATGGCTTTCGGCCAGGCGCTCGCTCTGGGTGGTCAAGGCTGCCACCAGGGCGGATTGCTGACGGGGCTCGATATGAAACTCGATCAATTGAGCGAAGCTGCGATTTTTCTCTGATACCTGCATGAACACGCCCCTTTCTCCGTAGGCAGAATCTTGCGATTCGATGCCATGCAGGGTAAAACCTCTAGTTAAGTCGAGGTCAAGCACTGCCTGGGAGTTTTTCATGCTCAACAAGGAACTCAGCGTCGGTCAACTGGCAGCCCGCAGCGGCGTGGCGATCACTGCCCTGCATTTCTACGAAGCCAAGGGGCTGATCAAGAGCAATCGCAATGCCGGCAACCAACGGCGTTATCCACGGGACGTACTACGGCGGGTCGTGGTGATCAAGATCGCCCAGCGCTTGGGCATTCCACTGGCGACCATTGGCGAAGCATTGCAGACGCTGCCCGATGGGCGCACACCGAACGCTCGCGACTGGGAGCGAATGTCGGCGTTGTGGCGTGAAGACCTGGACGAGCGCATCAACAAGCTGATGCTGCTGCGGGACAAGCTCAATGGCTGCATCGGTTGTGGATGCCTGTCGATGGAGGCATGCCCGCTGCGCAACCAGAATGATCAGCTGGGTGAGCGCGGCCCCGGTGCCCAGCTGTTGGAGCCCACACTTGATTCCGACCTGTAGGCCCAATCAATGGTGGGGTGGTGCGGCGTGATCTATAGTGAAAAGGCTGTCACTCCATAACCACAATAAAGGAGAACGTTATGAGCGTTAAACCTATTCCCGACGGTTATCACGGCATTACCCCCTATCTGGGGATCAACGAGGCCGCAAAGGCGATCGAGTTCTACCAGAAGGCTTTTGGCGCCACCGTGTCCATGCGCCTGGATATGCCCGACGGCAGGGTCGGCCACGCCGAGCTGCGTATTGGCGAAGCGGTGATCATGCTGGGCACGCCGTGCGATGAAACGGCCCTGCGCAACCCGGATACACACCCCAGTGTCGGCTTGCACCTGTATGTCAACGATGTGGATGCACAGTTCAAACAAGCCATTGAGGCCGGCGCCATCGAAGTGTCTGCGCCACAGGACCAGTTCTATGGCGACCGCTCCGCGAGTATAAAAGATCCGTTCGGGCATCTGTGGTTCCTGGCTACACATAAGGAAGACCTGACCGAGGAGCAAATCCGTCAGCGTGCCATGGAGATGTTCAAACCGTAGTGCACATTCGAGTTGGAAGGAGCTTGCCCCCGATGGCGGTGTGCCAGCCAGCACATGTTCAACTGGCAGACCGCTATACATTGGATCTCCTTTGTTTGAAGGGCCGGGCTTCTACACACTTCATGAACATCCCCCCCACACTTTTCCCCTTGCCCCAACCGCCGTGTGATTCCAGGATGCAGGTCATCATCACAAGGAGTCACTCCATGTTCGCCGGCTTCGAGAAAGACCAGTGCCACGTCAATGGCGTAGACATCAGCTACCGCAAAGGCGGTACAGGCCCCGGCCTGCTTCTGCTCCACGGGCACCCGCAAACCCATGTCATCTGGCACAAAGTCGCCGAGCAATTGGCTGAACACTTCAGCGTGGTGGCTGCCGACCTGCGCGGTTATGGCGACAGCAGCAAGCCACCGGCCGACGAACACCACACCCATTATTCGAAACGGCAAATGGCCAGGGACGGTGTCGAACTGATGCAGGCCCTGGGCTTCGACACGTTCTCGGTGCTGGCCCACGACCGTGGCGGCCGCGTCGCCCATCGCCTGGCCCTGGATCACCCCAAGGCCGTAAAGCGCATGGTGCTGCTGGATATCGCGCCAACCCTGGCGATGTACGCCCAGACCGATGAAGCCTTCGCCCGCGCCTACTGGCACTGGTTCTTCCTGATCCGCCCGGCGCCGTTGCCGGAAGCCCTGATCGAAGCCAACCCCGAGCTGTACCTGCGCAGCGTCATGGGCAGCCGCAGCGCCGGGCTCAAGCCGTTCACCGACGAAGCCTTCGCCGAGTACCTGCGCTGCCTGACATTGCCCGGCACCGCCACCGGTATCTGCGAGGACTACCGCGCCGCCGCGAGCGTCGACCTGGAACATGATCAGGCTGACATCGACGCCGGCCATCATCTGAATCTGCCTCTATTAGTGATATGGGGTGCCGACGGCACCGTCGGCCGCTGTTTCGCCCCTCTGGAAGAGTGGCAGAAAGTCGCCACCGACGTACGTGGCAAGGCGGTGCCGGCCGGGCACTACATAGCAGAAGAGGCGCCGGAATTATTACTGGGTGAAGCCTTGCCCTTCCTTCGCGCAGCCAAATGAGCTGTGGCCTCCCCAACCGATGCTATCCTGGCGACTCACCCTCCCACACCCGCCTGCGATGACGAACAAAAAAGCCACCGTGCCCCTGCCCGAAGACCTGCGAGTATTCCTCACCGTCATCCGCAAGGCGGGCTTCGCCGCAGCCGCCGACGAACTGGGCCTGTCCCCGGCCTATGTCAGCAAGCGTATCCAGATCCTCGAAACCACCCTGGCCACGCGCCTGCTGCACCGCACCAGCCGACGCATCGCCCTGACCGAAGACGGCGAACGGGTACAGCGTTGGGCCGTGCGCATCCTCGAAGACTTCCAGCAACTCTCGGATGAACTGTCCGACGCCCATGACAGCCCCCGTGGGCACCTGCACTTGTGCAGCAGCTTCGGCTTCGGCCGCAACCATGTGGTCCCGGCCCTGTCATTGCTGGCGGAAAAATACCCGGGATTGGACATCCGCCTGGACCTGTTCGACCGCGTGGTGGATATCGTCAGCGAAGGCTTCGACCTGGAGATTCGGCTGGGCGATGACATCCCCGGCCAGCACATCGGCCGACGCCTGGTGAGCAATCGTCGAGTGCTGTGTGCCGCACCGTCCTACTTGCAACACCGGGGCACGCCCCGGCAATTGAGCGACCTGGAGCATCATGACTGCCTGGTGATCAAGGAGCGCGATAACGCCTTCGGCATCTGGAACCTGGAGCGCGACGGTACAGCGCACAGCGTGCGCGTTCGCGGGCCGCTGTCCTCCAACAACGGCGAGATCGTGTTGCAGTGGGCACTGGACGGGCGAGGCCTGTTGCTGCGCTCGATGTGGGATGTGAGGCCGCTGCTGGAGCAAGGCCAACTGGTGCAGGTGCTGCACGACTACACCCAGAGCGCCAACGTGTGGGCGGTGTACCCGACACGCCTGGCCTACTCCGGAAAACTGAGGGCTTGTGTGGAGTTCCTACAGGAGCACTTCAAGGGTTTGTCGATCTGACCCTCCGGTAGGCAGCGCAGCCCAGCCATATCGTCATGACCACCAACGCGGTCAATGGCAACCCATGAAACAACACGATCACCTGGGCCGGCGGCCATGTCACATAGAACGGCCCGACCACCAGCATGCCCACGCCAAAGCCCGCCATCTGGATCAGGGTCAAGAGGCTGAACAGCGGCAAGCGCAAGCTATCGGGCTCGCTTTGCGCACGGGAGATCAATGCCACCTCGGACAACCCGTCGCCCAGCCCCGCCCACACCACCAGCAACAATGCCAGCCACAGTTCGGTCTGTTGGAAAGTCAGGATAAAGCCACTGGACATCAACGCCACACCAAGCATGAACAAACGCTCCATGCCTTGGGTACCACAGCCTTTCAACATCGCGCTGGCAATGCGCGCGCCAATAAACTTGCCACAGGCCCACACGGCCAGCAGATAGCCCATGACCGTCTTGGCCGTGTCCGGGGAAATATACTGCGACAGCACCGGCCAGCCGACGTTATGTGCTGCGCTGCCAAGGGTATCGAGCATGCTGATCAGCAACATAACGGCCAGCACCGGCGCGCCACGCAGCCCTTTGGTCAGCGCCTGCCACTCGGCGGCGAGCCCGCGATGGGCAGCAACGGCCACGCTATACAACGCGCGCAGGGGCATGACCAGGCAAGCGGCGATCACATAGGTGCCGATGTTGACGGCAAACACCGCTTCAAATCCCCCCGTGGCGATCAACAACCCAGAGAGCAAGCTGCCAAAGACCGCGCCGGTGGCAGCCGCCGAGGTGATCCATGCGTTGGTATTTACCCGCTGTTCAAGGGCGACCCAGGTGGGCAATTGACTGTTGAGGCCAATGGCAAACAGCGAATTGCACAGGCCGATGCCGAACGCGATAAAGGGCAGCAACGTGAGTTGATGGGCCGGTAACAGCACCAGCAGCGGCGTCAGCAATAATGCCCGCGCCAAATCCAGCCCCGCCAATGTGCCGCGCCCGGCAAACCGGCGGAAAAACGGAATGCCAAACAGGCTCGCGACCATCCCGCCGGTGACCCGGCAGGCGAGGAAGATGCTGACAAACACCACGCTCTGACTAAGCCAGTACACATAGGTGGACAACGCCACCATGTTGAGGAACGCACCGAAATCCGACACGCCGCGGGCAAAGATGATCAGGCGTGCGTTGCGGGTCGACAGGGTTGATTGAGGATCAACGTTCAGCACATCCATGTTACGAACTTTCCTTGAGTGAGCCTACGCCCATGTCGGTCCCACTTAAGTCGACGAAGCACCCGCTGTCAACCGAGCCAGGGCTTCGTCGCCAGGTGCTGGCGCTCAAAAGCCTTGATCTGCTCGCTGCGCTGCAAGGTGCTGCCGATTGCATCCAGGCCGAGTAATAGTGCCGTCTTGCGCAAGGTGTCGATCTGGAACGGGATCAATCGGCCATCCGCCAGACGAATCTGCTGAACCTCAAGGTCAATACTGATCTGCGCCTGATCCGCTTGACTGATGGTTTGCGCAAGCCGGTGCAACACCGCCTGTTCCAGAGTGATCAATAACAACCCGTTACGCTGGCAGTTGTCATGAAAAATTCCGGCGAAGCTGCTGCCGATCAAGGCGCGAATGCCCATTTGCTTCAGGCCCCACACCGCATGCTCGCGGCTGGAGCCACAGCCGAAGTTCGGTCCCACTACCATAAAGTTCGCGCCCTGCCAGGCCGGTTGATTGAGCACGAACTCGGGATTTGGCGCACCGGACGGCAAAAAACGCAGGTCAAAAAACAGCCCACGGTCCAGGCCATCGCGGTCGATGCCCTTGAGGAACTGCTTGGGCATGATCACATCGGTATCGATATTGGCCGCCAGCATCGGTGCGGCTTTGCCAGTGACCAGGGTGAAAGGTTGCAAGCTCATGGGTGCTCTCCCAGGTGGCGGATGTCGGTGAGCCGGCCGGTGATGGCGGCAGCGGCGACCATCGCCGGGCTCATCAAGTGAGTGCGTGCGCCCGCGCCCTGGCGGCCCTCGAAATTCCGATTGGTACTCGAAGCGCAGCGGTCGCCGGGAGCCAGTACATCGTCGTTCATCGCCAGGCACATCGAGCAGCCCGACTGACGCCATTCGAAACCAGCGGCGATAAAGATCGCGGCCAGCCCTTCGGCTTCGGCCTGGTCCCTGACTTGGGTGGAGCCCGGTACGATCATCCCCCGTACATGATCGGCCACCTGTTTGCCGCGCACCACGCGGGCGGCGTCGCGCAGGTCTTCGATGCGCGCGTTGGTGCAGGAACCGATAAATGCATGGCTGATGACGATATCGCTCAGCGGCATGCCGGGTTCCAGGCCCATGTAATCGAGGGCGCGACGCATGCCCTGGCGCAGGATCAGGTCGCTGACGTGCTGCGGGTCGGGCACGCGGGCGCCAATGGGCGCGGCCTGGTCGGGGCTGGTGCCCCAGGTGACCATGGGTTCCAGGGTGGCGGCATCCAGTTGGACTTCGCGGTCAAACACCGCGGCCTCGTCACTGCGCAGCGTGCGCCATTGACGCAGGGCTTGTTCCCGCAGCGCCCCCTGGGGTGCGCGAGGCTTGTCCTTGAGGTAGGCGAACACCTTGTCATCCGGCGCCATGAACGCGCCACGGGCGCCAGCCTCCACGGCCATATTGCAGATGGTCATGCGCGCTTCGATGCTCAGCGCATCGATGGTGGAGCCACGGAACTCGATGGCGTAGCCGGTGGCGCCGGATGCACCGATCTGGCCGATCAGCGCCATGATCACGTCCTTGGAGGTCAAGCCCGGCGCCAGCTCACCGTCGACGCTGACTCGCAAGGTCTTCAAGCGTTTGTAGACCAGGGTCTGGGAGGCCAGCAGATGCTCGATTTCCGAGGTGCCAATGCCAAAGCCAAATGCGCCCAAGGCGCCGTAGGTGGTGGTGTGGCTGTCACCGGCGGCAATCACCATACCGGGCAGGATAAACCCCTGCTCCGGCGCGATTACGTGTTCGATGCCTTGACGCTTGTCGAGGACATCCAGCAGTTCGATGCCGAAATCCCGGCAATTTTCCGCCAGGTAGGCCACCTGTCGCGCCGCACCGGCATCCGGCATGGTCGCGACGCGCTTGGGAGTGGTGGGGTTCACATGGTCGACCACCGCCAGCGCCGTGCCGGGGCGCCACACCCTGCGCCCGGCCTCGCGCAAGCCGCTGAACGCCTGGGGGCTGGTGTATTCGTTGATCACCTGGCGGTCTATATAAAGCAGGACATGGCCCTGGTCATCCAGGGCGCACACCGTATGGGAATCGATGTGTTTGTCGTAGAGGGTTCTGGCAGTCATTTTCTTGCGGGCTCGCTCGACGGGGTCCGCCCATCCTAGCCAGCCCTCCTGCCCCATCAATGGCGACAGGGTGATCGCATGAAACATGTTTCGTGTTCGATCAGCCTTCCAATGCCACCTGGATGCGAACCTGAAACATTTTCTTTCATATAAGACTTAGGGATTTCTCATTCTCATCCGTCTTAACTTAGATACAGCCCGTCGCGTCAGCAAAAGCTACGACCGGCCTTTTCCGGGCCTCCATTGCCCCCTCCGATCAAGACCCTCATTAATCATGTCGAAGAAGTCACGCTCCAAACTCTGGTTTCTCGTCCATAGCTGGCTGGCATTGCCCATCTGGTTCTTTGTACTGATCGTCTGCGTTACCGGCACCCTGGCGGTGGTCAGCCAGGAAATCGTCTGGCTGGCCAACCCGGATATCCGTGCAAGCAAACCGTCGGATGACGCCCAGCCGCTGAGCTTTGGCCAGGTGATCGCCGCCATCAAGCGCGATGAACCCCAGGCTATCGTGCAATCCATCAGCCGCCCGGATGAATCTCACTTCGCCCTGAGTGTCGACCTCAGCTACCCGGATGGACGCTCCGTGGAGGTCTACGCCAACCCCTATACCGGAGCGATCCAGGGCGTCAGCCCGTCGTTCAACTTCCAGCAATTCACCCGTGCCCTGCATGGCTGGTGGCTGGTGCCGTTCACCAACGGCTACAGCTGGGGCTGGTATCTGGTGTCCTTGCTTGGCTTGCCGCTGCTGGCCTCGCTGGTCACCGGCCTGGTGGTGTACAAGCGTTTCTGGAAAGGCTTCTTCAAGCCAACCCTGCGTTTTCGCCACGGTGCGCGTATTTTCTGGGGTGACTTCCACCGCCTCAGCGGTATCTGGTCGATCTGGTTTATCGCGGTCATTTCCATCACCGGCACCTGGTTCCTGATCCAGGCGATCCTGGGTGACAACCAGATTTCCATCTCCAGCGAGCCGGTCGTGCCGGTGATCGCCCGGGAGAAAGTGCCAGCATCAAAGCCTGGCGTACCCGCGCCGATGATTGCGCTGGACGACGCAATCAAGATTGCGAGCCAACGCATCCCCGGGCTGGAGGCCTCCTTTTTGGTCCTGCCGTTCAACGCCTACAGTCATTTGCAGATTGGCGGCCGGGGCTGGTACCCACTGATGTTCCAGACTGCGCAACTGAACCCCTATGACGGTGAAATCGCTGTCACGAACCTGCTGTCGGACCGTACCGCACTGGAGTTCGTCACCGAATCCATGCGCCCGCTGCACACCGGTGATTTTGGCGGCTTGTGGATCAAGTTGATCTGGGCATTCTTCGGCCTGGTGCTGAGCATGATGGTACTGAGCGGCTTGCTGATCTGGACCAAGCGCACCGCCCTGGCCACCCTCAACGCCCTCAAGCGCGAAGCCAAGACCCAGCGGCAACCCGCGCCCATCCCGGCCATGCAGGCTGAAACCTCGGAGGCCCAGCGATGAGCAAGGTCGCGACTGTACCGCCATCCCCCCTGCGCGCCTTCTGGCTGAAATGGCGTTTCCACATCAACATCCTGCTGTTGCTCGTGCCACTGGGGTTCATGCCCAAGTACTTCGCCGATGCCGCGCTGTTTCGCGGGGATACCGGTATCGGCGAGCGCGTGGCTGGGCAAGTGCAAGTCGGCCCGTGGAGCCTGACCCTCGCCGAGCTGCGCAATGAAGGCCCACGGCCGGACCCTGCCGGCCCGATGAAATTATTCAATGCCGCCCTGTGTGACACCTGCACCAACCAGGTCAAGGCTACGTACCTGCGCATCGGCAAGCCGCGCAGCCTGCGCGCCGCCGGGGTGATCTTCTTTGGCACGCCGTACCGTATGGGCGCCGCCCTGCCAGTGCCGGAACGCACACCGGTAGACGCCGAAGTGTGGGTAACCATGGAAGGTTGGGACGGCAGCATGCACCAGGGTTCCATCCCGCTGAGCCAGGCCTCGCCTGCCACCATTGCCTGGCTGAACAAGCAAGGAGTCAAACCATGACGTTCAAGCGCCTGACCCGCGCCGCACTGTTGCTGTGCGCGGCTTTCAGTACCACCGCCTTTGCCCACAACCCGATGTGCGAATGCAAGGAAATCCCCGGCGAGCAGATCCAATGCAAGGGCGGTTTTTCCGACGGCAGCGGCGCCCCCGGTGTGACCCTGGATGTGATCGGCTACGACGAAACCATCCTGGTGCCGGGCAAGCTCGGCGAGGATTCGACCCTGACCTTCAAGAAGCCTGCGGCCGAGTTCTATGTGTTGTTTGATGCCGGCCCCGGCCACGTCGTGGAAATCGACCAAGCGGATATCCAGGCGCAATGACTACCACACAGGTTGTACGCCCCGCCGGTGCAGGTCATGAAACCCTCTACGTGCTGCTGTTGTGCCTGATCATCCTGGCGGTGGCGGGTACGGTGGTGGCGCTGCACGGTGAAACCCAGGCAGTCGCGGCAGTACCAAGCCATCAGTTGGACGCCCGCCGCGACCTGAGCGCCGCCGAGCAAGGCATCTATGCCGACCTGCGGGTGACGCTGGATGAAATCCACTTGTTGCAGCAGGAGCAAAGCGCCCTGCCGACGCCTGAGCAACTGGCCGAGGAAGGCTTCGCGCCCTTTGCCCAGGATGCCAGTTCGGTCAGCCGTGGCGACCATCGCTGGCAGTTGCTGGCCCCGGCCGCCTACCTGGGTTTGAGCCAGGTTCCGGCCACCAGCGGTTCGCTGCTGATGCGCGTGCAGGGCAACGAGCCGGATATCTGGCTCAACCGCAGCGCCGACCTCGCCGCCCCTTCCGACCTCACTGACCAGGCGCTGATTGCCGCCGGCTGGCAGCAAGTGGTCGCGCAATTCGATGCCGGCGTCACCCGCCAGCACCGTCACTGAACGAGAAGACCGATTGCCCATGTCTATTTCATCGCCCCTGTTGCGCCTGTTGCTAGTCAGCTTTCTCAGCCTGATGCTCGCCCCCCTGGCGAATGCCGAGGCAGCCAAGCGCCTGCGTATCGGCATCACCCTGCACCCCTATTACAGTTATGTCGCCAATATCGTCGGCGACAAGGCCGAGGTGGTGCCGCTGATCCCGGCCGGCTTCAACCCCCATGCCTACGAGCCACGCGCCGAAGACATCAAGCGCATCGGAACCCTCGACGTAATCGTGCTCAACGGCGTCGGCCATGACGACTTCGCCGACCGCATGATCGCCACCAGCGAGCGCCCGGACATCCCGGTAATCGAAGCCAACGCCAACGTGCCGCTGCTGGCCGCCACCGGCAATGCCGCACGCGGCGCGGGCAAGGTGGTCAACCCGCACACCTTCCTGTCGATCAGTGCCTCGATAGCCCAGGTCAATAACATCGCCCGCGAATTGGGCAAGCTCGACCCGGACAACGCCAAGGTCTACACCCAGAACGCCCGCGCCTACGGCAAGCGCCTGCGCCAGATGCGCGCCGACGCCCTGGCCAAGCTGACCAGCGCGCCAAACCCCGACCTGCGTGTCGCCACCGTGCACGCTGCCTACGACTACCTGCTGCGCGAATTCGGCCTGGAAGTCACCGCCGTTGTCGAGCCGGCCCACGGTATCGAACCAAGCCCCAGCCAGTTGAAGAAAACCATCGACGAGCTGCGCGCCCTGGATGTGAAGGTTATCTTCTCGGAGATGGATTTCCCGTCCACTTACGTCGACACCATCCAACGTGAATCCGGGGTCAAGCTGTACCCGCTGTCGCATATTTCCTATGGCGAATACAGCGCTGAAAAGTACGAAGTGGAAATGACCGGCAACCTCAACACCGTAGTCCGGGCAATCCAGGAGTCGGGGGCATGACGGCGGCGCAGCAACTGAACCTGGCCAGCGTCGGCCCGACCCTGAACTTCGAAAAGGTCTCGCTGACCCTGGGTCGCACCGTGATTCTTGATGGCGTGAGTTTCCAGGTACAGCCGGGCAGCACCCATGCGCTGGTCGGCCCCAACGGCGGAGGTAAAAGCTCGCTGATCAAGACTCTGCTCGGGCAGACGCCCCACCAGGGGCGTTTGAGCCTGGAATGGCCAACCACGCCCGGCACCATCGGCTACGTACCCCAGGCACTGGAGTTTGATCGTGGCTTGCCGATGACCGTGGATGATTTCATGGCCGCCATGTGCCAGCGCCGCCCGGCGTTCCTTGGCCTGTCCAGGCATTATGCCGCCGCCATTGGCGAAGCGCTCGAACGGGTAGGCATGCAGGACAAGCGCAAGCGCCGCATGGGCGCGTTGTCCGGTGGCGAACGCCAGCGCGTCCTACTGGCCCAGGGCCTGATCCCGGCGCCGCAATTGCTGGTGCTGGATGAGCCGATGTCAGCCCTCGACGAAGCGGGTATCCAGGTCTTCGAACGCTTGCTCAATGACTGGCGCCTGGCTGGGATCACCGTGCTGTGGATCGAGCACGACCTGGACGCCGTCGGCCGACTGGCCGAGCGCGTCACCGGGCTGAACCGCCGCGTGCTGTTCGACGCCACGCCAAAAGAGGCGCTGACCCCGGACCGCCTGTTGACCCTGTTCTCCACTCACCCTCGGAGCCCGGCGCCATGAGTTATGAAGCCTTTCGCTTGATGGTCCAGGGCTGGGCCTCTTCCGGGTACCTGCCGGAAGCCCTGGCCTACGGGTTTGTGGTCAACGCCCTGCTCGCCGGTTTGCTGATCGGCCCGGTACTGGGCGGCTTGGGTACGCTGGTGGTGGTCAAGCGCTTTGCGTTTTTCTCCGAAGCGGTCGGCCATGCCGCACTGACCGGCGTGGCCGTGGGCATCCTGCTCGGCGAACCCTACACCGGGCCCTATGGCAGCCTGTTCGGCTACTGCCTGCTGTTCGGCATCCTGCTGAACTACCTGCGCAACCGTACCGGCCTAGCGCCGGATACCCTGATCGGCGTGTTCCTGTCGGTGTCCCTGGCACTGGGCGCCAGCCTGCTGCTGATCCTGGCCGGCAAGATCAATGTGCATATTCTGGAGAACGTGCTGTTTGGCTCGGTGCTGACGGTCAATGGCAACGACTTATTGGTATTGGCAATCGTCGGTTCGCTGGTGATGGCCCTGGCGTTGCCGCTGTACAACCGCATCATGCTCGCCAGTTTCAACCCGCAGTTGGCGGCGGTGCGTGGTGTGGCGGTGAAAACCCTGGATTATCTGTTCGTGATCCTGGTGACACTGATCACCGTGGCGGCGGTCAAGGTCATCGGCGCGATCCTGGTCGGTGCGCTGCTGGTGATTCCAGCCGCCGCGGCACGTCTGTTGAGCCAGTCGCTCAAGGGGTTCTTCTGGGTGTCGGTCGTCATCGCCACCGTCAGCACCCTGTGCGGGATTCTGTTGCCGATCATCTTCGACCTGCCGATCCCGTCCGGCGCCGCAATCATCCTGGTTGCCGGTATCGCCTTTGCCTTCGCCGCCATTGCCCGCGGCACCGTGCCCAGCCTCAAAGGGAATCTTGGATAATGCGCCCTGTCTTTCGCCCCATGGCCCTGGCCATCGCTTGCTTGATCAGTACTCCGGCGCTGGCCGCCGTTGATGGTTTCGATCCGAAGGAGTTCAAGGCCAACCACGGCCTCGGCCATGCCGCGCTGACCAAGGCCAAGTCGGTAAAACCGGTCAAGGTCCTGGCCTCGCTGCCCATCACCTACGGCTTGGCCGAAGTGCTGCTCAAAGGCACCGACGTGCAGCTTGAACGCGCCGCTCCCGCCAACCTGCCAGGCTCGCGGCAGGTGTCCTATTTCACCGGCCGCGGCGCTGCGGCACTCAATACCTTGGCGCAGGACGCCGATGCCGCCATCGGTCTGCGTTCCCTGTGGGCCGATGACCCGCTGTACCCGGTGGCGCGCCGCAGCAATATCCGTATCGTGGAAGTGGATGCCGCACGCCCGGTGGACGGCGGCTTGCCAGGGATCGCCGTGCAACCCGGCGCCACCGACGGTTTGAACAGCCAACCCTGGCAGTCGAGCAACAATATGGGGCGCATGGCCGATGTGATGGCCGCCGACCTGAGCCGCCTGGCACCGGGCGCCAAACCGAAGATCGACGCCAACCTGGCCGCCCTCAAGCGACGCCTGCTCAAGCTCAACGCCGACAGCGAGGCGCGACTGGCAAAAGCTGGCAACCTGAGCGTGGTCAGCTTGAGCGATCACTTTGCCTACCTGGTCAGCAGCTTGAACCTGGAACTGGTCAGTACCGATGTGCGACCCGATGCCGACTGGACGCCTGAGATGCTGCAAAAGCTCAGTGCGCAGTTGAAGGACAATGACGTGGCTGTCGTGCTGCATCACCGTCAACCAAGTGAGACGGTGAAAGCGGCCGTCACTGCCGGCGGCTCCACGCTGCTGGTGTTGAATGTGGACGGTGCCGACCCGGTGGCCGAGTTGGAAACCAATGCGGATCAGGTGATCAAGACGCTGACGCCATGACATCCACCCCCACATGAATCGCATCATGGCGCCAGAACTCCAGGTCACAATCGATCAGGCGCTGGTGCTGGTCATAGTTGACCCGGGCGATGCGCAAGCCCGGGCTGCCCACCGACACGCGCAACGCGGCGGCGGCCTCCACTGGCAGGGAAGTCGGCACGATCTCAAAGCGCACCCGTCCATAGTGCAAATCGTACTTGCGCGCATACAGCTCGGTCATCGACTGATTCAAATCACACGCCAGAATCCCCGGAAAATACCGGGGGTTCAGGTAGTGCTCCACGTACAGCACCAGACGCCCGTCGATCCTGCGGCTGCGGCAAATCTGGATCACGCTGGACAGCGCCGGCAATTGCAACCAGGCACACACCGCCGCCGACGCCGGTTGCAGCCGCGCCGAAATCACTTCAGTGCAGGCCACACGCCCCTGGTCGCTGACCATCGCGTGAAAGTGGCTGCGTTGCATCAGGTTATAGGCCAGTCGCGGCGGCGATACGAACCAGCCGCGACGCTCTTCGCGATAGATCTGCCCTTGAGCCTCCAGCTGTAACAAGGCTTCCCGCACGGTAATCCGAGTGGTACCAAACAACTCGCTGAGCTTGCGTTCGGCGGGCAACTTGCTGGCTGGCGGCAACAGGCCATGGTCGATTTGCTCTTGCAGCGCCAGGCCAATGGAGGTTACCGCCTTGATTGCCTCATCACGCATCAATGTTACCTATCTGGACTAGACCAGCACCGTTCGGGTGCACAAAACGTGCTCTATCTGGGCTTTTGCCAGCCTAGGCATTGGAGATGACCGACAGATGACAGCGGCCATCGGCTGCCTGCAGCACACCCTGCAATACATCGGCCAAGTCCCTTAACTGCGGGCACTTGGGCATGGTCTACGCTAAGTCTGAGCTGAGCGACATCAGCGCTTTGAAAACGACATCGACATGAAACTGTCATCCATCGGGCCTAGATTGGCTCAGGTATTGCTGACCTAGACCAAACCACCGCTAACGTTCATATAAAACGCCGCGTTGAAAACGCCCAAAGGAGCTTCGGATGAAACAGCTTTTCCTGGCATCACTGTTAGGCTCGACCATTGCCATGTGCACCGCCGCCATGGCCGCTGATACCGATTTGAAAACGCTCGAAGCCGCCGCGAAAGCGGAAGGCGCCATCAACAGCGTCGGCATGCCCGATGACTGGGCCAACTGGAAAGGTACCTGGGCAGACCTGGCCAACACCTACGGCCTCAAGCACATCGACACCGACATGAGTTCGGCCCAGGAAATCGCCAAGTTCAAAGCCGAAAAAGACAACGCCAGTGCCGATATCGGCGACGTGGGTGCAGCCTTCGGCCCCATCGCGGTGAAGCAGGAAGTCACCCAACCCTACAAGCCTTCCACCTGGGCACAGGTGCCAGACTGGGCCAAAGACAAGGACGGTCACTGGGCCCTGGCCTACACCGGCACCATTGCCTTTATCGTCAACAAGAAGCTGCTGCACGGCTCCGAGGTTCCCACCAGTTGGGCTGACCTGCAGACCGGCAAGTACAAGGTGTCGGTAGGTGACGTGAGCACCGCCGCCCAGGCGTCCAACGCGGTACTCGCCGCCGCCATCGCCAATAAGGGCGACGAGAAAAACATCACACCGGGCCTGCAATTCTTCACCAAGATCGCCCAGCAAGGTCGCCTCTCGCTGTCCAACCCGACCATCGCCACCATGGAAAAAGGCGAAGTCGAAGTGGGTATCGTCTGGGACTTCAACGGCCTGAGCTACAAGGCCAAGATGGCCAACCCGGACGACTACGTGGTGCTGATCCCTTCGGATGGCTCGGTGAAATCCGGTTACACCACCATCATCAACAAATACGCCAAGCACCCGAACGCCGCCAAGCTGACCCGCGAGTACATCTTCAGCGATGCCGGCCAGCTCAATCTGGCGAAGGGCAATGCCCGTCCTATCCGCGCTGAAACCGACCTGAAACTGCCGGCCGATATCGCCAAGAACCTGATCCCGGGCGAACAGTACACCAAGGCCAATCCGCAACCAATCAAGGATGCCGATGCCTGGGAAGCGACCTCCAAGAAGCTGCCGCAACTGTGGAACGAGCAGGTCATCGTAGAAATGAAGTAATCGGTCTCTCTGATCCAAGTGCGGTCAGTGTGGGAGCTGGCTTGCCTGCGATAGCGGTCTGACATTCAACATTTGTGTCCATTGATACACCGCCATCGCAGGCAAGCCAGCTCCCACATTTGATCCCATTCCAAGGTGATCTGAGCCATACCCTCTGTTGCGGAGCCCCAGCCCCCATGAAGCACAATGTCATCCTTGTCGTGCTCGACGGCCTGAACTTCGAGGTCGCCAGGCACGCCATGGGGCACTTGCAGGCCTATGTCGGCGCAGGACGCGCAGCCCTCTACACACTGGAATGTGAACTGCCCGCCCTGTCCCGCCCGCTGTATGAATGCATCCTCACCGGCGTGACGCCGATTGACAGCGGCATCGTGCATAACAACGTCTCGCGCCTGTCCAACCAGCGCAGCGTCTTCCATTACGCCACCGATGCAGGCTTGACCACGGCAGCGGCGGCTTACCATTGGGTCAGTGAGCTGTATAACCGTACGCCCTTTCTCGCCGCCCGAGATCGCCACACTGACGACAAGGCGCTGGCGATCCAGCATGGGCATTTCTACTGGCATGACCACTACCCGGATTCCCACCTGTTCGCCGATGCCGAAAGCCTGCGGCTCAAGCACGCGCCGAACCTGCTGCTCGTGCACCCGATGAACATCGACGACGCCGGCCACAAGCACGGCCTCGACTCCGCGCAATACCGCAACAGCGCACGCTCGGTCGACATCATCCTGGCCGACTATCTGCAAGCCTGGCTCGACGCCGGCTACCAGGTGATGGTTACCGCCGACCACGGCATGAACAACGATCGCTCCCACAACGGCCTATTGCCAGAAGAGCGCGAAGTCCCCCTGTTTGTACTCGGCGACGGGTTCAGCCTGGACAGCAATGCCGCGCCCAAACAGACAGACTTGTGCGGCACGGTGTGTGAACTGCTCGGCGTACCCCACGACAAACCTGTGTGCCGGGAGCTGCTGAAGTGAATTCAATGTCCCGCGGCAAATGGCTGGCCCTGCTCTGTCTGGTGCCCTTCGCACTGTTCTTTATCGTGTTCGAGATTGCGCCGCTGGTGTGGGTGCTGATCAACAGCCTGCAGACCGAAGAGTCCGGCTGGGGCCTGGAAAATTTCACGCGAATCTTCACTTCTAAGTTCTACCGGCAGGCGATCCAGTTCAGCCTGGAGATCAGTTTCTACTCCAGCATCTTCGGCATCATCATCGCCACCCTGGGCAGTTACTCCCTGCGCCGGGTGGATTCGCCGCTGCGCAACTTCGTCACGGCCTTTGCCAACATGACCAGCAACTTCTCCGGCGTGCCCCTGGCCTTCGCGTTCATCATCCTGCTGGGGTTCAACGGCAGCATCACCATCATGCTCAAGCAGGCCGGGATCATTCAGGACTTCAACCTGTACTCGAAAACCGGCTTGATCATCCTCTATACCTACTTCCAGATTCCCCTCGGCGTGCTGTTGCTCTACCCGGCCTTTGACGCACTGCGCGAAGACTGGCGCGAGTCGGCCGCCCTGCTCGGCGCCAATGGTTGGCAGTTCTGGCGGCATATCGGTTTGCCGGTGCTGACGCCGGCACTGCTGGGCACCTTCGTGATCCTGCTGGCCAATGCCCTGGGCGCCTACGCCACGGTGTATGCCCTGACCACCGGCAACTTCAACGTGCTGCCGATCCGCATTGCCGGCCTGGTCTCCGGCGATGTGTCGCTGGACCCGAACATGGCCAGCGCCCTGGCCGTGGTGCTGGTGGCGCTGATGACCGTGGTCACCGTGGTCCATCAACTGCTGCTCAAGAGGAGCTACCATGTCACGCGCTGATGCCGGCCCGGCCACCCTCTACCATCGGGTTGTGGTGTACCTGTTGTTCCTGATCCTGGTGCTGCCGCTGATCGGCACCTTTGTGTATTCCATTGCCAGCAGTTGGTCGGCCACCATCCTGCCTGCCGGTTTCACGGCGAAATGGTATGTACAGCTGTGGAGCGACCCGCGCTTCCTGATGGCATTCGGGCAATCGTTGCTGGTGTGCGTGGGGGCGCTGATCCTCTCGGTGGTGCTGATCCTGCCGCTGCTATTCGTGGTGCATTACCACTTCCCCAGGCTCGACGCGCTGATGAACATCCTGATCCTGCTGCCCTTTGCTGTACCGCCGGTGGTGTCGTCGGTGGGCCTGCTACAACTGTATGGCTCCGGGCCATTAGCGATGGTGGGCACGCCATGGATCCTGATCGGCTGCTACTTCACCGTGGCGCTGCCGTTCATGTACCGCGCGATCACCAATAACCTGCAGGCCATCAACCTGCGCGACCTGATGGACGCATCGCAACTGCTCGGTGCCAGTACCTGGCAGGCCGCGATACTGGTGGTGCTGCCCAACCTGCGCAAGGGCCTGATGGTGGCGCTGCTGCTGTCGTTCTCGTTCCTGTTCGGCGAGTTCGTGTTCGCCAACATCCTCGTCGGCACCCGCTACGAGACCTTGCAGGTGTACCTCAACAACATGCGCAACAGCAGCGGCCACTTCACCAGCGCCGTGGTGATTTCCTATTTCTTCTTTGTGCTGGTGCTGACCTGGGCCGCCAATATCTTGAACAAGGACAAAAGCCAATGAGCTTCGTCAGCGTCCAACATCTGCAAAAAGGCTACTCCGGTACCCCAGTGTTCAGTGATATCAACTGCGAAATCGCCAAGGGCGAGTTCGTCACCCTGCTCGGCCCGTCCGGTTGCGGCAAGTCCACGCTGCTGCGCTGCATTGCCGGGCTGACCTCGGTGGACAGCGGCAAGATCCTGCTGGATGGCCAGGACATCGTGCCCCTGAGCCCGCAGAAACGCCATATCGGCATGGTGTTCCAGAGTTACGCGCTGTTCCCCAATATGACCGTGGAGCAGAACGTCGCCTTTGGCCTGCGCATGCAAAAGGTCAACGCCGACGACAGCCACAAGCGTGTGCAGCAAGTGCTGCAACTGGTTGAGCTCAAGGACCTCGCCGGTCGCTACCCGCACCAGATGTCCGGTGGCCAGTGCCAGCGCGTGGCGCTCGCCCGCTCCCTGGTGACCCGCCCGCGCCTGCTGTTGCTGGATGAGCCGCTGTCGGCGTTGGATGCGCGGATTCGCAAGCACCTGCGCGAACAGATCCGCCAGATCCAGCGCGAGCTGGGGCTGACCACGATTTTCGTGACCCATGACCAGGAAGAAGCCTTGACCATGTCTGACCGCATCTTCCTGATGAACCAGGGCAAGATCGTGCAGAGCGGCGATGCCGAGACGCTCTACACTGCGCCGGTGGATGCATTCGCCGCCGGTTTTATCGGCAACTACAACCTGCTGGACGCCGACAAGGCCACTCAACTGCTGCAACGCCCGATCAACAGCCGTATTGCCATTCGCCCGGAAGCCATCGAGCTGAGACGCAACGGCGAACTGGATGCGCTGGTGCGCAGCCACAGCCTGTTGGGCAACGTGATCCGCTACCGCATCGAAGCCCGCGGTGTAGAGCTGGTGGTGGACGTGCTCAACCGCTCGGCCGACGACCTGCACCCGGACGGCCAGCGCCTGGCACTTTCCATCGACCCCAGCGCCCTGTGTGAAGTAGCCTGACAGGCAGCGACCCATTGAGAGAGAACATGACGGATGGCATTGGTAATTTTTGATCTGGACGACACCCTGATCCACGGCGACTGCGCCACCCTGTGGAGCGAACAGATGGGCCGCCTGGGCTGGGTAGACCCTGAGTCGTTCATGCGCAGGAACAACGAATTGATGGACGCCTACAGCCGAGGCGAGTTGCGCATGGAAGACTTCATGGACTTCAGCCTGGAACCGATGATCGGCCGCACCCCGGAAGAGATCGAGCATCTGGTGGAGCCTTGGGTCGAAGACGTGATTGAGCCGCTGATCTATAGCGACGCCACCAAGACCATTGCCCGCCACCGTGCGAATGGTGATCGGATCCTGGTGATTTCCGCATCGGGCACTCACCTGGTCACGCCGATTGCGGCGCGCATCGGTATTGAAGAAGTGCTGGGGATTAACCTGGACGTCGGCCACGGCGTGTACAGCGGCAAGACCGCAGGCGTGCTGACCTATCGTGAAGGCAAGATCACGCGCCTGTTGGAATGGCTGGAGCACGAAGGGGAAACCCTGGAGGGCGCGTATTTCTATTCGGATTCGCGCAATGATTTACCACTGCTGCTCAAGGTGGATCACCCGCAGGTGGTGAACCCGGACCCAGTGTTGCGCGCCCACGCCGAACAGGCTGGCTGGCCGATCCACCATTGGACCTGAATCAATAGAGATCAACCTGTGGGAGCTGGCTTGCCTGCGATAGCGGTGCGACAGTGAAGAATTCTTCATCTGGTGCACCGCTATCGCAGGCAAGCCAGCTCCCACACTGACTGCATTTCAATCCAGGATTCGGTCAGGCTGTTGGCAATATGGACTACATCGAATGTAGGACTGGGTTCTTCTAACCCTCCACATGCCCCTCAACGCCTTGCAATGCTTTCACAGTGCCTCCATAGTGAGTCTGGACTGAGCCCGTAGCAGTAGTGCCGGGCTTTTTGCATTATGCGACCGGACCATATGGAACCGGCTCCCTCAAAGACGGCCTAATATGCGTTATCAATTGCCCCCGCGTCGAATCAGCATGAAGCATCTGTTCCCCAGCACCGCCTTAGCTTTTTTCATTGGTCTCGGCTTCGCGTCGATGTCGACCAATACGTTCGCAGCCAATAGCTGGGACAATCTTCAGCCTGATCGCGATGAGGTGATTGCCAGCCTCAACGTCGTCGAGTTGCTCAAGCGTCATCACTACAGCAAGCCGCCGCTGGACGACGCTCGCTCGGTGATCATCTATGACAGCTACCTCAAGCTGCTGGATCCGTCGCGCAGCTACTTCCTGGCCAGCGATATCGCTGAGTTCGACAAATGGAAGACGCAATTCGACGACTTTCTCAAGAGTGGCGACCTGCAGCCCGGTTTCACCATCTACAAGCGTTACCTGGACCGCGTCAAGGCGCGTCTGGACTTCGCCTTGGGTGAGCTGGACAAAGGCATCGACAAGCTCGACTTCACCCAGAAGGAAACCCTTCTGGTGGATCGCAAGGACGCTCCGTGGCTGACCAGCACCGCAGCCCTCGACGACCTGTGGCGCAAACGCGTCAAGGACGAAGTGCTGCGCCTGAAGATCGCCGGCAAAGAGCCCAAGGCCATTCAGGAGCTGTTGACCAAGCGCTACAAGAATCAGTTGGCGCGCCTGGACCAGACCCGTGCCGAAGATATCTTCCAGGCCTACATCAACACCTTTGCGATGTCCTACGACCCGCACACCAATTATCTGTCGCCAGATAACGCGGAAAATTTCGATATCAACATGAGTCTGTCCCTGGAAGGCATCGGTGCCGTCCTGCAAAGCGACAACGACCAGGTCAAGATCGTACGCCTGGTGCCGGCAGGTCCGGCGGACAAGACCAAACAGGTCGCCCCGGCAGACAAGATCATCGGCGTGGCCCAGGCTGACAAAGAGATGGTCGATGTGGTCGGCTGGCGCCTGGACGAAGTGGTCAAGCTGATCCGTGGGCCGAAAGGCAGCGTGGTGCGCCTGGAAGTGATTCCGCACACCAATGCACCGAACGACCAGACCAGCAAGATCGTGTCCATCACCCGTGAAGCGGTGAAGCTCGAAGACCAGGCCGTGCAGAAGAAAGTCCTCAACCTCAAGCAGGATGGCAAGGACTACAAGCTGGGCGTGATTGAAATCCCGGCCTTCTACCTGGACTTCAAGGCCTTCCGTGCAGGTGATCCGGACTACAAGTCCACCACCCGCGACGTGAAGAAAATCCTCACGGAACTGCAGAAAGACAAAGTCGACGGCGTGGTCATCGACCTGCGCAACAACGGCGGCGGCTCCCTGCAGGAAGCCACCGAGCTGACCAGCCTGTTTATCGACAAGGGCCCGACCGTGTTGGTGCGCAACGCTGACGGCCGCGTCGACGTGCTCGAAGACGAGAACCCGGGCGCCTTCTACAAGGGGCCGATGGCATTGCTGGTCAACCGTCTCTCCGCCTCGGCCTCGGAGATTTTCGCCGGCGCCATGCAGGACTATCACCGTGCGTTGATCATCGGCGGCCAGACCTTCGGCAAAGGCACCGTGCAGACCATCCAGCCGCTGAACCATGGTGAGCTCAAACTGACGCTGGCCAAGTTCTACCGGGTTTCCGGGCAGAGCACCCAGCACCAGGGCGTGTTGCCGGATATCGATTTCCCGTCGATCATCGACACCAAGGAAATCGGCGAAAGCGCCCTGCCTGAAGCCATGCCGTGGGACACCATCCGCCCCGCGATCAAGCCGGCGTCGGATCCGTTCAAGCCGTTCCTGGCGCAGTTGAAGGCTGACCACGACACCCGCTCCGCCAAGGATGCCGAGTTCGTGTTTATCCGTGACAAGCTGGCCCTGGCCAAGAAGCTGATGGAAGAGAAAACCGTCAGCCTCAACGAAGCGGATCGCCGTGCACAGCACTCCAGCATCGAGAACCAGCAACTGGTGCTGGAAAACACCCGCCGCAAGGCCAAAGGTGAAGATCCGCTCAAAGAGCTGAAGAAAGAAGATGAAGACGCACTGCCGGCCGAAGCCGATAAAACCAAGCCGGAAGATGACGCCTACCTGGCCGAAAGCGGTCGAATCCTGCTCGATTACCTGAAAATCACCAAGCAGGTGGCCAAGCAGTAAATGATGGCAATTTAATGTGACCCCCTCCTCGGAGTGTCATCATATAGACATCATTCTGTCGTGAAATGAAAGGACCGCAGGCTTTATGCCTGCGGTCCTTTTTTTTCGATCGAGATCGCCATGACCATGACCGAACAGCTGAATGCATTGGGCTCAATCCTGGCTCAAGGCAGTCTGCACAGCCTGTTCCAACCGATCATTTGCTTGTCGCAGCGGCGTATTCTCGGTTACGAAGCCCTCAGCCGCGGCCCGTCCAACAGCCCCCTGCACTCCCCCGTCGCGCTATTCTGCGTGGCGCGCCAGGCCGGGCGCCTGAGCGAGTTGGAAATGGCGTGTCGAGAGAGTGCGTGCCGGCGTTTCAGCGATCAGAAACTGCCGGGCAAGCTGTTTCTCAATATCTCACCGGAATCCTTGATGGAGGCTGCGCATCAGCCGGGGCGCACCCTGCAACTGCTGCGTGACTTCGGTATTGCGCCCAGCCAGGTGGTGATCGAACTCACCGAGCAGACGCCCACCGATGATTTCACCCTGCTGCAAACCGCCCTGCATCACTATCGCGACATGGGCTTTGCCATAGCCCTCGATGACCTGGGTGCCGGTTATTCCAGCCTGCGATTGTGGTCGGAGCTACGTCCGGACTACGTGAAGATCGATCGGCACTTTATCGACGGCATTCACCAGGACGCGCTCAAGCGCGAATTTGTCGGCTCGATCCTGCAGATCGCCAGGGCGTCCCGCGCCCAAGTGATTGCTGAGGGGATCGAACGACCGGAGGAACTGGCGGTGTTGACCGAGATGGGTGTCGACTTGATCCAGGGTTACCTGCTCTGCCGCCCTCAGGAACAGCCGCCACAGGAAGCGCGCCTGATGTTGCCCAAGTCAGATAACGCCACGATTACTCTCAATGACGAAGGCAGCGATCTGAGCGCCTTGCTTAATGAACAGCCAGCGGTGGATCAAGAGACTGCCACCGCCCAAGTGCTGGAATCGTTCCGTCGCCAAGCCAACCTTAACTCGCTGGCGGTGCTGGATGGCTGCGGTCGCCCGGTCGGTATTGTGCATCGGCATTCGTTGTCGGACGCGCTGCTCAAGCCGTTCGCCACGGATCTATTCGCGCGCAAACCCATCAGCCGCTTGATGAGCAATGACTTCCTGGCGGTGGAGTTGAGCCAGTCCTTGCAACAGGTCAGTCGATTGCTGACCAGTCGCGCGCGACAGCGCATCGAAGAAGATTTCATCATCACCTTGAACGGCGATTATCTGGGCTTGGGCCGGGTCATCGATGTGCTCAAGTTGATCACCGAACTGAAAATCCAGCAGGCACGCTACGCCAACCCATTGACCTTGCTACCCGGCAACGTGCCGATCCAACAGTGCCTGACGCGGCTGTTACAGCAACAGCGCGAGTCAGTGATCTGCTATGTGGATATCGACAGTTTCAAGCCGTTCAATGACATCTACGGCTACGGGCGTGGAGATGAAGTGCTGCTATGTCTGGCGCAATGCCTGAACGACCGGGTTGACCCCAGCCGCGACTTTGTCGGGCATATCGGTGGTGATGATTTTCTGCTGGTACTGGGCCCGCAAGACTGGCGCAAGCGGCTTAACCAGTTGCTGGATGATTTCCACACCCAATGTCGACGCTTTTACCGCCCCGAGCACGTTGATGCTGGATGCTTTGTCGCACTCAACCGCCAGGGCGTGCGCCAGGAGTTCGCCCTGCTGTCGCTGTCCATTGGCGTGGTGCATCTGTACCCACAGGCCTGCGCACAGCTCGATGCCAGCCAGTTGGCAGAGTTGGCCTCACAAGCCAAGCACCAGGCCAAGGACGTGGCCGGCTACAGCATCCATGTGATCGACAGCATGGACAGGGTCCCCCAGGCGCTTTAGGCCTCGGCGGATTCCGGGTACTCGTACTCGAACACCCGCACCACTTCCGAAGCATGCCAGGACGCAGCGGCAACACCATCAGATGGCCCGCTGAAACGCCCCAGGCGCTCCACACACTCAAAGAAACCGGTGCGCGGCAGGCGGCTGGCACCCTGGCTTATCACCAGTGAACTGCGCAGCGGCTGCTCGGCCTTGGCATCCAGCGCCGCCAGGTGTTCCAGGGCGGCGGCCAGGGTCTGCATGGCCGGCGTCGGGAACTGCAGGCGCTCCAGTAGCGCACGGTACGTCAGCAAATGGCGCTGGCGACGTGCCTGGTCCAGTTCATTGAGTAACCCATCCCAGTGCTGACGGCTGATACGTAGGCTCAAGACTCATCCCTCCAACCTGCAACGCCCAATTCCCAAGCCAGGCTGCGGCGAATGGCGGCATCCGGCTGGCGTTCACCACTTTCAATCAATCCAAGATACGAGGGGCTGATCCCCACCGTGCGTGCCAAGGCCTCGATCGCCAGGCCCTTGGCTTCACGCAGGCCGCGCAGGTCTGCTAGCGGGCGCAGGTCCTGCTCGGTGGCGATGGGGGCGACAGGTGAAGGAGCGAGTGTAGGTTGCTGCTGACCGGCAGCTTTTAGCAGCGCCTGGTACTGGTCCCATGGCAACACCGCATACTCGGGTTCGCCATTGCGTGAAATGATCTGGATATCCATGACTGCCCCGTAGGATAAATACACTTACTAAGTAAGTTCTTTCCTTAGAAGTCTAATCCTAACAGCCACAAAGGTCGTAGGGGATACCCAACATCATTAGTTTTTTTGCGGGTTTTCCTGGGCCAGCAGCTCAGGCGTTGCAGGCAGGCGCTCAACCACCGCCAGTTTTTCCGGACGCTGCGCCTCGCGCCAGGCACGAAAGGCGCTCAGTTCGCCGCTCAGGGTCTTCATGACCCATGCCAGCACTGCGATGTCGTCGAGCATGCCGAACATGGGGATAAAGTCCGGGATCGCATCAATCGGGCTGAGGAAGTACATCAGCCCCGCCACCACCGAGATCAGCGCCTTGGGGCTGATCGCCCGGTATTCGCCGCGCCAGTAAGCCAGGCACAGGGCCTGGAGCAATTTGAGATCATCCTTGAGCTGGCCCAGCCGGTTGCCCTGGCTTGAGCCTTTGGCCGCGACGGCAAATAGCAGGGTCGGCAGCCGCCCACGACCCAGCAGACGAGCCGCCATAGGCAGGAAACGGGTGAAATTGAAGGGTGGTTTCATCGGTCACTCCAGTTCCAGGCGATATAAAAGGTTATCCACACAAATTGTGGATAACCTTGTGAACAGAGCCTGTTTTATCGGCTGAAAGCCACGCTCTACAAGGCTTGCAGTCAGATCGGGCGTTTTTTGCGCACATAAAAAAAACCCAAGATTTCATTGACTTGGCATGCGCGTGCGGCTACCCGTGCTCGAGTCTTATATCAGACTGTTTCCGCCGCTGTGGGTTCTATCGGATTTCACTGCTGGGGCAAGCTTGCCCGCCAAACTAAGGTCTGCACTACAAAACTGAACTGATAGAAACAACAACGCCCCGTCGAGACGGGGCGTTGTCTGTTCAGGCGCCGATTATTTTTTGGCGGCTGGTGCAGCAGGTGCTTCAGCAGCGTCTGCCTTGGCTGGGTCCTTGATGGCCAGCAGTTCCAGGTCGAATACCAGCACGGAATTGGCTGGAATCGCCGGGCTCGGGCTCTGGGCGCCGTAGGCCAGGTCAGACGGGATGTACAACTCGACCTTCTCGCCAACGTGCATCAGTTGCAGGCCTTCGACCCAACCCGGGATCACGCCGCTGACCGGCAGGTCAATCGGGCTACCGCGATCCACGGAGCTGTCAAAGGTGGTGCCGTTGGTGAGCTTGCCGGTGTAGTGCACAGTCACTACGTCGGTTGGCTTGGGCTGGGCGCCGTCGGCCTTCTTGACGATCTTGTACTGCAGGCCGGAAGCGGTGGTGACGACGCCGTCTTTCTTGGCGTTGTCTTCGAGGAATTTCTTGCCGGCGGCTGCCGACTCTTCGCTCATCTTGGTCATGCGTTCTTCAGCACGCTTTTGCAGTGCGGCAAACGCCTCGACCAACTCGTCGTCCTTGAGCTTCTGTTCTTTCTTGCCGACGGCATCTTCAATGCCCTGGGCCACAGCCTTGGAGTCCAGGTCGTCCATGCCTTCCTGGGCAAGGCTCTTGCCCATGTTCAGGCCGATGCCATAGGAAGCTTTCTGCGCCGGGGTTTTCAGCTCTACGCTGGTCTGCGAATCACAACCCGCAAGTACCAGGCTAACCAGGGCCACCGCCGCCGCCAACCGATGCTGTTTCATGCTATTTCCTTGTTCATGCGCCAAAAGGGCATTCGAATAAAGTCGCGAGCTTATCAGGCGGCCACGACCAATGGCTACCGGCATGTGAGCAGGAAACTTCTGATAAGTTCACGTGTTTAAAAGCATTTTCATTCATTATGGAGCACCGCGACGGATCGCGGGACCGCCTGCAACCAGGCTACTGGCTACTTGCCGCACCTGTGGTGTAGTGGCATAACAACGCGACAACTCGACAAGGATAGTTATCTTGCGCATTTTTTCCCGTGTTTTACTCCTGATACTCATCGCCCTCGGCCTGATCCTGGCCGTGGTGCTCTATTACACCATTAACCCCAAGCTGCCGGACTACGTGCCAGTGCAG
Organism: Pseudomonas libanensis; assembly: GCF_001439685.1. Lineage (GTDB taxonomy): Bacteria > Pseudomonadota > Gammaproteobacteria > Pseudomonadales > Pseudomonadaceae > Aquipseudomonas > Aquipseudomonas libanensis. The sequence continues at coordinate 33,776 of NZ_JYLH01000016.1, forward strand.
CAGGTGCACTACCAGGATCAATGGAGTGCCGCTGACCGCCAGGTCTATTACTTCACGCCCCAGGGCACCCAGGTAAAAGGCCTGCACTACGACTGGTTCACCGCCCTGGAGTTGCCGTTCTCCGAGCAATGCTTTGCCGCGCCGCAGTACCTGGCGCGCTTCGGCTTCCTGGTCGACCCCAAGCAGGTTCCCACCACACAGAACCCAGGCAACCTGCCAGTGGGTTTCGCCCGACACCAGAACGCCGGCAGCAAGGTTCAGTACCTGGACATCACCTGCGCCGCGTGCCACACCGGCGAACTGCACTTCAAAGGCCAGGCCCTGCGCATCGACGGTGGCTCTGCGCAACATGTATTGCCCTCCAGCGTCCCGACCTTGCGCGGCGGCAGTTTCGGCCAGGCGCTGGTCGCCAGCCTTGCCGCTACCTATTACAACCCGTGGAAGTTCGAGCGCTTTGCCCGCAGGGTCTTGGGTGACCGGTACGACGCCCAGCACGGCCAACTGCGCAAGGACTTCAAGCAATCGCTGAACCAGTTCCTCAAGGTCGCCTGGAATGACACCCATCGCGGCCTCTACCCCACCGAAGAAGGCCCCGGCCGCACTGACGCCTTTGGGCGCATCGCCAATGCAAGCTTTGGCGACGCCATTTCCCCAGACAATTACCGCATCGCCAACGCGCCTGTGGACTACCCGCAGTTGTGGGATATCTGGACCTTCGACTGGGTGCAATGGAACGGCTCGGCCCAGCAACCCATGGCGCGCAATATCGGTGAAGCCCTCGGGGTAGGCGCGACCTTGGCATTCTTCGACAGCGCCGGCCAACCGCTTCAGGGCGATGCCCGCTACCCGTCGAGCGTGCGGATGCGCGACTTGCACCTGATCGAAGAAACCCTGCAACGCCTCAAGCCGCCAACCTGGCCGGAAGACTTGTTCGGCGCCATCGACAAATCCCTCGCCGCCCAGGGCCGTGCACTCTTCGCCGAAAACTGCGCTGGCTGCCATGTACCGACTGTTACCGAGGAAAATGGGCGCCCAGTACAGCAATTGAAAATGCTGCCTGCGGACTACATCGGCACCGACCCCGGCACCGCCAGCAACATTGCCGACCAGCGCTACGACCTCAGTGCCCTGCAATGGGACCCGTCCGAACTGGCCCAGCTGGATGTCCAATTGCACCCCACGCCCACCGCGCCGTTGGACCTGAAAAACATGTCCGTGGCCCAGGGCCTGGCCTACGTGACTGCCTTCGTCGAAGAACATGCCTACCGCGCTGCCGGCGTGACCCCAGCGGAGCGCCCACAACTGGACGGATTCGGCCTGCCCATCGGCGTACGTGAATTACGTGCCTACAAAGCGCGGCCGCTGGCCGGCGTATGGGCCACCCCGCCGTTCCTGCACAACGGCTCGGTGCCGACGATCTACCAACTGCTGTCGCCCCAGGACGAACGCAGCACCACCTTCTACAAGGGCACCTTCAATTACGACCCTCGCCACCTGGGCTTTGAAAGCGCCGCCTTCAAGAATGCCTTCCTGTTCGATACCCGGATCACCGGTAACCACAACAGTGGCCACGAATTCCGTGCAGGTGCACGCGGCAATGGCGTCATTGGCCGTGGCCTGCTGCCGCAGGAACGCTGGGCGCTGCTCGAATACCTCAAAGTGCTGGGCGGCCCGCTGGAGCATCAACTGCCATGATTATCCGATCGCAAAACAAGGACCGTTCCATGCTCACTCGTCTGTGGCTGCGCCTTGGCGCCGTTCTCGGCAAAACCCTGCTGTGGCTGCTGGGACTGGGCTTGTTGGGGTGGCTGCTGGCGACCCTCTGGTTCGCCTGGCACCACAGCGGCCCGGTGTCACCGGATGAACAGATCCCACCGGGTGAAGCGGCCATGACCCAAGGCATCATCCAGACCGCAGTCCGCATCGTCGACCAGCATCGCGAAGGCACCCGCTACCTGCGCGACGCCCACGCCAAGGCCCATGGCTGCGTGAAAGCCGAAGTCAGTGTGCTGGCCGATCTCGATCCAGCGTTGCGCCAGGGCGTGTTCGCCGAACCGGGCAAGACCTGGGAGGCGACCATGCGCCTGTCCAACGGCAACGCCTACCCGCAGTTCGACAGCATCCGCGATGCCCGCGGCATGGCAATCAAGCTGCTGGATGTGCCTGGCAAACAGCTGATGGCCGACCAGCAAACCCGCACGGAGCAGGATTTCGTGATGTTCAGTCATCCGAATTTCTTCGTCAGCGATGTAGCGGAATATGCGCAGAACATCGGCGCGCAGGCGGACGGCAAAAAGGTCCTGGCATTCTTCCCCAAGCTCGACCCGCGCAGTTGGCAAGTGCGCCACCTGTTTATTGCCCTGGCCACCCTGGCGCCCGCACCCGCCAGCCCGACGCAGACCACCTACTTCTCAGTTTCGCCCTACAAGTTCGGCGCGGCCAACGCCAAGTTCCGCGTCGCGCCCGACCCGCAAAGCTGCCCGGACTATGTGCTACCCAAACAGAATCAGGCCCTGCCGAACTTCCTGCGCAGCGCCCTCACCCAACAACTGTCCACCGACCGTGTAGCGGCCTGTTTCGTGCTGCAGATCCAGCGTCAGAACCCGCAGAAGTTCATGCCGATCGAAGACACCAGCATCGAATGGAAAGAAAGCGACGCGCCGTATGAGACGGTGGCGAAGGTCAGGATCCCCGCCCAGGACTTCGACACACCGGCGCAGAACCTGGCCTGCGACAACCAATCGTTCAACCCATGGTTTGGTGTGGAAGCACACCGCCCTATCGGCGGCATCAACCGGTTGCGCAAGGCGGTGTATGAAGCGGTCAGCGATTACCGGCACAGCCGCAACGCGCCGTAAAAAGTGCGTAACAACAGGCCCGGCGGCGTAAGGATTGCGTCGGGCCTATTGAGCAGCTTGCGCCCCGTCTCTACCGTGATGGCATACCCCATCATTGCGTAGGAAGTCATCGTGGAAAGCTCAACCCTCGGCATGATCGTACTGACCATAATCGCTGTATTCGGCACGGCATCTTTCTGCTTCGAACACTTGGCAAGGCGCCAGCCGCGCAGGAAAAAAGCCGAATAGAAAAATCACAGACGAAAAAAAGCCCGCTCGATGAGCGGGCTTTCTGTGGCGACCTGGCGTTCAGTGTTCCAGGTTGCCGAATATGGCGCAGCGGACGGGACTCGAACCCGCGACCCCCGGCGTGACAGGCCGGTATTCTAACCGACTGAACTACCGCTGCGCGTAACACTTGAAGCGAATGGTGGGTGATGACGGGATCGAACCGCCGACCCTCTGCTTGTAAGGCAGATGCTCTCCCAGCTGAGCTAATCACCCTTCGTTTCGGTGTGGGCGCATCATACACCAAAAAACTGTAATGTCTTGATTTAAATGCAATTTATTTAAAAAAGTTCATCACACGCTTGTTTGCCATATTCCGGACAATAAAAAGCCCGCGATTAAGCGGGCTTTCTGTGGTGACCTGGCGTTCAGCATTCCAGGTTACCGAATATGGCGCAGCGGACGGGACTCGAACCCGCGACCCCCGGCGTGACAGGCCGGTATTCTAACCGACTGAACTACCGCTGCGCGTAACACATGAAGCGAATGGTGGGTGATGACGGGATCGAACCGCCGACCCTCTGCTTGTAAGGCAGATGCTCTCCCAGCTGAGCTAATCACCCTTCGTTTCGGTGTGGCGCGCATTCTACGGAGCGACCCTAAGTCTGGCAAGCACTTTCTTAAATCTTTTTTTTCAGCCCTTCCAATGGCTTAGGCAGGGTTGGCCTGGGGCGTGATCAAGAGAATAATGCCCCCCTTTGTATAGAGGAGAGACTCACCCCATGTGGTTCAAGAACCTGCTTATCTATCGCCTGACCCAAGATCTGCCTGTTGATGCCGAGGCGTTGGAAGCGGCCATGGCCACCAAGCTGGCGCGCCCTTGTGCAAGCCAGGAGTTGACCACTTATGGTTTCGTCGCACCTTTCGGTAAAGGTGAAGATGCTCCCCTGGTTCACGTCAGCGGCGACTTCCTGCTGATCGCAGCGCGCAAGGAAGAACGCATCCTGCCGGGTAGCGTGGTGCGTGATGCACTTAAAGAGAAAGTCGAAGAGATCGAAGCCGAGCAGATGCGCAAGGTCTATAAGAAGGAGCGCGACCAGATCAAGGATGAAATCATCCAGGCCTTCCTGCCCCGCGCCTTTATCCGTCGCTCGTCGACCTTCGCCGCCATCGCTCCGAAACAAGGCCTGATCCTGGTCAACTCGGCCAGCCCCAAGCGCGCCGAAGACTTGCTGTCGACCCTGCGTGAAGTGATCGGCACCCTGCCGGTCCGCCCGCTGACAGTAAAAACTGCCCCGACTGCAATCATGACCGACTGGGTCACCACCCAGAAACCGGCCGACGACTTCTTTGTCCTCGACGAATGCGAACTGCGCGACACCCACGAAGACGGCGGTATCGTGCGCTGCAAACGCCAGGACCTGACCGGCGAAGAGATCCAGCTGCACCTGACCACCGGCAAGGTCGTGACTCAATTGTCCCTGGCATGGCAGGACAAACTGTCCTTCATGCTCGACGACAAGATGACCGTCAAGCGCCTGAAATTCGAAGACCTGCTGCAAGACCAGGCGGAACAGGACGGCGGCGACGAAGCCCTGGGCCAACTGGATGCCAGCTTTACCTTGATGATGCTGACCTTCGGCGAGTTCCTGCCGGCGCTGGTTGAAGCACTGGGCGGCGAAGAGACACCACAGGGCATCTAAACAACACCGATCCAATGTGGGCACGGTCAGTGTGGGAGCTGGCTTGCCTGCGATAGCGGAGTGTCAGCCAGAGTATTGCCAACTGATACGCCGCTATCGCAGGCAAGCCAGCTCCCACATTTGATTGCATCGACAACTCAGAAATCGAATAAAAAAGGACATCCCCATGCGCGCACTCGCCGCCTTGAGCCGCTTCGTCGGTAACACCTTTGCCTACTGGGTGTTGATCTTTGCCGTTGTCGCCTTTCTCCAACCCAGCTGGTTCATCGGCCTGAAAAGCGCCATCGTCCCACTGCTGGGCCTGGTAATGTTCGGCATGGGGCTGACCTTGAAACTCGAAGACTTCGCCGAAGTCGCGCGCCATCCATGGCGCGTGGCCCTGGGCGTGGTCGCACATTTCGTGATCATGCCGGGCGTGGCATGGTTGCTGTGCCAGGTGTTCCATTTGCCGGCGGAAATTGCCGTCGGCGTGATCCTGGTGGGCTGTTGCCCAAGCGGCACCTCGTCCAACGTCATGACGTGGCTGGCCCGGGGCGACCTGGCATTGTCGGTGGCCATTGCCGCTGTCACCACCCTCCTCGCCCCGCTGCTCACCCCGGCATTGATCTGGCTGCTGGCCTCGGCCTGGCTGCCGGTGTCGTTCATGGAGCTGTTCTGGTCGATCCTGCAAGTGGTGCTGCTGCCCATCGTACTGGGCGTGGTCGCGCAGCGCTTGCTCGGTGATCGGGTAAGGCATGCGGTGGACGTGCTGCCACTGGTGTCGGTGGTCAGCATTGTGATCATCGTCGCGGCCGTGGTTGCTGCAAGCCAAGGCAAGATTGCCGAGTCGGGTCTGCTGATCATGGCCGTGGTGATGTTGCACAACAGCTTCGGTTACCTGCTGGGTTACTTCACCGGGCGCTTGTTCAAGTTGCCCTTGGCGCAACGCAAATCGTTGGCACTGGAAGTAGGCATGCAGAACTCCGGGCTGGGTGCTGCGCTGGCCAGTGCGCACTTTTCGCCGCTGGCGGCAGTGCCCAGTGCATTGTTCAGTGTCTGGCACAATATTTCCGGGGCACTGCTGTCGACCTACTTCCGCCGCATGAGTGAGAAGGAAGACCGCCGCGCATTGGAAAGCGCGCCGTAACTTGATCGTCTGATCCGATTTCGGCACTCTACCAAACTTCGCGGGGACGACCTCGCGACGCTATCAAGCGCCTACCAGGGGACGACCCCACTTTGTAGAAGCGAGGTCATCATGTCCTGGATCATCCTGTTTTTTGCCGGGTTATTCGAAGTCGGCTGGGCGGTCGGCTTGAAGTACACCGACGGTTTCAGCAAGCCACTGCCCACAGCCCTGACGATTGCCGCCATGGCCGTCAGTCTGGGACTGCTGGGGCTGGCCATGAAGGAACTGCCGCTGGGCACCGCCTATGCCATCTGGACCGGCGTGGGTGCCGTGGGAACAGTGATCGCCGGGATTATCCTGTTTGGAGAATCCATGGCGCTGTTTCGGTTGGCCAGTGTGGCATTGATTATTTGCGGGCTGATTGGCCTCAAGATTTCCACTTAGGCCACTACCGCTATCGCAGGCAAGCCAGCTCCCACCTTTTGAATTGTGAATACAGTCAAATGTGGGAGCTGGCTTGCCTGCGATGAGGCCCTGACAAGCAACAAAAAACTACCTGACACTCCCCCGCAAACCACCCACCACAGCCTGCAACTGCACCGGCGTCGCCGCATCCACAGCCACCGGCTCACCCGCCACCAACACCACCCGTGACCAGATCCGATGGAAAAAGCCCTTGTGCGGATCGCGACTGAAAAAACTCCCCCACAGCCCCTGCAACGCCATCGGAATCACCGGCACCGGTGTCTCCTCCAGAATGCGCGTCACCCCACCACGAAACTCATTCATCTCGCCATCGGCCGTCAACTTGCCTTCCGGGAAAATGCACACCAACTCGCCGTCCTGCAGGTACTGGGCAATCCGCGAAAACGCCTTTTCATAGACCTGGATATCTTCATGCCGCCCAGCAATCGGAATCGCGCCGGCGGTGCGGAAGATAAAGTTGAGCACCGGTAAGCGGTAAATCTTGTAGTACATGACAAAGCGAATCGGCCGACGCACCGCACCACCAATCAACAGCGCATCGACAAACGACACGTGGTTGCACACCAGCAACGCCGCGCCTTCATCCGGAATAGCCTCCAGGTTGCGATGCTCCACGCGGTACATGGAGTGGCTGAGCAGCCAGATCATGAAGCGCATGGTGAACTCAGGGACGATCTTGAAGATGTAGGTGTTGACCGCGACGTTGAGCAACGACACCACCAGGAACAACTCGGGGATCGACAGCTTGGCCACGCTCAGCAGCAGGATCGAGACGATGGCCGAAACCACCATGAACAGCGCGTTGAGGATATTGTTGGCCGCGATCACCCGCGCCCGTTCGTTCTCGGCGGTGCGCGACTGGATCAGCGCATACAGCGGCACGATGTAAAAGCCGCCGAACACACCCAGGCCGAGGATATCGAACAGCACCCACCACGCCTGGCCGTAGCTGAGCACCGCGAGCCAATCGTTGGCTTGCACGTTCTGCGGGAAGCCGCCGGAGTGCCACCACAGCAGCAGGCCGAACACGGTCAGGCCAAACGAGCCAAACGGCACCAGACCGATTTCCACCTTACGCCCGGAGAGCTTTTCGCACAGCATCGAGCCCAGGGCGATGCCCACCGAGAATACCGTGAGGATCAAGGTCACCACGGTTTCGTCGCCGTACAACCATTCCTTGGCATAGGCCGGGATTTGCGTGAGGTAGATCGCGCCGACAAACCAGAACCATGAGTTGCCGACAATCGAGCGCGACACTGCAGGCGTCTGCCCCAGCCCCATGCGCAACGTCGCCCAGGACTGGGTGAAGATATTCCAGTTCAGGCGCAGTTGCGGTGTGGAGGCCGCCGCACGCGGGATGCTGCGGCTGGCCAGGTAGCCCAGCACCGCCACGGCCACAATCGCCACCGCCACCACCGGCGCGTAATGGGTCGAAGACATCATGATCCCGGCGCCGATGGTGCCGGCCAGGATCGCCAGGAACGTGCCCATCTCCACCAAGCCGTTACCGCCGACCAACTCATCGTCGTGCAATGCCTGGGGCATGATCGAGTATTTCACTGGGCCGAACAGCGCCGAGTGAGTGCCCATGGCAAACAGCGCCAGCAGCATCAGTTCAAGATGATTGGTCAGGAAGCCCGTCGCGCCCACCGCCATGATCACGATTTCGCCGATCTTGATCGCGCGGATCAACGCGTCCTTGTTGAATTTCTCGCCAAACTGCCCGGCCAACGCCGAGAACAGGAAGAACGGCAGGATAAACAACAAGGCGCACAAGTTGACCCAGATGGAGCGGTCGCCCTCGATGGTGAGCTTGTAAAGGATGGCCAGGATCAGCGATTGCTTGAAGATGTTGTCGTTGAACGCGCCCAGCAGCTGGGTGATGAAAAACGGCAAGAAACGCCGTGTGCGCAGCAAGGTGAATTGCGAGGGGTGGCTCATCGTCCGTGTTCCTGCGTGGCCTGTTATTGATCAGGCCACGACTTTACCTAATCCCGCTTACTTATTCCCTAACCCTGCAATGCATGGCGAAACAAAAAGCTCGCCTTTATACGCGCCCTGCACCGTGCGCTTGGCCACGAGCATCCACATCAGCGCCAGCGCCGCCACCAGCACACTGCCGAATACGCTGAAGAACCCCAGATGCAACAGATTCGCCAGCTTCAATGTAGCCAGGGCATACACCCCCAGCGGGAAGGTGAAGCCCCACCAGCCAAGATTAAACGGAATGCCCGCACGCAGGTAACGCAGGGTGATCAGCACCGCGATCAACATCCACCACAGGCCAAAGCCCCACAAGGTGACGCCTGCGATCAGGCCCAGGCCATGGGCCATTTCACCGACACTCGCCAGGCCATTGGCAGCGAAGATCGCCGGCGCATCGCTACCGAGCAGCAACATGCCCAGGGCACCCGTACCGATAGGGCCCAGGGCCAGCCAGCTCGACGCCGCCATATTGGCGTGAGGCAACTTATGCAAGGCCATGCGCAACATCAGTATGGTCAGAATGCTGAACGCCACGGGCAGCGAGAACGCCCACAGCACGTAGCTGGTCACCAGCATCACCAGTTGCCCATGGGCGTCGACCAAGTGCGGCGCCAGTAAGCCACCGCTGGCCGCCGCTACTTCGGCAGCCACCACGGGCAACAACCAGACCGCGGTCATCTGATCAATGCTGTGCTCCTGGCGAGTGAACATCATGAACGGGATCAGCACGCCACAGGCCAGGGACATGGCGACGTCCAGCCACCACAGGGCTTCGGCCAACGGGATCACATCACCGCCCCAGCGCGGCAGGCCGAACAGCAGCAAACCGTTAAGAATGGTCGCCAGGCCCATAGGGATGGTGCCGAAGAACATCGAGACGGTGGAGTGCCCGAAAATCCGCCGTGCCTCGTGAAAAAACATCACCCAACGGGCGGCATACAACACGCTGAACAGCATGAACAGCCCGATGGTGAATAGCCACAGGCCTTCTGCCACAGCGTGCAAGCCTGGCAGGCTGACCGGCAGTTGGGCCAATGCCAGCGCCAGCACTCCGGTGCCCATAGTGGCCGCGAACCAGTTCGGAGTGAACTGGCGAATCACTTCCCGGGGACGGGCCAGGTGACTTAAAGGTTTGTAGCTGTTGATAGTCGAGCAGGTCATGGCGTTAATCCTCTTCCTCACATGAGGTTGAAGCCATGATAGAACCTGATCGAATATCTATATAACGGGTAATATCTCTAACTATTATCTACTTTACAGATATATAACTTATGCGGCGGCCCTGCCTCGCGAAGCATTCTGCAATAGCATCCCAGCGAGTGCGCCGAGGGCCAGCACAATAAGCATCACACCGTAGCCATCCGCGGTAGCAACCAGTCCAAACACTCGGCTGAGATTACCCGCCAACAGCGCAGGCACGCAGAACGCCAGGTAGCTCAATACATAGAACGCTGACATCAAGCCAGCCCGCTCGTGGGGCAACGCCAAACCGACAATACTGCGCACACTGCCCATGAAGCCACCGCCGAAACCCAAGCCGGCAATCACACTGGCGACAAAGAACAGCCACAGGCTGGCGGTCTGCACGGCAACCAGCAGCAGCCCTACGCCCACCGCCAGCAGCGCCGCCGATAGGCGCATGACCTTGTCGGCCGCACGGTTGCGCAGGCTGTAGATCATCACCGCGCCACTCAAGGTCACCACCGCCACCAGGCCACCGCCGATCAAATGCGAGCTCGACCCCGTCGCGGCCCGCACCAGCGACGGCGCCAGGGAGGACACGAACCCACCCAGCGCCCACACCGCCACATTCAGCGGCATCGCCAACCACAAAGCCCGGCGCGCTTGGGGCGGTACGTGCAGGGTTGGCGCCAGGGACTTCAAGGCCCCTGGTATCCGGCTGACGGTTTCAGGCAGACGCCACAGGTACAGGGCCTGCAGCACCATCAAGCCCAGCAGGGTCAAATAGACCAATTGGGTCGGCCGCGGCGCGTACTCCACCAGCAAGCCGCTGCCCAGGCCACCACAGGCCATGCCGAGCATCGGCGCGAGGCTGTTGAGCATCGGGCCGCGCACGCGGTCGGTATCGAGCAATGTCGCGCTCAACACCGCTGTGGCAGTCCCGGTCGCGAAGCCCTGCAATGCACGAGCAGCAAGCAGGCAGGCGGTGCTGTCAGCGTAGATAAACAGCAGCATCGCCACGATATTCAGCAGCAGCGCGGCGAAAATCACCGGCTTGCGCCCCAGGTAATCCGAGAGCGACCCCACGGTCAGCAACGCCGCCAACAGGCTCACGGCATAAACGCCGAAAATGGCCGTGAGCATCGCGGCCGAAAAATGCAGGTTTTCCTGGTACACCTGATACAACGGTGTCGGCGCACTGGACGCGGCGAGGAAGGTCAACACGGTGATCACCAGGAACGCCAGGCTGGACCGGTGAGAAATGTTGCTGGACATGGGCACGCTCCGCTAAAGCTAATATTTTGCTTTTGCAGAGTGTGCTACCCGTCGGCGCTTAAAGCAAATTCTTTGTGTTAAGGTTTTAAGCATGGCGATTAAAGAAGGCCTCCGCCCGGGGGGCCGTAGTGCCCGGGTACAAGAATCCGTTCATTCGGCAGTGCGCGAATTGCTCGAAGCCCATGAGCGATCCAGTGTCACTGTGCCGATGATTGCGGCACGCGCAGGCGTTACGCCCTCGACCATTTACCGGCGCTGGGGTGACCTTTCCGTTTTGCTCGCCGACGTGGCCCTGGCGCGCCTGCGCCCGGACAGCGAGCCGGCCGAGACCGGCAGCCTGCGCGGTGACCTGCAGGCCTGGGCTGAGCAATACCTGGATGAAATGAGTTCGGACGTAGGGCGCAATATGATGCGCGACGTGCAAAGCAGCCCTACGCCAGGGTATTGCGTGAGCATCCTGAGTGGGCAGTTGCAGGTGATTGTTGATCGCTATCGACAGGAACAGCCGCCGAGCGTTGACCATCTGATCAACCTGCTCGCCGCACCGACGGTGTTTCGTATTCTGTTTTCGGCCCAGCCGTTGGCTGTTGAAGAACTGCATGACCTGATCGAACTGGCATTAAAAAACTAAAGCGCGTGCGCCGCCCAAAATGTGGGAGCTGGCTTGCCTGCGATGCAGACACCTCGGTACACCCGTCAAGCGAAGTCGATACCATCGCAGGCAAGCCAGCTCCCACATTTGTTCGGTGTGCATCCAATAAAAAACGGCCTCTGATGAGGCCGTTTTGTTATTTCCAATCCCACATCATGTACGCATCCCACGCCCACTCACCAGCAACCGCGCGCAGCCGATATACAAGACGATGGTGGCGACGATCATGAAAGTGATCGCCACGCTGATCTTGATATCCGACACGCCCAGAATGCCGTAGCGGAAGGCGTTGACCATATGCAGCACGGGGTTGGCCAGGGACACGGTCTGCCAGAACGGCGGCAGCAAGGTGATGGAGTAGAACACCCCGCCCAGGTAGGTCAGCGGCGTCAGCACGAAGGTTGGGATAATCGAAATATCATCGAAGTTGCGCGCGAAAACGGCGTTGATGAACCCCAGCAACGAGAAGATCGTCGCCGTGAGCACTACCACCAGAATGGTGACCCCAAGGTGATGCACTTGCAGGTGAGTGAAGAACAGCGACAGCAGCGTCACGATCACACCCACCATCAGGCCACGCAACACACCTCCCAAGGTGTAGCCGATCAAGATTGTGTGCGGCGACACCGGCGAAACCATCAGCTCCTCAATGGAGCGCTGGAACTTGCTGCCGAAGAAACTGGAGACCACGTTGCCGTAGGAGTTGGTGATCACCGACATCATGATCAGGCCCGGCACGATGTACTCCATGTAGGTGAAGCCACCCATGTCACCGATCTGCCGGCCAATCAGGTTACCGAAGATCACGAAGTACAGGACCATGGTGATCGCCGGTGGCAGCAGGGTCTGCGGCCAGATCCGGGTAAAGCGTTTCACTTCGCGATAAACGATGGTTTGCAGCGCGACAAGGTTGGGTTGCAGTTCGGAACTCATACCGCCACCTTCGCCAGATTTTTCTCCACCAGGGACACGAACAACTCCTCAAGGCGATTGGTTTTATTACGCAGGCTCAACACTTCGATGTTCTGGGTCGCCAACTGGGTGAACAGCGCGGTGATGCCCATGGCTTTGTCCACCTGCACTTCCAGGGTGTGGCTGTCGACCAGGCGGCTTGGATAACCCAGGAGTTGCGGTGCCACCGTCAGGTTGTTCTTCAAGTCGAGCAGGAAGGTTTCCACATGCAACTGGCCCAGCAGGTTGCGCATGCTGGTGTTCTCGACAATGGTGCCGTGGTCGATGATGCCGATGTTGCGGCACAGCTGCTCAGCCTCCTCCAGGTAATGGGTGGTGAGGATGATGGTGATGCCCTTCTCGTTCAGTTCGGTGAGGAAGGCCCACATCGAACGGCGCAGCTCAATGTCCACGCCCGCGGTAGGTTCGTCGAGGATCAACAGGCGCGGCTCATGCACCAGGGCGCGGGCAATCATCAGGCGGCGTTTCATACCGCCGGACAGCGAACGTGAAGGTACATCGCGCTTGTCCCACAGGCCCAGTTGGGTCAGATACTGCTCGGCGCGCTCCTTGGCGATTTTCGCCGGGATGCCGTAGTAGCCAGCCTGGGTCACGACGATGTCGAAGGTCTTTTCGAACTGGTTGAAGTTGAACTCCTGGGGCACCACGCCGATGGAACGCTTGAGTGCCGCCGGGGATTTGTCCAGGTCATGCCCGAAGATATTCACCGTGCCGCTGGTCTTGTTGACCAGGGTCGAGAGGATGCCGATGGTGGTGGATTTGCCGGCACCGTTGGGGCCGAGCAAGGCGAAGAAATCACCTTCGGCAACATCCAGATCGATACCACTCAGGGCCTGGAAACCGTTGCCGTAGGTTTTGGTTAGCTGCCGGATGGACAGAGCGGAACTCATATCGGGATACGCACCAAAGAAGGGAATAGAAACAATAGATGAGGGCACACCGCCGGTAGTTCAACCGGCGGTGCAGTGCGAGCATGGTGCGTGCCCATGCCGCACAAGTACAGTCACCCGTATTAATAGTGTGTATTAAGTCAACGCGGTCATCACCGCGTTGCGATAGGCCGGTCGCTGTTGCAGGCGTTGGTACCAGGCCTCTAGATGGGGCATTGCAGGGCGTTCGATAGGCATCTCGAACCAGGCGTAGATAAAGCTGCCCAGGGGGATATCCCCCATGCCGATCTCATTGCCCGACAGGTAAGGTTGCTCGGCAAGGGCCTGGTCGACAGTCTTGAGCACCTCAATGCAGGCTTGGCGCCCGGCATGGATGTTGTCCCAGTTCTGTTTTTCCGCCGGGGTGCGCAGCACGCCCCAGAACACGGTTTTGAACGGTTCGGCAAACGTAGAGGTGGTCCAGTCCATCCACTTTTCGGCGTTGGCGCGGGCCTTCAGATCGCTTGGGTACCAGCTGGAAGCCTGCTTGGCGCACAAATAACGCACGATGGTGTTGGACTCCCACAACACAAAGTCGCCATCTTCGATCATCGGCACCCGGCCATTGGGGTTCAGGGCCCGGTACTGCGGGGTGTCGACCACACCGAAAGCCCCGCCCGCATCAATTGCCTCATAGTCCAGGCCGAGCTCCTCGGCGCACCACAGTGCTTTCCTGACGTTTGACGAATTTTTACGACCCCAGATTTTCAGCATGACCGCGCCTTCTTGTTAATCAACTTGGCTGGATGAAGGCAGCAGCATACGCCGGTTCAGGCGCGGCTTAAATCGTCCTGCATGTCGCCCAGCAGGGTCGGCGCATCGTCGGCGAACAAGTGCGGGTAACACTTTTGGATATGGGCGAAGAAAAATGCTTCGGGCACGTCAGGAAATTGCCCGTGGTCCACCACGTACTCCATGGAGCGCTGGCCCTGGCGATTGAACGCGTGGAAGACGCTGTCATGGCGGCCATCGAACGCCAGCGGCGGCACATCGAACAGGTCGCACAGTTGCTGGTTGAAGGCAGGAGTCGCCTTGACCCAGCGGCCGTTCAGGTAAAGCTCGGTATAACCGTGCATGGCGAACACGTCGCTCTTGAGCAGAGCGAGCAGGCGTGGGGTGGACAGGTGATTGCGCACATCCGCCAAGCCGATTCGGGCCGGTATACCGCAGTGGCGGGCGCAGGCAGCGAGCAAGGTGGCCTTGGGCACGCAGTAGCTTTGGCCGGCAGCCAGGGCGAAGCTGGCGTTCAAGGTGCCGGGGTCACGGCTGAAGGTGTAGGGGTTGTAGCGAATCGCCTCACGCACGGCGTAGTAGAGACTGACTGCCTGGTCACTTAAATCCGCACGGGTTCCGCGATGTTTTTCGGCGAACTCCACCACTGCAGGGTGGTCACTATCGATGAAGCGGCTGGGACTCAAGTATGCGTTCATAAGCTTGATCTCCAAAGGAAGCGTCAAGTCTAACGACAGGCTTGCCACAAGAGATAACGACGATTCTGCCAAATGTCGGCGCCTGCGGATGGGTAGTCGAGTACAACTTGTAACACCCTGATCACCCGGCTTGATCGGATGCCGACTAAGCTCCCTGGTGGTTTCGCCCCTGGTTTCACGGAGGATTGCATATGCTGTTGTTGTGGATACTGGTGCTGGTGGTCGGCATTGCCTACCTGGCACACCGCCGTACCGCCCCCCTGCCCGCCCTGGGCGTGGTCGCCGTCTACCTGCTGGCGATGGGCGCCTGGAGCCACGCACCGGGTTGGCTGCTGCTGATCTTCTGGGTGCTCATCGCCGTGGTCGCCGTGCCGTTGCTGTTGCCCGACCTGCGCCGCCAATACTTCACCAAGCCGCTGTTCAGCTGGTTCCAGAAAGTCTTGCCGCCGATGTCCGAGACCGAACGCGATGCCATCGATGCCGGCACCGTCTGGTGGGACGGGGAACTGTTCAGCGGGCGCCCCGACTGGGACAAATTGCTGGCCTACCCCAAGGCGCAATTGACCGAAGAAGAACAGGCGTTTATCGACGGCCCTACCGAAGAACTCTGCGCCATGGTCAGCGACTGGGAAATCGGCCAGGCGATGGACCTGCCGCCGGCGGCTTGGGAACACATCAAGGCCCACGGCTTCTTCGCCCTGATCATTCCCAAGGAATATGGCGGCAAGGGATTCTCCGCCTATGCCCACTCCCAGGTCGCCATGAAACTCGCGACCCGCAGCGGTGACCTCGCCTCGACCGTGATGGTGCCCAACTCCCTCGGCCCGGCCGAGCTGCTGCTGCACTATGGCACTGAGGAACAACGCAACCACTACCTGCCGCGCCTGGCCCGTGGCGACGACATTCCATGCTTCGCCCTCACCGGTCCGCTGGCCGGCTCCGATGCGGGCGCCATGCCCGACACCGGCGTGATCTGCAAAGGCGAATGGGAAGGCAAGGAAACCCTCGGCCTGCGCCTGAACTGGGAAAAACGCTACATCACCCTCGGCCCGGTCGCGACCCTGCTCGGCCTGGCCTTCAAGGCCCATGACCCGGACCATCTGCTGGGCGATGAAGAAGACCTGGGCATCAGCCTGGCATTGATTCCAACCGATACCCCTGGCGTTGAAATCGGCCGTCGTCACCTGCCCCTGGGCGCCGCGTTCATGAACGGCCCCAACTCCGGCAAGGACGTGTTCATCCCCCTGGAATACCTGATCGGTGGCCAGGAAATGCTCGGCAAGGGCTGGATGATGCTGATGAACTGCCTGTCGGTGGGCCGCTCCATCTCCCTGCCGGCAGTCGGTACCGGCGCGGCCAAGTTCACCAGCCTGGTGACCGGGCAATACGCCCAGGTGCGCGAGCAGTTCAACGTACCGCTGTCGGCCTTCGAAGGTATCCAGGAAGCCCTGGCGCGCATCGGCGGCAATGCCTGGCTGATGGACAGCGCCCGCATGCTCACCGCCAATGCCGTGGATTTGGGCGAGAAGCCCTCGGTGTTGTCGGCGATCCTCAAGTACCACCTGACCGAGCGCGGCCGTGAGTGCATCAGCCACGCCATGGACGTGCACGGCGGCAAGGGCATCATCATGGGCCCGAACAACTACCTGGGTCGTAGCTGGCAAGGCGCGCCGATCTTCATCACGGTGGAAGGCGCGAATATCCTTTCGCGCAACCTGATGATTTTCGGCCAGGGCGCGATTCGCTGCCATCCGTTCGTCCTTAAGGAGATGGCCCTGGCCGGTCGCGAAGACCATGACCAGGCGCTGAAGGAGTTCGATGGCCTGCTGATGCAACACATCGGCTTTGCCGTGAGCAACGCGGCCAGCACCCTGGTGCTGAACCTGGGCTTCGGGCATTTCGACAAAGCCCCTGGCAACCGTTTGAGCCAGGGCTACTTCCGCGCCCTGAACCGCCAGGCGGCGGCGTTTGCGCTGCTGGCAGACCTGAGCATGATGCTGCTGGGCGGCGAACTGAAACGTCGCGAACGCTTGTCGGCGCGCCTGGGTGACGTGCTCAGCCATATGTACCTGGCATCGGCGGCGCTCAAGCGTTATCACGACCTCGACTCGCCGGATCACCTGGAACCGCTGTTCGCCTGGGCCATGGAAGAAAGCCTGGGTAAATCGGAACGCGCACTGGATGAACTGCTGAGCAACTTCCCGAACAAAGTGTTGGGCTGTCTGCTGCGGGTGATCGTGTTCCCGTTCGGGCGTCGGCATACCGGGCCGTCCGACGCGCTGGATGCCGAAGTGGCCGAAGTGATCGGTCGCGCCAAGGGCGACCCGACCCTGGAAGAATTGTTGGCCGGCTGCTATCGCCCGCAATCGGCAGAAGACCCAGTGGGCGCGCTGCAGCATGCCTACGACCTGCTCGGTGCCAGCCATCCGTTGCAGAAAAAACTGCATGCCGCGCTTAAAAGCGGGCAAGTCAAACCGACGGCCGGTGAGTCTGCCATCGACGCAGCCCTGCACGCCGGCGTGCTGCAACCGGCCGAAGCGCAAACCTTGCGTGACGCCGAAGCGGCGCGGCGCACAGTGATCGACGTGGATGATTTCAGCAAGGAAGAGCTGATGCAGGCCGAAGGTAAAGTCCGCTGAGTCAAGCGGTCATATAAATACGGGCGCGAGAGGCATATACTCTCGCGCCCGTTTTTGCTTTAGAGGACTTATCTCGTGTCCAACGTCGTTGCCGATCATCTCGTCTTGCTCGACCACTTGCGCAGCATCCTGGTTGCCGTCGGCGAAGCCGAACAGGTGCCCGAGGAAAGCCACTCGCTGTTCCTGGAGCGTTTTGACGAACTGCGCGCCCTGCTGCCGATCGACCCGATCGAAAGCCAGTACCTGGGCCAGGACCTGATGAGCCAGGTCATCCTGCGCTACCCGCAGATCGCCCATTTGGTCCCCCGCGATCTGCTGTGGTTCTTTGGCGGTGACTGCCTGCACTTCATGCCCGACGAGGAACTGGACCTGTACCAGGCCCTGGAAGAGCGTCGCTATGAAGCTGAACAGAACGACGAACCGTTCGACTGGAACCAGGAAAAGCAACTGCTGGCCATGCCCCAAGACCAGAGCAAGCACTGATTTTTCAAACACTGAGATTCAAATGTGGGAGGGGGCTTGCCCCCGATAGCGGTCTGTCAGTCACCTTTGCATTGACTGACCCACTGCTATCGGGGGCAAGCCCCCTCCCACATTTAGCTTTGGCTCTTTCGCCATGCACTCCACCAGATAATCAATAAACACCCGCAACTTCGGCGGCAAGTACCGCGTCGGCGAATGCAGCAACCACGCCTCGCCATGGTAAGACGCAATAAAGTCCCACGCCGGCAACACTTGCACCAACTGGCCCGCCGCCAACGCATGCCGCGCCGTGAAATACGGCAAGCTGCCAATCCCCACATGCTGCAATACCGCATCCAACCGCACCCCAGTGTGGTTCGCCGCATAACGCCCGCGTACGCCAACCGTCACCGCCTTGCCGGCCTGGCGAAATTTCCAGCGCGAGTCGCCCGGAGTTTCCCCCAGGTAGATGCAACTGTGTTCGAGCAAATCGTGGGGATGGCATGGGGTGCCATGTTCGGCCAGGTACTGCGGCGTCGCGCACAGCAAGTGTTCGATGGGCAATAACTGGCGCCCGACCAAGCCAGGCGGCGGGCTGTCAGTGATGCGAATGCTCAGGTCGACGTTATCGTCGATCAGGTCCACGTGCCGATCCTCGAGAATCAATTGCACATCCACCTTGGGATAGCGCCGCAGAAATTCCGGCATATGCGGATGCACCACAAAGCGCCCCACCGCCTTGGGCACGCTGACCCGAACCAGGCCCTCGGCTTCATGGTTGAATTGGCCACTGATTTCCATCACCGAGCGGGCCGCGTTGACCATCTCCTGGCAACGCTTGAACACCTCTTCGCCACCCTCGCTCAGGCGCAGCTTGCGTGTGGTGCGTTGCAGCAAGCGCGTGGCCAGGGCCTGCTCCAGGCGTGAAATGCTGCGGCTCACGGCCGACGGCGAAACGCTCAGTTGCCGCGCCGCCTCCGAGAAGCTGCCGGTTTCCACGACTTTGACGAAAATCGCCATTTCACCCAACAGCGGCAAGGGAAGATTGATGCTCATGACGCACAGGTCCATTGATAATTGAACGGATTATCACCCATCCACGCACTATTTATACTGCCCACAGAACCCTGATGCGGATGTAGATGATGACCGAGCGCCTGTTTTTTACCCACGACCACCTGACGGCCGAGCTGGAAGTGCTCAGTTGCACTGCGCACGAAGAGCAATTTGCCGTGATCTTGCAGTCGACGATCTTCCATCCCCAAGGCGGCGGCCAGCCGTTCGACACTGGCTGGCTCGGAGATAGCCAGGTACTGCGGGTCATACAGGAGGCCGAACATGTGGTGCACTACGTTGATCAGCCGTTGCAAGCCGGCCCAGTCATTGCGCGAGTCGATGCACAGCGCCGCGCGCTGCACACCCGCCTGCATTCGGCGGGGCATTTGATTGGCAATGCCGGCGAACGTCTGGGCTGGATGCCGATCAAGGCCCACCATTGGCCGGGTGAAGGCAAGATCACGTTTATCCGTGGCGAAGCTGCACAGGACATGGATGCCCAAATGCTTCAACTGCAGGTCAACCAATGGATCGCAGCCGACTACCCACGGCATATGAGGCTGGAAGAAGGCATCCGGGAAGTTGGCTTCGGCCAGTTGCCGCCATATGCGTGCGGTGGCACCCATGTGCAAATGTTGAGCGAACTGGGCCAGGTGACGATTTTGGCATTGTCGGAGAAAAAAGGCGCCCTGTCGGTGCGCTACGAAATCAATGTGGGAGGGGGCTGATGCGCCACAGAGAAATAGGCTACACGGCAATCGCCCCCGCCCTCCCCGGCTCTACCACAAACGACTTCAACGTCGACACCGTCGCCGCCGGGTCCCGCGGATCACTGATCGCGCGAAAGTTCGTCAGCATCCGCTGGGCCGTCAACTCCACCGATACGTACCCGCGCTGCCGGCTGTCGAAGAACTTCACATGGGGGTTGAGCGGTATGATCTTCATAAAGGCGTCATAGGGCGGCCCGTCTGACGTCACCGACGAGCCGACGAACTCGGTGGCGACCACCGCCGAGTCCGGATTGTCGGCCTCTGCATGCAGGTCCGTGGCCCAGAACGAATGTATGTCGCCGCCCCAGAACACCGGATTGCTCAACCGATGGCGCGTGATGGACGCCAGCATCCGCGAACGGTTCGCCATGTAGCCATCCCAGCCATCGGTCCAGCGCCCTGGCTTGTGGTTGGTGAGATCACGCTGGATCAGCGGCGCCACCAGCAGGTCCTGGGCGATCACATTCCACTGTGCCTTCGACTGGGCAAACCCCTGGTCCAGCCAGGCTTCTTGCTGCCAGCCGAGCAACGTGCGGGCAGGGTCACGCAAGTCACGGCATGGGCTGGTCTCAATGTGCCCTTGGCGACTGCCATTGGCCTGGATACAGGGTTGCCCGGAACGGTATTGACGACCGTCGAGCACATGAAAACGGGCGAGCCGGCCATAGTCCAGGCGCCGGTAGATGCGCATGTCCGCGCCTTTCGGCACGCTGCTGGCGCGCAGGGGCATGTGTTCGTAATAGGCCTGGTAAGCCGCCGCCCGTTGCTGCAGAAATTGCGTCACGCCGACCTTGGGGTCCTGGGACCAACGGTTGGCATAGTCGTTCTGCACTTCGTGGTCGTCCCAGGTCGCCACGCTGGGCGCGGCAGCGTGCAGGGCCTGCAGGTCCGGATCGGTCTTGTACAGCGCGTAGCGGTTGCGGTAGTCACTCAGGGTCTGCGCATTGCCGCTGCCATGGGAGCGAAAAACCTTGCCGGAATCCGCCGCGTAGGAACTGTCGTAGATATAGTCGCCGAGGAAAAACACCAGGTCGGGCTGCTCGGCAGCCAGGTGGCGGTAGGCGCTGAAATAACCGCGCTCCCAGTGCGAGCAGGACACAAACCCCAGCCGGGCCGAGGCCATGGCATGCAGTGCAGGTGTGGTGCGCGCCTGGCCCACCGGGCTCTGCGCGCCCAGCCCTTCAAATTGGTACCAGTACGGCCTGCCCGCCTCCAACCCCGCCACTTCGATGTGCACCGAATGGCCGAAACGCTCGGTCGCCATGACCTCGCCTCGCTTCACGATCTGCGTCATCGCCGCATCAGTGGCGACCCGCCAACGTACCGGCACTGGACGACTCAACCCTCCGCGCCCATCCACAGCGTCGAAAGAAGGTGCCAGGCGCGTCCAGATCACAAAACCATCCGGCAACGGATCGCCGGACGCCACACCGAGGGTGAACGGATAATCCACCCCGGCACTGCGCGCAAACGGGCTGAGGATGGAAAACGCCGTAGCGACCGCCAGCCCGCTGAGTACTCGACGCCGGTCGTGGTCCACGACACCGCTCATAGCCGTTGCTCCCAATCGTCACGCACGATGGCAAACCCGAGCAGGTCCTCGTATACACCATTTTTCAAGAATGCCTGGCGCATACAACCTTCATAGCGCAGGCCGATCTTCTCCATGACTCGCGCAGATTCCTTGTTGCGGCCAAAACACTGGCTGTCTACGCGCTGCAATCCCAGTTCAGCGAAGCCGAAGTCCATCACCGCGCTCGCGGCTTCGGCGGCATACCCCTGGTTACGGCAGTGCGCCGCCACCCAGCCACCCAAGTGCCCGTAGTGATGACGAGCGCTCAGACGCAGGCTGACCATGCCAATCAATTCGCCAGAGTCACGCACATGCATCCCCAGGTTCAGGCACTCACTGGCGCGGTATTTTTCGCCGACCCCGGCAATAAACGCCTGCGCTGTTTCCAGGGTATAGGGCGATGGAATATTGGCCGTGTTGTCGGCAATTTTCGGCCCGTTGGCCAGCGCGAAAAGCATCTCGGCCTGGTGCATTTCCAGCGCTCTCAACAGCAGCCGCGGGGTGGATAAATGAGGCAACGCAGTGGGCATACGGGGCGGCTCTCGAGATAAATTCCTTGAGGATGTACCCCGTGCATGTCAGTTTCATTACGTCGCAAAAGTGACCGGTAAGTTTTCTGAAAGACGCGTCCTAGAGCCTTTAAACCGTCAATTAAAGTTAACCGTTCGGTCATTTTTGCCTGTTAGCGTCTTGCCCCTAATTCACTGACGGGGTAACGGAATGAGAACCTGGGACGAACCCAAGAAACGCAAGGCGCACATCGAGCTGATCCCGATGATCGACGTGATGATGTTCCTGCTGGTGTTTTTCGTACTGGTGAGCTTGAACGTGATTCCCGCGCTCGGCATGAAGACGCAATTGCCCAGCGCCAGCAGTTCACAGCAGCTCAAACCGCAAAACAAATTCATCCTCACCCTGGGCCTGGAAGGCCAGTTGCAACTCGATGGCAAGGACCTGACGGTGGATGCCTTGGTGCCGGCGTTGAAGGCCGCCGAAAAGCCCGATAGCAAGTCGACGATCATCGTCAACAGTGACAAAGGCGTGGAAGTCTCGCGCCTGGTGGAAGTGATGGACACCCTGCGCCTGGGTGGCTTCACCTCCGTATCCATCGCTACGCGTAAGTCCTGATCATGTACGTGCTGTTTCGTGCGCGTCAGCTGCTGGGCAGTGTCCCCGCCGTGATCGCCCTGGTGCTGATTGCACTGGGTATCCAGTCCCAGACCTTGAAGGTCGAGCCGGTGTATGACGAGTCGGCGGTCGAGTTGGCATTGGTCGAACCGGAGCCGGAAGTCGTCTCGGAACCGGTGGTGGAGCAAGAGCCGCCACCGCCGGTGATCGAAGACGAGGAGGCCGAGCCAGCGCCACCGCCACCGCCACCCAAGCCGCTGCCCAAACCCGAACCCAAGCCCAAGCCAAAACCGCTGCCCAAGCCGGTGGTTGCCAAGGCCGTGCCCACGCCGCCGGTGGCCGCAGCCAAACCCGTTGCGCCCGTGGCAGCCCCGACAGCGCCTGTGGCGCCGCCAGCCCCGCCTGCGCCGCCGAAAGTCGATGGCCAGGCCCTGGAAGGTGGTTACCTCAAAGGCTTGCGCAACGAACTGGACACCTACAAGCAGTACCCCACCGGGCGCCAGGCGTCCCTCGAACGCCCGAGTGGCGAGGTGGTGGTGTGGTTGCTGGTAGATCGCCAGGGTCGCGTTCTCGACTCCGGCGTACAAAGCCCGGCCTCAAGCATGCTGCTCAACCGGGCTGCCACCAACAGCTTGCGGCGCATCAAGCAAGTCAAGCCGTTCCCCGAGCAAGCCTTCGGGGGGCGCAACGAGCAACGCTTCACCGCCACCTTCAACTACAGCGTGCAATAAGCACCCGACCCAGGACGACAGTGATGAAGTTCACCCGTATTCATCTGGCACTCGTTGCCGCGACCAGCATGACCCAGGGAATGGTCATGGCAGATACCAGCGACAGTGACGTCGGCACCATTGGCGTACAAGGCAAGGCGACCGCCGGCGGCGGCTATATGGTCCCGGAGGAGAGCATCAAGGGCCGCTCCACGGTAACCAAGGAGGCCCTGGACAAGCAGGCCGCGACGGGCAACGCCATCGACAAGCTCAAGTACACCCCGGGCTTGAACATCTCCAGTGAAGACAACACCGGTCTCTCGGGTTTTCGCTTCACCATGCGCGGCATGAACTCCGACCAGGTGGGCATGTCGGTGGACGGCATGCCGATCAACGACTCCGGCAACTATGCGCTGTACTCCAACCTGCTGGGCGACCCGGAGAATATCGACCAGATCTTCGTCACCCAGGGCGCATCGGAAGCCGACGGCCCGCACATCGGTTCCAGCGGCGGCAACATCGGCATCGTGACCATTCGCCCGACCAAGGAAACCGGCGCCTTCGTCAAGCAAGTCGTCGGCAGCAACGCCACGCGCAAGACCTTCGCCCGCCTCAATACCGGCGAGATCAATGGCCTGAGCAACTGGCTGTCGGTGTCCCATACCGAAGGGGAAATGTGGCGTGGCTCAGGCGCGGTGCGCGCTGACAAGGTGGAGTGGAACAGCTTCTTCGACGCCGGCAACGGCAACACCGCCAACCTGATCCTCAAGTACCACGAGCAGGACAACAACAGTTACAGCCAGTTGACCAAGGCGCAGTTCCAGCAGAACGGCCGCAAGTACGATCCCTACCCGGCGACGCCGAGCGTGGGCAGCAATGGCAAGTACAACAGCTACTACGCCCTGGCGCAGAACCCGTTCCAGACCTTTACCGCCGTGCTCAACACCCAGTTCAAACTGGCCGACAACCTGGCCCTGTCGGTGATCCCGTATTACTACTGGGGCAACGGCAGCGGCGTCGGCTCGTCCGCCTATGCGCTCAACCGCGGCTCGAACCAGGGCGGTGTGTTCGACCTCGGCAACCTGCCCACCGCCGCGCAATACAACGCCGATGGCACGCCGAACAGCGGCGTGTATTACCGCCCTTCGCGCACCCAGACCTGGCGTCCGGGCATCACCACCAAGCTGACCTGGGACCTGGGCGACCACAGCCTGCAGTTCGGCTACTGGTACGAGCGCGCACGCCAGAGCCAGACCCAGCCGTTCATTCCGCTCAAGAGCAATGGCAAGCCGGTCGATACCTGGCCCGACTCCAACAGTGCCATCGTCGATGCCAACGGCAACCAGATCCAGGGGCGCGACCGCTTCACTGTCACCCCGGCGCAAAAAGTCTGGGCCCAGGACACCTGGTACATCAACCCGGACTGGACCTTCATTGCCGGCCTTGCGTACATGAACGTCGAGCGTGACGGCACCAACCACGGCAGCCTCACCGAGCAGCCGGAAAAACGTAACCAGACCTATAATAAACTGCTGCCCAACGTCGGTCTCAAATACCAGCTGGACGAGCGTGACCAGCTGTTCTACAGCCTCTCGCGCAACATGCGCGTACCGCAGAACTACGCGCTCTATGACAAGGGCGCCGACTCTATCAACCTCGAGCCGGAAACCAGCTGGAACCACGAGTTGGGCTGGCGCTACAGCGGCGACGACATGAGCCTGGCCGCCACCCTGTTCTACATGGACTTCAAGAACCGCCAGGTCTCATCCAAAGACATCAACGGCGACGCCGCCGACATCAACGTCGGTGCGGTCACCAACAAAGGGTTGGAGCTGGAATGGAGCGGCCAGTTGCCTCACCACTTCAACTACTACACCTCCTACACCTACACCAAAGCCGAGCAGCAAGACGACATGACCGTCTACAACGCCGGCAAAGCCATCGTCTTGCCCACCAGCGGCAAGCAGTTCGCCAACGTGCCCAAGAACATGCTGGCGGCCAACATCGGTTATGACGACGGGCGCTTCTACGGCACCTTCGGCGGCAAGTACACCAGCAAGCTCTACGGCGACCTGACCAACGACGAAGCCATTTCCGGACGCACCGTATTCAACCTCGGCGCCGGTATCTACCTGCCGGTGGACAAGAAGGTGGTCAAGGACGCAACCCTGCGCCTGAACGTCGACAACCTGTTCGACAAGAAGTACCTGGACGGCGTGTACACCACCAAGACCAACGCGGCCAGCTACAGCGGCTTTCGCGATGGCGACCCGGCGTACATCGTCGGCCTGGACCGCACCGTAACGGTTTCGCTGGAAGCGAATTTCTAAGACTGACCCAAGAGGAACACCATCATGGATATGAACCTGCTCCACGACGTCACCTTCTATGTGATGTATGCGGCGATGGCCATCGCGATCTTTATCGCCATCGAACGCGGCATCTACTTCGCCTATGTGCGCCGCCAGGCCCGCGCCCTCACCGACGCCCTGGGCCCCCAGGTACACAGCGAACGCGACTTGCCGGACAGCCTGACCCGCCGCCACAGCCTGCCGCTGAACATGGTGTTGCCGGTGCTGGCGCAGAAGGCATCGAATGGCTCGCGCAAAGACCTCGATGATGAAATCGAAACCCAATACCTGAAGACCCGCGCCCCCTTGGCCCGTAGCCTGTGGATCATCGAGACCATCACCACTGCCGCCCCGCTTCTCGGCTTGCTGGGTACCATTCTGGGCATCATCGACACCTTCAAGGCATTGGCGACGGCAGGGGTTTCCGACCCAGGGCAGATATCCGGTGGTATCGGCACGGCCTTGTTCGCCACCGGCCTGGGCATCGCCATCGCGCTGTTCTGCGTGGTGTTCCACAACTTCTTCCAGGACAGCCTGGAACGCATCAACGACCAGTTGAAGATCCTGCTGATCCGCGCCGCCAGCGGCGCCCGCGAGCAGGCCGAAGCGCCACACCGTGTGCCGACCCCGTTGCACAGCCGCACGGCATGACCCGCCGGGCGGGCGCGTCATGCACCCGCCCCTTCTTTTTGTCCGATGAGACGCTTATGTCCCTTTCGATGAAGTTGCGTATCACAAGCCTCGCCGGCTTGCTCCTTAGTCCGCTGGCCCAGGCGGACTTTTCCATTCCAGGGTTTGAATTGGTGCATACCGTGCCGGTGGACACCACCCTGGACACTGGCGATCTGCGCCAGACCGGCGCGGTATGGATCGAGTTGTTCGACGGTGCGAAAAGCCGCATTGATATCGGCCAGTTCTACGCCGCCGATCATCCCGGCTCGGTCATGGACAAGGTCATCGAGCACCTTGAGGCTGCCGGCAAGCGCGGTGTGAAAATCCGTTTCCTGCTGGAAGAAAAAGGCCTCAAGTTATCGGAAGCCGCCACCCTGGAACGCCTGCGTGCGATTCCCAACCTGACCTTCCGTGTGCTGCCCTACGGGCAACTGAGCGGCGGCATCATCCACGCCAAATACCTTGTGGTGGATGGCAAGCAGGCATTTATCGGTAGCCAGAATTTCGACTGGCGCTCCCTGGAACATATCCACGAAACCGGGCTGCGGATCACGGACGAGACGGTGGTGAGCCAGGTCCAGGCGATCTTCGATCAGGACTGGCAAGCCCAGGCCGCCCTCGCCGATAAACAACCGGTGCCGCTGCCGGCCACCGGCCAAGAGCCTGCACGTGTCGGCAATTACCTGGTGGCCAGCCCGCAACGCTACAACCCGCCCGGAGTAGGCGACTCACAGCTGGAACTGCCACGCCTGCTGGGCGAAGCAAAAAAAGAAGTGCGCGTGCAATTGCTCGACTATGCGCCGCTGTCCTACGGCCCGGATCGGACCCGGCCGTACTACGCGGTGATCGACAACGCCGTGCGCGCCGCAGCTGCCCGTGGGGTATCGATCAAACTGATGGTGTCCAACTGGAACACTGACAAGCTGGAATTGCCCTACCTCAAGAGCCTGGCGGTGCTGCCCAACGTCGAGATCAAGATCGTCACGCTGCCTGAGGCCAAGCAAGGCTTTATCCCCTACGCGCGGGTGATCCACAGCAAGACCATGGAGATCGACGGGCAAGTGGCGTGGATCGGCACCAGCAACTGGCTGGGCGGTTATCTGGATAACTCGCGCAACCTGGAGGTGGTGATGCGCAGTGAAGCGATGGCCAAGCGTGTGGGAGCGTTGCATGAACAATTGTGGGATGGGCCCTACGCTAGAGCCTTGAACGTGACTGATGAGTACCCAGCGCCTCATCCTGGCCAGCATTGACCTTGGGCACCTGAGTGATGGTAGTGTGTGGAAATGTTTCTGCCTTATCCGTCAGAAACGCCCTATTCACTACCTGCAAAGGAATGCCTCTAGCCATGCACTTTCCATTGAAAAAACTGGTGGCTGCCACCCTGTTCGCTACCAGCCTTGTGGCGGTCACCACCCCTGCGCTCGCCAACATAAGCGCCGAACAAAGCGCGGCGATCCTGAAGAGCTTTAGCGACACCTCAGTCACCGATTTCCGCAGTTTCCTCGGCACCCTGGCCAAGGGCGATCTGGGCAAGAGCAGTGACGTCGGCCCGGCCATCAGCACCTTTCTCGACAACAAGCCCCTGAACGCCGAGCAGCAGAACGAAATCAACCGCCTGCTCGGCATCTACACCCGGGCGAAGTACGGCAAGGCGGCCCTGGAAACCCTGCGTGAACTGGTGGAGATCCCGACGTTCAATGTAGACGGCCTGCCACAGTACAAAAACCCGGAATTCCTCAAGATCGCCGACAAGATCCAGGCCCTGGCCAAGTCCTTCAACCTGAACTTCCGTAACGTCGATAACCGTGTGTACGAAATCTCCCTGGAAGGCAGCGGCGACGAAGTCGTCGGTGTCCATGCCCACGCCGATGTGGTGCCGGTGACCCCGGAGAATTGGGTACTGCAAGACGGCACCAAGCTCGACCCGTTCAAGGTCACGCTGATCGGCGATCGCATGTATGGCCGTGGTACCGAGGATGACAAGAACGGCATCGTCGTGGCGATGTACGCCATGAAGGTGATCAAGGAAGAAAAGTTGCCGCTGGCGCGCACGTTCAAGCTGCTGGTGGACACCACCGAGGAAACCTCCGGTGACGCCATTCCTTACTATTTCGAACGCAATCCCGTGCCGCAATACAACCTGGCGCTGGATGGCGGCTATCCGGTAGTGATCGCCGAAAAAGGCTCGGGCACCGTCATGGCCACCTTCCCGGTGCGCAAGGGCGAAGGCCAAGGCGCAGAAATCATTTCGATGACTGGCGGCAAGGCCACCAACCAGATCCCTTCGGCCTCGGTTGCCACGCTGGTCAGCGATAATCCCGCTGAGTTGGCCGCCAGCCTGCAACAGGCCGGGGCTGACTATGCCAAGCGAAATGGCGGCAATTTCAAGGTGACCGCCCAGGTCGACGGCAAGGACGTCAAACTCACCGTCACTGGCGTATCTGCCCACTCCTCCGAACCTGAATCCGGGATCAACCCGGTGGCACGCATGCTGGAGTTGATCCACAGCGTCGACGGCAAGATCGCCCTCAAGCACAACCACATCACCGACGCCGCCCACTATGCGGCGGACAACTGGGGCCTGGACTACCTGGGCGGCAAACTGGGCGTGGGCTTTGCCGATGACTTCATGGGGCCGCTGACCACCTCGCCGACCTTTGTCGGCCTGGATGACAAAGCCTTCAAGCTGGCGGTCAACCTGCGTGCGCCGAAGGGCAAATCGCCGGAAAAACTCAAAGCCGAAATCGCCGAGAAGTTGAACGCCTGGGACAAACGCACCCAGGTCAAGGTGGACTTTACCTACTCGCTGGATACGCCGATGTACCGTAACCCTGAAGGTGAATGGGTCAAAGCCTTGCTGGCGGTCGCCACGGAAAACCTCGGCATGACGCACAAGTTCGGCACCTCGGCCGGCGCGACCTCTGTGCATGACCTGCCCAATGGTGTGCAGTTTGGCCTGGCGCGACCTGAAGAGAAATACACCGGGCATACCGACGGTGAGTTCAAGACCGTCGAGCAGTTTTTGCTGGACCTGCAGATTGTCACTGAAATGATGGGCCGAGTTGGTCAACTGCCCAAGCTCTGAGCGCAGCGGGAGCCCGCCGCAATGGCGGGCTCGTCAGGCTTGCAGCATCAGCATATCCTCAAAAAAACCACCGACCGGCTCCGTGGGATGGCACAGCTGGATTTCCAGCACCCAGGCCATCTCACTCGGTGGGATTTCCAGCTCCGCCAGCACCTTGCTTTCGAACAGCGCATGGGGAAAATCCGCAAGGCGGTGCCCTGCGAGGTTGCGCGCCAGCCTCCAGCCCTTGGACTCGGCGCTCTGCTCGGCGAAGTCATAGAGTTCACGTCCGGTCAGCCCGCGTAGCCAGGCTTCACGGGTTTCATCAAATACTTCATGCAGGGCTTTTTTACAGGCCAGGTGCAACGGCAAATCACCGAACACAAAGGTGTCGCCGTAGTCGCCTTCGTAGCCATCCCACACCGGGCCCAGGTCAACCACGGCGATGTCCGTGGCGCGCAGCCTGCGTTGACGGTCAATGCCTTCACGGGGTGGGCGCACCGTGTCGGCGCCAAAGCGAATGTAGGTTGGATGCCAGGTGTGGGACGCGCCCATGGCGTGCAGTTGCTCGGCAGCCATATCGAGGGCTTCGCCCGTGGTCATACCCACCTTCAATTGGCTGGCGATCGCCGCCAGGGCACGGATGGACTGCTCACGTGCCGCGAGCATGCCGTCCAGCGAGTAACGTGGGCCGACTTTTTCCCAAATCGGGTCCAATGGCTTGGAGGGCACTCCCGCACTCGAACGGCCACTGGGCACAAAGGCTTCCGCGACAAACCGGTGGCTGGGCAAGCCCGCTTCCAGACAAGCCGCACGTGTCTGGCTGATCATCGCGCCGTTACCGCAGGCATAGACCTGGGCAGCCTGCCAGTGATGACCATGACCCAGTGCAACTTCCTGCACCCGGCCCTCTGAGGCCAGTACCGGATGCCAGCGAAAACGCGGGTGGTCCATGATCATCCTGTCCAAAAACACACGGTCATAAAAATCTGCCGGCTGCGCACCGCCCCAGTACAACGTCACCTCCACATCGCGTTTCAAGGCGGTCAGCAGAATCGGCTTGATACCCGCGTAACCTGTGCCCGTGGCGAACAGCACGACCGGCGCACCGTCATCGTCCTGCCAGGTGCAGGCACCAAAAGGCCCTTCCAGTTGCAACAGGTCGCCGGCTTCAACGGCGCCCAGGAAGGTCTCGGAAAACAGCCCGCCGCTCACCCGACGAATCTGGAACCCCAGGCGCCCATCGCTTTCGGCCGGCAGGTTGGCGATCGAGAAACAACGCGAATCACCGTCGACCAGGCGGAACTTGACGTACTGTCCCGCTCGCACCGCCAGCGGCATATCCGGCATCACGATCAACTCGATGACATCCGGACTGAGCGCACGCTTGCCCAGCACCGTTGCCTCGACCACGAGCGCGGGCGTGTCCAGCGACCAGCCGGGAATTTCCAGGCGCATGTTGGAGCAGGCATGGCTCTGGCACAGCAGCATTTCATTGGCTGCCAGCGGGTAGGACGGCGCCGGCCCCCCCGGGTCCAGTTGCTTGGCACGGTACGCACCGTCGGCCACTACCACCTTGCACGATCCGCACGCGCCACGCCGGCATGAAAACGGCACGGTCAAGCCGCTGGCGAGCATTGCATCCAGCAACAGTTCATCGCCGGCTTCAAAGGTTTTCCCCGAGGGGGCGAGTTCGATGACATGGCGCGTGTTCATAAGGACCTCGGGATAAGTGAGACCTGATTGTTGCGCTAGACTAGGCCCATTAGAACCTCCAGATTTGGATAATTCAGATGGTCCAGATGCGCAAATGGCGCCCCTTGCTCAAGCTCGACGAAGATACCCACCAGGCGTCCTACCGCAAGATTGCCGAGGGCCTGGTCAGCGCGATCCTCGAAGGCCGCCTGGCGCCTGGAACCTTGCTGCCGGGCACGCGGGAAATGGCGCAGTTGCTCAACGTCAACCGCAAGACCGTGATCCTGGCCTACGAAGAAGCCATGACCAAAGGCTGGCTGATCAGCGAGCCGCGCCGTGGCACCTTCGTCAATGCGCAACTGACGCCCAAACCCATGCCCAGTGCTGCGCAACCGTCCTTCGCGCCGCCGCTGCTGGAGCAGCCGGTAGTGCCGTATTTCACCCACAACGCCCAAGTGGTCGCTCTCCAGCATCGACAGGGTGCGCTGTTTTTCGACAATGGCACCAGCGATCACCGTTTGCTGCCCCAGGCCGTTTTGCATCGCTACTATCGTCATGCATTGCGCAACAGTTTTGCCTCCAACACCTTGCGCTACGGCAGTGAGGGCACCGGCTACCATTTGCGTTGCGCCCTGGCCGACATGCTGCGAAATAATCGCGGGTTGGCGGTGAATGCCGAGAATATCTGTCTGACCCAGGGCACCCAGATGTCGCTGTACCTGAGCGCAAGCCTGCTGCTCAAGCCCGGCGACGTGGTGCTGGTAGAGCGTTTGAGTTACCCGCCGGCGTGGGAAATTTTTCGAAAACTCGGCGCACAACTGGTCACGGTCGACATCGATGATGAAGGTTGCCGCACCGACCAGATCGACCGTTTATGCCGCGAGCATGACGTGCGCATGATCTACCTCACGCCCCACCACCAGTTCCCCACCACCGTGAGCTTGCATGCAGCACGCCGGCAACACTTGCTGGCACTGGCGGCGCAACATGACTTTTGCGTGATCGAGGAAGACTACGATCACGAATACCATTTCAGCGGCCGCCCTTACCTGCCGCTGGCCAGTGACCGCGCCCAGCGCCATGTGATCTACATCGGTTCTTTATCCAAGGTGCTGGGCTCAACGTTTCGTTGCAGCTACATCGTGGCGCCCGCCCAGGTGATTGAGGTTTTGCAGCGCAATGGCGCATTGATGGTGGGCGATGCCGATGGGGTGGCGCAGGCCATGCTGGCGGACTTGATCAATGATGGTGAGTTGAAAAAGCACCTGCGCCGCGTCTCGAAAGAATACCTGGCGCGCCGAACTGTGCTGCGCGATTGCCTCGACCAGGCATTCGGCGATCGCATACAGGTGCGCGAGCCTGAGGGTGGCCTGGCGCTCTGGGTACGCTTCGAGGAAGGAATCGACGTGGATGGCTTGGTAACCACCGCCCTGGACCATGGGCTGGTGGTGCGCAGCGGTCGCCAGTTTTCACCCAACGACCGTCCGGAAAATGCGCTGCGCCTGGGCTTTGCATCCCTGGACCGGGATGAAATCGCGCAAGCCATGCAGCGCTTGGCCCAGGCAATGAAAGCGATGGGCATGGGGTGAAGCGACTTACCCCGCGGCCCCCAGGAACGGCAGTGCCAAGTACAGCTTGATCACCACAGCATTGGTGATATCGATGAAGAATGCCCCGACCATCGGCACCACCAGGAACGCAATCTGCGACGGCCCGAAGCGCTGGGTCACAGCCTGCATATTGGCAATCGCCGTGGGGGTGGCGCCAAGCCCGAACCCGCAATGACCGGCCGCCAATACCGCCGCGTCGTAATTACGGCCCATCACCCGGAACGTCACGAAAATCGCAAACAACGCCATCAACAGTGCCTGCGCAGCCAAAAGGATGACGATCGGCAAGGCCAGCGCCGCCAGGTCCCAGAGCTTGAGAGACATCAGCGCAATCGCCAGGAACAACGACAAACTGACATTGCCCAGTACCGACACTTCGCGCTCGAACACCTGGTGCCAGCCGAGGATCGACAGCCCATTGCGCAGCACTACACCGACGAACAATACGCAGACGAAGGTCGGCAATTCGAAGGCAGTGCCTTGGATGGCACTGTTGAGCAAGGTGCCGGCCTTCAGGCTGATCGCCACCAACGCCAGGGTCTCGATAAACGAAAACGCCGTGATCAGACGCTCCTGGTTGGGCTGTTCGAAGCCCTTTGGCAAGCGCGGCTGCGGTTGCCCGACACCTGGCACTTCGACCCGCTTGATCAGCAAGCGCGCCACGGGGCCACCAATCAGGCCACCGAGTACCAAGCCAAACGTCGCCGACGCAATGGCCAACTCAGATGCAGAAGCTACGCCATATTGCTCACTGAACACCGCGCCCCAGGCCGCACCAGTGCCATGCCCACCGGATAATGTCACCGAGCCGGCCAGCAAGCCCATCAGCGGATCCAGGCCAAGCGCCGTGGCCAGTGCGATACCCATGGCGTTTTGCAACACCAGCAGCGCGGTTACCACCAGCAGGAATATGGCGACTATGCGCCCGCCCTTCTTCAGGCTGGCGAAGTCTGCGTTAAGGCCGATAGTGGCGAAAAACGCCAACATCAAGGGGGTTTGCAAAGAGGGGTCGAAGCGTACCTCGATATCGGCCAGGCCGCGCAATGCCAGGAGTAGCAGGGCGACCAACAAACCACCGGCGACCGGTTCGGGAATATTGTAGGTGCGCAAGAAGCCGATCCGCGCCACCAGCCATCGCCCCAGCAATAGCACCAGCGAAGCGGCCACCAATGTTGAATAAAAATCGAGTTGAACCATCTGGGCAGTTCTCTGAAGTGAGCAAGGAGAATGGGGTGGCCAGAGTAGAGAGCACGACAGAGAAACGCACCTCCTCCACAAAAAGTACAGACTATCCCTACAAGTTTTACAAGAATGCCCTACGACGAGCTGCGCTTCTGAAAGGAAAGACGGCCCATGAGGCTATCCACGATAGCGTCGCAACAAGGGCCAGTTGGAGGCGAGGGCTCCGGGCTCATAGTCGCGCCCCTCGACCCGCACAAGGTCAGGGAACTCGAGCAACAATGCACGGTTGCCCCTGCCGATGTGCTCCATCACTGCCAGGGTAATGTTCTCGCGCACCATGCCCGTCGAGACGTAATACATGGCCCAGGCCTGTTCGGGCGTACAAAGGCCGATCTGCTCTTCAATCTCTTTGTATGCCTTATAGTCGTCTGACTCCAGATAGCCCTGATCAACACCTTGGCGCATGCTGTCTCCCTCCTCCGGCCCCCGCCCTGTGGTCAGCCGGCCAATAGTTCTACCCTCACGTACCACTCTTGACCTTGGTCCACACACGGGTGCGGATGCGCTCGGCCTTCAGCGGCAGGGGCTCGAGCGGGACCAACGTTGCCATGGTCTTTTTATCGGGATAAATCCACGGGTTATCCCGCAGCTTCTGCTCGACGAACTGGGTGGCATCTTTATTGGCGTTGGGATAGAGCATGTAGTTGGATGTCTTGGCGATCACCTGTGGCCGCAACATGTAATTGATAAATTCCAGGGCGGCCTTGGGGTGCCGGGCATCCTTGAGCAGCACCCAGTTTTCAGACCAGACCAATGCCCCTTCCCGGGGCAGGCTGTAGGCAATCTTGCGTCCGCTGTTGGACTTTTCATTGATCGCCTGCGCCGCCAGGGCACCGTTGGCCCAGCCTACGACGGCGCAGATATTGCCATCGGCCAGGTCGGTGTCGATGCGAGAGGAGTCGAAATAAAGGACGTAGGGGCGGATTTTCAACAGCAGGGCCTGGGCCTTCTGATAATCCTCGGGGTTGGTGCTGTTGCTGGGCAGCCCGAGGTAGTGCAAGGCAATCGAAATGATCTCGCTGGGCGAGTCGAGCATGGCCACGCCACACGCCTTGAGCTTGCTGATGTTCTCTTCCTTGAAGATCAGGTCCCAGCTGTCCACCGGGGCATCCTCACCCAGTGCCGCCTTGACCTTATCCACGTCGTAGCCAATGCCGGTGGTGCCCCATACGTAGGGTACGGCGTAGCGATTACCGGGATCATTGACCGCCAGCAGAGCGAGGATATCGGGATCGATGTGCGACAGATTGCTCAATTGCGAGCGATCCAGCGGCTGCAACACGCCGGCCTTGATCAGCCCGGGCAGCACATTGGAGGTGGCCACCACCAGGTCATACCCGGTGCGTCCGGCCATCACCTTGCTCTGCATGATTTCTGCGCTGTCGAAGGCGTCCATGTGCAACTTGATGCCGGTTTCCTGCTGGAATTCCCTCGGGGTCTGCGGCTCAAGAAACCCGAACCAGTTATACAGATACAACGAAGATTGGGCGGCGCCTGCCGGTGTACTGATTGCGGCTCCCAGCAGCGAGGCTAAAAAAATAGCTCGCAAGTGTGATCGACTCATATGACTATTCCCTGTCCACCCGACATGCCTTCATGGCTATCGTTAGTTCGGGGTGAATATACCGGGCATGGTTGAATAGTAAATACCTAGAAATACTTAGCCCTGGCCTGCCAATCCCTAACCCTAAAGGGGTAGAACATGTCGCTTGACCTTCATAGCCTGGCCTGGCATCGATCCGTTGGGAAACTGATCATGCAGCTCAATCGGCCAGAATTCTGGAGCTCATTGATTCGTGTATTGAATGAATACGTGCAGATAGACAATTGGGTTGTACTGGTTTTCGGCGATCACTCTGTACGCGTGATCAGCCTGCCTGAGGTAGCTGACAGCGAAGAGGTTGACGCCTTTATTCATCGCTATGTGAAAGGTCTTTATCTACTGGACCCGTTTTATATCGCTGATCGAGAAAACCCGCAGAGCGGCTTCTTCCATCTGCTCGATATTGCGCCGGAACACTTTCTTGAGACCGAGTACTACCATCAGTATTTCGCGCAATTCATCTCGGTCGATGAGGCGCAATACAACGTACGCCTCGATGCCGACAGAACCTTGTGCATGTCGTTTGGCAGCAACGTGCGGTTCACACAGGCGCAAGTTACCATGCTCGACATGATCAAGCCGTGGGTGACGGCGATGATGCACCAACGCATGTGCTTTGAAAGCGACCAGGAAAAGAACATCGCCGAGCCAGCGCCATGGGCTGAAGCCATAGCCCAGTTGGAGGCCCAGATAACCACTCGCGAAAAAGATGTACTCAAGTTGCTGCTCAGCGGTTTTTCCAACAAGGAGATTGCCGGGAAGCTGTCGCTGTCAACGGAAACCATCAAAGTCCACCGCCGCAACATCTATAGCAAGTTGAATATAAAGTCGCAGTCCGAACTGTTTGCGCGATTTTTTATGCCAAGACAGGACGCGCCTGCGGCCACTTGAGTGCTGACAGTGCGCGGGTGAGTTAAATTCAGCACACACAAAAACGCCGATCATTACTGATCGGCGTTTTTGTTAAATATGGAGCGGGAAACGAGACTCGAACTCGCGACCCCGACCTTGGCAAGGTCGTGCTCTACCAACTGAGCTATTCCCGCAAATGGCGTCCCCTAGGGGACTCGAACCCCTGTTACCGCCGTGAAAGGGCGGTGTCCTAGGCCACTAGACGAAGGGGACACGCTACTGAAACACATGGTGTGTATTTCAGTGCCCAGAGGCCTCATCCGAAGACTTGGTCCTGGTTTCACTCAATGCCGCCCGAGGGCAACACTGCTTAAAAATTGGAGCGGGAAACGAGACTCGAACTCGCGACCCCGACCTTGGCAAGGTCGTGCTCTACCAACTGAGCTATTCCCGCATATGGCGTCCCCTAGGGGACTCGAACCCCTGTTACCGCCGTGAAAGGGCGGTGTCCTAGGCCACTAGACGAAGGGGACACACGTACAACATTCACTCCCTACCGCGTTTCGCTGTGTGCTTTACGCTGTAAGTGGCGCGCATTCTATGGATGGATTGAAAGGTCGTCAACCCCCATGGATAAATTTATTTAAATCAATGACTTCGCCATCGTTTACCGGCCTTCCCGGGCTTTGTCGGCGTCCGAGCCTTGGCGCCTATATTCTGGCGCCCGCCAAGACGTTATAGTTCACCCGGGCAAGTGATGGCAATGTGCAGCCATACGGGCACGCCTACCTATATAGAAGAAAGTACCTGGGCAATTGGTCGATCAATCCTATCCGCCGGCTGACCCAGTCACTACACTCAACAGCAAACCCTATAAAGAGGTCACACCGGTGACACCACTCATGATCACCCTGCTGGTAATAGCCGGGATCGCAATACTGATCGCCATTGGCTACATGAACCACGTGGTGGAAAACAATAAGCTGGAAAAGAAGCGCACCGAGATCGAGCTTAACGATCGGCTGCGCCGCTGCGGTGAAATCACCGAGACCTTTCCTGGCCAACTGATGACCCCGGCGCTCAAACTGTTGCTGGCCCGCCTGGAGCTGAACGTCAACCAGCGCCTGTTGAACCTCAATAAATCCAGCGCGCCACTCAAGGCACGTATCGCCGAGCTGAATGCGCTGATCGCCCAGGGCGAGTCTATTCCGGTAGCGAACCCACCGGCACCGATCCAGACCGAAGCCAAGGCCAAGGACGTACGCTTTTTGCTGGAAGCCTTGCACGGCCAAGTCACCCGTGCAGCCCAGGATGGCTTCCTGCCGACCAACGAGGCCAAGCACTGGATCAAGGAAATCCGCCATATCCTGGTGCTGCTGCATATCGAGTTCTTCAACAACCTCGGCCAGCATGCCCTGCAGCAAGGCCAACCGGGCCAGGCGCGCCTGGCGTTCGAGCGTGGTGTGCAGTACTTGCGCAAACAACCGGAGCCGGTGCTCTACAGCGCACAGTTGCAGCTGCTGGAATCACAACTGGCGCGCGCCAACTCCACGGTACTGACCAACAGCCAGCCCGCCGAGGACGAAGTCAACGAGTTGACCGAGGGGCTGAAGGTCGTCGACGCCGATGCCGAGTGGAAGAAGAAAGCTATCTACGACTGACAGCCCAGGCAACAACGCGGAGCAAAGGCGATTTACCTGGTGTAAGACGATCCAAATGTGGGAGGGGCTTGCTCCCGGTTGCAGTGGTTGAGTCAACAGATGTATCGACTGACGCCCAGCTATCGAGAGCAAGCCTCCCTCCCACATTTGGATCGCGGGACATTAGTTGGATAGCACCCTCACTCCACAGGCCATCACTTTGCACCTATCCCCCCACCCACAACTAGCGTAAAAAAGTGCCCCTCACTCCGTGAAGTTAGAGGCCTGTTATGCCTGTTGCCGTGATTGATGGACAACCGCTGCACTATCTCGACCAGGGCACCGGCCCGGTCGTCCTGTTAGGTTCGAGCTACCTGTGGGCCAGCGACATGTGGGCGCCGCAGATTGAAGCGCTGTCGCAGCAATACCGGGTGATCGTCCCCGAGCTGTGGGGCCATGGCGAGTCGGGCAAGCTGCCGACGCAAACCGAGTCCCTCGATGGTCTGGCTCGCCAGGCCCTGGCACTGCTCGATCACCTGGAGATCGAGCGGATCAACCTGGTGGGCCTGTCGGTCGGTGGCATGTGGGGCGCACGCCTGGCATTGCAGGCTCCCGAGCGCGTCAACAGCGTGGTGCTGATGGACACCTACCTCGGCGCCGAACCCGAAGCGACGCGCCAGTACTATTTCTCGCTGTTCAAGATGATTGAAGACGCTGGCGTGATCCCTGAACCGTTGCTGGATGTGATCGCACCGATCTTCTTCCGCCCGGGCATAGACCGCGAATCGGCGCTGTACCAGGATTTTCGCACGTCCCTGCAAAGCTATTCCAAGGAGCAACTGCTGGAAAGCATCGTGCCCCTGGGCCGCTTGATCTTTAGTCGCGAAGACATCCTGGCGCAACTGCCACGCCTGGACTCCGACACCACCCTGGCGATGTGCGGCGAGCAGGACAAACCCCGGCCGCCCGAAGAGTCCAAGGAGATGGCCGACCTGATTGGCTGCGACCTGATCCTGATCCCCGAGGCCGGGCATATTTCCAGCCGCGAGAACCCGGAATTCGTCAATGAAGCCCTGCTGACCTTCCTCGCCAACCACGCCTGATCGTCCTGCCTATTGATCGCAGTGCCGTCGCTGCGATCAAAGGCGGAAATGCCCCACCATCCCCTTGAGCTCTACCCCCAACTGCGCCAGCTGCAGACTCGATGCGGCGTTGCCTTGCATGCTCAACGCCGAGTGGTCGGCACTGGCACGAATACAGGTGACGCTGCGGTTGATCTCTTCGGCCACCGAGCTTTGCTCCTCGGCGGCGGCCGCGATCTGTTGGTTCATCTGCTGGATCAGTGACACGGCAGCGGCAATGCTACCCAAGGCGCTTTCGGTTTGCAGGGCATCACCGACCGCCTGCTTCACCAGTTCGCCACTGTGCTGGATCTGCTGCACCGACGCCTGCGCCGCATTGCGCAAGGTGTTGACCAGCCGCTCGATTTCCTCGGTCGATTGCTGGGTGCGCTTGGCCAGTGCCCGCACCTCATCGGCCACCACGGCAAAGCCACGGCCCTGTTCACCGGCACGCGCCGCTTCAATGGCGGCGTTCAAGGCCAGCAGGTTGGTCTGTTCGGCCACGCTGTTGATGACGCTCAATACAGTGCCGATATTCTGGATCTCTGCACTGAGGCCCTCGATGCTGGCGCTGGCGCTGCTGCTCGACGCCGCCAGTAATTCGATACGCTGCAAACTCATGCGCACCACCTGCTGGCCGCTGTCGACCTTGTCATCCGCCGTCTGCGCCGCTTGGGCGGCCTGCTCGGCGTTGCGCGCCACATCATGCACGGTGGCGGTCATCTGATTCATCGCGGTGGCGACCTGCTCGGTTTCTTCCTTCTGGCTGCTGACCTCGAGATTGGTCTGCTCGGTGACACTGGACAACGAATGCGCGGAACTGGCGAGTTGTTCGATACCGGCCTGCAACCCGCGCACGATCTGGCTCAAACCACTGCCCATCTGCTGCATCGCCTGCATCAATTGGCCGATTTCATCACGGCGGCTGACCTCCATGCGCCCACTCAGGTCACCTGCGGCAATTTGCTGGGCCACGGCGATCACGCTGCGCAAGGGGGTTACGATCAACCGGGTGATCACCCATGCAGCAATCAAGCCCACCAGCAAGGCCAGGGCGGATGAGCCGATAATCAGCATCGCGCTGTGCTGCAATTGCGCCTGCATGGACTGGTCTTCGGCGGCATACGCCTGGTTGACGCGGCTGACCACGTGCTCGGCGCGGTCGTGCAGTTGCGTATAGACGACTTTCTCCTGGGCCAGCAGCCCGGTGTACTCGCTGAGTTTTTCACCGAATGACGCGATGTGCCCGGAGACTTCGTTGAGGACGGTCTGGTAGCCGGGGTCCTTGACGCTGGTCTTGAGCTTCTCGACTTCAGCCAGCGCCTGGTCGGCCTGCTCGATCTTGCCCTGCTCAGCGTTATCTGCGTCAGCCTTGCGGCTCTGGTCCAGGCGCACCCGCGCCTCGTCCATGGCTTGCATCATCAAGCGCGACACCTGGCTGACCTGCCCCGCCTGCTCGATAAATTCGGCACCCTCCTTGCCTTGGCTTTCCTTGAGAGCATAGGCACCGTCGTCCGCCAGGCCAGCCTGCAACACATCCAGGTTGTTCGCCACGCTGGACACTGACCAACTGGCCATTTCCAGCGCCAGGTCCTTGGTCTGGTTCAGTTCGACGAACTCATCGAACGCCTTGCGGTACGCTGCCAAGGCTTGCTCAACATCACTCATCACTTGCTCGCTGGCCGCAGACCGGGCCTTGAGACTGGCGGCCTGCGCCGCCAGAGCCTCGACACCGGCATGCAGCTCGTCAACGGCCTTGGAGTCGGCATGCAGTGCGTAGTCCTGCTCGATCAAGCGCACCTTGAGCAAGCCGCTGTTGAGCGAAGACATGCTCGTGAGCCCGTCAAAACGCTGGCCGACGGTGTGCAGCGACCACACACCTATCGCCGCCACCAGCGCCGTAAGCAGGAGTACCAAGGTGAAGCCCAAGCCCAGTTTTTTTGCCATGCCAAGGTTGGCGAAACGTCGTTGCACGCCCGAAATCATTGCCTTGAATCCTCTTGCGATGGCAGATGCCATAAGCCAGGTTTACAAGCAGTGAGATTGGCAACCCATGGGTACTGAGCACAAGCGGCTGGCGCCGGAATAATGGCAAAAAGCTACATGCTCGTCGTTTTCAGAATGGTCGAGGTCGGCCTGGTTGCGCCCATGGCACGGAACAATGCCAATGCCCGCTGATCAGCCGCAAAGGCCACATTAATGCGCAGCCACTCGCTGCGCTCACCCGTCGGGCTGAACAACCCTCCCGGTGAGAGCAACACCCCCAGCCGTCGGGCGCACACCTGCAAGCGTGAGGGGTCTGCCGAGCCAGGTCGCGCCCACAGGAACATACCGCCAGCGGGCACGGAAAATACCTGCCACTCTTCATCTTCCAACACTTGCAAGGTCGCGGCCATCTGCGCGTTCAGCCGCTTGCGCAGGCGCTGCACCCACT
This sequence comes from Pseudomonas libanensis, assembly GCF_001439685.1. Taxonomy (GTDB): domain Bacteria; phylum Pseudomonadota; class Gammaproteobacteria; order Pseudomonadales; family Pseudomonadaceae; genus Aquipseudomonas; species Aquipseudomonas libanensis. The sequence continues at coordinate 75,189 of NZ_JYLH01000016.1, forward strand.
TGCGGTAAGTGCCGTTGCTCAACAACGTCGCCACCATGGCTTCGGCAAAGCGTGAGGTGCCGATTCCCGTCAGGGTCTTGAGATGGGTCAATTGGGTAATGATCGTGGCACTGGCACAGAGGTAGCCCACGCGCAAGGCGCTGCTCAGGGTCTTGGAAAAACTCGAGACATAGATCACCCGGTCACCGTGGGGCAACGCCGACAAGCGCGTGCAACTGGCATGTTGCAGGTCGCCGTAGACGTCCTCCTCGATGATCAGGAAGTCGTGATCCCGGGCCAGCTCCAGCAAACGCTCCGCGACCCGGCGGCACAGACTGGTGCCGGTGGGGTTGTGGTACAGGCTGCTGATAAACAGGCACTTGGGGCGATGAGTTTGCAGCAGCACTTCCAACGCGGTGATATCCGGGCCGCCTCTGGTACGTGGTACCTCGAGTAGCCTGACACCCTGAAAGGCCAATTGACGATAGAGGTTGCCGTATCCCGGCGTCTCGACCACCACCTCATCACCAGCCTTGAGCAGCGTGCGTATCAACAGATCCTGGGCATGACTGGCGCCATGGGTGGTGAGGATACGGTCCAGGCTGGCGGGCACATGGATCTGGGTCAGGCGCTTGAGCAGTTGCTCGCGCAGCGCCGGCAGCCCCAAAGGCGTGCTGTAGTTGAACAGGGCAGCGGTGTCGGTACGGCTGACTTCGCGGATCGCATAGCTGATGTCATCGCTTTCACGCCAAGCGTCGGGCAACCAGCCGCACCCCAGCTTCAGCTCGCCCAAGGGGCTGTCGGTAAAGGCGCCCCAGACCTGTTCCGCACCTTCGTACCAGTGGTTTTCATCGGCCGCCGGCGGTTGCGCCACCACAAACCCCGAACCGTGCCGCGAGGCCAGCAGGCCCTGGGACACCAACCGTTCGAATGCCTCCATCACGCTGGACTGGCTCAACAGGTTGTCGAGGGCCAATTGCCGAATGGACGGCAAGCGCGTTCCGGGGCTCACCCCATTCTTGCGAATCCATTCCGCCACTGCGCTGACGATTTGCTGAACCACCGGTACCAGGGCTTGTCGATCGATCCCTAAATCCATGAGCCACTCACTTCAACTGTCTGTAAACCTAAAACAGTTAAGCACAGAAGCCGGTTCAACCCCGTCGCCAAAATTTATTAAAGTATTGATTTTATTGAATTATTTACCTGCCGATACATATTCGGACAAGGCACTTTGCCAGCCCTGGAAACCCCTCACAACAGCCCACTCACTTTTCGAATAGTCCATGAGGTGAAGTCCTAGATCGCCGTGGCACCACCGTCCACCGCCAGGGCCTGGCCGGTGGTAAACGCCGCACCATCACTGCACAGGTACAATACCGCGCTGGCGATTTCCTCGACCTTGCCAATGCGGCCGACCGGGTGCATCGCCGCAGCAAATTCGGCCTTGCGCGGGTCAGCCTCGTAGGCGCGACGAAACATGTCGGTATCAATGACGGCCGGGCAGACCGCGTTGACGCGAATCTTCTTTTTCGCGTACTCAATGGCCGCCGACTTGGTCAGGCCGATCACCGCATGCTTGGACGCGGCATAGATGCTCATCTTCGGCGCCGCCCCCAACCCCGCTACCGACGCCGTGTTGACGATTACCCCGCCGCCCTGGGCCAGCAGCAACGGCAATTGATACTTCATGCACAACCACACGCCCTTGACGTTAACCCCCATGATGGCGTCGAACTCGTCCAGACTGCCGTCGGCCAGCTTGCCCTTCTCGATCTCGATCCCGGCGTTGTTGAAGGCGTAGTCAAGTCTCCCGTAGCTGACGACAGTCTGCTCCATCAGTTGCTTCACGTCGGCTTCAAGCCTGACGTCGCAGCGTACAAAAAGCGCGTCGCCACCGGCCTCTCGAATCAGCGCAACCGTGCTCTCGCCGCCCGCCACATCAAGGTCGGAGACCACCACCTTCAAGCCCTCGGCGGCGAACGCCAGCGCGGTGGCACGGCCAATACCAGCGGCGGCGCCGGTCACCAGGGCGACCTGGCCGGAAAACGTCATGCTCATGGAAAGCGTCCTATGGGAGGAGTAGCGATGGAGCGAGTCTAGCCAACACTGGGAGCAACGCGTCAGCACTATCAGAAGGCCGGTTGGCGCTGCATGGATCGCAGTGATAACGTCACCTGGCGGATTATCAGTGAGGCCTATCGACGGGCATTCGTCCCCCACGGACAACCTTGCCCTCCAGCCACTGAAGGTCTATCACTCATGATTCATTTCTAAAGAGTCCTTGCCATGACCGCCCAGACCAACCGCCAATTTCTTCTCGCCAAACGCCCGGTCGGCGCGGCCACGCGGGAAACCTTCACCTACCAGGAAGTGCCGGTGGGTACGCCCGCCGATGGCCAGGTGCTGGTGCGCAATGAATACCTGTCCCTCGACCCGGCGATGCGTGGCTGGATGAATGAGGGCAAGTCCTACATCCCACCGGTCGGCATCGGTGAAGTGATGCGTGCCCTGGGCGTCGGCAAAGTGATCGCCTCCAACAACCCGAAGTTTGCCGTGGGTGACTACGTGAACGGCGCCCTCGGCGTGCAGGATTATTTCCTCGGCGAACCCCGTGGCTTCTATAAGGTTGACCCCAAGCTGGCGCCCCTGCCCCGCTACCTGTCTGCCCTGGGCATGACCGGCATGACCGCATACTTCGCGTTGCTGGAGACCGGTGCGCCGAAAGCCGGCGACACCGTGGTGATCTCCGGCGCCGCGGGCGCCGTAGGCAGCATCGCTGGGCAAATCGCCAAGATCAAAGGTTGCCACGTGGTGGGGATTGCCGGTGGCGCCGACAAGTGCAAGTTCCTGGTGGATGAACTGGGCTTTGATGCCGCCATCGACTACAAAAGCGAAGACGTGCCCGCGGCTCTCAAACGCGAGTGCCCCAAAGGGGTGGACGTGTATTTCGATAACGTCGGCGGCGACATTCTCGACGCCGTGCTCAGCCGCCTGGCGCTGAAAGCCCGCGTAGTGATTTGCGGTGCCATCAGCCAGTACAACAACAAGGAAGCCGTCAAAGGGCCGGCCAACTATTTGTCATTGCTGGTCAATCGCGCGCGCATGGAAGGCTTCGTGGTGATGGATCATGCGGCAAACTTCCCGGCGGCCGGGCAGGAAATGGCCGGCTGGATGGCCCAGGGCAAGCTCAAGAGCAAGGAAGATATTGTCGAAGGGCTGGAGACATTCCCGGAAACGCTGATGAAGCTGTTCAACGGCGAGAACTTTGGCAAGTTGGTTCTAAAAGTCAGCTGACACACTGCAGATCGAAATGTGGGAGGGGGCTTGCTTCCGATGGCGGCCTGACAGCCGACCAGAATGTTGGATCAGACCGAGTACATATCCGTTATTTGGGCAACGGCCACTTAGGGTTCCGCTTTTACAGCGGGTCACTTTGGAAAAGAGCCCCAAAGTAACCAAAGGGCTCTTGCCCCACCACTCGGCACCTCGCTTAGGCTCGGTGTGCCCGTAATCCGCCATGGATTTGGAGGGTCGCCGCCACGCGCCATCCATGGCGCGGGGCGGCTAAACCGGCATCCCTGCCGGTTTACCCCCCAAATCCCTGTCGGATTCCGGCCAGCGTGGTTTAACGGGGCGCCTAAGATCAAAATCAAAAGCAGATCAAGATCAAGATCAAGATCAAGATCAAGATCAAGAGCGGCTCGCTTCGCATCGTGGTTACCGGCGGCCACTACAAGGCGATGTAAATACCCATGGCTATCGGGGGCAAGCCCCCTCCCACAATTTTTACAGTGCTCACTTGAGTATCAGGCTATTTCGGCAACCACTGCGGCCAACGCCTTGGCAGGATCCGCCGCCTGGCTGATCGGACGGCCGATCACCAGGTAATCGGAGCCCGCATCCAACGCCTGGCGCGGGGTCAGGATACGGCGCTGGTCATCCTGGGCACTGCCCGCTGGGCGAATACCCGGCGTTACCAGTTGCAACGACGGGTGGGCACTCTTCAGGGCCTGGGCCTCCAGGGCCGAGCACACCAAGCCGTCCAGGCCGGCTTTCTGCGCCAGGGCCGCCAGGCGCAAGACCTGCTCCTGGGGCTCGATATCCAGGCCGATGCCGGCCAGGTCCTCGCGCTCCATACTGGTCAGCACCGTCACGCCGATCAGCAGCGGTTTCGGGCCGCTGCGCTGTTCCAGCACTTCGCGGCACGCACTCATCATGCGCAGGCCACCGGAGCAGTGCACATTGACCATCCACACGCCCATCTCGGCCGCAGCCTTCACCGCCATCGCAGTGGTATTGGGAATGTCATGGAATTTCAAGTCGAGGAACACTTCGAAGCCTTTGTCGCGCAAGGTGCCGACAATTTCAGCCGCGCAACTGGTGAACAGTTCCTTGCCGACCTTGACCCGGCAAAGCTTGGGGTCCAACTGGTCAGCCAGCTTCAGTGCGGCGTCACGGGTGGGGTAATCCAGGGCGACGATGATAGGAGTCTGGCAGACGGACATTGGAATGGGCTCTCAGGCAAGTCGAAATCGGCGCGGATTGTAGCGCAAGCAGCGCCGTTGCGGGATCCGATGATCGGTAAATACTGATCAAACGCCCGAGAGACGCCATTTCGGGCAATTGTTTCAAAGCTGATACAGACACGACACGCCCTCAACACGCCGTGGGCCTAGCCTCGCGCACGTGACCGCCCGCCCGGTACTTCCAGGCTTGGAACCGGGCGCCTATGCTGACCGCAACAACCCAGGCAGATGATCGCACTATGCATACCCCTTCCGCCCCCGTAAACGAAGAGCCAAAAGGCGCGGTGATCGCCGAAGACAAGCGCTGGAATACCCGTGCGCTGATTGTCGACGATGACGTGCCGATCCGCGAACTGCTGATCGACTACCTGGCGCGCTTCAATATCCTCGCCTCGGGTGTCACCGACGGCACCGCCATGCGCCAAGCCATGCAAGCCGAGACCTTTGATGTGGTGGTACTCGACCTGATGCTGCCGGGCGAGGACGGGCTGTCGCTGTGCCGCTGGTTGCGCGCCGAGTCGGACATTCCGATCCTGATGCTCACCGCCCGTTGCGAACCCACCGACCGCATCATCGGCCTGGAATTGGGCGCCGATGACTACATGTCCAAACCCTTCGAGCCCCGGGAGCTGGTCGCGCGTATCCAGACCATCCTGCGCCGGGTGCGCGATGACCGCAGCGAGCAACGCACCAACATTCGCTTCGACAATTGGCGCCTCAACAGTGTGCTGCGCCAGTTGGTGGCCGATGACGGCCTGGTGGTGCCGCTGTCCAACGCCGAGTTTCGCTTGCTGTGGGTCTTCATCGAACGCCCGCGCCGTGTGCTGAGTCGCGAACGATTGCTGGATGCCGCCCGCGGCCGCTCCATCGAAGCCTTTGATCGCAGCATCGACTTGCTGGTGTCGCGCCTGCGCCAGAAGCTGGGAGATGATCCGAGGGCGCCACAACTGATCAAGACCGTGCGCGGCGAAGGCTACCTGTTCGATGCCAGGGATATCGGCTGATGCGTGCCACCCTCAATACGCTGTTCGGGCGATTGTTCGGCCTATTGCTGGTGGCCATTGTGCTGGCCCACGTGCTGGCGATCTTCTGGTTCCACCACTACGGCCGGCCACCGCCCCCGCCTCCCGAGGTGTTCGTCGAACAACCGGATGGCACCCTCAAGCCACTTCGCAAGGAACCTCGCCCTTGGTTTGGTGGCCCGCTGGTACCGCTGACGTTTCAATTTATCTCGTTGATCATCGCCGCCTGGTACGGCGCCAAGCTGCTGAGTCGGCCGATCCAACGCCTGAGCGCGGCGGCCGAGCGCTTGAGTGTCGACCTCGACAGCCCGCCTCTGGTGGAGTCCGGCCCGCGCGAAGCACGGCAAGCAGCGTCGACTTTCAACCTCATGCAAAAGCGCATCCGCGAACAAGTCAGCCAACGCGCACGTATGCTCGGTGCAGTTTCCCACGACCTGCGCACCCCGCTGTCGCGCCTCAAGCTGCGCCTGGAACAGATCGAGGATCCCCAGCTGCAAGGCCAGATGCGCCAGGACCTGGACGACATGATCGGCATGCTGGATGCCACCCTGAGCTACCTGCACGAACAACGCACCAGCGAGACACGGCACTGGCTCGATGTGCAGGCGCTGGTGGAATCCCTCAGCGAAAACGCCCAGGACCAAGGCAGCGACGTGCAATTTTCCGGTACCTGTGCACCGTTGCAAGTGCAGCCGATGGCCTTGCGCTCATGCCTCAACAACCTGATCGACAATGCCCTGCGCTATGCCGGCACGGCACATATCGAACTGACGGACAGCCGCGACGCGCTGGTCATCCGCGTGATTGACCACGGCCCGGGCATTGCGGCCGACAAGCGTGAGGCGGTGTTCGAGCCGTTTTACCGACTCGAAGGCTCACGCAACCGCAACTCCGGCGGCGTCGGCCTGGGCATGACGATTTCCAAGGAAGCGGCGGAGCGCCTGGGCGGCAATTTGAGCCTGGAAGAAACAGCTGGTGGCGGATTGACCGCCGTCATGTGGCTGCCCCGCGCCTGAACGCCTCAGTTACAGGGTTTGTCCTCGCGGCGGACTTGCGCCTGAGTGGCACTCCAGTCTGTCAGCAAGCTGTAGGCCACCGCCAGTAAGGTCGGGCCGATAAACAGGCCGATAAAGCCGAACGCTATCAAACCGCCAAACACGCCCAGCAGCACAATCACCAGCGGCAGATTGCCGCCACGGCTGATCAGGTACGGCTTGAGCACGTTATCCACGCCACTGATCACGAACGTGCCCCATACACCCAGGAACACGGCATAGGTGTAGTCGCCCTTCCACGCCAGCCAAGCCGTGGCCGGAATCCACACCAGCGGCGGGCCCATGGGGATCAGGCTGAGCAGGAAAGTGACGATGCCCAGCACCAGCGCACCCGGCACGCCGGCGATCAGGAAGCCGATCAGCGCCAACAAGGCTTGGGCGGCAGCGGTGCCGATTACACCGTTGACCACCCGCTGCACAGTGCCGGCCACCAGTTCGATGTAATAGCCGGCGCGCTCGCCGATCAGGCGCTCCAGCAAGCGATGCACAAACATCGCCAGGCGCGGCCCGTCACGGTAGAAAAAGAACACGAAGACCAGGCTCAGGGTCAGCTCGAGAATGCCGCCGCCAATTTGCGCACTGCGCGCCAGCAGCCAATTGCCGACCTGGCCGAGGTACGGCTTGATGGTGACCATCAGCGCCGCGCCTTGTTGATCGATGCTGTCCCACATTCCCGCCAGGCGCTCGCCAACCAACGGAATCGAACCCAGCCAGGACGGCGCCTCGGGCAAGCCGTCGACCTGGATATCCTTGATCAGCGCCACGGCATCGCGCACATGGTCGGCGAGGTTGAACCCCAGCCATACCAGCGGCACTGCCACCAGCAACATCCAGCCCAGGGTCAGGATGCCGGCGGCCAGGGATTCCCGGCCGCCCAGCCAGCGCGTGAGCAAACGCATCAGCGGCCAACTGGCAAACGCCAGCACCGCGCCCCAGAACAGCGCTGACCAGAACGGCGCCATGACCCAGAAGCTGGCACCGAACAGCACCAGCAGCAGGATTTGCACCAGCAGGCGATCGTTATTGAGCATCGGGTATCTCGAGAATAAGGCTATTGGAAGAGAGCTTAGGCGAACGGCGCGGGTCCGTTCGCCTGATGACGGTCAGCGTATCAGATGCAGGTGCAATCCCTTAGCGTCACCGGTGCCGGTTTCCAGGCGTGCAGCGCGCACGCCGGCATCGACCAGGCCCTGGCGCCAGGCTTCAGCGGTGGGCCCGGTCAGGCTGATGCGCAAGGTGGTATCGAGGTTCAGGCCGCGGGAAATCAAGGTCAGCCACGTGGCGTCAGGTTCGGCACCCAGCGTCGGGAAGTCCAGCTCGCCGGTGCTTTTGAGTTCACGCAACAGGGTGGCGGAGGTCGGCAACAGATCACCCAAAGGCGCGCCGGCGTCGAGTTGCTCGACATGCAGGTAAGCGCGACGGTTACCGCGGGTGATGCCGTACAGCGCGACCAGGGAATTGTCCTGCGGGGCGGCCAGGCGCAGCAGCAAGTATTCCTGCTGGCCATCGGCCCCCACCAGCTTGGCGTTGCCGAACACTTCATTGGCCCACAGGCTGCTTTCGCCGCAATCGCGGGCCTGGCACCAGAACAGCAATTGCGCGCCGTTGGCCTGCAAGGCTTCGCGCGTTGCCGTGAAGGCCGCACTGGAACTGTGCTCGGCGGGCATTTCATAGGTGATTGCAGTGGCTTGGCCGCGTGCGGTGGCCTGGCCCTCGTAGCGCAACTGGCCGCTGATCTTGCGGATCGCGCCCATGGGGTAGATGCGTTCTTTTTCCTCAGCGGGGCGATAATCGACGATCTGCGCGTCAACCTGGCGGGCCACGGCAGGCAGATCCTGGCTGCCCGGCACGTCAGCGGCGAACACCAGGGGGCTGAAACAGCAAAGGCCAAGGGCACGGAGACATCCTTTACCCAGGCTCATCGGATCAATGGGCCCTGGCCGATGGGGGTGACAGCGGTATTGAGTGTGTACATGGTTGACTCCCTTTCAATCCGCCCAGCCTCGGCAGTTGACCGCGCCAAGTCAAGGCGCGGAGAAGAACCGATTGAAACAGTCTGCAACAAGAGCGGCGCCGGGCTCGTCATTCAGGTGTAAATGATGGCCACCTGGCAGCGTGGTGACGGTGAAGGGCAGTTGGGAAAGCAATTCGGCATGTTTCGCCAGCATGCCGTCAGCCGCGACCACCAACTGCGTAGGGCAACCTACGCGCCTTACGAAAGCCATGGCCTGCTCATCGGTCAGGCGCGTCGGCGATGCCAAGGTCAGGCGGCTGTCGCTGCGCCAGGTGTAACCGCCAGGCACTGGCATCAGGCCGCGCTGGGCCAGCAGTTCGGCGGCTTCACGACTGACCGCCACCACGCCCTTCATCCGCGCCTCAACCGCTCGATCGAGCGTGCCGTAGACAGGCTTGCGCTTGTCTTGCAGGCTCATTTGCGCCTGCAAGGCCATGCCCAGGCGCTCGGCCGCGTTCTCGGCACTGGCAGTCGGAGGGATCACGCCATCGATCAAACCCAGGTGCGTCACACGCTCCGGCAAGGCTCCGGCCAGCACCAGGGAGACGATGGCACCCAGGGAATGGCCAAGTAATGCAAAACGTTGCCAGCCCAATTGCTCGGCGACCTGCAGCGCGTCATAGACATAATCCCACAAGGCATAACCGGCCCCTGCCGGACGATGGTCCGAGTGCCCGTGCCCCGCCAGATCCAGCGCGACAATACGCAAGCCGTGCAGCTTGGGCGCCAGGCGCGCAAAACTGTTGGCGTTGTCCAGCCAGCCATGCAGGGCGATCACCGGCAGGCCATCCTCGGGGCCGAACAGATGAGCCGCCAACTCGATGTGCGGCAGGCTCAGGCGAACTTCTTCGACAGGTATGCTCATGCGCAACTGCGCTCGCGGGCTTGCCAACGGGCGAACAGGTTCTTGATCAAGGTGGCGGTGTCCTGAGGGCGTTCCAGGGGAAACATATGGCCGCCCGGCATGGTGAGCATTTCGCCCATGGGCAGGCGGTCGACGCCACTGGCATGGTGGCGCATCACCACACGGCTCTGGCGCCCACGCACCACCGCCAGCGGCACCTTCAATTGGCGCACCTGGCCCGGGCTGGTATGGGGTACGCCGCGATAGATGCTGATTTCGGTGGCCGGATCGAAACGCAGGCGCAGGCGGTCGCCCACTTGCTGCAGGCCATGTTGCAGGTACGCGTCAAAACAATCGGGGTCGAAGCCACGAAACAGGGTCTTGCCGGCAAAATAGCTGCGTGCGGCGTCAAGGTCGGTGAACTCTTCACGGCGGCCGAGGGTGCGCCCAGCCGGCGTCAGGCGGTCGATAAAGCCAAAACGCTTGGCGGCACGGATCACCCAGCGGTCCGCCCGGGTCAGCACCGGCGAATCCAGCATTACCACGCCCCGGTACAACTGCGGGCAACGCATGGCTGCGTGCAAGTGCAGCACGCCCCCGAGGGAATGGCCCACGCCCCACACCGGCTCTGGCTGCTGTTCCAGATGGTGGATCAACTCATCCACCAGGTTCTGCCAGTTATCATCCACCGGGAACCTGGGGTCGTGACCGTGCTGCGGCAGGTGCGCCACCGTATATTCCGGGGCCAAGGCGGCAAACAGCTTGCCGTAGGTGGCCGATGGGAAGCCATTGGCGTGGGTAAAAAACACATGCTGCGGCATACAGGTTCCATCGACGAAAACAGAGGTGGATTGTCACCATGCCGGCGTCCTGCGGCAATGACTGTAACTGCCAGGAATGATGACACTCACGCCACGCCTATCGCGCCGGCAGTTTTTCGCCCAGCGGCACCACGGCCATGGTCAGGCGCGAGATACAACTGGCCTTGCCGTCGTCGCTGCTCAGGCGGATGTCCCACACCTGGGTCGTGCGTCCGATATGAATGGCCTTGGCCACCGCCGTCACCCGCCCGCTGCGCACGCCACGCAGGTGGTTGGCGTTGACTTCCAGGCCCACGCAATAGAACTTGCTCGCGTCGATGCACAGGTAAGCCGCCATGGAACCGACACTCTCGGCCAGCACCACCGAGGCGCCGCCGTGCAACAGCCCGTAAGGCTGATGGGTGCGGTGATCGACCACCATGCTGGCGGTGAGGGATTCGTCGTCGAAGCTTTCGAAACGAATATCCAGCAACTCGCCGATGGTGTTTTTCTGCATCGCATTGAGTTGTTCGATATTCGGTTGGGTGCGCCACAGGCTCATAGGATTGTCCTTGTTGATTTTATTACGTGCCTAATCCTGCCACAGAATGGTTTCGGTGCGCGCGCTCCATGCCTGCAATTGTGGCCCGTACGTCGACTCGATCACGTTGCGCTTGATCTTCAAGGTCGGGGTCAGGAAGCCGTTTTCCACCGCCCAACTGTCTTTCACCACTACCAGTTGGCGCAGGCGCTCATGTTTATCCAGGACAGCGTTGATCTGTTCCAGCCAGCGTTCAAGACCGGCGCCAAGGGTTCGGTGGTCCTCATGCGGCGCCGACAACACACAAAGCCCTATCGGCGCGCCGAGCCCCTCCCCGACCACACAGACCTGTTCGATGCGCGCATGTTCGGCCAGGCGATTTTCGATCGGTGCCGGGGCCACGTATTTGCCTTTGCTCGTCTTGAAGATCTCCTTGAGGCGCCCGGTCAGGCGCAGGCGGCCGTCAGGGTCCTGCTCACCCTTGTCACCGGTACGCAGGAAGCCGTCCTCGGTGAGCGTTTCAGCGGTTTTCTGCGGGTCCTTGAAATAGCCCAGCATGGTCGCGCCGCTGCGCACCTGCACCTCGCCCGCCGGATCGATGCGCACTTCCACGCCAGGGCATGGCAGGCCGATCCAGCCTAGCTTCTGTGCACCCGGGGTACACACATGGGAATAGCCACAGTTTTCGCTCATGCCATACACCTCCAGCACGTCCAGGCCCAGGCGCTGATACCAGCGCAACAGCGCCTCGGGCACCGGTGCTGCGCCGGACAGGGCGATGCGCAGCGCATCCAGCCCCAGGCCCGCCAGCACTTTATGGCCGACACGCTTGCCGATGAACGGCAGGCGCAGCAGGGTCTCGAGGCGCTTTTCCGGGAGCTTGGCGTAGACCCCCAGTTGGAATCTGGTCCAGATGCGGGGCACGCCAAACAACGCCGTCGGCCGTGCCCTGCGCAAATCGGTCAGGAAGGTCTCCAGGCTTTGCGCAAAAAACACGGTTTGCCCGGTGTAGATCGAGGCCATTTCCACAAACATGCGTTCGGCCACATGGCACAGCGGCAGGTAGGACAGCAGCCGGTCTTCTTCCCCCAGGCCAAACAACTCGGTGCCGCGGGTAGCGGCAAAGCCCAGGGCACCGAACGTGTGCATCACGCCTTTGGGCAGCCCGGTCGTCCCGGAGGTATAGACAATGGTGGCCAGTGTCGAGGCAAGGGGTTCGGGGTTGTCCTGGATCGGTGAGCAGGCTTGCAGGTCCGCCCAGCTGAAATCGAACGTCCCCGCCGGGCACAGCGGCAGGCCGATGGTCGGCACACCCGCTGGAATACCCGGCGCCATCGCCGGCCAGTCATCCAGCTTGCCGATCAACGCCAACGCCGCCTCGGAATGGGTCAGAACGTGGGTAACGGAGTCGGCGGTGAGATTGGGATAGAGCGGCACCGAGACATGCCCGGCCATCCAGATGGCCAGGTCGGCGATGATCCAATGCGCACAGTTTTTTGAGATCAAGGCGATGTGCGAGCCCTGGGGCAACTCCCGGGCACGCAGCCAATGGGCGGCGCACCGGGCCTGGTGGCCAACATCGCCCCAGGTGAGGGTCTGCACCTCGCCGCCATCGAGGGGCTGCACCAGGAAGACCTTGCGCGGGTGCCGCGCTTCACGCTCGAAGAAAACCTGCAACGGCAAACGAAAAGCGACAGGCATGGGACGCGCTCCTTTGTGATCCGCCAAACAGTCAACCAAGCACTTGCTTGGTTGACTGTATAGCACATACAAAGGCAACGGCCTGCTGGAGCAATAGGTTATAAGGCCGCTATCGGGCTTAGGCATCTACGTGATTTTGGCGCGGCCCCGGTCAGTCAAGCGAACGAAATGGTCAAGATAGCGAAGATCCAATGTGGGAGGGGGCTTGCTCCCGATGAGGGAGTGTCAGCAAATGCATCTGGATGCTGACCCACCGCCATCGGGGGCAAGCCCCATCCCACATTTAGATCGTCGTCAGGCCACAAGTCCAGCGTCGCACCAACGCTGTGTAAATACCTATCTACGGATTCTTCACATCGACCAGGCTCATCAAGCCGGCCAGCGGAAAGTCCCCCTCAAGCTCTGCGAGGCTGGCCGTGTACATCGGCTGTGGCTGGCGCTGATGCCCGTGCAGCAGGAAGCTGATCAGGCTACCCACCAGGGGTTGGTGGCTGACCAGCAGCACGTTGTCGTCGGTGTCGAGTTTTTCCAGCACCTGCTGCGGGTTACCATCGGGCGTCAGCCACGGCACCGTACGGATCTGCGGCTTGAACCCCAACGCTTCCTGCACCAGATGCGCCGTCTGCTGCGCCCGCACATAGGGGCTCGCGATGATGGCGCTGAGGGGCTGGCCAATCAGGTGCGCAGCGCTGCGCAATACTTCGGCGCGCCCATGCTCGGTGAGGTTGCGTTCGACGTCGGTACGGGCATGCGCTTGGGCCTCACCGTGGCGCAGAATCCACAACTTCATAGTTTTGGCTCTTCATCACGCACGGGGTGCGGAGTCGGTGGCACGCTGTGAGCGGCTTCGCCTTCCGGGGCACGCGGGGCTGGCCAATCGGCGAACGGCCAGGGCTTTTGCTCAGTGTGGAAGCAGCCGAAGCGACCGATCTGCGCGAGGAACTGGCTGAGGCTGTCACCAAAGTTCATCAGGCCCAGGTTAGGCGCGCCGTAGATCAGACGGTAAACCAGCTGCACCACCACCAGCGCGCCGAGCAGCAATTGCGCCACCTGCCACACCAGCGCGAATACCAGCATCCACAGGACGCGCAAGGCAATCGACTCGTATTTGGGCGGGGCTTTCGGATCGTTCATGATGCGTCCTCAGTTGAAACCACTGGTGGAAATAAAGTCGACATCGGTCTTGGGCTCGGCCCGCATTAGCAGCTCGATGACCTGGTCCAAGGTGCGCCCTTCGAACAGGATCGCGTGCAGCCCGGCGACCAGCGGCATATACACGCCGACTTCCTGGGCCTTGGCTTTGAGTACCTTGAGGGTGTTAACCCCTTCGGCCACTTCGCCCAGGCGCGTCACCGCCTCCTCCAGGCTCAGGCCCTGGCCCAGGGCAAACCCGACCTGATAGTTACGGCTCTTGGGCGATGAGCAGGTGACGATCAAGTCGCCCACGCCTGCCAGGCCGAGGAACGTCATCGGGTTGGCGCCCTGGTTCACCGCAAAGCGGGTCATCTCGGCCAGGGCGCGGGTGATCAACATGCTCTTGGTGTTTTCCCCCATGCCCAGGGCCACGGCCATGCCGGCAATGATCGCGTAGACGTTTTTCAGTGCCCCACCCAATTCGACGCCAAAACGGTCGGCGCTGGCATAGACCCGGAAAGTACGGCCATGCAACACCGCCTGCACACGCTCGCACAAGGCTTCGTCTTCGCTGGCGACCACCGTGGCCGTCAGGGCGTGCTCGGCGACTTCCCGCGCCAGGTTCGGCCCGGACAGCACGCCAATGCGTGCCTGAGGCGCGATCTCTGTGAGGATTTCACTCATCAGCTTGAAGGTCTGGGCCTCGATCCCCTTGGTCAGGCTGACCAGCAGCTTGCCTGCCAGGCGTTCGGCATGGGGGGCCAGCACCGAGCGCAAAGCGCTGGAGGGCAGCGCGACAAAGCACAGGTCGCAGGCCGTGAGGGTGTCCAGCAGGTCGGTGACCGGCTCGACCGCCGGATGAATCTTGATGCCTTTAAGGTAACGGGGGTTTTCACGATGCACGCGAATCGCTTCGGCCTGCTCGGGGTCGCGCATCCACTGACGCACCGTCTGGCCGTTCTCGGCCAGCAGGTTAGCCACGGCGGTACCAAAACTTCCGCCTCCCAGGACCGCGATAGGGCGCTGTTCTGTCATATGCAATCCGTTAATCCATACCAGTGGCGATGGCGGCATTATACGGGGCGCCCCGCTTGCGGCCAGCCCCCGTATCAATTCGCACGCCTGTCGGAAAATGCCACGGCTGTGCTAAGTAATTGCAAATCCGACGACTGGCAAATAGCCCCGCCTCAGTTAACATGGGCGGCTATCCGTCATTAACAAGGCCGTGCCGTGTATCTGGGCCCTCCTCCTCGCTCATCTCTATTGTTGATGCTGTTGTGCAGCCTGCCTGCACTGGCTGACGATCTGTTTCTCGACGGGCAACCGCTGCCGCAGGTCTTGACCGCCACGCGCCTCAAGCAATCGGCCGCCGCCGTGCCCGGCAGCATGACGGTGATCGACAGCGAGCTGATCAAGGCCAGCGGCGCCCGGGACATCTCGGAACTGCTGCGGCTGGTGCCCGGGATGATGCTCGGCTACACCACTGGCAACCAGGCGTCGGTGAACTACCACGGCACCAGCGCCAGTGATGCACGGCGCATGCAGGTGTTGATCGATGGTCGCTCGGTGTATCGCGCCGGCCTGGCCACGGTGGATTGGAGCGATATCCCGGTAGCCATGGAGGATATCGAGCGCATCGAGGTATTTCGCGGCCCCAACACCGTCAGCTATGGCGCCAACGCGCTGATGGCGGTGGTGAATATCCTCACCCGCTCGCCGGCCAACAGCCAGGGTTCGCGCATGAAGGTCACCCGTGGCGAACGCGGGATCAACGACTTCTATGCCAGCCAGGGTGTGGGGTGGGAGACCGGCGATTTGCGCCTGTCCCTGTCCGGGCAACAGGACGATGGTTTTGACAGTAACGCCGTCGGCGCCGACCGCCGTGATGGACGGCGCCTCAACCGTTTCAGCCTGGCGGTAAGCCAGACCCTGAACGCGCAACAGAGCCTCGACTGGCAGCTGAACGTCAAGGAAGGCACCAACCAGCGCCCTTATACCTACACGCCGGTATTTGATGGCATTACCGAAGGTGGCAACAATTCCGACGTCACCGCCAAGGACTACGCAGGCTCACTGCGCTGGAACTTCGATTTCAACCCCGACCACAGCCTGTACATCCAGGGATCGGCGCAGCAGTGGGATCGCCGGCAAATCTGGAAAGCCTGTGACGCGAAGGTCTCATTCAGCCCGCAGCTGACCCAGTTATGGCAGCTCAACCCCAACTACGCCGAACGGCTGGCTCGCAACATGGAGACCTACAGCCAAGGCTCCGCCCCACCCGGCAGCGCCGCTGAACAGGCTCTGGCCAACCAGGTGCTCGATCAGTGGAAACATCAGGGTGGCAAGGACCCTGTCTGCGGCGATATCGACCAAAGTACCCGGGAAAGCCGCTACGACCTGGAACTGCAAGACACCCTCAGCCTGTCCGACGGCCTGCGCCTGCTCAGCGGTTTCAATTACCGCTACGACCGCGCCGACTCGGACACCTACTTCAACGGCACACTCGATGACACCACCTGGCGCCTGTTCGGCCAGCTGGAATGGCGGGCCAGCGAACACTGGCTGCTGCAGGGCGGTGCCATGTACGAGGACACCCACCTGAGCGGCCACTCCCTGACGCCGCGGGTGGCGGTCAATTACCTGATCAACCCACGCCATGGCTTGCGGGCGGTTTACTCCGAGGCGGTCCGCTCGCCGGACATGTTCGAGAACAACGTCAACTGGAGCTACCGCGTCACCAATCTCAGCTCCCCGGCCTATGGGCAAGACTCCGGGCAATATTTTGTCGTGACGCGCGGCCCCGGCAACCTCGACAAAGAATTGATGCGCTCACGAGAGCTGGGCTACAACGGTTTCTTTGCCGACCTGGGGCTGAATGTCGACGTGAAGCTGTTCTATGACGAAATCACCGACATGATCAGCTCGCCACTGCGCAACAACCAATACATCGCCAGCAACGCCAACAGCTCGCGCTTTACCGGGGCAGAATCACAGTTGGACTGGCGCGTGAGCAACGCCGACCGCCTGCGCCTGACCTATGCTTATGTCGACGCCTCCTCCAGCAACCCGTTGGACAAGGCGCAAACCGCCCGCAACAGCGGCTCGGCCGGATGGCTGCGTGAATGGGGCCAGGGTTGGTCCAGCGCAGTGTTCTACTATGGCGACGACGCACTCAATCAATATCGCTTCCAACGGGTCGACCTGCGGGTGGCCAAGCGCATTGCAGTGGCCAAAACCAATGTGGAGCTGGCCGGCATGCTGCAACAGCGCCTTGATAACCAGCCCACCACCTGGGCCGACAATAACTACGATCATCGTCACGTCCTCTACTTCAGCGCGCAGCTGGACTTCTGACATGGGCGATCAGTCACGGATGACCCTCTTCTTGATTCCACTGCGCTGGTGCCGCGGCGTGCTGCTGGCGGCCCTGCTGCTGGCGACCCCGGCGTGGAGCGCCGACATCCTGCTGACCGCAGCCCAAGACAGTGCCGGCATACAAGCCTTCACCCAGGCCCTTGCGCAACAGCGCCCCGAAGACCAGGTCACCTTCACCCCGCTCAAGGACTTGCCAGCGCCGAGCCGTTTGCCCGCCAGCACCCGCTTGATCCTCCTCGACCTGCCCGGCCTGGATTGGCGCCTGCAGGACGCTCAAGGCCCGCCGACCCTGGTGCTGCGCATCAGCCGCCTGCAGGCCCGACAACGCCTGGGCAACACGCACCCGGCGAAGATCAGCCTGCTGTGGAGTGACCCGCCGCTGGAACGTCAGTTGCACCTGATCGCCAGCATCCTGCCCCAGGCCCACCGCATCGGCGTGCTTTACGGTGCCGACAGCGAGTTCCTGCTTCGCGAACTGATGCAGTTCGCCAAACCCATGGGCCTGGAAATCGTGCCGCAACGATGGGACAACACCAATGACAGCCGTGCGCTGCAAACCCTGTTCAAGAACAGCGACGTGCTGCTCGGTCTCGACGACCCACAACTGTACAACCCCAAAACCGCAAAAAACCTGTTGCTGAGCAGCTACGCCCAACAACTGCCACTGGTGGGCCCCAACGCCGGGTTTGTCAGGGCCGGTAGCCTGGCCAGCACCTACAGTGACCAGCCCGACTGGCTCGCCGTGCTGGACAGCCTGCTGGACCACGCGCCGGCCAATTGGCCGCACACCTTGTATCCGGAACACTTCAAAGTCGTGGGCAACCCGCAAGTCGCGCGCTCACTGGGCATCGAACAGGTCGATGAAGCAGCCGTCGCCACCCGCTTGGCCGAAGGAGAGAAACGCCCATGACCTTGCGTCGTCGTTGGGATATCAACACCCGCACCCAGCTCATTACCCTGGGCCCCGCGTTGTTGCTGACCCTGCTGTTGATCAGTTTCTTTACCTTCGTGCGTATCCAGGATTTGCGCCAGGAACTGGATCACACCGGTCAACTGATCGCCAACCAGCTGGCGCCCGCCACCGAGTACGGGGTGATTTCCGGCAACAACGATGTGCTCGAATCCCTGCTGCGCGCGACCTTGGCCACGCCCCACGTACGCTTCCTGGAGATTCAGGACAGCGCTGAAAACATCCTGGTGTATGTCGAGCAACCGTCGGAGAAGCATGACCGCTCACTGTCGGTGAAGGTGTTCCAGGCGCCGATCCGCCTGCAACATATCGAGCTGGGCAATGACTTCTTCCAGGACAACCTCAAGGGTCCCATGGCACCCCGCGCAGATTACCTGGGCCGAGTGATCGTCGGCATGTCCAACGACGCGTTCAGCCAGCGCCAGCAACAGATCCTGTTCAAGGCCGGGGTCCTGGCGCTGTTCGCCCTGCTGTTCACTTTCCTGCTGGCGCGACGCCTGGCGGCGAGCCTGTCGCAGCCGATCAGCGCCATGGGCAACGCGGTCAAGGCCATCCAGCAGGGCGACTACAAGACCCCACTGCCGATTGTCGATGATTCGGAGCTCGGCGACCTGTCGCGGCATATCAACAACCTGGCCGAGGGCCTCAACCAAGCCAGTCGCGAACAGCAACAAGCCATCGCCCAGTTGATCCAGACCCGCGAGGAAGCCGAGCGTGCGAACAACGCCAAATCGGAATTCCTGGCGATGATGAGTCACGAACTGCGCACGCCCATGAACGGCGTGCTGGGTATGCTGCAGCTGCTGGAAACCACCGAGATGACCGAAGAACAGACCGAGTACGCGGCGCTGGCTTCCGAGTCCACCGAGCACTTGCTCAAGGTGATCAACGATATCCTCGACTTCTCACGCATTGAGCGCGCCGCACTGGAACTGGAACATATTTCCTTCAACCTGGCGGACCTGATCAACAGTTGCGCCCAGGCCTTCCAGCACAGCGCCCAGCAGCGCGGGCTGACCCTGGAGTTGTCGATTCCCGCCGGCATGGAAGCCCTGCAAGTGCGGGGCGACCCGACACGTATCCGGCAGGTGCTGGTCAACCTGATCGGCAACGCGTTGAAATTTACCGAACATGGCAGCGTGACCGTCGAGCCCCATTGGCAAACCCTGGACCACGAACTGGTCTGGTTCACCTGCACGGTGCGCGACAGCGGTATTGGCATTTCTGCCGAACGCCTGGAGCTGATGTTCGATGCGTTCCAGCAGGCCGACAGTTCCATTTCAAGACGTTACGGCGGCACCGGCCTGGGGCTGCCAATTGCGCGCACCCTGGCCGAGCGCATGGGCGGCACCCTGCGGGCCCGGAGCGAAGAAGGCCGAGGCTCGGTGTTTACCCTGGAAATTCCGCTGGCCATCGACCAGCAACAGGTGCAGGCCATTGCTCCAGACGCCGTGGGCAAAACCAGCGCCGGCGACGGACGCCACGTGTTGCTGGTGGAAGACAACCCGGTCAATCGCACAGTGGTCGAAGCCATGTTGCGCAGCCTGGGTTTTGAAGTCAGCCTGGCCACCGATGGCGCCGAGGCGATCCGCAGCGCCGAGAGCCTGATTTTCACCGCTATCCTGATGGATTGCCGCTTGCCGTTGATCGACGGCTACGAAGCCACGCGACAGATTCGCCAACTGCCCGGCTGTGCCGATCTGCCGATCATCGCCCTGACAGCCAACGCATTGCAGGGTGACCGCGAAGCGTGCCTGGCAGCCGGAATGAACGATTACTTGGCCAAGCCGTTCAAACGCACGGATTTGCAGGAAATCCTGCAGCGCTGGGTGCAATAGCGCCGCGCCATCAGCCAACTCTGACTGGCGTGAAAGACGAAAGTGCGGCAGTCTTAGGCACCCGAACGGGCCGATAAACAGGCCCGGTTTAAAATTTCAGTGAACAAGTGTACATTCAGTGCCTTGCCGCTGTGACTTTCACTACAACGCAATAGTCTATGTGTAGGCTGCCGCTATGAGGCATGAACGCTTCATTCGGTTCGGGAAGATTTACCCTACCCTGCCGCATGGGATTATTGAGGAGCTCGCATGACCAAACAAAACGCCTTTACTCGGGAAGACCTGCTGCGCTGCAGTCGCGGTGAGCTGTTCGGCCCAGGTAACGCGCAACTGCCCGCCCCGAACATGCTGATGGTGGATCGCATCACCCATATCAGCGAAGAGGGTGGCAAGTACGGCAAAGGTGAATTGGTCGCCGAGCTGGATATCACCCCGGACCTCTGGTTCTTCGCCTGCCACTTCGAAGGCGACCCGGTGATGCCAGGCTGCCTGGGCCTCGATGCCATGTGGCAACTGGTCGGCTTCTACCTGGGCTGGCAAGGCCTGCCGGGCCGCGGCCGCGCCCTGGGTTCGGGCGAAGTGAAGTTCTTTGGCCAGGTCCTGCCGACCGCCAAGAAAGTCACCTACAACATTCAAATCAAGCGCGTCCTCAAGGGCAAGCTGAACCTGGCCATCGCCGACGGTTCGGTGACTGTCGACGGACGCGAGATCTATACTGCCGAAGGCCTTCGGGTCGGCGTATTCACTTCCACTGACAACTTTTAAGGGTTATCCGCATGCGCCGCGTCGTTATCACTGGTCTGGGCATCGTTTCTTGCCTGGGCAATGACAAAGAGACCGTCACCGCTAACCTGCGTGCAAGTCGCCCTGGCATCCGCTTCAACCCGGAATATGCCGAAATGGGTCTGCGTAGCCAGGTTTCCGGCTCCATCGACCTGCCCCTCGAAGAGCTGATCGATCGCAAGATCTATCGCTTCGTCGGCCACGCTGCCGCCTACGCCTACCTGGCCATGAAAGACGCGATCGCCGACTCCGGCCTGAGCGAAGACCAGGTATCGAACGTACGTACCGGCCTGATCGCCGGCTCAGGCGGCGCATCCACCCTCAACCAGATGGAAGCGCTGGACATCCTGCGCGAAAAAGGCGTGAAGCGCGTTGGCCCTTACCGTGTCACGCGGACCATGGGTAGCACCGTTTCCGCCTGCCTGGCCACGCCGTTCGCCATCAAGGGCGTGAACTACTCGATCTCCTCCGCGTGCGCCACCAGCGCCCACTGCATCGGGACTGCCGTTGAGCAGATCCAGCTGGGCAAGCAGGACATCGTATTCGCCGGCGGCGGTGAAGAAGAACATTGGAGCCAGTCGTTCCTGTTCGACGCCATGGGCGCACTGTCCACCCAGTACAACGAAACCCCGGAAAAAGCCTCCCGTGCCTACGACGCCAAGCGTGACGGATTCGTCATCGCCGGCGGTGGCGGCATGGTGGTGGTCGAGGAGCTGGAACACGCCCTGGCCCGTGGCGCCAAGATCTACGCGGAAATCGTCGGCTACGGCGCGACGTCCGACGGCTACGACATGGTTGCCCCAAGCGGCGAAGGTGCCATCCGTTGCATGCAGATGGCGATGGCCACCGTGGATACCCCAATCGACTATCTGAACACCCACGGCACCTCGACTCCGGTCGGTGACGCCAAGGAAATGGAAGGCGTACGTGCGGTATTCGGCGACAAGGCTCCGAAAATCAGCTCCACCAAGAGCCTGTCCGGTCACTCCCTGGGCGCCGCCGGCGTTCACGAAGCGATCTACTGCCTGCTGATGATGGAAGGCAACTTCATGGCCGGCTCGGCCAACATCGACGAGATCGACCCGGTCGTCGCCGATATGCCGATCCTGACCAAGACCGTCGAGAACGTGAAAATCGACACCGTGATGAGCAACAGCTTCGGCTTCGGTGGCACTAACGCCACTCTGGTGCTGAAACGCTGGCAGGGCAAGTAAGCCCCGCCACCGAGGCGCCTGCTTCGCGAGCAAGCCCGCTCCCACACTTAACCGTGTACTTCCTGAAGGAATCCGGTCAAGTGTGGGAGCGGGCTTGCTCGCGAATGGGCCAACGCAATTCCCAGCCCTCCCCTCAAAACCACGCCACCCGCCTATTCAGACCCATCGCCAACCGCTGCCTCTTTAGGCAGGACGGCCAGAAAGTTATCGCGTGCCACTTTGCGCGCAACCTCTTCAGGCAAGGCATCCAAAAAGGGGTCAAAGCGCTGCATTTTCTTGCCCAGCTTATTGAATCGCCCTACCACATCCGACCCCAACATAAACCGCTCCGGAAAGCGCTCCACCAGCTCTACCCACTCCGCCCGAGGCTTGCCCACCTCATCCAGCAAATACGGCGTGAGCATACTCCAGGACAGGTCGATGTACAGATTGGGGTAAGCCTCCAGCAGCCGGGTCAAGGTGGGCAGCAAGAAGTCCATCTGCACCTGATGCCGGTGGATCTCCTTGCTGGTGCCCGCATGGGCCCAGATAAACCGGGTGTGCGGGTGGTTGCGCAGCGGCTCTTCGATTTCAGCCAGATACAGCGGATTACGCTCGCGCTTGGAGGTGATGTTGGAATGCAGCATCACCGGCAGGTCGTTTTCGGCGGCCAGGTGATAGATACGCGTCATCGCTTCGTTGTTGGCGCGGGGCGTATCACCGGAAGTCAGGGCGGTGAGGTCGTCGTGGCGGGTGAATACTTCACCGATGCCCTGCCATAGCCCTGGATTGAGGTCGAGCATGCGCTGGATATGGGCAGCGGAGTTCTTGTCGTTGGGATTGAAGCCGGCCAGGAACGGATGAAAGTGCTGGCGTTGCTCGGGGGTCAGCTTATTGACCGCTGCCGCGACAATCACATCGGTGGCACTGTACCAATAGGCATCGGCGTCATCACCGGCGTAGTAGCGCGGGCGCTTGGGCTCGTCTTCGTGCCATTTTTTGGCCACGGGGATACCGGAAATCATCACATGCTCGATGCGGTTTTCGGCCATCGCCTTGAGCAGTTTGTCCATGCCTGCCGTTTCCTGGAAAAAATCCACGTAGTGCAGGTGCGCGTCGCTGTAGGCATAGTCGCGGGCCTGCGCGGCAAGGCTGCCGGCAACGAGCAACAAGGCAAGACTCAGGCGGGTCCGAAGCACGGTAACACCTCAATTAGGCTAATACGGGTAGACCTTGCGCCAGTCATCCAGGTTCAGCACGGAAAAACGGGAACACTCGAGCGCCAGCATGCTCTATAACTGCATGACCTTCATCCTGCCCTCTTGTGAGGTTCGCCATGCCTGTTACCGTCAATACACTGAACGCTGAAAACTTCCGTCACAGCGTCAATATCAACAACCATGAGCTGTTTACCGACCTGCCCAAGAGCCTGGGTGGCGATGACTCGGCGCCCTCTCCCCACGATTATTTCGATGCTGCGCTGGCATCATGCAAAGCCTTGACGGTCAGACTCTATGCGCAGAAGAAAGATATCCCGCTCACCGGCGTGACCGTTGAGGTGACCCACGACGCCGCCGAAGAGCAAAAAGGCAAATATAAACTCAGCGTCAAATTGACCCTCAAGGGTGTATTGAGCGATGAGCAGCGCGAGGAGTTGCATCGCGTCGCAGACAAGTGCCCGGTACACAAGCTGATGACCACCGCCGAAATCAGCATCGAGACGACATTATCGGAAGGTGCCTTCAGCGCATAGCGCCAACTTCCTATCGAGCGGGTTATGCTCAGCCCCATCCAACCCGCTCAGACAGGGATGCGCCATGACCACCCTCACCGTGATCCGCCCCCGCGCCGAAGATGTCGAAGGCCAGCCGATCCTGCGCCCGCTGCCCTCCCGTGAATGCCGCAGCGTCGGGCCCTTTGTGTTTTTCGACCATATGCTGCCGACCCGCTATGCACCAGGCACGGGCATGAATATCCGCCAGCACCCGCATATCGGCCTGTCCACCCTCACCTATCTGTTTGAAGGCGCCTTGCAGCACAAGGATAGCCTCGGCTCGGACCAAGTGGTGCAGGCCGGCGATGTCAGCTGGATGACCGCAGGTAGTGCAATTGCCCATGTTGAGCGTACCCCCGAAGCGCTCAAGACCAGTGGTTTCAGCCTGCACGGCCTGCAAGTGTGGCTGGCCTCACCCAAGGACCACGAGACCGGGCCTGGCCACTACAGCCATCACCCGGCGGCGAGCTTGCCGGTGAGCGATAACCTCGGCGTGCAGGTGCGCTTGATTGCCGGTGATGGTTTTTGCCTCAAATCCCCCGTACCCGTACTGTCACCGACGCTGTATGCCGAGGTACAGATGCAAACCGCCACTACCCTGCTGATTCCGGATGAACATGAGGAACGTGCGGTGTATGTGCTGGAGGGTGAGGCGCAGTTGGACGGTGAAGCGCTGGAGGTCAACAGCTTGGTGGTATTGCCGACTGGGCAGGAGCTGGCCCTGTATGCCGAGACTGATTGCCACCTGATGGTGTTTGGCGGGGCGCCGCTGGATGGGCCACGGCGGATCAACTGGAATTTTGTGGCGAGCGATCCGGCGGTGATCGAGCAGGCGAGACAGCGTTGGGCGGCTGGGGATTGGCCGACTGTGCCGGGGGAGTCAGAAAGAATCGAGTTGCCTGTTAGATAGCATTCGCGAGCAAGCCCGCTCCCACATTTCGGTCTGTGAACGCAGTCATATGTGGGAGCGGGCTTGCTCGCGAAGAGGCCCGAACAGGCGCCGAAGCATCAGCCCTTGAACACTTCATCCAACAAGTTATGCATCGACTGGAACGCCCGTGCAGCGGTCTTGGCGTCGTACATCATCTTGCCCGGCACATTGGCCTCGGGGTCGGTGAAGGAATGCACCGCGCCTCCGTAGCTGAGTAACTGCCAATCCACACCCGCCGCGTTCATTTCATCTTCGAACGCCGGCAGTTGTTCTTTGGGCACCAACGGATCGCAAGCACCGTGCAAGACCAGCACTGAGCCCTTGATGTTATTCGCATCCGCCGGATTTGGCGTGTCGAGGGTGCCGTGGAACGAGATCGCCGCCTTGAGCGGCGCCCCAGTACGCGCCAACTCCAGGGAGCAGCAACCGCCGAAGCAGAAACCGAAGGTCGCCAGCTTCGACGTATCGACGGCCGCCTCGGTCTGGCCTTGCAGTTGCTCAAGGGCCGCCTGCATGCGTTTGTTCAGCAACGGGCGATCGTTCTTCAACGGCATCATCGCCGCGCCGGCTTCATCGCCATTCGACGGGCGCACGGTTTGCCCGTACAGGTCGGCGATCAGCACCACGTAGCCCTGGCTGGCCACGCTCTTGGCGATCTCTTCAGCACCTGCACTCACACCCATCCAGTTCGGTGCCATCAGCAGGCCCGGCAAGGGGCCCTTATGGCTCGCATCGAACGCCAGGCGGCTCTCATAAGACTGGCCATCAATCTGATAGACCACGGAACGCACAGTGACTTGGCTCATCATTCTCTCCAGTTGAGGTGCACTAGAACGAAAAAACCCGCCGAAGCGGGTTTTTCTACAACGGTGTTAAACCGACAGTTCAACCAACAGCTTGTTCAGTCGGCGCACATAGGCGGCCGGATCTTTGAGGCTGTCGCCAGCGGCCAGGGCCGCCTGGTCGAAGAGGATGTGCGACAGGTCGCCAAAACGCTCTTCGCTCTGCTCGCCATCGAGTTTCTCGATCAGCGGGTGAGCCGGGTTGAATTCGAAGATCGGCTTCGAATCCGGCACTTTCTGACCGCTGGCCTCGAGGATCTGGCGCATTTGCATGCCCAGGTCCTGCTCGCCAATGGCCAGGATCGCCGGGGAGTCGGTCAGGCGATGGGAAACCCGTACTTCACTGACCGCATCCCCCAGGGACGCCTTGATCCGCTCAACCAGGCCTTCTTTGGACTTGGCGACTTCCTCGGCTTCTTTCTTCTCTTCCTCGGAGTCCAGGTTACCCAGGTCCAGGTCGCCACGGGCGACGTCGACGAAGGATTTGCCGTCGAACTCGGTGAGGTAGCTCATCAGCCACTCATCGATACGGTCGGTCAGCAGCAGCACTTCGATGCCTTTCTTGCGGAAGACTTCCAGGTGCGGGCTATCCTTGACGGCTTCGTACTTCTCGCCGGTCAGGTAGTAGATCTTGTCCTGACCTTCCTTGGCACGGGCCAGGTATTCGGCCAGTGACACGACCTGCTCTGCATCGCTGCCTTGAGTCGAGGCGAAACGCAGCAAGCCGGCGATTTTTTCCTTGTTGGCGAAGTCTTCCGCCGGGCCTTCCTTCATCACCTGACCGAAGTTCTTCCAGAAGCTCTTGTATTGCTCAGGTTCGTTCTTCGCCAGTTTTTCCAGCATGTCGAGCACACGCTTGGTCAGCGCCGACTTCATGGAATCGATGATCGGGTCTTTCTGCAGGATTTCCCGCGACACGTTCAACGACAAGTCGTTGGAGTCGACCACACCTTTGATAAAGCGCAGGTACAGCGGCAGGAAGGATTCGGCCTGGTCCATCACGAACACGCGCTGCACATACAGCTTCAGGCCTTTGGGCGCTTCACGCTGGTACAGGTCGAACGGAGCACGAGCCGGCACGTAGAGCAACGAGCTGTATTCCAGCTTGCCTTCGACCTTGTTGTGGCTCCAGCTCAGCGGGTTTTCGTAGTCGTGACCGATGTGCTTGTAGAACTCCTGGTATTCCTCGTCCTTGATCTCGGTACGCGGACGGGTCCACAGGGCGCTGGCACGGTTGACGGTTTCCCATTCCTCGGCCGGCTTCTCTTCGCCTTCGGCAGCGGTCTGCTCCTTGGGCAACTCAATCGGCAACGCGATGTGGTCGGAGTATTTCTTGATGATGTTGCGCAGGCGCCAGCCATCGGCGAATTCGTCTTCACCGGATTTCAGGTGCAGCACGATGCGGGTACCGCGGTCAGCCTTATCAATGGTGGCGATTTCGAACTCGCCCTCACCTTTGGAAGCCCAGTGCACGCCTTCGCTGGCGTCGAGCCCGGCACGGCGGCTGAACACTTCAACCTTGTCGGCAACGATGAAGGCCGAGTAGAAGCCCACGCCGAACTGGCCGATCAGGTGCGAATCTTTTTTCTGGTCGCCCGAGAGGTTCTTCATGAAATCCGCAGTGCCGGATTTGGCGATGGTACCCAGGTGGGTAACCGCCTCTTCACGGCTCATGCCGATACCGTTGTCTTCGAGGGTGACGGTCTTGGCGTCTTTGTCGTAGCTCACGCGGATTTTCAGTTCCGCGCCACCTTCCAGCAACTCCGGCTTGGATAGGGCTTCGAAACGTAATTTGTCGACAGCGTCAGAGGCGTTCGAGATCAATTCGCGAAGGAAGATTTCCTTGTTGGAATACAGCGAATGGATCATGAGGTGCAGCAGCTGCTTCACCTCGGTCTGGAAGCCCAGGGTTTCCTTTTGAGTTTCCACACTCATGGTCATCAAACTCCAATTGGATGGCAATGGCCGCGCCCTTGAGGGTTGGCGGCGGGTTGTCATCAAAGTTGGGGGCTAAGACCAGGATTTCAAGGGCGGGCCAGATCCTCAATCTTGAAATGTGCACGGGCGGTGGCAATCGGTTCGGCCGGGGTGCTCTGCCAGGCGGTGATCGCCACATTCGCCACACGGCGACCCTGGCGCCATACCTGGCATTTGGCGTAAGTGTCGCGAAACTGGCCGGCGCGCAGGTAATCCAGGGAGAAGTCGATAATCTTCGGCAGGCTCGCAGCGCCGGTAGACACCAGCAGATGCATCGCCGCCGACAGCTCCATAAAGCCGGCGATCACCCCGCCATGCAACGCCGGCAATATCGGGTTACCAATATTGTCTTTGCTGGCCGGCAGGCGAAACAGCAGCTCATCCCCCAACCGGGTGCATTCGACACCGATCAGCTTGGCATAGGGCACCAAGTCCAGAAGTACGTCGTAATTGCCGCGAGCGAGGGCCTGCTCCAGGCGGGTCTTGAACCGATGGGTCATGCCTGCTCTCCCCTGACCGTGCTGCCCAGCCCCTGCGTGCCTTTGAGGCGCTTGCCCATGCGCATGAACGTGCCCACCACGTGGGCGATGGGCTGTTGCGGATCGTCCTGATAGGCCACCCCCCGGGTAAAGATCACATCAGTGGTGACCCGGTAGCATTGGGCAAAGCCATAGACCGGTTTATGGGGCTGGGCGGGGTGCATGTAATCGATGCGCAGGTCCAGGGTCGGGCACACCTCGAATTCGGCTAATACGCACAGGGTGGCCATGCCGCAGGCCGTGTCCATCAAGGAAGTCAGCGCGCCACCATGGATCACTCCGGTCAGGGGATCACCGACGATATGCGGGCCGTAAGGCAGCACGAGGGTCATGCCCTCCTCACTGGCCGCATGCACGGCAACACCCAGCACCTGGCAGTGGCGCAGCGCCGAAACAAAGCGTGCGGCACGCTCTAACAAGGGGTTTTCGGTCATTGGTTTTAGACTCTTATTAGTGTGAATCCGGCGGACTAAAAACGCCGAAAAAAGTTTCTGTGCGAAAACGTATATATATCTGTGGGATAAAAGGAACTAATGCTGGCCCATTAGGCTCGAAAGGCCAGTAGATATCTTCAATAAGGAGAAACACCCCATGCGCAAGACATTAGCTATTTCCATGATGCTGGCCGCTGCCCTCGGCCTGGCTGCCTGCGACAAGAAATCCGAAGACAAAGCCCAAGACGCTGCTGCCCATAAAGAGCAAGCTCAGCAAGACATGGCTAAAGCACAGGATAAAGTGAACGACGCTGCGAAAGAAAACGCCGATGCTGCCAAAGCTCAGGCTGAAGCTAACGAAGCTGCCACAAAAGAAGCTGCACCTGCAACGCAGGCACCAGAACCAACCAAGTAAGATAGCTTGGTCTGATTCCGCAAAAGAAAGCCCGCTTTAGATAGCGGGCTTTTTTTTGCCTGCGTATTTTGCACAGGCCCCAGGCGCAATCAGAGTGCGGCCTCTTTGACCGACTCCGGCGCAGACATATCGGTCGGGGTATAGACCATCACTTGCAGCACCGCGGAATGAAACTCCCGGTGATAGAGCACCAAGACTACCCCGCTGCTCATCAACATGAACAGCCAAGGGCTGACAAACCAGGCCAGCATGGTCATGCCGAAATAATAAGAACGCAGCCCAAGGTTGAATTGGTTGGCCGCCATGGAAATCACCCGTGCCGCCCGGGACGCGAACGCTTTGCGCTCCTGTTCCGAGACTTGTCGCTCACCGATCATCGGCGCCGACCCCACCAGCACCGCCGCAAAGTTGTACTGGCGCATGCACCAGCTGAAGGTAAAAAACGCATAGACAAATACCAGTGCCAGACAAAGCAATTTGATCTCCGACATCCCACGGGATGCCTGCTGCACTATGGGAATGTCCGCCAGCAACGACACCGCCCGTTCGGAAGCGCCGAGCACAGTGAGAATACCGGCGAGGATGATCAAGGTGCTGGAGGCAAAGAACGAGGCATTGCGTTCCAGGTTGCCGATCACGCTGGCGTCGGCGATGCGGTTATCGCGCAATAGCATACGGCGCATCCAGTCTTCGCGGTACAGATGCAGCACGCTGGCCAGACACGCGGTGTCACGGGCTTTCCAAGTGGCGTAACGGGTATAGCCGCCCCAGCAGATCACAAACCAGAGTGCGGCGAGCAGGTGGATTTGGTTGGTTTCAACGAATGACATGCGGGTCCTTCTAAAATGTGAGCCCGTGAATCCAATGGGATCACCAGCGAGCGTACGACCGCGGCACCCAATCCACCGTCAACACAACAGGGACTGCGGTGTCCTGAAAAATCTGGAACAAATATCAAAAACACGGCCGCACTGCCTGTTCTTTATGAAAAATTCTGTTTCGCAATGTACATAAGTTCGGCCTGGGAACCAGCAGGACGCCGTTAATCACTTAGTTGAGCCCTGGGGCACGAAGCCCTGGTCATTCATTCTCAAACAGAAGGACCTGCTATCTATCCACAGGACTTCAATGCGCTCAACGTCTCTCTCTCCCCGCCAAACGCCTTCGCCACAGGAGGTCCAACTGTCCGTCAGTACAGCCTCTGAATCGACGACGCCTTTATCGAGTAACGATCAGCCCAGACCGCTCGGATCAGACTCGGATGATCGAATAAAACTCAAAGTCGGTGGCATAACGCCGGTCGTTGCCGATAGGACTGGGCCAAACGCAGCCGCCCCGCAGCTCCAATTGATTGAGCAGCATCAGACGTACAACCAGAAAATTACTGATTTGCTCAGTCACCAGATGACGCTCCAACGTTTTATCCAGGCTCAGTTGAAAAAAACCTTTCCCCAGCTCAAGTCAATCGATCCCAACATCATCCTCGTCAACACCTATCGACAGCAGCCGCCGGCAGAGCCTGTGTTGATTTCCACGCAAACCTTATCAGAGGCATTACTCCACAAGGTCGTGCAAGTCTACAGAGACGCCATCACCGGCACACCGAATGCTGAAGAACACGGTGCAGATACGCAAACCGACTTTTACATTAACGGACCTGCAGGTGATGCCCAAACCAAGCTGGAACATCAGGGTTCCCTGCTGACCCTTGCCAAAAATATCGCAACCCGCTTTCCCGAGGCGTTGAGTAGCTACTGGAACAGACCTCCCGAAGGCTCCTTCAAGCAGCCATCACGCCTCGCACAATTATCCGCCCTGCACCGGCAAATGCTCTCCACCGAGGCAGCACTACGGTTTGAAGACGGAACTCTCAGCGAGACTGGCAAAAAGCTGATCGACACCGCCTTTCAGTACCCGACACTTGAAGCACGCGAACGCGAACTTCCCGCTGGGGATCGTCCCGGGGTGTATCCCATCCGGGTAGATGACAACTCCCCCAACGGAGCCCTTTTAGCCGGTTGCTTTCTTATCACCCGCAGTGACGGGTCGTCGGCCGAGGCGCCTTACACCGCCAGTGACACCAGGAGTATCGGGCTGGATGACACCACTGGGCCTGTAGTGCTTTATACGCCCGGAGAAGGTTTTGAGGAGTTTGCGAGCCCTGGCGACGCCCGCGAAGCACTGATGCAGAGGATCAATAACGATGACGAGAAGGCCACCCAATTACTCAAAAGTTTGCCGCTGTCGGTAGAGCACAGTCGCGACTCTGAATGGGGAGATGACTTGCTGCTGGGGTTCGCCCCCGTCTCCGGCGACGTTGTGGCGCAGACCTTTCCCCAGTTGCTGCGGCGCCAGGCAGACGAGGTCAATGAAACCATGCAGTCCGGCTTCGCCGAAGCGCAAGCCGAAACCGGATCCTCTCGCACACCCGCGCTGCTTTCTGCCGAAACTGCCGCAGCCGTCGATGATGCCGCGGATCTTTCACTGCATTTCGATGGCAGTAATGCCCTGCTCGCACGCAATGAACAACTGCACAACAAACTACAGCCGCAATGGCTCAAAGAACTGCCCCCCGAACAGGAAACGAATTATCGGAAACTGGAGGAAGCGGAACACGAAAGTCTCATGCACTTGCAGCCATTATTGAAAAACATCCCTCCCCTGGATATTTTCGCCAAACAATTGCTGGCCCAGGCGCTGAAAGCCAAACTGCAGGACCGCTACCCGAATGAGGAAATAAATCCCGACAACGTGATGGTTCAGATAATTACACAGCAGTCGGGGAATATCGGTCTTTCAGGCGTCCATAATGCCCACAAGCAGCAGGTCGACACCAAGTCGCTGACCGAGCTGGCCCTTATGAACACAGCGCCATGGACTGAAAACTCGCCGACAAGCACCTGGACCGCTCACGTGGTCGGCGCCAATGGAAACTACCTGCTGACATTGGATAAGCCGTTCCTTGAGGAACTGATCAGTCAAACCGATGTGGGCGGCCGATACCTTAATCTACTGGATGACAAACTCAGCCCCACCGCCACTTCCGACGAAGCCAGGGCGCTACCCAACGCCTGTAAAGACCTTCAAAAAGCAAGGATGGCCAAGGACGCGTTCATCACCAGCCTGGATCCCGACGCCTACCTGAACAAGCAAAAAATCGCCGAACAGTGGATCAAAGCGACACTTGAGCATGACGACGCAACAACATGGCCAATCGTAAATGGTGCATCCATTGTCTCGCACAGCGTGGCCGTGAACGGCAAACCCATCCAGGGCATGCTGGTCATCAAACCGACCAACCATCCTTCCCTTGTCCTGTACAGCCCGGATGCTCCCGACGGACGCCCGTTCAGAGAAATTGTGGACGAGGATCAACTCAACAAGCTGCTGGACACCCCCCAGTGGAAGACCTACATGGACCAGCGGGAATCACCTGTTGATAGGTATGGTATTCACGACGACCTGTTTTTGCCTGGAATCAGCAGATGGCTTAAGACATTCGCGGCCGATCATGAAGCGGGCATCAGGCTAAAGCCAATCAAAGGGGGCATCAGTGACAGCCTTTACATGCAGGAGCTAGGGTTGCTCAGAGGAAAAGCCTTGGTTCGGATGACAACCAGCGCCGAGGTTTCGGCCCGATCCACAGTCAACAAACTAATGTTCGCCACAGATATGGCCCAACTGGTGCTGAGCCCCACCCCGGTCAGCGCTGGTACATCAGCCATCAACAGGCTCTCCAAGGCTGCGTTAAGGGAATTGCGTGCACCCGGACGAAGCCTGCCCAGGCTCCTCACCCAACCGGGGCGATGGGGTGCGGTGTATAACGACTTCGCCATGGCTGCGTCGGGTGTTCCTTTACTCAAAAGGGCCCCGTTGCGCCCGGTGTTCAAAGCCCCTGCGGGTACGTCGATATCCGCGGGCCGCCCCTCAAGCATCCCTGCCCAGTTGCCAAACCCGGCCCATCCTGTACAGACGTTGAACCGAGGGGATCTAGCCGCTCATGCACTGGATAATCACCTATTGGTCGGAAAACCGCTCAGCGCCACCGGGCCACAGCAAGTCGGTGACAAATGGTTGATCCGTTACACCGATAATTCAGGCATGAGCAAGGTCTACCAAATAAGTCCGGTGTTCAAATTCGAATCAGGGTTTGTAAACGTTATAAACCCGCAGACGGGACGTCGGGTGGCTACGCTTTTGAATAAAGGGAACGGCGAATGGGCGCCAACCGGTTTACCGGGTGGCGCCAGACTACCTGCAACGTTAGAACCCCTCCCGCAGCCCCCTTCTGCCACCTCGACTAAAAACCTATTGCCTTCAAGCAGCTCTTCCGACGCCGGCAGTTGGCGAATAGAGTCGCCGGGGCAAAAACCACTTCCAGTGCTGGTCAATACCAGGGCTCGTGACCTGAACGCCGAGATGCATCTGGCAGGAGCGGCATTGAACCCCAGAGCTGCCCGAGCGGAACTGATGCGGATCACCACGTCGCAGGACCTGAACGTTGTGTTGAAAACCAATACAGTCAGCAAGTTCGTCTTCACGCAAGACAACCAACTGATCATCGGCACTATCGACAAAAGTGCGCCACCAAAATGGTTATCGCATCCTGCTATCGCGGAAATCGGCGCCGGCAGTGGTCAATCAGAAAAAGTGGTCAGCGCAGGCTATATAAGGAAAGACGCCCTGGGGAAATTCCACCTTTCCAACGTCTCTGGACACTATCAACCTCGACGAAGCGATCTGAGGCCTGTCCAGGAATACCTGAGGAACATGGGAGTGGATTCGACAAAGAGCAAGTTCCCGATACCCTGAAACAGGCAGCCTGTCTTAACACTGCATATAAAAAAGCCCCGGAGCATTTGATCCGGGGCTTTTCGATTACAGCATATGACCAGAGGCGTTAAGCGATCGCTTCGCTACGCTTGCCCAGAAGGCGATCAACCACTACAGCAACAACCAGCGTCATCACCGACGGCACCAGCCACGCCAGGCCCTGCTCGCTCAGCGGCAGATGCGTCAACTGCGCTGGCATCCAATCCGCCAGGCCCGCCCCCTTGAGAGCGTCGATGCAGCCAAAGATGAACGACACCAGCATTACTGGTCCGACAATACGCCCTTGCTCCTGCCAGAAATCCTTACAGAAGCTCAGCGCCACCAACACGATGCACGGTGGGTAGATGGCGGTGAGTACCGGAATCGAGAAGGCGATCAGCTTGGTCAGGCCCAGGTTGGACACGAACAGCGAGAACAGCGCCAGGATCACCACCAGGGTCTTATAGGACAGCGGCAGGATCTTGCTGAAGTATTCGGCGCAGGCGCAGGTCAGGCCCACGGCGGTGACCAGGCACGCCAGGGAGATCAATACGGCGAGGAAGCCGCTGCCCAGGGAGCCGAACGTATGTTGCACATAGGCGTGCAGTACCGCTGCGCCGTTGCTGGCGCCGGCTGCCACGGCATGGCTGCCCGAGCCCAGGCGGAACAGGCTGACGTACACCAGTGCCAGGCCCACGCCGGCAATCAGCCCGGCAATGATCGCGTAGCGGGTGATCAGCTTGGGCGACTCGACACCCCGGGAGCGGATCGCGTTGACGATCACGATGCCGAACACCAGGGCGCCCAGGGTATCCATGGTCAGGTAGCCATTGATAAAACCTTGGGAGAATGGCGCGGCGACGTATTCCGTGGTGGCAACCCCTACTTCACCGGCCGGCAAGGCAAACGCGGCGATACCGAGGATGGCCAGGGCAATGATCTTCAGCGGTGCGAGGAAACGACCTACGGTGTCCAGCAACCGGCCTGGATACAGCGAGACGAAGAACACCACCAGGAAGTACACCGAGCTGTAGAGGAACAGCGCCAACGGACTTTCACCGGTCAACGGCGCAAGGCCCACTTCAAATGACACCGTCGCAGTACGCGGGGTCGCGAACAGCGGCCCTACCGCCAGGTACGCCGCCGCCGCCAGGAGGCCACCGGCGATCTTGCCGATCGGGCTGCTCAGCGCATCCATGCCACCACCGACCTTGGCCAGGGCAATTACAGTGACCACCGGCAAACCGACCGCGGTGATCAAGAAGCCCAGCGCCGCCATCCAGACATGGGGTCCGGACTGCAAGCCGACGATAGGCGGGAAGATGATGTTGCCGGCGCCCACGAACAGGGCAAATGTCATAAAGCCCAACGCCAGGATATCCTGGCTTTTCAACACTTTCATTTGAGGAAATACCACACTACTGAATCGGAATTTAGAGAGGGCTTCCCTATGGATGAGGGAAATGCTGCCGGCCCTGATGGGGGCTGACCGTACCAGCGCGCAGCTTCCTTTTGGGATGCGGACGCATAAAGAGGCGGCTAGGGTACAGAATTAGGCTGACAAACGCACTGTTGCGGGGCGCACTGTCCGATAAGCGACATTCAAATGTCGCGTTTTCATACTTAATTGGGCAATACGGAACCCTGTGGGAGCTGGCTTGCCTGCGATGGCATCGACTCGGTTTGGCTGATGCACCCAGTTGTCTGCATCGCAGGCAAGCCAGCTCCCACATTGAACCGAGCACATTCTCCAATCTGGCTATACCCGGAATGCACAAAGGCCACCCGAAGGTGGCCTTTGTGTGGTGAAGCGTCAGCTAAGCGCGAGGCTTACTTGACAGCCCAACCAGTCAGCTCGGCCAGGGCCTTGCCGATGTCTGCCAGCGAACGCACGGTTTTAACCCCTGCGTCTTGCAGAGCAGCGAATTTCTCGTCTGCAGTGCCTTTGCCGCCAGAGATGATTGCGCCAGCATGGCCCATGCGCTTGCCCGCAGGAGCAGTCACACCAGCGATGTAGGAAACAACCGGCTTGGTCACGTGTGCCTTGATGTAGGCAGCCGCTTCTTCTTCAGCCGAACCGCCGATCTCACCGATCATGACGATCGCTTCGGTCTTCGGGTCTTCCTGGAACAGCTTCAGGATATCGATGAAGTTCGAGCCTGGGATCGGGTCACCGCCGATGCCGACGCAAGTCGACTGACCGAAACCGGCGTCAGTGGTCTGCTTCACAGCTTCGTAGGTCAGGGTGCCGGAACGGGAAACGATACCGACTTTACCTGGCAAGTGAATGTGACCTGGCATGATGCCGATCTTGCATTCGCCTGGGGTGATCACACCTGGGCAGTTAGGGCCGATCAGGACTACGCCCAGCTCGTCGCATTTAACTTTAGCGTCCAGCATGTCCAGGGTAGGAATGCCTTCGGTGATGCAGACGATCAGCTTGATGCCGCCGAATGCCGCTTCCAGGATCGAGTCCTTGCAGAAAGGAGCTGGAACGTAGATTACGCTGGCGGTGGCGCCAGTGGCTTCTACAGCTTCTTTCACGGTGTTGAACACTGGCAGGCCCAGGTGCTCGGTGCCGCCTTTGCCTGGCGTTACGCCGCCAACCATCTGGGTGCCGTACTCGATGGCTTGCTGGGTGTGGAAACTACCTTGCGAACCGGTAATACCCTGGCAGATAACTTTGGTGTCTTTATTGATCAGGACGCTCATTACTTGCCCTCCGCAGCTTTGACAACTTGTTGAGCAGCGTCGGTCAGGCTGGTAGCCGCGATGATGTTCAAACCGCTTTCTGCCAGTACTTTAGCGCCCAGTTCAGCGTTGTTACCTTCAAGGCGCACAACAACCGGGATTTTGACGCCGACTTCTTTCACTGCACCGATGATGCCTTCGGCGATCATGTCGCAACGAACGATGCCGCCGAAGATGTTGACCAGTACTGCAGCGACGTTCGAGTCGGACAGGATGATCTTGAACGCTTCGGTAACGCGCTCTTTGGTAGCGCCACCACCTACGTCGAGGAAGTTGGCTGGCTTGCCGCCATGCAGGTTGACGATGTCCATGGTACCCATGGCCAGGCCAGCACCGTTGACCATGCAACCGATGTTACCTTCCAGGGCTACGTAGTTCAGTTCGAACTTGGCAGCGTGCGCTTCGCGCGGATCGTCTTGCGACGGATCGTGGAAAGTCTTCAGCTTAGGCTGACGGTACATGGCGTTGGCGTCGATGTTGATCTTGGCGTCGAGGCAATGCAGATCGCCGTCAGCCTTGATCACCAGCGGGTTCACTTCCAGCAGGGCCAGATCGTGATCCTGGAACAGTTTGGCCAGACCTACGAAGATCTTGGCGAACTGGGCAACTTGCTTGCCTTCCAGACCCAGCTGGAAAGCCAGTTCACGACCCTGGAATGGCTGGGCGCCAACCAGTGGATCGATAGTGGCCTTCAGAATTTTTTCTGGGGTTTCGTGAGCGATCTTCTCGATGTCCACGCCACCTTCGGTGGAAGCCATGAATACGATGCGACGGCTCGAACGGTCAACGACAGCGCCCAGGTACAGCTCTTTAGCGATATCAGTGCACGATTCAACCAGGATCTTGGTGACTGGCTGGCCATTGGCATCAGTCTGGTAAGTCACCAGACGCTTGCCCAGCCACTGCTGTGCGAAGGCCTTGGCGTCTTCTTTGCTGCGAACCAGCTTGACGCCGCCCGCTTTACCGCGACCACCGGCGTGGACCTGGGCTTTGACCACCCACTCACTGCCGCCGATTTTGTCGCAAGCTTCTGCTGCTGCTTCCGGGGTGTCTACTGCGTAGCCCTTGGAAACTGGCAGGCCGTATTCAGCGAACAGCTGCTTACCCTGATACTCGTGAAGATTCATGCTTTTTACCGTCTTCGTTAGGTACTGCGCATTCGGCGCTGCGCTCATTATGAGTGCCGCGCCACCTGTGACTGCTGCTTGCGCAACTTGCGAGGCTCAAGGCCCGTAAAGCTGCGCAAGGCTGCGTCCAGCGGATATTCCGCGGTGAGTCTTGCGCGCAAGGCTCACGACGGGCAACTCCGCCGTGGTTTCTTATTATCTCGCTTAACGCTTCTTCTTGTTGGCGATGTGGATGGCTCCGCCATTCACTGCCAACGCGGCTTCGTGCAGCGCTTCGGACAGGGTCGGATGGGAGAAGACCATCATGCCCAGATCCTCGGCACTGGTGCCGAATTCCATGCCGATCGCGCCTTGCTGAACCAGTTCTGCAGCGCTTGGGCCAATCACGTGGACGCCCAATACGCGGTCAGTCTTGGCATCAGCGATGACTTTGACAAAACCACCGGTGTCGTTGGCTGCCATGGCACGGCCAGAAGCGGCAAACGGGAAGGTGCCGACGTTAACTTCAACGCCTTCAGCTTTCAACTGCTGTTCGTTCTTGCCGACCCATGCAATTTCCGGGTGGGTGTAGATAACCGATGGGATCAGGTCATAGTTCATCTGGGTCTTGTGACCCTTGATGCGCTCGACGACCATGATGCCCTCTTCGGAAGCCTTGTGGGCCAGCATCATGCCACGAACCACGTCGCCAATGGCATAGACGCCAGGCACGGTGGTAGCGCAATGATCGTCAACGTGGATAAAACCACGCTCGTCGATGTTCACGCCGCTGTCGGAAGCCAGCAGGTCATTGGTCACCGGACGGCGACCAACGGCTACGATCAGCTTGTCGAAGGTGATGGTCTGCTCGCCGTCTTTATCGGTGTAGGTCACTACGACTTCTTCGCCGTTGACCTTGGAACCGGTAACACGGGCGCCGAGCTTGATGTCCAGACCTTGTTTGGTCAGGGTTTTCAGCGCTTCCTTGGAGACGGCAGTGTCGGCCGCCAGCAGGAACGTGTCCAGGGCTTCCAGCACGGTGACTTGAGCACCCAGGCGCGACCATACCGAACCCAGCTCCAGGCCGATCACGCCGGCGCCGATCACGCCCAGGCGCTTAGGTACGGCTTGGAATTCCAGGGCGCCAGTCGAATCAACGATCACGTTGTTATCAACAGGAGCAGGCGGAATGTCGATTGGACGCGAACCTGGCGCCAGGATCACGTTTTCGGCTTCGATGACTTCAACCGAACCGTCTGGCTTGGTGACTTCAACTTTCTTGCCGGCCAGCAACTTGCCGTGGCCTTGAATCGAAGTAACGCCGTTGGCCTTGAACAAGGTGGCAACGCCGGAAGTCAGGCCTTTGACGATGTTGGCTTTACGGCCGACCATCGCTGGCACGTCCATGGTCACGCCAGCATGGTTGATGCCGTGGATCGCGAAGCCGTCTTGGGCTTCGTGGAATTTCCAGGAGCTGTCCAGCAGCGCCTTGGAAGGAATGCAGCCAACGTTCAGGCAGGTGCCGCCCAGCGCCAGCTTGCCTTCCTTGTCGGTGTATTTTTCGATGCAGGCAGTCGAGAGGCCCAGTTGCGCGGCCTTGATGGCGGCAACATAGCCGCCAGGGCCTGCACCAATCACTACAACGTCAAATTTCTGTGTCATGAAAATAGATCCTCTATTTGCGACAAGCTTTTAGCCACAAGCCGCAAGCCAAGCTGCTTTTTCCTACAGCTTGTAGCTCGCAACTTGCGGCTGCTTCTATCAGATGTCCAGGAGCAGGCGAGCCGGGTCTTCCAGCAGGTTCTTGATGGTCACCAGGAACGTCACGGCTTCTTTACCGTCGATCAGACGGTGATCGTAAGACAGTGCCAGGTACATCATTGGGCGGATCACGACCTGGCCATTGATGGCCATCGGACGCTGGATAATGTTGTGCATGCCCAGGATCGCGGCTTGCGGTGGGTTGACGATCGGCGTCGACATCATCGAACCGAAGGTACCACCGTTGGTGATGGTGAAGGTACCACCGGTCATCTCGTCGATGGTCAGCTTGCCATCACGGGCTTTCTTGCCGAAGCCGGCGATGCCGCCTTCGATTTCAGCCAGGCTCATCAGCTCGGCGTTACGCAGTACCGGAACCACCAGGCCACGGTCGCTGGACACGGCAACGCCGATGTCTGCATAGCCGTGGTAGACGATATCGCTGCCGTCGATGGAAGCGTTGACAGCCGGGAAGCGCTTGAGTGCTTCGGTGGCCGCTTTAACGAAGAACGACATGAAGCCCAGGCGCACGCCGTTGTGGGACTTCTCGAACAGATCCTTGTACTTCGAACGCAGGGCCATGACTTCAGTCATGTCGACTTCGTTGAAAGTGGTCAGCATCGCCATGTTCGACTGGGCTTCAACCAGGCGCTTGGCCACGGTGGCACGTACACGGGTCATCGGGACACGCTTCTCGGTGCGGTCGCCGGCAGCGAACACTGGAGCAGCGGCAGCCGGAGCAGCAGCCTTGGCAGGTGCGGCAGCCGGGGCGTTTTTCTTGGCTTCAACGGCAGCAACCACGTCTTCCTTGGTCACGCGGC
The DNA here is from genome assembly GCF_001439685.1 of Pseudomonas libanensis. Classification (GTDB taxonomy): domain Bacteria; phylum Pseudomonadota; class Gammaproteobacteria; order Pseudomonadales; family Pseudomonadaceae; genus Aquipseudomonas; species Aquipseudomonas libanensis. Next base: position 115,130 of record NZ_JYLH01000016.1, read on the forward strand.
CGTCTTTGCCGGTGCCCTTGATGGACGCCAGGTTGATGCCGTTTTCATCAGCCAGTTGACGTGCAGCCGGTGCAGCGATTGGATCTTCGCCACCGGCAGCCGGTGCGGCGGCAGGCGCCGAAGCGGCAGGCGCAGCAGCCGGAGCAGCAGCGGCCGGCGCGGCGGCAGCGCCACCCTCTTCGATCGAGCCCAGCAGTTGGTTGGACAGTACGGTGTCGCCCTCATTGGCACCATCAGCGATTGCGCCCAGTACGCCGTCAGCTTCAGCCAACACTTCGAGTACGACTTTGTCAGTCTCGATGTCAACGATCAGCTCGTCACGCTTGACGGCGTCGCCTGGTTTCTTGTGCCAGGTGGCAACGGTGCCATCGGCAACCGATTCCGGGAATGACGGGGCTTTGATTTCGATAGCCATTATCTGTAGGTCCTTAAAATTCGGTTTCAGTCAGCGCGAAGGCGTTAAACAGTGAAAGCATCTTGCAGCAGTTTTTCCTGCTGCTCGGCGTGCATCGACGCATAACCACAGGCAGGTGCAGCAGAAGCATCACGACCGGCGTACTCCAGGCCCAGGGCCTTGTTGTGGTTGCCGATGCTGCGACGCAGATGATGCTGGCTGCTGTACCAGGCGCCCTGGTTCATCGGTTCTTCCTGACACCACACCACGTTCGTGAGGTTGGTGTAAGGCGCGATGATCTCCATGAGGTCATCTTCCGGGAACGGATAAAGCTGCTCGATACGCACGATAGCAATGTCTTCGCGGCCTTCGGCACGGCGTTTTTCCAGCAGATCGTAGTAGACCTTGCCGCTGCACAGGATCAGGCGAGTGACCTTGGCGGCGTCCAGTGTGTCGATCTCTGGAATCACGGTCTGGAACGAACCTTCGGCCAGGTCTTCCAGGGTCGAGACGGCCAGTTTGTGGCGCAACAGCGATTTCGGCGTGAGTACGACCAGCGGCTTGCGCAGCGGGCGGATCACCTGGCGACGCAGCAAATGGTAGATCTGCGCCGGGGTGGTCGGCACGCACACCTGGATGTTGTGCTCGGCACACAGCTGCAGGTAACGCTCCAGACGGGCCGAGGAGTGCTCCGGACCCTGACCTTCATAACCGTGTGGCAGCAGCATGGTCAAACCGCACAGACGGCCCCACTTGTGCTCGCCGCTGGTGATGAACTGGTCGATTACCACCTGGGCACCGTTGGCAAAATCGCCGAACTGAGCTTCCCAGATCACCAACGCGTTAGGCGTGGTGGTCGAGTAGCCGTATTCGAACGCCAGCACGGCTTCTTCGGACAGGAACGAATCGTACAGGTCGAAACGTGGCTGGCCTTCGTACAGGTGTTGCAACGGAATGTAGGTGGAAGCGTCTTTCTGGTTGTGCAGAACCGCGTGACGGTGCGAGAACGTACCACGGCCGATGTCCTGGCCGGTCATGCGGATCGGGTGACCTTCGAACGCCAGGGTCGCGTACGCCATGGTTTCAGCGTAACCCCAGTTGATCGGCAGGCCGCCGGCTTGCATCTTCTGACGGTCTTCGTAGATCTTCGCAACCTGGCGCTGTACGACGAAGCCTTCGGGAATTTCCAGCAGCTTGGCGGACAGTTCCTGCAAGGTCTTCAGGTCGAAGGACGTATCGTGACGCGCAGTCCAGGTGTGACCCAGGTATGGGCGCCAGTCAACGAACAGCTCTTTGTTCGGCTCCTTGACCAGGCTTTTTACTACATGCAGGCCATTGTCCAGGGCGTTGCGGTATTCGTCGACTTTCGCCTGAACACGCGCATCGTCAACCACGCCGGCCTTGGTCAGGCTTTCAGCGTACAGCTCACGGGTGGTGCGCTGCTTGGTGATCTGCTGGTACATCAATGGCTGGGTGCCGCTTGGCTCGTCCGCTTCGTTGTGACCGCGACGGCGGTAGCAAACCAGGTCGATCACCACATCACGCTTGAACTGCATGCGGTAGTCGACGGCCAGTTGGGTCACGAACAGCACGGCTTCCGGATCATCGCCGTTCACGTGCAGGATCGGCGCCTGGATCATCTTGGCAACGTCGGTGGCGTACTCGGTGGAGCGCGCATCCAACGGGTTGCTGATGGTGAAGCCGACCTGGTTGTTGATGACGATGTGAACGGTACCGCCGGTCTTGAAGCCGCGAGTCTGCGACATCTGGAACGTTTCCAGGACCACGCCTTGACCGGCGAATGCCGCGTCACCGTGGATGGAAATCGGCAGGACCTTCTCACCGGTGGCATCGTTACGACGATCCTGGCGAGCACGTACCGAACCCTCGACCACTGGCGAAACGATTTCCAGGTGGGACGGGTTAAACGCCATGGCCAGGTGAACTTCACCGCCGGTGGTCATCACGTTGGACGAGAAGCCCTGGTGGTACTTAACGTCACCGGAACCCAGCTCGACCTTCTTCTTGCCTTCGAACTCGTCGAACAGCTCACGCGGGTTCTTGCCGAAAGTGTTGACCAACACGTTCAGGCGACCACGGTGAGCCATGCCGATCACGACTTCCTTGGTGCCGTAGGAGCCGGAACGCTGGATCAGTTCGTCGAGCATCGGAATCAGGCTTTCGCCGCCTTCCAGGCCGAAACGCTTGGTGCCTGGGTATTTGGTGCCCAGGTATTTCTCCAGGCCTTCGGCTGCAGTCACGCGCTCCAGCAAATGGCTGCGCACATCGGCGGACAATACCGGGCGGCCACGCACGCCTTCCAGGCGGTGCTGGAACCAGTGGCGCTGCTCGGAATCGGTGATGTGCGTAAATTCAGCGCCGATGGTGCGGCAATATGTCTGCTGCAACGCTTCGTGAATTTCGCGTAGGCTCGCTTCCTCTTTGCCGATGAACAGGTCGCCGGCACGGAAGGTCGTATCAAGATCGGCATTGGTCAAGCCGTAATGATTGATCGACAGGTCTGCAGGTGCAGGACGCTGCCACAGCCCCAGCGGGTCAAGCTGGGCTGCCTGGTGGCCACGCATACGGTAGGCCTGGATCAGTCGCAGTACTTCAACTTGCTTCTTCTCATGCTCGCTGCTCACGCTGCCGGCGGAAACCGGCTGGGCGCGGCGCTGGTTCTTTGCCAGCAGCACGAACTGATCGCGAATTGTTGCGTGCGATACATCGGTGGCAGCGTTGCCGTCTGAAGACAACGTCTGAAATTTGGTGCGCCATTCTTCTGGCACAGCGTTAGGGTCGTGCAGGTAGAGCTCATAAAGCTCTTCCACATAGGCAGCGTTACCACCTGAAAGATAGCCGCTGTTCCACATGCGCTGCATCACGCTTTCTTGCATGCTTGGTCACCCTCGATTTGGGGACACCACCGGCGAAAACACCGAGTCTGCTTGCAAAAGGCCAAGTGCAGCGACCAAAACAAGCCACTTAGGATCACGCTGATAGTTCGGGTACCAACCCGAATGCCCCTGCTTGTCTCATTTCTTCAAAATAAGAGCCGCGGCTTTGTAAGTCGCTGCTCAAGTTAAAACTACGGCGCCGGTTGAAGCCTGCGCCGCAGCATTTACGGGCACAACGGTCCTGCTATTACTACAACGTCAGTTACACGCCGCTCTGCAGCAGCATGTTACGGATGTGACCAATGGCCTTAGTCGGGTTCAGGCCCTTGGGACATACGTTGACGCAGTTCATGATCCCGCGGCAGCGGAATACGCTGAACGGGTCATCCAGCGAAGCCAGGCGCTCGGACGTCTTGGTATCACGGCTGTCTGCCAGGAAGCGGTACGCTTGCAGCAGGGCAGCAGGGCCCAGGAACTTGTCCGGGTTCCACCAGAAGGATGGGCACGAAGTCGAGCAGCAAGCGCACAGGATGCACTCGTACAAGCCATCGAGCTTTTCACGCTCTTCCGGGGACTGCAGACGTTCGATGGCCGGAGCCGGCGTGTCGTTCTGCAGGAACGGCTTAACTTTCTCGTATTGCTTGTAGAAGATGCTCATATCGACGACCAGGTCACGGATAACCGGCAAACCTGGCAGAGGACGAACGATCAGCTTGTTACCTTTGACAACAGCGGACAGCGGCGTGATGCACGCCAGGCCGTTCTTGCCATTGATGTTCATGCCGTCGGAGCCGCAGACACCTTCACGGCAAGAGCGACGATAGGAGAAACCCTCGTCCTGCTCCTTGATCAGGGCCAGCACGTCCAGCACCATCAGGTCTTTACCACCGGTATCGACCGAAAATTCCTGCATGAACGGCGCGGCGTCCTGATCAGGGTTGTAGCGATAAACACTGACTTTCAACATGGCAGCCACCCTTAGTAAGTCCGAATCTTCGGTTCAAACGTCGGAACCGTCTTCGGCGAGAAGTTCACGGCACGCTTGGTCACGCGCTTGTCACCCGGGAAGTACAGGGTGTGGCACAACCAGTTTTCGTCATCGCGATCTTCAAAGTCTTCACGGGCGTGGGCGCCACGGGATTCTTTACGAACCTCGGCGGCGATCGCCGTCGCTTCAGCCACTTCCAGCAGGTTTTGCAGCTCAAGGGCTTCGATACGAGCGGTGTTGAACGCCTGGCTCTTATCGTTGATCTTGACGTTGGCGATACGCTTGCGCAGATCGGCCAACTGGGCAATGCCCTTCTGCATGTATTCGCCGGTACGGAACACACCGAAGTAGTTCTGCATGCAGTTTTGCAGTTCGCGACGCAGGGTTGCCACGTCTTCGCCATCGGTACGCTCGTTCAGAGCATTCAGGCGCGCCAGGGCGGCCTCGATGTTGGCGTCTGTCGCGTCATCGTATTCGATGCCGTCGGTCAGGGCCTTTTCCAGGTGCAGGCCGGCAGCGCGACCGAATACCACCAGGTCGAGCAGCGAGTTGCCACCCAGGCGGTTGGCACCGTGGACCGATACGCAAGCCACTTCGCCTACCGCGAACAGACCATGGATGATCTCGTCCACGCCTTCGGCGTTCTGGGTGATTGCCTGGCCGTGAATGTTGGTCGGCACGCCGCCCATCATGTAGTGGCAAGTCGGAACAACCGGCACCGGAGCAACCACCGGGTCAACGTGGGCAAAGGTCTTGGACAGCTCGCAGATACCTGGCAGGCGGCTGTGCAGCACTTCCTCACCGAGGTGATCGAGTTTGAGCAGTACGTGGTCGCCATTCGGGCCACAGCCGTTACCGGCGATGATCTCTTTAACCATCGAACGGGCCACAACGTCACGGCCAGCCAAGTCTTTGGCGTTCGGAGCATAACGCTCCATGAAACGCTCGCCATGCTTGTTGATCAGGTAGCCACCTTCACCACGGCAACCTTCGGTTACCAGCACACCGGCGCCGGCGATGCCGGTCGGGTGGAACTGCCACATTTCGATGTCTTGTACCGGTACACCGGCACGCAGTGCCATGCCGACGCCGTCACCGGTGTTGATCAGGGCATTGGTGGTAGACGCGTAGATACGGCCTGCACCGCCGGTCGCCAGAACAGTAGCCTTGGCGCGGATGTAGGTGGTTTCACCGGTTTCGATGCAGATAGCGATCACACCGACGAACTCGCCTTGTGCGTTCTTGACCAAGTCAACCGCGTAGTACTCGTTCAGGAACGTGGTACCGGCTTTCAGGTTGCCCTGATAAAGGGTGTGCAGCAGCGCGTGACCGGTACGGTCGGACGCGGCGCAGGTACGGGCAGCCTGGCCACCTTTACCGTAGTCCTTCGACTGGCCGCCGAATGGACGCTGATAGATACGACCTTGCTCGGTACGGGAGAACGGCAGACCCATGTGGTCCAGCTCGAACACCGCGGCCGGGCCTTCCTGACACATGTATTCGATAGCGTCCTGGTCACCGATGTAGTCGGAACCCTTGACGGTATCGTACATGTGCCAGCGCCAGTCATCGTTCGGGTCGGCGGACGCGATGGCGCAGGTGATGCCACCCTGGGCCGATACGGTGTGGGAGCGCGTTGGGAACACCTTGGTGATCACGGCAGTCTTGTGACCACCCTGGGCCAGCTGCAGCGCAGCGCGCATGCCCGCACCGCCGCCACCAATGATGATGGCGTCGAATGAAATAGTTGGAATGTTAGCCATGAATCAGATACCCCAAAGAATCTGCACACCCCAGACGAAGTAAGCGAACATCGCGACGCCGCATACTGCCTGGAAGAGGAAACGTACTGCAGTCGCGGACTTGCCCAGCGCCATCGGCGTCAGGTAGTCAGTCGCGATGGTCCACATGCCAACCCAGGCGTGGGCGCCCAGGGCTACAAGTGCCAGCAGACTGAAGATTCGCATCGCATTATGGGAAAACAGGCCATGCCATTGCTCATAGCCAATACCCGGGTTTGCGACGAGGTATCCGATCAGGAAAATGAAATAAGCCGCGAGAACGACCGCAGACACACGCTGTGCCATCCAGTCATAGAGGCCCGAACGCGACAGATTCGTAACGCTGGTTACCATATCCAAACTCCTGCCAGAACGATCAGCACCACGGAAATGGCGATGATGATTTTCGAGCCCAGGCGGCCGCCTTCCAGCGTCTCACCGATGCCCATGTCCATGATCAAGTGGCGCACACCGGCTACCAGGTGATACAGCAGAGAGGACAAGAGACCCCATGCTACGAACTTGGCCAGCGGGCTGGTCAAGCATGCCTTCACCTCGGCGTATCCTTCCTCGGAACCCAGGGATTTGCTCAATGCATAAAGCATGATGCCCAAGCCCAGGAACAGGATGATGCCGGAAACACGGTGCAGGAACGACGTAACGCCGGTGATGGGGAGTTTGATGGTCCTTAGGTCTAGGTTTACAGGTCGTTGGCTATTCACGGCTTTTTTTCACACTGAAGAGCCCCTAACAATCAGGGCAAAGTTGTTGGGGAGTGCGACTGGTCAGGTAAGCACCACCCAGGGAGTGCGACCCCCAATGAAAGCAAGCCCAAAAGCCCTTGGCGGTCGGTGGCCGAGTATAGACAGTTAGGTTACTAATGACAACGCGCACACCTCACCCTAATAGCTGATTGCGCTGACGGGATAAAAGGCGTAAATGGCAGTCATTTTCGACGAAAAAGTACGGTTAAAGCCTTCTGGCGCAAGACTTTAGGCAAATTGACATCTGGATTTATATCAATATAGTGGTGCGGGCCCTGCGTGGGGGGTCTGTCTGATGATTTGAAGCATAAATAGGAGGCCACATGGCTGACAAAAAAGCGCAGTTGATCATCGAGGGCGCAGCCCCCGTCGAGCTGCCCATTTTAACCGGCACCGTTGGTCCCGATGTTATCGACGTACGGGGCCTGACGGCCACGGGCCGTTTTACTTTCGACCCAGGCTTCATGTCGACCGCGTCCTGCGAGTCGAAGATCACCTATATCGATGGTGACAATGGCATTCTGCTTCATCGCGGTTACCCGATCGAGCAACTGGCTGAACAATCGGACTACCTGGAAACCTGCTACCTGCTGTTAAATGGCGAATTGCCAACAGCCGAGCAGAAAGCCCAGTTCGTCAGCACTGTGAAGAACCACACCATGGTTCACGAGCAGTTGAAGACCTTCTTCAACGGCTTCCGTCGCGACGCCCACCCGATGGCCGTCATGTGCGGCGTGGTCGGCGCCCTGTCGGCCTTCTATCACGACTCCCTGGACATCAATAACCCGCAGCATCGCGAAATTTCCGCGATCCGCCTGGTTGCCAAGATGCCGACCCTGGCCGCAATGGTTTACAAGTACTCCATGGGCCAGCCCATGATGTACCCGCGCAACGACCTGACGTACGCGGAAAACTTCCTGCACATGATGTTCAACACCCCGTGCGAGATCAAACCGATCAGCCCTGTGCTGGCCAAGGCCATGGACCGTATCTTCATCCTCCATGCCGACCACGAGCAGAACGCCTCCACCTCCACCGTACGCCTGGCCGGCTCTTCGGGTGCCAACCCGTTCGCCTGTATCGCCGCCGGCATCGCCGCACTGTGGGGCCCTGCCCACGGCGGTGCGAACGAAGCCGTGTTGACCATGCTCGATGAAATCGGCGATGTCTCCAACATCGACAAGTTCATTGCCAAGGCCAAGGACAAGAACGACCCGTTCAAGTTGATGGGCTTCGGTCACCGGGTCTACAAGAACCGCGACCCACGTGCCACCGTGATGAAGCAGACCTGCGACGAAGTGTTGAAAGAACTGGGCATCAAGAACGATCCGCAACTCGAACTGGCCATGCGCCTGGAAGAGATCGCCCTGACCGACCCGTACTTCATCGAACGCTCGCTGTACCCGAACGTCGACTTCTACTCGGGGATCATCCTCAAGGCGATCGGCATTCCAACCAGCATGTTCACCGTGATCTTCGCCCTGGCGCGGACTGTGGGCTGGATCTCCCATTGGAAGGAAATGCTCTCCAGCCCGTACAAGATTGGCCGCCCGCGCCAGCTGTACACCGGCTACGAGTCGCGTGACATTACCAAGCTGGAAGATCGCAAGTAAGCACTTAACTGCTTGTTTGTCATGAGAACGGCCTCCCTCAGTGGAGGCCGTTTTTGTTTGTGTGGCCTGATCTACCGCCATCGCAGGCAAGCCAGCTCCCACATTAGAGCGCATTCCAACAGGAGGACACGGCCAGTGTGGGAGCCGGGCTTGCCCGCGATGAGCATAGGTATCTACACAACTGCTTGCTCTTGCGCTGTTGCTGTTGCTGTGGCTGTGGCTGTGGCTTTTGATCTTGATCTTGATCTCTGGCGCCCCGTCAAACACGCTGGCCGAACGCAGGCTTGAAGCCGTGGGTAACCCGGCAGGACGCCGGGTTAGCCGCCCCGCGCCATGGATGGCGCGTGGCGGCGGCCCACGGATTCAAGCCTGCGTTCGGGCACACCGAGCCTAAGCGAGGTGCCGAGTGTTGGGGCGAAGGCCTTTTGGTTACTTTTGTGCCTTTACAAAAGTGACACGCCGTAAGGGCGTAACCCTAAGTGGCCGTTACCGCAGCAACGGATATGTACTCGGTCTGATCCAACATCCTGGTCGGCTGTCAGGCCCCCATCGGGAGCAAGCTCCCTCGCCACAGGTTCAGGGCCACGCCAAAGTTGTGTAGATACCCATGCCGCGATGAGGCCAGCCCAGGCAAAAAAATACCCCGGCCTTGCGACCGGGGTATCTCTTATGCAGCTTACGACTTAGTGATTAACCGCCCCACTCGCCCCCAGGCCAGTCTGCGAACGCACAAACTGCGGGAAGTACAGCGCACGCTCTTTCTCTGCCGCCGCCGACTTGTCGGTGATGGAGAAGAACCAGATGCCGATGAACGCAATGATCATCGAGAACAGCGCCGGGTACTCGTACGGGAAGATGGCTTTTTCATGGTGCAGGATCGAGACCCAGATGGTCGGGCCGAGGATCATCAGGCCCACGGCACTGATCAAGCCCAACCAGCCACCGATCATGGCGCCACGGGTGGTGAGGTTTTTCCAGTACATGGAAAGCAGCAGCACCGGGAAGTTACAGCTGGCGGCAATCGAGAACGCCAGGCCGACCATGAACGCAATGTTCTGGCTTTCGAACAGGATACCCAGGCCGATAGCCAGCACCGCCAGGGCGATGGTGGTGATCTTCGACACGCGAATCTCATCTTTCTCGTTGGCCTTGCCTTTCTTGATCACGCTGGCGTACAGGTCATGGGATACCGCCGAGGCACCGGCCAGGGTCAAGCCGGCAACCACCGCGAGGATGGTGGCGAAGGCCACGGCCGAGATGAAGCCCAGGAAGATGCTGCCACCCACCGCGTTAGCCAGGTGCACCGCCGCCATGTTGTTACCGCCGAGCAAGGCGCCTGCCGCATCCTTGAACGCCGGATTGGTGCTGACCAGCAGGATCGCGCCGAAGCCGATGATAAAGGTCAGGATATAGAAATAGCCGATGAAGCCCGTAGCGTACAGCACGCTCTTACGCGCTTCCTTGGCGTCGCTCACGGTGAAGAAACGCATCAGGATGTGGGGCAGGCCGGCGGTACCGAACATCAGGGCCAGCCCCAGGGAGAATGCCGAGATCGGGTCTTTCACCAGGCCGCCCGGGCTCATGATCGCTTCACCTTTAGGGTGAACCTTGATCGCCTCGGAGAACAGCATGTTGAAATCGAAGTTGACGTGCTTCATCACCATCAGCGCCATGAACGAGGCACCGGACAGCAACAGCACTGCCTTGATAATCTGCACCCAGGTGGTCGCCAGCATGCCGCCAAACAACACGTACAGGCACATCAGGATGCCGACCAGGATCACCGCCACGTGATAGTCCAGGCCGAACAGCAGCTGGATCAGCTTGCCCGCACCGACCATCTGCGCGATCAGGTAGAACGCCACCACCACCAGGGAGCCACAGGCCGACAGACTGCGGATCTGGGTTTGCCCGAGGCGATAGGACGCCACGTCGGCAAAGGTGTATTTGCCCAGGTTACGCAGGCGCTCGGCGATCAGGAACAAAATGATCGGCCAGCCCACCAGGAAGCCGATCGAGTAGATCAGGCCGTCGTAGCCAGAGGTAAACACCAGCGCGGAAATACCCAGGAAGGACGCCGCCGACATGTAGTCGCCGGCAATCGCCAGGCCGTTCTGGAAGCCGGTGATCTTGCCGCCTGCCGCATAGTAGTCGGCCGCCGACTTGTTGCGCTTGGACGCCCAGTAGGTGATGCACAACGTCGCGCCGACAAAGGCCACGAACATCAGGATCGCTGCGATATTCAGCGGTTGCTTGTGCACTTCACCGGTCAATGCATCTGCCGCCCAAACGGCGGGTGCAAAGACGCTAGCGCCGAATACAGCCAATAGACGACGGATCATTGCGCAGCCTCCTTGAGAATCGCATTGTTCAGGTCGTCGAATTCGCCGTTGGCGCGTCGCACATAGATGCCGGTGAGGATGAAGGCCGAGACAATCAGCCCAACCCCGATAGGGATGCCCCAGGTGATGGATGAACCGGGGCTGAGTTTGGCCCCCAGTACTTGCGGCCCGTAGGCGATCAACAGGATGAAACCGGAGTAAAGCCCTAGCATGATCGCCGAGAGAATCCAGGCGAACCTTTCCCTTTTCCTGACCAGCTCCTTGAAACGCGGGCTGTTTTGAATCGAGAGGTAAATGCTGTCGTTCATTGTTTTTATCCTCGCAGCACAGCTTTTTTATTATTGGAACGTATCCACTGTATGCGGCTGTGGAAAGGGTTCCAGACGACCTTAGTAGTAGATCGAGTGTAGCGAGGGATGGCCAAAGCGCAGGAAGATTTGAGGCAGTACGAAACCAGTGTGGGAGGGGGCTTGCTCCCGATAGCGGTGCACCAGTCAAAAAATCTGTGACTGACATACCGCTATCGGGAGCAAGCCCCCTCCCACAAGGGTGCATCAGTGGCTTTTATTTAGCGGTCCATTCAGCTACGCGCTCAGGGTGCTTGGCCACCCAATCCTTGGCCGCCGCATCAGGCTTGGCGCCTTCCTGGATCGCGAGCATGACTTCGCCGATCTCATCCTTGGAGGCCCACTGGAATTTCTTCAGGAAAGCCGCCACTTCCGGTGCCTTCTTCTCCAGGCCCTTGCTGCCGATGCTGTTGACGGTTTCAGCAGCACCATAAATCCCTTTGGGGTCGTCCAGGAAACGCAGTTTCCACTTGGCAAACATCCAGTGCGGCACCCAACCGGTCACGGCAATGGAGTCCTGCTTGTCTTCGGCACGGGTCAGTTCGGCGATCATCGCCGCGCCTGAGCTGGCTTGCAGCTTGTAGTCCAGGCCATATTGCTTGATGGCTTCGTCGGTCTTGAGCATTACGCCTGAACCGGCGTCGATGCCGACGATCTTGTTCTTGAAGGTGGTATCGGTCTTGAGGTCTTCAATGGATTTGGCCTTGACGTACTCCGGCACGATCAGGCCGATCTTCGCATCCTTGAAGTTGGGGCCGTAGTCGACCACCTTGTCTTTGTTCTTGGCCCAGTATTCGCCGTGAGTCACGGGTAGCCAGGCGGAGAGCATGGCATCGAGTTTGCCGGTGGCGACGCCCTGCCACATGATCCCGGTGGCGACGGCTTGCAGCTTCACGTCGTAGCCAAGTTTTTCCCTGATCACTTCTGCCGCCACATGGGTGGTGGCCACGCTGTCGGACCAACCGTCCACGTAGCCGAGGCTCAGGGTCTTGCTGTCGGCGCTGGCCAGTGTGGAGCCCATCGCAACTACCAACGTGGCAGCTGCGCCCAAGAGTCGTCGCATCTTCATAGTACTTCCCCGAAAGTGCTGCGCCCGACGGATGCCGAGCGACGTCAAACTGTTGTTATAGGGTGCACCGCGCCTCCTTCACGCGCATCGATCCGGTTGCCCAAGACATCAGTGGAGTTCTGACCCTTCGATAATCAACCTGCCGGGTCCATGGACCTGCTCTGCCAGCGACCTCGGCTGAGCAAGAAACGACATCACATAGCCAGCAGGAGAGTTCCTACAATTTGACGCCAGAATCCCGCCCGAACTTTGCATGTCAAAATCATGCAGCTCCACTGAAAGGAGTCAATTGCGGGTAAGATGCGCGCCTTTGCTCCCCCAGATAAGCTGACCATGCCCGCAACTGCCCGCTTCCCTGCCCTGCCCTATTTCCTCGCCTTGATCCTCGGCTTGCTCGCCCTTGTCGGCTACTGGTACGGCCTCGGCCGGCCGGTGGTGTTGCCGGACGTCGCCAGCGCCAGCCACAAGATGCAATGTGCGTCCTATACGCCGTTCGACAAGGACCAATCGCCCTTCGACCAGCCGTTCAAGCTGCGCCCCGAGCGCATGGACGCCGACCTGGCGCTGCTTGCCACGCGCTTTGAATGCATTCGCACCTACTCCATGACGGGCCTGGAGTCCTTGCCGGACCTGGCGCGCAAGCATGGCTTGAAAGTGATGGCCGGGGCCTGGGTCAGCAGCGATCCGGTGGCGACCGAGAAAGAAATCAACGAGCTGATCGCTGCTGCCAACGCCAATCCTGACATCGTCACCTCAGTGATCGTCGGCAACGAAGCCCTGTTGCGCAAGGAAGTGACCGCCAAGCAATTGGTGGCGCTGATTCAAACAGTCAAAAGCCAGATCAAACAGCCGGTCACCTATGCCGATGTCTGGGAGTTCTGGCTGCAACACCCGGAAATCGCCCCGGCGGTGGATTTCCTCACCATTCACCTGCTGCCGTACTGGGAAGATGACCCGTCCGGCATCGACCAGGCACTCAAGCACGTGGGCGATGTGCGCCAGACCTTCGGCCATAAGTTCGCGCCCAAGGACATCGTGATCGGCGAGACCGGCTGGCCCAGCGAGGGCCGCCAGCGCGAAACCGCCGTGCCAAGCCGGGTCAATGAGGCCAAGTTCATGCGTGGCTTCGTGGCCATGGCCGAAGCCAATGGCTGGCGCTACAACCTGATCGAAGCCTTTGACCAACCGTGGAAACGTGCGAGTGAAGGTGCCGTCGGCGGGTATTGGGGGCTGTTCGATGCAGACCGCCAGGACAAAGCCATCCTCGCCGGCCCCGTAACCAATGTGCCGTACTGGCCGCTGTGGCTGGGCGTGGGCGGGCTCATCCTGCTCGGCACCCTGGTGCTCGGTGGCCGTGTGCGCAACCCGCGCTCGGCGCTGCTGCTGCCCTTGCTGGGCGCCGTTGCAGCCTGCTCCATTGGCACCTGGGCCGAACTGACCCGTGTCACCGCACGCTTCAACGATGAATGGGTATGGGCCGGTTTGCTGGTGGTACTTAACCTGCTGGTGCTGGCCCACGCCGCCCTGGCCCTCAGCGCCCGTGACGACTGGCGCGCACGCGCGTTCGACTGGCTGGAGCAACGCGCCGGCTGGCTGGTGGCGATTGCCGGGTTTGCGGGGGCGGTGATGATGCTGGCGCTGGTGTTTGACCCGCGTTACCGCAGCTTCCCGAGCGCGGCGCTGGTGCTGCCGGCCCTGGTGTACCTGGTGCGCCCGGTAACCGGACCGCGTCGGGAGATTGCGCTGCTGGCCTTTATTATCGGTGCCGGCATTGCGCCGCAGTTGTACCGGGAAGGCCTGATGAACCAGCAGGCTTGGGGTTGGGCGATTGTAAGCCTGCTGATGGTTATGGCTTTGTGGCGTTGCTTGCGGGTGCGCAAGGCTTAACATCGCTATCGCAGGCAAGCCAGCTCCCACATTTGACCGTGCTCACAGACAGAAATGTGTGAACCCAATCAACTGTGGGAGCTGGCTTGCCTGCGATGAGCCACATCAGGCGCCGCCAGGCTTCCCGACCAAGCGCAACCCTGCAACCACCACGGCAAACACTGCAAAGGTGGTGTTGTACAACGCCAGCGCCGGTAACCCGAACACCATCCCCAGCACCGCCAAGCCCCACCCCACACGCCCCGGCACGAAAAACGCCAGCACCGACGTGATCAACGCCGCCCAGCCCAGCATTTTGAAGTGGATCATCAACCCCAGGTTCGCACGCACCTGGCACTCCCAGCGGCTGGCCTCCTCTGCGCAGAGGCCGACCCACTGACCATCCTCCATAAAGCCATAACGTGCGGCATAGCTGGCCGCCAGCCATAACGGCAGGGTAATAAGCAGCAAAATCAACGGCAAGCGGCGGGACATGGGGCACTCCGATAGGCAAAAACGGCGCTCAGCTTAATCCCACCGCGGCCGTTAGCAAGGTGTTCGCGCAGATATCTGTTCAACATAGCCCGGCAAAGTGTATCGTCTGGCAACTATTACCCCCGATTCCGACGCTTTTTCCGACTTTTCGTGCCGCAGGCTGGCACTTCGGTGGCAACGCGGTGGTCATAGCCTGCGAACTTCATTCAGCACGTTTCCTCTTAGGGATTAAGTCATGCTCCGTTCCTTGCGCTGCGCTGCCTTGCTGGGCAGCCTATTTTTGAGTGCGTCAGCACTGGCCGTCGATATCGACCAGGCCAGCTATGGCTACCCTTTGACCAACCCGTTCGAAGCGACCATCGCCACCACGCCTCCCGATCTTCGGCCAACCTTGCCGACCGATGACGAGATCAACCAATCCGACTACACCCTGAATATGCGCCCCGAGCGCGAGTTCAGCCTGCCGGACAATTTCTGGGCGGTGAAGAAACTCACCTACCGCATCGCCAAGCAGGACCGTGCTGCGCCGCTGATCTTCCTGATCGCCGGCACCGGTGCGCGGTTCGACAGCAGCATCAACGAATACCTGAAGAAGCTGTATTACCAGGCCGGCTACCACGTGGTGCAGTTGTCATCGCCCACCAGCTTCGACTTCATCAGCGCTGCCTCGCGCTTCGCCACCCCGGGTATCACCCAGGAAGACGCCGAAGACATGTACCGCGTGATGCAAGCCGTGCGCGCGCAGAACGCCTCGCTGCCGGTCACCGATTTCTACCTCACCGGCTATAGCCTGGGCGCGCTGGATGCAGCGTTCGTCAGCAAGCTCGACGAAACACGCCGCACCTTCAACTTCAAGAAAGTGCTGCTGCTCAACCCGCCGGTCAACCTCTACACCTCGATCACCAACCTCGACAAGCTGGTACAGACCGAGGTCAAGGGCATCAACAACACCACCACCTTCTATGAGCTGGTGTTGAGCAAACTGACCCGCTACTTCCAGCAAAAAGGCTACATCGACCTCAACGATGCGCTGCTCTATGACTTCCAGCAGTCCAAGCAGCACCTGAGCAACGAACAGATGGCCATGTTGATCGGCACCTCGTTCCGCTTCTCGGCTGCCGACATCGCCTTTACCTCGGACCTGATCAACCGCCGCGGCCTGATCATCCCGCCTAAATATCCGATCACCGAAGGCACCAGCCTCACGCCGTTCCTCAAGCGTGCCCTGCAATGCGACTTCGACTGCTACCTCACCGAACAAGTGATCCCGATGTGGCGCGCCCGTTCCGACGGCGGCAGCCTGCTGCAGCTGGTTGACCAAGTCAGCCTGTACGCTCTCAAGGACTACCTGCGCGACAGCCCGAAAATCGCCGTGATGCACAACGCCGACGACGTGATCCTCGGCCCGGGCGACCTGGGTTTCCTGCGTAAAACCTTCGGCGATCGCTTGACCGTCTACCCGCTGGGCGGCCACTGCGGCAACCTCAATTACCGCGTCAACGCCGACGCCATGCTGGAGTTCTTCCGTGGCTAAATATCTTCTGCTGCTTGCTGCGCTGATGTGCGCAGGTGTGGCCAATGCCGATAACAGCAAGGCCCATGAACCGGTCAAGGTCGATGCCGATGGCTTCAAGGAGCCACTGACCAAGCTCAAGTTCAACCCCGGCCTGGACCAGCGCGAGTTCGAACGCTCATCGCTGACCGCCCTCAACGTGTATGACCCGCTGGAGTCGTGGAACCGCCGTGTGTACCACTTCAACTATCGTTTCGACCAGTGGGTGTTCCTGCCGGTGGTGAATGGCTACCGCTATGTCACGCCAAGCTTCCTGCGCACCGGCGTGAGCAACTTCTTCAACAACCTGGGCGATGTACCCAACCTGTTGAACAGCCTGCTGCAGCTCAAGGGCCACCGCTCCCTGGAAACCACCGGGCGCTTGCTGGTCAACACCACCATAGGCGTCGCCGGCCTGTGGGACCCGGCCACCTCCATGGGCCTGCCCCGCCAGAGTGAAGACTTCGGCCAGACCCTGGGCTTCTACGGCGTGCCCGGCGGCGCCTACGTGGTCCTGCCGATTTTCGGCCCGTCGAACCTGCGCGACACCACCGGCCTGATCGTCGACTACAGCGCCGAGACCCAGATCAACTTCCTCAATGTGTCAGAAGTCAGTTCCAACCACCCGGAAATCTGGGCCCTGCGCGCAGTGGACAAGCGCTACCAGACCAGCTTTCGCTATGGTCAGATGAACTCGCCGTTCGAGTATGAGAAGGTGCGCTACATCTATACCGAATCGCGCAAGTTGCAGATTGCCGAGTAATTCGCGCCGATAAAAAAAGGCCATTCGATTGAATGGCCTTTTTTGTACCTGCTACTTCATGCCCTGAGCGCTTTCCAACCCTTGCCCACCACGCTGACCACGGCCAACACCACTGCCCCGGCAATAATCCCCGCCACCGCGTTCAGCAACGTCGGCATCAACCAGACCAATGCGCCCGTGTTCTGACTGACGGTCTCGATCCAATGGTGCACCACGGGTACGCCATGGGTGAGGATGCCGCCGCCGACCATGAACATCGCCGCGGTGCCGATCACCGACAAGCTCTTCATCATGTAGGGTGCCGCACTCAGGATGGCGCCGCCAATACTGCGTGCTGCCTGCCCCGGTTTCTGCGTCAACCACAACCCCAGGTCGTCGAGTTTGACGATACCGGCGACCAAGCCGTAAACGCCGATGGTCATGACAATGGCGATACCCGACAGCACAATCACCTGTTGAGTCAGCTGTGCATCGGCAACGATGCCAAGAGTGATGGCGATGATTTCCGCCGAAAGAATGAAGTCGGTACGGATCGCGCCCTTGATCTTGTCCTTTTCAAAGGCCACCAGATCGGTTGCCGGGTCGGCCACAGCCTCTGCCAACTGCGCGTGTTGGGCCTGGTCTTCAGCCTTGCTGTGCAGGAATTTGTGCGCGAGTTTCTCAAAACCTTCGAAACACAGGTAAGCGCCGCCCAGCATCAACAAAGGGGTCACCGCCCAGGGAGCGAAGGCGCTGATCAGTAACGCGGTGGGCACCAGTATCAACTTGTTGAGAAACGAGCCCTTGGCCACGGCCCATACCACCGGAATTTCGCGCTCGGCACGCACGCCGGAGACCTGCTGGGCGTTGAGCGCCAGGTCATCGCCGAGCACACCCGAGGTTTTCTTGGCGGCCATTTTTGTCATCAGTGCAACGTCATCGAGTACCGCGGCGATATCGTCGAGCAAAACCAACAAGCTGCTTCCTGCCATGAATCGGGCATCCGTAAAGAAAAGGTGCTGCGAGCATAGCGCGGCGCAAGGCGTTATGGGCAGATTGTTGAGGCCCGCGGATGGCCGGTGCTACCATGCGCAACCGCCTGTCATGGCAAGGAAACCTCTGGTTTATGAGCAGCATTCGCGAGCGCAACAAAGAAAAGATCCTGCGGGCGGCGAGCGAGGAGTTTGCCGACAAGGGCTTCGCCGCGACCAAGACCAGCGACATCGCCGCCAAGGCCGGGCTGCCCAAGCCCAACGTCTATTACTACTTCAAGTCCAAGGACAACCTCTACCGCGAGGTGCTCGAGAGCATTATCGAGCCGATCCTGGCCGCCTCCACGCCGTTCAACCCCGACGGCGAGCCCAAGGAAGTGCTGAGCAACTACATCCGCTCGAAAATCCGCATTTCCCGCGACCTGCCGTTCGCCTCCAAGGTGTTTGCCAGCGAAATCATGCACGGTGCCCCGCACTTGAGCACCGAGCAGGTTGAACAGCTCAACGCCCAGGCCAAGCACAATATCGATTGCATCCAGAACTGGGTTGACCGTGGCCTGATCGCCGCGATTGACCCCAACCACCTGATGTTCAGCATCTGGGCAGCCACCCAGACCTATGCCGATTTCGACTGGCAGATTTCGGCGGTGACCGGCAAGGCCAAGCTGGATGAGGCCGATTATGAAGCGGCGGCGCAGACGATTATTCGGTTGGTGCTCAAGGGGTGTGAGCCGGATTGATAGACCGCAGCGAGGCTATCGCAGGCAAGCCAGCTCCCACACGGATTTGCGCCGGACACAAAATGTAAAATGGTCATAATCCCCTGTGGGAGCGGGCTTGCCCGCGATAGCGCCCATCCAGACACATCCTGCCAAAAGCCTGCCGATCAGTCCTAGCCCCTCAGTCTAGCCTCTCAGAACACCATCTGAAGAGAGGCCAAGGAATGCCCGATCTACCTGCTTCAAATCGCCTGCGCATCGGCCGCTATAACGAATCCAACCGCATTTACCTACTTACCACCAACACGCTTGAACGCGAACCCATCTTCAGCGACTTCAGACTCGGCCGCCTGGTCGTACAACAATTCAGGATGGCTCAATATAAAGGGCTAGCAACATCATTGGTCTGGGTAGTAATGCCTGATCATTTCCATTGGCTTATTTCTTTGGAGAAAGGTTCGCTCGCCGACTTGATGCGCCAAGTTAAATCCAAGAGCACCCGAGTTGTGAATGCCGTAGCTGGTCGCCAAGGTCGCCTCTGGCAACCGGGTTTTCATGATCATGCCGTGCGTCGGGAGGAAAGCCTGGAGGGAATTGCCCGTTACATCGTAGCCAATCCACTCAGGGCCGGGCTGGTAAAGAAATTTGGCGACTATCCGCTATGGGATGCCATTTGGGTTTGACTCTAGACCGAGTCGCCTGCATCGCAGGCAAGCCAGCTCCCACACTGATTGGGTTCACACAGTTGAATCTGTGAATACCGTCAATGTGGGAGCTGGCTTGCCTGCGATAGCTTACTCACAGTCAGAACGAATCAAGCCGACACCCCCGCATCCGCCATCAACCCCACTCCCTCTATCGCCGTGATCGCACACTGCTCGTCGATATCGGACGTGTCCCCGCTGATCCCGATCGCGCCCAGCACCATGCCGCTCTGATCCCGAATCAACACCCCACCCGGTGCCGGCACGACGCTGCCCTGCCCCAGGCTGTTCAACGCCGCAATAAACGCCGGGCGCTGTTGGGCATCCAGTGCCAGCAAACGTGAGCCTTTGCCCAGGGCGATTGCGCCCCAGGCCTTGCCGATGGCGATTTGCGGGCGCAGCAGGCTGGCGCCGTCTTCCCGTTGCAGTGTGATCAAGTGACCACCGCTGTCCAGTACCGCAATCGTCAGCGGCGCAGCCAAAATCGTGCGGCCAGCGGTCAGGGCCTGGCTGGCCAGTTGGGTCGCGAGTTTCAAGGTTAAAGCGCTCATAGGTGCCGTCCTTATTTTGTTATGGGTAAAGCCTTGGCGTTCTGTTTGATCAGATGCTCGATCAAACAAATAGAACACAATGCTATTTATTTTTGTATACAATATTTTCAAACAAACGCTCCATACGTCGAAAAAAGCCATTCCGACGGACGCAAAGGCCCGTTCATAAAATGCATTGACCTGCGCAGCCCGCCGTGAATACACTTTGCACCGACACCACTTGTATACAATTACAAAACGCAAGAGGCACCAAAACCATGAGCAAAATGAGAGCAATCGAAGCCGCCGTCCTGGTGATGCGCCGTGAAGGCGTGGATACCGCCTTCGGTATTCCAGGCGCTGCGATCAACCCGCTGTATTCGGCCTTGCAGAAGGTGGGTGGCATCGATCACGTCCTTGCTCGCCATGTTGAAGGCGCCTCGCACATGGCCGAGGGCTACACCCGCACCAAGGCCGGCAATATCGGCGTGTGCATCGGCACATCGGGCCCGGCGGGCACCGACATGGTTACTGGCCTGTACAGCGCCTCCGCCGATTCGATCCCGATCCTGTGCATCACCGGGCAAGCCCCCCGCGCTCGCATGCACAAGGAAGACTTCCAGGCCGTGGACATCACCAGCATCGTCAAACCGGTGACCAAGTGGGCGACCACCGTGCTGGAGCCCGGCCAAGTGCCCTACGCGTTCCAGAAAGCCTTCTATGAAATGCGCTCCGGCCGCCCCGGCCCGGTGCTGATCGACCTGCCGTTCGATGTACAGATGGCTGAAATCGAATTCGACATCGACGCCTACCAGCCCCTGCCTTTGGCCAAGCCGTTGGCCACGCGCATCCAGGTCGAAAAAGCCCTGGCGCTGCTGGACCAGGCTGAACGCCCACTGCTGGTGAGCGGTGGCGGCGTCATCAACGCCGACGCCAGCGAGTTACTGGTGGAGTTCGCTGAATTGACTGGCATCCCAGTGATTCCGACCCTGATGGGCTGGGGCACCATCCCCGACGATCACCCGCTGATGGTCGGCATGGTCGGCCTGCAAACTTCCCACCGTTATGGCAACGCGACGATGCTCAAGTCGGACGTGGTGTTGGGTATCGGCAACCGCTGGGCCAACCGCCACACCGGTTCGGTGGAGGTCTACACCGAAGGGCGCAAATTCATCCACGTCGACATCGAGCCGACGCAGATTGGCCGCGTGTTCACCCCGGACCTGGGCATCGTTTCCGACGCCGGCTGCGCCTTGACCATGTTCATCGAAGTGGCCCGCGAGTGGAAAGCCGCCGGCAAGCTCAAGGACCGCAGCGCCTGGTTGCATGACTGCCAGCAGCGCAAAGCCACCTTGCACCGCAAGACCCACTTCGACAACGTGCCGGTCAAGCCGCAACGGGTATACGAAGAGATGAACCAGGTGTTCGGCAAAGACACCTGCTACGTCAGCACCATCGGCCTGTCGCAGATTGCCGGCGCGCAATTCCTGCACGTCTACAAGCCACGCCACTGGATCAACTGCGGCCAGGCCGGCCCGTTGGGCTGGACCATTCCCGCGGCGCTGGGCGTGGTCAAGGCCGACCCGAGCCGCAAGGTAGTGGCGTTGTCGGGCGACTATGACTTCCAGTTCATGATCGAAGAACTGGCGGTGGGCGCGCAATTCAAGCTGCCGTACATCCACGTGGTGGTGAATAACTCGTACCTGGGGCTTATCCGCCAGGCCCAGCGCGGCTTTGAAATGGACTATTGCGTGCAGCTGTCCTTCGACAACCTCAACGCCCCGGAGCTCAACGGCTATGGCGTCGACCATGTGGCCGTCGCCGAGGGCCTGGGTTGCAAGGCCCTGCGCGTGTTCGAGCCAGGGCAGATCCAGCCGGCCCTGCGCCGCGCCCAGGAAATGCTCGAAGAATTCAAGGTGCCGGTGATCGTTGAGATTATTCTGGAACGGGTGACCAATATTTCCATGGGCACCGAAATCAACGCCGTCAATGAATTCGAAGACTTGGCCCTGGTCGGCAACGATGCGCCGACCGCCATTTCCCTGCTCGATTAAGGAGAACCCTATGCCGCGTTTCGCCGCCAACCTGTCCATGCTGTTTACCGAACAGGACTTTCTTGCGCGCTTCAAGGCCGCCGCCGATGCCGGCTTCGAAGGCGTGGAATACCTGTTCCCGTATGAGTTCAGCTCCGCCGAGATCAAGGCGCAGCTCGATGCCAACGGCCTGAGCCAAGTGCTGTTCAACTTGCCGGCCGGCGACTGGGCCAAGGGCGAGCGCGGCCTGGCCTGCCACCCGGACCGGGTCGAGGAATTCCGTGCCGGGGTCAAGCTGGCTATCGCCTACGCCCAGGTACTGGGTAACACCCAAATCAACTGCCTGGCGGGTATCCGCCCCCAGGGCATGGACGACGAAACCCTGGAAAAGACCTTTGTCGCCAACCTCAAGTACGCCGCCGACAAGCTGCAAGCGGCGGGCATCAAGCTGGTGATGGAGATGATCAACACCCGTGACATCCCGGGCTTCTACCTGAATAACACGGCCCAGGCCCTGGCGATTCGCGAGCAAGTGGGCAGTGACAACCTGTTCCTGCAATACGACATCTACCACATGCAGATCATGGAAGGTGACCTGGCGCGGACCATGGCGACGCACCTGGGTGTGATCAACCATATCCAGCTGGCGGATAACCCGGGGCGCAATGAGCCGGGGACTGGGGAGATCAACTATCGCTTCCTGTTCGAGCATCTGGACCGCATTGGCTACACGGGTTGGGTTGGCTGTGAATACAAGCCCTTGACCACTACCGAAGCGGGTTTGGGCTGGCTCAAAACCCATAACGCCATCTGACAACTGACACAACACAACACAACACAACACAACACAAAACAATGTGGGAGCTGGCTTGCCTGCGATGCAGACACCTCGGCGTATCAGGCATACGCGGGTGATGCCATCGCAGGCAAGCCAGCTCCCACATTAAGAGAGGATTTTGATCATGGCTAAAATCGGATTTATCGGCACCGGTATCATGGGCCAACCCATGGCCGCCAACCTGCAGAAAGCGGGGCACCAACTGTTTCTGTCCGAGCATCACGGCAAGGCCCCGCAAGCGCTGATCGACGCTGGCGCCATCGCCCTGGCCAACCCGCAGCAAGTCGCGCAAGAAGCCGAATTCATCATCGTCATGGTGCCGGACACCCCCCAGGTCGAAGACGTGCTGTTGCGCGCCGACGGCGTGGCCGCCGGCCTGTCGCCGAACAAAGTGGTGATCGACATGAGCTCGATCTCCCCCACCGCCACCAAGGCGTTCGCGGCGAAGATCAACGAAACCGGCGCACAGTATCTGGACGCACCGGTGTCCGGCGGTGAAGTCGGCGCCAAGGCCGGCACCTTGAGCATCATGATCGGTGGCGAACCGCAGACCTTCGAACGTGCATTGCCGCTGTTCCAGGCCATGGGCAAGAACATCACCCTGGTGGGCGGTAACGGCGATGGCCAGACCGCCAAGGTCGCCAACCAAATCATCGTCGCGCTGAACATCCAGGCGGTGGCCGAAGCGCTGCTGTTCGCCTCCAAGAACGGCGCCGACCCGGCCAAGGTGCGGGAAGCACTGATGGGCGGCTTTGCGTCGTCGAAGATCCTGGAAGTGCATGGCGAACGCATGATCAAGGGTACTTTCGACCCGGGCTTTCGCATCAACCTGCACCAGAAGGACCTGAACCTGGCCTTGGCCGGCGCCAAGGAACTGGGGATCAACCTGCCGAATACCGCCGGCACCCAGCAAGTGTTCAGCACTTGCACGGCCATTGGCGGCGGTAACTGGGACCACTCGGCGCTGATCAAGGGCCTGGAGCATATGGCCAATTTCTCGATTCGCGATAAGTAACGAAGCTTGAAATGCACTCCAGTGTGGGAGCTGGCTTGCCTGCGATAGCGGTCTCTGAGTGACAGATCAGTTGCCTGCCCCAACGCTATCGCAGGCAAGCCAGCTCCCACCTTTGAATGTGCTGCACCTCTAATAACAAGAATCCCCCGGGAGCCCGCTTATGTCGGTCGATCCGCAACACCTGCTTCGCGAGCTGTTTGCCACAGCCATCGACGCCGCCCACCCCCGGCAAGTCCTTGAACCTTACCTCCCCGCCGACCGCAGTGGCCGGGTGATCGTGATCGGCGCCGGCAAGGCCGCGGCCGCCATGGCCCTGGTGGTCGAGAATTGCTGGCAGGGCGACGTGTCGGGCCTGGTGGTCACCCGCTACGGCCACGGCGCGCCGTGCCAGAAAATCGAGGTGGTCGAAGCGGCCCACCCGGTCCCCGACGCTGCCGGCCTGGCCGTGGCCCAGCGCGTGCTGGAGTTGATCAGCCACCTGACCGAAGACGACCGCGTGATCTTCCTGCTCTCCGGCGGTGGCTCCGCATTGCTGGCCCTGCCCGCCGAAGGCATCAGCCTGGCCGACAAGCAAGCCATCAATAAAGCCCTGCTCAAGTCCGGCGCCACCATTGGCGAGATGAATTGCGTGCGCAAACACCTCTCGGCGATCAAGGGCGGACGCTTGGCCAAGGCGGCATGGCCGGCCACCGTATACACCTACGCGATTTCCGATGTGCCGGGCGACCAGGCAACGGTGATCGCCTCCGGCCCTACCGTCGGCGACCCCAGCACCTCGCAGCAGGCCCTGGGGATTCTCAAGCGCTACGGCATCGACGCCCCCGCCTCGGTGCGCAGCTGGCTGCAAAACCCTGACTCGGAAACGGTCAAGCCCGGCGACCCGGTACTTGCCCGCAGCCACTTCCAATTGATCGCCCGCCCCCAGCAATCCCTGGAAGCGGTTGCCGTTAAAGTGCGCCGGGCCGGGTTCAGTCCGCTGATCCTCGGCGACCTGGAAGGTGAAGCGCGGGAAGTGGCCAAGGTACATGCCGGTATCGCCCGGCAAATTGTCCAGCACGGCCAGCCACTGGCGGCGCCCTGCGTGATCCTGTCCGGCGGCGAGACCACCGTCACCGTGCGCGGTAATGGCCGTGGCGGGCGCAATGCGGAATTCCTGCTCAGCCTCACCGACAGCCTTAAGGGCCTGCCCGGCGTGTACGCCCTGGCCGGCGACACCGATGGCATCGACGGCTCGGAAGACAACGCCGGCGCCATCATGACCCCCAGCAGCTACGCCCGCGCCGAAGCCCTGGGCCTGTCGGCCAGCGACGAGCTGGATAACAACAACGGCTACGGCTATTTCGAGGCCTTGGGCGACTTGATCATCACCGAGCCGACCCGCACCAACGTCAACGACTTCCGTGCCATCCTGATCCTTGAGACTGCCAAACATGACGCCTGACAAGAAGGTCAAGATCCTCGCCACCCTGGGCCCGGCCACCGACGGTATCGATGACATCCTTGAGCTGGTGCAAGCCGGGGTGAATATCTTCCGTCTCAACTTCAGTCACGGCGAACACGCCGACCATGCCCAGCGCTACCAGTGGATTCGCCAGGTGGAGCGCCAGCTGAACTACCCACTGGGCATCCTCATGGACCTGCAGGGGCCAAAGCTGCGGGTCGGGCGTTTTGCCGAAGGCAAGGTGCAGTTGATTCGCGGCCAGGCCCTGCGCCTGGACCTGGACCCGACGCCCGGCGACCAGCGCCGCGTCAACCTGCCCCATCCGGAAATCATCGCAGCCCTTGAACCGGGCATGGACTTGCTGCTCGATGACGGCAAGCTGCGCCTGCGCGTGATCACCAAGCATGCCGACGCCATCGACACCACCGTGCTCAATGGCGGCGAGCTGTCCGACCGCAAAGGCGTAAACGTCCCACAAGCTTTGTTGGAACTCAGCCCGCTCACCACCAAAGATCGCCGCGACTTGAGCTTCGGCCTGGAACTGGGCGTGGACTGGGTGGCACTGTCGTTTGTACAGCGCCCGGAAGACATCCGCGAGGCCCGCGAGCTGATTGGCGACAAGGCGTTCCTGATGGCCAAGATCGAGAAGCCCTCGGCCGTGCAGCGTCTGCAGGAAATTGCCGAGCTGAGCGATGCGATCATGATAGCCAGGGGCGACCTGGGCGTGGAAGTACCGGCCGAAAGCGTGCCGCAGATCCAGAAAGACATCATCAGCATGTGTCGCCAACTGGGCAAGCCTGTGGTGGTGGCCACGCAGATGCTTGAGTCCATGCGTTTCTCCCCGGCGCCGACCCGTGCCGAAGTCACCGATGTCGCCAACGCGGTGGCCGAGGGTGCGGACGCGGTGATGCTGTCGGCGGAAACCGCGTCGGGCGAGTATCCGCTGGAAGCCGTGCAGATGATGAGCAAGATCATCCGCCAGGTGGAAAACGGCCCGGACTATCAGGCGCAACTGGACGTCAGCCGGCCCAAGGCGGATGCCACGGTGTCGGACGCCATCAGCTGTGCGATCCGGCGCATCAGCAGCATCCTGCCGGTGGCGGTGCTGGTGAACTACAGCGAGTCGGGCAGTTCCAGCTTGCGCGCCGCACGGGAACGGCCCGTGGCGCCGATCCTCAACCTCACGCCCAACCTGTCCACGGCGCGGCGCTTGAGCGTGGCGTGGGGCGTGCACTCGGTGGTCAACGACCGGCTGCGCCAGGTGGATGAGGTGTGTTCCACCGCGTTGGAAATCGCCCAGGCCCAGGGCATGGCACAGCGTGGGGATACCCTGGTGATTACCGCGGGGGTGCCGTTCGGGCAGCCGGGGTCGACCAATTCGTTGCGTATCGAGACGCTGATTTAGCGCCTGTCAGGGCCTCATCGCGGGCAAGCCCGGCTCCCACATTTGATCGAGTTCGCGTGTCGAACATCAATCAAATGTGGGAGCTGGCTTGCCTGCGATGAGGGCAACTCGGTCTTATTGACTCAACCCAAATGCACAACCCAACCTGCCCCGACTGGGCCGAAGCCCTGCTCAACGGCTTCAGCCAAATCTTCCTGCAGCGCCATCCGCTGTGCGGCCTGCTGTGCCTGCTGGCGATCCTGATCGGCGCCCCGGCCTTGCTTGGCGGTGCCTTGCTGGGGGGCGTCGCGGGGTTGCTCACGGCCCAGCGCCGGGGGTATCCCAAGGCCGAACGCCAGGCCGGGCTGTATAGCTACAACGGCGTATTGCTGGGCCTGTTGATCAGCCAGCACTTTGCCTGGTCGGCGCTGGTGCCGCCGCTGATCCTGGCGTGCGCAGGCTTGAGCGCGATCCTTACCCGGCAATGGTTGAAACACGCGAACCAGCCCGAGGACTTGCCCGCCTACACCGCGCCCTTTGTTGGCCTGGGCTGGTTGCTGCTCGGCCAGATCCCTGAGAACACCTTTGCACTGAGCGAGCCCGATACTGTCGCTGTGCTCGCCGCGCCCTTCACCGGCCTTGGGCAAATCATGCTGCTGGACCAGCCCCTGGCGGGGGTACTGATCGCCCTGGGCTTGCTGCTGGCCAATCGTCGCGCCGTCGCGTGGGCCTTGGGCGGCGCCACTCTCGGCATGCTGGCCGGCTTGTGGCTGAACGACCCCACGGGTGCCCTGCTCGGCCTGCACAGCTATAACCCCGCGCTGGCCGCCCTGGCCCTGAGCACGTCGCGTCGCCAGCCTTGGTTGCCACTGCTGGGTATCGGCCTGGCCATCCTGCTAACCCCGGGCTTCGCCGCCCTGCACCTGCCTGCGCTGACCGCACCGTTTATCCTCGCCTGCTGGCTGGTGCGCGCCGGCCAGCGAATGCTGCGCAACCCCCACATGGACAGTCCGTTCGAATCCCCCTAGGCTTGCTCGATATTCGCTTCAGGCAGGACTTATGGACAGTAACAACGACTGGCGCCAGCGGCTCTATATCATGGTTTTCCAAAGCGATACCGTCGCCGGGCGGCGCTTTGACGGCATCCTGCTGCTGATCATCCTCGCCAGCCTGGTGATCGTGATGCTCGACAGCATCGATGAAATCCACCAGAACTATGCGGATTTGCTGGCCTATATCGAGTGGGGCTTTACGCTGATCTTCGCCATTGAGTACGGCTTGCGCCTGTATTGCTCGCCCAAGCCGCTACGCTATGCCTTCAGCTTTTATGGCCTGGTGGACTTGCTGGCCATCGTCCCCGGCATTCTTGCCCTGTACTACAGCGATGCGCAGTATCTGCTGATCATCCGCATCATTCGCATGCTGCGCATCTTCCGCGTGCTCAAGCTCAGCCCGTACCTCAAGCAGGCCAACTATTTGATGGCGGCGCTGCGCGGCAGCAAGCAGAAGATCGTGGTGTTCCTGGTCAGCGTGTGCACGCTGGTGACGGTATTCGGTACCCTGATGTACGTGATCGAAGGCCCGGAACATGGGTTCACCAGTATTCCCAAGGGGATCTACTGGGCCATCGTCACCCTGACCACCGTGGGCTTCGGCGATATCGTGCCCAAGACGCCGCTGGGCCAGGTGATTTCGTCGCTGGTGATGATCACCGGTTATTCGATCATCGCGGTGCCGACGGGCATTTTTACTGCAGAGCTGGCCAGTGCCATGCGCGGTGAACAGCTGCAAACCGACTGCCCGGCGTGCAAGAAGAACAGCCATGAGCCCAATGCAGCTTTTTGCTCGCGCTGTGGCAGTAACCTTTTTCATAAACTGGAATAAGCAAAGGTCGTTTTAATCTTTAAAGGTCTATGCAGGCCCGGCTATAGTCGCTGGCAAATTGCCTCCCCTCTTCTCCAACAACAAGGAATGAGCAGTGAAAAAAATCCTCAGCGCCTCTCTTCTGGCCGCCAGCCTGGCCTTGGCAGGCTCCGCCCAGGCCGCGACTACCCTGCTCAACGTCTCCTACGACGTGATGCGCGATTTCTACAAGGACTACAACGCTGCCTTCCAGAAGCATTGGGAAGCCGAACACCCAGACGACAAGCTAACGCTGCAGATGTCCTTCGGTGGCTCAAGCAAACAGGCACGCTCGGTGATCGACGGCCTGCCGGCTGACGTGATTACCATGAACATGGCCACCGACATCAATGCCCTGGTCGACAATGGCAAACTGGTGCCGGACAACTGGGTGACGCGCCTGCCGAACAACAGTGCACCGTTCACTTCCGCTACCGTGTTCATCGTGCGCAAGGGCAACCCCAAGGCGTTGAAAGACTGGCCGGATTTGCTCAAGGACGGCGTGCAGGTGATCGTTCCCAACCCGAAGACCTCGGGTAATGGCCGCTACACCTACCTGTCGGCCTGGGGCTATGTGCTCAAGAACGGCGGCGACGAAGAGAAAGCCAAGACCTTCGTCGGCAAGCTGTTCAAACAAGCGCCGGTGCTGGACACCGGTGGCCGTGCCGCCACCACCACGTTCATGACCAACCAGATCGGCGACGTGCTGGTGACCTTCGAAAACGAAGCAGAAATGATCGCCCGTGAGTTTGGCCGCGATCAGTTCGAAGTGGTCTACCCAAGCGTGTCCGCCGAAGCCGAGCCGCCCGTGTCGGTGGTGGATAAAGTGGTCGAGAAGAAAGGTACCCGTACTGCTGCCGAAGACTACCTGAAGTACCTGTGGTCGCCGGAAGGCCAGGAGATCGCGGCCAACAATTACCTGCGCCCACGGGACCCAAAGGTGTTGGCCAAGTACACCGACCGCTTCCCGAAGGTGGATTTCCTGTCGGTGGAAAAAACCTTTGGTGACTGGCGCACGGTGCAGAAGACCCACTTCAATGATGGCGGGGTGTTTGACCAGATCTACAGCGGCCAGTAAGTGGTCATGACTGAATAAACTCGGTCAAAACTGTGGGAGGGGCGGTGCGACCGCCCCTCCCACATTTGGTTTGAGTTGAGTCATTATTTCGCGGCATGACAGTTATCACGCCAAGCGCCCTACTCACTGCCGGCCCATGTCTTTATTCTCCCACCCCATCGTCCTTCGCCTTTATGAGAACACCATGAGCCCAACCTCTCACGCTACAGGCACCATGACCCGGGGCATGGTCATGCTGTTCGCGTTTTGCTGCGGTGCCATCGTCGCCAACATCTACTACGCGCAACCGATCATTGAACTGATCGCCCCGGATATCGGCCTGACACCGACAATGGCCAGCCTGATCGTGTCCCTGACACAAATCGGCTATGCCCTCGGCCTCTTCTTCCTGGTGCCTTTGGGCGACTTGTTGGAAAACCGCAAGCTGATGATCTTCACCACGGTGGTGGCCATCGCCAGCCTGCTGGGTGCTGCGTTTATCGAACAACCCAATCTGTTCCTGCTGGTGTCATTGCTGATCGGTTTCAGTTCTGTCTCGGTGCAGATCCTGATCCCACTGGCCGCGCACCTGGCCCCGGCCGAATCCCGCGGCCGGGTGGTGGGCAGCATCATGGGTGGCCTGCTGCTGGGCATCCTGCTGGCGCGGCCGGTGTCCAGCGTAGTCGCCGACCACTTCGGCTGGCGTGCGATGTTCATGGCTGCCGCTGCGTTAATGGCGCTTATCAGCGTGGTCCTGCTGCTGACCATCCCCAAGCGCCAACCCGACCACCGCGCCAGCTACGGCCAATTGCTGCGCTCCCTGGCTACCTTGCTGCGTGGGCAGCCGCTGCTGCGCCAACGGGCGTTCTACCAGGGCTGCATGTTTGCTGCCTTCAGCCTGTTCTGGACGGCCGCTCCGCTGGAACTGGCGCGTAACCATGGCCTTAGCCAAAGCGAAATCGCGCTGTTCGCCCTGGTTGGCGCACTGGGCGCCATTGCCGCGCCCATCGCCGGTCGCCTGGCCGATGCCGGCCACACCCATCGCGCCTCGTTGCTGGCAATGCTGTTAGGGGCATTGAGCTTCCTGCCGGCGTTTGTGCACCCGCTGTACAGCGTGATCGGCCTTGCGGTCACCGGCGTTGTGCTGGACTTCTGTGTGCAGATGAACATGGTGCTGGGCCAGCGCGCCATCTATGCCCTCGACGCCAATAGCCGCAGCCGTCTCAACGCGCTGTACATGACCAGCATCTTCATTGGCGGCGCGTTCGGCTCGGCGATTGCCAGCAGTGTGTATGAACATGGCGGTTGGCTGGGCGTGATGCTGGTGGGCAGTGCCTTTCCATTGATCGCATTACTGCGATTCCTGGGTGCGTCCCGTGGGGGCGTGGCGGCCACTGCCTGAGAGCGGTGTGACCAGGATCAGGAACTGTTGGGCAAAGGTAATCACGTATTCACAGGCACAAAAAAGCAGGACTTGATCATTATGAAAAAGTCCTGCCCTGTCTTACTGCAAAGGCGATGGTTGCTAGCTCGCCATTACAGCGTTACAGATAACCAGCATCCCTTATGTTCAACCCGATGACATCTTCCGGGCTGATCATGCGGGTGCTCTTGATCAAGAAGTCCGTCTTGCCGTCACCATCCAAGTCTATCGCCAACAAGTAACGCCCTGTTTGCGGGTTGAACTTGATAATGGTATCGCCGGCCTTCCCGGTGTATTCCTCAACGAAGTTAAATGCAACCTTGCCATCAATGGCCATTTGCGACAGATCAATCTTGTCCTGACCCGTGTTGAAGTCCAACAGCAAATCGGCTTGCGTGCGGGTAGAGTCGGCAAAAGCGTTGAACTTAAACGTGTTCCAACCACCGCCCCCAACCAGATTATCGGCGCCTGCACCACCAATCAGCACGTTATCGGCACTGTTGCCAATGATTCGGTCGTTGCCACTACCACCCACTGCGTTTTCGATCACAGTCGAGGTACCGATCCTGACGTTCTCCCGCAAGCCGCCTACGCTGGAAAGCGCACCACTGCGCAGGTCGATGATCTGGTCTTGCTTGAAGCCGGAAAAATCAAAGGTGTCTACGCCTTTTTGATCCCAAATGTTGAACTCTGGCTTATCGGAAGCAGATGTCAGGGTCGTTTCCGGCTTGCCAGTCGTAGAGTTGAATCCGTAGGTGGTGTCATCCGACCTGGGTACATCTTTTGGGACCGGCCGGACAGGCGGCTGGGGCCCGACTTTTGGCTTGGTTTCCTCACCGATTGGCTTGGGCTGGTCACCTTGTGGCTTGGTGTCCACGCCGGTTGGCTTGGGCTGATTCGCTTGCGGCTTGGCGTCCACGCCGGTTGGCTTGGGCTGTTCTCCTTGTGGCTTGGTGTCCACGCCGGTTGGCTTGGGCTGATTCGCTTGTGGCTTGGCGTCCACGCCGGTTGGCTTGGGCTGATTCGCTTGTGGCTTGGCGTCCACGCCGGCTGACTTTGGCTGATTCTCCTTTGTTCTGGCATCAAAGCCGATGGGTTTGGGCTTGTCACCGGCCGGTTTGGTCTCCTCTGTGACCGGCTTGGGCAGGACACCTTTTGGCTTGGTCTCCTCAGTCACCGGCTTGGGCAGGCCACCTTTTGGCTTGGTCTCCTCAGTCACCGGCTTGGGCAGGTCACCTTTTGGCTTGGTCTCCTCAGTCACCGGCTTGGGCAGGTCACCTTTTGGCTTGGTCTCCTCAGTCACCGGCTTGGGCAGGTC
>NZ_JYLH01000017.1 GCF_001439685.1 Pseudomonas libanensis
GGGCAGCATCGGCGTGCTCTTCATAACAAAACGCCCCAGACCGGCGAGGCCCAGGGCGGTGAAAATGTCAAAAACCCGGTATCCGGTTAACCGCAAAGCTGCTCCGCTTAAGTGAACAGCATTGCCGAGCAGTCGGGGCTTTTTTGTGGGCACTTGAATGACTTAGGCTGGGCACCCTTTTCGAGCAAGGATGCTCATGATGCATAGGTTCATGGCTTTTTTTCTCAGTGTTCTTTCCAGCGGGGCGTGGGCAGAAACGTGCCCCGATGACGCCCGTACGCAACTCGATACCCTGGCCAGGCAGGTCAGCCAGTGGGACGACAGTTACCACCGCCAGGGCCAATCCCCCATCAGTGACGAACTCTACGACCAGGCCCGCCAGCGCCTGGCACATTGGCGCGAATGCACCCACCAACCTACGCCGGAGGCTGATAACCCGCTGGCCAGTTCACGCGGCACATTACGCCATCCGGTCGCGCACACCGGCCTGGGCAAGCTGCTGGACGAGTCGGCAGTAAGCGACTGGCTCAGCACCCGTCGCGATGTATGGGTCCAGCCCAAGGTCGACGGCGTCGCGGTGACGCTGGTGTATCGACAGGGTCGCTTGCACCAGCTCATCAGCCGGGGCGACGGCCTGCTGGGGCACGACTGGTCGGCCTCAGGGCGCAGGGTCCCGAGCATCGTGCAACAGCTGCCAGACGCGGTGAATGTGGTGTTGCAAGGCGAACTTTACTGGCGCCTGAACCACCACGTGCAATCGATGAGGGGTGGGCTCAGTGCACGCAGCAAAGTGGCTGGCCTGATGAACCGTCGACAGTTGAGCGATGCCGAGGCAGCAGGGATCGGCTTATTCGTCTGGGCCTGGCCCGATGGTCCGAGCGATTTCAACGAACGCCTGGCCACGTTGGCGCACTGGGGCTTTACCGACAGCCAGCGTTACAGCCACCCTATCGAGAACATCAGCAAAGCTGCGCATTGGCGCACGCATTGGTACAACGCGCCACTGCCCTTCGCCAGCGATGGCGTGGTACTGCACCAGGCCGCACGGGCGCCCGCCGAACGCTGGCAGGCCAGCGCCCCCTATTGGGCGGTGGCCTGGAAGTATCCGGCCGTGAAAGCCCTGGCGCTGGTGCGCAACGTAGAGTTCCGGGTCGGTCGCACCGGGCGCATTACCCCCATCCTCGAGCTGGAACCCGTACGCCTGGATGATCGACAGGTCAGCCGGGTCAGCGCCAGCTCATTGAAACGCTGGAAGACCCTGGACATCCGCCCTGGCGACCAAGTGTCCATCAGCCTGGCGGGCCAGGTGATTCCCCGGCTGGATGAGGTGGTCCTGCGCAACACCACAAGGGTAGATGTGCAGGTTCCCGATACCCGGGCCTTTCACGCCATGAGTTGCTGGCAACTGGACCACGGCTGCGAGGATCAATTGCTCGCCCGCCTGACCTGGCTGAGCGGCAAACAGGGCCTGGCCTTGCCACATATGGGCCGTGAAACCTGGAACATATTGATCCAGGCAGGTCTAATCGCAGGCTTTCTCGATTGGTTAACCCTGGATGCGGCGCAGCTTGCTACCATTGAGGGCTTCGGTGATCGCACCCGTGCGCGAGTGCTCGACAGTATTCAAAGCGCCCGGCAACGCCCTTTTTCACAATGGCTCAAGGCCTTGGGCGTACCGCCGGCGGCGCGCAACAACCTGGAAGGCGACTGGCAGGCATTGGTCGCCAAAGACACCCAAGCCTGGCTGGCCTCAGACGGCATCGGCCCGGGACGCGCGGCGCAACTCAGCGCTTTTTTTCGCGACCCGCAGGTACAAGCCTTGGCTGAAACATTACGCGGGGCCGGGATAGATGGGTTTTGAACGCCGCCCGGCCACCTGATTGCGACCTTGGAGCTTTATATGAAATTTCTCGCCCCCCTTGCCTTGCTGACCCTCGCAAGTTTCACAGCCACGCCACTACTGGCCGCCGAAGACGCGCAGCCGCTCACCGGCTGCGCCGCCAAGCGCCAGGCCATCAGCACCCAGATAGACCAGGCCAAGACCCATGGCAACAGCGCCCAGCAAGCCGGCCTGGAAAAAGCCCTGGCCGAAGTCACCGCCCACTGCACTGATGCGTCCTTGCGTAAAGAGCGTGAAAACAAGGTGCTGGACGCCAAGCATGAAGTCAGCCGCCGTCAGGCCGACCTCGACAAGGCCATGAAAAAAGGCGACCCGGACAAGATCGACAAGCGTAAGGACAAGCTGGCCGAGTCGCGCAAAGAGTTGCAGGACGCGGTGGAAGAACTCGACGAATAAGCCCGGTCAGTGGTCGCGGAACTGCTTATGACAGGCGCTGCAGGCATCTTCGACTTTCTGCACCGCAGGCTGGAGGTTGCTGGCCTTGTAGGGCTGCACTTGGCTGGCGATCACCAATTCACCGGTGGCCGCCTCAAGGTCGCGGGCCAGTTGCTGGAATTGCGCCTGTTTTTGCCAGACATCGTCCTTGGCGCTGGTGTGGTCTTCTTCGCGCACACTCGGGAAATGCTTCCATGGTTCATGGGACAAGGCATCCAACTTGATCGCGCCCTCGGCGAACCTGGCGCCGTCGAACGGGATACGCCCACGCAACATGCCGCCCAGGTCTTCGCCGGTCTTGAGCATCTGCTTGAAGATCGCCTTGCGCTGGCCCAGAGGGGAATTGGGGTCGACACCGCCACAGGCGGACAAGGCCAGGCAGGCCAGCAGTACAACGGTCAGTTTTTTTAACATCATGATGGCTTCAAGGTCACGGAAAACGGCGGCCAGTATCCTCGCACCGCCCACAAAGACCAATAGCCCTATTAATAATAAGGGTTGCCCGCGTGCAGCGACGCACGGGCAATCGTTTCAGGAATTGCTTAGATGAATGTCACCTTGAAACCCTGGAGCCGCCGCCTGGCGTGGGCTCTGCCGATGATCGCGCTGCTGGCCGGCTGCGATGCAGGTAAAGACACCGACACAGAAGTCGCCAAAGAAGAAGCCAAGCCTCACGCCGTCGCCACCTATGTGAGTGCGCCTTGGGAAGCCTTGCCGGTTGTTGCCGATAGCGACTTGCTGGCCGGGTTTGAATCCTGGCGCAGCGCCTGCCAGCGCCTCAAAGCCGACCCGGTGTGGGGCACGACCTGCGCAGCAGCGGCCAGCGTACCGGGCGATGCCGTGGCGATCCGTGGCTTCCTCAAAGAGCACCTGGATGTATTCGGCCTGCGTTCGGCTGACAACACGCCACATGGCTTGATCACCGGCTATTACGAGCCGGTCTACCCTGGCAGCCTGACCAAAACCGCCAGCGCCCACGTGCCGGTATACGGTGTGCCGGATGACCTGATCATCGTCAACCTCGAGAGTATCTACCCGGAACTCAAGGGCAAGCGTCTGCGCGGGCGCCTGGAAGGCCGCGTACTCAAGCCCTACGACGACGCCAGCACCCTCAACAGCCAAGGCTCGACCGCCAAGCCGATTGCCTGGCTGACTGACCCGATGGACCTGCAGTTCCTGCAGATCCAGGGTTCGGGGCGTATTCAACTGGCGGGCGGGCGCCAACTGCGTGTCGGTTATGGCGACCAGAACGGCTACCCGTACCGCCCTATCGGCCGTTGGCTGGTAGAGCAAGGCGAGCTGAAAAAAGAAGAGGTGACCATGGGCGCCATCAGTGCCTGGGCCAAGGCACACCCGCAGCGCATTCCAGAGCTGCTGGCGAGCAACCCCAGCTACGTTTTCTTCAGCGCCCGCCCCGACAGCAACGAAGGCCCGCGCGGTTCGCTGAACGTGCCATTGACCGCCGGCTATAGCGTGGCGGTGGATCGCAAGGTGATCCCGCTGGGTAGCCTGCTATGGCTGTCGACCACCAAACCCGACGGTTCACCGATCATCCGGCCCGTTGCAGCCCAGGACACCGGCGGCGCAATCACCGGCGAAGTGCGGGCAGACCTGTTCTGGGGCACGGGTGATGCGGCAGGCGAGTTGGCAGGGAATATGAAACAGCAGGGGCAGATCTGGATGTTGTGGCCAAAGGGCGCCGCGCTACCACAAGTGCCGGATGCACCCGCCGGCAGCTGACAGGCGCTGATAGCCAATTGTGGGAGAGGGCTTGCCCCCTCCCACAAGGGATTTGCATCAGGCTTTAGATCGAGACGAAGAAGAAACTCGCAATCAACACCATCCCAACAAACCACACCAGCGAACGCAAGATCGCCCAGTCCGCCAGGTAGCAAATGATGTACAGCAGGCGACTGGTGATAAACAACACCGCCAATACATTGATCGTCACCAGCTCTGCCGTGCCGGCCAGGTGCGCGATGATCACTGCCGCGGCAAACGCGGGGGTTACTTCAAAACTGTTGAGCTGGGCACTATGGGCGCGTTTGGCGAAGCCTTCGAGGGTATCGAGGAACGCACGCGGATCGTGATTGTGCCGCAGCCCGAACTTGCCGCCACTGAACTTGGCCACACCCGTGCACAGGTATGGCAGAAAAATTGCGATCAACACACACCAGAAAGCCACTGTCATAACCCATTCCTTTTTAGTTTTATTCGATAGTCAAAGTTTTATACCTGATGATCAAGAGCATCGAACAGCATCAGATCGAAGTCATGCTGAGCCTCGCCCTGGTGATCGGCCCGGAGCGTGACCTGCTGCTGAGCATCACCTACATCGTGGTGCTGTCATCAATCCTGTCGCAGGGCTTGAGCATCGGCAAGCTGGTCAAATACGTGACCCAGGACGAGCCCCAGGCCACGCCTGAATCTCACTGATCCTTGCTGATCTGCTGCGGATGCCTTGGATCCGCAACCGCTTTGCCCGGCAGGCTGCTTTCACTGCGGATCTGTGCGTGACTGATCAGTGCGAAGATGAAGCTGCCGCCGATGATATTGCCGGCCAGCGTCGGCCCGGCGAAAATCAGCCAGAAGTCCTTCCATGGCAACTCGCCTGCAAACACCAGGTACGACACTTCCGCCGAGCCGACGACGATATGGGTGAAGTCCCCCAGCGCCATCAGGTAAGTGATCAGGATGATGATCCACATCTTCGCGCTTTCCATCGAAGGGATCATCCAGACCATGGTGGCGATCATCCAGCCGGAGACGATGCCCTTGGCAAACATCTGCCCGGGATCGTTTTCCATGATCTTGCGCCCGATGTCGAGGAAGGCCAGGTCGGTCTTGGTGTCAAAAATCGGCAAGTGCAGCATCACGTAGGCCACCAGCAAGGTGCCGCACAGGTTGCCCACCAGCACCACTGACCATAGCCGCAACAGGCGACCGGCGTTGCCCAGGGTAGGCTTGCTCATCACCGGCAGCACCGCAGTCAGGGTGTTTTCGGTGAACAGTTGCTGGCGTGCCAGGATCACTGCGAGAAACCCCGCGCAATAGCCGAAGCTGGCTATCACCTTGAAGCCTTCACCGTCTGGCAGGCGCGAATTGAGCAACCCCATGGCCATCAATGACAGCCCCATGGTGAGCCCGGCCGCCAGTGCCGACCACCACAAGGCGGCGACGCTGCGCTCCAGTTCCTGGTCGCCCTGGGTGCGGATGATTTCGTGCAGAACCGCCGCGCGCGGCGGCTGGTTCTTGTCGACGTCCTGTTGCTCTTCCTGCGACAGGTTGGGGGTCTTGCCGTCTGCTTGAGTGGCCATGATGTACCAGAGTCCGAGAGGTGCTTGGAACTACGACCTGCCGCAACGATGGCTGTTCAATGGCTCGACAACTAAACGGGAATGCGCCAGGCCTTTGCCTGTTCTACGGTGGTAGAACTGAACGGGACACTCCAGGGCTTATTACGCGCTTGATAGTACTTAATGATGCCGTTGAGCACATTGTTGAACTCTTGCGGTGTCGTCGCCTCCCCTAGGTCACGCGCCGCACGCTGTAACAGTTCAACGTTGGATGCCGGCTGGCCAGGACGGTATAGCGATGGGTAGATGACCTCCCGCGTAAAATTCTCGGCCTTCACCCGCATATCCCGTCGTTTCATTTCGCCGACAGCACTGTTAAACACTTTGGACATGTCTCGTGCGTTACCCGCTGCCAGCTTGGCACCCACCTGCAAAAGCTGCTGGAAATTACGTTGGCCCGGCGCATTCAAGCGCTTGCCCAGCCACTCGATATGCTCGGGCCTGCTGGCCAGGGCATCCAGGTTGCGTAGCGCCGAGGCCAGCTTCGGCGTAATCATCAGCGATATGCTGGACTGATTGGCTTCGCTGATCGCAGCGTCCAACGCTTGCAACGCCTGTTGTGCCTGCTGGCGAAACCGTAGCGCATCTGCGCCGGCTGGATCCTTTTGCAGTTCATACTGCACGCCGGCAAGCATTTGATCATCCATCGCCATCACAGCGTCGTCCAGGGAGGCGAACTCATGGCGCTCACGCACCAGTTCGCGCTTCTCCAGATGCACCGACACCGCTTGGTGAGCCATGGCCTGCAGATGCAGCTTCTGCTCAGGGGTCATGGTGAAGTTGACAGTGCCGTTGAGCAGGCCGCTGAAATCACCCTTTTCCGATTTCAGCGGCAAGGTTACTGACTGCTCTGCAAACGCTTTGAGGCGTTCATCCTGGTAGGCCTCGGCGGCGGTGTGCGGGGTTGCCGTGAAGGTATCGCCCAGAAAGCTGAAAAAACTCCCAGTTTTGAGCGGTTCAGAGGTCTTTTCAGACTCGAATTTCACGATCAGCGTTTCGTCCTTGCTCAGGGGACTCTCCGGGAAAGAACGTTCGATAACACCGGGAGCCGGCGTATTGAGCAGCAGGCCGCCGTCCTGGAACGCCGTGACTTCTGCCTGCGCCTGGAACTCATGACCTTGTTCGGTTGGGCTCTTGAACAGGCCCGGCAGTGCACCCGAAATATGCGCAGCACGGGCGATATCCATATCCGGCGTCAAGCTGGCATTGAACACCACCAATTGCGGGCGGCCATCGAACATGCCCGTACCGGTGATGTTGAGCTGCTTGATTGCCGGGATATGGCGGCTCAACACCTCCAGGTCGCGAAAGGTGGGCCCTGCTCCCGCTCTGAGCCGGTCGGCGATTTCCGTGACTTCGGTCGGTCGCTTGGCTGCGGGCACGTTCGCGATATGAGCAAGTGCCGATTGACGCGACTGATCGCGGATCAATTCCTCCAGTGGCTGCGCCTCGGTTTGCAGGCGCGGCAACATGGTCAGCAACAGCTGAGAAATATTACCCACCGGGCCAGGCAGCTTGCCGACGAGCTTGCCAAACTCGGAACTGACACCCTGCAACCAGGCCAGGACCGGGTCTTTGCTGTTGAGCAAGCTGGGCAGATCGAGATTGTTCGACAACTCTGTGAAGGCCTTGGCGTCCATGCCACTGGCGAGCAGCGCTGCAGAGATCGCACCGGCAGATGAGCCGGAAACCACCTTGATGTCTTTCAGTTTGTCGACCTCTTCAAGGGCCTGCACCATCCCCGCAAAAGCGATGCCCTTGGCGCCACCACCACTGAGCACCAAGTGAGCCGGGGGCGGCGGTGACAGCGCCACCTCCACACGCCCGTCGCCGTGGCGAAAAACGCTTAACTTGCTTTCGCCCACGCCCTTGGCCAACGGCGTCTTCACCTCTTGATCGAGGTTTAGCGGTATCAGTGGCTGATTCTGTACAACGGAATTGGAGACATTCATACACGAGGCTCTCTCTACAGGGTGTAGGCCTGAGTGATGAGAGAGCCTCGGAAAGATCCATGCGGTAGAACCTGGTAACGCAAATCATGCCGTGCAGTTGTTACTCAGAGAGACCGTCATCCTTGAACTGGTCCTTCACGTACTTGATTTCGGTACGGCCGTGGGGTGCCGGCAAGCCGTCTTCACCGAGGTTGACGAAGACCAATTTTTCCACGGTCAGGATGCTTTTGCGGGTGATCTTGTTGCGCACCTCACAAGTCAGGGTGATCGAGGTGCGGCCAAACTCGGTAGCGGTGATGCCCAGTTCGATGATATCGCCCTGGCGCGAGGCGCTGACAAAGTTGATTTCGGAGATGTACTTGGTCACCACGCGCTGGTTGCCAAGCTGGACAATCGCGTAGATGGCCGCTTCTTCGTCGATCCAGCGCAGCAGGCTGCCGCCGAACAGGGTGCCGTTGGGGTTAAGGTCTTCGGGTTTTACCCATTTGCGGGTGTGGAAGTTCATAGTCACTCCAAAGCGTCTTGCGAAATGATGGGCAACATCATGGCAGAGCGCGGTCCCAAGCTCTATGAACCATTGCCTATCGCCCCCATGAGCGATCTTCATGCCGCCGACAGAAAGGCTTGGGAAGTGCGCCGTACACGGCTATAATCGCTCCCGCTTCAAAACGGTCATCTTCAGTTGATACCGTTCTCCCGCCACCTGTCCGAGGGGCGCTGCAGCAGGTTCAACCTGTCAGGCTCGGATGGGGCGTTGTCCGGCCTGGTTGCCCTGGCTTGATACTAAACGCACAACGGCGCCCATTCGCACACTACGAATGGAGGCTCTTCATGAGCGCTGTCATCACGCCTGCAGATTTCACCGACTACAAAGTCGCCGATATGTCCCTCGCTGCCTGGGGCCGTCGCGAAACCTTTATCGCCGAATCCGAAATGCCTGCCCTGATGGGCCTGCGTCGCAAGTACGCCGCCGAGCAACCGCTCAAGGGCGCGAAGATCCTCGGCTGCATCCACATGACCATCCAGACCGCCGTACTGATCGAGACCCTGGTTGCCCTGGGTGCCGAAGTGCGTTGGTCGTCCTGCAACATCTTCTCGACTCAGGACCAGGCCGCTGCCGCTATCGCTGCCGCCGGTATCCCGGTATTTGCCTGGAAGGGCGAGACCGAAGAAGAGTACGAGTGGTGCCTGGAGCAAACCATCCTCAAGGATGGCGCGCCATGGGATGCCAACATGATCCTCGACGACGGCGGTGACCTGACCGAGTTGCTGCACAAGAAGTACCCGCAGATCCTCGACCGCGTCCACGGCGTGACCGAAGAAACCACCACCGGCGTACACCGCCTGCTGGACATGCTGGCCAAGGGCGAGCTGAAAATCCCGGCCATCAACGTCAACGACTCGGTAACCAAGAGCAAGAACGACAACAAGTACGGCTGCCGTCACAGCCTGAACGACGCGATCAAGCGCGGCACCGACCACCTGCTGTCGGGCAAGCAAGCCCTGGTAATCGGCTACGGTGACGTGGGCAAGGGTTCGTCCCAGTCCCTGCGCCAGGAAGGCATGATCGTCAAGGTTTCCGAAGTCGACCCGATCTGCGCCATGCAAGCCTGCATGGACGGTTTCGAAGTGGTTTCACCGTTCATCGACGGCATCAACGACGGCACCGAAGCAAGCATCGACAAAGCCCTGCTGGGCAAGATCGACCTGATCGTAACCACCACCGGTAACGTGAACGTGTGCGATGCGAACATGCTCAAGGCCCTGAAAAAACGCGCCGTGGTGTGCAACATCGGCCACTTCGACAACGAGATCGACACTGCCTTCATGCGCAAGAACTGGGCATGGGAAGAAGTGAAGCCGCAGGTCCACAAGGTTCACCGCACC
Organism: Pseudomonas libanensis; assembly: GCF_001439685.1. GTDB lineage: Bacteria > Pseudomonadota > Gammaproteobacteria > Pseudomonadales > Pseudomonadaceae > Aquipseudomonas > Aquipseudomonas libanensis. The sequence goes on from NZ_JYLH01000017.1 coordinate 9,531, forward strand.
GGTGCCGGCCAGTTCGACCCTCAGAACGATGACTACCTGATCCTGCTGGCCGAAGGCCGCCTGGTTAACCTGGGCAACGCCACTGGCCACCCAAGCCGGATCATGGATGGCTCGTTCGCCAACCAGGTACTGGCGCAGATCTTCCTGTTCCAACAGAAGTACGCCGACCTGTCGCCAGCCCAGAAAGCCGAGCGCCTGACCGTGGAAGTACTGCCGAAGAAACTCGACGAAGAAGTGGCCCTGGAAATGGTCCGCGGCTTCGGCGGCGTGGTGACTCAATTGACCAAGACCCAGGCCGACTACATCGGCGTGACGGTTGAAGGTCCGTTCAAGCCGCACGCTTACCGCTACTGATCGGCCTTGCTGGCGCCGGCTCTTCTGTGGGAGCCGGGCTTGCCCGCGATGCAGACGTCTCGGTGTTCCAGTTACACCGAGCTGATGCTATCGCAGGCAAGCCAGCTCCCACAGAAAGCCAGGCACCCGCATCGATTGCGTATGCCTTCCAGGCTTTCGAGTTTCCAAGGGTATTACCATGTCCCAAGACCGTCGCTACAGCTTCGAGTTCTTCCCGACCAAGACCGATGCTGGGCATGAAAAACTGATGGCCACCGCCAAGGTGCTGGCCAGCTACAACCCCGACTTCTTTTCCTGCACCTACGGCGCCGGTGGTTCGACCCGCGACCGCACGATCAACACCGTGCTGCAGCTGGAAAGCCAAGTCAAAATTCCCGCCGCTCCGCACTTGTCGTGCGTGGGCGACAGTAAGGACGACCTGCGCGGCCTGCTGACCCATTACCAGCAAGCCGGCATCCAGCGTATCGTCGCCCTGCGTGGCGACCTGCCCTCCGGCATGGGCATGGCCAGCGGCGAGCTGCGCTACGCCAACGAGCTGGTGAGCTTCATCCGCGAAGAAAGTGGCGATCACTTCCATATCGAAGTGGCCGCCTACCCGGAAATGCACCCCCAGGCGCGCAATTTCGAAGACGATTTGCAGAATTTCGTGCGCAAGGCCAATGCCGGCGCCAACAGTGCGATTACCCAGTACTTCTTCAACGCCGACAGCTACTTCTACTTCGTCGAGCGTGTACGGGCGATGGGTGTGAACATCCCGATCGTGCCGGGCATCATGCCAATCACCAATTACAGCAAGCTGGCGCGCTTTTCCGACGCCTGCGGCGCCGAGATCCCACGCTGGGTGCGCAAACAATTGGAAGCCTATGGCGACGATGTCAAAAGCATCCAAGGGTTCGGCGAGCAGGTCATTACCGAGATGTGTGAGCAATTGTTGCAAGGTGGCGCGCCAGGGTTGCATTTCTATACCCTGAACCAGGCTGAACCCAGCCTTGCCATTTGGAACAACCTCAAGCTGCCACGCTAAGGCTTGTGCGGTTGTGCCAAGGCCCTCGTCCAGACGAGGGCCTTTGTCGTTTTACGTTACCCACGGAACCCCGTAGTCCATGAATACAGTGTCCTCGCCTTCCCGTCCGCAACTGGTCTACCTGGTCTTCGGTGCCGAGACCTACCACCAGGAGGCGGTATTCAGCATCGCCAGCGCACTTGCGTTCCTGCAGGAGACTCCGGACGCGAACGTAGACATTCAGGTATTCAGCGACAACCCCGAGCCTTATCGCCTGCTGCCGGTGCGCGTGCGCCCTCTCGACGAGGCCACTCGCAAACGCTGGAGCGAGCCCCACGGGTATCACTTTCGCACCAAACACGTGGTGCTGCGCCAAGTGTTGCAAGAGTCCCCGGTGGCGCTGCTGATCGACACCGACACCTTCTTCCACCATTCGCCCATGGCCCTGTTCGAACGCGTCCAGCCCGGCACCCTGCTGTGCAATGCCTTCTACACCAAGTACGGCGATAATCACGAAAGCATCCTCTACACTGCTCTGCGCCAGCGCCTGCTGGATATGGGCGTGGCCGACGATGACATGATGACCCTCAATTCCGGCGTCATGGGCCTTACCCAGCAGGATGCGCACATCCTCGATCGCTCCATCGAATTGATGGATGAGTTGTTTCCCCATGCCCAGGGCGCGTACACCCTGGAAGAGTTCTGCCTGTCCATCGCCGCCTATCGCACCGTCAACGTGCGCGAGTGCCCGGACCTGATCCATCATTACTGGAGCCGCAAGCAGTTGTTCCGGGCCAAGGTCAAGGCGTGGATCGCCAAGCACGCCAGCGCCCCTACCAGTGCCCAAGCCCTGGCCGACACGCGGCAGGTTTCCTCGCACCTGCCGCGCCCGCCACGCTTGCAGCGCTTGATGTACAAGCTCATTACCCTGTTGCTGCCCAAGCATCAGCAACAGTTTATTCGCGAAATTCTTTACGGCTGCTACGAACACGAAAACGAATTCGACCAGGCCTGCGGCCCGGTGTGGTGGGATAAGGCCCGACAAAACCAGGAGGAGCGCCAGAAGCGCCCGATCGATGCCCACCAGTTGGAACACTGGTTCGCCAACCCCGTGGTGCGCCTGATTCTGGGTGAGCGCCGCGCCGCGATCCACGAACACCTGCTGGACGCTCCGGCGAAATAGGACCGTCCGCCAATACGCGTGCCAGAGCTTCTCTTTCGCCCATGAGCGTCGTAACCTGAGGGCATGCCCGTCATTTTCAAGCTGTTGATCGCTGCGCTTTTTGCTTGCCTGAGCCTGGCCGCTAATGGCGAGAAATTGCGCATTGTTACCGAGCCCTGGGCCCCCTACGTCTACGACGACCACGGTCGCATGGCTGGCCTGGACTATGAAACCACCGTGATCGTGTTCCAGCGCCTGGGCGTTGAAGTGCAATGGCAGTTCCTGCCCTGGAAGCGCTGCCTGGCGATGCTCGATCAGGGCCACGCCGACGGCGCGCTGGATATTTTCCACAGCCACGACCGTGACGCCCTGCTGCTCTACCCCGGCGAGCCATTGTCGGACGTTGAATTCGTACTGTTCTACGCCAACGAACGCCCGCATCCCGCCGAAACCCTCGATGACCTGCGCGGCCTGACCATCGGTGTTTCCCCCGGCTACCTTTATGGCGATGCATTCAGCGAATCCAGCGCCTTTGAGCGTGAGCCCGCACCCAGCCATGAAGCCAATTTCGGCAAGCTTATGCTCGGGCGCATCGATATGTTGGTTACTGACCGACGGGTAGGACAACACGTGATCAAGGCGCTGGGCCTTGAGGGCAAGGTCAGCCAGGCGTCGGTGGTGGTCAGCCGCCAGCCACAATTTCTCGCGGTGCGGCGCGGCGCGGGCATGGACCTGCTGGTACAACGCTTTGCCGCCGAGCTCAAGCGCTTCAAGCAAGAGCCTGCCTATGCCGCCTTGAGCGTCAAATATGGTGGAATGCACACACAAACGGCGCCTATCTCAGCGTCAGGACGTGCCGTTGAGCAGCAGGAAAGCAGCGCGCAGTGATTGCTCTGTTATACTCCGGCCTTTCCGCCAGGCTTACGCCCGGCCGCTCGGGTCTTGAAAAAGGCACCCAACCCAGCTACTGCGCAGCTTTGCAGCCCGCGCGAGCCGGTGGCGTGCCCGCCAGACGCAGCAGGACCGGACGGGATTGCGCTCCCCTAAGCGCCATTCACGCCCGGCAAGATTATCCCTTTGGGCCAAGCCCTAACTAAAACAGGATTACTCATGTCCTTTGCTTCCCTCGGTCTCTCCGAGGCTTTAGTCCGCGCCATCGAGGCGGCGGGCTATACCGAGCCTACTCCGGTGCAACAGCGGGCCATTCCCGCCGTGTTGCAAGGTCGCGACCTGATGGTCGCGGCTCAGACAGGTACTGGTAAAACCGGCGGTTTCGCCCTCCCGATCCTGGAGCGGTTGTTTCCCAACGGTCACCCGGACAAATCCCAGCGTCATGGCCCGCGCCAACCGCGCGTACTGGTCCTGACCCCAACCCGCGAACTCGCAGCCCAGGTGCATGACAGCTTCAAGCTGTATGCCCGCGACTTGAAGTTCGTCAGCGCCTGCATCTTCGGCGGCGTCGGCATGAACCCACAGGTTCAGGCCATGTCCCGTGGCGTCGATGTGCTGGTGGCCTGCCCCGGCCGTTTGCTCGACCTGTGCGGCCAAGGCAGCGTCGATTTGTCCCACGTGGAAATCCTCGTGCTGGACGAAGCCGACCGCATGCTCGACATGGGCTTTGTCCATGACGTGAAGAAGGTCCTCGCCCGCCTGCCGGCCAAACGCCAGAACCTGCTGTTCTCGGCAACGTTCTCCCAGGACATCACCGCCCTGGCCGGCAAGCTGCTGCACAACCCGGAACGCATCGAAGTCACGCCGCCGAACACCACGGTCGAGCGTATCGAGCAACGCGTATTCCGCCTGGCCGCCAGCCACAAGCGTGCGCTGCTGGCACACCTGATCACCGCCGGCGCCTGGGAACAGGTACTGGTGTTCACCCGCACCAAGCACGGTGCCAACCGCCTGGCCGAGTACCTGGACAAACACGGCCTCACCGCCGTCGCCATCCACGGCAACAAGAGCCAGAACGCACGCACCAAGGCCCTGGCAGACTTCAAGGCCGGCTCCGTACGTATCCTGGTCGCCACAGATATCGCCGCCCGCGGCCTGGATATCGACCAGTTGCCACACGTGGTCAACTTCGAGCTGCCCAACGTCGATGAAGACTATGTGCACCGTATTGGCCGTACTGGCCGCGCCGGTCGTTCGGGCGAGGCCATTTCCCTGGTCGCACCCGACGAAGAAAAACTGCTTAAAAGCATCGAGCGCATGACCAAGCAGAAAATCGCCGACGGCGACCTGATGGGCTTCGATGCCAGCGCCGTGGAGGCCGAGAAGCCTGAAGCGCGCGAGCGTCCGGACGTGCGCAACCCACGCAACCCACGCGGTCCGAAGGGCGATGGCCCGAACGGCGGCGGCGGTGGTGGCGGTGGCCGTCGCGACAAAGGCAAGGACAAGGGCAAGGAAAAGTCCGCGACCAGCAGCCGTGGCGAACGCCCGGCCCGTGAGCAGAAGCCTCGCGAAGGTACTCCGGCCCGCGAACAGCGCCAGCCGAGCCAGCCGCCACGCGCCGCCGCTGACCGTGCCCCGGACGAGTTCCTCGACGACGATGTGGACAACTTCGGTAACCGCGTCGACTACGTGCCCCAGGCCAAGCCCGCCCAGGGCCGTGGTCGTCGTCCAGGCGCCCCGGCACAAGGCGCCGGTGCGAGTGCTCCCCGTGGCGGCCAGCCACAGGGCGGTCGCCAAAACGGCCCGCGCAACAGCAGCGGCGGTACCACCGGTACTCCGCCTGCCAAGCGCAGCGGTCCACGCAATGGTGCACCGCGTGACGGCCAGGCGCGTCGCGAAGATTCGCGCAGCAACAATCGCCGCCCGGCCCGTGATGACCAGCCACGCCTGTCCGAGCCCGCGGTGCAAAACCCGCGCGGTGGCCCGGCGCCGAAGATCATCCACAAGGAGTCGAAAGCCGATCGCTTCCCGACACCTGAGCAGTTGGACCAACTGCCAGGCCGTCCTCGTGGTGAAAAACCAGCGTTGCTGACCCGCAACCGCGAGGCATAAAAAAAACCCGTATCGCGAGATACGGGTTTTTTTTGCCTGTAGGAACGGGCTTGCTTGCGAAGGTCATCAACGATAAGGCTGGTAGCCTGAAAAACGCGGTATCTCTACGTTTTTCGCAAGCAAGCTCGCTCCTACATACGAAGCATTACTTCGCTTTCACACCTTCAAAGGTGATGTACAGCTGAACCACGTCGGACTGTGGACCTACGTCCATGCCCTTTGGAACGAACTCTTTACGGCTGATCGAGGTGGTGCCTTCAAAGCCTGCACGGTAGCCGCCCCATGGATCCTTGCCTTCGCCCAGGAACGTAGCCTTGACCACGATAGGCTTGGTTACGCCATGGAAGGTCAGGTCGCCAGTGACATCAGCAGTCTGCTTGCCATCAGCGTTCTTGCCGGTTGGCTTGACGCTGGTGGAGACGAACTTGGCGTCAGGGAATTTGCCCGAATCCAGGAAGTCTGCGCTGTTGACGTGCTTGTCGCGCTCGGCGTGGTTGGAGAACACGCTGGCGGTACGAACATTCATTTCAATCTTGGCGTCTTCTGGCTTGGCCGCGTCAAAGCTGAACTTCCCGTCCAGGTCCTTGAAGGTACCGGTGATGTAGCTGTAGCCCAGGTGGCTGATCTTGAAATCGACGAAGGCGTGCTGGCCTTCTTTGTCGATCACGTAGTCAGCGGCCATCGCCGAACCAGCGGACAACAGAGCAGAACCGATTGCCAGAGCAGCGAGTGTTTTTTTCAACATGCTTTCTATTCCTTGTGAGTCGAGGTTGAACATCAGGCTTTGCGCCCCAGCATTCGTGTCAGGGTCGCATCACGATCGATAAAGTGGTGCTTCAAGGCAGCCACGCCATGCAACCCGGCGAAGACTACCAACACCCAGGCCAGGTACAGGTGCACCCAACCCGCGGTATCTGCCTGGTCCGGTAGACCGGAAACCAGGGCAGGAATTTCAAACAGGCCAAACACCGGGATACCGACACCGTCGGCAGTGGAAATCAGGTAACCGGCAATCATCACGGCAAACAGCCCCAGATACAGGAAAGCGTGCCCAAATGCAGCACCGATCCGTGTCATGCGGCTATAGCTGGTCAGCGGCGGTGGCGGCGGGCTGATCAGGCGCCAGACGATACGTACCAGCATGACGGCGAATAGCGTGATGCCAATGCTCTTGTGCAAGTCAGGTGCATCTTTGCGCCAGGCGCTGTAGTAGTCGAGGCCGACCATCCACAGGCCCAATGCGAATAAACCAAACACCACCAGGGCAACGCCCCAGTGTAGAACCATGCTGACCCAGCCATAGCGGGCGGGCGAATTGCGTAGCTGCATGTACTTAATCCCGTAAGAACTGTGCCCAAGACTAGCGTTTTACCTATCGAATTAAAGCGGAAAATTTCGCTTTGAAATATCGAGAAATACGATGAAGAGGCTAGGTATCATAAATTAACAAGGGATTAAGACTATTCCCAAGAAACGTGACAGACCGTCCTGCATTTACCGTCAATTGCCCCACAATGGCTTGTGACAGGCGCCACCATTGCATAGGCTTGCGCGATTGTTTCGCCTGCGCCAGCCGCAGGACCGCTTCGAGGAGATCACCGATGGGCTTGAATAACCAGTGGATGCAACGCGACCTCGCGGTGCTGTGGCATCCCTGCACCCAGATGAAAGACCACCAGCAACTGCCGCTGATCCCGATCAAGCGCGGTGAAGGCGTATGGCTGGAAGATTTCGAAGGCAAGCGCTACCTCGATGCCGTCAGTTCCTGGTGGGTCAATGTGTTTGGCCACGCCAACCCGCGCATCAACCAGCGCATCAAGGACCAGGTCGATCAACTGGAACACGTAATCCTCGCCGGTTTCAGCCACCAGCCGGTGATCGAGTTGTCCGAGCGCCTGGTGCAGATGACGCCTGAGGGCCTGACGCGCTGCTTCTATGCTGATAACGGCTCATCCTGCATCGAAGTCGCTTTGAAGATGAGCTTTCACTACTGGCTCAACCGCGGCCTGCCAAACAAGAAGCGCTTCGTCACCCTGACCAACAGCTACCATGGCGAGACCATCGCCGCGATGTCGGTGGGCGACGTGCCGCTGTTTACCGAAACCTACAAGGCGCTGCTGCTCGACACCATCAAGGTGCCGAGCCCGGACTGCTACCTGCGCCCCGACGGCATGAGCTGGGAAGAACATTCGCGCAACCTGTTCCTGGCCATGGAACAGACCCTGGCCGACAATCATGACACCGTCGCGGCGGTCATCGTCGAGCCACTGATCCAGGGCGCCGGCGGCATGCGCATGTACCACCCGGTGTACCTCAAGCTGTTGCGCGAAGCCTGCGACCGCTACGGCGTGCACCTGATCCACGACGAAATCGCCGTGGGCTTCGGTCGCACCGGTAGCATGTTCGCCTGTGAACAGGCCGGGATCCGCCCTGACTTCCTGTGCCTGTCCAAGGCCCTCACTGGCGGTTACCTGCCACTGGCCGCTGTGGTCACCACCGACGATGTCTACGACGCGTTCTACGACGACTACCCGACCCTGCGCGCCTTCCTGCATTCCCATAGCTACACCGGCAATCCATTGGCATGCGCGGCGGCCTTGGCAACCCTGGACATTTTCGAAGAAGACAACGTCATCGAAAACAACAAGGCCCTGGCCCAGCGCATGGCCACCGCCACCGCGCACCTGGTCGACCATCCCCATGTCGCGGAAGTCCGCCAGACCGGTATGGTGCTGGCCATTGAGATGGTGCAGGACAAAACCACCAAGACCGCCTACCCGTGGCAGGAACGCCGTGGCCTGAAGGTTTTCGAGCATGCCCTGGAACGCGGTGCGCTGTTGCGGCCGTTGGGCAGCGTGGTGTATTTCCTGCCGCCCTATGTAATTACGCCTGAGCAGATCGACTTCCTCGCCGAGGTGGCCAGCGAAGGCATCGATATCGCCACTAACAGCAAAGTCAGTGTGGCGGTGCCCGGGGACTTCCATCCAGGCTTTCGCGACCCGGGTTGATTCGTACCTACATAAATGATCGTTCCCACGCTCCGCGTGGGAATGCAGCCCAGGACGCTGCGCGTCCGCTCTGCACACTTCAGAGAACAGAAATGAGACTGTCCCGCTTTTTCACCGACACCCCGCTGAGCCTAGGCGATCACGAACTGCCCGAAGCCCAGGCACATTACATCAGCCGTGTATTGCGCATGGGTGAAGGCGATGCCGTGCAATTGTTCGACGGTTCTGGCCAGGAGTTCCGGGGCACCTTGCTGGAAGTCGGTAAAAAACGCGTCACTGTGCAACTGACAGAAAGCTTTGCCGGCCAGGCCGAATCACCGCTGCACGTCCATCTCGGCCAGGGCCTTTCCCGTGGCGAGCGCATGGATTGGGCGATCCAGAAAGCCACCGAACTGGGCGTCAACGCGATCACGCCGATCTTCACCGAGCGCTGCGAAGTGCGCCTCAAGGACGAGCGCGCCGACAAGCGTCTGCTGCACTGGCGCCAAGTGGCAATCAGCGCGTGCGAGCAATGTGGGCGTTCGACGGTGCCGGTGATTCATGCGCCATTGCTGTTGGCGGACTGGCTCAAGCAGGTCGAGGCCGACCTGAAGCTGGTGCTGCACCCAGTGGCCGAGCCAATGGTCAGCCACGCCAAGCCATCGCGCCTGGCGTTCCTGATCGGGCCGGAAGGTGGCTTGACGGATGGAGAAGTCGAAACTGCCCAGGGCGATGGCTTCCATGCCGCGCGGTTGGGGCCGCGAGTATTACGTACCGAAACCGCGCCGGTGGTGGCGCTGGCCGTTGCCCAGCAACTCTGGGGCGACTTCTAAAAGTGCAAGGGGCGATCAGTCCACCGGATCGCTGACCGGGCTGGCAATGATCGCCTTCAACTCACTGGTCATCGGAAACTCCAGGTTCAAGCCGTTCGGTGGAATCGGCTGCTCGAACCAGCGCTGGTAGATCCCGTTGATCGCCCCCGAGCGGTAAAGGTCGCCCAGGGCCTGGTTAACCACCGCGAGAAACTGTGGGTCATCCTTGCGGACCATGCAGCTGTAGATCTCCCGCGATTGCTCCTTGCCCACGACCACCCAATGGTGTGGGTCCCTGGCCTTGGCGCGTTCGCCGTAGAGCAGCGCATCGTCCATATAGAACGCCACCGCACGGCCGGTCTCCAGCATCTTGAACGCCTCACCGTGGTCCTTGGCGCTGATCACGAACATATTGCTCTGATGTTCGGCGTTGTAGCGTTTGAGGAAGCGTTCGTTGGTGGTGCCGGCGGTGGTCACCACGTTCTTGCCCTTTAGGTCGGGGAGTCCGTGGATGCCGCTGGTCCTGGCCGTCAGTAACTGCCCCTTCACATAGATAAATCCATAGGAAAATGCCACCTGCGTCTGCCGTTCGGCGGTCACTCCGGTGGAGCCACACTCCAGGTCAACGGTGCCGTTCTGTACCAATGGGATCCGGGTCTGGGACGTCACCAGACGATAATTCACACGCAAGTTTTTCAGGCCGGCCTGCTCCCGGACGCGCTCGACGATCCTGTGGGTGAGGTCCACCGAATACCCCATCGGCTTGCCGCTTTGATCGCCTATATACGAGAACGGCACTGACGCATCACGATAGCCAACGGAAATTTGCTGGCTGGCAGTGATTTTTTTCAAGGTTGCGCTGGATTCGCTCGCTGATGCCAGGGGTAGTCCCAGCGCCAGCGAAGCGAAAATGCAGGCCTTGAAAAGGCCACGGCTTACCGCTGCTTTTTGCATAGGGTCGTCCCGCTGGCTATAGCGATAGTTCGAGCCGGCAGCCGGCCTATCCAGGCATCGCTATTCATCTCTTTACACTCCAATATCCGAACGTCAGGCCGCCTTGGGAAGAAACACATGTGCGTCAATCGAAGTCGACCGCTCTGCAATCATTTCGGCCAGCAACTGGCCGCTGGCACACGCGAGCGTGAAGCCAAGAGCGCCATGCCCTAGGTTGAGCCACAGATTGCGATAGGAACTGGCACCAATCAGGGGCAGGCCGGTGGGCGTCGCTGGCCGCATCCCTGCCCATTCAACCGCAGCGTCATAGTTGCCGCCCATCGGAAACGTCTGGCGAGCCAAGCGTTTTATCACCGCCAGGCGCTTGGGCTCCGGGGCGCTGTTGAAACCCACAATGTCGACCATGGCGGCGACACGTAACTGTTCGCCGATTCGGGCATAAACAGTCCTGCGGTCGTAATCGGTCACATTGACCTTCGGCGCACTGTGCTGCTCGCCGATGGGCACACTGAGGCTGTAACCCTTGAGGGGGTAAAGCGGTAAACGCATGCCTGGCAGACCCAGGCTTGAACTGTTGTGACCGGCTGCCAGAACCAGGTTCTCCACAGGTATGACTTCGTCTTCGAGTTCCACGGCCACGACCGTACCAAACGCCTCATGGACACGCAGTACTTTGCGCCCGTAGACAATGCGACAGCGTCCCGATGCCTCCAAATGCCCGCCAAGCTGCTGGCAAAATGCATGGCAATCGGCAACCTCTTCATTAGGGTTGTAAATACCGCCGACAAAGGTCCCCTCCATCAGGGACGGTTCAAGCTTGCGGCAGTCTTCAGCCGATAGCACCTGTTGCTGGAGGGGGTCAGTCAATTTGCGCCGCCCTTGGGCGAAGCTGTCAGCGGAACGGAAGGTCAGCAGTTTTCCATTGCGCTTCCAGTCGAACCCTTCCAGATGGTCCTCTACCCGCCAGCGGTTCAGGACGTCCTGGCTCATCGCTGCCAGGCGAAGCAAATGTGCAGAGTTTGTACGGTTGACTGAGGAGCGGCAGGCGCCGATGAAAGAGGCGAGCCAGCGCCATTGTGAAAGGTCCAGCCGGGGCCTGAGTTTCAGGGGAGACTCCGAGCGCAGCAGAAAACCAAGCGCCTTGAGTGGTACACCGGCGTCGGCAAGGGGGGTGACATAGCGATAGGACAGTTGGCCGCCATTGGCAAAACTGGTGGCACTACCCAGTTTTTTTTGCGCTTCGACCAAGGTGACTTCCATGCCTGCACGCATACATGCATAGGCACTCGCCAACCCGATGACACCACCGCCGATGATACATACTCGCCTTGCCACATTGACACCTCACATGGATTGAAACGAAATCCAGAGTAGGTTCAGGTGACAAAAGTTGAACAATGAATAAAGGTAAGCCACCTATAAGTTAAGGTTATGAAATTCATGCGTCTGCGACATATCGAAATCTTCCAGGCCATCCGCCAGACCGGCTCCGTCAGCGCCGCCGCGCAGTTGCTGCACGTCTCGCAACCAGCGGTGACCAAGGTGCTGCAGCACGCCGAATTGCAGTTGGGCTTTCCGTTGTTTCTAAGGGTGCGTGGCAAGTTACAGCCCACACCGGAAGCCCTGGCCCTGGAAAGCGAAGTCGAGAAAGTCACAACGAGCCTGCAAGGGGTGCAACGGCTGGCCAAGAGCTTGCGCCATACGCCTGAGCAAAGCGTGCGCATCGGCGCCATTCCGGCGCTGGCGCAGTCGCTGCTGCCGCCGTCAATCCTTGAGTGGAAACGCAGCTACCCGGACATGGTCTGCGAGCTGTCCAGCGACCATAGCCGCGAGCTGGTGCAGCAGTTGTTGATGCGCGAAATCGACCTGGCGCTGACCCTCAATTTCTCCGGCCACCCGGGGCTCACCAGCCAGATACTGGCGAACGGGGCGCTGGTAGCGTTGGCCTCCAAGGCGTACTGGCCTGAGGCTGAATCAAGCAAGCCATTGCCTTTGGCCGAACTGGCGAATACGTCGCTGATTGGTCTTTCCAGCGCTGATCCGTTGGCGGCAAAGCTCGACAGTTACCTGGAAAATATTGACCCACCGCCACAAATAAGCATTTCCGTACAAACCTATTCCCTGGCCCGGGCCATGGTCGAGTCCGGTGCGGGAATAACGGTGATCGATCCCTTCACGGCCCTCGGTGCGTCCACGACGACGATGTGCATTCGCACGCTTGTCCCGCAGTTGCCGATCACCCTGTACGCCCTGACTCGCGCCAACGAACCGCCTCCACATATGTTGGCCGACCTGCTGCAGATCTTCGGCAACCGGGCACGTGAGTTGCTCGAGCGCCTGTAAGCATGTCCCCTTCATTCAGAGCACGTAATGCATGATCGCCACGAAATGCAGCAGGCTGCCACCGATGACAAACAGATGCCAGATCCCATGGGAATGGCGCAGGCGATCCTCCAGGGCAAAAAAGATAATACCGACGGTATACAACACCCCGCCCGACGCCAACCAGATGAATCCCGCCGTACCCAGCGCCGCCATCAGCGGCTTGACCGCCACCAGCACGATCCAGCCCATCACCGCGTAAATGATGATGGATAGTATCCGTGCCTCCGAGCGCGGCTTGATCTCTTGCAGGATACCGATCACAGCCAGCCCCCACACGATTCCGAACAACGTCCAGCCCCAAGGCCCGCGCAGGGTCACCAGGCAGAACGGCGTGTAGCTGCCGGCGATCAACAGGTAGATGGAAAAGTGATCGACCTTCTGCATGATCGCTTTTCGCCGCCCCTGCACGCTGTGGTACACCGTCGACGCGCTGTACAGCACCATCAGGGTAAAGCCGTAGATCGCCACGCTGACGATCTTCCAGGGGCTGCCGTCCAGGCTCGCCACCACCAACATCCACACGGCGCCAATACACGCCGCGATTGCACCGAGCAAATGGCTCCAGGCGTTGAATCGTTCCCCGTGGTACATCTGTCACCGACCTCCCCATAACCTTCAAGAACAGGCTGGCAAGCGTCCAGCCTTGCGCATAAGAGTGCAAGCAGCTTGTGACGTTCCGAGGACGGCGCACGCGTTTGCGGGCACAATTGCAGGCAATCGAACAAGAGCCCATGGCCATGCTGATTGACGAAGAGTTCACCCTCAAGAAGCTGGAAATCTTCCTGGCGTTCATGCGCACCGGCAACCTGGCCCGCGCCGCCGCCGAGTTGCAAACCAGCAACGTCAGCGTACACCGCGCCATCCACTCCCTGGAAAATGCCCTGCGCTGCCCGCTGTTCAAGCACGAAGGCCGCAACCTCACCCCGCTGGAAAGCGCCTATGTGCTCGAAGAGCGCGCACAGAAATTGGTGGCCGATGTGGTCGACAGCGTACGCCTGACCCGCGAAGCCGCCGGGTTCTCCGCCGAGCGTTTCAAGCTCGGCTCGCTGTATTCGCTGACGGTAAAAACCGTACCGCAACTGATCATGGGCCTGAAAATCCGCCGCAGCGAACTCAACATCGACCTGATCCTCGGCTCCAATTTCGACCTGCTCTACAAACTCAAGAACATGGAAGTCGACGCGATCCTCATCTCCCTCGACGAACACGCCAACGACCCTGACTGTGAGCAGATCGCCCTGTTCAGCGATGACATCTTCCTGGCCACCCCGGCCGACTCCCCCCTGGACCGCAACCAGGAAATCGACCTGGCCGATGTACGCGACGCTACCTTCATCACCCTCACCCAGGGCTTCGCCACACACCAGGACGGCAACCGGGTGTTCAAGCAAGCGGGGTTCGAGCCGAAGGTGGCGATGCAGGTGAACGATATCTTCACCTTGCTGAGCATGGTCAGTTCAGGGGTGGGTTATGCGCTGCTGCCGGGGCGGATTGCAGCGGTGTATGAAAACCGCGTGAAGCTGATACCGCTGCAACCCCGGTATCGGTTGCAGCAGCATATCGGCGTAGTGTTCCTGAAGGCCAAGGAGCGCGACCCGAACCTGCTGGCGTTGCTGGCGGAGTGTCGGATGTATGCCAATCGCCAGGTTTGAGATCGCTATCGGGGGCAAGCCCCCTCCCACACTTGACCGAGTTCCTACCTGAGAATGCGGTCAACATGTGGGAGGGGGCTTGCCCCCGATAGCGCCAGACCAAACAGCGAAAATCCCCAGTCAGCCCACCAACCCCCTCATCACCAAAAACAACAACGACGGCCCCAACAAACACCCCAGCGCTGTATAAAACGCCGCGGTCAAACACCCATAAGGCACCAGCTTCGGATCAGTCGCCGCCAACCCGCCCGCCACGCCGCTGGAGGTGCCCATCAAGCCGCCGAAGATCACCGCACTGCGCGGGTTGTTCAGCCCGATCAGCGGCGCCACGAACGGCGTCATCACCATCACCAGAATCGCCTTGATCAACCCGGCGGCAATGGACAGCGCCATCACCTCGGAACTGGCCCCGATCGCCGCGCCGGTCACCGGGCCGACGATATAGGTCACGGCTCCGGCGCCGATGGTGGTGAGGCTCACCGCATCGGTATAACCGAACGCCATCGCCACTCCGACCCCGGCAATAAACGACGAACCCACGCCGACAAACAACGCCAGTACGCCAACATACCCAGCGCGCTTGAGCTCATCGACACTCACGCCAAACGCCGTGGCGACAATGGCAAAGTCCCGCAGCATGGCACCGCCCAACAGGCCGATACCCGACAACAGCGGAATATCCACCACCCCTTTCGAGCCGCCGGTAAAGGCCCCGCCCACATACGACAGCACCAAGCCCAGCAGGATGGCGATGGCCGAGCCATGCAGGCGGCCTTTGGTAAAGGTGTCGGAAATCCAGTAGGAGACCCACATGGTCAGGCCGATCACGGCAAAACCACTGATCAAGCCGTAGCCGGTGATTACTTTCATCATCGATTCGTACATGGCGATCACCCGGCTTCTTTGGTGGGAACAACCGCAGCAGGCTCACGGTTGCCGATGCGTACCAACACCGGCACCAGGGCAAAGCCCAGCACCACCGCAACGGTCCCGGCCAGAATCGCCATGGGCCCGCCGCTGATGGCGCCATATACGTTTTGCTGGGCCGCCATCGCCACCACAATCGGGATATAGATCGCGGCCCAGAAGCTCACGCCCTGCTCCGACTTGCCGGTAAACAAGCCGCGCTTACCGAGGTAACTGCCCAGGCCGATCAACAGCAACATGGCGATACCCACCCCGCCGACGTTGGCCGGGATACCCATCCATTTGCCCAGCAGCTCACCGACAAACAGGCCAGCCAATGTACACAGCGCCAGAAACGCCACACCGTAGATAATCATGGTTGTTGTCCTCAAAGTGCTCGTTCGAAATTGTTGTTTTTGTGCTTCGAAAGCCTTGGGTGCTGCTTTATCGGTGGCGGCGTTCCTCCTCTTGCAGCAGCGCCTGCAAGGTGTCCAGGCGCGCGCCTTCGCAGGCGATCACCGTGCCTTGGTCGAAGACGCGGCGCGACAGACCGGTGAGCACCGCGCCCGGAGGCAATTCGATCTGCAGGCGCACGCCGCGCTCATAGGCGCTTTGCACGGTGCCGCGCCAGTCAACGACGCGGCACATATTGAAGGCCAGGTCATCGCGCAGTTGCTCGGGGTTGTGGATGGGTCGTGCGCGGGTGCTGCTCAGGTAGGTGATGCGCGGCGCCTTGAGCGGCACGAAAGCTTGGGCCAGGACCTGGGCCGGCTGTTCCAGCAACGCGCAGTGGGACGGCACGCTGACGGCCAGGCGCTTGGCGGTGCCGTTGCCTTTGATACGTTCAGCAACGCGCTTCATGGCTTCATCGCTACCGGCGATGACGGTCTGGTTATCGGCGTTGATATTGGCCAGGTACACCGGGGTCAGTGGGCTGTGGATATCCGCCAGCAGCGCCTCGACGCTGGATAATTCAGGGCCAATCAGGGCGGTCATGCCGTAGCCCTGTGGATAAGCCTGCTGCATCAGCTCGCCCCGCAAGCTCACCAGCTTTACCGCGTCAGCGAAGTCCAGGGCTCCGGCGATGACGGCGGCTGGGTAGGCGCCGATGGACAGGCCCGCCACGTAATCAGGCGTATGTTGCAACTGGCGGGCATGGGCGACGCCGACGATCAGCAGGCACAGTTGCACCGCGCGCGTGCTCGCCAAGGCCTGCGCCGAATCGAGCCGACGAACATCTTCACCCAAGGCATCACTGGCTTCTTCCAGAACCTCGGCCGATAGCGCCTGGAGCATGCCCGCGCGCTGGGCGCCCTGTCCCGGAAACACCAGAAGGCTGCTCATACCGCAGCCTGCCAAGGGTCGAGCACAAGGTGCGCGCCGTTGCTGGTTTTGAGCAGCACACGACGAGATCCGCCGGCCCATTCGCGCAAGGCGACTGCACCAAACGGGGTTTGCAGTTGCAGGTCCACGGCGCACGGCGCGGTGTCCAGTTTTGCCAGTAACGCCCGCGCCTCAAAGCGATCAAGCGGTTCGGGGGTGCGCAAAATCAAATCCAGATCGCTCATGGCATGCAACACTTCGACGCCACTCGCCAATTCAAATCCGGCACTGCCGCTGACGCCCCAGACTAGCTGCGCCAACACTGGCCGCAGTTGAGCGAGCGCCCGCAGCGCGGGTAAATCCCGTGATGAGGTCACCTGGCGCAAGTCTTCAGGCGCCACGTGCCGTTGCACCGCGGCAATGGGCATCAGCGCCGCAAACCGCTGCTCACGCAAACGCCCACGTATGCCAACCGCCACCTGGGCCGGTTCGGTCACGGCGCGACGCACCACCACCGGATGCCCGGCGTCGATTGCTTCCAGCACCCAGGCCGGAGCGTCCGCAGGCAGGTGCGCCGGGGTCATGCCCCAGAGCAAATCGTGGGCGTTCACCATTGTTCCCGCAGCAGTTGGCGTACGAGGCTTGAGGCGGCGCGATTAGTCGCACCGAGACGGCCTTTTAAATCAGGCTGCGCGACATCTTTGATCGCCTGCACCAGGCAATCGGTGACCCGCGCCACGTCGTCCGATGTTGGCTGTTCAATCTGGCTCACCGACAAGGTCTCCCAGAGCAAACCCAGGCTGGCATAACTGTCGATGTCATAGGCCATGGGCGGCACACTGGCGGCCAGGGCTTCGAGCTCTTCAACACTGCGCAAGGTCACCCGCGCCGCCGAAGCCTTGCCCATGGCGTGCACCATCACCCCAGGGTCGCGCAGGGCGATCAGGCGATTGGCCTGATAGCCATGGGCCAGAAACGCACCGGACATGGCCTTGCCCACCAGCAATGCGATCACCGGGTGGCCGGCCAGGCGTGCGCGGGCGTAGCTGTCGGCAGCGGCGGCCAGGGCCTGGTGGATGCCGAGGGCTTCTTCACGACGGCCATAGGCTTGGCTGGGCACATCGACGATGGCGATGATGGGGCGTTTGTCACCCGTCGCGATGGCTTCATCGACGGCCTTGGCGAGCCCCCAACCTTCCAGCAACCCGACTTCGCCACTGCGCGCACGCGGGAAACGGTTATTCGGGTCGGTGACCACGGCGATAAAGCGCACCGCCTGCTTACCCAATACGCCGTCTGCGACTTTCAATGAGTCCGGCAAGCCCTCTACGGGTGTTGCGCCAGCGCTCAAAGCGTTGAACCACTGCAACCCTCTCATGGGCGTTCTCCCTGATACAGAGCGCTCACCGTCGCGGGCTCGATTTGCGCCGCTGTGTCGAGTTCGGCCAGGCGCGCCAAATAGAAATCAGCGCGGCGGCTACGCGGTTGTTCGGGCGCGCCTTGTTGCAACAGCGCACTCACGGTCTGCTGGATCTGCACCACATCGTCCGCCACGTAGCGGTCGGCCAAACCACTGTTAAAGCGTTGCTCGCCGCCCGTAAGGCTCCAGATGAAAGGCCGGTCGCGGGAGTCGTATTCTTCCAGGCCGGCCTCCTGTTCGATCACCTGCGGGCCGTTCAAACCCAGGCGTGCTTCGCGGGTGACGACCAGGTAACTGCACAGCCCGGCCGCGATGGACATGCCGCCAAAACAACCGACACTGCCCGCCACCACGCCTATTACCGGCTGGTACTGGCGCAGGTCGACAATCGCCGCATGGATATCGGCAATCGCAGCCAGGCCCAGGTTGGCTTCCTGCAGACGCACGCCACCGGTTTCGAGCAACAGCACAGCACGAGTCGGTATGCCGTTGCGGTTATCTTCGCCAGCCAGTTCCAGGGCGCCCGCGATCTTCGCGCCGCCGACTTCACCGAGGCTGCCACCTTGGAAATTACCCTCGATAGCAGCAACCACCACCGGCAAGCCGGCGATGCTGCCCTTGGCAATCACCACGCCGTCATCGGCCTGGGGCACCACGCCTTGGCGGCTGAGCCACGGCGACATGACGCGTTGGAACGGGTCGATCAGTTCGCGATAAGTGCCAACATCCAACAACGCCTTGGCCCGCTGCCGTGCACCGAGTTCGACAAAGCTGTGCTTGGTGAGCAAATCAGTCATGGCCGATCTCCTCGAAACCTTGCTCCAGGCGCAAACGCACCACGCCGGGGGTGGCGCCGAAATCGTGGATATCAATCTTCAATGCAGGCGGTGTCTGCTCCTGGAAGATGCGTTCGAACAGGTGCTGCCAACGTTGCTGCGCGCCGTTGACCGAGGTCTGCACCTGGATCGTCAGCGTGCCGGCCGTGCCCGGTTCCAGCAGCACTTCGAGGTCGCCGGAACCGACACACCCCACCAGCGCACGACCTTTGGGCGGCTGCCCGGCAGGGAATTCAAAGGATAAGGTTTCCATCACAACGCTCCGTGGAGGCGGTCGATAAACAGGCAGGCGGCCAACAGGTCGGCGGCGCCACCGGGGGAGGCATTCAGGGCCAGGAGTTGCTGGTCCAGTGCGTGCAGTTGGCGACGACCGGCGAGAGTTGCGCTACCGCCAGCGTCGAGCACCGCCTGGGCGCCTTGCTGCATGGCTTGGAGGCCTTCGGTGCCGGCGCGGTAGAGCACACAGGTGTCGGCCAGTTCGGTCATGATCGCGAGCAAAGCGTCCAGGCGGGCATTCTGCTCACCGGCCTTTTCCCCGCGGCTTTTATGCAGTTGCGGCAGGCCGCGTTGCATCACGGCGGGAAAACCCAGTTGCGCTTCTTCGCGGGCACCGCGTGCGCCGTAGCGTTGGGCGACCTGGGCGCCGTGGCTGAAGGGTCGTGGCGCGTGGCGGTCATTGAGCAGGGCCAGCTTGGCCGCGTTCAGCGTGACGGCACGGGGTTCCAGTGCCGCTGCGGCGGTGAGCAAACCGAGGGCCCAGATCGCACCGCGGTGGGTGTTCACACCGTTGGTAGTGGCGAGCATCGCTTGCTCACCTTCGCGACCAATACGTCCCAGGGCTTCACGCAGGGGCAAACCGATTTGACCGAACTCAAACGCGGCCTCGGCCATTTCCTTGAACATCGGCCACAGCGACAGCGCCGACGCGTGCATCAGGCCCAGGTGCAAATCGTTATGGGCACCGTTGCCGCGCCGGTCTACCAAGGCGGGTTTAGGCGACAGATCCGCTTCATCGATCAGCGCATCGACGGCCATATCCGCCAAACGATCGGCGAGGCTGATTTCATGCAGTTTGAGGGCGCGCATTTACCAGCTCCTGAATTTTGCAGGCGGGTTGTACAAGCCGCCGGACCATTCCACCAGGTCGGCCACGCTCTTGGCGGCCAACAACTCGCGGGTGGCGTCGGTGCGGCGGATACCCAGGTCTTCGGGCAGGGCGATCAGGCCTTCGCGGCGCATGCGTGCCGTGTCCTTGGGGTTGTGGCGCAGCCCGATGGCAGTCACACCGGCGACGGCGGCGATCATCGCCTGGCGCTCCTCCAGGGAGCGGGCTTTGTACAGATAGGCGATGCCTTCCTCGGTGAGCAGGTGGGTGACGTCGTCGCCATAAATCATGATCGGCGCCAGCGGCATGCCGCTTTTGCGTGCGACTTCCACCGCGTCGAGGGTCTCGACAAAGGTCGGTTTGCCGCCTTCCTGGAAGGTTTCGACCATCTGCACCACGAGTTTTTTCCCGCGCTCCAGCAGGGCTTCGGGCGCATCGTCGTGGCGCATATCCAGCCAGGCGGGGGTGCCATGACGGCGACCGCGTGGGTCGTGCCCCATGTTCGGCGCCCCGCCGAAACCGGCGAGGCGGCCACGGGTGACGGTGCTGGAATGGCCGTCGCCATCGACTTGCAGGGTGGCACCGATAAACAGGTCCACTGCGTACTGGCCGGCCAGTTGGCAGAACATGCGGTTGGAGCGCATCGAGCCGTCGCGGCCGGTGAAGAACACATCGGGGCGGGCGGCGATGTAGTTTTCCATACCCAGTTCGGTGCCGAAACAGTGCACGCTCTCGACCCAACCGCTTTCGATGGCGGGTATCAGCGTGGGGTGCGGGTTGAGGGTCCAGTTACGGCAGATCTTGCCCTTGAGCCCCAGGGATTCGCCGTAGGTGGGCAGGATCAACTCGATGGCGGCGGTGTTGAAACCGATGCCATGGTTGAGCGACTGCACATTGTGCTTTTCGTAGATGCCACGGATCGCCATCATCGCCATCAACACATGCACCGGCTTGATATGGCGCGGGTCGCGGGTGAACAGCGGTTCGATGTAGAACGGCTTGTCGGCTACCACCACGAAATCGACCCAGCTTGCGGGGATGTCCACGCGGGGCAAGTCGGTGACGTCGTCCACCAACTGGTTGACTTGCACTATGACGATGCCGTCGCTGAACGCCGCGGGTTCGATCAGCGCCGGCGTGTCTTCGGTACTGGCGCCGGTGTAGATATTGCCGGCACGGTCGGCCATGAAGCCGGCCGAGAGCACCACGTTGGGGATCAGGTCCACCACCAGGCGCGCATAGAGTTCGATGTAGGTATGGATCGCGCCGATTTCCAGCAGGCCGTCCTCGAGCAACTGGCTGATGCGCAGGGATTGAGTGCCGGCAAAAGAGAAATCCAGCTTACGGGCGATGCCTTTTTCAAACAGGTCCAGGTGCTCGGCGCGCCCGACACTGGGCATGATCATATGCAAATCGTGGAGCTTGGCCGGGTCAGCCTTGGCCAGGGAGCGCGAGAGGAAGTCGGCCTGCTTTTGGTTGTTGCCTTCCAGCACCACGCGGTCGCCTGGGAGGATCAGCGCTTGCAGGGCCTCGACGATCCTGTCGCTGGGCAACACCGCCCCGTCTGCATACTGTTTGACCAGCCCGAGCCGCCGCTGCTTCTCGTCGCGCCGCCGCGTCCAGCGCGAGTCGGGGGTGATGGTTGTTGTCATGGTCGCTCCACGGGGTTTGCTGTCGTGGGGCTGTACCTTAGGAGTGAATTTGGGTGCTATCAATCAAGCTGCACCGCGGATTGTTACGGCTGGAGTAATGGATTCGTAGAAATCAAAGGAGATGATTGATCAATGGGCGCCGCTCCAACCGAGCCGCGTAAACGATAAAAATTCCCACTCGAGAAAAATCCTCAAAACATCCTCGACAACAAAGCTGTACGTATATACAGTTAACTTCGCTTGCCTTGAGGCACGCTTTCGTTAGGACAACGGGGCGCACTCGAGCCAAAGCGAACTCCAGTTGAAAGACCACGCGCATGGCTCAGCCCCCTCGGAGAGCGTACGCTGAACCCAAAAAGTTTAAAGGATTAAACTTATGTCATATGTACAAGGCCACATCGATCTACCCGCTACTTACATTTACGCGAATGAGCCCCCACCAAGCCAGATTGGTGTCAGTTTAGGGAACGTAGTCATCGGTCATGAAACCGTCGATCGTCTCATGACTGAGGCAGCCGATACCGGCACATGGCCAAGTATGGACAGCTATGAAGATGCCGGGGTTGATTATCAGCGTGTGCTCCCACTTCAAATCAAAGAAGTCAAATTCGAGTTCCAACTTGGCTACGAAGCCGACGCACGCGATATTCCAAACAACATGAATGCTGAAATTGATAAAACGATCAGGGAAACGGGCCCTGTCATCAATGATCCGCCTGCTGAATCGATCGAACAGAAAGCGAAAGCTATCGAGAATGTCGCCTTCCGCCGCTCACAACTGCGCAAATATTATGAGAAAAAACTTGATGATCTCCCGGCAAAGAACTATTTGTCGCGCACCATTGATAGCATTATGGGAGAAGTGGATGCCTCGGTAAAAACCGGTAATGATTCATTAGAAAACATCATGGGTCATGAACTTGAAGGCATTAAGTCCAGCTATGAAATCGACATGCAAAACAAAATTTTTGATTATCTGAGAGATCAGCTCAGCGCGTACTCTAATGAGATGAACAAGCTTGACCCCGGCGCACTTCAAGATTCCTTGGGGTTCATCAGCGATACGAGCAAAGAGATTGCAAACCGCTACGGTACTGCCATGGGCGAGGTCACTCAAGATCTGAAAAACAACGTGTCGGGGAAAAACATTAATAATTATCCACAAGCGCTAGCCGCGTTCGAAAAAATCCAGAACAACCCGAACTTCAAGCTCAACCAAAAGGACACAGCAGCAGTCGACGCCGCGCTCAAAGCGCTTGATAACCAAGCTTTTTCCGATAATCTGAAAAGACTCGGTCGAGGATTCGGGGTTATTGGGTTGTCTCTTCAGGTCTCCAAAATTTCTACCGCTGCATCGACCGGATTTAATACCGGCGACTGGAAGCCCTTGATGCTCGAAGTCGAGAGCATTGCCATCGGCACTGCGGTGTCTTCCGGGTTCGGTGCGTTGGCAGCAATGGGGCTGGCTGCTGTCAGTCTTCCTGCCGTCGCTACGGGTGTAGGCTTCGTGTTTATTGCAGTCATCATGGCCGCTATATCCGCTTATATAGACCCTAAGACAGTAGACAAGATCAACAATCTGGTTTATACCGGCTAATGAAATAGTCAAGGCGCTTAGTGCTTACCATTCACTAAGCGCCACACATTATTCGTTGATCGACAGAACATCACGTCAAGGCCAACTGTGAATACATCACCACCACGACACTCTTCAATAAAACTTCCATTGATAAAAATATTTATAAGTATTCTTCCGATCTTCGTGCTGGCCGCCTTGATACCTGCTCAGCCCAGCACTCCCTTTTCGGTAGCACTCAATAACTTCCTCGACAACCATCTGTTGGGCGTAGTAGGTGCATGGTCATCGCATTTACCCTTACCCGCTAAAGCGATAGCTAATTACATCAGCATCGCAGGCCCTATCATCGGAATATTTGTATTGCTCAGCACAATCAAAAACTCGACACTGGCCAAAATCAACCTGAAAGACATAACCTGGCCAAAATACGCTCTTATGTGCGCTGGACTGATAGTGGTAAACGCTTTATTTGCTTATCAAAATTACTTTAGCTATATAGATTTTGCAGCGCACGATCACAAACTCAGACTGGTCGGCAACAGCTTATTTTTACTTCCTATATTTACCTCAGCACTACTGCTTGCATTGTACGGTCTGATATTGTTCAACTACTTAACGTTTTTCATTATTTCACGCGCCTTGCTTCAGCAGAAAACCACTCGCTGAACGCTGAATGTGCGAATCTTCACGTCTGCGAAAACATGCAGCGCAACCCGACACTCTTCTTGCGATCCGGTAGCTCAGCCTTCAAGCCACCACTAGGTTGCAGATTCTCCAGGTTGGCCTTGCTTGGAAGATGACTTCGACATGATGCTCGGTTCCTAAAATGGATCAGTAAGGAACGCTTATAGATCTAGGCGTCTTGGGTGCCTAAACAGATTTCTCGCAGGAAAAATCCGAAACCTCTCGTGTCGAGGGGCATGATCGTTCCCACGCTCTGCATGGGAATGCCGCCTGAGACGCTCCGCGTCCTGCCAGCCGCTGCAAGGCCCAAGACCTGCCCCAAGGTGACGCAGAGCGTCACGGGATGCATTCCCACGCGGAGCGTGGGAACGATCAAAACGATCCTGTTTAAGCCGCTGGGGCGGGGGATATCTGCTCCAGTGCTTGATCCACCAATAACTGTCCTATCTCTGCCATTTGCTGAATCCCGAGCATGATGGCGCGTTGGGAAGTGTCCAGGTCGAAGGCCAGGTTGCAGGTGAGTGCGTTGAGAGAGGACAGGGTTTCGCTGGCGTTGACCAGCAGGGTTTCGGTGTTTTGGTGGGGGTTTACGGTGAAGAGAGGCGGATTGGGGGTAGGTTTGACCATGATAAAGCTCCTAAACAGTCAGTAAGGAGCGCCACCGTTCGCTTGCACGCGAATGAGGGTGGCGACCGTGCGCAGGTGTGCAAGACCGGGCCTGTTTAGGACACCCAGCAGGTCCGAAGACCTCCTGCGCGCAGCCGCCATAAAGCAGCGAGCACAAAAAACGCCCGTGGTTGGCTGGGCGTTCGTACGCCTAAACAGTTTCGTCGGACTTGCACGTCCGTGTCACCGTTTTTTGCGATGACGGAGCGAAGACTAGGCGCGATGATCAATCACGACAAGTTCATGCACAGCCCAAAAACTTGCAGGAAAAATCCTAAGACCGCCCGCAGTCCTTAATGTGGGAGCTGGCTTGCCTGCGATGGCGGTGGGTCAGTGTTTAATGCAGTGACTGAAACGCCGCTATCGCAGGCAAGCCAGCTCCCACAGTAGATCTTCATAGGGCTCAGGGTCAGGCCAGGCCAGACTCTACCAGCAGCGCTTCAAGCCCCATCAAATCCGGCACCTTCGCTACTTGCTCGCCCACTTGCACCGCCGCCAGTTCCAGCGGGCACAGGGGCACGTCCACGTAGCTCAATTCGCTATCAAGCTTGTACGAGCGGGGAATGCCTTGGATTACCAGTGCAATGAATTTCAATGTCGGCCGCCCGCCCAGTGCATTCAACACCACGATGCGTGAGCGTTCGCCCGTCATGCTGGCTTCACCGCAGGCAGCTTCAAAACTGATCAACGGAATTTGCCGATCGCGCCACGTGACCTGCCGCAGGTACCACGGGGGTGCATCGCTGGCCGGTTCGCCGCGCTGGAAGTCGATCAGCTCGGCGATGGCGACGTTGGGCAGCACCAGGTTGCGGTCGGCCAGGGGCAGCAGCAGGCCGGTGAGTTGGCTCGCGCGGTGGTCAAGCATGGGACTTGCTCCAGTAGGCGATGCTTTCCAGCAGCACCGACTCCTGGTACGGCTTGCCAAGGTAGTCGTTGACGCCGATGGCCATGGCGCGGTCGCGATGTTTCTGGCCGGTGCGCGAGGTGATCATGATGATCGGCAGGCGCATCAGGCGTGGGTCGTTGCGTACCTGGATGGCCACTTCGAAGCCGTCCATGCGCGGCATTTCGATGTCGAGCAGCATCAGGTCCGGGGTGTGTTCTTCGAGCACGGCGATGGCGTCGATGCCGTCCTTGGCGGTGAGCACGTTCATGCCGTTGCGCTCCAGCAGGCGGCTGGTGACTTTGCGCACGGTGACTGAGTCGTCCACCACCAACACCAGCAGCGGGCGCTTTTTCAGCGGGTCGTTGAGGATCAGCGGCGCATCCACCGCCTGGGCCGGCAGGGCCGGTTGGCGGGCGCGGATATGCGCGAGCAGGTCGATGATCAACACCACGCGGCCATCGCCGAGAATGGTCGCGCCGGACAGACCTTGCACTGCGGCGAACTGCGGGCCCAGCCCCTTGACCACGATCTCCCGAGTTCCGGCCATGGCGTCCACATGCACCGCCACGCGCCGTTCATTGCAGTGCACCAGCAGCACCGGCACCGGCTGGTACTGGCCGAGCAGTTTCGGGCGGCTGACGGTATGCAGCAGGTCGCCCAGGTAGAACAACTCGTAGCGCTGGCCGGCATATTCATAGTGCGGCGGGTCTTGCTGGTAGTGCCCCGCCAGCTCGTGGGGCAGCACGCGCACCAGACCTTCGATGGTGTTGAGGGGAATCGCGTATTGGTCGTCTGCGCATTGCACCATCAGCGCCCGATTGACCGACACGGTAAACGGCAAGCGAATGCGAAAATGCACGCCCGCCCCCGGCGTCGAATCGATCACCATTGAACCGCCGAGTTGGCGCACTTCTTCATGCACCACGTCCATGCCGACGCCGCGCCCGGAAATCTGCGTGATTTTTTCCGCGGTGGAGAAGCCCGGTTGCAGGATGAATTGCAGCACGTCGCGATCGCTGATCTCTTGATCAGGACCAAGCAGGCCGCGCTTGATCGCCTTGCGCCGCACGGCTTGAAGGGGTACGCCGGCACCGTCGTCGCGCATGTCGAAGACGATATCGCCGCCTTCGTGGGTCAGGTCCAGGGTGATACGGCCCTTCTCCGGCTTGCCCGCCTGCAACCGTACCTCGCGGGATTCCAGGCCGTGGTCCACAGCGTTGCGCAGCATATGTTCCAGCGGCGCCGCCATGCGCTCCAGAACGTTACGGTCCATCTCGCCTTCGGCGTTGCCGACGATGAACTCCACGTCCTTGCCTAGCTCCTGCGCCACCTGGCGCACGATACGCTTGAGGCGCGGCAGCATGCGTTCGAAAGGCACCATGCGCGTGCGCATCAGGCCCTCCTGCAACTCGGTGTTGATGCGCGCCTGCTGCTGCAACAGATCATGGGCATCCTGGTTGCGGCGTTCGAGGGTGTCTTTGAGGTCGAGCAGGTCGGAGGCCGATTCGGACAGCGCACGGGACAATTGCTGCAGCTGCGAATGACGGTCCATTTCCAGCGGGTCGAATTCTTCATAGCCCAGACGCTCGGCCTCGGCCTGCTGGCGGCTCAGCAGGCGGCCCTGGGTTTCGCTGTCGAGTCGGCGCAATTGGTCGCGCATGCGCTCGATAGTAGTTTGCACCTCATTCAATGCGATGCGCGCATCGTTGACTTGCTGCTCGATACGGCCACGGAAGATCGAGGTTTCGCCCGCCAGGTTGACCAGGTCGTCGAGCAAGTCGGCAGAGATTTTCACCATGTCGGCAGCAGGATCGATCACCGCCTCACCCTTGCCCGCCGGCAACGCCACCGGCATGACTGGCTCATCGCTGGGGTGCACCAGGCTCTTGATGCGTTCGATCAGCTTGTCCACCGGGCCGACGGGCAATCCATCCGCTACGGCGTCGATCATCTGCGCCAGGCGGTCATGGCAGCCTTGCAGCAGCGCAAACAGCTCAGGGGTCGGCGCGAGCAAGCCGGCGGACAAGCCTTCGTAGAGAAATTCCAGCTCATGGGCCAAATCGCCAATCGGCCCGATCTCGACCATACGAGCGCCGCCCTTGAGGGTATGCAGGTCACGCAGCAGGGTTTCGACTTCCTGGCGGTTGCCCGGCTCGGCCTGCCAGCGCAGCAGCGCGCTACCTGAGCTGTCGAGGATATCGGCGGCTTCTTCAAGGAAGATATCCAGCAGCTCAGGGTCGGCACCCGAGGCCGGCTCCGCCGCAACCGGAGCTGTAGGTGTACTGCTCTGGCGCAGCTCCCGCAGTTTGGCGACCAGCTCGGCGCCATCGCTCAAGGGCTGCTGGTGTTGCAGCTCTTCGAGTTGCAAGGCCAACCGTTCGTGGCTGGCCATCACTACCAGGGACAGCTCGGTGGAGTAACTGTAGCGGCGGTCCACCAGGCCCTCATACAGGCATTCCAACTCATGGGCCAGGTCGCCCACCGGGTCGATTTCGGCCATGCGCGCACCGCCCTTGAGGGTGTGCAGGTCGCGTTGCAACGAGGACAACGGCGTCGCATTCTCGGGCTCCAGCAGCCAGCGCTTGAGGGACTGCCCGGCGCTGTCGAGGATATCCACGGCTTCTTCGAGGAAGATGTCGACAA
Organism: Pseudomonas libanensis; assembly: GCF_001439685.1. Taxonomy (GTDB): domain Bacteria; phylum Pseudomonadota; class Gammaproteobacteria; order Pseudomonadales; family Pseudomonadaceae; genus Aquipseudomonas; species Aquipseudomonas libanensis. The sequence continues at coordinate 37,543 of NZ_JYLH01000017.1, forward strand.
TCTCGTCGTCCATCACCGTTTGCTGGCCCAGCTGTACAGTGGCGGCGCCCAGCTCGGAAATGCTCAGCGCACGGCTGCCGTCGCTTTTGATCAGGCCGGTAGCCGAGGGGTCCAGCGCGTCATCCAGTAGCTCGCGCAGGGCCTGCACCCGTGCCGGCGCCGGGCTGATTTCCTGGCCGGCGGCCAACTGGTCGAGCATGTTGATCAAGGCTTCATGGGCCTGCTCGGCTTCCAGGAAAAACCGCTCGCTGACCGCCAGGCTGCTTTCTTCCACGGCGCCATACAGGTCGAGCAAGGCTTCGCACAGCGCATCGATGGGGTGCAGGTCGGCGATGTGCGCGCCCTCCCCCAAGGTCGTCAGTTCATCCAGCAGTGCGGTGAGTTCCTGGCGCTCGCCGGGGTGCTGCTGCCAGCGGCGCAGCAGGCTTTCAGCATCGAGCAGGATGTCCATGCCCTGGGCCAGGAAATTGGTGATCAGTTGCGGGTCGCGCTTGATGCGCAGGCCGGTATTGGGGGCGTCGAGCAGTGCGTCGAGCTGGTGGTCCAGCAAGCTTTGAGTGCGGCCGATCAGATCAGCCGCACCGTCGATCGGTGCCAGGGGATCGCTGCCCAGGTCGCGCAATCCATGTTGGAACAGCTCTTGGGCCTCGAGCAGCAGCTCCACCTCATCAAGGTCCAGCGGCAGGCGGTGGGCCTTGTATTCGCGGGTCAGGTGATCGAGCGGCCGCGCCAGTTCGGCGATGGGTAGCACGCCGGCCATGTAGGCACTGCCCTTGAGGGTGTGCAGGGCGCGTTGCAGTTCGTCACTGACCTGCAGCGGCAGATGCTCGGCAGCCTGTTGCAGGAAGTGGTCGAGACTGTCCAGATGGCTCTGGGCTTCGTTGCGGAAGATCTCCAGCAGCATCGGGTCATGGGGTTCGGCAATCGACACGGGGGCGCTGCTGGCCAAGGCATGGGCACGGGCGGCCAGGGCGTCGACTTCGTCGCGCTGACGCTGGGCATCGGTAGCAAAATCGGCGATCAATTCCGGCAGCAGGGCCACCGCTTCATCCAGCACCTGCTGCACCTCGGGGCCGAGGGTGACGCTGCGTTCCAGTACACGATTGAGCAGGTTTTCCACAGCCCAGGCCAACTCGGCCAGCACCAGGGCGCGCACCATGCGGCCGCTGCCTTTGAGGGTGTGGAAGGCCCGGCGCATTTCACCCTGGGCGAGTTTGTCCGTGGTGTTGGGCAGGTTGCGATGCAGCACCTCAAGGACTTCTTCGGTTTCCTCAAGGAAGACTTCACGCAACTCATCGTCAATCGGCGCTTCATCAGCCGGCGGCGGTAGCAGGCTGCCCGGACGCCGCAAGGCTGGAGGATTGAGACGTGAAGTGGGGCTGGCCAACGCATCGAATTGGGACTGGCTCGGTGCGGTCTCGGTGGACAATGCGCCGTCGGGCGCGGCCAGGGCCTGGCGCCAGGGTTTTTCTGTCGGCAGGTAACCCAGTGCGCTCAAGCCCTGAGTCGCCAGTTCCAGCACTTTTTCGCCGGCCGCGTCAGGATCTTGGAGCATGCGTTCGAGGTAATACTCCAGGCTGCTGATCACCTCGGCGAAATGCGCCAGTTGCGCCTCGCAAGGCGCAGCGTCACTGGCCATCAACTGCTCATCGACGTAGTCGGTGCAACCGCGCATCAGGCTCGCCGCCCGCGGCAAGGGAATCATCGCCAGGGCGCCGCGCACTTGGCTCAACAGCTGCGGCAGGGATTCCAGGCGCTGGCGGTCCCAATGGGCCTCGATGCAGTCGATCACCAGTTCCCTGGCCTGCTTCAAGCACTGGCAGGACTCACGAATCACCAGTTGATGAATCTGAGTCAGGTCGGTGGTGGGCAGGCGATTCTCTTCGCGGCTTTCCGGCTCGACGGTGCCGATCATCCCGGCCAACGTCGCTTCGACGTAGAGCAAGGCGCCGGCCACATCCATCAACACCGCATCACTGGGTTCGCGCTGGCCCTGGACCAGGCTCAACACTACGGCGAGTTGGTCGATGATCACTTTGCGCGGCTGGCCGAACCCCAGTACGGCAAGGGTATCGGCGATCTGCCGCAGCGGCGCCAGCAGCGCGTCGAGGTCGTTGGTGTGTTGGCGGTCACTGCGTACGAACAGGTCGAGGCGCTCCTTGACCCGCACCAGTTCCTCGCACAAGGCGCCAAGCACCGAGCCCATGGCATTGCGATCCGGCCCGGCCAGCCGCGCACGCTCGGCATCGACCACGGCACTGTCGGGCAAGGCTTCGTCCAGGCCATAGCGTTCTTTCAGGCTTTGCATGCGCGGCGTCGGACGGGTGACTTTGGCGACGTAGAACAACAGGCTCTTGAGCAATTCATCCGGCGCCGGCTGGTTGATACCGCCGATGCCCTGGGCCAGCAGGCGCTTGAGTTGTTTGTCACTGGCCTTGAGCAGGCTGCGCAGCGCCGGGCTGTTGGCGATCACGCCAGTGAGCATGCCTTCGACCAGCGCCGAGGCGACCTGCCACAACGGCAACAACGGCGCGCCCTGGCACAGCGCTTCAAGGCGCGCGAACACCCGCGCCATGTCTTCCAGGTTGCTCGGGCCGTGGTCTTCGCGCAGCAACCCGGCGAGGGCTTGTTGCAGCAGTTGGTGCCACTGGCGCAGTTGTTCATGCAAACCCGGTGTCGCACGCAGGGCCAGTGCTTCATCAGGCAGCGGCGTGATCGACAGCAGTTGCGGGCTGAACAGGCTGGTTTCCGACAACAGGCTTTCACCCCGGGCGCTGCGCAGGTCGTTGAGCAACGGCAGCACCACCAGTGGCAAATCGCGGCGGGCGCTGTGCACGCGGTCGAGGTACAGCGGCAATTGGCCGAGGGCTTGTTGCAGCAGGCGGATGCTTTCATCGCGCTGGCCGACACGACCGGCCTGGAGGGCCAGGGCCAGCGCCTCGATCTCTTCGGCCAGCAACGCCGCGCCGTAGAACTCGACCATTTGCAGCGCGCCATGTACCTGGTGAACACCGGCCAGGCACTCGTCGAGGGCGTCGCCGGTTTCAACGTATGTATCCAGCGCCGAACGGGCTTGCTTGAGGGTTTCGGCAATGTCGCCCTTGACCCATTCAAGGGCCACGTAGTCGTGCCGATCAACCATAACTGCTCCGCTTAGAATTCATGAGTTGCTGGTATCTCACAAACAATGGAGATCCAATGTGGGAGCTGGCTTGCCTGCTCCCACAGTTGGACTGTGGTGTTCTTCAGGTCGTATTTCAATCATCGACCTGTTTGGGCGGCGGCAAGGTGAAACCCGACACCGACCTGCGCAACTGACTGGCCATCTTCGCCAGGTTACCAATGCTTTCGGCGGTGGCGGTGGAACCCGACGACGTCTGGGTGGTGATCTGCTGGATCACATTCATGGTCAGGGAGATCTGCCCCGCCGACGAGGTCTGCTGCTGCGCCGCATTGGAGATACTCTGGATCAGCGCCGCCAGGGTTTTCGACACGCCTTCGATCTCCTCCAGCGCCACCCCAGCGTCCTGGGCCAGACGGGCGCCACGCACCACTTCGGTGGTGGTCTGCTCCATGGAAATCACCGCTTCGTTGGTGTCGGCCTGAATCGCCCGCACCAGGGTTTCGATCTGCCGCGTGGCCGCCGATGAGCGCTCGGCCAGCCGTTGCACTTCATCGGCCACCACGGCAAAACCGCGTCCGGCGTCCCCGGCCATGCTCGCCTGGATCGCCGCGTTGAGGGCGAGGATATTGGTCTGGTCGGCGATGTCGTCGATCAGGCTGACGATGTCGCCGATTTCCTGGGAGGACTCGCCCAGGCGCTTGATGCGCTTGGCGGTGTCCTGGATCTGTTCGCGAATGTTGTCCATGCCGTGGATGGTGTTGTGCACCACCTCGTTGCCCTTGTTGGCGATCTCCACCGAACGCTCTGCCACCGCCGAGGATTCGGCGGCGTTGGCCGATACCTGATCGATGGACTGGGCCATCTGCTCAATCGCCGTCGAGGCCTCGGCAATCTGCTGGGCCTGATGCTCCGACGCCTGGGCCAGGTGCATGGCGGTGGCCTGGGTCTCCTGCACTGCCCCGGCGACTTGCCCGGCAGTGAGGTTGATGGTGGCGACCAGGTCGCGCAGCTGGTCTACGGAGTAGTTGATGGAGTCCGCGATGGTGCCGGTGAAATCTTCGGTGACCGAGGCCGTGACGGTGAGGTCGCCGTCGGCCAGGTCTTCGATTTCATCCAGCAGGCGCATGATCGCGTTCTGGTTGCGCTCGTTCTTCTCGGCGGTTTCATGCAGTTGGCGATTGGTCTCGCGCACCATGACCAGGCCGATCAGGATGATCGAGGCCAGCGCCAGCAGGCCCAGTACGTAACCGCCGATGGTGTCGAAACTGCGCCCACTGGCAAGGTTTTCAAAACCGGTGGCCAGGTGCGAGGCTTCATCGAGCAGGGTTTGCGACAGATTGAAAATATGGCTCGCCGACGCCCGCACCTGGAACAACTGCGGCGAAGTCTCGAGGATCTCATCCACGGAGCCGGAGACGAATTCGAACAGTTCGGCGATTTCCGTCAGTCGCGCACGGGCGTCCTGGTCTTCGACCTGGGTGATGCGCAGCCCCGGGTTGCCGTTGAGCATACCGTTGAGCACCACGCCGAAACGGTTGGCGTCGCGACCAAAGGCATCGGCGGCCTGCACCGCGGTTTCGTCCCCCGCGAGCACAGTGTTGACCGCCCCCAGGATACGTTCGGCCAGCAGTGACTGGCGTTGGGCCAAAGCCACCTGGCTGGCCGGGGCGCCGCGTTGCAGGAGGATATCGACGACCTTTTCCGACTCCATCTGCAATTGCGGCACGGTTTCGGCCAGGGTCGCAGCCACTTGATGCAGGGACAGTACGGTCTGCTCGCTGGCAAGGATCGCGTCGGTGTTTTTCAGCAACGCCTCCCAATCGGTCTGCACCGCACGCATTTCGGCGCGTACCGCACTGGGCGCAGCCGGCAAGCCGGTTTGCGGGTCGCCTTTTTTCAGATAGCCCCAGCGCTGGGCAAAATCATTGCGCGCATCGCCTAGCAGTTTGAACGCGGCGGCCTTGCCGGCGGCCGCTTCGGTAGCGTTCTTGGCGATGCGCTGGGACAGCACGCGCAGCTCACCGGCGTGGCCGATGTACTGTTTATCGTAGGTGGACTGGGTGTTGAGGTACGCGAAGTTGGCGAACAACAGCATGATGAACACGATCAAGGCGATAAACAGTACGATGATCTGCGAACGGCTGCGCGAGGCGGCCTGGGGTTTGGGCGTGGTGGCGGTACTCATGCGGCGACATCCATGAAGCCTGGGGCCTGGGCCAGGGCGAAGGGGCTGAAGACTTGCCACTGCGGGTCGCCGTCGAACTGGCCCTGGATAAACGGCGCGCCAGGGGTGGTGCTGGCCATCCAGGCGTCCAATGGGAAATGCTGCATACCCGCCACCTCGTCTACCAGCAGCCCGACAAACAGGTCGTTGAACTCCACCACCAATACGCGCCGTTGCTTGCGCGCTTTGGATAACTCCAGACCAAGGAAACCACCCAAGTCCATTACCGGCAACAAGCGCCCGCGCAGGTTGGCCACGCCCTTGACCCAGGGCTTTACCCCGGGTATCAGGGTGCAACGCGGCTCATGCAACACTTCGGCGACTTCGCCCATGGGCGCCACATACCCGTTTGCCCCTACACGGAAAGCAATCCCGCTCCAGCGTTGCAGGCGGGTTTCCTGGGACGGCAGGTCGGCGGCCAGCAGGCGGCAGCGGCGGTCGATGTCCAGCAGCAGTTCGAAGGCGGTTTGCGACTCGGTCATGATCGCGAGCCTTAGCCGGCCAGTACCTTGTTCAGGGTGGCGATCAGGGTTTCTTCGTCCACCGGTTTGGTCAGGTAGTCCTTGGCGCCCTGGCGTGCGCCCCAGATCTTGTCGGTTTCCTGGTCCTTGGTGGTGATGATGATGATCGGGATGCCGTTGGTTTCCGGCTCCTTGGACAATTGGCGCGTGGCCTGGAAGCCGTTGAGGCCCGGCATCACGATGTCCATCAGCACCGCGTCGGGTTTTGCCTGGCGGGCGAGGGCCACGCCGTCCGCGCCGTTTTCGGCTTTCAGGACCTGGTGACCGTGCTTTTCCAGCATGCCGGTAAGTTTGTACATTTCGGTCGGCGAATCGTCGACGATCAGAACACGTGCCATGGTTTTCCCCGCTACATTGGTCGGCGCCGGCCCTTGTGGGGTGGCGTCAGTGTGCTTGTTCTACTGCGGCGAAGGCAGGCACATAGGCCTTTATCACGCCCAGCAGTTCTTCCTTGCTGAAAGGCTTGGTCAAAAACTGATCGACACCCACGATGCGCCCCTTGGCCTTGTCGAACAGGCCATCCTTGGAGGACAGCATGATCACCGGGATCGCCTTGAACGCCGGGTTGTTCTTCACCAGGGCGCAGGTCTGGTAGCCATCCAGGCGCGGCATCATGATGTCGACAAAGATAATGTGGGGGTGATGATCCACAATCCGCGCCAGGGCATCGAAACCGTCGATGGCCGTAATGACCTCGCACCCCATGTTCTTCAACAGGGTCTCGGCGGTGCGGCGGATCGTTTTCGAATCGTCGATCACCATCACCCTCAAGGCGTTGGAATGCTGTTCCATATCTGCTCTACCATCGCCACAGCGAATCGGTTTTCGGTGTGTACTGCCTAATGTTGCACAGGATGAACGCCGCAAGCCTTGGAATTCAAGGGCTGCTGCGCCGTGGCAGTCTTTTTAGCACAGTCTCGGGGAGCAATCTATCGAGGCACCCGCCCAGTGGTTTTTCCTTGACCCACAACAGCCGCAGCGCCACTCTGACGCCACTTTTATGCGCCCTAATTTGCTAGAGGAAATCCCCCATGAGCGTTCGCGTCGGCATTGTCATGGACCCTATCGCCAGCATTTCCTATAAAAAGGACAGTTCGCTGGCCATGCTCCTGGCCGCCCAGGCCCGCGGCTGGACGTTGTTCTATATGGAACAGCGCGATCTTTACCAGGGTGACGGCCAGGCCCGCGCGCGCATGCGGCCGTTGCAGGTGTTCGCCAACCCTGAGAAGTGGTTCGAGCTTTCAGACGAAATCGACAGCCCCCTGAGCGACCTCGACGTGATCCTGATGCGCAAGGACCCACCGTTCGACATGGAATTCGTATATTCCACCTATCTGCTGGAGCAGGCCGAACGCGCTGGCGTGTTGATCGTCAACAAGCCGCAGAGCCTGCGCGACTGCAATGAAAAGCTGTTCGCCACCCTGTTCCCGCAGTGCACGCCACCGACCGTGGTCAGCCGCCGCGCCGATGTACTGCGTGAATTCGCCGCCAAGCATGGCGATGTGATTCTCAAACCACTGGACGGCATGGGCGGCACCTCGATCTTCCGCCACCGTGCCGGCGACCCGAACCTGTCGGTGATCCTCGAGACCCTGACTGTGCTGGGCACCCAGCAGATCATGGGCCAGGCCTACCTGCCGGCGATCAAGGACGGCGACAAGCGCATCCTGATGATCGACGGCGAGCCGGTGGATTACTGCCTGGCGCGTATCCCGGCAGCAGGCGAGACCCGTGGCAACCTGGCGGCCGGCGGTCGCGGTGAAGCGCGACCGTTGTCGGACAAGGACCGCTGGATCGCCGCCCAAGTCGGCCCGACCCTGCGGGAAAAAGGTCTGCTGTTTGTCGGACTAGACGTAATTGGTGAGCACCTGACTGAAATCAACGTCACCAGCCCTACCTGTATTCGCGAGATCGACAATGCATTTGGCACGAACATCGGCGAAATGCTGATGGCCGCCATTGAGCGCAAGCTACAAGCCAAGTGACATAGAACAGCCGGACACACACCAACATTGCGTTATCATGCGCCACCTGTGAAACGCGCGATGTTGGTTTTCTTGTCATGACACTCCCGTCCGATCTGCCCCCAGAACTCACCCATAGAGGCGTGCGCCCGGCTGATCGGCTCGGATTTACCCTGTTTCTTGCCGCATTGATTCACCTCGCTTTGCTGCTGGGCGTGGGCTTCACCATGGTCGAGCCCAAGCAGATCACCAAGACCCTGGAAATCACCCTCGCTACATTCAAAAGCGAAAAGAAGCCCGAGAAGGCCGACTTTCTCGCCCAGGACAACCAGCAGGGCAGCGGCACCCTCGACAAGAAAGCAGTGCCCAAGACCACCGAAGTCGCGCCCTTCCACGACAACAAAGTCAATAAGGTCACCCCGCCGCCCGCGCCCAAGCCCGAGGTCAAGCAGGCTGCGCCCAAGGCCGCTGTGACTACCGTCGCACCCAAGCCGCAAAAAGCCCCGACACAGCGCGAAAAGACCAAGACCGAACCCAAGCCCGAACCGGTGAAACCCGCGCCAACCTTCGACAGTTCGACGCTGTCCGACGAAATTTCCAGCCTGGAAGCTGAACTGGCCCATGAACAACAGCTGTACGCCAAGCGCCCGCGCATCTACCGCCTGAACGCCGCCTCGACCATGCGCGACAAAGGCGCCTGGTATAAGGATGAGTGGCGCAAGAAGGTCGAGCGCATCGGCAACCTCAACTACCCGGAAGAAGCCCGGCGCCAACAGATCTATGGCAATTTGCGCTTGCTGGTGTCGATCAACCGTGACGGTTCGCTCTATGAAGTGCAGGTGCTGGAATCCTCCGGCCAACCGTTGCTGGACCAGGCCGCCCAGCGCATCGTGCGCCTGGCCGCGCCTTTTGCGCCGTTCAGCGGCGACCTGAGCGACGTGGACCGTCTGGAAATCATCCGCACCTGGAAGTTTGCCAAGGGCGACCGGCTGTCCAGCAACTGAGGCCGCTCCTGCACTTGTCAGTTCGCCCCTCCAACGCCACACTAGCGGACATGAAAAACGTCAGCCCGACCTACCTCAAGCACCAATTCCTGATCGCCATGCCCCATATGGCCGACCCGAACTTTGCGCAGACCTTGACCTACATCGTCGAGCACACGGCCAATGGTGCCATGGGGCTGGTGGTCAACCGCCCGCAGGAGCTGAACCTGGCCGATATCCTCGAGCAATTGCGCCCGGAGATCGATCCTCCGGCCCGTTGCCAGGGCGTACCGATCTACATCGGCGGGCCGGTGCAGACTGATCGCGGCTTTGTGCTGCACCCCACCGGGCCGAAGTTCCAGGCCACGGTAGACCTTGAGGGGGTGTCACTGTCCACGTCCCAGGACGTGCTGTTCGCCATCGCCGACGGCGTCGGCCCTGAGCAAAGTGTGATCACCCTGGGCTACGCCGGTTGGGAAGCCGGGCAGCTGGAGGCCGAACTGGCCAGCAATGCCTGGCTGACCTGCCCGTTCGACGCCGATATCCTGTTCAACACTGCCAGCGAACTGCGCCTGGAAGCGGCCGCGGCCAAGCTGCGGGTTAACCTCAACCTGTTGACCAGCCAGGCGGGACACGCCTGATGGCCTTGCGTCTGATCCTGGGTTTTGACTACGGCACCAAACAGATCGGCGTAGCGGTTGGCCAGGTGATCACCGGCCAGGCCCGCGAACTGTGCACCCTCAAGGCCCAGAACGGCGTGCCGGACTGGAACCAGGTCGAAGCCCTCATTAAAGAGTGGAAGCCTGATGCGGTGGTGGTCGGCCTGCCCCTGAACATGGACGGCACCCCCAGCGACATGTGCCTGCGCGCCGAGAAGTTCGCCCGCCGCCTCAATGGCCGCTACAACCTGCCCTTCTATACCCACGACGAGCGCCTGACCACCTTTGAAGCCAAGGGTGAGCGTCGCGACCGTGGCGGCCAGAAGGGCAGCTACCGCGACAACCCCGTGGACGCCATCGCCGCCGCCTTGCTGTTGCAGGGTTGGCTGGATGAAAACACGGCTTTATTTGAATCCTGACCCGCCGCGATCCTGTGGGAGCGGGCTTGCCCGCGAAGAACGTTAACGATACCGCGCGAAGTCTGGATGAACGCGGTGCCCATGAGTTTTTCGCGAGCAAGCTCGCGCCTACACACTTAATAAGGAGCCCCCCGTGAGCCTGCCCAACCCCGCCGAACTGATCAGCCAGATGGCAATACGCCTCAAGGCGCACCTGGAACACCGAGCCATCAGCGAACCGCGCTTTATCGGCATTCGTACCGGCGGTGTGTGGGTGGCCCAGGCGTTGCTGGAAGAGATGGGCAGCGATTCGCCCCTGGGTACGCTGGACGTGTCCTTCTACCGTGATGACTTCAGCCAGAATGGCCTGCACCCGCAAGTGCGTCCTTCGGCCCTGCCGTTCGAGATCGAAGGCCAGCATCTGGTATTGATCGACGACGTGCTGATGAGCGGCCGTACCATCCGCGCCGCCCTGAACGAGCTATTCGACTACGGCCGCCCGGCCAGCGTGACCCTGGTCTGCCTGCTGGACCTGGACGCCGGCGAGCTGCCGATCAGCCCGGACGTGGTCGGCGCGACCCTGTCACTTTCCGCCCAGCAACGGGTAAAATTGTCCGGTCCCACGCCGCTCGAACTCGAACTGCAAGACCTTGCCCTTTAAACCGCCTTGTACAGAGTCCCCGCGATGACGCCTCTAGATGCCAAGCGCCCGCTGCAGCTCAATGCTCAGGGCCAGTTGCAACATTTCTTGTCCCTCGACGGTTTGCCCCGCGAACTGCTCACCGAAATCCTCGACACCGCTGACTCGTTCCTTGAGGTCGGTGGCCGGGCGGTGAAGAAGGTCCCGCTGTTGCGCGGCAAGACCATCTGCAACGTGTTCTTCGAGAACTCCACCCGTACCCGCACCACCTTTGAGCTGGCGGCCCAGCGGCTGTCGGCCGACGTGATCACGCTGAACGTGTCGACCTCGTCGGCGAGCAAGGGCGAGACCCTGCTCGATACCCTGCGCAACCTGGAAGCCATGGCCGCCGACATGTTCGTGGTACGCCATGGTGACTCCGGCGCCGCACACTTCATTGCCGAGCACGTGTGCCCGAACGTCGCGATCATCAACGGCGGCGACGGCCGTCACGCCCACCCGACCCAGGGCATGCTCGACATGCTCACCATCCGTCGGCACAAGGGCAGCTTTGAAAACCTCTCGGTGGCCATCGTCGGCGACATCCTGCATTCGCGGGTGGCGCGCTCGAACATGCTGGCCTTGAAGGCCCTGGGTTGCCCGGATATCCGCGTGATCGCACCCAAGACCCTGTTGCCCATCGGTATCGAGCAATACGGCGTGACGGTCTACACCGACATGGCCACAGGCCTCAAGGATGTGGACGTGGTGATCATGCTGCGCCTGCAACGCGAGCGCATGGCCGGTGGCCTGTTGCCGAGCGAAGGCGAGTTCTACCGTCTGTTCGGCCTGACCACTGCACGCCTGGCGGGCGCCAAGCCGGACGCGATCGTGATGCACCCGGGGCCGATCAACCGCGGTGTGGAAATCGAGTCGGCGGTGGCCGACGGCCCGCAGTCGGTGATCTTAAACCAAGTGACCTACGGTATCGCCGTGCGCATGGCCGTGCTGTCCATGGCCATGAGCGGGCAAACCGCGCAACGTCAATTCGAGCAGGAGCAGGCCCAGTGAAGCTCAGCATTCTCGGTGCCCGAGTCATCGATCCAGCCAGCGGCCTGGATCAAGTTACCGATCTACATCTGAATGCCGGCAAGATCATCGCCATCGGCGCCGCGCCCGCAGGCTTCGGCGCCGTCGAGAGCATCGACGCCAAGGGCCTGGTGGCCGCACCAGGGCTGGTGGACCTGAACGTCGCCCTGCGCGAGCCGGGCTACAGCCGCAAAGGCAATATCAACAGCGAAACCCAGGCCGCCGCAGCCGGTGGCGTGACCAGCCTGTGCTGCCCGCCCAATACCAAGCCGGTGCTGGATACTTCGGCAGTGACCGAGCTGATCCTCGACCGCGCCCGCGAAGCCGGCAATTGCAAGGTGTTCCCTATCGGTGCCCTGAGCAAAGGCCTGGATGGCGAACAACTGGCCGAACTGATCGCCCTGCGCGACGCCGGTTGCGTGGCTTTCAGCAATGGCCTGGACAATTTCCGCAGCACGCGCACCCTGTGTCGCGCCCTGGAATATGCAGCCACCTTCGATTTGACGGTGATCTTCCACTCCCAGGACCGCGACCTGGCCGAGGGTGGCCTGGCCCATGAAGGCGCAGTTGCCAGCTTCCTCGGCCTGCCGGGCATTCCGGAGACCGCCGAAACCGTGGCCCTGGCCCGTGACCTGCTGCTGGTGGAGCAGAGCGGTGTACGCGCGCATTTCAGCCAACTGACCAGCGCCCGGGGCGTGGCCCTGATTGCCCAGGCCCAGGCCCGAGGTTTGCCAGTGACGGCAGATGTTGCCTTGTACCAGTTGATCCTGACGGATGAAGCGCTGATCGACTTTTCCAGCCTCTATCACGTGCAGCCACCCCTGCGCACCAAGGCTGACCGCGACGGCCTGCGAGCGGCGGTGAAGTCGGGTGTGGTATCGGCGATTTCCAGCCATCACCAGCCCCATGAGCGCGACGCCAAGCTGGCACCGTTTGGTGCGACCGAGCCGGGCATCAGCAGCGTGGAGTTGTTGCTGCCGCTGGCGATGACATTGGTGGAAGACGGCTTGCTCGACTTGCCAACGCTGCTGGCACGCCTGAGTGCCGGCCCAGCGGAAGCCTTGCGCCTGCCGGCGGGCAAGCTGGCAGTCGGTTCGCCAGCGGACCTGGTGCTGTTTGACCTGGGCAGCTCGACGGTGGCCGGGGAGCACTGGCTGTCCAAGGGCGAAAACTGCCCGTTCATCGGCCACAGCCTGCCGGCAACAGTGCGCTACACCTTCATGGATGGGCGGATCAGCTACCAGGCTTGATGCGGGCACGCTAAAAACTGTGGGAGCGGGCTTGCTCGCGAAGGCGGAGTGTCAGTCGACATTTATTTGACTGATCTACTGCATTCGCGAGCAAGCCCGCTCCCACACTTGCTTATGTGTATGCCTAGGAATTCAGCGGCCGCTGTTGCGCTCAGCATTACGAATCGAAATCTGCGTATTCAACGTCCAGAAGTCATACAGCACCCCAAGCAGGAATAAACCGCCGGTCAGCAGGTAGATCAGGCCGGTGATCCATTTGCCTTGATACATGCGGTGCACACCGAACACACCCAGAAATGCCAACAGAATCCACGCGACGTTGTATTCGATCGGCCCGGCGGTAAAACGCAGGTCGGCTTCACGGTCCATGGCCGGGATCAGGAACAAGTCGATCAGCCAGCCAATGCCCAGCAGGCCGAAGGTGAAAAACCAGATCGTACCGGTCACGGGTTTACCGTAATAAAAGCGATGCGCCCCGGTAAAACCGAAAATCCACAGCAGATAACCGATCACCTTGCTGTGGGTATCTTGCTGCTGACCAACCTGTTGATAGGTGTTCATGAAGTACCTCTTTTGCTTCGATAGATAAATTTTTTCATTTTCTTTGTGACTTTTTTACGAGCGCCCGACGTACGGCAAATGGTATCTTCCTGCCCTCAAAGCCTTATGCCACCTGACTTGTGTAGGACAATTGCGGCAATTCGTCGCGTTTTTCCTGGATTTGACCCCAAGGTTCAGTCGACAAACGGCCTGAGAACGACACAAAAAGCTGTTATAAAGTTGCGCGCAAACCCATAAGAGCCACGCCTAATGCGACCATTTTTCAAGACATGGCTGACCATCTGCCTATTAATGCCACTGGCCGCCCACGCCACCAATCGTGAGCAACGACTTCCGAACGTTAACGGTTTCACCCCTAAAGTCCATAGCACGCCCAGCACTGCCAAAACGGCAAAGCCGACCGTCAGCCGCCCGACTCAACTGAGCAAGGCCAACGGCAAAGCGCTTTCCACCCAGCTGGCCGTGAACACCAAGCAAAGCAGCAACGTCTTAAGCCGTGCCGTCAACGTGCTCGGTACACCTTATCGTTGGGGCGGCAGCAGCCCAAGTAAAGGGTTCGACTGCAGCGGGCTGGTGAAATATGCATTTAACGATGTAAAAGCAGTGGACCTGCCACGCACCTCCAACGCCATGGCGGCCGGCCATGGGTTGAAGGTAGACCGCAAGGACCTGAAACCGGGCGACCTGTTGTTCTTCAAGCTCAAGAGCCGCCAGGTCAACCACGTTGCCATCTACCTGGGCAATGACCGCTTTATCCACGCACCGCGCCGTGGCAAGTCGGTGAGCATCGATACGCTGAAAAAGCCGTTCTGGGACAAGAACTACGTGATTGCCAAGCGGGTGCTGCCGAAAGAGCAGAACAGCAACCTGCGGATCGTGCAGCGCTGATCTTCAGCTGAAATACAGTAAACAATGTGGGAGGGGGCTTGCCCCGATAGCGGTGGGTCAGTCAGCTATCTGTAGCTGACCCACTGCAATCGGGACAAGCCCCCTCCCACATTTGGTTTCATTGTTTGCAGAATCTCATATGTCTGCAGGCACCCTCGCCTTTTCCCGTGCATCTTCCCGGCTGATCAACCCCCCGCAGACCAACGCCTTCAAGCTCATATCCAACGTCTTCATCCCCAACGCCCCACCGGTCTGGATCGCCGAGACCATCTGCGCCACCTTGTCTTCGCGGATCAGGTTCCGGATCGCCGGCGTGCCCAGCATGATTTCATGGGCAGCCACGCGCCCGCTGCCGATCTTCTTCACCAGCACCTGGGACACCACCGCCTGCAACGACTCCGACAGCATCGAGCGGACCATGGCCTTCTCCCCGGCCGGGAAGACGTCCACCAGCCTGTCCACCGTCTTTGCCGCCGATGAAGTGTGCAGGGTGCCAAATACCAGGTGCCCGGTCTCAGCGGCCGTCAGCGCCAGGCGGATGGTTTCCAGGTCGCGCAGTTCACCCACCAGGATCACATCCGGGTCTTCCCGCAAAGCTGAACGCAGGGCCACCGAGAAACTGTGGGTGTCGCGATGCACCTGGCGCTGGTTGACCAGAGCCAGTTTCGGCCTGTGGATAAACTCGATGGGGTCTTCCAGCGTGAGGATATGCTGGCGTCGATGCTGGTTAAGGTGGTCGATCATCGCCGCCAAGGTGGTGGACTTACCCGAGCCGGTGGGCCCAGTGACCAGTACCAGGCCGCGTGGAAGCTGGGCGATACGCTGGAAAACCTCGCCCAGCCCCAGGTCTTCCAGGCTCTGGACCTCGGTCGGGATAGTGCGAAATACCGCACCCACGCCGCGATCCTGGCAGAACACGTTTACCCGGAAACGCGCCACCCCAGGCAGTTCGAAGGCAAAATCCGTTTCAAGAGATGTTTCGAAATCCTTTTGTTGGTGTTTATTCAGCAAAGGGCTCAATAAGTCGACCACTTGCGTAGCGTTCAACGCTGACCCATCCAGCGGCCAAACCTCGCCATCAATGCGCAGCATGGGTGCCAGGCCGGCCGACAGATGCAGGTCGGAGGCGCCTCGGCTTACGCTGGCCGTCAGCAATTGCGTGATATCCATAGGGCTTTCCATTTCCAGTAGAATGCCGCGGACTCCATATCCACGGGTGCAACTTGAATGTCGACGATAGCAGACAACATCGGCCTGGTTAGCCAGCGCATCCGCGCCGCAGCCGAGGCCGCGCAACGTGACGCAAGCAGCATCCACCTGCTGGCCGTGAGCAAGACCAAACCTGCTCAGGCGGTGCGCGAAGCCTATGCCGCCGGTATGCACGACTTTGGCGAGAATTACCTGCAGGAAGCCCTGGGCAAACAGGCCGAATTGACCGATCTGCCCTTGAGTTGGCACTTCATCGGCCCCATTCAATCGAACAAGACTCGCGCCATCGCCGAGAACTTCGCCTGGGTGCATTCCGTGGACCGCCTGAAAATCGCACAACGCCTATCCGAACAACGCCCGGCCGACCTGCCGCCGCTGAATATCTGCATCCAGGTCAATGTCAGCGGCGAAGCCAGCAAGTCCGGCTGCACGCCTGCCGACCTGCCGGCCCTGGCCAATGCCATCAGCGCGTTACCGAGCCTGAAGCTGCGTGGCCTGATGGCGATCCCCGAGCCAACTGAAGACAGGGCCGCACAGGATGCAGCGTTCGCCAGCGTGCGCGACCTGCAAGCCAGCCTGGGCCTGGCGCTCGACACACTTTCCATGGGCATGAGCCATGACCTTGAGTCGGCCATCGCCCAAGGCGCCACCTGGGTGCGCATCGGTACCGCCCTGTTTGGCGCCCGCGACTACGGCCAGGCGTGAAATGGCTGACTTCCCTCGAAATAAGGACCTGTCATGAGCAACACGCGTATTGCCTTTATCGGCGCCGGTAACATGGCGGCCAGCCTGATCGGCGGCCTGCGGGCCAAGGGCCTGGACGCCGAGCAGATCCGCGCCAGCGACCCGGGCACCGAAACCCGCGAGCGCGTCAGCGCCGAACACGGCATCGAAACCTTCGCCGACAACGCCGAGGCCATCCATGGCGTCGACGTGATCGTACTTGCGGTCAAGCCCCAAGCCATGAAAGCCGTGTGCGAGAGCCTGCGCCCGAGCCTGCAACCCCATCAGTTGGTAGTGTCTATTGCCGCCGGTATCACCTGCGCCAGCATGAACAGCTGGCTCGGTGCCCAGCCCATCGTGCGCTGCATGCCTAACACCCCGGCGCTGTTGCGCCAAGGCGTCAGCGGCTTGTATGCCACCCGCGAAGTCACAGCGCAGCAGCGCGACCAGGCCGAGGAGTTGTTGTCTGCCGTGGGCATCGCCGTGTGGCTGGAGCAGGAACAACAGCTGGATGCGGTCACCGCTGTTTCCGGCAGCGGCCCGGCCTACTTCTTCCTGTTGATCGAGGCCATGACCGCAGCCGGCGTCAAGCTCGGCCTGCCCCATGATGTCGCCGAGCAACTGGCCGAACAAACAGCCCTGGGCGCCGCGAAAATGGCCGTTGGCAGCGATGTCGATGCCGCCGAGCTGCGCCGTCGTGTAACGTCCCCGGGTGGCACTACGCAAGCCGCCATCGAATCGTTTCAAGCCGGGGGCTTTGAGGCCCTGGTGGAAACAGCACTGGGTGCCGCGGCACATCGTTCGGCCGAGATGGCTGAGCAACTGGGCAAATAGTCGTCCCTTACCAAGGTAATCAAACATGCTCGGAATCAATGACGCTGCCATTTTCATCATCCAGACCCTGGGCAGCCTGTACCTGCTGATCGTGCTGATGCGCTTTATCCTGCAACTGGTGCGGGCGAATTTCTACAACCCGCTGTGCCAATTCGTGGTCAAGGCCACTCAGCCACTGCTCAAGCCGCTGCGCCGGGTGATCCCGAGCCTGTTCGGCCTGGACATGTCCTCGCTGGTGCTGGCGTTGCTGCTGCAGATCCTGCTGTTCGTGGTGATCCTGATGCTCAACGGCTACCAGGCGTTTACCGTGCTGCTGTTGCCATGGGGCCTGATCGGTATTTTCTCGCTGTTCCTGAAGATCATCTTCTGGTCGATGATCATCAGCGTAATCCTTTCGTGGGTCGCACCGGGCAGCCGTAGCCCGGGCGCCGAATTGGTGGCCCAGATCACCGAACCGGTACTGGCACCGTTCCGCCGCCTGATCCCGAACCTGGGTGGCCTGGATATCTCGCCGATCTTTGCGTTTATCGTGATCCAGCTGCTGCAAAGCTGGGTAATTCCACGCCTGGCGTACTTTGCCTACATGCCCAAAGAGCTGTTCGGCTTGATCTGAATGCCGTAGCCCTATGGGAGCTGGCTTGTGTGGGAGCTGGCTTGCCTGCGATAGCATCACCTCGGTATGTCTGAAAAACCGCGGTGCCTGCATCGCGGGCAAGCCCGGCTCCCACATAGACCTCTCCCATTTTTGTATCTGCGTACTGGTACAGACCATTGCTTGCCGCTAGGGTCCCCGCTCTTTAGACTTACGCCTCATTTAAACGAGAGCAGGGTCGATGCCAGCTGCCTTCCCCCCCGATTCCGTTGGACTGGTCGTGCCCCAAGTGGCGCACTTCAGCGAACCGCTGGCCCTGGCCTGCGGCCGTTCGTTGCCTGCCTACGACCTGATCTATGAAACCTACGGCCAACTGAACGCCACGGCGAGCAACGCCGTGCTGATCTGCCACGCCTTGTCCGGCCATCATCACGCTGCCGGCTTCCACTCTGTGGACGAGCGCAAACCCGGCTGGTGGGACAGCTGCATCGGGCCCGGCAAACCCATCGACACTAACAAGTTCTTCGTGGTGAGCCTCAACAACCTCGGCGGTTGCAACGGTTCCACCGGCCCCAGCAGCCTCAACCCGGAAACCGGCAAGCCGTTCGGCGCGGACTTCCCAGTGCTGACCGTGGAAGACTGGGTGCACAGCCAGGCGCGCCTGGCCGACCTGCTGGGCATCGGCCAGTGGGCCGCAGTAATTGGCGGCAGCCTGGGCGGCATGCAGGCGCTGCAATGGACCATCAGCTACCCGGACCGCGTGCGCCATTGCCTGGCCATCGCCTCGGCGCCCAAGCTGTCGGCGCAGAACATCGCCTTCAACGAAGTGGCGCGCCAGGCCATCCTCACCGACCCCGAGTTCCATGGCGGTTCGTTCCAGGAAGCCGGTGTGATCCCCAAGCGTGGCCTGATGCTGGCGCGGATGGTGGGGCATATCACCTACCTGTCCGACGATTCCATGGGCGAGAAATTCGGCCGTGGCCTCAAGAGCGAGAAGCTCAACTACGACTTCCACAGCGTCGAGTTCCAGGTGGAAAGCTACCTGCGTTATCAGGGCGAAGAATTCTCCGGGCGTTTCGACGCCAACACCTACCTGCTGATGACCAAGGCCTTGGACTATTTCGACCCGGCCGCCAACCACGGCGACGACCTGGCGAAAACCTTCGAGAACGTCACGGCCAAGTTCTGCGTGATGTCGTTCACCACCGACTGGCGCTTCTCGCCGGCCCGCTCCCGTGAGCTGGTGGACGCCCTGATGGCCGCCAAGAAAGACGTTTGCTACCTGGAGATCGATGCTCCACAAGGTCATGACGCCTTCCTG
The DNA here is from genome assembly GCF_001439685.1 of Pseudomonas libanensis. Taxonomy (GTDB): domain Bacteria; phylum Pseudomonadota; class Gammaproteobacteria; order Pseudomonadales; family Pseudomonadaceae; genus Aquipseudomonas; species Aquipseudomonas libanensis. The sequence continues at coordinate 56,502 of NZ_JYLH01000017.1, forward strand.
ATCCCGATCCCGCGTTACCTGCAGGCGTTTCGCAACTACATGAACCGAATCACGCTTATATGAATTGCTTACGCTTTGGGAGAACGCCATGAGAGCCGACCTGGAAATCATCCAAGACTGGATCCCCGCCGGCAGCCGCGTGCTTGACCTGGGCTGCGGCGATGGCGAACTGCTGAGCTGGCTGCGCGACAACAAGCAAGTTACCGGCTACGGCCTGGAAAACGACCCGGACAATATCGCCCAGTGCGTGGCCAAGGGCATCAACGTGATCGAGCAGGATCTGGACAAAGGCCTGGGCAACTTTGCCAGCAACAGTTTCGACATCGTGGTGATGACCCAGGCCCTGCAAGCGGTGCACTACCCGGACCGTATCCTTGACGAAATGCTGCGCGTCGGCCGCCAATGCATCATCACCTTCCCCAATTTCGGCCACTGGCGCTGCCGCTGGTACCTGGCCACCAAGGGCCGCATGCCGGTCTCGGATTTCCTCCCGTACACCTGGTACAACACGCCGAACATCCACTTCTGCACTTTCGAAGACTTCGAAGCCTTGTGTGGCGAGCGTGAAGCCAAGGTCATCAACCGCCTTGCCGTCGATCAACAGCACCGCCACGGCTGGGCGAGTAAGCTATGGCCCAATCTGTTGGGCGAAATCGGTATTTACCGGGTCAGCAGCCCTGGCCTGTCCGACCACAAAGTTGCCGTCTAATCATCTTCAAGAGGGACGTTCATGAGTCGTTTGGCTATTTTTCTATTGACCGCATGCCTGGGCGCCAGCGCCATGGCCGCCGACGCTATCGACGCTAATCGCAAAAAAGACTTTGGCGATATCACCGTTCATTACAACACCTTCACTTCAAGCTTCCTGCCACCCGAGACCGCTCAGAAAGTCGGCGTGGTGCGCAGCAAGGAGAAGGGGTTGATCAACGTGACCGTGATCAAGGGCGTAAGCCCGGTGGCCGCGCAAGTCACCGGCACTATCAAGGACCTGGGCGGCAAAAGCGAAATACTGACGTTCAAGCAGATCGAAGAAAAAGGCGGCATCAGCTACCTTGCGCCCTACACCGTGACCCAGCGGGAATACAAGACCTTCACCATCAACGTTGAAACCGGCGGTAAGGCCCACGGTTTCCAATTCAACCAAGAACTGTTCCCGGCCCAATGATGAACCTTACCCAACTCGTACTCGCCAGCCATAACGCCGGCAAACTCAAAGAACTTCAAGCCATGCTTGGTGAGTCTGTGCAACTGCGTTCGATCGGCGAGTTCAGCCAGGTCGAACCGGAAGAGACCGGCCTGTCGTTCGTCGAGAATGCCATCCTCAAGGCCCGCAATGCCGCGCGTATCTCTGGCCTGCCGGCCCTGGCGGACGATTCGGGCCTGGCCGTGGATTTCCTCGGCGGCGCCCCAGGCATTTACTCGGCCCGTTACGCCGACGGCAAGGGCGACGCGGCCAACAACGCCAAGCTGCTCGACGCCCTCAAGGACGTGCCGGATGCCGAACGCGGCGCTCAGTTCGTCTGCGTACTGGCCCTGGTGCGACATGCCGATGACCCGTTGCCGATCCTGTGCGAAGGCTTGTGGCAAGGGCGCATCCTGCACGCCGCCAACGGCGAACATGGCTTTGGCTACGATCCATTGTTCTGGGTGCCGGAGCGCAATGTTTCCAGCGCCGAACTGAGCCCGGCCGACAAAAACCAGATCAGCCACCGCGCCCGCGCCATGGCCTTGCTGCGCCAGCGCCTGGGCTTGAAATGACCCAGAACACCTCTGCGCAGCCGCTGATCCACGGTGGCGCGCAAACACCACGGGCGGCCCTGCCCCACCTGCCGCCCCTGGCGCTGTACATTCACATCCCTTGGTGCGTGCGCAAATGCCCGTATTGCGACTTCAACTCCCACACCGCCAGCAAAGTGCTGCCGGAAGAAGAGTATGTAGAGGCATTGCTGGCGGATCTGGATCAAGACCTGCACGCTGTTTATAGCCGGGAGCTGAGTTCGATTTTCTTCGGTGGCGGCACACCCAGCCTGTTCAGCGCCGCCGCGTTGGGCCGCTTGCTAAAAGGCGTGGAAGCCCGTATTCCGTTCGCCGCTGATATCGAGATCACCCTGGAAGCCAACCCCGGGACCTTCGAGCAAGAGAAGTTCGTGGCCTACCGCAAGCTGGGAATCAATCGCCTGTCCATCGGCATCCAGAGCTTCCAGCAGGAAAAACTTGAGGCCCTGGGTCGCATCCATAACGGTGATGAAGCTGTGCGCGCCGCCGACATGGCGCGCCAGGCCGGGTTCGATAACTTCAACCTGGACTTGATGCACGGCCTGCCCGACCAGTCCCTGGACGACGCCCTCGGCGACCTGCGCCAGGCCATTGCGTTGAAGCCAACCCACCTGTCCTGGTACCAACTGACCCTGGAACCCAACACTGTCTTCTGGAACCAGCCGCCCGCGCTGCCGGAAGACGACACGTTGTGGGATATCCAGGAAGCCGGCCAGGCCCTGCTCGCCGAGCACGGTTACGCGCAATACGAGGTGTCGGCTTATGCCCAACCGGGGCGGCCGGCGCGACATAACCTGAATTACTGGAGCTTTGGCGACTTTATCGGCATTGGTGCTGGCGCCCACGGCAAGCTCAGCCACCCGGACGGGCGCATCGTGCGCACCTGGAAAACCCGTGCGCCCAGGGACTATCTCAACCCGGCCAAAAGCTTCCAGGCCGGGGCGAAAGAACTGACCAACGAGGAGTTGCCGTTCGAGTTCCTGATGAACGCCCTGCGCCTGACCGAAGGCGTCGATGCCAGGCTCTACGCCGAACGCACCGGGCTCGACCTGGCCAGCCTCGACGAAGGCCGCCGCGAGGCAGAACAAAGTGGCTTGATGCAGGTCGAACCGTCACGCCTGGCGGCAACCGACCGCGGGCAACTCTTTCTCAATGACCTGTTGCAGAAGTTTTTGAGCTGATAGCTCTTTTAAGGAAATCGAATGGATCTGGTACTCGACCTGCTCGCCACCGTATCCCGCTGGAGCCGTAGCAACCTGTCTGAAATCTCCCTGGCCCTTGTGGGCTGCTTGCTGGTGCTGTTCGGCGCCGATATCAAGGGCTGGGTCGAAGCACGCCTGGGCAGCATCGCCGGCGCCTTGCGCGTGCCCTTGATGGCCTTGCTGTGCATGATCGGCAGCGGTGCGGCGTTGATCTACGCGACGCCGTGGATTGTGCGGGGGCTGAGCCAGTTCAATAACTACAGCCTGGCGCCGGTGTTGATCGTGGTGCTGGTGTTGATTGGCGTGGTCGCAGACCGCCGCTGACCCAGTAGGCACTACAAAACAAATGTGGGAGCTGGCTTGCCTGCGATGCGGGCACCTCGGTGTATCAGTGATACCGAGGTGATGCTATCGCAGGCAAGCCAGCTCCCACAGTTGATTGCATTTCAAGCTGATGACTGTTTAAGCCAGCTTCTCAAACTTCAAATCCCACACCCCATGCCCCAGCCGCTCACCACGGCGCTCGAACTTGGTAATCGGCCGCTCGGCCGGGCGCGGCACGCATTTGCCATCTTCCGCCAGGTTGCGGTAGCCAGGGGCGACGTTCATCACTTCCAGCATGTATTCCGCGTACGGTTCCCAGTCGGTGGCCATGTGCAGGATACCGCCCACTTTCAGCTTGCTGCGCACCAGCTCCGCGAAGGAGGCTTGGACGATACGGCGCTTGTGGTGACGGGCCTTGTGCCATGGGTCGGGGAAGAACAGCATCAGGCGGTCGAGGCTGTTGTCGGCGATGCAGCGGTTGAGCACTTCAATCGCGTCGCAGTCGTAGACCCGCAGGTTTTTCAGGCCTTGGGTCAGCACACCGTTGAGCAGTGCACCAACACCTGGGCGGTGGACTTCCACGCCGATGAAATCCTGCTCCGGGGCGGCCGCAGCCATTTCCAGCAGGGAATGGCCCATGCCGAAACCGATCTCCAGGGAGCGTGGGGCCGAACGGCCGAACACTTGGTCATAGTTCACCGGCGCATCGGCCAGGGGCAACACGAACAGCGGCGTGCCTTGTTCCAGGCCCTTTTGTTGGCCTTCGGTCATGCGGCCGGCGCGCATCACGAAACTCTTGATGCGGCGATGCTTGGACTCGTCGCCCTCTTCCACGGTGTTCGGCGTTTCGTTTGATTCAGTCATCAATAGCTCTTACTTGATCAGACCATCCAGCGGCGAAGAGGCGCTGGCATAGAGTTTTTTCGGCATGCGCCCGGCGAGGTAGGCCAGGCGGCCCGCGACGATGGCGTGGTTCATGGCTTGGGCCATCATGATTGGTTGCTGGGCATGGGCAATGGCCGAGTTCATCAGTACGGCGTCGCAGCCCAACTCCATGGCGATGGTCGCGTCGGAGGCTGTGCCCACGCCTGCATCCACCAGTACCGGAATCTTGGCTTCTTCGAGGATGATCTGCAGGTTATAAGGATTGCAGATCCCCAGGCCGGAACCGATCAGACCGGCCAGCGGCATCACCGCGATGCAGCCGATTTCTGCCAGTTGGCGCGCGATGATCGGGTCATCGCTGGTATAGACCATCACGTCGAAGCCTTCCTTGACCAGGGTTTCAGCGGCCTTGAGGGTTTCGATCACGTTGGGGAACAGAGTTTTTTGGTCGGCCAGCACTTCGAGCTTCACCAGGTTGTGGCCGTCGAGCAGCTCACGGGCCAGGCGGCAGGTACGCACGGCTTCGATGGCGTCGTAGCAACCGGCCGTATTTGGCAAGAAGGTGTAGCGATCCGGCGACAGCACTTCGAGCAGGTTCGGCTCGCCTTCGATCTGGCCGAGGTTGGTGCGGCGCACGGCGAAGGTGACGATCTCGGCACCCGAGGCTTCGATGGCCAGGCGGGTTTCTTCCATGTCGCGGTACTTGCCGGTGCCGACCAGCAGACGGGACTGGTAGGTACGACCGGCCAGGACGAAAGGCTTGTCGCTACGAACGATGCTCATGGGAAATCCTCTGGTTGGATGAGGTTCTGCAGAATGCGTTGCGGCCGTGGCGGGCTAGCCGCCGCCGATGGCGTGAACCACTTCGACCTGGTCGTTTTCTTTCAGCGAGGTCTCGGCGTGCTGGCTACGCGGGACGATATCCAGGTTGAGCTCCACTGCGACGCGACGCCCGGTCAGGTCCAGGCGGGTCAGCAGGGCCGCGACGGTTTCGCCATCGGGCAGTTCAAAGGATTCGCCGTTCAACTGAATGCGCATGCCACGGGCCGCCATCGTTTTTAGGGGCCAGTATTCTAGCTCGATTGGGACCTAAAGGTCAGCTCCAAGCGTCAAGCGGTCAGCTGCAAGCGCCAGGCCGCGAGGCCGAGAAAGAACCAGCCGAGCAGGAATGCCAGCCCGCCGAAGGGCGTGATGATCCCCAGTTTGCTGATGCCGGTCAGGGTCAGCACATACAGGCTGCCCGAGAACAGCAGAATACCGACGGTAAACGAGACGCCCGCCCAGCTGACCAATCGGCCAGGAATATGTGCCGCCAGCAAGGCCACGCCGAACAGCGCCAAGGCGTGCACCAGCTGGTAAGTCACACCGGTGTGAAAGATCGCCAGGTACTCGGCGCTCAGGCGGTTTTTCAGGCCGTGGGCGGCGAACGCCCCCAGGGCGACACCGGTAAAGCCGAAAAAGGCAGCCAGCATCAGAAAGCTACGCAGCATGGGGAACTCCAGTCAGACTCATCGGGCAGGGTCTGTATAATGGCCCGCTCAACGGGTTCGGCCAAGCCATCTCTATGCTGCGTGTCCTCTTCAAACGCTTTCTCAATGTCGTGAAATGGTTTGCCATCGGCAGTGTGTTGCTGGTACTGCTGTTCAGGGTCGTCCCGCCGCCGTTCACTGCATTGATGGTGGAGCGCAAGGTCGAATCCTGGATCGACGGCGAGCCCATTGACCTGCAACGCACCTGGGTGCCGTGGGATCAGATTTCCGACGACCTGAAAGTGGCGGTGATGGCCGGTGAAGACCAGCGCTTCCCGCTACATTGGGGCTTTGATTTTGGCGCGATCCAGGCGGCGATCCTGCACAACGAGCGTGGCGGCTCGATTCGCGGCGCCAGTACGCTGAGCCAGCAAGTGTCGAAAAACCTGTTCCTGTGGGCCGGCCGCAGCTATTTGCGCAAGGGCCTGGAAGCGTGGTTTACCGGGTTGATCGAGGCGTTGTGGCCCAAGGAGCGGATTCTTGAGGTGTACCTCAATAGCGTGGAATGGGATGAAGGCGTATTCGGCGCAGAGGCGGCGGCGCGGCATCATTTTGGCGTGAGTGCCAAGGGGCTTTCACGGCAACAGGCCAGTTACCTGGCGGCAGTGTTGCCCAATCCGCGGGTGTGGAGTGCCAGCCATCCGACGGCCTATGTGGCAAGGCGGGCGGCGTGGATTCGCCAGCAGATGAGCCAGTTGGGCGGGGATGGTTACCTGGTGGAGCTGAACAACTCTCGAAAGGCACCTTGGTCCGACTGACACAATACGGGACCTGTGGGAGCTGGCTTGCCTGCGATGAGGGCAGGTCAGCCAATTTATCTGCAAACTGACACACCGCTGTCGCAGGCAAGCCAGCTCCCACAGTGGTCTGCGCTGGGTTTAAAATTTACGAGCACATACAAAAATGCCCCGATCTTTCGACCGGGGCATTTTTTGTTCGCGGCGTTTTAGGCGGCGATCGACAGCTTCAGCTTGTTCATCGCGCTTTTCTCAAGCTGGCGAATCCGCTCGGCCGACACGTTGTACTTCTGCGCCAGGTCGTGCAGCGTGGCTTTCTCTTCCGCCAGCCAGCGCTGGTAGAGGATGTCACGGCTGCGGTCGTCCAGCACTTCCAGCGCTTCGTGCAGGTTGTGGTTGGAGTTGTCGCTCCAGTCGGCGTCTTCCAGTTGACGCGCCGGGTCGTACCGGTGGTCTTCCAGGTAGTTGGCCGGCGATTGGAAGGCGCTGTCGTCATCCGCTTCGGCGGCTGGGTCGAAGGCCATGTCATGGCCGGTCAGGCGGCTTTCCATTTCGCGCACTTCACGGGGTTCCACGCCGAGGCTTTCGGCCACGCGGTGGACTTCCTCATTGTTCAGCCAGGCCAGGCGTTTCTTCTGGCTGCGCAGGTTGAAGAACAGCTTGCGCTGGGCCTTGGTGGTCGCCACTTTCACGATGCGCCAGTTGCGCAGGATGAACTCGTGGATTTCCGCCTTGATCCAGTGCACGGCAAACGACACCAGGCGCACCCCCATTTCAGGGTTGAAGCGCTTTACAGCCTTCATCAGGCCGACGTTGCCTTCCTGGATCAGGTCAGCCTGGGCCAGGCCGTAGCCGCTATAGCTACGGGCGATATGTACGACAAAACGCAGGTGGGCGAGCACCATCTGCCGAGCCGCCCCCAAATCCTGCTCATAGTAGAGACTCTCGGCCAGTTCACGCTCCTGCTCAGGCGTCAGCAATGGAATGCTGTTGACCGTGTGCACATAGGCTTCCAGGTTCGCACCCGGGACCAAGGCATAAGCAGGTTGCAAAGAAGTGGTCATACGAAAAAACCTCCGACTCACATAACTCGTGCAGTTCAGCACTGCGAAAATTGACCGGGAACCGTAGGACAAGTTCCCTATACCACTGATACGGTCAATACAAACGAAACTACATTACCCTGGCATTAACTACTTCGGCGCCAGCTCACGTAAATGCCGTGCTACCGCAATCCAGGCACCGATATACCCCAACAGGACCGCGCCAAGCAAGAGACTCAGACCATCGGCAACCGGCACCCCAGCCAGGGCAAAATCACTGCCATACAAACCGGCCAGCCCAACAACCGCGTCGTTCAGCCAGTCAAGGCCAAACGCCAGTACGCCCCAGGACAAAACCCCGGCACCCAAGCCATAAAGCGCGCCCATGTACAGAAAAGGACGACGCACATAGCTGTCCGTGCCGCCGACCAGTTTAATCACTTCTATCTCGGTGCGACGGTTTTCAATATGAAGACGAATGGTATTACCTATCACCAAAAGTAATGCAGACACCAACAACACCGTCAAACCGAACACAAAGCGGTCGCCCAGCTTGAGGATCGCGGCCAGGCGCTCTACCCAGACTAGATCAAGTTGCGCCTGTTGCACCTTCGGCATCGCTGCGAGTTTTTGTCGCAGGGCCTCCAGGGCCGGCTTATCGACTTCGTTCGGCGTCACCAGCACCACGCCAGGCAATGGGTTCTGCGGCAGCTCCTTGAGCGCCTCGCCCAGGCCGGATTGCTGCTGGAACTCTTCAAGGGCCTGGTCGCGGCTGATGTACTCGGCCTCGGCAACGCCCGGGATGTTCTTGATGTCGTCGCGCAGCGCTTCGCCGTCCTTGCTGCTGGCGTCCAGGTTCAGGTACAGCGAAATCTGGGCCGCACGCTGCCAGGAACCACCCAGGCGCTCGACATTATTAAGCAGCAGCGACAAACCCATCGGCAGGCTCAACGCCACGGCCATCACCAGACAGGTGAAAAAGCTGCCGATCGGCTGCTTGCCCAGGCGGCGCAGGCTGTCGACCAGGCTGGCCCGATGGCTTTCGATCCAGGCATGCAGCAAGGTGCCGAAGTCAGGACCGTCGTCTTCGTCGCGCTTTTTCTTCGGCGGCTGCGGGTCGGCCGGTTTCGGCGCCACGCGTTCGGATACTTTAGGGCTGCGAGTGGCACTCATACGCCGGCCTCCCCGTCACCAATCAAACGACCGCGTTGCAGGGTCAGCATGCGATGGCGCATGCGGGCAATCAGGGCCAGGTCGTGGCTGGCGATCAGTACGCTGGTGCCCAGGCGGTTGATGTCTTCAAATACTCCCATGATCTCGGCTGCCAGGCGCGGGTCGAGGTTACCGGTGGGTTCGTCCGCCAGCAGCAAGGCCGGGCGATGGACGATGGCGCGGGCGATACCGACACGCTGTTGCTGGCCGGTGGACAGGTCGCCGGGGAAGAGGTCGGTCTTGTCCGACAACGCCACGCGCTCCAGGGCTGAATCCACGCGCTTGACGATCTCGGCCTTGGACAGCCCGAGGATCTGCAACGGCAAGGCCACGTTGTTGAACACCGTGCGATCGAACAGCAACTGGTGGTTCTGGAACACCACGCCGATCTGGCGGCGCAGGAACGGAATCTGTGCATTGCTGATGGTCGCCAGGTCCTGGCCTGCCAGCAGCAACTTGCCGGTGGTCGGGCGCTCCATGGCCAGCAACAGGCGCAACAGGGTACTTTTGCCAGCGCCGGAATGGCCGGTGACAAACAGGAATTCGCCACGACGCACGCGAAAGCTCAGCTCATGCAAGCCCACATGCCCGTTGGCATAGCGTTTACCGACCTGCTCGAATCGAATCATGAACGCTCCCGCTCGGCAAACAGTGCCTGTACAAAGGGTTCGGCTTCAAAGGTGCGCAGGTCATCGATGCCCTCACCGACACCGATATAACGAATCGGCAACCCGAACTGTTTAGCCAGGGCGAAAATCACACCGCCCTTGGCCGTGCCATCGAGCTTAGTCAATGCCAGGCCGGTCAGTTGCACCGTCTGGTTGAATTGCTTGGCCTGGCTGATGGCGTTCTGGCCAGTGCCGGCGTCGAGCACCAGCAAGACTTCGTGGGGCGCGTCGGCGTCGAGCTTGCTGATGACACGGCGGACTTTCTTCAGCTCTTCCATCAGATTGTCTTTGGTGTGCAGGCGACCTGCGGTATCGGCGATCAGCACGTCGATATTACGGGCCTTGGCCGCTTGCACGGCATCGAAGATCACCGAGGCGGAATCGGCACCGGTGTGCTGGGCGATCACCGGGATCTTGTTGCGCTCGCCCCATACCTGCAGCTGCTCGACAGCGGCGGCACGGAAGGTATCACCGGCGGCGAGCATGACTTTCTTGCCCTCGCCCTGCAGCTTCTTGGCCAGCTTGCCGATGGTGGTGGTCTTGCCGGCGCCATTGACGCCGACCACCAGGATCACGAACGGCTTGTTCGGCGTGATCACCAGCGGCGCTTCCACCGGCTTGAGCATCGCCGCCAGTTCGGCCTGCAAGGATTTGTACAGGGCATCGGCGTCGGTCAACTGCTTGCGCGCGACCTTCTGGGTCAGGCTCTGGATAATCACGGCGGTGGCTTCGACACCCACGTCGGCGGTGAGCAGTCGGGTCTCGATGTCTTCCAACAACTCATCATCAATGACCTTCTTGCCCAGGAACAGGCTGGCCATGCCCTCGCCGATGCTGGCGCTGGTCTTGCTCAAGCCTTGTTTGAGGCGGGCGAAGAACCCGGTCTTGCTGGTTTCGGCAGGGACGGTTGGCTCTTCGATCACCGCGGGAGCGGCAATCTGCACGGGCGCCGGCTCGACCGGTGCTTCGACAACCACCGGCTGCGGCTCGATAACCACCGGGATCGGCGGAGCCACATGCTCGGCCTGCACATCTTCAACCAGTGCCACAGGTTCTTCGGCCACCGGCAATTGCGGCCACGGTTTGTGCTCGGGTTCAGGCTCGGGCTCTGCCTCGACCACCGGCTGCAATACCGGCTCGGCCATCGGCAACACCACCGGCGCCGGAGTATCGGCAACCGGTTCGGCTTCTACTAAAGGCTCAGGAACGGGCTCGGGTTGAACCTGCGGCTGTTCGACGACGGTTTCCTGCGGCTTTTTGCGCAGCCATCCGAACAGGCCTTTTTTCTCGCCAGCCGCAGCTGGGCTCTTCTTGTCGTCGTTGGAACCAAACATGGAGGACGGCTATCTCAAAGTAGCGATGCGCCAGGGCGCCTCGGTAAATAAATTCGATGCAGAACAGACTGCTTTAACGCCCGCTTGTTCATGCGCAACATTTTGTAAGGCGTAAATAAAGGCCTTGGCAAATCGTTTCAATATAGGAGTGAAGCGATAAAATCGGCGAAAAGTTGAAGATCGTCGGGGAAAAACACCCTCTATTCCAACATTCCTACGACTGGATCCGGGACAAGATGACGACCGCAGTGGCCGTCCCTAAATCGGATCAGTATCCTAGCACCTCCTCGCCCGCCGACGCTAAGACCAAGCGGGCAGCCCAACAGGTTAAAAAACGAATGAATGCTCTAGCCCGCCGCGCCGCAGGCCTGCTGCTCAGCACAGTTTGTCTGCCCCTTTCAGCCCTGGCTGCCGACCCACAACCCACCCATGAATTCACCCTGGATAACGGCCTTAAAGTGGTCGTGCGCGAAGACCATCGCGCGCCAGTGGTGGTTTCCCAGGTCTGGTACAAGGTTGGTTCAAGCTACGAAACCCCGGGCCAGACCGGTTTGTCCCACGCCCTGGAACACATGATGTTCAAGGGCAGCGCCAAGGTTGGCCCCGGCGAAGCCTCGCTGATCCTGCGTGACCTGGGCGCCGAAGAAAACGCGTTCACCAGCGATGACTACACCGCCTACTACCAGGTGCTGGCCCGCGACCGCCTGGGCGTGGCCTTCGAACTGGAAGCCGACCGCATGGCCAGCCTGCGCCTGCCGGCCGACGAGTTCAGCCGCGAAATCGAGGTAATCAAGGAAGAACGCCGACTGCGCACCGACGACAACCCGATGTCCAAGGCCTACGAGCGTTTCAAGGCCATGGCCTTCCCCGCCAGCGGGTACCACACGCCGACCATCGGCTGGATGGCTGACCTGGACCGCATGAAGGTCGAGGAGCTGCGCCACTGGTACCAATCCTGGTATGTACCGAACAACGCCACCCTGGTGGTGGTCGGCGACGTGACCCCGGACGAGGTGAAAAAGCTGGCCCAGCGTTACTTCGGCCCGATCCCCAAGCGTGATGTGCCACCGGCGAAGATCCCAATGGAGCTGCCCGAGCCTGGCGAGCGCCTGCTGACCCTGCACGTGCAGACCCAACTGCCGAGTGTATTTCTGGGCTTCAACGTCCCTGGCCTGGCCACTGCCGAAGACAAACGCTCGGTGCAAGCCCTGCGCCTGATTTCGGCTCTGCTGGACGGCGGCTACAGCGCGCGCATCTCTGAACAACTGGAGCGTGGCGAAGAGCTGGTGTCTGCCGCTTCCACCAACTACGACGCCTATACCCGTGGCGATACGCTGTTCATGCTGTCGGCCACACCCAACCAGCAGAAGAAAAAGACCGTCGCCCAAGCCGAAGCCGGCCTGTGGCGCCTGCTTGATGAGTTGAAAGCCAAGCCGCCGACTGCCGAAGAACTGGAACGCATCCGTGCCCAGGTGATTGCCGGCCTGGTGTACCAGCGCGACTCCATTACCAGCCAGGCCACGGCCATCGGCTCCCTGGAGACCGTCGGCCTGTCCTGGAAACTGATGGACAGCGAGTTGGCCGATCTGCAAAGCGTCACGCCGGAAGATATTCAGAAAGCTGCCCGCACCTATTTCACCCGCGAACGTCTGAGCGTCGCCCATGTTTTGCCTGAGGAGACCGCTCATGAGTAATCGTAAAAGCAGCCGCCTGATCCTGCCCGGGCTGATCGCCATCACCTTGATGGCGGCCAGTGCCGTGTATTTCCTGCGCCCGAGCGAGTCGGTCGCCAGCCAGGCCCTGGACAAGGCCCAATCGGCCAGCACCCTGCAATCCCTGGCAGAACTGGACGGCAAGGCGCCGACCAACCGCAAGCTTGATGTACAGACCTGGACCACCGCCGAAGGCGCCAAGGTGCTGTTCGTCGAAGCCCATGAACTGCCGATGTTCGACATGCGCATCCTGTTCGCTGCCGGCAGCAGCCAGGATGGCGATACACCGGGCCTGGCACTGATGACCAATGCCATGCTCAACGAAGGCGTGCCGGGCAAGAATGTCAGCCAGATCGCCAGTGGTTTTGAGGGTTTGGGCGCCGACTTCGGCAATGGCGCCTACCGCGACATGGCGCTGGTCTCCCTGCGCAGCCTGAGCGACAGCGACAAGCGCGAAGCCGCCCTGACATTATTTGACCAAGTGATCGGCCAGCCGACGTTCCCGGCGGACTCCCTGGCACGGATCAAGAACCAGATCCTGGCCGGTTTCGAGTACCAGAAGCAGAACCCCGGTAAGCTGGCGAGCATTGAGCTGTTCAAGCGCCTGTATGGCGACCACCCTTACGCGCACCCAAGCGAAGGCACCCCCGAGAGCGTGCCGAAGATCACCCTGGCACAGCTGCAGGCGTTCCATGCCAAAGCTTATGCGGCCGGTAATGCGGTGATTGCGGTGGTGGGCGATCTGACCCGCGCTGAAGCCGAGGCCATGACGGCCAAGGTCTCTGCATCGCTGCCCAAAGGCCCGGCCATGGCGAAGATTGCCCAGCCGACCGAGCCAAAAGCCGGCCTGAGCCGCATCGAGTTCCCATCCAAGCAAACCCACTTGCTGTTCGCGCAACTGGGGATCGACCGCGCCGACCCGGACTACGCTGCTTTGTCCCTGGGCAACCAGATCCTCGGCGGCGGCGGCTTCGGCACCCGCTTGATGAGTGAAGTGCGTGAGAAGCGCGGCCTGACCTACGGCGTGTACTCCGGCTTCTCACCGATGCAGGTGCGCGGCCCGTTCATGATCAACCTGCAGACCCGCGCCGAAATGAGTGGTGGCACCCTGCGCCTGGTTGAAGACGTGCTGGCTGACTACCTCAAGACCGGCCCGACGCAAAAAGAACTGGATGACGCCAAGCGCGAACTGGCCGGCAGCTTCCCGCTGTCCACCGCGAGCAATGCCGATATCGTCGGGCAGTTGGGCGCCATGGGTTTCTACAACCTGCCGCTCAACTATCTGGAAGATTTCATGAAACAATCCCAGGCCCTGACCGTAGAGCAGGTCAAGGCAGCCATGAACAAACACTTGAGCGCCGACAAGATGGTCATCGTGACCGCCGGCCCGACGATTGCGCAAAAGCCACTACCGCCCCCCACTGATAAACCTGCCGAGCAGCCGCTCGGGGTTCCGGAGCATTAATGGCCAGTTCATCTCGCCCGAAAAAACCTGTCCACAACGTACATAACGGTGTGGGCCAACTGCGCATCATTGGCGGTGAATGGGGCAGCCGCAAGCTGAGCTTCCCCGACGTCGTCGGCCTGCGCCCGACGCCAGACCGCGTGCGTGAAACCCTGTTCAACTGGCTCGCGCCGTATATCGGCGGGGCCAAGGTGCTCGATCCGTTCGCCGGCAGTGGCGCGCTGTTCCTGGAGGCGTTGTCCCGTGGTGCCGCCCAGGGCCAGGCGCTGGATGCCAGTAATGTGGCAGTGTCCAGCCTCAAGGAGCACCTGGGCACACTGCGCTGCACTACCGGCCAGGTGCAGACGGCCGACGCGCTGCGCTACCTGGAAACCCAGGCGGCCACGGAATATGACGTGGTGTTCCTCGACCCGCCGTTCAACCAGAACCTGCTGCCGACCGTGTGCGCATTGCTGGAAGAGCGCCAGTGGTTGGCGCCGGATGCCTGGGTCTACACTGAAAGCGAGACCGCGCCGTCCACACTCGGCCTGCCAGGCGGCTGGCGCCTGCACCGGGAGCAGAAATCCGGGCGAGTGTATTACGCGCTGTGGCATCGGTTGATCGAAAACGCCGCTTAACCTGTGGCTAGGGAGCTTGCCACGGCGAGCTCACTGGCTACCGAGAGTTTCATGACCCCCTCTTCCGACTTGTTCAAACCCGCCTTCGGCCTCGGCAACCCCCACCTGCAAACATTGTGGGGGCCGCTGTGGCGCCCGACGACCCACATCGAGCGCCAGCGCGAACGCCTGTGGCTGGAAGACGGCGACTTCCTCGATCTCGACTGGCACGGCCCCCACGATGCACAGGTACCCTTGGTGCTGGTGTTGCATGGCCTCACCGGTTCGTCCAACTCACCCTACGTGGCCGGCCTGCAAAAAGCCCTTGCCGCCCAAGGCTGGGCCAGCGTCGCATTGAACTGGCGGGGCTGTTCCGGCGAGCCGAACCTGCTTGCCCGCAGCTATCACTCCGGCGCCAGCGAAGACCTGGCGGCGGCGATTGCCCATCTGCGTGCCAAACGGCCGCTGGCGCCCTTGTATGCCGTAGGGTATTCACTGGGCGGCAATGTATTGCTCAAGCACCTGGGGGAAACCGGCATGGCTTCGCAGCTGCAAGGCGCGGCGGCGGTGTCAGTGCCATTTCGCCTGGATCAGTGCGCTGACCGCATCGGGCTGGGGTTTTCGCGGATCTATCAGAAACACTTCATGCGCGAGATGCTGGCGTATATCCGCGCCAAGCAGCGCCAGTTTT
Organism: Pseudomonas libanensis; assembly: GCF_001439685.1. GTDB lineage: Bacteria > Pseudomonadota > Gammaproteobacteria > Pseudomonadales > Pseudomonadaceae > Aquipseudomonas > Aquipseudomonas libanensis. The sequence goes on from NZ_JYLH01000017.1 coordinate 71,676, forward strand.
TGCAGGATGGCCGTGAGGAAGGGCTCAAAACCCTGGAGGCACTGGGCTCCCTGGAGAAGATGCGCACGTTCTGGGACTTCGACGGGCGGGTAACCGCGCCGTTGCATGGTTTTCTGAGTGCTGAGGATTACTATCGCCGCGCCTCCAGTCGCTACTACCTGGGCGATATCCGCACGCCAACGCTGATCATCCAGGCGGCCGATGATCCGTTTGTGTTTGCTCATAGCCTCCCCGAGGCGAGTGAACTCTCGGAGTGCACCGAGTTTGAGCTGCTGGCCAAGGGTGGGCATGTGGGGTTTGTGGAGGGTTCGCTGAAGCGCCCTGGATACTACCTGGAGCGCCGGATCCCTGACTGGTTACTGACACAACGCGGTTAAAAATGTGGGAGCGGGCTTGCTCGCGAATGCGGTGTAACAGTCACACCTGTATCGACTGACACCCTGCATTCGCGAGCAAGCCCGCTCCCACATTTGATTGGGTTTGCAGATCGAGCCTTAGTCGCCCGTTGCTATTTCCCGGGCTGGATCCGTAATCCACTCGCTCCACGACCCCGCGTACAACTTGCCCAACGGATATCCCGCCAACGCCAGGGCAAACAGGTTATGGCATGCCGTCACCCCCGAACCGCAGTACGCCACCAACTCCTCCGGCGGGCGCCCTTGCAACTGCGCGGCAAAGCGTTGCTTGAGCTGCTCGGCCGGCAGAAAGCGCCCGTCACTGCCCAGGTTTTCAGTGAACGCTGCGCACTGCGCGCCAGGGATGTGCCCGGCAATCGGATCGATGGGTTCAACCTCTCCACGAAAACGCGGCTGGGCGCGGGCGTCTATCAAGGTCAAGCCAGGTCGGCCCAAGCGTTTGTGCAAGTGTTCGGCATCCAGCACCAGCCGATTATCCGGCGTTCCGGCAAAGGTGCCCGGCTCGATCACCGGTGCATCCAGGCTCAGGGGGAGACCGGCGCTATGCCAAGCCTTGAGGCCACCGTCGAGAATAAACACGCCCTCCCGCTTGCCCAGCCAGGCCAACAGCCACCAGGCACGGGCCGCATAGGCGCCTGGGCCATCGTCATACAGCACCACATCGGTATCGGCGCTGATGCCCCAGGCCCGTAGCTGCTTGGCGAACGTGTCTGCTGCTGGCAAAGGATGACGACCCGTCACGCCCTTGGTTACCGGGCCACTGAGGTGGCGCTCCAGGTCGGCGTATTGAGCCCCCTCGATATGCCCTTCGGCGTAACTGCACAGCCCATAGTCCGGGTCCTCCAGGGCAAAGCGGCAATCCAGGATCACCAGCCCGGCCGACTTCTGGCGCTCGGCCAATTGCTGGGGGCTGATCAGTTGGGCAAGCGGCATGACGGACTCCTGTGAATACAAAGGGGGAAAGATCCTACTTCACTTCTTCCAGTGCCTGGTTCAACGGCACGTAAAACTCTTTGAACAAGGCGCCCACCGCCTCTTTGGCCTGGGGCGTGACAAACCCCGCCTCCAGCACCAGCACCTGGTACACCCCGCGCTTGATCGCTTCGGCGCTCAGGTGGGTGGATTTCTCATTGGTGGTGCACAGGAATCGCACCCACGAGGTCAGGATGATCCAGGCGTTCAGGGTCAGGGCCTCGGTTTGCACCGGGTCCATATTGAGAATGCCCGCGTCGACAAACCCCTGGTAGATGGCCCCCCCCTGGATCAGGCAACGCTGGGAAAACCGCCGGTAGCCGGTGGCCAGTTCCGGGTCGCTTTCGAGTAAATGTTCAAGATCGCGGTGCAGGAAACGATAACGCCACATGCCCGCCAGCACGGCCTGCAGATAAAAACGCTTGTCTTCCACCACCATCGCTCGGCCCTGGGGCGGGCGCAGGAAACTGTCCACCAACGCTTCATATTCGCGAAACAGCACGGCGATGATCGCCTGCTTGTTGGGGAAGTGGTAGTACAGGTTGCCCGGGGAAATTTCCATGTGGGCGGCAATGTGGTTGGTGCTGACACTGCGCTCGCCCTGCTGGTTAAAAAGCTCCAGGCTGGTTTGCACAATGCGCTCGCTGGTCTTTACTCGTGGTGCCATGGGGGATCAGCTTCTATACACGGGATGGGCCATCTTACGGCCTATGCCGGCCAGGATAAATCCGGATGTTACTGCAATGTTATTTGACAATTTAGAGTAATGACTCTAAAAATCCAGGCAGACCAATAACAACCGGGACCGCGCCATGTCTGCCAACGTTGCCTACCTGCAAGATTCCCAGGCGCTGGATCACCTCCAGGACCTGTTCGACGCCCAACGTCGCGCCTACGCCGCTAATCCTATGCCACCGGCGGCGCAACGCCAGCAATGGCTCAAGGCCTTGCGGGACATGCTCAGCGATGAACGCCAGGCGCTGATCACGGCGATCAGCCAGGACTTCAGCCATCGCAGCGCGGACGAAACCCTGTTCGCCGAACTGATGCCCAGCCTGCACGGCATTCACTATGCCAGCAAACACCTCAAGGGCTGGATGAAACCCTCCCGCCGCGCTGTAGGCATTGCCTTCCAGCCCGCCTCCGCCAAGGTCATTTACCAACCCTTGGGCGTGGTCGGTGTCATCGTGCCGTGGAACTACCCGTTGTACCTGGCCATCGGTCCGCTGGTCGGTGCGTTGGCAGCCGGCAACCGGGTGATGCTCAAGCTCAGCGAATCCACACCGGCCACCGGCGAACTGCTCAAGGCGTTGCTGGCCAAGATCTTCCCCGAGGACCTGGTGTGCGTGGTACTGGGCGAAGCCGAAGTGGGCATGGCGTTCTCCAAATTGCGCTTCGATCACCTGCTGTTCACCGGTGCCACCAGCATTGGCAAGCATGTGATGCGCGCAGCCGCCGAACACCTCACGCCGGTCACCCTTGAGTTGGGCGGTAAGTCGCCAGCCATTGTCTCGGTCGATGTACCCCTCAAGGACGCCGCCGAGCGTATTGCCTTCGGCAAAACCCTGAACGCCGGGCAAACCTGTGTGGCGCCGGACTATGTGTTGGTTCCGGAAGACCGCGTGGAGGGGTTTGTCGAGGCTTACTCCAAGGCCATTCGCGGGTTCTATCCGACCCTGGCTGACAACCCGGACTACACCGCCATCATCAACGAGCGGCAACTGGCCCGGCTCAATGCGTACGCCAAGGACGCCACCGACAAGGGCGCCACCCTGATCCCGCTGTACGAGCAAGGCCAGGCGCGGCGGATGGCCCACAGCCTGCTATTGAATGTCAGCGACGACATGACCGTGATGCAGGACGAAATCTTCGGCCCGCTTTTGCCCATCGTGCCTTATCGCGGCCTTGACCAAGCCTTTGCCTACATCAACCAGCGTCCGCGCCCACTGGCCCTGTATTACTTCGGCTACAACAAGGGCGAGCAGGAGCGGGTGCTCCACGAAACCCACTCCGGTGGCGTATGCCTGAACGACACCTTGCTGCACGTCGCCCAGGATGACATGCCGTTCGGTGGCATCGGCCCGTCGGGCATGGGCCATTACCACGGCCATGAGGGTTTCCTGACGTTCAGCAAGGCCAAGGGCGTGCTGGTCAAACAACGCCTCAACGCAGCGAAGCTGATCTACCCGCCCTATGGCAAATCGATCCAGAAACTGATCCAGAAGCTGTTTATCCGCTGATAACCCCCACCTTCGGGACGATAAAAATAATGAACCCCAGCCTGACTGACTCACCCGCGCTGTCGCGGCGCGGCGTCTTGAAAATCGGCCTGTGCGCCAGCGCGTTTCTCGCTACTGCCGGGCTCGGCGCCACCCTCAGCGGCTGCTCCAGCAGTACACCGGCCAGTGGCTTTGCCATGTTGCGCGCCAGTGACTTGCCGTTTTTGCGTGCGGTGATCCCGGTGCTGCTGGAAGGCGCGGCCAGCGCCGAGGCGGTGATCGCTGGCATTGACGACACCCTGAAAAAGCTCGACTACAGCCTGCAGCACTTGTCGCCAGAGATGTTCAAGCTCACCCAGCAGTTATTTGACGTGCTGAGCATGGGTATCACCCGCGGCCCGTTGACCGGGATCTGGGGCAGCTGGGAGAACGCCAGCAACGAGCAAATCCGCAACTTCCTGCACCGCTGGGAGAACAGCTATCTGAACCTGCTGCGCATGGGCCAGGGCTCGCTGCTCAAGCTGGTGATCATGGCCTGGTACTTCCGGCCCGCGTCCTGGGCCCATTGCGGCTACCCCGGTCCGCCGAAGATCTAGCGTTGAAACCCGCTCCCACATTGACCGCAACTTCGTACAAGAATAAGAGTGCACACCTATGCCCGTACCCGATCTGTTCCGCGACGGCCTGGCCCGAGGCTGGAAAACCCACAACGGCGCCGCCCTCGACAACGACCTGACCCTGGAAGCCGATGTAGCCATTATCGGCAGCGGTGCCGGTGGTGGCACCACCGCCGAAATCCTCAGCGCCGCCGGCTACAAAGTGTTGTTGATCGAAGAAGGCCCGCTCAAGACCAGCAATGACTTCAAGCTGCTGGAGGATGAAGCCTATGCCAGCCTTTACCAGGAAGGCATAGGGCGTATGAGCAAGGACGGCGCCATCACTATCCTGCAAGGCCGGGCGGTGGGCGGCACCACTTTGATCAACTGGACTTCCAGTTTTCGCACCCCCGACGCCACCCTCGCCCACTGGGCCAGCGAATACGCAGTGAAAGGCCACAGCAGCGCCGAAATGGCGCCCTGGTTCGAAAAAATGGAACAGCGCCTGGGCATCGCGCCGTGGGCGCTACCGCCGAATGCCAACAACGATGTGATCCGCAAAGGCTGCGAAAAACTCGGCTACAGCTGGCATGTGATCCCACGCAATGTGCGCGGCTGCTTCAACCTGGGTTATTGCGGCATGGGCTGCCCGGTTAATGCCAAGCAGTCGATGCTGGTGACGACTATCCCCTCCACCCTGGAAAACGGCGGCGAGCTGCTGTATCTGGCCCGCGCCGAGCAGCTCAAATACAGTGGCGACACTATCAGCAGCCTGGAGTGCATGGCCATGGACGAACGCTGCGTGGCGCCGACCGGGCGCAAGATCAGCGTGAAGGCCAGGCACTACGTGCTGTCGGGCGGTGGCATCAACAGCCCGGCCCTGCTGATGCGCTCGGACGCACCCGACCCGCATTCGCGGCTGGGCAAGCGCACCTTCCTGCATCTGGTCAATTTCTCCGCCGGGCTGTTCGACGAAGTGATCAACCCGTTCTACGGTGCGCCGCAGTCGATCTATTCCGACCATTTCCAATGGCAGGACGGCACCACCGGCAAAATGTCCTACAAGCTTGAAGCGCCGCCCTTACATCCTGGATTGGCCAGCACCTTGTTCGGGGGCTACGGCACGCAGAACGCGCTGGACATGAATCGGCTGCCCCATACCCACGCCATGCTCGCATTGCTGCGCGACGGTTTTCACCCCGACAGCCCAGGTGGCACTGTGGATCTGCGCGGTGACGGCACGCCGGTGCTCGACTATCAGGTCTCACCCTACGCCTGGGATGGCCTGCGCCGAGCCTTCCACAGCATGGCCGAGATCCAGTTCGCCGCAGGGGCCAAATCGGTCAAGCCCCTGCATCACGATGCACGGTTCGTGAACACCTTGGCCGAAGCACGCAACGTGATTGACGGTTTGAGCCTGGAACTGCACCGCACAACCCTGGGCAGCGCCCATGTGATGGGCGGTTGTGCCATGGGCGAAGATCCGAAAAACGCCGTGGCCGACAGCCTTGGCCGACATCATCAGTTGCGCAACCTGTCGATTCACGATGGCTCGTTGTTCCCCACCAGCATTGGCGCCAACCCGCAATTGTCGGTGTACGGATTGACCGCGCAACTGGCGACAGCGTTGGCCGAACGTCTGAAAACGGCATGAAAAAGCCTGGGATTAACGACCTCTATCTACATAAGTCGACTTGGCCGACCGGGATGGCTGCGATACCATCCGGTTCCCCAACGGACTCCGCCAGGACGACGCGATGAACCGAGTGTTGTACCCAGGTACCTTCGACCCGATTACCAAAGGCCATGGCGATCTGGTCGAACGCGCCTCTCGCCTGTTCGACCATGTAATCATCGCGGTCGCGGCCAGCCCCAAGAAAAACCCGCTGTTTCCCCTGGAACAGCGCGTGGAGCTGGCGCGCGAGGTCACCAGGCACCTGCCTAACGTGGAAGTGGTGGGCTTTTCGACGCTGCTGGCGCATTTCGCCAAGGAGCAGAACGCCAATGTGTTCCTGCGTGGCCTGCGCGCGGTGTCGGACTTCGAATACGAATTCCAGCTGGCCAACATGAACCGCCAACTGGCGCCGGATGTGGAAAGCCTGTTCCTCACGCCGTCGGAACGTTATTCGTTTATTTCCTCGACGTTAGTCCGTGAAATCGCGGCGTTGGGCGGAGATATCACCAAGTTCGTCCATCCTGCGGTGGCAGATGCCCTGACCCTGCGCTTCAAGAAGTAAGACCGCTCAAGCGGCGCCTGCTCGCACTGCGGGCGCCAATGCGGCACAATTGCGCGCATTAGTTTTCAGATGCCTTGGCCGTGCGCCCTGGCAGGAGTTTCCATGTCCCTGATCATCACCGACGATTGCATCAACTGCGACGTCTGCGAACCCGAGTGCCCGAACGCTGCGATCTCCCAAGGCGAAGAGATCTACGTGATCGACCCTAACCTGTGCACCCAGTGCGTCGGTCACTACGACGAACCCCAGTGCCAGCAGGTATGCCCGGTGGATTGCATTCCGCTGGATGAGGCACACCCTGAGACTGAAGAGCAGTTGATGGAGAAGTACCGCAAGATTACCGGTAAGGCCTAAGCCTCTTCATTGCCCGTAAAGGCCTCATCGCAGCATGGGTATCTACACAACTCTGACGTAGCAACTATCAGTAACCACGATGCGAAGCGAGCCGCTCTTGATCTTGATCTGCTTTTGATCTTGATCTTAGGCGCCCCGTTAAACCACGCTGGCCGGAATTCGACAGGGATTTGGGACTCTTTTCCAAAGTGACCCGCTGTAAAAGCGGAACCCTAAGTGGCCGTTGCCCAAATAACGGATATGTACTCAGTCTGATCCAACATCCTGGTCGGCTGTCAGGCCGCCATCGGGGGCAAGCCCCCTCCCACATTTGGTTCGCGGTGTATCAGTTAGATAGTTATAAGCTGCCAGGCAGCAAGCTCCCTTGTCAGAGGAGCAGCGGCGTACCAAAGTTGTGTAGATACCCATGCTCATCGCAGGCAAGCCAGCTCCCACACTTGGATATGTGAATACACTCAAATGTGGGAGCTGGCTTGCCTGCGATAGCGATATCGGCCCTCACCCAACAATCAGCTCTGACACCTTGGGCAAAACACACTCGCCCTCTGCCCCAGCACCACATTGCGCAACTCGGTCCCACAGACCTTGCACGCCTCGCCGCCACGGCCATACACGTACAGTTCCTGCTGGAAATACCCCGGCTGCCCATCGCCACCGATAAAGTCCCGCAGCGTAGTACCGCCCCGCTCGATAGCGGCGGCCAGCACCCGCTTGATCTCAATCGCCAGCTTCAGATAGCGCCCGCGTGAAATACCCCCGGCGGCGCGGCGTGGGTCAATCCCCGCTGCAAACAGCGCCTCTGTCGCATAGATATTGCCCACGCCCACCACCACCGCGTTGTCCATGATGAACGGCTTCACCGCCATCGATTTGCCGCGGGACAGCTGGAACAAGCGTTCGCCGTCAAACAGCTCGGTCAACGGCTCCGGCCCCAGGCGAATCAGCAGTTCGTGGTTGTGCGGGTCCTGGCTCCAGAGCATTGCACCGAAACGTCGAGGGTCGGTGTAGCGCAAGGCCAGGCCGGATTCGAGTTCGATGTCGACATGTTCATGCTTGAGCGCAGGCATGCCGACCTCCACCAGGCGCAGGTTGCCCGACATGCCCAAGTGACTGATCAAGGTGCCTACTTCGGCATTGATCAACAGGTACTTGGCCCGCCGTTCCACCAGCACGATGCGCTGCCCGGACAGGCGCACATCCAGGTCTTCCGGGATCGGCCAGCGCAGGCGCCGCTCACGCACCACCACGCGGCTGACACGCTGGCCTTCCAGGTGCGGGGCAATCCCGCGCCGGGTGGTTTCGACTTCTGGTAACTCGGGCATGTGTACCTCTTGAATACGGGTCAGTGCGCGCCCAGTTCGCGAATCGACAGCTTCAGGCTCTCGAAGTCATAGTCCGACAGGCCCACGTAATCCAGCACCAGATGGCCAATCGCGTTCCACTCATGGTCCACGGCCTGGTTGCCCAGCACGCGACAGGACGAACAGATATGCTCGGCCATCTTCAAAATCGCCAGCAGGTTCTTGAGCTGCGGATTGCGCGACGTCTCATCGCTGAAAATCGCCAGGGCGTTGTGGTGATTGGCGATGGCATCGGTCACATGTTCCGGCAGGCGCCAGGACTTGGCGGTGTAGTAGCCGACCACCGCATGGTTGGTGTTGAACGCGTTGTTCTCGGTGTCGACCACGCGGCGCTCGGGGCCGGCGCTGGCATAAGCCTGCTCCAGCACCGCCATGTAGTTGGGGAAACGCTTGAGCATCAGTGGCACGCCACAATCGTGGAACAGGCCCAAGGCATACGCCTCGTCCACCGCCTGGGTGCCGGTGCGCTTGGCCAGGGTGAGGCAGGTCATGGCTACATCCTGGGCGGTGTCCCAGAAGCGGTTGAGGGTGACGATGGTGTCGTCGCTCATCTCGCCCTTGATCGACAAGGCATTGATCAGGTTGATGACCGACCGACTGCCCAACAGGTTAACCGCACGCTGGATGGAGGCGATCTTGTTGCTCAAGCCGTAATACGACGAGTTGACGATCTTGAGCAACGCGCCAGACAAACCCGGGTCCTGAGCGATCAACCGTGCGATCACTTCCAGGTCCGGGTCGGGCATGTACTGCTCCATCTGCAAATCCACCATGATCTGCGGTTGGGGCGGCACGCTGATGCCTTGCAGGACCTGCTGGATCTGCTCGGCGGAAAGCTCTTGGGACATAAGTACACACTCTGGGCTAGGCGCGAATTCTAACCCTTATGCAGCCGTGACCGACACCCAAAAACCCAAGTGAAACCCGATCGAATGTGGGATCAGCTTGCCTGCGATAGCATCACCACCGTACGTCTGATACACCGCACCGCCCGCATCGCTGGCAAGCCAGCTCCCACATCAAAGAGTGCGCAAAGGGTATACTCCCGCTCTTTTTTCCGGAGCGACGTCATGTCCCTGCCAAGCCTGCGTCTCAAAGCCAACGCCGATCGTCGTTTGCGCAACGGCCACCTGTGGGTCTACAGCAACGAAATCGACGTGGCCGCCACCCCACTCCATGGCTTCCAGGCAGGTGACCAGGCGATCCTGGAAGCGGCCGGCGGCAAGACCCTGGGCATCGTGGCCATGAGCCCGAACAACCTGATCTGCGCCCGCCTGCTGTCGCGCGACATCAAGTTGCCGTTGGACAAGTCGCTGCTGGTGCACCGCCTGAACGTCGCCCTGTCCCTGCGTGACCGCCTGTTCGACAAGCCGTTCTACCGCCTGGTCTACGGTGATTCCGACCTGCTGCCGGGCTTGGTGGTCGACCGTTTCGGCGACATCCTGGTGGTACAGATCGCCTCGGCGACCATGGAAGCCCATAAAGAAGACGTGATCGCGGCCCTCACCCAGGTGCTCAAGCCCAGCGGCATCCTGTTCAAGAATGACTCCGCCGCACGTGACGCCGAAGGCCTCAACCGCTACGTCGAAACCGTGTTCGGCCTGGTGCCGGAGTGGGTGGCGCTGGAAGAAAACGGCGTTAAATTCGAAGCCCCGGTGATCCAGGGCCAGAAAACCGGCTGGTTCTACGACCACCGCATGAACCGCGCCCGCCTGGCCCCGTATGCCAAGGGCAAGCGTGTGCTCGACCTGTACAGCTATATCGGCGGCTGGGGCGTACAAGCTGCAGCGTTCGGCGCCAGTGAAGTGTTCTGCGTCGATGCGTCGGCCTTCGCCCTCGACGGCGTCGAGCGCAACGCCGCTTTGAACGGCGTTGCCGAGAAGATGACCTGCATCGAAGGCGACGTGTTCGAAGCCCTGAAAGAACTGAAAGCCAGCGAAGAACGCTTTGACGTGATCGTCGCCGACCCACCGGCCTTCATCAAACGCAAAAAAGACATGAAGAACGGCGAAGGCGCCTACCGTCGCCTTAACGAGCAAGCCATGCGCCTGCTCAGCAAGGACGGCATCCTGGTCAGTGCTTCATGCTCCATGCACCTGCCGGAAGACGATCTGCAAAACATCCTGCTGACCAGCGCCCGCCACCTGGACCGTAACATCCAGATGCTCGAACGTGGTGGCCAGGGTCCGGATCATCCGGTGCACCCGGCGATTGTCGAGACGCGCTATATCAAGAGCATTACCTGCCGGTTGCTGCCCAATAGCTAAAAATGTGGGAGGGGGCTTGCCCCCGATTGCTGTGGGTCAGCTAAAGATAAGCTGACTGTTCCACCGCTATCGGGGGCAAGCCCCCTCCCACATTTGTTATGTGTTTCTCCCAATAGTTTTGATTGAATTCCATTTTTCGCAGACTAGTATCGGTTTCTGGTTTTACTCCGGAAAACAAAAACAATGTCTGGGCCCACCCTCTCCCGCTTCACCCTCATCACCTGCATTTCCCTGATCAGCTTTTTCCCGATCAATATCCTGCTCCCTTCATTTCCCGCCCTGTCCAACCAGTTCAACACACCCAGCGCAGACATCGCGCTGTCCATCAGCTTGTTCACCCTGGTGTTTTCGATCTCGCAACTGGTCGCCGGCCCGCTGTCGGATAAATGGGGGCGCAAGGAAGTCCTGCTGGGCTGCATCACGCTGTCGATCTTTGGCGCAATAGGCTGCGCGCTGGCGTCGGACTATCTGACCTTCCTGCTGTTTCGCACGGTACAGGCCATGGGCTGCGGGTTCTTCGTGTTGGGCCATGCACTGGTGGAAGACCTTTTCGGGGAACAGGACCGCGCCCGCGTGCGCCTCTATTACATGACCTTGAGCGGCTCTTTCGTCGCGCTCTCGCCGTTGATCGGCTCCTGGCTGCAAACCACCTTCGACTGGCAAGGCAGCTTCTATGGTTTTGCGTTGATGGCGCTGGGCATGTTGATCCATGCGTTCTGTAGCCTGCCGTCGAAGTCCTCCGGCCCACACCGCGAGCCGGTATCCATCATCGGCACACTCAAGGCTGTGGCGCGCAATCGCAACTTCCTGCGCTACTGGTGGATCGCCGCCCTGGTGTTCGCCTGCTACTTCGCCTTGATCAGCGTGACACCGTTGATTTTCATGGATGCGCTGAAACTCACCGAATACCAGTACGCGCTGGTGCTGATGGTGTACGGCCTGGCCTATCTGCTCGGCGGTGTGGTGGCCTCCTATTTGCAAAAACACATCTCGCTGTCACGGCAGATCAATATCGGCCTCGGGTTGTTGCTCCTCGCCGGTGTATCGCTGGCGCTGATCGTCAGCCTTAAGGTGATCACCACCGTAACCCTGCTGTTCCCGATGCTGGTCAGCGCGCTGGCCGTCACCCTGGTGCGCCCGGCCGCGATTTCTGCGGCGATGTTGCTGTTCTCAAGCAGCGCAGGCACGGCGGCGTCAGCGGGTAACAGCATCATGTTCCTGACGGCCGCCGTCAGCAGTGCCGCTCTGGCGCAAACCGGAACCCATTTGCTGATGACCATTGCTGTCAGCTTCATTGTTTTCAGCCTGTGGGGTTGGCTGACGAATGCCAGGATCAATCGCTGACGCACCTACAGGAAGTCGGTGTAGAATCGGCCCTATTCATCGCCAGTCATCCCCCGGCGGGTTTATGAGCTCGAGGCCCAAGCACGCGGCGATCCCGCGACGCGAGTGGCAACTTCCGGACACACGGCCATTTTTCGGGTGTTCCAGTCGTCAATTAGAAGCTCACTCCCCTTTAGTACTTGATTAGCCGCCCGGAGTGCTCCAATGCCTGATTACCGCTCGAAAACATCCACCCACGGCCGCAACATGGCCGGCGCGCGCGCGCTGTGGCGTGCCACGGGGATGAAAGATGACGACTTCAAGAAGCCGATTATCGCGATTGCCAACTCGTTCACCCAGTTCGTGCCGGGCCATGTCCACCTCAAGGACCTGGGCCAACTGGTGGCCCGCGAGATCGAACGCGCCGGCGGTGTAGCGAAAGAATTCAACACCATCGCCGTGGACGACGGCATCGCCATGGGCCATGACGGCATGCTGTATTCCCTGCCGAGCCGCGAGATCATCGCCGACTCCGTGGAGTACATGGTCAACGCCCACTGCGCCGACGCCATCGTGTGCATCTCCAACTGCGACAAGATCACCCCCGGCATGTTGATGGCTGCCTTGCGCCTGAACATCCCGGTGATCTTCGTCTCCGGCGGCCCGATGGAAGCCGGCAAGACCAAGCTCGCCTCCCACGGCCTCGATCTGGTTGACGCCATGGTGATCGCCGCCGATTCCAGCGCTTCTGACGAGAAGGTCGCCGAATACGAGCGCAGCGCCTGCCCGACCTGTGGTTCGTGCTCCGGCATGTTCACCGCCAACTCGATGAACTGCCTGGTGGAAGCCTTGGGCCTGGCCTTGCCGGGCAACGGTTCCACACTGGCCACTCACAGCGACCGCGAGCAGTTGTTCCTGCAGGCCGGCCGCACCATCGTCGAGCTGTGCAAGCGTTACTACGGCGAGAACGATGAGTCAGTGTTGCCGCGCAACATTGCCAACTTCAAGGCGTTCGAAAACGCCATGACCCTGGACATCGCCATGGGCGGTTCCACCAACACCATCCTGCACTTGCTGGCCGCCGCCCAGGAAGCCGAGATCGATTTCGACCTGCGCGATATCGACCGCCTGTCCCGTCATGTGCCGCAACTGTGCAAAGTCGCTCCGAATATCCAGAAGTACCACATGGAAGACGTGCACCGCGCCGGCGGGATATTTTCGATCCTCGGCTCCCTGGCCCGCGGCGGCCTGCTGCACACCGACCTGCCGACCGTGCACAGCAAGTCCATTGCCGAAGGCATCGCCAAATGGGACATCACCCAGACTGACGACGAAGCCGTGCACACCTTCTTCAAGGCCGGCCCGGCCGGTATCCCGACCCAGACGGCCTTCAGCCAGTCGACCCGTTGGGACACCCTGGACGACGACCGTGAAAACGGCTGCATCCGCAGTGTCGAGCACGCCTACTCTCAGGAAGGCGGCCTAGCCGTGCTGTACGGCAATATCGCCCTCGACGGCTGCGTGGTGAAAACCGCGGGCGTGGATGAATCCATCCACGTCTTCGAAGGCCGCGCCAAGATCTACGAAAGCCAGGACAGCTCGGTACGCGGCATCCTCGCCGACGAGGTCAAGGAAGGCGACATCGTGATCATCCGCTACGAAGGCCCCAAAGGCGGCCCGGGTATGCAGGAGATGCTTTATCCCACGTCCTACCTGAAATCCAAAGGCCTGGGCAAAGCCTGCGCCCTGCTGACCGATGGCCGCTTCTCCGGCGGCACGTCGGGCTTGTCCATCGGCCACGCTTCCCCGGAAGCCGCTGCCGGTGGCGCGATTGGCCTGGTGCAGGATGGCGACAAAGTGCTGATCGACATTCCGAACCGCTCGATCAACCTGTTGATCAGCGATGAAGAACTGGCGGCACGCCGGGTTGAGCAGGACAAGAAGGGCTGGAAGCCGGTGGAGAAGCGTCCACGCAAGGTCACCACTGCGTTGAAGGCCTATGCCCTGCTGGCCACCAGTGCCGACAAAGGTGCTGTGCGTAACAAAGCCATGCTCGACGGCCTGTAAGCCCCGCGCATAAAAATGCCCCGCCAGGTGCGGGGCATTTTTTTGCCTGGAGATAACCCCAAGCACAATGATGATCAATATGTGGGAGGGGGCTTGCTCCCGATAGCGGTGGGTCAGCCAACATCAATGTTTGCTGGGCCGACGTCTTCGCGGGCAAGCCCCCTCCCACAGAAGTGATGCGTCAGGCTTTAGAACTGTGGGGTGTAGGTCATGGTGAACATGACATTGCGTGGGTCGCCGTAGTAGTTGCTGCCCCACGTCGCGTTATACGCAGGAATGTAGTACTTCTTGTCGAACATATTGTTCAAGTTCGCCGCCACGGTGAACTCCTGGTTGATCTTGTAGGCCACCCGCGAATCCCACAGTGCATTGCCGGGTACGCTGAAGTTGCGGTCGTAGGCTTCGGTGCTGCTTTGTGCGGTCACGCCGGCACCGACACTGAACTGCTGCCAATCGCCCGGCAACTGGTAGTCACCCCAGACCTTGAGCAGGTGCTTGGGTGTCCAGGTGCTGAAGATCTTGCCTTCGTAAGTGTTGTCCTTGAGGAACTTGGTGGTGTTGTAGGTGTAGCTGGAGGCCAGTTGCAGGCCCGGCAGCACTTCACCACTCAAGGTGGCTTCAAAGCCTTGGCTGCGGACTTTCCCCGAGGCGACCGAGCAGTACCAACCGTTGCAGTTCAGCGGCCCTTGCAGGTCTTGTACGCCACGGTTTTCCTGGTCGTAGCGGAAGATGGCAAATGACGTGTTGAGCCGACCGTCTGCCAGCTCGCCCTTGATGCCCAGCTCGTAGTTTTTGCCTTCGATAGGCTTAAGCAAGGAACCGGAGATAGTCAGGTTGGTTTGCGGCTCAAAGGCATCAGCGTAGCTTGCGTAGGCCGACCATTGTTCATTCAGGGCGTAGACCACGCCGGCGTATGGCGTGACCTTGCCGGAGGTTTGCGTGGTGCTTTTCTCTGGCGCGCCATACGTACCGCGGGAACCGCTCTGGCCTGTGTAGGAATACTCATACCAACTGGTGCGCGCGCCTAGGATAAGGGTCAAGGGGTCCAGCACTTTCACCCGCCAGGTGCCGTAGATGCCTTTCTGGCGTATGTCATACCAGCTATTCGACGCGTTGCCCTGGGCGAACAGCTGGTATTTGTCGCGCTGCGGGCGGTTGTGGTCAATGTTGAAGATATCCGCGCCCGACGTTGCAGCGCGCGCCCATTGGTCATCGGTGGTCAGTTTGGAATAGTTCGCCCCCAGCACCATCTCCTGCTGGAAGCCCAGGCCCTCGAAGGTGCCGTTTACATACACGTCCGCACCGCGGCTCTTGGTATTGAAGTCGGTGACCCAGTCCACATACCGCACGTTGCCGGCGGTGCCCGGGTTGGGGATAGCGTCCCAGGTTGCCTGGTAGGTCGCGTCGTTATGTTCATCCATGGCTACCAGCGCGGCTTTGATCTTCCAGTCATCGTTGAAGTGATGCTCCACGTCGGCGAACACCTGGGTCTGGTTATTGACCGCACGGTTCCAGCTGGCGCCGACAAAGGTAGAGCGCGGCAGACCGATATCGTTGCCGTTGGCATAACGCGGCAGCGACATGAAATTGGGGCGCGAATGCCCCTTCTGGTTGCTGATGCCCACACCGACAGTGGTGTCGGGAGTGAAGTCATAGTCCACGGCGGCGTATACCGTCTGGTTCCAGCCACCGGCGTAGTCGACGAAGGAGTTGGTGGTGTCGTAGTCCGCTACAAAGCGGCCACGCAAAGTCCCTTCGGCGTTGAGCGGGCCGCCGGCGTCGACCTGGGTGCCGTAGTGGTCCCAGGAGCCGGCCTTGGCGGTGAGGGTGACGGTCGGGTCCTGCTGGCCACGCTTGCGCACCAGGTTCATGGTGCCGCCGGGGCTGTTGGCGCCTTGCAGCAAGGCGGCCGGACCGCGCAGGGTTTCTACACGATCATAGATCGCCATGTTTTCGGTGAGGTAACTGCCCAGCGCGTAGGTATTACGTGGGATTGGTACGCCGTCGTATTGCAGGGTGCCGATTTCGAAACCACGGGAGAAGATGAACATACCCGGCCCGGGGGATTTGGTCGCCGTCAGGCCCGGGGTACGCTTGACCACCTCGGAAAGCTTGGTGGTGTTCTGGTCATCCATTTGTTTACGGGTCATGACGCTGACCGATTGCGGGATGTCCTTGAGCTTCTGCTCGCCCTTGCCCAGGGTCACCGCACCGGTGGTGTAGGAGCCATTGCCTTCGGTCGTGGCGCCCAGGTGTTCAGCGCTGATGGTAGTGGCGCCGACTTCGATAGCGCCGCCGGTGGCTACGCGCCTCTCCAGGGTCACGGTGTCGGCGTTGATAAACGCCGCACTCAAGCCCGTACCGCCAAGCAATTGCGCCAAGGCTTTGCGCTGGCCGAAATGGCCGCTCACCCCGGGCGACACCACCCCTTGGGTCAACTCACCGGACACCAGCACCTGCACGCGCGTCACCGCTGAAAATGCCGCCAGCGCGCCGTCGAGGCTTTGCCCAGGAATATCGAAACGGTAAGCCTGGGCCTGGGTGGTCTCGGCAGCTTGCAGGGATAGCGACGCAGTGCCGGTCAAGCAAATGACCAGCGCGAGCAAGGGCGATGCGGCGAATCGGTGTGCCATGGATGGAGCTCCCCGGTGCAAAAAAAGTCTGTGATCGGCGCGGCACTACTTGAGAGTGCTTACTATTTACGCCTCAGTGATCAAGGACGAATGCTCACCGGGAAACCCTGAAAGTATTTTCAAAAAGTTGCGACTACGACGCCTTGCCCTCGCGCAGCACCAGCAAATACGGGGTGTAATGCTCGGCGCGCAGGTTGAGGGTGTATTCCAGCGCCTTGATCACCGCGTCGGGTTTATCGATTTCAAACACGCCGGAGACCACGCGATTGCGCAATGCGTCGCCCAGTATCAGGGTCTTGCCCGGCCAATAACGGTTCAGCTCGCTGACCACGTCCGACAGCGGTTGCTGGCGAAACACCAGTTGCCGCTGGCGCCAGGCGAACCCGCTGGCCGCGTCGAAACCGTGGACTTCAGCCAGGCGTTGGTCTTGGTACTCCACCGCCCGTCCCGGTTCCAGATACACCGGTGTGCCACTGCCGGAACTGACCTGCACCTTGCCCTGCGCCACCTGCACGAGGGTTTGCGCATCGCGTCGCGCCACACTGAACCGGGTGCCGACCACCTTCACCCAGCCGTCGCCGGACTGCACCACGAACGGTCGCGCCGGGTCCCTGGCCACCTCGAAGAAACCTTCGCCGCGCAACAAGCGCACCTGGCGCTCACCTGCACTCATGCGCACCTGTATGGCACTGTCGGTATTAAGCTGCAGGTGGGAGCCATCGGCCAGTTCGATGTTGCGTGACTCGCCGGTGCCGGTGGCATAGTCCGCACGCATGCGGTCAAGCCAAGGTGTGTTTTGCACAGTCAGGCCCACCGCCAGCAGCACGGCCGCGGCGCAGGCCCAGCGCGACCAGCGCCGTACGGGCTTGCGCCAGGCAGCCTGTTCGGCGCGGCGAACTACCCGCGCCGGTTCATGCAGGCCACCGAGCATCGCCTGCACTTCCTGCCAGGCGGCATTCCGGGCATCGCCCTGCTCCAGCCAGATGGCGAAAGCCTGCAGTTCGCTAGGTGTGACATCCTCGGCCTGCAGGCGGAAATACCAGGCGGATGCTTCGTCGAACAGTTCGTCGGCTGTGGGGGTAGCGGTCATGACCGACGTCCTTGTTCATCACAGGCAAGCCGCTTCTTGATAAAGCCACGGCATTCAATCAAGGCGCGACGCAATTGGTATTCCACACTGCGCGGACTGATCGACAGGCGTTCGCCGATCTCGCGATAGGAGAGTTCGTCGACATGATAGAGCAGGAAGATCTGTCGAGTCGCTTCGGGCAACGCCAAAATCGCATCCTGCATCATCTGTTGCTGTTGATAGGCAGCCAATTGCTCGTCGATACCCGGGTTGTTGCACGGCAATTCCTCGCTGGGCTCGCCGCCATCCAGGCGTTCGCGGCGAATGGCCTGACGCTGGTGATCGCGCACCAGGTTGCTGGCGATAGTGAAGAGGAAGGCCGGTAGATTGTCGATTTTATCGCCACAGTCCATGCGAGCCAGGCGCAGGAACGACTCTTGGGTCAGGTCGGCGGCCACTTGGGCACTGCCGGTGCGGCGAGTGACGAAGGCTTCGAGGGCTTTCTTCTGCTCCGCGAACAGACGCGCGATCTGCGAATTCCAGGAGAGCACGGCACTACCTTGAGAAGAACATGGGGTTCAGGAGGTGTGCACGCTAGCAGAGGATGAGATTGGTTCGCAATTGATATCTATTTTTGCACAGAGACTGCTGTGTTCTTGAAGCCGCCTTCGCGAGCAAGCCCGCTCCCACATTTGACCGCATTCTCAGGTTGAGACTCGGTCGAATGTGGGAGGGGGCTTGCCCCCGATGGCAGCGACGCGGTCCTACTGAATCTCCTCCGGCTTGACGATCACCCAGTTCTTGTCCGCCGTCACCGGCAACCCTTCCTTGGCCTGCGCCGCCGCGTGCTTGGCGATCATGCCGTTAAGCTGGGTCATGTATTTGTCCTTGCGGTTGATCCACAAATGGATGCCGCCCTTGGCCACGTCCACATCGTGGAACAGCATGTAACCGTCGCTGGTGGGGGTATCACCGCCGACAATCAGCGGCTTTTTCCATTCGTCGATGTAGGTGAGGATCGCCGCGTGCTTGCCGGCCATCCAGGTTGCCGGGGTCCACAGGTAGGGGGTCAGTTCCAGGCCGAGGTTGGCGTTCTGGTCATACTTGCCGGCGGCGATCTGCTTGCGTGCGGTGGTCAGCTCGCCGGTCTTGCGATCCTTGAGCAGAGTGCTGACGCCGATGACGTTCTCGGGCTTGACGTTGTAGCCGTACTTCGGATCGGCGGCGACCATGCGCACCAACTCCTCGGAAGCGGCGGTCATCACGTACACCTCGATGCCGTTTTCCATCAGTTTGTTGTATAGCTCGGCCTGGCCGGTGAAGACTTTCGGCGGCTGCACTTCGGACTGCTTCACCGCGTCGCCTTCGAAGTAACTGACCGGCACCGGCTTGCCGGACGCCATCAACTCGTCCACCTGGACCTTGAGCTCTTTGAGGGTGAAGCCGGAGAACACCTGGGCGACCCACGGATAGCAGACCATGTCGTCGACTTCACAAAGGCGATAGTAGTAACTGAACAGACTTTCCTTATGGTCGGCGGTGTCCTTGAACGGCATCAGCTTAAGCGAAGGATCGAGGCTGTCACGGGTGATCAGGCCTTTGTTTTCCATGTACGGCAGCAGGGACTCTTCGAGGTCGTAGCGGTAGCTGGTGTTGTCCATGTCGAACACCGCGTAGTTACCCTTGTTGGCGTTGGCGGCGATCATTTCGTTGAGTTGTTTAGCGGCAGGTGCCGGCCAGTGTTTCAACTCAGTGGCGGCAAACGCCTGGCTGGCGAGCCCGAGGCAAAAGGCGGCGGATACCAATAGTTTCGGCGCGAGCTTCATAGGCGTTGTCTCCCTCAAGTGAAAGACATCGACGCTAACAAATCCTTATGACAGTTATCGCCCGGGCACGACCGCGGACGTCGCGATTGCGCCAAGGGCATATACCTGAGCGTCAAACGCTTATTCCAAAAACGACAGTAGCCATTCCATATCGGTATTAAATCAATATATTTCATGCTGTTAGGCTTGCCGGTTCGCAATCGCAGGCTCACGCGATTGGCTGTCTTCTCAACGGAGCTTCAATGAATCTGCCCCTGATTCTCAATTTATTGGTGTTCGTGGCCCTGTTGCTGGGCCTGGCACAAACCCGCCGTACCAACTGGAGCCTGGCCAAGAAGGTGCTGTTTGCCCTGGTGCTCGGCGTGCTGTTCGGTGCGGCTTTGCATACGATCTACGGCGACGGTAACCCGGTGCTCAAAGCCTCGATCGGCTGGTTTGACCTGGTCGGCAACGGCTATGTGCAACTGCTGCAAATGATCGTGATCCCGCTGGTGTTCGCCTCAATTCTCAGTGCCGTGGCGCGCCTGCATAACGCCTCTTCTCTGGGCAAGATCAGCTTCCTGACCATCGGCACGCTGCTGTTCACCACTGCCATCGCGGCCCTGATCGGTATCGGCCTGACCAACCTGTTCGGCCTCACCGCCGAAGGCCTGGTGGCCGGCACTCAGGAAATGGCGCGCCTGCAAGTGATCCAGAGTGATTACGCAGGTAAGGTCGCCGACCTGAATATCCCGCAGTTGCTGCTGTCGTTCGTACCCGCCAACCCGTTCGCCGACCTGGCCCGGGCCAAGCCGACGTCGATCATCAGCGTAGTGATTTTCGCCGCGTTCCTGGGGGTTGCCGCACTGCAACTGCTCAAGGATGACGTGGAGAAAGGCCAGAAAGTCCTTAATGCCATCGACACCCTGCAAGCCTGGGTGATGCGCCTGGTGCGCCTGGTGATGAAGCTGACCCCATATGGCGTGCTGGCACTGATGACCAAGGTGGTCGCCGGTTCCAACCTGCAAGACATCATCAAGCTCGGCAGTTTCGTGGTGGTGTCGTACCTGGCCCTGGGCCTGATGTTCGTGGTGCACGGCCTGCTGCTGTCCGTGGCCGGGATCAACCCGCTGCGCTTCTTCCGCAAGGTCTGGCCGGTGCTGACCTTTGCCTTTACCAGCCGCTCCAGCGCAGCGAGCATCCCGCTGAGCATCGAGGCACAGACCCGTCGCCTGGGTATCCCGCAATCTATCGCCGGCTTCGCCGCCTCGTTTGGCGCGACCATCGGCCAGAACGGTTGCGCAGGTCTTTACCCGGCGATGTTGGCGGTGATGGTCGCGCCGACCGTGGGCATCAACCCGTTGGACCCGCTGTGGATCGCGACCCTGGTAGCGATTGTGACCTTGAGTTCGGCGGGCGTTGCCGGCGTGGGCGGTGGTGCGACCTTTGCCGCGCTGATCGTACTGCCGGCCATGGGCTTGCCGGTATCACTGGTGGCGCTGCTGATTTCCGTGGAGCCGCTGATCGACATGGGCCGCACGGCGTTGAACGTCAATGGTTCGATGACGGCGGGGGCGATTACCAGCCAGATCATGGGGCAGACGGATAAAGCGTTGCTGGATGCCGATGAGCATGCCGAGTTAGCGCAGGTCTGATAGACCGCTATCGCAGGCAAGCCAGCTCCCACATTTGAATGTATTCACACATCAAAATGTGGGAGCTGGCTTGCCTGCGATGCTTTTAGGCTTTTTCCCAGACTTCGAAGTTGTAGGCCGGCTTATCGCCTTCAGCTGGATTCTCGACATTCGACACCAGCTTCCACTGGTTCGTATCAAACTCTGGAAACCACGCATCCCCTTCCGGGCTCAGCGCCACGCGGGTCAGGTACAAGCGATCGGCCTGTTCCAGCCCCTGCGCATACAACTGCGCGCCGCCGATCAGCATCAGCTCGTCCACGCCTTGCGCCTTGGCCCATTCCTCAGCCCGTTCTACCGCCGCTTCCAGTGACGGAAAAACTTGCGCACCTTCCAGCACAAGATCGGTCTGACGGCTGACCACCAGGTTCAAGCGCCCCGGCAGCGGTCGGCCCAGGGAGTCCCAGGTCTTGCGTCCCATGATGATCGGCTTGCCGAGCGTGGTGGCCTTGAAATATTTGAAATCCCCCGGCAAATGCCAGGGCATGCTGTTGTCGACGCCGATCACGCGGTTTTCACCGAGGGCTGCGATCAGGCTTAAAGGGAGAGTTTTTTTCATGGCGACGAGAATACCAGAGGCGCGAGCCAGCGGTTATGCTCCAACCTCACTGAAACAACAGGATGGCGCGTGACTGCACTGAACCCCCTGCACAAACTCTGGCTGACAGAAACCGTGCGCCTGCGTGAAGAACACGCCGGCCCCCTGGAAGACCTGGAAGCCAACCGCCTGGCCCGCACGGCCGGTGGTGACCTGCCGACGCGCATCCAGCAGCGTGCGCTGCACCTGGCCGAACGCGATGGCTTGACCGCCGCGCTCAGCCGCTGGCTGCAAGGCGCACGCCTGGCGCTGGTGTTACTGGCGGTGGTCGCCGTCATCAGCGGCGCCGGTCTGGCGTTCGCCGCGCTGGGCAATGGCCTGGCCCCGGTGAATGTGTTCTGGGCCTTGGGCAGCCTGCTCGGCCTGAACCTGATCTTGCTGATCAGTTGGGCCGTGGGCCTGCTGTTTGCTGGCGAACACAGCGCCAGCCTTGGCCGGCTGTGGTTGTGGCTCAGCGAGAAACTGGCGCGTGACGCCAAGGCCGCGCAACTGGCCCCGGCGCTGTTGCTGTTGCTGCAGCGGCAAAAACTCAATCGCTGGGCGGTGGGTGTGCTGGTCAACAGCTTGTGGTTGCTGGCCTTGCTCAGCGCCCTGGTGATCCTGCTGACCTTGCTCGCCACCCGTCGCTACGGCTTTGTGTGGGAAACCACCATTCTCGGCGCCGATACCTTTGTCGCCGTGACCCAGGCCCTGGGCACACTCCCTGCTCTGCTGGGTTTCAATGTGCCCACCGTGGAGATGATCCGTGCCAGCGGCGATTCGGCGCTGAATATCGAAAGCGCCCGCCAGGCCTGGGCCGCCTGGCTGGTGGGTGTGCTGCTGGTCTACGGCCTGCTGCCGCGGTTGATCCTTGCCCTGCTGTGCCTGTGGCGATGGAAGCGCGGGCGCGCAGCGTTGGGCCTGGACATCAACCTGCCCGGCTACGCCCAACTGCGCGAGCGCCTGATGCCCAGCAGCGAGCGCCTCGGGGTCAACGATGCGGCGCCCGAGCAGTTGCACCCGATCAGCGGCGGCGTGAGCGAGCTGGAGAGCGACGGCGCCTTGCTGGTCGCCATCGAACTCGACGACCAACACCCTTGGCCACCCAAACTGCCCGCCAACGTCAAGACGGCCGGCATCCTCGACAGCCGCGAATCGCGTAACAAACTGCTGGAGCAACTCAGCCGCTTCCCGCCCGCACGCCTGACCATCGCCTGCGACCCGCGCCGCTCGCCGGACCGTGGCAGCCTGGCGCTGATCGCCGAGCTGGCACGCAGCGCCACCGCCACCCGCGTATGGCTGCTGCAGGCACCACCGGGCCAGGCGCTGGACGCCGAGCGCCTGGGCGACTGGCATGCCGCGTTGCAACAGCTTGAAGTGTCGTTTGCCGATTGTGCGCCGCTGAGCTGGCTGGAGACCGGTCATGACTAAACCGCTGAAACTCGCCGTGGTCGGCCATACCAACGTGGGCAAAACCTCACTGTTGCGCACCCTCACCCGCGATGTCGGCTTTGGCGAAGTGTCCCATCGCCCCAGTACCACGCGACATGTGGAAGGTGCGCGCCTATCGGTAGATGGCGAAGCCTTGCTGGAGCTGTACGACACCCCCGGCCTGGAAGACGCCATCGCCCTGCTCGATTACCTGGAGCGCCTCGACCGCCCCGGCGAACGCCTGGATGGCCCTGCGCGGCTGGCGCGTTTCCTGGAAGGCAGCGAGGCGCGCCAGCGTTTCGAACAGGAAGCCAAGGTGTTGCGCCAACTGCTGGCATCGGACGCTGGCCTGTATGTAATCGACGCCCGCGAACCGGTACTGGCCAAGTACCGTGACGAGCTGCAGGTGCTGGCCAGTTGTGGCAAGCCGTTGTTGCCGGTGCTCAACTTCGTCAGCAGCAGTGACCACCGCGAACCGGACTGGCGCGAAGCCCTGGCCCGCCTCGGCCTGCATGCGCTGGTGCGTTTCGACAGCGTGGCACCGCCCGAAGACGGCGAACGCCGGCTGTATGAAAGCCTGGCCTTGCTGTTGGAAAACTCACGGCCACAGTTGGAGCGCCTGATCCTCGATCAAGAGGCCCAGCGCCAGGCTCGCCAGCAAAGCGCCGCACGGCTGATCGCCGAGTTGCTGATCGACTGCGCCGCCTGCCGGCGCAGTGTGACAACCGAGGATGAGCCTCAAGCCATCAGCGATTTACGCAAGGCCGTGCGCCAGCGCGAGCAAAAGTGCGTCGAAGCCCTGCTCAAACTGTTCGGCTTCCGCCCTCAGGACGCCGCCGCCAGCGACTTGCCACTGCTGGACGGGCGCTGGGGCGACGACCTGTTCAACCCCGAAACCCTCAAGCAACTGGGCGTGCGGGTGGGTGGCGGGATCGCCGCCGGCGCAGCCGCCGGTGCGGGCGTGGACCTCCTGGTCGGCGGCCTGACGCTGGGCGCTGCTGCCCTGGCGGGCGCGATTGCCGGCGGTGCGCTGCAAACCGCGCGCAGCTACGGCAGCCGCCTGATGGGCAAGATCAAGGGCCAACGCGAACTCACCGTCGATGACAGCGTGCTGCGCCTGCTCGCCCTGCGCCAGCGCCAGTTGCTCAAGGCCCTGAACCTGCGCGGCCATGCGGCAATGCACAGCATCAAGGTCGACACACCCCAGGACAAAACCTGGCGCGAGGGCAAACTGCCCGACGCCTTGAACAAGGCCCGCGCCTATCCGCAATGGTCGTCCCTCAATCCCCACGCCAAACTAAGCCAGGCCGAGCGTCAAGAACAGGTCGAAGCCCTTGCCATGCGCCTCGACGAGACCTAAGCAGTCATCAGCACCTGCCGGGCCTTGGCCTTAAGCACCTCAAGGTCCAGCATCGGCACCTGCATTTGCTTGGCCTGCTCGTCCCAGTGGCGCATACGCAAGCTCACGGCATACAACGGGTCTTGCTCAAAGGCCCGGGCCTCTTCGGCGCTCATGACGCCGCCCTGATAACCCAGGGTGCGACGGCTGGCTTCGCTCAAGCGGGCGAAATAGTCCGGTTGGCTGAAGGTCAGGTAACGCTTGGCCTGGACGTGGTATTCCACCAGCCTGGCCAGGCGTTCGCTGAAGCCTGCGCGGCGCAGGTAATCGGCGCCCAGCCGCTCGTGGCTGACCACGCCATAACCGCCCATGTTCGCGCCGCCCTGGCCGCAGAGATGGCCGATGTCGTGGAAAAACGCCGCCAGCACCACCTCGTCGTCAAAACCTTCGGCCATGGCCAATTGCGCGGCCTGGGACATGTGCTCGATTTGCGACACCGGCTCGCCGATGTAGTCAGCCGTGCCATGTTGCTCGTACAAGCCAAACACCTGGGTAATCGCCTGTTCCGGGCTCATCGCGTCGCGCCCCACAGTGTGCTGATATTACGCTCGGCCATCGCCGGCCCCACGCTCATGCCTACGCCGGTGTGCATCAATGCAGCGCTGACGCCGGGTGCCGCCTGCACAAACGAAAACGGCCCAGGCCCGCGCGAACCGTAGACACCCTGCCAGCGCTCGACCACCTGAACCTTGCAACCCAGGGTCTGCTGCGCCAGTTCGATCAGCCAGTCATCCACCTGCTCGGCATTGAAGGGCGACGGATCGCTGTCGTAATGGTGGGAATCACCGATGATCAACTCGCCATGGGGCGTAGGGCTGATCAACAGGTGAATGCCGTGTTCATGCAGGTGCGGCGTTTCGCGCAGGATCTGCGCCTGCACCGCGGCCGCTTGCGGCAGGTCGGCAAAGGCGCCGTAGTGCACGCAGCTCAGGCCGGTGAGCAAGGCATGTTGCAGGTTCAGGTTGACCACCGGCCGGGCACGCAGCATTTGCAGGCGACAGGTTTGCGGGTTGAGCGCGGCGATGGCGTCGGCCAGCAGGGTCTGATAATCGTGGCCGGAGCAGACGATGATCTGGTCGCCGCGAAAGCTGCCCGCCGTGCTGTGCAACTGGCTCGGTTCAACCTCGCGCACCAGGGTGGAGAAATGAAACCCCACGTTGAGCGCCTGGCTCAGGTAATGGATCAGCGCCGGGATGGCCTCGCGGGAATACAGTTGCTGATCGTCCTTGCCATGCAGTGCGGCGCGGTGATGGCGGAACTGGCCGGCGTACAGGTTGTTCATGGCCGCGCCCTGCAGCAGCTCGACGTTGTAGCCATATTCCTGCGCTCGCCCGGTGTAGAAGGCTTCGAGCAGATGCTCTTCGGCTTCGGTGCGGGCGAACAGGTAAGAGCCCTTGCGTTTGAGCGCCAGGCCCGCCGCTTGCGCCCAGTGGCCCCAGATTTCGCGGCTTTCCCGCGCCAGGTCGAGCATTGGCCCCGGTGGTTGGCCGGTGACCAGGGCCTGGCCGAAGTTGCGTACGGAGGCGCCCAGGGGGGTGGCGCTGCGCTCGAACACCTTGACCTTGAGGCCGCGTTTGGCGGCGGCATAGGCGTGGGAGAGGCCGAGGATGCCGGCACCGACGATCAGTAAATCGCTGTGTTGTGTCATGACATGATGTTCCTTTCCTTGAGGCCGCTATCGCAGGCAAGCCAGCTTCCACACTTGAACGGGTTCACACATCAAAATGTGGGAGCTGGCTTGCCTGCGATGAGGCCATCAGCCCTAACGAAAGTCCTACTGACCGGCTACCTTCTCCGACTTACCGTCATAACGCTTACGCCATTCGGCCAGGATGCTGTCACGGTTCCTGGAAGCCCAAACAAAGTCGTTCTTGATCAACCGCTGCTCATAGTCCGCCGGCAATTCGGTCTGCGGCTTGGCGATACCCGGTTGGGCGAGCACGGCGAAGTTTTCCTTATACAGCTCCATCGCCGCCGGGCTGGCGGAGAAGTCGGCAAGTTTTCTCGCCGCATCGGCATGGCTGCTGCCCTTGATCACAGAGGTGGCTTCAATCTCCCAGCCCAGCCCCTCTTTCGGCAGGATGATGTCCAACGGGGCACCCTGGCGTTTGAGTTGAACCGCCGGATACTCGAAGGAAATACCAATCGGGAACTCACCGGACGCCGCCAGCTTGCATGGCTTGGAGCCGGAGTGAACGTACTGGCCGATGTTCTGGTGCAGATCGTCCATGTATTGCCAGCCTTGCTTCTCGCCGAAGGTCTGCAACCAGGCGCTGACATCCAGGAAGCCGGTGCCGGAGGACGCAGGGTTGGGCATCACGATCTTGCCCTTGTACTCAGGCTTGGTCAGGTCCTGCCAGCTCACCGGTTTAGTGAGGCCCTGCTTTTGGGCTTCGACGGTGTTAAAGCAGATGGTTGCGGCCCACACGTCCATGCCGACCCAGGCCGGCGGGTTGGCGGCGTCGCGGTAGTTTTTGCCGATCTTGTCCAGGTCCTTGGGCGCGTAGTTATCGAGCATGCCTTGCTGATCAAGGATTGCCAGGCTGGAGGCAGCCAAACCCCACACCACGTCAGCCTGCGGGCGGTCTTTCTCGGCCAGCAGTTTGGCGGTGATGATGCCGGTGGAGTCGCGTACCCACTTGATCTCGATGTCGGGGTTGGCCTGCTCGAAGGCTTTTTTGTAGGTCTTCAATTGCTCGGCTTCAAGGGCCGTGTACACGGTCAACTCGGTCTTGGCGAAGGCATTCAGGCTGAATGCCGTGAGTACCGCAGCGACCAGCGCCAGGGGCTTGAACATGGAGCACCTCCTTCAGGTTTGTTTATTGGCCGGGCGCGATCTGGCGCCAGGCTTGGGAGCGACGCAGCGCGCCACGTGAGGCCCACGCCAACAGCAGCGAGACGCTGCCTGAGGTGAACAGGATCAGGGACGACATGGCCGCGGCGCCGCCCACATTGCCGGCGTCGTCCATGTTCAGCACGGCGACGGCGGCGAGGATGGTGTCGGGGCTGTAGAGGAAGATCGCGGCGGACACGGTGGTCATCGCGGATACAAACAGGTAGCGCAGGATGTCCAGCAGCGCCGGCAGGCAGATCGGCACCGTAACGCGTAGATAATGGCGGTACAGAGGCGCCTTGAGGGACAGCGCGGCAGCTTCGAATTCGGCATCCAGCTGGCGCAGGGCGGTGGTGGCGGTCATCTGCGCGGTGGTCAGGTAGTGCGCAATGGTGCACACCACCAGCAACGCCATGCTGCCGTAGAACACATGCAACGGGTTGCCGTTGAGGTTGAAGAAGAACACGTAGCCCAGCCCCAGGACCAACCCCGGCACGGCCATCGGCACGAAGCTGAGCATGCGCAGCGCCAGGTTCAAGTTTTTCTGGCCTTGGGTTTTTTCCATCAGGTAGGCGCCGGTGAAAATCAGCACGCTGCCGATCAGCGCCGTGCACAGCGCCATGGTCAGGCTGTTGCGATAGGCCAGCCAGCCGCCGCCGGCAGTGTCTTCAAACTGGTAGTGGTTGAGCGACAGCGACAGGTTGTATGGCCAGAATTTTACCAGCGAGGAGTACACCGCCATGCCGAACACCAGCAGCAAGACCGCGCAGATCAGCAGCACGATGGCCAGGTAGCACGCATCCCTCAAGCGCGAGGGTGACGGTTGGAACACCTGGGCGCGGCCGCTCATCGAGTCACCATGCCGACGGCGCAACCAGGCATCCACGCCGAAGCTGAACAGCGCCGGCAGCAGCAATACCATGCCGATCAACGCGCCGCGACCGAACTGTTGCTGGCCCACCACGGCCTTGTAGGCCTCCAGCGCCAACACCTGATAGTCGCCGCCGACCACCACAGGCACGCCAAAGTCGGTGATGGTCAGGGTGAACACCAGGCAGAATGCGGCGAACACCGCCTGGCGCGTGGCCGGCCAGGTAACGCTGCGAAATGCCCGGGCCGGGCTGGCGCCCATGCTCGAAGCCGCATCGAACAAGCGTGCATCCGCCAGGGACAACGCCGAGAGCAAGATCATCAAGGCATGGGGAAAGGTGTAGATCACTTCACCGAGCACAATGCCCCAGAAGCCGTAGATATTGTCCGAGAGCAAGCCGCGCAGCAGGCCCTGGTTGCCGAACAGATAGACCAGCGCGATGCCCGGCAGCATCGACGGAGCCATCAACGGCAGTAATGACAAACCGCGCCAGACGGTCTTGCCGGGAATCAACGTACGTTGCAGGGCGTAGGCAAACAGATAGGCCAGCGGTACGACGATGGCCGCCACGCTAAGGGAAACTTTCAGGCTATTGCCCAGCAACCAGTGGAAGTTGGCACTCGTCAGCAGTTCCCGTGCGGCCGCCAGGCCTCCGCCCTGCCCGGCTTCGCTGCTGAAGCCGCGCCAGAAGATTGCCAGCAGCGGCAGCAACACCGCCACCACCAAAAGGCCCAGCCAGAGCCATTTGCCGCCGACCACGAAAATTCGGTCGCCCCACTCGGCGCGGGATACCTGGCGCGCTATCGGCAATGCCATGACAACCGCCATCTCAGGCAAACACCTGCAGGCTGCGCGGCGGCAACGCCACCCAGATGTCCTGGGCGCCCAGGCGCGGCATCGCTTCCGGCGCCAGTTCAGCCAGCAACGGATGGCCCGGCAATTGTTCCAGCTCAAAGCTCATGCGGCAGCGGTTGCCGAGGAAGGTGATCTCGCGAACCTTGGCCGGGAACAGGTTTTCTTCATGCACCGGCGGGTTGACGCTGATGGCTTCCGGGCGGCAGAACAAACGGCCAGATTGGGCGATACCTGCATCGTCGGCCAGGCGCATCTTCATGCCGCCAACCTGGGCATGGCTGGCGCTGTTACGGCTGAACGGCAGCCAGTTGCCCTGCCCCACAAACTCGGCCACGAACGGCGTGGCCGGGCGGTCGTAGATTTCCTGGGGCGTGGCGTACTGCTCGACCTTGCCGTTGTTCATCACGGCAATGCGGTCGGCCATCAACATGGCTTCGTCCTGGTTGTGGGTCACCATCAAGGTGGTGATGCCCAGGCGCCGCTGCAGTTGGCGAAGTTCAGCGCACAGGTGCTCGCGCACACGGGCATCGAGGGCTGACATCGGTTCATCCAGCAGCAATAGCGACGGGGCCGGCGCCAATGCACGGGCCAGGGCTACCCGCTGCTGTTGGCCGCCGGAGAGCTGGCCGGGGTATTTCTTTTCGCTGCCGAGCAGCCCGACCAGCTCAAGCATCTGCCCGACGCGCTTGCGTACTTCATCACGGCCGCTGCCGGTGAGGCCATAGCCGATGTTCGCTTCCACGCTGAGATTGGGGAACAGCGCGTAGGACTGAAACAGGATGCCGTAGTCCCGCGCCTGCGGTGGCAGCAGGGAAACGTCACGCTCGCCCAGGTAAAGCTCGCCGCTGTCCTGGCGTTCCAGGCCGGCGATGCAGCGCAGCAGCGTGGTCTTGCCGCAGCCGGAAGGGCCCAGCAGGCACACCAGCTCGCCAGCGGCGACGTCCAGGGACACATTGTCCAGCGCGGTGAAAGCACCAAAGCGTTTCTGGATCCCGCGCACCTTCATGGGCGCGCCGGGTTGGGTCAGGGCTGTGTTCATGCAAGGCACCTCATCGAACGGATGAAGGCCATGCTAGGGGAGCAATGCGTAGGTGGTGTGGCAGAAAGGCAAAATGGGGTGATAGTGGTATTGGTGGATTTGTGTAGGACTCGCGGCCGCTATCGCAGGCAAGCCAGCTCCCACATTTGAATAGGTTCACAAATCAAAATGTGGGAGCTGGCTTGCCTGCGATGGCCATTTGAAAGCCGCCATCAATGTTCAGAGAGGTGACATCTCCTGCGCCAACCCCAGGAAAGCCGCAGGCAGCCGCGCAGCTTTGCGCTCCTTGAGGCAATACAGATACTCCGGAATCTGCGGCGCATTCTCGAGGGTCAGCACCCGCAACTGCGGGTCATGGGGCACTTCCTGGCGGGCAATGATGCTGATGCCGATATTGCGCAGCACCGCCTCACGGATCGACTCACGGCTGCCAATCTCCAGCAAAGGCCCATAACCCACGCCAGAGCCCTGCAACATCTCTTCGGTCAGCCGGCGGGTGGTGGAGCCCGCCTCACGCATGAGCAGCGTATGCCCGGCCAGTGCGCTCAACGGCACATGATCGAGCTTGGCCAACGGATGGTTGCGATGCACCGCCAGCACCAGCGGGTCGGTGCCCAGCACGCGGCGGATCAGGCGCGGGTCTTCCAGCAATTGCGAAGACGCGGCGACATCGACGCGGTAATCATCCAACGCTTCGAGCACCTGCTGGGAGTTGCCGATTTCCACCGATACCTCCACTTGCGGCAGGCGCTCGCGAAAGGCTTTGACCAGATCGAGAATGTAATAGGGTGCCGTCGCGGCAATCCGCAGCGCACCCTGGACCTGGCCGTTGTTGCGCAGGAAAAACTCGATATCCGCTTCCTGCTGCAACAGCGCCTTGACCATCGGCAGCAACCGCGCACCTTCGTCACTGACGGTGAGGCGGCGGCCGCCGCGATAGAACAGCTCAACGCCGTACTGGCTTTCCAGGTTACGAATCTGGGTGGTCACCGTGGGCTGGCTCAGGCCGAGTTTCTTCGCCGCCTGGGTAATGCTGCCCAGGCGGGCGACCATGAAAAACGCCTTTAACTCAGCACTCAGCACACCACCCTCTCATCCTTTATTTGCGCAACAGGCGCAGGCCGTTGAATACCACCAGCAGGCTCACGCCCATGTCGGCGAAGACCGCCATCCACATAGTCGCCATGCCCATGAATGTCACCGCCAGGAAGATCGCCTTGATCACCAGCGCCAGGGCGATGTTCTGCTTGAGGATACTCGAGGTTTGCCGCGACAACCGAATGAAAGCCGGAATCTTGCGCAAATCGTCGTCCATCAGCGCTACGTCAGCGGTCTCGATAGCGGTGTCAGTGCCCGCCGCGGCCATGGCAAAGCCGATCTCGGCCCGCGCCAGGGCCGGGGCGTCGTTGATACCGTCGCCGACCATGCCCACCCGGTGGCCTTGACCATAAAGGGTTTCGATAGCCTGCAGCTTGTCGGTGGGCAGCAAGTCGCCCTGGGCCTGGTCGATGCCAACCTGACGGGCAATCGCCTGGGCGGTGTGAGTGTTGTCACCGGTGAGCATCAGGGTCTTGATGCCCAGGTCGTGCAATTGCTCAATAGCTTCGCGGCTGCTGTCCTTGACGGTGTCGGCCACGGCAAACAGCGCCAGCGGGCCGGATTTGTCCAGCAGCAGCACCACGGACTTGCCTTGTTTTTCCAGGGCGAAGAGCTTTTCTTCCAGCGCTGGAGAGCACAGGCCGAGGTCTTCCACCAGACGGTGGTTACCCAAGTGATAGGTCTGGCCGTTGATATCACCACGCACACCACGCCCGGCCAGGGCCTGGAAGTTATCCACAGCGTGAGTCGACAGGTTTTTATCCACAGCCGCATTGGCAATTGCCAGGGACACCGGGTGGTCGGAGCGCCCGGCCAAACTGGCAGCCAGGGCCGGAGCGCTGTCTTCGAGGTTGGGAAACAGCGGCAGGTAATCGGTTTGCACCGGCTTGCCATGGGTAATGGTGCCGGTTTTGTCGAGGGCCAGGTAGTCGAGCTTGTAGCCCCCTTCCAGGTACACGCCGCCCTTGATCAGGATGCCTTTACGCGCCGCCGCGGCCAGACCGCTGACGATGGTCACCGGCGTGGAGATCACCAAGGCGCACGGGCAGGCCACCACCAGAAGCACAAGGGCGCGATAGATCCAGTCAAACCACACGCCAGCCATGAACAACGGCGGAATCACCGCCACGCCCAGGGCAAACAGGAAAACTGCCGGGGTGTAGACCTTCGAGAAACTATCAACAAACCGCTGGGTCGGCGCTCGTGCGCCTTGGGCTTGTTCCACGGCGTGGATGATCCGCGCCAGGGTCGAGTTGTTGGCCGCCGCAGTAACTTTGTACTCCAGGGCGCCGGCCTGGTTGATGGTGCCGGCGAAGACTTTGTCGCCGATGGTCTTTTCAATCGGCAGGCTTTCCCCGGTGATCGGTGCCTGATCAATGGTGGATTGACCGGCAGTGACCTCACCGTCCAGGCCGATACGCTCGCCGGGCTTTACCCGAACGATCGCACCAAGCTCAATGCTTTTGACCTCTTGTTCCATCCACGAACCGTCGGCCTGTTTTACCGTGGCCTGTTCCGGCGTCATCTGCATCAGGCCGCTGATGGCATTGCGCGCCCGGTCCAGGGACTTGGCCTCGATCAACTCGGCCACGGTGAACAGGAACATCACCATCGCCGCTTCCGGCCACTGGCCAATCAGGATCGCGCCGGTCACTGCGATGCTCATCAGCGCGTTGATATTCAGGTTGAGATTTTTCAGGGCAATCCAGCCCTTTTTGTAGGTGGTGAGGCCGCCGCTGAGGATCGACACCAGCGCCACCAGCGCGATCACCCAGGTCGGGGCTACGCCGGTGAAATGCAGCACTTCGGCGCCCAAGGCACCCACGCCGGATACCGCCAATGGCCACCAATGCTTCTTGGCTGGCGGTGCGGCGGCGGGGCTGCCTTCTTCGATAGGGTCGGCCTGCATGCCGATGGACTTGATCGCATCGATGATCGGCGCTGTGCTCGGCAGGTCGTGGGTGACGCCGAGGATGCGGTTGATCAGGTTGAATTCCAGTTGCTGCACGCCGGCGAGCTTGCCCAGTTTGTTCTGGATCAGCGTCTGCTCGGTGGGGCAGTCCATGGCTTCGATGCGGAAGGTGCTCAGGCGCGAGCCGGCGGTGGGCGCTTCGCTCAGGGTCACCACGGCGGGCCCGGCAGCGCCGGAGCAGCAGGAGCCGGAATGGCCGTGGTTATCCACAGGCGTGAGTTTGGCGGGCCCATGGTCATGTTTGTGATCATGGCCGTGGTCATGATCGTGATCATGCTTGTGGTCGTGCTTGTGCGGGGTATGCATGGAGTGGCTCATCAGGTCGCGTCCGTAAAGGTGCCTGTTGCCAAGTAAAGACCCTGTAGCCACTATAGGGTCAAGCACCCATTTGGAGATTGCTGCGATGAAGATCGGCGAACTGGCCAAACTCACCGATTGCCCGGTGGAAACCATCCGTTATTACGAGAAGGAAAACCTGCTGCCGCCGCCGGCGCGCACCGAGGGCAACTACCGGGTCTATACCCAGGCACACACCGAGCGGCTGACCTTTATCCGCAATTGCCGCAGCCTCGACATGACCCTCGAGGAAATCCGCAGCCTGCTGGGGCTGCGCGACAGCCCCCAGGACCAGTGCGAAAGCGTGAATACGTTGATCGACGAGCATATCCACCACGTGAAAGCGCGGATCGATGGGTTGCTGGCCTTGCAGGAGCAGTTGCTGGACCTGCGCCAACGTTGCGGCGGTGGGGAACAGTGCGGCATTTTGCAGCAGTTGGAAGTCAGCGGAGGGATTGCGGCCAGCGAGGCCGAGCCTTCGCACGTGGGCAGAAGCCACGGCCACTAAACTCAAGCGAACGCGCAACCCATGTGGGAGCTGGCTTGCCTGCGATAGGGTGGAGCAGCAACACTGATGTCGCCTGACACTCCGCTATCGCAGGCAAGCCAGCACCCACAGTTTCTTCCCGCAACAGGCTTTAGATCGCCACTTCTGCCTTGATGCTTGGATCCGCGTCATAGCCCACGATTTCAAAGTCTTCGAACTTGTAGTCGTAGATCGACGCAGGCTTACGCTTGATCACCAGCTCCGGCAGTTTTTTCGGCGTACGCGCCAACTGGGTCTGGATCTGTTCCATGTGGTTGCTGTAGGCGTGGGTGTCGCCGGTGGTGACGATGATCTCGTGGGGGATCAGGTCGCACTGCTGGGCCAGCATGTGGGTCAGCAACGCCAGCGCGGCGGTGTTGTACGGCAGGCCCAGGAACACGTCGGAGCTGCGGATATACAGCTGCATCGACAGATGACCGTCATGCACGAACGCCTGGTACAGCAGGTGGCACGGCGGCAGGGCTTGCTTGCCATTGCGTGCGTTTTCCTGGGGACTCTGGGTTTCGTCCGGCAGGTATTCGACGTTCCAGCCGTGGAACAGGATGCGCCGGCTGTTGGGGTTGGTCTTGAGCGTGTGCACCATGTAGTCGATCTGGTTGATCGTGCCGCCATCCTTGGTGGGCCAGGCGGTCCACTGCTCGCCGTAGACCGGGCCCAGGTCGCCGTCTTCGGTGGCCCACTCATCCCAGATTTTCACACCGTTTTCGTTGAGCCACTTGATGTTGGTGTTGCCGCTCAACATCCAGATCAGTTCGTTGGCGATGCTTTTGAAGTGCAGCTTCTTGGTGGTCAGCAGCGGGAAGCCGTCGGCCAGGTTATGCCGATACTGACGCGCAAACACAGCCTTGGTGCCGGTGCCCGTGCGGTCGCCCTTGGTCAGGCCATTGGTCACGACGTCGTGCAGCAGTTCGAGATATTGCTTCATGTGGTTACCCGTATCGTTGAAGCCGCGGCCCTTCAAGCAAGGGCCACGGCATTCGAATTTAAAGCGCGGCGTTCTTCAGCGGCTGCGGGCGATTGTACGCCCACCAGAGCATGCCCAGGCCCGCGAGGATCATCGGCAGGCTGAGGACCTGACCCATGGTCAGCCAGCCCCACGCCAGGTAGCCCAACTGCGCATCCGGTACCCGTACGAATTCGACGATAAAGCGGAAGATCCCATAGAACAGCGCAAACATGCCCGACACAGCCATGGTCGGGCGTGGCTTGCGCGAGAAGATATAGAGAATAAGGAACAGTGCCACACCCTCCAACGCGAACTGGTAGAGCTGCGACGGGTGGCGCGGCAGCTGCGCCGGATCGCTGAACGGCGGGAACACCATCGCCCACGGCACGTCAGTCGGCTTGCCCCACAGCTCGGCGTTGATAAAGTTACCAATGCGCCCAGCGCCCAGGCCGATCGGCACAAACGGTGCGACGAAGTCCATCAGCTGGAAGAACGACTTGCCATTACGGCGGCCAAACCACCAGGCGGCGATCATCACGCCGATAAACCCGCCATGGAAGGCCATGCCACCTTTCCACACTTCGAAGATCAGCGTCGGATTGGCGATATAGGCCGACAAATCGTAGAACAGCACATACCCCAGGCGCCCGCCGACGATCACCCCCATCGACATCCAGAACACCATGTCGGAGAGCTTCTCCTTGGTCCAGGTCGGGTCGAACCGGTTCAGGCGCCGGGAAGCCAGCAGCCAGGCACCGCCGATGCCGATCAGGTACATCAGCCCGTACCAGTGGATTTTCAGCGGACCGATGGCCAGGGCCACCGGGTCGATCTGCGGGTAAGGCAGCATTGCGACTCCTCGTTAAAACATTTAGTCATGACGCACCGGACCATGCCGAGGTGCGATTAAGCCTGCGTTACAGCGCCGATATCAAATTAAGAAGTTCACATACACACCAAACAGCCCGGCATGTTAACGGATGGAAGGTGCGCGGCCCAACTTCGTTGCGATGGAACGCTCGCGGTTCTGTGGGTAGAGTTGGGAAAAACACACAAGGGATCTCCCAATGTGCCTGATTGTTTTCGCCTGGCGACCGGGCCATGCCCAACCGCTGATCGTCGCGGCCAACCGCGATGAGTTTTACGCCCGCCCCAGCCTGCCGCTGGCCCAATGGCCGGATGCGCCACAGATCTATGCCGGCCGCGATCAGGAAGCCGGGGGCACCTGGCTTGGGGTCAACGCTGATGGGCGCTTTGCTGCGTTGACCAATATCCGCGACCCGCACCAGCCACCGGCGCGCAAGTCCCGTGGTGAATTGGTTGCGCGATTTCTCAGCGGTTCCCTGCCCATTGACGATTATTTAGCCGACGTTAACGGACGCTCGATTGAATATGCCGGGTTTAACCTGCTGATTGGCACGCGGGATGAGCTGTGGCATTACAACGCCAATGACACCCAGCCTACATTGCTGGCGCCGGGGATCTACGGGCTATCCAATGCCGGGCTGGATACCCCATGGCCAAAGCTGGTCAAGGCCAAGGCGGCGTTGAGCGCAATGCTGGAGAATCCGCAGCCGGAGGCGTTACTGGAGATTTTGAGCGATACGCAGACGGTGCCATTTGCTGACCTGCCCGATACCGGCGTGGGGTTGGCTACTGAGAGTCTGCTGTCGAGTGTGTTTATCGCCAGCCCCAGTTATGGGACACGGGCGAGTACGGCGCTGATTGTGAATGCCGATGGCACGCGCAGGATGCTGGAGCGTAGCTTTGGCCCGCACGGTGGGCGGCTGGGCGAGGTCGAACTGGAAATTTGACGGCGACTGGATTGACGCCATCGCAGGCAAGCCAGCTCCCACATTTGGAATGCAATCCCCTGTGGGAGCTGGCTTGCCTGCGATGAAGGCGCCTCGGTCTAGAGGGCCTTGGCCGAAGCCGGGTTGATCATCCGGGTCAGCCCCAGGTTCTTCAGTGCCAACTGCAGCGAGCTGTGGATAACTTGCGGATTGTCGATGGTCATCAACTCAGCCAGCAAATCCTCGGCCATGCTCAATTCAACCTGGCGCAGCATCCACTTCACTTTCGGCAAGTTGGTGGCGTTCATCGAGAGGCTGTCAAAGCCCATTGCCATCAACAGCACCGCCGCCGCCGGGTCGCCGGCCATCTCACCGCAGATGCTCACCGGCTTGCCTTCGGCATGGGCATCGCGCACCACGTGTTGCAGGGCTTGCAGCACTGCCGGGTGCAGGTAGTCGTAGAGGTCGGCCACCCGTGGGTTGTTACGGTCCACGGCCAGCAGGTACTGGGTCAGGTCGTTGGAGCCCACCGAGAGGAAATCCACCTGCCGCGCCAGTTCCTTGGCCTGGTACACCGCCGCGGGGATCTCGATCATCACGCCAATCGGCGGCATCGGCACGTCAGCACCTTCATCGCGCACTTCGCCCCAGGCACGGTGGATCAGGTGCAGGGCCTCTTCCAGCTCATGGGTGCCGGAGATCATCGGCAGCAGGATACGCAGGTTGTTCAAACCCTCGCTGGCCTTGAGCATAGCGCGGGTCTGGACGAGGAAGATTTCAGGATGGTCGAGGGTCACGCGAATGCCACGCCAGCCAAGGAAGGGGTTGTCTTCCTTGATCGGGAAATACGACAGTGACTTGTCGCCGCCAATGTCCAGGCTGCGCATCGTCACCGGTAGCGGGTGGAAGGCCTGAAGTTGCTCGCGATAAATCGCCAGCTGCTCCTTCTCACTCGGAAAACGCTGGTTGATCATGAACGGCACTTCGGTGCGATACAGCCCTACTCCTTCGGCGCCACGTTGCTGGGCACGTGCTACATCCGCCAGCAGACCGGTGTTGACCAGCAGCGGTACACGGTGGCCGTCGAGGGTGACGCACGGCAGCTCGCGCAACGAGTCGAGGCCCTGTGCCAGTTGCTTCTCTTCTTCCACCACTTCGGCGTATTGCTTGCGCAGCACGTCGCTGGGGTTGGTAAACACCTCACCGCGATGCCCGTCGACGATCATGTCGATGCCGTCGACCTTGGAATACGGCAGGTCCACCAGGCCCATCACCGTCGGGATGCCCATGGCCCGGGCCAGGATCGCGACGTGGGAGTTACCCGAGCCCAGTACCGAGACCAGGCCCACCAGCTTGCCCTCAGGCACTTCACCGAGCTGGGTGGCCGTCAATTCTTCACTGACCAGGATGGTGTTATCGGGGAAGACCATGTTGGTGCTGCGGTCTTCCTGCAGGTACGCCAGCAAGCGGCGCCCGAGGTCGCGCACATCCGAAGCCCGCTCGCGCAGGTAGGCGTCGTCCATCATTTCGAAGCGGTTGACGTGATCGGTCACCACCTGGCGCAACGCACCCTGGGCCCACTGGCCGGTCTTGATCACGGTCTTGACTTCGTTACCCAGGGACGCGTCGTCGAGCATCATCTGGTACACGTCGAACAGCGCACGCTCTTCGGGACGCAGCTGGGTGGCCAGCTTGTTCGACAGGTTGCGCATGTCGGCGCGCACGCCTTCGAGGGCGGTCTTGAACAGTCTGATTTCAGCGTCGATGTCATCGACGCTCTTGTCCGGCACCACGTCGAGGTCGGCCGGTGGCAGCATAACCACTGCCTTGCCCACCGCAGCCCCAGGCGAGCCCGGTACGCCGACGAACTTGGCTTCCTGGATGCCCTTGCCCTGGCGCCCCAGGCCGCGAATCGAACCGGTGGCCTCGGCGTGGGCGATAACCCCCGCGAGCTGCGCACTCATGGTCACGAGGAAGGCTTCTTCACCTTCGTCGAACTGGCGGCGTTCTTTTTGCTGGATGACCAACACGCCGACTACGCGGCGGTGGTGGATGATCGGCGCGCCGAGGAACGAGGCGTAGCGCTCTTCACCGGTTTCGGCAAAGTAGCGATAACGCGGGTGGTCGGCCGCATGTTCGAGGTTCAGGGGTTCTTCACGCGTCCCCACCAGGCCCACCAGACCTTCATTGGGCGCCATGCTGACCTTGCCGATGGAGCGCTTGTTCAAGCCCTCCGTGGCCATCAGCACAAAACGGTTGGTCTCTGGGTCCAGCAGGTAAACCGAGCAGACCTGG
This sequence comes from Pseudomonas libanensis, assembly GCF_001439685.1. GTDB lineage: Bacteria > Pseudomonadota > Gammaproteobacteria > Pseudomonadales > Pseudomonadaceae > Aquipseudomonas > Aquipseudomonas libanensis. Next base: position 110,681 of record NZ_JYLH01000017.1, read on the forward strand.
CTGCCCATGGCTTCCTTGACGCGCAACACAATAATCCCCAACGCCGCCTTGAGATCCTTGGCGGAGTTAACTTCCTGGACGATCTTGCGCAGCGTATTGAGCATGGCTCGGGGTCGAACTCCGTCGTCAGTCGCGCGCTAAAAGGCGCGGGGCAAGCTCTTTGAGAGCGCGACGATAAACCTCGCGCTTGAATGTCACCACCTGGCCCAACGGGTACCAATAGCTGACCCAGCGCCAGCCATCGAACTCCGGTTTACCGGTCAAATCCATCCGCACCCGCTGCTCATTGGAGATCAGGCGCAAAAGAAACCATTTCTGCTTCTGGCCGATGCACAGCGGTTGGCTGTGGGTACGCACCAGGCGTTGCGGCAAACGATAACGCAACCAGCCACGGGTACAGGCCAGAATCTGCACATCTTCACGCTCAAGGCCGACTTCTTCGTTCAACTCACGGTACAAGGCGTCTTCAGGGGTCTCGTCGGGGTTGATTCCACCTTGAGGAAACTGCCAGGCATCTTGGTTGATTCGGCGAGCCCATAGCACCTGTCCGGCATCATTCGTAAGAATAATCCCGACATTAGGACGGAAACCATCGGGGTCGATCACGGCAACAACCTCGCAAACGCATGTCGCCGCATTGTTCCACAAAGGTTGTTCCAGCGGCAACGAGGCTTCTTACCTTATGTGCACTCTTGTGAAAAGACCGTATTCTGGACGCCTTTTTACAGACTTTTCAGCGAGTAATTGCAATGCGCCTGGCTTTATTCGACTTGGACAACACGCTCCTGGGTGGTGACAGCGATCACGCCTGGGGTGATTACCTGTGTGAGCGCGGGTTTCTCGACCCGATCGCCTACAAGGCCCGCAACGATGCGTTCTACCAGGACTACCTGGCCGGCACGCTGAATAATGCCGCCTACCTGAACTTCTGCCTGGAAATCCTCGGCCGCACCGAAATGGCCCAGTTGGACGAGTGGCACAACGACTATATGCGCGACTGCATCGAGCCGATCATGCTGCCCAAGGCGGTGGAACTGCTGGCCAAGCACCGCGCCGCGGGCGACAAGCTGGTGATCATCACCGCCACCAACCGTTTCGTCACTGCGCCAATTGCCGCACGGCTGGGCGTCGAGACCCTGATCGCCACCGAATGCGAAATGCAGGGCGGCCGCTATACCGGGCGCAGCACCGATGTGCCGTGCTTTCGCGAAGGCAAGGTGACGCGCTTGAACCGTTGGCTGGAAGAGACCGGGTACAGCCTGGAAGACAGCTATTTCTATAGCGATTCGATGAATGACTTGCCGTTGCTGGAACAGGTGACGCATCCGGTGGCGGTGGATCCGGATCCGAATTTGCGTGCTGAAGCCGAGAAGCGCGGCTGGCCGGTGATTACGCTGCGTAGCTGATGGCCCTATCGGGGGCAAGCCCCCTCCCACACTTGACCGAGTTCCAACATGAGAATGTGGTCAAAAATGTGGGAGGGGGCTTGCCCCCGATGCAGCCGACGCAGTCTAAAGCCCTAAACCGGCTTCGCGCCCATGAGCCCTGCAATCGCGACAAACCCCACCAGGCTGACCACCGCCAGCACCAGGGTGAAATTCAGGCTGCCGCCCTCGCCTTTGCGCAGGCGATTAAGCCGCGCCACCAGCCAGAACCAGGCCAGCGCCGCCACGGTGTAGAGGATGCTGGACCCCAGGATCCAGGTTTGCCCCAACGGCCAGCCGAGCAGGTGCACCAGCCACCAGCCGGTGAAGGGCATGCTCACCAGGCAAATCCCCATCAGCAGCCATACAAATGCCCAGGGGCGCTGCACGGTCGCGGCCGGGCCGGCACTACGTTTACGCCAGGCCAATACGGCCAGGCCGAGGCCGCTGAGCAGCAGCAATACGGTGGCGGTGATGTGGATAACCTTGAGGGTGGTCAGCGTTTCCATGGTCTCGATTCCTTTAAAGGCCGCTCAGTCAGCGTAGTCGCTCAACCGAGGAACAGCTGGTAGGCCGGGTTTTCGCTCTCATCCCAGTACGGATAACCGATTTCAGCCAGGGCCGCCGGCACCAGGTGGCGCTCATCCGCCGGCACTTGCAGCCCGGCAACCACACGGCCATCGGCCGCGCCGTGGTTGCGGTAATGGAACATCGAGATGTTCCAGCGCCCGCCCAACTTGTTAAGAAAGTTGAACAACGCCCCCGGCCGCTCCGGGAACTCGAAGCGAAACACCAGCTCATCGCTGACTTTGGCCGCGTGCCCGCCGACCATATGGCGAATGTGCAACTTGGCCAGTTCGTTTTCGGTCAGGTCCAGCACCGGGAAACCCTGGCTGGTCAGGCTGGCAATCAGCGCGCTGCGTGGATCGTTTTCCGGGTGGGTCTGTACGCCGACGAAGATGTGCGCCTCGCTGCCGGTGTGGTAACGGTAGTTGAATTCGGTGATCTGGCGCTTGCCCACGGCCTCGCAGAACGCCTTGAAGCTGCCCGGCTGCTCGGGGATGGTCACGGCGATAATCGCTTCGCGGCCTTCGCCCAGCTCCGCACGCTCGGCCACGTGGCGCAGGCGGTCGAAGTTGACGTTGGCGCCAGAGTCGATGGCAACGAAGGTCTGGCCGCTGACACCACGGGTCTCGACGTACTTTTTGATCCCGGCCACGCCCAACGCGCCCGCTGGCTCAGTGATAGAGCGAGTGTCGTCGTAGATATCCTTGATCGCCGCGCAGATTTCATCGGTGCTTACGGTGATCACTTCGTCGACATAGTCCTTGCAGATGTCGAAGGTGTGCTGGCCGATCTGCGCCACCGCCACGCCATCGGCGAAGATCCCGACGGTCGGCAATACCACGCGCTCGCCCGCGGCCATGGCGGCTTGCAGGCAGTTGGAGTCGTCCGGTTCGACGCCGATGATCTTGATTTCCGGGCGCAGATACTTCACGTACGCGGCGATGCCGGCAATCAGCCCGCCGCCGCCTACCGGTACGAAAATCGCGTCCAGGGGCCCCGGGTGCTGGCGCAGGATTTCCATCGCCACGGTGCCCTGCCCGGCAATGGTGTGCGGATCATCGTAGGGGTGAATGTAGACGTAGCCCTTTTCATCGACCAGCTTGAGCGAGTAGGCCAGCGCTTCCGGGAAGGAATCGCCGTGCAACACCACTTTGCCGCCACGGGAGCGCACGCCTTCGACCTTGATCTCCGGGGTAGTCTTGGGCATCACGATGGTGGCCTTGACGCCCAACACCTTGGCCGCCAGGGCCAGGCCCTGGGCATGGTTGCCCGCCGAAGCCGTGACTACGCCGCGGGCACGTTCTTCGCTGCTCAATTGGGTCAGCTTGTTATAAGCGCCGCGAATCTTGAACGAGAACACCGGCTGCAAGTCTTCGCGCTTGAGCCAAATCTTGTTGCCCAGCCGCTCGGAGAGCTGGCGGGCAGTCTGCAAGGGGGTTTCCACGGCAATGTCATAAACGCGCGTGGTGAGGATCTTTTTGACGTAGTGTTCAAGCATCGGCAGGCATCTACTTCACGGGTTGGGCAGGACCAAGGAGTCTAACCCGGCTTTTGGCCGGGCGACCACACGAATCCCGAGGTTTTGTTGGGTTATACTCGCCGCCCTCGATAATTCCCCGCCGTTCCGGAGCCCGCATGACCCAGGATCAACTCAAACAGGCAGTGGCCCAGGCCGCTGTCGATTTAATCCTTCCTAAACTCGACGACAAGAGCATCGTCGGTGTCGGCACCGGTTCCACCGCCAACTGCTTTATCGACGCACTGGCCCAGCACAAGGGCGCGTTCGATGGCGCAGTCGCCAGCTCCGAAGCCACCGCCGCACGCCTGAAAGGCCATGGCATTCCGGTGTACGAGCTCAACACCGTGAGCGACCTGGAGTTCTACGTCGATGGCGCCGATGAAAGCGACGAACACCTGAACCTGATCAAGGGCGGCGGCGCAGCCCTGACCCGCGAGAAAATTGTCGCGGCCGTGGCCAAGACCTTCATCTGCATCGCCGATGCCAGCAAGCTGGTGCCGGTGCTCGGCGCCTTCCCGTTGCCGGTGGAAGTCATCCCCATGGCCCGCAGCCATGTGGCCCGCGAACTGGTGAAGTTGGGCGGCGACCCGGTGTACCGCGAAGGGGTGTTGACCGACAACGGCAACATCATCATCGATGTGTTCAATATGCAGATCACCAACCCCGTGGAGTTGGAGACGCAGATCAACGCCATCGTGGGTGTAGTCACCAACGGCCTGTTCGCGGCGCGCCCGGCCGATGTGTTGCTGCTGGGCACCCCGGAAGGCGTGAAAACCCTAAAGGCCTGACCCTGTGGGAGCCGGGCTTGCCCGCGATGCAGACGACTCGGTGTATCAATGGATACCGAGGCGATGCCATCGCAGGCAAGCCAGCTCCCACATTTGTTAGGCGCTCGGCTCTAGAGCGATGTAACAAAAACGCTACTTTTCGCAGCACTCCTCGCCAAAACCGTGCGCTCGGTCACGGCACGCCAAGTCCCGCCTGGTATCCAATCCGTTACAAATTACAGCCACGCGACCCACGCGTTTAACAATGCGCCAATTTGCAGCCGCCCACGGAATGAGGCGCGCATTGTGCAAAGGGTCTGGGCTTTGAACATTCCCATCACCTCAAGGAAGACCTTGTGATAAAGCCCCTAGCCCTCGCCATCAGCGTTGCCGGTGCCCTGCTGTCCGCGCAAGCCCAGGCCTACGATTACGGCCAGCACGCCAACACCACCCTGGAAAAACTGATCAATGACTACCCCGGTCGTTATCGCGGTACGACCAATTTTGCCGGCGCTGCGGGTTGGATGCAGAGCCAGATGGGCACGGCCTATTCCATCAGCCGTCAGGACTTCACTTGGAACAACGGCAGCCGCGCTTCGCAAAATGTGGTGGCCTACGCCGCCGGCACCAAGCCGCAGTACGTGGTGATCGGCGCGCATTTCGATACCTATTTTGGTCGCCCGGCCCTGCAAGGCCTGGACGACAATGGCTCCGGTGCCAGCGTGTTGACCGAGGTCGCCAAGAACCTCGGCGGCCTGCAACTGGAAAATGGCCTGCAAATAGTCGGCTTCGGCGCCGAAGAAGAAGGCTTACGTGGCTCCCGCGCCTTTGTCGACTCGCTCAGCGCCAGCCATCGCGCCAATATGCTGGCGATGATCAACCTCGACAGCTTGATCACCGGCGACATGATGTACGCCCACGCCGGTCAGAACAGCACCGCCAACCCGGCCTTGGCGTCATTGCGTGAGCACACGTTCCAGATCGCCAAGGAGTTGAACATCCCGCTGTTCGCCAACCCCGGCCTGGACCCGCAATACCCTCAGGGCACTGGCTGTTGCAGCGATGGCGAGGCGTTTGAACCGCTGAACATCCCGATCCTTTATGTCGAGGCCACCAACTGGGAACTGGGTGACCTGGACGGCTACACCCAGACCGACAACCCGAAAATCCCCGGTGGCTCGACCTGGCACGACCCGAACGAAGACAACAAAGCCGTGCTCACCGATGCCTTCGGCCAGGCGCGCATCGACCAGCGCCTGCGTGACTATTCACGCCTGCTCAGCCGCCTGGTGCTGGAGTTGACCAACGCCGACCTGATGGCCTCAACGGCGTCCGGCGGTGCAGTCGCACGCAATATGCAAGACAACCTGCAGCGTCAGCATCAGGCCATGGTGCGCTTGCATGATCGCCGCTGGCTGACCCTGCAGGCCGCCAGCCGGGAGGTCGGCAGCTTTGATGGCGAAATCGGCGTGGATGGCGAATACAACCCGGACAGTGGCTTCGACAGCGCCCCCAATCCCGAAGCCCGGCGTCTGGGCCTGCATGCCCTAGGCGACTATCAACTGACCTCGAGCCTGAATATCGGCGCCAGCCTGAGCTACCTCAATGGCCGCGACAAACTCGAGCATCGCGGCAAACTGGACAGTGACACCTGGCAGGCAGCCGCCTATGCACTGCTCAACGATGGCGGGCCAAGCTGGCTGGCCGGCGACCTGAGCGTCGGCCACACGCGCTTGGACTCCAGGCGCAACCTGGTCATCCAGGCCAATGGCGGGCCGATCCTGCTCAATCAGCAACTGAGCGGCGAGACCGACGCTCTGGCATTGGGCGCACGGGTTCTGGGCGGCTATGACTTTGACTTCGGCACCTTGAAGAGCGGGCCGTTCGCCGGTCTGGACTATACCCATTACCGCATCGACAAATTTCACGAAAAACAGAACCTGCGCACGGCCCTGGAGTACGAAGAACAGTCTTTCGGCTCCCTGGAAGCCAGCCTCGGCTGGCGCGTGCGTGGCGCGGTCGCCCTGCCCTACGGCCTGAGCCTGCTGCCTTATGGCGACATCGCCTGGGTCAAGGAATTGGCCGACGGTCGCCTCGACGACCTGCAACTGAGCGCACGTGCCGATGGCCAGGCGCGCACCGCCAGGCTCGGTTCAGTGGACAAGAGCTTCGGCCGGGCGCAGATCGGCAGCCAATTGGCGATCACCCCGGAATTGGGCGTGTATGCCGAGGTCAATAGCCGCCTGGGGCATGCCGAAGGCAGCCAGACCGGTTATTCACTGGGCGTGCAATGGATGTTCTGATCAGGGTTTCTTGAACACGTAGAACAGGTTCGGCTCGCTGACCATGTACAAGGTGCCGTCATCATCCATGGCAATCCCTTCGGCCTGGGGCACGCGCTTGCTCAGGCCATGACGCCCTTTAAGCAGCGACAGACTGCTTAAAGGGCGACCGTCGATATCCAGTTCCAGCACCAGGAATGATTCATCCGATAGCGCCAGCAGATGGCCGCTGCGCTCGTCGTATTGCAGGCTCGACAGGTCGCGCACAAACAACCCGGCATCGCGCTTGGGGTTGTTGATCACATGCACCGAGTAGGTTTTTTCCGGCTTGAAATGGGGAAATCCGTGGACCTCGTAGATCAGCATCGGGTCGCGTTCCTTGGCCACGAACAGGCGCTTGCCTACCGAGTCGTAGGCCAACCCTTCAAAACCCTTGTTGCCGCCAATGTGTACGCCGAGGGTCATTTGCTCGGCATCGGCGGCATCGAGAAATTGCGTGTCATCGTCCACATGCACCTTTATCAGCCGCTGCTGGCGCTCATCGCTGATGACATAGATGTTGTCGCTGATAAATTCCACCGCCTCGGCATCGCCAAAGCCCACCAGGGGGATGCGCCGCAGGATTTTGCCGTCCAGGGACAGCTCCACCAGCTCGGCGTTTTTATTGGTGACGGTAAACAGGCTTTTGCGCACCGGGTCGTAGGTCAGGGCCGAGACGTCGTCGTCGAGCCCTTCGATCACCTGGCCTTCGACGATGACGCGATAGTCCGCCAGGCCAATCGCGCGCTCATCGGCGGGCTGGCGCCACACCTGCCAGTTGAACCAGGCACGCTCGAATAGGCGAAACTGCTGCGCCACGACCCCGGCGGCAACCAGGGCAAGCAACAGCAGGATGAAGAAAGCAGGTTTGGGACGGGCAAGTCGACGCATTGGGCAATGCTCAGAAGAAAAACTGGCGAATAGATATCAAGGTCGCCTGAATTTAAACTTAAACGCACCGAACTGTCTGGCGAATGCCGTTTATAAAGAAAAGTCTGACGTAATTTGTCAGTTATTTCTGCTTTTCAAAACGATAGAACAGGTTTGGCTCACTGACCATGTACAGGTTGCCGCTCTCGTCCATGGTCACCCCTTCGGCGCGGGGGATGGTGTCTTTCAGGCCATTGAAGCCACCGAGCAAGGTCATGAAGCTGACTTGCTCGCCTTTCTCGTCCAATTCCAGCAACAGATGGGAGTCGGCTGACAGCGCCAATAAGTGCCCGGTACGGGGATCGATCTCCAGCGCCGAGAGGTTGCGCATGTCCAGTTCGCTACTGGCCAGCTTGGCCTTGCTGCCAGTCAGGCGTTGGCTGCCATCGCTTTTCCAGGTGAACAGCGCCGGCGGGCGCTCTTCGCCCAGTACGAGTTGCTGGTTGCGCTTGTCCCAGGTAATGGCTTCAAAGGCTTTGTTCTGGTCTGCGGACGGGCCAAGGTCATAACTGGGGAAGTCAGCCTTGTTCAACGCGGTGGTAGCGGCGTCGACCCTGACAATGGTCAGGCTGTGCTGACGCTCATCGACCACCGCCATCAGGCCGTTTTCCATCACCGTCAGGCCTTCCGGATTGTTCCAGCCGTTGAGCGGCATCTTGCGCAGCACATCGCCTTGCAGGCTCAGCTCGACGAGGAACGGGTTCTTGCCCATGACGGAAAACAAGGTTTTGGTCTGGGGGTTGTAGGACAGGTCCGAAGCCTCATCCTTCTCCATACCGGGCAGCAACTTGGCATCGATGACCACGTGATAATCCGGGAGCCACACACTCTCCTGGCGTTCGGCCGGGCTCTCGAAGCGCTCCAGCACCCACAACACACCGCGATCGTCCCAATGCATGGCCCAGGCAACCCCATACAGAATGGCACCGGCCAGAAACACCCAGGAATACCAGCGCATGGACAAGCGGGAGCGAAGCGAAGGTTTCGAAGTGGGCAGAGGCACGGCCATTGAGCGCTTTTCCGGAAAGTCAGCTGTAGGGGATAGCACAGGATTCAAGGACCCGCGCGCAAGAGCAGGGAATTATCCGGATGGTGTGTGAAAAAAATGCAAAACGCCGGATCTTGCAGAGGTACACGGCCAACTGTGGGAGCGGGCTTGCCCGCGATGCAGGCACCTCGGTATGTCAGTCACACCGCAGTGATGCTATCGCAGGCAAGCCAGCTCCCACACAAGCCCGCTCCCACAGCTTGGCAGTGATTTAGCGCACGACGCTTTCGAAGCGATTGACACCCGCCAGCTCCAACACCACTTCATCCCCCACATTCAACGGGCCAACACCCGCCGGGGTGCCGGTCAGGATCACGTCGCCCGCCTGCAGGGAGAAGCAACCCGCCATGTACTGAATCATCGGCACAATCGGGTTGAGCATCTGCGCGCTGTTGCCGTCCTGGCGTACTTCGCCGTTGATGCTCAGGCGGATGCCGATATCGGTCAGATCCTCAAAGGTACTGCTGACCACGAAAGGTGCAAGCACCGCCGCGCCATCGAAGGACTTGGCGATTTCCCACGGCAGGCCCTTGGCTTTGAGCTCAGCCTGCTTGTCGCGCAAGGTCAGGTCCAGGGCCGGGGCGAAGCCGGAGATGGCGTCCAGTACTTCTTCACGGCTCGGTTTGGTCGACAATGGCTTACCGATCAACACGGCGATTTCCGCTTCGTAGTGCACCGAACCGCGCTCGGTTGGAATATTGAAACCGCCTTCCAGCGACACCACGCAACTGCCCGGCTTGATGAACAGCAGGGGTTCGGTCGGCACCGGGTTGTCCAGTTCCTTGGCGTGTTCGGCGTAATTGCGCCCAATGCAGACCACTTTACCCACAGGGAAGTGGATATTGGTGCCGTCGACATACTTGTGCTGGTAGCTCATGGAACGACTCCTCAAGGTGCAGTTAAACAGCGAAGATCTTGCCGGGGTTCATGATCCCGTTCGGGTCGAACACGGCTTTCACCGCCTTCATGTACTCGATTTCAACCGGCGAGCGGCTGTAGGTCAGGTAATCGCGCTTGGTCATGCCCACCCCGTGTTCGGCGGAGATCGAACCGTTGTACTTCTCGACGGTTTCGAACACCCACTTATTCACGGTGGCGCACTTGGCGAAGAACTCATCCTTGCTCAGGTTTTCCGGCTTGAGGATGTTCAAGTGCAGGTTGCCGTCGCCGATATGGCCGAACCAGACGATTTCGAAGTCCGGGTAGTGTTCACCGACTATCGCGTCAATTTCACTCAGGAACGCCGGCACTTTGGAGACCGTGACCGAGATGTCGTTCTTGTACGGCGTCCAGTGGGAAATGGTCTCGGAGATATACTCGCGCAGTTTCCACAGGTTGTGCAGTTGGGTTTCGCTCTGGCTCATCACGCCGTCCAGCACCCAGCCCTGCTCGACGCAATGCTCAAAGGTTTCCAGGGCGTGGTTGGCGACTTCTTCGGTGGTGGCTTCGAATTCCAGCAGCGCGTAGAACGGGCACTCGGTTTCGAACGGCGCCGGCACATCGCCGCGACCGAGGACTTTAGCCAGGGCCTTGTCGGAAAAGAACTCGAAGGCCGTCAGGTCCAGCTTGCTCTGGAACGCATGCAGCACCGGCATGATCGAGTCGAAGTCAGTGGTGCCGAGCACCATGGCGGTAAGGTTCTTCGGTGCACGGTCCAGGCGCATGGTGGCTTCGACCACAAAGCCCAGGGTGCCCTCGGCGCCGATGAACAGCTGACGCATGTCGTAGCCGGTGGCGTTCTTGATCAGGTCGCGATTCAACTCCAGCACATCGCCCTTGCCGGTGACCACCTTCATGCCGGCGACCCAGTTGCGGGTCATGCCGTAGCGAATCACCTTGATCCCGCCGGCATTGGTGCCGATATTGCCGCCAATCTGGCTGGAACCGGACGATGCAAAATCCACCGGGTAGTACAGGCCGTTTTCTTCGGCGACGTTCTGCAGTTGCTTGGTGACCACCCCCGGTTGGCACACCGCAGTGCGGTCGGTGAGGTTCACATTGAGGATCTGGTTCATGTAGTCGAACGACACCACCACTTCGCCATTGGCCGCCACCGCCGCCGCCGACAGGCCGGTACGACCGCCGGACGGCACCAGTGCCACCTTGTGCGTATTGGCCCAACGCACGATGGCCTGCACTTGCTCGGTGGTCTTGGGGAACACGATGGCGCTGGGCGCGGGTGCGAAGTGCTTGGTCCAATCCTTGCCGTAAGCCTCCAGGGAGTCTGCATCGGTCAGCACTTTGCCGGGCTCAACCAGGGTCTTTAGCTCATCAATCAGGGCAGGATGGGTCATCGACAGAACTCTCGAACAATTCATGGTCATCCTGAGAACGCTTCACGTCGCAGGAATAGGTGTTTAGCGGGGTGCGTATGCTAGCATACCGCCCCCGCAGGACAGACCCAAAGGGCGTTTCTGCGGTGACGGCTTTCCTGCCGTCCGGGTCAGCTTAAGCGATCCGATTCCCTGCCATTTTTCTCCGGGATACAGGTTTACGCAGATGAGCAAGACTTCTCTCGATAAGAGCAAGATCAAGTTCCTTCTTCTGGAAGGCGTCCACCCATCGGCTGTCGACGTTCTGAAAGCCGCCGGGTACACCAGCATTGAGTACATCACCAGTTCACTGCCGGAAGCCCAGCTCAAGGAAAAGATCGCCGACGCGCACTTTATCGGCATTCGCTCCCGCACTCAGCTGACCGAAGAGATCTTCGACCACGCCAAGAAACTCGTGGCTGTCGGCTGTTTCTGCATCGGCACCAACCAGGTTGACCTCAACGCAGCGCGCGAGCGCGGCATCGCGGTGTTCAACGCGCCGTACTCCAACACCCGTTCCGTGGCGGAGCTGGTGTTGGCCGAGGCTATCCTGTTGCTGCGCGGTATCCCCGAGAAGAACGCTTCCTGTCACCGTGGCGGCTGGATCAAGAGCGCGGCCAACTCCTTCGAGATCCGCGGCAAAAAGCTGGGTATCGTCGGTTACGGTTCGATCGGCACGCAACTGTCGGTCCTGGCCGAAGGCTTGGGGATGCAGGTGTTCTTCTACGACACCCTGACCAAGCTGCCATTGGGTAATGCCACCCAGGTGTCGAGCCTGACCGAGCTGTTGGGCATGTCCGACATCGTCACCCTGCACGTTCCGGAAACCGCTGAGACCCAGTGGATGATCGGCGAGAAGGAAATCCGCGCGATCAAGAAAGGCGGGATCCTGATCAACGCTGCACGTGGCACCGTGGTCAAGCTGGACGCCCTGGCCGAGGCGATCAAGGACAAGCACCTGATCGGCGCCGCCATCGACGTGTTCCCGGTGGAGCCGCGCTCCAACGACGACATCTTCGAAAGCCCGTTGCGTGGCCTGGACAACGTGATCCTGACCCCGCACATCGGTGGTTCCACCGCTGAAGCCCAAGCCAACATCGGCCTGGAAGTCTCGGAAAAGCTGGTCAAGTACAGCGACAACGGCACCTCGGTATCGTCGGTCAACTTCCCCGAAGTGGCCCTGCCGGCTCACCCGGGCAAGCACCGCCTGCTGCACATCCACCAGAACATTCCGGGCGTGATGATGGAGATCAACAAGGTCTTCGCGGAAAACGGCATCAACATCTCCGGTCAGTTCCTGCAGACCAACGAGAAGGTTGGCTACGTGGTCATCGATGTCGACGCCGAGTATTCGGACCTGGCGCAAGAGAAGCTGCAGCACATCAACGGCACTATCCGTAGCCGCGTATTGTTCTAAGGTTTCAACTGCACCACGAAAAAGGGAGCCCCATGGGGCTCCCTTTTTTCATCTGAACACATCTTACTTAACGTTAACCGTGATCACTTTAGAGGCTACAGTCGGGTTGAACTGCATGTGCAGTTTGTCGCCGGCCACCAGCTGCAAGGTGTGCTTGCCTGGGGTGAGGGTCACTTCAGTCTCGGTCTGGGCCTTGCCGTAATGGATCACAGTGTCGGTGGCCGGGATCGGCAGTTTCGCATCCGGCAGTTCTTTCTGGTCGATCAGCAGATGGTGGTGGCCGGTGCCTGGCGCCTGGTCGGTCGCCGGGGCCAGTTTCAGGCCTTCCATGCCGAATTTCACGGTGAAGGTTTTATCGACGGTGGCGCCATCTTTCGGCGAGACGATAAACACCTTGGCACCTTCCGGTGGAGCGCTACGCGGGATACCGTCGGCGGCTGTGGCCAACATCGAAGCACCCAGCAACAGGCTGGCCAGGGTGGCGCGGGATAAAAGGGCTTTCATTCGCTTCTCCAGTTTTTCGGTGAAATCTGTGGGGTTATGACAACTTCGCGACAAATTGCTGTCCAAGGCACTCGACACCATAGCAAAGCGATGCTGAACGGCGTCTCGCCCGTACGAATTCTTTAGGAGTGACCATGCGCTTTTCGCCTGGCCTGTTACTTTTGCTTCCCCTGCTGAGCCCCTTGGCTCACGCCGAACTGATCGACGACGTCAATGATCGCGGTGAACTGCGCATCGCCCTGGAAGCCAACACCGCGCCCTATAACTTCAAGGACGGCGACAAACTCACCGGCTTTGAAGTGGAACTGGGTGAGCAACTGGCCAAGGAAATGGACGTACGCCCGTCTTTTATCACCACCGACGACAGCGACCTGTTGTCAGGTGTGGAAACCGGCAAGTACGACGTGGCTATAAACCATATCGCTATGACTGCCGAACTCAAGGATCGGTTCGATTTCAGCAAGGCTTATCGCGAGAAGCCGGACCTTGTGATCCCATTCCAGAAAGGCAACCCGGCGTTCAAGAGCAGCCTGGACATGGCCCTGGAGCGGGTTGAGGCGGATGGCCGCTTGAAGGCGCTGGTGCAGAAGTGGTTTGAAAGCAGTGCACCGATAGTCAAGACACAGTAGGTCATAAGGCTCTGTAGATGGGGGCAGCCTGCTCAGAACGGCTCGTTACCCCGTCGGCGAAACCAGCCGGTCAACGACAGGCGCTCTCGAGTGGCCGGCAGGACTTCGTGGGGCACTTCGCCCGACAGGAACACCACCAGGCAACCGCCAACGGGCACCACGTCGTATTCAACGCCGCCCTTGAGGTACATGCGCAACTGGCCACCGTGTTCGGGCAACCAGGCGTCGTTCAAGTAGACCACCGCCGAGACCATGCGCCGGTCATCATCGCGAAAACGGTCCACATGCTTAAGGTAAAAGGCCCCGGGCGGGTACATTGCGAAGTGGCTTTCGAAATCTTCCAGGCCCAGGAACAGGCTGCGGTTCATCGCCAGGCGCAGGCCGTCCATCACCGCCATATAGGTGTCGCAGACCGCCGCGTCACCTTCTTCCAGCCACTGGATATGGTCACCGCGAATGCCCTCGCGAATCTCCTGGGCCGGCCCGCGCCCCACCGCTGCCGGTGCCAGTTCACCTTCAGCCGCACGTTTATGGCACTCAGCAGCGAGTTCCAGGGTCAGAGCCTGGGGCAGGAAGCCATTCTGCTGAGACCAGCCTTTTTCGGCCAGGTCGTCGACGATGCGTTGCAGCAGCGGGTGATCGAGGGGTATTTGCATGGCGCGCATAGTATCCATACGCCTGTGAATCCGACAGAGCCGCTGAGCGTCTGAATACACTTTAGTCAGGTGACTGATAGGACTTCTCGACAAATCCTACGCCCGACACGGACAATAGTGGCCGACTGACAGGAGTCCATATGCGTCGTTTGTTATTTTCCGTGTTGATGCTCTGCGTTTTGCCCGCGTGGGCAGACGGCTATGACCAGTTATACAAGGTCGCCGGCTGGGCCGAACAACGTGCGCATTTCAATGACGCCCTCAGCGCCGCCCAGCAACGCTATCGCAATAGTCTGCCGCCAGCGGTGTACCAGGCGCTGGTGGACAACAGCAATAAGCGCTTTGCCGCCCAGGCCATGGACCAGCGTGCCGAGGCGCAACTGCGCAAGCACTTGCCCGACCCGAAACCGGCCCTGGAATTTTTCCAATCGCCCCTGGGGCGCAAGATTGTCGCCGCCGAATTGCTGGCTACCCGCCGCGACCAGTTGGCGAAGAACGCCCAGGGCCTGCCGAAAATCCAGGCCGAAGCCACCCGCAACCTGATCATCGGCCACCTGGCCCAGGCGCTGCCTGCTCGTGAAGCCGGGGCGGAAGTCAGCCTGGCGATTGCCGGCGTGGCGGCCGACAGCTTGAGCCAGATGATCCCCGGCCTGCTTGGCGGTGGCCAGGCACAAGGGATGTTGAATGGGCAGCGCGAGCGGCTGATGCAGCAGATCGACAAGGATTTGAACAACACCTTGCTGTATGTGTACCGGGATCTGTCCGACCCGGAGCTGGAAGAATTCGCCACCTTTGCCGAGTCGCCGCAGGGCAAGGCGTATTACCAGGCTGCCCTTGCAGCCATTCGCGCAGGGCTTGCCGTTGGTCAAAGCACCTCAAGCCTGACGCAGTAAACCCTGTGGGAGCTGGCTTGCCTGCGATTGCGACCTGTCAGTTACACCGCTATCGCAGGCAAGCCAGCTCCCACATTTGGATTGCGTTATTTCAGGTGGCTTGTGAGAAAACTGAAGTACTCATTACGAATCTGCGGAATCTCATTGGCCAAGTGATGCCGACCCCGCTTGAGCATCAACACCTCGGGCCGGTCGAACTTCCCCCGCAGCACCTGCAAATTGTGTTGCCAATCCACCGTCATATCTTCCTCACCCTGCACTATCACCGGTCGCCGTGGGCTGCGTGGCGCGGCTTCGATGCGTTTGATCCAGCGCGCTAGCGCCCCCACCCAGGCGGTGGGCAATTGGCGGGGCTGAAGCGGATCGGCTTCAAGGAACGGCTTGAACTCAGGATCGTTGGAGTTATCGCTGAAACGCCGGGCGATGCCTTTGACGAACGGGCGCAGCAGGTAATAGCTGACCTGGGACCAACCCCAGGCCCGCGGCCGTACCAGTGGCGATAACAAAAAGGTCTTGCCCTGGGCCGGGCTGTCGGCACCGTGGTTGAGCAGGTGATCCACCACAATGGCGCCGCCGGTGCTCTGCCCGAACAGGTGCCAGGGCTGGGGCAATTGCAAGGCCTTGGCCTCGGCGAACAGCCCCTGCACCACCCGCTGGTATACCGCAAACTCATCGATGCTGGCGCGGGGACCGCTGGACAAACCGTGGCCCGGCAGGTCGCAGGCAATCACCACGAAGCCCTGATCCAATGCCCAGTCCACCACGTGGCGGTACAGTCCCATGTGGTCATAGAAGCCGTGGAACATGAACATCGTCGCCACCGGCGCAGGCGGCCACCACACCTGGGCCACCACTTCGAACCCGTCCACTTCAAAACGCCCCAGGCGACTCACGGCCGGCACCTTGCGGGCGGCCAGGTCGAGCCCATAGAAACGTTGGTAGACCCGCGCTTCGGCGCTGAGCGGTTGCGCGTCCACCAACGGCCGCAAGCTTTCGCGCAGATGATCAGGGTCAAAGGTAACGGGCATAAAGGCTTCCAGACTGGCGGTGAAGATGAATATCGAGCTGCGATATTCATCTGTCAGGACAAGCATGGCAAGCTACGCGACCTGCGAGGATACCTCTGAATGCGACCGCCCTACCGTAATGCCCTGTTCGCCAGTCTGATCCTGGTTATCTGCTCCGGTGTGCTGTGGGCCGCGTATGACTGGTTCCAAAGCCGCTACTTGCGCACCTTCAGCGAGCACACGGCGGTGTTCTCCGGCGATGCGCTGCAACTGCCTGCCGCCCTCAGTGGCCCTGGCCCGATTCGCCTGGTGCACTTCTGGGACCCGGCCTGCCCGTGCAATGTCGGCAACCAGCAACACCTGGGCGAGCTGATCGAGCAGTACGGGCCCCAAGGAGTGGAGTTCTATGCCCTGCAAAAACCCGGCAGCCACGGCCAGTTGCCCGACAACCTGCGCCACATGAAAGTCATCGACGCCCTGCCCGGCGCCGACCGGATACCCGCCAGCCCTGCAGTGGGGATTTGGGACCGCACAGGCAAGCTGGCCTATTTCGGCCCCTACAGCGAGGGGCTGACCTGCAACGCCAGCAACAGTTTTATCGAGCCGATTCTCAAGGCCCTTGGAACCGGACGCGAAGTGAATGCCACTCACACCCTCGCGGTAGGCTGCTATTGTTCGTGGCCTAAGGATCTGTAGCCGTCCACTTTGGTAAGGAATGTTCATGAAGCGCGTCTTGCGGGTTTTCGCGGTGCTGATAGTGCTGGTCGCCCTGGGCGCCGGTTGGTACCTCTACAGCAAGCAACCCACGCGCCAGGGCACGGTAACCCTGGCCCACCTGCAAGGCTCGGTCACGGTGCGCTACGACGATCGTGGCGTGCCGCATATCCGCGCCGAGAACGAAGCCGACCTGTACCGCGCCCTGGGCTATGTGCATGCCCAGGACCGCCTGTTCCAGATGGAGATCATGCGGCGCCTGGCCCGGGGCGAGCTGGCCGAAGCGCTGGGGCCGAAGCTGCTCGAGACCGATAAGCTGTTCCGCAGCCTGCGTATTCGCGAACGCGCCTCGAGCTACGCCGCGCACATGGACCCTGACTCAGCCTCCTCGAAAGCCCTGCAGGCCTACCTGGACGGGATCAACCAATATCAGGCCAGCCATGCCAGCCCCATGGAGTTCGATGTGCTGGGCATCCCCAAGCGCCCGTTTACCGCCGAAGACAGCATCAGCGTTGCCGGGTACATGGCCTACAGCTTTGCCGCAGCCTTTCGTACCGAACCGGTGCTGACCTACGTGCGCGACCGGTTGGGCAGCGACTACTTGAAAGTCTTCGACCTCGACTGGCAACCCAAGGGCGCCCTCAACCTGGCGAACGGCGACTGGAACACCCTCGGCGCTATCGCCGCCCTGAGCGAACAGGCCCTGGCCGACAACGGCCTGCCGCAGTTCGAGGGCAGCAATGCCTGGGCCGTCAGCGGCAGCCACACCCGTAGCGGCAAACCCCTGCTGGCGGGCGACCCCCATATCCGTTTCTCGGTGCCGTCGGTGTGGTACGAGGCGCAACTGTCAGCGCCCGGTTTTGAGTTGTATGGCTATCACAACGCGCTGGTGCCGGTGGCGTTCCTGGGGCACAACATGGAGTTTGGCTGGAGCCTGACCATGTTCCAGAACGACGACCTCGACCTGGTCGCCGAGAAGGTCAACCCGGACAACCCCAACCAGGTCTGGTATCACGGCCAATGGGTCGACATGACCAGCAGCGAGCAGCAGATCCAGGTCAAGGGCCAGGCGCCGGTGCCCCTCATCCTGCGCCGCTCGCCCCACGGTCCGATCATCAATGACGTGCTCGGCGAGAACGCCGGCAGCACGCCGATTGCCATGTGGTGGGCGTTCCTCGACAGCGAGAACCCGATCCTCGAAGGCTTCTACCAGCTCAACCGCGCCGATACCCTGGCCAAGGCACGTGCCGCTGCGGCCAAGGTCTCGGCACCGGGCCTCAACATCATATGGGCCAATGCCAAGGGCGATATCGGCTGGTGGGCGGCGGCGCAGTTGCCGATGCGCCCGGCGGGGGTCAACCCGGCGTTCATCCTCGATGGCAGTACCGCCCAGGCCGACAAGCTGGGCTTCTACCCCTTCAGTGCCAACCCCCAGGAAGAAAACCCGCCGCGTGGTTATGTGGTGTCGGCCAATGCGCAGCCGGCCTCCCCTACCGGCATGGAAATTCCCGGCTATTACAACTTGGCCGACCGTGGCCAGCAGCTGAACGCGCAATTGAGCGACAAGAGCGTGAAGTGGGATGTGACCAACAGCCAGGCCCTGCAACTGGGCACCACCACCGCCTATGGCCCGCGCCTGCTGGCGCCGTTGTTGCCGGTGCTGCGGGAAGTGGTCAAGGACCCGGCAGAGTTGAAGCTGGTGGAACAACTGGCCAACTGGAAAGGCGATTACCCGCTGGACTCCACCAGCGCCACGCTGTTCAACCAGTTGCTGTTCAACCTCGCCGACGCGACCTTCCACCCGAAACTGGGCGACACGCTGTTCAAGACCCTGCTCGGCACCCGTGTGATCGACGCCGCCTTGCCACGCCTGGCCGCATCGGCAGACTCACCCTGGTGGAACGGCAATCGGGCCGACACCGTCAAGCTCGCCTGGGACAACAGCCTGGCCCACCTCAAGGCTACGTTCGGCGATGACCCGGCGCAGTGGCAGTGGGGCAAGGCGCACATCTTGACCCACGGCCATCCGCTGGGCCTGCAAAAACCCCTGGATAAAATCTTCAACGTCGGCCCGTTCCCGGCACCGGGCAGCCACGAAGTGCCGAACAACCAGACCGCCCCGATTGGCCCGGCACCTTGGCCGGTGACTTATGGGCCGTCAACGCGACGCCTGATCGACTTCGCCGACCCGACCCACGCCCTCACCATCAACCCGGTGGGGCAAAGCGGTGTGCCCTTTGATACGCACTATGGCGACCAGGCGCAGAGCTATATCGAGGGCAGGTATGAGCAGGCGCATTTCAATGACGAGGAAGTGACGGCGAATACCCGCGGTATCCTCAAGCTGCTACCTGCCAGATAGACATGATCGCTACACGGGTGCGGCAAAATTAATCCTGAACTGTTGCGGCGTGACGCCCAGCCGGCGGTTGAACACACTGCGCATGTGCTGGGCGTCGCGAAAGCCGCATTGATAGGCAACAGTTTTAAGCGGTGCGTGGCTGCTTTCAAGCATCACCCGCGCCGCATCCACTCGCGCGCGCTCGACAAATTCCGCTGGCGTAATCCGCGCTTCTCGGGCGAACACCCGGGAGAAATTGCGCGCACTCATATTGGCGGCCTTGGCCAAGTCGGCGATGGTCAAGTCTCCCGTCAAATTGGCCAGCACGTACAGTTGCACCAGCGCCACCGCCGAGGTGGTTTCGGCATGGGGCGTGAGGAACGGGCTGAACTGCGATTGCCCGCCCGAGCGTTGGGTGAACACCACCAGGCGCTTGGCCACGCTCAGGGCCACTTCCGGACCGTGATCCTGGGCCAGCAAGTACAACGACAGGTCGATACCTGCCGTGACCCCGGCGGAGGTGTAGAGCTTGCCGTCCTGTACATAGAGACGGTCGGCTTCGACCCGGGCCGAGGGGCACAGGCGTGCCAGGCTGGCGGCATCGTTCCAATGGGTAGTGACGGTCTTGCCGTCCAGCAGACCTGCACGGGCCAGCATGAAGGCGCCATTGCAGATCGAGCCAAAACGCTGCGCCTTCGCGGCGGCCGCGCGCAGCCAGGCGTCAAACTCAGGGCCGAAATCTTCGAAGGGTAACTGCGGGCCACCGGCGACCAGCAACAGGTCGTAGGGTTGCCGGGCTTCGCTGTAGTGCTTGTGGGCCTGCAATGACAAACCGTTGGAGGCCGCCATGGCGCCGTGGCCGAAGCCGAGTACTTCCAGCCGATAGTGATCCTCGGGCGCCAGGAAGCGGTTGGCCTCGCAGAACACATCCATCGGCCCGGTCACGTCCAGCGACTGGACACCGGGGAAGATCAGGATGGCGACGGTTTTGCCCATGTTCACAAACACCTTTTTCCAACTGGATAAACACGCCCCCCTTGTGGGAGCTGGCTTGCCTGCGATGCAGACGACTCGGTACCTCAGGTACACCGAGGTGATGCTATCGCAGGCAAGCCAGCTCCCACAGGGGATCGCCTACATGCTTGGCACGATGTGGCGGCACATTGGCCGGGATCGCCTCCCTGTGGCGATAGCCGCTTCAGGGTCATGGGACCAGACTGGAATCTTTCCAGAGGAGATCCACCATGCGCACCACCATAGCCGGTATCCAGATCCCTGACAGCGCCTTGGCCAAGGCCACCACCGAATACATCCGCGACGTCGAATCGGACCTGCTCTACCACCATTCGCGTCGCGTCTTCCTGTTCGGCGCCTTGAGCGGTGAGCGCAATCAACTGGCCTACAACCCGGAGCTGCTGTACGTAGGCGCAATGTTCCATGACCTGGGCCTGGTGGAAGGCCATCGCAGTGACAACGAGCGCTTCGAAGTGGACGGCGCCAACGCCGCCGCCGCGTTCCTCAAACCTTATGGGTTGAGCGATGACGATATCGAACAAGTGTGGCTGTCCATCGCCCTGCACACCACGCCGGGCGTGCCGAAACACCTGCGCCCCACCGTAGCGCTGGTGACCGCCGGTGTGGAGATGGACGTGCTGGGCATGGACTACGCCGCGTTCAGCAGCGCGCAGCGCGAAGCGGTAGTGCATGCGCATCCACGGGGAGAAGGGTTCAAGGAGTGCATCATCTGCGCGTTTGCCGATGGCTTGCGCCACCGCCCGCAAACCACGTTTGGCAATGTTAAGACCGATGTGCTGGCGGACCAGGAGCCTGGGTTCAAGCCGAAGAATTTTGTCGAGGTGATTCGCACGTCGCCGTGGGCGATGTAATCAACCTGAAATGCAATCAAATGTGGGAGCTGGCTTGCCTGCGATGACGGTGGGTCAGCACCTTATAAGTGACTGATACACCGCCATCGCAGGCAAGCCAGCTCCCACACTTTTACCCTGTTCCGGCAGTTAGACCGGTGCTGGCGCCCGGCGCTTGTCCGGCTGTTGCCAGCCATCCGCTGCGGCTTCTTCAATCGCTTGCTGAATGGCCTTCTTGCGATGCTCTTCGGCCCGGCGGCTGAAGAACCACACCAGGAAGGTCACCAGCGATACCGCCAACAGAATCAGGCTCGCCACGGCGTTGATTTCAGGCTTGACCCCCAGGCGCACCGCCGAGAACACTTCCATCGGCAAGGTGGTCGAGCCCGGGCCCGACACGAAGCTGGCCAGTACCAGGTCATCCAGGGACAACGCGAAGGACATCATGCCGCCCGCCGCCAGCGACGGCGCGATCATCGGGATGGTGATCAGGAAGAACACCTTCCACGGCCGTGCGCCCAGGTCCATAGCCGCCTCTTCAATCGACAGGTCCAGCTCACGCAGGCGCGCCGACACCACCACCGCCACATACGCCGCACAGAAGGTGGTGTGGGCGATCCAGATGGTGACGATGCCACGCTCCTGGGGCCAGCCGATCATCTGCGCCATGGCCACGAACAGCAGCAACAGTGACAGACCGGTGATCACTTCGGGCATCACCAACGGTGCCGTCACCAGGCCACCGAACAGCGTGCGGCCCTTGAACTGGCTGATGCGCGTCAGCACAAAGGCCGCCAGGGTACCCAACGCCACCGCCGCCACCGCCGTGTAGCAGGCGATTTCCAGGGAGCGGGCCACCGAGCCCATCAACTGGGTGTTGTCCAGCAGGCCCACGTACCACTTGATCGACCAACCGCCCCACACCGTCACCAGCTTGGATTCGTTGAACGAATAGATCACCAGGATCAACATCGGCAGGTAGATAAACAACAAGCCTGCGACCAGCATGAAGCTGGAGAAACGAAAGCGCTTCATATCTTGCCCTCCAGCTCTTTGGCCTGGCTGCGGTTGAACAGGATGATCGGCACGATCAGGATCGCCAGCATCACCACCGCCAGGGCAGAAGCCACCGGCCAGTCACGGTTGTTGAAAAATTCCTGCCACAACACTTTACCGATCATCAGGGTTTCCGGGCCGCCGAGCAGCTCAGGAATCACAAACTCGCCCACCACCGGAATGAAGACCAGCATGCAGCCGGCGATGATGCCGTTCTTGGACAGCGGCACGGTGATTTTCCAGAAGCTGTTGAAGGTGCTCGACCCCAGGTCGGAGGCGGCTTCCAGCAGGCTCTGGTCGTGCTTAACCAGGTTGGCGTACAGCGGCAGGATCATGAACGGCAGGTACGAATAGACCACGCCGATGTACACCGCGATGTTGGTGTTGAGGATCTGCAGCGGCTCGTTGATCAAGCCCATGGACATCAGGAAGCCATTGAGCAAGCCGTTGTTGCTGAGGATGCCCATCCACGCATACACCCGGATCAGGATCGCGGTCCAGGTCGGCATCATGATCAGCAACACCAGCACCGTTTGCATTTCCTTGCGCGCGGTGGCGATGGCGTAGGCCATCGGGTAGCCGATCAGCAGGCACAGCAGCGTGCTGAAAAACGCCATCTTCAGCGAGCCCAGATAGGCGGCGATATATAGCTCATCGCCCGCCAGCAAGCTGTAGTTGGCCAGGTTCAGCACCACTTGCAGCTTCTGCTCAACGTAGGTGTAGATCTCGGTATAGGGTGGGATCGCCACATCGGCTTCGGCAAAGCTGATTTTCAATACGATGAAAAACGGCAGTGCGAAAAACAGGAACAGCCAGAGGAAGGGAATCCCGATGACCACCTGCTTGCCGCTGGGCACGATACGATCCAAGCGCCGCTTGAATTTCTTCATGTTCATGAGCGAAGTACCACGCCGCTGTCGTCTTCCCACCACACGTACACCTGATCACCCCAGGTGGGGCGCTGACCACGGCGTTCGGCGTTGGCGACGAAGGACTGCACCAGCTTGCCGCTCGGCAGCTCCACGTAGAACACCGAGTGGCCGCCCAGGTAGGCGATGTCATGGACCTTGCCGCTGGACCAGTTGTGCTCGCAGGTCGGCATTTCGGTGGTCACCAGCAGCTTTTCCGGGCGGATGGCGTAGGTCACTGATTTGTCTTCCACCGCGGTGGCGATGCCGTAGCCCACGTAGATGTCGCGGTCCAGGTCCGGGCACTTGAGCACCGCGTGGCCTTCGGCGTCGTCCACCACTTGGGTGTCGAAGATGTTGACGTTGCCGATGAACTCGCACACCAGGCGGCTGGTAGGGGTTTCATAGATGTCGATGGGGCTGCCGATCTGGGCGATCCAGCCCAGGTGCATGATCGCGATACGCTCGGCCATGGTCATGGCCTCTTCCTGGTCGTGGGTCACCATCACGCAGGTCACGCCGACGCGCTCGATGATTTCCACCAGCTCCAGTTGCATCTGCGAACGCAGCTTCTTGTCCAACGCACCCATGGGCTCATCGAGCAGCAGCAGTTTCGGGCGCTTGGCCAGGGAGCGGGCCAGGGCCACACGCTGGCGCTGGCCACCGGACAACTGGTGCGGCTTGCGTTTGGCGTACTGGCTCATCTGCACCAGCTTGAGCATCTCGGCCACGCGGGCGTCGACTTCGGCCTTGGGGATCTTGTCCTGCTGCAGGCCAAACGCGATGTTCTGCGCCACGGTCATGTGCGGGAACAAGGCGTAGGACTGGAACATCATGTTGATTGGCCGCTCGTAGGGCGGCATGTCGGTGATGTCCACACCGTCGAGGTAGATGCGACCTTCGGTCGGGCGCTCGAAACCTGCGAGCATGCGCAGCAAGGTGGATTTGCCCGAACCCGAACCGCCGAGCAAGGCGAAGATCTCGCCTTTCTTGATTTCCAGGGACACATCGTCCACGGCAATCGTCTCGTCGAACTTCTTCGTGACCCGGTCGATTTTGACCAGCACCTTTTTCGGTGTCTGGTCGCCCTCGAGGGCTTTCTTATAGGCGCCGGAGGCAACTGCCATTTACGAAACTCCCAAAAAAACTGTGCAGCCGGCCCAATGCGGGCCAGCCTTGGATAGTTTTAGCTTTACTTGCCCGTCTTGACCTTGGTCCAGCTACGGGTCATTAAACGCTGCACTTTCGGGGGTAGCTCAAAGTTGACGAATGTCCGCTCGAGAACCGCCTGCGGTGGGTAAACCGCTGCGTCGGTGCGTATCGATTGCTCCATCAGTTTGTCCGCCCCTGGGTTAGGGTTGGCGTAACCGACTTGATCGCTGACCTGAGCGATCACCTCAGGCTGCAGCAAATAGTTGATGAAGGCGTGGGCTTCCTTGACGTTGCTGGCATCTTTGGGAATCGCCAGCACGTCAAACCACAGGTTGCCGCCTTCTTTCGGGATCGCGTAGGCGATGTTCACGCCTTTGCCTGCCTCAGCGGCACGGGCCTTGGCCTGGAACACATCGCCGGAGAAGCCGGCGGCCACGCAGATATTGCCGTTGGCCAAGTCCGAGATGTATTTGGAGGAGTGGAAGTAGGCCACGTAGGGCCGCACTTTCAGCAGTTTTTCCTCGGCTTTCTTGTAGTCGGCCGGGTTGGTGCTGTTAGGGTCCAGGCCCATGTAGTTGAGTACTGCGGGCAGCATTTCATCGGCCGAGTCCATGAACGACACGCCGCAAGTGGCGAGCTTCTTCATGTTTTGCGGCTCGAACAGCACTGCCCAGGAGTCGATATGGTCGACGCCCAGCACTTGCTTGACCTTGTCGACGTTGTAGCCAATGCCGTTGGTGCCCCACAGGTACGGCACCGCGTACTGGTTGCCCGGGTCATTCTTTTCCAGGCGCTTGAGCAGTACCGGGTCGAGGTTGGCGTAGTTCGTCAGCAGTGACTTGTCGAGCTTCTGGAACGCCCCGGCCTTGATCTGCTTGCCGAGAAAATGGTTGGACGGCACCACCACATCGTAGCCGGTACGCCCGGCGAGCAACTTGCCTTCCAGGGTTTCGTTGGAGTCAAACACGTCATACACGGGTTTGATGCCGCTGGCCTTTTCGAAGTTGGCCAGGGTGTCGGGGCCGATGTAGTCCGACCAGTTATAAATATGCACCGTCGGTGCGGCCTGCACGCTGGCAACCAGCGTGATACCTGCACCCACCAGCATGGCTTTGCGAAATAAAGAAATTGGCAAGTGGAGGTCCTCTTAAATAGTTGGGCCTTAGAGTTGTTGCCCGGCAACAAAACCGGCGCGCAACTTACCCTCGATAAACCGATCCGGCAAAACTTTCTTTGATCTAATTTGTGGGAAGGGGGGAATTGCCCCCTCCCACAGCTAACAGGGCTTACTTACCCGACTTGATCTTGGTCCAGCTGCGTGTCATTTCACGCTGGGTTGCAGCCGGCAGGTCAGCAATCGCGTAGAGCTTGGCCTGCACGTCCGCCGATGGGTAGATGCCCGGGTCGCTGGTGATGTCTTTGTCCACCAGTGCGGTGGCCTTCTCGTTACCGTTCGGGAAGCGCACGCTGTTGGTGATCGACGCCATGACTTCGGGCTTGAGCAGGTAGTTCATGAAGGTGTAGGCCGCTTCGACGTTTTCGGCATCCTTGGGGATGGCGACCATGTCGAAGAAGCTGCCGGCGCCTTCTTTCGGAATATCGTAGGCCACTTTCACTTTGCCACCGGCTTCAGCTGCACGGGACTTGGCCTGCTGAATGTCACCCGAATAACCTACGGCTACGCAGATGTTGCCGTTGGCAAGGTCGGAAATGTACTTGGACGAGTGGAAATAGCCGATCGAAGGACGGATCTTCAAGAACAGCTCTTCGGCCTGCTTAAGATCGGCTTTCTTCTGGCTGTCGGTCGGCAGGCCCAGGTAATGCAGCGCAATCGGCAGCATTTCGGTTGGCGAGTCGAGGAAGCTCACGCCGCAGCTTTTCAGCTTGGCGATGTTTTCCGGCTTCATCAGCACATCCCACGAATCGATCTTGTCCACGCCCAGCGCAGCCTTGACCTTCTCCGGGTTGTAGCCGATGCCGATCGAGCCCCACATGTACGGGAATGCGTGCTTGTTGTCCGGGTCGCTGACCGACACGGCCTTAAGCAGGGATTTGTTCAGGTTGCTGTAGTTAGGCAGCTTGGACGTGTCCAGCTCCTGATACACACCGGCCTTGATCTGCTTGGCCAGGAAGTTGTTGGACGGCACGACAATGTCGTAGCCGGACTTGCCCGCCAGCAACTTGGCCTCCAGGGTCTCGTTGCTGTCGAAAACGTCGTACACCACCTTGATGCCCGACTCTTTTTCAAAGTTGGCGATGGTGTCCGGTGCAATGTAGTCGGACCAGTTATAGACGTGCAGCACTTTACTGTCTGCCTGGGCCGCGCCCGCCATTGCGCCCATCAGGGACAAGGCGAGGAGGGTCTTGCCAGCGTTTTTCAAACCTAATGCCTTCATTGGGTGATGCTCCGATTTTTTCTTTTTTGGGCCACAAGCTTTAGATGTTTTACGGCCCAGCCAAAGGGCAACAAAACAGGGCGACAGTCTGGCAAGTTCCGAGGCCGGCTTTCAACCAAAGCCTCACATATAACTGCCCAGTGCGCAGCGCCCGAACGCCGCTGCGCACTGAGCCTAGCACTTAGCCTTGCAATGCCGCCAAGGTCAGGTCCAGGCACTGGCGAGCCTTGCTGACCAGCTCGTCAATCTCAGCCTTGCTGATCACCAATGGCGGCGAAATGATCATGGTGTCGCCCACGGCACGCATGATCAGGCCACTCTCGAAGCAGAAGGTTCGGCAGATCATGCCGACGCCCTTGCCTTCATAACGCTTGCGCGTGGCCTTGTCCTGGACCAGCTCGATCGCACCGAGCATGCCCACGCCGCGCACTTCGCCCACCAGTGGGTGATCTGCCAGTTCCCGCAGACGTTTCTGCAAATACGGTGCCGTTTCATCCTGAACACGGTTAACGATTTTTTCGTCGCGCATGATGCGGATGTTTTCCAGGGCCACCGCCGCCGCTACCGGGTGACCGGAATAGGTGAATCCGTGGTTGAAATCGCCGCCTTCATTCAGCACCTCGACCACTTCGTCGCGCACGATCAGGCCACCCATGGGGATGTAGCCCGAGGTCAGGCCCTTGGCGATGGTCATCATGTGCGGCTTGAGGTCGTAGAAATCGCTACCGAACCACTCACCGGTACGGCCGAAACCGCAGATTACTTCGTCGGCAACAAACAGGATGTCGTACTTGGCGAGGATTTCCTTGATACGCGGCCAGTACGTGGCAGGCGGCACAATCACGCCACCGGCGCCCTGGATCGGCTCGGCAATAAAGGCGCCGACGTTGTCCACGCCCAGCTCCAGGATTTTCTCTTCCAACTGGTTGGCGGCCCACACACCGAATTCCTCGGGGCTCATGTCGCCGCCTTCGCCAAACCAGTACGGCTGCGCGATGTGGGTAATGCCCGGGATCGGCAAGTCGCCCTGTTCATGCATATAAGTCATGCCACCCAGGCTGGCGCCGGCCACGGTGGAGCCGTGGTAGCCATTCTTGCGGGCAATGATGGTTTTCTTGTTCGGCTGGCCCTTGATCGCCCAGTAGTGGCGGACCATGCGCAACATGGTGTCGTTGCCTTCGGAGCCGGAGCCGGTAAAGAACACATGGTTCATGCCGGCCGGTGCGATGTCGGAAATCGCCTTGGCCAGTTCCAGCACCGGCGGGTGTGCGGTCTGGAAGAACAGGTTGTAGTAAGGCAGCTCTTTCATCTGCTTGGCGGCGGCATCGGCCAGCTCATCGCGACCGTAACCGATCGCCACGCACCACAGGCCGGCCATGCCGTCGAGGATCTTGTTGCCTTCGCTGTCCCACAGGTAAACGCCGTGGGCTTTGGTGATGATCCGTGGGCCTTTCTCTTTCAATTGCTTGAAGTCGCTGAACGGCGCCAGGTGGTGATCATTGCTCAAGGCTTGCCATTCACGGGTTTGCGGGTTGTTGCTGGACATACCAATCTCCTAGACTTTTCAGGTGAAGGCGCGTCTTTCCTACGACGCGCCCGGCGCATCAGACGGCGAAGAGCAGGAATTCCCGCTCCCACGAACTGATCACGCGCTTGAAGTTTTCATGCTCGGCCCGCTTGACCGCGACGTAGCCTGTGATGAATTTTTGCCCCAGGTATTTCTCGATGGTCTTGCTGTTTTCCATACGCTCCAGGGCGTCTTCGATGGTCAGCGGCAGGCGCAGGTTGCGCCGTTCGTAACCACGACCCACCACGGGCGCGCTCGGGTTATGGCCTTCGACCATGCCGATGTAGCCACACAGCAAACTGGCGGCAATCGCCAGGTAGGGGTTGGCATCGGCGCCCGGCAGGCGGTTTTCCACGCGGCGGTTCTGCGGGCCGGCATCCGGTACGCGCAGGCCGACGGTGCGGTTTTCTTCGCCCCACTCCACGTTTACCGGCGCCGAGGTGTCGGGCAGGAAGCGGCGGAACGAGTTCACGTTGGGGGCAAACAGCGGCAGCAATTCGGGGATGAATTTCTGCAGGCCGCCAATGTGGTTGAGGAACAGCTGGCTCATGGTCCCGTCTTCATTGGAGAAAACGTTCTTGCCGGTGGCGATGTCGATGATGCTCTGGTGCAGGTGCATCGCGCTGCCGGGCTCGCCGGTCATCGGCTTGGCCATGAAGGTGGCGGCCACGTTGTGCTTGAGCGCGGCTTCACGCATGGTGCGCTTGAACACCAGGATCTGGTCGGCCAGGGACAAGGCATCGCCATGACGGAAGTTGATTTCCATCTGCGCCGTGCCGTCCTCGTGGATCAGGGTGTCGAGGTCCAGCTCCTGCAGTTCGCACCAGTCGTAGACGTCTTCGAACAATGGGTCGAATTCGTTGGCCGCTTCTATAGAGAAGGACTGGCGACCGGTTTCCGGGCGGCCGGAGCGGCCAATCGGCGGTTGCAGCGGGAAGTCCGGGTCTTCGCAGCGCTTGGTCAGGTAGAACTCCATCTCCGGTGCCACGATGGGCTGCCAGCCGCGGTCGGCGTAGAGCTTGAGGACTTTCTTGAGTACGTTGCGCGGCGACAGCTCGATCGGGTTGCCTTGCTTGTCGTAGGTGTCGTGGATCACCTGGGCGGTCGGCTCGATGGCCCACGGCACCAGGAACACCGCGTTCTGGTCGGGGCGGCAGATCATGTCGATATCGGCCGGGTCGAGCAATTCGTAATAGATGTCGTCTTCGACATAGTCGCCGGTCACGGTCTGCAACAGAACGCTCTCGGGCAGGCGCATGCCTTTTTCCGCGATGAACTTGTTGGTCGGCGAGATCTTGCCCCGGGTGATGCCGGTGAGGTCGCCAATCATGCATTCGACTTCTGTGATCTTGTGGTCTTTCAACCAATCGGTGAGCTGGTCGAGGTTGTTACTCATAAATGCCTCTGGGCTGGGTTTCCTGGCATCCATTAAAAGGCCAGGCGTTGGTTGACGCAGCATCCGCGTCGTTTTTACATTCAGGGTAGGAGCTTACCTGCCATTTGCTGCAGCGTTGCATTCCTCACGCCAAACTTGTGCAGAATCATGAGCAACCCCGCAGGCGCAAGCCATTGAGAGGCAAATTCGAGGGCAGTGAAGAAGCAAAGAAGAGGTCGGCCCGGGCGTCAAGAATATTGACCGGAGCGCTGGGGTTCACGCAGGACACATGAACGGGTGAAAAAGCCCGACTGGAGCAGGCCAAGACGCCAAGTGGCGGCAGGAGAAACATGAAGCACCCCGGTATTATTGCTGTTATGGGTTTGAATCGAGCTTAGCCTTGTTCATTTTTTTACACAACACCCCCGTAAAAAATCCTACACGCCCCGCTCAAGCCTGCGAGTCCCAAGCACATCAAACCCAGAAAACCGCCCCAAAACCCCGCAAAAAAGCCCCCACGGCGCTTTTTTAGGGCAAAAAAGCCCTCGCTTGACTTCGGCATGCCGTTCGGGTTGACTGAAACCAGAAAAGATCAATGATTGATATTTTTAACAACAAAGGTGTTGCATCATGTCGGTACCCCCGCGTGCCGTTCAGCTTAACGAAGCGAACGCGTTCCTTAAGGATCATCCTGAGGTTCTGTACGTAGACCTTCTAATTGCGGATATGAATGGTGTGGTGCGCGGTAAGCGCATCGAACGCACCAGCCTCCACAAGGTTTACGAGAAGGGCATTAACCTGCCTGCCTCTTTATTTGCCCTGGATATCAACGGCTCGACGGTGGAAAGCACCGGCCTGGGCCTGGACATCGGTGATGCTGACCGAATCTGTTATCCAATCCCCGACACCCTGTGCAATGAACCCTGGCAAAAGCGCCCTACCGCGCAATTGCTGATGACCATGCACGAACTTGAAGGTGAACCTTTCTTCGCCGATCCGCGCGAAGTGCTCCGCCAAGTTGTAAGCAAGTTTGACGACCTCGGCCTGACCATCTGCGCCGCCTTCGAGCTTGAGTTCTACCTGATCGACCAGGAGAACGTGAACGGCCGACCACAGCCGCCCCGCTCGCCTATTTCCGGCAAACGCCCGCACTCGACACAGGTCTACCTGATCGACGACCTCGACGAATACGTCGACTGCCTCCAGGACATCCTGGAAGGGGCCAAGGAGCAAGGCATTCCGGCCGACGCCATCGTCAAGGAAAGCGCCCCGGCCCAGTTCGAAGTGAACCTGCACCACGTCGCCGACCCGATCAAGGCTTGCGACTACGCGGTACTGCTCAAGCGCCTGATCAAGAACATTGCCTACGACCATGAGATGGACACCACCTTCATGGCCAAGCCTTACCCAGGCCAGGCAGGCAACGGTCTGCACGTGCATATCTCCATTCTGGACAAGGACGGCAAGAACATCTTTGCCAGCGAGGATCCCGAGCAGAACGCCGCATTGCGTCACGCAATCGGCGGTGTGCTGGAGACCCTACCCGCCCAGATGGCGTTCCTGTGCCCCAACGTCAACTCCTACCGTCGTTTCGGCGCACAGTTCTACGTGCCGAATTCGCCGTGCTGGGGCCTGGATAACCGCACCGTGGCGATTCGCGTACCCACCGGCTCGTCCGATGCCGTACGTATCGAACACCGTGTGGCCGGCGCCGATGCCAACCCTTACCTGCTGATGGCTTCGGTCCTGGCGGGCGTGCACCACGGCCTGACCAACAAGATCGAGCCAGGCGCACCGGTGGAAGGCAACAGCTACGAGCAGAACGAGCAAAGCCTGCCGAACAACCTGCGCGATGCCCTGCGTGAGTTGGACGACAGCGAGGTGATGGCCAAGTACATCGATCCTAAATACATCGATATCTTCGTCGCCTGTAAGGAAAGTGAGCTGGAGGAGTTTGAACACTCCATCTCCGACCTTGAGTACAACTGGTACCTGCATACCGTGTAAGCGGTTGCAGCTGTTGAAGAAACGCCGCTGGCTTTGGTCAGCGGCGTTTTTTTATGGGTTTATTTTGGGAAACAGGGTTGGCCCCATCGCAGCATAGGTATCTACACAACTTTGCAGACCGCCCGTAGCAGCCGACGGTAACCACGATGCGAAGCGAGTCGCTCTTGATCTTGCCCCCGGTGTCAGGATAGTTGTCGCCTCTCCTGGTTTACCCCCAAAAGCATACCGAGGGCGGAAAGAGACAGCTTGTGAAGTACTATTCACCCGAACGTAAAGCCGCATTGCTCAAGATGCTGCTTC
>NZ_JYLH01000018.1 GCF_001439685.1 Pseudomonas libanensis
GGTTACTTTGGGGCTCTTTTCCAAAGTGACCCGCTGTCAGAGCGGAACCCTAAGTGGCCGTTACCGCAGGAATGGATATGTACCCGGTATAGCTGTGTCGCCTGTCAGGCCGCCTTCGCGAGCAAGCCCGCTCCCACAGTTTGATTGCGGGGTGTCAGGTAGATTGGCATCGGCTGGCAGGCCGTCATCGCAGGCAAGCCAGCTCCCACATTTGGATCGCGGTGCGTCAGCTAGATCAGCGTCGGCTGTCAGTCCGTCACGGGAGCAAGCTCCCTCGCCACAGATTTAGCCTCGTGCCGAAGTTGTGTAGATACCTATGCTCATCGGGGGTAAGCCCCCTCCCACATTTTTGTCCCAGGTGTGTCAGGTAGGGCGCAGGCGCAGGATTTGCGCGCCGTCGAACGGGTCCGTGAGGTAATGCCCCTGCACCCCGAAGGTCTCTTGCAGGCGCTCTGGCGTCAGCACTTCCAATGGCGTGCCCAGCGCCACCAATCGCCCGCGATCCAGCACGGCCAGGCGATCACAGGTCAGCGCCTGGTTCAGGTCATGCAGGGCAATCAAGGTGGTCACTGGCAAGCCCTGCACACCTTTCAAGATCGCCAGTTGATGCTGGATATCCAGGTGATTGGTCGGCTCATCCAGCAACAGAATCCGCGGTCGTTGCGCCAGGGCGCGGGCGATGTGCACGCGTTGGCGTTCGCCGCCGGAGAGGCTGTGCCAGGCGCGGTGGCCCAGGTGGGTGGCATCCACGTCATGCAGGGCCTGGCGGACGATGGCGTCGTCTTCGCTAGACCACGGGCTCAGCGCCGACAGCCATGGCGTGCGGCCCAGGGCCACGGCGTCGAACACGCGGATGGCATCGTCGGTGTCGGCCTGCTGTTCCACCAC
Organism: Pseudomonas libanensis; assembly: GCF_001439685.1. Lineage (GTDB taxonomy): Bacteria > Pseudomonadota > Gammaproteobacteria > Pseudomonadales > Pseudomonadaceae > Aquipseudomonas > Aquipseudomonas libanensis. Next base: position 889 of record NZ_JYLH01000018.1, read on the forward strand.
CGCCAGCTGTTGCGCGATGGCGCGGCGCGACAAATCACCCAGGCACTTGGCGCCCAGGCGTACTTCACCACTGGCGGGAATGCGTAAACCGGCGAGCAACTTGAGCAGGGTGGATTTGCCCGAGCCGTTCGGCCCGACGATACCGAGGGTTTCCCCTTGCTGCACGTCCAGGTGAATATCGCGCAGCAACTCAGCGTCACGCACCTTGAAACCCAGGCCGGTGCAACTGAGCACGCTCATCGCGCGTTCCTGCGGCCAATCAGGATCAGAGCAAACACCGGTGCACCCACCAACGCCGTGACCACACCTACGGGAATCACCTGGCCCTTGATCAAGGTGCGCGAGAGCACATCGGCCGCAATCAAGAACAACGCGCCGCCAAGAGCGCTCGCCGGCAGCAACCGCGAATGCCCGGTGCCCAGCAACAGGCGCACCGCATGGGGAATCACCAGGCCAACAAAGCCGATGGAGCCGACGATGGACACCATCACCGCCGTCACCAAGGCGGCGCAGGCCACCAGCACAAATTGCACGCGGCGCACCGGGATGCCAAGGGAGGCCGCCGAGTCGCTGCCGAAGGTAAAGGCATCCAATGCGCGACGATGCCACAGGCACACCGCCAGCCCAACGATCGCCACCGGCACCGCCAGCCACACCGACGGCCAGCGCACGCCGCTGAGGTTGCCCAGCAGCCAGAACATAATGCCGCGAGCCTGTTCGGAACTGGCCGACTTGGTGATCAGGAACGCGGTCAAGGCATTGAACAATTGCGAGCCGGCGATGCCCGCGAGGATGATCTGCCCGGTGCCGTTGGACGAGCCACTGGCCCGCGCCAGCAGGATCACCAGCGCAAACGCTGCCATCGCCCCCACAAACGCCCCCGCCGACAGCGACACCAGCCCGCCGCCCACCCCAATCAAAGCGACGAGAACCGCGCCGGTCGACGCGCCGGCACTGATGCCGAGCAAGTAAGGATCAGCCAGCGGGTTACGCAGCAACGATTGCAGGATCACGCCACAGGTCGCCAACCCCGCACCGCAGGCAGCGGCCACCAGGGCGCGGGTCAGGCGATAGTTCCACACCACGCCTTCATCGATGGGGTCCAGCACGAAGCCTGCGGCCCACAGTTTGTTGGCGAGCACCTGGAGCACCACCTGTGGCGAGATGGCGGTTTCGCCGATGGCCACGCCGGCGAGCAGGGCGAGCAACAGCAATGTGAGGGCGAGCAGGGTCCGTATCATTGCGGCAGGTCGTAGCCGTCGATGGCGGCGGCCAGTTGTTCCAGGCCATCGAAGGTGCGCAGGCTGGCCTGCAGCGCCAGGGCATCGAGGATGATGATGCGGTGGTTTTTCACCGCGTCCATGTTGCGGGTCACCGGGTCGCTGCGCAGGAAGGCGAGTTTCTTCTCGTGGTCGTCGGCGGGGTAGCGGCGCCGATCCATGCGTGCGATCACCAGGAACGTCGGGTTGGCCTTGGCGATGGTTTCCCAGCCGACGGCGGGCCATTCTTCATCGGACTGCACCACATTGCGCAGGCCGAGGGTTTGCAGCATGAACTGCGGGATACCCTTATGCCCGGCCACGTAGGGATCGCTGGCCATTTCGGCGCTGGAGAACCACACCAGCGCGCTGGCTTGCTTCAAGCCTTTGCCTTGCGCGGTGGCGATGGACTTGGCCAGGCGCGCCTTGAGCGCATCGTTGAGCTGCTGGCCGCGATCCTGGATGTCGAAAATCTGCGCCAATTGGCGGATGCTTTTATAAATCGTGTCGATGCGAAACGGCTCCAACCGCGTGCCGTCGGCACCCACCAGGTTGTCCTTGCCTTCGCAGTCCGAGGGCAGCAGGTAGGTGGGGATCTGCAGCTCATGGAATTGCTCGCGGGTGCCGACCACGCCTTGGGGCCCCACCACCCATTCCAGCTCGGCGGCCACCAGTTGCGGGCGTTTGGCGATCACCGCTTCAAAGCTCGGCTCGTTGTTGGCCAGGCGCTCGACGGTGGCGTCCTGTGCCTTGTACTGCGCCAACACGTTATTGAACCACAGCGAAGTGCCAACCACTTTATCGCCCACGCCCAAGGCATAGAGCATCTCGGTGGCGGCCTGGCCGATGGTTACGCTGCGTGCAGGTGCGTGCTGGAAGGTCAGGGTGCTGCCGCAGTTTTCCAGGGTCAGCGGGTAATGGGTGGGCGTGGCCTGGGCCATTGCACAGGCACCCAAGCCTGCAATCAGGGCGGTAACGCGTGGCAGCATGGGGTGATCTCCGAGTGCAGCAGGGGCGGTACGGCTCGGAAATACAGCCTCGAACGCTGCCGATCAGGCAGGCAAGGATGTCCTTCCCGGACACCCCGCCGGTTAGTGGTTTTGCTGGGCCGGCAGGTCTCCTGACTGATGCGTCGTCGCCTCGCTCCCGCCTTCCCGGACAGGGTCCAGTGGCAGTGGGGAGCAGGCTCGGCACCTACAGTTGCGGGGGCAGTTTCGATTGACGCCGCAGGCGGCGTTTCGAATTCCCTATTAGTCCCATACGGGAACCGGCGGCGGTATGGTAGTCGATCAGGCGCAGGCGAAATAGCCCAACGCCCGTGCGGCTACAGGCGAATGTCTCCAGGCCCGCGGATCAGCGCCTCGATTCGCGTCCCCGTGGCACGCTCTTCATTGCTGAACCCGTCATAGTCAGCCAGGTTGGCGAAGCGGATGCCGGTCAGTTGCTCGATCTGGATCACGCTGCGCTGGTAGGTGCGAAGCTGGCCGAACACCAGGTCGAGCTGCCCCAGCTCACGGCTTTGGTCGATCATGTAGGCGCTGGCGGAGGGTTTGCCGTCGTCGCTGAGGTAAGCCACTACCTTCCAGAACGCCTTGGGGATTTTCACCCCGCGATAAAGTCGGTCGTCATCGGCGAATACCGGGCCGGTAAACACCGTGGCCCGGGCCTTCCAGCGCTGGGTGTTATCAAGAATGTAGTCTTCGAGTTCCAGCCAGGTCTTCTGGTTGAAGCCGCTCATTTGCGGCGAGCAGTTGGTGAAATGGAAGGTGTCGAAGTTGGCGGTGTTGGCCTCGTCGCCCCAGTTGGGGTCCTGGCGCCGCACCAGGTGGCCGCGGTCCAGGCCGTTGCCGGCGTAGAGGTCTTCACCTACCTGCGCATCCAGGGGCAGGCGACCATCGTAGGCCCAAGTGTCGTTGCTGCGCGTGATGTCCACATGCTTTGAGCCGTCGATATTCACCCCCACGTAGAGCGCCAGTCGTCGGGAACGCGACATGGTGATGGAGAAATGCGTGTAGTCCAGGCGCTTGGGTTGCACGTCGCCCGACAGTGGCTCGCCGACCGTGGGCCATGGCACCACGAAGTCGCTGAGGAAATCATGGGCATAGCCCGCGCGATTTTTGAGGTCCTTGGCCGCGGTGACGCGCGGTGTCGCGGTTCTGGCTTCCAGCAGGGTGGGGCTGAGCGCGACCAATGGACGCAGGTCGGCAAGCCTGGGGCGGTGGGAAAGGTCGATGTTGGCTGTGCGGGCGGGCATGGGCATGTTCCTTATGGGCCTCGGATAAACACCACTGAAACACAAACTCATGACAATTTGGTCCAAGTGGCGAACACAGGGCTATCCTGAAAACCGCTACCCGGACGTTCATCACACGCCAAAAAGGAGCCAGCTTATGTGTGTTCGCCAGTCACGCAACCCGATTTTCTGTCTGATCCCACCCTACATGCTCGACCAGATCGCCCGCCACGGGGACAAAGCCCAACGGGAAGTCGCATTACGCACTCGCGCCAAGGACAGCACGTTCCGCTCGTTGCGCATGGTCGCGGTACCCGCCAAGGGCCCAGCCCGCATGGCGTTGGCCATGGGCGCCGAGAAGCAGCGCTCGATCTACAGCGCCGAAAACACCGACAGCCTGCCTGGCAAACTGATCCGCGGCGAAGGGCAACCCGCCAGCGGCGATGCCGCGGTGGACGAAGCCTATGATGGCTTGGGCGCGACCTTCGACTTTTTTGACCAGGTGTTCGACCGCAATTCCATCGACGATGCCGGTATGGCCCTGGACGCCACGGTGCACTTCGGCCAGGACTATAACAACGCGTTCTGGAATTCGACCCAGATGGTCTTCGGCGACGGTGACCAGCAGTTATTCAATCGCTTCACCGTGGCGCTCGACGTGATTGGCCATGAGTTGGCCCATGGCGTTACCGAGGATGAGGCCAAGCTGATGTATTTCAATCAATCCGGTGCGCTGAACGAGTCGCTGTCCGACGTGTTCGGCTCATTGATCAAGCAGTATGCGTTGAAGCAATCCGCCGAGGAGGCTGATTGGCTGATTGGCAAAGGGCTGTTCACCAAAAAGATCAAGGGCACGGCCCTGCGCTCGATGAAGGCGCCAGGCACTGCGTTTGATGACAAACTGCTGGGCAAGGACCCGCAGCCGGGCCACATGGATGATTTTGTGCAGACATACGAGGACAATGGCGGGGTGCATATCAATTCCGGCATTCCCAACCACGCGTTTTATCAGGTGGCGACCAAGATTGGCGGGTTCGCCTGGGAGCGTGCGGGGCGCATCTGGTATGACGCACTGCGGGATGCGCGGCTGCGACCGAACTCGGGGTTCCTGCGTTTTGCGCGCATCACCTATGACGTGGCCGGACGGCTTTATGGCGCGAACAAGGATGAACAGAAAGCGGTCAAGGAGGGGTGGAAAGCCGTGGGCATCAATGTTTGACCAGCCGCTTGGGCGGCGAGGAACAGCCATGCGAATATCAATCAAGGAAAGCGGTGGGCCGGCGTTTTTTCCGGGGCTGGCCAAGCCGCGTACGGTAGAGCTGGAGAAGCTACCCGAACCGGACCAGCAGGAGTTGCGGCAACTGATCGAAGCTTCGGATTTTTTTCAGTTGCCACAAAGCACCATGCCCGAAGCCGGTAACCCAGGCCGAGTGCACTACACCCTGACAGTGGCGGAGGGCGAGCGCGAGCATACGGTCTGTGTGCTCGCGCCGGTAAAGTCGCAGGCGTTGGAAGGGTTGGTGCAGTGCGTGCGGCGGCACATCCGCAGTTGATGCAGGACTGGGGTTGCTGCGCAGCCAGCGCAGTCGCCCCTGTCTGGCTATTTGCGATCCAGCCACACTGTCTGCGCATTGCTGAACTCGCGTACGCCGAAGTGCGACAGCTCACGGCCGAACCCGCTTTTCTTCACGCCGCCAAACGCCACCCGAGGGTCTGACACGCTGAACGCGTTGACGAATATCCCGCCGGTTTCCAGTTGCTCGGCAATATCGCGGGCCTTGGCTGAGTCGGTGGTGAAGATGCTGGCGGTAAGGCCAAACTCGCTGTCATTGGCCAGGGCCACAGCATGCTCGGCATCGCGGGCGGTGATAATCGAGGCCACGGGGCCGAACAGTTCCTGCTTGAACGAGGTCATCTGGTCGGTGACGTCGGCCAGCACGGTCGGTTCGTAGTAATTGCCTGCGCCCGGGACTTTGTTGCCACCCAGCAAAAGGGTCGCGCCTTCTTCCAGGGTCGCCTGGACCTGGCCGTGCAGTTCGTCGCGCAGGTCGAAGCGAGCCATGGGGCCGATATAAGTGGCAGACGACGTTGGCTCGCCCATCACCAGGGCGCGGCTGGCTTCGACAAATTTGGTGGTGAAGGCTTCAACCACACCGGCTTCGATGATCAGGCGCTTTGCAGCGGCGCAGACTTGGCCGCTGTTCTGGAAGCGGCCGATCACGGCGGCTTGCACGGCGGCGTCGAGGTCGGCGTCGTTGAGCACGATAAACGGATCGGAGCCGCCCAGCTCCAGCACGCATTTCTTCAGCGCGGCCCCGGCCTGGGAACCGATGGCGATACCGGCGCGCACACTACCGGTGAGGGTCACGGCGGCGATGCGTGGGTCGGCGATGGCACTGGACACGCCGTCCTGTGTCACGTTGATCACTTCGAACACGCCTTCAGCGAAACCGGCGGTACGCAACGCTTGCTGGATCAGGTAGGCACTGCCCATGACGTTCGGTGCGTGTTTGAGCACGTAGGTGTTGCCGGCAAGCAAGGTCGGCACAGCGCCGCGCAGCACCTGCCAGACCGGGAAGTTCCACGGCATCACCGCGAGAATCGGGCCCAGGGGGCGGTATTCGATCCGGGCGCTGCCGTTGTCCACCAGGGTCGGCTCCGGAGCGAGCATGGCCGGGCCGTGGGCGGCGTACCATTCGCTGAGTTGGGCGCATTTTTCGATCTCGGCGCGGGCCTGGGCGATGGGCTTGCCCATTTCCAGGGTGATCATTTGCGCCATGGCTTCGGCTTGCTCGCGCAGGGCGGTGGCCAGGGCCAGCAGCAATTCTGCGCGTTGGCTGACCGGCTGGCGGCGCCAGGTACGGAACGCGCTGGCCGAACGGGTGAGGGCGGCGTCCAACTGTGCCGCGGTTTCATAGGCATAGCTGGCGACTGTTTCGCCGTTGGCGGGGTTGATCGACAAGGCGTGGGTCTGGTGGGTCATTGCGTTCATGGCACCGTCCGGCTGAATAAGTGGAAGGGGGCCAGCGTACGGGGCTGTATCTTTTCTGGAAACTGAATAATATTAAGCGATACGTTCACGATTGGAGAATGAGTTGGATCTGGTGCAGCTGGAAATCTTCAAGGCCGTTGCCGAGCAAGGCAGCATCAGCGCTGCCGCGCAGCTGATTCATCGGGTGCCGTCAAACCTCACCACGCGCATCAAGCAATTGGAACAGGATCTGGGCGTGGAGTTGTTTATCCGCGAGAAGAGCCGTTTGCGCCTGTCTCCGGCCGGTTGGAATTTCCTCGGTTATACGCGGCGTATTCTCGACCTGGTGCAACAGGCCCGCGCTACGGTGGCGGGGGAGGAGCCCCAAGGTGCATTTGCCCTGGGCTCCCTGGAAAGCACGGCGGCGGTGCGCATTCCCGCCTTGCTGGCGGCGTATAACCAGCAGTACACCAAGGTCGAGTTGGACCTGAGCACGGGACCGTCGGGCACCATGATTGAAGGCGTGTTGTCCGGGCGGCTGACTGCGGCTTTCGTTGACGGACCGGTGCTGCATTCCACCCTGGAAGGCCTGGCGGTGTTCGAAGAGGAGATGGTAGTGATTGCGCCGCTGCATCACGCGCCGATCACCCGTGGGCAGGATGTGAATGGCGAGAATATCTATACGTTTCGCTCCAACTGTTCGTACCGGCACCACTTCGAGCGCTGGTTCTCACAGGATGGCGCGATGCCGGGCAAGATCTTCGAGATCGAGTCCTACCACGGCATGCTTGCCTGCGTCAGCGCCGGGGCCGGGCTGGCGCTGATGCCGCGCAGCATGCTTGAGAGTATGCCGGGGTGTGCGGCGGTGAGTGTGTGGCCGTTGAGCGACAGATTCCGCATCCTCAATACCTGGCTGATCTGGCGGCGGGGCACTGTGTCACAAAGCTTGAACAGCTTTGTAAAACTGCTGGAAGAACGCAACCTGCCAGCACCGTAGATCAAATGTGGGAGCTGGCTTGCCTGCGATAGCATCAATGGTGTCTGCCTGATACACCGAGGTGCCGGTATCGCAGGCAAGCCAGCTCCCACAGGTGTCTTACATCAGCCGCCAAATTGCAGGGTGCCCATCGCCAGTTTGGCCATGATCGCCGTTGCACCCAACTGCACCAGCCACAAGGCCAGCCCACCCAGAAATACCCCCAGCGCCACTTGCAGCACCAGGCTCTTCTGGCGCTTGGCTTGCGGTGCGCGTGGGGCATAGTCGTGCAATTCGTCGCGGTCGGCGCGCAGGTCCAGGTCGTCGTTTCTCATAGGGCTCTCACAGCGAAGGGGCGGTCAAGGTTCAGTCTAGGGGCTGGACACAAAAAAGGGGAAGCCATGGCTTCCCCTTCTGTGCAACGCCAGCAGGTTTACAGCACCTGAACGATTGCTTGTGTGACCGCGCCAATGTTCGACTGGTTCAGCGCCGCCACACAGATGCGACCGGTATCCAGTGCGTAGATGCCAAACTCGGTGCGCAGGCGGGTGACTTGCGCAACGGTCAGGCCGGAGTAGGAGAACATCCCACGCTGGCGACCGACGAAGCTGAAATCATGATCTGGAGCTGCCTTGGCCAGCTCAGCCACCATCTGTTCGCGCATGCCGCGGATGCGCAGGCGCATTTCGGCCAGCTCGGCTTCCCACTGGGCGCGCAATTCAGGGTTGTTCAATACTGCGGCAACGATGGCTGCGCCGTGGGTGGGCGGGTTGGAGTAGTTGGTGCGGATCACACGCTTGACCTGGGACAGGATGCGCGCGCTTTCTTCCTTGGACTCGCTGACAATCGACAGCGCGCCTACGCGCTCGCCGTACAGGGAGAACGACTTGGAAAACGAGCTGGACACAAAGAAAGTCAGGCCCGATTCAGCGAACAGACGCACGGCAGCGGCGTCTTCGTGGATGCCATCGCCAAAGCCCTGATAGGCCATGTCGAGGAACGGCACCAGGTTCTTGGCCTTGACCACCTCCAGCACGTTTTGCCAGTCGGCCGGGCTGAGGTCGACGCCGGTCGGGTTATGGCAGCAGGCGTGCAGCACCACGATGGATTGCGGGGGCAAAGCGTTGAGGTCTTCGAGCAGGCCGGCACGGTTGACGTCGTGGGTGGCGGCGTCGTAGTAGCGGTAGGTCTGCACCGGGAAACCGGCTTTTTCAAACAATGCCTGGTGGTTTTCCCAGCTCGGGTCGCTGATGGCGACCACGGCATTGGGCAGCAATTGCTTGAGGAAGTCTGCGCCGATTTTCAGTGCACCCGTGCCACCGACGGCCTGGGCGGTAATCACACGGCCGGCGCTCAATAGCGGCGACTCAGCACCAAACAGCAGCTTTTGCACGGCCTGGTCGTAGGCCGCGATGCCGTCGATCGGCAAGTAGCCACGAGCGGCGTGTTGCGCCACACGAATGGCTTCCGCTTCGGCAACGGCACGCAAGAGTGGAATCTTCCCCTCCTCGTTGCAGTAAACGCCCACGCCAAGGTTGACCTTGGTGGTTCGTGTATCGGCGTTGAATGCTTCGTTGAGGCCCAGGATTGGATCGCGTGGTGCCATTTCGACAGCGGAGAACAGGCTCATTTTTGCGGCAGCTCTATGGGGGAAGGGAGGGACGTGTCGCGCTCCAGCCGAATGCACTAGAGCGGTGCACAAACGGGGAGCTAGTATAGAGGCCATCACGGCTGAGGGCGACAACGGAAACGGCTTTTCGGCGATGTTTTTCGGTTTATTTGTTGACCGTTAGTCTTATTGCAACATTGAAGGGAAAGGTCTTGTAGGAGGATAGCCTTGAAACCCATCGCATTCGTCACCACTTCTACAGCTATCATGGTTTTTTCCTGCAACCTGCGATGATTAATCGCGGGTTGCTGAGCTATTTCGTCCCTGGCGGTGTTGAGTCTGGGGTGACTACACGAGGTACGTTATGTCGGATTTCCAGCTCGTCACCCGTTTTGAACCTGCCGGCGATCAGCCGGAAGCCATTCGCCAGATGGTCGAAGGCATCGAGGCCGGCCTGTCCCATCAGACGCTGCTCGGGGTGACCGGTTCAGGCAAGACCTTCAGCATCGCCAACGTGATCGCCCAGATCAACCGCCCGACCCTGGTACTGGCGCCGAACAAGACCCTGGCCGCGCAGCTGTATGGCGAGTTCAAGGCATTCTTCCCGAACAACGCGGTGGAGTACTTCGTTTCCTACTACGACTACTACCAGCCCGAAGCCTACGTGCCGTCCTCCGATACCTTTATCGAGAAAGATGCATCGATCAACGACCATATCGAACAGATGCGGCTGTCGGCGACCAAGGCCTTGCTGGAGCGCAAGGACGCGATCATCGTCACCACAGTGTCGTGCATCTACGGCCTGGGCAGCCCGGAAGCCTATCTGAAGATGGTGCTGCATGTTGACCGCGGCGACAAACTCGACCAGCGCGAACTGCTGCGGCGCCTGGCGAGCCTGCAGTACACCCGTAACGACATGGACTTCGCCCGCGCCACCTTCAGGGTGCGCGGCGATGTGATCGACATCTACCCGGCGGAATCCGACCTGGAAGCGATCCGCATCGAACTGTTCGATGATGAGGTCGAAAGCCTGTCGGCCTTCGACCCGTTGACCGGCGAAGTGATCCGTAAGTTGCCACGCTTCACTTTCTATCCGAAAAGCCACTACGTGACCCCTCGGGAAACCCTGATGGGCGCCATCGAGGGCATCAAGGCCGAGCTGGCCGAGCGCCTGGAATATCTGCGTTCCAACAATAAGCTGGTGGAAGCCCAGCGCCTGGAGCAGCGCACCCGCTTCGACCTGGAGATGATCCTGGAGCTGGGCTACTGCAACGGCATCGAGAACTACTCGCGCTACCTGTCGGGTCGTGACTCCGGGCAGGCGCCACCTACACTGTTCGATTACCTGCCGGACGACGCCCTGCTGGTGATCGACGAGTCCCACGTCAGCGTGCCGCAGGTCGGCGCGATGTATAAAGGCGACCGTTCGCGTAAAGAGACATTGGTGGAATACGGTTTTCGCCTGCCCTCGGCGTTGGATAACCGGCCGATGCGTTTTGACGAGTTTGAAAGTATCAGCCCGCAGACGATTTTCGTCTCGGCCACGCCGGGAAACTACGAAGCCGAGCACGCGGGGCGTGTCGTTGAGCAGTTGGTGCGACCGACGGGTCTGGTCGATCCGCAAATCGAAATCCGCCCGGCGCTGACCCAGGTCGACGACCTGCTCTCGGAGATCGGCAAGCGTGTGGCCCTGGGAGAGCGGGTATTGGTCACGACACTGACCAAGCGCATGTCTGAAGACTTGACCGACTACCTGGCCGACCACGGCGTGCGCGTGCGCTACCTGCACTCGGACATCGACACCGTGGAGCGCGTGGAAATCATCCGCGACCTGCGCCTGGGCACCTTCGATGTATTGGTGGGGATCAACCTGCTGCGCGAAGGCCTGGACATGCCGGAAGTGTCGCTGGTGGCGATTCTGGATGCGGACAAGGAGGGCTTCCTGCGCTCCGAGCGTTCGTTGATCCAAACCATCGGCCGAGCGGCGCGTAACCTCAATGGCCGGGCGATTCTATACGCGGACCGCATCACTGGCTCCATGGAGCGGGCGATTGGCGAAACCCAGCGGCGTCGCGACAAGCAGATCGCGTTCAACCTGGAAAACGGCATCATCCCCAAAGGCGTGTTCAAGGACGTTGCCGACATCATGGAAGGCGCCACCGTGCCCGGCTCGCGCAGCAAGAAGCGCAAGGGCATGGCCAAGGCCGCCGAGGAGAGCGCCAAGTACGAGAACGAACTGCGCTCACCGAGTGAGATCACCAAGCGGATTCGACAGCTGGAAGAGAAGATGTACCAGTTGGCGCGGGATCTGGAGTTTGAAGCGGCGGCGCAGACGCGCGATGAGATTGGCAAGTTGCGTGAGCGGTTGCTGACGGTCTGATTTGCGGTGGCTTTACTGGCCTCATCGGGGGCTTGCCCCCGATAGCCGCGCCGCGGTTTTCCAGAAATCCCCCAGGCTGTTACCATTCGCCCCTTGCTTCAATTTTCAGTTTTATCGCCCATTCGAGACCTGCCATGACCACCGTCCGCACGCGCATTGCGCCATCGCCTACTGGGGATCCCCACGTCGGTACTGCCTACATCGCCTTGTTCAACTACTGCTTTGCCAAGCAGCACGGCGGTGAATTCATCCTGCGGATCGAAGACACCGACCAACTGCGTTCCACCCGTGAGTCGGAGCAGCAGATTTTCGATGCCTTGCGCTGGTTGGGCATTACCTGGGCCGAAGGTCCGGACGTCGGCGGGCCCCACGGCCCGTACCGCCAGAGCGAGCGCAGCGACATCTACAAGCAGTACACCCAGCAACTGGTCGACATGGGCCACGCCTTCCCGTGCTTCTGCACGGCTGAGGAGCTGGACCAGATGCGTGCCGAGCAGCAGGCCCGTGGCGAGACCCCGCGCTACGATGGCCGTGCGTTGCTGTTGTCCAAGGAAGAAGTGGCTGCGCGCCTGGCGGCTGGCGAACCCCACGTGATCCGCATGAAAGTGCCGAGCGAAGGCGTGTGCGTGGTGCCGGACATGCTGCGCGGCGACGTCGAGATCCCGTGGGATCGCATGGACATGCAGGTGCTGATGAAGACCGACGGCCTGCCGACGTACTTCCTGGCCAACGTGGTCGACGATCACTTGATGGGCATCACCCATGTACTGCGTGGCGAAGAGTGGCTGCCCTCGGCGCCGAAGCTGATCCTGCTCTACGAATACTTTGGCTGGGAACAACCGCAGCTGTGCTACATGCCGCTGCTGCGTAACCCGGACAAGAGCAAGCTGTCCAAGCGCAAGAACCCGACGTCGGTAACCTTCTATGAGCGCATGGGCTTTATGCCTGAGGCGATGCTCAACTATCTGGGCCGCATGGGTTGGTCGATGCCGGACGAGCGTGAGAAGTTCTCGCTGCAGGAAATGGTCGACAACTTCGACCTGTCCCGCGTCTCCCTGGGCGGGCCGATCTTCGATATCGAGAAGCTGTCGTGGCTCAATGGCCAGTGGCTGCGTGACCTGCCGGTAGAAGAGTTCGCCAGCCGTGTGCAGCAGTGGGCGTTGAACCCTGAGTACATGATGAAGATCGCGCCATTGGTGCAGGGCAGGGTAGAGACCTTCAGCCAGGTTGCACCCTTGGCCAGTTTCTTCTTCGCCGGGGGCGTGAACCCGGATGCCAAGCTGTTTGAGTCCAAGAAACTCTCGGCTGATCAGGTTCGCCAGCTGATGCAGTTGATCCTGTGGAAGCTTGAAAGCCTGCGCCAGTGGGAGAAGGACGCAATCACCGCGACCATCCAGGCGGTAGTGGAATCCCTTGAGCTGAAACTGCGCGACGCCATGCCCCTGATGTTTGCCGCGATCACCGGGCAGGCCAGTTCGGTGTCGGTGCTCGATGCGATGGAAATCCTTGGGCCGGACCTGACCCGTTTCCGTCTTCGCCAAGCCCTTGATTTGCTTGGTGGTGTGTCGAAGAAAGAAAACAAGGAATGGGAAAAGCTGCTGGGCGCCATCGCGTAAGCAGGCCGCTGCAGTGACAAAACCCCGGTTTTCCGGGGTTTTGTCGGTAAGTGATTGTTATCCCGGCAAAAAATTTTGGAAAATGTTGAAAATAAATTTGACACCTTTCCAAACCGCCATTAAGATTCGCCCCGTCCTCACCGATGAGGGGCTATAGCTCAGCTGGGAGAGCGCTTGCATGGCATGCAAGAGGTCAACGGTTCGATCCCGTTTAGCTCCACCAATCTACAGGTTCAAGGTCTGGCCACACCGGCCTTGAATCGATCAGGTCTCAGCCCTGATCAGTTGTACAGAAGGTTTTGTCCCCTTCGTCTAGTGGCCTAGGACACCGCCCTTTCACGGCGGTAACAGGGGTTCGAGTCCCCTAGGGGACGCCAGTTTCAACAAGCAGCTCGAAAGGTCTGCTGCGTCGCGAGACGAAAAATCCGGGGCTATAGCTCAGCTGGGAGAGCGCTTGCATGGCATGCAAGAGGTCAACGGTTCGATCCCGTTTAGCTCCACCAATTTACAGGTTCAAGGTTTGGCCACACCGGCCTTGAATCGATCAGGTCTCAGCCCTGATCAATGTACAGAAGGTTTGTGTCCCCTTCGTCTAGTGGCCTAGGACACCGCCCTTTCACGGCGGTAACAGGGGTTCGAGTCCCCTAGGGGACGCCACGATTACCCGCTTTGCGGGATTTTTAAGGGTCATTCAATTATTGAATGGCCCTTTTGTTTGTCTGGCATTTGGCCAATCCCTCCTTATTACCCATTTTTCTGTTCTGACCGGCGGTCGTGCTTGTCGCTTGCCAAATATTATTATGGTAATAATATTCAACCCATGAGAGACGGAGGCTTCGATGAGCGATAAAAAAGCGCAAACCCGCGAACGTATTTTGCAGGCTGCCAGCGCGGCGTTGATCCAGCGTGGCCCGGCTGAGCCGAGCGTGGGCGAAGTCATGGGTGCGGCGGGGCTGACGGTCGGTGGTTTCTACGCGCACTTTGAAAGCAAGGACGCCTTGATGCTCGAGGCGTTCACCCAGCTGTTGGCCAAGCGTCGCGCGTCCATTGACGACATGGACTCGCAATTGACCGGTGAAGAACGCAGGGCGCTGGTGGCGGCGTTTTATCTGTCGCGCAAGCACCGCGACTCCACCACCCAGGCCTGTCCGATCCCGGCGACGGTGGGCGAGATGAGCCGCCTGCCCGATGAATTCCGCCAGGCGCTGAATGAGCACTGCGAGTTGATGGCTGCACAGCTGGCGGCCAGCCCTGAGGACACTGACAAAGCCCTGGCGGACATGGCGCTGATGATCGGTGGCCTGGCCTTGGCTCGTGCCCTTGGCCCGGGTGAGTTGTCTGACCGTGTGCTGCGCGCTGCCAAGTCGGCCGTACGCTAGAAGAGGGCTGGAAGATGGGCACGTTAACCTGGACTCGTCGCTTCAACGGCACCCTGGGGCATCTGGCGCCGCAAACCGTGGCCAACAGGATGCGGCGTGTGTTCATGACGCCGCGTGACCTGCCGCCACGAGCTTGGGAGCTGCCGCTGTTGGCGCAATCGGAGCGCATTACTTTGCGCTTTGGCTTGTCCGCCCTGCGCTGGGGCCAGGGCCCCGCGGTGCTGTTGATGCACGGCTGGGAAGGTCGGCCCACCCAGTTCGCCAGCCTGATCACTGCGTTGGTGGATAACGGTTATTCAGTGATTGCCCTCGATGGTCCAGCCCATGGCCGTTCACCGGGGCGTGAAGCCCATGTGCTGCTGTTTGCCCGCGCCATGCTCGAGGCCGCTGCCGAGTTACCGCCGCTGCATGCGGTAATCGGCCATTCCATGGGCGGCGCCAGTGCGATGCTGGCGGTGCAACTGGGGCTGCGTACCGAGGCGTTGGTGAGTATTGCCGCACCCTCGCGTTTTCTGGATGTGCTGCGCGGTTTCACCCAAATGATCGGCCTGCCGGCGCGTGCGCGGGCGGCGTTCATCCAGGAAGTGGAACTGTCGTTCGGCATGCCGCTCAAGCACCTGGATGTGGCTCACTACCAGATGAACATTCCCGGCCTGATCGTGCATGCCGAAGACGACACCTTTGTGCCGGTCAAGGCGTCGCAAGCCATCCATGAGGCGTGGTTCGACAGCCGTCTGCTGCGCCTGGAGGCAGGCGGGCATCAGAAAGTGCTGGCCGACCCAAGGGTGGTCGATGCGGTACTCGTGCTGTTGGCCGGCCGCCTACAGGAACGGCAAATCGCCTGATACACTGCCCCGCCGACATTAATCGACTGGAGCAAGGCATGGGCTGGGATCTGGCAACGCCATTTATCATCGATCTGCAGGTTGCGCCTGAGGACATCGACGGCCTCGGGCACGCCAATAACGCCGTGTACGTGTCCTGGCTGGAGCGTTGTGCCTGGCGCCATTCTCAGCGCCTGGGGCTGGACCTCACCGAATACCGACGCCTGGATCGTGCCATGGCCGTGGTGCGCCACGAGATCGATTACCTGGCGGCCGGCTATGAAGGGGATGAGTTGCAACTGGCCACCTGGATCGTCGATTGGGACCAGCGCCTGAAAATGACCCGTCGTTTCCAGCTGGTACGCCCCCGTGATGGCGCGACCCTGCTGCGTGCACAAACCACCTTTGTGTGCATCGAGCTGTCCAGCGGCAAGCCCAAGCGTATGCCCGCCGAGTTTATTGAAGGTTATGGCCCCGCCCTGACCGGGGGTTAACGGTTGCCGCAGGAAACCCAGTAAACTGCGCCACGATTTTTGTTGAGTGTTTTCCATGCAAATTGCCTTGGCGCCCATGGAGGGGTTGGTCGACAACATCCTGCGGGACGTGTTGACCCGCGTGGGCGGTATTGACTGGTGCGTGACCGAGTTCATCCGCGTCAACGACCGCCTGCTCACCCCTGCCTATTTCCATAAGCTCGCTCCGGAACTGCTGCACGGTGCCCATACGGCGGCAGGTGTGCCGCTGCGTGTGCAACTGCTCGGCTCCGACCCGGTATGCCTGGCGGAAAATGCCGCCCTGGCCTGCGAGTTGGGCTCTGAAGTCATCGACTTGAACTTCGGTTGCCCGGCCAAGACGGTGAACAAATCCCGTGGTGGTGCGGTGCTGCTCAAGGAGCCGGAACTGCTCAACCAGATTGTCGAACACGTGCGCCGCGCCGTGCCTGCCCACATTCCGGTCACCGCCAAGATGCGCCTGGGCTTCGATAGCCCGGACGGGGCGTTGGTGTGCGCCACGGCCCTGGCCGAGGGCGGTGCTGCGCATATCGTGGTGCATGCGCGTACCAAAGCCGATGGTTACAAGCCGCCGGCCCATTGGGAGTGGATCCCGCGGGTGCAGGAGGTGGTCAAGGTGCCGGTGTTTGCCAACGGCGATATCTGGAGCGTCGAAGACTGGAAGCGTTGTCGCGAAATCAGTGGTGCCGAAGACATCATGCTGGGCCGTGGCTTGGTGGCGCGCCCTGACCTGGCACGGCAGATCGTAGCCGCGAAGGCGGGCGAGGACGTGGTCGAAATGACCTGGGCGCAGATGCAGCCGATGCTGCAGGAATTCTGGCGCCAATCGGTGGCACAACTGACTGAAAAGCAGGCGCCCGGCCGCTTGAAGCAATGGCTGGCGATGCTGACGCGCAATTACCCACAGGCAGTGGAACTGTTCACGGCCCTGCGCCGTGAGACGCACTTGGAGCAGGTCAGTCGCCTATTGGGCATGCAGCACCCAGTCCCGTTGGATTGAATCCATTAAGTAAGTTTTATATTTGCCTGAAAGGGCTCCATTGGAGCCCTTTCTTTCGCGTGCGCTAAATACCATAAAAACCCAGCTTGAAGTGGCTTGAATATTATCGGCTGTTTACATTTCAGCAGTTTATTAACGTATGTAAGGCTCGAAGTTATTCAGCAGCGGCCTGGCGCAAGGACTCCAAGGGTATAGTCGAGGAGGGCACCCTTCAGCGCATGTTGGTGTCTTTATATGAGAAACGATTTCGGGAACTCGACAGGCGGATTCTCCACGAATAGATGGACTGGGTGACGCGGTTGTTCCAGTTCATAAAAATCAATCAATGCCCGCACTGGAGCAGGGGTGGACGAGCGCCCCGAGACTGTGTGTGAGCGCAATTGGTTAAAATTTTAAGAAAAGCAGGCACCTTCGGGAAGTGTGTATTCGTGGGATGCTTGTGTGTGGAGAAATATATGTCTATCCATTCAATTAACAATATTGCGCGTATTGTAGATTTCAATAAGTTCGGTGATCTGGCTGAGGCGAGTAATAAATCAAGCCCAGCGCTATGGTCTGGCAGTGAGGGTGTTAAGCGCGATGTAAGCGTTCCTGTCAGCGCGGTGTCGGAAAGCAAAACCGAAACTGACAAGTTGCCGGAAGTTCTTACTACGTTGCGTTCAATTTCTTTTCAGTTACAAGAGTTGATATCTGATGGAAGAGATAGACGGGGCCGGGTACGTCCTGATGCACCTGCCCCTTCCGTAAAAGTTACCCCGCAGGTGACGCCAGAACCTGTCGCCCCCAAGCCAGGTTCTGCATTGGAAATCCAGGGGCTTTCCAGCAAGCGAAATGGCGCCAAGCCTGACAACATCTGGAGCGGGTTTCGCCAGGGCCCCGATGGCAACTGTGTGACGGTCTCGGCCATCAAGGCGGCGATGTATCGATTTGGCCAGAGCCCCACGGATATTTTCAAGGAAGTGACCAAAACCAGTAACGGCTACCAAGTGGTCATGCGTGATGACTTCAAGCTCACCCTGACCGACCGTGAGCTCGCCGAAGGAGCTCGAGGTGCGCGGTTTGTCGGCGCGGACAAGGGGATGCTCAAGGATGCGCAGTTTTTGTTTGCGGTCAGTGCCAAGCGTGCGCAGCTGGAAAACAATGATCGTACGGCGGGCCGAAGCTTCCAGGCCGCGATCCGCAGTTTGAATAATGGCGAGGATGAGACCGGGCCGGGTGAAGGGTTCATGCGGCTGGGGCTGAAGAAGCATATGAAAAAGGTTTCTGTACGCGACCTTGCCAATGGGCAACTGGGTATGTGTAACCGGGCCATGCATTCGGTGGCGGTCATTAACGGTCGCGAAGAGTTGTATGGACGCCAGGGTAAGGCGCCCACCAGTGGCCAGGCCGTAGCGCTGATGTAATCGCTACTCCAGTAGCCGCCTGAAACCCTCTATCGGTAACGGCCGGCTGTGCAAATAACCCTGGAATAAATGGCAGCCCAGCTGTTGCAGGAACGCCAGTTGTTCCGGGGTTTCCACGCCCTCGGCAATCACCTCCAGGTTCAAGCTGCGGGCCATGGCCACAATGGCGCGGATGATTTCGGCATCGTTCGGATCGTGGGTGGCATCGCGTACGAACGACTGGTCGATTTTCAATGCGTCCACCGGCAGGCGCTTGAGGTAGGTCAGGGATGAATAGCCAGTGCCGAAATCATCCATCGCGAAGCTCACGCCAAGCTTTTTCAAGCGGCGCATCTTCGCCACGGTGTCGTCAAGGTTCTGGATGACAATGCCTTCGGTGATCTCCAGTTTCAGCAGGCTGAAGGGCAGTTGGTGTTGTTCGAGGCTGCGTTCCACCCGTTCCACGAAATCATTCTGGCGAAACTGCCGCGGGCTGATGTTCACGCACAGGCTGAAGTTGAGCGGGTCCACCAGGCCGTCGGCAATCAATTGTGCGAAGGCGCCGCAGGCTTCATCGAGAATCCAGGTGCCGACTTCCAGGATCAGGCCGCTGTCTTCCAAAACCTTGATAAATTCCGTTGGCGACTGCGCCCCCAGTTGCGGATGCTGCCAGCGCACCAGGGCCTCGGCACCGACAATCCTGTTGCCGCGCGCGTCTACTTGAGGCTGGTAATGCACGCTGAACTCACCGCGTGACAAGGCCAGGCGCAGGTCGGTTTCCATGCGCAGACGCTCGCTGGCGGTTTTTTGCATGCTGTTGTGGAACATCTGCGTGGTATTGCGTCCTGAATCCTTGGCGCGGTACAGGGCGATGTCAGCACGCTTGAGCAGGTCGGCCGGTGTGCTGCCATGGTCGGGAATCAGCGCCACGCCGATGCTCGGCGTGACCTGCAGCCGATGGCCGTCGAGGAACATCGGTTCCGAAAGCAACTCGCGCAGGGTGTCGGCCAATGCTTGCACCTGGCTGCTCACGGCCTGGCGCGAACCCTCCAGGCCGCTGAGCAGTACCACAAACTCATCACCACCCAGGCGTGCCACGGTGTCCTCCATGCGTACGCTGGCTTCCAGGCGTGCGGTGACGATTTTCAATACGGTGTCACCCACCGGATGGCCGAGGGAGTCGTTGATGTGCTTGAAATGGTCTAGGTCAAGAAACAGCAGGGCGCCGCGCAAGTTGTGGCGCTTGAGCAAGGCGATCTGCTGGCTCAGGCGATCCATCAGCAGCGCACGGTTGGGCAGGTTGGTGAGCGGGTCGTGGTACGCCAGGTGACGGATCTGCGCCTGGGCGTTTTTCAACAGGCTGACGTCCCGTGCGGTCAGCAGCAGGCATGGGGTTTCATTCAAGGTGATCGGCTCAACCGAAACCTCCACCGCCAGCACCTCGCCACGTTTGTTGCGCCAGAGCATTTCCAGATGATGAATGCGCCCCTTGATCTGCAGCTCGGCCAGTAGGGCGGCGCGCTGGTTTTCATCGGCCCAGATGCCGATCTGGTAGAGAGTCAGGCCGATTACTTCCTCGGTGCGGTAACCGGTCAGGCGGCAAAAACCATCATTGACCTCCACATAACGGCCGCTGTCGCGTTCGGTGATGGAAATCGCGTCGGGGCTGGAGTGGAATGCCTTGGCGAATTTCTCTTCACTGGCCTTGAGCGCGGCTTCCGAGCGTTGCTGCTGGGTAATATCGCGCAGCGTGGTGACGATGCACGACTGGTCGCTGACCTTGATCAAGCGGCTGGAAATCACGCAGGTCAGGCTTTGGCCGTCCTTGTGATGCACTACGACGGCTACGTTGCTCAGGGCCTGTTCGCGAATCACCTGCTCGATGCGTTGCAGGCGCTTGCTGGAGTCGTCCCACAAGCCGATCTGTTCGGCGCTTTTGTCGATCACTTCGGCGGCGGTAAAGCCGAAGGTCTGGGTGAACGCGGGGTTGATCTCGATAAAGGCGCCGCTGTCCAGGTTGGTCACGCAGATCGGGTCGGGACTGGCCTGGAACAAGCTGGCGAATTTTTCTTCGGAGGCTGTGAGCCGTTGCTCGCGCTCGACCTGGTCGGTGATATCCAGCAACGTGCCGGCCATGCGCAAGGGGTGGCCGAACTCGTCGCGATACAGGCGGGCGCGGCTTTCCAGGTAGCGTGGGCTGCCATCCTCCATCAGCACGCGATAGGTCAGCTGATAGTTGCCACCCGGACCTTCGCGCAAGCTGCGATAGGCGTTGCGCATGCCCTCGCGATCTTCATCGGACATGCCTTCGAAAAACGCATCGAAGGACTCGTGGAACGGTGCCGGGTCCAGGCCGTGTAATTGCGCCGCGCGAGCCGAGCCGTAGAGCATGCCGCTGGGTATGTGCCAATCCCAGGTGCCCAGCTGTGCCGAATCCAGGGCCAGGTCCAGGCGTTCCTGGCTGTCCTTGAGCGCTTGTTCGGCATTTTTGCGCTCGGTGGTGTCGAGGAACGTGCTGATCAGGTAGGCCTCGCCGTCCAGCTCGACCTTCTGGGCGCTGAGCGTGCCGTCGTGGATCTGGCCGTTGCTGGCGCAGAACTGCACCTCCATGGTCATGGGCTCGCCCTTGCGCTGGGTGGCCTTGACCAGCAGTGCGCGCTGTTCAGGGTCGCGCCACAAGCCCAGCTCCAGGGTGGTGCGGCCGATGGCGTCGGCCACCGGCCAGCCGAACAGCATTTCGAAGTACTGGTTGGCCTCGCTGATCAAACCGTCGGCCTGGCGCGTCAGCAGCACCATGTTCGGGCACAAATGGAACAGCGTGGCGAAGCGCTTTTCTGAATGACTGAGGGCATGTTCGCGTTCGCGCTGATGCGTGATCTCACGAATCACTCCGATCATGCGGCGGCGCCCCGCTTTGTCTGGCGCCAGGCTGCCGCTGATCTCCAGCCAGTGCAGGCTGCCATCGGGCCACTGGATGCGGTGATGCATGGCGCGCTCGAATGGCTCCCCGGCGAGTACCGCGTGAAAACCGCGTATCACGCGGGTTCGGTCCTCCGGTGCGAGCAGATCGAGATAGTCGAGGTCCTTGGGCAGTGGCTGGCGAGGATCAAAGCCAAATAACGCCTGGGTACCCCGGGACCAACTGATTTTTCCGGTATCGATTTCCCAGCACCAGGCACCCAGCCGGGCGGCATTGAGGGCCGCCAGCAATTGCGGAGCGCTATCCCAGCTTTGTTCCGCCGCTTGAGGGTCCAGGGCGTAGATGCGGGGCAGGGGAGGTATCGGGTCGACGGGATTGCGCATTATCAAAGGGCCTTGGCTCGTTGGGAAAACAGCGCGGTAGTACTTGGAACCCGGGGCCGCACGGTGTCATGCCGGTAACCCTGGCAGATCGACCTGTGCATCCAATAGGCTCATGAAGGCCCGCGCAGCGTTCGACAGCGTCCTTTCGGTGTGCACGATATAGCCTAGCTGGCGACTGAGCTGTATGCCCGGCAAAGCGATACTTGCCACCTGGTCATCGAGCATGGTGCGCGGCAACACGCTCCAGGCCAGGCCGATGGAGACCATCATCTTGATGGTTTCCAGGTAATTGGTGCTCATGGCGATATTCGGCGCAAGGCCTTGGGCCTCGAACAATCGGCTGACAATGTGGTGGGTGAAGGTATTGCCCCCGGGGAACACTGCCGGGTGCGCGGCGATATCGGCCAGGCTGATGGAGCCGTTGCTGATCAGGCTGTGTTCGGGCGCCACCACGAAATCCAGCGGGTCATCCCAGACCGGCGTGGCGCGCACCAGGTTGTGGGGCTCGGGCGCCAGGGTAATCACTGCCACTTCGGCACGACCGTGGAGGATTTCTTCGTAGGCCACTTCCGAATCGAGAAACTGAATATCCAATGCCACGTTCGGGTATTGCCGAGTGAACGTGCGCAGGATCGGTGGCAGGCGGTGCAGGCCTATATGGTGGCTGGTGGCCAGAGTGAGTCGCCCGCTGACTTCGCCGGTGAGGTTGGTCAGGGCACGACGGGTGTCGTCCAGCACATTGAGGATCTGATAGGCGCGAGGCAGCAGGGCTCGCCCGGCTTCGGTCAAACCCACTTCACGGCCCAGGCGATCGAACAGACGCACCTTCAGTTGTTGTTCCAGGCCAGCGATGCGTTTGCTGATGGCCGGTTGGGTCAGGTGCAGGCGTTCGCCGGCACCCGAGAAACTGCCGGTTTCAGCGATGGCAATAAAGGCGTTGAGGTTGGCCAGGTCCATGGTGCTATTCCAGTTGGTAATCCAAAGCATAAAAAATATGAATTTGAGTTATTTAATGTAGCGCCCTACCATCAGCCTCACAAGCCAAAGGGTTATTGAAAAGCCCGGCGTATAGAAACACCGCTGATGAGGACCGACTGATGGCCGGCAAAACGCTTTACGACAAGCTTTGGGATTCCCATGAAGTGAAACGTCGCGATGATGGATCGTCGCTGATCTATATCGACCGTCACATCATCCATGAAGTGACCTCGCCCCAAGCGTTCGAAGGCCTGCGACTGGCCGGGCGCAAGCCCTGGCGCGTCGACTCGATCATCGCCACGCCGGACCACAACGTGCCGACCACGCCTGAGCGCAAGGGCGGTATCGAAGCCATTGCCGACCAGGTCTCGCGTTTGCAGGTACAGACCCTCGACGACTACTGTGACGAATATGGCATCACCGAATTCAAAATGAATGATGTGCGTCAAGGCATCGTCCACGTCATCGGCCCGGAGCAGGGTGCGACCTTGCCGGGCATGACCGTGGTCTGCGGCGACTCCCATACCTCCACCCACGGTGCGTTCGGCGCCCTGGCCCATGGCATCGGCACCTCCGAGGTGGAACATGTGTTCGCCACCCAGTGCCTGGTGGCCAAGAAGATGAAGAACATGCTGGTGCGCGTCGAAGGCACCTTGCCGTTTGGCGTGACCGCCAAGGACATCGTACTGGCCGTGATCGGCAAGATCGGCACCGCTGGCGGCAACGGCCATGCCATCGAGTTTGCCGGCAGCGCGATTCGCGACCTGTCCATCGAAGGCCGCATGACCATCTGCAACATGTCCATCGAAGCCGGTGCCCGCGTGGGCATGGTGGCGGCGGACGAAAAAACCGTTGAGTACGTGAAGGGTCGTCCATTCGCGCCAAGCGGTGCGGATTGGGACGCCGCGGTAGAGGCCTGGAAAGACCTGGTGTCTGATGCCGATGCAGTGTTCGACACCGTGGTTGAACTCGACGCTGCCCAGATCAAGCCGCAAGTCAGCTGGGGTACTTCGCCGGAAATGGTTCTGGCCGTCGACCAGAACGTGCCGGACCCGGCCCAGGAAACCGACCTGGTCAAACGCGGTTCCATCGAGCGCGCCTTGAAGTACATGGGCCTGAAAGCCAACCAGGCGATCACCGACATCCAGTTGGATCGCGTATTCATCGGCTCCTGCACCAACTCGCGGATCGAAGACCTGCGCGCCGCGGCAGTGATCGCCAAGGGGCGCAAGGTCGCCTCGACCATCAAGCAAGCCATCGTGGTTCCAGGTTCCGGCCTGGTCAAAGCCCAGGCTGAAGCCGAAGGCCTGGACAAGATCTTCCTCGAGGCCGGTTTTGAGTGGCGCGAGCCGGGCTGCTCGATGTGCCTGGCGATGAACCCGGACCGCCTGGAGTCGGGCGAGCATTGCGCGTCCACTTCCAACCGTAACTTCGAAGGGCGTCAGGGCGCCGGCGGGCGTACCCACCTGGTCAGCCCGGCCATGGCTGCCGCGGCGGCCGTCAACGGTCGTTTCATCGACGTTCGCGAATTGATCTGAGGAATACCCGATGCGTGCTTTCACTCAACACACTGGCCTTGTCGCCCCTTTGGATCGCGCCAACGTCGATACCGACCAGATCATCCCCAAGCAGTTCTTGAAATCGATCAAGCGCACCGGGTTTGGCCCCAATCTGTTCGATGAGTGGCGCTACCTGGACGTGGGCTATGCCTACCAGGACAACTCCAAGCGCCCGCTGAACAAAGACTTTGTGCTCAACGCCGAGCGTTACCAGGGCGCCAGCGTGTTGCTGGCCCGGGAAAACTTCGGCTGCGGCTCCAGCCGTGAGCACGCGCCGTGGGCCCTGGAGGAATACGGCTTTCGCAGCATTATCGCGCCGAGCTATGCCGACATCTTCTTCAACAATAGCTTCAAGAACGGCCTGTTGCCGATCATCTTGAGCGACGCCGAAGTGGACGAGTTGTTCCAGCAAGTGGAGGCCAATGTCGGTTACCAGTTGACGGTGGACCTGGCCGCGCAGACCGTGACCCGTCCGGATGGCAAGGTGTACCACTTTGAAGTGGATGCGTTCCGTAAGCATTGCCTGATCAACGGCCTGGACGACATCGGCCTGACCTTGCAGGACGGCGATGCGATTGCCGCGTTTGAAGCCAAGCATCGGGCGAGCCAGCCCTGGTTGTTTCGTGATGCCTGATTTGCGGTAACCGTGCCGGCCCCATCGCGGGCAAGCCCGCTCCCACATGGATCGATGTTCGCCTGAACACCTCGGTCAACTGTGGGAGCTGGCTTGCCTGCGATAGCGCCAGTGCAACCACCACAAACCCCAAGGAAAGCCACCATGACCACCACCGCCCACACTCAAGTCGTGCAAAAGCAATTCGGCGAACAGGCAGCAGCCTACCTGAGCAGCACCGTACACGCCCAGGGCTCCGAATTCGCACGGCTACAAGCCGAACTGGCCGGGCAGGGCGCTGCACGACTGTTGGACCTGGGCTGCGGTGCTGGTCATGTCAGCTTCCAGGTGGCGTCTCTGGTCAAAGAAGTGGTGGCCTACGACCTGTCCCAGCAGATGCTTGACGTGGTCGCCGCCGCTGCGATGGATCGTGGCCTGGGCAACATCCGTACGGTACACGGCGCCGCCGAACGCCTTCCCTTTGCCGATGGCGAGTTCGACTTCGTGTTCAGCCGCTACTCGGCCCACCATTGGAGCGACCTCGGCCTGGCCCTGCGTGAAGTGCGCCGTGTACTCAAGCCGGGTGGCGTGGCAGCATTTGTGGATGTCTTGTCACCGGGCAGCCCGCTGTTGGACACTTACCTGCAAACCGTCGAAGTGCTGCGCGACACCAGCCATGTGCGTGATTACTCCGGCGCCGAGTGGATGCGCCAGTTGAGTGAGGCCGGCCTGCACGTACGCAACAGCAGCCGCCAGCGCTTGCGCCTGGAATACACCTCGTGGGTCGAGCGCATGCGCACGCCAGAGGTACTGCGTGCAGCAATCCTTGAGCTGCAAAAGGCGATGGGCCAGGAAGTACGCGATTATTACGAAATTCAAGCCGACGGCACCTTCAGCACCGATGTGCTGGTGGTCTTCGCCGAACGCTGATTGATTTTCCCCGACCTGCCCGCGGGCGGGTCGCTTGATGAAATGAGGAACGCATGAGCAAGCAGATTCTGATTCTCCCTGGCGACGGCATTGGCCCGGAAATCATGGCCGAAGCGGTCAAGGTCCTTGAGCTTGCCAACAGCAAGTACAGCCTGGGCTTCGAGCTGAGCCACGACGTGATCGGCGGCGCTGCCATCGACAAGCATGGCGTGCCTCTGGCTGACGAAACCCTGGATCGCGCCCGTGCGGCTGACGCCGTGCTGCTCGGCGCCGTGGGCGGGCCGAAATGGGACAAGATCGACCGTGACATCCGCCCCGAGCGCGGCCTGTTGAAAATCCGTGCGCAACTGGGCCTGTTCGGCAACTTGCGCCCGGCCATCCTCTACCCGCAATTGGCTGACGCGTCGAGCCTCAAGCCGGAAGTGGTGGCAGGCCTGGATATCCTCATCGTGCGCGAGCTGACCGGCGGTATCTATTTCGGCTCGCCACGAGGTGTGCGTGAGTTGGAAAATGGCGAACGCCAGGCCTACGACACCCTGCCGTACAGCGAGAGCGAAATCCGCCGTATCGCCCGGGTCGGTTTCGACATGGCCCGCGTGCGTGGCAAGAAGGTCTGCTCGGTGGATAAGGCCAACGTACTGGCCTCCAGCCAACTGTGGCGCGAAATCGTCGAAGAAGTCGCCAAGGACTACCCGGACGTCGAACTGAGCCACATGTATGTCGACAACGCCGCCATGCAACTGGTGCGCGCGCCCAAGCAATTCGACGTGATCGTCACCGACAACCTGTTCGGCGATATCCTGTCCGACCAGGCCTCGATGCTCACCGGTTCCATCGGCATGCTGCCGTCGGCGTCCCTGGACACCAACAATAAAGGTATGTACGAGCCGTGCCACGGTTCGGCGCCAGACATCGCGGGGCAGGGCATTGCCAACCCGCTGGCGACGATTTTGTCGGTGTCGATGATGCTGCGCTACAGCTTCAACCTGGGCGATGCCGCGGACGCGATCGAGAAGGCCGTCAGCCTGGTGCTGGATCAGGGCTTGCGCACGGGCGATATCTGGTCGCAGGGTTGCACCAAGGTGGGTACGCAAGAAATGGGCGACGCAGTAGTCGCCGCGCTGCGGAATCTGTAATCTCTCGGGCCCGCTTGCAGTTGTTGCTGCAAGACGGTCCACTTTTTAACAAGGTGTAGTTGCGATGAAACGTGTAGGTCTGATCGGTTGGCGCGGTATGGTCGGTTCCGTGCTCATGCAGCGGATGCTGGAAGAGCAGGATTTCGATCTTATTGAGCCGGTGTTTTTCACCACTTCGAACGTAGGTGGCCAAGGGCCGTCCGTGGGCAAGGATATCGCCCCGCTCAAGGACGCCTACAGCATTGAAGAGTTGAAGAGCCTCGACGTGATCCTGACCTGCCAGGGTGGCGACTACACCAGCGAAGTCTTCCCCAAGCTGCGCGAAGCCGGCTGGCAGGGCTACTGGATCGATGCCGCCTCGAGCCTGCGCATGCAGGACGATGCGGTGATCATCCTCGACCCGGTCAACCGCAAGGTCATCGACCAGCAACTGGATGCCGGCACCAAGAACTACGTGGGCGGCAACTGCACCGTCAGCCTGATGCTGATGGGCCTGGGCGGCCTGTTCGAAGCCGGCCTGGTGGAGTGGATGAGCGCGATGACCTATCAGGCGGCCTCCGGTGCCGGCGCGCAGAACATGCGTGAACTGATCAAGCAGATGGGCGCGACCCACGCCGCTGTCGCCGATCAACTGGCTGACCCGGCCAGTGCGATCCTCGACATCGACCGCCGTGTGGCCGAGGCCATGCGCAGCGATGCTTACCCGACCGAGAACTTCGGCGTGCCATTGGCCGGCAGCCTGATCCCGTGGATCGACAAGGAACTGCCCAACGGCCAGAGCCGTGAAGAGTGGAAGGCCCAGGCCGAAACCAACAAGATCCTCGGTCGCTTCAAAAACCCAATCCCGGTGGACGGCATCTGCGTGCGCATCGGCGCCATGCGTTGCCACAGCCAGGCGCTGACCATCAAGCTGAACAAAGACGTGCCGATCGCCGATATCGAAGGGCTGATCAGCCAGCACAACCCTTGGGTCAAGCTGGTGCCGAACAACCGCGATATCAGCATGCAGGAGCTGAGCCCGACCAAGGTCACCGGCACCCTGAATGTGCCGGTGGGCCGTCTGCGCAAGCTGAACATGGGCAGCCAGTTCCTCGGCGCGTTTACCGTCGGCGACCAACTGCTGTGGGGCGCGGCTGAGCCGTTGCGGCGCATGTTGCGGATCTTGCTGGAGCGTTGATCGCTTGAGGTAGTAAAAGAAACCCGCGTTCTGGTGACAGGCGCGGGTTTTTTGTTGGTCTTTCGGGCCCAATCGGGGGCAAGCCCCCTCCCACATTTGAATGCGTTCACACATCAAGATGTGGGAGGGGGCTTGCCCCCGATTGGGCCATCAGCCCCACCACAAGGCCCAGGCTAATTGCCTCGCCTCCAACCACCCGGTAAAGTGCCGCTCCCCCGTAACGCCCGAGGCAGCCCCCATGACCCAGACCTTTGAAATCGCCGTAATCGGCGCCACCGGCACCGTGGGCGAAACCCTGGTGCAGATCCTTGAAGAGCTGAATTTCCCGGTGGGCACTTTGTATTTGCTGGCGGGCAGTAACTCGGCGGGGGCTTCGGTGCCGTTTCGTGGCAAGAACGTGCGGGTCAAGGAGGTCGACGAGTTCGACTTCAGCAAGGCGCAGCTTGCGTTCTTTGCGGCAGGCCCGGCGGTGACCCTGAGCTTCGCCCCGCGTGCCACGGCCGCAGGCTGTTCGGTGATCGACTTGTCCGGCGCACTGCCGGCCGAGCAGGCGCCGCAAGTCGTACCGCAGGCTAACGCCCATGTGCTGGAGGGTTTGAAAAAGCCGTTCCAGCTCGGCAGCCCAAGCCCTTGCGCCACCTACCTTGCGGTAGCGCTGGCGCCGCTGCGTGGCTTGGTGGACATTCAGCGGGTCAGTGTCACCGCCAACCTGGCGGTTTCCGCCCAGGGCCGCGAGGCCGTCAGCGAGTTGGCCCGCCAGACTGCCGAGCTGTTGAACGTGCGTCCGCTGGAGCCGAAGTTCTTCGACCGGCAAATGGCTTTCAATCTGTTGGCACAAGTCGGTACCCCAGATGCCCAGGGTCATACAGAACTGGAGAAACGTCTCGTACATGAGTTGCGTGCCGTGCTGGAAACACCTTTGCTAAAGATTTCCGCAACCTGCGTTCAAGCCCCGGTGTTTTTTGGCGATAGCCTGACTGTGTCGTTGCAATTGGCCGCGCCGGTCGATCTGGTCGCGGTGAACCGCGCCCTCGAGGCAGCGCCGGCTATCGAGCTGGTCGAGGAGGGCGATTACCCAACGGCTGTAGGCGACGCCGTCGGCCAGGACGTTGTATACGTAGGACGAGTTCGCGCAGGTGTCGACGACCCCGCGGAACTAAATCTGTGGCTGACGTCAGATAACGTACGCAAGGGCTCGGCCCTGAACGCCGTGGAATTGGCGCAGTTGTTGATAAAAGGCCTTGTGTAAAAGATACTTGGCGGCAATTTGTAGATTGATTCTAGCCAGGCGCTATGCTTGGCCCCAAGTGGAACACAAGCGCGTCGGTAACCTATCGGCTCGCCATGCCTTATGGCAGCGGTTACCAACCTTCTCGCAGGGCGGGGAGTGTTCAAACAAAGGATGAGGCTATGGTTCAAGTTCGCAAACTGGTGTTAGCAATAGCGGCCGCCTCGGCGCTGACCTCCGGTATGGCGCAGGCGCTGCAACTTGGGGAGATGACCCTCAAGTCGAAGTTGAACCAGCCGCTGTCGGTGGAAATCGAATTGCGCGACGTGGGCGGCCTCACGGCGTCCGAAATCACGCCGAGCCTGGCTTCGGCCCAGGCCTTCGTGGATGCGGGTGTCGACCGCCAGGCGTTTCTCGATGACCTGACGTTCACACCGGTGATCAACCCCGAAGGTCGCAGCGTGGTGCGGGTGACCTCCAGCAAGCCGCTGCCCGATTCCTATGTGCGTTTCCTGATGCAGGTGCAATGGCCCAACGGCCGCCTGATGCGTGACTACAGCGTGCTGCTCGACCCGGCCAAGTTCGACCAGCCGGCCCCGACTGCCAGCGCGCCGGCCAGCACTGCGCCCGCGGTCAGCCAGCCGGCCCAGCACACCACCACTTCCCGCGACACCTTGTGGGAAATCGCAGCGAAGAATCGCAATGGTGCCTCGATCCAGCAGACGATGCTGGCCATTCAGGCGCTCAATCCCGATGCCTTTGTCGACGGCAATATCAACCGCCTGAAAACCGGCCGGGTCCTGCGCCTGCCGGATGCCACACAAAGCACTGCGCTGGCGCAACCGCAAGCGATTGCCGAAGTCAGCGTGCAGAACGCCGCCTGGCGCCAAGGCCGCCGTACCCCTCAAAGCCAAGTGGCCGGCAAGGCGCAGTTGGATGCGACCAAACGCACCCAGGCCGGCAATGCGCCGTCGAGCACCTCAGCCCAGGACAACTTGAGCCTGGTCTCGGCCGAGTCCGCCAAGAAAGGCGTGAAGGGCAAGGCCGCTGATAGCCGTGCCCTGAGCGACAAACTGGCGATGACCCAGGAAGAGCTGGACACCACGCGCCGCGATAACGAAGAGCTGAAAAGCCGCGCCGCCGACTTGCAGAGCCAGTTGGACAAGCTGCAAAAGCTGATTCAACTGAAGAATGACCAGCTCGCCCGCTTGCAGGCTGAAAAAGGTGAGCCGGCAACGGCGGCCATGCCTGCGCAGCTGGCCGGCGAGCCCGAGGCAGCGCCGGCAGCACCTGCGGCGCCCGTTGCGGCTCCGGCCCCTGAACCTGCCCCGGAGCCGGTCAAGCCGGCTGCGGCGCCGGCCAGCACCGAAGGCAAGTTCAACGACCTGCTGACCAACCCGATTGTGCTTGGCATCATCGGCGGCGCAGCCATCCTGGTCGTACTGCTGCTCTTGCTGCTGTGGGCGCGTCATCGCAATGCCCGCCGCGAAGAAGAAAAACACCTGCGCATGGCCCGGGCGTTGGCCGAAGAGCCTGAGTTTGCCCCCAATATTGACCAAGATCTGCCGCCCGACAGTTTCGAAGGCCTTGAAGTGCCACCACCGAGCGTCAAGCTGGCGTCCGCGCCAGCGCCTGCCCCGGTGGTTGAGCCCGTTGTCGTGCCGACTGTCGCCTCTGTGCTCGCGCCGCTGGCTGTTGCCGTGGCCCAGGAGAACTCCAGCGATGCCCTGGCGCAAGCCCAGTCCCATATCGACCGTGGCCACCTGAACCAGGCGGCTGATGTGCTCGAACAAGCCATCAAGCACGAGCCCAAGCGTAGCGACCTGCGCCTGAAGCTGATGGAAGTCTACGGCCTGCAGAACGACAAGGACGGTTTTGTCACCCAGGAGCGCCAATTGGTGGCCAACGGTGAGAACCACGCCCAGGTCGAACAACTCAAGGCGCGCTTCCCGGCCATGGCCGTGTTGGCCGCGGGTGTCAGTGCCGCAGTGGCCGCCGCGGCCCTGGATGCGCAATACGTCAAGGACTTGCTCGACGATAAGCCGGCTCCGACGCCCCAGGCGGACACAGCTGCGTTCGACACCGATTTCGACCTGAGCCTGGATGATCTGGAAGCCGCTTCGCCGGCCGAGATCGCGCAAGACCAGCAAACCTTTGAAGCGCTGTTGCAGCAACAGACCGCAGGCAAGCCTGATGCGCAGGACCTGTCGGACTTCGATCTGGACCTGCAACTGGAGCCGCCGGCGTCGCAGTCCGATGACGATTTCCTTTCGGGCCTCGAAGGGCAGGAGGCGGCTGTGCCGCCGGTAGATCCTCCCACTCTGACACCCGCTGCACTGGACGAATTCGAACTGCCGGAAGACTTCGACCTGTCTCTGGCAGATGAATCGAACACCTCCGCAGCCAAGCCTGACGCCTTTTCGTCGGAGCTGGACGATGTCAACGCCGAACTGGACCGCTTGTCCCAGAGCCTGGAACATCCACCCATCGAGCCTTCCTTCACCGCAGAAGATGCGGCGCAGAGCGGTGAGGAGCCGGAATTCGATTTCCTCTCGGGCACCAATGAGGTCGCCACCAAGCTGGACCTGGCCCAGGCGTACATCGACATGGGTGATGCGGACGGTGCAAAGGACATCCTGTCTGAAGTGTTGACCGAGGGTGATGAAGATCAGCGTAGCGAAGCCAAGGAAATGCTCGGCCGCATCTAAAGCCTGGCGCTGTAAACAGTGTGGGAGGGGGCTTGTTTGGCATCGATCCATAACAAAACGCCCGCCACACATCCGGCGCCTTTATAATGCCCGCCTTTGCGCAACTCATCAGGCTCTCAGTTCTTGGCAAATATAGATAACGCGGCCGCCGAAATGGCGGCCGCAGGCTTTTACCGCATCGCCCTGGGCGTGGAATACAAAGGCTCGCGCTATCGCGGCTGGCAGCGCCAGGCGTCTGGCGTGCCGACGGTGCAGGAAACCCTGGAAAAGGCCCTGTCCAAAGTCGCTGATTCGCCGGTGTCGCTGATGTGTGCCGGGCGTACCGATGCGGGTGTCCACGCCTGTGGCCAGGTGGTGCATTTCGACACCCAGGCCGAGCGTTCAATGAAGGCGTGGGTGATGGGGGCTAATATCAACTTGCCCCATGACGTCAGTGTGAGCTGGGCCAAGGTCATGCCGGCGCATTTTCATGCGCGCTTCAAGGCCATCGCCCGGCGTTACCGCTACGTGATCTACAACGATCAGATCCGCCCCGCACACCTCAATGAAGAAATTACCTGGAACCATCGCCCGCTGGATGCCGAGCGCATGGCCGAGGCCGCGCAGCACCTGGTGGGTGTGCATGACTTCAGCGCCTTCCGTGCCGGCCAGTGCCAGGCCAAGTCGCCGATCAAGGAGGTCCACCACCTGCGGGTCACCCGGCACGGCAAGATGATCGTGCTGGATATCCGCGCCGGGGCCTTCCTGCATCATATGGTGCGCAACATTGCCGGCGTACTGATGACCATCGGTACT
This sequence comes from Pseudomonas libanensis, assembly GCF_001439685.1. Lineage (GTDB taxonomy): Bacteria > Pseudomonadota > Gammaproteobacteria > Pseudomonadales > Pseudomonadaceae > Aquipseudomonas > Aquipseudomonas libanensis. Next base: position 33,457 of record NZ_JYLH01000018.1, read on the forward strand.
GGCGAGCGCCCGGTGGAGTGGGCCAAGGAAGTGCTGGAAAGCCGCATTCGCCGCACGGGCGGCGTCACGGCGCACCCGTTTGGCCTGTATCTGGTGGATGTGGAGTACCGCGACGAGTTCCAATTGCCGGAACGCTTTATCGGGCCGCACTTCCTCACAGGTTTCAGCGAACTTGGCGGCTGACGCCTGGAAAAGCTTTTGTTACCATCCGGGACTTTCACGGTCCAAACCCTGAGGTTCCTACGATATGCCAGCCGTTCGCAGCAAGATTTGCGGGATTACCCGCATAGAAGACGCGCTCGCGGCAGTCGAGGCGGGGGCGGATGCCATCGGTTTAGTGTTTTATGCCAGGAGCCCGCGGGCGGTGAATGTGTTGCAGGCGCGGGCAATCATCGCTGCGCTGCCACCGTTTGTGACCACGGTGGGCTTGTTCGTCAATGCCAGCCGTTGCGAGCTCAACGAAACCCTGGATGCCGTGCCGCTGGACATGCTGCAATTCCATGGCGACGAAAGCCCTGAGGCATGCGAGAGCTACCAGCGTCCGTATATCAAGGCGTTGCGGGTCAAGGCGGGGGACGACATCGCCGCTGCATGCGCAGCCTATGCCGGTGCTCGCGGGATCCTGCTGGACACCTACGTCGAAGGCGTGCCGGGCGGCACTGGCGAGGCGTTCGATTGGTCGCTGATTCCTGCGGGCCTGAGCAAGCCGATCATTCTTGCCGGCGGGCTCAATCCAGCCAATGTCGCGGCGGCTATCGCCCAGGTCCGACCCTATGCGGTGGATGTCAGCGGCGGGGTAGAGCAGGCCAAGGGTGTCAAGGACCATGGCAAGATTCGCGCATTTGTGCAGGCCGTGCGCAACAGCAGCGCTGGGATGTGACGGCTGGCAGTCTGCCGCCGTCCATAACTACCACTGTGTAAAACAGCCCGGCGCCGCCTGTGGTGGGCCGGAAATTGAAGTGGCAACCCTGCGCTGGCAGGTTGTCTGGAAGGCTGAGGATACGGGCAGGAAATGGCAGGTCGAACGTCTGACCCCGTCCCGCAGGTATCATCGCCACATATGAATTTAGCTCAAGGGCATACGCGGGGCTGTGTTCAAGCCACCGGTACTGGAGAAAGAAAGCATGAGCAACTGGTTAGTAGACAAACTGATCCCTTCGATCATGCGTTCCGAGGTGAAGAAAAGCTCGGTTCCTGAAGGTCTGTGGCACAAGTGCCCGTCCTGCGACGCGGTGCTGTACCGCCCGGAACTGGAAAAGACCCTGGACGTTTGCCCCAAGTGCAACCACCACATGCGTATTGGCGCGCGTGCGCGCATCGACATCTTTTTGGATGCCGACGGCCGCAACGAACTGGGCGCTGACCTGGAGCCGGTCGACCGCCTCAAGTTCCGCGATGGCAAGAAATACAAGGACCGCCTGACCGCTGCGCAGAAGCAGACCGGTGAAAAAGACGCGCTGATCTCGGTCAGCGGCAAGCTGCTGGGCATGCCCGTGGTGGTCTCGGCCTTCGAGTTCTCCTTCATGGGTGGTTCCATGGGCGCCATCGTCGGTGAGCGCTTCGTGCGCGCAGCCAACTACGCCCTGGAAAACCGCTGCCCGATGATCTGCTTCGCCGCCTCCGGTGGTGCGCGTATGCAGGAAGCCTTGATCTCCCTGATGCAAATGGCCAAGACCTCGGCGGTATTGGCGCGTCTGCGTGAAGAGGGCATCCCGTTCATCTCCGTACTGACCGACCCGGTCTACGGCGGCGTTTCCGCCAGCCTGGCGATGCTCGGCGATGTGATCGTCGGCGAGCCCAAGGCGCTGATCGGTTTTGCCGGCCCGCGAGTGATCGAGCAAACCGTGCGGGAAAAACTGCCGGAAGGCTTCCAGCGCAGCGAATTCTTGCTGGAGCATGGCGCAATCGACTTGATCATTCCACGTGGCGAATTGCGCCCACGCCTGGGCAATCTGCTGGCGCAAATGATGGGCCTGCCGACCCCTGTGTACGTCGCGCCTAAAGTCGAGCCAATTGTCGTGCCGCCGGTGCCTGCAAACCTATGACCCAGCGTACCCTGGGCGAATGGCTCGCCTACCTTGAGCAGTTGCATCCGTCCGCCATCGACATGGGCCTGGAGCGCTCGCAACAGGTAGCGGCCCGCCTTGGGTTGGGCCAGCCGGCACCGCGTGTGATCACGGTGACCGGCACCAACGGCAAAGGCTCCACCTGTGCCTTTGTCGCCGCGCTGTTGCAGGCCCAGGGCCTGAAAGTCGGCGTGTACAGCTCGCCGCACCTGCTGCGCTACAACGAGCGCGTGCAGCTCAATGGTGTCGAAGCCACCGACGAACAGTTATGCGAAGCCTTCGCCGCCCTGGATGCCGGGCGTGGCGATATTTCCTTGACTTATTTCGAGATGGGCACCTTGGCGGCGTTCTGGCTGTTCGAGCGTGCGCAACTGGATGTGGTGGTGTTGGAGGTCGGCCTTGGCGGGCGCCTGGACACGGTCAATGTGGTGGATGCCGACCTGGCGCTGGTCACCAGCATTGGTGTCGACCACGCCGACTACCTGGGCGATACCCGTGAGTCGGTGTCGTATGAAAAGGCCGGGATCTTCCGCCGGGGCAGGCCGGCGCTGTGTGGCGACCTGGATCCGCCGCAACCCTTGCTGGACAAGGTGCGCGAACTTGAGTGCCCATTCTACCTGCGCGGTCGCGAATTCAATCTTGAAATCGGTGCTTCCCATTGGCAATGGCGCGGGCGTGATGCGCGTGGCAAGGCGGTAGAACTGCTGGATCTGCCGCTGTTGAACCTGCCGATGGAAAACGCTGCGCTGGCGCTGCAAGCCTACCTCCTGTTGGACCTGCCTTGGGACGCCGGGCAGATTGCCGCGACGTTGCTGGCGACCAAAGTAGTGGGGCGCCTGGATCGCCGGGCCTTCGATTGGGCAGGCAAGCGCCTGAACCTGTTATTGGATGTGGGGCATAACCCCCATGCAGCCCACTACCTGGCGCAACGCCTGTCGCGCACGCCACTGGCCGGTCGTCGCCTGGCGGTGTTCGGGTTGTTGGCCGACAAGGACCTTGACGGCGTGGTTGCGCCGTTGCTGGGCAGCGTTCAGTCTTGGGCCGTTGCGCCGCTGGATACGCCGCGTAGCCGCCCGGCGATTGAGCTGGAAGTTGCGTTGCAGAACCTTGGTGCGCCGGTGGCGTCGTATGCAAGCGTCACCGCTGCCCTCGAGGCTCAGTGTGCGGTAGCGACCGCCGACGACGAAATCCTGTTGTTCGGATCATTTTATTGTGTTGCCGAGGCGCTCGAATGGTTGGCCCGGCGCTCCACGGAGGAAGCTGCACATGGCATTACTGGATAGCGCATACAAGCAGCGAATGGTCGGAGCCCTGGTGTTGGTGGCATTGGCGGTGATTTTCCTGCCGATGCTGTTTTCCCGCCAGGATGAGCAGCGTCAGGTCGTGGTTGAGGCGCCTGCTGCACCCCAGGCGCCCGTGGTGCCTCAGGTTCAGGTCGAGCCGGTGGTGGTGCCTGAGCCCCAGGCATTGCCAGCGGAAGAACCCGTGCCGACTGACGAGGAGGTCGCCGCGCAAGAGGCGCCTTCGATGCCGGTGCAGCCGAGTGTGCCGGTGGTCAAGCCGACACCGGCACCGACAGTCGCCGCCAAACCGGCTGCGCCTGCACCGGCGCCCAAGCCGGTAGCGCCGCAGCCTGCCGCGCCGGGTAAGCCGGACGTGGGCCAGAGCCGCATCGACCCCAATGGCCTGCCGATCAGTTGGTCGATCCAATTGGCAAGCCTGGCCAATCGCGAAAGTGCCGATGCCCTGCAAAAAAAGCTGCGGGCCCAAGGCTATAACGCTTATATCCGTAGTGCCGATGGCAAGAATCGCGTGTTTGTCGGGCCGCTGATCGAACGTGCCGAGGCTGATCGCCTGCGGGACTTGTTGGGGCGCCAGCAGAACCTCAATGGGTTTGTGGTGCGCTTCCAGCCTGAGCGCGGCTGATTCAAACAGGCAGTCATGCAATCTCAATGTGGAAGGGGGCTTGCCCCCGATGGCCGTAGGTATCTACACAACTATGTAGCTGCCGGCGGTAACCACGATGCGTAGCGAGCCGCTCTTGATCTGCTTTTGATTTTGATCTTAGGCGCCCCCCCCAAATCCCTGTCGGATTACGGGCACACCGAGCCTAAGCGAGGTGCCGAGTGGTGGGGCAAGAGCCTTTTGGTTACTTTTGGGCTCTTTTCAAAAGTGACCCGCTGTAAAAGCGGAACCAATAGTGGCCGTAACCTAAATAACGGATATGTACTCAATCAAAGTCCAACATGCTGGTCGGCTGCCAGGCCGCCATCGGGGGCAAGCCCCCTCCCACATTTGACCGAGGTGCGTCACGTAGATACCTGTCGATTATGAGGCCGTCAGGGGAGCAAGCCCCCTCCCACATTGGTTTATGGTGGGCTTGAAATGGCGTTCATGCTGCCCAATCTATTGATTTGCAAAGCACCCGCAATCACAGCTTACCCATCGCCCGGCGCTCTGCTAAAATGCGCCGCCTTATCCGTACGTAGGCTGCACTGTGCCATTTACCTGGGTTGATTGGGCGATTGTTGCCATCGTCGCCATCTCCGCTTTGATCAGTCTGAGCCGCGGCTTCGTAAAAGAAGCACTGTCGTTGCTGACCTGGATCATCGCAGGAGTCGTAGCCTGGATGTTCGGTGGTTCACTGTCGGTCTACCTGGCCGGGTATATCGAGACACCTTCGGCTCGCGTCATCGCGGGCTGCGCCATCATGTTCATCGCCACGCTGCTGGTGGGGGCAATGGTCAATTATCTTATTGGCGAGTTGATACGTGTCACCGGCCTCTCCGGGACCGATCGATTTCTCGGCATGGCCTTCGGCGCCGCACGTGGCGCGTTGCTGGTGGTCGTGGCGGTCGGGCTGTTGAGCCTGGGGCCGGTACAGCAGGATTCGTGGTGGCAGGAGTCGGTACTCGTGCCAAAATTTCTATTGGTTGCAGATTGGTCCAAGAACCTCATATTGGGGTGGAGCAGTCAGTGGCTGGCCAGCGGAATCAGCGTACCCGCTGATCTTCCGTTCAAGGAACACCTCTTGCCGGCGCAAACGCCTCAGTAAGCTGTGTTCAGTCAAGATTCATTAAGTAGGGGTTGCGTCGCATGTGTGGCATCGTCGGTATCGTCGGTAAGTCGAACGTCAATCAGGCGCTGTATGACGCGCTAACCGTCCTCCAGCACCGCGGCCAGGACGCTGCCGGTATTGTGACCAGCCACGACGGCCGGTTATTCCTGCGCAAGGACAATGGTCTGGTGCGTGACGTGTTCCATCAGCGTCACATGCAGCGCCTCGTCGGGCACATGGGCATTGGCCATGTGCGCTACCCGACTGCCGGTAGCTCGACCTCGGCCGAGGCTCAACCGTTCTACGTCAACTCGCCTTACGGCATTACCCTGGCGCACAACGGTAACCTGACCAACGTTGAACAACTGGCCAAGGAGATTTACGAATCTGACCTGCGCCACGTCAACACCAGTTCCGACTCGGAAGTGCTGCTCAACGTGTTCGCTCACGAGCTGGCCCAGCGCGGCAAGCTGCAGCCGACCGAAGAAGACGTGTTTGCCGCCGTTACCGACGTGCACAACCGTTGCGTCGGTGGCTACGCGGTAGTGGCGATGGTCACCGGTTATGGCATCGTCGGTTTCCGCGACCCTCACGGCATCCGCCCGATCGTGTTCGGCCAGCGTCACACCGACGAAGGTGTCGAATATATGATCGCTTCCGAGAGCGTTTCCCTGGATGTGCTGGGCTTCACCCTGATCCGCGACCTGGCGCCGGGCGAGGCTGTCTACATCACCGAAGACGGCAAGCTGCACACCCGCCAGTGCGCCGTGGCGCCGAAGCTCACCCCGTGCATCTTCGAACACGTCTACCTGGCGCGTCCGGACTCGATCATCGACGGCGTTTCGGTCTACAAGGCGCGTCTGCGCATGGGCGAGAAACTTGCCGAGAAGATCCTGCGCGAGCGTCCAGAGCACGACATCGATGTGGTTATCCCGATTCCGGACACCAGCCGTACCGCTGCGCTGGAACTGGCCAACCACCTGGGCGTCAAGTTCCGCGAAGGCTTCGTCAAGAACCGCTACATCGGCCGTACCTTCATCATGCCCGGCCAGGCTGCGCGCAAGAAATCGGTGCGCCAGAAGCTCAACGCCATTGAGCTTGAGTTCCGTGGCAAGAACGTGATGCTGGTGGACGACTCCATCGTGCGTGGCACCACCTGCAAGCAGATCATCCAGATGGCCCGCGAAGCCGGGGCGAAGAACGTGTACTTCTGCTCCGCAGCGCCTGCGGTGCGTTACCCGAACGTGTACGGTATCGACATGCCGAGCGCCCATGAGCTGATCGCACACAATCGTTCGACCCAGGACGTGGCCGACCTGATCGGCGCCGATTGGCTGATCTACCAGGACCTGCCGGACCTGATCGAAGCGGTTGGCGGTGGCAAGATCAAGATCGACCAGTTCGACTGTGCCGTGTTCGACGGCAAGTACGTGACCGGTGATGTCGACGAGGCTTACCTGAACAAGATCGAGCAGGCGCGCAACGACTCGTCGAAGATCAAGACCCAGGCGGTCAGCGCGATCATCGACCTGTATAACAACTGAGTAACAACCGGCCCTGAGGGGCCGGTTTTGTATCTTAAATAAAGTATTGAGTAAGGAGTCGCAGCATGAGTCAGGAATGGGATGCCGGTCGGTTGGACAGCGACCTCGATGGCGTAGCTTTCGATACCCTGGCTGTGCGCGCCGGTCAGCACCGTACCCCGGAAGGTGAGCACGGCGACCCGATGTTCTTCACCTCCAGCTACGTGTTCCGTACGGCCGCTGACGCTGCTGCGCGGTTTGCCGGCGAAGTGCCGGGTAACGTGTATTCGCGCTACACCAACCCGACTGTGCGTGCGTTCGAAGAGCGCATCGCGGCCTTGGAAGGCGCTGAGCAGGCCGTGGCGACCGCGACCGGCATGGCGGCCATCCTGGCGGTGGTGATGAGCCTGTGCAGCGCTGGCGACCATGTACTGGTATCGCGCAGCGTGTTTGGCTCGACCATCAGCCTGTTCGAAAAGTATTTCAAGCGCTTCGGCATCGAAGTGGACTACGTGCCCCTGGCAGATCTGTCCGGCTGGGATGTGGCCATCAAGGCCAATACCAAGTTGTTGTTCGTCGAGTCGCCCTCCAACCCGCTGGCCGAGCTGGTCGATATCGCCGCGCTGGCCGAGATCGCCCACGCCAAGGGTGCGATGCTGATCGTCGACAACTGCTTCTGCACACCGGCCTTGCAGCAGCCGTTGAAGCTGGGTGCGGACATCGTGGTGCATTCGGCGACCAAGTTCATCGACGGCCAGGGTCGTTGCATGGGCGGCGTGGTGGCCGGCCGCAGCGAGCAGATGAAAGAAGTGGTGGGCTTCCTGCGCACCGCCGGCCCGACCCTGAGCCCGTTCAACGCCTGGATCTTTCTCAAGGGCCTGGAAACCCTCAGCCTGCGCATGAAAGCCCATTGCGCCAATGCTCAGGCCTTGGCCGAGTGGCTGGAGCAGCAGGACGGTATCGAGAAAGTGCATTACGCCGGGCTCAAGAGCCATCCGCAACATGCATTGGCCCAGCGCCAGCAGCGTGGTTTCGGCGCGGTAGTGAGCTTTGAAGTGAAGGGTGGCAAAGACGGCGCCTGGCGCTTTATCGATGCGACGCGGCTGATTTCCATCACTGCCAACCTGGGCGACAGCAAGACCACCATCACTCACCCGAGCACCACCTCCCACGGGCGCCTGGCGCCGCAGGAGCGTGAAGCCGCCGGTATCCGTGACAGCCTGATCCGCATCGCGGTGGGCCTGGAAGATGTCGCTGACTTGCAGGCAGACCTGGCCCGCGGGCTGGCTGCCTTGTGATCGAGTGGTCCATGGAGGCTGCCGCGGCCACTAACGGGCGTGTTGCGCTGGTAACGGGGGCGGCGCGCGGCATTGGCCTCGGTATTGCCGCGTGGCTGATCAGCGAAGGCTGGCAGGTGGTATTGACCGACCTGGACCGCGAGCGCGGTTCCAAGGTGTCCAAGGTGCTGGGCGAGAATGCCTGGTTCATCACCATGGACGTGGCCGACGAGAAGCAAGTCGCCCAGGGTGTCGCCGAGGTGCTGGGGCAGTTCGGGCGCCTGGATGCGCTGGTATGCAATGCGGCAGTGGCCGATCCGCGCAATATCACTCTGGAAAGCCTCGATCTGGCCCACTGGAATCGCGTACTGGCGGTGAACCTCAGCGGGCCGATGCTGCTGGCCAAGCATTGTGCGCCTTACCTGCGCGCCCACGGCGGTGCCATCGTCAACCTGGCGTCGACCCGGGCCCGTCAATCGGAGCCGGACACCGAAGCCTATGCGGCGAGCAAGGGTGGCCTGCTGGCCCTGACCCACGCCTTGGCCATGAGCCTGGGCCCGGAAGTACGGGTCAATGCGGTCAGCCCCGGCTGGATCGATGCGCGTGATCCTGCCGCGCGCCGTGCCGAGCCGCTCACCGACGCCGATCATGCCCAGCACCCTGCGGGCAGGGTGGGCACGGTAGAGGACGTGGCGGCGATGGTAGCCTGGTTGCTGTCGCGTCAGGCCGGGTTTGTCACCGGGCAAGAGTTTGTGGTGGACGGTGGCATGAGCAAGAAGATGATTTATAGCGAGTAGGGCGGGGTAGCTGTCTTGAAGTGATTTTGTCTTTTTCAGAAAAACTTCAAGCGGGCTATTGACTTAGGTCCGCTACCTGCGTAAATTTCGCGGCCTCAACGAAGCAAAGGGTGATTAGCTCAGCTGGGAGAGCATCTGCCTTACAAGCAGAGGGTCGGCGGTTCGATCCCGTCATCACCCACCACTTCTTGAGAGTCTTGCTCCAGGGCAAGACGCAACGTTAAAGGTTGCACCGACGCGCAGCGGTAGTTCAGTCGGTTAGAATACCGGCCTGTCACGCCGGGGGTCGCGGGTTCGAGTCCCGTCCGCTGCGCCATATTTTCCAGGTTCGATGTATCGGGCTTGAGATTGAACAACCCAGGTTGATCGATCAGATGTTTAAAGGTGGTTGAGGCTTTACGCTCAATCAGCCAAGCGATACGCAGCGGTAGTTCAGTCGGTTAGAATACCGGCCTGTCACGCCGGGGGTCGCGGGTTCGAGTCCCGTCCGCTGCGCCATATCTGCCTCAAGGCCCACTGAACGCCTTGAAGCACAAGAAAGCCACAGGCTGACTTGATCCGATAGCAAAGACCCTGGTCGAAAGACCGGGGTTTTTTGTGTCTGGCGTTTGTAAAACCTCACCATCGTGTTCGCTTCAGCGAACGCCCACAATCTCTTGAGCTACGCCAATCCCCCGCATTAACAGGCAAACGGCCGACAGATCGTATCGATCTTGTCGGCCGTTTTGCATTGTTGTGTCAAAAAATTTCCATGTGGTTATTTGCCGCAGGCGCAGAAACCTTTAAAGTTAACCCTTTGGTCAACTTTGCACTGTCATCATGGCCTTTTAGTACGTCCAAAAAGGCTTCTGCAAGTCTCCAGATTCGCTGCACTTAACCATAAGGGCGGATTTATAACCGCTCAGAGGATGATCCATGTCCAACCGTGAAATAACCCGGCGCTCGTTCCTCCAGGGCGGGCTGGTGGCAGGTGTGAGCGTCACGCTCACGCCGCTCAGCACCCAGGCGCTGGCGGCCTTGATGGAAAACAGTGTCACCGTGCCCTCCGAAAAATGGCTGGGCAATAACGGCAAGGCGCGCCAGCGTAACGATGCCTTGTCGAAAGTCTGCGGCAGCAAAGTCTTCGCCCGCGACATCCGCTCCAGGGACATGCCCGGCTGGCCTGCGCAGCAAGGTCACGCCATGCTGCTCAAGACCACCAAGGCCGACCATATCTATGCGGGCTACGACCTGGCGTGGCTCGGCGCCGACCTGCAGCCGGACCGTATTGTTACCGCTGCCGACCTGGACAACGACGGTATCGTGTTCCCGGAAGAACATGCTCCGGATCCACTGTTGCCAGAAGGCAAGGTGCCGATGTTCATCGGTCATCCGGTGGCGATCCTGATCTGGAACGATTTCGAGCGGTTCCGTCAGGCAAAAAATAAACTCAAGTTCAATGACAAGGCGATTCGTTACGGCGCCAAAGTGCCGTACTACCAAGGCGACCCTTACGGTAGCTTTCGCTATGTGCGCGTTGGCGGCCCGACCTCGGCAGATGAGGATGAATTCGCCAGCCTCAAGGATTCGATCCTGTTCCCGATGCTGAAAAACCGGCGCCCGGTGTGGAATTCCCAGCCAAACCTGCACGGCAACCTGACCGAGCGCGGTCTGTTCTACGCCGAGCGCATGAAGAGCCAGATCAACACGCCGCCGGACAACTGGCTGGTGTTTGACGAGCGCTACAAGACCCCTTCGATCGAGCCCGCGGCCATGGAGCCGGATAACGGCAACGGTTGGTACGATCCAGCGACCAAGACCCTGCACTTCGTAGTGGCCACCCAGTGCCCATTGGAAGTTGCGACCGAGACCGCAAAAATGATCTCGCCGTCGCGCTTCGGCCTGGCCAACCTGAACATGCACCCTGGTTATACCGTGGGTTACGGCTCCAAAGACCACAATATCTTCGTCTACTATGCCGCCCTCGCAGCCTTGTATGGCGGCGGCGTGCCGGTGCGTCTGGCCAATGACCGTTACGAGCAGTTCCAGAGCGGCATCAAGCGTCACTCGTTCGACATCCGCTATCAGTTGGCTGTCGACAAGAACGATCACAGCTTCAAGATCTTTCTGGCTGACATGAGCGTCGACGGCGGTGGCCGGATCAACTACAGCCCATCGGTCGCCGCAGTAGGCGCCACGGCCGCGCAATCGATCTACTACATGCCGCAGAACGATCTGCAAGTCACCGCCTATCACTCGCGGGGCGTTGAAGCCGGTTCGATGCGCGGGTACGGCACCCTGCAGAGCATGGCCGCGACGGAAATGATGGTCGACGAAATCGCCGGTCGCCTCGGTGTGGATGCCATCGAGCTGCGTCGCAAGAATGCACTGCGTTCGGGCATGAAGAACACCCAGGGCGCCATTCCTGCCGGTGCCTTGCGCCTGCACGAAATTCTCGACAAGGCTGCTGTGCACGACGTGTGGAAGAACCGTGACGCGATCAAGAAACAACGCGAAGCCGCTGACCCGGATAACTGGTACGGCGTCGGTTTCGCCATCTGCCAGAAAGACTTCGGCACCGGTTCCGAAGCGCCGATGGCCAGTATCGAATTCAGCGCAGACGGTCGCATCAGCCTGCGCCACATCGGTATCGAAATCGGCACCGGCATGTCTACCTCGCAGTCGCTGGTGGTCGCTGATTTCCTCGGCAGCCCGGCGCACGAGGTGAAGACCGGCGAAACAGACTGGAAAGAGATGCAGCTGATCACCAGTGGCAACCCTTACATCATGAGCCAGGCCGAGCAGGACAATCTGCTGCGCAATCCGCGGTGGGTTGGCAAGCTCGCTTCGGCGTCTTCGGCCACCAACTCGGCGTATTACTTCAGCCACGCCACCCGTGAAGCGGCACGCGTACTGTTCAACCACGGTTTGTGGCCGGCGGCGCTGGAGATCTGGCGTCAGGGCCCGTTCGGCGGCCAGGCCAACCCCTATGTGGTACGCCGTGAGGATGCGCATTGGGTCGACGGCAAGCTCACCGCCAACGGCATGCAGCCGTTGAGCTTTGAGGTGTTGGCCAAACACGCCCACGAGCGTGGCCTGGTCACCGCTGCCACGGTCCACGGGTTCAACCGCTGGAGCTGGGCAGAGGCTGAATACAGCATCGACGGCGTGCGCGAGCGTCTGCCCCTCGATGGTCTGGCGGTGAAGTACGGCGACGGTGCACCGAAAGCCAAGCAAGCGCTGATGAGCACCGCCGGTTTCCACCTGTTGGACCGCCAGAACATCAGCTACCCCGCGACGCAGTTGAACAACGCTGCCGTGACTTACTACAGCCCGGTGGCCACATTGGTCGAGTTGAAGGTCAACAAGGGCTCGGCGCAGGTCGAAGTGCTCAATCACCATTCGTGGATCGAGTGCGGCCGTGTGTTGGTAGAGGAATTGGTTAAAGGCCAGCTCGAAGGCGGCGTCGCCATGGGTATCGGTCACGCGTTGATGGAGGAGATGCCGCTGTACGAAGGCGGGCCGGGGGAGGGCGACTGGAACTTCAACCGTTACCGTCTGCCGATGGCGCGTCACGTAGCCGTGTGGAAGCAAACGTCGGAGATTCTGCCGGCGTTGTCGCCAAGCGACCCGTCCAAGGGGATCGCTGAAGTGGTGATGATCCCGATCGTCGGGGCCATCGGTAACGCCGTGGCCCATGCCATCGGTAAACGTGTTCGCGACCTGCCAATCACGGCTGAGCGCATCAAGGAGGCCCTCAATGGCTGACCGTCCGCTTCAACTGACCCTCAATGGTCAATCCGTCGGCCCGGTGGACATCCCTGATGACCTGCCGATGATCGATTACCTGCACGAATACAAGAACCTCACCGGCTCGCGGCTTGGCTGTGGCCAAGGCATTTGCCACGCTTGCGTGGTGATCGTCGACAACCCGGATGGCACCAGTGAAGAAGTGCGCACGTGCATCACCGGTGCGCATTATTTCGAAGGCAAGAAAGTGCGCACCATCGAATCCCACGCCAAGCGTGACGAGTCGGGGCAGGTCACAGAGCTGAATCCGATCCAGCAGCGCTTCGTGGACGAGTTCGCGTTCCAGTGCAGCTACTGCGCACCGGGCTTCGTTAATGCGGCGACGGTGTTGGTGGAAAAGCTGCAACGCCAGCCGATTGTGCAAAGCCAACTGGAGCAGGTTATCGAAGACAGCCTGGGCCATCACATCTGCCGGTGCACCGGGTACGTGCGTTACTACAACGCCACCCGCAACGTGCTGAACGATCTCGGCCTGGTCAAGGAGGGTTAAGCATGAAGCTATTTCTGACCCGCCTGACCCTGGCGGTCGGCCTGGCTGCGCCGGTGTTGTTTGCCCATGCCGATGATCAGGTCAAGCGCGGCGAATACCTCGCCCGCGCAGCTGACTGCATGGCGTGCCACACGGCACCGGGCGGCGCGCCATTTGCGGGCGGCCTGCCGATCGTCTCGCCGTTCGGCACGATCTATGGCACCAATATCACGCCGAGCAAAGCGCAGGGCATCGGTTTGTACAGCGATGAGGAGTTCTTCGCTGCGCTGACCGAAGGCAAGCGTCGCGACGGTGCGCATTTGTATCCGGCGATGCCGTACACCTCGTACCACCTGATGCCCCGTGAAGATTCCGACGCGATTCATGCGTATCTGAAAACCATCGAGCCCATAGAACGCGCAGCGCCAGAGACCCGCCTGAGCTTTCCGTTCAATGTGCGCCTGGGCCTGATCGGCTGGAACCTGCTGTACGGCAAAGCCCTGGAACTGGAGCCGGCCGAAGGCAAGAGCGACGCCTGGAAACGCGGCCAGTACATGGTCGAGGTACTCGGTCATTGTGGCGAATGCCACACACCTCGCGGCCTGCCGGGTGCGATGCAATTGGACAAGCGCCTGACCGGCGGCATTCTCAACGGGTATCTGGCGCCGAGCCTGCTCGCCACTGACCTGGCGGCTCGCGGCTGGAATGAGCAGGACCTGGCCACATTCCTCAAGCACGGCATGAGTGCCCAAGGCACGATGTTTAACGAGATGTTCCCGGTGTTCCATAACAGCACCCAGGGCCTGAGCGATCCGGATCTGGCCGCGATGGCGACGTTCCTGCTGGGCGATAAACCGCCGCCGGCCCGAGCGCTGGTCGAAGTGCCCGTGGATAAGCTCAGCCCGAGCGCTCAGCGCGGTCGTCAGGAATACCTGAACGTCTGCGCCGGTTGTCATGCCGCGGGTGGTGAAGGCAAACCACACATCGCGGTGGCCATGCGCGGCAACACCACGCTGCGTCTGGAAGACCCGCGCAACCTGCTGCGGGTGATCGAGGACGGTATCGGCGAGCAGAAGTTTTCCGGGTTCGAGCACATGCAGCCGATGCCGGGGTTCGCCGGAAAGCTCAGTGCGCAACAGCTCACCGATCTGCTCAATTACCTGCGCCAAGGCTGGGGCGGCCAATCGGCTGAGCTGGCCGTCAGCAATGTGCAGAAGCTGCAAGCCCAGGCGCCGTCCGTCGAACACAACGCGCATTGATAGCAGTGTAGAAAGCGCTCAACCAGTGTGGGAGCGAGCAAGTCGCTCTCACACTGGACGTGTGTCTACATTCCGAATTTATCCCGTAGCCCGTAATACCAAGCCCCCAGCGCCGCAAATGGCGTGCGCAACAGCTGCCCACCCGGGAACGGGTAATGCGGCAGGTCGGCAAACGCATCAAAACGCTCTGCCTGCCCCCGCAATGCTTCCGCCAATACCTTGCCTGCCAGGTGCGTGTACGTCACGCCATGGCCACTGCAACCCTGTGAGTAATAGATGTTGTCGCCAAGACGGCCGACCTGGGGCAAGCGCGACAGCGTCAGCAGGAAGTTGCCGGTCCAGGCGTAATCGATCTTCACATCCTTCAACTGCGGGAACGCCTTGAGCATTTTCGGCCGGATGATTGCCTCGATATTCGCCGGGTCTCTAGCGCCGTACACCACGCCGCCGCCGAAGATCAGGCGCTTGTCGCTGGTGAGGCGGTAGTAGTCGAGCAGGTAGTTGCAGTCCTCGACACAGTAATCCTGCGGCAACAAGGTCCTGGCCAGTTCGTCGCCCAGTGGTGCAGTGGTGATCACCTGCGTGCCACACGGCATCGACTTGGCCGCCAGCTCCGGCACCAGGTTCCCCAGGTAGGCGTTGCCTGCGACGATGATGAATTTGGCTCTGACCCTGCCTTCGGCGGTGTGCACCACGGGGTTGGCGCCGCGCTCGATGCGCACCGCAGCCGATTGCTCATAGATCGTACCGCCCAGGGACTCAACCGCGGCCGCTTCGCCCAGCGCCAGGTTAAGCGGGTGGATGTGCCCGCCGCTCATGTCCAGCAAGCCGCCGACATAGTTGTCACAGGCCACTACCTCGCGAATACGGCGTTCGTCCAGCAACTCCAGCTGCGTATGGCCGTATCGTTCCCACAGGCGCTTCTGCGACTCCAGATGGCCCATGTGTTTGCTGTTGAGCGCGGCGAACACACCGCCGTCCTTCAAGTCGCACTGGATCTGATACTTGGCCACGCGCTCGCGGATGATCTTGCCGCCTTCAAAGGCCATCTGCCCGAGCAGTTGTGCTTGCTTGGGGCCGACACTGCGCTCGATCACATCGATATCACGGCTGTAGCTGTTGACGATCTGCCCACCATTGCGGCCTGAGGCGCCAAAGCCGACCTTGGCCGCTTCCAGGACAGTCACGCGAAAGCCGTTCTCCAGCAGGAACAATGCGCTGGAAAGCCCGGTATAGCCGGCACCAATCACGCACACATCGGTTTCAACGTCGCCCTGCAGTGCCGGGCGAGGTGGAACTGCATTGGCGGAAGCGGCGTAATATGACTGGGGGTAGGGGGTGTTCGCCATCCTGGAACCTCTGTTTTATATTTTTTACGAGTGCGGCGATCCTACCTGAGTTGAAAATTGCCTGCCAGCCACCGGAAAATCACAGGCGTGCCCGGCGCAAATAAAAAATTCGCATATTCATAGGCTTAGCTGCAAAAAAGATGTTGACACCCCTCCGGAATTCCGTAGAATGCCGCCTCACAGCAGGCACGTAGCTCAGTTGGTTAGAGCACCACCTTGACATGGTGGGGGTCGTTGGTTCGAGTCCAATCGCGCCTACCAAACAAAATCCGCTCTGCTGGGCGGTCTTGAGGGGTCATCGGAAACGGTGACCCCTTTTTGCTTTCTGCGATTTGCAAAACTTTTGCAAAACTTTTGCAAAACCCCCACCCCAAAACGCCAACCCGGCGCCCACCTCGACATACTCGATCTTCTTTTCGTCGTGCCCTTCCTGATAATGCTTCGTCATCTTCTCGTCCGCATGGCCCATGAGCGCTTGGATGTACTCCTGTGGGAAGTTTTGCTGTTCGTACAGCCATGACCCCAGTGCGCGGATCTCGTGAAAAGTGGGGCGCTCACCAGTGGGTACGTGGTCGTAGGCGTGTGCTGCGTCCCTGGCCTTACTGAACTCTTTCGTCAAGTAATCCGGCGTGACCGATGTCCAGTGGTCTTTGGCGTCGATCTGTTCCCGGCGCCGCGCCTTCGGTTTGTAATGGATCAGGTATGGCGATGCCAGCGGCGAACGCAGGCACTCTCCGACAACCTCCCGCAGCGCCGCCCCCATGGTGATCTTTAGGTGTACGGGGTTATCGTAGCCCTGGGTTTTGCCAGGCGAGACGGTGAGTGTGTTCTTTTCCATGTCAGCAGCCAACTTCAACCATGTGACGATATCGTCCCGGCGCTGAAGGCTGGCCAAAGCCAGGCGGATCGCCCGTTTAAGTCAGGGCGGTGGTCATCACGCCGGCGGTCACCTTGTTGCTGTCCGAGTGCTTGACCCAGTTGGCGGCCGAACCAACAGCGGCGAGGGTGGGGTTGGCACCGCCAGTGGTTTCCTTCCAGCTGTAGCCCAGCACATCGATGTTCACGGTGCCTTCTGCGCGGTAACCAATACCGAGGTTTTCCTCGTCGTTCACCTCATAGGACCGGAAGCCGGGAGCCTGGGATTCAGTGATCACGACAGCATTCGGCAACAGACCGAAAATCACGTCAGCCGGTGCGGTATCGGTCACCAGCACTGGCTTGCCCAGCGTGCCAGGCAGACCGCCGTAGATGACGACGCCAGCCTCCTCGTAGACCTTGTTCGCGATCGCTTCGTCCACGATGTCGAAATAGGCCGACGAGTGCATGACCCACAGGGCAATGCGACCGAACTTGTCGCCGAACTTACGCATCCCGCGAGTCAGGGTTTTCTTGCCATCGGTCTCGATGTTGGCCGAGACCACCATGCCAGCGTTGGAACCGATCGCGGCACGCAGTGCAGCGGTGGCGTAGTGGATGAAGCCTTCCAGGGTAGCGTCGGCCACGTCAACGCCGATGATTTGGGAGAACTCATCCACCGGACGGCCACGACGCTTGAACGCTTCTTCCGTGGCCTGGTACCTGTTCGGCCTGGCCAAGGACTGTGCGTCCCTGCTTGGCGAAGCTCGAAGACGCCCAAATGATCCGAATGTCTGCATCCAGTAGATGGGCATGATCTTCGTTGTAGATGCTGCCGGTGTCGGCAAGGATCTCAGCTTGGAGCCATTCAAACACCTCTGGGGCGGAAGTCAGGCGTATGCCGAAGTCGGAAAGCTCGGACTGCTCAAGCAGTGACGATGGAGGGTATGGCCTGTCCATGGATCACCTTGAGCTTGTAATGGTGGCGCGTTGCCGGTATTGGTGAGGATCGACTCAACGGAAGGAAAGCAGCATGTCTGAAGCTTTGAAAGCAATAGCAACAACCGGGAACCTTTCTTACAACCGACTCGCGCCGGATAGTCAGCGCGGTGTTGCAGGCGCGATTGCGCTTGAGTTGATCTTAGGCGCCGTTTCTTCCGGAAAACCACACGATCTTGAAACCGAACTTGGCCGGCTTTCATTGTACGTTGATCAGATTCAAGAAGCCCTGAAAGCCAAGTGATCCATCCGTGCCGCACTCACCTGCGGCACATCACCATTAATAGTGCTTTTCCGGGATTATTTTTTTGTGGAGGTCACCTTGTGCACAAAGGTATTCAGAGCCTCCTCTGAAATGCCGAGCTCGACTTGGAAGTCGTGAACAGCTTTTGAGAGAGAAGAACAAAAATCAATAAACTGAGCCTGAGTCAGGTCAACAATATCTTCTGGTAAGACAGGGTAAGTCCGCGCATTGACCGCTTTCACCCCTCCGGCATTTTTACTAGTGAAAAATCGGCCATGGGCAAACGTATTCCGTTTCGAATCCGCGAACAAAGCTTCAGCCTTCGTTACCGTATCTGCCAAGCTAGGGTGGGCGCTTAACAATGCCTTCAATGTAAGAATCTTGGCTCCAATTGTCTTCCGACCAAACTCCTTAGGAAATTCTTCCAGGGGTGTTTGGGTATGGTGCACAAATTGGTAATCGAGGAGCGACTCAAACCCAGAAAACGTGACATGGAGAAGACCGTAAAGCGCCCAAGTTCTTTCAGAATGGTCCATCGTATTGTGCCTTTTTAATGCAAAAGGCGAGTATTGCACATGCAGTCCCTATCGACTGCTCTCGCGAAAGCCCTCCTCCCAAATGCTGAAAATTTTACTTCTCTCCACTGCCAAGTTCTCCCTTATCTACCATGCATTGTTCGCAATTCAACATACGACACAGCCAGACCCTCACCCGCTGCCAATACGTAACCATGAAGATGTGGCGGGCTCCGGCCAGGGCCAGGGCGACATGTAGCGTCAGGCCAGCACTGGTCGGGCCGAAGAAGATGTTCTGGCCGCGCGCCATAACGACAAAGCCGCTGATGGCGATCGTCGAGTAGATCAGCTTCCCGAGGATGCCGTCCCTCACCTTCCCGCTCAGTACGCACCAGGTCGCCCAGGCTGCGATCAGGCCGCAGGCGATGGAGTTGATCAGTTCAAGATTCATGGTGGATTGCCTCCCCCGAACCGCTGGCGGATAAGCGCCCAGAGGTCAGCGGCTTTGATGGCTCGGTTGATTGCTGCCAGGAGCGAACCGCCGAACGTGCCCAAGAGAAAACCAATCCCGGCGACGATCTTGGGCTCAGTGACATTCAGGTAGGCGCTTACCATGCTCGTCAGGTACAGCGAGCAGGCCACCTCGGTGACCAAGAACACCATCCAGGCGCGCCAGTCGGACAAGTCGTCCTTGTGCCACCAGCTCGCAACAACAGCCCCAATCAGGCCCGCAATCAACAATTCGAACCTGTCGATCTTGTCGAGCAGGCGCTGTAATACTCCATGCACTACTCCGTGGGGCATGTTCGGGAATTGAATCGGCTCACACAGCTCTCCCAGCTCGGAGTAATGGGTGTGGTGGAGCCGAAAACGAAAAAGCCCCGCACGATGGCGAGGCTCTTGGGGTAATCAGGCTTATCAGGCGAGTGGCTTGACCGTAACAGAATCCAAATAGTCATGGCCTGCCCAGGTCAACTGGACTGAGTGACCGCCGATTACGGCCAGATACCCCGCATCCGCACAGCGATTGACTAAATAGATCAACTCAGGCTCAAGAAGAGAGACTTCTGGATTTCCGCTAGATTCCTCCCACTTGGGCAACAGGTCAATCATGCTAATCCCCTCCTCGTCTGCATGTGCCTGGACGAGGTCCAGCAGGTGTTTTACATGATTCAAATTTCTTCTCATATGGCTCTCCTGAGCTCAATTTTTTCGAGCCTGAGGTAATACCATAATGAGATCACTTACAGCAAAAACCCGGCGCTTGGCCGGGCTTTCAGAATACTGAATCAGTAGATATCGATGCTGCTTAGCTTTGCCTGAGCAAAGGGTGCGGTGGTAGGTGCTGAAAATTTCCAGTTCTCACCAGGGCCAATGTCCGCTGCGTGAGCCACTGTATTACCGATTACATTCCCGGCTGCGTCATAAAGCTTGAACTTCACAAATACAGAACCCAGCTGGGCATTCGTGTTGTTGTGAGCAGTGCCCATTACCGCGACAAATCCTTCAGGAGCCTTGCCTGTATGAATATCGGAAACCGTTACACGATCATCTGCAAGTGTGAAGGTGGACATCAAGAGTGCTGCTATGGCGAGTATCTTTCGCATCGGTACTGCTCCATTTTGAATAGAGCGCAACCATTGCCCAACCCTTGAGCGCTGTCAACTTCGGCACAGGTGAAGTCAGTTTTCGAGGCACAAAAAAGCCCGACACGATGGCCGGGCTCTTTTGATCCACTCCTACACACGCAGGAATGACAGGATGGGTGAATAATGGCTCATTGGCTCGGTTGCCGTTAAGCGGCTTGTGTCCCATTGAGTTCCGTTTCGTCCCGCTGCGTGAAAATGAGACCTTCCGCATCCAACAACGCCTGGGCGAACACCAAGGCCTAGTCCACTTCGCGCTCCAACGCCTTGCGTATGTCACGCCTCCAGCGCTCCTGCGTCTTGATTGGGTGCGGCTCGTTCGACCAGTTGTCCATCTCGTACCAGCCAGCTGGTAGAACGTTGGTGGAGCGCTTGCCATCAACACCAAGAAGCCGAGGCAGTGCCCAAGTCACCACAGCGCAGTGCAGGAACCGCTCGGGCGCAGATGAGCGCATCACGCGGGTCAGCTCTGCAATAGCCGCATGCTTGCGCTCGGTATGCCGTCATTTCAGTTGATGTTAAGAGCTCGAGCCGCCAAATCGCTTAGCGAAATCTTCTGGAGATAAGGCGACAGGTAGCGGTGCGCCGGGAAATGCTTTTTCCCAAATTGCCTTGAGTATGCTGTCACCGTGTCCTGCTTGCACTGATCCATGCATTGCCATACCCAGAAAGCCCTTAGTTAGGTCGGGGTTTACTTGAGCAAGAACGTGAGTAAGTGCGAGTAATCCGTTGGTAAGCTGCATCGCGGCGTCATCGATTTGAGTTACAGGTTGTTGACTCACATTGACCTCCAGGTCATAAACGCGCCGATATTGGCGCTATCCCAGTCCCTGGGCTTGCAGGCGAAGGACTGGGGAATCCTTTAGCCTTTCGTTTGAGTTTCGACGATCAAACGCCATTGGACTTTGCTGTCGAAAACGCCAGGATGTTGGTGCGTATTCTGAGGGGGAAATGGATCGCCTTTGTTTGAAGTAATCTCGTCACCACAGCCCTCACACCGATATATGCCGGAAACAAGCACCTTCTCACCCGGGCCGAACAACGAATTCCAAGGTGCGCTACCGAGCAAGGTGGGTGTTGTTTTCTCGAGGTACTGCAACGATTCTTCTGTGAAGAGCGCCATAGTGATTCCTTTCTGTGGGGGGCAAGAGAGGCACAACGCTACTACGCTAAGCATCTGCTCGGTTACTGGCATTCCATCCACACTGGATGCTTGAACACACTGGAATCTATTTGAACACTAAGTGATGATGGCTCACTGCCTTCCTCAAGGAGACGAGTCATGGCGTTGCGCATCAGAAAGAGCATCAAAATTGCCCCGGGCGTGAAGATCAACCTGAGCAAAAGTGGAATCAGTACATCCTTAGGCGGAAAAGGCAGCACTGTTAACCTTGGCAAGCGTGGGGCGCGAGTCACTACAAGCATTCCAGGTACCGGCATTTCCTCGTCAAAGCTCTACGTGACAGGCAATAGGGCGGCCCAACCTGCGGTATTTACCCCTTTATGGGCTCATGTTGTTGCGTGGCTGATAGTCGCCGCTGTTCTTTGGTGGATATTCAGCTGACGTTGGCGTGCAGCTCCTTGTCTCTGCCCTCTAGTGCTACAGTCCCGCCAAACCAACGAGGGAACGACATGCGGATTTTGATAGCGGCGGTGGCGGTAGCGATGCTGGCGGGGTGTATGGCGCCAACGATAAACGAGGCTCGCCAAGAGGGACCGTACAAAGTGCTGACATCGAAGAAAGCCGACGCGGAGTTGGCTAAATGCGTTCATTACGAATGGCAGAACCAATCGATATTCGGCGGCACACCTGGCGCAACGCTTCAGCCGGGGCGCGATACTGGATACACGGTCTTCACAGAAGGCTCCCAATATTTCGTCGATATCCAGCCCCAGGGAACTGGTTCATTGGCGAAGTATTACGCGGTGGTTGGTAACTGGATTGCCAACAAAAGGCTGACGGCGCTGCAAAGCTGCCTTTAGATGATCAGCAATTTATTCAAGGCTCGCTTCGGCGGGCCTTTTTGCTGCCCGGAGAAAAGTACATGGCGGCGCTTTCCATCAATTATCAGCCCATAACCACGATTATGCTCTATGGACAGCTTCGACAGTTTGGTCGGTCCTTCCGAATTGCCGTAAGGACACCGGCTGAGGCGGTTAAGGCTCTCTGCGTCCAAATACCAGGGTTTGAGCGCTTCCTATCCAATGCAAAATCCAGAGGTATTGAGTTTGCAGTCTTTCGCGGCAAGACGAACCTGGCGGAAAAGGAGCTTGGATTCACTGGCGAGGGCGATATTCGCATTGCGCCAGTAATCACTGGGAGCAAGCGAGGCGGAGCACTACAAACCATCATCGGTGCGGTGCTGATTGTTGTTGGCCTTGTCATCACCGGCGGCACCTTCGGCGCCGGCGCACCGTTCGGTTCTGCCTTGATCATGATGGGTGGATCTATGATTCTGGGCGGGGTAATCCAAATGCTCAGCCCCCAGGCTGGCGGACTTAAGACCAGCGCAGTGCCAGAGAACACACCGGGCTACGCATTCGGCAGCGCCAAGAACACCACGGCATCGGGTAACCCGGTACCACTGTGCTACGGAAAACGGCGGGTGGGCGGCGCGATCATCAGTGCCGCTATCTACGCCGAGGACCAGATGTAACCTGTTTTTTTAAACTTGATTAAAAGTCTTGGATTTGGCGGGGATGCAAAATCACCCACTACAACCGGGACACATCAAATTGTCGGGAAACCGACACCCTGGCCCGCAGATGATCAGCAGATCGCCGGGCCAAAAAAGCAAAACCCCCGGACGTTTGCAGCGTGCCGGGGGTTTTTATATCCCGCCCCATAAGTCAGGTATGGAGAAGAAGGATCATTGGACTATAGCAAAATCATACGAGAGGTACGAGACATGGCGACGAAGATGCCAGCGTGGCGATTCGTTCTTCTTTGCAGCGTGGCGCTTGTGTTTGCGCTTGGATATCTGTCTGGGCATATCCCTTGGGACAAGATCCTTTAGCGAGGCCAGTTGATAGTCATACGCCGCCCTTGAGGCGGTTTTTTATTGCCTGGAGGAAAGCATGGGCGCAGCACGCAAGATCGACATCCACGGCGCCAAGGGCGGCGAAGGATTGCGTTCTTACCTGGGGAGATCTCGCCTCATGCCTGAAAGGGCGACGGTGCAAGCCGGAGCGAGAAGTCAGCAGAGGCCGTAGTAGTCTTTTTTTGACGAAGGGCCGAACGAGAGAAAGCGTTATAGGCCATGTTGATGCGAAAGACCGGAAGTCAGATGCCTGCCAAACGCGGGGCTGATGGAGACTGCGAACGGTGAAGCCGTGAGAAGCTCCGTCAGCGACGAGGTCAATCGCCCGCAAAATGAAACCGACAACGCAGGGCAAGGGCTGCTGGAGCGGGCCTTTGCGAGAGAAAACCTGAAGCGGGCGTGGAAACGGGTCAAGGCCAACAAAGGTGCGGCGGGGGTCGACGGTCTGGATATTGATCAGACGGCCGAGTACCTGCTGACCCAATGGGCGGCGATTCGTGAACAGCTTCTATCAGGTGTCTACCGGCCCAGTCCGGTACGGCGTGTAACCATTCCCAAACCCGACGGCGGTCAACGCGAGTTGGGTATCCCAACGGTCACCGATCGTTTGATCCAACAAGCATTGCTGCAAGTCTTGCAGCCATTACTCGATCCGACTTTCAGTGAACACAGCTACGGCTTCCGTCCTGGACGCTGTGCGCAGGGCGCCGTTTTAGCGGCTCAGCGCTATGTTTCTTCAGGACGTAAAGTGGTGGTGGATGTTGATCTGGAGAAATTCTTCGACCGGGCCGACCACGATATTTTGATGGATCGTTTACGCAAACGGATCGCGGATCGGGCGGTTACCCGGCTGGTTCGTGCGTATCTGGATGCGGGAACGCTGATCAATGGCGTGGTCGAGAAAAGTCGCTGCGGGGCGCCGCAAGGCGGCCCGCTGTCGCCGTTGCTGGCGAATGTGCTGCTGGACGAAGTGGATCGGGAGCTTGAACGTCGAGGTCATTACTTCGTGCGCTATGCCGACGATGCGAACGTTTATGTTCGTAGTCAGAAGGCGGGGCAACGGGTGATGGATTTGCTGAAGCGTCTGTATGAAAAGCTGCGTCAACGCGAGTAAGAGTGCGGTGACGAGCGCGTTTGGTCGCAAGTTTTTGGGCTTTGAGTTGTGGTCATACCGCGACGAAGTTAAGCGTGCTGCCTCTTATAAAGCGCAGAAGCAGTTCAAGCAGCGAATACGCTGGTACACCCGACGCTCGTGTGGTCGTAGCTTGCAGCAAATCGTCGATGAGCTGCGCCCTTACATTTTGGGTTGGAAAACTTACTTCGGGTTGTCGCAAACCACAGCCGTCTGGCGTGAGCTGGACGAATGGATGCGACACCGATTGCGAGCTATCCAGCTCAAACAATGGAAGCGCGGAACGACGACATATCGCGAGTTGCGAGCACTTGGCGCGAGTAACCAGGCGGCGCAGAAGGTGGCAGGAAACACCTGCCGCTGGTGGCATAACAGTCGTCTGGAGCTGAATCGCGTGCTTACTATTGCGTGGTTCGACAGGCTGGGATTAGTACGTCTCTCATAACCTCAATCTCTCGAACCGCCCGGTGCGGACCCGCATGCCGGGTGGTGTGGCAGGGGAGCGGCCTGTGAAGGCCGCCCCCTATGCCGATTGGCTGGAATTTGGGCAATGGTCACCCGCAGACGCCTCGCGGCGTACTTTCAGGATTGAAGGGTGGGTCAGCAGAACAGCGTAGCCACCGACAGCAGGCAAATTATCTGGGCGACCATCTGGCAGCGTATCTCGCCAAAGGTGGTCGCCATATTACTCATTTGTCCGGCATACATAGCGCGAGCCCTCATTGTCGGCATAACACCGTGAACGAACTGCAAGTACACACAGCTGCATCGTGGAGTATAGATCCTGTTTGGGAATTCATACGGCTGAACCGATGGTGGGTGCCTCGTCGGTTCACCTGCGCGACTTTTCCCGAAAAGCCTGGGTTGAATCCGTCCCATGGCGCCCGATTGCGTGGTGCCATCCCCCACAAAAATTATTGGTTTGCAGCAACAATTTTTCTTGTTGGACACCCCCCGCCCCCAGGCAGCAAAGTTGCCGCCACTGACGCTCGACCTTCCGGGTCAACAATAAAAAACCGAGCCGACTGCACGCCAATTCATGCTGTGAGCCCTTTGCCCACATCCTGCTGTAATGGCGCCGCAGCGCGCACTAAAGGACCTCTCCGCCATGCAAACAGTTGTGAACTTATGGCCGTTGATCGGCGTACTTGTCATCGTGGTCGGCTTTGTATTGCGCTTCAATCCGCTGTTGGTGGTCACGGCGGCCGCCATCGCCACTGGGTTCGCCGCCCAGTTCCCGCTGGAAAAAATTCTCGCCACCATGGGCGATGGCTTCCTTCAGACCCGTGCCCTGCAATTGATTCTGTTACTGCCGCTGGCGGTGATTGGCCTGTTGGAGCGCCATGGGCTGCGCCTGCATGCGCAGAACTGGATCGCCCGCTTCGAGCGCGCCACGGTTGGGCGTTTGCTGATCATGTATCTGTTTGTGCGTGAATCCACGGCCGCCATGGGGCTGACCAGCCTGGGCGGGCATCCGCAAATGGTGCGCCCGCTGTTGGCGCCGATGGCCGAAGGCGCGGCGGAAAAACGCTACGGCAAGCTGCCGGACAAGCTGCGGCATAAGGTATTGGCCATGTGCGCGGCCACCGACAACGTCGGGCTGTTTTTTGGTGAAGATATTTTTGTCGCTTTCGGTGCGATTGCGTTGATGCATACCTTCCTGTTGGGTTCGGGCATTGATGTGGAACCGTTGCACATTGCCGTATGGGGCATTCCCACGGCGATCTGTGCCTTCATCATTCACGCTATCCGCCTGCATCGTTTTGATCGCCGCCTGACCCGAGAGATGAGCCCTGCCACCGCCCCGGCGGAGACTGCGCAATGATCATTTCCATTCAATACCTGTACTGGCTGGCCGGTGTGCTGTTGCTGATCACCGCGGGCATGATCCTGCTCGATCGTTCCCATCCCAAGCGCTGGTCCAGTGCGCTGTTCTGGCTGCTGTTTGCCATACCCTTCCTGGTGGGTGAGCGCCTGCCTTCGGTGGTCATCGGTGTCGGTGTGGTGGTGATGGCGTTGATCGCAGGCCTGGGCGGTGTAGGTCGTGGCCAGCACGCCGAATTGCACGACAAGGCGTCCCGAGCCAGTGCCGGGCGCCTGGGCCATAAGTTGTTTATCCCGGCGTTGGCGATCCCGCTGACCACGGTGATTGGCTCGGTATTGCTCAAGCACACTGAAATCGGCGGTGTACCGCTGCTGGACCCGAAGAACACCACCTTTGTGTCCCTCGGCATCGGCTGCCTGATTGCCCTGGGCCTGGCCTGCTGGCTGACCCGCGATACGCCGGTACAAGCCTTGCGCGAATCGCGCCGCCTGACCGAGGCGTTGGGCTGGGCGATGGTGCTGCCGCAGATGCTGGCGATGCTCGGCTTGCTGTTCAATGAAGCCGGGGTGGGCACCGCTGTCGCCCACGTCACCACTACTTATATCAACCTGGATTACAAGTTGGTGGCGGTGATGGTGTATGTGTTGGGCATGGCCTTGTTTACCGTGATCATGGGTAATGGCTTCGCGGCGTTCCCGGTAATGACAGGTGGCGTCGGCGTGCCGGTACTGGTGGGGATTTATGGCGGCAACCCCGCGGTGATGGCGGCGATCGGCATGTTTTCCGGCTACTGCGGTACGCTGATGACGCCGATGGCGGCCAACTTCAACATCGTACCGGCAGCGCTATTGGAGCTGCCTGATAAAAACGCGGTGATCAAGGCCCAGATACCCACGGCGCTGATGATGCTGGTGGTCAATATTGTGCTGCTTTATCTGTTGATGTGAGGCTCATATGCAAACGGTGTTGCTGACGGGCTTCGAGCCCTTTGATAACGACTTGGTGAACCCCTCCTGGGAGGCGGCGCGACAGCTCGATGGCGTGCAAGTGGTCGAGGGTGTGCAGATTGTCGCGCGTTGCTTGCCGTGCGCCTTTGCCACCGCAGGCGAGTACCTGGCCCAACTGATCAGCGAGTTGAACCCGGCAATGGTGGTTGCAACCGGCCTGGCACCTGGGCGCAGCGAGATGTCCATCGAGCGGGTGGCGATCAATATCAACGACGCGCGCATCCCCGATAATCTCGGGCAACAACCGATTGATACGGCGGTAGTGGTCGATGGCCCGGCTGCGTACTTCTCGACGTTGCCGATCAAGGCCATGGTCAAGGCGCTGCGCGAGGCGGGTGTTGCGGCAGCGGTTTCGCAAACGGCGGGGACCTTCGTGTGCAACCAGGTGTTCTATCTTTTGCAGCATCGGCTGGTTGGGGCCGGAATACGCAGTGGGTTTATCCATATCCCGAGCTCTCCACCACCGGGCCAACCTTCGCAGGTTGAAGGCTTGCGGCTGGCGGTCTCTACGGCTTGGCTCACCCAGGCCGATGTCGTGGAAACAGGTGGGCAGGTGAGCTGACGGCTGGGCTGCGCATATAGGTGGGGCAACTTCGGCTATAGTTCACAAGCGTATCCACCTTGGAAAACCATCATGATCAAATGCCCGAAGTTCGTGTCTGTCGCGTTGTCCCTCGCGTTGTTTGCGAGTAGCGGTCTTGCCCTGGCTGATCCCGGTAATGGCAAGGGCCAAGGTAATAACAAGGGTAATAGCCAGGGAGAGCAAGGGCAGGGTAATAACAAAGGCAATAGTCAGGGAGGGCAGGGCAATAACAAGGGAGGTAATCAGGGAGGGCAGGGCCAAGACAAGCTCAAAGGCAAGGGCGGCTCAGGTGGTCATGGCCCCAGCGTTGATCGAGGGAGCGTACTGAATGTGTTGGGCGGTTATCGGGATTACTGGAGCCCAGGGCCTGCATTGCCACCAGGTATCCAGAAGAACCTGGCGCGTGGCAAGCCGCTGCCACCCGGTATCGCCAAGAAGCTCGACGGCCGCCTGTTGGGACGGTTGCCCCATTACGATGGTTATGAATGGCAGCAAGCGGGAACCGACTTGATCTTGGTGGCCATTGCCACCGGTATCATCTACGAAGTGCTGAACGGGGCCTTGGATTGAGCGGGCGAGGTATCACGCGTTGCGCTTTGGAAAAAACAATTCAAAGCACGTCACGCCGCCTTCACTGGTAACGCCATAGCGGCCGTTATGCAACTGCATGATGGTCGCCACAATCGACAGTCCCAGCCCATTGGACTGGGACGAACACCCGCGGGACTCATCCACCCGGTAAAAGCGTTCGAACAACCTGGGCAAATGCTCGGCGGCAATGGTTTGGCCGTGGTTGCTGACCCTCAGGCGGATCCCTTCGGTCGTCGGGATTGCCTGGATATTCAGTTCGGTGTTCGGCGCGCCATATTTGATGGCATTGGCACACAGGTTCGCCAGGGCCCGGCGCAGTAGCATCGGTTCAGCCCAGATCACACCTTCGCCCAAGCCAACGATGTGCATGCCCACATCACCGGCCAGCCCCTCGAAATAATCTGCGATGCGTTCCACCTCATCCGCTGCGTCCAGCTCCTGGCGTTGGCGCAAGGCGCTGGCAGGGTCGGTACGGGCCAGGAACAACATGTTATCGAGCATCCGCGCCAGGCGTTCGAGCTCTTCGACGTTAGAGGCCAGCAGTTGTTGGTAACTCTCCATGCTGCGGCTCTGTTGCAGGGCGACCTGGGTTTCACCGAGCAAATTGTTGATGGGGGTGCGCAGCTCGTGGGCCATATCGGTGGAGACCTGGCCCAGTTGGGTAAAGCCCTTGGCCAGCCGTTCAAGCATGGTGTTGAAGGAATCAATCATCGGCAGCAGTTCTTTGGGAGCGCCGTGGCTGTCGAGACGTTCGGCCAGGTTACTGACGCCGATGCCCTGTGCATGGCTGGCCAGGCGCCGCAACGGCAGCAACCCACGGTGTACCAGCACATAACCGACCAAGGCGAGGATCACCGCTGCGATGCTGGCCAGGATGAATACGTTCAAGCGATAACGTGCGAGCATGGTCGTGCGCTCGGCCATCAGGCGCCCGACGGTGATTTGCAGGCTGCCCAGGTCACCGGTATCGATGGTCGCCGCCACTGTGGCCAACGGTACGCCGCTCACATCTAGGAAATGCTGCACGTCGGCAAGCCCAAGCGCATGGTCTTTCGTCACGGGCGACACCGGGGGAATCTGGATGTTGCCAGGGTTCACCAGCAATAACGCTTGCTGCCCGGGTGCGGCGATGCTCAATACCGACTCACTGTTGCCCAGCATGTTCTGGAACAGCTCCGGTTTGGACTTGATCAGCTCCAGGGTGTTGCCGTCATTAAGCAGGTTGCGCAGCTGGTTGGCGCGCGAGATCAGCGCGGCGTCGTCACGCTTGATCAGTTCACGCTCCAGCTCGCGGTACAACGTCACGCCCAGGGTTGCCAGCAAAGCGAAGGCGAGCAAGGCGAAGATCAGTGCCAGGCGCAGGGTCAAGGAATAGTGGCGATGACGGTTCATGGCTGGGTATCGAAGCGGTAGCCAATGCCCCGCACGCTGTGGATCAGCTTGAGCTGGAACGGGTCGTCGATTTTCAGGCGCAGGCGTCTTACGGCCACATCCACTACGTTGGTGTCGCTGTCGAAGTTCATGTCCCACACCCGCGAGGCGATCAACGAGCGGGACAGCACCTGGTCCTGGTGCGTGGCGAACAGGTGCAGCAGGGCGAATTCCTTGTTGGTCAGGGTAATGCGCGTGCCGGCACGGGTGACGCGGCGCTTGAGCACGTCAATGTGCAGGTCGGCGATGTGCAGCTGTTCTTCCTCGCGGCTGGGGCCGCGGCGGTTGAGGGTACGCAGGCGTGCGACCAGCTCGGCGAAGGAGAAGGGCTTGATCAGGTAGTCGTCGGCACCCAGTTCCAGGCCTTTGATGCGGTCGGCGATATCATCCCGGGCGGTGAGGAACAGCACCGGCGTATCGGCTTCTTTACGCAGGCGGCGCAGCACTTCCCAGCCATCCATCTTCGGCATCATCACGTCCAGCACAATTACGTCGAAGGGCGTCTCCAGGGCCTGGTGCAAGCCATCCACGCCATCGCGGGCCAGGCTTACAGAGTGGCCCAGCTCCTGAAGGCCGTTGAGCAGGTAATTGCCGGCCTTGGGTTCGTCTTCGACTACGAGGATGTTCATGGCAGATGCCCCTGCTTCAATAGGTGGCGCAAGTGTAGCCCGATCAATTATCACTGGCGCAACCGATGCCCTGGACCTGGTAATCCAGCACATGTTCGCGTCCCTGGTGATCCAGGTAACGCAATTGCGCCGGTACGACCCCGCACTGGCCGTAGGTGTCGGTACTCGACACTACCTTGGCGACATCCAGGTGTACGAAGAAGCCGGTCTTGTCATGAATGACGTTGGAGGCAGGGACCGTGTCGGCAGCAAACGCCGAGCCGGTGGTGAGCAGGGCGGCAACACCGAGGGTAAACAGTTTCATGGTGGTATCTCTCGTTACGGATTGGCTGCCGCAGTGGCAGTGAGTTCACGGTAACCAGGCGATCCCAACAGCCAACCAACAGGATCATGACAAGTTCGTCATTCTTGACGTGAGACCGATACGCGGGCGATTTGAGGGGGCTCAGCGTTTACAAGCGTGAAGGTGATCCGTAGATTGCACGGGGCCAGCTGATGAGGAAGCCGCGTAGTGTCCATCCCGAATCCAACTGTATTTACCCGGCGCTATCGCGCCTTCCTGTTCGACATGGACGGGACGCTGCTTAACTCCATCGCCGCAGCCGAACGGGTATGGAGTATCTGGGCGGAACGTCACGGCCTGGATGTGGAGGCTTTCCTGACCACCATTCATGGCGCCCGCGCGATTGATACGATCACTCGCCAGGCCTTGCCGGGTGTCGATCCCGAGGTGGAAGCGCGGTGGATCACTGAGGCTGAGTTGAACGATGTCGATGGTGTCGTGGCGATTCCCGGTGCGGTGGAGTTTTTGAAGGGCTTGCCCATCGATCAATGGGCGCTGGTCACCTCTGCTCCAAAGGCGTTGGCAATGCGCCGACTGCAAGCGGCGGGCATTCCGGTGCCGGAAGTATTAGTGACAGCCGAAGATGTGGCGAGCGGCAAGCCGGATCCGGCCTGTTATGTGCTGGGGGCCCAGCGCCTGGGCGTGCCGGTGCAAGACTGCCTGGTATTCGAGGACGCCACCGTGGGCATTCGGGCGGGGGAGGCGGCGGGGGCGGATATCATGGTCGTGACCTCTGCGCACCTGACGCCGATGGTGACTGAGCATGCTTGTATCGAGGGATACAGTGGGTTGCGGGCGCTACGCGACGCTGATGGCTTGCTGTGCGTCCATCCGTTGACGCCTTGATGCGCAGAAGGCCGAGCCTTTACCGGGCTCGGCCTTCTGTGCAGGCGACTGCTTGCAACCGGCTGTTTTTCATTCCCTGACGCGACAGCACCATTTCCCTGAGTATCTCTGTGGCGAGCCGGTTGATGGCTTCAGTGCCGTGATAATGCGCCCGCACGATCCCGGTAACCGCAAAATGATCGGTTTCCGGGCCGCAAAGAACGGCTGACAGGGTACCGTCGGCATGCAGGGTGCACTCAACCGTGTAGCTGGGCAGGCGGTCTGCCAAGGCCTTTTCGATTTGGGATTTGCTGAGCGTGTCCATCTGATCCTGCACCTTTGACTGACTGTGCATGCCCAAGCATAGGTCTTGTTGCTCAACTGTAAATACCGGCGATCCGATAGCATGCAGCAGCATTTAGCGTAGCGTTTGCTGGTGCGCGCGATGAGCTGCGCGTTGGCACAACTTGCGCAAAATTACCTTTTGGATGGGCTTGAGGCAGAATACCAGCAAGTAACCACACAGCAGAAGTGTCAAGTCCAGCCAGGCGTGGTCATCGGGAAAGGCCCGTTCAGCTTCCACTCTCAGCCCATACCCGAGCGCCAGGAAAACCAAGCCGATCAGCAGGGCGATCAGCCAGGATCGGGTAATAAGTGGGGGCGTCGCGGCTGGCCTCATCGACGTGCTCCTGAATGCACTCGGATGGCAGGAAAAAGCGTCACAAATTGGGCTGCGAATAGTCCGACAAGTTCCAGATGCCCTGACAGTTTCATCTTGCAGCGAAGGGCCATGCTCAAGGTGCGCTGGCCACGCCGGAAAGCGCGATCAGGCTAATTGGGTTTTCGCCAGCCGTTACAATGAACGAAAAGGCTGGCTACTGAGGCGTTTCAAGGCGTCTGGTTTTTGTCGGGTGCAGTCAGGCCAGCCTGGATGCGCTGGTAAATTTCCTCGCGATGCACGGCAACATCCTTGGGGGCGTTGATGCCGATTCGTACTTGCTGGCCGCTAACGCCCAGGATGGTGATCGTAATGTCATCACCGATGTTTATGCTTTCACCGACTTTGCGGGTGAGTATAAGCATGGACTTCTCCTTGATTACTTTTAAGGACACATGTTTCAGACAGGGCAGGTGTCGGATGTGTGTAGCTTACTGCGAAGCGCTTCCCTGTGACTGCCTCTTTTAGGACGCATAGAGGCGACATTAATTCCCATGGCGGCATCATACAGGTCGCGATACATCATTCGCATTGTTTAAGCCAACGTTTATGACGGCCAGAATAGACAGTGAATGGTAAAGTCGCCTCTTTGATCCTCAAAGGAGCAGGGCAGTGCGTAAAGTAGCGATGGCAATTGTGGTGTTGGCGTTGGCCGGATGCGGTGAAGGTAAATCGGTCGATGCCCCCAAGGCCAAGCCTGCCGTGACCGAAAGCCTGCCACAAACCGGTGCGATTGCCGCTCAGGAATGGGATCTATGGGTCGGCCCGCCGGACCATAAGCTGCAGGCGATCACTGACCTGACCGCCTGGTTGCTGGAGCATGGTTTCAGTTTTTACATCGTGAAGGTCGATGGCAAGGATGAAGTGCGGCTGGGCCCGTTCGCCACCAAGGCGGAGGCCGAAGCCAGGCAGGCGTTGCTTAACGAAAAGATGGCCAGGGCCAAGAAAACCGATACGGTGTCGGAGATCATCGAACACAAGGTCGCGCAGTAAGGGTCTGAGTGGGCGGCAGCCCCGCCCACATTCAGCCGCAGGCCTTCAGGTTCACCGGGCCGACAAACTCGTTGCCTCGTCCCATCACACAGGCCACAGTCTGGTTGCGCTGGCGCTCCCAGGTCTGCACCGGATAGGTCTTGTTCCAGGCTTCATACAGTTGCCGGTCCTGTTTCGACAGGCGCAGACCGTACTGCTTGCTCATGTAAAAATACGTGCGTGCGATCATTCCACGAATGGAAGGGCGCGGCATGACCTTCTTGGCCTTGAAATCCACCTGGGTCAGGCATGAGCCGTACTGCCCGCTTTGCACCGGCAGCCAACCAAAGCTGAAGTTGTTACGGTCACCATTCACTTCGCCGATGCTCGGCACCAGATTGTGCAGGTCAGCCTCGGCGCGCTTGAACACCTCGTCGTGACGCGTGCAGTTTTTTCGCCCGCCACTTTGCCAACATTGGCGCTGATGCCCGATTTGCCAGGCAGGCACGATGTGTTCCCACTCGATGCGCGCAGCGCGGTTGGCGTTTTTGCGCGGGATGTAGCCACAGGCCTTCAGGTCCACACGATTACCCGTGTATTTACACCCGCAGTAGAACTCGGTGGATTGCGGAGCGTAGAGCTTCCAGGCAATTTTCTTGGCTTCGCTGAAGGTTCGAGGGGCTTGGGCGTGGGCGGTGATGGTAAAAAACAGACAGCACAGGGCAATAAAGCGGGCACTCATTCAATCAATCTTCCTTCGGCACAACCCAGAAAATCTGCACGCCGCCGTCATCCCGATAGGCCAGGGTGACATTGTCGTTTTCAGCAATTTCTTCCAGGAGACGCTGCCACTCGTCCTCCGGCTCATCGGGTAAACGGAAGATCAAGGCTGCCTTGGCTTTCTGGGCGTTGGTCGAATTGATGATTTTTTGCACGCGAATGGCCAGGCGCTGGTAGGCGTCAGGCGATGCGGGTGCTGCGGACGAGGGCTTTGCCACGGAGCATTCCTTAATAGGCTGTACGCACATACAGTATTTAAATGTAGGCGATTTCGCAACTGCTTAAATTTCAAGAAGTTCGTCTGACAGCGATTAAGGGAGTTTGTTGAGAGGTGGGACAAAAGAACTGTAGGAGCGAGCTTACTCGCGAAAACGTGATAGCGCCGCAGTGAGTCAGGCTGTGCGCGTTATCGTTAGCGTTCTTCGCGAGTAAGCTCAATCCTACAGGTAGATCACCAGGAATCAGTATTCCCAGAACATCCGTTGCAGTTCCTTGCTGTCCTGGGTCTTGGTCAGGGCGACCATTGCCAGGATCCGGGCTTTCTGCGGATTCAGGTCATGGGCAGCAACCCAGTCATATTTGTCATCAGGTTGCTCCGCGTTACGCAGGACGAAACCGCCCGCATTCACGTGGGAAGAGCGAATGATCTGCACGCCTTGCTTGCGCAGTTCCTGCAGGGCAGGGACCACCTTGGCCGATACCGAGCCATTGCCGGTACCGGCATGGATGATGGCCTTGGCGCCAGCCTGGGCCAGTGCCTTGACGGCGGTGTCGCTCACGTTGCCATAACCGTAGGCAATTTCGACATCGGGCAGGCTCTTGATGGTCTTGATATCGAATTCGGAATCCATGGTGTGACGCTTGGCCGGCAGGCGGAACCAGTAGGATTTGCCTTCAACGACCATGCCCAGCGGACCCCATGGGCTCTTGAATGCCTCGGTCTTGATGTTGATCATCTTGCTCACGTCGCGACCCGATTGGATCTCGTCGTTCATGGTGACCAATACGCCTTTGCCCCGTGCATCCTTGCTGCCGGCGACGGCAACTGCGTTGTACAGGTTGAGCATCCCGTCCGCCGACATGGCGGTGCCTGGGCGCATGGAACCGACCACCACGATAGGCTTGTCGGTTTTTTCCACCAGGTTCAGGAAGTAGGCGGTTTCTTCGAGGGTGTCGGTGCCGTGGGTGATCACGATGCCGTCGACGTCCTTGCTGTCGGCCAGTTCGGCGACGCGACGGCCCAGTTGCAGCAGGTTTTCGTTGTTGATGCTTTCCGAGGCAATTTGCATCACCTGCTCGCCACGTACATTGGCGATCTGGCCAAGCTCAGGAACGCCGGCAATCAGTTGTTCGATGCCGACCTTGGCGGCCTGGTAGGTGGCGCTATTGGCGGCACTGGCACCGGCACCGGCGATGGTGCCGCCTGTGGCCAGGATGACCACGTTGGACAATTTAGTCTTGGTTTCAACTTCTTTTGCCTGGGCGGCAAGGGGGAACAGCAGCAGGAGCGCGAGGGCGCCCGGGACAAAGTTCTTCAGTGCAGATGTCATTATTTTTCTCTCTGGTTTTTGATGAGTGCTGTAGCAGGTTCATCTAGAACACCCGGGCGGTTCTGAGCGCCGCAGGGTGCAGGGAAAGAGCAGGATTCGTACCAGGCCGATAGTGCCTGCTTTTTTAATTTAACGTTTTGATTTAGAACAAATTTTGTCGGAATTTAAGTTTGCTGGCGCGACGCCTCGTCCGGCTTTCCGAACAATGCAGGGCTCTCGTGTTCGGTTGTCCGAAAGCTGTATGGATGATCTTGGCGACTCGTACAGCTTCGGCGGGCATCATCTGTCGATTTTTCAAGGGATATTCGGTAAAGGGCTTTGCTTAAACGTATCAGCGGCTTCGGTGGAGTTGCCAATGCTGGAGAGCTGGATGAAAGCTTGTTTTCTACCGTTGACAAATCCCGACAAGGTTCTCATAGTTTGCTCAACGCAAACGTTTGCGAGATGTTTCACGGCACACTCCTCGGGTACCGTGGCAGCTCGTATCGGCCACCCACGTGGTAGGGCTACCGAAGGGTCTTCGGTGCAAGCGTTGCTCACAATAATCATAAGATCGGAGTGAACCCATGAAGCTGCCATTTGCTGGACGTCTTCTTGCTGTCGCTGTGCTTGCTGCCGCATCCGCCGCTTTACCTCTCTCCTCTGCATTTGCTGAAGACGCCGCCGCCAAACCCAAGGTCGGCCTGGTAATGAAATCCCTTGCCAATGAATTCTTCGTCACGATGCAAGAGGGTGCGAAGGCTTATCAGAAAGATCACGCCGCCGATTTCGACATGATTACCAACGGTATCAAGAACGAAACCGACACTAGCGCACAGATTGCCATCGTCAATGAAATGATCAATTCCAAGGTCAACGCCATTGTGATCGCGCCCGCCGATTCCAAAGCGCTGGCCAACGTACTGAAAAAAGCCTCAGACGCTGGCATCAAGGTCGTCAACATCGACAACCGCCTTGACCCTGACGTACTCAAAAGCAAAAACCTCGATATTCCTTTCGTAGGCCCGGACAACCGCAAAGGCTCCAAGCTGGTGGGCGATTACCTGGCCAAGCAACTCTCTGCGGGTGACAAGGTTGGCATCATCGAAGGCGTACCGACCACCACCAACGCCCAGCAGCGTACCGCAGGCTACAAGGATGCGATGGACGCCGCAGGCATGAAGATCGTTTCCACCCAATCCGGTAACTGGGAAATCGACCAGGGCCAGAAAGTTGCGTCGGCGATGCTGAGCGAACACCCCGACCTCAAGGCCCTGTTGGCCGGTAACGACAACATGGCCCTGGGCGCTGTTTCTGCCGTACGTGCCGCGGGCAAGGCCGGCAAGGTGCTGGTCGTAGGCTACGACAACATCGAAGCCATCAAGCCGATGCTGCAGGACGGGCGTGTGCTCGCGACTGCCGACCAAGCCGCAGCCCAGCAAGCGGTGTTCGGTATCCAGAACGCGCTGAAGCTGGTCAAGGGTGAAAAGGTCGATGCCAAAGATGGCGTGATCGAAACCCCGGTCGAACTCGTCCTCAAGAAGTAATCCTGGCGGTACCCAACAGCGCTCGCTCGTCCTGGGCGGGCGCCTGGAGATTTTCCTATGTCATCTTCCGCCCCGAACGCTGTCCTCTCGGTCAGCGGTATCGGTAAGACCTATGCCCAGCCGGTTCTGTCCGACATCACCCTGACGCTCAATCGCGGGGAAGTGCTGGCGCTGACCGGTGAGAACGGCGCAGGCAAAAGCACCTTGTCGAAGATCATCGGCGGCCTGGTCACGCCGACCACCGGGCACATGCAGTTCAATGGCCAGGATTACCGTCCTGGCAGCCGGACCCAGGCCGAAACGCTGGGCGTACGCATGGTCATGCAGGAACTCAACCTGCTGCCGACGCTGACGGTGGCTGAAAACCTGTTCCTGGATAATCTGCCGAGCAGCTGTGGCTGGATCAGCCGCAAACAACTGCGCAAGGCTGCGATCGAAGCCATGGCCCAGGTCGGCCTGGATGCGATCGACCCGGATACGCTGGTTGGCAGCCTGGGCATTGGTCATCAGCAAATGGTCGAGATTGCCCGTAACCTGATTGGCGACTGTCATGTGCTGATCCTCGACGAACCCACGGCCATGCTCACCGCCCGTGAAGTCGAGATGCTGTTTGAACAAATCACCCGCCTGCAGGCCCGGGGCGTGGCGATCATTTATATTTCGCACCGGCTGGAAGAGCTGGCCCGTGTCGCCCAGCGCATTGCGGTATTGCGCGACGGCAAGCTGGTCTGCGTCGAGCCGATGGCCAATTACAACAGCGAGCAGCTGGTTACCTTGATGGTCGGTCGCGAGTTGGGCGAACACATCGACCTGGGTCCACGTACGATCGGTGCCCCGGCCTTGACCGTGACCGGCCTGAGCCGCTCGGACAAGGTTCGCGACGTCTCATTTACAGTGCGAGCTGGCGAGATCTATGGCATCTCCGGCTTGATCGGCGCCGGTCGCACTGAATTGCTCCGCCTGATCTTCGGCGCCGACCTGGCCGACAGCGGCACGGTGGCCCTGGGCTCGCCGGCCAAGGTGGTGAGTATCCGCTCGCCAGTGGACGCGGTCGGTCATGGCATCGCCCTGATCACCGAAGACCGCAAGGGCGAGGGCCTGCTGCTGACCCAGTCCATCAGCGCCAATATTGCCCTGGGCAACATGCCGGAAATCTCCGGCGGCGGCCTGGTCAATCGCCGCGATGAAACTGCCTTGGCCAAGCGCCAGATCGACGCCATGCGGATCCGCAGTTCCAGTCCGGCGCAATTGGTCTCCGAGCTGTCGGGGGGCAACCAGCAGAAGGTGGTGATCGGCCGTTGGCTGGAGCGCGATTGTTCGGTGATGCTGTTCGATGAGCCGACCCGAGGTATCGACGTCGGCGCCAAGTTCGACATTTATGCCTTGCTCGGCGAACTGACGCGCCAGGGCAAGGCACTGGTGGTGGTGTCCAGTGACCTGCGCGAACTGATGCTGATCTGTGACCGCATCGGTGTGTTATCCGCCGGGCGCCTGATCCAGACCTTCGAGCGTGACAGCTGGACCCAGGACGAATTGCTCGCCGCCGCCTTTGCCGGCTATCAGAAACGTAATGCGCTGCTCAACGAAGCAGCGCCTAGGAATACCCCATGAAAACAAGCATTTCCCCCGGTAAGACTGGCGGCAACTTCTATGGCCTGGGTACCTACCTGGGCCTGGCGGGTGCTTTGCTGGCGATGATTGCGCTGTTCTCGGTGCTCAGCGACCACTTCCTGTCCTATGACACCTTCAGCACCCTGGCCAACCAGATTCCGGACCTGATGGTGCTGGCGGTAGGCATGACCTTCATCCTCATCATTGGCGGCATCGATCTGTCGGTAGGTTCCGTGCTGGCATTGGCGGCGTCGGCGGTCAGCGTGGCGATTCTTGGCTGGGGCTGGAGCGTGCTGCCGGCCGCCTTGCTGGGCATGGGCTGCGCCGCATTGGCCGGTACCCTCACCGGCTCCATCACCGTGGCCTGGCGCATTCCGTCATTTATCGTGTCCCTGGGTGTGCTGGAGATGGCTCGCGGCGTGGCCTACCAGATGACCGGCTCGCGCACCGCCTATATCGGTGACTCGTTTGCCTGGCTGTCCAACCCGATTGCCTTTGGCATTTCACCGTCGTTCATCATTGCGCTGCTGGTGATCATTGCGGCGCAGCTGGTGCTGACCCGTACTGTATTCGGGCGTTACCTGATCGGTATCGGCACCAACGAAGAGGCGGTGCGCCTGGCTGGCATCAATCCCAAACCCTACAAGATCCTGGTGTTCAGCCTGATGGGCCTGTTGGCCGGTGTGGCTGCCCTGTTCCAGATTTCGCGTCTGGAGGCGGCGGACCCGAATGCCGGTTCGGGCCTGGAACTGCAAGTGATCGCCGCCGTGGTGATTGGCGGCACCAGCCTGATGGGCGGGCGCGGTTCGGTCATCAGTACGTTCTTCGGTGTGTTGATCATTTCGGTACTGGCTGCCGGCCTGGCGCAGATCGGCGCAACGGAACCCACGAAACGCATCATTACCGGTGCCGTGATCGTGATCGCCGTCGTCCTCGATACTTACCGCAGCCAGCGCGCCAGTCGGCGGGGCTGAACCATGGCAACGATCAAGGATGTGGCAGCGCTTGCAGGTATTTCCTACACCACGGTGTCCCATGTGGTGAACAAGACACGCCCGGTCAGCGAGCCGGTACGCATCAAGGTCGAGGCGGCGATCAAGCAACTGGACTACGTGCCCAGCGCCGTAGCACGTTCGCTCAAGGCCAAGACCACGGCCACCATCGGCTTGCTGGTGCCCAACAGCCTCAACCCCTATTTTGCGGAGCTGGCCCGTGGCATCGAGGATTACTGCGAGCGTAATGGTTACTGCGTGATCCTCTGCAACTCCGATGACGACGCTGAAAAGCAGCGCAGTTACTTGCGCGTACTGCTGGAAAAGCGCGTCGACGGTTTGATCGTGACGTCGGTAGGTGGTGATGACAGTGGCCTTGCCGCTGGCTTGAGTGCGGTGCGCACGCCCATGGTGATTGTCGACCGGGCGCTGGATGGTATCGATGTCGATCTGGTACGCATTGATCACGAAGAGGGTGCTTACCTCGCGACACGGCATTTGCTGGAGTTGGGGCATCGGGACATTGCCTGTATCGGCGGCCCGGGGCATACCCGCGTGGCGCAGATGCGGCTTGCGGGCTACCAGCGTGCATTGCGCGAGGCTGGCGTCGAGGTGCTGGCCAATCGCATCCTGGAAAGCGATTTTACCAGCACCGGAGGTTACGCCGCGGCGGTGCAGTTGCTATCGGAGAACCCGCCCAGTGCGATTTTCGCCAGCAACGACATGATCGGTTTTGGCGTGCTGCGCGCCGCCGCTGAACGTAGTATCCGCGTGCCAGGCGAGTTGTCGGTGATCGGCTTCGATGACATTCAGATGGGTCGCTACGTCTACCCGGCGCTGACCACGGTCGGGCAGTCGATCCTGCAACTGGGTGAGATGGCCGCCGAATTACTGCTCAACCGTATAGCAACACCCCAACTGCCGATCGATCAACGTATCGTGACGCCGAGTATTGTTTTGCGTGAGTCAACGGCGCCACTGGCCGGTGTATTCGCCCAATACCGCTGAACCGAATTGATGAGTACTGATGTATGCCAGCAAAAGTAGTGGTAGTAGGCAGCTTGAACATGGACCTGGTCACCCGCGCCAGTCGCTTGCCGCGTGCCGGTGAAACCCTGGTCGGCCAAAGTTTTTCCACCGTTCCAGGAGGCAAGGGCGCCAACCAGGCCGTCGCGTCGGCGCGCCTGGGGGCCGACGTGGCAATGATGGGTTGCATCGGTACCGACGCCTACGGCAGTCAATTGCGCGAGGCGCTGGTGGCGGAAGGCATCGATTGCCAAGCGGTCAGCACCGTAGAAGGTTCCAGTGGTGTGGCGTTGATCGTGGTGGATGACAGCAGCCAGAACGCAATTGTCATTGTGGCGGGTAGCAACGGTGAGCTGACGCCCGAGTCTCTGAAAACCTGCGACGCTGTGCTGCAGGCGGCAGAGGTGATCATCTGCCAGCTTGAAGTGCCGATGGACACCGTTGGCTATACG
Organism: Pseudomonas libanensis; assembly: GCF_001439685.1. Taxonomy (GTDB): domain Bacteria; phylum Pseudomonadota; class Gammaproteobacteria; order Pseudomonadales; family Pseudomonadaceae; genus Aquipseudomonas; species Aquipseudomonas libanensis. The sequence goes on from NZ_JYLH01000018.1 coordinate 74,337, forward strand.
CTCAAGCGCGGTCGTGAGTTGGGCAAGACGGTCATCCTCAATCCGGCCCCGGCAAGCGGCCCCCTGCCCGCGCAGTGGTATGCCTCGATCGACTACCTGATCCCCAATGAAAGTGAGGCCAGCGCCCTGAGCGGTGTGGCGGTGGACTCGCTCGACAGCGCCAAGGTCGCCGCGACGGCGCTGATCAAGGCGGGGGCGGGTAAAGTCATCATCACTCTGGGCGCCCAGGGTGCGCTGTTCGCGGATGGTAAAAGCTTCGAGCATCTGGTCGCGCCGAGGGTCAAGGCGGTGGACACCACGGCCGCCGGCGACACCTTCGTCGGTGGCTTTGCCGCTGCGCTGGCTGCCGGCAAGAGCGAGTCCGAGGCCATTCGTTTTGGGCAGGTCGCGGCAGCGCTGTCGGTCACCCGTAACGGCGCTCAGCCTTCCATTCCTACGCTGCACGACGTCCAAGGTTTTGTGCCCTCATGAAAAAGACCCCACTGCTCAATATCGCCTTGTCACGCGTGATCGCGTCCCTGGGCCATGGTGACATCCTGGTCATCGGCGATGCCGGCCTGCCGGTACCTCCCGGTGTGGAGCTGATCGACCTGGCGCTGACCCAGGGCATTCCGGATTTCATCAGCACATTACGCATTGTGCTGAGCGAAATGCAGGTAGAAAGCCACGTACTGGCCGAAGAAATCCTGCTTAAGCAACCGCCGGCGCTGGCCGAACTCAATACACTCACAGAGCAAGCCGCGCTGGGTGAACGGCGCCTGCTCAGCCATGATCAGTTCAAACAACTGAGTCGCAACGCCCGCGCGGTTGTGCGCACCGGCGAATGCCAGCCTTACTGCAATATCGCGCTGGTGTCCGGCGTAACGTTCTAGCGTCCCCCCCTATGACAAGGAGTGCTTTATGCAACGTGGTCTACCTACCCTGAAAAACCTGTTCCGGAGTGTCCTGCTTTTGTCCGCGCTCACAGCAGCAAGCGCCCAGGCGGCGGAAAAAATCGACCTGATCATCGACACTGATCCGGGCGCCGATGATGTGGTGGCGCTGTTGTTTGCCATGGCTTCGCCAGAGGAGTTGAGTATTCGTGCGCTGACCACCGTCGCCGGTAACGTGCGCCTGGACAAGACCTCCCGCAATGCACGACTGGCGCGCGAGTGGGCAGGGCGCGAGGATATCCCGGTGTATGCAGGTGCGCCCGCGCCGCTGTTGCGCAAGCCGATCTATGCCGAGAACATCCATGGCAAGGAAGGCATTTCCGGTGTCACCGTGCACGAACCGAAAAAAGGCCTGGCCGAAGGCAATGCCGTTGACTACCTGATCAAGACCCTGGGCAGCGCCAAGCCGCACAGTATTACCATCGCCATGCTCGGGCCGCAGACCAACCTGGCGCTGGCACTGACCCAGGCGCCGGAAATCACCCAAGGCATCAAGGAAGTGGTGGTGATGGGTGGTGCGCACTTCAATGGCGGCAATATCACACCGGTGGCCGAGTTCAACCTGTTCGCCGATCCAGTCGCGGCTGAGATCGTGCTCAAAAGCGGTGTGAAGTTGACTTACCTGCCGTTGGATGTGACCCATAAAGTCCTCACCAGCGATGCGCGCCTGAAAAAAATTGCGGACCTGAACAACAACGCGAGCAAGGTCGTCAGCAGTATTCTGAATGAGTACGTCAAGGGTGATATGGAGCACTACGGCATTCCGGGCGGCCCGGTCCACGATGCCACCGTGGTTGCCTACCTGCTCAAGCCTTCGCTGTTCAGCGGTCGTCAGGCCAATATGGTCGTAGACAGCCGCGAAGGTCCGACTTTCGGCCAGACCATCGTCGATTGGTATGACGGACTCAAGCAGGAGAAGAATGTGTTCTGGGTGGAGAACGGCGACGCCCAGGGCTTCTTCGATCTGCTGACCGAGCGTCTGGCGCGTTTGAAGTAATACGTTTTACCGGTCGGCGCTCGCCGGCCGGTTCTTATTGTTGTGCGCCCATGTAGTCGGCCGGGTATTTCTCGAATATCTGGCCGATGAACGCTTGTGCCGCCTGGGTTCCCAGTTCCTTGACCAACAGGTCGATACCAATGATCGCCAGTTCTTCGGGGCTGCCGGGGCTATAGGAGCTTTGCCCCTGGGGCCACTTGGCTTTGATATCGGCTTGGATCGTTACGGTGGTCATGGACGTCTCACGGGCTGAAAGTACTGGGCAATGCGCTGGAATGCGGTACCAGCGGGCGCAGTTAAGCATTTTACGCGGCATTTGGCACTGCTACTTAGGCATGAAGGAGGGGGTGTGCGACACTGCCGGCCTGTCCAATAGCCAGGAAACAACGCGTGCAGATCAATTTGAACAACCCTGAGGACCTCACCCAGGCGACCGTGCGCGAACTGCTTGCCAGCGCCAGTGACGATGAACATACCCAACTGCGGGTTACCAAGAAGGGTATTGCCTATATTTCCTCGGGGACCGTGGGAGGCGTTGATATCGACGGCCTGCTCTTTCGCCTGGAGACTTGGTCAAAGGGCTCCGGGTATGTCGGCATCGTCGCGGCAAGCGACGAAGTCTGGGTCATGCAGATTTTTAACGCGCTGAAGCAGAATTGGCCTACACCTTCTTCTGACTACATTGATATCTACTAGGTGCGTTCATATCTAGTCACGATTGACAGGGCGCTTGGCTGCTGTGAGTGAGGCAGACTTGCGCGCAGGCGGTTAACGTCTTGAAACCAATCGCTTTGACTGCTGTCGCACGATCTCTGTCCATTTTTTATCATAGGAGGCTTCATGCCTTGGAAGCTCGCATCATTCGGTACTTTGTTGGCAGCACTCGCATTGGCGGGTTGCAGCACCCCGGGTGCCTCTGAGCCAGGCAAAGACGCCACCGCGACCGATGCCGGTCATAGCCGCTGTGAGTCGAAGGCCGCCGAGTTTGCAATCGGCCAGAAAGCCTCGCCCCAGTTGCTGGAGCAGGCCCGTACGCGTGCGGGTGCGCAGAATGCACGCATTCTCAAGCCCAACGATATGATCACGCTGGAGTATCGCTCCGACCGCTTGAACCTGAACACCGATAACAACCTGGTGATCACTCGGGTCAATTGCGGCTGATTGCCCTGCGGTTTTTGCATCGCCCATAAAAAACCCCGCCACATGGACGGGGTTTTTTTAGCTCAGCGGGGAATTACTCGCCGCGAACCTGTGCAGCTTGCATACCCTTTTGGCCTTTCTCAGCCACGAAGGAAACGGTCTGGCCTTCTTTCAGGCTTTTGAAACCGTCGCTTTCGATAGCTTTGAAGTGTACGAACAGGTCGTCACCGCCACCTTGAGGAGTGATGAAGCCGAAGCCTTTTTCATCGTTGAACCATTTAACGGTGCCGGTTTGGCGATTAGACATGGTGTATCTCCAAGAAACATATATTTTCAGTAGTGCTGTGCTGCTCAGGCCAACTGGGCACACTGGGCTATCATAGTCGAAATGTTCGACTTGGGAGCCCCCCCAAGGCATTGTTTGCTAATCAATCGCGTTGCGTTTGATCCCTGGATCGGCTGAAAGCCCCGATCTACGGGGCTTTGCAGTGAAATATCAGCTGTTAAAAAAAGCCGTAAAACCTGCGTATTTTGTGCGAAATAGCAGTTTTGAGGCCGTTTTTTCACTGAAATGGCCGTCTGATCAGTGGTCAATCTTACTTTTTCTTCACGACTTTGCAGGACGAAATAGCCGCGACTGCTTTGTTTTTCAGCTCCGGGCTGGCGTTCTGGTTGGTCATGAGTTCCTTGATCTCGGCAGAGCTCAATTCGGCGTTGATCTTGTCGGCGCCACACTCGCAGTGGGCTTTGGCGGTCTTGACGTCTACGTTCTGACTGGCGGCGGCACTGCAGTCGCTCACAAAGCTGTCACGGGCACCGGCTGGCCAGTTGGAGGGGGCTGCGGCTTGTGCGCCGAGGGAAAGGAGGCTCAGGGTAGCGGCGACAGCGAGGGTAGAGGTGAAACGCATCATGGGATGCTCCTTTGGGTCGAGGACGAACGGCGATTCTCAGTGGGTTTGAGGCCCGGCGTACAGCTCAAGTTCACTTTTGCAGCTATAAAGCCTTGAAATGCTGTTTACACAAAGCTTCGTCGGCGCGACGACCGTTCATCTGTGCTAGCATCCTCGCCTGGCTATTTCCCGGCGCGCCATTTGCCGCCTTGCCAGGTCCTTTTTGTTCACTCCAGTCACTCTGGTTCGATTATCGGTTGGCCGAAAGGCTCCTGCCGCTGTAAGGCAGGCGTTCTTCATTGAACGGCCTGGTGTTGGATCTTGTACTGGCTCATCCCAACCCACGTGACCTTTGGTAGGGGTCACCACTAGGAGAGGAGGCGCCATGCCAACTATTACTCTTCCCGATGGCAGTCAACGTTCATTCGATCACGCGGTTTCCGTCGCCGAGGTCGCCGCATCCATTGGTGCCGGCCTGGCCAAGGCCACCGTGGCCGGCAAGGTCGACGGCAAGCTGGTTGACGCCAGCGACCTGATCACCAGCGACGCCAGCCTGCAAATCATCACGCCCAAGGACCAAGAGGGGCTGGAGATCATTCGCCACTCTTGTGCACACCTGATTGGTCATGCAGTGAAGCAGCTGTATCCGACCGCCAAGATGGTGATTGGCCCGGTTATCGAAGAAGGCTTCTATTACGATATCGCCTACGAGCGTCCCTTCACCCCGGACGACCTGGCGGCCATCGAGCAGCGCATGCACGCGCTGATCGAAAAAGACTATGACGTCATCAAGAAGGTCACCCCGCGTGCCGAAGTGATCGACGTGTTCACCGCGCGTGGCGAAGACTACAAGCTGCGCCTGGTCGAAGACATGCCGGACGAGCAGGCCATGGGCCTGTATTACCACGAAGAATACGTCGACATGTGCCGCGGCCCGCACGTGCCGAATACGCGCTTCCTGAAATCGTTCAAGCTGACCAAGCTGTCCGGTGCCTACTGGCGCGGCGATGCAAAGAACGAACAACTGCAACGGATCTACGGCACGGCCTGGGCTGACAAGAAGCAGTTGGCCGCCTATATCCAGCGCATCGAAGAAGCCGAAAAGCGCGACCACCGCAAGATCGGCAAGCGCCTGAACCTGTTCCACCTCCAGGAAGAAGCGCCGGGCATGGTGTTCTGGCACCCGAACGGCTGGACCCTGTACCAGGTGCTCGAGCAGTACATGCGCAAGGTTCAGCGCGAAAATGGTTACCTGGAGATCAAGACCCCGCAGGTCGTTGATCGCAGCCTGTGGGAGAAATCCGGGCACTGGGCCAACTACGCCGACAACATGTTCACCACCCAGTCGGAAAACCGCGACTACGCCATCAAGCCAATGAACTGCCCATGCCACGTGCAGGTGTTCAACCAGGGCTTGAAGAGCTACCGTGAGCTGCCGATGCGCCTGGCCGAATTCGGTGCCTGCCACCGTAACGAGCCATCGGGTGCGCTGCACGGCATCATGCGCGTGCGTGGCTTTACCCAGGACGACGCCCACATCTTCTGCACCGAAGAGCAGATGCAGGCCGAATCCGCCGCGTTCATCAAGCTGACCATGGATGTTTATCGCGACTTCGGCTTTACCGAAGTCGAGATGAAACTGTCCACTCGTCCGGAAAAACGCGTCGGTTCCGACGAGCTGTGGGACCGCGCCGAAGCGGCACTGGCCGCAGCGCTGGACAGTGCGGGGCTTGCGTACGACCTGCAACCGGGGGAGGGCGCATTCTACGGTCCGAAGATCGAGTTCTCGCTGAAAGATTGCCTTGGCCGCGTCTGGCAGTGTGGTACCCTGCAGCTCGATTTTAACCTGCCGATCCGTCTGGGAGCCGAATACGTCTCCGAAGACAACAGCCGTAAGCACCCGGTCATGCTGCACCGGGCGATCCTCGGCTCGTTCGAGCGGTTCGTCGGTATCCTGATCGAGCACTACGAGGGCGCGTTCCCTGCGTGGTTGGCTCCGACTCAGGCAGTGATCATGAATATCACTGATAAACAGGCAGATTTTGCCGCTGAAGTTGAAAAAACTCTCAATGAAAGCGGATTTCGTGCCAAGTCCGACTTGAGAAATGAAAAGATCGGCTTTAAAATCCGCGAGCATACTTTGCTCAAGGTTCCCTATCTTTTGGTTATCGGAGATCGGGAAGTCGAGATGCAGACTGTCGCTGTGCGTACTCGTGAAGGTGCTGACCTGGGCTCGATGCCCGTCGCCCAGTTCGCTGAGTTCCTCGCGCAAGCGGTTTCCCGGCGTGGTCGCCCAGATTCGGAGTAATTACTATTAAGCGTGAAATGAGACAAGATAAACGAGCTGCACCGAAAGCCCCGATCAACGAGAATATCTCGGCACGCGAGGTTCGGTTAATTGGGGCTGAGGGTGAGCAGCTTGGGATTGTGTCAATTGAAGACGCGCTTCTTAAGGCTGAAGAAGCCAAGCTCGATTTGGTGGAAATTTCCGCCGATGCTGTACCGCCTGTCTGCAAGCTGATGGACTACGGCAAATCGATCTTCGAGAAGAAGAAGCAGGTTGCCGCAGCCAAGAAAAACCAGAAGCAGATCCAGGTTAAAGAAATCAAGTTTCGTCCAGGGACGGAGGAAGGGGATTACCAGGTAAAACTGCGCAACCTGGTACGTTTCCTGAGTGATGGGGACAGGGCCAAGGTATCCTTGCGATTCCGCGGCCGTGAGATGGCCCACCAGGAGCTGGGGATGGAACTCCTCAAGCGGGTTGAAGCTGACCTGCTCGAGTACGGTTCGGTCGAACAGCATCCTAAGATGGAAGGACGCCAGCTGATCATGGTCATCGCCCCGAAAAAGAAGAAGTAATCAACAGGGCACGGCAGGCCTTCTGATTATGTTTATCAACTGAATGCGGAGTATCCGAACATGCCAAAGATGAAGACTAAAAGTGGTGCTGCTAAGCGGTTTCTGAAAACTGCTAACGGTATCAAGCACAAGCACGCTTTCAAGAGCCACATCCTGACCAAAATGTCGACCAAGCGTAAGCGTCAACTGCGCGGTAGCAGCTTGCTGCATCCGTCTGACGTGGCAAAAGTCGAGCGCATGCTGCGCCTTCGTTAATTTTTGGATCAAGAATAGAGGAAGTAACTCATGGCTCGTGTAAAGCGTGGCGTCATTGCCCGTAAACGTCACAAAAAAATTCTGAAACTTGCTAAAGGCTACTACGGCGCACGCTCACGCGTATTCCGTGTTGCCAAGCAAGCGGTAATCAAGGCAGGCCAATACGCCTACCGTGACCGTCGTCAGAAAAAACGTCAGTTCCGCGCTCTGTGGATCGCTCGTATCAACGCTGGTGCACGTGTTAACGGTCTGTCCTACAGCCGTTTCATCGCTGGCCTGAAAAAAGCGTCCATCGAAATCGACCGTAAGGTTCTGGCTGAACTGGCCGTGAACGAAAAAGCGGTGTTTGCTGCGATTGTCGAGAAAGCTAAAGCCTCCTTGGCTTAAGTACCCCCGACAGTCACCCTGGGCTACTCCTGTGGCCCAAGGTGGTAAACGTCATAAATAGGGGAAGAGCCTTCAAGCTCTTCCCCTATTTTGTATCTGGAGTCTGTACATGGAAAACCTGGACGCGCTCGTCGCCCAAGCCCTCGAGGCTGTGCAAAGCGCTGAAGATGTAAATGCCCTGGAGCAAATCCGGGTTCACTACCTTGGCAAGAAGGGTGAATTGACTCAGGTGATGAAGACCCTGGGGAATTTGCCGGCTGAAGAGCGCCCGCAAGTCGGTGCGCTGATCAACGTCGCCAAGGAGCGTGTCACAGAGGTTCTCAATGCGCGCAAGGCGTCGCTCGAGGAGGCCGATCTTGCGGCCAAGCTCGCCGCCGAGTCCATTGATGTCACCTTGCCTGGCCGTGGCCAGGCCTCGGGCGGACTGCACCCGATCACCCGGACTCTGGAACGTATCGAACAGTTCTTCACTCACATCGGCTACGGCATTGCCGAAGGCCCTGAGGTCGAAGACGACTATCACAACTTCGAGGCGCTCAACATCCCAGGCCATCACCCGGCCCGGTCGATGCACGACACCTTCTATTTCAATGCGAACATGCTGTTGCGCACCCATACCTCGCCGGTACAGGTCCGCACCATGGAAGCGAACAAGCCGCCGATCCGCATTGTCTGTCCAGGCCGTGTGTACCGCAGCGACTCGGATATCACCCACTCGCCGATGTTCCACCAGGTCGAAGGCCTGTTGGTGGATCGCGACATCAACTTCGCCGACCTCAAGGGCACCATCGAAGAATTCCTGCGGGTGTTCTTCGAGAAGGAGCTGGCGGTGCGTTTCCGTCCCTCGTTCTTCCCCTTCACCGAACCATCGGCTGAAGTCGACATGGAATGCGTGATGTGCAGCGGCAAAGGCTGCCGCGTGTGCAAGCAGACCGGCTGGCTGGAAGTGATGGGCTGCGGCATGGTCCACCCTAATGTGCTGCGCATGTCCGGCATTGACCCGGAAGAGTTCTCGGGCTTCGCCTTCGGCATGGGCGTCGAGCGTCTGGCCATGCTGCGTTACGGCGTGAACGACTTGCGTCTGTTCTTCGACAACGACTTGCGGTTCCTCGCGCAATTTCGCTAGTCGTAACGAATCTTTAGGAGAGCAGGATGAAATTCAGTGAACAATGGCTGCGTGGCTGGGTAAGCCCGCAGGTAAGTCGCGACGAGCTGGTTGCGCGTCTGTCGATGGCCGGTCTTGAGGTCGATAGCGTTACGCCGGCCGCCGGTGTTTTCAGCGGTGTGGTGGTGGGCGAGGTGTTGAGCACCGAGCAGCATCCCGATGCCGACAAGTTGCGTGTGTGCCAGGTCAGCAATGGCGCGGAAACTTTCCAGGTCGTGTGCGGAGCGCCAAATGTGCGTCCGGGCCTGAAGATCCCGTTCGCCATGATCGGTGCCCAACTGCCCGGCGACTTCAAGATCAAGAAGGCCAAGCTGCGTGGTGTTGAGTCCAACGGCATGCTGTGTTCCCAAGCCGAGTTGCAGGTGGGCGAGGGTAACGATGGCCTGATGGAACTGCCGGCCGAGGCGCCAGTGGGCCAGGACATTCGTGTCTATTTGGAACTGGAAGACGCCAGCATCGAGGTCGACCTGACCCCGAACCGCGGCGATTGCCTGTCCCTGGCGGGCCTGGCCCGCGAAGTGGGCGCGCTGTACAACACGCCTGTCACCCGTCCAGTGGTCGCTGCCGTGCCGGCAGTGCACGACGAAGTACGCTCGATTGACGTATTGGCACCAAACGCCTGCCCCCGTTACCTGGGGCGTGTGATCCGTAACGTCGACCTGTCCAAGCCAACCCCGCTGTGGATGGTGGAACGTTTGCGTCGCGCTGACGTACGCAGTATCGACGCTGCCGTCGACATCACCAACTACGTGATGCTGGAGCTGGGCCAGCCGCTGCACGCTTTTGATCTCGCCGAAATCAACGGCGGCATCCGCGTGCGCATGGCCGAAGAAGGCGAGAAGCTGGTCCTTCTGGATGGTCAGGAAGTCAGCCTGCGCGCCGATACCCTGGTCATCGCTGACCACTCCCGCGCCTTGGCGGTTGCCGGCGTAATGGGTGGCGAGCACAGCGGTGTGTCCGCGACCACCCGTGACGTATTTCTTGAAAGTGCGTTCTTCGACCAGATCGCCATCGCTGGCAAGGCACGTTCCTACGGCCTGCACACCGATGCGTCGCACCGCTACGAGCGTGGCGTGGACTGGAAGCTGGCCCGTGAAGCCATGGAGCGCGCCACTGGCCTGCTGCTGGACATCACTGGCGGCGAGGCCGGCCCGATCAGCGAAACCGTCAACGAACAGTACCTGCCGTCGATTGCGCCAATAACCCTGCGCGCCAAGAGCGTTGAGCAAATGCTCGGCCTGGTCATCGAGCCGACTGAAATCGAGCAGCTGCTATCGGCCCTCGGCCTGGGTATTTCCTCGAGTGGGGAAGGGCAGTGGCAGGTTGAAGTACCAAGTCATCGCTTCGATATCAGCCTGGAAGTCGACCTGATCGAAGAGCTGGCGCGTCTGTACGGCTACAACCGCCTGCCGGTTCGTTACCCGCAAGCGCGCCTGGCGCCACAACCCAAGGCCGAGGCGCGTGCGCACCTGCCAGAGTTGCGTCGCCTGCTGGTAGCTCGTGGCTATCAGGAAGCTGTGACATACAGCTTCATCGATCCAAAGCAGTTCGAGCTGTTCAACCCGGGTGTTGAGCCACTGTTGCTGGCTAACCCGATCTCCAACGATATGGCTGCCATGCGTTCGTCGCTGTGGCCGGGTCTGGTGAAGGCGCTTTCCCACAACTTGAATCGCCAGCAAGACCGCGTGCGCCTGTTCGAAAGCGGCCTGCGTTTCGTGGGGCAGCTCGATGGTCTTAAGCAGGAACCGATGCTGGCCGGCGTCGTCTGCGGTAGCCGCCTGCCGGAAGGCTGGGCGCAGGATCGCGACGTCGTAGACTTCTTCGACGTCAAGGCTGACGTGGAAGCGGTACTGGGCTTTGCCGGTGCGCTGAATGCCTTCACCTTTGTGCCGGGCAGCCACCCAGCATTGCATCCCGGCCAGACTGCGCGTATCGAGCGCGAAGGTCGCCTGGTGGGCTTCGTCGGTGCAATTCACCCAGAACTGTCGAAAACCCTGGGGCTGGATCGCCCTGTCTTCGTTTTTGAGCTGGTCCTGGCTGAAGTTGCCACGGGCAAGATGCCTAAATTCAGCGAGTTGTCGCGCTTCCCTGAAGTGCGTCGTGACCTGGCCCTGATCGCCGACCGTGACGTCGCCGCCACTGCCGTTCTGGATGTAATCCGTGAAAATGCAGGGGAATGGCTGACAGACCTCAGGCTATTTGACGTCTATCAGGGTAAAGGCATTGATCCGCATAGAAAAAGCCTCGCAGTTGGCTTGACCTGGCAGCATCCATCGCGCACTCTTAATGACGATGAGGTGAATACCACGACGCAAAATATCCTCACCTCGCTCGAACAAAGGTTGAACGCCACGTTAAGGAAGTGACGTATGGGGGCTTTGACGAAAGCTGAGATGGCGGAACGTCTGTACGAAGAGTTGGGTCTGAACAAGCGCGAGGCCAAGGAATTGGTCGAGCTGTTTTTTGAAGAGATCCGCCACGCTCTGGAAGACAACGAACAGGTCAAGTTGTCCGGTTTCGGCAACTTCGACCTGCGAGACAAACGCCAGCGGCCTGGCCGCAATCCAAAAACGGGAGAAGAAATCCCGATCACGGCTCGCCGTGTGGTCACCTTTCGTCCAGGGCAGAAGTTAAAGGCCCGAGTTGAGGCTTATGCTGGAACCAAGTCATAACGACGAGCTACCCGTCATCCCAGGCAAACGCTACTTCACCATTGGTGAAGTCAGCGAGCTGTGTGCGGTAAAACCGCACGTACTGCGCTATTGGGAGCAGGAGTTTCCTCAACTCAACCCCGTCAAACGCACCGGGAACCGTCGGTATTATCAGCGCCAGGATGTGCTGATGATCCGACAGATCCGCGCGTTGCTGTACGACCAGGGGTTTACCATCAGCGGCGCACGCCAGCGTATGTCCGGTGATGAAGCCAAAGACGACACCACCCAGTACAAGCAACTGATCCGCCAGATGATCTCCGAACTGGAAGATGTGCTGGTGGTTTTGAAGAAATGATTCAAGCTTTAAAAATACTTCCACATTTCAAAAGCTTGCGGTATATTCCGGTTCGCTTCGTTAAGAAGCGAACCCAGTAACACGCCTAGTCGGGGCGTAGCGCAGTCCGGTAGCGCACTAGCATGGGGTGCTAGGGGTCGAGTGTTCGAATCACTCCGTCCCGACCATATTTCCTGAGTAATATCAGACAGTTGAGCCGATCAGATAGATCGGCTTTTTTGTGCCTGCGCAAAACCCGCACAAACCTCTCCGGTTATTTCGCTGATATTCAGGTCCGGAATTGCCTCGGACCAGATGATTTCCTCGTGGTCTCGCTGGTAGTTTTTGGTCATACCCTCGCTCGCATGGCCTGCGATTTCTGCCCATTCTTTCCGGCTTTCTTGTACATTCGATGATGCTGCTTGGAAAGGTCGGTATTGGCTAAACGCCGTCAGGTGTCTCCTTGATAGCGTATCGGCTGGTGAAGCTACCAACCTTACGCCCCAACATTGCCTTCCGATCCCCCGTTCGTCCAATGCCCGGCACTCACTGCTACAAGCCGACTCCAATGGTTTAAGTGCGTATTTGTCGCGCTTTTACAGCGGAGAGACAGCATGGAAATCAACGAGAATGCCCCAGGCAATATTTCACAGCAGGCAGTAACGCGCGGCACGGACAATGAGACTGGTCATGATCCAAAGCGCGATGAGGATCATATCCCGCTGCCACCTGACGACGAGGCACCCCTCGAGGAAGATATGTCGGACGTGGATGCTGCCGATTCAGTAGCCAGTGAGCATCCTGACAACTGAGCATTCAGATCAACGGACCCGGCCAAGCGCCGGGTTTGCCTTGATAGGCCATTGCCTTTTCAGCGTTAGAAGCTGGATAGATCGACGTAGGAGTCAATACCGGGGGCTCGGTTTGCATTTAAATGCCAGCGCAAAATAATTACGCTATTGTCGGCATGAGGCCCTTTTCCGAAAGGCCGAGAAGTTAAAGCAACCCAACTGCGGAGACTGATATGCGTGCCGAAGACATTCTCGCCGACGACACAAACGAAGCAACATTTGAAGGCGTGACCGTACGTAAGGGGACGGTGGGTGCTTTTTTGGCAAACGTTCGGGTTTGGAGTGATTCGGACGCGAGCATGGATGATCAACTGCTAGCTGAGCGAGAGATTATTCAATCTTTACCCGCTCTTAAGGCGATCGGGCTCCTCGATGTGTTTGAGCCTAAGGATTCCCGGTTGCGTGAGTTGATCTCCAGGGCGGGCGTGCCACAGTGAGGGCATGGTCGAATCCAGATGGTCGTCACCCTGGTTAGCAAGATCAAAGATTGCCGCATCACCTGGCATGACGCTGTGAGCGAACCGTTGCGCCTCTGATCACATCTGCGCGAATGGCCGACGGTTGCCCAGCGTTGTTGCGTGCATAGCTGCATAACGTGATCGGCAGCTCTGCTATGTCAATGAAAATGCCCTCGATGGCCAGGGTGTAGCGATCGTCGTCAATATCGCCACAGGTGCTGCTGACCGCCGCGTTCACGCTGTAGTAGTAATGCTGGCTGAAACCGTTGTGCTGGTCTTTCCAGGCGACGTGATAGCGGTGCTTTAGCTGCGGTGCCGGTGCCGGGTTGGTCAGGAATACCGAATGGGTGAACACATTGCGCAGCAGTGCTTCGGTCAGCGGCTGCTCGGCCTTTTGCACCCCGAGTATGCACAGCACATGCGGCCCCAGCACTGGGCCGATGGGCTGGTTGATGTAGGCCTCGTCAGAGGCGGCAGCCACTTGATAGCCGTGTGTGCGTGCGCAATCGCTGATGTCATTCACGGCCTTGAATCGGTAGAACGGTTCCTGAATCGAAAACCTCAGGTTCCAGGTCGGACGGGTAATTTTGTCGGCATCACGTTGTAAATGCACATAGGGTTTCAGGTTCCACGGTTCGTCCAGCGTGATGTCAACGGCCTTGAGCTGGCAGGTTGGGGTGTCGTTACGGAAAACGCCGTCTACAAAGCAGTAGTACAAGTCGTTGGCGGGATAGCTGTAGTTGAATTTGGCAGCTTCGCAGGCCGAGTTGTTCTGGCAGCTATTGAGAATGTCCTTCTGAATGGCAGACGCGACCTTGCTGATGATGCTGGTGATTTCATTGGTGTTACGGTCCAGCATCGGACTGCCGGAGCTGCCTGGGCGCAAACCGTTGCAGCGGTTGCGCAAGGCGCTGGGGAACACGCCAGGATGCTCGGCAAAACTGTTGAGGATCGACTCCACGCAGGCGCTCATGCGCAGGCCCTTTTTCAGAAAACCGGTCGGCGCTCCCACGTTGATCACTTCTCGATCCGACGTCTGCCGCTGGGAGGCCAGCTTGAGTGGCATGATCGCGCCGGCCACCAGCACGGCCAGCGATGTATCCAGTTCGAGCACGGCCAGGTCAGTGCCCACCATGCTGCTCCAATGTGCGGTCTTGACGGCGTAGGTGACACGCTGTTCGGGCGTGTCATGAAAGTAATTGAAGGTCACCTCGGCGGTGAATGCCTGGCGCACGCGCGCCGTACCGTAGCTGAAGAACACACAATGCCCGGCGGTCAGCACATAAGCCGGGCCGACGGCTTTACCCTGGCGGTTGCGCGTGTCGAGCAGAACGGCATTGCAGGTCTGGCCTAAGGCGTTTTTCAGTGAACCGATGCCGGTCCACTGCGGGTACCGTTGGTTTTTATTTTCAAGTGCCACAGACGGGGACTGCTCGGTAAGGCCTTCGGCCAGGTCTCTGGCGTGGCTGGGCCAGACAGTGCCGAGCAACAGGAAATACAGAAAGACGGACGCGGTGTGAGTAAGTGACATAAGGGGCCTCGACAAGGAAGTCATTGATTGGCTGAAACTAACCAATCAGGCCTAGGCAGGAGGCATACATGACTATTGCGTAACCCTTGGTGCGAGTGCGGATTGACGTTGAAAGCCGATCACGTCGGGTCCATCAGCGACCGGGCGTTCGTCCTAGCGCTTTGGCAGCGAACCGTCAGTGTGATTTTTATAGCTTTATTGGGGAGTGGTCAGTGCACCCGCATTTCCCACTCCCATCGCTTGCGCTAGCCCTCTATTTTGCTATCTTGCCCGCTCGTATCGCAGTGGAAGCATCGAAGCATGGATTTATGGAAGACGTTGGCAGCCATCATCACGGTGTCGATCAGTGCTGACGTAATGGCGTGGTATGTCGAAAATCCAGTAGAGCGAGCGCTGACCGTCACGACGCTGTTTCCGACCATGATCCTCGGCGGAACAACGGCATTTACAATGTATGGCCCCTCTTTGATGAAAAAAGCCAAGAACGATGCGCTCGCATACATTGGCTCTGATGGTGAGATCCGCGGCGCGCAGTTTGAGCAGGCTTCTCGCTACTATCGCTCGACCTACAACGCGCCGCTAATGTCTGACATGCAGTTGGCGCGAGCGATCGTCGTGGCGTATTGAGTACAACCTTTCACGCCCTCTTCACATTCATATGTTTATGGTGACTCCAGCTCCTGGTGAAAACCTCTTAGCCCGTGCCCCATCGCGGGCTTTTCTTTGTCTGCTAAACGGTAAAAGCCCGGCATGTCTGCTGGGCTTTTCTGCGTTGGCTTCTCAAGCGGGGCGGCTATGCCCTCGCTCGCTTGTCAATGCGAATGCCGCGGCTCACCACTGCGGGCAATCACGCGCAGATGCAGCGTCGCAGGCTCCAGGCACCCACCTGTAGAAAGCTGCCCCACCAACTGCCGGTACAGTTCCTGCCAGGGTGTCTGGGAGGGCGGGATGTTCGGCGTCCACTCAAGTCGACGCCGGCTCATCTCGGCCTCGTCTATCAGCAGGTTGACCGTGCGTGTGTTCAGGTCGACTTTCAGGCGGTCGTTGGTTTTGAGCAACGCCAAGCCACCGCCTACCGCTGCTTCGGGGGACATGTTGAGAATTGACGGGCTTGCCGACGTGCCGCTTTGGCGCCCATCGCCCAGGCAGGGCAAGGAGTCGATGCCTTGTTTGATCAGGGCGGCGGGAGGCGCCATGTTCACCACTTCTGCACTGCCGGGGTAGCCCACGGTGCCCACGCCGCGGATGACCAGGATGCAGCGCTCGTTGATATCCAGCGCCGGGTCGTCGATGCGGGTGTGATAGTCCTCTGGCCCTTCGAACACGATCGCCCGGGCCTCGAAGCTGTTTTCTGCGCCGGGTTCGGACAGGTAGGTCTTGCGAAACGCTTCGCCCACCACCGACATTTTCATGATGGCGCTGTCGAAGAAGTTGCCGCTGAGCACGATGAAACCGGCGCGGTGTTTGAGCGGGGTTTCAAAGGGGTAGATCACATCGGCGTTGCTGGTCAGGGCGCTGCTGACGATTTCGCCGATGGTCTTGCCGCTGACCGTCGCGCAGTCTTTATGCAGACGCCCGGCTTTTTGCAGTTCGTGCATCACGGCCGGCACGCCGCCGGCGCGGTGGAAGCCTTCGCCGAGGTACTTGCCTGCCGGCATGCAATTGACCAGCAGCGGCACGTCCTCGCCAATCCGTTGCCAGTCATCCAGGCTCAGTTCGACGCCCATGTGCCGGGCAATCGCAATCAGGTGCGGAGGGCAATTGCTGGATGCGCCGAGTGCCGAGGCGACGGCGATCGCGTTCTCGAATGCCTCACGCGTCATGATCTGCGACGGCCTTACGTCTTGCAGGACCAGCTCGCAGATGCGCTTGCCGGTGGCATAGGCCATTTGCCCGCGCTCACGGTAGGGCGCCGGAATGCTCGCACAGCCGGGCAACGACATCCCCAGGGCTTCGGCCAACGCATTCATCGACAGCGCGGTGCCCATGGTGTTGCAGTGCCCAACGGACGGCGAGGCCGCCGTGGTCATCTCCATGAAGCCTTCGTAGTCGATTTCGCCGGTGGCCATCAGATTGCGCGCATGCCACAGCACGGTGCCGGAGCCGATCAACTCACCCTTGTGGTGACCGTCGAGCATCGGGCCGCCGGACAGGACAATGGCGGGCAGGTCGGTGGTTGCGGCAGCCATCAGGCACGCGGGGGTGGTTTTGTCGCAACCGGTGGTGAGGACTACGCCGTCCAACGGGTAACCGTGGAGGATCTCCACCAACCCCAAATACGCCAGGTTACGGTCCAGTGCGGCCGTGGGCCGACGCGATTGCTCGGCGATCGGATGCACCGGGAACTCCATGGGTATGCCGCCGGCATCACGAATACCGGCCTTGACGCGTTGCGCCAACTCCAGATGATGACGGTTGCAGGGGGTCAGGTCGCTGCCGGTCTGGGCGATGCCGATGATCGGGCGTCCCGATTGCAGTTCTTCGCGGGTCATCCCGTAGTTCATGTAGCGTTCGACATACAGGGCAGTCATGTCCGCGTGGGCAGGGTCATTGAACCATTGCTCGCTGCGCAGGCGACGTGTTGGCGTTTCACTCATGATTTTTTTCTCTCTTGTCATTATTGGCTGAATCGACAATCGGTTGGGATTCAGCGGGCGAGCAGGCCACGGGACGCCAGATTGCGCAACAAGGCGCCGACCCCGAATGTCCAGGGGGTGGCGGCACAGCTGTGGGTCACCTGGTTATGCAGGCTACCGAGCAACGGGCTGCTGATACGGACGCGGTCGCCCAGCTTGTGGGTAAAACCGCTGCCGGCCTGATCGCGGTCTTCAGTGGGGGCGAACAGCGTACCGAGAAACAGCAGAAAACCATCGGGGTATTGGTGATTGGTGTTGAGCGTCTGACCCACCAGGTCCTGTGGGTCGCGGCTGATCTGACTCATTGAGCTTGAGCCTTGCAGCCGATAACCGTCTTCGCCTTGTACCTCTAGATCGACCACGCAGGCCCGCACATCATCCAGGCCGAAGTGTTCGTCGAACAGGCGGATAAACGGCCCAATGGCGCAGGAGGCATTGTTGTCCTTGGCCTTGCTCAGCAACAGCGCGCTGCGGCCTTCGAAATCGCGCAGGTTGACGTCGTTGCCCAGGGTGGCACCGTGGATCTGGCCACGGCTGTTCACCGCCAGCACCACTTCGGGTTCCGGGTTGTTCCACTGCGAGCCGGGATGAATGCCGATGTGGCTACCGCTTCCCACCGCCGCGAGGATAGGTGCCTTGGTGAAGATCTCCGCATCCGGGCCAATGCCGACTTCCAGGTATTGCGACCACATCCCCCGTTCGATCAGCAAGGCCTTGAGACGCATGGCTTGCTCCGAGCCCGGTACGATCGAGCGCAGGTTGTCGCCAATTACGCTGCGGACGGTGGCGCGCACAGACTCGGCTTTTGCCATGTCACCGCCGGCCTGCTCCTCGATCACGCGCTCGATCATGCTGGCGGCGAACGTGACCCCGGCGGCCTTGATCACCTGCAAGTCCAGGGGCGGCAGCAAGTAGGGTCTGGACGGATCGGGAGCCGGGCCAGTGTTGGCGAGCAGCGCTTCGACACTGGCGATAAAGGTGCCGGGCGTCTGCCTCACGGCCGCCAGTGGAGATTGCGTTTCCAGCAGGTCGCTCAGGGTCGAAAAACGCTCCGACAGATCAAACACACCGTCGCTGCGCAGCACTATCGGCGAGGGGCCTGCGATACTGCCTGGCACCCACGCGCGGCCGATCAGGGTGGCGGCCATACCATCGACCGGCAGGGTATTTTCGGGAGTCAGCAATAACGGCATGGCGAATTTTCCTGGTTCGTAAAGCCTTCACGCTATGGCGGCGAGTCGATAAACTCCAATGAGATATATTCAGTATTTGATAACGTCAGGTTATTAGTAGCCCAGGGAATAGCCATGTCCGATCTGTCCTTCTCCAGCTTCTGCGGCTGGCTGAAATTCCGTCATCTTGTGTTGATCGATACGTTGGGACGCACGCGCAACATGCACCTGGCGGCGCAACAGATGAACCTCAGCCAGCCGGCCATCAGCAAGATGCTCAAGGAAATCGAAAGCCTGCTCGGCTTCGCCTTGTTCGAACGATTGCCGCGCAGCATGCCGCCGACCGCCCTGGGTGAGCACGTGCTGCGTTATGCGCAGATTGCCTTGAACGACGCGCGTTCGTTTGTCGAGCAAATCAGCAGCCTGCGGGAGGGCGGTCATGGCTCCCTCAAGGTCGGCGGGATTTTTGCCGCAACGGCTGCGGCTTTGCCCGACGCGGTCCTGCAGATCAAACAGCGCTGGCCGCTGCTTTCGATTGAAGTAGTGGAGCAGACCAGTAATCGCCTGATGGAGATGCTTGAAGAGAAGCAGCTGGATCTGGCGGTGGCCCGGTTTACCGATCAAAGCCAGCAGCGACGCTATGACTTCGAGCCCTTGGCGCCCGAACCGTTCTCGATCGTGGTCAACGGTCGTCACCCGCTGGCGGACGCCGGCCCGCTCTCGTTGCAACAACTGGTGGATTTGCCGTGGATTCTCTATCCGGTCGGCACGCCGATTCGTGGCCGCATGGAACATGCCTTTGCCGAAGCCGGTGTCGGGATGCCACGCAACACCATTGACACCATTTCCATGCAGACCTTCCTTCAGGTTTTGCAGCGCGGGCCGATGATCGGGATGCTGCCCAGCGCCATGGTCAACCCGTTGCTCGAAAGCGGCCAATTGAAGACGCTCGATACCCCGCTGCACTTGGTGCCGCAGGACTACGGCATCCTCACGCGCAAAGGTGAACAACTGATAGGGGCGGCACTGGAGTTCGCCGAAATACTCAAGGAAAACGCACGCCTGGCCAGGGGGCAGCCAGGTTAAGGGGAAAAAATGAAGGTTGCTGTGATAACGGATCGTTATCGGATAATCAACAAATGCCATTGGGAAAGAATCGTTTGGCGGCAGTAGAGTACCGACCAGATTCCCATCTGGGTCAGGAGACTCTCATGCCCGAACTGTCCGGATACAACTTTATCGCCGGGGGCCGCAGCGCTGCCGGGTCGGTGTTGCTGCACAGCGTTGATGCTACAACCGGGCAACCCCTGCCCATAGGTTTTGTCCAGGCCACGGTCGAGGAAGTGGATGCCGCTGCCGTGGCGGCTGCCCAGGCTTATCCCGCCTTTCGCAACCTGTCGGCCGTGCGCCGAGCGCAATTTCTGGAGGCCATAGCCAGTGAACTGGACGCCTTGGGCGATGACTTTGTGGCCCTTGTGTGTCAGGAGACTGCGTTGCCGGCGGCGCGTATTCAGGGTGAACGATCCCGCACCAGTGGGCAGATGCGCCTGTTCGCCAAGGCCCTGCGCCACGGTGGCTTTTACGGAGCGCGTATCGACTTGCCGCTGCCCGCCCGCCAACCCTTGCCCAGGAGCGATCTGCGCCAGTGCCGTTTGGGCCTCGGCCCGGTAGCGGTGTTCGGCGCGAGTAATTTTCCGCTGGCATTCTCCACCGCAGGCGGCGATACCGCTGCCGCGCTCGCCGCGGGCTGCCCGGTCGTGTTCAAGGCCCACAGCGGGCACATGGCGACCGCCGAACGGGTGGCCGAAGCCATTATCCGCGCCGCCGAGCAGACCGACATGCCCAGAGGCGTGTTCAACATGGTTTTCGGTGCCGGTGTGGGAGAAACCCTGGTCAAGCACCCCATGATTCAAGCCGTCGGCTTCACCGGTTCACTCAAGGGCGGCAGGGCGCTGTGTGACATGGCGGCTGCGCGCCCGCAACCGATCCCGGTGTTTGCCGAGATGAGCAGCATCAATCCGGTAGTGGTATTGCCAGAAGCCTTGCAGGTACGGGGCGAGCGTGTCGCGACCGAGCTGGCGGCTTCGGTGGTCATGGGGGCAGGGCAGTTCTGTACCAATCCTGGCTTGGTTATCGGCATTCGCTCAGCGGCATTCAGCCGCTTCGTGCAAACGCTCAGTCCATTGCTGGCCGATCAGCCGGGGCAAACCATGCTCAATGCCAATGGCCTGCGCAGCTATGTCCAGGGCTGTGAAGCCTTGCTGGAGCATCCGCAGATCACCCATTTGGCCGGGCACGTACCGCAGGGTAATCAGGCCCGCGCGCAGTTGTTCCAGGCTGATGTCGAGCTGCTTCTGACTGGCAGCGTCTTGCTGCAGGAAGAAATCTTCGGTCCGGCCACGGTGGTAGTGGAAGTGGCTGATCGGGCCGAGCTGCTGGCGGCGTTGCAGGGTTTGCGCGGCCAACTGACAGCCACCCTGATCGGTGAGCCGGCTGAACTTGAGCAGTGTGCTGACCTTGTGGCCGTGCTTGAGCAAAAAGTCGGGCGAGTGCTGATCAACGGTTACCCGACCGGGGTAGAGGTCTGCGATGCCATGGTCCATGGCGGGCCTTGGCCAGCGACGTCCGATGCCCGTGGCACCTCGGTAGGCACCTTGGCCATCGATCGGTTCCAGCGGCCGGTGTGCTACCAGAACTTCCCCGATGGCTTGCTTCCCGATGCCTTGAAGAACAGCAATCCCTTGGGGCTGATGCGCCTGGTCAACGGAGAACACACGGCCCAGCCACTGTAACAACGGCAGCACTGCCGGATGAGTGCTCATTCGGCTTGACCCATTCGATAAAAATAATCAGGCATATCCATATGCCCAGGGGTTACCTCATGCAAACCATATCCGAGCATTCGCCCGCGCAGGCGTCATCTCGCGAACTCGACTTTGAAAACCAGACCTATCGCAAAGTCATCTGGCGCATCCTTCCCGTGCTGCTCTTGTGTTACATGGCAGCCTACCTGGACCGGGTCAACATCGGCTTTGCCAAACTGGATATGCTCAATGAGCTGCAGTTCAGCAATACGGTCTATGCGCTGGGCGCCAGTATGTTTTTCTGGGGGTATTTCCTCTTCGAAGTCCCCAGCAATCTGCTGCTGCATCGCTTCGGGGCGCGATTCTGGATCGCCCGGATCATGCTCAGTTGGGCAGTGATCTCCATGGCGGTGGCCTACACCGTGCCGCTGGCGGGGTTCTTCGGTATCCAGTCAAGCAGCATGTTTTATGTGCTGCGCTTCCTGCTTGGGGTGTGCGAAGCCGGTTTCTTCCCCGGCGTGATTCTGTACCTCAACTATTGGTTTCCAACGCACCGGCAAAGCCGCGTGATGTCCGGCTTCCTGATGGCCATGCCGATCAGCCTGACACTGGGCGGCATGTTGTCCGGTTGGCTGATGAACAGCATGCAGGGCGTGCACGGCCTGTCGGGCTGGCAGTGGATGCTGATCATCGAGGGGCTTCCGTCGATCATCATGGCCTTCATCGTGATCGTTTGCCTGGCCGACAACATCGACAAGGCCAAGTGGCTTTCAGCGGCGGAAAAAGCCCTGCTCAAGGCCAACCTGCAAACCGATAACCACGGCAAGGCGACGCGCTTGAGCGAGGTGTTCTTCAATCCGAAGGTGTGGTTGCTGGTGTTGATTTTGCTGACCTTCAACACCGGCTTCTACGGCCTGGCGTTCTGGATGCCCTCGATTATCAAGAGCAGCGGTATCACCAACAGTTTGCACATTGGCTTCCTGACCGCCATACCCTATGCAGTCGCCACGGTGGTGATGCTGCTCAACGCTCGACACTCCAACCGCACCGGCGAGCGGCGCCTGCACGCGGCCATACCTGCCTTTATCGGTGGGGTCGGCTTGATCTTCAGCGCCTTCTTCGCCGACAATCTGGTGTTGTCCGTACTCTTCCTGAGCGTTGCCGCCTCCGGGATTCTCAGCCTGATGCCGATTTTCTGGACCCTGCCGGGGACCTTGTTGTCAGGCGTAGCGGCTGCAGCCGGCATCGGCATGATCAACGCCATCGGCAACCTGTCGGGGTTCACCGGGGCGATGATCACTGCGGTGGCTGAGAACCTCACCGGCAACATCAACAATGGCACCTATGTGTTGGCTCTGTGTCTGTTCGTCAGTGGCGGGCTGATCCTGGCTATCCCGGTGTCTATGCTCGGCAGGGCGCCGAAAGCGGCAAGCACCTCAGTGGCGCTGGAAACCGCATAGACATGCGCCAAGGAAATTTCCCACATCCAACCCCCATACCCGGTTGTTAGGCTCCAACTCTTTGACCTACTTCAAGGAGTTTCCTGATGACAAAACGTCTCGCCGCCGAGTTCTTCGGTACATTCTGGTTGGTACTGGGTGGTTGCGGCAGTGCCGTGTTGGCTGCCGCATTTCCTGAGTTGGGCATTGGTTTTGTAGGCGTGGCATTGGCATTTGGCTTGACGGTATTAACCATGGCCTACGCCGTCGGCCATATTTGCGGCGGGCATTTCAATCCGGCGGTCACCTTGGGTTTGCTCGTCGCTGGGCGTATCGATGGCAAGGATGTGGTGCCCTATATCCTCACTCAGGTTCTAGGCGCGATTGCGGCGGCCGGGGTGTTGTACCTGATCGCCAGCGGCAAGGCCGGGTTTGATGTAACGGCGGGGTTTGCCACCAATGGTTATGGCGAGCATTCACCCGGGGGCTTCTCGTTGCTGTCGGTAGCGGTCACCGAGTGTGTGCTCACGGCGTTTTTCCTGCTGATCATCCTGGGCGTCACCGATAAAAAGGCGCCGGCGGATTTTGCGCCGCTGGCCATCGGGTTTGCCCTGGTCTTGATTCACCTGATCAGTATTCCGGTAAGCAACACGTCTGTTAACCCGGCGCGCAGTACAGGTGTGGCGCTGTTCCAAGGCGATTGGGCAATGGCACAGTTGTGGGTGTTCTGGGTGATGCCTTTGCTTGGCGCAGTGGTTGGTGGCCTCGTGCACCGTTTTGTCTTGGCGACAAAACAATAGTCGCCCGGGCCACCTTTGCTCGGCGCGCGCGGGACGAGTTCGGCATCAGGGCTCGTGTTCTTGAGGGTCAAGTGTCCCGGATGCCGACCGCGCCCCCTTCGAAGCGGGCACACCGAGCCCAAGCGAGGTGCCGAGTGGTGGGGCAAGAGCGTTTCCCCCGGTGTCAGGATAGTTGTCGCCTCTTCTGATTTACCCCCAAAAAGCATACCGAGGGCGGAAAGAGACAGGTTGTGACGTACTATTCACCCGAACGTAAAGCCACATTGCTTAAGATGTTGCTTCCCCCGCTGAACCTGACGGTAGCCGAAGTTTGTCGCCGTGAAGGGGTCAGCGATGTATCGCTGTATACCTGGCGCAAGATGGCCAGTGTCCAAGGAAGCAAAGTGCCAGAAGATATATCGCTTTCTGATAAATGGTCTGCTGAGGCCCGGTTGACCGCTGTCATTGAAACAGCCAGCCTGACGCAACTTGAATTAGGTGAGTACTGTCGTCGAAACGGCCTTTACCCCGAGCAGATCAATGCTTGGCGTCAAGCCTGTATCAGCGGTCAAGAGGCGGTGCAGATCCAAAAAATGGCTGACCATGAGCAGACGCGTAAAGACAAGAAACGCATCCTGGAGCTGGAGCGCGATCTGCGCCGTAAAGACGCTGCGTTGGCCGAAACCGCAGCGTTGTTAGTGCTGCGAAAAAAGCTCAACGATTACTGGGGGACCGACGGCGAGGACAACTGACTTCTTTGCCGGAACGGCAGTTGTTGGTGGGCTGGTTGATTGAAGCCATCGTCGCAGGCGCCCGAAAATTACGCGCTTGCCAAGAGGTTGGACTGTCGCTGCGAACCTTGCAGCGCTGGACTCAGGCGCCAGAGTTACAGGCCGATGCGCGCACCACCACCTTGCGGCCCAAGCCGCGAAATGCGCTGAGTGAAATTGAACGACAAGCCATCGTAACCCTGTGCAACAGCCCGATATACGCCCATTTACCGCCCAGCCAGATCGTTCCGCGCCTGGCAGACGAAGCGCGGTATCTGGCATCGGAAGCTACGTTTTATCGCATCTTGCGAGCAGCCGGCCAACAACACCACAGAGGTCGTAGCCGACGGCCTCGGCGCATTGTAATGCCGACAACGCACGCGGCTCAGAAGCCTAACCAGGTGTGGTCGTGGGACATCACGTATCTTCCCTCGCCCATACGCGGTAAGTATTTTTACCTGTATTTGATCGAAGATATTTACAGCCGCAAGGCGGTAGGTTGGGAAGTTTATGATGAAGAAAGTGGTGAAAAGGCTGCTGCGCTGTTGCAACGCAGCGTGATCAACGAGAAGTGCCTGCGTGAGCCCTTGGTGTTGCACTCTGATAACGGAGCGCCAATGAAATCGGTGACGCTGTTAAGCAAAATGTATGAGCTTGGCATCACGCCTTCTCGCGGTCGTCCACGCGTAAGCAATGACAACCCGTACTCGGAATCACTGTTTAGGACACTGAAGTACTGCCCGCAATGGCCCTTGGAAGGCTTCGCCAGCTTGGACGCTGCGCGGACTTGGGTGAGGGATTTTATGCGGTGGTACAACAGCGAACACCGGCACAGCCGGATCCGCTTCGTCACCCCATCAGAGCGCCATGGAGGGAAAGATCATCAGATCCTGGCACTGCGCCATGAGCTGTATGAGCGGGAGCGCCGGAAAAGACCTGAACGGTGGTCAGGACAAACACGTAACTGGGAACCGGTAGGAACGGTGCTGCTGAATCCAGATCGGGAACAGCAGACCGAACAAAAAGCGGCATAGCAGAACGGTTGACGCGACAACTACCTTGAAAAACGCCGGTTTTGGTTACTTTGCCGGTTTTGCAAAGTGACCCGCCGGAACCCTAAGTAGCCGTTACCTGAATAACGGATATGTACTCGATCAAACTCCAACATCCTGGTGGGCTGCCAGGCCGCCATCGGGAGCAAGTCGAATCGTCGCACCGCCCCTCCCACAGGGGCCTGCGGCGCACCTGAAGTTGTGTAGATACCCATGCGCTGATGGGCCAAGCCAGCAGGCCCGACGCAATCTTCTTGCATTGCCGGTTAATTGAACGGGAAAGTGCTTGAATTAATAAGAAGTATGGCTAATTGCAACTAGTGGCTATTGGCTGCTAACGCTCTATATCAGTGCATTTGGCAATGTTTTGTATTTAATTCCCCTGTGAGCCGGAACTAGCGCTATAACTTCCAGTCGATACCCCCGGCTAACTCCCTTATGGGCTGTGGCGAACTAATGGCATTGTTCGGTAGTTCAAATAGCCATACTTTTCGCAACCTTAGATATTCCTGGATGATGTCGTCAGCCCCCATTGATGCTTGCAAGCTGCCTATCCCGCGCACCTACCAGGTGTGCGCGTGGCTGATGCAGCATGCCGGGCTCAAATCCCTCGACCTGGAGCGCGCCCAGCGCTTGTCCACTGACCCCCGCGACCTGCTGGGGTTACTGACGCGCCTGGGCTTGGTGTCCGAGGTCGAGCTGGCGCGTGCCTGGGCCGATCTGCTGGATGCGCCCTTGCTGCTGGCCGACGCCGCGCCGCCGCTGCTCGACCCGCTGCCGGTCTTGACCGAGCGCTTTATGCGGCATTACCAAGTGGTGCCCATGGGCTGGAGCGAAGGAGGACTGCGCGTACTGGCCGCCAACCCGGCGCAGCTGTATCCGTTCCAGGCCCTGGCCTATGCCTGTCAGGTGCCGGTGTGGCTGGCCATCGGCCCGCGCAATGAAGTCGACACACTGATCGAGCGCTATTACGGCCAGGGCCGTTCCGCCATGGGCACCCTGATCGAGAACCTCGACGAGCAGGACGGCGCCCATGAAGACATCGAGCACCTCAAGGACATGGCGTCCGAAGCACCGGTGATTCGCCTGGTCAACCTGATCCTGCAACGTGCGGTGGAACAGCGCGCGTCGGACATCCATATCGAGCCCTTCGAAAACCAGTTCAAGGTGCGCTATCGCATCGACGGCGTGCTGCACGAGGCCGAAGCGCCGCCCGCCAGTTCATCGGCGGCGGTGATCTCGCGGGTGAAAATCATGGCGCGCCTGGACATTGCCGAACGGCGCCTGCCGCAGGACGGGCGCATCATGCTGCGCATCCAGGGCAAGGAACTGGACCTGCGCGTGTCCACGGTGCCCACTAGTTTTGGCGAGTCGGTAGTGATGCGCCTGTTGGACCGGCAAACCGTGCAGTTCGACTTCCCCAGCCTGGGCTTCGACGGCCAGCGCCTGGCGGCCTTCCTCGACCTGCTCGAACGGCCCCACGGCATCCTGCTGGTGACCGGGCCCACCGGCTCGGGCAAAACCACCACGCTCTACACCGCCTTGTCGCGGCTCAATACCAGCGAACGCAAGATCATCACCGTGGAAGACCCGGTGGAATACCAGCTCGAAGGGATCAACCAGATCCAGGTCAAGCCGGCCATCGGCCTGGACTTTGCCGCAGTGCTGCGCGCCATCGTGCGCCAAAACCCGGATGTGATCATGATCGGCGAAATCCGCGACCTGGAAACCTGCCGCATCGCCGTGCAGTCCTCCCTCACCGGGCACCTGGTCCTGTCAACCTTGCACACCAACAGCGCTGCCGCGAGTATCACGCGCTTGCTCGACATGGGCGTGGAGAGCTACCTGATTGCCTCCACCGTCAGCGGCATTCTCGCCCAGCGCCTGGTGCGGCGCCTGGACCCGGCCACGCGGGTAGCCTTCGAAGCGCCGCCGGCATTGATCCAGGCACATGGCCTGGATCGATTGACCGAGCAGCGTCCGATCCTGCTCTACCGCGGCGATTACCACGGCCGTAGTGCGCTCACCGAATTGCTGGTGATGAACGACGAATTGCGCAGCCTGCTGATGCGTCACGCCGACGCCGCCACCCTTGAGCAGGCGGCCCGCCGCGGCGGTTTGCACACCTTGTATGAAGACGGTTTGCGTCAGGCGCTGGCGGGCGTCACGTCCCTGGAAGAAGTGCTGCGCGTGACCCGTGGGGAGGACGCGTGAGCCTGTTCAAATTCCGCGCCCTGGACAGCCAGGGCGTCGCCCAGAGCGGTACGCTGCACGCCGCTGACCAGGCCGCCGCCGTCGCCGCCGTGCACAAACGTGGCTGGTTGCTGCTGCACCTCGAAACGGCGGGCAGCCCCTTGTTGCATAAGACGCGCGGGCAGTTAAAAGGCGCCGCGCTGGTGAGTTTCACCCAGCAGCTGGCCACATTGCTCGGCGCCGGCCAGCCCCTTGAGCGCTCGCTGGGCCTGCTGCTCAAGCAACCTGGCCAACCCCAGGTGCGGGCATTGATCGAACGTATCCGCGAGCAGGTCAAGGCCGGCAAGCCGTTGTCGGTCGCGTTGGAGGAGGAGGGCGGTACGTTTTCCCCGCTGTACCTGAGCATGGTGCGCGCCGGTGAAGCCGGCGGAGCGCTGGAAGCGACCCTGCGCCAGCTCAGCGATTATCTGGAACGCAGCCAGTTACTGCGTGGCGAGGTGATCAACGCACTGATCTACCCGGCGTTCCTGGTGATCGGCGTGCTGGGTTCGCTGGCGCTGTTGCTGGCTTATGTGGTGCCGCAATTCGTGCCGATCTTCCAGGACCTGGGCGTGCCGATTCCGCTGATCACCCAAGTGATCCTGGGGCTTGGCGAGTTTCTGGGGGCCTATGGCCTGGTGCTGTTGGCCGGGGTATTGATCAGTGCGGGGATCCTGGTGACGCGTCTGCGCGACCCCGGCCGTCGTGAGCATTGCGATCGTCGACTGCTGGGCATCCGCGTGATCGGCCCGCTGCTGCAGCGGGTCCAAGCCGCCCGCCTGACCCGCACCCTCGGCACCTTGCTCTGCAATGGCGTGGCGTTGCTGCCGGCGTTGGTCATCGCCCGTCAGGTCTGCAGCAACCGTGCGCTGCAGGCGCAAGTGGCGCTGGCGGCGCAACGGGTCAAGGGCGGTGGCACCCTGGCCGACGCCTTTGGTCGCCAGCCGCTGCTACCGGAGTTGGCCCTGCAAATGATCGAGGTCGGCGAACAAGCCGGTGAGCTGCCCAGCATGCTGCTCAAGGTCGCCGACATTTTCGACATCGAGGCCAAACGCGCAATCGAGCGTCTGCTCGCGGCGCTGGTGCCGACCCTGACCGTGGTCATGGCCGTGCTGGTGGCGGTGATCATGCTCGCGATCATGCTGCCGCTGATGAGCCTTACCAGCCATATATGAACCTTCATGGAGCTGAATCAATGAAAACCAGGTATCGCCAACGCGGCTTCACCCTATTGGAAATGCTCGCGGTGATCGTGCTGCTGGGTATCGTCGCGACCATTGTGGTGCGCCAGGTCGGCGGCAATGTGGATAAGGGCAAATACGGCGCGGGCAAGGCGCAACTGGCCAGCTTGAGCATGAAGATCGACAGCTACGCCCTGGACGTGGGCGCGCCGCCCAACAGCCTGCAACAGCTGCTGGACAAACCGGCCAATGCGTCCAGCTGGGCTGGCCCCTACGCCAAGCCTTCGGAATTGAAAGACCCGTTCGGCCATGGCTTCGGCTATCGCTTCCCCGGTGAGCACGGCGCCTTCGACCTGATCTTCTACGGCCAGGACGGCCAGCCCGGCGGCGAGGGCTACAGTGCCGACCTGGGCAACTGGGAATAACCCGCCCATGGCCCAGCGCGGCTTTACCCTGCTGGAGATGCTGGTGGTGCTTGTATTGATCGGCATCGCGGCCGGGTTGCTGGCGTTCGGGGTGCGCCAGGGGCTGCAGGTGGCCCAGGAGCGCCGGGTGGTCGGGCAGATGGTCGAGGCGCTGCGCACCACGCGGGCAGGGGCGATTATCAGCGGCCAGGCGGCACGCACCGAGTTCGATCTCCAGGGCCTGAGCTTCCAGGCCCCAGGGCGTGCGCCGCAACACTGGCCTGCCCAGTTGCAGGTGACGTTGCACAGTGCCGAGCAGGCGGGCGCCGCTGTGGTGTTCTATCCCGATGGCAGTTCCACCGGCGGCAACCTGTTGCTGGCCAACGGCACGCGGCGTTGGCGTATCGACATTGGCTGGCTCACGGGCAGCGTGCAGTCCAAGGCGCTGCCATGAAGCACCAGGCCGGCTTCACCTTGCTGGAAATGCTCGCCGCCCTGACGTTGATGGCGGTGTGCAGCAGTGTGTTGCTGGTTGCCTTCGGCCAGAGTGCGCGCTCGTTGTCGCAAGTGGCCCACAGCGACCGGCTCACCCATGCCGCGCTCACCGTGCTCGACCAGGAAGCGGCCGGCCCGTTGACCGAGGGCACCCGCCAGGGCGAACTCGATGGCATCCATTGGCAGTTGACCAGCACTCGACAACAGCCCCATCTGTTTCGCCTCGACCTGAGCCTGCGCGAAGGCTCGCACCAGGCCCGTTTCAGCACCTTGAAGGCGCGCCTGTGAAGCGCCGCGAGCAGGGCTTCACCTTGCTGGAGATCCTAGTGGTGCTCAGTCTGCTTTCGGTGTTGGTACTGCTGGTGGGCGGCGCGTTGCTCGGGGCCAACCGGGCGGTGGCCAAGGCCCAGGGCTACACCGCCAGCCTGGATGAAATGCGCGCCGCCCAACAGTTCTTGCGCACCGCCATCAGCGAGGCGCTGCCGTTGGATGTGACTGAGGACGACAGCCAGGCCGATGGGTTTTTTATCGCGACGCCAGAGCGCTTGCAGTTTGTGTCGACCTTGCCCGGTGTGCTCGGCGGTGGCATCCAGCGCTTTACCCTGCAACGGGTCGAGCAGGATCTGCAGGTCGCGTTCTCGCAGTTGGAGTCTCACACCAACGCCCAGCGCGATGAGCCGCAGGTGCTGCTGCATAACGTCGAGGCGCTGCGATTCAGTTTTCGTGGTGTCTCGCCATTGGGGCAGCCCTCCGGCTGGTTGAGCACCTGGCCCTGGCCCAGGCGCTTGCCCGCTGCGGTGCGCATCGACGCCAGCGTCAACGGGCCGGTGCCTTGGGTGACCCAGGTGATTGCCCTGCGCCTGAATCTGTCCAGCGCGAGTATTGAGGAATGAGGCGCCAACGCGGTGCGGCGCTGTTGCTGGTGCTGTGGGTGCTGGCCTTGCTCAGCGTGTTGCTTGGCGGTCTGGCGGGTTGGGTACAGCTGGAAAGTCGCCAGGCGCTGTGGCATCGCCAGCACACCCAGGCACTCTTGGCCGCCGAAGCCGGGATCGCCCAGGTCATGGCTGATGGGCATTGGGTGGCGGATGGTCGTGCTATCGCGCTGACCTTCGATGATGCCCGCTTACAGGTGCGCCTGCGCAGTGAGCGCGGCAAGCTGTACCTGGTCAACGCCCATACCGATGACCTGCTGCGCCTGGCCCTGGCCTGCGGTGCCACACCGGCCCAGGCCCAGCAACTGGTCAAGGCCCTCGAGGCACGTCGTGAACGGGGCCTGGCACCGTTTCGGGTGTTGGAAGAAGTGCGTCAACTGCCCGGTATGACCCAGGCGCTCTACAGCCAACTGTTGCCGGAGCTCACCCTGTGGAGCGACCTGGACCGACCCGATCCGGCATTCGCCAGCGCTTTGATGCGCAAGGCACTGAACCTGCCGCGCCAAAACGCCGAGGGCGTCGACCCTGGCCAGGTGCTGGAAATCGACAGCCGCGCCGAACGCCCCGGCGGCTATCAGGCGCGCCTGCAACTCACCGTCTTATTGAGCCCCGCGGAGGACAGCGCACAGCCCTATCGGGTCGTGCGGTGGCAAGAATGAATCGACTCGAACCTATCGCCAGGCAGTGGCGCGGCAGCCTGTTGCAACAAGGCTGGCGCCTGTGGCTCACGGAGTTGCGCGCCTGTGTGCCGAAGTGGCTGGCCCTGCAGGAGCCACCTGAGCAGGTCCATCATTGGCCGCTGACGATGCCGGTTGCGCCGGGCAATACACGCCAGGTGCTGATGCTCGCTCCCGACGCAGTGTTGCAGCAACGCGTGCAATTGCCCCTGGCTGCTGCGCGCAACCTCACGGAGGTAGTCGGCTATGAACTGGACCGCTACACCCCGTTCGACGCGGAGCAGCTGTACTTCGTGGCTCGCCAGGAGCGGCGCACATCCAGTCACCTTGAGGTAACACTGGTGGCGATCCTGCGCGAGCGCCTGGACCAGATGCTCAGCGACTGCGCCGCCCTTGGCTTGCATCCGCACCGCGTGGACGTGGCGGGCCTGGGCATCGACCTGCTGCCCGCGCCGCTACGCCCGCGCCAACGGCCAGCTGGAAAGCAGTTGCAGCGCAGCTTGCCGTGGTTATGCGGCGCCTTGCTGATCGCCGCGATGCTGCTGTGGCTTAACGACCGCCAGCGCGTACTCGACACCATGCACGCCACGGTACAGCAGCAAAAAGCCCAGGTCGCCCAGGTGCACGCAGTACGCCAGCAACTGCTCAATACCCGCGGCGCAGCACAGTACCTCACCCAGCGCAAACGGGCACAACCGCCCCTTGCCGCACTGCTGAACGACTTGACCACCTGCCTGCCCGCCGACACTTGGCTTGATCAGTTGGCCGTCAAGGAGGGCGAGGTGACGTTCTCTGGCCAGAGTGCCAAGGCCAGCGGCCTGATCACCCGCATCAAAGGCTGCCGGCGCCTGGAAAATGCCCAGTTCGAAGGCGTGATCCAACCCGATGCGCGCACCGGCAAGGACCAGTTTGCCTTGCGCGCCCACTTACGCCAGGAGGCCGCCGATGCGCCGACCCCTCACGCCCCGTGAACGTCGCGGCGGGGCCTTGTTGATTCTCGCCGTGGTGCTCGGTGCGGCCTACTGGCTGTTGATCGACAGCTGGTTTGCCGGGCCGCTGCGGGCCATGGGCGAACAAGCCCAGCAGTTGCGTGAACAGCAGCAACGTTACGCCAGCGTATTGCGCCAGGGCGATGCATTGCGCGAGCAGCTTGAGCGCGCGCGGCAAGACCCGGCCAGCAGCGCCAGCCTGTTGCCCGGCGATGATCCCGACGTGGTCGCTGCCGACCTGATGCAGCGCCTCGCCGACTTGATCAACAGCCACGCCAACCTTGGCGGCGGCTGCACCCTCACCCAGCGCAAACCCATCACCACAGAACAGGACGACAGCGAGCCTTACCGCCAGGTCAAGGTCAGCCTCACGCTCAACTGCGCCATCGAACCGCTGACCGCGATCCTGCATGCGCTGGAATATCAGCCGCCGTTTCTGTTTGTCGATGAGCTGCGCATCCGCCGCAGCAAACAGGCGCCGGCCACTGGTGGGGCGGGCAAGCTGGCGGTGCAGTTGCTGGTGCGTGGTTACCTGCAACCTGCGCGGGTGGCGCCATGATCGGCTCACTGCGCCCATTGGAATGGAGCTTGCTGGGCCTGGCCGGCTTATTAGGCCTGTTGATGGCGGTGATCCTCAGCAGCATCGGCGATGAACCGCGGTGGCTGCCCGCAGCGCCGGTGCCTGCGCAGCCCTCCGTCAGTGTGCAAGCCGCTCCTGCGCTGGTGTTGCAGGATCTGGCTGCCACCTGGCAAGCACCGCTGTTCAGCCCGGACCGCCACCCGGACCGGGTGGTAGGCAAGGTGCGGGTGGCCAGCCTGGCCAACCTGACCCTCAGCGGCATCATGATCACCGGCAACCTGCAAATGGCCATGCTCAAGCAAGCCGATGGCCCGGCGCTGACGGTACGCCTGGGCCAGACCCTGCCCAATGGTTGGCGCCTGGAACACCTGACCCCGCAATACGCCCGTTTCGCCCTGGACGGGCGCACCCAGACCCTGAGCCTCTACGGCAAGCGGTTACCCCTTATTTCCCATCCCCGCGAGCCCCTCCCTTGATCGATATGCGCACTTCGCTGTTTTGCCTGGCCACTGCCGTCTCCCTGGGCGGCTGTGGATCGTTGCCCGCCACCCTCGACCCGGACGCCGACCTGCTGCACGAAGCACTGCAGGGCACCGGCTCGCAACGCCCGCCGCCCGAGTTGCCCGTGACTGAAAAAAGCCCGCAGCCGACCGCCCCGACACCGCCGCAACGCCAGTTGATTCGCGGCAATCAAGGCTTCGTGCGCCAGCCCACCGCGCCCGTGAAAGTGCCGGAGCAGGGCGGCGACATCGTGTTCAACTTCGCCGACCAGCCCATCGAGGCGGTGATCAACAGCGTGATGGGCGACCTGCTGCATGAGAACTACAGCATCGCCGAGGGGGTGAAGGGCAATGTCAGCTTCTCTACCTCCAAACCGGTGGACAAGCAGCAGGCGCTGTCGATTCTCGAGACGCTGCTGTCGTGGACCGACAACGCCATGATCAAGCAGGGCAACCGCTACGTGATCCTGCCGGCCAACCAGGCGGTGGCGGGCAAGCTGGTGCCGCAGATGCGCGTGGCGCAACCGTCCAGCGGCCTCTCGGCGCGGCTGTTCCCGCTGCGCTATATCTCCGCCACCGAGATGCAGAAACTGCTCAAGCCGTTTGCCCGAGAGAATGCATTTCTGTTGGTCGACCCGGCACGCAATGTCCTGAGCCTGGCCGGCACCCCGGAAGAGTTGGCCAACTACCAGGACACCATCGACACCTTCGATGTGGACTGGCTCAAGGGCATGTCGGTGGCAGTATTCGGCCTGCAACGCGCCTCGGTGGCCGAACTGATGCCCGAGCTGCAAGCCATGTTCGGCGCCGACAGCGGCACGCCCCTGGCGGGCATGCTGCGCTTCCTGCCGGTCGAACGCACCAATTCGGTGGTGGCGATCTCTTCCCAGCCCGAGTACCTCAGCGAGGTGGGCGACTGGATTCGCACCATCGACGAGGGCGGCGGCAACGAACCGCAGATGTATGTGTACGACGTGCGCAATATGAAGGCCGCCGACCTGGCCAAATACCTGCGGCAGATCTACGGCAACGGCGCGATCAAGGACGACACACCCGCCAAGGTCGCCCCGGGCTTGCGTACGACTACATTGTCGTCGTCCACCAGCGCCGGTTTGCAAGCCAACACCCCTGTGCCAGCCCCCGAGGAACCCGAGCCGCAGAGCGGCGAGAACACCCCGGCGGCCCCCACCAGCGACCTCGAGGCCGGCACCCGCATCACCGCGCAAAAGAGCAGCAACCAACTGCTGGTGCGCACCCGCCCGGCGCAGTGGAAGGAGATCGAAGCGGCGATCAAGCGCCTGGACAACCCACCGCTGCAAGTACAGATCGAGACCCGCATCCTCGAGGTCAAGCTCACCGGTGAACTGGACCTGGGCGTGCAGTGGTACCTCGGCCGCCTGGCCGGCAATTCCACCAGCACCACGGTGGCCAATGCCTCCGGCAGCCAGGGCGCACTGGGCGGTGGCGGGGCAGGGCTGGGGGCGGCGGATTCGTTGTTCTACTCCTTCGTCAGCTCCAACCTGCAAGTGGCCCTGCACGCCCTGGAAACCAACGGTCGCACCCAGGTGCTGTCGGCGCCGTCGCTGGTGGTGATGAACAACCAGCCGGCGCAGATCCAGGTGGGCGACAACATTCCCATCAGCCAGACCACCGTCAACACCGGTGACGCCGACACCACCCTGAGCAGCGTCGAATATGTGCAGACCGGGGTGATTCTGGACGTGGTGCCGCGCATTAATCCAGGCGGCCTGGTGTACATGGACATCCAGCAGCAGGTCAGCGATGCCGAGAATCAGGTGGGTAATAGCGACACACCGGTGAATCCGCGGATCTCCACACGCTCGGTGTCCACCCAGGTGGCGGTGCAGAGTGGGCAGACGGTGTTGCTTGGCGGGTTGATCAAGCAAGACAACGCTGAGAGTGTCAGTGCCGTGCCTTACCTGGGCAAGATCCCGGGGTTGCGCTGGTTGTTTGGCAATACCAGCAAGTCCAAGGACCGTACGGAGCTGATCGTGTTGATCACGCCCCGGGTGATTACCAGCAGCAGCCAGGCGCGGCAGGTGACGGATGACTATCGCCAGCAAATGCAGCTGTTGCGGCCGGCTCAATAATCCTGGCTGCACCGAGTACCAATGTGGGAGGGGGCTTGCCCCCGATGAGCATAGGTATCTACACAACTTTGGGGCGACGCTGGACCTGTGGCGAGGGAGCTTGCTCCCGTGACGGACTGACAGCCGACGCTGATCGAGCTGACGCACCGCGATCCAAATGTGGGAGCTGGCTTGCCTGCGATGACGGCCTGCCAGCCGATGCCAATCTACCTGACACCCCGCAATCAAACTGTGGGAGCGGGCTTGCTCGCGAAGGCGGCCTGACAGGCGACACAGCTATACCGGGTACATATCCATTCCTGCGGTAACGGCCACTTAGGGTTCCGCTCTGACAGCGGGTCACTTTGGAAAAGAGCCCCAAAGTAACCAAAGGGCTCTTGCCCCACCACCGGCGTTTTTCAAGGTAGTTGTCGCGTCAACCGTTCTGCTATGCCGCTTTTTGTTCGGTCTGCTGTTCCCGATCCGGATTCAGCAACACCGTTCCTACCGGTTCCCAGTTACGTGTTTGCCCTGACCACCGTTCAGGTCTTTTCCGGCGCTCCCGCTCATACAGCTCATGGCGCAGTGCCAGGATCTGATGATCTTTCCCTCCATGGCGCTCTGATGGGGTGACGAAGCGGATCCGGCTGTGCGGGT
>NZ_JYLH01000019.1 GCF_001439685.1 Pseudomonas libanensis
GTCCAGAGCGGAGGGGTGAGTAGCAGCGTGGGCTCCCACACGTGCTTTAAGCACTCGGGGCATTCAGCTTGCTACTCACCGCTCTCACCCTCAGTCTAATCCTGGCTCAAGACACAAGGGGGCTTGCCCGCGAAGACGTCAGCCCAGCAAACATTGATGTTGGCTGACCCACCGCTATCGGGAGCAAGCTCCCTCCCACATTTGGGTCACCATTGGGTTAAAGTCAGCGCAAGGCTCGGCGTAGTACCTTTCCGACAGTGGTCTTGGGCAATTCCGTCGTGCGGAACTCCACATACTTGGGCAGTTTGTACCCCGTCAGGTATTCCCGGCAATGTGCAAGAATCTGCTCCTGCGTCAGGTTCGGGTCCTTGCGCACCACGATGATCTTGACCTTCTCTCCCGTCACCGCATCTTCCACGCCAATGGCCGCCACTTCACCGACACCCGGGTGCATCGCCACCACATCCTCGATTTCATTGGGGTACACGTTGAAACCCGAGACCAGAATCATGTCCTTCTTGCGGTCCACCAGGCGGATATAGCCGCGGGCGTCCATCACCCCGATATCACCGGTGGACAGCCAGCCCTCGGCGTCCAGCACCTCGGCGGTTTCCTTCGGGCGCTGCCAGTAGCCCTGCATCACTTGCGGGCCGCGTACTTGCAGTTCGCCTTGCTCGCCGATATCCGCCAGCTCGCCATCTTCGCGAACAAAGCGCACCCAGGTCGATGGCAACGGTACGCCGATGCTGCCGGTGAATTCCATCTCGCGCATGCGTGAAATATCGATGGGGCTGATGCTCACCACCGGCGAACATTCGGTCAGCCCGTAACCTTCGACGATCGGCAGCCCAGTGACTTCTTTCCAGCGCTTGGCCACAGCGGTGTGGGTGGCCATGCCACCGGCGATCACCAGGCGCAGGTCAGAAAAGTCCCTAGCGCAGAAGCCCTTGTTCTCCAGCAAGCCGTTGAACAACGTGTTGACCCCGGCAATCCCGTTGAAGCGCTCTTTGCGCAGGATCATCTGCACACGCTTCACGTCCCGCGGGTTGGCGATCAGGATATTGCGCCCGCCCAGGCACATGAACATCAGGCAGTTCACCGTCAGGGAAAAGATGTGATACAGCGGCAGCAGGGTCACGTTGGTTTCCTGCTTGTGCTGGTCCAGTTGGTCGCCGACCCAGGCCTTGGCTTGCAATAGATTGGCGATGATATTGCGATGGCTGAGCATCACCCCCTTGGCATCGCCGGTGGTGCCGCCGGTGTACTGCAGGAAGGCCAGTTCATCGCGGTCCAGGCTGACCGGTAGATGGGTCAGCGCCCTGCCCTGTTTCATCACCTGATTGAAACGCAGCGCGCCGGGCAACTTGAAGGCTGGCACCTGTTTCTGCACACGGCGCAGGATGAAGTTCATCGCCGCGCCCTTCAAGGCGCCCAGCAAGTCGCCAATAGCCGCCACCACCACCCGCTTGACGCTGCTGCCTGCCATGGCTTTTTCCAGGGTATGGGCGAAATTTTCGAAGATCACCACGGTCTCTGCGCCGCTGTCCTTGAGCAGATGCTTGAGTTCATGGGCGGTGTACAACGGGTTGACGTTGACCACCACTGCCCCGGCCAGGATCGTACCCAACAGGCAGATCGGATACTGCAAGCAGTTAGGCATCATCAGCGCCACGCGGTCGCCCTTCTTCACACCCTGGCCCTGCAGCCAGGCCGCAAATGCAATGCCCTGAACCTGCCAGTCGGCGTAAGTCATTTCGGTGCCGATGCTGACGTAGGCGACTCGCTCGCGGAATTTTTCCAGATGCTCCAGGAACACTTCGCGCAATGACGGGTAGTCCTCGATCCCGGTATCGATGTCGGCCGGAACGCCGGGCAGGTAAGCGTTCAACCAGATACGTTCGCTGTGTTCCAGGCTGATAGCGTTCATGGCAGTGTCCTTATTGTTGTTTTTGACAGCATTATTTTTCGACGATGGCGGTGATGCCCAACCCGCCCGCTGCACAGATCGAGATCAGGCCGCGACCACCACCGCGCTCATGGATCGCCTTGGCCAGTGCCGCCAGTTGCCGGCCACCGGTGGCGGCAAAGGGGTGGCCGCAGCCCAGTGAGCCGCCGTTGACGTTCATCTTGCTGCGGTCGATGGCGCCCAGGGGAGCGTCCAAGCCCAGGCGCTCGCGGCAATACTCGGGGTCTTCCCAGGCCTTGAGCGTACACAGCACCTGGGCGGCAAAGGCTTCGTGGATCTCGAATAAATCAAAGTCGGCAAAACTCAAGCCCTCGCGCTCAAGCATGCGCGGTACGGCGTACGCGGGCGCCATCAGCAGGCCCTCGGTGCCGTCGACAAAATTCACCGCCGCCGTCTCACCCGTGCGCAAATAAGCCAGCACCGGCCAGCCGTTGGCGCTGGCCCATTCTTCATTGGCGAGCAGCACCACCGAAGCGCCGTCGGTCAGCGGCGTGGAGTTGCCGGCGGTGAGCGTGCCGTTGTGCCGGTCGAATGCCGGCGACAGGCCCGCGAGTTTTTCCAGGCTGATATCGGCGCGCAGGTTGTTGTCCCGGGCCAGGCCACGATGGGGGCTGATCAGGTCGTCGAAGAAGCCGCGTTTATAGGCCGCATTCAGGCGCTGGTGGCTGGTAAGGGTCAGCTCGTCCTGGGCCAGGCGTTTGATTTGCCAGCGCTTGGCCATTTCCTCGCAGTGCTCGCCCATGGACAAGCCGGTGCGCGGCTCGCCGTTACGCGGCAATAATGGTTTGAAGAACATCGATGGACGCACTTTCAGCAAGGTCTTGAGCTTGTCGCCCATGCCCTTGGCCCGATTGGCAGCAAGCAAGGTATGGCGCAAGGTTTCGTTGATACCGATAGGCGCATCGGAGGTGGTGTCGGCGCCACCGGCAATGCCGACTTCGATCTGGCCGAGGGCGATTTTATTCGCCACCAACAGCGCGGCTTCAAGCCCGGTGCCGCAGGCTTGTTGCACATCATAGGCCGGGGTTTGCGGCGACAGCGTGGTGGACAATAAAGACTCACGGGCCAGGTTGAAATCCCGCGAATGCTTGATCACCGCCCCGGCGGCAAACTCGCCCAGGCGCTGGCCGTGCAGGTTGTAGCGGTCCACCAGGCCTTGCAGGGCGGCAACCAATAAATCCTGGTTGCTGTCATGGGCGTACACCGTGTTGGAGCGGGCAAACGGGATGCGGTTGCCGCCGATGATCGCCACGCGGCGGGTCGGGGCCGGGTTGAAGCTGTAGTCACTCATGCCTGGCTCTCTTTCCAAATGAATAGCCCGCGCATATGGGGTTTGTCCCCAGCAAAATTGCGCACTTCGAACTCACGCCGCGGGCCGGTCACCGGGTGGTTCCACAGGGCGACCTGGCCGGGCAGGAAGATCGGCAACTTGAAGTCGCAATGGGCCTGGGCCTGGTCCAGGCCACCGGGCGGTTGTTGCGCCGCCAATGCGCGGCCCAGGGTCCACATGCCATGGGCGATGGCACGCCGAAAACCGAAGAGCCTGGCGCCGATGACCGAGGTGTGAATCGGATTGAAGTCCCCCGAGACCTTGGCAAAACGTCGCCCCAGGTCGGCCGGCAAGACCCAGCGTTGGGTGCGCAACAAACCGTCTTCCTGCAGCGGCAAAGGATCACTCCAGGGCTCACCCACGGGGTTGTCGACGTCCCGACGCAGGTACAGGCTGTCGCTTTCCCACACCAGGGCGTCAGCACCGTAGGCGCGGGTGGCGATACTCAGCGCCTGCCCCTTTGGATGGGCGACCCAGCGCTCGCAATACACCTCCAGGCGCAGCGCCTGGCCCTCGTGCAGGCGCTGGTGCTGGCGAATGCGATTGGCCAGGTGCACCATGCCGCTGGCCGGGTACGGGAAGCTTGGCCGGGTCAGCAGCATCAAATGCAGTGGGAATGCCAACACATGGGGGTAGGACAGTGGCACGCCCTGTTCACGCCGAAAGCCACAGGCCCGGGCGTAAGCGGCGATGCCCGCGGGCGAAAGCTCTACTGCGCAACGTACCAGCCGCGCCGCGGGCAACGACGGCGCGCCGTCGAGCTTGGGCTTGCGCAAGGCGCGCATGCCATCGAGCAACAGCTGCGCGCGTGATGGCGCTGGGTCGATAATCTGCGTTATGTACTCCATCGGCTCAGGCTCCCAACAGGCTTTGGCCACACACCCGCACCACCTGGCCATTGACCCCGCCGGACGCGGGATGGGCCAGCCAGGCGATGGTCTCGGCCACGTCAATCGGCTGCCCACCCTGGGACAACGAGTTCATGCGTCGCCCCGCTTCGCGGATCATCAGCGGGATTTTTGCGGTCATCTGGGTTTCGATAAACCCGGGGGCCACCGCATTTACCGTGACCTGGCGAGCCGCTGCACGCGGCGCCAGGCCCTGCACCAGGCCGATCACCCCGGCCTTGGAGGTGGCGTAGTTGCTTTGCCCGAGGTTGCCGGCGATACCGGAAATCGACGACACACACACGATGCGCCCACCCGGGTTCAAGCCCTGGCTGTCGAGCAAGGCCTCACTGAGCTGCAACGGTGCCTCGAGGTTGACTGCCAATACACTGCGCCAGGCGGCTTCGGTCATCTTGGCGATGGTCTTGTCACGGGTGATACCGGCATTGTGTACCACCACATCGAAGGCACCGTATTGGCTGACGTGGGCTTGCAACAGCGCGGCGGTGTCGGCGGCAGTGATGTCCAGGGGCAAGGCCGAACCTGCGACACCGGCGGCGGCCTGCTGCAACGCGTCCCGGGCCTGGGGCACATCCACGCACACCACATGGGCGCCGTCCCGCGCCAGCACCTGGGCGATGGCCAGGCCGATGCCCCGGGAGGCGCCGGTGACCAAGGCACGTCGACCGGCGAAGGGTTTGTCCCAATTGACGCCAGTGTTGCCATCGACCGGTGTTTGCAGGCGCACCACCTGCCCCGATACATAGGCCGAACGGCGCGACAGGAAGAAGCGCAGGCTACTGTCCAATGCCTCCTCGGCACCCGGCGCCACATAGAGCAACTGCACGGTGATCGCCCGGCGCAGTTCCTTGGCCAGCGAACGCACCAAGCCTTCAAGAGCGCGCTGGGCGACGGCCTGGGGCAGGTCCTTGCAATGTTCCGGCGCGGTGCCGAGTACCACTACCCGGCCATGTTGGCCGAGGCGCTTGGCGTTGGCATGGAAGAACACGTAGAGCTTATCCAGCTGTTGCAGATCGGCGATGTCACTGGCATCGAACACCGCGCCTTGCACCTTGACGGTGGACGGTGCCTTGAGGGTCGCCGGGGTGGCGGCAACGGTGTCGGTGGCGCTGAAGATGCGCTGCACCGATGCCACCAGGCGCCCTGCCCCGGCGATGATCACCGGGTTGGCCAGCCCGGCCTGGCCGCTGCGATGGCGTTGCAGCGCCAAAGGCTGTGGCAGGCCGACAGCCTGGGCCAGGCGACGGCCCCAGGAGGAATTGACGAATGAAAGGTAGTTGTCACTCATAGAGGGTTCCACTCACAACACGAATCCTGCCTTGTAAACCCGGTCAAACATGTGGGAGGGGGCTTGCCCCCGATGGCGGTCTATCAGGTAAATCTGCTTGGGCTGACACACCGCTATCGGGGGCAAGCCCCCTCCCACATTTGCACCGCGTTTTTCTTAGTTGACCGGGGCGTTTTCGCTTTGATTGCTGCGACGCTTGGCGGTCGGCTCCAACGCCTGCTTGCGCTGCTGCAAGGCCTCCAACAAGCCAAAATCCTGGGGAAAGTCGTCCACCTGGATGCCGTGGTCGGCATATTCCACATAGCGCGCCAGCAAGGTGTCTTCGTCATCGCTGATCAAGTCCAGCGCCCGCGCCTTGACGCGCCAGACGGTGAAAGCCATGGCCGAGATCGGCAGCGGCTCGAGCAGGCCTTGCTTGATGGCGGGCTTGAGCCGGGCCTCGATCAATTCCACTTGGGGCAACAGACGGAAACCCAGTTCGCCATAGGCCAGCTTGTCGATTTCCGGGCGCGGGATGTAGGAATTGGCCAGCAAACGATCGCGGGTTTCCCCTGGGGTCTGCACCACATCCGCCACCTGGGCCAACAGCCGATCCGAGGGTTTGCGCAGTGGAATGCCCAACGGGAAACTCAAGCCCCGCATCACCGCCGCAGCGGGTTTCGAGGGGTAGTTGTCGAGCACTTCGGCCAAGGCTTCATGGGCACGCAGCAATGCATCCTGGGCCGCCCAATGCACCAGCGGCAAGTCGGCCTGGGGCTGGCTATCGTCCTCGAAACGCTTGAGCACGCAGGACAGGATGTACAGCTGCGAGAGGATATCTCCCAGGCGCCCGGTGATACTTTCCTTACGCTTGAGGGCACCGCCCAACACGCCCATGGAAATGTCCGAGATCAATGCCAGCACCACCGACAGCCGATTGGCCTGACGGTAGTAGGACGCCAGCGCCGGGTCGGTCTTGGCCGGTGCCGAAATCAGCCGCCCGCCGGTCAGGGCATGCACCACTGCGCGCACGGTGTTGGCCAGTACAAAACTCACATGGCCAAACATCGCACTGTCGAAGTCTTCCAGCGCCTTGCGCCGGTCCGGGTTGCGCGCCGCTTCCATCTCACGAAACACGTAAGGATGGCAACGGATCAGGCCCTGGCCAAAGATGATCAGGCAGCGGGTCATGATGTTGGCGCCTTCCACCGTAATGGCGATGGGGCTTTGCTGGTAGGCACGGGCAAGGAAGTTATTGGGCCCCATGCAGATGCCTTTGCCGGCGACGATGTCCATGCCGTCGTTGACGATGATCCGCGCACGCTCAGTGACGTGGTACTTGGCGATGGCCGAGATCACCGACGGTTTCTCACCGGCATCCAGGGACGCCACCGACACCTTGCGCACCGCATCGCAGGCATACAAATGCCCGGCCATGCGCGCCAACGGTGCCTGCACCCCTTCGAACTTACCGATGGGCAGGCCGAACTGCTTGCGCATCGCCGCGTAGGCGGTGGTACCACGCACCGCGACTTTACCCAGGCCGACGTTCGCCGATGGCAGGGAAATCGCCCGTCCCGCCGCCAGGCATTCCATCAACATGCGCCAGCCGTTGCCAATTTGCTCGCGGCCGCCGATCACCCATTCCAACGGAATGAAAACGTCCTTACCGGTGGTAGGACCGTTCTGGAACACCGCGTTCAACGGCCAGTGACGACGACCGCTGTTCACACCCGGGTGGGACGTGGGGATCAGCGCGCAGGTAATGCCCAAGGAACCTGGCGCACCGAGCAAGCCGTCCGGGTCTTCGGCGCGGAACGCCAGGCCCAGCACCGTGGCAATCGGGCCGAGAGTGATGTAGCGCTTGTCCCAGGTCACTTTGAAACCCAGCACTTGCTCGCCTTCGTGCAGGCCTTTGCAAACGATGCCAAGGTCTGGGATCGCACCCGCATCGGAGCCGGCATAAGGGCTGGTCAGGGCAAAACACGGAATGTCTTCGCCCCGGGCCAGGCGCGGCAGGTAGTAATTGCGCTGGGCGTCGGTGCCGTAATGCAGCAACAGCTCGGCCGGGCCCAGGGAGTTGGGCACCATCACCGAAATCGCCGCCGCCGAGCAGCGGGTCGACAGCTTCATCACCACCTGGGAGTGGGCGTAGTGGGAGAAACCTTTACCGCCGTA
Organism: Pseudomonas libanensis; assembly: GCF_001439685.1. GTDB lineage: Bacteria > Pseudomonadota > Gammaproteobacteria > Pseudomonadales > Pseudomonadaceae > Aquipseudomonas > Aquipseudomonas libanensis. The sequence goes on from NZ_JYLH01000019.1 coordinate 7,650, forward strand.
CTGCTTGGGAATGATCATGCCGAGGAACCCGGCATCCTTGGTGTACTGCCAGCATTCGGGGGACATGTCTTGCCAGACCTGGGTGGTTTCCCAGTCATTGGCGATGTCGCACAGGTTTTCCACCTCGTTGTCGAGGAAGGCTTGCTCCTCGGCACTCAGGCTGGCCGGCGCAGCTTGCAGCAGGCGCTGCCAGTTGGGTTTGCCGCTGAACAGCTCGGCATCCCACCACACAGTGCCGGACTCGATGGCCGCACGCTCGGTATCAGACATTGCCGGCATGATCGTACGAAACAGGCCCAGAGCCCTGCTGGTCAGCAGGGCGCGGCGCAGGGGCTTGATCGACAGCACCAAGGCCGGCAACACCACCAGCACGGCGGCGACGGTAAGGCCCAGGCCACCCACCGCGTTGAACAGATAACCCAGTGCCAGCCAGATGATGCCGGTGCCCAACCACAGGGCAGCTGCGGCTTGTCGATACGCCAGGGCAATCGCTGCTGCGAAACCCACCAATAACCAGATAAGCATGGGGAGTACCTCTACTTGATTCAGGGCGTAAAGCCACACTACAAACTTCAAATCACAAATTCAAATTTTGTTTTGAAATTTTTATTTAACGCTTTGCCGAAAAAAATCAGGCTGATCGTGTCAGCCTGATAGAAGAGCAAACAACGCAGGTCGCAGAACCGTCTCGGTAGGGCCTTCAGTAGCGCTGAGTGCCTTAAAACTTATAAGTCGCCGACAGGCTGACCACGTCACCTGAAGATTCAGCCTTGCCGTCCAGTTGAGCCGCGCCGAGACGATCGACGTTCTTGGTCTTCAGGTTGACCTTCTGGACGAACTGATGCGAATACGCGGCATCCACTGACAAACCAGGCACAGCTTTGATGTCATAACCAGCACCAAACGCCAGGAAGTAGCGGTCACCGTCGGGGATCCGAGGGTCACGGGTGGAGTTACGCGTAGGGGTCTGGTCATACGCTACACCCGCGCGCAGGGTCAGCTCGTCGGTGGCTTTATAGTCGCCACCGATTGAGGTCATCCAGGCGTTCTTGTAGTTGTAGGGAATGGCAACAATGGTTGAACCTTGCGACTTGAGCGTCAGGTCTTTGAACGAAGACCATTCAGTCCATTGGGCGCTTACACCCAATGTCCAGCGATCATTGAACTGGTGGACCCAGTCAATCGCCGCAGTAGCCGGAATATCCAATTGCGTACTGGCGTGCGCGCCGTCCGGGAAAAGCTTAAGACCTGGATAAGCCATTTCAACCAGCGTTTCGCCGTTCGGACCGATAGGATTGGTCATCGCGTTACGGCCGATAGCATCCGTGTAGACGTCGTATTTACCGGTCATCTTGTTTTTGATTTTGGCGTGATAGTTCAAGCCCAACGTGTCTTGCGCCGTCGGCTTCCATACCACACCGCCAAACCAGCCGACAGAGATGTTGTCGACTTTTACGCGCATCAAAGAATGCCCTACGCCTGTAGGAAAACCGGTGCCTCCTAAGCCTGGAGAGACATCCGCTGCAGCCAACAAGTCAATGTTCTGGCTGACGAAGCCCTGGCTGCGCTGGACGATAGCACCGCCACCGACCGAAAATTCATCATTGACCTTGAACGACAACGAACCTGTCAGGCCAACGGTCTCGATTTTGGTGTCGACCGCAAAATCGCGCAGCTTTGAGTCTTCGTTCCAAGTCGTTTTCATGCCTTGGGGCACGACCTGGCTCAAGCCAAAAGCAAAACGGTCGCCGATTGGAATCACCAGGAAACCGGTTGGCAGCCATGCGGTGAAACCGCCTTGCCCGCCATTATTGGTGTTGAGGGTGGGATCGCCCATACTGCCCTGGTCGTCCAATACCGGCGTATTGGTCACTGGATTACCATTGTGGTCATACGCCTGACCCGAGTATTTGATCTTGACCCGGGCATAATCGACAGTCTGTTGCGCGATGGTCGAGTCAATAAATGCCATGGCTGCCGGATTGTTGTAAGCAGCACTGGGGTCGTTCTTAAACAGTGAGCCGCCACCAAACGCACGACCCCAACCGGGCGCGCCGTAGGTCGGCGTCGAGAAGCCACCTGCCTGTACCGGGCCAGTGCTTATCAGTCCGCCTACCAATGCCAAACCGAGTAAAGTGCGGGTGTGTTGTTTTTTATTATTCATGTATTACCCCTATTATTATCGCAGCGACTTATCCCAGCGAGCCCTGTCATTTCAATTCGCTATCGAGCGCGTCGGAAAAGTGAGTTCCATTCGTTCCAGCGTGCAATTACCTGATAAGGCTTGATTAAACACAGTTAATTGATGGGTCACGTAATTCCAACTTGCGTAAATCTGATTTGGGCCACAACGGGTTACAGGCAGAGCAGCAAGGTACTTGCCACCCGCCGCAACAAACTACCCATAGTCAGTTCCCTCGACCTTCCGCTCCGTCAGCAGGAGCCTCCTTGGAGACCCCTGCCTTTACGGGCGATCAACCCTTACGAAGTGGCGCGACTATTGGACAGTCAACGTTGGCGCGGTCACATCCAGGGAAACAACGGTGCAGTTGCCACTCAGCGACTGATTAGCAGCGGTCAGTTTCTTGGAACCCGCATTCCAGGCCACGGCAATCGTGGTAGGGCCGCAGTTGGTAGCCGGAATCGAAGAGATCTTGTAACCGACATTGGTCACGGTACCGACAGTTGGCGAGCTTGCAGTCAGAACCCACGGGATATTAGTCAGCGTCGGCAGCGCACACAGGCCGCCACCTGTCAGCGTTGCGCCATTGATCGACGCTACACCGCCACTGACATTACCCGTGAAGGTAATGCCGCAGGTCACAGCGGCCCCGAAGGACGACGGCGACTTCACCACGATCGTGCCAGCACTGGTAGAGAACGGACCATCTGGAGTGATGGTGGCCGCACTGGCCATCGAAGCGGCACCCATGCAAACAGCCAGAGCAGTCAACGACACGAGAGTTTTCAAGCTTTTCATTGTTTTTCCTCACATGTTATGGCGATTCATTTCGCCAGGGGTAATGGCCATGATCGAGAGGTCACGGTGAAACTGCAGAACTTCCCTTTCCAGCCAAATTTCAATGCATCTACCGCTGTAACAGTCGAAACGCTTTATTCGACAACTTTGAAGTTGGCCGGCATCTTGATCGACACCGTCTTGATCTTGCAGTCTTCGCCAATAGGAACATCGGCAGCTTCCAACTTGCCGGTGGCGTTATCCCACGTACCGTCGGCCGTCGAAGGCCCACACTTGCCGCCCAGGCCAAAGGCATGCACGTCCACACTGATCTTCGACATCGAGCCACTTTTGGTATCTTTGGCGACCAGCACCCAGGGCAGGTTGATTGCTTCAACGCGGCTGCACTTGAGACCACCGTCGAATTCGACTTGGTCGACATTTACCGATGAACCATCGGCCGCGACCTTGCCTGCCACCTTGATGGTGCAGTCGGCGCTGATCAGCTTGCCTTTGGAAAAACTGATAGGCCCCTGGGCAGTGAAGGCACTGCCGGCGGGTTCGATCCGGGCTGCCTGGGCCTGGTGATAGACAATCAGGCCTATCGCAGCCAACAGGATATGTGTGGTGAACTTGGCAGGGCTTTGCATGGTGTACGTCCTTCCCTTTAAATTATTGTTGTAGGGTCAAACCAGGTTCTTTCGCTAAATATCTGGGCGATAAGAACCTGCGCGATTCACAGATCCCGAGTTCGCCCATACTGTTTAATTCACATCAAAACGGCTTGGCATTGCCGCTGTATTTTTCCAAGTACTTCAAGCGTTGTGACGGTTGAAGATTGGTCAAGGTGATATCCCCGGCATAGTGATTGAGTACACGATGATCCATGCGCCGCCGCCACAAGTACGGCACATAGGCCCAGACAATCATGCTCGCGTAACCATAGGGAAGTTGCGGTGATTCATCGAAGTGGCGCAACGACTGATAACTGCGCGTCGGGTTGGCATGATGATCGGAGTGCCGCTGAAGTTGGAACAGAAAGATATTGGTGACAATCCGATTACTGTTCCACGAGTGGCGCGGCGAGCAGCGTTCATAACGACCGTTGGGCAACTTCTGGCGCTTGAGGCCGTAGTGTTCGACGTAGTTCACCACTTCCAGCAACGAGAATCCGTAGATACCCTGGATGATCAGGAACGGAATCACCGCCGCGCCCAGCCAGGCAATCATCGCGCCCCACAACACCACGCTGTACATCCAGGCGCTGAGTACGGCGTTTTTCCAGTGCAGGGCCGGCAGGCCGAGTTTGCGCAGGCGTTCGCGTTCCAGGTTCCAGGCCGACATGGCGCTGAACCACACCGAGCGCGGCAGGAATGCCCAGAAACTCTCGCCCAACCGCGAGCTGGCCGGGTCTTCCGGGGTGGCCACACGGACGTGATGGCCGCGGTTGTGTTCGGTGTAGAAGTGCCCGTAGAACGTCGGCGCCAGGGTAACCTTGGCCAGGAACACTTCCAGGGGCTTGGGCTTGTGCCCCAGTTCATGGGCGGTGTTGATTGCGATGCCGGTGGCGGCTCCGGTGGACATCGCCATGCCCAGGTAGGTGAACACACTGATGTCACCGTGCAGCTCGGTACGGGCGGTGATGAATGCTGCGGTCCTTGAAAGCCAGCTTGAGGGTTCCAGCGCGGCAGTGGCGTGCAGCAGTCCGCCGTTGATGATCCAGTCGATGCCGCCAGCGGCCAGCCAGCCGGTGATGACCACCGAGGCGATCACAAACAGCACGCCGGTGTAGACGATCCAGCGGTAGTAGCTTTGGGATTCGAGGTTGCTGACGGCCGATTCAGGTGGGTTGCTGACGTCTTCGCCGAGCAGGCCATCGATCAAGGGGATCAAGCCGAAGATCACCAGCACGCCGACCCACCAGAGTTGCTGCACGCCGGTGCCGATCGCCAGGGCGCCGGACAGTAACGGAGTTGCGAGAGGCATGATGCCCAGCCACCACAGGTGGCGCTTGCCGTCGGTCCAGACTTGCGAGGTTGCCAGGGCCTGATTCATGGCAACCACCACACACATGCACTGAACGCTTGGGCAGCTGAGAGGTTCACGGAGCGCTGACAGCTCCGAGACATTGACCATGCGATAAAAGGCGTTTTTTTCATTATTTTATTCGCTCTTAGGCATTTCAAAAATAATTTCAAATTACACATTGAAATAATTTTTTTAAATAAATAGCGCGGAATCGTTAGGTCGTCAACTAGTTTCTCCAGCCCTTTTTTCCGTGACCGTACAGTCTCTTTTCAGCCGCCTGGTCAGGTGTCTAGGGCAGGCATCAACGCCGTCGAACCGCGAGTCGGGTCGCACACTTATTTGCTCGCCAGGGCTACGGGTGGGTGCAGCTGCCTGACGTTTTCGCCGGGCCGAGCACGCTTGGCAACCTGCTCTACCAGCGCCGCCACTCGCTGCGTCGCGGTGATCGGCAACATGTGTCCACGGCCTTCCACCACCTGCATTTTCAACCCTGGCACCTTGCTCGCAAGGGCCTGGCCGTGTTTCTGGAAGTCGAGCACCTTGTCTTGCGCGCCATAGATCAGCCCGATAGGCAGGGTCAGCTGCGGGTAGCGCTTGACCATGTCCGGCAGGTGATCGTTGACGCGGTTGATCTCGGTGGAGGCGGCGTAGAAGTTGTCGGGGCGCATGCCCAGCAACCCGCCGCCACGGGTGGCGAAGTCCGGCGGCGCAGCATCGGGGGCGAATACACCCTTGACCACCGCGTCCTTGGTCAGCAGCCCAACGGGCATGGTCAGGGTGTGAGCCATCCAGCGGCGCAACCAGGCCGGACGGACCGCCAAAGACAGGAACACCAGCGGCAGCATGCGTTGGGGATGGGTCAAGGGCGCCACCAGCACCAACCCGGACACCGCGTGGGGATGGTCAAGGGCCAGCGCCAAGGCAATCGCGCCGCCCAGGGAATGCCCCAGGACCAGCGGCTTACCCAAGTCGAGTGTGTTGATAAAGGCGGCAATTTGTCGGGCCTGGGCCGGCAGGTCTGCCGCCGTGCCACGGTGCCGGGTGGAATAGCCCGACCCTGGGCGGTCGAGAGTAATCACGCGAAAATGTTCACGCAGTTGGCCGGACAAGGCATACGTCAGGTTGCGACTGCTGCCCATCAGCCCGTGGATCATTACCAGCGGCGGGCCCTTGCCCTCTTCGACATAATGAAAGCGCTCGCCCTGTACCTCGACGAAGCGCCCGTTGATCGGAACGGTCGCTTCAATGCGCCGCGTCATCCAGGCACTCAAGCCCCATAACGCCGCGCTGGCGCCCACCAGCACACCCGCAGCCACTACCCATTCGACAGCCATAGCTCGGTCCTCTGCTTCCCTGCGGCTGGCGACCCGACCGGAATTGATCAGGGCCTCAGCCATCGTCCACACCCTGGACCTAAACTTCATGCATGGCGTGCTCGCCCGTCGGACAAATCGCACATGCGGCCTAGCGTAGGCGAATTTTTCAGGTAGATTATTTAAAATCTTTTTTAAAATAAATAATTCAATTTTCCTTTGCAATGGTGTTCTATCTAAAAGACAAAACAAAAACAGGAGCAGATTCGATGCCCAAGTGCGTTCTACGGATGAGGCAGCCTTTATGAATGCCCGCAGTGATTCAATCGACATCGCCATTATCGGCTCGGGTTTCGCGGGCCTGTGCATGGCGATCAAACTTAAGGAAGCCGGGCTCACCGACTTCTTTATCGCTGAGCAGGCCGAGACCCTCGGCGGTACGTGGCGCGATAACCATTACCCAGGGTGCGCCTGTGATGTGCAGTCCCATGTGTATTCGTTTTCCTTTGCGCCCAACCCGGACTGGACGCGGCAGTTCGCGGCGCAGCCTGAGATCCGCGCCTACCTGGAACAATGCGCCACGCGCTTCGAGCTGGCGCCCTACCTGCGTTTCGGCATGGGCCTGCAACGTGCGGTGTTCGATGAGCAGCAGCAACGCTGGCATCTGACGTTCAGCAATGGCCGCCAGGTCAGTGCACGGGTGCTGGTATCGGGAATGGGCGGCTTGTCGCGCCCGGCAATGCCGGACATCCCGGGCCTGGAAAGCTTCAAGGGCAAGCGCTTCCACTCCCAGCACTGGGACCACGACTACGCCTTGAAAGGCAAACGCGTGGCGGTGATCGGCACCGGCGCCAGCGCCATTCAGTTCGTGCCGCAGATCGCGCCGCAAGTGGCGCACCTGGACCTGTTCCAGCGCACACCGCCGTGGATCATGCCCAAGCCCGACCGACCGATTTCAACCTTCGAGCGCTGGCTGTTCAAGCACCTGCCGTTCACCCAAAAGCTGGTGCGCGGCGCTCTCTACTGGGCGCTGGAAGGCCGGGTGGTGGGTTTTGCCTTGCACCCACGGCTGATGAAGATGGTGCAGAAAATCGCCCTGCGTCACCTGCGCAGACAAGTGGCGCGCCCTTCCCTGCGCAAGACGCTGACGCCGGACTACACCATTGGCTGCAAGCGCGTGTTGATCTCCAACGACTACTACCCGGCCCTTTCGCGCAGCAATGTCGAGGTGGTCACCGATAGCGTGCTGCGCATCGAAGCCGACGGCGTGATCACCGCCGACGGCATCAAGCATCCCGCTGACTGCCTGATCTTCGGCACAGGTTTCCAGGCCAGCGACCCCTTGCCCCGCGGCTGCATCATCGGCCGCGACGGCATCGACCTGATGGACGCCTGGGGCGACGGCGCCCATGCCTACAAAGGCACCACCGTGCCGGGCTATCCCAACCTGTTCCTGATCGTCGGGCCCAACACCGGCCTGGGGCACAACTCGATGATCCTGATGATCGAGGCCCAGGTCAGCTACATCCTCGATGCATTGCGACAAATGCAGCGCCAGCGCATCGCCACGCTAGAGGTCAAGCCCGCCGTGGAGCAGGCCTACAACCGTCAGTTGCAGGACAAGCTCAAGCGCACGATCTGGAACACCGGCGGCTGCCAGAGCTGGTACCTGGACCCACGCACCGGCAAGAACACCACGCTGTGGCCCGGCTCGACCTGGCGCTTCAAGCAGGTCACCCGGCATTTTGCGCTCAAGGACTACCTCGCCAGCCCGCTGCCGACGCCCGCCGCACCGCGCCAGCTACCCGCGTCCCACTCCGCCACAGAAGGCAGCCTGTCATGAAGTCATTCAATGGCCGCGTCGCGGCGATCACCGGTGCGGCCTCCGGCATGGGCCGCGCACTGGCCTTGGCCCTGGCACGGGAAGGTTGCCACTTGGCCTTGGCAGACAAGAACAGCCAGGGGCTGGAGCAGACCCTGGCACTGGTCCGGACTTCGACCTTGGCGCCCGTGGCCGTCACCACCGAGGTGCTGGACGTCTCCGACCGCCAAGCCATGCAAGATTGGGCGGCCCGTTGTGCCGCCGAACATGGCCAGGTCAACCTGGTTTTCAATAATGCCGGGGTGGCACTGTCGAGCACCGTGGAAGGCGTGGATTACGCCGACCTGGAATGGATCGTCGGCATCAATTTCTGGGGCGTAGTGCATGGCACCAAGGCATTCCTGCCCTACCTCAAGGCCAGCGGAGACGGGCATGTGGTTAACACCTCCAGCGTGTTCGGCCTGTTTGCCCAGCCCGGCATGAGCGGCTACAACGCCACCAAGTTTGCCGTGCGCGGCTTTACCGAAGCCCTGCGCCAGGAACTCGACCTGCAACGCTGCGGCGTCTCGGCCACCTGTGTGCACCCCGGCGGCATTCGCACCGATATCTGCCGCAGCAGCCGCATCGACGCGAACATGACCGGGTTCCTCATCCACAGCGAGCAACAAGCCCGCGCCGATTTTGAAAAGCTGTTCATTACCGATGCCGACCAGGCCGCCAAGGTGATCCTGCAAGGCGTGCGCAAAAACAAGCGCCGCGTGCTGATCGGCCGCGACGCCTATTTTCTCGACTTGCTCGCCCGGTGCCTGCCGTCGGCCTATCAAGCGCTGGTGGTGCTGGCCAGCAAGCGCATGGCGCCCAAGCCACGCAGGCCGGTATTTGAAACCAACGACGAGCCTCGTCTCTGAACAGGAGGACGCACCATGTTGCCGATCCGTCGCGATATTCGTTTTGCCTTGCCTGCCGAGCGCATCAAGGACTGGCATGAACAAGGTCCGGTCATCAGCCATTTCTTCAATGCCCTGTCGCTGTTGTTTCCCCAGGGCGAGCTGTTTTTCATGGACAGCGTGCGCCACTACCGTGGGCAGATCGACGATCCAGAACTGAAAAAGGAAATCCAGGGTTTTATCGGCCAAGAGGCCATGCACAGCCGCGAACATGTGGCCTACAACGACCTGCTGCAAGCGGCCGGTCTGCCGGCGCACACCCTCGACCGGCGCCTGAAATTCTTCCTCGACCTGCAGAAAAAGCACCTGCCGCCAGCGTTCAACCTGGCAGTGACCATTGCCCTTGAGCATTACACCGCGATGCTCGCGGAAATCCTGCTGAGCGACCCGTCGCGCTTTGGCGACTCGCTCAAGGGCTACCAGCAGATGTGGTACTGGCATGCCCTGGAAGAAACCGAACATAAAGCCGTGGCGTTCGATGTCTGGAACCGCGTCATCACGCCCGGCCCTGCACGCTATCTGCTGCGCACCGGGACCATGCTGACCACCACCCTGATGTTCTGGCTGGTGGTACTGGATTTCCACGTACGCCTGCTGATTGCCGACCGCACCTCGGGTGGCAAGCTCAAGGGGCTGTGGCGCATGGTCAAGTATTTGTATGGGCCCAAGGGCGTGTTCCCGCGGATGCTGCGGCCGTGGCTGCATTATTTCAAACCGGGGTTTCATCCTTGGGATCATGACAACCGGGCACGCCTGGCAGGGATAGACGGGTTGGTGGAAGAGATTGAGCGGACGCGGCGCGGGTATGAGTCGGCGTAGGAGCCGAACGTAACCACGATGGTAACCACGATGCGCAGCGAGCCGCTCTTGATCTTGATCTGCTTTTGATCTTGATCTTAGGCGCCCCGTCAAACCACGCTGGCCGGAATTCGACAGGGATTTGGGGGGTAAACCGGCAGGGATGCCGGTTTAGCCGCCCCGCGCCATGGATGGCGCGTGGCGGCGGCCCCCCAAATCCCTGTCGGATTACGGGCACACCGAGCCTGAGCGAGGTGCCGAGTGGTGGGGCAAGAGCCCTTTGGTTACTTTGGGGCTCTTTTCCAAAGTGACCCGCTGTAAAAGCGGAACCCTAAGTGGCCGTTGCCCAAATAACGGATATGTACTTAATCCAACACTCTGGTCGGCTGTCAGGCCGCCATTGGGGGCAAGCCCATCCCACATATGGATCAAGCCAACGCCGCCCGCTCACGCACAAACCCCGGCAATTGATCCCCCGGCAGAGCCTTGCTGAAATACCACCCTTGGATAAACATCTCGGGCCCCGTACTCAGAAAGCCCAACTGCTCGGCAGTTTCCACCCCCTCCACCACCACCCCCAGCTTCAAGGCCTCGCAAAAACGCAACATGCCGGTCAGCACCTGGGCGCCCTTGGGGTCGCGCTGGGCAATCACAAAACTGCGGTCAATCTTGATGAAGTCCACGGGAAACTGGTGCAGGTAACTCAATGCAGAAAATCCAGTGCCAAAATCATCGAGGTACACCTTGGCACCCATGGCCTGCAATTTCTCGATGGTCTGGCGCGTAGCCGGGATATCACTGACCAGCGCGTCCTCAGTGATCTCCACCGAGACCCAGCCATGGGCCTGGGCAAGAATATCCACCAGCCGATCGCCATAGGCTGCGTCCTTCAGGGTGGCGCTGGAAATATTAATGGTCATCGGCAAGTGAAAACCGCCCTTCTGCCACTTCTGATACTGGCGCACAGCCTGGGACGCCACCCACACGTCCACATCCGGCATCAGCCTGGCCTGCGCCAGCCATTGCAGGAACTCCCAGGGAGAATGCACCGTGCCTTGGCTGTCCCGGGCACGCATCAACGCCTCGCACCCGGTGCACAGGCCAGTAAGGGTGGATACCTGGGGTTGGAACTCAAGGTAGAACTCGTAATCGCTGATTTGCTGAATGCGGCTCAACTCAACGGCCTGTCGTGCCGAAGTCCTGTGGGAGGCCAGCACCGGGTCGAACTCCAACAGGCGGCCTTTTTCTTCGAGACCGCGAAAGGTCATGTCCAGGGACTTCAAGTAAACCGTGCCACCCTCGGCGGTTTGGCGATGAATTGCCCGCACGTAGGGCGCATACACCAGCGTGCCCACACCTAGCAGCGCCAGCTGCAGCAGCACCGCCGCCAGATCACCATGGGTGCTGAGGTAGGCATTGAGCAGTACCGGCGCGGTAAATGGCACGCTGGCCACCGCCGGTGAGACCCAGCCCAACTGCACTGCCGCCAGCGCCACCACCGTATTGAACGCCGGCACCAGCAAAAAGGGGATGAACAAACGCGGGTTGAGAATGATCGGCAAACCGAACAACAGCACCTCGCTGACGTTGAATAACGACAGCGGCAAACTGGCAATAGCCAGCAACCGCATGGACTGGCTCCTGGAAAACAACAGGATCGCCAGCAGCAGGCACAATGTGGCGCCGGAACCGCCGATAAACGCAAAACTACCCAGCAGGCCGCTGTTGAGCAGGTACAGGACTGGCTCCCCCGCGGCCTGCGCCGCGCCGTTGAGCACCACGGCCTTGTCCAGCACGTCGAACAGCGGCTGCATGGCATACACGCCGTGGATGCCGAAGAACCACAGCAGCGAATTCATCAGCGTTACAAACAGCCCACTGCCGTAGGGCGCTTGCAATGCATCGAGCACCTGGGGCCCCTGCAATTGCGCCACATAAGGGATCAGCAGCAACAACGACAGCAGCACCACCAACGACAGCGCCGTGATCGCACCGGGGAGCACCATATTGATGGTGCCCTTGAGGTTATGCCCGACCAGGTCTTCGTTGACCAATCGCGTCCAACGAAAGCGGTGCAGCCAGGCGATGGCGGGCACATTGATCAAGGGTGAGGCGATAGCTATAAACAGTAAGAAAGTGGCCGAAGCCCTGGGGTATTCGCGCAGCACAAAGGTGGCGACCACCACATGGGCGAGGCACAGGAACGCGACCGGTAGCTGTGGCAGGCGATGCTGGATCGCCAACATGTAACCGATGGAGGCCGCGACCAGCAGGGGAATCACCGAATTGATCTGGTTATGCAGCCCTGCCAGGAACCCTACCACCTGCTGGCTGAATCCCAGCACCCGGGCGCATTCGGACAGGATCAGGAAACCGGCGGATACCAGCAGGCAAGGCAGGATCCATAGCAGTCCTTCACGAATCGCACGCAACGATTCGGCGCTGGCCAAGACTGCCAGGCGCTGGGTAAGGAAAAGTCTGAACAGCGTTTGTGCCATGAGCCATCCTCTGCCCGTCACCTTACTGCCGCTGAAAACCAGGGCCGGAAACCCTCGCTAACGCTACACGTCCTGACGGTGGGAGTGAAAGCCTTTTGCCCACGGCTCTCAGGCTTTTTCGGCACTATCTGCTGGGTTACTACACGAATTCTCTGATGAATTATCGAACTTTCTGACTTAAGTCATCCCCTAAGGCTGTCTGAGTCGGTATCATCCGCGCCTTTCTGCGTGTCAAAGGATGTTACAACCTGCGTAACAGCGGAGTGCGCTCAGGGAATCTAGCCTGGAACGACAACAGGCACAAAGGAGCCTTACTATGCAAGACAAGCGACCAAGCACCATGCGTCCCTTATTTGTCACCATCCTGCTGTGGTTGTGCAGCGTGGTGCTGCTGTTCGTGATCAAAAACGTCATCGAATTGTTTACCGGACCCGTTGCCGAGACCTGGGTAGACTTGGCATTGGTGCTGGTCGCCTACCTGACGTTCTTTCTGCTCACGCCGTTGCAGAACTGGATGCAGCGCAGGGCGCGCAAACGTGCTCGGCGCCAGATCAGCAGCCATACGTCCGATGCCGAGACCCGGCCTTCCAATCAAGGTGCATAGCGTTGTCAACACCCAGTGATACTTACCAGCTTGCACTGGACAGATTCCTGCGCGAACACCCCCACATCGCCAGTGAGCTGGACAACCTCAATCCCCTGGCGGCCCAGGCCAGGGGCGAGACCCTGGCGCAATATCGCGCCGAACGCCTGCACGCAGCCTTCGAAGCACACGCTGAACAACAGCATCTGTTCGCCTGGGAACTGACGCTCAAGCTGACGGCCGAGTCCAGCGAAGCCTTCGAGGCGCAACGCCGCGAGGTGCATAAAGAAGTCGCACAAATGGCTGGCATGGACTGGGTCGAATACTGCCAGTTGCATGACTTGATGGTTTGACCCCCGCCCTACAGATACCAACGCGGCTGTTTGCAACCCATCACCTTGCCTAATTCGGCGACCGTGATAGTTCGCTGTTGCGGGTCTGTTGCCAGCGCCACACGCAACGCCGACCAGCAGCGCCTGGGCAGTTGCCTCGGGCAGGTCAACCTATCCATCGGCGCGTGCTTGCCAAGACGCTTGCCATGGGCCAATTCGTAGATGATGCAGGCCACGCCATACACGTCGGCGGCAGCGCTCAACGCACCGCCCTCGCGCAACTCCGGCGCTGCATAAGCGGGCGTCCAGGCATTGAACCGGCTGCGGCTCAGGCTCGACAGGCTCGCCACCTGCGCTTGTGCGTACCCCAGGCCAAAATCGAACAAGCACACCCCCTCCTGTCCCACCATGACATTGGCCGGCTTCACATCGCCGTGCAGCACATTCTGTTGATGGGTGTAGGCCAGGGCATCCAGCAACTGCAGGGCCATGGGTTGCAGCTCCCGCCAGGGCAAGCCATCGGGGCACTCCAGGAGCAGCCGGTCCAGGGTCACGCCTTGCAGCCACTCCATGGTGAAAAACGCGATCTGGCTCTGGGTATCGACCTCGAACGAAAACATCCGCACCACACGCGGGTGCCGCAGGCTGCGCGCCAATGCGAATTCACTGAACAACAATACATGTGCATCCGGGCACTGGGCAAAAGGCTCGCCCAATAGCTTGAGTGCCACAGGCGAACACGCCTCGCCTAATTGTTCGTGCAACAGGTCACGAGCACGATACACCACACCCATCCCCCCTTTGCCCAGTACGTACTCAAGGTGATAGCGCCCGCCCAGCAAACGAGGCGGCTCGCCCGCCGGGTTCAAGGCTGCACCACTACAGCGGTCAGGTCATCCCGTGCCGCCCCACGCAACGCCCCGGCAAACAGCCGTTCCACCGCCTGTTGCGGCGCGCCCAGGCGCAACGCTCGGCCCAGGTCTGCATGGCTGAGCGCCTGGTAGAGGCCATCACTGCACAGCAAAAACACATCGCCTGGACGGGTACTGAGCTCCAGTACCTCCAGATGCAGTGGCGAACGTGCACCAATGGCCCGGGTCAGGGCCCGGGCGCCAGGGTAAGCCCGGGCTTGGGTCGCACTGACTTGCCCCTCGTTCATGAGGCCTTGCAGCAGCGAATGGTCCCTCGACAACTGGTAAAGGCGCTGGCCACGCCATAGATAGCAGCGACTATCCCCCGCCCAGAGACAGGCCGCACGCCCGTTCTCAAGCAACAAGGCCACCACCGTACTGCCCATGGTGACATCAGCGCTTGCGTCAGGCCCGGCTCGGCAACTTCTCAAGCGCTGATTGACGCTTTGCAAGCTCTTGCGGACCGCGTCGATGCGTTGATCGAGGTTGCCCCGGGCCGACACTGAAGCGAGGCTGCTGACTACCCAGCGGCTGGCGACATCTCCATGTCGATGCCCGCCCATCCCGTCGGCCACTGCCCAGCAGCCATGTTGCGGGCAGTCCAGGAACGCGTCCTCGTTGCGCAACCGCGCCTGCCCGCGCTGGGTGCGCCCGGCACTGCGCCACCGACCAGGCCCCTGGCTCACAGTTGCTGCGCCAGTCGGAAAGTGCGCCAGGTGCCGATGTCAAACGGGCCAGGTGTACGCTGGCTTGCCAGCAGGTAATTGGCACGCAGGCCGGCGAGGTCCGCCTTGAAAATCTGTGTGTTTCGCCCGTTGGCGGGCTCTTTTTGCAGCAGATCCAAAAAGCGGAACAACGACCATGCGCCTGCGTTCTTCTCGATTCCCAGTGGCCGCTGGTCCACCCCTCTCTCCAGGACAAGGCTGCTGCGCCCATTGTCTGCATCGGTTGGCCAATGGAACGCCATGGGTACGATCGGGCCGTGGCGATACTCCAACTGCTGGTCGCCAAACCGCAGGATCGCCCGGCTGACTGACTGATCCAGGCTGTAGGGCGCCAAGGTAAACCGAACCGACAGTTCACCTTGGTCCGGGGTGAAGAAGCTACGGCGGATAACCTGGGCCTTCATCAGTTGATCCAGCAGCGAGTGCGACACCGGCAAGCTCTGACCATCCAGGCCACGCAACCGATAGCGGGCACCGTCGACACTGACGAATGGCCGCAGATACCCGTCGTAAAAGCGTGCCATGACCCCATTCGGTTTGAAAAACTCCTGAAAGTCTTCAAGGGCAACTTCGCTGGCCGCATGGGCATTGAATGGGTATCGCTGGCGAATCGCCTTGGCGTACAGGCTATAAACCTCGCTCTGGTAACGCTGGTTGACGTGCATATAAGCCTGCTCCAACAAATGCCGCCAACTGACATCGGCCACCCCTTCAAACCATCCCGCAAGTGGCAACGGCAAGCGCGCGGCAGCATCACGCAGGTTCCCTATCACATCCTGCTGCCCCTCCATACGCCCCTTCACCCTCAGGAACGCTGCCTGCTCCGGTGCGCTATCGCGGTTCAATGCCGTCAGTTGCAGGTGTAGCTCATCCAGCAGCCGCAACGCCTGGGACAGCGCCGCACCGGGGTCCTGCTGCTCGTCCAGCAACTGGTGCAAGGGTTCAAAACGCCGTTGCAACGCTCGTCGCCCGGCGTCGGGAAGACCCGCCTGCCCCAGCGCCGCCTTGGCTATCACCCCAAGCTCACCCGAGCGCTGGGCCACCTGATCCAACAGTTCGTGACCCGGCAGCAGACGAGTGTTTTCACGCAGTTGCTGCAATAGCAGGATCAGGGGTGATTGGGCCGATGTCAGGGCCGTGAGTTGTTCGGCATCTTCGCGCAGGTTGTCGGTTTGCCGCAGCCTGACGCGGCCGAGCGCTGCACTCCAGGCATCGGCATATTCACCGAAGTAACGCTGCTGCAATTGGATCATCAGCCGGCGCAAATCCTCGGAGCCCAAATCGGTGGCCTCCCCCAGCACCCAGTTGTCCTGGGCAATGGCATTCACCAGCCTCGGACCTTGAGCATCAAGGAACTGCACATAGCGCCTGGTATAGAACCCGGGAATCGGTGGGTCGAGCGCAGCAAATACCTTGCCTTCGGCCAGGCGCAAGGGCTCCAGGTCGCGTGCCTGCTCGCGCAGCACCCGATACACCACATCGGCCAATGACTCCCCCCTCAGGGCTTCCCGCGCCTGGGCAACAAGGTTGTCATCAAGGGGGGTTACGAATGGCCGTTCAAGCAATCGCGCCAAGTGTTGGCCCAGGCGTTTGCGGGTCGACATGTCTGCGGCAAAACGTACTGCCCAATGGTTCGTCAGGTGTTGCGCCAACCAACCGTTATCGCGACGCTCACGCGCATTGAGCATCAGGTATGCGCGCAGGTGATCCAACAACTGCTCGCGGTCTCCAAGGCTGGCATGCACCTGCTCTTCGAGCTGGGCCGTTATCCACGCCAGCATGTGCTGTCGCAGCGCCTGATCATAAGCCTGGGCGACCCATGGGCGGCTCGGTTCACCTTGGTACAAGCCGGCGCGATCAATCAGGCGTACCTCTGCCGACGCAGGAAAAACCTGGGTTGCCGCCAGGCGCGCATCCAACAGTTGCAATAGCGACGACGCATCATCATGACCCTGCGGGACGGGCAAGACGGCGGTTGTCAGCGCCGCCATTTGCGCCAGTCGTTGATGATTGCTGGAATAACTGTGCATCCACAGCGCTGCGGCACTGCCGAGTACCAGCGCCACAGCCATTGCCAGCAGCCCCTGGCGTCGCCGGACACGCTGCTGCTCCGGGGCCTGCAAACCTGCAAGGTCGGCCTCGGCAAAGATCACCCGGCTGAACAGGCCTTGGACGAAACGAGCGTGCTTGTCGCCGGCGCAGGTCAGGTAGAAACCGCGCAGACCGTTGATGCGCTGGTAGCGATGTGCCGAAAAAGCCGACTCAATGAACAGGCAAATACGCTCGCCTATCTGCGCAGCCTGTTGCGGGAATTCAAGCATCAAGCCGCGGCGCTCGACATTGCGCTCCTGGTGCAGGCGACTGATCAGTTCAGCGTTCAAACGCCGCAAAAATTGCTCGACGGCTTGGCGAACCTGCGTGACGTCAGTCGCGCAGCTGCCATCGAGGGGTTGGCCCAGCACATCGTCGGGTGCTTCCCTGAGCGGCACGTCGAAAAACTCGGTGAAGCCCGGCAGTCGGTCAGCCTGAGTCAGCACCAGGTAGATCGGTACGTCCACATGCAATGACTGCTGGATATCCTGCATGCGCGACTGTACATGCCGCGCATGCTGATCCAAGTCGTACTCGGTGGTGGCCAGCAAGGCGTCCACCGAAAGCGTCACGACCACGCCACTGAGCGGGCGCACGCTGCGCCGCCACCGGAGCCTGTCCAGCAACGTCGCCCACCCTGCTGCATCCACGGCACTGTCGGGTTGGCTCAGGTAGCGTCCAGGGGCATCGATCAGCACGCCGGCATCGGCGAAGTACCAGTCACAGTGGTTGCCCTGTGCCCGCGTGTCGGCGTGATCGAGCGGCCACTGCAAGCCGCCTGCTGCCAGCAGCTGCGTCTTGCCACTGCCCTGGTGGCCGATCATCAGGTACCAGGGCAGATCATGGCGCCAGCGCGCGTTATGCATCCCGTAACGGGGAGAAGTCTTGAGCACCTGGAGCGCGTCCTTGAACCGACTGCGCAGGTGTTTCTGCTCGTTCTCCACCCATTTCAAGGCTTGAGGGGGCGCCAGGCGTTCAGGTCGTTCGCGCCCACCGGCCCGTCGTCCGCCGACCACCACCATCGCCAACCCCCACAGCAGGAATAACGCGCTGATGCTGGCCAGGCGGGCAGTCGGTCCTTGCCAGAAGCGGTGGTCGGCCACCGCCAGCAGCGGCCCGAAACACCACACCGATACAGCGCTGCAAAGCACCAACAGAAGGCTCCAGACCCAAACCCGACCCAGCGCGGCGCCAACGCCCTTGAAAAATGCGCTCATTGATTGCTCCAGCGTTTACAAGGGCGTGCGGATCAGGTCCGACGCCAGAAATTGAAGGGGTTGCAACGCATCAGCGCGCTCCTGGCTCAGCAGCCAGGCGAACCCCGTATACATCGCCAGCAGACAGGCCAAAGTGGAGGCCACCCACCAGGCGGTCGGAATCACCCACAACCGCCTGCGCCTCGCCTGCCCAAGGGGGGTCGGTAATACGGGCCCTGTCGGCGCATCCCCACGCACATGTCTGATCTGCCGATACAATGCATCGCGAACGGCTTCGACTTGCAACACACCTCTCTCCATGACCCGGTATTTCCCTTCGAAACCCAAGGACAGGCACAGGTACATCAGCTCGAGCATGGCCAGGTGCTTGAGCGGATCACGGGACAGTCGCTCCAGCAGTTGGAAAACCTTCTCGCCCCCGAAGGTCTCGTTATGGAAGCGGCTCAACAAGCTCATCTTCGACCAGTCGCTCTGCGCGCCCCACGGGGTGGTGACGACCGCCTCATCAAGCACGCTGCACAACACATAGCGCGCGGACATGAGCTGGTTGTTTTCAACACCACCCTGCAAGGCACGGGTTTCGAATTGAGTCACAGCCAATGACAACCGATCGTTGAGCATGCCCAGGTCTTCACGCTCGGCGCTGACTTTGAGCCGCACAATTTCTGACAATAACTCTCCGGCTGCGGCGACCACCGGGTTGAGCCCCGCGTCGAAACTCTGCGCGTCAAGCAGATGGCCCGCGTAGATCATGCGGTCCTCAAGTTGCTCGTAGCGTGGCGGCGACGGGAAGTCCGTCAGCGGACCCTGTACAGGCCCATGGCTCTCGCGGTCGAGCAGGACGGTTTTTTCATCTTGTGAGTAGTCGCTGTCCATGGCATTCAGTTCCTGATGGCCCAAAAATCGAGTTCAAGCCCGACGAACTCACCTCCCACATGGAAAGCGAAACCACCGGACTGCTCCAGCTGCGCGATATCGCGGGCACTCATGTCGAGCATGAAATAGGTCTTGGCGGCATGAAACGGAATCTGCCGCGGCGCCACCGGCAGCGGTTTGACCTTGATCCCGGCAAGGTGCAGGTTGACCAACTCCCGTATGCGCTCTACCGGCCCAATCTTCAGATGAGCCGGCAGGCGCTGGCGCAGTTCCTCTGCGTCACACTGCGCCGTGGCGGCCAGGATGAATGTGGCCGCACCGAGCAATTTCAAATCGCTCACCGGGCACACCAGCACGCCGTACTGGCGTTGCTGCAGGGTCAATTCGACAGCATGCTGTTCCAGCACCATCGACAACACCGCTCGCACGGGCTCCATCAGCCCGCGAAAACTCGCGCCCTGGTCACCATGCCGGTATTGCACATCCAGTTGCGCACGCTTGCTGTCGTTGGCGAAGGTTGATAACTCGCCAAGCATCGACACCAACGCGCGGAACACCGCCTCAGGACGCACCTGGGGCTGGCTCAGGCGGTGACGCAGTTCCAGCTCTGTGCGATTGATCACTTGCAGCATCAACAAGTCACCGATTTGCGCGCCAGCGCCGGTGCCTCCGGCGCGGATCCGCGCCGCAATGGCGTCGCCTCGGCTGGCAAGCAGGCCGATCACTTCCTTGAGACACGACGCCACATAGCCATGTGCCTGCACAAAAATGAACGACGGGAGGAAGTCCGTATCCAGGCTCAGGCCTCCCTCAGCGCTGGAATTGAGCACCTGCGCAATCTTGAGTTTGACAAAGCGCTGGTCGCTCTGGCGCTCGCCCAGCAGCAGACGCAAATCGGGGCGTGCGCAGTGCACCTGGCAACGCGAATCCACCCCCACGTTGCTATCCCCCACTTCCACTTCACAGCTCAGGTAACGCGCCAGGACATCGCTGTGCTGCGGTTGGCGCACTTCGACCTGATTGCCGGTCGCCAGGGGCAGCGCCAAGTAAATCCCTTGCTGTTCCGTATTCGGCGGCACCTGCAATACCAAGGGTTCCATGGCTGCGCTCAACTCAAACAGGCTGCCGTCCGGCAAGACGCCGCTGGCCTGGTTGACCACCAGCTTGCCCAGGTTCAGGTACTGCACGTTGAGGTCCAGCGTCAGGAAACCCCAGGCGTCACTGCCCAGCAGGCGCGTCTGGTCAAGTTGCTGGTGGTAATAACGGTCGTTGTGCTGCAAGTGCTGTGGGCGCAACAACATGCCTTCCTGCCAGACGATTTTATGAATAGGCATATCAGCGCATCTCCAGGTCAGGCAAATGGCCGGCCACCCGAATGCCGGCCTGGTCCAGCACCAGCTCGGCCCGTGTCACTTTCTGGGCGGTGACAGGCACCAGCATCCGCCAGCGTACATGGGGCAAGTCTCGATAAGCCGCGAGCACCCCCACGAAGCGACTGTCAGGCCCGACCCTGAGTTTGAGCGCCAGGCGGTCACCGGGGCGCAGTTCAACTTCCTCACTGCTCACCCAGTCTTTCGCCAGCACCTGCTCAGCATGGCCATACAGGCTGAAGAAGTCGGCATTCTCGAAGGCCACGCCATGGCGCAATTCAATCAGGTGGACCACCACTGGAGACGGTCGACCGTGCAAGTCAGGGTTGACCTGTTCGCTGGCGGTCAGCACCAGGTCCAACTTGGTCAACGTCGAAAAAGGCGAAATCGCGCTGCAGCCAGCCAACAGACCGGGCAGGAGCAGCAGGGCTGCAAGGGTAATTCGATACATGACTCTCATCCTGGGAAATCCATGTGCAAGGCGCCGATCAAGCGAACCTGCTCTTCGTAGGCCTTGGCAAAATCACCTTCCAGCGCACGCCGACTCAACTGCTCATCCGCCGCCAACCACTGGTAGTAACGCTGGTAAGCCCGCCAGTGCCACGCATCCGCGAAAAACCTGGGCGGCCTGCCCTGGGACTCAAAGCGCCCCAGCAGGTAGCTGGGCTCGAAGGCGGCCCTGGCGTTACGCAGCGCGCTTCGGCATGCGGCCAGCAGCGCGGCTTGACGCACTTGCAGGTCCCGATGGGCCTGGATGACCGCCCGTTCAGCGGACAGCTGGCCCAGTACCTGCGAACCCAGCATTGCGGCTATCGCAGCCCCCGTATCGGGACACATCTTCAAAGGGTTCCGGGCCAGGTCCAGGCTGGCACCTGGTGCCGAGGCCAACTCGCTGTTCAGGTCGTCAAAGGTGCGCAGCGTTTGTTGCAGGCCGTTCACCCCCAGGTGGAACAGGCGCGCCACCTTGACTGCCAGGGCTTCGCGGCCGGACCTCTCGAGGGTATTCAGGTCGATGCCCAACGCTGTTGCAAACTGCCCCCAGAACAGCTCGTCGGAGGGCGCCGCCACCGCTATCGGCTCCACCGCGCCAGGCGCCACCACGGGATCGACCGGGCCAGGCATTATCAGGTGTTCCCGCTCGGCACCCTGGCTGTCAACCCACGTACCGGGCTCATCGACGAACTCGCTCAATGCCTCCAGGTCCGCCGAGCGGGCCTGTCGCGGGTGATCATGGTCCAGCGCATGCAGAGGATCCGAAGACAGGAATGCGTCATCTGGAATCGGCACCCCCGTGATAACCCGCTGCTCGCTGCCGTGGCGCGGCGCTTCCAGCAATTGTGCCCGTATCGTCACTGGCCCAAGGTCAAATACATCGCCATCACTGATCAAGCGCGCCTGCCCTTTGCGCAGGCGTTCGGCACTGCCCGATACCCCGGTCCCATTGCGGCTGATATCCGTCAGGAAATAGCGGCCTTCACGATAGCCCACCAAGCCGTGATGGCTGGAGAGCACGCGGCTCGGATCGGGTATTACCCAGTCACACCCGGAACCGCGGCCGATCACACCGCCTGTGCCGTCAAATACTTTGCGGGCCAAGGGTATGTTTTTCGCGCGTTCGACCTCACAGACCTCAAACACCAGTTGCATCCTCTGGCCCCCTCCACTCATTGGCCACGGGTGATCGCCTGAGGGTCGCCCAACGGACGGTACTCGGCATCATCAAAGACGGTGTTGGCGCTACAGCCGCCCAACAAACACAGCACCAGCAAAACGGCTTGCAACGGACGATCAGGCATCCGGTTTCTCCCTCAGTGAAAATCAAGTACGCCATTCAGCGCTCTTCCCTGGCCTTGCCAACGGGAATGTTCAAGCGCGCCAGCCGGTAAAGCAGCGTGCGTCGCGCGACCCCCAACTCCCGTGCGGTACGGGTGCGGTTACCCTGGTTCTTGTGCAGGCAATCAAGCAGGAATACCCGCTCTACCCGTTCCATACGCTGGCGTAGCGTCACGTCGTCAGCAGTCGGTGCCGGCGCCAGTGGCATCGACAGGTGCACCGGTAGAATCAGATTGTCGTCACACAGCAGCACGGCGCGTTCGACCAGGCATTTGAGCTCGCGCACATTGCCGGGAAAGCTGTGGCTCGACAGCTGATCGAGGGCCGTGTTCGACCACTCAACCGGCGCCCTGCCCAACTGCGCGCAGGCCTGATCGGTGAAATGCCGGGCCAGTTGCAGCACATCGCCGTCGCGCTCACGCAGGGCGGGCAATTGGAGGGGAAACTGCGCAAGCCGGTAATACAGGTCTTCGCGAAAACGCCCCTCGGCGACCATGGCCGCCAGGTCGCGATGAGTCGCGGCGATGATGCGCACATCGACCTTGTGCGCCGCACTGGCGCCCAGCGGACGAATCTCGCCTTCCTGCAGAACCCGCAACAACTTGGCTTGCAATAGCAGCGGCATGTCACCGATTTCATCGAGCAACAACGTACCGCCGTCGGCAGCGTCAAACAGCCCCGCATGATTGCGGTCTGCACCGGTAAACGCACCTTTGCGATAGCCGAACAGCTCGCTCTCCAGCAACCCTTCGGCAAATGCCGCACAGTTCTGCACGACAAAGGCCTTGGCACTGCGCGGGCCCGCTGCGTGAATGGCCCGGGCCACCACCTCCTTGCCAGTGCCGGTCTCGCCGAACAGCAGGACGGTGTAAGGGGTATGCAGGACTTTGCTGATCAACTGGCGCGTCTGTGCCATGGCTGCACTGTTGCCGATCAAGCCGCATGCCCCGGCCAACGGCGCAGCCTGCCTCGGCGGCGCGCCAACCCTGGTGCGCCCGCCGCGCAGCACGTGCAGCCGGTGCACGGCAAAACTGCCCAGTTGGCCAAGGGATACTGCATAGCTGTACAACTGGATCGGACGTTGACTGGCACACAACAACACGCCGGTAAGCCGTTCAGATCCACTGAACAGCGGCACGCTCAGCAGTGCACGCCACGGTGCCGGCGACACAGGCAGGAAGCGGGTGTCATAGCAACTGCCTTGTACCTCATCGAGACTGAGGGCGGCGCGTTGGTTCAAGGTGTAGTGCAGCAGTTGTTGATTGCGCAGGTCGGCGCACGAGCCTGCCAAGTCCAGTGAAGGCCCGTCGGGAAAATGTTGGGCGACAAGCTCCAGTCGGTCCGTGGTTTCATCGAACAGATACAACTGGCTGAGCTCGCACTGAGCCAGTTGCGCGACGTGCGCAACGCATTTCCCAGGCAGCACGTGTTCATCATGTTCAAACCCCAGGCGGGTGAAGCAGGCGGACAGCGCATCGACAGTGAATGCACATGTGCCGGTCAGCGCTTGCGCGTCCTCATTAAGCATGGTCATCAGCTCCTAATAAAGATTGCCGGCGAGCGTCACCACGCCATCGGCGCGCTCATGTTCCAGCCAACTGGTCCAACCCAGGCGGCAAGCGTTGTCCTGGCCAATGTGCAGCGCCTTGATTTCGCTGCGTGCCATCACCAGGCGCAGGTCATAGTCCAAAGGACTGCCAGTAGCCAGGCGCACCAGTGCACACAGCGGCTGATGGGCCTTTCCAGTCGGCAGGAAGTCGTGAAACCGTTGCCAGCCCAGCGCCTGCAACTGCACCCTGAACTTGCCGCAGCGGTCCGCAACCTGCTGCCCCAGGACCAGGTCCTCACCGAGTGCACAATTGGCGCGCCCCAGGCCGTTGCGCTGCACAGGGTTGATATCAACCCGGCGCTCGACCCATGGCTCGATGAACAACGCGTCGTGCTTGAAGTAGTGGCGCAGCACGGACTCGATCACGGCAGCCGAGCGCGCCCGCAGGCTCAACAGCCCCAGGTAAGGCAGAAGGTGTTTGCAGTCCAACTGGGATGCCCGTCGTATCGCGTCGCCGCCCAGGCCGATCAGCGCAAACATCTGTGCGGAGAACGCATCGTTGGCACCCGTCTGGAAACACGCCCGATAGCGATACTTACGCCAGATCGGCAGCATCAGACGGTGCAGGCGGTGGTGAAACATATCCAGGAAGTCGCGGGTAGGATTACCTCCTGGCTGTTCGGCAAGCGCCTGCTCGGCATAAAACGCCGGCAGTGGCGACCCTGCACCAAATAGCCCCAGCACGTTGAGGCGCAGGCGGGCACGCAAACCCCCGTGGTCCATGAAGAACTCCACCCGGTCAATATCATGTGCCGCAAACCCCAGGCTCGGGTTGGCCTGGAATTCCAGTTGGTCGTACAACGCATCTTCGTCCAGCAGTGGATGCGCTTCGCGCAACCGTTCGGTCACCTGCAAGACCGCCTGGAACAGCGTGTACTCGCGGATAACACGGCAAAGCCGGGTCAGAGCAGGGGTTGCTGGCCCGTCCGGGATGGCCATAGATACACATCTCCTTGTGTGCTGAGGACCCGCAACTCGTGATACGAATTGAGGTTGGCATAGAGTGCAAAGAACTGGTTGATGACAGAGGCGAACAGAAACAGATCGCCCTGGCCGACGAAGCCTTGGGGATCGACGGTCAGGTCGATGCGCAGCCCCCGGATGGGCAGCCCACGGTGCAGCCGGTCCACCGCCTCGTGGCGTATGGAACGCAACGCGCCCAGCCTTTTCTGGCTGACCTTGAGTGCCTGTCGATCGTGATAGCGCGGCAGGTCGTAGGTTTCGAGAACCACTTTCAAGGCATTGATATCGGTCAACGACAGGTAGTTGAGCGACATGTTGCTGATCAGCCTCCACAGGAAATCCTGTTCCAGGGGCGGCGTGAAGCTCGCGGTAGGCGTCGTGATGTTGTGAAACGTCAACGACTCCGGTGCCTGCTCGCCCGGCTGGTTGATTTCGCCTGGACGGACCTGTTGCGCCAGGTTGCTATTGGTACAGGTCAGTTCGACCGACAACGTTTCCTGGCCCTGTGCGCGCCGAGTGCCAAAGCCCATCCAGGTGTCCAGCCCGCCATGCTGCACCGACGAGCGTTGGCGAATGCTGTAGCTGGGAGGCGCAGCCAGCGATTCGTGGCGTGCATCATGTTCAAAGGACTCGAACGGCACGTAGGTTTGGTGACCCAACCCACCAGGGCGCCACCCGGTGACCCGGTCCACGGAGAACACACTGGCGTGCCCCGGCGCATATCCACCGGGCATCAGGAGGTACTCATCCTGCTTGGCGTCCAGGCGAATGGGAATCGCGTCTTGATTGAACAGGTTGACGATAGGCGTGCAGTACAGCTTCACGTTATCCAGGCTCGGGCGCAGGTCATCGCGCCCCTGCGTGTGCAATTGAAAGCGCACGACCATCCCCTGCGCCTGCTTGAGCAGCTCGCAAGGCAGTGTGTGCAGTACATTAAGTCCTTCAACATCGACAAACAGGTACTTCTCGGGAAAGGCAAAGTACTCCTGCAGGTGGCGGTAACCACCGAACGTATTTTGCGGGTAAGGCATCAGCGCCTGTTCCGGGGCAAAACCCACGGGCTGAACCTGGTCGGCACTGAGGCGTAGCGTCACGGGATGTCCATCGGCGGTGTTGAGCGGCAAGCCGTCGTGGCCCGACAGCAACACCTGGATACCATCAAGATGGCGCAGCAGGCCAAGGTACAAGCCCTGGCTGACGTAGTGGTCGCCGGCCAGGTGCAACCGCAACGAATCAAACGCCAGGTCATTGAAGCTGCCTTCGGCGCTCATGGTCAGGCACAGGTCCAGCCACGCGCCTTCGCCTTGGCACCGGTACTCCAGGCCGCTCAGTTGCAGGGGCATTACGTCGGTGTCATAGCAGGTGCGAAAGCGGCAACGCTCACCCTCGATCGGCGTACTTTCCACCGCAGTGTCCCGCGCCACTCGGACGCTGGGGCCTGCACGCTTCAAGGGGTCAAACTGCAGGATGCTGAAGGCCGGGATTGGCCGCATATAATTGGGCCACAGCAAGTGCATCAACGAATGCGTCAACTCCGGCAGTTCGTCATCGAGCTTCTGGCGCAGGCGCCCGGTCAGAAACGCAAAGCCCTCCAGCAATCGCTCGACGTCCGGGTCCTGGCCGGCCTCTGCGAGAAACGGCGCCAGGGCAGGATTGCGCTCGGCAAATCGCCGCCCGAGTTGGCGCAGGGCACTGAGCTCGTGTTGAAAATAACGGTTAATGGTCATCGACACAGACCTTGATGCGTCCGGCATCCGTCAGGCGCGCCTGGAACACGACGGGCTGGGTGGTACCGTCGATGACCATCCCGGCATCGATGGCAAATGCCAAGGCCAAAGGCTCGCTGGCGACGGGCAACAGCCTCACACGTACATTCGCCAGCCGCGGCTCGTAGGCCTGGATGAACCGTTCGATCAGCAGGCGTGACTGGGTCAAGGACTCATGCAGGCTCAGCTGCATATCATTGAAGTCAGGCAAACCATAATCTGGCAGCGCCTGGACGCTGCCTGCGCGTGTGCTGAGCATCCTGCCCAAATGTGCGGCGACGGACGCAACGGGGCACGCGTGGGTCGACGCATCGCCGTCAAGGCGTTCGAACAGGCTGTTGTGGTGGGGCATCCCCTGGCCTCTGCTCATGCTTTATCGAGCTTACCGACCAGGGACAAGGTGAAGTCCGCCCCCATGTACTTGAAATGCGGGCGCACGCTCAGGTTGACCCGATACCAGCCAGGCTCGCCCTCGACATCGCTGACGACGATACGCGCTGCACGCAATGGGCGCCGCCCGCGCACTTCGGCACTGGGGTTTTCCTGGTCCGCCACGTACTGGCGAATCCATTTATTGAGCTCCAGTTCCAGGTCCGTGCGCTCCTTCCACGCACCCAATTGCTCGCGTTGCAGCACCTTGAGGTAATGGGTCAGGCGATTGACCACCATCATGTAGGGCAACTGGGTACCCAGCCGATAATTCAACTCTGCAGCCCTGCCCTCTTCACTGGTACCAAAGAACTTGGGTTTCTGCACCGAGCTGGCGGAGAAGAACGCGGCGTTATCGCTACCCTTGCGCATGGTCAGGGCGATGAAGCCTTCTTGTGCCAACTCATACTCGCGCCGGTCCGACACCAGTACCTCGGTAGGAATCTTGGTTTCTATCTCTCCCATGCTCTGGAAATGGTGCAGCGGAAGATCCTCGACGGCGCCTCCGCTTTGCGGACCGATGACATTCGGGCACCAGCGAAAACGCGCAAAGCTGTCGGTCAGGCGCGTAGCAAAGGCATAGGCGGTATTGCCCCACAGATAGTGCTCGTGGCTGTTGACCACGTTCTCCTGATAGGTAAAGGTCTTGACCGGACACTCAAGGGGGTCGTACGGGGTGCGTAGCAGAAAGCGCGGTACGGTGAGACCGATGTAGCGGGCGTCTTCGCTCTGGCGAAAACTTTGCCACTTGGCAAACTGCGGCCCTTCGAAATGATCCCGCAGGTCTTTCAGGTCCGGCAGCCCAGTAAAGCTTTCAAGGCCAAAGAAACTCGGCCCCGCGGCAGCGATAAAGGGCGCGTGGGCCATGCTGGCGACACTGGATGCGTATCGCATCAGCTTCACATCAGGAGCACCGGGAGAAAGAAAGTAGTCGGCAATGATCGCGCCCACCGGCTGGCCGCCGAACTGTCCGTATTCGGCACTGTACACATGCTTGTAGAGCCCGGATTGAGTGACTTCCGAGGAGTCCTCGAAATCGTCCAGCAGGTCCTGGCGCGAGACATTCAGCAGCTCGATCTTGATGTTTTCGCGAAAGTTCGTGCGCTCGACCAGCAACTGCAGCCCTCGCCAGGAAGCCTCCAGCGCCTGGAAGTCGGGGTGGTGCAGGATCTCATCCATTTGCTGGCTAAGCTTGGTATCGATCTCGGCAATCATCCGGTCAACCAGGCGTTTCTTCACCGGTTCTTCGCGGTTATGCGGCTTGAGCAGCTCTGCGATAAACGCTGACACGCCGCGCTTGGCAATGCCATAGGCCTCGTCGTCAGCGCTCAGCAATGTCTGGGCAATGATGTTATCGAGGATGCTGCCGGCTTCTGGGGTCTGTACCGTTTGCAGTTCGTGTTGGATCGTGGTCATGCTCTCAGTGTCCTTTTACTGAATATGTTCGGCGTGAGGACTGGGTAACCCCAGCTCGGCCAGGACCCGGGCGCGGCAATCGCCGTTGGCCAAGGCCTGTTCAATGGCTTTGCGAAAGTTCGGCGTGTTGCCCAGCGGGCCCTTGAGGGCCACCAGTGCTTCACGCAACGCCATCAGTTTTTGCAACTCGGGGATCTGCTCGACCAGGTTCGCGGGATTGAAGTCCTTCATCGCGTTGATCCGAACCTGGATCGCCAACTCCTCCACGCTGGCTTGCTCCTGGAGGCGATTGGGCACGCTCAGCGTCAAGCCGAGCGCTTGTTTGGCCAGCACGTCGTCGAAGGTGTGCTTGTCGATGCCAATGGGCTTGCGATCCTCGAGCTTGCGCAGGTCTTCGCGCCGAGTGAAATCACCCAGCACCAGCAACTTCAACGGCAGTTCAACATCCTCTTGTGCGCCGCCGATGGCCGGTTTGAAGGTGATATTGATCCGTTCCTTGGGGGCTACCGAACCGTCTTTGGCCATGGTGCTACTCCTTTTGATAGGGCTTTATTCAAGTACTGCTTCGAGATCGAGTTGGCATAACCGTCGATGGAGAGACTCCTTGCACTCGCGTATGCCGTGGCCTTGTGGCAACAGGTCATAACATCGGTACAGGCGCTGGCCCACTTGCACGGCCAGTTCCGGCTCCCAGCGCTCCAGGCCGTTACGCTGCAATTGCTCCTGCAGTTGCTCCAGCTGGACCCTGGCCAGGTCGTGCTTGCCCGCTTTCGCACACAACCTGGCCAGTGCCAGGCGCCAGTGAAAACGCGCCCGCTCGCCGGGCGCGGCGTGCAAGCCCTGCTTGAGCACTGCGACCGCAGCCTTGAGCCCCTTCTTTCGCAGGCAAGGCAGCACCGCTTCCAACGCGACCTCCCAGGGTTCGCAGGGGGTGTCTGCCACGACGACCAAAGACTCGCTCCGTTGCAAATGAGGCCTGACATGGAGCGCAATCCACTCACAGGTGGCAGGGTCGGCAAAGGGTGCGCCATCGTCGAACCGGTACTCCGGCAGGTCCGGCAGGCGTTGCAGC
Organism: Pseudomonas libanensis; assembly: GCF_001439685.1. Lineage (GTDB taxonomy): Bacteria > Pseudomonadota > Gammaproteobacteria > Pseudomonadales > Pseudomonadaceae > Aquipseudomonas > Aquipseudomonas libanensis. Next base: position 37,208 of record NZ_JYLH01000019.1, read on the forward strand.
AGCAGCGCGAAATGCATTTGCAGCTCGGTCATGGCCAGGTCTGCGTGCAAGGCCTCAAGGCATTCCCAGGCCATGCGTAAACCGTCGAACCAGAACATTGCGCCCGTCAGGCTGGCTTCAAGCTCAAGCAACAGCTCGGCATATTGGCCTTGGCCCAGGCGTTCCTGGTAGCGTTTGAGCTTGTCGGCGGCCAGTGGACGCAGCGCCGTGACCCGTTCACCGTCGGCATCGGGGTAATGGATAAGCGTCATCCACGCCAAGGTCCGGCCCAGGCGCAAGGCACGCGGATCCCTGGTGTCCTGGCGCAACCACCAGGCACACAAAGGGCGGGCCTGCTCCTGCAATGAACGCAGCAGCCTGTGCGCGTCCTTTTCGTTGTCAATGGGTTGCCCGGGTTGGGGCAATTGGGTGGTTGCCGGCTTGACGGGAGCGATGCCCACGACGACCTCAGGTTTGGCACCCTCTTGTTCGGTGCGGGCCAGGCGTTCCGACAGTTGCCTGCGGACCGGCAACAACTGGGGCGCCTCATTGCCAAGCTTTTGACCCCACAGCTGATCAAGCCGCACGAGGTGCTCAAGCAGGGCCTGGAACACAGGCAACTGCCCGGCAACACAGAGGTTCTGCGCGAACAGTGGCTCAATGCGCAACACCAGCCAACCCAATGCGGCCACGCGTGTACGCAACTTGCTGGGGTAGACCTGTGCCCAATGACGCTCACAAAGATCGCGCAGCAACCCGAGACCGGCCAGTAACCCAGTGAATGAATGACATTGATACAGAGCCCAGGCCAACCAGACAGCAACCCGCAGATCCTTGGAATGCCCGCGCAATAGAGACTCGCTTAGCTGGCAGACCTTCTGCCAGTCCGGTGGCCCTTCCGTATGAATCGACCGGGTCTTGCCCAGCTCGTCCTCGAGGGCTTCAAACTCCCCGGAGAAACGCATGTCGCTGCCGGCAAAACTTTCAGGACGACAAGGTACTGTTGCAACTTCCTGATAATAATCGAACAGCCTTTCTGAATATTCCATTTTGTCGAACACATCACCTTCCAGGGCAAGACAAGTAATTTTTAACATTATTAAAAATATATAAGGGCGACTTTAACCTTCATCGAAGTCACCGAAGCGTGTGAACTTTAGTCATGAAAAAAGCGATCAGCAAGCGACTGAATGCTACTTAAGAATAGTCCTACGCCCGCTATAAAACAGCGGACTGCGCAGTTAGTTGCGCAGTGCAGCCGAGGAAAACCTGCTCGCCCCCTGGACTTACTGGTCCATTGGCGCGAGCAAATAACTGCGCACTCCTGCGCAACTACCTTCACAAATAAACCTATCACTTGCGGATAACTTCCCGAGCGGGTCACTTATTATTATTGCAGCCTGCGGTTTCATTGAGCCTCACACTTTCAGGCACGCTTCTTGTACTTGTAATAGGGCAGCTGCCGATTCGGCAACTTGACCGTTCGGCAGTACCTACTCAACCAGGCAAGGAAACCAATCATGCCAACACCCGCGTACCTCTCCATTACCGGCGTCAAACAAGGTTTGATCACGGCAGGTACATTCACCCAGGACTCGGTAGGCAACATTTATCAGGAAGGTCACGAGGACCAGATACTGGTACAGGCATTCGCCCACCAAGTGATCATTCCACGCGACCCGCAATCGGGCCAGCCAACCGGCCAACGCGTGCATAAACCCATGATGATCAGCAAGGTCTTCGACAAATCATCACCGTTGCTGTTCAGCGCGCTGACCACCGGTGAAGAAGTGTCATGCCGCCTGGAATGGCTGCGCACCTCTTCGGCCGGTACCCAGGAGCACTACTTCACCATTGAACTGGAAGGCGCGACCATCGTGGACATCCAGTCGCGTATGCCCAGTTGCCAGGACCCGGACAACGCCCATTTCACCCATCTGGAGGAGGTGTATTTCACCTATCGCAAGATCACCTGGACCCACGAAGTGGCTGGTACGTCGGGCTCGGACGACTGGCGTAGCCCGGTAGCCGGCTAACGGCGCTTGAAACAGGAACGCTGCCAGGGACGGCGCCGTTCCTGCTGACGACCTAGACCATCGCCAGCGGGTGCTTACGCTTGGGCGCGCCAAACACACGATCAATCGCGTCAAGGTCATGCTCATCCAGCACCAGGGCGGCCGCCCTGGCATTGAGTCGTATGTGTTCGGGGTTGACCGCCTTGGGGATAGCGATCACGCCGTCCTGGCGCAGGACCCAGGCCAGGCACACCTGGGCCGGTGTCACCTCATGGCGAAGGGCGATCTGCTTGAGGGTCGGGCTCGACAGCAGTTCACCGCCCTGGGCGATCGGACAGTAAGCCATCAGTGGCAGATGGTGCTGTTGCCACCATGGCAGCAGGTCGAATTCGATCCCGCGTTCTTCGATGTTATAGAGCACCTGGTTGGTCGCACACGCCGGGGATGCGAGCTCCTGCAGGTCCGCTACATCGAAGTTGGATACCCCCCACCGGCCGATCTTGCCCGCCTCGCGCAAACGTTCGAAGGCTTCGACGGTTTCTTCCAGTGGGTACTGGCCGCGCCAGTGCAGCAGGTACAGGTCAATGTAATCGGTGCCCAGGCGCTGAAGGCTGGCTTCACAGGCGCGAGGCACGCCGTTGCGGCTGGCGTTATGGGGGTAGACCTTGCTGACCAGGAACACCTGGTCGCGCTTGCCGCGAATGGCCTCGCCGACCACCTCTTCGGCGCCGCCTTCGCCATACATCTCGGCGGTATCGATGAGGGTCAGGCCCTCGTCCATACCCAGTTGCAGCGCGGCGACTTCGGCGCGGCGCCGGCTCGGGTCTTCGCCCATGCGCCAGGTCCCCTGGCCGATGACAGGGACGGGAACGCCGGCCAGATCAATGGTACGCATGACAACCTCCTGGTGAATTCGCGGATTAACAGTGTGGCACTGAGCGGACAAAAGGGTTCAATCCCAGTATGGTTGCCCTCTCGCCAGTCGCCAGGAATCACCCGCAATGCTGTTTGTCGTCATGCTCGGGGGCAAGCACCCACGGGCCAAAATCGAGGTGCACGATGTGGTGTTTGCAGTGGCAGACACCTTGCAGGCCATCTACCCGCAACTGCGCGATGCCTGGTTCGGCAGCCCCAAGGGCGTGCACATCGATTCATGGATGGCGGTGGATGGCGTCGACGGCTGGAAGGTCGAACTCAGCCCACTGGCGCCCCACGGCGATGCCCATCACCTGTACTTCATCAACCTCGGCGGCTACGAGGCCAGGCGCTTCGGAGAAGATCATCATTACTTGCTGGTGGTCGCCCGTAACAAACGCGAAGCGATAAGCATGGGCAAACGGCAGATGTTGCGCCAATGGTCCCAGGCCCACACCGACGCGGTCATGGATATCGACGATTGCCTGCCGATCGACCTGGTGGACGGGCGTTATGTCCATCTCGTACAAGGCCCGCACGCCCCCATCGTCCAGCGCAACGACTACATCGTGTTGCCCTGAACCCTGGAACGTGTTCGGAGCCACTCAAGCAAGTGATGGGAACTTTGCCAGGAAATAACCGACTGAATCCGGTAGGCTCACCGTTTTTTACTCTAGGAGTTATTCCCCATGGCCAAAGCCACCGCCCGCCACATTCTCGTTGCCACTGAAGACAAGTGCAATGAACTCAAGACCCAGATCGAAGGCGGCGCTGATTTCGCAGAAATCGCCAAAGCCAATTCCAGCTGCCCATCCAGCCGCCAAGGTGGTGACCTGGGTTCCTTCGGCCCGGGCCAAATGGTCAAGGAATTCGACACCGTAGTCTTCAGCGCGCCGGTCAACACCGTGCAAGGTCCAGTGAAAACCCAGTTCGGTTATCACCTGCTGGAAGTTACCAGCCGCCAGGATTGATTCAATCCGCGCTGATGCTATAAACAACGGCCCACCCTTTGGTGGGCCGTTGTGCATCTGATGACTGGCGATGCCCAGGCCGTTAGCGTACAAATCCTTATTCTTCTTCACCCGGCGTTCAAGGCTGTTATGCGATTGGCTTTTTCATCTCTGCTCTCTTCTACTTTGGCCCTGCTGTTGGCCAGCACTGCGGTGATCGCGGCCCCGCAAACCTACCTGACGGTCTACGGCGAGCCGGCGAAATACGCTGCCGGTTTCAACCATTTCGACTATGCCAACCCCGATGCGCCCAAGGGCGGCAGCCTGCGGCGTTCGGCGCTGGAGGTCGGGCGGTTCGACCATGTGTTGCCGTATATCGACAAAGGCATCGGCGTGTCCCAGGTCGACGGCTGGGTGTATGCGCCCCTGGCCCTGCGCTCGCTGGATGAGCCCTACACCGTCTACGGCCTGGTGGCAGAAAAAATGGAGCGTGCCGACGACGGCCTGTCGTTGCGCTTTTACCTGAACCCCAAGGCACGTTTTGCCGATGGCACGCCGATTACCGCCGAAGACGTGCGCTACAGCTTTGATCTGCTGATGACCCAGGGCAGCCTGCGCTTTCGCACGTTGTTCGCCGACGTCAAGCAGGTTGAAGTCGAAGGCGAGCGCCAGGTGCGCTTCGATTTTTCCAGCAGTGAAAACCGCACCCTGCCCCTGGATATCGCCACGTTGCCGGTGTTTCCCATGCACTGGTGGAAGACCCGCGATTTTGCCAACGGTGGCGGCTACGAAGCCCCACTGGGCAGCGGCCCGTACAAGGTGAGCAAGATCGATTCCGGCAGCACCATCACCTTTACTCGTGATCCCGACTGGTGGGGCAAGGACTTGCCGGTCAGCCGTGGCCTGTACAATTTCGATCACCTGAGCCTGGAATACTTCGGCGACACCGAGGTGGCGCGCCAGGTGCTGCGCGGCGGCGCCTACGATTTCAACCGTGAGTTTTCCGCCACCGGTTACTCCATCGGCTACAACGGTCCGGCGCTGGACGATGGCCGCCTGCAACGTGCGCACCTGGCCAAGGACATGCCGCAACCGGCCCAGGGCTATGTGTTCAACGTGCAAAAACCGATATTCAAGGATCGCCGTGTGCGCCAGGCCCTGGCGATGCTGTGGGATTTCGAATGGGCCAACCGGCAGATGATGCGCAACCTGTACATCCGTCAGCAGAGCTACTTTTCCAACAGCCCCTTGGCGGCCACCCAATTGCCGACCCAGGAAGAACTGGCGATCCTCGAGCCATTGCGCGGGCAGATCCCCGACGAGGTGTTCACCCAGGTGTTCAAGGCCCCGGTCACCGACGGCAGCGGCATGATCCGCGATAAACAATTGCAAGCCCTGGCCCTGCTGGAAGAGGCCGGCTGGAAACCGCTTGGCGATAAGCTCGTCAATGCCGAGGGCGAACCGCTGGAGTTCACTTTCCTCAATGTCCAGAACGGCCTTGAGCGCCTGTTGCTGCCTTACAAGCGCAACCTGGCGCAGATCGGCATCACCCTCAATATCCGCCGCATCGACTCCTCGCAATACGTCAACCGCCTGATGGCCCGGGACTACGACATGATCGTCACCGGTTTTCCGGTCACCACTTCGCCGGGCATGGAGCTGTACAACTACTTCGGTTCCGCCGCCGCATTCGATTCGGGCGCCAACAACTACATCGTGCTCAAGGACCCCGCCGTCGATACGCTGATCAATGGTCTGGTCAAGGCCAATACCCAGGCGCAGATGCTCACCTACGCCCATGCCCTGGACCGCGTGCTGCAATGGAATTACCTATGGATCCCCAACTACTACCCGCCTGGCACCTCCGCCGCGTGGTGGAACCGTTTCGGCCGCCCGGCCATCGAGGCGAAGAACGACGAAGCCCTGGAAACCTGGTGGGAGGTCAGCCCCACCCCGCTGACCAATGAGCAAATGCAAGCCGAGTTGAAAAAACGTGGAGGGGCCCGCTGATGCTTGCCTATATCCTAAGGCGCCTGCTGCTGATCATCCCGACGCTGGTGATCATCCTGCTGGTGAACTTCGTGATCGTGCAAGCGGCACCCGGCGGGCCGGTGGAACAGGCCATCGCCCATCTGCAAGGCATTGGCGGCGGCGGTGTCGCCGGCGCATCCGGCGAAGGCATCAGCGGCTCGCGGGCCAGCCGTGGCCTGGACCCGAAGCTGATCAAGGACATCGAAAAACAATACGGCTTCGACAAATCTGCGCCGGAACGCCTGTGGTTGATGCTCAAGAACTATGCCCAACTGGATTTCGGCAACAGCTTCTTTCGCGGCGCGACGGTGACGGACCTGATCCTGGAAAAGATGCCGGTCACGATTTCCCTTGGCCTGTGGGCCACCTTGATCACCTACCTGGTGTCGATCCCCCTGGGCATACGCAAGGCCGTGCGCCATGGCAGCAGCTTTGACATGTGGAGCAGCACCGCCATCGTGATCGGTTACGCGATGCCTGCGTTCCTGTTCGCGATGTTCCTGATCGTGGTGTTCGCCGGCGGCACCTCGCTGAACTGGTTCCCGGTGCGCGGGCTGGTCTCGGAAAACTTTGCCGAACTGAGTACGGTGGGCAAGATTGCCGACTATTTCTGGCACCTGGTGCTGCCGGTGACGGCGCTGGTGATCGGTGGGTTCGCCACCTTGACCATCCTCACCAAGAACTCTTTCCTCAATGAAATCACGCGCCAGTACGTGGTCACCGCCCGCGCCAAGGGCTTGAGCGAACGCCGGGTGCTGTACGGGCACGTGTTCCGCAACGCCATGTTGCTGGTGATCTCGGGGATTCCCCAGGCGTTTATCAGTGTGTTCTTTGCCGGCTCGCTGCTGATCGAGGTGATTTTCTCCCTCGATGGCCTGGGTCGCATGAGCTATGAAGCCGCTGTATCCCGGGACTACCCGGTGGTGTTCGGTTCGCTGTTTATCTTTACGTTGTTCGGGCTCTTGATAAAGCTCATCGGCGACCTCTGCTACACACTGGTGGATCCGCGTATCGACTTCGCCGCGAGGAACGCCTGATGCTTAACCTGTCTCCCGTAGCCCGTCGGCGTTTCGAGCGGTTCAAAAAAAACCGTCGCGGCTGGTGGTCGCTGTGGTTGTTTATCGGCCTGTTTATCCTGACCCTGGGTGGCGAGTTGATCGCCAATGACAAGCCCCTGGTGCTCAGTTTCAAGAACGAGCTGTATTTCCCGGTGTTCAAGCGCTACACCGAGCAACAGTTCGGCGGGCAACTACCCTTCCAGGCCGACTACCGCAGTGACTACGTGCAAAAGCTGATCAAGCAGGACGGCGGCTGGATGCTGTTCCCGCCGATTCCATTCAGCGACGACACGCCCAACTACGAATTGACCCGCCCGGCCCCGAGCCCACCGTCGGCGGTGAACTGGCTGGGCACCGATGACCAATCGCGCGATGTGTTGGCGCGGGTGATCTTTGGCGCGCGGGTGTCGATCCTGTTTGCCCTGGCCTTGACCGCCATCAGCGCCGCCATCGGCATCGCCGCCGGAGCCTTGCAGGGTTACTACGGCGGCTGGGTGGACTTGCTCGGACAGCGCATCCTCGAGGTGTGGTCCGGCCTGCCGGTGCTGTACCTGCTGATTATCCTGTCCGGGTTTGTGGAGCCGAATTTCTGGTGGCTGCTGGGGATCATGGCGCTGTTTTCCTGGCTGGCCCTGGTCGACGTAGTGCGTGCCGAGTTCCTGCGCGGGCGCAACCTGGAATACGTCAAGGCCGCCCGCGCTCTTGGCCTGGGCGACGGCAAGATCATTCGCCGACATATCCTGCCCAATGCCATGACCGCCACCTTGAGCTATTTGCCGTTCATCCTGACCGGGGCGATATCCACCTTGAGCGCCTTGGACTTCCTCGGCTTCGGTATGCCTGCCGGCAGTGCTTCGCTGGGTGAGCTGATCGCCCAGGGCAAGCAGAACCTGCAAGCCCCGTGGCTGGGCCTCACGGCATTTTTTACCCTGGCGCTGATCCTGTCGCTGCTGGTGTTTATCGGCGAGGCGTTGCGTGACGCCTTCGACCCTCGCTCATGAGTAATTGCCTATGAACCTGATCGAAATCCGCGACCTGTGCGTCGCGTTCAGCGGCCAGACCGTGGTGCGCGACCTGAGCCTGGACGTGCGCCCCGGCGAGTGCCTGGCGCTGGTGGGGGAATCGGGCTCGGGCAAGTCGGTGACGGCCCATTCGATCCTGCAACTGCTGCCCGAAGCCGGCACATTGAGCACCGGCTCGGTGAAGTATCGTGGCCAGGAGCTGATGGGCGCGTCGCCGGCCGCCCTGCAAAAGCTGCGCGGCAACCGCATTGCGATGATCTTCCAGGAGCCGATGACCTCCTTGAATCCGCTGCACAGCATCGAAAAACAGATCGGCGAAACCCTGCTGCTGCACAAGGGCATGGGCGGCAAGGCGGCGCAGGCGCGCATCCTCGAACTGCTGGAACTGGTGGGCATCCAGAAGCCCCAGGAACGGCTCAAGGCCTACCCGCACCAGCTGTCCGGTGGCCAGCGCCAGCGGGTGATGATCGCCATGGCCCTGGCCTGCGAGCCGGAGCTGCTGATTGCCGACGAACCCACCACGGCGCTGGATGTGACCGTGCAGCGCAAGATCCTGCTGCTGCTCAAGTCCTTGCAGCAACGCCTGGGCATGTCGCTGCTGCTGATCAGCCATGACCTCAACCTGGTGCGCAGCATTGCCCAGCGTGTCTGCGTGATGCAGGCTGGGGAAATCGTCGAGCAGGCCGACTGCCAGACCCTGTTCACAGCCCCGCAGCACCCCTACAGCCGCCTGCTGCTGGACGCCGAGCCCACGGGCGATGCGCTGTGCGGTGACGAGCGCGAGACGGTGTTGCAGGTGGATGACCTGAGCGTGAAATTCCCCCTCGGCGGTGGATTGTTTCGGCGCAAGACCTACCTGCATGCGGTGGACGGCATCAGCCTCAGTGTGCAGCGCGGCAAGACCCTGGGGATTGTTGGCGAGTCCGGCTCCGGAAAGTCCACCCTGGGCCAGGCGATCCTGCGCTTGCTCGACTCCAGCGGCAGCATCCGCTTCCAGGGTGAGGCACTCGACCCACTTAACCATCAGCAGATGCGCCCATGGCGCAAGCAGATGCAGGTGGTGTTCCAGGACCCCTATGGCAGCCTAAGCCCACGCATGTCGGTGCAGCAGATCATCAGCGAGGGCCTGCAAGTGCATGCACCCTGCAGCCTGGCCGAGCGCGATGCGCAGGTGATCCAGGTGCTCAAGGACGTAGGCCTCGACCCCGCCAGCCGGCATCGCTACCCCCATGAATTCTCCGGCGGCCAGCGCCAGCGCATCGCCATCGCCCGCGCCCTGGTGCTCAAGCCAGCGCTGATGCTGCTCGACGAACCCACCTCGGCCCTGGACCGTACGGTGCAGAAACAAGTGGTGGCGCTGCTGCGTGAACTACAGCACAAATACGGCCTGACCTACCTGTTTATCAGCCATGACCTGGCCGTGGTCCGCGCCATGGCCCATGACCTGATCGTGGTCAAGGATGGCAAGGTGGTGGAATGCGGTGCCAGTCATGCTGTGTTTGAATCGCCCCAGCACCCCTACACCAAAGAACTGCTGGCTGCAGCGCACATCCCTTTGTAATGATCAACAGGATTCTGCCTCCATGAGCACCAGCCTCAAGGACTACCAACACGTTCGCGGCCTGGCCATCCAGTCGCTGTTCGAGATCATCGAGCAGTCCAGCGAAGGCACGGTCATTGTCGACCGCGATGCGAACATCGTGTGGATGAACGAGCGCTACGCCAGGCGTTTCGGCCTGCACAGCGCCGATGAAGCCATCGGCCAACCCTGCGAGCAGGTGATTTCCAACAGCCTGTTGCGCCAGGTGGTGCGCAACGACCGGCCGATCCTGCTGGATATCCAGGACACCCCCAAGGGCCCGTTGGTGGTGATGCGCCTGCCGATCCACGACGATGCCGGGGCGGTCATCGGCGCGATTGGGTTCGCGCTGTTCGATGAGCTGCGCAACCTGTCGCCGCTGATCGAGCGCTACCTGAGCATGCAGCAGGAGCTGGCCTCGACGCGCTCGCTGCTGCGGTCGCGGCAAAGCAAATACAACTTCGCGCACTTTATCGGCACCAGCGCCGCCAGCCTCGAGGTCAAGCGCCGGGCGCGGCGCAGTGCGAGCGCTGAGTCACCGGTGCTGCTGCTGGGGGAAACCGGCACCGGCAAGGAACTGCTCGCCCAGGCCATCCACGGCGCGTCACCACGGGCGCACAAAGCTTTCGTGAGTATCAACAGCGCGGCGATTCCCCATGACCTGCTCGAGGCCGAGTTCTTTGGCACCGCCCCCGGCGCGTTTACCGGCGCCGACCGCAAGGGCCGCCCCGGCAAGTTCCAGATCGCCCAGGGCGGCACACTGTTCCTCGACGAAATCGGCGACATGCCGCTGCCGCTGCAAAGCAAACTGCTGCGGGTACTGCAGGAAAAGGAATTCGAGCCGGTGGGCTCCAACGAGATGCTGCACAGCGATGTGCGGGTGATTGCTGCCACGTCCATGGACCTGGAAGCCGCGATCAAGCGCGGCGAGTTTCGTGCGGATTTGTACTACCGCCTCAATGTACTGCCTATTCAAGTGCCGCCGTTGCGCGAGCGCCTGGAAGATATACCGGCCCTGAGCGAGGCGATCCTCGAAGAGCTGCGCAGCCAGCATGAGCTTGATCGTGAGGCCTTGGCGTTGCTGGCCCAGCATGCGTGGCCCGGGAATATCCGCGAACTGCGCAATGTGTTGGAGCGTGCAGCGTTGTTGAGTGACGACCTGGTATTGAACGCCAGTGAGATTCGCGCAGCGATTGGCACGTTCAGCCCGGTGGCCCGTGGCGCGGTGGCGGCGGTCGAGGGTGAAACTTTCACGGTGGCGCGAGAGCGGTTTGATCGCCAGGTGATTGCGGGGGCGCTCAAGGCCTGTGACGGGAATGTGGTGGAGGCGGCCAAGCGGTTGGGGCTTGGGCGGTCGACGTTGTATAAAAAAATGCTGGCGCTTGGACTAACCTAGTCTCAAAAAAGAGACGCCATTCCCAATATCAAGACATTCTTATGTGGGAGCTGGCTTGCCTGCGATAGCGGTCTAACAGTGCCCTACAAGCCAGCTGAACCACCGCTATCGCAGGCAAGCCAGCTCCCACAAGGATCTCCACTCGTCTCTGGATTGAGACTGCCGTCTCGAAAATCACTCTAAATCCACAATAAATCAATACATATCAACAAGTTATAAATCTGGCACGCATCTCGCTATAGCTCCCTCCCACAGCCTCACCCCACAACAATAACAATCCGATGGAGACACACCATGAGTGTGATCATTGCCCTGGCCGCGCTCGCGCTGCTGATGCTGGCGGCCTACCGCGGCTATAGCGTCATCCTGTTTGCCCCCATTGCCGCCCTTGGGGCGGTGTTGCTCACCGACCCCTCCGCCGTCGCCCCTGCTTTCACCGGGGTGTTCATGGAAAAGATGGTGGGCTTTATCAAGCTGTATTTCCCGGTGTTCCTGCTTGGCGCGGTGTTCGGCAAGCTGATCGAGTTGTCGGGTTTCTCACGTTCCATCGTCGCCGCTGCGATCCGCTTGCTTGGCACGCGCCAAGCGATGCTGGTCATCGTGTTGGTCTGCGCCCTGCTCACCTACGGCGGCGTATCGCTGTTTGTGGTGGTGTTTGCGGTGTACCCGTTCGCGGCGGAGATGTTCCGCCAGAGCAATATCCCCAAGCGCCTGATCCCGGCGACCATCGCCCTTGGCGCGTTCTCGTTCACCATGGACGCCCTGCCCGGCACGCCGCAGATCCAGAACATCATCCCCAGCACCTTCTTCAACACCACCGCCTGGGCCGCACCGTGGCTGGGGTTGATCGGCACGATCTTCGTATTCTGCGCCGGCATGCTCTACCTGGCGCGCCAGCGCAACAAGGCCCAGCGAGCCGGCGAAGGCTATGGCACCGAGCTGCGTAATGAGCCAGAAACTGCTGAGAACCTCACCTTGCCCAACCCATGGGTCGCGCTGTCACCGCTGATCCTGGTCGGGGTTATGAACCTGTTGTTTACCCACTGGATCCCGCAATGGTACGGCAAGACCCACAGCCTCAGCCTGCCGGGCATGAGCACGCCGGTAACCACCGAAATTGCCAAGCTCACCGCCATCTGGGCGGTACAGGCGGCATTGCTGGTGGGGATTATCGTGGTGCTGGTGTTCGGCTTCTCCGCAATCAAAAGCAAGCTGGCCGAAGGCAGCAAGAGCGCGGTGAGCGGTGCGTTGCTCGCCGCCATGAACACCGCATCGGAATACGGCTTTGGTGCGGTGATCGCTTCGCTGCCGGGCTTTCTGGTACTGGCGGACTGGCTCAAGGGCATCCCCAACCCGCTGGTCAACGAAGCGATTACCGTGACCCTGCTGGCCGGCATCACCGGTTCCGCCTCCGGCGGCATGAGCATCGCCCTGGCGGCAATGTCCGAGAGCTTTATTTCGGCGGCCTACGCGGCCAATATCCCCCTTGAAGTGCTGCACCGGGTCGCGGCCATGGCCAGCGGCGGCATGGACACCCTGCCCCACAACGGCGCGGTGATTACCCTGCTGGCGGTCACCGGGTTGACCCACCGCGAGGCCTACAAGGACATTTTCGGCATCACCATCATCAAGACCCTCGCGGTGTTCGTGGTGATCGGTACTTTCTACGCCACTGGCATTGTGTGAGGTTTTCATGACGACTTTGAATGGCAAGACCGCCCTGGTCACCGGCTCCACCAGCGGCATCGGCTTAGGCATAGCCCTGAGCCTGGCCAAGGCCGGTGCCAACCTGATCCTCAATGGCTTCGGCGACGCCAGCGCGGTGATCGCCCAGGTGCAGGCGTTTGGCGGCAAGGTCGGGCACCACCCGGCAGACGTCAGCGACCCGGCGCAGATTGCCGACATGTTCGCCTACGCCGAGCGCGAATTCGGCGGCGTCGACATTCTGGTCAACAACGCCGGCATCCAGCATGTGGCGGCGGTGGAAGACTTTCCGGTGGAACGCTGGGATTCGATCATCGCCATCAACCTGTCCTCGGTGTTCCACAGCACACGCCTGGGCTTGCCGGGCATGAAGGCCAAGGGCTGGGGGCGCATCGTCAACATCGCCTCGGTGCACGGCCAGGTCGGCTCAGTGGGCAAGGCCGCGTATGTGGCGGCCAAGCATGGGGTGATTGGCCTGACCAAGGTGGTGGGTTTGGAGACCGCCACCAGCAATGTGACCTGCAACGCCATCTGCCCGGGCTGGGTGCTGACGCCGTTGGTGCAGAAGCAGATTGACGATCGGGTGGCCACGGGGGTCGACCCGCAACAGGCGCAGCAGGACTTACTGGCTGAAAAACAGCCGTCGCTGGAGTTCGTCACGCCGTCGCAACTGGGCGAGCTGGTGTTGTTCCTGTGCAGCGAGGCCGGCAGCCAGGTACGTGGCGCCGCGTGGAATATCGACGGCGGCTGGCTGGCCCAGTAACCCCCTCTCACATTGGGACCCTATTGTTTGGAAGACCGATACTAGAACAAGAGATTTCGCTATGTCCGACATCCTCTGGCAACCCTCCCCCGAACGCATCGCCAACACGCGAATGGACCAGTTCCGGCGCTTTATCAACGATCGCCACGACCTGCAGCTGGGTGACTACCCCGCCCTGCACCAATGGAGCATCGACCAGCGCCCGGACTTCTGGCAGGCGATTGTCGCGTTCTTCGACGTGCAATTTCGCAGCCCACCCACCACGGCCCTGGTCGAGGGCGCTGAAATGCCCAGTGCCCAGTGGTTCCCCGGCGCCACCCTGAACTTTGCCGAACACCTGTTACGCCGCCGCGACGATCACCCCGCCGTGGTGGCGATCAGCGAGGACGGCCAGCGCGAACAACTGAGCTATGCCGAACTGGCCGCCCACGTCGCTGGCCTGCAACGCAGCCTGCGGGCGGCAGGTGTGGGCATCGGCGACCGGGTGGCGGCGTGCATGCCCAACACCTGGCAAACCCTGGCGGGCATGCTGGCTACCACCAGCCTTGGTGCAATTTGGTCATGCTCCTCGCCGGACTTCGGCACCCAGGGCGTGATCGACCGATTCGGCCAGATCGAACCCAAGGTGCTGATCACCTGCGCCGGCTACCGCTATGCCGGCAAGGCCATCGACCAGAGCGCCAAGCTCAATGAAATCCTCGAACGCCTGCCGTCCCTGCAACAGTTGATCATCGTGCCCTACGCCCAACCCCAGGCGCAGGTCGGGGACTACCGCACTCGAGCCCGGGTCGCGCTGTGGAACGACTTCTACCAAGCCGGTGGCGAGCCTGATTTTGTCGCGGTGCCGTTCGATCACCCGCTGTATATCCTTTACTCCAGCGGCACCACCGGCGTGCCCAAGTGCATCATCCATGGTACCGGCGGCGTGCTGCTCACCCACCTCAAGGAACACGGCCTGCATGCCGACCTCGGCCGCGAGGACTGCCTGTTCTACTACACCACCTGCGGCTGGATGATGTGGAACTGGCTGGTGTCGGTGCTGGCGCTCGGTGCCACCGCGGTGCTGTACGACGGCTCACCGTTTCATCCCGGCCCTGAGCGCTTGATCGACCTGATCGATGCGGAAAAAATCAGTGTGTTCGGCACCAGCCCCAAGTTCCTTGCCACGTTGGAGAAAGCCGGGTTGCAACCGCGCCTGAGCCACGACCTGGGCAGCCTCAAGGGCCTGATTTCCACCGGCTCGCCGCTGTCGCCCCAGAGCTACGACTATGTGTATCGCGAGATCAAGGCCCAGTTGTGCCTGTCGTCGATGTCCGGCGGCACCGATATCGTCTCCTGCTTTGTGATCGGCAACCCGGTGTTGCCGGTACGGCGCGGTGAGATGCAGTGCAAGAGCCTGGCGATGGCCATTGAAGTGTGGGACGACCAGGGCCGGCCCTTGGTCGCAGAGAAAGGCGAACTGGTGTGCACCCGGCACTTCCCCGCCATGCCCATCGGGTTGTGGAACGACCCGCAACAGACCAAGCTGGGCGCCTCGTATTTCAGCCAGTTCCCCGGTGTATGGGCCCAGGGTGACTATGCCGAGCAACGGGCCAATGGCAGCCTATTGATTCATGGGCGTTCGGACGCTGTGCTCAACCCCGGTGGCGTGCGCATCGGCACCGCCGAGATTTATCGCCAGGTGGAAAAACTCCCCCAGGTGCTGGAAAGCCTCGCCATCGGCCAGCGGTGGCAGCACGATGTGCGCGTGGTGCTGTTTGTGCGTCTCGATGACGGAGTGGAACTGGATGAAGCGCTGCAGCAGCAGATTCGCCAGGTGATCCGCGCCAATACCACGCCGCGCCACGTACCGGCCAAGATCCTTGCTGTCACGGATATCCCCCGCACCATCAGCGGCAAGATCGTTGAATTGGCCGTGCGCAATGTGGTGCACGGTGAGCCGGTGAAGAACACCGATGCCTTGGCCAACCCCCAGGCGCTGGAGCAATTTCGTAATCGAGCTGAACTGGATTATTAGATGAAAGGTTTCAGCGCTGACGCAGCGTTTTGAAGAAAAACCCTCACCGCATGCTATTTTTCGGGGGTAGTCACCTGCTGTTATCCCTTGGGACAATGGGTGTTGTCATATTTCAAAGCGTCATGCTCAGGGCTTTTTCATGAATGGAACATCCACCGGTAGCGAAGCCGCTGCATTGATCAAGCGGCTGGACTGGGCACAAAGCCCTCTCGGTGAGGTCACTGATTGGCCGCAGAGCCTGCGCACCGCCGTCGATATCGTCGTGCATTCGCCGATGCCGATGGTGCTGCTGTGGGGCCCGCAACTCACTCAACTCTACAACGACGCCTTTGCCCTGCTGGTGGGCAACAAGCACCCCGGCGCCCTTGGCCAGCCGGCGCACCATACCTGGCCGGAGCTGGAAAGCTTCGCCGGGCCGGTCTACGACGCGGTCCTCAGCGGCCAGGTGCGCACCTTCAGCGAGCAGCGCTTCGTGGTGCAACGCCAGGGCCGCGACACCGACATCTGGCTCGACTTGACCTACAGCCCGGTGCGCGATGAAAGCGGCCTGGTGGCCGGTATCCTGGTCACCGCCATCGAAACCAACGAGCGGCGCAGCAAAGCCCTCGAACTGCAGCAGCGCTCCGAAGAGAGCCTCAAGGCCCAGCACAGTACCGAGCAGCGCCTGCAACTGGCCCTGGCGGCAACCGATGCGGTAGGCACCTGGGATTGGGATATCGGTGAAGACCGCTTTATCGCCGACGCCCATTTCGCCCACCTGCATGGCGTCGACCCCAATGACGCGGGCCTGTTGCCCATCAGCGCCTACCTGCAAGGCGTGCACCCCGAAGACCGTGGCATGGTGGCGCGCAGCATCAAGCATTGCATCACCTTCGGCACTGAATACGCCGAGGAATACCGCCTGCTGCAAGCCGACGGCCAAGTGCGCTGGGTGTTCGCTCGTGGCCGCTGCTACAAGGATCAGCAGGGCCGCCCAGCGCGGTTCCTCGGCGCCGCGCTGGACCTCACCGAGCGCAAGCACACCGAACAGGCCCTGCGTCAAAGCCAGACCGAGCTGCAACTGATCATCAACGCCATGCCGGTGCTGATCGGTTATGTCGACCATGAGCAGCGCTTTCGCTTGAACAACAGCGCCTACCTCGACTGGTACGGCATGACCCCCCAGGAGCTGTACGGCAAGTCCATCCGCGAAGTCCTCGGCGACGAGGTGTATGCCGGGCGCGCGGACAAGATCGAAGCCGCCCTCAACGGCAAGGCGTGCAGCTTCATGACCATCACGCCGCATCGCGACGGTCGCCCGCGCCACGCGCTGATGAAGTACCTGCCGCGCTTCAGCAACGACGGCTCGGTCAATGGCTTCTACATCTTTGTGATCGACGAGACCGAACGCAAACTCACCGAAGAAGCCCTGCGCCATCTCAACGAGAACCTCGAAGAACGCGTGGCCCAGCGCACCCAGGCCCTGGCCGAAGCCAACCAGCGCCTGCAAAACGAGATGTTCGAGCGCGAGCGCGCCGAAGATGCCTTGCGTCACGCGCAAAAGATGGAAGCGGTGGGCCAGCTCACTGGCGGCATCGCCCATGACTTCAACAATATGCTCACCGGCATCATCGGCAGTCTCGACCTGATGCAACGCTATATCGCTGCCGGACGCAGCGACGATATCGGCCGCTTTGCCGATGCCGCCGTCGCCTCCGCCCACCGTGCCGCGGCCCTCACCCACCGCCTGCTGGCGTTCTCGCGGCGCCAGTCGCTGGACCGGCGCCCCACCGATCCCAACCAGTTGGTGGCGTCCCTGGAAGACCTGTTCCAGCGCACCAAGGGCGCGCATATCACGCTTAATGTGCAATTGGGCAAGGACATCTGGCCAGTGAACACCGACGCCAGCCAACTGGAAAACGCCCTGCTCAACCTGGTGATCAACGCCCGCGATGCCATGCCCGATGGCGGTGAGTTGCTGATCGAAACCGCCAACAGCTATTTGGACGGCACCGACATCACCACCCTGGAACCTGTCAAGGCCGGCGACTATGTGATGCTCGGCGTGAGCGACAATGGCAGCGGCATGGCGCCGAAAATTCTCGCCAAGGCCTTCGATCCATTCTTCACCACCAAGCCCATCGGCCAAGGCACTGGCCTCGGGTTGTCGATGATTTATGGCTTTGCCCAGCAGTCCGGAGGCCATGTGACCATCCAGAGCGAACCGGGCCAGGGCACCTGTGTGCGCCTGTACCTGCCACGCCTGTATGGCACCGCGCTGGAAAACAACCTGCCCGCCAGCCTGGCCGAAGCCCCCGTGGCCCAAGCCGGTGAAGCAGTGGTGGTGGTCGAGGACGACCCGGCGGTGCGCATGCTGGTGGTCAACGTGCTCAACGAGCTGGGCTATACCGCCCACCAGGCGGCGGATGCCCGCGCGGCGCTGCCGCTGCTGGAGTCGGATCTGCGCGTCGACCTGCTGGTGACCGACGTCGGTCTGCCTGGCATGAACGGTCGGCAACTGGCAGAAATCGCCCGCCAGCATCGCCCGGGCCTGCGGGTGTTGTTCATGACCGGTTATGCCGAGAAAGCCGCCGAACGCCAAGGCTTCCTGGAAGACGGCATGGGCATGGTGGCCAAGCCGTTTTCCATCGACCTGCTGGCCACCAAAATCCGCGGCATGCTCGGCGTCGAGGCATGAGTTCAGGCATAATCGCGCGCCGTCGCACTGCTGGTAGAGACCAATGAAAGCCCAAGCCCGTCATATCCTGGTGAAAACCAGCGAAGAAGCCGAACAACTCAAGCAGCGCATTGCCAAGGGCGAAGCCTTTGATGTGCTGGCCAAGAAGTACTCCACCTGCCCGTCGGGCAAGCGCGGCGGCGACCTCGGTGAAGTGCGGCCCGGGCAGATGGTGGGGGCGATTGATGCGGTGATCTTCAAGAAGCCGGTGAAGGTGGTGCACGGGCCGATCAAGAGCAAGTTCGGGTATCACCTGGTGCAGGTGTTTTACCGCGACTGATGGGTTGCCTTTTAGCCCTCATCGGGGCATAGGTATCTACACAACTCTGTAGCGCTCAACGGTAACCACGATGCGAAGCGAGCCGCTCTTGATCTTGATCTCAGGCGCCCCGTTAAACCACGCTGGCCGGAATTCGACAGGGATGGATATGTACCCGGTATAGCTGTGTCGCCTGTCAGGCCGCCTTCGCGAGCAAGCCCGCTCCCACAGTTTGATTGCGGGGTGTCAGGTAGATTGGCATCGGCTGGCAGGCCGTCATCGCAGGCAAGCCAGCTCCCACATTTGGATCGCGGTGCGTCAGCTAGATCAGCGTCGGCTGTCAGCCCGTCACGGGAGCAAGCTCCCTCGCCACAGATTTAGCCTCGTGCCGAAGTTGTGTAGATACCTATGCTCATCGGGGGCAAGCCCCCTCCCACACTTGATGTGTGAATACATCAAAATGTGGGAGGGGGCTTGCCCCCGATCCGCCACAGGCGGCCATTCACCTCGGTATCAAAGCCCCCGACACCTGAATCACCCGACTCGCCAGCCGATGCCCTGCCATGGCAGCCTCTTGCGGCGACTCACCTCTAAGTCGACCGGCCAGATACGCCGCACTGAACGAATCCCCCGCCGCCGTGGTATCCACCACCTTCTCCACCTTCAACGCTGGCACTGCAAAGCGCACCCCCGCACAACGAATCAGACAGGCATCCGCCCCACGCTTGAGCACCACCTCTGCAATCGATGGATACGCCGCAAACACCTGCTCGCTGTCTTGATAGCCAAACAAGGCGCGCTCGTCGTCCTCGGTCAACAAGGCGATATCCACCTCAGCCAACACCGTGCGATAAGCCTCACGGGCCGCTGCCAGATCGGCCCACAACCGTGGTCGGTAATTGTTATCGAACACCACCCTGCCGCCACGACGGCGGATTTGCACCAGGGTTTGCAGCAGGCGCTCGCGCCCCACTGCTCCCAGCACCGCCAGGGTAATGCCGCTGAAATACACCACGTCATAACCCGATAACGCCGCCAGTATCGGCTCGGCCGCCGGCGTGGTGAAGCAGTCACGCACCGCCGCTTCGTTGCGCCAATAGAGAAATTTGCGCTCGCCATTGGCGTCAGTCTGAATGCAGTACAAACCCGGCAGGCGTCCGGGCAGGCGCTGGACCATGCCCAGGCCGAGGCCCTCTTCGTGCCATTGCTGGCACATGGCATCGCTGAAACTGTCATCGCCCAAGGCGGTGACGTAGTCGACGCTGCCGACCTCGCCCAGTTCGCGGCGCAGGTACACCGCCGTGTTCAGGGTGTCGCCGCCGAAGCTCTGATGCAGGCTGCCGTCGGCGCGGTGTTGCAGTTCGATCATGCATTCGCCGATGAGGGCGATGCGGAGGTGGGTGTTCATGGCAGAGTT
The DNA here is from genome assembly GCF_001439685.1 of Pseudomonas libanensis. Taxonomy (GTDB): domain Bacteria; phylum Pseudomonadota; class Gammaproteobacteria; order Pseudomonadales; family Pseudomonadaceae; genus Aquipseudomonas; species Aquipseudomonas libanensis. Next base: position 57,029 of record NZ_JYLH01000019.1, read on the forward strand.
CTCAGGTGTGCTGGAGGGGCCCATCGCGGGCAAGCCCGGCTCCCACATTCGACTGCATTTCTTCAGTTAAAACGCGGTCAACTGTGGGAGCTGGCTTGCCTGCGATAGCCGCGACGCGGTCTAGAAGCAGGTACGCAGAGACTCAACCACCTGCAACTGCTCATCCACCAGGCACCCCACCTGCCATTTATCAAAGGTCAGGCAAGGATGGGACGTACCAAACGAAATGATGTCGCCAATACGCAATTCAACCCCCGGTGCCACGGCCATGAACGCATGCTGATCCATCACCGCCGTGACCTTGCAGGCACTCACATCATCGCCTTGTGCCGGCACAATCCCGGCCTTGTAGCGCTTGAGCGGCACCGGCAGACCGGCGTCATAGGCCACGTCGCGCTTGCCCAGGGCAACCACCGCAAAGCCCGGCTCCGGCAGCGACTGCACATGGGCCCAGACTTCCAGCGCCGGGCGCAGGCCTTCGTCGAGGTCGCTGCGGCGCTCGAGCACACAACACTGGGCTTCTTTGTAGATGCCATGGTCGTGGGCTACATAGCTGCCGGGGCGCAACACACTGAGGAAACGCCCGGCGGCATTCTGCGCTTCGAACGACTCGGCGATCAGGTCGTACCAGGCCGAGCCCGAGGCCGTGACGATCGGCTTGGGCAGGTCGAACAGGCCGTTGTCTTGCAAGTCCACCGCCAGGCGCACCAGGCTGGCGGCGAAGTCACGAATGCCGGTGATGGCATGCTCACCGTGGATCACCCCTTCGTAACCTTCGATACCGGTCAGGGCCAGCGCGGGCTGGGCCTTGATTGCCTTGGCCAGCTCGCGCACCTCCTGCTCGCTGCGGCAACCGCAACGGCCGCCGACCACGCCGTACTCGATCATCACGTTCAGGCGCAGGCCACGGGCGGCGAAGAACAGTCCCAGGTCGGCGACGTTATCCGGATGATCGACCATGCAATGGAAATCGAAATCCTTGTCGGCCAGCAGCTCAGCGATCAACGCCATGTTCGGCGCGCCCACCAGTTGGTTGGCCATCAGCACGCGACGCACGCCACCGGCGTAGGCAGCGCGGGTCTGCACGGCGCTGGCCAGGGTGATACCCCAGGCGCCGGCGCTGAGCTGGCGCTGGAACAGCGCGGGCATCATGCTGGTCTTGCCGTGGGGCGCCAGCTCGGCACCACTGCGGCTGACAAAATCCTGCATCCAGCGAATGTTATGTTCCAGGGCGTCGCGGTGCAGCACCAGGGCCGGCAGGCTAACGTCGCGGACCAAGTGGGCACCGATAGCGGCGGCGCCTTTTTCAACGGCATTGAGGGCAGACATGGAAAACTCCTATTCGTTGATACGCCGGGCCAGGCTGTTGGCGCTGTCGATCAGCACTCGGCGATAGTCATGGTAGTTTTTGCTGGCATCGGCCCGGGGGGCGACGATGCACAAAGTCGCGATGCTGACGCCCTGGGCATCCCGCACCGGAGCGGCAAAGCAATGGGTAAAGGTGTCGGCCACACTGTCGAAGGAAAAAAAGCCATCGAGGGTGGCCTGGCGGATCTGTGCCAGGAAGATGTGCAACGGCAGGCGCTGGCCGTCCGGCAGGATGAAATCGTCGGGGTCGATCAGGTCGATGATCTGCTGGTCGCTTAAATGCCCGAGCAGCAGGCGCCCGGAAGCGGTCCACGGGATCGGTGCGTTTTCACCGATATCCGAAGAAATCCTGAAATGCCGCTGGCCCTCGCGCATCAAGGCCACCGTGTATTTGCGCCCATTGAGCAGGCACATCTGCGCGGTTTCGTGGGTCTGGCTGACGATATCCTGCAAGGCATGGTCGGCCTCGCGGGTCAGGTCGAAGTGGCGCAGGTGCGCCTGGCCGAGGAAATACAACTGGCGGCCCAGATACACGTGGCCGTCCTTGCCTACGGTTTCCAGGATGCGCCGCTCCAGCAGGGACGCGACCAGCTCGTAAACCGTGGACTTGGGGCTGCCGATGCCGCTGGCAATATCATTCGGGCGCAGGGGTTGGCCGATCTCCTTGAGAAAATCGAGGATATCGAACGCACGGTCCAGGCCTTTGGCGCGGCGCTTGATGGTGTCTTCGGTCATGGTAGTACTCGGTCCCGTTAAAATTCCAGGGTCTGGCAAGACCCCTCCCACAGTTGTCTTGCCGTGGTCTTTAGAGTGGGGGGATTTAGGCCTTTTTCTTGTAGGCCACGCAATCGATCTCGACCTTGCAATCGACCATCATATTGGCCTGCACGCAGGCCCGCGCCGGGGCGTGTTCCGGGGTGAAGTATTCGCCGAAGACCTTGTTGAAACTCCAGAAGTCCCGTGGGTCTTCCAGCCACACACCCACGCGCACCACATCTTTGAGTTCGTAGCCGGCCTCTTCGAGGATCGCCACCACGTTGCGCATGGTCTGGCGGGTCTGCTCGATGATGCCGCCGCTGATGATTTCGCCGTCCACGGCGGGCACCTGGCCTGACACATACAGCCAGCCATCGGCCTCCACCGCACGGGCGAAGGGACGTGGCTGGCCGCCACCTGCAGTGCTGCCGGTACCGTAACGAGTAATGCTCATGAAAGTTGCTCCTTGTTAAAAACGAATGTTCTTGAGAAATTCCGCCAGTCGCGGCGACTGCGGCCGTTCGAAAATGTCTTTGGCGCTGCCCTGCTCTTCAATGCGGCCCTGGTTCATGAAGACGATCTGGTCCGAGACTTCATAGGCAAAGCGCATTTCGTGGGTGACCAGCAACATGGTCATGCCCTCTTCCGCCAGGCCCTTGATCACGCTGAGCACTTCGCCCACCAGTTCCGGGTCGAGGGCCGAGGTGACTTCGTCGAACAGCATCAGGCTGGGGTTCATGGCAATAGCCCGGGCAATCGCCACGCGCTGTTGCTGGCCGCCGGACAATTGGCCCGGGAAGTGGTTACGGCGCTCCAGCAGGCCGACGCGGTCCAGCCATTTCTCGGCCAGCGCCACGGCTTCATCCTTGCCCATCTTCTTGACCTTGAGCAAGCCGAGGGTGACGTTTTGCAGCGCGGTCAGATGCGGGAACAGATTGAATTGCTGGAACGCCATGCCGGTCATTGCGCGGTGCCGGGCAATCACCCGCTCCGGATGGCGCACGCGCTTGCCGCCGACCTCGCGGTAGCCGATGGACTCGCCATCCAGGGTGATCTGCCCGCCCTGGAACTCTTCCAGCAAGTTCACGCAGCGCAGCAAGGTGGTCTTGCCCGAGCCGCTGGAGCCGATCAAGGTCACCACATTGCCGCGCTGCATGGACAGGTCCACGCCCTTGAGCACTTCCACCTCGCCGTATTGTTTACGCAGCCCGCGAATAGCCAGCAGCGGTTGGTTGGTTTGAGCTTGGTTCATGGCAAGGCCACCCGCTTTTCAATGTAGCGCCCGAATAATTCAATGGCGTAGTTGATGACAAAGAACAGAAACCCGGCGAACAGGTAGAACTCCAGGGTCATGAAGGTGCGTGCGATCACCTGCTGGGTACTGAGCAGCAATTCAGCCACGCCGATCACCGACAGCAAGGTCGAGGCCTTGACGATTTCCGTGGAGGAATTGACCCAGGTCGGCAGGATCTGCCGCAGCGCCTGGGGCAACAGCACGTAGCCCAGGGACTGGTAAAACGTCAGGCCAATCGCCTTGCCTGCTTCCAGCTGCCCACGGGGAATGGCTTGCAGCGCGCCACGCACGATTTCCGACACATGGGAGCCACAGAACAACGTGAGCCCAACCGCACCGGCCTGGAATGCGCTGATGTGCCAGCCCAGGGCCGGCAGCATGTAGAAACACGCCAGCACCAGTACAAACACCGGTGTGCCCCGGATCAAATCGACGTACAGGCGAAACGGCGCGCGCATCCAGAACTTGCCGTAGGTCAGGATCAACCCGGCGACTATGCCGATCAGGGTGCCAAAGATAATCGCCAGGGTCGACACGTACACGCTGGCCTGGAAACCGGCCCAGAGCGTATCGCGGGCGACCCATAATTCATGCAGCCAACTGGGGGATTCGTACATGGAAACCCTCCTTAACGACGGATCGCCAGGCGCTGTTCCAGATAACGGAGCAGCATGGCAATGAGGTAACAGGCAGCCACGTAGAGCGCGGTCGTGACCAGCCAGGTTTCAATCACCCGGTAGCTTTCGACGTTGATCTTGCGGGCGTAATAGGTCAGTTCCGGCACCGCAATCGCCGCGGCCAGGGAGGTGTCCTTGAACAGCGAGATAAAGTTGTTCGACAGCGCCGGCAATACATTGCGCAGCATCACCGGCACGGTGATATAGGCGCGGATCCGCCACTCGCCAAGTCCGATGGCCAGGCCGGCTTCCCGCAGGCCCTTGGGAATATTCAGCAGCCCGGCGCGGAACACTTCGGTCAGGTAGGCACCGGCGTAGAGCGACAGGGTGATGATGAACGAGGGGATCTTGCCCAGGCGGATCCCCAGGGACGGCAAGGCAAAGTAGATCAACAGGATCAGCACCAGAATCGGCGTATTGCGCACCACCGTCACGTACACCGAGGCCAGGATGCGCAACGCCCGGTGCCGGGACAGCATGGCAAACGCCATCAGCAGGCCGATCACGCAGCCGATGGCAATCGACAGCAAGGCCAGCTGCAGGCCCAGGCCGAGCCCCGCCAGCAAGGTGTCGAAATCACGCCAGACGGCGGCAAAATTCAACTGATAGTTCATGGTCAGCAGTACCTGAGTGGGGCGTGTTCAGGCGCGCCCCTATTGTTGCGGATCACTTGAATTCCACGGGAAAACCAATCGCCGGCTCTGGCAGGTCCACGCCAAACCACTGCTTGAACGAGGCTTTGTAGGTGGGGAATTCCACACCGGTCATGGCTTCGTGCAGCGCGGTGTTGACGAAATTGAGCCAGTCCTGGTCGCCGCGCTTGACCGCGCACGCATAGGTTTGCGGGCTCCAGGCATAGGTGGGGCTGCGGTAGCGGCCAGGGTTCTGCACCATCAGGTATTTGACCGAGGACTGATCGGTGGCGGCGGCATCGGCGCGACCGGAGTTCACGGCCTGGTACATCAGGTCGACGCTGTCGTACTGGTCGACCTTGGCCTTGGGCAGCGCCTGGTGCACCAGCTCTTCGGCATACACGTTTTGCAGCACAGCCACGGTGACGTCATCGCCCGCCGCCTGCAGGTCTTCGATTTCCTTGTACTTGCTGTTGTTCGGCAGCAACAGGCCGACACCTTCGCGGTAGTACGGCAGGGTGAAGGCCACTTGCTGCGCACGGCTGGCAGTGACGGTGATGAACTGGCAGCTCATATCGACCTTGTCGGTGAGCAGGTTGGGAATGCGTGCGTCGGACGACTGCACCACAAACTCGACCTTGCTCGGGTCATTGAACAAACCCTTGGCCACCATGCGGCCGATGTCGATATCGAACCCCTGCAACTTGCCATCCGCTCCCTGGAAGTGCCACGGCGCATTGGTACTGCCTGTACCCACGATGAGATGCCCGCGCTTGAGCACGTCATCGAGCTTGCTGTCCGCCGCGTGCACAACGCTGGCGAGGGAAGCCGATGCGGCGAAGAGAAGAACACACGCTTTGAACAGGGAAGGTCGGTGATGCATGACAAGCACTCCAAGGGTTGTGTATTCCGCTATACCGGAACCAAGTATGTAACAACGGAATAGACAGCAGAAAGTGTGCCATAGGCGCAGGAGTAAAACTATGCGGGGCAGAAATGCCTTATGGGTCAGCGAGATAGTGATCGAACAGATAGACGGCGTTACGCCATCAGCGCAGTCGTCTTGCTACGCAAGGCCCCACACCGGTGTTACTGCGCACCGATACTGAGCGTCTGGGCTGACCTGTGAAAGTTGACAGTAGACGTGGGTAATCCACGGGCATAGCGTCAGCAAAAACCGCCACGGCCTGAGGAGAGATCGTCATGGGAATTGTCACGCGAAAAATTTCCAGCGCCACGGAATTCCAATGGGTTCTGAACACGCCGCGCCCCGTGTTCCTTCTTTTTGTTTCAGAGCACTGCCCCGCCTGCGCGGGTGCAGGACCCCTCTTCGAGCTGGCCGCCTGGAGGCATCCATGGATAGTCAGCCTGGTGCTCGATTGCGCACACACGCCGAGGCACCCTGACGTAACAGGCACCCCGACGCTGCTGATCTACTTGAAGGGCGCCCTGGTAGAAAAATTCAAAGGCTTCGGCCCCATGGAAGAACAAGAGCAGTTTGTGCAGGACATCTTCAGCCGCTATGAGCTGCGCAAGGGCACAAATGCACTTGCGTCACCCGACGCTCCTCCACCTGCACCACCGTCAAGCGCCAGCCCTGGTGCTCAAGGCTATCGCCCACCACCGGCAGACGGTCGAGCAGGCTCATCACCAAACCGGCCAAGGTTTGATAATCCTCGGTCGCCGCAGCCTTGAAGCCGGTGCGCTGACTGATCTGGTTCAGGTTAAAGGCCCCATTGGCACGGAAACCATCGACCTCCTCGATAATGTCCGGCCCCTCTATTTCACTGGCGTCGGGCAGTTCACCGGCGATGGATTCGAGGATGTCGGTCATGCTCAACACGCCCATGAAATCCCCGAACTCGTTGATCACGAAGGCGATGTGAGTGGATTCCTGACGCATCTGTTCCAGGGCATTGAGGATCGAAAAGCTCTCCAGCAGATTGATCGCCCGGCGCGCCAGGTGTTCCAGGTTCGGCTCGTTACCGGCCAGGTATTCCTTGAGCAGCTCCTTCTTGTGCACAAAGCCCAGGGGTTCATCCACCGCGCCATTGCGGATCAACGGCAGGCGCGAGTAGGACGAATGCATCAACTTCAGGCGGATAGTCTCGGAATCGTCCGCCAGGTCGATGCAGTCAACCTTGGCCCGAGGCGTCATCAAGGAGCGAATCGGCCGCTCGGCCAGTTGCAGCACACCGCTGATCATCACCCGCTCACGTCGGTCAAACAGCGGCCCCTGGCTGGCATCCGGCTCGCCCAGCAGGTCGGCAACCTCTTCGCCCACCTCTTCCACCGCCAGGCTGCGGCCACCCAACAAGCGCATCACTGCATGGGCGGTACGCTCACGCACCGGCAGCACACCCTGCGCCGACTTCTTGCGCCGCGACCGGGCGATCTGGTTGAACAGCTCGATCAGAATCGAGAAGCCAATGGCCGCGTATAGGTAGCCCTTCGGAATATGGAAGCCCAAGCCTTCGGCGGTCAGGGCGAAACCGATCATCATCAAGAAGCCCAGGCACAGCATGATCACCGTGGGGTGCGCGTTAACGAAGCGGGTCAACGGCTTGCTCGCCACGATCATCAAGCCGATGGAGACGATCACCGCGATCATCATCACCGCCAGTTCGTCCACCATGCCTACGGCGGTAATCACCGCGTCGAGGGAGAACACCGCGTCGAGCACCACGATCTGCGCGACGATCGGCCAGAACATGGCGTAGGCCACGCTGCCCTTGTGCTGGGCCACATGGCCTTCCAGGCGTTCATGCAATTCCATGGTGGCCTTGAACAACAGGAACACACCACCAAACAGCATGATCAGGTCGCGACCGGAGAAGCTCTTGTCGAACACCTCGAACAGCGGCTGGGTGAGGGTCACCAACCAGGAAATACTCGCCAACAGGCCCAGGCGCATCAGCAAGGCCAGGGACAAACCGATCAACCGCGCGCGGTCACGCTGTTCCGGCGGCAACTTGTCCGCCAGGATCGCGATAAACACCAGGTTGTCGATACCCAGCACCAGTTCCAGCACAATCAAGGTCGCAAGGCCGAGCCAGGCCGTTGGATCCGCTAACCATTCCATTTATAAAGTCTCTGTCTTTAAAGTGTTCAGAACGCCGGGCACGGCAAAGTGCGGTCATACGACCGGGACAAGGTTAGTTGACGGAAGACGGGGTGCTTCAGCGGGAACAGCGACAGCGGTTGTCTTGGGGAAAGACGACTGGGAGGCTCCGAGAGGGTGTTCATGCAAGTCCTGAAATGACAAAAGGACTTGAATCCTACATTTGAAATACGAATTTCCCACAACGCAAAACTATTACAAAACCTGTAAACCTCTATCAGAAGCACAGTAACTTTTGTGGGAGCTGGCTTGCCTGCGATGCAGGCACCTCGGTGCATCAGCTAGACCGGGTCGATGCAATCGCGGGCAAGCCAGCTCCCACAGAAAGCCTGCCCGCCTGCCAGATAGACGACTCATCAGGATTTACGGGTAGCATCATCCAGCGCCAGGATGGTGTGGGCATTGGTGACGGTTGTCGCAAGGGTATTGATAACCCCCGAGCGCAACGCCCCCAGCGTCGCCGCCGCCTTGGTGTTCTCACTGGCAATCGCCACCACGTCAGGGATACGGAACAACTCCTGCACCGTCAACCCGATCACCCGGCCCTGGATGGCGTTGACTGCAGGCTGGCCGTGAATGTCGATAAAGTCATAGCCCATCATGTCCCCCACGGTGCCGGATAACCGCGCCTGGGCGATCTCCTGGGGCGAGAACCAGCCCATGCGCACCATGTTGCTGTTCTCGCTCATGTCACCGATGCCGATCAGGGCAATATCGGCTCGCCGTGCACGGTCGAGGGTGGAGCGCACTGTGTCGTTATTGATCAGCACCCCACGCAGTTCCGGGTTGGCCACCAGCGCCGGGGCGTACAGGCTTTCGCTCTCGCCACCAAAGCGCAGGGCCAGGCGCCGGCAGATATGGTCGGGATTCATGTACTCGCCGGCCTTGAGCGAACCGCCAATGGCACACACAAACGTGCAGTTGCGCGTCACCGGCAGGAAGACGTTGTCGGCCACTGCGCCGACGTTACGCCCCATGCCCACCGCGACGATCATGCCGTCACCGAGGGTCTTGTTCAGGTAGTTGGCCACCAGGCTGGCGACCGCCGAGCGCTGGGTGTCGGGGTCGCTGTGGTCGACCGCGATCAAGGCGCGGTCAAGCTTGAAGCGCTCCACCAGCGCCCTCTCCAACTCGTTATTCATCGCCGGGTGCTGCAATACGCGCACCTCGACAATGCCTTCATCCCGCGCCCGCTTGAGCAGGCGACTGACTTTTGCCCGCGACAGGTCGAAGCGCTTGGCGATGGCCTCCTGAGTGACGTTCTCAAGGTAATAGAGCATCGCCACTTCGGTCATCTGATCGATATCACTGGCCATGCGCTGGGTACTGTCACTCATGGGGACGGGCTTCCGTTTCGGCGTCAAAGGCGCATTCTCCCGACTCTTGCCCCGTGCCGTCCACTACTGATGCCCATCGCGCTCGATCGCATTGATGCGTTCGACCTTGGCCCCCGAACGCGCCACCTCGAACTCCGAGGCCAGGAACGCAGTGACGATGCTCTTGGCCAGTTCTGCGCCGATCACCCGCGCACCGATGGACAGGATCTGCGCATCGTTGCTCTTGCGTGCCCGCTCCGCCGAATAGGTGTCATGGGCCTGGGCCGCACGAATACCCATGACTTTGTTGGCCGAGATGGCCATGCCGATCCCGGTGCCGCACACCAGCACACCCAGGCGCTGCTGCCCGGCATTGATGGCATTGGCCACAGCCAGGGCGATGTCCGGGTAAAGCACCGGGGCGGTGGAATGAGTACCGAAGTCGGTCACCGGGTAACCCAGCGCCTCGATATGGCGCCTCAACAGTTCTTTAAGCTCAAAACCCGCTTCATCGCAACCGATAGCCACCGGGAAAGGTGTGTTCATAGCGTCTGGCTCCGCTGCCGATATCCTGATTAAGACTGATCATATGATCACTCTATGAAATTTCGCTCAGCCATTTCGCGGGTTTTTAGCCCTTCCTGTCAAGCTTGATTTAACTGACCTCCCAGTCAACGCGGCTTGAAAAGCCAATATGGCGGCTAAAGATGAGAATCATCGCTTTTAAGTGAAAGAGATTGACTGATCAGAATTTCATTTGATACACATATGCTCACAGCGAAACATGACTGTGCGACCTAATAAGAATTCACAGCACGAGGACACGCCGATGGCCACGCCATTACTGCTCCAGGCTGAACACGTCGCCAAGGCTTACGCCGGGGTGCCCGCCCTGCGTGACGGGCGCCTTTCTCTGCGGGCCGGCAGCGTCCACGCCCTGTGCGGCGGCAATGGCGCCGGCAAATCGACCTTCCTGAGCATCCTGATGGGCATCACCCAGCGTGACGCCGGCAGCATCCTGCTCAACGGTGCGCCGGTACAGTTCAACCGCCCGAGTGAAGCCCTGGCGGCGGGGATCGCGATGATCACCCAGGAGCTGGAACCCATCCCCTACATGAGCGTCGCCGAAAATATCTGGCTGGGCCGCGAACCACGCCGCGCCGGCTGCATCGTCGACAGCAAGACCCTCAATCGGCGTACCCGCGAACTGCTGGAAAGCCTGGAATTCGAGGTCGACGCCACCAGCCCCATGCACCGCTTGAGCGTGGCGCAGATCCAACTGGTGGAAATCGCCAAGGCGTTCAGCCATGACTGCCAGGTGATGATCATGGATGAGCCCACCTCGGCCATCGGCGAGCGCGAGGCCGAAACGTTGTTCAAGGCCATTCGCCGCCTCACCGCCCGCGGCGCCGGCATCGTGTATGTGTCCCATCGCCTGAGCGAATTGGCGCAGATCGCCGATGACTACAGCATCTTCCGCGATGGCGCCTTTGTGGAAAGCGGACGCATGGCCGATATCGACCGCGACCACCTGGTGCGCGGCATCGTCGGGCAGGAGCTGACGCGCATCGACCACAAGGTGGGCCGCGAATGCGCCACCGACACCTGCCTGCAAGTCGACAGCCTGAGCCGCGACGGCGAGTTCCACGACATCAGCCTGCAACTGCGCCAGGGCGAAATCCTCGGCATCTACGGGCTGATGGGCTCCGGGCGCAGTGAATTCCTCAATTGCATCTACGGCCTGACCGTGGCGGATTCCGGCAGCGTCACCCTGCAAGGCAAGCCCATGCCGATCGGCATGCCCAAGGCCACTATCGACGCCGGCATGTCCCTGGTCACCGAAGATCGCAAGGACAGCGGCCTGGTACTGACCGGCAGCATCCTGTCGAACATTGCGCTGTCGGCCTACAAGCGCTTATCGAGCTGGTCGCTGATCAACGCACGCAAGGAAACCCAACTGGCCGAGGACATGGTCAAGCGCTTGCAGATCAAGACCAGCTCCCTGGATTTGCCGGTGGCATCCATGAGCGGCGGCAACCAGCAGAAAGTAGTGCTCGCCAAATGCCTGTCCACCGAGCCGGTGTGCCTGCTCTGCGACGAACCGACCCGGGGCATCGACGAAGGCGCCAAGCAGGAGATCTACCGCCTGCTCGACCAGTTCGTACGAGCTGGCGGCGCGGCCATCGTGGTGTCGTCGGAAGCCCCGGAACTGCTGCACCTGAGCGATCGCATCGCCGTATTCAAGGGTGGCCGGCTGGTGACCATCAGCACCGACACCGCCCTTTCCCAGGAAGCCTTGTTGAGTCTTGCCTCATGAATGCCAAAACCATCGCCGCACCTATTACTACCGCCCCACGCAGCCGCCTGCGCCTGTCCCTCGACCGCTTCGGCCTGCCGTTGGTGTTTATCCTGCTCTGCGTGGTGATGGCGTTTTCCAGCGAATACTTCATGACCTGGCGCAACTGGATGGACATCCTGCGCCAGACCTCCATCAACGGCATCCTCGCCGTGGGCATGACCTATGTGATCCTGACCAAGGGCATCGACCTCTCTGTGGGTTCGATCCTGGCGTTTGCCGGGCTGTGCAGCGCCATGGTCGCCACCCAGGGTTACGGCCTGCTGGCGGCAGTCAGCGCCGGGATGTTTGCCGGGGCAATGCTCGGCGTGGTCAATGGATTTATGGTCGCCAACCTGTCGATCCCACCGTTCGTGGCGACCCTGGGCATGCTCAGCATCGCCCGGGGCATGACCTTTATCCTCAACGACGGCAGCCCCATCACCGACCTGCCCGACGCCTACCTGGCCCTGGGTATCGGCAAGATCGGCCCGATAGGCGTGCCGATCATCATCTTCGCCGTGGTCGCACTGATCTTCTGGATGGTGCTGCGCTACACCACTTACGGGCGCTATGTGTACGCGGTGGGCGGCAATGAAAAAAGCGCGCGCACCTCCGGCATCGGTGTGCGCAAGGTGATGTTCTCGGTGTACGTGGTCTCGGGCCTGCTCGCCGGGTTGGCCGGCGTGGTGCTGTCGGCACGCACCACCTCTGCCCTGCCCCAGGCCGGGGTTTCCTATGAGCTGGACGCGATTGCCGCGGTGGTGATCGGCGGCACCAGTTTGTCAGGCGGCACCGGCAGCATTGTCGGCACGCTGTTTGGTGCGCTGTTGATCGGCGTGATCAACAACGGCCTGAACCTGCTCGGTGTGTCCTCCTATTACCAGCAGGTCGCCAAGGGCCTGATCATCGTGTTCGCAGTACTGATCGACGTGTGGCGCAAGAAGAAACGCTGAAGAACGACCCATAACAATAACTGGAGTTCGACTTATGAAACTGGGCACCACCCTGGCCGCCACGGCGGCCCTCACCCTGCTCGCCAGCAGCATCGCCCTGGCAGCCGATGGCAAGACCTACAAGATCGGCGCGGCCGTTTACGGCCTCAAGGGCCAGTTCATGCAGAACTGGGTCCGTGAGCTCAAGGAACACCCGGCCGTCAAGGATGGCACCGTGCAGTTGACCGTGTTCGACGGCAACTACGACGCCCTGACCCAGAACAACCAGATCGAAAACATGGTGACCCAACGCTACGACGCGATCCTGTTCGTGCCGATTGATACCAAGGCCGGCGTCGGCACCGTCAAGGCTGCCATGAGCAACGACGTGGTGGTCATCGCCTCCAATACGAAAGTAGCCGATGCCAGCGTGCCGTATGTGGGTAACGACGACGTGGAAGGCGGCCGCCTGCAGGCCCAGGCCATGGTCGACAAGCTCAATGGCAAGGGCAACGTGGTGATCATCCAGGGCCCGATTGGCCAGTCGGCCCAGATCGACCGGGAAAAAGGCGAGCTGGAAGTGCTGGGCAAACACCCGGACATCAAGATCATCGAGAAGAAAACCGCCAACTGGGACCGCGCCCAGGCCCTGACCCTCACCGAAGACTGGCTCAACGCTCACCCAAAGGGCATCAATGGCGTGATCGCCCAGAACGACGACATGGCCCTGGGCGCCGTGCAGGCGCTGAAGTCCCACGGCCTTACATCCAAGGACGTGCCCGTGACCTCCATTGACGGCATGCCGGATGCGATCCAGGCAGCGAAAAAAGACGAGGTCACCACCTTCCTCCAGGACGCCCAGGCCCAGTCCCAAGGCGCGCTGGACGTGGCCCTGCGCGCCCTGGCCGGCAAGGACTACAAGCCGCAGTCGGTGATCTGGGAACGCTATGCCAAGGACGTGAAATGGGCCGACGGCACGGCTAAGAACTACATCCTGCCATGGGTGCCGGTGACCAATGCCAATGCGGATGCGCTGTATAAGCAAGTCAGCGGCGGTAAATAGTCAGTGGCTTGAAACACAGTCAACTGTGGGAGCTGGCTTGCCTGCGATGCAAGCACCTCGGTGCATCAGGTAGACCGGGTCGATGCAATCGCAGGCAAGCCAGCTCCCACATTGGACCGCGTTCTACCTTTTGATCTGTAACGGGAGTTATTCATGTCTGGTTTCTGGAACCAAGCCTTCGACCTCAGCGGCCGTTGCGCGGTGATCACCGGTGGCGCCGCCGGTATCGGCCTGGCCTGCGCCACCTTGCTGGCGGAACGCGGTGCCCGCGTGGCGCTGCTGGACCGCGACCCGGCCGTGGTCGACGTGGCGGCCGGCCTGGGTGCCGGGCACCTGGGCATTGCCGTCGATCTCGGGAGGATCGACCAGATACAACCGACCGTCGACAAGGTATTCGCACACTTCCAACGCCTGGATTACCTGATCAACAGCGCCGGCGTGGTGCTGCTGGACAAGGCCATCGAGGTCAGTGAAAGCGCCTGGGACACCACCCTGGATATCAACCTCAAGGCCAGTTTCTTCGTGGCCCAGGCGTGCGCCCGACATATGCTCGCCCAGGGCAGCGGGCGTATCGTCAACCTTGCTTCCCAGGCCGCCGTCATTGGCCTGGACCGTCACGTCGCCTATTGCGCCAGCAAGGCGGCCATCGTCGGCATGACCAAGGTCCTGGCCATGGAATGGGCGCCGCAGATCAACGTCAACGCCATCTCCCCCACCATCGTCGAAACCGCCCTGGGCAAAAAAGCCTGGGCCGGTGAAGTGGGCGAGCGGGCCAAATTGCAGATCCCGGCGGGGCGCTTTGCATTGCCTGAAGAAATCGCCGGGCTGGCGTTGTACCTGCTCAGCGATGCCGCGCAGATGATCACCGGCGCCAACATGGTGATCGATGGCGGCTACAGCATTCAGTAATTCCATCTTTATGTCGTGAGGTCTTGTCATGTCCACCGTCACTGAACACACACCGGAACAACTCGCCCCGAGCATCCCGAAAACCATGCAGGCCGTGGTCTGCCACGGGCCGGAAGACTATCGCCTGGAAACCGTTGACGTACCTACGCCCGGCCCCGACGAAATCCTGACCAAGGTCGAGCTGTGCGGCATCTGCATGGGCGATATCAAGACCTATCGCGGCGCGCCGTCGTTCTGGGGCGATGCCGAGCAACCGCGCTATGTGAAACCGCCGATGATTCCCGGGCATGAGTTCGTGTGCCGGGTGGTCGCCCTTGGCCCAGGCGCCGAAAAGCGTGGCGTGGCGGTCGGCGACCGGGTGATTTCCGAACAGATCGTGCCGTGCTGGGGTTGCCGCTTCTGCAACCACGGCCAGTACTGGATGTGCCAGAAGCATGACCTGTATGGCTTCCAGAACAATGTGCAGGGCGCCATGGCCCAGTACATGATCTTCACCAAAGAAGGCATCATCCACAAAGTGCCTGAATCCATCGCGCCCGACGAAGCGATCCTGATCGAGCCGCTGGCCTGCTCGCTGCACGCGGCGGAGCGCGCCAACGTCGACCATGACGACATCGTAGTGGTCGCAGGCGCCGGCACTTTGGGCCTGGGCATTATCGGCGCGGTGCGATTGCGCAACCCGAAAAAGCTCATCGTGCTGGACATGAAACCCGAACGCGCCGCCCTCGCCCTGCGCATGGGCGCCGACGAAGTCTGGAACCCGGCCGAGGTCGACGTGCTGGCGAAAATCCGCGCGATCACCGACGGTTACGGCTGCGACATCTATATCGAAGCCACCGGGCACCACAAGGCCGTCAACCAGGGCTTGGCGATGCTGCGCAAGCTGGGGCGCTTCGTCGAATTCAGCGTGTTCAACGACGAGGCCACGGTGGACTGGTCGATCATCGGCGACCGCAAGGAGCTGGACATCCTCGGCTCGCACCTGGGGCCCTATATGTACCCGCGGGCCATCGACTTTATCGGCAACCGCAAGATCGACATGCGCGATGTGGTGACCCACAAGTTTGCCCTGGCGGATTTCAAGGAGGCGTTTGCGGTGATGGAGCGCGGCGACAAGTCGCTCAAAGTTGTACTCGAACCCTGATCTCAGTAACAACACAAAACCCTGTGGGAGCTGGCTTGCCTGCGATGGCGGTGAATCAGATAAAAACTCCCCAGCTGACACACCGCCATCGCAGGCAAGCCAGCTCCCACAGTGGAATAGTGCCGCCCTTTAGAACAAGAACACAGGAACCCGCGTTATGAATCGAGTCATCAACGATCCCGACCAAGTGGTCGAGGACATGCTGCGCGGCATCCTGGTCGCGCACCCCGAACTGCGCCAGTACGAGACCAACCCACGGGTCATCGTCAAGGCCAGGCCGTCCGTCCAGGGTCGTGTCGGCATCGTCACCGGTGGCGGTTCCGGGCACGAGCCGGCATTTCTCGGCTATGTCGGCCCGGGCCTGGTGGACGCCGTGGCCGTCGGCGAGATTTTCTCCTCGCCCACCGCCAAGAGCTTTTTCGACGCCTTCCGCGCCGCCGACCATGGCGCGGGCGTGGCCTGCCTGTATGGCAACTACGCCGGCGACAATATGAACGTCAAGCTGGCGATGAAAATGGCCGCCAGCAAAGACATGCGCATCCGCACCGTGGTGGCCAACGACGACGTGGCCTCGGCGCCCAAGGCCGATATCGCCAAGCGTCGCGGGGTCGCCGGGGAAATCTTCATGTGGAAGATCGGCGGTGCCGCCGCCGCCCAGCATTACGACCTGGACGGGGTGATTCGCGTCGCGCAGAAGACCGTCGACCAGTGCCGCTCGATCGGCATCGGCCTCACGCCGTGCACCATCGCCGCCGTGGGCAAGCCGAACTTCCAGATCCCTGACGGCCAGATGGAACTGGGCATCGGCCATCATGGCGAGCCGGGCATCGAAGTCATCCCGATTGAGCCGGCTGCGGCCATGGCCGAGCGCATGCTCGCACCGATCCTCGCTGACCGCGATTTCAGCCAGGACGACAGTGTGGTGGTGCTGGTCTCGGGCCTGGGTGCAACGCCGGTGATGGAGTTGTACATTTTCTACGCCGAGGTGGAAAAACAGCTCAAGGCCAGGGGCTTGAAGATCCACCGTTGCTACGTCGGCAACTACTTCACCTCCCTGGAAATGATGGGCGTGACCCTGACCCTGCTCGGCCTCGACGCCGAGCTGAAAACCCTGATCGACCAACCCTGCCGCTCCATCGGCATGACCCAGGCGGAGTAAACATGAGCCAGCACTTTTCCACCCGTGACGGCAGCGCCATCGTCGCCGACCTGGTCAGCGTCATCGTGGCCAATCGCGAATACCTCAGCGAAGTCGACGGCGCCATTGGCGACGGTGACCACGGCATCAACATGGCCAAGGGCTTCGCCCACTGCGGACGCACTATCGAAGGCCGCCAACTGAGCCTGGCGCAAGCCCTGGATGAACTGACCCTGAGCCTGATGGAAGGCATTGGCGGCTCCATGGGCCCGCTGTATGGCAGCCTGTTTATCGGCATGGCCGACGAAGTGCGCAACTGTGAAGACATCGATGCCGCCACCTTCGCCCATCTGTTGCGCGGCGGCTTGACCTCGTTGCAGGACATCACCGAAGCGGGGGTGGGCGACAAGTGCTTGATGGACACGTTGATTCCTGCGGTAGAGGCGTTTGAACAGGCACATGCATCCGGGGCGTCTTTCAACGATGCGCTGGGGGCGATGAAAACCGCCGCCTCCCAAGGGCGAGATTCGACCAAGGACCTGGTGGCCAAGATTGGCCGGGCCAGTCGTTTGGGTGAGCGCTCCCTCGGCGTTCTGGATGCCGGGGCCGTGTCGTGCTGCCTGATCCTTACGCAGTTGGCGGACTCGATTAAACCCCGTTTGACCTGACATGGCCGAAAACCAATGTGGGAGCGGGCTTGCTCGCGAATGCGGAGTGTCAGCCAGCAAATCTATTGACTGATATACCGTATTCGCGAGCAAGCCCGCTCCCACAAAGGATTACCTGGTTTTGAGTATTGGGTTACCAGAACCGCTGCTGGGTCAAACGGCTCCACCAGGTCAGCAGCACCCGGTCTACCGAGCCGCTGGCCGCCAGGCCCACGCGCTCTTGCAGGCTTTTACGCTCGGCATAGTGAAGGTGGAACACTTCGGCAGTCTTGGCCTTGGTGGCCAGGTATTCATCGCTGGTTTGCAGCTCGTCGACCAACTGTTTGTCGAGGGCGGCCACACCCAACCACACTTCACCGGTCGCTACATCGTCAATCGCCAATTGCGGGCGATACCGCGAGACAAAGTTCTTGAACAACTGGTGAGTGATATCCAGGTCTTCCTGGAACTTCTCCCGACCCTTCTCGGTATTTTCGCCAAACACCGTGAGGGTGCGTTTGTATTCGCCGGCAGTCAGCACTTCGAAGTCGATATCGTGCTTTTTCAGCAGGCGGTTGACGTTGGGCAACTGCGCGACCACGCCGATGGAGCCGAGGATGGCGAACGGTGCGCTGATGATCTTCTCGCCGATGCACGCCATCATGTAGCCGCCGCTGGCCGCCACCTTGTCGATGCACACGGTCAATGGCACACCGGCCTGACGGATGCGCGCCAGTTGCGACGAAGCCAGGCCATAGCTGTGCACCATGCCGCCGCCGCTTTCCAGGCGCAGTACCACTTCATCCTTGGGTGTGGCCAGGCTCAGCAGCGCGGTGATTTCATGGCGCAGGCTCTCGGTGGCCGAGGCCTTGATGTCGCCGTCGAAATCCAGCACGAACACTCGCGGCTTGGGCTCGGATTTCTTCTTGCCCTTTTTCTTTTCAGTCTTGCTCTCGGATTTGCGCAAGGCCTTGAGCTGGTCCTTGTCGAGCAGGCTCGACTCCAGGCGCTCGCGCAGGCCCTTGTAGAAATCATTCAGCTTGCTGACCTGCAATTGGCCGGCGGATTTACGACGACCTTTGCTGCGCAGGGCTGCGAAGCTGATCAGTACCACCAGAATAGCGACCACCAGGGTGACGGTCTTCGCCAGAAAGCTCGCGTATTCGGCCAAAAAATCCATATGTCTCCTTAAGAATGCACTGCGCCAGGCGCGGATGGCCCCAGCATACCGACGCCATCGCGCAGGGGCCAGTGATCAAACCGCCAGCAGGTGGGCTCCAACGAGCTTTTAAAACAAGCGTATGTTTTTTCATTGACAGCTTGCAGGCATCCTCATAACCTCGCCAGACTTTCAACGTACCGGGAAAACGGACGTGGGCAGCATCTATCTGATTCGACATGGCCAGGCCTCCTTCGGTGCAGACGACTATGACGTCCTGTCGCCCGTCGGCGTGGAGCAGGCGCAAGTGCTCGGGCGCCACCTGGCCGACCTGGGCCTGAGCTTCGACCGCTGTATTGCCGGTGACCTGCGCCGCCAGCAGCACACCGCCAGCGCCACGTTCGATCAATACAGCGCCCTTGGCCTGCCGGTTCCGACGTTGGAGACCGACAGCGCGTTCAACGAATTCGACGGCGAAGCGATCATCCGCGGCCTGTTGCCCGACCTGCTCGGCAGCGAGCCCGATGCCGTGCACATCCTGCGTAACGGCCCGCAGAACCGCAGCGAGTTCCAGCGTATCTTCGCGCTGATCGTCGAGCGCTGGCTGGCCGGCACTTATGACCCACCGGGGCTGGAAAGCTGGCTGGGGTTTGTCGAACGCGTCCAGGGCGGCCTGCAGCGTATCCTCGAGGCCGCCGACAACGCCGACAAGATCGCCGTATTCACCTCCGGCGGCACCATCACCGCCCTGCTCCACCTGATTACCCGGATGCCCGCCGCCCAGGCGTTCGAAATGAACTGGCAAATTGTTAACACCTCGCTCAACCAGCTGAAATTCCGCGGTCGCGAGGTGGCACTGGCTTCCTTCAACAACCATGCCCACTTGCAACTGTTGAAGGCGCCGCAGCTCATCACTTTCCGATGAGCTGCGGCCAACCGTGACCCCAAGGTCGCTGGACTCACCATAAAAGGATCGAAACCATGACTGACGTAGCCAAAGCTGTAGAAGCAATGAAAGCCAAATTCAACCCAAGCGCTGCCGAAGGCTTGGACCTGGTATTCGGTTTCCGCATCGACGACACCAAGAACTTTTCGCTGGTGGTCAAGGACAAGACCTGCGAACTGCAGGAAGGCGAAAACCCTGACGCCCAAGTGACCCTGGTCATGGACAGCGAAACCCTGGAAGGCATCGTCGACGGTTCCACCGACGGCATGCAGGCATTCATGGGCGGCAAGCTGCGCACCGAAGGCGACATGATGCTGGCGATGAAGCTGAGCGAGCTGTTTCCTTCCTGATTCACGGGTAACCCTGGATCCCTGTGGGAGGGGGCTTGCTCCCTCCCACATCGGGCCTGCGGTGGTATTCAGATTCCGGGTTGCAGCAACAACGCCACCAATGCGCTCCACCCCGTCTGGTGTGATGCCCCCAACCCCCGCCCCGTCTCCCCATGAAAATACTCATGGAACAACACCAGGTCACGGCTGGCCGGGTCCGCTTCCAGTTGCGCATACCCCGCCATTGACGGTCGCAGGCCATTTTCATCCCGCAGAAACAACCGCGTCAGGCGCTCGCTGAGGCTGTCGGCCACTTCTTCCAGGGACGACAGGTAACCGCTGCCCGTCGGGTACTCCACCGAGAAATTATCTGCGTAGTAGCGATGAAACTCCCGCAACGATTCAATCAGCATGTAGTTGACCGGCATCCACAGCGGCCCGCGCCAATTGGAGTTGCCGCCGTACAAGCGTGAATCGGATTCGCCGGGCTGGTAGCTGGCGCACAGGGTGTCACCATTCATCTTCAGCGCCAGGGGCTGTTCTGCAAAAGCCTTGGACAAGGAGCGCACACCAAAGGCCGACAAGAACTCATTGTCAGCCAGCATACGCCGCAGCAGATCCTTGGTGCGTTCACCGCGCAGCAACGCCAGCAACAGGCGGTTGCCCTGCCCCGGCTCGTTCCAGCGTGAAACCAGTTTGGCCAGGTCCGGTCGGTGATGCATAAACCCCAGCAGGCGCTCACGCAAGCCTTCCAGGCCCTCATGCTCGCGCTGCTCCAGCACCAGCACCGCGAACAACGGCATCAGGCCGACGATCGAACGCAGGCGCACCGGTTCATTCTGGCCGTCGGGGCGATGCAGCACGTCGTAGAAGAACAGATCCTGCTCATCCCACAAGCCTTCGGCGCTGTCGTCGACACGGTTGATGGCGCCGGCGATGTACAGGAAGTGCTCGAAAAACTTCACGGCAATGTCCACGTACACGACATTGCGCTTGGCCAGTTCCAGCCCGATGCGCATCAGGTCCAGGGCATAGGCCGCGACCCAGGCGGTGCCGTCGGCTTGATCCAACTGGTAACCCGGTGGCAGCGCGGCGGAGCGGTCGAACAAGGCGATATTGTCCAGGCCGAGAAACCCACCCTGGAACAGGTTGCGGCCCTCGGCGTCCTTGCGGTTGACCCACCAGGAAAAATTCAGCAGCAGCTTGTGGAAGATCCGCTCGAGGAAGTCCATGTCGCCGACGCCAGTCAGCGCCTTGTCCTGCTGATACACGCGCCAGCTGGCCCAGGCATGCACGGGTGGGTTGGCGTCGTCGAAGCGCCACTCATAGGCGGGCAACTGGCCGTTGGGGTGCATGAAGCGGTCCTTCACCAGCAACAACAGCTGCTGCTTGGCGTAACCCGGGTCGATCAGCGCGATGGCCACCGCCTGGAAGCCCTGGTCCCAGGAGGCATACCACGGGTATTCCCAGGTGTCGGGCATGGACAGGATGTCGAAGTTGGACAGGTGCCGCCAATGGGTATTGCGCATATGCAAACGCTCGGGCGGCGGCGCAGGCTGGGCCGGGTCGCCGTCGAGCCACTGGTTAACGTCGAAATAGTACAGTTGCTTGGACCACAGCAAGCCGGCCAGGGCCTGGCGCTGCACATTGCGCGCATCCTCATCGGCGATGCCTTGTTGCAAGGCTGCGTAGAAGTCATCGGCCTCCTGGCGGCGCTGTTCGAACAACTTGCGTGCGTTGATCTTGGGGGCGTCCACAGGGGCAAAGCGCAGATAGAGGCTTTGGCTTTCCAGGCCCGCCAGTTCAAGACTGAATCGCGCCGCCACCTTGGTGCCCGCGTCACCGCGAATGGCCCCTTGATCACCCTCCACCACGTAATCGTTGATGCCATCCTTGAACGGCCCTGGCGCCGGCTGCCCACCCAGTTTGGCGAAGTTGCTCTCGTTTTCGCAGAACAGCCATTGCACGCCGTCCTGGCCCCAGGCGCTGAGATGACGATCGTCCAGTTCATGATGACGGGCCAACACGCGGTCGCCTTCCAGGGTCAAGCTGGGCTTGGGCGCATCGAAGGTCCAGCTCCAGTCATTACGCGCCCACAGCTGGGGCAGCACCTGCAGGCGCGTTGGTTGGGCCGAGCGGTTGTGCACGGTAACGCGCATGAAAATATCGTCGGGCTGGTGCTTGGCATATTCGACACTGACGTCGCAGTAGTGGTTGTCTTCAAACACACCGGTGTCGAGGATTTCATACTCGGCATCGCCCAGCCCGCGGCGGGCGTTTTCGGCGATCAAATCGGCATAGGGAAAAGCGGCATGGGGGTATTTGTACAGCATGCGCATATAGGCATGGCTCGGTATACCGTCGACGAAAAAGTACAGTTCCTTGACGTCTTCGCCGTGGTTGCCCTCGGCGTTGTTGAGGCCGAACAGGCGCTCCTTGATAATCGCGTCGCGCTCATTCCATAGCGCCAGGCCCAGACACCAGCGTTGCGCTTTATCGCTGAAACCGGCCAATCCGTCCTCGCCCCAGCGATAGGCGCGACTGCGTGCCTGTTCATGGGGAAAGTACGCCCAGGCATCACCGTCAGCGCTGTAGTCTTCGCGCACCGTGCCCCATTGGCGTTCGCTCAGGTACGGGCCCCACTCGCGCCAACGCTCGGCGTTCTGCGTGAGCAGGCGCTGGCCTTCAATTGTGTCCAGCAGGCGGGTTGCGGGTACGGCCGTCATTGAGTCCTCCATCACCTACACAGTGAGGGGCAGTGTAAAACCCAATGACGGCCGGTTGCACATGAAGACTTGAAAAGTGGATGTCGTTGAAGATCGGGCGAGTTGGTTTTCTCATGTTCAGGTCATCATTCATTTGCAGAATGAAGTCCAGAGGAATCTTCGTTTGCAAGCCGGGTTGCGGCTCAACAAAATCAGGCAAAGGCCACTTTCATCGCCATAGCCATCAGGAATTTTTCTATGCACGCCACTGCACATGTCAGCCCCGATGAGATCCGCAAGGGTTTTTCCAAGGCCATGTCCGACATGTACCGCGATGAAGTTCCGTTGTACGGCGCGCTGCTGGAATTGGTGGCCGAGACCAATGCCCGTGTGCTCAACTACGAACCGCGCCTGGCGCAACAGTTGCAACGCACCGGGGAAATCCAGCGCCTGGACAGGGAGCGCCACGGCGCCATCCGCCTGGGCACCGCCGCGGAACTGGCGACCATCAGCCGCTTGTTCGCGGTGATGGGCATGCAACCGGTGGGCTACTACGACCTCACCCCTGCCGGGGTGCCTGTGCATTCCACCGCCTTTCGCGCCGTGCATGAACACGCACTGCAAACCAGCCCGTTCCGCGTGTTCACCTCCTTGCTGCGCCTGGAACTGATTGAAAACCCAGCGTTGCGCACGTTCGCCGAAAGCGCCCTGGCCAAGCGCTCGATCTTCACCCCCGGCGCCTTGGCATTGATCGAACAAGCCGAAACACAAGGTGGCCTGAATGCCAGTGACGCCGAGGTTTTTATCAGCCAGGCCCTGGAGACTTTCCGCTGGCACCACACCGCCACGGTGACGCGCGCGCAGTACCAGCAACTCAGCGACCAACACCGTCTGATTGCCGACGTGGTGGCGTTCAAGGGCCCGCATATCAACCATCTCACCCCACGCACCCTGGACATCGACCAGGTGCAGGCCGCCATGCCCGGCAAAGGCATCACGCCCAAGGCGGTGATCGAAGGCCCACCGCGGCGCCAATGCCCGATCCTGCTGCGCCAGACCAGCTTCAAGGCCCTCGACGAACCCATCGCCTTCACCGATGCCCACGGCAGCCACAGCGCACGCTTCGGCGAAATCGAACAACGCGGTGTCGCACTGACGCCCAAGGGCCGTGCGCTGTACGACCAACTGCTGAACGCCGCCCGCGACGAACTCGGCGCGTTCCCCACTGAAGCCAACGCCGAACGATATGTGCAATTGCTGGAACAGCACTTCCAGGCGTTCCCCGATGATCATGCGCAGATGCGGGAACAGGGCTTGGCGTACTACCGCTACTTCGTCACCGACAAGGGCATGGCGGCACGCGGACAGGCCGACCAGCCGCGTGAGTTGCAAGCGCTGGTCAGCGCCGGTCACGTGGCGGTGGAGCCATTGGTGTATGAGGATTTCCTGCCGGTGAGTGCGGCGGGGATCTTCCAGTCAAACCTGGGGGATGCGGCGCAAAGTCATTACGCGGCCGACTCCAACCAGGCGCAATTCGAACAGGCGCTGGGGCGCAAGACGATCGATGAGCTGCAGCTTTACGGCCAGACGCAGCAGCGTTCCATTGATGAATGTTTGGGCACACTGCTGGCATGAAATAGGGTGTCCTCCCCGGCTCAGCGGCACAATCCTTGCGCCACAACAGTCCCCAGAGCCGGGTGGACGGGGCGCATCATAGAGACTGAGTCCTATAATGTCCCGCAGGTAAATCTGAACAAATATTGCCGCGCTGCTGTTAACCCAAGCGCCCCACAATCTCGTCTTTGATCAGCAGCCGTTTCTTCTTCAGGACTTCCACATCCTCATCGCTGGCACTGGCTTTTTCTGCCTTGAGCACCTCCCCGTCCGCAACGTCATATTGCGTGAGCAACGCGTCCAGCCGCTTGTCACTCGCCCTGCGTTCGTGAACGGCTTCCTTGCTAAAACCCAAGTCCTGATACAGGTCGTGTTTCACTGGCATGGCGTACCTCCACAAGTTATTCAATGGCCTACGTCCTTGAAGCTAGCCCATTCCAACCGGTCTTGTCATGTGCCAGGTCAATCCGCGTCCGTTCGTCGTAACCCTGGCGATGGGATCAAACCTTTGCCGTGCCCTGCCCTCCACTATAGATCGCCACCCGAGGGAGAACGGTTTATGAATCACGTTGCCACTGCTGCCGACACCCAATGCATCAACACTATTCGCACCCTGGCCATGGATGCCGTGCAGAAGGCCAACTCGGGCCATCCGGGCACGCCCATGGGCCTGGCGCCGGTGGGATACACATTGTGGAGTCGCTTCCTGCGCTATCACCCCGAGCATCCGGACTGGCCTAACCGCGACCGTTTTGTGCTGTCGGTGGGGCATGCGTCGATGTTGCTGTATTCGCTGTTGCATCTGGCCGGTGTGGTGGAGATTGACGCGCACGGCAAGCGCTCCGGCCAGCCGGCCATCAGCCTCGACGATATCAAGCAGTTCCGGCAGATGGGTTCCAAGACGCCAGGCCATCCCGAGTACCGCATGACCACCGGCGTAGAAACCACCACCGGCCCGCTGGGCCAGGGCTGCGCCAACAGCGTCGGCATGGCGATGGCCGAACGCTGGCTGGCCGAGCGTTTCAACCGCGACGGCCAGGTGCTGTTCGACTACGACGTGTACACCCTGTGCGGTGACGGTGACATGATGGAAGGCATCAGCAGCGAAGCGGCGTCGATGGCCGGGCACTTGAAGCTGGATAACCTGTGTTGGATCTACGACAACAACACCATCAGCATCGAGGGCCACACTGAGCTTGCGTTCAGCGAAGACGTGATCAAGCGCTTCCAGGCCTACGGCTGGCACACCGTGCACGTCACCGATGCCAATGACTTGCAGGCCTTGAGCGTGGCCCTGGAAACTTTCAAGGCCAACACCGGCGCACCGACCCTGATCGTGGTCGACAGCGTGATCGGCTACGGTTCGCCACACAAACACAACACCGCCGCCGCCCATGGCGAGCCGTTGGGCGAAGACGAAATTCGCCTGACCAAGGCTGCCTATGGCTGGCCGCAGGATTCGAGTTTCCTGGTGCCCGAAGAGGCCCGTGCGGTATTGCGTGACGCCCTCTACGAACGCGCCGAACCGCTGTACGCCGAGTGGAACCAGACCCTGGCGTCCCTCGACCCGCAACGGGCCGATGAACTGCAGCGCATGCGCGCCGGGGAAATGCCCGAGCAATGGCAAGCGCACCTGCCAAACTTCGCCGCCGATGCCAAGGGCGTCGCCAGCCGCGCCTCAGGTGGCGAGGTACTGAATGCCTTTGCCCAACAGATTCCGTGGCTGCTGGGCGGCTCGGCGGATTTGTCGCCCTCGACCAAGACCAACCTCACCTTCGACGGCGCCGGGCGTTTCAGCGCCGACGACTACAGTGGGCGCAACCTGCACTTCGGTATCCGGGAACATGCCATGGGCGCGATTGCCAACGGCATGGCGCTATCCTACCTGCGCCCGTACACCTCGACCTTCCTGGTGTTCAGCGACTACATGAAACCGCCGATCCGCCTGGCGGCGATCATGGAACTGCCGGTGATCTTCGTATTCACCCATGACTCCATCGGCGTAGGCGAGGATGGGCCAACGCACCAACCTATCGAACACCTGACCCAATTGCGCGCCACCCCGGGGCTGCTGACCCTGCGCCCGGGCGACGCGAATGAAACCCTGGAACTGTGGAAAGTGGCCCTGGCACAAACCCACCGGCCGAGCTGTGTGGTGCTGTCACGCCAGGCGCTGCCTACGCTGGATCGCAGTAAATACGCGCCAGCCTCCGGGGCGGCCAAGGGTGCGTATGTGTTGGCCGGTGCGGATCAACCTGAGGTTATTCTGATCGCCACAGGCAGTGAAGTCAGCCTCGCAGTGGCCGCCTATGAGCAGCTCAAGGGCGAAGGCGTTGCCGCGCAAGTGGTCTCGATGCCGAGTTGGGAACTGTTTGAAGATCAAGACCAGGCTTACCGCGACAGCGTCTTGCCACCCGCAGTAAAAGCTCGGGTGGTGGTGGAACAGGCAGGTCCCTTGGGTTGGGACCGTTATGTCGGGCAGACCGGCGCCAAGGTGGTGATGAACAGCTTCGGCGCCTCGGCACCGCTGGCCAAGTTGCAGGAGAAGTTCGGGTTCACCGTGGAGAATGTGGTGAAGCTGGCCAAGCAGCAAATCCAACTGACCAAGCACTGATCAAAAATGTGGGAGGGGGCTTGCCCCCGATTGCAGTGTGTCAGCTTGCACATCTGTGTCTTCAGAGCGCTATCGGGGCATAGGTATCTACACAACTTTGTAGGCTGTAGCAGCCGACGGTAACCACGATGCGAAGCGAGTCGCTCTTGATCTTGATCTCAGGCGCCCCGTTAAACCACGCTGGCCGGAATTCGACAGGGATTTGGGGGGTAAACCGGCAGGGATGCCGGTTTAGCCGCCCCGCGCCATGGATGGCGCGTGGCGGCGGCCCCCCAAATCCCTGGCGGATTACGGGCACACCGAGCCTAGGCGAGGTGCCGAGTGGTGGCCCCCGGTGTCAGGATAGTTGTCGCCTCTTCTGATTTACCCCCAAAAAGCATACCGAGGGCGGAAAGAGACAGGTTGTGACGTACTATTCACCCGAACGTAAAGCCACATTGCTTAAGATGTTGCTTCCCCCGCTGAACCTGACGGTAGCCGAAGTTTGTCGCCGTGAAGGGGTCAGCGATGTATCGCTGTATACCTGGCGCAAGATGGCCAGTGTCCAAGGAAGCAAAGTGCCAGAAGATATATCGCTTTCTGATAAATGGTCTGCTGAGGCCCGGTTGACCGCTGTCATTGAAACAGCCAGCCTGACGCAACTTGAATTAGGTGAGTACTGTCGTCGAAACGGCCTTTACCCCGAGCAGATCAATGCTTGGCGTCAAGCCTGTATCAGCGGTCAAGAGGCGGTGCAGATCCAAAAAATGGCTGACCATGAGCAGACGCGTAAAGACAAGAAACGCATCCTGGAGCTGGAGCGCGATCTGCGCCGTAAAGACGCTGCGTTGGCCGAAACCGCAGCGTTGTTAGTGCTGCGAAAAAAGCTCAACGATTACTGGGGGACCGACGGCGAGGACAACTGACTTCTTTGCCGGAACGGCAGTTGTTGGTGGGCTGGTTGATTGAAGCCATCGTCGCAGGCGCCCGAAAATTACGCGCTTGCCAAGAGGTTGGACTGTCGCTGCGAACCTTGCAGCGCTGGACTCAGGCGCCAGAGTTACAGGCCGATGCGCGCACCACCACCTTGCGGCCCAAGCCGCGAAATGCGCTGAGTGAAATTGAACGACAAGCCATCGTAACCCTGTGCAACAGCCCGATATACGCCCATTTACCGCCCAGCCAGATCGTTCCGCGCCTGGCAGACGAAGCGCGGTATCTGGCATCGGAAGCTACGTTTTATCGCATCTTGCGAGCAGCCGGCCAACAACACCACAGAGGTCGTAGCCGACGGCCTCGGCGCATTGTAATGCCGACAACGCACGCGGCTCAGAAGCCTAACCAGGTGTGGTCGTGGGACATCACGTATCTTCCCTCGCCCATACGCGGTAAGTATTTTTACCTGTATTTGATCGAAGATATTTACAGCCGCAAGGCGGTAGGTTGGGAAGTTTATGATGAAGAAAGTGGTGAAAAGGCTGCTGCGCTGTTGCAACGCAGCGTGATCAACGAGAAGTGCCTGCGTGAGCCCTTGGTGTTGCACTCTGATAACGGAGCGCCAATGAAATCGGTGACGCTGTTAAGCAAAATGTATGAGCTTGGCATCACGCCTTCTCGCGGTCGTCCACGCGTAAGCAATGACAACCCGTACTCGGAATCACTGTTTAGGACACTGAAGTACTGCCCGCAATGGCCCTTGGAAGGCTTCGCCAGCTTGGACGCTGCGCGGACTTGGGTGAGGGATTTTATGCGGTGGTACAACAGCGAACACCGGCACAGCCGGATCCGCTTCGTCACCCCATCAGAGCGCCATGGAGGGAAAGATCATCAGATCCTGGCACTGCGCCATGAGCTGTATGAGCGGGAGCGCCGGAAAAGACCTGAACGGTGGTCAGGACAAACACGTAACTGGGAACCGGTAGGAACGGTGCTGCTGAATCCAGATCGGGAACAGCAGACCGAACAAAAAGCGGCATAGCAGAACGGTTGACGCGACAACTACCTTGAAAAACGCCGGTTTTGGTTACTTTGCCGGTTTTGCAAAGTGACCCGCCGGAACCCTAAGTAGCCGTTACCTGAATAACGGATATGTACTCGATCAAACTCCAACATCCTGGTGGGCTGCCAGGCCGCCATCGGGAGCAAGTCGAATCGTCGCACCGCCCCTCCCACAGGGGCCTGCGGCGCACCTGAAGTTGTGTAGATACCCATGCGCTGATGGGCCAAGCCAGCAGGCCCGACGCAATCTTCTTGCATTGCCGGTTAATTGAACGGGAAAGTGCTTGAATTAATAAGAAGTATGGCTAATTGCAACTAGTGGCTATTGGCTGCTAACGCTCTATATCAGTGCATTTGGCAATGTTTTGTATTTAATTCCCCTGTGAGCCGGAACTAGCGCTATAACTTCCAGTCGATACCCCCGGCTAACTCCCTTATGGGCTGTGGCGAACTAATGGCATTGTTCGGTAGTTCAAATAGCCATACTTTTCGCAACCTTAGATATTCCTGGATGATGTCGTCAGCCCCCATTGATGCTTGCAAGCTGCCTATCCCGCGCACCTACCAGGTGTGCGCGTGGCTGATGCAGCATGCCGGGCTCAAATCCCTCGACCTGGAGCGCGCCCAGCGCTTGTCCACTGACCCCCGCGACCTGCTGGGGTTACTGACGCGCCTGGGCTTGGTGTCCGAGGTCGAGCTGGCGCGTGCCTGGGCCGATCTGCTGGATGCGCCCTTGCTGCTGGCCGACGCCGCGCCGCCGCTGCTCGACCCGCTGCCGGTCTTGACCGAGCGCTTTATGCGGCATTACCAAGTGGTGCCCATGGGCTGGAGCGAAGGAGGACTGCGCGTACTGGCCGCCAACCCGGCGCAGCTGTATCCGTTCCAGGCCCTGGCCTATGCCTGTCAGGTGCCGGTGTGGCTGGCCATCGGCCCGCGCAATGAAGTCGACACACTGATCGAGCGCTATTACGGCCAGGGCCGTTCCGCCATGGGCACCCTGATCGAGAACCTCGACGAGCAGGACGGCGCCCATGAAGACATCGAGCACCTCAAGGACATGGCGTCCGAAGCACCGGTGATTCGCCTGGTCAACCTGATCCTGCAACGTGCGGTGGAACAGCGCGCGTCGGACATCCATATCGAGCCCTTCGAAAACCAGTTCAAGGTGCGCTATCGCATCGACGGCGTGCTGCACGAGGCCGAAGCGCCGCCCGCCAGTTCATCGGCGGCGGTGATCTCGCGGGTGAAAATCATGGCGCGCCTGGACATTGCCGAACGGCGCCTGCCGCAGGACGGGCGCATCATGCTGCGCATCCAGGGCAAGGAACTGGACCTGCGCGTGTCCACGGTGCCCACTAGTTTTGGCGAGTCGGTAGTGATGCGCCTGTTGGACCGGCAAACCGTGCAGTTCGACTTCCCCAGCCTGGGCTTCGACGGCCAGCGCCTGGCGGCCTTCCTCGACCTGCTCGAACGGCCCCACGGCATCCTGCTGGTGACCGGGCCCACCGGCTCGGGCAAAACCACCACGCTCTACACCGCCTTGTCGCGGCTCAATACCAGCGAACGCAAGATCATCACCGTGGAAGACCCGGTGGAATACCAGCTCGAAGGGATCAACCAGATCCAGGTCAAGCCGGCCATCGGCCTGGACTTTGCCGCAGTGCTGCGCGCCATCGTGCGCCAAAACCCGGATGTGATCATGATCGGCGAAATCCGCGACCTGGAAACCTGCCGCATCGCCGTGCAGTCCTCCCTCACCGGGCACCTGGTCCTGTCAACCTTGCACACCAACAGCGCTGCCGCGAGTATCACGCGCTTGCTCGACATGGGCGTGGAGAGCTACCTGATTGCCTCCACCGTCAGCGGCATTCTCGCCCAGCGCCTGGTGCGGCGCCTGGACCCGGCCACGCGGGTAGCCTTCGAAGCGCCGCCGGCATTGATCCAGGCACATGGCCTGGATCGATTGACCGAGCAGCGTCCGATCCTGCTCTACCGCGGCGATTACCACGGCCGTAGTGCGCTCACCGAATTGCTGGTGATGAACGACGAATTGCGCAGCCTGCTGATGCGTCACGCCGACGCCGCCACCCTTGAGCAGGCGGCCCGCCGCGGCGGTTTGCACACCTTGTATGAAGACGGTTTGCGTCAGGCGCTGGCGGGCGTCACGTCCCTGGAAGAAGTGCTGCGCGTGACCCGTGGGGAGGACGCGTGAGCCTGTTCAAATTCCGCGCCCTGGACAGCCAGGGCGTCGCCCAGAGCGGTACGCTGCACGCCGCTGACCAGGCCGCCGCCGTCGCCGCCGTGCACAAACGTGGCTGGTTGCTGCTGCACCTCGAAACGGCGGGCAGCCCCTTGTTGCATAAGACGCGCGGGCAGTTAAAAGGCGCCGCGCTGGTGAGTTTCACCCAGCAGCTGGCCACATTGCTCGGCGCCGGCCAGCCCCTTGAGCGCTCGCTGGGCCTGCTGCTCAAGCAACCTGGCCAACCCCAGGTGCGGGCATTGATCGAACGTATCCGCGAGCAGGTCAAGGCCGGCAAGCCGTTGTCGGTCGCGTTGGAGGAGGAGGGCGGTACGTTTTCCCCGCTGTACCTGAGCATGGTGCGCGCCGGTGAAGCCGGCGGAGCGCTGGAAGCGACCCTGCGCCAGCTCAGCGATTATCTGGAACGCAGCCAGTTACTGCGTGGCGAGGTGATCAACGCACTGATCTACCCGGCGTTCCTGGTGATCGGCGTGCTGGGTTCGCTGGCGCTGTTGCTGGCTTATGTGGTGCCGCAATTCGTGCCGATCTTCCAGGACCTGGGCGTGCCGATTCCGCTGATCACCCAAGTGATCCTGGGGCTTGGCGAGTTTCTGGGGGCCTATGGCCTGGTGCTGTTGGCCGGGGTATTGATCAGTGCGGGGATCCTGGTGACGCGTCTGCGCGACCCCGGCCGTCGTGAGCATTGCGATCGTCGACTGCTGGGCATCCGCGTGATCGGCCCGCTGCTGCAGCGGGTCCAAGCCGCCCGCCTGACCCGCACCCTCGGCACCTTGCTCTGCAATGGCGTGGCGTTGCTGCCGGCGTTGGTCATCGCCCGTCAGGTCTGCAGCAACCGTGCGCTGCAGGCGCAAGTGGCGCTGGCGGCGCAACGGGTCAAGGGCGGTGGCACCCTGGCCGACGCCTTTGGTCGCCAGCCGCTGCTACCGGAGTTGGCCCTGCAAATGATCGAGGTCGGCGAACAAGCCGGTGAGCTGCCCAGCATGCTGCTCAAGGTCGCCGACATTTTCGACATCGAGGCCAAACGCGCAATCGAGCGTCTGCTCGCGGCGCTGGTGCCGACCCTGACCGTGGTCATGGCCGTGCTGGTGGCGGTGATCATGCTCGCGATCATGCTGCCGCTGATGAGCCTTACCAGCCATATATGAACCTTCATGGAGCTGAATCAATGAAAACCAGGTATCGCCAACGCGGCTTCACCCTATTGGAAATGCTCGCGGTGATCGTGCTGCTGGGTATCGTCGCGACCATTGTGGTGCGCCAGGTCGGCGGCAATGTGGATAAGGGCAAATACGGCGCGGGCAAGGCGCAACTGGCCAGCTTGAGCATGAAGATCGACAGCTACGCCCTGGACGTGGGCGCGCCGCCCAACAGCCTGCAACAGCTGCTGGACAAACCGGCCAATGCGTCCAGCTGGGCTGGCCCCTACGCCAAGCCTTCGGAATTGAAAGACCCGTTCGGCCATGGCTTCGGCTATCGCTTCCCCGGTGAGCACGGCGCCTTCGACCTGATCTTCTACGGCCAGGACGGCCAGCCCGGCGGCGAGGGCTACAGTGCCGACCTGGGCAACTGGGAATAACCCGCCCATGGCCCAGCGCGGCTTTACCCTGCTGGAGATGCTGGTGGTGCTTGTATTGATCGGCATCGCGGCCGGGTTGCTGGCGTTCGGGGTGCGCCAGGGGCTGCAGGTGGCCCAGGAGCGCCGGGTGGTCGGGCAGATGGTCGAGGCGCTGCGCACCACGCGGGCAGGGGCGATTATCAGCGGCCAGGCGGCACGCACCGAGTTCGATCTCCAGGGCCTGAGCTTCCAGGCCCCAGGGCGTGCGCCGCAACACTGGCCTGCCCAGTTGCAGGTGACGTTGCACAGTGCCGAGCAGGCGGGCGCCGCTGTGGTGTTCTATCCCGATGGCAGTTCCACCGGCGGCAACCTGTTGCTGGCCAACGGCACGCGGCGTTGGCGTATCGACATTGGCTGGCTCACGGGCAGCGTGCAGTCCAAGGCGCTGCCATGAAGCACCAGGCCGGCTTCACCTTGCTGGAAATGCTCGCCGCCCTGACGTTGATGGCGGTGTGCAGCAGTGTGTTGCTGGTTGCCTTCGGCCAGAGTGCGCGCTCGTTGTCGCAAGTGGCCCACAGCGACCGGCTCACCCATGCCGCGCTCACCGTGCTCGACCAGGAAGCGGCCGGCCCGTTGACCGAGGGCACCCGCCAGGGCGAACTCGATGGCATCCATTGGCAGTTGACCAGCACTCGACAACAGCCCCATCTGTTTCGCCTCGACCTGAGCCTGCGCGAAGGCTCGCACCAGGCCCGTTTCAGCACCTTGAAGGCGCGCCTGTGAAGCGCCGCGAGCAGGGCTTCACCTTGCTGGAGATCCTAGTGGTGCTCAGTCTGCTTTCGGTGTTGGTACTGCTGGTGGGCGGCGCGTTGCTCGGGGCCAACCGGGCGGTGGCCAAGGCCCAGGGCTACACCGCCAGCCTGGATGAAATGCGCGCCGCCCAACAGTTCTTGCGCACCGCCATCAGCGAGGCGCTGCCGTTGGATGTGACTGAGGACGACAGCCAGGCCGATGGGTTTTTTATCGCGACGCCAGAGCGCTTGCAGTTTGTGTCGACCTTGCCCGGTGTGCTCGGCGGTGGCATCCAGCGCTTTACCCTGCAACGGGTCGAGCAGGATCTGCAGGTCGCGTTCTCGCAGTTGGAGTCTCACACCAACGCCCAGCGCGATGAGCCGCAGGTGCTGCTGCATAACGTCGAGGCGCTGCGATTCAGTTTTCGTGGTGTCTCGCCATTGGGGCAGCCCTCCGGCTGGTTGAGCACCTGGCCCTGGCCCAGGCGCTTGCCCGCTGCGGTGCGCATCGACGCCAGCGTCAACGGGCCGGTGCCTTGGGTGACCCAGGTGATTGCCCTGCGCCTGAATCTGTCCAGCGCGAGTATTGAGGAATGAGGCGCCAACGCGGTGCGGCGCTGTTGCTGGTGCTGTGGGTGCTGGCCTTGCTCAGCGTGTTGCTTGGCGGTCTGGCGGGTTGGGTACAGCTGGAAAGTCGCCAGGCGCTGTGGCATCGCCAGCACACCCAGGCACTCTTGGCCGCCGAAGCCGGGATCGCCCAGGTCATGGCTGATGGGCATTGGGTGGCGGATGGTCGTGCTATCGCGCTGACCTTCGATGATGCCCGCTTACAGGTGCGCCTGCGCAGTGAGCGCGGCAAGCTGTACCTGGTCAACGCCCATACCGATGACCTGCTGCGCCTGGCCCTGGCCTGCGGTGCCACACCGGCCCAGGCCCAGCAACTGGTCAAGGCCCTCGAGGCACGTCGTGAACGGGGCCTGGCACCGTTTCGGGTGTTGGAAGAAGTGCGTCAACTGCCCGGTATGACCCAGGCGCTCTACAGCCAACTGTTGCCGGAGCTCACCCTGTGGAGCGACCTGGACCGACCCGATCCGGCATTCGCCAGCGCTTTGATGCGCAAGGCACTGAACCTGCCGCGCCAAAACGCCGAGGGCGTCGACCCTGGCCAGGTGCTGGAAATCGACAGCCGCGCCGAACGCCCCGGCGGCTATCAGGCGCGCCTGCAACTCACCGTCTTATTGAGCCCCGCGGAGGACAGCGCACAGCCCTATCGGGTCGTGCGGTGGCAAGAATGAATCGACTCGAACCTATCGCCAGGCAGTGGCGCGGCAGCCTGTTGCAACAAGGCTGGCGCCTGTGGCTCACGGAGTTGCGCGCCTGTGTGCCGAAGTGGCTGGCCCTGCAGGAGCCACCTGAGCAGGTCCATCATTGGCCGCTGACGATGCCGGTTGCGCCGGGCAATACACGCCAGGTGCTGATGCTCGCTCCCGACGCAGTGTTGCAGCAACGCGTGCAATTGCCCCTGGCTGCTGCGCGCAACCTCACGGAGGTAGTCGGCTATGAACTGGACCGCTACACCCCGTTCGACGCGGAGCAGCTGTACTTCGTGGCTCGCCAGGAGCGGCGCACATCCAGTCACCTTGAGGTAACACTGGTGGCGATCCTGCGCGAGCGCCTGGACCAGATGCTCAGCGACTGCGCCGCCCTTGGCTTGCATCCGCACCGCGTGGACGTGGCGGGCCTGGGCATCGACCTGCTGCCCGCGCCGCTACGCCCGCGCCAACGGCCAGCTGGAAAGCAGTTGCAGCGCAGCTTGCCGTGGTTATGCGGCGCCTTGCTGATCGCCGCGATGCTGCTGTGGCTTAACGACCGCCAGCGCGTACTCGACACCATGCACGCCACGGTACAGCAGCAAAAAGCCCAGGTCGCCCAGGTGCACGCAGTACGCCAGCAACTGCTCAATACCCGCGGCGCAGCACAGTACCTCACCCAGCGCAAACGGGCACAACCGCCCCTTGCCGCACTGCTGAACGACTTGACCACCTGCCTGCCCGCCGACACTTGGCTTGATCAGTTGGCCGTCAAGGAGGGCGAGGTGACGTTCTCTGGCCAGAGTGCCAAGGCCAGCGGCCTGATCACCCGCATCAAAGGCTGCCGGCGCCTGGAAAATGCCCAGTTCGAAGGCGTGATCCAACCCGATGCGCGCACCGGCAAGGACCAGTTTGCCTTGCGCGCCCACTTACGCCAGGAGGCCGCCGATGCGCCGACCCCTCACGCCCCGTGAACGTCGCGGCGGGGCCTTGTTGATTCTCGCCGTGGTGCTCGGTGCGGCCTACTGGCTGTTGATCGACAGCTGGTTTGCCGGGCCGCTGCGGGCCATGGGCGAACAAGCC
Source organism: Pseudomonas libanensis (assembly GCF_001439685.1). GTDB lineage: Bacteria > Pseudomonadota > Gammaproteobacteria > Pseudomonadales > Pseudomonadaceae > Aquipseudomonas > Aquipseudomonas libanensis. The sequence goes on from NZ_JYLH01000019.1 coordinate 92,707, forward strand.
CAGCAGTTGCGTGAACAGCAGCAACGTTACGCCAGCGTATTGCGCCAGGGCGATGCATTGCGCGAGCAGCTTGAGCGCGCGCGGCAAGACCCGGCCAGCAGCGCCAGCCTGTTGCCCGGCGATGATCCCGACGTGGTCGCTGCCGACCTGATGCAGCGCCTCGCCGACTTGATCAACAGCCACGCCAACCTTGGCGGCGGCTGCACCCTCACCCAGCGCAAACCCATCACCACAGAACAGGACGACAGCGAGCCTTACCGCCAGGTCAAGGTCAGCCTCACGCTCAACTGCGCCATCGAACCGCTGACCGCGATCCTGCATGCGCTGGAATATCAGCCGCCGTTTCTGTTTGTCGATGAGCTGCGCATCCGCCGCAGCAAACAGGCGCCGGCCACTGGTGGGGCGGGCAAGCTGGCGGTGCAGTTGCTGGTGCGTGGTTACCTGCAACCTGCGCGGGTGGCGCCATGATCGGCTCACTGCGCCCATTGGAATGGAGCTTGCTGGGCCTGGCCGGCTTATTAGGCCTGTTGATGGCGGTGATCCTCAGCAGCATCGGCGATGAACCGCGGTGGCTGCCCGCAGCGCCGGTGCCTGCGCAGCCCTCCGTCAGTGTGCAAGCCGCTCCTGCGCTGGTGTTGCAGGATCTGGCTGCCACCTGGCAAGCACCGCTGTTCAGCCCGGACCGCCACCCGGACCGGGTGGTAGGCAAGGTGCGGGTGGCCAGCCTGGCCAACCTGACCCTCAGCGGCATCATGATCACCGGCAACCTGCAAATGGCCATGCTCAAGCAAGCCGATGGCCCGGCGCTGACGGTACGCCTGGGCCAGACCCTGCCCAATGGTTGGCGCCTGGAACACCTGACCCCGCAATACGCCCGTTTCGCCCTGGACGGGCGCACCCAGACCCTGAGCCTCTACGGCAAGCGGTTACCCCTTATTTCCCATCCCCGCGAGCCCCTCCCTTGATCGATATGCGCACTTCGCTGTTTTGCCTGGCCACTGCCGTCTCCCTGGGCGGCTGTGGATCGTTGCCCGCCACCCTCGACCCGGACGCCGACCTGCTGCACGAAGCACTGCAGGGCACCGGCTCGCAACGCCCGCCGCCCGAGTTGCCCGTGACTGAAAAAAGCCCGCAGCCGACCGCCCCGACACCGCCGCAACGCCAGTTGATTCGCGGCAATCAAGGCTTCGTGCGCCAGCCCACCGCGCCCGTGAAAGTGCCGGAGCAGGGCGGCGACATCGTGTTCAACTTCGCCGACCAGCCCATCGAGGCGGTGATCAACAGCGTGATGGGCGACCTGCTGCATGAGAACTACAGCATCGCCGAGGGGGTGAAGGGCAATGTCAGCTTCTCTACCTCCAAACCGGTGGACAAGCAGCAGGCGCTGTCGATTCTCGAGACGCTGCTGTCGTGGACCGACAACGCCATGATCAAGCAGGGCAACCGCTACGTGATCCTGCCGGCCAACCAGGCGGTGGCGGGCAAGCTGGTGCCGCAGATGCGCGTGGCGCAACCGTCCAGCGGCCTCTCGGCGCGGCTGTTCCCGCTGCGCTATATCTCCGCCACCGAGATGCAGAAACTGCTCAAGCCGTTTGCCCGAGAGAATGCATTTCTGTTGGTCGACCCGGCACGCAATGTCCTGAGCCTGGCCGGCACCCCGGAAGAGTTGGCCAACTACCAGGACACCATCGACACCTTCGATGTGGACTGGCTCAAGGGCATGTCGGTGGCAGTATTCGGCCTGCAACGCGCCTCGGTGGCCGAACTGATGCCCGAGCTGCAAGCCATGTTCGGCGCCGACAGCGGCACGCCCCTGGCGGGCATGCTGCGCTTCCTGCCGGTCGAACGCACCAATTCGGTGGTGGCGATCTCTTCCCAGCCCGAGTACCTCAGCGAGGTGGGCGACTGGATTCGCACCATCGACGAGGGCGGCGGCAACGAACCGCAGATGTATGTGTACGACGTGCGCAATATGAAGGCCGCCGACCTGGCCAAATACCTGCGGCAGATCTACGGCAACGGCGCGATCAAGGACGACACACCCGCCAAGGTCGCCCCGGGCTTGCGTACGACTACATTGTCGTCGTCCACCAGCGCCGGTTTGCAAGCCAACACCCCTGTGCCAGCCCCCGAGGAACCCGAGCCGCAGAGCGGCGAGAACACCCCGGCGGCCCCCACCAGCGACCTCGAGGCCGGCACCCGCATCACCGCGCAAAAGAGCAGCAACCAACTGCTGGTGCGCACCCGCCCGGCGCAGTGGAAGGAGATCGAAGCGGCGATCAAGCGCCTGGACAACCCACCGCTGCAAGTACAGATCGAGACCCGCATCCTCGAGGTCAAGCTCACCGGTGAACTGGACCTGGGCGTGCAGTGGTACCTCGGCCGCCTGGCCGGCAATTCCACCAGCACCACGGTGGCCAATGCCTCCGGCAGCCAGGGCGCACTGGGCGGTGGCGGGGCAGGGCTGGGGGCGGCGGATTCGTTGTTCTACTCCTTCGTCAGCTCCAACCTGCAAGTGGCCCTGCACGCCCTGGAAACCAACGGTCGCACCCAGGTGCTGTCGGCGCCGTCGCTGGTGGTGATGAACAACCAGCCGGCGCAGATCCAGGTGGGCGACAACATTCCCATCAGCCAGACCACCGTCAACACCGGTGACGCCGACACCACCCTGAGCAGCGTCGAATATGTGCAGACCGGGGTGATTCTGGACGTGGTGCCGCGCATTAATCCAGGCGGCCTGGTGTACATGGACATCCAGCAGCAGGTCAGCGATGCCGAGAATCAGGTGGGTAATAGCGACACACCGGTGAATCCGCGGATCTCCACACGCTCGGTGTCCACCCAGGTGGCGGTGCAGAGTGGGCAGACGGTGTTGCTTGGCGGGTTGATCAAGCAAGACAACGCTGAGAGTGTCAGTGCCGTGCCTTACCTGGGCAAGATCCCGGGGTTGCGCTGGTTGTTTGGCAATACCAGCAAGTCCAAGGACCGTACGGAGCTGATCGTGTTGATCACGCCCCGGGTGATTACCAGCAGCAGCCAGGCGCGGCAGGTGACGGATGACTATCGCCAGCAAATGCAGCTGTTGCGGCCGGCTCAATAATCCTGGCTGCACCGAGTACCAATGTGGGAGGGGGCTTGCCCCCGATGAGCATAGGTATCTACACAACTTTGGGGCGACGCTGGACCTGTGGCGAGGGAGCTTGCTCCCGTGACGGACTGACAGCCGACGCTGATCGAGCTGACGCACCGCGATCCAAATGTGGGAGCTGGCTTGCCTGCGATGACGGCCTGCCAGCCGATGCCAATCTACCTGACACCCCGCAATCAAACTGTGGGAGCGGGCTTGCTCGCGAAGGCGGCCTGACAGGCGACACAGCTATACCGGGTACATATCCATTCCTGCGGTAACGGCCACTTAGGGTTCCGCTCTGACAGCGGGTCACTTTGGAAAAGAGCCCCAAAGTAACCAAAGGGCTCTTGCCCCACCACCGGCGTTTTTCAAGGTAGTTGTCGCGTCAACCGTTCTGCTATGCCGCTTTTTGTTCGGTCTGCTGTTCCCGATCCGGATTCAGCAACACCGTTCCTACCGGTTCCCAGTTACGTGTTTGCCCTGACCACCGTTCAGGTCTTTTCCGGCGCTCCCGCTCATACAGCTCATGGCGCAGTGCCAGGATCTGATGATCTTTCCCTCCATGGCGCTCTGATGGGGTGACGAAGCGGATCCGGCTGTGCCGGT
>NZ_JYLH01000001.1 GCF_001439685.1 Pseudomonas libanensis
TTGCCGCCTTCGCCGACGGTGGTGGTGGCAGTCAGCACCACATCGACCTTGTCGATGGTGTCGTTGATCGTAGTGGTGGCGCCGTTGCCTGCAACTTCCAGTTTTTCGAAGTTGCCGCCAGTGGTCTCAGTGATCTGGACGGTCTGGGTGCTCTTGTCGATGAACACGTCATCGGTCGGTGCAGGGACGGTCACGGTGCCGACGGTATCTCCCGCCTTGATGGTGATCGACGAGCCGTTATCCAACTTCAACGTAACGTCAGTGCCCGCTTTGTTGGAAAGCGTAGCGGTGTACGTAATCTGTCCACCTTCGTTAACTGCGCTTGGTGCAGTCAGCGTGACGGTGGTGGTGTTATCGGTGCCCGGGGTGTCAGTCACCGTCGTGGTGACTTTATCGGTCCCTGGAACCAGGTTCTCAAAGTGTTCGCCGCCGGTGACGCCTTTGATCGCAGTGGTGACAGTTTGATCGCCTTTGTAGACGTCATCTGGCGCCAAGACCGAAACAGTGCCGCTCGACTGATTCACACCGATAGTGATGGACTGGCCGTTATCCAGGGTGACAGTCAATGGATTGGTGATGTTAGTCACCGGCACGCCGTTTTTATCCACAAGGCTGGCGGTGTAGACGATGTTGCCGCCTTCGCCGACAGTGGTGGTGGCGGTCAGCACCACATCGACCTTGTCGATGGTGTCGTTGATCGTGGTGGTCGCACCGTTGCCTGCCACTTCCAGTTTTTCGAAGTTGCCGCCAGTGGTCTCAGTGATCTGGACGGTCTGGGTGCTCTTGTCGATGAACACGTCATCGGTAGGGGCCGGTACGGTCACGGTGCCGACAGTGTCGCCAGCTTTGATGGTGATCGACGAGCCGTTATCCAACTTCAAGGTGACGTCGGTGCCCGCCTTGTTGGAAAGCGTAGCGGTGTAAGTGATCTGGCCACCTTCGTTAACGGCGCTTGGTGCAGTCAGCGTGACGGTGGTGGTGTTGTCGGTGCCCGGAGTATCGGTGACGGTGGTGTTCACCGCAGCAGTACCCGGTACCAGATTTTCGAAATGCTCGCCGCCAGTCACGCCTTTGATCGCCGTGGTGACGGTCTGGTCGCCCTTGTAGACGTCATCAGGTGCAACAACCGAAACGCTGGCGCTCGATTCGTTAACACCGATGGTGATGGTTTTGCCGTTATCCAGGGTGACGGTAAGCGGATTGGTGATGTTAGTCACCGGCGCACCGTTTTTATCCACAAGGCTGGCGGTGTAGACGATGTTGCCGCCTTCGCCCACGGTGGTGGTGGCGGTCAGAACCACATCGACCTTATCGATGGTGTCGTTGATCGTGGTGGTGGCGCCGTTGCCTGCAACTTCTAACTTCTCAAAGTTGCCGCCAGCGGTCTCAGTGATCTTGACCGTCTGGGTGCTCTTGTCGATGAACACGTCATCGGTAGGCGCAGGGACGGTCACGGTGCCGACGGTGTCGCCAGCTTTGATGGTGATGCTCGAACCGTTGTCGAGTTTCAGCGTTACATCAGTGCCCGCTTTATTGGAGAGCGTAGCGGTATAGGTGATCTGGCCACCTTCGTTAACTGCGCTTGGTGCAGTCAGCGTGACGGTGGTGATGTTATCGGTGCCCGGGGTGTCAGTCACCGTCGTGATGACTTTATCGGTCCCTGGAACCAGATTCTCAAAGTGTTCGCCGCCGGTGACGCCTTTGATCGCAGTGGTGACAGTTTGATCGCCTTTGTAGACGTCATCCGGCGCCAAGACCGAAACAGTGCCGCTCGACTGATTCACACCGATAGTGATGGACTGGCCGTTATCCAGGGTGACAGTCAATGGATTGGTGATGTTAGTCACCGGCGCGCCGTTTTTATCCACAAGACTGGCGGTGTAAACGATATTGCCGCCTTCGCCCACGGTGGTGGTTGCACTCAGGACCACATCGACCTTGTCGATGGTGTCGTTGATCGTGGTGGTGGCGCCGTTGCCTGCAACTTCCAACTTCTCGAAGTTGCCGCCAGAAGCGTCAGTGATCTTGACGGTCTGCGTGCTCTTGTCGATGAACACGTCATCGGTAGGGGCCGGTACGGTCACGGTGCCGACAGTGTCGCCAGCTTTGATGGTGATCGACGAGCCGTTATCCAACTTCAAAGTGACGTCAGTACCGGCCTTGTTGCTCAAGGTGGCGGTGTAGGTGATCTGGCCGCCTTCGTTGACGGCGCTTGGTGCAGTCAGCGTGACCGTCGTGATGTTGTCGGTGCCCGGAGTATCCGTAACGGTGGTGTTCACCGCGGCAGTACCCGGTACCAGATTTTCGAAGTGCTCGCCGCCAGTCACGCCTTTGATAGCGGTGGTGACGGTTTGATCGCCTTTGTACACATCATCCGGAGCAATAACCGAAACGCTAGCACTCGATTCGTTAACCCCGATGGTGATGGTTTTGCCGTTATCCAAGGTGACGGTGAGCGGGTTGGTGATGTTGGTTACCGGCGTACCGTTTTTATCCACAAGGCTGGCGGTGTAGACGATATTGCCGCCTTCGCCCACGGTGGTGGTGGCGGTCAGCACCACATCGACCTTGTCGATGGTGTCGTTGATCGTGGTGGTAGCGCCGTTGCCTGCAACTTCTAACTTCTCGAAGTTGCCGCCAGTGGTCTCAGTGATCTTGACCGTCTGGGTGCTCTTATCGATGAACACATCATCGGTCGGTGCAGGGACAGTTACCGTACCGACAGTGTCACCGGCTTTGATGGTGATGCTCGAACCGTTGTCGAGTTTGAGGGTTACGTCAGTGCCTGCTTTGTTGGAAAGCGTAGCGGTATAGGTGATCTGGCCGCCTTCGTTAACGGCACTCGGAGCAGTCAACGTGACAGTCGTGGTGTTATCGGTGCCCAGGGTGTCAGTCACCGTCGTGGTGACTTTATCGGTCCCTGGAACCAGGTTCTCAAAGTGCTCGCCGCCTGTGACACCTTTGATAGCGGTGGTGACGGTTTGATCGCCCTTGTACACATCATCTGGAGCTACAACCGAGATAGAGCTGCTGGACTGGTTCACCCCGATGGTAATGGTCTGGCCGTTATCCAGGGTGACAGTCAATGGATTGGTGATGTTGGTTACCGGCGCACCATTCTTATCCACAAGGCTGGCGGTGTAGACGATGTTGCCGCCTTCGCCCACGGTGGTGGTGGCAGTCAGCACCACATCGACCTTGTCGATGGTGTCGTTGATCGTGGTGGGGGCGCCATTGCCGGCAACTTCCAGTTTTTCGAAGTTGCCGCCAGTAGTCTCGGTGATCTGGACGGTCTGGGTGCTCTTGTCGATGAACACGTCATCGGTTGGGGCCGGTACGGTCACGGTGCCGACGGTGTCCCCAGCCTTGATGGTGATGCTCGAACCGTTGTCCAGCTTCAAGGTGACGTCGGTGCCCGCCTTGTTGGAAAGCGTAGCGGTGTAAGTGATCTGGCCACCTTCGTTAACTGCGCTTGGTGCAGTCAGCGTGACCGTCGTGGTGTTGTCGGTGCCCGGAGTATCCGTAACGGTGGTGTTCACCGCAGCAGTACCCGGCACCAGATTCTCGAAGTGCTCGCCGCCAGCCACGCCTTTGATAGCAGTGGTGACGGTTTGATCGCCTTTGTACACATCATCCGGTGCCACAACCGAGATAGAACCGCTGGATTGGTTCACGCCAATGGTAATGGTCTGGCCGTTATCCAAAGTGACCGTTAACGGATTGGTGATGTTAGTCACCGGCGCACCATTCTTATCCACAAGGCTGGCGGTGTAGACGATATTGCCGCCTTCGCCCACGGTGGTGGTTGCACTCAGAACCACATCGACCTTATCGATGGTGTCGTTGATCGTGGTGGTAGCGCCGTTGCCTACAACTTCTAACTTCTCAAAGTTGCCGCCAGTGGTCTCAGTGATCTTGACCGTCTGGGTGCTCTTGTCGATGAACACGTCATCGGTCGGCGCCGGAACAGTCACAGTGCCGACGGTATCGCCAGCCTTGATGGTGATCGACGAGCCATTATCCAACTTCAACGTAACGTCAGTGCCCGCTTTATTGGAAAGCGTAGCGGTATACGTAACCTGTCCACCCTCGTTCGCCTCGGTCGGTGCCGTCAGCGTCACAGTGGTGGTGTCGATCGAATCAGTAACCGTAGTGACCGCCGGTGTGGTACTCGGCACCAGGCTTTCAAAATTGCCGCCGGTCGCGCCGGTGATGGTCGTGCTGATGGTGCTGCCATTGACGTAGACGTCATTGGGCGGCGTGTCCACGACCACGCTGCCGACGGACTCGCCCGCCTTGATAGTGATCACCGAGCCATTGCTCAAGGTGACAGTTACAGGCGTCTGCGCCGGGTTGGTCAAGGTCGCGGTGTAGGTGATCTGCCCGCCTTCGGTCACGGTTTCGCCAGCGGTCAGCGTGACGGTAGTGGCGTCGACCGAATCGGTGATGGTGGTGACCGCCGGCGTGGTGCTCGGCACCAGGTTTTCGAAATTGCCGCCGGTTGCACCGGTAATGGTGGTGCTGACAGTCGAACCATTGTTGTAGGCGTCGTTCGCTGCAGTATCGACAACAACGTTGCCCGCCGACTCGCCGGCCTTGATGGTAATCACCGAGCCATTGCTCAAGGTGACGGTCACAGGCGTCTGCGCCGGGTTGGTCAGGGTGGCGGTGTAGGTGATCTGGCCGCCTTCAGTGACGTTGCCGTCGGCTGTCAGGGTAACGGTGGTGGTATCGACCGAATCGGTAATGGTGGTGACCGCCGGCGTGGTGCTCGGCACCAGGTTCTCAAAGTTGCCGCCTGTTGCGCCCGTGATGGTGGTGCTGACGGTAGAACCATTGTTGTAGACGTCGTTCGCCGCAGTATCGACCACCACGGTGCCCGTTGACTCGCCCGCCTTGATGGTAATCACCGAGCCATTGCTCAAGGTCACGGTGACAGGCGTTTGTGCCGGATTGGTCAGGGTGGCGGTGTAGGTGATCTGCCCACCTTCGGTCACGGTTTCGCCAGCGGTCAGCGTGACGGTGGTGGTATCGACCGAATCGGTAATGGTGGTGATCGCAGGCGTGGTGCTCGGCACCAGGTTTTCGAAATTACCGCCAGTTGCCCCGGTGATGGTGGTGCTGACAGTCGAACCGTTGTTGTAGACGTCGTTCGCCGGGGTGTCGACCACCACGGTGCCCGTAGACTCGCCCGCCTTGATGGTAATCACCGAGCCATTGCTCAAGGTCACGGTGACAGGCGTCTGCGCCGGGTTGGTCAAGGTTGCGGTGTAGGTGATCTGCCCACCTTCGGTCACCGTATCGCCTGCGGTCAGCGTCACGGTGGTGGTGTCGATGGTGTCGGTGATCTGTGTCACGGCCGGGTTAGGGTCGAGGGTCAACACCAGGTTGCCGCCGCCGGTGGTACCGGTAACGCTGACGCTGATCTGGCTTGGATCGATGTAGGGGCTGTCGTTAGGGGCCAGGGGCACATTGACGGTGCCGGTCAGTTGGCCGGACGGAATGGTAATCACCGCGCCATTGGACAAGGTCACAGTCAGGTCGCTGGTGGAGGGCCGCGTAACGGTAGCGGTATAGGTCAGCACACCGCCGGCTTCGGTGATGGTGGGGGTTGCGCTCAGGGACAGGGTCGCGGGCTGCAGCGTCAAGCCGGAATCAGCAGTGCCTGGTGCGCCGGCCAACGCGTTGAGTGTCGAGGTGCCCTGGCCGAGAGGGCCGGTTGGGAAGCCAATGGTCGGGTCGACACGGCCGGCGGTAGCGTCCAGCACCACGAAGCTGTGGCCACCCCCCGCGGCGCCATTACCGGCAGCCGCTGCACCTGCGGCCGTGGCTTCCAGCTCGGTGGTCGGGTCGGCACCGGCGGCGATGGCTTGTTGCAGCTCGGCAACCGATGGCGCGGCCTGCTCAGCGGCAGCAGCCAGATTGGCGGTGGAGTCCGGCATATCGGCGCTCCACTGGGTGTCCCGGCCCAGGTCCAGGATGCGGCCGTTGGCCAGTTCCAGGCTCACCGCGCCCGATATGCCCGTGTCGATCTGGTCGCCTGCAAACAGGCGATCACCTTCTATGAGGACGCGACGTGTTCCTTCCGGAGAAATAACGAAAACTTGACCAACAATGCTTTTGACGATGGCAACAACACTGCTCATTAAAATTTTCTCCGGAGGTCCGTTTCGACAAATTCCATTTCGCAGCGCGCTATTAGCACTGCCAATTGGGGGGGCGTAGTCTACAAATGTATTGACGTCAAATATTTGGCTAGATTTTTTAACGATCTAGTTTGTGCCAAACTATTGACCTTATGGTCGCCATCCTAAACAATCGCTCCCGTAATGTCACATTGATATTTAAGCGGCGAACCGTCCTACATGTGTGAAGCAGTTCCGTTTTTTGAACTTTCCGACGTACGGTCATTACGGTAGCCATTATCCGACGCAGCGGTGCTAATCGCTGTGATTTGAGACAAGAAGTCCTGGGGAAATTTTTAAATGCGCCTGCACCTGTTCAAGGCAATTCCGTTCGTTCTCGCCGCCAGTTTCGTACAAGCCCAGACGCTGCCCCAAGCCATGCAACAGGCCTTGGATGTGCACCCGGAAATCCAGGCAGGTGTAAACAGCCGTATCGCCGCCGATTACCAATTGCGCGCCGCCCAAGGTGGCTACCTGCCGCGAGTCGACCTGAACGCCGGTTATGGCCGCCAAGGGACCGACAACGCCACTACCCGCGCCAACAATCCCAGCGGCAACCACTGGGACACGCTCAACCGCGGTGAATCCAGCCTGCGCCTGCAGCAAATGATTTTTGACGGTTTCGCCACCTCCAGCGAAGTCGGGCGTCAACAAGCCAACGTTAATTCCCGTGCCTATTCCTTGCTGGGTACTTCCGAGCGTACAGCGTTGACCGTTGCCCAGGTCTACCTCGAAGTGTTGACCCGCCGTGAGTTCGTGCGCCTGGCCGAAGACAACCTGCGCAATCACGAACGCATCTACGACCAGATCAAGCTGCGCACCGACCGCGGCGTCGGCAACGGTGCCGACCAGGACCAGGCCGAAGCGCGCCTGGCCCAGGCCCGCAACAACCTGATCACCGAGCAGACCAATCTGGCAGACGCGCAAACCAACTACCTCAGCGCCGTCGGCCAGATGCCCGACCAGCTCGAGCGCCCGGCGCCGTTCTTGGCCATGCTGCCGGCGGACCTGAATGAAGCCCGTCGCCAGATGCTCGACAACAGCCCGGTCCTGCGTTCGGCCGAGTCGGATATCTCCGCCGCCGAGAAACAGTACGAAGCCGCCAAATCCAGCTTCTACCCGCGCTTTGACGCTGAGCTTGGCACCAACGCCGACAACAACGTCTCCGGTGACCCGAACCACAGCAACGGCTGGGAAGCCATGGTGCGCATGCGCTTCAACCTGTTTGCCGGTGGCAGCAACAAAGCCGACCTGCAATCGAAGTCCTACCAGGCCAACCAGGCGCTGGACATTCGCAACAACGCCTTGCGCCAACTCAATGAAGAGCTAGGCTTGGCTTGGAACGCCCTGAACAACGCCAACGCGCAATTGCCGGTCGCCCAGCAGTACGTGGATCACAGCACCCGCGTACGCACGTCCTACCAGCAACAGTTCAGCCTTGGTCAACGTACCCTGCTGGATTTGCTCGACAGCGAAAATGAATTGTTCACCGCTTCCCGCCGCCTGGAAGAAATCAAGAACATTCAGTTATTTACTCAGTACCGAATCAAGGCGACCATGGGCGAATTGCTCAAGAGCCAGGGAGTGGTTGCACCAATGGCCTCCGTCGTGCAGAACGACGTGAAACCTAAAGTCCAACTGCCTGGGATGAATTGAGCCACCCCAATAGCCCCATCTGTTAGTCGAGAGTGCACCGCGTGGAACCTGAAGTCAGTCGAGTTCATCTCAGTCATGATCCACGCGCACTGCACGACGACCCGTTACTCGACGGGTTGTTGGCGCTCTGCGCCCTGCATCAAAAACCGGCCAGTGCGGCCATGCTCACCACCGGCCTGCCGCTGCCTTCGCAACGGTTGAGTGCCGAGCTGCTGCCGCGTGCCGCTGCGCGGGCCGGGCTGCAGGGCCGGCTGCTGCAACGCAAGCTGGATCAGATCCCGACCATCGCATTACCGGCACTGTTGTTGCTCAAGGACGGTCGCAGTACCGTGCTGGTCGGCTGGCAGGGCGAAGATGAAGCGCGGATCCTGCTCAGTGAAAGCGACGGCGGTGAAGTGCTGATCAAGCGCGAAGCATTGGCCGACGACTACATCGGCAAAGTCTTCTTTGCACAGCCGCAACACAAATTCGACGTCAATCACGGCAGCCTGATTCCGCGGGCGCGGTCGTGGTTCCGTGACACCCTCATGCGTTCGCGCTGGCTCTACACCGACGCCATCGCCGCCAGCTTCCTGATCAACATCATTGCCATGGCCGCGCCGCTGTTCGTGATGAACGTGTACGACCGCGTCGTGCCGAACCAGGCCACCGCCACCCTGTGGGTGCTGGCCGTGGGCATCTGCGGCGCGTACCTGTTCGACCTGGTTCTCAAGAGTCTGCGCAGCTTGTGCCTGGACCTGGCCGGCAAGAAAACCGACCTGGTCATATCGGCCACGCTGTTCGAACGCATCGTCGGCATGTCCATGAAGTACCGCCCGGCACGGGTCGGCAGCTTCGCCCAGAATATCCATGAGTTTCAAAGCCTGCGCGACTTCCTCGCGTCGCTGACCCTCACCAGCCTGATCGACCTGCCGTTCACCTTGCTGATCTTCCTGGTGATAGCCATCCTCGGCGGCCATCTGGTGTGGGTGCCGGTGCTGGCGTTCCCGCTTGCCCTGGGCATCGGCTATGCCCTGCAAAAGCCCTTGGTGGCAACCATGGAACGCACCATGGCCCTGGCCGCCGAGCGCCAATCGAGCCTGATCGAGACCCTCGCCGGGCTCGACGCGGTCAAGGTCAACAATGCCGAAAGCGAGCGCCAATACGGCTGGGAACAGACCATCGGCACCCTGAGCCGGCTTGAGCTGCGGGTGAAGTTGCTGTCGGGTCTGTCGATGAACATGACCCTGCTGATACAGCAATTGGCCGGCGTGATCATGATCGTGTTCGGCGTGTACCAGATCATCGACGGCAACCTCAGCATGGGTGGCCTGATTGCCTGCTACATGCTCAGTGGCCGCGCCCTGAGCCCGCTGGCCTCGCTATCGGGCCTGCTGACGCGCTACCAGCAAGCCAAGGTCACCATGACATCGGTGGACCAGATGATGGAGCTGCCCCAGGAGCGCAATTTCGACGAGCGCCCCATGAGCCGCCGTACCCTGCAGGGCGCCATCGAGTGCCGGGGCCTGAATTTCACCTACCCGAACCAACAGAACCCGGCGCTGAAAAACATCAACCTGGTGATCAAGCCCGGGGAAAAAATCGGCATCATCGGCCGCAGCGGCTCGGGCAAAAGCTCCCTGGCCAAATTGATCGTCGGCCTGTACCAGCCCGACTCCGGCGCGTTGCTGGTAGACGGCGTGGACGTACGCCAGATCGACGTCAGCGAGCTGCGCCACAACATTGGCTACGTTGCCCAGGACATCCAATTGCTCGCCGGCACCTTGCGCGACAACCTGATATCCGGGGCACGCTACGTCGAGGACGAAATGGTCCTGCAAGCCGCCGAACTGGCCGGCGTGCACGAATTCGCCCGCCTGCACCCCCAAGGTTACGAGCTGCAAGTCGGCGAGCGCGGGCAGAACCTGTCCGGAGGCCAGCGCCAGAACGTCGCCCTGGCCCGAGCGCTGCTGCTCAACCCGCCCATGCTGCTGCTGGATGAACCCACCAGCGCCATGGACAACACCGGTGAAGAACGCTTGAAGCAACGCCTGCAAGCCGTGGTGCAAAACAAGACCGTGGTTCTGGTCACGCACCGCGCCTCACTGCTCTCCCTGGTGGACCGCCTGCTGGTGGTCGACCGTGGGCAGATTCTCGCGGACGGCCCGAAAGCCGTGGTCATGGAAGCGTTGAAAAAGGGGCAGATCAGTGTTGCTTAACTCCATCAAGAGTGCGGTCGGTCGCTATTTCAAAGGTTCCGACTCGCTGCAGGGCCAGCCCCTGCCCGAGGTCAACAAAGCCCTGATCGAAGATGCGCCGCGGGTCATCCGCCTGACCATCTGGGCAATCATCGGGTTCTTCGTGTTCCTGGTGGTGTGGGCAGGGTTTTCCCAGATCGACGAAGTGACCCGTGGCGACGGCAAGGCGATTCCGTCGTCCAAGTTGCAGAAAATCCAGAACCTGGAAGGCGGTATCGTCGCCGAGCTGTACGTCAAGGAAGGCCAGATCGTCGAAGCCGGTGCGCCATTGATCCGCCTCGACGATACGCGGTTCGTCTCCAATGCCGGGGAAACCGAAGCCCTGCGCCTGGCCATGCAACTGCGAGTGGAGCGCCTCAGTGCACAGGTGGACGATCGCCCGCTGAACATCCCTGACGACGTGCTCAAGGCCGCGCCGAGCCAGGCTGCCAACGAGCGCTCCCTGTATGAAAGCCGGCGCCAGCAATTGAAAGACGAAGTCGGCGGCTTGCAGGAGCAACTGGTACAGCGCCAGCAAGAGCTGCGCGAGTTCACCTCCAAGCAGGGCCAGTACCGCAGCCAGTTGTCCCTGCAACGCCAGGAAATCAACATGTCCGAGCCGCTGGTGGCCCAGGGCGCGGTGTCGCCGGTAGAAGTGCTGCGCCTCAAGCGCGCCGAAATGGAAACCCGCGGCCAGTTGGACGCCACCACCCTGGCGATCCCCCGCGCCGAGTCGGCGATCAAGGAAGTGCAGCGCAAGATCGACGAAACCCGTGGCAAATTCCGCAGTGAAGCCCTGACCCAGCTCAACGAAGCCCGTACTGAACTGAACAAGGCTGAATCCACCGGCCGCGCTCTGGAAGACCGCGTCAGCCGTACCCTGGTCACCTCGCCGGTGCGCGGGATCGTCAAGCAGCTGTTGGTCAATACCGTCGGTGGCGTCATCCAGCCAGGCAGCGACATGGTCGAAATCGTGCCGTTGGACGACACCTTGCTGGTGGAAGCCAAGATCCGTCCGCAAGACATCGCCTTCCTGCACCCAGGGCAGGAAGCGGTGGTCAAGTTCACTGCCTATGACTACACCATTTACGGTGGCCTCAAGGCCAAGCTCGAACGCATCGGTGCCGACACCATCACCGATGAAGACAAGAAAACCACCTATTACATGATCACCCTGCGCACCGACCGCAGCCATCTGGGCACCGATGAGAAGCCGCTGCTGATCATCCCGGGCATGGTCGCCTCGGTGGACATTATCACTGGTAAGAAAAGCATCCTCAGCTACCTGCTCAAGCCAATCATCAAGGCACGGGCCGAGGCGTTGCACGAGCGTTGATCTTCAGCGCCTGTACCGACCTCATCGCAGGCAAGCCAGCTCCCACATTTGAATGTGTTCACAAATCCAAAATGTGGGAGGGGGCTTGCCCCCGATGAGGCCGTCAGCATCACTCGACAGCTCAAACCAAACGCCATATCGATATGCATCAACGGTATTTAAACTTCCATTCTCATACCTATAAATTCACCCCCTGTCCGCCGGGAGTGAATTCAATGTCCGCCACCACCGCCCAAACCTTCGACATCCACCCCTTCCCCGGCAGTGTAGGCGTCGAGATCATCGGCCTGGACTTATCCCGCCCAGTCAACGAGCAGGACTTCGCCCGCATCCATCGCGCACACTTGGACCACCACGTCATCGTGTTCCGCGACCAGCGCATCACCCCCGCACAACAGATCGCCTTCAGCCGCCGTTTCGGCGTGCTGCAGATCCACGTACTCAAACAGTTCCTGCTGGCCAACCACCCGGAAATCCTGATCGTCTCCAACATCATCGAGAACGGCCAACCCCTCGGCCTGGGCGATGCAGGCAAGTTCTGGCACTCGGACCTGTCCTATAAGGAACTGCCCAGCCTGGGCTCGATGCTCCACGCCCAGGAACTACCCGTCGAAGGTGGCGACACCCTGTTCGCCGACATGCACAAAGCCTGGGAGCAACTGCCCGAGCACCTGCGCAACGCCGTGCAAGGGCGCAGTGCCGCGCACTCCTACACGGCGCGCTACAGCGAAACCAAATTTGAAGGCAACTGGCGCCCGACCCTGACCCCCGAACAAATCGCCCAGGTCGCAGAAGTGGTGCACCCCATCGTGCGCACCCACCCGGAAAACGGCCGCGAGGCGCTGTTCGTCAGCGAAGGCTTTACCACGCGCATCGTCGGCCTGCCAGATGATGAAAGCCGCGACCTGCTGGCCCAGCTCTACGCCCACAGCGTGCTGCCGGACAATATCTACCGCCACCAGTGGCAGCCCCACGATCTGGTGTTCTGGGACAACCGCTCGCTGATCCACCTGGCCGCTGGTTGCCCAAGCCACCTGCGCCGCAAGTTGTACCGCACCACTATCCAGGGGGATGCGCCTTTCTGAACCGGTAAAGCCTGTTAGGATTGCGCCCAGTTCACTCCCAATCGAACACGAGTGCTTGGCATGCAACTACCGGACATGAACCTGCTCGTCGCCCTCGACGCCTTGCTCGACGAGGGCAGTGTGGTCGGCGCTGCGCGGCGAATGAACCTCAGCCCGGCGGCTATGAGCCGCACCCTCACGCGTATCCGCGAAGCGGTAGGTGACCCGATTCTGGTACGTGCCGGCCGCGGCCTGGTGCCGACGCCCAAGGCCCTGGAGTTGCAAGGCCAGGTGCGCACCGTGGTGGAGCAGGCGGCGTTGCTGTTTCGCTCGGCGGACCAAGTGGACTTGAGCACCTTGCGCCGTCGCTTCAGCGTACGCGCCAATGACTTCTTCATCGGCGTCTATGGCGGCCGCCTGTTCGACACCATGGAGCGCGTGGCACCGCTGTGCGAGTTGCGCTTCGTGCCCGAAGGCGACACCGACGACGAAGCCCTGCGCGAAGGGCGCCTGGACCTGCGGGTGAGCAACACCATGCCGGCCAGCCCGGAAGTGAAGGTGCAGAACCTGTTCTCCACCACCTTTGTCGGCCTGGCGCGGCAAGACCACCCGCTGTTCGACGAAGAAATCACCGCCGCACGCTTTGCCAGCTATTCCCACATCAGCATTTCACGTCGTGGCATTGCTCGTGGGCCGATCGACACCGCGCTGAATGAGCAGGGCCTGGAGCGTCGTGTGGCGATGATCGCGCCAGGCTTCCACGGTGCGATGTTCATGTTGCCGGAATCCGATCTGATCATGCCGGTGCCGAAGGAAGCGCTGCTGAGCGCCAAGCGCCTGAATTTGCCACTGCGCGCATTCCCGTTGCCGATCTCCTTGCCGACCCTGGTATTGGCCCAGTCCTGGCACCCGCGCTTCGACAAGGACCCGGCGCACAAATGGCTGCGCGAAACCATGCGCGAGAGCTGTCATGCCACGTGGCTTGAAGCCCAACCGGTATAAAGCCAACGCGGTCAATGTGGGAGCTGGCTTGCCTGCGAAGGCGGCCTGTCAGTCACTAAATCTGTTACCGAACTGGCGCTATCGCAGGCAAGCCAGCTCCCACATTGGCCATGTATTGCCCATGAAATCAGCGCCCGACACAGATCAGTTGCGTCTAGCGCACTTATAACCTGCCAACAAGTAACTTTTTGTCATGAGAGTGCCTGATTAAACTGCTCAGGTATTTCTCATTCCGAGTTACCTGTTCATGACATCCCTCGCTGCCCCCACTTTCCAGGCCGCAGCGCCACCTGTTGCTCCAAGCCCGCCCGTGTTCGGCCCGCGCATCATCATCGGCCTGGTCGGCGTGCTGCTGGCGGTGCTGGTCTCCGGTCTCAACGAGATGGTCACCAAGGTCGCCCTCGCGGATATCCGCGGTGCGCTGTACATCGGCTTTGACGAAGGCACCTGGCTGGTCGCGGCCTACACGGCGACTTCCGTAGCGGCCATGGCCTTCGCGCCGTGGTGTTCGGTGACGTTTTCCCTGCGCCGTTTCACGTTGTGCGCCATCGGTTTGTTCACCGTGCTGGGTATTCTCTGCCCGTTCGCGCCGAACTACGAAAGCCTGTTGCTGCTGCGTACCGTGCAAGGCCTGGCCGGTGGTGCGCTGCCGCCGATGCTGATGACCGTGGCGCTGCGTTTCCTGCCGGCCAACGTCAAGCTGTATGGCCTGGCCGGCTACGCTCTGACCGCCACCTTCGGCCCAAGCCTGGGCACCCCGCTGGCGGCGTTGTGGACCGAATACGTGGGCTGGCAATGGGCATTCTGGCAGATCGTCGCGCCTTGCCTGCTGGCCATGGCGGCGGTGGCCTACGGCCTGCCACAAGACCCGCTGCGCCTGGAGCGCTTCAAGCAGTTCAACTGGCGTGGTTTGCTATTGGGCTTCCCGGCGATTTGCATGCTGGTGATCGGCCTGTTGCAGGGCAATCGCCTGGACTGGTTCGAGTCGGGCCTGATCACCTTCCTGTTGGGTGGCGGCACCCTGTTGCTGGTGCTGTTCATGCTCAACGAATGGTCACAGCCGCTGCCATTTTTCAATTTGCAGATGCTCGGATTGCGCAACCTGGCCTTCGCCCTGATCGTGTTGGCAGGCGTGCTGATGGTGCTGACCTCGGTGATCATCATCCCGTCCAGCTTTCTCGCCCAGGTCCAGGGTTACAGGCCGCTGCAAATCGCGCCAGTGATGCTGCTGATGGCGCTGCCGCAGTTGATCGCGTTGCCACTGGTGGCGGCGCTGTGCAACCTGCGCTGGGTCGATTGCCGCTGGGTGCTGGGCATTGGCCTGAGCATGTTGGTGTTGTGCTGCATCGGCAGCTCACACCTGACCTCGGCGTGGATCCGTGACGACTTTTATGGCTGGTACCTGCTGCAGATTTTCGGTCAGCCGATGGCCGTATTGCCGCTGCTGATGCTGTCTACCGGCAGCATCCAACCCATCGAAGGGCCGTTCGCCTCGGCCTGGTTCAACACCGTCAAGGGCCTGGCCGCCGTGGTCGCCACCGCCGTGCTGGACACGCTGACCACTCAGCGTCAGCACTTCCACTCGACCATGCTGGTAGACCGTCTGGGCAATTCGCCCCTGGCCGACGCCGACGCGTCGGGCCTCGCCCACCGCTTGCACGAGCAGACCGTGGTGCTGACCTCTTCGGATCTCTATGTCGTCATGGCCGGTGTCGCGGTGACGTTGATTCTGCTGATTTTCTGGATGCCCACGCGGATCCATCCGCCTCGCGCTCCGACCTGACCACAAGGACTTTCCATGAAACGCAAAGACAAAATTGCCGTCTCCGTTATTGCTGTATTTACCGTCGGCGTGTTGGTTTACCTGGTTGCGCCGGGCGTGCTGGGCAGCAAGCACCAGACCACCAATGACGCCTTCGTCGCCGCCGACTTCACCCTGGTGGCGCCGCGGGTGGCAGGTTTCATCAAGGAAGTGCTGGTAGAAGACAACCAGCGCGTCAAGGCCGGCCAGCTGTTGGCGGTGATCGATGACCGCGACTTCCGCGCCGCCGCCCAGGCTGCCGACGCCGATACCCTGGTAGCCCAGGCCCAACTGAAAAACGCCAGCGCGACCCTGGAGCGCCAAAGCTCGGTGATCGCCCAGGCCCAGGCCACCGTGGCTGCTGATCGCGCCGAAGTGGCCTTCGCCGAACATGAGCTGAATCGCTACAACCACCTCGCCGGCGTCGGCGCGGGCACGGTGCAGAACGCCCAGCAAGCCAAGACCCGCATCGACCAGGCCACCGCGCGGCTGGCCAAATCCACCGCAGTGCTGGCCGCCGAACGCAAGCAGGTGGAAATCCTCACCGCCCAGCGAGACGCTGCCGAAGGCGGCCTCAAGCGTGCCCAGGCGGCGTTGGAAATGGCCAGTTATCAGTTGTCCTACACACGCATTGTCGCGCCGGTCGATGGCATGGTCGGCGAGCGTGCAGTGCGGGTCGGCGCCTATGTGACGCCGGGCAGCAAGATCCTCGCGGTCGTGCCCCTGGCCCAAGCCTATGTGGTGGCCAATTTCCAGGAGACCCAACTGTCCCATATGCATGCCGGCCAGGCAGTGCGGGTCAGCGTCGACAGCCTTGACGGCGAGCTGCTCAAGGGCCACCTGGAAAGCCTGGCGCCGGCCACGGGCGTGACCTTTGCGTCGGTCAAGCCGGACAACGCCACCGGCAACTTCACCAAGGTGGTGCAGCGTATCCCGGTGAAGATCGTCCTCGAGCCGAACCAGCCCCTGACCGAGCGCCTGCGTGTTGGCATGTCGGTGGAAGCCAGCGTTGATACGCGGCCCGTCACGCAACAACGTGAGGTGGCCCAGCAATGAGACACCTCGCCTGGCTCACGCTGAGCCTTATCAGTCTGAGCGCCTGCACTGTCGGCCCGGATTTCCAGCGGCCCAATGCCCCGCCCATCAGCCAGTGGAGCGAGCCCCAGGGTCGCCAAGCCGCAAGCCGCGCCGTCAGCGACCCTTTGCAGGAGCGCTGGTGGGACGTGTTCCAGGACGCGCAGCTCTCAGCCCTGACACGCCGCGCCCTCAGCGACAACCTCGACCTGAAGCTGGCCAGCAGCCGTCTGCAACAAAGTCGCGCCATCCGCCAGGTGACGACGGCCGAGCGCTACCCCAATGTCGATGCGGGCGGCGGTTACCAGCGCAAACGCAACAGTGGCAGAGGCTTGAACGACCCTTCCGGCGAGAACGGCCGCGCAGCCTTCAACCAATGGGACATGGGCTTCTCGGCCGCCTGGGAGCTGGACTTCTGGGGCCGCGTAAAGCGCGAAACCGAGGCTGCCGACGCTACCCTTGAGGTCGCCGAAAACGACCGCCGCGCCGTGTTGTTGTCGGTACTGGCCGAGACTGCCCAGGACTACATCCAGCTGCGCGGCGTGCAGAACACCCGTGCCGTTACCGAGCAAAACCTCGACGTGGCCCGTCACAGCCTCAAGCTCTCGCAACTGCGCCTGGCTGATGGCGTAGCAACCGACTTGGACGTGGCCGAAGCCGCCGCCCAGGTAGCGGCCATCGAAGCGCGCCTGCCGGATCTGCAGCAGCGTCAGGACCAGTTGATCAACGCCCTGAGCCTGCTGATGGGCGAGCCGCCCCAGGCCCTGCACGCACAGCTGTCCAAGGACGCCCCTGTGCCGCAAACCCAGCGTCAGGTCGCCATTGGCCTGCCCTCGGAACTCGCCGAACGCCGTCCCGACATCCGCCAGGCAGAAGCGCGCCTGCACGCCGCCACTGCCAGCATCGGCGTGGCCAAGGGCGACTTCTACCCGCGCATCACCCTGTCCGGCAGCCTCGGCTCCCAAGCCATGCAGCTGTCGGACTTCGGCTCCTGGGGCTCCCGCGCATTTGCCCTCGGCCCGCAATTGAGCTTGCCGCTGTTCAACGGTGGGCGCCTGCAAGGCATGGTGGATTTGCGCCAAGCCCAACAACAGGAGGCCGCCGTGGCCTACCAGCAAACCGTGCTGCGTGCCTGGCATGAAATCGACGACCAGTTGACCCGCTACAACGCCAGCCAACTGCGCCGTGACAGCCTGGCTGAAGCCGTGCGCCAGAACCAGATCGCCCTCTCCACCGCGCAACACCAGTACGTCGAAGGCGTGGCGGATTTCGTCAACGTACTCACCGTGCAGAGCGCATTGTTGGCGACGCAGGAGCAGTGGGTAGAAAGCTCCACCGCCGTGTCACTGGCCATGGTCGGGCTGTACAAAGCGCTGGGAGGAGGGTGGGAGTCGGTGTACCCGTTGCAAGTCGCTCAGTGACGATTGTGTGAAGTCGAGCGTAGGAATGTTCCTGTTTTCGAGATGGGGGCACTAGCCAGGAACATGAGCATTAATCTTGCGGGACTGCCCTCAAGAGTCGTCCTTATGTTCATATCTGAAAACCCCTATGCAGCACCCCAAGCTGATCTCAAAACTCCGTCAACTGGCGCATCGACCTTTTTTATCGTCGCACCACGCAAGTTGGTATTGATGGTGCTGCTGTCCCAAGGCTTCTATACGTTTTACTGGTTATACAAACATTGGAGTGCTTATCGCGCCGCAACGGGGGGCCGTGTACTGCCGCTTGTTCGAGCCTTTTTTTCGATCTTTTTTCTTTATGCGCTGGTGATGAAAATCAAGCAGGCGCTTGATCTGAAAGACCCGGCTTATCGGTGGTGGCCTCGCTGCTTTGTGCTTGGCTGGATAATCTGCGCCTTCCTGCCTTTTACCTATGTGTGGTTCGTCTCGTCGCTTACCGCATTGAAGGTGGGCCTGTGCTTTGCAATCGCGCAGGTCGCGATGAGCGTGCAGATTCAGCATGCGGTGAACCACTTGGAAAATGATTCGACAGGCCAAGCCAACCACCGTCTAACGTGGGCCAACGGTATTTGGATCTGCATCGGCGTGTCTTTCTGGGTGATTGCGATCAGCTCCGCGCTCGGCCTGGGGGCGTTCGTTGTGGAGCAGTGATAAAAGCGACCTTGAGCAACGACCTGAGCGCCTCGCCGCTCAAGCGCAAAGGCGTGAAACTGGCGATGAACTTGCGAGCCTCACCCACTGTAGGAGCGAGCTTGCTCGCGAAGAACGTAT
Organism: Pseudomonas libanensis; assembly: GCF_001439685.1. GTDB lineage: Bacteria > Pseudomonadota > Gammaproteobacteria > Pseudomonadales > Pseudomonadaceae > Aquipseudomonas > Aquipseudomonas libanensis. The sequence continues at coordinate 18,566 of NZ_JYLH01000001.1, forward strand.
CGGCGGCGCGGGCTATCTGATAGCGCTGCATTATCGTTCACGTCTTTCGCGAGCAAGCTCGCTCCTTGTTGATATTCAGCCTTCACGGGTTTTGCAAGAACACCACATACCCTCGAAACCACTCACTTCCCTGTAAATACCCCGGCGCCTGCCACTCGCCTCCCTGAATCAAGCCGACCTTGAACGGCATCCCCAGCCGATTCATCCGCGGCAAATACGCGGCATGGTCTGGGATGCTGTGCCGCCCCTGATACGTCTGCACCACCACTTCATCCACCACGCCCTTGAGCTGGGCGATGGCGGCCGGGTCGGCGTTGCTGCTCCAGTCCATCAGCCCGGTGATGCTCAGGCGCAGGTCGGCGGGCAGGCGTTGGCGCAGGTCACGCAGGAAGTCGGCGTATTCGTGCAGGTATTGGGTGCGAGCATCGAAGTCGATCTGGATACCGATCACCGGGTTGCCGGCGTCACGCCAGCGTTGCACCTGGCCCAGCACTTGGGTGTAGACCCGTTCCGGCCAGTGCAGGGTGTGGGCGCGGTACACCACCCAGACTTGGCCTTGGCTAATGCGCGGCACGCTCATGCCCTGGGCGATCAGTTGTACGCCGCGCTGGGGAGCGCGGCGGGTGGAGTTGATCTGGCCTTGCAGGATATACAGGGTTTTTGCCTGCTTGATCACCGGCTGGGGCGTGACGCCACTCCACAACCAGAAGGCGTCGTAGTCGCCAGCGTTAACTGCGCCAAAGGCCGGGCTTGCCAGCAACAGCAAGCCTAGCCACAGCGGCTTCACCAGTAGTACTGCAGCGATTTGCCCCACTGGGTATCGGCAAAACCGGACTTGAGTTGGCGGAACCAGGCTTTGCGCACCGCCGGCGCCACGTCTTCGCCGCCGCAGCTGTTGTAGCCGGCCGGCGCGTAGCAATTGATGGCGCGGAACAACGCATAAGCCTTGTCGGTTTTCGGCGCCTTGGCGTTGGCGATCACCTGTTTGTAGCCGTCCAGGCGCGAGAAGGTTTCACCCTTGAAGTCCGAGGCGGTACTGCCCAGGCTGCCGGCGGCCCGCGGTTGTTCCAACGGCATGCCGTCCAAGCCGTTGCGCAGGATGAATTCACCGAAGCAGTTCAAGGCGTGCGGGTTTTTGGCCTCGTCCTGCAAGGTCGCGGCGGTTTGCGCGATGCTTGGGCAGGCGTAGCCGGATTCGGCTTTGTCACCGTTCCACTGGAACAGCTTCAAGCTCTGACCGCTGGTGTAGGTGTAGCCCAGGCTGGTGCCGAGCTTGTCGTCAGCGAGCGAGGCTTGCTTGAGATCATCGGCAAAGGTGGCGTACTGGCCGCGCAGCAGGTCTTTGTAGAGCAGCACGAATTGCGCACTCTGGCGCTCGATCGGGTCGCTGGCCTTGGCGATCTGCTGGCGCAGCAGGTCGGGGCCGGCGACGTTGCGCAGCAGGATGTAGCGCACCTGCTTGGCACTGATCGGCGAGTCGGCGGCGAACACCTTGGCCAGTTGGCCGCTGCGCTCGTAGTTCATCGCCAGGGCCAGCTCCAGCTGGTCACGCTGCAGCGGTTGCTTGGCCAGGGGCAGCAGTTGCAGCCACAGGGCTTCGGCGCCTTGCCAGTCTTGCTTGGCTTCCAGGGCCAGGGCGCGCAGGGTCTGCTGGCTGAAGGCGAAATAGTCGAGGCTCGACGGCACGCTGTCGGGCAGATGCTTCAAGGCGTCGTCGGGCTGATGCTCGACGTACAGGGCATACGCCGCTTGCAGGTAGTCGAACAAGGCCGGCTCGTTGGCAAAAGTGCTCTTTTGCTTGTCGAGGTCTTCTCGGCTCAGGAGCGGCGGCGTATGAGCACGCATCGCCATCAGGTCACTGACCACCTGCAGCATCGGGCTGTTGGCCGACTTGTTGCCGACCATCAGCAACTTCAGGTCGGCTTCTTCCACCAGTTCGTCGACGCTCACATTACGCTGGGCGTCGGTGGCTTCGGTGAGTTGCCAGGTGAAGTCTTCTGCGAGCTTGGCGTCGTCGTTTGCCAGCCAGTGCACGCGGCGCAACAGGCCGCGGGCGGACGCAACGTAATCGCCCTGTGGAAAATGTTTCAGGTAACTGAGAAAACCTTCCTCGGCATCGCTCAAAGCCGATTTATCCACATGCTCGCGTTGCGGCATGCCGTATTCGTCGAAGGCTTCGGCCTGGGCCTGATTCAGTGAAGTACGCGCAGTCATGTACAGCGCCGTTTCCTTCAGCCACGGCACATCGCTGGTGGAGGCGGCGGCGAACCCGCGCTCGGCGTAATCGAAACGCCCGCTGTAGAAATCGCCGGCGGCCTGCAAATAGGTACGGAACAACTGGGCGTTGGCCGACGGGGTCAGCTGCGCGTCCACTACCTGGCGGCTCCAGTCACAGGTGGTCAGCAACTGCAGGCGTGCTTTTACCAACAGGTCGCGCTCGGCGGGCGGCATCTGGGCTTTGATCACCTGGCTGATAAACGCCGTGGCGCTGTCATCGTCATTGCTGCGGCAACGGCTGCCTTCGCCATTCAGGAAGGCTTCGCCTGCGGTCTTGTACTCCTCGCGCTTGATGCCCAGGGGCTGGAGCAGCGTGTCGAGTTCAGCCGTGCGCGAATCGTCAGCTTTGTTATCCGGCTCCTCATTCGTGGCTGGAACCGGCACCAGGCGATACACCGGGAATGGCACCGGGCCGAACCCTTGGGCCAAATCGTCTTCGCCCAAGGCATTGGGAGCCAGTGGCGCGGCTTTTTTGTCGGCCAGCAACAGGCGCAGGTTGACCCGGCTGTCATTGCCCGGGCTCAGGAACGGTACGTTGTTGCAAGGGGCCAGGCTGTCACGCGAGACACGCCAGTCGGGGTAGCAGGAATCGTCGGAGCTGGCCTGGGCCTGCTGGGAAATACCCGCCAGCAGGGCCAGCGCCAGGGGAGATAGAAAGCCGATGCGCATGAGGTGACCTTGATCCTGGATCCTTGGAGGACGCCAATCATAACGTGTTCCTACTCAGGCTTCGGTGAAGCCCTACACAAATTGCTGATTTGTCTGATGGGCGTAGTGGCAATTTAGTCCCGCTGCCCTAGACTGCGGTCATCTCAGGGAGAAGTACGCGCATGACGCACCTACGTAAGTGGCTATTAAGTTTTTCCTGTGTGCTGAGCGTGGCGACCGTGGCCATGGCCGACGATCCGCTGTTGGATCAACCCTCCACAACGAGCGCCGCGAGTACCGAGAGCGAAGCCCGTGGTGTATTGCGTGCCCGCGACCAGGCGATGTTGGCCAGCGAGTTGTCCGGGCGCATCGTCGACCTGCCGTTCAGTGAAGGCGAGTCGTTCAAGAAAGGTGACACCCTGGCGCGTTTCGATTGTTCGGCCTACCAGGCCCAACTCAATGCGGCCTCAGCCGCCAGCCGTGGTGCCGGTGAAGAGCTGGCCCATAACAAACAATTGGCCGCGCTGAATTCCGTCGGGCGTTTCGAAGTGGCTCGCGCCGAAGCCAAACTCACCGAAACCCAGGCCCAGTCCCAGGTCTATCAGGTCCAGGTCAGGCGCTGCAGCGTGCTGGCGCCGTATGACGGCCAGGTGGTGCAGCGCAAGGTTCAGCGTTATGAAAGCGTTTCGGCCGGTGCGCCGCTGTTGGAAATCGTCGACAACCGCAGCCTGGAAATTCACTTGCTGGTGCCGTCGCGCTGGATGGGCAAACTCAAGCCCGGCCAGACCTTCAGCTTCACCCCGGATGAAACCGGCCAGGCGTTCAGCGCCACCGTCAAGCGTCTCGGCGCCCGCATCGATGAAGGTAGCCAGACGCTCCTGCTGGTCGCCAGCGTGACCAATGCCACCGGGTTGATGGCGGGCATGAGCGGTACTGCCCACTTCGCGCAACTGCAATGAACGCGCCGATGCCGGGCAATACCGAGCGGGTATTCGCCCAGTTTCTGGGGCTTGAACACCAGACCCGTGCCGCCCGAACCACCGAGCAGCTGGCCTACAGCCTGGTCAACGACGGCCAGCCGTTGTTCGGCTATCGCCATGCGGCGCTGCTGATCGCCGGCAAAGTGCGGGCGGTGACGGCGGTGAGCAGTGTCGACCCGAATGCGCCGTTTGTGGCCTTTGTCGAACAGGCCGTGGTGCAGCTGCACAAGCAGGCGCTGGGCCAGGTCGCGCAGGTGGTACCGGCTGAACAATTGAGCGACCAGGTGCAGGCCGACTGGCAAAGCCTGTCCGCCGGCCATGTGTTCTGGCTGCCCTTGATTGACCCGCATGCTCGCGTGTTCGGTGGTGTGTGGCTGGCGCGGGACACCCCATGGAACCCGGCCGAACAGGTGTTGCTGGCGCAGTGGGGCGATACCTGCAGCCATGCCTGGCTTGCCCTGCAACCGCGCCAGCCTTGGCGGCTGCGCCTGACGCGCAAGCGCCGGGTGCTGATGGCGGTTGCGCTGTTGCTCTTGCTGCTGGTCCCGGTGCGCCAATCGGTATTGGCGCCGGCAGAAGTGGTACCGCTGGCCGGGCAGGTGGTGGCAGCGCCATTGGACGGGGTGATCGCCGAATTTCTGGTCAAACCCAACCAAGTCGTCAACACCGGCGACCTGTTGCTGCGCTTTGAAAGCACCACGCTCACCGCGCAGGCCGACGTGGCCGCACGCGCTCTGGGCGTGGCCGAAGCGGAACTCAAGGCAAACGCCCAACGCGCCTTTGCCGATGCCGAATCCAGTTCGCGTATCGACCTGCTGGCCGCGCGGGTCGAGCAAAAACGCGCCGAACGTGACTATGCCCGCGAGTTGCTCAAGCGCAGCGAAGTGCGCGCCGAACGCGACGGTATCGCGGTATTCGCCGACGCCGAACGCTGGACCGGCAAACCGGTGCAGACCGGCGAGCGGCTGTTGCAGATCGCCGACCCGGCCCAGGCCGAGTTGCGCATTGAATTGGCGGTGGGCGATGCGATTGCGCTGGAGCCGAACGCCCAGGTCGCACTGTTCCTCGACAGCGACCCGTTGCAGCGCCATCTCGCCACCCTGCAACGCGCCGCCTACGAGGCCCAGCCCACGGCGGGCGGGCAACTGGCCTATCGCCTGGATGCGCAGTTCGATGACGCGCCGCCGCGTATCGGCCTGCGCGGTACTGCGAAGATCTTTGGCGAACGCGCGCCGCTGGCCCTGTACCTGTTGCGCCGACCGCTGGCGGGCCTACGCCAGAGTGTGGGCCTGTGACGAGCCTGCCCAGGCTGCGCGAAGACCTGCAACTGTCCAGCGCCGGCGCCGCCCTGGATGGTTCGCCGCGCTGGACCCTGGCCGATCCGGTGCGCGGGCGCTATTTCAAGCTCGGCGCGAGCGCCATTCGCCTATTGCGCTACTGGGCCTTGGGCGACCCGGAAAAAGTCCTGCAAGCCGCCAACCGTGAGCCGGGCCTGCCCTTGGGGGACCGCGAGGTGGACGAGCTGCTGAGTTTTCTGCGCGCCCACGACCTGATCGCCGCCCTCGACCCCGAACAACGGGCCAGCTACCTGCATAAAGCCGCCGCGCAAAAACAAAGCCTGGGCACAGTCCTGCTGCACCAATACCTGTTTTTCCGCATCCCGCTGTGGCGCCCGGACCCTTTTCTCAACCGGACATGGCCGTGGCTGGCGCGCTTCGGGCCGGGTCTGCTGCGCTATGGCTTGCCGATTATCCTGATGCTGGGCGTGTTTCTGGTCGCACGGGACTGGCAGCGTTTCGTGGCGACCTTCCCGCATCTGTTCAGCCTTGGGGGCGCCCTGGCCTTTGGTGCCGCGTTGTTTTTCGCCAAGCTGTGCCATGAGTTCGGCCATGCGTTCATGGCCAAGCGCGCCGGCTGCCGGGTACAGAGCATGGGCGTGGCGTTCATGGTGATGCTGCCGATGTTCTACACCGATGTGAGCGACGCCTGGCGCGTCAATGATCGTCGCTCCCGCCTGATGATCGGCGCGGGCGGGGTGATGGCCGAATTGCTGCTCGCCTGCGTCGCGCTGCTGGCCTGGTCACTGTTGCCGGACGGTCCCGCCCGCACGGCGGCGTTCATGTTGGCCAGTGCTACGTGGCTGACCACCTTGGCGATCAACCTCAACCCGTTCATGCGCTTTGATGGTTACTTTTTGATCAGTGACTGGTGGGGTGTCGATAACCTGCAAGGCCGCGCCTTTGCCTTGTGCCGCTGGCGCCTGCGTGAGTGGCTGTTCGGCTACGGCGAATCGGCGCCGGAACCCTGGTCGCCGATGATGCAGCGGCGCCTGCTGTGGTGGGGCTACCTCGCATGGTTGTGGCGGGCGGCGTTGTTCCTGGGGATCGCCTTGGCGGTGTACCACCTGTTTTTCAAACTACTCGGGATTTTCCTGATGCTGGTGGAGTTGGTGTGGTTCATCTTCCTGCCGGTCTTTAAGGAATGGCGCCAATGGTGGAGCCGGCGCAGCCAGGCCCATGCACCCAGGGTGCTGCTGACCGGCCTGGGGTTGCTGTTGCTCCTGCTGGCGCTGGTGGTGCCATGGCGCAGCGCCGTGGAACTGCCGACGATGCTCGAGGCAGGACGCGCCAGTGCGCTGCATGCGCCGGTGGCGGCGCGGGTCAAGGCGCTCAAGGTGGTGGATGGGCAAGTAGTGATGCCGGGCCAGGTGCTGGTCGAACTGGAGTCACCGGACCTGGACGCCCGGCAGAGCATCGTGCGCCGCGAAGTCGACATTCTGCAGTTGCAGATGCGTCGCCAGGCCGGGCGCAGCGAAACGGCGGCGGACGCCGGCATCAATGACAAGCGATTGTCCCAGGCCCTGGCTGAATACCGAGGCTTGGCCGCCCAGCGCGAACGCCTGTTGTTACGCGCGCCCCATGCCGGAACCGTGCGCGATGTGTTGCCGCAACTGAGCACAGGCCGCTGGCTGTCGCCCAAAGACGCGCTGGCGCAAGTGGTCGAGGATGGCGCGCGCCTGCGCGGTTACCTGGCAGAGGCCGAGTTGTGGCGCGTACAGCCAGGGGCGACCGGGCGGTTTATCGCCGATGACCCGATGCACGCCGCCATTGCGGTGGAGCTGACGGACATCGATGCCAATGGCGTGGCGTATCTGGACCAGGAGGCACTGACGTCCGATCACCACGGGCCGATCGCCGTGCGCCGCGATGAAAACCAGCGTCCGGCACCGGTCCAGGCGCAATACGGCGCGCGCTTCAAGAGTGTGCAACCGATTCCTACGCCCCATCAGCCGTTGCGCGGGGTGGTGGTGTTGCAAGGGCGCAGCGAATCGGTGCTGGGCGTGGCCTGGCGACGAGCAGCCGCCCTGGGCGTGCGGGAAAGCGGTTTTTGACAGGAGTTGAACACGATGCTGAACAAGGAGGGCGCTTTGGCGCAGGGCTTGGTGGTACGCCCGTCGCGCAGCACCGACGGGCCGTTTTTACAGGGGCTTTACCGCTCGGCGCGCGCCGATCTGCAATGGATCGATGGCGAGCAGGCACTGGTGGAGGAGGTGATCGCCCAGCAGTACCAGGTCCAGGAGGCGGGCCTGGACGCGCATTTTCCCGGAGCGCTGCATTATGTGGTCGAGAAACTGGGGACGCCCATCGGCGCACTGAGCGCTGACTTCGGGCCCAACGAGATCCGCGTGCTGTACCTGGCGTTCATCCCGGCCGCCCGCGGCCAGGGTTTTGGCCGCGCGGTGTTGCAAGGTGTGCAGCAAGCCGCGAGCCAGGTGTTTTGCCCGGTGGCCACGGTGGTATGGGCGAGCAACCCCCACGCGCGCCGGCATTACCTGGCGCTGGGGTTTCGAGTTGAGGAACAGACCCCCGCCGCGCAGCGGCTGGTGTGGTACCCGTCTCAGTTGAACACGATGCAGAAATAACCGCGTTCGGCATCACGACCCATGGCGGGCTCGCGGGACACGAACACCTGCTCCAGACACGCCTCCGGCAGCGGCAGGCGGCATAGACCGTCCACGAAATCGGTAGGGCCGAGGCTGCTGAGCAGTACGCTGAAAGCCCCGCGTGGGCTTTGGGGCAAGGTCGCGTGGGGCGCCTCGCGCACACGTTCGATCTGAATCGGCAGCGCCGAGCCATCCGGCAGGTAAAGCGTGCTGCTGCCTGCCAGCAACGGGCGAAAATGTTCAGGGGTGACCAGGTTCAGCATAAGCGTGGCTCCGCTTCAGAAGTGCCGAGGCGCTTAAGCCCCGGTCAAGGGATGGCATCAGTCGCGTGTCGGAAAGAGCCCGTTCAGGGCAATGCTGAAGTTGATGACCAGAAAGGGGTTCATGCTGCCCATGGGCAGGCCTTGTCCTGCGGGGTCAATGGTGCCGGTCAACGTCGTGCTCACGCCTTTGAGCGGGACCGGGCTGGTGCCCTGTTGGTCTGAGTAGATGCTGGCGCTGCCTGGTCCGGTGCCGGAAGCACCGATAAACGAGTTGGTGGCGGTGGGGGTGTTGACCGGGTTGCTGGCGGCGTTGGTCAATTGCACCGAGGTACTGGCGGTGAGTGTCGCAATGCCATGGGTGTGTGCCGGCAGGTTGGCCAATGTGGCGGTGACGCTTTCGGTGCCGGAGACTTCGCCAATGACCCGCGGCGTCAAGCCAGGGCCATTGCCTTGGCCGACGGGCAGGCGGCCCTGCAGGTTGGGCAGCATGAACGTCGTCGATCCGGTGCCGCCGTAGGTGATGCCGAGCAGGGCGAACAGCGCCTGGTATTGGCTGACGGAGAGGGTCTGGCCGGCGCACAAGGCCCAGTCCCGAGGGGCGAAATTAAACGCGAAGGGTTGAATAGTGCCAATGAATACTTCCATGGATCGTTCATCCTTGTAGAGTCTCTATGGGGGCGACCCTCGAAGGGCGTCACCGCAGAGCGTAGACGCAGGTTTGGCGAACTGCCCGGACCTTGTGAAACAGCAAACGCAGACGGCCCGTTTGACCTGGAGTGGCGCGTGTTTGCGCATGTACGTTGTCGAGGAATTTGAGGTGCGACGGTCTGTGGTGGAACAAGACGAAAAGGCAAGCGCCGTGGCCGCGCTCTACGGTGCCTGGGCAGGTGCCGGTTGGCTCGGCCGTTTGTGGTGGTTGCCGATCCTCGGGGTGGCCATGGCCCTGCGTTTTTATGGCCTGACCACTGCCGCGGTCTGGGGCGACGAAGGCTCCAGCCTGCTGCTGAGCGAGTACGCCTTGGACGACCTTTGGTTTCACGCCGCCCATGACGTGCACCCGCCGCTTTATTTTTTCATGCTGCGCGGCTGGATCGAGTTGTTTGGCGACGGGATCTGGTCGATCCGCAGTATGAGCGCGATCCCCGGGGTGGCGGTGGTGGGTTTGGGTATCTGGCTCACCCGGCAGCTGTCGACTCGACGTGCGGCAGTCCTGGCAGGCGTATTACTGGCGCTGATGCCCACGGCGGTGCGCTACAGCCAGGAAGTGCGCATGTACGCCCTGTTGGGGGTGTGGCTGCTGGGCGCCACGCTGGCGCTGGTGTACTGGGTGCGCCAACCCGGGCGCACGCGCTATCTGGCAACGTATGTGCTGTTGATGTGCGCGGGGTTCTACACCCATTACTTCACCGCCCTTGGCGTACTGGTGCACTGGACCTGGCTGGGCCTGTTGTGCATGTCGCAACCAGCGGGCCAACGCTTGATCACACGCCGTGGCTGGTGGCTGGCTAACGTCGCCATTGTGCTGCTTTACCTGCCCTGGCTGCCGAACCTGCTGGACCTGGTGCAGCACGTCGACCAACTCAGGGTTGGCGGCGATATTGGTTGGGAAGAGCCGGTCGGCCTGCTCTCCGTGCCGTCGATGATCTGGCAGTTCATGCTCCAGGACGAAGGCCCGGACATCTGGCGGCCGCTGTTCTGGCTGTTCCCGTTCCTGTGGGTGGCCGTGGTGGGCATGACCGCCTGGCGCGATCGCAAGCCTGATCGCCCGAGCGCACTGTTGGCGCTGTTCTTCCTGTTGCCGCTGTTGCTGGTGTACGGCGTGTCGTTTATCTCACCGGTGTTTATCGAGCGTTACCTCACCGTATACGCCCTGGCCTTGCCGATGTCGGTGGCGGTGGCCATCGATCGGTTGCCCTCACGCCTGAGATTGCTGGGCGCGGCGCTGTTCGTGCTGTTCGTCGGTGTGGAAGTGCTGGGATTGAAAAACAATTTCAACGTGGATGAGCATGACCAGTTCAACGTGCCGGTGGAGTTCGTCAATCGCAATTACCAGGAAGACGACCGCATCGTCCTCAGCGACATGATGTGGTACCTGAGCTACGTGTATTACGACCAGACCGACGCGCAATTGCAGCTCTACACGCCGCCCAAACCCGATGGCACGCCAACCCGGCCGAATGCCTACGGCTTTGGCACGCTGGTGGACCAGGACGGCGGGCGCATCTATCTCGACCGCTTGGCGGATTTGCCCACCGATACCCGGCGTGTCTGGCTGATCAGCAGCAGCGAAGCACCGGACGATTTTGCGCCATTGCCCGAGGGCTGGCGGTTGATCAGCCAGCAAGACGGTGGCGGTGCGAGGGCGCGTCTCTACGTGCTTTGCCACGGGCTAGAGCCATCGCAGCGTACAGGCTGCGACTAAGATCAGTTTGGCATTAGCGGCATATCAAAATAGTGGCAAATGACCCGCCCGTTGACTGCAATCACCAGCTACGCTTGCACCACACATGGATGTATGTCCTACAAAAATGGTGAAAGGATGCAGTATCACTTTATTTCCGGATTGCCGCGTTCCGGTTCGACGTTGCTTTCTGCGATTCTCCTGCAGAATCCGCGTTTTCACGCCGGCATGAGCAGCCCGGTCAGCCCCTTGTTTAACGGAGTGCTGGCGCAATGCAGCGCGGGTAGCGAGTTCGGCTCTGTGATCGACGCCCACACCCGCCGCCGTCTGCTGCGCGGATTATTCGACGCCTATTACGCCGACAAGGCTTCCACCCCGGTGGTATTCGACACCAACCGCCAGTGGTGCGCGCGCATGCCCGCGCTGCATGACCTGTTCCCCCAGGCCAAAGTGATCGCCTGTGTGCGCAACGTGGCCTGGGTGCTGGACAGCCTTGAACGCCTGTACCGCGCCAACCCGTTCGAGAACACCAAACTGTTCAACGACGATGACGAGCGCAACACCGTCTATAGCCGTTGCGAAACCCTGGCCCAACGCAATCGCCTGGTGGGCTTTGCCTGGACCGCGCTCAAAGAGGCGTATTACGGCGAGAACGCCGAATCGTTGCTGGTAGTTGATTACGACTTGTTGAGCCAAGCCCCGGAGCGGGTGATGCGGTTGGTGTACGACTTTATCGGCGAGCCCTGGTTCGAACATGACTTCAACCACCTGACCTACGACGCGCCGCTCTTCGACCAGGCCCTGGGTCTGGCCGGCCTGCACAAGGTCAAGCCCAAGGTGGCGCCGCAGCCACGGCGAACGCTGTTGCCGCCGGACTTGTTCGAGAAGTATGCCGCGTTGTCGTTCTGGCGCGATGGGTCTGCCAGTGCGGCCAATGTCATCCGTATGAAAACCGACGCCGCAGTCAGCTGACGGCGACCTGTCTTTTTTGCGTGTCCAAGCCTTTCGAGTCCAGGTGATCTTCATGTGGTGGAGCAAGAGTAAAGCGCGGGTAACCGAGGGCGCACACGCCCTGGCATCGCCAATGATCATGTTCCTGGAGCCGCGAATGCTGTTCGACGGCGCGGTGGCGGCAACCGTGGCCGATGCCGCGCAGCCCGATGCCCAGCCCACGGTCGAGGCGGCCAAACCCCCCACGGCAGATCAGCCGGCGGACACCCACGCGCCCCAGGGCCAGGTCGATGCAACCCAGGCGGCGGTGCCAGGCAAGAGCGTGTTGTTCGTCGACTCTCGGGTCAAGGAATCGGCCAGCCTGCTCGAAGGCGTCGCGCCCGGTACCCAGGTGGTGCAACTGGAGGCCAGCAAGGACGGTTTGCAGCAGATCGCCGATTACCTGGACACTCACCAGGGCGTCAGCTCGGTGCAAATCATTGCCCACGGTAATGCCGGCGATCTGTGGCTGGGCAACAGTTACCTGTCGGCGGATAACGTCCAGGCCCGCAGCGAAGTGCTGGCGAGGATCGGCCAGGACATGAATGTCGGCGGCGATATCCTCATCTATGGCTGCTACACCGCCGAAGGCGAGCGAGGCTTGAGCCTGGTCGATTCATTGGCGCAGTTGACCGGCCGCGACGTAGCGGCGTCCACTGACCGCACCGGCCTGGGCGGCGACTGGGACCTGGAAATCGCCACCGGCACTATCGAAAGTGCCAACGTGCTGTCGGCCAGCGCCATGAGCGAGTACCAATGGGGCCTGGCCACCTGGACCGCCACCAACAACCTCAATAGCGGCGTGGGTTCCCTGCGTGCAGCGCTGTCGTCTGCGCAGAACGGCGATATCGTCACGTTCAATAACACCATGACCATCGCCCTGACCCAGGTGCTGGTGGTCAACAGGAACGTCACCATCGACGGTGACCTCAATAACGACAACGTGGCCGACGTGACGCTCGATGGCCAGTACCGCACCCAGATCCTGCAAGTGACATCCGGCACCACGGCCACCCTCGATGGCCTGGTGATTACCCGGGGCATGACAGCCGGCAATGGCGGTAATGGCGGCGACGATGCGCTGGTGTCCCAGGGCGGTGGTATCTACAACGCCGGTACCTTGACCTTGAAAAACGTCACGGTGACTGCCAACGCTGCTTCCGGCGGTGGCGGCGGCGGCGGTGTCACGCCGCAATACGCCGGTGGCGGTGGCGGTGGTGGCGGTGCGATCACCGGCGGAACCGGTGGCAAGGGCGGCGATACCCTCAATTCCACGGGCGCCAATGGCACAGCGGGACAGGGCGGCGCGGGCGGCGGCTTCTTCAACATCGGCGGGCGTGGCGGCTCCACCACGGGTGGCGCCGGCGGTGCGGCGTATCCGGGTTATAGCACCGGTTCGGCCGGTGGTACGGCCAGCAGTGGCGGATTGTCCATCGGCGGTGGCGGTGGCGGTGACGGATACGACAACTTCGGTGGCGACGGCGGCGGTGCGGTGGGGGGCATCTACAACGACACCGGTGCGACCCTGCGCGTCATCGGTAATTCGGCCATTTCCAACAACGTCGGCGCGGGTGGTGGCGGCGGTGGTGGTGGGGCCGGTGGCAGCTATCTCCAGGCAGGCGGCGCGGGCGGCGTCGGGGTTGGCGCCATCTGGAACAAAGGCTCGATCCTGATCACCGCCGCCAACTTCGCGGCGCTGGCCGGCAACATTGGCGGCAGTGGCGTAGGGGGGACGAGTGCGGGCACGGCGGGTGTTTCGCCGGCTTCGGTTTCCAACGTCTATGGCGATGGCGGCACCATCAACACCAACTATGTGCCGGACGAGACGCCACCCACCTCGACGGTCGTAGTGGCCATTACCAACCTCAACTCCGGTGGTACCTCGACCGTCACCATCACCTTCTCCGAAGCCGTGACCGGCCTCACCGCAGCCGACCTGACGGTGCAGAACGGCACCGTCGGCACCTTAACCAGTGGCGACGGCGGCATCACCTGGACCGGTACGTTGACGGCGGCCAGCAACATCGCCGACACCACCAACATCATCACCCTGAACAATACCGGTGTTGCCGACCTGGCCGGTAATGCCGGCGTGGGCACCACCGCCTCCAACAACTACATCGTCAACGATACCGTAGTGCCCACGGCGTCCATCGTGGTCAGCGACACCGCCCTGAGGATCGGCGAAACGAGCGTTGTGACCATCACCTTCAGCGAAGCCGTGAGCGGTTTCACCAGCGCCGACCTGACCGTCGCCAACGGCTCGATCAGCGGCCTGAGCACCAGCGACGGGGGCATCACCTGGACGGCCACGTTGACGCCGGATGCGACGGTTACCGATACCTCCAATCTGATTGTCCTGAACAACACCGGCGTGGCGGACCTCAACGGCAACGCTGGCGTGGGCACGACCAACTCCAACAACTACGCCATCGACACGCAACGCCCCACCGCCACCCTCGTAGTGGCCGACACCTCGCTGCGCATCGGCGAAACGAGCGTTGTGACCATCACCTTCACCGAGGCGGTGAGTGGTTTCACCCTGGCCGACCTGACCGCTGCCAATGGCAGCTTGAGCGCCCTGAGCAGCAGCGACGGTGGCATCACCTGGACGGCGACGCTCACCCCGACTGCCAGCATTAATGACACCACCAACCTGATAACCTTGACCAACAGCGGCATTGCCGATCTCTCCGGCAACGTCGGCAGCGGCACCACCGACTCGAACAACTACGCCGTCGATACCCTGCGCCCGACCGCTACCATCGTGGTGGCCGATGCCGCACTGAACATCGGTGAAACGTCCCTGGTGACCATCACCTTCAGCGAGGCCGTCACCGGTTTCACCCTGGCCGATATGACCGTTGCCAACGGTTCCTTGAGCGGGCTGAGCAGCAGCGACGGCGGTATTACCTGGACCGCCACGCTCACGCCGAGCGCCAGCACCAGCGATGCCACCAACCTGCTCGTCCTGGCCAACACCGGTGTGGCGGATGCGGCCGGTAACGCCGGCAGCGGCACCACCAGTTCCAACAACTATGCGGTCGACACCCAGCGCCCCACCGCCAGCATCGTGGTGGCCGACACTGCGTTGAGCGTCGGTGAAACCTCGCTGGTTACCCTCACTTTCAACGAAGCGGTCACAGGGTTTACCGTCGCCGATCTGACGGTCGCCAACGGTACGGTCACCGGCCTGAGCAGTGGCGACGGCGGCATCACCTGGACCGGGACGCTCACGCCCAGCGCCAGTCTCAGCGACACCAGCAACCTCATCACCCTGGACAACACCGGCGTGACTGACGCAGCGGGCAACGCCGGCAGCGGCACCACCGACTCCAACAACTACGCCATCGACACTGCGCGACCCACCGCCACCCTCGTGGTCGCCGACACGGCCATTGCCGTTGGCGAAACATCGGTGGTGACAATCACCTTCAGCGAGGCGGTGACCGGTTTCACCCTGGCCGACCTGAGCGTCACCAATGGCAGCCTGAGTGGCCTGAGCACCAGCGACAACATCACCTACACCGCAACGTTCACGCCTTCGGCGGGCGTCAGCGATGCCACTAACCTGATCACCCTCACTAACACCGGGATCGTCGACGGGGCAGGCAATACCGGCAGCGGCACCACCGATTCCAACAATTATGCCGTCGACACGCAGCGCCCGACCGCGACCATCGTGGTGGCTGACAACGCGCTGAGCGTTGGCGAAACCTCGCTGGTGACCGTTACGTTTTCCGAGGCGGTCAGCGGATTCGACAATTCGGACCTGAGCGTGGCCAACGGTACGCTGAGTGCGGTCAGCAGCGTCGACGGTGGCGTCACCTGGACCGCCACATTCACGCCGGCCCTCGGGGTCAGCGACCTGTCCAATGTGATCACGCTGAACAACGCCGGTATCAGTGATGCGGCAGGCAACACCGGTACCGGCACCACCGATTCCAACAACTACCAGGTCGACACCAACGTGCCGACGGCGACCCTTGTGATTGCCGATACCACGTTGAGCATCGGCGAGACGTCGTTGGTCACTGTGACTTTCAACTCGGCGGTCAGCGGTTTCGACAATTCAGACCTGACCGTCGTCAACGGCACACTCAGCACCATGAGCAGTACCGACGGCGGCGTCACCTGGACGGCCACGTTCACGCCAAGCGCCAATATTTCCGACACCAGCAACCTGATCACCCTGGACAATACCGGCTTGATCAACGGCGCCGGCAACGCAGGCGTGGGCATCACCGATTCGAACAACTACGCCGTCGATACCCTGCGCCCGACCGCCACCATCGTGATGGCCGATACCGCGCTGAACATCGGTGAAACGTCCCTGGTCACCATCACTTTCAGCGAGGCCGTGACGGCGTTCACCAGCGCTGACCTGACCGTCGCCAACGGCGTGATTTCGGGGCTGAGCAGCAGCGACGGTGGCATCACCTGGACCGCCACCTTCACGCCGACCGATGGCGTCACCGACAGCAGCAACGTCATCACGCTCAACACCGGCGGCATCGTTGACCTGGCCGGCAACGCCAACGTTGGCACCACTGATTCCAATAACTACACCCTCGACACCCAGCGTCCAACCGCAACGATTGTGCTGGCCGATGCCAACCTGAGTGTCGGCGAGACCTCGGTGGTGACCATCACCTTCAGCGAGGCCGTTACCGGGTTGACCAACGATGACCTCAGCGTTGCCAACGGCACCCTGAGCGCGGTCAGCAGCAGCGACGGCGGCCTGACCTGGACCGCCGTTTTCACTCCTGTTCTGGGTGTGCGGGACACGACCAACCTGATCACCCTGGACAACACCGGCGTGAGCGACGCGGCGGGCAATACCGGAACCGGTACCAGCAACTCCGCCAACTACAGCGTTGATACGCAGGTGCCGACGGCCACCATTGTGGTCGCCGATACAGCGCTGAACATCGGCGAAACCAGCCAGGTGACCATCACCTTCAACGAAGCGGTGAGCGGTTTCGACAACAGCGACCTGAGCGTCAGCAACGGCACGCTGAGCAATGTGACTTCCGCCGACGGCGGCGTCACCTGGACGGCCACGTTCACGCCAAGCGCCAATATTTCCGACACCAGCAACCTGATCACCCTGGACAATACCGGCTTGATCAACGGCGCCGGCAACGCAGGCGTGGGCATCACCGATTCGAACAACTACGCCGTCGACACGGTGCGCCCAATCGCGACGATCTCCGTGGCCGACAATAACCTGGGCGTCGGGCAGACCACCACGGTGACCATCGGCTTCAGTGAAGCGGTCAGCGGTTTCGACCTGTCAGACTTGAGCGTGGCCAATGCTGTGTTGTCCAACCTGGCCAGCAGCGATGGCGGTAAAACCTGGACCGCCACCTTGACGCCCACGGCGGCCATCAGCGACGCCACCAACCTGATCGTCCTGGACGCCAGCCTGGTGCATGATGCAGCGGGTAACGTCGGCAGCGGCATCGTGATCTCCAACAACTTTGCGCTCGATGGAGAGCGGCCGACCGCAACCATCAGCATCGCCAACCCCACGTTGACGGTCGGGCAGAGCACGACGGTGACGTTCACCTTCAGTGAAAAGGTCAGCGGTTTCGAACTCGATGACCTCAGCGTGGCTAACGGCACCTTGTCCAACCTGGCTACCAACGATGGCGGCAAGACCTGGACCGCGACCCTGACACCGGCAGCGAATATCAACGATCCGAGCAACTTCATCACATTGGATTCCAGCCTGGTGGTGGACCTGGCGGGCAACGCCGGCAGCGGTTTTGCCAACTCCAACAATTTTGCGATCAATACGATCGCGCTGACGGGCGACCCCCTGTTCCGTGTCACTACGCCGACGACGCCTCAGGACGCGCCGAACCCGCCGCTGCAGCCGAGCATCTTCGGCCGTCCGGGTGGCGATCTGGGTTCGCCCATCGGTTTCCCGCCGCTGTTCGAACAACGTGAGATGGGTGGGGGCTTGCCGCCCATCGGCAGCATTTTCATCAACAACGGTGCCTCGTCGCCCAGCTTTATCGCCCAGGTGTTCAGTACCGACGGC
This sequence comes from Pseudomonas libanensis, assembly GCF_001439685.1. Classification (GTDB taxonomy): domain Bacteria; phylum Pseudomonadota; class Gammaproteobacteria; order Pseudomonadales; family Pseudomonadaceae; genus Aquipseudomonas; species Aquipseudomonas libanensis. Next base: position 36,117 of record NZ_JYLH01000001.1, read on the forward strand.
AGCGGGGACGGCAGTGGCCGGGGGTTCCTTGGTTTCGGCGGTGGCGATGGCGGGGTGTTCGGCTCAAGCACGTTGTCGGGCCTGTTCAACCGCGACACCGGCGGCAGCGACACAGGTTTCAAAGCGTTCGACAGCACGTCGATCAAGGGCCGCGGCGATGCGGCCCAAGGCCTGCGTGGCGTCTTTGGCGCACCGACCCTTGGTCAGCAATTGCAACAGATCAACGATAGCGAACGTCGCCAGGTGATCGAAATGGCACACGCACTGCAACAAGTCGGCATCAGCGAAATGCAGGCTTGAACATACTTAGGCGCAGGAACAGGGGTAGTACAAGGATGAATACACGTCATAAGTTGTTCGGCGCCAGCTTGCTGGCGCTGGCGATCAGCGGTTGCGCGGTCACCAGTGAGCCGATTGAACGCAGTGTCAGCGAGCAACGCGCCCGCAATGATCTGCACGGCATGTACACGGGGCAGGAGCCCCTCAGCGGCCCGCTTACCTTGCACCAGGCCATGGCCCGCGCCGTGAAATACAACCTCGAGGGACGCCTGAAGATGATGGAAGAAGCCCTGGCCAAGCGCCAGTCGGATCTCTCCAGCTTCGACATGCTGCCGCGCATGGCACTGTCGGCCGGCTATGCCGGGCGCAGTAACACCAACGCTTCCAGCAGCCAGAGCGTGCTCAGCGGCAACCAGTCCCTGGAACCGTCGACGTCCCAGGACCGCAATCGTCGCGTGGCGGACTTGACCATGGTCTGGAACGTCCTCGACTTCGGCGTCAGCTACATCAGTGCCAAACAGCAAGGCGACCAGCGCCTGATCATCCAGGAGCGTCGACGCAAGGTCATCAACACCATTGTCCAGGACGTGCGCTCGGCCTATTGGCGAGCGGTGGCGGCCGAGCGTCTGTTGACCCAGATCGACAACCTGATGGTGCGGGTCGACCAGGCCCAGGCCGACAGCCAGAACATGAGCGAACAGCGCATTGGCGATCCGGTCCAGGCCCTTGGATACCAGCGCTCGCTGATCGAAGCCACGCGCCAGTTGCAGGAGCAGCGCCGCGCCTTGTCCCTGGCCAAGACCGAACTGGCGACCCTGATCAACCTGCCCATGGGCACCGACCTGAAACTGGCCACTCCGGACGATTACGTGGTGCCCCAGCTCAAGGTCAACCTGGCGAGCCTGGAACAGGAAGCCCTGGCCAATCGGCCCGAACTGCGCGAGCAGGACTATCAGACCCGCATCAGCGCCGCCGAAACCCGCAAAGCCATGCTGCGCCTGCTGCCCGGCCTGGAGTTCTCCGCCGGTGGCCACTACGACAGCAACTCGTTCCTGGTGGACAACCGCTGGGCCGACTATGGCGCCAAAATCACCTGGAACCTGTTCAACGTGATCTCCGCTCCTGCCGCCATCGACGTGGCCAAGGCCGGTGAAGAAGTCGCCACCGCCCGGCGCCAGGCCATGTCTATCGCGGTGCTGGCCCAGGTCTACGTGGCTAACGCCAACTTTCAGGACGCTGTGCGCCAGTTCAAGACCAACGAACAACTGGCCAACATCGATGGGCAAATTCTCACCCAACTGCGCAACCGTCACGCGGCGGCGGGCCTGGGCGAACTCGACCTGATCCAGGGCGAACTCAACACCCTGCAGGCCGACTTGCGCCGCGACCTGGCCTACGCTGATCTGCGCAACGCCTACGGCCAGATCTTCGCCAGCGCCGGGCTCGACCCGCTGCCCGAGCAGTTGGACTCCGACCGCGTGCAAAACATCGCCAGCGCCCTGGCCAGCCGTGAATCGGCCTGGGCCGCCGGCAACATCACCGCGCCGGTGCCGCATGCCGTTGCCCCGTAACCTGGTGGCGCCGACGGCGAGCATCACCCGTGGTCAACGCGAGGCGCGCAATGGTCATCGTGCCGTGGCGATCCTGCTCACTGGCTTGCCCGCCTCCGGCAAGTCGACCCTGGCTCAGGGGCTGCAGGCTGCCCTGTTCGAACAAGGTCGGCAAAGCATCGTGCTCGACGGCGATGCCTTGCGCGTCGGGCTCAACAAAGACCTGGGCTTTGCCGACAGCGACCGCCTCGAAAACATCCGCCGCGCCAGCGAACTGGCGGCGCTGCTGGTGGACAACGGGCAGATCGTGATCCTGGCGATGATTGCGCCACAGGTGCAATTGCGGGCAGTGTTTGCCCAGCGGCTGGGCGCCGACTACCGCGAGGTGTGGTGCAGCGCGTCCCTGCAGGTGTGCGAAGGCCGCGATCCCAAAGGTCATTACGCCCGTGCCCGACGTGGTGAGTTGCCAGGGTTTACCGGCATTGGTTCGCCCTATGAGCCGCCGCCGGATGCGGCGTTGGTGCTGGACACGGGCATTTTGTCGGTGCAGCAGTGCGTCGAGCGGCTGCTGGCCTGGCTGGCGCCTCGGCTAGACGTCGGGAAATCGTCTTCTTAGGCGCCCGCGATGGACGCGACCCTCATCCCTGACTATCTACTTGAGCGCGCCTCGCTGCGAATTCAGCTTCCAGATCTTCATTGGAAACCTCTCGGCCTGCGCGGATGGATGCACGTGAAGCATCAACTTTGCGTTGTAGGAATTCATCGTACTCTCGCGAGTGCTGCTGGGCCTGAACGAATTCACGCATCATTTCTCGTACAATTTGCGATGCGGGACGATGGGAGGCTTCGCATTCAGCCATGAACTGATCGCGAAGCTCTGGCTCAAGCTTCATTGTAAAAACGGCTAATTTTGACATCAGCAAATCCTCAGGCTTTGTATGCACGAAGTATATACATCGTCATTACCGGATGGCGTTTGGAAAAAGGTAGAGGCGACTGACGGTCTATGGCGGCTGTGTGCGGGAGATCTTCGGATCTGCCGGGTTTCACAGATAACCGGTTCGCCAACCTGCGTACAGCTGCCACCCTTTCTCGTATGGCGACGGGAGCAGGAGGTTCAAGTCCTTATCTGTGAGGTTTTATCGATGGACCAATACAAGCCGCTTCAAACCAACCCCACCAGCGTTCCCGTCCTAGCCTTCAAACGCTTAGATGGGCAGGCTGAACAACAGATCTGGAGCCAACGCTGATCTAGTGTGGGAGCGGGCTTGCCCGCGAAGGCGGCGTGTCAGTCACTGAATATTCAACTGAACCACCGCTTTCGCAAGCAAGCCAGCTCCCACATTTTGTTTGTCGTATGGCGAACATCGCGATTTGCTGATACCCACCCTACAACCCGCTTTACTCAACCCGCATCCCACCACTCATCCGTGAAATTGTTTCAAAACTTGACGATGACTCGTCCCTCCACCATATTAATAGTTAGCAAACTAACTGTATGCGAACTATCCAGTGCCTCAATCCCTCGAACAACTCCAGATGAACCTCAGCAGCAGCATGGTGGTGGGCGCCCGTAACTGGCGCAAAATCTGCCAGACCACGCTGGTGAGCTATGGCATCTCCGAAGCCTGCGCCGTGCCGTTGTTGATGATCGGCCGCCTGGGCGACGGTGTGCACCAGGTCAAGGTGGCCCAGGCCTCCGGCATGGAGAGCCCGTCGCTGGTGCGCCTGCTCGACCGGCTGTGCAGCGACGGCTATGTGTGCCGCACCGAAGACATCCACGACCGCCGTGCCAAGGCCCTGAGCCTTACCGAGCGTGGCCGTGAGCTGGTGCAGGCGGTGGAGGCGCAACTGGTGCGCCTGCGTAACGAAGTCCTGGCGGACATCGCCACCCCGGATCTGGAAGCCGCACTGCGGGTGCTGCGGGCTTTCGAGGCGGCCGAGGCTGTGTCGTCTTGAACGGATTTTTTACCGGCTTTCCGCCTGCCCGCGACTGGTTCTATGGCGTGCGTACCTTCGCCGCGTCGATGATCGCGCTGTACATCGCCATGCTGATGCAAATGCCGCGTCCGTATTGGGCGATGGCCACGGTGTATATCGTCTCCAGCCCGTTTGTCGGCCCCACCAGTTCCAAAGCGCTGTACCGCGCCATCGGCACCTTCATGGGTGCGGCGGCGGCGGTGCTGTTCGTGCCGATGTTCGTGCAGTCGCCCTACCTGTTGGTGGTGGTGATCGCGTTGTGGACGGGCACCTTGCTGTTCCTCTCCATGCACCTGCGTACCGCGAATAACTATGCGCTGATGCTGGCCGGCTACACCTTGCCGCTGATCGCCCTGCCGGTGGTGGATAACCCCCTGGCGGTGTGGGACGTGGCCGAGGCGCGTACCGAAGAAATCTTCCTTGGCATCGCGGTCGCGGCGGTGGTGGGGGCGATGTTCTGGCCGCGGCGCCTGATGCCGGTGTTCGATGGCTCGGTGGCCAAGTGGTTCAGCGACGCCCAGGTCTACAGCCAGCGCTTTCTCACCCGCCAGGTCGACCCTGAAGCCGTCAGCAACCTGCGCGGTGGCATGGTTGCCACCTTCAATACCCTCGAGTTGATGATCGGCCAGTTGCCCCACGAAGGCGCACGCCCGCAGACGGTACGCAACACCAAGGAACTGCGCGGGCGCATGATTCACCTGTTGCCGGTGGTCGATGCGCTGGATGACGCGGTGTACGCCATCGAGCATCGCGCCCCGGAGTTTCTTGACCGGCTCACACCCTTGCTGGAAGCCGCCAACGCCTGGCTGCAAAGCACCACCGAAACGGCGCCCCTGGAACGCTGGCGCGAGCTGCGCGACAAGGTTGACGCCGCGCAACCCCAGGGCGAAGCGCTGGATGACCGCCACACGCTGCTGTTCTCCAACGCCCTGTACCGCCTGGGCGAATGGATCGACCTGTGGCAGGACTGCCGCAGCCTGCAAGCCGCCATCCAATGCGAAAGCCAGGACACCTGGCGCGCCGTCTACCGCCACTGGCGCCTGGGCCGGCTCACGCCATTCCTCGACCGTGGCCTGATGTTCTACTCGGCGTTTTCCACCGTCACCGCGATCATCGTCGCCTCGGTGCTGTGGATTCTGCTGGGCTGGACCGATGGCGGCAGCGCCGTGATCCTGGCCGCCGTCGCTTGCAGCTTCTTCGCCTCGATGGACGACCCGGCGCCGCAGATCTACCGGTTCTTTTTCTGGACCGCCATGTCGGTGCTGTTCGCCAGTCTGTACCTGTTCCTGGTGCTGCCCAACCTGCACGATTTCCCCATGCTGGTGCTGGCTTTTGCCGTGCCGTTTATCTGCATCGGCACGCTTACCGTGCAGCCAAGGTTCTACCTGGGCATGCTGCTGACGCTGGTGAACACCTCGTCGTTCATCAGCATCCAGGGCGCCTATGACGCCGACTTCCTCAACTTCGCCAACGTCAACCTGGCCGGGCCGGTGGGCCTGCTGTTCGCGTTTGTGTGGACCTTGATCGCCCGGCCCTTCGGCGCCGAACTGGCGGCCAAGCGCCTGACCCGTTTCAGCTGGCGTGACATCGTTGGCCTGACCGAGCCCGCAACCCTGAACGAACACCGGCACATGGCCGCGCAAATGCTCGACCGCCTGATGCAGCACCTGCCGCGCCTGGCCCTCACCGGCCAGGACACCGGCAGCGCCCTGCGCGATCTGCGCGTAGCACTGAACCTGCTCGACCTGCTGGCCTACTCGCCGCGTATCCTCGGCGTGCCAAGGGTGTTGCTCAACCAAGTGGTGGAAGGCGTGGGCGGTTACTTCAAGGCATGCCTCAAGGCCGGTGAACGCTTACCCGCGCCCAGCGGTCTGCTGATGACCCTGGACCGCACGCGCCGCGCTCTCAACGGCCAGGGCCGGCAAGACGAAGACGACACCCGCCTGCACCTGCTGCATGCCTTGGCCGGCCTGCGCCTGGCGCTGTTGCCCGGCGTGGAATTCATTGGCGGCACGGAAATGGAAGCGCCGCTACCCGATGGAGCGCCTTTATGATCGGTGATCTGGATATCAGCGGGGTGTTCCTGCCCACGCTGCTGGTGCTGATGGGCATTACCTATGTGTTGTTTCTGGTGGTGCACGGGTTGTTGACGCGCATGCACTTCTATCGCCTGGTCTGGCACCGGGCATTGTTCAATGTGGGGCTATACGCGCTGTTGCTGGGCGCGGTGGACTCACTCAGTCGATATTTGATGACATGAAAAAACCTTTTTTGACCATCGGCCGTGTCGTCCTGACGCTGTTGATCGTGAGCTTCGCGGTCGTCGTTGTGTGGCGCATGGTCATGTACTACATGTTTGCGCCCTGGACCCGTGACGGCCACATCCGCGCCGACATCGTGCAGATCGCCCCGGACGTGTCCGGGCTGATCCAGCGCGTCGACGTGCGCGACAACCAATTGGTGACCAAGGGCCAGGTGCTCTTCGCCGTCGACCAGGACCGCTTCAAGCTGGCCCTGCGCCAAGCCCAGGCCGCCGTGGCCGACCGCCAGGAAACCCTGGCCCAGGCCCAGCGCGAGTACAGGCGTAACCGTGGCCTCGGAAACCTGGTGCCCAGCGAGCAACTGGAAGAAAGCCAGTCCCGCGTCGCCCGCGCCCAGTCGGCCCTGGCCGAAGCCCAGGTGACGGTGGACTCCGCCCAACTCAACCTCGACCGCTCGGTGATCCGCAGCCCCGTGGACGGCTACGTCAACGACCGCGCACCGCGCACCCAGGAATTCGTCACCGCCGGGCGCCCGGTGCTGTCGGTAGTGGACAGCAATTCCTTCCACATTGACGGCTACTTCGAAGAGACCAAGCTCGACGGCATCCACGTCGGCATGGGCGTGGATATCCGCGTGATCGGCGACAACGCTCGTCTGCACGGGCATGTGCAGAGCATCGTCGCCGGTATCGAAGACCGCGACCGCAGCAGCGGCTCCAACCTGTTGCCCAACGTCAACCCGGCGTTCAGCTGGGTGCGCCTGGCCCAGCGGATCCCGGTGCGCATCGCCTTTGACGAGGTGCCGGCGGACTTTCGCATGATTGCCGGGCGCACGGCGACGGTGTCGATCATCGACGACAAAGTTAAAGACGGGGACAAACCATGAAGCGGCTTCTGGCAACCGCTTCCCTGGGGTTGTTGCTGTCGGCCTGCCAAGTGGTAGGCCCGGATTACAAATTGCCGGACCAGGCTGCGGTCAACCGTGGCGACCTGCAAGGGCCAATCATGGGCGAGGGCAGCAAAGTGGTCTCGGCGCCGGTGCCGGCCGATTGGTGGAAGCTGTACAACGACCCACGCCTGGACCAACTGGTGCAGCAGGCCATGGCCTCCAATACCGACCTGCGCGTGGCCGCCGCCAACCTGCAGCGTTCGCGTTACCAGGTGCAGCAAGCCGAATCCGCTGGCGGCTGGAGTGCCGGCGCCAAGGCCGAGGCCCAGCGTTTGCAGGAGTCTGGCGAAGCGTTCCTGCTGCCGGATAAAGTCCCGGTGGGCAATATCGGCAGCGTCGGCATCACCACCTCCTATCAATTCGACCTGTTCGGCACCTTGCAGCGCGGCATCGAAAGCGCCAAGGCCAGTGCCGACGCAACCCAGGCCGCTGCCGATATCGCCCGCATCACCCTGGTGGCCGATGTGGTGCGTTCCTACACCCAGGTGTGCGCCGCCAATGAAGAGCTGGCAATTGCCAACCAGTCCCTCGATCTGCAAGCCCAGAGCACCAAACTGACCCAGCGCCTGCGCGATGCCGGGCGCGGCGATGAAACTCAGGTGACGCGTTCGCAAACCCAATACAAATCCCTGCGTGCCGAGATGCCGCGCTACGAAGCCTCGCGCCAGGCCGGGCTGTTCCGATTGTCGATGCTGCTGGCCAAACCGGTGAACCAGCTGCCGGCCGGCACTGACACCTGCGCCGAGCTGCCGCACATCGCCCAACTGCTGCCGGTAGGCGACGGCGCCACATTACTCAAGCGCCGCCCCGACGTGCGCCAAGCCGAACGCCAACTGGCCGCCGCCACCGCGCGCATCGGCGTGGCTACCGGCGCGCTGTACCCGGATATCAGCATCGGCGCCACGGTAGGCACCGTGGGCCTGCTGGAAAACCTCGGCACCCCGGCCACCAACCGCTGGGGCTTTGGCCCGATGATCAGTTGGACCCTACCGACCAACGGTGCCCGCGCACGTATCCATGAAGCCGAAGCCGCGACCCAGGGCGCCCTGGCCCACTTCGACGGCGTGGTGCTCAACGCCATCCGCGAAACCCAAACCGGTCTGGCGCAATACACCGCCGTGTTGCAGCGCCGCGACGCCCTGGCCGAAGCCGAACAATCGGCGCGCCAGGCAGCGGACCAGACCCACCGCTTCTTCCAGGCCGGCCGCGAATCGTTCCTGGCCGACCTGCAAGCCACGCGTACCTACACCGAGATGCGTGCGCAACTGGCGGCGGCCAACACCCAGGTTGCCATGAGCCAGATCGATCTGTTCCTGGCCTTGGGCGGCGGTTGGGAAAGCGGACGAACGCAAGGTACAAAACCCGGCAAACCGTGAGGTGATTGCTATGCTTTGTCAGGGGAGGCGCCGTGACGCTTCACCCGACAAAGTTTGCGTTTGCTCATGGGGATTCCAATAATGAAAAACCCTTATGCTCCCGCTTTCTGGTGCGTGCTCTTCGCACTGGTCCTGTTATCGGCCGCGTATTTCTATGGCGTCATGCTTGCCCATCAACTCGACAAGGCCATGGTGTTCCTCGACAGCGCCTGCCTGGTGATCGGCACCTTGTCCATCGGCGTCGTTGCCTGGGCCTCCTACCAAAATCAACGGGTGAAGAAAAAGCTCCTCGAACAAGGCAAGACCCGCGTCGCGATCTGGGACACCAAGGTCGCCCTGCGCCGGGTCGAAACCGTATTCGACCGCTATTTCTGGGGCAGCTACTGGCAGCCTGGGCGCACCTTCCAGGAAGTCATGGGCGACCTCACCGGCACCCCGCTGGAAAAAAGCCTCGAAGTCCTGAAAAAACAATGTGTGCTGCTGGATCGACAGGTAGACGATGGTAGGCACTGGCTGAATAACGCGCGGGAATTGTCCGACGTGGCCACGCAAATGGCCCGTGAGCGCTATCAGCTGGATTTCTGCGACCCCAAGGCCGACACCCCCGGCAATGCCGTGATACACCGCGAATTCGAGGTGCTGGTGTACACCTGGACCGCACGGTTGAAGAGTTTTGATCACCAGTTGGATGAAATCGAGCTGGAGTACTCCTGAACCATGGCTGAACTGATCCCTCTGAAAGGTTGGGCCGTTTGCGCCCGCCAGTGCTAATCTTCCCCCGTTTTCGGCGGGCTTGAGCCAACCCCTTCGGGGTTCAAGGAAGACAGCCCACTTCTCACAGGATTTGATCAGGTCACTTCATGAATAAGCCAGCCGTTGTTTTCTTGGGTTTTGTTGTCGCCATCGGCGCCGTCAGTGCGGGCGGTGCCTGGTACACCGGCAAGCAACTGGAGCCGGTTCTGCAGACCGCGATCCAGAACGCCAACAAAGAGCTGCAGACCTCCATGGCTGGCGTCGACGGCACCCTGGCCCTGGAGCTGGTGTCCCTGGACCGTGGCGTGTTCAGCAGCACCGCGCACTATCGCCTCAAGGGCCAGGGCAGCGTTTTCGGTGAAGACAACCCGAATCCCGAGTTGCTGTTCGTCGACCACATCGAGCACGGCCCGCTGCCATTCTCGCGGCTGGTGACCCTCAAATGGCTGCCGGTCATGGCCACCAGTCACTACGAACTGGAAAAGAACCCCACCACGGAAAAATGGTTCGCCGCCAGCAAAGACGTGTCGCCGCTCAAAGGCGTGGCGAATATCGGCTATAGCCGCTCGGTCAACGGCAACATCGAACTGCTGCCCCTGGAGTTCAAGGACGACACCTCCTCGGTGAGCTTCTCCGGCGCCAACCTGGACTTCGACAGCAGCGCCGAAGGCCAGAAGGTCAAGGCCGACGGTTTCATGAACAGCCTCAAGGTCGCCGCGGTGGATGCCAACGGCGCACCGTTCGAAGCCGAACTGGCTGGCTTGACCGTGGCCAGCAACCTGGAGAAATCCAGCTTCGGTTTCTACACCGGCCAGAACACCGTGGAGCTGACCAACACCAAGCTCACCTTCGGCCCGCAAAAAGCCGTGCTGACCCTCAAGGGCTTCGAGCAGAAAGACTCCACCCAAGCCAAGGACAACAACCTGGCCGGTCGCGTCGACTACAAGATCGACGAGATCGGCTACCAGGGTAAGCCTGTCGGTTCGGCCGCCATGGCCGTGAGCATGAAGAACGTCGATATCCCGGCGATGCTGGTGCTGACCAAGCTCTACCAGGACAAGATGCAACCGGTGCAAGCCGCGGCCGCCGCCGGCCAACCGGTGCCGGAACTGCAATTGACCGAAGCCGAGCAGACCCTGGCCGAAGCCAACGTCAACCAGGTGCTGGCCGCCAAGCCGCAACTGGCCGTGGAAAACCTGTCGTTGAAAACCACCCACGGCGAAAGCAAATTCAACCTGGTGGTCGACCTGGCCAAGCCAACGTCCATGGAACTGCCGCCGGTTGAACTGGGCAAGCAAATGGTCGCGCTGCTGGATGCCAACCTGACCCTGTCCAAGCCGATGATCAGCGACGTGGCGGCCCTGCAAGCCCAGGTCGGTGGCGTGACTGACCCGAAGGCCATCGAGCAGCAATCGCAGATGGCGGCCGAGATGGTCAGCAGCATGGCGGTCGGTACCCAAATGGCGACCCTGGTGGGCACCGATGTGGTTTCCAAGCTGCACTACGCCAACAACGAAGTGACCTTTAACGGCCAGAAGATGACTGTTGAGCAGTTCATCAGCTTTGTGATGTCCAAAGTCGGTGCGGTCAGCGGCGCCCAATAAATCGCAAATGCAGTAAAAAATGTGGGTGCGGGCTTGCTCGCGAAGGCGGAGTGTCAGTCGATGATTTACGAACTGACAGACTGCTTTCGCGAGCAAGCCCGCTCCCACACTTGTTTTTGCGCCTGGCAAAAAATCGCGATCGTACAATTCTGAACAATTGTTCGAAATTGCGCTTCCCCCTACTTCCCTAAGAGATAGTTCCTCCAGGAAAGCTAGGTCGGGTCCCGAGACGCCGACACCCTGATGCGTTTCGCTCAGGATCACCTATCGTTAGGGCTTTCCGTGTGTAAGGAAGCTCACGATATGCTGCGAAACCTCCCCTACAGTGCTTCAGGCCGGTTGCGTCTGCTTATCGGGGCCGCCCTGTGCAGCCAATTGCTGGTTCCTGGCCTTGCGTTTGCCGATCCCGCCTACGATGCCCTGATCATCCAGGCCCGCAACGGTCACTTCACGCCCGCCTTGACCCAGTTGCGCCAGCTGTCCGCCGAACGCCAGACCCCAGGCCAGGTCAGCGACCACCTGGTGATCGCCGGCTGGGCCGGGCAAGACGCCGAAGTACTGAAGGTGTTCGAGGCACAAGGCAAGTACCGCAACCTCACCACCCAGGCGCTCGCCACGGTGGCGCGCACCTATCGTAATCAAAAGCAGTGGGCCCAGGCCGAGGCGGTCTATCGCCAGGCGTTGCTGCGTGAACCGAATAACGTCGACCTGCAACTGGGCCAGGCCCTGACCCAGGCCGATGGCGGTAAAGCCAACGAGGCGGTGCAACGCCTGCGTGCGATGGTGGCGGCCCAACCCAATGACCCGAACCGCCGCATGGCCCTGGGTTATGCGCTGACACGCGCCGGCTTGAATTACGACGCCTTGTTCGAGTTCGACCAAGCCTTTATCCGTGCCGGCGACAAGCCGGAAGTGGCCCGTGAATACATCGTCGCCCTGCAAAAAGCCCGCATGCCGGAGCCTGCCCTGCGCCTGTCGGCCAAGCGCCCAGGCCTGGTGGATGCAGTGACCCAGCGCCGCCTGGAAGGCGACCTTGCCGCTGAGCGCGTGCGCATGGCCGAGTTCGCCACGCGCACTGAGAAGGAGCGCTATGTCATCGCTGATCGCGCTCTGCAGGATTACGACAAATTGATCAGCCGCTGGGGCCCGGACGCCACTGCCCACGACGATGTGGTGGGCTGGCGCATTGACCGCCTGGGTGCGCTCAAGGCGCGGGCGCGCACGGCTGAGGTGATCCGCGAGTACGAAACCCTCACGGCCGAGGGCGTGCAGTTGCCGACCTATGCCGTGCGCTGGGTGGCCGCGTCCTACCTCGATCAGCGCCTGCCGGAAAAAGCCGCGCCGCTGTACCGCCAGGCGCTGACCGCAGCAGACGCCGACGTTGGCGATCACGTCAAAGACAGCACGGCCCTGTTCTACGCCCTGTTGGAAAACGACCAAGTGGATGAGGCGCGTGCGGTCGCCACGCAGCTGGCCCGCACCGAGAAACCTCGGGTCGAACTCAAGGGCCTGCCCATTGGCAACCCCAACGACGAGTGGATGGACGCCCAGCAATTGGCAGCCCAGGCCGGCACCTATGGGGCTGACCTGGATGCCAGCGAACAAACCCTGGAAGACCTCGGCAGCAAAGCCCCCGGCAGCATCGGTGTGCGCCTGGCACAGGCGGAAATGTACCGGGCCCGTGAATGGCCAAGGCGCGCTGAAGACTCCCTCAAGGAGACTGAAAACCAGAGCCCCCGCGACATCGGTGTGGAAATGTCCCAAGGCTTCACGGCGCTGGACCTGCAGGAATGGCGGCAACTGGATCTGCTCACCGATGACGTCGTCGCCCGTGCCCCGGACAACCGCCAGGTACAGCGCCTCAAGCGCCTGCGCGATGTCCACGACATGGCCGAAGTGCGGGTGGAAGCCTACACCGGTAAAAGCTTCGGTGGCGGCAATAACCAAGAAGCCGGCGCGGTGTCGGGTAGCCGCGACTGGGGCATAGAAAGTGTGATCTACACCCCGCCCATCGACGAAGACTGGCGCGTGTTTGCCGGCGTCGGCTACGGCACTGCCGATTTTGCCGAAGGCACCGGTCATCACCGCTGGCAGCGTGTGGGTGTGGAGCGGCGCACCCGCGACATGACCATCGAAGCCGAGGTGTCCAACCATTCCTATGGCGATGGCTCAAAGCAAGGCGCGAGCGTGTCGATCGCCCGCGACATCAACGACCACTGGCAGTACGGCGGCAGCCTTGGCTACCTGCTCAACACCACGCCATTGCGGGCGTTGAATGATGGGGTCACGGCCAACGGCGGCAGCGGTTTTATCCGCTGGCGTGCGAATGAAAGCCGCGAGTGGAAACTGACTGTCAGCCCGTCCCATTTCAGCGACGGCAACGACCGCGTCGAAGCCTTGCTCACGGGCCGCGAAGGCATCTATAGCTCGCCGAAAGTACAAGTGGAGCTGGGCCTGGACGTCGGTGCCAGCCGCAACAGCAAGGAAGACACGATCTACTTCAACCCCAAGTCCGACTTCAGCGTGTTGCCCACCGTCAACGTCAACCATGTGCTGTATCACCGCTACGAGACCCAGTGGAGTCAGCAGTTCCAGGTTGGCGCAGGCACCTATAGCCAGAAGGATTACTCCACCGGTGGCATTGGCTTGATTGGCTACGGCCAACGCTTTCGCTGGAATGACGTGCTGGAAGCCGGCGCCAACCTGAGCCTGGTCAGCCGACCTTACGACGGCGAGCGCGAACGTGATCTGCGCCTGCTCCTCGACCTCACTTACCGTTTCTAGAAGAGCCTGACCATGACCCTCCTCAGCCGTTGCTTTCTGGTCCTGGGTGTAATGCTGGCCGCCGCCTGCGCCCAGCAACCCGCGCCATTCGTTCCACCTGCCGAGCGGCCGATACTGGCCAGCGAAGCGCCGTGGCCGAAGAACCATTTCCTGGGCATTGCCTACCACGACGTCTCGGACAACGACCCCGACCAGGCCGTGGTGGCGGTGCGTACCGAACGTTTGATCGAGCAACTGGCCTGGCTGCGGGAGAACGGCTACCAGGCGGTCAGCGTCGACCAGGTGCTCGCTGCGCGCCGGGGCGGGCCGCCACTGCCGCCCAAGGCCGTGATGCTCAGCTTCGATGACGGTTACTCAAGCTTCTACACCCGCGTAATGCCGATTCTGCGGGCCTACAACTGGCCGGCCGTGCTGGCGCCGGTGGGCAGTTGGATCGATACGCCGCTGAACCAGCCGGTGGACTTCGCCGGTACACCACGGGCACGGGGCGACTTCCTGACCTGGCAGCAGATCCGCGAACTGTCCCAGTCGGGCCTGGTGGAAATCGCCGCCCATACCGACGCCAACCACAAAGGCATCCTCGCCAACCCCCAGGGCAACCTGGAGCCAGCCGCCACTACGCGTCGCTATGACCCGGCGACCCGTCGCTACGAAACCGAAGCACAGTTCCAGGCGCGGATGCGCACGGACGTCGCGGCCATCTCCAACAAGATCCGTACCGTCACCGGCAAGGCGCCGCGGGTGTGGGTGTGGCCTTACGGCGCGGCTGACGGCACCACCCTCGCCGTGGTGGGTGAGCACGGCTATGAGATGGCGCTGACCCTCGACGACGGCCTGGATGATTCGAACAAGCTGATGAACAGCCCGCGCTTCCTGGTGGCCTCCGACCCGGATGGTGAACACTTCGCCAGCAGCATGGTCGCGGTGCAGACCAAGGCACCGCTGCGCGTGCTGCACGTGGACCTTGATCATGTCTATGACCCCGACCCGGTCCAGCAGGCGCACAATCTCGACGTACTGGTGCAGCGCGTGGTGGATATGGGCGCTGTCACCGTGTTCCTGCAAGCCTACGCCGACCCCAAGGGCGATGGCCTGGTGCATTCGCTGTACTTCCCAAACCGCCACCTGCCGATGCGTGCCGACCTGTTCAACCGTGTCTCCTGGCAGCTGCATACCCGTGCCCACGCCAGCGTGTTTGCGTGGATGCCGGTACTCAGTTTCGCCCTCGACTCCAAGCTGCCACGCGTCACCCGTTGGGACCCACAAACCGGCAAGGTCGGCACCGATCCGGATCAATACCAGCGCCTGTCACCCTTCGATCCAAAAGTGCGACAGATGATTGGCGAGATCTATGAAGACCTGGCGCGCACCAGCAACAGTGCCATCGACGGCGTGCTCTACCACGACGATGCGCTGCTCAGCGACTTTGAAGACGCCAGCCCCGCTGCACTCAAGGCCTACGCCGCACAGGGCCTGCCGGACAACATCGCCGCGCTGCGTGCCGACCCTGCGCTGATGCAGCGTTGGACGCGCTTCAAGAGCCGCTACCTGATCGACTTCACCAACGAGTTGACCGTCAAGGTCCGCGCCATTCGCGGCCCGCAGATACTCACTGCGCGCAATATCTTTGCCGAGCCGATGCTCAACCCTGGCAGCGAAACCTGGTTCGCGCAGAACCTTGATGATTTCCTCCAGACCTACGACTGGACGGCGCCCATGGCTATGCCGCTGATGGAAGGCCAGTCGCTCAAAGACTCCAATGCCTGGCTGGAAAAACTGGTAGCCACGGTCAAGGCGCGCCCCGGCGCCCTGGATAAAACCGTCTTCGAGCTGCAAGCCAAAGACTGGCGCACCAAAGCCGCACCGGATATCAGCGCTACGCAATTGGCGCAATGGATGGGTGTACTCAAACGCCAGGGCGTCACCAGTTTCGGCTATTACCCGGACAACTTCCTGGAGAACTCCCCGGACTTGAAGACCATACGTCCGGCCCTTTCCAACCAGTGGAACCCTTAGATCATGATCGACAGAATCCTGGCTATATTCGTGTTGGCACTGGTGTTGGGCTTGCCCCTGGGCCTGATCTTCCTGGTGACCGGGCAGTTCCTGATGGACTTCGTGTTCTTCTACCCGCTGTTCATGTCGGCGCTGTGGATCGCCGGCGGGTTGTACTTCTGGCTGCACTGGGAGCGTCACTGGCCGTGGGAAGCAGACACGCCCGCGCCGACCCTGGCCGGCGAGCCGCTGATCTCGATCATCATTCCTTGCTACAACGAGGGCGATAACGTCGCCGACACCATGGCGGCCGCATTGGCCCAGGTGTACCCAAATATCGAAGTGATCGCCGTCAACGACGGCTCCAGCGACAACACTGCCGCGGTGCTTGATGCCCTGGCGCTGCAACACCCACGCCTGCGCGTGCTGCACCTGGCGCAGAACCAGGGCAAGGCCGTAGCCCTGCGCATGGGCGCCGTGGCTGCGCGCAGCGAATACCTGGTGTGCATCGATGGCGATGCCTTGCTCGACAAAAACGCGGCGGCCTACATGGTCGCGCCGATGCTCGACAACCCGCGCCTGGGCGCCGTCACCGGCAACCCACGTATCCGTACGCGCTCAACCCTGATCGGTCGGGTGCAGGTGGGCGAGTTCTCCTCGATCATCGGCTTGATCAAGCGCACCCAAAGGGTGTTCGGACGAATCTTCACGGTCTCGGGTGTGGTGGTGGCGTTTCGCAAGAAGGCGCTGGACCGCATCGACTACTGGAGCACCGACATGATCACCGAAGACATCGATGTCAGTTGGAAGCTGCAACTGGATCACTGGTCGATCTTCTACGAGCCGCGTGCACTGTGCTGGATCCTCATGCCCGAGACCGTCGGCGGCCTGTGGAAGCAGCGGCTGCGCTGGGCCCAGGGCGGTGCCGAAGTATTGTTCAAGAACATCCGTGGCATCTGGCAATGGCGCCATCGCTACCTGTGGCCGCTGCTGTTCGAATACTGCCTGTCCACCGGTTGGGCGTTCACCTTCCTGCTCTCGGTGGTCTTCTGGGCCATGGGTAAATTCGTCACCCTGCCGGCGGCGATTACCGTGGACTCCCTGGTGCCGCCCGCGTTTACCGGCCTGGTGCTGGCGATGGTGTGCCTGCTGCAGTTTGCGGTGAGTATCCTGATCGACCGGCGCTACGAAAAAGACCTGTGGAAAACCCTGTTCTGGACCGTGTGGTACCCGATGGTGTTCTGGCTGGTGAGCCTGTTCACCACGCTGGTGAGCTTTCCCAAGGTGTTGTTCAACCAGCATCAGAAGCGCGCACGCTGGGTCAGCCCGGATCGCGGTATCAAACCTGCACAAGAGGAGGCGTGAGCATGAAACTGGTCAGAACTCGCCAAAGCCCTGTGATGTGGATCATCGATGTGTTGCTGACCTTGCTGGCCTGGGGCGGGCTGGTCTGGCTGCTGGCACGTGGCATCGGCGCCATGCTCGAAACCCATGGCGGCCCGCGCATCGAAGCGCCGATCTTTGCCGCGCTCAACACCCTGCAGATCTACCTGTGGATCGCCTTGTTCAATGCCTTGATCCTGATCGGCTGGGCGCGCTATCAACAGCGCCGCGGCCGCCAGTTTGCCCAGCGCCGCGCCGAGGCCAATGCCCTGAGCGACAAGCACCTGAGTGAAAGCTTCAACCTGGGCGATGGCCACCTGGAGCAGTTTCGCAAACCCGGCGTGCTGGTGATCCACAATAACGAGGAGGGCGGTGTGGAAAACGTGAAGTCCCACGTCTCCCGCGACGTCGAGTGCCGCGGCCTGGCCCTGGTGCCAGGCGCAGAAAAAGACAAGGGTATAGGCTGATATCCTCAATGCTGCGAGTACCCAATGTGGGAGGGGGCAAGCCCCCTCCCACATTGGTTATGTCCCACCTTATAGATGGCAACCCTAACGTCGAAATTCCGATAAATGGGATCCAATTCACAAAACCCTCGCGAACTTTTCTCCCTTCCTCGGTACTAACCTATCTCGACAAAACTTGATGGCTAAATAATGGCTATCAAAAATTCATTCGTCGAATCGCCATCAAAACGGTCGCCACTTGTCGGAATAATCACTCCATGTGCCCGGCCAAGACTCTTTTGATAAAAATTTATTATTAGTAATTAACGGGTTAACAGATTAGCTAGTCGGAAGTTCCAACTTCGCCAGTTTCTAGGCGAGCTGGAAGTTCGATGTTAGTTTGCCGGCCCTTGATTTTCGATGGATCGAACATGTCCTCACTATTGCCACGGACTCGGTTTCTTGTATGTGCCTTGCTCACTTGCCTGAGCCTGAACAGCGCATCCGCCGCCCCCACGCCTGGTGACCAGGACCTGATCCGCGACCGGCAGAACCGCTTGCTTGAAGAGCAACAGCGGCGTCTGCAGGAACTCCAGGACCTGCCCGGTAAAACGCAAAAGCCCCAAGCCCCGGCAACGCCCGCCGACAGCCGCTGCTTCCCGATCAAAGACATTGAGCTCAAAGGCGCCGACAGCCTGCCGGCCTCCGACCGCGAGCGCCTGCTCAAGCCCTATATCGGCCAGTGCCTGGGCGTGTCCCAGCTCAACGAATTGCTCAAGGCCATCACCGACTACTACCTCGGCAAAGGCCGCGTCACCAGCCGCGCCTACCTGCCGCAACAAGACCTCTCCAGCGGCCACCTGCAAGTGCTGGTGGTCGAAGGCAAGCTCGAAGCCCTGCGCAGCGTCGAAGGCAGCACGGTGACCGAGCGCGAACTGACCATGGCTTTTCCTGGCAAGGTCGGCGAAGCACTGAACCTGCGCGAGATCGAGCAACTGGTGGACCAGCTCAACCGCCTGCCGTCCAAACAGGCGCAGATGGAACTGACCCCCGGCAAGCAAGTCGGCGGCAGCGACGTTGTAGTCAAGAACACCGCGCAAAAGCCTTGGCGCGCCAGCCTGTCGCGCAATAACGACGGGCAGAAAAGCACCGGCGAACAGCAATGGGGCGCGGGCCTGGAGTGGGACAGCCCGCTGGGCCTCGGCGACCAACTGATGTTGCGTGGCGGCCACGATGCCATCAGTGACCACCAGAAAACCTCGAAGAACACCATGCTCTACTACAACGTGCCGTGGGGCTGGTGGAACTTCAGCTACACCTACAGCGAGAGCGACTACCGCACCTTTGGCATGACCGACAGCACCAAATTCAAGTTCAATGGCGACAACGAGAACCACCAGCTGCGCGCCGAGCGGGTGATCCACCGCGACGACGTGAGCAAGACTTCGGTGAACGTCGGTCTGGCCCATCTGCGTACCAACAACTACGTGCTCGATGCGCGCACCGCATCCAGCAGCAACCGCCTCAGCGAACTGCAACTGGGCATCAACCACGGGCGGCGTATCGGCAGTGCCTTTGTCAACCTCGACCTCGGCATGCAGAACGGTATCGGCTTGTTCGACGCCCAGTCTCAGGAAGAGCGTGATTCCATCGGCCGGCGCCAGCCCAATTCGCGCTACCGCAAATACACCGCCACCGTCAGCTACCTGCAACCCTTCAGCCTGTGGGGCGAGTCGTTCAGCTTCAGCAGCCTGGCCACAGGGCAACGCAGCGAAGACCCGCTGTTCTCGCCCCAACGCATGAGCCTCGGCGGCTCCGCCTCGGTGCGCGGCTTCAAGGACCAACTGCTGACCGGCGACAGCGGCGGCTACTGGCGCAACGAAGTGCGCTGGGCGCGCCCGGTGACCCTCGACTGGATGCGCCCGGCCTTCTTCGAATACGGCGCCAGCGTCGGCTATGACCAGGGCGTGATCCGCAACGACCGTTACAACGACAACGTCCATGGCCGGGTGTCCAGCAACTCCCTGGAGCTGTTCGCCCGCGGCAAAAACGTCAGCACCAGCGTGACCTTTGCCCACTCGCTGGAAAGACCCGGTGTAGTCACCGAGCGCGAAGCGCCGATCTACTTCCGCATGGATTTCTTCCTGTAATTCAACGCCGCGCTGCAACGAGAAACTGACAATGGATGTTCGCCAATTTGCCTTCCTGGCCCGCCAACCTTCTGCTGCCCTGAAGCCGCGCAACTCGTTCTTCGGCCTGCCCAAGCGCGGGCTGGTGCTGATCCTGGCCAATGCGCTGTTCTGGCAGCCGCTACTGGCCCAGGCCGAAGGCATCGTGGTCAGTGCGCCGGGCACCACCGTGGGTGCGGCGGGCAATGGCGTGCCCGTGGTGAACATCGCCACGCCCAACGGCGCGGGCTTGTCCCATAACCAGTTCAAGGACTACAACGTCGGCCCCAACGGCGTGATCCTCAACAACGCCAACGGCGCTTTGGTCAACACACAGCTGGGCGGCTATATCGTTGGCAACCCCAACCTCAAGGGTGGCGCGGCCAGCGTCATCCTCAACGAAGTCAACGGCGGTAGCCGCAGCCAGTTGCGCGGCTATACCGAAGTGGCGGGGCAGTCGGTCAAGGTCATCGTAGCCAACCCGTACGGCATCACCTGCAGCGGTTGCGGCTTTATCAACACCCCCAACGTCACCCTGACCACCGGTAAACCGGTGATCGACCAGAATGGCCAGTTGCAGCGCTACCATGTCGATGGCGGCGCCGTGACCATCGACGGTGAGGGTTTGAACGCCAGCAACGTCGAACGCTTCGACATCATCACCCGCTCGGCCAAGATCAACGCACAGATCAATGCCCGCGAACTCAACGTGATCGCCGGGCGTAACGACGTCGATGCGCAAACCCTGAAAACCACCCACCGCGCCGACGACGGCAGCGCCAAGCCGGAGCTGGCGATTGACTCCTCGGCCCTGGGCGGCATGTATGCCGGCGCGATCAAACTGGTAGGCACCGAAGCCGGCGTGGGCGTGAAGCTCGACGGCACCCTGGCGGCCAGTGGCGGCGATATTCAGCTCGATGCCAATGGGCGCTTGAGCATGGCGCAGACGGTGGCCACCGGTAACGTCAAGGTCACTGCGCAAAACGTCGACCTCACCGACAAGGTCTACGCCAACGGCAACTTGCAGGTCACCAGCGCCCAAGCCTTGGTCAACCAGAAAAGCGTGGCTGCCGGCCAACGCATCGAACTCAACGCGGCCACGCTGACTAACGCCGGCATCATCGAAGCCGGCGTTGCCCCCGACAACAGCCGCAACACCACCGGCGATCTGGTGGTGAATGCGCAGACCGTCAACACCAGCGGCAACCTGCTGGCCAGCCGCGCACTGGCGATCACCGCCGCGCAGGCGCTGACCAACCAGGGCGCGATCATCCAGGCCAAGACCGTCGAGGTCAGCAGCGCCAAACTGACCAACCAGGGGGCCACCGCACGCTTGTTCGGCGAACAAAGCCTGGCGATCAGCTCACCAGCCATCGTCAACCTCGGCGGCCTGATCCGCTTCGGCGAAGGCCAGGCCGCCACGCTCAACAGCGCGTCCCTGGACAACCGCCAGGGCCGTATCGAAATGGCTGGTGGCAGCCTGGTGCTGACCAGCGCCGACCTGAACAACAGCGGCGGCCAAATCATCGCCAACGACCTGACGGTCAACGCCGGCCAGCTCAATAACCAGAACGGCGTGCTGGTGGCCAAGACCGCCACCGTCAATGCCAGCGACCTCGATAACAGCCTCAAGGGCCTGATCCAGGCCGACGGCGGCGCGCTCAACCTCACCGTCACTAACGGCTTCAACAACACCCAGGGCTTCGCCCAGGCCAGTACCGACCTTAACGTCACTGCCGGCACCCTCAGCAGCAATGCAGGCGGCGTGCTGAGCGCCGACACCGGCAAGCTGAGCCTTACCGCCGCCCAACAGCTCAACAACGCCCAGGGCCGCTTACAGGCCGGGCAGGGCAATATCGAACTGCACGCCGCGAACCTGGATAACCAGAGCGGCGTGATCGTCGGCAAGCAACTGCTGCTCGACGTCGCCGATGGTGACATCGACAACCGCGCCGGGCGCGTAGTGGGTGACCAACTCGACGTTCGCGCCTCCGGCCTCGACAACCGCAACGCCGGCCTGCTGGCCGGTGGCGCCCAGGGCGTAAGCCTGCTGCTCAAAGGCCCGGGCCAGTTGCTCAACGCCCAGGGCCGCATCCAGAGCGAAGGCCTGCTGCAACTGCGCGGTGAGCGTTTCGACAACAGCGTCGGCATCCTGCTCGGCCAAACCGTGGATGTGACGGCGCAAAGCTTCAACAACAGCAACAAGGGCGCGCTGGTCAGCGATGGCGGCGACGTGGTGCTCAACGTCAGCGACCTGCTGACCAACGTCGGCGGCCAGATCGACGCGGGCGAACGCAGTGTATTGGTCAAGCAACTCACCACCCTCAACAACAACGGCGGCACCCTGCGCGGCAAGCGCCTGGACATCACCGCCCGGCACCTGAATAACAACGACGACGGCCAACTGCTGGCCGGCGTCGAAGGTCTGAGCTACAGCGGCCAGGATGTGAGCAACCGCAAGGGCCTGATCCTCAGCGGTGGCGCCCTCACCCAGTTGCACACCACCAGCCTGGATAACCAGGGCGGTACGGTGCAAGGCGACAGCCTGACCGTCACCGCTGACAGCGTGAACAACGGCAGCGGCGGCCTGATGGCAAGCCTGGTCGGCAACCTGCAACTGACCGTCGAAGCCCTGGCCAACCGTGGCGGCAAACTGTTCGGCAAAGAACAAGTGACCGTCAGCGGCGCCAGCCTCGATAACAGTGCGGGTGGCCAGATCAGCGGCAACCAGCTCAACCTGACCTCACGCGCCACCCTCACCAACCAAGGTGGCCTGATCGAAGCCAACCAGGGCCTGAGCCTCAACGGCGGTAGCCTGGATAACAGCGCAAGCGGCCAACTGCGCGCCCTCGGTGGCGCCACCAGCAGCCTCAACCTCAGCGGCGCGCTGAACAACCAGAACGGCACCCTCGAATTCGGCAGCCAGGCCTTCAGCCTCGACGCGGCCAGCCTCAACAACCAGGCCGGCCAGATCCAGTACGCCGGCACCGGCCTGTTCCGCCTCAACACCGCCAGCCTCATGGGCAGCCAGGGCAGCATCAATGGCATGGGCACCGCCGACTGGGCGTTCGGCAAGGTCGACGGCCTGGGCCGCGTGCAACTCAACGAAGTCCTCACCTACAAAAGCGCCCAAGGGCTGACCCTCAAGGCCGGCGACCGCATGGCCAGCGGCAAGGGCTTGGTTCTCAACGTGGCGAGCCTGGACAACGGCGGCGAACTGCTCAGCGACGGTGACATCAGCATCACCACCGGCGACCTGACCAACAGCGGCCGCGTCTCGGCCCTGCAAACCCTCACCGTCGCCGCCAACAACCTCAGCCAGAACGGCGGCCGCCTGGCCGCAACCAATGCCCGCCTGACCCTGGGCGGCACCCTGGACAACCTCGGTTTCCTCACCGCCCGCCAGCAGCTGGATATCGCCGCCGCGCAAATCAACAACCGTGGCACCCTCGGTGCCCAGGGCGCCGTGAACCTCACGGCAATCAACGGCATTACCAATGCCGCCGATACGCTGCTGTTCAGCGGCGGCGACATGACCTTGCGCAGCAATGGCTTCAGCAATAGCTATGGCGACGTCTACAGCAAAGGCAACTTGAGCTTCGCCGCCCGCGATGGCGGGCGTGCCGTGCTGTTCAGCAACCGTTCCGGCACCGTGGAAAGCGAAGGCTCGATCGGCATCAATGCGGGCTTTATCGAAAACGCCAAAGACGAATTCGAACTCGGGCAAACGCTGACCACCGGCAGCCTGTATTGGGTCTGTGGCCAGCATTGCGACGAGAGCGACAACTGGGAACGTGGCGAGATCACCATCTACGAGACGTACCTTGAGGCGGCGACCAAGGATTCGGTCGCGGCGCGCCTGGTGGCGGGCAAAAACATGCAGCTGCAAGGCGACAATGTGCAGAACCGCTACAGCCTGATGGCCGCCAATGGCGACCTGAGCATCACCGCCGGTGACCTGCTCAACCAGGGCGCGGCCACGCGCACGGGCCAGCGCAAGCTTGTCATCAGCACGCCAGGGCACGTTCCCGACGATTTGTTTGAACGCATGCGATATGTCGACGTGCCCGCGTTCAATGCGGCCACGGCGGCTGGCAATTTCGACAAGGCGCGCTTCGAAGAACTGAAAAGCCGCTCACCCAATAGCCGGCCTTTCGCCTACGCAAGTGACGTCACCACCTGGACCAACAACGGCGGCCCCGGCTACGACGCCACCCTGCAAGCGGGCGGCACGGTCAACCTCAACGTCGCCCGCACCCTGCAAAACGGCACGCTGCACAACAACACCCTGGCCCAGTTGACCGGCACCCTCGGCGACGACCAGACCGGCATCCCCGTCGGCGGCATCAACATCAACCTGAGCAAACACGCCAACGACCCGAGCGCCCAGGCGCCAGGCAGCGTGTTGCCCGTCGTGGGCGTGGCCCCCGGCGGCGGCTTCGTGCCCGTGGACTACACCGGCACCGCCTTCGCCCCGGTCGATCCCACCACCTCGCCTACCTTCCAATTGCCCAAGGGCGAGTACGGCCTGTTCGTCAAGAGCGCCGACCCCACCAGCCACTACCTGATCGAGACCAACCCCGAGTTCGCCTCCGTATCCGGCTTCCTCAGCTCCGACTACATGCTCGGCAAGCTCGGCTACACCTCCGACGACGCCTGGCGCCGCCTCGGTGACGGCCAGTACGAAACCCGCCTGATCCGCGACGCCGTACTCGCGCAGACCGGCCAACGCTTCCTCGCCGGCGGCCTCTACAGCGACGCCGACCAATTCCGCTACCTGATGGACAACGGCCTTGCCAGCAAAGACGCCCTGCGCCTGAGCCTGGGCGTGGCCCTCACCGACCAGCAAGTCGGCGCCCTGACCCACGACATCGTGTGGATGGAAAACCGCGTCATCGACGGCCAGACCGTCCTCGTGCCGGTGCTGTACCTGGCCCAGGCCGACTCGCGCAACGTGCGCGGCAACAGCCTCATCCAGGGCCGCGACCTCAACCTGGTCACCGGCGGCGACCTGATCAACGTCGGCACCCTGCGCGCCAGCAACAACCTCTCCGCCATCAGCAGCGGCAGTATCTACACTGGCGGCTTGGTCGAAGCTGGCAACAACCTCAACCTGCTGGCCCAAGACAGCATCCGCAACGCCATGGCCGGAGAAATTCGCGGCAAGCAAGTCAGCCTCACAGCGCTTAAAGGCGACATCACCAACGAAACCACCGCCATCCAAGTGCGTGACGGCGTCGGCATGCGCACCCTCACCGACACCAGCGCCGGCACCATCGTCGCCCGCGAAAACCTCGCCATCGACGCCGGCCGCGACCTCACCAACCGCGGCGCACTCACTGCTGGCAACGACGTCAACCTCACCGCCGGCCGCGACCTCAACCTCATCGCCGCCAGCGACACCAGCGTCAAACACGAGACCCGCGACGGCGGCGAAAAATCCAGCATCACCACCGACGTCAAAAACCTCGCCGCCAGCGTCACGGCCGGCGGCAACCTCAACATGCAGGCCGGGCAAGACGTCAACATCATCGGCAGCACCGCCACCGCCGGCAAAGACCTCAACATCGCCGCCGGCCGCGACCTCAACGTCGCCTCGGTCAGCGACATGCACAACGTCGAGGGCAAGGAAAAACACGGCAAAAAACGCATCAAGACCGCGGACGACCAGACTACCCAAGTGGCAAGCGTGCTCACGGCGGGTGGGGATTTTGTCAGCCAGGCGGGGCGTGATACCACGATCGTGGCGAGCAGGATCAGCGCAGGGAATGAGGCTTATCTTTATAGCGGGGATAAGTTGAGTTTGTTGGCTGCGCAGAACAGCACCTACAGCCTTTACGACATGAAGGAGAAGGGTGGCTGGGGCGCGAAGAAGACCAAACGTGATGAGGTGACACGCGTCACGAATGTGGGGACTGAGATCAAGACTGGTGGTGATCTGTCGCTGGTCAGTGGCGGTGATCAGTTGTATCAGCGGGCCAAGCTTGAGAGTGGTAAGGACCTAGCGATCACCAGTGGCGGCGCGGTGACCTTCGAGGCGGTCAAAGACCTGCACCAGGAGAGCCACGAGAAGAGCAAGGGTGACCTGGCGTGGACCAGCGCCAAGGGTAAGGGGAATACCGACGAGACGTTGCGTCAGAGTGAGTTGGTGGCGCAGGGCGAGCTGGCAATCAAGGCCGTGGACGGCTTGAAAATTGATGTAAGGCAGGTTAACCAGAACACGGTAAGCCAGACCATCGACGCGATGGTCCAGGCGGACCCAAGCCTCGCCTGGATCAAGCAAATGGAGCAGCGTGGCGATGTTGACTGGCGCGAGGTCAAAGAGCTGCACGACAGCTTCAAATACAGTAATTCCGGCCTGGGCGCCGGCGCGCAAATTGTCATAGCGATCATTGTTACCTACTTCACGATGGGGGCAGCCAGCGGCGCAATCGCCGCCGCTGGGACTGGTACCTCGATGGCTGGGGCGACGGCTGCTGCCACAGCCACATCTGCCGCAGGCTGGGCCAATGCTGCGGGCAGCGTTGTGCTTGCCGGTATGGCGAGCAATGGTGCTATCAGCACGATCAATAACCGTGGCAATTTAGGCGCGGTGGTCAAGGACGTAACCTCCAGCGATGCGATGCGGGGCTATGTTGTCTCGGGTGTTACCGCGGGGCTGACCGCAGGGTTCTATGACGATTGGACCAGCACGCAGACAGGCACTACTACTGCGCTGCCTAACTCGGGCGCAGTGACATCTGCGAGCCCATTGAGTACCTGGCAAGGTGTTGGTCAATTTACTGCGAACCAGGTTCTGCAAAACGGCACATCGGCCATCCTGACTAAAGCGCTGGGAGGAGAAGCCAGCCTCGGGGATGCATTGCAAAGCAGCCTTGCCAATGCATTTGCTGCCTATGGTTTCAACATGATTGGTGACGTCTCCAAGAATCGGTTCGCCGACGGCGGTATCACCAAGATTGGGCTGCATGCGTTGATGGGCGGGCTGGCAGCTGAAGCCGCTGGCGGCGATTTCCGTACTGGTGCGTTGGCAGCAGGTGTGAACGAAGCCCTGGTAGACAGCCTCGCCAAACAGTACGCCAGCATGCCGGAGGATAAGAGAAAGAGCTTGCTGGTGATGAGCTCGCAGTTGATTGGTGTGCTTGCGGCGTCGGTGGACAGTGATGCTGACGGTGAGAGTTTGCAGACCGGAGCATGGGTGGCGGGCAACGCTACTCAGTACAACTGGCTATTGCATGGGGAGATAGAAGCGGCGGACAAAGCGCGTGAAGGATGTAATGCACGTGGGGGAGATGTCGCCGGTTGTAAGCGAAGTATCACGCAAGCGATGGACAGTCTTGATAAAGCTCGAGATATGGAGCGAGCTGATCAGATTCGTCAGGTGGATTTAGCCAACTATCAAGAAGGAATGACGCCTGGAGAGTACAAGGATGCCTTGGATTCTTATTGGAATGGAATCGATAGAAGCGAGCTAGTCTGGACTGGCTATGAACCCGCTCACGAGTTGGGATATATCGCCGGCGAGATGGGATCTGGGTTTGTTGATAGGGCTGTAGATTGGCCAGGTAAGGTCTATGACACGATCACTCATCTGACAGACATCCCGGCAAATCTACTTCAGGCTGGTAAGGATGGTGTCAATTGGATCAATAGCCCCATACCAGCACAGAGCCTCGAGCGGGCCGGCGACGAGCTGATTTTTGCAACCCCGGATAAGCTTGGCGGAATTGTGTTTGATGCAGCTACGGGGGCAATTACCGCGGGCGTGGGCGGCAAGGCAGTTGAGTGGATTGGAGGGCGTTGGACTCTACGTAGTAGCGCAAATACACTGCCAAGCAAGCCTATTGAATTTTCGGGTGGTACACCGACACTAGAAGGGACTTCTTTCAGTCCAGATATCGTTAACCTCAGAAGTTCGGAGTTTTACGCTCTATATGGAGATAATCCACTAAGAGGTACAAAAACAAATCTACAAGCGCGTCAATGGTATTTGAATAAGGATTCGAAAATTCTAGATCGTGTCGATAAAAGTGCACCCTTAGAAGCTCAAGCTAAACAAGCTTTTGATATGAGAAATGAAAATAGAGCTCAAGCTAGAGAGTTTATGTCAGATAGGGTAAGTGCAGATCGCTTGATTGGAGAGGAACCTAATATGACATGGTCCGAAATGATCGACTACAGAAAATCCCAGGGCTTGTCAGGTGATGATATTTATAAAGCTATTTTAGACAGTTCTCAAAGAACTAGAGCGGAAGTTAATAAGCGTCTTGGAGTTGACTGAATGGATGAGTCGTTGCCAATTATAACTAAAAGAGTTAACTCTGATGGGAGAGTCGAGTGTCATTTAGGCTTTTCTTCTGATTGGGATGGTTTTGACTCGATTGTAAAATATTTAAAAAAATATTGGCAGGCGAGCCCAGTTCAAATCGCTGATAATATTTATTCTCGACGTTGGGTGTTGATATGTAATGGGATTATGTTAACTGTTTATCACGACAGTCAGATAGGGAATTATTTGATTGTGGAAAATGGTGAAGATAAGGATAATTTGCTCGGTCAGATCGAGGCGGATCTGATTGAGCGGCTCCGTTGATTGCTAGTCAGTAATTTTCTGCTTTTCTCTCTCCATAGGGAAAGAGGAATAGAGGTCAGACCACGTTTTTGCGTTTTTTAGAGTTCAGCAGAGTTGCTCTTTAAAAATATGATTTATTTTTTGTAATTATTCTATTTGGTTGGCCTGTTGATGGGCGGCTAAGCTGTAAACTCTTATCCAGTTAGGGGGTTATATGGCTCGCCGTCCTAGGGTTTTACTGCCGGGTATCCCGTTGCATATTATACAGCGGGGAAACAATCGGTCTGCGTGTTTTTATTCAGATGAAGACTACATTTTTTACATTGATACATTAGCTGTGCTTGCTCAATTGTATGGCTGTAAAATTCACGCATTGTGCTTGATAACAAATCACGTTCATTTGTTGTTGACTCCCACCTGCTGCGCAGGGGCTGGCCAACTTATGCAGGGGCTGGGGCAGCGCTATGTTCAATATGTCAATCGAACATATCAACGAACGGGCACATTGTGGGAAGGCCGTTTCCGCTCCTGTTTGGTTCAACAAGAAAACTATGTTTTAGCTTGCTATCGATATATCGGAATGAATCCGGTCAGAGGGGAATAGGGGTCAGACCACGTTTTTTGCGTCCGAGATCGCGGAAATATTAGGTGTGGAATAGTGTGGAATAGGGGGCAGACCACATTTTTGCGTTTTGTAGAGTTCAGCAGAGTTGCTCTTTAAAAATATGACTTATTTTTTGTAATTATTCTATTTGGTTGGCCAAGAATAGTGGTCTGACCCCTATTTTTCCTTAATAAAAGGCTGCGTTCCTTCTCAATATGTTAAGTCTGTAAAGAAATAGGTGACACGAATGAAAAAAGACATAGAGGATTTGCTCTATTCTGTTCCTCCAAATGCAGATTATGCGGTTGATGCTACGGATATAGATGCGGAGGATATCCCGCGTAGCAGAGTACAAGGTGTCATTGAGCTATTGGGGCACTCTGAGGAGAGCATTAGATTTGCCGCAGCGAGGTTGTTGACTAGCTGGGGGTATAGAGAGGGATTATCTTATTTGTCCAATGCTTTATGCCGTGCGGATGAAATTGGAGAACTCGAAGTTCATAGGTTGTATGGTTACGACGAAACATTCAAGTTGGCATTGGCTGCGCTGGTTGGATATTTCACGCGTTCCTCTGATAGAGGACATGGCGAGGAAGCAAGGGGTGAGATTTTTGAGCCAATTAAGAAAATAATTCAATTATCAAATAGTCGACCTTTTGAGATTTCCGGATTTTTTTGGTTGGTTGAGGATAAAAAATTTTATGAGTATATTCCAGAGCTACGTGAGCACCTCATCTTTGTGATTGAGTCACCTGATCTTCATAGGTGGAAAATTTACGATGTTTTGAGGCTTTTATTGAGGGTTGATAATGCTTTTGCCAGTAATTTTTTAGAAAAAATGAATAAGCAGCTAGATGATTTTAAACTGGGCGGCAAATAAGTTTCTCTTCTGCGAGAAAAAGGGACAGATTTATTTAAATTAGAGTTTAAAGACCTATTAAATAAATCTGTCCCCTTTTGTTGCTGATCCTCTTTTTTGCCGGTTTTATCAAGAGGGAATAGGGGGCAGACCAGGGAATAGGGGTCAGACCACGTTTTTGCATTTTTTAGAGTTCAGCAGAGTTGCTCTTTAAAAATATGATTTATTTTTTGTAATTATTCTATTTAGTTGGCCTGTTGATGGGCGGCTAAGCTGTAAACTCTTATCCAGTTAGGAGGTTATATGGCTCGCCGTCCTAGGGTTTTACTGCCGGGTATCCCGTTGCATATAATACAGCGGGGAAACAATCAGTCTGCGTGTTTTTATTCAGATGAAGACTACATTTTTTACATTGATACATTAGCCGTGCTTGCTCAATTTTATGGCTGTAAAATTCACGCATTGTGCTTGATGACAAATCACGTTCATTTGTTGTTGACTCCCACCTGCTGCGCAGGGGCTGGCCTACTTATGCAGGGGCTGGGGCAGCGCTATGTTCAATATGTCAATCGAACATATCAACGAACGGGCACATTGTGGGAAGGCCGTTTCCGCTCCTGTTTGGTTCAACAAGAAAACTATGTTTTAGCTTGTTATCGATATATCGAAATGAATCCGGTCAGAGCGGGCATGGTTGCTCATCCGGGCGACTATCGCTGGACCAGCTATAGGGCAAACGCACAGGGCGAGCTATCAGACTTTATAAGTCCGCATGCGGTTTATCGAGAGTTAGGTAGCGGCACCGCGCAACGAGCCGAAGCTTACCGATCTGTATTCAAGGATCGGCTTTCATCTGGATTGATAGAACAAATTCGATCTTCTACAAACGGTAATTACGTTTTGGGCGATCAGAAGTTTGCGTCCGAGATCGCGGAGATATTAGGTAAAAGAGTTTCACCGGGTGCGTCAGGACGCCCGAAAAGTGTGAGTTAAAAGAATAGAAGAGTAGTGGTCTGACCCCTATTTTTCCCTTCGAAGCGGCCAATATTGAGCACTCCCATCTACCTAAAAAAAGCAATGGATTACCTTTTCCGCTTACCCAAGAGCTTGTAGATATATCAAATAATCCTGGGCGCTGGGTTTTGAGGAAAGGTTATATAGAGGCGGTTGGTGCGCCACAGTGGGTTAGTAAGTCTTTGCTTAAAACATTAGGCGTGGACGAAAAAGAGTTGATGAGTGTCGACTTTTTTTCGTAGAAGATTTGGGTGATGTTTTGAAGATTGTTGCTTGCGAGCAGTGTTTTACAGCTGATGTAGGAATCCAGGCTGAAAAGCAAGTCATGCTGAGAAAAATTTTATTTAAAGTGTGAAGTCTAGAACCGTGCAATGAAAGCGAGCTGAATAAGGGGCTGAGAGGAAGTAAACGGAGAAAAGGGACAGATTTATTTAAATTAAAGTTGAGAAACCTATTAAGTAATTCTGTCTCCTTTTGTTGTGTTTAATTACATAGGGGCGATTTGTGTCGGACAAACAAGTATATGAGCTAACGATTGATGATCTTGATAGCTATAGCGTTTGGTTTTTTCCGATGGACGACACCGTGGAGGATGAATCAACTGTACGCCCCCTCGCCGAACAGGAAGCGTGCTCAGATTTTCAGATTATCGTTCGAACTGATTTTTTTGGTGAAAGTGGCGCTGTGTATCGCGGTTATTTATATTGGGACTCCAATGCCGCAATTGAATACGTAAAGCCTGTTGTATTGTCTGATAAGGGAGACTCCGTAAGTTTTTGGAGCGGTATAGTAACTCCATCGTGGAAAAGTTCGGAGTTTGCCGGTTCGATTAGATCCGAGCTGCCTATTTCTTATGCCTCAGAACCGGTTTTCGGTCTTCCTTCCATTTGCGGAAAGCTCGAGGGGCTTTATTATCTTTCTGATGATCAGGTGTGCTGCGTTAAATGACGCGAGAAAGGGGACAGATTTATTTAAATTAGAGTTGAAAAGCATATTAAATAAATCTGTCCCCTTTTGTTATAAAAAGTAGGGGGTAAAGGTGGACATTAAAACTTTTTTGAAGAGTAAAAAAGAAGAGCATTTACTTGATGGCTTGGCTGCTGTAGATGATGTCAGTATTAATGCAATAAGGTTAGGGCAGAAAAATGCTCCTGATGATTACTTAGAGTTTTTGCAGGAGTTCGGAGGTGGGGAGATTGAAACAACCGGATTCATGCTTTATAACGGCTTCCTAGAAGCAAGTGATATTTTTGATGATGAGGCTGCGGTGCAATTCGAAGGTGTTATGTTTTTTGGCGATGATATGCAGGGACGCTGTGTCGGTTTTGATAAAAATGATGAATGGGCTGTAGTGGAAATAGACGCTGCAGATATGAGTGTTAAGAAGTTGTGTGAAACATTTTCTCTGTTTGTTTATAGTTTGTTGGGGTAGCTCTGGGAGAAAAGGAAACAGATTTATTCAAGTTAGAGTTTAAAGGCATATTGAATAAATCTGCCCCCATTATTCTCCCTTTATTCAAGAGTCGGGAAGAATGTACGCGCCAAATGATCTTGCTATTGATCTTGAGAAAAAATTTTCCACAGGGTTCGACGTGTGTAGAATTTCTAAATTTGCGTTTGAAATTTATCAGCGTCATGGATTAGAGTTTACTCCTCCGATGGATCGAATACTTCTCTTGTTGATGGCAATGGAAGAAGGGGAGGAGTTTGAGCTGACTGAATCAGAGTTCTTGGGTTTGATCTCGGAGCTTAGGACTATGGATTGACAAAGCTCAAAATTAAAAAGGGGCTGAGAAAGTGGCACAGATTTATTTGATTCCACAGGGTAGTAGAAAATCCAACTAACGGTAGAAGGAAGCTAGTCATAATGACAGAGGAATCAAAAAAAGGATTTTGGCGCTGGGGTTTTGCACTGTTGTTTGTTGGTATAGCGGCGGTCTTGATAAAACAAGCAACAGAAGAAACGCCTGAGCCTAGCAAACCAACCTTCCTCAGTGACTTGATAATCGTCACCGCGCGAACGCACGCGCGTAATTGGAAGGTTGACGAAAATACAGAGCTTGTTCGTATGGAGGCGACTAATAGTCATACTATAACGGTTTATTATTCTTTATTGAATTATGATTCTGATGTTTCTAGTTTTGACTTGGAAGCTACCAAATCAGCAGTTGTAAATATTTTTTGTGATCCCGAAAATTTTGAAAAACAATCCATTTTTTCGCTGGGCGGTACTTACGTTTATGTTTTTGGTAGCAAAAATGTAAAAGAAATTGGCCGATTTGAATTTAACAAAAAGAATTGTGAAGGTTCTTTGTAAACGCTTGGTCATCGAGGCGGAGCAGTGCGAAAGGGCAGGTTTATTTAGCCTTTACCCTCCCCGCACGAGGCCAAAGCGGGCGACACAAAGGCCGCCCGATTTTCACTCAGGACGGATCGGCATTCAGCCTGCGACTGATGACATCCAGCAAATCACACCCATCGCGCAGCGGAATGGCCAGCAAGTGGGCGAAGTCTGAAAGCACTACGGCATCGCTGCTGAGTTGTTCGCGGAAGGCCAGGTTTTCCAGCAGTTGGGTGACGGCCCGAATGCGGTGCACGGCGGCGTCGTGAAGGACGTCGAGAGGTGCCTGGGTGTCGATGATCAGGGCTGGGACGGTGCAGTCGTGGCCGGTTAGGGGCATGTATCTATTCATGGGTACAACCTCGGTCAGTAAGTGAGGCTGTCACCTGTCGTCGCCAAACGAATGGGTGACAGCTGTACGCAGGTTGGCGAACCGGGACCGAGTTCCGGCAGACCCGAAGGTCTCCCGCGCACAGCTGCCATAAAGCAGCAATGCGGGTACGGAAGCCCCTGCAAGCAAGCAGAAAGCTTTCGCATACGGTCAACGGATCGCCAAATCCGATCACCCTGTTGGGCGACCGCCGGACTATAAGCCCCTCACCCAAAACCGCGCAAGGCATCACCGCAATGGCACCACCCGTCACGCAATGCCATCCATTGTGAAGCATCTCCCCCTTTGCCTTTGAACATTTCGTTTATCCCAGTGTCTTTACCCCGCCCACCCGCAATCGGTCGGGCTGCATGGACTGCATCGTTTTCAAATGACATTAAGGATTAATGTGAACCTCTCCCCTTTATGGCCCCCTTTCTGCCACCGCTCGCGGTGCATTGGCTCGCGCCCCGAATTTGCGGGGGCACCTGGGGGACATCCTTCGGATCAATTGATCCTTTCGCTCAGCACACCTACTGCCGCCGGGCGTATTGGCGGCATTGACCTCTGTAGTTCATGGAGTTTGAAATGAAGCGCAAGCAGTTCCAGAAAAGTCTGTTGGCAATCATGGTCGGCGCGATCAGCACCCAGGTGCTGGCAGTCGAGTTCGACCTGGGTCAGGGTAAGAATATTTGGGCCAATGAGACGTTTAACGAGCCGGTGACCATTACCGGTCAGTTTTCCCGCGTGGTCGACGCCAACACCACCGACCCCGCAGGCTTGGGATTTGCCAACACCCAAATTCAAGGTTCGCTGATCAACCGCGCAGACATCACGCTGGACTCGCAAGGCCGCACCATCCGTGCGATCGCCATCGACCCGATGTTCTGGACCGGCCCGACCGGTTTGGCCCCGAGCACTGTCACCGGGGATGTGGTTCAGGCAGGCAACGTGCTGATGCGCAACGGCGCCTATGAAGGGCTTGAGATCGGCCCCACCACCATTGGTGGCAGCCTTATCAACTCAGGCACCATCCGCTCCACGCCTCCCGTGGGTACCGTGACGACGCCCGGCTACCTGGGCGGCGGTGAAGGTATTTACCTGCACGGCACCACCATTGCGGGTGACGTTTCCAACACCGGTGTGATCGACATGGCCGGCCCGGGCGCGATTGGGTTGATCCTTGACATCAACGGCGACACGCCGACCACCATCGGCGGCAAAATCCTCAACACGGGCTCGATTACCGCCACAGGCGAAGGCGCTTGGGGTGTGGAAGTGGAAACTGACACCAGCCCCCTGCGTATTGAAAACAGTGGCCTGATTTCCGCCAATGGCGATGAGGCGAAAGGGCTGTTTCTCTACGGCGGCACCTTCGATTACATCCTCAACACCGGCACCATTGAAGCCAAGGGCGCGTCTGCCAATGCCTTCGATCTTTCCGGCGCCAGCTTTGCGCAGAACAGCGCCACGGGCGCACGCGGCATCGTCAACCGCGGCCTCATCGTGGCGGATGGCACTGCTATCCATGTGGATACGGCCGAGCAGGTTGCGAGCTTTGAAATCAACCAGCAAGCCGGCGAAATCCGCAGCAACAGTGGCATCGCCGTCGACGCCAACAATCTTGCGAGCCTGAACTGGACCGGCGGCAAAATCACCGGCGACCTGCTCAACCTCAGCGCCGTCAACATCGACGGCCAGGCGGCTTTCACCGGCAGCCGTATCATTGCGCCGGTGTCGGTCAACTCGGGTTCGCTGAACCTCTCCGCACCTGGCACCGCCATCACCGGCGATCTCAATGTGGCCAGCGGCGCAGGTATTGATATGCACCTGGCCGACAGTGTAGTGCCGACCACGCCGTATCTCACCGTTAACGGCACCGCCAACCTGGCCCAGGCTTCCAAGCTGACGGTCAGTGCCAACCCGGGCGACTTCGCGGCGCCTAAAGCCGGCACGCAATACACCTTGCTGCAAGCCACCAACGT
The DNA here is from genome assembly GCF_001439685.1 of Pseudomonas libanensis. GTDB lineage: Bacteria > Pseudomonadota > Gammaproteobacteria > Pseudomonadales > Pseudomonadaceae > Aquipseudomonas > Aquipseudomonas libanensis. The sequence continues at coordinate 71,390 of NZ_JYLH01000001.1, forward strand.
GCAGAACAACGGCGTGGCCGTCGCCAGCGCGTCGTCGTTGCTGGACGTGCTCAGCTACTCGGCCGATGCGCAGACGGTCAAGGCCGTGGTGGCGGTGAAAAGCGATCAGCAGGTGCAACAGGAGTTGGCGGGTGTGAGTGCGGGGGCATCGGCTGCAACCGCGGTCAACGTGTTGAAAAACGATGTGCTCGGTAAACTCAACCAGAACGACCCGGTGTTCCAGAGCCTGGCCAACGCCGGGACTGCACAGCAACTGGCGCAGCTCGCCGATCAGCTCACGCCAGACGTCAACCGTGGCGCCCTCGACGTGGCCCTGTCCGGGCAAACCGTGGTCAACGGTGCGATCTTCAACCGCCTCACCGACCAGCGTGAAAGCCACCAGGTCGGCGGTGTGTGGGTGCAGGGCCTGAGCAGCAACATGGACCAGGACGGTCGTGGCGGCAACAACGGTTACTCGGCCAACAGCAGCGGTATGGCGGTGGGTGTGGACGGTCGCTTGAACGACACCACCACCCTGGGCGTGGCCTACAGCTACCTGAACTCGAACATTCATTCGGACCTGGGCAACAAGACCGACGTCGAAGGCCACGCGCTGTCGCTGTACGGCAACTGGGCGCTGCAGAACTGGTTCGTGGATGGCAGCCTCAGCTACGGCCATAACGAGAACGACAGCAAGCGCCACGTTGCGGGCACCACGGCCAAGGGCAGCTACGACAGCAATGTGTTGTCGGCCAGCGTGATCGGCGGCTACAGCTTCAAACCGACCCAGGCGGTGGTGATCGAGCCGCGTGTGGCCGCGCGCTATGCCAACGTGCGCATGGATGGGTTTACCGAGAAAGGTTCGTCGGCGGCCTTGAGCACCGCTTCGCAGCGTTATGAAGTGGGTGAGTTGGGTGCCGGTGTGCGTTTGGCGGCCAACCTGCCGTTGAGCGCCGGGACGCTGCAACCGGAAGCGACCTTGATGGCCTACCACGACTTGATGGGTGACCGCGTGGCGCAAACCTCCAACTTCGTGGCCGGTGGTTCGGCGTTTACCGTCACCGGTGCGTCGGTGGCGCGTGACAGCTACGAGGCCAGTGTGGGTGTGAATTACAAGGTGTCGGACTTCACCGTCGGCGCCAGCTACACCCGCCAGGCGCGTAGCGGTTTCGATGCGGACGGCGTGATGCTCAAGGCGCGCTACGCGTTCTAAGCAACACCGCAAAACAAAGTGTGGGAGGGGGCTTGCTCCCGATAGCTGTGAATCAGTCAATGATGTGTTGACTGACTCACCGCCATCGGGGGCAAGCCCCCTCCCACATTAGATTTGTGTGAATCCGCAGCGTTCGGGTCAGAACAACTTGCGCTGCACCGCTTCATCCAGCGTGCTGCGCGTCAACGCTTCTACCACTTCGCGGGTGTCTGCCTGGAACGGGATGCCCACGATCAGCACCAGGTGCATCCAGGTGCGTATCGACTCGCTCTTCTTGACTCGGCCCAGTTCCTTGCCGTCTTTGTCCTTGAACACGGTTTCCAGGGTGAAGGTGTTCTTGGCTGTAGACGGGATGATGAAGAACGTCACGCCAGTGATGATCGCCGAGGCCATGCTGAACTGTTCGTTGTTGTACAGGGTGGCGTCGGCGTAGATGTCCGAGTCGACCTTATCGGTGCTCACCCGTGCAAAACGGTTGGACTGGCGGAACCCATCAGCCACGGCTTTCTCCCACAGGGCAGCGGGAGCGCCGGCAGCGGCGTTGGCGGGGCCGCCGTTGATTTGGTTCATCCCGGTGGTGCGTACGTACGCCGTCGGTTTCTGTGCCGGTGCGTTGGCGGTGGGTGGCCAGGTTTGCACGGGTGGCAGTTCGTGCTGCGAATAGGACACGCAGCCCGTCAGCAAGACTGCCGCGAGTACCAGGCCGTGCTTGATCAATCCTTTCATGTGGTGCTCCCTGGGGTTACGGTTTGGCCAGTTTGGCGGTGGCAGTGTCGAGCAGTTGCGCGACGAGTTCGTTCAGTTGTTTGGCGCCCATGGTGGGGGCCCAGTATTCGCGCCCGTAGAGGCCCACATTGCGCTCGAACTTGACCTCTTGCTTGCTGCTGGCCAGTTCCTTGCCGTCGCGACCGACAATCACCAGGTCGCCGGCCAAGTCGAAGGTGTCGACAAATATCGGACCGTTGACCCAGATCCAGATCGTCAACGTCAGCAATGCGCCGGGCACGTAGCCCGGGTGTACGCCGCGATGGCCTTTAAGAGACGTCATGTTGAATTTCAGCGAAACATCCTGCTCGCCAAGGCGCACGGGGTATTCGGTGACCTGCTTGAAGTAACCGGCCGTGCGCACGTATTGATTGAGTTGCAGAGTCAAGGATCGGCTGATCGCGGTTTTGTTGGCATCGTTGACGTCGGCGGCACTGACCGTCACATCAGCGATTTGCGCACTGCGTGGGCTGCTGACAGAAGCCGGATGCAGCGGGGCGCCGATAGGGCCGGTGACGGTGTAGGACACACAACCTGTCATCGACAGCGCGGCGATCAGGGCCGCCGCCCGCAAGAGGATTTTCAACACGCAATATCCTTATTAATGAATGAACCAGTCCAGGGTCTCGACCCGTTGGCTCATAACTTTAGGGCTGGTCCAATTTATCTTCCCCAGCAACCCGCTCATTATTTGAACCTGCGGTTGGCCGAAACATCTTGAGAACCGCTCTCAACCCCGTAAAATGCCGCAGCCGTTGCATCACAGTCTTTCAGGGAAGAATTCAGGCCAGCGTATTGTCAGGCTGCCTAACTCCTTGGAAAACCCAGCAACGCTGATTTCCTCACCCAAGGAGCACCCTGTGAAGACACTGTCCAAAATTCTGCTGTCGGGCCTCACCGCCGCGGCGCTGTTGACCGTGGCCGGTTGCGCCACCGAGAGCAACCGCGCGATGCCGGTGGAGCAAGTCGCCAGCGCCCACGTGGCCTATTCCGGCGTGCGTGTGCCGATTGCCGTGGGCAAGTTCGACAACCGCTCCAGCTACATGCGCGGCATCTTCTCCGATGGCGTCGACCGTCTCGGCGGCCAGGCCAAGACCATTCTCATCACCCATTTACAGCAGACCAACCGCTTCAGCGTGCTGGACCGCGACAACATGGGCGAGATCTCCCAGGAAGCCAAGATCAAAGGCACCGTGCAGAAGCTCAAGGGCGCTGACTACGTGGTAACCGGCGATGTAACCGAGTTCGGTCGCAAAGAAACCGGCGACCGCCAGCTGTTCGGCATCCTCGGCCGTGGCAAGACCCAAGTGGCCTACGCCAAAGTCGCGTTGAACATCGTCAACATCAACACCTCCGAAGTGGTGTATTCCACCCAGGGCGCCGGTGAGTACGCGCTGTCCAACCGTGAAGTGGTCGGCTTCGGCGGCACCGCCAGCTACGACTCCACCCTCAATGGCAAGGTTCTCGACCTGGCCATGCGCGAAGCGATCAACCGCCTGGTCGACGGCATCAATGCCGGCGCCTGGAACCCGCGCAACTGATCAGCAACACCTCAAGGAGCAGTACACGGATGAGCAAGGCAGTTAAGTTGGCGCTGATGCTGACAGCAATCGCAACGGTAGCCGGGTGCCAGACGGCGCCCCAGCCCCTGTATCAATGGGAGAGCTACCAGCCGCAGGTTTACGAGTACTTCAAGGGCGAGCCCAAGGAAGCACAGGTGGAAGCACTGGAGCGCGACCTGCAGAAGATCAACGCCAGTGGCCGCAAGGCGCCGCCGGGTTACCACGCGCACCTGGGCATGCTGTACATGAACATGGGCAAGGATGACCAGATGGTGCAGGAGTTTCGCACCGAGAAGGCCCTGTTCCCCGAGTCCGCTGCGTACATGGACTTTCTGCTGAAAAACGCCAAGACCGGAGTCGCCACCAAATGAGCCTGTTAAAACTCACCGGCGCCTTGCTGGCCCTGGCGTTGCTCGGCGGTTGCGCCGCGCCCAAGACGGTTGATTATTCGGCGTACAAGCAGGCGCGGCCCAAGTCGATCCTGGTACTGCCGCCGATCAACGAATCGCCGGAAGTGCAGGCGTCCTACAGCCTGGTGTCGCAAGTCACCTACCCGTTGGCCGAAGCCGGCTACTACGTGCTGCCGATTGCCCTGGTGGACGAAACCTTCCGCCAGAACGGCCTGACCACCGCCAACGATATCCAGGCGGTACTGCCGGCCAAGCTGCATGACATCTTCGGTGCCGACGCGGCGCTGTACATCACCGTCAGCGAGTACGGCACCAAGTACATGCTGATCTCCAGCGACACCTCGGTGACGGCCTCGGCCAAACTGGTGGACCTGCGCACCGGCACCACCCTGTGGACCGGTTCAGCACGGGCGTCGAGCGAGGAGGGCAACAATAACGGCGGCGGCCTGGTGGGCATGCTGATCACGGCGGCGGTCAAGCAGGTGATCAACAGCTCTACCGATGCGGCGCATCCGATTGCCGGTATCACCAGTGCACGCCTGCTGTCGGCAGGGCAACGCACCGGCATCTTGTACGGCCCGCGTAACCCGAAATACGGCACGGACTAGGAGAACACCGCCATTCAAATGTGTGTGGCTTGCCTGCGATAGCGGAGGGCCAGTGCTGGAAAGGCTGGCTGACACACCGCTATCGCAGGCAAGCCAGCTCCCACACTGATAGGGGGTGAATTCCAAGGGTTTAACCCGAACCTCACGCATTTCGCGTCTGACCTTGTGAACGGCTCATTCATTCACGAGGTTCAGCCCCATGTCCCGCCCTCTGCTTTACCTGCGTCCCGCTGCCCAAGGCTTTACCGTTACCCTGCTGGTAGCGCTGGCCGGGTGTGGGCTGTCTTCCTCACCCGAGGTGGCCAAACCCGCACAACCCATCGCCGAGTTGCACAGCGCGCCAGTTGAGGGCGCGATGGCCAAACGCATGGCCATGCTGGCACCGATGAGGGGGCGTGAAATGGCGATGATGAATGACCGCAGCGAACCCCGCGAGCAATACGCCAACCTGCCTGACAACCCCGTGCACCGCGTCGCCGAAACCCCGGTCTCCACCTTCAGCGTGGATGTCGACACGGGCAGCTACGCCAATGTAAGGCGCTTCCTCAACCAAGGCCGCCTGCCGCCCGAAGGCGCGGTGCGATTGGAGGAAATGGTCAATTACTTCCCTTACACCTACGCGCTGCCCACCGATGGCTCACCCTTTGGCGTCACCACCGAAGTCGCCGCCACGCCGTGGAACCCGCGCACAAAACTGCTGCGCATTGGCATCAAGGCCTCCGATAAAACCGTGGCCGAACTGGCGCCCGCCAACCTGGTTTTTCTGGTGGACGTGTCCGGCTCCATGGACCGTCGCGAAGGTTTGCCGTTGGTGAAAAGCACGTTGAAATTGCTGGTGGACCAACTGCGCGATCAGGACCGCGTGTCATTGGTGGTCTATGCCGGCGAATCCCGTGTGGTACTCAAGCCCACCTCTGGGCATGACAAAGCCAAGATCCGCAACGCCATCGACCAACTCACCGCCGGTGGCTCCACCGCAGGCGCCTCCGGCATCGAGCTGGCCTACCAGATGGCCCGCGAAGGCTTTATCGACCAGGGTATCAACCGCATCCTGCTGGCCACCGACGGCGACTTCAACGTGGGCATCAGCGACTTCGACAGCCTCAAGCAAATGGCGGTCGAGCAGCGTAAAAGCGGCGTGTCCCTGACCACCCTGGGCTTTGGTGTGGGTAACTACAACGAACACCTGATGGAACAACTGGCCGATGCGGGCGATGGCAATTACGCCTACATCGACAACCTGCGTGAAGCGCGCAAGGTGCTGGTGGAGCAGCTCAGCTCGACCCTGGCTGTGGTCGCCCGGGATGTGAAGTTGCAGGTGGAATTCAACCCCGCGCAGGTCAGTGAGTACCGACTGCTGGGCTATGAAAACCGCGCCTTGAAGCGTGAGGATTTCAACAACGACAAGGTCGATGCCGGCGAAATCGGCGCGGGGCATACGCTGACCGCGCTGTACGAAATCGTCCCCAAGGGCGAGAAGGGCTGGTTGGAGCCTTTGCGCTATGCCGTCGCGCCTGCGGTTGAAGGCAAATCCGACGAGCTGGCGATGCTACGGGTGCGCTACAAGCCTGCTGCGGGTGGCAACAGCCAATTGATCGAACGCCCCATCGCCAACCAGCCCACCCCGGCCAGCGATGACCTGCGCTTCTCGGCCGCCGTTGCCGCGTTCGCCCAACAGCTCAAGAGTGATGGCCGCTACACTGGCGACATGAGTTTGCAGGACACCGCCAAACTTGCCCGCTCGGCCCGCGGCGATGACCCGTTCGGCCTGCGCAACGAATTCGTGCAACTGGTGGAGTTGGCCCAAAGCCTCAAACCCTGATCTGGCCCGCAACAATGTGCAAATGTGGGAGGGTTCAAGCCCTAATGTCGGTCAGTTAAGCGCAGACCCCACAGTTAGATCAGCTTCGACTGAAAGAAAGGAGTTCACTATTAGATGGCCGTTCCAGACGACTCACCCAGCGACGAATCGCTGCTGGCCCGCTACCGAACCGGTGACGCTGGCGCATTCGAAGCCCTGTACACGCGCCACCGCCAGGGCCTGTACCGCTTTCTCGTGTCCCTGTGCAACAAGGCTGAACTGGCTGAAGAAATCTACCAGGACACCTGGCTCAGCCTGATCCGCAGCAACACCCAGCCACAGGGCCGGGCGAGTTTTCGTACGTGGTTGTTCCAGATCGCCCGCAACCGCCTGATCGACCACTGGCGCAAGCACGGTATCCACAACCCCTTGCACGACAGCTACGATGAGCAACTGCACGCCCAACCCGACAGCAGCGCCGGCCCCGAGCAACAACTGAGCCTGAGCCGCGACCAGGCGCGCCTCGACGCCGCCCTGCAAGACTTGCCCGAAGACCAGCGCGAAGTCTTCCTGCTGCGCCTGCACGGCGAGCTCGAAGTACCGCAGATCGCCACCCTCACCGGCGCCCCGCTGGAAACCGTAAAAAGCCGCCTGCGCTACGCCCAGCAGAAACTGCGCCGCCTGTTGGCCGAGGAGATACCCGCATGAACGACTCCCGACACGACCCAAACACCGACGACGGGCTGATCCAGCACTTTCGTCAACACAGCAGCGGCGAGCCGCCGGCGTCACTGGACGCCTTCATCCTGGCCACCGCGCACCGCGAGGCGCCCAAGCCAGCGCCCAACCTGTGGCAGCGCTGGCTGCGCCTGTGCCAGCAGCCGCGATGGCAGATGGCATTCGCCAGTGTGGCCGGTGTGGCGTTGCTGGTGGGGGTGATCACGCGTACCAGCGAGTTTGACCAGGTGCAAAACACGCGTCTCGCGGCCCCGGCCACGTTTTCCGCGCCTGCACCCATGAGCGCGCCGCCCCGTGCCGAATCGTTCAGCGCCGAAATGAGCCGCGATGCCTTGCCCCAAGGCAAGCTGGCCAAGCGCGCAGCGCCGGACCCGCTTGAGCAGGGTTTGCTGGAGGTGTTGCGCCTGCGCGCAGCAGGTGAAGAGGCGGCGGCGACGGCAACACTTGCCGAGCTGCACAAGCGCTTTCCCGAGCAAAACCTTGAGGAGCGGCTCAAAGCCTTGCAGGTTCACTGAGCCTGTGGCGATGGTATCCCAGCGACACCATCGCCGGCCCGGCTGAAATGAGTCATAAGCATATGAATTTATATTCAGTTGCCCAGGGTTTAATTGCTGCTAGTTTAATAAGCGAAAGACGTCATTGTTCCTGCTGGCCAACAGAGCGGGTCATGTTTCATTGGATGAAAAGTTGCAAGCGGACTTCAAGGATTAAAGTCTTCTCAGCATTCGCTACATGGCCACTGGGAAATAGCTCTACCTGTTGGAAGTCCATTCAATTGGATTGATAAACGGTACCTGACATGACGGCTACGCTGAATGACTTATTTGTACAGGCAGTGCCTGCGCTGGAACACCCCCTGGATATATTCGAGCTTAAAGAGTCCAACGTACGCTCTTATTGCCGGGACTTTACCGACACCTTCCACACCGCCGAGGGGTCGACACTGACCAGTGAACAAGGTCAACTGTTCATCGACTTTTTCAGCGGTGCCGGTGCCTTGAACTACGGGCATAACAACCCGGTTCTAAAGGCCGCGCTGCTCGACTACATTGCGCAAAATGGCATCACCCACGGTCTGGATTTCAAGACCACCGCCAAGAAGGCGTTCCTTACTGCCTTCGAGGAGCAGATCCTTGCGCCGCGCAACCTGCGTTACAAAGTGCAGTTCCCCGGGCCCACGGGCACCAATGCGGTAGAGGCGGCGATCAAGCTGGCGCGCAAGTACACCGGGCGCCACAACATCGTCGCATTCACCAATGCCTTCCATGGCATGTCCCTGGGCAGCCTGGCCCTGACCAGTAACCCGCGTAAGCGGGCCGGGGCCGGGGTGGCCCTGAACAATGTCACGTTCATGCCCTATGACGGCTACTTCGGCGCCGATGTGGATACTTCGCAGTATCTGGACAGCATGTTGCGCAGCGGTAGCGGCATCGACAAACCGGCGGCCATTGTGCTGGAAACCGTGCAGGGCGAAGGCGGTGTGAACAGTGCCTCGGCCGGCTGGGTGCAAGCCGTGCAACGCATCGCCCAGGCCCATGACATTCTACTGATCATCGATGATATCCAGGCCGGCTGCGGGCGTACGGGGGACTTCTTCAGTTTCGAAGCCCTGGGTGTTATTCCGGACATCGTCACCGTGTCCAAGTCCATCAGCGGCTATGGCTTGCCCATGTCGCTGGTGTTGCTGGCACCCCACCTGGATGTGTGGGAACCGGGGGAACACAACGGCACGTTTCGCGGCAACAACCTGGCGTTCGTCACCGGCAAGGCAGTGATCGATCACTACTGGAGCGATGCGCGGTTCACCCAGGCGCTCAAGGCCAAGGCCAGCGTGCTGCATGATGCATTGCAGGGGCTGGCCGCTGGCTTTGCCGCCAAGGCACCCAACCGCCTGAAGGGGCGCGGGTTCTTCAGGGGCATCGAGTTCGAGGACGTGAGCCTGGCGCAGAAAGTCGCCGCACGGGCCTATGCGCATGGGCTGATCATTGAAACCTCCGGCATCGATAACCAGGTATTGAAGTTTCTCCCAGCGCTGACCATCACGGCGGCGCAGATCAACCAAGGCGTGCAGATTCTCGAGCAAGCGTTTGCCGAGGTGACCACGCCATGAGCGATGCCATTGTCATCCGCCACGCGTCCCTTGATGACGCCCCCGCTATAGCGCCCTTGCTGGATAAATACCGTGAGTTCTATGGTGAAACCTCCGATTTGCCGCGGGCGTTGGCGTTTATTCAACAACGGTTCTTCCTGGGCGAGTCGATAGTGATCGTGGCGGAACTGGATAACCAGGTTGTTGGTTTTACCCAACTGTTCCCCAGTTTCTCCAGCGTCACGCTTCAACGTCTTTGGATACTCAATGATTTATATGTCGATGCAAACAAACGCGGCGCGGGTGTGGGCCTGGCGTTATTGACCGCGGCGAAGCACTTCGCCCAACTGACCAACGCCAAACAGCTATTTATTGAAGGGGCGCACGATAATCCCAAAGCCAGGAATTTATATACCCGCTTTGGCTTTATCGAAAACACCGCTTACCACTATTACCATCTTGCGCTGGACCATGCCCAAGGATAGGAGCTTTCCCATGTCAGACATTATTTACGACATCATCGGTATCGGTTTTGGGCCCTCCAACCTGGCACTCGCCATCGGCCTGGAAGAATCGGCCTCAGCGTTGACCTACCGCTTTCTCGACGCCAAGCCCACGCCGGATTGGCAGGATGAAATGCTGCTCAGCGGTTCGGATATCCAGAACAACCCCTTGCGCGACCTGGTCACCCCGCGCAACCCGCGTAGCCACTATGGGTTCGTCAATTACCTGAAAGAAACCGGTCGCCTGTTCGACTACCTCAACCTGCCGCTGACGTATCCGTTGCGACGTGAATACGCGGAGTACATCAAATGGGTCGCCGGGCATTTCCTTGGCAGTGTCGAGTCCTCGGCGTTCGCCCAGCGGGTCGAGCCACTGCTGCTCAAAGGTGAGCAGGTGTGGAAGGTCACCTATAACGACCAGCGTGTCATCTACGGGCGCAGCCTGGTGCTGGGGACCGGGCGCACGGCGAATATCCCGGCGGTGTTCGAGGGCCTGACCGGCCCCCAGGTGTTTCACCTCAACCACTACCTGGAGCGCCTCAACAAACTGCCTTCCAGCGTGCAGCGCATCGGTGTGGTGGGCTCCAGCCAGAGCGCCGTGGAGATTGTGCTCGACCTGACCGCCAGGTTCCCCGACAAAGACATCTACTCCCTGCACCGCAGCTTCAGCTTTCGCCTCAAGGACACCAGCCCATTCAGCGACAAGGTGTATTTCCCGGAATTCATCGACTACTACTTCAACCTCCCACCCGAGGCCAAGGCACGGGTGGACAAGCAACTGCGCGGCACCAACTACAGTTCGGCCGATGAAGATGTGATCAACGCCCTGTATGTGCGCATCCACGAAGAAAAATTGCAGGGCAGGCAACGCATCCACATTCTCAACAACATCGCCATCGAGCAGGCGCAGATCAATGCATCAGGGCAGGTGGAGCTGGCGCTCAAGGAAGTCAACCAACTGACCCACTCGACTCTGGTGCTGGATGCGCTGGTACTCGCCACCGGCTTCAAGGACATTGCGGCCAAGGAGAATGGCGAACTCTACCCACCGCTGCTGGGGCCTTATCACGCGCAGTTCCGGGCCGATGCCCACGGCGCGCTGGTGGTGAACCGCGATTACAGCCTGACGGCGCTGGCGGACTTACCCGCCATGTTTCTCAACGGCTTATGCGAAAGCTCCCACGGCCTGGGGGACGCCGGTTCATTCAGCCTGATTTCACTGCGGGTCGAACACATCCTGGCGTCCCTGGAGGAGAAACTGGCCCAGGCAGAAGCCCCGCTGCACGCACTGGCCTGACCCGCCCTCGGCAGCAGCCAGCGCCGGCTGCTGCCTCCTACAAGGAGTTCCCATGTTTACAGCAGCATTGATCTACATCCTGGCGGTGATAAGCCCGGGGCCCAACTTCATTATCGTCAGCCGCTTTTCTTCGCTTGGCTCGGTCTCGACCGGAATCGGCGCGACCCTGGGGATCTGCACAGTCGGCGTGTTTTTCTCGACTATCTCGTTGCTGGGCCTGGCGGCGTTGTTGCACCAGTACCCGGCGTTCTCCAAAGTCGCTACGTTATGCGGTTCGGCGTACCTGCTGTACATCGCCTACAGCATTATCAAAAGCGTACTGGCAAAGAACACCGGCACCGCCGAAAGCACCGCTCCAGGCGCCACCAGTTTCGCCAAGGCCTACCGCGTGGGGGTCATCACCAACATCAGCAATATGAAAACCATCGCCTTCATGATCAGCATCTACGCCGGCTTTCTGTCTGCGCCACGCACAGACATCGAGAAAGTCCTGGTTGTGTTGCTCTGCTCGACGCTCGAGGTTATCTGGTACTCGTTGGTGGCGCTGCTGTTCGGCCAGGGCCCGATCAAGGCGCTGTTCCTCAAATACACCCGGCAGATCGACGTGGGCCTGGCGGTGTTCCTCGTGGCGTTTTCACTGAACAACGCCATTCCCGTGCTGATCGCCAGTCGATGAGGCTTCGCCATGGAATGGAACGCGTTGCTCAAGGATGTAGGCGGGCGCTTCAAGCATCGTAGTTGGTTGTTGATTGACCTGGCGCCGGAGGCGTTGGTGCTGAGCGATTTGTCGGGGGAGTTGGTCAGGGATTATCTGGGGGTGACATTGATTTTAGATTGTCATCTTGAGGGGGTTTTTCGGGTGATTGATGGGTTTGGGCCGGGTATCAGCTATGCGGCGTCGTTGCAGGCCGCTCGACGCAGGGCTTACTCCGCGCCGGCCGGGGTGGCTTTTCAAGATTTCAAATGGGCGTGCTGAAGACCCATACAAAGCCCCAGGCTTTTCGACCTGGGGTTTTTTATAACCCGCCGTGGGCCTTGTACCAGGCCACCGTGTCAGTGAGGGTTTGTTCCAGCACGCGAAAGCTCACGCCTAATTCCTCTTCACTTTTGCGGTGGTCAAAGCAGGTACGGTGCTCCTCTCGTATCAACAGCCGCAACGTCGCCATGCTCAGCAAAATAGGCTTGCCGGTCAGGTAGGCGTAGGCCTCTTGCACCGCTGCCAACAGATAGAGCGCAGGCAGCGGCAGTTGCCGGGACGGCGTCTTGACCCCGGCGATACGTCCCAGCACTGGCATCAGCTGGCGCATGGTCAAGTTGCGGCCGGCCGCGAGATAACGTTCTCCCCGTCGTCCGCTTTGGGCGGCAGCAATGTGCGCCCAGGCCACATCGCGGGCATCGACCAGGGAAAAGGTGCCGGGGATCAGCCCCGGCAGCTTGCCGTTGATAACGTCCCTGACCAACTGCCCCGAAGACGTCGGCCCACGGTCACCCGGCCCCCACATCCAACCCGGCAACACCATGCAAGCGTGCATCTGCGGATGGCTGTCGAGAAACCTCAGCACCTCCCGCTCAGCCAGGATCTTGCTGCGATAATAGCCATCCGCATCGGCTTCAGCGCGCAGGCACGTCTCGTCGATGGGCATACCGGGGGCACCGTCGAGCACGGCAATCGATGACGTATGCACAAGCCGCCGTACACCCGCGTCATAGGCATGCTCAAGCAGTGCTCGCGTACCGGTGACGTTGATCTTTTCCAGCTTCTCCCAATGGCTGCCGCCCTTGTAGTTATCGCGAAAGAACGCCGCGCAGTGAAACACCGTATCGCAGCCTTGCAGGGCGGCCGCGAAGGCGCCCACATCGGCCATGTCCCCCACCACCTGCTCCACGCTTGGCAGGTCGCTGAACTGCTGCTCGCCCTTGGCCGGCGAGCGGACCAAAGCTTTGACCGCGTAGCCGCGTGCGACCAGCTCCCGCACCAGATTGTTGCCCAGCAAGCCGGTTGCACCCGTCACAAAGGTACTGCGCAAGCGGTTGGGGTTCGTCTTCATACAGGCCATTCCATTCGTTTAAAGGCCCGTAGATATACCGGTGAGACCGCGCCTGAAAAACGGCGACTGCTGCATAATGGCTTTGCACATCAGCAGACCAGGGAAGCTCATAGATATGGCGTTGCAGGCAAATTGGGACGATCTTCGCCTGCTGTTGGCGGTTTCGCGGCGTGGCAGCTTTTTGCAGGCGGGGCAGATGCTCGGTGTGGCCGCGTCTACCGTTGCCCGGCGCCTCACCCAACTGGAAACCGCCCTGGGTGAGCCACTGGTGGAACGAGGGGTTGAAGGCTGCCGGCTGACCTCACGGGGCCAATCCCTGGTTGACGTCGCACTCGCGGCCGAATCCGGCCTGCGGCGCCAGACCCCGGTCGACGGCGCGCAGGCAACGCTAAGCGGCACGGTGCTGGTCAGCGCCGGCGAAGGGTTTTCAGCTAGCGTACTGGAAGCCGCTAGTCGCTTTACAGCGCTGCACCCAGGCTGCTCCGTGGAATTGCAGACCACCACCGACTTTCACAAGATCGTACGAGGCGTCGCCGATATCGCCGTACGCACAGCCCACCTGGGTGAGCCATCCCTGATCTATCGAGGGCTCGGCAAGCTTGCCTATGGCGTCTTCGCAACCGCCGAATACCTGGAACGGTTCCCCGCATTAACCCCCGCTACCGCAGCCAACATCGCCTTGCTGCCGCCTCTGGACCTACTCCCGCAAATGCGCGCCGCAAAAGCCGCCGGGCTCGACCATGCGCCGATCAGCGTGAGCTCGTTTGCCGTGCAGCTTGAATCGGTGAAGCGGGGGATGGGCGTGGCGGTACTGCCGCGTATTTCGGCAACGGGGTTGAGCGAGGTATTCCCGGAGATAGCACTGCCGCCGATGGAGGTTTATCTGGTTACACGGCCACAGGCGTTGAAGCAGGTGCATATTCAGGGTTTTTTTGCGGTGTTGGAGCGGGTGTTGCGCGATGAAATCGGTAGCCTGGGTCAGTAGCGTTCCAGGAATTCATCGGGGGAAGACAGGCGGGACCCACCCCACTGCCTGACTTCATGCTTTTATCAAGCTACCCGTTGTCAGCCAGTCCGTTATTTGAGGTACGAGGTAATACGCGTACACGTCTTGCTGGTGACTTTCGGCAGCTGATGTGCCGCTGCAGGCCGTGCTGCTTGAATAATGCAGTGTTCCTTATGACCATCTCCGTAAACCATCACTGCCGAGGTGGTAGAGGTACCATCTTCGTTCAAATACGTTGTGACATTTTCACTGCTCTCTGGGCGTTTATCAGGGCCGCCATAGGGGTCAGGGATCACAGGGGACTCGGCCGCATAGGTAGCCTGGGCGAGCAATAGACATGTGAGTGTGCAAATGAATTTCACAATAAGTCCTTCGACAGGGTTGGCGGTTCAGTAATTACAATTTAGGGCTGCTACGCAGCTTAGACCGCGAAACCCCTTAGGAAATTTTCCCCACTTTCTCGGCTCGCTTTTCAGACACCCCATACGAACTCGGCCCGCAAGGGGCGGGCTCACAGGAGCTTCTACCTCATAAGTGGAGCGAATCACACTCGGACTGGATGGGTGAGCGCTTCGTCTCGAATAGGGCCATTCCAAGCGATGGGTGAGAGTAGGAATACTGCGATAAGGAAAGCTACCTGTGACAGGTAGAACGGCTCCAGCCACTGCTGCTTCAATGCGACGTAAAAAGTGTTATGGCCCACGTCGGCCAAAATAATCGCTGCCGTAAGCACGATTCCGGCTCTTGGCTTGATGAATAGTAACAGTGCTGCAAGCGGGTCAAAAAACGTAAGCGCCCCCCAGAAAATACGGCTAGCCAAGTAAGTGCTAGGCCCGTATCCGTAGTCCCAGAGCAATCCATGCGAAACGTCTGCACGAATGTGATTAACGGTTGCGATGAAAAGGCAGCATGCAAACAAAATCCTGACGGCGAATGACAATCTTGGCATGGGTTATCTACATTCGTGGTCTATGCCCTGCATGATAGCGGGATCGATCAACGGCGCCAGCAGTCGCAATGGGAAGGTGTGATCGCCGAAGGCTTACGATTTAACGTAGACGAGGGGCCGCAGGGGGCAGATCTAGGCGCCCGATGCACTGCACCGGGCGCGAACTACTTACTGCGGGTGCGGCCCACCAGGCTGCATGGCTAGGAGCAGGTCATCGACGATTGCTTTACCCATTTCACACAGGTAGTGCGAGGCAAACGCGAACTTCTCCGCCTTGGGGTCCATGGCGGCTTCAAGCGAGAGCATTTTTGCGTAGTAGAGAACGTGCGCTGCGTGTTCAAGGGCTTCCAGAATAGGAACCCCGGCGTTGACTCGAAACAATTTCAGATGGCTTTTTTCCTCGCCACAATCTGCGAAGGTCTGAGCGCCAATGGTTTTGGCTTCTGCGGGTGGGGTACTCATTGCTGACCTCCCACGTACATAGGGGCGGTATTGGTACGGACGGCACTACGGTAATCAAGCATGGTGTGAAACCTCTCTGATGACCAACTGAGACGGCCACACATCGTTTCCAGGCGATGGGTGGCAGCCGTGCGCAGGCTGGAAACCGAGACAGAGACTACTCGGCAGACACGAATGTCTCCCGCACACGGCCGCCATAAAGCACAAACGACAGGCACAAAAAAAGCGCCTGCTGATTGTTTGACGACGCTACGTGCGTCTCGGTGACGGGTTTCCAGGCCCGGTCGCTGATGAGCAGCGACGTGAAGGAGGTTAACGCGATGACCTATGTGCTGCAACTTGCAAAGCAGGTAGGATCCTTCTGAATCGCGTGATGGCAAAATAGAATGCCTTCTTAAGGAAAAAGGGGACGGATTTATTTCACGGCAGAGGGGACGGAAATCCCGAACAGCTCAAACCGGGGGCTTGGGCGAGTAGCTTCCAACACCAACCTCCACGACGCCGACGCGGCTCAACACCTCCTTCACCTCCCGACCAAACCCAAAAAACAAAAAAGCCCTAGATCTCTCGACCTGAGGCTTTTTCATTTCATATCTAGTGCCCGGCATCGTTTGAACTGGGGTTGGAAAGTGCCAGTATTTGCCGGGTTTTATAGGTTTGGTCTCGGTTAGGCATACACGTGGGCATACACGAGGCTAACTGCTAGAGCCACAAAATGCGGTTTCTGTGAGAATTCATTGGTCGCCTACGACGGTGCAGCAGGACAGAGGTGGCATTCTGCTGCTATACATCACGTCAGCATATTCCGTGCCTCGGAAAAAAGGAGTTAACGATGAAGGTTCTTGCAGGGCTGGTTGGTGGCTTAATATTAGCCATTCTTCTTTCGATGGTCGTAGCCATCGCCGGAGCGGCTTCACCAGGGGCTGGCGGTGCGACTGGCGCGATTGTGTTCTTCGTCGCATGGATCATTGCACTAGTCGTAGCGATTTATGCTCCCTCTCCTGGCAAAGCATGGCGTCGACTTCTAGTGACCTCGGGCATCGCTGCATTCATGCTTCCCTTGTCCGGTATTATTTTAACCGGTAGCCATATCGCTACCAACGTCAGTGGCGCTCACTCAGGTGCAGAAACGGCGGGAGCAGCCATCGGTGGCACTTTGGTGAGTGGCTTTCTAGGATTTGTTGGCTTCTTCCTCGGAGTTATCCTGCTCGTTATCGGCCTGTTGGTGGGTCGAGATAAGCAGATCGTCTACATTCAATCTCCACCAAATTCCTAAGCGCATTCATGTAGATAGCGACCCAAAGACTTTTCCCTTTACCTGGTATCAATCTTTCGTAGCAATACCCGTCGGAGTTTCGTGGCCGATAAGCGCTGGGGCCCTGATGATTTACTAGCAGTACGGGGCATTAAACCCGTGGGATCGTGGTAGCGGCAACCACACCAGCTTACTGAAATTTCAATGTTGAAATTGAAAGATCTTGAAGAGAAAAGGGAATCTTTACCGTATTGGCAACGGTGCTCGCAGATGGCTGAAATGGTAGGGCAAATGCACAGGTGAACTAGAGTTCACCAGGTTCACCTGTTCCCTAAGCTGGGTGCCCTTCCGCTTACACGATCCCGCGGGTTACTCGCCCTGTGCCTTCTCGAAATGCTCAGGGCCCAGCGATCTCCTGGCCATTGGCAATGCTCAAATGAACCGCAACCACCCAGTTTACCCGTTCACTAGGCTCGGGCGTGGGTGGTTACCTATGTTTGGGGCTAGGGGGCCAAGCCCCTACTGTAAAAAAAGGTGTAACTGGTCTTTCATGTGTTACAGATCATCATATATCGTTGTATTTAAACGATTATTTGACTTCACACCAATTCTTTGAGAAGTGTTACACGACTCCGTCAAGGGAAATGGCGAGTAACACCATTGCTTCGAAACCGGTAATCGTATGAGGCTGAAGATAGCGGTGATCGTCTCGACGATGCTTATGAAGCACTGATACAATTCTCCATATTTTAGGTGTTCTGAGTGACTTCGATGAATCGATGTGTCGCTGGCGTCCGCCGGCCAGGTGAACCGACTTGTACTCAAAATGAGCATGATGAGGATGACCAGCCTACCGTTTGGTTCAGCTCGATGGCTTCACTTGCCGCTGTGCTGTCTGATGATAATCGAGCTTTGCTACGAACCATCCATCATCGTCGTCCAAGGTCACTAACGGAGCTTGCTGAGATTACTGGCCGTAAGGTGCCTAACCTTTCCCGTACGCTCAGAATGATGGCAGGGTATGGCTTAGTAAAACTAAACAGAAACATGCGAGAAATCGAACCAGTGGCGTTAGTTACAAAATTTCTCGTGGTGCTGGAGTAATGGGCATCAATACTAAATGTAATCAAGTAGGTATTGGCCTGTTAAATAGGTGCGATTAAAAATGAGTTTTAAAGCTAGATCGCAGCGAACTACCGGAAAGTCAAATGCACGACTATTGGTTTTAGTCGATGCATTACTCAGTTTTTTTGGACCATTTCATAATGATTGTCCTGTAGCGCTGTACGATGCGGTGGGCAAAATCGATACTTCTTTAAAGCCACTATTGAATAGAAGTGAAGAGAGGTTTGTTGCGTAATGGCATTTACTATGAGTATTTCAGAGATAATTGCCAGCGATAAAACGGGGCTCTTAGCTAAGCATGACTCCTGGCAGAGAGTTTCTTTGTCGAAAGTTGCGTTTGTATTGAATGGTGCTCCTTTTAGTTCAAGTTTGTTTAGCACAACAATAGGTTTTCCTTTAATACGAATTCGCGACATTATGGTGGGAAGTACATCCACATATTATACTGGAGAATACGATGAAGATTTTATCGTGCGCTCAGGTGATTTGCTTGTAGGAATGGATGGGGACTTCAATTCGGCATTTTGGGGTGCAAAGCCCGGCCTTTTGAATCAGCGTGTTTGCAAGATAGTTCCTTATCAAGACTTTTATTCAAAAAAGTTTTTGGCATTTGTGCTTCCTGGTTATTTATCTGCGATTAATAGTAATACGTCTTCGGTGACAGTTAAGCATCTTTCTTCGGGGACGGTAAACGAAATTTTGCTACCCTTACCTCCCCGGTCGGAACAAACACGAATTGTCGCGAAGCTTGAAGAACTTCTTACTGACCTTGATTTCGGCGTGGCAGAGCTTAAGGCCGCGCAAAAGAAGCTTGGACAGTATCGGAAGTCTCTTTTGCGAGCCGCAGTTGAGGGGACACTCACGGCTCAGTGGCGCCAGCGAAATGTAATTTCTGAGTCCGGGGTAGATTTATTAGAGAATATTCGGGCAAAGCGTCTTAAGCGCTGGGAAGCCAAGCAGCAAGAAAAGTTTGCAGAACAACATAAAGTTCCGCCAAAAGATTGGCAAAGAAAATATGCCGAACCTACTTCTCCCGATGCGGATGAGCTTACGGCATTGCCGGAAAGTTGGGTGTGGACAAAAGTCGCCCATGCTGGGGCTGTACAGCTTGGCCGACAACGCGCTCCGCAGTTTCATACTGGAAGCAATATGGTGCCTTATCTGCGCGTTGCGAACGTGTACGAAGATCGTATTGATATTTCAGATGTGATGGAAATGCATTTTTCCGAGGCAGAAGAGCAAATATTCAAATTAGAAGTAAATGACATTTTGCTGAACGAGGGTCAAAGCCTTGAGCTAGTTGGTCGCCCTGCCATCTACCGAGGTGAGCTACCTCGTGCATGTTTTACTAACACGCTTGTGCGCTTCAGGTCGGAAGAAGGCGTTGTGCCTGAGTATGCTTTAGCAGTGTTCTTAAACTATATGCATTCTGGGCGGTTTCGTAAGATCGCAACAATCACAACAAATATCGCTCATCTTGGTGCTTCACGATTTTCTGAAGTGGAATTTCCATTACCAAGTACTGTTGAACAAGTAGAAATAGTAAAGCAACTTGCTGACCAATTATCCAAGCTTCGGGATCAGCAGGCAGCTGTCTCGCATGCTCTCAAACAGTCAGCAGCTCAACGTGCAAATATCCTCAGGGCAGCGTTTTGCGGCTCGCTCGTGCCACAAGACGTGGGTGACGAATCTGCTGAGGATTTGTTGGCACGTATAAACGCAGACCAAGAAGAGAGAGACGCACAACCAAAGGCACGCAAAAGGGTGGCCAGAAAGGAGATCGCAACGGTGACTAGGAGCTTATTTGACGTTCTGAATGAAGCGACTGATTGGTTGACTGCGCAGGAAGTATTTAGACGTTGTGGCGTCACCGATGGTTCGGAGACCGATCATATAGAGGTTTTATATGCTGAGTTGCGTGAGCTGGTCCAGTCGAGTCTTGTAGCGGTGGTGCCTGTAATGGATGAAAAAGGTCGAAAGGTATATGACCGCTTGAAGCTTAGGGAAGCGAGCAGACTATGAGACTGAATAAACTCACGATTGGTAGTGATAAGAACAGTCCTACACACCAATTTAAAAACCTGAAAAATGTAACGATTGATTTTGATGAGGATCATTGGGTTACAGTTGTAATTGGGTGGAATGGAACAGGAAAGTCCAATGTTTTAGAAGCATTGGCAATAATTTTTCGCGATTTAATAAGCAAGAAACGCACAGTGGTTTTTGCATTCAAGCTTTCTTATCGTATGGGTGAAGGCGATCAATCTAAGCATATATACATTGATGCGGATCCGGATCGAGAAAAAGAACCATTGATTATTCGAGTCTCTGATATTTTTAGTGAGGCGAAAGAGATTGAGCTTGGATCTGAAGAGTCAGAGGTAGACTCTTTTTCGAAAACTGCTCATCAGGGTAAGTTGATAAAGTTAAAGACTTTTTTGGGCGCTGATACAACCTACTTGCCTAGGTATGTATTCAGTTATTATTCTGGGGAAAGCACACGTATGCATGATGTGTTTCTTCCTTATCTAGAAAGTTATGATAGTAAACTAAGGAATGGTGAAGATCCGGGGTTGAAACGGCTTTTTTATGCGATGCCGGTACATAGTCAGTTTGTACTTTTAGCTTTTTTGATACAGCAGTCGGATGTTGTCCGGTCTTTTTTAGATGATCATCTAGGGCTTGATCCAGATGAAGGAATCGAGTCGGTGCTTTTTGTACTTCGTCAGCCTCCTTGGAAGTCAAGAGCACCAGATGGGGATTCGCGATTTTGGAATGCAAGGGGAGTGGTTCAGGAGTTCTTGTCTCGGCTATATGATATTGCAATTGCCCCTATTGAAGTTAGCCGTCGGGTATCTACCTCCATCTGGAATAAAGAAACGCTACAGTTTAAATATCTTTTCGTTAAGGATATATCTGCATTACGAGAATTGGTAGGAACGCAATCACCTGCAAGTTTTTTTCGCGACCTAGAAAGCACGTATGTTTCGGAGCTGATCGAAGAAGTTCGGATTCGCGTTCGTCTTAAAAAAAATGATGGGTGTGTGACTTTTAGGGAGTTGAGCGAGGGTGAACGACAGTTACTAACCGTTCTTGGTTTATTGCGATTTACCTCCGAGAATGAAAGTCTTTTTCTTCTGGATGAGCCGGATACACACCTTAATCCACGCTGGAGCGTAGATTATATATCTTATCTGAAGAACTTTATCGCTGCCGGTGATGGAAAAGAAGAAACTAGCCATATCCTTCTGACCACACATAACCCGCTGGCGGTAGCTGATCTTGAACGAAAACAAGTTCAAATTCTGCAGATGAGTAAGCATGCAGATTGCCGTCACATTGTTGCATGCTATCCAGATATGGATCCCCGTGGCATGGGGTATGCTGCCATTGTGACTAGCGATATGTTCGGGATCGCTTCCAGTTTGGATCAAACCACTCAACTTCTTCTAGAGAAACAGAGAGTACTGTCAGCTAAACAAGACCTCTCAAATCCCGAGCAGGTAGAGTTAGATACTTTGAATGGAAAGCTCGACCGTCTCGGTTTTCGTTTTTTCCATCCGGATGATGAATTTTCTCGATATCTTAGATTGCGAGATAAGATACTAAAAGACCGATTTGGCACCGACGACCCAGATACGCTTGCTTTCGAAACTGTAGAAATGAGTCGCGAGGAAAAGGAGGCGTTGGCGTCTGAATTAATAGAAAGACTCCTCGCCGAAGATCTTGAACTAGCGGGTAGTAAAGATTGATGAGATATATAGATCAAGATGAATTAAGATTACCGGATGGGTGGACAGATCGAGCACAGGCTGCTTCTGTCGCTGTGCTCGCTGGTGCAGATCCCGATGACTACGCCGGTGTCTGGCGTGATTTGAAAGACTTCTTGGCTGATCTATTTCCAGAAAAGAAGTGTTGGTACTGTGAAACTCCCGTTGATCGCGCAGATAATGCAGTGGACCATTTTCGTCCTAAAGGGCGTGTTGGAGATGCGGCCAATATTCATACTGGGTATCGCTGGCTTGCATTCGACCCGCGAAACTTTAGGTATGCATGTACTTTTTGTAACAGTCGTCGCAAGGGTATTGAAGGTCTCACTGTTGGTGGAAAGGCCGACAGGTTCCCACTTCTCAATGAAGCCAATAGACTATATGCAGCTGGACCTCTAAGCCAAGAAACACCTGAACTTCTCGATCCGTGTCAATTGCATGAGTGGGAGTTGCTGGGGTGCCGTCAGGAAAATGGGAAGCCATGTGCGACAAGCCAGGATCCTGTTGAAAAAAAACGTGCCGAAACTTCCATTGAGGTATACCACCTTCATTACGAACCAACCTGCAAAAAACGTCATGCAGTGAGTGTTCAATTAATGGCAGATGTGGAGCAGGGAAAGCTACTTTTTCCGCTCTCAAGAACTGATAACGCTATGCAAGAACTTTTTACAATTGTCGCGAGAAAAATTCGTAGAGCAATAGATCGCAAAGCTGTTTTTAGCGGGGAAATGATATTTCTGCTTAAAGGGCAGCGGCACGTTGATCATCCTTGGATTCAAAAATTACTGGAAGCATGATGATGAATAGTTCCACGCTCGTTCAGAAAGTCTGGAATTTCTGCCACACTCTACGAGATGACGGCGTAGGTTACGGTGACTATCTTGAACAGCTCACATATCTTTTATTTCTCAAAATGGCGCATGAATATGCGCAGAAGCCATACTATCGTGAAACACAAATCCCTGAAGGTTATGGTTGGGTCAACCTGTGTGGCAAAGATGGTGTAGAGCTGGAAGCCCATTACTTATCGACTCTCCATACTCTTGGGCAACAACCTGGCATGTTAGGTGCGATTTTTTTTAAAGCACAGAACAAAATACAGGACCCTGCAAAACTTTCCCGTTTGGTTCAACTGATAGACGCGGAAAGTTGGGTTAGCATGGGTACGGATGCAAAGGGGGATTTATATGAAGGACTGCTTCAGAAGAACGCGGAAGATACTAAGAGTGGAGCTGGTCAATATTTCACGCCTCGCGCATTGATTCAAGCTATGGTGGCATGCTTGCGTCCTAAACCACTTAAGTCAATAGCCGATCCCGCTTGTGGCACTGGCGGATTTTTTCTAGTCGCAAACGAGTGGCTGAATGGATCCGCAGATTGGATAAAGCAAAATTCTGATTGGTTGGACTATAAGTTTCCTAAGCTTAATGCTAAGCAAAAGAAATTTTTGCGAGATGAAACCTTTCATGGCAACGAAATAGTTCCAAACACACGACGGTTGTGTTTAATGAATCTATTTCTACATGATATTGGCGAACTCATAGGCGAGCCGTCTGTAGATCGATCAGATGCGTTAATATCTGAACCAAAAGTGCGTGTTGATTATGTTTTGGCTAATCCACCTTTTGGGAAAAAAAGCAGTATGACTATCACCAACGAAGAGGGTGATGAGGATAAAGATGCATTAATGTATGAGCGTCCTGATTTCTGGGAGACTACGGCTAACAAACAGTTGAATTTTCTGCAGCACATAGTTTCCTTGTTGAAGGTCGATGGAAAGGCGGCGGTAGTATTGCCAGATAACGTTTTATATGAGGGAGGAGCCGGCGAGAAGATCAGAAAGCGGCTTCTAGAAACGTGTGATGTGCATACTATATTACGCCTGCCTACAGGAATTTTTTATGCGAATGGCGTAAAGGCAAACGTGGTGTTTTTTGACGCTAAGCCTAACGATGGTAACACCAAAACAAAGGGGATTTGGTTTTATGACTTACGGACAAATCAGCACTTCACTCTTAAGACTAGGCCGTTAAAATTTGTAGATCTTCGCGATTTTGTAATTTGCTTTAGTCCAGATAATCGAAACAATCGAACTGAAAATGATCGTTTTAGATATTATAGCTATGAGGATCTTATTGTTCGTGAAAAGACGAGCTTGGACTTATTTTGGTTAAAGGATGATTCGTTAGATAGTCATGATAATTTGCCGGCTCCAGATGTATTGCAGCTTGAGATAATTGATCACTTAGAAGCCGCGCTGCTCGCTTTTCGTGATGTTGCTGCGGAACTTCCTAGTTCTGCTACTTAAAAGGAATGATCAGGTAATGGATGGAGGATATTCATTCAAGTGATTTGATTTTAAAAAAGCCGACTGTTGTCGGCTTTTTATCTCGATAGCGTTACATTGACAGGACATCCCGAAGGAAAAAGGAGACAGATTTGAATGGCACTTACTTAACCCTCTTCGGATGTCCCTTTCTCCTGACCTCGGCCCTTGCCGCCGAGCGTGTCTGCATCAGCATCGGGTAAGGCTTGGGCCTTCGTTTTATGGCGCGAGGCTCAATCCGTCCCGGCCGGTTTCCGACACGTTTTTTGGCGATCAACTTGAGTAAATTCTGCACCCTATCGTCTGGTTCGTCGCAGCTGTACTGCCGCATCGCAAGGAATAATTGGAGGCTATGTTTAAAGCTAAGCTCGCGTGGCAAGCAATCAGCTAATAGAAAGAAAAAGGGGACAGATTTATTTTCACGGCGAAAAGATGACGGCAAACCCGGACCGCCCAAACCAAAACCCCGCTCGGCTCCCTCCCAACACCGCTCCCTACAATCCCTACACAACTCAACCCCTCCCTCACCACCTACCAACCCCCCCCAAAAAAAAAACAAAAAAGCCCCAGATCTCTCGACCTGGGGCTTTTTCATTTCATATCTGGTGCACCCGGCGGGATTCGAACCCACGACCCCTGCCTTCGGAGGGCAGTACTCTATCCAGCTGAGCTACGGATGCTTGTGCGGGCGACATCATACCCATGTCGACCTGATGCGTCCATTCCAGCATTTCAGCCGCTCACTGTCGGGCGTTTCCGAGAAAAATTGGCTAATCGCCACCCTCATTCACAACTCCCCGCGCCGCGCGTCCCTTTGTTTGCTTTGCTCTTGTGGCTTCACAACCGCTTTCACGCCGCAATTCCCCAGGTGAACGCATGCATTCCAAAGGAACCGTGATGCTCGATCTCCCGCTCAGACAAACCCTGCTGGCTCGCTCCGATTTGTTTCGAGGTATGCCGGAGCACCTTTTGCGCTACGTTGCCACCCATATGGTGGAGCGCACATTGGAGGATCGTGAGCTGCTGTATTTCAAGGACGACTCCCTCGCATTCATCGCATTGGTAGTGGAAGGCCGGATTTATTCGGTGGTGCATGGGCCCGATGGTCGGGAGCAGATTATCGGCAGTACCGGGGCCGGGCAGGTGGTGGGGGAGACGGCGTTGATCAAGGATCATGGGCGTGAGTCTTCCACCTTCGCCAGTGGCCCCACGCGTTTGTTGCAGTTGGGTAGCCGGCATTTCGGCGTGTTGTTTGAGGAGCCGGCGTTTCTGCGGCGTTTGTTGATGCTGATGATGCTGCGTTTGCTGCAGGCCATCGAGTTGCTGGAGTTGGTGTGCCTGCATCGGCTGGAGTCGCGCCTGGCGCGGTTTCTGTTGGCCAACCTGGGCGAGATCGACCTGGCGCTGGCCATCCCTTGTGTGTCTTTGCCCGCCAGCCAGGGGGTGTTGGCGTCGATGCTCAACACCAGTCGCCCCAAGCTCAATGTGCAGCTGCAATTGTGGCGCCGCAGTGGGCTGATCAGCGGCAAGCTGGAGCGCATGGTGATCAACGATCTTGAGCATTTGCGGCGCAAGGCGTTTGCCTTGAATTAGTCGTGGCGCTGTTCCCCAGGTAACAGCGCGCCCCTGTCCCGCCCTCGCAGACTGGCCCTTCATCAAGGATGCACAGGAGTGCGGGCGATGGGGATGACTATTCAGTTCAAGGATCAATGGGCCGCCGATGACCGTTTGTTCGAAGCGAGTTGGCGCGCCGTGCAGGGTGAACTCAAGCGGCGTGCGTTGCGGCGCGCCAGGGGCAATCTGGATCAGGGCCAGGAGTGGTTGTCGGCCACGGCGATCAAGGCCCTGCTGTTCTTTCGGCGCTCGCCCGAGCGTATTCGCGACCCTGAGGGGTTTCTGTTTCTGGTACTCGACCATGTGTTTCTCGACAGCTTGCGCCGCAGCAAGCGCGAGGGGCGGCTGTTCGATGATTCAGTGGACCTCGAGCAGGATCACCTGGCCGCGCTCGCCGCGCCCTGCACGTCGGTGCTGGAGCGGGTGGAGTGCTACGAGCGCCTGGAGCGGGTCAAGGCGCAGGTGGCGCGGTTGCCGATGATGCAGCAGCGCTTGTTCGAGATGCGTTTTGTCGATGACCTGCCGTATCCGCAAATCGCCGCCGAGTTGCAGGTCAAGTTGCCGCTGGTGCGCAAGCGCGTGCAACTGCTGCGCAGTGCCTTGCGCTGAGCTGGATTCACAGAAGCCGGCGCGGGGCGTTCTAGTTGTATGAGCGCGTCCTGCCGCCACTATCCACGCCCAACCTTGGGTGAATGCCATCAAGGAGAGATGTATGACAGAGGTCAACAGCCAGATCACCGACGCGGTCACCCAAACCAACGTCAAGGTGGTGGCAGAGGCGCCGGCCCAGGCCATCGCGTCGCTGTATCAGGTCGCCAGCAGTGCGGCGGGCCTGTCGTTGCAGAACGCGGTCAACAGCCAGCAGGCGATGAACCAGATTTCCAATGCGGTGATCTCCAAGGCAGTGGCGTTGATCATGCAGATTGGCGAGAAGGGCTGAGGCCTGGGGAGATCGATCATGTCGTGGTTCAGCAGAAAGAAACCCGCCGCCTCCCAAGCAACGCCGGCCGCCGACCCATCTGCGCCGACGCCCGCCGCACCGGCCCCGCGCTCGATCATGGCGCGCATGAACGAGCACCTGCTCAATCAGGTGAGCGCGCCGTCAACCGATAGCACGGCCGCGCTCAACAGCCAGATCGTGCAGGCGGTGCAGTTCACTAACGCGCAGAACTTCGCCTATGCGCCGGCCCAGATCGCGGTGCCGGCCGACATGATGATCAGCCAGGCGGCTGGCCTGGTGGCGCAGGCGGCGGCGGGGTATTTCGACGGGGTCAGCAAGATCGCCCTGGCGGCCCAGGCCGTGCTGCTCAAGCAAATGACCGAGAACATCGTCAACAACAACCTGCCGGGCGCCGCCGAGGATGCACTGGGCGCGTTGGCCACCGACCTGCTGGTGGGCGCCGCTGCCGCTGTGGCCGCCGCTGCCGGGGCGATGGAAGCCGAAGCCGCGAGCGTTGCCATCGACAAGATCGACCAGAGCATCGCCAAGTACGCGAGCACCCTGGCCAACCGGGCCGCGCCAGCGGCCTGAACCGAGCACAGCGTTCCAGCGTTCTGCTGGAGCGGTGCGACAGCAACTTGAAAGCAACTTTCCTTGAGTGAGGAGCGACATCATGAAGCTTGGCGATATTGTTTTTTCTGTGGCGCAAGTGGACGACAAATTGTCCACCAGCATTCCTCGCGCATTCATTGTGGCGGGGCAGTGGATCAAAGCGAAAATCTTCGGAACGGGCGATCCGAATGTACCCGTGGTGCATGCGGCTATTGCGATCGACGCCACGCATGTCGTGGAGAGTGTCGGCAGTGGCATTCAGGTAACCGACCTGACAACTGAGGCCGTACCTCGCGGAGCCATGGTGTTTTCCTGTGAAGACACCAAGTTGGGATGGGCGGCCGCGTATGCCGCGGATCAATTTTATGGCGACGTCGCTAGCAAGGATATTACGGGTCGATACAGTAAATGGAATGCGCTGTTATCGATTCTCAAGTCGTCGGGCTACGAGCCTGGTCTTATGCCGCGGATTAACGAATCGGTGTCTATCGGTAATGCCTCGTTCTGTTCGCAGTTCGTCGCAAACGCCTACGAGGTTGGCAACCTTTACATCAGCGGCAGTGAGATTCCACCGCCGATCTTCACTACGCGCTCCACGGTGATGAC
This sequence comes from Pseudomonas libanensis, assembly GCF_001439685.1. Taxonomy (GTDB): domain Bacteria; phylum Pseudomonadota; class Gammaproteobacteria; order Pseudomonadales; family Pseudomonadaceae; genus Aquipseudomonas; species Aquipseudomonas libanensis. The sequence goes on from NZ_JYLH01000001.1 coordinate 99,068, forward strand.
CCCTTGGGAACTGGCCGCGAGCTGTGACAACGCTACAGATTTCCACTTCGCCGGTTTTTGGCAGGATAACGTCGAGGTGCGGCTTTAGCGGCCCTTCTGCCGGTAACGTACAGCCCGAGGATGTCCAGATGGCTCCCCCACCCATAATACCGTCAGTCCTTTCCAGTAATGATCGCCAACGGCTGGAAGCGATGCTGCGCAACCCGCAGATTTTCGCCGGCACGCCCCAGGCCATCGTCGACGAAACCCTCAAGCGCGCCACCCAGGTGCTTGAGCAGTCCAAGGCCAATGAACAAGCACTCAAGACTGCCGCCGAGCAGCGTGAGGCGGCCCTGCGCCAAGTGTTGGACGGCGCGGCCCCGGACAAGGACGCGCAACGCAAGGAAGTGCAGGCACTGGTCCAGGGTTTGATCGCGCAGATTGAAGCGGCGTTGAGCCCGTCTGCGAAACCTTGAACCCCAGGTTTCACAGCGTCTGTTTGGCAACGTTCATTCATGAACACGGAATGCACCGTGTATTAAATAAGGAAATTGATCATGCCATTAGTCAACGAGCAAATTACCGACGCGGTCACCCAGACCAACGTCAAAGTGGTGGCCGAATCGCCAGCGATGGCGATGAGCACCATCTATCAATCCATGGCGCAGGCCACGGCGATTCTGTTCCAGAACGCCGTGTCGGCCCAACAGCAGCAAAACACCCTGGCCCAGGCGGCCACCAACATGGGTGTGATGCAGATCTACAGCGTCGATACCACCGCCGGTGCGGCGGCCACCGAGAAAGTCGCCCAGGGCGGCGTGTCGGATAACCTCACCAGCCTGTTGACCGTGCTCAAGTCTTTCCAGCCTTAAGCACTGAGCAATAACGGAAGTTGTTCTTTCTCAACCCAGGAGTTTCAACCATGAGTATTGTCAGCCCGCAAATCACCGATGCCGTCACCCAGACCAACGTCAAGGTCGTTGCCGAATCGCCCGCGATGGCCATGAGCACGATCTACCAATCCATGGGCCAGGCCACGGCGATCCTGTTCCAGAACTCGGTCTCGGCCCAACAGCAACAAAACACCCTGGCCCAGGCCGCCACCAACCAGGGCGTGATGCAGATCTACAGTGTCGACACCACCGCCGGCGCGGCGGCCACCGAAAAAGTCGCCCAAGGCGGCGTGGCCGACAACTTGACCAGTCTGTTGGCCGTGCTCAAGTCGTTCCAACCTTAAGCTGCAAGGCCCCAACAGCCCCGGCGCCCACAAGGCTCCGGGGCTGTTGTCGTTTATGCGCTTGATCTGAAAGATGAACCAGATGCGCCATATTCGTTCTTTTTTTCGAACATCCTATTGCCCTGTACCCCCATTGATCCTAGGATTCGTTTGAGATTTCAAACGCTCTGTCTCCCGTGCGCTGTATTTTTCTCCCGCGCGCTGGGGCTGATTTCCCTGACGGCAGCCCACAAGGCGCCTTTCAACAACTCTAATTCGCTCCGCGTGCGCGCGGTGCTGTTAAGGAAAGCCGACATGCAGCTCAAAGATACCCAGTTGTTCCGCCAGCAAGCTTTTATCGATGGCGCTTGGGTCGATGCGGACAACGGTCAGACCATCAAGGTCAACAACCCGGCCACGGGTGAAATTCTCGGCAGCGTGCCGAAGATGGGCGCCGCGGAAACCCGCCGCGCCATCGAAGCCGCCGACAAGGCTCTGCCGGCCTGGCGTGCCCTTACCGCCAAGGAGCGCGCCAACAAGCTGCGCCGTTGGTTCGAACTGCTGATCGAAAACCAGGACGACCTCGGCCGCCTGATGACCCTCGAGCAAGGCAAGCCGCTGGCCGAAGCCAAGGGCGAAATCGTCTACGCCGCGTCCTTTATCGAGTGGTTTGCCGAAGAAGCCAAGCGCATCTATGGCGATGTGATTCCAGGCCACCAACCTGACAAGCGCCTGATCGTGATCAAGCAGCCTATCGGCGTGACCGCTGCGATCACTCCGTGGAATTTCCCTGCTGCCATGATCACCCGCAAAGCCGGCCCGGCCCTGGCTGCCGGCTGCACCATGGTGATCAAGCCAGCCTCGCAAACGCCGTTCTCGGCCCTGGCCCTGGTTGAGCTGGCGCACCGCGCCGGTATCCCGAAAGGCGTGCTCAGCGTAGTCACCGGCAGCGCTGGCGACATCGGCGGCGAGCTGACCAGCAACCCGATCGTGCGCAAATTGTCCTTTACCGGCTCGACCGAAATCGGTCGCCAGCTGATGGCCGAATGCGCCAAGGACATCAAGAAAGTCTCCCTGGAGTTGGGCGGTAACGCGCCGTTCATCGTGTTCGACGACGCCGACCTGGATAAGGCCGTCGAAGGCGCGATCATCTCCAAGTACCGCAACAACGGCCAGACCTGCGTGTGCGCCAACCGCCTGTACATCCAGGATTCGGTGTACGACGCCTTCGCTGAAAAACTCAAGGTGGCCGTGGCTAAATTGAAAATCGGCAACGGTCTGGAAGAAGGCACCACCACGGGCCCGCTGATCGACGAAAAAGCCGTGGCCAAGGTCCAGGAGCACATTGCCGATGCCCTGGGCAAAGGCGCCAAGCTGCTGGCCGGTGGCAAGGCGATGGAAGGCAACTTCTTCGAGCCGACCATCCTGGTCGATGTGCCGAAAGACGCCGCTGTCGCCAAGGAAGAAACCTTCGGCCCGCTGGCGCCGCTGTTCCGTTTCAAAGACGAAGCCGATGTGATCGCCATGGCCAACGACACCGAGTTCGGCCTGGCCTCGTACTTCTATGCCCGCGACCTGGGGCGGGTGTTCCGTGTGGCCGAGGCCCTGGAATATGGCATGGTCGGCGTCAACACCGGGTTGATCTCCAACGAAGTCGCGCCGTTCGGCGGCATTAAAGCCTCGGGCCTGGGCCGTGAGGGCTCCAAGTACGGGATCGAGGATTACCTGGAAATCAAATACCTCTGCCTGGGCATCTGACCGGCAAGAGCTTGCAGCAAACGCAGAGGGCACGAGAGCGCTGCCCCTTTGCGTGTTCCACATGGTTATTCGCAGTGGCCGGGAAAGCTGTGGCAGTCGATCATCGCATGCTGCCGTAGTTGCCTCCCCGCCACGTATGCCTTGGACTACGCCACCCGATGAGTGGCGAATGAGGACTTTATGAGCAAGACCAACGCTTCCCTGATGAAACGCCGCGAAGCCGCTGTACCCCGCGGTGTTGGCCAGATTCACCCGATTTTCGCCGAATCCGCGAAGAACGCCACGGTGACCGACGTAGAAGGTCGCGAGTTCATCGACTTCGCCGGCGGTATCGCCGTGTTGAACACCGGTCACGTGCACCCGAAAATCATCGCCGCCGTGACCGAGCAGCTCAACAAGCTGACGCACACCTGCTTCCAGGTGCTGGCCTACGAGCCCTACGTAGAGGTGTGTGAGAAAGTCGCTGCCAAGGTGCCAGGTGATTTCGCCAAGAAAACCCTGCTGGTCACCACCGGTTCCGAAGCGGTCGAGAACGCCGTGAAGATCGCCCGCGCTGCCACTGGCCGTGCTGGCGTGATCGCCTTCACCGGTGCCTACCACGGTCGCACCATGATGACCCTGGGCCTGACCGGTAAAGTCGTGCCTTACTCGGCTGGCATGGGCCTGATGCCAGGCGGCGTGTTCCGTGCGCTGTACCCGAACGAGCTGCACGGTGTGAGTGTCGACGACTCCATCGCCAGCATCGAACGCATCTTCAAGAACGATGCCGAGCCGCGTGATATCGCCGCCATCATCATCGAGCCGGTGCAGGGCGAAGGCGGCTTCTACGTCGCGCCGAAAGCCTTCATGAAGCGCTTGCGCGACCTGTGCGACCAGCACGGCATCCTGCTGATCGCCGACGAAGTGCAAACCGGTGCCGGCCGTACCGGTACCTTCTTCGCCATGGAACAGATGGGCGTGGCCGCCGACCTGACCACCTTCGCCAAATCCATCGCTGGCGGCTTCCCGCTGGCCGGTGTGTGCGGCAAGGCCGAATACATGGACGCCATCGCCCCGGGCGGCCTGGGCGGCACCTACGCCGGCAGCCCGATTGCGTGCGCGGCGGCCCTGGCCGTGATGGAAGTGTTCGAAGAAGAGCACCTGCTGGACCGCTGCAAAGCTGTGGGCGAGCGCCTGGTGACGGGCCTCAAGGCTATCCAGGCCAAGTACCCGGTAATCGGTGACGTGCGTGCCCTGGGCGCGATGATCGCGGTCGAGCTGTTTGAAGAGGGCGACAGCCACAAGCCTAACGCGGCGGCCGTCGCGGCCGTGGTGGCCAAGGCGCGTGACAAGGGCCTGATCCTGCTGTCCTGCGGCACCTACGGCAATGTGTTGCGCGTCCTCGTGCCGCTGACCTCGCCGGACGAGCAGTTGGACAAGGGCTTGGCGATCATCGAGGAGTGCTTCTCCGAGCTGTAACCCGCTTCGGAGTGCTGTAACTGTGGGAGGGGGCTTGCTCCCTCGCCACAGATTACCGTCGGTTGCTCAAGGTAGACTTGTCAGAACTGACGCAAGTGCACAGACAATGAGTTCCAAATGTGGGAGGGGGCAAGCCCCCTCCCACATTGGACCGAGTCTAGCCTGCGATAACGCGGTTCTTGCCCAGGCGCTTGGCCTCATACATCGCCGCATCCGCCCGGGCGAACAGGCTGTCGAGGGTGGAGTCATCCTCGCGCAAGCTGGCCAGGCCCTGGCTGACGGTCACGTTGAACTCGCGGCCCTCATAGCTGAACAGCAGAGCCTGGATCTCCTTGCCCAGCCGTTCGGCCACTTGCAGGGCCATCTCCGGTGCGCAACCGGGCAGTACGGCGGCGAATTCTTCGCCGCCAATGCGCCCGAACAAGTCGCCACGGCGCAGTACCCCGCGACCACTCTCGGCAATGCGCCGCAGCACCTGGTCGCCCTCCAGGTGGCCGTAGGTGTCGTTGATGTCCTTGAAATCATCGATGTCCAGCAACAGGAAAGCCAGCGCCGTGCCCTGCACGCAGGCGTTGTCGAACGCTTGGTTGGCGCATTCGAAGAAGTGCCGGCGGTTGCTGCTTTGGGTCAGCACGTCGGTGGTGGCGAGGCGGTGCAGTTCCAGCTCCAGCAGCTTCTTTTCGGTGATGTCTTCGGCCATGCCGACCACGATCAGCGGCTCGCCAGGCACCACCTGCTGGTTGATGTAGCACTTGTCGCACAGCCAGCGGATTTGCCCGTCGGCGGTGATGATGCGGTACTCGCGGTCTTCCACGGCGCCCTGTTCCAGCACGCGGGCCAGGCTGTGTTCGGCGTAGTCGAGGTCTTCGGGGTGAACACTGTTGCGCCATTCCCGGTGATCTGCCAGCAGCAAGCCGGCTGAACGGCCAAAGATGCGCTCGTAGGCCGGGCTCACATACAGCACGCGGCGCGTTTCCCAGTCGATGGCCCACAGCACCGCGTTCACGCTGACCAGCAGTGTACTGAGCAGTTGCTCACGCTCACTCAGTCGCTCGACTTCGCCCTGGGCATGCATCAACGCCAATAGGGTCGCCGCCGCGGCCGGGCGCGGCGGCTCGGCAGTGGGCACATCGGGCAGGCAGGGCTTTTCGTGAACCATCGGTACAACTCTCTCTGGGCGCGCCGCAGGATGGAACAGCGGTCACTACAAGGGGTCACCATGATGGCGAAGTGTTCTTTGAGAGAGGGGATTTGCGGTGAAGTTCCATGATCGTGACCGATTGGCGGTGCCCGGAAAATGGCGCCAAAAAGCCAGTGCGTGGGAGGGCGAGCCCTCCCACGTCACCCTCAGACCGCCGCAGGCCGCAGCGAATAGGTCTTCAATTGGTGGGCAAAATCGCGCAGGGACTGGATACCGCTGGCCTCTGCCTCATGCACCCACTCCTTGATCGCAGCCAGCATATCGTGGCCATTGGTGCTGGTCTTGAGCCAGATCTGCTGGAGCGCCAGGCGCTTTTCGTAGATCACCTTCAGCGCATGGCTGTGCTCCAGCATGCTCTGGATGCGCAGGTGGTGGCGGTCATCGAGCAAGCTGGTTTCCCGCGACAACAGGCGCTTGGCCCGGTGGAACTGGTGGCGTACCGAATGATCGACCTTCTCCAGCTCCTGCTTGACCAGCGGGCCAATCACCAACTTGCGATATTGAGCCATGATCTGGAAGCGGTTGTTGAGGATCGCCATGGCGGTGTCCATGTCCAGGCTGCCCTTGCCTTCGACGCGGTGGGCGATGGGTGCAACACGCTGCACCTTGGCCAGGCGCAGGAAGCTGAACACTTTGATCCAGGCCCAGCCCAGGTCGAACTCCCACTTCTTCACCGACAGCTTGGCCGAGTTGGGGTAGGTGTGGTGGTTGTTATGCAGCTCTTCGCCGCCGACGATGATGCCCCACGGCACCAGGTTGGTGGCGGCGTCACGGCATTCGAAGTTGCGATAGCCCACGGCATGGCCCAGGCCATTGATCACGCCGGCGGCCCAGAACGGAATCCACATCATCTGGATCGCCCAGATGGTGATACCGATGGTGCCGAACAGCAGCAGGTCGATCACGCCCATGAGCGCCACGCCCAACAGCGGGAAGCGCGTGTAGAGCTTGCGTTCGATCCAGTCGTCCGGGCAGTTCTTGCCGTAGATGCGCAAGGTCTCGGGGTTTTCCGCCTCGGCACGGTACAGCTCGGCGCCTTTGCGCAGCACCGTGGACAGGCCCTTGATCACCGGGCTGTGCGGGTCATCGACGGTTTCGCATTTGGCGTGGTGCTTGCGGTGGATGGCGGTCCACTCGCGGGTGTTCTGTGCCGTGGTCAGCCACAGCCAGAAGCGGAAGAAGTGTTTAAGGCCCGCATTGAGCTCCAGGGAGCGATGGGCGGAATAGCGGTGTAGATAGACGGTGACCGCAATGATGGTCACGTGGGTCATCAACAGAGTGACTGCCACCAGTTGCCAGGCTGACAGATCAAGAAAACCGTTGTACCACATAGGCTGTATGGCCCTCAGATAAAGAAAAAAACAGCACACGCATTATCACTTCCTTTGCAGATAAAACCAGTCGCCGTTTGAGATAAGACTTACAAGGTGTTTCCTCATCTATAATCCTGATCCTTTGTAGGGCGATTCTGGTTATTTAGTAAGGATTACTAAAGATATGCTGTTTTCATACCGAGGTGCCCTACGTGCGGGGCTGGTATACCTGCTGGTTTCCATTGTTTGGCTCCAGCTCAGCAACTACGCATTGATCAACTTTATCGATGAGCCGTGGGAGCTGGGGCGCTGGCTGCAGATGCGCGGTTATGTGTGGGTCAGCCTCAGCGCGTTGGTCATCTACTGGATCGGTCGGCGTTTTGCCCGTGCCCATGCGTTGCAGCAGCCCCTGAAAGAAAACCGCGAGCGCCTGCGCCAGGCCGCTGCGGTGTTCGATTGCACCCGTGAAGGGGTGCTGGTCACCGATACCCAGGGGCTGATCGTGCACGTCAACCGGGCGTTCATGGAGATCACCGGTTATCGCCGCGAAGACGTCATGGGCCAGCGACCAAGCCTGTTCAAGTCCGGCCGCCATTCGTCGAATTTCTACCAGCAAATGTTCCAGACCCTGGAGCGCACGGGCGAATGGAGCGGCGAAATCTGGAACCGACGCAAAAGTGGCGAAATTTACCCACAGTGGCAAACCATTCGCGTCATCCACGATGACCAGGGCAAGGTCAGCCACTACGTCGCGGTGTTCTCGGATATCAGTGCCATCAAGGACTCCGAACACGAACTGGCGCACCTGGCTCACCATGACCCGCTCACCGACCTGCCCAACCGCCTGCTGTTCACCGACCGTGCCGAGCAGGCCCTGGCCTCGGCGCAGGTGCACAAGCGCGGTTGCGCCTTGCTGCTGATGGACCTCGACCACTTCAAGATCATCAACGACAGCCTGGGTCATAACGTCGGCGACCAGTTGCTCAAGCTGGTCGCCGAACGCTTGCGCGGCTTGTTTGGCCCCGGTGTGACCCTGGCGCGCCTGGGCGGCGACGAGTTCGCCGTGCTCGCGGAAAGTTGTCCACAGGTGCTGCAGGCCGCGGCCTTGGCACAGCGCATGCTCAATGCCATGAAGGATCCATTCATTTTTGACGGCAACCAGCTGTTTATCAGCGCCAGCATTGGCATCAGCCTGTTTCCCAGCGACGCCCTGAGCGCCGAGCAATTGCTGCGCAACGCCGACTCCGCCTTGTTCAAGGCCAAGAACGCCGGCCGCGAAGGCTACGCCCTGTACACCGAAGAACTGACCGCCCACGCACAGAACCGTGTGGAGATCGCCAGCGAGCTGCGCCGCGCCCTTGACCAGCAAGAGCTGCGCGTCTATTACCAGCCGGTGCACGATTTGCACGACAGCCGCCTGGTGGGCGTGGAAGCGCTGGTGCGCTGGGAACACCCGGAACGTGGCCTGATACCGCCGGGCGAGTTCATCCCCATCGCCGAACGCACCGGCCTGATTGCCGACATTGATGGGTGGGTGCTGGACCAGGCCTGTCGCCAGATGTGCCAGTGGCTGGCCGACGGCGCGCCGCTGAGTTTTATTGCGGTGAATGTCTCCAGCCGCTTGTTCGCCCGGCGCGAGCTGTACGAGCAAGTTGCCCAGGTGCTGCACGCCACCGGCCTGGACCCGGCCTTCCTTGAGCTGGAAGTCACCGAAAGCGCAGTGATGGACGATCCGGAAGTCGCCCTGGAGCAACTGCATCGCCTGCGCGAACTGGGCCTGCGCCTGGCGATCGACGACTTTGGCACCGGCTACTCCTCGTTGCTGCGGCTCAAACGCCTGCCGGTGCAGAAACTCAAGATCGACCAGGGCTTTGTGGCGGGCTTGCCCTGGGACGAAGACGACGCGGCGATTGTGCGCGTGGTGATCGCCTTGGCCAAAAGCATGGGCATGCAAGTGCACGCCGAAGGGATCGAGCAGGTGGAACAGGCGCGGTTCCTGCTGGAGCAGGAATGCGACATGGGCCAGGGGTATTGGTTTGGCCGGCCGATGCCGGCTGATGAAATCGACTGGACCCGAGCACCTCTGATCCGCCAGGACTAACTCGGTCGATGTGGGAGCCGGGCTTGCCCGCGAAGGCGGTGTGTCAGCCACTGCATCTTTAACTGCACCACCGCTTTCGCAGGCAAGCCAGCTCCCACAGGGTTCTGCGGCGCCTGTGCAGGAGAGTTTTTTCTGTGAAAACCCTTGCAACCCCATGCCCGGTCAGAAAATTCTTTCTGGTTATATAAACATTCTTAAATAGTATTTTTAAGAATATCCGCGCTTATCTACTATCGCCCTCACGCCGCAAGCAGTGCCGCCACTGCCAGGCACTATTCATTTCAGGAGCGAGACCATGAGCGCATCTCTACGTAGCGTCGACGGCCAGGACGAAGCAACCATTTTGCGTGAGATCCAGAGCGCCCTGCGCGATCTGCGGTTCGGCGCAGTGGAAATCACCGTGCACAACGCTCAAGTGGTACAGATCGAACGCAAGGAAAAATTCCGCCTGCAGAACCCGGGTAACAAACCGAGCTGAGCAAGAACGGCGATAGACCCGCAACTATAAGAAAAGCCAACACTCAAGAATTTTCAGGAGCTTCTATGTCGTCGATTCGCCGTTATGCCTTGGCCGCGCTGGCCAGTGCCGTGTTTGCCGGTTCCGCCGTTGCCAAGGACTACGAACTGCTCAACGTTTCGTACGACCCGACCCGTGAGCTGTACCAGGACTACAACGCCGAGTTCACCAGCTTCTGGAAGCAGTCCCACCCCGGCGACAACGTCAAGATCCAGCAATCCCACGGCGGCTCCGGCAAGCAGGGCCGGGCGGTGATCGACGGCCTGCGCGCCGACGTGGTGACCCTGGCCCTGGCCGGCGACATCGATGAAATCGCCAAACTGGGCAAGACCCTGCCGGAAAACTGGCAGACCCGCCTGCCAGACGCCAGCACCCCGTACACCTCGACCATCGTGTTCTTGGTGCGCAAGGGCAACCCCAAGGGCATCAAGGACTGGGGCGACCTGATCAAGAAAGACGTGTCGGTGATCACGCCAAACCCGAAAACCTCCGGTGGTGCGCGCTGGAACTTCCTCGCCGCCTGGGCCTACGGCCTCAAGACCGGTGGCAGCGAAGCCAAGGCCCAGGAATACGTGAAAGAGCTGTTCAAGCACGTCCCGGTACTGGACACCGGCGCCCGCGGATCTACCATTACCTTCGTCAACAACGGTCAGGGTGACGTGTTGCTGGCTTGGGAAAACGAGGCGTTCCTGGCCTTGAAAGAAGATGGCGGCGCCGACAAGTTCGACATCGTCGTGCCGTCCCTGTCGATCCTTGCGGAGCCACCGGTGGCCGTAGTCGACAAGAACGCCGAGAAAAAGGGCAATACCGAGATCGCCACCGCGTACCTCAACCACCTGTACAGCCCGGCTGGCCAGGAGATTGCGGCGAAGAACTTCTACCGACCACGGGATGAGAAAGTCGCCGCCAAGTATGCCCAGCAGTTCCCGAAACTGGACCTGGTGACGATCGACAAGGACTTCGGTGGCTGGAAAACGGCCCAACCGAAATTCTTCAATGATGGTGGCGTGTTCGACCAGATCTACACGGCGCAGTAAGCCAAAGTACTTGTAGGAGCCTGACTTTCTGTAGGCGCTGGGCTTCTGTGGGAGCTGGCTTGCCTGCGATAGCATCACCGCGGTGTGACTGATACACCGAGGTGCCTGCATCGCGGGCAAGCCCGGCTCCCACAGAAGCCCAGCGCCTACAGAAAGCGCGCTCCTACAGTGGTGTTTACCCTTTAACCAAGGACTCTTATGTCGCGTCGTATTTCCCCCGTCATACCCGGCTTCGGGCTGACGCTGGGCTACACCGTCGTGTACCTCAGCCTGATCGTACTCATCCCCCTGGCGGCGATGTTTGTACACGCCGCTCAACTCACCTGGGATCAGTTCTGGAACATCATTTCCGCACCGCGCGTGCTGGCGGCATTGAAGCTGAGCTTCAGCACCGCGCTGTACGCCGCGCTGATCAACGGCGTGATCGGTACGCTGCTGGCCTGGGTGCTGGTGCGCTACACCTTCCCCGGTCGCAAGATCATCGATGCGATGATTGACCTGCCGTTCGCCCTGCCCACGGCCGTGGCTGGTATCGCGCTGACCGCGCTGTACACGCCTAACGGTTTGGTCGGCCAGTTTGCCGCCGACCTGGGTTTCAAGATCGCCTACACCCCCCTGGGTATCACCCTGGCGCTGACCTTCGTCACCTTGCCCTTCGTGGTGCGCACGGTGCAGCCGGTACTCGCCGATATCCCCCGGGAAATCGAAGAGGCCGCGGCCTGCCTCGGCGCCAAGCCGCTGCAAGTGTTTCGCTACATCCTTGTGCCTGCGTTGTTGCCCGCGTGGCTGACCGGCTTCGCCCTGGCGTTTGCGCGGGGCGTGGGTGAGTACGGTTCGGTGATCTTCATCGCCGGCAACATGCCGATGAAGACCGAGATCCTGCCGCTGCTGATCATGGTCAAGCTCGACCAGTATGACTACCGCGGCGCCACCTCCATTGGTGTGCTGATGCTGGTGGTTTCCTTCATTCTGCTGCTGCTGATCAACTTGTTGCAGCGGCGCATCGAACGTCCATAGGAGGCGCGGAACATGTCCCAATCGTCTATTTCCGCCGCGTCCTCGGCCAATGCCGCCCGCCGTGGCAGTGCGGTGTCGCGACGCATCCTGATCGGCCTGGGCTGGTTGGTGTTCGTACTGTTTCTGCTGCTGCCGCTGCTGATCGTGGTAACTCAGGGCTTGAAGAATGGCCTGGGTGCGTTCTTCACTGCGATCCTTGAACCCGACGCGCTGTCGGCGCTGAAGCTCACGGTAATTGCCGTGGCGATTTCGGTGCCGCTCAACCTGGTGTTCGGCGTCAGCGCCGCCTGGTGCGTGAGCAAGTATTCGTTCCGTGGCAAGAGCATCCTGGTGACGCTGATCGACCTGCCGTTCTCGGTCTCGCCGGTGATCGCGGGTTTGGTCTACGTGCTGATGTTCGGCGCCCAGGGCTTCTTCGGCCCATGGTTGCAGGACCATGACATCCAGATCGTGTTCGCCTTGCCCGGCATCGTGCTGGCGACCATCTTCGTCACCGTGCCGTTCGTGGCCCGTGAGCTGATCCCGCTGATGCAGGAGCAGGGCACCCAGGAAGAGGAGGCGGCGCGCCTGCTCGGTGCCAATGGCTGGCAGATGTTCTGGCATGTCACCGTGCCGAACATCAAGTGGGGCCTGATCTACGGCGTGGTGCTGTGCACGGCGCGGGCCATGGGGGAGTTCGGCGCGGTGTCGGTGGTGTCCGGGCACATTCGCGGCGTGACCAATACCCTGCCGCTGCATGTCGAGATTCTCTACAACGAATATAACCACGTTGCCGCGTTTGCGGTGGCCAGCCTGTTGCTGATCCTGGCGCTCTTCATCCTGCTGCTCAAGCAGTGGAGCGAGAACCGAATCAACCGCCTGCGCAACAGCGCCGGTGAGGAATAAGTCATGTCGATCGAAGTCCGTAATGTCAGCAAGAACTTCAACGCCTTCAAGGCCCTGGACAGCATCAACCTGGATATCCAGAGTGGTGAGCTGGTGGCGTTGCTGGGCCCGTCCGGCTGCGGCAAGACCACCTTGCTGCGCATCATCGCCGGCCTGGAAACCCCGGACGCCGGCAGCATCGTGTTCCATGGCGAAGACGTCTCCGGTCACGATGTGCGGGATCGCAACGTCGGTTTTGTGTTCCAGCACTACGCCTTGTTCCGCCATATGACCGTGTTCGACAACGTCGCCTTCGGCCTGCGCATGAAACCGAAAAACCAGCGCCCAAGCGAAAGCCAGATCGCGGCCAAGGTTCACGAATTGCTGAACATGGTGCAGCTCGATTGGTTGTCCGACCGCTACCCGGAACAACTTTCCGGTGGTCAGCGCCAACGTATCGCCCTGGCCCGCGCCCTGGCGGTGGAGCCCAAAGTGCTGCTGCTGGACGAACCTTTCGGCGCCCTCGACGCCAAGGTACGCAAAGAACTGCGCCGCTGGCTGGCGCGGCTGCACGAAGACATCAACCTGACCTCGGTGTTCGTGACCCACGACCAGGAAGAGGCCATGGAAGTCGCCGACCGTATCGTGGTGATGAACAAGGGCGTGATCGAGCAGATCGGCTCACCGGGGGACGTCTACGAAAACCCGGCCAGCGATTTTGTCTATCACTTCCTGGGTGATTCGAATCGCCTGCATCTGGGCGAGGACAAGCACCTGCTGTTCCGTCCCCATGAAGTGTCGCTGTCGCGGCATGAGCTGGAGGATCACCATGCGGCGCAAGTGCGGGATATTCGGCCATTGGGCGCCACGACGCGGGTGACGCTCAAGGTCGAAGGCCAAAGCGAGCTGATCGAGGCCGAAGTGGTCAAAGACCATGACAGCCTCACCGGTTTGACCCGTGGCGAAACCCTGTTCTTCAAACCCAAGGTCTGGCAAAAAGCCTAGGCACACCCCGAAGCCAAATGGGAAAACCAATGTGGGAGGGGGCTTGCCCCCTCCCACATTTAGACCCCACTTGGCTTGAGGTCGCGGCGCGTCACCGGCCCCGACCGTTCCTCGATCTGCCGCTTGAGCTCCTGCCGCAACCCCAGCACAAACGCCAACTCCGCCACCACAAACAACGGCCCCACAATCAACCCCGACACATCATCCACAAACGCCGGTTTCCTGCCTTCGTAGTAATGCCCGACAAACTGAATCACCCAGCCCACCACAAACATACCCACGCCACTGCTCAGCCATACCATCGTGCTCTGCGCCGCCAATACATGCCCGGCCCATACTGACAAACCCATCAGCACCGTCATCAGCACGCCCAGGGCCAGTTCCAGGCGCAGGTAGAACCACGCCGAGAATAACGCCAGGATCACCGCTGGCGAGACCCACAGGCCACCCACCGCCCATTCGGGGCGCGACAGCAACACGGCCACGGCGACCACGATCAATGGGATACCGATAAAGTGGCTGAAGATATTGCGGGGGTCGCGGTGGTACGCGGCGTATTGACTGAGGTGGTCGACGAGGCTTTTCATTGTTGTTCCTCCTGTAGGATGTTTGATCATGCCCTTTCAGTCGGTACCTAACTGTCAACTGGGCGACAATCTTCGGAGTTCCCATGGACACAGGGACATGGCACGCGCACTTGGCCCGCGGCCATTGGTTCAAACACTTGCCGCCAGGATTGCAGCGTAGCCTGCTGGGCGCGGCGCGCCTGCGCTCATTGACGGCGGGGCAGTTTCTGTTCAAGCGCGGCGACCCGCCGTGTGGGCTGTATGCCGTGCTGGAAGGAGCGGTGCGTATCAGCGCGGTCAGTGCCCAGGGCAAGGAAGCGGTGTTGAGCCTGGTGGAAACACCGCACTGGTTCGGCGAAATCTGCCTGTTCGACAACCTGCCACGCACCCACGACGCCCTGGCCACAGGCGCGTGCACACTGTTGCAGGTGTCGCAGGCGGCGATGCTCGGCATTCTCGAACAGCATCCGGTGTTCTGGCGCGATATGGCCCTGCTGATGAGCCATAAACTGCGCCTGTCATTGATCAATATCGAACAGATCAGCCTGATGCCCGCGTCGGTGCGCCTGGCCCATCGGTTGCTGATGATTGCCCGGGGCTACGGTGAAACAGAGCCGCCGCGCCGCATGCTGCAGCTGCCCCAGGAAGATCTGGCGGCGATGCTCGGCCTGTCGCGCCAGACCATCAACAGCTTGCTCAAGGTGCTGGAGCAACAGGGCATCATTGGCTTGAGTTACGGCGCCATCGAGATACTGGACCTCAACCGGCTGCGCCTGGCCGCGGGCCTATGAACCGCGATACGTGGAGAAACCGTAAGGGCTGAGCAACAGCGGGATGTGGTAATGCTGGTCGGCCTGTTTGACTTGGAAAATCACCGGCACCTCGGGAAAGAACGTCTCGCGGTTGGCCTGCTTGTAGTAGTCACCCGTCTTGAATACCACGCGATATTCGCCCGGCGTCATGCTGCGGTCGGCGGGAAACAGTTCGGCGATGCGCCCCTGCTGGTTGGTGACGCCTTGGGACAGCGCCTGCCAGTGATCGCCCACCTGCTGTTCCAGGGTGACGCTGACACCGGCCGAAGGCAGGCCATTCTCCAGGTTGAGTACGTGCACGCTCAGCGGGTTGCCGGCGGCCAGGGCCAGGTTGCACAGGCCACTCAGGCTGAGGGCGGCGAGGGTCATGCTGAGGGTTTTCATCGAGAAGTCCTTTTGACAGTAGGTGGAATCAAGGGGTGGTTTTCAAGCCCAGTTGCTCGGCAGCCTGGACGGCGCAGGCTTCGTCCTGCGCAGCGCCACCGGCACCGGCGATGCCCAGCGCGCCGACCAGTGCGGCGTCAGCGAACAGCGGTATGCCGCCGCCGAGCAACAGCAACTCGGGCAAGCTGTTAAGGTTGGCAGCCTCGGGGTTGTTGCGTGCACGCTCGGCGAATAGCCGGGTCGGGGTTTTAGTCGACAGCGCGGTGTACGCCTTGCGTTGGCTGGCGAGGCTGTTGTGCGGGCCGACACCATCCTCCCGTAGGGCCACCAGCAAGTTACCGCCCCGGTCCAGTACCGTCAGCGCGGCCGTGCAGTGGGCCAGGCTGGCGTCGGCCAGTTGGCGTGCGGTGCGCAAATCCAGCTCGGCGTGGCGCGGCAGTTGGGGCGTGGCCTGGGCCGCGGTGGCCACGGCGAGGCTGAGGAACAAAGCGGTGCGATACATGCGAAGGGCTCCAGAAGGCAGGCCATCACGGTAGCCAGTGGACGCCGACAAAAGTCGCACAATTGGATGACAGGTTTGTAATCAAACCCAGGGGTAAGACATGCAGGTGTTGTTAGTGGAAGACCAGCCGCAACTGGCCCAGCGCATGGCCCAGGGCCTGAGCGAGGCCGGCTTCTCGGTAGAAGTCGCGGCCAACGGCATGGCGGCGCAGCGGTTTGTGGAAGGCACCGAATACGACCTGGTGATCCTGGACGTGATGCTACCGGGCTTGAACGCCTGGACATTGCAGCAGGCGATCCGGCAAAAGGGCGATACGCCGGTGCTGTACCTGACCACGCCGGGCGGCATCGAGGACCGGTTGCGGGGGTTGGAACTACACGAGGATGATTACTTGCTCAAGCCGTTTGACGCCAAAGTGTTGGTGGCTCGGGTGAGGAAAATATTGCGCCGGGATCGTGGGCGTTGATTGCCTGAGCGAACGCTATCGAGGGCAAGCCCCCTCCCACATTTGACCGCGTTCACAGTTCAGCGTGAGAGGGGGCTTGCCCCCGATGAGGCCATCTCAACCACTGAAAATCCTCCTACCGCAACCCATCCCGAAACTGCCCCGGCGTCATCCCCGTCCAGCGCTTGAACGCCCGGTTGAAACTGCTGGTATCGGCAAACCCCAGCAAATGGCTGATCTCGGCCAACGAACACTGCGGATCCCTGAGGTGCAACAACGCCAGGTTCTCCCGGCACTCATTGAGCAGCGCATCAAACCGACAGCCTTCATCCGCCAAGTGGCGCTGCAAGCTGCGTAAACTCAGGTGCAGGGCCTGGGCAACGCGTTCGGCACTCGGCTCGCCATCGGGCAATTGCGCCTCGATGACGGCGCGCACCTTGCGCTCCCAGGTCAGCGGTTGCAGTTGGGCGAGGGTGCGCTTGAGCACGGTTTCGTTGTGTTCGGCCAATTCCGGATTGGCATCGTCAAGATGACTGTCGAAGTCGTGGGCGGCGAACTCCAGGCGGTCTTTGTCGGCGGCAAAAAACACTGGCGAGCGAAATACCCTGTGCCATGGCTCGGGGTCGACAGGCTGCGGGCGCCGTAGATAAACGGCCAGCGGCGCATAGTCACGCCCCAGGCGGTTGCGGCAAGTGCGCACATAGATCGCCGCGAAGGCGTCGATGGCCTCCGGCGCCGGCGCGGGGCTGCCTTGGGGCTGGAGCAGGCGAAAGTGGTAGACGGCGCCCTGGCGGGTCAGCTCCAGGCTCAGGGCATCACTGACCACCTGGTGATAGCGCACGATGCGCTCGAACACTTCGCGCAAGCTGCCGCTGGCCACCAAGGCATAACCCAGCGCATGAAATGTCGTGGGGCTGACAAAGCGCGACACCCGCAAGCCAATTGCCGGATCACCGCTGGCCTGCACCGCCAGTTGCCACAGGCGCGTGGTCGCCGACAACGGATAGCGTGCGTTGGGGTCGTCCATCCGCTGCGGGTCGAGGCCGGCCGCGGCGCACAGCGCGGCGCTGTCCAGGCCCAGGGCGTCGAGCTGCTTGCGCAGGGCGCGGGTCCAACTGGCGAGGGAAGTGGGTTCGGTCATGGCGATTGGCGCTTGCGGTCAACAGGTTGGCGTCCGGGGCTAGCGTCCTGCCCGATCGCTTAGGGCAGGATGGACACATCAATGTACAAGAGGATGGAAGCATGGACGGTACTTCTGCAAGTCCCCAGCAGATGAACGCACAACAGCGTTGCGCGCATATTCGAGAGGTGGTGCTGGCCGAGGGCGCCCGATTGCGCCAGCGCCACCCCTGGCTGCTGCATCAGGACGCCCTGGGCGCGGGCATCCTGGCGTTTGCCTTGCTCGGCATGCTCGGCTCGGCGGCGCTCTATATCAGTGGTTACCTGGCCTGGTGGGCGTGCCTGCTGCTCAACGCGTTCTTCGCTTCACTGACCCACGAGCTGGAGCACGACCTGATCCACAGCATGTACTTTCGCAAGCAGCGCCTGCCCCACAACCTGATGATGGGCCTGGTGTGGCTGGCGCGGCCCAGCACGATCAACCCGTGGATACGCCGGCATCTGCACCTCAACCATCACAAGGTCTCCGGTACTGAGGCCGATATGGAAGAACGCGCGATTACCAATGGCGAGCCCTGGGGATTTGCGCGCTTGCTGATGGTGGGTGACAACATGATGTCGGCCTTGATCCGCATGCTGCGGGCCAAGACCTGGGCACATAAACTCAGCATCCTCAAGCGCGTGGTGCTGGTGTACGCCCCGCTGGCACTGCTGCATTGGGGCGCTTGGTACGTCTTCCTGGGCTTTCATGCTGCCAACGGCATCGCCAGTCTGATGGGCGCGCCGATCATGTGGTCGGCCGGCACCTTGCATATGATGCAGGTGATCGACATCGCTGCAGTGGTGATCATCGGCCCCAATGTGTTGCGCACGTTCTGCCTGCACTTTGTCAGCTCCAACATGCACTACTACGGCGATGTGGAGCCGGGCAACGTGATTCAGCAGACCCAGGTGCTTAACCCGTGGTGGATGTGGCCGCTGCAGGCGTTCTGCTTCAATTTCGGCAGCACCCATGGCATCCATCACTTTGTAGTGAAGGAGCCGTTCTACATCCGCCAGATGACCGTCAAGGTGGCGCATAAGGTCATGGCCGAGATGGGCGTGCGCTTCAATGATTTCGGCACTTTCGCCCGGGCCAATCGGTTTGAGCGCCAGGAGCAGCCGGACGCCAAACTCGCTTTCAGCAAGCAATGAACGCCAGGGGCAGGTCGCGGATCTGTTCGCGCACAGGTGGCTGGTAGTGGCCGTCGCTGGTCAGCTCATGCAGCAGTTCTTCGCGTAACTGGTGGAATTCGAAACTGCTGCGCTGGCGCGGATGGGGCAGGGCGATCTCTACCACCTGCTTGATGCGCCCCGGCCGGGGCTCCATCACTACCACGCGGTCGGCGAGGAAAATCGCCTCCTCCACATCGTGGGTGACCAGCACCGTGGTGATCTTGGCGCGGGTACGAATGGCCAGGAGTTCGTCCTGCATCTGCTGGCGGGTCAGTGCGTCGAGGGCCCCGAAGGGTTCGTCCAGCAACAGGATGCGCGGGCTGGCCACCAGGCCGCGGGCAATTGCCACTCGTTGGGCCATGCCGCCGGAGAGTTGGTGGGGGTAGGCGCGGGTGAAATCAGTCAGGCCCACCAGCTCGATAAAATCGCTGATGCGTCGGTTACGCTCGGCCTCGTCCAGGGGCTCGTTGACCAGGCCCAGGCCGATGTTTTGCGCCACGGTCAGCCACGGAAACAGGCGATGCTCCTGGAACACGATGCCGCGTTCGCCGCCGATACCGCTGACGGCCTTGCCATCGACCTGGATCTGGCCGCGAAACTGCGTATCGAGCCCCACCAGCAGGCGCAGCAGGGTGGACTTGCCGCAACCGCTGGCGCCGACAATCGCGACAAACTCGCCTTCGGCAATCTCCAGGTTGAATTCACGGATGGCTTCCAGTTCGAAGCCGTCGACGTCAAAACTCTTGCCCACATGGTTGAAGCTGACAATAGGTGCGTTCATGCGTGTCTCCAGCGGGTGGCGCGGGTTTCGATGCGTTGGCCGATCAAGTTGAGGAGGGCGCCGGTGAAGCCGACCAGAAGCATGCCGCCCATGATCAGGTCCATGCGCAGCAGTTGTTGGGCGCCGATCATCAGGCTGCCGATGCCGCCGTTGGACGGCATGAAGTATTCGGCGCCGATGGTGCCCATCCAGGCGTAGATCAGGCTCAGGCGCAGGCCGGCGAAAATGCCCGCCGCTGCGCCCGGCAGTACCAGACGACGCAGGCGTTGCCACAGGTTCAGGCGCAGCACTTGGGCGGCTTCGCGCAGTTGCGGCGACAGGTTGAGCACGCTGCGCTGGGTGGCGATAAACAACGGGAAGAACGCGGCGAGGGCGATAAACACCCACTTGGCCAGTTCACCCAGGCCGAACCAGGCGGTGAGCAGTGGCACCCAGGCGAAAATCGCAATCTGGCGCAGCGCAGCCAGGGTTGGGCCAAGTAGCCGCTCACTGCGCCGCGACAACCCCAGCCACAGGCCCAGGGCAAAGCCCAGGCTGCCGCCGAGCAGCAAGCCGCCCACGGCCCGGCCGAGGCTTTTGCCTAAAGCCGCGCTCAGGCTGCCATCCAGCACCCCGTCCATGGTGGTTTGCAGCACCGCCCAGGGGCTGACCAGGATATTCGGGTCGACCCAGCCCTGTTGCGTCGCCACTTGCCACAATGCCAGCAACAGCAGCGGCAACAGCCAGGGTTGCAGGCGTTGCCAGCCTTCATAGCGCGGCCCGCGCCGGATCTGCGCCGTGGCCGGATGGGGCCAGTGCACCCATTTGCGATCCAGCCAGCCGATGCCGCGATCCATCACCACGCCCAGCACGCCGATGACCACGATGCACACGAAGACGATATCGAGCATGAACAACTGGCGTGCCCATACCATCAGGTAGCCGATGCCTTCGCTGGAGGCCAGCAACTCCACGGCCAATAGCGACGTCCAGCCCGCCGCCAGGGCCAGGCGCACCCCGGCCATGAACGCCGGCAACGCGGCGGGCAGGATCAGGCGGCGAATCAGCAGGTGGGTGGGCAAGCGCAGCACGCGGGCGGCCTCGCGCAGGTTGGGCTGGGCGTCGCGCACGCCCACCAGGGTATGCAGGGTCACGGGCACCACGATGGCCTTGACCAGCACCATCAGTTTCAGGGTTTCGCCAATGCCAAAAAACACCATGAACAGCGGGATCCACGCCAGGGTCGGCACTTGCGACAACGCGCTGAACGTAGGGAATACCAGGCGCTCGGCGCGGGCGCTGAACCCCAGGCTCGCGCCCAATAGCGCACCGGCGCCGATACCGGCCAGGAGGCCCCAGAACAGGCGTTGCAAGCTGATTGCCAGATGGCTCCATAACTCGCCGCCGGCCAGCTCCACGGCGCTGCTCCACACCAGGGCAGGGGTTGGCAGGATCTGCTCGCTCATCCAGTGATTGCGGCTGGCCAGCCACCACAGGGCAAACAGCCCGAGCGGCAGCAGCCAGGGCAACAGGCGTTCGCTCAGTTGCGGCCAGCGCGGCGCGGCGCCTTTGGATGGGGCTGCCAGAGGTAGGCTCAAAAGTGAAATCCGGGCCATGAAAGACCTCCGTTGTTGCCGAATCCGTTATGTGATTTCGATCTTACAAAGTCTTAAGCAAGATGATTGCGAGATAAGAGAAATCATTTAAAGCCTCAGCCCTCCACGCAGCCAATGCATTCGAAGAATATTTTCGATGCTGTTCATGCATAACGCCGTGGAGCCTGCGTATTAGCTCGCATAGTCCTAAAAGCTATTAAATTGTGAATTTATAGTATTTAAAGTTTTGTACGGCCTGTGCCTACTTTCTGCTCCCCAGGCGACCGTCGCCCACCAGGAGCTGTGCTTATGAAATTGCCCTTCAAACATCTGATCAGCCTGTTGGCCGGCACCGCCCTGGCCGGGCTGGTGCAGGCCGCTGACCTCAAGGAAATCCGCATCGCCGTGCCCGACCTCAGCGCCGGCAGCCAGCACAGTGGCGGTGGTATTACGGATGTGTTGCGTGAACAGCAGATCTTTGAAAAAGCCTTTGCCGACCAAGGCATCAAGATCCAGTGGAATTACTTCAAGGGTGCAGGCCCGGTGATCAACGAAGCCTTCGCCAACGGCCAGGTGGACCTCGCCTATCTGGGCGACCTGGCAGCGATCATTGGCCGTTCCAATGGCCTGGATACGCGGCTGCTCAGCGCCACGGCGCGTGGGGTCAAGCACTACCTCGGCGTGGTGCCGGGCTCAGGCATCAAGACTCTGCAAGACCTCAAGGGTAAACGCGTGGCGGTGTTTCGCGGCACGGCCAGCCAGTTGTCGTTCGACAGTGCGCTGGCCAGCCAGGGCCTGAGTGAGAAGGACCTGAAGGTCATCAACCTCGACTTCAATGCCGCTGGCGCCGCCTTGGCCGCCAAGCAAATTGACGCCACCTGGGGCGGTTCGACCCTGACGGCACTGCAGGCCAAAGGCCTGGCAGAAATACCGCTGACCACCAAGGACCTGGGCGATGCCGGCAGTATCCAGGCCGTGCTGGTGGGCAGCGCCAAGTTTGTCGACGAACACCCCGATGCCGTGGCCAAGTTGCTCAAGGCCCAGCAGCAGGCGGTGCAGTGGCTGACCGATGACAACAACAAACAGGCCTATATCGCGCTGGTGTCGGGGTTGGCCAGTTACCCGCCGGTGATCCTGACCAATGATCTGAAAGACCAGAAACTCAGCGAGATTTTCCCCTCGACCCTGGACCCGGTGTTCCTGGGCAAATTGCAGGATGCGGTGGATTTGGCGTCGAAGGAGAAGTTGATTCGCAAGTCGTTTCAGGTGAGTGATTGGGTGGCGCCTGGGTTGGTGGCGGCAGGGCTCTGAGTTTTTCGGTGCTTGGGCTATCGCTATCGCAGGCAAGCCAGCTCCCACACTTGAATGTGTTCACCGCTCAAATGTGGGAGCTGGCTTGCTCGCGATGAGGCCCTTCAAACCGCCACACTTACCTCCTGCCTATCTACCTCCACCAGCGTCTCAATCATCGCCTTCGCCGCCGGCGACAACCGCGACCCGGTGCGACTGACAATCCCGCAACGCGCGCTCATGGTCTCCATGTTCTGCGGCAGGTTGCGCCAGTGCAGCAGCACCAGCGAACCGCTGGCCACATCCTCGGCAAAGGCTTCCTCGGTGCCGACGCCGATGGCGTTGGACTGCAGCACGATCTTCACCAGCGCCGGGAAGTGTTCGGTCTGGATACTCGGGGAGAAATCCATGCGCCCGCTGAGGTTCGCCAGCAGCTTGCGAATGCCTTGGGAGATCAACGGCGAGGCCAGCGGGTAGTCGAACATGTCGTTGGTCGACAGGCTGTCCTTGGCCAGCAACGGGTGCCCGGGGCGGCAGAAAAAGACGCCGCGCTTGGGCGTCAGTGCGCGGGTCTGGAAATTCGGGTCGGCCTCGAACTGACGGATGTCGGCGATAAAGAATTCAATCTCTTCACGGCTCAGGCTGCGGCTGAGGGTTTCCCAGTTGTCCACCTGGAAGCTCGTGCGGATTTTCGGGTGGGCGTTGATAAACCGCGCCACCGCATCCGGCACCAGTTTCACTGCGGGCGCCGGGCCGCAGCCGAAGCGCAGGTCGCCGGCGTCGAGCTTGGTCATGCGCGTTACTTCACTGCTCAGCAGCGCCGCGCCATGCACCAGGCTCAGGGCGTGCTGCAACACCACTTGGCCTTCCGGCGTAGGGCGCAGGTCTTTGTGGCCGCGGTCTACCAGCACGCAACCGAACTCCTGTTCCAGCCCCTGGATGCTGCGGCTGAACGCCGGTTGGGTGATGCCCATGGCGTCCGCCGCACGCACGAAACTGCGGTGTTCGTTGAGGGCGATGAAGTAGCGCAGTTGGCGAAGATCCATATGCTTTCCCGGCATTTTAAAAATAGGTCGAAGGCATTTGCGACCGAGCAAGCTGAGGTTTTAAATGCAAGCTCTTATTCCGTCAACGAAGCATCGATTCATTTGCTAGATCTAAATTGCATATGAATAGAGCGTTGCTGGAAAGCATCTCTACCATCAGCAGGCACATGAGGGTCATCACAATGAGCAACGCCGCATTAGCTGTTCAACCCATCGCCCACGCGCTCGACATTCACCCGGTGGCCGGTCGTATCGGCGCCGAGATCCGTGGCATCAAGCTGTCTGGTGACCTGGATGCCGCCACTGTCGAGGCCATCCAGCAGGCGCTGGTGCAGTACAAAGTGATCTTCTTCCGTGAGCAGACCCACCTCGATGACCAGAGCCAGGAAGCCTTCGCCCACCTGCTCGGCGAGCCGATTGCCCACCCGACGGTACCGGTGCGTGACGGCACGCGCTTTCTGATGGAGTTGGATGGCACCCGTGGCCAGCGCGCCAACTCGTGGCACACCGACGTGACCTTCGTCGACGCCTACCCAAAGGCCTCGATCCTGCGTTCGGTACTGGCGCCAGCGTCCGGTGGCGATACCGTCTGGGCCAATACCGCCGCGGCTTACAACGACCTCAGCGTCGAGCTGCGTGCATTGGCCGACCACCTGTGGGCAGTGCACAGCAACGAATACGACTACGCTGCACGCAAGCCGGATGTGGCGGTGGAGAAGCTGGAGGAATACCGCAAGGTCTTCACTTCCACGGTGTATGAAACTGAGCACCCGGTAGTGCGCGTGCACCCGGTCAGCGGTGAGAAAACCTTGCTGCTGGGGCACTTCGTCAAGCGTCTGAAAGGCTATTCCCAGGCGGAATCGGCGCAGCTGTTCAACCTGCTGCAAGGCCACGTCACCCGCCTGGAAAACACCGTGCGCTGGCGCTGGAATACCGGGGACGTGGCGATCTGGGACAACCGCGCCACCCAGCATTACGCAGTAGACGACTATGGCACCCAGGAGCGCATCGTGCGTCGGGTCACGCTCAAGGGCGATGTGCCGGTGGGTGTGCAGGGGCAGCGCAGCCAGACCACCAAAGGTCTCTAAGCAAACACAGATCCAAATGTGGGAGGGGGCTTGCCCCCGATAGCTGAGTGTCACTCAACCTTTCAGTAGCTGACACACCGCCATCGGGGGCAAGCCCCCTCCCACATTCAGACCTGTGTCGTTCTACCAGACGCCAATCTGCACCACCTTCTCCGCCTGCGGCTCACCATAACGAAACCATTGCCCACGCACTTCGATCTCGCTGTGGCTGATGGTGGTACGCCGCTTCAACCCGCGCAGCCATTCGAACAGATAACCCAAGTGAGTCTCCCGCACCTCGGCATAGGCCGGATCGCTGCCCAGGTCGTGGATCTCCTGCGGGTCGTTTTCCAGGTCGAACAGTTGCGGGCGAAAGCCGTCGTACGCCAGGTATTTCCAACGCTCGCTGCGCACCATGGTCATGCGGCAACGGTCGATGGGCTGCGCCAGGCGTTCCCGGGCCGGGGCCTGGAAGGCGTAGTCGTATTCGGCAATGGCGTAGTGGCGCCAGGTGGGTTGCTCGCCGTGCAACAGCGGGATCAGCGAGCGGCCTTCGAGGCGATGGTCGGCGGCGGGCAGGCCCAGGGCGTCGAGGAAAGTGGGCAGGGCGTCGATGGTTTCTACCAGGCGTGCGTCCACGGTGCCACGGCTGATATCGCCGCTGGCTCGTGGGTCGCGCACGATCAAGGGCACGCCCACGGCGGGCTCCAGCAAAAACTCTTTTTCACCGAGGTAATGATCGCCGAGGAAGTCACCATGGTCGCTGGTAAACACGATCAGCGTGTCGTCCCAGCGGCCAGCGCTTTGCATGAAATCAAACAGCCGCCCGAGTTGATCGTCGATCTGTTTGATCAGGCCCATGTAGGTGGGAATCACCGTGAGGCGCACTTCGTCCCGGGAAAAATTCAGGCTCTCCTGGTGTTGGCGGAATGCCTGGTACACCGGGTGATCGCTGGTTTGCCCAGGTTGAATGGGCGCCTGGATATGCTCGGCACCGTATAGCGCGTGATACGGCGCCGGCGCGATGTAGGGCCAGTGCGGCTTGATATACGACAGGTGCAGGCACCATGGCTGTTCTGCTTGTTCGCTGATGAAGTCGATGGCGCGGTCGGTGGTGTAGACGGTTTCCGAATGTTCCTCGGCCACCCGTGCAGGTTTGCCGGCGTTGCGCATGTGCCAGCCGCTGAGGATCTCACCGTCTTCGCCTTGGGCGGCATTGGCCCATTCATGCCAGGGGTTGCGACCACCGTAGCCTTGCTCGCGCAAGTAGTGGGTGTAGGGCGCGGACTCGCGTTTATCGTCGAACAATGGGCTGTCAGGGTAGATGCCATCGTGGCGTAGGTACGCGTCAAAGCCCACCTCATTCAGCGGCTCGGCCTGGGCGCTGTCGGGGTCGATATGCAGGCGTTGCAACGCCTCCAGGTTCGGCGTGGCGTGGGTCTTGCCCACCAGTGCGGTGCGGATGCCGTGGGGGCGCAGGTAGTCGCCAATTGTCAGTTCTTCAAGCGGCAGCGGTACCGCATTCCACGCCACTTGATGGCTGCTGACATACCGCCCGGTGTACGCCGACATGCGTGACGGGCCGCAGATGGTGCCCTGGGTATAGGCACGGCTGAAACGCACACCGGCGGCGGCCAGGCGGTCGATATTGGGGGTGTGCAAATGGGCGTGGCCGTAGCACGACAGGTAATCACGGCGCAGTTGGTCGCACATGATGTAGAGCACGTTGCGTACAGGTTTGGGGTCGGACATGGGAATTTACCGGACGGAGGACAGGTGGGTTTTTTCGCCGTTCGGAGGGCGCGCTGGCAAGTGCATTTGGGGACTGGGTTCCATGCAGTGAATGCATGGGTGTTGCTACCGGCGCTTTCGCGGGCAAGCCCGCGAAGGCGCCGGTTCAAACAGCGATATTCTCCAGGGTGCAAATGTCTTCATCCAGCTCATCAATCTGCTTGATCTGCTCAATCATCGCCTGCGCCAACGGCGACAATCGATACCCCGCACGGCTGACAATTCCGTAGCGGGTGTAACGCTCCTCCAGGTTTTCATCCAGGCCCTCAATCTTCAGGCACACCAGCTCACCCCGCGCCATGTGCAGCACATCGCTGTTGGCGCTGACGATGCCGATGGCGTCCGAACGCAACACCACGCCCATCAGGCTATAGCCGTTTTCACACTCCACATTGGGTTGATAATCGGGCCGGCCGCTGAGGTCAACGATGACTTTGCGCAGGTTCGGCGGGCGGATGGTCACGGCCAGCGGGTAGCTCATCAGCTCGGCGGCGCTGACGCTGTCGCGCCCGGCCAAGGGGTGGCCGGCGCGGCAGCAAAAATACCAGCGGCGTGGGCGCAGGCGGTGGGTGTGGTAGTCGGGGTTGGCTTCGAAGTGGCGGGTGTCGGCAACGAAAAATTCGAACTCTTCGCTGAGCAGGCGCTTGTCCAGGCTTTGCCAGTCGTCCACTTGGAATTGCACGCGGGCCTTGGGATAGCGCCCGATAAAACTGCCGATGGCGCGGGGGATCAAGCCACCTGCCGGCGCCGGGCCGCAGCCGAAGCGCAGCTCACCGGCTTCCAGGCCGTTGAACTGGTTGATCTCGTTGGCCAGTTGCTGGGCGCCGCTGACCAGCCGCCGCGCATGTTCGAGCAACACCTGGCCTTGCTTGGTGGGCGCCAGGTCCTTGCGACCACGGTCCACCAATTGGCAGCCGGCACTGTGTTCCAGGGCTTGGATGCTGCGGCTGAACGCCGACTGCGACAGGTTCACGGCCATCGCAGCGGCGACAAAACTGCGTTGTTCGGCGAGGGCGATGAAGTGGCGAAGCTGGCGCAGATCGATATGCATTTTTCACATTAAAAATATCCGGGAAATGCATTGGATATGCATTAGGTCGACTCCTTATAAAGGCTATCTCTTATGCAGTAAATGTTCGTTAAAACATAAATAAATAACCTTTAGGAATATCTGCCGATGGATATCTCCGGGTTCTGGAGCCGCTTATGAGTCTGTTCAAGTCCTTGCCCCTGGCTGTGTTGGTGGCCGGTAGCAGCAGTTGGTCGCCGACCCAGGCCGCCGAAACGCCTGCGCCTGCCAGCAAGGGCGACAGCGCCAGTGGCCAGTTGGAAACCGTCACCGTGACCGCCCGGCGGCGCACCGAAAGTGCCCAGGCCGTGCCGACGCCCATGAGTGTGGTCGGCGGCCAGGCACTGGAGACCCAGCGGGTATACCGGATCCAGGATTTGCAGCAACTGGTGCCCAGCGTCAACGTCGCTTATATGCATGCGCGCCAGTCCAGCGTGTCGATCCGCGGCCTGGGCAACAACCCGGCCAGCGATGGCCTGGAAGGCAGCGTGGGGCTGTATATCGACAACGTCTACCTCGGGCGCCCGGGCATGGCGGTGTTCGACCTGATGGACATCGAGCAGCTCGAAGTCCTGCGCGGCCCCCAGGGCACCTTGTTCGGCAAGAACACCACCGCCGGGGTGATCAATATCAGCACCCGTGCACCGAGCTTCACCCCCGAACGCAGCATTGAAACTTCCTTGGGCGAGGACGGTTATTTCCAGACCAAGGGCACGATTTCCGGCCCGCTCAGCGATGACCTGGCGGGGCGTTTCTCGGCCTATCGCACGCGCAGCGACGGCGATATCAAGAACGAACACGACGGCCATGACCTGAACGGCGGCTCCCGCCAGGGCTTTCGCGGGCAATTGCTGTACAAGCCCAACGAGGCGTTCAACCTGCGCTGGATCGGTGATTACAACGAAGAGGACTCGAGCGCCGGCACCCGCGTGCTGTACAGCACCGGGCCGACCATCAATGGCACCAATTTGTACCAATCCCGCGCCAACGCGGCGGGGGCGACCCTGGTGGATGGCACCCATCGCAAGGTCAACCTGGACAACGACCAGCACGTCACCGTGTTTCAGGGCGGTACTTCGCTGGAAGCCAACTGGACGCTGCCGAATGACTTCACCCTGACCTCGGTGAGCGCCTACCGTTGGTGGAATTTCACCCCGCGCAATGATGACGGCCTCAACGTACCGGCGTCGTACAACGCCGGGGTGTCGGTGGAAGATAAGCAGTGGTCCCAGGAGTTTCGCCTGGCATCGCCTACGGGGGGCTTCTTTGATTACGTGCTCGGCGCCTACTACTTCGGCTCCGACCTGGATAATAAATCCTTCGCCTATTACGGGCCAAAGGCCGACACCTGGAATGGCACGCCAACTGGCGCGTTGAACAATGTGAGCAGCGTCGGCAACGGGCATATCCGCACCGACAGTTTTGCGCTGTTCGCCCAAGGCACCTGGCACCTGACCGAACGCCTGGATTTCACCGCCGGCCTGCGTGGCACCTACGAAGAAAAAAGCGCCTGGGTCACGCGCAATGCCCCGGTGGGCGGCGCCGCTGTGACCGGCGGCGCTGCCACGGCGCGGCGTGGGCGTACCGGCGCGTATGACTCCGGTGACCTCAATCAGTACAGCACCACGCCATCGGGATTATTGAGTCTGAGTTACCACTTCAATGACAACCTGCTGGGCTACGCAACGCTGTCCCACGGCGAGAAGTCCGGCGGGGTCAACCTGGCGGTGGGATCTGCGCCGACGGCAGGGGCCGACTCGCTGCTCATCGGCACCGAGCGTGCCAACAATGCCGAGCTGGGTTTCAAGAGCACCTTATGGGACCGCCGCCTGCAGCTCAATGCCAACCTGTTCTGGACCCAGGTCAACGGCTACCAGACCAACGCGTACGATCAGGACAACCGCGTGCAGTACCTGACCAACGCCGGCTCTGTGCGCTCGCGGGGCG
This sequence comes from Pseudomonas libanensis, assembly GCF_001439685.1. GTDB lineage: Bacteria > Pseudomonadota > Gammaproteobacteria > Pseudomonadales > Pseudomonadaceae > Aquipseudomonas > Aquipseudomonas libanensis. The sequence goes on from NZ_JYLH01000001.1 coordinate 128,142, forward strand.
TGGAAGTGGAAAGCACCCTGGTGCCGATCAAGGGCCTGACGCTGAACATCAACGGCTCCTTCAATGACGTGAGTTACCTGTCATACAAGGATGCGCCATGCCCGCCGGAAACCAGCCTGCGCCCGGGTGCGCCGGCGTCCTGCGACTTGAGCGGCCATCAGGTGGTGGGTGCGTCAAAGTGGATCGCCAATGCCAACGGCGAGTACAAGTGGAACCTGGCGAACGGCTTCGAACCCTACGTCACCGCCAGCTATGCGTTCCGTTCCAAGGCGGTAGGTACGGTGGAAGACTCCGACTACGGGCAGATCCCGGCCTATGCGGTGGTCAACTTATCAACCGGCCTGCGCGGCAACTATGACCAAGGGCAGTGGGATGTGTCGTTGTGGCTGAAAAACGCGTTCGACAAGACCTACTACACCACGCTGTGGACCGGCGGTAACGGCGGCTATGAAGGTTTGCTGGGCACGCCGCGCACCCTAGGCATGACTGGGCGCTACGACTTCTAGGTCGGTGCGATAGGTGGCCGGGCGGAACACCCGTGTCACCAGCAGCATCGCCACCACCGTCACCGTCAGCACCACCCAGGCGCTGACGAAATTGCCGGTAAGCTCGCGCAGCCAGCCGGTCAGCCACGGTGAAATCGCATTGATCAAAAAGCCCACGCCCTGGACGAACGCTGCCAGTTGCCCGGCTTGGCGCGGGTCGCGATGGTGGTCGAGGGTCAGCAACAGGCTCAAGGCAAAACACGCCCCCAATCCGAAGCCGCACAAGGCCACCCACAGGTGAGGATATTCCTGCGGCGCAATGATCAGGCCCAGGTAGCCAATGGTTTGCGCCAGCAGGCTGATGCTTAGCAATGGGCGGCGGTCGATACCGCGCTGCGCCAGCACCGGCATCAGCAGGGCGGCCGTCACCTGAAAAATCGTCATGAACGCCAGCAATGAACCGCTAGGCAGCACGCCCCAACCCAGTTGCTGATAGTAGGCGGGCAGCCACGCGACCATGCTCATGTAGCCGCAGTTCACCAGGCCGAAGTACAGCGCCAGCAGCCAGGCGCGGCGGTTGCGCAGCCCTTTGAACGCAGGTGCCCGCTGTGGATTTCGCGCCGCGCCCAGCGGTAGCCAGGCCCACAGCAGCAGTGCCCCCAGCGCCGGCAAGAGCCACACACCCAAGCCCGCCTGCCAGTGCTGAAAGTGTGTGGCTACCACCGGGCTGAGCAGCGCCGCCAGCCCGCCGCCGGCCATCAGCGACGCCGAGTACACGCCCATCGCCACCGGCACGCGGTGATGGAATTCGCGCTTGATCATCGCCGGCACCAACGCCTGGATCAGCGCCACGCCTGCACCGCCGAGCAGTGCTGTGACCAGCAGCGCCGAGGCCTGGCCCATCAGCCAGCGCGCCAGGCACGCCAACAGAATCATCAACAAGCCCAAGGCGATGCCGCGCCGTTCGCCCAGGCGCGCCTCCACATGCACGCCCACCAGTGCCACCAGCCCCATGCAGATCACCGGCAGGCTGGTGAGCAAGGCACTGCTCTGAAAACTCAGGCCGGTGGCCTGGCGAATCTCACCGAGCAACGGGCTGATGGAGCTGAGGATGGGGCGCAGGTTCAGGCCGAGCACTACCAGCAGGCCCCAGCCGACGAGTCGTCCAGCGAGTGTCGTGTTCAGCGTCATGGCAGGCAGGGTCCGAGTGGGCAAATGAGGGATGAGTATGGCGAGGCGCCAAGGTATGCTGAAATTAAATATAACCATGCCAACCAGTGGCAAACGCGATGGTGATGAGTGTGTTCGATCCTGTGTTGTTACGCAGCTTTGTCGCCGTGGTGGACTGCGGCAATTTCACTCGCGCCGCCGAGCGCCTGCATTTGACCCAGTCCACCGTCAGCCAGCAGATCCGCCGCCTGGAAGACGCCGTGACTTGCCAGTTACTTGATCGCGACCAGCGCCGTGTGGTGCCGACGGCCGAGGGCGAACGTTTGCTCGCCTATGCACGGCGCATTCTGGCGCGGCATGAAGAAGCCGCCGATGTGCTGATCAACCAGCAAAGCGACGGCGTATTGCGCCTGGGCGTTCCGGAGGACTTTGCCGCCGAGCGCCTGATGCCGCTGCTCTCAGCGTTTGTGGTGGCGTACCCACGGGTGCGTCTGGAAGTCACCAGTGGCCTAGGCCCCGAGTTGCAGCGCCAGTACCGCGGTGGTGAGTTCGACGTCTTGCTGGTCAAGCAGATGGGGGACAGCGACGACTGTGTGGCGTCGTGGCCCGAACCCTTGTATTGGGTCGACAGCCTCAGCATGCCGGCGCTGGGCCGTGACCCGCTGCCGCTGGTGGCTTTCCCGGTGGGCGGCCTGTATCGCAATGACATGCTCCACCATCTGGAGCGGGCTGGTTGGCGTTGGCGCATCGGTTATTCCAGCGCCAGCCTGGCCAGCGTGTGCTCTGCGGTGGCGGCAGGGTTGGGCATCAGCCTGTTGCCGGAACGGGTGTTGCAACCAGGCCATCGCATACTCGGCCCGGAGAGTGGCTTGCCGCCTGTTCATGGCGTGCGATTGGCCCTGTATGGCCGCAGTGGTTTGGGCGCAGCGGGCCAGAGTTTGCTGGGTGAATTGCTGGCTTTGTGCAGTGGAAACCCGCACTGACCCATACCTTTGCTGAATATTTTGTATGCCTTTAAGGCATTGAAAAACAACGGCTTGAAGCCAGGCCACGCTCCACGTGGCTTTGGTGTTTTCGGCTGTTTCATTTATGCATTTTTGTTCTATATATAACTTTAAAAATTACTTTAAGAAATAAACGTCTGGCCCCGATGATTCAGCCCTCGACGGGCCTTTAAGTAGGCCCCGTCGGTTTTTCAAAACCGTAGGGAGTGAATCAATGGGCAATGTCCAGACCGCCGCCAGTGCACCCGAGGCGCAGTGGCGCCAGGCACCGAGTGGTGAGTTGGTCGACCTTGGCCGGCTGCATCGCGCGCCGTTGGGGCAATTGCGGCTGCAGAAGACCCCGAAGCGTTTTTCCAGCCGCCGCGAAGGGATTTTGCTTGGGTTGCTGGTGTTGGCGCTGCATGGCGCAGTGATCTATTGGGTGAGCCAGAAACCCACGCCGGTGCTGCCGATTGTGCCCCCGGAAATTCCACCGATGACCATCGAATTTTCCCAGCCGGCGCCGCCGGTGGTTGAACCGCCTCCGCCTGTACCGCCACCATCGCCTGCGCCAGTGGTCGAGCCGCCGCCGCCGGTGGTGGATGAATTGGCCGCCAAGCCGGCGCCGCCCAAACCCATTGCGAAACCCAAACCCAAGCCTGCGCCTAAACCTGAACCCAAGCCGGTCCCCAAAGCCGTCGAGCAGCCACCTGCACCACCGACGCCAGCACCACCTGCACCGCCCGCACCTGCACCTGCGGCGCCAGCGCCGGTGACGCCTGCTTCGGCCAACGCGGCGTACCTGAAGAACCCAGCGCCGGAGTACCCGTCACTGGCTCAGCGTCGCGGTTGGGAAGGCACGGTGTTGCTGCGGGTGCAGGTGCTGGCCAGTGGTAAGCCGGGTGAGATTCAGGTGCAAAAAAGCAGCGGTCGCCAGCAACTGGATGACGCGGCATTGGCGGCGGTAAAGCGCTGGAGTTTCGTGCCCGCCAAGCAGGGCGATGTAGCCCAGAACGGCTGGGTCAGCGTGCCCATCGATTTCAAGATTCATTAATTATTCAGCGGCGCAGAGGGAAAACATCATGGCATTGGCATCTCCACTTGAATCCATCGAAAGCGCGGTGATCTGGCTGCTGGTGGCCTTTTCGATCGCCACCTGGGGCCTGGCCTTGCTCAAGGGCGTGCAGTTCGGTCGCCTCAAGGCCCAGGATCGCAGGTTTCACACCCGGTTCTGGGCGGCATCGAGCCTTGACTCGGCCGCCGAACTCGCTGAAACCCAGCCAGGCGCCGCCGCTCGTGTGGCCCAGGCCGGTTACGCGGCGATCCAGGTGGGTGACGCCAGCCATGCGACGGACTTGAGTCAGGCGATCAACCATCAGGACCGACTCGAACGCGCCCTGCGCCAGCAGATCGTGCGCGAACGTCGTTCCCTGGAAACCGGCCTGGCCGTAGTCGCCAGCATCGGCAGCACCTCACCGTTTATCGGCCTGTTTGGCACAGTGTGGGGGATCATGGAGGCGCTGAAGGGGATCAGTGCCGCCGGGTCCGCCAGCCTGGAAACGGTGGCAGGGCCGATCGGTGCGGCGTTGGTCGCGACTGGCGTGGGGATCGCCGTCGCGGTGCCTGCGGTGCTGGTCTACAACTATTTCCTGCGTCGCCTGAAGCTGACGGCGGCGGACCTGGATGACTTTGCCCACGACTTCTACAGCCTGGCGCAGAAAAACGCGTTCCGTGTGCTGCTGCACCCGACATTGGCCAAGGCCAGCGCCGGCAGCCCGCAGAAAGTGAAGGAGGCGTCCTGAATGGCCTTCTCCACGCAAGACAGTGATGAGGTGCTGAGCGAGATCAACGTCACGCCGCTGGTGGATGTGATGTTGGTGCTGTTGGTGGTGTTCATCGTCACCGCGCCGTTGTTGACCAACTCGATCCCGATCAACCTCCCCAAGACCCAGGCCGTGGCGCCGGTTGAGCAGAAAGACCCGCTGGTGGTGAGCATCGACGGGGCTGGAAAAGTATTTATCAACAAGGACGCCATCGCGCCGGACCTGCTGGAATTCAACCTGCAGGCGGCCAAGGCCAAGGACCCCGATGTGCGGGTGCAACTACAGGCCGACGATGGGGTGAATTATGGTGAAGTGGCACGCGCGATGGCGTCGATCGAGCGCGCGGGCATTACCAAGTTGTCGGTGATTACCGCACGTTAGTTTCAAAAAGTCTCGACAGTTTTTTGGGCCGCTTTCCTTGGCAGGGTGCGGCCTTTTTTATTTGATGGGTGTTTATGGATGTTGCATAGGAAAAGAATTTACATGTTTTCGGGCGTGCAATTCTTATCGGTATGCTTATGCTGGTCGGCGCATGGAGTGATTCAACTAATGGAGTAAAGGCATGTCTATCCGATTTCCCGTTCAACTGGTAAATACGTTCGTTGAACCGAAAATAGTTATTAAAAAGCCTGAGGAAAAATCCCCGGTAGAGGAAGTCCAAACTTATCAATCCCAACACGTTCGACACCCGGCCGCGTATAAACCGACAAGCCTGGCTGATAGTCAGAAAAGCAACAGTGTGTCGCAAGGTGCTGCATCAGACGGTATGCCCATTGCGTCAAGCAATCAACGTTCGGTATTGAAAGAAAACGCTCACATAGAGACTTATATCAGTAAACACTCCTCCGACTTCATAAGTCCCGAGAAAGAGATCTCGGCTATTTTATCCGCCAAGATAAAACAGCATTGGGGTGTGGATGTTGACCCGGATAAAACCTATTTGGTGACGTTCAAGCACGAGGGCGAAGATGAAAAAGAGGTGGTGGAGAAAATAACCCTGACACAGGCGGCGTTGGAAAACAGGCAGGACGTCACGGTCGAGGATAATGAAGGCTGGTTTGTAAAAATTGCCAAGTACTTTTCTCCGGCGGTTTATATTTACAACAAGGTTGACGGTTGGGTCCAGGAAGCCAACAGTCGACAAGGCATTTATCGCGAACCCAGCGCTCCCGGCGGCGCCCCTTATAATGCGGACACCCGTGTGTCCATACCGGTTGACGACTTCAAGGCGTTAGTCTGGAATACAGACCGGACCCAATTGTATAAGAAGACGCTTGATGGGTTTTGGGACAAGCACACCGACTCCTATGCGGCATTGAGTAAAATCTCCTTTGTCAAAGCCATCAATCTACAGCGGCTGGAAGGGACCCTGGGCCCTGTAGAGACGGCGCTCGCTCAACGTGCGTTGGGGCCGGTTGCGCAAAAGGAATGGTCCGAGCTGACGGTTGACGATTTTGCAACGCCTGCTGTCAAGGACCCGGACCTGGATATCGGGTTGCTGAGCATCAATGGTTTGCAGTCGACCGACTTGATGTGTGTGACCGACCGGAAAACCCAGCTGACGTTGCTTTACATCCCCGGCAACTCTTCGCCGATCCATCGTTTCGACAATCCGGCGCAAATGAAAACGTGGTTGGCCAAACAGGCCGCGGATCCGGTAAAGCGCGAATCACTGTTGACGCACTTTTCCCTCAAGGATCAGGCCAATAAGTCGTTTTCTGATGGTGTGCGCCAATCGTTGGAGGGGATGGGAAACTGGTCCGATGCGCAGACCTCGGGCGGCGCTATCCTTTCCAAACTCAACGGTTGGGTGCCGGATCGCTTCATCACCGTGGATCGGTTGCATGACGACCCTTTTGAAACAGTCAAAATTCGACAAAAGGCCCGGTCCTATTCGGACGCGGAAAATGCGATCGTCAGTGACGGCGACTACACCAAGAACAAAATATTTCAGGGCGTGGAAGAAGCTACCAAAGTCGCCATGTTCATGACGCCGCTGGCCCTGGCCATGCCGGAGGTGGCAATAGGGCTGGATGCGTTCTTCCTGGCTGCCGGGGCTACCCAGGCAGGCATCGGCATCGATGATGCCGTCAAAGGCAAAGCGACGGCTTCTGATCGGATTGTTTTTGGGGTACTGAACGCTGTTCCGCCATTAGCCACCCATGCGGGGCCACCCCTGGCCAAAGCGCTGACTGAGAGGGTGACCAGCGAGGGCGTTGCAGCAGGGGTTGACGTTGTAGCCCAGGCGCCTGCGCAAGCCCCTGAACAAGGGCGCTCAATCTTCAACCCGCCACGGCGAGTCAACGGGCAGATCGGATACCCGATGGGGCCTGTTTCGCCGCCGAGGATCCCTGAAGAGATTACGATTCCCATGGACGATGTCCATCAAATGTTCTCGGAAGACTACATGGTTTTCGTCGGCCCATACGGTACCAAGGTCACGTATGACGTAGAGGCCCGCCTCTGGCGTGGGCTCAACGAGAACGGTGAAGCAAATGACGTGTTTTATTGGCGTAAAGGGCAAGGAAATTGGCTGAGCGGTACTAAAACCGAAGCGATCGAAGGGAGCAAAGGTGCGCCCGTCTCCAGCCTGAGTAAAACCTTGAAATTACCGCAGTTACCTTCGCTGCCGTCCGGTGCGACAGAAGTGCCTAAAGTGATCCATTATTTTTGGGCCGGCAATGAAATGCCAGAGCACTTGCTCGACAATATTATTGAGAACGCTAGAAAAAGCCCTGGTTACAAGTCGGTTGTTCATGTTGACGCGAATGATGCAAGTACATTTCAAAAAATAAAGTCTGCTCTGGACCATAAGGTGGGCGGGCTTGAAGTGCATGACTTGAAAGAAGATGAGGCCTTTCAAGCGCTGAATGCCAGTAAGTACGCAGAGATGTACCAGTATTTTCGTTCAGGGCAAGGCCAGAACTTAGCAGCGTCATCGGACGTGATGCGCGTAGCGTTGATGAAGAAGTACGGCGGCATTTATCTGGATACAGACGACACGCTGGCGTTTAACGTGGGAGACATCACGCTGAAAGCTACACCCAATGATATCTTGATGAACTCACCCGTTACCTATGAGCCGACCGACTTCAAAGGGTTTAATACCAGTAACTTTGCAAGTCATCCTGACAATCCTCTGTTCGATAAGATATTGGAGGAGTCGTATCACCGGTATAAGGCGAACGAATCCTGGCTTGCCAGCCATCGCCCCTTCTTTAAGAATGGGTTGGGCGCCGCGGAACAGCAAGCCTATAAAGAGTACGAAACGAGGATATTCGAGATTACCGGGCCACGAATGTTTGGTGATGTATTAGAGCAGGAAAAATATGGATTTTTCCCGGTTGTTGATGACGTGACTGAACTACTGAATGCTCGCCTTTTGCTCCCCGAGGACTATGCAAAGAAGTTAATACAAGTCCGCGATTTTTATATGCCGATGAACCATAGGTTTGGCGTCACCATCGGCGCAGAGCACTCTATGTATCATTCACGTTGAGTGGGTAGAACCTTGGGCGCCGATAGCAGTGGCTTGGGTGTTCTCCAACTCTCTGACGGGGCTCAGTTGCAGCCACCGCCCCTCTGGCATCTCGGTGTCGGAGGGGCGTGCGATGGTTGGGTCAAAAAAATGGCTAATTCAATATGGTTATTAATAAATTCCTTTTTATTCCTTATTTGATTGTTTTGCGGCCCCTATACTGGTCAGCAACGCTAAACGCTGCAGGAGGGCACACCCATGCACAGCGAGTCGATTCGATATCTGATCGTGCCGGGCTGGCAAGGATCGCCAGAAGATCATTGGCAAACCCATTGGCAGAACAGCTTGCCCAACAGCGCACGGGTCGAGCAGGCCGATTGGCTGACGCCGCGTCGCGAAGATTGGGTAGCCGCACTGGCCGAGGCCATCGCTGCCGACAGCACCCCGGTCATCCTGATCGCCCACAGCCTGGGTTGCATCACCGTGGCCCACTGGGCGACCTCCGCCCCCGTGCATTTTTTGCGGCAGGTACGCGGCGCGTTGCTGGTGGCGCCGGCGGATGTCGAGCGCCCTGCGTGTGCGCCCGCCTTGCGTAACTTCGCGCCGATTCCCACCGATTTATTGCCATTCCCCAGCCAGGTGGTCAGCTCCGACAACGACAGTGCCGTGAGTGCTCGTAGGGCTTTGGAACTGGCGCGTCAGTGGGGCGCCGAAGCCGGCATCCTGTCGGGCGCCGGGCATATCAACGTGAAATCCGGCCACCGGCGCTGGGAGCAAGGCTTTGCCTACCTCTATCGTCTGCAACATCGCCTCGAGCACCACGCTCGGCGCAGCGCCTAATATTTTTTACAACGCCCCACCCTGAGTGGATTGGGGCGGGAGCCTGCCATGAGTCTGCATGAAACCTACGGCCAGCCACTGCTGACCTTCCCCGATGCCGAGAAAAGCCCGCTGAGCATCCGCGCCAAGGCGCTGGTGTTTGTCGACCCACGCTCACGCCAACTGCGTGAAGAGTTGGAAAGCCTGGCGCCGCGCGCTTTACCCGTATTGATTCGCGGTGAAACCGGCAGCGGTAAAGAGTTGCTGGCGCGGCACATCCACCGTGGCAGTGACCGCACCGGCTTGTTTGTCTCGGTCAATTGCGGTGCCATCAGCCCCACTTATGCGGATGCCGAGTTGTTCGGCTATGCCGCCGGCAGTCACAGTGGCGCTGCCAGCAGCCGAGCGGGCTGGTTTGGCTCGGCCAACGGCGGCACTTTGTACCTGGATGAGATTGGCGACTTGCCGCTGCCGATCCAGGTGAAATTGCTCGCGGCCCTGGAAAACCACGAAGTCACCCGCGTCGGGGCTCATCAGCCCAGCCCGGTGGATGTGCGCCTGGTGGCCGCCACCAGCATCGACTTGGCCCAGGCCGTGGCCGTTGGCAAGTTTCACGAGCGCCTGTTTCACTATTTGAGTGAAGGCAGGCTGGACCTGCCGGCGTTGCGCGAGCGGGTGGGAGATATTTTGTCCCTGGCCGAATATTTCCTCGGCATCTACAGCCAGCGCCTGGACCTGCCGGTGCCGCTGATCAGCGATGCCGCCCAAGAGGTATTGGAACAGCACATGTGGCCGGGCAATACCCGCGAGTTGGAAAACGTCATTCACTTTGCCTTGCTGGTGAGCAGCGGTGAGGAAATCTTGCCCGAGCATTTGAACCTGCCGGTAGCGGGTTCACCGCTGGAGCAAGTGCGACGAATTTTGGCCAGCGCCAGCCCGGCCGAGCAGGAATCGGTGCGTAAATTCCTGTATGAGTAAAATGGAATATCAACGTGAATAAAAGATATTGTTCGGGAATAAAAAATCTAGGTATTGTCCTTCTCACGCCGCGATAGCACTTCGCTGGCACCTTACATAAAAACGGTCGTTAGAAGGACATTGCATGAAAAAGGTTCTGTTGTTTACCGCTCTGGCGGCTGCCCTGACTGCCGGCTTTGCCCAGGCCAACGAGAAACTGGTGGTGGCCGCTACGCCGATCCCGCACGCCGAAATCCTCGAGCTGATCAAGCCAACCCTGGCCAAAGAGGGCGTAGACCTGGAAATCAAAGTCTTTACCGACTACGTACAACCCAATACGCAGGTTGCCGAAAAACGCCTGGATGCCAACTATTTCCAGACCCTGCCGTACCTGGAAAACTTCAACAAGGGCAAAGGCACCAACCTGGTCACCGTAGTCGGTGTGCACGTTGAACCCATCGGTGGTTACTCGAAAAAGATCAAGAAAATTGAAGACCTGAAAGACGGCGCCACCGTTGCCATCCCGAACGAAGGCTCCAACAGTGGCCGTGCTCTGCTGCTGCTGCAAAAGAACGGCCTGATTACGCTCAAAGACCCGACCAACGCCTTGTCCACGCCAAAAGACATCAAGGAAAACCCCAAGCACCTGAAATTCAAGGAGCTGGAATCGGCCCTGTTGCCACGGGTGCTCGACCAGGTGGACCTGGACGTAATCAACACCAACTACGCCCTGGAAGCCGGCCTGAACCCGGCCAAGGATGCGTTGATCATTGAAGACGCCAAGTCGCCGTACGTGAACTTCCTGGTGGCGCGCCCGGACAACAAGGACAGCGATGCTATCCAGAAGTTGGCCAAGGCCCTGACCAGCCCGGAAGTCAAAGCCTTCATCGAGAAGAAGTACAACGGCGCGGTAGTGCCGGCGTTCTGATGTAACTCAAACTTCCTTCAAGGTTTGAACGCCGACGGCTACTACAGCGTCGGCGTTTTTTTATCTGAAATACATTCAAAACTGTGGGAGCTGGCTTGCCTGCGATAGCGGTGGGTCAGTATCACCGCTGTATCTGACAGACCGCTATCGCAGGCAAGCCAGCTCCCACAGAGGTAAGTTTTTTGGTCATATGGATATGCTATCTAGGTATTTAAAATTTGATTTTTATACCTTTAAAGTTCGCGCTAGCTGACGTTATCCACGTCGGCACGGACTGCGCTCGCGGCATTACCCATGCGGCGATATGGACTGCACATGACCTTCGATTTCGCTTTTATCCTCAGCACGCTGCCTGCCTTCCTGCAAGCCGTGGGCGTGACGCTGCAAGTCGGCCTGATCGCCATTGCCACGTCCTTGCTGGTAGCGCTGATCAACGCGGCACTGCTGGTGTTTCGCACGCCTTACCTGTCGCGCCTGGTGGCGCTGTATGTGGAGCTGGCGCGTAACACGCCGCTGTTGATCCAACTGTTTTTCGTCTACTTCGCGCTGCCGGCCCTGGGTTTCAATATTTCCGGGTTCTGGGCGGCGATCATCACCATGACCTTTCTGGGTGGTGCCTACCTCACCGAAGTGCTGCGCGCCGGGGTGGAAGCGGTGCCGCTGGCGCAGATCGAGTCGGGCAAATCCATTGGCCTGTCCGATTGGCAGCTGTTGCGCCATGTGATCCTGCCCCAGGCCGGCATTCTCAGTCTGCCGGCGTTGTTCGCCAATTTCATCTTCCTGCTCAAGGAGACCACTGTGGTCTCCGCCGTGGCGGTGCCTGAGATTCTCTACACCACCAAGAGCTATATCGCCCTTTACTACAAGACCTACGAAATGCTCGCCGTGCTGACGCTGATCTGCGTACTGCTGTTTTTGCCGCTGTCGCTGCTGCTCAGCCGCCTGGAAAGGAGGCTCCAGCATGGCCAGTTCGGGTCTTGAGTTGTTGTGGGTGTCGTTGCCGCAACTGGGCAAGGGCGCCGCGCAAACCCTGTTGATTTCGTTGCTGAGCATCGCGTTCAGCACGCTGGGCGGCGTCTTGTATGGCGTGCTGCGCACCTTGGGTAACCGCTTGGTCAACGTGGTGCTGCGGGTTTACCTGGAACTGTTCCGCGCGATTCCGGTGTTGGTGTGGTTGTACCTGCTGTTTTTTGGTCTGCCGATTTTCTTTGGCCTGAGCATCCCGAGCTTCTGGTGTGCGGTGCTGGTGCTGTCGTTGTGGGGTGCCAGCGAGGTGGGCGAAGTGGTACGTGGCGCGCTGTATTCGCTGCCCCGTGGCCAGCGCGAGGCGGGCCTGTCGATTGGCCTGTCCGGCCCACAGTTGTACGGCTATGTACTGCTGCCCCAGGCCCTCAAACGCATGACGCCGCCAACCATCAACGTGTATACGCGCATCATCAAGACCAGCTCCCTGGCGGTGCTGATCGGCGTAGTGGATGTGATTAAGGTCGGCCAACAAATCATCGAGCGCACCTACGAATCGGTACTGATCTACGGCGCTCTGTTCCTGTTTTTCTTCTTTATCTGCTACCCGTTGTCGGCCGCCTCCAAGGTGCTGGAACGGCGCTGGGCCCAAGCATGAGCGCATTGATCGAGTTCCAGGGTTTCAACAAATTCTTCGGCGAGGCGCAGGTGCTCAAGGGCATCGACCTGAGTGTGCAAAGCGGCGAAGTGGTGGTGATCCTCGGCCCCAGCGGCTGTGGCAAAAGCACCTTGCTGCGTTGTCTCAACGGGCTGGAAGCCGCACACAGCGGCAGCCTGCGTTTCGCCGGCAACGAGCTTTTGGACAAACGCACCGACTGGCGCCAGGTACGCCAGGACATCGGCATGGTGTTCCAGAGCTACCACCTGTTTCCGCACATGAGCGTGCTCGACAACATTCTGCTCGGCCCGCTGAAGGTGCAAAAGCGCGATACCCGTGAGGCCCGTGAGCAGGCACAGAAACTGCTGGAACGCGTGGGCCTGGCCGACAAGCGCGACGCCTTCCCGCGCCAGCTCTCCGGCGGCCAGCAGCAGCGCATCGCCATTGTCCGCTCGTTGTGCATGAACCCCCAGGTCATGTTGTTTGACGAAGTCACCGCCGCCCTCGACCCGGAAATGGTCAAGGAAGTGCTGGAAGTCATCCAGGGCCTGGCCCGCGATGGCATGACCTTGCTGATCGTCACCCATGAAATGGCCTTCGCCCGCGCCGTCGCCGACCGCGTGGTGTTCATGGAGGCCGGCCGCATCCTCGAACACAACACCCCCGAGGCATTCTTTACGAACCCGCAAACCGCACGCGCGCAGCAGTTCCTGGAGAAGTTCTCCTTTGTTTCAACACTGCCCAAAAAGATCAAGGAACTGGAGCCGATATGAAAAAATTACTGCTGCCACTGTTTGCCGTCGCCTTGCTGGCCGGCTGCGATAAAAAGGCCGAAGAGCCGGTAAAACCCGCGGCTGTCAGCTACATCGACAAAATCAAAGCGCGGGACAAGCTGATAGTCGGCGTCTTCACTGACAAGCCCCCGTTCGGCTTTGTGGACGAGGCCGGACGCTACGTCGGCTTCGATACCGACATCGGTCGCCAATTTGCCAAGGACCTGCTGGGCGACGAAAACAAGGTGGAATTTGTCGCCGTCGAACCGGCCAGCCGCATTCCTTTCCTGCAAAGTGACAAGGTCGACCTGATCCTCGCCAACATGACCGTGACGCCTGAACGCAAGGAAGCGGTGGACTTCACCAACCCCAACCTGAAAGTCGCGGTACAGGCCCTGGTGCCCAACGACAGCGCAGTCAAAAGCCTGGAAGACCTGGCGACCCGTACCACTATCGTGACTACCGGCACCACCGCCGACATCTGGCTGACCAAGAACCACCCGGACTGGAAGCTGCTCAAATTCGAGAAAAATTCCGAGTCGTTGCAAGCGCTGTCGGCGGGGCGTGGTGATGCCTATGCGCAAGACAACTTGGTGCTGTTCAGCTGGGCCAAGCAGAACCCGGGCTACCGCGTGCTGGAAGAAAAACTCGGCGATGAAGCGCCGATTGCCCCGGCGGTGAAGAAGGGCAATATCGAACTGCGCGACTGGGTGAATGCCGAGTTGGCGAAGTTGGGGGAGGAGAAGTTCCTGCTCAAGCTCTATGACCAATATGTGCGTAAAGAGCTGAGCGATGACACCAAGCCTGAGAGTGTGATTGTTGAAGGCGGGAAGTGGCAGGGCTGAGATAGCTATCGCAGGCAAGCCAGCTCCCACCTTTGAATGTATTCACAAATCAAAATGTGGGAGGGGGCTTGCCCCCGATGAGGCCAGTGCAGGCAACGCCTACTCCGGCCAGTGCCAGGCCGGCCCATCCAGAATCCCTTGCCCCACAATCCGCGTTTCCCCCATCACCTTCTCCAACACAATCGAATTACACCCCTCATCCTGCTGCAAGGCCGCGATCAAGCGGCTGGCATGGGACACCACCCACACCTGGCACTGCTTGGACGCCTCGATTATCAAGCGCGCCAAGGCGGGCAGCAGGTCCGGATGCAAGCTGGTTTCCGGTTCGTTCAGCACCATCATGGTCGGTGGCCGTGGCGTCAGCAGCGCTGCGATCAGCAGCAGGTAGCGCAGGGTGCCGTCCGACAGCTCCGCCGCTGACAATGGCCGCAGCAAACCTTCCTGATAAAACTCGATAGCAAAGCGACCGCCCTGCAATGGCTGGATATTCAAGCGCGCTCCCGGGAACGCATCGCTGACTGCGCGTTGCAGCGCCTCGGGATCGCCGATCTCGCGGATGGTCTGCAACGCGGCCGCCAAATCGCGGCCATCGTGGTGCAACACCGGCGTACGCGTGCCCAGCTGGGGCTGGCGCACTGGCGCGTCCACGTCGCTGCGAAAGTGATCATAGAAGCGCCAGCCACGAATGCTTTCACGCAACAGCAGCACTTCCGGCGAGCCGCGCAGGCTGCCGACCTGATCGAACAGGCTGTGGTAGTTCGGTGTGTGCTGCGCCAGCACATCCCAGGCACGGCCTTCGCGGGCACGCACCATCGGTCCGGAGCGCTGCACCAACAAGCTGGCCGGGCGGTAGACTTGGCCGGCCCAGATGCATTCCTTCTTTACCTCTGGGTCGAGGCTGAAAAACGACTCGGAGGGTTCCGGCAATCCCAGGGAAATGGCGTAGCTGAAATCTTCGGCGGCGAACCCCAGGCGCAGGCGTTTAACGCCCTGGCGCACATTGGATTCGACCGGCACTTCGCCGCTGCGCATGCGCCGGCTGATGGTTTCCGGCCCGGCCCAGAAGGTCGAATCCAGCCCGCCTTCACGGGCCAACGCATTGATCACCCCGCCCTGGGCGGTTTCGGCCAGCAGGCGCAGGGCGCGATACAGGTTGGACTTGCCGCTGCCATTGGGCCCGGTCACCAGGTTCAGCCGGTCCAGCGGCACTACCAATTTGTTGATCGAGCGGTAATTGGCCACCGCGAGGGTTTTGAGCATGTGTATTTAGCCGACATGGGAACCATTGGAGTATGGGATCCTCCATGCAGATAAGGAACCCTGATCTAAGCTCACAGTCGCATACACACTTGCACCTCGCGTCGCGCAAAAGGAGCCTGCATGGGCGGTCGCACTTTGACATTTATTTTCAGCCTTAGCCTCCTGGCGCTGCTGAGCGGCTGTGGCCAAGACAAAGCCGAGCCCAAGCAGCATTCCCGGGTGTTTGTGCAAACCGTACAGTCGGCGGATTTCGCCGCAGCGGTGACACTCACCGGGGATATCCAGGCGCGGGTACAGACCGATCTGTCCTTTCGCGTGGGCGGCAAGATCATCCAGCGCATGGTGGATGTGGGCGACCGCGTAAGCGCCAAGCAAGTGCTGGCCAAGCTCGATCCCAAGGATCTGCAGACCAATGTCGATTCCGCCCAGGCCCAGGTCGTGGCCGAACAGGCACGGGTCAAGCAGACCGCTGCCGCCTTTGTGCGCCAGGAAAAACTCTTGCCCAAGGGCTACACCAGTCGCAGCGAATATGACGCCGCCCAGGCTGCGTTGCGCAGCAGCCAGAGTGCCCTGGCCGCTGCCCAGGCGCAACTGGCCAATGCCCGCGAACAGTTGAGCTACACCGCGTTGGTCGCCGATGCGCCGGGGGTTATCACCGCGCGCCAGGCCGAAGTCGGCCAGGTGGTACAAGCCACGGTTCCGATCTTCAGCCTGGCCCGCGATGGTGAGCGCGATGCAGTGTTCAACGTCTATGAGTCGCTGCTGGTGGAGCCGCCGTCGGATGCGCCGATCACCGTCAGCCTGCTGGATAACCCAAGCATCAAGGCTGTGGGCAAGGTCCGTGAAGTGACCCCTGCCGTGGCCGCCAATACAGGCACCCTGCAAGTGAAGATTGCCCTGCAAAGCCTGCCCAAGGGTATGGAGCTGGGGTCGGTGGTGAGCGCCACGGCCAATGGCCCGGCCAAGGCCAGCATCGAGCTGCCTTGGGCCGCGTTGACCAAAGACCTCAGCGAACCCGCCGTGTGGCTGATTGACGGCGACGGCAAGGCGCAACTGCACAAGGTCACGGTGGCGCGCTACCTCACCGGCAAAGTGATCATTGGCGACGGCCTCAAGGGTGGGGAAAAAGTCGTGGTGGCCGGTGGTCAATTGCTGCACCCCGGCATGCAGGTCGAGATCGCCCAACCGGGAGCCCAGCCATGAAGCGTTTGACGGTTGTACTCGCTGCCAGCCTGGTGCTGATGGCCTGCTCCAAGGAAGAAGCCCCGCCTGAACCTGTGCGCCCGGTGCTGTCCATGGAAGTGAAGGCCGAAGACCAGGAACATCTCGGCCGCTTCGCCGGCACCATCCAGGCCCGCTACGAAAGCAACCTGGGGTTCCGTGTGTCGGGCCGCATCGCGCGCCGCGCTGTGGACGTGGGCACCGAAGTGGAGAAGGGCGCCTTGCTTGCCGTGCTCGACCCCACCGACCAGCAGAACCAATTGCGCGCCGCCCAGGGCGACCTGGCCCGCGTGCAGGCGCAGTTCATCAATGCCCAGGCTAATGCACGCCGCCAACAGGAGCTGTTCAATCGCGGCGTGGGTGCCCAGGCCCAACTGGATGTGGCCCAGACCGACCTGAAAACCACCCAGGCGACCCTTGACCAGGCCCGCGCCTCGGTCAACCAGTCCAAGGACCAACTCAACTACGCCGAGCTGCACACCGACCACGCCGGTATCGTCACCGCCTGGAATGCAGAGGCCGGCCAGGTGGTCAGCGCCGGCCAGCAGGTGGTGACCTTGGCGCGCCCGGACATCAAGGAGGCGGTGATCGACCTGCCCGCCGGCCTGGCCGAGCGCCTGCCGGCGGATGTGGTGTTCCTGGTCGCCGGGCAGTTGGACCCCAGCGTGCACACCACCGCCGTCGTGCGCGAGATCGAACCCCAGGCCCAAAGCGCCACGCGTACTCGCCGCGCCCGCCTGAGCCTGGCCGAAACACCGCCCGCGTTCCGCCTCGGTACGGCGATCAGCGTGACCCTGAGCTCTGCCATCGCTCCACGCATCGAACTGCCCCTGAGCGCCCTGCAGGAAGGTGACGGCAAGACCCGCATCTGGATGCTCGATACCCAGAGCCAGACTGTGCAGCCCCGCGAGGTCAGCGTCCTTAGCCGCAGCGCCAACAGCGTCTTGCTCAACGGCAGCGTCAAACCCGGCGAACGCATTGTCACCGCTGGCGTGAACAGCCTGAAACCCGGGCAGAAAGTCAAAATCGACGAGGACAGCCCGCGATGAAAGGGAGCTTCAACTTATCCGACTGGGCCCTCAAGCATCAGTCCTTCGTCTGGTACCTGATGTTCGTCGCGCTGCTGATGGGCGTGTTTTCGTACATGAACCTGGGCCGTGAGGAAGACCCCTCGTTCACCATCAAGACCATGGTCATCCAGACCCGCTGGCCGGGTGCGACCCAGGAAGAAACGCTCAAGCAAGTCACTGACCGCATCGAGAAAAAACTCGAAGAACTGGACTCCCTCGACTACGTGAAAAGCTACACCCGGCCCGGCGAGTCCACGGTGTTCGTGTTCCTCAAGGACACCACCAGCGCCAATGCCATTCCCGACATCTGGTACCAGGTGCGCAAGAAGATCGATGACATCCGCGGCACCTTCCCCCAGGGCTTGCAGGGGCCGTCGTTCAACGATGAGTTCGGTGATGTATTCGGCTCGGTGTATGCCTTTACCGGTGACGGCCTGTCGATGCGCCAGCTGCGCGACTACGTGGAGCAGGTGCGTGCCGAGATCCGCTCTGTGCCGGGGCTTGGCAAGGTCGAGATGATCGGCCAGCAGGACGAAGTGATCTACCTGAATTTCTCCACGCGCAAACTTGCCGCATTGGGGATCGACCAGCGCCAGGTCGTGCAAAGCCTGCAATCGCAGAACGCCGTGACCCCGGCCGGGGTGATCGAGGCCGGGCCGGAGCGCATATCGGTGCGTACCTCGGGGCAGTTCGCCTCGGAGAAGGACCTGGCTAACGTCAACCTGCGCCTCAATGACCGTTTCTATCGGTTGGCGGACATCGCCGACATCAGCCGTGGCTACGTCGACCCGGCGCGGCCAATGTTCCGCTTCAACGGCAAGCCGGCCATCGGCTTGGCCATTGCGATGCAGAAGGGCGGCAATATCCAGTCGTTCGGCAAAGCCCTGCACGGACGCATGGACGAGCTGACCGCCGACCTGCCGGTGGGCGTTGGTGTGCACAAGGTTTCTGATCAGGCCGAGGTGGTGGAAGAGGCCGTCGGCGGCTTTACCAGCGCGCTGTTCGAGGCGGTGATCATCGTGCTGGTGGTGAGTTTTATCAGCCTGGGCATGCGTGCCGGCCTGGTCGTGGCGTGCTCGATTCCGCTGGTGCTGGCGCTGGTGTTCGTGTTCATGGAATACAGCGGCATCACCATGCAGCGTGTGTCGCTCGGCGCGTTGATCATCGCCCTCGGCCTGTTGGTGGACGATGCGATGATCACCGTCGAGATGATGATCACGCGCCTGGAAAAAGGCGAAACCAAGGAGCAGGCGGCGACCTACGCCTACACCTCCACCGCGTTCCCGATGCTCACCGGTACCCTGGTGACCGTGGCCGGCTTTGTGCCGATTGGCCTCAATGCCAGTTCGGCGGGTGAGTACACCTTTACCCTGTTCGCGGTGATTGCCGTGGCGATGCTGGTGTCGTGGGTGGTGGCGGTGCTGTTTGCCCCGGTGATCGGTGTGCACATCCTCAGCACCAATGTGAAACCGCACAATGCCGAGCCGGGGCGCATCGGCCGCGCCTTCAATGGCGGCATGTTGTGGGCCATGCGCAATCGCTGGTGGGCCATCGGTATCACCGTAGCGCTGTTTGCGGCATCGGTGTTCTCCATGCAATTTGTGCAGAACCAGTTCTTCCCATCGTCGGATCGCCCGGAAATCCTGGTTGATTTGAACCTGCCGCAAAACGCCTCGATCAACGAGACACGCAAGGCTGTCGATCGCCTTGAAGCGATTATCAAGGACGATCCGGATATCACCCGCTGGAGCACCTATATAGGCCAGGGTGCGATTCGTTTCTACCTGCCGTTGGACCAGCAGTTGGAAAACCCGTATTACGCGCAGTTGGTGATTGTCAGCAAGGGCCTGGAAGAACGCGGCGCGTTGATCGCCCGTCTGCAGCAGCGCCTGCGCGATGATTTTGTCGGCATTGGCAGTTTTGTGCAGCCGCTGGAAATGGGCCCGCCGGTGGGGCGGCCGATCCAGTACCGCGTGTCCGGCAAAGACATCGACCAGGTGCGCAAGCATGCTATCGAGCTGGCGACCTTGCTCGACCAGAACACCCACCTGGGCGAGATCATCTACGACTGGAACGAGCCGGGCAAAGTCCTGCGGGTGGATATCGCCCAGGACAAGGCGCGGCAACTGGGGCTGTCGTCGGAAGACGTGGCGCAGTTGATGAACAGTGTGGTCAGCGGTGCGTCAGTGACCCAGGTACACGACGATATCTACCTGATCAACGTGGTTGGCCGCGCCGAAGACGCCGAGCGTGGCACCCCGGAAACCTTGCAGAACCTGCAGATCGTCACGCCCAACGGCACCTCGATTCCGCTGCTGGCATTCGCCACCGTACGTTACGAGCTGGAGCAACCGCTGGTATGGCGCCGCGACCGCAAGCCGACCATTACCATCAAGGCTGCGGTGCGCGATGAGATGCAGCCCACGGACCTGGTCAAGCAACTGGCGCCGACCATCGAGAAATTCGGCGCTGATTTGCCGGTAGGCTACAAAGTCGCCACCGGCGGCACCGTGGAAGAAAGCGGCAAGGCCCAGGGGCCTATCGCCAAGGTGGTGCCGTTGATGCTGTTTCTGATGGCCACCTTCCTGATGATCCAGTTGCACAGCGTGCAGAAGATGTTCCTGGTGGCGAGTGTCGCGCCCCTGGGGTTGATCGGCGTGGTGCTGGCGTTGGTCCCCACGGGCACGCCCATGGGCTTTGTGGCGATCCTGGGCATCCTGGCGCTGATCGGCATCATCATCCGTAACTCGGTGATCCTGGTGACGCAGATCCACGAATATGAGGAGGCCGGCTACACGCCGTGGGATGCCGTGGTGGAAGCCACTGAACACCGGCGCCGGCCGATCCTGCTGACGGCCGCCGCCGCGAGCCTGGGCATGATCCCGATTGCGCGAGAAGTGTTTTGGGGGCCGATGGCCTACGCGATGATTGGCGGGATCATCATTGCGACGTTACTGACGTTGCTGTTTCTGCCGGCGTTGTATGTGGCCTGGTACAAAATCCGCGAGCCGAAACAGGAGCATCAGCCACAACAGGATTAAAGCCGTGGGAGGGGGTTGCCTTAATGTCAGTCAGTTAAGCGCAAACCCTCTGTGGGAGCGGGCTTGCCCGCGAAGGCGGTGCGTCAGTCGCTGCATCTGTGACTGAACTGTCGCTTTCGCAGGCAAGCCAGCTCCCACACTTGGATCTTCATTCTGGTTGAGGCTGTGTGAAGTTTCTGAAAAATCCCCATGTCGTCCTGGCTGGCTGCTGCATGTTGTACCCTCTGGTCCTCATTCCAAACCCAGGTCGGTCCTCATGCAGTGCCTGCGTTTCACCTTGCTGTTTTGCGCGTTGCTCCTTGCACCGCCTGCCTTCGCCGCCACCGTACTGGAAAACGCCTTGTGGCGCGTCGAACTCGACTCCGCCACCCTGGCGCTGCGCGTGACACCGACGGGCCAGGCCTCGGTGCAGGCATCCAGCGGTGTGGCTGCGCATGCCGTTAGCCAATTGCAGAACACGACTGACCAAGCCACTTGGCAATGGGACAACGGCGCCTATCGCCTGACCGCCCGCCTGCAACAGCGCGACCTGGCCCTGACCATCAACGCTCGCGAACCCGGTGAGCTGGCCCTGCTGCGCCAGCCTGCCGAGGCCATGGGGCGAGGGTTGATCTGGCCCTTGGCCGAGGGGCATTACGTGCCTGCCGGCAATGCCATCTGGAAGGCGTTTCTGCTGGAGCGGGGTGAACTCAATACCGCCCAGGACCTGAGCCTGCCGCTGTGGGGTGTGGATCACGGGCGCTTCACGCTCAACTGGCTGCTGACCAACCCCTACAACAATCGCCTTGAATGGCAAGCGGACGGGCAGGGCCTGGCACTGACTGCGTCCCATGAATTCACCACGCTGGCGCCCGACGTGCCGATGACGCTGCGCCTGCACCTGGGCGACGCCGACCCGTTGGCTGGCGCCAAGCGCTACCGCCAGTGGCTGGTGGAGCAGGGCCGCTATGAACCGTTGGCGGACAAGCTGCGGCAAACACCTGAAGCCCAGAAGCTGCTGGGCGCCAGCCATGTGTACCTCTGGGACAACGGCCTGCTGGCTTTGGACGATGTGCGTGATTGGCCAACACTGATCAAACGGCTGCGCAGCCATGAGCTCAAGACACTGATGGACAAAGAGAGCGCACAGCTGCTGGAGCAGCCCACTGCATTGAATCGCTATGAGCAAACCGTGCTGTTGCGCGGCCTCAACGCGGCGATCAACACCAAGGCCCGGCAGGCCTGGCAAGTCGAAGATCCAGACATGACCCGCCTTGCCGCCCGCTACGGTGAGCTGCGCAGTGAACTGGCCGTGGACTTTGCGGGAGCCTTGAGTGACAGCCCGCAAACCTGGGGCAGTAGCGCCATTCAAACCCTGCGCGACGCCGGGCTGCAGCGTCTGCTGCTGACCTTGGGCCAAGGTTGGGAGGGTGGCCTCTGGCATCCCGAAGCGATTCGCGCGGGGGTAGATGCCGGTTTTCTGATGGCGCCTTACGACTCCTATGAAACGGCCCTGTCCGCCACGGAAAACCCCGATTGGACCACCGCCCACCTGGGCGCCAAGGCTTATCGCGACTGCGCGATCATATTGAAAGACGGCACCTCGAAAACGGGTTTCCAGCAGTCCGGCCACTACACGGACCCGCGTTGTGTGCGGCCGTTGCTGGAGGCGCGAGTGAAGGCGGTACAAGCCAAGGCTGGCTTCAACGCCTGGTTTCTCGATGCCTACGCCACCAGCATGCTGTTTGATAGCTACCGCAGCGACGCCAGCATGACCCAGGCGCAAAACGCCGAGGGTAACATCGAGGCCTCCCGCTGGATCAACACCGTGCCTAAGCTGGTCACAGGCTCTGAAGACGGTAACGCGATCACTGCCCAGGGCATCTTGTTTGCCCACGGTATGCAGACCCCGGTGATCGGTTGGGGGGATCGCGAGATGACCCGGGACAAGCAGTCGCCGTACTTCGTCGGCAATTGGTTCCCACCGGAGCAACCGACGGTGTTCTTTAAGTCAGTGCCGTTGAGGGAGCCGTTTCGCGCGGTGTATTTCGAGCCGACGATGCGCTTGCCGTTGTATCAGGCGGTATTCCACGGCTCGGTGATCACCACCCATCATTGGCTGTTCGACAGCCTCAAACTGAGCAATGTGCAGGGGGACAATGAGCTGGCCCAACTGCTCTATAACGTGCCGCCGCTGTATCACCTCAGTGCGGCGACACTCAAGGCGCGGCTGCCGATTATTCAGCGCCAGGACCGCTTTTTCCGACCGTTGCATCAGCGCTTGGCGACCCAGGAAATGACTGGTTTCCGTTGGCTGACGGTGGACAAGCAGCTGCAGCAAACCACCTTCGCAGATGGGGCGCGGCTGGTGGCGAATTTCTCGGCGGTTGAAAAAGAGGGGTATGCCGGGCGCAGTGTCACGGTGCTGTTGGAGGGCCAGGAGCCGGTGGTGTATCAGGTGAAATAACGCCGCCCGTTACGGCGCCATCGCGGGCAAGCCCGGCTCCCACAGGGGAATGCATTCCAAAGGTGGGAGCTGGCTTGCCTGCGATGAGGCAGGTACAGGCGATGCAGCACTAAATCTTACGCCACACACTCGCCAACCAAGGCTGCTGTTCCCGCGGCAACCCTGCCGGCCGGTAGTAATGCTCCAACTCTTCAAACCCGGCTGCAGTCAGCAAGGCCTGCCATGCCTGCAGATCGTGATAAGACCCATACCGTGGCCCATTCCAACCTTCCTGGTTTTCACCCCGAAGGTTGGAGCTGAACAGCACGCCCCCCGGCTTCAACGTGCCATGCAGCTGCTTGAGAACCCGTGGCAGTTCCTGCTTGGGAATATGAAACAGCACCGCGTTGGCAAACACGCCATCGAAGCGCTCGGGTGGCAGGTCCAACTTGAGAAGGTCCTGCTGCAACACCTCACAGCCGCTGTCTTCACGTGCCATCTGCGCGAAACGCTCAGAGCCATCCAGCCCCACGGCGATATGCCCCATGCGGGTGAAAGTCTGCAAATCCCGCCCCGGCCCGCAGCCCAAATCCAGCACGGTAAACGGCGCCGTGCCCTGGATATGCCGCATCAGCGCGTCGATGTTCTGGCTCACATCGTGATCGCGGGTGCCTTCGCGGAAGTCTTCAGCCACTTTATTGTAATGGCCGAGGGTGGTGGCGGTGATCTGGTTGAGGTCGTCGGGGGCAAGTTTCATGGCATGGCGCACGGCTGCGGCTGAGGTTGGTGAACTATACCTCAGCGCTTGTTCAACACCCGCGCCAATCGATCTCCACCCAACTGGATCACCGCCACCAGGACCACCAACAGCACAATCACCGTGAGCATGATCTGCGTGTCAAAGCGCTGGTAGCCATAACGATAGGCAATGTCGCCCAAGCCACCGGCGCCAATTGCCCCGGCCATGGCCGATGAGTTGATCATGGTCACCAGGGTGATGGTGAAGCCGCCGACGATCCCCGGCAGCGCTTCGGGCAACAGCACGTGCCAGATGATGTGCCAGCGTCGGCAACCCATGGCCTGCGCGGCTTCGATAAGACCGTGGTCGACTTCGCGCAGGCTGACTTCGGCGATGCGCGCAAAGAACGGCGTGGCGGCGATGGTCAGCGGCACCACGGCTGCCCACACACCATAGGTGGTGCCGACGATCAGGCGGGTAAAGGGGATCAGCGCCACCATCAGGATCAGGAACGGGATAGAGCGGAACAAGTTCACGAACGCCCCCAGCACGCGGTTAAGGGCCGGCGCCTGATAGATGCCGCCCTTGTCGCTGGTGACCAGGAACACTGCCAGGGGAATCCCTACCAGCAAGGCGATCAGCGATGACACGCCGACCATTAACAGGGTGTCGATGGCGCCCTGCACTAAACGATCAAACCACATAACCCAGCACCTCCACCTGTTGCGCCCAGTTGCTGGCGCGGTTACGCAGCTCTTCGGCGTTGTGCGGCGAGCCATTCACCGCCAGCAGCAATTGCCCCAGGGCATGCCCCTGGATGCGTTCCACACCGCCTTGCAACAAGCGCACGCGCCCGCCGAGGGCGCTGAACAGTGCGGCGAGGTCCGGCTCATCGCTATCGCTGCCGGTGAACTGCAAGCGCAGCACCAGCGCCGCGCCCGCCAAGGATTGTGTGGGTTTCAGGCGGCTTTGCAATTCAGGCGGCAAGCCGTGTTGCAGCGGTGCGAGCAGGGTCTTGCTGACCTCATGCAGGGGGTTGCCGAACACTTGCCACACCGGGCCTTGCTCGACGATACGCCCGTGTTCCAGCACCACTACGCGGTCGCAGATTTCGCGGATCACGGCCATCTCATGGGTGATCAACACGATGGTCAGGCCCAGGCGTTGGTTGATTTCGCGCAGCAGGCCAAGGATCGACTGGGTGGTTTCCGGGTCGAGGGCCGAGGTCGCTTCGTCGCACAGCAGAATCTCGGGGTCGTGCACCAGCGCGCGGGCAATGCCAACGCGCTGTTTCTGCCCGCCGGAAAGCTGCGCCGGATAGGCGGTGTGCTTGGCCTGCAAGCCCACCAGTTCCAACAGCTCGCGCACCTTTTGCTCGCGTTGGGGCTTGGGTACGCCGGCAACCTTGAGCGGCAGCTCGACGTTCTGCCACACGGTCTTGGCCGACATCAGGTTGAAGTGCTGGAAGATCATGCCGATGCGCCGCCGCAGCGCCACCAGGTGGTCTTCGTCGAAGCCGCCGATGTCGACTTGATCAATCAGCACCCGCCCAGTGCTGGGTTGCTCCAGGCGGTTGATGGTGCGGATCAGCGACGACTTGCCGGCGCCGCTGCGGCCGATGATGCCGAACACTTCGCCACGCTGGATCGCCAGGTCGATGCCTTGCAGGGCGTGTACCGTGCCGTCGTAGGTCTTGCCCAGGTTGATAAAACGCACATGGGCGCGGTTGAGGTCCGGGTGCAGTTCAGTCTGCTCGGCGTCCCTGGGCGCATGGCCCAGGTCGCGCAGTTGGGCGTTGGCGGCGGTCATTTTTTATCTTCCCAGCCGACTTGGTAGAGCTTGCCGAGGGATTTATCCAGCGCCGCCCGCACCACTGGCGAGTGCTGGTAGATGTCGACGAACTTGATCACCCGAGGGTCGGTTTTGCTCTTGGGTTGGATGACGAACTGGATCACGTATTCCGGATGGTCGAGGCCGTCAAACAGCAGCGCCGACTCTGCATCGAAGGTCTTTGACAGGCGGATATACGCGGGATAGCCCTGCACCAGGTCGGCATCGTCATAGGCGCGCACCAGTTGTACGGCTTCCACTTGCAGGATTTTGATCTTCTTCGGGTTGCTGACGATATCTTCTTCGGTGGCCTTGTAGCCTACCCCCGGCTTGAGCGTGATCAACCCGGCCTTGGCCAGCAGTTGCAGGCCGCGCCCGCTGTTGATTGGGTCGTTGGCAATCGCCACGCTGGCACCTTCGGGCAGGTCGTTGAAGCTTTTGTACTTTTTCGAATACAGCCCGACGTTGTTAATGATGCCCGGGGCATAGGGCACCAGGTCAAAGCCGGCGGCGGCCTTGGCGTTTTCCAGGAAGGGAATGTGCTGGAAGTAGTTCACGTCGATATCGCCGGCGGCCAGGCTGACGTTGGGCGCGATCCAGTCGGTGAACTCCACCAGCTCGACTTTCAGACCCTGTTTGCCGGCCTCTTCCACGGCCGCTTCCAGGGGGATGGCGAAGGCGGCGGTGGTGCCGACTTTCAGCGGTGGGTCGGCGGCGAATACCGCTGTGCTGAATAAGCCGAAGGCCAGGGCCAGTGCTTTGACTGGGTTGTTTAAGAATGTCTTTTTCATAGTGGTTTCCAGTCAGAAGGTATAGGTGCAAACAATGCGGCCAATGGTGGGAGCTGACTTGCCTGCGATGGCGGTGTTTCAGCCACATTGGCTTTAGCTGGCCCACCGCTATCGCAGGCAAGCCAGCTCCCACAGTTTTGGTCAATGGCGGTAGGTAGAGCCGGTGTGTTGGTTGGGTAAGCGGGCCGTGTCGTGGAAGACTTTTTCCCGCAGCGTGCCCTGCGCATACTCGGTCTTGTACGAGCCACGCCGCTGCAACTCCGGTATCACCATGTCGATGAAATCCACATAGCTCTCCGGCGTGACAATGCGTGTCAGGTTGAAACCATCCAGCCCGGTTTCGCTGATCCAGGATTCCAGTTCATCCGCCACCTGTTCAGGCGAGCCCACCAAGGTGATATAGCGCCCACCCAGGGCGTGCTGGTCGAGCAATTTACGCCGGGTCCAGTCGTTGTTTTGCAGGTTCTTGGTGGCCGACTGGATTGCGTTGCTCTTTACGTACTGGATGGGTTCGTCCAGTTCGTATTGGGAGAAATCAATCGCCGTCGAGGCCGAGAAATGCGCCACGCCGGCTTCCGCGCTGGCGTAGCTGAGGTACTCGGCGTGCTTGCGCCAGGCCAACGCTTCGGTGGCGCCCACGATCACATTGAGGCCCATGAACACCTTGATGTCGTCCGGGTTGCGCCCCGCCTCCACCGCGCTGGCGCGCACCTTGTCCACCTGGATTTTGGTCGAGGCCTTGTTCTGCCCGCTGATAAACACGCACTCGGCATGTCGCCCGGCGAACAACAAGCCACGCTCGGAACTGCCGGCTTGGAACAGCACCGGCGTACGCTGCGGCGACGGCTCGCAGAGGTGATAACCCTCCACCTGATAGAACTCGCCGTGGTGCTCAACCTTATGCACCTTGCCCGGTTGCGCATACACCCGCGCCTGTGGATCGTTGAGCACTGCGTCGTCTTCCCAGCTGCCTTCCCAGAGTTTGTACAGCACCTGCAGGTACTCATCGGCCTGGTCGTAGCGTCGGTCATGCTCGACCTGTTCGGAGAGGCCCATGGCCTTGGCAGCACTGTCGAGATAACCGGTGACGATGTTCCAGCCGACCCGGCCACGGCTCAGGTGATCCAGCGTGGACATGCGCCGGGCGAACAGGTAGGGCGGCTCGTAGGTGAGGTTGGCGGTTAGGCCAAACCCCAGGTTGCGGGTGACGGCGGCCATGGCCGAGACCAGCAGCAACGGGTCATTGACTGGCAGTTGGATCGACTCCTTGAGCGGCACGTCGATGGAGTTCTGGTACACGTCGTAGACACCGACGATGTCAGCGATAAACAGACCATCGAACAACCCGCGTTCGAGGATCTGCGCCAGCTCGGTCCAGTATTCGAGGGTCTTGTACTGGGTCGAGTTGTCCCGTGGGTGAGTCCACAGGCCGTGGTTGATATGCCCGATGCAGTTCATGTTGAAGGCATTGAGCAGAATCTTCTTTTTGCTCATCAGATGGTCCCCCGCAACGGCGGGTTTTCATCGTTGAGGTAGTAGTTGCCCACGGCGTGGTACTTCCAGCGCACCGGGTCGTGCAGGGTATGTACCCGAGCGTTGCGCCAGTGACGGTCCAGGCCATGTTCGGCGAGCGTCGCCTGGCTGCCGGCCAGTTCGAACAAGGTGCTGCCGGCCGCCAGGGAAATCTCGGTGCTCAAGGCGCGTACTTCGGCCACGGCGATGGACGCTGCGGCGACGGTCTGGGCATTGCTGTCAGCCTGGGCGCGATCGAGGAATTCCCCGGAGCGCTCCAGCAAGGCCTCGGCGGCGTGCAGGCGAATGCTCAGGTGGCCGAAGCTTTTGAGGGTCAGCGGGTCTTCGGTGGCCTTGTCGTTGCCGGAATCGATCCACGGGCGGGTCTTGGTGCGCACAAAGTGCAGCGCGTCTTCAAAGGCGGCGCGGGCAATGCCGGTGTCGATGGCCGCGTGAAGGATCTGCGCCAGCGGGCCGACGGTGGTCGGGCGTTCGAAGGCGCTCTGGAACGGGATCACGTCTTGCGCTGCGACCCACACGTTGTCGAACACCACCGAGCCGCTGCCGGTGGTGCGCTGGCCGAAGCCGCTCCAGTCGTCGATCACCGTCAGGCCCGCGCTGTCGCGGGGTACGAAGGCCAGTTGCTGGATGCCATTTTCATCCACCACCGAGGTGGGGATGCGTTGCGCATAGATAGCACCAGTGGCGTAGAACTTGCGCCCGTTGATGCGAAAACCATCGCCGTCGCGGGTGAGGCTGGTAATGCGGTCGTGGGCGGTCTTGGTGCCCAGCTCCGCCAAGGCGTTGCCAAAGCGTCGGCCGGCCAATACCTCGGCGTACAGGCGCTGCTGCTGTTCGGGGCTGCCGTTCACCCGCAGTACTTCGAGGGCATAGAAATGGTTTTGCGGAATCTGGCCCAACGATCCATCGGCCTGGGCGATCAGCGCGATGACCTTGGCCAGGGTCACGTTGGACACACCCGCGCCACCGTAGGCCTTGGGCACGCTGATGCCCCACAGGCCGGAGCGGGAAAACACGTCCAGTTCGGGCAATGGCAGACGCCGTTCACGGTCGCGCAGGGCGCTGTCGCGGCGCAAGTCTTCAGCGAGGTCGCTGGCGACAATAAGGGCGTGTTCATCGCTGGTGATAACCGCGACGTGGTGAGAAAGGGTCATGAGTTTCTCCAGAAGCTCGTGGAAAAGTGTTCTGGTCGGTTAAATCCAGGAGTGACGCGCCGGTAAAGTGCCGTTCAAGCGATAGGCGCCGATAGCGTGGTACTTCCAGCGCACCGGGTCGTGCAGGGTGTGCACCCGGGCGTTGCGCCAGTGACGGTCGAGGTTGAATTCGGCGAGGGTGGCGCGGCTGCCGGCCAGTTCGAAGAGCTTCTCGGTGACCAGCAACGACACTTCGGTGGTCAGCACTTTCGCTTCGGCCACTGCGATTGACGCGCGCGCCGCAGATTGCGCGGTGATCGGCGCGGCGCTGACGTCGTCGAGCACCTGGCCAGCCTTGCGCAGCAGCGCTTCGGCGGCGTGCAGTTCGATCTTCAACTTGCCGATATCGGCGATCACATACAGGTCGTCGCTGGCCCGTTCGACCTTGGCGTCGATCCAGGGGCGCGAACGCTCACGCACGAAGGCGATGGTGTCATCCAGGGCCCCACGGGCGATGCCGGTGTCGATGGCGGCCTGGATCAACTGCGACACGGCACCCTGGATGTTCGGGCTTTCGCCCAGGCGCCAGTTGTCGATGACCAGCTCCGGGTCCACCGGCACCCGGTCGAGCAGCACGGTGCCGCTGGCGGTGGTGCGTTGGCCAAAGCCCGACCAGTCATCGACGATGCGCAGTCCTTCGCTGCCGCGCCTTATGAACGCCATGACTTGCTTGCCGTCATCGTTCAGTGCCTTGATCGCGACCCAGTGGGCAAACAGTGCGCCGGTGGAGTAGAACTTCTGGCCGCTGACCACAAAACCCTCGCCTTCGGCCGTGAGACGCGCCTTGAGCTCCAGGGTATTTTTGGTGCCGCGTTCCGGGCCGCCGTTGCCGATGCGCCAGCCGTCGAGCACGCTCTGGAACAGCTGCTTTTTCTGGCGTTCGGTGGCGGTGTTCTGCAACACATGCAGGATGCCGAAATGGTTCTGCGGAATCTGCCCGAGGGCCGGATCGGCCGCGCTGATGATCGCGAACACTTCGGCCAGGGTCACGAACGATACCTGCGGGCCACCGTATTCGCGGGGAATTGAAATACTGCCCAAGCCGCTGCGGGTGAATTGTTCGACCTGTGCCCACGGCAGCTTGCGTTGCTGGTCGCGCTTGGCGGCCTGCAAGCGTGCAGCCTGGGCCAGCTCATGGGCGGCGCTCAGCGCCTGGGCGTCGTCGCGCAGCACCGTGGCCGGCAACAGCAGGGGGGCTACGTCCAGATCACTCTGGGTGGGTGTTAGAGCCAAGTTAGACATCAGCGCCGCTCCTTGGCTGCACGCAATGCCCTGGCGTTATGCACCGGGGTAATTCTGACCATACCGACCTCGCATTCGATGAAATAAAAACTGAAAAATCAGGAATGTCCGGTGGTCCGGTGCATATACCCTAAGCGTGTTAATTATTTAAATAAACTAACTTTTAGGAATATGCATAGAAGGGCTGTCACCCCGGTTCACAAGGTGAGCCGAAACGACGCGGTTGATAGCCTGGCGCGGGCGAGGCAGGTTGGGTTGGCGTTGCTGGTGTGCAGGCAGCGATGCGCAGCGTGCGGGCCGGTGCCCAGCGTGAATTATTGCCCACGCGATCGAGAATGCAGTACGTGACTTCCAACCGGCAGTCGTCGCCGGCTTCGACAATGATTTGGGACGGCACCCACACCTGCACTGCCAGGCCAACGTTTTTGGCCTGGATTTTCGGCAGGTCCAGGCGTACGTCACCCCAGCGCAGGGTGATGGCATCGCCGCTGCTCATGTTCAAGTAAGGCTCGATCGTCAGCGGAATGCCGCGGCGTACCTGGCAGCTGTTGACGCCATAGCGGCGGATGGTTTCAGGCAGGCCGACGGGGGCGAGGTTCTGGTTTTCATCACCCCTTTCGTGGTTCAGATGAGACGAGGGCAGGCCGCCGGGGTAGTTGGTCTTGACCCGCACCAGGGTCGCGGCCGAGCGCATAGGCCCATGGCCGATCTGCAGGACCTGGTAGTGGACGCGCGCGGGGCCGTCCTGCACAAAGCTCTCCGGTACCCACAGGTGGGTGAACGTGCCGATCTTGCCAGCCGTCACCTTGCGCGAGGCGGCGAAGCAGTTGTTCCAGAACAGTTCGATCAGGTCGCCTTCTTCCATGCCTGGGTAGGGTGAAATATCGACTTGCAAGTGCGTGGAAGCCATAGCGCTGATGCCGCTTCCAATCGCCTGGGGCAATTTGGGGGCAGTGAGCGTGGCCGGGGTTTGGGTGTGTGTCATCAGTAATCTCCTTGATGCAGCCAGCAGCAATCGTTCCGAGCCTCCGGCGCACAGGCGCAGGGCGGTTCGAAAGGAACGATTCAGTCAGTAGCCGGGATAGGATCCAATCCTCAAGGCGCTAGATAAGAGGGTTGGCCGCATAGCGTCAATGGAGGCAAAAGGCTAAACGGCGGGTTTGAAGATATTCAGAAGGGTCTGACGGGGAGGGGGATTTTAAGGTTGTTACGGCGGGGTATTTTAAGCGCTGGAACGGTAACCCGTTGTAGGAGCGAGCTTGCTTGCGAAGAACGTCAACGATAACGCGGTGAATCAGATTGACCGAGTTGCCTGGGCGTTTTTCGCGAGCAAGCTCGCTCCTACAGAGGGTGGGTCAGTGGGCGAGGAATTTGCTCAGAAACTGCCTGGTGCGCTCTTCCTTGGGGTTGGCGAACAACGCCTTGGCTTCGCCCTGTTCGACGATCACGCCCTTGTCGAAAAAAATTACCCGGTTGGCCACATCCCGGGCAAAGCTCATCTCGTGGGTAACGATGACCATGGTGCGATTTTCTTCGGCCAGGCTGCGGATGGTCGCCAGCACTTCGCCCACCAGTTCCGGGTCAAGGGCCGAGGTGGGCTCGTCGAACAGAATCACCTCCGGCTCCATAGCCAGCGCCCGGGCGATCGCCACGCGCTGTTGCTGGCCGCCGGACAACCGCCGTGGATAGGACGCTTCCTTGCCCGCCAGACCGACCTTGGCCAGTAGCTTGCGACCCAGCTCGGTCGCCGCATCGCGCGGCATCTTCTTGACCACGATCGGGCCTTCGATGACGTTTTCCAGTGCGGTGCGGTGGGGGAACAGGTTGAAGTTCTGGAATACGAAACCCACGTGCTGGCGCAGGCGTCGCACCAGGCCCTGTTGCTGGTTGAGCGGCCTGTTACTGTCGATCTCGATATCGCCCACCTTGATACGGCCGCTGGTGGGTTCTTCGAGGAAATTCAGGCAGCGCAGGAAAGTGGTCTTGCCGGAACCGCTGGGACCAATGATGGCGACTACTTCGCCTTCCTTGACCTCAAGGTCGATGCCGTTGAGCACCACCTGGCCGTTGAATTGCTTGGTCAGTTTTTCAACCACGATCATGCTTCAAGACTCCAGGTCATGCCGGTTGACCCGGTCTTCCAGACGGTTTTGCAGATGCGCCAGGATGCTTGCCAGAATCCAGTAGATCAGGGCCGCGGACAGATACATGGTGAAAATTTCGAAGGTACGCGCCGACACCAGTTGGGCCTGGCGGAACAGCTCCGGCACCTGGATGGTGGCGGCCAGCGCGGTGTCCTTGACCAACGAGATAAAGCTGTTGCCCAGGGGCGGCAGGGCTGTACGCATGGCCTGTGGCAGGATGGCCCGGCGCAGGGTCTGCGCCCGGGTCATGCCGATACTGGCAGCGGCTTCCCACTGGCCACGCTCGATGGAGGCGATGGCGGCCCGCAGGATTTCACAGGCGTAGGCGGCCATGTTCAGCGAAAAGCCGATCATGGCCGCCGGGATCGGATCCAGCTCGATGCCCACTTGCGGCAAACCGTAGTAGATCAGGAACAGCTGCACCAGCAAGGGCGTGCCGCGAAAGAACGACACGTAGACCCTGGCCGTCCAGCTGAGCAACTTGAAGCGCGACAGGCGCATCAGCGCCAGGCCGAAGCCCAGCAGCAAGCCGAAAAACATCCCGCCAAGGCTGAGGATTACCGTGTAGTACGCGCCCTTGAGCAGAAAGGGCGCGGAGTCCAGCGCGAGTTGGAAACCTGCTTCCATTATTGAGTGACGTCAGCGTTGAAGTACTTCTCGGACAGCTTCTTCAAGGTGCCGTCGGCGCGCAGTTTGTCGAGGGCCGTGTTCACCGCGTCGAGCAGTTCAGGCTCGCCTTTGCGCAGGGCGATACCGGATTCCTGACGGGAGAAGGCGTCGCCGGCAGCGGCGGTGTCGGGGGCTTTCTTGGCATATTCCAGGGCGGCCAGGCGGTCGATCAGGATAGCGTCGATACGGCCGATGCGCAGGTCCTGGAACTTGGTCGGGTCGTCGTTGTAAGTCTTGATGATGGCTTTAGGTTGGTTGTCCTTGAGCCATTGTTCGTAGTTGGTGCCCAGGCCCACACCCACTTTCTTGCCGGCCAGGTCGTCGGCTTTCTTGATCGAGTCGACGTTCTTTTTCAGCACCAGCGCCTGGATGCCGGACACGGTGTAAGGCTTGGAGAAGTCGTACTTCTTCTTGCGCTCTTCGGAGATGGTCACTTGGTTGACCACGGCGTCCAGGCGCTTGGATTCCAGGGCGGCGAGGATGCCGTCCCATGGCGTCGCTTGCAGCTTGACCTTGACGCCCAACTCCTTGGCCAGGGCTTCGGACAGCTCCACCTCGAACCCGCTGAGCTTGCCGCTTTCATCGACGAAGCTGAAGGGTGGGTAGGTGCCTTCCAGGCCTATCTTGATCTCGCCGGCCTTCTTGATGTTGCCCAACTGCTCGCCGGCAACCGCCTGGCCCAGCCAGCCGGCGCCAAGTGTCAGGCCCAATGTGCCAACCAGCAGCGTGCGACGCAATACAGAAATAGTCATGGAGAGCCCCTGTGTTTTTATGGTGAGCGAAGCAGGTGACGCGGTAGTCGTATCCTGCCCTAAAGCGCGAAGCGCGTCTTCGCCTTTGGCGCGATGATAAGGTGGGTTTTTAAGTCTTGAAAATAATAAAAATACAATTTCATATTCTTTTTGGAAATATGTACGGCTTGTGTGGGAGCTGGCTTGCCTGCGATTGCAGTGTGTCAGTGCCAAGTTTCTGGCTGATCTAACGCAATCGCAGGCAAGCCAGCTCCCACATCGACCGTATTCAGTCAGTTGAATACTGAGTCATAGGCAAACAACGCTGGCGCCCCGCCGGTATGCAGGAAAATGATCGGCCCCTCTTCAAAGCGCTGGCGCCCGATGCCGTCGAGCAAACCGGCC
This sequence comes from Pseudomonas libanensis, assembly GCF_001439685.1. GTDB lineage: Bacteria > Pseudomonadota > Gammaproteobacteria > Pseudomonadales > Pseudomonadaceae > Aquipseudomonas > Aquipseudomonas libanensis. Next base: position 162,318 of record NZ_JYLH01000001.1, read on the forward strand.
ATGGCCTTGCCGGTATACACCGGGTCCAGCAACAGACCTTCCTGGCTGGCCAAAAGTTTGATCGCAGATAGGGTGCCAGCATTCGGCTCGCCATACCGAGGGCCGAAATACTCATCCCACAAGGTCACCTTGAAGGCGTGGGGAATGTCCATGCCGAGCAACTCGGCAGTGCGTTCGGCCAGGCCCTGCACCTTGGGCAATTGCGCTTGCTCGGTACGCGACACCGTGATGCCGATCACCGGCAATTGCGGCAGTGCTTCGCTCAAGGCCAGAGCCAGGCCGCTGTGGGTACCGGCACTGCCGGAGGCGAGCACCACGGCGGCGAATTCAATGCCGCTGTCTTCAATCTGCGCGGCCAACTCCAGCCCGGCACGCACATAGCCCAAGGCGCCGAGGGCATTGGAGCCGCCGATCGGCACCAGGTACGGTTTCTTGCCATTGCTGCGCAGGCGGTCGGCGAGGGCGTTGAGTTGGTCGTCGGCGTTGTCGAGGTTTTCCACCAATTCCACTTTGGCGTCGAACAGGTCCAGGAGCAGGCGGTTACCGTTGCCCAGGTAGTTGAGGTTTTCGGTGCCGATGGGGTTTTCCAGCAGGGCTACGCAACCCAGGCCGAGCTTGGCGGCCAGCGCGGCGGTCTGGCGTACGTGATTGGATTGGATGGCGCCGGCGGTGACCAGGGTATCTGCGCCCTGGGCGATGGCGTCGGCCGCCAGATACTCGAGTTTGCGCAGCTTGTTGCCGCCCATGGCCAGCGGCGTGGTGTCATCGCGTTTGACGTAGATGTCCCTGCCCAGCCAGGCCGACAGCCGCTCGAGCTTTTCCAAAGCGGTAGCACCGCCGAGCAGTTCCAGACGGTTAAAACGGTCAAGCTGTTGTTTGATCATGGCTACGCACGGTGACTGAGTGATGTGGAGGACTATAGGCAGGCACTTTTCATCGGGCAACTGCCAGTTGCTTATGAACAATAGTTCTTAGTCTCATACCATTGGTTCTTAAGAGCCGCCAGATCCATACCGTAAAGTGATGGCCATTTCGTCAGGAGTGAATACCGTGAGTGAGCGTTCCAGTCATTGGCAATTGCAGACCATCGTCAGCCAGCTGCGCGGCGCCCGCGACCAGTGGCGCACGCGCAACGGGCGCTTGAGTGGCGAGCATGGTGGCCGCGAGTTGCCGTCCCGCGAGGCAGTGGCGCAGATCCTTGAAGCCTTGTGCGGCGCACTGTTCCCCATGCGCCTGGGCCCGGTGGACCTGCGCGAGGAAAGCGAAGATTTCTATGTAGGGCACACCCTCGACGTGGCGCTCAATGCCTTGCTCGCCCAGGCGCGCCTGGAGTTGCGCTACGCCGCACGCCAGGGCGGTGAGGATGCTGGTGAAGTCGATGCCCTGGCCATTCGCCTGATCCAGGATTTCGCTCTGGCGCTGCCATCCCTGCGCAGCCTGTTGGACACCGACGTACTCGCCGCCTACCACGGCGACCCGGCCGCCCGCAGTGTGGATGAAGTGCTGCTGTGCTACCCGGGCATCCTGGCGGTTATCCACCATCGCCTGGCTCATCATCTATACCGGGCCGGTTTGCCGCTGCTGGCGCGAATCAGCGCGGAAATCGCCCACTCGGCCACCGGAATCGATATCCACCCCGGTGCGCAGATCGGCCCGAGCTTCTTTATCGACCACGGCACGGGCGTGGTGATTGGCGAGACGGCGATCATCGGCGAGCGGGTGCGCATCTACCAGGCTGTGACACTGGGCGCCAAGCGCTTCCCGGCGGACGAGGATGGGCAGTTGCAGAAAGGCCACCCGCGTCACCCGATCGTTGAGGATGACGTGGTGATTTATGCCGGGGCGACGATCCTGGGGCGGATTACCATCGGCAAGGGTTCGACCATTGGCGGTAATGTGTGGCTGACCCGCAGCGTGCCGGCCGGGGCGAATATCACCCAGGCGAACTTGCAGCATGATGATGGGGCGCAGAAGTAATACCTGAGTAGACACCCATCAGTGTGGGAGCTGGCTTGCCTGCGATAGCGGTGTATCAGTCAACAGATGGGGGGCTGACCCACCGCTATCGCAGGCAAGCCAGCTCCCACATTTCGAATGTATTTCAACGTGGGGTCGCTGAACGATTTGCCTTCTTCATCCGTCATACCAATCCTTGAGCTAGTGTAGAAATCACCTACCATTCGGCCCTGCAATTAGTCCCACACCGCCTATTCATGTTTAACTTGAACGTTCGTTCAAGTTAAACCCGGTGGTTCGCTGCCCGCTCACAACAGGAGGCTTACCTTTGCTGAGTCCGTTATTTACAGCCACATCCCACACCCTAGGGGTGCATCGTTCATGAGTGCATCGTCCACCCCATCCAGCGGCCTGGTGCGCATGAATGCGCCCGTTTTCTACTTTGCCGCGACTTTTATCCTGCTGTTTGGCATTACCGTCATCGCTATCCCGCAACAGGCCGGTGCCTGGCTGCTGGCGGCGCAAAACTGGGCGGCCAATACGGTCGGCTGGTACTACATGCTGGCGATGACCCTGTATCTGGTCTTCGTGGTGGTCACCGCGCTATCGGGCTACGGCAAGATAAAACTCGGTGCCGACCACGACGAGCCCGAATTCAGTTACCTGTCCTGGGCCGGCATGCTGTTCGCCGCCGGGATCAGCATCACGCTCTTCTTCTTCTGCGTCTCGGAGCCGTTGACCCACTTGGTGCAACCGCCCCAAGGCGAAGCGATGAACGCCGATGCGGCCCGCCAGGCCATGCAGGTGCTGTTCCTGCACTGGGGCCTGCACGGCTGGGGCGTGTTCGCGTTTGTCGGCATGGCCTTGGCGTATTTCGCCTACCGGCATAACCTGCCTTTGGCATTGCGTTCGGCGCTGTACCCGCTGATCGGCAAGCGCATCAATGGCCCGATTGGTTACGCAGTGGATGGTTTCGGCATCATCGCCACGGTGTTCGGCCTGGGTGCCGACATGGGCTTTGGCGTGTTGCACCTCAACTCCGGCCTGGACTACCTGTTTGGCATTGCCCATACCCAGTGGATCCAGGTGGGCCTGATCACCCTGATGATGGGCGCGGCGATCATTGTTGCCGTGGCCGGTGTCGACAAAGGTGTGCGGGTGATGTCCGACATCAACATGCTGCTGGCCTGTGCGCTGCTGCTGTTCGTGTTGTTTGCCGGGCCGACCCAGCACTTGCTCAATACCCTGATCCAGAACATCGGTGACTACCTGGGCGCATTGCCCACCAAGAGTTTCGATGTGTATGCCTACGACAAGCCAAGCGACTGGCTGGGCGGCTGGACGGTGTTCTACTGGGCCTGGTGGATCGCATGGTCACCGTTCGTGGGCCTGTTCATCGCCCGTATTTCCCGTGGCCGCACCATCCGTGAATTCGTGTTCGGCGTGTTGTTGATCCCACTGGGCTTCACCCTGGCGTGGATGTCGATCTTCGGTAACAGCGCCATCGACCAGGTGCTCAACCATGGCATGGTCGCACTGGGCCAGTCGGCCATCGATGATCCGTCGATGAGCCTCTACCTGCTGCTGGAAACCTACCCGTGGAGCAAGACCGTCATCGCAGTCACGGTGTTTATCAGTTTTGTGTTCTTCGTGACCTCGGCGGACTCCGGCACCGTGGTGCTCTCCACCCTGTCGTCCAAAGGCGGCAACGCCGATGAAGACGGGCCGAAGTGGCTGCGGGTGTTCTGGGGCGCGATGACCGCGCTGGTCACCAGTGCCTTGCTGTTTGCCGGCAGCATCGATTCGCTCAAATCAGCGGTGGTACTAACCTCGCTGCCGTTCTCGCTGATCCTGCTGCTGATGATGTGGGGGCTGCACAAGGCGTTCTATCTGGAGTCGCAAAAGCAGATCGCCCAGTTGCATTCGCTGGCGCCGATTTCGGCTTCGCGCAAAGGCCGTGGCGGCTGGCGCCAGCGCCTGAGCCAGGCCGTGCACTTCCCGTCGCGCGATGAGGTGTATCGCTTCCTCGAATCGACGGTGCGCCCGGCCATCGAGGAAGTGACGGCGGTGTTTGTCGAGAAGGGCCTGAATGTGGTCACTCAGCCTGACCCTTCCAACGACAGCGTCAGCCTGGAAATCGGGCATGGCGAGGAGCATCCGTTTATCTACCAGGTGCAGATGCGCGGCTACTTCACGCCGTCGTTCGCCCGCGGTGGCATGGGCTCCAAAGAGATCAACAACCGCCGCTATTACCGGGCGGAAGTGCACTTGAGCGAGGGCAGCCAGGACTACGACCTGGTGGGCTACACCAAGGAACAGATCATCAACGACATCCTCGACCAGTACGAGCGGCACCTGCAGTTCCTGCATCTGGTGCGCTGAGTAATATGCGGTAAACCGTTCCTCTCAAGTAGGCCTTTGCTGTAAAAGGAAGAGGCAGACTTAAGCGATTCAGCTGCTTAAAAGGCCTGGGAATACTGATATTCCCAGGCCTTATTTGCCCCAGCTCAAGAGAGGATTCGATGACGTACATTGCTGCCGAAAACCGCTATGAATCTATTCCTTATCGCCGCGTAGGTCGCAGTGGATTGGTGCTGCCAGCATTGTCCCTGGGGCTGTGGCACAACTTTGGCGACAGCACCCCGATCGACACCCAGCGCGCTCTGCTGCGCACGGCGTTCGACCTGGGCATCAACCATTTCGACCTGGCCAACAACTACGGCCCGCCCTATGGCAGCGCCGAGATCAATTTTGGCCGCTTGCTGCGCGAAGACTTCAAGCACTATCGCGACGAATTGATCATCTCCAGCAAGGCCGGCTGGGACATGTGGCCCGGCCCGTACGGCCAGGGCGGTGGTTCGCGCAAATACGTATTGGCGAGCCTGGACCAGAGCCTGCAACGCCTGGGCGTCGATTATGTGGATATCTTCTACTCCCACCGTTTCGACCCCGACACGCCCCTGGAAGAAACCGCCAGCGCCCTCGCCACCGCCGTTCAGCAAGGCAAGGCGTTGTATATCGGCATCTCCTCCTACTCCGGGGTGAAGACCCGCGAAATCGCAGCCTTGCTCAATGAGTGGAAGGTGCCGCTGTTGATTCATCAACCGGCCTACAACCTGCTCAACCGCTGGGTGGAAAAAGACCTCTTGGACACCACCGAAGAGCTCGGTGCCGGGGTGATCGCCTTCACGCCGCTGGCCCAGGGTTTGCTCACTGATAAATACCTTAATGGCGTACCGGCCGATGCGCGGGTCAACCGTCCGGGTGGCGGCTCGTTGCAGGCCCGGCACCTGTCCGAAGCCAACATCGCCCACGTGCGCGCACTGAATGAAATCGCCAAGCGCCGTGGCCAGAGCCTGGCTCAGTTGGCGTTGGCGTGGACATTACGTGACCCACGGGTGACCAGTGCGCTGATCGGCGCAAGCCGGCCGGAGCAGATTATCGAGAACGTCGGGGCGTTGCAGAACCTGAGCTTCAGTGCTGAGGAACTGGCGGAGATTGATCGGTTTGCGCAGGAGGGTGGGATTAACCTGTGGGAAAAACCGTCCACCGCCGAATAAGCTGCCGCACTCGGTAAATGTGGGAGCCGGGCTTGCCCGCGATAGCGGTTTTTCAGCCAATAGTGCAGTGGCTGAACCACCGCTATCGCAGGCAAGCCAGCTCCCACAGTTGATCTGCGCTGGATTCTAGAACGGCACATCCCCAAGAATCGTCGCCCGGTGCATCACCCGCCGCTGCGGCCGGTAGTCGTCCACGGCGTAATGCTGGGTAACGCGGTTATCCCAGAACGCCACGTCATTCTCCTGCCAGCGCCAGCGAATGGTGAATTCCGGGCGGGTGGCGTGGGCGAACAGTAGCTTGAGAATTGCCTCGCTTTCGGCTGGTTCCAGCTCATTGATTCGGGTGGTGAAGCCGTCGCTGACGAACAGCGATTTACGCCCACTTACCGGATGCGTGCGCACGACTGGGTGCGATAGCGGCGGGTTTTTCTTGCGGGTTGCCTCCCAGCGCACGAGGTCCTCGGCGGTGTTGCCAAAGCGCTCCATTGGGAACGACTTGGTGAAATCGTGTGTGGCGGTGAGGCCATCGAGCAAGCCCTTTAACGGCTCGGACAACGCCTCATACGCCGCAATCCCGCTGGCCCACAACGTATCGCCACCGTGCGCCGGCAACACTTTGGCGCTGAGCACCGCGCCCAGGGCAGGCGTAGGCAGGAAGGTCACGTCGGTATGCCACACCGCGTTATCACGCACATCCGTGACGGCGGTGTCGAGGATCAGCACTTCGGGCTGTTCCGGTACGTTGGGGTAGATCGGGTGGATGTGCAGGTCGCCGAAGTGCGCCGCGAACCGCGCTTGCTGCTGCGGGGTGATTGCTTGCTCCCGGAAGAACAGTACCGAGTGGCTGAGCAGCGCCTGCTCAATGGCATCGCGATGTGCCTCGCTCAGCGGCTGGGTGATATCGACGCCACTGATCTGGGCGCCCAGGGCGGTGCTTAATGGGGTAACGGTCAGGCTGCTCAATTGAGTTCTCATCACTTAGTGTGCCTGGCCGTGCCATGGCACTAATTTACGCTGCAGGGCGCGCAGGCCCATTTCCATGGCGAAGGCGATCAGGGCGATGACCAGGATCCCCAGCACCACCACATCGGTGACCAAAAACTGCGCCGCCGACTGCACCATGAAGCCCAGGCCGCTGGTGGCCGCGATCAGCTCGGCGGCGACCAGGGTCGACCAACCCACACCCAGGCCGATGCGCACACCGGTGAGGATATCGGGCAGGGCGCTGGGCAGGATCACATGGCGAATCAACTGTGCACGGGTGGCACCCAACGACTGCGCGGCCCGCAGTTTGGCCGGGTCGACGGTACGCACGCCGGTTGCGGTGGCGATGGCAATCGGGGCGAAGATCGCCAGGTAGATCAGCAGCACCTTGGACAGCTCGCCGATGCCGCACCAGATCACGATCAGCGGCAGGTAGGCCAGGGGCGGAATCGGCCGGTAGAACTCGATCAGCGGATCGAGAATGCCGCGGGCGATACGGTTGGCACCGATGGCAATCCCCACCGGTACGGCGGTCAGCACCGCAAAGCCCAAGCCCAGGCCGATACGGCTGAGGCTCGCGCCCAGGTGCTGCCACAAGGTGGAATCCATGTAGCCGGTGGTTGCCAGCAGCCAGCCTTTTTGCAGCACGGCGGACGGTGGCGGCAGGAATAGAGGTTCGATCAGGCCAGTGGCGGTCACCGCCCACCAGAGGGCGAGCAGGGCGACCAGGGTCAGGATGCTGATCCAACGCGTGCTCAGGCTGCGGCGTACCGGGACAGTGGCATGCGCCACCGGATTGCTGGCCGTGGCGGGAAGTTCGTAGCTGCTCATGCATGCACCTGCCGTTGCGAGAACACTTTACCCAGCACGTGTTCGCGGGTTTCGATAAATCGCGGGTCGGACTTGATCGCCCGGGCCGACTCCCCGGCGGCATAGCGTTGGCCGAAATCCAGCTGCAGGCGTTCGACGATCTGGCCGGGGTTGGGTGCCAGCAGGATCAGGTCCGTGGCGAGGAACACCGCTTCTTCAATGTCATGGGTAATCAGGAATACCGGCTTGGCGGTGCGCCGCCAGACTTGCAGCAGCAGCTCTTGCATCTGTTCGCGGGTGAAGGCATCCAGGGCGCCGAAGGGCTCGTCCATCAGCAATACCCGCGGGTCTGCCGCCAAGGCACGGGCCAGGCCGACGCGTTGCTTCTGGCCGCCGGAGAGTTGCCAGACGCGGCGGCTGTCGAAACCGGCCAGGTCAACCAGGGCGAGCATTTCACGGGCGCGGATTTCGCGCTGCGCCTTGGGCACGCCGGCCAGTTCGAGGCCGAAAGCCACATTGGCGAGCACGTCCTGCCAGGGCAGCAAGGCATCGTCCTGGAACACCACGCCGCGTTCGGCGCTGGGGCCTTTGACCGGCACACCGTCAAGGGTGATGCGCCCGGCAGACGGTTCGACGAAACCGGCAATCAGGTTCAACAACGACGTCTTGCCACTGCCGGACGGGCCCAGGGCAACCAGCAATTGCTGGGGCCCAAGTTCCAGTGAAATATCGGACAGTACCGGTTCCGGGGCGCCTGGGTACTGTGCGCTGATGCGCTCCAGTTGTAGCAAGGCCATCGCTGTGAACTCCTGGGTCAGTTGGTAATGAACTTGGCGCTGACATAAGGGGCGTAGTCGGGCAGCACGGCATCGACCTTGCCCTGTTCCTTGAGGAACGCAGCGGTGTCGGTGACGGCCTTGGTGGTCGGTGCGCCCAGCAGGGTGACCTGGTCAGCGGCCAGCGGGTAGACGTTACCTTGCAGCAGCAACGGGATATCGCTGGCCTTGGCGCCGGAGAGTTTCACCAGTTTGTCGACGTTGCCTGTGTCGGCAAGCCAGGCTTGTGGGTCTTTGCGGTAGGCGGCGTAGGCATCCAGGGTGACCTTGGCGAAGGCGGTGACGATTTCCGGGTGCTTCTCGGCGAAGTCTTTGCGCACAATCCAGGCATCGAAAGTCGGCGCGCCGAACTTGGCCAGCTCGCCGGAGGTGATCAGCACCTTGCCGTTTTCCTTGGCTACGCCCAAGGCGGGATCCCACACGTAGGTGGCGTCGATATCACCGCGCTTCCAGGCGGCGATGATGGCCGGCGGGGCGAGATTGAGGATGGTGACTTTAGCCGGGTCGATGTTCCAGTGTTTGAGCGCAGCCAGCAGGCTGTAGTGGCCGGTGGAAACGAAGGGCACGGCAATCTTTTTGCCGATCAGGTCCTGTGGGCTATTGATCCCCGAACCGTTACGCACCACCAGCGCTTCGGCGCCGCCGATCTGGGTGGCGACCAGGAAGGTTTGCACCGGCACCTTACGGGTTATCGCGGCGGTCAGCGGGCTGGAACCCAGGTAGCCGATCTGGACGTCACCGGAAGCGATGGCGGCGATGATGTCGGCACCGTTGTCGAATTTGCGCCAGTCGATCTTGGCACGGGTGGCTTTTTCATAGGCGCCGTCGGCTTGGGCGACTTTGGCCGGGTCGACGGTGGTCTGGTACGCAATGGTCACATCCGCCGCCTGGGCAAACAGGCTGGCACCGGCCAGGGACAACGCGGCCAACAGGCGCAGAGGGGTCGGCAGTTTCAAGGGGAAGCTCCTCATTCAGGCGGCCGAGGGTCGGCGTGTGAGGAGACTAAATGATCTAAGAACTCGAAAATAAATAACCTTTTCGAATTAGCTTATGAGGGGAAATGGCGAAGCCCGTTTTCAGACTGGCAAAATAATGTGGGAGCTGGCTTGCCTGCGATAGCGGTGTATCAGTCAACAGGTGGGTTGCTGACCCACCGATATCGCAGGCAAGCCAGCTCCCACACAAGCCAGCTCCCACAGGGGAGCGAGCCTGAGGTTAGTTGCTGATGGCGAGGATGCTTGCCTGGTACGACCCGACAAACACATCGAAATCGCCCACTTCGTTCTGCTCCAGCTCCGCCTGTTGCGCCAGTGACGCACGGGCCAGTTCTTCAAAGCGCGCTTGTTCCTCAGCCGCCAAAGGTTCTTTGCGGAAGTATTCGGCATGTACTTCGCTTTGATGCAGGGAGAATTGCGCAAAACTCTCCTTGCGCTCGGCCATCGCCGCCAGCACCTGGGCCGATGGCGTCAGGGACGAATCCTTGACCTTGGCCAACTGGGCGTCCAGCGCCTCGCTGTGTTCGGTGATGCCATGGCTCTCATCGAGCAGGGCGGCCAGGGGGGCAATCTTCTCCAGCAACTCGGCAGCCCACGCCTTCATGTCCACCGCCTGGCCTTCACGTTGCAATTGCAGGCCAGGACGGCGACCTTCCTTGACCACGCTGAGGAAGTTGGATGTGGCATTGCCACATTCGTTATTGGCGAACAGAGGGCTGTCGTTCAACGCGCAATACAGCAGGAACGCGTCGAGGAAACGCGACTCCGGCAGGTCGATGCCCATCGGCAGGAACGGGTTGATATCCAGGCAGCGTACTTCGATGTACTGGATACCACGGGCCATCAGCGCCTGGATCGGCCGCTCGCCGGTGTAGGTCACGCGCTTGGGGCGGATGTTGGAGTAGTACTCGTTTTCGATCTGCAGGATGTTGGTGTTGAGCTGCACCCACTCACCATCCTTGTGCGTGCCGACTTCGACGTATGGCGCGTAGGGCGTTGCCACCGCTTCGCGCAGGCTGTCGGTGTAGCTGGCCAAATCGTTGTAGCACGGCGTCAGGCCGGCCTGGGCGTTGCTCTGGTAACCCAGGTCGCTCATGCGCAGGCTGGTGGCGTAGGGCAGGTACAAGGTTTCGGCGTCGAGCACTTCCAGCTGGTGCGAACGCCCGCGCAGGAAGCCGGCGTCCAGGGCCGGCGAGGCACCGAACAGGTACATCAGCAGCCAGCTGTAGCGACGGAAATTGCGGATCAGCGCGATATAGGCGGTGGACTGGTAGTCGCGGTCGGTGCCGACAAATCCTTCGGCTTCCTTGAGCAATGGCCACAACTGTTCGGGCAGGGAAAAGTTGTAGTGGATGCCGGCGATGCACTGCATGGTCTTGCCGTATCGCAGGGCCAGGCCCTTGCGGTACACGTACTTGAGCTGGCCGATATTGGAGGTGCCATAGTAGGCAATCGGAATATCTTCCTCGGCCGGCAACGGGCACGGCATCGAGGGGCTCCACAGGTACTCGTTGCCCAGCTTGCTATAGGCAAAGCGATGGATCTTGTCCAGGCTGCCCAGGGTATCGGCCGGGTCGGGCAGGGCTGGGGTGATGAACTCCAGCAGCGATTCCGAATAGTCGGTGGTGATCTGTTCGTTGGTCAACGCAGCGCCCAGGGCTTCAGGGTGTGGCGTTTGCGCCAGGCGACCCTCGCTGGTGACGCGCAGGCATTCACGCTCGATGCCGTGCAAGCACTGCTCTAGCAGGGAGAGGTGTTCGCGCTTGCCGAGCAGGGCCAGGCGGCGGTTGAGAAGTTCGCTCAAGTTGGATTCCTTCACGCGTCAGTCGCCCCAATATGGGGGTGGGCAAGACGGTCTACAAGGGTGAAGTTGAAACTGGCGTGATCGCCTGGTTCTGAGTCGATTTAACCCGCTCTGAATATGCCTACTTCACTCCATGAATTGGGCTACAGCGCAGCGAGAAAATTCCGACGCTGTTATCGCAGCGCCGAAATTAACTCAAATCGAGGGTGGGGAGCTATAGGACAGCGAACGTGCCCTGCGCTTTTGCGACAAGTCTTTCGCCTTGGTACACGTCGGCTTCGACCACCAAGGTGCGCCGTCCGGTGTGGATCACCCGGCTGGTGCAAAGCACCTCACCGTCCTCCACGGCGCGGATATAGTTGATCTTGCACTCGATGGTGGCGCTCTGTTGGTCGAACCCGTGGGCGCTGGAACAGGCCAGGCCCATCGTAATGTCCACCAGGCTGAAAATCGCCCCGCCATGGAGCTTCCCCGCGCGATTGCGCAGGTGCGGCTCCAGGGTCAGGGCCACCTCGGCAACGCCTTCGTCCAGGCGCTGCAGGCGGCAGCCGATCAGTTCGCTGAACGCGCTCTGGGTCAAACCGGCCGGGATTTGCATCAGCGTTTCTTCAGCTGTTTGGCGTTGGCAAACAACGATGCCATGGCATTGTTGCTCGGTGCGGCCGTCGCGGTTTCCTTGCGTGGCGCGTTGTTCTGCGACTGGCGCGGTGCCGAGCCCGGGCGCGCGCCTCGGGCGCCGTCGATCTTCTCGCCAGGGGTATCGCTCATGCGCATCGACAGGCCAACGCGCTTGCGCGGGATGTCGACTTCCATGACCTTGACCTTGACCACGTCACCGGCTTTCACTGCTTCGCGTGGGTCCTTGATGAATTTCTCCGAAAGCGCGGAGATATGCACCAAGCCGTCCTGATGCACACCGATATCCACGAACGCGCCGAAGTTGGTCACGTTGGTCACCACGCCTTCGAGGATCATGCCCGGTTGCAGGTCCTTGAGGTCTTCGACACCGTCCTGGAACTCGGCGGTCTTGAACTCCGGGCGTGGGTCGCGACCAGGTTTTTCCAGCTCTTGCAGGATGTCGGTGATGGTCGGCACGCCAAAGGTTTCGTCGGTGTACTTCTTTGGATCCAGGCGCTTGAGGAACGCGGCATCGCCGATCAGCGAACGGATATCGCGATCGGTCTCAGCGGCAATGCGCTGCACCAGCGGGTAGGCTTCCGGGTGAACTGCCGAGGCATCCAGCGGGTTGTCGCCGTTCATCACGCGCAGGAAGCCGGCAGCCTGCTCGAAGGTTTTTTCACCCAGGCGTGCGACTTTTTTCAGCGCGGCGCGGGTTTTGAACGCGCCGTTCTCGTCACGGTGGCTGACGATGTTCTGCGCCAGGGTGGCGTTGAGGCCGGAAATGCGCGCCAGCAGCGCCACGGAAGCGGTGTTCACGTCCACGCCGACGGCGTTTACACAGTCTTCCACGACCGCATCCAGGCCGCGTGCCAGTTTCAGCTGCGACACGTCGTGTTGGTACTGGCCGACACCGATGGATTTAGGGTCGATCTTCACTAGCTCGGCCAACGGGTCTTGCAGGCGACGGGCGATGGAGACGGCGCCACGGATCGACACGTCGAGGTCCGGGAACTCCTTGGAAGCCAGCTCCGACGCCGAGTACACCGAAGCGCCTGCCTCGGAGACCATGACCTTGGTCATCTTCATGGCTGGGTATTTCTTGATCAGTTCGGCGGCCAGCTTGTCGGTTTCACGGCTGGCGGTGCCGTTGCCGATGGCGATCAGGTCCACCGCGTGCTTGGCGCACAGGGCGGCAAGGATCGCCAGGGTCTGGTCCCATTTGTTATGTGGCACGTGGGGGTACACGGTGGCGTGGTCCAGCAGCTTGCCGGTGGCGTCGACCACGGCGACCTTGCAACCGGTACGCAGGCCCGGGTCAAGGCCCAGGGTGGCACGCGGGCCGGCCGGTGCAGCCAGCAGCAGGTCGTGCAGGTTGTGGGCGAACACGTTGATCGCCTCGGTTTCGGCGCCGTCGCGCAGTTCGCCGAGCAGGTCGGTTTCCAGGTGAGTGTAGAGCTTGACCTTCCAGGTCCAGCGCACGACTTCACCGAGCCACTTGTCCGCAGGACGGTTCTGATTCTGGATGCCGAATTGTTGAGCGATCATGCCTTCGCACGGGTGCATGGCGCCCGGTAGCTCGTCGCCGACTTTCAGCGAGGAGCTGAGAATACCTTCGTTGCGACCGCGGAAAATCGCCAGGGCGCGGTGGGACGGCATGCTTTTGAGCGGTTCGTCGTGCTCGAAGTAGTCGCGGAACTTGGCGCCTTCTTCCTCTTTGCCGGTGATTACACGGGCGCTGAGGATGGCTTCCTGCTTCAGGTAGGTACGCAGTTTTTCCAGGAGGCTGGCGTTTTCGGCGAAGCGCTCCATGAGGATGTACTTGGCGCCTTCGAGGGCGGCCTTGACGTCGGCGACGCCTTTTTCCGCGTCGATGAAGCGAGCGGCTTCGCTTTCCGGCGTCAGCGACGGATCGTTGAACAGGCCATCGGCCAATTCACCGAGGCCGGCTTCCAGGGCGATTTGACCCTTCGTACGACGTTTCTGTTTATACGGCAGGTAAAGGTCTTCTAGGCGGGTCTTGGTGTCCGCCAGTTTGATGTCGCGTTCCAGTTGAGGGGTCAGCTTGCCCTGTTCCTCGATGCTGGCGAGGATGCTGATACGCCGTTCGTCGAGTTCTCGCAGGTAGCGCAGGCGCTCTTCCAGGTGCCGCAGCTGGGTATCGTCGAGGCTGCCGGTCACTTCTTTTCGGTAACGGGCGATGAAAGGCACCGTGGAGCCTTCATCCAGTAGAGCGACGGCCGCCTCGACCTGTTGTGGGCGTACACCGAGTTCCTCGGCGATGCGGCTGTTGATGCTGTCCATAAAACCACCTGAAATTCTTAAAATCAGCTCGCCAGCCCGTAAAAACAAGGCCTGGCAAGGCTGGTTGAGCGGCCCGACTGGCGCCGCTGCCTGGGTCAAGAGGCTGCCTATTGACCCTCGAAATCGAAAAAGTCACGACAAGCGGGTAAAAAAAGCCCGGCAGCAAACGGTAACGATCTGACGTTGCCCTGCACGGAGGCGCCGCATTATAACCAGCGTTCTGCCCTTGGGGGCTACTGCGCCGCAGGTGGTAGGGGCGTGGGTTCGCTGGCAGTAGATGAAAAATCTGCTAACAATGCACACGGTGCGTATAACGGCAGCTACGCCATAATGCGCGCCGAGATAAGAGGAGCATCCAATGAGCAGCACCGCACAAACTGCTGAAGGCGAAAAAATTCTCATCGTTGATGACGATCCGGGGCTGAGCAGCCTCCTGGAGCGGTTCTTCAACTCCAAGGGCTACCGTGCCCGCGCGGTGCCGAACACCGAGCAGATGGATCGCCTGCTGGGGCGTGAAGTGTTCAACCTGGTCGTACTTGACCTGATGTTGCCCGGCGAAGACGGCCTCACTGCCTGCAAGCGCCTGCGCGGTGCGAACAACCTGATTCCGATCATCATGCTCACCGCCAAGGGCGATGAGCTGAGCCGTATCAAGGGCCTTGAACTGGGCGCTGACGACTACCTGGCCAAGCCGTTCAACCCTGACGAGCTGATGGCGCGGGTCAAGGCTGTATTGCGTCGCCAGGCAGCACCTGTGCCGGGTGCACCGGGCAGCGAAGACGAAAGTGTCACCTTTGGCGACTACGAGCTGTCCCTGGCCACCCGCGAGCTCAAGCGCGGCGAGGAAGTGCACATGCTCACCACCGGCGAATTCGCGGTGCTCAAGGCCCTGGTGATGAACGCTCGCCAGCCGCTGACCCGTGACAAGTTGATGAACCTGGCCCGTGGTCGGGAGTGGGACGCCCTGGAGCGTTCCATCGACGTACAGATCTCCCGACTGCGCCGGATGATCGAGCCGGACCCGTCCAAGCCGCGGTACATCCAGACGGTGTGGGGTGTGGGTTATGTGTTCGTGCCGGATGGCACCGCTACCAAGTGACCGATGATTTGCAGGGGCGGGTATCCTGACGTTTGACTCCATGAGGGTCGACGGGATGCCCGGCGTCTGCAATTCTGCGAGCGCCGTTCGTTCCTGCAAGGTGTGCAGCTTTCATCTATGAAAACCCCGCTGTGGTTCCCGCAAAGTTTCTTTTCCCGCACCCTTTGGCTGGTGCTGATCGTCGTTCTATTTTCGAAGGCGCTCACGCTGGTTTATCTGTTGATGAACGAAGACGTGCTGGTGGATCGGCAGTACAGCCATGGCGTCGCCCTGACGTTGCGTGGTTATTGGGCTGTAGACCCTGAGAACCGGGAAAAAGTGGCCAAGGCGTCGACCTTGACCCGGGTTGACGGGGCAGGCGTGCCGGAAGGCGAGCAACATTGGCCTTACAGCGAGATCTACCAGCGCCAGATGCAGGCCGAACTGGGAGCCGACACCGAGGTGCGCCTGCGTATGCATGTTTCGCCTGCACTGTGGGTACGAGCGCCGAGCCTGGGGGATGCCTGGATCAAGGTTCCGCTGTACCCGCACCCGCTGCGTGGGCAGAAGATCTGGAACGTACTGGGATGGTTCCTGGCCATCGGCTTGCTTTCAACAGCGTCCGCGTGGATTTTCGTCCGTCAGCTCAACCAGCCTCTCAAGCGCCTGGTGTTTGCCGCCCGCCAATTGGGCCAGGGGCGCAGCGTGCGCCTGCCGGTCAGCGACACGCCCAGTGAAATGACCGAGGTGTACGGCGCCTTCAACCAGATGGCGGAAGATGTCGAACAGGCTGGGCGCGAGCGGGAGCTCATGCTGGCGGGGGTGTCCCATGACTTGCGTACGCCGTTGACGCGACTGCGCTTGTCCCTGGAGTTGATGGGCGACCATACCGACCTGACCGATGACATGGTCCGTGACATCGAGGACATGGACGCCATTCTCGACCAGTTCCTGGCGTTTATTCGCGATGGGCGTGACGAGGTGGTGGAAGAAGTCGACCTGACGGACCTGGTGCGTGAGGTGGTTGCGCCCTATAACCAGAACGGCGAGCAGGTGCGTATGCGTCTGGAGCCGATCCAGCCATTCGCATTGCGCCGGGTGTCGATGAAGCGCCTGCTGAACAACCTGATCGGCAATGCCTTGCATCATGCCGGTTCCGATGTGGAAGTGGCGGCGTATGTCTCGGGTGACAGTACTGCCCCTTACGTAGTGCTGAGTGTGATGGACCGGGGCGCGGGGATCGACCCGGCTGAGCTTGAGGGGATCTTCAACCCCTTCACCCGTGGCGACCGTGCCCGGGGTGGCAAGGGCACCGGCCTGGGCCTGGCGATCGTGCGGCGGATTGCGTCGATGCATGGCGGGAATGTGGAGCTGCGCAACCGTGAGGAAGGCGGTCTGGAAGCGCGGGTGCGCTTGCCGCTTGGGCTGATGTTGCCTAGAGATGCGGTCTGACTGGTGACATAAATCAAATGTGGGAGGGGGCTTGCCTCCTCCCACATTGGTTTTATGTCGGGCCTAAATAGGCTTTTAGCCCTTGCCCTTGGTCCGAGTCATATTCGGCCCACCATTCTTCTCCAAGTGCTGAATGATGATCCCTGCTACATCCTTGCCGGTGGTGGTCTCGATCCCTTCCAGGCCCGGCGATGAGTTCACCTCCATGACCAGGGGACCATGGTTGGAACGCAGGATATCCACCCCCGCTACACTCAAACCCATCACCTTGGCTGCCCGCAGCGCAGTCATGCGTTCTTCCGGGGTGATCTTGATCAGGCTGGCGCTGCCGCCACGGTGCAGGTTGGAGCGGAACTCACCGGGCTTGGCCTGGCGCTTCATGGCTGCAATCACCTTGTCGCCCACCACGAAGCAGCGGATATCCGCACCGCCGGCTTCCTTGATGTATTCCTGCACCATGATGTTCTGCTTGAGGCCCATGAATGCCTCGATGACTGACTCCGCTGCCGTCGCAGTTTCACAGAGCACTACGCCGATGCCCTGGGTGCCCTCGAGCACCTTGATCACCAGTGGCGCGCCATTGACCATTTCGATCAGGTCGGGGATGTCATCCGGGGAGTGGGCAAACCCGGTCACCGGCAGGCCGATGCCCCGGCGCGACAGCAGTTGCAGCGAACGCAGCTTGTCTCGCGAGCGTGCAATGGCCACGGATTCATTCAGGGGAAACACCCCCATCATTTCAAACTGGCGCAATACCGCGCAGCCATAAAATGTCACCGAGGCACCGATACGCGGGATCACCGCATCGAAGCCTTCCAGGGGTTTGCCCCGGTAGTGGATCTGCGGTTTGTGGCTGGCAATGTTCATGTAGGCACGCAACGTATCGATCACCACCATTTCATGGCCACGTTCGGTGCCGGCCTCGACCAGGCGGCGGGTGGAATACAGACGCGGGTTTCGCGACAGCACAGCAATCTTCATGCAGCACCTGGGGCAGAAATAGTGGAGACCGGGAACACCGGCTTGTCTTGAACGTACTTGACGCCGGGGCTGACCACCAATTGGCCGTCAATCAAGGCTTTGGAACCGAGCAGCAGGCGATAGCGCATGGCCTTGCGGCAGGCGAGGGTGAACTCCACCCGCCACACCCGATCGCCCAGCGCCAGGGTGGTACTGATCACATAGCGCACCTGCGCATGACCGTTGGAGCTCTTGATGGTTTTCATCGTCACCAGGGGCGCTTCGCAGCGGCGGTGACGCAGCTGCACCACGCTGCCAAGGTGCGCGGTAAAGCGCACCCACTGTTCACCGTCGCGCTCGAAGGGCTCGATATCGGTGGCGTGCAGGCTTGAGGTGCTGGCACCGGTGTCGATCTTTGCGCGCAGGCCCGCCACTCCCAGGTCGGGTAGTGCCACCCACTCACGCAGACCCACAACGGTCAAATGGTCAAATGTCTTCAATATGGGTAACCGGTTAATTCGCCCAGGCCTGAGGAGAAACCTCGGCCAAGGCTTTGAATGCGGGCCTGGCGAACCAGTAGCCCTGCATCAGAAATATTCCACAGTCGAACAGGAAGTCGCGCTCGCCGGCACTTTCGATACCTTCGGCGATGACAGTAACCCCCAACTGCTCACAGATTGTGACAATCCCCTGGACGATCACCTGGCGGACACGGTCCTGGTCGACATCGCGGATCAGTGCCATGTCGAGCTTGATCAAGTCAGGTTGGAAATCGGCCAGCAGATTCAGCCCCGAATAGCCCGCGCCGAAATCGTCGATGGCGGTCATGAAGCCGAATTCGCGATATTCACGCAGAATATTGGTCAAATGGCGATAGTTATCTACGTGCTCGTGTTCCAGGGTCTCGAAAATCAGCCGGTCCAAAGGAAAGTTATGCGCCCGCGCTGCCGCCAGGGTGCTGCGAATACACAGCTCAGGCCGGTATACGGCATTGGGCATGAAATTGATGGACAGGCGGGTTTGCATCCCCAGGGCAGAAGCCCCGGCGATAGCCTGTGTACGGCAGTGCTGGTCGAAGCGATATCGGTTGCTTTCATTGACCCGCTCCAGCACCCACAGCGCGCCTTCGCCTTGCGTGCCCCGTACCAGGGCTTCGTGGGCGAAAATAGAGTGATCCCGAAGGTCTACGATAGGCTGGTAGGCGAAAGCGAAATCGAAGCCCAGGGGCTCGCTTTGCTGGCAACCCACGCAAAGCTGGTCAGGCGAGGTGAGTGAAACGGGAAAGTCGGTCACAGCGGATCCTCGCGAAATCAGGGTACTACCTGTCGTATCTTAGGTGAGCCTTGGGGTTTATGCGTCGAAGGGTTTCAACGGTAAAGTTGCGACATTTTTCAGAGCGAGGAATTCAAGTGGCTCAAAAGCAGGAAGAGGAAGAAAAGGTCCGGCTGGACAAGTGGTTGTGGGCGGCGCGGTTCTATAAGACTCGGGCCCTGGCCAAGGCCGCTATCGAGAGTGGCAAGGTGCACCATCGAGGCGAGCGCTGCAAACCGGGCAAAGAGCCGCGTATCGGTGATGAGTTTCAGATTCGTACAGGTTTTGATGAAAAGACTGTCGTGGTGCAGGCGCTTTCTGCCGTGCGCCGTGGGGCACCCGAAGCGCAGGCGCTGTACACCGAGACCGAAGCGAGTATCGCCAAGCGCGAAAATGCAGCGGCCATGCGCAAGGCTGGAGCGACTGGAATGACCACCGATGGCAAGCCAAGCAAGAAGCAGCGCCGTGATCTATTCAAGTTTCGCGGCAGCGGTAACGACGACTGATTACACCAATCCCCAACTCGAAGGGATCAAAAATATGGGAGGGGGCAAGCCCCCTTCCACATTTAGCCTTCGGTGTTAAAGGGTTGTGCGCATGACACTCAATCGCCCGATCACCGGCAGTTTGCCCAGCAACCCGAACACCGGCGCAGTTACCCGCAACAGGAACCCCGACACCTTCGCGGCAAACGGCGTGTAATACCCCCACCCCAGCGCCAACAGCGCCAGCAGCACCCCACCGATGTAGTCATCCTGGCCCCAGTGTGCGCCGGCAACCAGTCGCGGCGTCATGAACAACAGCGCCAGGCCCCAGATCACCAGCACCTGGCTGACGCGCTTGGCAAACACCGTCATGAACATCCCCCAGATCAACAGCACCGAAGCGTGATCGCCGGGGAAGCTCTGGCTTGAGCGGTCCTTCAACTCCCAGGTTTTTTCCAGCCCAGGGAAAAAATCACTCATTTGAATCGCGCCGCTGATCACCATCGACGGGCTACTGTGTTGCCAGCCCATCTGGGCCGCGAGCTTGGAGAACAGCATGCGGATAAACAGCAACAGCAGCAGAATGCCTAGAAAACCAAAAAACGCCTGGCGCACCTGCACGGCCTTGAACACCCAATCGCCGCGAATCAGCAACGCCAGCAAAATCACGCCGACCACCGCATCAAATGGCCGCAGGCTGGCCACGGCCCACACATGCAACCAGGTCGAGCTGGTCGCCAGCGGATCATTGAGCAGATGAAACAGCCACTCGTCGAAAATTACACAGAGCATCTGGCCCGTGGGCCACAGCCAAAAACACAACAGCCCGATAGCGAGTAGATTGCAAAGAGCCCATCGCCGGAGGTTCCAGTTGGCTTGGAACAAACCCGGATTGTTCATAAACTGTCCCTCATCGCTCTATTAAGCTCCTTGTTTTCAGGAGAAGTCGCACCAACATGGTGCTAAAGCGTTTAATTTTATAAACCTTGTAATCATTTTGTCATCACTTCAGATACCCAGACCTATGACCGATCTACCGGATACCGACTTCACCCAACGCTTTATCTTCGATGAGAGCGACGCCCGCGGCGAGATGGTCTCGTTGGAGCGCAGCTATGCCGAAGTCCTCGCTAAACATGCCTATCCGGAGCCGGTCGCGCAGTTGCTCGGCGAACTGATGGCAGCCGCGGCGCTGCTGGTTGGCACGATGAAGTTCGACGGCTTGCTGATCTTGCAGGCTCGCTCCGAAGGGCCGATCCCCATGCTGATGATCGAGTGCTCCAGCGAGCGCGAAATCCGCGGCCTGGCTCGTTATGAAGCGGACCAGATCGCTGCGGACGCCACCCTGGCCGACCTGATGCCCAACGGCGTACTGGCCCTTACCGTCGACCCGACCGAAGGCCAGCGCTACCAGGGCATCGTCGACCTTGATGGCAAAACCCTGTCGGAATGCTTCACCAACTACTTCGTGATGTCCCAGCAAGTGGGCACCAAGTTCTGGCTTAACGCAGACGGCAAGCGCTCCCGTGGCTTGCTGGTGCAACAACTGCCGGCCGACCGCATCAAGGATGACGATGATCGCGCTGAAAGCTGGCGGCATATCATCGCCCTGGCCGACACGTTGAAGGCCGAAGAGCTGCTGGGCCTGGACAACGAAACCATCCTGCACCGCCTGTATCACGAAGAGGCGGTGCGCCTGTTCGATGCACAGGGGCTGCGCTTCAATTGCAGTTGCTCGCGCGAGCGTTCGGCCAATGCCTTGGTGAGCCTGGGGCTGGAAGATGCACAAAACCTGGTGGTGGAACACGGCGGCCATATCGAGATCGACTGCCAGTTCTGCAACGAGCGTTATCTGTTCGATGCCGCGGATGTAGCCCAATTATTCGCCGGAGCAGGTATCGACACCCCTTCCGACACCCGCCACTAAAACGTTTAAGCACAGGTAAATTACCTGTCGAATGCCGGATTAGAGGCGTTCTGACGGGAGGGCCCTACTCTTTTTGGGCTTTTCTGGCATAATCCGGCCCACTTTTTTCGCGGTAGTAGTGCGCAACTTTCTACTACAAAACGTTTGGAGCACTCGGCCATAGGCCGACGGGGAACCTCATGACGCAAGCCAATAACGCCGTATACACCGATCTGAGTGTTGACGATCTGGTCAAAGAAGCCCTGCAGCGCGGTGAAGGCGTGCTTGCCGATACTGGCGCGCTGGTCGTAGAAACCGGTCATCGTACCGGGCGTTCGCCGGTTGACCGTTTTATCGTTGAAGAGCCTTCCACCCAGGACGCCATTGCCTGGGGCCCGATCAACCGCAAGTTCCCGGCCGACAAGTTCGATGCCCTGTGGGCTCGCGTCGAGGCGTTCAACAACGCGCAAGAGCATTTTGTCTCCCACGTGCATGTAGGTGCTTCCGAAGACCACTACCTGGCCGTGAAAATGACCACCCAGACTGCCTGGCAGAACCTGTTCGGTCGTTGCCTGTTCATCAACCCGGCCCAGTACAATCCGGCCGGTCGTGAAGAGTGGCAAGTGCTCAACGTGGCCAACTTCGAGTGCGTGCCAGAGCGTGACGGCACCAACTCCGACGGTTGCGTGATCCTCAACTTCGCCCAGAAAAAAGTGCTGATCGCCGGCATGCGTTACGCCGGTGAAATGAAAAAGGCCATGTTCTCGGTGCAGAACTTCCTGCTGCCGGCCTCCGACGTATTGCCGATGCACTGCGCCGCCAACATTGGCGAAGCAGGCGACGTGACCCTGTTCTTCGGTCTGTCCGGCACCGGCAAGACCACCCTGTCCGCCGACGAAAGCCGTTACCTGATCGGCGACGACGAACACGGCTGGGGCGAAGGCGTGGTGTTCAACATCGAAGGCGGTTGCTATGCCAAGTGCATCGACCTGTCCGAGAAGAACGAACCGGTTATCTGGAAAGCCATCAAGCACGGTGCCGTGCTGGAAAACGTGGTGATCGACGATGCCAAGCACGCCGACTACGCTGACGTCAGCCTGACCCAGAACAGCCGTGCCGCCTACCCGCTGGAGCACGTTGCCAAGCGTTCCGAGAAGAACCTGGGCGGCGAGCCAAACGCGGTGATCTTCCTGACCTGCGACCTGACCGGCGTACTGCCGCCTGTGTCGATCCTCAGCGAAGAACAAGCGGCCTACCACTTCCTGTCCGGCTACACCGCGTTGGTGGGCTCGACTGAAATGGGTTCGGGTAGCGGCATCAAGTCGACCTTCTCCACCTGCTTCGGTGCGCCGTTCTTCCCACGCCCGGCTGGCGAATACGCAGAGCTTTTGATCAAGCGTATCCGTGGTTTCGGCTCCAAGGTCTACCTGGTCAACACCGGCTGGACCGGCGGCGGCTACGGCGTCGGCAAACGCTTCAACATCCCGACTACTCGCGGCGTGATCGCCGCGATCCAGAGCGGCGCGTTGATCGGTGCGCAAACTGAACACCTGGACACCATCAACCTCGACGTGCCATTGGCCGTACCGGGCGTTGAAACCGGCCTGCTGAACCCACGTAACACCTGGGCTGACAAAGCCGCCTACGACGAAGCGGCGAAAGCGCTGGCGGGCCTGTTCATCGAGAACTTCAAGAAGTTTGAAGTGAGCGATGCGATCAAGGCTGCGGGTCCTAAATTATAAGACTTAGCTGTTGTGAAAAAGCCGCCTCTGTAGGCGGCTTTTTTGTGCGCGCAGGGTTAGTGGGCGATGTGCAGCACCACCGCGCCGACCAGCACCAGCAAAACCCCGAGCACCTGTACCGCCGACAAGCGCTCCTTGAAAAACACAAACCCCAGGATCGCCGCAATACCGCCCGATAGCGTACTGATCACCGTCACCACCGATACCGACCCCGCCATCGCACCCCACGAAAACGCCGAGAACCCGCCGAGGTTCATCAGGCTTGCACCGGTCAACGTCGCGCAATTTTTCAGCGGTGGGATCTTCAGGCCATCCTTGATTTTCAGCACCATCACCACCAGCACGCACAGGCCAACCAGGTACCCCAGCCATAGCATGGTGATCGGCCCCAGCGCCGGCAGTGTGTAGCGGCCTTGCAGCCAGAAACTGGTGCCGTACAGCGTTGCTGCGAGTATGGCGTAGGCAATGGACAGCCGCGGGTTGTTGTGGGGCGTGCCGTTGTCCTTGTGGATGCTGGACAGGACCACGCCAATCACGCACAGGGCGATGCAGCCCAGTTGTATCAGGCTGATGTGCTCACCGCTGGCCCAGGACAGCAGGGTGGTCACTACACCATAAGAAGTGACCAATGGCGCGACGATGGCGGCTTTGCCCAAGGCGAACGCCTTGGACAGTGCGAGGGCGCCGGAAACAGTCAGCAGGGCGGCTGCGATGCCCAGGAGCCAGACGCTTAACGGCGCATCGAGGGATTTGAAAAGGTAGGTCGGGAATATGACCAGCAGCAAAGTCATAATCAGAAAGCCGAGGGCCTGGCCAAAATACACCGCGCGTTTAACGCCAACGGCGCGGGCATTGAGGCCCACCAGAAAGTCCGTGCCACCCCAGAGCAGGGCGGCCAGCAGGCCCATTAGTACGTCCATGTAAGGTCCTTGTTATGTATACCGCTCGCCAGAATAGCGCAGAACCAATGTGGGAGAGGGCAGACCCCCTCCCACATTTGGATCTCAGCGCTCTTGGGATCAGCTCAGGTTTTCCAAGGTCTGCGCGTCCCACTTGTGAGTCTTGGTCGCCAGGTGGAGCATACTGATGGTCAGCGGTATTTTGTCGCCACGGCCTTTGGCGCGTCGCTTCAAGAATACGTCGAACATCGGCGGCTGAAAGTAACGATAAGCGTCGTAGTCGCTTAGGTCGACCCCGAAATCCTGTTCCAGCGCCTGCATGAATTGCTTGTGCAGTGGATTGCTGTGTGTGAGTTGGCCGGCAGCTGGGTGCAGTTATATGCGTTGCGTTCTTGGTTCGATCAGGCTCCGGGAGGCTTACTGATACACCGCTCAAAAATCGCCTCCAGTCCTCGATAGTCACACGCCACTGCATCAATATTTGCCGGTATCCATGCCGCGTGTTTCACCAGCCACCAATTCACCGAAAACCCCGCATTCACGATGATCTGTTCAAACAGGATCCGCTGTGCCCGTCCATTGCCTTCGCGGAAGGGATGGATGACATTCAGATCGCCATAAGCTTCAGCGATGTGGTGTACGAGATCGGCCTGGGACGCGCCGGCATACCAATTGGCTTCCTGCATACGTCGAATGATTTTCGCAGCTTCCGGCGGGATACGCTCCGGAGTGCAGAACAGTGTGTCACCTTTCTGGATGTTGACGCTGCGCAGCTCGCCAGCCCAGTCGTAGATGTCGCCAAACAGGATACGGTGAATGTGTTGCAGACGTTCGAGGTCGTAGGGCGGCGCAAAAAGCGGAAGGTTGCCTACTGCAATTTCGGATAACTCCCGCTCGGCCTGATGCAGGCGGTGTTCGTCGAGCAAATCGAGGCGGTTGCGCAGGACGCTGCTATCCGGGTAGCAGTACGGGTCCTGGCCCACTCCGTATTTGTCGAGCATCAGCGGGAGGTGTTGCGGTACTTGGCCAGGACGGCTTCGCGGGTCGGCAAGGGCTTGTCGACATCGGTTGGTTGGGTATCGAACCCTTCCAGGCGCAGGCTGGCCAGGTAATTGGAACGGCGGATCTTGTGATAGTGATCCTGTTTTTGCTCAAACGTCAGTTCGCTCATTGCAGCGTACTCCTGGTTAGCAAGGCTTTGATTGTAGCGCAATGCATCATCGTACAGGCAGGTTAAAAAACCACCAACAACCCGAACACGGGAGCGCGGGCAAGGCCACGCCCTACATTCGATTCTGCCGCTTCCTGCTATTTTCTAGGAAAAGTCCCACTTCGGCCCAGGGCCATCCCTCGCCCTGTGTATCATTCTGTCTCTTTTTTTCTTGTGACCTTTCTCGATTCGCTGAGGTTCCCAGGCTATGTTTTGGAGCCAACCCAGCGGTCAATGGAGTGACAGCCTTATGCACGACACCCTCCGGCAGGTCTTCGGTTATCCACAGTTTCGCTTGGGCCAGGAAGAAACGGTCAGCGCCGTCCTGGCTGGGCGTTCCGCTGCGGCCATTTTCCCTACGGGGTCGGGCAAGTCCCTGTGTTATCAGCTGTCGGCGGTGCTGCTGCCACACCTGACGCTGGTGGTGTCGCCCTTGCTGGCACTGATGCAGGACCAGTTGGGTTTCCTGCAGCGCCACGGTATTTCGGCTGGCAGTATCGATTCGGCCCAGAGCCGCGATGACGCCAATGATGTCATGGCTCGTGCGCGTTCGGGCGAGCTGAAAATCCTGATGATTTCCGTGGAACGCTTGAAGAACGAGCGCTTCCGTAACTTTTTGCACAGCGTGCAGATCTCGCTGCTGGTGGTGGACGAGGCGCACTGCATCTCCGAGTGGGGCCACAACTTCCGCCCGGACTATTTGAAGCTGCCGGACTACCAGCGCCAGTTCAATATCCCGCAAGCTTTGCTGCTGACCGCGACGGCCACACCCAAGGTAATCGCCGACATGCAGGCCAAGTTCGCGATTGCCCCCGGGGATGTGGTGACTACCGGCTTCTATCGGCCCAACCTCAACCTGCTGGTGGAACCGGTCAGCGGCCAGCACAAGCGCCGCAGGTTGGTTGAATGGATGAAGGAACGGGCCAACCAACCGAGCATCGTCTATGTCACTTTGCAAAAAACCGCCGAGCAGATTGCCGAGCATCTGAACCGCCACGGCATTCAGGCCGAGGCTTACCACGCGGGGTTGCCCCACGATAAACGCGAGGGCATCCAGCTGCGTTTCATGGGTGGGCGTTCCAATTGCATCGTCGCAACCATCGCGTTCGGCATGGGCATCGATAAAAGCGATATCCGCAATGTGGTGCACTTCGACCTGCCAAAGTCCATCGAGAACTACAGCCAGGAAATCGGCCGTGCGGGGCGTGACGGGCAGCCGTCGGATTGCCTGGTGTTGGCCAATCGCGACAGCCTCAATGTGCTGGAAAATTTCGTCTACGGCGACACGCCGGAGCAAGAGGGCATTGGCCGCGTCCTTGAGGAATTGCAAGCCGCACGCAGCGAAGGCCAGTGGGAGTTCCTGCTCAGGTCGCTGTCCGATCACAGCAATATTCGCGAGCTGCCGCTCAAGACGCTGCTGGTGCAATTGGAGCTCAAGGGCGTGATTGCACCGCGCTACGCGTTTTATGCCGAATACCGTTTCAAATACCTGGTCGAGCCCGACGCCCTGCTCGCACGGTTTTCCGGTGAGCGGCAGCAGTTTGTCGCGGCGATCATCCTGGTGTGCAAGCGTGCGAAAACCTGGGCAACGGTGGATTTCGACGCGCTGTATCAACAGCACAATGCCGAGCGCAGCCGGGTGGTAAAGGCGCTGGATTACTTCCAGGAACAGGGCCTGATCGAGCTGGAAAGCAAGCAGATGACCGAGGTCTACAGTTTTCTCGACACCGATTTCGATCCACGGGTGTTGAGCGCCGAGTTATACACAGGCTTCAAGCAGCACGAAGTGACGGAGGTAGCGCGGATTCACGCCATGCTCGACCTGTTCGCCACCGAACACTGCCTGGGGCAACGCCTGGCGCAGTACTTCGGCGATGAGAACGCTCCCCAGCGTTGTGGACATTGTTCGGTGTGCCACGGCCATGTCGCCCATCTGCCGCCACCGCCAAGCCTGCCGCCACTTGTGGATAAAAGCTTCATGGGGCTGTGCGGCGATTTTATCCACAGGCATCATGAGCACACTGGCGAGCTACCCGGTGCCGAGCGGCTGACGCGGTTTCTCGGCGGTATCAGCGTACCGTTGTTTACCAAGTTGAAGGCGCGGGGCATTCCCGGTTTTGCTGCGCTGGAAGACTACCCCTACGCTGAGGTGCGCGACTGGGCCCACGCTCAATTGGATCTACTTTGACGAGACTTGCCGATGCCTGACTCAACGCCCCTGCGCGCCGATTACCGCTACTTCCAGCCGATTACCACGCGCTGGCACGACAACGATGCCTACGGCCATGTGAACAACGTCACCTACTACGGCTTCTTCGATACGGCAGTGAATACCTACCTGATCGAACAGGGCGGGCTGGATATTCACGACGGTGAGGTGGTGGGATTCGTGGTGAGTTCGGCGTGCGATTATTTTGCGTCGATTGCCTTTCCCGAGCGCATTGAAATCGGCCTGCGAGTGGGCAAGCTGGGTAACAGTTCGGTGCAGTATGAGCTGGCGGTGTTCAAGGCGGGGGAACAGGAGGCGTGTGCGGCGGGGCGCTTCGTCCATGTGTTTGTGGACCGAGCCTCGAACCAGCCAGTGCCGATTCCGGGGATGTTGCGCGAAGCGATGCAGCGCTTGGTGGTTTGAGGCACCTACAAACAACCCAGACCAAATGTGGGAGCCGGGCTTGCCCGCGATGGCGCAGTATCAGGCAGTACGTCTAAACCTGATTCACTGCTATCGCGGGCAGGCCCGGCTCCCACATCGGATGTGCTCGTCAGAGCGCGTATTTATCAGTCGCGATAACGGTGCTTGTTCTTGCGATGCCCATAGGCATGGCCGCGGCCAGGGTGGCCATCGCGGTAGTAGCGACGGTCGTCACGGTCACGGTCGCGATAACGGCGGTCGTCGCGATCGCTTTCGTTGCCCATGTAGTTGCCCAGTGCACCACCTGCACCCCCGCCGGCCGCTGAGCCGATCAGTGCACCGGTGCTGCCGCCGACACTGCGGCCCACGACGTTGCCGCCGGCTGCGCCCAATGCGCCGCCAATGGCGGCTTCGCCTCGGCTGCGCTTGTCGGCACCGACCGCACTGCCGCCCGCGCCGCCCAGGGCTGCGCCAATGGTCGAGCCGGTGTTGCCGCCCAACTGTTGGCCGACAACAGAACCTAGAACCCCGCCCAATGCGCCGCCTACACCGGCTTCGGTGGTGCCACCGGCCATGGCTGCGCCACTGACCAGGCCAAGGGACAACAAGAGAATCGAGGAAAACTTCATTCAGGGAAACCTCAAGGGGATGACGGCGCGATCCTGAGGTTGTATCGAGACGCTGACAATCGAAATCCGACCGGCGGCAGAGGTTGTATACAATTTGCTAAGTTACTGTTTTTTATCGGGAACTTAAGTTGTTTTTGCAGGTCTTTAGCTACTTCGGAACGGCCGCTTTTATGCAAAAGCGGCCTTTTTTTTTGTCTGCCGAATGTGGGGTGCTTGTGCTGGCCTCTTCGCGGGCAAGCCCGCTCCCACATTAGATCGGTTCACACAGTCTCAATTGTGAACCCATTCCAGTGTGGGAGCGGGCTTGCCCGCGAAAGCGGTAGTTCAAGCAACACACATTTCGGATCAAGTCAGGCCGAGCGCGCCATGATCAACCCAGTATCACTCGCCGCCTCCAGGCGAATCGCGACGAACTTTGACGTCGGCGTGTGGCTGCCCTCGCCAGTGCTTTCCAGCGGCACCAGTGGATTCACCTCCGGGTAGTACGCCGCTGCCTGCCCCGCCGGAATATCAAACGCCAGCAAGGTAAAGCCCTTCACACGGCGCTCACGGCCATCCTCCCACAACGACACGATGTCAGCCTTCTGCCCTGGCTTGAAGCCCAGGCGGATGATGTCGGCTTCGTTGACGAACAGCACGTCACGCTGGCCCTTGACCCCGCGGTAACGGTCGTCCAGGCCGTAGATTGTGGTGTTGTACTGATCGTGGGAGCGCATCGACTGCATGATCAGGTCCGGCACCCGGCCCGTGGCATGGGTGCGTTCGTGGATCAGGTCCTTGGGCAGGATGTTCGGGCGGAAGTTGGCGCGGCCCGATGGTGTATTCCAGCGGCGTGCACCGGCCGAGTTGCCAAGGTAGAACCCCCCTGGGTGCTTGATGCGCTCGTTGAAGTCCTTGAAGCCCGGGATGGTGTCGGCAATCAGGTCGCGAATGCGCCCGTAATCGGCCACCAGCCAATTCCAGTCCACCGGTTTGCTGCCCAAGGTGGCGGCGGCAATCCCGGCCAGGATCGCCGGTTCGGACTTCATCTGCGCCGACAGCGGCGGCAGTTGGCCATTGGAGCCATGGACCATGCTGAACGAGTCCTCCACCGTCACCGCTTGCGGGCCGTCGGCCTGGATGTCGATATCGGTACGTCCCAGGCACGGCAGGATCAGCGCGTCTTTACCGTGCATCAGGTGGCTGCGGTTGAGCTTGGTGCTGATCTGTACGGTCAGGTCGCAATTGCGCAACGCTTCGAAGGTGCGCAGGCTGTCTGGCGTGGCTTGGGCAAAGTTGCCGCCCAGGCCGATAAACACTTTGGAGCGGCCTTCGAGCATGGCGTGAATCGCTTCCACCACGTTGTGGCCGCTGTCGCGTGGCACCTGGAACTGGAAGCGACGCTCCAGCGCGTCAAGGAAGGCTACCGGTGGGCGTTCGTTGATGCCCATGGTGCGATCGCCCTGCACATTACTGTGGCCCCGCACAGGGCACAGGCCGGCGCCTGGGCGGCCAATATTGCCGCGCAACAGCATCAGGTTGGCGATTTCCTGGATGGTCGGTACCGAGTGGCGGTGCTGGGTGATACCCATCGCCCAGCACATGATCACGTTCTTGCCTTTGGCGTACATGCGCGCCGCTTGCTCGATCTCAACCAAGGCCAGGCCGGATTGCTCGACGATTTCTTCCCATGAGGTGTCGTCAATCTGGCCCAGATACTCCAGTACGCTGGTGGTGTGCTCGTTGAGGAAGTCATGGTCGAAAACCGCTTCCTTGCCTTCGGCCAGAGCCTCGCGTTCCCACAGTAGAAGGAACTTGGCCATGCCACGCAGGATGGCCATGTCGCCGCCCAATGCGGGGCGGAAGTAGGCGGTATTGGTTGGCTTGTCACCGTTGGTGAGCATTTCCAGCGGATGTTGCGGATGCTGGAAGCGTTCCAGACCGCGCTCTTTCAGTGGGTTGATACACACCACCTGGGCGCCGCGTTTCACCGCTTCGCGTAGCGGTTCAAGCATGCGCGGGTGGTTGGTGCCGGGGTTCTGGCCCCAGACGAAAATAGCGTCGGCATGTTCGAAGTCGTCAAAGGTCACGGTGCCTTTGCCCACGCCCACACTCTGGGCCAGGGCTACGCCGCTGGCCTCGTGGCACATGTTCGAGCAGTCCGGGAAATTGTTGGTGCCGTATGCGCGTACAAACAACTGGTACAGGTAGGCGGCTTCGTTGCTGGCGCGGCCCGAGGTGTAGAACTCGGCCATGTTCGGGCTGGGCAGTGCGTTGAGGTGCTTGCCGATCAGGTCGAAGGCCGCTTCCCAACTGATGGGCATGTAGCGGTCGGTCGCAGCGTCATAGCGCATCGGCTCGGTCAGGCGGCCTTGGTATTCCAGCCAATAGTCGCTTTGCTCCAACAATGCGGTGACGCTGTGCTTGGCGAAGAACGCCGCATCGACGCGGCGCTTGGTGGCTTCCCAGTTGACCGCCTTGGCGCCGTTTTCGCAGAACTTGACCATGCCGCTTTCCGGCGAGTCACCCCAGGCGCAGCCCGGGCAATCGAAACCGCCGTTCTGGTTGGTCTTGAGCATCATGCGGATGTTTTTCAGCGCATTGTCACTGGTCAACCAGGCTTGCGCCACGCTGATCAGCGCGCCCCAGCCGCCAGCCGGGCCTTTATAAGGCTTGTAGCGCGGGGTTGGGGTTTGGTCGGCTTGGTGGTGAAGGCTCATGGCAGGAACTCCATCGCTGGGCTGTAGACCCGCGGCGCGCTTTTCTGCGGCAGGTGGATGAGATTGAGGTTGTGCCGGCGCGCCCATTGAAGGGCCAAGCCAGTAGGCGAGGACAGGCTGACCAGGGTCTGGATGCCGGCGCGCAGGACTTTCTGGATCAGTTCGAGACTGCAGCGACTGGTGACAATGGCCAGGCCACCGTTGGTCGGGATGTGTGCGCGGATCAAGGCGCCGATCAATTTATCCAGGGCGTTATGCCGGCCGATGTCCTCGCGACCCACCAGCAATTCGCCCTGATTGTTCATAAACACCGCCGCATGCACTGCGCCGCTGTACTGGCCCAGAGGCTGGAATGCACTGATGCGCTGGCGCAGGCCATCGAGCCATTCGGCGGGCGGCAAGGGCGCGCCGGGCAGCACTTGCAGGTCTGGCAGTGCCTGTTCAACCGCTTCTACTCCGCACAGGCCGCAACCGCTGGTACCCGCCAATTGGCGGCGCTGCTGCTTGAGGTTCCAGAATGCACGGCTGGAAATCTGCACCTGAGCATATTGGGCAGAGCCGGAGCCGCTGATTTTCAGGTCATAGATGTCGCTGACGTCGGTGATAATGCCGCTGCCGAGGCTGAAGCCGACAATGAAGTCTTCCAGGTCCGTGGGCGTCACCAGCATCACCGCCTGGCTGATATCGTTATAGGCAATCGCCAACGCCACCTCTTCGGCCAGTGCAGTACTGGCGATTTCTGTGTGTCCAAGATTGCAATATTGATAGCTCTGGCTGGCGACGGGCGCGGTCGTTTCGAGTGCGGGCGCCGCGCAGGTTGGGTGCTTGGCGTTCATGGGGCAGTACCACCGGCGGATTGATCAGTGTTTAGACTAGGCGCGACAAAGGGTCGCGTCTAATCGCCAGTATTGATCTATTGATAGATGGCGTCGATCAAGGTTCACACGCTCTTTCGTTGCGCTTATTCCAAGCACGGGTGATTGGGATACTTTTTAGTCTTTTGCCAGTCAGGAACCCAAGTCGGCAGGACTGGTCTAGTCTTGGGCATCTGATACATAAACCCCAAGGAGAGCGCACCATGAGTCTATTAAGCTTTGTTAAGGAAGCCGGCGAGAAGTTGATCGATCTGTTGACGCCGGGTAATGCGAACGCCAGTGAGCAGTTGAAGGATCATGTGAGCAAGGTGGGCCTGGGTAATCCAAACGTGCAGACCACGGTGGAGGGCGACAAGGTCACGGTGACTGGTGAAGTGGCCACGCAGGAAGAGAAAGAGAAGATCCTGTTGGCGTTGGGTAACATTGCCGGTGTGGCAAGCGTGGATGATCAGATCACTGTCACCGGCCCAGTAGTGGTGGCTTCACGCTTTGTTGTTGTGAAGAGCGGTGACACTCTTAGCGCAATCTCTAAAACGGTCTATGGCGACGCGAATAAGTACGACAAGATTTTCCAGGCTAACAAACCACTGTTGTCGCACCCGGACAAGATCTACCCAGGCCAGACACTGCGCATTCCTGATTAATACGCAGAACAAAATGTGGGAGGAGGCAAGCCCCCTCTCACATTTGATCAGAGCCCGGCAATGAGATCGCGGTAACCTTCTACTGCTGCAAACTCTGCCGTGTCCTTTTGTCCTTTTTTGCTATCTGGCTCTTTCACCGCCAGCAAGTGCCCCACGCCGAAATCCCGGGCGCTGCGCAGTATCGGCAAGGTGTCATCGATAAACAGGCTACGGGCCGGATCGAAACGGATGTCGGCTTGCAAGGCTTCCCAGAATTGCGGGTTTTCCTTGGGAAAACCGTAGTCGTGAGAGCTGATCAAACGCTCGAAATACGGCGCCAGTTCAATGCGTTCCAGCTTCAATGACAGCGAATCACGATGAGCGTTGGTGATCATGATCACGCGCTTGCCGGCCTGTTTGATCGCCGCCAGGAACGTATCGGCATCCGGGCGCAGGGCGATCAGGTGGGCGGTTTCCAACTTGAGTTCGCGCACAGGGATCTTGAGCTCGGCGCTCCAGAAATCCAGGCAATACCATTGCAACTGTCCGGCGTTACGCTCAAACAGCGGTTGCAGCTCCATTTCGGCCATGGCCTGGCTCACGCCGTGCAGTTCGGCGTAACGCTGGGGCAAGTGCTCCATCCAGAAATGGTTGTCGTAATGCAGGTCGAGCAAGGTGCCGTCCATGTCCAGCAGGACGGTGTCGATGGCGTGCCAGGGCAAAGAGGGCATGGTGCGTTCTCATGTAAGTAAAGATATCCGACACAGACAATCGGAAAAGCCACGGTATAGTAACCCGATCACGCCAAGGAGCCGCTTATGCGCCAGAAACCCACTGTCCTCGCCCGCGAAATAGTCGCCAGTAGCCGTTTGTTCCGCGTGGAGGAAGTGCAATTGCGCTTTTCCAATGGCGTTGAACGGACCTACGAGCGTCTGGTGGGTCGGGGCACGGGCTACGGCGCGGTGATGATCGTGGCGATGATCGATGAGGATCATGCGCTGCTGGTGGAAGAGTACTGCGGTGGCACCGACGAGTATGAACTGTCCTTGCCCAAAGGTTTGATCGAGCCGGGCGAGGATGTGTTGGCGGCGGCGGATCGCGAACTCAAGGAAGAAGCCGGTTACGGCGCACGGCAGCTGGAGCACATCACCGAACTGTCGTTGTCGCCTGGTTATATGAGCCAGAAAATTCAGGTGGTGCTGGCCACCGATCTGTACGAAGAACGCCTTGAAGGCGATGAGCCTGAACCGATGCGCGTGGAGCGGGTCAACCTGCGTGAGTTGTCGGCGCTTGCGCAAAACGAGCAATTCAGCGAAGGCCGCGCCTTGGCTGCACTGTACTTGGTAAGAGACCTGTTGACCCAGCGTGGAGCGTTCAACGCATGAGCGAACTGTTTTTAGGCCACCCGTTTATCGCCCCTGTCATTGAACTGGCACGCCAGGCCGGTGAAGCCATCCTGCCGTACTGGCGCGCCGATGTCGCCGTGACTTCAAAAGCGGATGATTCGCCGGTAACGGCTGCCGATCTGGCCGCCCATCATCTGATTCTCGCTGGTCTTACTGCTCTGGATCCGAGCATTCCGGTACTGTCCGAAGAGGATGCCGATATCGATCAAAGCGTGCGAGCCGGCTGGCAGCGTTGGTGGTTGGTGGATCCGCTGGATGGCACCAAGGAATTCATTTCTGGCAGCGAAGAATTCACCGTCAATATTGCCCTGATCGAACAGGGTCGGGTGGTATTCGGCGTGGTATCAATGCCAACCACTGGCCGTTGCTATTTCGGCGGCGCGGGCCTTGGGGCTTGGCGTTCGGATGTAAATGCCGCGCCCAAGCAGATTCAAGTACGCCAGACCCCGGCTGCGGGCGAAGCGTTTACCGTGGTGGCCAGCCGTCGCCATACCAGCGCGGAGCAAGAGCGCCTGCTGGATGGTTTGAGCGAAGGGTTGGGTGAGCTGAAACTGGCGAATATTGGCAGCTCGTTGAAGTTCTGCCTGTTGGCCGAGGGCAGCGCCGATTGCTATCCGCGCCTGGCGCCGACGTCACAGTGGGATACTGCGGCGGCCCAGGGGGTGCTGGAAGGGGCAGGGGGCGAGGTGTTGGAGTTGAATGGTCAGCCGTTCAGCTACCCGGCACGGGAATCATTGTTGAACCCATTCTTTTTAGCGCTGCCCGCGAAGGCTGCATGGCGCGAACGCCTATTGACCCTGGCAAGGTCCTAAGGCCACAGCCGTTCAAAATGTGGGAGGGGGCTTGCCCCTCCCACATTTTTAGCGGTGCAGGACGTACTGGCCGGTAAAGGTTACTGCCCTCTCTGCGCTGCCTGCATTCACAATCCATGTCTCCAGCACCAACCGCGCCCGCCCATAACGCTTGTACGTTGCCAAAAAACGCTTCCACACCTTCTCTTCCGGCGCTGCGCAAATGGCTGTCGCATCCTGCGTCACCGGCAGTGGATAACTGATCTGCCCTTCCTGAATCACGATATGCCCGTCTTCAATCCCTTCTTCGCGCAATTTCAGGTGCAGCCAACCCCAACCCGCGAGCACGGCGCCGCAATAAAGGCTGCCGCCAAACATGGTGCTCTTGTGGTTGATGTTGGCTTGCAAGGGTAAATGCAGATGCAGTTGGTCGTGCTGCCAGTCGAGCACCTTCAGACCCATCTCCCGGGTAAGGGGGATATCGTGGTGCAGAATGGATTCCAGATAACGGCTGTCGCGGCTCATGTAGGCCTCTTGGCAGGTTGCGGTTGTCACTCGTCGTCAGCGCTGTGGTTGGCGCTGTCGGCGAAGTTCAGGCCGTGCTTGCGCAGTTTGTCGTGCAACGTCTTGCGCGGCACGCCCAGGGCTTCGGCGAGGCTGCGCACGGAACTGTGGGGGCGGGTCAGTTCGGCGGCGATCAGGCTCTTCTCGAACTGCTCGACCTGCTCGCTCAGGCCGCCGGGGGTGGAGGTCAGCACGCCAGCTGCCGGGTTGTCCTGGGTGTTATCCAGCGCCAACTCCAGGCCCAGAGCGAAACGCTCCGCAGCGTTTTGCAGTTCGCGCACATTGCCGGGCCAGCTGTGGCGCAGCAATAGCGCGCGCTGGCCCGGTTGCAGCTCATGCAGGGGCAGGCCATGGCGGCTGCTGGCCTCGTCGGCGAAGTGCTGGAACAACATCAGCGCATCTTCGCCACGTTCGCGCAGGGGCGGAATGCGTAGCGGCGCGACATTGAGGCGGTAATACAAGTCAGCCCGGAAACGGCCCTGGTCGGCGGCCTGGCGCAGGTCTTCCTTGGTGGCGGCGATAATGCGGATATCCAGCGGGATCAGCTGATTGCCCCCCAGGCGCTCCACCACGCGCTCCTGCAACAGGCGGAGCAACTTGACTTGTACATCCAGGCTCATGCTTTCGATTTCATCGAGGAACAGCGTGCCGCCATTGGCGAACTCGAACTTGCCGATGCGGCGTTTCTGCGCGCCGGTAAACGCGCCCGGCTCATGGCCGAACAGTTCGCTTTCCACCACCGATTCGGCCAGCGCTCCGGCATTGATCGCCACAAACGGGCCGCTGCGGCGGCTCGACAGGTCATGCAATGCACGGGCGACGACCTCCTTGCCCGCCCCGGTTTCGCCCAAGATCAAGACATCGGCCTTGGTCGCGGCCAGAGCCCCAATTTGCTCACGCAGGCGCAACATTTGCGGCGAGTGCCCCACCAGGCGTGTGCTCAGTTGCTGGCGATCACTGAGGGCCAGGCGCAGGCTGCGGTTGTCCAGCACCAGGCGGCGCAGGGCCAGGGCGCGGCGTACGCTGTCGAGCAGGGCGTCACTGGCGAAGGGTTTTTCCAGGAAGTCGTAAGCGCCGGCACGCATGGCTTGCACCGCCAGCGGCACGTCGCCGTGGCCGGTGATCAGCAGCACCGGCAGGTCCGGGTCCTGGCCGTGCAGTTCGGCCAGCAGTTCCAGGCCATC
The DNA here is from genome assembly GCF_001439685.1 of Pseudomonas libanensis. Taxonomy (GTDB): domain Bacteria; phylum Pseudomonadota; class Gammaproteobacteria; order Pseudomonadales; family Pseudomonadaceae; genus Aquipseudomonas; species Aquipseudomonas libanensis. The sequence goes on from NZ_JYLH01000001.1 coordinate 198,631, forward strand.
CATGCCAGGCATGCGGATATCGCTGACCACCACCCCCGGCCAGTCGCGGGACAGGCGTGCGGTGAGGCCGCTGGCTTCGCCCAGGGGCAGGACTTTCAGCCCGGCCAGGTCCAGGGTCTGGCACAAGGCCTGACGCAGGTGGGGATCGTCGTCGATCAACACCACCTGAATCTGGTTATCGATACTCATACACTGCGGTCCTCGGACGGTTGCAGACTGACGCCCGGCGAGCCGGCACGCAATTTCAAGGTTAACAGCGCGCCGCCTTCCTTGTGGTTGGCGAACAGCAGTTCGCCGCCAAAGGCACGCATCAGGGTGTCGCAGATCGCCAGGCCCAAGCCCAGGCCCTGGGTGCGTGTCTTGGTGGTGTAGAACGGCTCGCTGGCGCGGCCCAGGGCTTCCATGCAAAAGCCCGGGCCATTGTCGCGAATGTACAGGTTGACGCCCTGTGCAGTGGTTTCGGCACTCAGCCAGAGTTTGCGCGGCGGGCCTTTTTCGGTGAGGGCGTCGAGGGCATTGGCCAACAGGTTGCCCAGCACTTGGCGCAAGCGGGTTTCACCGGCCTGTACCCACAGGGTTGCCTCCGGCAGGTCGCGGATCAGCTCCACTTCCATCGAGCGCCGCCGCTTGGCCAGCAACGCCAGGGCGTCGTCCAGCGCCGGTTGCAGGGCCACGCTCTCCGGTGCATGGCGGTCACGGCGGGCGAAGGCGCGCAGGTGGGCGATGATCGAGGCCATGCGCCCGGTCAACTCGCTGATCAGCTTGAGGTTGCCGCGGGCATCGTTGGTGCGCTCGTGGTCGAGCAGGATTTCGGCGTTTTCGGCATAGCTGCGAATCGCCGCCAGTGGTTGGTTCAGTTCATGGCTGATGCTCGCCGACATGGTCCCCAGTGCCGAGAGTTTGCCGGCCTGCACCAGGTCATCCTGGGCGCGTACCAGTTCCTGCTGGGCGTGCTCACGTTCCAGCACTTCCTGTTTCAGGCGCCGGTTCAGGCCTTCCAGGTCGCTGGTACGCTCGGCCACGCGCATTTCCAACTCGCGGCGGGCCTTGGCTTCGAAGGCGATGCGTTCCAGGTAATGCCGGCGGCGCTGCATGATCAAGCCCAGCAACAGCATCAGCACCAATAGCGTGGCACCCCCGACGGCCATCACTGTGCGCACCGGGCGGTTGATCAGCGAGCGCGGTGCAAGGATTTCCACGTTCCAGCCGGTCTCGGCGATGGCCGTGGATTGGCGCAGCCAGGCGCTGCTGCTCAGGCTCAGCGGTTGCGGGTCGCGAGTCGGGTAGGGCTGGATGGCAATGATGGCCTGGCGTTCTTCGGTGGTCAGTGGCCGCGTGGCGCGGAACCGCCATTGCGGGCGTGAGGTGAGGATCACCACGCCGTTGTGGTCGGTGACCAGCAGTTGTTCCGGGGTCTTGCCCCACAGGCTCTCGGTGTGGTCCAGGTCGACCTTCACCACCAGCACACCGATGATAGTGTCGCCATCACGTACCGCGGCGGCAAAGAAGTAGCCGCGCTTGGCCGAGGTGGTGCCCAGGCCGAAAAAGCGCCCCAGGCGCCCGGCCATGGCCTCGCTGAAATACGGACGAAAGGAAAAATTACGCCCGACAAAACTGTCTTGTTTGTCCCAGTTGGACGCGGCCAGGGTCTTGCCGGTGGTATCCATCAAATACATCACTTCCACCCCGGCCTGGGTAGCGACGTCCTTGAGCAGCAGGTTGGCGTTGACCAGGTGGGTGCTGACCTGGGGCGCGTCCAGCGCGGTGCGCAGGGCCGGCAAGTCACCGAGGATCTGCGGCAGCACTTCGTAGCGGTGCAGGGTGCCCAGCAGGTTGGCGACGTAGAGGTCGAGGGTCTGACGGTTCTGCCCGGCCAGTTCGCTGCGGTAATAGCGCTCGGCCAGGTGCTCCAGGGGCCACAACAGCGGCGCCAGGCATAATGCCAGCAGGGCAAGGCTGCGCCAGCGGGGTCTTCGCGCAAGGGGTGGAGTCATGGGGATCGCGCCTGTGGGTACAGGCGCATTATGCCTAGTGCTGCTGTGCAAGACACTCTTGCAATGCGTCCTGCCACTGCGGCTGGCTGACCTGCCATTGCTGCTGCAGCCGCGTGCAGTCCAGGCGCGAGTTCAGCGGGCGCTTGGCGGGGGTCGGGTAGGCGCTGGAAGGGATCGGCTCCAGTTCGGCACAGGCTCGGCCTTCGGCCCGCAGTTGCGCGCCAATGGCCTCGGCGAAGCCGAACCACGAGGTTTCGCCCTGGGCGGTGAGGTGATAGACACCCCATTCCCCGGCCTTGCCCGCTTGCCACTGCTCAATCAGCACACGGGTGCTGTCGGCGATGGTCCCGGCCCAGGTCGGCGCGCCGATCTGGTCGGCCACGATGCGCATCTGCGGTTTTTCCTGCAGCAGGCGTTGCATGGTCAGCAGGAAATTCTTGCCGTGGCTGGAATACACCCAGCTGGTGCGCAGTACCAGGTATTGGCCACCCACGGCCGCAATCGCCTGCTCGCCTGCCAGCTTGCTCTGGCCGTAGACACCCAATGGGTTTGGCGTGTCGTTTTCGGTGTAAGGGGCAGGTTTGCTGCCGTCGAACACGTAGTCGGTGGAGTAGTGGATCAGCGGGATGCCCAATGCCTTGGCTTCCTCGGCGAGGATGCCGGGGGCGACAGCGTTGATGGCAAAGGCTGCGTCCGGTTCGCTCTCGGCCAGATCGACGGCGGTGTGCGCGGCCGCGTTGATGATCAGGCTGGGACGATGGGCGCGTACCTGTTGGCGGATGCGGTCGGCGTTGGCAAGGTCAAGCTGGTCGCGGCCCAGGACGATGAGCTCGCCCAGGCCCTGGAGCTGATGTTGCAGCTCTTGGGAGACTTGGCCGTGTTGGCCGGTGATGAGGATTTTCAGGGGAGTTGTCACGGGAATAAGTCCGCGTCTTTCAGGCTTTTGCCGTTTTGATCCTTGGCGGACAAGGTCGGTGGACCATTGAGTTGCCAATCGATATTGAGGTCCGGGTCATCCCAACTAATGCAACGTTCAGCAGACGGTGTGTAGTAATCCGTGGTCTTGTAAAGAAACTCTGCGTAGTCGCTGAGCACCACAAAGCCGTGGGCAAACCCCGGTGGGATCCAAAGTTGGCGGTTATTTTCGGCAGACAGGCGCACGCTGGCCCATTTGCCGAAATGCGGAGAGCTGCGGCGGATATCCACCGCCACGTCCAAGACTTCACCGGCAGTCACACGCACCAGTTTTCCTTGGGCGTGCTCTACCTGATAGTGCAGGCCCCGCAGCACGCCTTTTTGCGAGCGCGAGTGATTGTCCTGCACAAACTGCAGGTGCAGTCCGCTGGCCTTTTCAAACTCGCGGGCATTGAAACTCTCATAGAAAAAGCCGCGCTCATCGCCAAAAACCTTCGGCTCGATGACCAATACGCCGGGCAGCTCAGTGGCGCTCACATTCATTTAGGGTTCCCGGCAAGAGTGTACAAGTACTGACCATAACCGGTTTTGCCAAAATACTTGGCGCGCTCCAGCAGATAGTCACGGTCTATCCAGCCATTTTCGTAGGCGATCTCTTCCAGACAGGCCACTTTCAAGCCCTGGCGGTGTTCGATAGTCTGTACGTAAGTCGAAGCTTCCAGCAGGCTGTCATGTGTGCCGGTGTCGAGCCAGGCAAATCCACGGCCGAATCGCTCGACGTGCAGGTCTCCGCGCTTGAGGTAAGCATTATTGACGTCGGTGATCTCCAGCTCGCCGCGTGGCGAAGGCTGGACCGCCTTGGCGATCTTGATCACGTCGTTGTCATAGAAATACAGGCCGGTGACGGCATAGCTGGATTTAGGCGCTGCCGGTTTTTCTTCGATGGACAGGGCACGGCCGTCTTTATCGAAGTCGATCACGCCAAAACGCTCCGGGTCTTTGACCCAATAACCGAACACCGTGGCACCCGATGGGCGTTGAGCTGCGTTGCGCAGTTGATCGCCGAAATGCTGGCCGTGGAAGATGTTGTCCCCCAGGATCAAGCACACCGGATCGTCACCAATGAACTCTTCACCGATGATAAACGCCTGGGCCAGGCCATCCGGCGAAGGTTGCTCCGCATAGCTGAAGCGCACACCGAACTGGCTGCCGTCGCCTAGCAGGTTACGGTACTGCGGCAAGTCCACTGGTGTGGATATCACCAGGATGTCCTTGATCCCCGCCAGCATCAGCACCGAGATCGGGTAGTAGATCATCGGCTTGTCATATACCGGCAACAACTGTTTAGACACGCCCAGGGTAATGGGGTGCAAACGGGTGCCGGAACCGCCGGCCAATACAATGCCCTTCATCATGCGATCAAATCCTTTGCGTCAGTGTTGCCCAGTCGTTCACCTTGATAACTGCCGTCCTGGACCCTGCGGCACCATTCCAGATTATCTAGGTACCACTGCACGGTTTTGCGCAGGCCGGTCTCGAAGGTTTCTTCCGGGACCCAGCCCAGTTCGCGTTCGATTTTGCTGGCGTCGATGGCATAGCGTTGGTCGTGGCCTGGGCGATCCTTGACGAAGGTGATCAGGTCAGTGAATTTTTCCACGCCGGCTGGGCGTTGCGGCGCCAGCTCTTCCAACAGGGCGCAGATGCCACGAACCACGTCGATGTTCTTCTGCTCGTTATGGCCGCCGATGTTGTAGGTCTCGCCCACAACCCCAGTGGTTACCACTTTAAGCAGCGCGCGGGCATGGTCCTCGACGAACAGCCAGTCACGCACCTGCAAGCCATCGCCGTACACTGGCAGCGGCTTGCCCGCGAGGGCGTTGAGGATGACCAGTGGGATCAATTTTTCGGGGAAGTGGAACGGCCCGTAGTTGTTCGAGCAGTTAGTCAGCAGCACCGGCAGGCCATAGGTGCGCTGCCAGGCGCGTACCAGGTGGTCGGAGGCCGCCTTGCTCGCGGAGTACGGCGAGCTGGGGGCGTATGGCGTGGTCTCGGTGAAGAGGTCGTCCACGCCGTGCAGGTCGCCGTAGACCTCGTCAGTGGAGATGTGGTGGAAACGGAACGCGCTTTTCGCCGGTTCTGCCAGCTTCTGCCAGTAGGCCCGGGTGGCTTCCAACAGGCTGTAGGTACCAACGATGTTGGTCTGGATAAAATCCGACGGGCCGTCAATGGAACGGTCGACATGGGATTCAGCCGCCAAATGCATGATGGCGTCAGGCTCGAAGCGCGCAAGTATGGCGCTCACGGTGGCCTGGTCGATGATATCGGCCTGGACGAACTCATAGCGGCTGCTGGACGCGATACTGGTCAGCGACTCAAGGTTGCCGGCGTAGGTCAGCTTGTCCAGGTTGAGCACTTCATGCTCGGTGTGTTGAATCAAGTGCCGGATCAGGGCCGAGCCAATAAATCCGGCGCCGCCGGTGATGAGAATGCGCATGTCGAGGGCCTTTTCCTTAGACGGACATTAAGCGAAAGAAGCATAGCTTGAGTTGTGAATCGGGCCGGCGCAAGCGCCGCGAGCATAAGGGATTGATTAAAGTCCCTGAACAATGGCGATATAGACGTCTGAAAAAACAAACGCCGTCACAATGTTGTTGTCCCTGTTGCCCCATCGTGCCTGTTCGAGCGGCACTATGGACAGCACGCATGGCGGCTTTGTTCTGAAAATCTGCCGTGATGACCACGCCACGACTGGGCTCAGCATGCAGCCCGCCATCGTCTGGGGCGTAAAGACGCCAGATGGATCAGTTGTCGCTTGTCGATAGTTATCGACTATTTCATGTTTTTATCAATGCAAATCCTGTTAAGCAGCTTTTAAAGCCGATTTTTATCCGTTATAAAGTCGGCCTTCACCCATTCGGAGTCCTGAACGCCATGACCACCCTGCACAGCACCCCTCGCGCCGATGGCTTCCACATGCCTGCCGAATGGGCGCCACAGACCCAAACCTGGATGATCTGGCCTGAGCGCCCTGACAACTGGCGCCTGGGCGGCAAGCCGGCGCAGGCAGCCCATGTGGCCGTGGCCAAGGCCATTGCCCGCTTTGAACCGGTGACCGTTGCAGTTTCCGCCGGCCAGTACGAGAACGCCCGTGCGCGCCTGGATGTGCCCAATATCCGCTTGGTGGAGATGTCCAGCGACGATGCCTGGGTGCGGGATACCGGCCCGACGTTCGTGATCAACGACAGTGGCGAAGTACGTGGCGTGAACTGGGATTTCAACGCCTGGGGTGGTTTCGATGGCGGCCTGTATTCGCCGTGGAACCGTGACGCCCAGGTGGGTGGCAAGATTCTCGAGATCGAACGGGCGCCGCGCTACCGTACTGAAGGCTTTGTGCTCGAAGGCGGTTCGATCCATGTGGACGGCGAAGGCACCCTGATCACCACCGAAGAGTGCCTGTTGAATCGCAATCGCAACCCGCACCTTGATCGAGCAGCGATCGAGGCAGTGCTCAGCGATTACCTGGCAGTGGATAAGATCATCTGGCTGCCGGATGGCCTGTTCAACGATGAAACCGACGGCCATGTGGATAACTTCTGTTGCTACGTGCGTCCGGGTGAAGTGTTGCTGGCCTGGACTGATGACCCACAAGATCCGAACTACGCACGCTGCCATGCGGCCATGGATGTACTGCAAAACAGCACCGATGCCCAAGGCCGCTCGTTCATCGTGCATAAAATGCCGATCCCGGGGCCGCTGTATGCCACTGAGGAAGAGTGCGCCGGTGTCGACCCAGTGGACGGCAGTCAAGAGCGTAATCCGACCGTGCGGTTGGCCGGCTCCTACGTCAACTTCCTGATCGTCAACGGCGGCATCATCGCGCCGAGTTTCGACGACCCGCTGGACAGCCAAGCCAAGCAGATCCTGCAGAACCTGTTCCCCCAGCACGAGGTGGTGATGGTGCCGGGGCGTGAACTGTTACTGGGAGGCGGCAATATCCATTGCCTGACTCAACAACAGCCAGCCCCGCAGAGAAATTGAGTGCAGTTGTAACAACGCCTTGATGGCAAGCGGGGCACGGTGTGATTGCGGTGTTCCCGGCAAGCCCGCGGCCCAGCCAGGTTGCGGGCTTTTTTATACCTGACATGCCAATGAACACTGGGAATTGGCATAGCTCTTGTATCGCTGTCGTAACAGTGGCCCAGGGTGATGACTGCACAGTTCTGTCACAAACCTTGAGTAAGTTAGCCGCTCACGCAGCAGGAGAGAGCGCTGAAATGAATGCCGATATCAACCCTATCTACACGCGCCCATTCCACCCGACGCGGGTCAACGGCGACGCGATCCATGCGCTGGCGCTCTGGTTGAAGGCAAACGGCTCGAGACAGATCAGGCAAGCGCCTGACTGGCGCAGCGTGATGCGTGAACGCTACCCGGTGGGGTTGTTCACGGAGGATGAAGTGCGCGAGCTGTGTGACCTGATGTGTAACTCTAAGGCGCGCTGAGACCTTATGTGGGAGGGAGCAAGCCCCACCCACAGGTTTCATTTATTCGGCCTTAGAAACTGTAGGTACCGGTGACGACCAGGCTACGCGGCTCTCCCGGTTGAATCTGCGCCGCGCTGGTCGCCGAGGCATAGTAGTTTTTGTCGGCGATATTGTTGAGCGCCGCCCTTAAGTCCCATTCCTTCTGACGGAACCCGGCCAGTGCGTCCCAGCGTCCATAGCCCGGCAGCACCACAGTGTTGAGGTTGTCGGCGTAACGATCACCCACCAGGGTCAAGCCGGTTTCCGCATACCAACCGATTTGCGACTTCCAGGTGATGAACAGGCTGGCATTGCGCTTGGCCACGTCGCTGATGCGTTTGCCTTCAAAGCCATTGTTGTCCTTCTCCACCTTGGCGTCCTGCAGCCCCACGCCGCCGCGCACGTACCAGTTGTCGATGATCTTGCCGGTGGCGGTCAGCTCCACGCCGCGTGAGCGTTGCAAGCCTGTGAGCAGGGTAATGGTGCGGTCCAGCGGGTCGCTGGTGCGGCGGTTGTAGAGTTCCAGTTCGTACACGGCCAGGGTGGTACTCAGGCGGTCGTCGAGCCAGTCGCTCTTCACGCCGATTTCTTTTTGCTTGGTCAGCTCCGGGCTCAGGTCATTCGCGCCGCCGGCCGCATTCGGCGTGATACCGATCAGGCCGCCGCCTGCGGGTGTGAAGGTCTTGCTCCACGAGGCGTAGAACGAATGGTGCTCCAGGGGCGTCCACACCAGGCCGACGCGTGGGCTGGTGCTGTGGCTCTTCACGTTTTGCTGGGTATTGAGCAGCTTGCTGGTGGTGTCCACTTCGAAGCGGTCATAACGCAGCCCACCCAAGAGCTGCCACTGGTCATTCAGGCGCAGTTGGTCCTGAACGTACAGGGCGCGACTTTCGACTTCGGTGTGGTTGTTGCTCGAAACGCTCATGCGCCCGGTGTGGCTCAGGTGGCGATTGGGCTGGTTGAGGTCCAGGCCCGGCACGGCCTGGCCGCCTCGATTGACGGCGGTAGCGGAGTACAGCTTGGGATCACGGCGCTGGCTGCCCAGTTCAATACCGGTGAGCAGGCGGTGCTCCAGGCCGAAGGTGTCGAAGCCACCCTCCAGCTCAAGGTTGTTGAACACATTGCGGGTGGTCAGGTCCTGCTGCCAGTGCTGACGGGTGACGGTGTTGGTTTTCGGGTCGTAGCCGGTCTGGTAGGTGTTGTCGAAATCGCTGTCGAGCTTGAACACGCCGAGGGTATGGCGCAGTTGCCAGTTGGCGTTGAGCTCATAGGCGAGCTTGGAGCGCAGGGACTGGGATGTATCGTCGATATAATCGCCGCTGTCAAAATAGGTGGTGCTGCGGCTCACATCGGCCGGGCGCCCGTTGACCCCGGGGATGCCGCGGTCCGGCGTGCGGTTGTAGCGGCTGTATTCGTATTGCACCAGCCAGTTCAGCTCAGGGGTGAGCTGCCAGCTCATCGACGGTGCGAACAACTGGCGGTTGCCGCTGACGCCATCGCGAAAGCTATTGTTGTCCTGGTTGCCCATGTTCAGGCGCAGGCTGATGGTGTCAGTCGGGTCGGTGCTCAGGTCGGCATACAGGCTGCGCAAATCATTGCTGCCGCCTTGGGCTTCGATGCTGGATTTTTGCCCCTGCGTGGGCAGTTTGCTGATGCGGTTGACGATCCCACCCTGGCCGCCGCGCCCGTACAGCACCGCAGCCGGGCCCTTGAGCACTTCGATGCGCTCGATGTTATGCAGGTCGCGTACGTACTGGCTGTCGTCGCGGATGCCGTCCAGATAGAAATCGTTACTCGCGTCAAAACCGCGTATGCGCAAGCTGTCGAAGCGCGTGTCGGCGCCGCTAGTGACGTTAGGGATGCCGCTCAACGCCTGGCCCAGGTCGTTGGTGCCGTAGGAGCGCAGGCTTTCGGTCTTCACGGAATCGATGGCCTGGGGCACGTAGCGTACGGAAGTGGCGGTGCGAGTGGCGGTGCTGGTTTCCTTGATGCGTGGGTCGTCTTCGTCAGCCTCGGCGTTGATCGAGGTTTCAGGCAGTACCGTGGTCGCATTGGCAAAACCGACAGACAGCAAAAAAGAGAGCCCTAGGGAAATGGGCGTCAGGCGCGGGACAAGCATGGGGGTGAGTATCCAAATGGTCTGGCAGGGAAATAGTGCGCGAATGGTAATGCTTTGCATTTGCGCGTGTTATCTATTCCCTATGGTGCTGCCTGTTAGATTTGTTACTTAATGTGTTTTTGTCGGTGTGCAGGCACATTGAGTGACTTTCATCGCAGCGCTTTAGCCCGCCGCTTAGACGAATATCGCCTAAATACAGACGATTCACGAAATTGACACTTAGTTCAATGCCCGCATAGGATTGCGCCCAACGCCTGTGGCTAACCACCATGACTAAAACCAATAAAAAAGGCCCGCGGCAGTTCAGTCGTCCGCGGGCCTTCTTTTTGCGGAAAACGGTCGACACCAGAAAAACGCAACACGGAGCCTGGTGTCACAGCGCGTACTCAACCCGTAATAAGGAATATAAGAATATGTTGAAGCAACGGATGAGTCTGATCGCTCTGGGGATTTTGAGCGCATCGACAGCAATGGCAAACGACCAGGAGCAATCCAAGGGTTTTGTTGAAGACAGCCACCTGAACATCGCCGCACGTAACGCCTACATCAGCCGTGACTACAAAAACGGCAAGCAGGACAAAGCTGAATGGGGCCAAGGTTTCATCGGCAAGTTCGAGTCCGGCTTCACCCAAGGCACCGTCGGTGTGGGTGTGGATGTGATCGGTCAATACGCTATTCGTCTGGACGGTGGTAAAGGCCGCGCTGGCGCCGGCGGTATCGACTTCTTCAAGCAGGGCAATGGCACTATCGATGACAACGGCAAGCCCAACCCGGGCTCGGCGCCACACGACCTGGCCAAAGGCGGGGCTGCCGTGAAGTTCCGCGTTTCCAACACCGTGCTCAAGTACGGTGATCAGTTCCCGGCCGTACCCGTGCTGCAGTACGACAACTCCCGTCTGTTGTCGGAAACCTACACAGGTACTTCGATCGTCTCCAAAGAGATCGCCGGCCTGCAACTGGACGCGGGTCACTTCACCAAAGAAGCACGCAAGAGCATGGAAGGCACCGACAGCGGCCGCCTGAAAAGCATCGACTATATCGGTGGCAGCTACAAATTCACCGAAAGCCTGTCGGCTGCCTTGTACGCTTCCGACATGCAGGACGTGCTGAAGAAGCAATATATCAACGTGAACTACGTGCTGGCCCTGCCAGACCAACAGTCGCTGACGTTTGACTTCAACGGCTACAAGACCAAGTTGGACAAGAGCTTTGCCCTGGAAAACCAAAAGGACGAAGACGCTCGCGACAACAAGATCTGGAGCCTGGGCGCCACATGGGCCGTTGGCCCGCACAGTTTCACCATCGCCCACCAGCGCAGCACCGGCGACACCGGCTACCTGTACGGCGGCTACCGTAACGCTGGCGGCATCGGCGACGGCGGCAACACCATCTTGCTGGCCAACTCCTACTGGTCTGATTTCAACGGTAAAGATGAGCGCTCCTGGCAAGCGGGCTACGGCCTGGACTTCACGCCCTTCGGCGTGCCGGGCTTGACCTATAACATTGCTTACGTGCGTGGCACCAACATCGACGACGGCACCAACCGTGGCCGTGGCACTGAGCGTGAAATCTTCAACCAGTTCAAATACGTCGTTCAGAGCGGCCCAGCCAAAGACCTGAGCCTGCGTGCTCGCGCTTCGTGGTTGCGCGTGTCCAACAACGCCAGCGAGTACAACGTTGGCGGTAACGAAATCCGTCTGTTCGCCGACTACCCGATCAACGTTTTCTAATTGATCGAGCGTCGCGCCTGATTCCAGGCAATAAAAAACCCCGACTGGTTCGGGGTTTTTTTATGCCTGGCGGCGAGTGGTTTTGCCTGGAGGGTGTGTTCTGAATGTCAGGCTTTAACCGGCGCGAGCTTTTTGCAGTTTTCCTTGCGTGCGGGGTATTGCTCGCACTTGCGCAGCACGGTTTGTACCTGCTGCGTATTCTGCAGTTGCTGGTTGGCCAACAGCTTTTCGGTGATGAACAGCTCCTCCGAGCCCAGATTGCGTTCAGCCTTGTCGATCATCGCCAGTGCCGCTTGCCCATCGCCACGCTTGAGGTGGTAGCTGATCATCAAGTCATAGGTAGAAGGGCCGGCCAGGGACCAGTCCCTGATCGACTGCAACTCTTTCAGCGCTTCGCTGTTTTTACCCTGGGCCAGGCGCACGGTATAGGCGGTGCGCCGAATACTCGGCTGGTCCTTGACCGGTGAAGCCAGTGCCTTGCGGATAAACCTTTCGGCATCCGGTACTTTGTTTTTCTCCAGGGCATCGATGGCGAAGTACGCGTCCTTATAACCCTGCAAGGCCTTCGCCACCTGGGGCGTGTTCTTCATCTTCGACCAGCTCTGCGGGTTGACCCGGGCGCGGCGTTCCTGGCGATATTCGCGTTGCAAGTACTGGCGCAGCTCGGTATCGCGGTCCATGGCCGACATATGCGAGCGGTTGAAATACTGGGTGGTTGCGGTGATGCCGGTGGTCAGGCCGTCCTTGACCAGCACGTCCAGCTCTTTGGTGAACTGGTTGAGATTGAACTGCTGCAGCGAATCCTGCATGGCATTCTTGCGCGCCGTGAGGAAGCCCGTGAGCAACGGCTTCTGCTTGCCCTGGAAGTCATTGAGGCGCTCCAGGCTATGGGTGGCGGCGCGCGGGGCGTAACCGGCGCGGATCATCAAGTCGGTGCCGAGCAGGTCGGCTTGGTCTTCCTGGCTGCGGCCCCAGGCGGTGCTCCACACCTGGTCGGAAAAGGTATTGGCCAGGGCGGTATACAGCACCGTGTTGCCGATAGTCTTCTGGGTGCCGGCCGGGTCTTTGCTGAACAGCTTCATCGTCCCGGAGCTGCGGTCGACGCCCGTATCGGCAGCCATGGTGGCCAAGGCGACCGTGGAGGCGACAGTGGTGAACATGTCTTTCTGCTGCTGGAAGGCGGCCATGCGGTCATGGTGATGCAGCAGCACATGGCTCATTTCATGACCAAGCATCGCAGCAATTTCGTCTTCGCTGGCAACGTTGTCGAGCATCCCCAGCGGCACGAACAGGTTGCCGTAAGGGTCTGCCGATGGCCCGAAACCATAACTGTCGGTGATCTTCACCTGTAGCGGCGGCAACTCCCCCGACCAGCCCTTGGACAAACGCGTGACAATGCCCTGCAAGTAACCTTGCAGCATCGGGATATCCACCAGGTTCTGCTGGCGCGCTTCGGCAGCCGGCACAGCCCGCCCGTCGTAGCTCAGGCGCTGCTGGCTCTGGCGCTGTGGGTCGAGCTTGTAGTATTGGCGTACGTCGGTGTTGTCCACATAGTGGCCCTGTACCCGGGACTGAGTCGAGGGCCCCACCAGGTTCAGAAACGCCTGGTCTGCGCCCTTCAAAGTCGCGCAACCACTGAGCACCGAACTGGCCAATAGGCTGGCTGCCACTCGATATCCCTTCACCGCAACGCTCCTTTTATTGATTGCAACCGGCACCAAAACCGATGGTGGAATTATTACGGCTGTCCTTGGCCTGGCTTTTGGTCAGGCCCTGGCAGGGCAGGTCCACGACGTTCAGCGGGGGCTCGATGCGCAGGTCCATGGTGTCCAGCCAGACCTTCTGTCCGGCCAGCTCTACCTGCACCAGGTCCAGCGCCTGGTTGTACTGCAACACCGGTACGGGCTGGGTGGGCGCATCCTTTTTCGCCAGCTCACGCTGTTGCTTGCCCTGTTCGTCGAGCACCGTCACCGGGTCGGCCAGGAACGCCTGGATACTGTGGGTTTCCGCCCAGGCGCCTGGGGTGAAGAGGGCAGCGAGCAAGACAATCAGACTTCTGTTCATCCTTGGGTTCCTTGAGTCAAAGGGCAAAGCGGCACACTCAGCGATCGCGGTCGAAGAAGGCTTCGATCCGCTCGCTGAACAACACCAACGACAGCAATACAATGCCCAGCACGTTGACCGGGGTGATGTCATTGAGGCTCAGCAGCACACTGACCGCCGCCAACATCGACATCACCAACAGCCACGACGGGCACGGTGAGGTAAAAAACCAGATTTCCTGGCGCCGCCAGCGACTCCAGGTGCGATGGCCCGCCAGGCGACGCGCGTGCAGCGCCTTGAGCACGGCAATCAACGCCAGCAGCCCGAGCTCCAGCAGGTCCAGCCAATTGAACGGCAGGTGGGGGAAATTGGCCGGTTCATGGTCGTAGTCCATGCCTGCATTGATCAGGTTATCCAGGGCCATGGCGTGCAAATACACGCCGGGGAGTTGGCCATGTACCGGCGACTCCACCAGATCCCCGGTGGAGGCAATATTGGCGCCCACCAGCACCAGGCGGTCGCGCAGTAACTCGGCGACCAGTGCCTGGTCGTCGGGGGCGCTGACCTCCAGATCACTGGCCGACAACGTCAGGGTATAAGGGCACCGCGCCTGGGCCGAGTCATCGAGCTTCCAGAACACGGCCTGAAACAACTGCGCCACCCCGTCCAGCAAGAAATGCCGCGCCGCGGCGCAGTGGCGGATATCAGAAATACGCGCCTGTTCCGGCGCCAGCTTCAGCCCCCATTGCACCGCGATGGGCTGGCGTTGCGCAGCGGTTTGCGCATCCACCGGCGGCGGCTTGCATTCGTGCGTCGCACAGAACACCCGATACAGCGCCAAAGCGGGGGTTTCCATCAACCCGGCCTGGGTGTGCTTGGCCAGTGGATACTTGTCATCCACCCCTTCCCACACCACCAGGGCTGGGCGGCTGACCTGCATAAAAGGCGCCAGCGTATTGGCCTGGCCCGCCTCCGCACGCTTCAGTCCGGTATTGGCCAACCACAGCGCAATGCCCTGGCGTTGATAACGCTCAAACACATTCGCCAGCAACTGACTGCCCCGCGCCGGGTCGCCCAACGAGTGGTCATGGCTGTACAGCAAATCCACAAACACCGCCCCAGGCTTGTACGCCAGCAAACGCTTGAACAACTTGCTCTGCTCGCCGTAGGGCATTGGCCATGAGCTGTCATTGCGCATCAGGTAGGCATCATCAATCAACACCACCGCCACCCGCTGCTGCCCAAGGCTCGGGTAGTGACTGGCGAACATACGATTGAGCCACTGCGACGACGCCTTATCGCTGGAACTGGCCAGGCCGAAAGGATCAAGAATCGCCAGCAACACGATGATGACCGCCAGCCAATAGCGGCGGTATTTGAACAGCGGGGGTTTGGACAACATCCATGTCTCGATAAAAACGCAAGCAAGGCGGGGTTTTTAACGGAGTGGGGAGGGGGTGTCAATTGGAAAAGTGGCTAAGTGCCATATGGCTCTTGGCGTGTGGTTAGCCTTTCGCAAAAAAGCCCCGACCTATTCAGACCAGGGCTTTCCTCTGTGGGAGCCGGGCTTGCCCGCGATGACGTCAGCCCGCGCACCACACGACTTCTTTATTGCTCAACATTCCCAGGCGACTCCAACACCTTCACCACATCATCAATCACCGCCTTGCTCATCTCCTGCAAATAATGCGACGCCCAGGCATAACGGTCCGTGTCCTGCGTCATCGCCGCGTCTTCCGCGAGCAGCTTGGCGAGGTGGAGCAAGTCGGAAACGTGATGCAAGGCTTCATGCAGGGAAACACCGCTGTTGACGCGGAACAGAGGTTGGTCGGAGTGAAAGGAAAAGGGGGTGACGCCGAGGGTGGTTAACGCAGACGCATTTGTAACGGTCATCGGTAAAACTCCCGTATCAAGTGAGAGCTACCACATTCGTTATCAGGCGAATGGGTGGCAGCTGTGCGCAGGCTGATAAACCGGAGATACAGGAACCCGGCAGACCCGAAGGTCTCCCACGCACAGCCGCCATTGCACGAATTTTGAGGCGAAAAAAAAACGCCTGCAAATCGGGTTTTGGGGGCGCTTGGTGTGCGCCTGCATCTTGCCGGGTTATCAGGCCCGGTCGCTGAATTGGCAGCGACAGGAGGGAGGGTAGCGTGGTGGGGCGTGGGGAGCAATCGGGAAAATGGATCTGTTGTGTTTGGAGCCAAGCCTGGGCAGCGCGCAGTGGTTGCTGATGCGATTATTAGTTTTATGGATTCACCATAATTATTGCCCAGCCATAATTTCATATAAAAAGTGGGATGGTTCGAAAGGACATCTCGAAGTGGATTTAGCTGTTCTGGTAGAGATCAGCCAGCACACCGGCTTGCGCCTTCGCGCTCCGGATTGATCTACGCCGGGATCAAGGCGCCGTTCTTCTACAGCCTGGCCCCGGGTTTTCAACATCTCCCACTTCATCTGGCAACAGCAGGGTGATGGAGGAAAGGAAACAGGGGTCAGACCACCATTATTGAAAACATGCTCTGACCCCTATTTTCCCTGACCCCTATTTTCCGCTATTTTCCGACTTCGGTGTTTGTCACGCCGATTGTCACGAGGGGAAATACCGCAAAGCCTTGTACGAGTTGGGCTGCAGCAGCGGTAGGAGCGCCCGTCTCTTTCCGGAAGAAAGAGACGGGCGCAGGTTGGCGCAGTGAAATGGCCAAGCGGATAGATTGCTGCAGGGCAGCTATGAAAGGGGATGAGTTGCCGCAGGGGCACACTGGTAAAAGTAGGCATCCATCACATCGCTGTGACCGCGAGCCGCCGGACGCTAATCGCGCTTTGGGTAAACCACCATGGTGTGGCGTAGCCTTAAAGGTTCTGGCTACCAGGGTTGCTCTCAACGACAGCGCTTTGCCCGCTCTTTTCTACGCCGGTCTGATCACTCAACCCCGCAGTTTCAGCTCCCTCACCCGTTTGATCACAAACTGTTCAAACAGAGGGTGCTCAGTCACCACATCGAACATCTCATATTTTGTGAATGCCCGGATAACGGCTCCGCAAATTTCCGCCTCGTCGAGCGCTCTGTTTTTGCCGTAAGCAGCAGCAAGAATGCCGTTCATGTTTTGCAAATAACCCTGCATGCCAGTGTCATTCAGGATTTGGTTGAAGACTTCCCGCCACGGCCTTTTGTCTACTTCCCGTATGTCGCGGCCGATGAAGGTCCAGCTCATATAAAACTGGCCGTCTATTTCAAAGCTTTCGAAACGACAATCTGTCTGAAAGGTTTCGCTGCTGACTTCGGCGTTTCGTTCTGGAGGATACGGCGCCGTTTGGGATCTTCGCCTGCTGAGAACTCTGGATGCGCTGTCCACTTGCACGCAAATCACAGGCTGCGGGAGCGGGCGTAATATTTTATTGAATGTTGCTTCTTTGGATGCCCCGGCCTGGGTAAGGACCGAGCGGAAATAGTGCTCCACACTGGATGCGGCTTTGAATGCTTCAAGCAACCAGTCAGATGGCATCAACAGCTCTGCGGCGAAGCGATTGGCTTCGGTCTCCATTTGGCTGTAGGCAGCATCCACTTCACGATTCTCCAGGTGGGAGACGATTGTGCCGGTGTGCCATGGGATAACTACGTGCCCGATTTCATGGGCCAGCGTAAATTTTCGGCGGGTAGCAGGTGCGCTTGAGTTGATCAGGATGCGAGGCTTGGTTGCAGCACCAATACCAATGGTGATTCCGTCCACGCCGAACGGCAGTTCAAGGTATTCAAGCTCTCCATAGGCAGAGGCTAGCTGTTCCAGATCGTAAGGCGGTGTCAGCTTGCGGATAGCCAGGACGCGACTGGCCATTTTTTCTTCTGGGGTCACTAGATCTTGCCCACACTGCGTAGCCAGGCTTCGACTTTGGTCGCTTCAGCGACCGATCGTGCGCGCGCAGCAATCGCAAATTTGTCTTGATCGAGTTGGTCCTTAAGAGAGGTGCCGTACTTGTGGGCAGTCAATACAAAAGGTAAGACAGACGGGGTGGTTGACCACAGTTGGTACTCTTCCCACTTCATGCCCAGGTATTCATGCAGTTGCATGTCGGCACCTTGACGACCCTCGTGCCAGTCCTCGACGAATTGGTCGATCTCTTCTTCCAGCACATCGCCTTTAAGGCAAAGCTCTACAAAATTCATATGAACCTCTCAGTTCGGTTTGATTCTTCGTCCGCGGACGGCAGGTTTCAAAGCAAGCCCGGTTTCAGGGCAGACCGAACCCAGGTGAAAGCCACGTCGGTCGAAGACTTCAAACTCGCCGTGAAGCGAATCCCATGAGTAGTATCGTTGCTCTACGGCATCAAAGTAATACTTACGGCCACCCTCTACATACGCGACTCTGAAACCGCTGACAATAGAAGGATCAGGCCTAGGTTTGCCACCCATCCAAGGTTCCCTTAATCCTGAAAACTGGTCTTGGCGTTTTCGCCGAGGAGGGGCGGGACTATACCGTAGCTGGATTGGCATGGGCCGCAGGCTGGAGCGCGGATTCGTTTCAAGAAATCGCAAGCTCCAGGTGAGGGGGGCCAGGGCATCGCCAAAACGAAAAAACCCGCCAGAAGGCGGGTTTTTTCGGGGGTTTCAGAGATTTTGAAAGCCTTCTCTGGAACCTTGGATGGTGCCGGCACCAGGAGTCGAACCCGGGACCTACTGATTACAAGTCAGTTGCTCTACCAACTGAGCTATACCGGCGTGTTAGGGCGACGATTATAGCGATTGGAAAGCTTCTGTAAACCCCTGAATTCTGACTATTTTTGCAGAAGGAGAGGTTTTCTTCGAATGACGGGTTTTCCTGCTCCCTTGAGCGTCAATTCCTATCCCCGCAATCCACGGTGAATTTCATCTATTCCATCACCCTGCGTCTGCTTTTTGGAGTCGATGTAGGCCATGTATGCGTGCATTCACCACGCCGCAGCCTGGCTGTCTCGCGCAGCTTTACGGTGGCTGAAAAGGCCCAAAAAACATCGCATAAATTACGCTTTATACGCTTACCCCAAATGCTTATGCACAATCGGCAGGTAGATAACGTGATGACGCAGCCGTTTTGTGACCGCGTTCTATACGCGCCGCAACTGCCTGTTTTGCGTGCGTTTTATTTTGTGAACAAAAAATGACCAGTGACGATTTTGGCCTGTAACGCAGATAGCTACTGGCTTGGTAAAGATTTCATCAACAGAGTTATCCACAGGGGTGTGTGGGAAATTTCGCCCCTTAATCGCGCTCGGCGAGCACCATCAAGTTGCGCGGTGTCAGCGCTGTTTCACAGAAGCTGCCGACCTCGACGTTGTAGTCTCGCTCTTTCAGAAACAATGCCCGATCGAGCACCAGCCACATTTCCAGCGGGCGTCGAAACAGGCCTCTTACCAGCTCCAGGTTTCGCACCTCGGCCAAGCGGCGCCAGCCGTGTACCTCCAGCGCCGCCCAGTCCTGTTTGCCTGTGGATAAACCCTTGAGGCTTGCCAGCTCCTGGCAGTAGTCGGCGAAAGGTTTATCCAGCCAGATGGCGGGCAGGGATGGCGCTGGCAGGTATTCGTCGCAACCGCGCAGTTGGCGTTGCAGTCGGTCAAAACCCAGGCGTCGGGCCATGGACGTATCCCGTTGCTGGCGCACGCGGTTGCCGGCGGTGACGGTCTCGCTCAGGGGCAGGCCTAGATCTTCAATGGATAGTTGCAGTCGGGATGCGCGCCCGGCAGCGGACAACGCCTGATAGTGATCGGCGTTGATGCGGTTGTAGCAGCAGGGCGCCAGTGCCAGTTGTTTGCAGCCGGCAGAGCTGGCCAGTTGCAGCAGGCGTACGTGCAAATCGCCGCAGGCGTGCAGGGCGACCGGTGTGTGTGCGGGGTCGATCGCCATATCCGTCATCACGTCCTGCAGGCGATGGGTGACGGGTAAGCGGTGGTGATCACTCAAGGCTTGGCCGGATGCGACCAGGGCTGGGTCGTATTCCAGGCAGGTCAGGCGTTGGTCGGGCTGCAGCAGGCGGCGGCCTAGATGGCCTTTGCCGGCGCACCAGTCCAGCCAATGGGTGGGCGTTTCGGCAAAGTTCAGCGCGGCGCCGAAGGCTTCGATCTGTTGCCACTTGCGGCCAGGTACGTCGACATTCAGGCGGTGACGAGCGGGTTCAAGGGCGTGCGTGGGTAATTTATCCACAGCACTGAGGTGTAACGCTTGCGCGGCCAGCTGTGGAAAAGGTGCAGGCGCAGGCAGGTCGTGGGGGTGGTTGTGACTGGCTTCGGCTTCGGCCAGCGAGCGCTGGCGCAGCCATTGGGACAGCGCCGGGTGTTCGGTTTCCCAGGGTAAGTGCAGATGGGTGAAGGGTCGTGGTCGCCACAGCCCTTGGTGTTCGATCAGGAACCTATCCAGCGCCTTGAAGCGTGCCTCAGCGTCCTTGGCACGCATCGACGCGCAGCCATTTTTCCAGCAGTTTGAAACCACGTACGAGGATGTAGGCCATCAGCAGGTAGAACAACCCGGCCGCGAAGAAGATCTCTACCGGCAGGTAGGTGCGGGCGATGATGGTCCGCGCCATGCCGGTCAGCTCCAGCAGGGTCACGGTACTGGCCAGGGCGCTGGCCTTGAGCATCAGGATCACCTCGTTGCTGTAGGCCGGCAGGCCGATGCGCGAGGCGCGGGGCAGGATGATGTAGAACAGCGTCTTGGGCTTGGACATGCCCAGGGCGCGCGCCGCTTCGATTTCACCTGGCGGGATGGCCTGGATAGCACCGCGCAGGATTTCGGCGATATAAGCGGCGGTGTGCAGGGTCATGGTGACGGTGGCGCACCAGAACGGATCGCGCAGGTACGGCCACATAAAGCTATTGCGCACCGCATCGAACTGCGCCAGGCCGTAATAAACCAGGAACAACTGCACCAGCAGCGGCGTGCCACGGAAGAAGAAGATGTAGCCGTAGGGCAGGGCGCTCACGTACCAGCGGCGCGACGAGCGGGCGATGCCGAGCGGGATCGCCAGCAGCAGGCCTGCGACCACGGCGATGGCCACCAACTCCAGGGTCAGGGTCGCGCCCTGGGCCAGTTTGGGCAGCCACTTGATGATCACGGCCCAGTTCAGGCCCAGGTCGAAGTGCGATAGCCAGCTGTAGTCGCCGCTCATTGGGTGCTCCTTGCAAAGCCGCGGGCGGCGCGTTTTTCCAGGAAGTGCATGCTGATCATCGCCAGCACGGTCAGGCCCAGGTACATGAACGCGGCGACCATGAAGAAGGTGAACGGTTGCTTGGTGACGGTCACGCCGATCTGCGCGTGGCGCATGATTTCTTCAAGGCCGATCACCGACACCAGTGCAGTGTCTTTCATCAAGATCATGAACAGATTGCCCAGGCCGGGCAGGGCGATGCGCCACATCTGCGGCATGATCAGTCGCGTGAAAATCCGCAGTTTCGACAGCCCCAATGCCACACCGGCTTCGCGGTGGCCCTTGGGGATGGCGAGGATTGCGCCGCGGAATACTTCCGTGGCGTAGGCGCCAAAGCACAGGCCCAGGGCGATGACCCCGGCGGCAAAGGCACTCAAGGACAGGTCGGGGTTACCGAAGAACTCCCCCAGGGCACGCATCAGGTTGACCGTGCCGAAGTAAATCAGCAGCACCCACAACAGCTCGGGAATGCCACGAACGATGGTCGAATAAGCACCGCCCAGCCATTGTAACGGCTTGTAGGGCGAAGTCTTGGCCAAGGCGCCGGCAAGGCCGAGCACCAGCCCCAGGCACAGGGCCGTGAGCGCCAGTTTGACGGTCATCAGCGCGCCAGCGGCGAGCGCCGGGCCGAATCCGTAGAGATCGAAATTCATGGTGTTTTCATATCGCGGCAGGCATTGCGAAAAGCCGGCGCGCTCAACCGAGCGCGCCAGGCAGGCCGTTCAGGTCATTCGATGCTGAACGGGAAGTACTTGTCGTTGATCTTTTTGTAGGTGCCGTCTGCCTTGATCTCTGCCAGGGCTTTGTTCAGGCGCTCGCGCAGCGGGTCGCCTTTGCGTACGGCGATACCGATCTTGTCGCTTTCTACTACCGGGTCGCCTTTGAACTCATAGGCCGAACCGTCTTTGCTTTTGAGCCACTCGTACTGCACGTATTTGTCGGCGAGGATGCCGTCCAGGCGACCGGAGGTCAGGTCGAGGTAGGCGTTTTCCTGGGTGTCGTAGAGCTTGGCTTCAGTGTCCGGCAGCTTGTCTTCCAGGTAGGTACCGGCCAGCGTTGCACGCTGCGCACCAATGACCTTGCCCTTGAGGTAAGC
Source organism: Pseudomonas libanensis (assembly GCF_001439685.1). Classification (GTDB taxonomy): domain Bacteria; phylum Pseudomonadota; class Gammaproteobacteria; order Pseudomonadales; family Pseudomonadaceae; genus Aquipseudomonas; species Aquipseudomonas libanensis. The sequence goes on from NZ_JYLH01000001.1 coordinate 220,226, forward strand.
GGCGTCTGTCTTGAAGTCCGCCGTGGCTTTTGGTGCGATGAATTGCAGCTTGTTGGAGTAGTACGGGTCGGTGAAGTCGACGGCCTGCTTGCGTTCATCGGTGATCGACAGCGACGACACCAGGAAGTCGAACTTCTTGGCGTTCAGGGCCGGGATGATGCCGTCCCAGTCGGACACGTACACTTCGCACTTCTCGACTTTCATCTTGGCGCATAAGGCGTCGCCGATGTCTTTGTCAAAGCCCACGACATTGCCGCTGGCGTCTTTATTGTTGAACGGCGGGTAAGCCGCTTCGATCCCCATTTTCAAGGTTTCTGCCATGGCCGTGGCGCTGAACGCCATCGAGACGGCCGCAGCCAGAAGGAATTTTTTATAGTTCTGCATGCATGTTGCTCCGTTAGCGGTTGCTGGACATGAATTGTTTGCAGCGCGCCGAAAGCGGGTTTTCAAACACCTGCTGTGGCGATCCTTGCTCTTCTACCAGACCCTGGTGCAGGAACACCACTTCGCTGGACACCTGGCGGGCAAAGCCCATTTCATGGGTGACCAGCAACATGGTGCGGCCTTCTTCGGCCAGTGCGCGGATCACATTAAGTACTTCCTGAACCATTTCCGGGTCAAGGGCCGAGGTGGGCTCATCGAACAGGATGACTTTAGGCTGCATGGCCAGGGTGCGTGCAATCGCCGCCCGCTGCTGCTGGCCGCCGGAGAGTTGGGCGGGGTAGGCGTGGCGCTTGTCGCCGATGCCGACCTTGGCCAGCAGGGCCTCGGCCACTTCTATCGCTTCGGCCTTGCTTTGGCCGAGCACGCGGCGTGGCGCCTCGATGATGTTGTCGAGGATGCTCATGTGCGGCCACAGGTTAAAGTTTTGAAACACAAAACCGATTTCGCTGCGCAGGCGGTTGATCTGCTTGCCGTCGGCGGCCATCAGCTCGCCATTTTTCGCGGCCTTGAGCTTGAGCTCTTCGCCGGCCACCAGGATCTGGCCCTGATGCGGGTTCTCCAGCAGGTTGATACAACGCAGGAAGGTGGACTTGCCGGAACCGGAAGAACCCAGGATCGAGATCACGTCGCCGTCGCGTGCGGTCAGCGAGATACCCTTGAGTACCTCCAGCTCACCATAGCGTTTATGCAAGTTGCGGATTTCAAGCGCGGGCGTGGCCTCGGCCATGTGCGGTCCTCATTGTGTTCGTTGCGATCTTCGCTGTTGGGCCGCCTTCCTGGCGAGGCGCCAAGCTAGCATAGCGTTTGGATGACAGCCAACAGCGCTGCGGACGGTTAACCGGTGGTCTGCGGCAGGGTGTCGCATCGGCACAGTAGCGTGTCGCGCCATCAACAACCGAACAGCCGTTTGAACCGGAAAAACCACAGGCTTCGCGTAAAAAAGGGCGCGATGGTGCCAGCTTTGGCCGGGTGTTGGAAGGGTTAACCGGGCAAACGGTGCATATCAGCCCCTATATGGAGCGTCACGTACTTTTTGTGTGTGTTTTTGGTGCGCCTGTTCGCCTCGGATGTGGGTCGCACGGTAACGCTATAGCGGAATGCCATTGTTCTCAAAGACTTGCGATGACTGTTGAATTGTCCTACAGGCCGCGTCAATTGCGGTTTTGTAACATTTTGGCGCAAATCTTGCGTAAAAAATAAAGAACGCCCTGTTGGTTTCTTTTCACGAGAAAGGCAGCAGCCGGGCGAACCGTTTTCGCAATTCCTCGCAAAGGTGTGTCAATGAGTAGTACGCAAAGCTCCAATGACCTCGAACAGGGGCTCAAACCGCGTCACGTCACCATGCTGTCGATTGCTGGCGTGATCGGTGCCGGTTTGTTTGTCGGCTCCGGCCATGCGATTGCTGCCGCTGGCCCGGCTGTGCTGTTGGCCTACGCGGCCGCCGGTACGCTGGTGGTGTTAGTGATGCGGATGCTGGCCGAGATGGCCGTTGCGTCACCGGATACGGGTTCGTTCTCTACTTATGCCGACCGCGCAATCGGCCACTGGGCCGGTTTTACCATCGGTTGGTTGTACTGGTGGTTCTGGGTACTGGTGATTCCGTTGGAGGCCAACGCGGCGGCGACCATCCTGCATGCCTGGTTCCCCGATGTGGCGATCTGGGCCTTTACCCTGATCATTACGCTGCTGCTGACCGCGACCAATCTGTTCAGCGTGAAGAACTACGGTGAGTTCGAGTTCTGGTTTGCGTTGATCAAAGTCGTGGCGATCATAGGCTTTGTGATCCTCGGCCTGGCAGCGATTTTCGGCTTCTTGCCCACCAGCCAGGTCAGCGGTGTGTCGCACCTGTTCGACACCCAGGGCTTTATGCCCAACGGCATGGGCGCGGTCTTGGCGGCGATCCTGACCACCATGTTCTCCTTCATGGGCACCGAGATCGTCACCATCGCCGCAGCGGAATCGAAGAACCCCGGCCAGCAGATCACCAAGGCTACCAACTCGGTGATCTGGCGGATTGGTTTGTTCTACCTGCTGTCGATCTTCATCGTGGTGTCCCTGGTGCCATGGAACGATCCGACCCTGGCTGCCGTAGGTTCCTATCAGACCGTGCTGGAGCGCATGGGCATCCCGAATGCCAAGCTGATCGTCGATCTGGTGGTGCTGGTTGCCGTGACCAGCTGCCTCAACTCGGCGCTGTACACCGCGTCGCGCATGCTGTTCTCCCTGGGCCGTCGTGGTGACGCACCGGCCGTGGCCAAGCGTACCAACAAGAGCGGCACGCCTTACTGGGCGGTGTTGCTGTCTACCGGCGCTGCGTTCCTGGCGGTGTTCGCAAACTACGTCGCCCCGGCGGCGGTGTTCGAGTTCCTACTGGCCAGCTCCGGCGCCATTGCCTTGCTGGTGTACCTGGTGATTGCTGTGTCGCAACTGCGCATGCGCCAGAAGCGCACGGCGGCGGGCGAGAAGATCGTGTTCAAGATGTGGCTGTTCCCTGGCCTGACCTACGCGGTGATGGTGTTTATCGTCGGCACCTTGACCATCATGCTGTTCCAGGAAGCGCACCGGGTCGAGATCATCGCGACGGGGATCTTGAGCTTGCTGGTGGTGCTGGCGGGGTTGTTTGTTGCCAGCCGTCGCAAGGCTCAACGGGTGGGCGCTGCGGCCCTTAACTGACGCGATACTAGGTAAATGTGGGAGGGGGCTTGCCCCCGATAGCGGTGGATCAGCTACATATAAGCTGGCTGATACTCTGCAATCGGGGGCAAGCCCCCTCCCACATTTTGTATGTGTCAGTCTGTTGAGGCTGTCAGCGCCTGGGATGCTGCTACGTAGTCTGCCTGGAACTGCGGCGATTCGATCCACGCCAGCGCAGCGGCTTCGTCATCGCTATCGGTGGCCCACTGCCGATACTCGATCAGCGCCGCCAGGATAAAGTCGGTCGCTTCCTCTTCGCCTTCCTGCTCCAGCACCAGCGCCAGCAGCGGGTGTGCCAGGAATACCGCGCACAGTGCCTGCTGGCTGGTCTCGCCTGCGGTGCGCATCTCGACAAACAGTTCGGTCAAGTCCACAGACTCAAGATCGATGCGGCTGTCGTCGCCGGCGAACGCATCCGGCTTGGCCGCGACGGCACGCTGGGTGCGGTTTTGCTTGGCCTTGGTCTTTGCCCGCTGGGCGCGTTTTTGCTGCTTGTTCGGCGAGGCCATGGGCTCAACGTCCTTGGGTTCTGGATCTGGGTAGCGTATTGAAGCGCAGGTTGGGGTAAATCCCAAGGAAATCCGGGCGGGTTTGGTCGTTCATCGCGCTCGACCGTCAGGCCATAGATCAATAGGCTACGCCTTTGTCATCCGCCAGAGCGTCTTCATGACCCGCGATGCCCTTGAGCATAACCAGATCTCCTTCTATTTTGTCACCATCCTGCTGGCCGCTGCCTGTGGTGTGTTTGCGCCGGTACTGGCTCACGGTTTGAGCGTATTGATCACGCCCGCCATCGCGGTATTGATGTACGCGATGTTCCTGCAAATTCCTTTCCTCGATCTGCGCCAGGGGTTAGGCAATATCCGCTTTGTCTCGGCGTTGTTGCTGGCCAACTTTGTTCTGGTGCCATTGCTGGTGTGGGGGCTGACCCGTGGCCTGTTGGAGCATCCCGCGCTGTTGGTTGGGGCATTACTGGTGTTGTTGACGCCCTGTATCGACTACGTGGTGGTGTTCACCCACATCGGCAAGGGCGACTCGCGGTCGATGCTGGCGGCCACGCCGTTGTTGTTGCTGTTGCAGTTGGCACTGCTGCCGGTGTACCTGGGTTTTATGTTGGGCGCGCACTCGGGGGTGGTGGTTCAGATCGGCCCGTTTATCGAGGCATTCCTGTTGTTGATCGTGGTGCCGATGCTGCTGGCCGTGCTGACAGCCTATCTGGCGCGGCGATCAACGCTTGTCGGCAAATGGAGCAGCGCGTGGGCCTGGTTGCCGGTGCCGGCCATGGCCCTGGTGCTGTTCGTGGTGATTGGGTCGCAGATCACATCGGTGATGCGCGACATCGACCTGCTGCTGCCGGTGCTTGCGATCTACCTGGGCTTCGTACTGCTGGCGCCGTTGATGGGGATCCTGGCTGCGCGACTATTTGCGCTACCTGCGCCAAGCGCACGGGCGGTGACGTTCAGTGCATCAACGCGCAACTCGCTGGTGGTATTGCCGTTGGCGCTGGCCTTGCCGGAGGACGTGCGCGGGTTGGCTGCCGCGGCGGTGATCCTGCAAACCCTGGTCGAGCTGGTGGCCGAGTTGGTCTATGTTCGCCTGATCCCGGCAGTGGTGTGGCCTGCAAGTCGGTAAAAACGTGAATGTTCAGGTTCGTTCAGGCGCTATTCAGGGCTGCGGTCGGCACCATACGCCAGCGCTTCCCACCTGACAGGTCACCCGATGGATCATCGCAACCGTATTCGCCTGGAGTCTCTGGGCCTCTTTCTGATTGCCCTGTTGTTGTTCACGTTGGGAATCTGGGATCAGCAGCCCCAGGGCTTTGATGGGCGCTGGGCGTTGTTCATGCAGGAAATGTTTCGCCACGGCGCAAGCTTTTTTCCCACCACCTACGGTCAGCCTTACGCGGACTACCCAGGCACTGCGACTTTCTTCAGTTTTGTATTCGCCCGCTGGTTTGATGTGCCGAATCATTTGGCGAATGTATTGCCTACCGCGCTTGCGTCGGCCGGTGTGATCGCGCTGATGTACCGCTTGCTGGCGCCCTCCAGTCGCCCATGGGCGTTTTTGACGGTGCTGTTGACGCTGCTTACCACCCAGTTGCTCGAAAAATCGCGCTCGGTCTGCCTCGACCAGATGATCGCGCTGTTGTGTGTCGGCAGTTTTTATCTGCTGCACAGTGGCGAGCGCCTGGGGTCGCGGCTGAGGCAACAGGCGGTGTTCCCTTTGTTCGTGCTGGCCTTTGCAATCCGTGGCCCGCTGGGGTTGATTGAGGTCTGTGGGGTGGTGTGCGTGTATTGGGCGCTGGGCAGGCCGGGCGAGCGCGTCCGGCAAGTGCTGATCCACGGCGTTATCGGCCTGGCGCTGCTCGCGGTATGCTGGTGGCTGCTGATGAAGCTAGCGCGATTGAGCGGCGGGGATGCCTTTGCTGATGAAGTGTTCAAGATGCAGGTCGGCGGGCGCCTGGATGAGTCCGGTGAGCCGTTCTATTTCTACTTTCAGCTGAGTTTGTACCGTTACTTCCCGGTGGTGCCGCTGGCGTTGGCCACCCTGGTCGCGCTGCGCCATCGCTGGCCTGAACGCTCGACCGATGAGCAACTGCAACTGCTGGTGCGGCTTGGGGCCTGTGGCTTGATGATTCTGCTCGGGTTGTCAGTGCCGCACTTCAAGCGTGCCTATTACATCTTGCCGATGGTGCCGATGTTTGCGGCTGTCGCGGCCTATGGGCTGCTCCAGGCGCAAGGCTGGCTGTTGGGCGTGCGCCGTTGTTACGAAGGGCTTGTCGCAGCGCTGCCGGCGTTGTGCGTGGTTGTGTTGTTTGTGTGTCGGCACGCCTGGCACAAGCAGGGCTATTGGCCGGATATTTCCCTGCCGCTGATGATTGGTGTGTTGGTGGTGCTGCAACTCGCGGCGCTGATTGCCTGGCGCCGGCCGTTGCGTTTGGTATGGCTCAGCGTCTTCGCGCTGGCGGCCCAATGGTTGTTGCTGGTAGCGGTGATAGAACCGGCCAAGGACCTGCAATTCGACACCCGACGGTTTGTCAGCCAGGTGGAGGTGTTGCGTGAGGCGCAGCCGGGCCCTCTTGTGTTTGTCGACCTGGCCCGAGACACCTGGGCGGTGCGCTACATGATGAACCTGGATCACGATGAGCAGCCGCTGTTTGTCGGGCGTCATGAGCTTGAGAAGCTGGGTGAGCTGCCTCGGCCATCCTGGGTGATAGCGTCGCGCAAGGAGACTGCGCTGTTGAAAGGCTCGCCAGTGGAGCAACTGGCGCCAAGCTTTGCGGGGCGGTTGAATGACAATCCGTTGATGGTGTTTTTGCTCAGGTGAAGAGGCCCTCGCACAGAGGGCCTATTGAGCTACTGACTATTTGCAGCGATACCCCTCAGGCATCGTCACCGTGTAATTGCGCTGCACGCGGTCCTGGAAATTCAGGTTCTGCAGGCCCTGCTGCACCAGGAAGGCTTCGACCTTGGCCGCCTGGCAATCGTCGTTATAGGACGATACTCGCAGCACGTACACCGCACGCCTGCTCGCTTCATCCCGAGCGGTAGCCCGGAAGGTGGTGAGGGTGGTGTAGCCGGTGCGTTCCGATGTGCCCACCGGGCCATAGGAGGTGTTCGGGGTGCTGGTGCAGGTCAGTTGGTCGGTCTTTTTCTTGTTCTTCTTGCACTGCGTGGTGGTGCTGTTTGCCACTTGGCCATACTCGGTAGCGGTGTAGCGGTAAGTGACCTGCTTGCTTTCGACGTCAAGGGTGATGGTCATTTTGATCGGTGCATGGTTCTTGGGCAGCGTGGTGTCGGTATAGACATTGCGAAAGCCCTGGTCCTTCATGGCGCTGACCATGTCGCGCAGGTAGTAGCGGGCATTGAGTGCGTTTTCGTCGCTGCCACCGACGGACGTCACCAGTACGGTTGCCTGGCGGTCGAAGTGGTAATCGGGATCAGGTGTCGCGTTTATCGCTACGTCCATTTGCGTGGCGCATCCACTGAGTAGTGCAGTCAGTAGTAATAGCGAGCAGAGCAATAGGCGTGTCATGAAAGAAACCTTACAACGGAGAATTTGGTAAAGGCTGAACGATTGAACCCAGCGAAAAATAACCCTCAATCGTCCTGCTGCGACATTGTGCTCAGAAGTACTCCGGGCGCATTAAATCGCAGGCAATAAAAAACCCCAAGGAACATATTGTTCCTTGGGGTTTCTCGGTATTTTGGTGCCAGAGACGGAATCGAACAATTGTCTACAGGTCACGATTTTAAAGGGCTTGTCTTTGGGTGGTATGTAAATCTACTCACAAATCTACTCTCTTTTTAAAATGTGGCCCTATTTTGAACCCACACACGACGGCCGAAAACGTCGCTGATTTGCATCTACCGGTTCTCGACGAGTGGCAAGCCCTTGAATCTCCTAATTGGTTGGCTCTTCACTTTTGCGGCAGTTGTGGTGGTTGCGCCGTGCGGTCCGTCCACCACGCTGGGGCGTCCTTAGCATTCTCGCGCCAGCACCACCCCGGAACGGGGTTGTGGTCAGTCATGGGGGTTCGTGATTCGGAATGACTCATTCAACGTCGTTTGAGCCTCATTCATGGGGTTGGTTTTCGCAATGATGGCGTTCGTTCCGCGCGGCGGGATATTCCTCATTAACCTGGCTCCCATTTCGGTAGGACAGCCATGCGCGCCTCACCTTGGTGATTTGCAAGAACCAACGAAAGATCATAAGTCCTCAATTGCCCGGGTCGGATCGGACATCCACATGGCTATTGCCGACTGACGCCAAGCCACCGAGTTCGGTCCTATCCGGATCTGCTTTGGAAAGGTGCCTTCCTTGATCCTGCGATAAATCGTGTTACGACCAAGGCCAGTGATATGAAGTACCTCGTCGAGGCGTAGAAAACGATCAATGCTTTCCGCCATCCCCTGATTATCCCTCTCTCTTATGTCGACCCCTCTGTCTGGCCCAGTCCGGCCCAGCATATGACGGTCAGCCTGGCGCAGCGAGCGGCCATGGTTAATGGTTACCAGGCTGGCCGGCCGGGCACTGGCCCCGGCTTTAAAACTTTAGCGCAGGAGCGAAGTGTTGCTGGCTGAAGTGATAAAAGGCTGCGCCACAGTTGCATTTTGCTGGTCTTTTGACGATCTCGGAAAAAACTGTCAGCGTGACAAATTTAACCTCCAGGCCAATTCAGAGGTAGGAGATGAGCCAGGATCGCGTCCAAAGGGAAATCCTTTACTCCGAGGTATGGGCAACGCCTATGCTCTCCCTGGCTCCAAAATATGGAGTTTCCTCGGTATTCCTGGCTCGGGTTTGTGCTCGCCTGAACATACCCCGTCCACCGCGAGGCTATTGGGCCAGGAAACAGTCTGGACAGAGGCCGAAGATTCCGCCCTTGCCCAAGCCCCAACCTGGTGATCCCACTGAATGGAGAAAGGGCGATCAGTTACCGCGTAAAGCGGAGGTTGAACTGATTGAAGCTGCTCCGAAGAAAGCCAGTGCCCGGCGCACGATGGTGATGGACTCTTTGGCCTCATTCACGCGTGGCCGAGTCGCTGGCGACGGCTATCTCAAGCCTGCAAAGAGAAACCTCCCCGACCTGGTAGTTACTGAACCCATGCTTCAGAGGGCAGCGTCAGTTCTGCTGAAGCTCGCTACTTGTTTCGGTGAACATCGACTTTCGATCGCATGCGGCGAAAGCGGGTTCACCCGTAAGGAGCTCGGAGACGAGGAGGGACGGCTGAAGCGATCGGTTTTCGAGACAAACATGTGGGCGCCTGGTCGGCCAACATTGGTCTTCATCGACGAGATAGCGATAGGACTGACCATCTACGAGGCTACGGTCGAAAAAGAGATGGTCTACATAGATGGCCAGTATGTGGCGGTAAAAGAGGCCAAAGTGCTCAAGCCTAGTCTGTGGGACGGGAGGACGAAGACATTTTACCGGCGGAGTAATCAGCGCGTTGCTTCCAAGCGACTATGCCTCAGGGCTTATAGTCCCTATGGCCGTGTGGACTGGGCTCGTACCTGGACAGAGGACAAAGCTAGCCTCCTGAAGCAACTCGACGACATCGCATTGGCTTTAGTCGATAGGGCGGAAACCTTGGCGCCCCAGATCGCTGAGGCTGACCGCCAGGCGGCCGAAGAGCGAATGAGGTGGGAAGCTGAACGCGCAATAGCGACAGCGAACTACCAACGCTCGCTGATTATCCGGGCCCGGGAAGACTCGCTAAGCAACCTGCTGAAGATCATCGACAAGTGGAGCTCCGATAGAAAGCTCCAAGATTTTTTTGACGACATCACCACCCGCTCAGTTGATATGGGGGGTAAAGCTCACTCGGAGCTTTTAGCAAAGGTTCAGGAGGCAAAGAACTTGCTCTCCAGCTCTGACAGCATTGAAGCGCTGATGTCGTGGGCTCCGCCTCCACCGAAACCGCCCGAGTAAATAACGCTACTGCCCGCCTGGGCTCCCAATGCGGTAGGTCAGGTGCCGGAAACTGCTATGCGAATAGCAGTTTGACCAACCTGACTACAGACGCATTTCCCGGATGAGCTTTCGCGGATCTGCGCCTTGCCTGAGTGCTCGGCGTGCGTCCTTGGTCAGTTGGTCGAGCACCTGCTCCTCGAATGTAGCGGCCATAGCGCTGGCCTTTCTAATGATCAGTAGCGCCAGCTCGGCGGGTATCTTCACTTTTTCGGTTGGCAGGTAATCGCAATCGATCACAGACACGGCGCTGTCCTCTGGCTCGCGGGGTGCTGGCGCTGGAGCGGGGCGGCGCCAGCAATGATCTGCAGATGTTATCAGCGTGCAATCGAAACTACCCTAAATCCAGGTAGTTTCCAGCCGACAGATTGGGCCTGCTGTCAGGAGCTAGAGCGCCCGTAAAATACTAGACAGGCCCGCAGCGGTTCTGTGCGTCGTCATCGCCAGAAGCCGCGCACTACAAGGCCGCTCGACAACTGATCGGTATTTTTTTTCGGCCGTAATCCGTCTAGTGCCTGTCTAATATTGCCTGGCGCGCTAAGCATTTTTCTGGCCCGGTATTTCACCACCCCATCGCGCCAACAGGGCCTTGATATTGATCGAGCAATTACCTTGACGGGTACCTCTAGAATTCTTGACGAGGCTGGCGCTGGCCAATCTGCGCGAATGCCCGCAAAGCTTTGTCCTGCGTGGCTTTCAGCGATCCAACTGCTGGTGGCACCAGATAACTCCGTCAAGACCTGTCAAGAATTTCGTCAAGGTTGCGTCAAGGCTGGTCAAGGATTCTGGAGGCGTTTACCTGGTGCGATCCTGGGCCACTGGTCACGCAAATGACCGTCGCGGCTCTCCCCGATTCTGGACGAGGTAGCTGTCCGGCCGCATGCCCAATCTGCTGCCAGCCTGTGTTGGCTTTGGCTCGCGGGCCGACCTGGATGAACTGCGGCCTATCCAGCCGTCCAGAGCCTGTCCAGAATCCTATCCAGCGTCACGACTGCCCCAGGCTGCCGGCGACGGTCAGCTCAGCAATGCCCTGGCGAATGAACACTAGGTTCTCGTCGAGCGTTTCCAGCGCGCCGCGCACATTGTTGGCAATGTCAGCCGATCCGCGCTGTTCGACCCAGTTGGAAAGCTCCTCCACCGCAGCGCCCAGGGCGAGCTGGTTTTGATTGAGGCGGTCGAACAGGCTGGCGATCAGTTTGGTATCCGTCATGGTGGCTCTCCGTGTTTCGAGGAAGCGTAGCACCGGTGCCTGGAAAACTGTCAGGGGTCTGTCAGGGGTATGAGACGGCAAAGCTCTACTCTTTGACAGGGCGCGCGCGGGATCGGCCTCAGACGGCCGCCTGGGATGGATTCCGTCTCACGCCTGTCTCACATTCCGTCAAAGCGTGGTCAAAGTAATCGCCGGCGCCAGCGTGCTGGGATCTACACGGTGAGTTGAATTCAACACGCCGCGCTGGCGCCGACGTTGAAACGTGCGCAGCGGGTCACGCGAGCCCGCCCTGCGGTTTTGTCCACGATCTGGCCAGGTTACCAGTGGAAACCACTGCAAAACCCTGGAAACCACAGTGGAAACCAGCGCCTGGCAACCGCTCGCATTGGTAACTTCCCGTGGTAACCAGCGTGGTAACCACTGGCCGGGTTCGCACCAGGTTCGCGTAAGAGGGTGCGAACCAGAAGTGCGACCTGCTATCGGTACGCTCCCAAATGCGTACCAACCGTGCGTACTGAGCTGCGTACTTCCTGTGCGCAATTTGCGCAGTTACTGCGCAGTCCAGAGGCAGTTGCTGAGGCTTGAGCGTCTGCGGGCGGCCACGGGCATCACGCGGCCCAGTGCGTGAGCATGCTGCGTGAACGGTGCGTGAAACCTTGGCGGGCGAGGGCTTTGCGCACTGGCCAGGTGCGCAATGGACGTGCGCGAAAACGTTCCCACCATCAGATGCCGAGAGCCTTTCCTGGGGTGCTTCCGCAATTGGGCGGCGTTGCCGGCGGTGACCAGTAAAACGTGGTGACTGGTGGCGGCCACTGCGACTGGTCCCTGTGCGAGGTATCCGCCCAAATCGCCATCGCTTGGTGGATACCAACTTGGATACCGAGGGCCAACCAGGGCGTGGCCAACCTTGACAATTGTTAACAGGGTGACGGATCGATCATCAGCGCCGACACTAGCATTTGCTAACCGGCGGCGGGCGCTGCTGGCGATTCCAAGCCGCCAGGATGTCAACATTTGTCAACGTCGAGCCAGGCCTGGAGCGGTGCGCGATGTTAAGTTTTGACAAGTCGCAACCCTGAAAAAATGTCAGGTTTTGTCAGGTTCTTGCTTGCCCAGATGGCGCCAGCTACTTGACCAATGGCTTTCTAGGCGGAACTAAATTGTCCGAGGGGACGTGCGAAACTAAAAGCGTCGCGACATTGCTCTTTTTACTGCCCAGAATGCCAATGGACAGCAGATTTTTTTCTTCAATTTCTGACCAGCTTACATATTCTTTAAGTTCAAGCTCAGGCTTGCCCACTTGCTTGGATACGGCCCGCACAACCTGGTTTAATTTGGAGAATTCAAAATCCACCATTGAGCTGTAATGACGACCTTGGTAGTAGCAATGAGTGATTTTCGTTGGCTTAACACCAAACTCTAGGGTGGCCGGGTGAGCGTCTATGTAGCAGCGGTCGTCACCTTCCCCGAAACCGCTATCTACGAGCCCAGCGGCTGGATTATAGGGATCTGCCCAGCGCTGCCCACCTACGCCCGCATACAGGCCATCTGCAGACGGCGTATCGCCTTGCCAGGTCAGTCCGCTCACATCAAACTTGAACTGGCTTTTACCCTGTTTGTAGATTGGAACCTCGACAATTAAGCGGCTGGCAAGATTTGCAGTCGCAACGAATTGATTCGGTCCTTGTACATACAAAGTATTGTTAGAGTCTTTCCCAGGTGCTGCCTTTAATTCCAATACTTTGCCGTTATCAAACTTCATGCTTACCTCACACAATGGTGGCGAGCATGAAAATTGCGCATTTTCCAGATCAAGAAAAAACGCATTACCACTAGCTGATCGAACGCTGGTAATCGTAAGTTTTGCTTGGCTAGTTTGTGGGCTTATTGGTTTTTCAGAACTGATCGTAGCGGAAACCGCCTTTTCCCCGCGCATCTCGTCGACGTGCTCTGAGTACGCCCAGTCCGCGAATGACGACATGGGGGAGAGGGACAGAAGAACCACCAAGGCTTTTTCCATAGCGCGCATACGACACTCCCTTGCATTGGCATGTGTGTGGTGATGAATTTAACCGGCTTGGCCTGGGGGGCTGGCTCGCCAGAAAGAACGGGGCCGAAATCCATACAGATATCTGGCCCCGGCACGATTCTAGCCTTCTTCGTCAGGCTAGCGTTAACCGTTGGGAATTGGCTTGGTCATGGTCTCATTTCACCCAGGACCACCCCACGCTTTGCTTCCAGGGCTCATGATGAGCTTGAGGTACCGGTCTGCGTTCGCTTTTGAGTGCTTACGCCCCTCTCGCAACAGCTCCGCCGGTCTTGACTCAAAGTCGTCGTGAAGGACGGCGGTGGTTCGAACCACAACCTCTATCGCCTCTTCAAGAATCTTTCTGACTTCCTCGGCATTTGGGCTCTTCGGAATCATCTCCAGGAAGTGATTGGTTATGGCATCGCTGATGATGCCAGCCAGGCGCGGCTTATCGTATTCAATGCCCATGATTATCTCCCGTTGATTATTCGCCACGTTGCGCCACCGCTGGGGCTCAACGTTCTGCGTTCATTTGCTGCGATCTCAGCCCGGATCAAAGTGAGGAACTGCGGCGCCAGACTCTTACCCATTGCTGTGTCTGCGGTCGCATCGCCAGATCCATCTCGATTGATGTTGATTGTGACCTCCGTCTTCGACTCGGTGTTGCCACCGCTTCCCCCGCCGCCACCGCCCAGCGCGCGTACACCAAGCTCGCCGCCCGCCGTCCTGGTCAGGGGCATGATCGCCTCTGGCCCGGCTTCGGCGAAGATGCCCGCGCCCTTCGCGAAGGCGAACATCTGCGGCTTGTCGTGAACCTGGTTGCTGAAGCTCGACAGGCTTGGCGAGTCGTACACGCCGCCCTTGGCGTTTGCCGTGATGGCGCTGCCGATGCTGGAGCCGAAACTGGTAGACGCGCCGCCTCCACCCCCAAGCCAGGATCCCAGTGCTGTGCCTGCGAAGCTGGACAGCAATCCCGATGCCGCTTGCCGGGTGGCAATTCGTGCCATATCCGAGATTATGGATTTGGTGAAGTCGGAGAAAGATAGTTTGCCGGAGGTGGCGAAGTTGGCAAGGGAGTCTTCCATCTCGCCAAAAGCCCCGGTCACCAGGGACTTTGCTTGGCCAGAAAGGTCTCTCGCAGACTCCAGATAGGTTCTGAAACCCGACGTAGCGCCCTTGCGCCAGTCCGCTTGCGCCTCGGATATTTTGTCGTAGTTCTCCAGCACAGTGTCGCGATACTTGCCCTCGGCCGACTCCAGGCTTGCCAGATCCTTTTCGTAATCCGCCTGGCTGTACTTGTCCGGAGCGGTCTTGCGTCGATCCAGCAGCTTGGCGCGCTCCTCGTTGAACCGATCTCTGGAGGCGTCCAGGTCGCGCTCTCGCCCAGCTTCACGGTCGCCCATGCCAAGAGAGGCCGCAGCCCTGTCGCCCGACAGAGAAAGCGCACGGCGCTGTCGCTCCAACTGATCAACGTATGCCTCGGTCGCGGCGGTTTTCCGCGCCAGCCGCCCAGTTTCTTCCAGGTCTATTACCTTCAGCTCGCTATCCGATTCCTGCTGCGCCTTGACCATGTTGGCCCGGGCGTCGGCGATCTTCTGGTCCAGCTGGATGCGCTGGGCAGCCGAAGTGCCGGCCTTGCCCTTGGCACCCTCAAGCGCCGCGATCTCGGCCTCGTAGGAGGATTTGACCTCGGACGCCTGCTGCTGGAGCAATGCCACGCGTTGAGCCGTGTAGCTCTCCTGGGAGATGATCCCGGCTTTCTGCGCCGCTTCCAGTTCCTTGTCCGCGCTCTTGTAGTAGCTGAGCACTGCGTTGAGCTGGTTTTTCGAGTCGTTGAACGAGGTCAGGTCGACAGGCGTGCTTGCCCCCTTCGGGTCCTTGTACTTGTCGCGGATGTTTTTCAGATCGCGATCAATGTTCTTCTGGTCAAGCAGTGGGCTGTTTGGATTCGCCTCACGCAATGCTGAGATCTTGCGAAGGTAGGATTCCTCTTCCTTGTCGCGCTTCTGCTTGTTGCTGTACGACGCAATGCGGATGCGCTCAAGATCCTGCTCGGCCTCGATGCCCTTGTCCTGGATCTTCTGCCGGTCGCCGGCGTACTTGTTCTGCCTCTTTTCAATCTCGATGTAGATTTCTTTGAGGCGGATCTGCTCCTGGATATCTGCTCGCTCTTTCGGGCTTACAGCGCCAGCGTTCATCCTGAGGCCGCCAACATCATAGGCCGCCGACCCTGTCAGCTTGGCCTTGAGGTCGTCCACCTGCTCTTGGAGAGTTTTGTCGCGACCTATATCGTAGGTCGCGTCGAGAGCGCCTTTCGCGGCATCACGAATCTCGTTCCATCCACGCTGTATATATCCCAGGTTTTGCGTTATTTGCCCCGCCCGGGTGGCGACGGTGCTGGCGTACGTGTCGGTCAGCAGATTTGCCGCGCCGACAGTGTCACCCTGCTCCTTGAGGGCTACGATCTGCGCATACACCGACGCGGTGAGGAAGTGATATTGGTCGTTGAGCTCTTTGGCGGCGGCGACCGGGTCCTTGGCGATTTTGGCAAACTCCGCGACGGTCTCATCAATAGAGCGCCCTGTTGCTCGCTCCATTTGAAGAGCTGCTGTGGTGATCAGCTCGAAACTGCCGCTGGCAATCTTCCCGTTACCCGCCAGCTTTGCGAGCACCTCAGCAGCAGCTCCGGTCGTCCCGACTGTCGAACTTACCTGCTGAGCCATGACGGCCAGCTGTGAAGCGCTCGTACCAGCAGCGTTTCCACTTAGGATCAGCGCCTCCTTGTAGGCATCAGCCTCTTTGCTGCCTTTGTAATAGGCAAGGCCGAGAACAGAAACGGCGGCTGCGGCGGCAGTGAAAGGGTTTATCAAGCCGGCAACATATCCGCCCAGGGCTTTCGCCGCCGGCGCGACGCCGCCGAACATATCTTTCAACTGTCCACCTTGCTGGAGCAGTACTGTCAGCGGCGCCTGGCCGCCCTGAAGTGACACGGCAATGTCAGTGAACTGTGCCGGCACACCGCGCAGAGCTGCTGCCGTCTGCTTTGCTGTGTTGCCAGTCCGAGTAAGACTGTCGTCGAATCTGCCAAGGTTCGCCCGGGACTGGTCGATCTTGCCCTGGTACTCGCTGAAGGTGGAGGCGTCCAGCGCGCCGAGCTTCTTTTGCTTGGACAGCTTCGTCTCGAGCTCATCCAAGCGACCGAGAGCCTTGACTGTAGGGTCGATCTCGCCCAGCAGGTCGGACAGTTCGTCCTTCTGCTTTTTGATCGATGCTGAGGCCTTGTCCGCTCCCTTTGCTACGCCTTCCGCGGCTTTCTCTGCGCGGCCGCCCGCCGCCGTGAGTTTGTCCAGGTCCGCCCCGGCCTGGGCGGCATCGGTCGAGTCGACCCTGATGCCGAGTTCTGCAATTGATGTCATGCGTTACTCCTTCGGCGCCTTGGCGCCATTGATGGGCCTTCGCCCGCTGGTGTTGCACTGAGCCGCGCCACGTTTTCGTGATTCGCAAAACGTGGCGCGGAAAATGGTTATTTGCCGACGATGCTCAGGGCGGGCGGCAGCTTTGGGCCGAACGGCGCACCAGGGGCGAATGGATCGGGCAGTTGGTCTTCAGGGCACTCCCTGATAAACCTGATCGTGGCGGCATGGCAGGCTTGATACAGCGGACCACCTGCGCCCCATTCGTCGCTCTTACGGTCGGCGCTGTCCTCCAGCTGGGATAGGTAGGCCACGCCTCCAAGGCTGGTGTCGCCGTCTGCAATGGCCTGCCCTCGATGTACCGGATTGACGCCCAGCAGGTCGCACATCTGGTCGAAGCCCAGCGCCTGCGCCAGCCCCTCACGATCGAACATCAGTGATTGTCCAAACCCCGCAAGTGCGCTCCACGCTCCGCTGCGGGCAGCCTCCTGGTGTTCGCGGGCCCGCTCCTCCAATTCCGCAATGGCCTGCCGAGTGAAGGGGAGAAACGCTTTCAGCTTTCCCGCTTGCCGGCGCAGGGCTAGCCGTTCACCGCTGATAACGTCGAGCTGGTCAGCAATGGCGCGACATATCCGCCGGGTTGTGATGAGTTGCGTGCTGGCGCTGATGCCGGGTTTCAAAGCGATGTTGCACAAGCGGGTGATAAGGCTTGGCGTCATTGGTGCGCCTCCATGGGCGTGTTGTCATAGTTGGCGCGCAAGGAAGCGCCAGCAGTGCAATGTCGGCCTGTGGGCGCGTAGCAGCTCCGACAAACCATGATGTGGTTGAGGTACTGGTCACGGGCCTGTCGCCATTCTGGCGTGGCAGTGGCGGCGCTTGCGTGGGCGCTTATGGTGAGCCGGTGGGCGCGTTCGGCTGGGCTGGCCACCATCTGGCGCTGACGAACTTCAGGGCGACTTCCGGAAATTGGAGAGGCGATACCTGCAATGGATGGGGGCATGTGATCGAGCAGGCCGGAAAGGAGACTCATGGCCTCACCTCGGCCTGATTGCCCCATTGCTCATATGTGTCTCTAGAAAAAAAACGGGGGAACGGGGGAACAGTGGGAACAGCCAATGTTTCCGGGGCTTTCAGAGGGGGTTTCTGTTCCCCGCTTTTTTTTGTGGGGAACAGTGATAACCAAATTCTGGAAAACGCAGACACGCTTATATTCAAAAACATGTTTGTGTTCCCCCTGTTCCCCATACATTCAATAAAGGGGAACGGCCACAGCCCACGGTTTTACTGGCTGTTCCCCCGTTCCCCCTGTTCCCCACGTTTATAGGTTCCTGTGAACTCTGGCGTTCGGCGCCGGTGGTGATGGGGGTCATACCGCACCTCCCTCGCTGTCTAGCGCTTCTGGATCAATGACGTACAGTCGGGCAGAGCCGCCGGCGGGGATGCGGTACTTCTTGGTTTTGCGGCTGTCCCGATCGGTATCGCGCTTGGCCAGGGCCCCGCCAACCTCCAGTGCCTTGACCACGCGAGTGAGGCCGAAGCCATGGGCTGCCTCGATCAGTGCCGACTTGTTGAACAAGTAGAGCCGCTTGCCGGCCACTAGCTCCCAGTACCCGGCGCGGTTGAATACCTTGGCGTCCACCTCCGCGGCGTCGACATCAGAGAATCGGCTGCTGCCGTGCTTGTCGATAAAGTCGATGATGCCGGCCAGGATCTGTCGGTCTTCTGCGTTGCCTCCGCCTACACGGGAAAGCCATTCCCCGTAGAGCAAGCGGCAGTCGGAGAGGGCGGTGCCCGGCTCCCATGGCAGCAGGCCGTAGGCGATGGCCATCTCGCCCGCCAGCGCGATCACGGCGAACCGGTCAGCCACGCGGCCGGCCTGGGCGTTGTCCTCGACGAACTGGGCGCGGATGCCGTCAAAGTCACTGAGCAGCCCGGGCTTATCGTCGTCGGCGACCAGGCGCTCCACAAATGCTGGGCCAAGATGGCCGTGGTGGGCGCCTACCGCTACGGTGAGCTGGCGGTGAAAGTCTGCCCCCTCAAGCCCGTGCAATTCGTCGAAGGCCCGGTGTGTGCGGGTACCGGCGTTCACGTCGACCATGCGCAACTCGGCGCCAGCGTGGGCGGCATTGCCGGATATGGCCGCGTGTTCAGAGAGTGAGCGCTCGCCGCTGGAGAGTGTCAGCAGGCGCCAGCTCAATTTGGCGCGGCCTTCGCGCTCGCGGGTCATGGTGCCTTTGCCCTGGCCGTTGGCGAGGGAATAGGCCATTTCCTGTACGCGCTTGGGATCAGCACGCTTGATCTCATCCAAGGGCAGGATGGTGTCATTGCGGCTAGACGCTTCGATCTCCAGGCCGCCCTTGGTCATGTCCCAACTGGCGGCGAACACGCCCGGGTCGCCCCATACCGACGAACCGATCAGTTGCGCCAGCGACTTACCGCTCGAGCTATCGCCAACCAAGTGAACACCACCGCCCAGCACGCCCACCAAACTCAGTAATGGGCCAGCCAGTGAGCACCCGATCGCCAGTGTCAGTACGGGGTTACCCGCGCACTTGGCGGCCACCTCCGATTGCCACAGCGCCAGCTCGCCGCGGCGGCTGAAAAGTACCTGAGCCTTGTTGCTGGCCTGGTACCGCACATTGGCGCTGCCGATGGTTCGCCCAGGCAGCACGAACGCTCCCGATTCATGCCAGCCCGGCCGGCTGGTGGTGGCAAACACTTCTGCAGGATGCTGGTCGAGCAAGTACTCCATGAACGTGCCGCGCTTCTTCAGGGCAATGATGACGCCCATCCCGAACAATGCGCGGCGGGCGTCCTCGCCGCTGCCGCCGAACACTTCCATGGCGATGATCCATTCCTTGATGCCGCCCTCTGTGACCAGACGCAGCAAACGGCCTTCGCTGCCATCGTCGCTGTTGGTGGTGCGGGCGACGACGGTGACGGGGCTGGAAATCCACTCATCAGTGATAGGCCGGTCGCCGGTATCGCCCTCGGCGTCATCCTGGTCAGCGGCGGCGCGCTTGAAGCTATGCCAGTAAACGCCCGGGCGCAGTTTGCGACCCTTCTCATTGATCACCCATTGCTCATACACCGCCCAGCACGGGCGATCTGGCGCAATGGTCGCGGCGTCCGGCCGAAGGTTGATCACGTTGGTGTCAGGCTTGGACATGGGCGAGTTTCCAGTTGGCGAGGTCGTTGAAGTCGGTGAGTTCATCGGGGGCGCCTTCTGGCCACTCGGGGAATGCCACTTGGCCACCCACGGCCGCCGCCGCTGCGTTTGCCGCTGCGCGCCCCGGGTTGCCATCGGTGAGCCGGTCGTCGTCGCCGGCGATGACGATTGGCTGGCCCGGATAGCGAGCGCGAAGTGCCATCGCGGCCGGGAGCAAGTTGCCCGCGTTCATGGCAGCGGCAACGACATAGCCGCCGTGCTGGTGGAGGCTGGCGGCCGTCGCCCACCCTTCGCAGATGCAAAGCACAGAACCTGGCTCGATGATGCCCAGCGGCGAATAGGTGCCCTTGATCCGGCCGCCGAACAGGAAGCGCTTGTCGCCGTCCGGCCCGATCCTTTGCAGGTTGACCAAACGCCCATCCAGGTACAGCGGGATCAGCAGGTCAGCGCCACGCTGGCGCAGGCCGTAGGAGCGAACCGCCTTGGCTATCAGATACTGGTGGTCGGGTGAGGCGCGACGCGCATTGCGCCACCAGTGGTTAGCCTTCTCGGCCGCCTGCTGCTGGCGCCGGTGCTGCTCGGCTTCGCGCTGGCGCCGGGCCTGGTCAACTCGCTCGCGGATCTGGGCCGCTTCGCGGGCGTCCACCGGTTCGCGACTACACCAGGTGCTGGCGCCGCCGGCTTTCCAACTGCCGAACGCGCCGGATGCAATGCCGTCCAGGTACAGCACATACCAGCCGTTGAGCGAGCCAGGCTTATCCTCCGGCACACGGAACCGGTGGATTGCACCGTCGGGCTCTGGTAGCCAATCGAGAGGGCCATAGACGGCCTGGAGCGCATCGCGGAATAGGATCGTTGCGTTCGTCATGCGGCCCCCTGTGGCGGCTCAAACCGAGCCAACACGGCGTTGAGCTTGGTAGCCGTCTTGCGCATCAGGGCGGCGCGTTCGCGGTTTGGCTCGCTTTCGCGATAAGCCGTCAGGTCGTTAAAGACGCCGATCAGCAAGGTGAAGCTGTACGGGTCTATATGCGGCGGTTGATCGTCGCGCACGATTTGACTGTCGGGGTCGAATGGAATGACGTTATCCACGGCTTACCTCCCGGCGATCAGCGCCAGCGAATGCCCGGCATACTTGGCCGTTATTCACCGCGTGCCAGTGCGTGAAGTCGTCAATTACATCGACCAGGCACGCCGTCACCTGGGCCTCAGCACTGCGCATAACAACGCGTCCGCACTCGGCGTCAGCCTCGGTCAGGAATGGCCCCAATAGCGCCTTGGTCACCTTTGGGTGCGTTACGTAAAACAGCTGGGTGGCTTTCTTGGGGCAAGCCGATCCCGTCGACGCTGATGCGTCGTTTTGAATTTTCATGGTCTTAAGCCTTTATCGAGTCAGCGACGGAACTGGTTGTGTCGTCGCTGATTGGCGATGATCTTTTCCGCTCTGGAGCCTTGAAACCTAGGCCTTCATTTGCCTTTTTGAGCTCTGCTTTGTCGTCGACCTTGGCAAGCCTCAAGCGTGAACCTACGGCGGCGGCCTCGGCAAACTTCCCAACCTCTGCCATGAACCCCAGCACCTGAGCCCTGAGCGTCTCCAGCTCGTCAGGGGATGCCTTGCTGGCGAGTTCTATCCATGACGATGCGATGTATTTGAGGTGATCACCATCGATACGCTGGTTGTAGTTGCTCAGATGCTTGAGCGCGATCATGGCGAGCGCGCCGCCTGTCTTCCATCCACCGCTATAGCCTCCAGTGAGTGGAACGTCCCAGTATCCGATACGACCATTCGCTCCCGAGCAGTAACTGTCACCCACATATGGGAGCCGGTGAACTGGGAGAGTTCTGCGGCGCTTGAATGTCATTGGCTGGATCATTGGGCGGCCTCCTGATCTGCAATTACATCGCCGAGCAGTTCGGCCCAGGCTATGGCGGTGTGTTGAGCGAATACAGCGGTCACGCGTGCAACCAGTATGTGAGTCGAAGGGGACGCGATAAGCGCCAAAGACAGCGCCAGCAAGGCCAGAATGTCCTGCGCGTCTCGTAGATCGTCTATGACATTTGTATTGATGTGGGGGGACTGGCTCATTGCGCACCTCCGAGGCTCGACAGGCTCCCGTTGATATCATCGACACTGCGCTCTACGTCGGCCAGGTGGGCGTCGGCCAGATATACCCCTAGCTCAGCGAGGCCTGCAGAGTTCCTTCCGTCAGAGTGCTTATGGTCGTCCCGGATAGCGGTCATCAGCGCAGCCATCCAGCTGGCGAACTCTTTGCCGCACGCCAGCTGGAATACTGCCTCGTCTGCGATCTGTTTGTAGGCAGATGCCTTTGGTTTGGCGCTCATTCGGCACCCCCTGCGTCTTCAAGGTCATCCAGTTCCTTGCTCCACTCCGACACGGTGCCATCAACTAAGTCGCCTATGTCGAGCGAGACGAAGGCGCCCACCGCAGCTAACTTCGACTGGGAGCTGCTGCGGGTTTCCGTCTTGATGCTCCAGAACAATGCTTCGAGCTGGCGCAAGGTCTCTTTGCAAACTGCGAGTTGGTCGAGAGCGTCGCGTGCGATCGCAGTCGTTGTGCGGGCGGTAGTAGTCATTGCGCACCCCCTGCGGCTTCAAGGGTACGGACGATATCCATGTGGGCGTTGTAGCGGGCGAGGCGGACGGAAAGGGACGATTTTGCGCGAAGGGCACTCAGGGCCATGCGGCGGTGAGCGTATGCGCGAATTGCGGACGGATTTAGGGCGTGCATAGGTGGAGCTCCTAACGTATTTGAGGAGCTGCCACGTTCGTTACCAAGCGAATGGGTGGCAGCTGTGCGCAGGTTGGTAAACCGGGACGTTAGGAACCCGGCAGGCACGAATGCCTCCCACGCACAGCCGCCATAAAACGGATTTGCGGGCGTAAAAAAAGCGCCTGCAATCGTAATGGGGGCGCTGTTGCGCCTAACGTTCAACGGGTTACCAAGCCCGGTCGCTGAATTTGCAGCGACCAGCGAACCATACCGACGAGCGTTAATGCTGGCAAGGAAACTTATCGACCGTTCATCGTCAAACATGAGCGTGGCGATCATGGGCGCAAGTCCTCTAGATCGATCGGCAGCTTCAGTTGTTCCCTCAAATGGGCGACATGGGCATATACGCCAGGCTTGTCATAGCGCCAGTGGGCCAGGCGGCGACCGCTGGTGCTGGCTTCTTTCTTGCGGGCCTCAAGCGTTTGGCTGGCGTGCCCATAACGCGCTTCGCGGAACGCCATGATCAGACTCGCTTTCAGCCCCACAACGCGGTCGGTATTGCGGGATAGCGCCAACAGAAAGAAGGCTTGATCTTCGTTCAGAAGCGCGAAGCGCACGTCACCACCGCCATGCTGGCCGACTGGCCTTGCCTCCGTTTCAAACGCCAGCAAGCCGAACTCTTTAAATTTTTCGGAGTATCGCTCGATCAGAGCCATAGAGTTTTTGTGTTGGTTTTGTAGCTGTTCGGCCAGCAGTCGGCTGTCCACGCGAGGTTCGTCCTTGATCAGCGTCAATCTAATCTTGTTCATGCTGCCACCTCACGTTTAGCCGCAGCAATATTGCAAAGTATCTTCAAGACATTGCTGGCGCGCTTACGCTCACTCAATGGAAGGCTGTAGCGAGTTACCTGACAAGGCAGCCCCCAGTGGTTCGGCACGCGCTCGGACTTGCGGGCGAAATTCAGACCGTAGCCGTGGGTCAAGCTGCTGATTGTGCTGTGGAGGCAATGATCGCCCAGGCGCTCGGCCTCGAAGCGGTTGAGGCTGCGATCCTGGAGCAAATATGCAAGGACGCGGCTGATCTTCGTCGGCGCTTTAGCGGTGCCGATGGTAGTATTGCCTTGCGACAGGCTGCGTTTCTCTTTGGGGATCGTGGCCTTTTTCATTTCAGGCCACCTCGCGGCTTTCAGTGATACGTGCCTCGCACCAGGCAAGCACCTCGGATTCGATCCAGACAACAGACTTCGGCCCAAGCGTCACTTGCTTGGGGAAGATGTCGGCCGCAACGCGCCGGTAGATCTCAGATGTCGAAAGGGTCGTTAGAGCTCTGACTTCGGCCAGTTTGATAAAACGACGAAGGGTATTAACACTCATGGCTTTTCTCCGGGCACAAAAAAGCCCGCACGGTGGCGGGCCAAAAATGAAAAACCCCGCTCAGGTGGCGGGGTTCTAGAGGGTGAGGGTAAATGTTCAGGCGAAAAAAAACCGGCTTTCGGGCCGGCTGTCTATGTCTTTGATGCAATTACCACACACTAGGGCCAAATATACTTTATCCCCATCATTCTTCGCAATACCCTAATCGTCCCATTAGTCTTCAAACGTATCTTAGGATCGCTGCCTCCCAGCCCACGCCTGACAGGCACGGCAAACTCTGAATGTCGAGCCCGTGGAGTCTTTAACTCTGTCCGATTCTTTGGCAGTCGTAGGTTTTCGGCATGAGTTGCATTTCATCTTGCGGCCTCGGCTTGATCGGCTGGCAAGGTTGTCGGGTCGGCAGTCGAAGTAGTTGCCATTGACTGGCTCCACTCGTGTGCCGCTGATGCGCTTACCGTTGGCGATTAAGTCCATCAGTGGATGGCTGTCTAGCGGATAGTCGCCAGCCAGATCAACAGTAGTTGGCGTTGAATCAAACGGATGATGGCAAACCTCATTTGCTAGCCAGTCCAGCCAATCTTCATGTGCTAGCGGTGCCTTGAATCCGTCTGCGAAGTGTTCTTTGGCTGTCGTTGGCAGGCTCGAAAAAACGGCGCTCGGGGGCGGGTAGTGATGTTTCCTGCCCTGACAGATCCTGATCGCAACAGTTATGCGTACGCCAAGTCTGTCTGAGGGCTGAGTGCCTTCGCTCATTACATGCCATTGATCGGGAGCCTTCTCTCCGTTAGGGAATTGGCCCGACCTATTAATAAAAATCCACTTACCGTTGAATTCAAAAAAGCCGTAAAGCATCAGTTCCAAAAGACGGCCAACAGGCGGGCCGTAAAATGTGATGGTCTGAAACACGCCACGCTTCGTTGTTTCCTTTGTGGTGTATTCCTGTCTCGCGTGCGACGGCTGGGCTATGAGGTGGCTAGGGGCTGGGAAAGTAAAAACCTTGTCCAGTGATTCAATGAATCTGGATTCATCCTCCAGAGTCTCCAGGCTATGCCCTTGCGACCCGAACAGTCTCCACCAGCGATTTGCCGCCCATCTTCTTAGGCGGTTTTTCAAATGTTCGCTGATTTTGCTGTCGATAAATTCCAGCTCTTCCGGTCTAAGGCTGCTTATCTTATTTTTGATTTCCCGCTCTTTTTTTTCTCGCTCGCGCCAGTCAAGAATCATTATTTCGCACGCCTCATGCTCACCACGTTAGCGCCAGCGCATAGCGCATCTATCGAGTCAGCCCACGCTTGCATCATTTCCCGGCGCTGCTCGACATAGGCCGCGTGATTGTAGGTGCCGCGAATTTCGTCGGTATCACCATGGGCAAGCTGGCGTTCAATCCAATCCTTGTTGTATCCCCGCCCGTTAAGTTCGGTACTCAACAAGTGGCGGAACCCGTGGCCGGTCTGACGCCCTTCGTAGCCCATAAGGCGAAGTGCTTTGTTGACGGTGTTTTCACTCATAGGGCGCTGAGGGTTGGCGCCAGCAAACACGAGCTCATATCGCCCGGTGACCTCTTGAAGCTGGCGCAGGATCGCAACAGCCTGGCGGGGGAGCGGGACGATGTGAGGGCGGCGGGCTTTCATGCGTTCGGCTGGAATTGTCCAGGTTGCGCGCTCCAAGTCGAACTCTGCCCAGGGGGCTTGGCGAAGCTCGCCCGGGCGAACGGCCGTTAGTGTCAGCAGGCGGATGGCGTGCCGGGTCAGCGAGTGGATATTCGCGGCCTCGCTCTTGGCCAGCAGCTCTGGGAGTTCAGCAAAGGTGACGTGCGGATGATGGCGGGCAGCTTTCGGTGGCGCTGCTACCACGCTCAGATCCGTAGCTGGATTGGCGTCTACGACGCCCTTGGCCAGTCCGTACCGAAATATCTGGTGTAGCCATTGGCGGATCTTGCCGGCGGCATTGAGCGTGCCCCTGGCCTCTACTTTGCGCACCAGCTCTACCAGATCGGGCCGGGTGATCGCTTTTACAGGGCGAGAACCGATACCTGGAATCAAATCATTCTCCAGGTACAGCTTGGCCTTGTAGGTTGTGCTCTCTGCCCATCGAGGGGCGTTATAGGCAAACCACTCACGCGCTAGCGTTTCGAAGGTCAGCCCATCGACCTTCTGCGCTTGTTTGGCGGTTTTCTTCTGCTCGCCGGGGTCAGTGCCTTCAATCAGTAGCTGGCGAGCCCCATCGCGAAGCTGACGAGCTTTCAGCAGGGTGACCGCTGGGTATGCGCCGAGCGCCAGCATCTTCGCGCTGCCGTTGAAGCGGTAGCGGTAGCGCCAGAGCTTTGATCCCGTAGAGGTGACCTCAAGGCATAGGCCATTGGCGTCAGTCAGCCGATACAGCTTGTCCTTCGGCTTGGCGGTACGGATGGTGGTATCTGAGAGTGGCACGCAGCCTCCTTGCAAGCCGCACCAGGCGGGCGTGTTGCCGCTCTGGTGTGAGTAGATTTCTAGACCGAACTGGATCTACTCACGAATCTACTCACATATGTTTGGGCTTACAAGGGAACGGTTGGGAACCGTGGAAAGCAAAAAACCCGCACTAGGCGGGTTTCTTGTGTGCTTTCAGGTGTGCTTGGCATCACCTGAAAACGAAAGGTGGTGCCCAGAGACGGAATCGAACCGCCGACACGGGGATTTTCAATCCCCTGCTCTACCGACTGAGCTATCTGGGCAACGGGGCGCATTAAACGGGTTTTTCAGGGGGTCGTCAAGCAAGTTTTCAAAAAATATTTAATTATTACCGTCGCTTACGTGCAGACCCCGGTTTTTGATCAATTATTGAGCAGGTGGAACGTAGCCGTCGGCCTTGGCGTATTCCTCGCCGGAAAAGAACTTGTCCATTTCGCCTGCCAGGTATTTACGGTCTTCGGCATTCATCATGTTCAGGCGCTTTTCGTTGATCAGCAGGGTCTGGTGTTTCAACCAGTCGCCCCAGGCTTTGGCGGAGACGTGGTCGTAGATGTCCTGGCCCTTGGCACCTGGGTACGGAGGGCGTTCCAGGGCTGGCAGTTCTTCTTTGTACTTGCGGCACATAACGGTGCGGGTCATGGCGAAACTCCTGCGTTCAATACGTCGGCCGCGCGCTTGAGCAATGTTTTCACCGGGGCGGCAAGGCCCAGGCGCGGCGGGGTGGCGAGGTTATACCAGAGCCAGTCGGCCTCGGCCACGTGATGGGCGGATTCCTCGACCTGGACCAGCCAGGGTTCGATGGCCAACTGGAAGTGGCTGAAAGTGTGGACCAGCCCGGGGAGTTCCTGATGCTTGCCCAGCTGCAGCGCGTGCTGGTTGGCCAAATGATCGAGGTCTTCCAGGTCGTCCAGCTCCGGCAAGCTCCACAAACCGCCCCACAAGCCCGTGGAAGGGCGACGGTAGAGCAGAATCGCGCCCTCGCTGTTCGCCAGCATCGGCATCAGCGTACGCTTCTGTGGGATGACCTTGCGCGGCTTGGGGATCGGGTAGCGTGTCTCCAGCCCAAGCATATGGGCTTCGCAGCCTTTTTCCAGCGGGCACAGCAGGCAGCTGGGTTTGCTGCGGGTGCAGAGGGTGGCGCCCATGTCCATCATCGCCTGGGTATAGGCGTTGACGCGGGTATGGGGTGTAAAGCGCTCTGCGGTGGCCCATAGTTGTTTGGCTACCTTGGGTTCGCCAGGGTAGCCCTCTTGCGCGGTGAAACGCGCCAGCACGCGCTTGACGTTGCCATCGAGGATCGGCGCGCGCAGGCCCATGCTCAGGCTGGCAATCGCGCCAGCGGTGGATAGCCCAATGCCAGGCAGCCCGGTGAGTTTTTCGACATCGCGGGGAAACTCGCCGCCGTATTCGTTCACCACGATCCTGGCGGTCTTTTGCAGGTTGCGTGCCCGGGTGTAGTAGCCCAGGCCTGTCCACAGGTGCAGCACTTCGTCTTCCGGTGCGGCGGCCAGGGCTTCGACCGTCGGCAGCGACGCCATGAACCGGTCGAAGTAATTGAGCACGGTGCTGACCTGGGTCTGTTGCAGCATGATCTCCGACACCCACACCCGGTAAGGCGTGATGCCCTGCTGCCAGGGCAGGTCATGGCGACCGTGGCGGTCGTACCAATCGAGTACCGCCGCTGAAAACTGCTCGTCTCTCATCGGTTGAACAGACCTTTCAAGGCGTCCTTGATTTTTGGATTGACCTTGTCGAGCTTCTCTTCCAACTTCTCGTTAAGACGATTGCCGGCAGCCTTGAGGGCGACCTGGCCAAGGCCATCCTTGTCCAGGCGGCAGGCCTTGGCACCCAGTTCCAGTGGGCCGCGGCAGCGCAGCGGCACTTCGATGCCCTGGAAGTTGGTGCCGACCTGGCAGGCCGGGTCTGGCACCTCGCGCTGGTCGCCTTCGACGATGATGCCGAGGCGGTAGTCCATGCCCAGCACGCGCAAGTCGACATCGCCGTTGCCGTTGACTGTCAGCCCCGGGATGCGCACTTTCAGGTCAGGGTTGCTGGCCACGCCGTTACGGAACGTCAGGTTGCCGCGCAGTTCCTGGAAGGGTGTGTCCTTGCCTGGTGGCGTGCTGCTCAAAGTCTTGCGGTTGAGCAGGGCGATACCGGTGCAGACCTGTTGCTCGATGTTGGCGTTGAGCAGTACGCCGTTATTGATCACAAAGCTGGCGGTACCGTTGAGGCTGTCGATCAGCGCCTTCTGGCTGTTGCCACGTCCAGTCAGGTTGCTGTCCAGGGTGACCTGGCCCTTCACTGGCGGGTTTTTCCCTTGGGCTTGCAGGATCTTTTCCACCGGCACTTGCTTGATTTGGGTTTGCAGTGCGAGCAGTGGGAGGTCCTGGCGCACATCGAGCGTGCCGTTGGCCTGGAAGGTGCCGTTGTAGAGCCCGCCACTCAGGCTGTCGAGCTTGAGCTGGCCGTCGATACCCGAGGCTTTCAGCGCCGCGTTCTGGATCGGCAGCTGGCTCAGGGTGAGTTGGCCGAACGCCAGGTCGGCGTTGATATCCAGGCTGCGCAGGCGGGTCAGTTGCAGCAGTTTGTCCGTGCTCCAGGCGCTTTTGGTCGGTGCGTCCGGCAATGGCGTGCTGCCCCCGGCTGCCATCGCGCCGGCTTCGCTGCTTTGCACTTCGGCCTGGCGTGCGGCGGTTGCGCCTTTGGCCGCTTCGGATTTGGCCGGCAGGTAATTGTCGGCGTTGAAGGTATCGGCCTTGAGCTGTACACGCAGGGACTGCTTGGCGAAATCGTCCACAGCGACGCGGCCAGTGAAAGTGCTTTCGTCAAGTTTCAGGTTCAGGTTTTCCAGGGCCACGCTGGTGGGCGTGCCCTTCAGACGGCTGACCAGCTCGACCTTGCTCAGGCTGCCCGGGGCCATGGCCGGCAGCGGGTGGCCGATGCTGTCGAGAAACTTGGCCAGGTCAAACTGGGCGACAGACAGGGCGCCGCTGATTTGCGGGGTCTTGTCCAGGTCGTTGGCCTTGAGCTCGCCCAAGGCGCGCAACTGGTTGGCCGAGAGTTTCAGGTTGGTCCATTCGGCGACGTTGGCCGCCAGGTCCACCAGCAGTTGGCCCTGGGTGGAGAAGCTCACGGTCTTGCCTTGCAACGGTTCGCCGGTGGCTTCGCCGCTAAAGCGCATGTCTTCGAACTGGTAGCGCTTGAGGGCACGCTGGATGCGCAAGTTGCCGTTCAGCTCGGTCTTGACGCGCATCAGCGGCTGGTTGCTGCCCAGGAACGCGGTGAGTTTCAGTGGAATGCTGGCGCCTTCGTGGATCGCACCGGCACTGAGCTGGATGCTTTCGGCACTGAATTGCTTGCCGGTCTGTTCATCGTTGTATTCGACGCGGGCGTTGTTGATGGTCAGGCTGTCGATATCCAGGCGGATCGGTTGTGGCGGTTTCTCCGGCTTGGTTTCAGCCACTGGTTCCACTGGCGCAGGCGCGGCTGCAGGGGCCTCGGCAGTCGCATCGGGTACGTTCTTGCCGATGTCTTCCCAGTTGCCATGGCCTTGCTTGTCGCGGTTCAGGCGCAGGTTCAGGCCCTCGACACGCACATCGCTCATTTGCACTTCGCGGCGCAGCAGCGGCAGCACGCGCACAGACAGGCCAAGCATCTGCAAATCGGCGAATGGTTGGGTCGGTGCGGTCAGGGTCGCGACGCTGGCCTCGTGCAATTCCAGGCCCAGCCAGGGGAACAGGCTCCAACCGATATCGCCATTGAGCGTCAGCTCGATGTGGGCCTTGTCGCGGGCTATCTGGCGAATTTCTTCTTTGTAGTCGTTGGGATCGAAGAGGTGGGTCAGGGCAAAGCCGAGCGCCACAATGATCAGCAACAGCCCGAGAAGTACCAGACCCAGGATTTTGCCGAACGCTTTCATGGGCGAGTCCTTGTATGTCGATTTCAAAATTTAGCCGCAGAGTATAACGCCCGACGGCCTGCGTCAGTTCACGGATCGTTACATTGTATCCAGAGACGCGGAAATAGGATTTTGACGTCAAAAAAATGCAGATAATCCAAAAAAGGTAGTGGCAGTTTGATTTTTCTGTCATCCACTGGTGCTAATCTCTGCACGTTCGTCCGCCTTCTGCGACTTAACGTCGCGCCTAAAAGGGAGCTTCACTCAACAAAACGGCCACGCTTTGCGTGCAAGGCCGAGGGAGAGAGCGCCTGACGGACGCATATTAATAACTGGGGGAAACACCAATGAGCACTAGCACTGTGGCCGGCGCCGTCGCCGCACAGCCCGCGTTCCTGTCCAAGGAACGCATCATCGCCAAGCCGGGGTTCAACCGCTGGCTGGTCCCGCCGGCCGCCCTGGCCATTCACTTGTGTATCGGCATGGCCTACGGTTTCTCCGTATTTTGGCTGCCGTTGTCCAAGGCGCTGGGGATCACCGCACCGGTGGCCTGCGCGCCGGACATGAGCTTCATCGCCCAAGTCTTCTCGTCTGAATGCGACTGGCCCATCTCCATGCTGGGCTGGATATACACCTTGTTCTTTATCTTCCTGGGCTGCTCGGCAGCGATCTGGGGCGGTTGGCTGGAACATGCCGGGCCGCGCAAGGCCGGGGTTGTCTCGGCACTGTGCTGGTGCGGTGGCTTGCTGATTTCTGCGCTGGGTATCTATACCCACCAGATCTGGCTGATGTGGATCGGCTCCGGGGTCATTGGTGGTATCGGCTTGGGCCTGGGCTATATCTCGCCCGTATCGACCCTGATCAAGTGGTTCCCGGACAAGCGCGGCATGGCGACCGGCATGGCGATCATGGGCTTTGGCGGCGGCGCGATGGTGGGTGCACCTTTGGCCGCGGCGCTGATGGGGCATTTCTCTTCGCCGACCAGCGTCGGTGTATGGCAGAGCTTTGTGGTCATGGCGGCGATTTACTTCGTGTTCATGATCGGTGGTGCACTGCTGTACCGCGTGCCGCCGACCGGCTGGAAGCCTGAGGGCTGGACCGCGCCGGCGAAAAAAGCCAGCAACGCGATGATCACTCATCGTCACGTGCATGTGAATGTCGCGTGGAAAACCCCGCAATTCCGTCTGGTATGGCTGGTGTTGTGCCTGAACGTATCGGCCGGTATCGGCATCCTCGGCATGGCCTCGCCACTGTTGCAGGAAGTGTTCGGCGGCAAGCTGCTGGGTGTTGACGTGCCATTTGGCCAGTTGGATGCCGGTCAGCTTGCCTCCATTGCGGCCATTGCCGCTGGCTTTACTGGCCTGCTGAGCCTGTTCAACATCGGGGGCCGGTTCTTCTGGGCGTCGTTCTCCGATTACCTGGGGCGCAAAAACACCTACTTCGTGTTCTTTGCACTGGGCTTTGCCCTGTACGCGCTGATCCCGAACCTGGGGCACCTGGGTAACGTCGCGCTGTTCGTGGCCGCGTTCTGCATCGTGCTGTCGATGTACGGCGGTGGTTTTGCCACCGTCCCGGCTTACCTGGCTGACCTGTTCGGTACCCAAATGGTCGGTGCCATCCACGGTCGCCTGCTGACCGCTTGGGCGGCTGCGGGCGTGTTGGGGCCAGTATTGGTGAACTACCTGCGTGAATACCAACTGAGTATCGGCGTTGAACGCGCTGCGGCCTACGACATCACCTTGTATATCCTCGCCGGCCTGCTGGTGCTGGGCTTTATCTGCAACATGCTGGTGCGCCCGGTGGCCGACAAGTACTTCATGACCGACGCGGAACTTGCCGCCGAACAGGCGCTGGGGCATGACAAAGGTGCCGATGCGACCACCGTGCTGGAGTGGAAAGCGTCCGCCGGTAGCAAGCCGTTGGCGGTTGCCGCCTGGCTGGTGGTAGGTATTCCGTTGGCGTGGGGTGTGTGGGTGACCCTGCAGAAGACGGCGGTACTGTTCCACTGATATCAGCTGTGGGATATCAACTGTGGGAGGGGGCTTGCTCCCGATAGCGGAGTTTCAGTCAATGATTCAGTGACTGACCCACCGCTATCGGGGGCAAGCCCCCTCCCACATTGGTTTCCCAGTGCTTTCAGGGGCGATGCTTCACCTGTATGCACATGTCTATCCCCGACACTCCATCAGTCTTATCCCCTTCGATGTTTCTGTTTAGCGCCCGCGCCCCTATAATGGCTGCCTTTTTCGCCCAATGATTTTGCGGAGCTGGTGATGGCCGAACGTAAGGCGTCTGTCGAGCGCGACACTCTGGAAACCCAGATCAAAGCCTCGATCAACCTGGATGGCACCGGAAAGGCCCGATTTGATATCGGTGTACCTTTTCTTGAGCACATGCTGGACCAGATCGCCCGTCATGGGCTGATCGACCTGGATATCGTCGGCAAGGGCGACCTGCACATCGACGACCACCACATGGTGGAAGACGTGGGTATCACCCTCGGCCAGGCCTTTGCCAAGGCTGTTGGCGACAAGAAAGGCATCCGCCGCTACGGCCATGCCTATGTGCCGCTGGACGAAGCGCTGTCGCGTGTGGTCATCGACTTCTCCGGCCGGCCAGGCCTGCAGATGCACGTGCCCTACACCCGCGCCAATGTGGGCCGCGGCTTTGACGTCGACCTGTTCCAGGAGTTCTTCCAGGGCTTCGTCAACCACGCCCTTGTCAGCCTGCATATCGACAACCTGCGCGGCACCAACACTCACCACCAGATCGAAACCGTGTTCAAGGCTTTCGGTCGCGCGCTGCGCATGGCTGTAGAAGTCGACGAGCGTATGGGCGGGCAAATGCCGTCGACCAAGGGCGTGCTGTAATGCAGACGGTCGCGGTTATCGATTACGGCATGGGTAACCTGCACTCGGTGGCCAAGGCCCTTGAGCATGTAGGCGCTGGCAAGGTGCTGATCACCAGCGATGCCAACGTGATTCGCGAAGCCGACCGCGTGGTGTTTCCCGGCGTGGGGGCGATTCGCGATTGCATGGCCGAGATCCGCCGCCTGGGTTTTGACAGTCTGGTGCGCGAAGTCAGCCAGGACCGCCCGTTCCTCGGTATCTGCGTGGGCATGCAAGCCTTGCTCGACAGCAGCGAAGAGAACGACGGCGTCGACTGCATCGGCCTGTTTCCAGGCCAGGTGAAGTTCTTCGGCAAGGGCCTGCATGAAGATGGCGAGCATTTGAAAGTCCCGCACATGGGCTGGAACGAAGTGCGCCGCACCGTCGACCACCCGCTGTGGCATGAGATCCCGGACATGGCGCGCTTCTACTTCGTGCACAGCTACTACATCGCCGCCGGTGACCCGCGCCAGGTGGTGGGTGGCGGGCACTACGGTGTCGATTTCGCCGCAGCGCTGGCCGACGGTTCACGCTTTGCCGTGCAGTTTCACCCGGAGAAGAGCCATACCCATGGCCTGCAATTGCTGCAGAACTTCGCCGCGTGGGATGGTCGCTGGTAAATGGCCAAGAAACCGAAACCGCCGATCTTGAACCTCACGCCCGAACAGGAGCGTGCGGCCACCGACAAGATCAAGCGGTTCATGGAGGACCGCTTCGAGCTCAAGCTGGGTTCGTTCGAAGTCGCCGAGATTCTTGAGTTGTTCACCACCGAAGTGGCACCGCATTATTACAACAGGGCGATTTTCGATACGCAGACGCTCCTCAAAGAAAGGTTCGAAAGCATCGAAAGCGACTTGTGGTCGCTTGAGAAACCCTGATTTCCCAAGCATTGCTGAATATCGAATAAGGTTTGCCAGATGCTGATTATCCCCGCTATCGATCTCAAGGACGGCGCCTGTGTACGTCTGCGCCAGGGCCGCATGGAAGATTCCACGGTGTTCTCCGATGACCCGGTGAGCATGGCCGCCAAATGGGTGGAGGGTGGCTGCCGCCGTCTGCACCTGGTGGACTTGAACGGTGCCTTCGAAGGCCAGCCGGTCAATGGCGAGGTGGTCACCGCGATCGCCAGGCGCTACCCGAATCTGCCGATCCAGATCGGCGGCGGTATCCGTTCCCTGGAGACCATCGAGCACTACGTGAAAGCGGGTGTGAGCTACGTGATCATCGGCACCAAGGCGGTGAAAGACCCAGCCTTCGTCGCCGAAGCCTGCCGTGCATTCCCCGGCAAGGTTATCGTCGGCCTGGATGCGAAAGACGGTTTTGTCGCCACCGACGGTTGGGCAGAAATCAGCACCGTGCAGGTGATCGACCTGGCCAAGCAGTTCGAAGCCGACGGCGTGTCCGCCATCGTTTATACCGATATCGCCAAAGACGGCATGATGCAGGGCTGCAACGTGCCGTTTACCGCTGCCCTGGCGGCGGCGACCAGGATTCCAGTGATCGCCTCCGGCGGCATTCACAACCTGGGCGACATCAAGTCGCTGCTGGACGCCAAGGCGCCTGGCATCATCGGCGCCATCACTGGCCGGGCGATCTATGAGGGCACCCTGGACGTCGCCGAAGCCCAGGCTTACTGCGACGCCTACAACGGCTGAGGACTGACCATGGCGCTGGCCAAACGCATCATCCCTTGCCTGGACGTCGACAACGGTCGCGTGGTCAAGGGCGTCAAGTTCGAGAACATCCGCGATGCCGGCGACCCGGTGGAAATCGCCCGTCGCTACGATGAGCAAGGTGCCGACGAGATTACCTTTCTCGACATTACCGCCAGCGTCGATGGCCGCGACACCACGTTGCATACCGTCGAGCGCATGGCCAGCCAGGTGTTTATCCCGCTGACCGTGGGCGGTGGCGTACGCACCGTGCAAGACATCCGCAACCTGCTCAATGCTGGCGCGGACAAGGTCTCGATCAATACCGCCGCCGTGTTCAACCCCGAGTTCGTCGGCGAAGCCGCGCAGCATTTCGGCTCGCAATGCATCGTGGTCGCCATCGACGCCAAGAAGGTTTCCGGGCCGGGCGAAACCCCGCGCTGGGAGATTTTCACCCACGGCGGGCGCAAGCCTACCGGGCTGGACGCAGTGGAGTGGGCGATGAAGATGGAAGGCCTGGGCGCCGGTGAAATCCTGCTGACCAGCATGGATCAGGACGGCATGAAAAATGGCTTCGACCTGGGTGTCACCCGCGCCATCAGCGATGCCCTGGGCATCCCGGTAATCGCCTCCGGCGGTGTCGGCAACCTGCAGCACCTGGCCGATGGCGTGATCGAAGGGCATGCCAGCGCGGTACTGGCGGCGAGTATCTTCCACTTTGGCGAATACACCGTACCCGAGGCCAAGGCCTATATGGCCGCGCGCGGTATCGTCGTTCGCTAAACGCTGCTGGACACCATGGCAGGCTCGCGGCACTCTCTGCGCTTGCCATGGATTCCGGTAGCCTTCATGTTCAAACACCTGCTGCTCGCCCTCGCCAGTTCCTCCATGCTCATGGTGGCTACGGCACACGCCGATGAGTCGTCTGACACTTCCCTGGTGCTGCTGACGGAAAATTTCCCGCCCTACAACATGGCGAAAAACGGCAAGAACTTCGCCAAGGACGAGAACATCGAAGGCATCGCCGTGGACATCGTGCGCGAGACCTTCAAGCGCGCCGGCATTTCCTACAACCTAACCCTGCGTTTTCCATGGGAGCGAATCTACAAGCTCGCCCTGGAAAAACCCGGCTACGGTGTATTTGTCATGGCGCGCCTGCCGGACCGTGAAGCCTTGTTCAAATGGGTCGGCCCCATCGGCCCGGATGATTGGGTGCTGTTGGCCAAGGCCGACAGCAAGATCCAGCTCAACGAGCTTGAGCACGCCCGCCGCTACAAAATAGGCGCTTACAAGGGCGATGCGATTGCCGAAACATTGGGAAAACAGGGGCTCAATCCGATTGTCGCCCTGCGCGACCAGGACAATGCGCAAAAACTCATGGAAGGCCAGATCGACCTGTGGGCCACTGGCGATCCCGCTGGGCGTTACCTGGCGCGGCAGGTCGGTGTGACAGGGCTCAAGACCGTGTTGCGGTTCAATAGCGCGCAGCTTTACCTGGCGTTGAACAGGGATGTGCCGGATGACGTAGTTGCCAAGCTCCAGACCGCGCTGGATGAGTTACGCAAGAGCGGTCGTGTAGACGAAATCATGGCGCGTTACCTCTGAAGCTGGCAGTTGCGCAGAACAAATGCGGTCAAATGTGGGAGGGGCGGTGCGACGATTCGACTTGCACCCGATAGCGGTGGTCCAGTCACATAAATGTTGACTGACACACCGTCATCGGGGGCAAGCCCCCTCTCACATTTTGACCGCGCTCATTTAGCGGTAAATGCCGTTTTTGCCGTGGGCACTCATGGCCTGGTTACTGCGCACGCTGATCATCAGCTTGATATCGATCCAGTCGATGCCCTGTGCCTTGAGCTTGGGCAGTTCGCGCTCCAGCACCGCCAGGGTCTGTGGGTAAGGGTGCCCGATCATCACCGCCGAGCCCTGCTTATGCGCCAGCTTGATTGCGGTTTGCAGTTGGGTGGTAATTGCCGCCTCGGTGCGTTCGTCATCGAGGAATACATCCCGTGAGACATGAGCCAGGCCGATCTTTTGTGCTTCGGCGGCGGCGACGGTTTGCGCGCTGGTGCGGCTGTCCACGAAGAACTTATGGCGACGTTGCAGCTCGGCCATCAACCACGCCATCGCCTGCGGCTGCGCGGTCATGCGGCTGCCCATATGGTTGTTGATCCCGGCGGTGTAGGGCACGGCTTCAAACGCGGCGTCCAGGCGCTTGCCGAGTTCTTCCACGGGCAGCTCGGGGTGCCAGGCGAAGGGGCCGGTGGCCGGGTCCATGGGCATGTGCAGGATCACGATCTTGCCGGCTTTGTGGGCCTCGCGGGCGAATTCGGCGGCGTGGGGCGTGTCGGGCATGATCGCGGTGGTTACCGGCCCAGGCAGGGCCAGCACACGACGATCCCGGGTCAGGTTTTGCCCGAGGTCGTCGATGATGAGGGTCAGGTAGGCTTTGTGTGGCTCGCTGCTGGCCGAGGTCGCTTGAGCGACCCCGGCCAGGCTGCACAGCACAGCGATGATCAGGAAAAAACGCATGATCAACGGCTGCGGGTGATGCTCAGGCCCTTGAGCAGGCTCAGCGCCTGGGCCAACTGATAGTCATCGTCCTGCGGCATCGGCTTGGCTTTGGCGCCGCTGCCGGTCGGCTGGTCGGCACCGCCGTTGCCATTGCCCAGGTGACCTTGCAGGTCGGCCTCCTTGTAGTACTCGCTGTCGATCTCGTTGGTGATCTTGGCCCTGCGCACTTCGATGTCCGGCACGATGCCCTGGGCCTGGATCGAGCGGCCGTTCGGCGTGTAGTACAGCGCCGTGGTGATCTTCAGCGCCCGCTCATTGTTGAGCGGCAACACGGTTTGCACCGAGCCCTTGCCGAAGGTGGTGGTGCCCATCAGGACGCCGCGCTTCTGGTCCTGCAGGGCACCGGCGACGATTTCCGAGGCCGAGGCGCTGCCGCCGTTGATCAGCACCGCCAGCGGCACGTTCTCGCTCAGGTCGTTGCCGGTGGCCGAGAAGCGCAGTTCGGAGTTGGCGATACGACCCTTGGTGTAGACAATCAGGCCCTTGGTAATGAAGTGGTCGACCACTTCCACCGCCGATTGCAACACGCCGCCTGGGTTGTTACGCAGGTCGAGCACGATGCCGTTGAGTTTCTTGCCGTTGTCCTTGCGCAGCTTGGCCAGGGCCTTGGCCACTTCGTCGCCGGTCTTGACCTGGAACTGGGTGATGCGGATATAGCCGTAGCCAGACTCCAGCAACTGGCTCTTGACGCTCTTGACCGTGATGGTCGCGCGGGCCAGGGTCACGTCAAACGGGTTGCCACCGTCGCGTACCAGGGTCAGGGTGATTTTCTGGCCGAGCTTGCCGCGCATCTTGTCGACGGCCTCGGTCATGCTCTGGCCGCGGGTCGGCTGACCGTTGATCTTCACGATCAAGTCGCCGGCCAGGATACCGGCCTTGGACGCCGGAGTGTCGTCGATGGGCGAGACCACCTTGATCTGGCCGTCCTCGGAGCCCACTTCGATGCCCAGGCCGCCGAACTCACCGCTGGTGCTTTCCTGCAACTCGGCAAAATCTTCCGGGCCCAGGTAGGCAGAGTGCGGGTCGAGGTTGCTGAGCATGCCCTTGATGGCATTTTCCAGCAGGGTCTTGTCGTCTACGGGTTCGACATAAGCTGCCTTGATCCGGTCCATGACCTCGGCAAAGGTGCGCAGCTCGTCCAGCGGCAACGGTGCCTTGGTGGTCGCGGCCATGGCGGCGGGCGCAGCCGGTGCGGCCTGGTCGGCAAAAGCCAGAGGCGCGCCGATCACCAGGGCGATCGTCAGGGCCAGCGAAGTGAGGCGGGACAAATGCAGCATGTCGAACGAACTCCTAATGTAGATGCGACCCTATCCTTGGGATCTGCACCATTGTGCAGGATCGCTCGGGCGACCCTGCTGACGAATAGCGAAGTACAGCGCCGGGGTGTCCTGGCCGCCACTGGTACCGACAGTGGAGATGGATTCACCGGCTTTTACAACATCACCTGCCGACTTGAGTAATGTCTGATTGTGGCCGTAAAGGCTCAAATAGCCATTGCCGTGGTCGAGAATCACCAGCAAACCGGCGCCCCGCAGCCAATCGGCAAACACCACGCGCCCGCCGTGGACGGCATGGACCTGGCTGCCGGCCGAGGCGCTGATCATCACCCCATCCCACTTGGCGCGGGTGTCATCGCCACGGGTTTCACCGAAGCGTGCCAGTAATCGACCATCAACTGGCCATGGAAGTTTGCCCCGGGCTGATGCAAAAGGGCCGCCGAAGGACTCGCCGCTGCTGGACACCAGCGGGCCAGAGGCTGCGCGTGCCGGTTTGCGCGGCGCTGGCGCGTCGCTGCTGGCAGCCAGTTCGGCTTCACGCTGGCGCTTTTTTTCCGCTTCCTGCTGGGCGATCAGCGCTTTTTGCCGCGCCTCCTCGGCCTCGCGTGCCTGGCGGGCCAGGGTTTCTTCGATGGTCTTGAGCACTTTGGCCAGGTCGGCCTGGTCCTGCTCGCGGGCCTGGAGCTTGGCGTCGCGGGCTTTCACGTCGTTGTTGAGCTTGGCCAGGGCTTGCTGGCGTTCCTTGCGTACCTTGTCCAACTGGTCGCGCTGGGTATCCAGGGCGCTTTTCTGATCGAGCAATTGTGACTGCTGATCGGCAATTTCCTGTTCGACATTGGCCAACTGGCGCAGGGTTTCGTTGAAACCCTTCAATTGCGCCAGGCGCGCCTGGCTCAGGTAATCGTAATACGTGAGGGTGCGGGCGAATTTTTCCGGGTTCTGCTGGTTGAGCAGCAGCTTGAGGTATTCCTGGCGGCCGCTCTGGTACGCGGCGCGGGCCTGGATCGCGATCAGGCGTTGCTGTTCAACGCGTGCGCTCTGGAGTTTTTTTTTCTCAGCGTCGAGTCGCTCCAGTTCCGACTCGCTCTTCTTTAATTCTTTTTGCAACTCCTGGACCTGCTTCTCGAGCTTGCCCATTTCGGTTTCCGTGCCGCGCAGGTCTTTCTGCACGCCGGATTTTTCTTCCTGGAGCTTGCCCAGCAGCTTTTTCAGCTCGGCAATGTCCTGACGCGTAGCGTCCAGTTGTTGTTGGGTTTGTGCACGCTCATCGGCAAAGGCCGGTTGGAGCAGGCAGACAAGAGCGAGGGTTATCAAGGCGCGAAGCATAGAGGCGGGCGACACCAGGGAAAGGGACGGCCTAGTATGCCCGCCAAGCGCTGCAAAAAAAACGCCCAATTGGGGCTGGCGGGCAAGATAGGTGCCGAGTGGCGGTGGTATGGCAAAAAGATATCTACCAAACACTGCAAAGCTAATGTGGGAGGGGGCTTGCCCCCGATGGCGGTGTGTCAGCTGAAAATGTATTGGCTGATCTACTGCTATCGGGGGCAAGCCCCCTCCCACATTGTTATGCGTTGCTGTTTAGATCAGACCAGGATTGAGGTCCCGGTCATCTCTTCAGGCTTTTCCAGGCCCATCAGCATCAGCATGGTCGGTGCCACATCCGCCAGTACGCCGCCATTACGCACTTTGAAGTCGCGCTTGCCAACGTAGATGAACGGCACCGGCTCGGTCGTGTGGGCGGTATGCGCCTGGCCGGTGGATTCGTCGGACATCTGCTCGCAGTTGCCATGGTCGGCGGTAATCAACGCTTCGCCGCCGACTTTTTCCAGGGCGTCGACAATGCGGCCGACGCACAGGTCCAGACATTCAACGGCCTTGACCGCCGCTTCCAGGTTGCCGCTATGGCCGACCATGTCGCCGTTGGCGTAGTTGACCACGATCACGTCGTAACGCTGGTTATCAATGGCATCGACGATCTTGTCGGTGACTTCCGGCGCGCTCATTTCCGGCTGCAGGTCGTAGGTGGCGACTTTTGGTGACGGGATCAGGATGCGCTCTTCGCCGGGGAACGGTTCTTCGCGGCCACCGGAGAAGAAGAACGTCACGTGGGCGTATTTCTCGGTTTCGGCGATGCGCAGCTGGGTCTTGCCGTTCTTCGCCAGGTAGTCGCCCAGCACGTTCTCCAGGCTGCCCGGGGCGAAAGCCGATGGGGCCGGGATGTTGGCGGCGTATTGGGTAAGCATGACGAATTCGACTTTCGGCTGGCGTGCGCGCTCGAAGTCTTTGAAGCCTTCGTCGACAAACACATGGCTCAGCTCGCGGGCACGGTCGGCGCGGAAGTTCATGAACACCACGGCGTCACCGTCTTCGACCTTAACCGGCTCGCCGATGGTGGTGGCCTTGACGAATTCATCGCTTTCGCCGCGGGCGTAGGCGGCTTCCAGGCCTTCCTGGGCGGTGGCGGCATGGAATTCGGCCTGGCCGTCGACGATCAGGTTATAGGCCTGGGACACGCGGTCCCAGCGGTTGTCGCGATCCATGGCGAAGTAACGGCCGACCAGGCTGGCGATACG
Source organism: Pseudomonas libanensis (assembly GCF_001439685.1). Taxonomy (GTDB): domain Bacteria; phylum Pseudomonadota; class Gammaproteobacteria; order Pseudomonadales; family Pseudomonadaceae; genus Aquipseudomonas; species Aquipseudomonas libanensis. The sequence goes on from NZ_JYLH01000001.1 coordinate 261,076, forward strand.
GCCCTTGCCGAGGGCGGCGAATGTAGTGTCGAGCAGTTCGATGGACGATTGCGCGCTTTTCGGCGGGGTGTCGCGGCCGTCGAGGAAGGCGTGCAGGTAGATCTTGTCGGCGCCGCGTTTGAAGGCCAGTTCGGCCATGGCCACCAGGTGGTCCTGATGACTATGTACGCCACCGTCCGACAGCAGGCCCATGAAGTGCACGGCCTTGCCGGCGGCGACGGCTTTATCGACCGCGGCGCAGATGGTCGGGTTTTCGAAGAACTCGCCATCGCGGATCGCTTTGGTGACACGGGTGAAGTCCTGGTATACCACTCGTCCGGCGCCGAGGTTCATGTGGCCGACTTCCGAGTTGCCCATCTGGCCGTCCGGCAGGCCCACGTCCATGCCGGAACCTGAGATCAAACCGTTGGGTACGGTGGCGGCCAGGCGATCCAGTACCGGCTTGTTGGCCGAGTACACGGCGTTGTCGTGGTGGCTTTCACTGTGTCCGAAGCCATCGAGAATTATCAGGACCAAAGGTTTAGGCGTAGTAGTCATAGATCCTCTCGCGGCGGTAATGAAGGAAGACAATTGAAAAGGGAGTGGCAGTTTAAAGCGAAGTTCCAACCACGTCACCGCTTTACGGGGGTTGGCCGCCCCTGGCGCCTGTGTATACTTACCGCCATTTTAACGCCCTGGAACCTCCTTGATGGTTGATCACCTGATTGCATTTGCCACTGCCCACTACCTGCTCGTGGGTGCCTTCGTCATCCTGCTGGCGCTGCTGATCGCTCATGAACTGAGCCGCGGTGGTCGCAGCCTGAGCACGTCGGAGCTGACCGCGCTGGTCAACAAGGATGAGGCCGTTGTCGTCGATATTCGCCCGGCCAAGGATTTTGCCGCCGGTCATATCGTCGGTGCCCTTAACATCCCTCAGGACAAGCTGATCGCACGCTTGGCCGAGCTGGAAAAATACAAGGCCAAGACCATCATCCTGGTCGATGCCCAAGGCCAGCACTCCGGCACCCACGCCCGCGAGATGCTCAAGACCGGCTTTACCGCCGCCAAGCTGTCGGGTGGTATCAGCAGCTGGCGTGGCGATAATCTGCCGCTGGTGAAGTGATATGAGCCAGGTTGTCGTGTATTCCAGCGATTATTGCCCTTATTGCATTCGAGCCAAGCAGTTGCTCCAAAGCAAGAAGGTGGCCTTCGAAGAGATCAAGGTCGATGGCAAGCCTCAGGTGCGCGCCGAAATGGCCCAGAAGGCCGGCCGCACGTCGGTCCCGCAGATCTGGATCGGCGCCAGGCATATCGGTGGCTGCGATGACCTGTTTGCATTGGAGCGCGCCGGTAAACTTGATGCGCTGCTGTCCGCCCAACCCCTAAAAGACCCCAAGATAAAGAAGGATCTGCGATGACTGATCAACAGAACACCGAAGCAGCAGAAGCCCAAGGCCCACAGTTTTCGCTGCAGCGCATTTACGTGCGTGACCTGTCGTTCGAAGCGCCGAAAAGCCCGGCCATCTTCCGCCAGGAATGGACCCCAAGCGTTGCGCTGGACCTGAACACCCGTCAGAAAGCCCTGGAAGGCGACTTCCACGAAGTCGTGCTGACCCTGTCGGTTACCGTCAAGAACGGCGAAGAAGTAGCCTTCATCGCTGAAGTGCAACAGGCCGGTATCTTCCTGATCCAGGGCCTGGACGAAGCTTCCATGAGCCACACCCTGGGTGCGTTCTGCCCGAATATCCTGTTCCCGTATGCCCGCGAGACCCTGGACAGCCTGGTCACCCGTGGCTCGTTCCCGGCCCTGATGCTGGCTCCGGTGAACTTCGATGCCCTGTACGCCCAAGAGCTGCAGCGCATGCAGCAGGAAGGCGCGCCGACGGTTCAGTAAGTCGATGCGGTAAAAAATGTGGGAGGGGGCTTGCCTCCGATAGCGGTGGACCAGTCACTTAGATGTCGACTGACACTCCGCCATCGGGGGCAAGCCCCCTCCCACATTTGTTTTACGTGTTATTTGAAACCGAGTTGGCGCCAGCCTTCGTAGACGGCGACGGCCACGGTGTTGGACAGGTTCAGGCTGCGGCAGCCTTCGCGCATCGGCAAGCGCAGGCGGTGGCCGTCGGGCAGGGCGTCGAGCACGTCGGCTGGCAGGCCACGGCTTTCCGGGCCGAACAGGAAGGCGTCGCCTTCGGCAAAGCTGGCATCATGAAACGGCCGCGAGCCCTTGGTGGTGAACGCAAACAGGCGTGGATGGCCCAGGCTTTCCAGGCAGCTGGCCAGGTCGGCATGGCGCTGGAGGGTGGCGTACTCGTGGTAGTCCAGCCCGGCGCGGCGTAGGCGCTTGTCGTCCATGTCAAAGCCCAGCGGCTCGATCAAATGCAGGTGGCAGCCACTGTTGGCGCACAGCCTGATAACGTTGCCGGTATTCGGCGGAATTTCTGGTTGAAAAAGGATGACGTGAAACATGCACGGCTCCGAAGGCAAAGATGCGCTGCATTCTACCCCCGAAGACGACCCCAGGCCGAAGCTATTGCCGAGGGTTCTGGGCTCGTTGGCGATTGTCGGCTTGATGATTGGCCTGATGATTGGTCGCCTGACCACCCCGGACCCGGTTGAGCTGCAGCAAATAGAGACGGCGGCGGACGGCATCGTGGTGTGGTTCAACAGCGAGCCCAAACTGCATGGCGAGCATATCGATGGCACCGTGGCGCTGCTGTTCGACGCGCTGGGCAAGCCTGCCGGCGGGCAACTTAAGGTCAATGACAAGGATGTGAACTGGCGCGTGCGCAAGACCGATGGCGGTTTGCTGCTGAACCTGGTGGCGGCGCGGCCATTGCGAGGGGAATGGAAAGGCGAGCAGGTCGATGACCGCTGGCGGCTGGAGGTCCATCTCCAAGAGCAATAAAAGAGGGAGTTCCCGGCCTGCCTGTACCAGGGCTCCCAAAACGGGGTGAAGCCAGAGGCTTCGGTGTTAAAGAGGGGATTCTCGGCCTGCCTGTACCAAGGTCCCCGAAACTGGGTAGTACTGGGGTTATTGCAGGGGGCGTGCCAAAACTTGCAATTGCTGCTGGAAAAAAATGCCAAAAAGCGCAAAGCCCCGGGATACGGGGCTTTGGTAAGTTCTACGGTTAAGAACTTCGTAGCAAAAGTGCTTTGTGAGGTTTCTGGACTGTGCTCAATGCCGGTTCATCGTGCATTGAAGCGGTGCACAGTCTGCAGGCATTGCACAAAACAAATGTGGGAGCTGGCTTGCCTGCGATGACGGCATGTCAGCCCTATACCGGGTGACTGACACACCGCCATCGCGGGCAAGCCCGGCTCCCACACTAGACTGTCAGCGGTCCTGGGGTTCAGCTTTCATCACCCTCATCATCATCCCCACCATCCACCTTCATCCCCAATTCCTTGATCTTGCGCGTCAGGGTATTGCGCCCCCAACCCAGCAATACGGCGGCATCGCGACGACGGCCGGCGGTGTGCTTGAGGGCAGTCTCGATCATGATCCGCTCGAACGCCGGCACGGCGCTGTCCAGCAGGTTCGACTGGCCGCGGGCCAGGGCCTGGTCGGCCCATTGGCGCAAGGCCTGTTCCCAGTTGGTCACCGGGGCCGAATCCTGCGGCAGGCTCAGCAGCTCAGGCGGCAGGTCGCTGATATGCACTTCGCGCCCGGACGCCATCACGGTGATCCAGCGGCAGGTGTTTTCCAGCTGGCGCACATTGCCGGGCCACGGCAGGTTCTTGAGGTATTCCTCGGTCTCGCTTTTGAGCAGCTTCGGCTCTACGGCCAGCTCCAGGGCGGCGCGGCTGAGGAAGTGGCGGGCGAGGGTAGGAATGTCTTCGCGGCGGTCCGACATGCGTGGGATATGGATGCGGATCACATTGAGGCGATGGAACAAGTCCTCACGGAATTTGCCGGCGTGTACCAGGGTTTCCAGGTTCTGGTGAGTGGCCGCAATGATGCGCACATCGACCTTGACCGGCGTATGCCCGCCGACGCGATAGAACTCACCGTCCGCCAGTACCCGCAGCAAGCGGGTTTGGGTATCGGCTGGCATATCACCGATTTCATCGAGGAACAGCGTACCGCCGTCGGCCTGTTCAAAACGCCCGCGCCGCAGGTTGGCGGCGCCGGTGAACGCGCCTTTCTCATGACCGAACAGCTCTGATTCCATCAAGTCCTTCGGAATCGCCGCCATGTTCAGCGCGATAAACGGCGAGGCCGCCCGTGGGCTGTGGCGATGCAGGGCGTGGGCCACCAGCTCTTTACCAGTACCTGACTCGCCATTGATCAGCACAGTGATGTTGGAGTGGCTCAAGCGCCCGATCGCGCGAAACACTTCCTGCATCGCTGGCGCTTCACCGATGATTTCCGGGGTGCGGGTCAGGGCGGGCGGGGCTTCCTGGTTTTGTTGTTCCTGGGCGTGTTGGTTGGCACGCTTGACCAGCGCCACCGCCTCATCCACGTCAAATGGCTTGGGCAGGTACTCAAAGGCGCCGCCCTGATAGGACGCGACAGCGCTGTCCAGGTCCGAGTGCGCAGTCATGATGATCACTGGCAGGCGCGGGTGCTGCTCGCGGATGCGTGCGAGCAAGTCCAGGCCACTGGCGCCGGGCATGCGGATGTCGGAGATGATCACGTCCGGCTGCTGGCGCGCCAGGCGGCTCATCACGCCGTCGGCGCTGTCGAAGCTCTGGGTGGTCATGCCTTCCTGTTGCAAGGCTTTCTCCAGGACCCAGCGGATAGAACGGTCGTCATCGACGATCCAGACAGTTTCACTACGGCTCATGTCGTGGGGGCTCCTTGTTCCAATGGCAGGAAGATCGAGAATGTGGTGTGGCCAGGATGGCTTTCACATTCGATCAGGCCCTGGTGCTGGCTGATGATGTTCTGGGTAATGGCCAGGCCCAGCCCGGTACCGTCCGGGCGGCCGCTGACCATGGGAAAGAAGATGGTTTCCTGCAATTCGGCCGGGATGCCCGGGCCGTTGTCGATGATCTCTACCTTGGTCACCAGGCGATGGCGCACGTGGCCGATGGTGAACTGGCGCAGGGCGCGGGTGCGCAGGCTGATGCGGCCCAGGCGCAGCTCGTTCTGGCTGCTGATGGCCTGCATGGCGTTGCGCACGATATTGAGCACCGCCTGGATCATCTGCTCGCGGTCGATCAATACGTCGGGAATGCTTGGGTCGTAGTCGCGTACCAGGGTGATGCAACCTTGGCTCTCGGCTTCGACCAGCTGGCACACGCGCTCCAGCACCTCGTGCACGTTGGTCAACGCCAGGGACGGCAACTTGTTGGAGCCGAGCATGCGGTCCACCAGGTTACGCAGGCGGTCGGCCTCCTCGATGATGACGTTGGTGTAGTCCTTGAGGTGCTCCTCCGGCAGCTCGCGGGCCAGCAACTGCGCAGCGCCGCGAATGCCGCCCAGGGGGTTCTTGATCTCATGGGCCAGGCCGCGTACCAGCATCTTGCTGGTTTCCTGCTTGGACAGTTGCGCCTCTTCCTTGGTGATGCGCAGCAATCGGTCGCGAGGATGCACTTCGAGCAACAGCAGGGTGGCGCCGTTGCTCAGGATCGGGGTCACGGCGTAATCAACGGTCAGGGTCTGGCCGGTGAGAGCAGTGAGCATTGCTTCGCGTTTGGTGAACGGGTGCGCCTGCTCCACCGCCTGGCGCAACGAGCTCAAGGCCTCGGCCGACTCGGTGAACAACTCGCTGATGAACTGCCCATGGCTGCGCTGGCCGCTGATGGCCAGGAGCATCTCGGCCGCCGGGTTCATGTACTCAAGGCGCAGGTCGGCATTGAGCAGGATGGTCGCGGTGGTCAGGTTGTCGAGTAACAAACGGTGCAGTGCATCGCTGATGGTCATCGGGACCTCTTTTGGAGCAAGGCGCGGGCTTGAGGCACACGCTGATACAAGGAAAATGCAAAAACCAAACCAAGGCTCCGAAAAGAAGCGTTAAAGCCCTGAAATAGGCGTTTTAAGTGCGAAACTGTGGCGTTCTGCCAGCTTTATCGGGAAGATTCGAACCAAAATGGGCTGTGCCGGTGGGAAGGGTGCAACCTATCGCACCAATATAGTGCGATTTTGTGAAGGCTGTTCAGCAACTGAAGATTAAAGGCGAATCGCAGTCAGTGTGGGAGCTGGCTTGCCTGCGATAGCTGTGGTGCATTCAGCACCGTTATCGCAGGCAAGCCAGCTCCCACATTTTTAATTGGATTTGCAGTCCTTTTAGCCTTTGTAGATGCAAAGCTCGGCGGTGGCGCGGATCATCGCCAGTTGGCGCAGCGGATCATTCAGCGGTTCGTGCACGGCCTCGGCCAGCCATTGGGGGCATTTGGGGTCAGTGCGCAGGGGCGTGAAGTCGGCCAGCTGCTGCAGCAGCCTTTTTTGCAGCTCGTCCAATCGCGGGCGGATCTGCTGGACCAGGTCCGGGCGTGGGTCGTCGGGGGCCTTGCCCTGAAACTGCCAATCGGACAGGTGGGTGTACTGCACCAGTTTATTGGCTTCGATCTGTGCGGCGAAAAACTGCTCGGCAGCGGCCGGGTCCAGCTTGTAGCTGGGAGCCTGGGCAGTAACGCTGGCGATCACCTCTTGTTCGCGCTTCTTGTCCTCCACGGGTTTGTGGCTGTCCCACTTGCTCAGTGCTACCTGGTCGGCAATCTCCAGGCGTTCGGCGATGCTGTTGAGCAACGGCTCAAGCGTGGGCGGCGAAGCGCTCGCACTGGCACTGATGAACAACAGGGCAAATACAAGTCGATGTCTCAAAAATGATCTCCTGTGGGAGCGGGCTTGCCCGCGATGGCAATGTGTCAGTGATACAGCAACTGGCCGGTAGTGCGCTATCGCAGGCAAGCCAGCTCCCACACGTTGATTGCGTAGCGTAACGCCCAGGCAAAAAAAAGACCTCCCGAAGGAGGTCTTTTTCATCACGCTACCTTAAGCAGCGCTACCGGATCAGCAGCTGTAGTACAGCTCGTATTCCAGTGGGTGCACGAAGGTGCGAACCTTGATTTCTTCTTCGCTTTTGAGCTCGATGTAGGCATCGATGAAGTCGTCGCTGAAGACGCCGCCCTTGGTCAGGAATGCACGGCCCTTATCCAGCTCTTCCAGGGCTTCTTTCAGGCTGCCGCACACTTGTGGGATCTCTTTGGCCTCTTCAGGCGGCAGGTCGTACAAGTTCTTGTCGGCGGCATCGCCTGGGTGGATCTTGTTCTGGATACCGTCCAGGCCGGCCATGACCAGCGCAGCGAAGGCCAGGTATGGGTTGGCCGCTGGATCCGGGAAACGGGCTTCGATACGGCGAGCGCGGGGGCTGGACACGTAAGGAATACGGATCGAGGCGGAACGGTTGCGAGCCGAGTAGGCCAGCATCACCGGCGCTTCGAAGCCTGGCACCAGACGCTTGTAGGAGTTGGTCGACGGGTTGGTGAAGCCGTTCAGGGCCTTACCGTGCTTGATGATACCGCCGATGAAGTACAGGGCGGTGTCGGACAGGCCGGCATAGCCTTCGCCAGCGAAGGTGTTCTTGCCTTCTTTGGCGATGGACAGGTGAACGTGCATACCCGAACCGTTATCGCCATACAGCGGCTTAGGCATGAAGGTCGCGGTACGGCCGTAGGCATCAGCCACGTTGTGTACGCAGTACTTCAGGGTTTGTACTTCGTCAGCCTTGGCTACCAGGGTGTTGAATTTCACACCGATTTCGTTCTGGCCGGCAGTGGCCACTTCGTGGTGGTGAACTTCGATGACCAGGCCCATTTCTTCCATGGCGTTGCACATGGAGGTACGGATTTCATGGTCGTGGTCGAACGGCGGAACCGGGAAGTAGCCACCCTTGATACCTGGGCGGTGGCCCTTGTTACCGCCTTCGATGTCTTGGTCGGACATCCACGAACCTTGCTCGGAGAAGATCTTGAACATGGAACCGGAGATATCGGACTTGAACTTGACCGAATCAAAGATGAAGAACTCTGGCTCAGGACCAACGAATACGGTGTCACCGATACCGGTGGACTTCAGGTATTCCTCGGCACGCTTGGCGATCGCACGTGGGTCGCGGTCGTAGCCTTGCATGGTCGAAGGCTCGATCACGTCGCAGACGATGATCAGGGTTGGGTCTTCGGTGAACGGGTCGAGCACGGCAGTGCTGTCGTCCGGCATCAGGATCATGTCGGAAGCTTCGATGCCTTTCCAGCCAGCAATGGAGGAGCCGTCGAACATTTTGCCTTCTTCGAAGAAAGCGTCATCCAGCGCGTCGCGAGCCGGCATGGTCACGTGGTGCTGAGTGCCTTTGGTGTCCGTGAAGCGCAGATCAATCCATTTAACGTCATGATCTTTGATGAGTTGAACCGACTTCGACATGGTGTCCTCCGGGTGGCTTCGGGCTGGGTAGTGGAGTTAGCCCTTAGAATGTGGGTGATGCCGGCGCGGATACTCCGCCATGGCAACCTGCCTCACAAGAGAGCAAATTGCATGCCAGTGCGCCAACATGGCCGTTTTGCCTCAAAATGGCCCCTATAACGGTGCAATCTTTAAAAACGCGATAAATAGCGCACTGCAATGTAGCGTTTATTTGTGCAAATGACCTGTTTTGGTGCATTGCACAAGCGGTGCATATTAACTGGTTAAACCTTGAGCGATTTCCGCTATAATCCGCGCCCCCCTTTTTCAGCAGGCCCGGCGCGCGCTGTTTCCATGAAATTAATCGTTAAAGTCTTCCCCGAGATCACCATCAAGAGCCGACCGGTACGGACGCGTTTCATCCGTCAATTGGCCAAGAACATCCGTGCCGTGCTCCGTGACTTGGACCCGGCTGTGGTGGTGAACGGCGTGTGGGACAATCTCGAGCTGGAAACCCGTGTTACCGACGCCAAAGCCTTGAAGGACATGACCGAGCGCCTGAGCTGCATGCCGGGCATCGCGCATTTCCTGCAGGTGGATGAGTACCCGCTGGGCGACTTCGACGACATCACCGACAAGTGCAAGCAGCACTACGGCAGCTCGCTGGAAGGCAAGGTTTTTTCGGTGCGCTGCAAGCGTGCCGGCAAGCACCCGTTCAGCTCAATGGACGTCGAGAAATACGTCGGCAGCAAGCTGCGTCGCGAGTGCGGCGCCGCTGGAATTTCCCTCAAGGCGCCGCAAATTGAAGTGCGCATGGAAATTCGCGACCAACGGTTGTTTGTGATCCACAGCCAGCACAACAGCATCGGCGGCTACCCGCTGGGCGCCCTGGAACAGACCCTGGTCTTGATGTCCGGCGGTTTCGATTCCACGGTGGCGGCCTACCAGATCATGCGCCGCGGCCTGATGAGCCACTTCTGCTTCTTCAACCTGGGCGGGCGTGCACATGAATTGGGCGTGATGGAAGTCGCGCACTACATCTGGAAGAAGTACGGCAGCTCCCAGCGTGTGCTATTTGTGAGCGTGCCGTTCGAGGAAGTGCTAGGGGAAATTCTCGGCAAAGTCGATAACAGTCATATGGGCGTGGTATTGAAGCGTATGATGTTGCGCGCTGCCTCGCGAATTGCCGATCAACTGCAGATCGACGCGCTGGTGACCGGCGAAGCGATTTCCCAGGTGTCCAGCCAGACGCTGCCGAACCTGTCGATCATCGACTGTGTTACCGAGAAGCTGGTGTTGCGCCCGCTGATCGCCAGCCACAAGCAGGACATCATCGACCTGGCAGAGCAGATCGGCACTGCCGACTTTGCCAAGCACATGCCTGAGTACTGCGGGGTCATCTCGGTGAACCCCAAGACCCACGCCAAGCGGCATCGCGTGGAGCATGAAGAGAAAGAATTCGACATGGCGATTCTGGAGCGTGCGCTCGAGAACGCCAAGCTGGTGCCAATCGATCGCGTTATCGACGAGTTGGGCCAGGATGTGCAAATCGAAGAAGTCAGTGAGGCCCTGGCCGGCCAGATCGTCATCGACATCCGTCACCCGGATGCCGCTGAAGACGAGCCGCTGGAAATTACTGGCATCGACGTGCAAACGCTGCCGTTCTACGCACTGAACGCGCGTTTCAAGGAACTGGATAACAGCCGTCAGTACCTGCTGTATTGCGACAAAGGCGTGATGAGTCGCCTGCATGCCCACCATTTGCTCAGTGAGGGGCATGCCAATGTGCGCGTTTATCGACCGAGCTAAGAGCCCGGGGCTGTTTGCCTGTGGCCTGCGTCACCGGCCCCCCGACTCTGCCGTCAAGCTGTAACGGCAAGGCCTGACTCTACTGTTAATCGCTGCCACGACCTGTCAGCACACCGAATCCTCTGATCGAGATACACAAGTGATCGAAAATCTACGTAACATCGCCATCATTGCTCACGTTGACCATGGTAAAACCACCCTGGTAGACAAACTCCTGCGTCAATCCGGCACCCTGGAGCGCAACGAGCTCAACGACGAGCGCGTGATGGACTCCAACGACCAGGAAAAAGAGCGCGGTATTACCATCCTGGCAAAAAACACCGCTATCAACTGGAACGGCTACCACATCAACATCGTGGATACCCCGGGCCACGCCGACTTCGGCGGCGAAGTAGAACGCGTAATGTCGATGGTTGACTCCGTTCTGCTGCTGGTTGACGCTCAAGACGGCCCTATGCCGCAAACCCGTTTCGTGACCAAGAAGGCTTTCGAAGCCGGCCTGCGTCCGATCGTGTGCATCAACAAGGTTGACCGTCCAGGCGCGCGTCCGGACTGGGTTCTGGACCAGATCTTCGACCTGTTCGACAACCTCGGCGCCACCGAAGAACAGCTCGATTTCCAGGTTATCTACGCCTCGGCCCTGAACGGCATTGCCGGTCTGGAACACACCGCCATGGCTGAAGACATGACCCCGCTGTACCAGGCGATCGTTGACCACGTTCCACCTCCGAAGGTTGACCGTGAAGGCCCGTTCCAGATGCAAATCTCGGCACTGGACTACAACAGCTTCCTGGGTGTTATCGGCGTTGGCCGTATCGCTCGTGGCAGCGTCAAGCCGAACACCCCGGTTGTCGCTATCGGTGCCGACGGCAAGAAGCGTAACGGCCGCATCCTGAAGCTGATGGGTCACCACGGCCTGCACCGTATCGACGTTGAAGAGGCTTTCGCCGGCGACATCGTGTGCGTGAGCGGTATGGACTCGCTGTTCATCTCCGACACCCTGTGCCAGCCGGACAACGTCGAGGCGATGAAGCCTCTGACCGTTGACGAGCCAACCGTTTCCATGACTTTCCAGGTAAACGACTCGCCGTTCTGCGGTAAAGAAGGCAAGTTCGTGACCTCCCGTAACATCAAGGAGCGTCTGGACAAAGAGCTGCTGTACAACGTTGCACTGCGCGTTGAAGAAGGCGACTCGGCTGACAAGTTCAAGGTCTCCGGCCGTGGTGAGCTGCACCTCTCGGTACTGATCGAAACCATGCGTCGCGAAGGCTTCGAAATGGGTGTTGGTCGTCCGGAAGTGATCATCCGTACTGTTGACGGCGTGAAGCAGGAACCGTTCGAAAACGTCACCATCGACACCCCTGAAGAATCCCAGGGCAAGGTCATGGAAGAGATGGGCCTGCGTAAGGGCGACCTGACCAACATGGTGCCGGATGGCAAAGGCCGTGTGCGTCTGGAATACAACATCCCTGCGCGTGGTCTGATCGGCTTCCGTAACCAGTTCCTGACCCTGACCAACGGTGCTGGCATCCTGACCTCGATCTTCGATCGCTACGACACCATGAAGTCCGGCGACATGTCCGGCCGTCAGAACGGTGTACTGGTATCGGTAGAAACCGGCAAGGCGCTGACCTACTCCCTGGAAACCCTCCAGGCGCGTGGCAAGCTGTTCGTTGAACACGGTCAAGAGATCTACAACGGCCAGATCGTTGGTCTGAACAGCCGTGACAACGACATGGGCGTCAACCCAACCAAAGGCAAGAAGCTCGACAACATGCGTGCTTCGGGCAAAGACGAAACCATCGCTCTGGTTCCACCTGTTCGCTTCACCCTGGAACAGGCCCTGGAATTCATCCAGGACGACGAGCTGTGCGAAGTCACGCCTAAGTCGATCCGCCTGCGTAAGAAGATCCTGGACGAAGGCGAGCGTACCCGCGCAGCCAAGAAAGCCAAGAACTGAGTTAACTCAGGCTGAATGAAAAACGCCCCCGGTCGAAAGGCCGGGGGCGTTTTTTTATGCCTGCTGGTTTTGTGCTGACTGTACCGGCCTCATCGGGGGCAAGCCCCCTCCCACATTTTGTTCTGTGAACACATTCGAAATGTGGGAGGGGGCTTGCCCCCGATAGGGCCCTTGAGAACCCCACAAACCCTGGATCAGAACTTATCGAGGGTCTTGAAGTTAGTCTCGCGCACCACTTCTTTCGGCTTATACGCGCAATACCCCGGCCGCGGCCCGATTTTCGGGTGGTTGCGGCAAGTATCCGGGCGCTTGTCATAAATAGTGCAGAAGCGCGTCTTACGATCCAGGTACAGGCAGTCGTTGTTGCTCATGCGCTGCAGGGTAAAAATCTCGGATTTGTTGTTGTAGCGCTCGACGATGCCTTCCTTCTGCAAGCGCTTGGCGATGTTCTTCGGCGGGTCGCCGCGCTCGAACTCATCGACGATGCCAATGCGGATCAGGTCCTTGATCTTCACCTCCACCGGCAGGGTGCAGCAGCTGGATACGCAGCCGCCGCACATGTGGGCGGAATATTTCTGCCACGTTTCGAGACGGTCGAGTTCCGCGGCGGCGATCAGTTGAGGCTTCATCAGGGTTCCAAGGTGGGGCGGTGTCCGGGCGCGCGATCATACCGGGATTGATGATTTTTTGAACAATATTTTCAGGTTTTTCATCTTCGGTGGCGTTCGGGCACGACCCCTGCATCTAATCCCTTTAACAGTGAATGAGTTAAAAAACTGACGAACCAGAGCCGGCGCCGTGTGTCAGAGCGTCTAGGCTCTAGCAACTCCTTCTATCTCGCCCGAGGTCGCAACTGATGTCTCAGGAACCACTTGCACGAGAAGCAGAGGTAGCCGCATTCCGCGATGCTGTCTTGACCAAACTCACCTACGCGGTGGGCAAGGACCCCGATCACGCCTTCGACCATGACTGGTTCGAAGCCATTGCCCTGGCCGCTCGCGACCAGATGGTCGATCACTGGATGGACCATACGCGGCGTATTTATCGCAAAGGCCAGAAGCGCGTTTACTACCTTTCCCTGGAATTCCTCATCGGCCGCTTGCTCTACGACAGCCTGAGCAACCTTGGCGTGCTGGAAATCGCCCGCGAAGCCTTGTCCGAACTGGGCGTCGACCTGGAACGCATTCGCCTGCTGGAGCCCGACGCGGCGTTGGGCAACGGTGGCCTGGGGCGCCTGGCCGCCTGCTTCATGGAAAGCATGTCGACCCTGGGCATTGCCGGCCACGGTTATGGCATCCGTTATGAGCACGGTCTGTTCCGCCAGGCCATTGTCGATGGCTGGCAGCAGGAGCAGACCGAACGCTGGTTGGATTTTGGCAACCCTTGGGAATTTGAACGCGCCGAGGTGATTTACCCGATCGGCTTTGGCGGCAGTGTCGAAACTATTGCGGACGCCTCCGGCAAGATGATCCAGGTGTGGTCGCCCAACGAGACCGTCCGCGCAGTAGCGTATGACACGCCGGTAGTCGGCTGGCGCGGCGCCAGCGTCAACACCCTGCGCCTGTGGCGTGCACGGGCCGTAGAAGACTTGCATCTGGAGCGCTTCAATGCCGGTGACCACTTGGGCGCCGTCGCCGAAGTGGCCCGCGCCGAAAGCATCTCCCGCGTGCTGTACCCGGCCGACAGCACCGAAGCCGGGCAGGAATTGCGCCTGCGCCAGGAATATTTTTTCGTCTCCGCTTCACTGCAGGATCTGCTGCGCCGCCACAAGAACATGCACGGTTCGGTGCTGAGCCTGGGCGAACACGCCGCCATCCAGCTCAACGATACCCACCCGTCCATCGCCGTGGCCGAGTTGATGCGCCAGCTGGTCGACCTGCATGACATTCCGTGGGAAGCCGCATGGGACGTCACCGTCGAAACGCTTTCCTACACCAACCACACCTTGCTACCCGAAGCGCTGGAAACCTGGCCGGTAGGTTTGATGGAGCGCATGCTGCCCCGGCACATGCAGATCATCTACCTGATCAACGCCCAGCACATCGACTCGCTGCGCGCCAAGGGCATCCACGACTTCGACGTACTGCGCGCCGTGTCGCTGATCGAAGAAGACAACGGCCGCCGCGTGCGCATGGGCAACCTGGCGTTCCTCGGCTCCCATAGCGTCAACGGCGTGTCCGGCTTGCATACCCAGCTGATGCGCAGCACGGTGTTCTCCGAACTGCACAAGCTTTACCCCGAACGGATCAACAACAAGACCAACGGCATCACCTTCCGCCGCTGGCTCTACCAGGCCAACCCCAAGTTGACCGAGATGCTGGTGCAGGCCCTGGGCCCTGACATTCTCGATAGCATGGAAACCCGCCTGACGGAGTTGGAAACCTTCGCCGAGAAACAGACCTTCCGCAAATCCTTCGCCGAACAGCGCTTGCACAGCAAGCGTGCACTGGCCGAGATCATCCATGAGCGCCTGGGCATCGCGGTCAACCCGGCGGCGATGTTCGATGTGCAGGTCAAGCGCATCCACGAATACAAGCGCCAACTGCTCAACCTGCTGCACACCGTGGCCCTGTACCAGGCGATTCGTGCCGAACCCGAGGTCGACTGGGTGCCAAGGGTGAAAATCTTCGCCGGCAAGGCTGCGGCCAGTTACCACCAGGCCAAGCTGATCATCAAGCTGACCAACGACATCGCCCGCACCGTCAACAACGACCCGACCGTACGGGGTTTGCTCAAGGTGGTGTTCCTGCCCAACTACAACGTCAGCCTGGCGGAAAGCATCATCCCGGCGGCGGACTTGTCGGAGCAGATCTCCACCGCTGGTTTCGAAGCGTCTGGCACCAGCAACATGAAGTTCGGCCTCAACGGTGCGCTGACCATTGGCACCATGGACGGCGCCAACGTGGAGATGCACGAGCGTGTCGGTGCCGAGCACATGTTTATCTTCGGCCTCAGTGCCCAGCAGGTGGAAGCGCGCAAGCACGCCGGTGAATTCAGCGCCGGGCCGGATATCGCCGTGTCCCACCGTTTGAGCGACGTGCTGCAAGCGATCCGCGGCGGGGTGTTCTCGCCGGATGATCCGGGGCGTTATGTCGGCCTGATCGATGGGCTGATCGACTACGACCGCTTCCTGGTGTGCGCCGACTTCGATTCCTACTGGGATGCCCAGGCACGGGTCGAGGCGCATTGGCATGATTCCAAGGAATGGTGGCGCTCGGCGGTGCTGAATACGGCAAGGATGGGCTGGTTCTCCTCGGACCGTACCATCCGTGAATACGCCACCGAGATCTGGAAAGCCCTGGACTAAACACCGCAACACAAAATGTGGGAGGGGGCTTGCCCCCGATGACGGAGTATCAGCATTGGATGTATCAGCTGATCCACCGCTATCGGGGGCAAGCCCCCTCCCACATTGCTCCTGCGTCGATATACTGGCCTCCGGTTCGCTCAGGGAATATCGACCATGCAATGGATTTTCATGCTGATTGGCCTGGTACTCGGCTGGGCGCTCGATGAGTCGTTCAGCGATGCGGGTATCGGTGCATTGTTTGGGTTGGGCATCGGCCAGGCGCTTCGCCTGTCGCAGTTGTCCGCCCAGGCGCAGCAGCAGGCCAGTCAGTTGGAAACCACGCAGAAGGCGCTGATAGCCTTGGGCGAGCGCCTGCGGCAGCTGGAAGTACCCACGCCGACCAGCAACGTTGCAGCCGTCCCCCCTGTGCCTGAGCCGGCACCTGTCGCCAAACCGTCCGAACTGGTTTGGGAGCTGCCTGTTGAATTGACGCCTGTGGCCATGATTGCCGAGCCGAGCCGGCCGCTACCGGATGACGCCTGGGCGCCCGCCGCCGCGCCACACGCCCCCGAACCACTGCGCAGCCCCAACCTGATCGAACGCGCCATCACCGCTGCACGCAATTGGCTGTTCGGCGGCAATACCGTGCTGCGTGTCGGTTTGGTGCTGTTGTTCCTTGGCCTGGCGTTCCTGCTGCGCTATGCCACGGAAGGCATGGTGGTGCCGATCGAGCTGCGGTACGCCGGGGTAGCGGCGGCTGCCATCGGCCTGCTGGGCCTGGGCTGGTGGTTGCGGCGACGTAACAGCAGTTACGGCCTGATGCTGCAAGGCGCCGGTATCGCGGTGCTGTACCTGACGGTATTCGCCGCGATGCGCTTGCACCCGTTGATCGACCCGGGCACGGCGTTTGGCCTGTTGGTGGTCGTCACCGTTTTTTCCGCGGTTCTGGCGCTCACTCAAGATGCGTTGGGCCTGGCCTGCGCGGCCGCGCTGGGCGGTTTTGCTGCGCCGCTCCTGGCGTCTACCGGCGCCGGCAGCCATGTGACGTTGTTCAGCTACTTCGCCCTGCTCAATGCCGGCATCCTTGCCATCGCCTGGTTCAAGGCTTGGCGCCCGCTCAACCTGATCGGCTTTGTCGGCACCTTCGGTATCGGCTTCGCCTGGGGTGTGCGTGCCTATACGCCGGATATGCTCTGGAGCACTGAGCCGTTCCTGATTGTATTTTTCCTGATGTACCTGGCCGTCGGCTTGTTATTTGCCCGGCGCAAGTTGCAGGAGTTGGGTGATGCAACTGAGGACGAAAGCCGTGGCGCATGGCTGCGCTGGTCGGCGGCCAAGGGCGATTATGTCGACGGCAGCCTGTTGTTCGGGCCGCCGTTGGTGGGCTTTGGGTTGCAGTTCGCATTGGTACAACACCTGGAATTTGCCGCAGCGTTCAGTGCCTTGGCGCTGGGCATTCTCTACATGGCCCTGGCACGCTGGCTGAGCGGCGGGCGTGCCTTGTTGCTGGCGCAAACCTGCCTGGCCCTTGGGGTGATTTTCGCCAGCCTGGCGATTCCCCTGGGGCTCGATGCGCGTTGGACCACGGCGGCCTGGGCAGTGGAGGGCGCCGGAATCTTCTGGCTCGGCTTGCGCCAACAGCGGCTATTGGCCCGGGCGTTTGCCTTGTTGCTGCAGTTGGGCTCGGCACTGGCGTTTTTCAGCGAGTTGCGCCCAGGCACAGACACGCTGCTGGAGGGGCCTGCACTGAGTGCGCTGTTGCTAGGCGCAGCGTTGCTGTTCACGTTCTATCAGGTCCACAAAGCCGCGCCTGAGCACGCCCGCGCCTGGGAACGTAAAGGCGCGCCGTGGCTTGCGGTGCTCGGTCTGGGGTGTGTGTATTTGCTGGCGCCGTTGCTGTGGTCGACCCAGGGCAGCGTCATCGGCTGGTCGCTCGCCGGTCTGGTAACGGCGTGGGCAGGCCAGCGGCTCGGCTCGCAGGCTTGGGTGCGTTGTGCCGTGGCCGTGCAACTGCTCAGCGGCATCAGCTTTGCGCTCGACCCCGTCAGTCATTTCTACACACCGATGATCATTGCCCTGGCCGCAATGACCAGCGCCTGGTGTTTGCGGCATCAGCAATCGACCCGCAGCTCCAAACTGCTGCTGGCCTGGGGTGTGGGGTGGTGGGGGCTGGCGGTGCTCGGCGAAGTGTGGCGCTCAGCCCAGACGGATTGGCGCGCGACCTGGTTATACGCGGCAGCGGCGCTGAGCACGGGGCTGTGGTGCTGGCTGGCGCTGCGCCTGCGTTGGGCGGCGCTCGGGGTGGTGTGCACCCTGCTGATGCCGGTTGCCGGTATGGTGCTGCTTGGCACATGGGACGAGTACCACCATCCGGCCGCCAACCTCGCCGGGTTGGCATGGGTTGCGGTTTTCGCGCTGCACTTCGTTTCGCTGCGCCGTCTGGCGTTGCTGGTGCCGCAGCAAGCGCTGAGTGTTGCCCATGTGCTCGGCTGCTGGATGTTGATCGGCGTGCTGACGCTGGAGTTGCGCTACGGTCTGATGCTGCTGTCGAGCGAATACAGCGCCTGGCGCTGGCTGGGTTGGGCGATTCTGCCAAGTCTGTATCTGGGGCTCGCGGCACCACCACGTGCCTGGCCGTGGCCGGTGTCGGCCTATCCGCGTGAGTACCGCGTGCTGGCCGCGCTGCCCCTGGCCGTATTAATGCTGGCGTGGTTCTGGCTGGCGAATATGTTCAGCGACGGCAGCGCCAAGCCGTTGCCCTACGTGCCGCTGATCAGCCCGCTGGACCTGGGCCTGCTGTTTGCGTTGCTCGGGGTATACCTGTGGTCGCGCAGCGTGGCGCCGCAACGTGGGCTGCAAGTGACATTGATCGCCCAGGCGGTGGTGGGTGCCTCGTTGTTTGCTTTCTTTACCGCGCTGGTGATGCGCACCGCGCACCATTGGAGTGGTGTGCCGTTCCATTTGGACGCGCTGCTGGAGTCGATGCGGGTCCAGGCAGGGTTGTCGATTGTCTGGACCCTGATCGCCCTCGGCCTGATGATCGGCGGTCACCTGCGCCATCGTCGCGAAGTATGGCTGGTCGGTGCGGTGCTGATTGCGGTGGTGGTGGCCAAGCTGTTCTTTGTCGAGTTGAGTAACCGCGGCGGCCTGGCGCGGATCGTGTCGTTCATCGGCGTGGGTGGGCTGCTGCTGGTGGTGGGGTATTTCGCACCGCTGCCGCCCAAGCGGGCCGAGCCTGCGGGCAAGCCGTGAACTCTATTGGAGTTAAATCCTCTGATTAGAGGAAATACACCTCGACTCGCGCTAAACTGCGCGGGTTTTCAGCCCCCCATTCTCCGGAGCCGTCCATGTCCCGCGTTACCCTGAGTCGCTATTTGATCGAGCAGACCCGCAGCAACAACACGCCTGCTGATCTGCGCTTCCTTATCGAAGTGGTGGCGCGTGCTTGCAAGGAAATCAGCCACGCCGTATCCAAAGGCGCCCTCGGTGGCGTGCTGGGCAGCATGGGCACTGAGAACGTGCAGGGCGAAGTGCAGAAGAAACTCGATGTAATTTCCAACGAGATCCTGCTCGAAGCCAACGAATGGGGCGGTCACCTGGCCGGCATGGCGTCCGAAGAAATGGACAATGCCTACCAGATCCCGGGCAAATACCCGAAAGGCGCCTACCTGCTGGTATTCGACCCACTGGACGGCTCGTCCAACATCGACATCAACGCACCGGTCGGCACCATCTTCTCGGTACTGCGTTGCCCAAGCGAATACCTGAGCCAGAACGAAGCCCTGAACGAAAAGGCCTTTCTGCAGCCAGGCACTGAACAGGTGGCTGCCGGCTATGCGATCTACGGCCCGCAGACCATGCTGGTGCTGACCCTGGGTGACGGCGTCAAGGGCTTCACCCTCGACCGCGAGATGGGCAGCTTTGTGCTGACCCACGAAGACATTTCGATTCCTGCCTCTACCCAGGAATTCGCGATCAACATGTCCAACCAGCGTCACTGGGAAGAGCCGGTGAAACGTTACGTCAACGAGCTGATGGAAGGCGAAGAAGGCCCGTTGAAAAAGAACTTCAACATGCGCTGGGTCGCTGCGATGGTGGCTGATGTGCACCGCATCCTGACCCGTGGCGGCTTGTTCATGTACCCACGCGACAGCCGCGAGCCGTCCAAGCCGGGCAAACTGCGTTTGATGTACGAAGCCAACCCGATGTCGTTCCTGGTCGAGCAGGCGGGCGGTGCATCCACCGATGGCCACCAGCGTATCCTCGATATCCAGCCTGAAGGCCTGCACCAGCGTGTGGCGGTGTTCCTGGGTTCGAAGGAAGAAGTTGAGCGAGTGACCGGCTACCACAAGAAGTAATACACGGCGATAAATTATCCGCCGTGTTGTGAGGCCGTTCACCCTTGAAGAAGCCCCGAAACGTTTCAGCGTTTGCGGGGCTTTTTTGTTTTCGCTCGTCGGGAACCAGACACCTCTTTTCCCTTCTAAGCTTCTGGCAGATACCCCAGCTGCTTTGTCTCTCCAGGAGCTTTTCCATGTCTTTACGCCGTCTCGCCCTGCTGGCTTTTTGCGTGCTGTTAGCCGCTTGCAGCAAGGTCACTCAAGAAAACTACCAGAAATTGTCGGCCGGCATGGCCAAGGCCGAGGTAGAGTCGTTGCTGGGCAAGCCGACCGATTGTTCCGGCGCACTGGGCATGTCCAGCTGCACCTGGGGCGATAAAAACAGCTTTATCAGCGTGCAGTACGCCGGTGACAAAGTTCTGATGTTTTCCGGGCAAGGCCTGAAGTAAACCGGGGCGCGAGCCTGCGGGAGAAGAAGAATGATGCGTTTTGTTTTGTTCCTTTGCGCCAGCCTGTTTTTGGCGGGCTGTGCCAGCCATTCTGGCGATGATCTGCAACCCAAGACGGCAAGCAACGTCAACCTCAAGCGGTATCAGGGCACCTGGTATGAGTTGGCCCGATTGCCCATGTACTTCCAGCGCAACTGCGCGCAATCCGAAGCGCGCTATACCTTGCTGCCGGATGGGGACATGTCGGTGTTCAACCGCTGCCTGACACCTGAGTGGAAGTGGCAGGAAGCCAAAGGCACGGCCACACCGCAAGTGCCCGGCAAGACCGACAAGCTTTGGGTCGAATTCAATAACTGGTTCACGTCGCTGCTGCCGGGCGTCGCCAAGGGCGATTATTGGGTGCTGTATGTGAGCGATGACTACAAGACCGCCATCGTCGGCAGCCCGAGCCGGCGCTATATGTGGATCCTGTCGCGCACGCCGACGGTGAGCGCAGATACCCGCGAAGACTTGCTCAGCAGGGCGCGCCAGCAGGGGTATGACACCACGCGGTTGATCTGGCGTACGTCGGACAAGCAGATGGCGAAGACGTCCCAGTAATTCGCAGCACCCCCAATCAAATGTGGGAGCTGGCTTGCCTGCGATAGCATCAACCCGGTGTAACTGATGCACCGAGGTGTCTGTATCGCAGGCAAGCCAGCTCCCACATTTGTTATGGGTTGGCCGTTAGTCCAGCAAGTCCTTCAGGACCTGGGTGAATGCCCGGCTGCTTTCCTCTTCACCGGCATGCCGCCCGTCCCGCACCACCCACTTGCCATTGACCAGTACATCGCGCACCTGCCGATCACCTCCGGCGAACAACCAGCGGTTGAGAATTGCGTCCTCGGTAGCTGTGGCCAGGTACGGATCGTTACCGTCCAGCACGATCCAATCCGCACGCTTACCCACTTCCAAGCGACCAATCGGCTGGCCCAGCGCCTGTGCGCCACCGTCCAGCGCAGCATCGAACAGCGTGCGCCCAACCATCGGCTGATCACTGCGATACAGGCGATTACGCCGTTGATCGCGCAGGCGCTGGCCGTATTCCAACCAACGGAGTTCTTCCACCACGCTCAGTGATACATGGCTGTCGGACCCGATACCCATGCGTCCACCCTGGGCGAGGAAATCCACCGCCGGAAAAATCCCATCGCCCAGGTTCGCCTCGGTGGTCAGGCACAAACCGGCAATCGCTCGACTCTTGGCCATGCGTGTCACTTCATCGGGGTCGGCATGGGTGGCGTGTACCAGACACCAGCGTTCATCCACTTCAACATTGTCATACAGCCACTGCAGCGGGCGCTTGCCGCTCCAGGCCAGGCAGTCGTCGACTTCTTTTTGCTGCTCCGCGATATGGATATGCACCGGGCAAGTCTTGTCACTGGCGGCCAGGACGTCGTGGATTTGCTGGGGGGTGACGGCGCGCAGAGAGTGGAAACACAGGCCCAGTTGCTGCGCGGGTTGTGCCGCCAGGATCGGCTGCAAGCGTGCTTGCAGGTCCAGGTAGTTTTCGGTGCTGTTGATAAAACGGCGCTGGCCTTCATTCGGCGCCTGGCCGCCGAAGCCGGCGTGGGTATAGAGCACCGGCACCAACGTCAGGCCGATCCCGCTGCTGGCGGCCGCCAGGCTGATCTGGCGCGACAGCTCGGTACGGTCGGCGTACGGTTGGCCGCTGACATCGTGGTGCACGTAATGAAACTCGGCCACCGAGGTGTAGCCGGCCTTGAGCATTTCGATATACAGCTGGCGGGCGATGACCTGCAATTGCTCGGGGTTGATCTTGCCGACCATGCGGTACATCAGGTCGCGCCAGGTCCAGAAGCTGTCATTGGGGTTGCCGGCCACCTCGGCCAGGCCCGCCATGGCGCGCTGGAACGCATGGGAATGCAGGTTCGGCATGCCCGCCAATACCGGGCCCCTGAGCCGTTCGGCAGCGTCTGCACTGGCATTGGGCTCAACCTGGGTCAGCAGGCCATCGGCGCTGACTTCAAGACGTACATTGTTGGCCCATCCATCAGGCAGCAGCGCGCGTTCGGCAAAGAAAGCGGACATGGTCAAGGCACCCCGGTCGTGTGTTTATTTGTATATACATATACAGACGTTTGCCTGCTCGGTAAACTCCGGCAATCTATGCATCTTTTCTTCCTGCAAGGATTCCCTGTGCCGACTCCGCCCGCCAAGTCTTCGCTGGCTGCCCACATGGACGAAAGTCCGGCGCCCTTGTATGCCCGCGTCAAACAGATGATCAGCCAGCAGATCCTCAACGGCAATTGGCCGCCCCATTACCGTGTGCCCTCGGAGAGCGAGCTGGTCAGCCAGTTGGGTTTCAGCCGCATGACCATCAACCGCGCCCTGCGCGAACTGACCGCCGAAGGGATGTTGGTGCGCATGCAGGGGGTCGGCACGTTCGTCGCCGAGCCGAAGAGCCAGTCAGCGCTGTTTGAAGTGCACAACATTGCCGATGAGATTGCTTCCCGCGGGCATCGGCACACGTGCCAGGTCATCACCCTGGGCGAAGAAGCCGCCGGTTCCGAGCGTGCCGTGGCCCTGGAAATGCGCGAAGGCGGGCGGGTGTTCCACTCGTTGATCGTGCATTACGAGAACGATATCCCCGTGCAAATCGAAGACCGTTTCGTCAACGCCCTGGTCGCGCCGCAATACCTGCAACAGGATTTCACCCAGCAGACTCCCTACGCCTACTTGAACCAGGTGGCACCGTTGACCGAGGGCGAGCACGTGGTTGAGGCGATCCTTGCCGACGCAGCCGAGTGCAAGCTGTTGCAGATCGAGCCAAGCGAACCGTGCCTGTTGATTCGTCGTCGTACCTGGTCCGGTCGCCAGCCGGTAACCGCTGCGCGCTTGATCCACCCCGGTTCCCGTCACAGCCTGGAAGGGAGGTTCAGCAAATGAGTGAAGTCAAGATCTGGCGCGCTGCCGACTATGTGCGCATGCCGTGGAAAAACGGCGGCGGCAGTACCGAAGAGATCACCCGTGATGCGGGCACTGGCCTGGATGGATTTGGCTGGCGCCTGTCGATTGCCGATATTGCCGAATCGGGCGAATTCTCCACGTTCGCCGGGTACCAGCGCGTGATTACGGTGATCAAGGGCGCGGGCATGGTGCTGACCGTGGACGGCGAGGAACAGCGCGGTTTGTTACCGTTGCAGCCGTTCGCGTTCGAGGGAGACAGCCAAGTGACGTGCCGCCTGATTACCGGGCCAATCCGCGATTTCAACCTGATCTATTCGCCTGAGCGTTATCACGCGCGTTTGCAGTGGGTGGATGGGGTACAGCGGTTCTTCAGCACGGCGCAGACGGTGCTGGTGTTCAGCGTGGCGGATGAAGTGAAGGTATTGGGCGAGAAGCTCGGCCACTATGATTGCCTGCAAGTGGACGGTAACACTGGGCTGCTGGATATCTCTGTCACTGGCCGCTGCTGCATCATCGAACTGACCGCACGCGATTAAAAACTGTGGGAGCTATCCCCAAGACCGCGCACCAATTTGTTACCGAATGCCCCAGCGTGACGCAAAGCCGCGCTGTCGTGACAAATCCTCTTTGCTGTAAAACGCCTCCGTAAGAAATTTCATTAAACCTCCAAGCCTTGATTATCAAGGCTTGCGCGCACCTTCGAAAAAAATCTGCAAGGCTCGTTTCAAAAGTTGGCCGCTCGATTGCATATGCTTGTACATACAAGTAAAGATGTGTGCGTAAGACTCTCCTTCGCACCATCCATGTTCGCGCATCGATCGCCGAGGAGTCCTAGCAGTGACCAAGTCTACAAAATACCGTGACGTCGAAATCCGCGCCGCCCGCGGTAACAAGCTCACCGCCAAAAGCTGGCTGACTGAAGCGCCGCTGCGCATGCTGATGAACAACCTCGACCCACAAGTGGCCGAGAACCCGAAAGAACTGGTGGTGTACGGCGGTATTGGCCGTGCGGCGCGCAATTGGGAATGCTACGACCAGATAGTCGAAAGCCTCACCAATCTGAACGACGACGAAACCCTGCTGGTGCAATCGGGCAAACCGGTCGGCGTGTTCAAGACCCATAGCAATGCACCCCGTGTGCTGATCGCCAACTCCAACCTGGTGCCGCACTGGGCCAGCTGGGAACACTTCAACGAACTGGATGCCAAGGGCTTGGCCATGTACGGCCAGATGACCGCCGGCAGCTGGATCTACATCGGTAGCCAGGGCATCGTTCAGGGCACCTACGAAACCTTCGTCGAAGCTGGCCGCCAGCATTACAACAGCGATTTGACCGGTCGCTGGGTGCTCACCGCCGGTCTCGGCGGCATGGGCGGGGCCCAGCCGTTGGCGGCAACCCTGGCTGGGGCCTGCTCGCTGAACATCGAATGCCAGCAGGTCAGCATCGATTTCCGCCTGAGCAGCCGTTATGTCGACGAGCAAGCTACCGACCTCGACGACGCCCTGGCACGCATTGCCAAGTACACCAAGGAAGGCAAGGCCATCTCCATCGCCCTGCTGGGTAACGCCGCCGAAATCCTGCCGGAACTGGTCAAGCGTGGTGTACGTCCGGACATGGTCACCGACCAGACCAGCGCCCACGACCCGCTTAACGGCTACCTGCCAGCCGGCTGGACCTGGGACGAATACCGCGCCCGTGCCAAGACCGAGCCGGCCGCCGTGATCAAGGCCGCCAAGCAGTCGATGGCCGTACATGTCAAAGCCATGCTGGAATTCCAGAAGCAAGGCATCCCGACCTTCGACTACGGCAACAACATCCGCCAGATGGCCCAGGAAGAAGGCGTGGAAAATGCCTTCGATTTCCCGGGTTTCGTACCGGCCTATATCCGCCCGCTGTTCTGCCGTGGCATCGGCCCGTTCCGTTGGGCTGCACTGTCCGGCGACCCGCAGGACATCTACAAGACCGACGCCAAAGTCAAAGAACTGATCCCGGACGACGCCCACCTGCATAACTGGCTGGACATGGCTCGCGAACGCATCAGCTTCCAGGGCCTGCCGGCCCGTATCTGCTGGGTTGGCCTGGGCCAGCGCGCCAAGCTCGGCCTGGCCTTCAACGAAATGGTACGTAGCGGCGAACTGTCCGCGCCGGTGGTGATCGGCCGTGACCACCTGGACTCCGGCTCTGTGGCCAGCCCGAACCGCGAAACCGAGGCCATGCAGGACGGCTCCGACGCCGTGTCCGACTGGCCACTGCTCAACGCCTTGCTCAACACCGCCAGCGGCGCGACCTGGGTCTCGCTGCACCACGGCGGCGGTGTGGGCATGGGCTTCTCCCAGCATTCGGGCATGGTGATCGTCTGCGACGGTACTGACGAGGCGGCCGAGCGGATTGCCCGCGTGTTGCACAACGACCCGGCGACCGGGGTGATGCGCCACGCGGATGCGGGTTATCAGATTGCTATCGACTGCGCTAAAGAACAGGGCCTGAACCTCCCAATGATCAAGTAACGGCTGGCGCAATACCTGTGGGAGACGACGCGGTCTGACAGTAAGACCGAGGTGATGCTATCGCAGGCAAGCCAGCTCCCACAGAAGAGCAAGATGCATACAAAACAATCCATCAGAGGTTGAACAACATGGCTGCGAATGACACCACCCCGTTGATCGAAAGGCGCTCGATCGACTACATCCCGGAAGCGGAAAGACATGGTCGTCTATTTAGCCAGTTCACCCTGTGGATGGGCGCCAACCTGCAAATCACCGCGATTGTCACCGGGGCCCTGGCCGTGGTGCTGGGCGGTGATGTGTTCTGGTCGTTGATCGGCCTGCTGGTCGGTCAACTGATTGGCGGCGGCGTCATGGCCTTGCATGCGGCCCAAGGCCCCAAGCTTGGCCTGCCGCAGATGATTTCCAGCCGGGTGCAGTTCGGCGTGTATGGCGCGGCCATCCCGATCGTGCTGGTGTGCTTGATGTACCTGGGTTTCACCGCAACCGGGACCGTGCTGTCGGGTCAGGCGCTGGGGCAGTTGTTTGGGGTCAGCGACAGTGTCGGCATCCTGATCTTCGCCAGTGTCATCGTGCTGGTCACCGTGCTGGGTTATCGGGTGATCCATTTCATCGGCCGTGTCGCCAGCGTCGTTGGCGTGATTGCCTTTATCTACCTGTTCAGTCGGTTGATGAGCCAGACCGACGTTGGCGCGCTCCTGCAAATCCGTCATTTCAGCTGGAGCAGTTTCCTGTTGGCTGTGTCGCTTGCGGCGTCCTGGCAGATCGCATTCGGCCCTTACGTGGCGGATTATTCGCGTTACCTGCCAAGCAAGACCTCCTCGGTGAAAACCTTTCTCGCCGCTGGCGCAGGTTCGGTCGTCGGTGCACAAGTGGCGATGGTTCTCGGCGTGTTTGCCGCGGCGATGTCCAACGGGCAGTTCGCCGGTCATGAAGTGGCCTATATCGTGGGCTTGAGCGGCACGGGTGCCACCGCTGCATTGCTGTATTTCAGCATCGCGTTCGGCAAGGTCACCATCTCGACCCTGAACTCCTATGGCAGCTTCATGTGCATTGCGACCATCGTCAGCGGTTTCCGTGGTCGCCTGGAGGTCACGCGTCTGCAGCGGCTGGCGTTCGTGCTGGCCATCGTCGGCGCGGCGACCCTGATCGCGTTGCTCGGCCAGCATTCGTTCCTCGGTGCGTTCAAGTCGTTCATCCTGTTCCTGCTGGCGTTCTTTACGCCCTGGAGTGCGATCAACCTGGTGGATTACTACTGCATTACCCGCGAGCGCTATGACGTGCCAGCACTGGCCGACCCGAACGGCCGCTACGGGCGCTGGAACCTGCTGGGTATCAGCGTCTATATCTTCGGCGTGCTGGTGCAGTTGCCGTTCATCTCCACCAAGTTCTACACCGGCCCTTTGGTGGCCGCCCTGGGTGGCGTGGATATTTCCTGGATCATCGGCCTGGTACTGCCGGCGGCCCTGTATTACGTGTGTGCGAAAAAATGGCACGGCACGGTACCCGATCATCTGATCCTGCCAAAAGAGCAGGGCGCTTTACCCACAACAAACGGGCTGGCTGCACAAGCCTGATGGGACGTGGACAGGGCAGGACGCCTACTGACTGCCGTAATCCATTTCATGATTGGGAGCGTCACAACAATGACTATGAATAAGACCTTGCTGGCTACCTTGTTCTCGGCTGGCTTGCTGGCAAGCGCCGGCGTCCAGGCGGCCGGCTGGTGCGAATCCGGCAAACCGGTGAAATTCGCCGGCCTGAACTGGGAAAGCGGCATGTTGCTCACCGACATCCTGCAAACCGTGCTGGAAAAAGGCTACGACTGCAAAACCGACAGCCTGCCGGGCAATTCCATCACCATGGAAAACGCCCTGGGCAGCAATGACATCCAGGTATTCGCCGAGGAGTGGGTAGGCCGCAGTGAAGTCTGGAACAAGGCCGAGAAGGCCGGCAAGGTCGTGGGCGTCGGTGCACCGGTGGTGGGTGCGGTCGAAGGCTGGTACGTACCGCGTTATGTGATCGAAGGCGACGCCAAGCGCAAGCTGGAAGCCAAGGCTCCGGAGCTGAAAAACATCGCCGACCTGGCCAAGTACGCCTCGGTATTCAAGGATCAGGAAGAACCCTCCAAGGGCCGCTTCTACAACTGCCCGGCCGGCTGGACCTGCGAGTTGGACAACAGCGAAATGCTCAAGAGCTACGGCCTGGAAAGCACCTACACCAACTTCCGCCCGGGCACCGGCCCGGCGCTGGATGCGGCGGTGCTGTCGAGCTACAAGCGCGGCGAGCCGATCCTGTTCTACTACTGGTCGCCGACGCCGCTGATGGGCCAGGTCGACCTGGTCAAGCTGGAAGAAAAACCCGGCGTGGATAAGCGCGTGAGTATCAAGGTCGGCCTGTCCAAGACCTTCCACGAGCAAGCCCCGGAACTGGTGGCCGTACTGGAAAAGGTCAACCTGCCCATCGACCTGCTGAACCAGAACCTCGGCCGCATGGCCAAGGAGCGCATCGAGTCGCCCAAACTGGCGAAAATTTTCCTCAAGGAACATCCTGAAGTCTGGCACGCCTGGGTGAGCGACGACGCAGCCAAGAAAATCGACGCGGCCTTGTAGGTCAAGTGTGCACGGCTACCCTCGGGGTGGCCGGGCGGCTGGCCACAACCCACTGGATCGAGAGCACGATATGTTTCCTGAGAGTTTTACGTTTTCCATCGCCGACTGGGTCAACGGTTGGGTGGACTCGCTGGTTACCAACTACGGCGATGTGTTCCGGCACATCTCCGACACCCTGCTATGGGCCATCGTCAACCTGGAAGGGTTGCTGCGCATGGCGCCCTGGTGGCTGATGCTGGCCATCGTCGGCGGCGTTGCCTGGCACGCCACGCGCAAACTGGTAACCACGGCGGTGATCGTCGGTTTGCTGTTCCTGGTGGGCGCCGTTGGCCTGTGGGACAAGCTGATGCAAACCCTGGCCCTGATGATGGTCGCCACGGTGATCTCGGTGCTGATCGGCATTCCCCTGGGCATCCTGTCGGCGCGCAGCAATCGCCTGCGTTCGGTGCTGATGCCACTGCTGGACATCATGCAGACCATGCCGAGCTTCGTGTACCTGATCCCGGTGCTGATGCTGTTCGGCCTGGGCAAGGTCCCGGCGATCTTCGCCACGGTGATCTACGCCGCGCCGCCACTGATTCGCCTGACGGACCTGGGCATTCGCCAGGTCGATGGCGAAGTCATGGAAGCCATCAACGCCTTCGGCGCCAACCGCTGGCAGCAACTGTTCGGCGTGCAACTGCCGCTGGCGTTGCCGAGCATCATGGCCGGGATCAACCAGACCACCATGATGGCGCTGTCGATGGTGGTGATCGCCTCGATGATCGGCGCCCGTGGCTTGGGCGAAGACGTGCTTGTCGGCATCCAGACCCTCAACGTCGGCCGTGGCCTGGAAGCCGGGCTGGCGATCGTGATTCTCGCAGTGGTCATCGACCGCATTACCCAGGCCTATGGTCGTCCACGGCATGAGGCGAGCAAATGACTACCGTCAGCAAAATCGAAGTAAAGAACGTCTTCAAGATCTTCGGCGCCCGTTCCAAGGATGCCCTGGCCATGATCGGCCAAGGCAAGACCAAGGACCAGGTACTGGCCGAGACCGGCTGCGTGGTCGGCGTCAATGACCTGTCCCTGAGCATCGGCACTGGTGAGATCTTCGTGATCATGGGCCTGTCAGGTTCTGGTAAATCCACCCTGGTACGTCATTTCAATCGCCTGATCGACCCCACCAGCGGCGCGATCCTGGTGGACGGCGAAGACATCCTGCAACTGGACATGGACGCCCTGCGCCAATTCCGCCGGCACAAGATCAGCATGGTGTTCCAGAGCTTCGGCCTGTTGCCCCACAAGAGCGTGCTCGACAACGTTGCCTACGGCCTGAAAGTACGTGGCGAAACCAAGCAGGTGTGTGCTGAGCGTGCCCTGCACTGGATCGAAACCGTGGGCCTCAAGGGCTATGAAAACAAATATCCGCACCAGCTTTCCGGCGGCATGCGCCAGCGTGTGGGCCTGGCCCGCGCCTTGGCGGCCGACACCGACATCATCCTGATGGACGAAGCCTTCAGCGCCCTCGATCCACTGATCCGCGCCGAGATGCAGGACCAGTTGCTCGAGCTGCAAAAGACCCTGCACAAGACCATCGTATTTATCACCCACGACCTCGACGAGGCCGTGCGCATCGGCAACCGCATTGCGATCCTCAAGGACGGCAAGCTGATCCAGGTCGGCACGCCGCGGGAGATCCTGCATTCGCCGGCGGATGAGTATGTGGATCGGTTTGTTCAGCGGCGGGCGGCGGTGGTCTGAGCCCAACCCTGTGGTGAGGCGACTGGCGCCATCGGGGGCAAGCCCCCTCCCACATTTGAAATGCATTCCCCTGTGGGAGGGGGCTTGCCCCCGATGGGGCCGGTAAGGCTGCACAAGAATTGAAGAAGGTATGAAGATGCCCCAGGCAACAACAACAATCATCATCGCCGACACCCCGATGCGCTGGCAGGACGTGGCCGCCGTGGCTCGCCATGGCGCCGTGCTCGAGCTCTCGGGCCAGGCCTGGGCGCGCATCGACAACGCCCAGGCCATCGTGCAACGCATCGTCGCCAGCGGCGAGCGCGCCTATGGCGTCAATACCGGCCTGGGCGCCTTGTGCAATGTGTCGCTCAAGGGCGAGCAATTGAGCCAGCTGTCGCGCAATACACTGTTGAGCCACGCCTGTGGCGTCGGCCCGGTGCTCAGCGACGAGCAGACCCGCGTGATCATCTGCGCGGCAATCATCAACTACAGCCACGGCAAGTCCGGCCTGCACCCACAGGTGGTGCACTCGTTGCTGGCGCTGCTCAATCACGGCATCACCCCGCAAGTGCCGTCCCAGGGTTCGGTAGGTTACCTGACCCACATGGCCCATGTTGGCGTGGCCTTGCTCGGCGTCGGCAATGTGAGCTATCGCGGCCAGGTGGTCACGGCGCAACACGCTTTGCAGGCTGAAGGCTTGCAACCCGTGGTGCTCGGCGCCAAGGACGGCCTTTGCCTGGTCAACGGCACGCCGTGCATGACCGGCCTGAGCTGTTTGGCCCTGGCCGATGCCCACCATCTGCTGCAATGGGCCGATGTGATCGGTGCCATGAGCTTCGAAGCCCAACGCGGCCAGATCGACGCCTTTGACGAAGCGATCATCGCCCTCAAGCCGCACCCGGGCATGCAGCAGGTCGGCAGCAACCTGCGCGCCTTGCTCGACGGCAGCGAAGTCATCGCCAGCAGCAAAGGTATTCGCACCCAGGACGCCCTGAGCATTCGCTCGATCCCGCAGATCCACGGCGCGGCTCGCGATCAGCTTGAGCACGCCACCCGCCAGATCGAGACTGAACTCAACAGCGCCACGGACAACCCACTGCTGCTTGGCACCCCGGATAACTATCGCGTGGTATCCCAGGCCAACCCGCACGGCCAGTCCGTAGCGCTGGCCGCCGACATGCTGGCGATTGCCATGGCCGAAATCGGCTCGGTGGCCGAGCGTCGCCTGGACCGCCTGATCAACCCGCACGTCAGCGGCTTGCCGGCGTTCCTGGTCAGCAACCCCGGGGTCAACTCCGGGATGATGATCGTGCAGTACGTCGCCGCATCCTTGTGCGGGCAGAACCGCCAACTGGCGCAACCGGCGGTGCTCGACAACTTCGTCACCTCGGGCCTGCAGGAAGACCACTTGAGCATGGGCACCAACGCCGCGCTCAAGCTGCACCAGGTGCTGGCCAACGTCACCCAGATCCTCGCCATCGAGTACCTGCTGGCAGCCCAGGCGTTCGAATTCCTCAAGGACCAGCGCTTCGGCGTGGGCACCGACCACGCCTGGCGCTTGCTGCGCGAAGTGGTCCCCGCTTACGAGCAGGACCGTTGGCTGGCGCCGGATATTGCCGCCGCTGCCCAGCTGCTTAAAGACACTGCATTACCGAATTTGCACTGAACACCTAAGAACAATTCACAAGGAGTATGAATGTGACTGCGCTAAACCTGATTCCAGGCCAACTGACCCTCGCCCAACTGCGGGCCATCTACCAGCAGCCGGTAACCCTCAGCCTGGATGACAGCGCCTCGGCCCAGATTGAAGCCAGCGTTGCCTGTGTGGAGCAGATTCTCGCCGAGAACCGCACCGCCTACGGCATCAACACCGGTTTCGGCCTGCTCGCCTCGACCCGTATCGCAAGCGAAGACCTCGAAAACCTCCAGCGTTCCCTGGTGCTGTCCCACGCCGCAGGCGTCGGTGAGCCGATCAGCGATGCGCTGGTGCGGCTGGTCATGGTGCTCAAGGTCAACAGCCTCAGCCGCGGGTTCTCCGGGATCCGTCGCCAGGTGATCGACGCGCTGATCGCGCTGATCAATGCCGAGGTGTACCCGCACATTCCGCTCAAGGGGTCGGTCGGCGCCTCCGGTGACCTGGCGCCGTTGGCGCACATGTCCCTGGTACTGCTTGGCGAAGGCAAGGCACGCCACAAGGGCCAATGGCTGGAAGCCACCGAAGCGCTGAAAATCGCCGGCCTCACGCCGCTGACCCTGGCCGCCAAAGAAGGCCTGGCCCTGCTCAATGGCACCCAGGTATCCACCGCTTATGCATTGCGCGGCCTGTTCGAAGGCGAAGACCTGTTCGCCGGCGCCCTTGCCTGCGGCGGCCTCACCGTAGAAGCCGTACTGGGTTCGCGCTCGCCGTTCGATGCGCGTATTCATGCGGCGCGTGGTCAGCGTGGACAGATCGATGCGGCTGCGGCCTATCGTGACCTGCTGGGCGAAAGCAGCCAGGTGTCGCAGTCGCACCAGAACTGCGACAAGGTGCAAGACCCGTACTCCCTGCGTTGCCAGCCACAGGTCATGGGCGCGTGCCTGACCCAGTTCCGCCAGGCTGCCGAAGTGCTGGTGGTCGAAGCCAACGCGGTGTCGGATAACCCGCTGGTATTTGCCGCCGAAGGCGACGTGATTTCCGGCGGTAACTTCCACGCCGAACCGGTGGCCATGGCGGCCGACAACATGGCCCTGGCCATCGCCGAAATAGGTTCCCTGAGCGAGCGGCGTATCTCGCTGATGATGGACAAGCACATGTCGCAACT
This sequence comes from Pseudomonas libanensis, assembly GCF_001439685.1. Taxonomy (GTDB): domain Bacteria; phylum Pseudomonadota; class Gammaproteobacteria; order Pseudomonadales; family Pseudomonadaceae; genus Aquipseudomonas; species Aquipseudomonas libanensis. The sequence continues at coordinate 293,862 of NZ_JYLH01000001.1, forward strand.
GCCGCCGTTCCTGGTGGGTAATGGCGGGGTGAACTCCGGTTTCATGATTGCCCAGGTCACTGCCGCTGCACTCGCCAGCGAGAACAAGGCATTGGCCCATCCCCATAGCGTCGACAGCCTGCCGACCTCGGCGAACCAGGAAGACCACGTCTCCATGGCCCCGGCCGCGGGCAAGCGCCTGTGGGAAATGGCCGAGAACACCCGTGGCATTCTCGCGGTGGAATGGCTTGCAGCCTGCCAGGGCCTGGACCTGCGCGACGGCTTGAAAACCTCGCCTGCGCTTGAAAAAGCCCGGAGCATCCTGCGCGACAAAGTAGCGTTCTACGACAAGGACCGCTTCTTTGCCCCGGACATCAATGCCGCCAGCGAACTGCTTGCCACCCGTTGCCTGAATGAGCTGGTGCCGGCCAAGTTGCTGCCGAGCCTTTAAGCTCACCGGTACCCAATGTGGGAGCTGGCTTGCCTGCGATAGCGGTGTATCTGCGCCAGATGGGCTGGCTGGAAGTCCGCCATCGCAGGCAAGCCAGCTCCCACATTGATTTTCGCCAGATTCAGATTTTCTCGGGATAAGAATAATAGGGAAGAGAAATGCACCAGCAAGAAAAAGGTTTGAAACGCGGGCTCAACGCCCGCCATATTCGCTTCATGGCGCTGGGTTCCGCGATCGGCACCGGGCTGTTCTACGGCTCCGCCTCGGCCATCCAAATGGCCGGCCCTGCCGTGCTGCTGGCCTACCTGATCGGCGGCGCCGCAGTGTTCATGGTGATGCGCGCCCTCGGTGAGATGGCTGTGCACAACCCGGTGTCCGGCTCCTTCGGCCAGTACGCCAGCACCTACCTGGGGCCAATGGCCGGGTTTATCCTCGGCTGGACCTATGCGTTTGAAATGATCATCGTCTGCCTGGCCGACGTCACCGCCTTCGGCATCTACATGGGCTTCTGGTTTCCCGAAGTCGCCCGTTGGGTCTGGGTGCTGGGCATCGTGTTTTTGATCGGCGGCCTGAACCTGTGCAACGTCAAGGTTTTTGGCGAGATGGAGTTCTGGTTGTCGCTGCTCAAGGTCGGCGCCATCGTGGCGATGATCCTCGGCGGTTTCGGCATCATGCTGTTCGGCATTCACTCGGCGGGTGAAACCCAGGCCAGTGGCTTGAGCAACCTGTGGGCCCACGGCGGCTTCATGCCCAACGGCATCGGCGGGCTGATTGCCTCGTTTGCGGTAGTGATGTTTGCCTTTGGCGGGATCGAAATCATCGGCATCACGGCCGGCGAAGCCAAGGACCCGCAGCGGGTGATCCCCAAGGCGATCAACGCGGTGCCGCTGCGCATCCTGTTGTTCTATGTGCTGACCCTGTTCGTGCTGATGGCGATCTACCCATGGCCGCAGATTGGCAGCCAGGGCAGCCCGTTCGTGCAGATCTTCAGCAACCTTGGGATCGGCTCGGCGGCGACCATCCTCAACATCGTGGTGATCTCGGCGGCCGTGTCGGCGATCAACAGCGACATCTTCGGCGCTGGCCGCATGATGTACGGCCTGGCCCAGCAAGGGCAGGCGCCTAAGGGATTTGCACAGTTGTCCAGGCAGGGCGTGCCATGGATGACTGTAGTGGTGATGGGCGCCGCGTTGCTCGGCGGTGTGGTGCTCAACTACCTGATCCCGGAAAACGTGTTCCTGCTGATCGCGTCGATTGCCACCTTCGCCACCGTGTGGGTGTGGCTGATGATTTTGTTCACCCAGGTCGCCATGCGTCGCTCCATGACCAAGGAACAGGTCGCCGAGCTGAAATTCCCGGTACCGTTCTGGCCCTATGCGCCGGCAGCGGCCATTGTGTTCATGCTGTTTGTGTTTGGCGTGCTCGGTTACTTCCCGGACACCCAGGCGGCCTTGATGGTCGGCGCCGTGTGGATCGTGCTGCTGATCCTCGCTTACTTGCTGTGGGTCAAGCCCGCCGCCGGGCAAACGGCCAGGGTCCACTACGACCCGGCCTTGTCTCATCGATAACTTAGGGAGGCGTTGATGAAAACCCTTTGGCACCACTGCCACGTCGCAACCATGGCCCAGGGCAAATACTCGATCATCGAGGACGCCGCCATGGTGACTGTCGGCTCGCTCATCGAGTGGGTCGGCCCCCGCAGCCAGGCACCCACGGCCGATTACGCCCAGGTGCATGACCTGCAAGGCGCGTGGGTCACCCCCGGGCTGATCGATTGCCACACCCACACGGTGTTCGGCGGCAATCGCAGCGGCGAATTCGAGCAGCGCCTCGAAGGCGTCAGCTACGCCGACATCGCGGCCAAGGGCGGCGGTATTGCCAGCACCGTGCGTGCCACCCGCGCTGCCACGGAAGATGGACTGTTTGCCAGCGCTGAAAAGCGCCTGCGCAGTTTGCTGCGAGACGGCGTGACCACGGTGGAGATCAAATCCGGCTACGGCCTGGACCTAGCCAACGAACGCAAGATGCTGCGCGTGGCCCGGCGCCTGGGTGAAGCGCTGCCGGTCAGTGTTCGCGCCACGTGCCTGGCGGCCCACGCGTTGCCGCCGGAATACAAGGACCGCGCCGACGCCTACATCGAGCACATTTGCACCGAGATGCTGCCGGCCCTGGCTGCAGAAGGGTTGGTGGATGCGGTGGACGCCTTCTGCGAATACCTGGCGTTTTCCCCCGAGCAGGTTGAGCGTGTGTTTAAAGTAGCCCAGCAACTCGGCCTGCCGGTGAAGCTGCACGCCGAGCAACTTTCGTCCCTGCACGGCTCGAGCCTGGCCGCACGTTACCAGGCGCTGTCGGCGGACCATCTGGAGTTCATGACCGAAGAAGACGCCATCGCCATGGCCGCTGCCGGCACCGTTGCCGTCTTGCTGCCGGGGGCTTTCTACTTCCTGCGTGAAACCCAGTTGCCGCCGATGGAGGCCCTGCGCAAGCACGGCGTGAAGATCGCCATTGCCAGCGACCTCAACCCTGGCACTTCCCCGGCGCTGTCGGTGCGTTTGATGCTGAACATGGCCTGCACCCTGTTTCGCATGACCCCCGAAGAAGCCCTGGCCGGCGCCACGCAACACGCGGCCACCGCGTTGGGCCTGGGCGACACCCATGGTTCCCTGGAAGCGGGCAAGGTCGCCGATTTTGTCGCCTGGCAGATCGATCGCCCCGCCGACCTGGCCTACTGGCTGGGCGGCGAGCTGGATAAACGCGTCGTGCGCCATGGCGCCGATGTCACTGTTTAAGGAGCTCTGTTGTGGATAAGGTCCTGACATTCAAACAAGGCCGCGTACCGCTGCTGATCAGCATGCCCCACGCCGGCCTGCGCCTGACCCCTGCGGTCGAGGCCGGGTTGATCCCCGAGGCGCAAAACCTGCCGGACACCGACTGGCATATCCCCCTGTTGTATGACTTTGCCGAAGCACTGGGCGCCAGCACCCTGGCGGCAGAGTATTCGCGGTTTGTCATCGACTTGAACCGGCCCTCGGATAACAAGCCGCTTTATGCAGGCGCCACCACCGGCCTGTACCCGGAGACGCTGTTCGATGGCGTGCCGTTGTTCCGTGAAGGGCAGACGCCCTCCGAGGAAGAGCGTGCGACCTACCTGCAGAAGATCTGGGGTCCTTATCACCGCCAACTGCAAGAAGAACTGGCACGCCTCAAGGCCGAGTTCGGCTATGCGTTGCTGTTTGATGCGCACTCGATTCGCTCGGTAATCCCGCACCTGTTCGACGGCAAATTGCCGGACTTCAACCTGGGTACCTTCAACGGCGCTGCATGCGATCCGGAATTGGCCAGCCAGCTCGAAGCCATCTGCGCCGCGCACCCCCAGTACACCCATGTGCTGAACGGGCGCTTCAAGGGCGGCCATATCACCCGGCATTACGGTGACCCTGCGCAGGATATTCATGCGGTGCAGCTGGAGTTGTGCCAGAGCGCGTATATGGAGGAGTTTGAACCGTTTCGCTATCGTCCCGACCTGGCCGAGCCGACCCAGGTGGTGTTGAAGCAGCTGCTGCAAGGGTTTTTGTCTTGGGGGCAAAGCCGGTACCGATGATTCAGGGTGTTGCTCAAATAGCTATCGGGAGCAAGCCCCCTCCCACATTTTGACTGCATTCACACAGTCCAAATGTCGGAGGGGCTGGAGGGGCCGACTGTAGGATTATCTGCGGAGCGAACTGCTGACACAGGTCTAAGTGCTCAAGGACATGCTCATTGCACAATTCGGGTTTATGATGCCGGACGGCACAATAATAGACGTCCCCCCAGGGATGAACCCGACACCCTACGGAGCGCGCAATGCAGACTTGGTACCCGCAGATCAAACCCTACGCCCGGCACGATCTGGCTGTCGATGACACCCACACCCTGTATGTCGATGAAAGTGGCTCCCCCGAAGGCTTGCCCGTCGTGTTCATCCACGGTGGCCCAGGTGCCGGTTGCGACGCCCAGAGCCGCTGCTACTTCGACCCGAACCTGTACCATATTGTGACCTTCGACCAGCGTGGCTGCGGTCGCTCGACCCCGCGCGCCAACCTCGAAAACAACACCACCTGGGACCTGGTCGCCGACCTGGAGCGCATCCGCGAGCACCTGGGCATCGACAAGTGGGTGCTGTTCGGCGGCTCGTGGGGCTCGACCCTGGCCCTGGCCTACGCGCAAACCCATCCCGAACGCGTGCTTGGCCTGATCGTGCGCGGCATCTTCCTCGCCCGCCCGCAGGACATCCACTGGTTCTACCAGGAGGGTGCGAGCCGCCTGTTCCCGGATTACTGGCAGGACTACCTGGCGCCGATCCCGGTGGAAGAGCGCCACGACATGATCGCCGCCTACCACAAGCGCCTGACCGGCAACGACCAGATCGCCCAGATGCACGCAGCCAAGGCCTGGTCCGGTTGGGAAGGGCGCATGCTGGGCCTGTGCCCGAGCCCGCAGCATGTCGAGCGCTTCTCCGAGCCGCAGCGCGCCTTGTCCATTGCCCGCATCGAATGTCATTACTTCACCAACAACTCCTTCCTGGAACCCAACCAGCTGATTCGCGATATGCACAAGATCGCTCATCTGCCCGGCGTCATCATCCACGGTCGCTACGATATGATCTGCCCGCTGGATAACGCCTGGGAGCTGCATCAGGCCTGGCCCAACAGCGAGCTACAGGTGATTCGCGAGGCCGGGCATGCTGCCTCCGAGCCGGGTATCACCGACGCTTTGGTGCGTGCGACCGGCGAAATGGCACGGCGCCTGCTTGATCTGCCCCCTGAAGAAGCATGAAGGGCCTGTTGCAGCGGGTGCGTGGCGCCCGCGTCGAAGTCGCCGGGGAGGTCGTGGGTGCGATTGACCAGGGTTTGCTGGTGCTGGTCGCCGTCGAACCTTCAGATACGCCCGAGAGCGCCGACAAACTATTGCACAAGCTGCTTAACTATCGGGTGTTCAGTGACGACGAGGGCAAGATGAACCTGTCGCTCAAGGATATCGGCGGCGGTTTGCTGCTGGTGTCGCAGTTCACCCTGGCGGCGGACACAAAAAGCGGGCTGCGGCCCAGTTTCTCCACAGCGGCTCCACCGGCCCTGGGGGCAGCGCTTTTTGATCACTTGTGGTTACAAGCGCAACAATTGCATGGCAAGGTGGCTTCAGGGCGTTTTGGCGCCGATATGCAGGTGCATTTGGTCAATGATGGCCCTGTGACCTTCCTCTTACAGACATGAATGTATTAAAAACGACTTTAATGCTGAAAAACGCAGGTTTTCGCTACAAATACTTCACTGTCCCTGATGCGTTGTCTCGCGGGCTACTAGATAATCGCGCGCTACGGGGATCAGCGTTGTTTGGTCCATTTTTGACTTAGGTAGAGACTTGTCCGATAGCCTTTGGGGAATCATTTGGCCCCAGGGGAGTCGGAACATTGCTCGCCAACCTGGCATATAGATAGCTGGCCGTTGGTTTTTTGATCTGTTTTCGGCGAGGGTTGCTCGTGATTGTTAGTCCCTGTAATGCACCAAAATTGTCTGCCAAACGGTTACGAAACGCACTGGTGACGGGCTCTGCCCTGTTGTGCCTGTTCGGCGCGGGTCAACTGTGGGCATTCAGTCTGGATGATGTGTCGGCCAAGGCAAAAGAGCTGGCCGGGCAGAAATACGAAGCTCCGCGCAGCAATCTGCCGAACGAATTCCGCGAAATGAAATTCGCTGACTACCAGAAGATTCGTTTCCGCAATGAAAAAGCCGAGTGGGCCGATCAGAACACCCCGTTCAAGCTGTCCTTCTATCATCAGGGCATGCATTTCGACACGCCGGTGAAAATCAACGAAGTCACTGCCGACAGCGTGCATGAAATCAAGTACGACCCGACGCGTTTCGATTTCGGCGACGTGAAATTCGATCCCAAGGCCACTGAACAGCTGGGTTATGCCGGTTTCCGTGTGCTTTTCCCGATCAACAAGGCCGACAAGCAAGACGAAATCATGACCCTGCTCGGCGCCAGCTATTTCCGCGTCGTGGGCAAGGACCAGGTATATGGCCTGTCTGCCCGTGGGATGGCCATTGATACCGCACTGCCGTCCGGCGAAGAGTTCCCGCGTTTCACCGAGTTCTGGATCGAACGTCCAAAGCCGGGTGACAAGCACCTGGTGATCTTCGCCCTGCTGGATTCGCCGCGCGCCACTGGCGCCTATCGCCTGATCCTGCGTCCTGGCACCGACACCGTAGTCGATGTGAAATCGCAGATGTACCTGCGCGACAAGGTCAGCAAGCTGGGCGTGGCCCCGTTGACCTCGATGTTCCTGTTCGGCGCCAACCAGCCGTCCAAGGTCCTCAACTACCGTCGCGAGCTGCACGACTCCAGCGGCCTGTCGATCCATGCCGGCAACGGCGAGTGGATCTGGCGCCCGTTGAACAACCCTAAACACCTGTCGGTCAGCAACTTCAGCGTCGAGAACCCGCGTGGGTTCGGCCTGCTGCAACGTGGCCGCAACTTCAGCCACTACGAAGACCTGGACGACAACTACGACAAGCGCCCAAGCGCCTGGATCGAGCCTGAGGGCGATTGGGGCAAGGGCACCGTCGATCTGGTAGAGATCCCGACGGCCGATGAAACCAATGACAACATCGTGGCGTTCTGGAGCCCGGCCGAACTGCCGGAAGTCGGCAAGCCGCTGGACGTGTCCTACCGCCTGCACTGGACCCTGGACGACGCTGCCTTCCATTCGCCGGAGAGCGCCTGGGTCAAGCAGACCCTGCGTTCCACGGGGGACGTGAAGCAATCGAACCTGATCCGTCAGCCGGATGGCAGCGTGGCCTACCTGGTGGACTTCGAAGGCCCGTCCCTGAAGAAACTGCTGCCGGACGCCCCGGTACGCAGCCAGGTGAGTGTCAGTGACAACGCCGAGCTGGTTGAAAATAGTGTGCGCTACAACGAGCACACCAAAGGCTGGCGCCTGACCCTGCGCATGAAGATCAAGGACGCGGGCAAGCCGACTGAAATGCGTGCGGCACTGGTGCAGGATATCGTGCAGCCAGAGCCTGAGCCGGTTTCCAACCATGTGTTGAAGGCCGACAAAGTCCTGGCCAAGCAGCACGAGAAACAGGCCAAGAAAGACGCGAAAGACAAGCAAGCCCAGCAGCCAGAAGCTGCCCCAGCCACTCCGGAGCCGATCAAGACCGAGCAAGTCCTGACCGAAACCTGGAGCTATCAGTTGCCTGCCGATGAGTAATTCCCAAATAACGCCCGAGACTCTGTCCGAGTACCTGGCGCATCTGCCCATGACGGCCGAGCAGCGCGCCGAGCTGGCGGGCTGCAGCTCGTTCAGCGAGTTGCATGAGCGTCTCTCGTCAAAAACCTTCGACGCCCCGACCGACGCCGCCCAGGCCTCGGTCGGCCGTCGGTTGACCCTCAGCACTGCCGAAGAGCTGCAAGACGCTGAAATGCTGGCGCTCGACGCCAGCGGTCGCGTATGCCTCAAGGCCACGCCGCCGATCCGCCGGACCAAAGTGGTGCCCGAGCCTTGGCGCACCAATATCCTGGTACGTGGCTGGCGGCGGATCACTGGTCGCACCAACCCGCCCAAGCCACCGAAAGACGAGCGGGTGTTGCCGGCTGCGCGCTGGCGTACCGTGGGTTCGATCCGTCGCTATATCCTGCTGGTGCTGATGCTCGGCCAGACCATCGTGGCGGGCTGGTACATGAAAGGCATCATGCCGTACCAGGGCTGGTCGCTGGTCGACTTCGACGAAATCCGCAACCAGACCCTGCTGCAAACGGCGACCCAGGTACTGCCTTACGCCCTGCAAACCAGCATCCTGATCATGTTCGGGATTCTGTTCTGCTGGGTGTCGGCCGGCTTCTGGACCGCGTTGATGGGCTTTCTGGAGCTGCTGACCGGTCACGATAAATATCGCATCTCCGGTAAAAGTGCCGGCGACGAGCCGATTCCGAAGGATGCGCGCACCGCGCTGGTGATGCCGATCTGCAACGAAGACGTGCCGCGTGTATTCGCGGGTTTGCGTGCGACGTTCGAATCGGTGGCCGCCACCGGCGACCTGGATCGCTTCGATTTCTTCGTGCTCAGTGACAGTAACGAGGCCGACATCTGTATCGCCGAGCAGCAAGCCTGGCTCGATGTATGCCGCGAGGCCGGTGGCTTCGGCAAGATCTTCTATCGCCGCCGTCGCCGCCGCGTAAAGCGCAAGAGCGGCAACCTCGACGACTTCTGCCGTCGCTGGGGCGGTGACTACAAGTACATGGTAGTGCTCGACGCCGACAGCGTGATGAGCGGCGAGTGCCTGACCAGCCTGGTGCGCCTGATGGAAGCCACGCCGGATGCGGGAATCATCCAGACCGCGCCACGGGCGTCGGGCATGGACACCCTGTATGCGCGCATGCAGCAGTTCGCCACCCGCGTGTACGGCCCGCTGTTTACCGCCGGCCTGCACTTCTGGCAGCTGGGTGAATCCCACTACTGGGGTCACAATGCGATCATCCGCATGAAGCCGTTTATCGAGCACTGCGCCCTGGCGCCGTTGCCTGGTAAAGGCGCGTTTGCCGGCGCGATCCTCTCCCACGACTTCGTTGAAGCTGCGCTGATGCGCCGTGCCGGCTGGGGCGTGTGGATTGCCTACGACCTGCCGGGCAGCTACGAAGAACTGCCGCCGAACCTGCTGGACGAACTCAAGCGTGACCGTCGCTGGTGCCACGGTAACCTGATGAACTTCCGCCTGTTCCTGGTAAAAGGCATGCACCCGGTGCACCGTGCAGTGTTCCTGACCGGCGTGATGTCCTACCTGTCGGCGCCGTTGTGGTTCTTCTTCCTGGTGTTGTCCACCGCGTTGCTGGCGGTAAACACGCTGATGGAACCGCAGTACTTCATGGCTCCACGCCAGTTGTACCCGCTGTGGCCACAATGGCACCCGGACAAGGCGGTGGCGCTGTTCTCCACCACCATCGTGCTGCTGTTCCTGCCTAAACTGCTGAGCATCATCCTGATCTGGGCCAAGGGCGCGAAAGAGTTCGGCGGCAAGTTCAAGGTGACCTTGTCGATGTTGCTGGAGATGCTGTTCTCCATGCTGCTGGCGCCGGTACGGATGATTTTCCACACCCGTTTCGTGCTTGCCGCGTTCCTCGGCTGGGCCGCCACCTGGAACTCGCCGCAGCGTGACGACGACTCCACGCCATGGAGCGAAGCGGTCAAGCGCCACGGGCCGCAAACCCTGCTGGGCTTCCTGTGGGCCCTGCTGGTGGTTTGGTTGAACCCAAGCTTCCTGTGGTGGCTGATCCCGATTGTCGGCTCGCTGATGCTGTCGATCCCGGTGTCGGTGATTTCCAGCCGGGTCAAGCTGGGCCTCAAGTCCCGTGACGAGAGCCTGTTCCTGATCCCTGAGGAATACAATCCGCCGCAAGCGCTGCTGTCGACCGAGAAGTACACCCACGAAAACCGCTGGCACGCCCTCAATGACGGGTTTGTGCGTTCGGTGGTCGACCCGCAGCAGAACGCCCTGGCCTGCGCCTTGGCGACTTCTCGGCACCGTGAGGCGGAACCGATCGAGTACCTGCGCATGGAGCGTGTTCGCCATGCGTTGAAAGTCGGCCCGGCCGGCCTCAACAACAGCGAACGCCTGGCCTTGCTCAGCGACCCGGTGGCTCTGGCACGCTTGCATGAGCAGGTCTGGAGCGAAGGCCACGCTGAGTGGCTTGGTGCCTGGCGTGCATCGATCAAGGCTGATCCGCATGCGCCGTTGCTGCCGCTGCAACCGCAGTCGGCCCAGGCTCAACCGGCCTGATTCAGACGCCCCCGAGGGCTCGCCTCGGGGGTGTTCCAGACGCTGGTCCTACAGCGTTTACAGTCCCTTCCCTGTATCGCTAACTCCTTGTTATTTCGAAACAAAAGACCTTTGTTCGAGGCGTATTGCCGTGCCTGCGGCTGGGTTAGCATCGCCCCCCAAAATTTGACTCGCCATGGGGGCATTCATGATCAAGAAGTACTGTGCGGCATTGCTGATTAGCTGTTTCCTGTTGGTACACGCAGGGCTGCTGAAGGCGGGTGCGCTGGACGATGCTGTTCGCCGTGGTGTGCTGAAAGTCGGCACGACCCCCAATTACGTGCCATTTGAAATGCTTGATAAGCAGGGGCGCATCATCGGCTTTGAAATCGACTTGCTCCATGCCATGAGCCGCGCGCTGGGCGTTCAGCTTGAGCTGGTAGCGGTGCCCTATAAGGAGCTGTTGCCGGGGCTGATGGCGAAAAAGTTTGATCTGATTGGCAGCGGCATGACGGTCACTCAGGAGCGCAATCTCAAACTCAATTTCAGCGACTCGTTTATCGTGGTGGGCCAGACTGTGCTGCTGCATCCTCGCCTGGCGGGTGCGGTTTCCAGCATTGAAGACTTGAACCAAACTGGTTATCGGGTCGTCGCCATTGAGGGCACCACGGGAGAGGCCGCCGCAAGCCGCTTTCTCGGGGCAGCGCGACTCAGCAGTGTGACGACCCCGGAAGAGGGGGTGCGGCAGGTCTTAGAGGGGGAGGTCGACGCCTTTGTGCATGACGCACCCTACAACCTGATCGCGATGAGCCGGCCGCAGAACAGCGCATTGCTGGCACTGGAACAACCCTTCACCTTCGAGCCCCTGGCCTTCGGCTTGAAAAAAGGTGATTACGACAGCCTCAACTGGATCAATCACTTCCTCAACCAGATCGCCCAGGACGGCACCTACGATCGCCTGCATGACAAGTGGTTCACGGACGCTGCCTGGGTGTCTGAGCTTGAATGATCGTCATAACTACCTACACATCGATCAATTGACCCGTCGCTGCGCCGATGTGTCTACCTCTGCATTGAACGGCAACGCTATCGGGGTTTTCCGACATACGCCGATATGATTTACCCGTGAAACCTTTGTGACGGACAACGAGTGGGTTAGGATCGCACCCCGAAATGGCGCAGCCCTTTGCGCGCCGACCTTATAAGAATCGTTCAGGGGACTTGTTGATGAAAAAGTATCTTTCGATGCTGATGCTCGGTGTCACTGCGCTGGTCGCTGCCACTGCGGCACAGGCCGGTGCCATCGACGATGCGGTCAAGCGCGGCACGCTGAAAGTCGGCATGGACCCGACCTACATGCCGTTTGAAATGACCGACAAGCGCGGTGAGATCATCGGTTTCGAAGTCGACATCCTCAAGGCCATGGCCAAGTCCATGGGGGTCAAGCTGGAGCTGGTTTCTACCGGCTATGACGGCATCATCCCGGCCTTCCTGACCGGCAAGTTCGACATGATCGGCAGCGGCATGACCCTGACCCAGGAGCGCAACCTGCGCCTGAACTTCAGCGAACCCTTCATCGTGGTCGGCCAGACCCTGCTGATCCGCAAGGAGCTGGAAGGCACGATCAAGTCCTACAAAGACCTGAACGACGAGAAATACCGCCTGACCTCCAAGCTCGGCACCACCGGTGAAATGGTGGCCAAGAAGCTGATTTCCAAGGCCAAGTACCACGGCTACGACAACGAACAGGAAGGTGTGCTGGACGTGGTCAACGGCAAGGCCGATGCCTTTGTGTATGACGCGCCGTACAACGTGGTCGCCGAGAAGAAAGTCGGCAACGGCAAGCTGGTGTTCCTGGAGGAGCCCTTCACCTTCGAGCCCCTGGCGTTCGGTTTGAAGAAGGGTGACTACGACAGCATCAACTTCATCAACAACTTCCTGCACCAGATCAAGAACGACGGCACCTACGATCGCATCCATGACAAGTGGTTCAAGAGCTCCGAGTGGCTCAAGGACATGGAATAAGGCCTGACACCGAGTTGCCTGCATCGCAGGCAAGCCAGCTCCCACATTGACTGTATTTACACATCAAATGTGGGAGGGGGCTTGCCCCCGATGGCGACCTATCAGGCAGCACATATCCGGAAAATGAAATGAAACAGAAAAAAGCCCAATGGCCCTGGCACCTGCTGACCGTGGTCGTGCTGGTCGGCCTGGCGGGCGCCTTGTACTACGCCACCTCGTTGATGTCCTACGAATGGCGCTGGAACCGCGTGCCGCAATACTTCGCCTATCAAGCCGAGACCTCCCAGCGCGCTGCGGATATGTCCACCGTGGTCGAGTTGGTGCGCAAAGGCGATATGGCCGAAGTCACCCTGCGCAACGACGCCGGAGTGGAGCAAAAGCTCACAGTCGCCGATAACAGCCTGCAAGTGGCCCGCGGCGACGATGTGGCTGAGGGTGATGTGGTCGGCGTGACCCGGCAATGGGCATTGGGACCGTTGATGTGGGGCTTGTGGACCACGCTGTGGCTGTCGGTGGTGTCCGGCATCCTGGGCTTGGCCATTGGCTTGGCGACCGGGTTGTGCCGGCTCTCCAAAAACCCGACCTTGCGCGATCTGTCGACGATCTACGTCGAACTGGTGCGCGGTACGCCGTTGCTGGTGCAGATCTTCATTTTCTATTTCTTTATCGGCACGGTGCTCAATCTGTCCCGGGAGTTTGCCGGGATCGCCGCGCTGTCGTTGTTCACCGGCGCCTACGTGGCGGAAATCGTCCGCGCCGGGGTGCAGTCCATCACCCGTGGCCAGGACGAAGCGGCGCGTTCCCTGGGCTTGAGTGCCAGCCAGTCGATGCGCCATGTGGTATTGCCGCAAGCCTTCAAGCGCGTGCTGCCGCCCCTGGCCGGGCAATTTATCAGCCTGGTAAAAGACACGTCGCTGGTGTCGGTGATCGCGATTACCGAGTTGCTCAAGAGTGGCCGCGAGGTGATCACCACCTCGTTCTCGCCGTTTGAGATCCTGTTCTGTGTGGCAGGCCTTTACCTGCTGATCAACCTGCCGCTGTCGAAAATGGCCAGCCGGCTTGAGCGGAGGCTCGCCCAAAGTGATTGAAGTGCGCGATCTGGTAAAAGTCTTCGATACCCGTGGGCACGTGGTGCGCGCAGTGGACCACGTCACCACCCAGGTCGCCAAGGGCGAAGTGCTGGTGGTGATCGGTCCGTCCGGCTCCGGCAAGTCCACCTTTCTGCGCTGCCTCAATGGCCTGGAAGAATTTGACTCGGGCTCGGTGAGCATTGACGGCCTGCAACTGGCTGACCCGAAGACCGATGTGAATGCCTATCGGCGTGAAGTCGGCATGGTGTTCCAGCATTTCAACCTGTTCCCGCACATGACCGTGCTGGAAAACCTGTGCCTGGCGCAAAAGGTCGTGCGCAAGCGCGGCAAGCAAGAGCGCGAGGCCAAGGCCCTGGCCCTGCTGGAAAAGGTCGGTATCGCACAGAAGGCCCATGAGTTTCCGTCACGCCTGTCTGGCGGCCAGCAGCAGCGGGTCGCGATTGCCCGGGCCCTGGCCATGGAGCCCAAGGTGATGCTGTTTGACGAGCCTACCTCGGCCCTCGACCCGGAAATGGTCGGTGAAGTGCTGGACGTGATGAAGACCCTGGCCCTGGAAGGCATGACCATGGTCTGCGTCACCCACGAGATGGGCTTTGCCCGGGAAGTGGCGGACCGGGTGCTGTTTTTCGACCACGGCAAACTGCTGGAAGATGCCGCGCCCGCCGCCTTCTTCGCCGCTCCCCAGGACCCACGGGCGCAGGCCTTCCTGCGCCAGGTGCTGTAGCCGCTCAGACCTTGAAGCGGCCTACCGAACGCGCCAGCTCGGAGCCCAGGCGTGCCAGTTCAACACTGGCCGCCGCCGTCTGCTCACTGGCCGTCGAGGTTTGCTCCGACGCCTCCTTGACCTTCAGTACGCTGCGATTGATCTCCTCGGCTACCGCGCTTTGCTCCTCGGCCGCCGCGGCAATCTGCGGGTTCATTTCCTGGATCACCGAGACCGTGCGGGTGATGTTGGCCAGGGCATGACCTGCGCGACGCGTCAGTTCCACGCTGTTGTCGGTCAGGCTGAGGCTGTTGTCCATGATGTCGGCAGTGTGTTGTGTGCCCCGCTGCAACCCCTCGATCAACCCTTCGATTTCCTCGGCTGATTGTTGGGTACGCTGGGCCAGGGTGCGTACCTCGTCGGCGACCACGGCGAAACCGCGACCTGCCTCACCCGCGCGTGCCGCTTCGATAGCGGCGTTGAGGGCCAACAGGTTGGTCTGCTCGGACACCGACTTGATCACCTCCAGCACGCTGCCGATCTTCTGGCTTTCCTGTTGCAGGCCTTGCATCGCCTCGCTTGAGCGGTTCATTTGCTCGGCCAGGTGCTCGATATGGGTAATCGCCTCGGCCACCACCTGGTCGCCCACGCCCGCTTGTTGATCAGCCTCGGTGGCGGCAATCGAGGCTTGCTCGGCATGGCGTGCGACCTCTTGGGAGGTGGCGAGCATTTCGTTCATAGCGGTGGCGACTTGTTCGGTCTCCAGTTTCTGGCCATTGACCCCGGCGCGGGTTTGCTCGGTGACGGCGGACAATTGCTCGGCGGCACTGGCGATCTGGCGGGCGCTGTCGTTGATGCCACCGATCAGCGTGCGCAGGTTCAGGGTCATCTGGCCGATGCTGCGCTGCAATTGGCCCAGTTCGTCGCGTCGCGATGTGGTGATGTCATGGCTCAGGTCACCCTCGGCGATGCGGTTGGCAGTTTGCAGTGCCTGGCGCAGCGGCCTGACGATCTGGCCTGCGATCAACCAGGCAGCAAGGGCGCCGAGCAGTAACGCCGCGCCGGTTACGTAGAGCATCAGCAGGCGTGCCAGGTCGGCTTCCTTATCGCGTTGCAGGGTCTGTTCCTCGCTCAGCCGGTCACTTTGTGACAGCAGTTGGTCCAGCCATTGCTCCAGTTGATTCTGCGTGTTTTCAACGGTGAGCTGCGTGTCTTTCAGGTGATTGAGCTGGGTGCGGTAATCGAGCAGGGCGCTGTTCAGCGCGGTGCTGTCGACCGGCAGCGCCGTCACGGCAGACTGGGCGCTGTCGAGGGTTTTGAGCGCAGCGTCCACCGCTTGAGTGTAGAGCTGCAGTGTGTCGGCGGCCCAGGCGGGGGACTTGGCGCGGTCTTCGGCTGCCTCCATGGCTTGGCGCAGGCTCTCCACGCTGTCCAGGGCTTTCTCGTCATTCTGGTCGGGCAAGTCGCTGGACAGTTGTCCAAGTGTGTCACTGGCGGTCACGGAGCTGATGGTGAGCCGTTTCTGCGCTTGCTCGCGTTGGTCCATCAGATTGGGCAGGCCTGCCAGTGCCGTCTTGAAGCGTGCGCCGAGACGACTGGAGTCTTGGACTTGTTGCAGGTGCGTGGGGATTTTCAGGCGGTCGGCCAACTCGGCCAGGTAACCGTCGATTTTTTCCATGTGCCGGCCGAGTTTGTCAAAGCTCGCCGGGTCATTCACGACGCGGTACACAATCCGGTCGGCGCGCAATTCTTCGCCGGTCACGGCGAGACGCGAAAGGGTGGTCAAGGTTTGAGCGCGAAACAGCGAGGCGCTCAGGGCCTGCCATCCCGTCAGGGCGACAGCCATGCACAGCGCCAGTACCAGGCCGAAGCCAAGGATGAGTTTGAGGGTGACGCTGGTGTTGCCTAATACGCGGGTCAGTGGTCGAAACATGATGCACCTCCATCAGCAAAGAAAGAGCGTTTCGCACCCCGGCTGACGCAGGTCAGGAGGAGTGGGAACGCTAAATCTTTTCGGCATAGGGCGCGTAAGAATTGACCTGAAAGATGTGTAGGAAATTTCACAAGTTGCAGGCGGCCCAGGACGGGCCGCCACTTGGGTGGGATCAGGTCAGACCCGGAAGCGGCCGACCAATGCTTGCAGATGGGTGCCCAGGCGCGCCAGTTCGGTACTCGAGGCGGCGGTCTCTTCGCTGGCTGCCGCCGTTTGCTCGGAGATATCGCGCACATTCAGCACGCTGCGGTTGATCTCTTCGGCTACGGCACTTTGTTGCTCGGCGGCGGTGGCGATCTGTGAGTTCATCGCCTGGATGGTCGAGACGGTGCGGGTGATATTGCCCAACGCGTTACCGGCTCGGCGCGTCAGCTCAACGCTGCTTTCGGTCAGCCCACGACTGTTGTCCATGATGGCTGCCACCTGCTGTGTGCCGCTTTGCAGCCCGACGATCAGCTCTTCGATCTCCTCAGTGGACTTCTGCGTGCGCTGGGCCAGGCTGCGCACCTCATCGGCCACCACGGCAAAGCCGCGGCCGGCCTCACCGGCACGCGCCGCTTCAATGGCTGCGTTGAGGGCCAGCAAGTTGGTCTGCTGGGCCACGGACTTGATCACGTCGAGCACGCTGCCGATCTTGTCGCTTTCACGCTTCAGCTCGCCCATGGCGACCGTGGAATTGCCGACCTCGGTCGCCAGGCGTTCGATCTGGGCGATGGCTTCACCGACCACCTGGTCGCCTTCACGGGCCTGCTGGTCGGCGGCCACGGCGGCTTCGGACGCCTCCTCGGCATTGCGCGCCACTTCCTGCACAGTGGCCGCCATTTCGTTCATGGCGGTAGCCACCTGGTCGGTCTCGACTTTCTGGCTATTGACCCCGGCGCTGGTCTGCTCGGTCACCGCGGACAACTGCTCGGCCGCGCTGGCGATCTGGGTGACACCTTCGCTGATACCGCCGATCAACTCGCGCAGGCCCACGGTCATACTCTGCATGGCGCGTTGAAGCTGGCCCAGTTCGTCCTGACGGCCGGAATCCAGATTGTGGCTCAGATCGCCGGAGGCCACGCGCTCGGCGACTTTTAGGGTCTGGTTCAGGGGGATGACGATCTGGCGAGTAATAGCCCAGGCGGCGAGCACGCCGACGATCAATGCCAGTACGGTGGCGAGCAATAGCCAATATTTGGCCTGGGCGGCATCGTGATCGCGCACGGCGGTTTGCGATGTGGTGAGTTTGTCACTGTGGCCCAGCAGGATGTCGCCTTGGGCGGTCATGATTTTCAACGCCGCCGCACTGGCCACCTGGGCGTCGCGATACTGGCTGACTGCAGCGCGGTAGGCTTGCAGTGAAACAGCCGCTTCTTGCAGGTTGGCCTGATACTGCGCCGGCACCTGGCCTTCGAGTTCAGTGGCTTTCTTGAGGGCGTTGTCGATGGCGTCCAGGGCCGGCTGCTCGGCTTCTACCTTGCCGCTGTAGGTGTAGCCGCGTACCTGGAAGCGCGCTTGCTGGATCAGCTTGCTCAGGTCAACGACGCTATTGAATTGGGTGACGCTGTCGCCTTGCAGCAGGGCTTTTTCAACTTCGTTGATCTTGGCCACGGCGTTGTCGGCGGTATCGCCGAGCTTGCTGCGCGCGCCCTCACGCTTAAGGCCCGCCTGGACCATGGCGGCGAAGGCTTTTTTATACTGGTTCAAGGCTTCCAGCTGTTGTTCGACCAAGGCTTTATCGTCGGGTTGCTCAATCAGCTCGGCGGCGGTTTTCAAGCCGCTGTCCAATTGGGCGAGCAGGCCGTTGACCGCGTCGGTGCCTTGTTCGCCGCGGCGCATTTCGAAGTCCAGGCGCGCCAGGCGCAGGTCCTTGGTCAGGCCGTTGAGGCTGGAGATAAAGCCCAGCTTGTCGCCGCGACTGATCACGTCACCCAGGCCGGTCCAGCCGGTAAAGGTGATCAACAGCGTCAGGATCAACACCAGGCCAAAGCCGACGCTCAGCTTGCGGTTGACGCTGACATTCCCCAGTTTCTCGGCTAACCAACGATACATGCTGCGAACTCCCCTGGAACAAGGCTTGGACTTATCCAGAGGCTATCGGCATGTGCATAGGATTCTGTAGCGCCAGAGATCCAATGGGGGAGGGGGCTGTGGTGTTTTTGGATTTGATATCAGAACAGTCGGGCAAGCAGGGCAGTCACGGCGATTTCAACCCGCAGGATGCGTGCGCCAAGCTGTACCGGTTGCAAGCCGGCTTTGGCCAGCAGGTCCACCTCATAGGGGATCCAGCCACCTTCCGGGCCGATCGCCAGGGTGACAGGCTCATCCAGCCCCCGAGGGCACGCAGGGTAATCACCGGGATGGCCGATCAGGCCCAGGGTGCCTTCAACCATGGCCGGCAGGCGATCTTCGACAAACGGCTTGAAGCGCTTCTCGATAATGATCTCGGGCAGTACCGTGTCCCGCGCCTGTTCCAAGCCGAGGATCAGTTGCTCGCGCACCGCCTCAGGCTCCAGGAACGGGGTTTGCCAGAAGCTTTTTTCCACCCGGTAGCTGTTGACCAGCACCACCTTCGGCACGCCCATGGCCGCCACCGTTTGCAGCACCCGGCGCAGCATTTTCGGGCGGGGCAGGGCCAGCAGCAGGGTCAGGGGCAGTTTGGACGGCGGCGGTTGATCGAAGCTGACTTGCAGCTCGGCTTCACCGGCGTCCAGGCGCAGCAGTTGGGCATTGCCCATCAGCCCGCCAACGCGGCCCACACGCAGATAGTCACCCACAACGGCGCGGTGGACTTCCTGCATATGCACCAGGCGCCGATCACGCAGCACCACCCGGTCCGCCGCGATAAAGTCGGCATCGAGAAGCAGCAGCAGGTTCACGGCTGGGTCGCTGGCGGCTGGTCGTCGTCGGCAGCCTGATCATCCGGGTGTTCGCCACGCTTGCTGATCAAGCCGCTGAACAGGATGCCCACTTCGAACAGCATCCACATCGGTACGGCCAACAAGGTCTGGGAGAAGATATCCGGCGGCGTGAGGATCATGCCGACCACGAAGCAGCCGATGATCACGTACGGGCGGATCTTCTTCAGGTATTTGACGTCGACTACGCCGATCCATACCAGCAACACCACGGCCACCGGGATTTCGAATGCGACGCCAAAGGCGAAGAACAGCGTCATCACGAAGTCGAGGTAGCTGGTGATGTCGGTCATCATCTCCACGCCGGCCGGGGTGGCAGCGGCGAAGAACTTGAAGATCAGCGGGAACACCAGGAAGTACGCGAAGGCCATGCCGGTGTAGAACAGCAGGATGCTCGACACCAGCAATGGCACGGCGATGCGCTTCTCATGCTTGTACAGGCCCGGGGCGATAAAGCCCCAGATCTGATGCAGGATCACCGGGATCGCCAGGAACAGCGAGACCATCATGGTCAACTTCAACGGCGTCAGGAACGGCGACGACACATCGGTGGCGATCATTGTCGCGCCGACGGGCAGGTACTGGCGCAACGGCGTGGAGACGAAGGTGTAGATCTGCTGGGTAAAGGCGAACAGCCCGGCAAAAATGATGAAGATTGCCGCTACGCAACGCAGCAGGCGGGTACGCAGCTCGGAGAGGTGCGAGACCAGCGGCATGTGCTGGTCGTTTTCCGGTTTATCAGCGCTCATGGGGCTCGCGGCGGCAATGTAGGGTCATGGGGCGCGGGCGACGCAACGGGCGTCGGCGCGGGCTCTGTCGGAGCGGGCTCGGCAGCGGGGGCGGGCGCGATACTGTGGTCGGCCACCGGTGGTGTAACCGGCTTGGCCGGTTCTTGCACCGGGGAGAGAATCTTGCGTGCCTCCTGCTCCAACGACAGGATATGTTCGTTGTGCAGCTGCCTGCGGATCTCGTCGGCACCTATTTCCCGTTCAACTTCCTGTTTGATCGCGTTGAAACTGCGTTTCAGGCGCCCGATCCACAGGCCGGCGGTGCGTGCGGCGCCGGGCAGGCGTTCCGGCCCCAGTACCAGCAGGGCCACCAGGCCGACGAGCAGCAGTTCAGAGAAGCTGATACCAAACATTAGTCAGTGCTCACGAGTCTTTGCGGGTCGGCTCTTGGACTTTTTCAGCCTGTACGTCGAAGGTACGACGCTCGGTGATCGGCTGGGTGGCCTGCGGGTGTACAGGCTGGGCCGGGGGCACTGGGTTTGCCGTTGGCTCGGCTGGTTTCTCGTCGTCGTTCATGGCTTTACGAAAGCCCTTGATCGACTCACCGACGTCGGTGCCGAGGTTTTTCAGTTTCTTGGTGCCGAACACCAGAACAACCACCACCAGAATGACGATCCAGTGTTTCCAGTCAAAAATACCCATGCTGCAAATCCTCGATAAAAGTTATTCAGGTGGACGGGCGCGAGGCCTTCTCGGCGTGCCCGGACAGGCCGAAGCGACGGTCCAGTTCATCCAGCACGGCCTGTGGATGCTGCCCCAGTTGGGCGAGCATGACCAGGCTATGGAACCACAAGTCGGCGGTCTCATAGATGACATCGCTGCAATCACCGCTGATTTGCGCGTCCTTGGCCGCAATGATGGTCTCGACGGATTCCTCGCCGAGTTTTTCCAGAATCTTGTTCAGACCCTTGTGGTACAAGCTGGCGACATAGGAGCTGTCGGCATCCGCGCCTTTGCGGTCTTCCAGCACCTGGGCCACACGGTTCAGGGTATCGCTCATGTTCAGTGTCCTGCGGGGTAAATGGCGTGCGGGTCTTTGAGTACCGGTTCCACAACTTTCCATTCGCCGTTCTCGAACACGCGATAAAAGCAGCTGTGGCGCCCGGTATGGCAAGCGATACCACCGATCTGGTCGACCATCAGGATCACCACGTCGGCGTCGCAATCCAGACGCATCTCATGCAGGACCTGCACGTGCCCGGACTCTTCGCCCTTGCGCCACAGTTTGCCACGCGAACGTGACCAATAGATGGCGCGCTGCTCAGTGGCAGTGAGGCTCAGGGCCTCGCGGTTCATCCAGGCCATCATCAGCACGCGCCCGGTCTTGTAGTCCTGGGCAATGGCCGGCACCAGGCCGTCACTGTCCCACTTGATCTCGTCCAGCCAGTCTTTCATGTTCGGCTCCGGCAATTTGCGACAGTGTATAACCGGATTGGCTATCGACGCACGATCAGATAAACGCCCACGGCTACCATGATACCGGCCGGCCAGTGGCCCAGTTGGTTCAATGGACCGCCAACCGCCAGCATCGCGCCGCCTACCAGGTGCGCGGCGCCCAGCAGGCGCAGGAACCAGTCGTCCTTGCGTTTGCGCCACGGCGGCTCGGGGTCTTTGGCATGGGGCTGGGACATGCGCTCGAGCAGGTCACGGGTCATGTTGGCCAGGTGCGGCAGCTGTTCGAACTGGCTGTGCAGGTTGCCCAGCATGGTCTTCGGGCTCATCCGCTCGCGCATCCAGCGTTCAAGGAACGGCTGCGCGGTGTTCCACAGGTCGAGGTCCGGGTACAGCTGGCGGCCCAGGCCCTCGATGTTCAGCAAGGTCTTCTGCAACAGCACCAGCTGCGGCTGCACTTCCATATTGAAGCGCCGCGCGGTCTGGAACAGGCGCATCAGCACCTGGCCAAAGGAAATATCCTTTAACGGTTTTTCAAAGATCGGCTCGCACACCGTGCGGATCGCCGCTTCGAATTCATTGAGCTTGGTTTCCGCCGGCACCCAGCCCGAATCAATGTGCAGCTGCGCCACGCGCCGGTAGTCGCGCTTGAAGAAGGCAAACAGATTGCGTGCCAGGTAGTCCTGGTCTTCCGGGGTCAGGCTGCCGACGATGCCGCAGTCGATGGCGATGTACTGCGGGCTCCACGGGTTGACGGTGCTGACGAAGATGTTGCCCGGGTGCATGTCGGCATGGAAGAAACTGTCGCGAAATACCTGGGTGAAGAAGATCTCTACACCACGCTCGGCAAGCATCTTCATGTCGGTGCGCTGGTCAGCCAGGGTAGCGAGGTCGGTGACCTGCACGCCGTAGATGCGCTCCATCACCAGCACTTTCGGCCGGCACCAGTCCCAATACACTTGCGGCACGTACAGCAGTTGCGAGCCTTCGAAGTTGCGCCGCAATTGGCTGGCGTTGGCCGCTTCGCGCAGCAGGTCGAGTTCGTCGTAGATGGTTTTTTCGTAGTCGGCGACCACATCCACCGGGTGCAGCAGGCGCGCGTCGGCGCTGAAACGCTCGGCAGCGCGGGCGAGGATGAACAGCCACGCCAGGTCCTGGCCGATGATCGGCTTGAGGCCGGGGCGGATCACCTTCACCACCACTTCTTCGCCGCTCTTGAGCTGTGCGGCGTGCACTTGCGCCACCGAGGCCGAGGCCAGGGGCTCGACGTCGAAGCGACTGAACACTTCGCTGATCTTCTTGCCCAATTGTGCTTCGATCAGCGCCATGGACTGTTGCGAGTCGAACGGCGGCACGCGGTCCTGCAGCAGCATCAGCTCGTCGGCGATGTCTTCGGGCAGCAGGTCGCGACGGGTCGAGAGGATCTGCCCGAACTTGATAAAGATCGGCCCCAGGTCCTGCAGCGCCAGGCGCAGGCGCGCACCACGGCTCAGCTCCAGCTGCTTGCGCGGCAACCAGCGCCACGGCAGCACGTAACGCACCGCCAGCAAGAACCACGGCAGGGGCAGGGCAAACAGCAGGTCATCGAGGCGGTAGCGGATAACGACGCGCTGGATACGAAACAAACGGCGGACGGCGAGCAGCTTCATGCGTTATCGCTTGGATCAAGGGAACGGCTCAGGCGCTCGAAGCGGGCCTCGAGGCGTTCCAGGTCGATTTTGGCCTTGTCGAGCTCACGAAAGCGCGCTTGCGCTTCCCGTTGCCCGACCAGGGTGCGCGATTCTTCGCTCAGGTATTCGGCGAGGTTCTGGTTGAGGCTGGCGAACCCCTGCTGGTACCAACGCGTGCGGCTGCGCAGGTGCCCGCTGATCAGCTGGGTGGCCACGGGGCCGATCCAGCGCGACAGCTCATATTCCCAGTCCAGCTCCAGGTCTTGCAGCACGGCGGCCAGGTCCATCAGCACCGCGCTGTCGCCTTCCAGTTCCACCTCGGGGCTGTGGAGGATAGCGGTCTTGTTGCGGCTCAAAGCCAGGTGCAACAGGCTGGAGGCCGGTGCACGCAAGGTGCAGTCAGCTTCGGCGGCCCATTGGGTGGCGAGCAGCAGGCCTTCATCGCTGGGCAGGATAAACAGCTGCACGGCAGGGCTGCGGCAGTCGACGGCAATGACTTTGCCGTTCAAGTGCGCGAGCCGCGCCAGGGCGGTGCTGTCCAGGCGCAGCACACGGTTAAGGCCGTGTTCAACGCTGGCAAGAAGGCCCTGGAGCAACATCAGGGCTTGATGCCGCGGTGCAGGGCGACGATGCCGGAGGTCATGTTGTGGTAGGTCACGCGGTCGAAACCGGCTTCCACCATCATCGACTTCAGGGTCTCCTGATCTGGGTGCATGCGGATCGACTCGGCCAGGTAGCGGTAGCTCTCGGCGTCATTGGTGATCAACTTGCCCATCAGCGGCATGAAGGCGAACGAGTAGGTGTCGTAGACCTTGGACATCAGCGCGTTGGTCGGCTTGGAGAACTCCAGCACCAACAGGCGGCCACCCGGCTTGAGCACGCGCAGCATCGAGCGGATCGCGTCTTCCTTGTGGGTGACGTTGCGCAGGCCGAAGGCGATGGTCACGCAGTCGAAATGATTGTCGGGGAACGGCAGCTTCTCGGCATCGGCCTGGACGAACTCGATATTGCCGGCCACGCCTTTGTCCAGCAGACGATCGCGGCCAACCTTGAGCATCGAACCGTTGATATCGGCCAACACCACCTGGCCGGTCGGGCCGACCAGCTTGGAGAACTTGGCCGCCAGGTCACCCGTACCACCGGCGATGTCCAGCACGCGGTTGCCGGTGCGTACGCCCGACAGCTCGATGGTGAAGCGCTTCCACAGGCGGTGCATGCCGCCGGAGAGCACGTCGTTCATCAGGTCGTACTTGGCCGCCACGGAGTGGAACACCTCAGCGACTTTTTCCGCTTTCTGGCTTTCCGGGACGTTCTTGAAGCCGAAGTGAGTGGTGGGTTCGGCATCGCTGCCTTTGCGCTGATCAGTCATATCGCTGTCACCAAAAGAGAATGCGGGACATGATAATCCCCAAGACCTGCTTTGTCTTGGCAAGGCTGCAGGTAAGATAGGCGCTCATCGAGACCTTTTGCCGCATGGCGGGTGTTCCGAGTCGTTATAAAGAGGAGTCATTGCAATGGCCCGTATTACCGTTGAGCGTGAACATACCCTGGGAAAAGAACAGGCGCGGGCCAAGGCTGAGCAATTGGCGCGCAAACTCGAGGATAAATATGGCGTGGAGTCCTCGTGGTCTGGCGATACCCTCAAGCTCACGCGCTCCGGGGTCAAAGGCACGGTGGCAGTGGCCGATGATACACTGCGTATCGATGTGGAACTGGGCCTGTTGATGTCGACCATGAGCGGTACGATCAAGTCTGAAATCGAGAAAGCCCTGGATAAAGCGCTGGCCTGAGCCTGATGTTCTTAGGGTGCCGATTCTAATTTTAAACCCTACTTTGTGCCCAAGCCCTCAACTCCTGCGGGCGGTCCTCCCCCCTATTTTGTGTGAGGTGCACCATGGCCAAAGTTATTTTGCAGAAAAAAATCGACGTTCAGACCACGACCCTGAGTGAGGTTAAAAGCTATGCCCGCAAGATTTGGCTGGCAGGTCTTGGTGCCTATGCCAAGGTTGGCAGCGAGGGCGGCGAGTACTTCAAGGAGCTGGTTAAGAGTGGTCAAGGTATTGAAAGTAAAGGTAAAAAAGTTGTAGTTGAACAACTTGATGCTGCCAACAGTCAGATTGACCAAGTAAGGAGTAACGTCTCCAGCGTCAAAGGCCTGGTTGAAGTTCAACTGGATAAAGTTGAAAAAGCTTTTGATACTCGTGTCGGCAGTGCCTTGAATCGGATCGGCATTGCGTCTAAACATGACGTGGAGACACTCTCTGCTAAGCTCGAAGAGCTGACGGCATTGCTCGAACGTGTCGCGCGTAAACACTAAGGAGACATCGGGATGGCTGTTAAAAAGACTACTCAGAAAGAAGGCAGCTCGTGGGTCGGGAAAGTTGAAGAATATTCCCGCAAAATCTGGCTCGCTGGTTTAGGCGTGTACTCGAAGATCGACAGTGACGGCAGCAAACTCTTCGAGACCTTGGTTAAAGACGGCGAGAAGGCCGAGAAGTTGACCAAGAGCACAGTTGGTAAAAAAGTAGACGCTGCCAAGGCCAGTGCGGGTTCCGCCAAGTCGAGCATTTCGGATACGTGGGGCAAGTTGGAAGAGACTTTCGACAAGCGCCTCAACAGTGCTATTTCGCGACTGGGCGTGCCGAGCAAGGCTGAGTTGAAAACGCTGCACAGCAAGGTCGATACCCTGACCAGGCAAATCGAAAAACTGACGGGCGCCAAAGTGGCTCCCGTGAAGACTGCGGCGGTAAAGCCTGCTGCAAAACCTGCGGCTAAAATCGCGGCGGCCAAACCCGCTGCTAAAACTGCTGCCAAGCCTTTGGTTAAAGCTGCCGCTAAGCCTGCGGTCAAGACTCCAGCCAAAGCCGCTGCAAAACCTGCTGCCAAGCCAGCGGCTAAAACCGCTGCCGCGAAACCCGCCACCAAGCCTGCTGCTAAGCCAGTGGCTGCTAAAACAGCCGCGAAACCTGCGGCTAAGCCGGCTGCCAAGGCTGCGGCAAAACCAGCCGCTGCCAAACCTGCTGCAAAACCAGCAGCCAAGCCGGCGGCAAAATCCGCTGCTGCCAAGAAGCCCGCGGCAGCCAAAAAGCCAGCAGCACCGAAACCAGCCGCTGCGGCATCAACCGCTTCGACAGCCAATTCGGTGTCCGCTCCGACCCCTGCTGTTTCGACCCCGACTGCTACCTCGGCAACCCCGACGCCATCCAGTCAGTCCTGATTTTTACGGGACACAAAAAACGCCCGGTCTGCGAAGATCGGGCGTTTTTTATGAAGATCTAAGAAGCGCCGCGCTCCCACACTTCAATTCAGGTCATCCAGGTACTTGAGTGCAAACCGCTCGGTCGCCTGCCGCGCCGTCGGCAGCAGATGCGGCGCCACCAGCATCATGATCTGATAGACCACCACCTGCACCTCGCCCTCACGGTCGAGAATGCGCTGATAGTCCAGGGAAAACAGCAGCGTGAGGGTGATCTGCTCCACCAGTTGCCCCAACGCCTGGGTGCCGCTGACCAACTGCCCTGAGGCTTTCAATCGCGCAAGCAAAGAGGCCAGTGTGCGTTTAAGCGCCGTGAGCAGGTGGCGAATCCCCTTGGCCAGCTTCGGCAGGCGCCCGGCCAGGTTCGACAGGTCCTGGAACAGAAACCGGTAATGAGCCATGCGCTCGACAATCAGGTGCAGGAACAGCCAGTAATCCTCGGCCTCCAGTTGCGCATCGGCAGGAGGGTCGAGCAAAGGCGCCAACTCGCCTTGAAAGCGCTCGAACAGCCCGAGCACCAGCGGCTCCTTGCCGTGGAAGTGGTAGTAGAGGTTGCCGGGGCTGATCCCCATTTCATTGGCCACCTCCATGGTCGACACGTTCGGCTCGCCCTTGTGGTTGAACAATTGCAGGGCACATTCAAGGATACGGTCGCGGGTCTTCATCCAGTCTTCTTAATCTGATCGTTGAGCTCAGCGCACCCGCACGTAAGTGCCTGGGGCTGCTTCCATCGGTGGGTAATTCTGGTTGCCCAGGGCGGTGAGGGTCTCGCGCTGTACACCGGAGCGCTGCTGGACCCACGCCAGCCACTGCGGCCACCAACTGCCTTCGACGTGCTGGGCGTCGTAGTACCAGGCGCGGGGGTCGCTGCTCAGCTTGGGGTTTTCGACGTAGTTGGCCTTGGGGTTGCCCGGCGGGTTGAGGATGCTCTGGATATGCCCGCTGTTGGACAGCACAAAGCGCCGCTCGCCGCCCAGCAACTGGGTTGAGCGATACACCGCGTCCCAGGGCGTGATGTGGTCGTTGATTCCGGCCACGCTGAAGCTGTCCACCGTGACCTTGCGTAGATCGATGGGGGTGCCGCACACCTCCAGCCCGCCGGGATGGCTCAGGGGGTTGTGCTTGAAGAAGTCCAGCAGGTCGCCGTGCAAGGCGGCGGGCAGGCGGGTGTTGTCGTTGTTCCAGTACAAGATGTCGAAGGCCGGCGGCTCCTTGCCCAACAGGTAATTGTTGATCCAGTAGCTCCAGATCAGGTCGTTGGGACGCATCCAGGCAAACACCTTGGCCATGTCGCGGCCGTCCAGCACGCCTTGTTGGTAGGAGCGACGCTTGGCGGCTTCCAGGGTCTGCTCGTCGGCAAACAAGGTCGCGGGGCTGTCGATCTGGCTGTCCAGCAGGCTCACCAGGTAACTGGCGCTGGAGATGCGCCGCAACTGGCGCTTGGCTTGCAGGTGACCTTGCAGGGCAGCGATGGTCAAGCCGCCGGCGCAGGCGCCCATCAGGTTGACCTCACGCGCGCCGCTGATCGCCCGGCAGACGTTGAGCGCTTCTTCCAGCGCGGCTACATAGGTGGACAGGCCCCATTCGCGATGACGCACATCCGGGTTGCGCCAACTGACCATGAACGTCTGCAGCCCGTTTTTCAGGGCGTACTGCACAAAACTGTTGGCCGGGCTCAGGTCGAAGATGTAGTACTTGTTGATTTGCGGCGGCACCACCAGCAGCGGCTTGGCGTACTGTTTTTCGCTCATGGGCTTGTATTGGATCAACTCCAGCAGCTCGTTGCGAAACACCACTGAGCCGGGCGTGGTCGCCACTGTCTTGCCCACTTCGAAGGCATGCTTGCTGACTTGGCGCGGCAGGCCATTGTTGTGCAGCAGGTCTTCGAACAGGTTGCTCACGCCGCGCACCACGCTGTTGCCACCGGAGTTGAGCAGCTCCTTGATCGCCAGCGGGTTAAGCAGGGTGTTGGAGGGGGATACTGCGTCGTTGAGCAGGGAAAAGGCGAAATGTGCGCGGGCACGGTCATCGGCGCTCAGGGTGCTGTCATCGATCCAGTGCCGTGTCTGTTTCTGCCAACTCAGATAGACCTGCAAGCTGCGCCGGTACAGCGGGTTGAGCGTCCAGGTGGGATCGATGAAACGCGCGTCCCTGGGGTTGGGTTCCTGCACGGTTTCGCCCAGCAGCACACGGCCCAATTGACCGCCCAGCGCCAGGGCATGACGGGCGGTATGTACGGGGTTACGCAAGCCATGGGCAGCCACGCTGCGCAGGGTCGACAGCAGATCGCGCCCCCTGAGGCCGGTGATCGCGTTTTGCGCGTTGATGAACGCAGCAGGGATGGGCGCCGGGGTCGTCACGGGTCTTTCTCGCATGATTCAACACTCCTTGGTCAAGTCATCAAGCAGGCACGCCAATCCAGAACCATAGCTGGTTCCTGGCAAGTTGCGCGGTGGTGTGGTCCTTCACACCGCCGGTCGCGGATGTATCACAGCGCGCAGGCGCTCCTCCTCGAGAAATTTCATGATGATCGGTGCCACGGCTTCGGCCCGGGTGATCAGGAACAGGTGGCCGTCATCGATAATGTGCAACTGCGCATTCGGGATGCGCCAGGCCAGCATGCGCATGTTGATCAGCGGGATCAGCGGGTCATCGTCCCCGGCCAGCACCAGGGTGGGCTGGCGGATCTTGTGCAGCCAATGAATGCTGGTCCAGCCCAACCCGGCGAACAGCTGCCAGTAGTAACCCAGCTTGCCGGCCGAGCGCACTTTGCTCGCATGTTCGGCGGCCAGGTTCGAATCGCGGCGGAACGAGCCGCCATAAATCATCGGCGCGATGCGCACCACATGGGAGGGTTGGATATAACGCCGGGGGCTGGCCATCAGCCACAGCACTTTGGGTTTGCCCGGCACCATAAAGGCGCCGGCTGCCGTGGCCGCCAGGATCAGCTTCTTGCAGCGTTCCGGATAGTCATAGGCAAACTGCTGCGCCAGCGCGCCGCCCCAGGACACGCCCACGGCGTTCACCTGGCCGTAGTCCAGGTAATCGAGCATGCGTGCGGTGAGTTTGGCCAGGCCCGGAAAGCGATAGGGCCGGTTCGGTGTCGATGAGCCACCGACACCGGGCACGTCGAAGGCGATCACTTCCAGGTCCGGGTCCAGGGCCTGGACGAACGGGAACACCAGCTCAAGGTTGGCGCCGATGCCGTTGAAGACCAGCAGCGGCGTCAAGTGCGGCTTGCCCGGGCGTACCGCCGTGCGGATGGTCTGGCCATCCAGGTCGATGGTACGGAAGATGAACGGTTGCGGCATGCTCAAGCCCTGTGAAGTGGTGCAGCCGGAGTCAGGTCAGTGTGGGAGGGGGCTTGCCCCCGATTGCTGAGTGTCAGTTACTGCATCAGGTGTCTGACACACTGCTATCGGGGGCAAGCCCCCTCCCACATTGGCCCCATTTCAATTTAGCGTTCGTGTACGTATGTGCCCGGTGCCGCTTCCGCGGCGGCGTAAGTCTTGTTGCCCAGGCTTGTAGGGGCTTTCTTCAATTTGCCCGCCCGATCCGCCTGCCACGCCTGCCAGTGCAGCCACCACGAATCGGTGTGCTTGGTGGCGTTCTCCTGCCACTCAAGCGCCTTGCCCGACAAACCCTCGCTGGTCTGGTAGCGCGCCTTGGGATTGCCCGGCGGGTTGAGGATGCTCTGGATATGCCCGCTGCTGGACAACACAAACTCGACCTTGCCGCCAAACAACTGCGCCGACTTGTAGCAGGACTGCCACGGCGTGATGTGGTCGTTGGTGCCGGCCAGGGCGTAGACATCGGCGGTGACCTGCTTGAGGTCGATAGGCGTGCCGCACACTTCCAGAGCGTTGGCGCGTACCAGTGGGTTGTTCTTGAACAGTTCGATCAGATCGCCGTGAAACGCCGCCGGCAAGCGTGTGGTGTCGTTGTTCCAGAACAGGATGTCGAACACCGGCGGCTCGTTGCCCAGCAGGTAGTTATTGACCCAGTAGTTCCAGATCAGGTCGTTGGGGCGCATCCAGGCGAACACCTTGGCCATGTCGCGGCCTTCCAGCACACCGGCCTGGTACGAATGGCGCTTGGCCGCCTCCAGGGTCTGCTCGTCGACAAACAGCGCCACCTGGGTGTCCAGGGTGGTGTCCAGCACGCTCACCAGCAGGGTCAGGGCATTGACCTTCTTTTCCCCCAGCGCCGCGTAGTGGCCCAGCAGCGCGGTGCAGGTGATGCCCCCGGAGCAGGCGCCGAGCATATTCA
Organism: Pseudomonas libanensis; assembly: GCF_001439685.1. Classification (GTDB taxonomy): domain Bacteria; phylum Pseudomonadota; class Gammaproteobacteria; order Pseudomonadales; family Pseudomonadaceae; genus Aquipseudomonas; species Aquipseudomonas libanensis. The sequence goes on from NZ_JYLH01000001.1 coordinate 324,173, forward strand.
CGTCCTTGCTGCCGGTAATCGCCGTGACCACATCGACCGCTTCCTTGAGCGCCTCGATATAAGTCGACAGGCCCCACTCGCGCTGGGCCTTGGTGGGGTTGCGCCAGCTGACGATAAACGTCTGCTGCCCATTGCGCAGGCAGAAGCGCGCCAGGCTCTTATCCGGGCACAGGTCGAATATGTAGAATTTGTTGATTTGCGGCGGCACCACCAGCAGTGGGCGCTCGTGTACTTGCTCGGTGGTGGGCTTGTACTGGATCAGCTCCAGCACATCGTTGCGAAACACCACCGCGCCTTCGCTGGTGCCCAACGTCTTGCCGACTTCAAAGGCGCCCATATTGACCTGGCTTGGCATGCCGCCGTTATGCACCATGTCCTTGGCCAGGTGGGACAAACCGTCGAGCAGGCTTTTACCGCCGGTTTCAAAGAAGCGCTTGACCGCCGCCGGGTTGGCCGCGCTGTTGGTGGGGGCCATGGCTTCGGTCATCAGGTTGATCACGAAGTGGCCGCGGCTGATGTCCTGTGCCGACAGGCTGCTGTCGTCGATCCAGTCGTGGAGTTCCTTGCGCCACGCCAGGTAAGTCTGCAGGTAGCGTTTGTAGAGCGGGTTCTGGCTCCAGGCCGGGTCGTTGAAGCGACGGTCGTCGCTCTCGGGCGCCAGGGGGGATTTGCCGAACATCACATTCTTCAATTCAACGCCAAAGTGGGCGACATGCTTGACGCTGTGAAACGGTTGCTTGATGGCTTGGGTCAGCACCATCCTGGCCGAGGCCAATAGATCCTTTTTGCGTAACGCGATGATCGGGTTCAGCCCCAGGGTGTTTTCCGAGGCCTGGCGTTTCAAGTCATCGTTATTCTTGTTACTCATCTACGACGCTCCATTGTCCGAAAGACGAGTACCGGCGATTGCTGCGCACCCAATTTCGATACACGACACCAGCCTGGTACTGCGACCCGGGTGACCGTTGATACCGCATCGTCAAATGCAGGGAACCTGCCAGTTCCATTGGTTACCCGAGTTTATTTTTTTTCGCAAGCGGGCCGATCATTGGCCTCGCGACAGGGCATTCAAGCAGATGAAATTAGAAAATGCCCTCTAAAGAGCAAGACGCCTGGGCTAGAGCATCAGCCGCACGACCGACTGGTTCGGGTCGCGGGTTTTTCCGGCCGCTTTGAGCTCGGCCAGGTAGTCGCTCCACAGCGCTTCCTGACGTACGGCCAGTTGGTAGAGGTAGTCCCAGGTAAACAGCCCACTGTCATGGCCGTCATCGAAGGTCAATTTCAGTGCGTACTGGCCGGCCGGTTCAACCTTGTTCAACCTGACGTTGAGCTTGCCGAATTGCAGGATGGGCTTGCCGTGGCCCTGCACCTCGGCGGAAGGCGAGTGCACCCGCAGGAATTCGGCGGGCAGTTGGTAAACCTCGTCGGGCCCGTAGGTAAGGCCGAGGGTGTTGGAGGTTTTGTGCAGGTTTACTGCGGTAGGAAATTTCGACATTGGAGATAACCCTGAAGGAACCGGCCCAAAATGTAGGAGGGACCAATGTGGGAGCCGGGCTTGCCCGCGATGCAGGCACCTCGGTGTTTCAGGAACACTGAGGTGATGCTATCGCAGGCAAGCCAGCTCCCACACAAGCCACTCCCACATTGAGTGAGGCTTACAGGATATAACGAGACAAGTCTTCGTTCTGCGCCAATTCGCCCAAGTGGCTGTTCACATACTCGGCATCGATCTTGATCGCTACGCCATTCTGCGCGCCGGCCATGTCACCGGCACTGAACGACACTTCCTCAAGCAGGCGCTCAAGCAAGGTATGCAGGCGGCGGGCACCGATGTTCTCGGTCTTCTCGTTGACCTGCCAGGCAATTTCCGCCAAACGCTTGATGCCGTCGGCCTGGAACTCGATGCCCAGGCCCTCGGTTTTCAGCAGCTCACGGTATTGCTCGGTGAGCGATGCGTGGGGCTCGCTGAGGATGCGCTCGAAGTCGCCCGGGGTCAGCGCCTTGAGTTCCACGCGAATCGGCAAGCGGCCTTGCAGCTCGGGCACCAGGTCGCTTGGCTTGCTCAGATGAAAGGCGCCGGAGGCGATAAACAGGATGTGGTCGGTCTTGACCATGCCCAGCTTGGTGTTGACCGTGCAACCCTCGATCAGCGGCAGCAGGTCGCGCTGCACGCCTTCACGGGAGACATCGACGCCGCCGGAGTTACCGCGCTTGGCCACCTTATCGATCTCATCGATAAACACGATGCCATGCTGCTCGACCGCTTCCAGTGCCTTGGCCTTGAGTTCTTCCTCATTGACCAGGCGCCCGGCTTCTTCGTCGCGCACCAGCTTGAGCGCTTCCTTGACCTTGAGCTTGCGGCTTTTCTTCTTGCCCTTGCCCATGTTGGCGAACAGGTTCTGCAACTGGCTGGTCATTTCTTCCATGCCCGGCGGAGCGGAAATATCCACACCGGACACTTCGGCCACTTCGATCTCGATTTCCTTGTCATCCAGCTGGCCTTCACGCAGGCGCTTGCGGAACAGCTGGCGGGTGTTGGAATCCGAGGACGGTGCGGCGTCTTCGTTGAAACCCATGCGTGCCGGTGGCAGCAGGGCATCGAGGATACGTTCTTCAGCGGCGTCTTCTGCGCGGTGGCTGACCTTGGTCACTTCCTGTTCGCGCAGCATTTTCAGGGCGGCGTCGGCCAGGTCACGAATGATCGACTCGACGTCGCGGCCCACATAGCCGACTTCGGTGAATTTGGTCGCTTCCACCTTGATGAACGGCGCATTGGCCAACTTGGCCAGGCGTCGGGCGATTTCGGTTTTACCGACACCGGTCGGGCCGATCATCAGGATGTTCTTGGGCGTTACTTCAACGCGCAGTTCTTCCGGCAGTTGCATCCGGCGCCAACGGTTACGCAGGGCGATGGCAACGGCGCGCTTGGCATCGTCCTGGCCGATGATATGGCGATTGAGTTCATGGACGATTTCGCGGGGAGTCATGGACATAGTTGTTTGGCGGCCTCAAGCGAGAATAAGCCCAAGGCTTACTCGGCGAGGTCCTGCTCCTCAATGGTCTGGTTGTGGTTGGTGAACACGCAGATATCGCCGGCGATGCCCAGGGCGGTCTCGACGATTTCCCGGGCCGACAGGTCGGTTTTCTTCAGCAACGCACTGGCTGCAGCCTGGGCGTAGCCACCGCCGGAACCCATGGCGATCAGGCCGTGCTCAGGTTCTACCACGTCGCCATTGCCGGTGATGATCAGGGAAGCGTCTTTGTTGGCGACGGCGAGCATGGCTTCAAGGCGGCTGAGAGAGCGGTCGGTGCGCCATTCCTTGGCCAGTTCGACAGCGGCGCGCACCAGGTGGCCCTGGTGTTTCTCAAGCTGGCCCTCGAAGCGTTCGAAGAGGGTAAAGGCGTCGGCGGTAGCGCCTGCGAAGCCGGCAAGCACCTGGCCGTGGTACAGGCGGCGCACTTTCTTCGCGTTGCCTTTCATTACGGTATTGCCCAGGGAAACCTGGCCGTCGCCGCCCATGACAACTTTGCCGTGGCGACGTACTGAAACGATGGTGGTCAAGGGGAGAGTCTCCACGCAGCGGGGCGAAAATGCCCTGATGGAAACTCATATGGGGGGTGGCTGTGGGGATTTCAACCGTAGGAAGGCAGGGCGGACGAGTGGTGTTTATGGGTCAACACTTACTTGAGCACACTGCAAACCAAAGTGGGAGCTGGCTTGCCTGCGATAGCGGTGTGTCAGTCACTGAAACATTGACTGTTACACCGCTATCGCAGGCAAGCCAGCTCCCACATTAAAACCGGGTTGGCTGCTGAATCAGCGGCTCTGGCGCTGTTGTAACAACAGGTTGCTAAAGCCTGCGCCAGCCAATTGTTTCTGCGCCACGGTCAGTTGCTCACGGTTGCTGAACGGCCCTACCAGTACGCGATACCAGGTCGCGTCCTTCACCGTGCCGGACTCCACCGTCACCGACTGGCCCAACAGGATGATCTGCGCCCGCACCCGGTCCGCATCCGCCTGTTTCGGGAACGAGCCCGCCTGCAGGAAGAACTTGGTCACCGGCGCGGCCTTGGTGGTAGCTACCGGCGGTGGCGGCGGCGGCGTGATCCCGGCCAGCGCGGCCTGGGCCCGGGCGGTGTCGATTTTCGCGGCTTCCGCAGGTGTCACCGGCGTGGTTGGCACTTGCGGCGTCGGCAGGGTCTTCTCCGGCACGGCATCGGGTGGCACGATCACTTCCGATTCCGGCAGCAGGGTGTAGAAGTCGTACTTTGGCTTCACCGGTGCAGTCGGGCTCGGCGCGGTCTTGTTGGCCTCGGCGATTTTCGTGGCCTTCTGCTGCTCCTGTTTGACGCGCTTGACGTCATCGCCCTGGCCAGGTTCGAGCTTCATCAAAAATACGATGAATGCGCCGACCGTGAGGCCGATAGCCATCCACAGCCAGCCCGGAATCGGCTGCTTCGCCGGGGCCTGGTAGCGGCTGGCGCCGCGCTTGGGGGCAGGTTTTTTCTTGGCAGCCAACTTACATACGCTCCAGGGTTTCCAGGCCCAAGAGTTCCAGGCCTTGCTTGAGGGTGCGTCCAGCCAGGGCGGCGAGGCGCAGGCGACTTTGTTTCTGGGCTTCGTCGTCGGCGGTCAGGATCGGGCAGTTCTCGTAGAAACTGGAGAACAACCCGGCCACTTCGTACAAATAGGTGCACAGGATATGCGGTGTGCCTTTCTCGCCGACGCTGTTGAGCACTTCGCCGAACTGCGCCAGCTTGGCGGCCAGTTCCTGCTCATGGGCGGCATCCAGCACGATCTGGCCTTCGACTTCGCTGAAGTCCTTGCCCAGCTTGCGGAACACACCCGCCACGCGGGTGTAGGCGTACAGCAGGTACGGCGCGGTGTTGCCTTCGAAATTGAGCATCAGGTCGAAGTTGAAGCTGTAGTCGCTGGTGCGGTGTTTGGACAGGTCGGCATATTTCACCGCGCCAATGCCTACCACGCGGGCGATGTTGCGCAGGTCGGCCTCGGCCAATTCCGGGTTCTTTTCCTTCACCAGGTTGTAGGCACGTTCCTGGGCCTCGGTGAGCAGGTCGATCAGCTTCACGGTGCCGCCGTCGCGGGTCTTGAACGGGCGACCGTCGGCGCCGTTCATGGTGCCGAAACCCATGTGTTCCATATGCATAGGGTGGGTAACGAAACCGGCGCGGCGCGCCACTTCGAACACTTGCTGGAAGTGCAGGGCCTGGCGCTGGTCAACGAAGTACAGCGCACGGTCAGCCTTGAGCACGCCGCTGCGGTAGCGTACGGCGGCCAGGTCGGTGGTGGCGTAGAGGTAGCCGCCATCGGCCTTGACGATGATCACCGGCAGCGGCTCGCCGTCGGCGGTCTTGAATTCTTCGAGGAACACGCACTGCGCGCCGTTGCTCTCCACCAGCAGGCCCTTGGCCTTGAGGTCGTTGACCACGTTGATCAGGTCGTCGTTGTAGGCGCTTTCGCCCATCACGTCGGCCATGGTCAGTTTCACGTTGAGCAGCTCGTAGATTTCCTGGCAGTGGGACAGGGAAATTTCCCGGAAGCGGTTCCACAGCGCCAGGCACTCCTCATCGCCCGCTTGCAGCTTGACCACCAAGCCACGGGCGCGGTCGGCGAACTCTGCGGATTCGTCGAAACGCTTCTTGGCGGCGCGGTAGAAGTTTTCCAGGTCGGCCAGCTCGTTGCTGGTGATCGGGTTTTCCTGCAGATAGGCCATCAGCATGCCGAACTGGGTGCCCCAGTCGCCCACATGGTTCTGGCGGATCACCGTATCGCCGAGGAATTCCAGGACCCGGGCCACGCCGTCGCCGATGATGGTGGAGCGCAGGTGGCCAACGTGCATTTCCTTGGCCAGGTTCGGCGCCGACAGGTCGATGACCACGCGTTGTGCAGCACCAGCCTTGTGCGCGCCGATGTGGGCGTCGGCCAGGGCGGCGTCCAGGCGCGAAGCCAGGGCCTGGGTGTTCTGGAAGAAGTTGATAAAGCCCGGCCCGGCGATTTCGGCCTTGGTGACACTGGCGTCAGCCGGCAGCGCGGCAATGATTTTTTCCGCCAGGTCGCGGGGTTTCATGCCGGCCGGCTTGGACAGCATCATCGCGATGTTGCTGGCGAAGTCGCCGTGGGTCTTGTCGCGGGTGTTCTCCACCTGGATCGCCGGCGACAGGCCTTCAGGCAACACACCTTCGTTGACGAGTTGGGTGAGGGCTTGTTGGATCAGCTGGCGAATGGTGTCTTTCATGGTGTTCTCTTTCGACCGCAAGCGGCGGCGCGCGATGCGCAGGTGGAAAAACTCGGCATTATCCGTGGCGAGGGCGGGCTTGCCAACCGTTCAGACCAGATGGCGGACCTGCGGGTCTCATCGCGGGCAAGTCCCCTCCCACATTTGAGGGTGTTCACATTTCAAAATGTGGATGTTGGTTTGCCTATCAATACAAATCTACCGGGTCTACATCCAGTGACCATCGCACTTGTCGGCCGCTGGGCATTTGCTCCAGCTCAAGCATCCAGCGACTTAATAGCCGATGCAGCGGCGCACGGGAGGTTGCCTGCAAGAGTAGCTGAGCGCGATAACGTCCGGCGCGACGCTCCATGGGCGCGGGTACCGGCCCGAGCAATTCGATGCCGCTCAGACTCAATTCACCCAGCAAACGTTCGGCGGTACTGCAAGCTTCATCCAGGAAACCTTCGGCTTGTCCCGGCTTATGCGCCTCGGCACGCAACAACGCCAGGTGTGCAAAGGGCGGCAGGCCAGCGGCGCGGCGTTCACTCAAGGCCTGCTCGGCGAAGGCAAAGTAGCCTTGTTCCGTCAGCTGAATCAGCAATGGATGGTCGGCCAGGTGCGTCTGGATAATCACCCTGCCCGGCTCTTCGGCCCGTCCGGCACGCCCTGCCACCTGCACGATCAACTGCGCCATGCGTTCGCTGGCGCGGAAATCCCCGGAGAACAACCCGCCGTCGGCATCGAGGATCGACACCAGGGTCACCCGCGGGAAGTGATGCCCTTTGGCAAGCATTTGCGTGCCCACGAGGATGCACGGCTGGCCTTTCTGGATGGTGGCAAACAACTGGTTCATCGCGTCTTTGCGCGAAGTGCTGTCGCGGTCGACCCGCAGCACCGGGTAATCCGGAAACAGAATGCCCAGGCGCTCCTCGGCGCGCTCGGTGCCAGCCCCTACTGGACGCAGGTCCACCTTGCCGCACTGCGGACAATGGCGCGGCACCCGTTCCACATGGCCGCAGTGGTGGCAACGCAGTTCGCCATAGCGCTGGTGCACGGTCATGCGTGCATCGCAGCGTTCGCACCCGGACATCCAACCGCAGTCATGGCACAGCAGTGTCGGGGCAAAGCCGCGGCGATTGAGAAATACCAACACCTGCTGGCCAGCGGCAAGGGTCTGGCCGATGGCCTGTTGCATCGGACCGGAGATACCACTGTCCAGCGGGCGGCTCTTGACGTCCAGGCGCAGGAAGCGTGGTTGCTTGGCACCGCCGGCGCGCTCGTTCAGGCGTAGCAGCCCGTAGCGGCCGGTGTAGGCGTTGTGCAGGCTTTCCAGGGATGGCGTGGCCGAGCCCAGCACAATCGGGATGTCTTCCTGGCGTGCGCGCACCAGTGCCAGGTCGCGGGCGTGGTAGCGCAGGCCTTCCTGTTGTTTATAGGAGCCGTCGTGCTCCTCGTCGATGATGATCAGCCCGGGGTTCTTCATCGGGGTGAACAGCGCCGAACGGGTGCCAATAATAATGTCGGCTTCACCGTCCCGCGCCGCCAGCCACGACTCCAGGCGCTCACGGTCATTGACCGCCGAGTGCACCAAGGCAATGCGGGCGTTAAAGCGCTGTTCGAAACGCGCCAGGGTCTGCGGGCCGAGGTTGATCTCGGGGATCAGCACCAGTGCCTGCTTGCCGGCCTGCAGGGTTTCGCGGATCAGTTGCAGATACACTTCGGTCTTGCCACTGCCGGTGACGCCGGCCAGCAGGAACGCATGGAAACTGTCGAACCCTGCGCGAATCGCCTCATACGCGGCGCGTTGCTCGGGGTTCAGCGGCAATTCCGGTTGGGCCAGCCAATGTTCGTGGCGCGGGTCCGGGGCGTGCTTGCGGATTTCCACCTGTACCAGGCCTTTGGCCAGCAGCAGGTCGAGGCTGTCTTTGCTCAGCATCAGCTTGCTTAACAGCTGATGGGCGACGCCATGGGGATGCTGGGCCAGTGTGGCCAGGGCTTCACGCTGGCGCGGGGCGCGGGCGATACGCGGGTCGTCCAGGCGTGCACCGGGCGCCATCGACCAGAAACGTTCTTGTCGCGCTTCGGCCAGTTCGCCCTGGCGCAGCAGCACCGGCAAAGCCCAGCTCAAGGTATCGCCCAGGCTGTGCTGGTAATACTGCGCGGTCCACAGGCACAGCTTGAACAGCTCGGGTGGCAGCGGTGGCGTGGTGTCGAGGATGGCGATGGCGGGCTTGAGCTTTTCGGCGGGTACTTCGCTGTGATCGGTGACTTCCACCAGGATGCCGATCATCTCACGCCGCCCGAACGGCACGCGCACGCGCATCCCCGGCTGCAACTGCGCCCGCAGCACACCGGCCGGAGCCCGGTAATCGAACAGGCGGCGCAGGGGCGAGGGCAGGGCTAGGCGCAAAATGGCGTCGGGCACGCGAGGGGTCTCATATAAAGGCAGGCGGTGGTGCAGGGGCGCGAGCCTAGCAGAGAGGGGAGGGCTTGGGTATGCCACGGTTTTCTGATGAAAGGCGCTTTTTTCTTTACAAGCAAATAGTGTCGCCGCTTGCGCGTTTAAAAAGGTCTGGTAGAATCCGCGGCCTAATTACGTGCGGTATTCGACAATAGTGTCGAGTGGCGGCACGCTAGCCCGAGGAAGTGCCATGAAAGCCGATATCCATCCAGCGTACGAAACCATCGAAGTCACCTGCAGCTGCGGCAACAAGTTCGAAACCCGTTCGAACCTGTGCAAGCCACTGGGTACTGACGTATGCAACGAGTGCCACCCGTTCTACACCGGTAAGCAGAAAACTCTGGACACCGGCGGCCGTGTACAGCGCTTCGCAGATCGCTTTGGTGCTTTCGGCAAGAAGCCTGCTGCTGCTACTCCAGCAGAGTAAGGTTCAAGAGCCTTATGGGCTTTTGCCAGCTGTTGAAAAAGGCGTCCCTTGTGGGCGCCTTTTTTGTGCCTGGGATTTGGCTGGCGACCGCCCGGGCCGAAGCATTCTGCCCCGCACCGGCCTCTGTGGTGCGTGTCGAGGTGCAGCGAGTGGTGGACGGCGACACCGTGCGCCTCAAGGATGGCCGCAGCGTGCGCATGATCGGCCTCAATGCGCCGGAAACCGGCAAGAAGGGGCACACTGACGAGCCTTTTGCCGTCGCCGCCCGCCAGCGTCTACAGGCGCTGGTACAGGCCAGTGATGGACGTGTCGGTCTGGTGCCGGGGCGCGAGGGCAAGGATCACTACGGTCGTACCCTGGCCCACCTTTACGGCGCCAACGGCGGGAACCTGGAGGCACAATTGTTGGCCGAGGGCCTGGGTTTCCAGGTGGGCGTGGCGCCGAATGTGGACCTGGTCACCTGCCAGCAGGCCGCCGAAAACAGCGCCCGCCAAGCGCGGTTAGGCCTATGGCGCCAATCGCCGGTGCAGACCGTGGCGCAACTCAAGCAGTCCGGGTTTGCCCTGGTCACTGGTCGGGTCAACAAGATCGAGCGCAATCGCGGCGGAATCTGGATTGAGTTGCAGGGTTCGCTGGTATTGCGCATTACACCCAATCTGATCAGTCGTTTCGACGCGACCCTGCTCAATGGTCTGCAAGGCCGCACCCTCGAGGCGCGTGGCTGGGTGCAGGATCGCTCCCGACGCGGCGGCCTGAAAAAAGGCCAGTCACGCTGGCTGCTGCCACTGACCGACCCCAGCATGCTGAAATCAGCGCCTTGAATAAAAAATTGTAGACATTTTTTATTTCGATTGTGAACAGTTGAGGCCTTGTATCCCGTGGCTCTTGGCCAAAAGTCGTAGCCTTGGGCCCTTGACACCTGTGACTGCCCAGTCTTGTAGGGACTTTACGACACGCGTATCCTCGGCGGTCCGTCGACCAACAGTAAAAGCGGAATGCCGATATGTCTGATTTGAAAACTGCCGCTCTCGAATACCATGCCCATCCTCGTCCAGGAAAGCTGAGTGTAGAGCTCACCAAAGCCACTGCCACTGCTCGCGACCTGTCGCTGGCCTACAGCCCTGGTGTTGCCGAGCCCGTACGTGAAATCGCCCGTGACCCAGAACTGGCGTACAAGTACACCGGCAAAGGCAACCTGGTTGCAGTGATTTCCGATGGCACCGCGATCCTTGGCCTGGGTAACCTCGGCCCATTGGCGTCCAAGCCAGTCATGGAAGGTAAAGGCGTGCTGTTCAAGCGCTTTGCCGGCATCGACGTTTTCGATATCGAAGTCGATTCCGAGAGCCCGCAGGCGTTCATCGACACGGTCAAGCGCATATCCATCACCTTCGGTGGCATCAACCTGGAAGACATCAAGGCACCTGAGTGCTTCGAGATCGAAAAGGCCCTGATCGAGCAGTGCGACATTCCGGTATTCCACGATGACCAGCACGGCACCGCCATCGTTACCGCAGCCGGCATGATCAATGCCCTGGAAATCGCCGGCAAAACCCTGGGCGAGGCGAAGATTGTCTGCCTGGGCGCCGGCGCTGCGGCCATTTCCTGCATGAAGCTGATCATCAGCATGGGCGCCAAGCTGGAAAACATCTACATGGTCGACAGCAAGGGCGTGATCCAGTCCGAGCGTACCGACCTGAACCAGTACAAGGCGATGTTTGCCCATCCGTCCTCCAAGCGCACCCTGGCTGACGCCCTCGACGGTGCCGACGTGTTCGTCGGCCTGTCCGGCCCGAACCTGCTGAGCGCCGAAGGCCTGAAGTCCATGGCACCGAACCCGATCGTGTTCGCCTGCTCCAACCCGGATCCGGAAATCTCGCCTGAGCTGGCCCACGCCACTCGCAGCGACGTGATCATGGCCACCGGCCGTTCGGACTATCCGAACCAGGTCAACAACGTGCTGGGCTTCCCATTCATCTTCCGTGGTGCCCTGGACGTTCGCGCCAAGCGCATCAACGAAGAAATGAAAGTGGCCGCCGCCAACGCCCTGCGTGAACTGGCCAAGCTGCCGGTGCCTCAGGATGTCTGCGACGCCTACGGCGGCGCCAAGCTGGAATTCGGTCGCGAATACATCATTCCCAAGCCGATGGACAAGCGCCTGATCACCCTGATCTCCGATGCCGTGGCCAAGGCCGCCATCGAGACCGGCGTGGCGACCCTGCCGTATCCGAAGCACTATCCGCTGCAGAGCGTGGATGATGTGTTCAACGGCTAAGCCGTTGTAGCGCACCAACAAAAAGCCCCGGCTCTCACGAGTCGGGGCTTTTTTGTGGCTTGCGATTCACGCGAGTCTTGTGCGGATCCAAGTGTGGGAGCATGCCCGCTCCCACATTAGGTCTATGCCAGGCTGCAGAACCCGTCAGAACAAGTCGATCGGCGCGCCTTCATCCGCCGGCAGCGGGCTGCCCGGCACCACGCCGTTACCCAGCTCGTTGACCGACGGCGGCGTGTCTTCGCTTTTGAACAGCTCGAAGTACGCATTCGGCGTGCTCGGCGACGCTGCGCGGCCACTCACCGGGTCGATGCGCAGGCTGAGGATGCCTTCCGGTTCGGGCTGGGTGTGCAGTGGCTTGTCCTTCAACGCGGCGCCCATGTAACTCATCCAGATCGGCAGGGCGACGGTGCCGCCAAACTCGCGGCGGCCCAGGCTTTCAGGCTGGTCGTAGCCGGTCCACACAGTGGTCACGTAATCGCCGTTATAGCCAGAGAACCAGGCGTCCTTGGATTCGTTGGTGGTACCTGTCTTGCCGGCGATATCTGCGCGGCCCAGGGCCAGTGCGCGGCGGCCGGTGCCCTTCTTGATCACGTCTTGCAGGATGCTGTTGAGAATATAGGTGGTACGGCCATCCACGATGCGCTCGGCAACTGCCGGGGCTTGCGGTTCGGTGGTCGCGGGGGCGGTTGCCGCAGGCGTCGTGCCTGGGGTTGGCTCAATGGTGATACCGCCATTACTCGGTGCCGCGAGGCCATCGGTCGCTGCCACCCCATTGACCACGTCGCCCGGCACCCGCGGTGGGTTGGCGGTGAACAGCATGTCGCCATTGCGGCTTTCGATCTTGTCGATCAGGTACGGCGTGATCTTGTAGCCGCCGTTGGCAAAGGTACTCCAGCCGGTGGCGATCTCCATCGGTGTGAGGGTAGCGGTGCCCAGGGCCAGGGACAGGTTTGGCGGCAGGTCGGACTTGGCGAAGCCAAAGCGCGTCATGTAGTCGATGGTCTTGCCCACGCCCATTGCCTGCAACAGGCGAATCGACACCAGGTTGCGCGACTTGTACAGCGCTTCGCGGATACGGATCGGGCCGAGGAAGGTGTTGGTATCGTTTTTGGGTCGCCAGACCTTGTCCAGGTATTCATCGACAAACACGATCGGCGCGTCGTTGACCAGGCTGGCGGCGGTGTAGCCGTTGTCCAGCGCCGCGCTGTAGACGAATGGCTTGAAGCTCGAACCCGGCTGGCGCTTGGCCTGGGTGGCGCGGTTGTAGTTGCTCTGCTCGAAGGCAAAACCGCCGACCAATGCACGGATCGCACCGTTCTGCGGGTCCAGAGACACCAGGGCGCCCTGGGCGACCGGCACCTGGCTGAACTTGAGGCTGTCGTCCTTCTGGCGTTGCACGCGGATCAAATCGCCCACCTGGGCCACGTCGGACGGTTGCTTGGGCATCGGCCCCATGCTGTTGGTATTCAGGAACGGCCGCGCCCATTTCATGCTGTCCCACGCCACATGCGCTTCGCCGGTACGGGTCAGCACCTGGATGCCGTCTTTTGTCACCTGGGTGACGATGGCCGGGTCCAGGCCGCTGATGGAGCGCTGCTTGCTCAATTCGGTGGTCCACGCGCTCAGGGTCTTGCCGGGCAGGCGCGATTCCGGACCGCGGTAGCCGTGGCGCTGGTCGTAGGTGATCAGGCCTTCATGTACCGAGTTGTTGGCGATTTCCTGCAAGTTGCTCGGAACCGTCGTGGTCACGCGAAAGCCTTCGGTATAGGCGTCGCTGCCATAGCGGCCGACCATCTCGGCACGGGCCATTTCGGCGATATACGGCGCATTCACTTCCGGCGTCGGCACGTGATAGCTGGCGTTCAGCGGCTCGGCCACAGCGCTTTCGTAGGCGGCCTGGTCGATTTTGCCCAGCTTGTACATGCGCCCCAGGATCCAGTCGCGCCGCTCTTTGCTGCGCGCCGGGTTGGCCAGCGGGTTAAAGCGCGACGGGGCCTTGGGCAGGCCGGCAATCATGGCCATCTGCGCCAGGCTGGCGTCACGAATCGACTTGCCATAGTAGACCTGGGAGGCGGCCTCGATGCCGTAGGCGCGGTTGCCCAGGTAGATCTTGTTGACATACAGCTCGAGGATTTCGTCCTTGGTCAGCTGGCGTTCGATCTGCAGCGCCAGCAGGATCTCGGTGGCCTTGCGGGAAAAACTGCGCTCGCTGGTAAGGAAGAAGTTCTTCGCCACCTGCATGGTAATGGTGCTGCCGCCGGATTGAATGTGTCCGCTTTTTACCAACTGCGTGGCCGCACGCACCAGGCTGCTGGGGTCGACACCGTAGTGGTTGGCGAAATTGTCGTCTTCGGCAGACAGCAAGGCGCTGATGAAATTGGGCGGAATATCGGCGAAACGGATCGGTGTACGGCGCATTTCGCCGAACTCCGCGATCAGTTTTTCATCGCTGCTGTAGACCCGCAGAGGAATCTGCAACTGGATACTTCTGAGGGCCTCTACGGAAGGCAAACCCGGACTAAGGTAGAGGTAGGCCCCGCTGAGCACGAGCAGCAGCCCGCAGACGATGGCGACAATGGAGTACCCGAAAAACTTCAGCAGACGAATCAAGGCTTTTGGATTTCCAGAGAAAAGAATGAGTTACGCGTCGGGGCATGCATGGCTAACGATGGATCGACCCGGGCAGCAGATAAAAAGCGGGAAAAAACGCTGGGCATTAAAGCATTTTTCAGCTTGGGGCGTCATTCGCGTGCCTTGAACAAGCCGACCGGATGCAAGGTGTCTGGCAGCAATCAGACGATACGACAGCCGATATGACAGGGAAAGTTTTGGGGAGTTTTATGGGAAAGGGATTTTTCAGGCGAAAAGTCGACACCGTCCTGGGGGTCGATATCAATGACAGCAGCATCAGGTTGATCGAGCTGGGCCGTTCAGCGGGTGTTTTCAGCGTCCAGGGCTACGAGACCCAGGCCCTGGCGGCCCATGCGGTGGTCGACGGTGCTCTGTTGGACCTCGAAGGCGTGGGGCGGGCATTGCAGCAGGCATTATCGCGCTTGCGGCCCTCGGCTCGGAGCGCCGCCGTGGCGGTGGCGGGCCCTTCGGTGATCACGCGGTTGATCGAAATGGATGCAGGCCTCAGCGACGAGCAAATGGCCTGGAAGATCCAGATGGAAGCCGATCAGTTTATTCCTTATCCATTGGATGACGTGGCCATCGACTTTCAGGTCCGGGGCCCGTCGGCCCAGGGGGAGCAATGGGTCGAAGTGATGTTGGCAGCGTGCCTGCGCGAGCAGGTCGAGGCGCGTGAAAAGGTTTTCGCCCTGGCGGGGCTGGTGCTGCAGGTGGTAGATGTGGAAGAGTTTGCATTGGAGCGCGCTTGCCGTCAGGATTTTGCCAGCTTCGCGCCGGGTCATCGAGTCGATGGCGCACAATGGGCCGTGGATGCCCGAGGGATGGGAGTGGCTTGCGGGTTGGCCCTGAGGAGTTTCGCTGGATGATACGAATCAATCTTTTGCCTTGGCGCCAGGCGCTGGCGGAACGCAGGCGTAGATATTTCCTGATGCTGATGCTGGCGTTCGCCTGCTTGGCGCTGGCCGCGGTCTGGCTGGCTGACCAGGTGATCGATCAGGCGATAGATCGGCAGGTAAGCCGCAACAATCGGCTGGGTGAGGATATTGCCGTACAGGATTCACGAATCAGGACCATCGGCGACCTGCAGGAGCGCAGCCAGCAATTGGCCGAACGCATGAAGGTTGTGCAGGATCTGCACGACGCCCGTTCTTCCGGTGCCCGGCTGTTCGATCAGTTGGCTCGCGCAGTGCCCGAGGGCGTACATCTGCATGAGGTGGTGGCGAACGGCGATACCATCAGTATCCGCGGCAGTGCTGAAAGCCATCAGGATATCGCCCAGTTGATGCGTCGGCTCGAGGCCACGCAAGGCGCTCACGCGACTCGTCTGCAGCGCGTGCAGGCCGAAGGCGAGCGCGGCGAAAGTGAATTTCAGCTAATGGTGCGCCAGGGGGAAACCGTCGAGGCGCAACCATGAGCCTGTCCAGGCTCGACGTTTCCACGCTTTCCCACAACGCCGCCAAATGGCCCTTGCCCTGCCGGGTCCTGCTCGGTTGTGCGCTGGCCGGCCTGGTGCTGCTGGTGGGTGAGGCTTTGTACCTGGGCCCGTCGCGGGAGCGGTTGCAGGGGGGCGAGGCGCGGGGGCATGCGCTGCAACAGCAGCTTGCAGAAAAAACCGGATTGGCTACCAGTCTGGAGGCGCGTGCCGATCATTTGCGCGTGATGGAGGATAAGGTCGTGAGCCTTCTGCGGCAGTTGCCCGCAGAGTCCGAAGTGCCTGCCTTGCTCGAAGATGTTGCCCGGCTGGCGGTTGCCAATGGTGTATGGGTCGAGGGCATTAAGGTGCTGGATGAGGAGCCTCGGCAGCTCTACACCGAACAACCTATGCAGATGGGCGCGATCGGGGCCTACCACGACCTGGCGGCGTTCGTCAGTGCCTTGGGTGGGCTGCTGCGGGTCGTCACCGTGCAGGATGTCACGCTTCGGCCTGAGGGTGCCTTGCTGCGTCTGGATATGTTGGCCAAGACCTATCGAGGCATCACGTCAAGCGGCCAGGCCCTCCAGGCGCTCGAGCCAGGCCCGCGATTTGTCTACGACCCTTCAACCCTGCGCGATCCGTTCCAGTCGCCCACCTTGCAGGTCGCCCGCGTGCCCGGTCGGCCGGCGCTTTCGCCGGATCTCACCCGGCCACGGGGGCTGCTGGAGGGCATGACCATCGATCAGTTCGAAATGGTCGGCACACTGTCCAATGGCGTGCAGGCTTTCGCTTTGCTGCGTGCGGGATCATTGGTGCATCGCCTGGCGGTCGGTGATTACCTTGGGCCGGACCACGGCCAAGTCACGGCCATTCAAGACGGTTATATCGAATTGGTCGAGCTGTTCCCCGATGACCAGGGCGCATGGCTGGAACGCCCGCGAACCCTGGTGTTGAACGTCAACTCATAACGGAATCAAACAATGAAAAGGACTTTCTCGTCCTTCGGTGTGGCGCTATGGATAGCGTTCTCGGCACCGATGGCTGGCGCTGTGCCCAATCGCCCGGACCTGATCCACCTGCCGCCGCCTGACCGTGCCTTGCCGGTCAGCTATACGGGCGAAAAACTGACCCTCAATTTCCAGGACATCGACCTGCGGGCGGTATTGCAGCAAATCGCCGATGTCGCCGGGCTCAACCTGGTGACCAGCGACGAGGTGCAGGGCTCGATCACCCTGCGGCTCAAGGACGTGCCCTGGGACCAGGCGCTGGACCTGGTGCTGCAAACCAAGGGCCTGGACAAGCGGGTGAAGGCCGGCGTGTTGCTGGTGGCGCCCGCCGATGAATTGGCCGCTCGCGAACTGCTGGTGCTGGAGTCGCGCAGGCAGATGGCCGAGCTGGCACCGTTGCGTCGGGAATTATTGCAGGTCAATTACGCCAAGGCTGCGGACCTGGCCAAGCTGTTCCAGTCGGTGACCGGTTTTGAGGGTGCCACGGATGAACGCGGCTCGGTGGCGGTGGATGACCGCACCAACAACATCATCGCCTACCAGACCGGCGAACGGCTGGAAGAGCTGCGGCGCATCGTGGCGCAGTTGGATATCCCGGTACGCCAGGTGATGATCGAGGCGCGAATCGTCGAGGCCAATGTCGACTACGACAAAAGCCTGGGCGTGCGCTGGGGTGGGCGGCTCAGCCGCGGCAACTGGGGCGCCGGAGGTATTTCCAAGCCCCTGGCGGACGGCGCCGAGCCCCCGCAAAGCCCGCCCGGTTCACCCTTCGTCGACCTGGGTTCGCTGACCGGTACGTCGGGGCTGGGTATCGCCTACATCACCGACAACCTGTTGCTGGATCTTGAACTGACGGCGATGGAGAAAAGCGGCAACGGCGAAATCGTTTCGCAGCCCAAGGTGGTCACGTCCGATAAAGAGACTGCACGCATACTCAAAGGCACCGAGATTCCCTACCAGGAGTCCACCTCCCAGGGTGCTACCTCGGTGTCGTTCAAGGAAGCGTCCCTTTCACTGGAGGTCACGCCGCAAATCACCCCCGATGACCATGTGATCATGGCGGTCAAGGTCACCAAGGACGAGCCCGACTACCTGAACCGGCTCAATGACGTGCCGCCGATCAAGAAAAACGAAGTCAACGCCAAAGTGCTGGTCCGGGATGGCGAGACCATTGTCATCGGCGGGGTTTTCTCCAATACCCAAAGCAAAGTGGTAGATAAAGTGCCATTTTTGGGCGATGTACCGTATCTTGGCCGCCTTTTCCGGCGCAATGTGCTGTCGGAGAAAAAATCCGAGCTGCTGGTATTCCTGACTCCGCGTATTATGAATAACCAGGCGATTGCTGTGAGTCGTTGATTCTGTGCGAAATTTGATTCTTGTAGGACCGATGGGGGCTGGAAAGAGCACCATCGGCCGTTTGCTGGCCAAAGAGCTGCGCCTGCCATTCAAAGACTCCGATAAGGAAATTGAATTGCGCACGGGTGCCAATATCCCATGGATCTTCGATAAGGAAGGCGAGCTGGGCTTTCGCGACCGCGAGCAGGCGATGATTGCCGAACTGTGCGGCTGCGATGGCGTGGTGTTGGCGACCGGCGGTGGCGCAGTGATGCGCGATGAAAATCGTCGGGCGCTGCATGCCGGCGGTCGGGTGGTGTATTTGCACGCGTCGGTCGAACAGCAGGTAGGCCGCACCGCCCGTGATCGCAATCGCCCGTTGCTGCGCACTGCTGACCCGGCGAAAACCTTGCGGGACCTGCTTGCACTACGCGATCCGCTGTATCGGGAAATCGCCGATCTGGTGGTGGAAACCGATGAACGGCCACCGCGAATGGTGGTGCTCGATATTCTTGAGCGCCTGCAGCGACTGCCACCCCGTTAAAGCCTGGCCCGAAATGCGCTATTCTCGGCGGCGCGCCATAACCTTGCGAGGTGTGGCGTAGAGCTATCAAGCGGTGTCGGATCACGGCGCTGCCGGTCGTCAATATATCTTCAACGCGGGGACACATGCAGACACTTAAGGTCGATTTAGGCGAGCGCAGCTACCCGATCCACATTGGCGAAGGTCTTTTGGACCGGCCCGAGCTGCTTGCACCGCATATTGCCGGTCGGCAGGTGGCGATCATCTCCAACGAAACGGTCGCGCCGCTGTATCTTGAGCGTCTGAGCCGCAGCCTTGCGGCGTATTCGGTGATCTCTGTGGTGTTGCCTGACGGCGAAGCCCACAAAAACTGGGAAACCCTGCAACTGATTTTTGATGGCCTGCTGACTGCGCGTCATGACCGTCGAACTACCGTGGTCGCCCTGGGTGGCGGTGTGATCGGCGACATGGCCGGTTTTGCCGCGGCCTGCTACCAGCGCGGCGTGGACTTTATCCAGGTGCCGACCACCCTGTTGTCCCAGGTCGATTCGTCGGTGGGTGGCAAGACCGGTATCAACCACCCGCTGGGCAAGAACATGGTCGGTGCGTTCTATCAGCCTCAAGCCGTGCTGATCGATACCACCACCCTCAACACCTTGCCGCCGCGGGAGCTGTCGGCGGGCCTGGCGGAAGTCATCAAGTACGGGCTGATCTGCGACGAACCCTTCCTGACCTGGCTCGAAGAACACGTAGATGCCCTGCGTGCACTCGACCAGGTGGCCCTGACCGAAGCGATTTCCCGCTCGTGCGCCGCCAAGGCGCTGGTGGTCAATGCCGACGAACGGGAGTCCGGCGTGCGCGCCACCCTGAACCTGGGCCATACCTTCGGCCATGCGATCGAAACGCACATGGGCTATGGTGTGTGGTTGCATGGGGAAGCTGTAGCAGCTGGCACTGTGATGGCATTGGAAATGTCGCAGCGCCTGGGCTGGATCAGCGCCCAGGAGCGCGATCGTGGCATCCGCCTGTTCCAGCGCGCCGGTTTGCCGGTCATCCCGCCGACGGAGATGACTGAGGCCGATTTCCTCGAACATATGGCAATAGACAAGAAAGTGATCGACGGTCGACTGCGGCTGGTGCTGTTGCGCCACATGGGCGAGGCGGTGGTGACCGACGATTATCCGAAAGAGATTTTACAGGCCACGCTGGGAGCGGATTACCGCGCCCTGGCCCAGCTTAAAGGTTAATAAGATCCCGATGACTAGTTTGCATGCCGACGAGGCGTTCCTCGGCCATTATCACTTGAGCCATGACCCTTTCGCTCCACGGGTGCCTGGCTTCAAATTCTTCCCGGCCCAGCGCAAGCCCGTGCTGGGGCAACTGCACCACCTGGCACGCTACAGCCAGCTGCTGCTGGTGGTCACCGGCCCCTTGGGCAGCGGCAAGACCTTGCTGCGCCAGGCGCTGGTCGCCAGCACTAACAAGCAATCGGTGCAGAGTGTGGTGGTCTCGGCCCGTGGCGCCGGCGATGCTGCAGGTGTGCTGCGCCAGGTGGCCCAGGCGCTGGATGTGGCCAATGCCGAGCCAAACGCCATTCTCAAGCAGGTGGTGCAACTGGGCCTGACCGGCCAGGAAGTCTATCTGCTGGTGGACGACGCCGAGCAGCTTGACGAATCTGCCCTCGAAGCGCTGCTGGCGCTTGCTGCGGGCACGCCGGAAGGTCGCCCCCACGTGTTCCTGTTTGGCGAGTCGTCGTTGATCGCCGATCTGGAGCAGATCAGCGGTGATCAGGAGCTGTTCCATGTCATTGAGCTGCAGCCCTACGAAGAGGAAGAAACCCGCGAATACCTGGCCCAACGTCTTGAAGGCGCCGGGGCGGGTATCGAACTTTTCTCCGCTGCGCAGATCTCTGATATTCACGAAAGCTCCGATGGCTGGCCTGGCAACATCAACCAGGTTGCCCGCGATGCAATGATCGAAGCCATGATTGCCAGCCGCTCAGCGGTCAAGCGTCCAAAGATGGGGTTCACTATGCCTAAGAAGCACGTATTGGCTATTTCCGCCGTTGTCGTGGTCGCTGTTGCCGCCGCCTGGTTGATCCCGGGTCGCAATAAAGCACCGACAACTACCGGCGCGCCAACTGAGCAGGCGCAGTTGCCACTGGGCAAGCCCACGCCGAACGTCGAGTTCGCCAACTCCGGCCAACCGACCAACCTGCCGATGGTTGGTCAGCCTGTAATGCGTGGCCCGCTCGCCGAAGAAGCCGGTGGTATCTCCGAAGGCGACGACGGTGTGCCGGTGGAAGGCTCCAGTGCCACGCCGCCGACCGTGACCACCACCGCGCCGCCTGCCGGCGTACCGGCTGGCACGCCAGCAACCCCGGTAGCGCCTGCCGCACCGGTAGCGCCAGTTGCCAAGCCGACCCCGGCGCCGACGGTTGCCACAGCCAAGCCCGCAGCGCCAGTGGCCAAGCCGGCACCCGCACCCGCACCTGCGGCCAAGCCTGCTGAAAAACCCGCCGCCACCGTGGCCAAGGCCGGTGCCGCCGGCAGCAGCTGGTACAGCAGCCAGCCTACCGGCAACTTCGTAGTGCAAATCCTCGGCACCAGCTCCGAAGCCAACGCCCAGGCGTTCGTCAAAGAGCAGGGCGGCCAGTACCGTTATTTCAAGAAAGTGCTCAACGGCAAGCCTCTCTACGTGATCACCTACGGCAGCTTCCCAAGCCGCGCCGCAGCCGATTCTGCCATCAAGGCCTTGCCAGCGAAGGTTCAGGCTGGTAAACCTTGGCCTCGCACTGTTGCCAGCGTTCAACAAGAACTGGCAGCAACTCGCTGAAGATCCGGCGGCCTTACCCAGGCCGCCCTCCCGGCACCTCAAAAAAATCCGCAAGTGCGTGCAGTCTCCCGAGACCGCGCGCTTTGTGGTGTCTGCGTCACAGTGGCTTTTGAGTCGTAGCGGTCAGAATTAAAAAAGTTTTGACTAGCACAGCATATCGCTTTAAACCTTTCATAAATGCGACATAGATTTGCGACATTTCGTCGCTAAATTTGTGAGCGTCTGTGTCGGTGTGTACAATGACCTCCCTTTTGCCCCCGCTAAGCCGGCGTACGTTCGGCGTGGAAGGTAACCGGTTGAATTGAAAAGAAATTTGCCTCGATATAAGAGGCAGCCTGGTGAGAAAGTGTCTATGAAAGCAGGTCTGTACCAACCCGATGAATTCAAGGATAACTGCGGTTTCGGCCTGATAGCCCACATGCAGGGCGAGCCCAGTCATACCCTTTTGCAAACGGCCATCGAGGCCCTGACCTGCATGACCCACCGCGGTGGGATCAACGCCGACGGCAAGACCGGTGACGGTTGCGGCTTGCTGATTCAAAAGCCCGACCAGTTCCTGCGCGCTGTCGCCAAAGAGCAATTTGCAGTCGAACTGCCCAAGCAGTACGCCGTGGGCATGGTGTTTTTCAACCAGGACCCGGTAAAAGCCGAAGCCGCTCGCGAGAACATGAACCGCGAGATCGTTGCCGCCGGCCTGCAACTGGTCGGATGGCGCAAAGTGCCCATCGACACCAGCGTACTCGGCCGCCTGGCCCTGGAGCGCCTGCCGCAGATTGAACAAGTGTTCATCGCCGGCGACGGCCTGAGCGACCAGGACATGGCGATCAAGCTGTTCACGTCCCGTCGTCGTTCGTCGGTGCTCAACGCCGCCGACACCGACCACTACATCTGCAGCTTTTCCCACAAGACCATCATTTACAAAGGCCTGATGATGCCGGCGGATCTCACCGCCTTTTATCCGGACCTGAGCGATGAGCGTCTGCAAACCGCGATCTGCGTGTTCCACCAGCGCTTCTCCACCAACACCCTGCCGAAATGGCCGTTGGCCCAGCCGTTCCGCTTCCTCGCCCACAACGGCGAGATCAACACCATCACCGGCAACCGCAACTGGGCCGTGGCCCGTCGCACCAAGTTCGCCAACGATTTGATGGATCTCGAAGAGCTCGGTCCGCTGGTCAACCGCGTGGGTTCCGACTCCTCCAGCATGGACAACATGCTCGAACTGATGGTTACCGGCGGCATCGACCTGTTCCGTGGCGTGCGCATGATCATTCCGCCTGCGTGGCAGAACGTCGAGACCATGGACCCGGACCTGCGGGCGTTCTACGAATACAATTCGATGCACATGGAACCCTGGGACGGCCCGGCTGGTGTGGTCATGACCGATGGCCGCTATGCAGTGTGCCTGCTCGACCGTAACGGCCTGCGCCCGGCACGTTGGGTTACCACCACCAACGGCTTCATCACCCTGGCGTCGGAAATCGGCGTGTGGAACTACAAGCCGCAAGATGTGATTGCCAAAGGCCGCGTTGGCCCGGGCCAGATTCTGGCTGTGGACACCGAGACCGGGCAGATCCTCGACACCGACGCCATCGACAACCGCTTGAAGTCCCGTCACCCGTACAAGCAATGGCTGCGCAAGAACGCCCTGCGCATCCAGGCGACCATGGAAGACAACGACCACGGTTCGGCTTTCTACGATGTCGACCAGCTCAAGCAGTACATGAAGATGTACCAGGTCACGTTCGAAGAGCGCGATCAGGTACTGCGTCCGCTTGGCGAACAAGGCTACGAGGCCGTCGGCTCCATGGGCGACGACACGCCGATGGCCGTGCTGTCCCAGCGCGTGCGCACCCCGTACGACTATTTCCGCCAGCAGTTCGCCCAGGTCACCAACCCGCCGATCGACCCGCTGCGCGAAGCCATCGTGATGTCCCTGGAAGTGTGCCTCGGTGCCGAGCGCAACATCTTCCAGGAGTCGCCCGAGCACGCTTCCCGCGTGATCCTCAGCTCGCCGGTCATCTCCCCGGCCAAGTGGCGCTCGCTGATGACCCTGGAGCGTCCAGGCTTCGACCGCCAGATCATCGACCTGAACTACGACGAGAGCCTCGGCCTTGAAGCCGCTGTGCGTAACGTTGCCGACCAGGCCGAAGAAGCCGTGCGCGCCGGACGTACCCAGATCGTGCTGACCGACCGTCATATCGCGCCAGGCAAGCTGCCGATCCATGCTTCGCTCGCCACCGGCGCGGTGCACCACCGTCTGACCGAAAAGGGCCTGCGTTGCGACTCCAACATCCTCGTTGAGACCGCTACCGCCCGTGATCCGCATCACTTTGCAGTGCTGATCGGTTTCGGCGCGTCGGCGGTGTATCCGTTCCTGGCGTACGAAGTGCTCGGCGACCTGATCCGTACCGGTGAAGTCCTGGGCGACCTCTATGAGGTGTTCAAGAACTACCGTAAAGGCATCACCAAGGGCCTGCTGAAGATCCTGTCGAAGATGGGCATCTCCACGGTCACCTCGTACCGTGGTGCGCAACTGTTCGAAGCCATTGGCCTGTCGGAAGAAGTCTGCGAGCTGAGCTTCCGTGGTGTGCCGAGCCGCATCAAGGGCGCACGTTTCGTCGACATCGAAGCCGAGCAGAAAGCCTTGGCGTTGGAGGCCTGGAGTGCGCGCAAGCCGATCCAGCAAGGTGGCTTGCTCAAGTTTGTGCATGGTGGCGAATACCATGCCTACAACCCGGACGTGGTCAGCACTTTGCAAGCCGCCGTGCAGCAGGGCGACTACGCCAAGTTCAAGGAATACACGAGCCTGGTGGATAACCGCCCGGTATCGATGATCCGCGACCTGTTCAAGGTCAAGACCCTGGACACGCCGATGGACATCAGCGAAGTCGAGCCGCTGGAATCGATCCTCAAGCGCTTCGACTCTGCCGGTATTTCCCTGGGTGCCTTGTCGCCCGAGGCCCACGAGGCCCTGGCCGAAGCCATGAACCGCCTGGGTGCGCGTTCCAACTCCGGTGAAGGCGGCGAAGACCCGGCGCGCTACGGCACCATCAAGAGCTCGAAGATCAAGCAGGTCGCCACTGGCCGTTTCGGCGTGACCCCGGAATACCTGGTCAACGCCGAAGTGCTGCAGATCAAGGTAGCCCAGGGCGCCAAGCCTGGTGAAGGCGGCCAGTTGCCAGGCGGCAAGGTCAACGGTCTGATCGCCAAGCTGCGTTATGCGGTGCCGGGCGTGACGCTGATCTCTCCACCGCCGCACCACGACATCTACTCGATTGAAGATTTGTCGCAGCTGATTTTCGACTTGAAACAAGTCAACCCGCAGGCCCTGGTCTCGGTAAAACTGGTCGCAGAAGCCGGCGTCGGCACCATCGCCGCCGGTGTGGCCAAGGCCTATGCCGACCTGATCACCATCTCCGGCTACGACGGCGGCACCGGCGCTTCGCCGCTGACCTCCATCAAGTACGCCGGTGCGCCGTGGGAGCTCGGCCTGGCCGAAACCCACCAGACCCTGCGCGGCAACGACCTGCGTGGCAAGGTGCGGGTACAGACCGACGGCGGCCTGAAAACCGGCCTCGACGTGATCAAGGCTGCGATCCTCGGCGCCGAGAGTTTCGGCTTCGGCACCGCGCCCATGATCGCGCTGGGCTGCAAATACCTGCGCATCTGCCACCTGAACAACTGCGCTACCGGCGTGGCGACCCAGAACGAGAAGCTGCGCAAGGATCACTACATCGGCACCGTCGACATGGTGGTGAATTTCTTCACCTACGTCGCCGAAGAGACCCGTGAGTGGCTGGCCAAGCTGGGCGTGCGCTCCCTCGAAGAGCTGATCGGTCGTACCGACCTGCTGGACATCCTCGAAGGCCAGTCCGCCAAGCAACAACACCTGGACCTGACGCCGCTGTTGGGCAGCGATCACATCCCGGCAGACAAGCCACAATTCTGCCAGGTGGACCGCAACCCGCCGTTCGACAAAGGCCTGTTGGCCGAGAAGATGGTCGACATGGCAGGGAGCGCGATCAATGACGCCAGCGGTGGCGAATTCGCCCTGGATATCTGCAACTGCGACCGGTCCATCGGCGCACGCATCTCCGGCGAAATCGCGCGCAAGCACGGTAACCAAGGCATGGCGAAAGCGCCGATCACCTTCCGCTTCAAAGGCACGGCGGGCCAGAGCTTCGGCGTGTGGAACGCCGGCGGCCTGCATATGTACCTGGAAGGCGACGCCAACGACTACGTGGGCAAGGGCATGACCGGTGGCAAGCTGGTCATCGTTCCGCCGGCCGGCAGCGTCTACAAGACCCAGGACAGTGCCATCATCGGCAACACCTGCCTGTACGGCGCCACCGGAGGCAAGCTGTTCGCCGCCGGCACTGCCGGCGAGCGCTTCGCCGTGCGTAACTCCGGTGCCCACACCGTGGTGGAAGGCACCGGCGATCACTGCTGCGAGTACATGACCGGCGGCTTTGTCGCGGTACTGGGCAAGACCGGTTACAACTTCGGTTCGGGCATGACCGGCGGTTTCGCCTACGTGCTCGACCAGGACAATACCTTCGTCGACAAGGTCAACCACGAGTTGGTCGAGATCCAGCGGATCAGCGGCGAAGCCATGGAGTCCTACCGGAACCACCTGCAGCACGTGCTGGACGAGTACGTCGAGGAAACCGGCAGCGAATGGGGTCGTGAACTTGCCGAGAACCTCGATGATTACCTGCGTCGTTTCTGGCTGGTCAAGCCCAAGGCTGCCAACCTGAAATCCTTGCTCTCCAGCATCCGTGCCAACCCGCAGTGATATGCGCCTGAACAGTTTGATGAGGTTTTAACATGGCTGAACGTCTGAATAACGACTTCCAGTTCATCGATGTCGGGCGCAAAGATCCGAAGAAGAAACTGTTGCGTCAACGCAAGAAAGAGTTCGTGGAAATCTACGAACCCTTCAAACCCCAGCACTCGGCCGACCAGGCCCACCGCTGCCTGGGGTGCGGTAACCCGTATTGCGAATGGAAGTGCCCGGTGCACAACTTCATTCCCAACTGGCTCAAACTGGTGGCCGAGGGCAATATCCTCGCCGCCGCCGAGTTGTCTCACCAGACCAACACCCTGCCGGAAGTCTGCGGCCGGGTGTGCCCGCAGGACCGTCTGTGTGAAGGCGCCTGCACCCTCAACGACGGCTTCGGCGCGGTAACCATCGGCTCGGTGGAGAAGTACATCACCGACACCGCGTTCGCCATGGGTTGGCGCCCGGACATGTCCAAGGTCAAGCCGACCGGCAAGCGCGTCGCGATCATCGGCGCGGGGCCGGCGGGCCTGGGCTGTGCCGACGTATTGGTGCGTGGTGGCGTGACCCCGGTGGTGTTCGACAAGAACCCGGAAATCGGTGGCCTGCTGACCTTCGGTATCCCTGAGTTCAAGCTGGAAAAAACCGTACTGAGCCACCGTCGTGAAGTGTTCACCGGCATGGGTATCGAGTTCCGTCTCAATACCGAAATCGGCAAGGACATCACCATGGAGCAACTGCTCGCCGAATACGATGCAGTGTTCATGGGCATGGGCACCTACACCTACATGAAGGGCGGCTTTGCCGGTGAGGACTTGCCGGGCGTGTATGACGCGCTCGACTTCCTGATCGCCAACGTCAACCGCAACCTGGGCTTTGAAAAGTCGCCGGAAGACTTCGTCGACATGAAAGGCAAGAAGGTCGTGGTGCTTGGCGGTGGCGACACCGCGATGGACTGCAACCGTACGTCGATCCGCCAGGGCGCCAAGTCGGTGACCTGCGCTTATCGCCGTGACGAAGCCAACATGCCCGGCTCGCGCAAAGAGGTGAAGAACGCCAAGGAAGAAGGGGTGAAATTCCTCTACAACCGCCAGCCGATTGCCATCGTCGGTGAAGACCGTGTCGAAGGTGTGAAGGTGGTCGAGACCCGTCTTGGCGAACCTGACGCCCGTGGCCGTCGCAGCCCCGAGCCTATCCCGGGTTCCGAAGAGATCATCCCGGCCGACGCCGTGGTCATCGCTTTCGGCTTCCGCCCAAGCCCGGCGCCATGGTTCGAGCAGTTCGAGATCCAGACCGACAGTCAGGGCCGCGTCGTCGCCCCGGAGCAAGGCCAGTACAAGCACCAGACCAGCAATCCGAAAATCTTCGCCGGTGGCGACATGGTGCGCGGGTCGGACCTGGTAGTGACGGCGATCTTCGAAGGCCGCAATGCCGCCGAAGGGATCCTGGACTACCTGCAGGTCTGATCAAATTTCAGTCTGAAATGCGATCAAATGTGGGAGCTGGCTTGCCTGCGATGCAGGCAACTCGGTCGGTCAGCCAGACCCAGTTGATGCTATCGCAGGCAAGCCAGCTCCCACACAAACCTCATTTCACATTGAGGTTTGTGTTGCCAGTCATTGCGACAAATTGACCCGATAGATAAAAGGCACGGCGCATTCCGTGCCTTTTGCGTCGCGCTCTGAGAAAATGCCCGCACTTTTTTTGCGGATGCCGACATGACTGCCCTCAAGAACGACCGTTTCCTTCGTGCCCTGCTCAAGCAACCCGTAGACGTCACCCCGGTGTGGATGATGCGTCAAGCCGGTCGCTACCTGCCGGAATACCGCGCCAGTCGCGCCCACGCCGGCGACTTCATGAGCCTGTGCATGAATCCTGCGTTCGCCTGCGAAGTCACGATGCAGCCGCTGGACCGTTACCCACAACTGGACGCGGCCATCCTCTTTTCCGACATCCTCACCATCCCCGACGCCATGGGCCAAGGCCTGTATTTCGAAACCGGCGAAGGCCCGCGCTTCAGGAAAGTCGTCAGCACCCTGGCCGATATTGAAGCCCTGCCGATTCCTGATCCGCACAAGGACCTCGGCTACGTGATGGATGCGGTCAGCACCATCCGCCGCGAGCTGAACGGCCGCGTGCCGCTGATCGGCTTCTCCGGCAGCCCCTGGACCCTGGCCACCTACATGGTCGAAGGCGGCTCGTCGAAAGACTTCCGCAAGACCAAGGCCATGCTCTATGACAACCCGCAAGCCATGCACCTGCTGCTGGACAAGCTCGCGCAGTCGGTCACCTCCTACCTCAACGGCCAGATCATGGCCGGCGCCCAAGCGGTGCAGATCTTCGATACCTGGGGTGGCAACCTGTCGGCGGCGGCGTACCAGGAATTCTCCCTGGCCTACATGCGCAAGATCGTCAGCGGCCTGATCCGCGAGCACGAAGGCCGCAAGGTGCCGGTGATCATGTTCACCAAGGGCGGCGGCCTGTGGCTGGAAAGCATCGCAGACGCCGGTGCCGATGCCCTGGGCCTGGACTGGACCTGCGATATCGGCGAAGCCCGCCGCCGCGTTGGCAGCCAGGTCGCGCTGCAAGGCAACATGGACCCGACCGTGCTCTACGCCAAGCCGGAGGCGATCCGTACCGAAGTCGGGCGCATCCTGGCCAGCTATGGCAAGGGCACCGGTCACGTGTTCAACCTCGGCCATGGCATTACGCCGGAAGTGAACCCGGAGCATGCGGGTGCGTTCCTGCGTGCAGTGCATGAGCTGTCGGCGCAGTACCACGAGTGACGGTTGCCTGATAAAGAACGCCCGGCTTAGGCCGGGCGTTCTTGTTTGTGGTCAGCAGACGTATGGTGCTTGTAGTGTCCGTCATTGCGGACATAATGAGCTTCCTATGCTTATAAGTCCGTTATAGGTGACATTATGTTGCTGACTACTCCACCTGACCTGGGCGAAAGGATACGACAACTGCGTCGGGCCAAGGGCTTTAGCCAGGCGCAACTGGCGGACCGGGCCAAGTGCAACCGCAAGACCATCATTGATCTGGAAGCGGGTGAAAATGTCGCGATGTACACGGTGTTCCGGGTGATTTCTGCACTGGGTATGGCCCTGGAAGTCGTGGATAAACGCATCGATCTCAAATCCTTGGCCGATCTGGTGGAGCACGATGAGTAGAATCAAGTTGCTCAATGTTGTGACACCCCAGGGGCATGCAGGCGATTTGTCTAAAGGCTCGCAATTCTCGTTTTCTTATTCATCTGCTGATGCCGGATGCGAAGTATCCCTGGTCATGCCCTACGACCCGACACCTGCGGTCAGTAACGTACTGCATCCGATTTTCGATATGAACGTACCGGAAGGTTTTCTGGCCGATCAAATCAAGCGACGGATGGCCAAGTACATGCAGGTAGACGAGATGCGCCTGTTATCGGTGATCGGCGGTAACCAGATCGGGCGGCTTACCTACCAGAACCCTGTCGGGGCATCAGTACCCGTGAAGGCTCAGGTGGGCCTCCAGCAAATACTGTCAGCCGATACCTCCCAGGGTGTATTCGAGTTCCTTGTGGAGACGTATTTCGAGTCGGGTATTTCCGGTGTGCAACCCAAGGTACTGGTGCCTGACTTGGACAAGCTGACTGGCAGCCGCAAGACCATGCTCAGTTCTGACCTGATCGTGAAGTCGGGTGCCGATGAATACGTTCACCTGGCACAGAACGAGTTCCTCTGTATGGAAGCTGCGCGCATAGCAGGCATGGAAACACCACCTTTCTGGTTGTCCGAAGGGGGTGATCTGTTTGTGATGGAGCGCTTCGATTTGACCTCGACCGGGCGGCTGGGTTTTGAGGACATGGCCGTTCTGTTGGGACTCAACAAAGATCCCCACGACAATTACAAGTACTCGCAGAGCTACGAGACCCTCGCTGCGGTGATCAATCATGTCTGTGCGCAGGGTGATCCGTTACGCGAGCTTGAGCGGTTCTTCTCTTCGGTTTGCTTGTCGGTCATGGTGCGTAATGGTGACGCGCACCTGAAAAACTTCGGTGTGATCTACACCCATCCTGGAGCCCGAGAAACAGTGCAATTAGCGCCTGTCTTCGATGTCACCACCACTACTGTGTATGAGAACTACAATCCCAAGTCCGGTCGTTCATTGGTTGATCGCACCTTGGCGATAAAAATGAACAAGGTCAAAACCTATCCGGACCGCCAGCAACTGATGGAGTTTGGTCGTAAGCATTGTGGGGTGGAGAAGCCTTGGGTGATCATTGAGCGAATCGCCGAGGCAATGTCCGAGGCGCTCGTTGCCCATCAAGCGCGTATCGATATCGAGCTGTTTTCGGCAATGCAGGCGGAGTGGGATGGAGGACGTGCCATGGCACTTCATGATTCGATCGGCACTGGAATGAAGCGAAAGCCCATTGCGAAAAAACCGCTGTGAAGCGGTTTTCTCGTTAAACAGTACCTCAAGCTGCTGTGCGTCCCAGCGGTGGCAACTTCGCCAGCTTCAACGCCACCAGCAGCGCGCCAATCAGCAGCGCAACGATAAACGCCCCGATCCCATTCCACCCTGCAAAGTGCCAGAAGAACCCACCCGCCGTACCCGCAATACTCGATCCCACGTAGTAGCAGAACAAGTAGAGCGACGACGCCTGCCCCTTGGCTTTCACCGCACGGCGGCCGATCCAGCTGCTGGCGACCGAGTGGGCACCGAAGAAGCCGAAGGTGAACACCAGCATGCCCGGCACTACCAGCCACAGCGGCGTGAACAGCGTCAGGGCCATGCCGGCGAGCATTAGCACGATGGTGCCCCACAGCACGCGGCGGCGGCCGAGGCGGTCGGCCAGGGAGCCGATCTTGGCCGAGCTGTAGATGCCCGAGAGGTACACCAATGACAGCAGGCCGACCACCGCCTGGCTCAGCTCGTAGGGTGAGGCCAGCAGGCGATAACCGATGTAGTTGAACATCGTCACAAAGGCACCCATCAGCAGGAAGGCTTCAAGGAACAGCCATGGCAGGCCCGCATCCTTGAAGTGCATGACAAAGCCATCCAAGAGGCTGCGTGGCTTGAGGCTGCTGGCGCGGAAGTTGCGCGATTCGGGGAGGATCTTCCAGAACACCGTGGCGGCGATAAGCGCCAGGGCACCGATGATCAGCATTGCGATGTGCCAGCTGACGAAGTCAATCAACACGCCGATGATCAGGCGCCCGCTCATGCCGCCAATCGCGTTGCCACCGATGTACAAACCCATGGCCAGGCCGATGTGCTGCGGGTGGATCTCTTCGCTGAGGTAGGTCATCGCCACGGCGGCCAGGCCGCTCAGGGACAGGCCCACCAACGCCCGCATCAGCAGAATCCCCTCCCAGGTCGGCATCAGACCGCTGGCGATGGTGGCCAGCGCTGCGCAGAACAACGCGGCGACCATCACCGGCTTGCGCCCCAGCCTGTCGGAAATTGGCCCGGTAACCAGCAGGCCGCAAGCAAGCATCGCGGTCGCGACGGACAGAATCAGGCTGCTTTGCGCGGCATTGATGGAAAACTCGTGGGACAACGCCGGCATCATCGGCTGTACGCAATACAACAGGGCAAAGGTGGCAAACCCGCCGGAGAACAGCGCCAGCACCGTGCGCATGAACATCGGCGTGCCTTTTTCGATGTACGCGTCGTTGAGCTGCGCCACCACTTCATCGAGGGCGGAGGGAGGAGTTTGTTGGGTGAGTGGAGCAACAGCAGAATTCACGGGGACCTCGGGGAGGAAGGACTGCCAGGACCGACAATGCAAAAAAGAATATAGCTGCCTAATGATTCTTTCCAATATATTGTTCGACCTGTTTGATATGTTTTACGACCTAATGAGGGATGCATGGAATTACGTCATCTGCGGTACTTCATCGCTGTCGCCGAAGAACTGCATTTTGGCCGCGCCGCGCAGGTGCTGGGCATCTCGCAGCCGCCCCTGAGCCAGCAGATCCAGGCGCTGGAACACGAGCTGGGCGCACGCTTGTTCGAGCGTACCAATCGTCGGGTCGAGCTGAGCGAGGCCGGGCGCTTGTTCTTGCAAGAGGCACGGCTGGTGCTGGCCCAGGTCGACAAGGCGGCAGATGTGGCGCGGCGTGCGCAGTTGGGGGAACTGGGTGAATTGAAGATCGGCTTCACCTCGTCTGCGCCGTTCAACGCCAGCATTCCCCGGGCGATCTTTGCCTTCCGCCAAGCTTTCCCGGCGGTGCATCTGAACTTGCAAGAAATGAGCAGCACCCAAGTGGCCGAGTCGCTGGTGGATGAGTCGATTCAGGTGGGGCTTATGCGGCCTTTGCCCTTGCCCGACTCGCTGAGCGTGGTCGAGTTGATGCGCGAACCCTTGGTCGCGGTACTGAGCGCCGGCCACCCGTTGGCCCAAGGCAGTGAGCGCGGCTTGCACCTGGAGCAATTGGCCGAGGAGCCTTTTGTGTTCTTCCCTCGCAGCTACGGCAGCGGCTTGTACGCGCAGTTGCTCAACCTGGCCCGCGACGCCGGGTTCAGCCCGCACTTTGCCCAGGAAGCGGGCGAGGCGATGACTATCATTGGGCTGGTGGCGGCGGGGTTGGGGGTATCGGTGTTGCCGGCGTCTTACCAGCGCATCCGCATTGATGGGGTGGTCTATCGCACCTTGCTCGACCCGCAGGCGGTGACGGCGGTGTGGCTGGTGCAACGCAAGGGCGCGCAAACACCGATGGCGAAGGGGTTTGTGGAGTTGTTGACGCGTAGGGCCGCTCAATAACCTGTGGCGAGGGAGCAAGCTCCCTCGCCACAGGGGAGTCAGTTTTGGGGCGAAGTATTTGCTTCATTCACGCTGTAAGTACGCAACCCCGCAAGAATATCCCGATCCAGCATGCTCACCCAACGGTTGTAGTTGCGATGGATCTTGCCGTCCTTGTAGCCCAGGTCGCGGCTGTCGCGGTAGGTGATGGCGTAGCTGTTGCGGGTGTAGCGGATGTCGATCGCAGCGTAGAACTGGCCGCGCACGGTGATCTCGGCCTGCACCAGCTGCGGGCTCAGGCGTTGTACCGTCCACTCGCGTTTTTGCAGAGCGGCGACGATCACTTGTTTCATTTTTTCTTCGCTGACCTGGCTGGTGGCCGGCAACTCATGCTGGGTGTTGAGCACCGGCTTGCTGGTACACCCGGCGGTGGTCAGCAGGGCCAGGGTGATCAGGGTGGCGCGTAGCAGGGAAGACATTCCGCTTTCTCCAATCGATTAAAAAGTCAGGACCAGCGGCGGAAAATCAACGAGGTGTTGACGCCGCCAAAGGCAAAATTGTTGTTCATCACATAGTCGTTGTGCATCTGGCGAAAGCCCCCTTGCAGGTAATCGAGCTCGCCGCATTGCGGGTCGACCGAATCCAGGTTGAAGGTGTGCACGTACTCATCGCGGTTCATCATTTCGATGCTGAACCACGACTCCAGCGCGCCGCAGGCACCCAAGGTGTGGCCAAGGAAACTCTTCTGCGAGCTGATCGGCATGCGACTGCCGAACAGGCTGCTGGTGGCCAGGGTTTCGGCGATGTCGCCCTGGTCGGTGGCGGTGCCATGGCCGTTGACGTAGCCAATGGCGGACGGTTCAAGCCCGGCATCTTCCAGGGCCAGTTCCATGGCGCGGCGCATGGTTTTCTGCTCCGGGCGGGTGGTGTGCTGGCCGTCGGCGTTGCTGCCAAAACCGACCAGCTCGGCGTGGATGTGCGCACCCCGCGCCAGGGCATGTTCCAGCTCCTCGAGCACCAGCATGCCGCCGCCTTCGCCGATCACCAGGCCATCGCGGCCGCTGTCGTAGGGGCGTGGGCTGGTTTGCGGTGCATCGTTCTTCAGGCTGGTGGCGTAGAGCGCATCGAATACCATGGCTTCGGTGGGGCAGAGCTCTTCGGCGCCGCCGGCGAGCATCAACGGCAGGCGCCCGAATTTGATCGCTTCGTAGGCATAGCCGATGCCCTGGCTGCCGCTGGTGCAGGCGCTCGACGTGGGGATCAAGCGCCCGGTAAGGCCAAAGAAAATGCTGATATTTGCCGCCGTCGTGTGGGGCATCATGCGCACGTAGGAATTGGCGTTGAGCCCTTCGGCCACCGAGTTGAGCAGCATATTGCCGAAGGCCTTGATCTCATCGGTGCTGCCGGTGGACGAGCCACAGGCCACGCCCATGCGCCCGTCCTTGATCGAAGCGTCACCGAGCAGGCCGGCGTCCTGTAGTGCCTGTTCCGCCGCCCACACCGCCAGGCGCGAGACGCGGCCCATGCTGCGCAGTTGCTTGCGCGTCCAGTGAGCGGGCACGACGAAATTGTCGATAGGGCCGGCCAGGCGCGTGTTCAGTTCGGTGAAACGGTCCCACTCGTCCATGCGCCGGATGCCGCTGCGGTTGGCGCGAAAGTTCGCGGCGATGGTGTCCCAGTCGCTGCCCAGGGAGGTCACGCCGGCCATGCCGGTGACGACAACGCGCTTCATCAGCACAGGCCCCCGTTCACGGCCAGCACTTGGCGCGTGATATAGCCAGCTTCGGCGGACATCAGGAAGTTCACTGCGCCGGCGACTTCCTCCGGCGTGCCCATGCGTTGGGCCGGGATCATTTTCATCAGTTCTTCTACCGGCACGTTTTCATCCAGCATTGCGGTATCAATCAGCCCCGGCGCCACGCAGTTGACGGTGATCTTGCGCTTGCCCAACTCGATGGCCAATGCCTTGGCCGCGCCGATCAAGCCGGCCTTGGAGGCGCTGTAATTGACCTGGCCACGGTTGCCGATCAACCCGGAGACCGATGTGATACACACGATGCGCCCGGCGGCGCGGCGGCGAATCATCGGCATCATCACCGGGTGCAGCACATTGTAAAAACCATCGAGGTTGGTGCGCATCACCACGTCCCAGTCGTCTTCCGACAGCGCCGGGAACGCGCCGTCGCGGGTCAGCCCGGCATTGAGCACCACGCCGTAGTAGGCGCCGTGTTGCTCCACATCGGCTTCAAGGATGGCCCTGCAACTGGCGCGGTCGGACACGTCGAATTGCAGCACCCGCGCCTTGTGCCCCAGGGCCTCGATCTCGACCTGCACGGCGTCGGCTTCGGCGCGACCACTGCGGCAATGCAGCACGATGTCATGGCCGGCCTGGGCCAGGCGCAGGGCAATGGCGCGGCCGATGCCACGGCTGGAGCCGGTGACCAGTACGGATTCAGTCATGGCGTTTGGTCCTTCGATTCATCTAGATAGTTGGCCGCCTGGGGCGGTCGAAATACGTTCAAGCGGGCGCTGGCCTGGATACCGTCGCCGGTGAGGTGGCATTCGAACACACCCATGCCGTTGTCGTCTTCCAGGGAGCGCAGGCCGTGGATATTCAGCTCGGCGCCGGCGGGAAAGTGCTCCACGTTGCACTCGTATTTACGCGTGCCCAACAGGAAACCCAGCTCCACCGCCTGGCCTTGCTGGCGCGCACGGCAACCGGCATAGGCAGCGACGCTTTGCGCCATCAACTCCAGGCCGACCCAGGCCGGCAGGCTGCCGTCAGGACGGTTGAACAGGCCGCCGGGCTTGACGGTGACACGGGTGCGGACCTGCTCTTCATCGAACGACAGCACCTGGTCGATCAGGATCATGTCGCCCGCATGGGGCAGTAGTTCGGCAAGTGGCCAATCGATCATGGGGCCTCTGCAATTATCAGGCTGACGTTGTTGCCGCCGAAGGCAAACGAGTTGCTCATCAGGCAGGTTTTTTTCAAGGTGTCGCCGCAGCGTGTCCATTGCAAGGCGGGCAGCGCCGGGTCGGCTTGGCCGTCCCATATGTGGGGTGGCAGCAAGCCGTGGCTCAGACTCAGCCAACAGAACGCCGCTTCCAGCGCTCCGGCGGCACCGAGGGTGTGGCCGGTCATGGGCTTGGTCGACGAGCAGGCTACGCCGTCGGGGAACAGGCTGGCGACCGCCAGGCTTTCCATGGCGTCGTTGTGTTGGGTGGCGGTGCCGTGCAGGTTCAGGTAGCCGATCTGCTCGGGAGCCAGCTTTGCATTGGCCAGGGCCTTGCGCATCGCTTGCAACGCGCCCTTGCCGCTGGGCTCCGGCGCGGAGATATGGTGGGCATCGCAACTGGCGCCGCTGCCCAGCAAGGCGATCGGGGCTGGCTCGCGGCTCATCAGGAACAGCACCGCCGCTTCACCGATATTGATGCCGTTGCGGTTCACCGAGAACGGATTGCAGCGCTCGCTGGAGACCGCCTCCAATGCGGTGAAACCGTTCAGTGTCAGCTTGCACAGGCTGTC
This sequence comes from Pseudomonas libanensis, assembly GCF_001439685.1. Lineage (GTDB taxonomy): Bacteria > Pseudomonadota > Gammaproteobacteria > Pseudomonadales > Pseudomonadaceae > Aquipseudomonas > Aquipseudomonas libanensis. The sequence continues at coordinate 360,362 of NZ_JYLH01000001.1, forward strand.
CACGCCGCCGCAGATCACCGCATCGCAGATGCCGAGATCCAGCAGGCGCTGGGCACTCATCAGGGCACGGGCGCTGGAGGTGCAGGCGGTAGAAATCACATAGGCCGGGCCGCTCAGTTGCAGCCAGTCGGCGAGGAAGTTCGCCGGGGCGCTGAGTTCCTGTTGCTGGTAGTCGTAGTCGGCGGGGAATTGCTGGTCGCGCAGGTAATGGGCAATGCCGCGGCTGGCTTCGTCGATGCCTGAGGTGCTGGTGCCGAGCACAATGCCGACCCGCGAAGGCCCATAGGTTTGGATTGCCTGGCGCAGCTGAGCTTCGATCTGCAACGCCGCTTCCAACAGCAACTGGTTATTGCGGCTGCTCTGTTGGCTCAGCGTCACCGGCAGGGGTGCCAGCTCGCCGTGAACGGCCGCTACCGGCACCACGCGCTCCGGCACCCAACCGCCTTCGGCGCGCATGCCCGAGCAGTCGCCGGCAAACAGCCTGCGGCTGACTTCGGCCTGGTCGCGGCCCAGGGCGCAGATCACGCCGAGGGCATTGAGGTAAGCGGTCATCGGCCGGCACCCAGCGGGCTAATGCGATAACTCAACGGCTGGCCCGTCATGTTCACGCTGAACACCTCGCTGGACTGGTAGACGATCTGCCAGTGGCCCGGTAGCGTGCGCGTCAAGTCCATGGCCTGGGCGTGCGGATACAGCGCCGGCACATCACCGGCCGAGGTCAGGGCAAACAGCAGCGCGGCGAACAGCTCCCGGGCCTGAGGGTTGGGGGGCAGCAAGCCGTCGGCCTGCCACTGCCCGTCGACCAGTTTTTGCCGGGCCAGGGGAATACCCAGCGGGTCCATCATCGACCAGCGAATCGCGCTGCCTTCGCGCTGGATCACCAGCAGCCAATCCTGGCTCTGGCCGTCTGCCAGGCGTTGCACGTGCAATTGCATCGGCAAGGCCAGGGTTGGGATTCTTTGCGGCAGCGGTGCCTGGCTGGCACAGGCGCTCAGCAGCAACACGCAACCGATCAACAGCAGGCGCATCATGGGGCAGCATTCTCCAAAGGTTTACGCGCTACGCAGTTGACCAGGGTTTCCTCGCGCTGGCCTGTCGGCGGCGCCTTGCGCAGGCCCCAGCGCTCCAGCAGGCCGAAGTCGCTGGAGCGGCTCCACCACAGGTAGGGGTACGAGACATTCTGCGAGTCAAATTCAAAACCCTGCTCACGGAGCATCTCTAGGTATTGCTCGGCGCTTTTCTGCACATGCATCGGGTGGCGGAACAGCCAGCGAATCACCCAGGTGTCGATATAGGCTTCGGTGGATTCGGCAAACAGCAGATAACCGCCCGGCTTGAGTACCCGATAAAACTCCTTGAGTGCGCGATGTTGTTCCACCAGGTGATGGAAGGTCTGGTGGCAGAACAGGATATCGACGCTGGCGTCCGGTACCTTCAGGGTGGCGCAGTCGCTGCCGATCAACTCGACAGCCATGCCCTGGCGCTCGGCTTCTTCGCGGCTCAGTTCGAGGCTGTGGGGGTCAGCATCCAGGCCGATCAGGCGTGAGGGCGCAAACACCTCCTGCAGCAACCGGAAGGATTTACCCTGGCCGCAACCGGCGTCGAGCAATACCGGCGCCACCGGCAGCGGCTCGCTGAACAGGCTGCGCAGATCGTTGATCGCCACCCGCAAGACGTGATGCTGCCAGGTATGGCTGCGCAGAAACCAGAACCCGAACCTGGTTTCTTCGACGTAATTCTTGCTCAGGTAGTTTTTTCCAACGGCAGGACTGCTCATATCGTTTCACTCGCACAGATATCCGACAACATCCGCAACCGGCGTTTCGGCTCGCTGACAAACGGGTTGCGCTCATCCCAGGCGTAGCCAGCCAGGATCGAGCTGATCATGCGGCGAATCTCCGGCGAACTGCCAGGATGGAAAATCACGTCCTGGAACGTGCCGGCATACCAGCCTTCGACGTAGCAACGGAAAGTGTCGACCCCACGTTTCAAGGGCTCGGCGAATTCGCTTTGCCAGTCGACGGTCTCGCCGTTGAGCTGACGGTGCAGCACCCCTGCGGCCATGCTCGCCGAACGCATGGCGATGGTCACGCCCGAAGAGAATACCGGGTCGAGGAATTCCGCTGCATTGCCCAGCAGCGCAAAGCCCGGGCCGTGCAAGGTTTTGACGTTGGCCGAGTAACCGCCGATGCTGCGCGCCGGAGTGTCCCATACGGCATTGCTGAGCACGCCGGACAGGCTTGGCGTTTCGTCGATGAAGCTGCGCAGGCAGGCGTCGAGGTCGCTGTCGCGGCCATCGAAATGCTCCTTGGCCGCAACCACGCCCACTGAGCAGCGGCCATTGCTGAACGGGATGGTCCAGAACCAGATATCGCGCTGGGTCGGATGGGTGGTGACGAGGATCTTGGTGCGATCAAAGCCTGGGTGTGCGATGTGGTCTTCGACGTGGGTGAACACGGCCTGGCGCAGCGGAAAGTTCGATGGCGCTTCAAGGTCCAGCAGACGCGGCAGCACGCGGCCATAGCCGCTGGCGTCGAGCACGAACTTGGCCTTGATGTGGTACTCGCTGCCGTTCTGTCGGCGCACATGCAGGTAGCGGCACTCGCCGGAGAAATCCACGCCGACAATGGTTTGGCCATAGCGGATGTCCACGCCTTGCAACGCCGCCTGATCAGCCAGCAATTTGTCGAACTCGCCGCGTTGGACCTGGTAGGTGGTGGGCTTGCCGTTGCTGAACGTATCGCCAAAATCAAATGCACTGTAGCGCTCGCCCCAGGCGAAGGCCGCGCCGGTTTTTACCTGGAAACCCGCCGCTTGCACGGCGTCGAGCATGCCGGCTTCTTCGATAAAGTCGATGCAGTGCGACAGCAGGCTTTCGCCAATCGAGAAGCGCGGGAAATGCTCGCGCTCGATGATCAATACATCATGCCCTTTGCGCTTTAGCAGCGCGGCCGCGATAGCACCGGAAGGCCCGGCACCGATCACCACCACCTGGCGACGTTCCATTTCAACTATGGGCACGAGGGCTCCTTGCCGCATGGGCGATAATCGCATTCATAAGGTGTGTTTCTGCTGCCCGGCCCAGGGCGCCAGCATAAAGCTGAACGCCAGGCCCAGGCTGACCGACAGGCCGAAATTACTCACCGCCGGTGTACTGGAGACTGCCAGCAGGCCGAACGACAACCAAGTCGTCAGTGCTGCCAGCAGCGTCCCCAGCAGGCTGACGGCCGGACCGCCGATCTGCTCGCGCATCAAAATCGCATAGTCAACGCTGATGGCCGTCACCAGCAACAGGCCAAACAGGCTGAACAGGGTCAGCGGCTGGCCCAGCCAACCGAGGCTGGCCAGGCTGCACAGCGCGGCCAGCAGCGGCAGGGCGACGATACGCAAGGCACCGCCAAAGCCAAAGGGTGCAATCAGCAACAGCACAATCAGCACGCAGGACATCAACTTCAATTCGGCGGCGCTGATTTGCGTGTCGGCAAACACCCGGTTCAAGTCGCCCAGGCGATCGACCAATTGCACGCCGGGCAAGTCCAGCGCCTGCACCCGCAGCAGCGCCGGGTTGTTCAAGCCTTGCAGGCTGACCATGGCCGCTACGCCGCCGTCGACCGGGCCGAGCCACAGCGTACGCCAGGGTTCGGCCAGCGGCCCTTGCAACGCGGCGTCGATGTCGGTGATGGGCAGCGCCTGCAACTGCGCGACTTCGGCTTGCAGCGCGCTGGCGGGTACACCCAGGTCCAGCAGCGGCTGCCAGTGTTGCGCCAGATTGTTCAGCGCGTCCCGCAATTGTTGCTGCTCCTCGGCAAGGCTCACTAGTTGATTGAGCGCCAGGTAACCCTGGAGCTTGTCCATATTCACCAACTGATCCAAGCGTTTACCCAAGGCGGCTTGGCGTTCCAGCAACTGTTGCTGATTGTCGGCCCGCACCAGGAAAAACTGGCTGGTGGGCTGGAACCCGGTGATGCGCGCTACGGCCTGGGCTTCCTGGAGCAATTGCGGCGGCGCGCCGATCCATTGGCGGATATCGTTCTTGCTGTTCAGTTGCCACAGGCCCCCGGCGCAGAACAACAGCACCCACACCAGCAGCACCGAACTGGGCACGTGCTTGATCAGTGCCGTACGCATTTGCCAAAGACTGTCGGCGATGCGCAGCGGCCAGTGCGCCGGGCGCAGTTCCACACCCTTGAGCAACGCCGGCAACAGGCACACGGCGCACAAATAAGCACCAACCAGCCCGGCGGCGGAGAACACCGCGATCTGCGTCAGGGCCGGGAACGGCGTCCAGGCCAGCGCCAGGTAGCCGATGCAACTGGTCGCCAGGCTCAGGCTCAGCCCCGGCAGGGTCAGGCGCAAGGCCGGCCAACTGCGCCAAGGCTGCAGGCTCCAGCTTTTCGACAGGTAGTGCAGTGGGTAATCCACCGCCACGCCGATCAGGCTGGAACCCAGCACCAGAGTCATCACATGCATATGTCCGAAGAGCGCCACGCAGGCCACCGCGCCAAACAGCATGCCCACCAGCACCGGCACAAACGCCAGCAACACCCGCCAGCGTCGGAATGCCAGCAGCAGCAACAGCAGGATGCCGATGGTCGCACCGCCGCCGACCCAGGTGATTTCCCGGGTGGCCTGCCGTTGCCCGTTGGCGGCATAGAGCAAGCCGCTGGCGGCGAGCAGCTGCGCGCCTTGCTCGCCAGCTTGTGCGCGACTGGTCTGGAGCAGGTCCGCCACTTGCAGCGGCAATTGCATATCGAAGGCATTGCCGGTGGTGCGCGCCCGCAGCAGCACCCAGCTTTTGCCGTCGGCGTCGGCGATCAAGGCGCCGCTGCCGATATCCAGTTGCACCGAGCCGTGTTGCGGCTGACTGTTCTGGATGCGCCCGGTCAGGCCCAGCCAGTCGTCCTGGCTCGGCACCAGGCTGAAGCCGGTGAACGGGTCGAACAATGCTTGTACCCGCTGCTGGATAAAGGCGTCGGGTTGCTCGATCAACTGCTCGCGGTCCTTGGCCGAGAGCATCGACAAGCGTCCGCGCAGCAGTTGCTCGCGCAACGCCGGCAGGTCGGCTTGCAGGTTCCACTGCACTTTTTCAAACAAGCCGCTGGCCTGCCAGCGCTCGCCCAATTGTTGTGCCATGGCCAGCGCTTGCTGGCGGTCGGCATGCCCGACCAACACCAGCATTTCGCGGTTGAGCGGCTCCTGCATGCGCTGTTCGGCTTGCTGCTCAAGGGCGTTTGGCGTACTGCCGGGCACCAGCTCCATCAGGTTGGCCGACAACGGCGCGCCATGGCGCCACTGCCAGCCGGCCAGGGCCAGTACGGCCACCAGCAGGATCAGGAACAGGCGCGGCAGCAGGCGCTCACTGGGCAAAGTCGTGTTGCTCCGCTTCGCTCAGGGGCTGGCTGGCCGTGCTGTCCTGCATGCGCAGCACGGTGCTGTCGCCCTGGGTTTCCAGCAGTTCGATGGTGTGCACCAGCTCGCCGCCGTCGATATCGATCCGGGTGAACACTTGCTTGAGCAGCAGCGAGCGTGGGATCAGGGTGAGCTTCCATTGCTGGGCCTGGCCTTGCAGTTGCAGTTCGAAGTCACGCTGCAAGCCGCTGCTGTCGCCCTGCAGCACCGCGAGGAACAAGCGATTCTGTTCGGCGCCGGCGCTCTTGTTCGGCAGCGGTTGCCAGCCATTGGCGTCACGCCGGGCAATGCCTTGGGCGTTGATGCGGTAGTCCTGTTGCAGTGGGGTGTTCAACAGCCACAGCAGGCCGTGGTCCTTGGCGAGCACGAAGGTGCCTTTGCTGACGAGCGGCTGGGGCAGGGCACGCAGGTGTTTTTCCTGGGTAAAGTTGCCGTGGATGACGGAGGGTTTGGCAAGCTGATCGCTCAGCTGTTGCAGGTCGAAAGCATTCGCCAGGTTGGGAATACACAACAACAGGATAAGCAGGAACCCTGTAGGAGCGGGCTTGCCCGCGAAGGACGTTAACGATAACGCGGGTTGCCTGACACTCAGCAGGGCTCTCAGGATCTTCGCGGGCAAGCCCGCTCCCACAGGGGTCAGCATTTCAGGGCCCTTTCGACGGCGTTGGTGAATATCTTGGGCGAGGCCAGTTGCATCTCGCGGCTGGCGATTTCCACCGCTACTTGCACGGTGCTCGCGCGGGTCAAACGCTCGCCGCTGGCCAGGTCGGTAATCAGGTAATTGACCTTCAAGCGGTTCTCCCATTCCACCAGGCTGGCGCGCACATTGAGGGTCTGGCCGAAGGTGGCGCCACGCACATAGCGTAGCTGCATGTCGATCACCGGCCAGGCGTAGCCGGACTCGAGCATGGCCGTGTAGTTATGGCCGAGCTTGTCCAGCAACGCACAGCGCGCCACTTCCAGATACTTCACGTAATGCCCGTGCCACACCACGTTCATGGTGTCGATATCGAAAAAAGGCACGAGGATTTCAGTGTCGCTGTGCAACACACCCTGACTACGCATGCAGCCCCCAGTGTTGCTCGGCGATGCGTTGCAGGCACAGGCGCAGTTCGCCTTCCAGGGCGCGGTCTTCAATGACCGGCGGGAAGTCTTTGACGAGTTCGGCATGCATGGCGGCCAACGCTGGTGGCAGCGGCCGTGCATCCTCGGCCTGGGCGCGCAGCCACACGCCCTGGTTGGCAGCGAGCAGGGTAGCGGCGGCGACCTGTTCGGTCAGCTCCAGCACACGGATGGCATCGCGGGCGGCGATGGTGCCCATGCTGACCTTGTCCTGGTTGTGGCACTCGGTAGAGCGCGAAAACACGCTGGCCGGCATAGTGTTTTTCAGCGCTTCGGCGGTCCAGGCGCTGGTGCCGATCTGCACGGCCTTGAAGCCGTGGTTGATCATCGCGCGGTCAGCCGGGGCGCCTGACAGGTTGCTCGGCAGGCCGTGGTTGTAGCGCACGTCCACCAGCAGGGCGAGTTGGCGGTCAAGCAGGTCGGCGACGTTGGCCACCAGGGTCTTAAGGCTGTCCATGGCAAAGGCGATATGCCCGCCGTAGAAATGCCCACCGTGCAGCACGCGCTCTGCTTCGGCGTCGATGATCGGGTTGTCGTTGGCACTGTTGAGCTCGATCTCGATAAATGAGCGCAGCCAATTCAGGCTGTCGGCCAGCACACCGAGCACGTGGGGGGCGCAACGCAAGGAGTAGCGATCCTGCAGGCGATGCAACGGTGCCGTCGGCGCATCGATCGCCAGGTCGTTGCGCAACCATGCTGCAACCTGCATCTGCCCCGGGTGTGGCTTGGCGGCGAACAGGCGCTCGTCGAAGTGCTCCGGGTTGCCTTGCAGCGCCACCACATTCAGCGCGGTGATGCGCGTGGCCAGGTGCAGCAGGTAGTCGGCGCGGGCGAAGGCCAGGCAGGCCAGGCCGGTCATCACTGCCGTGCCGTTCATCAAGGCCAAGGCTTCCTTGGGGCGCAATACCAGCGGTTCCCAGCCCAGTTCGCGGTGCACATCGGCCGCCTGGCGGCGTTCGCCGCGCAGCAGCACTTCGCGTTCGCCGGACAAGGTCGCGGCCACGTAGGACAACGGTGTCAGATCACCGCTGGCGCCTACCGAACCTTCTTCCGGGATCAGCGGTAGCACATCGTGTTCGAGGAAGGCGTGCAGGCGCTCCAGCAGTTCCACGCGCACCCCGGATACCCCGTGGCATAGCGACTGCAAGCGCGCCGCCAACACGGCGCGGGTGGCTTGGGCGTCAAGCAACTTGCCCAACCCGCAGCCGTGAAAGGTGTACAGGTGACGGGGCAGCGCCTCGACGTGTTCCAGCGGCACCGCCACCACGCAGGAGTCGCCGTAGCCGGTGGTCACGCCGTAGATCACGCCTTCCTTGTCCAGCAGCGAGTCGAGGAACTGCGCACCTTTGGCGATACGCTGGCGATAGGCAGCGTCATCCTGCAATTGCGTGGGCACCTGACGGTTGGCCAAGGCCAGCACGTCTTCGATGCGCAAAGGGCATTCGCCAAAGGTTACCGGCTCAAGATGCGTCGTCATCGGTCTTCCAGAAAGGGTAAAAGTTGAACCATTGTTGGGGCGCTTGCAGGCAAAACTGGCCCAGGCGTGCGGCGTAGCGTGCAGCCCACTCGGCAATCACTTGCTCGCGGGTGCTGCGCTTCCATTCGATCAACGGCGCGAAAGGCTCGATGGTCAGGCGATAGCGGCCTTGGTGTTTGAGGCACATCAGCAGGTTCACCGGGCATTTGAGCAGGCCGGCCAGCAGCCACGGACCTTGGGGGAAGGCGGCGGCATGGCCGAGGAAATCCACGCGCACCGTGCGCCCGCCGTGCAGCGGTATGCGGTCGCCGGCAATTGCCAGCCACTCCCCTTCGTCCAGGCGCTGGCTGAGCAGCAGCATGGTGGCCGGGTCCAGCTCGCTGACCTGGATCAGGCGCAAATGGGTGGCGCCGGCTTCGCCCAACAGGCGGTTGAAACGCTCGGCGTGCTTGGTGTGCACCAGCACGTTCATGGTCACCTGCTCACCGATCTCCGCGAGGGCGCGGCATACTTCGAGGTTGCCCAGGTGTGCGCCCACCAGCATCTGCCCGCGTTCGCCACGCAGTTGCCCGCGCAATTGCGCCGGGTCGTCGATGTCGATCTGCTCCAGGCTTAGCTTGCCGTTCCACACATCGAGCTTGTCCAGCAGCGAATCGGCGAAGGCCATGAATTGGCCGAAGACTTTCCTGTGGGTGGGGCGTAGCTCATTGCGCCCACTCCATTCGGCCAGGCGCTGCTGGTAGTGCCAGGCGCTCTGGCGCGCAGTGCGGCCAAACAGGAAGAAGTAAAAAACGATGCTGTACAGCAACGGGCTCAACAAACGACGACCGAGGACTTTTGCGGCGACCGCGGTGAATTTCATCAGCCAGAAGCTGCCACGCTCCTCGCGGTCGGCCCAGTGCTTGGTGCTGTCGCTCATGCCTGCCACCGTCGCCACAGGATCATCGGCGCACGTACCAACATGCCGACAAACAGCCGCGTGTGCATGGCGCTGATGCGAACGTTGTCGCGGAACAAGCGAAAGTGCGACAAACCGTCGGCCGGGTAGTGCACCTGGGTCGGTAGCCAGCGCATCGGTTGGTTGCGCCAGGCCAGACGCACCAGGATGTCCGAGTCGAAATCCATGTGCGTGCCGATGTAGGCCGAGTCCATCAAGGCCAGGGTCGGCGCCAGCGGGTACACACGAAAGCCGCACATCGAGTCGCGGATCTGCAACGACAGGGTGTTTATCCATACCCACACGTGGGTCAGGTAGCGCGCATACAAGCGGCCTTTGGGCACACTGTCGTCGTATTCGGGGTAGCCGCAGATGATCGCGTTGGGGTGCCGGCGGGAGGTGTCGATAAAGGTCTCGACTTCACGCAAGTCGTGCTGGCCGTCGGCATCCACTTGCAGGGCGTGGGTGTAGCCCAGGCGCGCCGCCTCCCGGAAACCGGCCATGACCGCGCCGCCTTTGCCCTGGTTGCTGGGCAGGGTCAGCAGGGTGACGCTGCCCAGCGTCGCCAGTTGCGCCAGCACCGCTGCGCAGGCCGGGCTGCTGCCGTCGTCCACCAGCAGGCAGGGCAGGCCGCTGTCGAGCAGGCTGCGGACCACTGCGGGCACAGCGGCTTCGTGGTTGTAGACCGGGATCAGGGCGCAAGGGTTATGCATGTGCGGCCTCCAGCACTATCCGTCCGCTGGAGCAGGCAGCGACGCCGTTGCGGTAGGCGAAGTACAGCTTGCGGCGCTCCCGGTCAAAGCGCAGGTGCAGTTCGATTTGATCGCCTGGACGCACCAGTTGCTGGAACTTGAGCACTTCCATCCCGGCGAATGTACCCGGTAAGTCCAGCAGTTGCTGGCCCAGGTTGAATGCCCATTCCACCTGCACCACGCCCGGCAGCACGGGCGTTACCGGGAAGTGGCCGCTGAAATAGGTCAGGTCCGGCGGAACGCTCAGTTGCACGGTCCATTCGCCATCGGCTTCGACCTGTTCCAGCACTTGCGGGGCTTTGGGGCGTGGCGCCAACAGCAACGCTTCGACCTCGGCCTGGGGCAGCTTGCCCTGGCTGTTCAGCGGCAATTGGCGCAGCAATCGCCAGCGCCGGGGCAGGGCCAGGGCTTCGCAATGCTGGCCCAGGTGCTGGCGCAGGGTTTGGGTCAGCGTGCGCCGGCCCTGGTTGCGCAGGGCATGCAGGCCCGCCGCGCTGAGTACCACCAGGGCACCAAGGGAGGCGCGGTTTTCCTGCACCACGCCCAGGCGGGTTTCGGCGACCCAGGAGTGGGTCATCAGCGCTTGTTCCAGCATCGGCAAGGAGATGCGTTTTTCTTCCAGCTTGACGATGCGGTCCAAGCGGCCCAGCAATTCGAAACGGCCATCGGCATGGATGCGTGCGGCGTCGGCGGTTTGCTCCACATGCCCTTCGGGCAGGTATTTTGATGCGATGCGCAGCGCGCCGTCGGCATCCTGGCTCAGTTGCACATCGGCAAACGGCTGCCAGGGTTGTGCGCCCTGGCGCCAGGCGATGCCGCCGGTTTCCGAGCTGCCGAGAATTTCCGTCGGCCATTGCTGCAAGCGGTCGTATAGGCTGCCGGCGGCTTCAACCGGCAACGCGCCACCGGAGGAAAACACCCGCGCTACTCGGCTCAGTGCCGGCCAGTCGAGGTTGTCGCCCATGCGCTTGAGCAGCGCCGGGCTGGCGACCCAGGCAAATCGGGGATACTCGCGGCTGGCGCGCTGCATGTCTTCGGGGAATGCCAGTTGTTTGCGCACAAAGAGGCGACCTGCGCACAGCGGCCACAACACACGAAACAGCAAGCCGTAGATATGTTGGGTCGCGACGCTGCCGATGATGCAGGCGTCTTTAAGGTCCGCGCCCCACAGGGCTTCCAGCGCCTGGACTTCATTGGCCAGTTGGCGCAGGGACTTGTCGATGCGCTTGGGCTCGCCGCTGGAGCCGGAGGTACACAGGCTCAGTTGGCAGCTGTCCAGATCAAGCACCGCAGGGCTCAGTGGCGCCTGGTACAGCGCCTCGAGGTCAGCGACTTCGGTCAGCCAGGCGTCGACGGCAGGCGCCCAGCGTTGGCGGGTCTGGGGCTGCAGGTCGGCGGGCAGCAGCACGCTGGCACCGGCGCGCCAGGCGCCCAGCAAGGCAATCGCCAGGACGCCCGCGTCTTCCAGGTACACGGCCAGGCGCTGGATGCCACGCGCCTGCAGGCCGGCTGCCAGGCGCAGGGACGCTTCCCACAGCTGGGCGTGATTCATGTCAGGCTCGGTGGTGACCCAGCGCTGTTGCAGCGGCTCAAGCAACAAGTGCTCAAGTTTCAACCCATTCATACGCGGCCTCGAACCCTTTGTCGTACCAGCCATTCCACGGCAAACAACAGCGCCATCAGCCCGTAGGCGATCAAGCCGTTGTACAACGTCCACCAGCTCAGCGGCGCCCACAGCGTGAGCGCGGCGGCGAGCAAGCCATTACACAGAAAAAATGCACTCCACACCACGGTGACCTGGCGGGTATACACGATTGCCTTCGGCGGCAGCTGCGGGTCAGTCATGCGTGCCAGACGCTCGACCATCGGCGGGCCGTATTTCAGGCTCAGGCCGAACAGCGCCAACATGAACGCGCTGACCAGGCTCGGGTACCAGCGCAGCCACTGCGGGTTATCAAACCAGGCCAGCAGCAGGCAGAACAGGATCACCGTTGCCGCCATCGCGCGGCTGCCCGGGCGCCGCGCAGCCGTCAGGGCGCGCAGCAGCCACAAGCTGCCCAGCAACAAGCCGAACTGCCACGGCGCAAAGTGCTCGGTGCCGTAATACACAGCGAAGGGGTACAGCAGCCCCGCCAACAACAGGCCAAGGCCGATCAGCCGGCTCATGCGGCGGGCTGGACCAGACGGTACACCGCCTCAACCACGTCGTTCACAGTGCGTACTGCCTTGAACTCTTCGGCGGCGATCTTCTTGCCGGTCTGGCGCTTGATGTGGTCGATCAGGTCCACGGCGTCGATGCTGTCGATTTCCAGGTCCTGGTACAGGTTGGCGTCAAGGGTGACGCGTTCAGGTTCCAGCTCAAACAGTTCCACCAAGGCGTCGCGCAGGGTGTTGAAAATATCGTCACGAGTTTGCATGGTACGGTCTCAAGCTGCCTGTCGGGCCGTGACGAACGCCGCAAGGCTGGCCACGTTGGTGAAATGATTGCGGGTGTCTTTGGCGTCGGCATCGATCTTGATACCGTAGGTTTTCTGGATCGCCAGGCCCAATTCCAGGGCGTCGACCGAGTCCAGGCCCAGGCCTTCGCCGAACAGGGTCTGATCGCTGCCAATATCGTCGGCGCTGATGTCTTCCAGGCCCAGGGCCTCGATGATCAGCTCTTTTATCTCGTGCTCAAGGCTTTTTTGGTTGCTCATCTTCGGCGAGCTCCTTAATGAAATAGTGATGCAGGTAATCGTTGAGCTTGCGTGAAGCCTGGGGCGCGGGGCCGAGCGCGGCAAACGCTTGTGGTTCTATATCGGCCCCCACGCGCAAACTGAAGTGGAATCGACGTTTGGGAATGCGATACCAGGGTTCGGCCTTGGTCAGGGTCGTGGGGCTGACCTTGATCACCACCGGGGTGATGATTGTCGCACCGCGCAGGGCAATGGCAGCGCCACCGCGATGAAAGGCAGGCGCCGCGCCGGGCGTGGTGCGGGTGCCTTCGGGAAAGATGATCAGGGTCTGGCCGGTGCGCAGGGCGTCGGCAGCCGCATCGAGCATGTCGGCGCTGCCGTCGTTGCTGATATAGCCGGCATCGCGCACCGGGCCGCGGGTGAACGGGTTCTGGAACAAGCTCTGCTTGACCACGCAGTTGGTCTGGCGCATCAGGCCGATCAGGAACACCACGTCGATCAGCGACGGGTGGTTGGCGACGATCATCTGCCCGGGGCGCCCGAGCTTTTCGGCGCCCTCGACGCTGAAAGTGAGGATGCCCAGGGATTTCATCAAGCGGATAAAGAACCAGAACAGGCAACTGATGGTGTGGCGTGCGCGCCGCTGGTGCTGCGTGGCGTCGCCCGGCAGGCAATTAAGCAGCGGAAACACCAGCAAACGCAGGCACAGTCCGCCCATGCCGAACACGAAAAAACTCGCGGCGGTGGCGAACAGGCGCCAGTAGTAGGCGTCTCGAGGCTTGTCGGTCAGGGCTTGCGTTGCCAGTTCCATACGCGGTTCTTCCAGGCATGTTGGCAGGCGCCCTGTTCGGTCAACAGGGTGCGCAGCAGGTTCAGGGCATGGGGCCACTGGGCGGTGGTGCAGGGTTGGACAGTGGCACTGGTGAGTTCCAGTTGCCACTCGTCGCCCGGGGTCAGCAACAGGCCGAGGGCGTAGGGGAACGGCACATCATCGATCCAACCGGCGTAGGCTTCGGGCGGCTGTTCTTCGGTGATCACCAGCAGCACCGCGGGGGCCCCTTCATTGAGCAGGGTGGCGGCTTCGAGCACGCCGTGCTCCAGGCCATCGCCTGCGGCGGCGAGGGCGGTCATTTCACTGGTTTCATTGCGCAGGATCGACCACAGGCCAATCACTGCGTTGTGCACCGACAGGCTGAACTGGGTTGGCGACAGCGGCTGGTCGTTGGCCAGGTCACTGAGGATATCGAGGGTGCGTGGGGTTTCGCCGTGCCGGGAGATAAACACCAGGGGCAAATCCTGCAAGCCCTCGGCCAATGGCCAGCCCACACTGAAGGCCATGCGCGCCAGGCGGCTGAGGCGGCGGCGTTGCATCGCTGGCAAAAATGACACATCCGGCGAGGCTTCACTGACAGGCAGCAACACCGGGGCCCGGCTCCAGGCGTGCCAGTCGTCCGCGGTCTCCAGGCCAGGAGCCCAGGCGCGCCATTGGGCGATGTTGAAGTTGATCACTGAGAAGATATCCCGCCCCTGCGGGCTTCCATGTGCGGCCGGTAGCCCCGAATACCGGGACAGGCAGCGATGGCCGAATGGCGCGCATTATCCCGGTGCCGTGGGGTTCTAGCAAACTTTGGTAAAGAATTGTTCAAGTCTGATTACAAATTAGTGGGCAGGAATGACACATTGTCCTTTACCCAGGGGCGACTTGGATTGTCGGACCGTTCCTATTCATATGTGCGTGACGTATTAAGGCATTACCGGTAATGCAGCAGTGCATGGATGAACGAGGTAGCTAACAGGCACTTTTGCCCTCTACACTCGCAGATTCATTGATACACGGAGGTTTTTCCATGCGGCGCGTGGTGTTCAATCAGAAAGGCGGCGTTGGCAAGTCCAGCATCGCCTGCAACCTGGCGGCCGTCAGCGCCAGCGAAGGCTACCGGACCCTATTGGTGGACCTCGATGCACAAGCCAACTCAACCCAATACCTTACTGGGTTGACCGGCGACGATATCCCTATGGGGATCGCGGATTTTTTCAAGCAAACCCTGTCTTCCGGGCCGTTTTCGAAAAAGAACAAGGTGGATATCTACGAAACGCCTTTCGACAACCTGCACGTGATCACCGCCACTGCCGAGCTGGCAGACCTGCAGCCCAAGCTTGAAGCCAAGCACAAGATCAACAAGCTGCGAAAGCTGCTGGATGAGTTGAGTGAGGATTACGACCGGATTTATCTCGACACGCCTCCCGCGCTGAACTTCTATGCCGTTTCGGCGCTGATTGCGGCTGATCGTGTGCTGATTCCCTTCGATTGTGACAGCTTTTCGCGCCAGGCTCTGTATGGCCTGCTGGCAGAGATCGAAGAATTGAAGGACGACCATAACGAAGGCCTGGAAGTGGAGGGCATCGTGGTCAACCAATTCCAGGCACGGGCGAGCTTGCCGCAGCAGATTCTCGATGAGTTGATTGCCGAAGGTTTACCGGTGCTGCCGGTGTACCTGGCCAGCTCGGTGCGTATGCGTGAGTCGCACCAGGAGAGCAAGCCGCTGATCCACCTCGACCCACGGCACAAACTGACCCAGCAGTTTGTGGAGTTGCACAACCTGCTGGAAAACGCCTGACCTCGAACACTGTGGGAGCCGGGCTTGCCCGTGACAGCCGACGCTGATCTAGCTGAGGCACCGCGATCCAAATGTGGGAGCTGGCTTGCCTGCGAAGGTATCGACTCGGTGTGCCTGAATCACCGAGTTGACTGGATCGCAGGCAAGCCAGCTCCCACAGTTTGGATTGCATTTCGGCAGGTGAGTTGGATTTGTCCCACAGGGTCTGTAGGAAGGGTCTGGCAATTGGGCTTATGCCTTGTAACCTTGCCTACAGCTACGCCAGAATCCGCCGGCTTGTGCGTCTGGATGGGTGTCTCTAAGGTTTGCCGGTCGCTGAATGTTCAGTGATCGGGTTTAGTAGCCCGTGGTGAGACGTACGGCAAATCGTCGATCAGGATCTTCCTGGATTCGATGGTGGCTGTACGGAGGGCGCTTTCGAGCGCGCCGGTTGCGTCTCCCCGGTCTACTAACCTGCGTACAGCTGCCACCCTCCGTTTAGTAGCGGGCTGGTTGCGGCTCCTCAACCCGGAGACGATCCATGGCTAACCTCTATACCGTTTCATCCAACCTCCCCACCGAAACCCTCGTGCTCAACAGCTACGAAACCTTCTCCTCGGTGCGCACCTTGCTGCTCAACCTGTCCAACGACCTCACCGGCGAACACCGTGACGTAGCGCTGGCCATCCACCAGTTAAGCGAGCTGGGCGTCATGCTGGTCAGCCAGATGATGGACCGCGAAGCCCCGCAGACCTGAACCTGAAATGCATTCAATGTGGGAGCTGGCTTGCCTGCGATGGCATCACCTCGGTGTACCAGGCAGACCGAGTCGCCTGCATCGCAGGCAAGCCAGCTCCCACATTGACCGAGTTGATGGAGGGGGATGTTTACACCCCCTGGCTACGCAACCAGCTCATCAACTGCGGCAAAGGAAACGCTCCACTCTGGCGCGCCACTTCGCGACCGTTCTTGAACAGAATCAAACTGGGGATCGAACGAATCCCCAACTGCGCCGACAACTGCTGGTTGGCCTCGCTGTCCAGCTTGGCCAGCCGGCACTTGCCTTCAAGCTGCCCGGCGGCCTGCTCGAATACCGGCGCAAACGACTTGCACGGCCCGCACCAGTCGGCCCACACATCCACCAGCAACGGCAGGTCGCCCTTGATCTGGCTGGCGTAGTCGCCTTGTTTCAATTCAAAAGGCTTGTTCAACAACACCGGCTGCTTGCAACGCCCGCATTTGGGCGCATCACCCAGGCGCTCGCCGGGGATGCGGTTGAGACCGTTGCAATGGGGGCAGGGAATTACAAGTGGTTCGGACATCGGAGGCTCCTGGAGTCTGGCCAATAGGTGTATTTGGTGTCGGGAGTGGGGTTTATCAAGGTTAGATACAGCGACTTATTCGCTCACATTTTCGCCCGCTCCGGGATGATTCGTGTGGCTAGGCTTTTTGTTGTGCGCCACCGGTCTGTTTGCGGCTATAGCAAATTGCGATAGTTCGAATTCAGGTTTAACCTTCATAG
The DNA here is from genome assembly GCF_001439685.1 of Pseudomonas libanensis. Lineage (GTDB taxonomy): Bacteria > Pseudomonadota > Gammaproteobacteria > Pseudomonadales > Pseudomonadaceae > Aquipseudomonas > Aquipseudomonas libanensis. Next base: position 376,853 of record NZ_JYLH01000001.1, read on the forward strand.
CAAGATGCGATAAGGACGTTGCATGCGAGTCATCAGTGAAAGCAGGATCTGGGAAGCAAAGGGAAAATGGCCGCGCTCGGCAACAGCTCTGGATCAGTGGTATCGCGTGATCAAGCGCAACGCCCCCAAGGACTTCGCTGCGATGAAAGCCATGTTTCCCGCCACGGACAAGGTAGGTGAATTTCATGTGTTTGATATTGGCGGTAACAAGCTGAGGTTGATTGCATCGGTGCAGTATCGAATGCAGCGCGTTTACATCAAGCACCTGCTTGACCATCGCGATTATGAGAAGGACAAATGGAAGGAAAAAATCAGATGAGCGCACTTATGCGAGTGGCTGCAGAGCACTGGCAATTCGTTTCGCCTGTGCTGCGTAAGCCGGAAAACGAGGCAGACTACGACGCACTGGTGTGCGGTTTGGATGAGTTGTTGAGCCTGGTGGGTGAAGACGAGGACAGCCCGCTGATGAGCCTGGTCGATATTCTTAGCGACTGGATCGAAGCTTATGATCGCGAGCATCGCCCAATGCCCGTCGCCAGCGGGGTCGATGTGCTGCGCTACATGATGCGCGAGCACAACCTCACCCAGAGCGACCTTCCGGGGGTTGGGGCGCAATCAGTCGTCTCTGAGGTGTTGAGCGGAAAACGCCAGCTCAACGTGCGCCAGATTCGTTGGCTGGCCGAGCGTTTTGGGGTGTCTGTGGAGACCTTTATCTAAGAGGTCAAGACGAACAACTAATCTCCAAATGCTTGCCCCAATCCGGCGGCCGCTGCGCGTATTGCTCCATCCCCGCTTGTTCCTCAAACGGCTTGGAAAGCACCTCATGCAGCCGTCGCACTTCGCTGTAGTCCCCCGCTTCGGCGGCGGCGATGGCGTTTTGGGCCAGGTAGTTGCGCAAGATATACAGCGGGTTGACCGCGTGCATGCGCTCACGGCGCTGCTCCTGGCTATCATCCCCGTCCCGCGCAACACGGGCTTTGTACCGCTCGGCCCAGGCGTCGAACCCGGCCAGGTCGACAAAGTCATCGCGCAGCCGCGCCACGGCCAGCGCCGCCGGTTCGTCTCCCAGGCGCCGGAAGAACAGCGTGTAGTCCACGCCACTGTTCTGCATCAGCTTGAGCAAGCCCTCCACCAGCTTCTGGTCATCGTCTTCGGCGGTGGTCAGCCCCAGGCGGCGGCGCATCAGGTCCAGGTAGTGGGCCTGGTACAGTGGCAGGTACAGGCCGAGGGCTTCTTTGAGCGCATCAACGCTGATAAACGGCGTAAGCGCCTGGGCCAATGCGCTGAGGTTCCACTGCCCGATCGGCACCTGGTTGCTGAAGGAATAACGCCCTTCATGATCCGAATGGTTGCAGATGAAGTGCGCATCAAAGTCGTCAAGGAATGCAAACGGCCCGAAGTCGAAGGTGATGCCGAGGATCGACATGTTGTCGGTGTTCATCACGCCATGGCAAAAGCCATAGGCCTGCCACTTGGCAATCATCTCGGCATTGCGCTCGACGATTTCGCGGAACATCGCCAGGTACGGCTCAGGCTGCTCGCGGCACTCGGGGTAGTGCAGGTTCAGCACGTGCTCGGCCAGTTCGGCCTGCTGTTCGGGCTTCTTGGTGTAGTAGAAGTACTCGAAATGCCCGAAGCGGATATGGCTCTGGGCCAGGCGCAGAACCATGGCGCCACGTTCCTGTTTCTCACGCCATACCGGGGTGCTGGAGCCGATCACGCACAGGGCGCGGCTGCTGGGGATGCCCAGCGCATGCAGGGCTTCGGAGGCAAGGAATTCACGGATCGAAGAGCGCAGCACCGCACGCCCGTCGCCCATGCGCGAGTAAGGCGTCATGCCAGCGCCCTTGAGGTGCAAGTCCCAATGCTCGCCGGCCTGGTTGTACACCTCGCCCAGCAGCAGCCCGCGGCCATCGCCCAATTGCGGGGTGTAGCCGCCGAACTGATGCCCGGAATAGACCATCGCCCGAGGTTCTGCCTCGGCCCACAACTTGTGGCCGCCAAACAGTTCGGCAAATACCGGTGTTTCGGCCACGACCGGGTCGAGGTCAAGCAGGGCCATGGCGGCCTTGCTGGCCACCACCAGGCGGGGTTCGTCCAGGGGTTCTGGCAGCACGTGGGTTGAGAACGCGTCGCCCAGGCGTGCGAAGCGGTTGTCGAAGGTCAGTTCGTCGAGGGCTTTCACCGGCCATCTCCAGCAGAATGTCTGAGTATTCTGCTGGGGATAGGGCGTTTAGTCGAGTTTGCTCGGTGGCGGCTCTGGCGCATCCACAACTTTGCCCGCTGGTGGCTCCGGTGCGTCGGGCTTGTCGAGGGGCTCGGCAATGGTCTTGCGCTCATCCTCGGCCGGCACCAGTTTGTATTCCTGGCCGTGGAGGTTTTTCAGGTAGATCTCCATCTGCCGGAACGAGATGTTGATGTGCTGTTTCTTGAACTCACGGTTGATAAAGCGGTTGACCTCGTCCAACACCGGGTTGCGGTCGCCGAGGTCGCGTACGTGCATGCGTAACTCGTGGTCCAGAGTGCTTTCGCCGAAGTTGAGGAAGTACACGTGGGGTTCGGGCTCTTTCAGTACCCGTGGGTTTTCCCGTGCGGCTTTCAGTAACAATTCCTTCACCAGGTCCAGGTCAGAGCCGTAGTCCACCCCGAGTTTGAGGGTCACCCGAGTGATGGTGTCGGTCAGCGACCAGTTGATCAGTTGCCCGGTAATGAAGGTTTTGTTCGGGACGATGATGTCCTTGTTGTCGAAGTCGGTGATGGTGGTGGCGCGAATGCGGATCTTGCTCACCGTACCCGACAGGTTGCCGATGGTGATGGTATCGCCAATGCGCACCGGGCGTTCGAACAGGATCATGATGCCGGAGATGAAGTTGGCGAAGATCTCCTGCATGCCGAAACCGAGGCCCACCGACAGCGCGGCCACCAGCCATTGCAGCTTGTCCCAGCTCACACCGAGGGTGGAGAGCGTGGTCACAAAGCCCACGCCGGCAATGATGTAGGACAGCAAGGTGGTGGTGGCGTAGGCGCTGCCCTGGGCCAGGTCCAGCTTGGACAACACCAGCACTTCCAGCAGGCCGGGCAGGTTGCGCGCCAGGGCGAAGGTGATGCCGATGATGATCGAGGCGCCCAGCAGGTCGCCGATGCTGATGGGCACCATGCTGATGTTCGCGCCGGTGCCGCTGGTGTATTCGTACAGGGTGACGTTATCCAGGTAGGAAAATACCGAGATCAGGTCCGACCACACCCAGTACAACGCCGCGATAAAGCCGCCGAGCAAGGCCAGGCGGATCAGGCGCAAGGATTGTTCATTGACCTTTTCGATGTCCAGTGTCGGCTCTTCCACCACGGCTTCGCCTTCACCGGCGTCCTTGGCGGCCTGGCGTTTGGCCAGGGCCCGGGCGTAGGCCAAACGCCGGGCGGCGACGCTTAGCCAGCGTACAAAGGTGGCCTCGATCACCAGCCAGAACATCAGCAGGTACAGGGTGTTGATCAGCCGGTCGCTGAGTTTCAGTGCGGTGTAGTAGTAACCAAAGCACACGGCAATAAACAGCGCGACCGGCAGGGCGGTGAACAGCAGCCCGATGGCCTTGCGAAACAGCGAGGCCTTTTCGTGGGTCGGGCTGTTGAGCAGCAGGCGGCTCAGCAACCATGCCATCAGCGCGTAGCAGGTGAGCACCACGGCGATGCCCAGCACGTCGTCGGCCAGCGCCGCCGGTTGGTGTTCGGCAATCGCCACCACGGCCACCAGGGCCAGCACCACCAGGCCGAGCTTGCGCACCCAGCCTTGCAGGAATTCAACCTGGGGCTTTTCCCAGCGGAAGTGCAGTTCCGCCACGCCGCCCGGCGCCAGGATGCGATAGGCGGTGTAGAAGACCAGCCAGGCCTGGGCGATCTGCAGCAGTGCCGCGCCCAGGTTGGCATTTTGCCCACGGGCGTCGATCTGCAAGGCGTAGCCGCACAGGGCCAGGCCCAGCGACACCGGCATCGCCAGCAGGATATTGATCAGGATGGCCTGGGGCGTGTGCCACTGGCTGTCGCGCTTGAAGTGGCCGATATCCAGGTGAACCTTGTTCAGGCGCTGGTACAGGGCCTTGCGGCGCCACAGCAACGCGCCAATCAGCAACAGCAGCGGCAGGAACAGCAGCGGGCGCTGGGTCAGGCCGTCATATAACTCACTGACACTGGAGGCCCAGGGCAGAGTAGTGATCTGCTTGCTCAAGTGCGCCGGCACGGTTTCCAGCCACTCGGTGTCCAGCGGCTTGTTGCTCGGGATCCAGAACATCTGCTCGTCGAGCGTCGCCCGCAGGGTGGTGGCGGTGCTGAGCAGTTGTTTCTGGTTCAGTTGCAGGGTGATGGATTCATTGAGCAGTGCGCTCAACTCGCGGCTCAGACGTTCCAGCAGGTCACTGCGAGTGATCGCCAGCTCCAGCAGGGTACGCCGCAATTGCGGGGTGACTTCATCCGGCGGCTGGTCGGCCAGCAGCTTATCCACATACGCGCTGGGGGAGCTGATCAGCTCGCGCTGCTGATTAACCTCGAACTGGTACAGGCGAATATTGGCGATATCGTCGGCGAGGTCGCGGTCGACGGTAAGGCGTGGCAGGGCCTGTTTCTGCTTATATAGAATCTTGGACAGCAACAGGCTGCCCTTGAGCACGTTGATCTGCTCGTCCAGGGCCGAATCGCTCTGGGTCACGGTGTCCAGTTGCTGCTTGGTCTGCAGGTTTTTCTGGGTTAGGTCGTTGAGGCGGTCGGTGCTTTTGAGCAGGTAGTCGGAGAGCTTGAGGTTCGCCGCGCTTTCCGTGGCCAACAGGCTGCTGCCGCCGGCTTTCTGTGCTTCGATGGACTGTTGGGTGACGGTTTGCTGGGACTGGGCCAGGCGTTTCTGGTTGATCAGGGTTTGCAGGTCCTGGATTTCCTGCTCCAGGCGCGCGGTTTTTTCCTGGATCAGGTCATGTTGGCTGTTGCCCAGGTCTTGCAGTTGGCTGTTGCCGGCCAATTCCTGGCGGCGCAGGGGGATCAGTGCATTCAGGGCCGCCAGTTCAGCGTTCAACTGGTTGCGCTGGTCGCCGCTGAGAGCCTTGCCATTGTCTTTGCCGAGTTTGAGCGTGGCGTTGATCTGCTGGATGCGCGTCTGGCTGCTGCTGATTTCGGTCTGGGCGCGCTCGGGGCGGGTCTGGGCGGCGATGGTCAGGCTGTTGGCCTCAGCCAGCTCTTTTTGCAGGTCGCCTTGCTGGGTGGTGCGTTGTACCAGCAATTGCTCGAGCTGCGGCACCGGCAGGGTGGCGTAGCGTTGGGCCACCGGGATGACCTTGGTGGCCTTGAGCCGGGTCAGCTCGCGCTGGTTCTCGGTGGTCTGGCGCGGTGCCTCTTCCAGCTGGCGCTTGAGGTCGGCCAGGCGCTGTTCGTAATCCTGCTTGTTGCCCAGGTAGGTCAGGGTCTGCTGCAGGATCGCCTGCAACGCTTTCATGTCGGCGTCGGGCAGCTTGCGATCGGGGAGTTTATCCAGGTTTTGCTGGATGGCGTCGGCGCTGGGCGGGTCGGCGGCGTATACGCTGCCGACACAAAGGGTCAGGCCCAGCAGGGCAGTGGCGAGAAAAGTGCGCAGGGTTGGCATAGAGACCGGTCTTGCAAGGTGAAGAATCGGGGCGTTATTGCCCCGCAGTTTAGAGGAAGAGTCCGGGGCCCGGGCGACTTCCTTCGGGGAATCTGACGCCGACTTTGCCAATCTTGTTCCCGTCCATGACCGCGACGGTCCAGATGGTGTTGTTCCATTCCACCTGGTCGCCCACCACCGGTGCGCCGCCGACCTTCTGGGTAATGAAGCGGCTCAATGGCATGTCCGGGTCGATACCCTCCAGCTTGAGCCCGTACAGGGCCGAAACCGCGCCCAGCTGGGCGTCGCCCTCGAGAACGAAATCGCCGAAGAAGCGCAGGTCGAGGCCGCGTTGCGGTGCCTGGCTGAACAGTTTGCCCAGGGCCGGCAGGTTATGTTCGTGGCCGATCACACAGAGCAGATCGTCGACTTCAAGCACCGTACTACCCGACGGATGGAGCAGTTGCTGGCCACGGAACAGCGCGGCGATGCGCGTGCCTTCGGGCATTTTCAGCTCGCGCAGGGCTGCGCCGATGCACCATTTTTCTGCGCCCAGGCGATAGACGAACAGCTCCCACTCGCTGGTGACGTGGACTTCCAGCGCCGCTCGAGAGATCGGCGCCGGGTCAGGCGGGACGGTCACCTTGAGCAGCTTGGCCACCCACGGCAGGCTGGTGCCCTGCACCAGCAGCGACACCAGCACGATAAAGAAGGCCAGGTTGAAGTACAGCTGCGCATGGGGCAGGCCGGCCATCAGCGGGAACACCGCGAGGATGATCGGCACCGCGCCGCGCAGGCCGACCCAGGCGATAAAGGCTTTTTCGCGTCCGTGGAACGCCTTGAACGGCAACAGCCCCACCATCACCGACAGCGGCCGTGCGAACAGAATCATCCACAGCGCCAGGCCCAGGGCCGGCAAGGCGATGGGCAGCAGGTCATGGGGGGTGACCAAAAGGCCCAGTACCAGGAACATGCCGATCTGCGCCAGCCAGGCCATGCCGTCGAGCATATGCAAAATGCCATGGCGGCTGCGCACCGGGCGGTTGCCGATCACCAGGCCGCACAGGTACACGGCCAGGAAGCCGCTGCCGTGCAGGGCGTTGGTCAGGGCGAAGACGAACAGGCCGCCGGCGATCACCAAAATCGGGTACAGGCCGTTGGCCAGGTTGATGCGATTGACCAGCTGCAGCATCAGCCAGCCGCCGCCGAGACCCACCAGGCCACCGATGCCGAACTCGCGGATAAGGTGCGTGAGCAGGCTCCAGTGCAGGCCGGTCTGGCCGCTGGCGAGCATGTCGATCAGGGTGACGGTAAGGAACACCGCCATCGGGTCGTTGCTGCCGGATTCGATTTCCAGGCTGGCGCTGACCCGTTCGTTGAGACCCTTGCCGCCCAGCAGCGAGAACACCGCTGCGGCGTCCGTGGAGCCGACGATGGCGCCAATCAGCAAGCCCTGGATGATATTGAGGTCGAACAGCCAGGCCGCGGCCATGCCCGTGAGGCCGGTGGTAATCAACACCCCCACCGTAGCCAGGGACAAGGCCGGCCACAGCGCCACGCGGAAACTCGCCACCCGTGTGCGCAACCCGCCGTCGAGCAGGATCACGGCCAGGGCGAGGTTGCCCACCAGGTAGGCGGTCGGGTAGTTATCGAAAATGATGCCGCCGCCATCGACCCCGGCGGTCATGCCTACGGCCAGGATGATCACCAGGATCGGGATGCCCAGGCGGGACGAAAGGGAACTCACCAGAATGCTCGCACTCACCAGCAACGCGCCGATCAAGAACAGGCTGTTGATGGTCGTCGCATTCAAAGGCAGTACTCCAGAGCAGGGAAGACGGGGCGCAAACTGACCATGCAGTCTGCGTGCCAGCGATTCTAACCTGTTGAATTGCTGCACTGTCAAAAAGCTTTTTCTGAATTTTCGCAGAAGCAAATGTGGGAGGGGGCTTGCCCCCGATAGCGGTGGGTCAGCCACAGATAAGTTGACTGATATACCGCAATCGGGGGCAAGCCCCCTCCCACATTCAAAGCATTTTAAAGTGCAGTCAGTTAGAGACGGAAGCGGCCTACCATGCCGTTCAGGTCCACTGCCAGGCGCGACAATTCACTGCTCGCGGCGCTGGTCTGGCTGGCGCCCGTAGCGGATTGCACCGACAGATCGCGAATGTTCACCAGGTTGCGGTCCACTTCCCGCGCCACCTGGGCCTGTTCTTCCGCCGCGCTGGCGATGACGAGGTTGCGCTCGTTGATCTCGACAATCGCGGTGTTGATGGTATCCAGCGACATGCCCGCGCCTTTGGCGATGTTCAGCGTCGATTCGGCCCGCTCGGTGCTGTTGCGCATCGAATCCACCGCATGCTCGGTACCCGTCTGGATGCTGCCGATCATGCGCTCGATCTCGCTGGTGGACTGCTGGGTGCGGTGGGCCAGGGCCCGCACTTCATCGGCCACTACGGCGAAACCGCGCCCGGCTTCCCCGGCCCGCGCGGCTTCAATTGCCGCGTTCAGGGCCAGCAGGTTGGTCTGGTCGGCCAGGCCGCGAATCACGTCGAGCACCTTGCCGATATCCCGCGATTCATTGGCCAGGTCGCCAATCAGCGAGGCGGTGGCTTGCACGTCGGCGCTCATGCGTTCGATGGCGCTGACGGTTTCCTGCACCAGGTCACGGCCATCGCCGGCTGAGGTGGTGGCGTTGCGCGAGGCCTCGGACGTGCTCACCGCATTGCGGGCAACTTCTTCCACAGCGCTGGTCATCTCGTTGACGGCGGTGGCGGCTTGTTCGATTTCATTGTTTTGTTGGGTCAGGCCGCGGGCGCTTTCGTCGGTGACGGCGTTCAGCTCCTCGGCAGCGGAGGCCAACTGCGTGGCGGAGCCGGCGATGCGCTGCAGGGTGTCGCGCAGCTTGTTTTGCATCTTGGCCATGGCCGCGAGCAGGCGGCCGGCTTCGTCGTTGCCGTCTACGGTGATCGGGCGCGTGAGGTTGCCTTCGGCGACTTCTTCCGCGGCTTCGAGGGCGCGAGCGATGGGTAGGGTAATGCTGCGGGTCAGCAACCAGGCAAACAGTACAGTCAGCCCCGTGGCAACCACCAGCAGGCCCACTACCAGGTCAAAGGCCATGTCGTATTGGTCTTTGGCTTGCTGGTTGGTGGCGTTGGCATCGTCGTTATTGATATCCAGCAAACGGGTCAATACAGCGTTGACTTGCTCGGAGTTGCTCAGCAACTCGGTGTTCAGCAGGTTGCGCAGCTCGTCGATCTGATTGGCGCGTGACAGGCTCTTCATGCGCTCTTCAATCTGGTGATACTGGCCCAGCAGGCGCACGTATTCGTCATAGGCGTTGCGTTCTTGCGTGCTGGTGATGAGTTTTTCGTAGACGCCCTGGGCCGAGCGAATCTGCTGATTGCGCAGCTCAAAGGCTTCCAGGGTTTTTTGCTGCACATCCGGCTCGCGGTTGGTCAGCAGGCGGTACGACAACACGCGCAAGCGCAGGGTCAGCTGGGTGAACTCGTCGAGGGCGCGAATGCTGGGCACGCTGGATAAGGTAATGTCTTCGGCGGCTGCGCGAATCTTGCTCATCTGGTTGAGCGCGAACACACCGAGCAACAACATCAGGGCGCCAATAAACGCAAAGCCGAGGAAGGCCCTCGGAGCGATATTCATATTACGAAGTGACATGCTGGAATCCTGGGGGAAAGCGCGATCCATGCGGCCGTGAGACGAGGTGTGCATCTGCTATCGGCCACGCGACTAAAGTCTTAAAGGGCTGCGCGCTTTTGTCGCACCTGACGAGGGGTTGGACGGATTCAGGAACCAGATCGGGTAAATGCAGTCACTAAGGCTCGAAAGTGCAGCCCGGCCCCTGAATAATCGGGCTGCGCGCCGGGGATAACCCTGGCATCCGAGGTGAATTTTCTTTATCGTCACCGCCCTTTTTAAATGCCCGAGAAATCAAAATGTTAGAAGCATCCCTTAGCCAATTGGAACAACTGGTCAGCGACCTCGTACAGCAGAATCAAGAGTTGCTGGGCAGCAACGAATCCCTCAAGGCCGAACTGGCCCGTGCCAAGGATGAAAACGACAGCCTGCAACTGAACCTGATGGAGCAGGAAGAAAAGCACGGCGCCACCGCCGCTCGCATCCAGGCGCTGGTTGAGCGTGTGAGCGCAGGGCCTGTCAGCGCATGAATGAGGGGATAAAGGTCGTTTCGATTCTCGGAGAGGATTACTCGATCAAGGCACCGGCCGGCGAAGATCAGACCCTGATGCATGCCGTGACCATGCTCAAGGCCTCCCTGGCGGTTACCAAGAAAAAGTACCCGACCCTGATCGGTGACAAATTATTGGTATTGGCCGCGCTGAACCTGTGCGCCGAACAGATCGAAATGCAGCAGGCGCACCAGCAGGAACTCGACCGTTACCAAGAGCAAGTCAGCGCCACGGTCGATGTGATTTCCAAGGTGATTGGGCAGCCTTAGAACCAGTCGTCTTGCATCCCCAGGCACGTATCGTCGCGTGCCTCCAGAATCGCCAGTTCATGATGGCAGCCTGGTACTTCCCAAGTCAGGAAGTACCGGGCGGCCTGGAGCTTGCCCTTATAGAAGGCCACATCGGCAGCATTGCCCTTGACCAGCCCTTCTTCGGCGCGGATCGCTTGTTCCAGCCAGCGCCAGCCGATCACCGTATGCCCGAACACTTTCAAGTACAGCGCCGAGTTCGCCAGGCTGCTGGTGACCTTGCCTTGGGCGAGGTCGGTCAGCAGGCCGATCGTGACGCTTTGCAACCGGTTGACCAGTTGCTCCAAGGGTGCGCGTAGCGCCGTGAGCGACGGGTACTGCTGCGCCCGTGCACCAGTCTCGGCGATCAAGCGAATCAACTGTTTCAAACCGGCTCCCCCGTTCTGCGCCAGTTTGCGCCCGAGCAGGTCCAGGGACTGGATACCGTGAGTGCCCTCATGGATCGGGTTCAAGCGGTTGTCACGGTAGTACTGCTCCACCGGGTATTCGCGGGTGTAACCGTGCCCGCCGAGGATCTGGATCGCCAGTTCGTTGGCCTTGAGGCAAAACTCCGACGGCCAGGATTTGACGATAGGCGTGAGCAGGTCGAGCAGTTCGTGGGCTTGCTTGCGTTCGGCGTCGGCAGGCAGGGTGGTGGTGTCGTCGAACAGCCGCGCCGCGTACAGGCCGAGGTCGAAGGCGCCTTCCACATAGGCTTTCTGGGTCAGCAGCATGCGCTTGATGTCGGCATGCTCGATGATCGACACCGGTGCGGTGCCCGGGTCCTTGCTGTCCGGCAGGCGGCCCTGGGGGCGTTCGCGGGCGTAGTCCAGGGAGTACAGGTAGCCGGCGTAACCGAGCATCACTGCGCCCATGCCCACGCCGATGCGCGCCTCGTTCATCATCTGGAACATATAGCTCAGGCCCTGATGAGGTTTGCCCACCAAATAGCCGACACAGTTGCCGTGATCGCCGAAGTTAAGCGCGGTGGAGGTGGTGCCGCGCCAGCCCATCTTGTGAAACAGCCCGGCCAGCAGCACATCGTTGCGAGCGCCGAGGCTACCGTCATCGTTGACCAGGAACTTAGGCACGATAAACAGCGAAATACCTTTCACGCCGGCAGGGGCATCGGGCAGCTTGGCCAGCACCATGTGCACGATGTTTTCCGACAGCGAGTGGTCGCCGCCGGAGATGAAGATCTTGTTGCCCTTGAGTCGATAACTGCCGTCAGCCGCAGGTTCGGCGCGGGTACGAATATCCGACAGGGATGAACCAGCATGGGGCTCGGTCAGGGCCATGGTGCCGAAGAAACGTCCGTCGATCATCGGTTGCAAGAAGCGTTGTTTCTGCTCTTGGGTGCCGAAACTTTCGATCAGGTTGGCGGCGCCCATGGTCAGGAACGGGTAGGACGTTGACGCGGCGTTGGCCGATTGAAAGTGGGCAAAGCAGGCTTGGGACAGCAAGGTCGGCAACTGCATGCCACCTGCCTCGAAACTGCGGGCTGCATTAAGGAAACCGGCCTCCAGGAAGGCGTCCACGGCGGGTTTGACCTCCGGAATCAGGATAGCCTGGCCGTCTTCATAGCGTGGTTCGTTTTCGTCGTTCTTGCGATTGTGGGGGGCGAAGTACTTTTCTGCGATGTTGCGCGCGGTGCTGATGGCTGCATCGAAGGTTTCGCGATTGTGTTCGGCAAACCGCTCGCGCTGGGTCAGGCCCTCGGCATCGAGGACTTCATACAGCTCGAAAGCCAGGTTGCGGGAACTGAGCAGCGACTCGGACATGGCGGCTTACCTTTGGAGGAATTGGCCTGAGTCTAGGTGCGCGAATAGAGACTGGATAGCAAGATTGATTTAAGTGATGGAGGGGCAGAACAAGAGAGGGGGCGTTGTGAACGCGGTCAGTGTGGGAGCTGGCTTGCCTGCGATAGCGGTGGGTCAGCAACAGAGGTGTCGGCTGGCATTGCCCTATCGCAGGCAAGCCAGCTCCCACATTCTTACCGTGTTGGGTCAGTTAGCCGATGGTCATCAAGCTGGCGTTACCGCCTGCCGCAGCAGTGTTAACGCTCAACGCACGCTCGATCACCAGACGCTCCAGCGCAATCGCCGTTTCGCCTTGCGACAGGCCATGCACCCCGACAATCGCCCCACCACGCTGCGCCACTTGCTGGCACACCGCACGCAATTGGTCGGAATCACCGTGGTGCAGGACGGCGTCGAATACCACGTCGTCCTTGGTCCAGTCGGCCACACGCTTGATCTTCGCCTGAATATCCTTCGGCAGGCGTGCGAACAACGCCTTGGTCAGCTCGGTTTCCGGCCATACCGCCGAACCGCCTACCGCCAGTACCGCCGCCAGCTGGGTCAGCAGATCACCTTCCACTTCAGCCAGGCACAGCACGTGCTCGCGGGGCAGGATGGCGTAGCTGTTGCGCTCGCCGGTCGGGCCGGCCAGTTGGCGGGTAATACCGCTCTGGGACTGCGCGGCGAACTGGGTGCACAGCGCGCTCAGTTCACTGAACTTGTGGCTGTCGGCCCAGGACTTCAGAGAGGTCAGCGCTTGGCTCATGGCATCGCGCAGGCGCACATCGGGTGCAGCCAACTTGTCGCCACGTACGAAGGATTGCTCGATCGCATCGGTAGGACGAGTCGACAGCAGTCGGTACAGGTAAAGCGGGCCGCCGGCTTTCGGGCCAGTGCCCGACAGGCCTTCGCCACCGAACGGTTGCACGCCGACCACGGCACCCACAATGTTGCGGTTGACGTAGACGTTGCCGGCATTGACGTTGTCGATCACCTTGGCGATGGTCTCGTCGATGCGGGTGTGCACGCCCAGGGTCAGGCCGTAGCCCGACGCGTTGATCTGGCCGATCAGTTGGTCGATCTCTTTGCGCTTGTAGCGCACCACGTGCAGCACCGGGCCGAAGATTTCCCGTTGCAACTCGTCGAAGCTTTCCAGCTCGATCAGGGTTGGCGTCACGAAGGTGCCGCGCTTGATCTCTTCGCCGTCGGCAATCGCCACCTGGTACACGGTGCGGCCTTTGTCGCGCATGGCCTGGATGTGTTTCTCGATGCCGGCCTTGGCTTCAGCGTCGATCACTGGGCCGATGTCCACCGACAGACGCTCAGGGTTGCCCAGGCGGCATTCAGCCATGGCGCCCTTGAGCATTTCGATCACGCGGTCTGCCGAATCTTCCTGCAGGCACAGCACGCGCAGGGCCGAGCAGCGTTGGCCGGCGCTGTCGAAGGCCGAGGACACCACGTCGATCACCACCTGTTCAGTCAGTGCCGACGAGTCAACGATCATTGCGTTCTGGCCACCGGTTTCGGCGATCAATGGGATCGGGCGACCCTGGGCGTCCAGGCGCCCGGCGACATTGCGTTGCAGCAGGCGCGCAACCTCGGTGGAACCGGTGAACATCACGCCTTTGACGCGATCATCACCCACCAGGCGGGCACCGACGCTTTCGCCCTGGCCCGGCAGCAGTTGCAGCACGCCTTCCGGAATACCGGCTTCGAGCAGGATGCGCACGGCTTGGGCGGCAACCAGCGGGGTTTGTTCGGCAGGCTTGGCCAGTACCGGGTTACCGGCAGCCAATGCCGCAGCAACCTGGCCGCTGAAGATCGCGAGCGGGAAGTTCCACGGGCTGATGCATACCACCGGGCCCAGTGGGCGATGGGCATCATTGGTGAAATCGTTGCGCGCCTGTACCGCGTAGTAACGCAGGAAGTCCACGGCTTCACGCACTTCGGCGATGGCGTTGGCGAAGGTTTTACCGGCTTCGCGGGCCAGCAAGCCCATCAGCGGCTGGATCTCGCCTTCCATCAGGTCGGCGGCACGCTCCAGGATCGCGGCGCGTTCGGCGGGCGGGGTGGCCTGCCAGATCGGCGCGGCGCTGATCGCGCATTGGATCGCGTTGTCGACGTCTTCGACGGTGGCTTCCTGGACGTGGCCGACTACATCACGCAGGTCGGAGGGGTTCAGCACTGGCTGTGCCGCTTCCTGGCTGGAAGCGCAACCGAGCATCGGCGCGGCTTTCCAGTTGTTGTGCGCGGTAGCCAGCAGGGCGCAGGACAGCGACGCCAGGCGGTGTTCGTTGGCCAGGTCGATACCGGCCGAGTTGGCGCGGTCGCTGCCATAGAGGTCACGCGGCAGCGGGATACGCGGGTGCGGCAAGCCGAAGCCGCCTTCCAGCGTGGCCATCTGCTCGATGCTGGCCACTGGATCGGCCACCAGCTCCTGGATCGAGATGGATTGGTCGGCGATACGGTTGACGAACGAAGTATTGGCGCCGTTTTCCAGCAGGCGGCGTACCAGGTAGGCCAGCAGCGTTTCGTGGGTACCGACTGGCGCGTATACGCGGCACGGACGGTTCAGCTTGCCTTCGGAGACCTTGCCTACTACCTGCTCGTACAACGGTTCACCCATGCCGTGCAGGCATTGGAACTCGTACTGGCCGGGGTAATAGTTCTGGCCGGCGATATGGTAGATGGCCGACAGGGTGTGGGCGTTGTGCGTGGCGAACTGCGGGTAGATGGCTTCCGGCACCGACAGCAGTTTGCGTGCACAGGCAATGTAGGAAACATCGGTGTACACCTTGCGGGTGTACACCGGGTAGCCTTCCAGGCCCTCGACCTGGGCGCGCTTGATTTCGCTGTCCCAGTACGCGCCTTTTACCAGGCGGATCATCAGGCGATGGCGGCTGCGGCGGGCAAGGTCGATGACGTAGTCGATCACATACGGGCAACGCTTCTGGTAAGCCTGGATCACAAAACCGATGCCGTTCCAGCCAGTCAGTTGCGGCTCGAAGCACAGGCGCTCGAGCAGGTCCAGGGACAGCTCCAGGCGGTCGGCTTCTTCGGCGTCGATGTTCAGGCCGATGTCGTATTGCTTGGCCAGCAAGGTCAGCGACAGCAGGCGCGGGTACAGCTCGTCCATCACACGTTCGTACTGTGCACGGCTGTAGCGCGGGTGCAGGGCAGAAAGCTTGATGGAGATGCCCGGGCCTTCATAAATCCCGCGGCCATGGGAGGCTTTGCCGATGGAGTGAATGGCTTGTTCGTACGAGGCCAGGTACTTCTGGGCATCGTGTTCGGTGAGTGCGGCTTCACCGAGCATGTCGTAGGAATAACGGAAGCCTTTGGCTTCGAACTTGCTCGCATTGGCCAAGGCTTCGGCGATGGTTTCGCCGGTGACGAACTGCTCACCCATCAGGCGCATGGCCATGTCGACGCCCTTGCGGATCATCGGCTCGCCGCTCTTGCCGATGATGCGGCTCAGGGACGAGGTCAAGCCCGCCTCATTATGGGTAGCGACCAGTTTGCCGGTCAGCAGCAGGCCCCAGGTGGCGGCGTTGACGAACAGCGACGGGCTGTTACCCAGGTGCGGCTGCCAGTTGCCGGTGCTGATCTTGTCGCGGATCAGCGCGTCACGGGTGCCTTTGTCCGGGATGCGCAGCAGCGCTTCGGCCAGGCACATCAGTGCCACGCCTTCCTGGGACGACAGGGAAAATTCTTGCAGCAGGCCCTGGACGATACCGGCACGGCCACCGGCGCTCTTCTGATTGCGCAGTTTTTCGGCAATCGAGGCGGCCAGTTTGTTGGTGGCTTCGGCCATTTCGGCCGGCAGGCGCGCCTGCTCGATCAACATCGGTACCACTTCCGGCTCCGGGCGGCGGTAAGCGGCGGTGATCGAGGCGCGCAGGACCGATTGCGGCAGGATGCTTTCGGCGAACTCCAGGAAGCATTGATGGGCGTGGTCAGCCTGGATTTCGCCAGCGTCTTCGGCGTCTTTGCTACCCGAGCCATTGAGCTCGGACAGGGTTGCACCACCCTCGAGTTTCTCCAGGTAATTGAAAATCGCCTGCTTGATCAACCAGTGCGGCGTGCGATCAATGGAGGTCGCGGCGGCCTTAAGGCGTTCGCGGGTCGGGTCGTCGAGTTTGACCCCAAGGGTGGTCGTTGCCATCTTTTTATCCTCATGGGTGCCACTACCGAGTGGCATCTGCTGGCGGCAAGATTAGCTTTGCCTATGCGCAGGTGCAACCGGGTGCAACCCTTTTGTTCAGGAAATTTTCGACGGTTGATCGGAAAAAATAGAGTCCACGGCCGAATCCGCTTTGCATTGGTGCATTTGCTTCTGAGATCCGCTGTTCTTGCTCCGAAAAGGAGCAAAAACAGGGCGTTTGTCCAGAAACATACTTGGGTGCAACTTATTCGAAAGAAACTGGTTGCACCTTATTTGCTTTGTTGAATAGCATTCGCGCACCAAGGTGCAACCATCTTTAGGGTATGGTTCATCGGCTGGCGGCTTTCCTGGGGAAACGCCAGTCATAAATGCGCGGCACTCAGGCTCGTCTATCCGGTAATTCGCGGGTGGCCGTCCGAATGACCGTCGCTACATAAAAACAAAGCCAGGGCGTCACTCCTATGAGCGTTAGTAATCCAACCCTGATCACGTTCGTGATCTACATCGCAGCAATGGTGCTGATCGGCCTGATGGCCTATCGCTCCACCAACAACCTTTCCGATTACATCCTCGGCGGTCGCAGCCTCGGTAGCGTGGTGACAGCCTTGTCAGCCGGTGCTTCCGACATGAGCGGCTGGTTGTTGATGGGCTTGCCGGGCGCGATCTACATGTCTGGCCTGTCGGAAAGCTGGATTGCCATCGGCCTGATTGTCGGTGCCTACCTCAACTGGTTGTTCGTGGCCGGTCGCCTGCGGGTGCAGACCGAACACAACGGCGACGCCCTGACGCTGCCGGATTACTTCTCCAGTCGCTTCGAAGATAAAAGCGGCCTGCTGCGGATCATCTCCGCCGTGGTGATCCTGGTGTTCTTCACCATCTACTGCGCCTCCGGCATCGTCGCCGGCGCCCGCCTGTTCGAAAGCACCTTCGGCATGCCGTACGAGACTGCGCTGTGGGCCGGTGCTGCAGCGACCATTGCCTACACCTTCATCGGTGGTTTCCTGGCGGTCAGCTGGACCGACACCGTACAAGCCACGCTGATGATCTTCGCGCTGATCCTGACGCCGATCATCGTGCTGCTGGCGACCGGCGGTATAGACACCACCTTCCTGGCCATCGAAGCCAAGGACCCGACCAACTTCGACATGCTGAAGAACACCACCTTCATCGGCATCATCTCGCTGATGGGCTGGGGCCTGGGTTACTTCGGCCAGCCGCACATCCTTGCGCGTTTCATGGCGGCGGATTCGGTAAAGTCGATCGCCAAGGCACGTCGCATTTCCATGACCTGGATGATCCTGTGCCTGGGCGGCACCGTGGCAGTGGGTTTCTTCGGTATCGCCTACTTCTCGGCGCATCCGGAAGTGGCAGGCCCGGTGACCGAAAATCCTGAGCGTGTGTTTATCGAACTGGCCAAGATCCTGTTCAACCCATGGGTTGCCGGTGTCCTGCTGTCCGCCATCCTCGCGGCTGTCATGAGTACCCTGAGCTGCCAGTTGCTGGTGTGTTCCAGCGCCCTGACCGAAGACTTCTACAAGGCGTTCCTGCGTAAAGGCGCTTCCCAGCTCGAGCTGGTATGGGTCGGTCGCATCATGGTGCTGGTAGTGGCCTTGATCGCCATCGCCATGGCCGCCAACCCGGAAAACCGCGTACTGGGCCTGGTCAGCTACGCCTGGGCCGGTTTCGGTGCAGCCTTCGGCCCGGTGGTGCTGATCTCGGTGATCTGGAAACACATGACCCGCAACGGCGCACTGGCCGGCATCCTGGTCGGCGCGATTACCGTGATCGTGTGGAAGCACTTCGAGCTGCTGGGCCTTTACGAAATCATCCCTGGCTTCATCTTCGCCAGCCTGGCGATCTACTTCGTGAGCAAGATGGGCGCACCGACTGCGGGTATGGTCGAGCGCTTTGATGCGGCGGAAAAAGACTACAACCTCAACAAGTAATTCCTTGGGCGTTTAACGCCTGCTGAACGAGTGAAAAAGGCCCGCGTCCTGAGGATGTCGGGCCTTTTTTCATGCCTGCCCTCGGTTGCTGACGAATGAAGCCAAGGGTAGGACCTTACTGATTTGCCTGCGATGAGTCCTGGCCGGCAACAAGCTGGTGCAGAATCGGCCGCCCACCCTTCGCAGAGAAACACCGGATGTTCGCTCCTGCCAATCAAAGTGCATTTACCCTGGCCCTTGATGGGGTGCCCAGCGACTTAAAGGTGTTCAGGT
The DNA here is from genome assembly GCF_001439685.1 of Pseudomonas libanensis. Lineage (GTDB taxonomy): Bacteria > Pseudomonadota > Gammaproteobacteria > Pseudomonadales > Pseudomonadaceae > Aquipseudomonas > Aquipseudomonas libanensis. The sequence goes on from NZ_JYLH01000001.1 coordinate 395,127, forward strand.
TCAGCGGCACCGAGGCCATCAGCCAGCCTTACCGTTTTGAACTTGAGCTGGTCAGCGAGCAACCGGATCTTGATTTGGAGGGCTTGCTGCATTGCCAGGCGTACTTGGGTTTCAATGAGCAGGGCCATGGTGTTCACGGCTTGGTCTATCGGGTCGCCCAGGGCGATTCCGGGCGACGCCTGACGCGTTACCAGCTCAGCCTGGTGCCCCACCTGGCGTACCTGGCGCACAGCAGCCAGCAGCGTATTTTCCAGCATAAGACGGTGCCGCAGATTGTTGCGCAGGTGTTGGTGGGGCAAGGGATTCAAAGCGATCGCTTCGAGTTCCGGCTCAGCGGCCATTACCCTGAGCGCGAGTACTGCGTGCAGTTCGGCGAGACTGACCTGGCGTTCATCCAGCGGCTGTGTGCCGAACTGGGCATTCACTATCACTTCCAACATGCTTGCGAAGGGCACCTGCTGGTGTTTGGCGATGACCAGACCGTGTTCGCCCAGGCGGATCAGCCCACACCTTACCGACCCGGTTCGGGAATGGTTGCCGATACCCCCGCGATCAAGCGCTTTAAGCTGCAGCTGGCAACCCGTACCACGGCGGTCAATCTGCGCGATTATGATTTTCGCAAACCGCGCTTCGAGCTGGAAAACGCGGCCGGCGACGAACAGCTTCCAACGCTTGAAATGCAACAATTCCCCGGCCATTTTTCCGACCGGACCCATGGGAAGTATCTCGCCCAGCGTGGCTTGGAGCGGCACCGTAGTGACTATCGGGTTGCCTATGGCCAAGGTGACGAGCCGGCCTTGGCCAGCGGTCGGTTTCTGCAACTGCGGGACCACCCGTGCGAGGGCTGGAACGACTTGTGGCTGGTGACGCAAGTGACCCACGAAGGCAAGCAGCCCCAGGTACTGGAGGAAGCGGTCACCGAGGTGGCTGGGGGTGAATTTCGCCAGGGGTATCGCAATACATTTGCCGCCGCACCCTGGGATGCAGTCTTTCGCCCGCCCTTGCCTGAGCAGCCGCGCCCGAGTGTATCGGGTTATCAAAGCGCCGTGGTCACTGGCCCGGTGGGCAGTGAAATCCATTGCGACGAATACGGTCGGGTAAAGGTGCAACTGGCCTGGGACCGCGTAGGTGAGCACGACGAGCATTCCAGTTGCTGGTTGCGGGTCGCCAGCGGCTGGGCCCATGACCGCTATGGTGCGGTGCTGATCCCCAGGGTCGGCATGGAAGTGCTGGTGGGCTTCGTCAATGGCGACTTGGATATGCCGCTGGTGGTGGGCTGCCTGCCAAATGCCGCCACGCCGATGCCTCTCGATCTGCCGGCGGACAAGACCCGCAGCATATGGCGTAGCCAGAGCAGTCCGGGGGGTGGAGGCTACAACGAGTTGCGTATCGAAGACCGCAAGGGCGCCGAGGAGATCTACCTGCGCGCCCAGCGCGACTGGACCCAGCATGTGCTGAATGACCAGCAGGTGCGGGTCGATAACCGGCGTCGTGTGCGGGTGGGCGGTGAGTCGTACCATGAGTTGCAGGGCGAAGAGCAGCGCATCACCCATGGCAATCGCCTGACTGAACTCAAGCAGGATGATCATCTGGTGGTCGGCGGTTCGCAGCATATGCGTGCCGGGCAGACCATCCAGTTGGGGGCAGGGCAAAGCATCGTCATTGACGCGGGGGCCAGCGTGACCATTCAGGCAGGAGGGCAGTCGATCACGCTGTCGGCGGCCGGGATTTTCAGCAGTGTGCCGATCCAGCTCGGCGGGTCGCCTGCCCCAGCGGCGGCGCCATTGATGCCTGGGTTGAAGGAGACGTTGCTGGCAGTTATTCCGGCACCGTTAAGCCGCGTGCAAGTGGCCAGCCTGAAGCGCAGCGCGCCGTTTTGCGAAGAGTGTGAACGCTGCAAGAACGGGCAATGCGATATCAGCGCTCATGCACGGAGTTTGCCCTGATGGCAGCGCCTTTGACGCCCAGCGCCTGGCTGGCGCAGTACCCACTGCAACCGGATGAACAGATGTACGCCGTGCTGGGCAGTGCCAGCGATGCCCAGCCGTTTGCCGCCTGGCAAGTCATGGCGGCTGGGAAGCCACCACAACCGGTCTGGGCGGGCACGGCCTACGCCGATTGGAAGGACGTGATGCCTTACGTGGCTGTCGTCGAACCGGGCAGTGCCTTCCTTGATTGGGTCGCCGCTTCCCAGGCGTTGGATTGGGGCTGGCTGGCAGTGGCGTCCTGCTCGTTGGACGCTGTGATCGAGCATTTGAGGGGCTTGACTCAGGTGTACCTGCCCGAAAACCAGCCGGTATTTTTGCGCTTCTGGGACGGCGCGCAGTTTCTGCCGATCTTGCAGCACTTGGGTGACAAGGCCGGGCATGTGTTACCGGTGTTCCAGCGTTATCTGATCAACGGCCAGCCGCTGTCAGTGACGTCGCGCCCGGTCACGCAGGCCAGGGCCAGCCCCTGGTGGCAAGTGCCGGCACCATTACTGGCGCATTTGGCGCAGCAGTCACCGCAGATACTGGTCGACAACCTGCTGCAATGGCTCCAGGAGCAGCGCCCTGACCTGTATAGCGCGTTTACACCAGCCACCTTGCAGCACAAGGTCGCCTACTTCGCACGCGGGCCGGATATCAGCCCTGCTGTATTGGCGGACTACATCGCCGTGCAATTGAGTTGAGCGGACGGCTATAGCGTGTCATTCGTACCGCCCGCCTTGCGGCCCTGCACCTTTGCGCCGGTTGAAGGTAAACTTCGCCCCCTGCGCAGGAGCAACCATGAATTATCGTCACGCCTTTCACGCCGGCAACCACGCCGATGTCTTCAAACACCTGACCTTGACCCGCCTCATCGCCCTGATGTCGCGCAAGGAGCAGCCGTTCGCCTACCTCGATACCCACGCCGGCATTGGTCTGTACGACCTGCAGGGCGACCAGGCTAACCGCACCGGTGAATACCTCGAAGGCATCGCCCGCCTGTGGGGTGCCAGCGACCTGCCGCCGCTCACCGCTGACTACATGCGCGTGCTGCACGAGATGAACCCGGATGGCCAGTTGCGCTATTACCCGGGCTCGCCGGAGCTGGCCCGACGCCTCACGCGCCCACAGGATCGCGTGATGCTCAACGAAAAGCACCCGGAAGACGGCGTGCTGCTCAAGGACAATATGAAGGGTGATCGCCGCGTCAAAGTGCACCTGGGCGAAGGCTGGCATGTGCCACGGGCCTTGCTGCCGGTGCCGGAAAAACGCGCGCTGATGCTGATCGACCCGCCGTTTGAACAGCTCGATGAAATGCAGCGTTGCGCGGCGTCCCTCAAGGAAGCGGTCGGCCGTATGCGCCAGACGGTCGCGGCGATCTGGTACCCGGTGAAGGACCAGCGCATGTTACGCCGCTTCTACCAGGACCTGGCCGGCACCGGTGCGCCGAAGTTGCTGCGTGTGGAGCTGCTGGTGCATCCCCTGGACACCCCCAACACCCTGACCGGCTCGGGCCTGGCGATTGCCAACCCGCCGTGGGGCCTGGAAGAGGAATTGCGCGAGTTGCTGCCGTGGCTGTCCAAGAAACTTGGCCAGACCCAGGGTGGGTGGCAGATGGATTGGCTCATCGCCGAATAACCGATCTCAATCCAAACGCAGGACCAAATGTGGGAGCAGGCAAGCCAGCTCCCACATTTTGATTTGTGTTGCTTCCTAGATCGGGCAGGTCACGCCAGTGCCGCCGATCCCGCAGTAGCCCTGGGGATTCTTCGCCAGGTACTGCTGGTGATACGCCTCGGCGAAGTACACCGTCGGGGCCTCTTCGATTTCCGTGGTGATTTCACCCAGGCCGGCCTTGGTCAGTTCTTGCTGATAAGCCTCGGCACTGGCCTTGGCCGCCGCCAGTTGCTCCGGCGTGGTTGCATAGATCACCGAACGGTACTGGCTGCCAATGTCATTGCCCTGGCGCATGCCCTGGGTCGGGTTATGCAGTTCCCAGAACATCTTCAACAGGTCTTCATACTTGACCTTGGCCTGGTCATACACCACCAGCACCACTTCGCTGTGGCCGGTCAGGCCCGAGCAGACTTCTTCGTAGGTCGGGTTCGGCGTGAAGCCGCCGGCATAGCCGACCACCGTGCTGACCACGCCGTCGCGTTCCCAGAATTTACGTTCCGCACCCCAGAAACACCCCAGGCCGAAGATCGCAAAGCCAACGTCGTCGATGAAAGGGCCCAGCAGCGGGTTGCCGTTGACGTAATGAGTTTGCGGCAAGGCCATTGGGGTTTCACGGCCAGGCAGAGCTTGTTCTTGAGTAGGCAGCACGTTTTTGTTCACCAGAATTTCCGAGCGCAAGACCATGATCAGTCCTCTCGTCAGGTTGAGTAGCAGTAAATTGTCAGACAGCCAGTGTGCCCGAGTGTTACAGCGCTGTCAGGCGATTGGCCCACGTGGATAGCGTTTGAGCTTTTCCAGCAGCTCTGCACCGGGGATCGGCCGGTCGAACAGGTAGCCCTGGCCCACATCGCAGCGATGCCGGCGCAGGAAGGCCAATTGCTCGGCAGTCTCGATGCCTTCGGCCACCACCTTGAGCTTGAGGTTGTGGGCCATGGCGATTACCGCCGAGGTGATTTCCATGTCGTCCTGGTTATCCGGGATTTCGTGGATAAAGCTACGATCAATCTTAATGATGTCGATGGGGAATTTTTTCAAGTAGCTCAGCGACGAGTATCCGGTGCCGAAGTCATCCATGGCCAGGGTCAGGCCGAAGCTCTTGAGTTGGTCCAGTTGCAGACGCGTGTCTTCGGTGGCCTCCAGCAGTAAGCCTTCGGTCAGCTCCAGCTCCAGCAGGTTGGCCGGCAGTTGTTCTTCCTTGAGGATCGTGGCGATCGAGGCCACCAGGTCCGGGTCGGAAAACTGCTTGGGCGACAGGTTGATCGCCACCTGCAGATTGCCCAGGCCTGCGGCGCTCAACTGTCGGCTCATGCGACAGGCCTGGCGGGCGATCCATTTGCCGATGGGAATGATCAACCCGGTCTCTTCGGCCACGCTGATGAACTGGTCGGGGCGGATCATGCCCTTTTCCGGGTGATTCCAGCGCAGCAGCGCTTCCATGCCTAGCAAACGGCCGCTGCGCAGGCACAGCTTGGGCTGGTAGAACACGTCCAGCTCGTTCTGGGTCAGGGCGCGGCGCAGGTTGTTTTCCACGAACAGCTTGTAGCTGGCCTCGGCGTTCAAGGCTTCGGTAAATACCTGCACCTGGTGCTTGCCGTTGGCCTTGGCCTTGTGCAGGGCCAGTCCGGCGTTGCGCATCAGGGTTTGTGGGTCACGACCATGTAGAGGCGCGCAGGCCAGTCCTACGGAGCCGGTGACGCTGATCAGCTGGTTGTCGACGAACATTGGCTTGTCGAGGGTGGCCAGCAACTGGCAGGCCACCTGTTGGCCAGTCTCCAGGTCGGCATCGTCCAGCAGTACCGCGAACTCGTTACTGGCAAAGCGTGCCAGGCTGCCGCCGCTGCTCAAGCTGTTGCGCAGGCGGCGGGCCAGGCTGATCAGCAACTTGTCGCCGGTCTGGTGGCCGAGGCTGTCGTTGATGCGCTTGAAGTTGTCGATGTCCACCAGCAGCAGGCTGATCGGGCTGTCGCTGTCGCGGGCAAAGCGTTCGTCGAGGTTGCGGATAAACGCCGGGCGGTTGCCCAGGTTGGTCAGGTTGTCGGTGTAGGCCAAACGTTCGATGCGCTGTTGCGCCAGCTTGGTCTGGGTGATGTCTTCGTAGATGCCGATGTAGTGGGTCAACTCGCGGTTGTCGCCGTACACCTTGGAAATCGACAGCTGGCCCCAGTAGGGTTCCAGGTTCTTGCGCCGGCTCTTGAACTCACCCTGCCAACTGTTGCTTCTGGCCAGGGCCGAGGGTGCGTCGAACAGCAATTCGCTGAGATTTTCCAGGGCCGGCAGTTGGGCCAGGCGATGGCCGTGGACTTCTTCGGCGCTGTACTGGGTGATCGCGGTGAAGCTGGGGTTGACGTACTCCACCACGCCGTCGCAGTTGACCAGCAGAAAGGCGTTGGCGCTTTGTTCCACTGCACGCTGGAACAGATGCAGGGCGCTGGTGGCGGTGCGGCGGTTGTGGTTGTTGATGACCTGGGCGAACTGGTCCGCCAACTCGCCGGCAAACGCGATCTCATCGGACTGCCACGCCCGTGAGCTGCCGCTTTGTTCCAGGCACAGCACGCCGACTACCTGGCCGTCGACCCGAATGCTGGCGTCGAGCATCGCGTGAATATCCTTGGCGCGCAGGCTTTCGGCCATTTCCCGGGTGCGCGGGTCACGCAGGGCATGAGTGGCGTCGATGGCGCGGCTGGAGTGCAGGGCTTCCAGGTAATCCGGGAAACCACTGGCGTCAATGGCGTCGGGCAGTCGGTACTGTTGATCGGCGCGGTGGTACGCCGAGATCGGCACCAGGCGCTGACCTTCCAGGTTCCAGATGCTGGCGCAATCGATCTGGTAGATGTCGCAGGCGCTGCGGGTAATCAGCTCGGCGGCTTCGCGCAGCGAATTGGGCGTGGTGTAGCGCTGGCGCGCCAGCAGCAGGATCAACTCCTGCTGGGCGCGTACCCGCTCCAGGTGTTGCAGCTGTTCTTGCTGGGCACGCTGGTTGAGTTCCAGGGCGATCTGCAGGCGGCTGTTCTGGTTTTCCAGGTCGCCAGTCGGGGCGGACGCGGTGGTATCGCTGAACAGCCCGTCGACCACCATCAGGTAGCCACGCAGCAAATGGCGGTTGTGTTGTTTGTAGGCCTCGCCCATTTCCAGCAGGCTCATCGGGCCGTCATGGGTGTGCAGGGTATAGCGCACCAGGTAATGGGGGCTGTGGGTCAGTTGCTGCTGGATTGCGTCGTGCAGCTGATAGCGGGCCTGGGGCTCCATCAGGCTGGCGTAGGGCGTGCCGATCAGGGCACAGAGTTCCACCGCTGGCAGGCCGAACTGGCGCTCGCAATTGGGATCGAGGTACAGCAGGGCCCAGCTTGCCTCATTAAGCCGCTCGAAACGCAGCATACCGAGGCGCGAAGGCACCGGTAATTGCGTCACTACCTCGGCCGCCATACGGGCGACATCGGGTTGGCTTTTCATGGGGAAACTCGCTTGGGAAAATGCGCGTGGCGCCCGGCTCACGCCCTCTTTACTGTCGCCTGCGGCAAGGTTGCATCATGCGGCACGCACTGACAAGAGAGGATGAAGGCTAAGTGCTATAAGGCAGTTATCGGCCGTGCGGGGGATTTCTGCAATCGAAGTGACAGAAGGTGTACAAACCTGTTCTGTGCGTACACCGAGCGCACAAAAAAAGCCCCGCCAAGCGGCGGGGTTGAGGTACGAGCGTGGCGCTCGGAAATCGGTGCGGCAAGGGCCTTCCCAGTGAAAGGAAGGCCCTGCGGCTTACAGCAGGATGGTGCGGATGTCGTTCAGCAACTGGCTCAGGCGCTGGGTGAAGCGTGCCGCCGCGGCGCCGTTGATCACACGGTGATCGTAGGACAGCGACAGTGGCAGCATCAGCTTCGGCTGGAACGCTTTGCCGTCCCACACAGGCTGGATGGTGGCCTTGGAAACACCCAGGATCGCCACTTCCGGCGCGTTGACGATTGGCGTAAAGCCAGTGCCGCCAATGTGACCAAGGCTGGAGATGGTAAAGCATGCGCCCTGCATGTCATCCGGGGTGAGCTTCTTGTCGCGGGCCTTGGCAGCCAGTGCAGCGGCTTCGGCAGCGAGTTGCAGCAGGCTCTTCTGGTCAACGTTCTTGATGACCGGCACCAGCAGACCATCCGGGGTGTCGACCGCAAAACCGATGTGCACGTATTTCTTGCGGATGATCGCCTTGCCACTTGGCGCCAGCGAGGCGTTGAAGTCCGGCAGTTCCTTGAGCAGGTGCGCGCACGCCTTGAGCAGCAGTGGCAGCACGGTCAGTTTCACGCCAGCCTTTTCGGCCACAGCTTTCTGCGCAACGCGGAAAGCTTCCAGGTCGGTGATGTCGGCCTGGTCGAACTGGGTCACGTGCGGGATGTTCAGCCAGCTCGCGTGCAGGCCGGCCGCGCCGATTTGCATCAGGCGGGTCATCGGCACTTCTTCGATTTCGCCGAAGCGGCTGAAGTCCACGGTACGGATCGGCGGAATGCCCGAACCACCGGTAGCGCCACCGGCAGCCGGCGCTTCCTTGGCTTTTTGCATCATGGCCTTGACGTAGACCTGCACGTCTTCCTTCAGCACGCGACCGTGAGGGCCAGTGGCCGACACAGCATTGAGCTCAACGCCGAACTCACGGGCCAGTTGACGCACGGCAGGACCGGCATGCACCTTGGCACCGCTTGGCGCAGGTGCGGCAGCAGCAGGGGCGGGGGCGGCCTCGGCTTTTGCCGCAGGTGCAGGGGCGGCAGCAGCCGGAGCCGCTTCAGCCTTGGCCGCTGGTGCGGCAGCCGGTGCAGGTGCGGCGGCAGGTGCAGGTGCGGCGGCAGGTGCAGCGCCTTGTACTTTCAGCTTGAGAATGAAGTCACCGGTGCCGACTTCGTCTTCCAGCTTGACCGCGATGCTTTCCACCACGCCAGCAGCCGGCGAAGGAATTTCCATGGAGGCCTTGTCGGACTCCAGGGTGATCAGCGACTGGTCAGCTTCGACGGTGTCGCCGACCTTGACCAGCAACTCGATGATCTTGGCCTTGCCCGACGAGCCGATGTCCGGGACGTGAATGTCCTGGACGGTGGCGGCGGCAGGTTCAGCAGCCGCAGCGGCAGGCGCTTCGGCTGGCTTCTCAGCTGGCTTTTCAGCGGGTGCTGGCGCAGCAGCGGCAGCAGGGGCCGCCGCCGCAGGGGCTGCATCAGCAGCACCTTCGATTTCCAGTTCCAGCAGTTCGTCACCCTCTTTCAGGCGGTCGCCCAGCTTCACTTTCAGGCTCTTGACCACGCCGGCCTTGGGAGCAGGGATTTCCATGCTCGCCTTGTCCGATTCCAGGGTCAGGATGCTCTGGTCGGCTTCGACGGTGTCGCCGACCTTCACAAACAGCTCGATTACTTCACCTTCACCGCTGCCGATGTCAGGTACGCGAATGAGTTCGCTCACAAAAAATCTCCTCAGCAGTCCAGTGGGTTGCGTTTTTCCGGGTTGATCCCGAACTTGACGATGGCGTCAGCCACCACCTTGGGTTCGATCTCACCACGGTCAGCCAAGGCTTCCAGGGCTGCCAACACCACGAAGTGACGGTCGACTTCGAAGAAGTGACGCAGCTTCTTGCGGCTGTCACTGCGACCGAAACCGTCGGTGCCCAGGACTTTGAATTCCTTGGACGGGACCCACTGGCGAATTTGTTCAGCAAACAGTTTCATGTAGTCGGTCGAGGCGATAACCGGACCCTTGCGGCCGGCCAGGCATTCTTCGACGTAGCTCTTGGCGGGTTTCTGGCCAGGGTGCAGGCGGTTGCTGCGCTCTACGGCCAGGCCGTCGCGACGCAGTTCGTTGAAGCTGGTCACGCTCCACACATCGGCGCCGACGTTGAACTCGTCACGCAGGATCTTGGCCGCTTCACGCACTTCGCGCAGGATGGTGCCGGAGCCCATCAGCTGTACGTGGTGCGCCGCTTCCTTGGTGTCTTCTTCGAGCAGGTACATGCCCTTGATGATGCCTTCTTCCACGCCGGCCGGCATGGCAGGCTGCTGGTAGGACTCGTTCATCACGGTGATGTAGTAGAAAACGTCCTGCTGTTCTTCGGTCATCTTCTTCATGCCGTCCTGGATGATCACCGCCAGCTCATAGCCGTAGGTTGGATCAAAGGTGCGGCAGTTCGGGATGGTGGCAGCCAGGATGTGGCTGTGACCGTCTTCGTGTTGCAGGCCTTCGCCGTTCAGCGTGGTGCGGCCGGCGGTACCGCCGATCAGGAAACCACGGGTACGGCTGTCGCCTGCAGCCCAGGCCAGGTCGCCGATACGCTGGAAGCCGAACATCGAGTAGAAGATGTAGAACGGCAGCATCGGCTGGTTGTGGCTGGAGTACGAAGTACCGGCAGCGATGAAGGAGCTCATGGCGCCCGCTTCGTTGATGCCTTCTTCGAGGATCTGGCCCTTCTTGTCTTCCTTGTAGAACATCACCTGGTCTTTATCGACAGGCTCGTAGAGCTGGCCGACGGAAGAGTAGATGCCCAACTGGCGGAACATGCCTTCCATACCGAAGGTACGGGCTTCGTCCGGGATGATCGGGACGATGCGCGGGCCGATTTCCTTGTCCTTGACCAGTTGCGCAAGGATGCGCACGAAGGCCATGGTGGTGGAGATTTCACGGTCGCCCGAGCCGTCAAGGATAGCCTTGAGGGTGCTCAGGTCCGGCGTCGGTACGCTGAAACTGTTGGCGCGGCGCTGTGGCACGAAACCGCCCAATGCAGTGCGACGCTCGCTCAGGTAGCGGGCTTCGGCGCTGTTTGGCTCAGGCTTGAAGAACGGCAGGTTCTCCAGCTCTTCGTCCTTGACCGGGATGTCGAAGCGGTCGCGGAACAACTTCAGGCTGTCGACATCGACTTTCTTGGTGTTGTGCGCGGTGTTCTTCGCTTCGCCGGCACCGGTGCCATAACCCTTGATGGTCTTGGCCAGGATGACGGTGGGTTGTTCCTTGTGGTTGACCGCTTGGTGATACGCCGCGTAGACCTTGTACGGGTCGTGGCCGCCACGGTTGAGCTTCCAGATCTCGTCGTCGGACAGGTCGGCAACCATCGCCTTGAGCTCAGGCGTGTTGAAGAAGTGCTCGCGAACGAACGCGCCGTCTTTAGCCTTGTAGTTCTGGTATTCGCCGTCGATGACTTCGTCCATGCGACGTTGCAGGATGCCGTCGACGTCCTTGGCCAGCAGTGGGTCCCAGAAGCGGCCCCAGATGACCTTGGTCACGTTCCAGTGGGCGCCACGGAACACGCCTTCAAGTTCCTGGATGATCTTGCCGTTGCCGCGAACCGGGCCGTCGAGGCGCTGCAGGTTGCAGTTGATGACGAAGATCAGGTTGTCGAGCTTCTCGCGGCCGGCCAGGGAGATGGCACCCAGGGATTCCGGCTCGTCGCACTCGCCGTCGCCCAGGAAACACCAGACTTTCTGCTTGCCTTCGGGGATGAAGCCGCGGGCTTCCAGGTACTTCATGAAGCGTGCCTGGTAGATCGCCTGGATCGGGCCAAGGCCCATGGAAACGGTCGGGAACTGCCAGAAATCAGGCATCAGCCAAGGGTGCGGGTAGGACGACAGGCCCTGACCGTCGACTTCCTGGCGGAAGTTGTTCATTTGTTCTTCGCTGATGCGACCTTCCATGAACGCACGGGCGTAGACGCCTGGCGAGGTGTGGCCCTGGAAGTAGATCAGGTCACCGCCGTGTTCGTCGGTCGGGGCCTGGAAGAAGTAGTTGAAGCCGATGTCATACAGGGTTGCGCTGGAAGCGAAGCTGGAGATGTGACCGCCCAGGTCAGAATCTTTCAAGTTCGTGCGCATTACCATCGCCATGGCGTTCCAACGTACCAGCGAGCGAATGCGGCGTTCCATGAACAGGTCGCCAGGCATGCGTGCTTCGTGGGTAACGGGGATGGTGTTGCGGTATGGCGTAGTGATGGCGTAAGGCAGTTGCGAGCCGCTGCGGGTCGCGAGTTCGCCCATACGGGTCATCAGGTAGTGAGCACGGTCTTCGCCTTCTTTGTCGAGAACCGATTCCAGGGCGTCCAGCCATTCCTGGGTTTCGACGGGATCGAGGTCTTGCATGGCTTGCTCCAGGGCGGAAAGGCTACCAGAATCGGTTGCCTGAAGTTTGCGACTGGCCTTGTGGGCAGACGACATAAATTCTTGGATGGCCGAAGGTTGCTTCGGCGTCCTGTAGTTTTACTACAAATCGTCGGCCATTTCAGCCTTTCGAATGTATATACGAGTAGTAAAACTACACAAGACTGAGCGTATGGCTCGGTCTTGCTGGTGAGCATAATCGTTATTGTTGGTCTATTGCGAACAAGAAAAGGTGAAACTTTGATGTTGCCTGCCAAGATTAATTTAATTTCAGCTATTTCTAACCTTTTGTTCGACAGTCCTTCACCGAGCATGGCTCTTGCCTTCACAACTACACGCCATTTACACGCCGATCAAGGATAGACCATGAGCCTTCCAACGCTGGCCGAACTGCCGGCCATTCTGTTGCCTTATGCCAACCGGGCCGAGCAGTCATTTCGTGACGCGGTGGCCGCGCTGGATGACGATCATGGCCTTTCTGCGTGGACGCCGCAACGGTGGGCCGACTTCGCCCGCGTGTGCGCCGCCAGTGATTTTGTCATTGAACAGAGTGTTCGTGACCCCTTGATGTTGCTCGAACTGGTGGCCTGGGGCGAGCTGGACCGCGGCTTTGCGCCCGGTGAGCTGTGCAGCCAGATTGCTGGCGCAGTGCAACAAGCCGAAACAGAAGATGAACTGGGCCGTGTGCTGCGCCGCCAGCGCACGCGCCAGCAAGTGCGCATCATCTGGCGCGACCTGACGCGCCAGGCTGATCTGGTGCAAACCTGTCGCGATCTCTCTGACATGGCCGATGCCAGCATCGACCAGGCCTACCAATGGTTGTACCAGCGCCACTGCGCCCAGTTCGGCACGCCCACCGGGCGACGCAGCGGTGAAGCCCAGCACATGGTTATCCTCGGCATGGGCAAGCTCGGTGCGGTGGAATTGAACCTGTCCTCGGATATCGACCTGATCTTTGCCTACCCTGAAGGTGGCGAAACGGTGGGTGTGAAACGCTCCCTGGATAATCAGGAGTTTTTCATCCGCCTTGGTCAGAAATTGATCAAGGCCCTCGACCCGATGACCGTCGACGGCTTTGTTTTCCGTGTCGACATGCGCCTGCGTCCCTACGGCTCGTCCGGCGCCTTGGTGCTCAGCTTCAACGCGCTGGAGCAGTACTATCAGGATCAGGGCCGGGACTGGGAACGCTACGCGATGATCAAGGCGCGGGTGGTGGCCGGCGATCAGGTGGCGGGCGCGCAGTTGCTGGATATGCTGCGGCCGTTCGTCTACCGCCGCTACCTGGATTTCTCCGCCATCGAAGCGCTGCGCACCATGAAGCAGTTGATTCAGCAGGAAGTGCGGCGCAAGGGCATGGCCGACAATATCAAGCTGGGTGCAGGCGGCATCCGCGAGGTGGAATTTATCGCCCAGGCGTTCCAGTTGATCCACGGTGGTCGCGACCTCAGCCTGCAACAACGTCCGTTGCTGAACGTGCTGGGCACCCTGGAAGGCCAGGGTTACCTGCCGCCGGCGGTGGTCACCGAGTTGCGCAATGGCTACGAATTCCTGCGCTACACCGAACACGCGATCCAGGCGATCGCCGACCGCCAGACGCAAATGCTCCCCGATAGCCCCGAAGACCAGGCGCGTATCGCCTTTATGCTGGGTTTCAGCGATTGGGCCTCGTTCCACGAGCGCCTGATGTACTGGCGTGGTCGCGTGGATTGGCACTTCCGCCAAGTGATCGCCGACCCGGATGAAGAGGAAGGCGAAGAAAGCGAGCTGGTCGTCGGTGGCGAGTGGTTGCCGCTGTGGGAGGAGTCCCAGGATGAAGACGCCGCGTGCCGCCAACTGGCCGAAGGCGGTTTCACCGATGCGCCCAAGGCCCTCAAGGCCCTGGCCGGCCTGCGCGGTAGCCCGCAATTGCGTGCCATGCAGCGCTTGGGGCGTGAACGCTTGGACGCGTTTATCCCGCGCCTGCTGGCCCAGGCCGTCGAGCACGCCAACCCGGACCTGGTGCTTGAGCGTGTGTTGCCGTTGGTGGAGGCGGTCGCCCGGCGTTCGGCTTATCTGGTGCTGCTCACGGAAAACCCCGACGCCCTGCGTCGCCTGCTGACCCTGTGCGCCGCCAGCCCGTGGATCGCCGAGCAGATCACCCGTTTCCCGTTGTTGCTGGATGAGTTGCTCAACGAAGGCCGCCTGTTCAAGCCGCCGCTGGCGCCGGAACTGGCCGCCGAGTTGCGCGAGCGCCTTACGCGCATTCCCGAAGATGACCTTGAGCAGCAGATGGAAGCCCTGCGGCATTTCAAGTTGGCGCACCGCTTGCGGGTGGCCGCCTCGGAAATCGCCGGCAGCCTGCCGTTGATGAAAGTCAGCGACTACCTCACCTGGCTGGCCGAGGCGATTCTTGAACAAGTACTGGCCCTGGCCTGGCGCCAGACTGTCGCCCGCCACGGTGCGCCGCAGCGCCTGGACGGTACCCTGTGCGATCCTGGGTTCATCATTGTCGGGTATGGGAAAGTCGGCGGCATCGAACTGGGGCATGGTTCGGACCTGGACCTGGTGTTTATCCATGACGGCGACCCCCAGGCCGAGACCGACGGCGCCAAGCCGATTGACGGCGCGCAGTTCTTTACGCGCCTGGGCCAGCGGATCATTCACCTGCTGACCACCCAGACCAACTCGGGCCAGCTCTATGAAGTGGACATGCGCCTGCGTCCTTCCGGCGCATCCGGCCTGCTGGTGAGTTCCCTGGGCGCGTTCGACCGCTATCAACAAAATGAAGCCTGGACCTGGGAACATCAGGCCCTGATCCGCGCGCGGGTGCTGGTCGGCAGCCAGGATGTGGGCCAGGCATTCGAGCAGGTACGCGCTAAAGTGTTGGGACGTGAACGGGACCTGGCCAAGCTGCGCCAGGAGGTCAGTGAGATGCGTGCCAAGATGCGCGATAACCTCGGCACCCGGGCCACGGCGGCCGGCAGGGGCGCCAATGCCTTCGAGGCTACGGCGGTGTTCGATCTCAAGCAGGACGCCGGAGGTATCGTCGATATTGAATTTATGGTGCAATACGCGGCTTTGGCGTGGTCTGCGCACCATCCATCGTTGCTGCGCTACACCGACAATATCCGCATTCTTGAGGGCCTGGAGCAGGTCGGGCTGATGCCCGCCGCCGATGCCCATTTGCTGCGTGAGGTGTACAAGGCCTACCGCTCAGCCGCGCACCGCCAGGCTTTGCAGAACGAGGCCGGCACGGTAGCCGGAGACCAGTTCGCCGACGAGCGGCGACAGGTGATGCGAATCTGGCAAGCGCTGGGCTTAAATTGAAACTCGACTGATTGGGCGACGCCAATTTTTATATGGAATGCGGATTAAGGTGGGAGCCGGGCTTGCCCGCGATGCAGGCGCCTCGGTTTATCAGTGATACCGAGGTGATGCGATCACAGGCAAGCCAGCTCCCACATAAAGATGCTCCCTGGCGCACCGCGATCTACAGTCATTATCGAGGCGGGGAGGCATAAGCCTCCCCGCATCGTTTGTGGAAACTACATGAATATTCTGATCGTTGGGCCCAGTTGGGTCGGTGACATGGTGATGGCACAGACACTGTTCCAGTGCCTGCGGCAGCGCTATCCAGACTGCCAGATCGACGTGCTCGCCCCTGAGTGGAGCCGGCCGATCCTCGAGCGCATGCCCGAGGTGCGCAAGGCCTTGAGCTTCCCGCTCGGCCACGGTGCCCTGGAGTTGGCGACCCGCCGACGCATCGGCAAGTCCATGGCCGGCCAGTACGACCAGGCGATCCTGTTGCCCAACTCGCTCAAGTCGGCGCTGGTGCCGTACTTTGCCGGCATTCCCAAGCGCACCGGCTGGCGCGGCGAGTTTCGCTATGTGCTGCTCAATGACGTGCGCACGCTGGATAAAGCCCGCTACCCGTTGATGATCGAGCGCTTCATGGCCTTGGCGTATGAGCCGGGCGCCGAGTTGCCCAAGCCATATCCGCGCCCCAGCCTGCAGATCGACCCTGTCACCCGCGATGCGGCGCTGGCCAAGTTCGGCCTGGCTCTGGATCGGCCGGTGCTGGCATTGTGCCCGGGCGCCGAGTTTGGCGAGTCCAAGCGCTGGCCGTCGGAGCATTACGCCAAGGTTGCCGAGACCAAGATCCGCGAAGGCTGGCAGGTGTGGCTGTTTGGTTCGAAGAACGATCATTCGGTAGGTGAAGATATTCGCCAGCGCCTGATTCCGGGCCTGCGAGAGGAAGCGACGAACCTCAGTGGCGACACGTCTCTGGCCGAGGCCATCGACCTGCTGTCCTGCGCCGACTCGGTAGTGTCCAACGACTCCGGCCTGATGCATGTGGCGGCAGCGCTGAACCGCCCGCTGGTGGCGGTGTACGGCTCCACCTCCCCAGGGTTTACCCCGCCCCTGGCCGATAAGGTCGAAGTGGTGCGCCTGGGCCTGGATTGCAGCCCGTGCTTTGACCGTACCTGCCGTTTCGGTCACTACAATTGCCTGCGCCAGTTGCTGCCCCAGCCGGTAACCGATGCCCTGCAGCGTTTGCAGGGCGACGTGGTCGAGGTTCATTGAGTTGCGGGTTCTGGTAATCAAGACCTCATCCCTGGGCGACGTGATCCATGCCTTGCCGGCCCTCACTGATGCAGCACGGGCGATTCCCGGCATTCGGTTCGACTGGGTGGTGGAAGAAGGCTTTGCCGAAATCCCCACCTGGCACCCGGCGGTCGACAAGGTCATCCCGGTGGCGATTCGCCGCTGGCGCAAGAACCTCTGGCAAACCGTCAAGAGCGGTGAATGGCGGCGCTTCAAGCAGGCGGTGCAGTCGACCAAATATGACCTGGTGATCGATGCCCAGGGCTTGCTCAAAAGTGCCTGGCTGACCCGCTATGTGCGGGCGCCCATCGCCGGCTTCGACAAAGATTCTGCGCGTGAACCTCTGGCTGCGCGCTTTTATTCCCGGCGCCTGGCCGTGGCCCGTGGGCAGCATGCGGTGGAGCGCTTGCGCCAGCTATTCGCCGTGGCCCTGGGCTACGACCTGCCCCAACGCCTGGGCGACTACGGCCTGAGCGTTGAAAAGCTGCTCGGCCTGCCGCCGAAAAAACCGTTCGTATTGCTGCTGCACGGCACCACCTGGGACACCAAGCACTGGCCCGAAGCCTACTGGCGCGAGCTGGCCGAACGCATGGGCCGCCTGGGCGTGGACGTGAAGCTGCCCTGGGGCAACGCCGCTGAAAAGGCCCGGGCCGAGCGCCTGGCCCAGGGCCTGCCCAACGCCGAAGTGTTGCCCAAGCTCAACCTGGCGGGCGTGGCTCGTGTCTTGGCGAGCGCCCGTGCCTGCGTGGCCGTCGACACCGGCCTTGGCCACTTGGCGGCGGCATTGGACGTGCCGACCATTTCCCTGTTCGGCCCCACCAACCCAGGCCTCACCGGCGCCTACGGCAAGGGCCAGATTCACTTGGCCAGCGACTGGCCGTGTGCGCCTTGCCTGCAAAAACAGTGCACTTATCAACCCACTGCCGACGACCTGCGGCGGTTCGACATCGCACGCGAGTCGCCCCTGTGCTTCACGCGCTTGAACCCTGAGCGTGTCGCAAGCCGGCTGAGCACGTTGTTACTGGCCGAGGAGCAGCACTGATGCAACTGGCTTTTGTTTTGTACAAGTACTTCCCTTTCGGTGGCCTGCAGCGCGACTTCATGCGCATCGCCCTGGAGTGCCAGCAGCGCGGCCACAGCATTCGGGTGTACACCCTGATCTGGGAAGGCGACATCCCGCCAGGCTTTGAGGTGCTGGTAGCGCCGGTCAAGGCCTTGGTCAACCACCGTCGCAACGAAAAGCTCTACGCCTGGATCCAGGCCGACCTGGCAAAGCGCCCGGTGGACCGCGTGGTGGGGTTCAACAAGATGCCGGGGCTGGACCTGTACTTTGCCGCCGACGGTGTGTTTGAGGACAAGGCCCAGACCCTGCGCAACCCGATGTATCGCTGGTTCGGGCGCTACAAGCACTTTGCCGAATACGAGCGCGCCGTGTTCGATAAAAACGCCAAGACGCAGATCATGGTGTTGTCCGAGCATCAGCAGCAGCTGTTTACCCAGTATTACGGCACCCAGGCCGAGCGTTTTCACCTGTTGCCACCGGGTATTGCCCGCGACCGCCGTGCCCCGCCGAACGCCGCCGAGATCCGCGCCGAGTTCCGCGCTGAATTCGGCTTGGCCGAGGATGATCTGCTGTTGGTGCAGATCGGTTCGGGGTTCAAGACCAAGGGCGTCGACCGCAGCCTTAAGGCCTTGGCCGCATTGCCTTCGAAGCTGAAGAAACGCACCCGGCTGTTTGTAATCGGCCAGGACGACCCCAAGGTATTCCAATTGCAGAGTGCTGCATTGGGTCTTGGCGACCAGGTGCAGTTCTTCAAGGGGCGCAGTGATATTCCGCGCTTCCTGCTGGGTGCCGACTTGCTGATCCACCCTGCTTATAACGAGGCGGCCGGAATGGTGCTGGTCGAAGCGGTGGTCGCCGGCCTCCCGGTACTGGTGAGCCAGGTGTGCGGCTATGCGTTCTACATCGACAAGGCCCAGAGCGGCCGGGTGTTGGACGAGCCGTTCGAGCAAGCCCAGCTCAACCGGTATCTGGTCGATATGCTCGACGACCCACAAGCGCGTGCGACCTGGAGTCGCAATGGTCTGGCCTTCGCCGAGACGGCCGACCTCTTTAGCATGCCGCAGTACGCTGCGGACCTGATTCTGGCGGAGCCAAACCGATGAAGTTGATTCTTGCCGAACCCTTCAAGACCCTCTGGGCCGGGCGCGATGCGTTCGCCGAGGTCGAGAAGCTGCAAGGCCAGGTGTTCCGCGAGCTGGCCGCTCGCCGTACGTTGCGTACGGTGGTCGAGGGCCAGCCTTATTTTGTGAAGATCCACCGTGGCATCGGCTGGGGCGAAATCCTCAAGAACCTGGTCACGGCCAAGTTGCCGGTATTGGGCGCGGGCCAGGAGTGGCTGGCGATCCAGCGCTTGCAGGAACTCGGCGTGCCGACCATGACTGCCGTGGCGTTTGGCGAAAAAGGCAGCAACCCGGCCGACCAGCATTCGTTTATTGTCACCCGGGAACTGACCCCGATTATCAGCCTGGAAGACTTGACCCTCGACTGGGTCAAGCAACCGCCCGTGCCAGCCATCAAGCATGCCTTGACCCTTGAGCTGGCGCGTACCGTCGGCGCGATGCACCGCGGCGGCGTCAACCACCGTGACTGCTACCTCTGTCATTTCCTGTTGCACACCGACCAGCCCATCAGCGTCGACAACCTCAAGCTGTCGGTGATCGACCTGCACCGTGCCCAGGTGCGTGCGACGATCCCCGTGCGTTGGCGCAACAAAGACCTGGCCGGCCTGTATTACTCTGCGTTGGAGATCGGCTTGACCCAGCGCGACAAGCTGCGTTTTCTCAAGGCCTACTTCCAGCAGCCGCTGCGCGAGATCCTGGCCGAGCAAACTGCGCTGTTGTCTGCGCTGGAACGCATGGCAGCAAAGCTGTATGCGCGTAAACAACGATACGGGGATGCGATCTGATGGCGGGTTGGAACCTGGAACCTGCCTACGCCGCCCTGGCGGATGACTTTGGAAGCCTGGACGCGGTGTTCGCTCTGCAAGGCGAGCGGCTGACCCGCGACCCGTTGTCGGAGGTGATCCGGGTGGAGCGTGGCGGGGTCAATTATTACGTCAAACGCTACGTAGGTGCCGGCAAGGGCCTGCGTCGTTACCTGGGCAGGCCGCGGGTGAAGTCCGAATGGCAGAACCTCAAGCGTTTCGCCAAATGGGGCATCCCTACGGCTGACGTAGTTGCCTGGGGCCTGGACCGCAAGGGCCTGGCCTACAACCGCGGCGCCATGATCACCCGTGAATTGCCCAGGACCGAAGACCTGTCGGTGCTGGCCGAGCGTAATGACGAACGCCTGAAAGACCCCCGTTGGGTCGATGGCATCAGCCGTCAGCTCGCCGAATACACGCGGACCATGCACGACCATCGCTTCACCCACAACGACTTGAAGTGGCGCAACCTGCTGGTGGACGACCAGCGCACCCTGTACCTGATCGACTGCCCCAACGGTGATTTCTGGCGCGGTTTCTGGCTCAAGTACCGCATCACCAAGGACCTGGCCTGCCTGGACAAAGTCGCCAAGTATCACTTGTCGGCCACCCAGCGCCTGCGTTTCTACCTGCAATATCGTCAACGCTCGCACCTGACGGCGTCGGACAAACAGCGGATTCGCCATGTGGTGAAGTTTTTCGAGGGACGCGAATGAGTGACTTCCTGGCGGCCGAAGACCGCGCTCTGCTTGAGCGCAACGGCCTGGCGACCTTCGACGCCCTCTGGGCCAAGCAACTGGATGCGGTGGATGAGCCAAACACCAGCGGCGACGGTTGGAGCAGTGTGTATCGCCTGGAGCTTGAGGGGCAGGGTTACTACCTCAAGCGCCAGAGCAACTACCTCACGCGCACCTTGCACCGGCCGTTCGGCGAGCCGAGTTTTGCCCGCGAGTTTCGCAACATCAGCCTGTATCGAAAGCTCGGCATTCCGGCCCTGCAAGCGGCGTTCTTCGGTGAGCGCAAGGTCAAGGGCGAGCGCCGGGCGATGCTGCTCACCCGTGCGTTGGATGGCTGGAATGACCTGGATTCGTTGCTGGAGCAGTGGGCGCAATTGAACGCAGCCCAGCACGGTGCGATCCTGTTGGCGTGCGGCAAGCTGGCGCGTCATCTGCACAGCGTCGGGCAGGTGCATGGCTGTTTTTACCCCAAGCATATTTTCCTGCAGCCTGCCGGTGAGGGTTACGCCGCGCAGTTGATCGACCTGGAGAAAACCCGCCCGCTGTTGTTCGGCTGGCGTGACCGGGTCAAGGACCTGGAGCCGCTGCTGCGCCGCGCACCGCAATGGTCCGATGCGCAAGTGCGCCAACTGCTGACGGCGTATCTTGAACAGCCCGAGGACAGTGCCTTGGTATCCACATGGCTTCAACGCTTGACCGCACGCCGCAGCCACAAGGAGAACCGCTGATGCGCCTATCCGAGCTGAAAAATGTTGGCCGTTCCCCCAGCCTGCCGTTGACTATCGACTTGGCAGATGCCGCCGGCCCAGGGCAGCTGCAACTGCTGAGCCTGTTGCGGGTGTTGCCTGGGCAGCGCTATGTGGGCGCGGCGGTTTGGCGCGGTCGCCCGGTGTTGGCCAAGCTGCTGGTGGGCAGCAAGGCGGCGCGGCATTTTCAGCGCGAGCTCAAGGGCGTGCGTTTGTTGGCCGAGCAGGGCCTGACCACGCCGTTGTTGCTGGCCGATGGCTTGCAGGAGGGCGAGGGCGGCTGGCTGCTGTTTGAATTTATCGAGGGCGCCCAAAGCCTGGCCGACGCCTGGCGCGCCGTCGAGAGCCTGCCGCCGTTGGCGGACGAACAAACCGCCGTGCTCGCCGAAGCGCTCGGTGCGATTGCCCAGATGCACGCCAAAGGCCTGTGGCAGGAAGACCTGCACCTGGACAATCTGCTGCGCCAGGATGGCAAGTTGTATTTGATTGATGGCGCCGGTATTCGTGTCGAGGAGCCGGGCAAGCCACTGTCGCGCAATCGAGTGCTGGAAAACCTCGGCGTGTTTTTTGCCCAATTGCCCAAAAACCTCGAACCCTTTACCGAAGAATTGCTGGTGTATTACCTGCTCGGCAATGGCGAACATGCCTTGCCCCTGGAAGCCCTGGAAAAGCAGGTACGCAAAGTCAGCGCCTGGCGCTTGAAAGATTTCCTCGACAAGACCGGTCGAGAGTGCACGCTGTTCAGCGTGGTACGTGGCGCCTTTGCCCTGCGTGCGATCCGTCGCGAAGAAGAGGCGGCCATGCTGCCGGTGCTGGAGCAGGCGGATGCGTTGCTCGATCAGGGCCACCTGTACAAGACCGGCGGCGCGGCCAGCGTGGGCAAGGTCGAGGTGGCCGCTCGGCCGCTGGTGATCAAGCGCTACAACATCAAGGGCTTTGCTCATTGGCTCAAGCGCTTCTGGCGCCCGAGCCGCGCCTGGCATTCCTGGCGCGAGGGTAACCGTCTGGCCTTCCTGGGTTTTGCCACGCCCACGCCGCTGGCAGTGCTGGAGAAACGGTTCCTGTGGTTGCGCAGCCGTGCCTACCTGGTCACCGAATACCTGCCGGGGCCGGACATCATCGAGCGCTTTGCGCCGTATGTGGAGAGCGGCAATGCGCCCGAGAGCGAGTTGCAGGCACTGGACCAGTTGTTTGCCGACTTGATCCGCGAGCGCATCAGCCATGGGGATTTCAAAGGCCATAACCTGTTCTGGAGTGACGGGCGCTGGGCGATGATTGATCTGGATGCCATGTGCCAGCACTCATCCGCTGCCAGCTTTGCGCCGGCCTATGCCAAAGACCGTGCAAGGTTTATGCGTAATTGGCCGCAAGGCAGTGCGTTGTATCGGGTGATTGATCAGCGGTTGCCCAAAGAGGCGGGTGTCGGCAGTTAAACCTATCGCGGGCAAGCCCGCTCCCACACTTGATCTGTGAACGCGGTCAAAATGTGGGAGCGGGCTTGCCCGCGATGGCGCCCGTCCAGGCGCTGCATTCAGAACTGGTACTGCGCCCCAGCCCCCGCATACCACGATCGCCCCGGCGCTGCTTCGTAATAGCGGCTATTGCCATCCCCCACGATCACCGACCCTACATACTGACGATCCAGCAGATTATCCAGGCGCAGGGTCTGGTGAAAGGTCCAGTGCTCTACCTTCTGCTCAAACCGTGCGCGCCAGTTGAAGACGCTGTAGGCCGGTGCGGCATGTTGCTGGTTGGTGTCTTCTACATAGACCTTGCTGCGGTATACACCTTCGATGGCGGTGCTGACCCAGTCCCGTGGTTTCCAGTTCAGTTCTGCAAACAGGGTGGTTTGTGGCACGCCGGGGAGGTAGTTGCCTTTGTCGATGGTGTTGGCGCCGCTGGCAAAGTCGCTGTCGTAGGTTGCGTGCAGGCGGGTGTAGGCGAGGCTGGTGCTCCAATGGTCGCTCAGTTGGCTTTCAACACCCAGTTCGAAGCCGCGGCGCAATGTGCGGCCGGCGTTCTGGTAGCTGGTACGGCCACCGATGGATTGCTGCACCACCAGTTCGTCCTCGGTGGTGATCTGGAAAACGGCGGCGTTGATCCGCGTGTTGTTTAGTTGCGCTTTCACACCCATTTCATATTGCGTACTTTCAGACGGCTTCAAGCCGAAGTTGAAGCCCTCGGTGTTGCCTGGTGCATAGGCCAGCTCGGCCTGGGTCGGGGTTTCAAAGCCTTTGCCTGCGCTGACGTAGCCGTGCAGGTCGGGGGTGAACGCATACATCACGCTCATCGACGGTGTGTTTTTCTGGTAGGTCTTGTTGCCGCTGGCGTCGCCATTGCTGAGGAACTGATCGTCAACGTCCATCTGCATCGTGCTGTGGCGCACGCCGGCCTGCAGGGTCCAGCGGTCGAGGGCCCAGTTGGCTTGGATATACGGGTCGAGGCTGCGAGCCGTGTCGATTTCGTCGCGGCGTAATTGGCCTTTCACGCCGAGGGTGTTGCCGCTGTAGTTCTGATAGCCATGGCGGTTGTCTTCGCTTTGGTCGAAGTCCAGGCCGGTAATGATCATCAGATCGCCAGGCGCGCTTTCGATGGGCTGCATCCAGCGCACGCTGCCGCCGTAGAACTTACGGTCAAATTGCACCACGCCGCCACCGCGTTCGTTGGCGGGCGTGCCCTTGGGGATCGACAGGTACTGAATCACACTACGGCGCCCGGTGTAGGCATTGACCTGCAAGGTCGCGCCACCGAAATACCGCTCGTAATTCATCCCCAGTTGCTGATGATCGATACTTTTGCGCGTGTTGTAGTTCAGCGCATTGGCGCTTACCGAGCGCGGGTCGGCCTTGTACGCTGCCCAGGTCTGCCCCAGTGGATCCTGCGTACCGTTCTGCTCCAGGCTGCTGTAGATCAACGCCAGCTTACTGTCGTCATCCGGCTGCAAGTTGAGCTTGGCGAAGGTCTGGTCACGGCGGGCGCTGCTGTGATCCCGGTAGCCGTTGGTGTCCATGCGCGAAGCATCCAGCACGAATCCGGCACCGTTGGCCGCGCCTTCAGCGCTCAGGTGGTTCTTGCTCAGCCCGTCGCTGCCCACCAGGGTTTCGGCGCCGATGTGCGGAGGGCCTTCGCCGTCGCGGGAGAACATCTGGATTACGCCGCCGGCGTTGCTGCCATACAGCGTCGCCGCCGGGCCGCGCAGCACTTCGATACGCTCGGCGGTGTCGAGGTTGAAGGTGGCAGCCTGGCCCTGACCATCCGGGGTACTGGCGGGGATGCCATCGGCGACCAGCTTGATACCGCGCACGCCAAACGCCGAACGGGCGCCGAAGCCGCGGGATGAAATTTGCAAGTCCTGTGCATAGTTCTGGCGGTTCTGCACCACCAGGCCGGGCACGCGGGACAGGGCTTCGGAGGCGTTGATGCCCAATTGTCCCTC
This sequence comes from Pseudomonas libanensis, assembly GCF_001439685.1. Lineage (GTDB taxonomy): Bacteria > Pseudomonadota > Gammaproteobacteria > Pseudomonadales > Pseudomonadaceae > Aquipseudomonas > Aquipseudomonas libanensis. Next base: position 419,360 of record NZ_JYLH01000001.1, read on the forward strand.
GCTGATTTGCTCACGGCTGATACCGTCCACCGAATACGGCAGGTCGAAGGTCGGGCTGGCGCTGCGCGAGCCGGTGACCACGCTGGGGTCCAGGATCAGGGGCGCATTGTCGGCCTGGGCGGTGTTACACAGGCCCAGCAGTAAGGCAAGGCAGGTTGGAGCAGAAGGAGTCATGAAAAGGCCGGTTGGTAGCGCGCAAGTGAGGGGCGTAGGCGAAAATGTTACAAGTTTAACGACTCGTCCTCTGATTTGCCGAAATCCTTACCGCTGGGCGCAATGGGATGCTTCCTACGCTTAGCGTCGACTGCGTAAGCCTGAAGCCTTGGTTCTGTGGTGTTAGGTTTTCGGTCTTTTTAACAAACAAGAAGAATCAACTATGCGGACTCCTATTCTGAGGTTGCTGGTATTGCTGGGAATATCGTTGCTCATGGGCGGCTGCGGCACTACGACCACGGTGCTGCGTGGCGATGACGTCACTGTTCTGGACCTCAAGAGGAAGAAAACCTACTGCAACTCTGTTCCGCGTGTTTATAGCGGCGTGGTTTATGACTTGTGTGTCTTGCATGGACCGCCGAACTCCGCAAGTGATCTCTCGTTGAATGGTATTCCCTGGGCCATTCTTGATGTGCCCGTTTCTGCTGTCCTGGACACGCTCGTCCTGCCCTACACGATCTACCGCCAAAGCGCGGACGGCAGCATTGAGCTGCGCTAACAGCTTCCCACTGCTTTTAAGCTATAATCCCGCCCTTTAGCTGTTTCTCGCCCAGGCGAGAGGCACACTTTTTTCAGGCGCGATGCGCCTGCATGCAGACTAAAAGAGGCTAGACCCCTGTGGCATTGACGATTCTTGGCCTGTCCGGCGCCCTTAGCCATGATCCTTCCGCAGCCCTGTATATCGACGGCAAGCTGATTGCGGCCGCCGAAGAAGAGCGCTTCGTACGCGACAAACATGCAAAGAACCGCATGCCTTACGAGTCGGCGAAGTTCTGCCTTGAACAGGCCGGCATCAAGCCTTCGGACGTTGACGTGGTGGCGATCCCGTTCGCGCCGATCAGCCTGTTCGGCGAGGCGCGCTGGCACTACGCCAAGCGTTACTGGTATGCCCCGGACCGTGCCCTCGACGCGATCCTGATGGGCAACCGTCGCTACAAGCGCTATCGCAACAAGATCGTCTGGTGCCTGGAGCAACTGGGCTTCGATCCGAAGAAAATCAAGATCGAACCGGTAGAGCACCACCTGGCTCACGCATCCAGCGCCTATCACTGCTCGGGCTTCCAGGAAAAAACCGCGATCCTGGGCATCGACGGCAAGGGTGAATACGCCACCACCTTCTTCGGCTACGGCGAAAATGGCAAGATCCACAAGATCAAGGAATTCTACGATCCGGACTCCCTCGGCGGCCTGTATGGCGCAATTACCGAGTTCCTCGGTTTCGAGATGCTCGACGGTGAGTTCAAGGTCATGGGCATGGCGCCGTATGGCGACGCCAGCAAATACGATTTCTCGCGCCTGGCCTCGTTTGAAAACGGCGAGCTGGTGATCAACACCGACTACGCCAACGTCATCGGCCTGCGTCGTTATAAAGAGAAGGGCAAGGGTTTCTACTTCTCGCCTAAACTGATCGAGTGGCTGGGCCCCAAGCGCGAAGGCGATATCGCCGACGAGCCATACATCCACTACGCGGCCAGCATGCAGGCGCTGTTCGAGAAGCTGGCCCTGCAGATGATCGATTACTACTTGGGCGACATTCTCAAGGACACCGGCAAGCTGGCATTCGCCGGCGGTTGTGCGCTGAACGTCAAGCTGAACCAGAAAATCATTGCCCGTGACGACGTAAAAGAACTGTTCGTACAACCGGCCTCCGGCGATGCCGGCACCGCCGTCGGTGCGGCGGCCTACGTGTCCCATGCTCGTGGTGTACCGGTCGAGAAGATGGAACACGTCTATCTGGGCCCGTCCTACAGCAACGAAGACGTGATCGCCGCGTGCGCCAAGCACGCGAGCAAGCCGAACTGGCGCAAGATCGAGAACATGCCTAAGCGCATTGCCAAGATCATGGTCGACGGCAATCCGGTAGCCTGGTTCCAGGGCCGCATGGAGTTTGGTCCGCGTGCGTTGGGCGGTCGTTCGATCATCGGTTGCCCAAGTGCCACCGGCGTGGCAGATCGCATCAACCACCAGATCAAGTTCCGCGAGCGCTGGAGGCCTTTCTGCCCGTCGATGCTCGACACCGTTGCCCCGCAGATGATCAAGGTCGATCACCCCGCGCCGTTCATGACCTTCACCTTTGAAGTCGCCGAAGAGTGGAAGGCCCGGGTTCCGGAAGTGGTGCACGAAGACGGTACTTCCCGCGCCCAGGTGCTCAAGCGCGAATACAACCCGCGCTACTACGACATGATGAAAGAGCTGGAAGTGCTGACCGGTAACGGCGTGTCCCTGAACACCTCGCTCAACCGTCGTGGCGAAGCGATGATCTGCTCGCCGACCGACGCGCTGAACATGTTCTTCGGCTCGGACCTGCAGTACCTGATCATGGAAGACATCCTGGTGGTTAAGGATGGCGTGGACCCTTATGACGCTGTGGTTTAAATGCTGAACCGCTTCCAGGGCTGGCGGGAACGTGGCTGGGCGCCTGTCGAGGCCGAGGTTTACGCCCAGGCCTGGCAGCGTTATGGCGGCAGCGTGGCGACTCATCCCCAGGTGATCGAGCGGTTGGCCGGGCTGGCGCAGATACCTGTGCGCTACCTGGGCTGGGTGCAAGGTGGTGAACTCAAGGGGGCAATAGCCACCTGGGGGCGCGACCTGGCGCTGTCCAAGGACGTGCTCAAGCGCAGCGGCAAGAAAGGCCTGTTTGATCTGGGCAATGCCGAGATCATCCTGCCGATTGCCGCCGATGCGCAGGTGCCGTTGCGGCATCGTGCGCGCTACCTCTCGGCACTGAACGAGGGGCGCGTGAGCACCCTCAAGCCCCAGGCCGAGCAATTGGCCATGGCGCGTACTCCCGAAGACCTGTCGAAGAAATTTCGCTACAACCAGCGGCGTGAACTGCGCCTGTTGGAAGAGGCGGGCGGCGTGGTACGGGCGGTCAGTGAGTTTTCCAGCACAGAACTGGCGGCGATTTATTGCGATCTGTTCCAGCGCCGGTGGGGCTTCCCGGCGGCGGGCGCGGCGCGTCTGGCCGAGGTGTTGGAGTTGCTCAAGGAATTCCTGTTCGGCTCGGTGCTGTTTCTGAACGACGCGCCGATTGCGGTGCAACTGGTGTATCAGGTGCAGTCCAATGAGTGGTTCAGCGCCGAGTATGTCAACGGCGGCGTCGACCCTGAAACCCGTGCATTCAGCCCCGGCAGCGTACTGAGTTTCCTCAATACCCAAAGCGCGTGGGAACAGGCGCGGGCGGCGAACAAGTCGCTGCGTTTCTCCTTCGGCCGTTCCGACCGCGAATACAAGGAGCGCTGGTGCAATCCGGTGCCGGTATTCAGTGTATGAGCCGTAAACAGCAACTGCTCAAGCGCCATCGGCGTAACAAGCGTATTGCGCTGTTGATCGGCTTGCTGGCGCTGGTGGCAGCCGGCGTCCTGGTGGCTTGGTGGTTGCCGCTGCTCCTGGCGGTGCTGCTGTGGGCGGCCCATGAAGCCTGGTTTGCCGATCACCTGTTTTACTCGCCCCAAGACAGCTACGGGTATGCGTTCCCGGCCGACAGCGAACAGCCCGGTCTGCGCCTGGAGGCGGGGCGGCTGTTGTTGGACACGCCTCTGGCGGCCGATGAAACCCTGATCGTGGGTGTCGAGTTGAAAAGCGCCTGGCTTGGGCGGTTCCTCGACCCTGCGGTGGACGTCTTGGGCCTGGAGATGCCGGATCGGCAAGTCTTCGAGCGCGGCGTCGCCGGGCGGCGTTACCTGAACCTGACCGGCGGCGCCGAAGCCTTGGCGGCGGGCAATGTCAGGTTGCGCGGGCGTTTCTGCCGGATCAAGGGCCAGCCGACACTCTGGCGCTTTCGCCAGCCGGACTATCGCCAACAACGGGTGATGGTGGTCGCGCCCCACGCCGACGATGCCGAGCTGGCGGCGTTCAGCCTCTACAGCCAGGCGCCCGAAAGCTGGATCGTGACCCTGACCGCTGGTGAAATTGAAGCCGAACATTACCAGCACATGGGGCTGCCCAAGGCTGAAGCCGCTCGTCTCAAGGGTCGCCTGCGTGCCTGGGACAGCATCGCCGTGCCGCGCTGGGCTGGCGTGCCCGAGACGCAGTGCGTGCAACTGGGCTACTTCTGCATGCAGTTGCAGGCCATGCAGGCTACCCCGGATCAACCTATGGCTTCCCGCGAAGCTGACTTAAACGATACGCGACTGTTTCGCCAGTTCAACGGCTTTGCATTGCCGGGGGATGTGGACGGCGCGCCGACCTGGCATAACCTGATTGCCGACCTGCGGGCACTGCTGCTAAAGGCGCGGCCTCAGGTGATCGTGTTGCCCACGCCATTGCTCGACCCACACGCGGACCACATCTGCGCCCACGCGGCGATCCTTGAAGCCTTGCAAGGCCTGGAGTGGCAGCCCGACACGTTGCTCGGCTACGCCAATCACCTGCATGATAACGACCGTTGGCCCATGGGTGATTCCGGGGTCGGGGTGGCGCTGCCGCCGCGTTTCGATACCACAATAGAGATGGTGCCTTGCAGCTTCGCGCTCAGTTTGAGCCAGCAGCAGGACAAGGCCATGGCCTTGGGCATGATGCATGACCTGCAACCGCCCGCGCCGTTCAAGCGCCGGGTGCGCAGGTGGTTACAGCAACTGCTGGCGGGCCGCAAGCCGTCGCCCTACGGCGAGAATGAATTCTTTCGCAAGGCCGTGCGCCGTCACGAGCTGTTGTGGGTCCTGAAGCAGGACTGAGAGCCTATTGAAGGCAGGTCGGTATTCGCCTGTCGCCCTTTTTTACCGGGCTGCGTGCCCGTAGCCAGATCGCTGCATGGAGAGTTATGAAGCCGCGTTTCAAGGTTTTGCAGTTACAGCCGGACTACAACGTCAAGACCAATGATTTCGCCGACCTGGGTGAGCAAATCGTCAAGTCCTTGCCGGCTGAGCGTTTCGAGGTGACATCCGGATTTCTCAGCGGCCGCCCGCTGCCCGGCCAGCCCCTGAGCGTGGCTGAACACTCCCATTATTTCGAGCTGCCGGAGAAGTCCCTCAAGGGCATTCGCTTCGGCGCCATGTGGCAGATCTACAAGTATTGCCGCGAGCAGAAATTCGATGTGGTCATCTGTAACCGCTTCAAGTCGGTAAACATGATGCTCTCGCTCAATCGCTGGCTGAAAATCCCGCTGTGCATCGGTATCTCCCACGGTTTTGGCGAGTATGCCCGTGGCTATCGTCGTCGCCAGACCCAACGCTGGGTCAGCCCGGCATGGCGGTTTGTCGGGGTGTCGGAGGCGGTGAAGGACTACCTGGTGAACCTCAACTGCGGCTTCACCCGCGACAACACCACCTATGTCACCAACGCCATCGACATTCCCCAGGCCGAAGCCCTGCAACTGAGCCGCGAGGACGCCCGCAAGGCCCTGGGCCTGCCTATGGACGCACGGATGATCGGCGCCCTGGGTCGTCTGGTGCCGATCAAGGGCCATACCCATCTGTTGCAGGCTTTCGCGACCCTCAAGGACAAATACCCTGAGGCCCAGGTGGGCATCATCGGTTCCGGTCGCGCCGAAGCCGATTTGCGTGCGGATATCGAGCGCCTGGGCCTGACTGGTCGCGCGCACTTGCTGGGCTTTCGCGAAGACGGCATGAAGTATGTGCGCGGCTTCGATATCTGGACCATGCCGTCGTTGTTCGAGGGCCTGGGGCTGGCGCTTCTGGAAGGCATGAGCGGCCACTTGCCGGTGATTGCCTCCAATGGCCCGGCGATGCTGCCGCTGGTGCAGGGCGCGGGCGGCCTGTCCCATGATCCGGGTAACGTCGAGCAACTGGCCGCGGCCCTGGATACCTACCTGGCGCTGAGCGATGAACAATTGCGCGCCAAGGGTGAAGAGGTGTTCCGCTATCTGCAGGCCAATCACACCCTTGAAGAGTTCAAGCACAAGTACCTGACCCTGATTGAAACCGGTCTGCGTGAAGTAGGTAGAGCATGAATCAGCCACAACCCCTGGTCTCGGTGATTATCGCCTCCTATAACCACGGCCAGTACATCGAACAGAGCATCCTCAGCGTACTCGGACAGACTTACCCCAATATCGAATTGCTGGTGGTGGATGACGGTTCCAAGGACGACAGCGTCGAACGTATCCTGCGTCTGCAGGCCGAGCACGGCTTTGACTTCCAGGTGCAACAGAACCAAGGCCTCAGCGCCACCCTGAACGGTGCGATCGCGCGCGCCAAGGGCAGCCTGATCGCACCGTTCGGCTCGGATGACATCATGCTGCCGGACCGTATTGCCACTCAGGTGGCGTATATGGATGGCAAGCCCAAGGTGGGCATGTGTGCTGGCAACATCGAGCTGATCGATGCTGACGACAACCTGCATCCGGAGAAAAAACAACGCCGCGACCTGCCGTTTCGCAGCCTCGATTTCGACGATATTTTCATGGACCGCAAGCCGTTCCCACCGGCGCCGACCATGCTGATTCGTCGGGAAGTGCTGGAGCAAGTCGGTGGCTTCGACCCGCAGATTCCCCTGGAGGACCTGCTGATCCAGTTGAAGATCACGGCGGCGGGCTACACCATCGACGCCCTTGGCGTGGTGATGGCCAAGTATCGCCAGCACGCGAGCAACACGTACAAGAACCACCGCTACATGATCCAGAATATTCTCAAGACCTATGCCAAGTTCAGCGACCACCCGGCTTATGATGCGGTGCGCTACAACTTCCTGAACTCGATGTTCCTCAAGACTGCCGACCGCGATCGCCCACTGGCGCGGGAGATTCTCAAGCAGATCCCGTTGAAGTTCTGGGGGCGCAAGACGTTGCGTGGGTTGGTGAGGTTGTATCTGGCGCCGCTCAAGGGCTGAGAGCGGGAGGGGATAAGAAAAAGGCGACGATCACCCGGTGATCGTCGCCTTTTGTGTTACTTGGCCGGGCTAGCCAGGCTTTGCACTTGCTCGCGGATTTTCGCGGTAGCCGCTGGGCTTGCCACCGAGGCGTAGCCTTTGACCAGTTGCTCGAAGTGCGTTTCGAACAGCCAGTTTCGATCCTGTGGGTAGCGCTGCATGTGGCGCAGGTTGCGTTGGCGCAGTGCGTGGCGCAGTGAGGACGGGTAGATGCGCAGGTCGGCCACGTCGATCAGGCCGAACTCACCGTCATCCATCAACAGCACGTTACCCAGGTGCAGCGAGCGGAAGTACACGCCACGCTCGTGCAGTTGCGCCATGAACCGGCCAAAACGCTCCACCAGTGATTCACGCAAGCTGCTGTCCAGGCTTTGCAGCGCTTGGCGCAAGGTCAGGCCGGGCAGTGGTGTGTAGGCCACGGAGCTGCTGGCATCGCTCAGGCGATAGAGCCCGAGGATGTGTGGCGTGGGGATGCCAAGGGTGCGCAATTGCTCGCTGTTGCTGGCAAAGCGTTCGGAGTAAGGGTTGAAGCTGCCGGAGGTGTACCAGCGGCGTGGGCGGAACAGCTTGAGGAAGCTGCCATCTTCCAGGCGCAGGACTTTAGGTCCGAGGCCATCGGCTTCAATGACATGGGCGTTGTTGCACATCTGCTCGAAGGCTGCGGTCTTCAGGTTTTGCACCGGCATACGCAACAGGCTGCGATGGCGCTGGGCGATGCTCAGGCCGGTGATAATCGCCAGGGGAATCCACAGCAGGAACCAGTGTTCCTTGGGTCGCGACAGAATGCCGCCGCCCTCGGTCAGGCCTGCTCCGATGCCGTAGGCCAGGAGTGACGAAGCCAGGATGAACAGCGGCTGGGCGCGTTCCTTCAGGCCTTTGTACAGGCCCCAACCGAGCATGAAAATCCACGGGATAAAACCGATGATGCCGACGTAATACAGCACACCTAGGGCGAAGCTATGGGGTTCGCGCAGTTGGTAGTCATTGGCCACCATTAGGTAAAGCTCGGAGTCGTAGCTATGTCCGATCCAAGGGTGCTCGGCAATAAGCTGCAGTGTCATGGTCCACAGCTCAAAGCGAAACGAGCTGCCACGTCCAGTGATCATTTCGGGGAAGAACAACAGAAGTCCCGCGGCGCCCAGGACCATGCCGGTGATCAGCAGTGCCGCACGGCGATTGCGGCTGACAAAGCTCATCCACAAGATAGCCAGCGCCAGCGCCACCAGCGGCGTGCGTGAGCCGGTCGCCAGAACCGCCGCAGTCATGATTGCCAGGGCCGGTACGCTGAACCACAACACCTTCATGCGCTGAGTGGTCATGCAGACATACAGCCAGTACACGGTGAAAAACCCAAAAAGATGCGAACTCAACAGCGGGTTATCAAGAGCACCAAGACCGCCGATCATGCGCAAACCGGGCGAATAGCCCTTGGCGAACGCCACCAGGTTACCCAGGCTGACCACCAGCGCAATCACCGCCGCGCTAAAGAAGATCGGCTTGAACAACTCATTGCGGTAATGCAGCAACAGCCCGCACCCGCCAAAGAGCATGAAGGTGTTCAGCGGGCGCTTGAACAGGTCGGTGTCGGTGCTGTGTTCGGGGCTCCAGAGCAGGCTGGTCAACGCCCAGGCAGAGAAGGCCAGAAAGGCAAGTGCCAGCGGCTCGCGCAACAGATCCTTGAATTCCCTGGGGCGCATGCACAACAGAAACAAAGTCGGTACGCTGAACAGGATGTAGAAAATCCGGTGCAGTACATTACGATTGCCGACGAAGAACAGTGCACTCAGGAGCAGCAATAAGCCAACAGGCAAAATCCACAGGACCAGGAAGTCGAAAACGCGATTTGAGCCATAGTTAAGGCGCTTGGAGTGCATACAGTAGAGCCATTCCAGAAAGAGAAAGCCAACCATCTTAAGCTAGTGGCCATGTAATGTCGCCGGTCGGATCCAACCGGGCCGCGGGTTACACCGGGTGCAAGTACAACAGAGAAGCTGTGCTAAAGTCAGCCTCCTTTTTCAAAACGCCGCGTGATATGACCGACTCCAGTCCGAGCGCAAGCCCTTCGAGCTTGAAAATATACTTCCGTCTGCTCAGTTACGTTAAGCCCTATATGGGCTTGTTCGCATTGAGTATCCTCGGATTTCTGATTTTCGCGTCGACCCAGCCGATGCTGGGTTACATCCTCAAGTATTTTGTCGACGGCCTCTCCAACCCGGAAGCCGTGCTGTTCCCGACCGTGCCATTCCTGCGCGACCTGCAACTGCTGCAGGCCGTGCCGCTGCTGATCATCCTGATCGCGGCCTGGCAGGGCTTGGGTTCGTTCCTGGGCAACTATCTGCTGGCCAAGGTTTCCCTGGGCCTGGTCCACGACCTGCGGGTACAGTTGTTCAACAACTTGCTGACGCTGCCCAACCGTTATTTCGATAACCACAACTCCGGGCACCTGATTTCCCGCATCACCTTCAACGTGACCATGGTCACCGGGGCGGCGACCGATGCCATCAAGGTGGTGATCCGCGAAGGCATGACGGTGATCTTCCTGTTCGCCTCCCTGCTGTACATGAACTGGCGACTGACGCTGGTCATGATCGCGATCCTGCCGCTGATTGCCGTGATGGTCAGCACCGCCAGCAAGAAATTCCGCAAGCAGAGCAAAAAGATCCAGGTGGCCATGGGCGACGTCACTCATGTGGCCTCGGAGACCATCCAGGGCTATCGCGTGGTACGCAGCTTCGGTGGCGAAGTCTATGAAGAGAAGCGCTTCCTCAAGGCCAGCCAGAGCAACACCAACAAGCAACTGCGCATGACCCGCACCGGGGCGATCTACACGCCAGCATTGCAGTTGGTGATCTACTCCGCCATGGCTGTGCTGATGTTCCTGGTCCTGTACCTGCGTGGCGACGCCTCTGCCGGTGACATGGTGGCCTACATCACCCTGGCCGGTTTGTTGCCCAAGCCGATCCGCCAACTGTCCGAGGTCAGCTCGACCATCCAGAAAGGCGTGGCGGGCGCCGAAAGCATTTTCGAACAACTGGACGAAGACGTTGAGGTCGACCACGGCACCATCGAGCGTGACCAGGTCAGCGGTCGCCTGGAAGTGCGCAATCTGAACTTCACCTACCCTGGCACCGAACGCCATGTGCTCAAGGACATCAGTTTCACCGCCGAGCCTGGGCAGATGATCGCCCTGGTGGGACGTTCGGGCAGCGGCAAATCAACCCTGGCCAGCCTGATCCCGCGCTTCTACCACCATGAAAGCGGCGAAATCCTGCTCGACGGCGTAGAGATCGAAGACTACAAGCTGCTCAACCTGCGCAAGCACATAGCCCAGGTCACCCAGCACGTGACGCTGTTCAGCGACACCGTGACCAACAACATCGCCTACGGCGACCTGGCCGGTGCGCCTCGCGCCGACGTTGAAGCGGCGGCGGCGGATGCCAACGCCAAGGACTTCATCGACCAGTTGCCCAAAGGCTTCGATACCCAGGTCGGCGAGAACGGCGTGCTGTTGTCCGGCGGCCAGCGCCAGCGCCTGGCCATTGCCCGGGCACTGCTCAAGAATTCGCCGTTGTTGATTCTCGACGAGGCCACCTCGGCCCTCGACACCGAGTCCGAGCGGCATATCCAGGCGGCACTGGACAAGGTCATGCAAGGCCGCACGACCCTGGTGATCGCACACCGCTTGTCGACCATCGAAAAGGCTGACCTGATCCTGGTGATGGACGACGGCCGAATTGTCGAGCGCGGCACCCACGGCGAGTTGCTGGCGCAGAACGGTTATTACGCCCGCCTGCATGCCATGGGCCTGGATGCACCGGTAGCGGCTGACATCACCTGATCCAACAGCGACACAGAGCTAATGTGGAAGGGGGCTTGCCCCCGATAGCGGAGTGTCAGCTTGTAGAAATACTGGCTGATACACCGCCATCGGGGGCAAGCCCTCTTCCACATTTGGCCGGCAGTGCGCGCAAGCCATCGCAAACCCTGTGCTAATATCGCGCCCCTGTTCATTTTGTATGTGGGTTGCTCCATGAAGTTGTCCATGCCGCGATTCAATCAAGCCGCTGTCTTGGTGGTCGGCGATGTCATGCTCGACCGTTACTGGCATGGCGGTACCTCACGGATTTCCCCTGAGGCGCCGGTGCCGGTAGTCAAGGTCGAGCAAATCGAAGACCGCCCAGGTGGCGCTGCCAACGTCGCCCTCAATATTGCCGCCCTCGGCGCCCCGGCCTCCCTGGTAGGGGTGACTGGCGACGACGAGGCTGCCGACAGCCTGGCCAACAGCTTGCAGGGTGCCGGCGTGCGCGCGCTGTTCCAGCGCATCGCCCATCAGCCGACTATCGTCAAGCTGCGGGTCATGAGCCGTCACCAGCAATTGCTGCGTATCGATTTCGAAGAACCCTTCGCCACCAATGCCCTGGCCCTCAGCGACCAGGTCGATGCGTGGCTCGAAGGTGTCAAGGTGCTGGTGTTGTCCGACTATGGCAAAGGTGCCTTGCAGAACCACCAGGTGTTGATCCAGGCCGCCAAGGCCCGCAACATTCCGGTGCTGGCCGACCCCAAAGGCAAGGACTTCTCGATTTATCGAGGCGCCAGCCTGCTGACACCAAACCTGAGCGAGTTCGAAACTATCGTCGGCGGTTGCGTCGATGAGCACGAGTTGGTGAGCAAGGGTGCCGCACTGATGGCTGAACTCGACCTGGGCGCCTTGCTGGTGACCCGTGGCGAGCACGGCATGACCCTGCTGCGACCTGACCATCCGGCCATGCACCTGCCGGCTCGGGCCCGTGAAGTGTTCGACGTTACCGGTGCCGGAGACACCGTGATTTCCACCCTGGCGGCGTCCATCGCGGCCGGCGAAGAGTTGCCTCACGCCGTGGCCTTGGCCAACCTGGCGGCGGGTATTGTGGTGGGCAAGCTGGGTACCGCGGCCATCAGCGCACCGGAATTGCGCCGTGCGATCCAGCGTTCCGAAGGCTCGGAACGCGGCGTGCTGGGCCTGGAGCAATTGCTGCTGGCGATTGACGATGCCCGCGCCCACAACGAGAGCATAGTCTTTACCAACGGCTGCTTTGATATCCTGCACGCCGGGCATGTGACTTACCTGGAGCAGGCGAGTGCCCAAGGCGATCGCCTGATCGTTGCGGTCAACGACGATGCGTCGGTCAGCCGCCTGAAAGGCCCGGGCCGACCGATCAACAGTGTCGACCGGCGCATGGCGGTGCTGGCGGGGCTGGGTGCGGTGGACTGGGTGATCAGCTTCTCCGAAGATACTCCGGAGAACCTGCTGGCCCAGGTCAAGCCCGACGTGTTGGTCAAGGGCGGTGACTATACCGTCGATAAGGTGGTCGGTGCGGATATCGTCAGTGCCTATGGCGGCACGGTCAAGGTGCTGGGGCTGGTTGAAAACAGCTCTACCACTGCTATCGTCGAAAAGATCCGCAACAACGAGTGACACCCGTGACGCCCGGGGCGAGCCTGCTCGCCCCTAGCTCTTCTTCGGCACGATCTTGCGCAGCATCTGCCGCGCCTTGCCGGTCAGACGCTTGAGTTTCGAGTCCTTTTCCGGTTCTGCCAGGCCCTGCTGCCTTAGCCAATCCTTCCAGCGAATCCGCTCGTCGCGCACCAGCCAGCCTTCCTGCCGGGCGAAGCTTTCCGCCAGGTACAAGCCGCGTGTGCTGGCCGGGTACAACTGGTCTTTCTTGACGGTATACAACTCGGCGAGCGGCTCGCCGTCTTTCAACGGCATCAGGTACAGGTCCGGGCGCTGACGGTCCAGGCGCGCCACCAGTTGGTCGCCTTCGAGGCGCTCATCCACATGGAACAAACTGAGTGACTTGGCTTCCTTCGGCACTTCCAGGCGCAGGTCATAAATCAACTGCAGTGACGCCGTCGGCAGGTGCACGTAGGCCCGCGGGCGCTCGATCAATTGGGTGGTTGCGCAGCGTACCGGGCGAGCGGCGCCGGACAAGGGGCTCAGGCGAAACGGCAGGGCTTCGCGGTAGTGCAGAGCGGCGGAGTAGGGCGCCGGCAGCCAAGTGTCGTTGAAGCGCCCGCCGAGCCAGCCTTCCGGGGTTTCGAGCAGGCATTCCTCGGCAATTTCCTGGATGGCAGTGTGCAGTGGCAGGTTCAGTTCATGGGCCGGAACGTAGCCGGAGATCAGCTTGAGCACCACATCGCCACGGTCCTGGCGGCGTTGGCGCACCAGCACCCAGTAATCCTTGTTCTGCCAATGCAGGGTCAGGCGTACCGAAACGCCGAGGTTCGCCAGTTCGAGGGCGAAGCGCTCGGCGTCCGGAACCTCTACCGGCTTGCGCCGTTGCAGGGTCTGGGCAAAGTTGAGCGGCATGCCGACGCTCTGGTAGCTCAGGCCCTCGGGGGTGGCTTCGACGTGCAGCGGCAGTGTCTTGAAGTTACTCGGGTTTTTTCGAATCAGCGTTCGCGGCATGTCGGCTCCTTCTTGCGACGGGGTCGGCCGCGTCGGCGGCATCAGAGTTGACGAATGACCCGGGCAGCGGTCGCCGCGTTATGGGCCAGGTGCAGCGGATTAATGGTCCCGACAATAGCACTGGCGACGCCCGTTTGCGCAAACAACAGCTTGAAACTGGCATCAATTGGATCCATTCCTGGCTCCAGGCACACGTGGCCGCTGGCCAGGGCCTTTTTCACCAGGATGCCTTTGCCATGGGCTGCTGCATAATCGATCACGGCTTTTTCGGCCTGCTCGTTGAGGTTGTAGGTGACCATCGCGCAATCACCCTGTTCCAACGCTTTTATGCCGCCTTCGACGGTCTTGCCGGAAAAACCGAAAGCGCGAATCTTGCCATCTTTTTTCAGCTCTGCCAGGGTCTGGTAAACCTCGCAATCGTTGAGGATATGCAAGTCGTTGCCATCGGAATGCACCAGCACCAGGTCGATAAAATCCGTTTCAAGGCGTTTCAGGCTGCGTTCAATCGACATCCGCGTATGGTCCGCGCTGAAATCGTGCCGGGACACGCCATTGGCAAATTCTTCGCCGACCTTGCTGACAATCACCCAGTTCTTGCGTTGCCCGCGCAATAACGGGCCCAGGCGCTCTTCGCTCATGCCGTAGGCCGGTGCGGTGTCGATCAGGTTGATGCCCAGCGAGCGGGCCAGGAGCAGTAGCCTGCGTGCCGCTTCGTCGCTGGGGATCTGAAAGCCGCTGGGGTATTTCACCCCCTGGTCGCGGCCCAGCTTGACGGTACCCAGGCCCAATGGCGACACCTGCAGGCCGGTGTTGCCCAAGGGCCGATGAAAGTCGTGCAGGGTTAGCAGGCTCATGGCAACAGTTGCTCCCAGGCAGGTTGGCCGATAGTCGGTTTTGGCAGGTCGGGCAGCGGCGCGCTGGCGCCAGGGCGGATGCCGTCGCGTTCCAGGGCGTGCAGGACCCGGTCGGCGAAGTCCGGCGCCAGGGCCAGCTTGGTCGGCCAACCGACCAACAGGCGGCCTTCTTCGGCGAGGAAGGCGTTATCGGGGCGGGTCAGCCCCGATTGCAGCGGTTCGGCGCGATCCACCCGCAGGGTTGCCCACTGGGTCTGGCTCATGTCGATCCAGGGCAGCAATTGCGCCAACTCCTTCTGTGCGGTGGCGATCTGTTCTTCTGGTGTGCGTGCCACGCCATCAGCCTCGGCGATATCGCCGCCCATGTACCATACCCAGTTGCCGTCGGCAGCCGGGTGGGTGGTCACGGTGAGGCGCGGCTTGGTGCCGCCGCCCAGGCAATGGGCATACAGGGGTTTGAGGCCCGGGCCCTTGGCGATGATCATATGCAGCGGGCGTTTTTGCATGGCCGGCTGGCTCAGGCCCAGGGCCGCGAGCACATCGGCGATACCGCCGCCGGCACTCAATACGATGCGCTGGGCACGGATCTCGCGGCCGTCGACCTTCAAGCCCACCAGGGTGCCGTCCTCGAGCAGGGGCTCGATGTGCTGGCCGGCAAGCAAGCCGTCACCCGCCAGTTGTGCCAGGCGTTCAATCAGACTCGGTACGTCCACCACCAACTCCGCCAGGCGATAGACCTTGCCCTTGAAACGGCGGTCTTGCAGGGCCGCCGGCAACTCGTCGCCCTTGACCTGATCGACCCGCCCGCGCACGGCCTTGCTGGCGAAGAAGCTGGTGAGGTTGCCAGCGAGGGTACCCGGTGACCATAGGTAATGGGCTTGGGACAGTACGCGTACGCCGGACAGGTCCAGCTCACCGTCGCCTGTCAAGGCTTCACGCCAGCGGCGCGGCATGTCGGCAATGGCTTCGGAGGCGCCGGTGAGGGCGCCGTGCAGGGCGTATTTCGCGCCGCCGTGGATGATGCCCTGGGATTTCACGCTTTGCCCGCCACCCAGGGTGGCGCTTTCCACCACTACCGTGGAAAACCCTTGGCGGCGCAGGCGTGCGTTGAGCCATAGGCCGGCAACCCCGGCGCCGACAATCAGAACGTCGGTGGAAATAACGGATGGCATCGGCAACCTCAGTGTTCATGACAAGAGGCGCAGTATACAGGCTGTTGAGTGACGGTCAGTGCCCGACGGTTTTCGAGAACAACTGAATCACCACCACGCCCAGTACAATCAGGCCCATTCCCAGCATCGCCGGAACATCCAACTTCTGCCCATAGATGAACAACGCTGCGACACTGACCATCACGATCCCCAGCCCCGCCCAGACCGCATAGGCCACGCCCACCGGCACGGTACGCACCACCAGGGTGAGCATCCAGAACGCGACGCCATAACCCACAATCATCAACAGCAACGGGATCGGTGTGCTCAAGCCCTTGACCGCTTTCATGGAGACGGTCGCGACCACTTCCGAGCAAATGGCAATGGCCAGGTAAATATAGGCGGCATTCATGGGGAAACCCTCGGTGTGTTAGGTACTCGATAAGGTCGGCATTCTAGTCGTTTGCCAGATGCGGTAAAGTCATTACCTATCTGGATTGGAGATGGGTTGAGCCATGAGCGTGCAGTGGAACCTGGAACAGATGCGCCTGTTTGTCAGCGTCGCCGAACGGCGTTCGTTTTCGGCCGTCGCCCGCGATCAGCGCAAGGCCCAATCGGCGATCAGCAATGGCATTGCTTTACTGGAAGCGGACTTGGGCGTGAGCCTGTTTGAACGTAGCAGCGGCCGCCAGCCGAGTTTGACCGAGGCCGGCGCCGTATTACTGGAGGAAGCGCGTGAAGTGCTGCGCCAGTGTGAGCGCCTCAACGGACGGGCGCTGTCCTTGACTCGCGGCGAGGAAGCCTGCCTGCGCCTGGCCCAGGATGAGGCGATGTTGTTCCAGCCTGTGCTCGATAGCCTGGAGGCGCTGGCCGTGCAATACCCGCTGCTGGAGGTGCAGTTGTCCAGCGCGGCCCAGGGCGATGTGGCACGCAAACTGGTGGAGCGCAAGGCGGACCTGGGGCTGCTGTTCTATCACGACCAGATTCCCGAAGCCTTGGAGCGACGGGTGGTGGGCAGCGTGGAAATGGTCACGGTGTGCGGTGTGAACCACCCGTTGGCCAAGAAGGATTACGTGACGTGCCAACACTTGGCCCAGTTTCGGCAGTTGCTGATGTCGACCCAGACCAGTGTCTACCCCGGCAGCGAGGCGGCCAGCCCCCTGGTGTGGCGCGCCGACAGCTTCTACGTATTGGCCGAGTGGCTGATGAGTGGCCTGGGCTGGGCCTGGCTGCCTCGGCATATCGTGCAATACCCGACCTACCAGCAACAGATGGTCGAATTGACCAGCGAATGGACCCCGCCTGCCCTCGTGGTGGAGCTGGTGTGGCGCCGCGATGAACACCTTGGACCCGCCGCTCGTTTCCTGGCCAGACGTTTTGCCGAGTGCTTGCAGGCGATCGACTGAAAAAGCCGATAAACTCCGCCGCCATGAATAGAACTCTCTACAGCTGTCTGTTTTACCTGGCGCTGCCGTTGGTGGCCTTACGTTTGTGGTTGCGCGCGCGCAAGGCGCCGGCCTATGCCAAGCGTGTGGGCGAACGGTTTTCCTATGGCTTGCCGGCGATGCGCCCCGGCGGGATCTGGGTGCATGCCGTGTCGGTGGGCGAAAGCATTGCCGCCGCGCCGATGGTTCGTGGTTTGTTGGAGCGTTATCCACAGCTGCCGATCACCGTCACCTGCATGACGCCCACCGGTTCCGAGCGGATCCAGGCACTGTTCGCCAACGAGCCGCGCATCCAGCATTGCTACTTGCCTTACGACTTGCCTTGCGCCGCCAAGCGATTTCTCGATCGCGTGCAGCCCAAGCTGGCGGTGATCATGGAAACGGAGCTGTGGCCCAACCATATCCATGCCTGCGCCCAGCGCGGTATCCCGGTGGCACTGGCCAATGCACGGTTGTCGGCGCGTTCGGCCAAGGGGTATGCGCGGTTCGCCAAGCTGACGGCTCCGATGCTGGCAGAAATGAGCTTGTTCGCCGTACAGACCGAGACCGAGGCGGAACGCTTTCGCAGTTTGGGTGCGCGCCCTGAAACCGTGGAAGTGACCGGCTCGATCAAGTTCGACCTGAGCATCGACCCCCAGTTGACGGCCCGCGCGGCCGCTCTGCGTGAACAATGGGGCGCCAGCGAGCGTCCGGTCTGGATCGCCGCCAGTACCCACGAAGGTGAAGATGGTGTGGTGCTGGCAGCTCATCGCCAGTTGCTGGCGAACTATCCCAATGCACTGCTGATTCTGGTGCCCCGTCATCAGGAGCGCTTTGGCCCGACGTTTGAGCGCTGCGTGCAGCAAGGGTTTGCCACCGTGCGTCGCACCAGCGGTGAGCCGGTCACCGAGCAAACCTCGGTGCTGCTTGGCGACACCATGGGCGAGTTGCTGTTTTTTTATGCCCTGGCCGACAGCGCATTCGTCGGCGGCAGCCTGGTGCCGACGGGTGGGCACAACCCGCTGGAACCGGCGGCGCTGGGTAAACCGGTGATCATGGGCCCGCATGTCTTCAACTTTCTCGACATCACCGC
This sequence comes from Pseudomonas libanensis, assembly GCF_001439685.1. GTDB lineage: Bacteria > Pseudomonadota > Gammaproteobacteria > Pseudomonadales > Pseudomonadaceae > Aquipseudomonas > Aquipseudomonas libanensis. Next base: position 437,371 of record NZ_JYLH01000001.1, read on the forward strand.
GATGATGCGCGACGCCGGGGCGTTGCGAGAGGTGGACGATGCCGACGGGCTGGCCGAGGCGGTGCGACAGTTGTTCGAATTACCTCAGGACGCACGCAAGATGGCACAGGCGGGGCTCAAGGTGATGCAGGCCAATCAGGGCGCGCTCAAACGCTTGCTGGATGGTTTGGACAAACTGATCAAGCACTGACAACACCAATCAAATGTGGGAGCTGGCTTGCCTGCGATAGCATCACCTCGGTGTACCTGATGTACCGAGGTGTCTGCATCGCAGGCAAGCCAGCTCCCACATTGCTTTAGCGGTGCGCTTAATAGCCGGGGCGGGCCTTGAGCTGTTCGGCAGCGGCTTTGGCCAGGTCCGGCGGCAGGAAGTCCTTGTCCGGGTTGTAGTCGGCCTTGAGATAGCGGGCCAGATCCTGCAAATCCCCTGGGTTGAGCGTGCCCGCCGCTTGCTTCAAGCGCAGGTTGTCGAGGATGTAGTCATAGCGGCTGTTGTTGTAGTTGCGCACCGACGCGTACAACTGGCGCTGTGAATCCAGCACATCGACGATATTGCGCGTGCCCACCTGATAACCGATCTCCGTGGCTTCCACCGCGCTCTGGTTGGAGATGATCGACTGGCGGCGTGCCTGTACCTGTTCCACATCAGTATTCACTGCGCGGTGCAGGTTACGGGTATTTTCCACCACCTGGCGGCGCAGGCCCTCGCGTTGTTGCTCGGTCTGGTCCAGGCGCGAATAGGATTCGCGCACTTGCGAGCTGGTGAGGCCGCCGCTGTAGATCGGGATGTTCAGGCGCAGGCCGATGGTGCGTTGCGACACATCACCGCCGTACGGAATGGGCAACTGATTCGGGTTGCTGAAACCCAGGGCGTCGTTGTCACCCTTTTCGTATTGCGCGACGGCGTCGAGGGTCGGCAAGTGCCCGGCCTTGCGCTGGCGCAGGGTTTCTTCAGCGGCGGTCACCGCGTAGTTGCTGGCCAGCAGGTTGAGGTTCTGGCGACCGGCCGTTTCGACCCAGGCCTTGGCGTCGTTCGGTGCCGGCGGCAGCACGGGCAGGGTGTGGACGATGCCCTGGATGGAATTGTATTGGCGATTGGTCAGGGTGATCAGCGCTTCGAAGGCGTCATCTACCTGGCGCTGGGCAACGATGCGGTTGGCCCGGGCCGTGTCATAGCTGGCCTGGGATTGCAGCACATCGGTCTTGTCCGACAGGCCCACGTCAAAACGTTCGTTGGACTGGTCGAGCTGGCGCTTGAAGGCATTTTCTTCGGCCTTGGTCGAGGCCAGGTTGTCCTGGGCGCGCAGCACGGCGAAGTAGCTCTCGGCGCTTTGCAGGATCAGGTTCTGCTCGGTGGCCGACAGTTGCAGCGAGGCTTGTTCGTTGACGGCTTCGGCGGCTTGCAGTTGGAACCAGCGATCGGCGCGGAACAGTGGCTGGCTCAGTGTGGCGCGCCAGGAGTGGGCGTCGCGGTTGGCCGTGGCGGCCGGCTGGTCGATCTGGGTGCGCACGTTATTGCTATCGGCACCGGCCGACAGGTTTGGCAGCAAGCCGGCACGAGCCTGGGGCACTACTTCTTTTTGCGCGCCATATTGGGCGCGGGCAGCGGCCAGGTCGGCGTTGTTGTGCGCCGCTTCCTGATAGACGCTGACCAGGTCGGTGTTGGTGGACAAGGGCGCTTCAGCTGCCCAGACCATTCCATTGGTCGCACAAGACACGGCAAGAGCCAGTGAGAGTTTGCGCAGCATGAGGCGATCCCTAGTTTAAATATTACGGCGATAATTTAGCGCTCAAGGCTAAGGCTGGCCATTCCCGGCGTCAAGCCTTGAGGCAGTGCCCGAGTGTAGTGGCCGGATCACGGCACAACAATCCCACGATCACGCCATTCATCACGCTGAATGCACCGCTATTGGCAATTTGCCCACGCCATGGTCTAGACTGGCCGAGTTCTTGTCGGGGTGCCTTGTTGGAAGGCTGAGATCGGTAAATACCGGATCCCGTTGAACCTGATCAGGTTAACGCCTGCGTAGGGAACAAGATTTCTCGTCACCCGGCGAGTCCTCTTGTGCTTCGTCCGGGATGTTATTCGACCATCGAACGGCCCTCGAGTACCGAGCACAGCACTGGTTTCAGTGCGTCCATCCGTCACAGGTTCGCTCCGACAAAAATCCACCGCCTGGATAAGTTGGAGAGCCCGTGATGACGACAAAACTAAAAAATACCGTGCACCTGAGTGAATCGGCCAAGGTCGACTCCGGCTCCGTGCAGCCGTTTACCCGCTCGCAAAAAATCTACGTACAGGGCTCGCGCCCCGATATCCGCGTGCCCATGCGGGAAATCAGCCTGGATGTGACCCCCACCGAGTTTGGTGGCGAAATCAACGCCCCCGTGGTGGTCTACGACACCTCCGGGCCCTACACAGACCCCAATGTTGTCATCGACGTGCGCAAGGGCCTGGCTGATGTGCGCTCGCCCTGGATCGAGGAGCGGGGCGATACGGAGCGCCTGTCCTGCCTGAGCTCCAAATACGGCCAGGAACGCCTGGATAACCCGGACCTGGCCTACCTGCGCTTTGCCCACCTGCAAAACCCGCGTCGTGCCAAGGCCGGCGCCAACGTCAGCCAGATGCACTACGCGCGCAAAGGCATCATCACGCCCGAGATGGAGTTTGTGGCCATCCGCGAAAACATGAAGCTCGAAGAGGCCCGCGCAGCCGGTCTGCTCAAGCAGCAACATGCCGGGCACAGCTTTGGCGCGAGCATTCCTAAGATCATCACGCCTGAATTCGTGCGCGAAGAAATCGCCCGCGGCCGCGCAATCATCCCGGCCAACATCAACCACACCGAACTGGAACCGATGATCATCGGCCGCAACTTCCTGGTGAAGATCAACGGCAACATCGGCAACAGCGCCCTGGGTTCGTCCATTGAAGAAGAAGTGGCGAAGATGACCTGGGGCATTCGCTGGGGGTCGGACAACATCATGGACTTGTCCACCGGCAAGCACATCCATGAAACCCGCGAGTGGATCATTCGTAACTCGCCGGTGCCGATCGGCACGGTGCCGATCTACCAGGCCCTGGAAAAAGTCGACGGCGTCGCCGAGGACCTGACCTGGGAGCTGTTCCGCGACACCCTGATCGAACAGGCCGAGCAAGGTGTGGACTATTTCACCATCCACGCCGGTGTGTTGCTGCGCTACGTGCCGCTGACCGCCAATCGCGTCACCGGCATTGTCAGCCGTGGCGGCGCGATCATGGCCAAGTGGTGCCTGGCCCACCACAAGGAAAATTTCGCCTACACGCATTTCGAGGAAATCTGCGAAATCATGAAGGCCTATGACGTCAGCTTCTCCCTGGGTGACGGCCTGCGCCCGGGCTCGGTCGCCGATGCCAACGATGCCGCACAGTTCGGCGAGCTGGAAACCCTGGGCGAGCTGACCAAAATCGCCTGGAAGCACGACGTACAAACCATGATCGAAGGCCCTGGCCACGTGCCGATGCAACTGATCAAGGAGAACATGGACAAGCAGCTGGAGTGCTGCGACGAGGCGCCGTTCTACACCCTCGGCCCGCTGACCACTGACATCGCACCGGGTTATGACCACATCACTTCGGGTATCGGTGCGGCGATGATCGGCTGGTTCGGTTGCGCCATGCTTTGCTATGTCACGCCCAAGGAGCACCTGGGTTTACCGAACAAGGATGACGTGAAGACCGGGATCATCACCTACAAGATCGCCGCGCACGCCGCCGATCTCGCCAAAGGCCATCCGGGTGCGCAGATTCGCGATAACGCCTTGAGCAAGGCGCGCTTCGAGTTTCGCTGGGAAGACCAGTTCAACCTGGGCCTGGATCCGGATACCGCACGGGCGTTCCACGATGAGACCCTGCCGAAAGAGTCGGCCAAGGTCGCGCATTTCTGCTCCATGTGCGGGCCGAAATTCTGCTCGATGAAGGTCACCCACGAAGTGCGTGAGTACGCGGCCAACCAGCGTATTGAAGCGGTGGATGTGGACGTGGCCAAGGGTTTGGCAGAGCAAGCGGAGCGGTTCAAGCGCGAAGGTAGCCAGCTGTACCAGAAGGTCTGATTCGCAAAACGCAGTTGCTTGTACCGGCCTCATCGGGGGCGAGTCGAATCGTCGCACCGCCCCCGATAGGCATCTCCCAAATAACAAATCCCCTCAGGGATAGCCCCTTGGGCCTTCACCCTCTTCAGTGGCGAGCCGGCACCAGTTCAGGCTTGATCACACCGCTGAGGCGCGCATAAGGGATGGTCATTTCAATCAGCCCCATGGCATAAGGGGCGATGGTGGCGACGTTGTACTTGAGTACCACGCCGCTGCTGGTCAGGGCCACGTTCGGGGTTTTCTGAAACGGCCAGCTCTTCACGAACTCTGGGTCGCGGTCCATCTGCGAGTTGATCAGCCAGGTGTTGTGGGCGACCTTCGCGGCGTTCCAGAACGCCTGTTCCTGGCCGGGCAACAGCATGTCGGCCAGGCTCAGCTCCTTGTGCAGCAGGCGTGAATAATTGATGAAGCCGCGCCCCGGCTCGCCGTGGGCGACGCCGGTGTCCAGGTAGCTGGACACTTCAATGATCACCAGTGCGTCATGCTGCTCGCGTACCTTGGCCTGCAAGTACATGCTGTGGCGGTTCGGCGATTCACGCAGGAACTTGTCACGATAGGCATTCAAGGTGGCCGGCACGGCAGCACCCGGGGTGGTGCGGGTCATTTGCAGCAGGCGTTGCTCTACCAGGGTGTCGAGCTGCGGCTCGGCCGGGAAGTGCAGGGTGTCGATGTTCACCAGGGGGCAGTCAGGGCTGTCGCAGCCGGGCTTGATCTGCTCCGTTTTATCGGGGGTGGTGTCCAGCGGCTTGAGATGGCCGGGTTGGAACAGGCTTTGACAGGCACCCAGGGTCAAGGCAATACAGGCCACGGAGGCGATTCTTAAAAGCGACATGTGTGTCCTTCGTAAATCGGTGGAAAGCGAAAAAGAGTAGCGCTTGGACTGCCGACGAGGCCGTCAGTTCGCCACTAGACTGATAAGGGTGAGTTTGACGTCCGCCGCCTGTCCCGGCAACCGGAAAGGGGCTGCATCAACGGGCATTGGCGCGTTAGGATGGCGCGAATTGCACGCAGACATTGAGGGAAAATATGACGGACATTGCCAAGTCCACGCCGAACAGGATCGAGATCGTTCAGCGCGACAATGCCTACCAGGGCTTCTACAAGCTTGATCGCGTGCAATTGCGCCACGAGAAGTTCGATGGCGGCATGAGCCGGGTGATCAACCGCGAAGTCTTCGTGCGTCATGATGCTGTGTGCGTGCTGCCCTACGACCCACAACGCGACGAGGTGGTGTTGATCGAACAGTTCCGCGTCGGCGCCATGGGGCGCGCCGGTAATCCGTGGCTGGTGGAGATGGTCGCCGGCCTGATTGACAAGGACGAACAACCGGAGGAAGTTGCACACCGCGAGGCCGAGGAGGAAGCTGGGCTGACATTCTCCGCGCTGTGGCCGATCACCAAGTATTTCCCGTCGCCCGGCGGCAGTACCGAATTTGTCCACCTGTACCTGGGCCGTTGCGACAGCTCGGGCGCTGGCGGCGTCCATGGGTTGGAAGAAGAAGCAGAAGATATCCGCGTTACCGCCTGGGCGTTCGAAGATGCCTTGCAGGCAGTGCGCGACGGCAAGATTTCCAATGCAGCCAGCATCATCGCCCTGCAGTGGCTTGCGCTTAATCGCGCGGAAGTGAGGGGGTTATGGCAGTAAAGGCACGGGAACGTTACCGAGTTGACCTGATCGGGCTGCAAGCCGCCTGCGAGGCCAACTACGCGCGGCTGATGCGCCTGCTTCCCGACATGCGCCACACCCCAGAGGCGCGGCGCATAGCGGTGACCCAGGGTGACCAGATGCTCGGCGTGCTAGCCCTGGAGGTCATCCTCACCTGCCCCTACACCACTACGTTGCGCGTGCGCCAGGAGCACAGCCTGCCTTGGCTGCCGGTGCCGCAATTGGAAGTGCAGGTGTACCACGATGCGCGTATGGCCGAAGTGATCAGCGCCGAGCATGCGCGACGCTTTCGCAGCATCTATCCTTACCCGAATGTGTTCATGCACCAACCCGACGAGAAAGCACAGCTCAATGTGTTCCTCGGGGAATGGTTGAGCCACTGCCTGGCCTTGGGGCATGAGTTTGAAGTCGTGCGGTAGATGTGAACTGCGTCTGCTTACCCAGCTTTCTTCTTTGTGTCCTGCCCTAGCATAATCGCGCCACCTATCCATTCCAGTAATTGCCTTGGGAGAGCGCCTTGCCGAGCGTATCCAATGTGAACCCCGACGCCAGCGCGTTGTTGGTGCAGCTGTCTGACAGCCATTTGTTCGCCGAGGCGGACACTACCCTGCTGGGCATGAATACCCGTGCCAGCTTGCAGCGCGTGATCGAACTGGTGCGCGGGCAACAGCCGCGGATAGATCTGGTGCTGGCCACCGGTGACCTGTCCCAGGACGGCACGCTTGAGTCATACCAGCAGTTTCGTGACATGACCCGGCCGATTGGCGCCCCGGCGCGCTGGATCCCGGGCAATCACGACGAGCCGCAGGTCATGGCCCAGGCGGCCGTGCACAGTGATTTGCTCGAGCCGGTGGTGGATATCGGTAACTGGCGCATTACCCTGTTGGACTCCGCCGTACCCGGCTCGGTGCCGGGCTACTTACAGGACCAGCAACTGCAGCTGCTCGCCCAGGCCTTGAGCGAAGCGCCGAATCGTCATCATCTGGTGTGCCTGCACCATCATCCTGTGTCCATCGGTTGTGCGTGGATGGAGCCTATCGGCCTGCGCAATCCCGAGGCGCTGTTTGCCGTGCTTGACCGCTTCCCGCAAGCGCGGGCGCTGCTTTGGGGGCACGTGCACCAGGAGATCGACCGCGAGCGCAACGGGCTGCGGTTGCTGGCGTCGCCGTCCACCTGTATCCAGTTCGCGCCGGGCAGTGAGGACTTCCAGGTCAGCGAGCAAGCGCCGGGGTATCGCTGGCTGCGCTTGCATGCCGACGGACGGTTGGAGACGGGGGTGGAGCGGATCCAAGGCTTCGAATTTACCGTGGACTACGGCAGCAACGGGTACTGAATGAGAGTGGGGCGGTGCGGTGTCTGGAAGATCGGGTACTCACACCTCACTCCGATCCCTGTAAACTGCGCCTCTTTGGCCCAAGCACGGAGAGCCCGGCATGTCCGCTTCGATCCTGTATATCCACGGCTTCAACAGTGCGCCGGCCTCCAACAAGGCCAGTCAGTTGATCGCCGTGATGGGGGCCCTCGGCCTGGCCGACCAACTGCGTGTGCCGGCCCTGCATCACCACCCGCGTCAGGCTATTCCTCAATTGGAGCAGGCCATTGACCAACTGGGGCGGCCGCTGCTGGTCGGCAGCTCACTCGGCGGCTACTATGCAACCCATCTTGCCGAACGCCATGGTCTCAAGGCGCTGCTGGTCAACCCGGCGGTCAGCCCCCATCGGATGTTCGACGGTTACCTGGGCACCCAGAAGAACCTCTACACCGATGAGACCTGGGAGTTGACCCACGATCACGTTGCGGCGCTGGCCGAACTCGAAGTACCGGCACCCCAGGATGCCGCGCGTTATCAGGTGTGGTTGCAGACCGGGGATGAAACCCTGGATTATCGCCTCGCCCAACAGTATTACCGGGCCTGTGCCTTGCGCATCCAGGCCGGTGGCGACCATGGTTACCAGGGGTTCGCCGAGCAATTGCCGGCACTGTTGAGTTTTGCCGGCATTGGCGCAGATCAGTATCAATCCTTCGATTTTTCATCACTGTAGAAATCGCAGGTCACTTTTTAATCGAACGACTCACGACGAGACCCCATGGCCACTCCCAGCGCTAGCTCTTATAACGCCGACGCCATCGAAGTCCTCTCGGGCCTCGACCCGGTGCGCAAACGTCCCGGTATGTATACCGACACCAGTCGGCCGAACCACCTTGCCCAGGAAGTCATCGACAACAGCGTCGACGAAGCCTTGGCCGGGCACGCCAAGTCGGTACAAGTCATCCTCCATGCCGACCACTCCCTGGAAGTGTCCGACGATGGTCGTGGCATGCCGGTGGACATCCACCCTGAAGAGGGGGTATCGGGCGTCGAGCTGATCCTGACCAAGCTGCACGCTGGCGGCAAGTTCTCCAATAAGAACTACCAGTTCTCCGGTGGTTTGCACGGTGTGGGTATTTCCGTGGTCAACGCGCTGTCGACCCAGGTGCGGGTCAAGGTCAAGCGCGACGGCAACGAGTACCAGATGACCTTCGCCGATGGCTATAAAGCCACTGAGCTGGAAGTGGTCGGCACTGTTGGCAAGCGCAACACCGGTACCAGCGTGTACTTCGCCCCGGACCCGAAATACTTCGATTCGCCGAAATTTTCCATCAGCCGCCTCAAGCATGTACTCAAGGCCAAGGCTGTGTTGTGCCCCGGCCTATTGGTCAGCTTTGAAGACAAGGGCACCGGCGAGAAGGTCGAGTGGCACTACGAAGACGGCCTGCGCTCGTATCTCGAAGACTCTGTCAGCGACTTCGAACGCCTGCCCAACGAGCCATTCTGCGGCAGCCTGGCGGGTAATAAGGAAGCCGTCGACTGGGCCCTGCTGTGGTTGCCCGAAGGTGGCGACAGCGTACAGGAAAGCTACGTCAACCTGATCCCCACCGCCCAGGGCGGCACCCATGTCAACGGTTTGCGCCAGGGCTTGCTGGACGCCATGCGCGAATTCTGCGAATACCGCAGCCTGTTGCCGCGTGGCGTGAAGCTGGCGCCGGAAGACGTATGGGAGCGCATCGCGTTCGTGCTGTCGATGAAGATGCAGGAGCCGCAATTCTCCGGACAGACCAAGGAGCGCCTGTCGTCCCGTGAAGCGGCAGCGTTTGTCTCCGGTGTGGTCAAGGATGCATTCAGCCTGTGGCTCAACGAGCACCCGGAATTGGGCCTGGCCCTGGCTGAGCTGGCGATCAACAACGCCGGCCGGCGCTTGAAGGCCAGCAAAAAGGTCGAGCGCAAGCGCATCACCCAGGGCCCGGCATTGCCGGGCAAGCTGGCCGATTGCGCCGGGCAGGACCCGATGCGCTCCGAGCTGTTCCTGGTCGAAGGTGATTCCGCCGGCGGTTCCGCCAAGCAAGCGCGGGACAAGGAGTTCCAGGCGATCCTGCCGCTGCGCGGCAAGATCCTCAACACCTGGGAAGTCGACGGCAGCGAAGTGCTGGCCAGCCAGGAAGTGCATAACATCGCCGTGGCCATCGGGGTCGACCCGGGCGCAGCGGACATAAGTCAACTGCGTTACGGCAAGATCTGCATCCTCGCCGACGCCGACTCCGACGGCCTGCACATCGCCACCTTGCTGTGCGCGTTGTTCGTCCAGCATTTCCGACCGTTGGTGGATGCCGGCCACGTCTACGTCGCCATGCCGCCGCTGTATCGCATCGACCTGGGCAAAGAGATTTTCTACGCCCTGGACGAAGCCGAGCGCGATGGCATCCTCGATCGCCTGGTGGCCGAGAAGAAACGCGGTAAGCCTCAGGTCACGCGATTCAAGGGCCTGGGTGAGATGAACCCGCCGCAGCTGCGCGAAACCACCATGGACCCGAACACCCGGCGCCTGGTGCAGTTGACCCTGGAAGACTTCGCCGGCACGTCGGAGATGATGGACATGCTGCTGGCGAAGAAGCGTGCGCCGGATCGCAAGGCCTGGCTGGAATCCAAAGGCAACCTGGCCGAGGTTCTAGGCTGATGCGCACAGGCTTCGCCCTGGCAATCCTGATGTTGAGCGGGCTGGCGGCCACCCAGGTGGTTGCTGCGCCCGTGGCGGAGCTCAAGCTGGTGTCCGAGCACCCGGTGGACGGCATGCGCGGCGGCAACCTTTCGGGCCTGGCGTTGTGTGGAAAGGAACTGTGGACGGTTTCTGACCGGGATGACGACCAGATCTACCGGCTGGATACCGGCGCGCCGACCTGGAACGCCGAAGCGGTGCAGATCGATGTGCCCCCCGTGCCCGAGTCCGGTCTGCCTTGGGGGTTGCGTTCGCGCACCAAGGCGGCTTCGTTCATTCGCGGCGGTGACCTGGATTTTGAAGGCATCAGCTGTGATGCCGTGGGTAATCGCTACATTGTCAGCGAAGCCCATGCGGCGGTGTTGCAGGTCCCGGCGACTGGCGCGCCCGAATGGTTGAAAATTGCCCCTGGCATGGTGCGCGAAGCCCGGGCCAGTGGCATGTTGCTGCACTTCAATGCCTTGTTCGAAGGCCTGGCGGTAAACCCCGAGGGCAATCAGATCTGGCTGGCTGCCGAGCGTGAGCGCCGTGGCCTGATCTCGGTCAAGCGCGGCCAGAGCGTATGGGATTGCGACGGCGCCTGTGTGTTGTTGAGTGAAGCCGGCCAGGAAGTGCAGCCGGCGCAGTTTACCAACGCCAAGGCGGTATCCAAGGACTTTGCCGACCTGGCGCTGTTCAGCGGCAAGCTGTTTACCCTTGAGCGCAATGCGTTCCAGATTTGCCGGCGCGATACGCTCACGGCCAAGGTCGAGCTGTGCTGGTCGTTTGCCGACGAGATGCTCACGCCACCGCGACGTTATGCACAGGCTTATGGACTGGCCGAAGCCCTGGTGGTGGATGCCGACGGCGCGTGGATCGGTATCGACAATAATTTCGGCCCCCGCGCCGATGGTGAAAAACGCCCCATGGTCTATCGTTTCGCCGCCCCCGACGGTGGCTGGAGCGCCCAGCCATGAGCCCGCAGTTTTTTCAAATGACCCGACGCAGCGGCAGTTCCGCTGCGCGTTACCCAACAATGATGAGGCCCGCATGAGTGACATCCTCGCAGACAGCTTAGATGGCGTAGAACGCCGGTCGCTGGCTGACTTCACCGAAAATGCCTACCTCAACTACTCCATGTACGTGATCATGGACCGTGCCTTGCCGCATATCGGCGACGGCCTGAAGCCCGTGCAACGGCGCATCATCTATGCCATGAGTGAGTTGGGCCTGGACGCCGATTCCAAACACAAGAAGTCGGCGCGTACCGTCGGTGACGTGCTCGGTAAGTTCCACCCCCACGGCGATTCGGCGTGCTATGAAGCCATGGTGTTGATGGCCCAGCCGTTCAGCTATCGCTACACCCTGGTGGACGGCCAGGGCAACTGGGGGGCGCCGGACGATCCGAAGTCCTTCGCTGCCATGCGTTATACCGAGGCGCGGTTGTCGCGTTACTCCGAAGTACTGCTCAGCGAATTGGGCCAGGGCACCGCGAACTGGGGGCCGAACTTTGACGGAACCCTCGACGAACCATTGGTATTGCCGGCACGTTTGCCGAATATCCTGCTCAATGGCACCACCGGTATCGCGGTCGGCATGGCCACCGACGTACCGCCGCACAACCTGCGCGAAGTCGCCACCGCCTGCGTGCGCTTGCTGGATGAGCCCAAGGCCACGGTCGAGCAGCTTTGCGAGCATATCCAGGGCCCGGATTACCCGACCGAAGCGGAAATCATCACGCCCCGCGCCGATCTGTTGAAAATGTACGAAACCGGCAAGGGCTCGGTGCGCATGCGCGCCGTGTACCACATCGAAGACGGCGACATCATTGTCACCGCGCTGCCGCATCAGGTGTCCGGTGCCAAGGTGCTGGAGCAGATCGCCGCATTGATGCAGGCCAAGCCATCGAAACTGCCGCAAGTGGCCGACCTGCGTGACGAGTCCGATCATGAAAACCCGTGCCGCATCGTGATCATCCCGACCAATAGCCGGGTGGATCATGAAGTGCTGATGCAGCATTTGTTTGCCAGCACCGACCTGGAGTCCAGCTACCGGGTCAACGTCAATATCATTGGCCTGGACGGCAAGCCGCAGTTGAAGAACCTGCGCAATCTGCTGGTGGAATGGCTGGAGTTCCGCGTACAAACCGTGCGCCGCCGCCTGCAATTTCGCCTCGACAAGGTTGAGCGCCGCTTGCACCTGTTGGACGGTTTGCTGATTGCCTACCTCAACCTGGATGAAGTGATCCATATCATCCGTACCGCCGAGCACCCGAAGGCCGAGTTGATCGCGCGTTTCGAGCTGAGCGAAATCCAGGCTGACTACATCCTCGACACCCGCTTGCGCCAGTTGGCACGCCTGGAAGAAATGAAGCTGCGCGACGAGCAAGACGCGCTGCTCAAGGAGCAAGCCAAGCTGCAGGCGCTGCTGGGCAGCGAAGCCAAGCTCAAGAAGCTGGTGCGCAGTGAGCTGATCAAAGACGCCGAAACCTACGGCGATGACCGCCGTTCGCCTATCGTCGAGCGTGCTGAAGCGAAGGCGCTGACAGAAACCGAGCTGTTGCCTAACGAGAAAATTACCGTCGTTCTGTCGGAAAAGGGTTGGGTTCGTTCCGCCAAAGGGCATGATATTGACGCCACCGGGCTTTCGTACAAAGCTGGTGATGGCTTCAAGACCGCTGCGGCCGGGCGTTCCAACCAGTTCGCGGTGTTTATCGACTCGACCGGGCGCAGTTATTCGGTGCCGGCCCATACCCTGCCATCTGCACGAGGGCAGGGCGAGCCGTTGACCGGGCGCCTCACGCCACCACCGGGGGCGAATTTCGAGTGCGTGCTGCTGCCGGACGATGATTCGCTGTATGTCATCGCCTCCGACGCCGGTTACGGTTTCGTGGTCAAGGGTGAAGACCTGCAGGCCAAGAACAAGGCGGGCAAGGCGCTGTTGAGCCTGCCGAACAACGCCAAGGTGATCCTCCCAAGGCCGGTGGAAAACCGTGAAAGCAACTGGCTGGCGTCGGTGACCACCGAAGGGCGTTTGCTGGTGTTCAAGATCAGCGACTTGCCGCAGTTGGGCAAAGGCAAGGGCAACAAGATTATCGGGATTCCCGGCGACCGGGTGGCCAGTCGCGAAGAGTACGTGACCGACATCGCGGTGGTCCCGGAAGGCTCTACCCTGGTGCTCCAGGCCGGCAAGCGCACGTTGTCATTGCGCCCTGACGACCTGGAACACTACAAGGGCGAACGCGGTCGGCGTGGTAATAAACTGCCTCGCGGCTTCCAGCGAGTGGACGCCTTGCTGGTGGAAACGCCGGTTTAAGCTGTACTAGAGGCCTCGATCTACGATTTAACGCGTAGATCGACGCTTTCGCGCTGGAGTCATGGCGCATATTCACGGATGATATGGCCTTTCCAGCGCCGGCGTGGCCGAGCGTGTCAGGTTATTTTTAGTATTACATTGTGGTTCGCCTTGTGGCAGCCACCTGGATGGGATGATGACTGCTCCACGCCTTCCTCTATTTTTGATGCTCGCTGGCCTTTTAGGGCTGGCGGGTTGCAGCACGCACCAGCCAGTGTCGCTGTACCAGCTGGACAGCGGAAGTCCGGCTCAGCCAGCCCAGACAGCGGGCATGGCGGTATTGCTTGGCCCGGTAGTCGTTGCCGATTACCTGCAACGTGAAACCCTGCTACAACGTCAGAACGACGGCAGCCTGCAAGGTTCCACCGATGGTCGTTGGGCAGGCAGCCTGTCGTCCGATATCAATCAACTGATGTTGCGCCAGGTGGCCGGCCAACTGGACAGCCAGCGCGTAGTGCTGGCACCAGGGCCATCCGGGTTTGCTCCGGATGTGCAGGTGCTGTTGACGATCACGCGGCTTGACTCCGGCAAGTCGCAACCCGCGATTCTGGATGCACAGTGGCGCCTGATCGACCGTCGCGGGCAAGTGCGGGATAACCGCATCGTACATCTGCAGGAAGAGCACGCCGGCACCACCGCGTCCCAGGTCCAGGCCCAGGGTGTGCTGTTGCAGCACTTGGCACAGCAGTTGTCGGTGGCGCTCAAGCCACTGGCCAACCAGCCGCCGGTCGCTGCCGAGACACCCCGCAAACAGGCTTCCCAGCCCAAGCCGGCAGCTCCGGAAAAGCCTAAGATGCCGATGGCTACCCCGATTCGTACGGATCTGGAAGTGTTCAGGTTCTGATCTGAATCCTGCACAAACAAAAAGGCCCGCATACACTGCGGGCCTTTTTTGTTTGTCTGCGATTTAAGCTGCACCACACATCAAATGTGGGAGGGGGCTTGCCCCCGATAGCGCAGTAGCAGTTAGCACATCATTAACTTAACTGCCACCATCGGGGCATAGGTATCTACACAACTTTGGGGCGACGCTGGACCTGTGGCGAGGGAGCTTGCTCCCGTGACGGACTGACAGCCGACGCTGATCTAACTGACGCACCGCGATCCAATGTGGGAGCTGGCTTGCCTGCGAATGCGGCCTTAAAGCCGACCAGGATCTCGGGTCAGACCGCGTACATATCCGTTCCTGCGGTAATGGCTGCTATTGGTTCCGCTTTTACAGCGGGTCACTTTTGAAGAGCCCAAAAGTAACCAAAAGGCTCTTGCCCCACCACTCGGCACCTCGCTCAGGCTCGGTGTGCCCGGAATTCGTGGTTACCGTCGGCTGCTACAGCCTACAAAGTTGTGTAGATACCTATGGCCATCGGGGGCAAGCCCCCTCCCACAAGGTTCCTACGCTGTTTGTCAGGGCCTGGTGCGGGTCTCATGCATCCGCGCCAACTGCCGCTCCAACATCGATGGATACGGCTCCATCAACCGCTCCACACAGCTGGCCCCTTCAGGGCTGGCAATCGGACGGATGCGGGCGCGTTGGCGGATCAGCGTGTCTTCACTGATCTTGCGTTCCACCAACAGCAGGTTGCGGCTGTGCTGGGACAAGGCCAGGGCATCCTGGGCGATTTCGGTCAGCAGCAGGTCGATCTGGCTCATGCCAAACAGGTCATCGCCCACCGTCAGGCCAAGCTGCAGTTGCAGAGTGATGCCGCTGTCGGCCACTTCGATCTGCAGGGCATGGCCCAGGGCGCGCAATAGCTCGCCGCAGCAGATGGCGTTGGTCAGGTAGTCTTCGCCGCTGTCTTCGCTGTGGAACAGCATCAGCGTGCTGCCATCGTTCAGGGTGTGCAGTTCGCTCTGGTAGAGCGAAGCGGCCTGGTCGAGGCAGTCGCGGTAGCGTTCGAGCAGTTCGGTCAGGCGGGCACGGGGCAGGCGGCGCAGTTGTTCCTGGGCACCCAGTTGCACGGCGAGTACGGCGCTGTGCTGCGGCTCGGTATTCCTGTCCACCGCAACCGGCTTCGGCGCAACAGCTGGGGCCACGGCCGAGGTATCGCGCAGGTCGGCGAACGGGTCTTCGTCGTCCAGTTCATCTTCCTCGGCCTTGATCACATGGCGCGGCGCTGGCTTCAGACCGGCTACCGGCGCGCTTTCGTCGAAGCCTGGGTCGCGCAGGTCGCGTACCTCAAACTCCGGCTCGTCGTTGTAGTCGTCGGTGTCGTCGTATTCTGGCTCCGGTTCGACTTCCGGCACTTTAGGTTCCGGTGCAAAGCTGGCGTGAAGCTGGCGCGCGAGGTCGCCGATTTCGTCCTGGCGATCGGTGGCCGGTGTGTGTTCGTCGATATCCCGCAGCCAGATGCGCAGTTGCATCAACGGCGTGGAGATATGCCGCCCGAGGCGCAGGCTCAAGGCCAGGGCCAGGGCCAGCAGGATCGCGCTCAAGATGCCCATGCTCTGCAGGCTGATGGTCATCGGCTGCTGAAACTGCTGCATATCAAGGCTGATACGCAGTTGGCCGGCCTTCACATCCTGAAAGGTGATATTGCTCTGGTACAGGCCCTCGGCTTCACCCAACAGGCCGTTCTTCGGGCGCTGCCCGGCCTCGGCCATGATACGGTTGTCCACGCTATAGATAGCGGCGTGGGCCACGAGCGGGTTCTTGGTCAGGTTGTTGAGCAGTACGTTGAGGCTGAGGATGTCGTTGGACACCAGCAACTCAGTCGCCGACGTGGCAGTCTGGGTCGTCAGGCTCTCGCCCAGGGCGTCGGCTTGCTCGTGCATGGCCTGCTTGAACTGCAAACCCATCACGCAGGCGTAGATCACCAGGGCCAAAGCGACCAGGATCACGTTATGGCTGGCGATGCGTAATGCGATCGGTACACGGCGGTGGCGCAGTGCCCGGAAGATCAGCAGGAAGAAGTTATCGGTTTTTACTGGCGTGGGCCGGTTCACTTGCGCTCGGCTCTTGGTCCGTGAAGTTGACGCGCAGTATAGCGACAGGCCCATGGCCGGCAAAGCGCTGGCTGTGCCCGATGGTCACTGAAAGTGGGTAGAATGCGGTTTTTTTCCAGCCTGGGGGTGCGCTTTGCGCGAAATTGTCCTGATCAACATCACAGGTCTTGACCGACCGGGTCTCACCGCGGCCATTACCGGCGTCCTGGCCCAGGGTGGTGTGAACATTCTCGACATCGGCCAGGCGGTGATCCACGACACCCTGTCGTTCGGAATCCTGGTGGAAATCCCCAGCACCGAGCAGGCCTCGTCGGTACTCAAGGACATCCTGTTTACGGCCTATAAGCTGGATCAACAGGTGCGTTTCACTCCGGTGTCCGAAGCGGACTACCAGCACTGGGTGGAAGGCCAGGGCAAAAAACGCCATATCGTCACCCTGTTGACCCGCAAGGTCACGGCCGAGCAGTTGCAACGTGTCAGCTCCATTACCGCGCAGTACGGTTTGAATATCGACCATATCGACCGTCTTTCGGGTCGCATGCCATTGGATACCCCTGCTGATAAGGGCAAGGGCTGCATCGAGTTCTCCGTGCGCGGCGAGCCGGCGGATGCGCAAGCGCTACGTGCCGAATTCCTCAGCGTGGCCCAGGAGCTGAATGTCGATATCGCCTTCCAGGAAGATTCGCTGTTCCGTCGCAACCGTCGCCTGGCGGTGTTCGACATGGACTCCACCCTGATCGAAGCCGAAGTCATTGACGAGCTGGCCAAGGCGGCCGGTGTGGGCGAGCAAGTGTCCGCGATTACCGAGCGGGCGATGGCCGGTGAGCTGGATTTCCGGGCCAGCTTCAAGGAACGCCTGGTGCTGCTCAAGGGGCTGGACGTGAGCGTGCTGGACTCCATCGGCGCGTCACTGCGCCTGACCGAGGGCGCCGAGGTTCTGTTCGCCGAACTCAAGCGCCTGGGCTACAAGACCGCCATCCTGTCGGGCGGCTTCACCTACTTCGCCAAGCAGTTGCAGGCGAAGTTGGGTATTGACTATGTATTCGCCAACGAGTTGGAAGTGGTGGATGGCAAAGTGACCGGCGTGGCCGTCGAGCCGATTGTCGATGCGCAGCGCAAGGCGGATCTGCTCAAGGAACTGGCCCACAAGGAAGGCTTGCGCCTGGAGCAGACCATTGCGGTCGGCGACGGCGCCAATGACTTGCCGATGCTGGCGATTGCCGGGTTGGGCGTGGCGTTCCGTGCCAAGCCGTTGGTCAAGCAATCGGCCAAGCAGGCGATTTCGACCTTGGGGCTGGATGGCGTGCTGTATCTGCTGGGCTTGCGCGACCGCGACGGTCAGCTCTGAAAAATGTGGGAGGGGGCTTGCCTCCTCCCACATTTTGTTCCTCACAGGGTTTGAATCAGGCTTTAGGTGTGGCGATTGCCTGGCCCATCTGCACTGGCGCACCCGCCAACAACGCTTCGGTCCATTTCACCTGGTCTGGCCCGAACAGCACGATGGCGGTCGAGCCCAGCTTGAAGCGACCCATCTCCGCACCTTTTTCCAGGTGAATCGGCGCGCGGGCAGCTTCGTCATAGCGGAAGGTTTTCAGCTCGCGCTTGGGTGGCGTGACCAGGCCGGCCCACACTGTTTCAATCGACGCCACGATCATCGCACCCACCAACACCACCGCCATCGGGCCGCGTTCCGTGTCGAACAGGCAGACCGCCCGCTCGTTGCGCGCAAACAGCTCCGGCACGTTTTCGGCGGTGGTCTGGTTGACCGAGAAAATCCGTCCTGGCACGTACACCATCTCGCGCAAGGTGCCGGCCAGTGGCATGTGCACGCGGTGGTAGTCCTTCGGCGACAGATAAATAGTGGCGAAGTCGCCACCCATGAATGGTGCAGCCAGTGCCGCGTCGCCGCCGAGCAATTCCAGCACACTGAAGCTGTGGCCCTTGGCCTGGAAGATGCGGCCATGCTCGATCGGGCCTACCTGACTGACGGCGCCGTCGGCCGGGCTGAGTACCGCGCCCGGCGTCGGGTCCAGCGGGCGGGCGTCGTCTTTCAAGGCGCGGGTGAAGAAGGCATTGAAGTGCTCGTAGGCGGTCAGGTCTTCAACCAGGGCCTGGGACATGTCCACTTGGTAGCGCTTGGCGAACCAGGCGGTGAAGGCGTTTTTGAACCAGCGCACGCGGCACTCGGCAACGCAGCCGGCCAAGCGTGAGAGCAAGTGGTGTGGGAGCAAATACTGGCTGAGGATAAACAACTGCTTTTTCATAACTGTCCTTAAACCTTAAATCTCAACGGGGGTGTCGGGGTGGTTGCCCCATTCGCCCCAGGAACCGGCATAACCTTTGACTCGCGGATATCCGAGCGCCTTGGCCACCAGGTAGGTGAAGCCAGAGCGGTGGTGAGTCTGGCAGTGGGTGATGATTTCTTTATCGCGGGTCAGCCCGAGGTCTTCGAGGACCTGCGGCATGTCACGGCGGATACGCAGGTTGCGCGCCTTGTCCATGCCCTCGGTCCATTCGAAATTTACCGCGCCGGGGATGTGACCGCCTTTGGCCGCGAGCACTTTCTCGCCGGAATACTCCAGCGGGCCGCGGGCGTCCCAGATACCCAGATCGGCTGCACCGAGGCGGCTTTGCAGGTATTCGCGGGTAGCGGTGGGGCCATCGTGCAGCGTGAGGCTGACCGGGCCGCCGACCGGTGCGGGTACATCGGTGGAGAGCGGAAGCTTTTCCTCGAGCCACGCCAGCAGGCCACCGTCGAGGTAGTGATATTTCGTGTGGCCGATCACGTCGAGCATCCAGATAAAGCGCCCGGCCCAGCCGCCGCCTTCGTCGTCATAGACCACGTAGGTCGCCTCCGGGGTGTGGCCCAGTTCGCCGAACAGTTTTTCCAGGTCGGCTTGGCTGGGCAGCAGGCCGGGTGCCGGGGGCTGGCCCAGTTGGGTGCGCTTGGGGTCAACGAAATGCGCGCCGGGGACATGCCCTGCGGCGTAGCGGGCGGCACTGGTGAGGTCCACCACAATCAGGTGTTCGGCATCAAGGCGGCCAAGCAGAACGCTGGATTCGATCACCAGCGGCAAGCCAGAGAAGTCAGGCATGTGAGGTCTCCTGGGCACAAATGTTGGCGTTTAAAGACCGCGATTGTAGCGCAAGCATCAGGTGCTGCGGTTGGTAAAGCTGTGCAAGGCCTTTTCGATGCATTGGGCGGTTTTGCCGAACGCCTGCACGGTGGTTTCCGAGAACGGGCCGCCGCCCTGGTCCGCGACGATCAGCATCACCACGCGGCCGTTGCAACTCAAAGAGCGCAACAGCAAGTGCTCGCCGGTGAACAAGCGACGCAGGACCGGCGGCAGCAAAGCCGAGAACTGCGCATGGTTGTCGGGGCTGAGCCGCACCTGTGCGGGTTTTTCCAGCAGGCGTTGCAGCAATGTGCTGTTAATTACATCCAGGCTCAGGTGCGCGGCGTCCTTGGGCAACCCGTCGGCCTGATGCACGCGCAAGGTACTCAAGGCGCGATCGGCCATGAGCAGCAAAACCCGCTGCATACCGCTGGCTACCAAGGCGTTCTTGGCGCAGGTGGTCAAGTGCATGGCATTGGCGAAGCGATTTGGCTCGACCAGCAGCTCGGTGCAGTGCTTGCGCCACACAGCCAGGGACTCGGCGGTGGGCGGCGGCGCCGGCAGCAGACCGCGATGGACCTTCTGCACGTGCCAAGGCCAGATCAGCGACAGCGCCGGGTGCCAGAGGTCAGGCATCAAGGTAGTGCGGGCGCTGGTCACCGCCTGCTGGTGCACCTGCTGCTGCACGTCACTCAGTGGCGCTTGCAGGTACAGCGCGGTGAGGTGTTGCCAACGCTCGGTGTGCGGGCAGGTCCAGGATTCCTGGGCCGACATCGCCAGGCCGTTGGCCAGCAACACGGTGTTGGCCGGCTGGTTCAGCCAGCGGCGCAGGTTGGGCTCGGCATCGAGCAGTTGCTGGTGGCGCAGGGCATCGTCTTCGCGGGCAATGTGCAGCGCCTTGACCAGCAAACGCTGTTCCGCCAGCAGCAGCTTGTAGCCCTGTGACACCCAGATCGGCAGGTGCCAGGCGTGGGTCAACTCCAGGCAAAGGTCCAGCAAGCGCACGCCGAACAACTCTTGCTCGACCTGGCGCGCCGACTGGCCTTTATGGATCACCCGCAGCTCCCATTCCTCCAGGAGCTTGGGGAAGGCGACGGCCATCGGCCACAGCGGTGACAGAAACAGCAGGCTGCCCCAGTGGATGTCCTGCCACAACCGTGCCAAGCGGCTGCCGAACAAACCGTTGGCTTGCTGGGATGCGTGCTGGCTCACCAGTAGCAATTGGCGCAACGCAACGGGGATTTCCTGGGCTGGCACCGAGGGCAGGCGTACCAGCAGTTGCTCGGCACGCTCGAGGCCGAGGCGGTTAAGCGCGACTTCGAGGTTTTCCGCAGGTTCGGCCAGGCTGCCATGGGTTTGACTGTTGGCTTCGCGCATGACGCTGAGCACCAAGGCCGGACTGTCTTGCATCAGCTCGGCAATATCTCGCACTGAACTGCGACTATCGCGAATGGCCTTGCATACGCGTTCATGGCTGGCCTGGGGCACGGGCAGCAGCACATCGTCCAGGCGCTTGATCCAAGCGGCGAGGGTGGTGGGTTTTGCATTGGATACGGTCGTTTCGTTTGCCATGATTGGGGCGCGATCATCACTTGCGTTTAATACGCCCGGAACGGGCCGAATTGGCTTTTCGCCTTAACGGGCTATAGTCTGGCGCAGTTTTGCCGATAAGTAGAACAAGAGTTTTGTGCAACACCCAATATGTCCATGAACCCGACGGCGCAAGTACCCATCTCCTATGGCTAAAATTATCGGCATCATTGTCGTCATCGCAAGTGTGCTCGGAGGGTACGTCCTCTCCCACGGTAAAATCGCCGCGTTGATTCAACCTTTCGAAGTGCTGATTATCGGCGGCGCGGCGTTTGGCGCATTCTTGCAGGCCAACCCCGGCTACATGACCATGCATGTGATCAAGAAGTCGCTGGGCATGTTCAGTTCGCGCTTCTCACACACCTTCTATCTGGAGGTGCTGGGGCTGATCTACGAGATCCTCAACAAGAGCCGCCGTGAAGGCATGATGGCGATCGAAGGCGATATCGAAGACGCCGCCGCCAGCCCGATTTTCGCCAAGTACCCGGCGGTGCTCAAAGACGAGCGCATGACCGCGTATATCTGTGATTACCTGCGCATCATGTCCTCCGGCAACATGGCGCCCCACGAGCTGGAAGGCCTGTTCGACATGGAGTTGTTCAGCCTCAAGGAAGAGCTGGAGCATCCGTCCCACGCCGTGACCGGCATCGCCGACGGTATGCCGGGTTTTGGTATTGTCGCGGCCGTACTGGGTATCGTGGTGACCATGGCCTCCCTTGGCGAGGGCGACCAGGCGGCCATCGGCATGCACGTCGGCGCGGCGCTGGTGGGGACCTTCTTCGGTATTCTCGCGGCCTATGGTTTCTTTGGGCCCCTTGCCACATCCCTGGCCCACGATGCCAAGGAAGAGGTCAACCTCTATGAAGCGATCAAGGCGTGCCTGGTAGCGTCCGCGTCGGGCATGCCGCCGTCGCTGGCCGTGGAGTTCGGGCGCAAGGTGCTGTACCCGAAGCATCGCCCAAGTTTCTCCGAGCTGGAACAAGCGGTTCGCGGTCGCTAAGCCATGGAAAACAACCAGCCAATCATCATCAAGCGCGTCAAGCGCTTCGCTGCGGGGCACCATGGTGGTGCCTGGAAAATCGCCTTCGCAGACTTCGCCACGGCAATGATGGCGTTCTTTCTGGTGCTGTGGCTGATGTCTACCGCCACGCCGGAGCAGAAGATCGCCATCGCCGGTTACTTCAAAGACCCGATTGGCTTTTCGGAAAGCGGCACGCCCTTCGTGATCGACCTGGGCGGCTCGCCGCAATTGGCGCCTGAACGCACCATCAACCCGGAAGTGCAGACCGAATCGCCCCAGGAAAAAATCCCGATCGAGCGCGATACGGTTGAAACCATGGCCGAGCAGGTCGAGCAGGAGCGCCTGGAGCTGTTGCTGCAGGAATTGCAGAATAAGGTTGAGGAAAATCCGCAGCTGCTGAAGTTCAAGGATCAGATTTCCTTCGAGATCACCCCCGAGGGGCTGCGCATCCAGATTACCGACGCCGCCAACCGGCCGATGTTCGACTCCGGCAGCGCGCGCTTGAAGCCGTACTTTGAAGACATCCTGCTGGCCATGGCGGACACCATCAAGGCGGTGCCGAACAAGATCAGCATCAGCGGCCATACCGATGCCAAGCCTTACGCGGGCCAGGGCGACTTCGGCAACTGGGAACTCTCGGCCAACCGCGCCAACGCCGCCCGCCGTGCGCTGGTGGCCGGCAGCTATCCAGACCCGCAAGTGGCGCGAGTGGTAGGTTTTGCTTCCTCGCAGTTGTTTGATCCCAAGGACCCGTTCAACCCAGTCAACCGCCGCATTGATATCGTGGTACTGACCAAAAAGGCCCAGCGTGCGATTGAGGGCGACCAGCCGCCGCCACCGACACCGACCCAGGGTGATGGCGCCCCCGGTGAAGTGCCTGCCGACCCGAACGCGCTGCCACCGGAACAGGTGCCGCTGCCGGCCCATGAGCTGCGGCAGAAGTTGAACCTGTTTGATGATGGCGGGGTGAAGGATCCTACGGTGCCTGCGCCGGGGTCGTAACTGACCGCTACAACAGAAACGAAAGCGCCTCGAATCAGTCGGGGCGTTTTCGTTTCAGGTCAAAGCGGGAGGTACGCTTTGACGCCGCCGATCACGCCATGCATATCATCGGCGCACAGGCGGGGCACGAAGTACTCTCGGCCTTTGGAGCGGGTCTTTCTGTGCAGTTTGTCGAGGCGTTCGAAGCTGACCGTGTAAATCATGTCGCACTTACCCATAGCTCTTTATAGCCGTCGGACTGAAGTGGGTTGGTGCGTAGCAGATGGTGCCAGTCATGCTGGATTTCTGGCGCGGTGGAGGATATTGGCACCACGGTACAGAGCTTGCGATTATGAGTGGCGGTAGGAGATATCACTACGACCTTGCGGATCTTCAGCATTTCGGGAGCAACGAAGCCTCGCGTGAAGTCGCACAACAGCACATCGCCTTGTTTGGGGTGATAGTAGAGAGCCAAATGTTAATTCCCCACAAAAAGCAAAGCCGCCCGAAGGCGGCTTCATTCGACACGCAGCGGAGCTTGCTTCGCCCCTTCTGCGCCGCTGGATCAACCCCGAAAAGGATCCAGACTCCTGCCAGCTTTTGCTGGTGACGGAGCAATTATGGGCATCAAGAAAACCGAATACAAGCAGGCTTGTGTTCACTAGCCGCCTAGTTGGCTCGAATTCTTGATGCCTACTCCCATTAAATCAATGGACTAGCAGGATCATCGGCCTGATTTATATGTATCAAGAAATTGACCGTCAATAATTGCTCTCAGGCAAGCTCGCAATAATCGACCGATAGCTGTTCATCCGCTGCTGTTGCACTCGGCCATCTTCCAAGGCCTTGAGCAACGCACAACCCGGCTCGCGGTCGTGCTTGCAGTCGCGGAAGCGGCAGGTACCGATCAGGTCGTTGAATTCGATGAAGCCTGCTTCCACATCGCTGCGGCTGACGTGGCCGAGGCCGAATTCACGGATGCCCGGGGAGTCGATCAATTCGCCGCCGCCGGGGAAGTGGAACAACCGCGCGGTGGTGGTGGTGTGAGTGCCCTGGCCGGACAGCTCCGACAGTGGGCCGACGCGGGTGTCGACTTCCGGCAACAAACTGTTGACCAGCGAGGACTTGCCCACGCCGGACTGGCCGACAAACACGCTGATGCGCCCGTCCAACTGCTGTTGCAGTTGTTCCATGCCGTTGCCGTGATGGGCCGAGACCTCCAGCACCGGGTAGCCCAGGGTGCGGTAGACCGCCAGCAACGCATTGAGCGCCGGGGCGTTCTGCTCGTCGATCAGGTCGAATTTGTTCAGCAGCAACAGTGGGCGGATGCCTGCATGCTCGGCCGCGACCAGGTAGCGGTCGATCAGGTTGGCATGGGGCTCGGGCAGCGGCGCGAACACGATCACGATCATGTCGACGTTGGCGGCTACCGGCTTGAGCTGGCCACGGCTGTCGGGGCGGCGCAGTTCGGTGCTGCGTGGCAATTGGGCGACGATCACGCCGATGCCCTGATTGCCGGCACGCCATACGACTTTGTCGCCGGTGACCAGTGCAGGCAGGTTGGCGCGCAGGTGGCAACGGGATACCGAGCCTGCGAGCTCGCCTTCCAGCGCCTCGACCTCGACCTGCACACCGAAGTGCGCGATCACCAGGCCGGTTTGTTCTGGGCCCAGGTCGCCGCCCTCGAGTGCTTCCACGGCGGAGGATTCACGTTTGGCGGCGCGTGCGGCGCGTTCACCTTGAATCTTTTCGATGCGCCAGTTTTGGCGACGATTGAGCTGGCGTTTGGCCATTGGTGTTCCGTGTCGATAATGCAAAGGTTAGGTAAAACGGTCGCGAGTCTAGCACGCCCCCGCCTGCTAAACTGCCTGGCTACGCCAAGGTGCCAAGAGAATCAAGCCATGCAAAACCCACAAAACCTGATTTGGATCGATCTGGAAATGACCGGTCTGAACCCTGACACCGACGTCATTATCGAGATGGCGACCATTGTCACCGACAGCAACCTCAACACCTTGGCCGAAGGTCCGGTGATCGCCATTCACCACAGCGACGCTGTGCTCGCCACCATGGACGAGTGGAACACCCGCACCCACGGTAACTCCGGCCTGACCCAGCGCGTGCGCGACAGCCGCATCAGCATGGCCGAAGCCGAAGCTGAAACCATCGCCTTCCTTGAAAAATGGGTGCCCAAGGGCAAGTCGCCGATCTGCGGCAACAGCATCTGCCAGGACCGTCGCTTCCTTTATACGCATATGAAGGCGCTGGAGAGCTACTTCCACTATCGCAACCTCGACGTGTCGACGTTGAAAGAGCTGGCTGCGCGATGGGCTCCGGAGGTCAAAGACAGCTTCCATAAAGGCAGCACGCACCTGGCGCTGGATGATATTCGCGAGTCGATTGCCGAGTTGCAGCATTATCGCAAGCATTTCATCAAGGCTTGAAAACGGGGCGACATGCTGAACATGTGGGAGGGGTTTGCAAATCCAAGTGTGGGAAAGCGTTTGCCCCCTTTTGGTGCCATCAGCAAATGATTAGACTGCCGGCCTCTCTGCAAGGATCGCCATCATGTTGCTGATGCTCTACCTCATCGCCATCACCGCGGAAGCCATGACTGGCGCGTTGTCCGCCGGCCGGCGTGGCATGGACTGGTTTGGCGTGGTGCTGATCGCCTGCGTGACAGCCCTGGGCGGTGGTTCGGTGCGCGATGTATTGCTTGGTCACTACCCGCTGACATGGGTAAAACACCCGGAATACCTGGTGCTGACCTCCGTTGCGGCATTGGTGACGATCTTTATCGCACCGCTGATGCGCCGCCTGCGCTCGCTGTTTTTGGCGCTGGATGCTTTGGGCTTGGTGGCGTTCACCCTGATCGGCTGCATGACCGCCCTGGAAATGGGCCACGGCATGCTGGTGGCATCGGTCAGCGGGGTGATCACCGGGGTGTTCGGCGGCATCCTGCGGGATATCTTCTGTAACGATATTCCGCTGATTTTTCGCCGGGAGCTGTACGCCAGCGTGTCATTCCTGGCCGCGTGGTTCTATCTGCTGTGCCTGTATCTGGAACTGCCCAGCGAACAAGCAATTCTGCTGACGCTATTCAGCGGCTTTTTATTGCGCCTGCTGGCGATCCGTTTTCACTGGGAAATGCCCAAGTTCGTCTACAACGACGACGTACACTAGCGGGCCGCGTGCTGGTTCAGCGCCCATTCCACATGCTCGCGCACCAACTCCGACGGGTAATCCCGTCGCGCCTTCAAGGCTTCCAAAACCGGAATGCTCGACGGCGCATTGCCCAGGCCTACCGCCAGGTTGCGCAGCCAGCGCTCGTACCCGGCGCGGCGCAAGGGTGATCCCTCGGTACTGCTGAGGAATTTATCCTCGTCCCACATAAACAGTTCGGCAAGTTCCGCGTTATCCAGATTGTGCCGTGGCTTGAAATCGCTTTCGGCGGTAGGTCGGGCGAAACGATTCCACGGGCAAACGATCTGACAGTCATCGCAGCCAAATACGCGGTTACCGATCAGTGGGCGCAGGTCCTCGGGGATGGCGCTCTTGAGTTCGATGGTCAGGTAGGAAATGCAGCGCCGGGCGTCCAGCACGTAAGGGCCGACGAAGGCATTGGTGGGGCAGATGTCCAGGCAGGCGGTGCAGCGGCCGCAGTGTTCGGTGGCGTGGGGTGGGTCCACCGGCAGCGGCAGATCCACAAACAGTTCGCTCAGGAAGAAATAACTGCCGGCCTTGCGGTTGAGTACCAGGGTGTTTTTACCGATCCAACCCAGTCCGGCTTGTTCGGCGATGGCTTTCTCCAATACGGGGGCGCTGTCGACAAAGGCGCGAAAGCCGAAGGGGCCGATCTGTGCCTGGATGCGATCGGCCAATTGCTGCACGCGCTTGCGGATCAGCTTGTGGTAGTCGCGGCCCAGGGCGTAGCGCGAGATGTAGGCTTTTTCCGGCTTGGCCAGCAGTTGTGCCATCTGGGTGTCGCCGGGCAGGTAGTCCATGCGCAGCGACACCACGCGCAAGGTGCCGGGCACCAGTTCGTCGGGATGCGAACGTTTGCTGCCGTGGGCGCCCATGTAGTCCATCTCGCCGTGGTAACCCGCGTCGAGCCAGCGTTGCAGGTGCTGTTCATGCTCAGCCAGGTCGAGGCCGCTGATGCCGACTTGCTGAAAGCCCAGCTCGCGGCCCCAGTCTTTGATCGATTGGGCGAGGGCGGGCAGATCGGAAGTAATAGCAGGCATGAGACACAGGAAACCACAGGTTAGATGCGTATAATTCTGCCAGACATCGGAGCTTGAAGACGCATGCCTCAGACAAAACACGAAATAACCGACGTGCAGCCCCTGTTACCCGGCCATTTGCCGCAACTGGCTGCGCGTTCCCCGGACGCCCATAAAGGCCTGTTCGGCCATGTATTAGTGATCGGTGGTGACCGCGGCTTTGGTGGTGCGGCGTTACTGAGTACCGAAAGTGCCCTACGCGGCGGTGCGGGCATGGTGTCCCTGGCGACCCGCCCAGAGCACGTGCCCGCCGCCCTGGCACGGCTGCCGGAAGTGATGACCATGGGGGTCAGTTCGGCCAACCAGTTGATGGGCATGTTGGAGAAGATTTCCGTTATTGTCATTGGCCCGGGCCTGGGCGCCGCGTCATGGGGTAAAAGTTTGCTTTCCTTGGCGGCCAATGCTCCTCAGCCGCAAGTCTGGGACGCTGACGCCTTGAATCAGCTGGCTACCGGCAATGTCAGCCTTCCTGTCGACAGTGTCATTACTCCGCATCCCGGCGAGGCCGCGCGTTTGTTGGGCATTTCGACAGCCGAGGTTCAGGCGGACCGCCTTAAGGTGGCGCGCGCGTTGAGCGAGAAATTTAATGCGGTGGCTATCCTCAAGGGGGCTGGCAGTTTGATTGCTAGCCCGGACGGACGTGTTTCCCGCTGTGATCAAGGCCATCCGGCCATGGCGACGGCTGGGCTTGGTGATGTCTTGGCCGGCCTGGTCGGCGCGTTATTGGCCCAGGGCATGCCCGCCTATGAGGCAAGTTGCCTGGCGGTATGGTTGCACGCCACGGCGGGAGATCGCCAAGGCAGCTTTGGTCGCGGCTTGGCGGCCAGCGATTTGATCCCTGCCATCCGTCAATTGCTGGAGGAGCAATCCCCGTGCCTGAAGTAATCCTGTTCCTGGCGAATGAAGACGCCATGGTCACGTTCGGTCATCGCATCGCGCAGCTGACGAGTGGGGCGGGGCTGATTTTTCTTGTGGGAGACTTGGGCGCGGGCAAAACCACGCTGTCCCGTGGGATTATTCGCGGGCTGGGCCATATGGGGGCGGTAAAAAGTCCGACGTTCACTCTGGTAGAACCCTACGAGATCGGTGACGTGCGTGCCTTCCACTTCGACCTCTATCGCCTGGTAGACCCCGAAGAGCTGGAGTTCATGGGCATCCGTGATTATTTCGACGAAGACGCGCTATGCCTGATCGAATGGCCAGATAAAGGCACAGGCTTTTTGCCAAAGCCAGACATGACCATTACCATTACGCCGCATGAGCACGGACGTCAGCTGAAGTTGTTGCCCCAGAGCGAGCGCGCTAAAGCGTGGTGCGCCGCTCTGGCATTGGAATTCAAATAAAATTGGTGGGGTTAGGTATGCGCTTTCGCGCGTTGGTTGCTGTCGTGGGGGTGTTGCTTGCGGCAATGACTGTCAATGCTCTGGCTGCTTCACAGGTAAAGAGCGTTCGCCTGTGGCGGGCGCCGGATAACACGCGACTGGTGTTCGACCTGTCTGGACCGGTCCAGCACAGCGTCTTTACCCTGACGGCGCCTGATCGCCTGGTGATCGACATCAACGGTGCCAGCCTGGCCGCGCCCTTGAAGGTTTCTACCGCCAACACGCCAATTACCGCCATGCGCTCGGCCCAGCGTACGCCGACCGACCTGCGCGTGGTCATCGACCTGAAAAAGGCCGTGACCCCCAAAAGTTTCTCCCTGGCACCCAACGCCCAATACGGCAACCGCCTGGTGGTCGACCTGTTCGACAACCCTGCCGACGCCGCTCCGCCGCCTGCACCGACGCCGAGCGTGGCGACGGTACCGGCGGTGCCGGTCAACCCCTCGCAACCCCAGGTCAAGTTGCCGCCGCCGCCACCCGCACCGGCAGGCAAGCGCGACATCATCGTGGTGATCGACGCCGGCCACGGTGGCGAAGACCCAGGTGCTTCCGGCTCCCGCGGCCAGCATGAGAAAGACGTGGTACTGGCGATCGCCCGCGAGCTGCAGCGCCAGATCAACGGCATGAAGGGCTACCGCGCCGAGCTGACCCGTACCGGTGACTACTTCATTCCGTTGCGTGGCCGTACCGAAATCGCCCGTAAGAAGGGTGCTGACCTGTTCGTGTCGATCCACGCCGACGCCGCCCCGTCCACCGCTGCCTTTGGTGCTTCGGTGTTTGCCCTGTCGGATCGCGGCGCCACCTCCGAGACCGCTCGCTGGCTGGCCGACAGTGAAAACCGTTCCGACTTGATCGGCGGGGCCGGCAACGTGTCCCTCGACGATAAGGACAAGATGCTCGCCGGCGTGCTGCTCGACCTGTCGATGACCGCCTCGCTGACCTCAAGCCTGAACGTCGGCCAGAAAGTCCTGAGCAACATCGGTCGCGTCACCTCGCTGCACAAACAGCGCGTGGAGCAGGCCGGGTTCATGGTGTTGAAGTCGCCGGATATCCCGTCGATCCTGGTGGAAACCGGGTTTATCTCCAATGCCAACGAAGCCTCGAAGCTGGCCAGCGCCAGCCATCAGCAGGCGTTGGCACGCTCGATCAGCGCTGGCGTGCGCCAGTTCTTCCAGCAGAACCCGCCGCCGGGCACCTATATCGCCTGGCTGCGCGACTCCGGCAAGATCGCCCAGGGCCCGCGGGACCATCGCGTGCAGCCCGGTGACACCGTTGCCATGCTGGCAGTACGTTTCCAAGTCACGCCTGCGGCCTTGCGCAGCGCCAATAACCTGAAAACCGATGAGCTGAAGATCGGCCAGGTCTTGACCATTCCCGGCACTGAATTGGCGGCGCAATAATGAGCGAGTCCATTTTGAATAGCGGCTCGCGCATCGAATTACTCAGCCCGCGCCTGGCGAACCAGATTGCCGCAGGTGAGGTGGTTGAACGCCCGGCTTCGGTGATCAAGGAGTTGCTGGAAAACAGCATCGACTCCGGCGCCAAGCGCATCGATGTCGACGTGGAGCAGGGCGGCGTCAAGCTGCTGCGGGTGCGTGATGACGGCAGCGGCATCTCCGCCGATGACCTGCCGCTGGCCCTGGCCCGTCACGCCACCAGCAAGATCCGCGACCTGGAAGACCTGGAGCGAGTCATGAGCCTGGGCTTTCGTGGTGAGGCCCTGGCCTCTATCAGCTCCGTGGCCCGCCTGACCTTGACCTCCCGCACCCGCAGTGCCGAGCAAGCCTGGCAAGTGGAAACCGAAGGTCGCGACATGGCGCCTCGGGTCCAGCCGGCTGCGCACCCGGTGGGCACTTCGGTGGAAGTACGCGACCTATTCTTCAATACCCCGGCACGGCGCAAATTCCTCAAAGCCGAGAAAACCGAATTCGATCACCTGCAAGAGGTCATCAAGCGTCTGGCCCTGGCGCGCTTCGATGTGGCGTTCCATCTGCGCCACAACGGCAAGACCATCCTCAGCCTGCATGAAGCCCACGACGACGCCGCACGCGCTCGCCGGGTGGCGGCAGTGTGCGGTAGCGGGTTCCTGGAGCAGGCACTGCCGATTGAGATCGAACGCAATGGCCTGAGGCTGTGGGGCTGGGTCGGGTTGCCGACGTTTTCCCGTAGCCAGGCCGACTTGCAGTATTTCTTTGTGAACGGCCGTGCGGTACGCGACAAGCTGGTGGCCCACGCGGTGCGCCAGGCCTACCGCGACGTGCTGTTCAACGGGCGGCACCCGACGTTTGTGCTGTTCTTTGAGGTCGACCCGTCGGTGGTCGACGTCAACGTGCACCCGACCAAGCACGAAGTGCGCTTCCGTGATGGGCGTATGGTGCATGACTTCCTGTATGGCACGTTGCACCGCGCCTTGGGCGATGTGCGTCCGGATGACCAATTGTCAGCGCCGATTGTCACGGCCGTGGTACGGCCAACTGGCCCGCAAGCCGGTGAGTTTGGCCCCCAGGGTGAAATGAGCCTGGCGGCCAACCTGCTGCAATCGCCGCAGTCGCAACCGACCTACACGGCGCCGAACTCGGGTGCCGGTGCGGGCTATCAGTATCAATACACGCCGCGCCCGCAATCGACGGTGCCGGTGGCCGAGGCCCAGGCGGCGTACCGTGAGTTTTTTGCGCCGCTGCCGGGTGCCGAGCCGGGTATTGCTCCTTCATTGCCGGAAGGCGGCGGTGATATCCCGCCATTGGGTTACGCCCTGGCGCAGCTCAAGGGCATCTATATCCTCGCTGAAAACGCTCATGGCCTGGTGCTGGTGGATATGCACGCCGCCCACGAACGAATCATGTACGAGCGCCTGAAGATTGCCATGGCCAGCGAAGGCCTCAGCGGCCAGCCGCTGCTGGTGCCGGAATCCCTGGCGGTGAGCCAGCGCGAGGCCGATTGTGCCGAAGAACATCACAGTGTGTTCCAGAAGCTTGGCTTTGAATTGCAGCGCTTGGGCCCGGAAACCCTGGCGATCCGTCAGATTCCCGCGCTGCTCAAGCAGGCCGAGGCCAACCGCCTGGTGGCAGACGTGCTGGCAGACCTGATGGAGTACGGCACCAGTGACCGTATCCAGGCGCATATCAATGAGCTGCTCGGCACCATGGCCTGCCACGGCGCCATCCGCGCCAATCGTCGCCTGGCCCTGCCGGAAATGAACGGCCTGCTGCGTGACATGGAAAACACCGAGCGCAGCGGCCAATGCAACCATGGCCGGCCGACCTGGACCCAGATGGGTCTGGAAGATCTGGACAAACTCTTCCTGCGCGGCCGTTGATGAGTGCCTTGCCCCCCGCGATCTTCCTGATGGGCCCCACGGCCGCCGGCAAGACCGACCTGGCCATCGAGCTGACCAAGGTGTTGCCATGCGAGCTGAT
The DNA here is from genome assembly GCF_001439685.1 of Pseudomonas libanensis. Taxonomy (GTDB): domain Bacteria; phylum Pseudomonadota; class Gammaproteobacteria; order Pseudomonadales; family Pseudomonadaceae; genus Aquipseudomonas; species Aquipseudomonas libanensis. The sequence continues at coordinate 469,260 of NZ_JYLH01000001.1, forward strand.
CAGCGTTGACTCTGCCCTGGTTTACCGGGGCATGGACATTGGTACCGCCAAGCCGTCGAAAGCGTTGTTGGCCCAGTATCCGCACCGTTTGATCGACATCATCGACCCGGCCGAGAGCTATTCGGCAGCGGATTTTCGCACCGATGCCTTGGCGGCCATGGCCGAGATCACCGCGCGGGGCAATATTCCGCTGCTGGTGGGGGGTACGATGCTTTACTACAAGGCTTTGCAGGAAGGTTTGGCCGATATGCCGCCCGCCGATGCCCAAGTGCGCGCCGAACTCGAAGAACAGGCTGCACGCCTTGGCTGGCAAGCCCTGCACGATCAATTGTCTGCGGTGGATCCGGTGTCGGCGGCGCGCATTCACCCCAATGACCCCCAGCGTCTTACCCGCGCCTTGGAAGTCTGGCGCGTGAGTGGCCAGACCATGACTGAACACCGGCTCAAACAAAGTGCGCAAAGTGCTGACGCAGGCGCATCTGGTCAGTCACAATTGCCCTATACTGTGGCGAACCTGGCCATCGCTCCGGCAAATCGCCAGGTGCTGCATGAACGAATTGCACAAAGATTCACAATTATGTTGGAACAGGGGTTTGTGGAGGAGGTCGTAGCACTGCGTTCAAGAGGTGACTTGCATCCCGGGTTGCCTTCGATACGCGCTGTAGGCTACCGCCAAGTCTGGGATCATCTGGATGGCAAGCTGACGTCAGCCGAAATGCAGGAGCGCGGCATCATTGCCACGCGCCAATTGGCGAAGCGCCAGTTCACCTGGCTGCGCAGCTGGAGCGAATTGCACTGGTTGGACAGCCTGGACAGCGACAATCTGTCACGCGCCTTGAAATACTTGGGAACGGTCTCCATATTGAGCTGAGTCCTTGCAATTGCCGTCTATCCTTGGGGGTGTGGCGGCCATAAGCTATCTATTTTCCGATTTTTTATTATTGATCCTTAAAGGAGTGCGGCACATGTCAAAAGGGCATTCGCTACAAGACCCTTACTTGAATACTTTACGTAAAGAGAAAGTGGGGGTTTCCATCTATCTGGTCAACGGTATCAAGCTGCAAGGTACGATCGAGTCGTTCGACCAGTTCGTGATCCTGCTGAAAAACACCGTCAGCCAGATGGTCTACAAGCACGCTATCTCGACAGTCGTTCCAGTTCGTCCAATCCGTCTGCCTAGCGCAGCAGGTGACGAACAGGGTGACGCTGAGCCAGGTAACGCCTGATAGGAGTCTCCTTTGTTCTTTGAGCGCCACGGTGGTGGTGAGCGAGTAATCCTCGTTCACTTGGATGGACAGGACCCTGAGGCGCGCGAAGATCCGCAGGAGTTTCAGGAGTTGGCAAATTCGGCCGGCGCCGAGACCGTTGCGTTTTTTAACGTGCCGCGTCATCGGCCAACCGCCAAATACCTGATTGGCAGCGGCAAGGTCGAGGAATTGCGCGACCTGGTTCATGCCGAAGAAGCCGATCTGGTGATCTTCAATCACATTCTCACGCCCAGTCAGGAGCGTAACCTCGAACGTGTCTTCGAGTGTCGCGTGATTGACCGTACCGGCCTGATCCTCGATATTTTTGCCCAGCGCGCCCGTACCCATGAAGGCAAGCTCCAGGTCGAACTGGCCCAGCTTGACCACATGAGCACCCGCTTGGTTCGCGGCTGGACTCACCTTGAGCGCCAGGGTGGCGGTATCGGTATGCGTGGCCCCGGTGAAACCCAGCTGGAAACCGACCGGCGTCTGCTGCGCGTTCGCCTGCGCCAGATCAAGGGCCGCCTGGAGAAAGTGCGCAGCCAGCGCGAGCAATCGCGACGTGGCCGTACCCGCGCGGATATCCCGACCGTTTCCCTGGTGGGCTATACCAACGCCGGCAAATCCACGCTGTTCAACAACGTGACGAAATCGGACGTGTATGCGGCCGACCAACTGTTCGCAACCCTCGACCCGACCCTGCGCCGCCTGGATATCGACGACCTGGGGCCGATTGTCCTGGCCGATACAGTGGGCTTCATCCGTCACTTGCCCCACAAGCTGGTCGAGGCCTTTCGGTCTACGCTTGAAGAGTCGAGCAATTCCGACCTGCTCTTGCACGTGATCGATGCGGCCGAACCGGATCGCATGCTGCAAATTGAACAGGTCATGGTGGTGCTGGGCGAGATTGGTGCCCAGGACTTGCCGATTCTCGAGGTCTATAACAAACTCGATTTGCTTGAAGGCGTTGAGCCACAGATCCAGCGCGACGAAAACGGCAAGCCCCAGCGGGTCTGGTTGTCGGCGCGTGATGGCAGTGGCCTGGAGCTGCTTGAACAAGCCATTGCCGAATTGCTTGGCAGCGATTTGTTCGTCGGTACCTTGCGCTTGCCTCAGCGTTTTGCTCGACTGCGTGCACAGTTTTTCGAGTTGGGCGCGGTACAGAAAGAAGAACACGACGAAGAAGGTGTCAGCTTGCTGGCCGTTCGATTGCCGCGCTCGGAACTCAATCGGCTGGTCAGTCGAGAGGGTGTTGTACCGGCAGAGTTCATCGAACAACACACTTTGCAATAAAAGCCTCCTAAAGCGGTTGTGCCGCGGTAGCAGGCATTCTGTAGCATTGGTCGGCGCGCCGTGGGTGCGTCTTTGCTTTATCAGATGGAGAGCGCTATGGCTTGGAATGAGCCGGGTGGCAACTCGAATAATCAGGATCCTTGGGGTGGTAAGCGCCGCAATAATGGCGACCGCAAGGGGCCACCGGATCTCGACGAGGCCTTCCGAAAGCTGCAGGAAAGCCTGAATGGGTTGTTCGGTGGTGGAAAAAAACGTGGTGGTGACGACGGCGGTCGCACAAGCAAGGGCGGTGGCTATGGCCTGTTGGGCCTGGGTCTTGTCGTGCTGGCGGCCGTGTGGCTCTACAGTGCGGTATACGTTGTGGACGAGCAGGAGCAGGCCGTGGTGCTGCGTTTCGGCAAGTACTACGAGACCGTCGGCCCGGGCCTGAATATCTATTTCCCACCGATCGACAAGAAGTACATGGAGAACGTCACGCGTGAGCGGGCGTACACCAAGCAGGGCCAGATGCTGACCGAAGACGAGAACATCGTCGAAGTGCCGCTGACCGTGCAGTACAAGATCAGCAACCTGCAGGACTTCGTGCTGAACGTCGACCAGCCGGAAATCAGCCTGCAACACGCAACCGAAAGTGCCCTGCGCCACGTGGTGGGTTCCACCGCCATGGACCAGGTGCTCACCGAAGGTCGTGAATTGATGGCCAGTGAAATCAAGGAGCGGCTGCAACGCTTCCTCGATACCTATCGCACCGGTATCACCGTCACCCAGGTAAACGTACAGAGCGCAGCGGCACCGCGTGAAGTGCAGGAAGCCTTTGATGACGTGATCCGCGCCCGTGAAGACGAGCAGCGTTCGCGCAACCAGGCTGAAACCTACGCCAACGGCGTCGTGCCGGAAGCCCGTGGTCAGGCCCAGCGCATCATCGAGGACGCCAACGGCTACCGCGATGAAGTAGTGTCCCGCGCCAAGGGTGAGGCAGATCGCTTTACCAAGCTGGTGGCCGAGTACCGCAAGGCGCCGGAAGTCACCCGCGAGCGTCTGTACCTGGACACCATGCAGGAAGTCTTCAGCAACACCAGCAAGGTTCTCGTGACTGGCAGCAAGGGGGGGCAGAACAACCTGCTGTACTTGCCGCTGGACAAGATGATCGAAGGTGGTCGTAGTGGCACCAGCGCACCGTCTACCGGTTCCAATGCCGCTGCCAACGAAGCGAGCGCCCGTGCGGCCGCTGACTTGCTGCAACAGCAAACACGTACCAGGGAGAGTCGTTGATGAGCAATAAATCGCTGACCGCCCTGATTGTGGGCGTCGTCGTGGTCATCGCTGCCTGGAACTGCTTCTACATCGTGGCTCAGACCGAGCGTGCGGTGCTGCTGCAATTCGGTCGCGTGGTCCAGGCGGATGTCCAGCCGGGCCTGCATGTGAAAGTCCCCTACGTCAACCAGGTGCGCAAGTTTGACGCCCGCCTGATGACCCTGGATGCACCGACACAGCGCTTCCTGACCCTGGAAAAGAAAGCCGTGATGGTCGACGCCTACGCCAAGTGGCGCGTCAAGGATGCCGAGCGCTTCTACACCGCGACCTCCGGCCTCAAGCAGATTGCTGACGAGCGTCTTTCGCGTCGTCTGGAATCGGGCCTGCGTGACCAGTTTGGTAAACGCACCCTGCACGAGGTGGTCTCCGGTGAGCGGGATGCGCTGATGGCTGACATCACGCGTTCGCTGAACACCATGGCGGAAAAAGAGCTGGGTATCGAAGTGGTCGATGTCCGGGTCAAGGCGATCGACCTGCCCAAGGAAGTCAACCGCAGCGTGTTCGAGCGCATGAGCACCGAGCGTGAGCGCGAGGCCCGTGAGCACCGCGCCAAGGGTAACGAGCTGGCAGAGGGTATCCGTGCGGATGCCGACCGTCAGCGCCGTGTCCTGCTGGCAGAAGCCTATCGCGAGTCTGAAGAGGCCCGTGGTGATGGTGATGCCCAAGCCGCGGCGATCTACGCCAAGGCCTACGGCCAGGACCAGGAGTTCTACGCGTTCTACCGTAGCCTGCGCGCCTATCGTGAAAGCTTCGCGAACAAAACCGACGTCATGGTGCTGGACCCAAGCAGCGACTTCTTCCGCTACCTGGAAAAGTCCAAGTAACCAGCCTGTAATTCTGTAGGACGCACTCCGTCGGGCGGCTAAAATGCCTGGCGGGGTGCTCCTTTCAGAAAACGGGTGTATGATGCGGCAGCCGGGAAATTCCCGGCTTTTTTGCGTCTGCATGTTTGATTCGGCAGGCGTGACAGGTTTTTCGAGGAAAGTGCCCGACGAGGCCGGTTACAGGCCATTCGTCACGTCGCTCTTGCGCGTGGTTTATGCAGGGGGCGGGTATTTTCTGCTTCACTCAAGGCTCGGCCGAAGGCTGGCCGCCCGGATCATAGGGGAATGGCGTAATGGCAACGGTAGACCGCTGGCTGCTGCCAGATGGCATCGAAGAAGTACTGCCACCAGAAGCTGCGCGCATTGAAATAGCGCGTCGCCAGGTGTTGGATCTGTTCCAGAGCTGGGGTTACGAGTTTGTCGTGACTCCCCATATCGAGTACCTGGAATCCCTGCTGACCGGCGCGGGCCAGGACCTGGATCTGCGCACCTTCAAGGTCATCGACCCGCAATCGGGCCGGCAGATGGGGTTCCGTGCCGACATCACGCCGCAAGTGGCGCGCATCGATGCACACACTCTGCGCCGCGAAGGTCCAAGCCGCCTGTGCTACGCAGGCAGCGTGCTACATGCCCAGCCGCGTGCCTTGTCGTCTTCCCGTAGCCCGATCCAGTTGGGCGCCGAGTTGTACGGCGATGCCAGCCCGAGCAGCGATGTTGAAGTGATCAGCCTGATGCTGGCCATGCTGCAACTGGCGGATGTGCCGGATGTCCACATGGACCTAGGGCACGTCGGTATCTATCGCGGCCTGGCCCGTGCGGCCGGCTTGTCCGGCGAAGTAGAGCAGCAACTGTTCGATGCCCTGCAACGCAAGGCCATCGATGAAGTGATTGCGCTGACCGAGGGTGTACCGGCTGAATTGGCCGACATGCTGCGGGCGCTGGTGGACCTGTGCGGTGGCCGTGAAGTGCTGGTGGCTGCGCGTGAGCGCCTGGCCAATGCGCCGGCACCGGTATTGGCGGCACTGGATGATGTGCTGGCGATTGCCGAGCGCTTGTCGGCACGGTTCCCGGAGCTGCCGCTGTATTTTGATCTGGGTGAATTGCGCGGCTACCACTACCACACCGGTGTGGTGTTCGCGGTATTTGTCCCGGGTGTTGGCCAAGCCATCGCCCAGGGTGGTCGTTATGACGATATCGGCGCTGACTTCGGTCGTGCGCGTCCGGCCACTGGTTTTTCCACCGATTTGAAAACCCTGGTGACCCTGGGGCGTGCTGAGGTCGAGCTGCCGTCTGGTGGCATCTGGATGCCCGACAGTACGGACGCAGCGCTCTGGCAGCAGGTTTGCCAGTTACGCAGTGAGGGTCAGCGTGTAGTCCAGGCCTTGCCTGGGCAGCCATTGGCCGCCGCCCGTGAAGCGGACTGCGACCGGCAATTGATTCAGCAGAACGGGCTTTGGCAAGTATCGCCACTGGCTTCTTGAGTTTTCCTGCCGGCCACCGCCGGCACCAAGTTTGCGCGAATGAGGACAAGTGTTATGGGTAAGAATGTCGTAGTCCTGGGCACCCAATGGGGTGATGAGGGCAAAGGCAAGATCGTTGATCTGCTGACCGAACATGCTGCCGCCGTAGTGCGCTACCAAGGTGGCCACAACGCTGGCCACACCCTGGTCATCGATGGCGAAAAAACCGTCTTGCACCTGATCCCGTCGGGCGTACTGCGCGAAGGCGTGCAGTGCTTGATCGGCAACGGCGTGGTGGTTGCACCTGACGCCCTGTTGCGCGAGATCATCAAGCTGGAAGAGAAGGGTGTACCGGTGCGTGAGCGCCTGCGTATCAGCCCGTCCTGCCCGCTGATCCTGTCCTTCCACGTTGCGCTGGACCAGGCCCGTGAAAAGGCGCGTGGCGAGCTGAAGATCGGTACTACCGGTCGCGGTATCGGCCCGGCCTACGAAGACAAGGTTGCCCGTCGTGGCCTGCGTGTGGGCGACCTGCTCAACATGCCGCGCTTTGAAGACAAACTGCGTGAACTGGTGGATTACCACAACTTCATGCTGGTGGGTTACTACAAAGAGCCGGCCATCGAGTTCGAAAAGACCCTGGCCGAGTGCAAGGAATACGCTGAGCTGCTCAAGCCGCTGATGCTGGACGTGACGGCCGAGCTGCACGACCTGCGTCGCGCCGGCAAGGACATCATGTTCGAAGGCGCCCAGGGTTCGTTGCTGGACATCGACCACGGTACCTACCCGTACGTGACCAGCTCCAACACCACCGCTGGCGGCGTTGCCACAGGTTCAGGCGTTGGCCCGATGTTCCTGGACTACATCCTGGGCATCACCAAGGCCTACACCACCCGTGTCGGTTCGGGTCCATTCCCGACTGAGCTGTTCGACGACGTCGGTGCGCACTTGGCCAAGCAAGGCCACGAATTCGGCGCCACTACCGGCCGTGCTCGTCGTTGCGGCTGGTTCGACGCCGTTATCCTGCGTCGCGCTATCGATGTGAACAGCATCTCGGGCATCTGCCTGACCAAGCTGGACGTCCTCGACGGTCTGGAAACCATCAACATCTGCATCGGCTACAAAGATGCAGAAGGCAACGACGTCGCTCCGACCGACGCCGACAGCTACGTAGGTCTGCAGCCAGTGTACGAAGAAGTGCCGGGCTGGACCGAATCGACCGTGGGTGCCAAGACCCTGGAAGAGCTGCCAGCCAACGCCCGTGCCTACATCAAGCGTATTGAAGCGTTGATCGGCGCACCGATCGACATTATTTCGACGGGGCCGGACCGCAACGAGACCATCGTGCTGCGTCACCCGTTCGCTTAATAAGCTGTTGATGTAAAAAGCAAAGGGCTCCTTCGGGAGCCCTTTGTCGTAACTGCAGGCCAGGCGGCACGACCCTTGCTGTGTTTCTCTCTTTCGCGGTGCTATCAATTTAATGGCACCCGTGGTGGAGGGATTCCCGATGTCTGCCGTTCTCTCATTGTTACAAAGCCGGCTGTTGCGGCCGGTCTTCGTTACCCTTGGTATCGCTCTTTTGGTGCAAGTGCTGGTGGCCGTCGCTCTGACGCGGAGCACGGTCACTGCACTGGAGGCCGATTTGAGCAATCGCCTGGGTATCGACAGCCAGAAGCTGTCTGGCGAATTGGCCCAGGCGGGCAAGGAAGTCACCTCCAGCCTGGACAGCCTGTCTACCAGCACCCGCCAGCGTCTGACGGCCGGGCTTTCTACGCGCTTGCAGGAAGAACAGAAGCAGCTGCGTGCGACCCTGGAAAAAGACCTGCAGGACTCTGCCAATGATATGGCGCAATTGTTGGCTTCCGTGGCTCCCCGCGCCATGTGGGACAGTGATGTGCCGACGCTGTCGGAGTTCGCCCGGCGTGCCCAGCGCAATCCCAATGTATTGTTTGTGGTTTACGACGATGCGGCGGGGGAGCACCTGACCCGTTATCTGAACCGTGAAAACCCGATCAACCAGGCCCTGCTGGCAAAGGGCGCAGGTGAGCGTGCCCTGGATAAAGTCCTGGATGCGGCGAAGACAGATCCTTCTGTGTATTACGTCGAAGCGTCCATCAGCCCCAACGGCGTGGAAATCGGCAAGGTGCGCATGGGGGTGTCGACCGCTGCGGTCGAGGCTGATCTACAGGCATTGGATAAGCGCTTTGCCGCGCTGATCGCCAGTGGGGATCAATTGGTAGGCGACAGCCTCAAGGGTGCTGCGGCTGATAGTGCCGCCGCCATGGGCGCCAGGCTGCAATCGGCACAAGCCACTGCCACCCAGATGACCGCCAATACCGCCAGTGCCGTGCAGGAAGCTGCGGGCACCCTGCGCTGGCGCATCGGCATGGGCCTGGCCTTGGTGGGGCTTGGCGTATTGCTGCTGATCGCCATCGTACTCGGTCGGCGCGTGGTCAACCGCTTGAAGCTGCTGATCGCGGCGATGGATGACCTGGCGGCAGGCGAGGGCGATCTCACCAAGCGCGTGCAGATCAACAGCAAGGACGAAATCGGTGACATGGCCTCGGCGGTCAATCGCTTTGTGGATAAGTTGCAACCCATCGTGCGCGAAGCAGGCGATGTGGCCCAGCGCACCGGTGTTGAAATCGGTGCAATGACGTTGCGCAATGCCGGCGCCGATGCTGCCGCTGGCTTGCAGCGTGATGAAGTGGCGGAGAGTTTGCGCGCGCTCTCGCAAATGGCCGACGAGGCCCAGGCCGAAAGCCATGCGATGCAGGCGGCGTTGCAACAGGTGGTGGATATTCGCCAGGCCACGGATGAAAACTCGCGCACTTCGGCCGAAGTCGGCAACTTGATCGAGGCGTTGGCAGGACAGGTCCAGGCCGGTTCCCAGGTCATCGAGCGCCTGGCCCAGCAAAGCGAGCAGATCGAAGTCGTGCTGACCGTGATCCACGGTATCGCCGAGCAAACTAACCTGCTGGCCCTTAACGCGGCCATTGAAGCAGCACGGGCCGGCGAGACCGGTCGCGGTTTTGCGGTGGTGGCGGACGAAGTGCGGGCGCTGGCCAGCAAGACCCAAAGCTCCACTGGTGATATCCAGGCGCATATCGTCGCTTTGCAGCAGGGCGCGCGTGAGGCGGTGGAAACCATCGGCAAGGCTGGGCGCCAGGCCAATGAAGGTTTGCTGGTGCTGCGCGACAGCGTGCGCCTGCAGCAGACGGTGCAAGCTTCTGTGGAGCAGGTGCATGCGGCGATTGGCCTGGCGACACGAGCGGCCGAGCATCAGGCCCAAGGCGCGCATGCAGTACGTGGGCGCGTCGAGGTGATCCATGCCCAGGCCGAGCGTGCGGCGCAAGCGGTGGTGGAGACGACGGCCAGTGGGAAGGTGCTGGATGGGTTGGCGGCGCAGTTGAAGGCGAGCCTGGGGCAGTTCAGGGCTTGAGGTTGTCTGGACGGGCCTCATCGCAGGCAAGCCAGCTCCCACAGTTGACCGAGTTCCAACTTTGGAATGCAGTTGAGTGTGGGAGCTGGCTTGCCTGCGATAGCGGTTTCAGCGACTCAGATACATCCGAGTCGTGAGCAGATACACCGGCAACCCCGACACCAATATCAACAACGCTGCATAAGGCGCCGCCGCCGCAAACTCCACATTCGAGGTATGTGCCCAAACGGCAGTCGCCAAGGTATTCAGCCCGGTCGGACTGAGCAGCAAAGTCGCGGTCAACTCCTTCATCGCATCCAGGAACACCAGTGCAAATGCCGCCCCCAACGCCGGGAAGATAATCGGCAGCGTCACCCGACAAAACGCACTGAACGACGATGCACCCAACGTGCGTGCCGCCTCTTCCAATTGCGGTGCGGCCTTGTTCAGCGCCGTGCGAATCGGCGCCTGGGCCAAGGGCAAGAACAGCAGCGCATACGCGATCAACAGCAACGCCGAGGTCTGGTACAGGCTCGGCACGTAGTGCAGGGCGAAATACACCAGCGTCAGCGCAATCACCAGGCCGGGCAGGGCATGCAGTAGATAAGGCAGGCGCTCGGCCCAGATCGCCAGCTGACCTTTGTAGCGCACCACCAGCAGTCCCACTGGCACCGCCAGCACCAGGCACAATGCTGCGCCGCCCAGGGACAGTGCCAGGGAGGACAGCAGCGCCTCACCTATCTCTGCCATCGGAAACGCTGCAGATGAGCCTACGGCCAGCCAGTAACCGAGCATCCCCAGGGGGATACCGCTGCCAATGATCGCCAGCCCAAGGCAATACACCTGGCCCAAAGGCGTCCATTTGCCCAGCGGGACCTGTCCGGCATGTCGCGCCGCACCCTGGCCTATGCGCACGTGCCGGCCTTTGCCGCGCACGCGCAGCTCCAGCCACAGCAAGGTCAGGCACATCACCAGCAGCACCGCCGAGAGCATCGCGGCATTGGCATTGCTGAATTCCAGTTCGAATTGCTGGTAGATCGCCGTGGTAAAGGTCTGCAGGCCAATGATCGACAACGCGCCGAACTCCACCAGCATGTGCAGGGCGATCAGCAGCGCCCCGGCCAGCAGCGACGGCCACAGCAGCGGCAAGGTAATGCGCAGGAACACGCCCCAGCGGTTCAGCCCCAGGGTGCGGGCGGATTCTTCCAGGGACGGGTCAAGGTTGCGCAACGTCGCCGCCACCGGCAGGAATACCAGCGGGTACTTGGACAGGCTCATCACCAGGATCGCGCCGCCGAGCCCTTCGAAGTTGGCGCTCAGCGACACCCAGGTAAAGCTGCTGACAAACGCCGGCACGGCAAACGGCAGGCACAGGATCACGCCCCAGATGCGCCGTCCTGGCAGGTTGCTGCGTTCCAGCAGCCAGGCCAGGGACAGGCCGATTACGCCGCAGGTCAGGGTCACGCCGACCATCAATGCCAGCGTGTTGCGCAGCAGCCCGAACACATAAGGTCGCCACAGTAGATGCACCGCCTCCGTCCAGCCCGCCTGCCAGGCCTTGAGCCCGACATAGACGAGCGGCAACAGGCTCAGGCCAACCAGCAACAGCACGGGCAGCAGCAGCCAGATCGACGGGCGTTTGCGACGGGGGGTGAACCCCGCGACGGAAAGCGATGGGTTCATCAGTTCAGGCCAACGTCACGTTCCAGTTCCAGGGCTTCTTCGGCGTTGCCCAGGTCTGCGGGGGTGACCTTTGGTGGCTGCAGTTCGCTAAATGGCTTGAGGCCGCGGTTCGATTCCATGCCCTTGCGCAGCGGGTACTCCGCCGACGTGTTGGTGATCACGCGCTGGCCTTCTTCGCTGGCCATGAATGCCAACAATTGCTGAGCTTCTTTGGGATGCTTGCTGGATTTGAGTGCGGCAGCGGAGGACACGGTGATCAGGCCGCCAGCATCGCCATCAGTGAAATAGTGCAGTTGGGAGTCCAGGTTGGTTTTTTCCTTTTTCAGAGCGAACCAGTAGTAATTGTTCACCAGCACGGTGGCCACTTCGCCGTTTTCCACGGCCTTGAGGGCGACCATATTGTTGCTGTACACCTTGCCGAAGGCGCGCAGGCCGGTCAGCCATTCTTCCGCGGCTTCTCGGCCGTGCAGCTTGATGATCGCCACCGCTTGTTCCTGGAACGCGCCGCTGGTGGGTACGAAGCCGACCTTGCCTTGCCATTCGGGGCCGGCGAAGTCCAATACGGACTTGGGCAGGTCTTTTTCAGCGATCAGTTTTGGGTTGAAAGCCACGACGCGGGTGCGGGCGGTCACGCCCATCCAATCGCCGTTACGGCCGACGTAATCCTTGGGCAGTACATCCAGGGTGCTGGCATCGATCTTCGCCAGCAAGCCTTGCTCGCCGAGCTTGTTCAGCGGCGGCGATTCTTCGGTATAGATCACGTCGGCAGGGGAGCGGTCACCTTCTTCGACGACCTGGCTGGCCAACTGATTGCTGCTGCCTTTACGCACGTTAACGTGAATGCCAGTCTTGGCTTCGAAGGCTTTGGCGAGTTCATCGCCGACTTCCTTGTGTTGGCCGTTGTACAAGGTCAGGGCGATCTTGTCGGCGGAGTAGGCGGCGGGCGAGAGCAGGGTCAGGCCGAGCAGGGTGAGGCCCAGGCCACGCAGAAGGGATGTCTTGAGTCGGTTATCGCGGATCATCATCCGAAGTGTTCCTCGCTATATGCAACAAATCATTGCAAGGATAAACGATAAAACTTCTCAAGTGCGGATGAGGGGGAAATCACTGGGGAGTTTTTCTGGCGTCAGAAACGAAAAAACCCGCTTTCGCGGGTTTGATCTGAATTTGGTGCCCAGGAGAAGACTCGAACTTCCACGACCTTGCGATCACCAGCACCTGAAGCTGGCGTGTCTACCAATTTCACCACCTGGGCATTATCGAACAACGTTGCCGCTGTCGATGGGGCGAACTATACGGCGGGCTTTTTAATCTGTAAACCCCTGATTTGAAAAATATAAATCAATTTTTTCGTTAAAAATCAAAGGTCTGAAACGAAAAAACCCGCTTTCGCGGGTTTGATCTGAATTTGGTGCCCAGGAGAAGACTCGAACTTCCACGACCTTGCGATCACCAGCACCTGAAGCTGGCGTGTCTACCAATTTCACCACCTGGGCATTATCTAACAACGTTGCCGTCGTCGATGGCGCGCACTATACGGAGCGATATTTGCGCTGTAAACCCCTGCCATGAAAAAAGCCTGGAAAATTTCGCCAGTGGTCGTGCAAGGTGCGCGCCGGGGGTCGCGAAAGGCTTTTAAACGCTTGTTGATACCTGAAATTTCCCGTTTCAATACGCGTATGCCAAACTAACCCACATATAGACAAGGTGAAAACTCTCTAATGGCCGATTGGCAGTCCCTCGATCCCGAGGCCGCTCGTGAAGCGGAAAAATATGAAAACCCTATTCCTAGCCGCGAACTGATCCTGGCGCACCTCGCCGATCGTGGTTCGCCTGCTAGCCGCGAGCAGTTGGTCGAAGAATTCGGTCTGACCACCGAAGACCAGCTCGAAGCCCTGCGCCGCCGCCTGCGCGCCATGGAGCGCGACGCGCAACTGATCTACACCCGCCGCGGCACCTATGCGCCGGTAGACAAGCTCGACCTGATCCTTGGCCGCATTGCCGGCCACCGTGACGGCTTTGGCTTCCTGATCCCGGACGACGGCAGCGACGACCTGTTCATGAGCCCCGCGCAAATGCGCCTGGTGTTCGACGGCGACCGTGCCCTGGCGCGCGTTTCCGGCCTCGACCGTCGCGGTCGTCGTGAAGGCGTGATCGTCGAAGTGGTGTCTCGTGCCCACGAATCCATCGTCGGCCGTTACTTCGAAGAAGGCGGCATCGGCTTTGTGGTGCCGGATAACCCGAAGGTCCAGCAGGAAGTGCTGATCACGCCAGGCCGCAATGGCGCCGCCAAGGTCGGCCAGTTCGTCGAGGTGAAGATCACCCATTGGCCGACTGCGCGCTTCCAGCCCCAGGGCGACATCGTTGAAGTGGTCGGCAACTACATGGCGCCGGGCATGGAAATCGACGTCGCGCTGCGCACCTACGATATTCCTCACGTCTGGCCTGATGCGGTGCTCAAGGAAGCCGCCAAGCTCAAGCCGGAAGTCGAAGACAAAGACAAAGAAAAACGCATCGACCTGCGTCACCTGCCGTTCGTCACCATCGACGGCGAAGATGCCCGCGACTTCGACGATGCGGTCTATTGCGAAGCCAAGCCCGGCAAGCTGCGCCTGTTCTCCGGCGGCTGGAAGCTGTTCGTCGCGATTGCCGACGTCTCCAGCTACGTGAAGATCGGTTCGGCCCTGGATAACGAAGCCCAGGTGCGCGGCAACTCCGTGTACTTCCCTGAGCGCGTGATTCCGATGTTGCCTGAGCAGCTGTCCAACGGCCTGTGCTCCCTGAACCCGAAAGTCGACCGCTTGGCCATGGTGTGCGAGATGACCATCTCGAAAACCGGCGAGATGACCGACTACCAGTTCTACGAAGCGGTGATCCACTCCCAGGCACGCCTGACCTACAACAAGGTCAGCACCATCCTGGAAACGCCGAAGACCAGCGAAGCCAAGGCCTTGCGCAGCGAATACGCTGACGTGGTGCCGCACCTCAAGCAGTTGTACGCGCTGTACAAGGTCTTGCTGGGTGCCCGTCATACCCGTGGCGCGATCGATTTCGAAACCCAGGAAACCCGCATTGTCTTCGGCTCCGAGCGCAAGATTGCGGCGATCACCCCGACCACCCGTAACGACGCGCACAAGCTGATCGAGGAGTGCATGCTGGCGGCCAACGTGGCCACTGCCGAGTTCCTCAAGAAGCACGAAATTCCTGCGTTGTACCGTGTGCACGACGGCCCGCCGCCGGAGCGCCTGGAAAAACTTCGCGCCTTCCTCGGCGAACTCGGCCTGTCCCTGCACAAAGGCAAGGACGGCCCGACGCCGAAGGATTACCAGGCTCTGCTGGCGAGCATCAAGGACCGGCCGGATTACCACGTGATCCAGACCGTGATGCTGCGTTCCCTGAGTCAGGCGGTATACAGCGCCGATAACCAGGGCCACTTCGGCTTGAATTACGAGGCGTATACCCACTTCACCTCGCCGATTCGTCGCTACCCGGATTTGCTCACGCACCGGGCGATCCGCAGCGTGATCCACTCCAAGCAGAACACCCCGCACGTCAAGCGCGCCGGTGCCATGACCATTCCGAAGGCACGGATCTATCCGTACGACGAGGCGGCCCTGGAACAGCTGGGCGAGCAGTGCTCCATGAGTGAGCGCCGCGCCGACGAAGCCACCCGCGACGTAGTGAACTGGCTCAAGTGCGAGTTCATGAAGGATCGCGTGGGCGAGACGTTCCCGGGTGTGATCACCGCCGTGACCGGTTTTGGCCTGTTCGTAGAGCTGACCGACATCTACGTCGAGGGCCTGGTGCACGTCACCGCCCTGCCGGGTGACTACTACCACTTCGACCCTGTGCATCACCGCCTGGCGGGCGAGCGCACCGGACGCAGCTTCCGCCTGGGCGATACCGTGGAAGTGCAGGTCATGCGCGTCGATCTCGACGAGCGCAAGATCGACTTCGGCATGCCTGACAAACCCGCAGAGCCGACTGGCCGTAAAAAGCGTGGCAGCGAAACCGCGGCCCCGACTGCCAAGGGCAAAGGGGCTCCTGCTAAAGCGGCAGTCGCCGAGCCTGCACCGGCCAAGGCCGGTCGTCGTTCGTCGGCCAAGGAAAAGGCTCCAGAAGCTTACCGCCCAAGCGATGCCGCGGCGAAAAACGCCGAATTGCGCAAGAGCCGCGAGTTGAAGCAGCAGTTGCTCAACGAAGCCAAAAGCGGTGGTAAAGCGGCGTCTGGGGGAAAGTCCCAAGGGGCGGAAAAGCCGTCGAGCAAGCCGAGTAAACACCGTAAAGGCCCGCCTAAAGCGGGTTCGGCCCCCGCGAAGAGCGGCGGGTCGCGCAAACCTAAGGCCAAGTCATGAGTCTGGAAAAAATCTACGGCGTGCACGCCGTAGAAGCACTGCTGCGTCACCACCCCAAGCGCGTCAAACAGGTGTGGTTGGCCGAAGGCCGCAGCGAGCCGCGTGTACAGGCGCTGGTCGAACTGGCCACGCAAAACAAGGTGGCCATCGGCCAGGCCGAGCGTCGTGAAATGGACGTCTGGGTCGAAGGTGTACACCAGGGCGTGGTGGCGGACGTCAGTCCAAGCCAGGTCTGGGGCGAAGCGATGCTCGACGAGCTGCTCGACCGTACCGAAGGCGCGCCACTGCTGCTGGTGCTGGACGGCGTGACCGACCCGCACAATCTCGGCGCCTGCCTGCGTTCGGCAGACGCTGCCGGTGCGCTGGCGGTGATCGTGCCTAAAGACAAGTCGGCAACCCTGACGCCGGTCGTGCGTAAGGTGGCTTGCGGCGCGGCGGAAGTGATTCCGCTGGTGGCTGTGACCAACCTCGCGCGCACCCTGGAGAAACTCCAGCAGCGCGGCCTGTGGGTCGTGGGTACGGCAGGCGAGGCCGAGGTCAGTATTTATGACCAGGACCTCACCGGCCCGACCATCCTGATCATGGGCGCCGAGGGCAAAGGCATGCGTCGCCTGACCCGTGAGCATTGCGATTACCTGGTGCATTTGCCGATGGCTGGTAGCGTCAGCAGCCTCAATGTTTCGGTTGCGACGGGTGTTTGCCTGTTTGAAGCCCAGCGTCAGCGTGGTGCGAAAGCCAAGGCCAAGCCCAAGAAGTGATCAAATGTGGGAGCGGGCTTGCCCGCGATGACGGAGTGTCAGTCGGCAGAAATGTTGCCGGTGCCATGGTCATCGCAGCATAGGTATCTACACAACTCTGTAGCGCTCAACGGTAACCACGATGCGAAGCGAGCCGCTCTTGATCTTGATCTCAGGCGCCCCGTTAAACCACGCTGGCCGGAATTCGACAGGGATTTGGGGGGTAAACCGGCAGGGATGCCGGTTTAGCCGCCCCGCGCCATGGATGGCGCGTGGCGGCGGCCCCCCAAATCACTGGCGGATTACGGGCACACCGAGCCTAGGCGAGGTGCCGAGTGGTGGGGCAAGAGCCCTTTGGTTACTTTGGGGCTCTTTTCCAAAGTGACCCGCTGTCAGAGCGGAACCCTAAGTGGCCGTTACCGCAGGAATGGATATGTACCCGGTATAGCTGTGTCGCCTGTCAGGCCGCCTTCTCGAGCAAGCCCGCTCCCACAGTTTGATTGCGGGGTGTCAGGTAGATTGGCATCGGCTGGCAGGCCGTCATCGCAGGCAAGCCAGCTCCCACATTGGTTTTGTGGTGTTTATTCAGGATTGTTCAAATAATCACCAATCACCTTGCGCCGCCTCTCCCCCTTCTCTACAATTGCGCCCCTTGCCTTCCTGGCAGGCACGCATGTGCCTCCCCTGCGGCAGGATCCATAAGTGTCATTCACTCCTTGTCTGACCGTTTTTGAGCGGCAGGCTACAACCCGTAAGGAGCATTCATGCGTCATTACGAAATCATCTTTTTGGTCCACCCGGATCAAAGCGAGCAAGTCGGCGGCATGGTTGAGCGTTACACCAAGCTGATCGAAGAAGACGGCGGCAAAATCCACCGTCTGGAAGATTGGGGCCGTCGTCAACTGGCCTACGCAATCAACAATGTTCATAAGGCTCACTACGTGATGCTGAACGTTGAGTGCACTGGCAAGGCCCTGGCCGAGCTGGAAGACAACTTCCGCTACAACGATGCAGTGATCCGTAACCTGGTCATCCGTCGCGAAGAAGCCGTTACCGGCCAATCCGAGATGCTCAAGGCTGAAGAAAACCGCAGTGAGCGCCGTGAGCGTCGCGACCGTCCTGAGCACGAAGGCGCTGATAGCGCTGATAGTGATGACAGCGACAACAGCGATAACGCTGACGAGTAATCCACGGACCTTTTAAGGAGCCTATCAAATGGCACGTTTCTTCCGTCGTCGTAAATTCTGCCGCTTCACCGCTGAAGACGTGAAAGAGATCGATTACAAAGATCTCAACACTCTGAAAGCCTACGTATCCGAGACCGGCAAAATCGTTCCAAGCCGTATCACCGGTACCAAAGCACGTTATCAGCGTCAGCTGGCCACCGCTATCAAGCGCGCCCGCTTCCTGGCCCTGCTGGCCTACACCGACAGCCACGGCCGCTGAGACCGGGCAGTCGACAAGTAGTAAGGGATTGAATGCATGCGCGCCTTAGCTGAGTTCATCATGCGCGGTCGTATGCAGGCCACTCTGGTAGTGGCTGGCTGTGCGGCATTGCCGTTGCTTTATTGGTTGGGTGCTGCCGCAGGTTGCCTTGTGCTGCTGCGGCGCGGTTTGAAGGACGCCCTTGGCGTTCTTGCCCTGGGTTTGTTGCCGGCCTTGATCTGGTGGCTGCAAATGGGTGATCCACGGGTACTTCTGGTACTGCTGGGGTCATCGAGCCTTGCGTTGGTTTTGCGCGCAAGTGAGTCCTGGGTCCGTACGCTGCTGGTCAGCGTGGCATTGGGGTTGGTGTACTCAGTGATGCTTGGCGCGGCTTTCCGCCCGCAAATCGAGGCGCTGTCGCAGGAAATCGTCAAGATCCTGCCGCTGGCCCTCGGGGATCTCTACCAGCATTTGTCGGTAGATGAGCGAGCGCGGTTTGCGTCACTGATTGCCCCGGTCCTGACCGGCCTGATTGCGGCATTGTTGCAGGTCGTCAGCGTGCTGAGCCTGATTCTTGGGCGTTATTGGCAGGCGTTGTTGTACAACCCGGGTGGTTTTGGTCGCGAGTTTCGCAGTATCAGAATCCCAGCGGGGCCGGCGATGTTGCTGCTGGCGTGCATGGTTGTCGGGCCGAACTTCGGCCCACAGATGGCCTTGCTGGCGCCGATTTGCAGCGTACCGCTGGTGTTTGCCGGGCTGGCCCTGATCCATGGGCTGGTTGCGCGCAAGCGCCTGGCCAGGTTCTGGCTGGTGGGGTTGTACGTCACGCTGTTGCTGTTCATGCAGCTGATTTATCCGTTACTCGTGGTCTTGGCCATTGTCGACGGCCTGATTGATTTTCGCGGTCGTCTGGCGTCGAAAGCCGCCGATAACGCGAACGGTGAAGGTTAAAAGTTAGAGGATTTTCACATGCAACTGATCCTTCTGGAAAAAGTCGCCAACCTGGGCAACCTGGGCGACAAAGTGAACGTTAAGGCCGGTTACGGTCGTAACTACCTGCTGCCATACGGCAAAGCCACCGCTGCAACCGCTGCCAACCTGGCTGCGTTTGAAGAGCGTCGTGCTGAGCTGGAAAAAGCCGCAGCAGACAAAAAAGCGTCGGCCGAAACTCGCGCTGCCCAACTGGCTGAGCTGGAAGTGACTATCACTGCCACCGCCGGTGACGAAGGCAAGCTGTTCGGTTCGATCGGCACCCACGACATCGCCGATGCACTGACCGCCTCCGGCGTTGAAGTGCAGAAGAGCGAAGTTCGTCTGCCGAACGGCACCATCCGCAACGTAGGCGAATTCGACGTAGCCGTGCACCTGCACGCCGAAGTTGAAGCCACCGTACGCGTTGTCGTGGTAGCAGCTTAAGTCGCACCTAACTGACTGGCACCTCGCGTGTCAGCCGGTTAACATCGGGCACGATCCTGTTTACAGGTCGTGCCTTTTGTTTTTCTACACACCCCAAATTCCAAGTGGCCATGAACGAAATCTCCGCTCCTGAGCAATACGATCTGCAAACCGCTGCCCTGAAGGTGCCGCCGCATTCCATCGAGGCCGAACAGGCCGTGCTCGGTGGCTTGATGCTGGACAACAACGCCTGGGAACGCGTGCTGGATCAAGTCTCGGACGGTGATTTCTACCGCCATGACCACCGCTTGATCTTCCGCGCCATCGCCAAGCTGGCCGACCAGAACTCACCGATCGACGTGGTGACCCTGGCCGAGCAGTTGGACAAGGAAGGCCAGACCTCCCAGGTCGGTGGCCTGGGCTACCTCGGTGAGCTGGCGAAAAACACCCCGTCTGTCGCCAACATCAAGGCTTATGCGCAGATCGTCCGCGAGCGGGCCACGTTGCGCCAGTTGATCGGTATCAGCACCGAGATCGCCGACAGTGCCTTCAACCCCGAAGGCCGCACTGCCGCCGAGATCCTTGACGAAGCCGAGCGCCAGATCTTCCAGATCGCCGAAGCGCGGCCCAAGACCGGTGGCCCGGTCAGTGTCAACGACCTGCTGACCAAGGCCATCGACCGTATCGACACCTTGTTCAACACCGATGCCGCCATTACCGGTATATCCACTGGCTACACCGACCTCGACGAAAAGACCAGCGGCCTGCAGCCATCCGACTTGATCATCGTCGCCGGCCGTCCGTCCATGGGTAAGACCACCTTTGCGATGAACCTGGTGGAAAACGCCGTACTGCGCAGCGACAAGGCGGTGCTGGTGTACTCCCTCGAGATGCCAGGCGAATCGCTGATCATGCGTATGCTCTCTTCCCTGGGGCGTATCGACCAGACCAAAGTGCGTTCTGGCCAATTGGAGGACGACGACTGGCCGCGCCTGACCTCGGCGGTCAACCTGCTTAATGACCGCAAGCTGTTCATCGACGACACCGCTGGTATCAGCCCGTCCGAAATGCGTGCGCGCACCCGCCGCCTGGTACGTGAGCATGGCGACATCGCCCTGATCATGATCGACTACCTGCAGTTGATGCAGATCCCGGGTTCCAGCGGCGACAACCGCACCAACGAGATTTCCGAAATCTCCCGTTCCCTCAAGGCCCTGGCCAAGGAATTCAACTGCCCGGTGGTGGCGCTGTCCCAGCTCAACCGTTCCCTGGAACAACGTCCCAACAAGCGCCCGGTGAACTCTGACTTGCGGGAATCCGGAGCGATCGAGCAGGACGCCGACGTCATCATGTTCGTGTACCGCGACGAGGTGTATCACCCCGAAACGGAACACAAAGGCATCGCCGAAATCATCATCGGCAAGCAGCGGAACGGGCCGATCGGGTTTATCCGCCTGGCGTTTATCGGCAAATACACGCGCTTCGAAAACCTCGCGCCGGGCAGCTACAACTTCGACGACGACGAGTAGTTTGTGGGAGCGGGCTTGCTCGCGAAGGCGGTGGATCGGTCAGCAGGTGTATTGACTGACACACCACCTTCGCGAGCAAGCCCGCTCCCACATTTGAATGGGTTCACAATTCAGGACCGCCACAATTCCTACTACTGCCGTCGGAATTGGTCAAATTTTGTGCTATATTCCGCGCCCGCGATTTTTCATCTCAACACCGGTCACCGTCATGCAAACAGCCAAGCCGTTATTTGACTATCCCAAGTACTGGGCCGAATGTTTCGGTCCTGCGCCATTCCTGCCGATGAGCAGGGAGGAGATGGATCAGCTTGGCTGGGATTCGTGCGACATCATCATCGTCACCGGTGATGCCTACGTTGACCATCCGTCGTTCGGCATGGCGATCATCGGCCGGCTGCTGGAGGCCCAGGGCTTCCGCGTCGGGATCATTGCCCAGCCGAACTGGCAGTCCAAAGACGATTTCATGAAGCTCGGCGAGCCGAACCTGTTCTTCGGTGTCGCGGCCGGTAACATGGACTCGATGATCAACCGCTACACCGCCGACAAGAAGATCCGTTCCGACGACGCCTACACCCCCGGCGGCATGGCCGGCAAACGCCCGGACCGCGCCAGCCTGGTGTACAGCCAGCGTTGCAAGGAAGCCTACAAGAACGTGCCGATCGTACTCGGCGGTATCGAAGCTTCCCTGCGTCGTATTGCTCACTACGACTACTGGCAGGACCGCGTGCGCAACTCGATCCTGATCGACGCCACCGCCGATATCCTGCTGTACGGCAACGCTGAGCGCGCCATCGTCGAGGTGGCCCAGCGCCTGTCGTGGGGCCACAAGATCGAAGACATCACTGATGTGCGCGGTACCGCGTTCATCCGCCGTGATACGCCAGCCGGCTGGTACGAAGTGGATTCCACGCGCATTGACCGTCCGGGTAAGGTCGACAAGATCATCAACCCGTACGTCAACACCCAGGACACCCAGGCCTGCGCCATCGAGCAGGAAAAGGGGCCGGTCGATGATCCGGAAGAAGCCAAGGTCGTGCAGATCCTGGCCAGCCCGCGCATGACCCGCGACAAGACCGTGATCCGCCTGCCGTCGGTGGAAAAAGTCCGTGGCGACGCGGTGCTCTACGCCCACGCCAACCGCGTGTTGCACCTGGAAACCAACCCAGGCAACGCCCGCGCCCTGGTGCAGAAGCATGGGGAAGTGGATGTGTGGTTCAACCCGCCGCCCATCCCGATGACCACCGAAGAAATGGACTACGTGTTCGGCATGCCTTACGCCCGCGTACCCCACCCGGCGTACGGCAAGGAGAAAATTCCGGCCTACGACATGATCCGCTTCTCGGTGAACATCATGCGTGGCTGCTTCGGCGGCTGTACCTTCTGCTCGATCACCGAGCACGAAGGCCGCATCATCCAAAACCGTTCCGAAGAGTCGATCATTCGCGAGATCGAAGAGATCCGCGACAAGGTCCCGGGTTTCACCGGGGTGATTTCCGACCTCGGCGGCCCGACCGCGAACATGTACCGCATCGCCTGCAAGAGCCCGGAAATCGAATCCGCGTGCCGCAAGCCATCCTGCGTGTTCCCTGGCATCTGCCCGAACCTGAACACCGACCATTCTTCATTGATCCAGCTGTATCGCAGCGCCCGTGCGTTGCCGGGTGTGAAGAAGATCCTGATCGCTTCCGGCCTGCGCTACGATCTGGCCGTCGAGTCGCCTGAGTATGTGAAAGAGCTGGTGACCCACCACGTGGGTGGCTACTTGAAGATCGCCCCGGAACACACCGAGGAAGGTCCGCTCAACCAGATGATGAAGCCGGGCATTGGCAGCTATGACAAGTTCAAGCGCATGTTCGAGAAGTACACTAAGGAAGCGGGCAAGGAGCAGTACCTGATCCCGTACTTCATCGCCGCCCACCCAGGCACCACCGATGAAGACATGATGAACCTGGCCCTGTGGCTCAAGGGCAACGGCTTCCGTGCCGACCAGGTGCAGGCGTTCTACCCCTCGCCAATGGCTACCGCCACGGCGATGTACCACTCGGGCAAGAACCCGCTGCGCAAGGTCACTTACAAGAGCGACGCGGTGACCATCGTCAAGAGCGAAGAGCAGCGCCGTCTGCACAAGGCGTTCCTGCGCTACCACGACCCGAAGGGCTGGCCGATGCTGCGTGAAGCGCTGACCCGCATGGGCCGTGCCGACCTGATCGGGCCGGGCAAGGACCAGCTGATCCCGCTGCACCAGCCGGCTACCGACAGCTACCAGAGCGCCCGTCGCAAAAACTCGACGCCGGCCGGCAGCCACAAGGTCGCTAAGGAAACCACGACCAAAATCCTTACCCAGCACACCGGCCTGCCACCCCGTGGCAGCGACGGCAGCAACCCGTGGGACAAGCGTGAGCAAGCCAAGGCCGCGGCCCAGGCGCGCAACAAGCAGGCAGCCAAGGAGCGCAGCGATGCGGCCAAGGGCAAGGGCGGCAAGCCTGCACGCAAGCCGGTGGTGCCGCGTTGATCGCAGCCTGAACCTACAAAACGCCAGCCTCGTGCTGGCGTTTTGCTTTCTGGTCGGTGGTGAGTCTGTTTGGTAAGGTGGCGCCCATTAGATCACTATCGGGGGCAAGCCCCCTCCCACACTGACTGTGTTCACAGGTCCAAATGTGGGAGGGGGCTTGCCCCCGATGAGGCCCGATCGGCCACCCTCACTTTCAAGGACGAACAACCATGGGCAACCCCCTGGCCGGCATCGGCATGGACTTCAACCGCTCCCAGTTCATGGCGCGCCAGCGCATCGAAAGCCAGATCAACCTGCCGCGCCTGTTTGCGGCCATCGACGCCGACCCCGCCATTGTCGGTGCAGGTGTGGTGTATATCGATGCCGATTTCAACGTTGTCACCCTGCGCGAATTTCAGCCCATCTGCAGCATCGCACCCAAGCGTGTGATCCTGCGAGAGGCGCAGAAGTACATCGCGCCAACGCAATTCGCCCAGCAGGTGCAAGACAATCCGCGTGAGTCCCGGTTGGTGGGTGAAGCGGTCAATACCACGCTATCGTGTGCCGGCGCGGTCATCGGGTGGATTGTGGTGCTCAGTGGTTCCGTCGCGGTCCCGTTTTCGGCGGGCGCCAGTTCGGTAGTCGTGGCGCTCGGCTACACGGCTGCGGCAGCCAGTTCTGTGCAGTGTTTTGCCAGCGGCTATCGCACGGTCAATGAGGTCCGCAATCCTGCACGCAATGATCAGCTCGACAGTGAGGAATGGTACCAATACACCATGATTGCCCTGGATGCGGCGTCGTTGATTGGGGTGGGTTCATCGGCGTTGGCAACGGTCAAGCTGGTGCGGCTGAATAAGGCCGCCACCGGGAAAAGTGTGAGAGAGGTGCTCAGGGGCCTGAATCGACAGGAGCGCGCCAAGTTGACCAAAGAGCTGCTGAGCATCAACGACCCACGCTTGACGTCCAAGATGATCAAGTTGAAGCAGTTGTCGGGCGAATTGCCTAAGCGGTTCACGCCCACCGAGGTCAAGCATGCAACGGTCACGCAGATCAAGGACGCGTTGGGTGCGGCCATCGGTTTTACCGGCAGTGCGGTGTCAGGGAACGTGCGCACAATTGCCATAGGGCTGTATGAGGAGGCCGAGCAATGAACGAGCTGCCTAGCATTCGCAGTTTTCTGTCGACGTATTTCCCAGTCTTTATGGGGGCGATATTTGCCTGCATTTTCACCCTCGTGTTTGCGGTTCCGGTGTTCTTCGACAGCTATATGCCAAGCCTGTCCATGGCAGATAACGCCAAGTACTCCTTCCTGGTGGGTATCGCACTCACGCTAGTCATTGTGCACTGCAATTTCATGATTGCACGCGGGCGTCCCCAATGGATGTGGCCGTTAGTGATGCTGCTGGGGGTATGCTTTCTGGGTGTATTGCCAACACTCAATGATCAACCGAATGGGCTGGTATATGCCTTGAGCCTGTTGTTTCCATTGCTTGGGTTATTGCTGTTCAACAGCAAACGCCACCGTGAAATGCGCCAGAAACTGGTCGAAGTCCGCTGTCTGCGCCAAGTCATGATTGCCCGACACAGACACCGTTGACCGGGTAGGTTCACCGCCCACCCTCATGTCCGCGCTACAAATATGTGCGTCACTCGCACCACGGCACCCACGTTGGCGCCGTTTTGGTGCTGTACTGCACCGGGCCCCACGATGAAGTGCAATGACCGCCGCACTGGCATAAGTCTTGCGCGCGTTGTGCTTATGCCCTGGCTCGCAGGAGGCCGCCGTGTCGATTCATGTCGCGTTGCACCACGTTACGCACTACCGCTACGACCGCGCTGTTGAACTCGGCCCGCAGATCGTTCGGCTACGCCCGGCAGCCCATAGCCGTACGCGGATACTGTCTTACGCGCTGAAAGTGCTGCCGGAGCAGCATTTCATCAACTGGCAGCAAGACCCCCAGGGTAATTACCTGGCGCGCCTGGTGTTCCCGGAAAAGACTGACGAGTTGCGCATTGAAGTTGACCTGGTCGCCGAGATGGCCGTGTTCAACCCGTTCGACTTTTTCCTGGAACCCTACGCTGAAAAAATCCCTTTTAACTATGCCGCCGATGAGCAGCGCGAGCTGGCGCCGTACCTGGAAACCTTGCCGCTGACTCCAAGGTTGACCGCGTATCTGACGGGTATCGACCGCACGCCACTGCCGGCCGTGGATTTTCTCGTCGGCCTCAATCAGCGCCTGGCCGCTGATATCGGTTATCTGATTCGCATGGAACCGGGCGTGCAAACCCCGGAATTCACCCTGGAAAACGCGTCCGGCTCCTGTCGCGACTCGGCCTGGTTGTTGGTGCAATTGCTGCGCAACCTCGGGTTGGCGGCGCGATTTGTCTCTGGTTACCTGATTCAACTGACCGCTGACGTCAAAGCCCTCGACGGCCCGTCCGGTACCGAGGTGGACTTCACCGACCTGCATGCCTGGTGCGAAGTGTATTTGCCCGGCGCCGGCTGGATCGGCCTTGACGCGACTTCCGGGCTGTTCGCCGGTGAAGGGCATATCCCGTTGGCCTGTAGCCCCGATCCATCATCTGCCGCTCCGATCAGTGGGTTGGTTGAGCCGTGCGAGTGTGAATTTACCCACGAGATGTCGGTGGAACGTATCTGGGAAGCGCCACGGGTGACCCAGCCCTACACCGAAGCACAATGGCTGGCGATCCAGGCCCTGGGCCGGCAGATCGACGCTGACCTGCTCAAGCACGACGTGCGCCTGACCATGGGCGGCGAGCCGACCTTCGTCTCTATCGACGACCCTGACGGCGCTGAATGGAACACCGCCGCCCTGGGGCCGGACAAGCGTCGCCTGTCCGCCGAGCTGTTCCAACGCCTGCGCCGGCACTATGCGCCCAAGGGCCTGGTGCATTTCGGCCAGGGCAAGTGGTACCCCGGCGAGCAACTGCCGCGTTGGTCGCTTAACTGTTACTGGCGCCGAGATGGCGTGCCGATCTGGCACAACAGCGCGTTGATCGCCGATGAACAAGAGGATTATGGTGCTGACGGCGCGATGGCCGGGCGCTTCCTGGCCAGCATCGCCGAGCGCTTGAAACTGCCGGCGCGCTTTGTGTTCCCGGCCTTTGAAGACAACTTCTACTACCTGTGGCGCGAGGGCGCGTTGCCGCACAACGTCAGCGCCCAGGACCCGCGCTTGAGCGACGAACTGGAGCGCGAACGCCTGCGCAAAGTCTTCGCTCAGGGCCTGGATAAAATCATCGGCCACGTGCTGCCCCTGGCGCGCACCGCAGCCAATGATCGCTGGCAGAGTGGTCGCTGGTACCTGCGCGACAATCACTGCCGCCTGGTGCCGGGGGATTCGCCGCTGGGCTATCGCCTGCCTTTGGCGTCCCAACCCTGGGTGGCGGCGGCGGAGTATCCGTTCGTGCACCCGACCGACCCGAATCAGGATCAACCTGACCTGCCAACCACCGCCCAACTGCACAGCCATGGCGAGCCGGGACCGAGCGATGAGCGTGTGCCGAAGGTCGACGAGTCCGCTGACTGGCTGACCCGCACCGCGCTGTGCGCCGAGGCGCGGGAAGGGCGCCTGTACCTGTTTATGCCGCCGCTGGAACGCGTCGAGGATTACCTGGAACTGGTGGCCGCCATCGAGGCCACCGCCGAAGAGTTGCATTGCCCGGTGCTGCTGGAAGGTTACGAGCCGCCCGCAGACACGCGTTTGAGCAACTTCCGGGTCACGCCGGACCCCGGTGTAATCGAGGTCAATGTACAACCGTCCGCCACCTGGGACGAATTGGTGGAGCGCACCGAATTCCTCTATGAAGAAGCCCGGCAAACCCGGCTGACCACCGAGAAATTCATGATCGACGGGCGCCACACCGGTACCGGTGGCGGCAACCATTTTGTGCTGGGCGGCGCGACGCCCAAGGACTCACCCTTCCTGCGCCGTCCTGACCTGCTGCGCAGCCTGATCAGCTATTGGCATAACCACCCGTCGCTGTCCTACTTGTTCTCAGGTCTGTTTATCGGCCCGACCTCCCAGGCGCCAAGGGTGGACGAGGCACGCAACGATGCGCTGTATGAACTGGAAATCGCCTTCGCGCAGATGCCAGCGCCGGGCGAGGAGTGTCCGCCGTGGTTGGTGGATCGCCTGCTGCGCAACTTGCTGATCGATGTGACCGGCAACACCCATCGCGCCGAATTCTGTATCGACAAACTCTACTCCCCCGACGGCGCTACTGGCCGCCTGGGCTTGCTCGAATTACGCGCCTTTGAAATGCCGCCCCATGCACGCATGAGCCTGACCCAGCAGTTGTTACTGCGCGCACTGGTGGCGCGATTCTGGCGCGAGCCTTACGCGCCGCCGAAACTGGCGCGCTGGGGCACCGAGTTGCATGACCGTTTCCTGTTGCCGCATTTTATCGAGCAGGACTTTGCCGACGTGATCGTCGAACTGAATGCGGCCGGCTACCCGCTGCGTGCCGAATGGTTCGCGGCGCACCTGGAGTTCCGCTTTCCCAAGGTAGGCGCCTACGCCGTCAGCGGTATCGAACTGGAACTGCGCCAGGCCTTGGAGCCTTGGCATGTGCTGGGCGAAGAGGGCGCGGTGGGCGGTACGGTACGCTATGTGGATTCGTCCCTGGAGCGCCTGCAAGTGAAGTTGACTGGCCTGCCAGCGCAACGCTACCTGCTGACCTGCAATGGCATCCCGGTGCCACTGCAACCGACCGGCCGCGTCGCAGAGTTTGTCGCTGGCGTGCGCTACCGCGCCTGGCAACCGGCCAACTGCCTGCAACCGACCATTGCAGTGCACGCGCCATTGAAATTCGACCTGTTCGACACCTGGATGCAGCGCTCGCTGGGCGGCTGCCAATACCACGTGGCGCATCCGGGTGGACGCAATTACGACAGCTTGCCGGTAAATGCCAACGAGGCAGAGAGCCGGCGGATGGCGCGGTTTTTTCGCTTGGGGCATAGCCCGGGCAAGCTTGTGGTGCCGGCTGTAGTGGTGAACGATGAATTGCCAATGACCTTGGATTTGCGACGTTTTACAAAAAATAAGGAATGAACATGATCCAAGTGTGGGAGCAGGCAAGCCAGCTCCCACATTGGATCGTAGTGAATTTGAGTTAACCTGACTTCCCTTGCCCCTGCCGAGCGTTCCATGTCCGATTTGCTCGACCGTTACCCGCTGACCGCGGGCACCTACCACGAACTGCTGGACGCCAGCGGCGCGGTGCGTGCCCATTGGCAGCGCTTGCTCGATCACCTGCAACGCAGCACGCCCGCGCAACTGGCCCAGCGCCAGGCGCTTCTGACCCGGCAAATCCAGGAAAACGGCGTGACCTACAACGTCTACGCCGACCCCAAGGGCGCTGACCGCCCCTGGGAGCTGGACCTGCTGCCCCATGTGCTGGCCGCTGATGAGTGGCGGCAGCTGTCGGCCGGCATCGCCCAGCGGGCGCGCTTGCTCAATGCAGTGCTGGCCGACCTGTACGGCCCGCAGCGCCTGATCAAGGAAGGCTTGCTGCCCGCCGAACTGGTGTTCGGGCATAACAACTTCCTGTGGCCGTGCCAGGGCATCCAGCCGCCCGACGGCGCATTCCTGCACTTGTACGCCGTGGACCTGGCGCGCACTCCGGATGGCCGCTGGTGGGTCACCGCCGACCGTACCCAGGCGCCGTCGGGCGCCGGCTACGCTT
Organism: Pseudomonas libanensis; assembly: GCF_001439685.1. Lineage (GTDB taxonomy): Bacteria > Pseudomonadota > Gammaproteobacteria > Pseudomonadales > Pseudomonadaceae > Aquipseudomonas > Aquipseudomonas libanensis. The sequence continues at coordinate 498,140 of NZ_JYLH01000001.1, forward strand.
TGGAAAACCGCACCATCGTGTCCCGCGCCTTCCCGGACTTGTACCGTGATTTGCAGGTGCAGCACCTCACCGGTTTCTTTCGCACGCTCCAGGAAACCCTGGCTCGCCAGGCGCCGGGCGACGACCAGCCACCGCTGATCGTGCTGCTCACGCCGGGCCGTTTCAACGAGAGCTATTTCGAACACCTGTACCTGGCGCGCCAACTCGGTTACCCGTTGGTAGAAGGCGGTGACCTCACCGTGCGCGACAGCACTGTGTTCCTGAAAACCCTCAGCGGCCTGCGTCGGGTCCACGCGATCATGCGCCGCCTCGACGACGATTTCTGCGACCCGCTGGAGCTGCGTACCGACTCGGCTCTCGGCGTGCCTGGCCTGCTGGACGCCGTGCGCCAAGGCAATGTGCTGGTGGCCAATGCCCTGGGCAGCGGTGTGCTGGAGTCCCCAGGCTTGTTGGGTTTCCTGCCAAAGATCAACGAATTCCTGTTCGGTGAAGCGCTGATCCTGCCGTCGATTGCCACCTGGTGGTGCGGCGAGGCACCGGTACTGGCCGAGGCGCTGGAGAAACTCCCGGAGCTGTTGATCAAACCGGCGTTTTCTTCGCAAAGTTTCGCCCCGGTTTTTGGCCGTGACCTGAACGAACAGCAACGCCAGGCCCTGGCCGAGCGCATGCGCGCACGGCCTTACGCCTACGTTGCCCAAGAGCTGGCGCAGTTGTCCCAGGCGCCGGTATGGCATACCGAGGAAGACCATCTGCAACACCGCGCCATCGGCATGCGCGTGTACGCGGTGGCCAGTGATGAGGGGTATCGCGTGCTGCCTGGTGGCCTGACCCGTGTGGCTGCCGAGGCCGATGCTGAGGTGGTATCGATGCAGCGCGGCGGCGCCAGCAAGGACACCTGGGTGTTGGGTGAGCGTGCCAACGTTGGCGAACAGTGGCGTGCCCAGCGTGCGATTGGCGCCCACGACCTGGTACGTCGCGACCCTTATTTGCCGTCGCGGGTGGTGGAAAACCTGTTCTGGTTTGGCCGCTATTGTGAACGCTGCGATGACAGTGCGCGCTGGCTGCGTATCGTGCTGGCGCGTTATGTGGATGGCGATGATCCGTTGGCGTTGCAGGCAGCGGTTGAACTGGGAGAAAGCCTGCGCCTGTTGCCGGAGGAGGGCGAGCTGCCCGAGCGCCTGCTCGCCGCCTTGCTCGGTGATGATTGGCCTTCGAGCCTGCGCGCCAACTTGCAGCGCTTGCAGTGGGCGGCGTCCCAGGTACGCGGCAAGCTGTCCCGGGAAAACTGGCAGGCCCTGGTGGAGTTGCAACGCGAAGCCTTGGAACTGGAAAGCCAAGCCCCTGATTTTGGCGAGCTGCTGGATTTCCTCAACCGCCTGGTGATGTCCCTGGCGGCGCTGTCCGGGTTTGCCCTGGACGACATGACCCGCGATGAAGGCTGGCGTTTCTTGATGATGGGCCGGCGTATCGAGCGCCTGCAGTTTCTCAGCAGCAGCCTGGCAGCGTTCCTGCGCGGTGTGGCGGTGTTCGACCAGGCCGGGTTGGAGTGGTTGCTGGAACTGGGCAACAGCAGCATCACCTATCGCTCGCGCTACCTGGCGGTGCCGCAGTTGATCCCGGTGCTCGACCTGTTGTTGCTCGATGAGCAGAATCCCCATGCGGTGCTGTTCCAGTTGAAACTGGTGAGCCGCACCCTGCGTCGCCTCAATGATGATTTCGGTGTGCCTCGGGAAACCGGCCTGGCGCCGTTGGTGGAGCGCCTGGCGCGCTTCGAGCTGGGCTGCCTGGAGAACCCGTTGTTCGGCGAGGCCAGCGTGCGTGCTGCGCTGGACGGCCTGGCCGACCTGTTGCAAACGGTCGCCGATGAAAGTGGGCAAGTGTCCGATCGCCTGGCGCTGCGCCATTTTGCCCATGTGGACGATGTCAGCCAGCAGACGGTGTCGGTGTGATGAGCGCGCGCTACCAGATTTTCCACGATACCCATTACCACTACGACAGCCCGGTGTCCTTGGCGCAGCAATTGGCGCATTTATGGCCACGGCCGTGCGCCTGGCAACGTTGTACCTGGCAGCAGCTGGAGATCAGCCCGCAGCCGTCTTCGCGTCGCGATGAGCTGGATGTGTTCGGCAACCCGATCACCCGCCTGGCGTTCGAACGGCCCCATGATGAATTGCTGGTAAACGCGGCGCTGACCGTGGAAGTGCTGGCGCGGCCTGTACTGGATTTGCAGCAATCGCCGGCCTGGGACCAGACTCGCGACAGCTTGACCTACAGCAGCCAGCCCATGGCAGGGGAACTGATCGAGGCCTGTCGTTATCGCTTCGAATCGCCTTACGTGCATTTGAAGAACACCTTTGTCGAGTTCTCCGAAAGCTGCTTCCCGCCCGGCGAGCCCTTGCTGCTGGGCACGCAGGCGTTGATGCAGAAGATTTTCAGCGAGTTCACCTTCGATGCCGAAGCCACTCAGGTCGCCACGCCACTGGTGGAGGTGCTGGAGCGGCGGCGCGGAGTGTGCCAGGACTTCGCCCACTTGATGCTCGCCTGCCTGCGCTCGCGTGGGCTGGCGGCGCGCTATATCAGCGGTTACCTGCTGACCCAGCCACCGCCCGGCCAGCCACGGTTGATCGGCGCCGACGCGTCCCATGCCTGGGTCTCGGTGTTTTGCCCGGAGTCGGGTTGGGTGGATTTTGATCCGACGAATAATGTGCAGCCGGCACTGGAGCACATTACCCTGGCCTGGGGCCGGGATTTCTCTGATGTGTCGCCGTTGCGTGGGGTGATTCTGGGGGGCGGTAGCCATGACCCGGAGGTGCGGGTGACGGTGATGCCACTGGAATAGCGGTGGGTTGTGGCGAGCAGGGAGGGCCTGCTCACCCCAACAAAATTTATTCCGCCGGGTCTTTCGGGGTTTCGGTCTCGTCAGTCACTTCACCTTCCGCATCCGGGGTCAGTGCGCCGGCTTCTTCGTCTGCAGCGGCTTTCTTGCGTTGCAGTTTTTCCTCTTTCTTCTGTTCCTTGGCCAAGTCTCTCTGACGTTTGGCGAAGGAGTAATTAGGTTTGGCCATGGGCGATCCTCTAGGGTCGAAGGTGAGGGTGGGCGGCGCGCAGCTGCCTTGGGTCGTCATGGTAGCAGCTTCAAGGTGCCTTTCGCCTTCACTTACCGCAGGCGTAGGCGGCCAGCAGGCCGTTGAACAGGTGATTAAGGTGCATGGCGCGGACTCCAGTGGGCAATGGAGCGATCATAGGCAGCCTGCGGCACTTTGGCTGGTTGATTGTGTTGATCAAGCTGATAGCCTAAAGTTGTATACAATCTGTTGATGCAGATCATAAGAGCTTAAGCCTGCTTGAGGCACCCTTGTCGCAATACGCGTTTTCTAACCCTGCCTTGGAGATTCACATGTTTGCCAAACTCGTTGCTGTTTCCCTGCTGACTCTGGCGAGCGGCCAGTTGCTTGCCGCAGAGTGCAAGGTCACCGTCGACTCTACCGACCAGATGTCCTTCAACACCAAAGAAATCACCATCGACAAGAGCTGTAAGCAGTTCACCGTTGAGCTGACTCACTCGGGTAACCTGCCCAAGAACGTCATGGGGCATAACTGGGTGCTGACCACTGAAGCCAACATGCAGCCTGTGGCTACTGACGGTATGGCTGCAGGTATCGATAAGGATTATCTGAAAGCCGGTGATGACCGTATCATCGCCCACACTAAGATCATTGGCGCTGGCGAGAAAGACTCGGTGACCTTCGACGTCTCCAAGCTGAAAGCCGATGAGAAGTACAGCTTCTTCTGCTCCTTCCCTGGCCATATCTCGATGATGAAAGGTGCCGTGGTCCTGAAGTAACACCGCGTTATCGTTCATCGCAGGCAAGCCAGCTCCCACAGGTTGAAATGCATTCCAAATGTGGGAGCTGGCTTGCCTGCGATGGCGATCTGAACATCAGCCCAAAACGATCGGGTTCACCTCAAGGCGCAAACGGCATCTCCCGCTTGTGCTCAGTCTTGCGATAGGTCTCGCAGATAATCCTGAACGCTTCCTCACGCACCGGTTCACCGTGCAGGAAGGCATCAATCTCTGCATAGGTCACGCCATGTGACGCCTCGTCCGGCTTGCCCGGCGACAAGTCTTCCAGGTCCGCCGTCGGGATCTTCTCCACCAGCGACTCGGGCGCACCAAAGTGCCGGGCAATCCCACGCACCTGGTTCTTCACCAGCCCACTCAATGGCGCCAGATCGCAGGCGCCATCACCGAACTTGGTGAAAAAACCCATCACTGCTTCTGCCGCGTGGTCAGTGCCGATCACCAGGCCACCGGCTGCTCCAGCGATGGTGTACTGCGCCACCATGCGCATGCGCGCCTTGGTGTTGCCCAGTACGAAGTCGCGGGACACCGCCGCCTTGCCTTCAAACGCTGCTACTTCATTGGCCAGGGCTTTCACTGCCGGGCCGATGTTCACGGTGTGGCGCTCGTCCGGCTCGATAAAGTCCACCGCAGCCTGGGCGTCGTGTTCGTCGAACTGGGTATCGTAGGGCAGGCGCACGGCGATAAAGCGATAAGCCTCGTCGCCGCTGCTGGCGCGCAGTTCCTGCACCGCCCGTTGGGCCAAGAGGCCTGCGGTCAGGGAGTCGACGCCGCCGCTGATGCCCAGCACCAGGGTTTTGAGCCCGGAATTGCGCAGGCAGTTCTGGATAAAGGCTACGCGTCGGGCGATCTCGGCTTCAAGGCTGGCCTGGTCGTTGAACGGCGCTTGGACCTTGAGCTGCTGCGCAATCTCACGCTGTACGGCTTGCATGATTCACTCCTTGCTGGAAAGGGCAGGTACTTTGAAAACGTGACGCAAATAGGCGACAAAATTCGGGTCGGTGCAATGGGTCTTGCCCGCTTCATCGGAGATCTTGGCGACGGGCTGGCCATTGCAGGCCGTCATTTTAAGCACGATGCTCATCGGTTCCACCCCTGGTATATCGCAGGTCAGGTTGGTGCCGATGCCAAAACTCACATTAATGCGGCCACGCAGCGCACGGAAAATCTCCAGGGCCTTGGGCAGCGTCAGGCTGTCGGAGAACACCAGGGTCTTGCTCATCGGTTCGATGCCGAGCTTGTGGTAGTGGGCGATGGCTTTTTCCGCCCACTGGATGGGGTCGCCGGAGTCGTGGCGCAGGCCGTCGAACAGCTTGGCAAAGTACAAATCAAAGTCGCCGAGGAAGGCGTCAGTGGTGATGCAATCGGTCAAGGCGATGCCCAGCAGGCCACGGTATTCGCGTACCCAGCAATCCAGGGCGGCGATCTGGCTGTCGATCAGGCGCGGGCCGAGTTGCTGGTGGGCCATGATCCATTCGTGGGCCATGGTGCCCAGGGGTTTCATGTCGAATTCGCGGGCCAGGTGTACGTTGCTGGTGCCGACAAAACGCCCGGGGAAATCGTGCTTGAGCACGCTGACCACTTCTTCCTGCACACGATAGGAGAAACGCCGGCGCGTACCGAAGTCCGCCACTTGCAGTTCCGAGAGCTCATCACTGCTGGCATTGGCCGTCAGCCAATCGAATTTGCGGTACAGCTGCTCGCGGGCCTGTTCGAGGATCACCGTCTGGTAGCGGTAGCGGTTACGCACTTCGCTGACGATGGCCAGCATCGGCACTTCAAACAGGATCACATGCAGCCACGGCCCGCGCAGGCGGATAAACAACTCGCCGTTCTCTATACCGGTCTGCACGTAGCGCAGGTTGAAACGGAACAGCCCGAGGAAGCGCAAAAAGTCCGGCTTCATAAAGCTGATGCGTTCGAGGAAACCCAACTGGTCGGGGCTCAGGCTCAGCTCGGCGAGGCGTTCGATCTGGTAGCGGATCTCCGCCAGGTACGGGCGCAGGTCTTCGCTGTTGCGGCAACGGAACTCCCATTCAACTTCCACATTCGGGTAGTTGTGCAGCACCGCCTGCATCATGGTCAGCTTGTAGAAGTCGGTGTCGAGCAAGTTCTGCACGATGCGATCGGCAAACACACTCTCGCTCATAACGGGAATCTCCAGACGGGTCGGCGATGAGGCGCCGGCCTTTACGCACTATTAAGGAAGGGGGCTAGTGGCGCATAGACCTGTGGGGTTTTGCCAGTGATTTTTTTGGAATGACCACTGGCCCCCTCGCAGGCAAGCCAGCTCCCACACTTGAAATGCATTCCAAATGTGGGAGCTGGCTTGCCTGCGAGGGCGGTGGTGCAGCCAAAAAATATCTAAACCTGTTCCATCATCCACTTCACAAAATCTCGCACTTTGGGCACTTCCGCCGAATGTTCCGGATAAGCCAGGTAATAAGCATCCTGGCTCGGCATTGCATGCTGCCAGGGAATCACCAGCTTGCCCTCGGCCAGTTCCTCCTCCACCAGAAAGCGCGGCAGCAACGCCACGCCACAGCCCACCTGCGCGGCGCGGATGCACATATAGAAGGTGTCGAAACGCGGCCCATGGTAGCTGTGCTCGGTATGCAAGCCCTGGCTGGCAAACCAGTCATGCCAGCCCTGGGGCCGCGAGGCGTTTTGCAGCAGCACCAGCTCGCTCAGTCGCGTGGGGTCGGTGAAGGGCAGGGCGGGCAGGCTGTCGGGCGAACAGACAGGCACAAGCTCTTCGCTGAACAGCTTCAGGCTCTCGGTACCGGGGCGTGCGCCCTGGCCGAAATAGAACGCCATATCGGCCTTGCCTTGCAGCAACTCGTCAGGTTCCTGCTCGTTGCACAGGTCCAGGTGAATCTGCGGGTGGCGCAGGCGCCAACCCTTGAGGCGCGGCACCAGCCAGCGCGCACCGAATGTGTAGGGCGTGGATACCCGCAGCACTTCGGTCTCGCCGCCGTAGGAGCGCAGGTAATGGGTGGACATCTCCACCTGGGTGAGGATCTTGCGCACTTCCACCAAGTACAGATCACCCGCTGGGGTCATCTGCAAGCGACGGCGTACCCGGCGAAACAGCAGGTGTTGCAGCAGCTCTTCCAACTGTGCCACCTGTTTGCTCACCGCGCTTTGCGTAAGGTTCAGCTCTTCGGCTGCACGGGTAAAGCTCAGGTGGCGAGTGGCGGCTTCGAAACACTGCAGGGCAGTGATCGAGGGCAAATGTCTTTTGTTCAGCACGGCATGCCTCTTTTTATTCTTTGCATGAATAAACGGAATGATATCTCGCCTAATCGTCGTTTGTTGGCAAGTCTTGGGCCAGCTACAAATAAGCGCTGGATCGCCGTGTCGGTGGCGGCGCGAATTTTCTGTTTGAGATTGAAGGAGTGACCCATGGTTGCCGCATTGCTTGATCGTCTCGGGGTAAACCCGACGCTGTACCAATCGGGAAAGCAGCCCGTGCATTCGCCGATCGATGGTAGCCGGATCGGCAGCGTGCACTGGGAAGGCGCCGCCGAGGTGGAGCAACAGGTCAGTCGCGCCGAGCATGCATTCGAAGCCTGGCGCAAGGTGCCGGCGCCGCGACGCGGCGAGCTGGTGCGCCAGTTTGGCGACGTGCTGCGCCAATACAAGGCCGACCTCGGCGAACTGGTGTCATGGGAAGCCGGCAAGATTACCCAGGAAGGCTTGGGCGAAGTGCAGGAGATGATCGACATCTGCGACTTCGCCGTCGGCCTGTCGCGCCAGCTGTATGGCTTGACCATCGCCTCCGAGCGCCCTGGCCACCATATGCGTGAAACCTGGCACCCGCTGGGCGTGGTCGGCGTGATCAGCGCCTTCAACTTTCCGGTGGCCGTGTGGGCGTGGAATACCACCCTGGCCCTGGTGTGCGGTAACGCGGTGATCTGGAAACCCTCGGAAAAGACCCCCCTCACCGCACTGGCCTGCCAGGCGCTGTTCGAGCGCGTATTGAAGACATTCGACGGTGCCCCCGAGTACCTCAGCCAGGTGATCATTGGCGGTCGCGACGCCGGCGCCGCGCTGGTGGATGACCCGCGCGTCGCCCTGATCAGTGCCACCGGCAGCACCCGCATGGGCCGCGAAGTGGCGCCCAAAGTTGCCGCGCGTTTCGCCCGCAGCATCCTCGAACTGGGCGGCAACAACGCGATGATCCTCGGCCCGAGCGCCGACCTGGACATGGCCGTGCGCGCCATCCTGTTCAGTGCCGTCGGCACCGCCGGACAACGCTGCACCACCCTGCGCCGGCTGATCGCCCATGAGTCAGTCAAGGAAGACATCGTCACCCGCCTCAAGGCCGCCTACTCCAAGGTGCGCATCGGCCACCCGCTGGAAGGCAACCTGATCGGCCCGCTGATCGACAAGCAGGGCTTCGACAACATGCAGGACGCCCTTGAGCAAGCCTTGAGCGAAGGCGGCAAGGTGTTCGGCGGCAAGCGCCAGTTGCAAGACCAATTCCCCAACGCCTATTACGTGTCGCCGGCCATCGTGGAAATGCCCGAGCAGAGCGACGTGGTGTGTACCGAGACGTTCGCGCCGATTCTCTACGTGGTCGGCTACACCGACTTTGCCGAAGCCTTGCGCTTGAACAACGCCGTACCCCAGGGCTTGTCGTCGTGCATCTTCACCACCGATGTGCGCGAAGCCGAGCAGTTCATGTCGGCCGTGGGCAGCGATTGCGGCATTGCCAACGTCAACATCGGCCCGAGCGGCGCGGAGATTGGTGGCGCGTTTGGCGGTGAGAAAGAGACCGGCGGCGGGCGTGAATCGGGCTCGGATGCGTGGCGCGGGTATATGCGCCGGCAGACCAATACCGTGAACTACTCGCTGGAGTTACCGTTGGCACAAGGCATTACTTTCGACTGATCTGGCACGGTCAATGTGGGAGCTGGCAAGCCAGCTCCCACAGGTGATTGAGTTCCCCATTCAAAAGAGTATTTGTTTGTTAGGTCTCATCGGAGTCTGGCAATGGCACTGCGCGAAACATGTTTATGGGAACAACTCACCCCTGGCCGGCCGGATCGTGCCGCGCTCAAGGGTGCGGTCAAGGTGGATGTATGCGTGATCGGTGCCGGCATCACCGGCTTGTCGGCTGCCATTCACTTGCTGGAGCAGGGCAAAAGCGTTGCCGTACTTGAAGCCCATCGCACCGGCCATGGTGGCTCGGGCCGCAATGTCGGGCTGGTGAATGCCGGCATGTGGATTCCACCGGACGAGATCGAAGCCGGTTTCGGTACGGCGGTGGGCAGCCAGCTCAATCGCATGTTGGGCGCGGCGCCGTCCCTGGTGTTCGGCCTGGTCGACAAATACCGCATCGATTGCCAATTGCGCCGCGAGGGCACTCTGCACATGGCCCACAATGCCCGTGGCGAGGCGGATTTGCGCAGCCGTGAAGAGCAGTGGAAACGCCGTGGTGCGCCGGTTGAGTTACTGACCGGGCAAGCATGCGAGCAAGCCACAGGGACCATGAAAATCGCTGCCGCGTTGCTGGATCGGCGTGCCGGCACCTTGAACCCCATGGCTTACACGACGGGCTTGGCGAATGCCGCCGTGGGGCTGGGCGGGCAGCTGTTCGACCATTCCCCGGTCACCCAGCTGGAGCGCCAAGGTGCCGATTGGTCGGTGCAGACCGCCGAAGGCGCGGTGCAGGCCGCACAGGTGGTGATCGCCTCCAACGCCTATACCGAAGGCGAATGGACCGAGTTGCGGCGCAATTTCTTCCCCGGCTATTACTACCAAGTGGCGTCGGCGCCGCTGACCGACGACGCCGCCCGGCAGATCCTCCCCGGCGGCCAGGGCTCATGGGACACGCGCCAGGTACTGAGTAGCATCCGTCGTGATGCCGATGGGCGCCTGTTGCTTGGCAGCCTGGGCAACGGCAATCAGAAACCGGCCTGGTTTCTCAAGGCGTGGGCCGATCGGGTGCAGCAGCACTACTTTCCCTATCTCAAATCGGTGCAGTGGGAATGCACTTGGACCGGTTGCATCGCCTTCACGCCAGACCACCTTATGCGCCTGTTTGAACCGGCCCCCGGGCTAGTGGCAGTTACCGGCTACAACGGCCGTGGCGTAACCACCGGCAGTGTGGTGGGCAAGGCGTTTGCCGACTATCTGTGTCACCAGGATCCCCAGGCCCTGCCGATCCCGTTTGCGCCCATGCAACCCTTGACCGGGGCAAGCCTGCGCAGCTGCTTGTATGAAGCTGGATTCTCGCTGTATCACGCCGGGCAATGCCTGAGGATCGTGATCTGATCAGCGAAAATACCTGTCAGAAGCCTGCATTTTCTTAGCAGGCTACCCATCTGTATTGGTGCAAGGCGTAGCAATCTCGCACTGTAAATGTGCAGTTCCGTTACGCACGTTGTTACAGGTGTAGGAACTGTCGTTTATCCCTCTGGTTGCAGGTGCGACCTGTTGAGGTTGTACTTTTTTGATCCGTTGGTTGCACCTATAGAGGCTAGACGGTTGCACGTCCTGGCAAAAGGCGTCTAAACGCCTGTAATAACAATGACACCGTGTCTTTTTGAAGAATAAAAACGTAATGGCACGCGGCTTGCTCTGAGCTTTCGGTGAAAGGTTTGAATGCAAGTTGTCGTGCCAAAAATCAAAAATATCGGAGCACCACTCATGTCCCAGACGTTTTACAAGAAAGGTTTTCTGGCCCTCGCCGTTGCAGCGGCGCTGGGTGTTTCTACGTTTGTTCAAGCCGATGTGAAGATTGGTGTGGCGGGCCCGATGACGGGCGCCAACGCCGCTTTCGGTGAGCAGTACATGAAGGGTGCCCAGGCGGCAGCCGACGTTATCAACAAGGCCGGCGGCATCAACGGCGAGCAGATCAAGCTGATTGCCGGCGATGACGCCTGCGAACCCAAGCAAGCCGTGGCCGTTGCCAACCGCCTCGCGGACCAGGACAAAGTCATCGGCGTGGTCGGGCACTTCTGCTCCTCGAACACCATCCCGGCCTCTGAGGTCTACGACGAGGCCGGCATCATCGCCATCACCCCGGGCTCCACCAACCCCCAAGTCACCGAACGCGGCTTGAGCGCGATGTTCCGCATGTGCGGGCGTGACGACCAACAAGGCATCGTCGCCGGCGACTACATTGTCGACGTGCTCAAGGGCAAGAAAGTCGCGGTGATCAACGACAAGGACACCTACGGCAAGGGCCTGGCCGATGCCACTGCGGCGCAGTTGACCAAGCGCGGCGTCAAGCCGGTGCTGGAAGAGGGCCTGACCCGTGGCGAGAAAGACTTCAGCGCCCTGGTTACCAAGATCCGCTCCCTGGGCGCCGATGTCGTGTACTTCGGCGGCTTGCATCCGGAAGCCGGCCCGTTGGTGCGCCAGATCCGTGAAGCCGGTTTGAAAGACGTCAAGTTCATGTCCGATGACGGCGTGGTGACCGACGAACTGGTGGCGACTGCCGGTGGTGCGCAGTACGTCGATGGCGTGTACATGACCTTCGGCGCCGACCCGCGCCTGCTGCCGGACAGCAAGGCGGTGGTGGAGGAGTTCCGTAAAAACGGCACCGAGCCTGAAGGCTACACCCTGTACGCCTACGCCTCGATCCAGGCCCTGGCTGCCGGCTTCAACGGTGCCAAGTCCAACAAGGGCGAAGACGCTGCCAAGTGGCTGAAAGCCAACCCGGTCCAGACGGTGATGGGCAAGAAGGAATGGGACGGTAAGGGCGACCTGAAAGTCTCTGACTACGTGGTTTACCAGTGGGACAAAGACGGCAAATACCATCAGCTGGAAAAGCAGAAGTAGGTAAAAGCACCACAGTTCCAATGTGGGAGCGGGCTTGCTCGCGAAAGCAGAGTGTCAGTCGCCGAATGTGTTTATGACACACCGCATTCGCGAGCAAGCCCGCTCCCACATAAGGGCTGTGTTTTGACCCCGATCTGTTTTTTCCTCCAGAAGCGCCGCACACCCATTGGTTGCAGGTGCTCACCGCGTGAGATTGCGTTATGGATGGTATTTTCCTGCAGCAACTGGTCAACGGCCTGACCCTCGGGTCGGTCTATGGCCTGATCGCCATCGGCTACACAATGGTCTATGGCATCATTGGCATGATCAATTTCGCCCACGGCGAGGTTTATATGATTTCCGCTTACCTCGCGGCGATCAGTCTGGCACTGCTGGCCTACTTCGGCATCGAATCCTTCCCGCTGCTCATTCTCGGCACCTTGATCTTCACCGTGGTCGTCACCGGCGTTTATGGTTGGGTCATTGAGCGTGTCGCCTATAAACCGTTGCGTAACTCTACCCGACTGGCTCCGCTGATCAGCGCCATCGGTATCTCGCTGATTCTGCAGAACTATGCACAGATCGCCCAGGGCGCCAAGCAACAAGGCATCCCGACCCTGCTGGCCGGCGCCTGGCGCGTCGATATCGGCACTGGCTTCGTGCAACTGACCTACACCAAAGTGTTCATCCTCGTGGCGGCGTTCGCCGGCATGGCGTTGCTCACCTACATCATCAAATACACCAAGCTCGGCCGCATGTGTCGCGCCACCCAGCAAGACCGCAAGATGGCCTCGATCCTGGGCATCAACACCGACCGCGTGATCTCCTACGTGTTTGTCATCGGTGCTGCCATGGCCGCCCTGGCCGGTGTGCTTATCACCCTCAACTACGGCACCTTCGACTTCTATGCCGGCTTCATCATCGGCATCAAGGCATTTACCGCAGCGGTACTCGGCGGCATCGGCTCCCTGCCTGGGGCGATGCTCGGCGGGATCATCCTCGGTATTTCCGAGTCGTTGTTCTCGGGGTTGATCAACTCTGACTACAAAGACGTGTTCAGTTTCTCCCTGCTGGTGGTGATTCTGATTTTCCGTCCCCAGGGCCTGCTTGGTCGCCCACTCGTGGCGAAGGTGTAAACATGTCTGCTGCCAAATCTATCGATATCAAGAAAAGTGTGGTCGATACGGTCCTCGCCGGGCTGATTTCGCTGATCGTGTTCGGCCCTATCGTCGGCGTGGTCCTCGACGGCTACAGCTTCAACCTGGAGCCGATGCGCGTTGCCACATTGGTCGCCATTGTGATGGCCGGGCGCTTTGCCCTCAGCCTGTTCCTGCAAACCCCCAAGGGTGTGAAGATCCTGCAGGGCTTCGAGAGCAGTGGTTCGGGCGTGCATGTGCTGGCGCCGGATTACAAGTCGCGGTTGCGCTGGATCATCCCGGCGTTGATCGTGATCGCCATCGTGTTCCCGATCTTCGCCAACAAATACCTGCTTACCGTGGTTATTCTCGGGCTGATCTATGTGTTGCTCGGCCTGGGGCTGAACATTGTGGTGGGCCTGGCCGGCTTGCTCGACCTGGGCTACGTGGCGTTCTACGCCATCGGTGCCTATGGCCTGGCGCTGGGTTATCAATACCTCGGCCTGGGCTTCTGGACGGTGCTGCCGCTGGCGGCCATTGCGGCGGCATTGGCGGGGTGCATACTCGGCTTCCCGGTGCTACGAATGCACGGTGACTACCTGGCCATCGTGACCCTGGGGTTTGGCGAAATCATTCGCCTGGTGCTCAATAACTGGCTGTCGTTTACAGGTGGGCCGAATGGTATGCCGGTACCATCGCCGACTTTTCTCGGGCTTGAATTCGGGCGCAGGGCGAAGGAGGGCGGGGTGCCGTTCCATGAGTTCTTCGGCATCGACTACAACCCCAACATCAAATTCCTGTTTATCTACATCGTGCTGTTCCTGGTGGTGCTGGCGGTGCTGTACATCAAGCATCGCTTGACCCGCATGCCGGTGGGCCGCGCCTGGGAAGCCTTGCGCGAAGATGAAATTGCCTGCCGTTCCATGGGTTTGAACCACGTGCTGGTCAAGCTCTCGGCGTTCACCATCGGCGCATCCACCGCCGGTTTGGCCGGGGTGTTTTTTGCCAGCTACCAGGGCTTCGTCAACCCGTCGTCGTTTACCTTCTTCGAGTCGGCGTTGATCCTGGCCATTGTGGTGCTCGGCGGCATGGGCTCGACGGTGGGCGTGGTGATTGCGGCGTTCGTACTGACTGTTGCGCCTGAACTGCTGCGCAGCTTCTCCGAATACCGCGTACTGCTGTTTGGCGTGCTGATGGTAGTGATGATGATCTGGCGACCGCGGGGCTTGATTCGAATCAGCCGTACCGGTGTGACCCCACGTAAAGGAGTCGCGCCATGAGCAAGGAAGTTGTGCTGTCCGTGGAACACCTGATGATGCACTTCGGTGGCATCAAGGCCTTGAGCGATGTGAGCCTCAAGGTCGAACGCAACTCGATCTTCGCCCTGATCGGCCCCAACGGCGCCGGCAAGACCACGGTGTTCAACTGCCTCACCGGCTTCTACAAAGCCAGCGGCGGCAAGATCGAACTCAACGTGCGGGGCCAGCAGACCAACGTAATCCAGCTGCTCGGCGAGCGCTTCAAGGCGGTGGACTTCGTGTCGCCGAAAAGCTTTTGCAGCCGCGTGTACTACAAGATGTTCGGCGGTACCCATCTGGTGAACCGCGCCGGCCTGGCGCGGACCTTCCAGAACATTCGCCTGTTCAAGGAAATGTCGGTGCTGGAAAACCTGCTGGTGGCCCAGCACATGTGGGTCAACCGCAACATGCTCGCCGGCATCCTCAACACCAAGGGCTACCGCAAGGCCGAAAGCGATGCCCTCGACCACGCCTTCTACTGGCTGGAAGTGGTCGACCTGGTGGACTGTGCCAACCGCCTGGCTGGCGAGCTCTCCTACGGCCAGCAGCGCCGCCTGGAAATCGCCCGCGCCATGTGCACGCGGCCGCAGATCATCTGCCTGGACGAGCCCGCTGCGGGCCTCAACCCCCAGGAAACCGAAGCCCTCAGCGCGATGATTCGCCTGCTGCGCGACGAACACGACCTCACGGTGGTGCTGATCGAACACGACATGGGCATGGTGATGAGTATTTCCGACCACATCGTGGTACTGGACCACGGCAACGTGATCGCCGAAGGCGGCCCGGAGGCGATCCGCAACGACCCGAAAGTGATTGCCGCCTACCTGGGCGCGGACGAAGAGGAGCTGGTATGAGTGCGCCTATCCTCGAAATGAAGGACCTGGACGTCTATTACGGCCCGATCCAGGCCCTGAAGAAAGTCTCGCTGTACATCAACGAAGGCGAAACCGTCAGCCTGATCGGCTCCAATGGCGCGGGTAAATCCACGCTGCTGATGTCGATCTTCGGCCAGCCACGGGCCGAGTCGGGGCAGATTCTGTACAACGGCGTCGACATTACCCACAAGTCGTCCCACTACATCGCTTCCAATGGCATTGCGCAGTCGCCGGAAGGGCGGCGGGTGTTCCCCGACATGACCGTCGAGGAAAACCTGCTGATGGGCACCATCCCCATTGGCGACAAGTTTGCCGGCGAGGACATGCAGCGCATGTTCGAGCTGTTCCCCAGGCTCAAGGAGCGACGTAACCAGCGGGCCATGACCATGTCCGGTGGCGAACAGCAAATGCTCGCTATCGCCCGCGCATTGATGAGCCGGCCCAAGCTGTTGCTGCTGGATGAGCCGAGCCTGGGGTTGGCGCCGATCGTGGTGAAGCAGATCTTTTCCACCCTGCGCGAGCTGGCCTCCACCGGGATGACCATCTTCCTGGTGGAGCAGAACGCCAACCATGCGCTGCGGTTATCGGATCGGGCGTATGTGATGGTCAATGGCGAGATTCGCCTGACGGGCACCGGCAAGGAACTGCTGGTGAATGAGGAAGTGCGCAACGCCTACCTCGGTGGTCACTAGTTTAAAATTTGACGCAGGCCCTGTGGGAGCGGGCTTGCTCGCGAAAGCGGTGTGTCAGTCAGTACATCTGGAACTGACCCACCGCTTTCGCGAGCAAGCCCGCTCCCACATTTGTTTTGTGGTGTTTACAAGGCCGATGCCAAATTGTGGAAAACAAATCCAGCCACCCTCCAAAGCGCGACATATAGCCGCCGCAAATCGCTGTTTTGTCACAGTTTTGACTTGTCCCCATCCACTGTGGAACCGGCTGTGGGTAACGTGGGAGTAGCTGGCTGAAAGCCTTTAAATACGTGGGTTACAGCCTTGTGGTTGTTTTTTGATCAGTCGCTTTTTTGCGGCCGTCCGAGGGTTTTGTCAACCTGTTTAAAGACACAGGTATATGACCGGAATATGTCCGTCCAGGCTGTGGATAAGTCTGTGACTAAACTCTGGAAAGACCCCCGCAGGGGCCGGAATGACTGGCCTGGAGCCATCGTTATGGTTTTCTGCATATGTCAGCGGCTACATACGCCCCCGTCCAGGTCAAGCAAAAAACTTTCCAGACCCGCCTGAAAGCCTTGTACACAGCGGCTTCGAGCAGTTTGCACTTGCCCCCAAAGACTGTGGGCGCAGTTGTGGATAACCTGCGCGCATATGGCTGCAAGCCACGGTTTATAAGGCTCTGCTCGAAGTGGTCAAAAAATGATCATTCATGCGGGAAGGTGTGTGCATAGCAGTTGCCGCAAAGGCGGTGTAAGGGCATTCTGCTGGCTGCTTTTTTCCCCGATGCCCGCAAGGAGAACACCATGTCCGACACGCTATTTATCACTGGCGCCACTTCAGGTTTCGGCGAAGCCTGTGCTCGTCGTTTTGCCGAAGCCGGCTGGAAGCTGGTGCTCACCGGTCGCCGTGCCGAGCGCTTGAATGCACTGGTTGAAGAGCTTTCCAAGCAGACCGAAGTGCATGGCCTGGTGGTGGATGTGCGTGACCGCAAGGGCATGGAAGACGCCATTGCCAACCTGCCGCCATCGTTCGCCAAGCTGCGTGGGCTGATCAACAACGCCGGCCTGGCCGTGGGCACCGACCCTGCGCCCAAGTGCAACCTCGACGATTGGGAAACCATGGTCGACACCAATATCAAAGGCCTGCTGACCACCACCAATCTGTTGCTGCCGCGCCTGATCGCCCATGGACGTGGCGCCGGGATCATCAACCTGGGTTCCATCGCCGGTAACTACCCGTACCCGGGCAGCCATGTGTATGGCGGCTCCAAGGCGTTCGTGAAGCAGTTCTCGCTGAACCTGCGTTGCGATCTGCAAGGCACTGGCGTGCGCGTGACCAATATCGAGCCGGGCCTGTGTGAGAGCGAGTTCTCGTTGGTGCGATTTGGCGGCGACCAGGCGCGGTACGACGCCACCTACGCAGGTGCCGAGCCGATCCAGCCGCAGGATATTGCCGATACGATTTTCTGGGTGATGAACACGCCGGCGCACGTGAATATCAACCGCTTGGAGCTGATGCCGGTGAGCCAGACTTGGGCTGGGTTCGCGATTGAGCGTGGGGCCAAAGGCTAAGACCGCATCGCTGCCATCGCAGGCAAGCCAGCTCCCACATTCGACCGCATTCCCATGTTGGAATACGGTCGAGTGTGGGAGCTGGCTTGCCTGCGATGGCGGCAAAACGGCCAAAATGCGGCATAAGGTACACTCTGCGCCTGAAAACCCCACCGCACCCAGCGGTTCAAAGGTTTTGACAGGAGGCAATGTGAGTAACCGAGGTGAGCAGGCACTGCTCAAACAATCGACGATCCTGATGTTCGCTGTGGCGATCGCCGGGATTGTCACGGGTGTGATATCCGGTGCCCAATCCATTCTGTTCGACGGCTTTTTCTCGCTGATCGCCACCGCCATCAAGGTGCTGATGCTGATCACGGCCAAGCTGATCGCCAAGAAAAGCAACGAGCGCTTCCAGTTCGGCTATTGGCACCTGGAGCCGATGGTGCTGTTGATCGAAGGCAGTTTTCTGCTGTTGATCGCCATCTACGCGTTCCTCAACGGCGTCTTCGGCATTATCAATGGCGGGCGCGAGATCGAGTTGGGGTTGGTGATCGTTTATGCGGCGGTGTTTACCGTCGTGGAGTTCGCCTACTTCTTCTATGTGCGCTACCGCAACCGCAAGCTCAAATCATCGCTGATCCAGTTCGACAACATCAGTTGGCTGGTGGACGCGATGCTGTCGGTGGGCTTGCTGATCAGCTTCCTTGCCGCGCTGTTGCTCAAATCCCAGGGCTATGGCGAGTGGGCGGTGTATGTCGACCCCTTGATCCTGATCCTGCTGGCCCTGAGCATGCTGGCGCCGGCGTTCAAGATCCTGCGCCCGGCGTTGCGCGAAGTGTTGGGCATCGCGCCGGATCACTTGGACGACAAGGTCCGCGAAGTGATGGATGCGGCGCAGGCCAAGCATGGTTTCGACGATTATGTGTCCTACGTGCAGAAGCACGGGCGGGCGCGGTTTATCGAGATTCATGTGGTGCTGCCGGCGGATTACCCGGTGGATAACGTCGCCACCCTTGATGGGCTGCGTGAGGAGATATCCACAGGGCTGGGGGCGGCGGATGCGGCGCGGTGGTTGACGATCAGTTTTACCGGAGATCGCAAGTGGATTGCCTAAAGGCTGTTAGACCGAGGTGAGGCTATCGCAGGCAAGCCAGCTCCCACATTTAAATGTGCGAACGCTATCCACTGTGGGAGCTGGCTTGCCTGCGATGGCGCCCTGCAGGTCAGCCCATATGCTGGACCAAGCCCTGATAGCAAGTCGCCAAATGATAAGGCGTAGTCGAAGGCATATCCCGCCGGCTCACCTTACCCTCGGCATCCAGGCATTCATGCCAACCCTTGGCATGCAAAAAGCGCTGTTGCAACGCCTGCAACTGGCGCTGCAGCACCGCCTCACTGCCTGGTCGTAACGTCAGCGCCCGCAGGTACTCCGCCTGAGCCCAGATACGTTGGGTGCCATCGCGCACCGTGCCATTCAGCGCAAGCATGCCACTGACCGCACCGCTCAGCTTATCCACACCCATTTCTTCGGCATAGGCAAACGCCCGTGTCAGTGATGCATGCAGCGGCGTGCCGCGCAGCACCTCTGACGATTCCAGCAAAAAGAACCATTCGAACTGGTGCCCTGGCTCAAACCAGTTATCCACAGCCCCCAGCGGTTTTTCCATCATCACGCCATGCTCGCGGTCGATGAAGCGTTGCTGCATGGCCGTCGCCAACGCCAGCAGGGCCGCCTGTACTTCGGCATCCTCACGCACCGCGAGCGTCGCAAGGAAACCTTCGGCCAGGTGCATCAATGGGTTCTGCAATGGCCCTGAGCCCAGCGAGGCCCAGTTGCGCTCCAGCACGGCCTCATACAAGCCATCGCCCGTGGCAAAGCGCTGGGCGACGACTTCCAGGGCGGCATTGAGCACCGATTCCACCAGCGGTTCGCGCACCTTGGCCCAGTAATGGGCGCAGGCAAAGATGATGAAAGCGTGGGTGTAGAGGTCTTTGCGTTTGTCCAGCGGTTGGCCGGCGGGGTCGATGCTGTAGAACCAGCCGCCGTGCTCGGGATCATGGAAGTGCCGCTGCAGGGAACGGAACAGCGCCGCCGCACGTTCTTCGGCAAAGGCCGCGCCGGGCTCACCGATGAGGCTGGCGAACAGGTACAACTGCCGGGCGCAGGCCATAGCGCGGTAGCGTTGCGGGGGCAGCGGCTGGTGATCGGCGTCCAGCGCCTCGAAGGGCAGTGCCAGGTCGGCATTCCAGCCTGGGCCTTGCCAGAGGGGCACGATCAGGTCGTGGAAGTGCGTGAGCACGGTGTTCAAGGAAGGCGGGGAAGCGATGGGCATTGGCTGGCGTCGTCACGGCAGGGGTGTAGGCGCGCATGGTAGCAGGCTTGGGTACGGCGGTGTTTATGCTGCCGCTTTCGCGAGCAAGCCCGCTCCCACAGTTGGAACGCATTCCCCACTGTGGGAGCGGGCTTGCTCGCGAAGAGGCCTCAGCAGCGCCGCAAATCAGCCCGCCAACAACCACACCCCAGTCGCTGCCGAAGCCGCCCCGGCCACTCGCACCAGCGGCGCTGCGGCAGCTGGCAAAAAGCGCACGACTGCATAACCCGCGGCATGCAACACCGCAGTCGCCCCCACAAACCCAATGGCATACGCCCAAGGGCTGGTCATGTCCGGCAGTTCAAGGCCATGGGCCACGCCGTGAAACAACGCAAACAATGCCGTGGCGCCCACCGCCATGAACAGCGGCGGCCGCACCGCCAGTGCCACGGCCAGGCCCAGGGCGAGCACCGAAGCGGCAATCCCGCTCTCCAGCGCCGGCAATTGCAGCCCTTCAAAACCCAGCACGCCGCCAATCAACATGGTGCCAACGAAGGCACAAGGCAGCGCCCAGCGTGCATTGCCTTTTTGCTGCGCCGCCCATAGACCGACCGCCACCATGGCCAGCAAGTGATCGAGGCCACCCAGCGGGTGGCTGATGCCGGCCACCAGGCCATTGTCGCCGTGGCCCGGATGGGCAAAGGCCAGGGCAGGGACGAGCAGCAGCGTGGCCGCGGCGAGGAATTTGTTGAGGCTCATGAACAGGTTCCTTATAGGTTGATCAGGCAGCGGTCAGCAGGCCCTGGCGTTCGATAAAGGCGACGATCTCTTGCAGGCCGACCCCGGTTTTCTGGTTGCTGAACACAAAGGGCTTGCCGTTGCGCATACGCTGGGTGTCGCTGTTCATCAGTTCCAGCGAGGCGCCCACCAGCGGGGCCAGGTCGATCTTGTTGATCACCAGCAGGTCGGATTTGCAAATTCCGGGCCCGCCCTTGCGTGGTAGCTTGTCGCCGGCGGACACATCGATCACATAGATGGTCAGGTCCGACAGTTCCGGACTGAAAGTGGCCGACAGGTTGTCACCGCCGGACTCCACCAGGATCAGGTCAAGGCCCGGGAAGCGACGGTTGAGCTGGTCCACGGCTTCCAGGTTGATCGAGGCATCTTCGCGAATCGCGGTGTGCGGGCAACCGCCGGTTTCCACGCCGATGATGCGCTCGGGCGCCAGCGCCTGGTTGCGCACCAGGAAGTCGGCGTCTTCGCGGGTGTAGATATCGTTGGTGACCACCGCCAGGTTGTAGCGATCGCGCAGGGCCAGGCACAGGGCCAGGGTCAGGGCGGTCTTGCCGGAGCCCACCGGGCCGCCGATGCCGACGCGCAGGGGTTGAGTGTTCATATCTGATTCTCCAAAACAACTAGGAACGGAACAGGCGGCTGTATTGGCGCTCGTGGGCCATGCACGCCAGGGACAGGCCAAAGGCGGCGCTGCCGAAATACATGGGGTCAATGCGCTCGGCGTTTTGCTGGGCTTGTTGCAGCAGCGGCAACAATTCGCTGGTCAGGCGTTGTGCGGCTTGCTGGCCGAGGGGCAGGGTTTTCATCAACACCGCCAACTGATTTTCCAGCCAGCTCCACAGCCAGGCGGCGAGGGCGTCCTCTGGGCTGATACGCCAGGCGCGGGCGGCCAGGGCCCAGCCGAGGGCCAGGTGCGGTTCGCCGCGTTGTGCAACGAACTCACGGGCGGCGCTGTCCAGTTCCGGCAAGCCAGTGAGCAGTTGTTGCAGGGAGTAGCCCATCTGTCGGCTCTCCTGATACAGCTCGCGGGTCTCGCGGCTGGCACGGTGTTCTTCACACAGCTGTGCCAGCTGCGGCCAATCCTGCTCGGCGGCGGCGCGACAATGGGCGAGCAGCAGCGGTGCCTCGAAGCGCGCCAGGTTGAGCAGCAACTGATCACTGATCCAACGCCGAGCGCTTGCGGCATCCTGCACGCGACCATTGTCCACCGCCATTTCCAGGCCCTGGGAATAGCTGTAGCCGCCAATCGGCAATTGCGGACTGGCCAGGCGCAACAGCGCCCAGGCTGGGTTCATGCGCGCACGCCAAACTGATGCAGCTTGGGCGCGTAGTTGAAGTCTTCGTCGCCATGCCGCGAATGATGATGGCCGCCGCCGTAGGCCCCGTGTTCCGGCTGGAACGGCGCTTCGATGGTCTGCGCGTCGGCACCCAGCTGTTCAAGCATGGCCTTGAGCACGTAGTCATCGAGCAGACGCAGCCAGCCGTCGCCGACTTGCAGGGCCACATGGCGGTTACCCAGGTGGTAGGCAGCGCGGGTCAGTTCAAACGCATTGCGGCAAGTGACGTGCAACAGCTGTTCAGGTCTGGCGCGAACGCGTACGACACGTCCGTCTTCGGCTTGTAGGAATTCGCCATCGTGCAGCGGCGGCTGGCCACGCTCCAGAAACAGGCCGACATCTTCACCCTCGGCACTGAAACAGCGCAGGCGGCTTTTGCTGCGGGCTTCGAAGTTCAGCAGCAATTCGGCGGCCCAGAGGGCTTGCGGGGCGATTCGGCGGTGTATCACCAGCATCAGGAGGCTTCCAGCTATGAGCGATGGATGAGCTAGAGCAAGGGGCTTGCCAATCCGCAGGTTGAGTAGGAATTCCCTGTAGGCAGGCATGGGCATGCTGCCCAATAGGGCGTCAGGAAGTTCTCCTGGTGTATCGATTTGGTGCGTGACGGGATTTATAGCACCGGTGAGGGGCGTTTTACGTTTAAGTCGGTGCGGACTTTGATGAAGTTTCTTTCATCATGTTCTTGTTGGTGTTTTTTCGGATTTGTCCTACGAGCTACCAGGATTTGGAGTTCATGGCATTACTCGCGGCTTATTTAGGCTGTGCGCCGTGTTTAATTCCACCGCGACGTTCATCATGTTTAGATCACTTTTATGCGTATGCCTTGTCAGCCTGACCTTTGTCATTTCATCGGCCTCGGCCAGTCTTCAACCACGCGCAACCCTCGGTACTTCCCTGCAGGCCATCCAGCCTGCGTCCATCGACGGCGTGATCGATCGCGCCCATGAGTTGTTGGGCACGCCTTATAAATGGGGCGGCACGTCGGCGGAGCAAGGCTTCGATTGCAGCAGCTTCCTGGTGTATCTGTTCAAGACCGAAGCCAATGTGCTGATACCCCGCACCACCGCGGCCATGCACCGGTCCTCGGCGGCGACCATCAAGCGCAATGCCTTGAAGCCTGGGGATGCAGTATTTTTCAAAGGCAACGGGCGCGGCCAGGTCAACCATGTCGGCCTGTATATAGGTGAAGGCAAATTCATCCATTCGCCGCGCACCGGCAAAAAGATCCGTATCGATTCACTGAGCAACAGCTATTGGAATAAAAACTACACCACGGCCAAGCGCTTCCACACGGCGGGCTGACCGGCTTATTCGGTGCTGCCCAGCCCCTGCCAATGCTTGAGGCCGATAAAGATAAAGCGCAGTTGCTGGGTGATTTTCGCCTGGGGCGTGAGGTGGGGCGGCAGGGCATGGGCCGGTGGGTCGATGATGTCGGGCAGGGTGGCGAACACACTTTTGACGATCAGGTCAGCCATTACATGCAAACCCTCTGCGTCCAGGTGCTGCAACTTGGGCATCAGCGTCAGGTCGGCCGCCAGGTCGCGGGTGATGTCTTCGCGCAGGGCCGCGATGGCTTGGCGTACCGCCAGGCAACCGCCGTACTGTTCACGGGCCAGGAACAGGAATTGTGACCGGTTGGCCGAGACCACATCGAGAAAGATCCGTACGGAGGCATCGATAATGCCACCCATCACGAACTCGTTATGGCGCACCAGGCGAATCGTGGCGCGGAAGGTCTGGCCGACTTCGCTGACCAATACCAACCCGAGTTGATCCATATCGGCGAAATGACGGTAGAAGCCGGTGGGCACGATACCGGCGGTCTTGGCCACTTCGCGCAGGCTCAGGCTGCCAAACCCACGGCCACACTCCATCAGATGGCGGGCTGCGTCCATCAAGGCGAGGCGGGTCTGTTGCTTCTGTTCGGCACGGGGCAGCATGAGCGGATGAGCTTTGTCGGCAAGTACAGCGACGCACTCTAGCAAAAGCGCTTTGCCGGCGTCGAACTTGGCAGGGGCGGGGGCGTGATGCGGTCTATATAAAAGCAAAAGCCCGATCGGCAGATCGGGCTTTTTTTTGGGCCACCACAGGCTTAGCTCTGTGCTTGATGCAGTTCTTGCAGACGGTCGGCACCGCCTTCAGCAACGCCTTCGGTGTAGGCGCGTTTGTTGGCTTGTTCAGCACCGCCTTCGACCAGACCTTTCTCTTGCAGGCGGTTGTAGCCATTTTCAGCCACGGCGCCTTTGGCGTAATCACGGTTTTCGTCTTCTTGCGAACCGCTGCGAGCCACGGTTTGGCTGGTCTGCACGGCTTGGGCTTTGTTCTGTGGGGTGGCCTGTTCAGCGGCTGGCAGGGCGAAAGCGCTGGAAGCCAGGACAGATAACAGAACGGTAGCGAGTAATTGGCGTTTCATGATGGTTGCTCCTAGGGAGGGCGATAAAGTGGGTACAGGGCTAATGTTACCCTTGATAAGTCGATATAAAAGTTCATAAACACAATGGTAATAATCAACAGAATTGATTGTTCTCGCCGGAGGCTCTAGATCGAGCCTCTCAAGCCCGCGGCTTTGCACCGATGTGGGTATTTTCGACACGAGCCTGGGTAACAATGGTGCGTCGTCGATGGAGAAAATTGTCTGGTTGATCAGGAAAATCGCTTTTTTCGGCTAAATCCGCCGTTGCGTTAAACCCCCAGGCACTTTGCCAGTCGTAGTCCTATAAGCTGTTTAAAAGGCTGTAGCCCAGCCAGTCGTATTCAGGAGCCCTGTGCAATGACGCGCACTCGTAAAATTGTCGCTTGGAGCTGCGCCAGCTTCGTTCTGTTAATGGCCGTCGTGGTACTGGTGTTGGTGTTCTTCGACTGGAATCGCATCAAGCCGCCCCTCAATGCCAAGGTCTCCGAAGAACTGCATCGTCCGTTCGCCATCAACGGTAACCTCGCGGTGGTGTGGCAGCGTGAGCCCGATGAAGGCGGCTGGCGCGCCTGGGTGCCGTGGCCCCATGTGATTGCCGAAGACTTGACCCTGGGCAACCCCGACTGGTCGAAACAACCGCAGATGGTCACGCTCAAGAAGGTCGAGCTGCGTATTTCGCCCCTGGCCTTGCTGGTGCAGCACGTAGTGATCCCACGTATCGACCTCACCGAACCGAGTGCCCAGTTGCAGCGCCTGGCCGACGGCCGTGCCAACTGGACCTTCAAGTTCGATCCAAAGGATCCCGACGCCGAACCCTCCAACTGGGTGGTGGACATTGGCGCCATCGGCTTCGACAAGGGCCATGTGACCCTCGACGATCAAACCCTCAAGACCCAGCTCGATGTGATCATCGACCCATTGGGCAAACCGATCCCGTTCGGCGAGATCGTTGGCGACGCCGACGCCAAGAAGGCCCTGGAAAAAGGCTCGGCGCCTCAGGACTACGCGTTCGGCCTCAAGGTCAAAGGCCAATACCACGGCCAGCAGCTCGCCGGCACCGGCAAGATCGGCGGCCTGCTGGCCTTGCAGGACGCGGCCAAGCCGTTCCCACTGCAAGCCCAGGTCAAAGTCGCCGACACCAGCATCGCCCTGGCCGGCACCCTGACCGACCCGTTGAACCTCGGCGCCCTGGACCTGCGCCTGAAACTCTCGGGCAGCAGCCTGGGCAACCTGTACCCGCTGACCGGCGTCACCCTGCCGGACTCGCCGGCCTATTCCACCGATGGCCACCTGATCGCCAAGCTGCATGAAGCCAGCGGCGCCTCATTCCGCTACGAAAAATTCAACGGCAAGATCGGCAACAGCGATATCCACGGCGACCTGGCCTATGTCGCCAGCCAGCCGCGGCCCAAGCTCAGCGGCGCGCTGGTGTCCAACCAGTTGCTCATGGATGACCTGGCACCCTTGATCGGCGCTGATTCCAATGCCAAGCAAAAGGCTCGAGGCGGGGAGAGCAAGCAACCGTCGACCAAGGTGTTGCCGGTGGAAGAGTTCCGCACCGAGCGCTGGAGTGCCATGGATGCCGACGTGGAGTTCACCGGCAAGCGCATCGTGCACAGTGCCGACCTGCCCTTCACCGACCTCTATACGCACCTGGTGCTCAACGACGGCCAACTGAGCCTGGAACCGCTGCGCTTCGGCGTGGCCGGTGGCAAGCTCGACGCGCAGATTCGCTTGAACGGCCGCACCACACCGATGGAAGGCCGCGCCAAGTTGACCGCGCGTAACTTCAAGCTCAAGCAGTTGTTCCCGACCTTTGAACCGATGAAAACCAGCTTTGGTGAACTCAACGGCGATGCCGATATTGCCGGGCGCGGCAATTCCGTGGCGGCGTTGCTGGCTACCTCCGACGGTGACCTGAAGATGCTGATCAACGACGGCGCCATCAGCCGAGGCCTGATGGAAATCGCCGGGCTCAATGTGGGCAACTACGTGGTGGGCCGCCTGTTCGGCGACAAGGAAGTGAAGATCAACTGCGCAGCGGCGGACTTCGGCATCAAGACGGGCTTGGCGACCACGCGGTTGTTTGTGTTCGATACCGAGAACGCCATCATCTACATCGATGGCACCGCAAACATGGCCACGGAGCAGTTGGACCTGACCATCACGCCAGAGTCCAAGGGCTTTCGCTTGTTTTCGCTGCGCTCGCCGCTGTACGTCAATGGGCCGTTTATCAAGCCCAATGCTGGCGTGAAAGCCATCCCCCTGGCCCTGCGCGGCGCCGGCATGGTGGCCCTGGGCGTTATTGCCGGGCCGGCCGCCGGATTGCTCGCGTTGGTCGCTCCAAGTGGCGGAGAGCCCAATGAGTGCGCACCGTTGCTGCAACAGATGAAGGAAGGCAGGGCGCCGAAAACGGTGAAGTAGCTGCCTGCACCTGAAACCAAATGTGGGAGGGGGCTTGCTCCCGATATAGGTGTTTCAGCCAGTCAATCTTCGGCTGACACTGCGCTATCGAGAGCAAGCCCCCTCCCACAGAGGGGCTGCTGTGTTGCTGATTACAAGTCTTGCAGAATATCCGCCATGTCATCGGCGTGTTCTTCTTCCTGGGCCAGGATGTCTTCGAAGATACGGCGGGTAGTTGGATCCTTATCACCGATGTACTGGATGATTTCACGGTAGCTATCCACCGCGATACGCTCGGCCACCAGATCCTCGTAGACCATCTCTTTGAGTGAGTTGCCTGCCACGTACTGGGCGTGGGAGTTCTTCGACAGCAGGTCGGGGTTGAACTCCGGTTCGCCGCCCAGTTGCACGATGCGCTCGGCTAGTTTGTCGGCGTGCTCGGCTTCCTGGGTGGCATGCTCGAGGAACTCATCGGCGGCGACACTGGCTTTCAGGCCGTTGGCCATGAAGTAGTGACGCTTGTAGCGCAACACGCAGACCAGCTCGGTGGCCAGCGCCTCGTTGAGCAGGCGGATGATTTCCTCACGGTCGGCGTCGTAGCCTTCGGTCACGGCACCGTTTTCGACGTTCTGGCGGGCGCGGCTGCGCAAGGTCGCAACGTCAGTCAAGTGGGCTTCAGTCATTTCAATCTCCTGGGGCTAATCCGGTTTTACGCCACGCTCTGCCGGCGTGATCGCTACAGGTTGTGAGTCCCGGGCCAGGCGAAAAGTTTTATCGGATTTAACAGGATGTGTCATGACGGGCTCTGACCGGCGTGGTCCATCGCTCCGAGAGGATCACCCCGCCCAAGGTCAGCAAGCCGCCCACCAGGTGATACAGCGCCAACTCTTCCTTCAGTACCACCGCTGCAATCAACGCGGTAATCAACGGCAGTAAATTGAAGAACAGCGTGGTACGGCTCGGCCCCAGGGTTTTCACCGAATGCATCCACGCCAGCGGCGCCAGCATCGAGGCCAGCAGGCAGGCATACAGCACCAGCGGTATGTTCGCCCAGCCCAAACCCGCCTTGGTCGAGAACAGGTACAGCGGAAACAGCACCACCACCGCTACCAGCACCTGCAAATACAGCAGTACCAGAGGTGGCAGGCGCAGTTGCCATTTCTTCAGCAGGGTGCTGTAGATCGCGTAGGCCAACGTGGCGATGAGCATCATGCCGTCGCCCAGGTTGACCCCGTGTTGCAGCAGCGCGGCCAGGCTGCCGGACGACACCACCACCACCACGCCGGCGAATGACAGCACTGCGCCGGTCAGCGCGCCATAGGTCAGGCGCTGGCCCAGGCTGATGATGGCGGCAGTCAGGGCCATCAGCGGCATCAGCGAAAGGATGATGCCCATATTGGTGGCGCTGGTCAGCGTGGCCGCGTAATAGGCCAGGCTTTGATACACCGCCATGCCCAGCACGCCGAGGATGAAGATCTTGCCCAGGTTCGGACGGATGAGCGCCCAGTTGGCAACGACCGGCTTGAGCATGAACGGGGTGAACAGCAGCGCGGCGAACAGCCAGCGGTAAAAGCCGATTTCAGCCGGGAAGATCGAGCCCACGGCGAGTTTGTTGATCACGGTGTTGCCGGCCCAGATAAGGATGGCCAGCAGCGGATACGCGTATTGCATCGAAATAATCCAGTGTGTTGACGAGGCGGGATTATCCCCTGTCTGGATCGAAGCCTATACTGCGAACCAGACAACCGACCTCTGAATCCAGACAACATGCCCAGACATACCGTACGCCTCGCGGATTTCGCCAGCCTGCCCAGCCCTGTGTACTTCCGCTACTCCGAGTTCGCCCCGGATACCGAGTGCACTCCGCACCGGCATGGCTGGGGCTCGCTGGACTATTCGGCCAATGGCGTGATGCGCATGGAGGTCGCCGGCAACCGCTTTATGTCGCCGCCGCAGTACGCGGTATGGATCCCACCGGATACCGAGCACAGCTCCTACAACGCCCAGGCGATCGTGTATCGCTCGGTGGGCCTGGCGCCGGCACTCTGTGAGCAACTGCCGCAAACCCCGTGCACCCTGGCGATCAGCGATATTCTCAAGGCCATCCTCAGTGATTTCGCCCAGCGTGACGTGAATATTCCGCAGGCCGACGCCGATATTCGCCTGGCCCAGGTGCTGGTGGACCAGCTCAAACAGGCGCCGATTCACGACGGCTTCCTTCCCTACGCTCGCCATCCTGGGCTGCTGGGAGTCCTGGAGGGCATGCAGGCTGAGCCCGGCGACAATCGTCCGCTGGTGCAATGGGCCGAACAGGTACATGTGAGCGAACGCACCCTGGCGCGCCAGTTTGTGCGTGAACTGGGCATGAGCTTTGGCGAATGGCGCCAGCGCCTGCGCTACCTGGCTGCCATCGAAGCCTTGGACAGCGAACGCAGCGTGCAACATGTGGCGTTTGATTTGGGCTACAGCACCGCTTCGGCGTTTATCGCCATGTTCCAGCGTCACGCCGGCTGCACGCCGGAGCAGTACCGGCGCTCGAATATACGTGGTCGCTGAAGTTGTAACAGGTTTTGACTACACTGGCAGGTAGGCCGTGCCCGTCGGCACGGTAACAGGGAGAAAACTCCATGAAGATGCTGCGTATTCCGTTGTTGATGATGGGCTTGCTGCTGTGTTCCCAAGGTTTTGCCGCTACCGCCCAGCAGAACAAAATGACCACCTGCAATGCCGAGGCCACGACCAAGACCCTTAAAGGCGATGACCGCAAGGCCTTCATGAAGACCTGCCTGTCGGCGCCTGCCGCCAACGATGCCAAGACCCTGACGCCGCAGCAGCAGAAGATGAAAGACTGCAATGCGTCGGCTAAAACCAAAGCGTTGACCGGCGATGCGCGTAAAACATTCATGAGCACCTGCCTCAAAGGTTAATCCCGATTTCGCAGGCGCTGCAGATCGAATGTGGGAGGGGGCTTGCTCCCGATAGCGCAGTGTCAGTCAATCGATTCATTGGCTGATCCACCGTAATCGGGGGCAAGCCCCCTCCCACACTTGATCGCATTCACAGTCGTCCCCCCTCGCTTGATGCCTGCAACGCTGGCAGACTGCCCATCCTTTAACGCCGTTTGTTTTGAGGCTGTATGCCAACGTTTTCTCAGCGTCATGTGTTGTTGCTGTCCAGCTACATCATCATTTTCGGCGGGTTGCTGCTGGTGCTGCCGCTCAAATTGCTGCCCAGCCTGCTGGCCGGCCTGTTGGTCTATGAACTGGTCAACATGCTCACCCCGCAACTGCAACGCCTGATCGAAGGCCGGCGTGCACGTTGGCTGGCGGTGGCCTTGCTGGGCACGCTGATCGTCAGCGTACTCACCTTGATCTTCGCCGGTGCCATCAGTTTCCTGCTCCACGAAGCGGAAAACCCCGGGGCCTCCCTCGACAAATTCATGGGCGTGGTCGACCGCGCACGCGGTCAACTGCCGCCGTTTATCGA
Source organism: Pseudomonas libanensis (assembly GCF_001439685.1). GTDB lineage: Bacteria > Pseudomonadota > Gammaproteobacteria > Pseudomonadales > Pseudomonadaceae > Aquipseudomonas > Aquipseudomonas libanensis. The sequence continues at coordinate 528,057 of NZ_JYLH01000001.1, forward strand.
CGCCTACCTGCCCGCCAGCGCCGCCGAATTTCGCGTGGCCATCGGCGATTGGCTGAGCAAGCACCTGAGCGAACTGCAACTGGTTGGCAAAGACGCTGCGCACATGTTCGTCACCTTGCTGATCGGTATGGTGCTCGGCGCCATCATCGCGCTGCAGCGCGTGCCCGACCTGACCAAGCGCAAACCTTTGGCCGCGGCGTTGTTCGATCGCCTGCACCTGCTGGTCCAGGCGTTTCGCAACATCGTTTTCGCCCAGATCAAGATCGCCGCGCTTAACACCGCCTTCACTGCGATCTTCCTCGCGGTGGTGCTGCCGTTGTGCGGCATCCACTTGCCGTTGACCAAGACCCTGATCGTGCTGACCTTCCTGCTCGGCCTGTTGCCGGTGATCGGCAACCTGATGTCCAACACCCTGATCACCATCGTCGCGCTGTCGCTGTCGATCTGGGTGGCGGTGGCGGCGTTGGGGTATCTGATCGTGATCCACAAGGTCGAGTACTTCCTCAACGCACGCATCGTCGGCGGGCAGATCAGTGCCAAGTCCTGGGAGTTGTTGTTGGCGATGCTGGTGTTTGAAGCAGCGTTCGGTTTGCCGGGAGTGGTGGCGGGACCGATTTATTATGCCTATCTGAAGAGCGAGCTGAAGCTGGGTGGGATGGTTTAAAGACAGATTCGGGGGGTGAACTGGCCTCTTCGCGAGCAAGCCCGCTCCCACATTCGACTGCATTCCAAAGATGGAACGCGGTCAAGTGTGGGAGCGGGCTTGCTCGCGAAGGGCGCGCCGCGGTTTCAGCTGAAACTCAGCTGCCGTAACGCTTGCTCGCCTCAATCGCCAGACCGCTGCCGATACTGCCGAAGATATTGCCTTCCACATGCCGCGCATTCGGCAGCATTGCCGAGATGCTGTGGCGCAGTGCCGGGATGCCGCTGGAACCACCGGTAAAGAACACCGTATCCACCTGGGCCACATCCACCGAAGCATCGGTGAGCAACTGGGTCACGCTGTTGCGCACACGCTCGAGCAGGCCATCGATGGCGGACTCGAACAAGGTGCGACTCAGGTCCACGCTCAAGCCCGGCTCGACCCGATCCAACAGCACATGGCGGTTGTCTTCGTGGGTCAGCTGGATCTTGGTCTCTTCGACTTCCATCGCCAACCAGTGCCCGGCGCGCTGTTCGATCAGCTTGAACAGGCGGTCGATGCCGCCGGTGTCTTCGATGTCATAGCGCATGCTGCCCAGGGCCAGTTGGGATTTCTGCGAGTACACCGAGTTGATGGTGTGCCAGGTAGCCAGGTTCATGTGGTGGCTGGTGGGCATGTAGGCGCCGCTTTTCATGCGGCTGCCATAGCCGAACAGCGGCATCATGCCGGCCAGGGACAGTTGCTTGTCGAAGTCGGTGCCGCCGATGTGCACGCCACCCGTGGCGAGAATGTCGCTCTGGCGGTTGTCGTTGTGTCGGCGGTCCGGGGACAGGCGCACCAGGGAGAAGTCTGACGTACCGCCGCCGATGTCGACGATCAGCACCAGCTCTTCTTTCTCGATGGTGGACTCGTAGTCGAACGCCGCCGCAATCGGTTCGTACTGGAACGAGATGTCCTTGAAGCCGATCTTGCGCGCCACGTCCACCAGGGTGTTCTCGGCCTCCTGGTCGGCCATCGGGTCGTCATCGACGAAGAACACCGGGCGGCCCAGTACCACTTCCTCGAACTCACGGCCGGCAGTGGCCTCGGCACGGCTCTTGAGCTGGCCGATAAACAGCGCCAGCAGGTCGGTAAACGGCATGGCCGTGCCCAATACGCTGGTGTCGTGCTTGATCAGCTTGGAACCCAGCAGGCTCTTGAGCGAGCGCATCAGCCGGCCTTCGTAGTTTTCCAGGTACTCGTGCAGGGCCAGGCGGCCGTAAACCGGGCGACGCTCCTCGAAGTTGAAGAACACCACCGACGGCAAGGTGATCTTGTCGTCCTCCAGCGCGATAAGCGTCTCCTCGCCGGGGCGGATCCAGCCGACGGTGGAGTTGGACGTGCCGAAGTCGATACCGCAGGCACGGGCTGGGGATGGGTTTTTCATGTCTATCGGGTTCCGGTTGAAAAACGGCCGCGCAGTGTATGCCAGTCGCAGGCGCTTGCGTAGGCCGACTATCCGTTAAATCACGCTTGAAAGTACGGGATTTGCCCCCACATCTGGTGCATACGGCTGATGCCGATAACACTTTGACGTACCCCCCAGGCCGCCCTCAACAGGTGCAAACCAGCGCACATGGTGCCCCGGGCAGTGCGATCTCGATAAAGGATGGTGAACCGCCGATGGATTTCAAAGATTACTACAAGATTCTGGGTGTAGAGCCGACGGCCGATGATAAGGAAATCAAGGCGGCCTATCGCAAGCTCGCGCGCAAATATCACCCCGATGTCAGCAAGGAAAAAGACGCCGAAGCGAAATTCAAGGACGCGTCCGAAGCCTATGAGGCGCTTAAAAGTGCCGACAAGCGCGCCGAGTACGACGAGCTGCGTAAATACGGCCAGCATGGCCAACCGTTCCAGGGGCCACCGGGCTGGCAGAGCCGTGGTGGGTTCGGCGGTGGCGGCGCGGGTACCGAGGACTTTTCCGATTTCTTCAGCTCGATCTTCGGTGGTCGTGGCGACGCGTTCGGTGGGGGCCAGCGCCGTCCTGCGGGGCGCAAGGGCCAGGACGTGGAGATGCAACTGACGGTGCACCTCGAAGAGACGCTGTCCACCGAGTCCAAGCAGATCAACTTCCAGGTGCCGCAATACGACGCCTCGGGCCGTCACGTCAGCAACACCACCAAGAGCCTGAACGTGAAGATTCCCGCCGGCGTGGCCGACGGCGAGCGTATCCGCCTCAAGGGGCAGGGCGCACCGGGCATTGGTGGGGGCGCCAATGGCGACCTGTACCTGATCATCAAGTTTGCACCGCACCCCAAGTTTGAAGTGGACGGCGAAAACCTGATCATCAATTTGCCCCTGGCACCGTGGGAACTGGCGTTGGGCGCGGAAGTCGCAGTGCCGACGCTCACCGGCAAGATCAACCTCAAGGTGCCCGCCGGCAGCCAGAACGGCCAGCGCATGCGCGCCAAGGGCCACGGCTTGCTGAACAAGGCCGGGCAGCGCGGTTATCTGTTTGTGCAGCTCAAGGTGGTGATGCCCAAGCAAGCTGACGACGAGACCATTGCGCTGTGGCAGGAGCTGGCGAAAAAAGCCAACTTCAATCCACGCGAAAACTTCTAAGCCGACCCGTGTGGGGGCGGGCAAGTCCGCTCCCGCATTAGTCAAGTCAGCAGTCTTCAGAACAGAAAGTAACGCTGCGCCATAGGTAACACCTCAGCCGGCTCACACCACAGCAATACCCCATCGGCCTTGACCTGATACGTCTGCGGATCCACCTCGATATCCGGCAGATAATCGTTGTGAATCAAGTCGGTTTTCTGCACACCGCGACAGCCCTTGACCACCGCAATTTGCTTCTTCAAGCCCAGGGCCTCGGGCAAGCCGGCCTCCTCGGCGGCCTGGCTGATAAAGGTCAGGCTGGTGGCGTGTAACGCGCTGCCGAAGCTGGCGAACATCGGGCGGTAATGCACTGGCTGCGGCGTGGGGATCGAGGCATTGGCGTCGCCCATGAGGCTGGAGGCAATCGCGCCGCCCTTGAGGATCAACGTCGGCTTGATACCGAAGAACGCCGGGCGCCACAGTACCAGGTCGGCCCACTTGCCCACTTCGATGGAACCGACGATATGGCTGATGCCGTGGGTGATTGCCGGGTTGATGGTGTATTTGGCGATGTAGCGCTTGGCGCGGAAATTGTCGTTGCCGAGGCCATCGCCGGGCAGGGCGCCGCGCTGTTTTTTCATCTTGTCGGCGGTCTGCCAGGTGCGCGTGATCACTTCACCGACGCGGCCCATGGCCTGGCTGTCGGAGCTGATCATCGAGAACGCGCCGAGGTCGTGCAGGATGTCTTCGGCGGCGATGGTCTCGCGGCGGATGCGGCTTTCGGCGAAGGCCACGTCTTCGGCAATGCTCGGGTCCAGATGATGGCAGACCATCAGCATGTCCAAGTGTTCGTCGATGGTGTTGCGGGTGAAAGGTCGGGTCGGGTTGGTGGAGCTGGGCAGCACGTTCGGGTAACCGCAAGCCTTGATGATGTCCGGCGCGTGACCGCCACCGGCGCCTTCGGTGTGATAGGTGTGGATGGTGCGGCCCTTGAGGGCGGCGAGGGTGGTTTCGACAAAACCGGATTCGTTGAGGGTGTCGCTGTGGATCGCCACCTGCACATCGTATTGGTCGGCCACGCTCAGGCAGTTATCAATGCTTGCCGGAGTCGTGCCCCAGTCTTCATGCAGCTTCAAACCAATGGCGCCGGCCTTGACCTGCTCGATCAGCGGCTCGGGCAGACTGGCGTTGCCCTTGCCGGTGAAACCGATGTTCATCGGGAACGCATCGCTGGCCTGCAGCATGCGCGCCAGATGCCATGGGCCTGAGGTGCAGGTGGTGGCGTTGGTGCCGGTGGCCGGGCCGGTGCCGCCGCCGATCATGGTGGTGACGCCGCTGGTCAGCGCTTCTTCGATCTGCTGCGGGCAGATGAAATGCACATGGGAGTCGATGCCGCCGGCAGTGAGGATCATGCCTTCGCCGGCTATCACCTCGGTGCTGGCGCCGATGGCCATGGTCACGCCGGGCTGGATATCCGGGTTGCCGGCCTTGCCGATCGCGTGGATGCGGCCGTTCTTGAGGCCAACGTCAGCCTTGACAATGCCCCAGTGGTCGATGATCAGCGCGTTGGTGATCAGGGTGTCCACCACTTCATGGGCGAGCAACTGGCTCTGGCCCTGGCCGTCGCGGATCACCTTGCCGCCGCCGAACTTGACTTCTTCGCCGTAGACGGTGAAGTCCTGTTCCACTTCGACGAACAGGTCGGTGTCGGCCAGGCGGACCTTGTCACCGACGGTGGGGCCGTACATGTCGGCGTAGGCTTGGCGGCTGATTTTCATGTGTGTGCCCTGAAGATGTGTGTTGAAGGTGAAATCGCTATCGCAGGCAAGCCAGCTCCCACAAGGGAATACATTCCAACTGTGGGAGCTGGCTTGCCTGCGATGAGGCCTTAAAGGTCGCCCATGACCCGCCCTGCAAACCCGAATACCCGCCTTGCCCCACTCAACTCCACTAACTCCACCTCCCGACGCTGCCCCGGCTCAAACCGCACCGCCGTGCCCGCCGGAATATTCAGACGCATGCCACGGCTTGCGGCACGGTCAAACTCCAGCGCGTCATTGGTCTCGAAAAAATGGTAATGCGAACCCACCTGAATCGGTCGGTCACCGCTGTTGGCTACGTCGAGGGTAAGGGTACGGCGGCCGACATTCAGTTCGATGTCGCCCGGCTGGATCTGGTATTCGCCAGGAATCATGCAGGCTGCCCCAGGGTCTTGAAATAGATGGCGGTCGGGCTGTAGCGCCCGTCCGGGCTTTGGCAGTAGTCGGGCAGCTCACCGACCTTGGTGTAGCGCAGCGACTGGTAGAAGGCTTCGGCGCCGGAGCCGGCCTCGGTGTCCAGGTACAGCAGGCCGCGCTTGTGCTGGCGTGCGGCGAGCTCCAGGGTGTTCATCAATTGCTGGCCCAGGCCGTGGCGGCGGGCGCTGCTGTGCACCAGCAGCTTTTGCACTTCGGCGCGGTTGAGTCCATTGGCTTTCTGGCACAGCGCCAACTGCACGCTGGCGATCACCTGCTCGTCACGTACCACCACCCACAGCAGCAGGCTGGCGTCTTCGATGCTGGCTTGCACGCCGCTCAAATAAGCGCGGGCCTGGGCTTCGTCGAAGTCGTCCATAAAACCCACCGAAGCCCCATGCTGCACCGCGTCCAGCAACAGCCCGATCAAACCCAGGCGGTAATGGGCGAAGCTTTCAGCATTGACTCGACGCAATTGTGCAGCGTTCATCGATCTCACTCCTTGGGCGGCTCGGCGCCCGGGTTCAAGGTCAGTTGCATAAAGGTCAGGTCCAGCCAGCGGCCGAACTTGATGCCCACTTGCGGCATATGCCCGGTGGTGATGAAGCCCAGGCGCTCATGCAGGTGGATGGATGCCTGGTTGCCGCTTTCGATGGCTGCGACCATTACGTGTTTGCCGCCGCTGCGCGCACGCTCGACCAGCGCTTGCATCAGGCGCGGGCCAAGGCCCTTGCCACGTTGATCGTTGCGCACGTACACCGAGTGTTCGACGCTGTAGCGAAAGCCTTCGAAAGGCCGCCAGTCGCCGAATGAGGCGTAGCCGATGACTTCATCGTGTTCCACCGCCACCAGAATCGGATACTGCTGGGCCTGGCGCGCACTGAACCAGACTTGACGATTGGCCAGGTCCACCGGTTGCTCGTTCCAGATTGCCGTGGTGTTGAGTACCGCGTCGTTGTAGATGGCGCAGATCGCCGGCAGGTCGTATTCGGTCGCATCACGAATCATCGCAGTGCCTCACGCAATGGGCTGGTGGACGGTGACCAGCTTGGTGCCGTCGGGAAAGGTGGCCTCCACCTGGATGTCCGGAATCATCTCTGGGATGCCTTCCATCACCTGCTCGCGGCTGAGCAGCGTGGTGCCGTAGTGCATCAGATCAGCCACGGTGCGGCCATCGCGGGCGCCTTCCATCAGCGCGGCGGAAATATAGGCGATGGTTTCCGGGTAGTTGAGCTTCACACCGCGTGCCAGGCGGCGCTCGGCTACGAGGCCTGCGGTGAAGATCAGCAGTTTGTCTTTTTCCCGTGGGGTCAGGTCCATGGTTCAAAGTCCTTCATAAAATTCATTCTTAAATACAACGAAGATTCCGTGTGAAGCTGATTTATGTGGGAGCTGGCTTGCCTGCGATACAGGCGACTCGGTGTTTCTGATGCACCGAGGTGATGCCATCGCAGGCAAGCCAGCTCCCACAGGGAACAGGTTCCACTTTGTAATCTTCATGTGCTCCAGATTCGTGGTGCGACTGCTTCTCGCCCCAGCACTGCCGGGCGTAGCAATTTCCATAGTTCAATCAGCCAACCCCGCGCCAGCAACGCTTCACCGGCCAGGCAACGAGCCACCAGCAACCCAGGCAGTTGGGTCAGGTCACCGCGCACCGCGTGGGGCAGTGAGCGGCATTGTTCAAGCAATTCTGCATCGACTTCACCCGTCACCAGCAACGTGGCAAACACCGGCTGCCCATCCAGCCCGATAGGCGAATCCAGCAGCCCATCGGCGCCTACAATGCGCTGGCGCTCATGCCAGAGCAACTGGCCGTCGCGGCGAATGTCCAGGTGCGATTGAAAGTGGCCCAGGTCGAACCGTTCGCCACTGGCCGGGCGACCGAGGGCGACCACATCCCAATAGAACAGCCGCGCATCGCCCAACAGCTCGATGCGCGTAGTGAGTTCGGCCTGGGCGGCGCTGAACACGATGGTTTCCTGGGGCAGCCATTCCAGCGTCGCGCCGGCCTCGACGGTCAACTCGACTTGCTGAAACGCCGGGCCGCTGGCGCGATACCATTTGGCGGCGCCGGGGCTGGTCAGTTGCGCCCAGGCCCCAGTGCCGACATGGGCGCTGATGTCCAGGCGATCACCGCCGGCAATTCCGCCGGGCGGGTGCACGATGATGTGCTGGCACACCTCGGGGCCTTCGGCGTACAGGTGCTTTTGCACCCGCAGCGGGCCAAGGTGGCGGCGCAATACCGGGCGCGTGGTGTCGCCGAAACGCGCATAGCCGAGTTCCAGCTCGGCGTGCCAGCTGGGGCTGAACAGGGCAGGGGATATGGGCAGGTTCATGGCCGGGTGCTTATCGTCAGGAGGCTACAGATTAGATGGTTACCAGCCCACGCACACCTTCGCTTTCCATATTTTCACCGCGGCCTTGCTGCACGATTTCACCCCGGGACATCACCAGGTACTGGTCCGCCAGCTCGGCGGCGAAATCGTAGAACTGCTCCACCAGCAGGATCGCCATATCGCCGCGTTCCGCGAGCTTCTTGATCACCGCGCCGATTTCCTTGATCACCGATGGTTGGATGCCTTCGGTGGGCTCATCGAGGATCAGCAGGCGCGGGCGGCTGGCCAGCGCACGACCAATTGCCAATTGCTGTTGCTGGCCGCCGGACAGATCGCCGCCACGGCGATGCTTCATTTGCAGCAACACCGGGAACAGTTCGTAGATGAATGCGGGCACTTCCCTGGCTTCTGAGCCGGGGAAGCGCGACAGGCCCATCAGCAGGTTCTCTTCCACCGTCAGCCGGGCAAAAATCTCCCGTCCCTGGGGCACATAAGCGATGCCAGCATGCACACGCTGGTGCGGCTTGAAGCCGGTGATGGCCTTGCCTTCCCAATTTACCGCGCCTTCCTTGGCCGGCAGCAAACCCATCAGGCACTTGAGCAAGGTGGTCTTGCCCACGCCGTTACGCCCGAGCAGGCAGGTGACTTCGCCGATCTTCACGTCGAAGGACAGCCCGCGCAGGATGTGGCTACCGCCGTAGTACTGGTGCAGCGTGTCGACTTGCAGCATTCTCAAAACCTCCTCAATCCCCCTGCGGGAACCGAATCAACTGTGGGAGCTGGCTTGCCTGCGATAGCGGTGTACCGGATACACCGAGTCGCCTGGATCGCAGGCAAGCCAGCTCCCACATAAAGCAGTTCGTGTCAGCGTTAGCGACCGAGGTAAACCTCGATCACCCGCTCGTTTTCCTGCACCTGTTCCAGCGACCCTTCGGCCAATACGCTGCCCTGGTGCAATACGGTGACGTGATCAGCGATGGAGCCGACAAAACCCATGTCGTGCTCCACCACCATCAACGAATGCTTGCCGGCCAGGCGCTTGAACAGCTCGGCGGTGAATTCGGTTTCGGCGTCGGTCATGCCTGCCACCGGTTCATCCAGCAGCAACAGTTGCGGGTCTTGCATCAGCAGCATGCCGATTTCCAGGAACTGCTTCTGGCCGTGGGACAGCAGGCCGGCCGGGCGATGCACCGAGGCGGTGAGGCGGATGGTGTCGAGCACTTCCTCGATGCGTTCCTTCTGCTCACCGTTCAGGCGCGCACGCAGGCTGGCCCACACCGACTTGTCGGCCTTCTGCGCCAGCTCGAGGTTTTCGAACACGCTGAGGGCTTCGAACACCGTGGGTTTCTGGAACTTGCGGCCGATACCGGCCTGGGCGATCTGCACTTCGCTCATGCTGGTCAGGTCCAGGGTTTCGCCGAACCAGGCCTTGCCGTGGCTGGGCCGGGTCTTGCCGGTGATCACGTCCATCAGCGTGGTCTTGCCCGCGCCGTTGGGGCCGATAATGCAGCGCAGTTCACCGACGCCGATGTAGAGGTTGAGGTCGTTGAGCGCCTTGAAACCGTCGAAGCTGACGCTGATGTCTTCCAGGGTCAGGATGGTGCCATGGCGGGTGTTGAGTCCTTTGCCTGCTGCCTGGCCGATACCGATCGCATCGCGGCCGCTGCCCGCATCGAAAATAGGTTCAAGCATGACGTTCCTCATTTCTTCAGCAGCCCGATAACGCCCTTGGGCAGGTACAGGGTAACGATGATGAACAGCGCGCCGAGGAAGAACAGCCAGTACTCCGGGAAGGCCACGGTGAACCAGCTCTTCATGCCATTGACCACGCCGGCCCCGAGCAATGGCCCGATCAGCGTTCCGCGCCCGCCCAGGGCCACCCACACGGCGGCTTCGATGGAATTGGTCGGCGACATTTCGCTGGGGTTGATGATGCCCACCTGCGGCACATACAGCGCGCCCGCCAAGCCACACAGCACCGCGCTCAACACCCACACAAACAACTTGAAGCCTCGCGGGTCGTAACCACAGAACATCAGGCGGTTCTCGGCATCGCGCAGTGCAGTCAGCACTCGGCCGAACTTGCTCTGCGCCAGGCGCCAGCCGATGTACAGGCTCGCCACCAGCAACAGCACTGTCGCCACGAACAACACCGCCCGCGTAGCGGGTTCGGTGATGCCAAACCCGAGGATGCTGCGGAAATTGGTAAAGCCGTTATTGCCGCCAAACCCGGTCTCGTTGCGAAAGAACAACAGCATCCCGGCAAAGGTCAGGGCCTGGGTCATGATCGAGAAATACACGCCCTTGATCCGCGAGCGGAAGGCGAAGAAACCGAACACCAATGCCAACAGTCCAGGCGCCAAGACCACCAGGCACAAAGCCCAGAGGAAGTGGTCGGTGCCGGCCCAGTACCAAGGCAGCTCGGTCCAGGACAAAAAGGTCATGAACGCCGGCAACCCATCGCCGGAGGCCTGGCGCATCAGGTACATGCCCATGGCATAGCCACCCAGGGCGAAAAACAGGCCGTGACCCAGAGACAGCATGCCGGCGTAGCCCCATACCAGGTCCAGCGCCAGGGCGACGATGGCATAGCAGAGAATCTTGCCCACCAGCGTCAGGGTGTAGGCGGAAACATGAAAGGTACTGTCCGCCGGTAGCAGCGACAGCAGCGGCAACGCCAGCAGCACGGCGAGGATCACCACACCGACCGCAATCGTGACCTTGGGACCGGCCTTTTGCGTGGCCGTAAGCATCAATGGCTGGTTCATCAGTCGATCACCCGTCCTTTCAGTGCGAAGAGTCCTTGCGGGCGTTTCTGGATAAACAGAATGATCAGCGCGAGGATCAGGATCTTGCCGAGCACGGCGCCGATCTGGGGTTCGAGGATTTTGTTGGCGATCCCTAAGCCGAAGGCGGCCATGACACTGCCGGCCAACTGGCCGACGCCGCCGAGCACCACCACCAGGAACGAGTCGATGATGTAGCTCTGGCCCAGGTCCGGGCCGACATTGCCGATCTGGCTCAGCGCCACGCCGCCAAGGCCCGCGATGCCGGAACCCAGGCCAAAGGCGAGCATGTCCACGCGCCCGGTGGGCACGCCGCAGCAGGCGGCCATGTTGCGGTTCTGGGTGACCGCGCGCACGTTCAGGCCCAGGCGCGTCTTGTTCAGCAGCAGCCAGGTGAGCACTACCACGAACAGCGCGAAGGCGATGATGACGATGCGGTTGTACGGCAGCACCAGATTGGGCAGTACCTGGATGCCCCCGGACAACCACGCAGGGTTGGACACTTCGACGTTCTGCGCGCCGAACACCAGGCGCACCAGTTGTATCAGCATCAGGCTGATGCCCCAGGTGGCGAGCAGGGTTTCCAGCGGCCGACCATACAGATGACGAATGACGGTGCGCTCCAGGGCCATGCCGATGGCCGCGGTGACGAAGAACGCCACCGGCAGCGCGATCAACGGGTAGAACTCGATAGCAGCAGGCACATAGCGCTGCATCATCAACTGCACCACATAGGTCGAATAGGCGCCGAGCATCAGCATCTCGCCATGGGCCATATTGATCACGCCGAGCAGACCGAAGGTGATTGCCAAGCCCAGCGCCGCCAGCAACAGGATCGACCCCAGGGACATGCCGCTGAACGCCTGGCCGAGGATCTCGCCCATCATCAGTTTGCGCTTGACCTGGGCCAGGCTGGTTTCGGCCGCGGTGTGCACGGCGGCGTCAACTTCCACGCCTGGCGCCAGCAGCGCTTCCAGGCGGGTACGAGCCAGCGGGTCGCCGGTACTGCCGAGCAAGCGCACGGCAGCCAGGCGCACCACCGGGTCACTGTCCACCAGTTGCAGGTTGGCCAGGGCCAGGCTCAGGGCGCTGTGCACCTGCTCGTCGGTCTCGGCGGCGACCTGCTGGTCGAGGAATTTCAACTGCGCAGGTACGGCGCTTTTTTGCAGGGTGCGCGCGGCTGCCAGGCGTACCTTGGGGTCGGCGGCGAGCAACTGCTGGCTGGCCTGGACGTTATTGATCAAGCCGCGCAGGCGGTTGTTCAGGCGTACGGTCCCGGTCTCGCCGTTGAGCATGAGCTGGCCTTGCTCAAGGGCGTCCACCAACTCGATACGCGCAGGGTCGGGGTTGGCGGCCCAGTCCTGCAGGAGTTTGGCTTGCTGCACCGGATTGGCGTTGAGGAAGTCTTCGGCGTCGCTGGCGTGTGCGGCCAGGGGCAGCCACAGCAGCAGGGCGAGGATGAAACGGTGGAGGGCAGTGGGCATAGCAAAATGTCCTGATCATGCGGGGACAGTGTGGGAGCTGGTTGTGTGTGGGAGCTGGCTTGCCTGCGATGGCATCGCTGCGGTGTGTCAGGCACACCGGGTTGTTTGCATCGCAGGCAAGCCAGCTCCCACAGTGACCGCGTCCCACATTTGAGCTGTGTGGGCTTTAGTTGCTCTTCACGGCATAGTCCGGCTTCTTGTCATTACCCGGGATGTAGGGGCTCCACGGCTGCGCCCGAATCGGCTCTTGGGTCTGCCACACCACCGAGAACTGCCCGTCGGCCTGAATCTCACCGATCATCACCGGCTTGTGCAGGTGGTGGTTGGTCTTGTCCATGGTCAGGGTGAAGCCCGACGGTGCAGCGAAGGTCTGGCCGCCCAGGGCCTCACGCACTTTGTCGACGTCGGTGGACTTGGCTTTCTCCGCCGCCTGCGCCCACATATGGATGCCCACGTAGGTGGCTTCCATCGGGTCGTTGGTCACGGCTTTGTCCGCGCCCGGCAGGTTGTGCTTTTTGGCATAGGCTTTCCAGTCGGCGACAAACTTCTGGTTCACCGGGTTTTCCACCGACTGGAAGTAGTTCCACGCGGCGAGGTTGCCCACCAACGGCTTGGTGTCGATGCCGCGCAGTTCTTCTTCACCCACGGAGAACGCCACCACCGGTACGTCGGTGGCCTTCAGGCCCTGGTTGGCCAACTCCTTGTAGAACGGCACGTTGGAGTCGCCATTGACGGTGGAGACCACCGCCGTCTTGCCACCGGCGGAGAACTTCTTGATGTTGGCGACGATGGTCTGGTAATCGGCGTGGCCGAATGGGGTGTAGACCTCTTCGATATCTTTGTCGGCCACGCCTTTGGCATGCAGGAATGCACGCAGGATCTTGTTGGTGGTGCGCGGGTACACATAGTCGGTGCCGAGCAGGAAGAAACGCTTGGCACCGCCGCCTTCTTCGCTCATCAGGTACTCCACCGCCGGGATCGCCTGCTGGTTCGGCGCCGCGCCGGTATAGAACACGTTGGGTGACATCTCTTCGCCTTCGTACTGAACCGGGTAGAACAGCAGGCCGTTGAGTTCCTCGAACACCGGCAATACCGATTTACGCGACACCGAGGTCCAGCAGCCGAACACCACCGCGACTTTATCCTGGGTCAGCAATTGCCGGCCTTTCTCGGCGAACAGCGGCCAGTTCGACGCCGGGTCGACCACCACCGGTTCGAGCATCTTGCCGTTCACGCCGCCCTTGGCGTTGATCTCGTCAATGGTCATCAGCGCCATGTCTTTGAGCGAGGTTTCGGAGATCGCCATGGTCCCGGACAACGAGTGCAGGATGCCGACCTTGATGGTTTCGGCGGCCTGGACGGTCCAGGTCAAACCCATGGCGGCAATGGATGCCGACAAAGTGAAAGCCTTGATCAAGCTGCGACGCTGCATGGTGCGATCTCCGTAAACCGATAGTTTTTATGGGCAGATACGCAGGGCTTTGCAAAGGCTGTGCCTGCGGTGCCAACAGCAGGTTTGAATGGGGTTGCCGGGGCTGCTGCACGTCCATGCGCACCAGCTTGGCGCCGCAAAAGGCGGCGGGTGCGCGACGCGCCTCAAAAAGGGGCGTGGAAGCAATATGCAGCGCAAGCGGCGCGCGGTGATGTTCCAGGATGAGCCTCCCGCTCAGGCACGTGGCAAGTGCTGCAGGTCGTCGAGAATGCCCCATGCTGTGCTGTACGCGAGGGTTTCCGTTGGCATACCTATTTGGCACCTCCAATCGCCCGTTACTGCCGACTATGAATGCAGCGGTTGCCAATTCCTGGCGCCGCGATATATGCACATAGCGGTGATGAAATGGAGCGATTCAAGCGTGGCTGGTTTGGGGCAGACCCCAAGCCAGCGGTGGAGTTACCCCCGGTTGGGCCGGGATTTGTCAGCATGGACGATGCAGCCCGTTACGCCCATGAGCAGGTGGGTGACAGACGGGATCAGGAGTACGGCGGGGTGATTATGCAACGCCTGGCCGATGAACTTTTTTACCCGACCGAGCCGATCGAGGGCGGTGAGAATTTTTTTGATGTTGGCACGGTTCTGAACGAGGACAGTAATAAGCAGCTACTTCATCCCGACGGCTATCGGTGTGTGGCGGAATATCACTCACACCCGGATTTTTTCACCCAGTACAAGAGCAACAATCCGGAACTCTCCGACCGACAGATCAAAGCACTGAACAGTTTCTATTCCTTTGAAGACCTGATGGGCAACATCCTGAACCCGGAGTTCTTCAGTGCCTTCTACGTATCCGGCGCTGACGGTGCGTTGTTCAAACACGTCCCGACCCGTTCGGATGCAGAGCGGCGCTTCGCTTTGTGGATAAAGAACAAGGAACCGTTCGGCAAACCTGATGGTTATGACGGCGTGGTGGAGAATCTCTTCAAGAAGGTCGCCAGCGTCAGCCGGCTGTCGATCGTTGTTTCCAACGCTCTCTGGGGAGGGTCTACCGGCGAGGTGCCCGCGAACTGGAAACCCTACTCACCCTTTGTGCCCAAACAACGCGAGCTGCCGCCTTGCGGGCCGGTGCAAGCCAATCTCACTGGCGCGATCAAACATGCCCAGACGCGCCTGGCAGCCAAGCCGGGCGCGATCCAGCAAGTGTTTGTGCTCAAACATGACGATAAGCACGAGTACGTGGTGACTGAGCCGTCGGGTTCGTTTGGCGGTCAGTTGTCCGTGCAAGCGGCATTTCCCACGGATGCGGACGGCAAGCATCGCCTGCCCGCGCACTTCCATCTGAACGCCGTTTACCTGGGCAAGGGCGGCTACGCGGCACTGGCGAAGACCAGACAGCCGTGGTTGTACCGCAATTTCTTCTCGCCGCCGGAACTGGCCCGGCACCTTTATTACGGCCGGTTGGTACCTGATTTGCTCAAGCAAGCCGGGTTGTCGATATTTCTGGGGGCCGAAGATGGCGCGCTGTTGCGCTACACCTGCTCCTTCTCAGCGGCCGAAGCCGAGCTTTATCGGGTCGAGCCCGATGGGAAGATTGTAGATAACATGATCGACTCCGCCTTGATCGATGGCAGCCTTAAACCGAGTGATTTTGTGCTGCGCCTGGCAGCGGCGGGCCGCTTGGATGTAGTCAAGGCCAGTCAGTTAGGCAAGGGCAGCAAAGTGTGGGACAAGACCGGCACGGTTGGCGCTGACTGGCGACCCTTTGCGAGCATTACCCTGCCGACGTTGAGCCCGGCCTTTATCACCGCCGACGATGCGGCCCGTTGGGCGCATGAGCGGATCGGCCGGCGTCGCGAAGTTGAATATGGCGGAGTCGTTCTCAAGCGTGGCAATTATTACCATGCCACAACGCCCATACCGGATCTGCGTAACAGTTTCGATCACAAGCGCTTGTTGGCCAGAGACAGTGAGGGACATTTCATCGCCCCCGATGGCTATGCTGCCGAAGCGTTCTATCACTCCCATCCTGCCGACGCTGCACAAATCCAGAGCCATTTCCCGTCCTTTACGGCGGATCAAGTGCTGTTGTTCAACAACTTTTATTCCGGTTTCGATCAACTCTTCAGCATCCAGAACCGGGCGTTTGCCAAGGCCCATTATTTTTCCGGACCTGACGATGTACTGCTCAAATATGTCAGCAGCGGGTCGGCGATTGAAAGCAAACTGGCGCAAATAATCCGTGGCGAGCCGGGGGAGACCAGCCTGGATTTTGAGTTTCCGGTGCGCAGGTTGGCCGAGGCCGGCGAGCTATGGGTGTTGATTGCGCACCCGGTATGGGGCGGCGTGCGCGGGCGCATCACCAAGCAATGGCGGTTACGCACACCCGCCACCAGCGTCGAGCAACAACCCTTTTTCACCCAGGTATTCCAAAGCCCGGACCTTGCCGTATTACGTGGGCTGCTGCCTTACGGCACAGCGGACGATGGCGGCCGGGTAGGGTTTGTGCTCAAGCACACCCGTGAAGATGCATACGTGGCGACGTTGGCACAAGCCAAGCGTGAGCCGCTGTTCTCTCCAGCGCATTTATTTCCCAAGCGCCCAGACGGCAAAGTGCGTTTGCCCTCTCAGTATCGCCTTGAAGCCATTTACTTCAGCAGCTGGTATGAGAAGGGCGCCGTCGCGGCCAAGGAAACCTGGCTGGCCAGCACGTTTTTCACCCCGGCGCAGATTGTGGCCGCGACTCGCCAGGCCCGGGCGACCCTGGAGATCCAAGAGGGCAGCCGAGGATTGTCCCTGTACATGCAGGCCTCGGATGCCGCCCTGCTCAAGTTGCAGGTGCCCCAGGCCACGACGGATACGCCATTGGTCAGGCAGACCGGCACGGGGGAGCTGGACGACAACGGCGCTCAGGCGGCCATGCTTGCCGGTACGCTGAGCCCGCGTGACTATGTGCGCAGGGTGATCGCGGCGACCGATCTGACGGTGGTCCAGGCCGGCGGCCTGTGGCGCAATGTAGGCCTGCTGGAAAACCGCACGGAGCTGCTCAATCCGTTATACAAGGCGGTTGTGAGCCCGCCGTTTGTCTCGGCTCGAGATGCGGCGGTGTATGCCCATGAGCGTATCGGCAATCGCCGGGATCGCTACTATGGCGGTTACGTGCTCAAGGGCGAAGACGGCCGTTTTGTCAGCACCGAGCCTCTGCCGAGCGCGGTCAACCCCTTCGCATTTACGCTGTTTTTCCCCCTCGACAACCACGGGCCGCTGATCCCGCCGGAGCCCTACGTACTGGTCGGGCGTTACGGCTCCCACCCTGAGCTGTCCACGGTTGACCCGGCGCCGATCAAGCAGCGCGGCTGGACCCTGGATGAAGCGTTGATCAATCAGCAAGTGTTTTCACCCGATGAAGTGCACTCGATCATCCCCGCCGGGCGGGTGGCCTATCTCTCGGCAGCGCCCAGTTGTCTTCTGGAGTACACACCGAACAACTCCTCCCATGAGCAGGTGCTCCTGGCCAATATCGGGCCTCTGGCCGGTGACAATGGTCTTCAGCATCGCCTCGACAAGGGGCAGATCAAACCGGCCGATTGGGTCTGGCGGCTGGCCGAGGCGGGCGACTTCAGAATTATCCAGGGAAACCCGCTATGGGGGCCGCGCTCGGTGGTCTACAACGACTGGACGCCCAATTACAGCTACGCACCCAGGCTCGGCCCGCCCGACTACACGATTCATGGGGCCGTGTTCGCGTCTTCCGATCAGGCGGCCCGCAACCTGCACGCCCGGGTGCATGCGCGCAACTTCGCTGAGCAGGCTTGTTTTGCATTCATCCTCAAGCATAGAGACAAAGCGCAGTACATCACCAGCGAGGTGGTCGGTTTCACAACCCTTAGTCAGCTTTACAATCTCAACAGCTTGTATGAGGTAACTGCCGAGCGCGAATATCGATGGCCTGACGGTTTTATTCTGCACGGGCTGTTCTATTCGCAGCAGTGGCTGCCGACTGGGCAGAACGCAGCCAATAATTGGGTGACGCAGTTTTTCGTCACGCCGGGGGTATTGTATTGCGCGCTCTTCGAATCCCAGCGCAGTAACGAGAGCGTATTGACCAATTACTTTTCAACCCTCGATGGCGCGCTGTTGCGGTATGTGCATTTTCCGCTGGACCTGAAATCCGGCGGCCCCATAGACAGGCTCTTGACGTTGGAGCAGGAGCAGTTGAACACCGGTCAGAAGACCCCTAAGGATTACCTCAGAGGTTGGGCGGGTAAAGGTAAGCTTGACGTGATACGCACCAGCCTGTGCTGGGACACGCCAGGCCTTGTCGCCCCTAACTGGACCGGTTATGCGACCTTGATGCCGCGGCGTTTGAGCCCCGCCTTTGCCCATCCTGATGAAGCTGCCCGGCATGTCGCGGCCTTGATAAGTAACGGGTATCGCCGTGTCTATGGCGGTGTGATCCTCAAGCTGACCAATGGCCTGTTCGTCGCGACTGAGCCATTGGCCCTGCCACCGGAAGGCTTCACGTTGCACTGGATCTACCCGGACCAGGCGGTCACGGCGGGGCTTTATCCGGGCGGCAGCACAATCGTTGCACGCTATCGGTCGTTGGTGGACCAGGAAGTGCCGATGTTGCTGTCCACCCTGCAGCGAGCCATCTACAAAACCATGCTACCGAGCGACGTTCTGTCGAATCTGTTGCACCGTGAAGCCCATGTCAAAGCGGAATACGTGTTTGGCTCAAACGGCTCGATCCTCAGTTACGCCCTCACCGGCTCTGCCGAAGAATTGCTGCTCAAGACGCGCCTGGCGCCGCTGAACGCGATCAAGGGTGATTACCACGATAATGGTGTCGAACGGCAAATGCGCAGCGGTCTGCTCTCGCCCCAGGACTTTGTGAGCCAAGTGGCGAAAGCCGGTACCTTGCGGGTCGTGGAGGGCGATCGGTTGTGGGGGCTTTCCAGGCAGATAACCGTGGAATTTTCGCCCCATGTACCTGCGCCGGACCCCCATTTCATTCGCGAAGTATTCGCCGATTCGCCCTGTAGCCCGATCTTCAGCCTGGCGCTGGATGCCGTGCGGTACGTCCAGCGCGTGTCGACGGCAGCTGGCGAGGTGACCTTCGGTTATGTGCTCAAATCGCTGAAAAAGCCGCTGTATATGGCGACGCTGCCCTTGATCAGGAAAAATTTCTCCGATCTTCGGCAGATTTTCATCGATGGTGCGCTGCCCCAGGGCTATGTGCTCGAAGGCCTTTATCTGTACGCCGGCAATGCACCCATCGCTGCGGCCAGTGACGAAATGGCGGACAGTTTTTTCCCGCCGCCCTGCATTGCTGACGCACTGAGCTTCATTACCAGCCCCCGCAATGGCGGCGTCCTGTCTTTGTATCTGTTATGTGGTGACGGGGCATTGCTGGCGTATGCCTTTCCAAGGACGTCGCCGTTGTTCGATTGGACCAGCAACGCGCACCTGCATCGTGCGCAATTGCTCGAAGGCACGCTCAAGGTGCGCGACTACGTGCGTCGCCTGGCGGCGGCGGGTGGGCTTTATATCCGGCGCACCAGCCAGGTATGGGGCCGCAGCGAACGGGTTACGGCGCAATGGGTGCCAGGCAGGCAACCCCATGGGTTTGCCGATAACCCTCACTTCCATTCATTCTGCGGGCCGCTGTTTCTGTACCCCGATGATGCAGCCCGTTATGCCCAGCGCCTGGTGGCACCGTTCGACAGCAAAGAGTATCTGGGCGCGATACTGGTGCCTGAGCATACCTTGGGGTATGTCGCCATCGATCCGGTGGAGGACCGAGGCACGGGCACTGAAAGCTCGCTGGAGTTGTTGTTCTGGATGGATCATGCCGGGTTCGACGTGCGCCCTGATAGCGCCCTGAGTCGCTACAAAATTGCGGCGCTCCTGGCGTTTTACAAAGCCATACCCTCAACAACCAGCCATGAGCCGACTGACAAGAAAATGTTGGCCAACTTTGCCTCCAAGGACGACCTGCGCGCCTATCTTGCTGTGATCAAGAGCAATGCTCCCGATGCCAAGAGTTGCTACCTGGCCTGCCGGGGCGGTGCCTTGCTCAAGTACGTGCCGGCCTTTACACCGGCGGAAACCCGGTTGCTCGCTCCGGGGGCTGCGCCGGACCCCAGCGTATTGGTCAGTCAATTGCGGGCGCAGGGCAGCTTGTCCGTCGTGGTTGCCGACGCCTTCTGGACGCGTGAGGGCTTGCTGGGTCAAGAGTGGGGTGTCAGCGATTTGCAGAGCGTGTCACAAGTGGAGCCGTTCTGGTATGCCCGGGACGAACTCTGACCAGGGCGCTTGGGCAGCAAGCCGATAACGAGCAGCCCATCGCGCTTACCGGCGAGGTGGGCTCGCCGCAGGGCACGGCGAGCAACAGTAACGCAGAACCTGTTATCGGTTAACGCGGGTCGGCTGCGAGAAAGTGCGACAACACCAGGCGATCCAGCACCCACACCAGAATCAACGAAGCACCGACCAGCGGGAAAATGAGCGCCAGCCCGAGCATGATCACCATTGCGGTTTTCCACTTTGGCAGATCATGCTTTAACGGTGGCACCCCCAGCCCACCCTGGGGCCGACGCTTCCACCAGATCACCACGCCACTCACCGCGCTGAGCAGGATCATCAGGCAGATCAGCAGCACGATCAGTTGGTTGACCCAGCCGAACATCTTGCCTTCGTGCAGCATCACGCCGGTCTCGGTGGCGCGTGCGACCAGGTTGTAATGTTCCCAACGCACGTCGGCAAGGACTTTGCCGGTGTACTGATCCACATGCAGGGTGGCATCAAAGCGTGGGTCGTTGGCGAACACGGCGACGGTGAACACACCGGTGGCGGTGGTGGGGAAGGTAATGCTGTAGCCGGGCTCGACCTTGCTCGCGTTGGCCAGGTCGACCACGTGTTGCAGGCTCACGGTGGGCGCTGCGGGGCCGGCATGCATGGCACCGTGGTTCATGTGTTCGGCGTGGTCGCCGGACATTGGCATCGGTGTGTTTTCCATGGCCCAGGGCACAGTCTGCTGGCTGGCGGTATTGAGGATGCGCGCCTGCTGGTCGGACTGCGGCACGTTGTTCCACATCGCTGCCGGGAAGCTGTTCCACAGGTCGGCGTATTGCTTGCCCCAGAAACCGGTCCAGGTCATGCCGCTGAGCAGCATCACCAGCAAGAACGCTGCGCCCCAGAAACCGACGACGGCGTGCAGGTCACGCCAGAACAGTCGGCCCCGACTTTGCAAACGAGGCCACAGCACACCGGCCGATGACTTGCCGCGTGGCCACCACAGGTACAGGCCGGACACCACCAGCATCACGGCCCAACCGGCGGCGAGTTCTATCAGGCGATCCCCCGTGGTGCCGATCATCAGTTCACCGTGCAGCGCACGGGCGATGGCCTGCAGGTTGTACTTAGCGTCCTGTTCGCCGAGTAGGGTGCCGCGATACGGGTCGACGAACACCGTCACTTCGCGGCCATCGTTGTGCAGCACGAATTGCGCGCTGCTGGTGGCATCGGCAGGTGGCAGGTATTTGCTGATGGCGGCCTGGGGGTAGGCGGCCTGGGCGCGCTGCAGTTGCTCATCAGCGGTCAGTGCGTGTTCCGCGGCGGGCACCTTGAGCAGGTTGCCGTACATCAGCGGGTCGAGCTGGGGTTTGAACAGGTAGATGATGCCGGTGAGGGCCAGCAGCACCATGAAGGGGGCGACGAAGAGCCCGGCGTAAAAGTGCCAGCGCCAGGCCAGGTTGTAGAAGGAAATCTTTTGCGTGGTCATCGGGTGCTCCGCATAAGGCTTTTGATTTTTCTTGGTCTGTTACACCGTCATCGCAGGCAAGCCAGCTCCCACATGGGAATGTATTGCACCTGTGGGAGCTGGCTTGCCTGCGATGCTTTTAGAAGCTCACGTCCACCTTGGTCCAAAGCGTACGCCCCGGTTCCTTGATGGCTTGCGGGTCATTGGCCGGGTAGCCGAACCCGGCATTACCGGCCAGGTTCAGATGCTCGGCGTAGGCTTTGCCGAACAGGTTGTCGACCCCGGTGCTGACCTTGAAGTTCTTGTTGATGCGGTACGCCGCGTTCAGCGAGAACACGCCAAAGCCGCCACTTTTGTCGTAGTCCTTGCCGACCACGTTGCCCTTGTTCGGGTCGATGCGGTTTTGCGCCGCGACCACGCGCCACAAGGCCCCAGCGCTCCAATCGTCTTCGCTGTAGGTCAGGCCCAGGCGTGCATCCAGCGGTGGCATTTGTGGCAGGGCCTTGCCGTCGCTGCTGTTCTTGCCCCAGGCGTAGGCGAGGCTGGCGTCGCCTTTCCAGTTGCGGGTCAGCTTGTACGCCGCGCCCAGTTCACCGCCCATGATGCGTGCGTCCACATTGCGCGCCTGGGAGGTGGTGCCCATCCTGCCGGGCCGGTAATCGAACAGAATGAAGTCGCGCACCTGGCCGACATAACCCGAGGCCCAGGCTTCGAGATCGGCGGTTTTGTACTGCGCACCGAAATCCAGCTGGGTGGTCTTCTCGGGCTTCACACCGTCGAACGCATTGACCGAGCCGCCCGCACCGGTGTTGGGGGAGAACAGCTCCCAGTAATCCGGGAAGCGTTCAGCGTGACCCAGGCCCGCATAGACGGTAGTGGGCGTATCCGCCAGATCATGCTCGTAGCGCACAAAGCCCGATGGCAAGGTGTCTGCACGGGTGTCGTCGGCGGTGGGGTTGGGGCGGCTCATCATTCCCGAGCCGGTGCGTTGACGAAAATCCTTGGCCGAAGCGCGATCCAGACGTGCGCCGGTGATCAGGCGATCATTGTCGGCGGCGTACCAGGTCAGCTCGCCAAATACGCCGTAATTGTGGAAGTTGGCGTCCTTGTTGCGCGGCAGGTCCTTGTAGGTGTCGATGCCCATGCTGCTGCGCGCACGGTGTTCATTGGTCTGTGCATCCAGGCCGCTGATCAATTGCACATCGGCCCAGCGCCAGGTCGCCTTGATGCGTGCGCCGAGGGTGCGGCGGTCGACGTTGGACGCCATGGGCCCCGCCATCATGCCGGTGCCCGAAGGGACGCGCAGGCTGTAGTTGTCCATCACATGGTCGGCATAGTTGTAGTAGACCTGGGCCTCGACCTTATCCAGCACCTCGCCGATATTGGATTTCTCGAAACGCAGCCCAAGGCTTTCGCGCAGGAACTGCGATCCATCCATGCCGCGCCCGGCGTAGCGTGCTTCACCGTCACCACGCCCGGCGGTGAGTTCCAGCAAGGTGTCAGCGTCGGGGGTAAAACCCACCGCCACATCGCCATTCCACTTGTCATAGCGCGAGGCGACGGTGTCGTTGTTGCCGTCCTTGTAATCGTCGGCATGGGCCTGGTTGCCGATTACGCGCACATAGCCCAACGGCCCACCGGCAGCGGCATCGATGACCTTGTCGAAACGCCCGTTGGAGCCCGCCAGCACACTGGCGTTGACCCGCGTGCCCAACTCGCCGAACTGCTCGGGCTCACGGTCGAACAGGATCGTACCGGCCGACGCACCCGGGCCCCAGAGCACGGTTTGCGGGCCTTTGATCACGGTCAGCTTGTCGTAGGTTTCCGGCGAAATGTACGAGGTGGGCGCATCCATCCGCCCCGGGCAGGCGCCGAGCATCATGCCGCCGTTGGTGAGGATATTCAGGCGCGAGCCGAACATGCCGCGCAGCACCGGGTCGCCGTTGGTGCCGCCGTTGCGTACCAGGGCGAAGCCGGGGATGGTCTTGAGGTAGTCGCCACCGTCGCTGGCGGGCACCGGTTGGCGTGGGTCTTTGGGGTTGGTGACAACAGTGAGTGGCGAGCTGGGGGCGATCGCAGTGATTACCGTGGGGCTCAGCTCGTGTTCGTGCGCATGGGCGTAGGGGGTAAGCAATGCGCCGCACAGAACGGCGAAAACAGGGGTAGCGCCCAAACGGGTGTCAGCAGAAAACCTGGACATGACAAATTCCATCAATCAATCGTAAACAACACGGCCAGCAGCCTGCGGCTGTCTGTCTAGAGTCGGCCGGGGTGAAGTAACGCTGTGAAGTGTTTACGCAGTGATGGGCGGCGCGCGGCAGCGGGCGCCGGGGAACACGCTCTGCCGGGCATGTCCCAGGCGGGTGGCGGGGGTGAGGGGATTGGCCGGCGGCGGGGTGCCGAGGCTGACGTAGGACGCGCTGCCGGGCAGGGCCGGGCAACTGAAGAGCAGGCTGCAATAGCCGCACTTCTCCCAGAGCACATGATGCTCGTCGGGGACTTTGCTGTGTTGCGCTTGCTCACCGTGGCAACTGGGCATGTCCATAGACATACCGGCGTGATGATCCATCGGCATCGCTTGGGAAATCAGCGGACCGATAAAGATCATCAGCATGGCGAACAGGCTGATCCAACTGCCGCGCATCAGGCGGCGGTGCGGAGACAACCTGGCGCGGGGGGCGCCCATCGGGTTGGTCTAGTGAGTGTGCTTATGCTCGTGCGTGGCCAACGGCGGGACCTTCTGCACCGACACGTTCACCTCGATCTTGCCGGCTTTCTCGAAGGTCAGGGTCAGTGGGAATTGCTTGCCATCGGCCAACAGGCTGCGGTCTTTAAGGCCCAGCAGCATGACGTGATAAGCCATTGGCGCGAAGGTCAGCTCACCCTCGGCCGGTACGGCCACGCTGGGCACTTGCTGCATCTTCATCAGGTCGCCTTGCATCACATGCTCATGCAGCTCGGCCTTGTCTGCCACCGGGGTGTCGACACTCAGCAGGCGATCCGCAGTTTTGCCGGTGTTATGAATCACGAAGTACGCCGCGACAGTCGGCGCATTGGGTGGCAATTCCTGGGACCAGGGTTCGCTCACCATCAGGTCGCCGACCTTGTAGTCTTCGGCATTGGCAGCACTGAACACCGGCAGCAGCAACGCCGCCAGAAGCAGGGAAGATTTAAGCATGGCAGTTCTCCAGAACGGTTCTAAACGCAGTTCACTTGCGAAGAAGATCAGGCTGTTGGAGACGCTCGGGGATTAAGACTTGGCCATTGCTGGCGCGGGGTGGGATTTTGCAGGGACGGTGGCGGCAGGCTTTGCACCGCTTCAAACCGCGTCACGTACAGCTGCTGCACGTGCCCCGGCAACGCCACCAACGGCGCCGAGCCCGAGCAACACCAGCAATGCTGCATGGCGGAGTGATCGTCCGGCGGTGTTGGAATCTCCAGCTTGCCCAAGGCAATCGTCTTCAGGCTGGCGCCATTGGACGAGCAGAAACTGCCCCACATCAGACGCTTGACCGGATCATCGGTCTGCTGCATCGCACTGGCCAACGGCATGGCAAACGCATTGAACAGCACTGCAAGGCAGGCGATCCAGGCAATTGCAAAGCGTTGACGGGCCATGGCGGATAATCCGTAGGGTTAAACGATCAGGCGGGTATTTAGCCTGATCGGGGGGGATAAGTAAAAAGGGCGGGTGTGGTTTGGTGTCGCAGTGGTTCAGACGGCCGTGGCGTGGAGCTTGAGGCCCAGAGCCTTCATGACTTTCATGATAGTCGCGAATTCGGGATTGCCCGTGCTGGAGAGGGCTTTGTACAGACTTTCTCGTCCGAGGCCGGCGTCGCGGGCTATTTGGGTCATGCCTTGGGCGCGCGCGATATTGTTAAGCGCTGAGCGAATCAGCAATCCGTCACCGGCGTCCTCCTCGAAAGAAGCTTCGAGATACTCCGCCATGTCCTCTGGGGTCGTCAGATGCTCGGCTATATCGAAATCTTTAAATTGAGTCATGGGTCACTCCTTTTTCTCAAATTCATCGGCAATTTCTTTAGCGCGCTCGATGTCACGTTTTTGCGTTGATTTATCGCCACCCATCAACAAAAGGTAAACCACCTCACCTACACGCTTGAAGTACACCCGGTATCCAGGGCCATAGTGGATACGCATTTCGGATACGCCATTTCCGACGTTTTCGCAGTCGCCAAAATTGCCCATTCTTGCGTTATCCAATCTTGTCAGAACGCGTCCATGGGCCGGTTTACTGCGTAGCGAATAAAGCCATTCCTGAAACTCATCAGATCTCTTGAAGTGAATCATCTCGGATCGTATTCCTTGGGATACATATTGGCAAGTTGCGACGCGCTTCAAAAACAGTGCATCTCCATCGCGGGCGCCGGAGCAAAACCGCGAGAGGGGAGGTTATGGCGGGGGCTTTTGGCTGAGCCAGCCAGCTTGTTCGGAGGTATTTGTAGGGGGATTCGGCTTTCGGTGGGGAACCCTGATAGGACTGGTTATTTCTTGTCACGCTTGATCGTTCCCGCGCTCCGCGTGGGAATGCCGCGTTGGGCACTCTGCGTCTGCTTTTTCAAAACATCAAAACGCGTGAACGTTGTCTTTTTTTCAGCAAGGTAAAGGGCTTTTCCTAGCCAATGGTTTAATCGTGCTGCAACGTCGGGCTCATCCGGTTTCAGCGCGTCGGCTTCAAGGCGTAGTGCGTGTGCAAACTCTTTAGAGAACAGCGATTGCCTGTAGCAACGCTGGCACTGCCGTAAACTCTCGATGCACCGCAGCCAACACCGGCCGCTTCAACACCAACACCGGCACCCCCCGTTCCCGCGCCACTTCCAGCTTCGGCTCGGTGGCGGTGCTGCCGCTGTTCTTGCTGATCAGCACATCAATCCGCCGTTCTTCGAACAACGCCCGCTCGTCCTCGATGAGGAACGGCCCGCGTGCGCCAATCACTTCACAGCGCTCATTGCTCGGATACACATCCAGCGCGCGCAAGGTCCAGAACTGCTCGGCGGGGATTTCGTCGAGGTGCTGCAAGGGTTCGCGACCCAAGGTGAACAGAGGGCGCTTGAAGGGTTTGAGCGCTTCGACCAGTTCGGCCCAGTCGGCGACCTCTCGCCAGTCATCCCCCGGCTGCGGCTGCCACGCCGGGCGTCGCAACGCCCAGCAAGGTATGCCGCATGCCCTTGCAGCCTCGGCCGCGTTGCGGCTGATCTGCGCCGCATACGGGTGCGTGGCATCAAGGATCAGGCTGATGCGTTCGGCACGTACAAACTGCGCCAGGCCTTCACTACCGCCGTAGCCGCCGACCCGCACCTGGCAGGTGAGGTCGGCGGGTACGCGGCCCACGCCGGCCAGGCTATAGACGTGTTCCGGCCCCAAGGTGCGGGCGATGGCCAACGCTTCCGTGACGCCGCCCAGTAAAAGAATCCTTTTCATAACGGTTTGATCACTTCCAGCAACGTGATCGGCAGCGCCTGGCGCCAGGTATCGAACTCGCCCAAGGGCTGCGCCTGGGCCACATGGATGCGGGTCAGTTCACCGCCATGCTCGGCGCGCCAGTTCATCAAGGTCATTTCGCTTTGCAGGGTCACGGCATTGGCCACCAGCCGCCCGCCGGGGCGCAGGTGTTGCCAGCAGGTATCGAGTACGCCTTCACGGGTGACGCCGCCACCGATGAAGATGGCGTCCGGGGTTTCAAGACCGTTTAACGCGTCCGGGGCCTTGCCACGAATCAATTGCAGGCCGGGCACGCCGAGGGCGTCGCGGTTGTGTTCGATCAGGCTTTGGCGGCCTGCGTCGGCTTCAATCGCCAAGGCGCGGCAGCTGGGGTGGGCGCGCATCCATTCGATGCCGATGGAGCCGCTGCCCGCGCCCACATCCCAGAGCAGTTCGCCGGGCATCGGTGCGAGACGGGCGAGGGTCATGGCGCGCACATCGCGCTTGGTCAGTTGGCCGTCGTGTTTGAAGGCCGAGTCGGGCAGGCCGGCGAGGCGCGACAGACGTAGTGTGTTGGCATCCGCCAGGCAGTCGATAGCGACCAGGTTCAAATCGACCACCGAAGCGTGTCCCCACGACTGCGCCAACCCGTCGATACGCCGTTCGTGTTCGCCACCCAGGTGTTCAAACACGCTCAATCGGCTGGGTCCAAACCCGGACTCGACCAATAGCGATGCAATCGAAGCCGGGCTGCTGCCGTCATTGCTCAATATCAACAAGCGCATACCACTGGCCAGGTGCGCATTCAGCGCCGCTACCGGCCGGGCCACCACGGATAACGACACCACCTCCTGCAACGGCCAGCCCAAGCGCGCCGCCGCCAAAGAGACGGAGGACGGCGCCGGCAGGATCAACAGTTCTTGCGCCGCCACCTGCCGCGCCAGGCTGGCGCCCACGCCATAGAACATCGGGTCGCCGCTGGCCAGCACGCACATAGGCTCGCCGCGCCGCGACAGCACCGGTTCCAGGGAAAACGGGCTCGGCCACAGTTGGCGCTCGCCACGGATACACGCCGGCAACAGGTCCAATTGACGCTGCCCGCCTATAATCCGCGAGGCACGCAACAGGGCATGCCGGGCATTCCTGCCCAGGCCCTTGAAGCCGTCTTCACCAATGCCTACAACCGTCAGCCAGGGCGACATATCAATTCCTTGAACGACATCCGACGGGCAGGCTTTTCATGCCGCCGGACAAAGCAGGCATAATACCGCGCCTTTACCCGTCAACCGGTAGCCCCGTGAACCCAACGCCCGCTGTGAATACCTTGCGCCCCTCGGCTTGTCCGGGGTTGCTGCGTATTGTCCAGGCGTTGGATGGCGGCATTTGCCGGATCAAATTGGCCGGTGGTTCGATCAGTGCCGCCCAGGCCCATGCCGTGGCGGACGCAGCCCAGGCCTATGCGGGCGGAGTGATCGAGGCGACCAACCGCGCCAACCTGCAGATCCGCGGCATCGGCGCCGAGCAGCAGGCCCTGATCGCCATGCTGCTGGCGGCCGACCTCGGGCCGAGCAACGCCGCGGGTGACGACGTGCGCAACCTGATGCTCAGTCCCAGCGCCGGTATCGACCCGCTGATGCTGTTCGATACCCGCCCGCTGGCCGCGCAGATCCTCGCCACCTTGCAAACCCATCCGCGCTTTCATCAGCTGTCGGCCAAGTTCGCCGTACAGCTCGATGGTGGCGAAGCCCTGGCGATGCTTGAGCATCACCATGACCTGTGGCTTTCGGCGTTCGTGCGCAACGGCCAGACGCTGTTGGCATTTGGCCTGGCTGGCTGCCCGGGGCTGGATGCGCCCGTGGCGGCGGTGCCGTTGGACCAGGGCCATGCCTTGGTGGTGGCGGTGCTGGAAGCCTTTCTCGACCTGGCGACGCCCGAGCAAACGCGCATGCGCCATCTGGCTGTGGATAACGTAGTGAGCCGCCTGGGCCTGCCGCTGCTGCCGGCGGAGGGCTTCCAGCGCCCGGCCAGTGGCGCGCTGCTGCACCTGGGAAGTTATCCACAGGCGCAGAAAAACCAGTTCTACGTCGCGGCCGTCGCGCCATTGGGCCGCCTGGATCCGCTGATGCTCAAGGGCGTCGCGCAGCTGGCCAGCGAGTGCGGCGACGGGACGTTGCGTTTCACGCCCTGGCAAGGCGTGCTGCTACCCAATATCGAACGCCCTGTCGCGGTGACCGAACGCTTGGCGCAGTTGGGCTTTCTCTGCTCTATCGACCAACCCCTGGCACGCATGATCGCCTGTACCGGTTCCAGCGGCTGCGGCAAAGGCCTGGCCGATACCAAGGTCGATGCGGTGCAATTGGCGGCCCTGCAACCCGGCGTCGAGGTGCATCTGTCCGGCTGCCCGCGCTCCTGCGCCGCGGCGCACACCGCATCGGTCACCTTGCTGGCGGTGAACCCCGGCCACTACGACCTCTATTTTCGCGACGCAGCCCAACCCGGTTTCGGCCGGCTGCACGCGCGCACTCTTTCCATTGAAGCGGCGGGCGCCTTGCTGCGCGCTCGCCCACGGAGCAACACCGATGATTGATTACATCCGCGACGGTCAGGAGATCTATCGCAACTCCTTCGCCATTATTCGCGCGGAAGCCAAGTTGGAGCGCATTCCGGCTGACTTGGAAAAACTCGCGGTGCGGGTGATTCATGCGTGCGGCATGGTCGAGGCTATCGATGGCCTGCAATTCTCCGCAGGCGCAGGCAAGGCCGGGCGCGATGCCTTGGCCGCTGGCGCACCGATTCTGTGTGATGCGCGGATGGTGTCCGAAGGCGTGACCCGTGCGCGCCTGCCGGCCAATAACGAGGTGATCTGCACCCTGCGTGACGATAGCGTGCCAGAGCTGGCACGCACACTGGGCAACACCCGCTCCGCCGCCGCCCTGGAACTGTGGCGACCGCACCTGGAAGGCAGTGTGGTGGTGATCGGCAACGCGCCGACCGCGTTGTTCTATCTGCTGGAAATGCTGGATGCCGGCGCGCCGAAACCGGCATTGATCCTGGGTTTTCCCGTGGGCTTCGTCGGTGCCGCCGAATCCAAGGCGATGCTGGCGGCAGATAGCCGTGGCGTCCCGTTCGTGATTATGCAGGGGCGCTTGGGCGGCAGTGCCATGGCTGCCGCGGCAGTCAATGCGCTCGCCACGGAGGTCGAATAATGCAGGCACGCGGACGTTTGATCGGCCTGGGGGTAGGCCCCGGCGACCCGGAACTGATTACCCTCAAGGCCCTGCGCCTGCTGCGTGAATCGCCAGTGGTGGCGTACTTCGTGGCCAAGGGTAAGAAGGGCAACGCCTTCGGTATCATCGAGGACCACTTGGTCACGCAGCAAACCCTGATGCCGCTGGTGTACCCGGTGACCACCGAAGTGCTGCCGGCGCCGTTGTCCTATGAACAGGTGATCAGCGACTTCTACGACAACGCCAGTCTCGACGTGGCGGCGCACCTGGATGCAGGGCGGGATGTTGCGGTGATCTGCGAAGGTGACCCGTTCTTCTACGGCTCCTACATGTACCTGCATGATCGCCTCGCCGAACGCTACGAAGCCCAGGTGATTCCGGGCGTGTGTTCGATGCTCGGGGGCGCCTCGGTACTCGGCGCGCCGCTGGTGTATCGCAACCAGAGTTTATCGGTGCTCTCGGGCGTATTGCCCCATGACGACCTCAAGCGCCGCCTGGCGGATGCCGACGCTGCGGTGATCATGAAACTGGGGCGCAACTTCCCGAAGGTGCGCCAGGTGTTGGAAGAACTGGGCCTGGCCGGGCGTGCGCTGTATGTGGAGCGCGCCACCATGGCCAACCAGAAGATCGTGCCGCTGGATCAGGTCGATCCGGCGTCCTCGCCGTATTTCTCGCTGATCATCGTGCCCGGTGAAAGGTGGCAAGGTTGATGACTCCGGCGATTGTGATCCTGGGCCAAGGCAGCCTGGCGACGGCGCGCAAGATCCAGCAGGTATTTCCCGGCGCATCGATCCACGGCCTGGCCACACGGGTCGAGGGTGCTGACCAGAGCTACAGCGAGTTCGGCGCGACGTTGCGCCAGCTCTACCAACTGGGCACGCCGCTGATTGCGTTGTGCGCCGCCGGTATTGTGATCCGCACCCTGGCACCGTTGTTGCTGGAAAAGGGCGAGGAACCCGCCGTGCTGGCCGTGGCTGAAGACGGCAGCGCCGTGGTACCGCTGCTCGGTGGCCTGGGCGGCGTGAACGTGATGGCGCGGGATATCGCTGCGGCACTGGGTGTATCCGCTGCAATCACTACCAGTGGTGAGCTGCGTTTCGGCACCTGCCTGCTCAACCCGCCGGCGGGTTATCAGTTGGCTGACATTGAGTTGGGCAAGCGTTTTGTCTCGGACCTGCTGGCCGGCGAAAGCGTACGTATTGAAGGCGCGGCGCCGTGGCTGGATCAGGCCAACCTGCCACAGGACCGTCAGGCGCGCCTGGCGATTCATGTGGGCAATGCCGAGCGCATCCCGGCGGCCAATGAGCTGCTGATTTATCCGCGCAATGTCTACGTGACCTGCAAGCCCGGCGGGCAGTTGGCCGAGCGTGTGCGCACGGCGTTGCATGAAGCGGGGATCGCCGTGCAAGCCCTGGCCTGCCTGTTGGCCAGTGACCTGCAGATGGCCGATGCCTCATTGCATGAGGCCGCGTTGGCGTTGGGTGTGCCGCTGCGCTTTGCCCAGGTGATGCCCGTTGCGGATATCAGCATCACCGTGGCCGAACAGCCCCTGGATCTGTCACAGGTGGGGCGCCCCCGTGGCCGTCTCGCCGTGATCGGCCTGGGCCCGGGCGCCGCCGAACTGATGGTGCCGGCGGTCAAGGCCGAACTGGCGCGTTGCACTGACGTGCTGGGTTACGAAACCTACGTGCGCATGGCCGGGCCGTTCCGTGATAATCAAGTGCAACATTGCACCGACAACCGCGAAGAAATGCAGCGCGCACGCCACGCTTTCGAGCTGGCCGCGCAGGGGCGTTCAGTGGTGGTGGTGTCGTCCGGCGACCCGGGCGTGTTCGCCATGGCCGCCGCGGTGATCGAGGCGCTGCACGAGTCCAGCGACCCGGCCTGGCATCAGGTCGACCTGGAGATCCTGCCGGGGGTTTCCGCCTCCCTGGCCACCGCCGCCCAGGCCGGCGCACCGCTGGGCCATGACTTCTGCGTGATGTCGCTGTCGGACAACCTCAAGCCCTGGTCGATCATCGAAAAGCGCCTGGACCTCGCCTCCCAGGCCGACCTGGCCTTGGCGTTCTACAATCCGATCTCGCGCTCGCGGCCCTGGCAACTGGGACGTGCCCTGGAGATCGTCGCGTTGCACCGCAAGCCTGAAACGCCAGTGGTGCTGGGCCGCGACATCGGACGCCCGGGCCAGACGCTGCGCGTCACCACATTGGGGCAACTGACGCCCGAGCAGGTGGACATGCGCACCATGGTGCTGGTCGGCTCGTCCACTACCTGCACATTCCCGCGTGCCGGTGGCGGTGAGTGGGTGTACACACCGCGTTGGTACGGCGAAAAACCCGTCAGCTGAAACGCTCCATTGGCTGCCGGAAAGCTCCGAATGACCCAGGGATTTACCTGGTGTTGGCCGGGGCTTTTTCTTTTTTATGCGACGAAAACCGCAAGTACCTTGCCCGCGCCCTGTCATTGCTGGGCGAAGTTTTCTGGTGGTAGCCGCCAAGCAATGTTTGTCCCATGGAAAACCCTCCCTGCACTGGACTAGGGTGCAAGTAAGCCCCATGTGGGGTGCTTGTGGAGAACTGGAAATGGAGCGACGTCACAGAAGGATCAACAGTAAAAAAAGGCGCAAATTGATTGCCGCCTACAAGTTGCCGGGAGCCCCTGGCAAGCAGACCGCTTCAGCGCTGGATCGCGACGATGGTTGCAATGCGGCGGTAGTCAACAACAGTGTGATTTCGTTTGCCGAGGGGCTGTCTGCGCTGAACCGTGAGTACATCCGCAAAAGCTACCTGCTGGCCAGCAGTTATGTGAGCGATGTGCTGAAAGTGCAACGGGGTACCGAAGCTTGGTACGACGAATTTATCAAGGTCATGGTCAGCCTGGGGTGGCTGCCGGTGCGCAGCCGCTTTGAGCGGGTCTCGCGTTCGGGCAAGGGCCTGACGGTGCAACTGGCGGCCCTGAATATCATCGCTGCGATGCTGGCGTCGACGTCGCTGTCGGGGCCATTGGTCAGCGCCTTGCCGAAGTTGGCTGCGGATGCACTGGAAGCGTTGAAGCAGCGGCCGGCATGTTTCGACCTGTTCAAGCGCAATAGCACGGTGCAGCAGGGCGGCGATTTCGGCCTGGCTTCCTGCGCCGAAAACGACGGTGAATTGATGATGGTGCTGATGACCTACAGCACCCACGGCGTGGACAAACACCTGGGCATGCCCTTCCTGGAATGGGACAGCTCTTCGTTCGAGGCTTTCAGCGGGCAGACCTGCCTGGTGCTGAATACTTCGGTGGTCAATGAAAAAACCATTCAGCTGATGCGTGAAAGCGCCGGCGACAAAGTGCAGCTGGCCATTGCCAAGTACCGGATCTAAGGCACCAGGTAGCCGCGTACACCGGTAAAGATGATTTGCGCGGCCAGGGCGCAGACGAACAAGCCCATCAAGCGGCTGACAATCTGCAAGCCCTGGTCGCCGAGAATGCGTTCGATACGGTTGGACAGGTACAGCACCACGCCCACCGTGAGGCTGGCCAGGGCAATGCTGAAAATGGCGGTGAGTTTGTCATCCCAGTGCGGTTGGCTGACGCCCATCACCAGCAATGCGCCGATGGTACCGGGGCCGACGGTGAGTGGGATGGTCAGCGGCACGATGGTCACATCCTGCTGCACGTTGTCGGTCTGCACCGCCGACTTGCCTTGGGCCATGCCCAGGGCGGAAATGAACAACACACTGCCGGCGCCGATACGGAACGCATCAACAGTTATGCCGAACACGCTGAAGATCACCCGGCCGAACAGGTAGAGCAGTACGCTCGATACCAGGGTCGCCAGGGCCACCTTCCAGGCCAGGCGCCGGCGTTCCTTGCTGGAGTAACCGCGGGTCAGGCTGATAAAGCAGGACAGCACGAAGAACGGGCTGTAGAGCACCAGCATCTTCAGGTAAACGCTGAATAACACATGGAGCATGGGGGTGGCTCGCGGGCGGTGGAAGTGTGGAGGAGTCTATCCGACAGAGATCAAATGTGGGAGCTGGCTTGCCTGCAATAGCGGTGGGTCAGTTAACACATCAGTGACTGATCCATCGCCATCGCAGGCAAGCCAGCTCCCACAGGGGGTAGTATTTCAAATCAGGAAATGCTGTGCTCAGGGCGCTGTTGGCGCTGCGCTACCCAATAGTCCACCAGCTCACGCAACTGCGACAACTCCACCGGTTTGGCCATATGCCCGTCCATGCCGGCCTGGCGTGCGCGTTCCTTGTGTTCCGAGAGGATATGCGCGGTGAGCGCCACCACTGGCGTACGTACGCGTTGGTGGCTGACTTCCCACGCGCGCAGTTGCTGCGTGGCAGAGAAACCATCGAGGATCGGCATCTCACAGTCCATCAACACCAGGTCATAACGCCGGGCTTTCATCGCTTCGAGCGCTTCTTCGCCATTGCTGGCGGTGTCCGGGTTGAGGTTGAGCTTGCCGAGCATGCCGCGTATCACTTTGGTGGAGATGCTGTTGTCTTCGGCCACCAGGATGCGGAAATCGCTGGGCACGCTCACGGCTGCCGGTGCGCTGGGGGCCGGGCGTGGAAAGGCCGCGCCTTTGCTGCGCTGGGTCAGTTCGTCGGCCAGGGTGGTCTTGAGGGTATAACCGGCCACCGGCTTGGCGAGGATGCGCTTGATCCCGCAATTACGCGCGATGATCTTGCTCGGCGCGTTACTGATGCCGGTGAGCATGATCAGCAGGATGTCATGGTTCAGGCTCGGGTCTTCCTTGATCTTCGCCGCCAGTTGCATGCCGGTCATGCCGGGCATGTTCTGGTCGAGCAGCACCACGTCGAAGTAGTCACGCAGGTGCGCCTTGGTGCGCAGCAGGGCCAGGGCCTCCTTGCCGGAAGGCACGGCGCTGACGTTCAGGCCCCAGGCGGTACATTGCTGCACCAGCACTTTGCGGCAGGTGTCGTTGTCGTCCACCACCAGCACGCGTGCGTCCTTGAGTGGGCCGTCGAGGTCGGAGGTCGGGTGTTCCAGGCGTTCCGGGTCCAGGGGCAGGGTCAGCCACAATGTGCTGCCCTGGTGACTGCCGCTCTTGATACCGAACTCGCCGTTCATCAACAGGATCAGTTGGCGAGCGATCACCAGGCCCAGGTGGCCGCTCAAGCGCGTCGCCGAAAGGAAGTTCTTGCTGTGCAGTTCACTGTGCAGCAGGGCGTCGCGCTCGGCGGCTTCCATGGGCAGGCCGCTGTCCTGCACGGCAATGCGTAGGCGTGGCTTGGTGCTGCGCTCGTCCAGGGCCACGACGATCAGTACTTCGCCTTCATCGGTCTTGTGCAGGGCGTTTTCCAGCAGGCTCAACAACGCCTGGCGCAGGCGCGTCGGGTCACCGCTGATCACCCGCGGCACCTGGGGCTGGATAAAGCTGATCAGCTCGACATTCTGCTGCTCGGCCTTGGCGCGGAAGATACTCAGGCAGTCTTCGATCAACGCATTGAGGTCGAATTGCACATCATCCAGTTCGATCTGGCCGGACTCGAGCTTGGAGATATCCAGGATCTCGTTGATCAGGGTGAGCAATTCGTTACCGGCGCTGTGGATGGTCTGCACGTAGTCGCGTTGCTTGACCGACAACGGCGTGCCCAGCAGCAATTCGGTCATGCCCAGCACGCCGTTCATGGGCGTGCGGATCTCGTGGCTGATCTTCGCCAGGAACTCGGCCTTGGCGGCGATTTCGGCATTGCTGGCTGCCAGGTCGCGGCTGAGGCTGAAGCGGGTTTCGACAATCGCGCGTTGGCGCTCGCCAAGGGCCAGGCTCATTAGCAGGCCGCTGATGCAGATAAAGCTCAGCAGGGTGACGATCAAGCCTTGCGGCGCCACCAGTGTCAGGCCGAGCAGGGCGGGCAGGATGATCAGCGTGCCGATGTTGAACACCACCATCGCCGCCACGAACAGGCGCGCCGGGCGGTAGCCTTTCTGCCAGTGGTAGGCCGAGACAAACAGCATGCTCAGGCCGGCCAGCGCTACCAGGGCATAGGTGATGATGTTCAGTGGCAGGGTATTGACGAACAACAGCAGCAAGCCGCTTAGCACGACCAGCAGTATGTCGGCCATCAACAGTTTGTTCAGCGGGTGCGGGCCCAGGGGCATGAAGAAGCGGTAGGCAAACATCAAGCCGCAGGGGGCGGTCAGCAGCAGGGCAAGGTATGCGCCGGGGGTCTGGATTGCATGCCAGTTCGGCAGCCATGGCCCTACCAGGTTGAGGAGCAGCGCCAGGCTGAGCATCAACAGGAGTTCACAGGCGGCCAGCCACAGGCTGCTGCGCGAGCGATGGTAGGCGAAGCGCGTGAGGTTGTGCAGGATCAACATCAGCAGCACGCCGAACAGCAGGCCGTAGATCAGTGTCTGGTTCTGGTTGGCGGCGGCCAGTACGGCCGGTTCCAGGGTGATGTAGGGGCGCAACTCGTGTTCCGAGACCAGCCGCAGGTACACCTCAAGGGGGCGCGGGCTCTGGGGCATCGGCAGCATGAAGTCGCTGCTGGGCAGCGGGCGTTCAGCCTGGGGCTGGCGCGTGCCGGTGGTCTGCTGCTCTACCAGGGTGTCGCCGTCCAGCACATACAGGCTCAGGCTGGACAGGTCTGGCGCAAAGACCCGCAGCACTTGCTCGTGCTTGCCCGGTTGCAGCCTGAAGCGCACCCACAGCGCACCGTCGGGCTGCGCGGCAGTGATCCGATCCAGTTCGATGGGGCTGAATTGATTGGTGTAACGGGCAGAACGGATGTCGCTCAGTTGCAGGTCGGCCTGTTCGTCAAGCAATACTGCCCAACCACTGCCTTGCGCGGCGGCCTGGGCCGGAAGCAAGCAGAGCAGGGTCAGCAGAGTGACGGTGAAACCTATGGCGATCCTGAGCCAGCGCACGGCGAAATCCCTTCGTAGGTTGATTGCACGGGTTAACTATGCGCGGGGCGACATGTGTACGGCAAGGGCCAGAGGCCCTTACCTAACCGAACGGATAGCTACTTGAAGTGTAGCTGCTCAGCTGTTCTCACCACGTTCGCGGGCAATGGCGCGGTAGCCAATGTCAGTGCGGTAGAAGCAGCCTTTCCAGTCGATTTTCGCGGCCAGCTTGTACGCCTGCTGTTGCGCGGCATCGACACTGGCACCCATCGCGGTGGCGCACAACACTCTGCCACCTGCGGTTACAACTTTGCCGTCCTTGAGCGCGGTGCCTGCATGGAACACTTTGCCTTCCAATCCAGCCGCCGCGTCCAGGCCTTCGATCACATCGCCCTTGGCATAATCGGCAGGGTAGCCGCCGGCAGCCAGCACGATGCCGACGCTGGGACGTGGGTCCCATTGCGCTTCGACCTTGTCCAGCGCCTGGGCCAGTGCAGCTTCCACCAGCAGCACCAGGCTCGATTGCAGGCGCAGCATCACCGGTTGGGTTTCCGGATCGCCGAAGCGGCAGTTGAACTCGATGACTTTCGGGTTACCAGCTTTATCGATCATCAGGCCGGCGTAGAGGAAGCCGGTGTAGACGTTACCTTCGTCGGCCATGCCGCGCACGGTCGGCCAGATCACCAGGTCCATGACGCGTTGGTGCACTTGGCTGGTCACCACCGGCGCCGGGGAGTAAGCGCCCATGCCGCCGGTATTCGGGCCGCTGTCGCCATTACCGACGCGCTTGTGATCCTGGCTGGTGGCCATTGGCAGCACGTTCTTGCCATCGACCATCACGATAAAGCTGGCTTCTTCGCCGTCGAGGAACTCCTCGATGACCACACGGGAACCGGCGTCACCGAAGGCATTGCCGGCGAGCATGTCGCGCACGGCGTCTTCGGCTTCCTGCAGGGTCATGGCGACGATCACGCCTTTACCGGCAGCCAGGCCATCGGCCTTGATCACAATCGGCGCGCCTTTTTCACGCAGGTAAGCCAGGGCCGGCTCGATCTCGGTGAAGTTCTGGTAGTCGGCGGTGGGGATCTTGTGACGCGCCAGGAAGTCCTTGGTGAAGGCTTTCGAGCCTTCCAACTGGGCGGCACCGGCAGTGGGGCCGAAACAATCCAGGCCACGGCTGCGGAACAGGTCGACGACACCGGCCACCAATGGCACTTCCGGGCCGACGATGGTCAGGGCAACGTTCTTCTCGGCAAAGTCTGCCAGTTGCTCCAGGGCCAATACGTCGATGGCGACGTTTTCGCACTTGGCTTCGATGGCGGTGCCGGCGTTCCCGGGGGCGACGAAGACTTTCTGGACCCGTGGGTCCTGGGCAACTTTCCATGCCAGGGCGTGTTCACGGCCACCGCTGCCAATGATCAAAACATTCATTTCAAAAACCTCGGATGACGCAAATTCGGGGGGAGCACGGTTGGCTGTTTTCCTGTGGGAGCTGGCTTGCCTGCGATGGGGGCACCTCGGTGTGTCAGTTGCACCGAGGTGATGCTATCGCAGGCAAGCCAGCTCCCACATGAAGCCAGTGCCCGCTTGAGATCAAGTCAATCAGTGGCGGAAGTGACGCATGCCGGTGAAGACCATGGCGATACCGGCTTCATCAGCCGCTGCAATCACCTCGGCATCACGCATCGAGCCACCCGGTTGGATCACGGCGGTCACGCCAGCTTTTGCGGCATTGTCCAAACCATCGCGGAAGGGGAAGAACGCGTCGGAAGCCATGACCGAACCCACCACCTGCAAACCGGCGTGTTCAGCCTTGATCGCGGCGATACGCGCGGAGTTCACGCGGCTCATCTGACCGGCACCGACACCGATGGTCTGGCGGTTCTTGGCGTAGACGATGGCGTTGGACTTGACGTACTTGGCCACTTTCCAGGCGAAGATCAGGTCGTTGATCTCTTGCTCGGTCGGCGCGCGCTTGGTGACCACTTTCAGGTCCTGGCTGCCGATCATGCCGATGTCACGGCTCTGTACCAGCAGGCCGCCGTTGACGCGCTTGTAGTCCCAGGCAGCAGCGCGCTCGGCCGACCACTCGCCGCAGGCCAGCAGGCGCACATTGGCCTTGGCGGCGACGATGGCGCGGGCTTCTTCACTGACACTTGGGGCGATGATCACTTCGACGAACTGGCGCTCGACGATGGCCTTGGCGGTCTCGGCGTCCAGCTCGCGGTTGAAGGCGATGATGCCACCGAACGCAGATTCGGTGTCGGTGGCGTAGGCCAGTTCATACGCCTGGCGGATACCGCCCTCAGCGTCCGGGCTGACGGCGACGCCGCACGGGTTGGCATGCTTGACGATCACGCAGGCCGGCTTGACGAAACTCTTCACACATTCCAGCGCGGCGTCGGTGTCGGCCACGTTGTTGTAGGAAAGTTCTTTGCCTTGCAGCTGGGTTGCGGTGGCGATGCCCACTTCGGCAGGCTTGGCTTCCACGTAGAACGCCGCGCTCTGGTGCGGGTTTTCGCCGTAGCGCATTTCCTGGGCCTTGATGAACTGGCTGTTGAAGGTGCGCGGGAACTGGCTGCGATCTTCTGTGCTCAGGGTGTCAGCTGCCTGGTTAACGGTGCCCATGTAGTTGGCGATCATGCCGTCGTAGGCGGCGGTGTGTTCGAACGCCTTGAGCATCAGGTCGAAGCGCTGCGCGTAGGTCAGGCCACCGGCCTTCAGGCTTTGCAGGACTTGGGCGTAGTCGCCGGCGTTGACCACGATGGCCACGTCCTTGTGGTTCTTGGCGGCCGAGCGAACCATGGTCGGGCCTCCGATATCGATGTTTTCGATGGCGGTCGGCAGGTCGCAGCCTGGCTTGTTGATAGTGGCTTCGAACGGGTAGAGGTTGACGGCCACCAAGTCGATCGGCTTGATGCCGTGCTCGTTCATGATGGCATCGTCGATGCCGCGACGGCCGAGAATACCGCCGTGAATTTTCGGGTGCAGGGTCTTGACGCGACCGTCCATCATTTCTGCGAAACCGGTGTAGTCCGCCACTTCTACTGCGGCCACGCCGTTGTCCTGCAGCAGTTTGAAGGTCCCGCCCGTGGAGAGGATTTCCACGCCCAGGGCTTCCAGCTCCCGGGCAAATTCGAGGATCCCGGTCTTGTCGGAAACACTGATCAAGGCGCGGCGGATCGGCAGGCGGGTAGTCTGGTCGGTCATTTCAATTTCCATCAAAAGCAAAGGAGTCAGCAAAAAAGGCGACCGGTTTTACGCGGGCGCCTTTCTGGTTTGATTGAATGCTTACAGCAAATCGTACTGCTTGAGCTTTTTGCGCAAGGTGCCACGGTTGAGGCCCAGCAGCTCACTGGCTTTGGTCTGGTTGCCCTTGACGTAGTTCATCACGCTTTCGAGCAAGGGTGCCTCGACTTCGGAGAGCACCAGGTTGTACACGTCCGTGACGGAAGCGCCCTCAAGGTGGGCGAAATAATTGTGCAGCGCCTTCTCGACACTCCCGCGAAGGGTCTGGCCTTCTTCGCTCGGCGTATTGAGGTGCTGTTTCAAATTGACGTTGTCGCTCACGGGTGTTGTTCCACTCACTAAAGTCTCGGTCATCGTCGTCATGCGGCCACCCCTTGTCCATCCCCTGTTCCCAGGCTCTTGTCACGTTCGGCAAAGAACTCACGAACGGTGGCGACCTGTGCCTGCGTTTCATCCAAACGATTGAACTGGGCGCGGAACTCCTTGGCGCCCGGCAAGGTGGCGAGATACCAGCCGACATGCTTGCGAGCAATGCGTACCCCCATCACATCCCCATAGAAGGCGTGCAGGGCGGCCAGATGCTCTAGCAGAATATGTTCCACCTCGTTCAGTCCCGGTGCCGGCAATACTTCGCCGGTACGCAGGAAATGCTCGATCTCACGAAAAATCCACGGCCGCCCCTGGGCGGCCCGGCCAATCAACAAACCATCGGCGCCGGTCGCGTGCAGTACGCGTCGGGCTTTCTCGGCGGAGTCGATGTCGCCATTGGCAAAAACCGGCATCGACACGGCCTGCTTGATCGCGGCAATGGTGTCGTACTCGGCTTCACCGGTGTAAAGGTCGGCGCGGGTGCGGCCATGCACCGCCAGCGCTGTAATACCTGCCTGTTCAGCGATCTTCGCCACTGTCAGGCCATTCTTGTTGTCCCGGTCCCAACCGGTACGAATCTTCAGGGTCACCGGCACATCCACTGCGGCGACAACGGCCTGCAGGATCTCGGCGACCAACTGCTCATCCTTCAACAAGGCGGAACCGGCGGCCTTATTGCAGACCTTCTTGGCCGGGCAGCCCATGTTGATATCAATAATTTGCGCACCCAACTCGACATTGGCCCGGGCGGCCTCCGCCAGCATCTGCGCGTCACCCCCGGCGATCTGCACCGAGCGTGGCTCGGGATCTCCTTCGTGGATCATGCGCATCCGCGACTTGCGGGTGTTCCACAGACTCATGTCGCTGGTAACCATTTCAGAGACTACTAGACCCGCGCCCAAACGTTTGCACAGCTGACGAAAGGGCTGGTCGGTGACGCCCGCCATCGGGGCGAGGATCAAGCCGTTCTGCAATGTGTATGGGCCGATGCGTACCGCCGACATAGGACTTCCCTGTTGTGGGGCCGGATCATTAGAGTTCGAAAAAGGGTTGGCATGATACCCGCTCTCGATGACTGGTTAAAGGCTGAATTGGATAAAATCTGAACAGTTGCTTTTTTATTGCCATCGGTTTGGTCGATGGCGCAAAAGTCAATAATCCGCCGTCAAACCGCGACATGTGCGCCGGTTCACTCGGGCGAATGGAAGCTCAGGCTGTAGTTCACGGCCTTGTTACCTGGGTCAAGTATGTCCAGGGAGATGTGGATCGGCGTCTGCGAAGGCATTTCGCTGACACCGGCCAACTCACCGCTGAGGTATTCGGCAGGTTTGAAGCGACGACTGGCAATCAGGCTGCCGTTCAAGTCCGCAAAGCGTAGCTCCAGCAGTGGGAAGGGCTGGGAGAAGGTCGCACGGTTATAGATGATCGCATCCACCACCAGCGCCCCGGCGAACTCCGGATGGCTGCGTACCACCAGGTTGCTGCTCTTGATATGGGCAATATCGACCCGCGATGGCACGGTACAGCCCAGTTTCGGGCACAGTTCCTGGAACCACGGGCGGTAGGCGTCCTGGCGGGCCAGGTCGTCGAATTGGTAGGCGATGTACTGGCCTGCCAGGCCTGCGGCGGCGAGCACTACCAGCAATATCCAGATCAAGCGGCGGCCCCAGCCCGACGGACGTTTCTGCGCATACAAGTGCAGCGGATCGTCTTCCAGGTCCTGGAG
The DNA here is from genome assembly GCF_001439685.1 of Pseudomonas libanensis. Taxonomy (GTDB): domain Bacteria; phylum Pseudomonadota; class Gammaproteobacteria; order Pseudomonadales; family Pseudomonadaceae; genus Aquipseudomonas; species Aquipseudomonas libanensis. The sequence goes on from NZ_JYLH01000001.1 coordinate 570,197, forward strand.
CAGGTCGTCGTGTAAGGCGGCTTCTGGGCGCTGGCGTTTGCGGCGTGACTGTGGGCGCTCGTCGGATTCAGGCTCACCCCTCATGTCGGTGACAGGCGTCAGCGGCGGGTCAAGGTCGTCCTCGCCAGGGGAGGCATCCAGCAGCGGTTGGTCATCGAGGTCGGCGGCATGGGCCGACATGGACGGTTCTGTGCGCTGTTTGGACGCAGGTGCCCTGGTCGGCTCTGACAGGTCTTCAGGTACCTGGGCACGCTCCTCGGGTGGTTCGCTGAACAAGCTGGCGGCCCATTTTTCTTCTTCGGCCTTGACCGTGTCGCGGCTGGCACTGAAGGACTCTTCCTTTTGCCGACGCTCGGCGCCTGGTTGGCGTTGTTCCGCACCCAATGCCTGGGTGTGCTGGATATCACGACGCTCCAGCTTGGCCAGTTCCTGGTCAAGATCCAGGTTATCCAGGTCCAGCGCTTGGGCCGTCCATTGTTTCTGGCTGATTGCCCGCGGTGGCTCGGGTGTCGCTTCGACAGTCGATCTATCGGCTGGCTCGTCGCCAGCCGGCAGCTCCGGTTGCGGTGCAGGCGCATGGGCGCGTTGCTCCAGCAACTGGCGAGCGGCGTTGAACACTTGCAGGCACGAGCCGCAGCGCACCACGCCACGGGCCACGCTCAACTGGGCATGGTTGACGCGGAAACGGGCTTGGCAGTGCGGGCACTGGGTGACGAAGCTGTCGGTCATGCGGTCATCCGATTCAGGCAAGCGCTCATTCTAGCGCCGACGACCACTGATGCGTACCCAGCCATCACGGTTGGCGATCGGGTCCAGTTCGAAGTCCTGGGCGTAGGCTGCGGCGACGTCTTCACCTTGTTCGGCGAGGATACCCGACAGCGCCAGGCGGCCGCCGGGCTTGACCAGACTCGACAGTTGCGGCGCCAGGGCAACCAATGGCCCGGCGAGGATATTGGCAACCAGCACATCGGCCTGTACCTGCGGCAGATCCTCCGGCAGGTAGAGTGGGAATTTGCCTTCGGGAATGTGGTTGCGCCCGGCGTTGTCGCGGGAGGCTTCCAGGGCCTGCACATCGATGTCGGTGCCCACGGCCTCCTTGGCGCCCAGCAGCAGGGCGGCAATCGCCAGGATGCCCGAGCCACAGCCGAAATCCAGCACGTTGCAGTCGGTCAAATCCTGGCCGTCCAGCCATTCCAGGCACAGGGCGGTGGTGGGGTGGGTGCCGGTGCCGAACGCCAGGCCCGGATCCAGCAGCAGGTTGACCGCCTCGGGTTCAGGAGCGGCATGCCAGCTCGGTACGATCCACAGGCGCTGGCCAAAACGCATGGGCTGGAAATTATCCATCCAGCTGCGCTCCCAGTCCTGGTCTTCGATCACTTCGCTGTGATGCTCGGGCAGCGGCGCGCCGGTGAGCAGCTCCATATGGGCCAGGACGCTGGCGGCCTCGGTGCCGTCTTCGAACAGGGCCAGCAAATGGGTGTGGGACCACAGCGGCGTGGTGTTGAGTTCAGGTTCGAAGATCGGCTGGTCTTCGGCGTCCATGAAGGTCACCGATACGGCGCCCACTTCGAGGAACGCGTCTTCGTAGGTTTCGGCTTGTTCTGGGCTGATGGCGAGACGGACTTGCAGCCAAGGCATGGCGGGCACCTTTGAAAAAATGAATGTGCAGCGAGTAGGCCGCGAAAGCGCGCAAGTTTACGCGAGAGCACAGCAGAAGACGACCTGCACAGATCAAATGTGGGAGGGGGCTTGCCCCCGATTGCAGTGGGTCAGTCTCAATATCTGTAACTGATCCACCGCTGTCGGGGGCAAGCCCCCTCCCACATTTGTACTGCGTATGGCCTGAAAGTTGGGGCCCACAAACAACAAAACCGCCCGAAGGCGGCTTTGTTGGGTGGAGCACTTACTGGTTGGCCAGCTTGTGTTCCAGGTAGTGAATGTTCACACCACCTTCGCAGAAGCCTTCATCGCGAACCAGGTCCCGGTGCAGCGGGATGTTGGTCTTGATGCCGTCGACCACGATTTCGTCCAGGGCGTTGCGCATGCGGGCCATGGCCTCGTCGCGGGTCGCGCCCCAGGTGATCAGCTTGCCAATCAGCGAGTCGTAGTTGGACGGAACCTTGTAGCCGCTGTACAGGTGCGAATCCACACGGACGCCGTTGCCGCCGGGCGCGTGGAAATGCTTGACCAGGCCAGGGCTTGGGATAAAGGTTTTCGGGTCTTCGGCGTTGATGCGGCACTCCAGGGAGTGGCCGTGCATCTTCACGTCGTCCTGGGTGAAGGACAGCACGTTACCGGCGGCGATGCTCAGCATCTCCTTGACGATGTCGATACCGGTGACCATCTCTGATACCGGGTGCTCTACCTGCACACGAGTGTTCATCTCGATGAAGTAGAAACGGCCGTTCTCGTAGAGGAACTCGAAGGTACCGGCGCCACGGTAGTTGATGTCGATGCACGCCTTGACGCAACGCGCCAGCACTTCCTGGCGGGCTTTCTCGTCCAGGCCCGGTGCCGGAGCTTCTTCCAATACCTTCTGGTGGCGACGTTGCAGCGAGCAATCGCGGTCGCCCAGGTGGATGGCGTGGCCCTGGCCGTCGGACAGTACCTGGACTTCCACGTGACGTGGGTTGGTCAGGTACTTTTCCAGGTAGACCATCGGGTTGCCGAACCAGGCGCCCGCTTCGGAGCGGGTCTGCTTGGCGGCTTCGATCAGGTCTTCTTCCTTGTGCACCACGCGCATGCCGCGACCACCACCGCCACCGGCGGCCTTGATGATCACCGGGTAACCGACTTCGCGACCAATGCGCAGGGCGGTTGCTTCGTCTTCCGGCAGCGGGCCGTCGGAGCCTGGAACGGTTGGTACGCCGGCAGCGATCATGGCGTCCTTGGCCGACACCTTGTCGCCCATCAGGCGAATGGTTTCGGCTTTCGGGCCGATGAAGGCAAACCCGGATTTTTCCACCTGTTCGGCGAAATCGGCGTTTTCCGCGAGGAAGCCATAGCCCGGGTGGATGCCATCGGCGCCGGTCACTTCGGCCGCGGCGATGATGTTCGAGACTTTCAGGTATGAGTTCGCGGCCAATGGCGGGCCGATGCAGATGCTTTCGTCCGCCAGTTTCACGTGCATCAATTCGGTATCGGCCGTCGAGTAAACAGCGACGGTCTTGATGCCCTCTTCCTTACAGGCGCGCAGGATACGCAGCGCGATCTCGCCGCGGTTGGCGATCAGGACTTTTTGCAGTTTCTTCGCAGGTTTCAACATCGAAGGTGCTCCGCGGTTCAAACGATGGTGAACAGCGGCTGGTCGTACTCAACCGGCTGACCGTTTTCCACCAGGATGGATTCGATGACGCCGGCTTTTTCGGCCGTGATGTGGTTCATCATCTTCATCGCTTCAACGATGCAGATGGTGTCGCCCACTTTCACGGTCTTGCCCACTTCAACGAAGGCTGGCGAGGTCGGTGCCGGGGTGCGGTAGAACGTACCGACCATGGGCGACTTGACCACGAAACCGTTCAGCGCAGGTGCGGCCGGAGCGACAGGTGCAGCAGCGGCGGGTGCGGCGGCAGCAGGGGCGGCAGCGGCTGGAGCCGGTGCTTGCATCTGTGGCGCGTAGAACTGTTGGGCCGGGGTCTTGCTGTGACGGCTGATCCGTACGGACTCTTCGCCTTCCTTGATTTCCAGCTCGTCGATACCGGATTCTTCCAGCAGTTCGATCAGTTTCTTAACTTTACGGATATCCATGAATCATCAACTCCCAAGGGTCGGTCAGGGGCGCTTGGCCTGTTCTTCAAGCTGTTCCAGGGCGGCCTCCAGGGCCAGTCGGTAACCGCTGGCGCCAAGGCCGCAGATCACTCCTACCGCTACGTCGGAGAAGTAAGAGTGATGGCGGAAAGGTTCGCGTTTGTGCACGTTGGACAAATGCACTTCGATGAATGGGATGCTCACCGCCAGCAACGCGTCACGTAATGCAACGCTTGTGTGTGTAAAAGCGGCGGGATTGATCAGAATAAAGTCCACACCTTCGCCACGCGCGGCATGGATACGATCAATCAATTCGTACTCGGCGTTGCTTTGCAGGTAGAGCAAATGGTGGCCGGCAACACGGGCCCGTTTTTCCAGGTCAAGGTTGATCTGGTCGAGGGTCACTGCCCCGTAGACGCCCGGTTCGCGGGTGCCGAGCAGGTTCAGGTTGGGTCCGTGAAGAACCAGTAAGGTCGCCATCGGCTGTTCCTTATTATGGGTGTGGGTGCAGCAGAACCCGGCGACTATGCCGCAAAGCCTTTATGACTGTCCAGTTCTATGCAGTAGGCGGCACGATTAGCGAGGATTGCGCAAAATTTGTGACTGGGGGCCGACATTTGGTCAGTGTGGGAGCTGGCTTGCCTGCGATGACGGTGTGTCAGTGGCGGATGAGTTGGCTGATCCACCGCTATCGCAGGCAAGCCAGCTCCCACATTTTGATTTTCACAGGGGCGGGAAATCGGGTTAGACGCGGAAGGCTTGTACGGCAGTAGTGAGTCGCCCGCCCAGGACCAGCAGGTGCTCGCCCTGGCTACGGCCCTGGCCAATACGCAGCAAGTTATCCTCGCCCAGTTGATGAATCCGCTCACTGTTATCGCGAATCTCACTCACGGCCTCACTCTGCTGCGCGGTCACATCGGCGATGCGCACCGCAGTCTCGGAAATCGTCTGGATCGCCCCGACGATTTCATCCAGCGCGCCGTCCGCCGCCTGGGCTTGCTGGGCGGTGGCTTCGGCGTGTTCGACCTGGGCACGCATGCCTTGCACCGATTGATGGGCGGCGGTTTGCAGGCCGGCGATCAGGCCCTGGATTTCGGCGGTGGCGCCGGCGGTGCGTTGGGCCAGCGAGCGGACCTCGTCGGCCACCACGGCGAAACCACGCCCGGCTTCACCGGCACGGGCGGCTTCGATGGCGGCGTTGAGAGCCAGCAGGTTGGTCTGGTCGGCAATCGAGCGAATCACTGTAAGCACACCGCCGATGGTGGCGGATTCTTCTGCGAGTTTCTCGATCATCTGCGCATTTTGCTGTACTTCACCCACCAGGGCGTGCAGCCCGGTCAGGCTCAGGCCGATCACCCGCTGGCCTTGCTCCACCGCCTGGCCGGCGCTGCGACTGGCGCCGGCGGCCTGGCTGGCATCACCGGCTACCTGCTGGATGGTGGCTTCCAGTTCGCCCAGGGAATCACGGATCTGCGCGGTGTCGCCGGCCTGGCGCTCGGCGCCGTCGTGCAGGCCGCTGCTCAGTTCGGCCAGGGCGCGGCTGCTGCCGGCGACTTCTTCGGCGTTGCCACGAATGGTGCCCACCAGGTCCACCAGGTAGGCGCGCAAACGGTTGAGGGAGGCTTCGATAGCGTGCAGTTCACGGTTGGTCCTGCCCAAGGCAATGGGCTGGCTGAAGTCGCCTTCGGCCCAGGTGGACAAGGCCGGTGCCAGGTTGGTCAGTACCCGAGCCAGGCGGCGTTGCAGGGTGTCGATCAGCAGGGCGATCAGCAGGATCAGGCCAATCATCACGCCTTGGATGACGCGGACTTCGCCCTGGATCCTGGCGTGTTGCGCGCGCACCACTGGCTCCAGGCCGGCGATGGCTTGCTGCACGCTGGCGATTTTCATCTGGGTGCCGGCGGCGAGGTCGGCGCGTTGCTGGATCTGCTCCCGGGTGCGCTTGAGTTCGGCGGGGTAACGGGTCAGCAGGCTATTGAGTTCGCGCTTGAGATCGACGCCAGTATCTTGGGCTTCGGTTTTTTCGGTGTTTTCCAGGCCCATCAGTGCAGAGAAATCGTCGGTGTTGGATTCGGCGCTGGCCTTTACCCCAAGCAACGGCAATTGCCCCAGCAGCTCAGCCTGGGTGCGGATATTGGCGATCTCTCGCTCCACCTCATCGGCCAACTCGGCGCGGCCACTGCTTACCAGCTTGTCCCGTGCCAGGGACAGCTTGCCCAGGTGCTGTGAGGCGGCGAGCAGCGCTGGCAGGTAGCGGGCCGCATCGGCGCTATTGACGCCGCTGGCGTATTGGCTCAGTTGCTCCAGGTTAGCCCCCAGTTCGCGTTCGGCCTGCAACAGCAGCGCTTGCGGGTCGCCGGCCAGTTTGCCGGCGGCCAGCAGGTCTGTCTTGCTGAAGGTTTCCAGGTCCGCCAGGCTGGGGCGCAGGGTTTGCGCCAGCTCGGCCGGCAGCTCGGCGAGTTGCTGCAACAGGCTTTCCAGGCTCTGGCTGGCAGCGCTCAGGCGCAGGGTATCGCCGCTGGCCAGGTAGTCGTCGATATTACGTGCTGCCTGGTTTTGAAACACCTGGGACAGGCCCAGGTAGCGCTCCATCAATAAATACGGACGCTCCAGCGCCCGTTGCGACCACCACAGCGTCGCGCCGAGGGCCATGCACACGGCCACCAGCAGAAGGGTATTGAGATTGGTCAGCAGCTTGAGGCGCATGCGGGGTTTCAACCGACGGCAAAAGATAAGTGCCTGAAGTTATTGCGCCTGCGTTACAGAGTTATGACCGATTCGGTGGATTCTGGTGAAAAGATGGCACTTTGCTTTGATGTGCGGGCCGCTTGTACACGGTTACGCCCGGCATCCTTGGCGCGGTACAGCGCTTCATCGGCCTGGGCGGCCATCATCAGGCTGTCGGAGTCGTCGCACAGCTCCACCAGGCCGGCGCTGAAAGTGCACCATAAATCCTGGGGTTGGGCGGGGTAGTGGATTTCTGCAAAGCGCCCGCGAATCTCGTCCAGCACCTTGCAGGCCGATTCCAGGTCGGTGTCGGGCATGACGATGGCGAATTCTTCACCGCCATAACGGCCTATATAGTCGGTCTTGCGCAGACGCTGCTTGAGAAACAGCGCCAGGCTCTTGATCACGCGATCGCCCATGGGGTGGCCGTGGCTGTCATTGACCCTTTTGAAGTGGTCGATATCCAGCATGGCAAAGCTCAACGGCTTGTTTTCGCGGCGGGCGCGAAAGCTGCAGTCCTCGAGCAATTGCAGGATATGCGTATGGTTGTATAGCCCGGTCAGGCTGTCGCGCACCATCCGCGCCTTCAAGTTGCGCGCACGCGCTGCGCGGTTGCGCACGGTAGTGATCAGGTGGCGCGGCTTGATCGGCTTGGTGAGGAAGTCGTCGCCGCCTTCACTCATCGCGTCCAGTTGTTTATCCAGGTCGTCTTCGGCCGACAGGTAGATGATCGGCACGCTGACATAGCGGTCATTATGGCGGATCACCTTGGCCAGTTCGGTGCCGGTACAGGCAGGCATATACATGTCGAGGATGATCAGGTCGGGTTGGAAATCCGCCAGCTCGGCCATGGCCTGGATCGGTTCGATCAGGGTGCGTGTGACGATGCCGGCGCTGTTGAGCAGGCGTTCTGTATGCAACGCCTGGGCCCGCGAGTCATCGATGATCAGCACCTTGTACGGCTCGTACTGGGCAATGCAGGTGAGCACTTCGATCTTTTCCAGCAGGCTGGAGGCTTCCAGGGTGCCGGTGAGGAATTCCTCGCCGCCAGCGCGCACGGCGGCCAGGCGTGTCGGGGTGTCGGTTTCGTGCAGGCTGAAAAACAGCAGCGGCAGCTTTTGCTCCAGGCCCTCCTGGGCTTCGGCAGCGAGCTTGAGGCCCAGGCCTGGGCCGCAGAAGTCCACATCCATCACAATCGCCGACGGCAGGCGCTCGGCCATGGACGCACGAAAGGCCGCGACACTGTTCAGGGACTGGGCGCTCATGCCGAAGAATTCCAGCTGCTTGGCCAGGCGCTCGGCGCGATCGTGGTCAGCGAGCATCACGTAGATGGGCTTGCGCATCGGCGGCAGGAAGGTTTGCTCAAGCTGGTCGCCCTGGCGCAGGCCGGTGCGCGACAAGCGTTGCATCAAGCGGTTGAGCTCGGTAATCAACTGGCTGCTCAGGCGGCCGCGGTTTTCGTCCACGGCCTGCAGGGATTCACCGATATGCCGGGCCAGTTGGCTGTGTTCCGGCTGTTCGAAGCGCTCGGCAAAGCGCAGCAGGCGCAGGTTGGCTTCGCTGAGCTCGGAGAAATCGGCGTTGGACCATTCGCTGCGCTGCAGGCGCTGCCAGATCTCAAGAATTTGACGTGCCTGATGAATTACCCGCTGGGCAAAATGCTGCTTGAGACGCTCGCGGCTGGGGTCTTCTGGCTCGGTCATATCCTGACTACTGTGAGGGTGCATGCTGAGGTCGACTGATGGCTCTATGCTAGCACCTCTTTTCTGTTGCATGAGTGTCATACGTCAATTAAGTCCGCGTGCGTGACATTCAGTTATCGACCCGCTGGTCGCGCAGCATAAAAGACGTGCATCCTTTATAGTCCAATTGCCGTTGCGCGCCACTTTCGCGCAAAAGCCCCGCACCGATGGGCACGATGGGGTAGGGTTGTGGTCGGAGTGTCTGAACGCACCCGGACAATTGACGTGCATGAACTCAAGTGATTGAAAGGATATCGCCATGCTGGACTGGAAAAACCGTGCAGGCAGTGCCAAAGGCCCCGCCCCTGAGCCCAAGTCGGCCAACCGCAGCTATTTTCGCAACCTGCTGATGAGCCGAGCCTTGCTCAGCGTGATCTGCTTGTACCTGCTGGTCACCGGTGGCCTGGGTTGGTACTGGAGCCAGGAGCCGGCGCTGTTCCCGGTCCAGCAAAATGCCCAGCTTGCCGCCGAGAAGGAAGGCAAGCAGATGGTAGTGGGCTACACCACCGTCGAGACCCTCAAGACTGTGGTTGGCACTCTGTTGAACAAGCCGGGCGGCTACATTTCCAATGATCGTTTCCCACCTGGCCTGTGGATGGACAACATGCCGAGCTGGGAATATGGCGTGCTGGTGCAGGTCCGTGACCTGACCCGTGCCCTGCGTAAAGACTTTGCCCGCTCGCAGTCGCAGTCGGCTGAAGACGCCGATCTGGCCAAGGCCGAGCCGCGCTTCAACTTCGATAACAAGAGCTGGGTGCTGCCATCCAGTGAGTCGGAATACCAGGAAGGCATCAACTCCCTGAGCCGCTACGAAGCGCGCCTGTCTGACCCGAACCAGCGCGGCGCGCTGTTTTATGCGCGTGCCGACAACCTGAACAACTGGTTGGGCGATGTCGCCACCCGTTTGGGCTCGTTGTCCCAGCGCCTGTCGGCCAGCGTGGGTCGAGTCAAGCTGAACACCGCGCTGAAAACCGAGGCGCTGGCGCCGGGCGAAGTGCCGCAGGTCGATGAGGAAGTGGTGGAAACCCCATGGATGCAGATCGACAACGTGTTCTACGAAGCGCGCGGCCAGGCGTGGGCCCTGTCCCATCTGCTGCGCGCCATCGAAGTCGACTTTGCCGACGTGCTGGCCAAGAAAAATGCCACCGTCAGCGTGCGCCAGATCATTCGTGAGCTGGAGGCCTCGCAGGAACCGGTTTGGAGCCCCATGATTCTCAATGGCAGTGGCTTCGGTGTACTGGCGAACCATTCGCTGGTGATGGCCAACTATATTTCCCGGGCAAACGCTGCAGTGATCGATTTGCGTCAGCTCCTCAACCAGGGTTGATGATGGACGCTTCCTCCAGGGAGGCCGCTCACCGAGCGGCTTCCGATGCCGAACTGATCTGCTGGGTCGACGAGCAGGACAAGCTGCTCGGCCATCTGGTCAGGTCCGACCTGCGCCGGCGCGGCTTGATTGGCCGCTGCACCTTTATCTTTCTGTTCAATTCCAAAGGCGAGCTGTGTGTGCATCGGCGCACGCTGAGCAAAGCCCTGTACCCGGGGTTCTGGGATACGGCGGCGGGCGGGATGGTGGCGGCGGGTGAGTCTTACGCGTTGTCGGCAGCCCGCGAGCTGGAAGAAGAGTTGGGCGTCAGCGGTGTGCCCTTGACCGAACATGACCATTTCTATTTCGAGGATGGCGACAGTCGGCTTTGGTGCAAATCTTACTCCGCGGTGTGGGATGGTCCCCTGCGCCTGCAGCCCGAAGAGGTGATGGAGGCACGGTTTTTAACCATCGAAACCATCCAGCAGGAGGCCGCACAAAAGCCCTACTGCCCGGACGCCCAAGAGGGGCTGCGGCGCTATCTGGCCCTGCGTCGCTAAAGTTGCATAAATTGGCGCCATTTGGCTCTTAGCAACCGGGCTTTTTGTCGTTACACTGCGCGCCTTTTCACCCGAACCATTTTGCGGTTCGGTAGCGCTGCCCCTGCCAGAGTGGGGCTTCGCGGTCGGTCTCGCCCGTTGGTGCTGGCCGATCAGTCTTCATCCTCCGAAGAGGATTGCCGGTGGCCAAAAAAGCCGCATCCTTCGCCGCCCTGGGTGGCCTGGTATTTTCCACCGACGCAGGTCGACACTGCCCGGACTGTCGCCAGCCCGTGGACGCCTGCATCTGCAAACAGACCCTGATCCCCGAAGGCGACGGTATTGCCCGCGTGCGCCGCGAGAGCAAAGGCCGTGGCGGCAAGACGGTGACCACCATCACCGGCGTGCCCCTGGCTGAAGATGCGCTCAAGGAACTGGCCACGACGCTGAAAAAGCGTTGTGGCACTGGTGGCGCGTTGAAAGACGGGGTCATCGAGATCCAGGGTGACCACGTCGAACTGCTGTTGGCCGAGTTGATCAAGCTCGGGTACAAGGCCAAGAAGTCCGGCGGCTGAAAGCCTCTTCCCGACCTGTATCTAAACTCTGTCCGGGGAGTGGGGTCTACCCTGCTCACAGGCAAATCGTCATTTTCATTCTTTAGACTGCGCCAGCCTCCGTGAGAGGTGGCGCCTTCGCCTTCATTTATAGGGGACTTCGATGTCCGTACGACGCACACGCAAAGACGATGGCAGCCAATGGACAGTTGCGGACAGCCGCAGTGTTTACGGGATTCGCCATTGGGGGGCCGGGTATTTCGCGATCAATGAAGCCGGTCGCGTAGAAGTCCGTCCGAACGGCCCGAACAGCACGCCCGTCGACCTGTACGAGCAAGTCGATGCGCTGCGCAAAAGCGGCCTGTCGTTGCCGCTGCTGGTGCGCTTCCCCGATATCCTGCAAGACCGCGTGCGCCAGTTGACCGGCGCCTTCGATGCCAACATCGAGCGCTTGGAATACCAGAGCAAGTACACCGCGCTGTACCCGATCAAGGTGAACCAGCAGGAAGCGGTGATCGAGAACATCATCGCGACCCAGAACGTCTCGATCGGCCTGGAAGCCGGCTCCAAGCCTGAGTTGCTGGCGGTGCTGGCCCTGGCGCCGAAGGGCGGCACCATCGTCTGCAACGGTTATAAAGACCGTGAATTCATCCGCCTTGCGCTGATGGGCCAGAAGCTCGGCCACAATGTATTCATCGTGATCGAGAAGGAATCCGAAGTTGAACTGGTGATCGAAGAGGCGGCGAGCCTCAAGGTCAAGCCCCAGGTCGGCTTGCGTGTGCGCCTGTCGTCCCTGGCATCGAGCAAGTGGGCGGACACCGGTGGTGAGAAATCCAAGTTCGGCCTGTCGGCGGCGCAGTTGCTGTCGGTGGTCGAGCGTTTCCGCGCTGCCGGCCTGGACCAGGGCATCCGCCTGCTGCACTTCCATATGGGCTCGCAGATCGCCAACCTGGCCGACTACCAGCACGGGTTCAAGGAAGCCATCCGTTACTACGGCGAACTGCGCAACCTCGGCCTGCCGGTGGACCACATCGACGTCGGCGGCGGCCTGGGCGTGGACTACGACGGTACCCACTCGCGTAACGCCAGCTCGATAAACTACGACATGGACGACTACGCCGGCGTGGTCGTGGGTATGCTCAAGGAGTTCTGCGATGCGCAGAGCCTGCCGCACCCGAACATCTTCTCCGAAAGCGGCCGTTCCCTGACTGCCCACCACGCCATGCTGGTGGTGCAGGTGACGGACGTCGAGAAGCACAACGACGAAATCCCGCTCATCGAAAACAAGGAAAGCCTGCCGGAAACCGTGCAATGGCTGGTGGACCTGCTGGGCCCGACCGACATCGAGATGGTCACCGAAACCTACTGGCGCGCCACCCACTACATGAGCGACGTGGCCACCCAGTACGCCGATGGCAAGCTGACCCTGGCGGAAAAAGCCCTGGCCGAACAGTGCTACTTCGCCGTGTGCCGCCGCCTGCATAACTCGCTGAAAGCCCGCCAGCGCTCGCACCGCCAGGTGCTGGACGAACTCAACGACAAGCTGGCCGACAAGTACATCTGCAACTTTTCGGTGTTCCAGAGCCTGCCGGACACCTGGGCCATCGGCCAGGTGCTGCCGATCCTGCCGCTGCACCGCCTCGACGAAGAGCCGCTGCGCCGTGCGGTATTGCAGGACTTGACCTGCGACTCCGACGGCAAGATCAAGCAATACGTCGACGAGCAGAGCATCGAGACCAGCCTGCCGGTACATGCCTTGAACGAAGGTGAGGACTACCTGCTGGGCATCTTCCTGGTGGGCGCTTACCAGGAAATCCTCGGTGACATGCACAACCTGTTCGGTGACACCGACTCGGTGAACATCTACCAGCGTGAAGACGGCTCGGTGTACAGCGCCGGGATCGAGACCCACGACACCATCGAAGACATGCTGCGCTATGTGCACTTGTCGCCGGAAGAGTTGATGACCCATTACCGTGACAAGTGTGCGAGTGCAAAGATCAGCGCCAGTGAACGTACGCAGTTCCTGGACGCGTTGCGCCTGGGCTTGACGCGTTCTTCGTACCTGTCCTCGTAATAAAAATGTGGGAGCGGGCTTGCCCGCGATGGCGGAGTGTCAGGCAACCGTTAGGGGGCTGACACTCCGCCATCGCAGGCAAGCCAGCTCCCACATTGGGTCTGCATTCCTTCAGTTTGCGCCCAGCCACAGCCCTTGCCGATTCAGGCGCCAGGCGATTACCCACAACGTCAAACTGCGCACCGCCATAAACAGCAGGAAGGTAATCCACAGCCCGTGGTTACCCAAGCCCTGCAACGCCCAGGCAATCGGTAGCACCAGTATCACCGTCAGCAACATCCCATTGCGCATCTCCCGCGCCCGCGTTGCGCCGATAAACAGGCCATCGAGCAAGTAACTCCACACCGCAATCAACGGCAGTACCGCGAGGTAAGGCAGGTAGATGTCGGCCGTTTCGCGCACGCTGGGAATGTCTGTTTGCATAGCGATAAACAGATGGCCGCCGAAGGTGAAGAGCAGCGCAAAGCCGATGCTGGCGATCAACGACCAGCCGCAGGCAACCACCAGCGAGCGGCGCAATGCATGGCGGTCATGGGCGCCGATGGCGTGGCCGCACAGAGCTTCGACGGCGTGAGCCAACCCATCCAGCGCATGCGCCGTCAGCAACAGGCCATTGAGCAACAAGGCGTTGGCGGCGACCGTGGCATCCCCCAGCCGTGCGCCTTGCACCGTGATCATGAAGAACACCGACTGCAGGGCCAGGCTGCGGATAAAAATGTCGCGGTTGACCGCCAGCAACGGCCGCCAGCTTTGCCACAGTTTCAGCGCCGCCCAGGCGATATGGCCGGGATAGGCGCGCAGGGCTTTTTGCGTGAGCGCCAGGCCGAGCAGGGCGCCGGTCCACTCAGCGATCACCGAGGCACGGGCGGAGCCGACCACGCCCCAGTCCAGGCCGAGTACGAACCACAGGTTAAGCGCAATGTTCACCAGGTTGGTGGTCAGCAGAATCGCCAACGGCGCCCGCGCATTCTGCGTGCCGAGGAACCAGCCGACCAGCGCGTAGCTGGCGAGGGCGGCGGGCAGGCCGAACAGGCGGGTGTGGAAGAATTCGCGGGTCAGTTGGTTCAGTTCAGGGGAAGGCTGCATCCATTCCAAAGCCAGATGGCTCAGGGGAATACCTATCGTACCCAGCAACGTCGCCAACCCCAGCGCCAGCAGCAAGCCTTGCAACAGGATTTGCCGCAGCGCCGCCCCATCGTTGCGCCCGGCGGCCTGGGCGGCGAACCCGGTGGAACCCATGCGCAGGAAACCCATGGCCCAGGCCAGGAAGGTATACAGGCTGGCGCCGACGGCCACGGCACCCAGTTGATGGGCGTGGGGCAGGTGGCCGATGACCATGCTGTCGACCAGGGCCACCAGCGGCACGGAGATATTCGACAGGATCATCGGCGCGGCCAGAGCCCATACGCGGCGATGGGTGGGGCGGTGGCGCCAGTCGGCGAGCAGGGCGGTCATGAAGGCTCCTTGGTGGAGCGCCATTGTAACCGTCAGCCTGCCACACAGCAGAACCAATGTGGGAGCTCCAGTGGCTGTGGGATTTGGCTTGGCTTCATGCTCACCTAGAACCAACCGCCCCTCCGTCGGTCAATGTGACCGGCGCCGCAGCAGCCAGGCCGACGCTGATATATAGTTCACCCCCAGGTTCCCTCTGACGACGAGTGCCCCATGTTTAACAAAGGACTGTTCCTCGCTTGCGCGCTGGCCCTGCTGAGCGCCTGTGATTCTTCCGATAAACCGGCTGCACCCGCGGCCCCTGCAGCGCCAAGCGTGGCACCCAAAACTGTCAAGGCGGCGGTGGACGTAGCGGCGTTGAAGCAGCGCTATGCCGGGCGTGAGCTGAGTGTGGTGGACGTGTCCGAAGTGCAACTGGATGGGGCCAGCACCTTGTCGGTGAGCTTTTCCATTCCCCTGGACCCGGAACAGAAATTCGCCGATAAATTGCACTTGGTGGACAGCAAGTCCGGCAAGGTCGATGGCGCCTGGGAGCTCTCGGATAACCTCATGGAACTGCGCCTGCGTCACCTGGAGCCGCAGCGCAAGCTGGTACTGACAGTGGACGCCGGGTTGAAGGCGGTCAACGATAACCAGCTCGCCGCCGAATACACCGCCCGCCTGGAAACCCGCGATCTGCAAGCCACCGTCGGCTTCGCCAGCCGAGGTACGCTGCTGCCGACGCGGCTGGCCGAGGGCCTGCCGGTGATCGCGCTGAATGTCGACAAGATCGACGTCGAATTCTTCCGTATCAAGCCTGAATCCCTGCCGTCGTTCCTGGCGCAGTGGGGGCGCAATACCAGCCTGCAAAGCTATGAGTCCCGGGAACTGCTGCCGATGGCCGACCTGGTCTACGGCGGGCGCTTCGACCTGAACCCTGCGCGCAACACCCGCGAAACCCTGTTGTTGCCGATTGCCGGCCTCAAGCAGTTGCAACAGCCGGGCGTGTACCTGGCGGTGATGCGTGCTTCGGGCACCTACAACTATTCGCAACCGGCCACGCTGTTTACCTTGAGTGATATTGGCCTGTCGGTGCACCGCTATGCCAATCGCCTGGATGTGTTTACCCAGGCATTGGAAGGCGGCAAGGCACTGAACGGCGTCGAGCTGGAAATCCTCGATGCCGAAGGCCGCGTGCTTGGCCAGGGCAAGACCGAAGACGGTGGCCACGCTGAGCTGGCGCTGCCGAAAAAAGCCCAGGTGCTGCTGGCAAAACTTGGTGAACAAACCAGCCTGTTGCGCCTGGATAGCGCCGCGCTGGACCTCGCCGAGTTCGATATCGGTGGGCAACCGTCCCACCCGTTGCAGTTCTTTGTGTTCGGCCCGCGTGACCTGTATCGCCCTGGCGAAACCGTGCTGCTCAATGCGTTGTTGCGCGACAAGGATGGCAACGCGGTCAAGCCGCAGCCGGTGAGTGTCGAAGTCCGCCGTCCGGATGAACAGGTGAGCCGCAAATTCGTATGGGAGGCCGATGCCTCCGGCCTCTATCAATACCCGCTGCAACTGGCCGCTGAAGCACCGACCGGGCGCTGGCAGCTGGTGTTCGACCTGGGCGATGGCAAGCCGCAGCTGTATGAATTCCTCGTCGAAGACTTCCTGCCCGAACGCCTCGCACTGGAACTCAAGGGCAGTGACACGGCGCTGAGCCCGGCGGATAACCCGGTTATCCAGGTCAACGGCCGTTATTTGTATGGCGCACCGGCATCCGGCAATCGGGTCAGTGGCCAAGTCTATGTGCGTCCGCTGCGTGAAGCGGTCAAGGCCCTGCCTGGCTATCAGTTCGGCTCCGTCACCGAAGAAGAACTGAGCCAGGATTTCGAGTTGGACGAAAGCGTACTCGACGCCAACGGCGAGGAGGCGCTGACCCTGGAAAGCAAATGGGCCGAGGCCAAGTCGCCGCTGCAATTGATTGTGCAAGCCAGCCTGCAAGAGTCGGGCGGGCGGCCGATCACTCGGCGCCTGGTACAGCCGATCTGGCCGGCCGAGCAATTGCCGGGCCTGCGCGGGCTGTTTGACGGCAAGGAAACCAATGGCGATGGCCCGGTGGAATTCGAAGTGCTGGTGGCCAACCAGGACGGGCAGAAACTCGCCGCGCAAGGCCTCAAAGTGCGCCTGGTGCGCGAGCGCCGTGACTACTACTGGAACTACTCCGACAACGATGGCTGGAGCTACCACTACAACGAGAAATTCCTCAACCTCGACGAGCAGACCCTGGACATCAAGGCCGGTGATACCGCCAAGGTCAGCTTCCAGGTGGAGTGGGGCCCTTACCGTGTAGAGGTTGAAGACCCGCAGACCGGCCTGGTCAGTAGCGTGCGTTTCTGGGCCGGCTATCAGGCCCAGGACAACACCGAAGGCGGCGCCGTGCGCCCCGACCAGGTCAAGCTGGCACTGGATAAACCCGCTTATGGCGACGGCGATACTGCCAACGTCACTGTCACCCCGCCGGCTGCCGGTAAGGGCTACCTGCTGGTGGAATCTGCCGAAGGCCCGCTGTGGTGGCAGGAAATCGACGTGCCGGCCGAAGGCAAGAGCTTTGCGGTCAAGCTCGACCCGAAATGGTCGCGCCATGACCTGTATGTGAGCGCCCTGGTGATCCGTCCCGGCGAGCGCAAAGCCAATATCACCCCCAAGCGCGCCGTGGGCCTGTTGCACCTGCCGCTGGACCGCACCCAGCGCAAGCTCGGCCTGACCCTCACTGCGCCGGAAAAAATGCGCCCCAAACAACCGCTGACGGTGAAGATCGCCGCCAGGAATGCCGATGGCAGCGTACCGAAACAGGTGCATGTGCTGCTGGCGGCGGTGGACGTGGGCATTCTCAATATCACCGAATACCCCACGCCCGATCCTTACTCCAGCCTGTTCGGCCGCAAAGCCTATGGTGTCGATCAGTTCGACATCTACGGCCAACTGATCGAAGCCGGCCAGGGGCGCCTGGCCAGCCTGGCATTTGGTGGTGACGCGGCATTGGCCAAGGGCGGCAAGCGCCCGGACACCAGCGTGACCATCGTCGCCCTGCAAAGCGCTCCGGTGACACTGAACGACAAAGGCGAAGGTGAAGTCAGCGTCAACATACCCGACTTCAACGGTGAACTGCGCCTGATGGCCCAGGCCTGGAGCGATGATCGCTACGGCATGGCCGAAGGCAAGACGGTGATCGCCGCGCCGCTGATCGCCGAATTGTCGGCGCCGCGCTTCCTCGCGGGAGGTGACCAGACCACTTTGGCCCTGGACCTCTCCAACCTGTCGGGCAAGGCGCAGAAGCTCGATGTGCAATTGACCGCCGAAGGACAGTTGGAGCTGGTCAACAGCGGCGCGCAATCGGTTGACCTCAAGCAAGGCCAGCGCACCACCCTGCGCATCCCGGTGAAGGCCTGGGGCGGTCTGGGCCAGGGCAAGATCAAGGTCAGTGTGAATGGCCTGGACCTGCCGGGGGAAAACCTGCCGCCGTTCAGCCGCGAATGGACCTTGGGCGTGCGCCCGGCGTATCCGGCGCTGCTCAAGCACTACCGCGCAGTGCTCAAGGATCAGCCATGGAGCCTGCCTGCCGGTACGCTGGACCAGTTCGATGCCTCCGGGCGCGAAGCGCTGTTGAGCCTGTCGAGCCGGCCACCGTTGAACCTGGGTGCACAGATCAGCGCACTTAAGGCCTACCCTTATGGGTGCCTGGAACAAACTGCCAGCGGCCTGTACCCATCGTTGTATGCCGATGACGCACTGCTCAAGCGCCTGAGCATCAAGGGCGAGCCGGATGCCGAGCGCAAGCGCAAGATCGAGTTGGGCATCGAGCGCCTGCTGGGCATGCAACGCTACAACGGCAGCTTCGGTTTGTGGGGCGCCGACGGCGAGGAAGAATATTGGCTGACGGCGTATGTGACCGACTTCCTGCTGCGCGCCCGCGACCAGGGCTTTGCCGTACCGCCTGAAGCCTTGAAGAAGGCCAGCGAACGTTTGTTGCGGTATGTGCAGGAGCGCAACCTGATCGAAGTCGACTACAGCGACAACGCCGAGCACACGCGGTTTGCCGTGCAGGCATACGCCGGCATGGTGCTGGCGCGCAGTCAACAGGCGCCGTTGGGAGCGTTGCGCAGCCTGTTCGAGCGGCGCAGCGATGCGCGCTCCGGGTTACCGCTGGTGCAGTTGGCCATCGCCTTGCAGAAAATGGGCGATCAACCGCGTGCGGATCAGGCGCTGTTGGCCGGGTTGGCGGCACAGCGCAGCAGCAAAGAATGGCTGGCCGACTATGGCAGCCCGTTGCGTGACCAGGCGATGATCCTGGCATTGCTGGAAGAAAATGACTTGGCCAAGGGCCAACGTGAAGAGCGTTTGTTCACCCTCTCGGACCAGTTGGCCGCCAGCCCCTATCTATCGACCCAGGAGCGTAATTCACTGTTCCTCGCCGGGCGCCTCGGGTTTGCCAAACCGCAAGCCGACTGGCAGGTGTCGCTCACCGGCAGCGACGGGACGCATGAGTTGAATAACCAGCAATCGACCCTGGCGTTGGAGGGCAAGCTGCTGTCCAGCGACCTGGCCTTGAGCAATCAGGGCGAAGCGCCGGTGTATCAGCAATTGACGATCTCGGGTTATCCACAAGTGCCGCCGGCTGCCGGTGGCGAAAACCTGAGCATCCGCCGCGAATACCTGGGCATGGACGGCCAGCCGCTGAACCTGCGTAGCCTCGCCAGCGGCGACCTGGTGCTGGTGCACCTGGCCGTCAGTGCCAAGCAGCGCGTGCCGGATGCCCTGGTGGTGGACCTGCTGCCCGCCGGCCTGGAACTGGAAAACCAGAACCTGGCCCAAAGCGCGGCCAGCCTGGAAAACGCCAGTAGCCAGGTGAAGCAATGGCGCGAGTCGATGCAGAATGCCTCGCTCAAGCATCAGGAGTTCAGGGATGACCGCTATGTGGCGGCGATGAACCTGGATGGCTATGGCACCACCCATCTGCTGTACCTGGCGCGGGCGGTGACGCCGGGAACCTATCGCGTGCCGCCGCCGCAGGTGGAGTCGATGTATCGACCGAACTGGCAGGCGGTGGGCGAGACGCCGGGAGATATGGTGATCAAGGGCCGCTGATCGCTGAATCTGAGATGGGGACTACTGTGGGAGGGAACAAGCCCCCTCCCACAAGTGACTGGCACTGTCAGATAAATCAGTGCACAACCCAACTGAGCAGCCACAGGCCCAGTAGCAGCCAGATGATGCCCATGATGATCGAGGCCCGCATGAAGGCGCGTACCGCCGAGTACAGCAAGAGCAGGCCGACGATCAGGGTGATGATGCTGATGATCGAGGTGTCCATGCCCAAGGTGCGCGACAGGCCATCGATAAAGTTGCCGCCGGCGTGGGTCAAGGCCCCGAACAACCCACTGAGCCCATCGACGATGAACCGGATGACGGAGCCGAGCGCCTGGCCCAACCATTCGAAAAAGCTTTCTACCTGCATGTGCGTGTCCTGAATAAGAAGGTGGGCGTGACTGTGCCTTTGGTCGTTATTGCCACAGGCTAGTTCCCTACAAGCATAGAGGTTTGCCCGCTTGAATTTGCGTTTTGTTGCCCGCTGGACCCTGGCGAGCCTGCTGTTGGTGATTGCCTTGCTGTGGCTGGCTGATCGGATCTGGCCATTGCCCTTGCCCCAGGACGACCTGGCCCGGGTGGTGCTGGCCGAGGATGGCACACCACTGTGGCGGTTTGCCGATGCCAATGGGGTGTGGCGCTATCCGGTGCGTACCAGCGAAGTGTCGCCGTATTATCTCGATGCATTGCTCACTTACGAAGATCGCTGGTTCTACCAGCACCCTGGGGTCAACCCGTTGGCGCTGGTGCGGGCAACGTGGCAAAACCTCACAGGTTCACGGGTGGTCTCCGGCGGCAGCACCTTGTCGATGCAAGTCGCGCGCTTGCTCGACCCGCACTCGCGCACCCTGCATGGCAAGTTGCGCCAGCTGTGGCGCACTGCGCAGTTGGAGTGGCACCTGTCCAAGGACGAAATCCTCAACCTGTACCTCAACCGTGCGCCCTTCGGCGGCACCTTGCAGGGCGTGGCGGCGGCGAGTTGGGCGTACCTGGGCAAGTCGCCGTCCCAACTGACCCACGCCGAAGCCGCGTTGCTCGCAGTATTGCCCCAGGCGCCGAGTCGCTTACGCCCGGATCGGCACCCGCAGCGCGCCCAGGAGGCCCGCGACAAGGTGCTGCGCCGCCTCGCCGAGTTCAAGGTATGGCCGCAATCGGCGGTCGATGAAGCCCTGGAAGAACCGCTGCTGCTCGCTCCGCGCCTGGAACCGAGCCTGGCGCCATTACTTGCACGCCGCCTCAACCGTCCGGACAGCCCGCCGCTGATCCGCACCACCCTGGATGCCACCTTGCAACGGCGTCTCGAAGACCTGCTGCTGGGCTGGCGCGCACGGCTGCCGGAACACACCTCGGCAGCGATCCTGGTGGTCGAGGAAGAAAGCATGGCCGTGCGCGCCTACCTGGGCTCGGTGGATATCAACGACACCAGGCGCTTTGGCCATGTGGACATGATCAGCGCGCTGCGTTCGCCCGGCTCCACGTTGAAACCCTTCCTGTATGGCATGGCCCTGGACGATGGCTTGATTCACTCCGAATCGCTGTTGCAGGACGTGCCTAGGCGTTATGGCGATTACCGGCCGGGCAACTTTTCCATGGGCTTCACCGGGGCAGTGCCGGCGAGCACGGCGCTGTCCAGCTCGTTGAACCTGCCGGCGGTGCAATTGCTGGAAGCCTACGGGCCCAAGCGCTTTGCCGCGCAGATGCGCATCGGCGGCATGCCGTTGGCGCTGCCGGCGCTGGCCGAGCCGAACCTGGCGCTGATCCTCGGTGGCGCGGGCAGTCGCCTGGAAGACTTGGTGAGCGGCTACAGCGCCTTGGCCCGCGACGGCAAGAGCGCCACCCTGCGACTGCAACCGGACGACACGCTCAGGGAACGGCCACTGCTGTCACCCGGGGCGGCCTGGATTGTGCGGCGCATCCTCAGCGGCCAGGCACGGCCCGATCGAGACCCGCGTGCCGAGCTGGTGCAACGCCCGGTGCTGGCGTGGAAAACCGGCACCAGCTATGGTTTTCGCGATGCCTGGGCAATTGGCGTGGGCCCGCGTTATTTGATCGGCGTATGGATCGGCCGTCCGGATGGCACGCCAGTGCCGGGCCAGTTCGGCCTGGCCTCGGCGGCGCCGTTGATGTTGCAGGTGCATGACGTGCTGACCAATCGTGACAGCCAGCGCGGCATCAGCGCGCCGGTCAAACCGGTGCCGGCGAATGTTGGTGTGGCGGCGATCTGTTGGCCCCTGGGCCAGCCCATGAGCCGCAGCGACCCCAACTGCCGTCGCCAGCGCTTTGCCTGGACGCTGGACAACACCACGCCGCCCACCTTGCAGGCACTGGACCAACCCTTGAGTGTGGGCTTGATGGAAAGCATCTGGGTCAACGCCAAGGGGTTGAGGGTCGACGCCCATTGCCCAGGCGCACAGGCCAAGCACCTTGCCCTGTGGCCGGCGCCGCTGGAACCCTGGTTGCCAAGGATCGAGCGCCGTGAGACGCGCATCCCTGCACCTGACCCGGACTGCCCGCCACCGGCGCTGGCTGCGTCGTCGCCGTTGTCCATCGTAGGGGTACGCGAAGGCGACCAACTGCGCTTGCCGGCTGCCAGCCAACAAACCCTGCGCCTGAAAATTTCCGCCCTGGGTGGCAGTGGTCGGCGCTGGTGGTTCCTTAATGGCGCGCCGTTGGGTGACAGCGCCAATCAGGACAGTATCAGTGCCAGTTTCGAGCGGTTGGGCCGCTATCAGCTAAGCGTTCTGGATGAGGCTGGGCAAACCGCCAGGCTTGAGTTCAGCGTTGTTGATTAGGGCCTCATCGGGGGCAAGCCCCCTCCCACATTTTGAAATGTATTCACAAATCAAGTGTGGGAGGGGGCTTGCCCCCGATGGCGGCCTTGAGCACATCACCGCTATTCACTTGCCTTCAATCCCCATCCCCCTGAAGCTATACCCATTCAGGAGCCCCCGCATGAACCTTGAACACCTCACCGAACGCCTGCACCGCATTCGCGATACCAACGACTGGAAGCAGTTCCACAGCCCGAAAAACCTGGCCATGGCCGCCAGTGTGGAAATGGCCGAACTGGTGGAAATCTTCCAGTGGCTTACCGAAGACCAGTCCCGCCAGCTTCCCGCCGATAAACTTGCCCATGCCGGCCAGGAAGTCGGCGATATTGTGTTGTGCCTGCTGTTGTTGTGCAGTGAGCTGGGCCTGGACATGAACGAAGTGGTGCGTGCCAAGCTGACCGACAGCGAGCGGCGGTTTGCCCATGGGTGATCGTCATTTCGACCAGTTGGCCACGCGTTTCGCCGAAAAAATCTATGGCGGCGCCAAGGGCGCGATTCGCCTGGCGGTGCTCCAGGCCGACCTGGCCGAGGCCTTGCCGCAGCGCCCGTTGCGCGTACTGGATATCGGCGCGGGCCTGGGGCATATGTCGCTGTGGCTGGCCGAGCACGGCCATCAGGTAACCTTGGCCGAGCCCGCCGCGCCGATGCTTGAAGGCGCCCGCCAGCGCTTTGCCGACGCCGGCCAGACCGCGACGTTTATCCATGCGCCGTGGCAAGACTTGCTCGGCCAACTCACCGAGCCTTACGATCTGGTGCTGTGCCATGCGGTGCTGGAATGGCTGGCCGAACCCCATGCCATTTTGCCGGTGCTGCATCAATTGACGTTGCCCGGCGGCTGGTTGTCCCTGGCGTTCTACAACCGTGATGCGTTGATCTACCGCAACCTGCTCAAAGGCCACTTCCGCAAAATGCGCAAGAACGATATGGCCGGTGAAAAGCAGAGCCTTACGCCGCAACAGCCCCTCGACCCACGGGAGTTGGCGGCGCAACTTGAAGGGATGTGGCAGGTCGAAAGCCAAAGTGGCGTGCGGGTGTTTCACGACTATATGCCGGTAGAATTCCAGGCCCGCGCCGATTTGCAGGACTTGTTGGAGATGGAACTCGCTCACCGTCGTCACCCAAGCTTTGCCGGACTTGGGCGTTATTTGCACTGGGTCTGCCGTCCGGTTTAAGCGGACCAGCCTGCGGAGGTCGAAATGCGTCGTCTCTGTTTGATCCTGTTAGCCCTCGGCCTGGGCGCGTGTTCCAGCCCCAACCCCTACGTCGCCTCGTCGGCACCGATGCCGCCGGCCCCGGCCCAGGCGGCCACTACTTTTGATGCCAGTGCCTACCCGGCGCCCGTGCGTGACTATGGCGCCTACCGCAGTTGGGGCTGGCTCAACGGCCAGCTGCCGGCGGGCACGGCCTGGGCCGATTCGGCGCAGATTGCCGAGGCGGTCAGCGGCGCGCTCGACCAGCGCGGCCTGCGCCCCTTGCATGACAAGCGTGCCCCCGACCTGTTGGTGAGCGCCGACGTACGCCTGGAGAAACGCCTGCGCCAGGTGCAGGACGACTATGGCTACGGTTACGGCGGTTATAACCGCTACGGCAACGGCTATGGCATGTACAACAGCGTGCCTGTGGTGCGCACCTATGAAGTGACAGTGGCGGTGGCGCGTATCAGCCTGTTCGATGCGCGCACCCGCCAGCCGGTGTGGAGCACCAGCGCCGAAACCACCAGCCAGGGCAGCCTGAGCGAACGTGCCGATAGCTTGCGCAAGGCAATGCAGAAAGCAATGGCTGCCTATCCGCCCAGTTAGCAGCTATTCTCATTTCAAGCTCACGTTGTTTTTGGAGAAGTGCCATGTTTCGTCGTATCGCTGCACTTGCTGTCGTTGTGTTGCTGGGCGGTTGCCAGAGCAACCAGGTCAATCACGATTTCGACGCCAGCCGAGACTTCGGCGCGTACCGCAATTGGGCCTGGAAAGACCCGGCGTTGCAGTACCGCCCGGATGATCCGCGAATCAAGAGCGACCTTACCGAGCAACGCATCCGCCAGGCGGTGGGCGAACAGCTTGACCAGCGCGGCCTGCGCCCCGCAGCGGCCGGCACCAAGGCCGACCTGAATGTGCAGGCCTACCTGATCGTCGAAGACCGCCAGCAACAAGTCACCACCAATTACGGCGGCGCCTGGGGCGGCCCCTGGAATGGCTACTGGGGCGCGCCGATGTACAACGAAACGCGCAACATCACCTACAAAGTGGCAACCATCCAGATCGATCTGCTCGACGGCAAGGACGGCAAGTTGGTATGGCGCGGCAGCGACGAGCAGATGATGGCCAGCACGCCTAATCCAGAGGACCGCAGCAAGGCTGTCCGTAGCACTGTGACCAAGATCCTCTCCAACTACCCACCGCACTGATCGGCGCCCCTCCCACCTGCTCCAACGTTCACGGGATCTCCGTCAGTCGCCGATATGGCGAGTCGCCAGCAAGCTGCCAAAGCCTTGTCTACACTCCAGCACAACACCGGAGAGTTAGCGCAGGAGTGCTTTGATGTCTCCCCGATTCGGTTCCAGGCAGCGTGGGGCAATTGGCTTGATGACGGCGGGTACCTTGGCATTGGCCCTGGCGTTTACGCTGCTGGCGGTCGACAGCGGGCGTTTGTACCTGGAAAAACGCAAGCTGCAGTCGGTCGCCGATACGTCGGCGCTGGAAGCGGCTGGCCTCGGTGGCCTATGCGGCACCAGCACCACGGCCAACGCCTATGCCACGCAAAACGCCGCGCGCAACGGTTTCGTGGTCGGCAATGGCCGCACCCTGGCCGTGACGTGCGGCACCCTGGCGACCAATGCCACCAACACCCGCGTATTTACCGCCGATGCCACCAAGAGCGATGCGATTCGCGTAGTGGCCTCCCACACCGTAATGATCAGCATCGCCAACGGCTTGTGGAACCTGTTCAGTGGTGCGCCGATCGCCCCGCAAATCAACC
Organism: Pseudomonas libanensis; assembly: GCF_001439685.1. Taxonomy (GTDB): domain Bacteria; phylum Pseudomonadota; class Gammaproteobacteria; order Pseudomonadales; family Pseudomonadaceae; genus Aquipseudomonas; species Aquipseudomonas libanensis. The sequence goes on from NZ_JYLH01000001.1 coordinate 595,257, forward strand.
TGAGCGCCACTGCCGTAGCGGCTACACCGCCGCCGGTAGCGCAACTGACGATCGGCAGCAGCCTGGCCAGCGTCGACTCAAGTAAGTCCCCCCTGCTTAATCTGGTCATGGGTAACCTGCTCGGTGGCAGCCTGTCGCTCACGGCGGCGAGTTGGAACGGTTTGCTGCAGACCAACGTCAACCTGCTCGGTTACCTGGACCAATTGGCGATCGACCTGAACGTGAAGGCCGGCGATTACGATGCGCTACTCAGCACAGCGGTCTCCGCCACCCAGTTGATCGACGCCGCGGCCAAGGTCTTGCAGAAAAATGGCGCGGCGGTCACCGCGGTTGTCAATGACGTGATTTCGATAGAAGCCATTGCGCCGAACACCAAGCTGTTGACGGTGGGCGACCTGATTGATATCGCCACCGGCACCCCGACGGCGGCGCTGAATTCCAATGTGCAGCTGTTTCAATTGCTCGAAGCAGTGGCGCAGCTATCCAGCAGCAAGAACGCCGTGAGTGCGGCGGCGCAGCTCGCTATTCCGCTGGTGGGCAATGTGTCGATCCAGACCAAAGTCATCGAGCCGCCGCAGCTGTCGGCCATCGGCAACCCGGCGCTGGCGAAGAAGGGCTTGTCGAATAACCCGCCAACCGATCAGATATTTGTGCGCACCGCACAAGTGCGTACGTTGGTGTCCATTCAACTGCCCGTGTTGAATGGCATTAATGGTCTGACGTCTGCGGTTTCCGCCATCACCACTCCGGTGACAGGTGTCGTGAATAACCTGTTGCATTTGAATTTGGTGAGCCTGCTGGATCCATTGTTATGCCTGATTGTGAAGCCCTGTGATCACACTGATGTTCAGTTGTTGAGCGGCCTGGATATCAATATCGAGGTGGCGAGCGCGAGAAGCCATGTCACGGATTTCAATTGTGCGAGCAATGCCACAAAATCGCTGACTGTTCAGGTTGAGACTGCGCTTGCAGATGTGTCCGTAGGAAAAGTGGATGCGGCGCAGGCCTTTTCCTCCGCAGTAAAATCCGAAGTGAATCCAGTAGCCCTCGTGGATATTGGCGTACAGACCTGCAAGGGGATATTTGGCTGTGGTCCACGCAAGGCAGGCGTAGGCGGTAGCTTATCCCTGTCCGTCGTCCATGCGACCGTGGGAGGGACGAGTCAAAGTCTGCTGTTTTCTCCGGTCAACGACATGAATCTGGCGCCCACCTATAAGTCTGTTCCTCCCTCGACAGAGGTGGTCAAAGGGCTGGTCAATACCTTGGGGGCGATCCAGGTGAATTATGTTGCCCCAACCGGTAGTGCCCCTGGCGGCATCCTGCCGGCTGTGTCGGGTTTACTCGAGACCATTACCAATACGCTGGTAACCGCGATCAAGAACGTATTGTCGCCAGTACTCGACCCGATTGTGGATGGCCTGTTAAGTGCACTGGGCATCAACCTCGGCAACGCCGAAGTCGGTGCCAACCTCACCTGCCACATGGGGCGGGCTTACCTGGTGATTTGATCCGGTACGATGGGCAACTCCACGCAAAATTTTGCCCCCGCCTCGCCATTGCTGACGCTCAGGCGTCCGCCCATGTTTTCCACGATCCCATAGCTCACCGAGAGCCCCAGCCCGGTGCCCACACCGATTGGCTTGGTGGTGAAGAACGGTTCGAAAATCCGCTCCAGTAAACGCGGGTCAATTCCGCCGGCATTGTCTTCGACCCAGATACGTACGTGGCGGCCGTCATGTTCGCTGTGCAGCGCAATCCAGGGGCTCAGTCCGGGGGTCTTTTCGCGCTGGCTGAGCAGCGCGTCGCGGGCGTTGACCATCAGGTTGATCAGCACCTGTTCCAATTGATCGACATAGCCTTTGACCTGCACCGAGCAGTCCGCAGGGCTGATGCGTACTTCCACGCCTTTGCCGCGCAGGCCCTCACTGAGCAGGGCCAAGGTGCCCTCCAGCGCCTGCGCCGGGTCAAAGGGTTGCTGTTCGATTTCCGAGCGGCGGCCGAAGACGCGCATGTGGTCGACCACCCGTGCCGCGCGTTGCACCTGGGCGTCGATGCGCTGGAGTTTTTCCGTGAGGTAATCCACTTGTACATCGCCATTGCCCAGGCGCTTGAGCACGTTGACGACGGCCATGTGCATCACGTTCAGCGGCTGGTTGATCTCATGGGCCAGGCCGGTGGCCATTTCGCCGAGGGTGGCCATTTTTGCGCTTTGGGTCAGTTGTTGTTGGGAGCGACGCACTTCGGTGTTGTCGCGGCCCACAGCCTGCACTTCCAACAAGGTGCCGTGTTGATCAAACACGCCACGGTCCGACCACACCCACCAGGCATGTTCACGCCCAGGCAGTTGCAGGCTGATTTCAGCCGTGCTCACCGGGAATTCCGGGGTCAGCCGCGCAATGCGCTGCACAAAGGCGGCGCGCTGTTCATCCGACAGCCATTGGCCCAGGTCGATGCCAGGCAGTTGGGCGGGCAGGCATTCCAGATAGTTGGCCAGCGGCGTGTTGCCGAAGGTCAGAATCAGGTCGGGGCGGTAGCGGCAGATCATTGCCGGCGAGTCTTCCACCAGGATGCGATAGCGCTCCTCACTCTGACGCACCTGTTCGGCGGCCAGGGTCGCCTCGGTCACGTCCAGCCACAAGCCTACGGCCTCCACCGGCAGGCCGAGGTCGTCGCGCAACAGCTTGGCTTCGTCGAGCAGCCAGTGGTAGTGGCCTTGCTTGTCGCGCAGCCGGTAGCGGCTGCGCACGTTGCCTTCGCGTAGCAGTTGGCGAGTGCGTTCAAAGTAGAGTTCGCGGTCGTCGGGGTGGATCAGCGCCGCCAGCGTGTCGAGGTTGCAGTCGGCCAGGGTCCAGCCCAGCAGTGGTAGCAGGCTGTCGCTGAAAAACGCCGGATGCAGCGCGCCGTTGACGTAGCGCTGCACATAGATCACCGCCGGTGAGCTGGCGATCAGGTTGTCCAGGCGCGCATGGGCAGCGGCGGCTTGCAGCTGCTGGTTCTTGATGTCGCTGATGTCGAGCATGAAACCGATCCAGCGCCGCTCATTGCCAACTCCCAACACTTGCCCCTGGATGCGGTACCAGAGGGGCGCTTGCTCGGCCTCCGTACGCTGCAGGCGCACGCTGGTCAGCAAGGGTTTGCCCAAGGCTTGCAGGTCTTGGAGGCGGCTGTTGAGCGCCTGGCGGTCGGCCGGGTGGATCAGTTCGAGCCAGGTGGCGAGAGCCTGTCGGGTGGGGCCTTGCTCCAGGCTCAGGTTGCGCAGTAATTGTGGCGCCAGTTGGACTTCCTGGGTGGCGGGCAGCAACTCCCACCAGCCGGTGCCGAGCAGGCCTTGCAGGGCTTCCACCCGTTCCAGTTGCTGGTGATGACGCTGTTCACGCAGGCGACTGAGCAGCGGGGCGGCGAGGGCTGCACACAGGTTGAGCCAATCGCGCTCGCGAGTGTGTTGCGCCTGGCCACTGTAGAAGCCACACAGCAACCACGCCGCGACACCTTGGCTGTCGCGGTAAGGCACCAGGAAGCCATCGGCATTGCCAAACACGCTGTGCAGGCGCGGGTTGTCGCTGCGGCCCTGGGCAATGTCCAGGCTCAGCGGCGTGTTGCCGTTGATGCTGTCCAGGCTGGTGCCCAAGTGTTGCCCGGTTTGCCACAGGGCCGGCGCATCATGGGCAGCATATTGACTGTAGATGCGCCAGCCTTGGTCCTCCTCGTCGAGCAGCGCCATGGCCACGCACGGCATGCGCCAGCGCTGGGCCACGGTGCGCAGATGCTCGTTGAACACCTGGGGTAGGCGGTTGAGGCTGCACACGCGCAATTGTTCGTTCATCAGGCCGGCGATCTGATGGTTCTGTTCGCGCTGCTGCGCCAATGCCCGGTCGGCCAGCAGGTCAGTAATATCCAGCAAATGCAGGGCCCAACCGTCTCCCTCGGGCTCCATCCAGCCGCGGGTATGCAGGACCTGACCGGCGGCACCCTGAAAGTCCAGGTCCAGGCCATGGCGTTGCCATTGCTGCGGTGCGCCCTCGACACTCAATGCGCTGTCGGCGCACAGCAAGGCGTGCAACGGTGGGGTATGGGTGTTGGTGAAGTGCTGGGTGAGCAAGGGGTGCAAGGTGCCGGCGATGCTCAGCACATGGCCCAGGTTGTCCAGTTGCAGGTGCAGGCCCAGCGCGGTCATGGCCGGCGCGCTGTGGCGCCCGCGCAGGCGCGCGAACAATTTATCCCCTGCCGTCAAAACTGCAGGCTCGAGGTGGCGGTGAGGTTGGCGGGCAGGTTCGGTACGCTGCCAACCCCAGGCAGTACCAAGGCCGGCAGCACCGCTTTGATATTGGCCGAGGGGTAGGTGATTTTTACCGTCAGCAAATTATTATTGGTGTAGGTGGCGGTGATGTAGCCGGGCAAGAATTTCAACGAGCCGGGAATCCAATTCAACTGGGCCTGCGCCGCATCCTTGGCGCGCTGTACCACCAGTGCCGAATAGCCTGCGGTACTTGGGTCCAGGGACACACTGCGGCGCACGCCCTCCGCTGCCGCCTGATGAAACGACTGCATCAACAGCAGTGGCAAGCTGTAGCTCAGCATGCCGTAGAACACCGCAAAGAAGATCACGAAGACTAAGGCAAACTCGATGGCCGCCGCACCTTTTTGCTTTCTCGGGAAGCCTGATTTCATCACTGCGTCTACCCTGAGGCGAGTACCTGATATCAGCATAGAATCATTCGACAAAAAGGGATGTTTTTTACGTGATCCAGAATGCAGTGATTCTGCTGTGGTTGGGCCTGTGTGCGGTGCAGGATATTCGCCAGCGCCAGATTGCCAATACGCTGACCTTGGGTGCTGGTTTGCTGGCGTTGATCTACCTGCTATGGGCAGGGTCGACCTGGGGCGGTGCGCCCCGCAGCGAAGGCGGCCTGGCCTTGGTTCTGGCGCTGATACTGACCCTGCCGGGTTATGCGCTGGGGCGCTTCGGCGCGGGGGATGTGAAGCTGCTCGCCGCCCTGGGCCTGGCGTCCAATACCGACTATTTATTGGGGTCGCTGATTGGCGCCGCGGTCGCCATGCTGGCCTGGACATTTGTGCATCAATGGCTTAGCGCGAGCCAGGTTGAGCGGGCAGAAAAAGCGTCAACAAAACAGCCTTTTGCGCCCTTCGTTTTGATAGGTTTTGCCGGCTGCTGGTTCTGGATCCATTAAACGCTCGAATTGATTAATGCTATATACATAGTTGGAAAGTACGTCTACGTTTAATAAGTCGTTGTATAGGATTTTTCGTCAAGAAATAGGTCGTCCTTTTGGCTTGCCAGGCATGGAGTAGCGCGTGAACAAGCTTACATCTGCAGTTAAAGTGCTCGTGGTCGACGATCAACCGTTGATCGTGGAGGAGCTCTGTGAGTTTCTCGAAAGCAGCGGGTTCCGTTGTGTCCCGTGCGAGTCCAGCCAGCAAGCTATCCAACGCTTCGGCGACGACCCCTTGATAGGTCTGGTGCTGTGTGACTTGCATATGCCGGACATGGACGGCATTGAGCTGGTGCAGGCTCTGCAACAGGTCGCCGGCAAACATCGTGCGTTCGAAGCGATCATGCTCACCGGGCGTGCCGACAAGCAGGATGTGATCAAGGCCCTGCGCGCGGGGATTGCCGATTATTACCAGAAGCCGATCAACCTCGACGAATTGCTCGAAGGCTTGAAGCGCCAGGAAGCGGCCTTGGAGGAACGGCAAAAAGACCTGCATCTGGGTAAGCTTAACCAGAAGTTGCAGTATTTGTCCGAATCGATCAACGACTTGTATATGGACCTGGACAAGGTGCGTCGCAACCCACCCAAGGACACCAACGGCGAGCCGCTGGCCGATGACGCCGGGCCATTGGAAACCCCGGCGATCTTCAACCAATTGTCACCGCGCCAGCTGGATGTGGCACGCCTGGTGGGCAAGGGCCAGACCAACTACCAGATCGCCTGTGAACTGGGGATTACCGAGAACACGGTCAAGCTGTATGTGTCCCAGGTATTGCGCCTGACCCATATGCATAACCGTACCCAGTTGGCGCTGGCGCTGTCACCCAGCAACTCGGCGATGCGCCAGCGGGTGACAGCGCACTGAAGGCCCGGCGCCTGCTCCTACAGTGGGATATAGGCTTGGCTATTTGCTCCCACCCTGTGCAGACCCGCCCACCTTCTGATCAAAGAACTCCGGGATCGGATGCTTGTTACTGTCCAGCCAGCGCTTGAGTGCCTGCTCGCGTTCTGCCGACGTGGTCTTCTGCGGGTTGGCCGAGGCTGCGCGGCCGCTTAGTTGCAGCGCCATCCAGTTTTCGGTTTCCGCTTGCCGTGGGGAAGATGGCCCGGCCTCAATGGCCGATGTGAGAAGGGGCATTGCCAGCAATCCAAGGCCGGCGAGGTAATACAATTTCATCATCGACTCCTTATTTCACAAACGCCGGAAGCGCGTCGCTGACTGCCGCTACCTGATCTTTGGATGGGCGCACTGCCGCAGCGGTTGAGCCCTTGAGGTGTTGCGCCCGCGCCTGGGCTAGGGTCACCTGTTCGGGGCTCAGGCCAAGTTGGCCGACCACTCTGGCGGCCTGTTCCCAGTTGTCCTGATAAATCAGCAAGGTCACCAGGTTCACCGCCGCCAACTGATCGCTCTGCTTGAGCTCGATGGCGGTCATGAATTCGAAACGTGCGTCTTCCAGGCGCAGTTGATCGAGGTACACCACGCCCAGGTCATTGCGGATTTTCTCGTCGGTGGGCGCCAGCTTTGCAGCACGTTGCAGGTGGGCCATGGCCTGGCCTTTGTCGCCCTTGGCCGACGCCAATTGCCCCAGGCCGTGCTCGCCATCGGCAGCCAGGCAGGTGCCCAACAGGCTGCGGTACAGCGCCTCGGCCTCGCTGCGTCCCAGCAAGCGGTAGGCACGGGCCTGGCGCTGGCGCACCTGGGGCAGGGCATTGGGCAGGCCCTGCAGGTTGGCCAGGCTGGCGTGCAGCTTGCCTTCGTTGGCCATGTCATCGGCCAGGTTCAATGAAAGCTCCTGGTCTGAACTGGGCTTGGGGCAACTGCCGGGCTCCAGCAATCCGGCCCATGGAACCTGGCCATTGCTGGCACAGCCGCCCAGCATCAGCAGGCTCAAGGCGACAATCAGTGGCTTCATGGCAGGCTCCTCAGAAGTTATTCAAAGCCCGGGCGATGGCGATAAAGGCCGGCCCCCCAAGCACAGTCAGCAGGGCGGGAAACAGGAACACCATCATCACCACGGACATCTTCGCCGACATCTTCGAGATGTATTCCTGCAAGCGGGTCAGGCGGCGGTCATCGAGCAACTGCTTGAGCGCCAACAGTGATTTCATGGCACCGCCACCCTGCTGGATCAATTGCTGGAGAATGATGCAGGTGTCGGTGAACTCATCCACGGCCAGCAGGCGCGCGGTCTTGCCCAGTTCCTCCGACAACTCCAGGCCCGAGTCGACCCGTACCAGGATCAGGCGCAGTTCGTGGGTCAGGTCCGGAAGCAGGCGCTGGGCGTCGATACTCAACACCCGCAGCGACTGTTCAACCGCCATGCCGGATTCGAACAGGATGCGCAGCAACGGAATGAATGTGGAGATCTCCCGCGCGATGCGTTCCTGGCGGTATTTCGCGCTGAGGGCCAACACACGCTTGGGCAACAGGTAACCGACCCCCAAGGCAATGGCCGGCGCGATCCACGGCGAGACCGCATGGGCAAACAGCAGTTGCTGGCCGAGCACGGTCAGGCCCAGCAGCACGATGGGCGCGCCGACCTGGCAGGCGGCGAACATGGAGCGCTGGTTGGGCTTACGCCAGCCGACGCGGTTGAGCAGGGTCTGTGTTTCGTTGTCCAGGCTGACCGAGCGCTGCGCCATCGAGCTGGCGCCCAGTTGGCGCATCAGGCTGCCAAGTTTGTCTTCGCGGGCCAGTTGGCCTTGCAGGCGTTGGTTGACCATGCGCTGGCGGCGGCGTTGCTCCAGCAGGTTGCCGGCGATCAAGACCACGGCGGCGAGTAACAGCAGGAGGCTGATCAGGATGGCCATCTCAAATACTCCGCAACATGCGCCACATGACGAAGGTGCCCGTGATGTCGAGCGCTACCGCTCCCAGCAGCAGGTAGCGCCCGGTTCCGTCATTCCACATGCTCATCAGGTAGCCCGGGTTGACCATCAGGAAGTAGCCGACCATGGCGATGGGCAACCCCGCCAGAACATAGGCGGTCATGCGTGTTTCACCGGTCATGGCCTTGAGTTGGCGCGCACCCTGCTCGCGCTCGCGGATCATCTTGATCAGGTTTTCCAGCAGCTCGCTGGCGTTGCCGCCGTAGCGGTGGTTGACCTTCAGGCCCAGGGCAAACAGGCGAAACTCATCGCGCTCGTAGAACTCGGCAAAATCGCTGGCGGACTCCGGCAGGCTCACGCCCATTTGTACATTGCGCTGGATGCGGCTCATCGCCTGCCTGAGGGGGGCTTCGGTGCTTTCGATTGCGCCCAGCACGGCGTCGGCCAGGGTGCGCCCGGACTTGAGGCTGCGCACGCTGTGGTCGAGCAATTGCGGTAGTTGTTCGATCATGCGCTGCACACGCCGTTGATAGCGCCAGGCGATGTACAGGCGCAACAGCAACGGCGGCACCAGCAGCATGGCGAGCAGGCCCAGCCAGTCGGCCAGCAAGTAGCCCAGCAGCATGGCCACCCCCCAGCCGCTCAACCACAGCCCAAGGCGATCGGTGGGTTTGCCCAGGCCGGCGCGCTGGAACATCCGTTCCATGGCGACCCAGCTGCTGTTCGATTCCTGGGGGGCGGGCTGGCCGTCGGCGAGGCGCTCCAGCACGCGGTCGGTGCCGGCCTGGCGCAGCCCGCGCTGGAACAGCCAGATGGACAGGCTGACCAGCAGAACGCAGATAAGCAGCAGGATAAGTCCGGTCATGACGCCCCCCTATAACGGCAATTGCGTTTCGCGCCGCAGCTTGTCGCCGGCCGGATGCAACGCTTCGCGCAGAAAGCCAAAGCCGGCACGGCGGTCGAAGCGGAACAGGGTATTGGTGACATACACGTCGTCGCGCACACCGACCACTTCCACCACCTCGCTGACGCAGCGGCGCCCATCGGGCAGGCGCGTCAGCTGGATCACCACATCCAGTGCGGCGCAGATCATTTGGCGCAGGGTTTTTTCCGCCACCACGCGGCCGGTCAGGCCTACCAGGGTTTCCAGGCGCAGCAGCGCGTCCTGGGCATTGTTGGCGTGGACGGTGCTCATGGAGCCGTCATGGCCGGTGTTCATGGCGGTCATCACGTCGAGTACTTCGACACCGCGAATCTCGCCGAGGATGATGCGGTCCGGGCGCATTCGCAGGGCGTTGCGGATCAGGTCGCTGGCCTTGACCTCGCCATGCCCTTCGGCATTGGGCGGGCGGGTTTCCAGGCGCACCACATGGGGGTGGCCCAGTTGCAGTTCGGCCACATCTTCGATGGTGACCAGGCGCTCGTGGGGGTTGATCAATTGGCTGAGGATATTCAGCAGCGTGGTCTTGCCGGTACCGGTACCGCCGCTGATGAGGATATTGCAGCGTTTGCCCACGGCCTCCTGGAAAAACTCGAAGATGCTCTGGTCGATGGTCTGCATCGCCACCAGGTCGCTGCTCTTGAGCATGTCCTTGCGGAATTTACGGATCGACAGGCAGGGGCCGTCCAAGGCGATCGGCGGGATGATCGCATTGACCCGGCTGCCGTCGGGCAGGCGTGCATCAACCATCGGCGACGACTCATCCAGGCGCCGCCCGAGGGGCGCGAGGATACGCTGCATCACCCGCTCTACATGGTGCGCATCGATAAAGCGCAGGTCGCTCTGGTGCAGCACGCCGTCCCGTTCGATAAACACCCGGTGCGGGCCGTTGACCAGGATCTCGGTGACCGACGCATCGCGCAGCAGCACTTCCAACGGGCCGAAACCGGTCAGTTCATCGACGATTTCTTCGGCCAGGCGCTCCATCTCGTAACGTGAGATCGCCAGGTGCATGCGCGTGATGTACTCGGCCACTTTGTCGATGACAAATTGCGCCAGGGATTGGCGCGAGCCTTCCAGCAGGTTCTGTCCGGTCTCTTCGATGGCATCGATGATGTAGCGGTGCAGCACCATTTTCAGGCTGTCGTGGTCGTTGCGCCCGGCGGCTCCACGAGTGGTGGCGCCGAAGAGTTGTTCACCGTTCATCGACCCGGCCCCAGTAGACGTTCGAACCAGCGCGTTGACGGTTTTTCCATGCCCTCGGAACGTTTTGCCAGGCGCTCGCCCAACTGACGCAAGGTGTGGGTAAGGGCTTCGCGCGGGGCCAGGGTGAACAGGCTCTGCCCCTGGTTCTTGGCGTTCAGGCGCACTTCTGGGCTAAGCGGCAGCACCGCGATGCACTCCAGGCCGAAGCTCTTTTCCAGGGTTTCGGTGTCGGGTGCGCAACCCTTGATATAGCGGTCGACCAGCAATCGGGCGTGGTCGAGCTTCATGCCTTTTTCGCGCCACAGGTTCAGCACCGCGAGGTTGCGCCGGCAGTCGAGCACGCCCTGGTCGGTGCACCACAGCAGTTTGTCGCAGTGGCTGACAAAGGTGCGCAACGGCTCGCTGTCAGCCTGCCCGGTGAGGTTGACCACGATGTGCTGGAAGTGCTGGCGCAAGGCGCTGAGCAACATGTACAGCTCGGCGGCGCTGGTCACTTCCAGGGGTTCGTCGCTGGCGGCATAAGCGAGGATGCGCAGGCCCTCGTCGGTGCTGGTGAAGGCGCTGTTGATCAGTGTGGTGTCAAGACGGCGCAGGTGGCGCAAGGCGTCGCCGAAATTGAAGCTACTCTCCAGGCCCAGCAGCGCCAGGCTGTCGCCCCGCGGCAAGCCGAGGTCGAGCAGCAGTGTCTGTTGACCGCTCTTTTGCACCACCATCGCCAAGTGGCTGGCGATCAGGGCGCCATCGGTATTGCCTTGGGTGCCGTAGAGCACCGTCAGGCCACCAAGGTGGGCGTTCGGCGCGGTGGGCGGCAGGCGCTTGCTCATGCGTCGCACCAACCCGGCCACTTCGCTGGAGCGTGAACCATAGGCGACAAAATCCCGGGCGCCGGCGCGCATCGCATTCAGTACCAACTGGTTGTCCATGCCGTCGCCGAGGGCGACCACGGCCAGCATCGGCTTGGCTTCCAGGGCGCCTTCGATCAGGGCGCTCTGGGCCACCAGGTGTTCGCGGTCCAGGCTCACGAACACCAGGTTGGCGAAGGTCACGTCCACCAGTGCCAGCAATTCATCCAGGTTGCCACCGCCGACGCTGATCACTTGGCCAAGCGGGGCCAGCGCGCCCTGCAGCCACTCCAGGTCGGTGTTGTTGCGAGTGATTGCCAGGAAGGTCTGGCCCAGGCTATCGCTCATTGGGAAAGTCCACTGCGACGGTCGAAGTTGCCGTTTTCAAGAAAGAACAGGCGGAACCAGTTCGGGTCATAGTTGCGCAGTTTTTCGCCGGGCAACGACGGCAACTGTGCGTTGGCCGCCAATGGCCGGACCAGGTGCGGGGTGACAATCATCAGCAGCTCTTTTTCCTCGCTGCGAATATTGGAGTCGCGGAAAAACGCGCCAATGATCGGGATATCGCCCAGGCCCGGGAGCTTGGCGATGGTGGAACGGTTGGTGCTGCTGATCAGGCCACTGATCACGAAGCTTTCGCCATCGGCCAGCGACACGCTGGTGTCGGTGCGTCGTACGGTCAGGGCGGGCACCTGGATGCCCTCGATCTGGATCGCGTTGTTGTAATCCAGTTCGCTGACTTCCGGTGCGACCTTCAGGGCGATGCGGTTGTGATCGATCACTGTGGGCGTCAGGGTCAAGCGGATACCGAACTCCTTGTACTCGATGGAGATGGTATCGCTGCCGGCACTGGGTACCGGGATCGGCACTTCGCCACCAGCCAGGAAGGTCGCGCTCTGGCCGCTCATGGCCACCAGGCTCGGACGCGCCAGGGTGTAGGCAAAGCCACTACTTTCCAGGGCGTTGATCAACGCCTTGACCCGGCCACCGCCAAACCCGATGTTGAAACTGTCAGCGCTCACCGGCAGCTTGAACACGCTCTCCGCTGGGGAGAGCAGGTCGGGGCTGCCGAGGAAGAAATTCTTGCCCATGCCGAGGATCTTGGTGCTGGCCTCCTTGAGCTTGGTGCGGCTGACTTCGACGAAGCGGATATCGGTCTGCACCTGGCTGGGCAGTGTCGGGTCTTCGGAGGGCAACAGGGATTGGCTGGTCAGCGCCGAAGTTGCCTTGCCCTTGACGAACACCATGCTCTGGCGCGGTGTGGTCGAACAGCTCGTCCACACCATCAGGCTGGTGGCGCCCGTGCCGACGCCGGTCAGCAGAAAATTGCGCTCGCCATTGACGCGCACGTCGGCGATTTTCGGGTCACCAATGGCCAGGCGCGTGATCGCCACCGGAGAGTGCAGTTCGGTTTGCAAACCCTCGCCCACCTCAACCACAGCGGGCAGTTGGCCCAGGGCGTTGCAGTTACCCGATGCTGCCATCGCCATGCCCACGGGCAAGCACGGCAGCATCAAGGCCAAGGCCAATTGAGCGTAGCGTTGGCTCATTCAAGGCATCCTTGTTCAATCAGGGGGTTTGGGGTGCTGATGCTGCGCCGCGAATCACTTCGACGCCGCGACGCTGGCCGGTGTCGGCAATCGTGGGGGCGATTTTCTTCGGCGGTCCGCTGAGGGCTAATTGGGTGAATTGGTAGAGGTCGCGGTTGGCGCTTTGTACCTTGTCCGGGGTGTCGCTTTCGCCGGCCCAGTAGCGGCTGAGCAGTTGCTCGTCGGCGCTGCGCACGGCCAGGCGCAAGGTGCCTGCCTGGGAGGCGAGCATCAGCCGGCTCAGCAACGCTTCGGGCACTGCCAACACAACACTGCGCGCGGCGGTACGCCGTTGTGCAGCTTGGGCGCGCTCTTCGGCAGTGGCCGGTGGGGGCACTGCCGGTGTGCCGTCGTTGGCCAGCCCCAATTGGTCGCCGACGCTGAGCAGGCGAATTGCGGGAATGATCACCTGCGCCGATTGCTCGGCATTGGCGTTGTCCTGGCGCAGGAACAGCAAGACGTCGACGTAATCGCCGGGGCTCAGTTGGCCACCGGCACCGATGACCTCATCGACGGCGACCGCCAGCGCGCGTTCATTCGCACGGATCATGCGGGCCAGCGGCCCACCGGCGTTGAAGCTTTCATCGTTTAGCCAGGTGCCGGCACTCAGAGCGCGCAAGGGCGTGCGGCCGATGGCCTGGTCAACGCTGGTCAGGCTGCCGGCCGGTACGATGCGCAGTTTTTCCACGGCGACATCAGCAGCGGTGAGAGGCACAAAAGGCGCAACCGTGTGCACCAGTACCACGACGGGCTGGCGGGTCTGGTCTTCCACGATCGCAACGGTTTTTTCAACGGAAATGACAGGTTCTGGCGAGGGCGCTACGGCGGGTGCCGGCGGACGGCTCAGCACCAAGCCCCAATACCCTGCAACCAAGGCTCCGATAAGCAGCAAGCCAGCCAGGACCATGCTGATACGACTGTTCATGACGGCGCTCCCTATCCTGTTGCACTGCTTTTATTCCCGTTAATCCAAACGAGTTAAATTCGCAACTTGGCTGTGATGAACAACTAACGATTTGGCTATTTGACGGTAGCTCAGCTAGGACAAAATGCCATTACCGCATTGAAAAATTATCTGTAGTCTAAATCACACCCCCGTGAAAACGGACTTGGGACGGCGGCGCTGTGACTAATACTTTGTGATTAATGCGTTCTTACACTTGTGAGTGTCAAGTTTGTTGACAATGCTCTAGTGGCACACGGCAATCATCGTGCGGGCCAGCAGTAACGGCGCTTTGTGGCGCATGAAGGAGAAGTCTGATGATCCTTGACCTGTTCTTGAAATTTTACATTCACGCTCAGTTATTCTTGCGTCGCAGAGACGGGGCTTCGGCCATTGAATATGTGATTATCGTGGCGATAGTTGCATTGGTAATCATTGGGTTCGGTACTGGGCTGGGCGATAAAATAAAAGGCGTTTTCCAGCAGGTGTCCGATGCGCTGCCAGCAGCGACTTAACCGTAAGGGCTGTAGGTTGTCGTTCCGATAATCTTTTTTATCAGGTACTGCCCATGAGCCACCCTTCGTCACTACGCCAGCAAATCCTATTGGTGGATGACGAGGAGGATGCGCTGGTTGAGTTAGCCGAATCCCTCGAAAACGAGGGATTCGTCTGTTTCACTTCCACCTCCGTTACTTTCGCCCTGCAAGAATTGACACTTCATCCTGATATAGCGTTGGTCATCACCGACCTGCGCATGCCCGAGGAGAGCGGAATTTCCTTGATCAAGCGCTTGCGCGAACACACCTCGCGCTCGCATTTGCCGGTGATCGTGATGTCCGGTCATGCCGAGATGGATGATGTCAGTGACATGCTGCGCCTGCAGGTGCTGGATCTGTTCCGCAAGCCGATCTATCTGGTGCGCTTGATCGATACCCTCAACAGCCTGTTTCCCCTCTCTACACCTGGTCGGTAACGGGCGGACGCCGCTCAAATGTGGGAGCGGGCTTGCTCGCGAAAAGCGCTATGGCGGACGACCGGGATATGTGCTCATTCCAACCCAATTAAATGGCCGACCCGAAGGTCGCCTTCGCAGGCAAGCCAGCTCCCACATTGGATCGAGGGGCGTCAGGGAAATAGGCGCCGGCTGTCGGGCCGTCACGGGAGCAAGCTCCCTCGCCACAAGTTCCGCGCCGCCCCCTTCACAGCTGATAACTGAAACTCAGCGTATACCGTGGCCTGCGGTTAAAGCTGTCCAGGGCGATATCCGACATTGGCTTGGCCGCCTCCAGCGCGATGTTGTAGTACTTCTTGTCGCCAAAGCGTAAACCCACCGCCGCCGAGGACATGTCGCTGGCCTTGACCGGCAGGTCGTTGAACCAGGTCTTGGCGCGGTCCAGTACCACGTAGGGTTGCACAACCCTCACCCAGTTGCCGGCGCGATTGAAACTGTAGTTGACCTCATACGCCACGCCCCAGCCCTTGTCGCCCGAGCCCTGGTCGTCAGGGTAGCCACGCCCGAAATTTTGCCCGCCGAAGGTGGCGCGTTCGCTGTCGGGCAAGGTGTTGTTGCTCCAGTACAACGCACCTGAGAGCACGCCTTGCCAGTTGTCGAAGAACTTGTCGCTTTGCACGCCGGAGAGGCGCAGGCGGAAGAAGTCGAGGTCGGGTTTTGCCACGTCCAGGTCACTGCGCGCCTTGGCGCCAAAACCGTCGATGCCTTGGTACAGGCCGCCGCTGATGATGCGTAACCGGCGTGCGTCAGCCTTGCGCCAATCACCCTCGAAGGCGAGGGCGCGCAGGTTGGATTCGATGTCGAAACTCAGCGGGTAGCCCACCAGCTTGTAACGGGTGGTCTGGTCCACCACGTACAGGCGTGTGCTCAGGGTCAATGACTCGGTAGGAGAGGCGATAAACGGGTGGCTCAGGCCGATGGAATAGCGATCGATCGACTGGTGCGGCTTGAGCTCGAAGCCGCCGTCCAGTTGCACGTTGCTGTTGGGGTCGGCGCGATAGCGTTCGGCGGCGAGCGCCAGTTGGGTGCCCTCGGCATTGATGAACTGGTTGTAGTCCACACGGTAGTAATGCTCTTTGTCCTCGCCGGGCGGGAACAGGCCGCTGACGGTTAGCTGTTCGCCCATGAACGTCTGCGAATTGCTGGTGGCGCTGAGCAAGGCTTGCGTACCACCACGGCTTTTCTGTACCAGGCTCATGCTGGTGGTGAAAGGCTTGCGGCTGGCCTGGATCTGCATGTGCGTGGCGCCATCGGTTGTGCCGGGCGGCGGTACCTGGGCTTGTACGGTCAGGCCGGGAATGCGGCTCATCAGCGTGGTGTAGCGCTCGAAGGTCTTGCGCGTCAGCGGGCGTTCGGCCAACAACTTTTGCGCCAGTTTATCGACGTAGGCCGACACCGAGCCGATGTCGCCGGTTTGCTGGTAGTCCTTGATGTAACCCTCTACCAGGACGACGCGGACCAGACCGTTTTCGAAATTTTGCTGCGGCAGGAACGCATAGGACAGCAGGTAACCGTCCTCCTGGTAGCGACGGGTGATACCACGGGTCGCTTCGATCAACTGTGCGAGGTTGGTCTCGTGACCAATCAGCGGTGCGTAGACTTGGGCCGTCTCGGTAAGCGGGTAAATGGTTCCGCCTTCGATCTGCAGCTTGCCGATGGTGACCTTGGTGTCCATCAATAAGGGTTGGCCGGCAGTCGGCGACGTTTCAGGCACTTGGGTTTTCGGCGTGACCGGTCGGTAGGCGTCAGCGGGCAGGTTGGGGACCGGCAGGGTGCGGATCGTGTCGTTACTGTTCAAAAAGCTGGGAAGGGGCTCGGCCTGTACGTAGGCACTGAGGGTCATCAATAACAACGGTGTCAACACGCGCATAGGACACTCCATGGTCAACTGCAGCAGCGCTTCGGGGCCGCCGGGTTCTGGGACGCGGTTCGGCAGGGCGGCGGTTCATCACCTATGTTGCCGCCCATAAAAAAGACGAGAGACTGATGAGGGTCTCTCGTCTCAACCAAGCGTAGGCGCTGTAGGGGAGGCCGTCTAATCGGCCAGGTGCAATTCTATTTTCCGGTCAGGCCGTTCAACAAACCGCCAAGACCGCCCGTTGCCGTGGTGCCGCCGGTTGTCGTCGTTGCAGTACCGGTGGTTGTGGTGCTGGCGCCGATGTTCAGGCCGCCAAGCAGGCCGCCGCTGGTGCCGCCAGTGCCGCCGGTGACCAGGCCACCCACCGAGCTCACGGTGTTGCCGACCGCCGTAACGGTAGTGCCGAGGGTGTTGGTGACCGGGTTGGCGTTGGCTGTGGTGAGGTTAGTGCCCAGGCTGCTCACAGCGCCGCCGACTTGTGTCACCAGGCCGTTGACCGGAGCACCAACGCCAGTGGTGGTACCAATGTTTTGCGTCAGCGCAGTGACGCCGGAGGTCACGGGGTTCAGGGCTGCGCCGACATTGGTTGCTACCGTTGCGACCGGTGCCGTGGCGCCGGTGTTGGCGACGCCGGTACCACCCAGCACGGTGCCTACGGAGGCGATGGTGTTGCCCAGCGCGCCACCGGTTACACCGGCAGCACTGACGGTGCCGTTGGTGTTGCCCACATTCAAGCCAGTCCCCACGTTACTCACCAGGCCACCCACCAGTTCCGGTATGCCGGGGGCTGCAGTGCTGCCCGCTGGTGCGACATAACCGCCGGACTTATCGAGTGTGCCACCGACGCCGGTCAGCACGCTGCCGACCACGCTGGTGACGGGGTTGCCGGTGCCGCCCGTGCTGGCGACTTGGGTACCCAGGCTGGTGACCGTCGAGCCGACTTTATCCAGCAGGCCATTGACGGGAGTGCCCAGGCCGGTTGCGGTGCCCAGATTGCCGGTGGTGTTTTCCACCAGCGACACCACAGGCACCACTACTTTGCTACCCAGGGTATTGGTCAGCGAACCCAGCGCACCAGTGGTGCTGGCGGTGCTGAGGGTATCGCCGAGCATGGTCACCGTGGTGCCGACTTTATCGACTACGCCACCGACCGCACCGCCGACACCGCCGGTCAAGCCACCAACCACAGGGACACCGCCGAGGGTGGTCGACAGCGATTGGCCGGTGGTCGAGAGACCGCCGCCCAGGTCGGCAACCCCATTACCTACACCTGCCACCGTAATGCCCAGGGAGTTGCTATTGGTGCCCAGCGAGCCCAGGCCGGTGGTCACGCCGGTGCCGATGCTGGTGACAGCAGTGCCTGCCGAGGTCACCAGGCCGCCAGCGGTCACGCCGACGATGGGCACACCGGTCAAGGTCGAGCCAAGATCACCCACGGCTGCGCCTACATTGCCCACGGTGGTGCCGAGGGTGCCGGCGATCTGGCCGGTGATCAGTGGGGTGGTTGTCGAGCCAGTTCCGCCGCCAGTACCACCACCCGTTCCGCCGGTGCCACCACCTGTGCCACCTGTGCCGCCAGTGCCTCCGCCGGTCCCACCAGTGCCTCCACCTGTGCCGCCGGTGCCGCCGCCTGTGCCACCCGTGCCTCCGTCAGTGCCGCCGGTGCCACCGCCTGTGCCACCTGTGCCTCCATCAGTGCCGCCGGTGCCGCCGCCTGTGCCACCCGTGCCTCCGTCAGTGCCCCCGGTGCCGCCGCCTGTGCCACCCGTGCCCCCGTCAGTGCCGCCGGTGCCACCGCCAGTTCCACCCGTGCCACCGCCCGTGCCGCCGTCACCGCCACCTGTGCCGGCACCTGCTCCTGCATCCGGTGAGGACGCTGCCACGCTGGATTTATGCCCGCCACCACCGCTGCTGCAGCCACCGAGGCTCATCGCCATGATCAGGGCCAGAGCGGTACTTGCTTTCCAAAACGCTGCTTGAGTTTTCATGATGAGTTCCTTGCACCTGGTACAACCTTGGTTGTTTCAAACCTTCGTTACTTCTTGGGGTAGCGATAGGTTTGTCCGTGTGGTTATCACAGACCCAGGCACTCTTTCGTGCAACGCTCAACTTGGTATTAACGATTTATATAGATAAGGTCTTAGTCGGCTTAACGACTAATACGAAGGGTGTAATGGAAAAATGATTGTTAAATACTTACATGTTTTAAATCAGTGGGTTAAATAAAAAAAACGGACCTCGTGAGGTCCGCTATAACTTTGGGTGTATATATACAATTAAGCAGGGTGTTTCAGGCGATCGGCTGCCACTTGCCGAGCATATGCTGAATGTCGCCCGCGCCTTTGAGTTCCAACTCGCCACTGGAACCGGCCGCGCTGCTCATCAATATCACTTCACTGGGCAGGCGCACGGGCTTCTTGAACTCGGCTTCGATCTCAATATTGGCCGCCGGCAGATGTTCCCCCAGCGCCGCCAGCATGCGCGCCTTGTTCCACAGCCCGTGGGCAATGGCTTGGGGAAAACCGAATAACTTGGCCGTCGACGCACTGAGGTGGATCGGGTTGTAATCGCCCGACACGCGGGCATAGCGGCGACCGATATCGGCAGGCGCCTTCCAGCGCGTCAGCTCGCTGGTCGGGCCAGGGGCCTGGAAGGTTTTATCCACGGCTTCGCCTTCAAGCTTCACGCCGCGACACAGCATTTGGCTTTCGGCCTCCCAGAGCAGCCCAAGCGCATCCTCGACGACGGTCACAATGTCAAAGGTCGCGCCTTTGGCGTGGGGCTGAAGGTTATGCGCATAGACGCCGATGCTCAGGTCGCCCACGCCACCCAAGGGGCGATGAATGCGGATGCGATTGCTCAGGTGAACCAGCCCCAGCAAGGGGAACGGAAACGCCTTGTCAGTCAGCAACTGCATCTGCAGGCCGAACGCCAGGATATGCGGATAGGTCGCCGGTAGCATCGGGCCGTCGGCAAACCCGCAGACCTTTCGGTAAGCCGCGACGGCCTTGGGGTTGACGCTGACCCGGCAACGCAAGCCGTGTTCGGGCAATGTGCTGCCGGTGATCTTGCGCTTGAGCGCCGCTCGCCAATACAACGGCAGTAGAGAGGGCGAGCTGTCTAAGGTGTGCCATTGCATATTTACGCTCCCAAAAGACTTTGCCCGCATACCCGCAGCGCTTGGCCGCTGACCGCACCGGAACCTGGCTGACCGAGCCAGGCCACCGCTTCGGCCACGTCCTGGGGCAAGCCGCCCTGGCCTAATGAACTCATGCGACGCCCGGCTTCACGCAGGGCGAACGGGATATGCGCGGTCATCTGGGTCTCGATAAAGCCTGGCGCCACGGCATTGATGCTGATCCCCCTTTCCTTCAACAGAGGCGCCCAGGCCTGGGCCAGGCCGATCAAGCCGGCCTTGCTCGCGGCGTAGTTGGTTTGCCCGCGATTACCGGCAATGCCGCTGATCGAGGCCAGCAGCACCACGCGTGCGTTGTCATGCAGGCTGCCGCTGTCGAGCAGGGCCTTGGTCAGCACCTGTGGGGCATTGAGGTTGACGGCCAGCACGGCATCCCAGTATTCAGGGGTCATATTGGCCAGGGTCTTGTCGCGGGTGATACCGGCGTTGTGTACCAGGATATCGAGGCCGTCGGGCAGGTGTTCGACCAGTTGGCTGGCGGCGTCTTCGGCGCAGATATCCAGCACCACCGTGCGCGCATTCAAGCGCGCAGCCAGGGCTTCGAGATCGGCCTTGGCCTGGGGCACATCGAGCAGGATCACCTCGGCACCGTCGCGGGCCAGGGTTTCAGCGATGGAAGCACCGATGCCACGGGCGGCGCCGGTGACCAGGGCTTTGCGCCCCGCCAGCGGGCGCGTCCAGTCCTCGACCGGGGTGTCGCAGGCCGCCAGGCGGATGACCTGGCCCGAGATATAAGCGCTTTTCGGCGACAGGAAAAACCGCAGCGCACCCTCCAGCTGGTCCTCGGCGCCGTCGCCCACATACAGCAATTGCAACACGCCGCCGCTGCGCAACTCCTTGGCCAGGGAGCGGCTGAAACCTTCCAGGGCATGCTGGGCGCTGGCAGCAAACGGATCGCTGAGGCTTTCCGGCGCCCGGCCGAGGATCACCAGGTGTGCACTGTGATCAAGGTTTTTCAGCAGCGGCTGGAAGAACTCGCGCAGTTGCTTGAGCTGGTCGGTGTGCTGCAAGTGGCCGGCGTCGAACACCACTGCCTTGAGCTTGGGGCCGTGCCCGGGAATCCACGCGGTTGCTGTCGAGGCTTCGGTGCCGTAGCTGTAAACCGCGTCGGTGAGCCGATTGGCAAACGCCAGCACCTGGGTTGTCAACGAGCCCCCGCCGAGCAGCAGTGCACCCTCGACCGGGCGCAGTCGTCCGGCCTGCCAGCGTTCCAGGCGTACCGGCGACGGCAGGCCAATGGCGGCGACCAGGCGATGGCCGAGGCTTGAGTTGGCGAAGTCGATATAACGGTCAGACATGGAACGCTCTCCGAAGGCTGGGGTTCAAAGGTTGACCACCCTGGGGTGGCAGTCGTTCGATTGAGCCTAGGCTAGGCTTGATGATTCCACCCACCTTCACGAGGGAGCTTTCCATGACTCAATTGCGCCGCGTAGCGATCATTGGCGGTAACCGCATTCCTTTCGCCCGCTCCAATGGCCCTTACGCCACGGCGAGCAACCAGGCGATGCTGACCGCCGCGCTGGAGGGCCTGATCGAGCGCTACAACCTGCACGGCCTGCGCATGGGTGAGGTAGCCGCCGGCGCGGTGCTCAAGCACTCCCGTGATTTCAACCTGACCCGCGAATGCGTGCTCGGCTCGCGCCTGTCGCCGCAAACCCCTGCATACGATATCCAGCAAGCCTGCGGCACCGGGCTGGAGGCGGCGTTGCTGGTGGCCAACAAAATTGCTCTGGGCCAGATCGAATGTGGGATTGCCGGCGGCGTGGACACCACGTCCGATGCGCCGATCGGGGTGAACGAAGGCTTGCGCAAGCTTTTGCTGCAAGCCAATCGCGGTAAATCCATGGGGGATAAACTAAAAACCTTGTTACAACTTCGCCCCCAACATCTCAGGCCGGAACTGCCGCGCAATGGCGAACCACGCACGGGCTTGTCCATGGGCCAGCATTGCGAACTGATGGCGCAGACCTGGCAGATTCCCCGTGCCGAGCAGGACCAGCTTGCGCTTGAGAGTCATCAGAACATGGCCGCGTCCTACGCCGAAGGCTGGCACAACGACTTGCTCACGCCTTTTCTTGGCCTCACCCGCGACAACAACCTGCGCGCCGACCTGACCCTGGAAAAACTCGCCAGCCTCAAGCCGGCCTTCGAGCGCAGCGAAAAGGGCACACTCACTGCCGGCAACTCCACGCCACTCACCGATGGCGCATCCCTGGTGCTGCTGGGCAGTGAAGCCTGGGCCAAGGAGCGCGGCTTGCCGATCCTGGCGTACCTGCGTGATGGCGAAGCGGCGGCGGTGGATTTCGTCAACGGCGCCGAGGGCCTGTTGATGGCGCCGGTGTATGCGGTGCCGCGCTTGCTGGCCCGCAACGGTTTGACCCTGCAGGACTTTGATTACTACGAGATCCACGAAGCCTTCGCCGCCCAGGTGTTGTGCACGCTCAAGGCGTGGGAAGATGCGCACTATTGCAAGACCCGCCTGGGCCTGGATGCGCCGCTGGGGTCCATCGACCGCAGTCGGCTCAACGTCAAGGGCAGTTCCCTGGCGGCGGGTCATCCGTTTGCCGCCACGGGCGGGCGCATCGTCGCCAACCTCGCCAAACTGTTGGACGCAGCGGGCAGAGGTCGCGGGCTGATTTCGATCTGCGCTGCGGGCGGCCAAGGGGTGACGGCGATTATCGAACGCTGATTAACGACAAAACTGGCCCATTGCATGCATTCTTGAGTGGTCAGAGGTCGGTAGCCTCTCCCACCGGCGAGCCGATTGCCGTATAACGAGTGCCACACGCGTGTTTGGTAATACAGGACCCACAATAAAAGCTGATGAAGACTCCTAAACGCATTGAACCCCTGATCGAAGACGGTCTGGTCGACGAAGTGCTGCGCCCACTCATGAGTGGTAAAGAAGCAGCTGTTTATGTGGTGCGCTGCGGCAACGAATTGCGTTGCGCCAAGGTTTACAAGGAGGCGAACAAACGAAGTTTTCGTCAGGCGGCCGAATACCAGGAAGGCCGTAAGGTCCGTAACAGCCGCCAGGCCCGGGCCATGGCCAAGGGCTCCAAGTTCGGCAAGAAAGAAACCGAAGACGCCTGGCAGAACGCCGAAGTTGCGGCGCTGTTCCGCCTGGCCGGTGCCGGCGTTCGCGTGCCCAAGCCGTATGACTTTCTTGAAGGCGTGCTGCTGATGGAACTGGTTGCCGACGAGTACGGCGACGCGGCGCCGCGCCTGAACGACGTGGTGCTGGAGCCGGACCAGGCGCGTGAATACCACGCCTTCCTGATCTCCCAGATTGTGCTGATGCTATGCACTGGCCTGGTGCACGGCGACCTTTCGGAATTCAACGTACTGCTCACGCCAACGGGCCCGGTGATCATCGACCTGCCCCAGGCAGTGGATGCGGCGGGCAACAACCATGCATTCAGCATGTTGGAGCGCGACGTTGGCAACATGGCTTCCTACTTCGGGCGCTTTGCCCCGGAGTTGAAGAAGACCAAGTACGCCAAGGAAATGTGGGCGCTGTACGAAGCCGGTACCTTGCACCCGGCCAGTGTATTGACCGGTGAGTTCGACGAACCGGAAGAACTGGCGGACGTGGGCGGTGTGATCCGCGAGATCGAAGCGGCGCGGCTGGATGAAGAGCGTCGCCAGGCGATTCGTGCGGCGGATGATGCGCCACCGAGCAAAGTGCCGGACGAGCCACCGCCGCCGCCTTGGATGCAATGATCTCCCGGCAAAAGGAGATGTAAAAAATGTGGGAGGGGGCCTGCCCCCTCCCACATTTGGATTGTGTGTATCCAGCCAGAGCATCAGGCGCAGCAGTTCCCCGCTGCCAACTCCTTGAGTATCGGGCAGTCCGGTCGATGATCGCCCTGGCAGTGCTCCATCAGGTCCTGCAAGGTGTCGCGCAGTTGCCCCAATTCGCGAATCTTGTGATTCAGCTCGTCGATGTGCTGGCGCGCCAAGGCTTTTACGTCGGCGCTGGCCCGTTGGCGGTCTTCCCACAGGGTCAGCAGCTTGCCGACTTCTTCCAGTGAAAACCCCAGGTCCCGCGAGCGCTTGATAAACGTCAGAGTGTGCAGGTCGTCATGACCATACACGCGATAGCCGCTGTCAGTGCGATGGGGCGTTTTCAGCAGGCCGATGGATTCGTAGTAGCGAATCATCTTTGCGCTCAGCCCGCTGTTGCGGGCGGCTTGGCCGATGTTCATGGGCGTTGATCCTCCAAGTCCTTGGGTTTCCAGGTTTTCAACAACAGTGCATTACTCACCACGCTGACGCTGGACAAGGCCATCGCCGCACCGGCCAGCACCGGGTTGAGCAGGCCGAAGGCGGCCAGGGGAATGCCGATCAAGTTATACACAAAGGCCCAAAACAAGTTCTGGCGAATTTTCGCGTAGGTCTTGCGGCTGATCTCCAGGGCCGCCGGCACCAGGCGTGGGTCGCCCCGCATCAAGGTGATGCCGGCCGCATGCATGGCCACGTCGGTACCGCCGCCCATGGCGATGCCGATATCGGCCGCGGCCAGGGCCGGGGCGTCGTTGATACCGTCGCCGACCATCGCCACCACGCCGGTTTTTTTCAGTTCGGCAACGGCAGCCGCTTTGTAGGCGGGCAGTACCTCAGCGTGCACATCGTCGATACCCAAGGCCTCCGCGACGACCCGGGCACTGCCGTGGTTATCGCCGGTAATCAGGTGGCTGCTGATGTGTTGCGCCTTGAGTTGTTGCACGGCCTCCAGCGCGCCGGGCTTGAGGGTGTCGCCAAAGGCGAACAAGCCCAATACGCGGGGCTGCGCGCCTTGCTCGATCAGCCAGGACAAGGTGCGGCCTTCGGCCTCCCAATCCTTGGCGCGCTGAGCCAATTCGCCCGCCTCCAAGCCCGTTTCTTGCAGCAAGCGTCGATTACCCAGCGCCAGTGGCCGACCGTCCAGCGTGCCGGCAATGCCGCGTCCGGTCAGGGACTGGCTGGCGCTCACATCGGCCACGTCCAGACCTTTCTCCTGGCACGCATCCAGCACGGCCTTGGCCAATGGGTGTTCACTGCCGCGTTGCAACGCGCCGGCCTGTTGCAACAAGAGGGCTTCGTTGCCATCCACGGCCGCCAGGTGCGCAATTTTCGGCGCGCCGGAGGTGAGGGTGCCGGTCTTGTCGAACACCACGGCGCTCACCGCATGGGCGCGCTCCAGGGCTTCGGCATCCTTGATCAGAATGCCATGGCGCGCGGCGACGCCGGTGCCGGCCATGATCGCGGTGGGTGTGGCCAGGCCCAGGGCGCAAGGGCACGCGATCACCAACACGGCAACCGCATTGATGATCGCAGTTTCCAGGGATGCGCCATACAACCACCAGCCCACCACGGTGATCAACGCCAAGACCAATACCGCTGGTACAAACACCTGGCTGACTTTATCCACCAGTTTCTGGATCGGCGCCTTGGCAGCCTGGGCGTCTTCGACCAGGCGGATGATGCGTGCCAGCACGCTCTCGGCCCCCAGGGCCAGGGTGCGCACCAATAGACGGCCTTCACCGTTGATGGCGCCACCGGTGACCGGGTCGCCTGGCTGTTTAGGCACCGGCAGGCTTTCACCGCTGATCAGCGCCTCATCGGCATGGCTTTGGCCCTCCACCACTTCACCGTCCACCGGGAAGCGTTCGCCGGGTTTGACCAGCACCAGGTCACCGTGCTTCAACGCATTGATTGCGACGTCTTCTTCGCGGCCATCCTGCACGCGGATCGCCCGTTCCGGCCGCAAGGCTTCCAGGGCGCGGATCGCGCTGGCGGTCTGGCGTTTGGCGCGGCTTTCCAGGTATTTGCCCAGCAGCACCAGGGCGATGACCACCGCTGAGGCTTCGAAGTACAGGTGCGGCGTCACGCCGGGGGCGGCGGTGAGCCATTCATAGATGCTCAGGCCGTAGCCGGCGCTGGTGCCGATTGCCACCAGCAGGTCCATATTGCCAGCACCGGCGCGCACGGCTTTCCATGCGGCAACATAGAAGCGCGCACCGAGGATGAATTGCACCGGCGTGGCCAGGGCAAATTGTATCCAGGCGGGGAGCATCCAGTGCAGGCCGAAGGGTTCCACCAGCATTGGCAGCACCAGCGGCAACGCCAAAATAATCCCCGCTGCCAGCGCCCAACGCTCGCGGCGCAGGCGTCGGGCCTGGTCGGCTTCGGTGGCGGTTTCGCTTTGGGGCAGGGTGGCGGTGTAGCCAGCCTTGTCGACTGCGGCAATCAGCACGCTGGCGTCCATCTGGCCGAGCACTTCGATATGGGCGCGTTCGTTGGCCAGGTTGACGCTCACGCGTTGCACCCCAGGCACCTTGCCCAGCGCGCGTTCGACGCGGCCGGCACAGCTGGCGCAGGTCATGCCGCCGATGGGCAAGTCAAATGTGGTGGATCCATTCATGGGACAGTCCTCCAGGAAAAGTTGCCCTTAGGATCAACCTTAACCTGTGGGGAAGGTCAAGCGTCTTCAGTATTCCAATGCTGCAGGCTTGAGGTACATGCCGTCCGGGCCTTGGGCGATACGCAATTTGCGTACATCGCCAGCTTTCAAGGTAATGTTCTGCGCGGGTGGCGCCAGCAGGCTGGGCAGGCAGCCTCGGGACTGACCCGGCAACAGCTTGAGACGCAGCGATACATCGCCCGCAGGCAGATTGAACGAGGTGGCCTGTTCCTGGAACAGGCGTCCGGCCAACTGGTCCTGGATATACAGGCCAATCTCGCAGTTGGTCGGCACCTCCAGGCGCTCGCGGGAAATGATCAGCACCGCATAATCTTCAGCAGCAAGGGCCTGGGGCACAACGGTAGACA
This sequence comes from Pseudomonas libanensis, assembly GCF_001439685.1. Lineage (GTDB taxonomy): Bacteria > Pseudomonadota > Gammaproteobacteria > Pseudomonadales > Pseudomonadaceae > Aquipseudomonas > Aquipseudomonas libanensis. Next base: position 621,716 of record NZ_JYLH01000001.1, read on the forward strand.
AGCTCATCAGGCCGGCAAAGGCAAAAAATGACCAGCGCATGGCAAATGCTCCGTGGTTCACAGTAAGGAAAGTTGAAGCTTGGCCGACGCTGCCAACGAATACCAGCCCGGCCGATTTTTTTGAAACTTGACCTTGCTATCGTGGCAAGGTTGACACTGTGCCCAACCTCATCAAAGGAGTCATGTCATGCAAATATTCAATGTTGAAGGAATGACCTGCGGCCATTGCGTTCGATCAGTGACCCAGGCGGTACAGAGCCAGGACCCGGCAGCGAGTGTCGAAGTAGATTTGGGCGCTAAAGAAGTGCGCGTGGCAAGCAGTCTGCCCTCGGATAAGGTCATCCAACTGATCACCGAGGAGGGCTACACCGCCAAGCTGGCGTAGTTTTTATGATCGTTAGCGACCTAACGTAATGTTCACGGCACCCAAGCGCGGCTAGACTGTCGAGCTGCCGACTCACTTGGGTGTCTGATGAACCTTCGCATAATCCTGATTTTGGGCGCCTTGAGCGCCTTTGCGCCGTTGGCGATCGATTTTTACCTGCCGGGCTTTCCGGCAATGGCCACGGCCTTTGCCACCGATGAAAAACATATCCAGTTGACCCTGGCGGTGTACTTCGCCGGCCTGGCCATTGGCCAATTGATCTACGGCCCGCTGGCCGACCGTTTTGGCCGGCGTATACCGCTGCTCAGCGGCGTCACCCTGTTTACCCTCGCGTCCTTCGCCTGTGCCTACGCACCGTCCCTGGAGTGGCTGATCGCTGCGCGTTTCGTGCAGGCCCTTGGCGGTTGCGCGGGCATGGTGATTTCCCGGGCGGTGGTCAGTGACAAGTGCGATGCGGTGGGCTCGGCCAAGGTGTATTCGCAATTGATGCTGGTCACCGGCCTGGCGCCGATCCTTGCACCTTTGGCGGGTGGGTTGATGGTCGGGGTGTGGGGCTGGCAATCGATCTTCCTGGCACTGTCGCTGTTCAGCGTAATGGCGGCGATTGCCGTGGCAGTCGGGCTGCCGGAAACCTTCCCGGCCGATCAGCCGCGCCAGCCGTTGTCTGGCTCGTTGCGCCGCTACGGCTCGCTGTTGTCGGACCGCGTATACCTCGGCTATGCCTTGACCGGCGGCATCTCGATTGCCGGCATGTTTGCCTACATCGCCGGCTCTCCCTTTGTATTTATCAAACTCTACGGCGTGCCTGCCGAGCATTACGGCTGGCTGTTCGGTTCCAACGCCGCCGGCTTTATCCTGGTGGCGCAGTTGAATGCGCGGTTGCTGGCCAAGCGCGGCCCGGCGTTTTTGCTGTCGCGCACGGTGTGGGTTTATGTGGCGGCCGCGTTGACGTTGCTGGGTATTGCCGCGCTGCGCACAGAGGCCTTGTGGCCTTTGCTGGTGCCACTGTTTATCTGTATCGCCAGCCTGGGCTGCATTTTGCCCAATACCTCGGCGTGCGCCATGAGCGGGCAGGGCGCCAGGGCCGGCAGTGCTTCGGCGTTGCTAGGTTGCATTCAGTTCGGTGTGGCGGCAGGGGCCGCGTCGTTGGTCGGCGTGTTGCACGACGGCACGGCGATGCCGATGGCCATGGTCATCAGCTTGTGTGGTGTGCTGGCGGTGACCATTGCGATGTCGACCCAGCGCCTGCAACGGGCAAGGGCCGAACAGGCGCAGGTCTGAAATGCGGCTCAGCCAGCGGCAGAGCGTTGCTGGCCGAGGGGAAAGCGGTGGGGCGCCTGGATACGGGCTTGCAGGGTATCGGCAAAGGCGCGGGCCTCGGCTTCACTGCGGAAGGTGATGGCTTCGCCGTCGAGACGAACCTGCCATTGGCTGCCTGGGGATTTTGCTAACGCTTTTATCAGGATCTTCATTGCTGACTTCCTCGCGTAAAAGACTCGTGGCAAAGGCGGCCAATATAAACCCGAATCCCCCCAAAAATATGACAAGGATCAACTCTCGGACTAATGGTGTCGTCCATTACTTACATGAATAACGGACGACACTGACAGTCGTTTTTTCAGAACCCTTCCAGCACGATCTTGCCCTTGGCCTTGCCACTTTCCAGCAGCGCGTGGGCACGCCGCAGGTTGGCCGCATTGATTACACCGAAGTGCTCGCCCACCGTGGTTTCCAGGATGCCGGCGTCGATCAGTTCGGCCACGCGGTTGAGCAAGTTGTGCTGCTCGATCATGTCCGGCGTTTCGAACATCGAGCGGGTGTACATGAACTCCCAGTGCAGCGACAGGCTCTTGCGCTTGAGCTTGCTTACGTCCAGCGCCTTGGGGTCGTCGATCAGCGCCAGCTTGCCCTGGGGTTGCAGCGCTTCCACCAGTTGATCGAGGTGATGCTCGGTCTGGGTCAGGCTGGCAACGTGGGTCACTTGCGGATGACCGGCCTGTTTCAGCGCTTCGCTCAGCGGCTGGCTGTGGTCGATCACCAGGTGGGCACCCAGGGCCTTGGCCCATGCCTGAGTCTCAGGGCGCGAGGCGGTGCCGATGACTTTCAGCGCGGTGAGCTGGTTGGCCAGTTGCGTCAGGATCGACCCCACGCCGCCGGCTGCGCCGACGATCAGCAGGCTCTGGCCTTGATCTTCCTTGCCTTCAATTATCTGCAAGCGTTCGAACAGCAGCTCCCAGGCGGTGATGGCGGTCAACGGCAGTGCAGCGGCCTCGGCAAACCCCAGGCTCTTGGGCATATGGCCGACGATACGCTCATCTACCGTGTGCAGTTCGCTGTTGCCGCCTGGGCGTACCAGGGAACCGGCGTAGAACACCTTGTCGCCAGCCTTGAACAGCGTCACGTCGCTGCCAACGGCCTTGACCACACCGGCTACATCCCAGCCCAGCACCTTGGCGGCGCCGTTTTCGGGAGTGACGTTCTGGCGCACCTTGGTGTCCACTGGGTTGACCGAGATGGCTTTGACTTCCACCAACAGGTCACGCGGGCCGGCCACGGGCTCCGGCAGTTCGATGTCTTGCAGGGATTTTGGGTCGTTGATCGGCAGTGAGGCGTAGTAGGCAATGGCTTTCATGGTGGCTCCGATAAATGGGCTGTGTGAAACGGGTGATAACGGAATGGGCAGATGATTGGCTATTTCCCATGCCGATAAAAGCGGCTAAAACAGCAGTCTGTTTCAATAAAATTTTGATAATGGGTGGAAATGCATGCTGCGTTTTGATGATTTGCAGTTGTTTGTGCGCGCTGCGGACCTGGGCAGCCTGTCTGCAGCAGCGCGGGGCATGGACCTGTCACCAGCGGTAGCCAGTGCCGCATTGAAGCGTATTGAGCAGCAACTGGGCGCACGCTTGCTGGCGCGCTCCACTCGCAGCTTGCGCCTGACCGCCGAGGGTGAAGGTTTCCTGGAGTATGCCCGTGCCGCGCTGAGCGCCCTGGATGAAGGTCGGCGCCTGTTGGCCAGCGGCCAGGATCATGTCAGTGGTGTGTTGCAACTGTCGGCCCCTTCGGATTTCGGCCGTAACCAGTTGCTGCCATGGTTGGATGAATTCCAGCAGGAACACCCGCAGTTAAACGTACGGCTGTTGCTCGGCGATCGCATTGCCGACCTGTTCCGCCAGCCGGTGGACATCGCCTTGCGCTATGGCGAACCCGAAGACTCCAGCCTGATTGCGCTGCCCATCGCCGCGGACAATATTCGAGTGCTGTGTGCCGCCCCCTGTTACCTCGCCCGCCATGGCGAACCGCGCCATCTGGAACAATTGGCCCAGCACAATTGCCTGCTATACATGCTCGGTACCCGCGTGCATGACCACTGGGGGTTTTATGACGGCAAACGTCAAGTGAGCTTGACGGTCAGTGGTGATCGGTTCAGTGATGATGCCGACGTCGTCCGCCGCTGGGCGGTGGCGGGGATGGGGATTGCCTATAAGTCCTGGCTGGATGTAAGCACCGACGTGCTGGCCGGGCGCTTGCGCTTGATCCTGCCGGAGCTGCAGGGCGAGCGCACGCCGCTCAACTTGCTGTGTGCCCACCGTGCGCAATTGAGCAAACCGATCAATCTGCTGCGGGACATGCTCGTGGCACGTTGTGCGACATTGACCGCGCAGCGACCGGGGCGAATGGCTGCTAGGCAATAGCCTGCGCCACGGTCGGAAGTTTCACTCATATCCTGTCCTGATCTGCGCTGTCAGACGCCGCGGAACCGCTGGCCTGCGCACCTATACTTTGGCCTCAACCGCAGCAGAAAAATGGTTTAACAGGGAGTGAATACATGGAAGCAGCACCTTGCATCAGTCAGATCGCCAGCTTGCTCGCCGAGCCCAAGCGTACGGCCATGCTCTGGGCCTTGATGGACGGCTCGGCGAAGTCTTCAGAAGAGCTGGCGAGCCTGGCCGGACTGTCGCCGGCATCGGCCAATGCACATTTGGCGCGCCTGACCGGCAGTGGCCTGCTGCGGACCGAGGCTCGACGGGGCAAGCGGTTGTTTCGCGTGGCGGCTGCGGATGTCAGTGTCGCCATTGATGCGCTGGCCAGTACCACCATGGCCAGCGCGGCGCGCAGCACGCCGAATACCTTGCCGCCGGCGCTTATGGCGCCACCGCTGCTGCGGCGTGCCCGGCTGTGCCATGGCCATCTTGGCGGCGAGCTGGCGGCGGGGCTGTACCAGCGGATGTTGGAGGCGGGCTGGATCGAGCGCCATGAGCAGCGTACCGAGGTCACGGTCAAGGGCGCGCAGTATTTGGCAGGCCTGGGCATTTTTACCCAGGCACTGGCGGCGCCGTTGGCCTGCGATTGCTTCGACTGGAGCCAGCAGCAGCCACATCTGGGCGGGGCGTTGGGTGCGGGGTTGTTGCAACTGTTCCTGCAGTCGGGCTGGATCAGTGTGGTCAACGAGTCGCGGGCCTTGCAGGTTTCCGATATCGGGCTCGTGGAAATAAACCGGCTGGCGGCAGTGTAGGCGCCTCGTCAGCGGTTTGCGTCGTTCAGGGTTTCAGTCAGGTCGCATCCAGCAATAGCCAGGGATAACGATGTCGCACACTCGCCAAGGGATTTTTTACAAGGGGGTGTGGCATGGGTATACAGGGCTATAGCGCAGCGGAACGGTTGGAACGGCTGCCGATCAGTGGTTACCACCGAATCATTTTCATCATCATCGCCTTGGCGTTTTTCTTCGACTCCATGGACTTGGCGATGATGACCTTCCTGTTGGGGTCGATCAAAACCGAGTTTGGCTTGAGCACCGCCCAGGCCGGATTACTGGCCAGTTCGAGCTTTTTCGGCATGGTGGTCGGCGCTTCGCTGTCCGGCATGCTTGCCGATCGCTTCGGGCGCAAGCCGGTGTTCCAGTGGAGCATCGTGTTGTGGGGCGTCGCCAGTTACTTGTGTTCCACGGCGCAGACGGTGGAGATGCTGACGTTGTTTCGTATTCTGCTGGGCATTGGCATGGGCATGGAGTTTCCCATCGCTCAGTCGATGCTGTCGGAGCTGATTCCGGCCAAGGGGCGCGGGCGCTATATCGCGTTGATGGATGGTTTCTGGCCGTTGGGTTTTGTGGCCGCAGGCGTGTTGTCTTACTTCCTGTTACCGGTGATTGGCTGGCGCGACATCTTCCTGGTGTTGGCGGTGCCGGCGGTGTTTGTGTTGGCTATCCGGTTCTTTATCCCGGAATCACCGCGCTGGCTGGAACAGGCCGGAAAGCATGACGCGGCGGACAAGGTCTTGCTGGGCATTGAGCAGAAGGTACGCGAGTCCCTGGGCCGCGCTGATTTACCCGAGCCGGTTGCCCTGCCACGGGTCGAGACTGTGCCGGGGACTTTCTTCTCCGCGTTCCAGCAGCTGTGGTCGGCGCAGTACCGCCAACGCACAATGATGATCTGGAGTGTGTGGTTTTTTGCCTTGCTCGGCTTTTACGGGCTGACGTCGTGGTTGAGTGCGTTGTTGCAGCAATCGGGTTTTGCCGTGACCCAGTCGGTGTATTACACCGTGATCATTTCCCTGGGCGGGATCCCGGGCTTCCTGATGGCGGCGTGGCTGGTCGAGCGCTGGGGGCGTAAGCCGGTGTGCGTCGTGACGCTGCTGGGCGGCGGGGTGATGGCGTTTTTGTATGGGCAAAGTGCGGTATTTGGTGGCAACGTCGGCTTGCTGATTACTTCGGGGCTGCTGATGCAGTTCTTCCTGTTTGGCATGTGGGCCGTGCTGTACACCTACACGCCGGAGTTGTATCCCACTTCGGCGCGGGCGACGGGCTCCGGGTTTGCTTCGGCGGTTGGCCGGGTTGGCTCATTGCTGGGGCCGTTGGTAACCGGGCTGGTATTCCCGATAACAGGGCAGGGCGGGGTATTTGCCTTGGGCGCGCTGTGCTTTGCGGTGGCGGCGCTGGTGGTGTGGGTGTTTGGGATGGAGACCAAAGGCAAGACGCTGGAAGAGCTCACCCAAGTCTAAAGGTCAATACAAAACCTCTGCGGGAGGGGGCATGCCCCCTCCCACATTTAGCATGCATTCATTTAATGATGGTTGGTTATGGTTTTACGAGACGCGCATCCAGGCTGTTTTGCGCCAGGCGTTTGGCCTGGTCCTGGGTCATGCCCAGTGAGGTGTACAGCGCGTGGAAGTTCTCGGTGACATAGCCGCCGAAGTACGCCGGGTCATCCGAGTTCACAGTCACCTTCACGCCACGCTCGAGCATGTCGAGGATGTTGTGCTGGGCCATGTCGTCGAACACGCAGAGCTTGGTATTGGACAGCGGGCACACGGTCAACGGGATCTGCTCGTCGATGATGCGCTGCATCAGGCGCTCGTCTTCGATGGCGCGCACGCCATGGTCGATGCGCTGGATCTTCAGCAGGTCGATGGCTTCCCAGATGTACTCGGGCGGGCCCTCTTCACCGGCGTGGGCCACGGTCAGGAAACCTTCGTGACGGGCACGGTCGAACACGCGCTGGAACTTGCTCGGTGGGTGGCCCATTTCCGAGCTGTCCAGGCCCACGGCCACGAACGCGTCACGGAAAGGCAGGGCCTGGTCGAGGGTTTTTTCGGCTTCGGCTTCGCTCAGGTGGCGCAGGAAACTGAGGATCAAGCCGCTGGTGATACCCAGTTGTTGCTCGCCATCCTTAAGTGCCGCGGCAATGCCGTTGAGCACCACTTCGAACGGCACGCCACGGTCGGTGTGGGTCTGCGGGTCGAAGAAGGGTTCGGTGTGAATCACGTTCTGGGCCTTGCAGCGCAGCAGGTAGGCCCAGGTCAGGTCGTAGAAATCCTGGGACGTGCGCAGCACATCGGCGCCTTTGTAATACAGGTCGAGAAACTCTTGCAGATTATTGAAGGCATAGGCCTTGCGCAGGGTTTCGACGTCGTTCCACGGCAGCGCAATCTTGTTGCGCTCGGCCAGGGCGAACAGCAACTCAGGCTCCAGCGAACCCTCCAGGTGCAGGTGCAATTCAGCCTTGGGCAGGGCGTTGAGCCAATCGTACATTTTTAAAATCTCATCAGGTGCAATGGCGGCATTCTACAGGCCATGGCTGAAATAATCGGCAAAACCTGACCAGCAGGAGAGTATTTGTCTCACCCACGCAAGGTTGATGTGAACTAAGGTGTAACGAAACGTTAGCGGCTTGGCGCAGTCTGTACCCCATCAATGACTGATTCGCCGTATGAAAAGGCCCGGAATGCTCACATCCCTCAAGCAAGAAAAATTCATGTTGTTGGCGCTGATAGCCGCCATTGCTGCCTACCCTCTGGAGCACTGGATGCTCCACAGCGGGCAGTTGGTGGCGCTGCTGGCGGGCTTGGCGCTGATCGCCTTTATCGTGATGGCTTCGATGCGCGTCGCGCACCATGCCGAGCAACTGGCGGAAAAGGTAGGTGACCCCTACGGCACCATGATCCTGACCCTCGCCGCGGTATTGGTGGAGGTGGTGATCCTGGCGATCATGATGAGCAACGAGCCATCACCCACGCTGGTGCGTGACACCATCTACTCGGCGGTGATGCTCGATATCAACGGCATCCTCGGCCTGGCCGCGCTGATGGGCGGCATCAAGCATGGCGAGCAGTCCTATAACGATGATTCGGCGCGCACCTACAGCGTGATGATCCTTACCGCCATGGGTGTGTCGATGGTGGTGCCGGAGTTTATCCCCGAAGCGGATTGGAAAATCTACTCGGCCTTCACCATTGGCGCGATGGTGGTGCTTTACACCTTGTTCCTGCGCATGCAGGTGGGGCCGCACAGTTATTTCTTCAGCTACAGCTACCCGGAAAAGCGCCGCAAGAAACAGCCGGAAGACGAGCATGCGCCGTCTGTCAGCCTGACGTTTTCCATTGCGACCCTGGTGTTTGGGGTGATCGTGATTGGCGCGCTGGCCGAGGTGATGTCCAAGACCCTCGACCTGGGCCTGGAAGGCACCGGCGCACCGCCGGTGATTACCGCGATTGTGGTGGCGGCTATCTCGGCCGCGCCGGAAATCCTCACGGCACTGCGCGCTGCGTTGGCTAACCGCATGCAGTCGGTGGTGAATATTGCGTTGGGGGCATCGTTGTCCACGGTGATCCTGACGGTGCCGGTGATGGAGGCCATGGCCCTGTATTCCGGCCAGCCGTTCCAGATGGCGATGACGCCGGTGCAGACGGTGATGGTGTTTATCACGCTGATCGTCAGTGCGATCAACCTCAATGATGGTGAAACCAACGCCATCGAAGGGATGACTCATTTTGTGTTGTTTGCGACTTTTATCATGCTGTCGCTGTTGGGTTTGTAATCGATTTGAAAAGTGGCACAGATCCAATGTGGGAGCGGGCTTGCTCGCGAATGCGCTGTGTCAGTCAGTACATCTGTGACTGAACCACCGCATTCGCGAGCAAGCCCGCTCCCACATTTTGATTGGCGCCTGGCTTAGGTGCCCGCGATCAATTGGCGCGCCGCCTGGCTGTGATCGGCGATCAAGGCCTTGAGGTCCAGGCCTTCCACTTGGCCGTCGATCACCCGCCACTTGCCGCCAACCATCACTCGATCTGCACGATCCGCACCGCACAACAGCAGCGCTGAAATCGGATCGTGGCTACCGGAAAAGCGCAGTTCGTCCAGCTTGAATAGCGCCAGGTCAGCTTGCTTGCCTACCGCCAGTTCACCAATATCCGTGCGCCCCAGCAACTGCGCCGAGCCCTTGGTGGCCCAGCCCAATACGCCTTCAGGAGTGATCTTTTCCGCGCCGTAACGCAGGCGCTGGATATACAGGGCCTGGCGCGCTTCAAGGATCATGTTCGAAGCGTCGTTGGAGGCGGAGCCGTCCACGCCCAGGCCGATGGGCGCGCCGGCGGCAAGCAGGTCCAGGGTCGGGCAGATGCCGGAGGCCAGGCGCATATTCGAACTTGGGCAGTGGCAGATGCCAGTTCCGGCGGCGCCCAGGCGCTCGATTTCGTCCGGGTTGAAGTGAATGCCGTGGGCCAGCCAGGTGCGCGGGCCGAGCCAGCCGACGCTGTCGAGGTAATCCACGGTGCGCAGGCCGAAACGTTGCAGGCAGAAATCTTCCTCGTCGAGGGTTTCCGCCAAGTGGGTGTGCAGGCGCACATCCAGGCGGTTGGCCAGCTCGGCGCTGGCTTGCATGATCTCGGGGGTGACCGAGAACGGCGAGCACGGCGCCAGGGCTATCTGGATCTGTGCACCGTCGCCACGCTGGTGGTATTCGCGGATCAGGCGCTGGCTGTCGTCGAGAATCACCTGGCCTTGTTGTACGGTCTGCTGCGGCGGCAGGCCACCATCGGCCTCGCCCAGGCTCATGGAGCCGCGGGTGAGCATGGCGCGCATGCCCAGTTCGCGCACGCTTTCTACCTGCACATCTATGGCGTTTTCCAGGCCATCAGGGAACAGGTAGTGGTGGTCGGCTGCGGTGGTGCAGCCTGAGAGCAGCAATTCAGCCAAGGCAACTTTGCTGGCCAGGGCAAGTTTTTCCGGGGTGAGCCGTGCCCATACCGGGTACAGGGTCTTCAACCAGGGAAACAACGGCTGGTTGACCACCGGGCCCCAGGCGCGGGTCAGGGTTTGATAGAAGTGATGGTGGGTGTTGATCAGCCCAGGCAGGACCACATGCTCGCGAGCGTCGAACACCTGTGCACAGGGTTGTGCCGGTTCTTGGCCTTGGGCCAGCACTTCGGTGATCACACCGTCTTGCAGCACCAGGCCACCGCGGGCATCGAGGCCATTGGCAGTGAAAATCGCGAGAGGGTTTTTTAACCAGATACGGGTCGCAGGCATTGGCCGGCTCCTCTGAATGATGGGTTCAGGTTTGCCAGCTCAGTGTTGCCCTGTCTGCTGATCCAGGGTCGCCGGGGAGGGCGAGGTGGGCAGTTTACGCGTGGATCGTTATCGACGGCAATCGGTCGATAACGACCCTTTGCCACTTACCAGTCGATGGTGTCGCCCTTGTAGTCCACGAAGTGATGGCCGCCTTTGCCGGTGTAGGCATTCACCTGGTCCACCAGGCCGCGCACGCTGGTCTCGACGTCGATGTGTGCGTTTTCGCCGCCCATGTCGGTCTTCACCCAGCCCGGATGCAGCGACAGCACCGTCGGCTTGTGCTCGCCCAGTTGCGTGATAAAGCTATTGGTCATCGAATTGAGGGCGGCCTTGCTGGCCTTGTACAGCGCCAGATCCGAGTTGTCGGGAATGGTCACGCTGCCCAGCACCGAACTCATGAAGGCCAGCACGCCGGTATCTTTGCGGATCTGCCCGACAAAGCGCTGGGCCAGGTTGATCGGTGCCACGGCGTTGGTGAAAAACAGCTGGCCGACTTCCGCCAGCGTGGCGTGGCCGGGCTCCTGGTTCGCCGGGCCCTTGACGCCAGCGTTGACGAACAGCAGGTCGAAGGTGCGGTCTTTCAGGCGTTGGGCCAGGGCGATCACGGCTTGCTGGTCGTCCATGTCCAACTTCTCGACCTGCACCGGCCCCACGGCTTTCAGCGCATCGGCTTTGTTCGGATCGCGCACGGTGGCGGTCACATCCCAGCCATCCTGGAGCAATTGCTTGACCAGGCCAAGCCCCAGCCCGCGTGAGGCGCCGATGATCAGTGCGGTTTTTGGCGTAGACATGAAAGGCTTCCTTTGAATCGCGGTTCAGGGAGTTCAGCGCGTAACAGTAGCAGTTTCAACGTTGCAGCAGGATGCGCCCACGGCTCAGGTCGGCGAGCTGGGCTTGCAGGGTGTCGATGTGTGCCTCCCCCAGCGCAAGCCGCAGCTCCACGCCGTTGGCGGTGAAGGTTTCTTCCACCACCAGGCCTGCGAGTTCAGCGATACGCAGCTTCACCAGGTTCAGCTCGGAAAACCCACAGGCGCAGCTCAGTGGCACACGGCTGATCAGTTCGATGCGCTCGGCATTTTGCAGGCACTTGTTCGCACCGCCGCCATAAGCACGGGCCAGCCCGCCGGTACCCAGCTGGATGCCGCCGTACCAGCGGATCACCAACACCGCGACCTGATCAAAGCCCTGTGCCTCGATAGCCGCAAGAATCGGGCGTCCGGCGGTTCCGCCAGGTTCGCCATCATCGTTGCTGCGGTATTGGTCGGCCAGCTTCCAGGCCCAGCAGTTATGCGTGGCGTTCAGGTCGCTGTATTGCTCGAAAAATGCCTGGGCGTCCTGCGGGCTGGTGATGGGTACCGCCAGGGTGATAAAGCGGCTTTTGCGGATTTCTTCACGAAATTCGCAAAGGCCTGTCAGCGTAAAAGACATAACTCGCTTCGTTTATGGGGCTGGCTTGATGCCGCAGCCTTTGAGGATGATCTGGATCAGATTGGTGCCAGCGTCTTCCATGTCCTGCTTGGTCAGCTTGGTGCGCCCGGTGACGCGGCAGATCTGGGTGGCGAAGTCGGCGTAGTGCTGGGTGCTGCCCCACAGCAGGAAGATCAAATGCACCGGGTCGACGGGGTCCATTTTGCCGGCGTCGATCCAGGCCTGGAACACCGCCGCCCGGCCACTGAACCAGGCACGATAGTCCTGGCTGAAATATTCGGTGAGGCATTCGCCGCCGCTGATGATCTCCATGGCGAAGATCCGTGAGGCTTGTGGCTGGCGTCGCGAAAATTCCATCTTGGTGCGGATGTAGCGCGTAAGTGCCACGGCAGGGTCGTCCTCGGCGGTCAGCGCGTTGAAGGTGCTGTCCCACAGTTCGAGGATATTGCTGAGTACCGCGATGTACAGGCCCAGCTTGTTGGTGAAGTAGTAGTGCAAGTTGGCCTTGGGCAATCCGGCACTGGCAGCAATGGTATTCATGCTGGTGCCTTTGTAGCCATGGCGGGCGAATTCATCTTCAGCAGCCTGGAGAATCGCTTGTTCGTTCTTTTGCCGGATGCGGCTGGCGGGTTTACCGGCGTGGTTGCTGTGGGCAGGAACTTCGAGGCTCATGGAGGTTTCCGTGCTGATCGATAGAGACGACGTGTGCACAGATAACCCACCCTCAAGCCTCAGACAAGTCCCGATGCAATAAAACCGTCAAAGCGGTTCCAGGCTGTCGCTTTCTGGCGTGTGGTTTGCGGCAGTGGTGCTCGGCTTGGCTTCCGGCAGTAACAGGCACAAGAGGATGGCGGTGAGGCCGCCGCTGGTGATGGCGGAGTCGAACAGGTTCTGCACCAGTGTTGGCATCAGGTGCAGCAGGTTGGGCTGGGCAGCGATACCCAGGCCGACGCCGAATGAGGTGGCGATGATCAACATGCTGCGTCGGTCCAGCGGCGCCTGGGCAAGAATACGCACGCCGGCAGCGGCCACACTGCCGAACATCACCAGGGTCGCGCCGCCCAGCACTGGTTTGGGAATTTGCTGCAGCACGGCGCCGATCAGCGGAAACAGGCCGAGACAGAACAGCAACGCGCCGATATATAAGCCGACGTAACGGCTGGCCACGCCGGTGAGTTGGATCACGCCATTGTTCTGGGCGAAGGTGGTATTGGGGAAGGCGCTGAAAGTGGCGGCGATCATGCAGCTCACGCCATCGCCCAGCACGCCGCCCTTGAGTCGGCTTATATAAGAGGGGCCGCTGATCGGTTGGCGGGCAATCATGCAATTGGCAGTGAGGTCGCCGACGGTTTCGATACTGCTGATCAGATAAATCAGCGCTATCGGCAGGAAGGCGCTCCAGTCGAAGTTGAAACCGAAGCGGAACGGCGTAGGCAGGCTGATCAGGGGCAGGTCAGGCAGGGCCTGGGGAGTGAGTTTGCCGCTGAGCCATGCGGCCAGGCTCCCCAGGGCCAGGCCGATGATGATCGCCGAGAGGCGTACCCATGGGGTATTGGAGCGGTTGAGCAGAATGATCGTCAGCACCACGAACAAGCCGAGCGCCAGGTTGACGGGGGCGCCAAAGTCCGGTGCATTGAAGCCGCCGCCGAGATCGGTGATGCCCACCTTGATCAGGCTGATGCCGATCAACGTAATCACAATCCCTGTAACCAGAGGCGTGATGACTCGACGCAGTTGGCCGATAAAGCGGCTCAGCACGATCTGTACCGCCGCGCCGAAGAAGCACACGCCGAAGATCATCGCCAGAATATCTTCCGGGCTACCACCGCGTTGCTTCACCAGAAAACCTGCCGACAACACCGCGCCGAGAAACGCAAAGCTGGTGCCTTGCAGGCAGATCATCCCGGCGCCGATACCAAACGGCCTGCGTGCCTGGATGAAAGTACCTACGCCCGAGACCATCAGCGCCATGCTGATCAGGTAGGGCAGGTGGGCGGTGAGGCCGAGGGTAGAGCCGATGATCAGCGGTGGGGTGATGATGCCGACGAACGCCGCCAGTACATGTTGCAGCGCTGCCAATAGCGCAGGCAGTGGTTTCGGGCGGTCGTTGAGGCTGTAGATCAGGTCGCTGGAGTTGGAGGATTCTGGGGGCATGGCGGGTTAACTCGAGGCAGACGGTTCAAGGTCTCTGTGCCTTGCAAAAAGCTGTCCAGCTGCTCAGCTTTTACCTCGAGGCCCGAGTTAGCGGGTTGCGGCCAGGCTTTCCAGGAAGCTTTCCAGCACCAAATGAGGGCGGCGGCCCTTGCGTGTGACCGATGCCAGGCTCAAATCGTAAAAACGTGTCGCCGGTTTCAGCGCACGCAGTCGGCCTTGTTGCACCCACAAGCTGGCGTAGTGATCGGGCAAGTAACCGATGTAGCGGCCGGTGAGGATCAGGAACGCCATGCCCTCACGGTCCGAGGCGCTGGCGGTGCAGTTGAGCGCTTGGTAATGGGCCTGGATCTGCGCAGGTAAGCGAAAGGTGGGGGCGATGGCGTCCTGGTTGTCGATGCGTTCGTCGTTCAGTTGTTTGTTGTCGGCATAAAACAGTGGGTGACCGACCGCGCAATAGAGTAGCGAGCGTTCGCTGTACAGCGGTTGGTATTCCAGCCCCGACAGCGCGCTGGCCTGGGGCACCACGCCGACGTGCAGGCGCCCGTCGAGCACACCTTGTTCCACTTCATTGGGGGCGATCATGCGGATCTGGATCTGCACGTCCGGGCCTCGCTCCTTCAACTGTGCCAGTGCATGGGTGATGCGCATATGGGGCAGGGTGACAAGGTTGTCGGTAAGGCCGATGATCAATTCGCCGCGCAGGTGCTGGTGCAGGCCGTTGACCTCAGTGCGAAAGCTTTCCAGGGCACTCAATAATTGCAGGGCTGACTGATAGACCTCGCGACCTTCCTCGGTCAGGGAAAACCCGGCGCGGCCGCGTTGGCAGAGCCTTAGCCCGAGGCGCTGTTCAAGGTCGCTCATCTGTTGACTGATCGCCGAGCGGCCAATACCGAGTACGGCTTCTGCCGCCGAGAAGCCGCCGCACTCCACCACGCTGCGAAAAATGCGCAACAAGCGAATATCAAAGTCGCTGACTTGCGCCAAAGGGTCGGGACGACGGCTGCTCATAGTTTAGTAAAGTTCTGACTGAAGGTTAGAAGAGTTGGATTTCATCGACTTTATCCCCGTGGCAATTTAGCTGCAAGAACGCTTTTCCGATCCCGACGCTGCCTTTTGCCTTGCGAGGTTTTGCTGATGAACATGCCCGAAAACGCCCCATCGTCCCTGGCCAGCCAACTGAAGTTGGACGCGCACTGGATGCCCTACACCGCCAACCGTAACTTCCAGCGTGACCCGCGCCTGATCGTGGCCGCCGAAGGCAGTTGGTTGATCGATGACAAGGGGCGTAAGGTCTACGATTCGTTGTCGGGGCTGTGGACCTGTGGCGCCGGGCATACGCGCAAGGAAATCCAGGAAGCCGTTGCCAAGCAACTGGGTACCTTGGACTATTCTCCAGGTTTCCAATACGGTCATCCGTTGTCTTTCCAGCTGGCGGAAAAGATTACCGACTTGACCCCAGGCAACCTGAATCACGTGTTCTTCACCGACTCCGGCTCCGAGTGTGCCGATACCGCAGTGAAGATGGTGCGCGCCTACTGGCGCCTGAAAGGCCAGGCCACCAAGACCAAGATGATCGGACGCGCCCGCGGCTACCACGGTGTGAATATCGCCGGTACCAGCCTGGGCGGCGTCAACGGTAACCGTAAGTTGTTTGGCCAGGCGATGATGGATGTTGACCATCTGCCTCACACCTTGCTGGCGAGCAATGCGTTCTCCCGTGGTATGCCGGAGCAGGGCGGTATCGCGCTGGCCGATGAATTGCTCAAGTTGATTGAGTTGCATGACGCGTCGAACATCGCGGCAGTGTTTGTAGAGCCGATGGCCGGTTCCGCTGGTGTGCTGGTGCCGCCACAGGGTTACCTCAAGCGTCTGCGTGAGATTTGCGATCAGCACAATATCCTGTTGGTGTTCGACGAAGTGATCACCGGTTTCGGCCGTACGGGCTCGATGTTCGGTGCCGACAGCTTCGGCGTGACCCCGGACCTGATGTGCATCGCCAAGCAGGTCACCAATGGTGCGATTCCGATGGGCGCGGTGATTGCCAGCAGCGAGATCTATCAGACCTTCATGAACCAGGCGACTCCGGAGTACGCCGTGGAATTCCCCCACGGTTACACCTATTCGGCGCACCCGGTGGCTTGCGCGGCTGGCCTGGCGGCATTGGACCTGTTGCAGAAGGAAAACCTGGTGCAGAGCGTAGCCGAAGTCGCGCCGCACTTTGAGAATGCGTTGCATGGTCTGAAGGGCAGCAAGAATGTGATCGACATCCGTAACTACGGTCTGGCCGGTGCGATTCAGATTGCCCCGCGTGACGGGGATGCCATCGTGCGGCCATTCGAGGCTGGCATGGCCTTGTGGAAAGCCGGTTTCTACGTGCGCTTTGGCGGTGACACCCTGCAGTTCGGGCCAACGTTCAACAGCAAGCCGCAGGACCTGGATCGTCTGTTTGACGCGGTCGGCGAAGTGCTGAACAAGATCGACTGATTTCTCCTTCTATATAGAACCATTTTTCAGGAGCCCTGCATGAGCCTTATCCAGCATTTGATCAACGGCCAGTTGGTCAGCGACAGCGGTCGTACCGCCGATGTGTACAACCCATCCACTGGCCAGGTAATTCACCAGGTGCCGTTGGCCAATCGCGAAACCATTCAAAGTGCGATCGACTCGGCCAAGGCGGCGTTCCCGGCCTGGCGTAATACGCCGCCGGCCAAGCGTGCGCAGGTGATGTTCCGTTTCAAGCAATTGCTGGAGCAGAACGAAGCGCGTATCTCGCAGTTGATCAGCGAAGAGCATGGCAAGACCTTGGAAGATGCGGCGGGTGAACTCAAGCGCGGGATTGAGAACGTGGAGTACGCGTGCTCGGCACCGGAGATTCTCAAGGGGGAGTACAGCCGCAATGTTGGGCCGAACATTGATGCATGGTCGGACTTCCAGCCGTTGGGCGTGGTGGCGGGGATTACTCCGTTCAACTTCCCGGCCATGGTGCCGTTGTGGATGTATCCGCTGGCGATTGTGTGCGGTAACTGTTTCATCCTTAAGCCGTCCGAACGTGATCCAAGCTCGACGCTGTTGATCGCGCAGCTGTTGCAGGAAGCTGGCTTGCCTAAAGGTGTACTGAGTGTGGTGCACGGCGACAAGGGCGCGGTGGATGCATTGATCGAAGCGCCGGAAGTAAAAGCCTTGAGCTTTGTAGGCTCGACGCCGATTGCCGAGTACATCTATTCCGAGGCGACCAAGCGTGGTAAGCGCGTACAAGCGTTGGGCGGAGCGAAGAACCACGCCGTGCTGATGCCGGATGCGGATCTGGATAATGCCGTGAGTGCCTTGATGGGCGCGGCGTATGGTTCTTGCGGCGAGCGTTGCATGGCGATTTCGGTGGCTGTGTGCGTCGGCGACCAAGTGGCGGATGCGTTGATCGCCAAGTTGGTGCCGCAGGTCAAGGCGTTGAAGATCGGCGCGGGCACTTCTTGCGGCCTGGATATGGGGCCATTGGTGACGGGCCAGGCTCGGGATAAGGTCAGTGGCTACATAGAAGAAGGTGTGACTGCGGGCGCGGAGTTGGTGGTTGATGGTCGCGGCTTGAGCATTGCTGGGCATGAGCAAGGGTTCTTTCTCGGCGGCAGTTTGTTCGATCACGTGACCCCTGAGATGCGCATCTATAAAGAAGAAATCTTCGGACCGGTGCTGTGTGTAGTGCGGGTCGACAGCCTGGAAGCTGCAATGCAGCTGATCAATGATCACGAATATGGCAATGGCACCTGCATCTTCACCCGTGATGGTGAGGCGGCGCGGCTGTTCTGTGACGAGATTGAAGTGGGCATGGTGGGGGTCAATGTGCCGCTGCCGGTTCCGGTTGCTTATCACAGCTTTGGTGGTTGGAAACGTTCGCTGTTTGGCGATCTGCATGCCTATGGGCCGGACGGGGTGCGTTTCTACACCCGTCGCAAGGCGATCACCCAGCGTTGGCCGCAGCGGGCCAGCCATGAAGCGTCGCAATTCGCCTTCCCTAGTCTTTAAGGCTCGGTAAGTGGAAAGCCGGCTCCTTAGGGCCGGCTTTCGCGTTTCCGGGGCTTTTTATGACCCATGTGACAGAAATGTGAAAAAGAAGGTTGACGGCAGATTCTGGAAGCCTATAATTCGCCCCACTTCCGGCGCAGTCGAAACGGAAAACTCCTTGGTAAACAATGAGTTATGAAGTTTTCGGCAGCAAGTTGCTTCAGTTCACCGAAGCCCAAAGGAAGTTGAAAAAGAGGTGTTGACAGCAGCGTGTAACGCTGTAGAATTCGCCTCCCGCTGATGAGAGATCAGAAGCGCAAGTGGTTGAAGTTGTTGAAGAAATCTTCGAAAGCTTCTGAAAATAATCACTTGACAGCAAATGAGGCTGCTGTAGAATGCGCGCCTCGGTTGAGACGAAAGATCTTAACCAACCGCTCTTTAACAACTGAATCAAGCAATTCGTGTGGGTGCTTGTGGGGTCAG
>NZ_JYLH01000020.1 GCF_001439685.1 Pseudomonas libanensis
TGTGGGAGGGGGCTTGCCCCCGTGACGGCCTGACAGCCGACGCTGATCTAGCTGACGCACCGCGATCCAAATGTGGGAGCTGGCTTGCCTGCGATGACGGCCTGCCAGCCGATGCCAATCTACCTGACACCCCGCAATCAAACTGTGGGAGCGGGCTTGCTCGCGAAGGCGGCCTGACAGGCGACACAGCTATACCGGGTACATATCCATTCCTGCGGTAACGGCCACTTAGGGTTCCGCTCTGACAGCGGGTCACTTTGGAAAAGAGCCCCAAAGTAACCAAAGGGCTCTTGCCCCACCACTCGGCACCTCGCCTAGGCTCGGTGTGCCCGTAATCCGCCAGTGATTTGGGGGGCCGCCATCGAATCATCACACCCCCCCCACATTTCTAGCGCGCCAACCTCGCCATGATCCCCGCCGAATTGACGAAAATCGCAATGCCCACAAACACCAACCCAATCGCAGCCCCCTGCCCCAGGCTCAGCTGTTCGCCGAAGAACACATAGGACGTGAGCAGCCCAGATACCGGTACCATCAACAACAACGGCGCCATTCGCGAAGTCGGGTATTTCTTCATCAGGTTGTTCCATACCCGGTACCCGACGATGGTAGGCAAGGAACGGAAAAAGTGTCTTGAAAAAAGCCCTTCCGCTTTTCGCCACACTGCACCGCCCCTTTAAACACCGCCTGGGCTCAGAGCATCTCGCGCAAGCGATACCACAACATGCCCAGCGCCAGCAGCGGCGAGCGCAATGCCTTGCCGCCCGGGAAGGTCATGTGCGGCACCTGGCTGAAGATATCCAGGCCGCGGCTGCTGCCGGCGTGAATCGCTTCGGCCAGCAGCCGTGCGCACAAGTGCGTCACGTTGAGGCCATGGCCGGAATAGCCCTGGGCATAGAACACATTCGGGTACTGCTGCAACCGCCCGACCTGGGGAAAGCGGTTGGCGGTGATGCCGATCTTGCCGCCCCACTGGAACTCGATGGCGGCGCTGGCCAGTTGCGGGAATACCTTGAGCATTTTCGGGCGCATGTACGCGGCGATGTCCTGGGGATCGCGCCCCGAGTAATGGCAGGCGCCACCGAACAACAGGCGGCGGTCAGCGGAAAGCCGGTAGTAATCCAGCCCGACTTTTTGGTCGCACAGCGCCAGGTTCTGTGGGATCAACTGTTGCGCCACGCGTTCAGGCAGCGGTTCGGTAGCGATGATGTAACTGCCGGCCGGCAGCACCTTGCCGCTCAAACGCGGTTCCAGGTCCTCCAGGTGTGCATTACACGCCAGCACCAGGTGGGTGGCGCGCACAGTGCCAGCGGCGCAGCGCACCTGCACGGTATCGCCATGGATCAGTTCCAGTACTGGCGTGTGCTCGAAGATCTTCACGCCGAGAGCCTCGGCCACCTGGGCCTCGCCCAGCACCAGGTTGAGCGGGTGCAGATGCCCTGAGCCCATGTCGACCAGGCCACCGGCATACACCGTCGAGCCCACCACTTGCGCCATATCCTGCGCACCGACCAGTCGGGTTTCAGGGGCATAGCCCAGGGTCGCCAGGTGCGCCTGTTCGCCCTTGAACGCGGCAAACTGCGCCGGGGTATTGGCCAGCTCACAGAAGCCCCAGCGCAGGTCGCAATCGATGCCATGCTCGACAATGCGCTGGCCCACCAGCGCCACCGAGTCGATGCCGGCCCGCTCCAGGTAACGCACGCCCTGCTCACCCACATATTTGGCAAACCCCGAGACATCATGGCCGATGCCACGGATCAACTGCCCGCCGTTGCGCCCACTGGCACCCCAGCCAATGCGCCGAGCTTCCAGCAGGATCACCGAGAGCCCGCGCTGGGCCAGTTCGATGGCGGTGTTGACGCCGGTAAAACCGCCGCCGATCACACACACATCGGCGCTCAGGTCTGTACCCAGGGCGGCGCGCTCAGGCAATGCGTGGGCCGAGGCACGATAATAGGACTGGGCGTGGTCATGGGACAGAATCATTTGTTGGTCTTCACTTTGCTCCAGGCGCGGGTCATCAGGCGCATGGTTGCCGGGGTCGGCGTGGTGGAAATATAGAGTTTGTGGAGCACTGCCTGGGGCGGGTACACCTCGGGGTTGTCCACCAGTTCCGGAGCCATGAACGGCTTGGCCGCCGGGTTGGCGTTGGCGTAGCCCACCGAGGCGCTGACCTTGGCGATCACTTCGGGGTCGAGCAGGTAGTTGATAAAGGCGTGGGCCTGCTTGGGGTTGGTGGCGTCTGCCGGGATCGCCAGCAGGTCGAACCACAGGTTGGAGCCTTCCTTGGGAATCGAGTAGGCAATGTTCACCCCATTCTTGGCTTCCTTGGCGCGGTTGGCGGCCTGGAATACATCGCCGGAATAGCCGAACGCGACGCAAATATCGCCGTTGGCCAGGTCCGAAATGTACTTGGAGGAATGGAAGTAGGTAACGTACGGCCGCAACGTCAGCAGCTTGGCTTCGGCCTGCTTGTAGTCGTCGGGATTCTCGCTGCGTGGGTCCTTGCCCATGTAGTTGAGGATCGCCGGGAACAGCTCGTCCGCCGAGTCGAGGAAGGCCACGCCGCACTGGTTGAGCTTCTTGATGTTCTCGGGCTCGAACAGCACCGCCCACGAATCGATATGGTCGATGCCCAGCACCTGCTTGACCTTGTCGACGTTGTAGCCGATGCCATTGGTGCCCCACAGGTACGGCACCGAATGCGCGTTACCCGGGTCGTTCTGTTCCAGCAACTTGAGCAGCTTGGGGTCGAGGTTCTTGAAGTTGGGCAACTGCGCACGGTCGAGCTTGAGGAACGCGCCGGCCTTCACCTGGCGCGCCAGGAAATGGTTGGACGGCACCACCACGTCATAGCCGGTACGCCCGGCCAGCAACTTGCCCTCCAGGGTTTCATTGGAGTCGAACACGTCGTAGATCACCTTGATCGAGGTTGCGGCCTGGAAATCCGCCAGGGTGGTCTCGCCAATGTAATCAGTCCAGTTATAGACGCTGACCGTCGGCGCGGCCTGCCCGGCACTGCTGAACGCCGCCACCAGGGCCAGCGGGAAAAGCTTGTTCACAAGACGCATATCGACACCCCTTTTATGATTGTTGTCAGACACTTAATAGCAGGAACTCACGCTCCCAGGAACTGATCACCCGTTTGAAATTCTCATGCTCGGCGCGCTTGACCGCGACGTAGCCGCGCACGAATTTCTCTCCCAGGTACTGCTTAACCGTGTCGCAGTCCTCCATGCGTGCCAGGGCATCCTCCAGGGTGAATGGCAGGCGCAGGTTGCGCCGTTCATAGGCGCGGCCTTCCACCGGCGCACTGGGTTCGATCTGCTCGATCATGCCCAGGTAGCCACACAGCAGGCTGGCGGCAATCGCCAGGTACGGGTTGGCATCTGCCCCCGGCAAGCGGTTCTCCACGCGCATCGCCTCCGGGCTGGAAGTGGGCACACGCAGACCGACGGTGCGGTTCTCTTCGCCCCACTCGACGTTGACCGGCGCCGAAGTGTCGGGCAGGAAGCGGCGGAACGAGTTGACGTTGGGCGCAAACATCGGCAGCAGCTTGGGGATGTACTGCTGCAAGCCGCCGATGTGATGCAAAAACAAGGGTGTCATGCGGCCGTCGGCATCGACGAACACCGGTTTGCCGGTGGCGATCTCCACCACGCTCTGGTGCAGGTGCATGGCACTGCCCGGCTCATCGGCCACCGGCTTGGCCATGAAGGTCGCGGCGACGTTGTGCTTGAGCGCGGCCTCACGCAGGGTGCGCTTGAACACGGTGATCTGGTCGGCCAGGTCCAGGGCATCGCCGTGGCGAAAGTTGATTTCCATCTGCGCCGGGCCGTCTTCGTGGATCAGCGTGTCGAGGTCCAGGCCCTGGGCTTCGCACCAGTCATAGACGTCTTCGAACAGCGGGTCGAATTCGTTGGCGGCGTCGATGGAAAACGACTGGCGCCCGGTCTCGGCACGCCCGGAGCGGCCGATAGGCGTCTTCAACGGCAGGTCCGGGTCTTCGCAGCGCTGGGTCAGGTAGAACTCCATTTCCGGCGCGACAATCGGCTGCCAGCCCTGGTCGGTGTAGAGCTGCAAGACTTTCTTGAGCACGTTGCGCGGCGACAGTTCGATGGGGTTGCCCTGTTTGTCGAAGGTGTCGTGAATCACGATGGCAGTGGGTTCGATGGCCCAGGGCACCACGTAGGTGGCGTTGGCCACCGGGCGGCAGATCATGTCGATATCGGCCGGGTCGAGCAGGTCGTAGTAGATATCGTCGTCGACAAAGTCCCCGGTTACCGTTTGCAGCAACACACTTTCCGGCAGGCGCATGCCTCGCTCATGCAGGAACTTGTTGGTGGGTGCGATCTTGCCGCGCGCGATGCCAGTCAAATCACTGATCACGCATTCGACTTCGGTAATCTTGTGTTCTTTCAGCCAGGTGGAGAGCTGATCGAAGGGGGCGTTCATAAAGACCTCATCTTGGGTGGGATGCGACGCCGGCTTGTACTTGCGGCGCATTGAGGTCTATCTTGAGCCAGCCTTCAAACCGCATCTATCCACTTTGCACGCAGCACAACGCACCAATAGAGTGCGCACGGATCACCCATGACACAGGCAACCGCTTTGCGCGTACAGGCCTTCGCTACCGGCGATGTGGCCGCCCAATGCAGTGCGACACCCGGTTGGGTGCAGCAGTACCAGCAGATGTCCCCCGGGCATTTTGCCGGACGGGTGCGCTACCTCGACCTGCAAGGCGTGCAGGTGTACGAGGAGCGCATGAACACCCGCGTGGAACAGCATTTCAACGCACCACCCGGAGCCCTGGCGTTCTGTTTCGACGGCAGCGACAACAGCCTGTATATGCTCAATGGAGAAAGCCGCAACACCTGGATCACCCCGGAGAACTACCGTGAAGTGGCGGTGGTGTTCGGCCCGCAGTTTGTGCAGCGTCATGGGCTGGACGTAGCAAGACTTGAAGGGTTGTTCATGGCACCGCTGAGGTGCCAGCAGAACGCACTGTTCACCCGCTGGCTCAGTGGCACGCTGACGCGTCTGTCGGCACTGGCCGACCCCATCAGCCGCGATGCCCTTACCCAGCAACTGCTCGACGACTGCCTGTTTATCCTCGACAACGCCTGCGTGTGCCTGGACCGCGGCTCATTGCAAAAGCGCAGCGAAGCACGCCGGTTGATGGCGCGCATCGGCGAATGGGCGGCGGATGCGCCGGATGAAAGCGTCAACCTGCTGGAACTGGCGCAGATTGCCGGCGTGCCGTTGCGCCAATTGCAGCAAGGCTTCAAGACCTATACCGGGATGAGCCCGGCGCAGTGGTTAAGGTTGCGCCGGTTGAATGGGGCGCGGCGGGAATTGCTCAATTCATCTTGCACCACCGTCGCCGAAGTGGCGATGAACTGGTCGTTCTGGCATTTGGGGCGGTTCTCTAACAGCTATCGAGCATTGTTCAAGGAACTGCCCAGCGAAACGCTCAAGCGCTCACTGTGATATGCAGTCAAAAATGTGGGAGGGAGCTTGCTCCCTCCCACAGTGGATCGCATTTCAAGGCTGGGATTTGAGGAAAGTTGCGATCAGTTGGTTGACGTGTTCTGCCGCTTCCAACTGCACCATATGCCCCTGCCCCGGCAGGATCTCCACCTGG
Organism: Pseudomonas libanensis; assembly: GCF_001439685.1. GTDB lineage: Bacteria > Pseudomonadota > Gammaproteobacteria > Pseudomonadales > Pseudomonadaceae > Aquipseudomonas > Aquipseudomonas libanensis. Next base: position 5,645 of record NZ_JYLH01000020.1, read on the forward strand.
GCCTCCAGGCCCTGGGCATGGTCGGCGGGGATGATTGCATCGTCACTGCCCCAGATCACCAGGCTCGGTTGCTGACCCACCACATTGCGCAAATCCACGCGCTGGCGCCCGCCTTCAAACAGTTGGGCATTGAGTTGCTTCAAGGCCTGATCCACGCCTTCCAAGCGCTTGAACTTGAGCATGTCCTCCAGCATCTGCCGCGTCACCAGCGCCGGGTCGCTGAACAGTTGCACCAGTTGCGGCTTGAGCGCATTACGGTTGTTGGCCTCGGTAAAACCGTGCAGGTAATCGCCATTGATAGCCGCCCCCAGCCCGGCGCTGGCGATCAGGGTCAGTGAGGCAACGCGTGCCGGTGCCTGGCGCGCGACCGTCAGGCTGACCAGCCCGCCCATGGAGTGCCCGGCCAGGTGTACGCGGTCGAGTTGCAGGTGATCGAGCAAGGCCAGTACGGCCTGGCTCAGTTCCTCGGCGTCCCCCGTTTGCAGGGCCTTGCCCGACTCGCCATGCCCTGGCAAGTCCAGCGCGATCACCCGGCGTTCGGCGGCCAGGGCCGGTTGGTTGAACAGCCAGTTGTTCAAGTCGCCGCCAAAACCATGCACCAGCACCAGCGGCGTTGGGCCTTCGCCCAGGTCGAGATAGCGCAACAGGCGCCCGTCCACCTCGATCTTCTGCGCACTCGGCCCGGTGGCTTCGGCTTCGGTGCGGCTGGAGACAAAGCCGGCGTTGAAGCTTTCGATCACCGCATCGATCTGCGCCTCGCTGGCCTCTCCTTCCACCACGATTCCCAACAGCGCGCCCACCGGCAAGGTCTCGTCGCTCAGCGCCAGCACCCGGCGCAATACGCCGCTGAACGGCGCCTCGACACTGCTGGAGATCTTGTCGGTTTCCACGTCCAACACTTCCTCGCCCTTCTCCACCCGGTCGCCGGGCTGCTTGAGCCAGACATCGATGCGGCCTTCTGTCATCGACAGCCCCCACTTGGGCATGGTCAAGGTATGGATCATGCGGCATTCCTCCTGTCGGCGATCTTCAGCACCGCGGCCTCGATCTTCGCCGCGTTGGGGATGTACAGGTCTTCCAGGGCATCGGAAAACGGCACCGGCGTGTGCGGCGCGGTGACCATCTCGATCGGCGCACGCAGGAAAGAAAAGCCTTGCTGGGCCACCAACGCACTGATGTCGGTGGCGATGGAACAACGCGGGTTGGACTCGTCGATCACCACCAGGCGTCCGGTTTTTTCCACACTCTCAAGGATGCTGTCTTCGTCCAGCGGGCTTGTGGTACGCAGGTCCAGCACCTCGCAGTCGATGCCCTGGCGCGCCAGGTTGGCGGCGGCGTCCAGGGCGATATGCACCATGCGCCCGTAGGTCACCAGGGTCACATCGCGACCTTCGCGCACAAAATTGGCCTCGCCGAACGGCACGGTGTAGAGCTCTTCCGGCACTTCGCCTTGCAGGCTGTAGAGCATCTTGTGCTCGAGGAAGATCACCGGGTCGTTGTCGCGGATCGCCTGGATCAACATGCCCTTGGCGTCATACGGCGTAGCCGGGCACACCACCTTGAGGCCGGGAATGTGCGTCCACATCGAGGTGAGCATCTGCGAATGCTGGGCGGCCGCGCGCAGGCCGGCGCCGTACATGGCGCGCACTACCAGCGGCGTGGTGGTCTTGCCGCCGAACATGTAGCGAAACTTGGCGGCCTGGTTGAGCAACTGGTCGAGGCAGCAGCCGATAAAGTCGACAAACATCAATTCGCACACCGGGCGCATGCCACGGGTGGCGGCGCCGACGGCCATGCCGACGTAGCCGACTTCGGACAACGGCGCATCGAGTACGCGCTCCGGGAACTCAGGGTAAAGGCCTTTGGTTACTCCCAGCACACCCCCCCAGGCGTCCTGCTCGCCCGGCGAACCGGTGCCGCCGGACACATCCTGGCCAATAATGAACACGCTCTGGTCCCGGCGCATTTCCTGGGCCAGGGCTTCGTTGATTGCCTGCTGATAGCTGATTTTGCGAGCCATGGGGTTTTCTCCACCTGTTGTTGTTATTAGCGGTAAGCGACGTAGACATCACTGAGCAGATCGGCGGCCTGGGGCTTGGGATCGGACTTGGCCAGGCGCACGGCGTCGTCGATCAACTGCGCGACCTCGCCGTCGATACGTTCGAACTGCGCGGCATCGAGCCAGCCTTCGGTATCGCAGCGCTGGCGGAACAGGACGAGGCAGTCGTGGGATTCGCGCAGGTTCTTGACTTCATCCGGGCCGCGGTAGGTTTGTGCATCGCCTTCAAAGTGGCCATAGAAGCGACTGAGCTTTACTTCCACCAAGGTCGGCCCCTCGCCCTGGCGTGCGCGCTCCACCGCCACGCCCAGCGCCGCGTGCACCGCGAAGAAATCATTGCCATCGACAATCACCCCCGGCATGCCAAAGCCCACTGCCCGCTCGGCAATGTCCTTGCACGCCACCGACCAGCCGGAACCGGTGGCCTCGGCATAGCCGTTGTTTTCGGCGACGAACAGGCACGGCAGTTTCATGATCGACGCCAGGTTCATCGCCTCGAACACCGCGCCCTCGTTGGCGCCGCCGTCGCCGAAGAACGCCACGGCCACGCCCCGGCTGCCCTTGAGCTTGGAGGCCAGCGCAGCGCCTGCCGCCAACGGCGCACCGGCACCGACAATGCCGTTGGCGCCGAGCATGCCCTTCTCCTGGTCGGCAATATGCATGGAACCGCCCTTGCCGCCGCACACGCCGGTTTTCTTGCCGTAGATCTCGGCCATCATGCCGAACACATCCACGCCCTTGGCGATGCAATGGCCGTGACCACGGTGGTTGGAGGCGATGCAGTCTTCATCGTTGAGGTGCGCCATGACCCCGGCAGCGCTGGCCTCCTGGCCGGCATACAGGTGCACGAAACCAGGGATCTCGCCGGTGGCGAATTCCACATGCAGGCGTTCTTCGAAATCACGGATGGTGCGCATCACCGTGTAGGCATGCAGCAATTGATCGGTGGACAGGTGAGTGGACATCTTGTTGTTCTCCAGGTTGTCTCGACACACAAAAGGCTGGCTGCGGCCAGCTGTAAGCGCTTGAGCACAGGCTGTGCCAAGGCCCACGAAAAACCGGCAAAGCCTTGACCCAGAGCAGTGCCGGACGGTTGTGCCGCTGCGCCATGCCAGCGCAGAATGAGACCCGGCATTGCACTGTGCAGGCTCCGTCTCAGGCGGACTGAGACGCTGCGTCTCAGCGCTGGCTGTTGGTCAGGCCAACCTTGTCGGTCGGCGCCCATGGGCGCTTAATGGCGGGCATAACAACAAGGATCGAGAACCGGAGGCCTTATGCTCGCCGCGAACTCCAGAGAACACGTCGACTGCGTCAGTCGCGTGGTCCGCAATGCCGATCGACTGCCCCAGGCGCCAGTGCCGTCGCTGATTTTCGATTCATGGCGCCGGTCCATGGAGCAATACCACCTCGACCCCGGGTCGCTGCAGGGGCCGCGCATTCTCACCGAACCCCTGCTCAAGGAATGCCGCGAGCGCGCTGAGCTGTTCATGCGCATCGCCGGCGAAGAAGTCGGGCAACTGCACCACCGTGTGCGCCATGCCGACTACTGCGTGATGCTCACCGATGCCCAGGGCCAGACCCTCGACCACCGCGTGGACACCGCCATTCGCAGTGACTGTCGCAAAGCCGGCCTGTACCTCGGCACCTGCTGGTCAGAAGCCGAGGAAGGCACCTGCGGCGTGGCCACGGTGCTGACCAGCAAAGCCGCCGTGACCGTGCACAAGCGCGACCATTTCCGTGCCGCCTTTATCGGCCTGACCTGTTCCGCCGCCCCGATCTTCGACCCCCAGGGCAACCTGCTGGGGGTGATGGACGCCTCGGCGCTCAAATCCCCGGATGACCGACGCAGCCAGCACCTGGTGCGGCAGATGGTGGCGCAGAGTGCGCAAGCCATCGAAAACGCTTTCTTCATGCACAGCGCCCGCGAGCATTGGGTGCTCCAGGCCCGCAGCACACCGGGCTATGTGGACAGTCAGCCGGACCTGCTGTTGGCCTGGGATCAGGACGGCCGGCTACAGGCCCTGAACAGCAAGGCCCGCCAGGCACTGCGCCGGCGCTTCGGCCAGGTGCCCGACTACATCGGTGAAGTGTTCGACCTGGATGCGTTGCGCTCGGTGACGGACCAATCGACCCAACACCTGCAATGGCGGGGTGAGCCTGGCGTATTGCACGTGCGGGTCAATACCCCGCGACGCAAACCGCCGCGAGCCGTTGCGCACACTCAAGTCGACCCGCGGGTGGAAGAACACCTGCGCCTGGCCGTGCGCGTCAAGGACCGCAACCTGCCGGTACTGGTGCAGGGGGAAACCGGCGCCGGCAAGGAAGTTTTCGCTCGCCAACTGCACGAACGCAGCGCCCGCCGTACGGGGCCCTTTGTCGCGGTCAACTGCGCAGCGATCCCCGAGAACCTGATTGAAAGCGAGCTGTTCGGCTATGTGGCCGGGGCTTTTACCGGTGCATCCAGCAAAGGCATGGCGGGGCTGTTGGTGCAGGCCGATGGCGGTACGTTGTTCCTCGATGAAATCGGCGATATGCCGTTGGCGTTGCAGACACGCCTGCTGCGGGTGATGGCCGAAGGTGAAGTCGCGCCCCTGGGCGGGGCCAAGAGCCGCACGGTGGACATCCAAGTGATCTGCGCCAGTCACCGTGACCTGGCCGCGCTGGTCAGCGACGGGCGCTTTCGCGAAGACCTGTACTTTCGCCTCGGCTGCGCCCGCTTCTGCCTGCCGCCGCTGCGCGAGCGCAGTGACAAGCTGGCATTGATCAACCGGTTGCTGGAGCAGCAAGCACGCGGCGGCGTCTCGGTGGGCATCGGCCAGGCCGCACTGGAACGGCTGCTGGGCTATGCCTGGCCGGGCAATGTGCGTCAGTTGCACCATGTACTGGCGTATGCCTGTGCTGTGTGTGAGGGCGGGACCATCCAGTTGGCGGATCTACCGGTGCAAGTGCGCGGCGAACAGGTTTCGCTGGTTGCAGAACCGAGCGTGAGCCCCGAACGTCAGGTGGTGCTGGACGCGTTGGTTCGGCACCGCTGGAAGCCGTTGCCGACGGCCCAGGCGCTGGGTATTTCCCGGGCGACCCTGTACCGCCGGGTCAACCAACTGGGCATCGATATGCCCGGCAAGCACTGACATAACGAGGTCAAACATGTGGGGGGGCGGTGCGACTTGCTCCTTGGCAGCCTATAGCTATCTAACTGATGCACCACGATCCAAATGTGGGAGGGGGCTTGCTCCCGATGGCGGCCTGGCAGCCGACCAGAATGTTGGACTTTGACCGAGTACATATCCGTTATTTGGGCAACGGCTGCTATTGGTTCCGCTTTTACAGCGGGTCACTTTGGAAAAGAGCCCCAAAGTAACCAAAGGGCTCTTGCCCCACCACTCGGCACCTCGCCCAGGCTCGGTGTGCCCGTAATCCGACAGGGATTTGGGGGGCCGCCGCCACGCGCCATCCATGGCGCGGGGCGGCTAAACCGGCATCCCTGCCGGTTTACCCCCCAAATCCCTGTCGAATTCCGGCCAGCGTGGTTTAACGGGGGCCTGAGATCAAAAGCAGAGCAAGATCAAGAGCGGCTCGCTTCGCATCGTGATTACCGGGGCAAGCCCCCTCCCACATTTGACCGAGCAGCTCTTGAGAGATCAGCGGTAGACAAGGCCACCGTCGATCAACGGCGCTTGCCCGGTCATGTAATCCGCGTCCGGCCCGGCCAGGTAGGCCACCAACCCCGCCACATCCTCGGGCGTTTGCGCACGGCCCAAGGCAATCCCGTCCACGTACTTCTTGTAGGTCGCCCCCACTTCGGCCCCGGTAATCTCGGCCATGCGCTTGTCGATCTCCACCCACATATCGGTGCCCACCACGCCTGGGCAGTAGGCATTGACCGTGATCCCGGCGCTTGCCAGTTCCTTGGCCGCCGCCTGGGTCAGGGCACGCACGGCGAACTTGGTGGCCGAGTACACGCCCAGCAGCGCAAAGCCTTCATGGCCGGCAATAGAGCAGGCATTGATGATCTTGCCCTTTTGCTTGAGCGCCTTGAATTTCTTGGCGGCGGCCTGGATACCCCACAGCACGCCTTGCACATTGATACCAAGGGTACGCTCGACCTGTTCCGGGCTGACATCCAGCAACGAGTCGATCTGCGCAACCCCGGCGTTGTTGACGATAATGTCGAAGCCGCCAAGGGTCTGGTGCGCATGCTCAACTGCCGCCACCACCTGATCACGCTTGGACACGTCGGCGATAAACACCGAGGCCTTGCGCCCCAGGGCCACCACTTCTGCGGCTACGGCTTCAAGCTTGGCGCCATTGATGTCGACCAGGGCGATGTCGGCACCGTCCTGTGCCAGGCGCAGGGCGATGGCCCGGCCAATGCCCTGCCCGGCGCCGGTCACCAGCGCAACTTTTCCAGCGATACTCATGATGATCTCCTGCAAGGATGAGAGAGCCTTGTCTATCGCAGATGCCCGCAGGGGCTGTCGAGGCGCAAGGGGTTTGGCGTGGGGGTTGAGACGCAGTGTCTCAGCGCACGCCCGCATATCGAACGCTTGTAATACCTGGCCGTTATGCCTAGCTTATGCGCCCCCGCCCTGCGCTATAAGGCCCTGCCCCATGGTTTTGCGTTTTCGTCCCGTCGTCAGTACACGTTTGGCTCTCGGCCTGCTGCTCAGCGGCGGCATCGGCAGCAGCCTGGCCGCGGAGATTGAACTGCCGGCGGTCAAGGTCCAGGGGCAGGATGAGTCCGGCTACCGTAACGAAACTGCCTCTGTGGGCGGTTTCGATGAAGCACCGTTGCTGGACACGCCGGCCTCGATCACGGTGATCAACGCCGCCCTGATCAAGGATCAGCAAGCGCGCCTGCTCAGTGAAGTGCTGCGCAACGATGCTTCGGTGGGCGACAGCTATGCGCCCATCGGCTATTACGAAAACTTCGTGGTGCGTGGCTTCTCGCTGAATGCGGCCAGCAGCTACAAGATCAACGGGCGCACCATCACCGGCGAGCAGAATGTCGCCCTGGAAAACAAGCAGCAGGTGGAAGTGCTCAAGGGCCTGGCCGGGTTGCAGAGCGGTATTTCCGAGCCCAGCGGCGTGATCAACTACGTGACCAAGCGCCCCGAGGATGTACGCTCGGTAACCGTCTCTACCGATGATCGCGGCAGCGGCTATATCGCCACGGACGTCGGTGGCTGGTTTGGCAGCGAGCAGCAATTGGGCCTGCGCGCCAACGTCGCCCATGAAGACCTCAATTCCTATGTGGAACACGCCAATGGCCAGCGCGATTTTGTATCCCTGGCCTTGGACTGGAACATCAGCCCCGACGCCCTGCTGCAACTGGATGCCGAATACCAGAACAAGCAACAGCGCTCGGTGCCGGGTTACCAACTGTTGGGTGGCACCGAAGTACCCCACGACGCCTCGCCGAAGAAGCTGCTGGGGCACCAGAGCGGCGGCAAGCAGGTGGGGATCGATTCGCTGAACCTCAACGGCAAGTTCGAGTACCGTTTCAGCGACCAGTGGAAAAGCAATATCAGCGCGGCGCGTAGCAAGGTGGTGATTGATGACTACAGTTCGTTTGCCTGGGGCTGTTATTACGTCAGCAACTGCAATGCCAACACCTTCAGCCCCGAAGGCGACTACGACATCTACGACTACCGCAGCCCCGACGACACCCGCCGCGATGATGAAATCCAGGCGGCCATGACCGGGCTGTTCGACACCGCCGGCCTGGGCCATGAGTTGACCTTCGGCACCAGTGCGTTTCGCCGGGTGGTCGACAAGCGCGACTCGGTCAATGAATACATCGGCAGCGGCAATATCCATCAGGATGCGCCGAGCTTCCCACCCACCGACAAGCCGCTCAATGATAGCCATCGCAACCTCGACAGCCGCCAGTACGGCCTGTTCGTCACCGACCGCATTCGCTTCAATGAGCAATGGCAAACCATCCTTGGCGGGCGTGAAGTGCGCCTGGATGAAAAGGCTTTCGACAAGAACGGCATTGAGTCACGGCATACCCAGCAGTATGTATTCCTGCCCCAGGCCTCGCTGATCTATAAGCCGATTGAGAACATCTCGCTCTATACCAGCTACAGCAAGGGCCTGTCCCTGGGCGGCACCGCGCCGTGGTTCGCCACCAACAGCAGCGAAACCCTGGCGCCCACCACTTCACGGCAGATCGAAGCCGGGGTGAAGTACGATTGGCGCCGCATCAGCTTCGCCGTCGCGGTGTTCCAGACACGCCAGGCCTACCAGTATTCCAAGCCGGATGGCGCGGGCAACTTTACCTATGTGCAACAGGGCCAGCAGAAAAACACCGGCCTGGAACTGTCCGCCAACGGCTGGGCCACCGAGCGCCTGCAAATCGCAACCAGCGTCGCGGCTATCCGCGCACGGGTGAGCGGCAGCGGCACCCCGGACTATGAAGGTCACCAGGCGATCAACGTGCCCAAGCTGCGTGCCAGTGTGTACGCCGACTATGCGTTGCCGTGGGTCAATGGCCTGGCGGTGCTGGGCGGTGTGCAATACAGCGCCAAGAAGTCGGCCAACCGCAACGGCACTGTGGAGGTGGGCGACTATGCAGTGGTCAATGTCGGCAGCCGCTACACCACCAAGGTCGACGGGTATGAAACGGTGTTTCGCCTGAGCGTCGACAACCTGTTCGACAAGCGCTACTGGCGCGATGCGGGCGAGTACATGGGCGATGACTACCTGTTCCAGGGCGCGCCGTTGACGGCGCGCTTGAGTGCATCGGTGAATTTCTGATTCACTCGCCCTACAGGAGTTACTTGGGCATCTTGCGAAAGCCCACCGCCAGGCGGTTCCAGCTGTTGATGGTGGCGATGGCCACGCTCAGGTCGACTTGTTCCTGTGGGCTGAACTCGGCGGCCAGGGCATTGAAGTCTTCATCCGGGGCGTGGGTCTGGCTGAGCAGGGTCAGGCTTTCAGCCCAGGCCAGCGCTGCGCGTTCACGCGGGGTAAAGAAGGGGGTCTCGCGCCAGGCCGACACGGTGTACAAACGCCGCTCGGTTTCGCCACCCTTGCGGGCGTCGGCGGTGTGCATGTCCAGGCAGAACGCGCAGCCGTTGATCTGCGAGACGCGCAGGCGCACCAGTTCCAGCAGCGGCAATTCGATGGAAAGTTTGCCGACCGCCGCTTCCAGGGCGAGCATGGCTTTCATGGCGTCGGGGGAAGCGGTGTAGAAATCGGTACGGGTTTGCATGGTGTTGCTCCAGAACGCTGGGATGGATGAGCAGGTTAGTCACCAAGGCGTCCTGGAGGAATAGCCAATCCGGGCGAAGAACAGGTGACCAATCTACAGCCCACGCTTGCGCAGCCACTGCAGGAAACCCTTCTTCACCGGCACCACGGGCGCGTCTTCGGTCAGGGCCTGGGCGGCATGCCGACGGAAGTCCAGCAGCGCCTTCATGGCTTCGCCGATATCATGCCGCGCGTCCAGGCAGGGCTTGAGGTATTCATTTTCGATGCGATAAAGCGTGCAGTAGGTCTTGGCCGAAAAATCCGCCAGCGCCGCCTGTTCCGAGAGGATGCCGGATTCGCCGATCACCTCCCCGGGGCCCATGCGCCCGGCCTCGAACTTGTGCCCGTCCTTGACCAACAGCACCGAGACCACGCCGGATTCGATGATGAACAAGTGATCGCTGACCTCCCCCGCCGCCAAAATCATCTCGCCGGCGCGGTAGGTATGCAGGGTCATGTTCTGGCTGAAAGTGTCTTTTTCTTCCTGACGCAAGGTGGAGAAAATCGACGAGCGTTCAAGCAACGCCCGTGCGCCGGACGCTGCTGGCGGCGTGCTGCCCTCGGTGGCAGACAACAGGCCCACACCCGCCGCCTGCAAGTGCCGGTAGGCCAAATCGTAAAGCAGGTTGCGGGTTTCGCGCTTGAGACCCATGGCCGGCACGAAGCCGCTGATTTCATATTCGACGCCGCCACTGGTCGAAGCCTTGAACGCCACGCTCGGGGCCGGCTGGGCCAGCAATGGCCGGCAGCCCTGCATTGCCCGTTCCAGGGCCTCGATCACGGTTTGCGGACGTGCGTGGGGGCTGACTTGCAGGCTCACTGCCAGGCCGAACATGTCCGCCGGCCGCGAGAAGTTGATGATCTTGGCCTTGGCCGCCAGGGAGTTGGGGATGACCGCCAGGCTGCCCTGGGAGGTTTGCAAACGCGTGGCGCGCCAGTCGATATCGGTGACACGGCCTTCGGTGCCGTCGATGGAGATCCAGTCATCGATCTGGTAAGGCTTGGTGGTATTGAGGACGATCCCGGAAAACACGTCGCTCAGGGTGCTTTGCAACGCCAGGCCGACGATGATCGCCACCGCACCGGAGGTGGCCAGCACGCCCTTGACCGGCAGGTCGAGCACGTAGGCCATGGCGGCGATGATTGCAATCAGGAAGATCACCGCGCCCATCAAGTCCTGCAGCAAGCGCCCGGTATGCCCGACCCGCTGCATCATCACCGCGCCGAGCAATACCGTCAGGGTGCGTGCGGCAAACAACCACCAACCGATCTGCAACGCCGTGGCGGCCAGGTGCAAGGTGGTATCGTCAGCGTAGGGCGCCGTTTGCATGGGGTTCATGCCGTCATTGAACAACACGACGCTGAATACCGCGAAAATCACCAACCGCGCGGCGAGTTTCCAGTTGGCCAGGTCGGCGGAGATAAGACGCCACACGGCGATGTCGATAAAGATCAACGCCACGGCGCACAGCATCGGGTGATCAGCGATAAATGAGGGCATCCAGGCGACTCCAGGGCGAATGCCGAGAAGATCGCATGAAATCGATAAGACGGGTATAGCGCAGGAAAAAATGTGGGAGAGGGCAAGCCCCCTCCCACAAGGGTTATTTAAACCAACCCGGCATTCAGGCGTGCATCTGCCCGAACTTGCCCGACTGGAAGTCGGCGAACGCCTGGTGGATCTCCTGCTCGGTGTTCATCACGAACGGACCGTGGCCGACGATGGGCTCGTCGATGGGTTCGCCGCTGAGCAGCAACACCTTGGCGTCGTCATTCGACTCCAGGGTGAGCTGGTCACCGTCACGCTCGAACAGCGCCAGCTGCCCTTGGCGCGCAACTTCCTCGCCATTGACCAGCACAGTGCCGCTGAGGATCACCAGCGCCGTATTACGCCCGGCGTGCAGGTCCAGTGTCACCGCCTTACCGGCATTGAGGCGCAAGTCCCACACGTCAATCGGCGTGAAGGTATGGGCCGGGCCATGAGCGTCAGCGAATTCACCGGCGATCAGGCGCAGGTTGCCAGCGTCGTTCGCCAGTGGCAGCACCGGAATGTCGCCATCGATGATGGTCTGGTAACCGGCGTCGGCCATTTTGTCCTTGGCCGGCAGGTTGACCCACAGTTGCACCATTTCCAGCGCCCCGCCGCGACGGGCGAAGTCCTGGGAGTGGAACTCCTCGTGGAGAATGCCCTTGGCGGCGGTCATCCATTGCACATCGCCGGGGCCGATTTTGCCGCCGGCACCGGTAGAATCGCGGTGCTCGACTTCGCCGTCGTAAACGATAGTCACGGTTTCAAAGCCGCGATGCGGGTGTTGACCGACGCCACGGCGCTGTTCGGTGGGCGTGAATTCGGCCGGCCCGGCGTGGTCCAGCAACAGGAATGGGCTGATGTGCTTGCCCATGGTGTCGTAGGAAAACAAGGTGCGTACCGGGAAGCCATCGCCGACCCAATGGGCGCGGGGGCTGGTGTAGATACCAATCAGCTTTTTCATGTGTACCTCCAAAGTGGGTACACAATAAAACGCCTCCCCCCTGAGCACTAGACGGCAAAACCGGCCCTGATCGTTCTATATATAGGACAGTGCTTTAGCCTGGCGCTGGCGCAACAGGTGGAATGCAACAAAGGCCGACAGCGCAAACCCGGCTTGAATAATCACCATCGGCGCGGCACTGCCATCGCGCAGCTGGCTCAACAGCAAACCGCTGCAGGTGGCACCGAACATCTGCGCGAACCCCATCAGCCCCGCCGCCAAACCGGCACGATGCGCATTGGGCATCACCGCACCGGTCACCGCACCGGGCAACACCAGGCCGCCGCCGAGGGTGGCCAGGGCAATGGGCACATCCAGTCCCACTACCGACAGCCCGAACAGCGCGTAGATCACCAGCGCCGCCACCCCGCCGAGCGCGACTATTGTCACGCCCATCGCCACAATCCGCTGCGGCCCCAGGCGCTGGATATTACGCCGGGTATAGGTGGAGCCCACGATCAGCATCGACACGATCAATCCGAAGTTGAGGCCGTACTCCAGGCTGCTGAACCCCAGCAGGTTGATGAATACCGCCGAGGAGCCGGCGATCACCGCAAACATGGCGCCGTAGGTGCAGGCCAGGGCGACGGCATAGGCCCGGTACTGGCGGCCCTTGAGCAGGTCCAGGTATTGCCCGCCGAGGGTGCGCCAGTGCGCGGCCTTGGGATCGAGGTGGTGGTTACTCTCGCGAAAGTACAGCAACGCCAGCACCAGCACCAGGCTGCCGATCAGCAGGGCCAGGCTGATCGGGGCGCGCCACCCCAGCAGCTTGATCAACAGGCCGCCAAGTATCGGCGCGACGACGATGGCGTACAGCATGCCGATCATGGTCAGCGCCAGGGCCGGGCCCGCCTCGGCTTTCCACACATCGCGCACCACCGTGCGGGCCAATACCAACGCGGCGCACGCGCCCAGGCCCTGGAACACGCGAGCGAGGATAAATTGCTGGATATCGCTGACCAGTAGCATCGATAGGGTGGCCAGCACATACAACGCCAAGCCGGCGATCAATACCGGGCGTCGGCCAATACGGTCCGACAGCGGCCCGAACAGCAACTGCCCCAGGCCAAAGGCGCCGACAAACGCCGACAGCGCCAGCAGTGCCGAGCCCACCGGCGCCGCCAGCGCCTGCTCGATGGCGCCCAGGCCCGGAATGATCAACTGGGTCGAGACTTCACCCAAGGCCGTGAGGGCAACCAGTAATAACAACAAGCTGCGTGAAGGTGCCGGGGCGATTGCCATGGGGATTATCCGGGGGCTGGATTAATTTATATTTCGACCATAATATGCGTAAAAAATTATGTCCATAATTTTTTGCCCGATGGTTATCCCTGGAGCCCGCCATGCCCCCTCTCCCCCTGCGTCTTCTCACGCCCCTGGCCCTGTTGATAGTGCTCGGTGGCTGCCACGGCCAAGCTGACAATGCCGCTCAAGCGCCGCAGCCTCGCCCCGTATTGGCGGCCACCGTTGAAGCCGCCGGCACCCAGCAAAGCGCGTATACCGGTGTGGTCGCTGCCCGCACCGAAAGCGACCTGGGCTTCCGGGTCAGCGGCAAGGTGATCGAGCGCAAGGTCGACCCCGGCCAGCGCGTTGCCCGTGGCGATACCTTGCTGGTGCTGGACATCGGCGACTTCGAACTGGCCCTGCGCTCGGCCAAAAACCGCGTCAACGCCGCCCAGGCCCAGTTGCGCCAACGCCGCGACGATGAAAACCGCTACCAGCGCCTGGCCAGTACCGGCGCAGTGTCACGGCAGATCTTCGACCAGTCGGCCACCAACCTGCGTGTTGCCGAGGCGGAACTGGCCGCGGCGCAGTCCGATGCCAGCCAGATCGAAAACCGCCGCACCTACTCGGTGCTCAAGGCCGATGGCGACGGCATCATCACCGACGTGCGAGCCGACCGCGGCCAAGTGGTGGCCGAAGGGCAAATCGTCGCGCGCCTGGCCCACGACGGCGCCCGTGAAGCCATCGTCAACCTGCCGGAAAACCAGCGCGACCTGGCCGCGCAAAAAGCCCTGGCCTTCCCCTTCGGCGCCCCCGACCAGGCCGTGGCCGCGAGCCTGCGCGAGCTGTCCGCCAGCGCCGACCCCATCACCCGCACCTACCGCGCCCGCTATGTGTTGCACGGCGCCGTCGAACGCTTCGCCCTCGGCTCCACTATCACCGTACGCCTGCAAGGCAACGGCCAGGCCGCGCAAACCCGCGTGCCAATTGGCGCATTGCAGGACGCAGGCCAAGGCCCCGGCGTGTGGCTGATCGGCGATGACAACACACTGACCTTCGCGCCGGTGAAAGTCGCCCGCCTCGGCCAGGAAGACGCCCTGCTCGACAGTGGCGTGCTACCTGGGCAAACCATCGTCGCCCTGGGGGCGCACCTGCTGCACAGCGGTGACAAGGTACGCTTGCTACCCGCCCAGGCCCTGGCCCTCAACCGCAAGCAGGACCAATGACCATGCACGGGCTTAACCTCTCTGAACTGGCGGTCAAACACCGCGCAGTGACGCTGTTCTTGCTTATTGCAATCCTGGTCGCCGGACTGTTCGCGTTCGGCAAACTCGGGCGCGCCGAAGACCCCTCGTTTACCGTCAAGGTCATGACCATCACCGCCGCCTGGCCCGGTGCTACCGCCCAGGAGATGCAGGAGCAGGTAGCCGACCGCCTGGAAAAACGCCTGCAGGAGCTGGACTACTACGACCGCGTCGAGACCATCGCCCAGCCGGGTTTTGTGTCGATGCGCATGACCTTTCTCGAATCCACACGCCCGAGCGAAATCCAGGCACTGTTCTACCAGACCCGCAAGAAGCTCAGTGACGAAGCCGCGCAACTGCCCAAAGGCGTGATCGGGCCGTTTTTCAACGATGAATACTCTGATGTGTATTTCGCTCTGTACGCCCTGGAAGCCGAACACCTGCCCCATCGCCAGCAAGTGCAAATGGCCGAGACCCTGCGCCAGGGTTTGCTCAACCTGCCGGGGGTGAAAAAGGTCAATATTCTTGGCGAGCAGGCCCAGCGGGTGTTTGTCGAGTTTTCCTATGAGCGCCTGGCGACCCTGGGCATCAAGCCCGAGCAGATTTTTGCCGCCCTCGCCGCCCAGAACGCGGTGGCGCCCTCGGGCTTTGTCGAGACCGCTGGCGCCCGTGCGTATATCCGTATCGACGGTGCCTTCGACAGCCTGGCGCTGATTGAAAACGTGCCCCTGCAAGTCAATGGCCGGGTGCTGCGCATTGCCGATGTCGCCAGCGTCAGCCGCGGTTATGAGGACCCGCCCAGCTACCGCATCCGCCATCAGGGCGACCCGGCGTTGATGCTCGGGGTGATCATGGAGAAACACTGGAACGGCCTGGAGCTGGACCAGAGCCTGCAGGCCCAGGAAGCCAACATCCGCGCCGACCTGCCCCTGGGCGTGAACTTCGTCAAGGTCTCCGACCAGGCGAAAAACATCAGCCTGGCGGTGAATGAGTTCATGCTCAAGTTCTTCGTCGCCCTGGCCGTGGTGATGCTGATCAGCCTGCTGGCCCTGGGCTTTCGCGTGGGCCTGGTGGTGGCGGCAGCCGTGCCGCTGACGCTGTCGATCGTGTTCGTGATCATGCTGGTCACCGGGCGCGAATTCGACCGCGTCACCCTCGGCGCGCTGATCATTTCCCTGGGCTTGCTGGTGGATGACGCGATCATTGCCATCGAAATGATGGTGGTGAAACTCGAAGAAGGCTTTGATCGTATCCATGCGGCGACCTACGCCTGGAGCTCCACAGCTGCGCCCATGCTGACCGGTACGCTGGTGACGATCATCGGCTTTTTACCCGTGGGGTTTGCGCGCTCCGGAGCGGGCGAGTACGCCGGGAACATCTTCTGGATCGTCGGCTTTGCATTGATTTCATCGTGGTTGGTGGCGGTGGTGTTTACCCCGTACCTAGGCGTGAAGCTGTTGCCGCAGATCAAGCCTGTG
Organism: Pseudomonas libanensis; assembly: GCF_001439685.1. Taxonomy (GTDB): domain Bacteria; phylum Pseudomonadota; class Gammaproteobacteria; order Pseudomonadales; family Pseudomonadaceae; genus Aquipseudomonas; species Aquipseudomonas libanensis. The sequence goes on from NZ_JYLH01000020.1 coordinate 21,438, forward strand.
CCCGGCGGGCATGAGGCGATTTATGCCGGGCGTTACTATCAGAAACTCCGTCGCTTGGTGGAGGCCTGCGTGCGCGGGCGCTGGCTGGTGACCGGGCTGGTGGTGGCCGCGTTTGTGCTGTGCGGCCTGGGTATGGCGGTGGTGAAGAAACAGTTCTTCCCCGACTCCGACCGTTCGGAGCTGATTCTGGAAGTGTACATGCCGCCCGGCAGCGCCTTCAAAAGCACTGAGGCGGTGGCGGCGCAGGTGGAGCAAGCCCTGCTGCAAGAGCCGCAGACGAGCATGGTCGACACCTATGTCGGCGGCGGCGCACCGCGGTTTTTCCTGTCGCTGAACCCGGAAATGCCCGACCCGGCATTCGCCAAGTTGATCGTGCAAACCCCGGACTCCCACGCCCGCGATGCTTTGAAAGTGCGCATGCGCGAGCGCATCGCGGCGGGTGAGTTTCCAGCGGCGCGGGTGCGTGTCACGCAATTGGTGTTCGGCCCGCCGGTGCCGTTCCCCGTGGTGTTCCGTGTATCCGGGCCCAACCTGGACGAGCTGCGCGGGCTGTCCGAGCAAGTGCGCCAAGTGGTGGCCGCCAATCGGCTGACCCGTGACACCTTCCTCGAATGGGGCGAGCGCGCCAGCGGTTATCGCCTGGTGTTGGACCAGGATCGCCTGCGCTTGCTGGGTTTCACCCCCGACGAGGTCAAATCCCAGCTCAACGCCCTGCTCAGCGGCAACCCGATCACCGAAGTGCGCGAGGGCAACCGCACCGTATCCGTGGTGGCCCGCGCCCAAGGCAACCAGCGCGAGGACCTCGCCAACCTCAACAACATGACCCTGACCAACAGCGCCGGCACGTCGGTGCCGCTGGCCCAGGTCGGGCATTTCCAGGCGGTGATGGAAGAGCCGATCCTCAAGCGCCGCAACCGCGCAACCACCGTGGAAGTGCGCGCCGACATCATCGACGGGGTGCAACCGCCCGACGTGGAAATGGCCGTGTACAAAGACCTGCAACCGCTGATCGCCAAGCTGCCGCCCGACTACCACATCGACATCGGCGGCCCGGTGGAAGAAAGCGCCAAGGCCAACGTGGCGCTGGCGGCATTGTTCCCGATCATGATCCTGCTGACCCTCACGGTGATCATGTTCCAGGTGCGGTCCTTCGGCGTGATGTTGATGGTCTTCGCCACTGCGCCCCTGGGCTTGATCGGCGCGGTGCCGACCTTGCTACTGTTCAACCAGCCGTTTGGGTTTAACGCGATCCTTGGCTTGATCGGCATCGGCGGCATCCTGATGCGTAACACGTTGATCTTCACCGACCAGATTCGCCAGAACCAGGACCACGGCATGGCGATTCGCGAGGCAATCATCGAGGCCACGGTGCGCCGAGCGCGACCGGTGATCCTCACCGCACTGGCAGCGGCGCTGGCGTTTATTCCGCTGACGCTGTCGGTGTTCTGGTCGTCCCTGGCCTATGTGTTGATTGGCGGGGTGCTGGTGGGCACGGTGCTGACACTGTTGTTCCTGCCGGCGCTGTGCAGCCTGGTGCTACGCGACGAGGTTGCCGAAACGTCCCACGTAAACGCCGGATAAGCTCTACTCCCCCGCCCTGAAAACCCCTGCAAAGTCCCTCGCCTGATCAAACAGTGCGAGGGATTGCAGATGGTTTTTCTTGTTAGTGCACTGGTTGCCGGGGCTGGCTCTTGATTCCGGCGTTTGCCAGCTTTGTGCTGGCTCCCATGGATCCCAAGGCGCCGGACGTCAAAGGCGTACTAGCGGATTTTCGCACCTGCCTGAACACGTTCGATGAGTGGGCCGACAGCCTGTTGAGTGGCTCGGCACTGACCGTGGAGCAGCTGTTCAAGGTTGGGGAAGACGTCGCACTAGTCGCGCCTATCTCTTCCGAAAAACCCAGCCGCACGGTCGCTCAATGCAAAGCCCAGGGTGGGTTGACCCTGGTGCATCTGTTCGAAAGTACCCAATTCGTCCCCATCGGCAACACCCGGGTGATGCTGCAAGCCATTGCCCAGGATGGCAGCCCGGTGGGCGCGCCGATCCACCACACCATTGGCCCCAGCGGCATTCTTGAAGTCAACGACTGCAGCCGCGACCAGCGCTACCAGATCACCTTTTACCCCAATGTTTCCAAGGATCACGTCAAGGCGCTGTATGCCTCCTACGGGTCAGTGATTGCGGGGCTGGAAGCTGATCTGCGTAAACAATGGGACGAGCGTTTCAAGCCTCAGTGGGCAGACTTTTCCCAAGCGCCAGCCTACAAGCGCAGCGGCCTACAGGGCATTGCCTTTGCATCCGGGATTGGCAAGGCCTTCTACAACCTGTGGGACAACATCACCGAGCTGTATGACCTGCTCGCGAACCTCAAATCCAACAGCGAGAAACTGCTCAAGTACATCTCCCAGGCCGACCTGGATGAATTGCTCAAGCTGGGCAAAGACACGTTGGCCAAAGGCTTGCTGGTGCTCAGTGATGAGCCGCTGTTGTTTATCTACCTGGCGGCGATGGTGGCGTGGATACGCATGCTGCCGCCACCGCAGATGTATGAGCTGCTGGGTGAAATCACCGGCGAAGTCTTGATCAACCTGCTGCTGATCTGGGCCACGCGGGGTATTGGGGTACAACTGCGCCTGGGTGCGCAGATGCTCAGTCGCGTCAAGTCCGGGCAAGCGCGGGCGTTGTTGGAGTTGCTGGCCAAGCAGGCAACGGGGCCTCGGTTGGAAACCCATGTGGAGGTGGCCAAGCCTGTGTTGCTTGGCAGTGCGGCGACGCCGGTCAAGGTGGTGCCGGCTGTACCGTTGAAGGCTGGCGAGCAGTTGGTTGCGAATCCGGTGCCGGCGGTGCGCAGCAAGACCCGGCAGACGGTGCTGGTGCGGCAGGAGGCTGTCGATGATGTGCCAGCCGTGGGTTCGAATCCGAAAGGGGATGCGGCGGGCCCAGCGGATAAAACTGCAACCAGCGGCTGCCCGGTGTCGATGGTCACTGGGGAAGAGTTACTGACCCTTACCGATGGCGTGCTGGATGGAATTTTGCCGTTTGAGTGGACGCGGCTGTATCGCACCAGTGCGGTGGAAGTGGATTGTGGGTTGGGGTTTGGCTGGAGTCATGGGCTGGCGCACAGGCTTGCTGTATCGGGCGAATCGGTGGTGTGGACCGACCATGAGAATCGCCGTACGCAGTTTCCGTTGCCCACCGATTCTCGAGCCGCGATCACCAATAGCCTGGCCGAAGCGGCGATCTACCTGGGCTCGGCGCCTGATGAACTGGTGTTGGCCCAGGCGTCGCGGTTTTATCACTTTCGCGACGGGGTGCTGGTCTCGATCAGCGATGCGTATGACAACCGCCTGCGCATTGTCCGTGATCGTTCCGGGCGGATTGAGAGGTTGGATAACGGTTGTGGCCGTTCGCTGCTGCTGCGCTATGAGTTGGATCGCATCGTCGCGGTGGACTACCAGGTTCATCGCGCCAAAGGTCGTGAGCCCTACGTCTGGGAGACCGAGCAGAACGTCGTTTCCTACGCCTATGACGAAGACGGACGACTGGTTTGCGCGACCAATGCCGTCGGGGAAAGCGAGCGTTATCGGTACGACGAGCAGCACGTCATTCTCGAGCGGCAGTTGGCCGGTGGGGCGAGTTTCTTTTGGGCGTGGGAAGGCTCTGGCAAGGCGGCACGCTGTGTCCGGCATTGGGCGAGTTTTTCGCAGATGGACACGCGGTATGCCTGGGGGGATGACGGCCGTGTCACGGTGCATAACGCTGATGGTAGCCAGGAAGTTTACGTCCACGATGATCGGGCGCGCTTGGTACAGCGCATTGATCCGGACGGTGCCCAGCACTTCAAATCCTACGATGAAAAAGGCCGGCTGACCGTCGAGCAAGATCCGCTGGGCGCGGTGACGGCCTATCAGTACGACGAAGCCGGACGCTTGGTGGCGCTGTTTCCGGGGGATGACGAGCCGACGTCCTACGAGCATGACAACGGTTTCGTACGGGTTGTCAGGCGCGGCGAAGCGGTCTGGAAATATGAGCGTAATGACCAGGGCGATGTTACGCGTAGGACCGATCCCGATGGGCAGGTCACGGACTATAGCTACAACAAACGCGGGCAGTTAACCGGGGTTTGGTACCCCGATCACAGTTGTCATCGGTTGGTGTGGAATGAGCGTGGGCAGTTGCTCGAGGAGCAATTGCCCAATGGCGCGATCAAGCGTTATCGCTATGACGATCTTGGACGGGAGATTGCCCGTGAGGATGAACATGGCGCGCAGGCTCTTTATGAATGGGACGCCGTAGGACGTCTACTGAAACTGACCCAGCCCGGCGGCGCCACTCGGGAATTCAGCTACAACCCCTACGGAAAAATCATCGCCGAGCGCGATGAGCTCGGCCACGTCACCCGTTACGAATACGCCGACGGCCTGCACCTGATCAGCCGCCGCCTCAATGCCGACGGCACCCAGGTCAAGTACCGCTACGACAACGCCCGGCTGTTGCTCACCGAGATCGAAAACGAAGTCGGCGAAACCTACCAGCTCACCTATCACCCCAACGGCCTGATCCAACAGGAAACCGGCTTCGACGGCCAGCGCACCGCCTACGCCTACGACCTCAACGGCAACCTGCAGGAAAAGACCGAACACGGCGACGACGGCAGTCAGCTCATTACCCGCTACGAGCGCGACCACGCCGGGCGCCTCGTCCGAAAAACCCTGCCCGATGGCAGCATTGTTGAATATACCTACGACCGCCAAGGCAACCTCCTCAGTGTCGAAGACGGCCACTGGGCGCTGGCCTACGAGTACGACCACCAAAACCGCCTCACCGCCGAACACCAAGGCTGGGGCACCCTGCGCTACGGCTACGACGCCTGCGGCCAATTACAAAAACTGCGCCTGCCGGACAACAATCGCCTCACCTTCAACCACGACAAAGGCGGCCACCTCGCCACCGTCGAGCTCAACGGCGAAGTGCTCACCTCTCACCTTTTCCGAGCCGGTCGTGAACACCAGCGCCAACAAGGCCAACTGCTCAGCCACTACCACTACGACGACCAAAACCGCCTGCACGCCCACGCCGTCACACAGCAGGAAAATTACCTTTACCAGCGCCAATACGACTACGACAAATCCGGCAACCTCACCCGCCTGCTCGACACCCGCAAAGGCCAACACGATTACCGCTACGACCCGCTCACCCGTCTGACCCGCGCCGATCATTCACAGGACGTACAAGAACGCTTCGCCCACAACCCGGCGGGCAACCTGCTCATGCAAGACCGCCCCGGCCCGGACATCGTCGCCGCTAACCGCCTGGTGATCCAGGGTGACCGCCACTACGACTACGACGCCTTCGGCAATCTGATACGCGAACGACGCGGCAAAGGCCAGCAACTCGTCACTGAATACTGCTACGACTGCCAGCATCGGCTGATCGAGGTCAAAAAGCCCAACGACGAAACCGCCAGTTACCGCTACGACCCTTTTGGGCGGCGCATCAGCAAGACCGTGGAGGGCAAGACCACCGAGTTTTTCTGGCAAGGCGATAAGTTGATTGCCGAGCATCATGCGGATTGTCATCGCAGCTACATCTACGAGCCCGGCAGCTTCCGTCCACTGGTACTGCTGGAAGGCTACGGCCCACAAGCCACAACGCCCTACCACTACCAACTCGACCACCTTGGCACACCACAAGAACTCACCGACACCGCAGGCGAAATCGTCTGGTCCGCCCACTACCGCGCCTACGGCCAGATCGCCCGGCTCGACGTAAGCAAGATCGACAATCCGTTGCGCTTTCAAGGGCAGTATTTCGATCAGGAAAGCGGACTGCACTACAACCGTCATCGCTACTACAATCCGGATATCGGTCGTTACCTGACGCCGGATCCGGTGAAGTTGGCGGGTGGGATCAATGGGTACCAGTACGTGCCCAACCCGACGGGATGGGTGGACCCGTTGGGTCTAAATACGTGCCCAGGTAGGGATGGGTGTCAGTCAACAACCGGCCCAGATAGCCCAATAGCAAAGGCAAGAGTTGATGAGGGGCAACCCTCAGCGCCTCAACCGACCGGGGATCATAGACGGGCTAGAATAGAGGAGCTAAGTGAGACAAATGCGAAACGTCGAATTTTGGAATACGAAGCAAAGTACGACATGCACATGGTTGGCAAGCATGGTCCAGAAGTTGAGCCATCTAAAATGAGTCAACGTTCGATAGATGGAACGGACCCCATAACAGGTAGCTTACCGCTTAAGAGAAAAGGCGTTCCCAGCTCACAATTTAACAGTTGGAAGCTTCAGCTTCAGGCTTGGACAAAGGCAACTTCAAGGGTTGAACGTGGACTCCCGCGTTACACCGGAATAGATGGTAACAAGAACGATATAGTCCGACTAGAACTGCCAGGTGCTGGGCGTGGCTACAGGCCAAACAAGATGGACCCGAACAATCCATTATTTAACCCTTCGATGAATGGTGCCGAAATGAAATTCCGTGAAGATGGCACGCCATTTACCCTATTCCCTATTAAGGAGTGAAAAATGCTATTTCATCCATGCTCTGAAAGCATACCTTTCGACGCAAGCTTACGCTATTTCGTGGGAGCTTTCGATATTTACGATAGGGAAGAAACCAAGGGAAAAGAGCTGTATGCCTATAACCCCAACAACGAGGAAGATAGGGAATACCTAATTATAAAGTACTGCCTAGACCCTCATACCAGATACTCTTATCGTCACAAATACAAATTAATTGAAAACCTAGTTACTGCTCTAAACACTGAAAACTTTGACTTTGGCTCCTTCTTTGAAGACGACCCTGATGAGCATTCATCGATGGCCTGGGACGAAACAGAAATAGCCGACCCCCGAGGCTTCTTTGCGGACATCTATCGGCTAGCCAACGAGGTCTGGAAAGAAGATCTCCAAAAAGCCAGCCTCGAAGACCCTGCCACATGGTGACCCCCAGTATTGAATACACCAAATATCCAATGTGGGAGGCGGCTTGCCCCCGATGGCGGTGTGTCAGCTTGCACATGCATTGACTGAACCACTGCTATCGGGGGCAAGCCCCCTCCCACATTTGGATTGAGGCACATCAGGCAAATATTCGGCGGCTGAAACATCGCCACTGCTGCAAGCCAAGCCCCTCCCACATTTATATCTACCTCGTTCTGTAATCCCGGATCTGATCAGCGCTTGGCCAGTTCCATAATCATCCGGCTCAACAAATAAACCCGCGGCACTACACTCTCCACCTCGGCATATTCCTCCGGTGTGTGAATATTCCCGCCCACTATCCCAAACCCATCCAACGTCGGCGTACCTACCCCGGCCGACAAACTCGCGTCCGCCGCCCCACCGCTGCCTTCGATGGTCAACTTGCGTCCAAGCTCACCATAAATACCCTGGGCTATCGCCACCAACTTATCCGACTCGGCCGTCTGCGGCATCGGCGGTAAGCCGCGTTGCAGGCTGGTCTTCACGTCGGTTTCGGGGATCAGTTTGTTCGCTGAAACCCGGGCCAGGTCCTTTTCGATCCGGTCAAACTCTTCCGGCAAGGCGGCGCGTACGTCGGCCTTGGCGGTGGCCTGGTCGGGGATGACGTTGGTGCGGTCGCCGGCCTTGAGCACGGTGAAGTTGATGGTGGTTTTCTTGTCTTCATCGCCCAGCTTGCCCAGTTGCAGGATCTGGTGCGCGGCTTCCATGGCGGCGTTGCGTCCCAGTTCCGGGGCGACGCCGGCGTGGGCGGCCTTGCCTTTGACTTCGACCACGGCGGTGGCGCTGCCTTTGCGCCACACCACCAGGCCGTCGGCTGGGCGGCCGGGTTCAAGGTTGAGGGTCACGTCGTGGCCCTTGGCAGTGTTGCGGATCAGTTCGGAGGCGGCTTCGGAGCCGGTTTCTTCGCTGGCGTCGAGCAGGAAGGTGATTTGCGCGTAGTCCTTGAAGCCCTGGTTTTTCAGGACTTTAAGTGCGTAGATGCCGGCGACGATGCCGCCCTTGTCATCCATTACGCCGGGGCCATAGGCGCGGCCGTCCTTGATGTGGAACGGGCGTTCGGCGGCCGAGCCTTCCTTGAAGACGGTGTCCATGTGGGCCATCAGCAGGATTTTGGCCTTGCCGGTGCCCTTGAGCGTGGCGATCACATGGCTGTTGTTGGCGGCTTTGTCCGGCACCAGCTCAATGCTGAAACCCAATTGTTTTAACTCGTCCACGGCGATGTCGCGCACTTGGGTCAGGCCCGGCTCGTAGCCTGAACCTGAATCGATGTTCACCAGGCGTTCGAGCAGTTTCAGGGCCTCGGCCTTGTACTGTTCGGCCTCGGCCTGGATCTGTTTGTGGGGTTCGGCGCTGTAGGCCGGCAGGACGAAGGACAAGGCCAGGGTGGCGGCCAGGAGGGTACGCGGGAAGGTGAAGAGCATGGGCCGATCCTTGTTTTTGTTGGAAAGTGCGCCAATACCCTACCCCACTAGACCGAGCGCAACCAACTCCCCTGCACTGCGCTGACGCGGTTGCGCCCGCTGCTCTTGGCTTCGTACAACGCCTGGTCGGCATCGTTGAGCCAACTGATGGCGTCGGCATGGGCAGGCTGATACAGCGCCAGGCCGATGCTCAAGCTGACGCGCAGTGTCGGGTCCTGAGCGTAGGCCAAGGCGTTGAAGCGATCGCGCAGCGCCTCCATGACCTCAGTGGCACGGTTGAGCGGCATGTCTGGCAGGATCACGCAGAACTCATCGCCACCGTAACGTCCGGCCAGGTCGGTGGTGCGCAGGTTCTGGCGCAGCACCTTGCTTAACTGGCGCAGCACGATATCGCCGGTCACATGGCCGTAGGTGTCGTTGATGGTCTTGAAGTGGTCGATGTCGATCAAGGCGATGGCTGCACCCGCCGGGCCTCGGCGGCAGCGTTGGAATTCGATGTCCAGGTGGTCTTTCCAGGCCCCGTGGTTGAGCAGGCCGGACAGGCTGTCGGTACGGCTCAGGGCCAGCAGCTCGCGCTTGTGGCGGGCCAGGGTTACCGCCTGGCGATAGCAGATCCAGCCCAGGGCCATCGGATACAGCATCAGGATCGGCAGGCAGGCATACACCTGGGCCTGGGTGGTCACGGTGATGAACGCCGGGGCGAATATCAGCAGCGCCGTGCCCAGCCCCAGCGCCTGTGCCACCCAGCCAGCGAACATGAAGCGCGGGCCGCCGATGGCGACGTTGTTCATGCTCATCATCGACAAGGTGGTGACGCTGGGCAGCGGGTTGAAGTGCATCGCGCCGACCCAGAAGCCACCGCAGAAGGAGTCGAACAACAGGCTGCGGCGCTCACTGCGCAACGTGTGGACCGCACGCAACGAAATTTGAAAAGCCACATGCGGCCACACAAACGCGTTGATCAGCATCCAGGCCCACACCCACACGGAGGGACTCAGCGGGTACATGCCAAACGCGACGCAAATAAAGCCGAGCGCGAGCCCCAGGAGGCGTGATTTGTACAAGCGCGAAGCGAGCGGAAGTCCATTTCCTCCGACGGCTGACATGGTGGAGTGCAATCCAGGGGGAGTGCCTGGAGTCTATCAGGGTAACGGCAAATCGCCACTACCACTTAGAAGCTGACGTCAGTGTGAAAAACCACGCGCCAGCATCAGCGCAACGCCCAACAGCAACATCGCGGTGATGCGCTGCAACAACACCCGCCGCTTGGGGTTTTCCAACACGTGCTTGATACGCTGGCCGAAATAGCAATACAGGCAGCCGCTGGCAAATTGCAGCAGCAGGAACGTCAGGCCAAGGATGGCGATATCCGCCGCTGAACTGTGCTCCCCCGCCCCGGCGAACTGCGGGAACACCGCACTGAACATGATGATGGTCTTGGGGTTGGAAAACCCGGTCAACAACCCTTTGCCGAACAGGCTGCGCGAGCCCTCCACTGTGCCGGCGTTGATTGCCACACCGCTGCTGGTCCACTGTTTATAGGCCAGATACAAGATGTAGGCCACGCCGACAAACTGGATAGTCTGGGTAATGGCGAGGTTGCCCTTGATCAACTCCGAGAAGCCGACGGCAAAGATCAGGATGGAAATCAGGTACGACACGCTGGCGCCGATCTGCGCCGGGATCGAACTGCGCAGGCCGTCCTTCAAGCCCAGGCTCAGCAACAGCAGGGTCATGGGGCCGGGGCTGAAGGTCATGGTGGCGCAAAACAGCAGGAAGTAGAGAAACGAAGACAGGGTTAACGCACTTGTCATGGCCAGGGACCTTGAATGGATAGAAACAGCAACGGGGCGAGCGCCGCAAGCGCCCGCCCCTGTGTCCGTCAGGCGACAGCGATTTCGGTCGTCAGGGATTCGCGGTACATCACCGCCAGGTCAGCCAGGGCCGCCTTGGCGGTCTGGTTGCGGGTTTCGAAGGCCACCAGGCCTTTCCAGTTAGTCTCGACGATGGCCTGCATGACGTCGGCATAGTCACAGTTGCCGTCGTGAATGCCGAAATGCTGATCCTGCACGCCATTGTTGTTGCTGAAGGAAATGCCCTTGATCAGGTGGTGATACTTGCGCACCACTTCCGCCGGCAGACCGTTCTCGATGTTGGCGTGGCCGGCATCGAGGAAAAAGTACAGATTGCTGTGGGCTTGCAGGCGCTCGAACACAAAGGCGTATTCCGCTTCATGGGTGAAGATGTAGTGGAACGGCCGGTAGTTGACGTAGTTGGACAGGTTTTCCAGGTAGATATCCGTGCCCTTGGCCTCGGCGTAAATCGCCAGCTCCTGCACCGACTTCAGGTAATGCTCCAGGGCGACCTTCTTGGCCATCAGCACCATTTTCGGTTCGACGATGCAACCGCCATGAATGATCAGCGGCGCGCCCAGGCGGCTGGCGATGTCGATTTCTTTCTTTACATATTCCACGGCCGCGGCCCGGAACGCCTCGACGTCACTGGCCAGCGGCGCCTTGAAGTTGCCATGGAAGACCGGCTTGATGCCGGTGGCCGCGATTTGCGCCTGCAGGCTTTCGATGCGCGCATCGGTCCAGTCGTCGACCATTTCCCCAAACAGGCTGCCGTCGATATACCAATGGGTGCAGTTGCCTTCGATGGCGGTTTCCAGGCCTTTCTCGGCGCCCAGGTATTTCTGGTGGGCCACACCGGTGCAGAACGGCACGGTGGCGTTGATCAGTTTGCTTTCCATGGGGCGATTCCTTTCGTGGATGGAGCGTCAGGCTTCTAGAGGTTCGGGGAGCTCAATGGCCATGAAGTCGGCCTTGGTCACGCCGCAATCCGGGCATGTCCAGTTTTCAGGCACCTCTTCCCAAGGGGTGCCTGCGGGTATCCCGTCCTCCGGGATACCCAATTCTTCCACGTACATAAAACCGCAGGGAGCACACATATAAGTCTTCATGAGAATGCAGAATCCATTGCCCGCGTGTAGGAAACTTCGCCAACTCCTGGCGAGCTGCCGCGCAGTCTAGGGGACTGGCATTGCACAAGGCAGGTAAAGTGATGCCTAATCCGGCCTAACTTCACCGGTAAAAGCACCAGCAAAGACAAGGAAGGTTCATGTTTGTATCGGCTATCGCCTTTGTGGATGGCACCCCCAAGGTGCAACAGATCGTCGAGGCATTCAGCCAGGCCATCGAAAACGGCGAATGGGCACCGGGCAGCAAGTTGCCGTCGGTGCGTGAATTGACCCAGGTCCTGGGCGTCAGCAAGTTCACCCTCAACGAAGCGCTGGACCGTTTGCGCGGGCGCCACCTGCTCACCTCCAGCCAGGGTCGTGGCTATTTCGTGGCCATGGACAACGCCCGCCCGGCGTCGGTGACCTGGGTCGACCTGTTGCCCCAGGACCTGCTCAGCGTATTGCGCCGCCCTTTGGTCACCGCCAGTGGCGAGCTGCGTCCGGGTGGCGGGCACCTGCCGGAGGAATGGCTCAATGGCGAGGCAATTCGCCAGGCCATGCGCAGCGTCGTGCGCGCGCCGTCGTTGCGCATCGCCGGGCTGGGCACGCCGGCCGGGTTGCTGCCGTTGCGCCAGGCGTTACAACAGAAGTTGCATGGCGAGGGCTTGTCGGTACCGGTGGAGCAAATCATCACGACGCCCAACACCGTGCAGGGCCTGGACATGCTTATGCGCCTGCTCGCCCGGCCCGGCGACACCGTGCTGCTCGATGCGCCGTGCTACTTCAACTTCCACGCCAACCTGGCGCTGCACGGCGTCAAGGTCATCACCATCGAGCGCCGCCCCGACGGTTTCGACTTCACCGCCCTCGAACACCTGCTCGCCGAACACCGCCCCAGCCTGTACCTGACCACCAGCGTGTTGCATAACCCCACCGGCCACTCCTTCAGCCCAAGCCAGGCGTTTCGCCTGCTGCAACTGACCCAGCAGTACCACTGCCATATCGTCGAGGATGACCTCTACGGCGACCTGCACCCCAACCCGCCACCGCGCCTGGCCGCCGTTGCCGGGCTGGACCAGGTCACCTACCTGTCGGGGTTCTCGAAGATCCTCAGCGCCAACACCCGAGTCAGCTACGTGGTGGCCGCGCCGCAACTGGCCGCCAACCTGACCAATATGAAATTGATGAGCGGCGGCGTGACCTCGGAACTGTTTGAGCAGATCGTCTACCGCATGCTCAGCGAAGGCAGCTACGCCAAGCATCGCAAGCGCATGGTGCAACGCCTGGTCGAGGCCGGCGGGCGCGTCGAGCAATGGCTCAAGCGTTGCGGTTGCGAACTGCCGATGGCCTATGAAGGCGGGATGTTTATCTGGGCGCGCCTGCCGCCGGGGGTCAACGGTGAACTGCTGGCCCAGGAGGCATTGAAACGCAGCATGGTGCTCGCGCCCGGCGCGCTGTTTGGCTACGACCCGGCCCATCGTGACTCGATGCGCTTCAACGTGGCCCATAGCGATGAGCCACGGGTGCAGCGGGTGTTTGAGGCGCTGTTGTTGCATGGGGTTGCCCAGAGCAATTCCCGCGCGTAAGCGTCGCCCAATGAACCTTTCACCCCGGCAGCGGAATCACCCGCAACGGCCGCACCGACTTATAGGAAAAGCTTGAGTAGATCTCCTTGACGCAGGGCAACGTCTGCAAGACTTCGCGAGCAAACTCGCCAAAAGACTCCAGGTCCTTGGCCACCACTTCCAGCAAAAAGTCATAGCGCCCCGACACGTTATGGCAGGCCACGATTTCCGGAATTTCCAACAGCCGCTGCTCGAACGCCCGGGCGATGTCCTGGGTGTGGCTGTCCATCATGATGCTGACAAAGGCCGTCACGCCGTAGCCCAGCGCCTTGGGTGAGAGGATCGCCTGGTAGCCACTGATCACCCCGCTGTCCTCCAGGGCGCGCACCCGCCGCCAGCATGGTGACGTGGTCAAGGCCACCCGCTCGGCCAGTTCGGCCACGGTCAGGCGGGCGTTGCCTTGCAATGCGTTTAACAGCGCTTTATCAGTACGGTCCAGCTTGATGGGCATGACGTGCCTCTAATCCTTGTTTTTATCGGTGTTTGATCCACAAACGCGGCTTTTCCCAGCATTTTTTGCAAGGTTCATCTGCGGTTATGAGCATAGCATTGTAGGAAATAAGGAGCGCCCGACATGAACAATAAACATCCCGCATCCGGCTTTTCTACCCGTGCGATTCATCACGGCTACGACCCCAAGGACCACCACGGCGCCCTGGTGCCACCGATCTACCTGTCGGCCACCTTCGCCTTTCCTACCGCCGAATATGGCGCCGCCTGCTTTGCCGGTGAAGCCAGCGGCCACTTCTACACGCGCATTTCCAACCCGACCCTGGCCTTGCTGGAATCGCGCATGGCCAGCCTGGAAAACGGCGAGGCCGCGGTGGCGTTCAGCTCCGGCATGGGCGCGATTGCCGCGACGTTCTGGACCCTGCTGCGCCCGGGCGATGAGATCATCGTCAGCCAAACCCTCTACGGCTGTACCTTCGCGCTGTTGCACCACGGCATCGGCGAGTTCGGCATCCAGGTGCGGCACGTCGACCTGACCGACCTGGCCGCCCTGCAAGCGGCGCTGTCCCCGGCGACCCGCATGATCTATTGCGAGACCCCGGCCAACCCCAACCTGCGCCTGATCGACATCGCCGCGGTGGCCGAGCTAGCCCATCGCCAGCCGAATATCACCCTGGTGGTGGATAACACCTACTGCACCCCTTACCTGCAACGTCCGCTGGAGTTGGGCGCGGATGTGGTGGTGCACTCTGCCACCAAATACCTCAGCGGCCATGGCGACATCACCGCAGGCATTGCCGTGAGCAGTCATGCCCTGGCGCAGCGCATTCGTCTGCAAGGGCTCAAGGACCTGACCGGTGCCGTGATGTCGCCCCAGGACGCGTCGTTGCTGATGCGCGGCCTCAAGACCCTGGCCCTGCGCATGGACCGCCATTGCAGCAGCGCCCAGGCAGTGGCCGAAGCCTTGCAGACGCACCCGGCCGTGCAATGGGTAACCTACCCCGGGCTGCGATCTTTCCCGCAGTACGAGCTGGCGAAACGACAGATGAAGCTGCCCGGCGGCATGATTGCCTTTGAACTCAAGGGCGGCATCGAGATGGGCCGGCGCTTCATGAACGCATTACACCTGTTCACCCGCGCGGTGAGCCTGGGGGACGCCGAGTCACTGGCCCAACACCCGGCGAGCATGACCCATTCCACCTACACCCCCGAGGAACGAGCGCAGCACGGTATCAGCGAAGGCTTGGTGCGTTTGTCGGTGGGGCTTGAGGATGTCGCGGACCTGCTGGCGGATGTGCACCAGGCCCTGGCCAAGTGCAGCCGCCCCAGCGTGCGCCCTGCCGCAACGGCAGCCCACGTCCTGAGGTAACGCCTCATCACGCGTTATTCTTTCCTACCAGCGGTGGTCGAACTTATCGCTCGTCGCTATAGGGTTTAATCTGTTTTTTTTCGGTTGGAAACCCCTTCCCTTCGCCAGCCTGTACTAGCATGGGTCTCGGCGGGAAGCATTATCACTGCGGGTTATTCATATTGGTCACCTTGTTAAACTCCGTCGCTATAAGGCTGGATGCCCGCGCTCGATACTCATGGACGAATTGATGAACTCACACCTGTTCCCCCATATAGGCAAGGTCATCGCCAGCACCGGCAGCCGCCATTTCCCACGCATGCTGCATGATCTTATCCTCACCCAATTGGCAGTGGACGCCACCCATATCACCCAGCTGCGGGTCAGCAGCCAAGGCCACAGCCGCCGCAAGATCAGCCCGGTCTACACCGACTCGGTGGCGGCCATGGGGCCTGAGCAACCTGCGGCACAACTGCACCTCACACGGCGCAAGGACGATGTGCGCTACGTACTGTCGGTGTACCGCTCACACCCATCCGAGAGTTTTTCCGCGCAAGAGCGCAGCATGCTGCAGGACTTCTCCACGCTGTTGCTGCCCATGGTGGAAAAGCACATCACCGCGATCCAGCCGTGCCGCCAGGACAATGCGACGCCAGTGCCGCAAAACCAGGGCATCGACACCCTGCGCCGACGCATCCAGGAGCGCCTGGTGCAGTCGGGGCTGAGCCTGTCCAAGCGTGAGCTGGAAGTATGCGTGGGCCTGCTGGCCGGCCGCACTGCGCCGGAACTGGCCGAGCAAATGGCGTTGAAGGTCAACACCATCGAAAGTTACCTCAAGCGCGCAGCGATCAAGCTGGGCATCAGCGGGCGGCATTCGTTGTTGCGGTGGATGTATGCCACAGACGACAGCACAAGCTTCTAATCCCACATTTGGCCTGTGTCGCCTGCTCAATCCACTGGCTAGCCTTCGCTTCGTCACTGCATATCAGCGATCGGATGTGAGATCCCGTGTATTACCCAACGCGACAATGATCAGGTCGGCTATAAGGACTACCTATATCGGGGGCAAGCCCCACATTTTGTGTCCAGGGCTGACCGGCTACCAATCGCCCCCCAACCCCAACAACCCCAAAATGCTGTGCCGCAAATCCACTAGATAAGGATCATCCCGATGCCTGGGATACGGCCGCTCAATCGTCAACTGCGCCTGAACCTTGGCTGGCCGATCGCTGAACACAACCACCCGGTTGGCCAACAGCAGCGCCTCTTCCACATCATGGGTCACCAGCAACGCCGTATACCCCTGGCTCTGCCACAGCCCAATCAACTCCTTTTGCATGGTGATTCGCGTCAGGGAGTCCAGCTTGCCCAGTGGCTCATCAAGAATCAGCAGCCGCGGCTCATTGACCAGTGCGCGGGCCAGGGCCACCCGTTGCGCCATGCCGCCGGAGAGTTGTCGCGGGTAAGCCCGGGCAAACTGGCTGAGGCCGACTTTCTCCAGGGCCTGGTCGACCTTCGCCGCATGGCTCTTGAGCAAGCCCTGGGCCTCCAGGCCCACCGCGACGTTGTCCCACACCCGTCGCCACGGGTAGAGCGTCGGGTCCTGGAACACCACCACGCGGCTGGGGTCCGGGCCGGTGATGGGCTCCCCGTCGGCCAGCAACCTGCCGCTGTCCGCCGGCTCAAGCCCGGCCACCAGGCGCAGCAAGGTGGATTTTCCACACCCAGACGGGCCCAGCAACGCGACGAATTCTCCCGCTGCCACGTCCAACGAGACCCGTTCCAGCACCGGCAAATGCTGGCCGTCCAAGGCAAAGCCGTGGCTGAGGTTTTCAATGCTCAGCGCCAACCCTGTCGATGCCGCTGCTGTTGGTGCGAGGGCTACCATTTCATCGTTCCTTTCTGCCAGGCAAGCAACCGATCACGCACCAGGAACAATCCGGTGATCAACCCCGAACAGGCCAGGGCCATGATCAACAATGCAGCGTACATATTCGCGTAAGCCGCCCAGCCCTGGGCCCATTGCAGGTAAAAGCCGATGCCGGACTTGACCCCCATCATTTCCGCCACCACCAAGGTTGAGAATGAGGCGCCCAAGCCCATGAACAGGCCGACAAACACATGGGGCATCGCCGCCGGAATCGCCACTTTGAAGATCAGGAAACCGGGCTTGGCGCCGAGGGTGCGGGCCACGTCGTAATAAGCTTTATCGACACTAGCCACCCCCGACCAGGTCAGCACCGTGACCGGAAACCAGGTGGCCAGGGCGATTAGAAACACGCTGGCGCTCCAACTGCTGGGAAACAGAAAAAAACACAGTGGCAACAGTGCAGTGGAAGGCACCGGGCCGAGGATGCGCAGCACCGGGTGCAGCCAATAGCCGATGCGCGTGGACCAACCGATGGCCACGCCGGCGATAAACCCCGTCGCCGCGCCGAGGGCCACGCCCGAGCCCAGCAGCAATGCCGAGTGCAGCAGGCTGTCGGCCAAGCGCGGGTAGTCTTCGATATACACCGCCAGCAGGGCCTGGGGCGGTGCGAAGAACGGCACCGGTAACAGCGCAAGCTTGGCCGTGAGCAGTTCCCAAAGACCCAGCAGCAGCGGCAACGCAATCAGCCAGGGCGTGGCATTGCGCAGGCGCAGCGCCAGTGTCGACAGCGTGCGCCCCAACAGGCTCAACGTACTGAACACCACGGCCACGCCCACGCAGAAATTGGCCAAGCCTTGGGTCATCGGCCAGTGGCGTGTCGCGTTGGGCCAATAGCTGATCAGCAGCGCGACGGCCACCCAGGCTGCTACTACGGCTGCGCCCTGCCAGCCGAGCTTGAGGGCCAGGGGCGGGTTGAGGGTGGTGGCGTCAACTGAAGACATCGGCGGTGATCTCCTTGGCGAATTCCACCGGGTCGGTGCCTTTGCTGATCACCTCCACGGTTTTCAGGTCGGTAACATAGGTGGTGATTTCCTCAGTCAGCGCTGCGCCCACCGCGTGGTGGCCGTGGGTGTGATCGTGGAGAATCGCCTGCACTTCTTCGGTAGAGGTGTTCAGTGCAAAAGCCTGGAAGCCTTTGGCCACGGCTTCGGGGTGTTGCACGGAATAATCATGGGCTTCGAGGATCGCCTGGGTCAGGGCCGCGACTACGCGTTTGTCCTCGCGCACCAACTTGCCGGTGACGCCGACCACGCAGCAACTGAGGTTGGCGTATTCCTCCACCAGGTTGGTGGACAGCTCGCGTGCCACGCCGGACTTGATCAGGCGGTACATGAACGGATCACTGCCGCTGACCGCCTGCACTTCGCCACGCTCCAAGGCGGTGCCCAACAAGTCGGCCGGGTACAGGCGCCATTCCACATCGCGCACCGGATCGACCCCGTGCTTTTTCAGTAGGATCGAAAAGAAATTGCGATCCGGGCTGGCCATGTCGGTGACGCCAATGGCCTTGCCCTTGAGGTCTTCCAGCTTGCTCACGCCGCCGCTTGCCGCACTGAGCAAGCGCAGGCAACCACCGTGGGTGCCGGCGGTGAGCTTCACGTCGAAGCCCTGTTCCAGAGCCTTGAGCCAACGCAACGCCATGCCTACCCCAGCGTCAGCCTTGCCGGTGGCGATGGCTTCGAGCAATACCTCGGTGGAGTTACCGAAGTTGACCAGTTCCACGTCCAGGTTGTGTTGAGTGAAGAAGCCCTGGCCGTGGGCGATCACCACCGGCGCCAGGCACACCGCGTTGAGATTGACTGCCAATTTCAACTTGCGCGGTGCGTCGAGGCGGATGAACTCACCGGTGCCGGCGGGTTCCTCGGGGGTGTTGTGGCTGGCGTGTGCGTCGCCAGCAAAGACCAGGCGCGGCAGCGTCAGGCTGGCCAGGGTCAGGCCGGCCATGCCGAGCAGACGGCGACGGGTTAAAGGGTCGAAGGCAGCCATGCACGATATCCTTGTTTATACGCAGATTGATTGTGCTTTCATTATATTAATGACAGGTTATTATGATAGAAACATATAACTCTATGGATATACCAGATTCAGCAAAACCCGAAAAAAGCGCCTTAAGCTCAGATCAAAAGAGTATTTATAGAATGGTTTTCAGAACATTATGCTTCGGTTCATTTTGTTGAAAAATCGAGCGCCTCATGCCCCTTCGCCACCCTCTCGCCGCTGTATTAGGATTGCTGGCTTTTTCTGTCGCTGTAAGTGCCCAGGCTCAGGAAACCCTGCGCATCGGCTATCAGAAATCCTCGACCCTGATCACCCTGCTCAAAACCCAGGGCACCCTGGAAAAAGCCCTCAAGGCCGACCACGTCGACGTCAGTTGGCATGAGTTCCCCAGCGGCCTGCCCTTGCTCGAAGCGCTGAACGTCGGCAACGTGGATATCAGCGCCGATGTGGCCGATACCGTGCCGATTTTTGCCCAGGCAGCCCAGGCCCAGCTCACCTACTTCGCCCAGGAAGCGCCCTCGCCCGCGGCCCAGGCCATCGTTGTACGCAAGGACTCGTCAATCCAGCAGTTGACGGACCTCAAGGGCAAGAAAATCGCCGTGACCAAAGCCGCAGGCACTCACTATTTATTGATCGCCGCGTTGAACAAAGCCGGCCTGGCGTTTGCCGATATCCAGCCAGCCTATCTGTCCCCCGCTGACGGCCGCGCCGCCTTTGAAAACAACAAGGTGGATGCATGGGTCACCTGGGAGCCTTTCCTCACCAGCGTGCAGCGGCAACTGCCCACGCGCACCCTGGCGGACGGCGCCGGGTTGGCGAGCTACAAGCGTTATTACCTGACCGGCACGCCTTACGCCCAGGCTCATCCCGAGGTGTTGAAGGTGGTATACGCGCAGTTGGAACAAGCCGGTCAATGGGTCAAGGCCCATCCGCAGGAAGCGGCAAAAGTGCTCGGGCCGTTATGGGGCAACCTGGATGCAGCGACGGTGGAAGCTGCCAATGCGCACCGCAGCTATCAGGTGCAGCCGGTGACACTCGAGCAACTGGGGGAGCAGCAGAAGATTGCCGATGCATTCTTCAAGGCGGGGCTGTTGCCCAAAGCGGTGGATGCCAAGGCAGTACAGACCTGGCAACCCTAAGGTAAACAAGGCCGGCGGGAAGTGGTCCGCCACCCTAATTCTGCTTGGCGGCAGTCAGCGCACCTTGTGATAGTTGGTCAAAGCATCCATATAGGCCGCTTTAACTGTCAGGCCTACAGTATCCAATACCTGCGCGTTAAGAGCAGCAAGCTTATTACCGATTAAGCTTTGCCCCACCTGCTTCAACTTGAGCCGGGAGCGCCCAGGGTATTTCGCACCGGCGATGTCCACCGTCAGGCTAACCTCACAGGCGTAATAGTCAGGAGAGTTCCAAGTCTTGACGAAGACTCTGTCGATTTCGACGCTGGTTTTGAGTGCCGAAGTGGGAGAAACGCCCACAGCACGTTTAGTGAACTCGGTCCAGTCGTCAACAGGAACGTTGGCGAACCCCTCGTAAAGGCCGACATTGTAATTCGCAGCATGCCAGACAATCTTGCTCGACTCCTTACAGCGCGTACACTTTTCACCGCCAGTCACTTGCACGATATCGGCCTGTACAACACGACCTTTGATTGCCGCCAACTCGGTCTGCGTCGAGTACGCCGCAAAGTGCAACTGGTTGGTAACACAGCCACTGAGCGATAACAGAACACATACAACAATTAAGTACTTCATCAATCACCAGTCCCTGTGAATTTATTTGTTGAGCGGCACACCCTGCCCAAACCGCCGAATCGCCAGGCAATACCCCACCAGCGCCAGCGCCGCCAGAAACCCGCCCGCCGCGCCGATCCAGGCGAAGCCGAAGTGGCTGCCGACCCAACTGCCCATCAGCGCACCGCCGCCGATGCCGATGTTGTAGATGCCGGAAAACATCGCCATCGCCACGTCGGTGGCGTCCGGTGCAAGCACCAGCACCTTGGATTGCATGGCCAGGCCAAAGCCCATGATCGCCATGCCCCAGAAAATGCTCAATACCACCAGGTAAGACTCGGCGCCGCTCAACGGCAGCATCAGGGCCAGGCACGCGGCAAGCAGGAACACCGTGCTGATCACGAAGACATGGGGGTTGAAGCGATGCACCAGGCTGAACAACAACGAACCGATAATGCCGGCCCCACCGAACACCAACAGGATCAACGTCACCGCACTGCCGCCCAGCCCGGCGACGCCTTCGACGAAGGGTTCGATATAGCTGTAGGCGGTGAATTGCGCGGTGACCGTCATCGCGGTCAGCACGTAGAGCGCCACCAGCGCCGGGCGCTTGAACAGCAGTGGCAGGCTGCGCAGGGAACCGGAGTTCTGGCTGGGCAGCAGCGGTAAGGTGCGCGCCAGCCAGAACACCAGGGCGGCGGCGAAGGCGGCGATCACCAGGAAGGTGGTACGCCAGCCCATGGCCTCGCCCAACAGACGGCCCAACGGAATGCCCAGCACCATCGCCAGGGAAGTACCCGTGGCCAACAAGCCAAGGGCCTGCACCTGCTTGCCCTCTGGCGCCAGGCGCACAGCCAGTGAAGCAGTGATCGACCAGAACAACGCATGGGCCAGGGCGATGCCGACCCGACTGACCATCAGCAAGCCGAAGCTGGTGGCCACGCTGGAAAGGATATGGCTGACGATAAACAGGCCGAACAGCACGATCAGCAATTTGCGCCGTTCGACGTTGCGGGTCAGCAGCATCACCGGCAGCGAGGTCAGCGACACGATCCACGCGTAAATGGTGAGCATCAGGCCGACGCTGGCCACGGGCATGTCAAAGCTGGCGCCAATGGCGCTGAGCAGCCCGACGGGGACAAATTCGGTGGTATTGAACACAAACGCGGCCAGCGCCAGGGCGATGACCGGTTGCCAATTGGCTTGGGGGGTTGCGGCTGAAAGGCTCATTGACGGGCGCGGTACTCTGGCGATGATCAAGCGCCGCCCAGGACAAGCGCCGCCGCCGAGCATTCTATAGGTTTCTCGGGCGGTTGTTGAGGCGGATCACGGGTCCACCCGTGCCATCAGCTCCGGAATGCTTTCCGGGCGCTGGGCATAACGCTGGGCCAGCGCCGCGCACACCATCAGTTGGATCTGGTGGAACAGCATCAACGGCAAAATCAACACGCCCATGCTCGCCCCGGCGAACAGCACCTGGGCCATGGGCACACCGGTGGCCAGGCTTTTCTTCGAGCCGCAGAACAGGATGGTGATGCGGTCTTCCTGGTTAAAGCCAAACGCCTTGCTCAGCAGCGTAGACGCCACCAGCACCAGCGCGAGCAATACGCAGCAGGCCACCACCAGACCGCCCAGTTGCCACAATGGGATTTGGTGCCAGATACCTTCGGTGACCGCTTCGCTGAACGCGCCATAGACCACCAGCAGGATCGACCCCTGATCGACGAATTTCAGCCAGGCTTTGTTGCGACCTACCCAGTCACCGATCCAGCGGCGGGCGATTTGCCCGGCGATGAATGGCAGCAGCAATTGCACGCTGATCTTCAAGATCGCGTCGACCGTAGAGCCGCCGTCCCCCTGCACATTGAGCAGCAGTGCCACCAGCAACGGCGTCAGGAAAATTCCGAACAGGCTCGAAGCCGCCGCGCTGCAAATCGCCGCCGGGATATTGCCCCGGGCAAGGGACGTAAAGGCAATCGCCGATTGCACCGTCGCCGGCAATGCGCAGAGGTAAAGCATGCCCATGTACAAGTCTTTGCCGACCAGGGGCGACAGCACCGGCTTGAGCGCCAGGCCCAGCAGCGGAAACAGTACGAAGGTCAGGCTGAACACCAGCAAATGCAAACGCCAGTGGCCGGCACCGGCGACGATAGCATTGCGCGACAGCTTGGCTCCGTGCAGGAAAAACAGCAGCGCGATGGCCAGGTTGGTGACCCAGCCGAAGGCCACGGCGGTCTGGCCGCTGGCTGGTAGCAGGGAGGCGAGGATCACCGTGGCGATCAGGGTCAGGGTGAAGTTATCAGGTAGAAAGCGCGGGCGGTTCATAAGCAAGTCTTCCGGGGGTTGCCAAGAGCGTCGTGGCGACTCTAACGTAACCGCCTGTTACCGACTAACGCCAATGAGCCAGTAAATGCCGCCTAAAGGACATGAAAAAGCCGTGCGACGCAGTGTACCTGGGCTTTACAGCCTGCCACGGCCGGTGTATGGGCGTACTGAATCTTTGCCCAATCGGGCGCTGACACGACGGCACAGTCACCCGTGGGTGCAGTTGTCCTATGCGATTTCCGGGGTGCTGGAGATCCAGACCAGCGTTGGCCGCTTCGTCGCGCCGCCACAACGTGCAGTGTGGATCCCGGCGGGCATGCCCCATCGGGTGTTCAGTTCGCCCCATACCGAAATGCGCAGTTTGTACCTCGATTGCAGCGTCACCGCCTGGGCCGCCGAGCGTTGCCAGGTGCTGGAGGTGAGCAGCCTGCTACGCGAGTTGATCCGCAGTTTCAGCGAAGTGCCGGTGGAATATGCCCAGGACGGACCCGATGGACGCCTGGCCCAGGTGCTGCTCGACCAACTCGCCGCCGCGCCCCAGGTGGACCTGATGTTGCCGTTGCCCCATGACCCACGGCTGCGGCAGATCTATCGCAGCCTGAGCCTGCGCCCGGAGCAGCAGACCACATTGGGGGGGTGGAGCGCCAAGCTGGGGGTCAGCGAAAAGACCCTCAGCCGCGTGTTCCTGAGTGACACCGGGCTGACTTTCCGCGCCTGGCGCCAGCGCCTGCGCCTGCTGAGCGCCCTGCCCGCCCTGGAACAAGGCGAGCGGGTGACGGATGTGGCATTGGGGTGTGGGTATGAATCGACGTCGGCATTTATCAATGCGTTTCGTCAGCAGTTTGAAACGACACCTGGTGAGTTTTTTCGCTGATCCTTTGGGGCTGTGAGGATCAAAATGTGGGAGGGGGCTTGCCCCCGATGAGCATGGGTATCTACACAACTCTGACGTAGCAACTATCAGTAACCACGATGCGAAGCGAGCCGCTCTTGATCTTGATCTGCTTTTGATCTTGATCTTAGGCGCCCCGTTAAACCACGCAGGCCGGAATTCGACAGGGATTTGGGGCTCTTTTCCAAAGTGACCCGCTGTAAAAGCGGAACCCTAAGTGGCCGTTGCCCAAATAACGGATATGTACTCAGTCTGATCCAACATCCTGGTCGGCTGTCAGGCCGCCATCGGGGGCAAGCCCCCTCCCACACTTTTGACGGCATTTCATGTCTAGAATGGGGTTGGCCGCCTGCGCTTCATAGGGCTCGAACAGATATCGGGATCTATTGTCATGCAAATAACCCACAAACCCGCGCTCGGCTGGTATTGTGCCGCGCTTTGAAATGCCGCTACTGACCTGCGAGGAAATGGACGTTGAACACTGACGAAAAAATGACCGGGGACCTGTTCGAGGTTGATAAGCGCCTGTCACTCAAGCCCGTGGTGGACTTCAACGCTTACCTGCGCAGCGCCTTTGGTGACGGCCCGTGCACCTGCGTACGGTGTGCTGCCAGCGGCGGTGATGAAAGCGGCTATGAGTTCCAGCACACGTTCACCTTCGACGGTAAGCCGATGCACCGTCGCTTTGCTTCGACAGCGGGCAGTGATGTGTTGATGGCGTTGAAGAAGGCGTGGTTGTCGTACACCAAGGTCGAGCTGCCGCTCAGTGGCGTGCTGGTGCTGGAGATGGTGAAGGAGTTTGTCGAGCCGCAGTTGCACAAGCGCCTGGCGCCGTTGTTCGTGGCCAGTGGGCTGGTCAAGGATGTCGACGGCGAACTGCGCATTCAGCCGCAAGCTGCGGCCTGATACAGGCCAATGTGGGAGCTGGCTTGCCTGCGAAAGCGGTAGTGCAGTAACAGATGCAGTGACTGTCACACCGCCATCGCAGGCAAGCCAGCTCCCACATTTTTCCGGGTATTGGCTCAGAAGCCAGGAACGCCCTGTATACGCAACTCAGGGGTCAGTTCGCCCACCGGTTCAGTGAGCGGCCGGTCGTCTCCCCCCGGCAGGAGGATCACCTTGCGGCACTCTTCCTCGGCTTTATCAAACAGTTCATAGCCCCGCGCGGCCTGTTCCAGGGACAGCCGATGGGTGACGATCGCCTCGGGGTTCAGGTGCCCCAGTTCGATATGCTCCAGCAGCTCGGGTAGAAAGCGCTGCACATGGGTCTGGCCCATCTTGAAGGTCAGGCCCTTGTCGAAGGCATCGCCGAACATGAAGCCGTGGATAAATCCGGCGTACACCCCGGCTACGCTGACCACGCCACCGCGGCGTACGGCAGCGATGCACTGGCGCAGGGCCTTGCCGCTGCTGCCTTCGATCTTGAGGGTGGTGAGGATGGTTTCCGTGGTGCTGCCCTTGGCTTCGAAACCTACCGCATCCACCACGCCATCGACGCCACGCATGCCGGCGGTCTGGCGGATGATGGTATCGGCCGGGTCATCGTCTTCTTCGAAGTTGATCGGGATCACGCCGTACATCTTCTGCGCATAGGCCAGCCGGTACGGATGGTCGTCGACCATGAAGATTTGCCCGGCCCCCAGCATCTGCGCGCACGCCGCACTGAGCAGGCCCACGGGCCCGGCGCCATAGATCGCCACGCTTGAGCCCTTGCCGATACCGGCATTGGTCACCGCCTGCCAGGCGGTGGGCAGGATATCGGAGAGGAACAGCACCTTATCATCGGCCAGGGTGCCCGGCACCTTGAACGGCCCGGTGTTGGCCTTGGGCACCCGCACCAACTCCGCCTGGCCGCCGGGAATGCCGCCGTACAGGCGGCTATAGCCGAACAGCGCCGCGCCCGGTGGAATAGCTTTTTTATTCAGGATCGCCCCGCGCCCGTCGTTGGTGGTTTCGCAGGCGGCGTATTGCTGGAGCTGGCAGAAAAAGCAATCGCCACAGGCAATCACGAACGGAATCACCACGCGGTCGCCACGCTGCACCGCGGTGACCGCCGGGCCGGTTTCTTCGACGATGCCCATGAATTCATGGCCGAAGATGTCGCCGTGTTCCACGGTGGGGATCTTGCCTCGGTACAGGTGCAGGTCCGAGCCGCAGATGGCCGTGGCGGTGACACGCAGAATGATATCGTCGGGTTGTTCAATGGTCGGATCGGGCACCGTGTCGACCTGCACCTTGTGTGCGCCCTGGTAAGTCATCGCTCGCATGCTCTGCGCTCCTGCCGTTGAGGGGTTACTAGTTAAGGGCGGCGCAAGTGCGTCAGTGTTCCTTCAACCGGTGCAGCACCCGATCAGTGGTCGCCCCTGCTCTGGGCCAGCAACTGGTCGACCACATGGCGCAGGCACTCCAAGTCATCGGCCCCATCGGCCCGCGCCTGGGCGTGCCAGCGCAATTGTTCGGTCGCGCTGTTGCCGCGCCGCAGCAGTGCTTGCAGGGAATCGAACAGCTGCGCCTCGCCCATGGCTTCGGCGGTGGCGGCAAAGGTCTGTCGGGCGCATTGCAACCATTGCTCAGCGCTGCCCATGGCACCCGTGTCGTCCAACGCAAACCGGCCCGCTGCACCGTAGCGTTTAGCCTGCCAGCGATTTTCCTTGAGCAGCCAACGCGCTTGGGCGCTGAACCCGGCGCCAGGGCGTTCCATAGAGCATGCGTGGGTGACCATCACCCGAAACAGCGTGACAAGGGCCAAGGCATCCGCCAGCCGTGGGCAGGCATCGGTCATGCGCAGTTCAAGGGTTGGGTAACGCGCCGCCGGGCGAATGCCCCACCAGCCGTTGCCATCGGCCTTGATCGCGCCCATGCGCTGCAGCAAGGCAAGGTAGCGCAGGTACTCGTTCCAATCGGCAAAATGTTCGGGCACGCCCATGCGCGGCCACTCATCACAAGCCGCCTGGCGGTAGCTCATGAAGCCGCTGGGCGCGCCGTCCCAAAACGCCGAGGAGCAACTGAGCAGCAACAGCAACGGCAGCCATGGCGACACCTGGTTCATCACGGCGATGCGGTCCAGTGCTTGCGGGACCTGCACATGCACGTGCAGCCCGCACAACACACTGCGCCGCGCCACATACTGGATATCATCGAACAGTTGCTGAAAATGCGCCTGTGGGGTTGGCCGTTGCGTGCGCCAATCGGCCAGGGGATGGCTGCCGGCACACACGGCACCGAGGCCGAATTCGCCCAGGGCCTCGGCCAGGTTGCCGCGCACTGTCGCCAGGTAATCCGCCGCTTCGCCGCTGGTAGTGAAGACTGGTGAGGCGGCCTCGATCTGCCCTTGGAACATCTCATAGGCGAAGCCACCGCCAATCGCCTCACGGCAGGCCGCCAGCACCGCCGCCGAGGGTTCGGCGAGCATGCAGCGGGTGTGCAGATCGGTGAGCAGATATTCCTCTTCGATACCAAAGGTAAGCATGGACGTCAGCGCAGCCGAGTGACGGTAAGCGCGACCACGGCGATGCGCTCCACACCTTCATACCCCGGTTTGTCGAGTTCTTCGCCAAAGACGTCGGGGTCCAACTCACGGTAGGTCCAGCCATAGGCATCGTTGGCCAACAACGGCTTGACTGCCTCCAGGAACGGATCGCCACCTGCCACCATCGCCACGCCGGTGTAGAGCACCAGGCTGCCGCCAAGGGCCAGGCGCCCGATGGACTCGCTGACGATGCGCACCGACAACTGCTCGCCCAACGCGCCGCCGCCATGGCGATAGGCGCGCTGGCAATCGTCATTCATGTACGGAGGGTTGGCGACGATCAGGTCGAATTCACCCTCGACGCTGGCCAGCACATCGCTGTGATAGGCACTGACGTTACTCAGCCCGGCCAACTCGGCATTCACCGCAGTCATGCGCAGGGCGCGGGGGTTGATATCCACCGCCAGCACCTCGGCGTCATGCCGTGCGCGGGCAACCACCAGGGCGCCGACACCGGCACCGCAGCCGATATCCACCGCGCGTTTGAGCGGCTCGAAACGCTGTTGCAGATGGGCTTCGATCACTTGGGCAAAACGGTAACTGTCGGGGCCGAAAAATACCGCATCGGCTTGTACGGTAGGAAATGGTGAATGGGCAAACAGCAGCCCATCGAGGCTCGACCAACGCACCGTGCTGCGCCACAAAGCGTCATGTTTTTCGATCGCGCCGGCTTGCAGCAACTCTTCGCGAAACGCCTCAGGCAGCAGCTCATTGTCGAACGGCATCGACCAGCCGAATACGTCACGCATATTCATCGCCAGCGGCGTCGCCAATCGCCGGTAGACACGCTCGTGGGTCAGGGGCGTCGGCGTGATAAAACGATAGCCGCTTTCCTTCAACCCTCGGCCCAGGTTCAGCAAGGCGCGATCAGCGAGTTGTTGTGCAGACATGGGCAGGTTCCTTAGCGCAGACGCGCACGCAGTTGGATAAAGCGGCGGGTCGCGTACAACCCTGCGGGCGTGCAGTGACGTCGTGCCGACATCCACGGAATAAGGCTACTGAGTTGCTGCTCGTCTGGCAGTTGCCACAGCGAATCCACCAAGGCCTGGGTATCGGGGTCTGCCGGGCGATGCTGTTCGCGGGAGAAACGGCTGCCACGTCCCGGACGCACCGGCGGCACGCGCTGGCTGCTGTTCCAGTCCCCGGCGATCCAGTCATGCATCAGTTGTTTTTCATAGCCGCTGAACACACCAAACATCGCCGCGCCGGCGCCCTCGATCAGTTGCCAGAAGCGGCTCTCGGCGGGATCCTGGTTGCGTTTGATCCAGCCCTTGTCTTCCAGGGCCTTGAGGAAATCGCCGATCTGCCCCGGCTTGGCCAGCCACTGGTTGACGGTCTTGCCTTCGAAGCGGCAGTAATCCGAATGCATGTGCTGGCCGAAGGTGCGCTTGCGTTCA
Source organism: Pseudomonas libanensis (assembly GCF_001439685.1). Lineage (GTDB taxonomy): Bacteria > Pseudomonadota > Gammaproteobacteria > Pseudomonadales > Pseudomonadaceae > Aquipseudomonas > Aquipseudomonas libanensis. The sequence goes on from NZ_JYLH01000020.1 coordinate 50,043, forward strand.
AGCATGGCGACCACTTCGTCCTGCAGGTTGAATTGCTTGATCACAGCCGTGGTGCCCGGGCCAAGATCATTGAGGCGATACCCTTGCGCCACGCGCCGGTAGAAATCCGCCCGGCCCTCGCCCAGCGGCAACAGGCTCAGCACCGATTGCGCGGCCTTGCAGGCATGGCCGCTGCTGGCGTTGTCGATGGTGACGTGGAGGGTGAAGTAATAGGGGTCGATGCCCAGCTCGCTCAGCTCGTAGGAAGTAATCAGCAGGTGCAGGGGCAACTGTTCGTAGCCCAGGTTGAAGCCGATGATCTCCGGCAGGAACTCTTCGGCGCACAGGCCCAGGGCTAATTGCAGCGCACCTTGCAGGTAGTGGTCATCGTCGAGGCCGGCTTCGCTGTCGGCATCGTGGTCGCTGAGCAATTTACGGTAGATCACCACATGGTTCTGCGCGGCCTCGCCATCGCCCAACTCTTCCAGGTAGGTGGTGAGCAGGCCATCGAAACGCGGGTCCTGCCAATAACGCAGCAAGCCGTTGAGCCAGGCGCCATCCACCTGTTTGGTCGGGCCTACGCGCTGCAGGAAATACAACGCATGGGCCTTGTTCTGGAAATAGCGACGGGGCCGGCCTTGCTGGCGTTGGTCAAGGTAGTCCGCGTAAGCCTGGGCCACGTCTGCACAACGCTGTTCGACCCAGGCCGGCAATTGCTCGGGCATTTCGGGCAATTCACTGGATACCTCGCGTACCTGGGCCAATTGCGCTTGCAGGAAGTTGCGCGCAGCTTCTTCACAGCCATGGGTTTCCCCATAAAGCTGCTGGTAAAGCTCCTGGTAGGGGCCGTGAGCCGATGGGGTCATGGAGGCCGGCTGGCCTGACAGCGCTGTAAGGAGTGTCATGATGGCAGTTTCCGCAAAGTCCGTTACAACGGGCCTCCCACAAGGTGGCCCCGCAAGAGCGCTCAAAAATGTGCGCTTCTAAAAAGCAGAGCATTGGAATGTGCGAAAAATTCAAATGAGGTTGGGTTGGGGTGGACAAGCGGTCATTGACGGCACAACGCAGGTCCAAATGTGGGAGGGGGCTTGCTCCCGATAGCGGTGTATCAGCCACTCCATCTGTGACTGAACCACCGCTATCGGGAGCAAGCCCCCTCCCACATTCATCACACTCTGCTGAACTATTTACGCGCCGCTTCCCACTGCTTGAGCAGGTCGTTGTAGTTCACGGTTTCGCCTTTCGGCTTCTCGTTAGCCAATTTCGGTTTAGGTGCACCCGGCTGGTCGAACCAGTATTGCGCGTCACGCTCGGGGTTCATTTTCGGGCCGCATACCGGTTGCACCTTGGAACGTTCCAGGCGCGTCATGATCGCGTCCTGTTCCTTGGCCAGGTTGTCCAACGCCTGTTGCGGGGTTTTCTCGCCACTGGCGGCGGCGGCGATGTTGCTCCACCACAGTTGCGCCAGGCGTGGGTAGTCCGGCACGTTGGTGCCGGTCGGCGACCACTCGGTGCGGGCCGGGCTGCGGTAGAACTCCACCAGGCCGCCGAGTTTGGGGGCCATGTCGGTCATGGCCTGGGAGTTGATATCGGACTCACGAATCGGCGTCAGGCCCACGATGGTTTTCTTCAGCGACACGGTTTTGGAGGTGACGAACTGCGCGTAGAGCCAGGCCGCGAGTTTCTGCTTCTCGGGGGTGGACTTGAGGAAGGTCCAGGAGCCTACGTCCTGATAGCCCTTCTTCATGCCCTTTTCCCAGTAAGGCCCGACCGGCGACGGCGCCATGCGCCATTTCGGCGTGCCATCGGCGTTCACCACCGGCAAGCCCGGCTTGACCATGTCGGCGGTAAACGCGGTGTACCAGAAGATCTGCTGGGCGATGTTGCCCTGGGACGGCACCGGGCCGGATTCGGAGAAGGTCATGCCGGCTGCTTCCGGTGGCGCGTAGGCCTTCATCCAGTCCACGTATTTCTGCGTGGCAAACACTGCCGCCGGGCCGTTGGTATCGCCGCCGCGGGTCACGCTGGAGCCCACCGGGTGGCAGTCCTCCACACGAATGCCCCACTCGTCCACTGGCAGGCCATTGGGCAAACCCTTGTCGCCGCCGCCGGCCATGGAGAACCAGGCATCGGTGAAGCGCCAGCCCAGGGACGGGTCTTTCTTGCCGTAGTCCATGTGCCCATAGATGCGTTTGCCGTCGATTTCCTTGACGTCCTCGCTGAAGAACTTGGCGATGTCTTCATAGGCCGACCAGTTCACTGGCACGCCGAGGTCGTAGCCGTATTTCTCCTTGAACTTGGCTTTCAGCTCCGGGCGCTCGAACCAGTCGGCGCGAAACCAGTAGAGGTTGGCGAACTGCTGATCGGGCAGCTGGTAGATCTTGCCGTCCGGCGCGGTGGTGAAGGACAGGCCGATAAAGTCCTTGAGGTCCAGGGTCGGCGAAGTGAAATCCTTGCCTTCGTTGGCCATCAGGTCGGTGATGGATTCGGTCTTGCCGTAGCGAAAGTGCGTACCGATCAAGTCGGAATCGTTGACCCAGCCGTCATAGATATTCTTGTCGGACTGCATCTGGGTCTGCAGCTTCTCCACCACGTCGCCTTCCTGGAGCAGGTCGTGGGTCAGCTTGATCCCGGTGATTTCACTGAAGGCCTTGGCCAGCACCTTGGACTCGTATTCGTGGGTGGTGAGGGTTTCCGACACCACGTTGATCTTCATCCCACGGAAGGGTTCCGACGCCTTGATAAACCACTTCAACTCCTCAAGCTGTTGGGCTTCGGTGAGGGTGGAGGGCTTGAACTCGCTGCCGATCCATTTTTTCGCGGCATCTTCATAGGCATCGGCCCAGGCCGAGGCGCTCAACCCGCTGAGGGCCAGTACGGCGGCCAATGAAATGCTATGTCGCAGCTTATTGTTTTTATTCAACATAGAGACCTCCTGGTTGTTTATTCATAAGGGCACTAGCCCCAACGCATCACACTCAACAGCCATACCAGGGAGAGCGCGGACGCCACCCAGATGCTCCAGTCAGTAACGCCGATCACCAGCAAATGCAGGTAGGCGCTGCCGAGAAGTCCGATAAACAAGCGATCACCACGGGTGGTGCTGATCGGCAGAAAACCGCGCCGGGGGATGCTCGGCGAGCGCAGTTCCCAGGTGGTCATGCCCGCCAGGATCAGCGCGATGCCGCCAAAGAACAGCGCAGTGGGGGTGGTCCAGGCCATCCATTCCATCATCGATTCCTCTAGACCCGGCCCAGGGCAAAGCCCTTGGCCACGTGGTTGCGAACAAACCAGATCACCAGCATGCCCGGCAGGATGGTCAACACCCCCGCCGCTGCCAGCACGCCCCAGTCGATACCCGAGGCCGAAACCGTGCGAGTCATCACCGCCGCGATGGGCTTGGCGTTGACCGAAGTCAGGGTGCGCGCCAGCAGCAGCTCGACCCAGGAAAACATAAAACAGAAAAACGCCGTGACGCCGATGCCGGAGCCAATCAGCGGGATAAAAATCTTCACGAAGAACTTGGGAAAACTATAGCCATCGATGTAGGCGGTTTCGTCGATTTCCTTGGGTACACCGGACATGAAGCCTTCAAGGATCCACACCGCCAGCGGCACGTTGAACAGGCAGTGAGCCAGGGCCACGGCAATGTGCGTATCGAACAGGCCGATGGAGGAATACAACTGGAAAAATGGCAGCAGAAACACTGCCGGTGGCGCCATGCGGTTGGTCAGCAGCCAGAAGAACAGGTGCTTGTCACCCAGGAAGCGGTAGCGCGAGAACGCATAGGCTGCGGGCAGCGCCACGCTCAGAGAGATCACCGTGTTCAGGCTTACGTAGTACAGCGAGTTGAGGTAGCCGGTGTACCAGCTTGGGTCGGTGAAGATCACTTTGTAGTTGGCCAGGGTGAAGTCCTGGGGAAACAGGGTCAGGCCGCCGAGGATTTCGGTGTTGCTCTTGAACGACATGTTCAACAGCCAGTAGATCGGCACCAGCAGGAACAGGATGTAGATCAGTAACGGAATAAGCTTGCGCTTGCTCATGTCGGTGGCCTCAGCGGTTGGCGTCGGAATGGGTCATGGCGGTGTAGAACAGCCAGGACACCAACAGGATGATCAGGAAGTACACCAGGGAAAACGCCGCCGCCGGGCCCAGGTCGAATTGGCCTACGGCCATCTGGGTGAGCGTCTGGCTCAAGAAGGTGGTGGCGTTACCCGGCCCGCCGCCAGTGAGGACGAAGGGCTCGGTGTAGATCATGAAACTGTCCATGAACCGCAGCATCACCGCGATCAGCAACACGCTTTTCATCTTCGGCAACTGGATATGTCGGAACACTGCCCAGGCAGAGGCACGATCAATCCGTGCGGCCTGGTAGTACACGTCCGGGATGGCCCGTAGACCGGAGTAGCACAGCAGCGCTACCAATGAGGTCCAGTGCCACACATCCATCACCAGCACGGTGACCCAGGCGTCCATGGTATTGGCCGCATAGTTGTAGCTGATACCCATGGCGTTGAGGGTCGAGCCCAGCAGGCCGATGTCGGCACGCCCGAAAATTTGCCAGATGGTGCCGACCACGTTCCACGGTATCAGCAGCGGAATGGCGAGAATGATCAGCACCAGCGATGACCAGCGCCCCTTGGTTGGCATGGTCAGGGCGATGGCGATGCCCAGGGGGATTTCAATCAGCAGCACGCAGGCCGAATAGATGAACTGGCGCAGCAGCGAGTCGTGCAGGCGCGGGTCGAGCAGCACCTGCTTGTACCAGTCGGCACCGACGAAATAGCGGCTGGACTGATCGAAAATGTCCTGCACCGAGTAGTTGACCACGGTCATCATCGGGATCACCGCACTGAACGCCACCAGCAGGAACACCGGCAACACCAGCCACCAGGCCTTGTTGTTCTGCACCTTGTTCATGGCGCCACCTCCAGCAGGTAATCGTCGGCGTAGAGCATCAGCCATTGCGCGGGGAAGCTGATCGACGCCCTGCCCTCCGGCACGGGCTTGTCTTCGGCCAGGCGCACTTTCAGCGGTGCGCCGTCGAGGTTGAGGGTCATGATCTTGTAGGTGCCGAGGTCTTCCACATGCACGATCTCGGCTTGCAGGGCGTCAGGGTTGTACTCGTCCCATACGTGGATAAATTCCGGGCGGATGCCGACCTGGAGCTTCTGGTAGTCGGCGGCGTTGATACGTTGCTGCAACGCCTCGGACAACGGCAGCAGCGTGTCGGCAAAGCCTACGCCGCCGGGCTTGGCCTGCACCTCAATCAGATTCATCCCGGGGCTGCCGATGAAATAACCGACAAAGGTATGGCTCGGGCGCTCGAACAATTCACGCGGGGTGCCGAACTGCACGATCTGCCCGCCGTACATCACCGCGATCTTGTCGGCGAAGGTGGACGCTTCGAGTTGATCGTGGGTGACGTAGACCATGGTGATATTGAACTGCTCATGAATCTGCTTGAGCTTGCGCCGCAGCTTCCATTTCAGGTGCGGGTCGATCACCGTCAACGGCTCGTCGAACAGGATCGCCGAGACGTCATCGCGCACCAGGCCGCGGCCCATGGAGACTTTCTGTTTTTCGTCGGCGGTGAGGTTGCGGGCTTTTTTGCTCAGCAGGGTTTGCAGGTCGAGGACTTCGGCAATTTCCTGCACCTTGCTGTGGATTTTCGCCTCAGCCATGCCCTGGTTTCGCAGCGGGAAGGCCAGGTTATCGAACACCGTCATGGTGTCGTACACCACCGGGAACTGGAACACCTGGGCGATATTGCGTTTTTCCGGGGTCAGGTCGTTGACCACTTGGGTATCGAACAGCACCTGGCCTTCGGACGGGCTGAGCAGGCCGGAAATGATATTGAGCAGCGTAGACTTGCCGCAGCCTGACGGCCCGAGCAAGGCGTAGGCACCGCCCTGCTCCCACACATGGTTCATTTCCCGGATAGCGTAGTCCTCTGGCCCCGCTGGCGTAGGACTGTAGCTATGGGCAAGGTTACGCAAATGGATCTCGGCCATCAGGCAACCCTCGCGATTCGGCGCCCGGGGGCCTGGACCAAACGGCCCTGGCCATCGAACACAAACAGTTTATGGGTGGGGATATACACGCGGATCGGCGCGTCGACGTCGTACTCGTGCACCCCCGGCAGGTGCAGCACCAGCAGGAAATGTTCGCTGCGCACATGCAGGAAGGTTTCCGAGCCGCTGATCTCGGCGACTTCCACGGTCACGGCCAACTCCAGGTCATCGTCGTTGCTCGGCACCAGGCTGATGTGGCTGGGGCGTACACCAAAGCGAAATTCGCCTTCGCCGATAGGACGCAGGTCGACGTTCAGCGGGAAATGCACAAAGTTGGCGAAGCTGACTTCGTTGCCGCTGATACGCCCGGGCATCAGGTTGATCGGCGGTTCGGAAAACAGCTCGGCAGCGAGCACGGTCTGCGGCTGGTGATAGACCTCGGCGGCCTTGCCGCTCTGGATCACCCGGCCCTCGTGAAGAATGGTGGTGGTGCCACCCAGGGCCAGGGCTTCGTTGGGTTCGGTGGTGGCATAGATGGCGATGGTATGGCGCGCCTTGAACAGCTCGCGCATTTCCTGACGCAGCTCTTCGCGCAGTTTGTAGTCCAGGTTGACCAGCGGCTCATCGAACAGAATCAGTTCTGCGTCCTTGACCAGGGCACGGGCCATGGCGGTGCGTTGCTGCTGACCGCCGGACAGCTCCAGCGGATGACGCTGCAGGAATTTTTCGATGCGCAGCATCCTGGCGGTTTCCAGCACCTTGCTCTGGATCAGCTCGTTGGACACACCGGCCTGGCGCAACGGCGAGGCGATGTTCTCGAATACGGTCATGGTCGGGTAGTTGATGAACTGCTGGTAGACCATCGACACATTGCGCAGGCGCACCGGCTTGTGCGTGACGTCCACGCCGTTCATCAGGATGCGCCCGCTGTCGGGCTTGTCCAGGCCGGCCATCAGGCGCATCAGGCTGGTCTTGCCGGACAGCGTGCGACCGAGCAAGACGTTGAACGAGCCGGCTTCGAAACGCAGGTTGGCGTCGTCAATCCAGGTTTGGCCGTCGACAACGCGGGAGACATGTTCCAGGGTCAATGACATGACACGACCTTTTTTATTATTGGAATGAATCTGGCCAGTCGTCAGAGCGAGTTTCGTGCCAAAACCGCAAGTACTTGATGTGTAAGGAGATGGGTGAATCCTGATGTTCAGGAGTGAACAATCCGGCTGAACAACTGAACACTGCCGGGGTTGACAATGAACAGTTGTGAACAACACTCTCATGATCAACACAGGGTAAAAATGTGGGAGTGGGCTTGCCCCCGATAGCGGTGTGTCAGCCAGCATTTTTTCACTGATACACCGCTATCGGGGGCAAGCCCCCTCCCACACTTGAACCCATTTCAATGGTTGAATGTGCACATCCAATAACAATAAAAATGAAGGTCGCACCATGGCCGAACCACTGGCACACGACACCCTTATCCAGGATTCCTGGCGCCGTTGCCGCGCCTTTGGCCTGGATCACCAGAGCGCTCCCAGCTTTGACCAGCTCCCTGCCGAAGGCATTCGCCAACTGTTGGAAAGCCAGCATTCACTGGTGCAGACCACCCACCAGGAAGTGCTGCCCTACTACGAGAACATCCTCAGCAACTCCAACTGCCTGATCATGCTGGCCGACAATCAGGGCCAGGTCCTGACCTCGTGGGGCACCCAGCGCTTTATCGAGCCCAAGCTGGCCCGTGGTTTCAGCCCCGGCGCCAGCTGGAAGGAGCGTTCCAGCGGCACCAACGCCATCGGTACCGCGCTGGCCTGCGCCCAGGCCGTGCATATCGAACACGATGAACACTTCCTCAAGGCGAACCGCTTCATGACCGGCTCGGCCGCCCCCATTTTCGATGCCCAGCGCGAAATCATCGCGGTGCTGGATGTGTCCAGCGACAGCTACCTGCCGCCCTCCCACACCCTGGGCATGGTCAAGATGATGAGCCAGACCGTGGAAAACCGGCTGATCCTCAACCTGTTCCGCGGCGAACATTTCCAACTGACGTTCAACACCGGCTTGAACAACCTCGACAGTCAGTGGGCCGGCCTGTTGATCTTCGATGAAAGCGGCCAAGTGCTGTCGGCCAACCGGCGTGCGGATAACCTGCTGGGTATCAGCCTGTCGCGGGTGATGATCGACCGTTTGTTCAAGGTCTCGCTGCTGGAGCTGCTCAACCAGCCGGAGGGCTTGCCGTTCTCGCTGCAGGCCGCGGGACGCAATCGGTTCCAGTGCCTGTTGAAGCGGCCCAAGCAGATGCCGGTGCAAGCCCGGGTGTTCAATGAACCGACGCCGCCGCCAACCCCGACCTCGATCAACCTCAAGACCCTGCATTTTGGCGATGCACGGGTGGAGAAAGCCGTGCGCCAGGCCGAGCGCCTGCTGGAAAAGGACATTCCGTTGCTGATCCATGGCGAGACCGGGGTGGGCAAGGAGGTGTTCGTCAAGGCCCTGCATCAGGCCAGTTCCCGCAGCCGCCAGGCGTTTATCGCGGTGAACTGTGCGGCGATTCCCGCTGAGTTGGTGGAATCGGAACTGTTCGGCTATGAAAAAGGCGCCTTCACCGGCGCCAATCAGAAAGGCAGCATCGGTCTGATCCGCAAGGCGGACAAGGGCACGCTGTTCCTCGATGAGATTGGCGATATGCCATTGCCGACCCAGGCCCGGCTGTTGCGGGTGTTGCAAGAGCGCTGCGTGCAACCGGTGGGCAGCAGCGAGGTGTTCCCGGTGGACTTGCGCATTATCTCGGCGACCAACCGGGCACTGCGTGAGCTGGTGCAGGCCGGACGCTTTCGTGAGGACTTGTACTACCGCATCGGCGGCCTGACCCTGGAGTTGCCACCGTTGCGCGAGCGCACTGACAAACAGGCGTTGTTTCAGCAACTGTGGCAGCAACACCGCGAGCCGACCCAGTGGGCCGGGCTGAGTGCCGAGGTGCTGGGGTTGTTCGAACAACATCCGTGGCCGGGGAATTTGCGTCAGGTGAGCAGCGTGTTACAGGTGGCGCTGGCAATGGCCGAAGAGCAGCCGATCCGTGCGGAACATCTGCCCGATGATTTTTTTGTCGATCTAAAAGAGGCGGCACCGCTGTCTACACGCGAGCGCCTGGATGACAACCTGGATCTGAGCCAACGCCTTGAGGCCGTGGGCGGAAATATTTCCCATCTGGCGCGGGAACTGGGAGTGAGCCGCAACACCCTGTACAAGCGCCTGCGCCAGCATGAAGGTTGATTTAACGCCAACGCCAAGACACACCGGTGTAGATACCACGTCCATCGGCAGGGGTAGAACGTGCTACGTCCATGCCCTTGTCGTCGTAACCCGGCGTAACGGTATTGGCATAACGACGGTTGGTGAGGTTGCGCAGGTCGACCCAGGCTTGCCAGTCCTGTTTGGGCGCGTCGTAGCCGAAGGTGGCACCGAATGTAGTGTAGGCCGCGCCATAGTAGGAATTGGCGTAGTCCACCGCGATCCGTGAGGCATGCTCCGTGTTAAGGCTGGTGTAGAAACCCGTCGGGTGGCTGTAGCGCACCTGCGCCTGGTAGTAGTGCTTGGGGATACCGGGCAAGGTGTTGTCACCGAAACGCTCATCGTCGCGGTAGTGGAAATCGCTGAAAGTGTAGGCCTGGCGCAGGTCGAGCTTGCCGCTGCGGCCGCCGTCCCATAGCGGGCTGAGCAGGCCCAGTTCCATACCCTGGTGCACGGTGGGGCTGGCGTTGGATTCGGCGATGATGGCATTGCTGGTGGATGTCTGGGCCTGGGTTTCCACGGAGAGCAGTTCGTGGCGTACTTCGGAGCGGTAGAGGGCCAGGTCCCACTGGCCGAGCCAGGCTTCGCCGCGCCCGCCGATTTCCAGGGTGGTGGCGGTCTGGTTCTTCAGGCTGACGCCTTCGCGTGCCAGCCCATTGGCGGGTCCGGTGGTGAAGTACTTGTTGGAACCCCAGATCATCGACCAGGCATGCGCAGGCTCCACCGAGCGGCTCAGGTTGGCGTAGACCTGCAGTTGCGGGGTGAAGTCGTAGCGCAGGCCGATGCGCGGTGCATAGTCCCAGTCATGCTGACTGAGCGGCGCCTGCCCCTCGGGGTAAGTCACCTGGGTTTCGCGGCGGGTGTAGATCGCGGCGAGGCCGGTGGTGAGCCATAGGTCGGGGACCAGCTCCAGGTCGTTGCCGATATGCAGCACGGTGTCTGAGCCCAGGTAGCTGTAGTCGCGGGTCTTGGTGCCGGGGGCGTAGCTGGCGGTATTGCCGGTGGGGGTGCGTACGTACTCAGAGGCGCCATTGTTGGGCATCGCCTGGGTGGTGCGCAGGCCGACGGTGGTTTTGCTGGCATGGCCGAACAGGCTGTCCTGGCGGATGTAGTTGAGGGTGCCGCTGATATCGGTGTAGGCGACTTTCAGGCGGTTGCTGCCTTCGCGCAGGTCCATGGGGTAGTCGTGATAGGCCAGCCCGACCTCGATCCTTGATGCGTCATCCAGCTGCAAGGTGGTCTTGTTGGCGATCCAGGTGGAGCCCGGTTGCAGGCGTTTGGAATCGCGAGCGGCATTCACGCTGTTGGCGGCACGTGGGTCATGGCTGATCTGGTAGCGAGTGAGCTTGCCGGGGGAATCATTGGTGGTTTCGCGGTAACGCAAGTAGAAACGCGTCTCCAGGTCCGGGTTGAAACGGTAACCGAAGTTGGCGGCGATGCCCTTGCCGGAGCCGGTGCTTTGATGCTGGTAACCGTCAGACTCTGAATCGGTAAGGCTGATGTAGTAGTCGGCATCTCCCAGCACCTGGCCGGAACTGATCTCGCGCTGGGCGTAGCCGCGGCTGCCGACCTCGTAGCGTACCTGCAGCTTAGGCGCGTCATAACCCGTGTGGGTGACGTAATTGACCGAGCCACCTAATGCCAACGCGCCCTGATCGAACCCGTTGGCACCACGCAGCACTTCCACCCGGCTTTGCCACAGCGGGTCCTTGAGCTCATAGGGCGTGCCGCCCGGTCCGGTCAGCGGCAGGCCGTCGAACATCTCATACAGGCCGGAGCCATGGGCACCTGGGCTGCGGTTCAAGCCCGAGCCGCGAATGGATAACTTCACCCCTTCGTTATTCGCCGCCTTGGCGTACACCCCGGCCTGGTACTTGAACACATCTTCGTTAGTGCTGACACGCCCCTGTTGCACGCTGCTCATATCGATATAGTTGGTGCCGCCGGGCACGCTGCTGAGCTGCGCCTGGGCGATTTCGCCAGCGCTGGCCTCAGTGGTGGTGACTTCGACCGGCGCCAATTGCAGGCCTTCGGCCTGTACCAGCGAGCTGAGGGTCAGGGCGGCAAAAAGGAACGGGGGTTGACGCAGCAGCATTGGGGCGGGTCCTTGGAATTCAGGAGCGTGGCAGGCCGGGCCCACCACGCGAACAGTGATGGGAAGGCAAGTACGCCCGCCAGGTCACGCCTTATTGACGGACCAGGCGGCGTCCAAGACAGTATCGAACCTGATTTAGCCGTCCGGCGCCGCCAACGCCCGCATCAGATCATCGGCTTCCGAACCTGCCTGAAAGCGGAACCCGTACATTTGCTCCGTGGCCAGAATCTCACCCAGTGCATCGCGCAACTGGGCCTCCGTGGGCGAGTCACGCAGCAGCTTGTGGGCCGGCAACAGCAACTCGGCAGAGACGCCCTGGACAGTCGCGGCATCGATCACGGCGAAGAGGATAAACCGCAAACGTATTTCGCGATCCGTGGGCCAAACCGTTTTTCGTTTACCCAATGTAGGGCCTCGTGTTTAAGAAAAATCCGAGGCTATTGCCCGCCGGGAAGCGTTTCAAGCAGCAGGAGGCAAGATAGGCCGCTTCCTACAATGGAAAGGGAAACACCGCACCGTTTGAGCTATTTATGCGCGCTGCCGCGTCTCACTGCACCGGCAGAAAATTCATCAGCAACAGGCTTTGTGCGTAATTGAGGCCGATGCGGCGGTAACGTTCATCAAGAATTTGGGTGAGCAAGTCGAGGCGCGCAACGATCTTGCCAAACTCGACAGCAAAACTGAGGTTACTGCCCTCCTCCGATATTTCATTGGAAAACAGCAGCAACACGCCATTGGCATCCTGACGCTGGCTGAGCAGCCAGGTGGCTTTCTCGATATTGCGTGCGGCATTGCTGACGAACTGCGGGTTGATCGAGTCAGTCACATAAAACTGCGTGCGCCCGCCGTGGGCGGTCACGAGCATGCTGCCGATCGCGTAGATAAACGCACCGACCCGGTCGCCACGAAAGTCGGGACTCAAGGAATAACTCAGGGCAACCAGATCACGCCGGTCTCCCAGTGCGGGCAAGGGTTGGCGGTTTTCGATGGCCTGGCGGATTTCCCGCGCGGCGCTCACCGCATCCGGGTAACCCGACTGGCGCCACTGGCTGGGGTTACGCAGGTAGAGCTTGCTCATCAGCAGGTAGAGGCTTTGCAGGTTGTCGCGCATGCCCAGGGTCGCCATGCGGTCGACGCTGGTCTGGAAGAACTCATCGGGCTTGCCGCTGCTGAACTGCCTGGCGATATCGCGGCCTTGTTGCTGGCTGCAACCCATTGCGCAGAGCGCGAACACCACGGCCAGCAACAGCGGCCATAGCGAGGTAAAAACAATTGACGTTCGATCCATCGGCACCGGGTCTGACTCTGTGGGCCACCCTCGGAGTCGGGTGGCCGGGACAGGGATAGATCAGCAGAATGGAAAAAAGTGCAGCCGCACGGGTCAGATAAGCATAGGACTACAGGCGCTGATCTGACCCGCACTGGATGACCGGGTGCGTTAAAGCAGTATCGTGGCAAGCATGCCCAAGGCGCCCAGGCAAAACCCGACCAGCGCGCCGCGTCCAGGCGCTTCATGAAACAGCGACCAGACCACCACGGGCTCAAGTAGCAACAAGGACGTGACCGAGACCACGGTGACAATCCAGATGTCACCCACCGCCCTGTACCCCAGCCAATAGGCGCCCAGCAGGCAAAACCCGGCAAAACACATCACCACGACGGGCAGCATAAACGCTCCCCAGGAGCCGCCGCCGGTGTGGGCCAGCCTGGCGGTTACCACCTCGCTGTAGATTGCACAAAACTCCCCGATCACCATCAACCCTAGAGCAAAAACTCCGAGTAGTTCTTTGGACATATCAAAAATTCCTTCGTATTCAGCGCGATATTTTTCAGCTCCCAGCCAGTGATGCTGGCGTCCAGGGAGGCATTGCCTTCATACGAAGTGCGTTTGAAAAGGCCTGAATTATCGAAGTACTTGTCCATGCTCGTATCCTTCAAAGGGGGTTGAGGCTCAGCGGCCCGATGCCGGGCGCGTGCCGATCATAGAGGCATCGTGATGTCATTCACAAATAGGGAATGCCGATATGTGTTTGCGGGAGCTTTTGGCGCCTTGCTAACGGCAATGGCCTGCTATACAGCCACTGCCCATGCTAGCCAAGCGCCGTGTCCAGAAACATCATCACCGCAAAGCCCAACATCAACCCTAATGTGGCAGATGTCTGGTGCCCATTGCGGTGGGTTTCTGGAATGACTTCGTGAGACACGACAAAAATCATTGCCCCTGCGGCAAGTCCTAATGCAATGGGATAACCCAACGCAAATCCACTTGAAATCCCCAGGCCGACCACGGCGCCCAGCGGCTCCATCAGTCCGGAGCCGATGGCAACAAGCGCGGCGCGCAATGCCGAAATGCCGGTCACGCGCAGCGCCAGTGCCACCGCCAGGCCCTCAGGGATATCCTGGATGGCGATAGCGGTTGTCAGGGGCATGCCAACGGTCAGGTCTCCATGGGCAAAGCTGACACCAATGGCCATGCCCTCGGGCAGGTTATGCAGCGTGATAGCAAGAACGAACAACCAGACACGGTTGAAGCGCTCGGTCTGTGGACCTTGGCGTCCAATCTCGGCGTGTTCGTGAGGTACGAAGCGGTCAAGTCCGACCATCAGCGCAACGCCAAGTGCAAGCCCCAACACGACGACGCCCGCGGCCAACAATTGATTGCCACTGATGGCTTGAGCAGCTTCAATGCCTGGCAGAATCAATGAGAAGGAACTCGCTGCGAGCATCATCCCGGCGGCGAACCCCAGCATCACATCCTGCGTCCTCGCGCCAATATCACGCAAAAGTATGGCAGCGATGGCACCGGCTGCCGTGGCGACAAAACCACTCGCGCCCCCCAATACGGCGTAGCGAAGATGGTTTTTATCGGCATCCACAATCGCACTATACCCGCAGGCGAGCAGCAGCACAGTGACCGTCGCAAGCACCGCCCAGAATAACCTGCCTGACCAGCCCAGCTGCGCAGCACGCCGGACCCAGCCATTCTTCAAGCCTTCAGGCGCCGTGGTCAGTTCCGACATCAGCCGCCCCGCTTGATTGAGCCGCGCCGTGCAGGACGTTTCATCAACGCCAGTTGCTGGACGAGGCGCCCAGCATCACGCTCGAACGAAGCGGCGGCCGAGCGGAACAGAGCGTCCAATGCTGTTACTGAAGTCGAAGCCGTATTCACGTGATCACGCGTCATGGGAATTTCCTGATTATAATTTTTTAGCTTGGGCCGCACGCCGTTACGGGCGTGGGGCAATGGTTGCTCAAACATTCATGTCAGGTTGCTGCGACAATATTGGAGCGGAAGTCGGCCGTCGGCTCACCTCCTCACAGTTATCTGAAGTGGCCTGTCAGGCAAAATTTCAAATAGATTTGGCGGTGGGTGACAAACGGTCGAAGAGCCGAAGTAGAAAACCCTGGCAGGAAGACCTGCTGCATGCTGATCCCCACGTTGGGGATGGCGTCCACACTGGGCCAAACACCGCGCGGCTCCAGTCAGTGCCCGGGTTATCTGCCGTGCACGGCCCCACGCGATATAAATCGCTTTAATGCACGCGTTCCCCAGATAGCAAAGGAAAATGCGCGATGAACAAATACCTGCTGTGTTCGCTGTTGGCACTGGTCGCGGGGTGCAGCACGGGGCCCTACCTGCATCCGGAATCGTCGGTGGGCCAGAATGCCCTGCTCTCACGAACCTGCCCGGGCGCACACGCCGCAATCAGTTTTACGCCACTGTCCGAGGAGCTCAACTGGGTTCGCGTGCTGGTGTATGTGGCCCCGCCGGGGACACTCAGTTGGCCGGGTAAGGTGAGGGCTACCGACACAGAACTTCGCCTGTTCGGTCGCCTGTATAAACCGCATCCGGGTAACGCCGCTACGTCGCTTTGGGTGAGTGCAGCCTCGCCTGACGTAACCGTGAAACTGGCTTCGGGGCAGACCTATCAGGTCAGTATTGAGCAGTTGAAAACTGGGTTCGACCCCAAGCAAATATCCACGTCCTCGATTAAAGGCACTCCTTTGGGTAAAGGCGACATGGACGACTTCACGCTGACCTTTCCGGATATCTTCGTCAACGGTGAAAAAGTCCCCATGGCGCCGATTCACTTCAAAAAGCGCGAAGAGCGTTATGCGCCGGTGTTCAATTGCTGAATCGAATCAGTCGGCGTTCATGAAACCGAATTACCTTGCACAGAAGCCAGCTTGATCCCGAGCGCTACAAAAGCGGCGGCAAAACTTCTGAACAGAGGCAACAGGTATTTGAAACTCATGATCACCGTCCTTGGTTGTGAAGAAGATGAGCACATTCTTCGTAACTATATCTCGTTTTATCGGAGGTGTTCTTTTGAGAGCAGCACGATTTGCGCCCCCGGCCCAGCGCCGGCCTTCTTGTTTCTAGTGATCCCCCACTCTGCTATGGTGGCGCCCTCACACCGCAAAGCAAGCATCAAAGAATGGGCTCATGGAAGACTTTTGTAATCGTCGTGATGACGTTGATCGGCAACCAGGTAGTAGCGGCGGAAAATGCCAACCCTTTCGAAAAAGGTCTGATGATCACGACGTTCCTGCCAACTATTCTGATTGGGGCAACGACGTCTCTCACCACCGAACCGCCAGAGCTTTTCAAATCAGCCAAAACCGATGCTCTTGCCTACATAGGCTCGAATGGCGAGATTCGCGGTGCGCAGTTTGAGCAAGCATCCCGGCATTATCGCTCGACTTATAGATCGCCCCTCATGTCCGATATGCAGCTCGCCCAGGCGATTGCGACTACATACTGATACCGACTGTTAAGGTACCCGTGGGCCGATCAGCGAGAGCGGATACCGGCAACAGATTATTTTTGCGCTAATTAGGGGCCACTGCCTTCACAACCCTCTCATCACTGATTGGGTGGCCAGTGGGGCATTTAACCTAGCCCTATCGAGACCCCTCGCCAGAGCGTTTGTCATCGTTTCTCCCGGCAATGAATCGGGCGCCTCCTCAAAAAGCATCTTCCCATTAATTCCGTAAACCCCAATGAACAACTCCGTTCTGCCGAGAAGCGACATTCGCACCTGGACGTTTAGAAGCGTGCCATCAGGCTGCCGCTCATCTACGGATCGAGTATGAAGTGCGGGATCAGCCCAGTCCCAGAAAACCTTACCCCTGTTTCTCATGTAAGCGCCCCGATGTTAAGGCGGCAATTATGCGACCGGATAGGGGAGGAAAATAGTACAGAGCGAGAGAAATTTTCTGTTTTCCCTGAGGCTCGGTGTTACTGATCCCACGATCAGCCCCGAATGAAACCCTGCATCACTCGCAGGTCTCGTCATAAATTGCCCTGATGCTTGAGTGCCGGCCTGGCATGTGAACTACCCCACCTTGATTGAGTCCATTACAGGAATGGAGACTCGAACAATCGCAATCAGGGAAGAAACGCCTTTGAAACTTCGTCTTTCAATCCTATTTTTCAGCATCGCCCTGAGTGCTGAGGTACAGGCTGCGCCAACTCCCGAAACCAAGGCGGTCTTTGAGCACGCAATGCTCTTAGCTGATGACATACAGCAACGTGTTGATCAACTGATTGACAAAGAACAGCAGGGAAAGATCGACAAGTTCACAATGAGCCAATCCATACAGGAAGCAACGAAAGGACTTGAGGCCTATGAGGATGAACTGCGTAAAGCCAGCGCTGGAGGACACGGTGTCGCGACATACTTATTGGCGAATCTGGACGATGGTCGTGCGGCAACCCTTCTAGATGGCCATGAGGCGATGCATGCAAAAGCCTGCGCGCTTTACCAGAGCGCCTCCGATCAAGGGTTGATTGCCGGAGCGGTAATAGTGCTGCGCAACTGTGACGAAGCGTTCCAGCGGTACAAATTCGATGACCCAGAGCTTCTGCGCAAGCATAGTCAGCTGGCCAGAGCTCTGGAGCAGCCTGATCGGTACTCTGATTATTACCCACTGCCAGCGAGAGGCTCTTACTGTTTCAAAGACTCTCAGCTACCCGAAGTCAACCACCAACAACCGTTGACCACCATGAGAGACATCCACCAACCGGTTGCTCTGAGCCTTGAACAGTTCCGCGCCGACGGTTATTACCTGTTGGCACTGAAGGGCGATAGCGTAAACCCTAAAGTTCGGGCCTATCTCAAGCAGGTGCAAATGCTGGCACCTGACTGCCTAGACCCCTCCCATCTCCAATCCTTGTTCGAAAAAATGGAGAGAAAACGCCACTGACTTAGTGCCATCTTTTGCCACGATTTGGCGCACTCAGAAACGTGGCGCGAGTGAGCCAAGTATAATTCGCCGATTTTTTCCGAGACACCAAACCCATGCACACACGCTTGTATCTCTGCGCAGTGCTTATCGTTGGCCCAGCTATGGCCGCGGAGCCCTCCCGCTACGGCTATGACGAAGCCCCAACTGACGGCTACATGTACGCCGTTAGGTATCAGCAAGCCAAGCTGGCGTGTGAATCGCTGCCCGAAGACCTTGAAGCGGACTATGCGAAAGCAATGCGCCTTACCAAAGAAGCCAGCCACGAATTTGCCAAAACCTATGCCAAAGGCTTGGCGGCAAATCTTAGGTGGCGCAAAGCAGCAAAGCCCGAAGATCAGGTATTGGAGTGCGACCAAAGTCAGCATGCACTGCGTGTGACGGTAAACCTTGCCCGCCAGTGGTTTCCAGGGGGGTGGTAGACGCTTGTACTATTCACTTCGTCGCTCAATGCCCCGGCGCCTTGTCACAGCGCAGGTAGTGTTCACAGTTCAGCGTACGACATAGCCAGCTCTTTACCCGCTGCCAATACGCAACCATCCAAGGGCAGGACAATTTGCCAACGTGGATGATGTATAACCGGGTGTCTGAAGGTGCCTTCGCAGAGGCTTGAGCCGTGTGCTGGGAAACTCGCATGCACGGTTCTTAGGGGGTTGGGCGCGGGTAACCGCGTCTGACTACCCGACAATCAAATCCGGCCGTGGGCTCTTGGGCGCTCGAACTGGCTGTTCGCGGGTTCGTAAGGGTGGAGCAACAAGGAATACCAGAGGTCGGCGAGAACGTCCGAGGGGCGCTACAAACGAGTAGTAAAAACTCTGGCCTTATAAAACAAGGACTCGCGAAACAAAAAACCAGACATCGGCTAAAAAACGTTTGTTACCTACCAATAATAGGAGTCTGCCCAATCCTTCAATTTATCTTTTATACATCGTGAGCTTGTTCGGTGATATATAGCCATCCTCATATTTGACTCTTTATCCTCCTCAGCTTCTTGCGAAAAGCTACGCCTGTGCTACACCTAACATTCGTTCAAGGAAGTTGTTCAACCAAAGGACTACCCAATGACAATCTACAGAGTTTATGTCCGAGGCCACGGTGGCGAACAGGCGCAGAAGTTTCCTCCTTCAAAGG
The DNA here is from genome assembly GCF_001439685.1 of Pseudomonas libanensis. Lineage (GTDB taxonomy): Bacteria > Pseudomonadota > Gammaproteobacteria > Pseudomonadales > Pseudomonadaceae > Aquipseudomonas > Aquipseudomonas libanensis. The sequence continues at coordinate 68,796 of NZ_JYLH01000020.1, forward strand.
ATCTTCCGATCAGCATGATCACACTGGGTCAGTTTGGCAGCACCATGTCCGATGAAGTCGCGGATGACTATATCTATCATCATCGCGGCATTGATGACATCCAGGCGCAGATCAGAAACGAGGTCGTTATCTACTGGACCAAAGCCCAGCGCGACGACTGGTACGACCACAAACACCTGAGCTACTCGAAGCCTGCCCTAGGCATCAATCCCTATGAAACTCTGAGCCTGAACCTCGCGCTAGATGGAGACCGTGACATCGGCGATTGCGGCGTTTGTTACTGGAACGAGCCGGCAGCGGAGTTGACATGGATTGTCAAACTGCGCCATGGCGAAACGATTCTCCTAGCGGAGATTCTTGCGGAGTTACAAAGCATGCTCAACGGAGAGCAAGACTCCATCGAACTGTTCTGGACGGCCTGCATGAGTTCCAACTACTGGAGCGGCGACGCCAAAAAGGTCTCTTTCAACCCTACCAAGAAGGCGATGGGCAATGACTGAACAGAAAACTTAAAGTATTGTTGAAAGCATATCCGCCGCTTCATTTCAAAGTAAGAAATAAAGGCCCTGGCTATGCCGAGGCCTTTGCTTCAAAGCGCCAATTTGGTAGGTCCCTCTACGCTTAGCTCTTTTAGATGGGTTAGCACACATATCAGGGGAATACTCACTCCCAGATTTGCTTGAGCGAATGTACGAGAATCAGCTCGCATTGGAAGCAGCTCTGATGGAGTTGGCTCTCCAAAGTGAAAAGCAAGGCATGGATGAGGTTGGTAACGCCGAGCTTGGCAACCTGGTCAACGCTCCGGCAGCGCAGGTCTAGAGGAGCCCGCCCGGCCCTGGGAGCAGTCGCCTCAGAAAAGGAAGGACATAGACCGGGCGAACGCTGCAAACCATAAACCATAGCCAGGCGCAACGCCGACGGCTAACCGAGACGGTTTATCGACGTGTCGGGGAGATCGTGAAGCCGACCCACTGACAGAGATGCGCCACAAGTGGCGGAAACTGCCTTAAATGATGTGGAAACGATGAGGCTGTATGGTTTCTGATAGGTCAAACCCCAGAAACGCAAAAGCCCCGCTTTCGCGAGGCTTTTGTATGAATCTTGGCGGGAAACCAGGGATTCGAACCCTGGGAACGCTATTAACGTTCGCCGGTTTTCAAGACCGGTGCATTCAACCACTCTGCCAATTTCCCTTGTGCATCACAGGATTATAGTAGCTCATCCCGTGTCAGCGGGCGCCATAATACCCGAATGAAACACACTGTCAAACTCTCTGCATCGCTTGTTACAGGGCGTCTGTTATGATCTTTGCGACTGAACGTTTCAAAACTGAAGGAGTGTCGCCATGCGCGAACAGAATTACGCAGTGAATGGTAACGCGCAGGCTGAGCAGCTTGAAGTCAGCCGCGTGTTGCGCAACACCTACGGCTTGCTCGCCCTTACCCTCGCATTCAGCGGCGTGATGGCTTACGTGGCCCAACAGATGCGCGTCGGTTACCCGAATATCTTTGTCGTGTTGATCGGCTTCTATGGCCTGTTCTTCCTGACCAACAAGCTGCGCGACTCGGCCTGGGGCCTGGTGTCGGCGTTTGCCTTGACCGGTTTCATGGGCTTTATCCTCGGCCCGATCCTCAACCGCTACCTGGGCATGGCCGGCGGTGCGGAAGTGGTCAGTTCGGCGTTTGCCATGACGGCCCTGGTGTTTGGTGGCCTATCGGCCTACGTGCTGATCAGCCGTAAGGACATGAGTTTCCTGGGTGGCTTCATCACCGCAGGTTTCTTCGTGTTGCTGGCGGCTGTGGTGGCCAGCATGTTCTTCCAGATCAGTGGCCTGCAACTGGCGATCAGCGCGGGTTTTGTGCTGTTTTCCTCGGTGTGCATCCTGTTCCAGACCAGCGCCATCATCCACGGTGGTGAGCGTAACTACATCATGGCGACCGTGAGCCTGTATGTATCGATCTACAACCTGTTTATCAGCCTGTTGCAGATCTTCGGCATCATGAGCCGCGACGACTGATCAGTCGTCACAATAAAAAATGCCCCGTATCGCGAGATACGGGGCATTTTCATTTTCAGGCCTGAAAAATCAGTACTGGTTGGGCTCCATCTCCAGCTCAACCTTGAAACGCTGGAAGATATCCTGCTGGATACGTAGCGCCAGGTTGGCAATCTCGCGGCCTGTGGCGGTACCGTAGTTGACCAGCACCAGTGCCTGCAGCTTATGCACGCCCGCATCACCGTCACGAAAGCCCTTCCAGCCTGCCTTGTCGATCAGCCAGCCAGCGGCGAGCTTCATTTGCCCGTCGGCCTGGGGGTAAGCCACAAGGTCCGGATACTGGCTTTTCAGCTCATCAGCAACGGCCTGGGATACCAGTGGGTTCTTGAAGAAGCTGCCGGCATTGCCAAGCTCCGCTGGATCGGGCAGTTTTTCCCGGCGAATGCTGCAGATCGCCCGGCTGACATCGCTTGGCGTGGCGTTGGTAATACCCTGGGCGGCCAAGCGTTGTTGTACCGGGCCGTAGTCGAGTTTCAGCTGGCTGGCGCGGCTGAGGGCAAAGCGTACCCGCAGGATCAACCAGCGCCCGACTTCATGCTTGAACAGGCTGTCACGGTAAGCAAACCTGCATTCGTCCAAGCTGAAATCCCGCAGCTCGCCGGTCTGGCGATCCAGGGCGGTGAGGCCGGCGAACACATCCTTGATCTCCACGCCGTAGGCCCCGATGTTCTGCATCGGCGCCGCACCGACGGTGCCGGGGATCAGGCTGAGGTTTTCCAGACCGCAAAAGCCGTGCTCAAGGGTCCACAACACAAACGGATGCCAGGCTTCGCCTGCTTCGGCCTCGACGATGACCTGCTCGCCATCGTCATGCACCAGGCGAATGCCTTGGGTGGCCATGCGCAATACCAGGGCAGGCACATCCTGGGTCAGCAACAGGTTGCTGCCACCGCCTATCACCAACAGCGGCAGTGCTTGCGTGGCCGCGTAGGCCAGCGCCTCGCGGACATCCGCATCACTGTGGGCCTCGGCAAACAATTGAGCGCGCACATCAATGCCAAAGCTGTTGAATGGCTTGAGCGATACCTGCGCAAGCACTTGCAAGGTCATAAGCGCCCCTTCAATTCGATCACCAATAAATCGCAGGCGCGCTCGATCAGGTCCAGGACCCGCTCGAAACCTTGCTCACCCTCATAGTAAGGGTCTGGCACCTCGTCCACTTCACCGTCAAAGCGATGCAGGAACAAATCCAGTTCTGCCTTGCCCTGCCCCGGCTGCATGGCCTTGAGGTTGCGCAGGTTGCTGTGGTCCATGGCCAGGATCAGGTCATAGCGCGCAAAGTCAGCGCGGCTGACCTGCTGGGCACGCTGGGATGACAAGTCATAACCACGCGCCAGCGCCGCACGTTGGCTGCGCTGGTCCGGCGGGTTGCCGATATGCCATTCGCCGGTGCCGGCAGACGCCACTTCAACCTGGCCGGCCAAGCCTGCGTCGCGCAATTTATGGCGTAGCACGCCTTCAGCGGTCGGCGAGCGGCAGATATTGCCCAGGCATACAAACAGGACTTCCATCAGGCGCCCAGCAGGCGACGGACGCGCTCCAGATCTTCCTGGGTGTCGACACCTGCTGGCGGCGCCTCCAGGGCATCGCTGACATGGATGCGCACCCCGTGCCACAGGGCACGCAGTTGCTCCAGGGATTCGGTGTTTTCCAGCCAGCAGGGGCCCCAATTGACGAAATCATGCAGGAAGCCGGCACGATAGGCGTATATGCCGATGTGGCGGCGATACGGCACGCCTTCCGGCAATACGTCGCGATTGCTGGCGAAGGCATCCCGCGCCCAAGGCAGGGTCGAGCGACTGAACGTCAGTGCCAGGCCATTAATGTCGCTGACCACTTTCACCACGTTCGGGTTGAACAGCGTTTCAATATCTTCGATCGGTTCGGCCAGGGTCGCCATGCGGGCTTCACCATGGGCCGCCAGGTTGGCGGCAACCTGATCGATGACGCTCGGCGGGATCAACGGCTCATCGCCTTGTACGTTCACCACGATGGCATCTGGTGCCAAACCGAGCTGAGTGGCCACTTCGGCCAGGCGATCAGTGCCGGAGTTGTGGTCTTCACGGGTCAGTACCGCTTCGGCACCAAAGCCTTTGCACGCAGCGATAATACGCGGGTCATCGGTGGCGACCACCACGCGCTCGGCGCTGCTTTTGCAGGCTTGCTCCCACACCAGCTGAATCATCGGTTTGTCGCCGATCATTTGCAGCGGCTTGCCCGGCAGGCGCGTCGAGGCATAGCGCGAGGGGATGACAACGGTAAAGGCGGTGGTCATTTATCCAGGCGCTCATCGGTGGTCAAGGTGCGGGCTTCGCTTTCGAGCATGACCGGGATGCCGTCACGAATGGGGTAAGCCAGGCCGGCGCCCTTGCTGATCAGCTCGGTCTTGTCGGCGCTGAGCTTGAGCGGGCCTTTGCAGATCGGGCAAGCGAGGATATCGAGCAGTTTGGTGTCCATGAGTGTTTCCTGGAAAGAAGCGTTTTAAGGCAAGAGACGGTCGGGCAGCAGACGCATCAGCTGCGTGTCGAACCAGGCGACGAACGCCGGTGACGGCACCGCATCCACCGCAAGGTACCACCAGTCGGGCTGGGCAAAGGCGCGGCACTTCACCGCGTCCTTTTCGGTCATGACCAGCGGCAATGACGGGGTAAAACTCAAGACCTCGGCGCTGTAGGGCGCGTGGTCGGCAAAAACATGGGGTATCGGCTGCCAGTGTAGCGTTTCAAGGGTATTGAAGAAACGTTGCGGATTGCCGATACCAGCGACTGCATGCACCTGCTGGCCTTCAGGAAAGTAGGCTACCGGCTGGCGCTCGCCACTGTGCAGGTTAACCAGCGCAGTGGGTTGCAGGCGAAAGGCAAAGCCATCCTCACGGTCTGTCGCGGCACCGTTATACAGCAGCGCATCGACACTCTGCAGGCGCTCCACCGGCTCGCGCAACGGCCCGGCAGGCAGGCAGCGGCGATTGCCAAGCCCGCGGGCGGCATCGATCAGCACCAGTTCGAGATCGCGGGCCAGGCGGTAATGCTGCAGGCCGTCGTCGGAAAGGATCAGGTCAAGGGGTTCGCTGGCCAGCAGGGCCTTTACCGCGCGACTGCGGTCGGGGTCGATCATCAGCGCTACGCCGCTGCGCTGCACGATCAGCAAGGGCTCGTCGCCGGCCACGTCGGCGCTGTGGCCGGCCTCGACCCGCCACGGCAGTTGCGGCGGTTTGGCACCATAGCCACGGCTGACCACGCCCACGCGCAAACCGCTGCGGCGGCAGTGTTCGATCAGCCATAGGATCAACGGCGTCTTGCCGGTGCCTCCTACGGTGATATTGCCGACCACCACTATCGGCACCGGCGATTGATAGATCTCGCCCTCGCCCGCCACAAAGCGCGCACGCTTGCGTTGCACTACCCGGCGATACAGTGACTCCAGCGGGCGCAACAACACCAGTGCCGGATGGCCCTCGTACCAGGCCTTGAGCAAACGATCGGACATGGCCATCAGGGTGGGCTCGCCGCCTCGACGGTGGTCATGCGCAAATGACTGAAACCGAGCTTGCCGGCAGCGTCCATGGCGGTGATCACGGCTTGGTGCTGGGTCTTGCCGTCAGCGCTGATGGACAGCGGCAACTGGGTGTCACCACCGGATTCCTTCTGCAAGGCTTCCATCAGGCTGGCGAGGTCGTTTTTCTCCAGCAACTGATTATTCACCGAAAACACGCCATCGGCGCTGATGGCGATGTCCAGTTGCTTGACCTGCTGGTCTTCGGCAGGCGAACCGCTCACCGCCTCAGGCAAATCGACACGCAGCTGGGTTTCCCGGGTGAAGGTGGTGGTCACGACAAAGAACAGCAGCAGGATAAACACCACGTCGATCAATGACGCGAGGTTGATATCGACATTTTCCCGTTGCTTGCGGCGAAATTTCACGCTTTGCCCTCGACCAGGTCCACGTCACGGTCGCCCTGCACCACTTCCACCAGCTTGATGGCTTCCTGTTCCATGCCGACCACCAGCTCATCGATGCGCCGTTGCAGGAAGCGGTGGAAGAACACCGCGGGGATCCCCACCATCAGGCCCGCAGCCGTGGTGATCAAGGCCTTGGAAATACCGCCGGCAAGTACCGCCGCATTGGTCGCCATGCCCGCGCCCATGAATGAGCTGAAGATGTCGATCATGCCCAGCACCGTGCCGAGCAGGCCGAGCAGCGGTGCCATGGCGGCGATGGTACCGAGGGCGTTGATGTAACGCTCCAGCTCATGGATCACCCGCGCAGCCGCTTCTTCAATGCACTCTTTCATGATCTCGCGACCATGCTTGGAGTTGGCCAGGCCGGCGGCGAGGATTTCACCCAGCGGCGAATTGGCGCGCAGTTCCTTGAGTTTTTGCTTGTCGAGCTGCTTGTTCTTGATCCAGCCCCAGACCTGCCCCAGCAGGTGCTCGGGGGTGACGCGACTGGCGCGCAGGGTCCACAGGCGTTCGGCTACGATGCCGAGTGCGGCGATGGAGCTCAGAATGATCGGCAACATCATCCAGCCGCCGGATTTGACCAATTCCCACACAGTGAATGTCCCCTCGAAAAAGTGCGCCACTTTACCATATAGGTTCGGCAGCGGGGTTCGTCGGCTACAGGCCCGCCTGTCGCGGCCCAGAGTCTTTGGTAACGCCGGATGACGGTAACGGTTCGCGCCAGAACCTGCGTTGACTGCGCGCAACAGTCGGCGGCAGGAACGTTCCCAGCCGCAGGCGCACAGCGCCTTGTTCAGCGCTGTCATATACCCGACTGCCCAGGGCCTGATAGCGCTCCATTACTTGTGGATGAGGATGGCCGAATGCATTGCTGCGCCCGCGGGAGATCAGCACCGATGCCGGCGCCAGCCGCTGCAGGAAGGACCAGGACGAAGAGCTGCGGCTGCCATGGTGCGGGGCCTGCAACCAATCGGTGGGCACCGCCAGCGGCGAGGCCAGGAATGCCTGTTCGGCGGCGCGATCAATATCGCCGGTGAGCAGCAGGCGTTCGCCATTGGCCTCGACCTGCAGTACGCAGGACCTCGGATTGCCATCACTTGCACCGGCCCATTGCCACAGTTCAAAGGCCACGCCATCCCATTCCCACCGCTCGCCACTGTTACAAGGCTGGGTACCGAGAAACCCTGGCAGCCCTTCGGTTTCACCGCCCACCACGCGCTTGACGGGCAGCCCACGGGCCACTGCCGCCGCACCGCCGGCATGATCGGCATCAGCATGGCTGAGCAGCATCATGTCCAACTGCCCTACCCCGAGCTTTTTCAACGACGGCAAAACGACCCGCGCACCCTGGTCGACAGGCCCCGACCGGGGCCCTGCGTCATAAAGCAAGGAGTGATGGCGGGTGCGCAGAATCAGGGCCTGCCCCTGACCGACATCCAGCTGCACCACGTCCACCTGCCCATGGGGTATCAACTCCCTGGGCGGAAACACCGCCAACAACAGCATGGGCCAGCCCAATAACCGAAAGGGCAGCCCCTTGGGCAGCAGCAAAATTACCGCGCCCGCCAGGCTCACCAGCCAATAGCCCAGAGGCACCTCGGCCGGTATCCAGGCCGGCAGTTGCGCGGCCAACAGCGCCAGGCCCTTGAACAAGCCGTCCAGCGCACCACCGGCCAACCACAGCAAACCTGCGCCCGCCAACGGCACCCACAGCAGCGCCGTGCCTAGCAGCGCCAAGGGAAGCACCACCAGGCTGATCCACGGCACGGCAACCAGGTTGGCCACGGGTGCACTGAGGCTGATGGGCAAACCCAACACCAGCAACAGCGGGAACAAGCCAATGGCGATCAACCACTGGGGGCGCGTCCAGACCTGCCAAGGGCTCCACGGCCCCAGGCGCCCGCTGAATGCCAGGACCAGCGCCGCGACCGCCGCAAACGACAGCCAGAACCCCGGCTGCAGAGTGGCCAGGGGCTCAAGCATCAGCACAGCGTTCAGCGCCAGTAACAACGGCCACCAAACACCCAAGTGACGAAAGCGCAAACGCCACAGCAACACCAGGCCCACCATGACGCAAGCCCGCTGCACCGGCACGCCGAACCCCGCCAGCAGGCCATAAGCCAACGCCCCGGCAAATGCCAAGCCACACGCCCACGGCAACCACGGCCAGGTTCGGGGCCAGCACCCATGGCGCGCCAACAAAGCGATCAAGCCGTAGATCAACCCCGCCAGCAAGCCAATGTGCTGCCCGGAAATCACCAGCAGATGCACCGTGCCTGTGTCCTGCAACACCTGCCAGTCCTCAGGCGCCAGCCCGGAACCGTCGCCCAGTACCAATGCAGCCAAGCCCGCCTCACGGCCCTGGGCATCCACGGCCATCAGGCGCTGGCGGACAGCATCGCGCCAGGCATTGCGGGCCGGCGCCAGGCGCTCGCCGTCCTTCACCGTCGCGGTGGCGCCGATACGCTGGGCCAGCAGCCAAGCCTCATGGTCAAACCCGTGGAAATTGAGCAGGCCGGCAGGCCGCTTTAGCGTCAATGCCAGGCGCCAGCGCTCCCCGCTGTTAACCGCCGGCCCGCCATGCCAGGACACGCGAATGCGCTTGGGCAGCTGCGCACTGCGCGACCGGCTGTCGGCGAGTTCGAAGCGCACGCTCGTGCCCATCTGCTGCGGCAGGCCGATAATACGGCCTTCGACCCAGCGCGTCTGCCCGTCCAGCACCGGGCGCAAGCGGTCATCCAGCGCCCTCTGCGCACTGATACAGGCCCAACTCAAACCCAACAGGAAGAAAGCCACGGGATAGGTGCGAAAAGGCAGCAGCATCAACGCCAGCACCAACATGGCCAACACCCCTGCGCCAGACGGCAACGCAGGTAACCAACGCAACGCCAGTAGCCCCAGCGCCAAGGCCAACATCGCTGTTTTCATGGATCATCCTTTTCCACTGATCCACTCAGTCTTAGCTGGCTGACCGGCAACGCCTATGATGTTTTGTCACAAAGTCTGAGTTTTCTGTTTATAGAATCCGGGCATACTTGCCCCTCAAAATGACCTGGACCCCTTATGCCCCGGCGCTTATTCAAACGGTACATGCCCGATCCCAGCAGTATCAGGGAACATAAGTCATTACAGTTTCTTGGCACCCTGCTGCATGATCCGAACCTCTGGCACCTGAACCGGCATTCAGTGGCTCGTGCCATGGCGGTGGGCTTATTTGCGGCGTTTATTCCGATTCCATTGCAGATGCTGCTTGCGGCAATCCTGGCGATCGTCGTGCGCGGCAATATGCCGATCGCCGTCAGCCTGGTGTGGCTGACCAACCCGATCACCATGCCGGTGGTGTTTGTGTGTACCTACATGACCGGCGCCTGGCTGATGAACGTACCGCCGCGCAGCCTGCCCGATAACCTCACATGGGAATGGATCAGCGGCCAGCTGAGCACGCTCTGGCAGCCGTTCCTGCTGGGCTCTGTGGTGCTGGGCCTGGTGTTGGGGGCACTGGCCTATTGCTTGACGATGACGTACTGGCGCTGGTGGGTGGCGCACCAGTGGAAAAAACGTAAATTGCGTCGGCGCTGAAAAGCTAACGCGCCAGCAAGCGCAGATGCACCCGCAGGCCCTGCCCGGTATTTTCCGCCCATAAGCGCCCGCCCTGGCGCTGCACGGCGTTGCGGGCGATGCTCAGGCCCAGGCCGAAACCACCATCGCCGGGCCGCGAACCGTCCAAACGGGTAAAAGGCGCGAAGATGCGTTCCAAATCCCGCTCATCAATACCGCCGCCCTGATCCTGCAGCCAGATATGCCAATAATCCCCCTCGCGACACCCGTCCAGTTGCACGCAGCCATCGTCGGGAGAGTGGCGTATGGCGTTGCGCAGGATATTTTCCAGGGCCTGGGCCAGTGCGTTCAGGTTGCCGCTCACCCAGCTGTCGGCCGGCAACAGGCACGGCAAGCGCGACGCCGGCCAGTGGCTTTCGAAACAGGCGTTATCGCGCAACATGTCCCATAACGCCTGGAGCTGAATGTCTTCCTGGGGCAGCGGCGCGGTTTCGCTGTCGAGCCAGGCCAGTTGCAGGCTGTCTTCCACCAGGCGTTGCATGGCGTCGATTTCCCGGCCCAGGCGCTCACGCAGGCGGGCCGGGTCTTGCTCGCTGTCGCAGGCCACCCGCAGGCGGCTCAAGGGCGTACGCAGTTCATGGGACATGTCGCGCAGCAACTGCTGCTGCAAGCGCACCGTGCCCTGCAAGCGTTCGGACATGTGGTCAAAGGCGCGCCCCAACTCTCCCAATTCATCCTGGCGGCTGGTCGCATCCAGGGACAGCCGCGTATGCAACTGGTCCGCACGCCAGGCATTGGCCTGCTCGCGCAGTTGATTGAGGGGCATGATCAGCAGTCGATAGAGGCCGATGCACAGCAACAGGGTAAACAGGCCCGGAATCACACCGTTGGTGACTATCCGCCAGAACAGTTGATAGCGCCCCGGCATAAAACGTTGCGGCAACTCGATCACCAGCGACCCCAGGGCAGGGTCGACCGGAAACGGCACCTTCATCCAGGGCAGCCCTATGACATGCCGGCTGACCGGCCAATCCAGCCCACGTAAAAAGGTCAGGCGCTGGCTTTCCTTGTCACTCAGGGGCGTGTTGCTGAGGGATTGCAAATCGTTGCCGATCACGCCAACCCAGGTGGTTTCACGCTTGGCCATCAGTTGTAACCAGGCATCCACCCCGGCGCGACCTTGTGTGCTCCAGGCCAGCTCGGCGCCTGCCGCATAGCCATCGAGAATCTCCCGCGACTTGTCCGACAGGTACGCGCTCTGCTGCTCCATGTAGCGGCCCCACGACCAACTGAGCCAGATCATCAGCAAACAGAAGGCGATCAACAAGCAGGCCAGTTTCCAGAACAGCGAGTGCTTGCCCGGCAGCCGCTCAAAGCCCTTCATCATGACCGCTCAGCACGTAGCCCTTGCCCCACACCGTGCGCACTTCACGCTCGGCATAGCCGATGGCCTTGAGTTTGCGGCGAATCTGGCTGACGTGCATGTCGAGGCTGCGGTCATGGGGCGCATAACCACGCTGCAGCACCTGCTGGTACAGGAAGGCTTTGCTGAGGACTTCTTCAGCGTTGCGGTGCAGGGTTTCCAGCAGCCGGTACTCGCTGCGCGTCAGCCCGCCCCACTGTGCCTGGCAGCACACATCACAGCGCTCATCATCAAAATGCAGCACCGGGGCATTCTCACGCATCACTGCGCGCGGCGGCTCAGGCCGGCGATCCAGTGCCACCCGGCGCAGGATGGCTTCAATGCGCACGCGCAATTCAGCCATGCTGAACGGCTTGGGCAGATAGTCATCCGCGCCCAGGCGAAAGCCGCTGATGCGGTCGGCTTCGGCGCCCAGGGCCGACATCAGGATCACCGGCATGGCGTGGCTCTGGCGCAAATGAGTGAGGATCGACAGCCCGTCCAGCCCCGGCAACAGGATGTCCATCAACACCAGGTCAAATGCCTGGTCTCGGGCCATTTGCAGGCCTTGCTGACCGTTGCGGCACCACGTCACCTGAAAACCACAGCGGCCGAGCTGCTCATGCACGTAGGCCCCCAACACAGGGTCATCTTCGATGGTCAGGATAGTGGGTAGGCCAACTGTTGCGGGAGTCATTAGCGTCTGCAAGTCATTCTCAATCACTGATTATTCAAGATTAAATGGCTACAGGCAATCGCCACCCGGCGCCGAATGGCCCGAAGATTGCCGCATGTCATTAATTTGCAAGATTCCAGACCGTGCAAATGGCTACACTGCGCAGGTGGCGCGGGCCGGATGCCAGCGTGGATAATTGATAACAACGTGGTAGCAGGAGAGTGGCGTGCTTAGAAGAATGGGGATAAAAGGCCGCGTACTGTTGCTGACCTTATTACCGACCAGCCTGATGGCCTTGGTGTTGGGAGGCTACTTCACCTGGATGCAACTGTCGGAATTGCAGAGCCAGTTGCTGCAACGCGGCGAAATGATCGCCGAACAATTGGCGCCGCTGGTGGCGCCTGCCCTGGGCCATAAGAACACTGAACTGCTGGAGCGCATCGCCACTCAATCCTTGGAGCAGTCAGACGTGCGCGCGGTGTCGTTCCTCGCTCCAGACCGTTCGTCCTTGGCCCACGCCGGCCCGACCATGCTCAACCCGCCGCCTACCGGTAACAGTTCGCATCTACTGCAGCGCACCGGCAACGATGCCACCCGTTATCTGCTGCCGGTATTCGGCCGGCATCGCAATCTGGCGGGCGAACTCATCCCCGATGAGTCTGACCGCCTGCTGGGGTGGGTCGAAGTGGAGCTGTCCCACAACGGCATGCTGCTGCGCGGCTACCGCAGCCTGTTCGCCAGCCTGTTGCTGATCGCCATCGGCCTGATGTGTACCGCTGCCCTCGCCCTGCGAATCAGCCGCACCATCAATTCACCGATTGGCCAGATCAAGCAAGCCGTGGCCCAGCTCAAGGACGGCAACCTGGAAACACGTCTGCCGCTGTTGGGCAGCCAGGAGCTGGACCAGCTCGCGTCGGGCATCAACCGCATGGCCGAAACCCTGCAGAATGCCCAGGAAGAATTGCAACACAGCATCGAGCAGGCCACCGAAGACGTGCGCCAGAACCTGGAGACCATCGAGATCCAGAACATCGAGCTGGACCTGGCTCGCAAGGAAGCCCTGGAGGCCAGCCGCATCAAGTCGGAGTTCCTGGCCAATATGAGCCATGAGATCCGCACGCCACTCAACGGCATCCTCGGCTTTACCCACCTGCTGCAAAAAAGCGAGCTGTCGCCGCGCCAGCTGGATTACCTGGGCACCATCGAAAAATCCGCCGACAACCTGCTGGGTATCATCAACGAGATCCTTGACTTCTCGAAGATCGAAGCCGGCAAGCTGGTACTCGACAGCGTGCCGTTCAACCTGCGGGATCTGCTGCAAGACACCCTGACCATCCTCGCCCCCGCCGCCCATGCCAAGCAGCTTGAACTGGTCAGCCTGGTGTACCGCGACACGCCGCTGGCGTTGGTGGGCGACCCGCTGCGCCTCAAGCAGATCCTGACCAACCTGATCAGCAACGCGATCAAGTTCACCCGCGAAGGCACCATCGTTGCCCGGGCGATGATCGAGGATGAGCAGGAAGACAGCGTGCAATTGCGCATCAGCGTGCAAGACACCGGCATTGGCCTGTCCAACCAGGATGTCCGCGCACTGTTCCAGGCGTTCAGCCAAGCCGACAACTCGCTGTCGCGCCAGCCCGGCGGCACTGGCCTGGGGTTGGTAATTTCCAAACGTTTGATCGAGCAGATGGGCGGCGAAATCGGCGTCGACAGCACGCCAGGTGAAGGTTCCGAGTTCTGGATCAGCCTGAACCTGCCAAAGACCCGTGACGACGTTGAAGACCTGCCCGGCCCGCCGCTGCTGGGTCGCCGCGTGGCCGTGCTGGAAAACCACGAACTGGCACGCCAGGCCCTGCAACACCAACTGGAAGACTGCGGCCTGGAAGTCACACCGTTCAACACCCTGGAAAGCCTGACCAATGGCATCACCAGTGCGCACCAGACCGAACAGGCGATCAGCCTGGCGGTGCTCGGCGTCACTGCCAATGACATTCCACCCGAGCGCCTCAACCAGCATTTATGGGACCTTGAACACCTGGGCTGCAAGGTCCTGGTGTTGTGCCCGACCACCGAGCAGATGCTGTTCAACCAATCGGTGCCCAACCCCAACAGCCAGTTGCAGGCCAAGCCCGCTTGCACACGCAAGCTGCGCCGCTCCCTGGCCGACCTGATCAGCCCGCGCCCCTCGCGCAGCGAACCGGGAGAGCCGCTGTCCAGCCGTGCGCCACGGGTGCTGTGCGTGGACGACAACCCGGCCAACCTGCTACTGGTACAAACCCTGCTGGAAGACATGGGCGCCAAGGTGCAGGCGGTGGAAAGCGGTTATGCGGCCATTGATGCGGTGAAGCAGGAAACCTTCGACCTGGTGTTGATGGATGTACAAATGCCCGGCATGGACGGCCGCCAGAGCACCGAGGCCATCCGCCAGTGGGAAAGCGAACGCCACGGCACGCCGCTGCCGGTGGTCGCCCTCACGGCCCACGCCATGGCCAACGAAAAACGCGCCCTGCTGCAAAGCGGCATGGACGACTACCTGACCAAGCCCATCAGTGAGCGGCAATTGGCCCAGGTGGTGTTGAAATGGACCGGCCTGGCCCTGCGCAACCAAGGCCCGGAGCGCGTCAACGACGGCCTGGCCCAGGGCGTGCAACTGCTGGTGCTCGACCACGAGGAAGGCCTGCGCCTGGCCGCCAACAAGGCAGACCTCGCCGCTGACATGCTCGCCATGCTGCTGGCTTCCCTGGAAGCTGATCGCCTGGCAATCACCCTCGCCCGCGAAGCCAATGACAACCATGCCCTGATCGAACGCGTCCACCGTCTGCACGGCGCCACGCGCTACTGCGGCGTGCCACAACTGCGCGCAGCCTGCCAACGCGCCGAAACCCTGCTCAAGCAGGATGATGCCAAGGCCATGGCCGCGCTGGATGAACTGGACATGGCAATTGCGCGGCTGGCCAGTGAAGCCAGAGTGAGTGCCTGACCCTGTTTTCATGGGCAACGAATCAACAATGTGGGAGGGGGCTTGCCCCCGATAGCAGTGTGTCAGTAGACGAATCCATCGCTGATGCACCGCTATCGGGGGCAAGCCCCCTCCCACATTTAGCAAGCATTTCATACTCGTAAATTGCAGGGAGCCTTCTTGATGCGCGTCATTCTCTTCAGCAGCCAAACCTACGACCGCGAGAGTTTCCTCGGCGAACCACAGCCGGCTGGCCTGGAGCTGCAATTCCAACCCGCCCGCCTCAACCTCGACACCGTGGCCCTGGCCGAACATCACGAGGTGGTCTGCGCCTTTATCAACGACGACCTCAGCGCACCGGTATTGGAGCAACTGGCTAAAGGCGGCACGCGCCTGATCGCCCTGCGTTCGGCCGGCTACAACCACGTCGACTTGCCGGCTGCCAAGCGCCTGGGCCTGACCATCGTGCGCGTGCCCGCGTATTCGCCCCACGCCGTGGCCGAACATGCCGTGGCGCTGATCCTGGCGCTCAACCGGCGCCTGCACCGGGCCTACAACCGCACCCGCGATGGCGATTTCAGCCTGCACGGGCTCACCGGCTTCGATCTGGTCGGCAAGACCGTCGGCGTGGTCGGCACCGGGCAGATCGGCGCCACCTTCGCCAAGATCATGGCCGGCTTCGGCTGCCAGCTGCTGGCCCATGACCCTTTTCCCAACCCCCAGGTCCAGGCCCTCGGCGCCCGTTACGTGAGCCTGCCCGAATTACTGGCCGAGGCGCAGATCATCAGCCTGCACTGCCCGTTGACCGTCGACAGCCAGCACCTGATCAACGCCCGCTCCCTGGCGCAGATGCAGCCCGGCGCGATGCTGATCAATACTGGGCGCGGTGGCCTGGTCGATACCCCGGCGCTGATCGAAGCGCTCAAGGAGGGCCAGTTGGGTTATCTGGGGCTGGATGTGTACGAGGAAGAGGCCCAACTGTTTTTCGAGGACCGCTCGGACCTGCCCCTGCAAGACGACGTGCTCGCCCGCCTGTTGACCTTCCCCAACGTGATCATTACCGCGCATCAGGCATTTCTCACCCGCGAGGCCCTGGCGGCGATTGCCGGCACGACACTGGCCAACATCGCGGCGTGGGCAGAGGGTCGGGCGCAGAACCGGGTCGAGGGATGATCAGCGGTCACATACCAGGCTCATGATAGGCCGGCACCCGTGATAGGATGCCGCGCCTATTTGGAGGATCCATGGCCGAACACGATTTCCGCTTCAGCTTGCTGAGCCCGCAACACACCCTGATCGAATGCCGCGCCCTGGTGCCGGGCCGTTACCAGGTCACCGGCAACGGTGGTTCGATCAAGCATGGCGACGTGCTGATTGTCACCTTGCGCGGCAGTAAAACCCTGTCGATGCGCCTGACCGTTGAAGGGGATGCGCGCTACTCCATCCGCCCGGCCGGCCAATGGGTCGCCATGGCCCAGGGGCCGAAGTTCGGTGAGCTGGAGATTCATACCTGGAAGGTCAACTGCGACAGCTGCGACACCGTGCTGGAGTTTGAATTTGCGGTGGAAACCAAGCTGACCAAGGAACCACTGCAGCCGGCTGCCAACGCACGCATCAAAGAACTCGGCTGGGCCAGCGAAGGCGACAAGCACCGCTGCCCGAAATGCCAGCGGGCCGCACAATGAAAGGCGCGTTGCTGCTAGGCGCAATCGGCATGGGCCTGGCCGGCTGCGCCGCGGATGGCGCGAAGCTCGAGCGCGACCACAGCTATGTGGTGGAATGGATCGGTGAACGGCCGCTGATGGACTACGCGCATCTGACCGTCACCCTCGGCGCCGATGGCCGTGCCTATGGCAATGGCGGCTGCAATCACTGGTTCGCGCCGTACACCGTCGAGGGCGACAAGCTTAGCTTCGGCCAGATCGGCAGCACCCGCAAACTCTGCGCCGAGGCCCTGATGGAGCAGGAGCAGCGCTTCTTCCAGGCCCTGCAAGGCGTGCAGCGCTGGGACATCTCGCCGATCGAACAGACGCGGTTCTGGCCAGCCGAGGACAAGCCGATTCGCTTGTGGCTTGAAGAAGGCTAAGACCACCAACTTTAGAATTGGCAAGGTCCAAATGTGGGAGGGGGCTTGCCCCCTCCCACATTTATTTCAGGTGTTGCTTTAACCGCGCAAGGCTTTAAGTTTGGCCAGCACCCCTTCCGCCGTCTGTTCCCCCATCAATTGTTCCCGCACCTTGCCCTTGTCATCGATGATATAGGTCACCGGCAAGGCCTCGCTGCGGGGAATCTCGAAGATCCCATCCGGGTTCTGGGCCAGGACCGTAAACTTGATCCCAAGCTTGTCACTGGCAGCCTTCAATTCCTCGCCCTGCACATTGTCGAAGTTGACTCCAAACACCCCCACACCCTCCCCCTTCAACTGCTCGGCCAAGGCGTTGAGTTCGGGGATTTCCGTGCGGCATGGGCCACACCATTCGGCCCAGTAATTGACCACCAGCCACTGCTTGTCCAGGCGTTCGGCCGCCACTTTCTGGCCGTATTGGTCAACGCCGTAATCGTTACCGCAGCCGCTGAGCAGCAGGGTTGTGATGATCGCCAATGCACCGATCAGTCGCCTTGTCATGGGGTATTCCTTCGTAAAAATGAACATGGGCTGCGGCCTATCGCCTCTTACGGTTTAAGGACAGGCGCCAGCGCAGGTAGAATACCCGCCACCTTACGCAAGATGCGACCCGCACATGACCGATCTGACGCTTTATCACAACCCGCGCTGCTCGAAATCCCGCGGTGCGCTAGAACTGCTGGAAGCACGTGGCCTCGCCCCGACCGTGGTGCGCTACCTGGAAACCCCACTGGACGCGGGGCAAATCAAGGCCCTGCTGAAAAAACTGGGGATCAGCGCACGCCAATTACTGCGCACCGGCGAAGACGAATACAAGACCCTCAACCTGGCCGACGCCAGCCTCAGCGAAGCGCAATTGATCGCCGCCATCGCCGCCCATCCCAAGCTGATGGAGCGCCCGATCCTGGAAACCGCCGATAAAGCCATCATTGGCCGCCCACCCGAGAACGTGCTGGAGATCCTGCCGTGAGCGCGCCCTATGTGCTGGTGTTGTATTACAGCCGCAATGGCTCGGTGAGCGAGATGGCCCGGCAGATTGCCCGCGGTATCGAGCAAGGCGGCATGGAAGCGCGGCTGCGCACGGTGCCGGCGATTTCCACCGAGTGCGAAGCCGTGGCGCCGAGCATTCCCGATGAAGGTGCGCTGTATGCCAGCCTGGATGACCTGAAACACTGCTCGGGCCTGGCCCTGGGCAGCCCGACCCGTTTCGGCAACATGGCCGCGCCGCTCAAGTACTTCCTCGACGGCACCAGCAACCTGTGGCTCACCGGCGCGCTGGTGGGCAAGCCCGCCGGCGTGTTCACCTCCACCGCCAGCCTGCATGGCGGCCAGGAGACCACGCTGATGTCGATGCTGCTGCCGCTGTTGCACCATGGCATGCTGATCACTGGCCTGCCCTACAGCGAGCAGGCGCTGCTCGACACCCAGGGCGGCGGCACGCCTTACGGCGCCAGCCACCACTCCGGGCCTGACGGCAAGCGCATGCTCGACCCCCATGAAATCACTCTGTGCCGAGCCCTGGGCCTGCGCCTGGCCAAGACCGCCACGCTGCTGGAGAACGGCCGTGGCCAGGAAGCCTAAAATCCTGCCGCCCCAGGCGTGGCTGGAACCGCGGGTCAAGGTTGCACGGGCACTGAGCCTGCTGGCGTTTTTTGGCCTGGTGGGTTTGTTGTGCGTGTACTACCTGTTCATCGCCGACCTGCACGGGGCGCGCCCATGGGTGATCCTGCTGATTGAACTGGTACCGCTGCTGGTACTGGCGCCCGGGATGCTCATCGGCAGCGCCCGCGGGCATTCGTGGATGTGCTTTGTGGTGAACCTGTATTTCATCAAGGGCGCACTGGCGGCGTACGACCCGAACCGTCAGTGGTTCGGGGTGCTGGAGATGCTGGCGAGCCTGGCGGTGTTCTGTATGGCGCTGCTGTATGTGCGCTGGCGGCATCAGTTGAATCGGCGGCTGGCCGAATGATCAATGGTTGACGGTATAGGCCAACATCATCGACAGCTGGCACATCGGCCGCCCACTCTCGGCATGCCACTGGTTGAATGCGCCCTGCACCGTTGCCAAATCCCGCAGGCTGGTCGGGGCCTTGTCGACGATCTTCTGTGCGTTCAACGCCGCCACCACGTCATAGCTCGGCACAAACGTATCCTTGCCCACCATCCGCAGAAACCGCGGCGCCGACAGCCCGCCCAACTGGTGGCCGTGTTTGCTCAGGTATTTCCATAACCCGACGATATCAGTCACCGGCCAATCGGCGACAAACGCACCGAAGCTGCCCTTCTCCTGCTCGATATCGAGGATCATCTGCGCATTGCGCGGCACACTCTTGAGTTTGCCCAGGTGGCGGATGATGCGCGTGTCCTGCATCAGACGCTCCAGGTGCTCGGCGCCCATCAGCACGACTTTTTCCGGGTCGAAACCGAAAAATACTTGCTCGAATGCCGGCCATTTGGCATCGACCACACTGTGCTTCAAGCCCGCACGAAACACCCGTAGCGCCAAGGTCGACAGGTAACGGTCATCGGGGATCTTGCGCAATTGCGCCGGGGTCTTGGGCACAGGCAGGTGGGCTTCCAGCTCGGCCGCCGAACCGAAGCGGTTCAGACAATATTCGTGCAGCCACTTGTAATCGCGCATGCCCTCTCCTGGCAGTTGAATTGAAAACGGCGCCCGCAAGCGCCGTTCACTAGAGCCTTGATAAGGCTCAGAGGTTCACTACATTGACGAAACGCGATGCGGCCGTCTCATCGATTTTCAAGCTGGTGAAGTCAAACAGGTTGCGGTCGGCCAACTGCGACGGGATCACGTTCTGCAGGCTGCGGAAGATGCTCTCGGTACGCCCGGGGGTCTTGCGCTCCCAGTCCAGCAGCATGTCCTTGACCACCTGGCGCTGCAGGTTTTCCTGGGAGCCGCACAGGTTGCAGGGGATGATCGGGAATTGCTTGAAGTCGGAGTACGCCTGGATGTCCTTCTCGTTGCAATACGCCAGCGGGCGGATGACCACATTGCGCCCGTCATCGGCGCGCAGCTTGGGCGGCATGGCCTTGAGCGAGCCATTGAAGAACATATTCAGGAAGAAGGTCTCGACGATATCATCGCGGTGATGACCCAGGGCCATCTTGGTCGCGCCGATCTCGTCGGCAAAGGTGTAGAGCGTGCCACGGCGCAGGCGCGAGCACAGCGAGCAGGTGGTCTTGCCTTCCGGGATCAGCTCCTTGACGACCGAGTAGGTGTCTTTCTCGACGATGTGGTACTCGATACCCAGTTCTTTCAGGTAGGCCGGCAGCACGTGCTCGGGAAAGCCTGGCTGTTTCTGGTCCATGTTGACGGCGACGATCTCGAACTGGATCGGCGCGACCTTTTGCAGGTGCAGCAACACGTCGAGCATGGTGTAGCTGTCTTTGCCGCCGGAGAGGCAGACCATGACCTTGTCACCGTCCTCGATCATGTTGAAATCGGCGACCGCTTCACCGGCCAGGCGACGCAGGCGTTTTTGCAGTTTGTTCTGGTTGACTGTAAGAGTGCCCATGGCGCTTGGATCCGCAAAGGTGTGTGACGAAAAGCGCAGCATTTTACCGGTAAGACTGGCGCAGATCCAATGTGGGAGCTGGCTTGCCTGCGATAGCGGTGTGCCAGTCAACATCTCTGGTCCTGACAGGCCGCCATCGCAGGCAAGCCAGCTCCCACACTGGATCGCATGAATCCTGACAGACCACACCGCGATTAGCCCCCGTGTTTACAGCGCAATTTGCTCTAAAGGCCCTACAGTTATTCCGGTCATCCCTTCCTATACTGCGACTTGAGGTCGCACATTTATCCAGACCTTTCAGGCCATCTGGCCCGTGGGCGCTCCGATGGGGGGCGATGGCAATAACGACAGGAGTGACTGGCATGATCCATCACGTCGTGGGGCTTTTTACCCATCCCGACCAGGAATGGCGGGAAATTCGTGGCGATAAGGAAGAAAGCATCGGCCACATGTACCTCACTCATACCCTGATTCTTGCGGCGATCCCCGCCGTATCCGCCTTTATCGGCACCACCCAGGTCGGCTGGGTCATCGGCAACCGCGCGCCGGTCATGCTGACCCAGGAAAGCGCGCTGTGGATGACCCTGATGTCTTACGCCGCCATGCTCGGCGGTGTGGCAGTGATGGGCGCATTCATCCACTGGATGGCGCGCACCTACGACGCCAGCCCCAGCATGGCCCGTTGCGTGGCCTTTGCCACCTACACCGCGACTCCGCTGTTTATCGGTGGGCTGGCGGCGCTCTATCCGCATATGTGGCTAGGCATGGTCGTCGGCACGGCGGCAATCTGCTACACGGTGTACCTGCTGTATGTGGGGTTGCCGACTTTCATGAGCATCGACCCGGACGAAGGCTTCCTGTTCTCCAGCTCGGTATTGGCCGTGGGCCTCGTGGTACTGGTGGCGATCATGGCCTTTACTGTCATCGTCTGGGGCCTGGGCGTAGGGCCGATCTACACCAGCTGAACAAACAAGACCCTGGGGCAAGGCCACCGCAAGGTGGCTTTGTGCGTTATGCATGACCATTCGGCGCCTGACAGATTCGGAAACACCTGGTTTTGCGGCATACTGGGTGTCTCTGGAGATATGTACAGCATGCCCGAGCAACTCAATACCCGCGTCGAAGATTGTTTCCTGCAAGCCGAATCCTTTTTCAAACGAAGCTTCAAACGCCCCCAGGTCAGCCTCAAGCTGCGGGGCCAGAAGGCCGGTGTCGCGCATTTGCACGAGAACCTGCTGCGCTTCAACCCTCAGTTGTACCGTGAAAACAGCCAGCACTTTCTCAAGCAAACCGTGGCCCACGAAGTGGCGCACCTGATTGCCCACCAGTTGTTCGGCGAACGTATCCAGCCCCATGGCGAGGAATGGCAGCTGATCATGCGCGGGGTTTATGAGCTGCCGCCGGATCGTTGCCATACCTATGAGATCAAGCGTCGCCAGGTAAAGCGCTATATCTACCGATGCCCGTGTGCGGACAGTGATTTTCCGTTTTCGGCGCAGCGCCATGGCCTGGTGAACCAGGGGCGGCGATATTTGTGTCGGCGGTGTCGACAGACTCTGGTGTTCACTGGGGAAACTCGGGTGGAATGAGGGCCTCTTCGCAGGCAAGCCAGCTCCCACATTTGGATCTGTGAACGCAATCAAAATGTGGGAGCTGGCTTGCCTGCGAAAGCGTCGGCTCAGTCAACCTACAACCTTGGCCTGGCGCAATGCCTTTATCCGCTCAACACCGAACCCCAATTCCAGCAACACTTCATCACTGTGCGCCCCCACTGGCGCACCAATATGCCGAGGCTCTGGCAAACCTTCAGAGAACTTCAGCGGGCAGGCCAATTGCGCTTGTGTCGAGCCATCCCCCCTGGGCACCTGACTGACCAATGCCCGAGCCTTTAACTGTGGATGTTCAACAGCCTCCGCCAGGCTCAACACCGGTTCCACACACGCATCCACCCCGGCGAACAGCTCGCAAAGCTCCTCAAAGCTGCGCTTCTCAAACTCCACCCGCAGGGCCTGTTTAAGAACGGCCTGCTGTTCAGGCTTCACGCTGTAGGCCGCCAGCTCCGGCTGTCCCAGGGCCTCGCACAATTGCTGCATAAACGCTGGCTCCAGGCTGCCCACCGACATCCAGCGTCCATCACGACTGCGATAGTAGTCATAGAAACTCCCACCATTGAGCACATGGTTCTCCCACTCAGGCTCCACCCCGCAGGCCAGGTAACCGGCGCCGGCCATGGCGTTCAGGCTGAACGAGCAATCGGTCATGCTCACATCCAGGTACTGCCCCACCCCGCTCTGTTGCCTGGCAATCACCGCCGCCAGCAAGCCCACCACCGCATGCAGCGACCCGCCTGCCACATCGGCCAGTTGCACCCCCAGCGGCAGCGGCCCGCTGTCCCTGCGTCCGGTATGGCTGGCCACGCCGGCCAGTGCCAGGTAGTTGATATCGTGCCCGGCGCGGTCCTTGTATGGGCCGGTCTGGCCATAGCCGGTAATCGACACATAAATCAGCCTGGGATTGATCGCCTTGAGCGCTTCATAGCCCAAACCCAGGCGCTCCATGACCCCGGGGCGAAACTGTTCGAGCACAATGTCATGACCCTTGACCAGCTCACGCACGATCTCCAGCGCCTCGGCCTGCTTGAGATCCAAGGCCAGGCTGCGCTTGTTGCGATTAAGGTAGGCATGGCTTGCCGACGTACCGCGGTCATGGGGCGGCAACACGCGCAGCAGGTCCATGCGCGTAGGCGATTCGATACGCAACACCTCGGCGCCCATGTCCGCCAGCAGCAAGGAGGCAAACGGGCCGGGCAGCAAGGTGGAAAAATCCAGCACTTTAAGGGACGCCAAGGGACCTGACATACGAACTCCATCCGGGTTGCGAATCCCCACAGACTAGGCAGCCTTGCGCCTGCCGGCAATCGTCAGAACGATCAGCGGCAGTGACCGTTTTGATCACGGCGGGCTTTTTCGCGGCGGCGGCTTTATCATTGGCCCACGTTTGTTGGCAGAGTGTTCCATGAAGTTCGCGATTGCACTGTATAGCGCCGCCCACGCGCCCTCCTCGCGCCGCGCCCTGTTGTTCGCCCAGGCGGCGCTGGCCGGCGGGCATGAGATTGTGCGGCTGTTTTTTTATCAAGATGGCGTGTACAGCGCGTCCAATAACATCGTTGCCCCCCAGGATGAGCAAGATATCGCCCGCCAATGGCGCGAGTTTGTCAGCCAGCACCAGCTTGATGGCGTGGTGTGCATCGCCGCGGCCTTGCGCCGTGGCGTGCTCAATGCCGAGGAAGCCATGCGCTATCAACGCAGCGCGGTCAACCTGGAAGCACCCTGGGCGCTATCGGGCCTGGGGCAGTTGCATGACGCTATACAGGGCGCCGACCGCCTGATCTGTTTTGGAGGGCCATGACATGTCCAAATCCCTGTTGGTGATCAGCCGCCAGGCCCCATGGTCCGGACCGAGTGCGCGGGAAGCGCTGGATATTGTGCTGGCCGGTGGTGCGTTTGATCTGCCCATTGGCCTGCTGTTCCTCGACGATGGTGTGTTCCAGCTGGCACCGCACCAGGACGCCAAGGCTGTGCAGCAAAAGGACCTCGGTGCCAACCTGCAGGCATTGGGGCTGTTTGGCATTGATGACGTATTCGCTTGCAGCCATAGCCTGGCGGAGCGCGGGCTTACCCCGCCGGCCAGCGCCCAGCCCCTGGGCAATGAAGACATTTGCAGACTGATTGACCGTTACGACCAGGTGATAACCCTCTGATGTCGACTTTACATGTGCTGTCTCATTCTCCGTTCACCGATAGCCGCCTCGACAGCTGCCTGCGCCTGTGTGGCCGTGAAGACGCGATCCTGCTCTGCGGCGATGGCGCCTACGGCTTGCACAGCCCTGCCCTGCACACCAAGGGCGTTAAGGTGTTTGTACTGGCCGAAGACATGCAGGCGCGTAATTTGCTCCTGCCCGACTGGGCCGACAGCGTGGACTACCCAGGTTTCGTACAACTGTCGATCGACTACGACAAGGTCAACACCTGGCTATGAACACCTTGACCGTAGGCGCCCGCGCCCTGGAACTGGACAAGGACGGCTACCTCGTCGACCTGAATGACTGGTCCGACGAGGTGGCGCAGGCCCTGGCCGTCGCCGAAACCCTGGAGCTGACCCCGGATCACTGGGAGATCCTCCGGCTGCTGCGCCAGTTCTATGCCGAATTCCAGCTGTCCCCCGCCACGCGCCCGCTGATCAAGTACACCGCCTTGAAGCTGGGCCCGGAAAAGGGCAACAGCCTGCACCTCAACAAACTGTTCAATGGCACTCCCGCCAAACTCGCCGCCAAGTTGGCGGGCCTGCCCAGGCCGACGAATTGCTTATGACCGACTTTGCCCCCCTGACCCTCGCAACGCCCCAAGAGCATCCCTTTGCGCAGTTCGTGCGTATCCTCGGCAAAGGCAAGCGCGGCGCGCGCAACCTCACCCGCGAGGAAGCCCGGGAAGCCATGGGCATGCTGCTCGATGAAAAGGTCGAAGACACCCAGCTGGGTGCCTTCCTGATGCTGCTGCGCCACAAGGAAGAAAGCCCGGAAGAGCTTGCCGGCTTCACCGAAGCGGTCCGTGAGCGGCTCAACACACCAGCGCTGAATGTGGATATCGACTGGCCGACCTACGCCGGAAAGAAACGCCACCTGCCGTGGTTCCTGCTCGCGGCCAAGTGCCTGGCACAAAACGGTGTGCGCATCCTGATGCACGGCGGTGGTGCCCACACGGCGGGCCGGTTGTACACCGAGCAGTTGCTGGAGACTCTACAAATCCCGCTGTGCCGCAATTGGCAACAGGTCGAGAGCGCCTTCGAGCACGGCAATCTGGCGTTTATCCCCCTGGGCGACTGGGCGCCGCAATTGCAACGCATGATCGACCTGCGCAACACCCTCGGCCTGCGCTCGCCCATCCACTCGCTAGCACGGTTGCTCAACCCGCTGAATGCGCGTTGCGGCCTGCAAAGCATCTTCCACCCGGGTTACCAGGGCGTACATCGCGATGCCAGTGGCCTGCTCGATGACAATGTGATTGTGGTCAAGGGCGACGGCGGCGAGATCGAGATCAACCCCGACACCCTCAGTCACTTATATGGCACCACTGGCGGCCAGAGCTGGGACGAAGAGTGGCCCGCCCTCTCCGCCCAGCGTCACATCAAGCCGGCGACGCTGGAACCTGAACACTTGAAAGCGCTGTGGCGTGGTGAGATCGAGGACAGCTATCCACAATTAGCCCTGATCGCCACCATGGCCCTGGCCTTGCGCGGTCTGGGCCACCCACGGCAACAGGCATTCGAATTGGCCCGGCAATACTGGGACGCACGGGACAAATCGATTTAATCGATAATTAACCCCTGGTCTTTGCGCTTTTAGTTCGAACTCACCCCGCTAGACTGGCTCCAACGCTTATAGCCAAGGAGTCAGTCATGGGTTTGCTGATTGAAGGACACTGGAAGGACCAGTGGTACGAAAGTAGCGCAGATGGCGCATTCCAGCGGGAACAGGCAAAACGCCGCAGTTGGGTGACCGCCGATGGCCAGCCTGGTCCCAGCGGTGAAGGCGGCTTCAAGGCCGAGGCCGGTCGTTACCATCTCTATGTTTCCCTCGCCTGCCCCTGGGCGCACCGCACCTTGATCCTGCGCAAGCTCAAGGGCCTGGAAAGCCTGATCGACGTCTCGGTGGTCAGCTGGTTGATGCTGGAAAACGGTTGGACCTTCGACAAGGCCCACGGCTCCAGCGGCGACAAACTAGACGGTCTGGACTTTATGCACCAGCGCTACACCGCCGACACCGCCGATTACACCGGGCGCGTCACCGTACCGGTGCTGTGGGACAAGAAGCTCAAGCGCATCGTCAGCAATGAATCGGCGGAGATCATCCGCATGTTCAACAGCGCATTCAACGGGCTGACCGGCAACACCCTGGATTTTTATCCCGACACCCTGCGCCCAACCATTGACGCGCTCAACGAACGCATCTATCCCGCCGTGAACAACGGCGTGTACCGCGCAGGCTTTGCCACATCACAACAGGCTTATGAAAGTGCTTTTGATGATGTGTTTGCCGAACTGGACCATTTGGAACAGCACCTGGGCACCCATCGCTATCTGGCCGGCGAATACCTGACCGAGGCCGATGTGCGGCTGTTCACCACGTTGATTCGCTTTGATGCGGTGTATTACAGCCACTTCAAATGCAATTTGCGTCGGATTGCGGACTATCCGAATCTGTCGAATTGGCTGAAGGAGATGTATCAGTGGCCGGGCGTGGCCGAGACGGTGGATTTTGCCCATATCAAGGGGCATTACTATGCCAGCCATCGCACGATCAATCCGACCGGGATTGTGCCGAAGGGGCCGTTGCAGAGGTTTGATGCCGAGCATGATCGGGAGCGGTTGACTGGCAAAGGTGTCTGGAACTGATCCGGATGATTGGCTGAAGCTGAAGGCCTCATCGGGGCATAGGTATCTACACAACTCTGTAGCGCTCAACGGTAACCACGATGCGAAGCGAGCCGCTCTTGATCTTGATCTCAGGCGCCCCGTTAAACCACGCTGGCCGGAATTCGACAGGGATTTGGGGGGTAAACCGGCAGGGATGCCGGTTTAGCCGCCCCGCGCCATGGATGGCGCGTGGCGGCGGCCCCCCCAAATCACTGGCGGATTACGGGCACACCGAGCCTAGGCGAGGTGCCGAGTGGTGGGGCAAGAGCCCTTTGGTTACTTTGGGGCTCTTTTCCAAAGTGACCCGCTGTCAGAGCGGAACCCTAAGTGGCCGTTT
>NZ_JYLH01000021.1 GCF_001439685.1 Pseudomonas libanensis
TGAGCTAACCAATACTAATTGCCCGTGAGGCTTGACCATATAACACCCAAGCAATTTGACTACTCTAACGAGCATCAGATTGCGGTGTGTGAAGACGAAAATGAACCGAAAGTTCGACGCTCACAAAGCACCGACAGCTGTCACATACCCAATTTGCTGAAGCGAGGCCAGCTGGCCACGACTCAGTACCCGAATTTCTTGACGACCATAGAGCATTGGAACCACCTGATCCCATCCCGAACTCAGTAGTGAAACGATGCATCGCCGATGGTAGTGTGGGGTTTCCCCATGTGAGAGTAGGTCATCGTCAAGATTAAATTCCGAAACCCCAATTGCGAAAGCAGTTGGGGTTTTGTTTTGGGCGCTCGGAAAGTGTCACAGTCTCCAGCGTCCCCCTCATTAAATAACCTGCCGCTGAGGGAAATCGATGCAAAGTGTTTCTGCATTTTTGGTATGGTGCAGCACATTTTCACAAGGATTGATCTTTATCCGCAGGAGGCGGCGTCGACCTTTTTCAACGAGATGCTGTAGAAATGCCTGAACCGATACCTATCAAAGATCACGAAAAAGAAAACCGCCTGGTCAACAAGCGCTTGCTCGCCTGTGCGCTGTTGGTGATTGGCATCACCTGTGCCCTGGTAGGGCGCATGTATTTCCTGCAGGTGGTGCAGTATGACTATCACTCCACGATTTCCGAAAACAACCGGGTCCATGTACTGCCCATCACGCCGACTCGCGGCTTGATCTATGACCGCAATGGCGTAGTGCTGGCCGACAACCGTCCGAGTTACAACCTGACCATCACCCGCGAGCGCACCACCGATCTCAAGGGCGAGCTGGACGCAATCGTCAATCTGCTACACCTGCCTGCCGAAGACCGTGCAGTGTTCGATAAGGCGCTCAAGCAGGCTCGTCACCCGTTTGTTCCCGTCACGTTGTTCTATGAGTTGACCGAAGAACAAATCGCCGTGTTGGCCGTCAACGAGTTCCGTCTACCTGGCGTGGACGTCGAGCCACAATTCGTTCGTCATTACCCACTGGGCGCGCACTTTGCGCATTCCATTGGCTACGTGGGCCGCATTAACGAAAAAGAATCCAAGACTCTCGATTCCGTGGAATACCGCGGTACCCAGTCCATTGGCAAGACCGGGATCGAGCGTTTCTACGAGTCCGAACTGCATGGCCACGTCGGTTACGAAGAGGTCGAGACCAATGCCCAGGGCCGCGTATTGCGGGTGCTCAAGCACACTGACCCAATCCCTGGTAAAAACATCGTCCTTAGCCTCGACGTCAAGCTACAGGAAGCCGCCGAAGAGGCCTTGGGCGACCGTCGTGGTTCGGTGGTGGCCCTGGACCCGCAAACCGGTGAAGTACTGGCGATGGTCAGCAAGCCGAGTTTCGACCCTAACCTGTTCGTCACTGGCATCAGTTTCAAGGAATACGCTGCGCTGCATGACTCCATCGACCGCCCACTGTTCAACCGCGTACTGCGTGGGCTCTATGCGCCGGGTTCCACCATCAAGCCGGAAGTGGCCATCGCCGGCCTCGACAGTGGCGTTGTCACCCCGCAAACCCGGGTGTTCGATCCCGGTTACTACCAGCTGCCGGACTTCGATCACAAATACCGCAACTGGAATCACAGCGGCGACGGCTGGGTGGACATGGACGCGGCCATCATGCGTTCCAACGACACTTACTTCTACGACTTGGCCCACAAGCTGGGCATCGACCGCCTGCACGACTATCTCGCCGAGTTTGGCCTTGGTCAGAAAGTATCCCTTGACATGTTCGAAGAGTCTGCCGGCCTGATGCCATCCCAAGCCTGGAAGCGTGCGACCCGTCGCCAGCCATGGTTCCCAGGCGAAACCGTGATCCTCGGTATCGGCCAGGGCTATATGCAGGTAACGCCGTTGCAATTGGCCCAGGCCACCGCATTGATCGCCAACAAAGGTGTCTGGAACCGGCCACATCTGGCCAAGACCATCAATGGCGTACCCCCCGTGGACGAAAACCCAATGCCCAACGTGGTCCTCAAGGATCCGCGTGATTGGGAGCAGGTCAACCACGGCATGCAATTGGTGATGCACGATCCACGTGGTATTGCCCGGGCCGCAGCGCAAGGTGCCCAATATCGCATCGCCGGCAAGAGTGGTACCGCCCAGGTAGTGGCGATCAAGCAGGGTGAGCGCTACAACCGCAACAAGACGTTGGAGCGCCATCGCGATAACGCCTTGTTCGTCGGCTTCGCGCCGGCCGAACATCCGAAAATCGTGATTTCAGTCATGATCGAAAACGGTGAGGCCGGTGGCCGTGTGGCCGGGCCTGTGGTTCGACAGATCATGGACGCTTGGCTGCTCGACCAGGAAGGTCATCTCAAACCGCAATATGCGACACCCGCCAAGGCGCCAGGCGACCCACGCGTCTGACTCAGGCCTTCCATTCGTTCCAGCGCTCAACGCCGTCATAGGCAAGCCAGGGTACCTCATGGGACGTCCAGATATGCGAGGTGGGCCGGGTGCCTGGGTCATCATCCAGCGTCGCCACCCGCACAATCACGTGAGGCTGATGCCCACGTTCGGCGATCAGATGTGAGCCGCAGCGTGAGCAGAAATGCCGGCGTTTGCCCGGTGAAGATTCAAAGGACGACAGCAGCTCTTCACCGTGGGTCCAGCGAAAGTGTTCGCGCATCACCCCGGCTGTGGCGACAAACGCGGCCGCATGCGCCTTGCGGCAGCTCTCGCAGTGACAGTGGCTGATCGGCATGTCCAGGCTGTCCACCTGGTAGCGCACCGCTTTGCACAAGCAACTTCCATTCAATGGGTCAGTCATAACCTATGGCCAGGTCAAGGATGGGGTCATCATCATCGCGCACAACTGAAGGTTGCGCATTGATCGATGTCGCCTACTGTTCAATGGAGGAGGTGACGCATGCACGTATTAGATCGCATCGAACGAAAAGTCCTGCTCAACGCATCACGCAAGCAGGTTTGGGAGGCACTGACGCAGGCTGAGCAATTTGGTGATTGGTTCGGTATCGCGCTCAAGGGCAAAACCTTTGTTGCCGGGGCAACTATCGAAGCGCCGATTACCTACCCAGGCTACGAACATGTGGTGTGGAAGGCCAGGATCGAACGCATCCTGCCGCAAACGCTGTTCTCTTTCTGGTGGCACCCTTACGCGGTAGACGCGGGTGTCGACTACGATGAGGAAACACCGACCCTTGTTGAGTTCACCATTGAGGATCGTGCGCCGGGCATCTTGTTGCGGGTTGTCGAATCGGGTTTCGATAACGTGCCCAAGGGGCGGCGCCAGAAAGCCTTCAAGATGAACTCCCGTGGTTGGGACGAGCAGATGGGCAATATCGAAAACTAT
The DNA here is from genome assembly GCF_001439685.1 of Pseudomonas libanensis. Classification (GTDB taxonomy): domain Bacteria; phylum Pseudomonadota; class Gammaproteobacteria; order Pseudomonadales; family Pseudomonadaceae; genus Aquipseudomonas; species Aquipseudomonas libanensis. Next base: position 3,373 of record NZ_JYLH01000021.1, read on the forward strand.
CTGAGCAAAACCCCACCCAAGTAATGGGATGCAGGGGGGAGTTCAGCCCCCCATGTTTTCACGCGTTTAGAAATCAATCGTCGCCGACAACTTCGCCACTCGCGGATCCCCCTGGCTCAGGAAGCCGCCCTGGGCCGATTCCCAGTACTTCGCGTTGGCAACGTTCTCCACCGTTGCGCCCACTGTCACATCGCGCTCATCCAGGGTGAAGGTATAGCGCGCGCCCACGTCGAAGCGGTTCCAGGCCGGCAGGCTCAGGTTGTTGGCTGCATCGGCGTACTGACCGCCAGTGCGTAGCATGCGGCCGCTTAGGCTCACGCCTTGCAGGCCGGGCACATCCCAATCCACGCCGGCGTTTAGTTGGAATGAAGGCACGCCAATGGCACGGTTACCGTCATTGGCGCCGTTGAGGGTGCCCTTGAGTTCAGTCTTCATCAACGTCACCCCGCCCAGCAAGCGCAGGCCACTGACCGGTTCGCCGAAGACGTTCAGCTCGACGCCCTTGTTGATCTGCTGGCCTTCACGCACGTAACGCGCCGTGGTGGCGTCGATGGCCTCGGCATAACCCGCGCCAGGCTGTTCGATACGGTAGACACCCAGTGTCGCGCCATAGGTGCCCATGTCCACCTTGACGCCGGCTTCGATCTGCTTGGAGCGAGCGGGCGCATAGGCTTGCCCGCCACCGATGACCGTCAGTACGCCTGATTTGAGCGGCGACGTCGGGCCCTGGGCCAGGCCTTCGATGCGGTTGGCATACAGCGACACATGCTCCCATGGCTTGAACACGATGCCGTACACCGGCGTGGTGATCGATTCGTCATAGTTGGCGGTACGGCTGCCGCTCATGTAGTTGTAACTCTGTACCACCATCTGCTGGCGGCGTGCGCCCAGGGTCACCAGCAGGCGGTCATCGAAGAAGCCGAGGGTGTCGGAGACTGCTGCGCTGCGCACGAAGGTCTTGCCGGTGATGGTTGGATCGCTGAAATCGGTGCCCGGCGTGTTACGCGGGCTGTTCAACGTGGGCGGCGCGCCGGTCACCGGGTTGTAGATATTGGTTGGGGTAGACGTTGCTGCGGCGTTGAACACATAGGCATTGCGCGCTTCTGTCCAAATACCGGCCAGACCGAAGTTGAGTCGGTGACTGATGGCCCCGGTCTGGAATTTGCCGTTCAGGCCACCCATTGCGCTGCGATTGTTCTCCTCATGGGCGATGGTCGAGCGGCTCGCCAGGGCATTGCCGAGATTATCGCTCAGGGTCACTGACGAGTAGCGCCCCATCTCACGGCTGTGCTTGGCACCGGCTGCCGCGTAAGCGGTCCAGTTTTCGTTCAGGTCGTACTCGGCGCGCAGCATCCCCAAGGTATCTTCAAGGTTGGTACTGCTCCAACTCGGCGCATAGTTGGTATCTGCCGATGGCGCATCCGGCACGTGGGTGATCTTGCCGAGGAATACCGAGTTGCGTCCGCCGTTGATACGTTGCTTCTGATACACAAAATCACCGGACAGGCGCAATGCATCGCCGCGGTAGTCGAGGCCGACGGCAAACAGCTTCGAACGCTGGTTTTCATCGTCAATGCCGGTATCGCCTTCGCGCTGGGACAGGTTGACCCGTGCGCCAAACCGGTTGTCTTCGCCGAAGCGCTGGCCAATGTCCAAGTGCTCGCCAATTCGCCCATCGCTGCTGATGTCGGTACTGAACCGGCGCAGTGGCACATCATCGGCCCGCTTGGGTTGCAGGTTGACACCGCCGCCAATCCCCGAGCCAGTGGGGGTGACGCCGTTGATAAAGGCGTTGGGGCCCTTGAACACTTCCACGCGCTCCAAGGCGTCGGTGGAGATGACCTGGCGCGGCAGGATGCCATACAAGCCGTTATAGGAAATGTCGTCGCCATTCAGCGGCAGGCCACGGATCATGAACGTCTGTGACTGGTTCGCATACCCGGAGGCCTGACGCACGGAAGAGTCATTGAGCAACACGTCGCCGACAGTTTCCGCCTGCTGGTCGCGAATCAGTTTCTCGGTGTAGGAGGACATGCTGAAGGGCACGTCCATGATGTCCTGATTGCCCAGTACGCCCAATTGGCCACCGCGTGCCACCTGGCCACCTGCAAACTCGGGTGGCAATGCAGTAGGCGCGGGCGCTTCGGCATTGATGCTGGTAGCGCCTAGCTCCAGTGCGTTATCCGCACCCGCTGGTGGTGCCGCCTGTGCAGCAAAACTCAAGGAACAGCAAAGGGCAAGCAGGGTAGGGCGAAACGGCACAGCGCGAGCGTTACAGATGGGCATGATCGATCCTGACGGCGAACCGTCAACGGTGAGGAAGTGGACAACGACGTTGCGCTTCCTCACTGCGCGAATACGACTCCGGCGCAGATGATAGTGATTGCCATTAACGATCTGCAACAAATTTGTGAGATGACCGTCTGGATGCTCGTTAACCTGCCGCGTTTGCACGGATGCCGAGTAGAATCACGCCCTTAACGCGATTCCTGAGGTGCGGTACGGTGGATTTACAGCAGGGTTTTGTTTTGACCCGGCATTGGCGCGACACCCCGGCGGGCACGGAGGTCAGTTTCTGGCTGGCCACCGACTATGGGCCTCGCTGCATTCGCCTGCCCGCGCAGACCTCAGTGGTGTTCATCCCCGAGGCGTATCGCAAGCCGCTCGATTGGCTGCTCAAGGGCGAGCGCGATCTTGAGCTGCGCCCGTTGCAACTGTGCGACTTCCACCATCGCCCGGTCTTGGGCCTTTATGCCCGCCAGCACCGCCAGTTGATGGACATCGAAAAGCGCCTGCGCGTTGCCGGGGTCGATGTCTACGAAGGTGACGTACGCCCACCCGAACGCTACATGATGGAACGCTTTATCACCGCCCCCGTTTGGTTCGGCGGCACACCCGACGCGAACGGCACCTTGCTCGACGCGCAGATGAAGCCCGCTCCCGACTACCGTCCGCAATTGAAGCTGGTGTCCCTGGACATCGAGACCACCGCCCAGGGCGATCTGTATTCCATTGCCCTCCAGGGTTGCGGCGAGCGCCAGGTGTACATGCTCGGCCCGCCGAACAAACCCGACGCGGTGGACTTCAAGCTCGACTACTGCGACACCCGTGCTCAACTGCTCGAACGCCTCAACCAATGGCTGGCCACTTTCGATCCCGACGCGATCATCGGCTGGAATGTGGTGCAGTTCGACCTGCGCGTGCTCCGCGAACATGCTCAGCGCCTGAACGTGCCCCTGCTGCTCGGGCGTGGCGGTGAGGCCATGACCTGGCGCGAACACGGCAGCCGCAACCATTACTTCGCCGCGGCGGCGGGACGGCTGATCATCGACGGCATCGAAGCCTTGCGCTCGGCCACCTGGAGCTTCGAATCCTTCAGCCTGGAAAACGTCGCGCAAACCCTGCTCGGCGAAGGCAAGGACATCTCCACGCCGTACCAGCGCATGGACGAAATCAACCGCATGTTCGCCGAGGACAAGCCGGCCCTGGCGCGCTACAACCTCAAGGACTGCGAACTGGTCACGCGGATTTTCGCGAAAACCGAGCTGCTCAAGTTCCTGCTGGAGCGGGCCAGCGTCACCGGATTGCCAGCTGACCGCAGCGGCGGTTCGGTCGCCGCCTTCACCCACCTGTACATGCCGTTGATGCACCGCCAGGGTTTCGTCGCGCCGAACCTGGGTGACAAGCCGCCCCAAGCCAGCCCCGGCGGGTTTGTCATGGACTCGCGTCCGGGTCTCTACGAGTCGGTGTTGGTGCTGGATTATAAAAGCCTCTACCCATCGATCATCCGCAGCTTCCTGATCGACCCTGTGGGCTTGATCGAAGGCCTCAAGTATCCCGACGACAGTGAGTCGGTGGAAGGTTTTCGCGGCGCGCGTTTTTCCCGCACCCGTCATTGTTTGCCGTCGATCGTCACCCGGGTTTCCGAGGGCCGCGAAGTGGCTAAGCGCGAACATAACGCGCCGCTGTCCCAAGCCTTGAAGATCATCATGAACGCCTTCTATGGCGTGCTCGGCTCCAGCGGCTGTCGGTTCTTCGACACGCGGCTGGCGTCCTCGATCACCCTGCGTGGGCACCAGATCATGCGCCAGACCCGCGAGCTGGTGGAGGCCCAGGGTTACGAGGTGATCTACGGCGACACCGACTCCACCTTCGTCTGGCTCGGCAGCGCCCATTCACCGCAGGACGCCAATCGCATCGGCCTGGCGCTGGTGCAGCACGTCAACGATTGGTGGCGCGCCCACCTGAGCAACGAATACGGCCTGCAAAGCGCCTTGGAGCTGCAATACGAAACCCACTTCAGCCGCTTCCTGATGCCGACCATCCGTGGCGCGGAGGAGGGCAGCAAAAAGCGCTACGCCGGTTTGGTCGTGCGCGACGATGGCAGCGAAGAGATGGTCTACAAGGGTCTGGAAACCGTGCGCAGCGACTGGTCGCCCCTGGCCCGGCAATTCCAGCAGGAACTCTACCAGCGCATCTTCCATCGCCAGCCCCATCAGGACTACATACGCGACTACGTGCGGCGTACGTTGAGCGGCGAATTCGATGAGCTGCTGATCTACCGCAAGCGCCTGCGCCGGCCTTTGCACGACTACGAGCGCAACGTCCCGCCCCATGTACGTGCGGCGCGCCTGGCCGACGAGTACAACGACCGCCTGGGGCGCCCGCGCCAGTACCAGCGCGGTGGCTGGATCAGCTATGTAATCAGCGTTAACGGCCCTGAACCCTTGGAAGTGCGGCAAGCGCCCATCGACTACGACCACTACGTCACCCGACAATTGCAGCCGGTGGCCGATGCGATCCTGCCGTTTGTGAATGACGACTTCGGCACCCTGGTGGGCGGGCAGATGGGCTTGTTCTAAACTTGATTCGGGATGGCCGCTAGCCAGGCTTGGCTAGCGCAAATCAAAATGCTGCGATGAGGAGCAAGGCCCATGTACACACTCTACGGCACCGACGAGTCCGGTTCCTGCATGATCGAAATTGCCCTGCAGCGTTGCGCAGTGCCGTGGCATCGCGTGGACGCCAGCTCCTGGCAGGAAGGCGAGGGCAGCGACGCGCTCGCACGCATCAATCCGCTGAAACAGATCCCCACCCTGGTTACTCCCGACGGCCAGGTGCTGACCGAAAGCGCCGCTATCCTGATCCACCTGGGCCTGGAATATCCCGAAGCCGAGCTGCTGGCTGGCAATCGCACGCAGATCCTGCGCGGCCTGCTGTACATCGCTGCCAATTGCTATTCGGCAATCGGCATCATCGACTACCCGCAACGCTGGCTGGGCAACGCGGATGAGGCGCTGCAAGCACAATTGATCACGGGCACTCGGCGCTACCTGCACCAGGCATGGGTAGTGTTCGCCGAGCAGTTCGCCGACCAGCTGTTCACGCCCACCGGTGTGCCGAATGCACTGGGTATCATGGCGGCGGCAGTGTCACGTTGGGATGAGGCGCGTGAGGAGCTCACAAGACTGGCGCCGGGCTTTGCCCAGACCCTGGAACGAGTGGACGCCGACCCTGTTGTCGCGCCCGTTTTTGCCCGGCATTGGCCGCAGTGGAAAGTCTCGTAACCAGAAGAAACAATGGCCCTGGTCAGCCCCCAACCCTTGCGTAGCGGGCGTCCTGACCTACGCTTCTCATGGTGGTGTAGGAATCATCCTTGAATTTGGCTGTCGCAGACATGAAACTCAAGAACCCTGCATGGAATTCAAAGGAGGTGCGCATGCTCATCCGGTCGCTGACCCTGGCTACCTTGATGGCTTTTACGGGGCCGTTGCTGGCCGCTGATGATATCGATCCGCTCAAGCAGGACCTGGGCAAGGCCCGGCCGCTGGTGGTGGTGGAGCTGGATTCCGGCAACGACACCTTGGCGACCCTAAGGAAACAGCTGGACGAACCTGCCACCAAGCAGTCCTTTGAAGAACGCAACATGGTGTTCTACACCGTGAAGTTCGGCAGCATCGGCGCCGAAGGTGAGAAGTTCGCCAAGGAAGCCAAGGACAACAAGAAACTGACGCCACCGGAAACCAACGCACTGATCCGTGCCCTCAAGCTGGGTGCCGGCAGTGGCACCAAGGTGATCCTGATCGGCAAGGACGGTGAGAAGAAACTCGAGAAGACCGTGCCGCCGGACACCCTCGACCTCAACGAGTTTTTCAGCGCTATCGACCAGATGCCAATGGCCGAGAAAGAAGCGGCTGCGCCGACCGCGCCAGCTGCGCCAGAACCTGCACCTGGCAAGAACGCTCCCAAAACGGGTAAGGCAGCCAAGCAGGCTGCTCCTCAACAGCTGGATGACTGAGTCCGCGCAGGAGCTGGCTTACCAGCTCCTGCGCAGGCAGTTGCAGCGGTGGTTCTACTTCAGGCTTTCCATGGTTTGAACCACCCAGCCAATCCCCCTAATACCAGTGCACCCGTCAAGGTACTCAGGCCCAGTTGCCAGCCGTCATTGTGCAGCGGGTGCAATATGAGGGCTGCAAAGCCCAATAATACTGCGCTCAACCCCCATTGCAGCGGCCAGCCCAGTTGCCCAAGCAATCGCTGGCGTTGCATCAGCAGCAGATTGGTGATGACAACCCCGGCCAACGCCGCCAGTGCAATACCCGGCAGACCAAAAAAGTACGGCAACAGCAGCAGGAGTATGGCGTTGATCACACTGCCCAGCAGTTCGCACCGCAATGGTAGACGCGTGTCGCCACCGGCATAGGCGTAGCGGGCAAGCATGGCGTTCCAGGCGCCGAACACCAATGGCGTTGCGAACCAGGCCAGCAGCGCCGGTAGTGGGCCGTCGGCGCTTTGGGCGGGCATCAGCAGATGGATCAGCACGGGGCTGGCGCCGATCAGGCCGAGGGCGGCGGGCAGGCTGAGCAGGGTGGCTGCATCAAGGCCCCGGCGCAGCAGAGCCAGGCGCTGCTGGCCTTGTTCGCCGCTCATCATGCCCAGCAGTACCTGGTTGAGGCTCATCAGGGCGATCAACGGCAGATTGATCAGTTTGCGTGCCAGGTTGACCCAAGTGACGGCGCCTTCCCCCAAGTAACTGGCGATCAATCGCTCGAGCAATGCCAGGCCCTGGCTGGCGACGTTGCTGGCCAGCAATGGCCCGATGCGCCCCAACAATTCGCGGCCTGCCAGGGCGTCGCCAGTGACCTGCCACGGCCGCCAGCCGAAGGACCAGACCGGCATCAGCAACGGCAGGCACATCAATACACTGCCGGCAAAAAAACTCATGGCCAGTTCGCTGCTGTCGCTTGTGCTGCCACGGAAACACAGATAAAGCACGGGCGGCAGGTTGAACAATAACGAGCCCAGCCCTGGCAGGACAAAACGTTGGCGTGCCTGCAACGGAATACTGAACAAGCCATGCATCACCAGGCCCGGCGCACAGGCGGCCAGCCAGCGCAAGTTGGCGGCGGCTTCGGCGTGGGCCGCAGCGTCCAGGCCGGGACCGATCAGGCGCACCCACAGCGGCGCGCCCAGCGCCAGCACGGCAAACAGGCCCAGGCCTACGCCCAGCAGGCGTGGAGACAGGCTGGCCAGCCAGGCTTGCTGGCGTTGTGGGTCGCGTTGTTGATAAAGGGGCAGGGCTGCCGCTGCGAGCAAGCCGGCGGCCAGGGTCATGCGCAGCGCTTCGGGCAAAAACACCGCCACCAGAAACCCGTCGCTGCGACTGCCGGCGCCCCAGGCCGCCACCAGCAGCCATTCGCGGGCAAAACCGGCCACCAGCCCGGCGAGGGTCGCCAGGGTCAGCCAGAGGGTGCTGCCGAACATCAGTGGAACAGGGTGAACAGGCCCTTGCCACCCACCTTATAGTTCAGATCATGGCAACGTTCACCCATGATTTTGGCGCCTGTGCCGCCAATGATTTTGTAGGGGGCCACGGCTTTGGCCACCACGGTGTTGGCGCTTATCACCGAACCATGGCCCAGATGGGTGCCGAAACCGATCAAGGCACGGCTGCCGATCCACACGTAGTCGTCGATGTAGATTGGCCCGGAAATCGACCAGAATTCCGGCGCCTGCAAATCATGACTGCCAGCGATGATCAGCACGTGGGAGGCAATCGCTACGTGGTTGCCGATCACCAGCCCGGCGCGTGCGTCCACCTGGCAATGCCAGCCGATAACCGAATCGTCACCGACCACCAGATTGTGGATGCCCAGCACTTCGGTGTTACGCCACAGGCTTGAGCCCTTGCCGATCTTCGCGCCACCCAGGCGCAGCCAGGCAATGCGCACATGGTGGCTGGGGATCTTGTTGATCAAAATGTTGTAGGCCATGTCCCAGGCGTTGCGCCAGCGATCCTTGATAGTTGCCCAGTTTTTGCCGTAGCGCGGCAATAGCTGGCACGGCAGGTCCTGTTTCAGACGGTGGAACAGGCGGCGGGCCACCGGGTGCTCAAGGGCCGGTTCCAGGTCAATGGAGCTGATCCAGAAACGCTTGTTCTCTCCTTCGCCGTCTTCAAACACCACGTCGTTGGCCAGGCACCAATCCAGCGCTTCTTCCAGGTCGGGCAGGCTTACGCCGAGTTCACCGGCCAGCATAGGGAGGCGGTCGCGCAAATCGGTAGAGTGAATTATCCGGTGCTTCATGGTTGGTCATCCTTTGGCGCAATAACAGGAACAGTCGCGGTCACGGTGGGGCGCAGGCGCACCTGTTGCAGGCTCATGCCCATCAACAGCCAGAACAGTGCGATCAGTACAAAGGTGAAGCTGAAATAGTGGTCGAAAAGCCCCGTCAGCAGCGCTGCCAACACGCCACAAATGCACCCCAGCCACAGGGCGTTGTCGGCGGTGACCTTGCGCACCTGGCCCAGGGGACGGACTTCCCGCCACCACAGCACCGTGACGGTGATAAACAACAACATTCCTGGAATGCCGACCTTATAGATGAAGTTCAGCCACAGGTTGGAGATCCCCAACAGGTCGCTGCCAGGTACGGGCGGGTCGATCTTGAAGCCGATCCCCAGAGGGAATTTCGACATGGCGTCGGGGAACCTGGCGTATTCGTCGAAGCGGATTTCGGTACTGGCGTTGGTGCTCGAGAAGATGGTCATCAAGCGCTCCTGCAGCGGCGGGTAGAACATCACCAGCGCGATGCCAAACGCCAAACCGATACCGATGATGCGCCCACTGTTAGGCACGCGCTTGTAGGTCAGCCAGATCAAGACCAGCGCCAGGGCCACGATGGCGCCACGGGAAATGCTCAGCAGCAGGCCGGCGCAACCCAGCACCGCCACCGCCAGGCCCAGTGCCCGGCGCCAGCCACTGCGGGTCCAGCCATAGAACAGCGCCAGGGGGATAAACAGCACCAGCACGCCACCGGTCAGGTTGGGGTGCACCCAGGGCGAGGCCATGCGTGTGTAGTTGGCGGAGAAAATATCCTTCACCGCTTCCGGGTGGGCATACTTGAGGTCGGTGAGGATATCGATCATCGACATCGCGTTGCGTGTCTTCAGGAACATGAAAATCGACAGCAACAGCATCGCCAGGTTACCCAGCAGCAGGGCGACCACGACCTTGTCGCGGTCGGCGTCGGTGCGTAGCAGCAACGGCACGATAAACAGCAACGACAGGTTCATCAGCCAGCGCACCCAGTTCACCGGTCCATTGCCTTCGGCATGGATGATGACCATGCCCCAGATAAATGGAATGGTGCTGAACAGCATCAGCCACATCAGCGCGCGCTCGGTCGGACGCCACAGTATCAAGCCACGGGTCTTGCCGATAAACGACTGCCAGAACACCCCGACCCAGGTCAGCCCCAGCACCGCTTCACTCACGGTGGTGCGGACCCCCAGTTCCAGGGTGGTGTACGGAATGCTGGTGGCCAACACGGCGAAAATCAGCAAGCCCCACAGGGGAAAGCGGATCAGGGTCAAGGCCACGCCCATGCCGGCCACGACCAGCAGGACCTTTATCGGCGACAGGGCCAACAGCAAGCCGCCGAAGACCAGGCCCAGGAGCAGACTAACGAATTTTCCTGGCAGCATTAGCGGTCCAATTCCTTGAGCAAGGTGTCCAGACGCGAGCGATAGGCGGGCTCGGCAAATTGCCGGGCCCAGTCGATTTGCGGTTGCGGGTCTACCGTCGCCCCGGGGGCTGCCAGTTGCCGCATGACGTCTTGCAGTTGCCCGGCATCGTGCGGGTCGAAACGCGGGGCGCTGGGCGGCGCGACTTCATCGAGGGCGGAGCCGCGTGCCACCGCCACTGGCGTGCCGACACTCAAGGCTTCCACCACCGGCAGGCCAAAGCCCTCGGCATAAGACGGCTGCCATAGGCAGGCAGCATGCCGGTAAAGTGCTTGCAGTTGGCCGTCGGATAAACCGCTGCACCAATGCAGGCCCGGCAGTGCGCCGAGGTCCGCCGGTACATCGCTGGCGTGGCCCACCAGTACCATGTCTGGTACATCAGGGTTCGCCGCACGACAGGCCTGCCATTGGCGCAGGAAAAACACCATGTTTTTGCGCGGTTCCCGGGTGCCCACCACCAACCAGTAACGCGTCGGCAGGCTTTCCGGCAGCGGCTCTGGCGCTGCATTGAATTCGGGTACCAGATTGCTCAGCACCCGGAACTTCGCCCGGGCCCAGGGGAACACGCGGGCGGCTTCGTTGCAGGAAAACTGCGAAGGGCACCACACCCGGTCAGCCTGCCACACCGACCAGGCAATCGACGCGCCGTCAATCAAGCGATAGGCCAGGGCCTTGAGCCTGGAGCGATGAAAGTTGCGGTGGGTCAGTTGAAACAGGTCATGCAGTACCAGCACATAGCGGGTGCCGGCGGGTTTGCGGCATAGCGGCAAGCCCATATTGGCGGTGGCGATGTAGAGGTCGATCTGCTGCGCGTGCAAGGCCTTGGGCAAAAACCTGCGCTCGAAACCCAGGCGCACTTGTGGGCGCTGCAGGCCGTCCAGCGGGCTGGCCCAGGCCGGGCAAACGGCGGTCTGGCGTTGCGGGTGGTCCAGGGGGGCTTCGCTGAACAGCAGCACCTCGGTATTGGCTCGTGCGCGCAGGGCGTGCTCCAGGGCCAGGACCTGGCGGGCGATGCCAGACGACGGCGCAACCGTGGCGGGGCGATAGTCCAGGGCTACGCGCATGGCTGAGGTTCCTTGGAGATGAGCACGGTGCGGTAGATATGCTCCAGTTCGTTACCGGCCACCGCCCAGTCGTGATATTGACGCGCATAGTCGCGTGCCGCATCGGCCAGCTGCCGGGCCAACGACGGTTCATCCAGCAGGTGCACTATGGCGTCGGCCAGGGCCTCAGCGTTTTCACCCGCCAGGTAATGGGCCTGTGGCTGTACTGCCAAACCGGAGACGCCCTGGGCGGTGCTCACCAGCGGCAAGCCGGCGGCCATCGCCTCCAGCACCTTGAGCTTGGAGCCGCCGCCGTGGCGCAACGCGGCGACAAACCCGGCACAGCGGCGTTGCAAGGCGCACAGGTCGGGAACGAATCCCAGCCACTCGATACGCTCATCTGGCCAGCGGTTGCGCCAGTGTTCGGGCAAGCCGTAACCGGCCACCGCCAGGCGGGCATTCGGGCACTGCCGCCAGACCCTGGGGAAAATCTCCTCGAGCAGCCACTGCACCGCGTCCAGGTTCGGTGCGTATTCGTAGTTGCCGACAAACAACAGGCGCTGGCTTTGCGCGTCGGCACTGACCTCGGCGAAGGCGCGGCTGTCGACCCCATTGACCACCACGCTCACCGGCGTCGAGGACAACGGCCGCATGGCCTGGGCATCCGCCTCGGTCACCGCGATCACATGGGCGGCGGCCTCGAACGCCTTGCGTTCCCACTGTCGGCAGCGCCATTGGTCGTACTGCACGAACGGCCCGGCCCACTTGGGGAAGCGGTCGTAAGTGGCGCCGCCGAGGCTTGATTCCAGGTTGTGCTCGGTCAGCACAAACGCGCGCCGACGCTGCTGCAAGGTACGCATGAACGGCTGCAGGCTGTAGCTGTGTTCCACCTGAATCACGTCCCAGTGTTCGGTCAACAGTTGTGCAAATTGGGCCTGCAACGGTGCGGACAGGCCGTTGACCGTGGTCAACAGCGGCCACGGCGCGAACACGCCAGCGAGCAGGGTCAGCGGGTGTTTCAGCGGCCGGCGCGGCACCACGATCAAGCGCTCGAGCAATGGCTCAAGGGCTGCATGCGCCGCGTCATCGGCCGGCGTCTTCGATTGCGCCAGCAGCGTGATGCGATGCCCGCGCTCACTCAAGGTGCGCAGCAAATGGTACTGCCGGGTCTTGCCGCCGCTGGTGGTCGGCCACGGCAGGTAGGGCACAATCCATAGGATTCTCATGTGTCGTTCTCCATGCCCGGGGCTACCACACCAGTATCTGCAAACTCGGCTTCACCACGGGGCGAATGCCATTGTCGTCACTCAGGGTCTGTCGGGCTCCGGTCAGCGGGTCCAGCAGTTCAGCACGTTTAATCCCGGGCAGGCTGATGCTGCTGCCTTCGGCACTCCAGTACATCAACAGGCGCTTGCCGTCAGGCCGGGTCCAGGCCACGCTGTAGAAGCTGTCCGGTATATCCTTGAGCTGCGGCGTAGCGCCGGGTTGAAGAGTGGGGCCGGTGATCTCGAGGAAGCGGGCGAGGGCGGTGTACACCGGCTTCGGCTCGCCATTGAGGTCCAGCAGGCCGTAATGCTGGTCTCGCGGCGAGGCACGTTCGTCGAGGTCGGAGAGGGCGAACAGGAAAATCTTCTGGTAGTCCTGGGACGCCATCAAGGCCAGGCGGCGCAAGGTGTAGTCGGCTTGCCCGTCGATACCGATCAGGTCCTGCATCTCTTTGGGCCCGGCATAGCTGGACCAGCCCCATTCAGTGGCCCATACCTGCTTGATCCCGGCGCCGTGCAGCATTGCATTGAGTTGATCGCCGCGCAGCAGCACTTCGTTCTTGCCCGGCTCATCGGTTTCCGGGGTCATCGAATAGGGGTGATAGGCCGCGACCATGCCCAGGCTTTGCACCCCCAACGCGCCGAGCGCTTCAAACATCAGGGTTTTGCCACGGGGCGGCATCTGGCTGTAGTACGCCATGCCGCCCATGACCTGCAGTTTGCCGGGCGCGGCAATATTCAAGGCCTGGTGACTGGCCAATAACAATTGCCCGTATTCCTTGGCGTCGACTTTGGGGCGCCAGTTGTTCGGCAGGTTCTGTTCGTTCCACACCTGCCAGGCATCAATATTCGGGTAGCGTTTGGCCAGGAGCGCCAGACGCGCTGCATAGATGTCGGCGTCCCGTGGTCGATACTGGTCCTGGAACGGCGCGCCCTTGGGGGCGGTGGTGATAAAGGGCGCCGAGCCCACCAGGTAAAACACCGAGCGGATTTTTTCGGCAGTCAGGGTGCGCTCCAGTTCATCGAAAGTGCTGAGCTGATAACCCTCTTCCTTGGGCTCCAGGCGATCCCAGTGCAGGTCGACGCGCACCCATTGCAATCCAAGCTTCTTATATTGGTTGATCTGCTTGCGGTACTGCTCGGGCTTGAACCACAAAAAGTGCGCATTCACACCAAGAAAGTCCTTCCATGCCACGCTGCGCTCCGGGGCCAGGTTCACCGGTTGCGCATCGACTTTTTCACTCGACAGCAGGGCGCCCCCGACGGCGATTGCCAGCACCAGCGGCAGATAACGCCACATCGGGCGAACGGATGAAATCTTCATCGCAACGGCTCCTCACAAGCATCCCGAAAGAGTTCGGCAAAACGTTGGGCCGTGTTGGCCCACTGGCGTTGGCGGCCGATTTCCTCAGCCTGGGCGGCCCATTGCCGGGCCTGTTGCGGGTCGAGGATCAAGCGGTTCAAGGCATTGCTCAAGGAATCGATATCGCCCTGCTGATAGGTGATGCCATTGCCGCCGGCCACCTCTTCGGCAAAGGCACGGGCGTTGGAGGTGATCACCCCGCGCCCGCAGGCATTGGCCCACGACAGCGCGCCGCTGGTGCCACGCATCTGCCCCAGGAAGCCGAGTTTTTTCGATTCGCGGTAGGGCAGCACCATCACATGGTGGGCCTGGATCGTAGCGGCGATCTGCGTCGAGGGCAGGTCCAACTGCCAGTCCACCACATCCTCCAGGTGCAGCGCGCTGATCTGCTGGCGCAGGCCGTCGAGGTAGTTGCCGGCCGGGTCGAAGGTCATTTCCGGGGCGGTGCCGCCGGCCAGGGTCAGGCGTATTTGGCCTCGGCATTGGGGGTGGGCAGCCAGTGACTGGGCCAGGGCCTGGAGCAGGTCCTCAATGCCCTTGCCGCGATAGATAAAGCCGAAATACAGCAGACGCAGCGGCGCAAGCGGTGGCAACGCCTGGGGCGCAATGGGCAGGTTGCCGTGGGCGATTACCGCCACTTGCTGCGGGCGCAGGCCCATGCGTTCGCGCAGGCAGTCGCCGCCCAGGCGGGTGAGGGTGATCAGGCGGCGCATGCCTTTGGCCAGGCGCCGTTCTTCGCGCAAGGTCAGCGGGTCGGCCAGCAGCGCCGCCGCCTGGGGCAGCGGGTGGGGCAGGCGTTCGAGCAGGGTCAAGGGGAAAAACAGCTTGGCCCGGCGCCAGATCAAGCGCTCCGGGTCATGCACCGTGGCGGTCAAGGGCAGGTGCGGTTGCGCCCGGCGCAGGTAGCCCAGCGCCTGGAATTCACCGAAGCGCCCGCCCCCAAGCTCGGCATGGACCAGGTCCACGCCGCTCCAGTCAAAGGCCTGCAGGCGCCGCAATTGTTCAGGCAGGTCCTGGCAGCCCGCGAGGGGGGTCACCACCTCAAGGCCCAGTTCGATCAACGCGCTGCGCAAGTGCGCGGCGTAATCGGCGATCCCGGTCTGCTCCGGTGGCAGCGGTGCCAGCAGCGCGATACGCATCAGGCCGCACCGCGCCAGCTGTTGATTCGTGCCAGGACCTTGGCCGGCACTTCAAAGCGGCGGCGGTTGAGGATCATGCCGTCGACTTTGCCGAACGCGGTGGTCAGCAGCGACATGGCATTTTCGAGGGTCGGCACGGTGCTGGTGCGGGCTTCGATCACCAGCACGATCTGGTCGGCGCGGCGCAGCGTCAGGAAGGCCTGGGGGTTGGACGACAAGGCCGAGGCATCCAGCAACAGCACTTCACCCGGCGTGGGCGCGTTTGCCCCATCGACCGAGACGCGATGGCCACGCTCCTCCAACAGGCGCTTGAGCTGGCAGGCGATAAACGTCACGCCCTCGCCATGCCGCGCCGAGGTCAGGCCCAGGGCAAAGCCTTCACTGGCGATGCGCTCCAGGGGCAGCAGGCTGTACAGGCGATAGAGGCTGGCGGTGACGGCTGCCGGCGTTGCGTCTTGTACGTCGGGGATGCTGCTCCACAGCGGCACATGGAACATCTCCTGCAACCGGGTGCCATCGTGGATGCGTTGATCCAGCAGGTACAGCACATAGATGGTCAAGAAGCCCACGGCCACGCCGGCGGGAATGGCGAACAACAGAATCAGCAGGCTCTTGGGAAACACGCGTGACGGGTTCAGGGTGGCGTGTTCGATCAGGGCGATGTTGCTGATCTGGCTGTTGTCCAGTTCATGATCGATTCGTGCCTGTTCAAGATTGTCCGAGTACAAGGCGTAGCTTTTTTCGGCGGCGCGCAGTTGTTGGCTCAGCTTGTTGAGTTCCGGCTCATCGGTCATCGCCTTGTCACGCTGGTCGCGCAGCTCGGCGAGGGTCTTGTCGTAGTTCTCGATTTCGCCGGCCAGTTTGCGCTCTTGCAATTGGGCGTCGATCACTTGCTGCTTGATGTTGATCACCAGGCTGTTGGGCGCGGTGTTTTGCGAGCGTTCCAGGCGTGTGGCTTCCTGGGCGCTGAGGGCTTCCATGTCGCGGATATTCTGCTCGATCTGATTGACCTGCGGGGTGCCCGGCAGGTAGGTGCGCAACAGGCGTGCCCGCTCCACTTGCAACGCATTGAGCTGGCGCTTGAGGTCCAGTTGGGTGGGGTTGAGGCTGGTTTCGCGCATCGTCACCACGTCCGCCGGCTGGCTCTTGATCTGCTGGCTGGCGTTGGCCAGGAGGCTGCGGATCCCCGAGATCTGGTTTTGTGCGCTGACCTTGGCGTCGGTGACGCGGTCGATCTGGCTGGTGAGGTTCTTCAGGCGCGCATCGACACTGATCGAATCGATCTGCTTCAGACGGCCTTGCAGTTGGTCCTTCAGGCTTTGGATATTTTCCGCCACCTTGGCGCGCTCGGTTTCATAGAAGGTATGCAGGCTCTTGCGCCCGAGGATCCGTGCACGTTCCTCAAGGTAGGCATTGACCCATTCCTCGACGATTTTTTGCGCCACCGCCGGGTCGTCCCAGGTGAAGGAAATCTCGATCACCGAAGAGCCCGGCTCGTGACCGGCTTTGAAGTTCTTCTCCAGCGAGGTCGCCAGGCGTTCAATCGGGCTTTGTTTCTCGGCAAGGCCCACAAACTGCAGCACACTGCGCACGCCATTGATGACTTCGCCAACGCCTTTCTTGACGTAGAACTTAGTGACCTTCCAGAAGCCTTGCGGCGGTTCGGAGGTCATCGCCATATAGCGCTCGGCAACGATATGCACGATGGGCCGGCCCGTGAGCATTTTTTCTTCGTCGACAATCGGGTCGTGCTGGGTGCTCGGGGCAATCAGCGTCTGGCGGTTGGCGGCTTCGATCGGCAACGTGGTGTTGTCCCGCCCCGGCTTGACCAGCAAGCGCGCGTCGGACTCGTAGCGAGCCGGCAACAGGAAGGCACCCAGCACCGCGACGACGATCGTGGTGATCACTGCCAGTTTGAATTCGCGGCGGTAGATGAAAAACAGCCGCAGCAGGTCGCGAAGAGAGCGGATTTCGATCACAGGATTACTCCATTGAAAATTGTTTAACGCTGAATGCGAAGATTGCAGTCAACTCAATCTGGTAACGATCAAGGAGTTGTGCCTGAGGGAAAGACATTTATAGGGCCATTAGTCGTGTTCCCGCTGTTTTTTACGCCGCTATCATTGAGGTCATAATTCAAGCCAATCCCAATCCCCTTGTTGATCGGAAACAGCTTGGTGAAGTACATATCCACGGCCTCCACCGTCGCGCCGATGCCCGACTGCGGCACAAAGATCAAGTCGCCGCGCTGCAACGCCACCCGCGGGTGATTGGCGTTGGTCAACATGCTTTCCAGGCTGATGAAATACGTCCTGTACTTGCCATCCGGGCCGGTGCGCAGCAAGGCCACGTTGGAGGCATCCGCCGAGGGCAATACACCACCGGAACTGAGCAGCGCCTGCTCGACGCTGACGTTGCCGGCCAAGTCGAAAAACGCCGGGTTGGACACCGCACCGCCGATAAACACCTTGTTGCTCGGTGCGCTGGCGATGTTCACCGTCACCGCCGGTTCGCGGTAGATGCGCTTGTACTTCTCGGTGATTTCCTTACCCAGGTCTTCGGGCGTGCGCAAGGCGGCCTTGACCCGGCCAATATTGGGCACCGAGATCACGCCGTCGGGGCGCACCACGAACAGGGTCATGTCATCGGCCGCCGCCGGTTCCTGGGCGTCGCGCACGATCCGCAGCGAGTCGCCGCTCTGGATCAGCACCTGCGGCGGCGGCAGGTCGGCCAGGGTCAGCGCCGCTTGATGGCCGGCCTTGAGCGTATTGTCGTCAGGAAGCGGCACCCGCGCGGGGGTCGAACAACCCGCCAGCCAGATTGAGGCGCTCAAGAGGCTGAGCAGGGTAAGACGGGAACGTCGGTTGATAGTCTTCATGACGGCTCAAGTCCAGTAGGTGGAAAACATGCCCAGGCGCCGTTTAAGCGAGTTGGGCAAGTAGCGTTCAAGGTGGCCGAGGCGATAACCCAGCAATTTAAAGGCACTGCGCACCACCACTTCGGGGGCGCGGTGCAGCGCATTGGCCTCGCGCAATGCGCGTAATTCGGCCAGTACATAACGTTTGCCTTCACCGCCGGCGTCGCCAAACGCCTGGCGAATCCACGGTTCGCGGCCGTAGAACACGCCGATATCGAAGTAGCGGCGAAACTCTTCCAGCAAGCGGTAATCGTGGGAGTGATACACCTGCGCGCTGGCGGCGTAGCGCACCTGGTAGCCGGCCAGCAACATGCGTGCGGCGACGTAGGCGTCTTCGCTGCCGATCACATCCTGGGGGAAGCCGCCCACCGCCTGCAGGGCGCTGCGCCGGTACACCGAAAACGAGTCGGAGCTGAAGCAGGTCTTGATCCCCAGGTGCGGTGCATCGGCCAGGCTTTTGCTGCGGCTGGCCGCTGGGTAATTGAAGTGCCGCGACTGGGCTCCCAGCACACCGGCACCGGGGTGCGGCAGTTGGCGGCCGTAGGCCACGCCATTGAGCGGGTCCAGTTGCAGCTCGCTGATCAGGTTGGCGAAGGTCTCGGCGGTGGCGGGGATTGCGTCCTGGGTCATGACGATCAGCACGTCGCCACCCACCTGCTCGCTGGCCCAGCGCCGGGTACCGCCGTGGTTGAAATCACGCGCATCGATCACTTCCACGCGCGCGCCGAACTCGCGCAAGCGCGCCACGGTGTCATCGCTCGAGGCGCTGTCGACCACCAGCATCTCGTCCGGTTGCAAGGTCTGCATGCGCAGGGCAGGCAGCAAGCGGTCCAGATGGCTGGCCGCATTGCGGGTAGGGATGATCAGGGAGGTACGCATCAGGGTTTCACTTCAACCGGCGCACGGCCGTAGATGTCGTCATAGCGCACGATGTCGTCTTCACCCAGGTACTCACCACTCTGTACCTCGATCATCACCAGGTCGATGATGCCGGGGTTGGTCAGGCGGTGTTTGTGCCCGGCAGGAATGTAGGTGGACTCGTTCATGTTGAGCAGGATCTCCCGCTCGCCATTGGTGATCATCGCCGCGCCGCTGACCACCACCCAATGCTCGCTGCGGTGGTGGTGCATTTGCAGGGACAGCGAGCCTTTGGGCTTGACCACGATGCGCTTGATCTTGAACCGCGTGCTTTCTTCCAGCACCGTGTAGGTGCCCCAGGGGCGGGTGACGGTGCGATGCAGGCTGAACGCCGGGTGATTCTGGCGCTTGAGCTCGGCGACGATATACCGCACGTCCTGGCTGCGGTGGGCGTCGGCGATCAGCAGTGCGTCCGGGGTGTCGACGATGATCAGGTCGCGCACGCCCACTGCACCGAGTACGCGCTTGGGCGAATCGATATAGCAGTTATGCACATCGTGCAGGATCGCCTCGCCATTGATCTGATTGCCATTGTCGTCACTGGGCGTGAGTTCGCGCAGGGCTTCCCAGGAGCCGATATCGCTCCAGCCAATGTTGCAGGGCACTACCGCGACCTGTGCGGATTTTTCCATCAGGGCCACGTCGATGGAGATATCCGGTGCGCTGCCGAACCCTTCCGGGCTCAGTTCGCGCTGGCGACTGCTGCTGTTTTGCAGGCTCTGGCTGTGCTCCAGTGCGGCCTTGGCGGCGTCCAGGACCTGCGGTGCGTGGCGGGTCAATTCGTCCAGCACAGTGGCAGCCTTGAAGCAGAACATGCCGGCATTCCATAGGTGCTTGCCGCCGTCCAGGTAGCCTTGGGCGGTGGCCAGGTCGGGCTTTTCGACAAAGCGCTGAACCTGGAACCCAACGCCCAGCGGCGCCCCTTGTTCTATATAGCCAAAGCCGGTTTCCGCACGGTCAGGCTGGATGCCAAAGGTCACCAGATAACCGGCCTCGGCCAGTGCGCGGGCTTTTTCCACCGCTTGGGCAAAAGCGCTTTCATCGAGGATCAGGTGGTCGGCGGGCATCACCAGCAGTTGCGCGTCAGCACCGAAATGTTCCTGCACATGCAAGGCGGCCACGGCGATGGCGGCGGCGGTGTTACGGCCAAAGGGCTCCAGCAGCAGGTCGAGGGCCAGGCGCTGGGTGTTCACCGCGCGGTAGTCATCCAGGGTGCGAAACAGCAGGTCGCGGTTGGTCACCGTCAGGATGCTGTCGACGCCCGGCAAGTGACTGGCCCGCAGGAAGGTCTTCTGCAACAGGCTCTGATCGTCACGCATGCGCATGAAGGGCTTGGGCATGTTCTGCCGCGAAACCGGCCACAGCCGCGTGCCCGAACCACCGGAGATGATGCACGGGATCAATCCGTTAAGAGGGTTCATCAATAGACTTCCTTGGTGGAAAGGACGGCCGGAACCGTCATGAAAACGATGTACAGATCCAGCCACACCGACCATTTGGCGATGTATTCCAGGTCGTATTCGACTCGCTTCTGGATTTTGAACAGAGTGTCGGTCTCGCCACGGTAGCCATTGATCTGTGCCCAGCCGGTGATGCCTGGCTTGACCCGGTGGCGTGAGCTGTATTCGCTGACCGCTTGTTCGAACGGAATCCCGGCGGCCTTGGTGGCCGTGGCGTGTGGGCGCGGGCCGACCATCGACATATTGCCCAGCAGCACGTTGAACAGCTGTGGCAGCTCATCGATGCTGGTCTTGCGAATGATCCGGCCTACCCGGGTGATGCGCGGGTCCTGGCGTGTGGTCTGGTTTTCGGCGTTGAGGTCGGTCTGCTCGACGTACATCGAACGGAACTTGAACACGCGGATCAGGTTGTCGTTGTAGCCAAAGCGCTTCTGGCGAAACAGTACAGGGCCCTTGGAATCGAGTTTGATCGCGATAGCGGTCACCAGCATCAGCGGTGACAGCAGCAGCAGGCCCACGCTGGCCAGCAGCAGGTCTTCGCAACGCTTGATAAAGGGCGACCAGCCGCGCAGTGGCAACTGCGACGTGTTGAACATCAGGATGCCGCCCACATCGGTGATGCGGTTATGGCCATAGCGCAAGGCGGCCATGTCCGGCACCAGCATGACGTTCACCGACATCTGCCGCAGGCGCTTGACCAAGCCATTGATGCGCTGTTCGGCGGCCCAGGGCAGGGTGATCATCACCTGGTTGACCTGTTCGGAGCGGATCAGCTTTTCCAGGTCGCGGGTATTGCCCAGCAAGGGCAGGCGGCTCAATTCCTTGGGAATGCGTTCGGTACGGTCATCGATAAAACCGATCAGTCCGGAACGGATATCACTGTTGCGCGACAGGTGTTCGGCCACGTGGACCGCGGTCTCGGTAAAGCCCAGGATCACCGTGCGCTGGAGAAACTTGCCGTTCTTCATCAAATGGCGGTACAGGCGCAGCATCAATATCCGCTCCACGCCGAACAGCACCAGGCTCATGGAAAACCACGCCACCAGGTTGCGCGGGCTCAACTGCGGGAACAGGAGCAGGATCTGGTACATGAACAGCAGGATGCAAAACGCCGAGACCCAGGCCACCAGCATCACGCGAAAACGCAGGCGATTGCTGAACAGATCCTCGGAGTACACCCCCAGGGCCTGGAACAGGATGATGGTCAGCAGCGCAAAGAACACCAGCAAGCCGAGGTAGTGATTGCGCATGTGCTCGGCGACTGGGTCCGGGTAGAACAACAAGATGATCGCGGGCAAGACTGAAGTCAGGCCGTGGATCAGTTTTACGAAAACAACGAAAAACTCAACGAAACCGGGACGAGTCAAAAACAGGCTATCGACCGACGATTTAGCACGCATAAATCAGATCCTCAATACACCACCAGAACGTTCCTGTTCGTTTGCTCATCCATAAGGCAGGTGTGCTTTACAAGTGGTGCAAATCGAACGACTGCTGTCGCTGGGTAATACGTAATGCCTGTTCGTGCGCAGGGATTTACGAAGTGCTGGCTAAATACTGGCTCTCTTGAGGTCGCGTGTCAATCATTTGGCTTTTTAGGCCGGCGCCATCAATTGATCTCATAACATCGCTATGATATGACGGTTTGTTGACATTCTGATTCGAGGTGTCAGAAAAATCGAGAATCAATGATGGCTTTTTGGAGTGTAGGAACAAACGTAGGGATTTGCCTGTCAGCGGAAAAAGCTTTTGACGATGGCAGGAGGGGAAGCACAAGGCTTTTTAGTAGGAGCGAGCAAGCTCGCTCCTACAGGAGGGGCAGTGCCTAGAAGTTGCCTTTGAGGCTCAGCGTCAGGTTGCGCGGCTCTCCGTAGAGATTGCCCCAACCCGCTGTGCCTACGGTCTGGTAGTAGTTTTTATCAAACAGGTTGTTGCCGTTGAGCGCCACGGTCCAGGTGTCGTCCACCTGATACGCCAGGCGCGCATTCCACAACGCATACCCGGCTTGTTCAAGCTTGATGGTTTGCAGCCGGTAGTTGCTGCTTTGGGCGTTAACCCCTGCACCGACTGTCCATTTCGACAGCGCACCGTCCAACTGGTAGTCGCCCCACAACCTGAGCATATGCCGTGGCACGTAGGTGTTGGAGACCGCGCCTTCGGCTGTGCTGTCGATGTTCTTCAGGTTCTTGGTCTGCGTGTAGGTATAGCCGCCGAACACTTGCAGGCGTTCGAGCAACTCACCGCTCATCTCGGCTTCCACCCCTTGGGCGCGAACTTTGCCTGTGTCGGTGTAGCAGTAGCCGTCGGAGGAGCTGCCGCAACGGGTCTCGAAGTCGGTTTGGGCGGCATTCTTTTCGATTGCGCGGAACACTGCCAGGGAGCTGTTCAAGCGCCCGTCAAACCACTCACCCTTGATGCCAAGCTCATAGTTCTCGCCCATTTTTGGCTTGAGGGCCGAACCGCTGACCGTGGCGTAGGAGCTTTGTGGCTGGAAAATATCGGCGTAGCTGGCGTACACCGAGAGATTGTCATTGAGGTCATAGATCAACGCGCCAAACGGCGTTACCACGCCGGTTTCCTTGGTGCGTGCGTCTTGATCGGCCCACTCGCCCCACGCCAGGTTCAGGGACTTGCGGCGGTTTTCGTACCAACTGACGCGACTGCCGAGGACCAGCATCAGGGGCTCGGCCAGGCGCAGGCGCAAGGTGGCGTAGGCGCCGTATTGCGTGGCGGTCTCGTTGACCGTGCCGCCTCGGTACATGTTGGGCCAGAACGTGTCGTCGGCAGGTTCCGGGAAGTGGTGATTGGGGTTGAAAACGCTTTGGCGCTGAGGCAGGTTGCGGATCGCGTAGACGTCGTCCTGGGTGCCGCGACTGCCGTTGGCGCCGAGGATCAATTCATGTTGCAGGCCAAACGCCTCGAATTGGCCGTCGATATAGGCATCCAGGCCGTAATCTTTGTGATCGTAATCCAGCAGTGCGGCGTAGCTGGTGAGGGTGGGGGCCGGGTCGCCATAGTCCACGGTGCTTTCGCTGGCGGCGTATTTGATATCTTGCAGGTTGCGGCTATGCACGGCGCTGACTTTGAGCTTCCAGGCGTCATTGAAGTGATGGGTCACATCGGCGAACAGCGTGGTGCGCTGGCTTTGCCAGTCGTTCCAGGCCTGGCCCAGGCAGGTGGAGCGGCTCAGGCCGAGGCTTTTGCCGTCGCGGTAGCGCGGCAGGCCGCTCCAGCATGGCGTGGCGTCGACATCCTCATGGCTGGCACCGAAGCCCAGGGTGGTGTCGGGTGTGACATCCATGTCCAGGGCTGCGTAAAACGCTTGGTCCTGGCGCTTGGCAAGGTCCATGTAGGAACCGCGATTCTGTTGGCTGACCGCCGCGCGGCCACGGACCGTGCCGCTGTCGTTCAACGGGCCGCCGGTGTCGAGCTCGGCGTGGTAATTATCCCAGGTGCCCGCCGACAGCCCGAGGCTGGTGGTGGGAGTAGCCTGGGGCCGCTTGCGCACGAAGTTCACCGCACCACTTGCGGTGCCGGCGCCCTTGAGCATGCCGGCGGCCCCCTTGAGCACTTCCACCCGGTCATAAATCGCCATGTTTGCGCTGAAACTGTCGGCCTGTATGTAATCCTTGCCGATGTCCAGCGGCACGCCATCGAACTGGTACTGGCCGAGCATCTTGAAGCCCCGGGAGTAGAAATACTTGCCGCCCATGGGCGATTCGTAGCTGGTAATGCCTGGCGTGCGCTCCAGCAATTGGTCGATGGTGGTGATGTTCTGGTCATCCATCAGCTTGCGGGTCATCACGCTCACCGATTGCGGGGTGCGTCGCAGGCTCTGTTCACCCTTGCCGATGGTCACCGCACCGGTGGTGTAGGAGCCGCTGCCTTCGGTGGTGGCCCCCAGGCGATCGCCAGTGATGGTGGTGGCGCCCAGGTTCAGCGCCGAACCGTCCTGCTGCTGAGGCAACAACAACCAAGCGTTCTGGCCCTGGCTTTGAGCCTGCAACCCCTGGCCCTGAAGCAACCGGCTCAGGGCCGATTGTGGGTCCAGGGTGCCGTTCAACCCCGGGCTGTTTTTGCCGGCCACACTGCCTGCGTCATATGACAGGCTGATACCGGCCTGCCGCGCAAATTGATCAAGGGCGCCGGCCAGAGGGCCAGGGGCAATATTCCAGGCGCGGGCCGGGCGCTCGTTGCCGGGCTCTTGAGCACTTGCGGTATAGGGCAGGGCGCTGGCCGCCACGCTCGCGCCGAGGAGAAGGGCGTTGACGGCGTGCCTGAAAGGTGAACGTTTGGAGGGGAACGCTTGCATGACCGCGGGATGCTCCTGAGGGAAGTGAATAAAACCGGCCTGTTGATCGGCCTTTCCTTACAGGTCGAGCGGCAATGAGAATTCACCTCATTTATTTTCAGTCGGTTAAACCCGAGCGGAGACGGTCACCCAGTAACGGCTGCGGTAGGTCACAGCGACCGGCAATGATTGGGCCACCAATTTGAGTACCTGATCGGTGTCATCCAGTTGGTAGGTGCCCGAGACCCGCAGCCCGGCCACCGCTTCGCCGCAACGCACCAGCCCATTGCGGTAACGGCCCAGTTCGGCGAGAAAGTCATCCAGGCGCATGTCGTGGGCGCTGATCACACCGTCACTCCAGGCCCAGGGGTCGAGGCCATTGGAGGGGGATGGGTGGACGCCGCTGCGGTTGAGCAGCACCTGTTCGCCGGGCTTGATCACTTGGCGTGCAGTGATGTCATGGCTGTCGGAAAATACCGCCACCGCTCCCTGTTGCACGGCCAACAACGTGCCTGCCGGCTCTTCGCGCACCAGCAAGCGCGTGCCGAGGGCGCGCAGGTAACCGTCGCGGGTGTGCACCCAGAAGGGGCGCTGGTCGGCACCGGTATTGATCAGCACTTCGCCCTGACGCAGGTCCACCAGCCGCCGTTCGGCGTTTAACGCGATATCGATGGCGCTGGCGCTGTTGAGCTGGACTTTGCTGCCATCGCCCAATGCCACCCAGCGCCGCTCACCGGTGGCGGTGCGATAGTCGGCCATAAACGCGGGCAGCGGTGTGTAGTCGCGGCCCAGCCAGGCCAAGCCAGCGGCGCCGGCACACAGCCCCAGCACCTTCAAGCCTTCACGCCGACTGATGCGTTGGCGCGCGCCATCGAGTGCATGGCGACTGACATGCGCCGGCAGGTGCTTGAAATCGTCATCCATGGCCGCCACCCGCTGCCAGGCCCGCTGATGTGCTGCGCTGCGCTGCAACCACTGCTCAAAGGCCGCGGTGCTGGCGTCGTCGGCGTTGTTGAAACGCAGCTTGATCATCCACTCGATGGCCTGGTCCACCAGGCGCGGGTCAGAGTTCGGCATAGCGCAACCGATAACAGGCGTGCAGCGCCTTGGACAGGTCACGTTCCACCGTGGCCCTGGATACGCCCAGGCGCAGGGCGATCTGCGGGCAGGTCAGGCCGTCCAGTTGTGCCAACAGGAAGGCCTCGCGCACCCGCGGCTTGAGCTGGTCGAGCAAACGATCGATGCGCTCCAGGCTGTCGAGGATCAGCAAGCGGGTTTCTTCGCTCGGCACTTCGACTTGGGGGAAGTGCGCCAGGCTTTCCAGATAGGCGCGCTCCAGCTCGCGGCGCCGGTATTGGTCGATCATCAAGCTGCGCGCAATGCTGCTCAAATAAGCCCGCGGCTGCTGCAAGGTCTGGTGCTTGCGCGCGTTGAGCAGGCGCACGAAGGTTTCCTGCGCCAGGTCGGCGGCGTGTTCACGGCAGCCGGTGCGCCGGCTCAACCAGCCGCGCAGCCAGGAGTGGTGGGCCTGGTAAAGCTGGCCGATGGCGGCAGGGTCCAGAGGGTGATCGCTCGACATGGTCATCCCGGCGCAGCAAACTTAATTGATAATGTTTCGCATTCTAGACGTTGATCGTGGCATTCAGCAATCACCTGGTTTTCCGCGCAAGCAATGTATCCAGCACAATTTTTTGTGTGCCCTGCACTCGCCGATTAATCTGGGCTTTTCCAGGCGGACGGTTCACCCATGATCAGCCTCGTCACTCTTGCGGTTTTTTCCGGCGCTGTTTTGCTGTTGCTGCTGTCACCGGGGCCAAATATGGCGTTTGTGATCAGCCATGGTGTGACCCATGGCTGGCGCGGAGGCTGTGCGTCGGCCCTGGGCATCGCTGTGGCAGACCTGTTGCTGACGGCCTTGACTGTCATGGGGGTGACGGCATTGGTCGCCAGTTGGCCGCCAGCGTTTGACTTGATTCGTTACGCCGGTGTGATCTACCTGCTGTGGCTGGTGTTCAAGACCTTGCAGAAGCGCCCCGGCCCGGACACTGCGCACGTCGACCGCGTGGCCCTGGGCCGGGTATTTCTACAGGCCATGCTCAACAGTTTGCTCAATCCCAAGGCGCTGTTGTTTTTCATGGTGTTCCTGCCGCAGTTTGTGCAACCGGAGGCTGGGCCCATCGCCGTTCAATTAATGGTGCTGGGTGGCGTGCTGACGCTGATTGCAGGCGTGTTTCACGCGCTGCTGGGGATGTTTGGCGGTGCGCTCAGTCGCCTTTTCGCCAAGCGCTCAAAAAGCGCCTGGCTGCAGAAGTGGGGCCTGGCGACCGTGCTGATGGTGCTGGCTGTGCGTTTGGCGGTGATGTCTCGTCCTGCCTGAAGACACGCTGGATGTGGCGAGGGAGCTTGCTCCCGTGACGGCCCGACAGCCGATGCTCATCTACCTGACACCCCACGATCCAACTGTGGGAGCGGGCTTGCTCGCGAAGGCGGCCTGACAGCCGACACAGTTATACCGAGTACATATCCATTCCTGCGGTAACGGATATGTACTCGGTCTGATCCGGCATCTTGGTCGGCCCTGAAGCAGCCATCGGGAGCAAGCCCCTCCCACAGGTAAAGCGCCATACCAGGAGATGTGTAGATACTGATGCTGAGATAGCGGTGAATCAGCCAGACATCGGTGACTTCTTACAACGGACTAGGACTCACCCTACAGTCGAGCACCGAGCCTGGCTTTTTCCCACAACCCTTTAAGGTTGCTGCTAGGAATGGTCATCACTAGTCTTCCCCAGTCGCTGCCAATTCAGCGACCGGACGTGAGAAATCCGAACTACTCCATTGGCGCAAAAGCGCTCACCGTATACAGTGCACGCGCTTTTCGGCTCGCTGTTATGGCGGCTGTGCGCGGGCACGCTTCGGCGTGGCCAAGCTCCTGGGGTCTTGGTTTTCTCACTCCGCGTACAGCTGCCACCTTCAGTTCGTGAGAAAAACTCGGTGGTAGTCCATTACTCTCAGGAACTACACCATGATCAAAGACAGCCCCAATCCTCCTTCAGATTCAAACCTGCTCTTCACCCTCCATCCCAACCTCGACACCGAAACCCTGCTGGTCAATGCCTCCCAGGATCTGGACTCCATCAATGCCATAGCGGCGCACCTGGCCTTTGAGGTTGATGGTTCGCAACGCAGTGTGGTGCTGGGGATCTGCCGGATGGTGGAGGGCGTTCAGTTGCTGGTTGATCGGGTAGTAGAGGGAGGCGGCGAGACGCGAGCGCAGTAACGGCGATGCCCGTCAGTTAAGAAGCAGCGCTGTACTGTGGCGGGGGAGCAAGCTCCCTCACCACGGATGAACATTCAACCCAACCGGGCAGCCGCCCGGGCCACAATCTCCCCACGCACTCTGCGCGACTCCACCGTGCGCTTGCTGGCTTCCTCCAGCACATGCCTGGGCGCAGTCTCCGGGCTGCCTGAATCGAACGGCGGCGCCGGCGCATATTCGATCTGCAACTGCACCAGTTGCGCCGCCGCCTCGCTGTACAACTCCGCCGCCAGGGTCAGGGCAAAGTCGATCCCGGCAGTGATCCCGCCGCCGGTCAGCAGATTGCCGTCACGTACTACACGCCCTTGTACCGGGATGGCACCGAGCGGCGCGAGCAGGTGGTGGTAGGCCCAATGGGTGGTTGCCCTGCGGCCGCGCAGCAAGCCCGCAGCTCCGAGCACCAGCGAGCCGGTGCATACCGAGGTCAGATAGCGCACGGTTTGCGCCTGGTCCTTGAGGAAGTCCAGGGTTTGCGGGTCTTCCATCAACGCGCCCACGCCGGCGCCGCCGGGCACACACAGCACATCCAGGGCCGGGCAGTCGGCATAGGTCATGGTCGGTGTGAACACCAGGCCGGTGCTTGAAGTGATCGGCGCCAGGTCTTTCCATACCAGGTGCAGCTTCACGTCGGGTAGTGAACCAAGCACGTCATAGGGGCCGGTAAGGTCCAGTTGCTGGATGCCGGGGAACAACAGGAAACCGATGTGCAAGGTCATGAATCAAGCTCCGATTAAAGGGTGGACGACCTCACTGTAGAAGCCTAGGCTTTGGCGCATACGCCATTAAGCCCACGAATCACGCCAATCATGCCCAGAATCATCTACGTACTCGCCTTTGATAATGCCCAGGTGCTCGATGTGACCGGGCCGCTGCAAGTGTTCGCGTCGGCCAATGACCTGGCGCGCCAGCGTGGCTTGCCGTTGCCCTATGCGGCGAGTGTGATTGCAGCGCAGGCTGGGCCGGTGATGACGTCTGCCGGGTTGGCCTTACTGGCCGAGCCGCTGCCCGCGATCGACACACCGTGTGACACGCTGGTGATCGCCGGAGGTTGGGGCGTGTACGGAGCTGCCGAAGACCCGGCGCTGGTGCACTGGGTGCGGGGAAAATCCCGGCACTCCCGGCGCATGGCTTCGGTCTGCACCGGGGCCTTTCTGCTGGCCGCCAGTGGTTTGCTCGATGGTTGCCGCGTGGCCACGCACTGGACGCGCTGTGAAGAACTGGCGCGCAAGTATCCGGCGCTGACGGTGGAGGCCAATCCGATTTTCATCCAGCAGGGCGCGGTGTGGACCTCGGCCGGTGTGACCGCCGGGATCGACCTGTGCCTGGCCCTGGTGGAAGAGGATTTGGGGGGTGCCTTCGCCCTGGAAGTGGCGCGCCACCTGGTGGTGTTCCTCAAGCGCCCAGGCGGTCAGTCGCAATTTAGCGTGACGTTATCCCTGCAAAAGAGCGACAGCCGCTTTGCCGAATTGCACGCCTGGATCGCCGAACACCTGACACTGGATCTGAACATCGCCACCCTGGCGGCGCAGGCCGGCATGAGCGAACGTAGCTTTGTGCGCCACTACCGCGCCGACACCGGCCAGACCCCGGCGCGCGCCGTCGAACTGATCCGTATCGAAAGCGCACGCCGGCAGTTGGCAGACAGCACCACCCCGATCAAGCGCATCGCCCTGCAATGCGGCTTTGGCTGTGAAGAGACATTGCGCCGCAGCTTCCTGCGCGCCCTGTCGGTGACGCCCCAGGCTTATCGGGAGCGTTTTTCAGCGCTGCAGTAATTCCAGCAAGGCATCCAGCGTGACCTTTGGCGCTTCCTGGAAAACATTATGGCCCACGCCAGGCAACACGTGCCTTCGATAAAAACCGCTGAAGTGCTCCACATCCTCATCTTCTTGAGAGGGCGGGCCGACGCCATCGTCGGCACCGCACAATGAAATGCTCGGCACCGAGATCACCGGTTGCGGCACCAATGCCTGCTCGATGAATTCCAATGCGCGATCGCCCGGCGCATACATGAATCGATGGCGATAGGAGTGAATCACCACCGCGACAAAATCCGGGTTATCAAACGATGGCGCGGTATTGCCGTACAGGCTTGGGCCTTCACGCCACGTCGGTGACCAGAGCCGCCATAACAATTCGCAGAGTTCACGGCGGTTGGCGGTCAAACCGTCGACCCCGCGCTGGGTGTGAAAGTAATACTGGTACCACAAACGATGCTCAGTTTGCGCAGCCCGAGGCGTGAGCGACTTGGCGATGTCCTGGATGTTGTAGCCATCGCCGGTCACCAGCCCGCGCACCCGTTCCGGCCACAGCGCCGCGACAATACACGCGGCGCGCCCACCCCAGTCAAACCCTGCGAGAGTAGCCTGGGATATTGCCAGGGCATCCATGAAATCCAGCAGGTCCTTGGCCAGCGCCGCCTGTTGGCCGGAGCGCATCACTTGATCGTTGATAAACCGCGTCGGGCCATAACCGCGCAGATACGGCACCAACACCCGATAACCACGCTCGGCCAGCGTTGGCGCGATCTCATCGTAGCCGCGTGGGTCGTAGGGGAAGCCATGTAGCAGGATCACCGGCTCGCCTGCGACGGGGCCATGGGTCTCGTAAGCTACATCCAGCATGGAGGTGCGCACATAGAGCAATGGGGCAGGGGCGTTCAGGGTTGCCATACGGTCTTCTCCCCGCTGAGCTTGCGGTCCAGGAAGGTCGCCGCACTGATCAACGCCAAATGGCTCAAGGCCTGGGGCGTATTGCCCAGGTGTCGGGCCTGGCTGTCGAACTCTTCGGCGTATAACCCCAGCGGGTTGGCGTAACGCAGCAACTGTTCAAATTCCAGATGGGCTTTTTCCACTTGGCCGGCGCGAGCCAGGCACTCGACGTACCAGAACGAGCAGGCGGCAAATGCGCCTTCAGTGCCTTGCAGCCCATCGATCTGGCTGTCGTCGTTGCGATAACGGTAGACCA
This sequence comes from Pseudomonas libanensis, assembly GCF_001439685.1. Classification (GTDB taxonomy): domain Bacteria; phylum Pseudomonadota; class Gammaproteobacteria; order Pseudomonadales; family Pseudomonadaceae; genus Aquipseudomonas; species Aquipseudomonas libanensis. The sequence continues at coordinate 34,079 of NZ_JYLH01000021.1, forward strand.
TGCCGTCGCGCACCAGGCTTTTCTGGATGGCTTCCAATGTCGACAGCCAGCGCGGGTCAGTGGCTGCGACGAAACGCACCAGCGGCATCAACAGCATCGAACCGTCCAGTGCAGTGCTGCCGATATGCTGCACAAAATGCCCGCGCTCTTCGTTCCAGAAGTTGCTCCAGATGTCGGCGTAGATCGCCTGGCGCGTCTGGTCCCAACGGGCGAACGGTGCTGGCAGTGAACGTTTGGACGCCAGGCGAATGGCGCGATCCACGGCCACCCAACACATCAGGCGCGAATGCAGGAAGTGGTGCTGCTCGCCGCGCATTTCCCAGATGCCCACGTCCTTGCGGTTCCAGATCTCACACACTTGGTCGACCACTTCCACCGTGTGTTTCCAGCCTTCGTGGGAGATGGCTTCGCCGTATTTGTTGACCAGGTACACCGCGTCCATCAGTTCGCCGTAGATATCCAGTTGGATCTGGTCGAACGCTTCATTGCCCACACGCACCGGTTGGGCGCCGCCGTGGCCGCTCAGATGGTCAAGTGCGGTTTCCGGCAGTTCCTGGCGACCGTCGATGCCGTAGAGGATGTTGATTTTGGTCGGCTGCCCGCAGCAGTCGCTGACCCGGCCCCTGAGCCAACGCATATAGGCATTGGCTTCCTCTACAAAGCCCAGGCGCATGAACGCGTAGACAGTGAACGAGGCGTCGCGGACCCAGGTGTAGCGGTAATCCCAATTGCGTTCGCCGCCGGGGGTTTCCGGCAGGCCGAAGGTAGCGGCGGCGATGATTGCGCCGTGCTTGCGCGAGGTCAAAAGCTTCAACGCCAAGGCCGAGCGGTTGACCATTTCGCGCCAGCGCCCACGGTAATTGGACTGGGAGATCCAGCCGCGCCAGAACTTCAGGGTGCGCTCCAGGTACAGGTCGGTGCAGTCATTGACCACCCGTGGATCGTCCTGGCCGCCGAGCACGAATTCGGCGCCTTCGTCCTGGGCCAGGGTAAAGTGGGCTACGGCTGTATCTTCCTTGAGCGTCAGCGGGTGGCTGCCTACCAGGCGCAGGCCGGGCTGGCCGTCGGCGCTGAACAGCACACCGCTATTGCTGGCCGTGGCGTGGGTCTTGGCACGCGCATAGTCGTGGCGCACGGCGCAGCGCAGGTGCAAGGTGGCTTGGCCGCTGACCACCCGTACCCGGCGAATCAGCAACGGCAGCTCGTCGACCTCTTCGCTGACCGCCAGCAGGTCGGTGACTTCTACCACCGCCGCGTCGCTGAGCCAGCGGGTTTGCAGCACATTGGTGTCGGGCAGGTAGATCTGTTCGCGGCGGGCGTTGGGCAAGTCCGGGGTGAGCTGGAACGTGCCGGCCTCGGGCGTATCGAGCAGCGCACAGAAGATCGATGGGCTGTCGAATTCTGGCCAACAGAAAAAGTCGATACTGCCCCGGTCGTTCACCAGCGCCGCGCTGCGCATATCGCCGATGATGCCGTGAGCGTCGATGGCGCTTTGGGGTTCGCTTTTCAAATCAACCATTGCCATTAAACTCCGGATAAAGACTCATGCCACCATCGATAAACAGCGTACTGCCGACGACATAATCCGACGCATCGCTGGCCAGCCAAACCACCGCATTGGCCACATCCTCCACATCACCCACGCGGCCGTAAGGAATCAATTTGAGCAATTCCTTTTCTGCGGCACCTTCGGTGGCTGCGCGGTTGATCGCCGTGCGAATGGCCCCCGGCGCGATGCCGTTGATGCGGATACGTTGTTCGCTGACTTCCTGGGCAAGGCTGCGCATCAGCATCTCCACACCGCCCTTGGACGCCGCATAGTTCACATGCCCGGCCCAGGGAATGAGTTGATGCACCGAGCTCATATGGATGATTTTGCCGGCGGCGCGGGACACGCCTTCGCGAATACCCTGACGATTGAAAATACGCACGGCCGCCCGGGCACAAAGGAATTGCCCGGTGAGGTTGACGCCGATCACGGTGTTCCAGTCCTCAAGGGTCATGTCGACCAGATTGGCGTCTTTTTGCAAGCCGGAGTTGGCCACCAGGATATCCAGGTGGCCGAAGGCGTCGAGCGTCTGGGCGAACAGGCGTTCGACGTCAGCTTCCTTGGACACATCGCCACCGATGGCAAGCGCCTGGCCACCGGCGGCATTGATCTGTGCGGCGAGGGCCTCGGCCGGTGCCGCCTGGGAATTGTAGTTGAGCACCACCGCCGCGCCCGCTGCGGCCAGGGCTTTGGCGGCACCGGCGCCAATGCCGGAACTGGCGCCGGTGACCAGGGCCACTTGTTGCTGCAAGGAAATCTGCATCGCCCACCCACCGTGATTATGAGAGTCCTTTCAGCTGACTGACGGCGGGGAGCGGAAGTTCACCGCACGGCTTCCATGCATAGGCTATGTGCAAAGCGCAGCGCTCGGATACAAGCAAGACTTTATCGTATGATCTTGAAAACAAAGGGCAATGAAGGAAGCAATGGAATGGGTAAGCCGACAAACACCGAATGGATGAAAAAATCACTCAGCAGCTTATTAGTCGTTTTATCTCTGACTCAAACGTCGCTGTGCGTCGCCGATAACAATAATGGGAAGGCTCTCTATTTACAGCGATGTGCTGTGTGTCATGGGGCAGACATCAAAGGAACAGGGCCCTTGGCTAAAAAAAGCAATCCTCCAACGCCTGACCTTACAACTGCAGTATTCAAGAAACGACTCAATGATTATCCGGGTGTTATCGTGTCATCAATCATCCTTCGTCCCAATGGCGACCTGATTCCAAGGACGTTGCGGGAGAACGGTGTAAAGATAGCGCCGCACGCCTGGAGCATTAAGGATTTACGCGACCTGCATCACTACATGAGCGATGTCATTTCAAAAAGATAATGATCTCGGGAAGTGAGGTGCGCAGGCGATCAGCAGCAATTGCCCTGCTTAATAGGAAGCATTACTATTCACGCCCCGCCTCCCCAGTGCATCCGCAATGATCCCTCAGCCGCCCCGCAGAACAGGCTTTTTCGAGCACTACGAAGAGTTGATCGGAACCTGGACGCGCCGCCTGAGAAACCGCCAGCAGGCCGAAGACCTGGCCCATGACACCTTTGTGCGTGTGCTTGAGTCCCGCGCCAGCGAGGTTGTACAACCGCGCGCCTACCTGCATCAAATCGCACGCAATATTGCGGTGGACGCCTACCGCCGCGAAGACCGCCGCGCGGCGCTGACGTTGCAAGCCATTGATCACAGCTTGCCCCATGGGGGTGATCCGGAGCATTACATGCACGCGGTCCAGTTGGCCGACTCTATCGAGCGGGCCTTGGCTGAGCTGCCGCTCAACTGTCGCAGGATTTTCATCTGGCAGAAGATCGAGGGCCTGACCCAGCAGGAAATCGCCGAACGCCTGGGGCTGTCTAAAAACATGGTGGAAAAGTATATGATCCGCACGCTGCGACATCTGCGTGATCGTCTGGATGCAATGGCGCCATGACCCGCTTTGGAACAGGATCTTGCTCGATGGATAACCGTGTCCGTGATGAGGCCGCGCAATGGTTTGTACGCCTGCAAGACGGCCCATTGAACGCCGAGGAGCGGCAACGTTTCGATGCCTGGCGGGCGCAGGCGCCTGAGCACCAATATGAATTCGATGTGCTGCAAGGGCTGTGGGGCGCCACCGATCTGCTGCCCACGACCCGCTTGCAGACCCTGTGCGATGCCCCGGTGGCGCCTCCCAGGCGCCGCGCCGTGTTGCGCTATGCGGTTGCCGCCAGTGTGGTCGCCATTGCAGTGGGCCTGGGTTTAGTCAGCGGGGTGGGCCAGTCAAAGCCTTACAGTGCAGAGTTCAGCACCCGATTGGGCGAGCATCGCCAGATAGCCTTGCCCGATGGCTCGGTGATGGACCTCAACAGCCGCAGCGTGGCCGCGGTTCGCTATGAAAAGGGCCAGCGGAGCGTGGAACTCAAGCAGGGCGAGGCGATGTTCAGTGTCGAGCATGACGCCGGGCGCCCGTTCGTCGTGGTTGCCGGGTCAGGTCAGGTAACGGTTACCGGTACGCGTTTTGATGTGCGCCGCGATGAAGACCAGACCCGCGTGGCGGTCGAGGCCGGTACGGTCACGGTGCAGGGGCGCATATCGGATCAGGCGGTGACGCTCACCGCTGGCCGTGGCACCCACGTTGATACCCAAGGCCAAGTGGCAGCCACCTATGCGGTGAACCCTCAAGAACTGACCGCGTGGCGTACCGGCAAACTGGTGTTCAACAACGCCACCTTGGGCGAAGTGGCCCGGGAGGTGTCGCGCTACCGTGAGCAACCGTTGCGTGTCAGCACGGCAGCGGTGGGCAACCTGCGCCTGACCAGCGTATTCAAATCCAGTGACACCGACGCCTTGCTCAAAGCCTTGCCGCACATCCTGCCCGTGGCCCTGCGCACCTTGCCGGACGGCAGTCAGGAAATTATTTCACGCTGACGTTCAGGTTTTTTTCGAGTTCTTCGTCTTCTCCTGCAACTGCAACTGGTTTGCATTAACAGTCGCACACTTTTGCGATCACAGGGCTAGGTTCGACGTGAAAAAACTCGCCATCCACAATAATAAAATCTCCCGCTGGGCGCCCCTGGCCCTGGCCATTGCGGTCAGCACCGCGCTGCCTGCAGCCTACGCGGCCGATGGCATACATATCCGCGCCCAGTCACTGGGTGCTGCGCTTAGCCAATTGGGCCAGCAGACTTCGCTGCAAGTGTTCTTCAGCCCCGACATGGTGGCCGGCAAGCAAGCCCCGGCGGTGGATGGCGACCTCTCGCCCGAACAAGCCCTGCGCCAACTGCTGCAGGGCAGTGGGCTGGATTACCAGATCGACGCCGGTTCCGTGACCCTGCGCCCGGTGAGCAACGGCACCGGTGAAGCGGGTTCACCGCTGGAGCTGGGAGTCACCGATATCAAGGTGGTGGGCGACTGGCTCGGCGATGCCGATGCCGCCGTGGTGCAAAACCATCCGGGGGCGCGTACCGTGGTGCGCCGCGAAGCCATGGTGGAGCAGGGCGCGATGAACGTCGGTGACGTACTGCGCCGCGTGCCTGGCGTGCAGGTGCAGGAAGCCAACGGCACCGGCGGCAGCGATATTTCCCTCAACGTCGGTGTACGCGGCTTGACCTCACGCCTGTCGCCGCGCTCCACCGTGCTGATCGACGGGGTACCGGCGGCCTTCGCCCCGTACGGCCAGCCGCAACTGTCGATGGCGCCGATTTCTGCCGGTAACCTGGAAAGCATCGACGTTGTCCGCGGGGCCGGCTCCGTACGTTATGGGCCACAGAACGTGGGGGGTGTGATCAACTTCGTGACCCGCGCAATTCCGGAGAAATTCTCCGGTGAGGTCGGCACTACCCTGCAGACCTCCGCCCATGGTGGCTGGAAGCATGTGGAGAACGCCTTTATTGGCGGCACGGCAGACAACGGCATCGGCGCTGCATTGCTGTACTCCGGGGTCAACGGCAACGGCTATCGCCACAGCAATAATTCCAACGATATCGACGACGTGATCTTCAAGACCCACTGGGCGCCGACCGATCAAGACGACTTCTCGCTGAACTTCCATTACTACGACGCCAGCGCCGACATGCCCGGCGGCCTGACCCAGCAACAGTTCGACGCCAACCCGTATCAGTCGGTGCGCGACTGGGACAACTTCAGCGGTCGCCGCAAGGACGTGTCCTTCAAGTACATCCGCCAGATCGATGATCGCACCCAGGCCGAAGTGCTGACCTACTATTCCGACAGCTTCCGTGGCAGCAACATCGCCAACCGTGATTTGAAAACCCTCAGTTCCTACCCGCGCACCTACTACACATTTGGTATCGAGCCGCGGGTGTCCCATGTGTTTGACCTGGGCCCGAGCACCCAGGAAGTCAGCGTTGGCTACCGCTACCTCAAGGAAGGCATGCACGAGCAAGCCACCAGCCTGAACCTGGTCAACAACGTGCCGACGCCGGGCGGGCAGAGCGATGGCCATGTCTATCAGGATCGCACCGGTGGCACCGAAGCCAACGCCTTCTACATCGACAACAAAATCGATATTGGCAAATGGACCATCACCCCGGGCATCCGCTTTGAAGATATCCGCACCGAATGGCATGACCGCCCCGTCGTGGCCTTGAACGGCAAGCGTACCGAGGAAAAACGCCGCGAGATCCACAACAACGAACCCTTGCCGGCCCTGAGCGTGATGTACCACGTCTCTGACGCCTGGAAACTGTTCGCCAATTACGAAACTTCCTTCGGCAGCCTGCAGTATTTCCAGCTGGGCCAGGGCGGCACCGGCAACCAGACCGCCAATGGCCTTAACCCGGAAAAAGCCAAGACTTACGAGATCGGAACGCGCTACAACGACAGCGTCTGGGGCGGCGAAGTGACACTGTTCTACATCGACTTCTCGGATGAGCTGCAATACGTCAGCAACGATGTAGGCTGGACCAACCTCGGCGCCACCAAGCACGCCGGTGTCGAAGCCTCGGCCCACTACGACCTGTCCAATCTCGACCCGCGCCTTGACGGGCTGACGGCTAACGCTGGCTTCACCTATACCAAGGCCACCTCCGAAGGTGATGTACCGTTCAAGGGCCGCGACCTGCCGCTGTACTCCCGTGAAGTGGCGACGTTGGGCCTGCGCTACGACGTCAACCACTGGACCCATAACCTCGATGTCTATGCGCAATCCAAGCAGCGCGCGCCAGGTACCGGCACCACCTACATTACCCAGGGCACCGACGATGGCCAATATGGCGATATCCCAGGTTATGTCTCCGTCAACCTGCGCAGCGGCTATGACTTTGGCGCGCAATTGTCGAACCTCAAGCTGGGCGTGGGCGTAAAGAACGTCTTCGACCAGCAGCATTACACGCGCTCCAGCGACAACAACGCCGGGATATACCTGGGTGAGCCGCGTACGTTCTTCGTCCAGGCAAGCGTCGGTTTCTGATATTCAGTTGATAGAAAAATCGCAACTCAAGGGTTGCGATTTTTTTGCCTGCCCAGGCGCGCCGCGACGTTGCCGAGGCAGCAGCAAAGGCCATTGCCTGCTCGATCTGTTTCCTACACTCGCTCAGCACATATTGTTGCTGGCACAGGAACTGATTCCGACAAAAAACCACACATGGGAAAGCTGATGGGCTTCGACACTACGTTGGAGCGACAAGCTGAAAATCGCGCCCACTGTAATGGAGAAACGCATGTCGGTACCGATGTTGGATCCATCCCCCGTCTCTACCTCATCAACCTCTGATCCTTCGCAGGCCAATGCCACTGCCAAGCCCGAGGTCAAGAACACTCGTGAAGCGCCTGCTGCGCCTTCTTTCAAAGGCCAGAGTTCCGCCAATGTAAATTTTCAATCCGGGGAAAGTAAAGCCGGTCCAGTGTTCGGCAACCATCAGGCGGCCACCACTGGCGCAGATGTTTCAGGCCGCCACCACCATCATCATCACGCTCCTGCAATGCAGGATTTCCTGAGCCAGTTCAAACAGTGGATGAACCAATGGTTTTCCGGACATCGGCCGCCTCCGTATCCAGGCTGCGGCGGTCCACCACCAAGGCCGAACCCAGGTAACAGCAATCCGCCGCCAAGGCCGAATCCCGGGGCGAGCAACCCGCCACCACGACCAGACCCTACCGACGGAGAAAGGCCCTATCCGGTCGCGCCTGGCAGGCCAGATCCGCAATACTCGCTGAAGAACAATGAAGAGTTGGCAGCGCAATTGCGCGACAGTTTCCATGCCTTCAGGGACCCCAGGAATCCAGGGTATATCAGTGTTGACAGCATCCTTGCGATGGCGAGAAGAGGGTGGTCGCCTAACCCCTCCATGCGGGAGAACATTCGCTTGGCCAATGAGCTGCTGCGGCGTCCGGAACTGATGTCGGCGCTTGATCGACACACTTCTACCGGTGCATTGGATAATCTCATCGACTTTCAGAACGTGAACGCGGTCATCAAGGGCGAAAACTACTTCAAGTACAAGTCTGACAAGGAGTTGGCCGCTGAGATGCTCGAGCACTTTGACGAATTGAAGGGCTGGCCCTGGGGGCCAGACCTTAGAATTCGCGACCTGAAAAAGCTCGCCCGCCAGCCTTTCACAGGCGACGCTGAAAAGGACCACCTTATCCAGTTGGCCCAGGCAGTAATCAAGCGAAGTAACCTGCTCAAGCTGATGGATGACCTCGCCAGTACGGACGGGGACGGAAAGATCAATTGGAGAGCATTGGTCCTATTGTCCAAATGACCAACCTACAGGCGCTGCACGGCGAATGCGGCGCCTGACTCAATTGTTCGAGGAACGGATTACACTCATTTGCCACATAGCTGATACCTACAGTAGTGATTCACCCGCCGCTTTTCAGATTCCGAGTGAGGGCAAACTCATGACTTCAACCTCGTTTAACTCCCCCCCATCCCAGCGCCTTGAACTCTTGCACAGCACCCAGGACGCGAAACTTGCGGTATCAGAGGAGGGCGCAGCAACGCGAGGCCTGCACACCCCTGCAAAGGAACATGCGGCCCAAGCCCTGCGCATGAAGGCTTTTGCCGGTCAGCGACAATTCCAGGCGCCCGTTTCGGATGACTTTTCCAGGGGCATGCTTGCGCACGGACAGGCCTGCGCAGAGGGGGCCGAGTCGATAAAAAATGTCGGGCTGATTCACACCCTCGCGAGCTGGTGGCGCAGGCGCAAATTGGGTTGAGCATCGTTGGTTGCGGTTTTACATATTGTCATTGGTATTCGTTGTCCGTAAGGAACTGCCGGGTTCATCCAACCACACATGAGGTGCTTGTCCGAGTGGATTTCATTCGTTGATTTTGGTCGTCACCGAGCCGATCACCAAGCGGATATGCATCTCAAAGAGTTGGAGAAAACCCATGTCAATCGATGGTGTACTACCTCCCGGGCGGTCTCACGCCCCTGGTGGACCAGTCACGCAACCCATGGCGCCACCGGTCGACGACGCTGGAGCCTGGAGTGAAACGCCCTCCGGGCCTGCGTCTGTTGGGCCTCGCAAGCCCTTCCTGTTGCGCGGAACATTGTCTGTCCTGCGTCATCGAAACTTGCAGAACTTCCCCCCGCAACGGGCGCAGTTTTCCCTGCCGGGCCCCAACTCCACGGACAAGCAGTTGGCGAGTGCCCTGGAGAAAGCCTTCGGGCTGCTGCATTCGTATCTGAATGACGGGCGTTTGACTTGGTTTTCACTGCAACGGATCGCCGCTGAGCCCACCGGAAAAAACGAGGAGTTGGACGGCGCGATTCAGGTCGTTCGGGAAATTATCGAGCGCCCGCGACTAAGCGATACGATCTTCAGTCGTGACGGTGATATCACGCGAGATAGTCTCAGGGCGGCGGCCCAGACGTTGCAGGGCAACAGCTCCCCAAGCGTCTTCAGCCAGGATCCCTTTCATGCCCAGGGCAACGCTGAAGTAGTGGAGGCGCTGCAAGGGCAGTTCGAGCACTTGAGAGATAAAACCAAGGATCGGACCTTTCTTTTCGAACAGCACCAGTACGTCGACATCGCCAAGCTCAGGGAAGTTTTGCTGGATCCGTATGAGGTTGATCAACAGGGTAACCCGGTGCTGGACCCGTCCACCGGGATGCCCAGGTCCAAGTACAGCGAACTGTGCGTCTACACGATGAAGAACATTTTTGAGCGGCCGGGTCTGCTACCTGCGCTGAAGCATGCGAATACTCCACGCCTGTTTGGCCCGCCGCATGTAGAAGACCACCTGTGCAACAAAAACCTCGAACGTTGGCAGGAGCAGCACAAAGCTCGCAAAGCACGTTGACGCCGTGGCCTACACCTTGAGAATTCTGCCGCTGATAGCGACTGCCGCCAGCAACACCGCAATCAGCACGAAAGCGGTACTCAAGCTGCTGCCGTGGGCGATAAAGCCGATCATGGCGGGGCCGGCGAGAATACCGGCGTAACCCAGGGTGGTGATGGCCGGCACTGCAATATGTTCAGGCATGACCTTTTGTCTACCGACGGCGGTGTACAGCACCGGCACGATATTCGAACATCCGGCACCCACCAATGCGTACCCGAGCAACGCTGTTTCCCAAGCCGGCAATAATGTCGCCAGGAGCAAGCCGGCACACGCCAGCGCGCCACCGATCACGATCACTCGCGTGGCGCCCAGGCGTCGGACAATGGCATCACCGGTCAGGCGCCCAGCGGTCATGGTCAAGGCAAATGCCGCGTAGCCAAGACCGGCGTAGGCCTCATCCAGGCCACGCTCAGCACTCAGGAATACCGCACTCCAATCCAGCACGGCACCCTCAGCCAGAAACACGATAAAACACAGGCAGCCGATAAACAGCACCACTCCGTGGGGCACTGCAAATGCAGGACCTGAGCTTTCACTGCCATACGGCAACAGATGCGGTGCGGCCTTGAACAGCGCAACGGCCATGATAATGACCACCACCAGGGTCGCCTGCAGTGGCGACAGGCCCAGCCCCAGCAAACCGGAAACCCCTGCCGCGCCGACAATGCCACCCAGGCTGAAGAGGCCATGAAACCCTGACATCATGGTTTTGCCACTGGCGCGCTCAACGATGACGGCTTGCAGATTCACGGTGGAGTCCACGGTGCCCAGGCCCGCGCCAAACAGGAACAGCCCGGCGATCAGTAACGGGATCGAACTGACAGTGGCCAGCATCGGCAAGGCCAGGCAGATCATCAGCGTTCCGGCGGTAAGCACGCGCCGGCAACCGTAGCGAGACGCCAGCGCGCCCGCCGCCGGCATTGCGATGATCGAACCCACCCCCAGGCACAACAGCAATAGACCAAGCGTGCCTTCGTTCAGGTTCGCGCGCGCCTTGGCATACGGCACCAAGGGCGCCCACGCGGCAATTCCAAAACCGGCGATAAAAAAAGCGATACGGGTGGACATTTGTTCCAACCGCCCGGGAACCACGGGGGCTGGAGTGAGAATGGCAGTCATGAAGAATCCTTGGTTTTGCGTTCAGCGAACGATGTCCGGCGTGACATCCTTGCACATCAGGCCTTTTCGAGCGAGCAGGGTTCCCTTCGCGTGCGGGGTAAAAACATGCGGATCGAGAGCATTATTTAACGAACACGCAACGCGTTGACGCTTGCAAACCACACAGACGTTATCGTGCCTGTAAGAGGTGGCCTGAAAAGTGTGTAATCCCTGTGAGCGTGGTTGAACCTCAGGTTTCCTGCAGCGGATTACCGCCATGTGGCAGCCCTGGCCGCGATTGATCCTCAATGGCGGCGCAGTCAGTTTGTGCGGGTGGGCAACCCCCATTGCGTGACGTTACTGGCGCAGGCGTGCGCCTTGCCAGCTAACGATACGATGCATCAGCCAGGGCTGTTCAACCGGTTACAGAGCATTGCCTTTGCCCCCCCCGGCAGGTGGCGGCCAACCCTGTGTCGGTGGGGTCAACCTGCAGTGGGCTGCTCGGGACTCCGGCAATCGCGTCATTGCCCGTGTATTTGAGCGAGGTGAAGGGCCTACCGCGTCTTCGGGCACCAGCGCCTGCGCCGTGGCTTGTGCCGCGTGGCGAGCGGGTTGGGTGGAGGCTGGAGAGGTCGCCGTGGTGATGCCGGGTGGTACGGCTCCAGTGCATTTGCAGGCGGAGGCCGGGAACCTGTTGAGTGTCAGTCTGTTTGGGGCCGCCCGACTAATAACCTGAACCTGTGAAACCCCGCACGGCTTAATCCGACGTCAGCTGTTTCCTGAATTATTAGCTGTGAATGTGCAAGTCAAAGTAAGAACTTTCTTGATATTAGCCAGCATTGTTTTGCAAGGTGTCGCATTTTTTAAAAGATACTTCCAATCTCGACGTACGAAACTTCTCTTTTGTTTTTTAACATCCGAAACGCTGCCGAAATCGCTAAGCTTTAACGTGTTCAGGTGCTTTTTTTCGCAAGCCATTAAGGGTTGGCGAGGAAGGGTAATTCAATCGAAAAAGTTGATGGCGGGTAACAAAGGATGGTTCACGCGTTTTCTTCCTCACGGTTTAAATTGTTTCTTACAGGAATTAATACGGACTTCCAGGTTTTGGCCTTCAAAGGTCACGAAGCCCTCGACCAGCCGTACTTCATTCACATGCAGTTGATCAGCGAAGACCCTTCCCTTGACCTGGAGGCCTTGCTTCGTCAACCCGCCTATCTGGACTTCGGCGAGGTGGATACAGGCCTGCATGGACAGGTCTACGCCATCGGCCGGGATGACACCGGTCTTCGGTTTACCCGTTATCACCTGACGCTGGCCCCCCGCCTTGCATGGCTTGCCCATCGCCGCGACCAGCGGATTTTCCAGCAGCGCAACGTGCCGCAGATCATAGCGACGATCCTTGAGCACCACGGTATTCTCGCCGATGCCTATACCTTCGAGCTCGGGCCGGTGGTGTATCCCCCGCGGGCATTCTGCGTGCAATACATGGAGTCCGACCTGCACTTCATTCAGCGACTGTGTGAAGAGGAGGGCATTCACTTCCATTTTCGCCACAGTGCGGACAATCATCTGCTGGTGTTTGGTGATGACCAAACCGTGTTTCGACGGTTACCGGTGCAGCGTTATTGTTCATCGCCTGATCCGGCGCTCGAGGCCCGGGTCGTCCAGCGTTTCGACCGGCGCCTGCAAACCCGTAGTCAACGCACCGTACGCCGTGACTTCGACTTTGAGCATCCTTCGCTACACCTGCAAGCCCAGGCCGGAGCTACAGACCCTTTGGAAGACTATGGCTACCCCGCCGGGTTCACCGGTTGTGCACGGGGGGCGCAACTGGCGCGACGCAGCCTGGAGCGCCATCAGCGTGATCGTCATCGAGTATTGGGCAAGAGCGATCAACCGGCGTTATGCAGTGGTCACTTTCTCGAGCTGTGCGATCACCCCGATCCAGTCTGCAACGACTTGTGGCTACTGACTTCAGTGCGTCATGAGGGCTACCAACCGCAGGTTTTGGAGGAGGCCGCATTTGGAGTCGACAGGTTTCAAGGCTATCGCAACCGCTTCACTGCGACACCTTGGAGCGCAGTGCATCGACCGCCGCTCAAGCACCCCAAGCCGACGATCAGTGGCAGCCAAACCGCGACGGTGACCGGGCCTGCGGGTGAGGACATCCATTGCGATGCCTATGGCCGTGTGAAGGTGCGCTTTCATTGGGATCGCCTGGACAAACCTGACGATACCAGCAGCTGTTGGCTGCGGGTGGCGTCCGGTTGGGCGGGGGATGGGTTTGGCGCCATGGTCATTCCACGGGTGGGCATGGAAGTGCTGGTGAGCTTCCTGGAGGGCGACCCCGACCAACCCCTGGTCAGCGGTTGCCTGCCTAACGCGCTGCACCTGCCCGCCTACCCTTTGCCGCAGCACAAGACGCGCAGCGTACTGCGTAGCCGCAGTTATCCACACGGAGCAGGGGCCAACGAGTTGCACCTTGAAGACAGGCGCGGCGAAGAACTGATCTACCTGCGCGCACAACGCGACCTGGAACAACAGGTGGGCCGTGACAGCCGCCTGGAAGTAGCCGGGCAGAGGCATGAAATCATTCGGGGGGTGAGCACGCTCCGGCTGGAAAGCGAGGAGCATCGCCACGTCGACGGTGATCGCAAGGTAACGCTCAAGGCACATGACCACCTTGACGTGCAGGGCGATAGCCTGACCCGAGTGGGCCAGACCATGGTGATCGAAGCCGGCCAGCAGGTTCATCTCCAGGCAGGTGCCAGCCTGGTAATCGATGCGGGTGCGAAACTGAGCCTGAAGGCGGGTGGAGAGCACCTGGTGATTCAAGCCGGCAGTATTTTCAGCAGCCGCACCATCAGCCTTGGCGGCACACCGTCGGCATCCCATCCGGTGGGCTCTGGGCGGGTTGCCGCGCCATTTTCCGCGGTGCAAGGCATCATCATGGACTTGGCCAAGCAACTGGGCGCGGATTTTTGCCCCCTGTGTGAAGGCTGCCGAGAAGGCGGCTGCGATATCGCGGGGAGGGCGGCTTGATGGACAGCTTGCCCAATCGATGGATGGCTCAACAGCGGCAGAGAGGGTACGCGCTGTGCCTGATGCTGGAAGGCCATAACACGGCTCGCCAGCCCCTGTTGGCAGGGTGCAGCCTATTGCGCTATTGCGAACTCTACAGCGAGACCGATGCGGCGCAGTTAGCGAGCTCAGGCCCGGTCATAGTGTTGCTGGAGCAGATGCAGGAACCTGCATTGGTCGAGCTGCTGCAACACCCCGAGTCGAATTGGGGGTGGATGGGCAGTTTGCCTGCTGCCGATTTGAATGATGTGACGCGACATTGGCGCGCGCGATTGCTGCTGGGGCCCAAGGGCCAGCAGGTGCTTTATCGCATTCACGACAACCGCACCCTAGGTCGTGCCTTGGCCCATTTATCGAAAGCGCATTGGCCGGACTACCTCGGGCCGCTCATCAGCGTGTGCTATTGGCACGAAGGCCGTTGGTGCCAGGCCGAGAACCCCGCACCAGGCGACTATCCGGTACCCGACCCGTCACCTTGGCTGCGTGCACCCAATCCCCAGGCCGAAGCGATTCTGCACGCCAATATCCTGCGCTACCTGTTGGCCGAGCACAGCGAAGACTTGGCGGCATTGGTTGAATTCCAAGACCCGAGGATCTGGCTGGCCCAGGTACTGGAGCAGGCGCGCACCTGGCAATGGCAAACGCCTGAGCAGTTGGAGTTTTTGGTGGTGCGTCGGTTGGAGGAGGCGACCCGCAGCAGTGTTGTCCATTGGCAACCGAGGGTAGGCGAGGCGCCAGGGGCGCATTTTGAACGGGTGGTGGAGCAGTGGCGCAGGGAGGAGGGGAAGGGTGAATAGATGGATGAAAGTGGGGTTGCTTGCGGTCGGGGGCGTAGGGTTTTCGGGGTGTACGGGGAAGGGGGTAGAGCATTTTACGTTGGAGGTGGATTTGCCGCCGCAGTTCGAACTTAAGACGGCAGCTAATTATCGACCTGCAACGGGTGAAACCTGTGTCTTGCCGAGACGCCGGGGCAAGAGACCAGAGCGGAAAGTCTTTTTTACAGACTACAAACCTGCAGCGAGCAGGGTGAGTTATGAGTTGCCGCTGACTGAAACGGTAGAGGGGTGTCCGTTGGTGCTGCGTAGTTTGGAGTTTGATTTTTATGCGAAGTGGGGAAAGCGGAGTACGGATGTGGGTGGGGATATTGCCAATATCTCTATCAGAGATTATCTGGATATGCCCGGGATGCGGGAGTCAGGTGCGCAGGATTTTTCGGGCCAGTGTCAATGGTTGTTTCGGACTGTAGGCCCTCTTCACGGGATCAGGAAAATTCTCCAGTGCCGTTCGGTTAATGCGGAGGGAAAACTGCAAAAAACACGAGTAGGTGGATACGCGCAACGAGACGAACTCCCAGGAAAAACCCTGAGGATGGTGCTGACTTTGACTGATGAGGAGAGACCCGCTTTTGACGATAACTGGGTAACTGTTCCAGGAGGGTGGAAACGCTGTAAAGGAAAGGACTTCTCCGATCGGGATGCCTACTGCAACGGCAACACGACTGATTTTAAACCTATAAAAATGCCGGACGGTCGCATCTGCGATATCTATCCATCGTGTGAATGAAGGAGTGAGTCATGTGCACGGACGCAAGGAAGCGATCATTTTTCAGTGATAGCACGCCAGCTTGCTCATTACGAGGGCAGTGGGTGAGCTTTTGCTTAGTCGACGAAGTCGGAGTAGGAACGATGTATGGCGGTCTGCCGTATACCGTTCACGACAGTGCAGGGCAGCAGTACAAAGGTAGATTGAACGGAGAGGGGGGCGCCAAGTTACAAGATATTTATAGCGGTCCCGTGGTTCTTGTTTTTGACGAACTTTATTCAGGAGCAGAACAGCCATATCGCCGGTTAATGATGCGGCCGGCTTATCAACTTCCTATCAGCGAGCTTCAAGTTCGGGCAGAGCAGACTAAATTTTCTACGTCCAATGGGCGTCGTGTTGAAGCCAATCCTGCTCAACTACAAGCTGACCGGTTCTATCAAGTCGAAGTCAGAGATCTGGTTCGACATGTCGCCCACTTGCCTCCGATAACGCCTCGTACCCATCGCCCCAAACGTCATGCATTGAAAATGATGGCCGAGCTGGGATTCGGCCCACCCGAGCCAACATTAACGGGTATCGTGCTGTTTCCAAACAAGCACACCATTCTCGAGGTACGACCGTTGCGGGCCTTGCGCCCAATGCTATCTATCGAAGACAACATCTGTGCCCTGAATGTGTTTCAGCTGGGATTGTTTGCTGCGTTGAGTTATTGCGAATTTGGGCAAGTCCCTCGAGAAAACCCCGTAAAGGAGGTCCGGTTTCCGTTGAATCCAAGCGTTGGAAATCTGTTCGCTGAACAGCTTTCGGTGTATCACGAAGCCTGGCAAATCGATCCGAAGCAAACGCAACGTTTCTATCCGCTCTATGAAGACGTCCCATACTCCCAGCGTTTCGAAATCCTGCCTTTCGATCCCGACTTATATCCCCAAAATCGCCCGGAACTGAAGGAAGAACAGGAACACCCCGCACGCCTGCATTTTTTCGATGACGAAAAATTTGGCACTGACACCCAGGCGTTCATCACTCACCACGACGAGGTCATCCTGATTTCCGTGCGAGGAACCGTCAGCGGTGCTGATGCGCTACGTGACGCGGACGCCCATCAAGTGGCTTTCGTCGACGGCGTTGGTAAAGTCCACGAGGGCTTCTACCAGGCTTACCGGGCTATCCGTGATTTCGTATTGCAATACCTTGACCAATTCCACATTGGCCAGCGTATTGTGATTTGTGGCCACAGCCTTGGCGGCGCTATTGCATTGCTGTTGGCTGAAGGACTGCGCCGAACCCCGGAGGCTAGCTACAACATTCTCCTCTACACCTACGGCGCCCCTCGCGCCGCCGACTCCGAGTTCATCGCCGGCGCCTCATCCCTGGTCCACCACCGCATCGTCAACCACAACGACCCCGTCCCCAGCGTTCCGGCGCGTTGGATGAACACCACCGCCAAACTCTGGATCCCCGGGGCCATCACATTATTCAGTGCCCCTGCACCCGGAGGCCTATTGTTCGCCGCCGGGCTGGTACGGGTGGGCGGCAATCCCTATCAACATCACGGTGAGCAACATCACTTCATGCCGATCACGCTCCCGGACGGCACCCATTCTTCAGTGCTATGGAAACCTGGCTGTGAGTCCATCCAGGAGGCGGGCTGTCATCGCGCATTGCAACTCCAGGGCGATATGCCCGACCGTGACAATCTGCTGCGGCAGCTTTTTCAGGCCGGCCAACACTTCATGACCATCAGCTACATCCCTGCAGCCTGGGCCACACTGCGACGCTGGCAGCAAGCCCTGGATCGTCAAGGCCCCCTGGTGACCTTGAGGGAGTTTGAGCTGCTCGACCGCGCCCTCGAAGACATGCGCGAGCAATTGAGAGCCAAACGGCGTGAACTTGCCCGCCAGCGTCCAGCCAATGATCGCAGCTATGAGCCTACCGATGCCTTGAACGCCGAGATCGACCGCTTGCACACCAGCCGCGAGCGCCTGGCAACCCTGCGCTGGCGTCGCCTTGAAGCTCGCGATGTCTACGGCAGCCAAGCACAGTCTGCGCACCTGCAATCGAGCCTCGAACGTTGGTTCGGTCACCCTGAAAGCCGCGAGTTTGCCCAATTTGCCAGCATTGCGCCGCCTGCACACCATGATCAGGGAAAAGCGCAAACGCTGGACATCGACTCAATCGTCTAGCCAGCCGGGTTATATAAAAACTCCACCTGCGCCGGCTGCCGTTTCATCAGCACCTTGCCGTTGCGGATCGAGTACAGCGGCAGGCCCTGGCTGCGAATGACCTCATAGTCAGTGTCGGCGGACAGGATCAGCAGGTTGGCGGGGCGACCGGCATGCAGCCCATATCGGTCACCCAGGGCCATGGCCTTGGCACTGTTGTCGGTCACCAGGTCAAGGGCACTTTGCAGGTTACGGTAGCCGAGCATATGGCAGATGTGCAGGCCGGCTTCCAGGACCCGCAGGATATTGCCGTTGCCCAGGGGGTACCAGGGATCAACGATGGAGTCCTGGCCGAAGCACACGTTCATGCCGGCCTCAAGCAGTTCGTTGACACGGGTGACGCCCCGGCGTTTCGGGAAGCTGTCGAAGCGGCCTTGCAGATGGATGCTTTCGGTGGGGCAGGAGACAAAGCTGATGCCTGAATGCCCCAGCAGACGGAACAGTTTGGCGCAGTAAGCGTTGTCGTAGGAACCCATGGCCGTGGTGTGGCTGGCGGTGACCCGCGCGCCCATGTCGCGGCTGCGGGCTTCCTCGGCGAGGACTTCGAGGAAGCGTGAATGCGGGTCGTCGGTTTCGTCACAGTGCACGTCCACCAGGCAGCCCGTGCGCTCGGCCAGGTCCATGAGGAATTTCACCGAACTGACCCCTTGGTCGCGGGTGTATTCGAAGTGGGGGATACCGCCGATCACGTCGGCGCCCAGGCGAACGGCTTCTTCCATCAGTTCGCGGCCATTGCGGAACGACTCAATGCCTTCCTGGGGGAAGGCGACGATTTGCAGGTCGACCAGGTGCGAGCTTTCTTCACGCACTTCCAGCAGGGCCTTGAGTGCAGTGAGGTCCGGGTCTGTGACGTCGACATGGGTGCGCACATGCTGGATGCCGTGGGCGGCGAGGGCCTGGATGGTTTTTTTGGCGCGGGCCTTGGTGTCTTCCAGGGTAATAGTGGCCTTGCGCTCACCCCAGCACTCGATGCCTTCAAACAGCGTGCCGCTCATATTCCAGCGCGGTTCCCCGGCGGTGAGGGTGGCGTCGAGGTGGATGTGGGGTTCTACGAAGGGCGGAATTACCAGGTTACCGGCGGCATCCAGGTCGCCGCTCGTGAGTGCCGGCATCCCGGTTTGCGCAGTAATGCTGGCGATCCGGCCGTGTTCCAGGTGCAGATCATGCAGGCCTTCACGGTTGCGCAGGCGGGCATTGATGATGTGCATGGTCAAGTTCCTCTTGGCTAAAAACAATCAGGCAGACAGCCGCCTGATACTCAGGGCGATACCGATGTCCAGGCGGTCATGGCACGTAGTATGGCGCTGAGCAGCATATAGGTCAGCGACGCGGCAACAATCCCCACCAGTGGTGCGACCCATGGCGAGTTGAACGCCAGCACGGTGCCCACGCCATACGCTACCAGACCGGGCCAGTTGAACGCCGGCAGGCGGGCTTGCGCCAGGCGTGGGTATTGGCCACGATAGCGATAGAAGAAGTCCGCCATGATTACCCCGCCAATCGGCGGGATCACCGTGCCCAGCAGGATCAGGTATGGCACCAGCATGTCATACATGCCGAGCAAGGCGAGCAGGGTGCCGATCACCGCACCGGCCAGGGTCACGGTCTTGCGGCGACGGGTGCGCAGCAGGTTGCAGCCGGCGACGGCAAAATTGTAGATGGTGTTGTCCTGGGTACTCCAGATGTTGAGCAGCAACATGGCCATCGCCGCCATGGCGAAACCCTGCAGCAGCAAAACCTCCACCACATCCGGTTGCTGATAGACGATGGCGCCATAGGCGCCGATCAGCACCATCAGGCCATTGCCGATAAAAAAGCCGATCAGGCTGGCCAGCACCGCGACCTTGGCCGAGCGTGAAAAGCGCGTCCAGTTGGTGGCTTGGGTCGCACCGCTGACAAAGGTGCCGAACACCAGGGTGATCGCCGTGGATAAGTCCAGTTCACCGGTTGGCACCACCGCCAGCAGGCCATCCAGGCCGCCGACTTTCACGGTCGCCACCCACATCGACAGCACCAGCAATATGCCCATGGCCGGCACGGCGATATAGGACAGGATTTCCAGCCCGCGATACCCTACGTAGGCCGTGGCGCAGAACAGCAAGCCAAACACCACCATCAACCCCAGCACGCTGCCCTGGCTCAATTCGAAATACTTGCCCAATACCACGGCCGCCGTGGCAGTACCCCAGGCATACCAGCCAATCTGAGTAAAGCCCAGGATCAAGTCACTGAGCTTGCTGCCGACTTCGCCAAAGCAGAAACGCCCCATCAACACCGAGTTCAAGCCGCTCTTGAAGGCGATGTAACCCAAACCTGCGGCGTAGATACCCAGCAACAGGTTACCCAGGGCCACGACGCCGAGCATCTCGGTGAAACTGAACGCCACCCCAAGCTTGCCGCCGGCAAACATGGTCGCAGTAAAAAACGTGAAGCCCAGCAGCACCATGGCCGTGGATGCCAGGCCCTTGCGCGCATGCAAGGGGACTTCGCTGAGGGGGTAATCGTTGCCTGGTTCCTGCTGCGTCATGTGGGTTGCTCCCTGAATGAGTGACGCAGGCCTGTTGCAGCGTGCGTGCCAAGTCAGAGGCAGTGATGCGCCCGGGGTTGTGCAGCGTATTTATAGTCAAACCAGGAAGCGTCGCCGAGAAGGTCATGCCCGGGTTGCCGGTCAAGCGCGAAAACGGTGCAGCAAGTGACACAAGTTGGACCTGTTAAATCGCCTGTAGAAATTTGCTCATGTACACCCGGCGCAGACCGTTTTCCACGGCCCTATGGGTTTGTGCATACCCTCGACGAGCGTATAGCGCGATGTTCTCGGTCATGGCCTCATTGGTGTACAGGTAGATGTGCGTGTAGCCAGAGTCGGCTGCTTGTTGCTCGGCGAAATCCATCAGCACGCGCCCTAGCCCCAGGCCTTGGGCATCCGGTGCCACGGCCAGGTTATCCAGCAGCAGGCCAGTGTCGGTATCGAGCAGGACGATAAAGCCTTGCACCTGCCCCGCATGGTCCAACACATGTACGCCACCGGCCTCGATCCGTTGGCGATAGTCTTCCAGCATCGGCGCGGGTTTGCGGCCGATGCGCGAGATGTAAGGCGAGTAAGCAGCCTGGGCGATGGCCTCAATGGCAGCAACATCATCGACAGTGGCGGGGCGCATCATTGCAATGAACTCCTCTGAAAGACTTTACTGGCACTTCGGAAAAACCCCCCGCAGGTGGTTTTCCGACACGCGATCGCTTACTCGCCGCGATAGATGCAACCGCTGGTGCAGGTTTCATGGATACGAATCGCACTGAGCTCGGGCAGCAAGGGCTTCAATTCATTCCAGATCCACTTGGCCAGCACTTCGCTGGTGGGGTTTTCCAGGCCGGGAATGTCATTGAGGTAGTTGTGGTCGAGGCGTTCGTAGAGCGGCTTGAAAATCGCCTTGATCTCCGAAAAGTCGCGAATCCAGCCGGTGTGGGGATCCAGGTCGCCGCTCAGGTGGATCGCAACCTTGAACGAATGCCCATGCAGGCGCCCGCATTTGTGGCCCTCCGGCACGTGGGGCAGGCGATGGGCGGATTCGAATGTAAATTCCTTGAAGATTTCCACAGTGTTTTCAGCTCGGTCAGGTGTCTGGCAGTCGGCGAGTTTAACAGCTTGATCAGCCCCTGCGCACACCGCTCCTACCGTTAGAGGGCAAGCAACCGGTCACCCAGCGCGCCGTTGTCCGCCAAGGCCAAAAACTCATCCCCTAGTCGCCGGCTCTCGCTCATCGCGGTTTGCCAATACTTGTTGCGGCTCGGGTCATCGCCCATGAAACGCTTGAAATCACTGCGGTCCGGCAGTTTGCCGTAGGGCAGGCGAGCCAGGTAGTCCCTGGAGGGTGCCAGCAGCAACACATCCTGCAAGCCTTGCGGGCTGCTGCGTCGCCATGGCAGGCCCTTGTCAAACCAGCCGGGGATGACCCGGTCAGTGAAGTGCGGGTACAGCACTATGTCATCGCCGTGGTAGGGCAGGTCGAGGTGATAGTCGAGCAGGCCACCGTCGCGATAGGTGCCGGGCCCGGCCCCAGGCAGGTCGCGCACACCTTGCATGACCATGGGGATCGAGCCGGACGCAAGCAGCGCCTGGCGCAGGTTGCCCAATTCCAGGCTAAGGAAGCGCGACGGGAAATCCTGAAGGGGATGCACTGGCGGTGGCTGGCGCGGGTCGTGGATGATCAGCCGTTCGAAATGCCGCGACAGCCGTGCGCGGCTGCGCAAGTTATCGGCGATCACCGAAGACAGGCCCAGCCCCAGTCGTCCACGGTGGTCGTCGGCGAGCAGGCCGTGGCTCTTGACCACCATGATGTTCAGGCGATAGTCGGCGTTGTCCAGTATGCGCGCATCACGGCCAGCCAGCAGGTCATCGAGCATGCGTTGGCAACTCTGGCTGACGTCGGCCATGGTCACGCCTTTGGCGAAGCGCTGTTCGTTATACAGGCGGCCCAGGTCCAGCAAGCCTTGCACAGGGTCGGGCAGGCAGGCGCTGGCGAACCGCCAGGAACCGATGGACGCGCCGATCAGCGCACGCTCGCGCGGCACGCGGGGTAGCCAGTCACCAAACAGCGCCAGGTCCAGGCCCTGGATGCCCAAGGCCTTGGGGTCGCCAGCCGCACCGGGGAGAATGCCGACGTCGGCAGGCGCAAGACCCCGCTCGCGAATGCGGGCGAAGGCGCGTTTGCCGGCCTTGAGGGTCAAGGCAGGGAACTTGATATGGATGGCTGTCATACCGGTCTCTGATTGGGCGAACGGGGCATTATAGAAAATATCGCAAATGGTGGGAGAAACGGCTTGCGCGCAATTGCCATGGTGGCAATTCAGTTTCAGTTAAGTTGCAGCAGGTAGGGTGACGGCGTAGGAAAACATCCTGTAACGGAGACTTATCATGACGCGCCTCACTGTTCTGGGCGCCGCCGCTATCATCATGGTTACGGCGACCCAGGCCACAGCCGTGGACCCGGACAAGCCACTGATCGTCCCCGCCACTGTTACTATTGTCGCCTTTGACCAATTGGACGCCACAGCCCTGGCGCTGCACCCTGGCTCGACGCTGCTGGGCACCGACCTGGATGAGGAATACGGCAAGTACGTCTATGAAGTCGAACTGGAAGATCGCAACGGCATTGAATGGGACGTTGAACTGGACGCGCTCACCGGGCAGGTTCTCAAGAATCATCAGGATACGTAATGAAGGTTAATTTACGCGTGGGCAGTCGAGTGGCGCTGGTGCTCATGGTTTTTTGCTCCAGCCTGGCGGCCCGCGACCTCAATCAGGATGAAGCCCTGGCCCTGCGCCAGCAGGGCGTGATCCTGCCGCTGGAGCAACTGTTGCACCAAGCCATGGCGCGTTACCCCGGCTCGCGGCTGCTGGAGGCCGAGCTGGAAAAGAAACACGGCCAATATGCCTACGAAGTGGAACTGGTGACCACCGAAGGCGTGGTGCGTGAGATCAAACTGGACGCCACCAACGGTAATCTGATCAAAGATGAGGAGGACTGATGCGCCTGCTTCTGGTGGAAGACAACGTGCCCCTGGCTGACGAGTTGCTGGCCGGTTTGCAGCGCCAAGGCTATGCGGTCGACTGGCTGGCCGATGGCCGCGACGCCGCGTATCAAGGTCGCAGCGAACCCTATGACCTGATCATCCTCGACCTGGGCCTGCCCGGTTTGCCCGGGCTTGATGTGCTTGCGCAATGGCGCACCGCTAAGCTGGCCATCCCGGTATTGATCCTCACCGCCCGCGATTCCTGGGCCGAGCGTATCGAAGGGCTCAAGGCCGGCGCCGATGATTACCTGAGCAAACCCTTTCACCCCGAAGAACTCTACCTGCGCATCCAGGCGCTGTTGCGACGCTCCCACGGCCACTCCAACCAGCCCACCCTGCAGGCCGCAGGCTTGCATCTGGATGAAGGGCGCCAGTGTGTGCTGCGCGATGGCGCCGAGATCCAGCTGACGGCGGCCGAATTTCGCTTGCTGCGCTACTTCATGCTGCACCCCGAACAGATCCTGTCGAAAAGCCACCTGGCCGAGCATTTGTATGATGGCGAGACCGAGCGAGACTCCAATGTGCTGGAGGTGCACGTCAACCATCTGCGCCGCAAGCTGGGGCGCAGTGTGATAGAAACCCGGCGCGGCCAGGGCTACCGGTTTGGCGCCGCCCCGGCATGAAGTCGATCCAGCGGCGTTTGAGCCTGGGCCTGATCAGCGTGATGGTGGGCGTCGGCGTGGTGCTGGCACAAACCAGCCTGTGGCTGTTCGAGGCCGGTTTGCAGCGTTACCTGGAAGCGGGCCTGCGCAACGACAGTGAGAACCTGCTGGTGGCGCTGGTGCGTGGGCCAAACGGCGTACAGCTGGATGAGCAACGCCTGTCACCGGCCTATCAGCGACCGTTCTCCGGGCATTATTTCCGGATCGACTTTGCCGATGTCCATTGGCGTTCCCGTTCACTCTGGGACCAGGAACTGCCCAGGCTGCCCGAGGCGGGGCTCAAGGGCAACCTGCAGCTGGGGCCGGAAGGCCAGCAATTGCTGGTGTTGCGTTCGGACTACAAGCGCTTCGGCCTGCCGATTTCCATCAGCGTGGCCCAGGATTACACGCCCGTGCGGGAGAGTTTTCGCCTGATGCGCCAGATTGGCCTGGTGATGGGGCTGGCGGCGCTGCTGCTGGTGCTGGTCCTGCAGCGAGTCACCGTGCGCCGCGCCCTGCGCCCACTGGAGACGGCGCGTAACCAGATCGCCCAACTGCAACAGGGCCAGCGCTCGCAGCTCGACACCCAGGTGCCGTTGGAGCTGGAACCGCTGGTGGCGCAGATCAACCATTTGCTGGCGCACACCGAAGACAGTCTCAAGCGTTCCCGCAATGCGCTCGGCAACCTGGGGCATGCGCTGAAAACCCCAATGGCGGTATTGCTGAGCGCGGCCTCCAGTGAGGCGCTCAAGGATCATCCGCAGTTGAGCCAGCTATTGCGCGGCCAACTGGAGCAAATCCAGCAACGCCTCAACCGCGAGCTCAACCGGGCACGGCTGGCTGGCGAAACCCTGCCGGGTGCATTGTTTGATTGTGAAAAAGAACTGCCCGGCCTGCTGGCGACCTTGAACATGATCCATGGCGACCATCTTGATCTCAGCTATCACGTTTCGCCGGGCCTGCAATTGCCCTGGGACCGCGAGGACTTGCTGGAATTGCTTGGCAATCTGCTGGATAACGCCTGTAAGTGGGCGGATGCCGATATTCGGCTGAGCGTCAGCGAAACCCAGCAAGGCTACCGGTTGGTGGTGGAGGACGACGGTCCCGGTATTCCCGAAGCCCAGCGTAACCAGGTCTTGGGCCGCGGCGCGCGACTGGACGAGCAAATTGACGGACATGGCCTGGGGTTGGGGATCGTGCGGGACATCGTCGAGGTGTGGGGCGGGACGTTGCAGTTACAGGAGAGTGAGCTGGGTGGGCTTAAGGTACTGATCGAATTACCCAAGCGGTAATGCCCAGATGAATCTCTAAAAGTGTGGGGGCTTGCTCCCGTGGCGGCCTGACAGTCAACGGCTGCCCAACTGAGGCGTCGCGATCCAAATGTGGGGCTTGCCCCCGATGAGCATGGGTATCTACACAACTTCGGCACGAGGCTAAATCTGTGGCGAGGGAGCTTGCTCCCGTGACGGCCTGACAGCCGACGCTGATCTAGCTGACGCACCGCGATCCAAATGTGGGAGCTGGCTTGCCTGCGAAGGCGGCCTGCCAGCCGATGCCAATCTACCTGACACCCCGCAATCAAACTGTGGGAGCGGGCTTGCTCGCGAAGGCGGCCTGACAGGCGACACAGCTATACCGGGTACATATCCATTCCTGCGGTAACGGCCACTTAGGGTTCCGCTCTGACAGCGGGTCACTTTGGAAAAGAGCCCCAAAGTAACCAAAGGGCTCTTGCCCCACCACTCGGCACCTCGCCTAGGCTCGGTGTGCCCGTAATTCGCCAGTGATTTGGGGGGCCGCCGCCACGCGCCATCCATGGCGCGGGGCGGCTAAACCGGCATCCCTGCCGGTTTACCCCCCAAATCCCTGTCGAATTCCGGCCAGCGTGGTTTAACGGGGCGCCTGAGATCAAGATCAAGAGCGGCTCGCTTCGCATCGTGGTTACGGTTGGGTCGGCTGATATAAAGTTGTGTAGATACCTATGCCCCGATGAGGGCGTGTCAGTAAATACATCTGGGGCTGACCCAGCGCCATCGGGGGCAAGCCCCCTCCCACTTACACCCTGAACTGATCCATCAACCCCTGCTGTTGATTCGCCAGGCTGTTCAACGCCTGGCTGACCCGCGCCGATTCATTGGCCTGCTCCGACAGCGACTCGGTCACATCGCGAATGGTCGCCACATTGTTGTTGATCTCTTCGGCCACCGCGCTTTGCTCTTCGGCGGCGCTGGCGATCTGCAGGTTCATGTCGCTGATCACCGTGACCGCGTCGCCGATCTGGCGCAAGGCCGTGACGGCCTGACCGACCTGTTCGACACTGCCTTGGGCCTGGCGATAGCTGTTGCCCATGGAGCCGACCACGTCAGTGGTGCCGCTTTGCAGTTGTTCGATCACCAGGCGGGTTTCTTCCACCGATTCCTGGGTGCGTCGCGCCAGGTTGCGCACTTCGTCGGCGACCACGGCAAAGCCCCGACCGGCTTCACCGGCACGGGCGGCCTCGATGGCGGCGTTGAGCGCCAGCAGGTTGGTCTGCTCGGCGATGCCGCGAATCACTTCGAGCACCAAGCCGATTTTTTCACTGTTGGCGGCCAGGCCTTCTACCTGGGTCATGGCGGTGCTCATGTCGGCGGCGAGGTCGCCAATGTTAACGGTGGTGCGGTCGATCACGGTCAAGCCTTCGCGGGTCGCCTGGTCGGCATCCCGTGCAGCCTGGGCCGCCTGGGCAGCGCTGCGCGCTACGTCCTGGGCGGTGGCGCTCATTTCATGGGAAGCAGTGGCCACCTGGTCTACCTGACGGTACTGCTGCTCCATGCCGGCGCTGGTTTGCGTGGCAATCGCGGCGGACTGGTCGGCGGTGCCACGGGCGTCCTGCACCGAGCGTTTGACCTCGGCAATGATCGGTTGCAGCTTGTCGAGGAAGCGGTTGAACCAGCCGGCCAACTGGCCCAGTTCGTCCTGCTTGTCATAGGCCAGGCGCCGGGTCAGGTCACCTTCGCCGCTGGCGATATCTTCAAGCATGTGTGCCACGCCGAGGATCGGCCGGGTCACGCTGCGCGCCATCAGCCACACCAGTATCAGGCCTACCACAGCGGCCAGCAGGCCCAGGCCAAGCTCCAGCAGGGTGCCTTTGGTATTGTCAGCGTCCAGCTGGGTTTTCAACGCCTCGGCGGGCGCCACCAGGACTTTTTCCGGTACATCCAGCAACACGCCCCACGGCTTGCCCCCAGGGATCGGCGCAAAGGGCGCCAGGACCTTGAGCTGATGACCGGCACGCAGGCTGTGGGTTTGAGTACTGCTGGCCAAGGCGCTGACCAACTGCGCGCCGCTGGCCGTATCAACCTGAGCCAGGCGCTGGCTGAGCTTGCTGGCATCCGGGCTATAGCCGGCAAGCAAACCGGTCGGGCTGAGGATGCTGACCTGGGTCTGGCCGTCGTACAGCTTCTGGCTGGCCTGTTGGCTCACGGCCTGCAGGCTGTTGAGGTTGATGTCCACCGACAGTGAGGCGATGACTTTGCCATTGACCATCAGCGGGAACACGATGCTGGTCATCAGCACGTCCTGGCCGTCGATCACATAAAAGTAGGGTTCGATCACACACGGCTTGAGCGTGGTGCGCGGGCAGGTGAACCAGGCGTTGGCTTTTTCGCCGCTGGGGCTGACGGAGGTGTCGGTCATGTCGCTTTCGGGCAGCGCCATCGAAGTGATCTTGCCCGGCGTCGGCTGCGACCAGTACAAGGCGAATCGGCCTTTGTCATTACTGCCCAGTTCCGCCTGGTTGGCGAACAACTCGTCCTTGCCGTCCAGTGCGTTGGCTTCGAACACCAGGGACAAACCCAACAGGTCGGGGTTGGCTTGCAGCGCGGCCTTGACCTGGCGGGTCAGGTCCTCGCGGGTGTCGAAAGCATCGAGAAAGCGCTTCTCTGCCTGCTCGCGCAGAAACAGCACCTGGCGGGAAAAGCCGTGACCGTACTGGTAGGCATCCATGAACTGCTGGCGAATGCCCAGCGCCTGTACTTCACCTTGGGCCTCGATGCGCGCCTGGGCGGCTTCGTCCAGCATCTGCATGCTGGAGGCCTTGACCTGCTCCGAGCTCTGCGCCATGCGATACAGCGACAGACCCACCAGCAGGGTCACGATCCCCAGCAGGCACAGGCCCGCGAGCAGGGTGATTTTCCATTGAATGGAGAGCTGCCTGAGCGACATCGGGACATCCTTACCTGAAAGCACATGGAAACAACTTATCGGCCGGCGTGCGTGGTTCTTTATTCAAACGATCAATTTAACCCTCAAAGCGGCGTCGTTTTTTGACATGCGCGCCTGCCTGCTGCAAAGTGCGCGCCCTCTAATAAGACCTCTTTCAAGCCTGCACGCCGGCAGTTGTTCCCATGGCCGTGCGCGGGCATGCCTGTCTTTTATGTTTTTGCTTGAGGTAACCATGATTAACGCAGTCATCGCCGCGGTCGGCACCATGCTGGTACTCAGCCTGTCCCGCGTGCATGTGGTCATCGCCATTATTGTTGGCGCCCTGGTGGGCGGCTTGACGGGTGGCCTGGGGATCGACGCCACGCTCAAAGCTTTCAACAGCGGCTTAGGTGGCGGCGCAACCGTGGCTTTGTCCTACGCATTGCTCGGTGCTTTCGCGGTGGCAATTGCCAAGTCCGGCTTGGCCCACGCGCTGGCAGACAAAGCCTTGCTGCTGGTCGATCGCCAGGAAGCCAGCGGTGGCAGCCACGTCAAATGGTTGTTGATCGGCCTCTTGTGGGTGGTGGCGATTGCTTCGCAGAACATCCTGCCGATCCATATTGCGTTTATCCCGCTGCTGGTGCCGCCGCTGCTGTATGTGCTGACCAAGCTGCAACTGGACCGCCGCCTGATCGCCTGCGTGATGACCTTCGGCCTGATCACGCCGTACATGTTCCTGCCGGTGGGCTTCGGCAATATTTTCCTCAACCAGATTTTGCTGGCCAACGTGGCCAAGAGCGGGGTGGACATCAGCCAGGTCAATGTCACCCACGCCATGGGCCTGCCCGCGTTGGGCATGGTGGTCGGCCTGCTGGTGGCCGTGTTTATCAGCTACCGCAAGAAGCGCGTGTACGACCTGGAAAAAATCGAGCGCGTCGAGCAAGTGGCGGTGCAGTACAACCCTCTGACCCTGCTGGTGGCCGGCCTGGCAATTGCCTCGGCGTTTATCATCCAGCTGTGGTTGGACTCGATGATCATCGGCGCCCTGGCCGGGTTCCTGATCTTCTCGGTATCGGGCATCGTGCGCTGGCGCGACACCGATGACCTGTTCACTGAAGGCATGAAAATGATGGCGATGATCGGTTTCATCATGATCGCCTCGTCGGGCTTTGCCGAAGTGCTCAAAGCCACCGGTGACGTGCGCTCGCTGGTAGAAGCCTCGGCGGCGTTCATCGGCCATAGCCGTGGGGTAGGGGCGTTGCTGATGCTGCTGGTGGGGCTGCTGGTGACCATGGGCATCGGCTCGTCGTTTTCCACGGTGCCGATCCTCGCGGCGATTTTCGTGCCGTTGTGTGTGCAGCTGGGCTTCAGCCCGTTGGCCATCGTGTGCATTGTCGGCACCGCCGGTGCGCTGGGCGATGCGGGCTCGCCTGCGTCGGATTCCACCCTCGGGCCCACCTCCGGCCTGAATGTCGATGGCCAGCACCACCATATCTGGGACACCGTGGTGCCGACCTTCCTGCACTACAACATCCCGCTGCTGGTGTTTGGGTGGCTGGCCGCGATGACGCTCTGATGAACTCCCTGTAGGAGCAAACTTGCTCGCAAAAAACGTCAACGATAATGCGAAGAACCTGACACCCCGCAGGGTTCTCAGGTTCTTCGCGAGCAAGCTCGCTCCTACAGAAATCACTCACCTGGCCGTTAACCTCTCAAGTCGCCACTAACAAGAGAGAAAAGCCATGCGTCTGAGTTTGAAGGCCAAAGTCCTGGCCCTTGCCGTAGTGCCTGTATTGTTGTTTGCCGTGGTCATCAGCCTGACCACCGTGTGGATTCTCCAGGGCCAGGCGCGCAACGAAGTGGATGAAACCCGCCAGCGCCTGCTCAACGACGCCAAGGCCACCCTGCAAGGTTATGTCGAAGTGGCCATGACCACCATCAAGCCGCTTTACGATGCGGCAGCTCCCGGCGACACCGCGGTGCGGGCGCAGGTGGTCAAGTTGCTCTCCAATACCAGCTACGGCAAGGACGGCTATTTCTTCGGCTACGACTCCGAGACCATCCGCCTGTTCAAGGGCAACAGCCCGGACGGCGTGGGCAAAAGCTTCAAGGACAACCGCGACCCCAACGGCGTCTACGTCAATCGCGACCTGGTCAAGGTCGGCAAGGACGGTACCCACTACCTGCAATACAGCTCGACCCAGCCCGGCCAGACCGAACTGGTACCCAAGCTCGGCTATACCGAATACCTGCCCAAGTGGGACATGGTCATCGGTACTTCGGTGAACCTGGATGGTATCGAGGCCCAGGTGGCGGTGGTCGAAGCCAAGGTCGAGAAACGCATGGAAGGCGTGCTGCTGAGCATCCTCGGCGTCGCCGTGGTATTGCTGTTGGTAATCGCCGCCGTGGGCATGCTGGTGGCCAATACCATCCTGCGTCCACTGAGCCTGATGAAGGCCAACCTCGACGACATCGCTGCTGGCGAAGGCGACCTGACCCGCCGCCTGGCGATTACCAGCCAGGATGAGCTGGGCGACCTGGCCGGTGCCTTCAATCGCTTTGTCGATAAAATCCATGGGTTGGTGCGCCAGATAACCGAAATGACCGCCCAGCTCACCGGGCTGGTCAGCCAGGTATCCGACCAGGCCCAGCGCTCCGAGCAAGCCATGGAACGCCAGCGCCACGAGACCGACCAAGTGGCCACCGCGATCAACCAGATGTCGTCCGCTGCCCATGAAGTGGCGCGCAGTGCTCAAGGCGCCGCTGTCGCCGCGCAACAGACCGATGCCGAAGGCCAGGCCGCCAAACGTGTGGTGGACGGCAGCATCGCGCAGATCCATGCGCTGGTGAACGATATCCGCAGCAGTGGCGTGTCCCTGGACAGCCTGCAGCAGGATGTGTCGTCGATTGTCAGTGTGCTCAGCGTGATCCGCTCCATCGCCGAACAAACCAACTTGCTGGCGCTCAATGCTGCCATTGAAGCCGCACGGGCCGGGGAGGCCGGGCGCGGGTTTGCCGTGGTCGCCGACGAAGTACGCGCCCTTGCCAGCCGCACCCAGACCAGCACCCAGGAAATACAGGGTATGATCGACCGCCTGCAAAAAGGCACCGAGGCTGCCGTGGACGCAATGCGCCGCTCCAGCGATGCCGGCGATGGCACCTCGGCCCAGGCCAACCAGGCCGGGGCGTCCCTGGACACCATGGCCCAGTTGATCGGCACCATCAACTCGATGAATGCGCAGATCGCCAGCGCTGCCGAGGAGCAAACCGCCGTGGCTGAAGAGATCAACCGTAGCGTGCATCAGATTGCCGTGGCGGTGGACAGCGTGGCTGATGAAACCCAGCTGGGTGCCCAGACTTCCCGCAGTCTGGCGGATCTGGGCCAGCGCCTGGGGCAGTTGGTCGGTCAGTTCAGGATCTGACCCTTCACAGGTCGCGCATCAGCAGGCCAAAACGCAGGTCCATCTCGGCCGGCAAGGGCACATACACGGTGTGCCCGTCCCCCGGCGCCACCTCAATGGCTTCATCCTTGGCATTGCGCAAGGTGGCCAGGTCAAAGTGAAAGTTGCCGGCAGGCGTCATTAATTCCAAGTGATCGCCAACGGCAAAACGATTCTTCACCTTGACCTCAGCCAACTCGCCACGACGCTCGCCGGTCAACTCACCGACAAACTGCTGTCGCTCGGACACCGAGCTGCCGTTCTGGTAGTTCTGGTATTCGTCATGCACATGACGGCGCAGGAAACCTTCGGTGTAGCCGCGCTGGGCCAGGGACTCCAGGTTGGTCATCAAGCTGCGATCAAAGGCGCGCCCGGCCACCGCGTCATCGATGGCCTGGCGGTACACCTGGGTGGTGCGTGCACAATAGAAGTGGGATTTGGTGCGGCCTTCGATCTTCAACGAGTGCACGCCCATCTGCGCCAGGCGCTCCACATGCTGCACGGCGCGCAAGTCCTTGGCATTCATGATGTAGGTGCCATGTTCGTCTTCGAAGGCAGGCATTGATTCATCGGGTCGATTGGCTTCCTGCAGCAGGAATACCTGGTCGGTGGGCGTGCCGATCCCCAGCGTCGGCTGATATTGCTGGACGATATCGCCGGTCGCATTCTCCGCCGCGGGCGTGGCCTGGTATTTCCAGCGGCAGGCGTTGGTGCAGGTGCCTTGGTTGGCGTCGCGCTTGTTCATGTAGCCCGACAGCAGGCAACGTCCGGAATAGGCCATGCACAAGGCGCCATGTACGAACACCTCCAACTCCATGGCCGGTACGTGCTGGCGAATTTCATCGATCTCTTCCAGGGACAGCTCCCGCGACAGGATCACCCGGCAAATCCCTTGTTGCTGCCAGAACGCCACGCTGGCCCAGTTCACCGTATTGGCCTGCACCGACAGGTGAATCGGCATCTGCGCAAAGTGCTGGCGCACCAGCATGATCAGCCCCGGGTCGGACATGATCAGCGCATCCGGGCCCATGGCGATCACGGGCGCCAGATCCTTGAGGAAGGTCTTGAGCTTGGCATTGTGCGGCGCGATGTTCACCACCACATAGAAGCGCTTGCCCTGGGCATGGGCTTCCTGGATGCCGAGGGCGAGGTTGGCGTGGTCAAACTCGTTGTTGCGTACCCGCAGGCTGTAGCGCGGCTGGCCGGCATAGACCGCATCGGCGCCGTAGGCGAAGGCGTAGCGCATGTTCTTCAGGGTGCCAGCAGGGGCGAGCAGTTCGGGAGCAATTATCGGGAGCATGGGGGTGGGTCGCAAAAAGGCGCGAGGGTAGTGCAGAGGCGCGCGCGGTTCATTGACCCAGGTCTAAACAAGACGATCTATGCTTGTTCGATCAACAAGGGCACTCCCGGGTTTCGCCGCGGACTAAGCAACAGGGCCGACACCGGCCCTCTGCTTTTTTGACATGGATCGGACATGAATCAAACCAACCTGCAATTCAAGACCCTGTTGCTGCTGCTGGCCCTGGTGACCATCGCTTTTATCTGGATATTGCTGCCGTTCTACGGCGCGGTATTCTGGGCTGTGATCCTCGGCATTATCTTTGCCCCTATGCAACGCCGCCTGCAGCAGCGGTTGGGCTGGAACCGCAACCTGACTTCGCTGACCACCTTGATGGTGTGCCTGGTGATCGCGATTCTGCCGGTGATTATTACCAGTGCGTTGCTGGTGCAGGAGGGGGCCACGCTGTACAAAAACGTTGAGAGTGGCAAGCTGGATGTGGCCGGTTATATCGAGCAATTCAAGCATTTCCTGCCGCCGTACTTCCAACACCTGCTCGACCGCTTCGGCATGGGCAACCTGGAAGGGCTGCGGGAAAAAGTGGTCAAGGGTGCGATGCAGGGCAGTCAGTTCTTTGCCTCCCAGGCGTTCAGCTTTGGTCAGGGCACGTTTGATTTCCTGGTGAGCTTTTTCATCATGCTGTACTTGCTGTTTTTCCTGCTGCGCGACGGCCCGGAGCTGGTACGCAAGGTGCGCACCGCGGTACCGCTGGCCGAGCCGCAAAAGCGGCGCCTGCAACTCAAGTTCAACCGCGTGGTGCGCGCCACGGTCAAGGGCAACGTGCTGGTGGCCGTGACCCAAGGCGCATTGGGCGGCTTTATATTCTGGTTCCTGGATATTCCCAGTGCATTGCTCTGGGCGGTATTGATGGCGTTTCTATCCCTGCTGCCAGCGGTGGGCGCAGGAATTGTCTGGGGGCCGGTGGCGGTTTACTTCCTGCTCAGTGGTTCGATCTGGCAAGGCGTGGTGCTGGGGCTTTTCGGTGTATTCGTAATTGGCCTGGTGGACAACGTGCTGCGTCCGATCCTGGTGGGCAAGGACACCAAGATGCCGGACTACCTGATCCTGATCTCGACCTTGGGTGGCCTGTCGGTGTTCGGCCTCAACGGCTTCGTCATCGGGCCGCTGGTGGCGGCGTTGTTCATGTCGTGCTGGGCGTTGTTCGTCGAAACCAAGCCACGGGTCAAATTGCCTTTGCCCTAGGCTTGAAGCCTGAAGTCGGCTGCTCGTTGGCGCTGTGTTTCGGCGTCGGACAATGAAGTGAGCGGGCCGCTGATTGGTTCGCCATCGCGGACCACGTACCAACAGGCGAGCAAGCCGAGCTTACGTAAAGGGGCTGGGACGGCGCTGCCGATGACAGACATGATTTGAACAGTGGGCATAAGTACCTCCAATCGTTATGGAGGTCACCTTACGGTGCGCTGGCGCCGGGGAAAAATCACCTGGCTCGATAGTCGACATCGACGCCAGGCGTTAATCCACCACCTGGTCGAGCATGCTTACTACTTCGTGCTCACTGAGCAGCCCTTTGCGCACCAGGTTTTCGGCCAGCAAGGCGAGGAACTTCGCACTGCGGTGGCCCTCGAGGTGCTTGAGTTCGGTCAGGGCACTGTAGACCTTGCTGGACGTGCAGAGACCGGCGGTGCGATGCGGATTTTGCGTGGGCATGGGCAATCGTCCTTAATTGTTATTGGGTGGACTGGGTCGATGGTGAGACTGTTTTATGACGCAACCATGACAGCGCACGCCTGCGCCGATCAAGAGGATATTGCGTCCTTATGATGTGGGATAGGCGCTTGGGCATTGTTCTCACAGCGACATTGGCAGGATAAATCCGGACTTTTCGGGCAAAAAAAGGCCCCGCTCAGGGGCGAGGCCCATTCAAGTCACTCAGTCCAAACCTACCAACCGCGGCCGTAGTAGCCGTGTGGGTGGCCGTAGTAGCCGCGAGGCGGACCATAATAGCCGCGTGGAGGGCCGTAATAGACCGGGGCCGGGCGGTAATAAACCTGCTGTTGTACATACACCGGCGGCGGTGGCGCGTAATAGACCGGTGGCGCAGCGGCATACACCGGCTGCGGCTGGACGTACACCGGTTGTTGCACATAGACCTCACGAGGCTGGCTGGCAACCACGGAGCCAACTACCGCTGCGCCAACAAGTGCGCCCAACACTGCCGGGCCACCCCAACCACCACCGTGGGCGGAAGCTTGGCCGGCCATTGCGAGTGCACCGATCAGCAAGGCGATTCTGGGGATTTTACGAATCATGGTCATTCCTCGGTTAGCCCCTGCGCTTGTGGTCTGCAATCAATAGACTCAAGGATTGTCGCGGGGATACTTTTAAGACAACGTGTTTCAAAAAAACAGCACTTCCATTAGGTAAAGGTTGTGTAAGGTCTGTACCGATTTGCTTACTTCAAGGAGTTACCCATGCAGATGCACCCCAACAAGGACACCCAGCTGTGCATGTCACTGTCGGCGCGCCCCGGGAACTTTGGCCTGCGTTTTCATAACCACTTGTATGAACAATTGGGTCTGAATTTCTACTATAAGGCCTTCAGCAGCCAGGACCTGCCCGGCGCGATCGGTGGTATTCGCGCCTTGGGCGTGCGGGGTTGCGGAGTATCGATGCCGTTCAAGGAGGCCGCCATTGCCTTAGTGGACGAACTTGACGATTCAGTTCAAGCCATTGATTCGCTCAATACCATCGTCAACACCAACGGCCACCTCAAGGCCTATAACACTGACTACATTGCCATCGAGCAATTGCTGAAAAAGCACGCCGTGCCGACTGACTCCACGTTCGCCCTGCGCGGTAGTGGTGGCATGGCCAAGGCGGTTGCCAGTGCGTTGCGTGATGGCGGTTATGCCCACGGCGTGATCGTGGCGCGCAATGAAGCTGCGGGCCAGGCATTGGCGCGCAACCTTGGGTATGAGTGGCAGGCGGACCTGGGCGACTTGCGCCCGCAGATGCTGATCAATGTGACGCCCATCGGCATGACAGGTGGGGCCGAGGCGCAAGCATTGGCGTTCGAGGCCGACGCCATTGATCAGGCGCAGACTGTCTTCGATGTAGTGGCGATCCCGGCTGAAACACCGCTGATCGTGCGTGGGCGCGCCAAGGGCAAGCGGGTGATTACCGGGCTGGAGGTGATTGCGATCCAGGCGCTGGAGCAGTTTGTGCTGTACACCGGCGTGCGCCCGACGCAGGAGCAATTCCAGGCGGCGGTGGCCTTCGCCCGTAATTGAAGGCCGCTGGAGCGCTAATGTGGGAGGGGCCGCGATGACGGTGTATCAGCCACTTATTGGACGCCCTCATCGGGGCATAGTGATCTACACAACTTCTGGCATGGCGCGGTACCTGTGGGAGGGGGCTTGCCCCCGATGGCGGCACCCCCCAAATCCCTGTCGAATTCCGGCCAGCGTGGTTTAACGGGGCGCCTGAGATCAAAAGCAGATCAAGATCAAGATCAAGAGCCACTCGCTGCGCATCGTGGTTACCGTTGGCTGCTATACAGTTGTGTAGACGCCCATGCTCATCGGGGACAAGTCGAATCGTCGCACCGCCCCTGTCACATTTTTTACTGTGTCAGGCCTGTTCCAGCTGTGCCAAGCGTTCCTCCAACGCTGCAATCCGGGCTTCCAATTCGTCGATACGTTCCAATGGGACTGAGCTGCCGGGCCCACGCTCCATCGGACTGCCCCGCGCCGTGAGTATCGCCTCGATATCCGCCGGGTCTCCCAACGCATGGGTATACCGGTCTTCCCGCTGTCCCGCCTGACGCGGCACCAGCAACGCCAACCCCCGCGCTATCAGCCGTTCCAGCTGATGCACGACCTGCTCGGCATCTTCGAAATCATGCATGCGCCCGCTGCGGGTCAGCAGCTCATTGACCGTCTGCGGCCCGCGCAGGAACAGCAGCCCGGTCAAGATCACCTGGGCTGGCACCAGTTCCAGGGCCTTATCCACACGGTGTTCCCAGCGGTCGGCGCGGCTGCCCATCACCAGGCGGGTATAGCCTTGGCCTTCCAGCGCGCGTAGGCTCTGGCCGACCTGGCCCTGGCTGAGGTTCATCACCGGTTCGCGGCTGGTCTTCTGGTTGCAGGCCAGCACCAGGGCGTTGAGGGTCAGGGGGTAGGTTTCCGGGTTGGTTGCCTGTTTCTCGATCAGGCAGCCCAGGATGCGGATTTCCGTGCTGTTCAGGCGCGGCTCAGGGGTGTCGGTGTCGTGCTCGGCGGTCATCGCGCTTTCCCTATGCAGTGAAGGTCACCAGCGTAATCCTCAAAAAATAAAAGACAAGCGCCGGGCATGGCTATAATCGCCGCTGGTTCCAACCCTGCCATTACCAGAGACTGCCATGACTATTTCCCTGTACGCCGCTTCTATCCCAGTCTTCAAGCAAATGCTCACCGCCCTGAGCGGTGTGTTGACCAAGGCCGAAGCCCACGCCACCGCCAGGAATATCGAGCCGAACGCGTTGCTGCAAGCACGTCTGTTCCCTGACATGTTCCAACTGGTGCGCCAGGTGCAGATCGCCGTCGACTTTGCCAAAGGCGTTTCCGCTCGCCTGGCCGAGATCGAAGTACCCAAATATGAAGACAGCGAAGTGACCTTCGCCGACCTGCAAGCGCTGATCGCCAAGGTCCTGGCGTTCGTCGACACCATCAAGCCCGAGCAGATCGATGGCAAGGAAAGCATCGAGATCGTCACCCGCCCAGGTACTCCGAAGGAGAAGCGCTTCAGCGGCCAGTCCTACCTGTTGACCTACGGCCTGCCGCAGTTCTTCTTCCACGTCACCACCGCTTACGCCTTGCTGCGTCATAACGGTGTGGAAGTGGGCAAGCGCGATTACATGGGCGCGTTCTAAACTCGTACTTTAAAACACAGCCCGGGGTTGTTCTTGAATGAACAGCTCCGGTTTTTTTATGCGCGGGATTTTATACGCATCTCATGCCTCGTTACATATTGCGATGCAACCTATATCTAGATAGTCCTCACTCACGAACGCCTAAAAAACTTTCTATTGAAGTGCCTGGAGACTACGAACGATATGAATCTTTCTTCCATCGCGGTGACTGCACCTCCCGGGAATTCTCATTTCGGCCCAACACTGGAGACGCCCAACTATCAAGTTTCGTCTTCTTCAAAGCCCATTGCAATGACTCGAACCCGGCGAGAGGTGCAAGGCGATGACGTGTCCTCCCAAACCTCTCAGCGCGAACACGCCAACAGCGAATTGGCAGTCAGTTATGCAGAAGCGCTAGAGGGCCGGAGCCGTGATGAGGACACTATTATCGCGTACATCCCGGACGCTTCATCTTTCGGCCAATGGCGTACACAGTTGCGTAATGCACTTAACGACAAGGCCTTTTTAACTTGGCTCAAGTCAGATGGTTTTGATCCATCCACCCTCCAGATAACTTCTGACGGGGCGCTCAGCGTCAGTAAAAATGGGGTGCTTACCCTGTTTACCTTAAAAGACAACTCTCCGTGGGCGACCTTCGCTGGGCCGATTCTGGCTGCGGTAAAAGCTTATGCACCCGGTGGAGTCACCTGGTCGGCCCTGCATGAGGAAAGTGCGCCGCTCAAGTGGGTCGCCCAGTTCTATGGCGAAACAATTCATAACGACTCATTCGAAGATCGAAAACGCGCCCAAGAGTTGCGAAAAAACCACACATTCGCAACGGCGGGAGTTGGTAAGGAGCGCACTGAAGAAACACTGGTGGCTCAAAAACAACAACTTGCCAATAAACGCGATCTGCACACCTTCTCGGATTCCCTGGCCACGGCTTTCGTCAAGGCGGACGAATATCTGGATAAGCAAGAGGCATTGCACGCCTACGATCACCGCCTTCTACCTAGCCCACCAGCTTATGACCGCGATGCAGGATTGCAATCCTATTTGCAATCACAACAGATCAGGCTTGATCCTGACTCTGGTTTCCAGCTGGATAATCAACCAATGGCCGGCAAGCAGGTGAACCTCCTGCGGTTCATGACCGGCAATGGCTGGGATCACCCGGCTGATCAAGCCGAGGTCAAGAACATGCTCAAGGAGTTAATCCGTCCAACCGAGTATAGGCAACTGTATGGCGATTTGGGGGGAGGCTTATCGTGGCCAACACCGCTTGATTCACAGCAACAGCAGGCCATCTATGACGCCGTTGCCTATAACTCGATGGCGTTGCCTGAGTTCGACAAGTTGAAGCTGAGCCAGAACGCCTTTGGGTATCTGACGCAAACCATCCAGTGGTCCGAGGCAGAGCTGAAAGATCCCCGGCAAGCGGTCTTCAGGCTTTTGCAAAGCCCCACTGCGCAGGCTATGGGCGAAGCGTTACGCACTCAGTTCGAGGGCGCGGGCAGTGCCGAAGACTGGGCGCTTGCGGCGCTTCAGGTAGGCCTCAATCAAGACGCATTGTGGAAGCCAGAAGAAAAGAACAAGGTGGCCGGGTTTGATTTGTCGGCGCGCGAGAATGGGGGTAAGCCGCTGTCTTTTGTCCTTGAGGGGCTAACCGAACATCTGCGCAAGTCATATGGCAATAACGCCCCGGTTGCAGCCTATCTCCTGCTGTCGCACCACGCTCCGGAATTATTGGTTAAAGATGTCCCGGACAGTGTTACTTATGGCTCACCGGCCTGGGTGAGCTTGAAGGCTATCGTTGCCAAATCCGAGATGCGCTCCCCGGGCGCGGCGGCGACTAAAACTTATGAGCAACTGCTCAAAGACGACCTGGAGCCCATTACCGCTGCCGAAAAACAAGTGGCGGCGCTGGCTGGGCGCGAAGGGCTGATTCACTGGGCTGTGGCGGATGGAGCAATTGGAAAACGGGCGGATAACAATTACACGGATGAAGAGGTTGAACGTGCCGGCACCCTCGCGACCGAGCGTTTCGATACCTTGACGCAGGCTTCAGAAGCACAACGCACAGAATTAGCCACGCGTAAGGCACTGGCGCTCAATGCGCTGAAGGAGCGTTTCCCCGTAAAAGAATACGGGGTGATAGATTTTGAGAAGAAAGCGATCTTTCCAAAAGAACAGAATCGGGACTTACAAGGGCCGTACTCGATACTGGATATCTTTTTGCAGCCGCAGCAGCATGTGGAGTGGTATTCCAATGATCCTGCTGTTCCCATTGAAAAGATATCCCATGAGCTCAAGTTTATACCTCCGGTAAATGAGCTGTTTGAAAAGCAAGTCGTTGATTATTATGACGGGCTTAAAGGCGCTATGAAGGTGACCGTACAACACCAAATGTCGCTGCTGTCTGAGGAAGATAAGGCCGCGCTTCAGCATGGCGCCTTGAAAATTTATGGAGAAGAGAAAGTAACTGAAACAATTATATGGGCAGGCCATAGAGTTCGCTACGCTACCTCAGAGACCGAGGAGGTCAAAAGCAGCGCCGTATTTGTTGAATCCCTGCATGAAGGCCGGAAACGAATCTATGAATTCAATCCCGCGACAGGGGGGCTGCGGTATCGAGAAGATTTGGCCGATGGGCTGAAGACAGGCTTGCAAGGCGAATGGAGCTCCCTTGCAACCAAAGACTCAAAGGTCACAGTTAGAACAAACATTAAACTTACCGAAATTAAAGCCAACGCCCCGGCAGACAGTAAAGAACGGGAATCAAAGCCTCAAACTTCAATGCCTATACAAGCCTTCACCTCGGCGAGAACGCAGCACATAGCCGATGCCGTTACGAGCCATTTTTTCAGTACTAAAGAGCGTGAACAGTTGGCTAGCGCAGCCAAAGGCGTTACCACATTCGATACTGAAGTGACGGAGTTCGAAAAAATACAAGCCGTCACCCGTGCGCTGATACCCGGTGCCGCAGCGCTTCACAGTTTTCAGCAGGGTAGGGTCGGTGAAGGGCTTACGTTTCTTGCATTCGACATATTCGGCTTCGTTGTCGCCGGTGCCGGAGCCCTCGGAAAGATTTCCAAGATAGCGAAGGTGGGAGGGCAGCTAGGAAAAGGAGGCGTTGCAGGTAGGCTGGGACGGGCATTTATCAGTGCCGCCAACCCTTTTGCCGGGGGAGCGGCCATCGGTACCAGAGGCCTTACAGCTTTCTCTTCGGTTGTGGGAAAAGGGAGCCTTACCTGGAAGGTAATCGCGGCTAACCGCAGTGTGGATAGGGTGTATCAGCATAAGCCGAAAGACGTGAAGGAAGGCACTTATCAGGGCGTCGATACAGCAAAGGTCATGGCTCAGTTAGATGACATCACCGGTAAGTGGTACCGATTCGATCCGAAAACAAGCAAGCGGTATGGGACACCTCTTCAGGGGTTCACTCCGGAAAATTCCTCTTCCTGAACTCAATACCTTCAACCATCGTTAGAAAAGGCCCGGGTCGATTCTGCAGTGAACGCCCCGGGCTTTCCTTTCGCTCATTCAGGCTGTTTGTTCTTCCTTGCCCAAACACGCTGCCGCAGTAAACAGCACATCGGTCGACGAGTTGAGCGCAGTTTCCGCCGAATCCTGCAGCACACCGATGATGAAACCGACGGCCACTACCTGCATGGCGATTTCACTTGGAATGCCGAACAGGCTGCACGCCAGCGGAATGAGCAGCAGCGAACCACCCGCCACCCCAGACGCACCACATGCGCACACCGCGGCAACCACGCTGAGCAGTACGGCGGTCGGCAGGTCCACGGCAATCCCGAGGGTATGCACGGCCGCCAGGGTCAGTACGGTGATGGTGATCGCGGCACCGGCCATATTGATGGTGGCGCCGAGCGGGATTGACACCGAGTAGGTGTCTTCATGCAGGCCCAGGCGTTTGCTCAGCGCCAGGTTGACTGGAATGTTCGCCGCCGAACTGCGGGTGAAAAATGCGGTAATGCCGCTTTCACGCAGGCACATCAGCACCAGCGGGTAAGGGTTGCGGCGTAGCTTCCAGAACACGATGGCAGGGTTGATCACCAGCGCCACGAATAGCATGCAGCCGATCAGCACCACCAGCAGGTGGGCGTAGCCGAGCAGGGCGCCAAAGCCGGAAGTGGCCAGGGTCGAGGCCACCAGGCCAAAGATACCCAGCGGGGCGAAGCGGATCACCACGCGCACGATCAGGGTCACGCCGTTGGACAGGTCGTCCAATACCGTACGGGTGGTTTCGCCGGCATGACGAATGGCGATGCCCATGCCGATGGCCCAGGCCAGGATGCCGATGAAGTTGGCGTTCATCAGCGCGCTGATGGGGTTATCCACCACGCTGAGCAGCAGGCTTTGCAACACTTCGCCAATGCCGCCGGGAGCGCTCACTGTGGCGTCATGGGTGGCGAGGACCAGGGAGGAGGGGAACAGGGTGCTGGCCACCACTGCAACCACGGCGGCGGCAAAGGTGCCGAGCAGATACAGGAACAGGATCGGGCGGATATGGGTTTCCTGGCCGTGTTTATGGTTGGCGATCGAGGCCATTACCAGCACAAACACCAGGATCGGCGCGACCGCCTTCAGTGCAGTGACGAACACCTTGCCGATAAAACCGGTGGCGCGGGCAGCCTCGGGTAATAACAAGGCCAGCACGATCCCGGCGATCAGGCCGATGACGATTTGGGTGACCAGGCTGACGCGCATTAGACGTTGCAACAGGGAAGGGGCAGCAGTCATAAAGAGTTGTCTCTAGTTTTTTTAGTTGGGTACAGCATTGCAGGCAGAAAGTACTGTAGGAAGTAGGCGCGAAGTCTAACATGCTGTACGAAGCGTCTTGTTCGCTGCGGCATTCCGTCACCCGCGCCCGTCGAGCTTGGCGAAACCCGGACATATCCTGTTATTATTCACCCCTCTCATCTTTCCTCTCCGTCAGCGGGCCCCCAGGGCTGTCGTTGATGTCGTCGTTTCTGGAGTTTTCATGTTGTTCCCTATCCTGCTGCTGTCGGCTGCCGGTTTTACCGTGCTGACCACAGAATTTGTCATCGTCGGCCTGTTGCCGTCGGTTGCCCGGGACCTGAATGTCAGTGTGTCCCAGGCTGGGCTGCTGGTGACGCTGTTTGCATTTACCGTGGCGGCGTTCGGTCCCTTTCTGACCGCGTACTGCGCACGATTCCAGC
The DNA here is from genome assembly GCF_001439685.1 of Pseudomonas libanensis. Lineage (GTDB taxonomy): Bacteria > Pseudomonadota > Gammaproteobacteria > Pseudomonadales > Pseudomonadaceae > Aquipseudomonas > Aquipseudomonas libanensis. The sequence goes on from NZ_JYLH01000021.1 coordinate 77,091, forward strand.
GCAAGCGCCTGTTTATCAGCATCCTGATCATGTTCGCGGTGGCCAATACCGTGGCGGCATTGGCGCCCAATATCTGGATAATGTCCCTGGCCCGTTTGATTCCTGCCTTGGGGCTACCGGTGTTCTGGGCCTTGGCCAGCGAAACGGCGGTGGATATCGTCGGCCCGGAGTTCGCCGGACGTGCGATTGAAAAAATCGGCTTTGGCATCGTCTGCGCCACGGTGTTCGGCATTCCAGTGGGTACGTTGATTTCCGATATGTTCGGCTGGCGCAGTGCGTTCGCCGTGCTCGCGGTGATTGCCCTGGCCAAGGCGTTGCTGCTGTTTATCTACTTGCCGGTTACCCGGGCGAAGAACGAGCAGGTCACCTTGCGCTCACAATTCAAGATCCTGCGCAGCCCGGTGATGCAAGGGCACATCCTGCTGTCGATCCTGGTGTTCAGCGGCATGTTCACCGCCTATACCTACCTGGCAGACATCCTTGAACGTCTGGCCGGATTCGACGGCACGCTAGTGGGTTGGTGCCTGATGGGCTTTGGCGCAGTCGGGCTGATCGGCAACTCTCTGGGCGGGCGCGCCGTGGATCGTCACCCGTTGATCGCATCCGTGGTGTTCTGCGGGTTCATGATCGCGGGCATGGTGGCAGTGGTGCCGGCGATTCATTCGACTATAGGGCTGGCGGCGGCGATGGCGGTGTGGGGCGTAACCCAGGCGGCGATGTTCCTGGTCAGCCATGTGCGGTTGATGAAGGCTGCGCCCCATGCGCCGGCGTTTGCCGCATCGCTGAATATCGCCGGCGCCAACCTCGGCATCGGTCTGGGCGCGATGGTCGGTGGGCATGTCATCGATACCCTGGGCCTGGGCAGCCTGGGGTTTGCCGCTTCGGGCTTCATCCTGGTGTCGATCCTGCTGGCACTGTGGCTGATGACGGCCAAGCAATCGGTCGCCCCCAGCACCTGAGGGATCAGGGCAGGGTGGTAAACAACTCCCGTCGGGCACCTTCGGTAATCGCCACGATGCCAGGGTGCTTGACCTTGCGCTCCACCGAAATCGCATAGAACGACTCGGTCACCGCATCGGTCTGGCCGATCAGGGCCACGCCGTATTGGCGTACCACTTCGTCGGCGATCACGCTGGGAGCAATAAAGATCCCGCTGCCGGATTGCCCGAACGCCTGCATCAGCGCACTGTCGTCGAACTCACCGATGATCCGGGGCTGAACCTGCTGCTCGGCAAACCAGCGCTGCAAGCGGCTGCGCACCACCGTCTCCGCCCCCGGAATCAATAGCGGCGCGCCCTGCAAACACTGTGGGAAATCACCTCCATATTGGTCAGCCAAAGTCTGGGTGGCGAAAAAACTGATGCCGCATTCCCCCAGTTTCTGGCTGTAGCCCTTGATGTCCAGATGCGTGGGCATCGGGCTGTCGGAAATCACCAGGTCCAGGCGCTGGATCGCCAGGTCGGCCAGCAGACGTTCGAGTTTGTCCTCGCGACAGGTGATGCGGATCGGTTCGCTCAACTCCATGGTCGGCGCGATCAATCGGTAGACGATGGACTTGGGCACTACATCCGCCACCCCGACCCGGAACGGAATCTGTTGTTCATCGGGCTGGGCGCGCAGCATCGCCTCCAGTTCATTGCCGGTCTGGAACATCTGCTCGGCGTAGGGCAGGGCCTGGCGCCCGGCTTCGGTCAGCTCAAGCTGGCGCCCCACACGCTGGAACAGCGCAATACCAAAGGTTTGTTCCAGCAGGCTGATCTGCCCGCTGATGGTCTGGGGCGTAAGGTTCAACTGCTCGCAGGCGCGCACGATGCTGCCGGTCTTGGCCACCACCCAGAAATAATGAAGTTGTCGGTAATTAAGCATGACGGTCTAAACTTCGTAAAAACCGAACTATACACGAGAAAAATACGAATTTTCCTGAACTGTTCACCTGCATAGAATGCCTCGCTATCGCGGGGCCACTATTTGGACCCAATGGTTCTAATGAGGAATACATCATGAAACTCAATTCCCTGGGCGCGGCGTCGTTGCTTGCGCTTTCATTGGTAATGATCAGTGGCTGTGATCAGGTCGAGAAAAGCGCGCAACAGGTATTGGGCAAGGCCACCGAATCGGCCAAACAGGCCATCGACGACACCCAGAAGGCCGCCGAACAGGCATTGAGCGAAGCGACCCAGGGCTTGATCAGTCCTGAGAAGCAGGAAGAAGACGCCGAAAACAACGCTGAATCCGACACCCAAGAAACCTAATTTCCCAGCACCACCACGTCAGGACTGACCTATGGATTACCTTTTACAACTGGCCGCCAGCCCCACCGCCTGGGTGGCCCTGGCTACCTTGATCGTCATGGAAATCGTGCTGGGCATCGATAACCTGATCTTCATCTCGATTCTCACCAACAAATTGCCCGAGAAGCATCGGGCCAAGGCGCGACGCATCGGTATCAGCATGGCGTTGATTCTGCGCCTGGGCCTGTTGAGCACCATCGCCTTCATCGTGCAGCTGACGGCACCGGTATTCGAAGTGTTCGGCCAGGCCTTTTCGTGGAAAGACATGATCCTGATCGCCGGTGGCCTGTTCCTGGTCTGGAAGGCAACTACCGAGATCCATCACAGCATGGACCCGGAACCCGAAGAGAAGGCCACCGTCAGCAATGGTGTGACCATTGGCTTTGCCGCGGCCATCGGCCAGATCCTGATGCTCGACCTGGTGTTCTCCATCGACAGCATCATCACCGCCGTGGGCATGACCGAGCACTTGCCGATCATGATCATCGCCGTGGTGGTCTCGGTGATCGTGATGCTGGTGGCGGCCGAACCTTTGGCCAAGTTCATCAATAACAACCCGACGGTGGTGATGTTGGCCCTGGGCTTCCTGATCATGATCGGTATGACCCTGATCGCTGAAGGCTTCGGCGCCCATGTACCTAAAGGCTATGTGTATGCGGCCATGGCGTTCTCGGCGGCGATCGAATGCCTGAACATCGCCCGGCGTAACCGGCACGCACGATTGCTTGCTGCCCGGCAGTAACGCTTGACCTCAAAAGCCAGCCGCGTTCATTAGAGAGCGGTTGGCTTTTGGCTATCTGGTAGAATTCTCCGACACGACAGTCAGAGGTTTTCCATGAGCGAGCAGATTCGACTTACGCAGTACAGCCATGGTGCGGGTTGCGGTTGCAAGATCTCGCCCCAAGTGTTGGAAGTGATTCTGGCCGGTAGCGGCGCACAAAACCTCGATCCCAACCTCTGGGTGGGCAACGCCTCACGCGACGATGCGGCGGTGTACGCTATCGACGATGAGCGCGGTGTGGTATCCACCACCGATTTTTTCATGCCGATCGTCGATGATCCCTTCGACTTCGGCCGCATCGCCGCCACCAACGCCATCAGCGACATCTATGCCATGGGCGGCGACCCCTTGATGGCCATCGCCATTCTCGGCTGGCCGGTCAATGTGCTGGCGCCGGAGATTGCCCGCGAAGTAATTCGTGGTGGTCGCGCTGTATGCGACGCTGCGGGCATTCCACTGGCGGGTGGGCATTCGATCGATGCGCCGGAACCGATCTTCGGCCTGGCCGTGACCGGCATCGTGCAAAAACGTCATATGAAGCGTAACGACACCGCCACCGCCGGCTGCCGCCTGTACCTGACCAAACCCTTGGGCATCGGCATCCTCACCACCGCCGAAAAGAAAGGCAAGTTGCGCGAGGCCGATATCGGCCTGGCCCGTGACTGGATGTGCACCCTCAACAAACCCGGCAGCCGCTTCGGCAAGTTGGCGGGTGTGACGGCCATGACCGACGTCACCGGTTTCGGCCTGCTTGGCCACTTGGTGGAAATGGCCGACGGCAGCGGCCTGACGGCCCGCATTGAATATGCAAAAGTCCCACGCTTGCCCGGGGTTGAGTACTACCTGGACCAAGGCTGCGTGCCGGGCGGCACCTTGCGCAACTTCGACAGCTACGCCAGCAAGCTCGGCCGTGTGCAGGAGTTGCACAAGCGCGTGCTGTGCGACCCGCAGACCAGCGGTGGCCTGCTGATCGCTGTCACTCCAGAAGGCGACGCCGAGTTCCACGCGGTGGCCGCCGAGCTGGGTCTGGCCCTTGAGCCTATCGGCGAATTGTTTGAGCGACAGAGCAACGCGGTAGAGGTGGTTTGATGGCGGCTGACATCACCGATTACCGCGACATCTTCCTCAACGACCGGCCGATGATGGATACCCGCGCACCGGTCGAGTTCAACAAGGGTGCCTTCCCAGGGGTGCTTAACCTGCCGCTGATGAACGACGATGAGCGTCAGCGGGTCGGCACCTGTTACAAGCAGCAGGGCCAGCAAGCGGCGATTGTACTGGGGCATGAGCTGGTGTCCGGGGCGACCAAGGCCAAGCGCATCGAGCAGTGGGCGCACTTTGCCCAGGCCCATCCCGACGGCTACCTGTACTGCTTCCGTGGCGGGCTGCGTTCGCAGATCGTGCAGCAATGGTTGAAAACCGAAGCAGGCATTGACTATCCCCGCGTTGGCGGTGGCTACAAGGCCATGCGTGCTTTTCTGCTGGAGACCCTGGAGCAGGCGACCAACCAGTGTGATTTCGTGCTGCTTGGCGGCATGACCGGCACTGGCAAAACCGAAGTGCTTGGCCAACTGCGCAACGCCCTGGACCTGGAAGGCCATGCCAATCATCGCGGTTCCAGCTTCGGCAAGCGCGCCACGTCGCAACCGTCGAATATCGACTTTGAGAACCGCCTGGCGGTGGACTTGTTGAAGAAACGTGCACGCGGCATCGAGCAGTTTGTGGTCGAGGATGAGAGCCGCATGATCGGCAGCTGCGCCTTGCCCTTGCCGTTGCACAAGAGCATGCAGACATTTTCGATGGTGTGGCTGGAAGACAGCGTCGAGGGCCGCGTCGAGCGCATCCTGGGTGATTACGTGGTGAACCTTTGCGCCGAGTTCATCGAGATGTTTGGTGAAACCGGCCAGGCGTTATTCGCCGAGCGCCTGACCCAGAGCCTGGCCAACATCCACAAGCGTCTGGGCGGTGAGCGTTTTCAACGGTTGCAGGCCGTCTTGCAGGACGCCCTGGCGGAGCAAGCGCGTACTGGCGCCGTGGATCTGCACCGGGTGTGGATTGAAGGATTGCTGCGCGAATACTACGACCCGATGTACGCGTTCCAGCGTGAAAAGAAAGGCGCACGGATCGAGTTCGTCGGCGAGCAGGCAGCAGTGGTGGAGTATTTGCGTGAGCGCAGCGTACGACGAGGTTGATAAGTGAATTTCAGGGGCCTCTTCGCGAGCAAGCCCGCTCCCACAGGTTGATTGGTGAACACGGTCAAAATGTGGGAGGGGCTTGCCCCTGATAGGCATAGGTATCTACACAACTTTTGGGCGACGCTGGACCTGTGGCGAGGGAGCTTGCTCCCGTGACGGACTGACAGCCGACGCTGATCAAGCTGACGCACCGCGATCCAAATGTGGGAGCTGGCTTGCCTGCGAAGGCGGCCTTAAAGCCGACCAGGATCTCGGGTCAGACCGCGTACATATCCGTTCCTGCGGTAATGGCTGCTATTGGTTCCGCTTTTACAGCGGGTCACTTTTGAAAAGAGCCCAAAAGTAACCAAAAGGCTCTTGCCCCACCACTCGGCACCTCGCTCAGGCTCGGTGTGCCCGTAATTCGCCAGTGATTTGGGGGGTCGCCGCCACGCGCCATCCATGGCGCGGGGCGGCTAAACCGGCATCCCTGCCGGTTTACCCCCCAAACCCCTGTCGAATTCCGGCCAGCGTGGTTTAACGGGGCGCCTAAGATCAAAAGCAGATCAAGATCAAGAGCGACTCGCTTCGCATCGTGGTTACCGTCGGCTGCTACAGCCTACAAAGTTGTGTAGATACCTATGCCCTGATAGGGCCCTCAACCTTAACGCATCACTAAAGCATCACCGCCCCAATCAACCCACACACCACCCCCACCAGCATGGTCAACCCGGCCACCGTCACCAGCACCCGCGCATCGAAATCCTTGCGCAGCATCAACAGCGACGGCAGGCTCACGCTTGGCAGGGTCATCAGCAAGGCCACGGCCGGCCCGGTGCCCATGCCCAGGGTCATCATGGTTTGTACGATGGGAATCTCCGCCGCCGTAGGAATCACGAACAGTGTGCCGACAATTGCCAGCGGCACCAGCCATACCAGGCTGTCGGTCATCGCCCCGTCCACGTGGGGGAACAGCCACACCCGGGCCGCGCCGAGGATCAGCACCGCCAGGATGTACACCGGGATGGTGCTCCAGAACAGCTGCCACAGGGTGCGCAGCCAGCGCCCCAGGAACGGTTGCGATTCCACGCTGCTGACTTCGGCGACGGCTTCCAGTGCCGCCTCGGGTACCTGGTCCGGGCGCGCAATACGCTGCGCCACCAGGGACACCCCGACCACCAGCACAATCCCCGCCACCAGCCGCAGCGCGGTGAAGTCCCAGCCCAATACAAAGCCCATGAACACCAGCGTGGCCGGGTTCAACACCGGGTTGGCAATCCAGAACGCCAGCGCCGCGCCGACCGACACTTGCTGGCGCCGCATGCCTGCTGCCACGGGGGCTGCACAGCAACTGCACATCATCCCCGGCAGGGCGAACAGCCCGCCGCGCAGGGTCGAGCCCAGACCGGCGCGGCCAAACAGGCGCAGCAGCCAGTCTCGGGGGATTAGCACTTGCAGCAACGAACCGAGGATCACCGCCAGTACGGCGGCTTTCCAGATCGCCAGGAAATACACCTGGGCATAGGCCAACGCCGCCGCCAGGGGCGAGCTTTGCTGGTCATTGAGAATCGAGGCGCCGATGCTGTGGTTATCGGCTGCTACAAACGCCTTGAGGTAGTAGGGCGACCATTTCACGTAGTAGAGGCCGATGCAGGCCACCAGGAGAAACAGCGCTGGTTTCCACCAGAACGACCAGCCCCGGCGGGGCTGGGTGGAAGCGAGGTTGGACATGGAGATGATCCGCAGGTGAGTCAATAGCCGGGCATCATACGCCCCTGCGGCCCAAGCTTCAGATATCTGCGCTGACCTGGGTCGGATCCGGGCAGCTTTCCTCGCCGTTATTCAGACCCTGCTTGTAGTTGCGGCTGAGCAGCGAGGCCTTGCCGTTGTGCCAGGTCAGTGTCAGCACATACAGCGAGTCATAGTCATTGCCGGACCAGTCTTCGGTGATGGTGTGCTTTTCGCCGACCGCTTCGCTGGCGACCTTGTTGATCAGTTCCGGCAGGTAACCGTGGGACCAGGCGGTGTAGATCGTCGCGTTGTGATACTTGTCTTCGACCAGTTCGTCGGCCAGGGCACTGGTGTCATTTGCTGAAAACTTGATATTCACCGGCAGGCCGAGCTTGATGGCGCTGGGGCTGATGGTCATCAGCGGGCGAATGTAGCTGTAGGAATTATCCAGCTCGCCTTCCTCGACATTGCGCGTCGGGTTGGCCGCAAACACGTAGTTGGCCTTGCCGAATTTTTCCGGCAACACCGTGGCCAGGTTCATGGCGCGGTTCAGGCCCTGGCAGTTGAGCTGCCCAAGGCCGCCTGCCGGTTTTTCGCCGTGGCGCAGGAATACCAGGGTTTGCACGCCATCCACGGGTTGCGCACGGCTTTCACGGGCGTCCAGGACGGTGACAATGGCCGCGCTGACCAGCAGCAGCGGTAACATCATGTATGAATAACGTTTGAGTCGTTGCACGAGGCGCAGAGGCTTGATCTTCATTATGGGTTCGAGTCTTCATGCGTCGGATTAGGGCGGACACGCCCGGCCCCAGTGACGCAGTGAGCGTCCTGCGGTGTTCCCTGTCGATATAGCAAGGTGCCTCCATTCACCCTTCGGGCGCACTTAAGAGTGCATTCAGGCGCTTTGGTTCGCCACGCGGGATACTAACCGGGAAATGTTGCGCAACGATGACCCATGCACGACAGCGGGGGGATGACTATCATGGGGCTTTTCCGTCCAGGGGTTCTTCGATGAACGCACTTGCCGCTTTCCCGATCAACAGCAAATGGCCCGCCCAGCATCCGGAGCGTTTGCAACTGTATTCATTGCCCACGCCCAACGGCGTCAAAGTGTCGATCATGCTCGAAGAACTGGGCCTGCCCTATGAGGCGCACAAGGTCAGTTTCGACACCCAGGACCAGCTGTCCCCCGAGTTCCTGTCCCTGAACCCCAACAACAAGATTCCCGCGATCATCGACCCCAACGGCCCGGGTGGGCAGCCGCTGGCGTTGTTCGAGTCTGGTGCGATCCTGATCTACCTGGCGGAAAAAACCAGCCAGTTGCTCTCCGAGGACCCGGCCACCCGCTATGAAACCCTGCAATGGCTGATGTTCCAGATGGCCGGGGTCGGCCCGATGTTTGGCCAACTAGGCTTCTTCAACAAGTTCGCCGGCAAGGCCTATGAAGACAAGCGCCCGCGTGACCGCTACGCCGCCGAATCCCGGCGCTTGCTGCAAGTATTGGAAAAACGCCTGTTGGGCCGCACCTGGATCATGGGTGACGACTACAGCATCGCCGACATCGCCACCTTTCCCTGGGTTCGCAACCTGATCGGCTTCTATGAGTCCGGCGACCTGGTGGGCATCGCTGATTTCCCTAACGTACTGCGCGCGTTGGACGGCTTCGTCGCACGTCCAGCGGTGATCCGTGGCCTGAACATTCCGAGCTGAAGCATGCCGACTTTCGATTTCAAACAACTGGACGTCTTCAGCGAAGTGCCCCTCAAGGGCAACCCGCTGGCCGTAGTGCTCGGCGCCGACAGCCTTACCGACCAGCAAATGGCCGACTTCGCCAATTGGACCAATCTCAGCGAGACCACGTTTCTGTTGACACCTCGCGATCCGCGGGCCGATTACCGGGTAAGAATCTTCACTACCCTCAAGGAACTGCCATTCGCCGGGCATCCCACGTTGGGCAGTTGCCACGCGTGGCTGCAAGCCGGTGGCGTGCCGCGTGGGGATGAAATCATCCAGGAATGCGAAATCGGCTTGGTGCGTATCCGTCGCCAAGGTAACGAATTGGCATTTATCGCGCCGCCGTTGTCGCGTGCCGGGCCATTGGAGGCGCCGTTGCTGGAGCGCGTGCGCCTGGCATTGGGCCTGGCGCCCGAGGCCATTGTGCGCAGCCAGTGGGTCGACAATGGAGCGGGTTGGCTGGCGGTAATGCTCGCTGATCGTGATGCGGTGCTGGGCCTGCGCCCCGACTATTCGCAGCTGCACGGTCTGGCCGTAGGGGTGATCGCCCCGTGTGACCCATCTTCTGACGCGGTAGACGCACAATTTGAAGTGCGCGGATTTATCGCAGGGGACGGCGCCCCGGAAGACCCGGCCACCGGCAGTTTGAATGCCGGTTTAGCACAATGGCTGCTGGCCGAGGGCCTGGCGCCCCACCGTTACGTGGTCAGCCAAGGCACGGCCATGGGGCGGGCGGGGCGTATTCACATCGAGCGCCAGGGTGATGAAGTCTGGGTAGGCGGCGCCGTGGCAGTGTGCATCGAAGGGCGACTACAGCTCTAGATCAATGAATTGTTACGTGCCTGGCAATACACTATTGGCCCCTTGGCATTTGTGCTGCCGGGACTTTGGGGCATAAGCTTTGGCCCCAAAGATTTCAGCCATTTTTTCAGGAAAGCCATGACCAGTCAGTTCCCCCAAGCCCGTCCACGCCGCCTGCGCCGCTCCCCGGAGCTGCGTGGCTTGTTCCAGGAAAGCGAATTCACCCTTAACGATTTGGTGCTGCCGATTTTCGTCGAAGAAGAAATCGACGACTTCGTGCCGATCACCAGCATGCCGGGTGTGCTGCGTATCCCTGAGAAGAAACTGGCCGGCGAGATCGAGCGTTACGCCCGCGCTGGCATCAAGTCGGTGATGACCTTCGGTGTGTCCCACCACCTCGACGCCAGCGGCAGCGACACTTGGAAAGAACGTGGCCTGGTTTCGCGCATGTCCTCGATCATCAAGGACGCGGTGCCGGAAATGATCGTGATGTCCGACACCTGCTTTTGCGAATACACCGACCACGGCCACTGCGGCGTGATGCACGGTGCCCATGTGGACAACGACGCGACCCTGGTCAACCTCGGCAAACAAGCCGTGGCCGCCGCCCGCGCCGGTGCCGATGTGATCGCCCCATCGGCAGCCATGGACGGCCAGGTCCAGGCCATCCGTCGCGCCCTGGACGACGCCGGTTTCACCCATATCCCGATCATGGCCTACTCCACCAAATTCGCCTCGGCCCTCTACGGCCCATTCCGCGAAGCCGGCGGCAGCGCCCTCAAGGGCGACCGCAAAAGCTACCAGATGAACCCGATGAACCGCCGCGAAGCCGTGCGCGAATCGCTGCTCGACGAACAGGAAGGCGCCGACGCACTGATGGTCAAGCCAGCCGGGGCTTACCTCGACATCATCCGCGACATCCGCGAGGCTTCACGCCTGCCGGTGGCGGCGTACCAGGTGAGCGGCGAGTACGCGATGATCAAGTTTGGCGCACAGGCCGGGGCGATTGATGAGGACCGGGTGGTGCGCGAGACCTTGGGGTCGATCAAGCGGGCGGGGGCGGATTTGATTTTTACGTATTTTGCGATGGATTTGGCGGTGTCGGGGATTTAAGGACATCGTTTCTCCCCTGTGGTGAGCTGGCTTATCACAGGGGGAGGGGCACTCATGACTTAGTTGAATTTTTCGTAATCTTGCGCACCTAGTGACACCAACCATTTCCTGAAGAAATCAATTTGTTCCTGTGGATCGTTTGTTAGGTTCTCCTCTTCGTAGTCAAACAAGTGGACTATGTCGTCGTTGGTAGCTTGCTGACCTAGAGTCATTTCGTATGCGACGAGCCCCGCGCTCATCTGAGAAGCCATTCTTGATGGTTTAACGTTTATTTTTGCCCCTTTGCATAAAAAGGTTATATGCGGGAAGTCTGCTCTGATTTTTGCGAAGCAAATATATAAGTCATGCCCTTCATAAACTTTTTTAAAATTGTCGGCCTCTGAAAATTTCATGATGAGCTTCCTAGGGTCATATTTGACGGTGACCTCCTTGTGCTCGTTTTTGATTATTACCTTTATATTTTTAGTTTTCATTTTATTTCCTGTTGGGGTTTGGTATGGAATATCCAACGTAAGTTCCATCAGATTTTACTGGGGTGGCGCCTAATATATCCTCTGTGTCGATTTTGTTATAGATAGCGAATTCTAGTTCTTTAGGATATGGCGCCTGCTTGCCTAGTTCTGTATTTATATCGTGCCCCTCAATACTCTTAAGTGTGTACAAATAGCCTTTTTTATCTCCGTAGCTGGTAGCAAAAGTGATCCCGACTGCTCGTGATGGCGATGTGCTTATAAAGTTGCTGGGAGGGTCACTACTGTCAATTGCGTGTAGGTACAAATCTTCGCTATCACCTTTGCTTTTAAAGCCATTTTTGAATACCTCGTCTGGAGGGGTTTTGTCTCCGCGAAAAAGATACTCTTCGTCATTATGATAAATTGGAAGGTTGGGTTCTGATTTCTTACTTGATGCTGGAGTTGAAGGATCTTCAACGCCTAAGGATGGCTCGCATCCTACCGTACCTGGGCATCTGTTCAGTCCCAGCGGATCTACCCACCCCGTAGGGTTAGGTACATACCGGTACCCATTAATCCCACCCGCCAACTTCACCGGATCCGGCGTCAGGTAGCGACCAATATCCGGATTGTAGTAGCGATGACGGTTGTAGTGCAGCCCGCTTTCCTGATCGAAGTACTGCCCTTGGAAACGCAATGGATTGTCGATTTTGCCTACATCAAGCCGGGCGATTTGGCCGTAGGCGCGGTAGTGGGCGGACCAGACGATTTCGCCTGCGGTGTCGGTGAGTTCTTGTGGTGTACCGAGGTGGTCGAGTTGGTAGTGGTAGGGCGTTGTGGCCTTTGGGCCGTAGCCTTCCAGCAGTGCCAGTGGACGGAAGCTGCCGGGCTCGTAGATGTAGCTGCGGTGACGCTCTGCATGGTGCTCGGCAATCAACTTGTCGCCTTGCCAGAAAAACTCGGTGGTCTTGCCCTCCACGGTCTTGCTGATGCGCCGCCCGAATGGGTCATAGCGGTAACTGGCGGTTTCGCCGTTGGGCTTCG
>NZ_JYLH01000022.1 GCF_001439685.1 Pseudomonas libanensis
TCCCGAACTCAGTAGTGAAACGATGCATCGCCGATGGTAGTGTGGGGTTTCCCCATGTGAGAGTAGGTCATCGTCAAGATTAAATTCCGAAACCCCAATTGCGAAAGCAGTTGGGGTTTTGTTTTGGCGCTCGGAAAAGCTAAAAAATATCGCTTATGCCTTGAGTGCTAACGAACGGGCTTTCTATGCAATGACCCTACGCATGGCTATCATGCGTGCCTCATTGTGAGGCGATACCTGCATGCTGATGTTGTTGAAACTTCTGAAAGATGGTCGATTCCATTCTGGAGAGGCGCTTGGCGCTGCCCTGGGGATTAGTCGAAGTGCTGTGTGGAAGCAGCTCCAGCATCTTGAGGCCGAGATGAATCTGCCTATTCATAAGGTCCGTGGCCGTGGGTATCAATTGGCTGCGCCGCTGGTGTTTTTGAATGCAGAGGACATTTCTCTGGAGGCGGCTTCTTCAGCCTGGCCGATTCACATTTACGATTCCGTTGATTCCACTAATGCCGAGGCTTTGCGTCTTGTGGAGTCGGGCTGCGTGCCACCCTTTGTTGTCTTGGCGGAGCAACAAACGGCTGGAAGGGGAAGGCGTGGCCGAAAATGGGTCAGTCCATATGCGCAAAATCTTTATTACAGTCTCGTGCTGCGCATTGAAGGCGGTCTGCGGCAGTTGGAGGGGCTAAGCCTTGTAGTGGGTTTAGCTGTCATGCAAACCTTGCACGAGTCGGGCGTTCAGGGCGCGGCCTTGAAGTGGCCAAACGATGTCCTGGTTGGAAATAAGAAAATTTCTGGAATCTTGCTCGAGTTAGTCGGGGATCCTGGAGATATATGTCACGTTGTGCTGGGCATCGGTATCAACGTGAATATGCAGAAGGCAGTTGAGGTCGATCAGCAGTGGACCTCGATGCAGCTTGAGACCGGAACCCCTATCGACCGCAACCACCTTTCGGCGCGCCTTGGGAGGCAACTGCATGCCTATCTAGACCGACATAAGGCTACTGGTTTTGCCGGTTTGCAAGAAGAGTGGGAGAAGCATCACCTGTGGCAGGGCAGGAGTGTATGTCTCATTGCTGGCGTAAACCGGATTGAAGGGGTGGTGCTGGGTGTGGATCGTCAGGGCGCGTTGCGTTTGAATGTCGATGGAGTTGAGAAAATATATAGCGGTGGTGAGCTAAGCCTGAGGTTGCGTGATGATTCTTGAGCTCGACTGTGGAAACAGCTTCATTAAGTGGCGTGTGCTTGAGTCGAGTGAGGCAAGCGCTAGCGCGGAAGGCATCGCCGGTTCGGATGTGTCATTGATTGATAGCCTGGTGGCTCTTCCCGATCTTCTGCTTACGCGTTGCCGATTGGTGAGTGTCCGTGCGCTTGAGGAAACCGCCCAGCTGGTAGCTGCGTTGGTGGATGCATTTGGCGTTAGCGTTTCATGTGCTGCCCCTGCGCGGGAAATGGCTGGGGTGCGCAACGGATACGAAGATTTCGAGCGTCTTGGGCTTGATCGCTGGTTGGCGATGCTCGGGGCATTCAAATTGGCGTCAGGTGCATGCCTGGTGCTCGATTTTGGCACCGCGGCGACCGCAGATTTTATCAGTTCAGATGGTGAGCATCTGGGAGGGTTTATTTGCCCGGGCATGCCCCTCATGCGCAATCAGCTGCGAACCCATACGCGCAAGATACGTTATGGCGACGCGGCGGCTGAGAGGGCTCTGGAGCGCCTCTCTCCGGGGCGGACCACCGTGGAGGCCGTCGAGCGAGGCTGTACGCTCATGCTTAGAGGGTTTGTGCTGACCCAGCTCGAGTTGGCGCGAAGCTACTGGGGTGATGATTTCACCGTCTTCCTGACTGGAGGGGATGCTGAGTTGGTCTCGGATGCTGCGCCCCAGGCTCAGCTGGTTCCAGACCTTGTATTTGTTGGTCTGGCGATGGCATGTCCTTTGTCTTGAGGTGATTATGCGTTGGCTGTTTTTGCTTTTACTTGTCCTCAATGCGTTCTATTACGTCTGGCATCAGCAAGAGGCTCCATTGCGTGCCAAGGATGTCACGCCTTTGAGTCTTTATCGTGGGACACAGCAAGACATTCGGCTCTTGAGTGAATCTGCAGATGGGGTGGCTCGGCGTGATCGGATAAAGCCGTCTGATGGGCAAAATACCTGTCTATACATCGGTGGTTTCTCTGATCGGCGCCAAGCCCTATCTGTCGAGCAGCGGCTGACGAGCCTTGATATAAAGGTCAAGATTCAATTGCTGAGCGCGCCTGATGTCTCGGGGTACTGGTTGCGTGTAGCCCCTGAGAGCCGGCGCCTGGCTGATGATCTGCCGTTTGAAAACCTTGCCAAGGAATTCAATGAGTTAAAACATAAAATAATGCTGTGCGAAGGCATTGCAACTCTCGAATAGTTTGCATAGAATGGCGCCCGCTTCGCAGTGAAGACCTTTAAGGTCTACATGGTGAAGCGAAGGTCAACGCAGCTAACCTCATATTTTTAATGAGAAAATGCTTGACAGAAGGTCGGCGTGATGTAGAATGCCGGCTCGCTTAGGAGGGGTTCCCGAGCGGCCAAAGGGATCAGACTGTAAATCTGACGTCTACGACTTCGAAGGTTCGAATCCTTCCCCCTCCACCATTTTAGCGTGAGCTGCAAGCTCCGCGGGTATAGTTTAGTGGTAGAACCTCAGCCTTCCAAGCTGATGATGCGGGTTCGATTCCCGCTACCCGCTCCAAGTTTGCAGGTTGTGCACGGTGTTTTGCTCTTGTAGCTCAGTTGGTAGAGCACACCCTTGGTAAGGGTGAGGTCAGCGGTTCAAATCCGCTCAAGAGCTCCATATAACAAGGCAGATATGAAAATATCTGCCTTTGTTTTAACAGCTGCCTCGGCTTGTTTCGTGTTGTGTCTGGCTTTGATTGTCGGGTGATTTCAAGTCTGTTGGGGTTGGTTGTTGTAAAGTCTTTTTCAGGCCTGCATAATGGTCGGCCTGATTTTGTTTTAGGTCAGTAGCTCAATTGGCAGAGCGACGGTCTCCAAAACCGTAGGTTGGGGGTTCGATTCCCTCCTGACCTGCCAGATTCACGTGGTGTGTCTGGCTTTCTTTTCACAGGATCTTCATAGATGACTCCTAAGGCTGAAGCTCAAAGCTCTCGTTTCGATCTGGTCAAGTGGCTCGCTGTAGTCGCCTTGGTGGTCGTAGGCGTTGTTGGCAATCAGTACTATTCTGCTTCGCCGATCCTGTACCGTGTGCTCGCTTTGCTCGCCCTTGCTGCTGTAGCTGCCTTTGTAGGCCTGCAGACTGCCAAAGGCAAGTCTTTCGCAGTCCTGGTAAAGGAAGCTCGCACCGAAATACGTAAAGTCGTTTGGCCGACTCGCCAAGAAACCACGCAGACCACATTGATTGTCGTGGCTGTTGTACTGGTTATGGCGTTGCTGTTGTGGGGGCTTGATTCCCTGCTCGGCTGGCTTGTTTCCTTGATTGTTGGCTAAGGGTGTCCCGTGGCTAAGCGTTGGTACGTTGTGCATGCTTACTCGGGTTACGAGAAGCATGTTATGCGCTCTTTGCTAGAGCGCGTAAAGCTTGCAGGCATGGAAGATGGCTTCGGCGAAATTCTGGTTCCCACTGAAGAAGTGGTTGAGATGCGCAATGGCCAGAAGCGCAAAAGCGAGCGCAAGTTCTTCCCTGGCTACGTGCTGGTTCAGATGGACATGAATGAAGGTACTTGGCACTTGGTCAAGGACACTCCTCGTGTCATGGGTTTCATTGGCGGTACTGCTGATAAACCTGCTCCGATCACCGACAAAGAGGCGGAAGCAATTCTGCGTCGCGTTGCTGATGGTAGCGACAAGCCTAAGCCGAAGACATTGTTCGAGCCGGGCGAGGTTGTTCGTGTGACTGATGGCCCATTTGCTGATTTCAATGGCACCGTCGAAGAAGTTAACTACGAAAAGAGCCGGATCCAAGTGGCAGTGCTCATTTTCGGTCGCTCTACTCCGGTAGAGTTAGAGTTCAGTCAGGTCGAGAAGGTCTAGCTGAGCAAGCATCCCAACCCCGCAGCCTTAGGCTGTGGGGTTTTGTCGTCACTGGGATAAACGCGCAAGTAACCGGGGAGCCTTTCGAGGCGTTTGAACCCGTAATTGGAGTGCCTCATGGCCAAGAAGATTACCGCTTACATCAAGCTGCAAGTGAAGGCCGCTCAGGCCAACCCAAGTCCACCCGTCGGTCCAGCTCTGGGTCAGCACGGCGTGAACATCATGGAATTCTGCAAGGCCTTCAACGCCCGTACTCAGGGTCTTGAGCCAGGTCTGCCGACTCCAGTGATCATCACTGTATACAGCGACCGTAGCTTCACTTTCGAAACCAAGTCGACCCCGGCTTCGGTTCTGCTGAAGAAGGCTGCTGGTCTGACTAGCGGTTCCGCTCGTCCTAACACCGTTAAGGTTGGCACCGTAACTCGTGCTCAGCTGGAAGAAATCGCGAAAACCAAAAACGCGGATCTGACTGCAGCTGATATGGATGCAGCCGTGCGTACCATCGCCGGTTCTGCTCGTAGCATGGGCCTTAACGTGGAGGGTGTGTAATGGCTAAGCTGACCAAGCGCCAAAAGGCTATCGCCGGCAAGATCGAAGCAGGCAAGTCCTACAACTTTGTAGATGCTGCTGCCCTGCTGACCGAGCTGTCGACTGTCAAGTTCAGCGAGTCTGTTGACGTTGCTGTAAACCTGGGTGTTGACCCACGTAAATCTGACCAAGTCGTTCGTAGCGCTACTGTGCTGCCACACGGTACTGGCAAGACTGTACGTGTTGCCGTCTTCACCCAGGGGCCGGCAGCTGAAGCTGCTCTGGCAGCTGGCGCTGATCGCGTTGGTATGGACGACCTGGCTGCCGAAATGAAAGGCGGCGACCTGAACTACGACGTAGTTATTGCCTCCCCGGATGCAATGCGCGTAGTAGGTCAGTTGGGTCAGATCCTCGGCCCACGTGGTCTGATGCCTAACCCTAAAGTCGGCACCGTAACCCCAGACGTAGCTACCGCGGTTAAAAACGCCAAGGCTGGTCAGGTTCGTTATCGCACCGACAAAAACGGCATCATTCACACCTCCGTTGGCAAAGTCGGCTTCGATGCCGTCAAGCTGAAGGAAAACGTTGAAGCCCTGATCGCTGATCTGAAGCGTATCAAGCCGGCTTCCTCGAAAGGTATCTACGTCAAGCGCGTTACCCTGAGCACCACTATGGGCCCAGGCTTGGTCATCGACCAAGGCTCGCTGGACGTATAAGTCACAAGTTGGCGCAAGCGATTGCGCCAATTGAAAGATTGGGGTCCCTGCCTGGCGGGGGCTATCCAAGACCGTAGGCGGCGCAAGTCTTAAACCAACAAGCCTACGCAGATGGTGCTCCCGGTTCCTTACCGAATCAGACACCAAAACGACATCCGGCTCCGGCCAGATGAAACGGTAAC
This sequence comes from Pseudomonas libanensis, assembly GCF_001439685.1. Classification (GTDB taxonomy): domain Bacteria; phylum Pseudomonadota; class Gammaproteobacteria; order Pseudomonadales; family Pseudomonadaceae; genus Aquipseudomonas; species Aquipseudomonas libanensis. The sequence goes on from NZ_JYLH01000022.1 coordinate 5,443, forward strand.
AAGCAGGAGTTAAACCCGTGGCAATTAATCTCGAAGACAAGAAGGCCATCGTCGCTGAAGTCAACGAGGCTGCCAAAGCTGCTCTGTCCGCTGTCGTGGCTGATGCCCGTGGTGTGACAGTAGGCGCTATGACCGGACTCCGTAAAGAGGCTCGTGAAGCTGGCGTATACGTACGTGTTGTACGTAACACCCTGCTCAAGCGCGCTGTTGCTGACACTGAATACAGTGTTCTCAACGACGTGTTCACTGGCCCGACTCTGATTGCGTTCTCCAAGGATCATCCAGGCGCTGCTGCCCGTTTGTTCAAGGAATTCGCCAAGAGTCAGGATAAGTTCGAGATCAAGGCAGCTGCGTTCGAGGGCAAGTTCCTCGCAGCTAACCAAATCGACGTACTGGCAACACTGCCGACCCGCGACGAAGCCATTTCGCAGCTGATGAGCGTGATTCAAGGCGCTACCAGCAAGCTGGCTCGTACTCTGGCTGCAGTTCGCGAGCAAAAAGAAGCTGCCGCAGCCTAAGGCTGAGCAACCTCTCTCGCGTATTTTTGTTTATTTCGATGGCCGCGTAGGCCGTCCCCCAATTCAGGAAATACAGCAATGTCTATCTCCCAAGACGATATCCTCAACGCCGTAGCTGAAATGTCGGTTCTGCAGGTTGTTGAGCTGATCAAAGCTTTCGAAGAAAAATTCGGCGTTTCCGCTGCCGCTGCTTCCGCTGGCCCAGCTGTTGCTGCTGTTGCTGCTGAAGAGCAAACCGAATTCAACGTCATGCTGCTGGAAGCTGGCGAGAAGAAAGTAAACGTGATCAAGGCAGTACGTGAACTGACCGGTCTGGGCTTGAAAGAAGCCAAGGCTGTAGTTGACGGCGCTCCTGCCCAGGTTCTGGAAGCTGTGTCGAAAGACGCTGCTGACAAAGCCAAGGCTACTCTGGAAGAAGCAGGCGCTAAAGTCGAGCTGAAGTAAGCATCGACCTTGCGTCTCCAGCCCAAGCGTTAAGCTGAAGGCTGATGGCTGGTGGCTCTTGCCACCGGCCTTTTTCCGTTCTTGGCTGTCGACTCGGTCGCCGCCATTAACGCGCTGTAGCCACCCGATGCGGTGGTGCAAACCATGGGGTTTGCAAGATTTTCTGGCTGCTCCCGTCGGGAGGGCCAAACAAGCAGGTGACCAAGCTGGGGAACGCTGATGGCTTACTCATATACTGAGAAAAAACGTATCCGCAAGGACTTTAGCAAGTTGCCGGACGTCATGGATGTCCCGTACCTTCTGGCTATCCAGCTGGATTCGTATCGTGAATTCTTGCAGGCGGGAGCGACCAAAGATCAGTTCCGCGACGTGGGCCTGCATGCGGCCTTCAAATCCGTTTTCCCGATCATCAGCTACTCCGGCAATGCTGCGCTGGAGTACGTCGGTTATCGCCTGGGCGAACCGGCATTTGATGTCAAAGAATGCGTGTTGCGTGGCGTTACGTACGCCGTACCTTTGCGGGTAAAAGTCCGCCTGATCATTTTCGACAAAGAATCGTCGAACAAAGCGATCAAGGACATCAAAGAGCAAGAAGTCTACATGGGCGAAATCCCATTGATGACTGAGAACGGTACCTTCGTTATCAACGGTACCGAGCGTGTAATCGTTTCCCAGCTGCACCGTTCCCCGGGCGTGTTCTTCGACCACGACCGCGGCAAGACGCACAGCTCCGGCAAACTCCTGTACTCCGCGCGGATCATTCCGTACCGCGGTTCGTGGTTGGACTTCGAGTTCGATCCGAAAGACTGCGTGTTCGTGCGTATCGACCGTCGTCGCAAGCTGCCGGCCTCGGTACTGCTGCGCGCGCTCGGCTATACCACCGAGCAAGTGCTGGACGCTTTCTACACCACCAACGTATTCAGCCTGAAGGATGAAACCCTCAAGCTGGAGCTCATCGCTTCGCGTCTGCGTGGTGAAATTGCTGTCCTGGATATCCAGGATGAAAAAGGCAAGGTCATCGTTGAGGCTGGCCGTCGTATCACTGCGCGCCACATCAATCAGATCGAAAAAGCCGGTATCAAGGAGCTGGAAGTACCTCTGGACTACGTCCTGGGCCGTACTACCGCCAAGGTCATCGTTCACCCGGCCACAGGCGAAATCCTGGCCGAGTGCAACACCGAGCTGAACACCGAGATCCTGGCTAAAATCGCCAAGGCCCAGGTCGTTCGCATCGAGACCCTGTACACCAACGACATCGACTGCGGTCCGTTCATCTCCGACACACTGAAGATCGACTCCACCAGCAACCAATTGGAAGCGCTGGTCGAGATCTATCGCATGATGCGTCCTGGCGAGCCACCAACCAAAGACGCTGCCGAAACCCTGTTCAACAACCTGTTCTTCAGCCCTGAGCGCTATGACCTGTCTGCGGTCGGCCGGATGAAGTTCAACCGTCGTATCGGTCGTACCGAGATCGAAGGTTCGGGTGTACTGTGCAAGGAAGACATCGTTGCGGTCTTGAAGACCCTGGTCGACATCCGTAACGGCAAAGGCATCGTCGATGACATCGACCACCTGGGTAACCGTCGTGTTCGCTGCGTGGGCGAAATGGCCGAGAACCAGTTCCGCGTTGGCCTGGTACGTGTTGAGCGTGCGGTCAAAGAGCGTCTGTCGATGGCAGAAAGCGAAGGCCTGATGCCGCAAGACCTGATCAACGCCAAGCCAGTGGCTGCGGCGGTGAAAGAGTTCTTCGGTTCCAGCCAGCTCTCGCAGTTCATGGACCAGAACAACCCGCTCTCCGAGATTACCCACAAGCGCCGTGTCTCTGCACTGGGCCCGGGCGGTCTGACCCGTGAGCGCGCAGGCTTCGAAGTCCGTGACGTACACCCTACGCACTACGGTCGTGTTTGCCCGATCGAAACGCCGGAAGGTCCGAACATCGGTCTGATCAACTCCTTGGCCGCTTATGCGCGCACCAATCAGTACGGCTTCCTTGAGAGCCCGTACCGTGTGGTGAAAGAGGGTCTGGTCACCGACGAGATTGTATTCCTGTCCGCTATCGAAGAAGCTGATCATGTGATCGCTCAGGCTTCGGCCACGATGAACGACAAGAAAGTCCTGATCGACGAACTGGTAGCTGTTCGTCACTTGAACGAGTTCACCGTCAAGGCGCCAGAAGACGTCACCTTGATGGACGTATCGCCCAAGCAGGTAGTTTCGGTTGCAGCGTCGCTGATCCCGTTCCTTGAGCACGATGACGCCAACCGTGCGTTGATGGGTTCCAACATGCAGCGTCAAGCTGTACCGACCCTGCGTGCCGACAAGCCGCTGGTAGGTACCGGCATGGAGCGTAACGTAGCCCGTGACTCCGGCGTCTGCGTCGTGGCTCGTCGTGGTGGTGTGATCGACTCTGTTGATGCCAGCCGTATTGTGGTTCGTGTTGCCGATGACGAAGTTGAAACCGGTGAAGCTGGTGTCGACATCTACAACCTGACCAAGTACACCCGTTCTAACCAGAACACCTGCATTAACCAGCGTCCGCTGGTGCGTAAGGGTGATCGTGTTCAGCGTAGCGACATCATGGCCGATGGCCCGTCCACCGACATGGGTGAGCTGGCACTGGGCCAGAACATGCGCATCGCATTCATGGCTTGGAACGGTTACAACTTCGAAGACTCCATCTGTCTGTCGGAGCGCGTTGTTCAAGAAGATCGCTTTACCACGATCCACATTCAGGAACTGACCTGTGTGGCACGTGATACCAAGCTTGGGCCAGAGGAAATCACTGCGGACATCCCTAACGTGGGTGAGGCTGCACTGAACAAGCTGGACGAAGCCGGTATCGTTTATGTAGGTGCTGAAGTTGGCGCAGGCGACATCCTGGTCGGTAAAGTCACTCCGAAAGGCGAGACCCAGCTGACTCCGGAAGAAAAACTGCTGCGAGCCATCTTCGGTGAAAAAGCCAGCGACGTTAAAGACACCTCCCTGCGTGTACCTACCGGTACCAAGGGTACTGTCATCGACGTACAGGTCTTCACCCGCGACGGCGTTGAGCGTGATGCTCGTGCACTGTCCATCGAGAAGACCCAGCTCGACGAGATCCGCAAGGACCTGAACGAAGAGTTCCGTATCGTTGAAGGCGCGACCTTCGAACGTCTGCGTTCCGCTCTGGTAGGCCACAAGGCTGAAGGCGGCGCAGGTCTGAAGAAAGGTCAGGACGTCACCGACGAAATCCTCGACGGTCTTGAGCATGGCCAGTGGTTCAAACTGCGCATGGCTGAAGATGCTCTGAACGAGCAGCTCGAGAAGGCTCAGGCCTATATCGTTGATCGTCGTCGTCTGCTGGACGACAAGTTCGAAGACAAGAAGCGCAAACTGCAGCAGGGCGATGACCTGGCTCCAGGCGTGCTGAAAATCGTCAAGGTTTACCTGGCAATCCGTCGCCGCATCCAGCCGGGCGACAAGATGGCCGGTCGTCACGGTAACAAAGGTGTGGTCTCCGTGATCATGCCGGTTGAAGACATGCCGCACGATGCCAATGGCACCCCGGTCGACGTCGTCCTCAACCCGTTGGGCGTACCTTCGCGTATGAACGTTGGTCAGATCCTTGAAACCCACCTGGGCCTCGCGGCCAAAGGTCTGGGCGAAAAGATCAACCGCATGATCGAAGAGCAGCGCAAGGTCGCAGACCTGCGTAAGTTCCTGCACGAGATCTACAACGAGATCGGCGGTCGCAACGAAGAGCTGGATACCTTCTCTGACCAGGAAATCCTGGATCTGGCGAAGAACCTGCGCGGCGGCGTTCCAATGGCTACCCCGGTGTTCGACGGTGCCAAGGAAAGCGAAATCAAGGCCATGCTCAAGCTGGCAGACTTGCCAGAAAGCGGCCAGATGCAGCTGTTCGACGGCCGTACCGGCAACAAGTTCGAGCGTCCGGTTACTGTTGGCTACATGTACATGCTGAAGCTGAACCACTTGGTAGACGACAAGATGCACGCTCGTTCTACTGGTTCGTACAGCCTGGTTACCCAGCAGCCGCTGGGTGGTAAGGCTCAGTTCGGTGGTCAGCGTTTCGGGGAGATGGAGGTTTGGGCACTGGAAGCATACGGTGCTGCATACACTCTGCAAGAAATGCTCACAGTGAAGTCGGACGATGTGAACGGTCGTACCAAGATGTACAAAAACATCGTGGACGGCGATCACCGTATGGAGCCGGGCATGCCCGAGTCCTTCAACGTGTTGATCAAAGAAATTCGTTCCCTCGGCATCGATATCGATCTGGAAACCGAATAACACGTGACGCGAATCGAGAGCGGAGCCGTTTGGCCCGCTCTCTGCTCCGCCAGGAGGAAAGGCCTTGAAAGACCTACTGAATTTGCTGAAAAACCAGGGTCAAGTCGAAGAGTTCGACGCCATCCGTATTGGGTTGGCATCGCCTGAGATGATCCGTTCGTGGTCGTTCGGTGAAGTTAAAAAGCCGGAAACCATCAACTACCGTACGTTCAAACCTGAACGTGACGGCCTGTTCTGCGCCAAGATCTTTGGCCCGGTAAAGGATTACGAGTGCCTGTGCGGTAAGTACAAGCGCTTGAAGCACCGTGGTGTGATCTGCGAGAAGTGCGGCGTTGAAGTTGCACTGGCCAAGGTTCGTCGTGAGCGCATGGCGCACATCGAGCTGGCTTCGCCGGTTGCCCACATCTGGTTCCTGAAATCGCTGCCGTCCCGTATCGGCCTGCTGATGGACATGACCCTGCGTGATATCGAACGCGTTCTCTATTTCGAGAGCTATGTCGTTATCGATCCAGGCATGACCACCCTTGAAAAGGGCCAGCTGCTGAACGACGAGCAGTACTTCGAAGCGCTGGAAGAGTTCGGCGACGATTTCGATGCCCGCATGGGTGCCGAAGCTGTCCGCGAACTGCTGCACGCTATCGACCTGGAGCACGAAATTGGTCGTCTGCGCGAAGAAATTCCGCAAACCAATTCCGAGACCAAGATCAAGAAACTGTCCAAGCGTCTGAAGTTGATGGAAGCCTTCCAGGGTTCCGGCAACTTGCCAGAGTGGATGGTACTGACCGTTCTGCCGGTTCTGCCGCCAGACCTGCGTCCGCTGGTACCGTTGGACGGTGGTCGTTTCGCGACATCCGACCTCAACGACCTGTACCGCCGCGTGATCAACCGTAACAACCGCTTGAAGCGCCTGCTCGATCTGTCCGCTCCGGACATCATCGTGCGTAACGAAAAGCGTATGTTGCAGGAAGCTGTCGATGCCTTGCTCGACAACGGTCGTCGTGGCCGCGCTATCACCGGTTCCAACAAGCGTCCTCTGAAATCCCTGGCTGACATGATCAAGGGTAAGCAAGGTCGTTTCCGTCAGAACTTGCTCGGTAAGCGTGTTGACTACTCCGGTCGTTCGGTAATTACCGTAGGCCCGACCCTGCGTCTGCACCAGTGCGGTCTGCCTAAGAAAATGGCGCTCGAGCTGTTCAAGCCGTTCATCTTCGGCAAGCTGGAAATGCGCGGTCTTGCGACCACTATCAAAGCGGCCAAGAAAATGGTCGAGCGCGAACTGCCAGAGGTTTGGGACGTTCTCGCTGAAGTGATTCGCGAACACCCGGTTCTCCTCAACCGTGCACCGACCCTTCACCGTCTGGGTATCCAGGCGTTTGAACCGGTACTGATCGAAGGTAAGGCTATCCAGCTGCACCCTCTGGTCTGTGCTGCGTACAACGCTGACTTCGACGGCGACCAAATGGCCGTGCACGTACCGCTGACACTGGAAGCCCAGTTGGAAGCGCGTGCGTTGATGATGTCGACCAACAACATTCTGTCGCCAGCCAACGGTGAGCCAATCATCGTTCCGTCGCAGGACGTTGTATTGGGTCTGTACTACATGACGCGTGAAGCGATCAACGCCAAGGGCGAAGGTCGTGTGTTCGCTGACCTGCAGGAAGTTGACCGTGTGTTCCGTGCCGGCGAAGCCGCACTGCACGCCAAGGTCAAAGTGCGGATCCACGAGACTGTCAACGACCGTGATGGCGGCAGCGTGAGCAACGTTCGTATCGTCGACACTACTGTTGGCCGTGCACTGTTGTACCAGGTTGTGCCAAAAGGCCTGTCGTACGACGTCGTCAACCTGCCAATGAAGAAAAAGGCGATCTCCAAGCTGATCAACCAGTGCTACCGCGTGGTTGGTTTGAAAGAGACCGTGATCTTCGCTGACCAGTTGATGTACACCGGTTTTGCTTACTCGACTATTTCCGGCGTTTCCATCGGCGTTAACGACTTCGTTATCCCTGATGAAAAAGCTCGCATCATCGCGGCTGCTACCGATGAAGTGAAAGAGATCGAAAGCCAGTACGCCTCAGGCCTGGTAACCCAGGGCGAGAAGTACAACAAAGTGATCGACCTTTGGTCCAAGGCCAACGACGAAGTATCCAAGGCGATGATGGCCAACCTCTCGAAAGAGAAAGTCATCGACCGTCACGGCGACGAAGTCGACCAGGAGTCCTTCAACTCGATGTACATGATGGCCGACTCGGGCGCACGGGGTTCTGCTGCGCAGATCCGTCAGCTCGCCGGTATGCGTGGCCTGATGGCCAAGCCGGACGGCTCCATCATCGAAACGCCGATTACCGCGAACTTCCGTGAAGGTTTGAGCGTACTTCAGTACTTCATCTCCACTCACGGTGCTCGTAAGGGTCTTGCGGATACCGCGTTGAAAACCGCTAACTCCGGTTACCTGACTCGTCGTCTGGTAGACGTTGCACAAGATCTGGTTGTAACCGAGATCGATTGCGGCACCGAGCACGGCCTGCTGATGACTCCGCACATTGAAGGCGGTGACGTTGTAGAGCCGCTGGGTGAGCGCGTATTGGGTCGTGTTATTGCCCGTGACGTGTTCAAGCCAGGTACCGAGGAAGTTATCGTTCCTGCCGGCACCCTGGTGGATGAGAAGTGGGTCGAGTTCATCGAACTCAACAGCATCGACGAAGTGATCGTTCGCTCGCCGATCAGCTGCGAAACCCGCTACGGCATCTGCGCCAAGTGCTACGGTCGTGACTTGGCTCGTGGTCACCAAGTGAACATCGGTGAAGCGGTCGGCGTTATCGCTGCCCAGTCCATCGGTGAGCCGGGTACCCAGCTCACCATGCGTACGTTCCACATCGGTGGTGCGGCAAGCCGGACCTCCGCAGCCGACAGTGTTCAGGTTAAGAATGGCGGTACCGTCCGCCTGCATAACCTCAAGCACGTTGAGCGAGTGGATGGCCACCTGGTTGCTGTGTCCCGTTCCGGTGAGCTGGCAATCGCTGATGACTACGGTCGTGAGCGCGAGCGTTACAAGCTGCCGTACGGTGCTGTGATCTCGGTTAAAGAGGGTGACAAGGTCGACGCTGGCGCAATCGTGGCCAAGTGGGATCCGCACACTCACCCAATCGTTACCGAAATGAAAGGTACCGTGACCTACGTGGGCATGGAAGAAGGCATTACGATCAAGCGTCAGACTGACGAATTGACCGGTATGACCAACATTGAAGTACTCGACGCCAAAGATCGTCCAGCTGCCGGTAAAGACATCCGTCCTGCCGTGAAGATGGTCGACGACAACGGCAAGGATCTGTTGCTGCCAGGCACTGACGTAATCGCTCAGTACTTCCTGCCAGCCAACGCCCTGGTCGGTGTAGCGGATGGTGCGAAGATCGCGATCGGTGATGTTATCGCGCGTATCCCGCAAGAAACTTCGAAGACCCGTGACATCACCGGTGGTCTGCCGCGTGTTGCTGACTTGTTCGAAGCGCGTCGTCCGAAAGAAGCGTCGATTCTGGCTGAAGTCAGCGGCACCATCGCGTTCGGTAAAGAGACCAAGGGCAAGCGCCGTCTGGTCATTACCCCGAACGACGGTAGCGATCCGTATGAAGAGCTGATTCCGAAGTGGCGTCACCTGAACGTCTTCGAAGGCGAACAGGTAAACCGCGGCGAAGTTATCTCCGATGGCCCGAGCGATCCGCACGACATCCTGCGTCTGCTGGGTGTGAGTGCGCTGGCCAAGTACATCGTCAACGAGATCCAGGACGTTTACCGTCTGCAGGGCGTGAAGATCAACGACAAGCACATCGAGACCATCCTGCGTCAGATGCTGCGTAAAGTTGAAATCGCTGAATCTGGCGATTCCAGTTTCATCAAAGGCGACCAGATGGAACTGACTCACGTACTGGTAGAAAACGAGCGCCTGGCGAACGAAGAGAAATTCGTTTCCAAGTTCACTCGCGTGCTGCTGGGTATCACCAAGGCGTCGTTGTCCACTGAGTCGTTCATCTCGGCGGCCTCCTTCCAGGAGACCACTCGCGTACTGACCGAAGCAGCGGTAACCGGCAAGCGCGATTACTTGCGCGGCCTGAAAGAAAACGTAGTCGTGGGTCGTCTGATCCCGGCAGGTACCGGTTTGGCTTACCACAGCGAGCGTAAGCGTCGCCGTGATGCTGACAAGCCGCTGCGCGTAAGCGCCAGTGAAGTGGAAGCTGCACTGACCGAAGCGCTGAACTCAAGCGGTAACTGAGTTCTGCAATAGATGAGTCTGGGCCCTGGCACTCCCATTCGTCGGATCGAGGCATTTTTGCCCCGGTTCGACGCAAGGGGAGGTCGGGGCCTTGCCTTGACTGGGGGCAAGATCCTCTTTAGACTCTTGTACCCCTAAATTTGGCGGGAATTCGTTCCTGCCATTTTGCTTTTCTTGCAAGACAATAGCGTCGCAAGACAACAGTGGAGCTAGTAGATGGCAACTATCAACCAGCTGGTACGTCAGCCGCGTAAGCGTATCGTCGAGAAATCCGACGTACCTGCGCTGCAGAACTGCCCGCAACGTCGTGGCGTATGCACCCGTGTGTATACCACCACGCCGAAAAAACCTAACTCGGCACTGCGTAAAGTATGCCGTGTGCGTCTGACCAACGGTTTCGAGGTTTCCTCGTACATCGGCGGTGAAGGCCACAACCTGCAAGAGCACAGCGTGGTACTGATCCGCGGCGGTCGTGTAAAAGACTTGCCCGGTGTTCGTTATCACACCGTACGCGGTTCCTTGGATACTTCCGGCGTTAAAGGTCGTAACCAGGGTCGTTCGAAGTACGGTACCAAAAAGCCTAAGTAGTAGCGGCTTTTTGTAAACCTGAATCATCTTATTTTCTGAGTCGATAAGAGTAAGGTCGGAGGCGTCCCGAAAGGGCACCGATTCCGAGCGAACCTGAAGACCGTTTGAGGGCTTATCCATGCCAAGAAGACGCGTAGCAGCCAAGCGCGAAGTGCTTGACGATCCAAAATACGGAAGCCAAATCCTGGCCAAGTTCATGAACCACGTGATGGAAAGCGGCAAAAAAGCCGTTGCCGAGCGTATCGTTTATGGCGCGCTGGAAAAGGTTAAAGAACGCAAGAACAGCGACCCCCTGGAAATCTTCGAGAAAGCTCTCGACGCCATCGCTCCGCTGGTCGAAGTGAAGTCGCGCCGTGTAGGCGGTGCTACTTACCAGGTTCCGGTTGAAGTTCGCCCGTCCCGTCGTAACGCTCTGGCAATGCGCTGGTTGGTAGACTTCGCCCGTAAGCGCGGCGAGAAGTCTATGGCTCTGCGTTTGGCCGGCGAATTGTTGGACGCTGCTGAAGGTAAAGGTGCTGCTGTTAAGAAGCGTGAAGACGTGCACCGTATGGCTGAAGCTAACAAAGCTTTCTCGCACTACCGCTTCTAATTTTAGCTTCACTAATTTTGCGAGGGCTTTATGGCTCGTACTACTCCGATTAGCCGCTACCGTAACATCGGTATCGTCGCTCACGTGGATGCTGGTAAAACCACCACCACCGAGCGCGTACTGTTTTACACCGGCAAAAGTCACAAGATGGGCGAGGTGCATGATGGCGCCGCGACCACAGACTGGATGGTTCAGGAGCAGGAGCGTGGTATTACCATTACTTCTGCTGCTATTACCGCCTTCTGGAAGGGTTCCGAGAAGCAGTACAAAGATGAGCATCGCTTCAACGTAATCGATACCCCGGGCCACGTAGACTTCACCATTGAAGTTGAACGTTCCCTGCGCGTGCTCGACGGCGCTGTCGTTGTGTTCTGCGGTACCTCGGGTGTTGAGCCTCAGTCGGAAACCGTATGGCGTCAAGCCAACAAATACGGCGTTCCACGTCTTGTTTACGTAAACAAGATGGACCGTGCTGGCGCCAACTTCCTGCGCGTGATCGGTCAGATCAAGCAGCGCCTGGGTCACACCCCGGTGCCAATCCAGTTGGCTATCGGTTCCGAAGACAACTTCCAAGGCCAGATCGATCTGCTGACCATGGAAGCTGTTTATTGGAACGATGCTGACAAAGGTATGGTTCCTGTTCGTAAGCCTATCCCTGCTGAACTGCAGGAACTGGCTGACGAGTGGCGCAACAACATGGTTGAAGCTGCGGCTGAAGCCAACGAAGAGCTGATGAACAAATACCTCGAAGGTGAAGAACTCACCAACGTGGAAATCAAGGCTGCTCTGCGTCAGCGTACTATCGCTGGCGAAATCGTCTTGGCTGTTTGCGGCTCCTCGTTCAAGAACAAGGGTGTTCCCCTGGTTCTCGATGCTGTGATCGACTACCTGCCGGCGCCGGTTGATATTCCTGCCATCAAGGGTACCGACCCGGATGACGAGACTATCGAGCTGGAGCGTCATGCGGACGACGCAGAACCGTTCTCCGCTCTGGCATTTAAAATTGCCACTGACCCATTCGTGGGTACCTTGACCTTCGTCCGTGTTTACTCGGGCGTGTTGAACTCCGGCGACGGCGTGATCAACTCGGTTAAAGGCAAGAAAGAGCGCGTGGGTCGTATGGTGCAAATGCACGCAAACGCCCGCGAAGAGATCAAGGAAGTACGCGCTGGTGACATCGCGGCCTTGATCGGCATGAAGGACGTCACCACTGGTGAAACCTTGTGCAACGCTGACAAGCCAATCATCCTGGTTCGCATGGACTTCCCGGAGCCGGTTATTTCGGTTGCCGTAGAGCCTAAGACCAAGGATGACCAGGAAAAAATGGGTATCGCTCTGGGCAAGCTTGCTCAGGAAGATCCATCTTTCCGCGTCAAGACTGATGAAGAGACTGGTCAAACGATCATCTCGGGCATGGGCGAGCTTCACCTGGACATCCTGGTTGACCGGATGCGCCGTGAGTTCAACGTCGAAGCCAACATCGGTAAGCCTCAGGTTTCCTATCGTGAGCGCATCACGAAGAACTGTGAAATCGAAGGCAAGTTCGTTCGTCAGTCCGGCGGTCGTGGTCAGTTCGGTCACTGCTGGATCCGTTTTGCGCCTGCTGACGAAGGTCAGGAAGGTCTGCAATTCGTGAACGAAGTAGTGGGTGGTGTTGTTCCTAAGGAATACATCCCTGCTATCCAGAAGGGTATCGAAGAGCAGATGAAGAACGGTGTTGTTGCCGGCTATCCGCTGATCGGCCTGAAAGCAACCGTTTTTGACGGTTCTTACCACGACGTCGACTCCAACGAGATGGCGTTTAAGGTGGCTGCCTCCATGGCAACCAAGCAACTGGCCCAGAAGGGCGGTGGTGAGTTGCTTGAGCCAATCATGGCGGTAGAAGTTGTTACACCTGAAGACTATATGGGTGATGTCATGGGCGACCTTAACCGTCGTCGCGGCATGATCTTGGGTATGGAAGACACGGTTTCCGGCAAAGTGATTCGCGCTGAGGTTCCGTTGGGTGAGATGTTCGGTTATGCGACCGACGTTCGCTCCATGTCCCAGGGTCGCGCAAGCTACTCTATGGAATTCAAAAAATACAACACAGCTCCGGCGCACATCGCTGAAACTGTATCCAAAAAACAAGGCTGATTCAGTCCTTTAGGCAAGGAGTTAATTGTCGTGGCTAAAGAAAAATTTGATCGTTCCCTACCGCACGTCAACGTTGGCACCATCGGTCACGTTGACCACGGTAAAACCACTCTGACTGCTGCTCTGACTCGCGTTTGCTCCGAAGTATTCGGTTCTGCAATCGTTGATTTCGATAAAATCGACAGCGCACCAGAAGAAAAAGCTCGTGGTATCACCATCAACACCGCACACGTTGAATACAACTCGCTGATCCGTCACTACGCTCACGTTGACTGCCCAGGTCACGCTGACTATGTGAAGAACATGATCACCGGTGCTGCCCAGATGGACGGCGCAATCCTGGTTTGTTCGGCCGCTGATGGTCCGATGCCACAAACCCGTGAGCACATCCTGCTGTCCCGTCAGGTTGGCGTTCCGTACATCGTGGTTTACCTGAACAAGGCTGACTTGGTAGACGACGCTGAGCTGCTGGAACTGGTTGAGATGGAAGTGCGCGATCTGCTGAGCACTTACGACTTCCCAGGTGACGACACTCCGATCATCATCGGTTCTGCTCGTATGGCTCTGGAAGGCAAAGACGATAACGAAATGGGCACCACGTCCGTTCGTAAACTGGTTGAGACTCTGGATAGCTACATCCCAGATCCAGTCCGTGTTATCGACAAGCCGTTCCTGATGCCAATCGAAGACGTATTCTCGATCTCCGGTCGCGGTACTGTTGTAACTGGCCGTATCGAGCGCGGTATCGTCAAGGTTCAAGATCCACTGGAAATCGTTGGTCTGCGTGACACTACCGTCACCACCTGCACCGGTGTTGAAATGTTCCGTAAACTGCTCGACGAAGGTCGTGCTGGCGAGAACTGCGGCGTTCTGCTGCGTGGTACCAAGCGTGACGACGTTGAGCGTGGCCAGGTTCTGGTCAAGCCGGGTTCGGTTAAGCCGCACACCAAGTTCGAAGCTGAAGTGTACGTGCTGAGCAAAGAAGAAGGCGGCCGTCACACTCCGTTCTTCAAAGGCTACCGTCCACAGTTCTACTTCCGTACTACTGACGTGACTGGTAACTGCGAACTGCCGGAAGGCGTTGAGATGGTAATGCCGGGCGACAACATTAAAATGGTTGTTACCCTGATCAAAACCATCGCGATGGAAGACGGTCTGCGTTTCGCTATTCGCGAAGGCGGCCGTACCGTTGGTGCTGGCGTTGTAGCTAAAATCATCGAGTAATTATCTCTTCTGAGATAGCTCGATGTTTTGAGAAGGCCCCCGCTTAGCGGGGGCCTTTTTTATTGGGTTGACACCTATCAGGGGCGTCTATAGAATTGCGCCTCCTTTTAACGGGCGTATTGCGCTCGCTGGGAATAGCAGCCGGAGTCTGAAATCCAATGCAAAATCAGCAAATCCGTATCAGGTTGAAGGCTTTTGACCATCGCCTGATCGACCAATCCACCCAGGAAATCGTGGAAACCGCGAAACGTACTGGTGCTCAAGTGCGTGGTCCAATTCCACTGCCTACCCGTAAAGAGCGGTTCACCGTTCTGGTCTCCCCGCACGTCAACAAAGACGCGCGTGACCAGTACGAGATCCGTACTCATAAGCGCGTACTGGACATCGTCCAGCCAACGGATAAAACCGTTGATGCACTTATGAAGCTCGATCTGGCGGCCGGTGTGGAAGTACAGATCAGCCTCGGCTAAGACTTGGGTCTTAGTCGTGTAACGCTCTGAAATGGGCGGCCATAGCGGGTGAAAGCCCCGTACACTCATGAGGTTTACAACATGACTATTGGTGTAGTCGGTCGTAAATGCGGTATGACCCGTATTTTCACCGAAGAAGGTGTCTCCATTCCGGTCACGGTCATTGAGATCGAACCGAATCGCGTCACCCAGTTCAAAACTGAAGAAACCGATGGCTATCGTGCAGTGCAAGTCACTGTCGGCGAGCGTCGTGCTTCGCGCGTGACTGCTGCTCAAGCAGGTCACTTCGCTAAAGCAAACGTTGCAGCTGGTCGCACCGTCATGGAGTTCCGTCTTGAAGACGGCGACTACAAGGCTGGCGATCTGATCAACGCTGAAATCTTCGCCGCTGGTCAACTGGTTGATGTAACCGGTCAGTCCAAGGGTAAAGGCTTCCAGGGTACGATCAAGCGTTGGAATTTCCGTGGTCAAGACAACACTCACGGTAACTCCGTTTCCCACCGCGTCCCGGGCTCTATTGGCCAGTGCCAGACTCCTGGTCGTGTATTCAAGGGCAAAAAAATGTCCGGTCATATGGGCGCTGAGCGCGTGACCGTGCAGTCCCTCGAAGTAGTGCGCGTCGACGCTGAACGCAATCTGTTGTTGGTCAAGGGTGCTGTTCCTGGCGCTACTGGCGGCAACCTGGTTGTACGTCCAGCGGCCAAGGCTCGCGGTTAAGGGGAAGCTGACATGCAATTAAATGTAAATGACGCTCAAGCGATCGAAGTTTCCGAACTGACATTTGGCGGCGAATTCAACGAGACGCTGGTTCACCAAGCAGTCGTGGCCTACATGGCCGGCGGCCGTCAAGGTAGCAAGCAGCAAAAGACCCGTTCCGACGTACGTGGTGGCGGTAAGCGCCCTTGGCGTCAGAAAGGCACTGGCCGTGCTCGTGCCGGTACTATCCGTAGCCCAATCTGGCGTGGCGGCGGTACCACTTTCGCAGCTCGTCCACAGGATCACTCGCAGAAGCTCAACAAGAAGATGTATCGCGCAGCTCTGCGCTCCATCCTTGCTGAACTCGTGCGTACCGATCGTCTGGTCGTGGTTCAGGACTTCGCTGTTGAAAGTCCAAAAACCAAAGAACTGCTGGGCAAACTGACCAACATGAGCCTGACCGATGTTTTGATCGTGTCTGAAGCCGTTGATCAGAACCTGTACCTGGCTGCTCGCAACCTGCCACACGTTGATGTACGTGACGTGCAAGGTTCCGATCCAGTTAGTCTGATCGCATACGACAAGGTGTTGATCACCGTGTCGGCCGTGAAGAAATTCGAGGAGCTGCTGGGATGAACCAGGAACGCGTATTTAAAGTTCTGCTTGGCCCGCACGTTTCCGAAAAGGCTACGGTTCTGGCTGACAAGAAAGGCCAGTTCGTTTTCAAGGTTGCAACTGACGCAACCAAGCTGGAAATCAAGAAGGCCGTCGAAAGCCTGTTCAGCGTGAAAGTAGAGCGTGTTACTACCCTGAATGTTCTGGGTAAGAGCAAGCGCACTGCTCGCGGTCTGGGCAAGCGTAATGACTGGAAGAAGGCAGTTATCTCCCTTCAGCCAGGCCAAGATCTCGATTTCAGCAGCAGTGCTGAGTAAGGAAGGGGTGCATCATGGCAATCGTTAAATGCAAACCGACTTCCCCTGGCCGCCGTTTTGTGGTCAAGGTGGTCAACCAGGAGCTGCATAAAGGCGCTCCTCACGCACCGCTGCTCGAGAAAAAATCGAAGACTGGTGGTCGTAACAACAATGGTCGTATTACCACTCGTCACATCGGTGGTGGCCATAAGCAGCATTATCGTCTGGTCGATTTCCGTCGCAACGACAAAGATGGCATCTCCGCCACTGTCGAGCGTATCGAATACGATCCAAACCGTACTGCTCACATCGCTCTGCTGCTGTACGCAGATGGCGAGCGTCGCTACATCATCGCCCCTAAAGGCGTGAGTGCTGGCGACCAGCTGATCGCAGGTGCCCTGGCGCCGATCAAGCCGGGCAACGCTCTGCAACTGCGCAACATTCCAGTTGGTAGCACCGTACACGGCATCGAATTGAAGCCAGGTAAAGGCGCGCAAATCGCTCGTTCCGCTGGTGCTTCGGCTCAGCTGATCGCTCGTGAAGGTGTCTACGTGACCCTGCGTCTGCGTTCTGGTGAGATGCGTAAAGTGCTGGCTGAATGCCGCGCGACCCTGGGTGAAGTCTCGAACTCCGAGCACAGCCTGCGTTCGCTGGGTAAAGCTGGTGCCAAACGCTGGCGTGGCGTTCGCCCAACCGTTCGTGGTGTTGCCATGAACCCGGTTGACCACCCACACGGTGGTGGTGAAGGTCGTACCTCTGGTGGTCGTCATCCGGTATCGCCATGGGGCTTCCCGACTAAGGGCGCGAAGACTCGTGGTAATAAGCGTACCGACAAAATGATCGTCCGTCGTCGCAAGTAAATAGAGGGATACGACAGTGCCACGTTCTCTGAAAAAAGGTCCTTTTATTGATCTTCACCTACTGAAGAAGATCGAAGTGGCGGCGGAAAAGAACGATCGCAAACCAGTTAAAACCTGGTCGCGCCGTTCGATGATCCTGCCACAAATGGTCGGTCTGACCATCGCTGTACACAACGGTCGCTTGCACGTCCCAGTTCTCGTGAACGAAGACATGGTCGGCCACAAACTAGGCGAGTTTGCCGGTACCCGCACTTATCGTGGGCACGTGGCAGACAAGAAAGCCAAGCGTTAAGGGGTTAGGAAATGGAAGTAGCCGCTAAGTTGTCGGGCGCTCGAATCTCCGCCCAGAAAGCCCGCTTGGTCGCCGACCAGATCCGCGGGAAGAAGGTGGGCGAAGCGCTCAACCTGTTGGCTTTCAGCAGTAAGAAAGCCGCCGAGATCATGAAGAAAGTGCTGGAGTCGGCCGTAGCCAACGCCGAGCATAACGAAGGCGCAGACGTTGATGACCTGAAGGTCAGCACCGTTTTCGTCAACGAAGGGCGTTCGCTGAAGCGTATCATGCCACGTGCCAAAGGCCGTGCTGATCGCATCGTCAAGCGGTCTTGCCATATCACTGTCAAGGTTGCTGACAAGTAACGGAGTCGAAGAGATGGGTCAGAAAGTACATCCCATTGGCATTCGCCTGGGAATCGTCAAGGAGCACACCTCCGTCTGGTACGCAGACGGTCGGACTTATGCGGACTATTTGTTCGCTGATCTGAAGGTGCGTGAGTATCTCCAAGACAAACTAAAAAGCGCGTCCGTAAGCCGTATCGATATCCATCGTCCGGCGCAAACTGCACGTATCACCATCCACACCGCTCGTCCAGGTATCGTTATCGGGAAGAAAGGTGAAGATGTTGAGAAACTGCGTCAGGACCTGACCAAGCAAATGGGTGTGCCTGTGCACATCAATATCGAAGAGATCCGTAAGCCGGAGCTCGACGGTATGCTGGTTGCGCAGAGCGTAGCTCAGCAGCTGGAACGCCGCGTAATGTTCCGTCGCGCTATGAAGCGTGCCGTACAGAACGCCATGCGTATTGGTGCCAAAGGCATCAAAATCCAAGTGAGCGGTCGTCTCGGCGGTGCTGAAATCGCACGTACTGAATGGTATCGCGAAGGTCGTGTGCCACTGCACACCCTGCGTGCCGACATCGACTATGCCAACTACGAAGCTCACACCACTTACGGTGTGATCGGTGTAAAGGTTTGGATCTTCAAAGGCGAAGTAATTGGTGGTCGCCAAGAAGAACTGAAACCACAAGCACCAGCGCCTCGTAAAAAAGCTGCTAAGTAAGGGGTACGCCAAATGTTGCAACCTAAGCGTACGAAGTTCCGCAAGCAGATGACAGGCCACAACCGTGGTCTGGCTCAGCGCGGTAGCAAAGTCAGCTTCGGCGAGTTCGCGCTGAAGTCTGTAGCTCGTGGTCGTCTCACCGCTCGTCAGATCGAGTCAGCGCGTCGTGCTCTGACCCGTCACGTAAAACGTGGCGGCAAGATCTGGATCCGTGTATTCCCGGACAAGCCGATCTCCAAAAAACCTCTCGAGGTTCGGATGGGTAAAGGTAAGGGTAACGTGGAATACTGGGTAGCCCAGATTCAGCCAGGCAAAGTCCTGTATGAAATCGAGGGCGTTTCTGAAGAGCTGGCGCGTGAGGCTTTCGCCCTGGCTGCTGCAAAGCTGCCGCTCGCCACCTCCTTTGTTAAACGGACGGTGATGTGATGAAAGCGAATGAACTTCGTGAAAAATCCGCACAGCAGCTGAACGAGCAACTGCTCGGCCTGCTGCGCGACCAGTTCAATCTGCGCATGCAGAAAGCAACTGGCCAGTTGGGGCAGTCTCATCTGCTCTCGCAAGTTAAGCGTGACATCGCTCGCGTGAAGACTGTGCTCAACCAGCAGGCAGGTAAGTGATCATGGCTGAAGCCGAAAAGACTGTCCGTACGCTGACTGGCCGTGTTGTCAGCGACAAGATGGACAAAACCATCACCGTTTTGATCGAGCGTCGTGTTAAGCACCCGATCTACGGTAAATATGTTAAGCGTTCGACTAAGCTGCACGCGCACGACGAAACCAACCAGTGCCACATCGGCGACAAAGTCACTATTCGTGAAACTCGTCCGCTGGCCAAGACCAAGTCTTGGGCACTGGTTGATATTCTCGAACGCGCTGTGGAAGTCTAAGGACTAGGGGTCGGAGAAATTATATGATTCAGACTCAATCCATGCTCGATGTGGCCGATAACAGCGGCGCTCGCCGTGTTATGTGCATCAAGGTGCTGGGTGGCTCCCATCGTCGTTACGCTGGTATCGGTGACATCATCAAAGTTACCGTGAAGGAAGCAATTCCTCGCGGTAAGGTGAAAAAAGGCCAAGTGATGACTGCTGTCGTAGTCCGCACTCGTCACGGCGTACGTCGTGCAGATGGCTCCATTATCCGCTTTGATGGCAACGCTGCTGTTCTTCTGAACAACAAGCAAGAGCCTATCGGCACCCGTATCTTTGGGCCAGTGACCCGTGAACTTCGTACTGAGAAGTTCATGAAGATCGTCTCGCTCGCCCCAGAAGTGCTGTAAGGAGATCCGACATGCAAAAGATTCGTCGTGACGACGAGATCATCGTGATCGCCGGCAAAGACAAAGGTAAGCGCGGTAAGGTGCTGAAGGTTCTCGCCAACAACCGTCTGGTTATCGGTGGTCTGAACCTGGTCAAGCGTCATACCAAGCCTAACCCGATGTCGGGCGTGCAGGGCGGTATCGTCGAGAAAGAAGCTCCGCTGGACGCTTCTAACGTCGCCATCTTCAACGGCGAAACCAACAAGGCTGATCGCGTTGGTTTCAAAGTAGAAGACGGTAAGAAAATTCGTGTCTTCAAGTCGACCCAAAAAGCGGTTGATGCTTGAACACTGCTAGGTAGATAAGACCATGGCACGACTACAAGAGATTTACCGGAAGGAAATCGCCCCCAAGCTTAAGGAAGAACTTAAGCTCGGGAACGTGATGGAAGTTCCGCGCGTCACCAAAATCACCCTGAACATGGGTCTGGGCGAAGCGATTGGTGACAAAAAAGTCATCGAGCACGCTGTTGCTGACCTGGAAAAGATCACCGGTCAAAAAGTCGTTGTGACTTACGCTCGGAAATCCATCGCGGGCTTTAAAGTCCGTGAAGGTTGGCCGATCGGCGTCAAAGTGACTCTGCGCCGTGAGCGTATGTACGAATTCCTGGATCGTCTGCTGTCGATCTCCCTGCCTCGGGTTCGCGACTTCCGCGGCCTGAATGCCAAGTCCTTCGATGGTCGTGGTAACTACAGCATGGGCGTGAAAGAGCAGATCATCTTCCCGGAAATCGACTACGACAAGATCGATGCTCTCCGCGGTCTGGACATCACCCTGACCACCACTGCCAAGAACGATGATGAAGGTCGCGCCCTGTTGCGTGCTTTCAAATTCCCGTTCCGCAACTGATTGGAGTAGGACCATGGCCAAGATGAGCATGAAAAACCGCGAGCTGAAGCGTCAGCTCACGGTTGCCAAGTACGCCAAGAAGCGTGCAGCACTGAAAGCAATCATCGTTGATCTGAACGCAAGTCCAGAAGCGCGTTGGGAAGCTACAGTTGCTCTGCAGAAGCAGCCACGTGACGCAAGCGCCTCGCGCATGCGTAACCGCTGCCGCCTGACCGGTCGTCCACACGGCGTTTACCGCAAGTTCGGCCTCGGCCGTAACAAACTGCGTGAAGCGGCAATGCGTGGTGACGTACCAGGTCTGGTTAAAGCCAGCTGGTAAGTACGTTCGAAGTCCAGGCGGTTCGGATCGCAAGATACTGACCGCCGGTGACCTTGAATCTGGAACAAGCCCCTTTTGGGGCTTGTTTCATTTCCGGAGTGTGTCTAGAATACCCGGCTCGCCTGAGCCCGTGTTTTCTATGCTCGGAGATTCTCGGCGACATATGTAGCCGCAAGGCTAATTTTTTTGTATTAGGAGCGTCTAGCCCATGAGTATGCAGGACCCGTTAGCGGACATGCTAACTCGTATCCGTAATGCCCAGATGGCTGAAAAGTCCGTCGTAAGCATGCCATCTTCCAAGTTGAAGGTAGCTGTTGCCAAAGTCCTGAAAGACGAAGGCTACATTGCGGGTTATCAGATCAGCAGCGAAATCAAACCTCTGCTGTCCATCGAGCTGAAGTACTTCGAAGGCCGTTCGGTCATCGAGGAAGTGAAGCGCGTTAGCCGTCCAGGCCTGCGTCAGTACAAGTCCGCTGAAGATCTGCCGAAAGTTCGTGGCGGTCTGGGCGTGTCTATCGTCTCCACCAACAAAGGTGTGATGACGGATCGTGCTGCGCGCGCTGCCGGTGTCGGCGGCGAAGTTCTTTGCACTGTGTTCTAAGGGGGGATAAGCATGTCACGCGTCGCTAAGAACCCCGTTAAGCTGCCAGCCGGTGTCGAAGTCAAATTCGCAGGCCAACAGCTTTCGGTGAAGGGTGCCAAGGGTACTCTTGAACTGAACATCCATTCGTCCGTTGAGATCGTTGAAGAAGCTGGTGAGCTGCGTTTCGCTGCTCGCAATGGCGATCAACAAACTCGCGCAATGGCCGGTACCACGCGTGCGTTGGTAAACAACATGGTCCAAGGCGTAAGCCAAGGCTTCGAGCGTAAGCTCCAGCTGGTCGGTGTTGGTTACAAAGCGCAAGCAAAAGGCACGGTTCTGAACCTTGCCCTTGGCTTCTCGCACCCTGTGGATTACGAACTGCCAGCGGGCATCACTGCTGAGACTCCTAGCCAGACCGATATCCTGATCAAGGGCATCGACAAGCAGCTGGTAGGTCAAGTGGCCGCTGAGATCCGCGACTTCCGTCCACCAGAGCCGTACAAAGGCAAAGGTGTGCGCTACGCGGACGAAGTCGTCCGTCGTAAAGAAGCCAAGAAGAAGTAGGGCATAGCAAATGACCGACAAAAAAGTTACTCGACTGCGTCGCGCTCGCAAAGCACGCCTGAAAATGCACGAACTCGAAGTCGTGCGTCTCTGCGTGTTCCGCTCGTCGCAGCACATCTACGCCCAGGTCATCTCGGCCGACGGCAACAAAGTCCTGGCAAGCGCCTCGACTTTGGATAAAGAACTGCGTGATGGTGCCACTGGCAACATCGACGCGGCCACAAAGGTTGGCCAGCTGGTCGCTACGCGTGCTAAGGCCGCTGGCGTCTCGCAAGTGGCTTTCGACCGCTCTGGCTTCAAGTACCACGGTCGCGTGAAAGCGCTGGCTGATGCTGCTCGTGAAGCTGGGCTGGAGTTCTAAGTTATGTCAAATAACGACCAAAAGCGCGACGAAGGCTACATTGAGAAGCTGGTTCAAGTTAACCGCGTAGCCAAAACCGTTAAAGGCGGCCGTATCTTCACTTTCACCGCGTTGACCGTGGTAGGTGATGGTAAAGGGCGTGTTGGCTTCGGCCGTGGCAAGTCACGTGAAGTGCCTGCTGCGATCCAGAAGGCAATGGAAGCTGCTCGTCGCAACATGATCCAAGTTGATCTGAACGGCACCACTCTGCAGTACGCAATGAAGTCCGCCCATGGCGCTTCGAAGGTGTACATGCAGCCTGCTTCTGAAGGTACCGGTATCATCGCTGGCGGCGCTATGCGTGCTGTCCTCGAAGTTGCTGGCGTTCAGAACGTTCTGGCCAAGTGCTACGGCTCGACTAACCCGGTAAACGTGGTTCACGCCACTTTCAAGGGTTTGAAAGCTATGCAATCTCCTGAGTCTATCGCTGCCAAGCGTGGCCTGACTGTCAAGGAGATCTTCTGATCATGGCTACCGTTAAAGTAACGCTGATCAAAAGCATGACCGGCCGCATCCCTAACCACAAACTGTGCGTTAAAGGTTTGGGTCTGCGTCGCATCGGTCACACTGTAGAAGTCCAGGATACTCCCGAGAATCGCGGGATGATCAACAAGGCTTACTACATGCTGCGTGTAGAGGGTTAATCGATGAAACTCAATGATCTGAGTCCAGCGCCGGGTTCCCGTCGCGAAAAGCATCGTCCGGGCCGTGGTATCGGTAGCGGTTTGGGTAAGACTGGTGGCCGTGGCCACAAAGGTCAAACCTCCCGCTCCGGTGGTACCATCGCTCCAGGCTTTGAAGGCGGTCAACAGCCGCTGCATCGTCGCCTGCCTAAGTTCGGTTTCGTATCCCTGAAAGCCATGGATCGCGCAGAAGTGCGTCTGTCCGAGCTGGCTAAAGTGGAAGGCGACATCGTTACTGTGCAGACCCTGAAAGATGCCAACGTGATTAACGTCAACGTACAGCGTGTGAAAATCATGCTGTCCGGTGAAGTGACTCGCGCTGTCACTATCGGCAAGGGAATCGGCGCCACCAAAGGTGCGCGTTCGGCTATCGAAGCAGCTGGCGGCAAGTTCGAGGAATAAATGGCTAAGCAAGGTGCTCTCTCAGCGCTCGGCAAAGGCGGTATGTCTGAACTTTGGGCTCGTCTGCGTTTTCTGTTCCTGGCGATTATCGTCTACCGAATAGGCGCACACATCCCGGTTCCAGGTATCAACCCGGACCGACTCGCAGACCTGTTTCGACAGAATGAGGGGACCATTCTTAGCTTGTTCAACATGTTTTCCGGTGGCGCGCTGGAGCGGATGAGCATTTTTGCACTGGGGATCATGCCGTACATCTCGGCATCGATCATCATGCAACTGATGACAGCCGTCAGCCCGCAACTGGAGCAGTTGAAGAAGGAAGGTGAAGCTGGCCGTCGCAAGATTAGCCAGTACACCCGCTACGGCACTGTCGTCCTCGCCCTGGTTCAAGCTATCGGCATGTCCGTTGGCCTGGCCGGGCAGGGCGTTGCGTTCACTGGTGACTTTGGCTTCCATTTCGTCGCAGTATCCACTTTTGTGGCTGGTGCGATGTTCATGATGTGGCTGGGTGAGCAGATTACTGAGCGTGGTGTTGGTAACGGTATCTCGATGTTGATTTTCGCAGGTATCGTCGCCGGTCTTCCGAGAGCAATCGGGCAGTCTTTCGAGTCTGCGCGTCAGGGTGATATCAATATCTTCGCCTTGGTTGCCATCGGTTTGCTGGCAGTAGCGATTATCGGTTTTGTGGTGTTCATTGAGCGTGGCCAGCGTCGTATTGCTGTTCACTACGCCAAGCGTCAGCAGGGCCGTAAGGTCTTTGCTGCGCAGACCAGCCACTTGCCGCTGAAAGTGAATATGGCCGGCGTTATTCCGGCAATTTTCGCGAGCAGCATCTTGCTGTTTCCGGCTTCGTTGGGTACCTGGTTTGGTCAGTCCGAAAATATGGGCTGGCTGCAGGACCTCTCTCAGTCGATCGCTCCTGGTCAGCCGTTGAATATTCTGCTGTTTAGTGCAGGGATTATTTTCTTCTGCTTCTTCTATACGGCGTTGATGTTCAATCCGAAAGACGTAGCGGAAAACCTGAAGAAGTCCGGTGCCTTTATTCCGGGCATCCGTCCAGGTGAGCAGTCGGCACGCTACATTGATGGCGTTCTGACTCGTTTGACCCTGTTCGGTGCTCTATATATGACGGCCGTGTGCTTGTTGCCCCAGTTCCTGGTGGTTGCAGCAAACGTTCCGTTCTACCTTGGCGGGACCTCGTTGCTGATCGTGGTCGTGGTTGTGATGGACTTCATGTCCCAAGTACAATCGCACCTCGTTTCGCACCAGTACGAATCCCTGATGAAGAAAGCCAACCTGAAGGGCTACGGCAGCGGCATGTTGCGCTGAGTACCCCATAAGGTTCGAGGAGTTGGTGATGAAAGTTCGTGCATCGGTGAAAAAGCTGTGCCGTAACTGCAAGATTATTCGCCGCGAAGGTGTTGTTCGAGTAATTTGCAGCGCGGAACCGCGTCACAAACAGCGCCAAGGCTGAGTGTGATCCGCTTGAAGCCCGGCAGCTAGTGCGCTGCCGGGTTGATTATTTGTTATTACAGCGATATTATCTCGCGCCCTATTTCTTGGCTTCCGGGGCGTAGGTAGCTGTCAATTGGAGTCCCACTGAATGGCCCGTATTGCAGGCGTTAACATTCCAGATAACAAGCACACTGTTATCTCGCTGACCTACATCTATGGTGTTGGTCGCACTACTGCGCAGAAAATTTGCGCAGTTGCTGGGGTAAACCCAGCCGCTAAGATCAAGGATCTGAGCGACGAGCAGATTGAACAGCTGCGTGGCGAAGTGGCGAAGTTCACCACTGAAGGTGACCTGCGTCGCGAAATCAACATGAAAATCAAGCGTTTGATGGACCTCGGTTGCTATCGCGGTCTGCGTCATCGTCGTGGTCTTCCAGTACGCGGTCAGCGTACCAAGACTAACGCGCGTACCCGTAAAGGTCCGCGTAAGCCGATCCGCAAGTAATCGCCCCAGCGAATCGACAGGAAAATTATCATGGCAAAACCTGCTGCTCGTCCTCGTAAAAAAGTTAAAAAGACAGTGGTTGATGGCATCGCCCACATCCATGCATCTTTTAACAACACCATCGTGACCATCACCGACCGTCAAGGTAACGCGCTTTCTTGGGCTACCTCCGGTGGTTCGGGTTTCCGCGGTTCCCGCAAGTCCACCCCGTTTGCTGCTCAAGTAGCTGCTGAACGTGCTGGTCAAGCTGCGCTGGAATACGGCCTGAAAAACCTCGACGTTAACGTCAAAGGTCCAGGTCCAGGTCGTGAGTCTGCTGTCCGTGCTTTGAACGGCTGTGGCTATAAGATCGCCAGCATCACCGACGTGACGCCAATCCCGCACAACGGGTGCCGTCCGCCGAAGAAGCGCCGCGTGTAATCCAGGAGATTGTAAAGAATGGCTCGTTACATTGGTCCAAAATGCAAACTCGCTCGTCGCGAGGGCACCGATCTCTTTCTGAAGAGCGGCGTGCGCGCGATCGAATCGAAGTGCAACATTGAAGCAGCACCTGGTATCCACGGCCAACGCCGCGGTCGCCAGTCCGATTACGGCACCCAACTGCGTGAAAAGCAGAAGGTCCGTCGTATCTACGGCGTTCTCGAGCGTCAGTTCAGCGGCTACTACAAAGAAGCTGCTGGCAAGAAAGGTGCAACCGGTGAAAACCTGCTGCAACTGCTCGAATGCCGTCTGGACAACGTTGTATACCGTATGGGCTTTGGTTCGACTCGTGCCGAATCCCGTCAGCTGGTATCGCACAAGTCGATCAGCGTTAACGGTCAGACCGTAAACGTTCCGTCCTACCAGGTTCGTGCTGGTGACGTGGTCGCAGTTCGCGAGAAAGCAAAAAACCAACTTCGCATTGTCCAAGCTCTCGATCTGTGTGCCCAACGTGGCCGCGTAGAATGGGTAGAAGTAGACACTGAGAAGAAGTCGGGCGTTTTCAAGAACGTTCCTGCTCGCAGTGATCTGTCCGCCGACATCAACGAAAGCCTGATTGTCGAGCTCTACTCCAAGTAAGGGCTAGAAAATAGGTGCATCCATGCAGATTTCGGTAAATGAGTTCCTGACACCCCGCCACATTGATGTGCAGGTTGTCAGTCCAACCCGCGCCAAGATCACTCTCGAGCCTCTCGAGCGTGGTTTTGGCCACACCCTGGGCAACGCGCTGCGCCGCATCCTGTTGTCCTCAATGCCCGGCTGTGCAGTAGTCGAGGCCGAGATTGACGGTGTGCTCCACGAGTACAGCGCCATCGAAGGTGTACAGGAAGACGTAATTGAAATCCTGTTGAACCTTAAAGGTCTGGCTATCAAGCTGCACGGCCGTGACGAAGTTACGCTGACCTTGTCGAAGAAGGGTTCGGGGGTGGTTACCGCTGCCGATATTCAGCTGGATCATGATGTCGAGATCGTTAACCCCGATCACGTAATCGCTAACCTGGCGTCTAACGGCGCCCTGAACATGAAGCTCACTGTAGCTCGTGGTCGTGGTTATGAACCGGCCGACTCGCGTCAGAGCGATGAAGACGAAAGCCGCAGCATTGGTCGCTTGCAGCTTGACTCTTCGTTCAGCCCGGTTCGCCGTATCGCATACGTGGTGGAAAACGCCCGTGTCGAGCAGCGTACTAACCTGGACAAGCTGGTTATTGATCTGGAAACCAACGGTACCCTGGATCCTGAAGAGGCTATTCGCCGCGCTGCAACCATTCTGCAACAGCAGTTGGCTGCGTTCGTCGACCTCAAGGGTGACAGCGAACCAGTGGTAATCGAGCAAGAAGACGAGATCGATCCGATCCTGCTTCGCCCGGTTGACGATCTGGAACTGACTGTACGTTCGGCTAACTGCCTTAAGGCGGAAAACATTTACTACATCGGCGACCTGATTCAGCGTACCGAAGTAGAACTGTTGAAGACTCCGAACCTGGGCAAGAAATCCTTGACTGAAATCAAGGACGTTCTGGCCTCCCGCGGTCTGTCCCTCGGCATGCGCCTCGACAACTGGCCGCCTGCAAGTCTTAAGAAGGACGACAAGGCGACTGCCTGATCGTCGTAATCACCGAACGTGAGTTTGGTAAGGAATGAACCATGCGTCATCGTAAAAGTGGTCGTCACCTGAGCCGTACCAGCTCGCACCGCAAGGCCATGTTCCAAAACATGGCGGTGTCGCTGTTCGAGCACGAGCTGATCAAAACTACACTGCCGAAAGCTAAAGAACTGCGTCGCGTTGCTGAGCCGCTGATCACCTTGGCCAAGACAGACAGCCTGGCTAACCGCCGTCTGGCTTTCGACCGTACTCGTTCGAAAGCTATCGTTGGTAAGCTCTTCAACGACCTGGGCAAGCGTTACGCTACCCGTGAGGGTGGCTACCTGCGCATCCTCAAGTGCGGCTTCCGCACTGGCGACAACGCGCCTATGGCGTATGTCGAGTTGGTTGATCGTGCTACTGCCGGCGAAGCTGTATCCGCCGAGTAAGACGACAAGCTGTAACGAAGAACCGGGCCTAGTGCCCGGTTTTTTGTGCGCGTAAGAAAAGCTCAGTAGATACAAGCTTTCACTCATCGGCGCTGGGTACTATGACTATTGGAGAGTTATTAGTTATTTTCTATTGATGCTTACGATTTAATGAATTTGTACACGTCATGTTGATGATCAATACTCCCTCCAAGCCGATTAGCCGGCAGTTCCAAGCCCGACCTGAGGAAGATTGCGCATGAGCCAGAATAACGTCCTTACCACCGCCAGCGGCGCCCCCGTCGCAGACAACCAGAACTCGCGTTCCGCCGGCCCCCGCGGCCCGTTGCTGCTCGACGATTTTCACCTGATCGAGAAGCTCGCTCACTTCAACCGTGAAAACATCCCTGAGCGTCGTGTGCACGCCAAAGGTTCGGGTGCCTACGGTACGTTCACTGTGACAAAAGACATCACCCAGTACACCAGCGCCAAGCTGTTCGAATCGGTTGGTAAGCAAACGCCGACGTTCCTGCGGTTCTCCACTGTAGGTGGCGAGCGCGGTTCGGCTGACACCGAGCGCGATCCACGTGGCTTCGCCTTGAAGTTCTACACCGAAGAAGGCAACTGGGACATCGTAGGTAACAACACCCCGGTGTTCTTCATCCGCGACCCATTGAAATTCCCGGACTTTATCCACACCCAAAAACGCCTGCCGCAAAGCAACCTGAAAAGCGCGCAGATGATGTGGGACTTCTGGTCGCACTCTCCTGAGGCGCTGCACCAGGTCACCATCCTGTTTTCGGACCGCGGTATTCCAGACGGCTATCGTCACATGCATGGCTTCGGTAGCCACACTTACAGCCTTATCAATGCCAAGGGCGAACGTCATTGGGTGAAATGGCACTACAAGACCAAGCAAGGTATCAAGAACCTTGCGCCAGCCGAGGCCGCCCGACTTGCAGGGACTGATCCTGACTATGCCCAGCGTGATCTGTTTGGGGCAATTGAGCGCGGCGACTTCCCGAAATGGCGCGTCTGCATCCAGATCATGACTGAGGCCCAGGCGAATGCTCATTACGAGAATCCGTTTGACGTGACCAAGACCTGGTCGCAAAAAGAGTTCCCGCTGATTGAAGTGGGTGAGTTGGAACTCAACCGCAATCCGCAGAACTACTTCGCTGAAGTGGAACAGGCTGCATTCGGCCCAAGCAACATGGTTCCAGGGGTTGGCCTGTCGCCGGACCGCATGCTGCAAGGTCGGGTTTTCGCTTACGCAGATGCCCACCGCTACCGTGTCGGCACCAACCACCAGCAATTGCCGGTGAATGCGCCACGCAACCCGGTGAACAGCTACCAGCGTGACGGTTCGATGGCCTTCGGCAGTAACGGTGGTGCGGCTCCCAACTACGAGCCAAATAGCTACGCCGATGCGCCGAAACAAGCCCCGCAATATGCAGAGCCTGCATTGGCCCTGAGCGGCGCCGCGGATCGTTACGATCATCGTGAAGACACCGACTACTACAGTCATGCGGGCGCGTTGTTCCGCCTGATGAACGATGAGCAAAAAGCCTTGCTCACCAGCAACATTGCCGGTGCGATGGCTGGGGTTTCCAGCGATGTGGTCCAGCGTCAATTGCAGCATTTCTATAAGGCCGACCCGGCTTATGGAGAAGCAATCGCAAAGGCACTGGGTGTATCGCTTAACTGACTCTAAACGATAAGCAGAACCGCCCTCATTTGGGCGGTTTTTGCGTTATTTCAGCTACTTTTCTCCGGAAATCTTCACTTTTCTGCCGTTGATCCCGTGACCTTCAACTCAGCATGGTTCAAACTACAGCCTTTCAAGTAGGGAGATGTAGGGCGATGCAAGGTCACCCCGACGTAATCGATTACCTCAACACGTTGCTGACGGGCGAACTGGCAGCTCGTGACCAATATTTCATCCACTCGCGTATGTACGAAGACTGGGGCTTTACCGAGCTTTACGAGCGTATCAACCATGAAATGGAAGAAGAGGCACAGCATGCTGACGCGCTGATGCGCCGTATCCTGATGCTCGAAGGTACGCCACGCATGCGTCCCGATGACCTGGATGTGGGCACAACGGTACCTGACATGCTCGCTGCCGACCTGCGTCTCGAATATAAGGTCCGTGCGGCCCTGTGCAAGGGCATCGAGCTGTGTGAGCAGCACAACGACTATGTCACCCGGGAAATACTGCGGGTCCAGTTGAACGACACCGAAGAAGATCACACCTATTGGCTGGAAAAGCAGTTGGGCCTGATCAAGCTGATTGGCCTGGAAAATTACCTGCAGTCGCAGTTCTAACTTCCGGCTACAAAAAAGCCCCTGTCACCGCAACGTGACAGGGGCTTTTTATTGGGGCCTGAAAATCAGGCCCGGTCGCGCGCCAACAACGGCTTCAAGTAATAACCCGTGTGTGACTGCGACATCTCGCAGACTTGCTCCGGCGTGCCCACTGCGATGATCTGACCACCCTTGGAACCACCTTCCGGCCCCAAGTCAACCAGCCAGTCGGCGGTCTTGATCACATCCAGGTTGTGCTCGATCACCACCACGGTGTTGCCGTGGTCACGCAAGCGGTGCAGCACGTCCAACAGCTGCTGGATATCCGCGAAGTGCAGGCCGGTGGTCGGCTCATCGAGAATGTACAGGGTCTTGCCGGTATCTCGCTTGGACAGCTCGCGAGACAACTTGACCCGCTGCGCCTCGCCCCCCGATAAGGTGGTCGCCGATTGCCCCAGCTTGATATACGACAGGCCCACGTCCATCAACGTCTGCAGCTTACGCGCCAGTGCCGGTACCGCGTCGAAGAACACCCGGGCTTCCTCGATGGTCATCTCGAGGGTTTCGTGGATGCTCTTGCCCTTGTACTTGATCTCCAGGGTCTCGCGGTTGTAGCGCTTGCTCTTGCATACGTCGCACGGTACGTAGATGTCAGGCAGGAAGTGCATCTCTACCTTGATCAGGCCGTCGCCCTGGCATGCTTCACAGCGCCCGCCCTTGACGTTGAACGAGAACCGGCCAGGCCCATACCCCCGCGAACGGGATTCTGGAACGCCAGCAAACAGCTCGCGAATTGGCGTAAACAACCCGGTGTAGGTCGCCGGGTTGGAACGCGGTGTGCGGCCGATCGGGCTCTGGTCAATATCGACCACCTTGTCCAGGTGTTCCAGGCCCTTGATGCTGTCATGGGCAGCCGCTTCCAGGGTAGTCGCGCCGTTCAGGGCGGTGGCACTCAATGGGAACAGCGTGTTGTTGATCAGCGTCGACTTGCCCGAACCGGAAACGCCGGTCACACAGGTCAGCAGGCCCAGCGGAATCTCCAGGTCGACATTGCGCAGGTTGTTCCCGCGCGCGCCTTTGAGATGCAGCGCCATTTTCTTGTTACGCGGAGTACGCTTGGCAGGTACTTCGATCTTCACCCGGCCAGACAAATACTTGCCGGTCAACGAATCAGGATGGGCCATTACTTCGGCAGGCGTGCCCTCGGCAACGATATGTCCACCATGCACGCCAGCACCCGGGCCGATATCGACCACATAGTCTGCCAGGCGGATAGCGTCTTCATCGTGCTCCACCACAATCACGGTGTTGCCGATATCCCGCAGGTGTTTCAACGTACCCAGCAGGCGATCGTTATCCCGTTGGTGCAACCCAATCGACGGCTCATCGAGGATATACAGCACGCCCACAAGGCCCGCACCAATCTGGCTGGCCAAGCGGATCCGCTGTGCTTCACCACCCGACAAGGTATCGGCGCTGCGATCCAGCGACAGGTAGTCCAGGCCGACGTTGACCAGGAACTGCAGGCGCTCGCGAATTTCCTTGAGGATCTTGTCGGCAATCTCTCCGCGACGCCCGGTCAGCTTGAGCACGCCAAAATATTCGCACGCATCGCCAATCGGCAGGTTGGTCACCGCCGGCAGGGTTTTCTCGCCTACCCACACATGTCGTGCTTCACGGCGCAGGCGCGTGCCACGGCAATCGGGGCAAGGCTGGGTGCTGAGGAATTTAGCCAGTTCTTCACGCACGCTCGCCGATTCGGTTTCGCGGTAGCGGCGCTCCAGGTTCGGCACGATGCCTTCGAACGGGTGCGAGCGCTTGACGATATCGCCGCGGTCGTTCAGGTACTTGAAGTCGACGTTCTGCGAGCCGCTGCCGTGGAGAATGACCTTCTGCTGGTCGGCCGGCAGTTGGTTGAAGGGCACTTCCAGGCTGAACTTGTAATGGGACGCCAACGACCCCAGCATCTGGAAGTAGTAGACGTTACGCCTGTCCCAGCCCCGTATCGCCCCCTCGGCCAGGGTCAGGTCGCCATTGACCAGGCGCTTGATATCGAAAAACTGCTTCACGCCCAGGCCATCGCACGTCGGGCAGGCGCCGGCCGGGTTGTTGAAGGAAAACAGCTTGGGTTCCAGCTCGCTGATGGCGTGGCCACAGATCGGGCAGGCGAAGCGCGCGGAGAAGATGATCTCTTCGCCCGGCTCGTCATCCATGGGTGCCACCAGGGCAATGCCATCGGCCAGCTTCAGCGCGGTCTCGAAAGATTCCGCCAAACGCTGCTGCAAGTCGGCGCGCACCTTGAAGCGGTCGACCACCACATCGATCGAATGCTTTTTCTGCTTGTCGAGCTTCGGCGCTTCGTCCAGCTCATAAAGCTTGCCATTGATGCGTGCGCGTACGAAGCCTTGGGCCCGCAGCTCTTCGAAGACCGAAAGGTGTTCACCCTTGCGCTCGCGAATGACCGGCGCCAGCAGCATCAGCTTGGCGCCTTCCGGCTGGGCCAGTACCAGGTCGACCATCTGGCTGACGGTCTGGGCTTCCAGAGGAATGTCGTGGTCCGGGCAACGCGGAATACCAACCCGCGCGTACAGCAGGCGCAGGTAGTCGTAGATCTCGGTAATGGTGCCTACGGTGGAACGCGGGTTGTGGGAGGTCGACTTCTGCTCGATGGAGATCGCCGGCGACAGGCCTTCGATGGTGTCGACGTCGGGCTTTTCCATCATCGACAGGAACTGCCGTGCATAGGCCGACAGCGATTCCACATAACGACGCTGACCTTCGGCATACAGCGTGTCGAACGCCAGGGACGACTTGCCGGAGCCGGACAAACCGGTGATGACGATCAGTTTATCCCGGGGCAGGGTCAGGTCGATGTTCTTCAGGTTGTGGGTTCTAGCCCCACGAATCAGGATCTTGTCCAAGATGGCCTCGCACGGCGGGCGTAAATAATGCCGGAGTATACGGCTAAAGACTGGATGAATATACACTGTCAAAAGGCCGCTTGCAGCCTTACATGAAAGCTGCGCGGCAAAGCGCCGCATATACCCTCTCAATCGATGGGACTGGTAGAATCGCCGCCGGTTCACACGAGGTTTTTCCATGCACGATCCCCACAGCGAACGCATGAGTAGCGGCGAGACCCGAGCGGCAAGCGGTCTGGCCCTGGTGTTCGCCTTCCGTATGCTGGGCATGTTTATGGTGTTGCCGGTGCTGGCGACCTATGGAATGGATCTCGCAGGCGCGACCCCCGCTTTGATCGGCCTGGCGATTGGCGCCTATGGCCTGACCCAGGCGATTTTCCAGATTCCGTTCGGGATCATTTCCGACCGCATTGGCCGTCGCCCGGTGATTTATCTCGGGCTGATCGTGTTCGCCTTGGGCAGCGTGCTCGCGGCCCAGTCCGATTCGATCTGGGGCGTGATCGCCGGGCGCATCCTGCAGGGTGCGGGCGCGATTTCCGCTGCGGTTATGGCCTTGCTGTCGGACCTGACCCGTGAACAGCACCGCACCAAGGCCATGGCCATGATCGGCATGACCATCGGCCTGTCGTTTGCCGTGGCGATGGTGGTCGGCCCTTTGCTGACCCGTGCGTTTGGCTTGCACGGGTTGTTCCTGGCCACCGGCGGCATGGCATTGTTCGGTATCGTGATAGTTGCCTTTATGGTGCCGCGCTCTACTGGCACGCTGGCCCATCGTGAATCCGGTGTCGCCCGCCAGGCGTTGCTGCCCACCCTCAAGCACCCAGACCTGCTGCGCCTGGATTTGGGTATCTTTGTGTTGCACGCCATGCTGATGTGCAGCTTCGTCGCCTTGCCCCTTGCCCTGGTGCAAAAAGCCGGCCTGCCCAAGGAGCAGCACTGGTGGGTGTACCTTACCGCGCTGCTGATTTCGTTCTTCGCCATGATCCCGTTCATCATCTATGGCGAGAAAAAACGCAAAATGAAACGAGTTCTGCTCGGCGCCGTCGCGACGTTGATGCTCACTGAGCTATTCTTCTGGCAGTTCGGCGATAGCCTGCGAGCACTGGTCATCGGTACGGTGGTGTTCTTCACCGCATTCAACCTGCTGGAGGCCTCGCTGCCATCGCTGATCAGTAAAGTTTCGCCGGCCGGTGGCAAGGGCACGGCCATGGGGGTGTATTCCACCAGCCAGTTCCTCGGCTCTGCGCTGGGCGGCATCATGGGGGGCTGGATGTTCCAGCATGGCGGTTTGTCGGTTGTGTTCCTCGGATGCGCCGGGCTGGCTGCACTTTGGCTGGTCTTTGCTGTTACCATGCGCGAACCTCCCTACGTCACAAGCCTGCGTTTGCCGCTATCGCCCGAGGCGATCCGCGAAGCCGGCCTGGTAGAGCGCCTGAAGGCCGTCGTAGGGGTAACGGATGCAGTCGTGGTCGCTGAAGAGGCGGCCATTTACATCAAATTGGACACCGAATTATTGGATCGCGCGACGCTCGAGCAACTGGTCAACCCAGTGCCGACAGCGCGCCCAGCCTAGGAGAACGTTATGGCCCGTGGGGTTAACAAAGTCATATTGGTCGGTACTTGCGGCCAGGATCCCGAAGTTCGCTACTTGCCTAACGGTAATGCCGTGACCAACCTGAGTCTGGCGACCAGCGAACAGTGGACCGACAAGCAGACCGGCCAGAAGGTCGAGAAAACCGAATGGCACCGCGTGTCGATGTTCGGCAAGGTCGCTGAGATCGCCGGTGAGTACCTGCGCAAAGGTTCTCAGGTCTACATCGAAGGCAAACTGCAAACCCGCGAGTGGGAAAAAGACGGTATCAAGCGCTACACCACCGAAATCGTGGTCGACATGCAAGGCACCATGCAGCTGCTGGGCGGCCGTCCACAGGGCGACCAACAAGGCCAGGGCGGCATGTCCAACTCGGCACCGCGTCCACAGCAGTCGCGTCCGCAGCCAGCCCAGCAGCCACAGCGTGAGTCGCGTCCAGCACCACAGCAGGCTGCACCGCAACCGGCCCAGGATTTCGACAGCTTTGATGACGATATCCCGTTCTGAGGGCGGTCCAAGGCTCCCGGAATAAACAAAACCCCCGATAGCGAAAGCTTCGGGGGTTTTTTATCGGCTATGCCCAGGCGTCGTCCACTGGATACATTTGTTCTCATGGGGCACTCGATTTAGGCTGTAGCCCGCCTCTAAAACAAGGAGAGACGTATGAGTTGGTCCGCCAAGCAATACACGCTGTTCGAACAGCAACGCACTCGTCCCGTCCGTGACCTGGTCGCGGCCATCCCCACTACTGACGTGCGCACAGCCGTTGACTTGGGGTGTGGGCCGGGCAACTCCACTGAAGTGCTGGCCGAACGCTTCCCCGAGGCGCAGGTGACCGGCATGGACAGCTCCGATGACATGTTGGCCGACGCCCGCAAGCGCCTGCCGGCGCTGAACTTTGAGCTGGCAGATATCGGTGCCTGGAGCCCGGCACAGAGTTTCGATGTGATCCTGGCCAATGCCTCGCTGCAATGGCTGCCCGACCACGCCATGCTCTACCCGCACTTGATCAACCAACTGAACCCAGGCGGCACGCTGGCGGTGCAAACACCAGACAACCTTGACGAGCCAGCCCACCGGCTGGCCCGCGAAGTCGCGGCCGACGGCCCATGGTCGGTGAAGATCGGTGCGGTCAAACACAACGAGCGGCACACCGCCAGCTACTACTACGAACTGCTGAGCAAGCATTGCGGTGCCGTAGATGTATGGCGCACCACTTATCAGCACCCGCTGGCGGATCACGCGGCGGTAGTGGAGTGGTTCAAGGCGTCGGCATTGCGGCCCTTTCTCGCGCCGTTGAGCAGTGATGAAAAAACCGCTTTTCTGCAGGCGTACCAGGTGCGAATCACCCAGGCCTACCCGGCCCTGGCCGATGGCACTGTATTGCTGCCATTCCCACGGCTGTTCATCATTGCTACACGCTGAAGCCATCGACCCGGGTGGCGGTCACACGGCCGCCGCTTGCGCCGTCAAGAATTCATCCGCCGACACCACGCCCGCATAGCCGAAGGCCAGGGCTGCCATGTATGCCCCTTGTACCTGAGCCGCCGGGATGACCTGCCCGTTGAATTCCTGATCGCGAGTGGCACACGCGTCATGGATCACCGTGACTTTGTAGCCCAGGTCCGCCGCCGCCCGCGCCACGGCATCCACGCACATATGGCTCATGCTGCCGACTACCACCACATCGGTGATGCTGCGTTGTTCCAGCAAAGTGCGCAGGTTGGTTTGGCGAAACGCATTCACAAAGTGCTTGAGCACGACCGGTTCATCGCCCTCGTTCAACACCTTGGCATGCAAGTGCGCGCCTACGGAGCCCGGCGCAAAGAACGGTGCGTCGTCGCCTTCGAATTCATGCCGCACATGAATCACTGCATCGCCGGCCTGGCGAAACGCCTGTAGCACTTGCGCCGCCTTGTCCGCCGCGGCTTCCACGCCGTCGAGGGGCCACTTGCCTTGTGGGAAGTAGTCGTTCTGGATATCGATTAGGATGAGCGCCTGCTTGGCCATGTGTATCGCCTCGTGATGGGTTGATGGGCCTAGTATCTTAGCTGGCGATCAGGCCGAGGATTGGCTGCACCGACAATAACAGGGGGAAAACTGACAATGACCGTGGAACGCGAGACCGTCGAGCTGGGGGTGTTGGTCTACCAGGGCGCGCAACTGGCGGCGGTGCATGGCCTGACCGACCTGTTCGGGGTGGCTAATCGCATCGCCGCCGAGCATCGAACCGGGCAACTGCCCCTGTTGCGGGTCAGCCACTGGCAGGTGGATGCCCACGGTACGCCTGCGCGCGGGTTTGACAGCCACCCAGGTCCGGGCCAATCGATGATGGCCGTGCTGGTGCCCCCGTCGATTGGTGAATTCACCGAAGATCAGGCGCCGCCCGCGCTGCTGGAGTGGATCCGCCAGCAGCATGCCGCCGGCACGGTGCTTGGCGGCGTGTGCATCGGCTCGATCATGCTGGCGCGCAGCGGCCTGTTGGACGGGCGCAGCGCCACCACCCACTGGTCATCCGCGAAAACCTTCGCGGCCCGTTACCCGGCGGTGCGCCTGGAGGCGGATAAACCCATTGTCGATGACGGCGACCTGATCACCACCGCTGGGCTGATGGCCTGGTCCGAGCTGGGCCTGCGCCTGGTCGACCGGCTGATGGGCCCAAGCATCGCGGCCGACACGGCGCGGTTTCTGGTGATCGAACACCGCGACAGCGCCAGCCAGTGCGGCAGCAACTTTGCGCCGATTCTCAGGCATGGCGACAGCGCAATCCTCAAGGTCCAGCATTGGCTGCAAGCCAGTGGCGCGGTGGATGTCGGCGTGGCGGCGATGGCACGGGAGGCGAACCTTGAAGAGCGCACGTTCCTGCGGCGTTTTCGCACTGCGACCGGGTTGAAGCCCACCGAGTACTGCCAGCACCTGCGGGTAGGCAAGGCGCGACAGATGCTGGAGTTCACCAACGGCACGATCGACCACATCGCCTGGACCGTGGGCTATCAGGATCCCAGCGCTTTTCGTGCAATCTTCAAGAAAATTACCGGCCTGGCCCCCAGCGACTACCGCAACCGGTTTGGTGTTTGAATCGTGCAGAACGCCGTGTGGTGTAACGCAGGTCGTGCAGAATAAAACAGGCTAACGGCCATCACTTTCCTTGCAACTGATTGATTTAAAGCCCATCCCTTCTACCTGTGCGTTGGCCTGATCCATGCAGCCTTTGTGATACACATAAGAGCGGGATAGCCAAGGGGAACGCATGACCCCATCGAATCGTAAAAAACTGGTGGTCGCACACTCCACGCGAGAGGGCGCGCCGCAGCAGGAAGTCGAAACCAACCGCGCCTTGGCTCGCTGGCTGGCGCAGATCCTCGGGCTCAAATTCGGTGGCAGTTACGACCCCGATTTGCACGCTGGGCGTGAACTGTATCTTTTGCCCACACAAACTCTGGTCGGGCCCGCCCAGGCGCGTGAACTCAATATCAAAGGGCCCGAAGATTTGTGGGGCGGTTATGTCGACCACGATTTCATCTGCACCAAAGCCATCAGCCATGGCCTGCTGGGCCCCGAGGCAAAGGCGCCTGAAGGCTGGTCGCCGCTCTTCTGCGAGCGCGTACGCGACGTCGTGTTGGATGGCTTGAGTGTGTTCAGCCTCGACGACGCCAGGCCCGCCGCCACTCGTCTGCTCTACAGCGGTCCGATTCGCCTCAAGCCCGTGCATGCCTGCGCAGGACGTGGCCAGGAAGTTATCCACAGCCTCGATGAATTCGACGCGGTCTTGGCACGTCCAGAAGCGAGCAAGATGTTCAGCGAGGGCGTGGTGCTGGAACAGGACCTGCACGACGTGGTCACCCACAGTGTGGGCCAGAGCTTTATCGGCGCTCACGTATTCAGCTACTGCGGCGAGCAGTACCTGACCCAGGACGGGCAGGGCGAAGAAGTTTACGGCGGCTCCAATCTCTTGGTCGTGCGCGGTTACTACGAAGACCTGCTCACCCTGGAATTGCCAGAGGATGTGCGTGAAGCCATCGAGCAGGCTCGGGTGTTCGACAACGCTGCCGACGAAGCCTACCCGGGCTTTTACGCCTCGCGGCGCAACTACGATATCGCCCAGGGTCTGGACAGCGACAATCAACGGCGCAGTGGTGTGCTCGAGCAATCCTGGCGCATGGGCGGCGCGAGCAGCGCGGAGGTCGCGGCGCTGCAGAGCTTTATCAACAACCCGGGCCTCAAGGCCATTCGTGTGTCCTCGGTGGAAACCTACGTGGAGCAAGCGCTGCCGGCGGATGCCATCGAGGTATATCGAGGTCCGGCCGAAAACAGCGAATTTCTTCTCAAATATGTGACGGTCAAACCTTATGACGGCTAGAAGCGAGAGCATCTCCATCGATATAGACCACGAACAGATGAGCGGGACATTCCTCAGCCCAAAATCCAAAGTGCCCGGCGTGTTGTTTGTGCACGGTTGGGGCGGCAGCCAGGAGCGCGACCTGGAGCGAGCCAAAGGCATTGCCGGCCTGGGCTGCGTATGCCTGACCTTCGACTTGCGCGGCCACGCCGGCACTGGCATTCCGTTATCCCGCGTTACCCGTGAAGACAACCTGCGCGACCTGCTGGCCGCCTACGACCGCCTGCTGTCTCACCCGGCTATCGACACCTCGGCGGTGGCGGTGGTTGGCACCAGCTATGGCGGCTACCTGGCGGCCATCCTCACCTCGTTACGCCCAGTGCGTTGGCTGGCGTTGCGAGTGCCCGCGCTGTACCGCGACCAGGAATGGCTCAAGCCCAAGCGCGACTTGGATAAAGCCGACTTGATGGATTACCGCGGCACCCTCGTGCATGCCGAGACCAACCGTGCCTTGCATGCCTGCGCACAATTTACTGGCGATGTGTTGATCGTCGAATCGGAAACCGACGATCATGTGCCCCACGCCACCATCATGAGCTATCGTGCGGCGTGCCAGCAGACCCACTCCCTGACCCACCGCATCATCGATGGTGCCGACCATTCCCTGAGTGACCCGGTGTCGCAACAGGCCTACACCTCGATCCTGGTGGACTGGATTACCGAGATGGTGGTGGGCGAGCGGTTAAGCATCATTCAATCCCGCTGACGCGCTAAGCGGGTGTCTTCTTTACCCGCAGGGCCTTGGCTTTCGCCTCCACGCCCAGGTACATCACCAAGGCAATCAACAGCGGGCAAATAAAATAAATCGCCCGATACGCGATCAAGCCCGCCAGCAAACTCCCCCGCGACGCCTCGTGTTGCAGCAGGGCGACAAATACCGCCTCCAACACCCCAAGCCCGGCAGGTATGTGGGTGACCACCCCAGCAATCGCACTGATCAGCAACACCCCCAACACCAGCGGGTAATCCAGCTTGGCCGGCAGCAAGGTAAAGATCACCGCTGCCATCAGCGACCAGTTCAAGGCGCCCAGGGCCAGTTGCAAACAGGCCATGCGCAGTGACGGAAGGTTGATCTCGATGCCACGGATCGACCATGCGCGTTTTTTCGAAAACCGGCATGCCGCCAGATACCCAAGGCTTGCGATTACCAACAACACGCCGACACCTTGCAAGGCGCCACTGCTGAGCTTCCAGCCGGGCGGCATGGTAACCAGCCCGCTGCTGAACACCACCCCGGCCAGAGCCATATAGCCAAACCAATTGGTGGCCAGGCTCAGGCCGAGGATCTTGGCGATATTGCTGGTGCTCACTCCCAGTCGGGAATACAGCCGATAGCGCATGGCGATGCCGCCTACCCAGGCGCTGAGGTTGAGGTTGAACGCGTAACTGATGATGCCCACCGGCAGGATTTGTTTCCAGCGCAGCGGCTGGCGAATGTAGGTGCGGCCGATCAGATCGAAACAGGCATAGACGATAAAACTGCACAAGGTCAGTGCGCCAGCGACGAGCAACGTGCGCAGCTTGAAGTCGCTCAGGGTCTGGAACACTTCGCTCCAGTCGATACGCCGGGCGAGCAAGGTGAACAGCACGATCAGCAGCAGGAAGAACGCAATCGTCAGCGGTTTTTTCCAGCGCTTGAACCGCGAACCGCTGGTTTCAGGCGTCATGGGGCCTACTCTCAAAAGGTTTCAAGCGCGGCTTGTGCGCTGGCAACCAGCCGGTCAGCGCAGGGAAGTGGCGCATCACATGGAACACCAGGAAACCCACGGTCAGGCGCCAAAGCCACAGTCGCGGCTTGCGCTTTGCGGGTATGGTCTGGCAATGATTCCTGGCAAGTGCTTCCAGGCGTTCGTATAACTGCTGATTGAATGCCCGGTCGCGAATCAGCACATTGGCTTCCAGGTTCAATGCCAGGCTCAGCGGGTCGAGGTTGCTGGAGCCCACGGTGCTCCATTCGTCATCCACCAGCGCAACCTTGCCGTGCAGCGGGCGTTGGCAATACTCGTGAATCGCCACACCATCCTTGAGCAGATAGTCGTAGAGCATGCGCGCCGCGAGCTTGGCCAGCAGCACATCGGGCTGGCCCTGCATGATCAATTGCACGTGCACGCCACGGCGCGCCGCGTTACGAATCTCGCGCAGCAGGCGATAGCCAGGGAAGAAGTAGGCGTTGGCGATCACCACCCGCCGGCGGGCTTGGCTCAAGGCATGGATATACGCCTCTTCGATGTCATCGCGATGCTGGACATTGTCGCGATAAATCAGGCGCACCAGGCCGTCACCTTGCTCGTTGGTCCAGGGCGAAGGCCGCTGCTGACGCCGTCGCCAGCCACGACGGCTGCGCACCTGGCGACCGCTTTGGGCCAGGGCGAAATGGTGCAGGTCAGCCACGGCCGGGCCGATCACCTGCACTGAATAATCCTGCTTGGCCTCGGGGCCGAAGTCCGCCAAGTGGTCGGCAGAAAAATTGATCCCGCCGATAAACGCCACGTTGGCGTCCACTACCACAATCTTGCGGTGCAGGCGGCGGAACCAGTTGGTGCGAATGCCCAAGGTCTTGGAGGCTGGGTCAAACATCTGCACCATCACTCCAGCCTCGGCCAATTCGCTGAGAAAGGCCGGGCTCAGTTCGCCACAACCAAATCCATCGAGGCTCACCACCACTTTCACCCCGCGCTGCGCCGCTTCGATAAGGATGCCTTGCAGCTCATGGCCGACCTTGTCCTCAAACAGGATGAAGGTTTCCAACAGGATTTCGCGCTGGGCGCCGCGCAAGGCGTCGAACACGGCGGGAAAGTACGCCTCGCCATTCTCCAGCAACTCAACACGGTTGCCGCTCTGCCAGCCGTAATCCAGGTCGCGGGCTTTGCTGTCGTCCGGCGGCTGGTCGGTGGCGATATGCTCTACCGCAACGTTCATAGCTCAATCTCCACCGACAGGGGCACATGATCCGACAGGTGAGACCAGGGCCGCGTGGTGAGCACGCGAGGATTATGGATCGTCAGGTTGCGCACATAGATGCGATCCAGTGGCAGCAACGGCAGGCGTGCCGGGAAGGTGCGTGCCGGCTTGCCATGGGCGTGGACAAACACCTCATGGAGGCCGCTTTGGCTCAGGTCGGCCTTTTGGCGCCAGTCGTTGAAATCGCCGGCGACCACCAACGGCGCATCGGCCGGGATCTCGCGGATGCGCTGTTCCAGCAAACGCAATTGCTGCTGGCGATGTACCTCGCGCAAGCCCAGGTGGATGCAGATTGCATGTATCTCGCGCTCGCCACCCGGCAAGCGCAGCACGCAATGCAGCAGGCCACGGTTTTCGTGGCCGCTTTGGGAAATATCGAGGTTGTCGTAGCGGATAATCTGGAATTTTGACAGCAGTGCATTGCCATGGTCGCCATGGGGGTAGACCGCATTGCGACCATAGGCAAACTGCGGCCAGATGCTGTCGGCGAGGAATTCATACTGCGGCATTTTCGGCCAGTCGCTATAGCGCTGGGGATGACGTTCGTGGGTGCCGTGGATTTCCTGCAGGAACACCATGTCAGCGCCCACACTGCGCACTGCCTCGCGCAGCTCGGGCAAGATGAAGCGCCGATTCAGGGCCGTGAAGCCCTTGTGGATATTGACCGTCAGCACGGTGAAACGGGTGATGGCGGTGGTCGGTGTGATCGGGATCAATTCGGGCTGGGTCATGGCAATACTCCGGGTTCCGGCAACTTGCCGGGCTCGGTGGCCAGGTGCTTGTCCAGTTCGAAACGCTGCAGCAATTGCCGTGCATCGAAGGGCGCGCGAACTTTGATGTCGTTGTCGAAAAAACAGAACACATCGCGCTGTTTACGGGCGCGAGGCTTATGCTGCGGGGCGACGAGGTGCGCGTCCGCAGGTTGCTTGCCATGGGCCCAGCGCTCGATGCGATCGCCCCAGCGCTTGAGCGCTTCGGCGCTATAGCCACTGGCATACAATTGCTTGTCGCCGTGCAAGCGCAAGTACATGAAATTGGCAGTGACGTCTTCGATATACGGCCACTTGCCGGCGGTGTCCGCCACC
This sequence comes from Pseudomonas libanensis, assembly GCF_001439685.1. Taxonomy (GTDB): domain Bacteria; phylum Pseudomonadota; class Gammaproteobacteria; order Pseudomonadales; family Pseudomonadaceae; genus Aquipseudomonas; species Aquipseudomonas libanensis. The sequence goes on from NZ_JYLH01000022.1 coordinate 48,603, forward strand.
ACCAGGGCGACGCCGTGCTTGTCCAGCATCTGCACAAATTCCGGCACGGCAAAACTCTTGTGGCGAATCTCCACCGCATGGCGCAACGGCTTCTTGGCATAGGCTTTCATGCTGGCCTTGCCGTTCAGGCGCGACTCGTGTTGGCGGGCGAGGGCGGCGGCCTGATAAGTGTCGGTGGGCAGTTCGGCAAGGAAGGTCTCAAACAGCACTGCGTCGAACTTGAAGCTGGGCGGGAACTGCCAAAGGATGGGGCCAAGTTTTTCCTTCAACTCCAATACCCCGGAGGCGAAGAAATTCGCCATCGGCTTGTGCACCTCCCGCAGGCGCAGGATATGGGTGATATAGCGCGGCGCCTTGACGCTGAACACGAAGCCCTCAGGCGTATCGGCATACCATTCGGCGTAGCGCTTGGGGGTTTGCAGGGCGTAGAACGAGCCGTTGATTTCGATGCTGTTGACGGCACGTGACGCAAACTGCAGCTCGCGTTTCTGGGTCAGCCCCTCGGGGTAGAAGTCCCCGCGCCAGGGCGTGTACCGCCAGCCGGAAATGCCGATATGAATCGCCGCCATGCTTGCTCCCGTAAATGATGGGTGGGTTGACCTCCGTTATGGGATGACTGCGATATTTGCCTGAAAGTTTCCACATTCCTACAGACGGTACGGGGTACTAAATGTGGGAGGGGGCAAGTCCCTCCCACCGTTTTAAATCACATGCCCGAAAAGCGCAGGGAACGATCCAAGGCCAAACCCGTCAGTTCCTTACAGACCCTGCTGAAGGAGCCCGCTGTTTTGCTGAATCTAAAGACTGCATTACTGCTCGCCGCGCTGGTGCTATGCGGCAACGGCGCACTGCAAGCCGCGGCCACTGCGCCTGCCACCGAAACGCCGGCCAAGCCGGAGCTGTTGGTGGAGGGCGGGCTGCTCGGGGCCATCAGTTCCAGTATCGATGACGTGCAGGACAAGCTCGACCTCAACCAGAACCTCGTCGACGCCTGGCGCCTGCGTGCCGACCGGGCGGCGGATGAAGTGGGTCGCCTGGTCGACCAGACCGCCGCGCGCTCGCCGTGGAGTGTGGCCGGCGATTTTCTGCTGTTGTCCGGGGTGTGGATCGGTGCCTTTGCCGTGTTGACGTTACTGGGGCACTGGGTCGTGCAGCGCTCCAGCCGCGGCCCGTTCGTCGCACGACGCCAGCGCTTGCAAGGCTTGCTCGGCTACATCGTGCCCTACACGATTCCAGCGTTGATCTGCCTGCCGCTGACCCTCTATGTGAGTCACTTCTTGGCCGCTTCGGTGGGCCGTGCGCTGGCGCTGTGTTTTGCCTATGCCACCAGCAGCGGCATCTTTTCGACCTCGATGCTGCTGTGCGTCATTGTGATGTTTAACGTCGGGCACAAGCGGCCCGCCGTGCAGATTATTCGTGACTACTGCCCCAAGCCGCTGTTCCTGATCGGTTTCCTCGCCGCCCTCAGCGACGCATTGACCAGCCCGCAGATCGCTCGTCAACTGGGCGGCAATATCACCAGCAGCATCGCGGTATTTACCGGCCTGTTTGCCGCAGTAATTTTTGGTGTGCTGGTGGTGCGCCTGCGCCGTCCGGTGGCCCATTTGATCCGTAACCGGCCGTTGGCCCAGCGCCTTAAGCACCCGGCCTTGCAGCAATCGCTGCGGGTGTTTTCCGGGCTTTGGTACTGGCCGATCCTGTTGATGGTGCTGGTCTCGGCGGTCAACCTGATTGGCGCCGGCGACGACAACCAAAAGGCCCTGCGTTGCGCACTGCTCACCACGCTGCTGCTGATCGGCACAGTGTTTCTCAGCACCGTGCTGCAACACCTGTTCAAGTCCCGCGGCCAGGTGGCGATCCAACGCAGCGGCGCCTACAAGGAGCGCTTCCTCAGTTTGCTGCACGCGATCCTGCGTATCGTCATGGCCATTGCCTTTATCGAAATCCTCGGGCGTATCTGGGGCGTATCGCTATTCGAGTTCGCCCAGCGCAACTCGGTGGGCCGGGCCATCAGTGATTCCCTGAGCAGCATCGGCCTGATTCTGTTGGTGACCTGGCTGTTCTGGGTGGTGCTGGACACGGCGATCCAGGAAGCCCTCAAGCCGCCGGTGAATAAACGCTCCAGCCGCCAGCCCAGCACGCGGGTGAAAACCATCCTGCCGCTGTTGCGCAATGCGGTGAAGATCATCCTGGTGGTGATTTGCGCGATCACCACCATGGCAAATCTTGGCATCAACGTCGCGCCGTTGCTGGCGGGTGCCGGCGTGGTGGGCCTGGCCATCGGTTTCGGCTCCCAGCAGTTGGTGCAGGACGTGATCACCGGCCTGTTCATCATCATCGAAGATACCCTGTCCATCGGCGACTGGGTGGTGCTCGACTCCGGCCATGCCGGCACCGTCGAAGGCCTGACCATCCGCACCCTGCGCCTGCGCGACGGCAAGGGTTTTGTGCATTCGGTGCCGTTCGGCCAGATCAAGGCGGTCACCAACCAGTCGCGGCAGTTCGCCTATGCCTTCTTCTCGGTGCAATTCACCTACGACACTGACGTGGACAAGGCCGTGGAACTGATCCGCGAAGCGGGCCAATCGATTCGCGACGACGTGTTCCTCAAGTACAACCTGCAAGGGCCGCTTGAAGTATTTGGCGTGGACAAGATGGACCTCAATGGCGTGGTGCTTACCGCACAGTTCCGTACGGTGTCGGGTGGGCAATATGCGGTCAGCCGGGCGTTTAACCAACGGTTGAAAAAACTTGTGGATAACTGTGATGAGGTGCACTTTGCGCAGACTTATCCACAGCAGGTATTGTTGCCAAGACGTATGCCGCAGGTGGAAGAGCCGGAGGCGGCGCAGGCCAGGCCGCAATGATGATGTTGGTTATGCTGGCCTCATCAGCCAGCCCCCTCCCACATTTAGATTTGTGAACACATTTCAAGTGTGGGAGGGGGCTTGCCCCCGATGAGGCCCTCAAGGTCAGCGCCTGATCAACTTCTCCTGCACCGCCCGCTGATCCACCTCCAACAAAACCTGCTGCTTGCCCCCAACCATCACCGCTGCCGGCACCCCATCACGATAGACAACCCGATTACCGCTCACCGCTGGCACCTTGGCTCCCGGCAACAGCGTGCCGACAAGATTCAACGGATCCGCCCCACACACCGCAATCAAACTCCCATCATGGGGCCGCCGCCGCACCTCGCGCAGCAACGGTATCGCCTCCGGTAATGCAAACTGCTCCCCCGCCAACCCACTGACAAACCGCCCGCCACGGATCTCGCCCCGTGCCTCCAACCGATGGAAAGTGCGCAGCAGCTCGCGCCAACTTGGCAACCAGTCCGCCTCACGCTCCAGCAGCCGCCAGAACACCACGCCATAACGGCGCAGCAGGGTCATCGCCACATGCTCCAGGGTCTCGGCCGAAGGCGCGCCGGCGGCGGTCGCCGAGCGGCGAACCAAGGCCCAACGCCCGGCATCGTCCATACCGCCGACAAACGCCCCGCGCCCACGTCGACTGCTGCGCGCCTGGCGTTTGCTGGCGGGGGTGGTCAAGGCGCGCAGGCCGGCGAAGCTGTCAGCATTCACCAAGCCGGCGCCTACCAGTTCCTGCAAGGCTGTCTCCAGCTCGCTGCGCAGCAAATGGGCCTCGTGCACCAGTTCATCGAAAAACAGCGCGCCATGCTCGCGCAGGGCCAGGTGGACCTTCTGCGCCTTGGGCGACAAGGTGGTGCTGTCGGTAGGCTCGGTCAGCCCGCTCCACAACGCTACCTGGCTACGGGGGAGCAAAACCACCGGGGTGCTGCGCAACGCCATGGCGCCGGCCTTGTTGCTCAGGCGCGTCCACACCAGCTTGCCGCTGCGGCACAGGTCATCGAGCCAGGTCGATGAGTAATCCTTGATGCGGGCGCTGAGCAGGTCTGTGTCCCAGGCCGACGTGGCGGCGGCATAGCCTTCGAACTGGCCGACAATCTGCGGCAACACGGCGCTGCCCTGGCCGCGGGTGCTGTCGGACAGGTGTTGCCAATCGAACAGAAAGCGCATGAAATCCTGCAATGCCACCGGCTCGATTTCCCGGCGCAGGCGCTTGACCGTGTAGCGATGAATGCGCGCCAGCAAATGACGTTCGCACCATTGTTCTTCACCTACGCCGGGGCTGAAGTGGCCGCGCAGCACGTAGCCTTCTTGTTCCAGGCGTGCCAGGGCCTGGGTAATCGCCACCACCGGTAATGCCAGGGGCGTTGCGATCTCGACCAGGGTCAGCGGGCCAAAACCGCTGAGGCGCGCACGCAGTACTTCCACCAGCGCTTCATCAAAGGACCAGGGCTCATCGAACCCCGGCAGCAACGGCAGATCGTTGGGATACAGCGCCTGCAAACAGCTCAAGCGCTCTACGGCGACCCACATTCCGTTGGACAACTGATAGGCCCGCCCGGCCTTGCGCAATGCCTGCAACCATTGGGCCCATTGCGGCGTAACTTCGCTCGCTGCGATGCACGCCAGGCTCATCAGCGCCTCATGCATTTCATCCAGGCCATTGGGCGCCGGCCAGGCTTCTTCGCGCACACCGGCGATGGCGTCGGCATCCAGGGCGCCCAAGTCGTCAGTGCTCTGCGGGTCGCTCCAGCGGCGGTTGAGCACGGCCTGGGTGCGGCGCTCTTCAAGGGGCGCGTCGTCGAGGAAGGTATAGGGTTTAGCGCTGAGGATTTCTGCGGCCATGGGCGAGGGCGCGGGCAGGTCGCGACTGATCAACCGCACGTCGCCGCGCTCCATGCGCCGCAGCAGCGCCAGCCAGGCGTCGCTGTCCATGGCCTCGTGCAGGCAGTCGTCGAGGGTTTGCTCCACCAGCGGATGGTTGGGGATTTCGCGTTCGCCGGCGAGGTTTTCCAGGCAGGCGATCTGGTCGGGAAATACGCTGGCGATCAGGTCTTCGCTCTTCATACGCTGGATCTGCGGCGCCACCTTGCGCCCGCCGCTATAACGCGGCAGCGCCAGGGCCACGCCGGCATTCCAGCGCCAGCGCACACCGAACAGTGGCGCATCCAGCACGGCCTGGATCAGGATGTGCTCGGCACTGTTGCTGTTGAGGTAACGCCACACCTCATCCAGCGCGAAGCTGTGACTGGTGGACAACGACAGCACGATGGCATTTTCACTGGCCGCCGCTTGCAGTTCGAAATTGAAGGTGCGGCAAAAGCGCTTGCGCAGGGCCAGGCCCCAGGCGCGGTTGATGCGGCTGCCAAACGGCGTGTGGATGATCAACTGGGTGCCGCCGGATGCATCGAAAAACCGTTCCATGATCAATGTGTCCTGGGACGGCAGGGCGCTCAGGGCCTGGCGCGACCGGGCGAGGTAATCCAACAGTTGGTCGGCGCTGGCGACATTGAGGCCCAAGGTGCCGGTAAGCCAGTCGAGGGCCGGTTGCAGGTCGCCGGGCGTGGCGCCGAGCAAGCTGTCCAATTGCCCTTGCAAGCGGGCCACGGCCACCGATAACTCGTTGCTGCGCCCGGGGGCTTCACCCAGCCAGAACGGAATGGTCGGAGGTTGGCCCTGGGCATCCTCGACCCGCACCTTGCCGGCTTCGACCCGCAGGATGCGATAGGAGGTATTGCCGAGCTGGAAGATATCCCCGGCGATGCTTTCCACCGCAAAGTCTTCGTTGACGCTGCCGATATTCAGGCTTTGCGGCTCCAGCAACACGCTGTAGTCGGCATTGTCGGGGATCGTGCCGCCGCTGGTTACCGCCGTGAGCCTTGCGCCACGGCGGCCGCGCAGGGTGTGGGTCACGGCGTCGCGGTGCAGGTAGGCGCTGCGCATACCCTGGCGGCCGTTGTAGCCCTCGCTGAGCATCTGCAAAAGGGCCTGGTAGTGGCGTTCGTCCAGTTGGGCGTAGGGCGCGGCGCGGTGGATAAGCGCCAGCAGCGCCTGTTCCGGCCATTCCTGGGCGCTGACCTCGGCGATGATCTGCTGGGCCAGCACATCGAGCGGTGCCACGGGAATATGCAAGGTATCCAGCTCGCCACGGCGTACGCAGTCGAGCAGCGCGGCGCACTCGATCAGGTCGTCGCGGGTGGTGGCAAACAGGCGCCCCTTGGGCGTGCCGCCGACCTGGTGCCCGGAACGGCCGACCCGTTGCAGGAAGCCGTTGATGGAACCGGGTGAGCCGATCTGGCACACCAGGTCCACTTCGCCGATATCAATCCCCAGCTCCAGGGACGCCGTGGCGATCAACACTTGCAGTTCGCCGGCCTTGAGGCGTTGTTCGGCGTCCAGGCGCATTTCCTTGGCCAGACTGCCGTGGTGTGCGGCCACGGCGGTCTTGCCCAGGCGCTCGCTCAAGTGCCGGGCCAGGCGTTCGGCCAGGCGCCGAGTGTTGACGAATACCAGCGTGGTGCGGTGTTCGCGGGCCAACTGCGCGAGGCGATCGTAGACCAGCGCCCACACATCGTTGGCCATCACCGCCGAGAGGGGCACCGGCGGTACTTCGATCGCCAGGTCCCGGGGGCGGGCGTGGCCGATATCCACAATGGCGCAATCACGGTCGGTGCCGACTAAAAAGCGTGCGACGGCTTCGATGGGTTTTTGCGTGGCCGACAAGCCGATACGGGTCAATGGCTCGGCGCACAGCCCTTGCAGGCGCTCCAGGCTCAGAGCCAAGTGGCTGCCACGCTTGCCGGCGGCGATGGCGTGGATCTCATCGACGATCACCGTACGTGTGCTGGCGAGCATGTGCCGGCCGGAATCCGAGCCGAGCAGCACGTAGAGCGATTCAGGAGTGGTTACCAGGATATGCGGTGCGCGTTTGCGCATCTGGGCGCGGTCTTTTTGCGGGGTGTCGCCGGTGCGCACAGCGGTGCGGATTACCAGCGGCGGCAGCCCCAGCTTCTCTAGATGTTCGGTAATGCCGGCCAGCGGGGTTTGCAGGTTGATCTGGATATCGTTGGACAGCGCCTTGAGCGGCGACACATACACCACCAGGGTTTGGTCCGGCAGTTCGCCGCCGTTGGCCAGGCCTTGGTGCACCAGGTCGTCCAGCACCGCCAGGAAGGCCGTCAGCGTCTTGCCGGAACCGGTGGGCGCGGCGACCAGTGTCGAGCGGCGCTGGCGGATCAACGGCCACGCCTGGGCCTGGGCGTTGGTCACCGAAGGAAAGGTACTACGGAACCAAGTGCTGACGGCGGGGTGAAAGCCGTGCAAACCCTTGTCCGTTGATTCGGGAAGGTTCATTTACCCTATATGCAACCGGCGAGGCCAAGTTGCAAGCCCGCACTTTATCCGTGACGGTTGCGCTACAAACCCGCAAAATGCAACGATTCTGGCAACTACCTACGGCAAGGCGCACATGCCTGTCGATAATAACCATCGTTCCAAACAGACCGGGCCTGCTCAATCTATGCGAATGCGCCTTATGTTACTGGGCGGCGGGAATGCCCTCGGGCAGGCGCTGATTCGCCTCGGTGCAGAGGAAGACATCGGTTTCCTCGCCCCCAAACCGCCCCAAGACGGCTGGGATGCCGCAAGCCTCACCCAATTGCTCGACGACACCCGTCCCGATGCGTTGATCAACCTCGCCTACTATTTCGACTGGTTCCAGGCCGAAGCCGTAAGCGAGACCCGCCTGGCCGGCCAGGAATTCGCCATCGAGCGCCTGGCCGAACTGTGTCAGCACCACAGCATCACCCTGCTGCAACCGTCCAGCTATCGTGTGTTCGATGGCTCCCGCGCCACCGCCTACAGCGAAAAAGACGAGCCGGTGCCCCTGGGCCTGCGCGGCCAGGCGTTGTGGCGTATCGAACAAAGCGTGCGGGCCACTTGCCCACAGCATGTGCTGCTGCGCTTTGGCTGGTTACTGGATGACAGCGTCGACGGCACCCTCGGGCGTTTCCTGGCCCGGGCCGAGAAACCCGATGAGTTACTGATGGCGGACGACCGTCGCGGTAACCCGACGCCGGTGGACGATGCCGCACGGGTGATCATCTCGGTGCTCAAGCAACTCGATTGCGCGGCGCCGTTGTGGGGCACCTACCACTATGCCGGGCATGAAGCGACCACGCCATTGGCCCTGGGCCAGGCGATCCTGACCGAGGCGCGCAACTTCCATGCGCTGGCCATTGAATCCCCCACCGCCCAGGCCCACGCGGCGCGGCCGGACGCGGCAGAAGAACCGCAGCACGCGGTGTTGGCCTGCAAGAAGATCCTCCACACCTTTGGCATCAAGCCTCGGGCGTGGCGGGCAGGGTTGCCGGCGTTGCTGGACCGGTTCTACCGCCACAGCTGACCCACCCCAAAAGCAAATGTGGGAGGGGGCTTGCCCCCGATAGCAGAGTGTCAGTCAACAGATTCATGGACTGATCCACCGCTATCGGGGGCAAGCCCCCTCCCACATTGGTTTTGTGGTGTTCGTGAAATATTGCTTAGAACTTGTAGCCGATACCCACCATGTAAACCATTGGGTCCACGTCCACATTGACCTTGGCGCGAGTGCCCTGGCCCAGCGCATTGTTATCCACAGTCGCCTTGGTGCTGATGTCGATGTAGCGCGCCTGGGCGTTGATCATCCATTTGTCGTTGATCATGTAGTCGGCGCCGATCTGTGCGGCCCAGCCCCAGGAGTTCTCGGCCTTGAAGTTGCTGAAACCGGCTTGTTCGGCACGGCCGCCAACGTGTTCGTCGTAGATCCAGGTGTAGTTGATACCGGCACCCACGTAGGGCTGGAACGCCGACTTGTTGTCCAGCGGGTAGTACACGACGCTCAGGGTTGGCGGCAGGTGTTTGAGCGAGCCGAGCTTGCCGTTGGCGGCGCCCAGGGCGGTGTTCTTGAGTTTCACATCATGCTCGAACGGCGTGGCGGCCAGCAGTTCGATACCCACGTGGTCGGTGATCATGTAGGCGAAGTTCAAGCCCAACTGGGTGTCGCTGCTCATGGTCGCCTTGCCGCCCAGGTTGGTGCCGGCCAATGGGCCCTGGTCAACCTTGACTTTGCCGCTGTCGGCGTCCGGGTTCACGGTGATTGCACCGGCTCGTACCAGGATATCGCCCGCTTGGTGAGCGTGTGCGACCGGGGCGACGAGGGCGAGCGCGAAGAGGGACGCGCCGAGCAGAGACTTGTTCATGGGAGCTCCAGAGGACGTTTAAAAGTTGTACGTCCAATGGTAAAGATCGTTCCGTCCGGTCTTTTGACTCAGCTCAATGAAAGGGTGATCAGCGCTACTCCTGCAGCTCGTACATGTAAATCTTCTCGGCATCCATCTGGTAACCGGCGTCGGCCAGTTCGCTTGACGATGACTTGACCTGCATCGCGCCTTCGATCCAGTACGGCTGATACAACTCATCGAGCTTCACGCCGACTTCGCTTTTGACATGCACGATCTGGTTCGACGGCGGTGGCGGCACATGAATGCATGCGCCGAAATACGGCACCAGCAGGAACTCGGTGGTGCGACCTTCCTCACTGACCTCCAGCGGCACGATATAACCCGGCAGGCGGATATGCTGGCCGTCGAGACCTTGCACCACCGGGGCATTGGGCAGGTCCTGCTTGGCCGCAGGCGCAGCTTCCACGGACAAGGCATCGGCCATGTTCGACAGGTCGTGCAGCGGTTTCATATTGGGGATTTCCGGCGGTGCATCCGGCGGGATCATCTCCTGCCAGGACAAGTCCCTGGGCGGCTCATCCGCCCACACGGGCACGCTCATCAGCAGCAACAGGGCAAACAGGGCACGACGCATCGAAGCCTTCCTCATAAACGGATGGACAGGCCATCGGCCAAGGATTGTCGATAGGCACGCCACGCGGGCACGCTGCCCATCAACAGCGCTGCCGCGAGGATACCCGCCAGCAGGGTCCATTCATATTCGCTCGGCCAGGACATCGGCAGGTCCAGGCCGTAATTGGCCTGCAAGTAACCCCGTGACGCGGCGATGCACACGTACAGCAACCCTACGCCTGCCACCACGCCGGCCAAGGCCAGGGCGAAGGCTTCGAAGATCAACAGGGTGGCGATATGCCAGGGGCGCGCGCCCACCGAACGCAGGATCGCCATCTCGCGGCGGCGTTCGTTGAGGCTGGTGAGAATAGCCGTGAGCATGCCGATCAAACCGGTCAGCACCACGAACAGCGAGATCACGAACAAGGCTTTCTCGGCGGTGCCCATCATGCTCCACAGCTCTTGCAGGGCCACGCCCGGCAGGATCGCCAGCATCGGCTCGCCACGGAACTCATTGATCTCCCTCTGCAGGGCGAAGGTGGAAATCTTGTTGTTCAGGCCGAGCATGAACGCGGTGATGGCTTGTGGGGTCAGGTCCATATTGCGCGCCTGGTCGGCGCTGACGCGGCCTTTGCCCTGGGCCGGCACGCCGTTGTGCCAGTCGATATGGATCGCTTCCATGCCGCCCAGGCTGATATGCAGCGTGCGGTCCACCGGAGTGCCGGTGCGCTTGAGGATGCCGACCACGGTGAAGGGTTTGTCGTCGTGCTTGACCAGGCTGACCACCGCCACGCCATGGGCCAGCACCAGCTTGTCGCCGAGCTTGTAATGCAGGGCGTCGGCGACTTCGGCGCCGAGCACCACTTCGAACGGGTCGGTGGCGAAAGCGCGGCCGCTGGCCAGTTCGAGGTTTTGCTTGCGCCCGTACTGGTAGTGCTCGAAATAAGATTCGTTGGTGCCCATCACCCGGTAGCCGCGATGGGAGTCACCCAGGGAAATTGGAATCGCCCATTTCACCTGGGGGTTGGCGGCGAAGTGCTCGTAGCTGTCCCAACGAATATTGTTGGTGGCGTTGCCGATACGAAACACCGAGTACAGCAGCAGGTTCACCGAGCCCGAACGTGCACCGACGATCAGGTCGGTGCCGCTGATGGTGCTGGCGAAACTGTTGCGTGCCTCCACGCGCACGCGCTCCACCGCCAGCAACAAGCAAACGGAAAGCGCGATGGCGAAAGCGGTGAGGATCGCGGTGAAGCGGCGGTTAGCCAGGCTGGCCATGGCTAGACGAAACAGATACATCTCAAACCTCTGCGGGCGTGGCGGCGCGATTGAGTTCGGCCAGCGACAGGTTGCGGTCGAACAGCGAAGCCAGGCTCTGGTCATGGCTGACAAACAACAGGCTGGCGCCAGCGTCGCGGCATTCAGCGAACAGCAACTGGATGAAGGCTTCGCGGGCGTCGTAGTCCAGGGCTGAGGTGGGTTCGTCGGCGATCACCAGCTCCGGTTGGCCGATCAACGCACGGGCCGCGGCGACCCGTTGTTGCTGGCCGATGGACAGCGAGTCGGCGCGCCGCTCAAGCAGATCCTTGTCCTTCAAACCCAGGTGCGCGAGCAAGGTCGCAGCCGCCTGGTCGACACTGCCGTGGCGCTGCCGGGCCCGCTGTGCGCGCAGCTTGGAAAAGTGGCAAGGCAGCTCGACGTTTTCACGCACCGACAGAAACGGCAGCAGGTTGAATTGCTGGAAGATGTAGCCGGTGTGGTCGACGCGGAAACGATCACGGGCGCCGGCCGAGAGTTCGGTCAATTCCTGGCCGAGCAGGCGGATGCTGCCCTGGCTGGGTTTCTGCACGCCACCCAAGAGCCCCAGCAGCGTGGTCTTGCCACTGCCGCTCGGGCCCTTGAGAAACAGGGTTTCCCCGGGCTCCAGGCGGAACGCGGGGATGTCCAGCAACTGCGGGTGACCGGGCCAGTTGAAGCCCAGGTTGGACAGTTCGATCAATGGGTGGGTCATGTGAACTCAGAACTTCAGGGTGGCTGCGGTGGCCGTCGCGTCAACACCTTGCTGACCGCTTGGGCCGATCAGTTGTACCTGAATTTTCGTGGTCGCAGGGAAGGTCTTGAACACTTGGCTCAGGTCGAGGTTGCCCAGGGCCGTCGGCGTGGCGCAGGTGAACTGGTAGTGGGCGTGGATCTCGCTGTGGTCGTGATGATGCTCGTGGGCGGCAGCGCCTTTGCCGTCGGTGGCGTGGTCATCGTCGTCATGCTCGGCTTCGGGCTTGTCACCGAACAGCGGGCTGTTGAGTTCCTGGCTGCTGACCTTGCAACCTGCGGCCTTGGGCAGGTTGAATAGTGCCAGCGGATCCTCCAGCTGCTTGCGCGCGGCGGCGACCTTGGCTTTGTCGGCGGCGCTGGTCGCCGCATGCTCGAACCCCACCAGGTTCATGGCCGGGCTGTCCAGCTCGAGCTCCAGGGCCTGATCGTCCAGCACCGCGTTGAGGCGAGCGACGCCATGTTCGTGGGCGCCAAGGCTGCCATGCTCGTGGTCATGATCTTCGTGAGCATGTGCGACAGCCAGTGGCAGCAGGGCAAACGGCAAAGCGAGCAGCAAACGGCGCATGGGAGGGCTCCAGAATGAAAATTATGTTATGTGATCTTATAACAATAAGTTTAAGAGTTTGACCGCCCGCTTGGCGTTGCGCAAGCGGCATGGGAGCATGCCTATCAGAAAAATGCAGGAGGAAGGACGATGTTGCGAATTCGTGGAACCGTCGGCGACCTGCCGGTGGACTTGACCCTGGAACTGGATGACGGCGATTGGGCGCGGCTGGGCGCACAGTTACAGGCCGCTCCAACGCCAAGTGCGTCGATGACGACGCCAGTCAAACAGAACGAGGATCTGTGGCAGCACGCCCAGGATTTGCTGCGCAAGGCCGGGCAACTCAATGGTCTGGAGTTGCTCGATCAACTGGAAGGGTTGGCTGGCGATGCCGGGGCAGGCAAACGCCTGCTTGTACGCCTGCGCCACAGCGCCAAGATCAAGGTGAGCAGCGGCGGCGATACGCCGCTGTACACCTGGATCGGTGATTAGTACAGCGCAGCGAACAACTTGCGGCGGTACACAGTGACCAGTGGGTGATCATTGCCCAACAGTTCGAACACCTGCAACAAGGTCTTGTGGGGCAAGCCTTCGCCGTAGCTGCGGTTGCGGATAAACAGCTTGAGCAGGCCTTCCAGCGCCCCATCGTATTGCTGGCGCGCCAGTTGCTGGATCGCCAGCTGATAGGCCGCTTCATCGTCCTGCGGGTTTTGCGCCAGGCGGCTTTTCAGGTCGGCAGCATCCGGCAAGTCCGCAGCCTGGCGCAGGAAGGTGATTTGCGCCTTGGCCCCGGCCAGGGCGGCCTTATGTTCGTCGCCCTTCACCGCGTCAAGCACGGCCTGGGCTTCGCCCAACTCACCGCGTTCGGCCAGGCAGCGTGCGTACAGGATCAGTGCCCCAGCGTTGGTGTTGTCCTCACCCAGCAGCGCCACCAGCAGCGCTTCGGCCTCGCTGATACGCCCCTCGCTGAACAACGCCTGGGCCTGTTCCAACGGATCCGCCGCAGCCGGTGGTGGCATCTGCACATGGGGTTCCAGCATGGCCCGCACCGCCGACTCCGGCTGTGCACCGGCAAAACCGTCCACCGGCTGGCCATCCTTGAACAGCACCACCGTTGGCAGGCTTTGAATGCCAAAGCGCGCCACGATGTCCTGCTCAGCCTCGCAGTCGACCTTGGCCAGCAGCAGCTCGCCCTGATAACTCTCGGCAATCTGCGCCAGCATCGGCATCAGCGCCTTGCACGGCGCACACCACTCGGCCCAGAAGTCCACCAGCACGGGTTTTTCAAAAGAGTTCTGAATCACCGCCTGGTCGAAGTTGGCGGTGGTGACGTCGAAGATGTACGGCGTGGGCTCACTCATGGGGCGTCTCGAATAAAGCGGGAATGGGGCAACTATAAGGGCTGGCGCCGCGAATGGTACAGACTCACCTTACGAAACTCCCAAGGCTCGGCCAGATCCGGCAGGGTCAGCGCGTCCAGGATATCCAGCCGTTGATAATGTGGGTGACGGAAGTCCCGCACCCGCGAATCTGCCACCAGCGCTTCGCGGCCACGGCTGAGGAATTGATCCAGCAGCGGCAGGTTGGCGCGGTCGTAAAGTACGTCGGCCACCAGGATCAGGTCGAAGCGGTCGGCTTCGGCGAAAAAGTCTGCCGAATAACCCAGCTCCACCTGGTTGAGTTCGGCGTTTGCGCGGCAAGAGGCCAGGGCCAGCGGGTCGAGATCACAGGCCACCACTTCCAGGGCGCCGGCTTTTACGGCGGCAATCCCGGCCACGCCGGAGCCGGCGCCGAAATCCAGCACGCGTTTGCCGACGACCCACTCGGGGTGCGCCGCCAGGTAACGCGCCAATGCCAGGCCGCTGGCCCAGCAAAAGCTCCAGTAGGGCGGCTCATGCAGGATACGTCGGGTCTCCTCCTGGCTGAAGGCACGGTCCATGTTGTCGGCGTCGAGCAGCCACAACGACAAGTCAGTGCCCGGGAGCGGGCAGGGCACCAATTGCGCGTCGCCGATCAACTCGCTCAGGGCACGTTGCAGGTGCAGCGGTGGCGTCATGGCGCCTTGACGAGTTGCAGGGGGCCGGTGGTCTGGGTGATCGCCTGGGTGATGCGCACCGCAGGCAGGTGCAGGATCAACTGGCCAGACTGGCTGGCGCGGCCACGTAATTCGACCCGTGCACCGGCCGGGAAGGCTTCAGGGTTGAATCGCAGGCGGAAGGCCAGGGGCTTGCCATTGCCGCTCAGCACGCTACTGGCGAGCAGTTGCTGCGGGCGCGAACGGTCGTCGATCACCAGCAGTGCCATCTCGACTTCGGCGCCAGCGGGCACGTTGGCCAGGCTGCCGCTGATTTCCCGTTGATAGGCGGGCAGGGGGCCGAGGTCTTCAATGCCCGGGACTTTTTTCTCTTGCGCCGGTGTCGGTTGAGGCGCGGCCGGCTTGGGGGCTTCGCTGCTGCAGGCGACCAGAACACTGAACAGGGTGAGTAGAACAAATGGTCGTAACTGCATGTACGGCTCCAGAAAGGACAAAATCCGTGGCTTAAAAATATGAAACATATAGGCCTGCCTATATACCGTAAAGGCTATGGCTTGTCTTGCCACGGGGATGCGCTACCATGGCCCTCCCATTTTTTGTTGCCTGCCAACCATGCACTGTCCCTTCTGCGGTGCCAACGACACCAAGGTCATTGACTCGCGTCTGGTCGCCGAGGGCGATCAAGTGCGTCGTCGGCGCGAATGCCTGGCCTGTGGTGAACGTTTCACCACCTTCGAAACCGCCGAACTGGTATTGCCCCGTCTGATCAAGTCCGACGGCAGCCGCCAGCCTTTCGACGAAGAAAAACTGCGCGCCGGTATGCAGCGCGCCCTGGAAAAACGCCCGGTGAGTGTCGAGCGCCTGGAAGCGGCGCTGGTGCATATCAAGCACAAGCTGCGTGCGACCGGCGAGCGCGAGGTCAAGAGCCTGGTCGTCGGCGAGCTGGTGATGGGCGAGCTGCAAAAGCTCGACGAAGTCGCCTATATCCGTTTTGCCTCGGTGTATCGACGCTTCCAGGACCTCAATGAGTTCCGCGAAGAAATCGACCGCTTGGCCCGTGAGCCGGTGAAGAAATGAACCCACCCAGCGCTGAACAGGCGGTCCTTGACGCCCATTACATGGCTCGCGCCCTCGAATTGGCGCGCAAGGGCCTGTACACCACTCACCCCAACCCGCGGGTAGGCTGCGTGATTGTGCGTGACGGGCAGATTGTCGGCGAAGGCTGGCACGAGCGCACCGGCGAGCCCCACGCCGAGCCGAATGCCTTGCGCGCCGCCGGTGACAAGGCCCGTGGCGCGACGGTGTACGTCACCCTTGAGCCGTGCAGCCACCATGGCCATACGCCGCCCTGCGCCGATGCGCTGGTGACGGCTGGTGTGGCGCGGGTGGTCGCAGGCATGCAGGACCCCAACCCGGAAGTGGCTGGGCGCGGTATGCAGCGCCTGGCCCAGGCCGGTATCGAGGTGCGCAGCGGCATATTGGAAGCTGAGGCGCGGGCGCTGAACCCGGGCTTTCTCAAGCGTATGGAGCACGGCCTGCCGTTTGTGCGGGTCAAGTTGGCCATGAGCCTGGACGGCCGCACCGCGATGGCCAGCGGCGAAAGCCAATGGATCACCGGCCCCGCTGCCCGCGCCGCCGTCCAGCGCCTGCGTGCCGAGGCCAGTGTGGTGTTGACCGGTGCCGACACGGTGCTGGCCGATGATGCCCGCTTGACCGTACGTGCCGCTGAGCTGGGCCTGGATGAAGCCACCACGGCCCTGGCCATGTCGCGCCCACCGTTGCGCGTGTTGATCGATGGCCGCCTGCGGGTGCCACTCAACGCTCCCTTCTTCAAGGCCGGACCGGCATTGGTCATCACTTGCGTCACCGCGCAAAACCAGTACCCCCGTGGCCCCGAGTGCCTGGTGGTGCCGGGCGTGGACGGCCAGGTCGACCTGCGTTCTGCCCTGGTGGCGTTGGCCGCACGTGGCGTCAACGAGGTGCTGGTGGAAGCCGGCCCGAGCCTGGCGGGTGCGTTTGCCCAACAGGGCCTGGTGGACGAATACGTGATTTTCATCGCCGGCAAATTCCTCGGCTCCGCCGCCCGGCCGCTGCTGGACTGGCCGCTTGAAAAGCTGGCCGACGCCCCTCGACTCAAGATCACTGAAATGCGTGCTGTAGGCGACGACTGGCGAGTCACTGCCATTCCCGTCCCGGCAGCGAGCGTATAATTCCCGGCCTGCGCTTGAGCGCCCGCCCCTCGTTTTCAGGAGAACGACATGTTCACCGGCATTATCGAAGCCATTGGCAGCATCCGTGCAATGACCCCCAAAGGTGGCGACGTCCGCCTGCTGGTTGAAACCGGCAAGCTGGACCTGGGCGACGTCAAGCTGGGCGACAGCATTGCCGTCAGCGGCGTGTGCCTGACCGTTGTCGAGTTGCCGGGCAACGGCTTTGCCGCCGACGTCAGCCGGGAAACCCTGGACTGCACCGCGATGAACGACCTCAAGGCCGGCAGCCCGGTCAACCTGGAAAAAGCCCTGACGCCTACCACGCGCCTGGGCGGTCACCTGGTCAGCGGCCATGTCGACGGTGTCGGCGAAGTGGTGGCCCGCAGCGAAAACGCACGCGCCGTGGAATTCCGTATCCGTGCGCCAAAAGAGCTGGCCAAGTACATCGCCCATAAAGGCTCGATCACCGTCGACGGCACCAGCCTGACCGTGAACGCCGTCAATGGCGCCGAATTCGAACTGACCATCATTCCCCACACTTTGAGCGAAACTATCATGGCGTCCTACCAGCCAGGTCGCCGGGTGAATCTCGAAGTCGACTTGCTTGCCCGCTACCTGGAGCGCCTGCTGATGGGCGAAAAGGCCGCAGAGCCTGCATCCGGGAACATCACTGAAAGTTTTCTGGCCGCTAACGGCTACCTGAAATCCTGACCAAGGGGGTGCCGCGTGGCGCTCAATAGCATCGAAGAACTGGTTGAAGACATCCGCCAAGGCAAGATGGTCATCCTCATGGATGACGAAGACCGCGAGAACGAAGGCGATATCATCATGGCCGCCGAAGCGTGCAAGCCTGAGCACATCAACTTCATGGCCAAGCACGCCCGCGGGCTGATCTGCATGCCCATGAGCCGCGAACGCTGCGAATTGCTCAAGCTGCCACTGATGGCGCCGCGCAATGGCTCGGGTTTCGGCACCAAGTTCACCGTGTCGATTGAAGCCACCACGGGTGTCACCACCGGTATTTCCGCCGCTGACCGTGCCCGCACCGTGCAAGCCGCTGCCGCGAAAGACGCCAAGGCCGAAGATATCGTCAGCCCGGGCCATATCTTCCCGCTGATGGCCCAGCCCGGTGGCACCCTGGCCCGCGCCGGCCACACCGAAGCCGCCTGCGACCTGGCGCGCATGGCCGGTTTCGAGCCGAGCGGAGTGATCTGCGAAGTGATGAACGACGACGGCACCATGGCCCGTCGCACTGAGCTTGAAGCCTTTGCCGCCGAACATAACCTCAAGATCGGCACCATCGCCGACCTGATTCACTACCGCATGATCCACGAACGTACCGTTCAGCGGATTGCCGAGCAGCCGCTGGACAGCGAACTGGGCCAATTCAATTTGGTGACCTACCGTGATTCAGTGGAAGGCGACGTACACATGGCCCTGACCCTGGGCAACATTTGCGCCGAAGAACCGACCCTGGTGCGGGTGCACAACATGGACCCATTACGTGACCTGCTGATGGTCAAGCAACCGGGCCGTTGGAGCCTGCGCGCCGCCATGGCTGCGGTTTCCGAGGCGGGCAGCGGTGTGGTGTTGTTGCTCGGCCACCCATTGGACGGCGATGTCTTGCTGGCGCATATCCGTGAAACCGCTGACGCCGTGCCAGTGAAAAAACCGACCACCTACAGCATCGTCGGTGCCGGTTCGCAGATCCTGCGCGACCTCGGTGTACGCAAAATGCGCCTGATGAGCGCACCGATGAAATTTAATGCGATATCCGGATTCGACCTGGAAGTTGTAGAATACGTGCCCTCCGAATAAAGGCTGGCGATTTCTGCCCCTTGTTCGCGGTTAAATCATCACTGAGGGACGCACTTTTCGCGTCCCGGCTCTTTAAGAGATTTGTCGAATGACCCTGAAGACCATCGAAGGTACCTTCATCGCCCCCAAAGGCCGCTATGCCCTGGTGGTTGGCCGCTTCAACAGCTTCGTGGTTGAAAGCCTGGTAAGCGGTGCCGTTGACGCCCTGGTTCGCCACGGTGTGAGCGAGAGCGACATCACCCTTATCCGTGCCCCTGGCGCCTTCGAAATTCCACTGGTTGCGCAAAAAGTTGCTCAACAGGGGGAGTACGCGGCGATCATCGCCCTGGGCGCGGTCATTCGTGGCGGTACCCCGCATTTCGAATACGTGGCTGGCGAATGCACCAAGGGCCTGGCCCAGGTGTCCATGGAGTTCGGCGTACCAGTTGCCTTTGGCGTGCTGACCGTTGACTCCATCGAACAAGCCATTGAGCGCTCCGGCACCAAGGCCGGTAACAAAGGCGCTGAAGCTGCCCTGTCCGCGCTGGAAATGGTCAGCCTGCTGTCGCAGTTGGAGGCCAAGTGATTTCCGACGAGAGCGATCGTTTCAACCCGCGGGATGAGCGTCCAGCCGATGCTGGCAAGCCTTCGAAAAGCGAAAAGCGCCGTGCGGCCCGTCAGCTCGCCACTCAGGCGCTGTACCAGCGTCACATGGCCGGCACTTCGCTGAACGAGATCGAAGCGCAATTTCGCGTCGATAACGACTTCACCTTTGCTGACCAGAGCTACTTCCACGACATCCTGCATGGTGTCCCGGCCAACCAGACCGAGATCGATGCTGCGCTGTCGCCATGCCTGGACCTGACCCTCGAAGAGCTGGACCCGGTTGAGCTGGCGGTACTGCGCCTGTCCACCTGGGAGTTGCTCAAGCGCGTTGACGTACCGTACCGCGTGGTGATCAACGAAGGCATCGAGCTGGCGAAAGTCTACGGTTCGACCGACGGCCACAAGTTCGTCAACGGCGTACTCGACAAGCTGGCCCCGCGCCTGCGCGAAGCCGAAGTGAAGGAACACAAGCGCTGATTCGCGCTTGAGTTCCCATGGGTGAGTTCGAGCTGATCCGCACGTTCTTCGCTGCCGCGCCCTGTGCGCAGGGTGGCGAAGGCATTGCCCTGGGGATCGGCGACGACTGCGCCTTGCTGGCGCTCCCCGCCGGGGAGCAACTGGCCGTTTCTACCGATACGCTGGTGGCCGGCGTGCATTTTGCCGACCCCTGTGACCCGTTCCTGCTCGGCCAGCGCTCGCTGGCCGTGGCGGTGAGCGACCTGGCCGCCATGGGCGCCCACCCCCTCGCCTTTACCCTTGCCCTGACCACGCCGAGCGTCGACGCCGATTGGCTGCAACGCTATGCCCAAGGCTTGAACGCCATGGCGCAAAGCTGCGGCGTGGGCTTGGTGGGCGGCGATACCACCCGGGGGCCGTTGAGCCTGACCCTGACCGTGTTTGGTCGTGTGCCGGCCGGGCAGGCGTTGACGCGCAGCGGTGCACGGCCGGGTGACCTGCTATGTGTCGGCGGTGAGCTGGGCAATGCCGCCGGCGCTTTGCCGCTGGTATTGGGCCAACGCACGACGGATGCGGCAATCGCCGAGCCGCTGCTGGCCCATTACTGGTCGCCGCAACCGCAGTTGGCCCTGGGGCTGGCGCTGCGGGGCAAGGCGACTGCGGCCATGGACATCTCCGACGGGCTTCTGGCCGATTGTGGGCATATCGCCAAGGCCTCGATGGTCCGCCTGGTGGTCGAACGTCACAGGTTGCCGTTGTCCACAGCCTTGCTGGCGTTTGTCGGTGAAGACCAGGCCCGTGTGGCGGCGTTGAGCGGCGGCGATGACTACGTGCTGGCGTTCACTTTGCCAGCGTCTCAATGGGTGCCGTTGCAGGCAGATGGCTGGCCAGTGCATGTGATCGGTCGGGTCGAGGCCGGGCAGGGCGTGACCCTGCTCGATGCCAACGGCCAGGACGTTACCCCGGCGGTGCGCGGCTACCAGCATTTTCGCCGGACGCCCTAAGCTGGCGTCCTGCTACCCTTAATAGGTTTACTCCAAAAAGAGGCCGTCACTATGGCTGTACGCCGCTGGCTGCTGATCGTGCTGTGTGCCTTTGCCTCCATGGCCCAGGCGGACCAGATGCCTGTGCCTGGCAAGATCGTGTTGGCCAGTGAGCAGTGGAACGACTACACCAACCAGGATGGCAGTGGCCTGGCCTGGGACCTGTTGCGTCAGATTTTCGAGCCCGCGGGCATCACCTTGCAAACACGCAGCGTGCCTTATACCCGCTCGGTCGGCCTGACGCAGCGCGGCGAGGTGGATGGTTATGTCGGCAGCTATCGCAATGAGGCCAGCGCAGTGTTGTATCCCCGATGGAACTTCGACGCCGACCACATCTACGCCCTCGGGCTGGCAACAGCGCCAACGCCGACGTTGGCGACGCTGGGCGACTACCGCCTCGCCTGGGTGCGCGGCTACAAGTACGAGCAATACCTGCCCAGCGTGCGTCGCTTCAACCAGATCGAGCGGCGCAGCGGTATCCTGCCGATGCTGCAACACGGCCGCGCCGATTTTTATATCGACGCCCTCACTGAAGCCAAGTATGTGCTCAGCCAGTCCCAGGACCCGGCGCTGTTCAAACTCACGCATATCGCCGAGTTGCCGCTTTACATCGGCTTCGCCGACTCCGAGCGCGGGCGGGCATTGATGGCGGTGTATGACCAGCGCCTGGCCAGTCTGGTCAAGACGGGCGAGTTGAAAGCGATTTTCGCGCGCTGGAACCAGCCCTATCCGTTCTAGTTCTCTGTAGACGCGAGCTTGCTCGCGAAAAAACCATAGGCGCCGCGTTGATTCAGAATGCCCGCGTTAACGCTGACGACTTTCGCGAGCAAGCTCGCGCCTACATAGAATCAATCCGAAGGCCAATCGAACCTATTGATCTTTATCAGCGATAATTCAGCTTAAGCGTCTGTAGGAACGTACTGTTACAATGGCCGCCTCTGTGAAATCTGAAATCAGGAGCACACGGTGCCCGTCGTTTTCGTCGCTGCTTCCAAGCTGCCTACCCCTTTTGCCACGTTCACCATGAACGGCTTTCTCGAAGAAGCCACCGGGCGCGAGCACGTTGTGCTCAGCCTCGGCGACATCACCGATGGCGCGCCGGTGCTGGGGCGTGTGCATTCCGAGTGCCTGACCGGCGATGCGCTGTTCAGCCAGCGCTGTGACTGCGGCTCGCAACTGGAAGCGGCAATGCAAGCTATCGCCCGTGAAGGCCGTGGCGTGCTGCTGTACCTGCGTCAGGAGGGCCGCGGCATTGGCCTGTTGAACAAGATCCGCGCTTACGAACTGCAAGATGGCGGCGCCGACACCGTAGAAGCCAACGAACGCCTGGGCTTCGCCGCTGACCAGCGTGACTACGCGATCTGCCTGCCGATGCTCGAGCACCTGGGTGTCAAATCCCTGCGCTTGATGACCAACAACCCGCGCAAGGTCAAGGCCTTGACCGAGATGGGCATCACCGTGGCCGAGCGCGTGCCGCTGCATACCGGGCACAACCCGCACAACAAGCTCTACCTGGCCACCAAGGCCAGCAAGCTCGACCACATGATGGGCAACGAGCACCAGGGCGAGGTCGACCGCGCGTGACCCGAGGCCAGGTAAAGCGGCGACTGTCTTTCAACTGGTGGCAATACCTGGCCCTGGCGTTGCTCCCATTGTTTGTGATCAACCTGGTATTTGGCCGCGCCGAATCCCTGCTTCCGGTGCTGGCTATGCCGTTTTTCATTGCTGGCGTGGGGTCGATGTTTCTCAGCCTGCGTTATTTCCACGGTTATAAACATGCGCTGATCGCTACCTCCAAAGCCCTCGATACCCCTGAGGAACCCGCTGCCTGGATCACCCTGGCGGCGCGTCGGCGCACGGCCTTGCTGGTGGCCGCGCTGCCGGCCTGGATCGGTGCGCTGGCAGTGTTCGTCGGGCTGGAAGCGGTGCCACTGTTCCTGCTGGCAATGTCGACCATGGTGCTGTTTTACCTCTACCGCATTCCGCGTCAACTGGGATGAGCCGTTACTGGCTGGCACTGCTGCTGGTATTCAGTGTCCAGGCGATAGCGGCCGAAAGAGTGGTCAGCCTGGCGCCGTCACTGTCTGAAATCGTGGTTGAACTGGGCGCAGCCGACCTGCTGGTGGGCGTACTCGATGGCGGCGAACGCCCAGCGGCGTTGGCGAAAGTGCCGTCGGTCGGGCATTACGGCCAGTTGGACATGGAACGCCTGCTCAGTCTCAAGCCTGACTTGATCCTGCTGTGGCCCGGCAGTGTTGGCCCGGCCCAGCGCGAGCAATTGCAGCGCCTGAATATCCCGGTGTACGCCGCCGAACCTCATAACCTTGAACAGCTGACCACCCAGGTTCAGGCCATTGCCGAGCAAGTGGGCCGCGCGCAGGCTGGTCGAGTGTTGGCCGATAAGCTGAGTAAACGCCTCGCCGAACTGCGACAGCGCTATCGGCGCACCGAACCTTTGCGGGTGTTTTATCAAGTGTGGAACCAGCCGCTGTATACCGTGGGCGGTGGGCAGATCATCAGCGATGCGCTGGGGGTATGCGGGGCGCGCAATGTGTTTGATGATCTTAAGCTGCCGGCTCCGCAGGTCAGTGTGGAGTCGGTGTTGCAGCGTAATCCCGAGGTGATTCTGGTGGGTGATCAGGCGCAGATGGATGCATGGAAAGCATGGCCGACGATGGCGGCACGCGTCTTGTTAGTGCCGGACAAGGGCCTGGAACGGCCCAGCGGGCAGATGTTGGAGGCGGTGGCGCGGTTGTGCCAGGTGATTGCGCCGAACCTGTGAAACCGCTATCGCAGGCAAGCCAGCTCCCACAGGGGAATGCATTTCAACTGTGGGAGCTGGCTTGCCTGCGATGACGCCGGTTCAGGCTACTCAGATCTCAGGGGTCCACGTCACCCCAACCATCCACACCCGACCTTCTTCACGATAATTCTGGCTTTCCCCGAGGTAGCTGTACTTCGCCCGTGCGTAAGACTTGTCCAGCACGTTATCGACCTTCAGCGACAACGACACCTCCCGGTTCAACGCCCAACTACTGCGCAGCCCAAACAAGGCATAACCGCCCAGACGGTTGCGGTTGGCTTCATCGTCGTAGCTGCTGCTGATCGCTTGCCAGCTGGCGCCGAGACCGAGGTGATCAAATTGCCGGTCCAGATCCAGGCTCACCGTGCGGCGTGCGCGACGTGCCAGGGTGTGGCCGCTGTCACGGTCACGCGGGTCGATAAGCGACAGGCCCAGGTTGCCCTGCCAGCCAAACACCTCCTGCTTGAGCGCCGCTTCAAAACCATTGATCCGCGCCGACGCCACGTTTTGCGGCTTGCCGGCGTCAAGGATGATCGCGTCACTCAGGTCGGTGCGATACAGCGAGGCTTCCAGGCGTGTGCTGTCGGTCAGTTGACTACGCCATTGCAGCTCGTAGCTCTTTGATGTCTCGGGCTGCAGGTTTGGGTTGCTGTACTGCGTGTCAGGGTAATACAGGTCGTTGAATGTCGGCGCCCGGAAGCCTTCGCTGTAGCTCAAGAGCAGGTCATTGTCAGGGTTGACCGGCACGGTCAGGGTGCCGCTCCAACTGCTCTGGCCGCCGAACTGCTGGTTCTGGTCGCGGCGCAGGCCCAGCTCGGTGGAAAACCATTGGCTTTGGAAGCGATGCTGCACGAAAGCCGCCCGGTTCCAGCGGCTGTTCTCGGTAAAGGTGGTGGAGCCGTGGAAACGGTCTTCGTACCAGTCGCCGCCGACGATCAGGCTGTTTTGCTCATCCAGGGTCAGGTCGTTCTGCCAATTGACCGAGTCGCGGTAGGTGTTGAATGCACTGTAGTCATCGCTGAGGGTGTCGCGCTTGGTGTCGCGGTTTTCACTGTGGCCCAGCTCCAGGCGCGACTGCCAGTTGTCATTGAGCTTGGCATCGACATAGCCGCTAGCGCTGCTCACGGTATAGTCAGTGTAGGGTTTCTGGCCGAGGCCCTGCCCGGTGACGCCGTCGTAGCGGCCATAACTGTTGTCGTACTCCGACTTGCCACGGTTATCCAACAGGTTGAAACCCACCTCCAGCTCATCGCTGAACGAATGGCTGAGATTCAGGCTGATGGACTGGTTGCGGTAGGCATCATGGTCGCCGTCGCTGGGGAACGACGCGTGGCTCGAGTTGATGCCAGCGGTTTCATCCAGGCTCGCCCCCAGGTTGAAGCGCGTGTGTTCATCGCCGCCCGACAGGCCCAGGCTGCGCTCCCAGGTCTGGTTGCTGCCAAAGCCCAGTTTCAAGCGCGGCTGCAAGCCTTGCTCGGCACTGCGCCGGGTGAACACCTGAATCACCCCGCCAATCGCATCGCTGCCGTAAATCACCGAACGTGAACCGCGCAGCACTTCCACCCGTTCAATCTGATCGACGTTGAGGTATTGCAAGCCGCTGTCGCCGGAGGTGGTGTTGGCGATGCGTTGGCCGTCCACCAGTACCAGGCTTTGTGCGGCCTTTGTACCGCGAATGAAAATCCCCGGCAAACTGCCACGCCCACCGGTCGGCGCAATCTGCACACCAGGCACGCGGCTGAGCAGGTCGGTGACGCTGCCGGGTTGCAGGCGCTCGATGTCGGCGCGGGTAAACACAGTGTTGGCAGCGCTGCTGTCATTGCGCGCCTGCACTTGGCGATTGGCGCTGATGACCACGTCGGAAAGCTTCAAGGCCTCGTCGCGGGTGTCGGCGAGCAGGTTGGCGGCGGGTAGCAGTAGGGCAAGGCACAGGCGTTTCATGGGCTGTCCATAGCGTTCAAAGGTGGCATAAATCAAATGTGGGAGCAACTGTCTTATTGGATTCAATTCAGAAGTCATTTTCATAGGCAGCAAAGCTTCCACAGCTTTAGGCCGTGCAATGCTGAAGGAAATTGCTGCTACCGAGCTAATCGGTGCGCTC
>NZ_JYLH01000023.1 GCF_001439685.1 Pseudomonas libanensis
TTGGGTGTCCTCGCTGACGGGCTTGGGCTGGTCACCTTTTGGCTTGGTCTCCTCAGTCACCGGCTTGGGCAGGTCACCTTTTGGCTTGGTCTCCTCAGTCACCGGCTTGGGCAGGTCACCTTTTGGCTTGGTCTCCTCAGTCACCGGCTTGGGCAGGTCACCTTTTGGCTTGGTCTCCTCAGTCACCGGTTTAGGCAGGTCACCTTTTGGCTTGGTCTCCTCAGTCACCGGCTTGGGCAGGTCACCTTTTGGCTTAATCTCCTCCCCCTTCGGCATAGGCAGACAATTAGCAGTCAGAACGTTGCCATCCACGCCCCCCATATTCAGGAAAAGCCTATTGCTGATTTTTGTTTCACCAGGCTGCAGCAAACCAGATGTGTTCGAATTCATATTCGATCCATATAGCCGTTGCAGGCTGGAGAGCCCACCTGCCGAGTGCGCAGAAAGACTCAGCAATCTGGACCCTTTCGAAAGCGATTGATCACTTCCTTGATGCGTGTTGTTGGAAGTACCCACTGGCTCATTATCGCCATACCCGCCCGACGGTGCCGTGGGTGACGCCTTAGGGGCCGTATCCATTGCAGGTACATAGGAGTTCAAACCAGGTAGATTTACATTAACCATACATCACACCTTCTTAGTTAGTTATACAAAACAACAACTCAACGCTCCGCAAGCGCAACACTTACGAACTATTAAATCGCCAACTATCGAGCGATCGAACGCCTTTCAGCCAGCAACTAAATCAAGACTGATTCAAATAAATCGACAATACTGCTTACACTCATTCAACTAACGAATGCACAAGAATAATAAACTGCCTATAGCCAATGGTGACCGGCACATTCCAGCGCGACATTCCAAAATGTACAGAACAGCAAACACCTGCCAGAGAGGACGCCTCATTTAGCTATATTCCGCTCTCTGTTACCCGTGAACTGACCCGCCCCATGCACGCGCTGTAAAAGCCCCTTGATCAGACGCGGACACCAATGTTCCTCGACGCTGATCAGCATCGGCCTTGAAGCCATATGCCGGCCTCATGGAAAACGTATTAGCTTGCGCCCCCAGTGCGCTGGTAGTGCCTATCAAGCATGAGGCTGGCGTCGGCGCACATGAAATAGGTTTCGGATCACACGAGACTGGGCGTGGCTCAGGCTTTGGCTTACATGAGTCTGGACGTGAATTGGGCTTTGGCTTTTCCGGTTCAGGCCGCGCATCCGGCTTCGGCTTTTCCGGCTCGGGCCGCGTATCCGGCTTCGGCTTTTCCGGTTCAGGCCGCGCATCCGGCTTCGGCTTTTCCGGCTCGGGCCGCGTATCCGGCTTCAGCTTTTCCGGTTCAGGATCTACCGAGGGGCTGACGCCGTGGTACACATCACCGGCATTCATCCGGCCAATACTCTTTATCAATACATCAGCTTTACCATTTCCGGTCAGGTCCAAAGCCAAACTACCTTCTCCACTGCCCTCGTCGTAGCTCAGCACGGCTTGGCCAGGTTGGCCGGTTAGCCGCTCACCGAATAACAGAGCCTTGATATTCGCAGTTTTCAAAAGCGCAGAGACATCCAGGCGGTCCACGCCGCTCTCGAAGTCCAAAATCACGTCAGGGTTATCCGGGGTTGAATCACTGGTGTGGTCATATACAAACGTGTCTGCCCCCCCGCCGCCTTGCAACCTGTCGGCTCCGCCTCCACCGGTCAAGCGATTGGCAACGTGGTTGCCTATCAAGGCATCGTTCCCAGCGCCCCCCACGGCGTTCTCCAGGGTAACGCCCCTGGCAATGGAGACATTGCCTTTCAATGCCCCCACATCAGAAAACGACTCGGCATTGAGGTTGATCTTCTGGTTCTGCGAATATCCGGAGAAATCCAGCGTGTCGTTACCGCCACCGTCCCACACACAAAAGACAGGAT
The DNA here is from genome assembly GCF_001439685.1 of Pseudomonas libanensis. Taxonomy (GTDB): domain Bacteria; phylum Pseudomonadota; class Gammaproteobacteria; order Pseudomonadales; family Pseudomonadaceae; genus Aquipseudomonas; species Aquipseudomonas libanensis. The sequence continues at coordinate 1,914 of NZ_JYLH01000023.1, forward strand.
TGTCATTGGCCGTTTTCAAGCTCAGGGCGTCACGGTTCGTATTGGAGTTAAACCCATAGGTGGTGTCGGTACTACGGGTGTTGGTATTGGCTCCATAAAGCCGCTGGGCGGCAGCAATGTCATCCATCATCGGTGCAGAGGGATGCAACGAATTGAAATCATGACCAGGCTGATTCCTTTCCGAGAAATAGCTCATCACACTGCGGGCCCGGGTGTCCCCGGCGTATTCTGCGTGCGTTGCATAGGTGCCAGAACCATCGTATTTACCCGGATGCTCCAACCCGATTGCATGACCTGTTTCATGAATCAGTACTTGGCGAAAATAACCACCCTGCTTAGGGTGTGTGCCCCCATCTGCCGTGCCGATGTTAGCGAATGTATTTCTCAAGTACTTGTTAGGCAGTGATGCCACGCCGTTATTGGTTCCTGGCATATCACCAATATCAACGTGACCGTCGAGATTCTTGGCATTTTCGGTGAACGTTACGTTGGCGACATCCTGCCAGGATTTCAATGCTTGCCTGGCCAGTTCTGCCTGCTGCGTTGTAAACCCCTTGGAAATCCGGAATGACAGGTCAATTTTCTGGTCGCCATTACGGTCATGAAATCGGAAGTCACGGCGAGTGATATGTTTGCCTGCCTGCTCAGTCGTGAATACCGTTTTCTTATTATTAAGGGTGTAGGGCGGCCTCAACTGCTCAGAACTCATGCCCCCCCGAGCAGAAAACTCCTTTTCTTGCGAAATATTAGTAGTGGGTGGTCCTGATAATTTCATACAACCTAAGTCCTCATGCAATAAACCTGAGACATCGAACTCCCGCTCCACACGAGCAACAGCACTTGTCGGCACCTCCTTAAGTTCGCACAGAGACACGCTGCCCGCCAGACACTAATTAATGCACTCCGACACACTCTAAAATCTCAAAATACTTTGGTGACAAAGGCGCAACTTTCCGAAACAACACTTGCAGTCAATACGCCACCGCAATCACTCCAACTGACTGATTTATATGTGAAAAATAAGAACTCATACACTAGCAATCAAATTCGATTACAACCCATTACTCACAAACGGATAACACTCCAAAATGCAGCTTCGAGTCGGCACTCCAGCTCAAGCTCCCCTACCTACACCCCACTGCAACTAAACAAGAGAATACAGAGTAAGATCCGAACGAAAACAGCTACCTCCTCCAACTAATTAAATCCACGCCTTCGCAATACCGTAAATTAATACACTGCCACAACCGATCATTCTGACAAGGCCGACTCCGAGCATATAAACAACTGGCATAAAGACCTCATCACCAGGCTTGCACGGTTTTGATTCAGGAAATACAGACTTATATGAAACAGGCGTGCAACCGCCTGCCGTAACGCAGCAGGGCGGACAGGACAGTACTGGGTTTGGGTTGGAGTCACGCGGGAGATATGATCAAGCCATGGGGGCTCGATCAAGGTCGACGATAGAAGCGCATGCGCGATGCCGCCAAAGCAGCAGCGCACATCAGGTTGACAGGCTTGTACGCGGTACCAAGCGAGTAACCAGCCTGTCATCAAGGTGACGAGATAGCGATTTTATCGGCTTAGCAAGATATGTCGTGGCATTGCCTGAACCGAGCGTTTACTGGCATGAAGTTGACGCAAAGCGTCAACTCACGCTTTTCATCCAGCGGGCGCCCTATTCAACCCAGGCCCAGGACATCATCAGGGCTGATCGGTCGCGTACTTTTTATAAGAAAGTCACTTCTGCCGTTGCCCGACAGGTCGATCGCCAAAAAATAACGTCCGCTGTGCATGTTGTGTTTAATGACCGTATCACCGGGTTTTCCCGTAAAGTCGGGAACGAAGTTCAGACTGACCCCCGCAGCGTTAGCCATGGTACATAAATCAATCTTGTCCCAGCCGGTCTTGAAGTCAGTGAGCAGATCAGCTGTTGCGTAGGCAGAGTCCGCTACCGAATTGTATTTGAAGACGTTGCGCCCCCCTGCGCCTCTCAGCGTATCTGCACCTTCGCCCCCAACCAGTATGTTATCGGCCTCGTTGCCAGTCATACGGTCATTGCCGGAACCGCCGATAGCGTTTTCGATAATCGACGTTGGGCTGACGTAAACATTATTGTATTTTCCGCCGACACTTGAGTAAGTACCCGCCCCCAGGTTGATGACTTGGTTGTGCCTGAACCCGGAAAAATCGAATGTGTCATTACCTTGCCTGTCGTGAACTTCGAATTGCGGTATGTCATGGGAGGCTACAAAGGACGTACGGACATTTCCGGTGTTTGAATTAAAGCCGTAAACGGTGTCCATCGGTAAACATTGCGTTGGCTCGGGTTCGGGACATGGCTCAGGTATCGGACACGGTTCCGGACACGGCACTGGCCTTGGCTGCGGCTGAGGGCAGGGCTCAGGTATCGGGCACGGTTCCGGACACGGCGCTGGCCTTGGCTGCGGCTGCGGGCAGGGCGCAGGTATCGGGCACGGTTCCGGACACGGCGCTGGCCTTGGCTGTGGCTCTGGACGCGGCTGCGGCCTTGGCTGGGGCTGCGATTCTGGACGCGAATCGGGCCTTGGCCGGGGTTGCGGCTCTGGATGCGGCTCGGGCCTTGGCTCAGGATGCGGCTCAGGCCTCGGTTGCGGCGCCGGACGCGGCTCGGGCCTTGGCTCAGGATGCGGCTCAGGCCTCGGTTGCGGCGCCGGACGCGGCTCGGGCCTTGGCTCAGGATACGGCTCAGGCCTCGGTTGCGGCGCCGGACGCGGCTCGGGCCTTGGCTCAGGATGCGGCTCAGGCCTCGGTTGCGGCACCGGACGCGGCTCGGGCCTTGGCTCAGGATGCGGCTCGGGCCTCGGTTGCGGCGCCGGACGCGGCTCGGGTCTTGGCTCAGGATACGGCTCAGGCCTCGGTTGCGGCGCCGGACGCGGCGCCGGACGCGGCCCGGGCCTCGGCTCAGGATGCGGCTCAGGCCTCGGTTGCGGCGCCGGACGCGGCCCGGGCCTTGGCTCAGGATACGGCTCAGGCCTCGGTTGCGGCGCCGGACGCGGCTCGGGCCTTGGCTCAGGATACGGCTCGGGCCTCGGTTGCGGCGCCGGACGCGGCTCGGGCCTTGGCTCAGGATACGGCTCGGGCCTCGGTTGCGGCGCCGGACGCGGCTCGGGCCTTGGCTCAGGATACGGCTCAGGCCTTGGCCACGGCGCCGGACGCGGCTCGGGTCTTGGCTGTGGATACGGCTCAGGCCTTGGCTCAGGATACGGCTCAGGCCTCGGCCACGGCGGTGGACATGGAACGGGGCGCGGCTGCGGACAAGGTTCAGGCCTGGGCGGTGGGCACGGGTGAGGTCTGGGCTGTGGTTCCGGACACGGTTCAGGCCTCGGCCTCGGGGGTGGACACGGATTGGGGGTGATCCATCCCCCATAACGACTCATTACCTGCCTGGATCCGTTGAAACTTTCCGCCTGCCTGTTGAAGACGCTACTTCGCAATTGAAAGCCGTTGAAAACATTCTTATTCGTACTCCTAAAGGGCTGCCTACCTACACGATAGTCCTCACTCTCCAAAGGGCTGTAGTACGGATTGAATACAGGGGTATTACGAAGGACTGGAATATAGGCACTGTCACGGCCACTGTACATATTAGATTCATTCGTTTCACCCGGCCTGATCAGAGCAGTGAATTGTTTTGGAACACTGGAAAAGCCATCACTTCGAAACCCCACACTGGAAACGTTTACCTGCATCTTTTAACCCGCCTATTCAAGTTGAAATAATTAAAATCAATGTAGTCTGCCGAGGGCGAAATCGGCTGTGGAAATATACGAGCACGCGATCAAAGCGGCGTTAAACTCCCACAACCAAAAACACCAGACAACATCTCATCTATTTCAACTTAAAACGTCACTTCATGTACGTTAGGCCGTTTTCACAACACCACCAAAACACATTTACCCACAACTAATAAACCGCATAAAACGTGCACAACCCTTAAACTTTGCAACATATAACCCTGAAATTTCAGAATGACGCACACGGGTAAACACTCACACGACTCATTGCCCAACAAAAGTAAAATCGAACACGACTGACTTTTTACCGCACTCGGCGATTACCATTGAATACGGCGAGATCCGAGGTCACGACCCAGTACCGCAAGCACCTCATAGTGAGTGCCCGTGATCCAGGCAGCACAGCAGGCGGGCGACGGTATGTTCCAATGGGCCGGAGTTATCCAGTACAAACAAGCCCGCGCCATTACCAGCGATCAGCTCGGCAGTGAACCGCGCATTGCGCGCCAGGCGTTCTTCGATGTCCTCCAGGGATTCTCGCCCCCGTGCGATCAAGCGCTGGCGCAACACGGCCTGATCAACCGTCAGCAGCAGCACCAGCAACGTCGGATAACGCTCGCGGGTCTGCGCCAGATGGGCGCGGGAACCATTGACCAACACATCGCCGCCGGCTGTCAACCAGTCGTCGATCTCACGAGGAATTCCATAGGACAAGCCATTGGCCTGCCAGCTCAAGGCAAACGCGCCCTGGGCATCCATCGCTGCAAACTGCTCCGGACTTACCCCTTGCGCCGCTTCGCCCACTGCCTCCGCCGAGCGCGTGATCACCCGGCGTACCAGGCGGCAGCCGCGCTCGACCAAGCGCGGGCGCGCGGCATCCAGCAGGCTGTCCTTGCCCGAACCCGATGGCCCGATGAGATAGATCAACCTGCCTGCCATCAGCACACCCTCTTCGTTTGTCTCCAGATTTGTTGTACCACCGGCAAGCCTTCGCGGCTCCGCCCTGTTGATCAGCCAGTACAAATGCCGCCTGCAACAGGCTGGCCGGGTAGTCACCGGAAAGTATATCCAGCAATCGTGCAACGGCCAGGCTGGCGGCGGCCACCTTACCCGAGTGCGACTCACCGCGCACCACGTATGCGCCAGGTGCAATAAAGGACTTTACCTACGGCCAACCGTCAGGAATGCCGCCATTATGCCGAGCGAGCTGTACGCAGGAGGCCGTGCCCCAACCAGGTTTCCATCCCTGGTCGACCGCCTGCGCACAGTTCGCCCTGTTTGACTCACCCCATCAGTGAATGAACCCTGCAATCGGGGCTGGCAGACCGCTTTTTCAGCCCACGACGATGAAATCCCCTGCGCTTTCAGGATGGCCCCACCCAATCCCGACTTCGCCGCCCGGCTGCTTGATGGCGCACAGATCTACTGTGGGAGGGGGCTTGCTCCCGATCGCGGTAAAATATTCAGCTAAGCATTGACTGACCTAACGCTATCGGGAGCAAGCCCCCTCCCGCATTTGCCCGCGGTGTTTGGCAGAATGCATTTCAAGGCCATGAAAAAAGGCGACCCGAGGGTCGCCTTTTGTCATTGCGCGTACTGCTTGCTCAACCCCGGCGGCACGCCTTGTACGTTGGTTTCTTCCCAGGGCCCGTTGGGGCTGATGGAGCGGCTCCAGCCGTTGCTCCAGCGATAGTAGGTGCGCTGACGGTAGAAGGTGTCGGGCTGGTCGTCGAGCACGTAGACCTGCATCTTGCCGTCCCAGTGGCTGGCGGCGCCTGGGGGTGGGGCGAAGGTCGGCGATTTGGTTGGCAATGGCTTCGGCGGCGGGGTCACCGGGCCAGACGGCTTGGTGCTCGGCTGGGTCGACGGGCCCGACGGTGGGATGGTCGGGCCGGTGGGGGCCGGCGGCGGGCGGTGGACCGCACAAGCGCTCAAGCCGAGTACCAGGCTGAGCAAGGTGATGCGTGCAAATGCGGTCATGGCGTTTCCCTCGAGTTATTTATCCGGACTGTCGATGGTCAGCTGCTGCGGTGCAGTGCTGCTGCTGGCCAGGGGTTGGCTGCGGCCGATCCATTCGCCAGTGGTCGGAACACCTGCCCGGGATATGCGCGCAACCAGTTGGACTTCAGGGAAGTTGGACAGTTTCAACTGCGGCATCATGGCGTCGGCATCACCGAGTTCGACGGTAATGGGAAGGTCGGCGACGGTCACGCGTTTGGCCGCCAAGGGTGCCGGCGGGCCTGTTACGGCGCGGGCGAAGATGAACACGCTGTCGGTTGGCAGGGCTTTGGACTTGACCTCGGCGGACAGGTCCACACGCACTGTCATGACCGCCTTGTGCGCGACCGTACCACCGCTTTCCTTGAGCTTCTCGGCTGCGCGATCAATACCGCCTTGCAGCGCCACACGGGAATTGTCTTGCGGTGGCAATTGGGCCAGCAGGCGGTTCCAGTAGTCGATCGCCTCCTGGTAACGCTGGCCTTCAAAGGCGGCGATACCCAACAGGCCAAGGCTGGTGACTTCCTTGGGGTCGAGCTTCAACGCCTCGTCCGTCAGCGCCTGCACCTTGGGCGACCACTGTTTGTTGTCGGCAAAGTACTGCGCCTGGGCCCACTGGCCGAGCAGTTCCGGCTGGCGCCCGGCCAATGCCACGGTGCGCTCGAAGACTTTGGCGGCATCGGCGGAACGGTCCTGGGCCATGTAGGCGCGGCCCAGGAAGTACAGGCCCTCGGCCGAGTCCGGCTGGGCTGCCGCGGCACGCTCCAGGCGCTGGGTCATGTCGGCCATGGACACCGGCGGCTGGGAGAACTCCCGGGTCAGTTCGACCTTGTCGCTCGCCCCATAATGCAGGTACAGCACAACGCCGAGGACGGGCACCAGAAACGCCGCCAAAAACGGCAAGGGTTTACCCAAGCGCGATTCACGGGGCTTTTCCACGCCTTCGGTATCGGCCAGCAGCTCACGGGCGGCTTCGGCGCGGCCAGTGTCCAGTTGCGCGGCGTTCAATACACCTTCGTCCTGCTGCACTTGCAGCTCGGCGACGCGCTCCTGATACAGCGCCACGTTCAGCGCGGTACGATCCTCCTCACGCTGGGCGCGGCGGCCGCGCAGTACCGGGATGAGCAGGAAACTCAGGGCAATCAGAAGCAGCAAGCCGGCTGCGAGCCAGAAATCAATCATCAGTCTTGGTGTCCAGCAATTGGTCGAGACGTTTGCGCTCTTCAGGGGACAGCGCATCGGAACCATCGGTCGGCGCGGCGCGACGGCGACGCACGATCACCGCCATCACCACGACGCCGGTCAGCAGCAGGCCGGCAGGGCCGAACCAGAGCAGCGCGGTCTTGCCGGTGAGGGCCGGTTTGTAGCGCACGAAATCACCGTAGCGGTCGACCATGAAGTCGATGATCTGCTGGTCGTCCTTGCCCTCCCCCAGCATGCGGAAGATCTCTCTGCGCAGGTCGGTGGCAATGGGTGCGTTGGAGTCGGCGATGTCCTGGTTCTGGCACTTGGGGCAGCGCAGTTCCTTGGTCAGGTCGCGGAAACGCTCGCGCTCGGCGTCGTTGGCGAATTCGTAGGTGTCGATGGCAGCGTGGGCCACACCGGCCAGGCCCAAGGCCAAAACAGCGGCGGCTAACAGACGCTTCATGGCTTGGCCTCATCGACGAGGGCCTGGTACTTGGCGGCCAGTTGCTCGCGCCACACCACCTCGTCGATCACGCCGACGTACTTGTCGCGGATCACGCCCTTGGCGTCGATGAAGAAGGTTTCCGGCGCGCCGTACACGCCAAGATTCAAACCGAGGTTGCCGTCTTCATCGCGGATATCCAGCTGGTAGGGATTGTGAAATTCGGCCAACCATTTCAACGCAGCTGCGTTGTCGTCCTTGTAGTTGATGCCGTAGATCACCACGCCCTTCTCGGCCAGCTTGTTCAGCACCGGATGCTCGACGCGGCAGGAAATGCACCAGGTCGCCCACACGTTGACCAGCGCTGGTTTGCCCTGCAAGTCGGCCTGGGTCAGGGTCTTGTCGCCCTGCACCGTCGGCAGGTTGAATGCCGGGAACGGCTTGCCGATCATCGCCGAAGGCAGTTCGGCCGGGTCCAGGTACAAGCCGCGATACAGGAACACCGCCACCAGCAGGAACAACGCCAGTGGCACCACCATCAACCAACGCTTCATACCGCAGCTCCCATACCCAGTGCTTCACGCACCCGGCTCTTGACCTTGACCCGATAACGCCGGTCCAGCGCCGCGAGCAAACCGCCAAAACCGGTGAGCAAGCCGCCGAACCAGATCCAGCGCACGAAGGGTTTGACATGCACCCGCACCGCCCAGGCGCCGTCGCCCAAGGGCTCTCCGAGGGCCACATACAGGTCACGGGTGAAACCGGCGTCGATGCCCGCTTCGGTCATCATCGAACTCTGCACGGTGTACAAGCGTTTCTCCGGGTGCAGCACGGCGATTTCCTTGCCATTGCGCACGACACGCACCGTACCTTTGTCTGAGGTGAAGTTCGGTCCTTCGAAGTGCTTGGCGCCTTCGAAGACGAAGTGGTAACCGGCCAGGTCCATGGATTCGCCCGGCGCCAGGCGCAAGTCACGCTCGGCGCTGTTCTGGCTGGACAGCACCACACCGAGGGCACATACCGCGATGCCGATGTGGGCGATCTGCATGCCCCAGTAGCTGCGGGTCAGGGTCGGCAGACCTTTGAGCAAACCTTTGTGACGGGTCTTGTCGACGATGTCACGCACACCGGCCAGTAATACCCAGGCGGCGAGCAGGAAGGTGGCGAGCACTGCCCAGTTGAAGTCGCCGTAGGCAATACCGGCGACCACGGCCAGCGCAACGCTGCCGAGTAGCACCGGAGCGAGCATGCCCACCAGCCATTTCACCGGAGTGTCTTTCCAGCGCACCAGCACGCCGACCGCCATCACCACCATCAACAAGCCCATCAGCGGAATGAACAAGGCATTGAAGTACGGCGGGCCGACGGACAGCTTGGCGCCGCTGAGGGCATCCAGCACCAGCGGGTACAGGGTGCCGAGCAAGATCATCGACGCGGCCACCACCAGCACCAGGTTATTGCCCAGCAGCAGGGTTTCCCGCGACCACAGGTTGAAGCCGACCTGGCTCTTGACCACCGGTGCGCGCAGGGCGAACAGGGTCAGCGAACCGCCGACCACAAACAGCAGGAAGATCAGGATGAACACGCCCCGCTCGGGGTCCGAGGCAAACGCATGCACCGAGGTCAGCACGCCCGAGCGCACCAGGAAAGTGCCGAGCAGGCTGAGGGAGAACGCGGCGATGGCGAGCAGCACGGTCCAGCTCTTGAACACGCCGCGTTTTTCGGTGACCGCCAGGGAATGAATCAGCGCAGTGCCCACCAGCCAGGGCATGAACGAGGCGTTTTCCACCGGATCCCAGAACCACCAGCCGCCCCAGCCGAGTTCGTAATAGGCCCACCATGAGCCCAGGGTGATCCCGATACCGAGGAAGGCCCAGGCAACGATGGTCCATGGTCGCGACCAACGTGCCCACGCCGCATCCAGGCGCCCGCCGAGCAAGGCGGCGATGGCGAAGGCAAAGGCCACGGAGAAGCCGACGTAGCCCATGTAGAGCATGGGCGGATGCACGATCAGGCCGATGTCCTGCAACAGCGGGTTGAGGTCATGCCCGTCCGCCGGGATCTGCGGCAGCATGCGGCTGAACGGGTTGGAGGTCATGATCAGGAACAGCAAAAAGCCAATGCTGATCATGCCCATCACTGCCAGCACCCGCGCCAGCATGACTTGCGGCAGTTGGCGCGAAAACACCGATACGGCGAAGGTCCAGCCACCGAGGATCAACGCCCACAGCAGCAACGAACCTTCGTGGGCACCCCACACGGCGCTGAACTTGTAATACCAGGGCAAGGCGCTGTTGGAGTTGTTTGCGACATAAGCGACGGAAAAGTCGTCGGTCATGAAGGCGTAGGTCAGGCAACCGAAGGCGAACAACAGGAAGGCAAACTGGCCCCAGGCGGCCGGCTGCGCCAGGCTCATCCACAGGCGGTCACCGCGCCAGGCGCCGAGCAATGGCACCACGGCCTGGACCACGGCAAAGCACAGGGCGAGGATCATCGCCAACTGGCCCAACTCCGGAATAAACAGTGCGGACGTCATCACTTAGCCCTCCTTGGCAGGCTGCGGATTCGCGCCAGGCGCGGATTGGCCGCTGTCTTTCAAGGCCTTTGTGACCTCCGGCGGCATGTACTTTTCATCGTGCTTGGCCAGCACTTCGTCAGCCACTACCACGCCATCGGCATTGAGCTTGCCCAGGGCAACGATGCCCTGGCCTTCGCGGAACAAGTCGGGGAGGATGCCGCGGTAAGTGATGGTCACGGCCTTGTTGAAATCGGTGACCACGAAGGTCACGTCCAGGGAATCGCCGGAACGCTTCAACGAGCCCTGCTCCACCATGCCGCCGGCGCGGATGCGCGTGTCCAGCGGGGCTTCGCCATTGGCGATCTGGGTCGGGGTGTAGAACAGGTTGATGTTCTCCCGCAGGGCGCTCATCGCCAGGCCCACGGCAATACCCACACCGGCCAGGATGGCAAGGATGATCAACAGACGCTTTCTACGCAGCGGATTCACTTTTCGGTCTCCCGGCGCAAACGTCGCGCCTCTTGTTGCAGGTAACGCTTGCGGGCCAGGATCGGCGCGGCGACGTTGAGGGCCAGCACCGCCAGGCAAATGCCATAGGCGGCCCAGACATACAGGCCGTGGTGGCCCATGGCGAGAAAATCACTGAAAGAAGCAAAGCTCATCCACGCGCTCCCAGGCTGGTTTGCACTTCGGCTTTTACCCAACTGGTGCGGGCTTCACGCTTGAGCACTTCAAGGCGCATGCGCAGCAGCAGCACGGCGCCGAAGAAGCAATAGAACCCCAGCACCATCAATAGCAGCGGCGCCCACATTTCCACGGGCATCGCCGGTTTTTCGGTGAGGGTGAAGGTGGCGCCCTGGTGCAGGGTGTTCCACCACTCCACCGAGTATTTGATGATCGGGATATTGATCACGCCGACAATCGCCAGCACCGCGCAGGCCTTGGCGGCGCTGTCGCGGTTGCTGATGGCATTGCCCAGGGCAATCAGGCCGAAGTACAGGAACAGCAGGATCAGCATCGAGGTCAGGCGTGCGTCCCACACCCACCACGACCCCCAGGTCGGCTTGCCCCAGATTGCACCGGTGACCAGCGCCACGGCGGTCATCCACGCGCCAATCGGCGCGGCGCATTGCAGGGCCACGTCGGCCAGCTTCATCTTCCAGACCAGGCCGACGATGCCGCACACCGCCAGCAGCACGTAGCAGGACTGGGCCAGCATCGCGGCAGGAACATGGATATAGATGATGCGAAAGCTGTTGCCTTGCTGGTAGTCGGGCGGCGCGAAGGCCAGGCCCCAGACCAGGCCGATGCCGATCAGCAACACGGCGGCGACGCTCAACCACGGCAGCAGCTTGCCACTGATGCCATAAAACCATTTGGGCGAGCCGAGCTTGTGAAACCAGGTCCAGTTCATTGCAGTTTCCATCACGGGTGCTTTTCGTCGTGGCGAGAAGCTCAGGGTCTTTACTGACTCAACGTCATCAACGCCGGGTCAGACCTCATTATTCGCCGACGCTGATTTTCAGGCCGGCAGCTATAGCAAAAGGTGTCAGGGTTACCGCCAGGGCGGTCAGGCTACCGAGCCATAAGAGGTAACCGGTCGCCGGCATGCCCATCAACGCGGCCTGCAAAGCGCCGCTGCCGAGGATCAATACCGGGATGTACAAAGGCAGAATCAGCAGGGCCAGCAACAGACCACCGCGCTTCAAGCCAACGGTCAGCGCCGCCCCTACGGCTCCCAACAGGCTCAGGGCCGGCGTGCCAAGCAACAAGGATAGAAGCAACACCGGCAGGCACTCGCTGGGCAACCCTAGCATCATCGCCAGCAAGGGTGAGAGCAGCACCAGCGCCAGGCCGGAAAAAGCCCAGTGTGCCAGTACCTTGGCCAGTACCAGAAGTGGCAGGGGGTGCGACGAAAGGACCCACTGCTCCAGGGAACCATCTTCGAAATCACTGCGAAACAGCCCGTCCAGCGAGAGCAGGACCGATAAAAGCGCCGCTACCCACACCAGGCCAGGGGACAAGGTTTGCAACAGTTTAGTCTCCGGGCCGACCGCCAGCGGGAACAGCGCGATCACAATCGCAAAGAACACCAGCGGGTTGGCCAGCTCGGCCGGGCGACGGCACAACAGCCGCGCTTCACGCGCGACCAACAGGGCAAACACACTCATGCCGACCACCGTCCGAGGTCCAGCTCGCGAAAACCCGCGGGCAGGCGCGTCAGGGTGTGGTGGGTGGTCAGTACCACCAGGCCGCCTTTCTCGCAGTGCTGGGCCAGGTGCTCTTCGAGTTGGGCCACGCCCTGTTTGTCGAGGGCGGTGAAAGGTTCGTCGAGGATCCACAGCGGCGGACCGGGCAGGTACAAACGCGCCAGGGCCACGCGGCGCTGCTGGCCGGCGGAGAGAGTGTGGCAGGGCACGTCTTCGAAACCCTTGAGGCCCACTGAGGCCAGGGCCTGCCAGATGGCATCGCGGGAAGCGGGGTGATGCAGGGCGCTGAGCCAACTGAGGTTTTCTTCAGCGGTGAGCACGTCCTTGATACCGGCGGCGTGGCCGATCCAGATCAGGTTGCGCGCCAGTTCGGTACGTTGTTCGTGCAAGGGCTTGCCGTTGAGTCGGATATCACCTGCCGTGGGCTGCATCAAACCGGCCAGCAGGCGCAGCAGGCTGGTCTTGCCGCTGCCATTAGGCCCGCTGATTTGCACCATGTCGCCCCCCGCCAGCCGCAGCTCGAGTTGCTCGAACAACAGGCGCAGGTCGCGTTCACAGGCAAGCGCTACGGCTTCAAGAAGAGGGCTGGTCAAGAGATCGCGGGCCTTTACGGTTCAAGTCGGCGGTGCAGCGGCCGTTATAGAGAAATGCACAATAACGGCTTTGGCGACCGATTTTAGAGAGCTGGATCAAATAGTTGTGAGGTTTTACCGCTCTCTATTGCAGACGGGCGGCATTATACATGCGATGCCCTACTCTAAAGAGGGCAATTTCCCCAGAGACGACGTGCACGATGACCGGCGAGATCAACCTACCTCCACTGCCTCCAGCCCCAGCACCCAAGCCTGCCCCCCTGCCGGCGGCCGGCGAGCTGCTCAAGCTGCTGGAGCCACAGTCCGGCTTGATCGGCCCAGGGAAAACCGTGAACGCCGAGGTCATCGCGCTGAAGCAAGGCAGCGAAGCCTTTCAGTTGTTGCTCAAGTTGACCCTTGAAGGCGGCCGCCAGACTCTGGTCCAGGCCAGCAGCGCCCAGCCCCTGCCATTGGGCAGCAATGTCGCGGTGAGCCAGACGCCTGCGGGCAACCTGGCCATCACCTTGCAGCAAGCCATGAGCGCCAACGTCGCCGCCCTGACCCGCCTCGATACCTCGCAAATGCCGGTGGGCACGTTGCTGCAAGCCAAAGTGCTGACCACGCAGATGCTGCCTCAGGGCACGGCCCAGCCGGCGATCTATCGCTCGCTGGTGAGCGTGCTCAATAATGCCTTGGCCGGTGTCACCCTGACGCTGGAAAGCCCTCAACCCCTGCGGGTTGGCAGCTTGCTCAGCGCCGTGGTGCAGAACGCGCAAACCCTGAGCTTCGTGCCATTGAGCGGCTTGAAGGACCAACTGGCCGTGGCGCAACAGCTTGCCACCCAGCAGAGTCGCCAAGGCTCGCTGGATGCCGTGTTCAGCGCCTTGCAAAACCTGCCCCGAGGCGACAGCACCTCCGCCGACCTGCGGGCCGCTGCCGAGCGTTTATTGGCGGCGTTGCCCGACCTGGCGCAAGTCAGCAACCCCAAGGTACTGGCGCAGGTGATCCAGAACAGCGGTGCTTTCTTGGAAGCCAAGCTGCTCGCCGGGCAAAACCCGCAAATCCCCCCGCTGGATATGAAAGGCGCGCTGTTGCGCCTGGTCGCGGACCTGCTGCCCACCCTGCCCGCCAGCACCAACTTGAATGCCATCCTCGCCGCCAACACCCTGGCCCAGGTGCTGCCAAATTTTGTCCGCAGCCCGATGAACACCCTCGGCCAGGTCGGTGCCCGGCAGATACCTGCCAGTTTTCCGCTGCCCGAGCGGCTCATGGCCAAACTCGAAGGTGAAGGCGACCTGGAGAATCTGCTGCGCCTGGCCGCCGGCGCGATCTCCCGCTTGCAGAGCCATCAGCTGTCGAGCCTGGAACAGACCGGCACCACCGCCGACGGCCGCCTGCAAACCACCTGGCAGCTGGAAATTCCCATGCGTACCTTGCAAGACATCGTGCCGTTGCAGGTCAAGTTTCAGCGCGAGGAACCGGCGCCGGACAAGGACCAACCCGAGCGCAAGGACAAGAAGGACCCGAAACAGATGCTCTGGCGCGTCGAGCTGGCCTTCGACATGGAGCCGCTGGGGCCGCTGCAAGTCCAGGCGCAATTGACCCAGGGCAAACTGTCCAGCCAGTTGTGGGCCAGCCGCCCATTCACGGCCAGCCTGATCGAAAGCCACTTGGGCAGCCTGCGCGAACGCCTGGTGTCCTCGGGGCTTGACGTCGGCGACCTGGATTGCCACCTGGGCACCCCGCCACGCGGGCCCAAAACCGGACTGGAACAACGCTGGGTGGATGAAACCGCATGAAGAACGCCGCCCCGCCCCGCCAGGCCATTGCCCTCAAGTACGACGGCCAACAGGCGCCCACCCTGTCCGCCAAGGGCGATGACGCCCTGGCCGAAGCCATCCTCAAGCTGGCCCGGGAAAACGAAGTACCCATCTATGAAAACGCCGAGCTGGTGAAGCTGCTGGCGCGCATGGAACTGGGGGACAGCATTCCAGAAGAGCTCTATCGCACGATTGCCGAAATCATTGCGTTTGCGTGGACATTGAAGGGCAAGTTCCCGGCTGGTTACGACCCGGATGCGGGGCCGGTGGAGCGGGATGTCACTGAGCGTGGGGACGATTACTAAGATCCTTTGGGTGTCCGCAGACCAAATGTGGGAGGGCGCTTGCCCCCGATAGCAGTGAGTCAGTCACATTAGTTTTAACTGATACACCGCGATCGGGGGCAAGCCCCCTCCCACATTGGAGCCAGCTACATTTTAGGTCTGTGTTCAGTTCAAGACTTCGCTCAGGGGTATGAAATTGACCCGGTCGCCAACGGCTAATGTGGTCCCTTCCATCACCTCCACAAACCCCTGCGCCCACGCCGCGCTGCGCAGCACGCCGGAACTCTGGTTGTGGTAGATGACCGCCTTGCCCTGCTCGATACGCCCACGCAGGTATTCACGACGGTTACCCGGCTTGGGCCAGGCGAACCCTGCCGGCACTTCGAAACGCAGCGGTTCTACCTGCGCCACACCTTGCAGGCGTAGCAAATAGGGGCGCGCCAACAGCGCAAAGGTCACCAGGGTCGAGGCCGGATTGCCGGGCAGGCCGATTACCGGCACGCCACGGAAATGCCCGAAGGTCAGCGGCTTGCCTGGCTTGATCGCCAGCTTCCACAGTGCCAGCTCGCCATCTTCACGCAGGGCAATACCGAGGAAGTCCGCTTCGCCTACCGACACACCGCCGGTGGACAGGATCAGGTCGACGCCGCCCAGGCCCGCCAGGCGCGTGCGGGTCTGTTCCAAATCATCCGGCAGGATCCCCGCATCGATCACTTCACAGCCCATGCGTGTCAGCCAACTGCACAGGACGCGGCGGTTGCTGTTGTAGATCTGCCCCGGGCCCAGCGGCAACCCCGGCTCGATCAGCTCATCGCCTGTCGACAATACGGCCACGCGCACGCGGCGCACCACGTCGAGACGATCACGTCCAAGGGACGCGGCCAGGCCCAGCTCGATGGGGCCCAATCGGGTACCGGCGGTGAGCACGCATTCACCGACCGTGGTTTCCTGGCCCTGGGGGCGAATGTTGTCGCCCACTTGCAGCGGCTCGGTAAAACTGACGCGCTGGTCGGCATGCACCACGGCGTTTTCCTGCATTTGCACGCAGTCCGCGCCCTGGGGTACCGGCGCGCCGGTAAAGATGCGGGCGCAGGTGCCGGGCGCCAACGGCTCGGGCGCATTGCCGGCGAAAATGCGTTGGCTCACCACCAGCGGTTCGCCGGTCCAATCCGCCAGGCGCACGGCGTAGCCGTCCATGGCACTGTTGGGCCAGGGCGGCAGGTCAAGTGTTGAGATCAGGTCCTGGGCCAAGACCCGGCCGTCGCACTCAGCCAGGGGCAGCGCTTGCTGCTCGCGAATCGATGCGGCTTCGGCCATGGCCAGCAGACGCTGCACGGCGTCTTCCACCGGCATCAGTGCGCCGACCTTGCCCGGCTTACCCACGGGATTCACAGGGTTCAGCCTGTTTCAGATGCGGGACGAAGTTGCACGGGCGGTGACGGCTATCCAGTTGCTCGGCGAGGATGCCGTCCCAACCGGTGCGCACGGCGTTGGTGGAACCCGGCAGGCAGCACACCAGGGTGCCATTGGCCAGGCCGGCCAGCGCGCGCGATTGCACGGTGGAAGTGCCGATATCGGCCACGGATATCTGGCGGAACAGCTCGCCAAAGCCGTCGACCTGTTTGTCGAGCAGGCAGCTCACGGCTTCGGGGGTGCTGTCGCGGCCTGTGAAGCCGGTACCGCCGGTAATCAGCACCACTTGCACAACGTCTTCGGCGATCCAGTGGGCAACCTGGGCGCGGATCTTGTAGAGGTCGTCCTTGAGCAGTACGCGCTCGGCCAGGTGGTGGCCAGCAGCAGTCAGGCGGTCGACGAACACCTGGCCGGAGGTGTCGGTGTCCAGGGTGCGGGTGTCGCTGACGGTCAATACAGCAATATTCAGGGGTACGAAGGGCGCATCGGCCTTGGCTTTCATGGCACGGTCCGGTTGTCGAAGGAACAGCCCGATGTTATATCACAGGCCCCCATTTACGTGCCGCTGCGGAACCACCATGTCTCTTGAATCTTCACCCCTGCCCTGTTCGATCCTGCTGTTGGCCGGTGGTCGCGGCCAACGCATGGGCGGCCAGGACAAAGGGCTGCTGCAATGGCGGGGCGAACCCTTGATTGCCCACCTGCAACGGCTGGCCCGGCCGCTCACCGATGACCTGATCATCTCGTGCAATCGCAACCATGAACGCTATGCGCCTTATGCCGATCAATTGGTGAGCGATGACAACCTGGACTTTCCCGGACCGCTTGCCGGTATCCGTGCCGGACTGCTCGCGGCACGCCATGAGCATCTGCTGATCCTGCCGTGCGATGTACCGCAGATCGATGAGCGACTACTCGCCGACTTGCGTGAGACCGCCCAACGCAACCGGCAGCTGCCGGTGATGGTGCGCCAGGGCGAGTTCTGGGAACCCTTGCTGTGCATCATCCCGACCAGCCTGAAAAACCAAGTGGAACAGGCCTGGCAAGCGGGTGAGCGCAGCCCGCGCAAGATCTTGCTGGAACTGGGTGGCGTGGCCCTGCAATGCCCGGCCGATGACCCGCGCCTGGCCAACCTTAATACGCCCGAGCTGTTGCACCCACGGGCTGGCGTGTCAGAATGAGCCTTGCACAAGGAACTTTGCCGACGTCCCATACGTCACAAGGTCAGCAATTTAAAAGTATTCTCTCGGAGACAAACTCATGACTCAACGGACCATCGCCGCTCTCATGCTTGCACTGGGCCTCGCCACCCTCGCCGGTTGCGCTTCGCCAACAGTGATCACCCTGAATGACGGTCGCGAAATCCAGGCCGTCGACACCCCGAAATTTGACGAAGATTCGGGCTTCTACGAATTCCAACAGCTTGACGGCAAGCGCACCCGCATCAACAAAGATCAGGTTCGCACCGTTAAAGACCTGTAAGTCACAACGCTTGCACACAAGGCCCGCCTCGCGCGGGCCTTGTTGTTCCTGGGGTTTACCAGTCGAGGATGATCCGGCTGCGGAAACTGCGTTCTTCACCGCTCACCGGGTCGATAAAACGCACGCCCTGGGCCAGCAGCTTGAGGGGGTTGGCATAGTCATCCTCGGCATCCTTGATCACCTCGGGGTAGAACGGGTCATTGCAGATACTCGCACCGAGCGCGGTCATGTGCACGCGCAACTGGTGCTTCTTGCCGGTCACCGGGAACAGGCCGTAGCGCCATAAGTCGCCGTTTTTCTCTCGCACTTGCACAGCTGTTTCGGTGTTACTGGCGCCCTGCCCTTCCTGCATTCGAAAGAACGGCTCGCCATCCACCAGGCGGCTTTTGTGCACCAGGGGAAAGCTCAGGTCCGGCAGGGCCGGCGCTATAGCTTCGTAGAATTTATCGATGCGCCGCGTGGGAAACAGTTGCTGATAAGCCGAGCGGCTTTGCGGGTTGGCAGAGAACAGCACCAGCCCCGCCGTATGCCGGTCGATACGGTGCAGGGGCACCAGCGCGGGGTTGTCCAGGCGCCGGATCAGGCGACGCAGCAGCGTCTGCTCAACGTACTCGCCAGCAGGCGTAACCGGCAGGAAATGCGGCTTGTCCGCCACCACCAGGTGTTCATCGGCGTACAGGATGCTTTCCTGTACCGGGATCACTTTCTCGTTGGGCACTTCGCGAAAGTAATAGATGCACAGGCCTTCCTTGTAGGCCAGGTCCAGCCTGATCGGGCTGCCATTGATATCCAGTACCCTGCCCCGGGCAATCCGGTCCAGCCACTGTTCGCGGCCGATGGCCGGGAAGTGCTCGCACAGGCAATCGAGCACCGTCCCCCAGGGGCCTGGGGGCAGGTACAAGGTACTGGCTTGGTGCTGGGAGGGGGAGAAACCTGAAGTGGACATGCAGATGCTCAGAGCCTGGAAACAGGCGGGCATTATCGCGCATGGTGCAAGATTGCCTAGGGCCTATCTCAGGCCTTGGCCAATTGCGCCCGCAGGACCGGCGACGCGCTCGCGGCCTCGGTGAACTCCTTGAGCCAGCGCAATACGTCTACTGCTTCCCAACGGCCCGGATCATACAGCGCGTAAAGCAAGCCCTGGTAACCCACCACATCCAGCTGCTTGTGATAACCGGCCCGCTGGAACAGGGCCTCGATTTCCGCAAAACAGGTGTTGAAATGCACTTTGTTAAACGGCGTCTTGCCTTCCGTGACCAAGCCATCGAGGCGCAGCTCCTTTACCGCGTCACGCACGACATCGGCAGACATGCGATTGACGCTGCTTTTCAGTTGTTCAACATTCACCACGGGCGTTCCCTCTATTCAATCGCTGTACGAATATACAGTAACGTAATATTGGGAAACCCGCCATCGCATAAATTTCAGCGCAGGAAGGCGACGACCTGATCACTGTCGAATGGCCAGTCCAGTTCCGCCCCGGTGTCGACCCGCCGCAGTACCGGGATCCTTAGGCCGTAGGCTTCGGTCAAGTCTACTGGATCGGCGATATCCACCAACTCCACCAGCAGTCCGCGTTCGACGAGCGGCATGATCTCGGCTTCGGCAATCTCACAAAGATGGCAACCCAGGGTGCCGAACAGCTGGCATTCAGGAAGCATGACGAAAGCACTCGGTCAACAAACGGACCACCATTCTAAGTCATCCACAGCGCGTTCCCATAAAACACCTGACGCAGATCACGATGGCCTATAACTGATTCAGCGATTCTCGCGGCTTTTTTGCCCGTCCACCTGCAACGGAGATGCCCGTGTTTGCCAACCTGCTGATCATCCTGGCCTCATCTTTGGTGGTGATTGCGCTGTTTCGCCGGCTGCAACTGCCGCCGGTGCTGGGCTACCTGTGCGTGGGCCTGGCGGTGGGTCCGACTGCTTTGGACTGGGTGAACGATAACGAGGACCTGCCGGACCTGGCCGAGATGGGCGTGGTGTTCCTGCTGTTTTCCCTGGGCCTGGAGTTTTCCCTGTCGAAAATGTTTGCCCTGCGCCGCGTGGTGTTTGGCCTGGGCAGTTTACAGGTACTGGGCTGCGGGGCGCTGCTGGGTGGCCTATTGATGGGCTTTGGCCTGGCGCCGGGCATTGCGCTGTTGCTGGGTGCAGGGTTGGCGTTGTCGTCCACGGCCATCGTCAGCAAGGAATTGACCAGCCTCGGTGAGATCTTCAGCAGCCATGGCCAGAATGCGATTGGCGTGCTGCTGTTCCAGGACGTGGTGGCGGTACTGCTGCTGACGCTGGTGCCAGTGTTTGCCGGCAGCAGTGACCAAGCCTGGTACTGGGCGCTGCCGCTGACCCTGGGCAAGACTGTGGTGTTGTTCGCGGGCCTGTTATTCGCCAGCCGCTGGTTGCTGCCGCGGTTGTTTCGTGAAGTCGCGGCGTCCCATTCGGCGGAGTTGTTTGTATTGCTGGCGCTGGTGATTGTGCTGCTCACGGCCTGGCTCACCCATCTGCTCGGCCTGTCCCCTGCCCTTGGGGCGTTCCTGGCCGGCATGTTGCTGGGTGAAAGTCATTATCGTCACCAGATCGAAGCGGATATCCGACCGTTCCGAGACATTCTGCTGGGGCTGTTTTTTGTCAGCATCGGCATGTTGATCGACTTGCAGTTGTTCATCGGCCATAGCCTGTTGATCCTTGGCCTGACCCTCACGCTGATGCTGGTCAAAGGTTGCGTAGTCGCCACACTGGTCAAGCTGCGTGGCAGCGACACCGAAACCGCCTGGCGCAGCGGCCTGGCCCTGGCCCAGGGTGGCGAGTTCTGTTTTGCGTTGATGGCGCAGATGCAACAGAGCCGGCTGATTCCGGATCAATTCAACGGCCTGCTACTGGCCGCCACGTTCTGTTCGATGCTGTTGACGCCGTTGCTGTTGCGCGCAGCGCCGGCCATTGCCCTGCGCCTGCACCGCAAGCCCAACCAGCAGGTGCAACTGGAGCAGATCACCGCGCTCAATGCGCAACTGCATGGGCACGTGGTGATTTGTGGTTATGGGCGGGTGGGCCAATCCATCGGGCGTTTTTTGCGCCGCGAACACCAGGCGTTTATCGCCCTGGATGACGACCCCGAACGCGTACACGAAGCCGCCACCGAGGACAGCAGCGTGCATTATGGCGACTGCCGCCGTGGCGCCTTGCTCAGTGCCGTCGGCCTGGAGCGGGCGCGGTTGGTGGTGATCGCCGTGGACAACAGCGATGTCGCCCTGCTGGTGCTCAAGGAAGCGCGGCGGATCAACCCTGAGGTGCCGATCCTGGTGCGCACTCGCGATGACAGCCAGTTGGCTGAGCTCAAGGCCGCCGGTGCCAGTGAGGTGGTGCCTGAGCTGCTGGAGTCAAGCCTGATGCTCGCCTCCCACGCGCTGATCCTGCTGGGCCTGCCGGACCAACAGGTACAGGCGCGGGTCGATGAAGTGCGGCATAACCACTATCGCCTGTTGCACGGATTCGATCCGCAGCCCCGCGCTGATGAAGAGGCGCCGATCAATCCTGACTGACCGCGCCAATCTTGTGGATCGACAGGTCGGCACCGTAATACTCTTCTTCCTGGCTCAGGCGCAGGCCGTGCATGCGCTTGATCGCGCCGTACACCAGCAAGCCGCCGCCAAAGGCCACCACCACGCCAAGGCCGGTGCCGATCAACTGGCTGATCAGGCTCACGCCGCCCAGCCCACCCAGGGCGGTCTGCCCGAAGATGCCGCAGGCGATACCGCCCCACACCCCACACAAGCCATGCAAGGGCCATACACCCAGCACGTCATCGATCTTCCAACGATCCTGGGCGGCGATAAAACACCACACAAACAGCCCTCCGGCAATGGCCCCCGTGACCAGCGCGCCCACCGGGTGCATCAGGTCGGAACCGGCGCAGATCGCCACCAGCCCGGCCAATGGGCCGTTGTGCAGGAAGCCCGGGTCGTTACGCCCAATCACCAGCGCGGCAACCGTGCCGCCGACCATGGCCATCAACGAATTGACCGCCACCAGGCCACTGACCCCATCCAGGGTTTGCGCACTCATCACGTTAAAGCCAAACCAACCCACGATCAGGATCCACGACCCCAGCGCCAGGAAGGGAATGCTCGACGGCGCAAACGCCACCAGACGTCCTTCGCGATAACGCCCGTTGCGAGGGCCCAGCAGCAACACGGCTGCCAGCGCCAGCCAACCGCCCATGGCGTGTACCACCACGGAACCGGCAAAGTCGTGGAAGCCGGCACCAAAGGTTACGAGCAGCCAAGCTTGCAGGCCGAAGTTGCCGTTCCACACCATGCCTTCGAAAAAGGGGTAGATAAACGCCACGATCAGCGCGGTGGCGCACAGCTGCGGAGCAAACTTTGCTCGCTCGGCAATGCCGCCGGAAATGATGGCCGGGATGGCCGCAGCGAAGGTCAGCAGGAAGAAAAACTTCACCAGGCCGTAGCCCTGATCGGCACTGATCACGGCTGCTGGTTGCATGAAGTTCACGCCATAGGAGATCCAATAGCCTATAAAGAAATAGGCCAGAGTGGAGATCGCGAAGTCGCTGAGAATTTTCGACAAGGCGTTGACTTGGTTCTTCTGGCGCACCGTGCCGACTTCCAGGAAGGCAAAACCGGCGTGCATGGCCAGGACCATGACCGCACCAATCAGGATGAACAGGGTGTTGGAGCTATGGACAAGAGTGTCCACCGCACTTTGCAAATTTTCCATGGAGGTTGGCAGGCCTGCATCAAGGCAAAAAGCACCAAAGCGGTTCAAGCCAGGGTTTTGCGCACTAAATTGGCACCGACGACCCCGCCCTTGTTAAGAGGGCGTGAACCGCTTTAGCGCAGCGATCAACACACAGGCCGTTGCCGACAGGGTTTTTCCGCGGGTTTGAGTGATTTAGGGTAAGGTTTTTCAAGGCTTGCGCCACGACCGCCCGGATTCAGCGCAAGCCCCAGGGCCTGCGCACCAAGGCAAAGCAAAAGCTGTACCACACAATTGCACTGAACCTTCGGCGAACCCCGCGACTCGAAACCACACGTACAGATCAGCCACACACGGAGACAACTATGGCCGGTAAAACAGCAAAGACTGCTCAAGAGATACTGATGGCGGATTTTCAAACCCTGGTCAGTGATACCGAAAGGTTGCTGGACGACACTGCTGTGCTGGCCGGTGACCAGGCCGATGAGCTGCGCACCAAGATCCATGAGAGCCTGCTCAAGGCCCGCGAGACCCTGCAGTTGACCGAAGATTCGCTGCGTGAGCGCGGTCAGGCGGCGATCACTGCCACCGAAGACTACGTACAAGCCAACCCATGGCAGTCCGTCGGTATCGCTGCCGGCGTGGGCTTTTTGATCGGTCTGCTGGCTACAAGGCGCTAAATATCATGTCTATCGGCGAATCCAGCTCGTCAACGAGCGCACATTCTTCAGGAACCAGTTCCACCTCCCGACGCCTGGGCGCTGCTGTGCTGGGCTTGCTGCACAGCCATGTGGAGTTGTTCGGCATCGAACTGCAGGAGCAAAAGGCCCGCACCGTCAGCCTGTTGCTGTTTGCCGGGCTGGCGTTGGTGTTTGCCCTGCTCTTGCTGGTGGGGTTGTCGACGCTGGTGATGATCCTGGTATGGGACACCGGCTACCGACTGACCGGGATCATTTGTCTTTGCGTGTTCTACAGCCTGGCCGCCGCATTCTGCGGGGTGCGCTTGAAAGCGGCGGTGTTCGATGAGTCCACGCCGTTCCACGCCACGCTTGAAGAGCTGGCCAATGACCGGGAGCGCCTGCTGCCATGAGCACGACTGAGATCCCGCAAAACACCTCCCGCCGGGAAATGCGCAAGGCGCTGATCCGCCTGCGCATGGAAATGCACCGCCAGGAAATCCGCCATGAGTCCCAGCAACTGATGGCGCCCCTGCAAAAAATGCGCAATATGCGCCACAACTGGCAGGACAGCCTGGGCATCAAGCACGCACCACTGTGGGGCGTAGCGGCGGTGACGCTGATGGGCTTCTTTACCGGCAAGGGCGCCAAAGGTGGCAGTATCAGCAGCGTGACGCGCCTGATACGGCTAGGTGCCGGATTGATCCCGCTGATCAAACTGGCCATGCAAGGCGCTTCGCGCAAAAGCTGACCTGGCGTGAGTCAAAAACCGTAATGACCCGATATGTTCTGGTCATTGCGGTATTTTGCGCTGCCTGTTAATTGATATCGACACTGGCGACCGTTGGATTCGCTTGCCCCACCGAGGCCGAACCGGGAAGCTGGACCTGTCATTCACCGTACGGAGAGTACCCGCCTTGGATTGGCCCACCCTGCTGACCCGCGAACGCCTTGGAAAACCCCTGCACAGCCCGGAAGAACTGGGACGCAGCCCCTTTCACAAAGACCACGATCGCATTATCTTCTCCGGTGCATTCCGGCGCCTGGGGCGCAAGACACAGGTGCACCCGGTGTCGAGCAACGACCATATCCACACACGCCTGACTCACTCGCTGGAAGTCAGTTGCGTCGGGCGCTCCCTCGGCATGCGCGTGGGCGAAACCCTGCGCAGCGCCCTGCCCGACTGGTGCGACCCGAGCGACCTGGGCATGGTGGTGCAATCGGCCTGCCTGGCCCATGACATCGGCAACCCGCCGTTCGGACACTCCGGCGAAGACGCCATTCGCCACTGGTTCCAACAGGCCGCCGGGCGCGGCTGGCTGGATGACATGACCAGCGCCGAACGCAATGACTTCCTCAACTTCGAAGGCAATGCCCAGGGCTTTCGGGTGCTGACCCAGCTTGAATACCATCAGTTCGACGGCGGCACGCGGCTGACCTATGCCACCTTGGGGACGTATCTCAAATACCCCTGGACTGCCCGCCACGCCGACTCACTGGGCTACAAGAAACACAAGTTCGGCTGTTACCAGAGCGAGCTGCCGATTCTTGAACAGATCGCCCACAAGCTCGGCCTGCCCCAACTGGAGGAGCAACGCTGGGCCCGTCACCCCCTCGTTTACCTGATGGAGGCCGCCGACGACATCTGCTACGCGCTGATCGACCTGGAAGACGGCCTGGAAATGGAGCTGCTGCAGTACGCCGAGGTCGAGTCGCTATTGCTGGACCTGGTCGGCGATGACCTGCCACAAACCTATCGGCAGTTGGGCCCGCTTGACTCGCGGCGCCGCAAACTGGCGATCCTGCGTGGCAAGGCCATCGAACACCTGACCAACGCGGCAGCAAGGGCGTTTGTCGAACAGCAGGACGCCCTGCTCGCTGGCACACTGCCTGGCGACCTGGTCGAGCACATGCACGGCCCGGCAAAACGCTGCGTACTGGATGCCAAGGACATGGCGCGCAAGAAAATCTTCCAGGATAAACGCAAGACGCTGCATGAAATCGGCGCCTACACTACCCTGGAAATCCTGCTGAACGCATTCTGCGGTGCGGCCCTGGAACAACATGGCGGGCGTACCCCATCGTTCAAGAACAGGCGCATTCTCGACTTACTGGGCAATAGCGCGCCGGACCCGGCCTGGCCATTACATGCCTCGTTCCTGCGGATGATCGATTTCATCGCCGGCATGACCGACAGCTACGCCACAGAAATGGCGCGGGAAATGACCGGGCGTTCCAGCCCTCAGTAACAATTCGACCACGCATCCTGTTCCCTGAAGAGAATCGCCCTACGACGGGAACAGAGTGGCCTGATCGAATTCGTACATACACCCGAAGAATAATCACGCACGCTCTTAACGGACCAGCCGAGCAATTCCTCCCCCCATCGACGCTTGACTCACTGTGTGTTCTCTATGCCCAGATACCCTCTTCGTATTCTTTTGGTGGAGGATCACCCCTTTCAGCTCCTGGCCACCCAATGCCTGCTCAGAAGCTTCGGTTTCGAGCAACTGACGCCCGTGGAAAATGCCGAACAGGCCATACGTTTGATGAGCCAGTCCGAACACCCTTTCGATCTGATGCTATGTGACCAGTGCCTGCCTGACTTGCCCGGGCTTGAACTGGTAGAAATCGCCAGCCGCCAGCGCTTTATAACCAGTGCGATTCTGTTGAGCGGGTTACCCCCGGCGGAACTGATTAATCTGAAGAAGCAAGCCTTGCAACGAAATCTCCCGCTCCTTGGCTACTTATCAAAACCATTGAACAAAGATCAACTTGAACAGTTGATTGCCTCGACTTTCACTTAACGAATGTAGGAAATTAAACATTTCCGCTAGAGAAAACCGACGTGAGGCTCGTCGCAAATACCAAGGCGCCATTACATGACGCAGTCATGTCCAAAATACTTACATACACCTCCATCACACCTAGCAACTTGTAGGTGCCTGCCTTTTCTAGTGTAGGAACTTTCCTGTTTTGCTTCTACCGCCCTAAGGCTTCATGCTGCACCCTCACCTTCTGAGCTAATGTGCCCGCTTTATTTGCACCTGCATGGAATGTGATTATGAACTCTGTCTTTATTATCGATGACCACCCGGTTATACGACTCGCCATTCGAATGTTGCTGGAACACGAGGGCTACAAAGTCGTTGGTGAAACAGATAACGGGTGCGATGCCATACAGATGGTGCGTGAATGCCTTCCGGACCTGGTGATTCTCGACATCAGCATTCCCAAGCTTGATGGCCTTGAAGTCCTCTGCCGCTTCAACGCGATGAACACATCGATGAAGACGCTGGTGCTGACGGCCCAGTGCCCTACGCTCTTTGCGACGCGATGCATGCGTTCGGGCGCCGAGGGGTATGTGTGCAAGGAGGGGGACCTGAGCGAGTTGCTCAGCGCCATTCGTGCAGTGCTGTCGGGCTATAACTACTTCCCCAGCCAGGCGCTGAATAGTCCCGGCGCCGAAGGCGTGGACGCCCAGGAGCTGGAACTGTTCAAAACAGTCAACGACCGCGAACTGATGGTGCTGCAACTGTTTGCACAAGGCCGTACCAACAAGGAAATAGCCAAGGGTATGTTTCTGAGCAATAAAACTGTCAGCACTTATAAAAAGAGGCTAATGCAGAAACTCAAGGCCAAATCCTTGGTAGAACTCATCGAGATGGCAAAACGAAACGCGCTAGTGTGAGAAAGCGGATGCCCAGGCGTATAAAGGACTATCTGATTATATTGAGTGCCGGTTTGTGCTTCAGCACCACTGTGCTTGCGGAGCACCAAACCAGCCCGGAACACTTCACCCTCCTGAGTCGTGCCGGAGCCATTCAACTAGACACTCATTTTGACAAGGCTCAGCGCCAGTGGCTGCAGAACAAACGTGAACTGGTGCTGGGTACCTCCGCACCTGACTACCCGCCCTTCGACCTCACGTCCAGCGGTCATGATTATGAAGGCCTCACCGCTGATTACGCTGGATTGCTGGCCAAGGCGCTCTCCTTGCCCATCAAGGTCATGCGGTATCCGTCCCGCAAGGATGCCATTCGAGCCCTGGAGGCCGGGGAAATAGATTTGTTGGGCTCCTCCAACGGCTTTGAGGCCGCGACCCCCAATCTCATCCTGTCTGAACCCTACGCCGTGGACCAGCCTGTACTGGTCACCCGTGAGGGAGAAACCCGCAGTCTGAACGAAGGCCTGGAAGGGCTACGCTTGAGCCTTGTCTACCACTACCTGCCCCTCAACGAAGTAGAGAAGCTGTACCCCAATGCGATCATCCGCGCCTATCCGTCTTATCAGAATGCCTTGAATGCGGTGGCGTTCGACCAGGCGGATGTGTTTCTCGGCGACACCATTTCCACCCATTACATGATCAACAAGGGCTATCTCAAAAATATCCGCATGGCCAACTTCGGCAAGCATGAAGCGTATGGTTTCAGCTTTGCTACGCGCCAAGACAATCGGATCCTCCTGAGCATTGTCGACTCAGTCCTGGCAGCCGTGCCCGTCAACGAACGGGATAGCATCGCCAAACGCTGGAGCGCCGGCAGCGATATCCTGCTGACCGATAAGAAACTGCAACTGACCCAGCGTGAAGAGCGCTGGCTCAAAGAGCATCCTGTGGTGAAGGTGATCGTGAACGAAACCTTCGCGCCACTCACCTTCTTTGACGCAGACGGCAATTTTCGCGGGATTACCGCCGACCTCCTGGAGCTGATACGCCTGCGAACCGGCCTGCGTTTCTCGATCGAGCGCGGACGTGACGTCAATGCGATGATCGAGCAAGTCACCAGCCAGAAAGTCGATATGATCGGCGCTATCGTCCCGAGTAACGAAAGAGACTCGCAGCTCAATTTCAGCCGCCCTTACCTGGAAAACTCCTACGTATTGCTGACGCGCAAAGAGCCCGGGGCGCCCTCGAATATGGAGCAAATGGCCGGCAAGCGCCTGGCGATAACCCAAGGCAATCCCTTGGCCGCGAGCTTGAGCACAGACTTCCCGCAGATCCACCTGGTGGAAACCAGCGATACGTTCCGTGCGTCGGAATTGCTCGCCCAGGGGCAAGTGGACGGTGCTGTGAACACTCTGGTCATCGCCAACTACTTCCTGTCTTCCCAGGTTTTCCAGGACAGGCTGCAAATCAGCGCCAGCATCGGCACGACCCCCGCCACATTCACCCTGGCCACATCGCGCCAAGCCACGGAATTGAGTTCAATCCTCGACAAGGCGCTGCTCAGCATCGCCCCGGATGAAATGGGCGTGATCAACAGCCGCTGGCGTGGCTACACCGCCGCGTCCGACAGCTACTGGCGCAATTACCACCAACTGATCGCGCGGATCATCATCGGCACCGGGCTTCTGCTATTGATTTCCTTGACCTGGAACGCCTACATGCGCCGCCAGATCAAGCACCGCAAAATGGCCGAGCGCGCCCTCAATGATCAGTTCGAATTCATGCGCGCACTGGTCAATGAGACGCCACACCCGATCTACGTACGCGACCGCAATGGCCTGCTGCAGACCTGCAACGACAGCTACCTGCAGGTGTTCGATGTCAAGCGCGAAGACGTGATCGGCAAAAGCGTGACCCAGATGAGCATGGCCCTGGAGTCGGAGGCGGCGCAATACCATGCGGACTATCAGCGCGTGGTGGCCGAGGGGAACCCGCTGATCCTGGACCGCAGCCTGCATATCCATCAGAAGAAACTGACCATCTACCACTGGATCCTGCCCTACCGGGACTCCACCGGCGAGGTCCAGGGCATCATCGGCGGCTGGATCGATATCAGTGACCGTCGCCAGTTATTCGATGAGCTACGCGCCGCCAAGGAACGCGCCGACGAGGCCAATCGCGCCAAAAGTACGTTCCTTGCCACCATGAGCCACGAGATCCGCACGCCGATGAATGCGGTGATCGGCATGCTCGAACTGACACTCAAGCGTGCCGACCAAGGGCATCTTGATCGCCCGGCGATTGAAGTGGCCTACAACTCGGCCAAGGACCTGCTGGAATTGATCGGCGATATCCTCGATATCGCGCGTATTGAGTCCGGCCGTCTCAGCCTGGCCCCGGAACGCGTCAACCTGCGGGAGGTGATCGAGTCGGTCGTGCGCGTCTTCGACGGCCTTGCACGTCAGAAAACCCTGAGCCTGTTGCTGGAGTTCAAGCCCGACCTCAATGACATCGAGGTGCTGATAGACCCCCTGCGCTTCAAGCAAGTGCTCTCGAACCTCGTCAGCAACGCGATCAAGTTCACCGAACACGGGCAGGTGAAAATCAAAGTAGAGATACAGCCTACCCAGGCGCCGGAGCAGATCGAGTTGAAACTCGTCGTGGAAGACACCGGCATCGGCATCAACAGGGAAGACCAGTTGCGCCTGTTCGAACCCTTTGCCCAAGCCGACAACTCTGGGCACCTGGCCAGGAGCGGTGCGGGGTTGGGATTGGTCATCTGCCGCAGCCTGTGCGAAATGATGGGCGGTCAATTAAGCCTCAGTAGCGTGCCCCTGGTAGGCACCCAGGTGCACGTCAACCTCAGGATGCCGCGCCTGAGCCCGGTCCAGGCGCTGGGAGAGCACACGTCTGAAACGCCGGCCCGCACACCCGTGCTGAACGTGCTGGTGGTCGACGACCATCCGGCGAACCGCCTGCTGATGTGCCAGCAACTGGGCTACCTGGGCCATCAATTCACCGCCGCCGAGCACGGCGCAGCCGGGTTCCAGGCCTGGCGCCAGGAACGTTTCGACCTGGTGATCGCCGACTGCAACATGCCCATCATGAATGGCTACGAGCTGAGCCGTTCAATCCGCGAATACGAGCAACGGGAACAATTACCTGCCTGTGTGGTGCTGGGCTTTACTGCCAATGCCCAGCCGGAGGAAAGGCTACGGTGCGTGCAGGCCGGCATGGATGACTGCCTGTTCAAACCCATCAGCCTGACCGTGCTGGAGCGGCAGTTGGCGCAGATCGCCCCTCAACCGGCAAGCACACGACTGGACCTGGGGTGCCTGGAGGCCCTGACCGGCGGCGACCCGCAATTGAGTCGACGCTTGCTGGAAGAGCTGTTGAGCAGTAGCCGTCAAGACCGCCAGGCACTCATGGACCTGCTGAGCGGTAAAGCCTCGCTCGCGGACATCATTGAGCAGGCCCACAAAATCAAGGGAGCTGCTCGTATCGTTCAAGCCACTTCGCTGGCCGGGCAATGCGAAGCACTGGAACAAGCCTGCTCGCGCAATGAGCATTGGGCCGCGATCGAAACCGGTATCAAGGCCCTGGAAAAACTCATGCTGGAACTGGAGAGGGTCCTGCAAATTCAACTGGATGACCTGGACAGTCTGTAAGCGCCTGAACGCTGTAGGAGCGAGCAAACTCTCGCTCCTACAGCAGACGACATCAGCCCGCTTGTCTCAGCAATCGGTCAACCGCAGGAAGATGGCTGCAAGCTGTTCAATCCCCACCTGGTCCTGAGGTGTAAAACGGCCCAGCGACGGGCTGTCGAGGTCGAGGACGCCGACCAGTTGACCATCCTTGACCAACGGCACCACCAATTCGCTGTTGGAAGCGCTGTCACAGGCGATATGCCCCGGGAAAGCATGCACATCCTCGACTCGTTGGGTTTGCCGTGACGCCGCCGCCGCGCCACACACACCGCGGCCGAAGGGAATGCGCACACAGGCGATCTGCCCCTGGAATGGTCCAAGCACCAGTTCGTCATTGCGATTGAGGTAGAAGCCTGCCCAATTCAAGTCATCCAACTGATTGAACAGAAACGCGGAAAACTGCGCACTGTTGGCAATAAAGTCGCGCTCATCGGCGAGCAACGACTCAAGTTGCGCGCACAGCATGGCATAACCATCAAGGCCGGTACCGGCCTGTTGTAAATCGATCATGGTTGACGTTCCAGCAATTTAAGACCCACCCAGTAACGGGCGAACTGATAGGCACAGCGGCCATTGCGGTTGCCGCGGCCGGTAGCCCAGCGCACCGCCAGCACATCGAGTTGTTCGTCGCGCTGCCACTGCAAGCCAGCCTTGGCGGCCAACTCGCCAATCCAATGTTCCACCACATCCAGGAAGTGCTCCTGGGTGAAGGGGTAGAACGATAGCCACAAACCAAAACGGTCCGACAAGGCAATTTTGTCTTCTACCGCCTCACTCGGGTGCAGCTCGCCATCCACGCGTTTCCAATTGTCATTGTCGCTCTGGTTTTCCGGCACCAGGTGGCGACGGTTGGACGTAGCGTACAGCAGCACGTTTTCCGGCGCCTGCTCGAGGGAACCGTCCAACACGCTCTTGAGCACACGATAGTCGCCTTCACCGGCTTCGAACGACAGGTCATCGCAAAACAGAATGAAGCGCTGTGGTAGTTTGACCAGTTGCTCGACCACCCGTGGCAGGTCGGCCAGGTGGTCGCGCTCGATTTCGATCAAACGCAAGCCCGCCTTGGCATGCTGGGCGAGCAAGGCGCGTACCATGGAGGATTTTCCGGTGCCGCGCGACCCCCACAGCAGCGCATGATTGGCAGGCAATCCATCGAGAAACTGCTGGGTATTACGCGCCAGTTGTTCACGTTGCTTATCGACGCCGATCAGGTCCGACAGGCGCATGTCCAGGCTCACTTGCAGCGGCAACAGAAAGCCACTGCGCCCTTCGCGCTGCCAACGGGCGGCCAGGCACTGGTCCCAGTCGATGGCCTCGCGCAGGGCGGGCAACAAGGGTTCCAGGCGTGCGAGTACCGCATCGGCCCGCTCAAGGAAGGCATTCAATCGAGAATCCATGACTATTCCTCTGGCAAGTTCTTGTAAAAGATGGCGTATTAGCAACCCTGCGACACACCGCATGAGGCTGCATCAAAACAACGATTCATGCCGGGCGAGCCAGAGCTTGTGGATGTTCAGCTATGCTTGCCGGGCGAAGGGAAACGTGAAGTGGTTCAACACTCGATGGATATCAAGTTCGCCCACCGCTTGTCTTATAAACAAGCCAGATTGACTGTGCTGGTCGGTTTCGTCTTGGGAACCTTGCTCAGCCTGATCCAAATCGGCATTGATTATGCCAGTGAAGACGCATCCATCAACCGTGAAATACGCTCACTGATCGAAATCAGTCATAACCCCGCCTCCCGCATCGCCTATAACATCGATGCCGAACTCGCCCAGGAACTGGCCCTGGGTCTGCTGCACTCGCCTGCCATCACCCGGGCGCAGTTGATCGACAATAATGGCGTGGTCCTGGCCGACGTCGATCGTCCGCGCAAGGAAAGCAACTACCGGCCCATCAGTGATTTTTTGTTCAGCGCCAACCGTCAATTCGAGGACCGACTGTACCTCGGCCATATGCCGGACGAATCACTTGGCGTGCTGCGCCTTGACGTCGACACCTACGCCTTCGGCAGCCGTTTCCTGCACCGTGCCGAGATTACCCTGCTTAACGGATTTGTCCGCAGCCTGCTCCTGACCGGGATTCTGCTGGGCTTGTTCTACGTGATGCTGACCCAGCCGCTGGTGCGCATCATCCGAGAGCTGAGTACACGCAAACAGGCGCGCCTGGATTGCCCACCGGGGCACGAGCATGACGAGATCGGTGTGCTGGTCAATGTCGCCAACCTGCAATTCGAAAACATGGAGACCGAAATCCAGCAACGGCGCCACGCCGAGGACCGCCTGACGGAATACCTGAGCCAGCTGGAAAATATTGTTTCTGCGCGCACCCTTGAACTCAAGGCCAGCAACCAACGCTTGAGCCGATCCAACGATGAACTGGAAGCGGCGAAGACAACTGCACTGGCCATGGCCCAGGCAAGGGCGGCCTTCCTGGCCAATATGAGCCATGAAATCCGCACACCGCTCAATGGACTGCTGGGGATGATTGCGTTGTCACTGGACAGCCCGCTGAACGCCGAACAACGCCAGCAACTGTCCATCGCCCATGATTCAGGCAAAGTACTGGTCGAATTACTCAACGATATCCTCGACCTGTCCAAATTCGACGCCGGCCAGCTGGAACTGGAACATATCCCGTTCGACCTGGGCTCGCTGGTGGAAGACACCGCCAACCTGCTGTCGCAAAACGCGGCGCCGAGCGTGGAACTGACTTGCCTGATCGATCCACAGTTTCCCGCCCAGGTCATCGGCGACCCGACTCGTGTGCGGCAAATCGTCAGTAACCTGCTGTCCAATGCCCTGAAGTTCACCCGCTTCGGACGCGTCGATGTACGCCTGCGCGCCGCGCAGGGCCGGGTCAACATAGAAGTGTGTGACACCGGCATCGGCATCGCCCAGGATGCCCAGGCGAAGATCTTCCAGCCATTCACCCAGGCCGGTGCCGGCATCACCCGCCAGTTTGGCGGTACAGGGTTGGGGCTGGCGCTGACCCGTAACCTGTGCGAAGCCATGCAAGGACGTTTGAGCATCAGCTCGGAGGTGGGCTTTGGCAGCCAGTTCTGCGCCGATCTGCCGCTGCCCACGCATTTGCCTGCTACCCGCTACACCCCACTCACAGGTGACGTGATTGCCATCACCCACGCCGGCGGCGGCTTGACGGAGTTGCTCACCACCCTGCTGCCTTCCTGGGGGCTGACGCCACGCTGTTATTCCCAGGACGATGACTTGAGCGCACTGGCCCCCGACCTGTTGATCACTGATTGTCCGGAGTGCCTGTTTCGCTTGCGCCCAGGGATCCGCGCCCCGATTTTGCTGGTCACTGCCTACGGCAACTTCATGCCTGGCGAAGAGGTAGCGGCCCTGGCACCGCTGCAGCAACAAGCACGCCCATTGAGCCGCAACGCGCTTTACCAGATCCTGCAACGCAACCTGCGCAGCGACGTAGAACTGATCCTCGACCCGATCCAGATGGAGTCCGCACCGCTCGCTCACCGGGCACGTATCCTGTTGGTGGAGGACAACCCGGTCAATCAACTGGTGGCCAAGGGTATGCTCAGCAAGCTGGGATGTGAGGTCATCGTGGCCGCCCATGGGGGCGAAGCCCTGACGATGCTTGAGGACCAGCGCTTCGACATGGTGCTGATGGACTGCAACATGCCGGTGATGGATGGCTACGAGGCCAGCCGGCAGATTCGCCGCAGCGGGCGCTGGCCAGACCTGCCCATCGTCGCCTTGACCGCCAACGCCCTGTCCGAAGAGCGCGAGCGCTGCCGGGCGGCGGGCATGAACGACTACTTGGCCAAGCCGTTTCGCCGCGAAGAACTCCATGCCCTGCTGGAACTATGGGTACCGACGATCACAAGTCTCTAATCTGCCCCGCACTGCATCTCACTTGAGCAGGGCTTCGATCGCCTGGCTCAAGTCCTGGGGCTTGGTCGTCGGCGCAAAACGCTTGACCAGCTTGCCATCACGGCCGATAAGGAACTTGGTGAAGTTCCACTTGATGTTCTTGGAACCCAGCAGCCCCGGGGCCTGTTTTTTCAACTGCACGAACAGAGGGTGGGCATCGCTGCCATTGACATCGATCTTCTTGAACAGCGGAAAACTGACGCCGAAGTTCAGCTCACAGAACTCGGATATTGCGTCTTCGTTGCCCGGTTCCTGCTTGCCAAACTGATTGCAAGGAAAGCCGAGCACCACCAAGCCCTGATCCTTATAGCGCTGCCAGAGTTGCTCCAGGCCCTTGTACTGTGGCGTGAAACCGCACTTGCTGGCGGTGTTGACCACCAGAATGGCCTTGCCGGCGAAGTCGGCCAAGGTCTTTTGCTCGCCCTTGATGGTGGTGCAAGGGATGCTCAGCAGGGATTCGCTCATGGCAGAGCCTCAAGTCAGGGGAAGAAGTTTTAGGAGCGATCCGTGTAGGCCTGTTTACAGCTTCAAGCCTGGCGCGGCACCAGGTCCAGGCACACCGAGTTGATGCAATAGCGCAGCCCGGTCGGCGGCGGGCCGTCCGGGAACACATGCCCCAGGTGCGCGTCGCACTTGGCGCAGGTGACCTCGGTACGGATCATGCCGTGGCTGACGTCGCGAATCTCGATCATCGCGCTGTCGGCAATCGGCTCGTAGAAGCTGGGCCAGCCGCAGCCGGAGTCAAACTTGGCCCTGGAATCGAACAGCGGCTCGTTGCAGCAGATGCAGTGATAAACGCCATCGGTCTTGGTGGCGTTGTACTTGCCGCTGAACGGTCGTTCGGTGCCCTTGAGGCGGCACACGTTGTACTGTTCGGGATCAAGCATGGCTTTCCATTCATCAACGGTTTTCTGCAACTTTTCCATTGGTACACCTCGGCAACTGAAAAACCCTGATCTGTGTCTTTTCCATGGATCAGGCGGCACGTATGATTGCGCCTCTTCAAAACGCCAGTCTGGCACCCGCGCCTCCGGCATTCAAACGTATTTATGGGTGCGAACCGCGCAGAATTCACCCCAGGGTAGTGCCTGCGCCGGCTGGATCGTTCATTTTCAGGATCACATCGCCATGCAGGTCAGCAAATCGAACAAGCTCGCCAACGTCTGCTACGACATTCGCGGCCCGGTGCTCAAGCACGCCAAGCGCCTGGAAGAGGAAGGTCATCGCATCCTCAAGCTGAACATTGGCAACCCGGCGCCGTTTGGTTTCGAAGCGCCGGACGAAATCCTCCAGGATGTGATTCGCAACCTGCCGACCGCCCAGGGCTACAGTGATTCCAAGGGCTTGTTCAGTGCGCGCAAGGCAGTGATGCAGTACTACCAGCAAAAGCAGGTTGAAGGTGTCGGTATCGAGGACATCTACCTGGGCAATGGCGTGTCCGAGCTGATCGTGATGTCGATGCAGGCGCTGCTCAACAATGGCGACGAAGTCCTGGTGCCGGCACCGGATTACCCACTGTGGACCGCCGCCGTGACCCTGGCTGGCGGCCACCCGGTGCACTATCTGTGTGACGAGGGTGCCGACTGGTTTCCGGACCTGGCCGACATCAAGGCCAAGATCACCCCGAACACCAAGGCCCTGGTGATCATCAACCCGAACAACCCAACCGGCGCGGTGTACTCCAGGGAAGTGCTGCTGGGCATGCTCGAACTCGCACGCCAGCACAACCTGGTGGTGTTCTCCGATGAGATCTACGACAAGATCCTCTACGATGACGCGGTGCATATATGCACCGCGTCCCTGGCCCCGGACCTGTTGTGCCTGACCTTCAATGGCCTGTCCAAGTCCTACCGCGTGGCGGGTTTCCGCTCCGGCTGGATCGCCATATCCGGCCCCAAGCACAACGCCCAGAGCTATATCGAAGGCATCGACATGCTGGCCAACATGCGCCTGTGCGCCAACGTACCGAGCCAGCACGCGATCCAGACCGCCCTCGGTGGCTACCAGAGCATCAACGACCTGATCCTGCCCCAGGGGCGCCTGCTGGAGCAGCGCAATCGCACCTGGGAGCTGCTCAACGCAATCCCGGGCGTCAGCTGCGTGAAGCCCATGGGCGCGTTGTATGCGTTTCCACGGATCGACCCGAAAGTGTGCCCAATCCTCAACGACGAAAAGTTCGTGCTCGACCTGCTGCTGTCGGAAAAGCTGCTGGTGGTCCAGGGCACCGCGTTCAACTGGCCGTGGCCGGATCACTTCCGCGTGGTGACGTTGCCTCGGGTGGATGACCTGGAGATGGCGATTGGTCGCATCGGCAACTTCCTTAAGTCCTATCGCCAGTAAGGGAATTGACGCTGTGCGGCCCGCTTCGGGTCGTACAGCGATTATCTGCAACACTTCTTTGTCGCTTACGTGTTGTGGTATTTCACTTGCCCCCCGCCCAAGGCGTACCCCCTATAATCACGGGGCGGTAAGGCAAACCAGTGTCGGCCATGGCTGACAATACAGGTCGGAAAATCCCTTCAAGCCTCTACATTCAAGCTGTAGGACACAGTTTGAAATAGTCGCTCGGTTGAATCACCCCATGCCGCACCTTATATACCCCGCAGTACGCGACATATTAAGCATGAGGAGAACCCTACAACCATGATGCGCATCCTGCTGTTCTTGGCCACTAACCTGGCGGTCGTGCTGATTGCCAGCATCACCCTGAGCCTTTTCGGCTTCAACGGGTTCATGGCGGCCAATGGGGTTGACCTGAACCTCAATCAGCTGCTGGTCTTCTGTGCGGTCTTTGGTTTCGCCGGCTCACTGTTTTCGCTGTTCATCTCCAAATGGATGGCGAAAATGAGTACCAGCACCCAGGTCATCACCCAGCCACGCACCCGGCATGAGCAATGGTTGCTGCAGACCGTCGAGCAACTGTCCCGCGAAGCGGGTATCAAGATGCCCGAGGTCGGGATCTTCCCGGCCTATGAAGCCAATGCCTTTGCCACTGGCTGGAACAAGAACGACGCGCTCGTTGCCGTCAGCCAGGGCATGCTCGAACGCTTCTCGTATGACGAGGTGAAAGCCGTACTGGCCCACGAGATCGGCCACGTGGCCAACGGCGACATGGTGACACTGGCGCTGGTTCAAGGCGTGGTGAACACCTTCGTGATGTTCTTCGCGCGCATCATCGGCAACTTTGTCGACAAGGTAATTTTCAAGAACGAAGAAGGCCGTGGCATCGCCTACTTCGTGGCGACTATCTTCGCTGAACTGGTACTGGGCTTCCTGGCCAGCGCAATCACCATGTGGTTCTCGCGCAAACGCGAGTTCCGCGCAGACGAAGCCGGTGCCCGCCTGGCCGGCACCGGGGCGATGATCGCAGCGCTGCAACACTTGCGCTCCGAACAGGGGCTACCGGTGCACATGCCGGACAGCCTGACCGCCTTTGGCATCAACGGTGGCATCAAGCAGGGCATGGCTCGCCTGTTCATGAGCCACCCGCCGCTGGAAGAGCGGATCGACGCACTGCGTCGTCGGGGCTGATAACCCGGTAATACGAAAGGGGCGATTGATCGCCCCTTTTTCGTGCCCGCGATTTACCTCTTGGTCAGCCGATAAACGCGCTCCTCAAGACGGGTGACGCCGTCCGCCATGAATTTGCGACTCTCACCCAATATGTCCCGCTCTTGCAACGTGACCACGCTCCAGTGCGAGCCCAGCAGCGAGCGCACTTCCTCATCGGGGACAGAAAAAGGCGGACCAGCCCTTTGTGCCTGGTCGTAGTCGACAGCGATCAGCAGGCCCTCACAGCCACGGGCCAGCAGGGTGTTGAGATGCTCGGTGTATTGCGGCCGCATCTGCTGTGGCAAGGCAATCAGTGCCGCACGATCATACAGCGCCTTGCAGTCGGCCACGGCCCCTGCGTCGAGGGCAAAGTAATCACCGCACCACACTTCGATCAGGCCCGCCTGATACACCTTGAACGCGCCTCTTTGATCGATCTGCGGCGTGAGTGCCTGTTCGCTGAAAAACGCCTCAACCGCCTGCTCCGACACCTCTACACCCATCACACGATGCCCACGCCCCGCCAGCCACATCATGTCCAGGCTTTTGCCGCACAATGGCACGAAGACCTTCGACCCCCCGGCCAAGGCCAACGTTGACCAATGCTGCTGCAAGTAGAGATTAACCTCGACCTGGTGAAAACCGATTTGATTGGTGGCCCAGCGTTCCTGCCAAAATTTTGCGTCCATGCACCCTCCTGATAAATCGATCAAAAGACACTAAAACTTATATTAGATCTAGATAAACATTCTGATTAAAGATAGCTCGATATTAACCTTCAGGACGCTTCCTATGCTCCCCAGCCTGTTCATCTCCCACGGCTCACCCATGCTGGCACTGCAACCCGGTGCCAGCGGCCCGGCATTGCAGCGCCTGGCGGCCGAACTGCCACGACCGCAGGCGATCGTGGTGGTATCGGCGCACTGGGAAAGCCAGGAACTGCTGGTCAGTGGCGGCGCCGCGCCCGAAACCTGGCATGACTTTGGCGGCTTTCCTCGCGAACTGTTTGCCGTGCAATACCCTGCGCCAGGTGACCCACGATTGGCGAGCGAGATTGTCGAGCTGCTGCAAGCAGACGGCCTGGACGCACACATCGATAACCAACGGCCCTTCGACCATGGCACCTGGGTGCCTCTGTCGCTGATGTATCCAGCGGCAGACATTCCCGTAGTGCAAGTCTCCCTGCCCAGCCGCATGGGCCCTGCCCTGCAAACCCGGGTCGGGCATGCCCTTCGCAGCCTGCGCGAGCAAGGGGTGCTGTTGATCGGTTCCGGCAGCATCACCCATAACCTCGGTGAGCTGGACTGGCGTGCCGGGCCGGAGACGATCACACCGTGGGCGCGAGAGTTTCGTGACTGGGTGGTGGACAAACTCGCGGCCGAAGACGAAGCCGCCCTGCATGACTATCGCCGCCAGGCGCCCCATGCCGTGCGCAGCCATCCCAGCGATGAGCATTTATTGCCGCTGTACTTTGCCCGCGCGGCAGGCGGGCAGTTTGGTTTGGCGCATCAGGGGTTTACGATGGGGGCATTGGGCATGGACATCTATCGCTTCGGCTGACTGAGACCAGTAATTCAAGGCAAAAAAAATCCCCGAACCAGTCGGGGATTTTTTATTTGCGATCAATCAGCCAAAGGGCGGATCAATCTTCGCGGTAGCGACGCAGCTTGAGCTGCTTACCGGCAACGCGAGTGTCTTTCAACTTGGTCAGCAGTTTTTCCAGGCCGTCTTCCGGCAGCTCCACCAGGGAGAAGCTGTCACGCACCTGGATGCGACCGATGGCTTCACGCGCCAGGCCACCCTCATTGAGGATAGCGCCCAGCAGGTTCTTGGCAGCGATACCATCACGCGCACCCAGCGCGGTACGGCAACGTGCACGGCCTTCAGCCAATGGCACCGGAGCACGACGCTCACGATCACCACGGTCCGGACGGTCGCCGGAACGCTCTGGACGATCACCGCGTGGCGCGCTGTTCGGCACCAGGGGGCGCTCTTTCTCGATGGCGGCCAGGGTCAGGGCCTGACCGTTGGTGGCTTTGCGCAGCAGGGCTGCAGCCAGGGCACGTGGGGTGCAACCGATATCGGCGGTCAGGCGGTCCAGCAGTTCGCCGTGGGTCGATTCAGCGTCAGCCACCAGGGGTGCCAGGCTGTTGGTCAGTTTCTTGATGCGGGCATCGAGAACGGCCTGGGCATCCGGCAGGCGGACCTCGGCAACTTTC
This sequence comes from Pseudomonas libanensis, assembly GCF_001439685.1. GTDB lineage: Bacteria > Pseudomonadota > Gammaproteobacteria > Pseudomonadales > Pseudomonadaceae > Aquipseudomonas > Aquipseudomonas libanensis. The sequence continues at coordinate 42,065 of NZ_JYLH01000023.1, forward strand.
TGACCGGTTACGCGCTCGATCACTTGCAGCATGCGGCGCTCACGTGGAGTCACCAGCAACAGAGCACGACCTTCGCGACCCGCACGGCCGGTACGGCCGATACGGTGAACGTAGGACTCTGGATCGTACGGCATGTCAACGTTGAACACGTGGGTGATACGTGGAACGTCAAGGCCACGGGCAGCAACGTCGGTCGCCACAACGATGTCCAGGCGGCCATCCTTGAGGGAGTCGATCACACGCTCACGCTGGTTCTGGGCAATGTCACCGTTCAGCGCAGCGGCCTTGTAGCCTTTGGCTTCCAGGGCACTGGCCAGGTCCAGGGTCGCTTGCTTGGTGCGCACGAACATGATCAGGGCGTCGAAGTCTTCGACTTCCAGCAGGCTCAATACAGCCGAGGTCTTCTGGTCAGCGTGAACCAACAGGTGAGCCTGTTCGATCGCGGTAACGGTCTGGGTCTTGGTCTGGATTTTCACGTGTTGCGGATCGCGCAGATGGCGCTCGGCAATGGCACGGATCGACTGCGGCAGGGTGGCCGAGAACAGTACGGTCTGACGGGTTGGAGGCAGCGCCTTGAAGATGACTTCCAGGTCATCCATAAAGCCCAGCTTCAACATTTCGTCGGCTTCGTCCAGAACCAGGTGATTCACGGTCGACAGCACTTTCTCGTCACGACGCAGGTGGTCGCACAGGCGGCCAGGGGTGGCGACAACGATCTGTGCGCCATTGCGGATGGCTTTCAGTTGTGGGCCCATAGGCGCGCCGCCGTAAACGGCCACAACGGTAACGCCCGGCATTTGCTTGGCGTAGGTTTCGAAAGCGGTTGCTACTTGCAGCGCCAACTCACGGGTTGGCGCCAGGATCAGGGCTTGCGGCTCGCGCTTGGCAGGATCGATGCAGTGCAGGATAGGCAGGGCGAACGCGGCGGTTTTACCGGTACCGGTTTGCGCCTGGCCAATCATGTCTTGGCCGGCCATGATGATCGGGATCGATTGCTGCTGAATAGCCGAAGGTTCTTCGTAGCCAGTCGCGATGACGGCAGCAAGAATGTTCGGGTTAAGATTAAAAGCGGCGAAGCCGCCGGTTTCCTGGGTCATGGGTCTGCCTCTAAGTGCATCCGCAAAGACCCATGCTCCAAAGCTGCGCATGCCGTGTTGAGACTCAAGAGTCGCCCTGGCTGCTTTGTCGGCGGGGATTTGCGAAAACGAATGAATGAAAAAGATTCGTCAAGGAAGAGTCCGCTGTGCGGACGTGCAGCCGAAGCTGACTTCGGGGAATTGCGCTACCTAAACGCGGCCCGGTTAAAGGCCGGCGCGCACTATACCGGAAATACCTGAAAAAGGGAGCTTTTTTTATCGCCAGGCACCGATAAACCGCGCTGCGTCACGTTTTTTGCAGATATCGGCGCCAGGGTCTATTTTTCAAAAGCCCGGCCCTGTTGGTGATGACGCTTAAACGGTTCACCTTCCATTGGTCTGAAACCTTTCCCCGCCCGAGGGCAAACCCGATGAATCAAGCCAGCAGCAGCCGTGTCAGCCGTGAACTGCAGGGCCACGTCCTGCTTTTAGGCCTGGATCGAGTCGCCAAGCGCAACGCCTTTGACCTGGACTTGCTCAATGAACTGAGCCTGGCTTATGGCGAATTTGATCGACATAACGAAGCACGGGTCGCCGTAGTATTTGCCCACGGCGACCATTTCACCGCCGGCCTGGATCTGGCCAACGTCAGCGGGGTGATGGCTGGAGGCTGGCAACCGCCGCTGGGAGGTTGCGATCCGTGGGGCGTTTTTGCAGGCCCCAGGGTCAGTAAACCAGTGATCGTCGCCGCCCAGGGCTACTGCCTGACCATCGGTATCGAGTTGATGCTCGCTGCGGATATCAATCTGTGCGCGAGTAATACCCGCTTTGGGCAGATGGAAGTGCAACGTGGGATTTTTCCATTTGGCGGCGCGACATTGCGCTTTCATCAGATCGCCGGCTGGGGCAATGCAATGCGCTGGCTGCTCACTGGCGACGAGTTCGACGCCCATGAAGCCTTGCGCCTGGGTTTGGTGCAGGAAGTGATGGCCAGCGAAGACCTGCTGCCTCGCGCCATCGAGCTGGCCAACCGAATCGCCCGCCAGGCGCCGCTCGGCGTGCAAGCGACGTTGATGTCGGCCCGCCAGGCACGCATGGAAGGCGAAGCCATCGCCGCCGCCGCGTTGCCGCCCATGGTGAATAAACTGCTTAACAGCGAAGACGCCAGGGAAGGTGTGCGGGCGATGGTGGAGAAGCGGCCGGGGGTGTTCAAGGGTATTTGAGTTGGCAGCACCGACGCCATCGGGGGCAAGTCGAATCGTCGCACCGCCCCTCCCACACTTGGAATGCGGTCAAATGTGGGAGGGGGCTTGCCCCCGATGGCGCCAGAGCAGACAACTAGGTTGCCGGTCGAATGGCCTTGATCAATGGCTGCAACGAATAACCCAACCGCGGCGCCAAGGCTTCGGCGCGAGCCGAAAGTGAGTTGAGGTCCAACCCCTGATCCAACTCCGAAGGCACCAGCAGGATCACATTGCCCTCCTTCACCGGCAGCTCCCAGTAATGTCGGTGGTACAACCCGCGCAGCAACGCCGCGCCCAACGGCTTGCCATCATCGGTGGCCCACTGGTTGATCACCAGCCAGCCGCCGGGGTTGAGTTTCTTCTGGCAGTTTTCCAGGAAGGTCCAGGCCAAGTGGCCCACACCCGGACCGACATCGGTATACAAGTCGACGAAAATCAGGTCGGCCGGCTCGGCGGTGTCGAGCAACTGCAGCGCGTCACCAATGCGAATATACAGGCGCGGGTCGTCGTCCAGCCCCAGATATTCAATTGCCAGGCGCGGTACGTCAGGACGCAGCTCAATGGCCTCGACGTCCTCCAACGGCAGGAACTTGAGGCACGCCTGGGTCAGCGTGCCGGCCCCCAGGCCAAGGAACAACGCGCTCTCAGGTTGCTCATGGCACAACGCACCGATCAACATGGCGCGGGTGTAGTCGTACTCCAGCCAGCTCGGGTCGGCAGTAAACACGCAGCTTTGCTCGATGGCGTCGCCAAATTCGAGAAAGCGGTAATCGGCCACTTCAAGCACACGAATCATGCCGAAATCATCATGGACTTCGGCCAGCAGGCGCTCGACACGCTCCTCGGTCATCACTACTCCTAAAGGGTTTACCGCACGACAAAGGCGCGATTGTCGGCCAGCGGCCGCAGCAGGTCACGCACTAATTGCTGCTAACATTGGCGCCCGAACATCCACCCACCACACGAGTTCACGATGAGCCAACCCTGGAGCCCCGACAGCTGGCGTGCCTTGCCGATCCAGCAACAACCCCAGTACCCGGACGCTGCGCACTTGCTGCAAGTGGAGCAGAGCCTGGCCAGCTATCCGCCGCTGGTATTCGCCGGGGAGGCCCGTGAGCTGCGGCGTCAGTTTGCCGAGGTGACCCAGGGGCGCGCATTCCTGCTGCAAGGCGGCGATTGCGCCGAGAGCTTTGCCGAGTTTTCCGCCGCGAAAATCCGCGACACCTTCAAGGTGCTGCTGCAGATGGCCATTGTCATGACCTTCGCCGCCGGCTGCCCGGTGGTGAAAGTCGGACGCATGGCCGGCCAATTCGCCAAGCCACGCTCGGCCAATGATGAAACCATTGACGGCATCACCCTGCCCGCCTACCGCGGTGACATCGTCAACGGCATCGGTTTCGACGAAAAAAGCCGCGTGCCGGATCCGGACCGCCTGCTGCAGTCCTACCACCAGTCCACCGCCACCCTCAATCTGCTGCGCGCGTTTGCCCAGGGCGGTTTCGCCGACCTGCACCAAGTGCACAAGTGGAACCTGGACTTTATCGCCAACTCCGCCCTGGCCGAGAAGTACAGCCAACTGGCCGACCGCATCGACGAGACCCTGGCCTTCATGCGCGCCTGCGGCATGGACAGCTCGCCGCAATTGCGCGAAACCAGCTTCTTCACTGCCCACGAAGCATTGCTGCTCAACTTTGAACAAGCCTTCGTGCGCCGCGACAGCCTGACCAACGACTACTACGATTGCTCGGCCCATATGCTCTGGATCGGCGACCGCACTCGCCAACTGGACGGCGCCCATGTCGAGTTCCTGCGTGGCGTGAACAACCCGATCGGCGTGAAGGTCGGGCCGAGCATGAACCCGGATGACCTGATCCGCCTGATCGACATCCTGAACCCGGACAACGACCCTGGCCGCCTCAACCTGATCGCCCGCATGGGCGCAGGCAAGGTCGGCGACCACTTGCCAAACCTGATCCGCGCCGTGCAGCGCGAGGGCAAGCAGGTGCTGTGGAGCTGCGACCCGATGCATGGCAACACCATCAAGGCCAGCAGCGGCTACAAGACTCGCGACTTTGCGCAGATCCTCGGCGAGGTGAAAGAGTTCTTCCAGGTGCACCAGGCCGAAGGCAGCTATGCCGGCGGGATTCATATCGAGATGACCGGACAGAACGTCACCGAATGCATCGGCGGCGCACGGCCGATCACCGAAGACGGCCTGTCGGACCGTTATCACACCCATTGCGACCCACGGATGAACGCCGATCAGTCGCTGGAGCTGGCGTTCCTGATTGCCGAGACCTTGAAGCAGGTAAAGCGCTGACATTTTTATCGACCGGGATGACGCCATCGCGGGCAAGCCCGGCTCCCACATTTGAACGCGTTTCTCTGTGGGAGCCGGGCTTGCCCGCGATGGGCATGGGTATCTACACAACTGCGATACGAAGCTGAACCCGTGGCGAGGGAGCTTGCTCCCGTGACGGCCTGACAGTCGGCGCCTATCTCCCTAACGTGCCGCGATCCAAATGTGGGAGCTGGCTTGCCTGCGAAGGCGGCCTGGCAGCGAACTGGGATGTTGGATCAGACCGCGTACATATCCGTTATTTAAGTAACGGCCACTTAGGGTTCCGCCCTGACGGCGGGTCACTTTGGAAAAGAGCCCCAAAGTAACCAAAGGGCTCTTGCCCCACCACTCGGCACCTCGCCTTGGCTCGGTGTGCCCGAACGCAGGCTTGAATCCGTGGGCCGCCGCCACGCGCCATCCATGGCGCGGGGCGGCTAACCCGGCGTCCTGCCGGGTTACCCACGAATTCAAGCCTGCGTTCGGCCAGCGTGGTTTAACGGGGCGCCTGAGATCAAAAGCAGATCAAGATCAAGAGCGACTTGCTTCGCATCGTGGTTACCGTCGGCTGATACAACCTACAAAGTTATGTAGATACCTATGCCGCGATGGGGCCTTAAAGGTTGGCATCCTGGTTCAGCATCGCCGCCCTTAACCGGGCGGCACTGGGCCGCTGGCAATTGAGCTGGATCTGCTCCAGCCCCAGCCAGTTGGCCATCTGGCGCAGGTTCAAGGCCAGCGCCGACATGCCGTCGTCATCCAGGCCCGGCTCTTCCTCGTGCACCGCATGCACCGCCAGGCGCCCATGGGCACGCTCGGCCCGCAGATCGACGCGGGCGGCGATCCGCTCATTGTGCAAAAACGGCAGTACGTAGTAACCGTACACCCGCTTGTCTTGCGGGGTGTAGATCTCCAGTCGATAGCGAAACTCAAACAAACGCTCCGTACGACTGCGCTCCCAGATCAACGAATCGAACGGCGACAGCAAGGCGCTGGCCACGACTTTGCGTGGCACCTTCGGCAGCGGCAGGCAGTACGCCGGTTGTTTCCAGCCCTGCACCTGGCACGCCAGCAGCCGCCCATCCTCGACCAACTCGGCGACGCGCTTGCGGCTGTCGGTGGGGTCGAGGCGGAAGTAATCGCGCAGGTCCTTCTCGGTGGCGACGCCCAACGCCGTTGCGCTATGCAACAGTAAGCCACGCTGAGCGTCGGCCTCGGTGATGACGGTTTGAAGAATCTCGCCAGGGATAACACGCTCCGGCAAATCATACAGTCGCTCAAACCCCCGCCGCCCTGCGACGGTGACCAAACCGGCGGCAAACAACCATTCCAGCGCGTGCTTTTCATCACTCCAATCCCACCAGGGCCCGGCACGCTCCTCGCGGGTCGATAAACTGCCCGCGCCCAGGGCGCCCTGCTGCTCGACAGTGTGCAGCACGCGCTGGATAGTCGCCTGCTGTTCACGGCCGAAACGCGCCATCTGCGCATAGATCCCCTGCCCCTGCCTGGCCCGCTCCATGCGCCAACGCATCAGCGGGTACAACGTCATGGGCAGCAGCGAGGCCTCATGCCCCCAATACTCGAACAGCGAACGCCGCCTGCCCTGACTCCAGGCCGCTTGCTCAAGGATCAACGGGGAATAATGACCCAGGCGGGAAAACAACGGCAGGTAATGGGAACGTACCAGTGCGTTGACTGAGTCGATCTGCACAACACCCAGGCGGTCGATGAGCCGATTAAGGTGCGCGGCTTTTATCTGGGCAGGCGCCTGGCGTCCGGAAAAACCCTGGGCGGCCAGCGCCATGCGTCGAGCTTGCTTGAGTGAAAAAGACAGGTCGGCAGGCATGGGGCTCTCCATGGAAACTCGCCCTCTACCCTACTGCATCCTGGCTTATTTGCGCAGCGGGTCTTCCCAGAAATGCCGATGGGTTTCCTGCGCTACGTCGGCACGGTTGAGCCCAATGTCCTTGAGCGCGTCATCGCTCAAGGTCGCCAGCAACTGGCGCTCCTGATGCAACAGCTGCCAACGTGCGACCGCATGAAACAGGCCGGCAAACGGCCATTTTTGCAACAACACAAAACCTCTTTGACCTTTCATCTTCTTGCCCTCCAGTGGGGATGACGAAAGTGTGGACCTGGCGCTATGATCAATCCAACGAATGTTTCTTATGCAATACATCTCGGAGATTGATCAATTGGCTGGCTACCCGAGCATCGACACAGACGTGCTGCGCACCTTCGTGGCCATCGCCGACCAAGGTGGTTTTACCCGCGCCGGCGAGCTGGTCAACCGCACCCAATCGGCGGTGAGCATGCAGATGAAGCGCCTGGAGGAAGATGTACTGCAGCGCAAGCTGTTCGAGCGCGATGGAAGGCAGGTACGGCTAACGCCCGAGGGCCAGGTGCTGCTGGGGTATGCGCGGCGCATCCTGAAACTGCACAGCGAAGTGTTCAATACCCTGCGCGAGCCCCATATGGTGGGGCTCGTACGCATCGGTACGCCAGATGACTATGTGATGCGTTTCCTGCCGGGGATCCTGAAGCAGTTTTCCAAGGCCTACCCACTGATTCAGATTGAAATGCACTGTGAAGCGTCATCCGTGCTGATGCAGCGGCGAGACCTGGCGCTGACCGTGATCAGCCGCGAGCCTGGCAATGATATTGGCGAGTTACTGCGCACTGAACGCATGGTCTGGGCATCATCACCCTGCTTCTGCGTGGATGAGCATGACGCGCTGCCCCTGGCGATTTCCGGCGATGACTGCCTGTACACCCATTGGGCGCGTGCCGCGCTGGACGCAGCTGGACGCGATTACCGCCTGGCCTACCACAGCTCCAACGGAGCGGCGATCCAGGCGGTGGTCAGTGCAGGCCTGGCGGCGATGGTCAGCATGGAAAGCCTGGTCACCGACGACCTGCGGGTGCTCGGCAGCGACGAAGGCTTTCCACCGTTGCCGTCAATGAACCTGCGCTTGCTGCGCAATCCACAGATGACGTCACCGATCACCGAATGCCTGGCCGAGTACATCGTCGAAGGCTTCAAACTTTAAACGTCAGCATCACTGCACACACCACCAGGAAGCCACAAAACAGCCCGCGCAACAGCCGCTCCGGCAATGCATGGGCCACTTTCACACCCCAACTGATACTGAGCAGGCCCCCCACCGCCAGCGGCAGGCCGATCATCCAGTCCACCTCGTGGTGCCAGGCGTAGGTGACCAGGGTCACGCCGGTGCTGGGCAGTGCCAAGGCCAGCGACAAACCCTGGGCCACCACTTGAGTGGTGCCGAACACGCTGGTGAGCACTGGCGTGGCGACTACCGCGCCCCCTACCCCAAATAATCCACCCATGGAGCCGGACGCTGCGCCCAACACACCCAGCCAGGGCCAGGAGTACCGCATCTGCGCCGTTGGCGGCGCGTTGCGGGTAAACATGCGCAGCAGGTTGTAGGCCGACAACGCCACCAAAAAAACGATAAAGCCGATGCGCATTGCCCCGGCATCCAGCCCCACCGCCCAGATCGACCCCAGCCACGCAAAGCAAAAGCCCATCACACCCAGCGGCAAGGCGTGGCGCAGCTCGATGCGATTACGCTGGTGATAACGCCACAGGGCGAGCATCACATTGGGTACCACCATGACCAACGCGGTGCCCTGGGCTATTTGCTGGTCCAGGCCAAACAACACGCCGAGCACCGGAATGGCTATCAGCCCGCCACCAATGCCAAACAGCCCACCCACAGTGCCCAACGCCGCGCCCAATACCAGGTACATCATTAAATCCAACACCGCTCGCCACTCCGCAATCCCAAGGCTGACATGCTACGCAGTCGGCTCTGGCGCGGAAATGCACAGCAACGCACAATGGCTATGCCGATCCCGCACAAGCGCTCGTCTATGAACCCTAATACGCTGACCGATCAACTGAGCCTGTTTCTCGATGTGATGGAAACCGGTAGCTTTTCCGCTGCCGCACGGCGTCATCCACTGACGCCCTCCGCAGTCGCCCGTCGAATCGACAGCCTGGAAAGCTCGGTGGGTAGCCGCCTGTTCCAGCGCAGCACCCACGCGGTGGTGCCTACACCTGCCGGCCTGGCCTTTGCCGAACGCGCGCGGCGGATTGTCAGTGAACTGCAATTGGCACGGGCCGAAGCGGTGTCCCTGAGCCATGCGCCGGAAGGGTTGATCCGGCTGGATGCACCGGCGGCGTTTGGTCGCCGCCACCTGGCGCCGGTGATCGCGGACTTTTTGAACGTGTATCCAGGGCTGGATGTGCACCTGCACTTGATCGACAGCTTTGTCGATATGCAGGGCGCACACCTGGGCAAGGTCGACCTGGTGCTGCGCGCCGGGCATATCGTCGACACTCGCCGGATCGCTACACCCCTGGCGAGCATCGTGCGCATTGCCTGCGCCAGCCCGGCCTACCTGAAAAACCACGGCACACCCACCCATCCTCGGGAACTGAGCGAGCATGACGGCCTCGATTGGGATGGCCTGGCGCCGATGTTCGCCTGGCGTTTTGAACTGGACGGACGCCGCACCACCTATCGCCCCCGGCGCATCCGCATGAGCGCCAATAACGCCGAGGCGCTGCTTTCGGGCGCACTGGCCGGGCTGGGCATCGCGCACCTGCCGACCTGGTTGGCCAGTGAATACCTGGTGCGGGGCGAACTGTTGCCGCTGTTTTGTGAAAACGGCTTGCCCAGCCCGGAAACCGCCGGCATTTACGCGCTGCGCCTCGAACAACAGCCCAACGCCCGTAGCCGGTTATTGCTCGAATACCTCAAATCCCGTTTCAGCCCGGTGCCGCCCTGGGATCTCGCATTGCAAAGCGGGCTAGTCTGACCATCCCGGCAGAATTATCTGGCGCATTAAAGATTCGCCCGCTAGATTCAAGTGCAGACATGCTTTTTCGAGGCACCACCATGAGCAAAAACCCAGCCCCCTGCGAATCCCTGCTGCTGGATAACCAGCTGTGCTTCGCCCTGCACTCCACTTCGCTATTGATGACCAAGGTCTACAAGCCACTGCTCCAAGCCCTCGGGCTGACCTACCCGCAATACCTGGCCATGATGGTGCTGTGGGAAGAGGACGGATTGACTGTCGGCGAAATCAGCAGCCGCCTGCTGACGGATCCTGGCTCACTGACGCCGCTGCTCAAGCGCCTGGAAGCCGAAGGCCTGCTCAGCCGCACCCGCAGCCGCGAAGATGAGCGGGTGGTAGTGGTAGAGCTGACTGACGCCGGCCGCGCCTTGCAGGGCAAGGCCAAGGATGTGCCCCAATGCATCCTGGGCGCGAGCGGCTCTACGCTGGAGCAATTGCGCAAGTTGCAGGCCGACTTGATCGCGCTGCGCGGCAACCTGCAGAGCGCTATCTAGAAAACAGCAAATCACTTAAATGTGGGAGGGGGCTTGCTCCCGATAGCAGTGTGCCAGCCATCAGATCCATAGGCTGATTCACCGCTATCGGGAACAGCCCTCACATTAAATTTCAGAAAGTCAAAAAAATTATCTTGCGCGCAAAATATTAGCGATATACATTGACTTCGCCAACTACTTAGCGTGCAAACATTTAGCGCTATAAACCAAGAGGAACGCCCCATGCAAACGCTCTATACCGCAGTAGCCACCGCCACTGGCGGCCGTGATGGTCGCGCTGTTTCCAGCGACAACATCCTCGACGTCAAACTCTCTACCCCCAAGGAATTGGGTGGTGCCGGTGGCCAGGCCACCAACCCGGAGCAACTGTTCGCGGCCGGCTACTCCGCCTGCTTTATCGGCGCATTGAAATTTGTTGCCAGCCAGACAAAACGTAAGATCCCCGACGATGCCTCGATCACCGCTCATGTCGGCATCGGCCAGATCCCCGGCGGTTTTGGCCTGGATATCGACCTGCACGTCAGCCTGCCGGGCCTGGCCCAGGATGACGCACAGAGCCTGGTCGATGCCGCCCACCAAGTCTGCCCGTATTCCAACGCCACCCGTGGCAATGTGGATGTGCGCCTGCATGTAACAGTCTGATAAACCGGCGGCCACAAAAAAGCCCGACTCAAAGTCGGGCTTTTTTTCGTATCGGTGGGGCCAGGATTACTTCTTGGCGCGACCTTTGTACGAACCACCTTCGCGGGTGTCGATCTCGATCAGGTCGTCGATTTCGATGAAATCGGCTACTTGCAGTTCGGTACCGTTGCTCAGCTTGGCAGGCTTCATCACCTTGCCCGAAGTGTCACCGCGAGCGGAACCTTCAGTGTAGGCAACCTTACGCACGATAGTGGTCGGCAGCTCTACGGAAACCAGGCGCTCTTCGAAGAAAATAGCTTCGCAGACGTCTTCCATGCCTTCTTCGATGAACGGCAGAACGGCTTCGATATCTTCAGCGTTCAGCTCGTACATGGTGTAGTCAGTGGTGTCCATGAACGTGTAGGTGTCGCCGCTGATGAAGGACAGGGTCGCTTCCTTGCGGTCGAGGATCACGTCGTCCAGTTTGTCATCGGCGCTGTAGACGATCTCGGTCTTGTAACCGGTCAGCAGGTTCTTCAGCTTGGTCTTCATGATTGCGCTGTTACGACCAGACTTGGTGAACTCAGCTTTCTGAACCAGCCAAGGGTCGTTTTCGAGACGGATCACTGTACCGGGTTTCAGTTCTTTACCAGTTTTCATTGCATATATCCGAAATTTGGATGGGATTTACAAAAATCAAGGTGGCGTATCATATCCAACTTTCATAAAACTGTACCAGCGCCGTCGCAAGATCGGCCTGCAAGCCTTGTTCCAGACACCAGTTCTCGGCGTGCTCATTCACCTCGGGCCAATGTTCCAGGAGCATTTTCCAGGCCTGCGCCATATCGCCCTCGGTGTTCCAGGCTTGCCAAAGCGCGATGACAGCCGCTTTGGCGGCCGGCGACAGTGCGGCGGTGTACAGCTCCAGGAAGGCATCGAGCTTGTCGAGGTGGATGTCTTCGTCCTGGCGATAGATATGCCATAGCAACGGCCTCCCCGCCCACTGAGCGCGCACGAAGGAGTCCTCGCCGCGCACCGCGTTGAACGCGCAACACCAGAGCAACCGGTCGTATTGCTCCTGGCGTACGAAGGCAATGACCTGCACCGTCAGCGCGCCACGCACCTGGATGTCGCCTGCGGCCAAGCTGCTGACTCCCAGCCAGCGTTGCACATCCCCCAGGATGCGCCCTTCCGGCACCAGCAAGTGAGTCGCGCACCTGTCTGCCGCCAGCACGTCCAACCAGCTGGCCAACCCGGGGTTCTCGTAAGCGAACAGCGACATCAGGCGTGCATCGGCCGCCGGAGCTATCCCTAGGGTTTGCAGGAATTGTCGCTGCGCGACGTCATCTAGCTGAAAAGCCTGGCGCCGCTCCAATAACCCGGCTTCACGCAACAGGCCACCGGTGCCCGGGCGAAAGCCGGGAAAGAAAAAGTACTTCTGCACACCCTTGAACTTCACCGACGGTAGACGGTGACAGCCCACTACCCAGTCTTCAGCGCTGAGATAGTCCAGGTTCATCCACAACGGCGATTGCTCACGCTCGGCCATGCGCTCCATGTACTCCGGCGGCAGCTGGCAGGCGAACGCGGCAATCACCACATCGGCTGATTGCGCACCTGGCCATTGCGCCGGCCAGTGGCGCACTTCGACACCTTCCTGCCACTGCTGGCTCACCTGCGCATCAATCTGCGGACACATGCGCTCGAAAGCCCGCAGATCATCGACCCACAAGCGCACTTCACAGCCATGTTCCACTACCAACTGCCGGGCCAGGCGCCAGGTCACGCCGATGTCGCCGTAGTTGTCGACGACGCTGCAAAAAATATCCCAGCGGGCTTTCATTCCGGGCTCCATCGATCAAAGACTCGATTGTCCGCATAAATGCACCGATGCAGAAGGCTTGTTTCGCGATTTTCTGCATGGCGGCTGTGCGACAATCGCCGTCACGCCGTTCCCCCCGCCAGGAGGCCATCATGTCTGCCCGTCCGTTTTCGCTGCTCAAGCTCTGCCTCGCCATTGCAGCAGGCCTGTGGCTGGGGTTTATCGCCATTGCGCTGACCACTTGGCTGGCGTCTCGCTACCTGTTCCCCCAAAGCCTGGCACCCGTGGCCCAGGCGGTCGAGCAGCTGGGCAAGCCGGCCGCTGCTGTGCCGGAGCCGCCGAACCGCATGTTCGAGCAATACCAGCAGAACCTGCAAAAGCAGGAACAGCAGCAAGCCCTGGACCAGGCCCGGAATAATGCGCGCAACCTGTCCAACCCCAAATGCCAGTTCTGGCTGCAACAGGACCAGAACGCCCCCAATGAAAAGTCTCGGGCCAATGTCCTGCAATTCTGCGATTGAAGACCATGAATAAACACGCCGTCCTCCAGTTGATCCTGGAAAAACTCGCCGTCGACCTCGATATCGCCCAACGTGCCGCGCAGACTGCCTACGAAACCGCGACTCACGAAGAAAACATCGCCGAAAACAAATACGACACCCTGGGCCTGGAGGCGTCTTACCTGGCGGCCGGGCAGGCCAAGCGGGTCGAGGAAATCAAGCAGTCGCTGGCGCTGTGCCAGAACCTGCAGCTACGTGCTTTCGATGATCAGCGAGGTATAGAGATTGGCACACTGCTGGGCCTGGAAGACGAGGATGGTCGCCAGCAATGGCTGTTCCTGGCGCCGGACGCCGCAGGCTTGAAAGTCGCTGTGGTCGGGCAACCGGTGACCGTCATCACCCCACGCTCGCCCCTGGGCAAAAGCCTGCTGGGCAAGTTTGAAGGGGATGAGGTAGAGATTCTGGTGGCAGGCGCCCGGCAATTTTTTACGATTACCGAGGCCCGCTAAACCATTCAATGAACGGGTAATTCAACGCCGTCAAACAATTCTTCCAGCTCTTGCTTGTTGTGGCACTGGATCGCCTTGGCCATGACTTCGCGGGTCAGGTGGGGGGCGAATTTCTCGATGAAATCGCACATGAACCCGCGCAGGAAGGTGCCACGGCGAAAACCGATCTTGGTCACGCTGGACTCGAACAGTTCACTGGCATCCAGCACCACAAGGTCTTTGTCGAGGTTGGTGTCGACCGCCATCTTGGCGACGATGCCCACACCCAGGCCCAGGCGTACATAGGTCTTGATCACGTCGGCATCGGCGGCAGTGAACACCACTTTTGGCGTAAGGCCACGGTGACTGAAGGCTTCATCGAGCTTGGAACGGCCGGTAAAGCCGAACACGTAGGTCACGATCGGGTATTCAGCCAGGGCTTCCAGGGTCAGCTTCGGCAGCTTCGCCAACGGGTGACCTTGAGGCACGACCACGCAGCGGTTCCAGCGGTAGCACGGCATCATTACCAGGTCGCCGAACAGTTCCAGGGCTTCGGTGGCGATGGCAAAATCGACAGTGCCATCGGCGGCCATCTCGGCGATCTGCATCGGCGAGCCCTGGTGCATGTGCAGGGCCACATCAGGGTATTGCTTGATGAAATCACGGATTACCGGCGGCAATGCATAGCGCGCCTGGGTGTGGGTGGTGGCGATCGACAGGGTGCCTTTCTTCTCGTTGGAGAATTCCTGGGCAATCTGCTTGATGCTCTCGACTTTACGCAGGATTTCGCCGGCGGTAGTGATGATGCGCTCGCCAGCCGGGGTGACACGGGTCAGGTGCTTGCCGCTGCGTGCGAACACTTCGACGCCCAGCTCGTCTTCGAGCAGGCGGATCTGCTTGCTGATACCGGGTTGCGAGGTGTAGAGGCTTTGAGCGGTAGCGGAAACGTTGAGGTCGTGGTGCGCCACTTCCCAGATGTAGCGCAGTTGTTGAAGCTTCATATGAATCCCTCAAAGCAGATAGACGCCACGGGTATCAGCGACGGTATATAACTATATTAAAGGTTAGACGGATAAATCTAGAACTTTTTATCCTTTCCTACCGATCAACTATCCTCATTGCGCCGATGTTGCAGCGACGGCACCAGGTAGACCGGTACCGGGGACAGCTGCAATACCCGTGCAGCGGTGCGCCCAAGGGGCACGGTCACTCTGGTTGCCTGGCTGTGACTACCTAGGATCAGCAAGTCGACGGAAAGTTTTCGCATCTGGTCGAGAATCACCTCGCAGGGGTCCCCCTGGATCACCCTGACCGAGCGAATCAATTGCAAGTCCTGCTCGCCCTCCCCCAACTCCTCGCGAAAGCTGTCCAGCACCCGTTGTTCAATCGTCGCCATGACCGTGCTCAACCCCTGGCTCTGCCATTCACTCAGGGCCTTCTCATCAAGGTAGCTCTGTAGCACCGATTCGGCGAACAGCCCGATGGGCTCGACCACGTGGATCACGTAGAGGTCGGCCTTGAACGTCCGCGCCAGCGCCAGTGCATGTTGCATTACATACGGTGCATACAGACCCAGGTCCGTGGCGTACAGCATCGAACGAATCATAGAACCTCCTGGACTGCCAGGATGGCGGCGATTAAATGAGCTTAGCAGCTAGCTCTCGGTCTGGATTTTCAACTCATTACTGATGCCATGGGGCACGTGCCCGGTGGCGACCACCTCCCTGGCTTTCTCACAATGTCCGGCCTGGTCATCGAAAAATACATCGGCGGCGAAGGCTTCCAGGAACGCGGATTTTTCCAGGCCACCGAGGAACAGCGACTCGTCCAGGCGGATATCCCATTCGCGCAATGTACGAATCACCCGCTCATGGGACGGGGCCGAACGGGCGGTGACCAGCGCCGTGCGAATCGGACAGGCGTCATCGGCAAACTCGCGCTGCAACAAGTTAAGCGCCGCCAGGAAGCCCTTGAATGGGCCACCGTGCAAAGGCTGGCGCGCCGACTCGCGCTCACTGGCCTGAAAAGCGGCCAGCCCACCGGACTGATAAACGCGTTCGGACTCGTCGGAAAACAGCACCGCATCGCCGTCGAATGCAATGCGCAATTCTTCACTCGATGCCCGACGCGCACCACCCGACAGAATCGTTGCCGCCGCAAAGCCGGCGTCGAGTGCGCTGCGCACATCTTCCGCATGGGTCGAAAGAAACAGATGACAACCAAAGGCGGCCAGGTATGGGTAGGGACTACGCCCTCCCACGAAGGCGGCGCGGGAAATATCCAGGCCGTAATGCTGGATCGAATTGAACACCCGCAGCCCGGTATCGGCACTGTTGCGCGACACCAGCACCACTTCGACCCGGGCACGCCCCAGGCTGGCATTGAGGCTCAGCAGTTTCTTGACCAGCGGGAAAGCGTCACCCGGCTCAAGGGTTTCTTCCTCGTGCTCGATCTGGTACTTGCGGTAAGCCTCCACCCCTTCGGCCAGGTACACCTTGTGGCTGTCGCTCAGGTCGAACAGCGCCCGCGAAGAAATCGCCAGCACCAGCTTGTCACCCAATCCCTTTGCCATGGTGTGTCCCCCAATCAGCGGTTGTGCCGATCCATAAAACTCAAGGCCTGGTACAGCGCCTGCATACGCGGCAGTTCGCAACCGGCCGCCCTCGCAGCGGCCAAGGGGCGAGCATAGATAGCCGCCAACTCCAACGGACGCTTGTGCATATAGTCGTGGTACATGCTGGGCAGATAGTCGTCCATGGTCTCGGTCATGGCGAACATTTGCCCCGCGTAGCTGGCGGCAATCTCATGACCGCAGGCACGGGCGCCCTGCACCACCTCGGCCATCAGCGCCTGGATCAATTCACGGCTGGACTCGTCAGCCATCATCGCCGTGGTGCCCGTGCCCAGCAAGACCGAGAGGCCGTTATACGGTACGTTCCACACCAGTTTATGCCAGCGCGCCTGATGCACATTGGCCATGGCCTGCGACTCGATTCCGGCGTGGTGGAACAGCCCGGCACCGGCTTCGACAATTGCCTTTTGCCGCGCCTCATCATTGGCGGCCGTACCGCTGTGATAACCCAGGTTGACCCGGCCCAGCGCCTGGTGCTCGACCACCCCGGGTGCCGAGCGGTGTACACCGATGTAGCACAGGCCGCCCAGCAGGTGCAGCGACGAAGGCAGGTGCTCACGCAGACCGTCCTCCACATCGAGGCCGTTTTGCAGCAGCACCACCTTGGCATCCGGTGCCGCGACCTGGACGATGGTCGGGGCCAGGTCAACGTTGCCGGTGGATTTGGTACCGACCAACAACCAGTCGCACGGTGGCATGTCGGCGGCGCGGGCATAGGCTTGTACCGGGTGCAGATGCAGGTGGCCGTGTACCGTGCTGTTGAGGTGCAGGCCATGTTCACTGACCGCTGCATATTCGCTGCGCAACAGGAAATGCACATCGAACCCGGCCCGCGCCAGCATCAATCCGTAGTAACCACCAATGGCACCGGTGCCGATGATGCCAATACGTGGCGACGGGGATGCAACTGCTGTCATGGCAAATCCTCTGGTGGGCGGGTAAGCCCATGGTTTACGCATTCGGCGAGGTCGGATGCTGTAAGGCGTGTCTGTAATTGCCCGAGGAACTGACCCTCGCACACCAGGAACAGCGCCGGCAAATGAAAGATCTGGTAGCGTTCGACTGCACCGCCGTTGTGCCCGGCATCGACCCAGCACACACGGTCCACCGGCAAGCACCAGCCCGGCAACTGCTGGCGTGCCCAGCGGCAACTGGAACAACCGACACTGGTGAACACTACCAGCGAAATACCTGGCAATCCCAGCAATTGCTGGTCAATATCCAGGTCGGTCAATTCCAGTTCCTTCACTATACTGCTGCCACTGCCGTCAATTGGACGGCGCTCGGAGTCCGTGTACATGGGTCGTTTTTTACCTCACCCTGATGATGTCGCTGTTGAGTTGATCCAACGTCCCTCTCCTGCCCTGCCCCGCCAACGCCTGCATACTATCGGCCGCGGCGGCGTCGCCTGCAATTGGCCGCGGGCCTGGCGCCCCGGCACGGCAGTCGACCTGCATATCCCCTCATTGGGGTCCAGCGCTCGCTATCCGGGTTATGTAGCCTGGTGCCGCAAAGTCGAAGACGGTTATCGCATCGGCATTTGCTTTGCCGATGAACACGCCTTGTTCGGTGCCCGAATGGGTGAGCAAGTGTGCCAGATCGAACGTCATTGCCGCCTGCACGAAAACGTCGAGCCCACGCCACAGCAACTTGAAGCCATGGCCCGCGATTGGGTGTCGCGCCACGCCGGCGAGTTCTCCCATGAGGCGGTTGTGCAGCCAGCACTGGATTAAACCGGGCTTTGCCCATTGTCGCGGGCCCGTGTAACGCGCTAAGGTTCCTCCCCCCTGCATTCAAATCATGCTGTGCCCGCCGCACGGGGATGGCTGGCGGCCGGCACCCGTGACCCTGGCGAGTAACACGATGGCTGATTTACCGATCAATGACCTTAACGTCGAATCCAACGAGACCCTGATCACACCTGATCAGCTCAAGCGCGAAATTCCCCTGAGCGACGCTGCCCTGCAGACCGTCACCAAGGGCCGCGAAGTCATCCGTGACATTCTCGACGGCACCGACCACCGCCTCTTCGTCGTGATCGGGCCCTGCTCGATCCACGACCTAAAGGCCGCCCACGAATACGCCGAGCGCCTCAAGGTGCTGGCGGCGGAAGTGTCCGACACCCTGTACCTGGTGATGCGCGTTTACTTCGAAAAGCCGCGTACCACCGTCGGCTGGAAAGGCTTGATCAACGACCCCTACCTGGACGACTCGTTCAAGATCCAGGACGGTTTGCATATCGGTCGTAAATTGCTGCTGGACCTGGCCGAAATGGGCCTGCCCACTGCCACCGAAGCCCTCGACCCGATCTCCCCGCAGTACCTGCAGGACCTGATCAGCTGGTCGGCCATCGGCGCACGCACCACCGAATCCCAGACCCACCGCGAAATGGCGTCCGGGCTGTCCTCGGCCGTAGGCTTCAAGAACGGCACCGATGGCGGCCTGACCGTGGCGATCAACGCCCTGCAATCGGTCTCCAGCCCTCACCGCTTCCTGGGTATCAACCAGGAAGGTGGCGTCTCCATCGTCACCACCAAAGGCAATGCTTACGGCCACGTGGTATTGCGCGGCGGCAATGGCAAGCCCAACTATGATTCGGTCAGCGTCGCCCTGTGCGAGCAGGCGCTGAACAAGGCCAGGATCAAGCCGAACATCATGGTCGACTGCAGCCACGCCAACTCCAACAAAGATCCGGCGTTGCAGCCGTTGGTGATGGAAAACGTCGCCAACCAGATCCTCGAAGGCAACCAGTCGATCATCGGCTTGATGGTCGAGAGCCATTTGAACTGGGGTTGCCAGGCGATTCCAAAGGATCTGGCCGACTTGCAATACGGCGTGTCGATCACCGATGCCTGCATCGACTGGGCTGCCACAGAAACCACCCTGCGCAGCATGCACGCCAAGCTCAAGGACGTACTGCCCACGCGCAAACGCAGCTGAACCACGCACTTCTACTGAATCAGGCATACACAAAAACGCCGGGCTAAGCCCGGCGTTTTTTTTGGCAACGGATCAGCTACAGCTTCGCGGCATGGCGCTGGTGACGCTCCATATAGCGTTCGACATAGGAGCACGACGGGATCACCGTGTAGCCGGCCTCTTCGGCGAACTTCAGGGCTTCCTCGGTCAACGCGGCCGCAATGCCTCGCCCTCGCAGCGCGTTGGGGACGAAGGTGCGATAGATATCCAGGGTCTGCTTCCCGAGGTCCATATAGGTCAGATAGGCACGATGACCGTCCACATTGGTCTCGAACTGATGACCAGCCTGGTCATGGTGGATGGACAACGCCTCGCTCATCACTACTCCTCGCGGGTCTAAGATTGCGACCCCTACCTTACCGATGTTTTTCCGGCGAAGGAACATCTACGCCACCCCGTGCCGGTTTCGACAACGAGAAAACCGTGAGCGCTCACAACCAGCACGTAGGGAATAGTAGGCACCAAACCCGCAATTGCTCAAGGCGCACTCATCATTCCCTGCCTTGGGTGGTTATAGAAAGGGCCTCGATCAACCAGTGATCGATAGCCTGAACATTGCCGGCAGTTGAACCTTGAGACGAACTGCCGCTCTTAAAGTCACCTCTAGATGGGTAAAAGATGCCAGCCGGAGTAAAGCCGCACGGAACGGAAGTGCCCGCTTCGTTATATAAAATTTCATCTATGTACAAGGCTTCACACATGCGGGCCGGCCCTTTCAGCCTGGATCCAATGCCTGTCGAGATGGAAAAAACTGGACAGTTTTTATACAGATCTCCAAAAGATTAGCCAAAATAGATTCGGCGCAGGATTTTTTTTTGCTTCTTGCGCAACGTCAGTTTACTTACTACAAGTAATGGGTAGTATGTACGCCGGCTATTAGCTCACCCTGAGACAGTAGCCATCTAATTGAAAGTCCTTGAAGGGGAACACGATGAACAACGTTCTGAAATTCTCTGCTCTGGCTCTGGCCGCAGTTCTGGCTACCGGTTGCAGCAGCGTCTCCAAAGAAACCGAAGCTCGTCTGACTGCAACGGAAGACGCAGCAGCTCGCTCCCAGGCTCGTGCAGACGAAGCCTACCGTAAAGCTGATGAAGCTCTGGCTGCTGCCCAAAAAGCACAACAGACTGCTGACGAAGCTAACGAGCGCGCCCTGCGCATGCTTGAAAAAGCAAGCCGCAAGTAATAATCCTTCGGGGTTGTTATCAAGCCGATCCATGTTTGGATCGGCTTTTTTTTGCCTTTGATTTGGCACGCGCCACTTGTTGGTCGTTCCCACGCTCGTGGGAACGATCGGGCAATGTGGGAGCGGGCTTGCTCGCGAAAGCGGTGGATCAGTCAACATCAATGTTTGCTGGGCCGACGTCTTCGCGAGCAAGCCCGCTCCCACAGGGATATTCGCTCAGGCTTATTATTGAAGATCGAGCGGGGTGCTGGACGCCACAGATGCGCCGCCTGGCACACCAATTTCGGTCGGCAAGCCATCCTCGGCGGCGACCACATCACGCACCTGGTCCCAGTTCACCCGCAGGTTATTGGCCAGGTCTTCACGCTTGAGCAAGGCGTTGATCACCGCCGTGTGCTTGTCGACCACGGAAGGGGTGCCGTCATCGTTCAACGGTGTATGGGCCTCAAGGTAGACCTTGCCGCCACTGCTGCCGAACTTGTAGGCATCGTTGATGATGCGCACCGACGTGCCCACCGGCACCATGCCGGCCATCTCCAATACATTGTTATTGAACATGCGGAAGCAACCGTGACTGGTGCGCGTGCCGATACCAAACTTCATGTTGGAGCCGTGGATCAGATAACCCGGCGTGCCGAGGGTGAACTTGAACGGCCCCAGCGGGTTATCCGGGCCGGCAGGCACCACGTTGGGCAACGGGTCACCATTGGCCGCGTGCTCGGCCTTGATCGAGGCCGGTGGCGTCCAGGTCGGGTTTGGCGTCTTGGCGATGATACTGGTGTGGGCGATCGGCGAGCCCCAGCCTTCCCGGCCAATGCCCAGCGGGAAGGTGTAGACGACGTCCTGGCCCTTTGGATAGTAGTAGAGTCGGTATTCCGCCAGGTTGATCACGATGCCTTCCCGTGGCCCGGGCGGCAGGATAAAGCGTGTCGGCAGCACAATCTCGGTCCCCGCGCCCGGCAACCAGGCATCGACGCCCGGGTTGGCCGCGACCATTTCCGAATAGCCCAGGTCATAGGTGGTGCCCAGGTCGGCGAAGGTGTCTTCGTACTTGGCCTTGATCACCTGGACCTGGCCGACAATGTCCTCGCCCGGAGGCGGCAAAGGCAACTGCAAGGCTGCCGCCGAACCGGCCGCACAGAGCGCAGCGAGAGACAGGCAGCAGGTGACGACGGAAAGGCGCGACAACATCCGGAAAATCCTTCGCAAGACGACAGGTAGGTAAAAAATGATTGTATACGGCTTCGCGGCAGCAAGCTTCAAGCTGTTTTTACAGCTCGAAACGCAGCTCCGGCCAGATCGGCGGCGTACCACGCTTTTGCGATTCAAGGATCGCCCGGCACAAGGGGCACAGGCGCTGGTCCTGGAAAATCGAGCGATTCACCGAGGACCAGCGTGGTTGCGCCGGCAGTAAAGTGCCGCAAAGCGTGCGATCGATCGAACCGCCCAACTCCAATTGGCGCGCCACCAGATGCACCCGCACTTCCTGGCAGGCGAACAGATCCAGCTGCTCGTCCGGCTCGATCAGTTGGTAGTTAAACAGGGACCAGGCAGGGCGCGACATCGAGGGCTCCAGATCAGGGGGGCGCCACCTTAGCCGAAAGCCTGCCGGTAGAAAAGCGTCACAGCAGCGGTTTTAGCGTCGGCCAGACATTTTCCAGCAACTTGTCCTGGGCGGCGACTGCCGGGTGCAGTTGATCAGCCTGCATCAGTTCCGGATGGCCACCCACGCCTTCGAGGAAAAACGGAACCAGCGCAGTGTTTTTTTCCTTGGCCAGCGCACCGTAGACTTCGGCAAATGCGGTGGTGTATCGCGGCCCGTAATTGGGTGGCAACTGCATGCCCAACAGCAGCACCTTGGCGCCGCCGGCCTTGGACTGGTCAATCATCGACGCAAGATTTTGTTTCAATTGCGCTGGCGGTTGCCCACGCAAGCCGTCATTCCCCCCAAGCTCGATAACCACCACGTCGGGCTTATGCTCTGCAAGCGCCGCGGGCAGCCGCGCCAGGCCTCCTGCACTGGTGTCGCCGCTGATAGACGCATTGACGACCTTATCGTCGAAACCCTCCTTCTTGAGGCGTTGCTCCAGCAGTGCGACCCACCCTTTGCGGGTATCCAGGCCGAAACCGGCACTGATACTATCGCCAACGATCAGGACTGTACCCGCCGCTGCGTTCTGGGCCATGCACATCAAGGCCAGGCCAGCACTCAAAAACCACATTCGCATCGGATTCTCCATGGGCGCAAGCATTCTCACCGCGCGGAACCTTAGCAAAGTGGTTCCCAGCGCGGAAGGTGAACTGACTATCCTGCACGAACTGAGCCTGGAACTGAACCAGGGCGATAGCCTGGCTATCGTCGGCAGCTCCGGTTCCGGTAAATCCACCCTGCTGGGCCTGCTGGCCGGCCTCGACCTGCCCAGCAGCGGCGAAGTCACCCTGGCCGGGCAAGCCCTGAGCACCCTCGACGAAGACCAGCGTGCGCGCATCCGTGCCGAGCATGTGGGGTTCGTATTCCAATCCTTCCAATTGCTCGACAGCCTCAACGCGCTGGAAAACGTGATGCTGCCGCTGGAACTCGACGGGCGCAAGGACGCCCGCGAGCGTGCCAGGCATCTGCTGGAGCGCGTGGGCCTGGGCCAGCGCCTGACCCACTCGCCACGCCAACTGTCCGGTGGCGAGCAGCAACGGGTCGCCATTGCCCGCGCGTTTGCCGCCGAACCGGACGTGCTGTTTGCCGACGAACCCACCGGCAACCTCGACAGCCATACCGGCGAGCGCATCAGCGACCTGCTGTTCGAACTCAATAAAGAGAGCGGCACGACCCTGGTACTCGTCACCCATGACGAGCGCCTGGCTCACCGTTGCCGACGCCTGATCCGCCTTGAAGCCGGCCTGATGGTCGCGCCCCTGGAGCCTTGATGGCACGCTTGCCGCTGTTGCGCCTGTTCAGCCTTGCCATGCGCCAATTACTGCGCGATGCCCGCGCAGGCGAACTGCGCGTGTTGTTCTTTGCCCTGTTGGTGGCCGTGGCTGCCAGCACCGCCATCGGCTATTTCGGCGCTCGTCTCAACGGCGCCATGCTGCTGCGCGCCACCGAGTTCCTCGGCGCCGACCTGGTGCTCGAAGGCAGCTCGCCGGCCCGCCCCGAGCAAATCAGGTCCGGCACCGAACTGGGCCTGGATCACGCCCGCATCGTCGAGTTCTCCAGCGTTATCGCCACGGACAACGGCATCCAGCTCTCCAGCATCAAGGCGGTCAACGAGCAGTACCCATTGCGTGGGGAGCTGAAAAGCAGCGCCGAGCCCTTTGGTACTGAAAGCCCTGGCGGCGGCCCCAAGCCTGGCGAAGCCTGGGTGGAGGCAAGGCTGTTGACGGCGCTGGACCTCAAGGTCGGCGACAGCATCGATGTCGGCATGAAGACCCTGCGCCTGGCACGCATCCTGACCTATGAACCCGACCGTGCCGGCAACTTCTACAGCCTCACGCCCAGGGTGATGATCAACCTGGCAGACCTGGACGCCACCGGTGTGGTCCAGCCGGGCAGCCGTGTGAGCTACCGCGAACTGTGGCGCGCCCCACAAGGCAGCGCCGTACTGCAAACCTATCGCGACCTGGTCAAGCCGGGCCTCGCTGCCAACCAGCGCCTGCAGGACTCCCGTGACGGCAACCAGCAGATCGGCGGCGCCTTGGGCAAGGCCGAGCGCTACCTGAACATGGCCAGCCTGGTGGCGGTGCTGCTGGCCGGTGTGGCCGTGGCGCTGTCGGCCAACCGTTTCGCCAGTCGACGTTTCGATGCCAGTGCGTTGTTGCGCTGCCTGGGGTTATCGCGACGTGAAGCCATGGTGCTGTTCAGCCTGCAACTGAGCGTACTGGGCCTGCTGGCGAGCCTGGTCGGCGCCCTGCTTGGCTGGCTGGCGCAATTTGGCCTGTTCTATTTCCTGCACGACCTGCTGCCAGCCGACGTGCCACCGGGCGGGTTGCTGCCAGCCGTCGCCGGGATCGGCACCGGGCTGGTCGCCCTCGCCGGCTTCGCCCTCCCCCCCTTGGCCGCGCTGGGTCGCGTACCGCCGCTGCGGGTATTGCGTCGCGATCTGCTGCCGATCCCCTCGAGCACCTGGATGGTCTACGGCGCGGCACTGTTGGCGCTGGGCCTGATCATGTGGCGCCTGAGCCTGGATCTGGTATTGACCTTCGCCCTGCTGGGTGGCGGCGTGGTGGCGGCATTGATCCTGGGCGGCTTGCTGCTGTTGCTGCTCAAAAGCCTGCGACGGTTATTGGCCCGCGCCTCCTTGCCTTGGCGCCTGGGCCTGGGCCAATTGCTGCGTCATCCGCTGGCGGCGGCAGGCCAGTCCCTGGCGTTTGGCCTGATCCTGCTGTCCATGGGGTTGATCGCACTGTTGCGCGGCGAGCTGCTCGACACCTGGCAAAACCAGCTGCCCAAGGATGCGCCCAACTACTTCGCGCTGAATATCCTGCCCGCCGACAAGGAGGCCTTTGGTGCCCGCCTGCTGGACGTACAGGCACAAGCGGCGCCACTGTATCCGGTGGTACCAGGGCGCTTGATCAGCATCAACGGCGAACCTGTGCAGGAGATTGTCAGCAAGGACTCCAGCGGCGACCGTGCCATTCAGCGCGACCTGAGCCTGACCTGGGCTGCCGACTTACCGCCGGGCAATGCGCTGACGGCAGGCGCCTGGTGGTCGGCGCAACCGAGCGATGAGATTCCTGGCGTGTCGGTGGAAGCCAAGGTAGCAGAGAGCCTGAAACTCAAGCTCAACGACCATCTGTTGTTTACCATCGGCGGGGAAAATCGCGAGGCACGGGTCACCAGCCTGAGGACCATCAACTGGGATAACTTCCAGCCTAACTTCTACATGATTTTCCAACCGGGCACCTTGAAGGATCTACCCGCGACCTACCTGACCAGCTTCTACTTGGCGCCCGGTCATGACCAACAGATCGTCGACCTGTCGCGGGCTTTCCCGGCCGTGACCATCCTGCAGGTAGAGGCCCTGCTGGAGCAGTTGCGCAGTATCCTGGCCCAAGTGACCCTGGCAGTGGAATACGTGCTGCTGTTTGTGCTGGCGGCAGGCATGGCGGTGTTGTTCTCCGGCCTGCAGGCCACCCTGGATGAACGCATCCGCCAAGGCGCACTGCTGCGAGCACTGGGTGCCGAGCGTAAGTTGCTGGTCAAGGCCCGGCGTATCGAATTCGGCCTGCTGGGTGCCGTTAGCGGCCTGCTGGCAGCACTGGGGACGGAGCTGGTGACCTGGGTGCTGTACCGCTACGCCTTTGACCTGGCGTGGCATCCCCACCCGTGGTTGTTACTGCTACCCGTGATCGGGGCAGCGCTGATTGGCGCTGCCGGGGTATTCGGGACACGCCGGGCCCTGAATGCCAGCCCGTTGACGGTATTGCGCGAAGGTTGAGGCATGAGGGCTCTTGCTCCGCCCGGAGTGCGAGCCTTCATGCCGGCTTCACGTACTCGATCTTGGTGATCCACCAACACACCTCGCCGCCGGGTGTCTGTACGATTGCCTCGTCGTCCACTTCCTTGCGCAACAGGGCCCGCGCCATGGGTGAGTCAATGGAGATGTAATCCATCCGCTCGTAAATTTCGTCATAACCGACAATGCGAAAGCGCTTGGTCTCACCCTGGTCGTTTTCGATTTCGACCCAGGCGCCGAAAAACACCTTTCCCTCCTGCTCGGGCATGTACTCCACTACACGCATATCTTCCAGGCGTTTACGCAGGTAGCGCACCCGCCGGTCGATCTCACGCAGCAGTTTCTTGTTGTACTGGTAATCCGCGTTTTCGCTGCGATCTCCCAGGGAAGCCGCCCACGTCACTTTGCGAGTGGTGTCCGGACGCTTTTCGCGCCATAGGTAATCCAACTCTTTTTTAAGCGCTTCATGACCTTCTTTGGTAATCAGCTTGGTACTCAAACGCTTGCATCCCCAAACAATGTCCACTGGTGCCGACACGCCAGGACATCATGACCTGGCGCCGACTGGCTGGGCGTGATGATAAATGAACCCTGGAAAGTATCCAGGCCGGCAAGCTTATTGGCTCACCCCTGCCCCTCCAGCACCTGGTCCAGTTCAAGCAGCGTACCCTGCATCCGCTGGCGCATGCCCGAAAGCTGCAACATCATCATCGCCAGTTTTTCGGCCTTCTTGCTGACCTCAAGCCCTTGGTCCTGCAGCTGTGTATGGCGCAGTTCCAATGCACGACTCTTTTCATCCAATTGGCTTTGCTGCTGCTGAAGACGTGCCTGCCACTGTTCGAGCATCGCTTCCTTCTCGAGGACTGCACATTTTTTTTGCGTCAGCTCCTGGGCGACCTTGGCCAGATTGCTCAACGCGCTGTCCATCTCGAGCAAAGAGGTGTGTTCCAGTTGGGCAGGCGGTTGGGGTGGCTCGGGTTCGTACGCCTCGAACTGAGTGTCGTTTTGTTCGTAGAGGGCAGGCGATATGCTGATCTCTTCCTGTACCTCCGGTATGGCCACCAATGACTGGGCCGACTTTTCTGGAGCGGGCTCCTCCTGGGCCAATTCTGCCTGGGCCAATTCCTCTTGGACCGACGCTTCAATGGGATCTTCATCCACAGGCTGCGACGCGGTCTTCGGTGAGCGCGGGTTCCGAGGGGGGGCAACCATTTGCGATGAAAAGCGAATCGACGGCACGATCACCGTATTGCTTTCGATCGCAGGCAACACCGGGGCCGACATACCCAAAGTGATCACCTTCATGACCAATGCCTTCTTGATGATCACCGAGTGATGATCTTCCGGCCTGGCAGGCGGCAACCGACAGCCTTTGAGATCGATGAAATGAAAGGGAACCTTGGCGTCTGCAATCGGGCTGGTCTTCGCGCCTGTGGCAGCTGCCAGCATCAGGATCTGTTTGAAGACCTGCATCGCTGCCTGCAGGTCTTCTTTCGAATCAACGCCCCCCAGAAAATAGCGTTCGAGCTTTTTACGCAACTCCGCGATATAGACCCTGGAGTGGCCGGGCTCGGCCTCTTCATCCAGGCTATACACAAGAAAGTTTGATTCTGTTTGAGCGACAGCAAACGCACACAGCAGCGCGCCGTTAACAGGCTTGTCTTCATCATTACGTTCAAGAACAAGGGTACGTAGAAGCATCATGGTCATCAGGCCTCATTACAAAAAAGAAAACTTTATATAAACATCAGATAAACATCCGAGCATTAATAAGTCTTCATCACGAAAACAATTGTTTCAGTGCATGAACGGGCCGAACGTAGGATTCTTCTTATTAATACTCTATCGCGTTCCCAAGCACCGCCATTGAACGTACCCTTTTTAAAGCTCACTTACACACCGCCGGCGCCCCCTCATACGCCCTGCCAAACTTATTCGGTAAACAGATGATCGAGATAAGCAACCTGACAAGATACCTGGGCAGAAAACAAATAATCAGCAACTTCTCATTCAGCGCCAAGGTGCAGGAATGTGTGGGCGTATTTGGCGAGAGCGGCGCGGGCAAGACAACACTCTTGAGTTTGATCGCCGGTGCGATCAAACCGACCTGCGGGCAAATAAATATCCAGGGTTTCAATACCCAGACCCACTCACTTCAAGCAAGAAAGGCGATCGGCTACCAACCTCAGGGCGGCCTGAGCCACCCTCAGATGACCGTCAAGAACCTGCTCAATTTCATTGCTGCAATTCGAGGCTTCAGGGGGGCCGAAAAACGCAGCCAGGTGGGCATGGCAGCCGCACGGCTGGAGCTGTTACCGATGCTCAATTGTCCCGTCGACCTACTGCCCCTTGGTGTCAAGCGCAGAGTCGCGATTGCCCAGGCCATCCTGCACGCCCCCAGCCTGCTTCTGCTCGACGAGCCTACGGAAGGGCTGTGCCCAGCTGAACGACTCAAGTTCAGGGGGCTGATCCAGTCGCTGACCGAAGACATGACCGTCATCATTGCCTCTCGCCATTACGGCGAACTCGCAGACATCTGCACCCGAGCACTGGTCATCGCCAATGGCAGGCTGATGGCTGACGCATCGCTATCGGAATTGCAACGTAGCTCCCGGCATTTCCGGGCCGTAACCCTGGCCGCAGATTCGCCGCTCGACCTGCTGGCCATGGCGGTCATACCTGGCGTTGCGGGAATAGAAGAGGATCGGGATACACCGGGTACCGTGACCGTCCTGGCCATGCCTGGACACTCTATTTTCCCCTCGATCAACGCGCTCATCGCCCACCGTGGCTGGAACATAACGTCACTGAATCTGGAGCCAGGTCGGCTAGACGATGTCGTTCATCATCTCAGCCAGGAGGCTTCATCTTGAGACAGCTGCCCATCGTATTCAAACGCCAACTCGCCAGTTATGCCTCCTCACCCAGTACCTACCTGAGTGTGGCGGTTTTCCTGGTGCTGTGTGCCGCATTGGGGCTGCATGCCAACCATTGGATGGAGCGTAACAGTAGCGACTTGCAGGCTTTCTTCGAGTTGCACCCGTGGCTCTATCTACTATTGATACCCATTTTGTCGACGCAACTGTGGGCAGATGAACGCGACACCAGTTTTGCCAACACCATGAACACCTTACCCGTCACCACGGTGGAGCGGGTGATCGGTAAGTTCATGGCTGCCTGGGTCGTATGCGGCATTGCCTTGCTACTGAATTTCCCATTGGTGATCGCCGTCAACTACTTGGGCATGGCCGATAACATAGCGATAACGTCACAATTTCTGACCAGTTGGTTATTGGCAGGCAGTTATCTTTCCGTTGGCTGCTTCGTGTGTGCACTTGCACACCAACGCCTTGCCATTTTCCTACTGACGCTGGGCTTGCTGCTGACTGTCAGTGGACTTTCCTCAATACTGGACGCACTTGAACACCAGGCACCGCTTTGGGTCGTCGACAGTTTGATATCCCTTGATCCTATTTTCCGCTTCAGCACAATGGACAGCGGTAAGCTGACACTGCATGACAGCCTGTATTTTATAAGCATGATCCTTGCTTTTCTTTCTGCCACAACCATCACACTCAATTACAAGCACAGCTGAGAAGGAAAGCCACTGATGCGTTCCGCTCTCCGTGCCGGCATGACATTGATCATCACATTGTTGCTTTTCCTGGCCTTCAATCTGGTCTGGCTACCTAAGTTACCGGATATTCACTGGGACTTCACACAACAAAAAATCCATACTTTATCGCCAGCGACAAGGCAACTGCTCACAACACTTGAGGGCCCGGTGGACTTATATTATTTCAATTCGAAGGTCCCTAAAAAAAGCCATGCATTGAAACGTTATAGCCAGCGTGTGGAAGACCTGCTCAAGGCGTTCGAAAAAGCGGCCAATAACAAGATCAACCTGCACATCATTAATCCCGCCCCGTTTTCTGAAGATGCCTATAAAGCCAGCTTGTTTGGCCTTGACGACACCCGCGGCTTCATTGGCCTCATCGGCACACGTGCCGGCCAAGGCACACAACGCATTGAAGCGTTCAACCCCGACACTGAGTCGTTGCTCGAGTATGAAATCAGCCATCTGATCTATAAGTTAATCTACCCCGAACGCCCCACTGTCGGCCTGCTGTCGGGGCTGCCCTTGGCTGCACCTGCCGCAAACGTATTGGAGCAACTGCGCAAGCACTTCAATCTGGTAGAGCTGGTACCGACCCTCACTCAAGTGCCGGCGTCCATAGGCACATTGATGGTGGTACAGCCGTATGCCTTACCGGAGAAGGCCCTGTATGCGATTGAACAATCTGTATTGAGGGGCACCAAACTGATGGTTTTTATCGACCCTGTGAGCGAGATCGGGGCCAATGCCGGCTCGGCAAATGTCCGGTTGAATGCACTGCTCACCGCTTGGGGCATACAGATGCCCGCAGACAAGCTGCTGGTGGATAACCTGTATGCTTCGTCGGCCAAGCCTGGCCCTGGAATACCCACGGTATTGCACCCGGCGAGGCTCCAACTTCCACGTCAGGCAATGGCCGCAGACGATGTCAGCATCTGGAAAGTGAACTCCGTGACCGTGTCGAGCAGCGGTGCACTCTCCCGTGCCGCAAAGAGCCATACCTTCTTCACCCCGCTACTACAAAGTTCACCACAGTCTTCATTATTGGACGCGGGGCGGTTTGCATCGTCGACGGCGCTCGACGCCCTCGTTGAGGAAGCCTCCACGTCGGGGCAGCGCCATGTGATCGCCGCTCGCCTTGAGGGGCCCGCCTATTCGGCATTTCCCGACGGCCTCAAGGGGCAGCCGCCCGGCTTGCAAAAGGCGAAACACATCCAGGTCGTGGTCGTAGCCGACACCGACTTGCTGTCAGACACTGTCAGCAATGCCCACCCCAACAACAACGCGCTGTTTGTATTGAACACATTGGATAACCTGGCGGCTCCCGAAGCGCTCCGGCGCATTCGAGCCCGCGTCATGACGCAACCCCTGCACAGGCTGGAGCCTATGCGCGAAGCCGCCGCACAGGCTTATCGGCAAGGCGCAGGTGAGTTGCAGCGACGACTTGAGCACACCGAACAGGCCTGGCAACGGCTGAATCCACCAGCAACAAGTCTCGGCACCCAGGCGGTGGACCCCAATACCCAGTTGCAGGCTCTCAACAAGGAACGCCTGCGCCTGCCCATTGAGTTGCATGCGCTGAAGGTCCAGGCCTATGCGGCGCTGCATCGATTCGAACGCACATTGAAATGGCTGATGGTCGTCCCGATGCCACTCTTGTTGTGCCTGACTGCCTGGATGCTTTTTCTATACCAACGGCGACGGCGAACAGCCGCGATGACCGCTGCCTGCTGAGCGCTCAGCGACGAGCTATCAGCCCTTGCCGGGCAATGCGCGTCAACTGACGGATCACCTCGTCGGCTTCGCCGACGTTGGGCGCCTGGATGACCGCCAGATCGAAGCTGTTATTGGCAAAACGAGCCAAGGAGTCGCCGTCTTCTACAAACTGAATCAGGAATGCCGAAGGCCGGCCACTACGACGCGGCCAGCCGTCCAGATAACGCAGCAGCGTCGGCTGGTGTTTACCACCCAGGAGTATTTTCGGGTTGCGTTGAGTCAAGGCCGCGGTGATCGGAGCCAGGCGTATAAGAGGGCGTAGTGCATTCATCGTGTCGTGTCTCTGCCTCAAAAGTCTGCGGGCAGGTGAGAGGCAACACCGAACCAGCGCTTTAGCGGTATTTCGAAGTGTGCCCTATGTGAGGGATCATACTTCTGTCGGGCTGCATTGAGTCCCAGTGGCGCCCCGCAATTAGCTGTTTAAATCGGCGCATGTGCAGCATCCTAGAGAAGCCGGTGGGGCAGTGTCAAGAATCCTGCGCAACGAAAAGGCCCGCACATGCGCAATGCTGTTCACTTAAGGATTGTTGACTAATCCTCGGGCAGCAGGAAAATCCGGAATCTGATTAAGGATTCCGGATTTTTTATGTCTGTCGCTCAGGATTTAGGCGCTGTTCTAGACTTTGCCGA
>NZ_JYLH01000024.1 GCF_001439685.1 Pseudomonas libanensis
CCCGCTCCCACAGTTTGATTGCGGGGTGTCAGGTAGATTGGCATCGGCTGGCAGGCCGTCATCGCAGGCAAGCCAGCTCCCACATTTGGATCGCGGTGCGTCAGCTAGATCAGCGTCGGCTGTCAGGTCGTCATCGCAGGCAAGCCAGCTCCCACATTTGGATCGCGGTGCGTCAGCTAGATCAGCGTCGGCTGTCAGGCCGTCACGGGAGCAAGCTCCCTCGCCACAGATTTAGCCTCGTGCCGAAGTTGTGTAGATACCTATGCTTTTAAGGCTCACACCTGAGACTGAGCCCCTTCGAACCATTTGAGCTTCTCGCGCAGTACCACCACCTCACCCACGATCACCAGCGTCGGCGCATGCACTTCATGCTCCGCCACCATACGTGGCAGGTCAGCCAGGGTGCCGGTGAATACGCGCTGGTTGGAAGTGGTGCCCTGCTGGATCAAAGCGGCCGGCGTGTCCGCCGAGCGCCCGTGCTTGATCAACTGCTCGCAAATGATTGGCAAGCCAATCAAGCCCATATAGAACACCAGGGTCTGCGACGGCCCCACCAGGTCCTGCCAGGGCAGATCCGACGTACCGTTCTTAAGGTGTCCCGTGATAAAACGCACCGACTGTGCATAGTCGCGGTGCGTCAGCGGAATCCCGGCATACGCCGCACAACCACTGGCCGCCGTGATCCCCGGCACCACCTGGAACGGAATGCCATGGGCCGCCAGCTCCTCGATCTCTTCACCACCCCGGCCAAAGATGAACGGATCGCCACCTTTGAGGCGCAGCACGCGCTTGCCTTGCTTGGCCAGGTCCACCAGTTGCTGGTTGATCTGGGCTTGCGGTACGGCGTGGTCAGCGCGGCGCTTGCCGACGTACACACGTTCGGCGTCGCGACGGCACAGCTCGAGAATCGCCGGCGCCACCAGACGGTCGTAGAGCACCACATCGGCTTGCTGCATCAGGCGCAGGGCGCGGAACGTCAGCAGGTCCGGATCGCCCGGGCCAGCGCCCACCAGGTAAACCTCACCGGGCGCATGCGGCGGTGCGCCGTTGACCTTGTCGATCAACAGGCGCTCGGCCTCGTCGCCCTGCCCGGCCAATTGACGGTCGGCAATCGGCCCCTGGAATACCTCTTCCCAGAACGCCCGGCGTTGCTGCACATCCGGGTACAAACCTTTGACCTGGGCTCGAAAACGCGCCGCCAACCCGGCCAACTGACCGTAGGTCGAGGGAATCCAGGTTTCCAGCTTGGCCCGGATCAAGCGCGCCAGTACCGGCGCATCGCCGCCACTGGAGACCGCAATCACCAAGGGCGAACGGTCGACAATCGCCGGGAAGATCACGCTGCACAAGGCCGGCGCATCCACCACGTTGACCGGTACGCAGCGACGCTTGGCGTCACTGGACACCTGCGCGTTCAGTGGTTCATCGTCGGTCGCCGCGATGATCAGGGTGCAACCGTCAAGGTCGGCCTCCTGATAACCGCGCAAAATCAGTTCCCCGCCACTGCCCAGCACCAGCTCGCGCAGCTGGTCTTCGATCTGGGGAGCAACCACCCGCAGCAATGCACCGGCGTCAGCCAGCAGCCGGGATTTGCGCAAGGCAATCTCCCCGCCACCGACGACCAGCACACGACTGCCGCGCAGGTTATGAAACAGCGGCAGAAATTCCATTTAGCCGATGACCTCAACGCCGCCCATGTACGGCTTGAGCACCTCAGGTACACGGATCGAGCCGTCAGCCTGCTGGTAGTTTTCCAGCACGGCCACCAGGGTACGGCCTACGGCCAGGCCCGAACCGTTAAGGGTGTGCACCAGCTCCGGCTTGCCGGTTTCCGGGTTACGGAAACGCGCCTGCATGCGACGGGCCTGGAAATCACCGCAGTTGGAGCACGACGAGATTTCGCGGTACTTGTCCTGGCTCGGCACCCACACTTCGAGGTCGTAGGTCTTCACGGCGCTGAAGCCCATGTCGCCGGTGCACAGGGCCAGGACGCGGTATGGCAGCTCCAGCAGTTGCAGCACGCGTTCGGCATTGGCGGTCAGGCCTTCCAGGGCTTCCATGGAAGTCGACGGCTCGACCACCTGCACCATCTCGACCTTGTCGAACTGGTGCTGGCGAATCATGCCGCGCGTATCGCGACCCGACGCGCCGGCTTCACTGCGAAAGCATGGGCTGTGGGCAACCAGCTTCAATGGCAATTGCTTGGCATCGAGGATCTCGCCGGCGACGATGTTAGTCAGCGACACTTCGGCAGTCGGGATCAAGTACAGGTCAGCTTCACCGTCGCGAGTGATCTTGAACAGGTCTTCCTCGAATTTCGGCAACTGACTGGTGCCCATCAGCGCCGGCGCCTGGACCAGATACGGGGTGTAGGCCTCTTCGTAACCGTGCTCGCCGGTGTGCAGGTTGATCATGAACTGCGCCAGGGCACGGTGCATGCGCGCAATCGGGCCGCGCAGCAGGGCAAAGCGTGCGCCGGACATTTTTGCCGCGGTCTCGAAATCCAGGCCACCGGTCAATTCGCCCAGGGCGACATGGTCCTTGATCTCGAAATCGAAGGCTTTGGGCGTGCCCCAGCGACGTACTTCTACGTTGCCGTCTTCGTCTTCGCCCACCGGCACGGATTCGTGGGGCAGGTTCGGAATGCCCAGCAGGATCGAATCCAGCTCGGTCTGAATGCCTTCCAGCTCGATCTTGCCCTCGGACAGCTCAGTGCCCATGCGCTCGACATCTGCCATCAACGGCGCGATGTCTTCGCCGCGCTGCTTGGCCTGGCCGATGAATTTGGAACGCGCATTACGCTCAGCCTGCAGTGCTTCGGTGCGGGTCTGGACGGTCTTGCGCTGTTCTTCCAGCGCTTCGATGCGCGCAACATCCAGGGCAAAGCCACGGGATGCCAGGCGGTCCGCTACGTCCTGAAGGTTGCTACGTAACAGTTTGGAATCGAGCATGTCGGTCTCTCGTTATCAAAGTTTGGTCAAGGACAGGCCGGCCCAGGTGGCGAGCAGCCCGCCGAATACGCTGATGCCCAGGTACCCGAAGGCGACCAGGGCCTGCCCGCTTTCCAGCAAGCGCAGCGTATCCAGTGAAAAGGATGAAAAGGTCGTCAGACCGCCTACAAAGCCGACAATCAAGCCGGCGCGAATTTCAATCGGCACTTCCGGGCGCAACAGGAACCAGCCGTACAACAGCCCGATAATCAAACAGCCCACCAGGTTGACCGCCAAGGTCGCCGCATAAAAATGCTTTGGCCACTGGGCGCTGACCCAGGTGCTGGTGGCGAAACGCAATAATGTACCAGCGATGCCGGCTATGGACACGGCAAGAATCGTCTTGAGCACTACTTTCTCCGCTGACGGGGGCTGAGACGGTCGAGTTGGGCCAGATGGTTGAGTTTTTCACCGATCTTCAGCTCCAGGCCACGGGGCACCGGCTGGTAGAACGGCTGCGGCGCCAGCTCATCCGGGAAGTAGTCTTCGCCGGCCGCGTAGGCGTCCGGCTCATCATGGGCATACCGGTACTCATCGCCATAGCCCAGCTGCTTCATCAGCTTGGTCGGCGCATTGCGCAGGTGCAGCGGTACCTCGAGGGAGCCATGTTCGGCCGCCGCACGCAGGGCCGATTTGAAGCCCATGTACACCGCGTTGCTTTTCGGCGCGCAGGCCAGGTAAGTGATGGCCTGAGCCACCGCCAATTCGCCTTCCGGGCTGCCAAGACGCTCCTGCACCTCCCAAGCGGCCAGGCACAGGCTCAGGGCGCGCGGGTCGGCATTGCCGATGTCTTCGCTGGCCATGCGCACTACGCGGCGTGCCAGGTACAGTGGGTCGCAACCGCCGTCGATCATGCGCGCAAACCAGTACAGCGCGCCGTCCGGGTTGGAGCCGCGTACGGATTTGTGCAGCGCGGAAATCTGGTCGTAGAAGGCCTCACCGCCTTTGTCGAAGCGCCGGCGCGTATCGCCGAGCAGACTTTGCAGCAGGTCGACGCCAATCTCACCACCGTCTTCGGCCAGGTCGGAGGCGTTCTCCAGCAGGTTGAGAAAGCGCCGGCCATCGCCATCGGCAGCGCTCAGTAAAATCTTGAAGCCTTCATCGCTGAGGCTCAGCTGACGCTGGCCCAGCCCCTTGTCTTCGCTCAAAGCGCGCTGCAGCAACTTTCGCATCGCGGTTTCGTCGAGACTCTTGAGCACATAGACCCGTGCCCGTGACAACAGCGCGTTATTCAATTCAAACGAAGGGTTTTCGGTCGTGGCGCCGATAAAGATCAGCGTGCCGTCCTCGACATAAGGCAGGAACGCATCCTGCTGCGACTTGTTGAAGCGATGCACTTCGTCGACGAACAGGATGGTGCGCTTGCCGTATTGCCCAGCCTGCTGCTTGGCGACTTCCACCGCCTGGCGGATCTCCTTGACCCCGGCCAGCACCGCCGAGACTGTTTCAAAGTGTGCGTCCGAGACTTTCGCCAGCAGCCGCGCCAGGGTGGTCTTGCCCACGCCTGGCGGGCCCCAGAAAATCATCGAGTGCAGCGCGCCCTGCTCCAGGGCTTCGCGCAAAGGCTTGCCGCGAGCGAGCAGGTGTTCCTGACCGACGTACTCATCCAGGTTGGTCGAACGCAAGCGCGCGGCCAACGGCTGGGCAATCGGGTCACTTCGAAACAGATCCATGGGCAGCGTTTGAAACCTCTGGGCAGTTTATTCCTGGATCACGTCGGCACCCTTTGGGATGTCGAACTTGAACTTGGACGCGGGCACCGGCTGGTTGGCCTTGACCCCGGAAAACAGGATATCGGTGCGCTGGCCGACGCTGTCGACCAGGCGCATGTTGTTGATCACGCCGTTGCCGAACGACAGGGACAGCGTGTCAAACAGCGTGTCCTTGGATTTGGGCTTGAGGGTGAACTCGATGACGTTGCTGGTCTGCTTGGAAGTGATGTCGAAACTGTCGTTGATTTTCGACACGTCACCCGAGAGCAGCAGCGCCGGGGTCTGATTCAGGCGCGGGTCGAGCTTCTTGATGGTCGCCTGTTGCAGGTCCGGGTCCCACAGGGTGACTTTCTGGCCATCGGAAACGATGGTCTGCTCGGCCTTGCCTTCGGTATGCCAGTAGAACAAACCAGGACGCTGCACCGCCATTTCACCGGCAGTTTCCTGCAGTTGGGTGCCACCGGCATCCAGGGTCAGCTGCGAGAAACGCGCGGTCAGGGTCTGGGATTTGTCCAACAGGTTCTTCAGGCTGGCGACGGAAGCCGGGTCAGCATGGGCCGAGACAGCGGTCAGGGCCAGGGCCGGCAACAACAGCATGCGAATAACGCGCATGGGAGTCCTCATTGAATGGTCAGGGCGTGGCGCGTGTTGCCACGCGCCACGGGGTCAGTCGCGCATCTGCCCGGGGGCGATGATTTCACGCGAGCCGTTGGTGTTCATGGCCGTCACGACGCCGGCGTGTTCCATGGCTTCGATCATGCGGGCGGCGCGGTTGTAGCCGATCTTCAGCTTGCGTTGTACAGCAGAGATCGAGGCACGACGGCTTTCCAGCACGAAGGCCACCGCTTCGTCGTACAGCGCGTCGGTTTCGGCATCATCGTCGCCACCGCCACTGCCACCGTCGAAGCCGCTGCCGGCCTCTTCGACGCCAGCGAGGATGTCATCGTTGTATTCCGGCGCACCGCGCAGTTTCCAGGCTTCGACCACGCGGTGGACCTCGTCATCGGACACGAAGGCCCCGTGCACGCGGATCGGCAGGCTGGTGCCGGGCGGCATGTAGAGCATGTCACCGTGGCCCAGCAGTTGCTCGGCGCCACCCTGGTCGATGATGGTGCGCGAGTCGATCTTGCTGGACACCTGGAACGCCATGCGCGTCGGAATGTTGGCCTTGATCAGGCCGGTGATCACATCCACCGACGGGCGCTGGGTCGCGAGGATCAAGTGAATCCCGGCGGCACGGGCTTTCTGGGCGATACGGGCGATCAGTTCTTCAACCTTCTTGCCGACGATCATCATCATATCGGCGAATTCATCGACCACCACCACGATGGTCGGCAGCTTGGTCAGCAGCGGCGCTTCATCATGGATGCTCTCGCGCTTGTACAGCGGGTCGGTCAGCGGCGTGCCGGCATCCTGGGCTTCCTTGACCTTGGCGTTGAAGCCCGACAGGTTACGTACGCCCATCTTCGCCATCAGCTTGTAGCGGCGCTCCATCTCGGCCACGCTCCAGCGCAGGGCGTTGGCGGCGTCCTTCATGTCGGTGACTACCGGGCACAGCAGGTGCGGAATGCCTTCGTAGATCGACAGTTCCAACATTTTCGGGTCGATCATGATCAGCTTGGCGTCATCCGGCCCGGACTTGAACAGGATCGACAGAATCATTGCGTTCACACCCACCGACTTACCGGAACCGGTGGTACCGGCCACCAGCAGGTGCGGCATCTTCGCCAGGTCGGTGATCACCGGCTTACCGCCGATGTCATGGCCGAGGGCCAGGGTAACCGGTGACTTGAAGTTGTCGTATTCCGGAGTCGACAGCACCTCGGAAAAACGCACGATCTGGCGGTCTTCGTTGGGAATCTCGATACCCACGGTGGTCTTGCCCGGGATCACTTCCACCACCCGCACGCTGGTCACGGCCAGGGAGCGCGCCAAGTCTTTGGCCAGGTTGGAAATACGGCTGACCTTCACCCCCGCGGCCGGCTGGATTTCGTAACGGGTAATCACCGGGCCTGGGTGGATCGAATCCACCGAGACTTCGACACCGAACTCCTTGAGTTTGATTTCCAGCAGGTGGCCGACGGCCGCCAGGGATTCCGGTGAATAGTTGAGTTGTTTCTTTTCTGCCGGGTCGAGAATCGAGATCGGCGGCAAGGTGCCTTCCACGGCGCTGTCGATGAACAACGGCGCCTGTTTCTCTTTCTGCACGCGATGGCTGGGTTCCGGCGCCTTGGGCGGTGCCGGCGCGATCACCGGCGGCACCTGCTTCTCGCGGTCCGACATGTGCTTGCTCAGGGCTTGCTCACGCTCGATCAGGCGCTCCTTGACCTTGGCCTGCTCGCGCCGGTCCGGGGTGCTTGGAGCCACTATTTCGTTGACACGGGTGTCCACCTCGCGAAGCTGCGCAACCATCTGCTTGCGCTCCACACGGGCGGCCCACCAGCGATTGGCGGCCCCTTGGAACAATTCGAACAGATCAAGGGTGATCTTGCCGGTCACGTCCATCACCTTGAACCATGACAGGTCGGTGAAGACCGTGAGGCCGAACAGGAACAGCGCGATGAACATCAGCGTGCTGCCCTGGATGTTAAGGGTTCTGCGGGCCAGGTCGCCAAGGCTTTCGCCCAGGGCCCCGCCCGCGCCCGCGGGCAGGCCGGTCGGCGCATGGAAGTGAATATGCGCCAGCGCCGCACCCGACAGCACCAGGAACACCAGGCCGATCAGGCGCCAGGAGAACAGCCAACCACTCCACTGCCACGGTTCATGGCGCTGGCGGAAGATCTGCCAGGTCTTGATCGCCAGCAGCAGCGGGAAAATGTAGGCGAAGTAACCCAGGATCATGAACAGGATATCGGCACTGTAGGAACCCACGGGGCCACCGAAATTCTGCACATCATCGATCTTGCTGTTATGACTCCAGCCCGGGTCGTCCTTGCCGTAGGTGAGCAAGGCCATCATC
Organism: Pseudomonas libanensis; assembly: GCF_001439685.1. Classification (GTDB taxonomy): domain Bacteria; phylum Pseudomonadota; class Gammaproteobacteria; order Pseudomonadales; family Pseudomonadaceae; genus Aquipseudomonas; species Aquipseudomonas libanensis. The sequence continues at coordinate 7,662 of NZ_JYLH01000024.1, forward strand.
AGGAACAGGCACAGGGCACCGATGGCAATCAGTGCGCCTTCCTTGAGTCGATAATGCAGGTGCTGGCGCCAGGCCGGTACGACTGCTGCTTTAGGTGCTGCGGCGGATTTCTTCAAAACGGGTCTTTTCCTGCGCCTTTAGCGCGTCCATCTGTTGAATGACTGCACATGACTGCTCTATCCCGAGCAGCTGAAAAATGAACGAATGTTGCTGAATCTACTTTTAACACCGGGTGATGGATAGGTGAAATGGCGATAACGCCACAATGGCCGCATTGTACGGGTTTGCGTGCGCGATGCCACACACTTGCCCTTCACCCGGCCGACTGGACAATTGCCGTGTCACAGCCTGTTCAATTTGAGCATGCATTGTCTTTGCTGACAAAGGCTTATGAGCTGTATTTAGCAATCCAGGCAAGCTTGGCAGATGGCCGGCATGCCTCAGCCCCGATTACGACCACGCCTGATGCACGGAGTTGCAGAAACACCCGCTCATGCTAATCCTGGCCGATACCCTATTCGGGCTGGCCCCCTGGCGCCGGGTCGACAATAATCAACACTTGCGGGGCAGGCGTTGCCTGCCACTCCCCTCCCCTGCCATAAGCCTGGATGCCATGCTGACCTGGTTACAACGCGACACCCTGACTTTCCCACCCTTGGCCAAGGCCATGCGCGAACCCAATGGCCTGCTCGCCGCCGGTGGTGACCTGTCGGCCGAACGTCTGATCCAAGCCTATCGCCATGGCTGCTTTCCGTGGTTCTCCGAAGGCCAGCCGATCCTCTGGTGGTCACCCGACCCGCGTACGGTGATCTTCCCCGACGAACTGCATGTATCACGAAGCCTGGCCAAACTCTTGCGCCAGCAGCGCTATACGGTGACGTTCGATCAGGACTTCGCAGCAGTCATCCAGGCCTGCGCCGCGCCCCGCGCCTACGCGGACGGCACCTGGATCACCGAGGGAATCCAGAGCGCCTATCTGGAGCTGCACAAGCGTGGCTACGCCCATTCCGTCGAGGTGTGGGACCAGGGCGAACTGGTGGGTGGCCTGTATGGCCTGGCGATGGGCCAACTGTTCTTTGGCGAGTCCATGTTCAGCCGCGCCGACAACGCGTCAAAATTTGGTTTCGCCACGCTCACCCGCCAATTGCAGGCCTGGGGCTTTGTGCTCATCGACTGCCAGATGCCCAACGATCATCTGCATAGCCTGGGTGCCCGCGCCATACCGCGCAGCGACTTTGCAGACTTCCTGCGTAAACATTTGGACCAGCCCAGCGCTGGACCGTGGGTTTCCTAGGCGACATTCGCCCACCTGGCTTACACTTATTTCAAAGCTTTAACCCGAGGGTTGATCATGACCGAGCTGGCGCGCTTGAAGTTTTATGCCACTCAAGCCCACTCTTGCAGCTACCTGCCCGACGAGCAGGCCACCACGCTGTTCCTCGACCCCAGCCAGCCGATGGACGTGCATGTGTACGCCGACCTGTCCGAGATGGGGTTTCGGCGCAGCGGCGATCACCTGTACCGACCTCATTGCCAGAATTGCAATGCCTGCGTGCCGGCGCGCATCCCTGTCACGCAATTTCTGCCGGATCGAAACCAGAAACGCATCCTCAAGCGCAACGCCGACCTGACGGTAACGGCCACCAAGGCGCAGTACAGTGAAGAATATTTCGATCTTTACCAGCGCTACATCGAACAACGCCACGCCGATGGCGATATGTTCCCGCCCAGCCGCGATCAATTTTCTACCTTCCTGGTACGCGACCTGCCGTTCTCGCGGTTCTACGAGTTCCGCCTCGATGGCCGCCTGCTGGCGGTAGCGGTGACCGACCTGCTGCCCAACGGCCTGTCGGCGGTGTACACCTTCTACGAACCGGCCGAAGAGCGCCGCAGCCTCGGGCGCTTCGCCATCCTCTGGCAAATAGGCGAAGCACTGCGCCAGGAATTGGACGCGGTATACCTCGGATACTGGATCAAGAACTGCAAAAAGATGAATTACAAGACCCAATATCGGCCCATTGAGCTGCTGATTAATCAAAGATGGGTCACGCTTAACTAGAACCCCTTGGCTTGAACACCCTTTTTCGGGCACAATGCACGCCGCTTTTGCCTGGCGCAGTTGCACCGGGCCATTCACTGGATACCGAGGGCTTTACTGCATGTCGAAAGAAGACAGCTTCGAAATGGAAGGCACTGTCGTCGACACCCTGCCCAACACCATGTTTCGTGTGGAGTTGGAAAATGGGCACGTCGTAACCGCGCATATCTCCGGCAAGATGCGCAAGAACTACATTCGTATTCTTACCGGTGACAAAGTGCGCGTCGAGCTGACGCCCTATGACTTGAGCAAAGGGCGCATCACTTACCGCGCTCGTTAAGCAAGTCAATACAAGACGCCCGGTTATGCCGGGCGTTTTTGTGTGCACAGGATTTAACAGTCACTACTTGCCCCTGTGGGAGCTGGCTTGCCTGCGATAGCGGTGGCTCAGGAAAGAATCCCTTGCCTGACACACCGCTATCGCAGGCAAGCTAGCTCCCACATGTTGATCTTCATTGTCTTAGCGATTGCATTTCAAGTCAGCAAAAAGGCGCCTTTCGGCGCCTTTTGCTTTGTTGCAGTCAACGATCAGGCCATTTCCGCCGTGGTCTCGAACTCGAAGGTCAGCTCGCCGTCCTTCAGGTCGATATGCACCACGCCGCCATGGTCGGAGAGTTCGCCGAACAGGATCTCTTCGGCCAATGGCCGCTTGATCTTGTCCTGGATCAGACGCGCCATTGGGCGAGCACCCATTGCCGCATCGTAGCCACCCTCTGCGATCCAGCTGCGCGCCGCTTCCGTCACATCCAGCTGCACGCGCTTGTCTTCCAGCTGCGCTTGAAGCTCGGTGAGGAACTTGTCCACCACACTTTTGATGACCTCATGGCTGAGGCGACCAAACTGGATAATGGTGTCCAGACGGTTGCGGAACTCCGGCGTGAAGCTCTTCTTGATCACTTCCATCGCATCGGAGGAGTGATCCTGATGCGTGAAGCCAATAGAGGCCCGCGCAGCAGTTTCAGCACCGGCGTTGGTGGTCATGATCACGATTACGTTGCGAAAGTCCGCCTTGCGCCCGTTGTTGTCGGTCAGGGTCCCGTGATCCATGACCTGCAGCAACAGGTTGAAGACTTCCGGGTGAGCCTTTTCGATTTCATCGAGCAGCAATACGCAATGCGGCTGCTTGGTGATCGCCTCGGTCAACAGGCCGCCCTGGTCGAAGCCGACATAGCCCGGAGGCGCACCGATCAGGCGCGACACGGTGTGGCGCTCCATGTACTCGGACATGTCGAAACGTACCAGCTCGATTCCCATGGCCTTGGCCAATTGCCGCGCCGCTTCGGTTTTGCCGACGCCGGTAGGGCCTGCGAACAGGAACGACCCGACCGGCTTGTCCGGCGACTTGAGGCCCGCACGGGACAACTTGATCGCGGTGGACAGCGAATCGATCGCCGCGTCCTGACCAAATACGGTGAGCTTGAGGTCGCGCTCCAGGTTACGCAGCAGCTCCTTGTCGGAACTGGTGACGTGTTTTGGTGGAATCCGCGCGATCTTCGCCACGATGTCCTCGACCTGCGGCACATCGATACGCTTCACACGCTTCTCGACCGGCTGCAGACGCTGATAGGCGCCCGCCTCGTCAATCACGTCGATGGCCTTGTCCGGCATGTGCCGGTCATTGATGTAGCGCGACGCCAGCTCAGCCGCCGCACGCAGGGCCTCATCGGTGTATTCGATGCCATGGTGCGCCTCAAAGCGCCCCTTGAGCCCGCGCAGGATGCCGATGGTGTCTTCAACCGAAGGCTCGGACACGTCGACTTTCTGGAAGCGGCGCGCCAGGGCACGGTCTTTCTCGAAGATGCCACGGAATTCCTGGAACGTGGTCGAACCGATGCAGCGGATATCGCCCGACGACAGCAACGGCTTGAGCAGGTTGGAGGCGTCCATCACCCCACCGGATGCTGCACCGGCCCCGATAATGGTGTGGATCTCGTCGATAAACAGGATCGCCTGCGGGCGCTTTTTCAGCTCGCCGAGCAGCGCCTTGAAGCGCTTCTCGAAATCGCCCCGGTACTTGGTCCCGGCGAGCAAGGCGCCCAGATCAAGGGAGTAGACGACGCTGTTGGCCAACAGGTCTGGGACCTGATTGTCGACAATGCGCTTGGCCAGGCCCTCGGCGATCGCGGTTTTACCCACGCCCGCCTCCCCAACCAGCAACGGATTGTTCTTGCGCCGACGAGCAAGGATCTGCGCTACACGCTCAACCTCAAGCTCACGCCCCACCAGCGGATCGATCCGCCCCTGACGCGCCAATTCGTTGAGATTGCTGGCATAGGCATCCAGCGGATTGCCCGAAGAAGAAGACTCACCGCCCTCGTCATCCTGCATTTCCTGCTCACCCTCGGAATGATCGCCGTGCCCGGGCACTTTGGAGATACCGTGGGCGATGTAATTGACTACATCAATACGGGCAACGCTCTGCTGCTTGAGCAGAAACACGGCCTGGCTTTCCTGTTCGCTGAAAATTGCCACAAGCACGTTCGCGCCCGTGACCTCACGCTTACCGGAGCTCTGTACGTGGAAAACAGCACGCTGCAATACCCGTTGAAAGCCCAGGGTTGGCTGGGTTTCACGGTCCTCGTCATGCACGGGGATCAGTGGCGTGGTGGAGTCGATGAACTCCTGCAGGTCATGCTTGAGCTTGTCGAGGTTGGCGCCGCACGCACGCAGAACGGTGGCGGCAGCTTCGTTATCCAAAAGTGCCAGCAGCAGGTGTTCGACGGTCATGAATTCATGACGCTTCGAACGAGCCTCCTTGAAGGCAAGATTAAGGGTGACTTCGAGCTCGCGGTTTAACATAGCTTCACCTCATACCCAAGTGGTCGGCGTTAACCGTCCTTCTCGATTTCACAGAGTAGCGGATGCTGGCTTTCCCTGGCGTACTGGTTGACCTGCATGGCCTTTGTCTCGGCGATGTCGCGGGTAAACACTCCACATACTGCCCGTCCTTCTGTGTGAACGGCCAGCATTACCTTGGTCGCCAACTCGCGGTTCAGGTTAAAAAACACCTCGAGCACTTCGACGACGAAATCCATCGGTGTGTAGTCATCATTGAACAAAACCACCTTGTACATCGGCGGCGCCTGTAAAGCAGGCTTGGCCTCCTGGACAGCAATGCCTGCAGAACCGTCGTCATCATGTTCCTGATCCGGGCGATCCTGATTGAATGTTAGTCGAATCTGGCTGTTTGCATGCATGGAAAGAAAGGTTCGTCAGTGGTTCAATTACAGTGGTGGGGGCGACCTGTCAGAATTTCAACTCTGACCGGCCGGTCGCCTTGACTATCGGCGAATCGGTGTTACAACCAATAGAACCCACAGTGGGTAAAAAAGGTCCGCGCAGTCAACCTTATTTATTCGGGTTAGGACGGATAGACAGGATGATACTCCAGTGATGGAGTCTGGTGCAGAGGGATATGGGAATGGCTAGCGGTAAGGTCAAGTGGTTCAACAATGCCAAGGGTTACGGCTTCATTATCGAGGACGGCAAGGATGAAGACCTTTTTGCGCATTACTCAACGATCAAGATGGATGGGTACAAGACACTGAAAGCGGGCCAGCCTGTCTGCTTTGAAATTATTCAAGGCCCCAAGGGCATGCACGCGGTGAATATCAGTACGACCAACGACCCTAAAGACACTGTAAAAACGGAAGCGCCCGCGCAAAAAATCAAAAAAGCGACTGGCCTGATCAGCCACTGAGCAAAGCCTTGAATGCCAAACCGGCCATTCTGAGCCATCAGAACGGCCGGTTTTTTGCCTGCTTACATGTGCTTGATCAACGCATCACCAAACCCCGACGACGACACCAGCGTAGCGCCCTCCATCAGGCGCTCGAAGTCATAGGTCACGGTCTTGGCCGAAATCGCGCCGTTGGTGCCCTTGATAATCAGGTCAGCCGCCTCGGTCCAGCCCATATGGCGCAGCATCATTTCTGCCGACAAGATCAATGAGCCCGGGTTGACCTGGTCCTTGCCCGCATATTTAGGCGCGGTACCGTGGGTCGCTTCGAACATCGCCACGGTGTCGGACAAGTTGGCCCCCGGCGCGATGCCGATGCCGCCCACTTCCGCCGCCAAGGCGTCAGACAGGTAGTCGCCGTTCAGGTTAAGCGTCGCGATGACGTCATATTCAGCTGGACGCAGCAGGATCTGCTGAAGCATGGCGTCGGCGATGGCATCCTTGACCACTACGTTCTTGCCGGTCCTGGGGTTCTTGAATTGCATCCACGGGCCGCCGTCCAGCAGGGTCGCACCGAACTCTTCGGCCGCCACTTCGTAGGCCCATTCCTTGAAGGCACCTTCGGTGAACTTCATGATGTTGCCTTTGTGCACGATGGTCAGCGAGTCACGGTCGTTATCCACCACATATTGCAGGGCCTTGCGCGCCAGGCGCTTGGTGCCCTCCTTCGACACCGGCTTGACGCCGATCCCGCAGTCCTGGTCGAAACGGATCTTGGTAACGCCCATTTCCTCCTTGAGAAACTTGATTACCTTGATCGCCTCAGGCGAACCGGCTTTCCACTCGATGCCGGCGTAAATATCTTCGGAGTTCTCGCGGAAGATGGTCATGTCCACGTCGCCAGGTTTCTTGACCGGGCTGGGCACGCCTTCGAACCAGCGCACCGGGCGCAGGCACACATACAGGTCGAGCTGCTGGCGCAGCGCCACGTTCAGCGAGCGAATCCCACCACCGACCGGCGTGGTCAGCGGCCCCTTGATGGACACCACGTAATCCTTGACCGCATCCAGGGTTTCCTGAGGCAGCCAGGTATCCTGGTCGTAGACCTGTGTAGCCTTTTCGCCGGCGTAAACCTCCATCCACGAGATCTTGCGCTTGCCGCCGTAAGCCTTTTCAACAGCTGCGTCGACCACCTTGATCATCACCGGGCTGATGTCGACACCGATACCGTCACCTTCGATGTAGGGAATGATCGGTTGGTCAGGAACATTGAGAGAATGGTCTGCATTGACGGTGATTTTGTCGCCGACTGCCGGAACCTGAATCTTCTTGTATCCCATGCTGAACTCCATCTATGGATTGAACATCTGGCTGCGTTCGAGCCTACTCCAGATAAATGGCGACTGAAACCTCGCGCCATGCTCATTTGCATCGAAAACAGCATAAATTGTCGCCTACAAGCCTGAAACCAAAGGGAAAAGTGCCAATCCTGAGCACAACGTGCGACTTTAGGCGTAGCCCGGCACCTGCGACCTTTAGACCAATGGACGACCCGCCTTTTGTATGAAGGCTCGGCGTAAGCATAGCGACCTATGTATAATGCCGCCGCTGACCAAAGAGTCACGACGGCGGACCGCTCTAGAACATGGCCTTCCGCTGCAAAGCAGGACTAATACAATAGTCCACCCGCTTGACGCTCGACTGATGCAACCCAACATCACCGCGAAGAAACCTCGACCTTTCGCTCATGGATGACTTGAACGAACGCGCTCCACCCGGCGCATCTCGAGTTTCTGCGCACGCTTTCAGCAAAGAAGAGAGTTAATCCGAATATGCCCACCCGCTCGAAGATCATCTACACCTTCACCGACGAAGCCCCAGCCCTCGCCACCTATTCACTGCTGCCTATCGTAGAGGCCTTCACCGCTTCCGCTGATATTGCCGTGGAAACCCGCGACATTTCCCTCGCAGGGCGCATCCTCGCAAGCTTCCCCGAGCAACTGGGCGACAAGGCTATCCCGGACCACCTCGCCGAACTGGGCGACCTGGCCGTTACACCTGAAGCCAACATCATCAAGCTGCCGAACATCAGCGCCTCGACCCCGCAGCTGCAAGCCGCGATCAAGGAACTGCAGGCCCAGGGCTATGCCCTGCCGGACTACCCTGAAACCGTAACCACCGACGCGGAAAAAGAAACCCGTGCACGTTACGACAAGATCAAGGGCAGCGCCGTGAATCCGGTCCTGCGCGAAGGCAACTCCGACCGCCGCGCACCGCTGTCGGTCAAGAACTACGCACGCAAGCACCCGCACAAGATGGGCGCCTGGGCTGCCGACTCCAAGTCGCACATTGCCCACATGAGCAATGGCGACTTCTACGGCAGCGAAAAAGCCGTACAGATCGAAGCCGCTGATGCTGTCAAAATTGCGCTGATTGCCCAGGACGGCACCACCACCGTGCTGAAGGAAAAGACCAGCGTCCAGGCCGGCGAAATCATCGACACCGCCGTGCTGAGCAAGAAAGCCCTGCGCAGCTTTATCGCCGCTGAAATCGAAGACGCCAAGCAACAAGGCGTGCTGCTGTCGGTTCACTTGAAAGCCACCATGATGAAGGTCTCCGACCCGATCATGTTCGGCCAGATCGTTGCCGAGTTCTACAAAGACGCCTTGAGCAAGCACGCTGCGGTGCTGGAGCAGATCGGCTTCAACCTGAACAACGGCATCGGCGACCTGTACGCCCGCATCAAGGCGCTGCCGGCCGACCAGCAAGCGCAGATCGAAGCCGACATCCAGGCGGTGTACGCTGCTCGCCCTGCCCTCGCGATGGTCAACTCCGACAAAGGCATCACCAACCTGCACGTGCCGAGCGACGTCATCGTCGACGCCTCGATGCCCGCCATGATCCGTGACTCCGGCAAGATGTGGGGCACTGACGGCCAGCTGCACGATACCAAGGCGGTGATTCCGGATCGCTGCTACGCCACTATCTACCAGGCGGTCATCGAAGACTGCAAGGCCAATGGCGCCTTCGACCCGACCACCATGGGCAGCGTGCCAAACGTTGGCCTGATGGCCAAGAAAGCCGAAGAGTACGGTTCCCACGACAAGACCTTCCAGATCAAGGCTGACGGCGTCGTCCGCGTCACCGACAGCCAGGGCAACCTGCTGATGGAACAGAAAGTCGAAGCCGGCGACATCTTTCGCATGTGCCAGACCAAGGACGCGCCGATCCAGGACTGGGTCAAGCTCGCCGTCAACCGTGCCCGCGCCAGCAATACCCCGGCTATCTTCTGGCTGGACCCACAGCGTGCCCACGATGGCGTGGTGGTCGAGAAAGTCCAGGCGTACCTGAAAGATCACAACACCGAAGGCCTGGACATCCGCATCATGGCCCCGGTCGACGCGATGAAGTTCACCCTGGAGCGCACTCGCAAGGGTCTGGACACCATTTCGGTGACCGGTAACGTACTGCGCGACTACCTGACCGACCTGTTCCCAATCATGGAACTGGGCACCAGCGCCAAGATGCTGTCGATCGTGCCGCTGATGAACGGCGGCGGCCTGTTCGAAACCGGCGCTGGCGGTTCGGCGCCGAAACACGTGCAGCAACTGCTGGAAGAAAACTTCCTGCGCTGGGATTCCCTGGGCGAGTTCCTGGCCCTGGCCGCATCCCTTGAGCACCTGGGTGTGACGTACAACAACCCGAAAGCGCTGGTACTGTCCAAGACCCTGGACCAGGCCACCGGCCAGTTCCTCGACAACAACAAGTCGCCATCGCGCAAAGTCGGCAACATCGACAATCGCGGCAGCCACTTCTACCTGGCGCTGTACTGGGCCCAGGCCCTGGCCGCCCAGACCGAAGACACTGCACTGCAAGCGCAGTTCGGCGAACTGGCCCAGACTCTGGCCGCGAACGAGGCAACCATCGTTACCGAGCTCAACGCCGTACAAGGCAAGCCAGTGGACATCGGCGGCTACTACGCGCCGAACCCGGAGTTGACCAGCAAGGCCATGCGCCCAAGCAACACCCTCAATGCGGCGATTGCCAAGTTGAAGTAAGGGTGTAAGGCAACACCACAAACCCCGGCCATGTGCCGGGGTTTGTGTTTTCAGAACTTATGTAACGCCGTATTCCTTGCGCCACGCAGCCTCGATAATCGCCAGAAACTGCGGCTTGTACCAAGGCTCCCAACCCGGCCTTTGCTTGAGCTCAACACCAAACCCCGGCAGCGCAGGCAAATGCGCGAGCGCTTCAAGGTTTTTCAAGCCCGGCACTTGAGCAAACCAGGGCAAAAGCGTCACGCCGACTCCAGCCTGGACCGCTGAACGCAACGACATCAAGTCTTCAGACTCATACACACAGCGCCACCTGATCCCACTCTCTTCCAAGCGCCGAATCGCCAGGCTCCTGAACACGCAGGGCGCCTTGAACAGGGCCAGCGAAACTTCCTGCCCTTCCACGGGGGCTGCCGCACACTCGCCACCCAGCCACATCAAGGAAAGAGCATGCAAAGGCACGCCAGTGACTTTTGGCAACTCATCAATCATCAGGCCGATATCGATTCGCCCCTCACTGAACGCCTCCGCGAGCACTATGGAGCGCGCTACTTTGACCACAATTCGCACTGAAGGTAATTCAAGCGCCACAGTGGGAATAACACGCTGCAGGATTTCCTCGCTGAAATATTCGGGGATGCCCAGCGTCACGGAATCTTGCGTGCGGCTGACATCAAACAGACTTCCCACCTTGTCGTTGACGCTGACCATCTGCTGGGCATAGCCGGTCAGGCGCTCCCCTTCAAGGGTGAGCAACACCTGACGGTTATCCCGAACAAACAACTCGACACCCAGCAAATCCTCAAGCCGTCGAATTTGCTGGCTGATTGCCGGCTGGGTCAGGCTCAGCGCTTGCGCGGCCCGGGTGAAGCTGCCCAGCTCTGCGACCTTGAGGAAACTGCGCAGCGACTGAATATCAAGATTGACTCTCATGGAACCGTCCAAGTGAATAAACGCGCTACCGCATTAGTGCAAGGCAACGCCCCTGACTGTCAAGACGGCCTAGCTGGACCTCGAGTGGTTCATCAAATAAACCCCGAGCGCCGAAACAACAAACCCTAGTATTGCCACCGTACCGGGCACCTCCCCCAGCACCAGGGACGCCATGATCTGCGTGACCGCTGGAATGACATGGAACAAGTTGGTTGCCTTGCTCGCCTCAGCCCGTCGAATCATCATGTACAGCAGCGTCAGCGCGCCGACTGAGTTCATTAACGTGATCCAGGCCACCGAAGCGGCGAAGGGCACCCACTGCGTCACCTGCATGGTCTCGGTGGTATAGGCCAGCAGCAACATGACCAGCGACGCGGTGACCATCTGGATGAAACAGCCCACCCACAGGTTGACGCCGCCAAGGAAACGCTTCTGATAAAGCGTGCCGAGGGTGATACCCAGCAGCGCCAGCCCTACCGCGCCGTAACCGCCGATTGACGCCTCTGCACCAAAAAAACTGCTGCCAACCACAATGGCCACGCCGCCCACGCCCAGAACCGAGCCTGGCAAGTCGCGCCAGCTCAATTGCTCGCCTAAACAGAAGTAGGCGCCGATCACAACGAATACGGGCATCAGCCCAACAATCAGCGCAGCTTGCCCAGCCGGGACGCCCTGACTTATCCCGGTGTATAGGCCGCCAAATTGCAGAGCCTGCAAGAGCAAGCCCACGGCTGCCGCATGAAGGTAAGGTGTAAGCCGCCTGGGCCACTCGGCCTTGATGGCGAGCGCCACGCCCAAGAACACTAGGGCCGCCAGGGCGAACCGGTAGAACGTCATGGTGAAGGGCTCGCCATAACGCACACCGAACGCACCGCCGATGTAGCCGGAGCTCCACAACAGGATGAAGGCAATGGGCAATGGCGACGTAAGGCGTACTTCGTAGCGTTTGGGGGCAATAGGGTTCATCACGCTCTCCGGATTGAGGTTCTGGAGAGATAAGCTGCGCCTCGGGCTGAAATCGGTAAAATCATAAAATGTCAGGCGCACCATGCAGATTGCTTATGCAGCCTCACTGAAGAAACCCAATCAAAATGCGGGTGGCTTGCTCGCGAAAGCGGAGTGTCAATCAGCAGGCATATTGACTGAACGATCGCATTCGCGAGCAAGCCCGCTCCCACACTGACCGCGTCACACCCTGAATCGAGGTTTTTCAATGACCTGGCTCCCCCACATCACCGTCGCCACCATCGTTGAAGACAACGGCCGTTTCCTGATGGTCGAAGAACTCAAGGGCGGCCGCGCCGTGCTCAATCAGCCCGCCGGCCACCTGGACCCGAACGAAACCCTCACCGAAGCCGCCGTGCGCGAAACCCTCGAGGAAACCGGCTGGGACGTCGAAGCCACCGGCATCGTCGGCATCTACCTCTACACCGCCCCCAGCAACGGCGTGACCTATCAACGGGTCTGCTTCATCGCCAAAGCGCTGAAACACCACCCGGGCTATCAACTCGACGAAGGCATCCTGCGCGCCCGCTGGCTGACCCGTGACGAGCTGATGGCCGTGCGCGACGACTGGCGCAGCGAGCTGATCATCCGCTGCATCGATGATTATCTGGCCGGCCAGCGCCACAGTCTCGAATTGATCCGCCCTTCTCTTTAGCCTTAGCGGCCCGGGCCTGATAGAATCGCGTCCTTTTTCAAGACACCCGTTGAAACCCTATGCGTGATCCAGCCCCTTCTGACACACAAAAGAAGCGCGTCATCGTCGGCATGTCCGGCGGCGTGGATTCTTCCGTTTCCGCCGTTCTGCTCATGGAGCAGGGTTATGAGGTGGAAGGCCTGTTCATGAAGAACTGGGAAGAAGACGATGGAACGGAATATTGCACCGCCATGGACGACCTGGCGGACGCCCAGGCCGTGTGCGACAAGATCGGCATCAAGCTGCACACCGCCAACTTCGCCGCCGAGTACTGGGACAACGTGTTCGAACACTTCCTGGCCGAATACAAGGCCGGGCGCACACCGAACCCGGACATCCTGTGCAACCGCGAGATCAAGTTCAAGGCGTTCCTCGACTACGCCATGATGCTCGGCGCCGACCTGATTGCCACTGGCCACTACGTGCGCCGTCGCGATATCGATGGCCGCACCGAACTGCTCAAGGGCCTGGACCCGAACAAGGACCAGAGCTACTTCCTGCACGCCGTCGGCGGTGAACAGATCGCCAAGACCCTGTTCCCGGTGGGCGAGTTGGAAAAGCCTGAGGTGCGCAAGATTGCCGAGAAACACGGCCTGGCCACTGCCAAGAAGAAAGACTCCACCGGGATCTGCTTTATCGGCGAGCGCCGCTTCAGCGATTTCCTCAAGCAGTACCTGCCGGCGCAGCCGGGTGAAATCAAGACCACCGAAGGCGAAGTGATCGGCCGCCACCACGGCCTGATGTACCACACCATCGGCCAGCGCCAGGGCCTGGGCATCGGCGGCTTGAAAGATGCAGGCGAAGAGCCGTGGTACGTGCTGGTCAAGGACCTGGAAAACAATGTGCTGATCGTCGGCCAGGGCAACGAGCACCCACTGCTGTTCTCCGGCGCCCTGCTCGCTTCCGAGATCTACTGGGTCAACCCGATCGACTTGAGCACGCCGCGTCGCCTGACCGCCAAGGTGCGCTATCGCCAGAGCGACCAGCCTTGCACCCTGGAGAAAACCGCCACGGGCTACCGTGCCACCTTCGATGACCCGCAACGCGCGGTCACTCCTGGCCAGTCCGTGGTGTTCTATGACGGCGAAATCTGCCTGGGCGGCGGCGTGATTGAAGTCGCGCAAGCCTGGAGCAACCCGGCATGAGCCCGACCCAGGAGCAATTGACCGCACTCGGCGGGGTATTTCTCGCCGCCGTGCTGGTGGACAAGATCGCCAAGACCGGCCAGGTTACTGAAGCCGGCCTGGCCTGCATGCTCGGCAGCCTGCTGATTCGCGACCCCAAGGACACCCTGGAGGTCTATGGCGGTGACGACCTGGCCCTGCGCGAAGGTTATCGTGCACTGATCGGCGCCCTGGAGCGCGACCCCAGCACCTTGCAGCGCGAGCCATTGCGCTATGCCTTGTCGATGCTCGGCCTTGAGCGCCAATTGGCCAAGCGTGACGACATGCTGGAAACCATCGGCAAGCGCCTGCCGCAGATCCAGTCCCAGGTGGAACACTTCGGCCCGGCCCACGAAAACGTGATCGCTGCCTGTGGCGCGTTGTACCAGGACACCTTAAGCACCTTGCGCCAACGTATCCAGGTGCACGGCGACATGCGCAACCTGCAACAACCCAACAACGCCTCGAAAATCCGCGCGCTGCTCCTGGCCGGTATTCGCTCGGCGCGGTTGTGGCGGCAGTTGGGCGGTCATCGCTGGCAGCTGGTGATCAGCCGGCGCAAATTGCTCAAAGAGCTTTACCCGTTGATGCGCAACGAATAAGTCGCAGCGACAGACCCATTTCAAGCCGTTACGCGTAATACGCCGGTCAGTTGGCAACGGACCGGCGGATTTTTTCATGTATGATACGCGCCCCATTTCGTTGCCCGACTGTCCGAGAACACCCCATGCAGCTCTCTTCGCTCACTGCGGTTTCCCCTGTTGACGGCCGCTACGCCGGCAAAACCCAGGCCCTGCGCCCTATTTTCAGCGAATACGGCCTGATCCGTGCCCGCGTTCTGGTTGAAGTGCGCTGGCTCCAGCGCCTGGCCGCTCACCCCGCCATCAGCGAAGTGCCGGCATTTTCGGCCGAGGCCAACGCTGTATTGAACACCCTGGCGGAAAACTTCTCCCTGGAGCACGCCGAGCGTGTGAAAGAGATCGAGCGCACCACCAACCACGACGTCAAAGCCATCGAATACCTGCTCAAGGAGCAAGCGGCCAAACTGCCGGAACTGGCCCAGGTCAGCGAGTTCATCCACTTTGCCTGCACCAGCGAGGACATCAACAACCTGTCCCACGCCCTGATGCTGCGTGAAGGCCGCGATGACGTCATGCTGCCCCTGATGCGCCAGACTGCCGAAGCCATCCGTGAGCTGGCGATCCGTTTCGCCGCCGTGCCAATGTTGTCGCGCACCCATGGCCAGCCGGCGTCGCCGACCACCCTGGGCAAGGAACTGGCCAACGTGGTGTACCGCCTGGAGCGCCAGATTGCCCAGGTCGCCGCCGTGCCTTTGCTGGGCAAGATCAACGGCGCCGTGGGCAACTACAACGCCCACCTGTCGGCCTACCCTGAGATCGACTGGGAAGCCAACGCCCGCGCCTTCATCGAAGACGAGCTGGGCCTGGGCTTCAACCCGTACACCACGCAGATCGAACCCCACGACTACATCGCCGAGCTGTTCGACGCCATTGCGCGCTTCAACACCATCCTGATCGACTTCGATCGCGATATCTGGGGCTACATTTCCCTGGGCTATTTCAAGCAGCGCACCATTGCCGGTGAAATCGGTTCGTCGACCATGCCGCACAAGGTCAACCCGATCGACTTCGAAAACTCCGAAGGCAACCTGGGTATCGCCAACGCCCTGTTCCAGCACCTGGCCAGCAAGTTGCCGATCTCCCGCTGGCAGCGCGACCTGACCGACTCCACCGTATTGCGCAACCTCGGTGTCGGCTTTGCCCACAGCGTGATCGCGTATGAAGCCAGCCTCAAAGGCATCAGCAAGCTGGAGCTCAACGAGCAGAAGATCGCCGCTGACCTGGACGCCTGCTGGGAAGTATTGGCCGAGCCGATCCAGACCGTGATGCGCCGCTACAACATCGAAAACCCCTACGAGAAGCTCAAGGAGTTGACGCGCGGCAAGGGCATCAGCCCCGAAGCACTGCAAACTTTCATTGACGGCCTGGACATGCCAGCCGCCGCCAAGGCCGAGCTGAAACTGCTCACCCCGGCCAACTACATCGGTAACGCTGTAGAGCAAGCCAAGCGCATCTGATTCAAGCAAGCCCCTTTGAGACGCCCGGCCGCGCCGGGCGTTTTTATTCCTGTCTTAAAAGTGCTTTTTTTCAATAGGTTACACATGAATCCTGACATTCCTCTTCAACTTCTGGGCGGCATCACGGCACGGGAATTCCTGCGCGACTACTGGCAGAAAAAGCCGCTGCTGATCCGCCAGGCCATCCCTGATTTCGAAAGCCCGATTGACGCCGACGAACTCGCCGGCCTGGCCCTGGAAGAAGAAGTCGAGTCGCGCCTGGTGATCGAACACGGCGAACGCCCGTGGGAGCTGCGTCGCGGCCCGTTCGCCGAAGACGCCTTCAGCACCCTGCCTGAGCGTGAGTGGACCTTGCTGGTGCAAGCGGTCGACCAGTTCGTGCCGGAAGTAGCGGAACTGCTGGAGCACTTCCGCTTCCTGCCGAGCTGGCGCATCGACGATGTGATGATCAGCTTCGCCGCGCCGGGCGGCAGCGTCGGCCCGCACTTCGACAACTACGACGTGTTCCTGCTGCAAGCCCAAGGCAAGCGCAACTGGAAGATCGGCCAGATGTGCAGCTCCGAAAGCCCGCTGCTGCAACACGCCGACCTGCGCATTCTGGCCGAATTCGAAGAGACCGCCGAATGGGTGCTGGAACCGGGCGACATGCTCTACCTGCCGCCGCGCCTCGCTCATTTCGGCATTGCCGAAGATGACTGCATGACTTACTCGGTGGGCTTCCGCGCCCCAAGCGCCGCTGAAGTGCTGACCCACTTCACCGACTTCCTCAGCCAGTACCTGACGGATGAAGAACGCTACACCGACGCCGACGCCCAGCCAGTCAGCGACCCGCACCAGATCCAGGGCGACGCCCTCGACCGACTCAAGGGCCTTTTGGCCGAACACATGAGCGACGAGCGCATGCTGTTGACCTGGTTCGGCCAGTTCATGACCGAACCGCGCTACCCCGAACTGGTAGCCGGCGAAGAGCTGGGCGAAGAGGATTTCATCAGCAGCCTGCAAGACGGCGCGATCCTGGTGCGCAACCCAAGCGCTCGCCTGGCGTGGTCCGAAGTCGATGACGATGTACTGCTATTTGCCAGTGGCCAGAGCCGTTACCTGCCAGGCAAGCTGCGTGAGCTGCTGAAGCTGGTGTGCTCGGCCGATGCGTTGCACAGCGAGAACCTCGGCGACTGGTTGGCGGACGAAGACGGCCGCGACCTGCTGTGCGAATTGGTCAAGCAAGGCAGCCTGGGGTTTGCGGATGAATAAGATTCACGTAAGTGTCGCGGACTGGCAAAAGGATATCGCCGAGATTCGGCGCATTCGTGAAGCGGTATTTATCGCTGAACAATCGGTTCCGCCTGAACTGGAGTGGGACGCGGACGACGCTGGCGCCATGCATTTCCTCGCATTTGAAGGCGACTTTCCCATTGGTACCGCGCGCCTGCTGCCCAGCGGCGAAATTGGTCGCGTGTCGGTGCTCAAGGATTGGCGCGGCTTGAAGGTGGGCGACAAGCTGATGGAAGCGGTGATTGACGTGGCTGAAAAGCGTGGTCAGACCAAGCAGTTTCTCAGTGCGCAGGTGTATGCGGCGCCGTTTTATGAGCGGTTGGGTTTCAAGATCGTCAGCGATGAGTTTCTTGAAGTCGGGATTCCGCATGTGGACATGGTGCGCGAGGGCTGAAGACCGCGTCGCCTTTATCGCAGGCAAGCCAGCTCCCACATTTGACTGCATTCCAAGGGATGTATTCGGTCAAGGGTGGGAGCTGGCTTGCCTGCGATAGCTATTTCAGCAACACCCTAAATGCCCTGCCATGTCAGGGCATTTTGCCGTCTACGATTCAACTTGCGCCCCGCCAGGCCGACAAACTGGCACTATCAAGCAAATGACTCGCAGAGATAACGGACATGTCCCTACGCACCCTGCTCACCGCCCTCCTCCTGACCGCCAGCGTTTCGGCCATGGCCGACACCCAAGTCGTCAACCTGAGCAACCGCACCAGCGCCGACCTGCTGCCTGTAGCCCAGAACTTCATCGGCAAGGACGGCACTGTCAGCGCCTACGGCAACCAGTTGATCGTCAATGCACAGCCCGACAAGATCGAGGGCTTGCGCACCTTGCTCTCACAATTGGACTCACCGGCCAAGCGCCTGCTGATCACCGTCGACACCAACGAAAATAACCAGCAGAACAGCGGTGACAGCCAAACGCGCATCATCAGTTACGGCACCACCAGCCGTGATGGCGGTATTCAGCAGATCCAGGCCAGCGAAGGCGTGCCAGCGTTGATCCAAGTGGGCCAGAGCGTGCCGCTGACGACTACACAGCAGGACAGCTACGGGCGCCTGCAGAACCAGACCCAGTATCGCAACGTTACCCAGGGTTTCTACGTGACCGCCAGCGTCACCGGTGAGACCGTACACCTGGCCATCAGTACCAACCGTGACCGCATGAGCCAGGAACGTCCCGATGTAGTGAACGTGCAGAGTACCGACACAACCGTCAGCGGGCGCCTGGGCGAATGGATCACGCTGGCGGGCATCAATCGTGAAACCCAGGCCGATAAATCCTCTACAACCCGCAGCTATTCTACTCAGGGCCGCGATGACCTGACTTTGCGGGTCAAGGTCGACACCCTGAACTGAAGCACCGAAAACTGACTGATGAGTCGTATGAGACTAAAGATGTAGTGCCTGAAAAAAAGCACTACAAACCATTTGACGATCCAAAAAAGCATGGGCATGATGGCCTCGCTCCCGCTAATCAGGGGCCCTGGCAAGGGCCTTCGGATCGCCGCTCCAAGCTACCCACCCGAGCCGATTCGTGTCTGTACCGCCCACAAGGCGTGTTTGACGAGGTTGCGACTGGAACGAAGTTGTCCCGAGGGACGGAAGCTAACCAGGTAACCCGGCTACACACTGATGGATCGTACAAAGGCCCACGACGCCCGAAGACCGTTCGCAGTTTGCCTTTACCTGCTCAACTCCGCCTTGAGCCACTCGTTCATCCCGTCGCCTTCCCCGCCAAGTCCGGCTTGACCACCTGAGCTTCTGGTCAGCGAGCAGCCATCACCACGCATTCAATCCGTGGCTGGCAAATGGAATTTTCCACCTAGACCTATGCGACGAGGTTTTTCCCCATGGCACTGACACGCGAACAGCAAATTGCAGCCCTTGAAAAAGATTGGGCTGAAAACCCACGCTGGAAAGGCGTGACCCGCGCTTATTCCGCTGCTGACGTCGTCCGCCTGCGTGGCTCGGTTCAACCTGAGCACACCTTTGCAAAACTCGGCGCCGAGAAGCTGTGGAACCTGGTCACCCAAGGCGCCAAGCCGTCCTTCCGTCCCGACAAAGATTTCGTCAACTGCATGGGTGCCCTCACTGGCGGCCAGGCAGTACAACAGGTAAAAGCCGGTATCCAGGCGATCTACCTGTCCGGCTGGCAAGTGGCAGCGGACAACAACTCCGCTGAATCCATGTACCCCGACCAATCGCTGTACCCGGTGGACTCGGTTCCAACCGTGGTCAAGCGCATCAACAACTCGTTCCGTCGTGCCGACCAGATCCAGTGGAAAGCCGGCAAGAACCCGGGCGATGAAGGCTACATCGACTACTTCGCCCCCATCGTGGCTGACGCCGAAGCCGGTTTCGGCGGCGTACTGAACGCCTACGAGCTGATGAAGAGCATGATCGAGGCTGGCGCTGCCGGCGTGCACTTCGAAGACCAGCTTGCGTCGGTGAAGAAATGCGGCCACATGGGCGGCAAGGTACTGGTACCGACCCAGGAAGCCGTACAAAAGCTGACCGCTGCCCGTTTGGCCGCTGACGTTGCCGGTACACCGACCATCATCCTGGCCCGTACCGATGCCAACGCCGCAGACCTGCTGACGTCGGACTGCGACCCGTACGACAAGCCGTTCGTCACCGGCGAACGTACCCAGGAAGGCTTCTATAAAGTCCGCGCCGGCCTCGACCAAGCCATTGCCCGTGGCCTGGCCTACGCGCCTTACGCTGACCTGATCTGGTGCGAAACCGCCAAGCCGGACCTGGACGAAGCCCGCCGCTTCGCCGAAGCGATCAAGAAGGAATACCCGGACCAACTGCTGTCCTACAACTGCTCGCCTTCCTTCAACTGGAAGAAGAACCTGGACGACGCGACCATTGCCAAGTTCCAGCGCGAGCTGTCGGCCATGGGCTACAAGCACCAGTTCATTACCCTGGCAGGCATTCACAACATGTGGCACAGCATGTTCAACCTGGCGCACGACTACGCCCGTAACGACATGACTGCCTACGTGAAGCTGCAAGAGCAGGAATTCGCTGACGCCGCCAAAGGCTACACCTTCGTGGCGCACCAGCAGGAAGTGGGCACTGGCTACTTCGACGACATGACCACCGTGATCCAGGGCGGTACTTCGTCGGTGACCGCGCTGACCGGTTCGACCGAAGAAGATCAGTTCCACTAAGCACCGCGTACACGGCCACTGCAGCCCCAAGGAAGACCTAACCGCAGTGCCGCACAACAATCACGCCCCGACTGGTTCGGGGCGTTTTTTTTGCCTCGGGATCACCGAAAATCAAAGGTGGGAGCTGGCTTGCCTGCGATGGCGACGGGTCAGTGGCAGGTGTATCAGCTGATCCACCGCCATCGCAGGCAAGCCAGCTCCCACATTGACCGCGCCCTACCCATAGGTTTTGCGCAAAACATTGATCCAGAGCGGTATCCGCGCACATCAAATCGGTTAAAAGAACCGTTGCGGCAACTAAGCGGCACTCAACCAAGTAACGGCAACTTCCCCCGCCACATGAGAAACCATCGCTTAAACCCCACGCAAACAATATTCATTATCATTTAGCGCTTAAAAACTTCGTTACAGCTTAAACAAAACATAATTGATGAAAAGCCCGCTAATGCCCACACTACAAGGGCTACAGCTCCATAAAGGTGCACTATGTGCTTATTCCACCGAATAATTTCACCCCAGGAATTTTACTTGCCCGGTGTTTAGCCATAAAATCACCGCGATTGATTGCAGTGCGACATATCGTCACTGCATCGTTACTTTTTCGAGCTCAGAGACCTTTGCTCTCTGTTAAGGATTTCCAGCATGACCGAAGCGACAGGACTCATGGCCCACAACTGGGGCTTTGCCATTTTCCTTCTCGGTGTTGTAGGCCTCTGCGCCTTCATGCTCGGCGTGTCCAGCCTCCTCGGGTCAAAAGCCTGGGGCCGCAGCAAAAACGAACCGTTCGAGTCCGGCATGCTGCCTACAGGTGGCGCCCGCTTGCGGCTCTCAGCCAAATTCTATCTGGTCGCGATGTTGTTCGTGATCTTCGATATCGAAGCCCTCTTTCTCTTTGCATGGTCTGTGTCCGTCCGCGAAAGCGGCTGGACCGGGTTCGTCGAAGCTCTCGTTTTCATAGCAATTCTGTTGGCAGGTCTTGTCTACCTGTTCCGAGTGGGCGCCCTTGACTGGGCTCCGGAAGCTCGTCGCAAGCGGCAGGCGAAGCTGAAACAATGAGGCTTTGGCAATGCAATACAATCTCACCAGGATCGACCCGGATGCTCCTAACGAGCAGTACCCCATCGGCGAACGGGAAACCGTTTCCGACCCGTTAGAAGACCAAGTCCACAAAAACATCTACATGGGCAAGCTGGAAGACGTGCTGAGTGGCGCGGTCAACTGGGGGCGTAAAAACTCCCTGTGGCCGTACAACTTCGGCCTTTCGTGCTGCTACGTGGAAATGACCACCGCCTTCACGGCGCCCCACGACATCGCGCGCTTTGGCGCCGAAGTGATCCGGGCATCACCGCGCCAGGCGGATTTCATGGTTATCGCCGGTACCTGCTTCATCAAGATGGCGCCGATCATCCAGCGTCTCTATGAGCAAATGCTCGAGCCGAAATGGGTTATTTCCATGGGTTCGTGCGCCAACTCCGGTGGCATGTACGACATCTACTCCGTCGTTCAAGGGGTGGACAAGTTCCTGCCCGTGGACGTCTACGTGCCTGGCTGCCCGCCCCGCCCCGAAGCATTCCTGCAAGGCTTGATGCTGTTGCAGGAATCAATTGGCAAGGAGCGTCGCCCGCTGTCCTGGGTCGTCGGCGATCAAGGCGTGTACCGCGCCGAGATGCCGTCCCAAAAGGAACAGCGCCGCGAACAGCGAATCGCAGTCACCAACCTGCGCAGCCCCGACGAAGTCTGATCCAGACCCGCTTCTTTTATAGAACGAAAACCTGGCTTCATTCTTTACGTTGACCGAAAGCGATAAAAAACCATGACTACAGGCAGTGCTCTGTACATCCCGCCTTATAAGGCAGACGACCAGGACGTGGTTGTCGAACTCAATAACCGTTTTGGCCCTGACGCCTTCACCGCCCAGGCCACACGCACCGGTATGCCGGTGCTGTGGGTGGCGCGTGCCAGGCTCGTCGAAGTCCTGACCTTCCTGCGCAACCTGCCCAAGCCGTACGTCATGCTCTATGACCTGCATGGCGTGGATGAGCGTCTGCGCACCAAGCGCCAGGGGCTGCCGAGCGGCGCCGATTTCACCGTGTTCTACCACCTGATGTCGCTGGAACGTAACAGCGACGTGATGATCAAGGTTGCCCTGAGCGAGAGCGACCTGAGCGTCCCGACCGTCACCGGTATCTGGCCCAACGCCAGCTGGTACGAGCGCGAAGTCTGGGACATGTTCGGCATCGACTTCCCGGGCCACCCGCACCTGACGCGCATCATGATGCCGCCGACCTGGGAAGGCCACCCGCTGCGCAAGGACTACCCTGCCCGCGCCACCGAATTCGACCCGTTCAGCCTGACCCTGGCCAAGCAGCAGCTTGAAGAAGAGGCTGCGCGCTTCCGTCCAGAAGACTGGGGCATGAAGCGTTCCGGCACCAACGAGGACTACATGTTCCTCAATCTGGGCCCGAACCACCCTTCGGCCCACGGTGCCTTCCGTATCATCCTGCAACTGGACGGCGAGGAAATCGTCGACTGCGTGCCGGACATCGGCTACCACCACCGTGGTGCCGAGAAGATGGCCGAGCGTCAGTCGTGGCACAGCTTCATCCCCTACACCGATCGTATCGACTACCTCGGCGGCGTGATGAACAACCTGCCGTACGTGCTCTCGGTCGAGAAACTGGCCGGCATCAAGGTGCCGGACCGCGTCGACACCATCCGCATCATGATGGCCGAGTTCTTCCGCATCACCAGCCACCTGCTGTTTCTGGGTACCTATATCCAGGACGTCGGCGCCATGACCCCGGTGTTCTTCACGTTCACCGACCGTCAGCGCGCCTACAAGGTCATCGAAGCCATCACCGGTTTCCGCCTGCACCCGGCCTGGTACCGCATCGGCGGCGTGGCCCACGACCTGCCGAACGGCTGGGAGCGCCTGGTCAAGGAATTCATCGACTGGATGCCCAAGCGTCTGGACGAGTACCAGAAAGCCGCCCTGGACAACAGCATCCTCAAAGGCCGCACCATCGGCGTCGCGCAGTACAACACTAAAGAGGCCCTGGAATGGGGCGTCACCGGTGCCGGCCTGCGCTCCACCGGTTGCGACTTCGACCTGCGCAAGGCGCGCCCGTACTCCGGCTATGAGAACTTCGAGTTCGAAGTACCGCTGGCGGCCAATGGCGATGCCTACGACCGTTGCATCGTGCGCGTCGAAGAAATGCGCCAGAGCCTGAAGATCATCGAGCAGTGCATGCGCAACATGCCGGCAGGCCCGTACAAGGCGGATCACCCGCTGACCACACCGCCGCCAAAAGA
The DNA here is from genome assembly GCF_001439685.1 of Pseudomonas libanensis. Classification (GTDB taxonomy): domain Bacteria; phylum Pseudomonadota; class Gammaproteobacteria; order Pseudomonadales; family Pseudomonadaceae; genus Aquipseudomonas; species Aquipseudomonas libanensis. The sequence goes on from NZ_JYLH01000024.1 coordinate 31,147, forward strand.
ACGCACGCTGCAACACATCGAAACCCTGATCACGCACTTCCTGCAGGTTTCGTGGGGCCCGGTCATGCCGGCCAACGAGTCCTTCCAGATGATTGAAGCGACCAAGGGTATCAACAGTTATTACCTGACGAGCGATGGCGGCACCATGAGCTACCGCACCCGGATTCGCACCCCAAGCTTCCCGCACTTGCAGCAGATCCCTTCGGTGATCAAAGGCGAGATGGTCGCGGACTTGATTGCGTACCTGGGTAGTATCGATTTCGTTATGGCCGACGTGGACCGCTAAGCATGAATAGCACGCTTATCCAGACAGACCGTTTCACCTTGAGTGAAACCGAGCGCTCGGCCATTGAGCACGAGCTGCATCACTACGAAGACCCGCGCGCGGCGTCGATCGAAGCCTTGAAGATCGTCCAGAAGGAACGTGGCTGGGTGCCGGACGGCGCCCTCTACGCCATCGGCGAGATCCTCGGCATCCCGGCCAGCGATGTTGAAGGTGTGGCCACGTTCTACAGCCAGATCTTCCGCCAGCCGGTGGGCCGTCACATCATTCGCGTGTGCGACAGCATGGTCTGCTACATCGGCGGCCATGAGTCCGTGGTCAGCGAGATCCAGGCCAAGCTGGGCATCGGTCTCGGCCAGACCACCGCGGACGGCCGCTTCACGCTGCTGCCGGTGTGCTGCCTGGGCAACTGTGACAAAGCGCCGGCGTTGATGATCGACGACGACACATTCGGTGACGTACAGCCTGCTGGCGTGACCCAATTGCTCGAGGGCTACCCATGACCCTGACTTCCTTCGGCCCGGCCAACCTGATCAAGCGTTCGGCCGAGACTCACCCGCTGACCTGGCGCCTGCGTGACGACGGCGAGCCGGTATGGCTCGACGAATACCAGGCCAAGAACGGTTACGCCGCAGCGCGCAAAGCCTTCGCCGACATGGCCCAGGACGACATCGTCCAGACCGTGAAAGACGCGGGCCTCAAAGGCCGCGGCGGTGCGGGCTTCCCCACCGGCGTGAAGTGGGGCCTGATGCCCAAAGACGAATCCATCAACATCCGTTACCTGCTGTGCAACGCGGATGAAATGGAGCCCAACACCTGGAAAGACCGCATGCTGATGGAGCAACTGCCCCATCTGCTGATCGAAGGCATGCTGATCAGTGCCCGTGCGCTGAAAACCTACCGGGGCTACATCTTCCTGCGTGGCGAATACACCACCGCCGCCAAGCACCTCAACCGCGCCGTGGCAGAAGCCAAGGCCGCAGGGCTGTTGGGCAAGAACATCCTCGGTTCCGGTTTTGACTTCGAACTGTTCGTGCACACCGGCGCCGGGCGTTATATCTGCGGTGAAGAAACCGCACTGATCAACTCACTCGAAGGCCGCCGTGCCAACCCGCGCTCCAAGCCGCCCTTCCCAGCCGCCGTCGGCGTGTGGGGCAAGCCGACCTGCGTGAACAACGTCGAGACCCTGTGCAACGTGCCGGCGATCATCGCCGACGGCGTGGACTGGTACAAATCCCTGGCCCGTGAAGGCAGCGAAGACATGGGCACCAAGCTCATGGGCTTCTCCGGCAAGGTCAAGAACCCGGGCCTGTGGGAACTGCCGTTCGGCGTGACCGCCCGCGAGCTGTTCGAGGACTACGCCGGCGGCATGCGCGACGGCTACACCTTGAAAGCCTGGCAACCTGGCGGTGCCGGCACCGGCTTCCTGTTGCCCGAACACCTGGACGCCCAGATGTATGCCGGCGGCATCGGCAAGGTGGGCACCCGCATGGGTACCGGCCTGGCGATGGCGGTGGACAACACGGTGAACATGGTGTCGTTGCTGCGCAACATGGAGCAGTTCTTTGCCCGTGAATCCTGCGGCTTCTGCACCCCATGCCGTGACGGCCTGCCGTGGAGCGTCAAGCTGCTGATGGCCCTGGAAAACGGTGAAGGTCGTGAGGGTGATATCGAAACCCTGCTGGGCCTGGTCGGTTTCCTCGGCCCGGGCAAGACCTTCTGTGCTCACGCACCGGGCGCCGTGGAGCCATTGGGCAGCGCAATCAAATACTTCCGCTCGGAGTTCGAAGCCGGCATCGCGCCCACCAGCGCCGCCGTCCCGCCTCTGGCGAGGCCGATCGTAGTCGGCGCGTAACGCTTAAAACAGGCGAAGGGTTCGTGCCCGTAGCCTGTCATGTGCTGACGCCGTAAAGGCTGTGTAGATGCACATGAATAACAAGATTCCATTAGCCACGCCCGCTGACAACGGGCCAACGAAGAACTTTGAACCATGGCCACTATCCACGTAGACGGCAAAGCGCTCGAAGTCGATGGGGCAGACAACCTGTTACAGGCATGTCTGTCACTCGGCCTCGATATCCCGTATTTCTGCTGGCACCCCGCGCTCGGTAGCGTCGGTGCCTGTCGCCAGTGCGCGGTCAAGCAATACACCGACGAGAACGACACCCGTGGTCGTATCGTCATGTCCTGCATGACCCCAGCCACCGACAACACCTGGATCTCCATCGACGATGAAGAATCCAAGGCGTTCCGCGCCAGCGTTGTCGAATGGCTGATGACCAACCACCCCCACGACTGCCCGGTGTGTGAGGAAGGCGGTCACTGCCACCTGCAAGACATGACGGTGATGACCGGCCACAACGAGCGCCGTTATCGCTTCACCAAGCGTACCCACCAGAACCAGGACCTCGGCCCGTTCATTTCCCACGAAATGAACCGCTGCATCGCCTGCTACCGCTGCGTGCGCTTCTATAAAGACTACGCCGGCGGCACCGACCTGGGCGTCTTCGGCGCCCACGACAACGTGTACTTCGGTCGCGTTGAAGATGGCGTGCTTGAGAGCGAGTTCTCCGGCAACCTCACCGAGGTCTGCCCGACCGGTGTGTTCACCGACAAGACCCACTCCGAGCGCTATAACCGTAAGTGGGACATGCAGTTCGCACCGAGCATCTGCCATGGCTGCTCCAGCGGTTGCAACATCTCCCCGGGCGAGCGCTACGGCGAGTTGCGCCGTATCGAAAACCGCTTCAACGGTTCGGTCAACCAGTACTTCCTGTGCGACCGTGGCCGTTTCGGCTATGGCTACGTCAACCGCGAAGACCGCCCACGCCAGCCACTGCTGGCCGATGGCGCCAAGCTGAGCCTGGACGCCGCGCTGGATAAAGCCGCCGACCTGTTGCGCGGCCGCAATATTGTCGGTATCGGTTCGCCGCGTGCCAGCCTCGAAAGCAACTTCGCGTTGCGCGAGTTGGTGGGCGCCGAGCACTTCTATTGCGGTATCGAAGCCGGCGAGCTGGAGCGCATTCGCCTGGTCCTGCAAGTGCTGAACGACAGCCCGCTGCCAGTACCGAACATGCGCGACATCGAAGACCACGACGCCATCTTCGTGCTCGGTGAAGACCTGACCCAGACCGCCGCCCGCATCGCCCTGTCCCTGCGCCAGTCGGTCAAAGGCAAGGCCGAAGAGATGGCCGACGCCATGCGCGTCCAGCCTTGGCTCGACGCCGCGGTGAAAAACATCGGCCAGCACGCGCTGAACCCGCTGTTTATCGCTTCCCTGGCTGAAACCAAGCTCGACGACATCGCCGAAGAATGCGTGCACGCCGCGCCGGACGACCTGGCCCGCCTCGGTTTCGCCGTGGCCCACGCCCTCGACGCCAGTGCACCTGCCGTTGAAGGCCTGGACACTGAAGCCGTCGAACTGGCCCAGCGCATTGCCGACGCCCTGCTGGCCGCCAAGCGCCCGCTGATCATTGCCGGTACCTCGTTGGGTTCCAAGGCGCTGATCGAAGCCGCTGCCAACATCGCCAAGGCCCTGAAGCTGCGCGACAAGAACGGTTCCATCAGCCTGGTCGTGCCGGAAGCCAACAGCCTTGGCCTGGCCATGCTCGGTGGCGAGTCCCTGGATGCCGCCCTGCAAGCGGTGACCGGCGGCAACGCCGACGCCATCGTGGTGCTGGAAAACGACCTGTACACCCGCGCCGACGCCGCCAAGGTTGACGCTGCACTCAACGCCGCCAAGGTGCTGATCGTCGCCGACCACCAGAAGACCGCCACCAGCGAACGTGCCGACCTGGTCCTGCCAGCCGCTACCTTTGCCGAGGGCGACGGTACCCTGGTCAGCCAGGAAGGCCGCGCCCAGCGTTTCTTCCAGGTGTTCGATCCGAAGTACATGGATGCCAGCATCCTGGTGCACGAAGGCTGGCGCTGGCTGCATGCCCTGCGCGCGACCCTGCTGAACCAGCCGATCGACTGGACCCAGCTCGACCATGTGACCGCAGCCACCGCCGCCAGCGCGCCGCAACTGGCGCGCATCGTCGATGCCGCACCGTCTGCCGCGTTCCGCATCAAGGGCCTGAAACTGGCGCGTGAGCCGCTGCGTTACTCCGGCCGTACCGCCATGCGCGCCGACATCAGCGTGCACGAGCCGCGTACCCCGCAAGACAACGACACCGCGTTTGCCTTCTCCATGGAAGGTTACTCGGGGTCGGCCGAACCGCGTCAGCAGGTGCCGTTTGCCTGGTCGCCGGGCTGGAACTCGCCGCAGGCCTGGAACAAGTTCCAGGACGAAGTCGGTGGTCACATCCGTGCTGGCGACCCGGGCACCCGCCTGATCGAAACCAGCGGTGACTCGTTGAACTGGTTCGCTGCGGTACCGCGTCCGTTCAACCCGGCGCCGGGCACCTGGCAGGTCGTGCCGTTCTTCCACCTGTTCGGCAGCGAAGAGACCTCTTCCAAGGCCGCGCCGGTTCAAGAGCGCATTCCTGCCGCTTACGTGTCCGTCGCCAAGTCCGAAGCCGATCGCCTGGGCGTCAACGACGGTGCCCTGCTCAGCCTGAACGTAGCGGGCCAGACCCTGCGCCTGCCGCTACGTATCAACGAAGAGTTGGGCGCGGGTCTGGTTGCACTGCCTAAAGGCCTCGCCGGCATTCCGCCCGCTATCTTTGGCCAAACCGTTGACGGTCTGCAGGAGGCAGCGCAATGACCTGGTTCACCCCTGAAGTGATCGACGTGATCATCTCGGTCGTCAAGGCCATCGTGATCCTGTTGGCCGTGGTTGTCGCGGGCGCCCTGCTCAGCTTCGTCGAACGTCGCCTGCTGGGCTGGTGGCAGGACCGTTACGGTCCGAACCGCGTTGGCCCGTTCGGCATGTTCCAGATCGCGGCCGACATGCTGAAAATGTTCTTCAAGGAAGACTGGACCCCGCCGTTTGCCGACAAGGTGATCTTCACCCTGGCACCGGTGGTGGCCATGAGCGCCTTGCTGATCGCCTTCGCGATCATCCCGATCACCCCGACCTGGGGCGTGGCGGACCTGAACATCGGCTTGCTGTTCTTCTTCGCCATGGCCGGCTTGTCGGTGTACGCGGTGCTGTTTGCCGGTTGGTCGAGCAACAACAAGTTCGCCCTGCTGGGCAGCTTGCGTGCCTCGGCGCAAACCGTATCCTATGAAGTGTTCATGGGGTTGGCACTGATGGGCATCGTGGTGCAGGTTGGCTCGTTCAACATGCGCGACATCGTCGAGTACCAGGCGCAGAACCTGTGGTTCATCATTCCGCAGTTCTTTGGCTTCTGTACCTTCTTCATCGCTGGCGTGGCCGTGACTCACCGTCACCCCTTCGACCAGCCGGAAGCGGAACAGGAACTGGCCGACGGTTACCACATTGAATATGCCGGCATGAAGTGGGGCATGTTCTTCGTCGGTGAGTACATCGGCATCATCTTGATCTCGGCCCTGCTGGTCACGCTGTTCTTCGGCGGCTGGCACGGTCCGTTCGGCATCCTGCCGCAGTTGGCTTTCTTCTGGTTCTTCTTGAAGACCGCGTTCTTCATCATGCTGTTCATCCTGCTGCGCGCCTCGATTCCGCGCCCACGCTATGACCAGGTGATGGATTTCAGCTGGAGATTCTGCCTGCCGCTGACCCTGATCAATTTGCTGGTGACGGCTGCCGTCGTGTTGTTGAACACGCCAGCTGCCGCGGTTCAGTGAGGATTTGACCCATGTTCAAATATATTGGCGACATCGTTAAGGGTACCGGTACCCAGTTGCGAAGCCTGGTGATGGTGTTCGGTCACGGCTTTCGCAAGCGCGACACCCTGCAATACCCCGAAGAAGCGGTGTACCTGCCGCCGCGCTATCGCGGCCGCATCGTACTGACCCGCGACCCCGATGGCGAAGAGCGTTGCGTAGCCTGCAACCTTTGCGCCGTGGCGTGCCCGGTGGGTTGCATCTCCCTGCAGAAAGCTGAAACCGAAGACGGTCGCTGGTACCCGGACTTCTTCCGTATCAACTTCTCGCGCTGCATTTTCTGCGGCCTCTGCGAGGAAGCTTGCCCGACCACCGCGATCCAGCTCACACCGGATTTCGAGATGGCCGAGTTCAAACGTCAGGACCTGGTGTACGAGAAAGAAGATCTGCTGATCTCTGGTCCCGGTAAAAACCCTGATTACAACTTCTATCGTGTTGCAGGTATGGCCGTTGCCGGTAAGCCGAAGGGCGCCGCACAAAACGAAGCCGAGCCGATCAACGTGAAGAGCTTGCTGCCTTAAGGAAGAAAGATGGAATTCGCTTTCTATTTCGCATCGGGTATCGCGGTTGTGTCCACGCTTCGCGTGATCACCAACACCAACCCCGTGCATGCCCTGCTCTACCTGATCATTTCGCTGATCGCTGTGGCCATGACCTTTTTCAGCCTCGGCGCACCGTTCGCCGGTGTACTGGAAGTGATTGCCTACGCCGGCGCCATCATGGTGCTGTTCGTGTTTGTGGTGATGATGCTCAACCTGGGGCCGGCTTCGGTGGCCCAGGAGCGCGTCTGGCTCAAGCCCGGCATCTGGCTCGGCCCGGTTGTCCTCGCAGCCTTGCTGCTGGGTGAACTACTGTATGTGCTGTTCGCTCACCAGAGCGGCCAGGCCATCGGCCACACCACCGTAGACGCGAAAGCCGTGGGCATCAGCCTGTTCGGCCCGTACCTGCTGGTGGTCGAACTGGCGTCGATGCTGCTGCTCGCCGCAGCCATCACTGCCTTCCACTTGGGCCGCAACGAAGCCAAGGAGCAATGACGATGCCTGCTATCCCTTTGGAGCATGGTCTGGCGGTCGCCGGCATCCTGTTCTGCCTTGGCCTGGTCGGCCTGATGGTTCGCCGCAACATTTTGTTCGTGTTGATGAGCCTGGAAATCATGATGAACGCCGCGGCACTGGCATTCATCGTGGCGGGCGCACGTTGGGGCCAGCCGGATGGACAAGTCATGTTCATCCTGGTGATCAGCCTGGCAGCCGCCGAGGCCAGTATCGGCCTGGCGATCCTGCTGCAACTGTATCGTCGCTTCCACACGCTTGATATCGACGCTGCCAGTGAGATGCGCGGATGAACATGATCTTTCTGACTTTCGTATTTCCCCTGATCGGTTTCCTGCTGCTGTCGTTCTCCCGTGGACGCTGGTCGGAAAACCTCTCGGCCCTGGTCGGCGTGGGTTCCATTGGCCTGTCGGCCATCGTGGCCGCCTACGTCATCTGGCAATTCAACGTGGCACCGCCCGAAGGCGGTCACTACACCCTGGTGCTGTGGCAGTGGATGTCGGTGGAAGGCTTCAAGCCCAACTTCGCCCTCTACGTCGACGGCCTGTCGATCACCATGCTCGGCGTGGTGGTGGGTGTGGGCTTCCTGATCCACCTGTTCGCGTCCTGGTACATGCGCGGTGAAGCGGGCTACTCGCGCTTCTTCTCGTACACCAACCTGTTTATCGCCAGCATGCTGTTCCTGGTGCTGGGCGATAACCTGTTGTTCCTGTACTTCGGCTGGGAAGGCGTGGGCCTGTGCTCGTACCTGTTGATCGGTTTCTACTACAGCAACCGCAACAACGGTAACGCGGCGCTCAAGGCCTTCATCGTCACCCGCATCGGCGACGTGTTCATGGCCATCGGCCTGTTTATCCTGTTCCAACAGGTGGGCACGCTGAACATCCAGGAACTGCTGGTGCTGGCACCGCAGAAATTCCAGGTCGGCGACTTCTGGATCACCCTGGCGACCCTGATGCTGCTGGGCGGCGCCGTGGGTAAATCCGCGCAACTGCCGCTGCAAACCTGGCTGGCCGATGCGATGGCCGGCCCGACCCCGGTGTCGGCACTGATCCACGCCGCAACCATGGTGACCGCCGGTGTCTACCTGATCGCCCGTACCCACGGCCTGTTCACCCTGGCGCCGGATATCCTGCATCTTGTCGGCATCGTCGGCGGCGTGACCCTGGTACTGGCCGGCTTCGCCGCGCTGGTGCAGACCGACATCAAGCGTATCCTCGCCTACTCGACCATGAGCCAGATCGGCTACATGTTCCTGGCCCTGGGCGTTGGCGCCTGGGACGCGGCGATCTTCCACCTGATGACCCACGCGTTCTTCAAGGCCCTGCTGTTCCTCGCTTCCGGTGCGGTGATCGTTGCCTGCCACCACGAGCAGAACATCTTCAAGATGGGCGGCCTGTGGAAGAAATTGCCATTGGCCTACGCCAGCTTCATCGTCGGTGGTGCCGCCCTGGCCGCCCTGCCGCTGGTGACCGCCGGTTTCTACTCCAAGGACGAAATCCTCTGGGAAGCCTTCGCCAGCGGTAACCAGAACCTGCTGTACGCAGGCCTGGTGGGTGCATTCATGACCTCGCTGTACACCTTCCGCCTGATCTTCATCACCTTCCACGGTGAAGCCAAGACCGAAGCGCACGCAGGCCACGGCATCTCCCACTGGCTGCCACTGTCGGTGCTGATCATCCTGTCGACCTTCATCGGCGCCATGATCACTCCACCACTGGCCGGCGTATTGCCAGAAAGCGTCGGCCATGCCGGCGGCGCAGACAAGCACAGCCTGGAAATCGCCTCAGGCGCCATTGCCATCGCCGGTATCCTGCTGGCAGCCCTGCTGTTCCTCGGCAAGCGTCGCTTCGTGACCGCCGTGGCCAACAGTGGCATCGGGCGCTTCCTGTCGGCCTGGTGGTTTGCTGCCTGGGGCTTCGATTGGATCTACGACAAACTGTTCGTCAAGCCATACCTCGCCATCAGCCATGTACTGCGCAAAGACCCGCTCGACCAGACCATCGGTTTGATCCCGCGCGCCGCCAAGGCTGGTCACACAGCCCTGAGCCGCAGCGAGACTGGCCAACTGCGTTGGTATGCAGCTTCCATGGCGGCCGGTGCCGTGCTGGTGATCGGCGCCATCGTCGTGGTAGCGGTCTGACTATGTTTAAGTGCACTGCGTACTTTGCGAACTTGCGAAAGGAAACGAGCCCGTCATGATTCTGCCCTGGCTAATCCTGATCCCCTTTATCGGCGGCCTGCTCTGCTGGATGGGTGAACGCTTCGGCGCCACCCTCCCCCGCTGGATTGCGTTGCTGACCATGTCCCTGGAACTCGCACTCGGCCTCTGGCTGTGGGCCCATGGCGACTATTCATTTGCTCCGGCACCGGGTGTCGATCCGACCTTCGCGCTTGAATTCAAGCACGTGTGGATCCAGCGCTTCGGCATCAACGTGCACCTGGCCCTCGACGGCCTGTCGCTGTTGATGATCCTGCTGACCGGCCTGCTGGGTATCCTCTCGGTACTCTGCTCCTGGAAAGAGATCCAGCGTCACGTGGGCTTCTTCCACCTGAACCTGATGTGGATTTTGGGCGGCGTTGTCGGCGTGTTCCTGGCGCTGGACCTGTTCATGTTCTTCTTCTTCTGGGAAATGATGCTGGTGCCGATGTACTTCCTCATCGCGCTCTGGGGTCACAGTTCTTCGGACGGCAAGAAAACCCGGATCTACGCAGCGACCAAGTTCTTCATCTTCACCCAGGCGTCCGGCCTGATCATGTTGGTGGCGATCCTGGGCCTGGTGCTGGTCAACTTCAACAACACCGGCGTGATTACCTTCAACTACGCCGATCTGTTGAAGACCAAGATGTCGCTGACCACCGAGTACGTACTGATGCTCGGCTTCTTCATCGCTTTCGCGGTGAAGCTGCCGGTGGTGCCGTTCCACTCCTGGCTGCCTGACGCCCACGCCCAGGCGCCGACTGCCGGCTCCGTGGACCTGGCCGGTATCCTGCTGAAGACGGCGGCCTACGGCCTGTTGCGTTTCGCCCTGCCGCTGTTCCCGAATGCCTCGGCCGAGTTTGCGCCGATCGCCATGACCCTGGGTCTGATCGGGATCTTCTACGGTGCGTTCCTGGCTTTCGCACAAACCGACATCAAGCGCCTGATTGCCTTCTCGTCCGTTTCCCACATGGGCTTCGTACTGATCGGCATCTACTCCGGTAGCCAGCTGGCGCTGCAAGGCGCGGTGATCCAGATGTTGGCCCACGGTGTTTCGGCTGCGGCGCTGTTTATCCTCAGTGGTCAGCTGTACGAGCGCCTGCACACCCGTGACATGCGTGAGATGGGCGGCGTGTGGTCGCGCATTGCGTACCTGCCGGCGATCAGCCTGTTCTTCGCCGCAGCGTCCCTGGGCTTGCCGGGTACCGGTAACTTCATCGGCGAGTTCCTGATCCTGATGGGTGCCTTCGTGCAGACACCTTGGATCAGCGCCATCGCCACCTCCGGCCTGGTGTTCGGTTCGGTCTACTCGCTGATCATGATCCACCGCGCGTATTTCGGCCCGGCCAAGTCGGACACCGTCTTGCACGGTATGGATGCCCGCGAACTGATCATGGTGCTCGGTCTTGCGGTATTGCTGATCTTTATCGGCGTATACCCGCAACCGTTCCTGGACACTTCTGCCGCAACGATGCATGGCGTGCAGCAGTGGTTCGGCACCGCCTTCTCCCAACTCGCTTCGGCCCGGTAAGAGCGCTATGGAATTCACGATCCAACACTTTATCGCGCTTGCGCCGCTGCTGATCACCAGCCTCACCATCGTGGTGGTGATGCTGGCGATCGCCTGGCGCCGCAATCACTCGCAAACGTTCCTGCTGTCCTGCGCCGGTCTGAACCTGGCCCTGCTGTCGATCATTCCGGCCCTCAAGGTCGCGCCATTGGCGGTGACCCCGCTGATGATGGTCGATGACTTCGCGCTGCTGTACATCGCCCTGATCCTGGTGGCGACCCTGGCGTGCGTGACCCTCGCCCACGCCTACCTCGGCGAAGGCGGCACCGGTTACCCGGGTAACAAGGAAGAGCTGTACCTGCTGATCCTGCTGGCTGCGGCCGGCGGTATCGTGCTGGTCAGCGCGCAGCACCTGGCCGGCTTGTTCATCGGCCTGGAACTGCTGTCGATCCCGACCTACGGCCTGGTGGCCTACGCCTTCTTCAACAAGCGCTCCCTGGAAGCCGGCATCAAGTACATGGTGCTGTCGGCCGCCGGTTCCGCGTTCCTGTTGTTCGGTATGGCCCTGCTCTACGCCGAAGCCGGCAGCCTGAGCTTCACCGGTATCGGCCACGCCCTGGCCGCCACCAACAGCCCGGCGCCGATTGCCCAGTTGGGCCTGGCGATGATGCTGATCGGCCTGGCGTTCAAGCTCTCCTTGGTACCCTTCCACCTGTGGACCCCGGACGTGTACGAAGGCGCCCCGGCGCCAGTGGCTGCGTTCCTGGCGACTGCGTCGAAGGTCGCGGTATTCGCGGTAATGGTGCGTCTGTTCCAGATCTCGCCTGCCGCCAACACCGGCGTGCTGAGCAACGTGCTGACCGTGATCGCCATTGCGTCGATCCTGTTCGGTAACCTGCTGGCCCTGACCCAGAACAACCTCAAGCGCCTGCTGGGTTATTCGTCCATCGCCCACTTCGGCTACCTGCTGATCGCCCTGGTGGCGAGCAAAGGCCTGGCCGTGGAAGCCATCGGCGTGTATCTGGTCACCTACGTGATCACCAGCCTCGGCGCGTTCGGTGTGATCACGCTGATGTCCTCGCCTTACAAAGGCCGTGACGCCGACGCCCTGTACGAATACCGCGGCCTGTTCTGGCGCCGTCCGTACCTGACCGCCGTGCTGACCGTAATGATGCTGTCCCTGGCCGGTATCCCGCTGACTGCGGGTTTTATCGGCAAGTTCTACATTGTCGCCACGGGTGTCGAAGCCCACGAATGGTGGTTGGTAGCGTCCCTGGTATTGGGCAGCGCCATCGGCGTGTTCTACTACCTGCGCGTGATGGTCACCCTCTACCTGATCGAGCCCAACCTGCGCCGTGTGGATGCCGAGCTGCATTGGGAACAGAAAGCAGGCGGCGTGATGCTACTGGCCATCGCCGTACTCGCGTTCTTCCTGGGTGTGTACCCACAACCGTTGCTCACTCTGGTGCAGCATGCGGTATTGGGGGTTTGATCGCTTAGGTTGATGCAGTCAACAGAACGGCGCCTTTGGGCGCCGTTTTGCGTTCCCGGGATCTGTTTTCTCCCTCCCCTGCTCGCTGAATTTTCCTCCTCGATCTGCCTCTTCATCTGGCATCCACCCGCAAAAGCCCGCCGTATGGTGTTTGCGTTTTAAGAAAGTTCCCACAGCAAGGTCACTTGACCCATGGCGAGTGGACAACCAAACTCTACGCAGGCTACGTACAGAACATGGATGCTCTATTTATCGAACTGCCGGCATTCGAGCGGCATCGCAAGGATTATCTGAGTGACGAGCTTTTCCAGGGGTTTCAACAGGAATTGATGAAAAACCCCGAAGCAGGAGACGTGATCGAAGGAACGGGGGGGTTGAGAAAGGTTCGCTTCGTTGATGAACGGCGAAACAAAGGCAAGCGCGGTGGCCTGCGAGTCATTTACTACTGGTGGTCAGGCGGCACGCAATTCTGGTTATTCACCTTGTACGGCAAACACGAACAGAGCGACCTGACACCCCACCACAAGAAAGCTCTTAAACACATGCTGGACAGGGAAATCAAAGCGAGAACACATCATGAAACGTGACATCTTTTCCGAACTGGTCGAAGGCTTCGACGCCCTGGCCGATGAGCGCCAAGGTAAAATCACCCTGCGCACCCACAAAGTCCACCTCAACAAGCTGGCGCCGCTCACCGCCGATGAAGTGGTCGCCGTGCGTCAGCAACTTAACCTTTCCCGATCAGTATTCGCCATGTACCTGCGTACCAACACCCGCACCCTGGAGAACTGGGAACAAGGCCGGGCCAAGCCCAACGCCCAGGCCGTCACCTTGATCCGCCTGGTGGCGCGCTTTCCGGAAACCGTGGCGCAACTGGCCGCATTGGGCTGAAAGGTAATAGCCGCAAAAAAACGCCCCGGGCATTCGGGGCGTTTTTACATCGCAAACAGCGTCAGAACGCGATACCCACCTTGAAACCATACTCATCGCGCTTGAGCTTGGTGTTATCGGCCACATAGGAGTCGTCGTCGAGCTTGTACTCTGTACGGGTGTAGTACAGGCCCGCCATCACTGGCAGGTCGCCCTTCTGGTTCATCAGCAGGCTGACTTCGGCGTAAGGGTTGGTGCGGTCCTTGAGGTCCACGCTGTCGCTGCCGACGCCGTCCACCTTGAGCTTGGCGCGACCGTCGATGGTGTGACGGGCGCCGGCTTCAACGCGCAGAGTCATGTCATCGAACTGGTGGTTGTAGCCCAAGGCGGCCTTGGCAAACGGCGACTTGTTGGTGAGCTTCATGTCGTAGCCATTGGTGTCCGGCTCATAGCGGGTCCAGGTGTAGCCACCGCCTACGATCACGTCGACGAAGTTGCGCGCATCCAGCGCGGCACGCCAGCCGAGGTCGAGGTCGGCCTGGCCTTCCTTGAGCTTGTTATCGCTCTTTTCGCCGTACTTGGCTTCGATACCGGCCTGGTAGATGAAACCGGACTCGGCAGTGAGCTTGTTGCCGAAGTTATAGAACAGGCCGGCTTCAGGCATGTGGTCTTTGTCGCTTTGGCTACCGCCTTCGAGTTTAAAGTCGTTGTAGCTGCCGAGGATCCCGAAGGTGGAAATCGGGTCGGTGGACGGTGCCGCAAATACCACGCCGGGCGCAGCTACCAGGGCCAGCAGCGAGGAATGCTTGAGGATTTTTCCGAATAGTTTGGACATCGTCTTACATCTCCATTTTAAGGTGGGCAAAGTATTCAGGAATCGGTTCGAACCCTGGCGTTTGCAAAAAGTTCGAACTGATTTGCACCAAAAAGGAGAAAAAACGGTTCAGCGAAGGCTCTATTTCAATGTTCTTCAGGATTCATACAGATAAGGCGTTCCACGGCTTCGCGAAGTTGAGGCTGATCAGGCAGCCGAATGCCGAAGGTATCGCGCAATAGCCCCAGCAATTCATCGGCAGTCTGAATCATGCGCTTTTCACTGGGTCGATCCAGGTAATGGAGCGCATAGTGGGCGTTGGCCAAGGTATGACGTTTACCGGGAGCCAGCAGCGCGGCTTTCAACTGCCCCACGAAGGGCGACCCAGGGTGCGTGGAGACGTACCAGTTGCCGATTTCGTAGTCGATGTCTGCCTGGATTTGCAGGTCGAACACATACAGGCCGCGCCACTCTTCGCCGACCTGGGCCCAGAGCGTGTAGCTGCCCTGATTGAAGGTCAGGCGATAGGGCTCGTGGGCAGTGGCCTGGGGCGCGTCGGTGTCCAGTTGCAACGGACTGCTGGGCACCATGCCACCGAAGCCGACGTCGGTGATGTAGCGCACCCCTTCAAGCGTCACCAGGCTCAGGCGGTGGGTGCGCCCGGTGTGGGCGTCTGCCGGCCCACCGATCACCACGCGTCCTGTGATGCCCCGGGCTTCGAAGCCCAGTTCCTGCAGCAGGGCCAGGAACAACTGGTTCAACTCGTAGCAATAACCGCCGCGCCCCTGGTGCAGCACCTTGTGCTCGACACTGGGCAGGTCGATCGGCACCGGCGCGTGCATCAGCGTCGACAGGTTTTCAAAGGCAAAGGTGCACACATGGCTCAGTTGCAAGTTATGCAGGGTTTGCAGGGTGGGCGGCGGCGGCGAATCGTAGCCCAGACGTTTCAAATAGAGGGCACGGTGAGTGAGTTCAGGCATGGCGCGGTCCTTGGCACGAGGCGGAGCGTCACTATGCCGCGCCCCCGCGCACGTTGTCATTTTGAATGAACCTTTTTGAACACTGGCCTATCCATCTATAACAAGACAGGGAGGCAACATGAGTACCGCAAAAATCTACACCATCCACTATCAGCTACACGGTCAACCCAAGTCTTTCGTGGTGCGCGCCGAAGTGATGAACAACGTCGAGGCATGGCATTGGGCGGCCGTTGATGCCGACATTGCCCATGTCAGCCGCATCGGCCGCGTGGGTCACGAGCAGGTGAAAAAAACCACCCGGCCCTGGGCGGAAAAGTATGGCATCACTGACGTCAGTTGGACCCCGCCCAAATAAACAAAGCCCCGCACAACGGCGGGGCTCGGTTCACTTTTTCAAGTCGCCCAACGGATCGTAGGGCGGCTTTTTTTTCGCCTCTTCCTTATCCTTTTTGTCTTTGTCCAACGGCGCGATGGCAGGGCCTATCGGGTCGACCTGGGGGTCTGCCAAATCCGGCGAGTCCGGGTCAAAGCCCAGCTCATCCTTGCCGCTGGCATGTTCATTGGAATGGGGGCCATCGGTACGCTTGTTCATCAGGTTCTCCTGTTAAAGCGGGCGCGCTTTGTCGTGGAGGTTTTCCAGGTCTTCTTCGACGCGCTCGACATCGTCGTCCGGGCCACGCTCTTTCGGGTCATTGGGGCGCAATGCATCGTTGTCGCGCTCTTCTTCGCCGGGCGTGCGGTTCGGGTCGGGTGTACCAGGTGGTGGCTGTTTGTGTTCGGACATGATGGTTCACCTCACAAGGGTTGGTGGCATGCCCTGATTTAGAGAAGGCCCCGCGAGCCATCGTTCAACTTGATTGCCCGGCGGCGGTCTGCCCGTGAGAAGATGCCGGCCGTGCCTATCCCCCTACAGACACCAAGGAGATTCCCCCCGAATGTTCGAGCTCAGACCCTGCGACCCCGTCATCTACCGTCAACAGACCCGCCGCAGTACGCTGATCGTCGCCGTGCTGTTCCTGGCCCTGGCCATGTTGCTGTCGAGCCTGGCGGTGATGCTGTTCGGTGAGCCCGGTGGCGACAACTTTCGCTTCAATGTCGGCGGCGTATTTGCCGGGGTGTTGATCACTGTCGCGCTGGTGCGTGGCCCGTTCTGGACCCAGCCCTGGCTGGCGCCGGCTGTATACGGTTGGCAGCTCAAACGCAGCCTGATGAGTGTGACCAATGTGATGCACAAGGTCAGCGAGCGGGTGCAGGCCAGCGACCCGGCGGCCATCAAGCTGTTGCGCTTCTATCACCTGGGGCTGACGCAGATGCACGAGCTGGACGCCAACTCCAGCGCCCAGGCGCAACTGGTGGGCGAGATCAAAGCCCACAAGGCAAAGATGCAGGCGCTGGGCATGGATATCGCACAAACCCGGCTGGACCCGGCCTGGCTGGACAGCCTGAAAAACGCATAAGGCCGGGCGGCGTCTAGGCTAAAAATAATTAACCTACTGAAAAATAAGAAACTTCTTACATCATTTCAAGGTGATCATTCCCACTCTAGGCACCTCCCTCTCTAACCCGCCAGAGAACCTTGCCTATGTGCGATGGCCACCCCCCGATGAAAGACCGTCGAAACTTCCTGCAGCTGGCTGCCGTCAGTGCAGGCGCAACCCTGCTTGCCGGCGCAATGCCCTCCCTGGCGCACGCAGCCCCGACGCCGGCGAGTCTGCCCAAGCCCGCCAACGACCTTAGTCCACAGCTTGCCCTGCAACGGCTGATGGAGGGCAACCAGCGTTACGCCGACGGCGTGACCAAGCGTCATGATTTTATGAGCGAACGCGAAGTGTTGGTGGGCGGGCAAAATCCGTTTGTCGCGGTGTTGAGTTGCGCCGATTCGCGCATCGCTCCCGAGTACGCCTTCGACACCGCCCGTGGCGACCTCTTTGCGGTTCGGGTCGCGGGCAATTTCGTCACCGATGATGGGCTTGCCAGCCTCGAATATGCCGTGGCCGTATTGGGCACGCCCTTGATCATGGTATTGGGGCACGACCAGTGCGGCGCCGTCGCGGCGGGGGTCAAGGTGGTCAAGGATAACGCCCGGTTCCCCGGCAAGATCCAGGGCTTGGCCGACACCTTCAAACCCTCGGTGAACAGGGTATTGAAAGCGCCCGGCGATCTGCTGGAAAACGCCATTGCACAAAATGTCACCGACACCATGGTGCGGCTCACGGCGGAGTCAAGCCTGCTGGCCGATGCGGTCACGGCGGGAAAACTGCTGATCGTCGGCGGCGTGTACAAGCTGCACAGCGGCAAGGTGAAAATGCTCGGTTAGGTGCGAAGCGGCCGCTGTCGCATCATGTAGGAGGCAATGACCGTTCAAGGCACCCCCCCCCGCATTTTCAGCGCTGCGGCGCTTGAAAAACCAAGCCCAGGTCCAGACGTCCGTCCTTCAGCGGCGGGCACCAGTAATAGCCCCCCGTCAACGGCGTACTGATGCGATAAAGACCATCGACAATCCCATCCTCCAACCCACTCATGCGCCGCAGCTGCGCTTCGAACGCATCGAAAGAGTGACCGAACGCGAGGAACATCAGCCCCGCCTGGCCGTTCTCGGCCCAGGGCATGGAGCGGCGCACAACGAAGGCTTCCGGTACGAAGCTTTCCTGGGCGGTACGCTTGGTATGGGCCGACGCGGGGGCATCGTCGAGCTCTTCGTTATCGCCATGGCGGCGGCCAATGATGTGGTCACGCTCCTGGGCCGGCAATGCGGCAAAACCGTCGAGGTCGTGCTGCCATTGCTGGATCGCTGCGAAGCTGGCGCCGCTGTCGGTCAAGGCGGCTTCCACGGCGGCATCGTCGTGGGGGTTTTCGGTGCCGTCTTCGTAGTCGGTCAGGTCAAAACCGGTCTTGTAGCGAAAGCCTTCGGTCGATTGCACCAGGCGAAAAGCCGGGGCCAGGGCTTTTTCAAGTGTGCGGCTGCGCAGCAGCAACTCGCCGCGATCCACCCCGTGCAACCATACCCACAACGCCTGTTGGGTCGACGGGTTGTGCGCACCGGGGCCGTTGGTCACGGGGAATGTACGCAAGCCTTCAATCTCAGCACCCAGGGCCTTTATCAGCGGCTCACCGAAACCGACCACGGCCGCCGCATCCGTCAACTGCACCAGTGCGTCCAGGGCAGCAGGCACGGCTTGCAGGGAATCGAGGGCAAAAAACAGATGACGGGCCTGCAAAGGCACCGGGGCGGCAAGAATGCCCGGCTGGTACTGACTCATGTGAACTCCTTCCAGAAAGCCGCGCAGTTTACCCGGCGCGCGCAGCGCTGCGAACAAGAATGCGCGCAAGCCTTGCCTTGGAGCCGCAAGTTGAGTGACTCTCTAGTCATGTTTTGCAACTATTCCAGGGGTAGCGACATGACCACCAGCAATCTGCTCGCCCAGCTGTTTCCTTCTTCTGCCGCCGACATTCCTGAGCAATTTCGCCTGGCCGCGCCCATTGAACAGCGTGAGTACCTGGTCGATGGCCAACTGCAGGAATGGCAGGGGCCGCTGGCCCGGGTGCAAAGCCCGGTGCAATTGGGCAATGAGCGTGTGCATATCGGCAGCACGCCGCTGCTGGATGCCGACACCGCCCTCACCGCCCTGGATGCCGCCGTGCGCGCCTATGACCGTGGCCAGGGCGAATGGCCGACGATGCGCGTGGTCGAACGTATCCAGCATGTCGAAGCATTTTTGCGGCGAATGCGCGAACAGCGCGACGCGGTGGTCAAGCTGCTGATGTGGGAAATCGGCAAGAACCTCAAGGACTCGCAGAAAGAATTCGACCGCACCTGCGACTACATCACCGACACCATCAACGCCCTCAAGGAGCTCGACCGCCGAAGCAGCCGTTTCGAGCTGGAGCAGGACACCCTCGGCCAGATCCGCCGCGTGCCCCTGGGCGTGGCGCTGTGCATGGGGCCTTACAACTACCCGTTGAACGAAACCTTCACCACGCTGATCCCGGCGTTAATCATGGGCAATACCGTGGTGTTCAAGCCCGCCAAGCTGGGTGTGCTGTTGATCCGCCCCTTGCTGGAAGCCTTCCGTGACAGTTTCCCGGCCGGGGTGATCAATGTGATCTACGGCAGCGGCCGCGAGACCGTAAGCGCGCTGATGGCCAGCGGCAAGATCGACATCTTCGCGTTTATCGGCACCAACAAGGCCGCCAGTGATTTGAAAAAGCTGCACCCCAAGCCGCACCGTTTGCGCGCAGCGCTGGGGTTGGATGCCAAAAATCCTGGCATCGTGCTGCCCGAGGTAGACCTGGACAACGCGGTGAGTGAAGCAGTCACCGGCTCGCTGTCGTTCAACGGCCAGCGTTGCACTGCGCTGAAAATCCTGTTCGTGCATGAGGATGTGGTCGACAGCTTTATCGAGAAGTTCAACACCAAGCTGGCCGCCCTCAAGCCTGGTATGCCCTGGGAAGACGGCGTAGCGCTGACGCCGCTGCCGGAAGTGGGCAAGGTGGATTACCTCAACGAACTGGTGGCCGATGCGGCCCGGCACGGCGCCAAGGTCGTCAATGCCGAAGGTGGAAGCAGCCGTGGTTCGTTTTTCTACCCGGCGGTGCTGTACCCGGTGAACCCGCAGATGCGCGTCTACCATGAAGAGCAATTCGGCCCGGTGGTGCCGATCGTGCCCTACCGCGACCTGGAAACCGTGATCGACTACGTGCTGGACTCGGATTTCGGCCAGCAGTTGAGCCTCTTCGGCACCAATCCGGTGCAAGTCGGTCGCCTGGTGGACACCTTCGCCAACCAGGTCGGTCGCATCAATATCAACGCCCAATGCCAACGCGGGCCGGACACCTTCCCGTTCAACGGGCGCAAGAACTCGGCCGAGGGCACGCTGTCGGTGCATGACGCCCTGCGCGTGTTCTCGATCCGCACCCTGGTGGCGACCAAGTTCCAGGAGAGCAACAAGGCGTTGGTCAGCGAGATCCTGCGCAACCGTGACTCAAGCTTCCTGACTACCGACTATATCTTCTGAAGCCAACCCCGCTCCAATGTGCAGACAGGTCAGTGTGGGAGCTGGCTTGCCTGCGATGCCGGCACCTCGGTCTTTCAGTCAGTCGCGGTGATGCTATCGCAGGCAAGCCAGCTCCCACATTTGATCGAGCACATTCATACATTTGAGGCCACTTTAAGATTGATGAACCTGCCCTTCTTTGCCCGGCGCCTGCTGCGTCCCTTGCTCGACCCCTACCGCCGCTTTCGCCATGCCAAGCTGATCCACGCCGCGCGTGTATCGGTGGGTTTGCTGGCAACCATCCTGCTGACCACCGGCCTCAACCTGCCCCACGGTGAATGGGCGTCGGTGACCATGCTGATCGTGATCGGCGGGTTGCAGCACCACGGCAATATCGGCAAGAAAGCCGTCGAGCGCGCCTACGGCACCTTGATCGGCGCCAGCGTCGGCTTGCTGCTGGTGGTGCAACAGGCGTACTTCGGCCTGCCGTTGCTCACTTACCTGTTGATGTCGGTGGTGTGCGGGTTCTTTTCTTATCACGCCATTGGCAAGGGCGGTTATATCGCGCTGCTGTCGGCGATCACGGTGTTTATCGTCGCCGGCCACGGCGATAACCCGATCTCCGACGGCCTGTGGCGCACTGTGGACATCCTCATCGGCATCGCCTTGGCCCTGGCGTTTTCCTTCGCCCTGCCGCTGTACGCGGTGTACTCATGGCGCTATAACCTGGCCAGCGCGTTGCGTGATTGCGCGCAGATTTATAGCCGGATCATCAATGGCCAATCGGTGACTGACGATGAACACCTCAAGCTGCTCAACCGCTTGAACGGGGCGATGGTGCAACTGCGTTCTTTAATGCCGTCGGTGTCCAAGGAAGTGCGGATTTCCATGACTGAACTGGATGCGATCCAGCGCCACCTGCGCATGTGCATCAGCACTTTGGAGATTCTGGGTAATACCCGTCCGGACCCGCGGGACGAACAGGCCACGACGCGGATGCAGGTGATGTTGAAGGCCGAGCATCGGCAGATTCGCGTGCAGTTGGTGGGCATGGCGCGGGCGTTGAAGTCGGGGGTGACGGAGCGGTTGGAGCGCAGCAGTCGCGCCACGGGCAGTAAGCCTGCGCTGGATGTGCCGGTCTACAGTGCGCTGGATGGGTATCGGTTGCTGACCGTGCAATTGGCGGCGAATGTGGATGCGATGCGTCAAAAGCTGGCTGATAGTGCAAGTCACTGGAAAATCTAAACCTCCCCACTCAACCAACTGAAGTTGAAAAGGCCGGTTTCTCTATACGATCCACCGGCCAGCGCTTCACTATTGCATTATCTCAACCCGACACCATTTAGGTGGCCACCGAGCAACTTGTCAGCTTCCGTTCCTGTGCCCCCACTAGGGATATCCAGAAAGTAGTAATAGTTGGTAAAGAGAAATGAATGGGAGAAGGTCCCCGACCAGTACCAGCCCAGCCCACCCGGAAACCTCGACCCATAGGCGTTGTTGATTGCTCGTAGGTCATCAAGACTGGGCATACGTAGCCCAGCATTCGCCACTGCCGCGCTGATATTTCTGAACGTGTTCCTGCCCACGCCATGCACTTGCACAACGTTGCTGACATAAACGGTGTAACTGCGGCTCTGCACCGGTACCGACGAATCCCTGACGGTAATGCTCGCGGAACCATTACCACGCACGGTCACCAGCCCACTGCCATCTACTACGGCCACCGATGTGTTGTTTGAAGAGTAGTGGTAGGGCGCTGTGCCTCCCGAAGCCTGGCGTCTGATCGAATTTCCTGCGCCGAAGGCAGGCAATACATTGGAAGCTCCGGCAATCAGGTAAGTCCGAGCATTCAAGGTGACCGCAGACTGATCGAAATTCAGCGGCGACGTCACGCGAATGGTGTACTGCGTGGACGGGAACGGTATCGCATCACTGCGCTCGGCCCCCACCTTGTAGCCGACCGCCAACGTGATCGTGACCACACTGTTATTCGGCCGGCCCAATAACCAGGCGCGCGAGATCAACTTGTCGCGCAGGCCATTGGCGGCCTCCGCATCGTTGATCGGATAACCCGTCAAAATGTTCTGCGTAACAGCACCAGGGCTGGAAACCGACATCCACACTGTCTGTCCTGGAGCGCTCAAACGCCATTTGGCGACAGCAATCCGCCCGTCACTGGTGAATGTGGGCGGGTTAAGGCTCCCGCCATGGCCCACTCCATTAATGAAAGCACGCGGCAGGTTGGCAGACGCAATAGTCCCAAACGTGACTTTCTGCTCATCGGATGTGCCCTTGCCACCTCTGGCCAACTCGGCGATGTATTGCAAATGAACGGTGCTGTTCACACTCCTGGCCACCAGGTCATTGGGAATGTTGAAGGTAACCGTCCCACCATCCAGTCCATCCAGTGGCCCTAAATCAATCGTCAATCCATCTTCCAAGACCCAGTGGAGCGTGACCTCGTCAGTCCCGCCCACGTTCATGTTGGGATAGCTCACCAGCACCTGGCATTTGTTTTCGACTGTCAGCGGGTTGACTGATACTTCCGGCCCGGCGGCAGGCGTCGAGTCCTTGATCTCGGGATGAGGGAATACGTTAGCCAGGTCCTGGACCACGTGATGACGAACGCCGAACAGCACCGCATTGTCCCGCAGCGAACTGTGATCGAACGTCACCCAAAAGCTGATCGTCAGCTCGGACCAGTCTTGAAGGCGGCGCAAACGACCTACCGGCGCGAATGCCGAAGGGCCAAAGTCGACGTCCACGTCAACGACCTCACGAGCAACAAAAGTCGACTCCTCATAGGCACCTCCTGTGTCGAGCCTGCCCGAATAGTGCAACCACATGCGTTGACCCACCGCAGCGTATATATAGGGCGGCACCCGAGTCATGTCCAGATCGTCCAGCAACGTCTTCTGCAACACGCTGTCATCGCCGATGCTGTCGATCAATGGGCCAGGCAAATGATGCAGAGACAACAAATGCACTACCAGTGTCGGTGACGGCGTAGCAAACCCATTGCGGATCACCTTGAAGGACACTTCGATATCACGGCCATCAGGATGGATGTTGTAGCCGATGGCTTCGACCGGGATCGTGAAGTCGATATAGTCGCCAGTCTGCCCCTCCTTGATTTGCGAATGGCTGCCTATTCCTGGGAGCCCCTTCCAATCAACCTCGATTTTGTCGGCAAGCTTGATGAACTCATAACGCACCCGCACCGTGGCACCCTCCGGCCATGTCTGCATCGGGTCGAGTTCATGGGTGTCGGGGTTGGCTTGCAGCACTTCGGGCATGAACAGTTCGCCCAGTGCGGTACCGATGGTCACTATCGCGTCCTCGGAGTACTGGAAGACGCCAAAGCGGTCAATCAGAAAGCTGGCAGTGAGCGTGCCGTCCAGGTTGTCAGCGAAGAGTTGTTTTGGAATATCTACCAACAATGGGTTACCCGCCAAAAACAGCGGGTATTCGTATTGCACATCTCCACTGACGGAGCCCGTGTATTTGATGACGACCACGTCGCCTGCCTTAAAATCCGCACGCAACTCCAACGTACCCACGCTGCCGACCAGCGCCGGGTCAATGTTGCCATTGATGGCATCCTGAAACACAGGGGCTTGCAGCGTGCGTGCAGGGCGTCCTATTTGAACCCAACGTCGCTCCGACTCCCGTACTCCCAGCGCACCGGTGACGATGTAATGCACATTAGTGTCGCGCAAGCCTTCGAATCGCATGTACTCGGCATTGAGAAAATCCCGCGTGCGTACATGCGAACCGGCCAGGCGCGAAGACGAAACCAGTTCCGAGGTATTGTCCAGGTGATAGCCCTGAATTCGAACCGTCAGATCGTCCCCCGGGCTGCCCGGCGGTTGGTAGTCCGGCATCTCCGCCGTAATGAGCGGCAAGTCCGGTTCAATGAATGGCCCGTGGGCCTGGCGTACCAGTGGCCTGGGCAACTCAAAACGCTGGCCGGCAACGGTAACCGTGGTATTCCTGGAGGGCAGGTCCTCTGCACCGTCTCTTTGTCGCACATAGGAAGCCGTCAGGGTGCTTTGGATAAGTGAGCGGACCAACTCGTTGCGGATAGGGAATTCGTAATATTGGGGAATCCTGATTACCTCTTGCCGCAAGGACTCGGTCACATACTCACCCGTTGGGGTCGTGCCGTGTACGGTGAGCAAGATAAAGTCACCCACCCGAAAATGAGGACTGTTACGCGGTACGTCTACTTCAGCATGTGCAGGCGACTGGCCGAGAGCATCGGCGTCCAGAACCATGGTGACTTCGTTTGCTTCGACGATAAACGGCTCCGGCAGCAGCGATGTCTCCAAATTGACCTCTACCGGTACAGGCTTGCACCACGGCTGCAACTCGCCCGAGCGATTACGCACCTCGTCATACAAATAAAACTGCACGACAAAATGACCGGATTCGGCCGCGGTAATGAACTCAGGCGTGATCAAAAACGTCAGGTCAGCGTCCACTTGGTCGGCGGTGATGGGAGGTAGATCAAAACGATGCCCGCCCCAGTAGAACATCACCAGATCGTTGACTCGCATGAACTCCCATGCCCGAATCGTTGCAGTAACGCCCCTGGCCGCGACGACAGCGTCAATGAACGTATCCGAAAGGGTCAGCACCAATTTGGAGTGCCAGTTTTCATGCGGTCGGTCGTCGGCCCCTCCGGGCCGGGTGTCCTTGATAAACACAACCTGGCGCGGTGAGGTACTGAGTCGACCGCTCCTCGCACGCTCGACCTCGCCGTAGACATCGCCCACAAAGCCCAGCGGTACTTTGCTGCGAGGAATGTTCAGGAAGAATCGCGCGTGAGTAATTTCCTCAATCTTGACGGTGTCTTCTGCCAGCACCAGGTCTCCCGTCTTGTACCGATAGGCGTCGCCCGCTGAAACAACGTCCCAGCGCTCAAAGACGATGTCCAGCCCCTCTTCGACATGACGAATGCCCAAACCATAGGAGGCCCCTTCTACCGGTATGACCTGTGGAGGAGAGGAATAGGGGGAATCCAAATCCTCAACAACGGTAAATCCGGGGCGGGTGCCCGATGGTTTTACCACGGCAGGTGGCTTTTTTACTGGGGTAGGTCTGGCGGGGGCTGACTGGGCTTCGGGGTTCGCAGTTGCTGATTCAGACGCTGGAGGTTTGGCAGGCATTATCTTTCTCCTGATTAAAGCCCGTGCAGGCCCGCACGAGACAGGGAGAATCACACGCCCGATCTCCTATCACGTCTAGCTGTCAGAATTGACAGTGGCGACGAGTGGCGGTGCATCACTCAAAAGCGCCGTTAATACAATGTCCGCACATTCACACTTCTTCTTACATATTTTTCACGATTTATTCACAAGCCGGAACGTAGTGTGAAGCCTCATCCGTTACAAACGCTTCACATCAAGCCCGCCGCCCCAGCGGGCTTTTTTTTGCCTGCTTTTTGGCGCTAAAAAACGACCAGCGCCTACAAGGGCCATATTCACCGTGTCGCTTGCTCGCGAATGGCGCGTTGGGTGTCCAGCACCCTAGCCAACGCCGTTTCAGCCTCCGGACTTTGCTGCGGCACACGAATCGCCGCCGACACCAAGGTGATCAACTTGGCCATCACCTCCGCATCCGTCGCTGGGCGGCCCAGGCTCATGGAGTTCATCAGCAGGCGCAGTTCGGTGCCGGCCATGACTCCGGAAATGGCCTTGAGGGCAAATTGCAGGCGCACCCCCAGTTCATTGCGCGGCAAATCCGGCAGGGCGAGGGCGAAGGCTTCGAAGAAACGCTGGAACACCGGCTGGTAATGCACCTTGAGGTATTCCTGGATAAACGGCGAGGTGTCGCTGTAGACCCGGCCCAGGAAGCGGATGAACGAACGCCCTTCCCCACTTGCAGGGTCGCTACGTTCCAGGCCCATGGCCGGGGCAAACAGCACGCCCAGCAGCGTGTCGCAGTCCAGCGGGCCATCGGATTCGGCTTCACAACGCGCCAGCAGTTCCAGGCGCTGCTCATTGAGCGGCTCCAGGCGCTGCATCAGCAAGGTTTTCATCAAGGAGTCCTTGTCCCCGAAGTGATAGTTCACCGCGGCCAGGTTGACCTGGGCGCGTTCGGTTATCTGCCGTAGCAACACGGCGTCATAACCGTACTTGATGAAAAGAGCCTCTGTCGCATCCAGCAGTCGAGTCTTGGTAACGTTTGGAGCGCTGAGTTTCTTCGCGACCATATGGGTTCCACAGCGGAAATATTGTTTTAAAAAATAATTTGATTTTTTATACCGGGGCAGCCCGTCGAAAGCAAGTAGTGACACTCCGCCATATCTTGCAAAGCCTGTATAACCGGGCTTTTGAGGCAAGCCGAAGGATGTTTTCCCGCCCCTGTCACCCAACGAGAAAATCGTTTCAACCGGTAAAACCGCTCTACCTCCATGGCTGGCGAAGCGCCAGGAAGGCAGTTACTATTCAAACAATATTTTAAAAACAAGAAATAAAACCAGTCCGTAACGCGTCCAGGCAGCTTCCGAACTTGTTACAAGGGTTTTCCGGAAGCAGAGCGGCATCGTCGAGACTGCAGGCGTAGTCATGATGACACAGACCCCCGCGCACCCAGACTTGATTTCCCTGCAAGGCATCGGCAAGCGTTATCAGCTCGCCGGGCAGGAACTGAGCATTCTCAACGACGTGTGCCTGTCCATCGCCAGCGGTGATAGCTGCGGCATCCTCGGTGCCTCCGGCTCCGGCAAAAGCACCCTGCTCAATATTCTCGGCCTGTTGGACCTGCCCAACTGCGGCCAGTACCACTTTGCCGGCCACGATATCTTCAAGGCCAGCCCTGATGAACTGGCGGCGATCCGCAACCGACAGATCGGTTTCGTGTTCCAGAGCTTCAACCTGCTGCCGCGCCTGAGCGCCCTGGACAATGTCGCCCTGCCCTTGAGTTATCGCGGTGTGTCGCGCCATGAATCGGTGGAGCAAGCCCAGCGCATGCTCGAGCAAGTCGGTTTGGCCGAGCGCGCCCACCATCGCCCTGCCGACCTTTCCGGGGGCCAGCGCCAGCGCGTCGCCATCGCCCGCGCCTTGGTGGGCAAGCCTTCAGTGATTTTGGCCGACGAACCCACCGGCAACCTCGACAGCAGCACAGCCCAGGAGATCATGGACCTGCTGCTCACCCTCAACCGTGAGCAACAGGTCACGCTGATCATCGTCACCCACGACGCGCATATCGCCGAGCGCCTGGAGCGCAAGATCCTGGTGCGCAATGGCGTGGTGCACGAGGCTGAGCGCCTATGAGCCTGCGGGTCGAGCAGAGCCTGAGCCAGCTGTTGCATGAAGCGTTCATCAGCCTGCGCACCCTGGGCAAACGTTCGATCCTGGCGTTGCTGGGCATCGTTATCGGCAGTTCCTCGGTGGTGGCACTGATCAATATCGGCCACAACGCGGCGGTGGATGCAGCGATGATTTTCAAGGACATGGGCACCGACACCCTTGTCGCCCAGTTCCCGCCCAAGGGCGGCAGCAATGTGCCGATGCGCACCCGGCTTGACCTCGACAGCGTGCGCCTGGCCGTGCCGGGCATTGCCCATATCGGCGCCCTCAGCCTGTTCAGCGGGCCCATCGTATTCCATGGCCGCACCACTAATGCCAACCTGGTCGGCAGCACCCCGGATATCCACGCGGCCATGCGCCTGGTCATGCGCGAGGGACGTTTCCTGTCAGCCTTCGACGCCAACGAAACCTACGCCGTGATCGGTGACCAGCTCGCCCAGGCCCTCGGCGCGCCGGGCGACCCGCTGAAGCTGGGTGACCGCGTGCGCATCAATGACTACCTGTTCCTGATCGTCGGCATCCTGCACAACCAGCCCAGGGCCATGCTGATGCCGGTGCAGGCCAACGAATCGCTGTTTATTCCCGCCGAGGGCATGCGCCGCGTCTATGCCAGCCCGCAGATCAGCAATGTGATCATCCGCGCAGCGCCGGGACAGGACATGGAACGTATTGCCCGTGATACCGCCGCCGCGTTGCAACCGCAACTCACCGAGCATGACGTCGATATCACGGTGCCCCAGCAGATGATCGACGGCATGACTCGCCAAAGCCGCACCTTCGCCTATCTGCTGCTGGCCCTCGGCGCGATTTCCCTGGTGGGCGGCGGGGTCGGGGTGATGAACGTGATGCTCATGAACGTCTCGGAGCGCCGCCGCGAGATCGGCATTCGCATGGCCCTGGGCGCACGCCAGCGGGATATCCGCAACCTGTTCCTGCTCGAAGCCGTCACCCTTACCGCCGTGGGTGCGCTGTGCGGCGCCGTATTGGGCATGACCGCTGCGTGGCTGTATGCCTGGCTGTCGGGCTGGGCATTTGCCCTGGCGGTGGCCGCCCTGCCCCTGGGGGTGGGCAGTACCTTGCTGGTCGGCTTGTTCTTTGGCATCTATCCGGCGGTCTCGGCCTCGCGGTTGCAACCAGTGGAGGCCTTGCGCGATGAGTAAATGGCTGTGGTTGCTGGCGCTGATCAGCCTGCCCGGTGTGGCTGCCGAGGTGGTCGTCAAGCCATCGGCGCCCAGCAGCACGCGCAGCGCCTATGACCGCGGCGCGTCGCTCAATGCCCAGGTCACCACCATGACCCTGGGCGATGCCGTGTACCTGGGCCTGCGCAACAACCCGGCGATCCGCAGCGCCTATCTGCAACGAGTGGCGCAGAAGTTTGACCTGCGCGTCGCCGAAGACGTGTTCAACCCCAAGCTCACCCTCAACAGTAATTACCGTACCAGCCGGGGCTCCCAGGACAATGCCCGCAACGCCAGTGTGGCGCCGACCAGCAGCCTGCTCGGCGAATATGGCACGCGTCTGAGCATGGCCTGGACCCAGCAGTTGAACAACGCCAACCGCGCCGGCCGTTACCGCAGCGACGGGCTCGACCTGGCGATCATCCAACCGCTGATGCGCGGCGCCGGCTGGGACGCCACCACCGCGCCGCTGCGCCTGTCGCGCCTGGCCGAGCAGGCCAACCGCCTGAACCTCAAGGCCACCGTGGCGCAGACCATCAGCCAGATCATCGCCACCTACCGCGAACTCCTTCGCGCCCAGGAGCAACTGGTGATCGTCCAGGAAGCCCTCAAGCGTTCCAACACCCTGCTGGACGTCAACAAAGCGCTGATCAGCGCCGGACGCATGGCCGAGTTCGAGATCGTGCAGACCGAAGCCGATATCGCCACCCAGCAATTGGGCGTGGAAGAAGCCCAGAACCAACTGGACACCAACCGCCTGGCCCTGCTGCGCCTGCTGGCCCTGGACCTGTCCACGCCGATTCGCGCCACCGAAGCCCTGGAGGCCAACCCCATGGGCATCGACAAGCGCCAAGCCTTCAACCTGGCGCAGAACCAGCAGCCGGAATATCTCGCCGCCCTGCTCGGCAGCCAGCAGGCCGATCTTAACCTGGTAATCGCCAAGGACTCCGGGCGCTGGCAGGTGGACCTGGTAGCCGGCGCCAACCAGGTGCGCGACGCCTACGACAACGACAACGGCCACACCAATAACCGCACCTGGGACAGCTACGCCGGCGTGCAGGTGCAGATCCCCATTGGCGACATCAGCACACGCCAGGCCGAAGTCCGCGCGCGAGTGAATGTGGAGGATCAGGAAATCCGCATTACCGACGCCCGCCAGGAGCTGGAGCGCAACGTCAACAACGTGGTACGTGACCTCGGCACCCGCTGGCGCCAATATGAGATTTCCAAGCGCGCCGTGGAGTTGTCGCGGCGCAAGATCGAGATCGAGCGGGAAAAACTCAGTGCCGGGCGCTCCACCAACTTCCAGGTATTGAGCTTCGAGACCGACCTGCGCAACGCCGAAAACGCCCAGCTCAATGCGCTGATCGCTTATTTGAACGCCCAGACCCAGCTCGATCTGACCCTGGGCATGACGCTGGAAAGTTGGGAAATCGCCCTCAATGACTACTAATCAAAAACGCTTGCTGGCCGTCGTCTTGATCGTGCTGCTGGCAGGCACGGCTGTCAGCCTGCTCAACCAACGCAGCAGCGTCGAGCAGGCCAGCACCGCCGAGCAATGGCTGGCGGTAAAACCCGACCCGCTGGTGCACCAGATCGGCCTGGTGGGCAAGATCGAGCCCGACACTACCGTCACCCTCACGGCGCCGTTCGACGGCAATGTGCTGGCCAATCTGGTGGAGCAAGGCCAGCGCGTCGAGGCCGGCCAAGTGCTGTTGCGCATGGACCCGGCCACTCTTGAAGTGCAGCTGCGCGACGCCCTCTCCGCCCAGCTCAAGGCCCGGCGTGCCGTGCAGGAAATGCAGGACTGGGACAGTAGCCCTGCGGTCAGCCGTGCTCGCCGCAGTTTGCGCACCGCCGAAATGACCGCCGGCAATACCCGGCGCAAACTCACCGAGAGTGAAAACCTATTCAAGCGCGGCATCATTCCGCGCAACGAACTGGACGATCTCAAGCAGCAAACCCAACAGCAGCAACTCGACCTGGCAGCGGCGCACAGCGAGCTGCAACAGGCCCAGGACCAAGGCAGAGGCGAATACCGGCAGATTGCCGAAATGGAGCTGACCAATGCCACGGTGAAATACCAAGCCCTGCAAAAACTCCTTGAAGGCAAGGAGATCAAGGCGCCGTTCTCCGGCATCGTGGTGCCCGCGCCCGGCAGCAGCAACACCGCCCAAGGTGGTGGCAACAACAACGCACCGGTGCAGGCCGGCAGCAAGGTCAGCCAGGGCCAGGTACTGTTTGGCCTGGCCAATATCGAACGGCTGAAAATCGTGACCAAGGTCTCCGAGCTGGACATCAACCAGTTGCACCAGGGTCAGGCGGTGGAAGTGATGGGCGATGGCTTCGACGGCGAACGGCTGGCCGGCTCGGTCAGCGTGGTCAGTGGCTTGGCCATCGCCAGCGACAACCAGGGCAGCGCGCAGTTTCCGGTGACCCTGTCGATCCCGAAGCTGACACCACAGCAGTTGCAACGGGTGCGCCTGGGCATGAGTGCACGATTGACCATCGTGACCTACAACAATGACCAGGCGCTGGTGATTCCCAGCCAGGCGATTCATCCGGATATGACGGTGGAGTATCGGCCAGCGATGGATAAACCGGTGGAGCGGGTGAAGGTGACCACCGGGCAATCGACACCGCAGGGGGTTGAGGTGTTTGGGCTGAAGCCCGGTTTTGTGAAAACCTCAAGCTAAACGCAGATCAAATGTGGGAGGGGGCTTGCTCCCGATATAGCTGTGTCGCCTGTCAGGCCGCCTTCGCGAGCAAGCCCGCTCCCACAGTTTGATTGCGGGGTATCAGGTAGATTGGCATCGGCTGGCAGGCCGTCATCGCAGGCAAGCCAGCTCCCACATTTGGATCGCGGTGCGTCAGCTAGATCAGCGTCGGCTGTCAGTCCGTCACGGGAGCAAGCTCCCTCGCCACAGGTCCAGCGTCGCCCCAAAGTTATGTAGATACCTATGCTCATCGGGGGCAAGCCCCCTCCCACATTTAGATCTGTGTGAGCTTGGTTGCCAGTGCCTTGGCCTGGAGCGCCACATCGGTCACCGCCGTACTCTCCCACCACATGCCCCGCAACGGCGGGCCCATGGCAAACAGTCGCTGGCTGGCCTGGCCCTGGGCATTCAGCACCGCGCCGGCCGCATCCGCCGCAATCCCCAACGCCAACGGCCCGGGCTGGATCAACCCACGCTTGAGCAGTTGCTGCGGCAATGGCCGGGCCACGCGGCGCCAGTCGTATTCGATACCGCTGGAGTTGATCAAGGCCGCGCCCGAAACTCGGGTGAGCCCTGGCTCGCCACGATGGCGCACCGCAATGGCGACGCCCTCATCCGACGGCACCAAACCCTTGAACGACGCTGCGCGAATCCGCAACCGTCCTTCTTCCTGCAAGCGCGCCACCAATTGCGCGCTCAATGGCGGCGAGCGGTGGTGATGACTTTCCCACCATGGCCGCACATGCCGCACGAACTGGCGTTTCTCACGCTCACTGGCCTGGCTCCATAGGCGCGCGATATGCACACGCACGGTGTCCAGCGGCGCCTGCCAATCGACGCCTTGGTCGAGTGCGATGCGGCATTGCCGACGCACCTCGCGCAGCAATTGCCGAGGGCTGCGCAGGCGGTGGTCGGCGGCCAGGAAGTCGTCCCAACTCGGCGGTTGCCGACGAACATGGGGCAACAGGCCGTGGCGCGAAAAAATCTCGATGGCCCCGCGATGCCCAGCCTGTTCCAGGGACACCACGGCGTCGACCATGGTCAACCCGGAGCCGATGATCAGCACCGTTGATTGTGGGTCGAGCCGGGTCATCGCTTGCACGTCCCATGGGTCCAGTGCGGCGGCGTTCAGCCCCGTGGACTCGGTCTGTGGCGTGCGCGCAGCCGGGAACATGCCGGTGGCCAAGACCGCAAAAGCCCCATACAGTTGCTCGCCAGTATCGAGGGTGACCCGCGTCGAGGTTGCCTCGACTTGCAGATCTACCCCTTCGGCGCGGATGTGCTCGACGGTCGATGTGGACAGCGCCTTGGCTTGCGCCAGGCGCTGCTGAGCGTACAGACCAAAAATCCCTCGCGGCGCAAACAGTTCGCTGACGGGCACGTGCTGCTGGTCCGACTCCGGCCACCCACCGCCAGCGATGTAGTCGGTGAGCCACTGGGTCAGGTCGTCGGCGTTGTCCGGGTCAACGCTCATACGCGCCGCATTACCGTTCAACGTGTGGCCCAGCTCGACTGCACTGTAGGCTTCGCCTCGCCCCAGCTCAGCACGCGGTTCAATCACCAGGATGTGCCGAGTGCCCGGCAGGCGCAGCAGTTGCAAGGCGAGCATCGTGCCGCTGAGGCCGCCGCCGATGATCAGTACATCAGCAACGCGGATCGATTCACTCATGCAGGTCAGCCCTTACTGTTTGCCCATGTAAATGTGATGCAAATCGCCTCGCGCAGGAGTTGCTCGGCGCCGCCACGCCCAGTATCCAGCACATAGCCCCAGGACGCATAGTTGAGCGCGACATTGAGATAAAAGCCACCCAACATTTGCCTGCCAATATTAATCGGCTAATTGAGTGGTCATACCGACTCTACCTCCCCAGCTCAGGGCATATAAGCTGTGAAACCTGACAGTTGACAAACACTGATATCAACGTTAGATCACCACATTTCTCACAAACCGAACTGCCACCTCCCCTTCGTTGCGATAAGCGTGAGGCTGGTGGCTAGGAAACATGAAGAACTCCCCGGCACCGACGGTGTATTCAGTACTGCCTATCACCAGGGTCAAGCTGCCCTCAAAGACAAATAGCTGCTCACTCCAGCCCTCCAAGTCAGGATCCGGGCAGTACCGATCACCAGGTTCAAGGCGCCACTCCCATAACTCGACTTCACGCCGCGCTGTGGCTTTGGCCAGGAGCACCGCCTTGCTGCCAGCAATTTCACCCGCCCAGGCCAGCTCATTGATGCGGCTGTGATCACGTACATCCGGAGCCTGGATCAAATCGCTGAACGCCACCTCAAGCGCTTCGGCCACACGGTCGAGGGTGGACAGGCTGACGTTCTTCTCCCCCGCTTCAATCGCCACCAGCATGCGCCGGCTGACCCCGGACTTTTCCGAGAGCGCAGTCTGGCTCAAGTCCGCAGCGTGACGCAGGCGACGGACGTTCTGGCTGACGTGTTGCAGGACCGAGGCCCGTTGCGGATTTTCTTTGTGCACTATATTGCTCAATTGGTGGGTGTGCGCAGTATACTGCCCAGCAGTGCGGCGCATTGTGCGGTCCGTGCTTTTCCCTTGCAAGACCGAGCCGCCATGACCGCCCCTAACTCCCCTTCGCGTTTCAATCGTTTCAGCAAAGCCGAATGCATCCTGGTGGTGATCACCATGTTTTGGGGCGGCACCTTTTTGCTGGTGCAGCATGCCATGACCGTCAGCGGGCCGATGTTTTTCGTCGGCCTGCGCTTTGCCGCCGCCGCTATCGTGGTGGGCTGCTTTTCCTTGCGCACCTTGCGCGATCTCACGCTGTTTGAGTTAAAGGCCGGGGTGTTTATCGGCGTGGCGATCATGTTTGGCTACGGTTTGCAGACCATTGGCTTGCAGACGATCCTGAGCAGCCAGTCGGCGTTTATCACCGCGTTGTATGTACCCTTCGTGCCGTTATTGCAGTGGCTGGTGCTCGGCAAGCGTCCGGGGTTGATGCCAAGCATCGGCATCATGCTGGCGTTTGCCGGGTTGATGCTGCTGACAGGCCCGGCGGGCGCTTCGCTGGATTTCAGCGCCGGGGAAATCGCCACCTTGATCGGCGCGGTGGCGATTGCAGCCGAAATTATTCTGATCAGCGCGTTTGCCGGGCAGGTGGATGTGCGCCGGGTAACCGTAGTGCAACTCGCGACGGCGTCAGTGCTGTCGTTCATGCTGGTGGTGCCGATGGGCGAGGCGTTGCCGGGCTTTTCGTGGTTGCTGCTGTTCAGCGCGGTGGGCCTGGGTTTGACCAGTGCGGTGATCCAGGTGGCGATGAATTGGGCGCAGCAGAGTGTGTCGCCTACGCGGGCAACGTTGATTTATGCCGGTGAGCCGGTGTGGGCCGGGGTGGTCGGGCGGATTGCCGGGGAACGGTTCCCACCGATTGCGATGCTGGGAGCCGTGTTGATTGTGGTGGCGGTGATTGTGAGCGAGCTGAAGACGCGAGGGCAGAAGGCCGTCGAATTGATCGATGAGATGGAACAGGAACGTCATGGTTGAGGTCCCAACTGCAGCGGCGCCCAACGGATAGCCATCGGGGGCAAGCCCCCTCCCACATTGATTGGTGTCGCTGGCTGGAAAGCGGCCACCTGAAACAATGCCAAATGAGAGTTTTCGGCCTACTTTGTAGGATCCTGCCACATCTTGCCGTTTGGTGATCGTGAAAGCGGCACGTATGATGCATCCCAAACTCCCGCAGATTAGAAGCCTATGTCCCTGATAGTTCTACTGCTTCTGCCTTTTATCGGCAGCTGTCTGGCGGCCTTGCTGCCGCACAATGCACGTAACACCGAATCCCTGTTGGCCGGCCTTGTGGCGCTGGTCGGCACCATTCAAGTAGCCCTGCTCTACCCCCAGATCGCCCATGGTGGCGTGATCCGCGAAGAATTCATGTGGTTGCCCAGCCTGGGGCTGAACTTCGTGCTGCGCATGGATGGGTTTGCCTGGCTGTTCTCGATGCTGGTGCTCGGCATCGGCACGCTGGTGTCGCTGTATGCGCGTTACTACATGTCGCCGGATGATCCGGTGCCGCGCTTCTTTGCGTTTTTCCTGGCGTTCATGGGCGCCATGCTCGGCCTGGTGATCTCCGGCAACCTGATTCAGATCGTATTTTTCTGGGAACTGACCAGCCTGTTCTCGTTCCTGCTGATCGGCTATTGGCACCACCGCGCCGATGCGCGGCGTGGTGCGTACATGGCGCTGATGGTCACCGGTGCCGGCGGCTTGTGCCTGCTGGCCGGGGTGATGCTGCTGGGGCATATCGTCGGCAGCTATGACCTGGACCTGGTGCTGGCGGCGGGCGATCAGATTCGCGCGCATTCGCTGTACCCGGTCATGCTGGCCCTGGTGCTGGTCGGCGCCTTGAGCAAAAGCGCGCAGTTCCCCTTCCACTTCTGGCTGCCCCACGCCATGGCGGCGCCGACGCCGGTTTCGGCGTACCTGCACTCGGCGACGATGGTGAAGGCCGGCGTGTTCCTGCTGGCCCGCCTGTGGCCATCGCTGTCCGGCAGCGAAGAATGGTTCTGGATCGTCGGCGGCGCCGGCGCCCTCACCCTCCTCCTTGGCGCTTACTGCGCCATGTTTCAAAACGACCTCAAGGGCCTGCTGGCCTATTCCACCATCAGCCACCTCGGGCTGATCACCCTGCTGCTGGGCCTTAACAGCCCGCTGGCCGCCGTCGCCGCGGTGTTCCATATCCTCAACCACGCCACCTTCAAGGCCTCGCTGTTCATGGCGGCGGGCATCATCGACCACGAAAGCGGCACGCGGGATATCCGCAAGCTCAGCGGCCTGGTGCGCCTGATCCCGTTTACCGCGACCCTGGCCATGGTCGCCAGTGCGTCCATGGCCGGGGTGCCGCTGCTCAACGGCTTCCTGTCCAAAGAGATGTTCTTTGCCGAAACCGTGTTTATCTCCTCGACCCGTTGGGTGGAAATCGCCCTGCCGGTGATCGCGACCATCGCCGGTACGTTCAGCGTGGCCTATGCCCTGCGTTTTACCGTGGATGTGTTCTTCGGCCCGCCCGCTACCGATTTGCCGCACACCCCCCATGAGCCCCCGCGCTGGATGCGTGCGCCGGTCGAACTGCTGGTGTTCACCTGCCTGCTGGTGGGGATTTTCCCGGCCCAGGTGGTGGGTTCGATCCTTGCCGCTGCCGCCCTGCCGGTGGTGGGTGGTACGTTGCCGGAATATAGCCTGGCGATCTGGCACGGCTGGAACGCGCCGATGATCATGAGCCTGGTGGCCATGTGCGGCGGCGTGGTGCTGTACCTGCTGCTGCGCAAGCAACTCAAGCGCGGGCGCTTCAAGTACCCACCGCTGATCAGCTACTTCAACGGCAAGCGCGGTTTCGAGCGCAGCCTGGTGGTGATGATGCGCGGCGTGCGCCGCATCGAGAAGCGCATCAGCACCAAGCGCCTGCAAACCCAGTTGTTCCTGTTGGTGCTGCTGGCGGTGGTCGGCGCGATGATCCCCATGCTCAACAGTGGCCTCAGTTGGGGCGACCGGCCGAAGATCCCGGGCTCCATCGTGTTCGTCACTCTGTGGTTGCTGGCAATTGCCTGCGCCCTCGGCGCCGCCTGGCAAGCCAAGTACCACCGGTTGGCGGCCCTGACCATGGTCAGCGTGTGCGGGCTGATGACCTGCGTTACCTTCGTGTGGTTCTCGGCGCCGGACCTGGCCCTGACCCAACTGGTGGTGGAAGTGGTCACCACCGTGCTGATCCTGCTCGGCCTGCGCTGGCTGCCACGGCGGATCGAAGAGGTGTGGCCACTGCCCAACACCCTGCGCAAGGCACGGATCCGCCGGGTGCGCGACTTCCTGCTCTCTACCGTGGTCGGCGGCGGCATGGCGCTGTTGTCCTACGCGATGCTGACCCGCCAGACGCCTAACGATATCTCTTCGTTCTACCTCAGCCGCGCCTTGCCCGAAGGCGGCGGCAGCAATGTGGTAAACGTGATGCTCGTGGACTTCCGCGGTTTCGACACCCTGGGCGAGATCACCGTGCTCGGCGCCGTGGCATTGACCGTCTATGCCCTGCTGCGACGCTTCCGACCTTCCAAGGAAAGCATGGAGTTGCCGCCACAACAGCGCCAGCTGGCACCGGACGTGGCCACCGACCTGGTCAACCCACGCCAGGCCAGCGACACCGCCCTGGGCTTCATGATGGTGCCCGCAGTGCTGGTGCGCCTGCTGCTGCCGATTGCGCTGGTGGTGTCGTTCTACCTGTTCATGCGCGGGCATAACCAGCCGGGCGGCGGTTTTGTCGCCGGTCTTGTGATGTCGGTGGCGTTTATCCTGCAATACATGGTGGCCGGCACCCAGTGGGTCGAGGC
The DNA here is from genome assembly GCF_001439685.1 of Pseudomonas libanensis. GTDB lineage: Bacteria > Pseudomonadota > Gammaproteobacteria > Pseudomonadales > Pseudomonadaceae > Aquipseudomonas > Aquipseudomonas libanensis. Next base: position 68,646 of record NZ_JYLH01000024.1, read on the forward strand.
GCAGATGAGCCTGCGGCCGATGCGCTGGATGGGCTTTGGCCTGCTATCGGCGACCCTGACTGGCCTGGGCGCGCTGTTCGTCGGCTATCCATTCCTGACCACCCATACCTGGCATTTCAGCCTGCCGCTGCTGGGCGACATCCACATCGCCAGTGCGCTGTTCTTCGACGTCGGCGTGTACGCCATGGTCGTGGGCTCCACGCTGCTGATGCTCACCGCCCTCGGCCATCAGTCAGTGCGGGCGCATAAACCGAGCAACCAGGCCAAAGTGGTCGTCACAACCGAAGGAGCCGCCTGATGGAAGAAGTCATCGCAATAGCCATTGGGGTCCTGGCGGCCTCCGGCGTCTGGTTGATCCTGCGGCCACGGACATTCCAGGTGGTGATGGGGCTGTGCCTGTTGTCCTACGGCGTCAATCTGTTCATTTTCAGCATGGGCAGCCTGTTTATCGGCAAGGAGCCGATCATCAAGGATGGCGTGCCCCAGGACCTGCTCCACTACACCGACCCGCTGCCCCAGGCGCTGGTGCTGACGGCCATCGTGATCAGCTTCGCCATGACCGCGCTGTTCCTGGTTGTGCTGCTGGCATCCCGGGGCCTGACCGGCACTGACCATGTGGATGGCCGGGAGCCCAAGGAATGACGTGGATGAATCAACTGATCGTTGCGCCGATCCTGCTGCCACTGCTCACGGCCGGGTTGATGTTGATGCTGGGCGAAAAGCGTCGCCCACTTAAGGCCCAGATCAATCTGTTCTCCAGTGTGATCGGCCTGGGCATCGCGATCCTGCTGCTGTACTGGACGCAGCAAGGCGGCCCCGGCTCGATAGGCGTGTACCTGCCGGGCAACTGGCAGGTGCCGTTCGGCATCGTGTTGGTGGTGGACCAACTGTCGGCAATGATGCTGGTGCTGACCGGAATCATCGGTGTGAGCGCGCTGCTGTTCGCCATGGCCCGCTGGGACCGGGCGGGCACCAGTTTCCACGCGCTGTTCCAGATCCAGCTGATGGGTTTGTATGGCGCGTTCCTCACCGCAGACCTGTTCAACCTGTTCGTGTTCTTCGAGGTGCTGCTGGCGGCATCCTACGGCCTGATGTTGCACGGTTCCGGCCGTGCCCGGGTGTCGTCGGGGCTGCATTACATTGCGATCAACCTGCTGGCGTCATCGCTGTTCCTGATCGGCGCGGCAATGATCTACGGCGTCACCGGCACGCTGAACTTCGCCGACCTGGCATTGAAAATCCCGTTGGTGCCGCAAGCGGATCGTGGCCTGCTGCATGCCGGCGCGGCGATCCTCGCCACGGCGTTCCTGGCCAAGGCCGGCATGTGGCCGCTGAACTTCTGGCTGGCGCCCGCCTACTCGTCGGCCAGCGCGCCGGTGGCGGCAATGTTCGCGATCATGACCAAGGTCGGCGTGTACACCGTGCTGCGCCTGTGGACCCTGCTGTTCTCCGGCCAGGCCGGCGCCTCGGCGCTGTTTGGCGGCGACTGGCTGGTGTACGGCGGCATGGCGACCATCATTTGCGCGGCACTGGCGATGGTGGCGGCGCAGCGCCTGGAACGCATGGCCAGCCTGAGCATCCTGGTCTCGGCCGGAATCCTGCTGTCGGCAGTGGGGTTTGCCCAGCCGAGCCTGACCGCGGGGGCGTTGTTCTATCTGGTCAGCTCCACCCTGGCACTGAGTGCGTTGTTCCTGCTGGCGGAGTTGATCGAGCGTTCGCGTTCGGCCAACGACCTGCCGCTGGATGAAGAAATCGATGCGTTGCCCAAGGCCATGGAGTCGCTGCACCCGCGGCCGGGCGTGAACCTGGATGATGAGCAGAAAGCCGTGGTCGGCCAGGTAATCCCCTGGACCATGGCCTTCCTGGGCTTGAGTTTTATCGCCTGCGCCTTGTTGATCATCGGTATGCCGCCGCTGTCCGGGTTTATCGGCAAGCTGAGCTTGTTGAGTGCACTGATCAATCCGTTGGGCCTGGGCAATGCCATCGATGAACCGATTCGCCCGGCCGCCTGGGGCCTGGTGGCGTTGCTGGTTCTGTCCGGGCTGGCCTCGCTGATCGCCTTTGCGCGCCTGGGCATCCAGCGCTTCTGGACCCCGGAAGAACGCCCATCGCCGCTGTTGCGTCGTAACGAGTGCCTGCCGATCTTCTTTTTGCTCGGGCTCAGCATCCTGCTGACCTTCAAGGCCGAGCCACTGATGCGCTACACCCAGGCCGCCGCCGACAGCCTGAACAACCCGGAGCGCTACGTGATGGCAGTGCTGGCGACACGTCCGGTACCAAGCCCCGAAGCCCAGGCCGCCGCGCTGGAGGTGCAGCCATGAAGCGTTTGTTCCCTGCTCCGTGGCTGTCATTGGCGTTATGGGTATTGTGGCTGGTGCTGAACCTGTCGATCAGCCCCGGCAACCTGCTGCTGGGCGCGCTGCTGGGCTTTCTTGCGCCGTTGCTGATGGCGCCGCTGCGGCCGTTGCCGATCCGCATCCGCCGCCCCGGGGTGATCGTGCGCCTGTTTTTCCTGGTGGGCCGCGACGTGATCCTCTCCAACCTGAATGTGGCCTGGGGTGTCCTGACCTGCGGTACACGCCCGCCGCGCTCGCGCTTTATCAAGATCCCCCTGGACCTGCGCGACGCCAATGGCCTGGCCGTGCTGGCGATGATCACCAGCGTGACGCCGGGCACCGTCTGGTCGGAACTGGCCCTGGACCGCAGCATCCTGCTGCTGCACGTTTTCGATCTGGATGACGAAGCGCAGTTTATCCAGCACTTTAAGCACGCCTATGAACGGCCCCTGATGGAGATCTTCGAATGAGCGCCCTGCTCTCCAATGCGATCCTCGCCAGCCTGTTCCTGTTTTCCCTGGCCATGGTGCTGACCCTGATCCGCCTGTTCAGAGGCCCCTCGGCCCAGGACCGGGTACTGGCGCTGGACTACCTGTATATCCTGGCAATGCTGATGATGTTGGTGCTGGGTATTCGCTATGCCAGTGACACCTACTTTGAAGCAGCGTTGTTGATTGCGCTGTTCGGCTTCGTCGGCTCGTTTGCCCTGGCCAAATTCCTGTTGCGTGGGGAGGTGATTGAATGATGCCGTTATGGGTTGAAGTGAGCGTGGCGGTGCTGCTGATAGTGAGCAGCGTGTTTGCACTGATCGGTGCTATCGGCTTGCTGCGGATGAAGAGCTTTTTCCAGCGCATGCACCCACCCGCGCTCGCCTCGACATTGGGCGCATGGAGTGTGGCGTTGGCGTCGATCATCTACTTTTCGACGCTCAAGTCCGGGCCGGTATTGCACGGCTGGTTGATCCCGATTTTGCTGTCGATCACCGTACCGGTGACCACCCTGCTGCTGGCGCGCACCGCGTTGTTCCGCAAACGCATGGCCGGTGATGACGTACCCGCCGAAGTAAGCAGCCGCCGCTGATTCTCCAGGCGAATGCAGCAAAAATGTGGGAGCTGGCTTGCCTGCGATAGCGGTGGTTCAGTTGAAGATTCAGTGACTGACACTCCGCTTTCGCGGGCAAGCCCGCTCCCACAGGGGATCTGTGCCAGGCGTTGATTCTGTGGGCAATACATGACCAATGTGGGAGCTGGCTTGCCTGCGATGGCGGTGGTTCAGTTAAGGATTCAGCGACTGACACTCCGCTTTCGCGGGCAAGCCCGCTCCCACAGGGGATCTGTGCCAGGCGTTGATTCTGTGGGCAATCCATGACCAATGTGGGAGCTGGCTTGCCTGCGATAGCGGTGGTTCAGTTAAAG
>NZ_JYLH01000025.1 GCF_001439685.1 Pseudomonas libanensis
CAAAACCCTTGGCGCCGTTGGCGGCCAGGCTGTCGATGGCCGAGAGGGTTTTCTCGCCGTCGGGCACGGCGATCTTGATCACGGTGAAACCGTGTTCCTTGCCGGCTTTTTCGGCGAAGGCCCATTCTGTTTGAAACCAGGGTTCTTCGGCCTGCTTGACCAGAAAGCCGATCTTCACTTCTTCAGCCGATACAACGCCGCTGAACGCCAACGCCAGCGCCACAGTCCCGAGTGCCTTCTTGAACATGAACCACCTCCTTCTTGTTATTGGAAAACGCTTTAGTCGTGGTACATCACCGACCGCCCGCCATCGATCATCAGGCAGGTGGCATTGATAAAGGGCGCCTCGTCGGTCGCCAGGAACAGCGCGGTCATCGCCACCTCGATGGGCTGGCCGATGCGCTTGGGCGGGTGCAGGTCGAACGCTCGCTGGCGCTCGGCGTGAGGGTCGGGGAAACCGTTCCAGTAGTCGACGTTGAGCTGGGTTTCGATATAACCCGGGGCGATGGCATTCACACGGATGCCCTTGGACGCGTATTCGATACCCAGGGCGCGGGTGAGGCCGAGCAGGCCATGCTTGGCGACGGGATAGGGAAAGCAGCCGGGAATGATGTGGCTGGAATGGGTGGAGGCAATATTGATGATGTTGCCGATGCCCTGCTCGATCATGTGCGGCAACACCGAGCGGCAGCCGTACCAGGCGCCGTCGAGGTCGATGGCAAAGCAACGGCGCCAGTCTTCGTCGGTCATCGCCAAAGGGTCGCGGAACACATTGACCCCGGCGCAGTTGACCAGCACATCTACGCGCCCAAAGCGTTCGATGGCCAGGTTGACCAGCGCCTGCCATTGATCCTTGGAGGTGATATCGACAGGTTGGGCATGGATCTGCGCACCGCGTTCGCGCCAATGGGCGGCGATCTTATCGATTTTTTCGCCCTGGATATCGGCAATCACCAAGCGCGCCTGCTGGGCCTGGAAGCAGGCGACAATCGCTTCGCCAATGCCTTGGGCAGCGCCGGTGACGATCACTACCTTGTTCTTCAAACGCTCGCCGTAAGTCGGCTCGGGCACCGCGGGTAGTGACAACGGTTGTGCCTGCATCGCTTCACCTGTTTTATTTTTTGATAGTGAGTGCTGATGCAGGCGACTATAAACCTAGATCTTGAAATATCTCAATATATAAATTTCAATCCCATATTGTGAACAATTGCAAAAAAAACCGGCCATTAATAGCCGGCTCCGAAGACCGTCAGCCTTGGGCAAAGTCCCTCAGCGCATCACCTTCCATGCGATAGCGCACCCACTCTTCCTGCGGCTGGGCGCCGATGGACTTATAGAAGGCGATCGCCGGCTCGTTCCAGTCCAGCACGCTCCATTCAAAGCGACCGCAACCGTTGTCACAGGCGATCTTGGCCAAGTGGCGCAACAACTTCTTGCCTGCCCCGCCGCCACGTTGTTCCGGGTTGATATAGAGGTCTTCCAGGTACAGGCAGTTGCTGCCCAGCCAGGTGGAATAGCTGAAAAAGAACACCGCAAAACCAATCGGCAGACCGTCGCGCAGACACATCAGGCCATGGGCCGTGGCACCTTCGCTGAACAGGCTGCGTTCGATATCCACCACGCTGGCGATCACCTCATGCCGGGCTTTCTCGTACTCGGCCAGCTCGGTGATAAAGGTCAGGATCTGCGCAGCATCGCTGGGCACGGCGGGGCGAATCTCGATGGTCATGGGCAAGCCTTGGGTAAATTCAAAGCCCACATACTAAGGCGGTTCAGTGACCGATTGCAGCGCAATTTCATACCCAAGAGCACGTTTTACTCCGCCACACAGGGATGCCAGCACCGGCAAACACAGAACAATCCCGCTGGATACCCATGGTAAACAGTTGGCATAAATCCAATGATCAGGTCCTGCTCATGCACGCCACGTCTCCAGTAGGCGCAAAGACTTTCGCGCTGTTCTGCCTCGCCAGTTTCCTGCTGTCGCTCTCCTATGGCTCAACCTTTTTGCTGTCGCTGCTGATCCATTCACGCGGCGGCAATGAGCACGACGCAGGCAGTGTCATTGCCACGGCGATGCTCAGCACTTTTGTGGCGGTGCTTCTTTCCGGGCATTTGGCGGATGCGTTGGGCGCGGCGCGAGCGATTGCGAGCACCGGGGTATTACTGGTGTTGGCCTGCCTGGGGTTCGCCCTGGCCCCCGGGTTTGGTCAGGGTTTGATGCTGTTCGGGCTGTCCCTGGGTCTGGGCTGGGGCGTGTTCTATACCCTGGGCCCGATCATCGTGACGCTGCTGGTAGAACCCTGCCAGCGCGCCAAATATTTCGCCCTGCTGTCGGGCAGCATGCTGAGCGGAATCGGCTCCGGCCCTTTACTAGGGCGCGCCGCCATTGCGCTGGACCTGCCCCTGACGACTGCGTTCTATATCGCCGGGCTGGCCAGCCTTGCCGGCGTGGTGATGTTCTGGCGCATGGGCATCCTGCTCAAGGGGCATGCGAATGTGCCGGCGTCGAGGATCTCCTGGTTCGCTAGTCGCCGCGTACTGTCGTCCAAAGCGGCGTTCGCCATCCTGATGGTCGGCCTGGGTGGTTGCGTGTTCGGTGGGCTGTCATCGTTCCAGACCAGCTACGCCGCTGCCCATGGGCTGGACTACTCACTGTTTTTTGCAGGTTTCCTGACGGCGGCGATTACCAGCCGTCTGCTGATCGCCGGTTTTGTGGTCAAGCGCGACGCCTACCAGGCTGCCTGCGTGTTGTCCGGGATAATGCTCGGCGCCATCGCGCTGTTTGCATTTGGTGTGAGCGGCAACCTCAGCTATTTGCTGGCCGCCGCTATTTTGGGGGTCGGGTATGGCCTGACGTATTCGGTGATCAATGGGCTGGTGGCCAATGAGGCACCCAGCGGCACCACGTCCCAGGCGTTATTGCTGTTCAGCATGGCGTACTTTGTCGGCGTCTTCGGGTTTCCCTGGCTCGCGGGCAAGATCATTGTCGATTACGGCCTTTGGACAATGATGCTGAGCGTACTGGTTATTGCCGCACTCAATTGGGCGATCGCCACAGTGCGCCTGATAGCGCGCAGCGTTTGGGCGCATAAAACGGACACAGGCGAATTGCTACCGTTCGTCGACATCAAGGCACGATCACCGAATGAGGGGGGACCAATACAGGGTAAGGACATTAATCATATGGAGACACCCTCATGAAAAATTCCAAATTGTCTGCCCTCGCCCTCGCCGGCCTGTTGTCCGCCGCATCCCTGGGCGCGTTTGCCGCCACATCATCTACCGGCAAGACTGATCCAGTCGGTAGCCCGCCTAGCCCCGCCACCCAGGAATCCCAGGATTCAATGGGCACCGGCCTTGATACCAACGGTGGCGCGATCATCGACAACGGCGCGGACCCACGCACCAAAGGCAATGACACCCAGCGCCAGGCACCGGCTGCCGTGGGCAACGGCAAGATGGGCCCCGGCGCCAATGAGCCGAAGATCAACAAAGGGGATGACTCGAACGTCCCTGGTGCACCGAAACAACCCGCGCCTTAAGACACCCGTAGCACGACCGACACTCGACCATTTCCCAGTGAAGAGGTACACATGAACGTCGATAGAAACCTTGAAAAAGAAGTCCTCACCCGTCTGCTGCACGCCCATCCGCAAGGCTTGGGCAAGGAGGTGCTGGACAATTATCGCGGTGAAAAGGAGGTCGCCAGTGTCTTGGCGTTCCTGCAGGACCGCGGATTGATCAAGGATGGGCATGTGACCACCGATGACGCCGGTGAATACTCGTTGAACCTGCCGATCAAGCTGACTGCCTCGGGTGTGGATGAGGCGCGCAAGCTGGACGGTGCAGTCCCTCAGTAATCCATTTCTGGTCTGGCCCCCGGCAACAGGGGCCAGAAGGAGTTTTAGCGATGCCTCGTGGAAGCAAAGCCAAATACACCACCGAACAGAAACGCAAGGCCGCTCATATCGAAGACAGTTATGAGCACAAGGGATTATCCAAGGAAGAGGCCGAGGCCCGTGCCTGGGCCACCGTCAACAAGCAGTCCGGCGGCGGTGAAAAAGCCGGTGGTTCGGGCCGGCGCAAGGCCCCGGCGAAGAAAGCCGAGGATCGGCATGAGTCGTCCAAGCGTGCGGCGGCCAGCCGTGAAGGACACCCGCGTAGCAGCCGGGCCTCGCTGGGTACGCAAACCAAGGAAAGTTTGATGAAAGAGGCGCGGGAAAAGAATATCCCCGGGCGGTCGACCATGCGTAAAGATGAGTTGATCCAAGCGCTGAAAAAAGCAGGCTAAATATGATCCCAATGTGGGAGGGGGCTTGCCCCCGATTGCAGTGGACCAGTCAACAGATGTATTGACTGACACTCAGCTATCGGGGGCAAGCCCCCTCCCACATTTGGATTTATGCTTGCCTGGAAACCAGTGCATCAACTTCGGCTGCGCCTGGACAAGTAGCCGGCCCCCAACGCATCACTGCCAATGCCGCCGCCGCATTCGCCCGGCGTGCTGCTTCAGCCGGCTTCAACCCCGTCGCCAAGCCAGCAATAAACACCCCTGCGTGCGCATCCCCCGCACCGTTGCTGTCCACCGCCTGCACCTTGAAACCGGGCACATGTTCAATCTCACCCCTGCGCCCTACCCTGCAGCCATTCGGCCCATCGCGTACTACGAGCAACGTTTGTGCAGGCAGGTGTCGGTTCAATTCTGGCAACGCGGCGGCGATATCCGTCGCCCCGGTAAACGCGAGGGCTTCAGGGCCATTGCTGGTCCAGATGTCGATACGCGGCAACAAGGCTCGCATCAACGCTGAGTCCGGCGCCTTGACCAGCGGGCCTGGGTCGAATACCACTACAATGTCTCGCGGCAGCGCCAGCAGCCAGTCAAGCAACGGCTGCGCCTTACCGTCAAGCAGCAAGCTGTAGCCACTGACATACACGTAATCATCGACACGCGGGACGATCTGAGCCAAGTCGTCGGCGCTCAGCTCACCCTCGGCGCCGAGATGGGAGATGAAGGTGCGTTCGGTGCTTGCTTCAGTCAGCGACACGCACAACCCGGTATCTTTGCCAGCGCTGGCTGCCAAGGCCATTTCAATACCCTCGGCCTGCATCGCTGCACGCGCCAGCTCGCCAAAGCGCCCCTCGCCATGACGGCCCAGGTAAACCACCGGCAACCCATTGCGTCGTGCCGCAACCATCACGTTGAACCCGCCACCGACTTGGAAACTGGCGCAGTTGGCCAGCACGTCACCGCCGCTTGCCGGCAGGGTGTCGAGGCCCATGACCAGGTCAACAATGACCTGGCCGGTGTGCAGCAATCTAGACATTGGCGCTCTCTGCTAAAGCCGGACGACGATCAGCCGCGCCGCCCAGTACCGCATACATTCCGCCCGCCACCAGGAACGTGACGATCCAGCCCAGGCCGTTATGGCCCAGCCAGGAGTCGGACAGCGGCCCGGCAAACCAGATGTTGTCGGCGGTAGTACCGATGGTGGTGAAGCTGAACCCCAGCACTATGGCCACCGCCCAGGCGCCAAACGCCCGCCATTCCACACCGCCGCGATACCAGTAGGCACTGCTCGGGCTGACGTCCAGCAGGTCCTTGGGGCTGTAGTAGTGACGATGAATCAGGTCGACCACGAAAATCCCCACCCACGCCGTGATCGGCACCGCCAGCAGCGAAATGAAGGTGATGAACGGGCCGTAGAAGCTGTCGGCGATCAGCATGAAGTAGATGGAACCTGCGAAGATCGCCACGATATCGACGATCACCGCATGCACGCGCTTGACCTTCAAGCCCAGGGTCAGTGTGGTGAGACCGGCGGAATACACTGACAGGTTGTTCGACAGCAACAAGCCGCCGAACGCCGTAATCAGGTACGGCACGGCCATCCAGGTCGGCAGCATGTCGCGGATCGCGATGATCGGGTCGGTGGCCGACGCCAGGTCATTGTTACCCACCGACAGCAGGCCGCCGAGGGTGATCAACAGTACCAGCGGAATGCCCGCGCCAAACGCAGCAGAAGCCACCAGGCGCACGGCCTTGACGCTGCGGTGCTGGTAGCGCGACATGTCGGCTCCGGCGTTGGCCCAACCGATACCGGTGCCAGCGGCCATGGTGCCCACACCAATGATCATCGCGCTCAACGGTGCCGGCGTGGCGTTGAACACCGCGCTCCAGTCGATGGTGGCACAGAGGAATCCACCCACCAGAATGTTCAAGCCGCCGAATACGTAGGTGGCCCACTTCTGGATCACCAGCAAGGTGGCATGGCCGAGACCGGAAACGGCCAGGGTCAGCAACACGAAGATAGCGATAAAGACCAGGGTCAACAGCGGCGCGCTTTTCGCCTCCACTGGCGAACCGAACAGGATCGAACACAACGACAACAGCACAAAGGCGGCGGTGGTGGTGTTGACGGTTTCCCAGCCCAGGCGCGACATCAGCGAGACCAGGGTCGGGCCGATATTGCCGCGTACACCGAAGATGGCACGGGACAGGGTCAGGCTGGGCGCGCGACCTCGGCGTCCGGCGATGGAAATAATCCCCACCACCGCAAAGGAGCCGGCGGCGCCAAGGATCGCAACGATGATCGCCTGCCAGATGGCCAGGCCACGAAACGCCACGAGGGTCGCGCCCAGCGGCAAGCCGAGGATGCTGATATTGGCGGCGAACCACACCCAGAACAGCTGCAGCGGGTGGCCGTTGCACTCGCTTTCAGGGACCGGCTCGATACCGCGTGTTTCCAATTGCCCGGCGGTTTGGCCGGAAGAGGGGCTGCTCATGAAAGGGTGCTCCTAGTGCCTGTATTGTTGTTGTGGTTGTGGCAGCGAGTCGAATCTTTATCCGGTCTTCCTGACCCAACGCTTTTTAATGTGGGAGCTGGCTTGCCTGCGATTGCGGTGGGTCAACCAGCCCATCAGCCACTGGAAAACCGCTATCGCAGGCAAGCCAGCTCCCACATTTAGTTCCGTGTTTATCGCAAGGCCAATAACGCCTGGATCAGCGGCTGCAAGTCCAGACCATTGACCCGCTTGACCTGTTCAACCAACGCCTCAGGCCAGCACTGCATGCCCAGGCACGCCCCCAGCATGGCGCCGAGAATCGCGGCAATAGTGTCGGTGTCGCCGCCCAGGCTGGCCGCCAGGCACAGCGCTTCGAAGGCATTCATGTCGCCGGACGCCACTTGCTGGGCCAGGGCAAACGACACCACTACCGACTCCTGGGAAGCCACCGAAGTACCGATCAACTCGTAAAGCAGGTCGGCAAACAACGCTTTGTCGCCGCTGCCGACGCTCAGGGTGCGAGCCCAACTGATGCGGGTGGACATGCGACCACCCGCGATCCAGTGACCATGGCTTTCGGCCTGTCTGGCAATCTGGGTTCCGATATTCAGGGCTTCGCCCAGGTCCACGCCGTTGATGCCGGCCGAGACCACCGCCGCCACGGCTGCGGCGCTGGAAATGCCCAGGCTGGTGTTATGGGTGACCTGGCAAGCCTGGATCACCGCCTGGATAAATGGCTCCGGATCGCTGACATCGGCGGCGATGCCCACTGGCGTGATACGCATGGCCGCGCCATTGGTGGTGCCGTAGCGCCCCGACTCTTGCGGGGTGTGGCCGGCCAGGATCATGTCGATGGCACGTTTGGTCGACGGCCCGAGCAAGTCCTGGGAACCCTTGGCACGCATCACAGCCTCCCAATCGATCAGGCGCTGAGCCAGCACCGTGGGTTCGATCTGACCCTGGCCTTGCACCAGCAACTCGGCGACCAGGATGGCTTGTTCGGTGTCATCGGTAATGGATCCGGCGGGCATGTTCGGGGCAATGGGCTGGTCGGCGCCCGCATCTTCCAGGGCGGTGATGGCTCCGAAACGCTGTCGAACCTGCTCCCGGCTCAATGACTGGGTGGGCATGCCCAAGGCATCGCCCAGGGCCAAGCCGTAGAAGGCACCAAGTGCGCGGTGTTCTGCTGTCATTTCGACGCTCCGAATTGCAGGTGCAGGCGAAAGTGCACGGGGTCGAGCAGGCTTTCGACGTGCTCCATGAAGCGCTCGCGACGGTCATAAGTGGTGCGCGAGGCTTTGAGAAAGACCGTGCCGATCGGCCGCCCGAGCCGTTCGGCGTCTTCATCGCTGAGGGGCTCGGCACCGATCCATTGGTCGCCATCGGCGCCCACATAGCCGTAGGCCGCCAGGGTGATGGTCAAGGAATTGTCGATCAGGCCGATGCGAGGCAGGCTTTCCAGGTCGCCGACGGCGGGCATCAGCGAGCGTTCCAGGGATACCGGGGTACCGTCGGCAGCGCGGCGCAGGCGGTCAAGGGCGATGAATTGGTCGGTGCCGAAACGGCTGAACAGGTCGGGACGGGTCACGGCCTCGAAGCGCAGGATCTCGGTGGACACCTGCGCCCCCGTATCCGCCAGAGCCTGGGCCCAACCGCTACGCTGGTCCAGCACCATGCCGTCAAAGGTGACGATGGAGCCGACACCGCTTTGGGTCGCAATATAGTGACGACGTTTAAGCTCGGCCAGCGCTTCGCGCAACGTGCCACGGCTGACCGCAAACTCCTCGGCCAGTTGGTGCTCGCCCGGCAGCAGGAAACCGTCGGCCATCACTCCACCCTCGATACGGCGGATGAGTTCGTCGACGACGCGTTTTTTCTTATCAAATCGGACATGTCTAATCATGTACAAATTGATAACCGAAAGCGCCTATGTCCGGCAAGAGAATTATTTCAGTACAAAGACATAATCGGCTTCAAGGTTCCAGGCCAATGGGGAAAAATACCCCGCCGCTCCATACGCCAAGCCAGTTCTGACCGTTGATCGGACGGCTCACCGCCAGCTCCACCAATTGATAGAACGCATTGCGGTGCACCAGGGCCTCGAGATTGGTGCGCACCCGCAGATAGGGCGCAGGTTCCTGGGTGTCGGGGTCGATCACCACCCGCAGCGGGTGCTCAGGGCCGGCCTCGATCTGCTCATCGACATTGGTGGTAAAGTGCAGTAATTGACTTTCGCCCTGCCCTTGCACGTCCAGGGTCACAGCGACAAACGGCGCGTCATCGACGGTTATCCGGACTTTTTCCACCGGGGTGACCAGAAAATAGTCATCGCCATCGCGGCGGATTATGTTGGAGAACAACTTGACCATCGGCTTGCGCCCGATGGGCGTGCCTTGATAGAACCAAGTGCCGTCGCGGGCGATGCGCATGTCGATATCGCCGCAGAAATCCGGGTTCCACAGGTGCACCGGTGCCGGCCCCTTGCCCTTGGGCAGCTGGGCCAATAGATCATTGGCCTTGGCGGAATCGGTCATGGGGTTCTCCTCAGGTCTACTGATTGCTCATGCCCAACAAGCCTCGGGCGTATTGCGCCAGGGGGCGGGCAATCAGATCTTGTGGTGATGTGTCGTGGAACGTCAGTAAACCGCCACGACTGCGAATACGGGCAGTATCGATCAAATACTGGGTGCTGGTCTCGATCAACATGACCTGGATCACGCCGCTGTCCAGCCCCAGGCGGTCCAGGGCTTGCTGGTCAGTCCACTCGTCGGCGTTGCCGATACGGTCATCGGCTGCCGCAAAACGGCAATACAGCAAGTAGTGGGCGCCCACCTCGCGAGCTTCGGCCATGGCCTGCTCAAGGCCTTCGGGTTGGCGCGCACGACGCACCATCGGGAAATACTCGACGAAGCCGTTGAACGCCTCCTCGGCTACCACGTTAGGCCGCGGATACGCGCTGCCCGGCGGTACGAAGGCGCCCTGGGCGATAAACACAAAGGAGTCCGGCTGTATGCGCACTGAGGCAGTACGCCGGGTTTCGCTGTGGTCGAGCAACCCGGCATCGCTCATCTGATAGCGGGTGCCTTCGGCCATATCGCTGACGGTCATGCAACCGCCCAGGGCCAACAACGCCAGCAGCAAAACCAGACTACGCATCCTAATCCTCCAGAAGCCGGTGACGGAAAACCGGCGAATGGGCGTGAGATGCAGAATCCGCGCCACTGCGCAGCGCCTCATCAAACGTGGGAGCAAGCCCCCCACATTCATTGGTGTGAACTCGCAAGATCTACATTAGCCGCCGATGATCTTCATGACCGTCGCGCCGCCAGAAAACGCTACTTCCTGTTTGTCGCCAAGGGCCTTCATCAGCAAGCCCTGCAGGGCAGGCAATGCCTGGTGGCGCGGCTGATCGAGCAAGTCACCGACGTAGTGGCGATTGCTCGATGAAAGGCACCCATGCAGCCATCCAGTGGAGGATAAGCGCAGTCGCGAACAGGTGCGGCAGAACGGCACGCTTTCGTTGGCGATCACGCCGAAGAAGCCCTTGCCCGGCACTTCGTAGCGCACGGCCGTGGCGTCGACAGGCGCATTGGCTTGCAGGTATTCGTGGTGTTCGCCGATCAGGCTGAGCAGTTGTTGCAAGCTGACGAACTGTTGCAGGAACGCGTTGGAGTCTTTAGCCAAGTGGCCCATGCGCATCAGTTCGATAAAGCGCAGCTCGTAGCCGCGCTCCAGGCAGTAATCGAGCAGCGGCATCACCTGGTCCAGGTTCTGGCCGCGCAACGGCACCATGTTGACCTTGATCTTGATCCCGGCGGCGCTGGCCTGGTCCATGCCATTGAGCACGGTGGCCAGGTCGCCGCCACGGGCGATGCTGCGGAAGGCATCGACATCCAGGGTATCGAGGGAAACATTGATGCGTCGAATACCGGCGGTCACCAGCAACGGCAGTTTGCGCGCCAGCAGTTGGCCATTGGTGGTCAGGCTGATATCGCTGAGACCCATCTGCCCTACCGCGCCCATGAAGGCTTCCAACTTGGGGCTGACCAGCGGTTCACCGCCGGTAATGCGCAAGCGCTCGATACCGGCGGCTTCGATCAGGTAAGCCACGCCCCGGGCCATGGCCTCGGCCGAAAGTTCGTCTTGGGCAGCCACCAGCCGCTTGCCATTTGGCACGCAATAGGTACACGCGTAATTGCAGGCTGAGGTCAGGCTGATTCGCAAATTGCGAAAACGCCTGCCTTGACGATCAACGATCATGGATCACTCCGGCAGAGGATAATTCGGGCGCACTAAAAGCTGACTTATAAATCAGCTTTTAGCAAGGTCCTTGCCTGAGTATATTCCTGGGGTACTGCGCCTGGCAGTAAATCATTGGCGAATGGCTTACGTCGCTGGGGTTTCACCACTCTTTTCAGCGCCTGGCAGTTCAGTGCTGTGCTTGCGCTTGTTGCCCATGCGCACACCGATGTCCATCAGGAACTGGAAGAAGCCTTCCTGGTCTTCCAGCACATTGCTCCAGAACGGCGAGTGGTACAACGCCACGGCGCCATGCACCAAGGCCCAGGCGGCGCAGTAGTGGAAATACGGCGGTACGTCTTCGAGCTTGCCTTCACTGATACGGCCCTTGATCAGCAGCGTCAGACGTTCGAAGTTCGAGGCGCGGATCTTGTGGAGCTCCTCGACCATTTCCGGCACCTGGTGACCTTTGACCACCTTCTCTTCCAGGCGGTCGAACAGGCGATAGCGCTGCGGGTCACGCATGCGAAACTCGAAGTAAGCGCGGGACAGGGCTTCCTTGTCTTTGTCGACATCGGCCGAGTGCAGCAGCTCGTTCAAGTCGCGCTCGTAGTCGAGCATCAGGCGCAGATAGATCTCGGCCTTGGACTTGAAGTGCTTGTAGATTGTGCCTTTGCCGATACCCACGGCATCCGCAATCATCTCGACGGTGACACTGTCTTCGCCCTGGTCGAGGAATAACTTGAGTGCGGTGTCGAGAATTTCCTGCTCACGGCGGCGAAACTCACGGACCTTACGGGGTTCTTTGTGCATGAGAAAGAGGTCTGCAGAGGTCGGAATAGGGAGGGTTGCGCAGGGCCACAGATACGTGGCGATACGATTTACCCGATGCGAGGGATTATCCCGACTGAACGGTCGTTGGGCAATGTCTATGTGAACCCGCCAGGCACATAACTTTCAATGCGCCAACGATCCTGCCTCTATCAGTCAGAAATAATACGTATCACCTGAACCCGCCCACCTGCGCAATGAGAACTCAAGAGAAGCGGCTGTATTCCAAATCTGTTTAAAAAACGATCAGATCCGACTGGACTGAATGAGATAGTGATCAATACTTCAACTGTCGGCGCGACATCTCCCCCAAGTGACGCGACGACCTGGGTACCGACGGACTGTGTGCCCTTGTTTACTCCTAATGGTCTTAGCCCGGATTCCCCCCCCAGAACCCGGGTTTTTTTTGCCTGGGATTCGAGCGTTTATCCAACTGCTACATGGGCCAGCGGAAACAGGCGCTTGAAGTTCTCGGTAGTCTGCTCGGCAAAATGCTCGTAGGACTCGCCGCGCAGCATTGCCAGGTAATCGGCCACGTCACGCACGTATTCCGGCAGGTTCGGCTTGCCGCGATGGGGGATAGGCGCCAGGTAGGGCGAGTCGGTTTCCACCAGCAGGCGGTCGGCCGGCACCTGGCGGGCTACGTCGCGCAGCGCGTCGGCATTGCGGAAGGTGACGATACCTGACAGGGAAATATAGAACCCCAGGTCCAGGGCGGCCTTGGCCATGTCCCAGTCTTCAGTAAAGCAATGCAGCACACCGGCTTGTGGCAGCGCGGCTTCACGCAGCAGCGTCAAGGTATCGGCACGGGCGCCACGGGTGTGGACGATCACCGGCTTGCCGGTCTGTTGCGCAGCTTGCAGGTGCAGGCGGAACGAAGCCTGCTGCAACTCGGCGGCTTCGGGCTCGTAGTGGTAATCCAGGCCGGTCTCACCGATGGCTACCACCCGTGGGTGGTTGAGTTCGCCCAATAGCCAATCGAGGGCCGGGGCTTCGCCGGGCTTGAGGTCCAGCGGGTGGACACCGACCGAGCAATCCACGTCCGTGTAGCGCTCAGCCAGGGCCTTGACGTCGGCGGCGTTCTCAGCGCTGACACCGATACATAGGAAGTGGCCTACCCCACGCTGGCGGGCAGCTTCAAGGGCGGCGTCGAGGGAACCGCCGTGCTGGGCAAGGTCGAGGCGATCAAGGTGGCAATGGGAATCTACGAGCATAGGGAGTCAGGGCTTTAAGTCACGAAAAGAGTCTGGCCAACGATACACCCGTCGGCCACGGAAATTAACGCCGCCCGAGCAGGCCGACCCACTGCACCAGCAGCGCCTCGAGCAACAGCACGCGGTTGAGGTTGGCCTTGCCGAGTACCTTCTGGCGCTGGGCAAGAATCCAGTCCTGGATGTTCAGCACTTTGTCCTGGGCACTTTTCTGCGCCAGGTATTGCACGACTTTGCGCATATCCGCCAGGCCCAAGCCGTTTTCATCCTGGGTCAGCTGGTAGCGCAGGATCAGGCTGGACCAGTCGCAGAACCAGTCGAACAACAGCAACAGGGGGATGTCCTTCCAGGCGCTTTCGGCCAGCTGAGTGGCGGACAGTTCCTGCTTGAGCAGCTTCTTCACGCCATCCACGACCAACGCCCGCTGCTCACGCACGCCCTGGGCTTGCAGCTTGACTGCCGCCAAGGGCGAACCGGCCGCCAGGGTCAGTAATTCGATGCGTTCGTCTGGGGTGCACTCCGGCAACGCCTGCGCCAGCCATTGCAAGCTCATGGCCTCGCTCGGCAATGGGCAGGCCTGCTGCACGCAGCGGCTGCGAATAGTCGGCAACAAACGGCTGGACTGGTGGCTTACCAGCAACAGCACGGTATCGCCGGAGGGTTCTTCGAGGCTTTTGAGCAAGGCATTGGCAGCGTTGATGTTCATCGCCTCGACCGGCTCGATCAACACCACTTTGCGCCCGCCCATCTGCGCGGTCTGCACCACGAAGCTGACCAGGTCACGCACCTGGTCGACCTTGATCGCCTTGTCCGCCTCCTCCGGTTCCAGCACATAGTTGTCCGGGTGACTGCCGGCCTTGAGCAGCAGGCAGGATTTGCACTCTCCGCAAGCCAGCAGATTGACCGGGCGCTGGCACAACAGGCTGGCCATCAGGCGCTCGGCGAGGTGGCGTTTACCGATGCCCACCGGCCCATGCAGCAAATAGGCATGGGCATGCTGGGCACGCCCGGCCAGTTGCTGCCAGAGGCTGTCCTGCCATGGGTAGGACTCAGCCACGGGTGCGCTCCAACAGTGTCGGCAACAGTGCGTCGATGGCCTGTTGCACCCGGGCCAGCGGCTGGGCGGCGTCCAGCAGGTGATAACGCGCAGGCTCAGCCTTGGCACGCTGCAGGAAAGCGCTGCGCACAGCTTGGAAAAATGCCTGCCCCTCCAACTCGAAACGATCCAGGCGCCCCCGGGCACTGGCGCGAGCCATGCCCACTTCCACCGGCAGGTCGAACAGCAGGGTCAGATCGGGGCGCACATCCCCCTGCACGAAGGTTTCCAGGGTAGCAATGCGTTCCAGGCACAAGCCTCGGCCACCGCCCTGGTAGGCGTAGGTAGAGTCGGTGAAACGATCACAGATCACCACCGCACCGCGTGCCAGGGCCGGGCGGATTACTTCGGCCAGGTGCTGGGCACGGGCGGCAAATACCAGCAGCAGCTCGGTGTCCGGGTTCATCAGCTCGTCGCCCGGGGCCAACAGGACGTCGCGAATCCGCTCGGCCAGTGGCGTACCACCGGGTTCACGGGTCAGCACCACTTCGATGCCCTGAGCACGCAGGCGCTCGGCCAGGTAGTCACGGTTCGTGCTTTTGCCGGCGCCTTCCGGGCCTTCCAGGGTAATAAACAAGCCAGTCACGGGCAGTCCTTAGTCAGAGTCATTGCGGGCTTTGCGGCACGATGGTGTCCGGCGCGGGCTCGATCGGTGCGTCGCCGGGTGGGGCTGCGTCGTCCAGTGGTTTTACCACCGGCGTCGGGCTGGAGCGGTAGTCGGCACGCCGCTTGAGCTGGAACTCGCGCACGGCGGCATTATGCGCATCCAGGTTATCCGAGAAAATATGGCTGCCATCGCCACGGGCGACGAAATACAGGCTGCTGCCCGGTGCCGGGTTCAGCGCCGCGTGGATGGCCTCGCGACCGACCATGGCGATGGGTGTCGGCGGCAGGCCGGCGATCATATAGGTATTGTAAGGGTTGGCTTCCTTGAGGTGGGCGCGGGTCAACTTGCCGTTGTAGCGCTCACCCAGGCCGTAGATCACGGTGGGATCGGTCTGCAGCAACATGCCGATCTTCATGCGACGCACAAACACACCGGCGATCTGCCCACGCTCTTGCGGTACACCGGTCTCCTTCTCCACCAGGGACGCCATGATCAGCGCCTGGTAAGGGTCGGTGTACGGCACATCGGCGGCACGCTTGCTCCACTCCTGAGCGAGGACATCGTCCAGGCGGGTGTAGGCTTTTTTCAGGAATTCGACATCGGTCATGCCGCGCACGAAGCGATAAGTGTCGGGGAAGAAACGCCCCTCGGGGAATACACCCGGGTGGCCGAGCTTTTCCATTACTTCACTGTCAGTCAGCCCTGGAAGGGTCTGCACGATCTTTTCGTGCTTGGCCAGGGCCATGCGCACCTGGCGGAAATTCCAGCCTTCCACCAGCGTCAGGCTGTACTGCACCACTTCGCCACGCTGCCACAGGCCAATCAGCCCCTCGGCGGTAAGACCGGGAGTCATGCGGTATTCGCCGCTGTGCAGTGGCTGGCCTTCGAGATTGAAGCGCCAGTACAGGCGCAGCCAGAAGGCATCGTCGAGCACACCGTCAGCTTCCAGACGATTGAAGGTGCCCGTCGGGGTAGCGCCAGCCGGTACGTCGAGCAACAGCTCCTGGGACAGCTTCAAGGGCTGCTTGAGGGCAGAGTCGAGTTTCCAGGCCGAAAAACCCACGAGCAACGCCGCCGAGACCAGACTGATCTGCAGCAGTAAAACCAGTTTTCGTATCAACTCAAATATCCAATAGCGCGCGAACAATACCCTGCAGTTTACGGGTGAGCGGCCCAACCGACCAGCTCATCGCAGCGCACCCGCGCACCGGCCAAATGCCATATACGCTGTTGCAGACGAAGACTTCATCGGCCTGTCGCAACTGCTCGACACTGACGTCGGCCACGGCTACCGGGATGCCCAGCGCTTGGGCCTGGGCCAGCAGCTCGGCACGCATCACGCCGGCCACGCCACATCGACTCAGGTCAGAGGTTAGTAACAAGCCGTTGCGCACCAGGAACAAGTTGCTGAACACGCCTTCGATAACCCGACCGGACATATCCAGCATCAAGCCCTCGGCATGATCGGCATCTTGCCATTCTGCGCGTGCGAGCACTTGCTCCAGACGATTGAGGTGCTTGAGACCGGCCAACATCGGCTGTTCGGCCAAGCGGGTCGCGCACGGAAACAGGCGGATGCCTTCGACACCATGGGCGGGGGGATAAGTCGCGGGCGCACTGCCCTGCAAGATACGGCGCACCGGAGCGCCAGGGTTGAGACCATAGCCGCGCAGGCTGTCGCCACGGGTAAGGATCAACTTGAGGACACCATCGCCGAGGGCGGCGGCATAGGCCAGCACTTCGCTGCGAATCACACCGTGGTCGGCAACCAAGGCCAAACGCCTGCAGCCCTCATTCAGGCGCTGCAGGTGACGGTCGAGCAACAGCGGCTGCCCGGCCTTGACGGCGATGGTCTCGAACAAGCCATCGCCATATGCCAGGCCGCGATCTTTCAGGGGCACGGAGTCCGCTGGTTGACCGTCGACCCAGCTGTGCATCACTCGGCGAACCGGCGGAACACCAGGGACCCGTTGGTGCCACCGAAACCGAACGAGTTTGAAATCGCCACGTCGATCGGCATCGGTTGCGCTTCGTGAGGCACGAAGTTCAGGTCGCAGCCTTCGTCCGGCTCATCCAGGTTGATGGTCGGCGGAGCGACCTGATCCTTGATCGCCATCACGCTGAAGATCGCCTCCACCGCGCCTGCCGCGCCCAACAGGTGGCCGGTCATGGACTTGGTGGAACTGACCGCCAGCTGGTAGGCGTGCTCGCCGAACACCGACTTGATGGCCTCGGCTTCCGCCAGGTCGCCGGTCGGCGTCGAAGTACCATGGGCGTTGATGTACTGCACCTGGTTGGGGTTGACCTTCGCATCGCGCAGGGCGTTGGTGATGCAGCGCGCAGCACCGGCACCGTCGGACGGTGGCGAGGTCATGTGGTAGGCGTCGCCGCTCATGCCAAAGCCGATCAGCTCGGCGTAGATGGTGGCGCCACGCGCCTTGGCGTGCTCCAACTCTTCGAGTACCAGGGCACCGGCACCGTCGGCCAGTACGAAGCCGTCGCGGCCCTTGTCCCACGGACGGCTGGCACGGGTCGGTTCGTCATTGCGGGTCGACAGCGCACGGGAGGCGCCGAAGCCGCCCATGCCCAGGCCGCAGGCGGCCATTTCGGCGCCACCGGCGATCATCACATCCGCTTCGTCATAGGCGATGTTGCGCGCCGCCATGCCGATGCAGTGAGTGCCCGTGGTGCACGCCGTCGAAATGGCGTAGTTAGGCCCCTGTGCCCCCAGGTGGATGGACAGGAAGCCGGAAATCATATTGATGATCGAGCCCGGTACGAAGAACGGTGAAATTCGACGAGGGCCGGATTCGTGCAGGGTGCGGCTGGTTTCTTCGATATTGGTCAAGCCGCCAATACCCGACCCCATGGCCACGCCGATGCGCTCACGGTTGGCGTCGGTGACTTCCAGGCCCGCATTACGCACTGCCTGAAAACCGGCGGCCAGGCCGTATTGAATGAACAGGTCGAGCTTGCGGGACTCTTTGATCGAGAGGTATTGCTCGACATTGAAACCCTTTACCGAGCCGCCAAAACGGGTGGAATAGGCAGAAAGGTCCGTGTGTTCGATCAGACCAATACCACTGCGGCCAGCCAGAATGCCCTGCCAACTGCTTGGCACATCCGTGCCCAGTGGCGACAACATACCCATACCGGTGACTACGACGCGTCTACGCGACACAGCACTCTCCTTTTTCTAATGACGACACTTCGCTTCGCAGCTTGCTTTTCATCACCGCTTAAAGAAAAAACCGCACGCCGTTACAGCAGTGCGGTTTTTCCCTGACAGCAAGCGACGACTACAAACTATTACGCCTGGTGGCTAGTAACGTAGTCGATGGCAGCTTGAACAGTAGTGATTTTTTCAGCTTCTTCGTCCGGGATTTCGGTCTCGAATTCCTCTTCCAGAGCCATCACCAGCTCAACGGTGTCAAGGGAATCGGCACCCAGGTCTTCTACGAAGGAAGCAGTGTTGACCACTTCTTCTTCCTTAACGCCCAGTTGCTCGGCGACGATTTTCTTGACGCGCTCTTCGATGGTGCTCATACCTTGTTTAACTCCTAATGGACAAATTCAGGCAGCTGGCCAGTGGGTAAGTGTATAGAAAGCCATTTCAGCTTTTCAACTGAAAGCTTCACCCTGTACCCGGCCGACCATCTGCCTATAAATTAAGTTGCAGCTTTATAACGGATTTTAGACAGCTCGTATGACATTTTTTTGAAGCGATCCGTCACAATTTAACTCATGTACATCCCGCCGTTAACCGGGATTGTAGCCCCAGTCACGTATGCCGCACCGTCGGATGCCAGGAAAGTGACCACATTCGCGATCTCTTGGGCCTGGCCCAGACGGCCCAGCGGAATCTGCGTCAGCAAGGCTTCACGCTGTGCTTCCGGCAGCTCGCGGGTCATATCGGTGTCGATGAACCCTGGGGCCACCGAGTTGACCGTAATCGACCGCGAGCCGACTTCACGCGCCAGTGCGCGGCTGAAACCTTCCAGGCCGGCCTTGGCGGAGGCATAGTTTACTTGGCCTGCGTTGCCCATGGCACCCACTACGGAGCCAATATTGATAATTCGGCCCCAACGCGCCTTGGTCATGCCGCGCAAAACGCCCTTGGACAGGCGAAACAGACTGTTCAGGTTGGTATCGACCACGTCGTACCACTCGTCGTCTTTCATGCGCATCATCAGGTTGTCACGGGTGATGCCGGCGTTGTTCACCAGAATAGCCGGCGCACCGAACTGAGCAGTGATCTGGGCCAATACGGCAGCCACGGACTCATCGCTGGTCACATTCAGCTCAAGGCCGGTGCCCTGCACGCCATTTTCCTTCAAGGTCGCGGCGATACGCTCGGCGCCCGAGGCGGAAGTGGCGGTGCCGATCACAACGGCGCCCTGACGGCCCAGTTCCAGGGCGATCGCCTGGCCGATGCCACGGCTTGCGCCAGTAACCAGTGCAACTTTACCTTGCAGACTCATGCAGGCTTCTCCTAATTTCGCAATTCAGGCCAGTGCCGCGCGGGCGGCAGCGAAGGCTTCAGGGGTGTTGAGGTTGGCGGTCGACACACCGTCGGCGCAACGCTTGTTCAGGCCCGCCAGGACTTTGCCCGGGCCGCACTCGACCAGTTCGGTAGCGCCGTTGGCGGCCAGGGCCTGGACCGATTCAACCCAGCGCACAGGCTTGTAGAGTTGCTCCAGCAGGTCGCGCTTGAGAGTCTCGAGGTCGGGTGCAACCGCGGCACTGACGTTCTGCACCAACGGGATCTGTGGCGCCTGCCAGTTGATGGCAGCGATGGACTCGGCAAAACGCTCGGCCGCCGGGCGCATCAGCTCGCAGTGGGACGGTACGCTCACCGGCAATGGCAAGGCACGCTTGGCACCACGGGCCTTGCAGCCTTCGATGGCACGCTCCACAGCCGCCTTGGCGCCAGCGATTACCACCTGGCCCGGGGAGTTGAAATTCACCGCACTGACCACCTCGCCCTGGGCCGCTTCGGCGCAGGCAGCAATCACGTCAGCATCTTCCAGGCCCAGGATAGCGGCCATGCCGCCCTGCCCGGCCGGTACGGCCTCCTGCATCAATTGGCCACGACGCTCCACCAGCTTGACCGCTTCACCGAGGGTGAGGCTGCCTGCTGCAACCAGAGCACTGTATTCGCCCAGGCTGTGACCGGCGACGAATGCCGGACGCGCGCCGCCTTCGGCCAGCCACAAGCGCCACAGGGCGATCGAGGCGGTCAGGATGGCTGGCTGGGTTTTATCGGTTTGGTTGAGCAGTGCTTCCGGCCCTTGCTGGGTCAGTGCCCAGAGGTCGTAACCCAGGGCGTCGGAAGCTTCCTTGAAGGTGTCCAGTACCAGCGGAAATTGCGCGCCCAGCTCGGCCAACATGCCGAGGGACTGCGAACCCTGCCCTGGAAAGACGAATGCGAGGGATGTAGACATGTAACAAGCCCCTAATGATCTGGTCGTCAAAATGATCGCGCCCATGGTGGGAGCGAACAAAACTGACAGATTGGATGGTCAATTGAACTGGCCGGTCACATTTAAGCACTCCCGGGCCAATTCGCCTAAGGCAACAGATCCTCAAGACGGCCGTGCAAGCGTTGCGGCAGGTTTTCCTGGATTTCGATCAAGGCCCGCGCAATCGCGCTTTGGAAGCCCTCGACACCTGCCGAGCCATGGCTTTTTACCACAATGCCCTGCAATCCCAGGAAGCTCGCGCCATTATGCCGAGCCGGCGCCAGATCAGCCTGCAGGCGGCGCATCAACGGCAGCGCCAAGGCACCCACCATGCGCGACGCCAGGTTGCGCTTGAACAACGCCTCGATACGCGAGGCAATCATGGTCGCCAAGCCTTCGCTGGACTTGAGCAATATGTTGCCGACAAAACCGTCACACACCACCACATCGGCCTCGCCACGGTACAAGCCGTCACCTTCGACAAAGCCGATATAGTTCAAGCCCCGCGCGCCTTGCAACAAGGTAGCGGCAAGCTTGACCTGCTGGTTGCCCTTGATGTCCTCGGTGCCGATATTCAGCAGGGCAACCCTGGGTCGGGCCACGCCCAGCGCCTCGGCGGCCACCGAGCCCATCACGGCGAACTGCAGCAGGTGCTCGGCACTGCAATCGACATTGGCACCCAGGTCCAGCAGCTGGCAATAACCCTTTTGTGTCGGGATTGCCGCCACCATTGCTGGCCGATCAATACCTGGCAGGGTTTTGAGCACATGCCTGGACAAGGCCATCAACGCGCCCGTGTTGCCGGCACTGACACAGGCTTGCACCTTGCCATCACGCAGCAATTCAAGGGCCACCCGCATTGAAGAATCGGGTTTGCCACGCAGGGCAACCGCCGGCTTTTCATCCATGCCGATGGCTTCACTGGCTGGCGTAATCGTCAGGCGCGCGCGATCCACCGCCGGATGGCTGGCAATCAGTTCTTCAAGAAGGGAGGGTTGACCGACGAGGGTCAGGTGCAGCGAGGGCGTTGCAGACAGGCTGGCAATGCAGGCCTGAACAATGCTGCGGGGACCGAAGTCCCCGCCCATTGCGTCAATCGCGATGACTTGAGCAGACAAGTGATTACTCGTCAGCGCCCTTGTCGATCACTTTACGGCCACGGTATACGCCTTCTGGCGATACGTGGTGACGCAGGTGAACTTCACCAGTGGTCTTTTCCACGGACAGGGTGCTTGCCTCGAGAGCGTCGTGCGAACGGCGCATGTCACGGGCGGAGCGGGATTTTTTGTTCTGCTGAACAGCCATAATTGATTAACTCCTAAACGTTTGGGTCACGCTTTAACTGCGCCAATACACTGAACGGGTTGGACCGCGTTACCTCGTCCTCGCTCGGCTCGGCCTCGTCATCGAGACCCTCCGGCTGCTGGCATTCTTCCGGATGATGAGCAGGCACAATGGGCAAGGCGAGCAAAAGCTCCTCCTCGATCAGTGCATGCAGATCCAATGGATCTTCGCCCAGTTCCAGCACGTCATAACCTTTCGGCAACGACTGGGTATTCGCACCCTCTTTCACCACAGCATAACTGCATTCGCTGTGGATCGGCAGGGTGACCAGCTCAAGACAACGCTGGCAAACCATTTTGACTTCGGTGTCGATAACGCTGTGGATTACCACAGATTTACGTTCATCTCGTTCAAAAACGAATTGTGCCTGCACCGTACCGACAGTGTCGGAAAGCGGGTCGCAGAGTCTCTCCAAATCGGCCAGCAGCACTTCACCTTGAAGGGTGGTGCCACGATCAGCCAATTTGCGCGGGTCAACGTGAGGTGGAATCGGGTCATTCAACATAGGCGCAGCATTATAGGGATGCACCCGGCCATGTCAAAGGAAATTCAGCCCTGTGCGTCAGCCGGTCACGTCGCTAGAATCGGCGACTGCCTTGAGGAGACGTATATGCTGCCTTTATTACTCGCGTCCAGCTCGGTTTATCGCCGGGAATTACTGAGCCGCCTGCACCTGCCGTTCACCTGCAGCTCGCCGGATATCGACGAAAGCCATCGCCCGAATGAACCCGCCGCCGAACTGGTCAAGCGCCTGGCCGAAGGAAAAGCCCGCGCCCTCGCCGCCAGCCATCCAGGGCATTTGATCATCGGCTCGGATCAGGTGGCTGCACTAGAGGGGCGAATCATCGGCAAACCCCACACTTTCGAAAATGCCCGCGAACAGTTGTTGGCGGCCAGTGGCAAGCGCGTGAGTTTCCTCACTGGCCTGGCACTGCTCAACAGCGAGACTGGGCGCTGCCAGGTGGACTGCGTGCCGTTTACCGTACATATGCGCGAACTGGATGCAGAGCGTATTGAGCGCTATCTGCGAATTGAACAGCCGTATGACTGCGCAGGCAGCTTCAAGGCCGAGGGACTTGGCGTGAGCCTGTTCCAGAGCACGGAAGGGCCGGATGCGACCAGCCTTGTAGGGCTGCCATTGATTCGACTGGTGGACATGTTGCTGACCGAAGGCGTACAGATCCCTTGAAACCATCGTAAAACAATGTGGGAGCGGGCTTGCCTGCGATAGCGGTGTGCCAGCCGACACTTATATTGACTGATCCATCGCTATCGCGGGCAAGCCCGCTCCCAAAGTTGATCTACACAAAGCTTGGAATTTCAGCGTAGCGTCGGCCCCTGGAAACCCATGTACAGCGCCAATTTCTCCGCCACACTGGCTCCAAGCTTCTTGGAGAAGCGATCAAACGGCGATTCCTCAACCGTGAAATCCACCAACTCCTTCTCGCCAACCACATCTCGCGCCACCGAACTGGCACTGCCCAGGCCATCGATCAAGCCCAGCGGCAATGCCTGCTCGCCCGACCACACCAGCCCGGAGAACAGCTCCGGATGGTCTTTATCCTTCAATCGATCCCCACGCCCCTGCTTCACGCTGGCAATGAACTGGCGATGGGTGGTGTCGAGCACGCCCTGCCAGAACGCGGTTTCATCCGCCTTCTGCGGCTGGAACGGGTCCAGGAACGCCTTGTGCTCGCCGGAGGTATAGATGCGCCGCTCCACCCCCAGCTTCTCCATGGTGCCGACAAACCCGTAACCGGCTGCCGTCACCCCAATGGAGCCAACCAGGCTGGCCTTATCTGCATAGATCTGGTCTGCGGCACTGGCGATATAATAGGCCCCCGAGGCGCCCAGGTCGGAGATCACTGCATAGAGTTTGGTATCCGGATGCAGGGCACGCAGGCGACGAATCTCGTCATACACATAGCCCGACTGCACCGGGCTGCCGCCTGGGCTGTTGATACGCAGGATGACGCCCTTGACCTTGGGGTCTTCGAACGCCGCACGCAGGCTGGTGACGATATTGTCGGCACTGGCGGGTTCCTTGTCGGCAATCACTCCGCGCACCTCGATCAAGGCGGTGTAGTGACTGCCGCGGGTGGCGCTCTTTTCCATGTCCATCAGCGGACTGAACAGCGCCAGCATGCCGAGCAGGTACACAAAAGTCAGCAGCTTGAAGAAAATCCCCCAGCGCCGTGAACGCCGCTGCTCCTGGACGCTGGCCAGGAGGGTCTTCTCCAGCAGCTTCCAGCTTTTATCATCACTGCTCTCGGCCTTTTCAGGCGCCTTCCACTCGTCACTCATGCCATTAACCCCAGCAAAGACTTATCGGGCCCGGCTGAGCCAGGCCTGCAATTCAGAAAAATGATCAATCGTCAGCCTCGGCTCGTATTGCTGCAACGCCTCGGCAGCCTGGGCGCCATAACTGACCGCCACGCTGTCCATGCCGGCATTGCGCGCCATCATCAGATCAAAGGACGCGTCACCCACCATCAATGCCTGGCGCGGCGATACACCGCAATGATCCAGGATCTGCTCCAGCATCAGAGGATGAGGCTTGCTGGCGGTTTCATCCGCGGCGCGGGTGATGTCGAAATAATCCTCGAAACCATGGGCCTTGAGCACACGATCCAAGCCACGGCGAGCCTTACCGGTAGCAACAGCCAAGTGATAGCCCTCGGCGCGAAACGCCGCCAAGGATTGCCGGACGCCGTCAAACAGCGGCGACGGCTCGGCTTCCAGAGCGATGTAGTGATCGGCATAGTGTTGCCGGAACGCTATCAGTTCCTGGTCACCGATCTGCGGGTACAGGGTGCGAATGGCCTCAGGCAAGCCCAGGCCGATGATGCCTTTAACCGCCAGGTCGCTGCATAACTCATAGCCTGAACGGGTTGACGCCATGTGCATCGACTCGACAATCCGACCAATGGAATCGCACAGCGTCCCGTCCCAATCGAAGATCAGCAGCTTGTAGTCAAGGTGCGACACTCAAACGCTCCACGGTCTTGGCCCACATTTCATCGACCGGCGCCTGCAATTTCAGCTCGCCGCCATCGGGCAGCGGCACCGTAAGCATATAGGCGTGCAGGAACAGGCGCTTGCCGCCCAGGTCGCGGATTTCCTTGGAGAAACCCTCGTCGCCGTACTTGGTATCGCCGGCAATGCAGTGGCCCGCATGCAGGGTATGCACACGAATCTGGTGGGTGCGGCCAGTGACCGGCTTGGCCTCGACCATGGTGGCAAAGTCGCCGAAACGGCGCAGCACCTTGAACAGCGTCAGGGCTTCCTTACCCTCCTCGTCCACCTCGACCATACGCTCGCCGGAACGCAGGTTGCTTTTCTGCAGTGGCGCACGCACGCTCTTGATCGAACTGGCCCAGTTACCGCGCACCAACGCCATGTAGCGCTTGTCCACGCCATCGCCACGCAGGGCAGTGTGCAGATGGCGCAACATGCTGCGCTTCTTGGCGATCATCAGCAGGCCGGAGGTATCACGGTCAAGGCGATGGACCAGTTCCAGCTCCTTGGCATCCGGGCGCAACTGGCGAAAGGCTTCGATCACGCCGAAATTCAGGCCACTGCCGCCGTGAACAGCAATGCCGCAGGGCTTGTTGATCACGATCAGCTTGTTGTCTTCGAACACGATCGACGCTTCCAGGCGCTGCAACAGCCCTTGGGCCAGCGGCACCGGTTCGTCGCGCTCAGGCACGCGCACAGGCGGCACACGGACGATATCGCCGGCCTGCAGCTTGTACTCAGGCTTGATGCGCCCCTTGTTCACGCGCACTTCGCCTTTACGCAAAATGCGGTAAATCAAGGTCTTGGGCACGCCTTTGAGCCTGGCCAGGAGAAAATTGTCGATGCGTTGGCCGGCATATTCCGGCGAGACCTCAAGCAGCTGGACGCTGGGGGTCGGGGGGGCGGTAGTCGTCATGGCGGCGATGATAACAATTTTTTATGGAATTGAAGCACTTAATCATTACTGCTATAGTCGCGAACGCCGCCAAAAGCGGCCTGGACAGAGGACATGCGGCAAACTGCCGGCCCTGACCATCGCAATTCATCAGGACGCGAGGCCGTCCTACGGGGCTTTCGCCACCCTGGAAGGCTCAAGATTGTAACAAGCGCAGGTGACATGAGGCCTGAAGCGAGTGCAGAAAGCAGAGTGAATACTCGCCTTTTGCGCCGATATTTACGGCCAGTTCACAAAGTGCAGTCAGTTTTGAGCCAGACCATGGTGAATGCTTCGGAAACAACGCCTGTTAAGAGCTGAGTGAGAGCGCAACCGCCCACACCTAGTCTTGTTTAGCCATGAGCGTGGACTCCCCATTGGAGAACACGGTAAATGCCAACCCGCTGCGGATTCTGCGCGCGGCAGCACCCGAATTATCAGGGATACGTGTAGGGTGGAGATGCACAACCGTCGGACTGTGTAGCACTAGGCTTATATTTAGACGCTTCATCTCGTCCACAGTCGCCGGTTGATTCCTCCTCCTGACCTTAGCTTTTGTTGAAGTGGTGCCTTTGTCACCACCGCTAACGAGCAGGACGCGTCCGTCGCGATAGCGGCCCAATTGGCCGGTTATTGCTGGACACTGGAGTGGCCAACCACTCTTGACGCACCTGACACCGACCGTGAGAAGTCGTGTGTGCCGAACGCCGTTTCCGGCAGCCCGGAAACCGACGGTACAACATGAAAAGAATGCTGATTAACGCAACTCAACCCGAAGAGTTGCGTGTTGCACTGGTAGATGGCCAACGCCTCTACGACCTGGACATCGAATCCGGTGCACGCGAGCAAAAGAAGGCCAACATCTATAAAGGCCGTATTACTCGCATCGAACCAAGCCTTGAGGCTGCCTTTGTCGATTTCGGCTCCGAGCGCCACGGCTTCCTGCCCCTTAAAGAAATCTCCCGCGAATACTTCAAGAAAGCCCCCGAAGGCCGCGTGAACATCAAGGACGTCCTGAGCGAAGGCCAGGAAGTCATCGTCCAGGTCGAAAAAGAAGAACGTGGCAACAAGGGCGCCGCCCTGACCACCTTCATCAGCCTCGCCGGCCGTTATCTCGTGCTGATGCCGAACAACCCGCGTGCCGGCGGCATTTCCCGTCGCATCGAAGGCGAAGAGCGCAACGAACTGCGTGAAGCGCTGAACGGCCTGGTCGCACCGGCCGACATGGGCCTGATCGTTCGCACTGCAGGCCTGGGCCGCAGCAGCGAAGAAATGCAGTGGGACCTCGACTACCTGCTGCAACTGTGGACCGCCATTAAAGAAGCGTCCCTGGATCGTTCCGCGCCATTCCTGATTTACCAGGAAAGCAACGTGATCATCCGCGCCATCCGCGACTACCTGCGCCAGGACATCGGCGAAGTGCTGATCGACAGCGTTGAAGCCCAGGACGAAGCCCTGACCTTCATCCGCCAGGTGATGCCGCAGTACGCCAGCAAGATCAAGCTGTACGAAGACAGCGTACCGCTGTTCAACCGTTTCCAGATCGAAAGCCAGATCGAGACCGCCTTCCAGCGCGTGGTCGAACTGCCTTCCGGCGGCTCCATCGTCATCGACCCGACCGAAGCCCTGGTGTCCATCGACATCAACTCGGCGCGCGCCACCAAAGGCAGCGACATCGAAGAAACCGCCCTGCAGACCAACCTGGAAGCGGCTGAAGAAATCGCCCGCCAGCTGCGCCTGCGCGATATCGGCGGCCTGATCGTGATCGACTTCATCGACATGACCCCAGCCAAGAACCAGCGCGCCGTGGAAGAGAAAGTCCGCGAATGCCTGGAAGCTGACCGTGCTCGCGTGCAAGTCGGCCGCATCTCGCGCTTCGGCCTGCTGGAAATGTCCCGCCAGCGCCTGCGTCCATCCCTGGGCGAGAGCAGCGGCATCGTCTGCCCGCGTTGCAACGGCACCGGCATCATCCGTGACGTTGAATCGCTGTCCCTGGCGATCCTGCGCCTGATCGAAGAAGAAGCCCTGAAAGACCGCACCGCCGAAGTGCGTGCGCAAGTGCCGATTCCGGTTGCCGCCTTCCTGCTTAACGAAAAACGCAATTCGATCACCAAGATCGAACTGCGCACCCGTGCCCGTATCGTCATCCTGCCGAACGATCACCTCGAGACGCCGCACTTCGAAGTCCAGCGCCTGCGTGATGACAGCCCGGAAGCCCATAGCGGCCAGTCCAGCTATGAAATCGCTGCTGCCGCTGCCGAAGTGGAAGAAGTCCAGCCAGCGGCCGCGACCCGCACCCTGGTTCGCCAGGAAGCCGCCGTGAAGACCGCGCCGGCCCGTGCCAATGCACCGATGCCGACCGAAGCCGCTGCTCCGGTTGCCGCCCCGGCCGCCCTGCCTGAGCCAAGCCTGTTCAAGGGCCTGGTGAAATCGCTGGTCAGCCTGTTCGCCACCAAGGAAGAGCCTGCTGCCCCGGTAGTGGTCGAAAAGCCTGCCACCGAGCGCCCGGCGCGCAACGAAGAACGTCGCAACGGTCGTCAGCAGAGCCGTAACCGCAACGGTCGCCGTGACGAAGAGCGCAAGCCTCGCGAAGAACGTGCCCCGCGTGAAGAGCGCGCACCACGTGAAGAGCGTGCGCCTCGCGAAGCCCGCGAAGACACCCCGGCCGTCGCCCGTGAAGAACGTGCACCGCGTGAAGAGCGCGCACCACGTACCCCACGTGCCCCCCGTGAAGATCGCAAGCCGCGTGGCGAGCGCGAAGAGCGCGTGCGTGAACTGCGTGAGCCGCTGGACGCCGCACCAGCCGTTGCTGCTGGCGCTGCAGCCAGCACCGAAGAACGCCCGGCGCGCCAGCCGCGTGAAGAGCGCGCCCCGCGTGAAGAGCGCCAGCCGCGCCCACCGCGTGAGGAGCGTCAACCACGCGCTGAGCAAGCCGCTGCCGCCAGCGAAGAAGAAGTACTGACCGGCGAAGAGCACCTGCAGGAAGACGGCCAGGACAACGCCGAAGGCGATCGTCCACGCCGCCGCTCCCGTGGCCAGCGTCGTCGCAGCAACCGTCGTGAGCGTCAACGTGACGCCAACGGCAATGTGATCGAAGGCTCGGAAGAAGCCGGCGAAAACGCAGAAGCTGCCAACAACGAACCAACAAGCACCGAACTGGCTGCCGGCTTGGCCGTTACCGCTGCCGTTGCCAGCTCGGTCATCAGCGCCCCTGCTGAGGCCCAGGCCCACGAGCAAGCCGAACGCGCTACCGCTGCGGTCGAAGACACCGTTGCAGTAGAAGCGCCAGCCGCCGAAACCCCAGTGGTTGAAGCGCCGGTTGTTGAAGCGCCAGTCGTTGAAGCCACTACCCCTGTCGAAGCCCCAGCGGTTCCGGAAGTGGAAGTTGCACCGGTTCGCGATGTACAGCCGGAAACCGACGTGGTTGCCGTTGAACCAGCTCCAGTGGTTGAGCCTCAGCCAGTAGTCGAAGCGGCTGTAGAAACTCCGGTGGTCGAAGAAGCTGCCCCGGCTGTGCGTGAAGTTCGCGAAGAACAGACCGCCTTCCAGTGGACTGCCGAACCTGCCGCACCGGTTGAAGCGCCAGCGCCTGCCCCAGTGGTAGACGAAGCACCGGCACCGGTTGCTGAAGTCGTCGCCGAGCCAGCCCCAGTGGTTGAGCCGACGCCGGTTGCGGAGCCTGCGCCCGTAGTTGAAGTTGGAGCCCCGGTGGTTGCCGAAGTGGTCGCCCCTGTGGTTGAAGCTGCACCTGCAAGCGCTCTCACCGAAAACGGCCGTGCGCCGAATGACCCACGTGAAGTGCGTCGTCGCCGCAAGGAAGCCGAAGCTGCTGCAGCCGCAGCCAAGGCGGTAGAGCACAAGGCCCACGAAGCAGAGCACGAGCCTAAACCCCTCGTCTGATTCCATAAGCCACTAAAAAGCCCCGCCTGAGTGATCAGGCGGGGCTTTTTTATGGCTGATTATCTCGACTTGGAATGCAATCACTGTGGGAGCTGGCTTGCCTGCGATAGCGTCGATTCAGTCAGCATGGCTGTGGCTGATACACCGCGATCGCAGGCAAGCCAGCTCCCACACTTAACCTGCAGTAAAACTCAACCGTTGCGGCACATCCACATCCCAAAGCACACCAGGATCATCTACCTGCACCTCTCGCACCTGTGTTTGCGCAAACAACGGCCTGGCCCCACGATCCCCACTCAGAGCCATCAGCGCCGGCCCAAACGTGTGATCGAAAGCCACCGGGTGCCCGTACTGCCCGGCAGATACCGGTACAGTGATGCCCTCCATGCTGGCAATCACCCGTTCGATACTCGATGACTGGATAAACGGCATATCCCCCAACACCACCAGCCACCCATCCGCTGCACCGCTGGCCTTGATTGCCGCCGCAATGCTGTCGCCCATCCCGCTCGAGTCCAGCAGTACAACCTGACAGCCATAAGCCTCTGCCAGGCGGATAACCTCCCCGCGCCCCGGCGACGTCACCAGCCAGCGCGTTACAACACGCTCAGGCAAGTTGCGCAGCACCTGCTCGATGACCGGCCGACTAACGCCATCCAGCCCCACACACGCAGCGAGCAATTTGTCTTGATCCGCTCCGGCTTCAGCGCGAAAACGACTGCCCTGCCCCGCCGCCAGCACAATCGCCGCCACCATCACTCGGCCTCCACTGCCAGAGGCTTTTTTTGCATCGGTGCCACCCCGTTCTTGATCGCAACGATTTCCGCCATCAGCGACAGCGCAATTTCCGCCGGCGTATGGCTGCCGATGTGCAGGCCGATCGGCCCGTGCAAACGCGCGATGGCCTCCGCCGACAGGCCCAGCGCGGCCAGGTTCTCCCGACGCTTTTGGGTATTGACCCGCGAACCCAGGGCGCCGATATAGAACGCTGTGGAGTTCAGCGCCGTCAGCAACGCCATGTCATCCAGACGTGGATCGTGGGTCAGGCAGACGATAGCCGTGCGTTCATCGGTATGAATATTCAACACCGCCTCGTCGGGCATGCCCGGCACAAAGCGGCCATGCTGGTCTTCCCAGCCGTAGACGAACTCTTCGCGGGGGTCGCAGATCAGCACTTCAAAATCCAACAGGCGCGCCATTTCCGCTACGTAGCGCGACAGCTGCCCGGCGCCGATCAACAGCAGGCGCCAGCGCGGGCCGTAGATGGCACGCAAGCGTTCGCCGTCGAAGCTCACCACGTCGGTCTTGCTGGCGGCGCTCAAGGTCACTTCGCCGGTGGCCAGGTTCAGCTCGCGAGCGACAATCTGATGATCTTCACAACGCGCCAGCAGCGCTTCGACCCAACCCCACTCTTCCACGCGCTCCTCGGTGAGCCGCAGGGTGCCGCCGCAGGGCAGGCCAAAACGTGCCGCTTCATCGCGTGTGACGCCGTAGGTCACCAACTGCACGGCCGGGCCGTCAGCAGGCAAGCGGCCGTCTTGCAGGCGCGCGATCAAGTCATCCTCGATGCAACCGCCCGACACCGAGCCAATCACCACGCCATCACCGCGCAGGGCCAACATTGCTCCCGGCGGGCGCGGCGCGCTGCCCCAGGTTTGCACCACGCTGTACAACATCACGCGCTGCCCGGCGCGGCGCCATTGCAGCACGCTGCGCAGGACGTTCAGATCCACACTGTCCATCAGGCCTCCGGTAAGTACTGTCGCGCTCACTGTAAACCAAAAATATCCGTTGTATCCCGCCAGAAACGCAAACGCCCCGAACCAGTCGGGGCGTTTGCGGATAGCGTTGGCGTCAGTTCACGCCAGCAGCCACTTACTTGACGACAGGCGCCGGGCCTTCGGCCACACCCAGGTCATCTTCTTCGCGGGTGTCGGAGATACCGGTACCGCCGGACGCCAGCTCACTTTGCAGCTTGTCGGTGTCCAACTCCTTGACCCACTTGGCCACAACGATGGTGGCAACGGCGTTACCCACCAGGTTGGTCAGGGCACGGGCTTCGGACATGAAGCGGTCGATACCCAGGATCAGCGCCAGGCCGGCCACCGGCAAGTGGCCTACGGCCGACAGGGTCGCAGCCAGTACGATGAAACCACTGCCGGTCACGCCCGCCGCGCCTTTGGAAGACAGCAGCAGCACCAGCAGCAGGGTGATCTGGTGGGTGATGTCCATGTGGGTGTCGGTCGCCTGGGCGATGAACACGGCAGCCATGGTCAGGTAGATCGACGTACCGTCGAGGTTGAATGAGTAGCCGGTTGGGATCACCAGGCCGACCACCGACTTCTTCGCACCCAGGCGCTCCATCTTGATCAGCATGCGTGGCAATGCGGATTCGGAAGACGAGGTACCCAGCACGATCAGCAGTTCTTCACGGATGTAGCGGATCAGCTTCAATACGCTGAAACCGTGGGCGCGGCAGATGGCGCCGAGTACCACGACCACGAACAGGACGCAGGTGATATAGAAACAGATCATCAGCTGGCCCAGCTGCACCAGGGAACCCACACCGTAGGCGCCGATGGTGAATGCCATGGCACCCAAGGCTCCGATCGGAGCGAGCTTCATGATCATGTTGATGATGTTGAACATCACGTGGGCGAAGCGATCGATGAAGTCCAGCACCGGCTTGCCGTAGGCGCCCAGGCGGTGCAGGGCGAAACCGAAGATCACCGAGAACATCAGCACTTGCAGGATATCGCCGTTGGCGAAGGCGCCGACGATGGTGTTCGGGATGACGTTCAGGATAAAGCCGACAATGCTCTGGTCTTTACCGGCGGTGACGTAGGCCGCCACTTTGGAGGCGTCCAGGGTCGCTACATCGATGTGCATGCCCGCACCCGGTTGCACGACGTTGACCACGACCAGGCCGATCAGCAGGGCGATGGTGGAGACGATTTCGAAGTACAGCAGCGCATAGCCACCGGTCTTGCCCACCGACTTCATGCTTTGCATGCCAGCGATGCCGCTGACCACGGTGCAGAAGATGATCGGGGCGATGACCATTTTGATCAGCTTGATAAAGCCATCACCCAGTGGCTTGAGGGCCACGCCGGTCTGCGGGTAGAAGTGGCCGAGCAAAATACCGATAACGATTGCGACGATCACCTGGAAATACAGGGATTTGTAGATTGGCTGACGAGTCGTCATTGCAAAGTTCCTCAAACGTCCCGGGGGCAAATATCCGCCATTGCCCACGACACTTGAATTGCGAACCCTCCTGCACTGGAGGGATTTGTTGTTGGCGAAGCCTGTAAGACAAAGCCTGCGCTGTAACGCTTATCGCAAACAGCGTGCCACTTTGCGCAAATACGCTGAAGGCCTTTAAACATCAGGGCTAGAGACGTTATTGCCTATCCTGAGCCATGCAGCCAGGTGGCGGATTTCCGCCCACTCACCTAGTCTCGTCCTACAATTTGGCGGATATCCGCCTTGTGGCTCGGCCGGGGGATGGCTACCATCCGCCACTCCATGGACGAGGCCCCTGCATGCGCGAACGTACCATCGCCAGTCACTACGCCCGAGCAGCCCTCGGCGGTGCGCGTCGAGCCGGTTACGACTACTCGGAGTTGTTGCAGCAGGTGGGCATCACCCCTGAACTGCTGAGCGAGCCTCGCGCCCGCATTGCACCGGAGCAATTCACCCGGCTGCTGCAAATGCTCTGGCTGGAGCTGGATGACGAGTACCTGGGGTTCGCCGATGGGCCGAGCAAACGTGGCACCTTCGCCATGATGTGCCACGCGCTGATTCATTGCCGCACACTGGAGAAGGCGCTGGAGCGCGGCTTATTGTTCTATAGCCTGTTCCCACAAGGCCCACGCTGGCAGCTGACCAAAGAAGGCGATATGGCGCGCCTGAGCCTGGACGACTCGCAGTTATGGGACCCTGACCACTTCCTCAGTGAATGCCTGCTGGTGATCTGGCATCGCCTGGGCAGTTGGTTGATCGGCCAGCGAATCCGGCTGCAGCAGGCAACCTTCAGTTACCCCACGCCGGCCCATGCCGGTGAATACGACCTGTTGTTCCCCTGCCCCCAGGTGTTCGGTGCGCCGAACAGCAGCCTGGTGTTTCCCAGACGCTACCTGAGCCTGCCGCTGTTGCAGGATGAACGCACGCTCAAGCACTTCTTGCAGCGTTCCCCTGCCGACTTGCTGTCGCGGCCGGATGAAGGCGACAGCCTGAGCAGCCAGTTGCGCCGCCTGCTGAGCCGCGACCGCACGCCCTGGCCAGACCTGGAAGCCGTCGCCCAGCACCTGCACATCAGCCCACAAACCCTGCGCCGGCACCTGCGCGAAGAAGGCACGAGTTTTCAGGCTTTGAAGGATGAGTTACGCCGAGATATCGCCATTTACCACTTGGGGCGGGCGGATTTGTCTTTGCAGGAAATTGCCGAACAGTTGGGGTTTTCCGAACCGTCGGCGTTTCATCGGGCGTTCAAGAAATGGACGGGGTTGACGCCGGGGGCCTACAGAGCGCAGGAGAGTTAGAGGTGTATTGGCTGGGAGGGCCTCATCGCAGGCAAGCCAGCTCCCACATTTGAATGTATTCACACATCCAATTGTGTAAACCCGATCAACTGTGGGAGCTGGCTTGCCTGCGATGAGCATGGGTATCTACACAACTTTGGTACGCCGCTGCTCCTCTGGCAAGGGAGCTTGCTGCCTGGCAGCTTATAACTATCTAACTGATACACCGCGAACCAAATGTGGGAGGGGGCTTGCCCCCGATGGCGGCCTGACAGCCGACCAGGATGTTGGATCAGACTGAGTACATATCCGTTATTTGGGCAACGGCCACTTAGGGTTCCGCTTTTACAGCGGGTCACTTTGGAAAAGAGCCCCAAAGTAACCAAAGGGCTCTTGCCCCACCACTCGGCACCTCGCCTAGGCTCGGTGTGCCCGTAATCCGACAGGGATTTGGGGGGCGCCTAAGATCAAGATCAAAAGCAGATCAAGATCAAGAGCGGCTCGCTTCGCATCGTGGTTACTGATAGTTGCTACGTCAGAGTTGTGTAGATACCCATGCTGCGATGAGGCCAGCGCAGATCACAAGGCAGGAAAGTGAATCCTGAACGCCGCCCCACCCAGCGCTGAATCCCCCAACGTCAACCGCGCGTGATAGCTTTCGATAATGTCCTTGACCACCGCCAGCCCGATGCCCTGCCCCGGGTGTTGGCGATCAAGCCGCTCGCCGCGCTGCAGAATCCGTGCGCGCTGGTCGGGCGGCACACCGGGGCCGTCGTCTTCGATACACAGTTCGATGCCGTCCAGGTTTTCCACCAGGCTGATACGTACTTGTCGCAGGCATAGGCGATAGGCGTTTTCCAGCAAGTTGCCAAGCATTTCGAGCAGGGCACCTTTCTCGATGGGCACGTCACACTCTTGCGGCAGGTCAAAGGAGACGTTGACGCGCTTGTCGCGGTAGACCTTTTCCAAGGTATCGCACAGACTTTGCAACACCGGTTCCAAACGCACCTGGTGGCGCACCAGGCCGCTTTTACGCAGGCTGGCACGCTGCAATTGATAGCCTATTTGCTGGCTCATGCGCTCGATCTGCGATTGCAGCACCCACGCCTGGCCACGGTCTTCGTGGCGCTGAGCCATGTCCTCACTCACTCCCTGCAAGACCGCCAGTGGGGTTTTCAGGCTATGGGCCAGGTCATCCAGGGAATCGCGGTAGCGTGTGCGTTGCTCGCGTTCGCTGTGCAGCAACCGGTTGAGGGAGCCGGTAAGTCGTAGCAGTTCGCGGGGGTGTTCTTCGGAAAGGCTCTCACGGGTGCCACCTTCGATCTGGTCAAGCTCCTGGCTCAAGCGTCGCAGGGCTTGCAAGCCCCAGGTCAGGCCCAGCCACAACAGTGTCAACAGCACGAGCAGGGCCGCGCCGAAGCCGAGGTAGAGATTCTCGCGCAAGCCTTCGAGGGTCAGTTGATATTCACGCACCGGTTGCAGGGCGACGATGCTGAACGCCGCACTCTTGCCTCCCAGCAGCTTGACCTCGACGTCATACACGAAAAATTCCTGGCCATTAGCTTCGCGGATGCGCGCAAACTCGTTGCCGCGCCCATCGTAGCGCGGCTTGTAGTTGATGTTTTCTTCCCGGGTTGCCCGCGAACGCCATACCAGGTGGCCCTCGCGGTCGTAGATATAGCCAAGCAGCCGGCTGTCGGTGAGGTTGAAGCGTTCATCCGGCAACTGCGCCGGCATCAGCAGGCGATTATTTTCGACCCGCGCGGCGGAGATCAGAGTGGTCACGTCCGACGCCAGGCGCTGCTCGATGGAATCCTGCAGGGCCAGGCTGAAAGCGCCTTGCATGGCGGGCAACAAGCCGAGCATGAACAGCACGGCCAGGGTGGCGGCCGCCAGCATCAGGCGCACACGTAGCGAGCGAATCAACGGCAGCGCTCATTGAACAGGTAACCCAGGCCGCGCACGGTATCGATCGGCTTGAACCCGGTCGGCCCTTCCAGCTTGCGACGCAGGCGGCCGACCAGCACTTCGATGACGTTCGGGTCGCGCTCGTCGTCATCGGGGTAGAGTTGCTCCATCAAGCGGTCCTTGGCCACCACTTGCTGATGATGGCGCATCAAGTATTCGAGGATGCGATACTCATAGGCGGTCAACGCCAGCGG
The DNA here is from genome assembly GCF_001439685.1 of Pseudomonas libanensis. Classification (GTDB taxonomy): domain Bacteria; phylum Pseudomonadota; class Gammaproteobacteria; order Pseudomonadales; family Pseudomonadaceae; genus Aquipseudomonas; species Aquipseudomonas libanensis. Next base: position 36,114 of record NZ_JYLH01000025.1, read on the forward strand.
CTGTTCATCCAGGGAGGCTTGCTTGCGATTGAGATCCAGCAGCAAGGGCCCGGCAATGATGGTGGACTGGGTAAAACCGCTGGAGCGGCGCAACAATGCGTTCATCCGCGCCTCCAGCTCTTCGAACTGGAACGGCTTGACCACGTAGTCGTCGGCACCGGCCGCCAGGCCTTCGACTTTATCCTGCCAGTTGCCGCGGGCGGTCAGGATCAGGATCGGGAAGGTCTTGGCCTGGGTGCGCAGTTGGCGGATCAGGTCCAGGCCGCCCATGCCGGGCAGGCCAAGGTCGATGATCGCCAGGTCGTGATTGAATTGGCCCGTCTGGTACAGGGCTTCCTCGGCATTGGCCACGGCTTCGACCACATGCCCGCTGTCGGTCAGGCGGGTAAACAGGTGATGACGCAACAGCGCCTCATCTTCCACCACCAGCAATTTCATAAGGCTCTCCAAGGCAATTCAACTATCCGACCGAGGGATATCATAGCGGCCCTGCACGTCTTGAGGGCGCAGTTTAATGCCATTGTAATGGCCCGTCAGGTGCGGATAGCCGCTGCGATAATCGAGTTGCGCGGCTGTAGCGCCCAGGGCCCGGCCCCACGGCGCGGTCTGGGTGCCGGCGTCTTCGAAGCTGACACGATGGATCGGGCTGCCGGACTTCTTGGTCTTCTCGCTGCCAAATGCCGTAAAGTCGCCATCCGAGGCTTGCACGCCGGCGGTGGCGCCGAGCATGGTTAACGCCAACATCAGCTTCTTGATCGCAGTCATGGTGGTTACCTCATACGCGTTTAGGCTGTGAGATCCAGACTACGCAAGCGCCCCTGAACTCCCCCTGAACAGGCTCTGAACCACAACCGAACCGCTGCCGGACTATCCACTGGCGCGCCAACTCGGCAAAATGCTGCGCATGACGCCCCTACCCGCTTGCTGTACCCCACTCGATGCCCGTTGGCCGCTGCCTGTCCCCTTGCCGGGCACGGTGTTTTTGAGCACGCGATTCGACCCGGCCTTATTGAACCCCCTGGATTTCCAGCGCAGCGCCGTGCCGCCGCCGGCGAGCATCCAGCGCTCGGTGGCCAAGCGGCAAGCGGAGTTTCTCGCCGGCCGCCTGTGCGCCCGCGAAGCGCTGCAACGACTCGATAACCTCAACTGCATCCCGGCGATCGGTGAAGACCGCGCACCGGTCTGGCCTGGGCATATCAGTGGCTCCATCACCCACAGCACCGGGCACGCGGCAGCCATTGTCGGCCACAAGACGCAGTGGCGCGGGCTGGGGATGGACCTGGAAAACCTGCTGGCCCTGGAACGGGCGGAACGCCTGGCCGGGGAGATTCTGACGGCGGATGAGTTGCAGCGCATGGCCGCACTACCGCGGGAGCAGCACGGGCTGCTGGTGACGTTGACGTTTTCGGTCAAGGAGAGTCTGTTCAAGGCGCTCTATCCGATCGTGCAAAAGCGTTTTTACTTTGAACATGCCGAAATATTGGAGTGGTCGCAGGCTGGGCATGTGCGGCTGCGGTTGCTGACGGACCTGTCGAGTGAATGGTGTTGTGGCAAGGAGTTGGAGGGGCAATTTGTGCTGGAGGGGGAACAGTTGTTGAGCCTGGTGGCCGTCGGCGCTTGATAGGACGCTATCGGGGTTTCTCTTGATCCCGGGGCCAACTCAGGCTGAAACATGCCCCGCCCAGGTTGTTACTTTTGCTGATCAACGCCCGCCCGCCGTGCCAATAGATGATCCGCCGCACAATCGACAGGCCCAGGCCGTGGCCGCCAGACGCTCGGGTGCGGCTGTCGTCCAGGCGCAGGAACGGCGTAAAGATCCGCTCCCAGGCACTTTCCGGCACGCCGGGGCCATCGTCTTCCACGTCAATGCGGCAGCGCACCTGGCCTACCTGGTAACTGATCAGCACGTGGCCCTTGGCGTGGCGCATAGCGTTACTCACCAGGTTCTGCAGGGCACGGTGCAGGTAGCGTGGTTCGGCGTCGACCCAGGCGTCATCCCAATGCGTCGATGACAGGCAAATACCGCGGGTAACGGCGACCTGCGGACGCAGTGGCGACAATTCGCCGATCACCTGGTCGAGCAAGGCATCCAGGTCCACCCGCTGGAAATTCAGCTCCGGCGCCCCTTGCTCCAGGCGCGCATAGGTGAGCATCTCGTCCACCAGGCCATCAAGGTCCTGGATATCGCCGTCCATGCCTTCCAGGTATTTGCGCCGAGCCTCGGGGGTGGCGGCATCACCGATCATCTCCAGGCCAAACCGCAGGCGCGCAACCGGTGTGCGTAACTCATGGGACACCGCACGCACCAGCTCGCGCTGAATCGCCAGCAATTGTTGCAGGTGCTCTGCCATGCCATTGAATGCGGCCGCCAGGCGCCCGACCGAATCAGCCCCTCGGGCCGGCACGCGGACCTCCAGGTTGCCCTTGGCTATGCGTGTAGCTGCCGCCTCCAGACCTTTGAGCCGGCGCTCAAGCTGGCGCACCAGCAAATAGACGATCAAGCCGATCAGGGTCAGGCCGATCAAGGTGATCAGAATCAGCCATTGCGCCGGGTAAGGGTTCATTTGATACAGCGGGCCGATCTCCAGCACCCACGGCGTGCCGACCATGCCGGCAAATACGCGGATCGAATCGCCACCCTTGCCCAGGGCCATCACCGTATCGCCTTCCGCTACGCGCCGGCGCTGGTCGTCGTCCATGTCGGCCTGGTCAAGGGCCACCAAGTGCATCTCAAAACCAAAGCCCTTGGCTTCCTTTATATCGGCCAGGCGCTGCGGCTGCTCGGCGACTGGAAAGCGCACCAGTTCGTCAGCCAGCAGGTAGATGGTCGCACGGGCCAATTGCTCGCTGATCTGCTGCACTTCGCCGGTGAGCACCAACTGCTCCTGTTCGCTGACCAGTCGCAGCACTCGCGCCGCATGGGGGCCGGTCTGTTCCACCAGGACCTGGCCACGTTGCAGGCGATTGCGCTGGCCCAGGTCCAGTTGCACCTGGGTGAACGTGCGCAGTTCCAGCGGAATGCCCAGCAAGCGCTCCCACACCGCCAAGGCGCGCAGCCGCTCAATGGCACTCATGGGTTGCAGGTTATCGCCCATCAACGCAAAGGTGCCGTGGGCCAGGCGCTCGCGGTACTGGCCGCTGCGCACATCGTTGAGCAGGTGCAACGCCAGGGCACCGAGCAGCGCCACCAAGATCAGCGCCGCGCACATGCCGCCGTAGATGCGCAGGAAGATCGAATTCACAGCGGCATATCGGCAGCGGCTTCGGGGACGAACAGGTAGCCTTTGCTGCGGATCGTCTTGATCAGGCGCGGGTGAATCGGATCGTCGCCGATCTTCGGCCGAATGCGCGAGATGCGCACATCAATGGAGCGATCCTGGCCGTCGTAGCCGATGCCGCGCAGGGCGATAAAGATTTCCTCGCGGGACAGGATGCGCCCGGCGTTCGCCACCAGCAGCCATAACAGGTCGAACTCGGCGCTGGTCAGTTCGATACCGCCATCGTGCAGCCAGGCCTCGCGCAAGGCGTTGTCCACCACCAAGGGGCCGAATTGCAGGCGGCGCTGGTTTTCCACTACTGCCGGTAACGCCGACTCGCTGCGACGCAGCAACGCCTGGATACGCGCCAGTAACAAACGCGGGCGCACGGGTTTGCACACATAGTCGTCTGCACCCATGTCCAGGCCCAGTACCTGGTCCATATCGTCGGTGCGCGCGGTGAGCATCAGGATTACGCCGTCATAGCGCTCGCGTACCTTGCGGCAGATGCTCAGGCCATCTTCGCCGGGCAGCATCAGGTCGAGGATCACCAGGTCGGGCTGTTCGGCGATGATGCGCGCCGCGGCCTGCGCGCCGTCGCTTTCCACCGACACACACAGGCCGTTGCTTTCCAGGTATTCGCGGGTCAACTCGGCGAGTCGCTCGTCGTCCTCGACGATCAATATCTGCCAGGCTTCTTGCTCCATGCGCTACCTCGGTTCTTTATTGTAGGAGCGAGCTTGCTCGCGAAGAACGCAAGGGCACCGCGCTTATCCAAGTGTGCTGCATTATCGTTGACGATTTTCGCGAGCAAGCTCGCTCCTACAGTTGTCATGTGGAGCAAGCATGCTATCGCCCTGATCAAGGTCGATTGTAGCCATGGCTCGCCCCTTAAAAACAAGCCTGGAAATCCATTCGGAGATCACGTTTGTTTGTGATAGGGTTCGCGCCCTTCGAAAATGGGCAGGCTGGTTCAAGCCCGAAATATTTAATGACAAACGGCGTAATCCAGCAGCAATGCGGCCTACACGCCTATTCGACCTTTCTTACACATTTTACTCACAGCGTTATCCACAGGTTACTCCGTTGCTAACCCCTCGAAAACGCATTATCTTGTACCTCGGCGCTCATGAAGACCCTACATGTAGGGTTTTCGACACCAGCGTCCAACCACACAAGTGGCTCGAAACTCAAGCGTTTTATTGCTAGCGCAGCGTTGAACCAACAGATTTTTCAGTAGACCAAACCGCTCACGCGGATGGCAGCTGTTCTCCATCCCCGACATGGAAAACGGTACGGGTGTTGCAGGAAAAAGCCTGGCACTCGCAATCAAATATAGAACGTGGAGACAACCCCCCATGCAAACCGACACAACTCGCGAGAACCCGCAGGGCTCCGTGCCGCAGGCCGCTGATTCGAACCTGGATCTGTCCGCCACTGCACCTGGCCAACTGCGCGTGATCAAGCGTAACGGCACTGTCGTTCCTTATACCGATGACAAAATCACCGTCGCCATCACCAAAGCGTTTCTTGCAGTTGAAGGCGGCACCGCTGCTGCCTCGTCGCGCATCCACGACACGGTTGCCCGCCTGACCGAACAGGTCACCGCAACCTTCAAGCGTCGCATGCCATCGGGCGGCACTATCCACATCGAAGAAATCCAGGACCAGGTCGAACTGGCCCTGATGCGTGCCGGCGAGCAGAAAGTCGCACGCGACTACGTGATCTACCGTGATTCGCGAGCCAAGGAACGTGCCGTGCGTTCCCCGGCCGAAGAAGCTGCCGTGCAAGCGCACCCGTCGATCCGCATCACCCTGGCCGACGGCAGCTTTGCGCCGCTGGACCTGGGCCGCCTGAGCACCATCATCACCGAAGCCTGCGAAGGCCTGGAAGAAGTCGATGGTGACCTGATCCAGCGCGAAACCCTGAAGAACCTGTACGACGGCGTGGCCCTGACCGACGTCAACACCGCCTTGGTGATGACCGCCCGTACCCTGGTTGAACGCGAGCCGAACTATTCGTTCGTGACCGCGCGCCTGCTGATGGACACCCTGCGTGCCGAAGGCCTGGGCTTCCTGGGCGTGGCCGACAGCGCCACCCACCACGAGATGGCCGACCTGTACGCCAAGGCCCTGCCCGCCTACATCGCCAAGGGTATCGAGTTCGAATTGCTCAACCCGGTGCTGGCCACCTTCGACCTGGAAAAACTCGGCAAGGCCATCAACCACGAACGTGACCAGCAGTTCACCTACCTGGGCCTGCAAACCCTGTACGACCGTTACTTCATCCACAAGGACGGTATCCGCTTCGAACTGCCGCAAGTGTTCTTCATGCGCGTGGCCATGGGCCTGGCAATTGAAGAGAAGCAGAAAGAAGACCGCGCCATCGAGTTCTACAACCTGCTGTCGTCCTTCGACTACATGTCGTCGACCCCGACCCTGTTCAACGCTGGCACCCTGCGTCCACAGCTGTCGAGCTGCTACCTGACCACCGTGCCGGATGACCTGTCGGGCATCTACCACGCGATCCACGACAACGCCATGCTGTCCAAATTCGCTGGCGGCCTGGGTAACGACTGGACGCCGGTGCGTGCCTTGGGTTCGTACATCAAGGGCACCAACGGCAAGTCCCAGGGTGTTGTACCGTTCCTCAAGGTAGTGAACGATACCGCCGTCGCCGTGAACCAGGGTGGCAAGCGCAAAGGCGCTGTGTGTGCCTACCTGGAAACCTGGCACATGGACATTGAAGAGTTCATCGAGCTGCGCAAGAACACCGGTGATGACCGTCGTCGTACCCACGACATGAACACCGCCAACTGGATCCCTGACCTGTTCATGAAGCGTGTCTTCGATGACGGCAAGTGGACCCTGTTCTCGCCATCCGAAGTACCGGACCTGCACGACCTGACCGGCAAGGCCTTCGAGGAGCGCTACGAGTACTACGAAGCCCTCACCGAGTACCCAGGCAAGGTCAAGCTGTTCAAGACCATCCAGGCCAAAGACCTGTGGCGCAAAATGCTGTCCATGCTGTTTGAAACCGGCCACCCATGGCTGACCTTCAAGGACCCATGCAACCTGCGCAGCCCGCAGCAGCACGTGGGCGTGGTCCACAGTTCGAACCTGTGCACCGAGATCACCTTGAACACCAACAAGGACGAGATCGCCGTTTGCAACCTGGGCTCGATCAACCTGCCGAACCACATCGTCAACGGCCAGTTGGACACTGCCAAGCTGCAACGCACCGTCAACACCGCAGTACGCATGCTCGATAACGTCATCGACATCAACTACTACTCGGTGCCACAGGCGCAGAACTCCAACTTCAAGCATCGTCCAGTGGGCCTGGGCATCATGGGCTTCCAGGACGCGCTGTACCTGCAGCACATTCCTTACGGTTCGGATGCTGCGGTCGAGTTCGCCGACAAGTCCATGGAGGCGGTCAGCTACTACGCGATCCAGGCTTCCTGCGACCTGGCCGACGAACGCGGCGCCTACGAGACGTTCCAGGGTTCGCTGTGGTCCAAGGGCATCCTGCCGCTGGATTCGCAACAGATCCTGATCGAACAGCGTGGCCAGAAGTACATCGATGTCGATCTGAACGAAACCCTGGACTGGGCACCGGTACGTGCCCGAGTACAGAAAGGTATTCGTAACTCCAACATCATGGCCATCGCACCGACCGCTACCATCGCCAACATCACTGGCGTTTCGCAGTCGATCGAACCGACCTACCAGAACCTGTATGTGAAATCGAACCTGTCGGGCGAATTCACCGTGATCAACCCGTACCTGGTCCGCGACCTGAAAGCCCGCGGCCTGTGGGACTCGGTCATGATCAACGATCTGAAGTACTACGACGGTTCGGTGCAGCAGATCGAGCGCATCCCGCAAGAACTCAAAGAGCTCTACGCGACCGCGTTCGAAGTGGACACCAAGTGGATCGTTGACGCCGCCAGCCGTCGCCAGAAGTGGATCGACCAGGCCCAGTCCCTGAACCTCTACATCGCCGGCGCTTCGGGCAAGAAGCTGGACGTGACCTACCGCATGGCTTGGTACCGTGGCCTGAAAACCACTTACTACCTCCGTGCCCTGGCCGCGACCAGCACCGAGAAGTCGACCATCAACACCGGTAAGCTCAATGCTGTTTCCAGCGGCAACCACGGTGATGATTCGGTACTCGCAGCCCCCGCCGGCCCGGCACCAGTGCCAAAGGCCTGCGCGATTGACGAGCCGGATTGCGAAGCTTGCCAATAAGCTGAACCGATCCAGGGCTTGAACGCCCTGGATTTAAAAAGCCCGATGGACCCCGACTGCACAGGGTTTATCGGGCTTTTTCGTTTATCACGCTTAGAGGAACGCGTACGCAATACCCTGCTTCGGCGCGCCACCTCGCCGCCCCCATAGCTCAACTTTACCGTCGATGACCGCCATTGAATGGCGATCATAGGCCACGACGCCCAGCTTGCCGCTCGCCAGTTCGCTGCTCGAGGACTTCCTGTAGAGCCCTTTCAAACCAAGGCGATCCAACGCTTCGTGGGGCATTTCGCCGTTGTTCAGGCTTTGCATCGCGTGGGCAAAGCTCTTTTTCGATGCGTTCGGGTTGTCGTCCAGGCCATTGCCCTCTATCTGCGCGCGCTTGGCGCTCGCCGCAAACATGAAGTTGGCATCAGTCAACATCTGCGGGTTATCGCCCTTGAACTGTGCATACCTGGCTGCCTGCTTCAACTCATCCTTGGACAAATCAAGTTTGAACCCATCGCGCATGGTCACCTGATAGCCATTCGCCGTTTCTTTAACCTCTTTGAAAACATCAGTGGGCTTCTGACCAAACTTCATCATTGCCCCCTTAATCGCTGAAACGGTGACGCAATTGCCGTCCGGCCCCTGGCTGAATCCACTCCAGATATTGTCTGGTTTTTTACCTGGGTTACTGTCATCGGGCTTGTAGTTGAAGTGCTTGGAGCCTTCGGTAATCGGCAGATTACTCATGGGCTCGCTGGGGCCGAAGTTGTTGGGGCTTGGTCTACCGCCACCACCTCCGCCTCCACCTCCACCTGGCGATGGGCCAGGGGAAGGCGGTGAGGGCGTTGGCGATGCATCGTCCAGTTCTGGGAACCACAACCTCATCATGCGCCGCAGAAAATCCAGCCAGGAGACGTCAGCGTTCTCCATCAGCTCCTTCATGATTTCTTTGAATTTTTCGTCACCGAGCTCTTCGCGCTTATCGTTCAGCTTGTCGCGAAGGTCTTGAGCGGTCTGGCTCTTGGAGGTTTTTTCGGCATCCATCAGTTGGCTGAGCAGTTGCCTGACCGACTCAGTGTTGGCGGCCTTGTCGTCATTGGCCCCGTACACCGGACTTTGCCGCCCATATACACCGCCATACATACCCGCGTCGAAACCGCGCGCCCCCCGCGCGCCGCTCTCCCACAATGCATAACCCGCCATTTACTTCCCCTATAGTCGCCGGACGACAACCGTCCGCTGGCTGATCCGTGGCCAAATCGGCGTTATGCGTTCCCGCATTGGGGCGTGGTGAAACGAGCAGTAAATAACTATGTAGCGCACACAAAAAAAGGCCCCTCGATCGAGGGGCCTTTGATTGAACGCTGGTACTTGAGCGACGGTATCAGGTCATCTGAATGATGGTCTGCATGATGGTGCTCTGGGTGGAGATGGTCTTGGCGTTCGCCTGGTAGTTGCTCTGGGCCTTGATCAGGTCCACCAGCTCGCTGGTCAGGTTGACGTTGGAGGCTTCCAGAGAGGAGCCCTTGATCGAACCCAGAGTGCCAGATTCCGGTGCGTCGTAACCCGGCTGGCCCGATGCGAAGGTCTCTTTCCAAGCCGTACCGCCAGCCGGCTGCAAGCCTTGCTCGTTGTTGAAGCTGGCCAGGGAAATCTGGCCGATGGCCTTGCTCTGCTGGTTGCTGAAGGTCGCGAACAATACACCGCTGCCGTCGATTTTCAGGCCGGTGATCTGGCCAGTGGCATAACCGTCAGTGACCGGCGGGTTGCGGTAGCTGGCGGAGTTGTACTGAGTGACGTTGCCCATGTTGATAGCGATGCCATCCTTGTTCGCTGTCGCATCGTTGGGCTTCCAGACCCCATCGGTGACTGTACCAGGTACCCAATCCTTGATGGTCAAGGTGTTGCCGGCGACACCACCGGTCACGATGCTCTTGAGATTACCGGCACCATCGAAACTCAAAGTCGAGGGCACAGGCGCCTTCACGTCAGCACCAGTACCGGTAGGCGCCGAACCATCAGGGTTGCGGCCATCGATCAAGGTGTAGGACTGCCACTGGTTGGCATCGGTTTTCACCAGGTACTGCACCATAGGATGGGCGTTACCCTGAGCGTCGTACAACGTAGTGCCGTATTGCGTGGTGAATGTTTCGGACTTGCTCGGATCAAACGGGTTCTTGGTCTGGTCGATCACCGGCGACGAGGAGTTGAGGTTGCTGGCAGAGTCCACCTTGGTGGACGCCTTCGGTGGCAGGTTCGCCAGGTTCAGTTGCAGGTCGACCAGCCCCCCCTTGGTGATCTTGCCATTCTCGTCCGCTGCGTAACCCTGCAGACGCGAAGTGCCGGTGTTGTTGGTGATGTAGCCGTCCTTGTCCGCACGGAAAGCACCGCTACGGGTGTATTCCAGCGAGCCGTCGCTACCCTTCTGCACGAAGAAACCACCACCCTGGATCGCCATGTCGAGGATGCCGCCACCGCCGTTGACGTCGCCCTGGGTGAACTGCTGGGACACCGCCGCCAGGTTCACACCGTTGCCGATGGTGTTCTGGCCGGTACCCAGCTTGGAGGCCGCGTAGATATCAGCGAATTCCGCACGAGATGACTTGAAGCCAGTGGTCGCGACGTTGGCGATGTTGTTGCCGGTCACATCCAGTTGTTTGTTGGCCGCATAGAGGCCGCTAAGGCCGATATTAAAAGACATGTTCTCTCCCTCTGCCGTATCTAGCCGGCTCTATGTACCGATAGTCTGAATTTGCGACAGCTTGACGCTGCCCATGCCGCCAGCAAGGTTGAGCAGCATTTCGCCGCCGGTCTTGCTCAGGGTCACGCTGGTTACCGTGGCCGGCAGCGAGGTGGCCAGGGCCACCGCGTCACCCTTGTCGTTCTTGGTAGTGGCATTGAAGGTGTAGGTGCCGGCTGGGGCGATTTCACCCTTCTCGTTCTTGCCATCCCAGATAAAGCTCTGGCTGCCGGCACTCTGCGCGTCCATATCCAAGGTGCGCACGACGTTGCCGTCCTTGTCGGTGATCTTGACGGAAACGTTGCCCACCGCCGATGGCACTTGCACCGAGCCGTTCATGCTCTTGCTGGTATCAACCATGGCTTTGTCGGTCTGGATAATGATCGACCGCCCCACCAGCGACGAAGCCTGCAGCGCTTGCGAGGAGCTGAAGTTGCTGGAAATGTTATTCACCGAGTCGTTCAGGGTGTTGATGCCTTCAAGGCTGCTGAACTGCGCAAGCTGGGCCACGAACGCGCCATTGTCCTGGGGCGACAGCGGGTTCTGGTTTTTCAACTGGGTGACCAGCAATTGCAGGAATGCATCCTTGCCCAGCGACTGGTTGCCGGTCGCGGCTTTGGAAACATTCGCTACATTGTTCGAAGCATCCTTGACCTTGGAATTGAACAGGTCCTGGACTGCCGTGTTGTTAGACGTATCAACGATGGCCATTATTTGGCGCCCCTTATCACTGACCCAGGGTCAAGACCTTCTGCATCATGGCTTTGGCGGTGTTCATCATTTCCGCGTTGGTCTGGAACGAGCGGCTTGCGGAAATCATGTCGGCCATCTCCTCGACCACGTTGACGTTGGGGTAGTAGACGTAACCCTTTTCGTTCGCGGCGGGATGGTTCGGCTCGTAACGGGCCTCAAGGTTGCTCTGGTCTTCGACTACACCCAGCACCTGCACACCGGAGCCGGCTGCGTCCTGGTCCTGGAACAACGAATCACTGCCGCCGCTCTGACCAGCCTGGAACATGGTGGCAAACACCGGGTGACGGGCGCGGTAAGTCTGGTCAATGCTCGAAGACACGGTCTCGGCGTTGGCGATGTTACTGGCGACGGTGTTCAAGCGCGTGGTTTGCGCGCTCATGCCACTGCCGGCAATATTGAAAACACTGGACAGGGACATGGCTTACTCTCCACGCAGGGCTGACATCAGCCCTTTGAATTTACTGTTGAGCAGGGTGAAGCTGGCCTGGAAGTTCACCGAGTTCTCGGCGTAATTCGATTGCTCCAGTTGGGCGTCGACAGTGTTCTGGTCGATCGACGGCTGCATCGGCGTGCGATACAGCAGCGACTCGTCAGCATTGCCCAGGCCCTGCGCTTCGATATGACGGTTGTTGGTCATGTTCAAGGCGAAGGTGCCGTTCTTGGTCTTGTCCTGCTGGGCGGCGAGCACGGCGGAGAAGTCCAGGTCCCGAGCCTTGTAGTTCGGGGTATCGGCGTTGGCAATGTTGTTGGCCAGGACTTCGGCACGCTGGGCGCGGAAGCCCAGGGCTTGTTCGTGGATACCGAGCGCTTTATCGAAGCTGATGCTCATGGCGGAGACCTTTAGGCTGACCTTCTGTTCGTTAGCAAGGTTATAGCAAGGTGCATGCCAATCTTGTGAAGCCCCGTATATAAGGGGTTTGCAGGGAGATTGCCGGCGGCAATGCCAGAAAAGCGGCAAGTGATTTCCGCGTGGCGCCAGTAAAGCGGCAATGGGCATTGCCACTTTTATTTATCTTGCCGCAAAACAAATGTGGGAGGGGGCTTGCTCCCGATAGCGGTGATTCAGTTGATAAATCTATCACTGACACACCGCTATCGGGAGCAAGCCCCCTCCCACACTTTCACATTGACTTACTTGGCCTGGTAGATGATGCCCGGGCTGCACTGCACCATCTGGTAGTGATCCGGCAGGCCGTTCAAGGCTTCGGAAGCACCGAGGAACAGATACCCGCCGCGCTTGAGCGTGCCGTGGATGCGCAAGAGGATGTCTTTCTTTACTTCGGCCGAGAAATAGATCAGCACGTTACGACAGAACACCATGTCGAACTTGCCCAGGCTGGCATAACTGTCGAGCAGGTTGAACGAGCGGAATTCCACGCGATTCTTGATCGGTGCCTTGATCGCCCAGCGCCCCGCCCCTTTCGGATCGAAGTAACGCTGCAGGCGCTCCTGGGACAGGCCGCGGCCCAGCGCCAGGCTGTCGTACTCACCGGTCTTGCAGTTGGTGAGCATGGTGCCGGACAGGTCCGTGGCGACAATTTGCGCGCCGGCTTTCAACTGGCCCATATTGGTCCGTTCGAACTCGTCGATGGACATCGAGATCGAGTACGGTTCCTGCCCCGAAGAGCACGCCGCCGACCAGATACGCAAGCGCTGGCCCGGGCTGGCCTTGATCGCCTCCGGCAGCACTTTATTCTTGAGCACTTCAAAGGGGTAAGTATCGCGAAACCATAAGGTTTCGTTGGTGGTCATGGCATCGACCACCATTTCCTTGAGCCCGCTGCGCGGCTGCGTCTGGATCCGCTGGACCAACTCACCCAGGGACTTGATGCCCTGCTGTTCCATCAGCTTGTTGAGACGGCTGGATACCAGATATTGCTTGTTTTCACCGAGCAATATGCCACAGGCTTTTTCCAGGAAGACCCGGAACTGTTCGAAATCCAAATTACCCGTAGACAATGGTACCGCCTCTTAAATCGTGTGACCGCCAGGGGAGAATCCCTTAGCTGTGATCTGCTGCCTTGATCCGGTCGACTACCCGGGATGCGAGGTCATCAGGACGGAATTTGGCCAGGAAGTCATCAGCACCGACCTTCTTGACCATTGCCTGATTGAATACCCCCGACAACGAAGTATGCAGGATGATATGCAGTTTTTGCATGCGTGGATCGTTGCGTATCTCGGCAGTAAGGGTGTAGCCGTCCATTTCCGGCATCTCGATGTCGGAAATCATCATCAAGAATTCTTCTTCTGGCTTCTTGCCTTCGTCCACCAGCTTGCGCAGGTAGTCCAGGGCCTGGCGACCATCATTGAGCGCCACTACATCCACACCAACGGTTTGCAGGCAACGCGTGACCTGCTTGCGCGCCACTGAAGAGTCGTCCACGGTCAGTACGCGCAAAGACACGGCCTTGTGCGCGGTCTCGGCATCCACCACACCGACGGAGATGGTTTCCGAGGTCGGCGCTACTTCGGCGAGGATTTTCTCCACATCGATGATTTCCACCAACTGGTTATCGACCCGCGTCACCGCCGTCAGGTAGTGGTCGCGCCCGGTGCCCTTGGGCGGCGGGTGGATCTCTTCCCAGTTCATATTGACGATACGTTCCACCGAGCGCACCAGGAAACCCTGGGTCTTGGTGTTGTACTCGGTAATGATCACGAAGGGACTCTGGCGATCTTGCAAACCTGAGGACCCCGTGGCCAATGCCAGGTCGAGAATCGGAATAGTCGCGCCACGGATGTTGGCCACGCCACACACGACCGGATTGGACTTGGGCATGATCGTCAACTTGGGGCATTGCAGCACTTCACGCACTTTGAACACGTTGATGCCATACAACTGCTTGCCGTCCAGGCGGAAAAGCAACAACTCCAGGCGATTCTGCCCTACCAGCTGTGTGCGCTGGTTTACTGAATCCATTACACCTGCCATGCCCAGACTCCTAAAACTAGGGGTACGAAGCGTACCCAACACTAAACGGCACGAGCTTTGCTATTTGTTGATCATGGATATCAAAACGACAGTTTCCCGACACTTTGGCTGCCAACGCTATCGCAGATTGCTCTGCGCCTCGATGGCGTTGCTTGCCTTGGGGCTCAGTGCTACGACCCGTGCCGACAACGTTACCCTGCCTGATGTACTTATCGGCGTCACCCAAGGGTTTCTTGAGTTCACTGTAGAAGATTATCTGGCAACCACACAGACGCCGGGGCGTTATGAAATCCAGGTCAATCAGTTGGACCCGCGTTTGCGCATGCCCATGTGCGACAGGGAATTGACAGCCACCCTGGAAAGCCCCGCCCAACCCATTGGCCGGGTCACGGTGAAAGTACGCTGTGAAGGCGCCTCGCCCTGGACGGTATTCGTGCCTGCCCAGGTCAAGCTGTTCCGTGATGTGGTTGTCGTTGCGCGGCCGTTGAAACGCACCGGTATTATCAGCTTTGAGGATGTGGCCTTGCGGGAGCGAGACATCAGCCAGATCAACCAGGGTTACCTGACCTCACTGGACCAGGCTATCGGGCAGAGACTTACCCGACCAATGGTCACCGATCAAGTCATCACTTTGGTTCACCTGGAACAAGCCGAGGTGATTCGCAAGGGTGACCAGGTGGTCATTTCCGCCAGCAGCGGCGGGTTGAACGTCAGGATGCCAGGCGAAGCGTTGTCCAACGGCGGCATGAGCGAACAGATCCGCGTCAAGAACCTCAACTCCAACCGCGTCATCAAGGCGCGCGTGACCGCCCCCGGGCAAGTCGAGGTCGCTTTATAGAACACTGGTAGAGGACGCTGGGTTTTCCTACACTGTGCACGAGAAGTTCCGTGTGGAGATTTATTGTCATTCGCGCCTAAAGTTTGTTTGGGTATGGCCGAAAACATGGCAAGCGTCCAAATACCCAGAGGTTTTTTCAACATGGTCATTGATTTCAGTCGTTTGAATAACGCCCCGGCTGTGCCAGGCAATACGCGTACCGGCGCTGCCAAGGATAGCGTAGAAGCCAAGCCTCAGGCCCTGCCCGCGAAGGCAGAACAGGCCAGCGTCAGCCAGAGTGGGGAATCGGTTCACCTGAGCAATGAGGCTCAACAGTTGCAGAAGGTCACTGACTCGCTGCGCGACCAGCCGGTTGTCAACAAAGCCCGCGTGGCCGAGTTGAAACAGGCCATCGCCGATGGCAGCTATAAAGTCGACAGCAACCGTGTCGCCAGCAAGCTGCTCAACTTCGAAGCCGAGCGCTAGGCAAAGGCCTGCGCAGGGCTTTTGGACGCTTAAAACCCAAGGCCAGCCATGCACCACGACGAACATTTGCTTCAACTGATCATTGATGATCTGGCGCCGACGCAGCAATTGCTCGAGCTGCTCAAAGAAGAGTCCCTGGCCTTGTACGGCCGGGATATGCGCTTGCTGGAAGAAATCCTGGCGCGCAAACAGTCACTGATCGTGCTGCTCGAACAGCACGGCAAGAAGCGCAGCGAGATTCTGATCAGCCTGGGCCTGCCTGCCGATCATGATGGCCTCGCGCAACTGGCCAGTCACTCCTCGGTAGGTGACCAGTTGCTGTCGCAAAGCAAGGAACTCAACCAATTGCTCGCCCAGTGCCAGGAAGCCAACCTGCTCAACGGCCAGTCGATCCAGCTTCAGCAAGCCACGACCGCCAATCAGTTACGCATACTTCATGGCGGCGAACCTCCGGCCCTGTACAACGCACAAGGCTCCACCTCGCGCCTGGTCAAGCCAAGCACCCGCAGCCAAGCCTGACGCCGGTTTACAGCGCGGCCTATCCAAGGTGCGCTACATACTGGCAAAATGCCGGTTCTTGCGTGTAGTCGTATTTTGCCTGGAGATGGAAGAACCGTGTTCAACGCCCTTAATGCGGAAGATGCCCCGCAGCCACCGAAGGTCCTCACCACGCCTCTGGAAATCGCCAGCACTTTGCGGATGCTCCAAGACAGCCATGATCCTTTGATCATCACCTTCCACGAGCGCAGCCAACGCTTTCAAAGCTATCTGGTAGACGTTTCCCGCGACAGCACCACGCTGGTACTGGATGAAATGATTCCCCGTGACGGCGAACGCTACCTGGAGAATGGCGAGTCCTTTCGTATCGAAGGTTTTCACGATGGTGTGCGGATTGCCTGGGAAAGCAACGGCACACTGAGCCTCAGCGAAAAGGACGGCCACCGCATCTACAGCGGCAACATGCCCGAAGAGGTGGTGTACCATCAGCGCCGCAATGCTTTTCGCGCCGCATTGAAACTGGCGCAGCTGGTGAATATCGAGTTGGGTGGCGAGAAACTCAAGGCGCCGATCAACGGTAAGTTGCTGGATATCTCCGCCACCGGCTGCAAGCTTCGCTTCGAAGGCGACATCTCCGAGCGCCTGCAACTTGGCCAGGTCTACGACCGCTTTGTCGCTGCCCTGCCCTTTGGCAGCATGACCACCGCCGTAGAACTGCGCTACCTGCACTTCGAAGACAAGCTCAACATCACGTTCGCCGGCGTGCGCTTCCACAACATGAGTGGCTTGGTGCAACGCCAAGTGGAGCGCTTCGTGTATCAGTTGCAGCGTGAAGCTCGGCGCTTCGACAAAGACGACGATTTTTAAGCTCTAAACGCTGAAGCAAAAAAACGGGCAGATCCTGGTGGGATCTGCCCGTTTTTCGTTCAGGGTCGCGCCCTGCTCAAATCATGAGGATGTTCGTCCGGGTCTGGGTGCTCTTGCGGCTCTTCGTTAGCCGGCTCATCCGTTGCGGGTTCAGGCTCTGAATCAGGAACGCTGACTTGCATCTGCTCCTGCACCACCTGCTCATCCACCCGCGGGTCCAGCGCAGCGACCAATGGCGAACTGGACATGCTGTCGGGCATCGCCACGTGATGCAGCGGCGCGTCGTCGACCTGATGCAGATTGGTTACCGCTTTCGGTCGAATTCGCCACACCAGGATCAACGCACAGAGGCTGAAAAATGCGTAGAGCATCTGGCTGCCGAATAGCTTCATGACGACACCTGCCAACAGCGGGCCGACGCTCGCACCTATGCCATAGGTCACCAGCAGCATGGCCGTCAACGAAACCCTACGGTCACCTTCGACGTGGTCGTTGGAAAAGGCCACAGCCAACGGGTACAGGCAGAACTGCACCAGCGAACAAAAGAAGCCCGTCACGAACAGCACTTCCAAGGGCACCTGAGTCATGATCGCCAGCGGCAACGCCGTTATCGCCAGGCACAAGGCAAAGCAGCGAATCAGCAGTGCTCGGTCATAGCGGTCCGACAACCAGCCCAGAGGCCACTGCACGAGCAAACCGGCGAAAATACAACTACCCATGAACAAGCCAACCTGTTCAGTCGTCAGCCCCTGCTGGGACGCATAGAGCGGCGCCAAACCGTAGAACGAGCCCACGATCAGTCCAGCGCCCAGCACCGTACTGAGCGACTGCGGCACACGCTTGATAAAGAAGCGAGGCTCCATCGGCGCCGGGTGCAATGGTGCCGGGTGAATACGTCGGGTCATGGCGACCGGCACCAGGCACAGGGCAAAGCACAACGCGACCAGCATCAACAGCTCGAGCCCAAGATGAGGGTGCATGACCAGGATCAACTGGCCCAGCACCAGCCCGAGATAAGACGCGATCATGTAGCCACTGAACACTACGCCGCGCTGCTTGGCATCTGCCTGCTCGTTGAGCCAACTTTCAATGACCATGTACTGGCACATCATGCCCAGGCCCACGATCATCCGCAGCACGATCCAGGCCGGCAGCCAATCGATCAAACCGTGGCCCAGCACCGCAGCTCCGACGATTCCAGCGCAGGTGGCGTAGGCGCGAATATGCCCGACCCGGGCAATCAGGCGGTGGCCGATCTTGCCACCCAGGACCAAGCCAAAATAGTTGGCGGCCATCAACGCACCAACCCACAGGCTGTCGACATTGTCTGCCGCAAGGCGCAAGGCCAGATAAGTACTGAGCAGGCCGGAGCCAATCAGCATCATCAAGGAAGCGAAATAAAGGGCTCGAAAAGATTTCCAGATCTGGCGCATCGGCGTTCCGAGCGGCTCCTTGCAGTGAGAGACGGGGCTATCGGCATGATAGTCCGGGGTGGTCGGGTCCGGACAGGCAGTATTGTCTGTTTCCGGGGATTATTTTGCATAAGAGCTCAGACGCTGCACCGGTGTTTGCAGGTACACCATAGAGATAAATACATGACGCACCTGCTGTGAACCCCGAACCGCTGCAAGGTTCGACTGAACTTGGGCAGCCTTGCAAAAAGCCTCAATAGTGCAGCGCAGAGGAGAGGAGAACCAATAAGGGATATGGAACAAGCAGCGGGCGGCATTTCCGAGCGCCCAAAACAAAACCCCAACTGCTTTCGCAATTGGGGTTTCGGAATTTAATCTTGACGATGACCTACTCTCACATGGGGAAACCCCACACTACCATCGGCGATGCATCGTTTCACTAC
>NZ_JYLH01000026.1 GCF_001439685.1 Pseudomonas libanensis
ATCCCTGTCGAATTCCGGCCAGCGTGGTTTAACGGGGCGCCTGAGATCAAGATCAAGAGCGGCTCGCTTCGCATCGTGGTTACCGTTGAGCGCTACAGAGTTGTGTAGATACCTATGCCCCGATGAGGGAATGTCGGTGAATACACCTGGGGCTGACCCACCGCCATCGGGGGCAAGCCCCCTCCCACATTTGATCTACAGAGGCCGGTGCATATGGGTGGTCTGCCATACCGGGTCAGCTTCCACATCCACCACCTCGAATCCTTGCCGGATCCAGAAATCAATCGCCCCGGTTAGAAACGGGTGGGTATGCAGGTAAACCACTTCCACCCCGTCCGCCCGCGCCAGTGCCTCCAGCGAACGGTATAGCTCAGCCGCCAGACCGCAGCGACGAAATGCCGGATGTACGTAAAGGCGCACCACTTCCACCGTCTTGCAGCCCTGGTAGTTCAACTGTGCAAAGCGCCCGTCGTACGGTAGGTAACCCACCGCCGCAACGATCCGGTCTTCGGCACGAGCAATCAGAAACTGCCCGTCGCCCTGCAGGTAAATAGCTTCGAACTGCGCCAGGTCATCCGGCATCCCGGTTGCGCTGAGCTTTGGGAACAGCTCATCACGCGCCTGCAAAACGAAGCGCCGCACTTCGGGAATGTCAGCGGCCGTCACGGCCTGGATGCTAGCGCCCATAGCCAAGGATTCGGCTCGTGATCCACTGGCGACTGTACGCCAACACGTTGCCTGCCATCGCCACCGGAAAATGAATGAACCCATGGGCCGCCTCCGGCAGCAGATGCGCTTCTGCCCCACTCCACCGCTCGGCGATCAGCAGCGTGTCGTCTTTGAGCGGGTCCAACTCGCCCACGAACATCAGCGCTGGCGGCAACCCCGCGAAATCCCCGTACAACGGCGACAACGGCGGCTGTCGGCGCGCCTCGTCGGTGATGCCCGGCGTCAGCAGGCGCAGCGCCTCAACCATGCCCGGACCATCCAGCAACAGGGTATCCGGCCCCGCCGTGCGCACGCTCGGCGTGCCGGTCAGGTCGTAGACGCCGTAATACAACACCGCGCCGCTTACCCGTTCGAGCAACTCGGGCCATTGCTTGAGCGCCAACAACGTGGCCGCCGCCAAGTGCCCACCGGCCGACTCGCCGACGATAAACACCGGCAGCTCGGCAAACTCCGGGCAATCCCCCAGAAGCCAGCCTGCAGCGGTTAGACAGTCTTCCAGCAGCCCTTCTATCGGCGTGTCCACCGCCAGCCGATAATCCACCGACACCACCGCCACGTCGCAAGCGTTGACCATGCCGAGGTTAAGGTCGTCATCCATCTGCGCATTGCCGATCACCCAGCCGCCGCCGTGGATATCCAGCACCACGCCTTTGGGCTTGCCGCTGGGCCGCAGGATGCGCACCGGCACCGAGCCCACCTTTTTGCGCTCTGCCACGGGCGCTTGCTTCAACGTTTGACTGACGCGCAACAGCGCCTGGATCAAACGCGGTGTGACAGGGTTGCGGATTTTAAAGCGCGGCATCCACGCGAGTTTCTGATTGAAGCGGCGCATCTGGGCCAGTTCGGGCTCGCTGGCGGGCCAATGTTGGTAAGCCATCAGCGATTGTTGCGCAAGATCGAGAAGTTCAACGCCGCGGCTACGCACAACCAGGCGAGATAAGGGAACAGGATCAAACCGGTGATCAGGTCCAGGCGCACGGCCAGCACCACCATCGCCGCCACGGTGAGCCACAGCAGCACGATAATCACCATCCCGGCCAGCAGTCGGTGGGCGCCGAAGAACACCGGTGTCCACAAGGTGTTCAGGGCAATCTGCGCCGCCCACAGCGCCAGCACCATTTGGCTGTCGGGGATCAGGCTCAAGCGGTAACCGGCCCAGGCCAGCAGCAGATAGATGATTGTCCATGCCACCGGGAACAGCCAATTGGGCGGAGTAAAGCTGGGCTTGACCAGGGATTCGTACCAGGCGCCGGGCTTGAAGATCACACCGGTACTGGCGGCGGCGGCGCAGGCCAGGAGGAAGATAAAGAAGGTCATGATCAGTCCTTGAGGTCGGGTGGGTGAAAGCAACGCTATGCTTGAATGACTCAAGCCACCACCGATAAATTCAATGAATAGGTCAAAAACGCCGTCTCTTCTGCGCGTCATGAAAATTGGGTATGGTCTGCAAAATACCGGCTACGCCTACCCTACCAGCAGAGCACCCGACCTTGGCCAACTCATCTACCGATCACCCTGACAGCCCCTGGTCGGTGTTCCTGATCTTCCTGCGCCTGGGCCTGACCTCCTTCGGCGGGCCGATTGCGCACCTGGGCTATTTCCGCGAAGCGTTCGTCACTCGGCGGCAGTGGTTGAGCGAGCGCAGCTACGCCGAACTGGTCGCCTTGTGCCAGTTCCTCCCCGGCCCGGCCAGCAGCCAGGTCGGCATTGCCCTGGGCTTGTCCCGCGCAGGCTACGGCGGCGCCGCAGCGGCCTGGGCCGGGTTTACCTTGCCGTCGGCCATCGCCTTAATTCTCTTTGCCGTCGGCCTCTCGCATTACGGCACCGCCATCCCCGGTGGCGCCTTGCATGGCCTCAAAGTCGTCGCCGTGGCCGTCGTCGCCCAGGCCGTATGGGGCATGGCGCGCAACCTATGCCGAGGGGCCGTGAAGCTCACGCTGATGCTGATCGCCGCATGCATCGTACTGCTGGCGCCGTCCGCCTGGAGCCAGGTCGGGGTGATCGCAGCCGCAGGCGTGGCCGGCCTGCTGCTGTTCAAGCCCCAAACCCATACCGAGCCCGACAGCCTGCCCATCGCCATCAGCCGCCGCGCCGGGGCCATGTGGCTGGTGCTGTTCGTGGTGCTATTGGTGGGCTTGCCAATCCTGGCCGACGGGCTGCCCAACCCCGTCCTCGCCCTGGTGGACGCCTTCTACCGCACCGGCGCCCTGGTGTTCGGCGGCGGTCACGTGGTGCTGCCGCTGCTGCAAGCCGAAGTGGTGCCGCCGCAGTGGGTGAGCAATGACGTGTTCCTCGCCGGCTATGGCGCCACCCAAGCCGTGCCCGGCCCGCTGTTCACCTTCGCCGCCTTCCTCGGCGCCTCGATGACCCACGCCCCCAGCGGTTGGCTCGGCGGCATGGTCGCCCTGCTGGCGATCTTCGCTCCGTCGTTCCTGCTGATCTGCGGTGCCTTGCCCTTCTGGGCCAGCCTGCGCACAAGCCCGCGCACCCAGGCGGCACTGGCCGGGGTGAATGCGGCGGTGGTTGGGCTGTTGCTGGCGGCGCTGTACCGGCCGGTGTGGACCAGCGCGATTTTCAGCGGGTATGACTTTGCCCTGGCCGTGCTCGCATTGGTCGCGCTGATGGTCTGGAAACTGCCGCCCTGGCTGGTGGTGATAGGTTGCGGTGTGGTGGGCGGCTTAATCGGCTAAGCCTGGCTCGACGATCCTGAGCCAGGGCCAGCGCGCCTGATAACTTCTGGCCTTGTGCAAAAACAGTTGCGGTTCGGGATGCAGTGGGTTGATGCGCAGCACGCCCTCCTCCACATCCTCCAGCCCATAAGGCGCATACACCGCGCCGGTGGTGATATCCAACGCGATGCAAGTGCCCGCCACCAAGTAACGATCGACCCCCTGCCTGGCCGAGTGCAATTGCGGATAGGGCCGGCCGAATCGCTCAGGGTACCAAAGGTGCACCCGCGCCTGATTCCTGAGCTCCACATTCACCCCCAGGTCCTGGAACAGCCCCTGCGCCGCACGAATCACCGCGTCCTCCGCCTCGTAGGACAGATCCGTGTCGAAGTAAAAAACATCGTAGTCCTTCACGCCCTGATCAGCCGGCAGATTCGCCTGATGATTCCACACCGCCTGGAACAGGCAACCCGCCGTGAGCATGCACTGCTGCACGCCAAGGTCCGGCAGGCGCGCTGTGATTTGGGCATTGATCGGGTTAGCCATGGCCAATTCGAGCAAGGTGTCGACAGTCAATGTCATGTTCAGTCCTCCATAGTCTGGCGCAACCATACCACCCCAACATGTCACTCCTGTAGGAGCGAGCCTGCTCGCGAAAAACGCAAACGGTACGCCAGGCTCCTGGACCGCGAAGCGCCCTGCTCGGGCTGATGATTCCCCCTTCACTCAATAGCTCGGCCACTCGCCGCGCCGTCCTAAGCCACGTACAAAGACTCGGCAAGCTGGCTGTTGATGAAGTGGGACGCGTGATTACCGTGCGGTGGCCGGCAACTCCTGGCACCACTTGATAGAACGCAGCGCTTCTTCGGCAGGCACAAGCGCGTAGCGCGAGTAAAACATTGTTCCGCTGAAACGACGGCCGTCGACTTCACCCAAGGTCTGCCCATCCGTGTAGTCAGAGATGCTGAGTTGGTCTGCGATGTAATACACCTTGCCATTCTCGACGTTGATATCGAAACGCTTGTTCACCATACCGCTGATGATCGGTGGCGAGGTGGAGGCAACGCTGTGTTTGCCGGCGGGAATGCCGGCCTTGAAAAAACTACCGGAAGGCAAGCTGCCGACAGTGCGGCCATCGACCTGAATGGTCGGGGCCACCCCGTTACCGATGCTGGCCGCCGTGCGATAGAAGTACACCGTGGCCTCATCCGCACGGGGCTCTGCCGGTGACGTGAAGAACGGTTGGCCTTTGAGGTCTGGACCGCTGATGCAGCCGGTCAGTGAGGCCAGGGCTGCGAACAGGCCGACCCAGAGTAGCGTACAGCGCTTCATGGCATGAAATTCCTTGAACGTGGATCAATGGGCGTCGGGTTCGATGACTGTCACCGATACCGGATTCAGATCGTGCACAGCCCTTTACCGAAGTCAGCGGCATCAGAACTCGGCCAAGGCGCAAAACCGCTCTTCGGCGTCAGATTCACGATGTTGCGGTCCTTGAGCATCGGGTACTTGCGCTTGAGCGCCTGCACCGTGTCCTCGGCGTTGTCCACGTTGGACAGGCAAAAGCGCAGTGCATCGACGCGCAGATCGCCGATATAGAGGGTTTCCCCGGCCTTCACCGAGAAAACCGCAGGCACAGGGCGCGGCATCGATTTTCCCGCGTAATACACGTAATGCCACTGCGTGTACTCATACTCACCCGGCGGCACTTCATACATGAAGTAATGGCCCAGCACAGAGGGTGACGGCTGATCATCTTCATTGCCCAGCGTCGTCAGCCGTATTGCGGTGCCGGGTGCGCCCTGTTGGTCGATTTCAACCACCAGCCCATGGGGCTGCATCATCGGAAAACTCTCACCAATCGAACCCACGATGATCGCCTTACTCGGGTCCGGTGCGTGCTTGCCGTCGTAGCGTGACGTAGCGCACCCGGACAGAAGGGTTGCGCAGAGCGCGACCGCGCCCCAGACGAGATGTTTACTGCTGACTTTCCCTAGCATTGGTCTTCTTTCCGATCAGTAATCTTGCAGTTTGTAGAGCCCAGCCGTGCGAACCGAAAGTTCGCACGCCTGGTGCTTCGTTGTTGGCTCGGCCGGGCCTATTGTCCAGCTACCCGCACGTTGATAACAACCCACTCTTGGCCCACCCCTCGCCGCAGGGCACCGCCTGAAGGCAAAATCCGATTCCCTCACCGCGGCTTGCTCCATTGCCTACGCGTGCGTCAGAATCCGCCGGCTTGTGCGCTGGGGTGGCCGTCTCTAAGGTGGTTCGGTCGCTGAATTGTTCAGTGATCGGGTTTAGTAGCCTGAGCTTGGGTATCTATTAGTGCATGAGTTTCATCAGTCAGACAGCGCGTCTGTGCTTGATGGTGGCTGTGCGTAGGGCGTCTTCGGGCGCGCCGGCTTTAGATATCCACCGGTCTACTAACCTGCGTACAGCTGCCACCCACTGTTTAGTAGCGGAAAGGGGTGGCATCACTCAGGATGTCTACTCATGTCAAAAGCAGATTCAAATGCCCTCTTCAACGTTGCCCCCAACGCCAGCAACGAAAGCCTCATCACCAACAGCTACGAAACCTTCACCAGCGTCAGCACCCTGCTGCTCGACCTGTCCGAAGACCTCAACGGCAAACATCGCGACGTCGCCCTGGCCATACACCAACTGAGCGAACTGGGCGTACTCCTCACCGCCAGACTTCTTGACCGCGAAGTGCCCTGCCCTGGCTGATGATCAGTTCTTCAACTTATTAGACCGATGACTCGCCGCGTCGTCGTAAGCCACATGCAACGACTCGGTGATTTAGTGCTTGATGGCCGCTTTCGGCCATTAGCGGACGGTCGCTCTACATCCGCTTCCGCCCTACCAAAATGATCATCAGCGTTTTCCTACGAATATCAGGAAACAGTCTCTTTGTTGCTAAGCCATGAATCGTCTGCTTGCATACACGCCCCGCGGTCAGCATTTAGGTCAAGGAGACAATAATGAAAACCATGGTAGTCGGGGCAAGCAAGGGGTTGGGCAGAGCCCTGATTGACGGATTGGGCGAGCATGGGGACACCTTGATTGGTGTCTCTCGCACCCGTCCCAAAAACCTTACACATAACGCCGGTATCGTTGTGCGTTGGGTGGAAGCAGACCTTGGTGAACCCGCACAGGCTGCTCAGATAATCGAGCAGGCCGTAGTGGATGGCGGGCTTGATACGCTGATCTACAATTTAGGAATATGGGAAGAGTTTGCCTTTGATCCCGCATACAACTTCCTGGCTGACAACGACGACCAAGTGGAGGCTATCGTCAGCTGTAATATCACTTCGACGATAGTGCTGATAAAGCGGCTGCTTCCAGTTCTGCTCAGAAGTGCTAACCCAAGGATCATATTGACCGGCTCGACTTCTGGCTTGCCGCAAAGTGGACGACCAGAAGTCACCTTTGGAGCCTCCAAGTTCGCGTTGCGTGGTATTGCCGATGCACTACGCGAAGGGTACAGGCAGCAACGCCTGGGAGTGACCTGTTTAAACTTGGGCTATCTGAATACCGAAGATCCAATGAGCACCCCGAGGGTGATTGCCGAGCAACGCGGTGAAGGCAACTCAATTCCCGTGCATGACGTCGTACAGGTAGTCCGCATGGCCTTGAGCCTGTCTTCAGCAAGCTTCGTCAAGGAGCTCACTTTGCCCGCGATATTCGATGAGCGCTTCTGATGACGGGCCAATCCCTAAGCCAGAAGATGACAAAAAACTACGCTCGGCTTACGTCTATATTGATGCTTACACTGTCACACCAATGTTGCAAAACCCTGTTGGCAGAACGGTGTTTGGCTAAGTTCGGGCCTCATCAACGACCTCGACAGGTCGAAAACAGTAGCTAGTGAGCAGCAGCCTTCGGCCAGGCGCGGACCGTCGGTTTGAGCCATTCTCAAGGCATGGCAACCAGAGTTTACGGTGAAGGTCAGATTGCATTAGCGCAGGCTCCAGCCTGCCTTTCACAAAACCTCAATCTAAGTTAGCGTGCACTTTTACATGATTGGAAACGCTTAATGAAGACAGAGCAATCAGGGTCAGACCACGATATTGTTGTTGCTGAGCGTCAGCTTTTGGCCGATTCCTGCCGTTCGCGAAGGACAGCAATCGCAAACCTGATACCCAGAGCTAAACCACCGCTATCCGGTACACAACGGGGGAAAAACGTGGTCAGATCACCTTTGTTTTAAATGTGGTCTGACCCCTTTTTTCCTTCTCCAACGTTCCAAGCGACCATTCCAGACATCCTGCCTGATGAAGACGACTACACGCGTGCGCTGTCGTTATCGCGCCTGGCCTACGATCTTGAAAGTGTTGCGAGCCCAATGCTCGCTGCCGCACTGCTGACCGTGATCAGCTTCCACAACCTTTTCGCCGGCACGGTCATCGGCTTCCTCGCTTCTGCCGCCCTAGTTGCCACGGTGTTGTTGCCAAAGGCGAAGCAAGTACCACGACGCAGCATCTATGAACGAACTACCCGTGGCCTGCGCATATTCCTAGCGACGCCCCGCCTGCGAGGGTTGCTGGCTCTCAACCTGACGGTAGCGGCCGCCAGTGCCATGGTCATCGTCAACACCGTGGTACTGGTTCAGTCGCGCTTCGCTCTGCCCCAAAGCTCAACGGCATTGGCTCTGGCTGCGTTTGGTGGTGGTTCCATGATCTCGGCCCTGGTCTTGCCTCGCCTGCTGAAAAATATCAAAGACCGAACGGCCATGTTGTTTGGTGGAGGAATACTGGTCGCAGGCTTGGCCGTCGGTATCAACCTGACCACCTACAACTTCCTGCTGCCGCTGTGGATGGTGCTCGGGGTGGGCTATTCGCTGGCCCAGACTCCGAGCGGTCGCCTGTTGCGTCGCTCGGCACATGCAGAAGATCGCCCGGCGTTGTTTGCCGCCCAATTTGCGCTGTCCCACGCTTGCTGGTTGATTACTTATCCACTGGCGGGATGGCTGGGAGCCAACATCAGCCTCACGGCGTCGTTTGTTGGCCTCGCCGTGGTGGCAGGCAGTGCACTACTGGTCAGCATCGTGATCTGGCGCCCAGTTCATGACCAGGAGTCGATCAAACACACCCATGAGAATCTGCCTGGCGATCACGCGCACGTCGACGGCCAGGACGGTGTGGATCACGAACATCCATACGTGATCGATGATCAGCATCGCCGATGGCCCAACAGATGATCGTGAGCTCCTAAGATTTGCTAAAGCTGGTGACCGGTATTCAGACCAGCAACCGTAGCGCTTGCAAAGCGGCGAGGTGGCCCGGATAGAACCAATATCCCCATTGCCGCACCGGCCAGACCTTGAAGGTGAAGGTCTGACGCAGTAGCCAGAGTCCGATCAGCGGCGCAGCGAACGCGGTGCTCAAAGCCAGCAATGAATAGACTTCCAAGTCCAGCGCTAGTGATCGATAACCATGGTCAACATCGCTAGCCATTTGATCAGGTCCAGGCTACTGCTTCGGCTCTTGAGTGGGGAAAGCGGGATAGTAGGCATCGTCATGCCCACCCAAGTGTGACGGAGGTCAACAGAACGGCCCAGAAGCCAGTTCAGTTCGGAGCCAAGCACGTTGCCAAAAGTGGCGACTGCCAAGAGCGTAGAAACGACGTACCGGTCGGAGAGCAGCATCCCGACCCGCACGGCTTCAGAGTGCATCGGCAATAACATGGCGGCACCGAATGCCGCCACGAACAGCCCAATGTAGCTTGTGAGTTCAAACACGAAAAACTTGCCTCAGGCGTTCAGGCCGATCCAGCCATGGAAGCCCACGTACAGACCAACACCAATGATCAGCACGCTGGACAGGTACGGAGCACGACGAGCCACGGTGCCCAGCCAAGGCCAAAGGTTGGAGGCCTGCTTAGCACCAATTGCCGCCGCAGCACCTACAGTGACCAAGGTGAGCGCCAATCCTATGCTGAAACACAGGACAAGCATGCCTCCCAGCGCGACTTCTTTAACCTGAAGACATAGCAACAGAACGGTAATGGCTGCCGGACAAGGAATCAGACCGCCAGTCAGGCCGAACATAACGATCTGGCCCGTGGTGACCTCGCGATTGGTGAAGCGCTTGCGGATATCGTTGGCATGCGCACGTTCATGCGCATCCTGGTAGCCATCAATCGACAACTCTAAGCCTTCCAATTCGGAATGAGCATGCCCGTGATCGTGTTCCTGATACTGGAGATCGTAATCATGGGAGTGACCTGCATGCCCAAGACTCAAGCGAGCACTGAACTCATGTGGTTCCGGAATATCGACCGTCGATTCCAGGAAGCCTTCGCGCTCAACGAAAGAGAACGATTGGGTGCTACCGTCCTGACGCGTCGTCATCAGGCGAACATCTGAGGCTGCCCAGGCGTGTCCGGTCAGTGTCTTCAGGCGCCAGTGCGGTGGCATGCCTTCTTCGAAAATCGACAGTTCGACACGGCCATGACCAGTATCGATTCGATGGGTCTCATCATGATGACCATGGTCGTGCTCGCCGTGGTGGTGATCATCACCTTGCTCGAACTTGAACATCTGCTCACCGCGCCAGGTACGCCAGAGCATCCATAGCGCAATCATGATGATCAGTGCAGCAGATGCGAGCTGGAAATACGGCTCGGTGGTTTGGGCGTCCAAGCCTTTGCCCAAGTACATGCCACCGATGGCGACCAACCAGACCACTGCGGTGTGCGACAGCGTCGCGGCCAGTCCCAACAAAACAGCCTGTTTGACCGAGCCACGGATGGCCACGATGAACGCCGCCATCATGGTTTTTGAATGTCCGGGCTCAAGGCCATGCAAAGCACCAAGCAAGATAGCGCTCGGGAAATACAGCCAGGCGTGAGCCCCGCCTTGTTGCAGCAGTTCAGCGAAATTGGGCATGTCAGACCTAGAGGTACTTGGTGATTTGCTTGAAGGCTTCCAGCGGTGCGCGCTCGCCATTGCCTAGCGCCGAAACGGTATCTTCCAGGCAATGATCAATGTGATCCTGGATGAGCGTACGTTTGGCTTGGCACACTGCTTTTTCAACCGCATGCAGCTGCTGGGCGATGTCCACGCACTCACGACCCTCTTCGATCATGGTGATGATGCCGCGTAAATGCCCGTCCGCCCGTTTGAGACGTTTGATGATCGCCTCATGACTTTGGTGGGTGTGGGGATGGCTGTGTTCTTGCTCACTCATGACTTGAGCCTCAGGCCTCAATGAATTACGCTGGCATCCTATCCCCCCTAGGGGGATGCGGTCAAACGCGTAAAAGCCCTATAAACCGAGTTGAAACCCTAACGCCATGTTCAGCAGAACACTGACAACTACGGTGGTAATCGCGCTTGCTCTCGCCATGTTGGTGGCTTGGGCCGGGCATACCTATTCGTTATCAGTGGCGTCAAAACAGCCAGCCTGGGAGATCACGCAAGACGCCCATCACTCCCACGGCGAAGAGGCTTCATCCAGCTACTCGAGTCTTTCAGATCACTACCATTCGCCATTGACCCCTGATCACCAGCACGAAACACCGCAACTTACAGCCGCGTTGATGCTGGCGACATCCCCGATGTTATCCATCCGGGTCGATGCACTTCGAGACTCTATTCCCCTGCCGCCGATATTCTTGATCGAGCGTCCACCCCGTCCTTCGTTCGCATCTTGACCTTGGTCGCACTGCGGCCTTCGATCTCTGCAACGTAGGATTGATATATGCATTCGTACTCGATGAGCGGCATCGGCGCGTTTACTGCGCCTTTGCACCGCCCCGTATTGCTGTTGTTTTTACTTGTCGCTGCACTTTTCCTGGGGATGCCCGAGGCGATGGCTCACGCTGTTGCAGAAGGCGACAAGGGCTTCATTCAGGAAAGCTCCGGCGTTATGTTGCTGCCCTTCATTTACATGGGCGCCAAGCACATGATGACCGGATACGACCACCTGCTGTTTTTGTTCGGGGTGATCTTCTTCCTCTATCGCCTGAAAGACGTGGGGCTGTATGTCACGCTGTTCGCTGTAGGCCATTCGGTCACGCTGCTGCTTGGCGTACTTACAGAGGTCAGCGTCAGCTCGTACATCATCGACGCCATCATCGGCTTCTCGGTGGTGTACAAGGCGCTCGACAACCTGGGCGCATTCCAGCGCTGGTTCGGTTTCCAACCCAACACCAAAGTGGCCACGCTGATCTTCGGCTTGCTCCACGGTTTTGGTCTGGCGACGAAGATCCAGGAGTACGAGATCTCACCTGATGGCCTGATTCCGAATCTGGTCGCCTTCAACGTGGGTGTTGAGATCGGCCAGTTGCTCGCCCTCAGCACGATTCTCATTCTGATGGGGTATTGGCGGCGCACCGGCAGTTTCTGGCGCCACGCCTATACCGCCAACGTCGCCATGATGAGTGCCGGTTTCCTGCTGATGGGTTACCAGTTCACCGGCCTGTTTCTCTCCGCGTAAGGAATTCTGACCATGTTCAATACTCCACTTCCCACTGTTAATGAACTGCCAAGCACTCGCAAACTGGTGCGCTCCACTGTTATTGCCCTACTGACTGCGGTCGGCTTGCTGGTGACCGTGGTTATGCCTTCGGAATATGCCGTTGATCCTACCGGTGTGGGCCGTGCGCTGGGACTGACCCAGATGGGCGAACTTAAAATCATCCTTGCCCAGGAAGCTTTAGCGGACGCCGCACCACCTCAACCAGTTGCTCCAGCTCCTCAGGTTGCGCAAGTCCAGCCTATTGTGGAACCTGTTGCTCAGCTGGCGCCCACACTCACTTCAGCTTTGAAAACGAATCAACTGAGCGTCACGCTCAAGCCAGGTGAAGGGACGGAAATAAAGCTCGAAGTCTTGAAGGGCAAGTCTGTCAGCTATGAATGGACTGCGGTTGGCGGGCCTGTGAACTTCGATACCCATGGCGAACCCTACAACGGTGAGAAGGGTTATTTCCATAGCTACAACAAGGGCAAGCAGGTCAAAAATGACAAAGGTGAATTCACCGCCATTTTTGACGGCACCCACGGCTGGTTTTGGCGTAACCGCAGCAATAACGACGTGACCATCGCACTAAAAACGACCGGCGATTACTTGGCCGTCAAACGGTAATCCGAAGCAGCGAGGGCTGTCCTACTGCCGAAAGTTCGGCAATCAGCATGGCCGCAGATAATTTATCTCATCCATTTTTTGAAGAGCCTTCCCATGAAAACCCCAACCACGCTGATTCGCTCGATGCTCCTGATCTGCTTCCTGGCCTGATGACGGCCTGCGGCGTTGGTGAGAAAGGCGCAACTTCCGAGAGCGCTGAGCACGGACATTCACACGAGTAACCTCCAAAAAAACGAGGCCGAATTTGCGGCCTCGTTTTTTATGCACGCCGAGAAATACCGGCTTCAAATCTTGCGAACAAATGACTGCTTTGGGTCGCTAGCAGACGAAATCGACCGCCTGCTATTGGCCGATACCTGCCTGTCACGAGAGACCTCCCTCGACCAAGAGAAGGCATCCAACTAACATAATAAACCGGCTTAAATCACCGGTATCCGGTACACAACCGAATCATATTTCTCCGCCATCCGCCTCTCAATGACGACTCCCCCCAACGCTTCGGCAATACGTCGACTCGCACGGTTCTGCGTCGCAACAGGATAGATGAAGTGCTTTGCCGCCACCCGCTGGCTAGCCCACTGAACAACCGCCCGCACCGCTTCACCACCAAAGCCCAACCCGTGTTTATCTTCACGGATCCAGATGCCCAACTCCGGTGCTTCACTGCCGGTACGGTGCAGCCCGACCAAGCCGGTAAAACGGGCATTCGCCAGCTCCCTGATCGTGAACACGATATCGCTACCATCCGCTATCGCAGGCAGCCACTGCCTCCAGACTTGCGCGTACTCCTCTGGAGAGGCAGGCGGTTCCCAGGACATGTAGCGAGTCAGAGACGCAGTGATACAAGGGAAGGAGTCAGCAGCGTCCTGCTCGCAGAAGGGCTCAATGCTAAGGCGTTGCGAGAGAATGCGGATTGGGTGGGGGTCTACTGGCATTGCAATTTCCTTCCTGGGGTCCGTTACTCCATTTATCCCGTGAAAATACCATGCGGGTCGCTTGGACCGAAAAGGGGACAGATTTATTTTCCCTAGACATAAATCCGCCCCCTTTTCCGTCATGAGCCGGGCAACACAGTAAATACTGCGTTGCCCGGCGGTACTTACCCCTGTTCCCAATGAATGTACGGGATAGTGCAGCCGTCGTCTGCACGACATGGCTCATTGAAAGGATTTTTGCCTACGGCTAGCGCATTGGTGCCGAAGCCTAAAGCCAGCAAAGCAGAAAAAAGAACGATATGTAGTTTCATGAGGTTCTCCTTGAGCGACATTGCTCGCCTTGAGCATAGTACGTGCTACGCGGCAGGTCGCCCGTCCACACAGCGCTTAAATCTGGTTCAGATTTTTCCTACACATCGTCGGGTTGATCGCGGAGCTGGGCGAAAGCGGCGTCGATTTTCTTTTCAGCCATGGCGAATAGGGAACAGATTTCCTAGAAATAAATCCGTCCCCTTTCCCGGTTGAAAAAGTCGTACTCGCTTAGGCAAGGTGACCTCCTGCATCAATGAATAGCTTGCGGAGTTTTTTTCGAGCTGCCTCTGAAAGACGCTGTGAATAGCGTTGAAACTCTTCTTCGGCTGTGTCGGGCTTGCCGTTCATGGCCAATACAAACGCGTATGCTAGAGGATGTTGTATGTAGTTGTAGAAACCCAGGCCACCAGTCGACAAATGCTGCTTAACCCGCTCGAAAGCACCAGGCAGGTCGTCTATCGAACGAGCCTCGTTCCAAAACGATTCAGCTTTTGGAATGGCGGCCCGGAGGATATTGGGTGCGCTGGTTGCTATGACATCAGGTCCGTAGCTGTATGAGATATCAAACGCTCGATCTCGCACATCGAAAGTCAGATCAGGTCGTGCTGATTTTGACGTCCTATGCCATTTGATTTCATTGCCGGAAAGATGGGGAACGAAGTCCAGTGACAGAGCCCATGACGGCGCTAGTGCCCCGCCTTTCCACTGCTCAAGTCGAAAGAGTTGGCGAATGGGAGCATTGACGCTACGAAGCCAGGATAACGGGCCCTGAACTTCGAACCCTAACGGCTGTAAAAGTGACTCTACGGTTGGCGAAACAATTTCGTGGATTTTATCTGTTCGCACTATTTCGAACGTTTTTTGCTGCATCGCCGGCCCCTTGCTCGAAAGTAATCCCACTTCGGCAACTTCGGTCGTTGGTTCGACCTCAGATAATGGATGGAGTCTTATTCATCCACATTCGGGAATCAAGGCACACGAAACTTCTCTCGGCGAACTGCCTTTTAAATCAGGCTGATGATGAACTGAATCGTCCCTTCTTCTGTAGACGCCGCCAGGCGTCAAGGAAGAGCTGCCCACCCTGCGTACCTGTCCGCTTTTGGCCGTTTTCTGCCTGTCATGACCAACTGAAAATGACTCGAAGCATTCAGCCAATCCGGGAGCATGATTTGGATGGCATGTACCAGTGAACTGCGGAGTCGACATGAACGTGTTTTTGCTTTCCAGGCATGAAGGGCGTGTCGAGCGTGCCCAGTGCTATCGAAACCCAGTCGGCAAATTCGCCTTGAGATCGTGACCAGAACAATGTCGAGCCACAGTGCGCGCAGAATTCGCGTAACACCGTCTCTGAAGATGTATAGGTTTTGATGCTGTTGGCGCCGAAAAGTATCCGTAGTGCCTTACGGGGAACGCTGCCGTACGAAGCGAATGCTGCCCCGTGACTTTTGCGGCACTGGCGGCAATGACAATGGCTTACTGCTTTCGGCGTGGTGGATAGCTCGTAACTGACGGCTGCGCATAAGCAGCTTCCTTGGTACACCTCTGACATACGCTTTCCAATTATGCGAAAAACGTCAGCGTAACCGACCCACTTTAATCAGTCGACCAGCCACTTCCGGCCGATTTCTGCCGTTCGTAAAGGGCAGCAATCGGCAAACCCTATACCCAGAGTTAAACCATCGGTATCTGGTACACAACCGAATCATATTTTTCCGCTACCCGCCTCCCAGGACATGTAGCGCGTCAGAGACGGTGTGAGACAAGGGACTCAGCAGCGTCCTGCTCGCAGAAGGGTTCAATGCTAAGGCGTTGCGAGAGAATGCGGATTGGGTGGGTGTCTACTGGCATTGCAATTTCCTTCCTGGGACCGTTACTCCATATATGCCGTGAACATACCATGCGGGTCGCTTCATCAGCATCAGGCTCTCTATACTGAGCCCCCAGGATGGTAGTTGGAGCACACCATATGCCCGTCGCACCCAATCAAAATTCCCCCATCATTTTGGTCCCCGCTCAACAAAGCGACTTGGATAATCTGGTAGCCATTCGAATTGAGGCCATGCGCGAGAGTCTGGAGCGTGTTGGGCGATTTGATCCGGTCCGTGCGCGGGAGCGGTTTCTTAGCGGCTTTGAAGCTCGCAACACACGCTACATCAAGGCATCTGGAGAGAGGGTGGGTTTCGTAGTGGTCAAACATCACCACAATGAACTCTTGCTCGATCATTTGTATGTAAGGCCGAGCGCGCAGGGATCAGGGGTAGGGTCTGCTGTTCTCGCTCAGATTTTCAAAGAGGCGGATGCGGCTGCGCTTCCTATTAAAGTGGGTGCTCTCAAAGAAAGCGCTTCGAATCGCTTTTATACCCGCCATGGCTTTCAGTTCATCGAAAGCAGTGAATTCGACAATTATTATGTTCGTCAGCATATTCCGGCGATTGGCCCAGCTTGCTAGCTGGATATGATGCACCTCAACGTACGCAAAGCTCTGCCTTTTCAACAGGCTCGTTTTCAGCTTGGCCAGCCGGGTTCAAGCGCTGCAACGCGACCAGGCACTGGTCACCGTCCAACAGAATCAGTTCATAGTCCTGACCCGCCTTTGGGGTGAACGGAAGATTTGCTGGCAGGGTCAGCGGCAGTAGTAAGGACTCTCGCTGCGCAGTTCCTCACCACTATGGTGATAGCCGGTAGCGGCAACCAGGACCACTGCGCAAGCTATTGAAATTGAAGGGTTGCAGGCTGGACATGTGTTAGTTCCTGCAGGTTGCGAAATCCTTATTCATCCGACGTGTCAAAAACGGCAACCCTTGGCTTAAAGAATTCTGGTCACCTGCCGTTATAGAGGTTGAGTCTTGCTGTCTTTTCTATACAAGACGACGCGCAAGGACAAGAGTCATAGTGATTATCAAATTAAAGGGATATTTATGAGATTCGCTAAACTGTTCGGGGCAGCAACTCTATTCGCTTCTATGATTGCATCTGCCCAGGCAGGCATAATCGTCACCGTGAAGGTGAAGAACTCTACGACCGGTCCAGCCGCCTACACTTTCGAGTACTTTTCAGGGAGTGTAGCCCCCACCCCAAGTACGATTCTGCCGTCTGCAACGACAACATTTGCCCTGACCAGTGTGGCGGATACGGTTTCAGGAATGCGATTCGTCTATACGTCAGGCAATAAGAAATGTCGTTTTGCAGCAAGCCACCAAGTCAATCCAACAACTAAAACCCCTAGCTGGACTAAAATGGGCACTAGTACTGGTTCCGATAAGGCTACTTGCAACGCCAATATCACAGCAATTCAATCGGCGCCTCCCTATAACTACACTGTCGAATTTGAAATCAAATAATCCGACATTTGTATAGGCACCCTAGCTGGAGATAGCGCTCGATCTATCTCCAGCGCATGGAGTATCACCATGGATATTTCGATTAAATCGTATCAAGCAAGCACACAGGCAAAGGTTTCTACACAAGAGAAGCCTCCTTCGTCCAACCCTGTAAATTTACCTTCAGGGGATGCCCCCCTCAAGACGACGGAGACCGTCACAATCTCCGATTCTGCACGGGCACTGTACGCATTAAGTAGCGCTGATGATAAACAAGCCTCTATGTCCAATAGGGATTTAAAAGGACAATATGCAAAAGGTCAGAGCGATATGTACAGTTTCGGGCAGCGGATTGCTGGCGGGAATCTTAATAATGAGGACCTACTTCCCAAAACAGACGACCCTGCCCGTTTGGTGTTAGGTCAGCAGTCACTGGATTACGCAATTGGGCTTTCTAAAGCCCCCCCGGAAAAACTTCCAAACCCATTTGAGGGTATGGCCCGAAACGGGCTAAGCAATATTGTTTATGATGATTCAGGAACCTATACGGATGCAGAACGATATGCCGCCTATGGGGAACTTAGTAAGCAGGATGAAACCTATTTTTCCAAGTTGTACGCCAATATAACGAACGGCGGTGACAACAGTGAAATCTTCAAAGGCATCATGGACTATTTCGATGATCTTCCAGCGGTCGAGAAAGCGGCATACCCTGATGGTTTTAGGGACAGTATAAAAAGTCTTTACCAAGAGCAGTTAGAACAATCGGGGCCGCTCGCCCTTCTCAGGCAGTCGACTGAAAACGACTCTGATAAATTGTCATCGAGCGTCTTCAACAAGGCACAATCACCGGAGCAGATGTTGCAGGCCATCTTAGAAAAAGCGATTGCTCTTTCGACGGTCTGACCAGTCCAAAGCAACCAATGTGTCACTGCACGGATCAATGACGAAGCGTTTTTACACACTCTGGGTCGAAAGCCGTCTTTCGTGAATGTCGGCTAATGGCCGATTGCTGCCATTTCAGACGCAGCAATCAAGCCAACATCCGCTAACGCCCCACGGCGCCCAGCTGGATTAATCGTCTACATTCCCCATAGCGGTCGTATTAAAACCGCCGTCCACGTACAAGATTTCACCGCTGATACCAGATGCCAGGTCGGAGCAAAGGAAGGCACCAGCATTGCCGACCTCTTCGATAGTCACATTCCGTCGCAATGGAGTTTGCGCTTCGTTGGCTGCCAGCATCTTGCGGAAGTTCTTTATACCGGTGGCTGCAAGGGTACGAATGGGGCCTGCCGACACTGCGTTGACCCGAGTACCGTCCGGACCAAGACTACCCGCCAGATAGCGCACACCTGCCTCCAGGCTAGCCTTGGCCATACCCATGACGTTGTAGTTCGGCATAGTTCGCTCTGCGCCCAAGTAGGACAAAGTCAGAAGACTACCGTTACGGCCCTGCATCATTGAGCGACCGGCTTTCGCCAAGGCTACGAAACTGTATGCGCTGATGTCGTGGGCGATGCGGAAGCCGTCACGTGTGGTGACCTCTGTGAAGTCTCCATCCAGTTGGTCACCTGGCGCGAAGCCTACAGAATGGACAATGCAATCCAGTGCATCCCATTGGAGTCCCAGCTTTTCAAACACCCCTGCGATGTCCTCATCGCTGGCGACATCGCAGGGGAAGCACAGCTCAGGGCTTGAACCCCATTCAGTCGCGAACTCTTCCACTCGACTTCTGAGTTTTTCATTCTGGTAGGTGAAGGCAAGCTCGGCGCCCTCGCGATGCATGGCTGACGCGATACCGGAGGCTATTGACAGTTTACTGGCTACACCGACGATCAGAACGCGTTTGCCTGTGAGAAACCCCATGTGTAGCTCCTTGATGTCTAACTTTCCAATAATGTGTCGTGCGCATTTAATAGGCTCTAAACAACGCCATTTTTTGCGTTTGAAATCCCACCGTGACTTAACCACCGAGACTCGAGGAGCAGTGGGCGGGTTGCCGTGCTCTGTGCTTGGCATCCCAAATCAGGGAGCCTCGGAGCGCAGAGCGGTGGGCGCTGCAACGCTGATGTGACGCGGGAAACGCTCACAGAGTTACACGCGACGGCAGTTCAACGGGTGAAAGTTCGTCATGAAGACGGGTTGCGAATACTTCGACGAAGTGAATCGGCCCTGATTTCCTGGAGGCATCCGACTGGCTCCTTTTGGCCGAAAGCCCCATCATGACAGGCAGAGCTCGACCAAAAGAGCGCTAGCCCTCGAAGAAGATTCTAAAGGCTCCAACCACTTACTCGTTTCCATACGCACATTGCGCAGGCACGGTTTCCAAGTATGACGCGTACAGCGGCTCCGAAAAATAGCCGATCATAATCGAGCAACAGCGGGCGCCGAACCACAGGGGTGGCCTTGGGTAAGTACGCAGTTTACTGGGACCAATCCGGCTTGTTCGTGGTGAGTCTCTCTTGGGCCGAAAGCCGTCGTTAAAAACGCTTGAGTTCAGCACCAAACAGGCTGCATGCCAAGTCTGGTGTAGCCCCATACACGAGGCGTTTGGCCTTCGATCGAAAACGCAAGGTTGTGTTTTCTCAGTGTGGACAGCAACCAATCGAGCGAAACCGCTCTGAGTTCGATCCACTCGATTTCCGCTACCGGATGGACGTGGTAATGCCAATCGCCATCCCAGTCTGTGCAATAGCCGCTCGGCGCTAAAACACTGTGCAGTCTGAATTCTGGTTGCATTTGCGGTGAGCGAAGCATTGCCTCGATCAGCTCGGCCCATTTGGTCTTATTCATCACTGACAAAATTGTGCCGGCAGCCAACAGCTTGTGAAGCTTCACTTTAGCAGCATCGTCGGGCTCGGGAAGTTGCTGCTTAAAATCCGTGCTCCTCATTGACTTGGCGGTTCCTTCTGCAGTTTGTCGAACGTCTCCAGCGCTGCGCGGAACTCCTCCAGGGAAAAGCTTCCCGGCTGGTTTTCCGCGTTCCAGCGAGTAGAAATACCCACTTCCAGCTTGCCGGAAGCGCTCCAGCCGAAACGCCGCCAATGCACGGTGTCGCCGTCGATAACCTGTTCGACCATCAGCACGGTGCAGTCGAAGTCCATATCATCGCTGCACACCAGCAGTGGTACAAGGGTGGAGCTGCCGTCCTCGCCGGGAATGAAGCGACGCCTGGCGAGGGCATCTTCTTCCTCATCCATTAACCACATTAAGGAAAGCCCAAGCAGGGCGACACTGGCGTCATTCAGGTGGGAGGCCAACCATTGCTCGATGGCCACATCGTCAATGGTCAACCACGCGCAACTGCTGCGGGAGAAGGCCGCTTGATGGTAAGCGGCGTGGATGCGGTGATGCATGAACGAATCCGTCTGTTAATAGAGCAAGCCTGGCGAGCTATTGTGCCTATTTTTAATGCGCTCATGGGTAGCAATAGTTTGACCGAAAAGAGGACAGATTTATTTTCCTAGAAATAAATTCGTCCCCTTTTCCCAAGAGTCGGAAAGTATCAGGCCAAAAGAGATCATTGGCTTGGTAGATCAGTTCCTGGTCGCCCCTCTCAACCGTACCAGCCCCACAAGGGCTTCGCTTAGGCTGGTTGCCCCCTTGTTGCTTTGGGTCAGAACCACATCCACCTTGGTTCCGTCACGCTTGACCAACGTCAGCTTTTTATTCATCAGACCGCTGATGGTAACGTCGGCGATATCGGCAAGTGCTACGCGGTGCGATTCCTT
The DNA here is from genome assembly GCF_001439685.1 of Pseudomonas libanensis. Taxonomy (GTDB): domain Bacteria; phylum Pseudomonadota; class Gammaproteobacteria; order Pseudomonadales; family Pseudomonadaceae; genus Aquipseudomonas; species Aquipseudomonas libanensis. The sequence continues at coordinate 20,789 of NZ_JYLH01000026.1, forward strand.
GAATTGCAGGCGCACATACACGAACTCGAGATCAACCAATACGCCCTTGTCGCCAGAGCCGAACACCGTCTCGTCGAAGAAGAACACCACTTCGTCCTTGGCAATATTCAGCGCATTCTTGGATTCAAAAGCTAGGATCTTCTTCGTCGGCAAGTCCGGCGCCACGTAGAATTTGTGATCTGCGTTGGACGTGAAACCTTGTGCGGCGGTCGCCACGGTCGAAGCGCAGCCGGTGTGTGTCGCTGCGACTGAAAGCGCGGGCGTAACGGTTGACAGCGCGCTTGCCTGAGCCTCGCGTGCCACGATTTTCTCGATCACTCGCTCACAGTGTTCATCGAAACGTTCATAATTGATGAATTGCGCATAGCGCTCGATGGCCGGGCGACTGGCACTGAAACTTTCCACCGTGCTGAGGTCGCACTGGCGCAGTTGCTCCTGGATCAACGCTTGCTTTTCCTTGAGCAGGCCGCCCATGCCGAAGTACTCCACAACCCCATCGAGTCGCCCTTGATCACCGCCAAACTTCCGTAGCAGGATCGGATAGATCCGCTCGTTGTAGGGATAAACACTGATCGCCTTGACCGCGGACAACAGCACGGCATCTTCGGGGATCAGGCCTTTTTCAATATTCTCGGTAATCGCCTGGGACTTTCTGATCTCGTCCTTTGAATAGCTGTGCAACTTACCGGGCGAATCGGCATTGATGGCGTCGAGGGTCGCAAGGTAAGCCGCATTAACGATATTGCTGGCACCGTCTGCGAAAGCCTTGACCGTTGCCGGTCTCTTGAAAATTTCGTCTTTCTTGAACGAGTCGCCGAGTGCGCTGACCCCTTTGGCCATCAGGTTGAATACCCCATGACCAATATTGGACATCAGGTTTTTTGCGTCGGCATCGTATACCGCCTTCTCTGAACCATAACCTACCCATTGGCGACGACCACGGCGACGATTGGTGCGATGCGCATCCACCTCGGCTGAACGCTCGACAATGGCTTCGTATTGCTCGGCCAATACGCCGAAGTCTTCATCCCATGAATCGTAGCGCTGCATGAACGCGTCGTAGAAGCGCTCTTCGTCGATATCGTAAATCCCGTGGGCCACGGTGAGTTTGATACCTTGCCCTATTGCCTGGACGCGGATCTTGTCTGCCAGATCGTCGCCGTCTTCATAAAGGCCATCCAGGTTAGTAAACAAATCGTAAAAGCCGGCATTGATTTTCTGCGACCACGTCGAGGCAATCGTCGAAAATGCTTGCCTGACCTGATTTGTATCAAGCTTGCTCTGCGGTGTTTCGAGGGTGTGGCTGTAGAGTTCAATCTTCTGAATGCTGGCATCCATTGCGTGTCACCGTTCCAATATCGCAGGTAGAAGCAGGGGAGTAAGGCAGCTTTATCAAAGTGAAGCGCGGCCTTCGATAAAAGTAGCACAGGGCCACTACCTAGTACCTGCATTACTTTCCGTTTTCGACAGCAGCAAAGTGGCTAACAGGCACGATGAAAGGTACTCGCATGCCTCGGCGAACAGGCTCAGGACTAGAAAATAACTAGCGTGTACTCTCCCGTCGGTTCTTACGGGCGAAGGCTGCCGATTGCCAACGGTCGCAATCGCCCCAAAGCGAATACAGTGGGAAAGAGGGGTAGTCTCGCACCTCGCCTAATTAAATCTCAGATGCGGCTAACCGTTCTTTGGAAGGTCATATTGTTGAACGGCATGGTGTGCTCCTTGCTCCAAAAATAAACACAACTACATACAATGGGCGCGAATCCGGTAAGGCTATAGACCGCAGCGAATGTGTGCTTTTGGCAGTTTTCTGCCGGTTACGAAGATCTACACTAGGTCCACTAGTCGCCCGAGAACGGCATACAAGGCCACCTGCTATAGCGTTTACGCTGGATAACAAAAAAGGAAACGCACCATTTCCATGAACACTTCAGAAATCAAGCAACGCCTGGCACGCCCCGCCATAAAATTCAGTGCCGGCGGCTTTCGTCCTCTTGGCACCGACGAAGAAAGCTGGCTGGGCAACGTCTTCCTGTTCCGCCCCGACGAAGGCGTGCCCACCAATCAGGCAGGGCAACAGCTGCTCCCCTATGCACAGTTTTACCTGCCCGCCCTTCCCTTCACCAGCCCGCTACTGAAAGGGATTCGTGTCCTGACGGTTTTTATCTCAAATCCGTTTCCTGAGCATTTTGAGCCCATGGGCAATAACTGGGTGATCCGCGAATATGGTCCGCAGGATGTGTTAATACGCAAAGCGCTGCCGGTGGAGGGCTCATTTCTCAAAGCCTTCCCGCTCAAAGCCCAGGCAGTGCCGCAGGACTTTCCGCTGTGGGATGGCGGTGGCGTGCCGACGGATGTTGAACAAGCAATACTCAAACTGGAACGTGCGGGCGAGATACAGAGCTATTACGACCTGATCACTCACACCTACGAACACAAGATCGGCGGCTACCCGTCGTTCTGCCAGTCGGGGGTGGATCCTGGTGAAGGTTTTGAATTTGTTTTCCAAATTTCGTCAGACGCAAAGATTGGCCTGAATGTGATCGACAGCGGCAGCCTCATGTTCTGGAAGCACATCCAAACCGGCGAATGGGCGCTTTATTATGACTTTTACTGAGGTTTAGAGAGCTCAATGCACGAAAAGGGGACATCTCCTTGAAATAAATCCGTCCCCTTTTCCATGCTGCCGTTCACGTTAAATAAAAAGCACCGGCTTCAAGTATCAATTTTGTTGAACTCGCTGCGCTACGTCGCAAAGCCACCGGCGCAACAACTGGGCTGCCTCACCCAACACCACATCTTTGGCCTGCACCAAATAGTAGCCCTTGCCCGTCTTTAGTACAGAGTCAAAGACAGGTACGAGAAGGCCCCTTTGTACATCTTCCTCAACCAGCCAAGGGCTGGTGAGCACCAAACCTTGATCGCGGCGCGCCGCGTCGATTGCCAGCTCAGACTGATCGAACTTGAGGCTGCTCGAGAAGCTATCGAGGGACATACCGACCGACGATAGCCATTGAGACCAGTGAGCATGAGACGTCGTATAGAGCAACGTTGCTCCCGGCAGACAATTAAGGCTATGCAACTGGAGCCGTTCGCGATAAGCCGGGCTGGAATAGACCCTTACCTCGTCGGGCAATAGCAGTTCTGCGTTCACATCACCGCCAAATCCATCGAAATGTCGCACCGCCAGGTCGTAGGTAGCGTCATTAAAATCCACGGTATCGGTGGATGCGCTCAGGTGCAGGTGCACCTCTGGATGACGCTCCGTGAACAACGGCATCCGCTTTGCGAACCAGGAGCCAGCGAACGCCGGCGGCAGGCTTAACCGTACCTGCCTGTCTCTAAGACCACGGACGGCTAGGTTGGCTGTCTCCAGCTGGCGAAGAGCCGGCTTCACCTGCTCCCAGTAGCTCCGTGCTTGCGCCGTTGGTTGCAGCCTCCGCACACTGCGTACGAACAATGGCGTGCCTAGCCAACCTTCCAGTTTGCGGATCTGTTGCCCTACTGCTCCCGGCGTTACGAACAACTGGCTTGCAGCAGCATTGACGCTGCCAGTGCGCATAACCGCGTCGAAGCAAGCTATAGCCCTTAGGGGCGTGTCAGCTCTCATGACGTAGTTTTTCTCTTCTATAGATCGAAAACACATGATTTGTAGCGGCTTGCGTACTTTCCCACAATCGAATTTCGCCACAGCGCAGAACTAATCTCGATTCTCAAAGGAAAAGCCAATGCCGATTGTCCGGGTAACGTGGTTTGACGATAAATCATCAACGATAAAAGGTGCCGATAAGTGAGGAAGTCAGCAGACGGGGCTGCCACTGTGGTGATGGTGCTGCTCTGCCTCATTTGGGGTGCCCAGCAAGTGGCAATGAAGGCGGTTGCGGGCGACATAGCTCCTATCATGCAGGTCGCTGTTCGCTCCGGAGTCGCTGCAGCCCTGGTCTGGATGATCGGAAAATGGATCATGAGGGAAATGTGGTTATCAGGCGTCTGGTGCCGCTCCGGGTTGGTCGTGGCCATTCTGTTCGCTGGTGAATTTCTGTTCGTCGCGCAAGGGTTACGCTGGACAAGTGCTTCGCATATGGCGGTTTTCCTTTATACGGCTCCCTTATTCGCCGCCATTGGTCTTCACATACGCTTGCCGGAGGAACGTCTTAGTGCGATTCAGTGGTTTGGTATGTCTCTAGCGTTCGCAGGGATTGCCATCACCTTTCTCATGCCACGCGATGGGACAGCCATTCAGAGCACGAACGCAAGTAGCCTTCTGGGCGACCTGCTGGGCTTGTGTGCGGGCGCTACTTGGGGATTTACGACGGTGGCGGTGCGTACCACTCGCCTTAGTGAAGCGCCGGCAACCCAGACCCTGTTTTACCAACTGGCAGGTGCCTTTCTCTTTCTACTGCCTTTGAGCCTGCTGGCAGGCCAAAGCTCGATGACTTTTTCATCCGGCGCAGTCGCCAGCCTGGTTTTCCAGACGCTAATTGTGTCGGTGGCAAGCTACTTGATCTGGTTTTGGATGCTTCGTCGCTATCTCGCTGCACGCCTTGGAGTGCTGGCTTTCATGAGTCCGCTGTTTGGCGTACTGATGGGATATCTGTGGCTCGCAGAGCAGACGAGCTTCGGATTTCTGCTGGGCGCAGGCTTGACCATTGTCGGCCTGCTCGTGGTGAATCTCAGCAAAGCGGTTGAACAGACTGGAGACGAAAGAAGTTACCCGACACCCAAAAATCCCAAGGAGAAGATGCAGTTATGAAGACGTTAATAGTGTTAGCGCATCCAGAACCAAGGTCTTTCAACGCTGCGTTAAAGGACGTAGCTGTCGAAACGCTGCGCGAACTCGGTCAGCAGGTTCAGGTGAGCGATCTTTACGGGATGAATTGGAAGGCTGAGCTGGGCGTGGGTGACTTTCCGGATAGTCGCGCGAATCCTGACTATCTCGATCTTTCCCGCGAGCAGGAACATGCGTTCGCAAACAATTCTCAGACCTACGACGTCAAGGCTGAGCAATCGAAGGTCATGTGGGCTGACTTGGTGATCTTTCAGTTTCCTGTGTGGTGGTTTTCGATGCCGGCCATTCTGAAAGGCTGGGTAGACCGGGTGTTAAGTCGCGGGTTCGCGTACTCATCGGGGCACAAGTATGGATCAGGCCTACTCAAAGGAAAGAGGGCCATGCTCTGTCTGACCACAGGCACCGCCAGCAGTCTTTATACACCTGCTGGCATTGATGGCGACTTGCATCACGTACTTTGGCCCATCCATAACGGCATCCTGGCTTATACAGGTTTCACAGTTCTTCCCCCGTTTGCTGCGTGGATGCCGGCGCAGCTCAGCGATGACGAACGGCAGCAATATCTGAGCTCATATGCCGATTACTTACGAAGCTTGGACGCGGTACAGCCGCTATTTTTTCACCCCCGCGAAGACTATGACGACAACCAGCAGCTGAAACCTGAGATTGAAGCCCGCTCTGGCGTGCAGTGGAATCCACGTGCAGAACAAAGTTTTGAACAGGCTGCATCCCATTTCTCAGGGCATTCCAAGTCCAAAGTCTAACTCTGACAGGAGAGAAACCATTGAAAACGGGAAAAACGGGGTCAGACCACCTTTGTTTTAAATGGAGAGAGCGGGGACAGACCACGGTTATAAAATTGTGGTCTGGCCCCGATTTTCAGACCGCGCTCACAAAGCGACGAGTACCTTGCCTATAACGGATGCCGATTCAAGAGCGAGGTGCGCGTCGGCGATCCTCTCCAGCGGCACACTCATCCCGATATGGGGTACATAGTTGCCACTGGCCAGGCAAGCGTTGATGTCCCTGATCGCGTCGATTTTCGCCGCCAGCGGTACCGAATAAATAAACACGAAGCGCAGCACGCATCCATGCACCATCGCGCTTAACAGCGGCAACGTGAGCGCATCGGTGGCATGTGTCATCGCGTAGGAACTGATGACACCCCCAGGCGCCAGGCATGCAATGTCTATATCCAGGTTCGTCTTCACGTTAACGTCGACGATGCGGTCCACACCCATGTTGCCCGTGCGTGCCTTGACTACCGCGGCAACATCTTCATTTAGACGGTCCAACACTAGATCCGCCCCCGCCGCCCGAGCGACGGCGGCCTGCTCTTCATTCCTGACGGTGGCCGCTACCCACGCGCCCGCCCACTTTGCCAGGAGGATGGCGGCAGTGCCGACCACGCCGGCTCCGCCTTGCACCAGTACATTCCTACCCCGGATGTCGCCATCGGCGAACAGACAACGATGAGCAGTCAAGGCCGGGATGCCGAGTGATGCGCCGACCTCGAAAGATACGTTATCAGGCAGTGGCACAGCCTGCGCCGACGGCACCACGACATAGCCGGCCGCGGTTCCTGTCGGCCTGCCGTATTGCGCTTCATAGATCCATACCCGCTGGCCTACCCGACCAGCCTCTTGCGGATCGCCCACGGCGTCAATGACGCCCGCGCCGTCCTGGTGCGGAATGATCCGCGAGAACGGCATCGCGCAGGAGAACCCGGTGCGGGCCTTGAGGTCGGTTGGGTTCAGTCCCGACACGTGCACCCGCACTCGGACTTCTCCGGGGCCGGGCTGGGGATCAGGGATTTCGGCGACGCAAAACACCTCATGTGCAGGGCCTTGACGCTCATAAAAAGCGGCTTTCATGGATCTGTTCTCCGGCGTGGAAGGCATGCTTGCGTAAGGCACGATTATCGAAATCCAGTATATTTTTTACAAGTAGGCACACTCTTTATACATAAGGGTAAAAAATATACTATTGAGTCTTTATCTGGCCTGAGGCAGCGTCATGGCGCGTGACAAGCTCGATCAATACCGATGCACGGTCGAAATCACCGTCCACATCGCGGGCGGCAAATGGAAGCCGTTGATCATTCACTACCTGCTGAGCGGAACCAAGCGTTTCGGCGAACTGAAAAAGCTGATCGGTGGGGTCACGCAGCGCTCGTTGACGTTGCAGCTGCGCGAGCTTGAGGCAAGCGGCATTGTCAGCCGTGAAGTATTTGCCGAAGTGCCTCCACGGGTGGAGTACACGCTGACGGCGCTCGGAAGCACACTGACTCCGATACTGGAAGCGATGAAGTCCTGGGGCGAACACTACCTGGAGAGCAAGACCCGCAAAGAGGATGGATAAGCGCTGCGAGCAATGGCATTAGGGTTTATACGTTGTGTGCTTAGGCAGTCCAGGCTGTCTTTGGTTATTCGCCCAACAAGGACGCCCTCATTACCGCAGCCATGGACTGACTTGCATTAGCCTTTCAGCTCACTGGCCCGATTGCTCGCCGCATCGTCATAAGCCACATACAGCGACTCGGCAATTTGGCTTTTGATCGCCTTGGTGGACTCCAAACCCAGCACAAAACCCTCGGCTTTTCCGCCAGCACGGTTAAGTTCTTCATGGGTGGAGGCGCCAGTAATAGCGTCAAGCAGCTTGGCGGCATGAGGGCCGACGCCTTTGGGGAGGGAGATCTGGTCGATGGACATTATCGCTACCTTGAAAAATTGAGTTCGGGAGCGAGTGGAACCACTGCCGGGGTTGGCATGGTAGACCTGTTTGCCTTAAAAGGGGTCGCTTTACACGCAGCGGCGCTATTCTTCGCGGCTACGCAATCAGTGTCGGGGCATTGATAAATCTGGAGGGGTTTATGGAGTATTGCGTTGAGGGCTACTGCCTTCGGCCATTGTCATGCGACGATTTCGAGAGGATCAGCCGTTACGAACGCGTCAACCGCAGGCATCTGCAACCCTGGGAGCCGCTCAGGGACGAGGAATATTTCACTACGGGCAGCGCCAGGGCCAGGGTCGAGCAGCAGGTAAACAGTATGCAAGCTGGCAACGCTCTGTTTTTCCTTTTGCTTGAGTCCGAGAGCGGAGAGGTTCTAGCGCGGTGTAACTACTCGAACATCGTAAAGGGGGTTTTTCAGGCCTGTCATCTCGGCTTCTCGCTGGCGGAATCTGCCCAGGGTCGCGGTCTGATGAAAAAGACCCTTCAAGCCACCAACCGCCACTGTTTTGAGCAACTGGGCCTTCACCGGATCATGGCCAATCATTTACCCCGCAATGTGCGAAGTGAACGCCTTCTGGAATCGCTGGGGTTTGAAAAGGAAGGTTATGCGCGAGCCTATTTGAAAATTGCTGGCGCCTGGGAGGACCATACGCTGAGATCACTGATCAACCCTGAACAATAAGCGCGCCACCCACCCCACTCAGGAAAAAAGCCGATGCCCACTGAGCCCCTCTGCCTGGTTTTTGTCCCCGCCCTCGCCGCCGTGCTGACAGCCGCCGAATCGAAAAAAGGCGCCCCCCTCAGCGAAGTCGAAGTTTGCGATATCCGCGACCAAGCCACCTGCATTGCGGTAACCTTCTCCACCGCGCTGGCGATGGAACAAGAGCGGGGTTACCCGGACATCGTTGCCGAGGATTGCTGGAATGAGTGGCAACGTTTGCGCCCCTCGTTGCAACAACCCTCGCTCTGATCAGCCTATCGCCTGACGCCCCAACCCACTCCCAGGATTCCCGGACTTGAAAAAATTACTCTCGCTTGGATGCATCACCCTGGCCTTGAGCGGCTGCACATTCACCGGCGCCAATGAAGTTGCCCCGGGTGAATACATGATCAGCAGCCATGGCAGCATCTTCAACTCCAGGGAAGGCCTGCTGGAAAATATCAACCAGAAAGCCGCAAAGGTCTGCAATGGCAAACCTTATCGCTTGGAAGGTGACGCCGGCGCCAATATGCTGGTGAGCACAACCTCTCATCTGGGCCCGACCCCTACCACCGTTCTGGGCCTGAAAGCCATTTGCGAGGGCGACAAACCATAAGCCCGTTGGAGCCTTTATGCCGCCTGCCTCACGCGATCACGCACGGATTGAACGTCGTCTCATCGCAACCCTGACCGAAGCCTGCGAAATCGCGAAAGCTGAAATCCCGGGCTTCGACTGGTTGACCCACACCGTCGACTACCGCGCCTTCCCCCAAAGCCTGCGCGTGACCTGGGTGTTCGACAGCCGTGCGAGCAAGGAGCACGCGCTCTCCACCGGGGCTGACGCACGCATGCACGAGCTGACCACCGTCGCGCTGAATGACGCAGGCGTGCAGGTCACGCACATGGCCCGTTGCGTCAGTTTCGACTCCGAAGAAGAATGCCACCATCAGCATGGCGGCGATTGGCGCCGGCGATTGGCCAATGTGCGGGCGATCTGAAATCGGCCTTTCACTCCCCCGTTTTACACGTCAACCAGGCCCCCCAGAAAAGGCTGCTGAAGAAACGCGTCGCGTCGCCAAACCCGGCATCGTGCAACAGTTTCTGAACCGCCGCTTCGGAATGTGGAGGGTCGGCGCCTTGGAGGATTTTGCCGAGCTTGGCCTTTACTTCGTCCCCGCTGGCTCCATGCTGGCGCCACCGTTGCCCCCAGGCCGCCAGCAGTAACGGTTGGCTGGCATAAGCATATTGATTGCCCGCGACAATCAGCGGTGCGCCCGGTTTGAGATGCGCCCGGATCGATTGCAGAATCTGGCGCTTGGCCTCATCCCCCTCCAGATGGTGGAGTACACCGATCAAGGTGGCGGCGTCGTATGACGCATCTGCTGGCAGGTCTTCGAGCGGCCCAAGATGCAAGGTGGTTCTTTCAAGCAAGTGGTTTACTTGCAACTGCTGCCTTGCCGCTTCCAGCATCGGCTGGGAGGGATCAACGGCCATGAAGCGCCAGCCCGGCTCGAGCCCGGCCATGGCAATGATCTCCTGCCCCGTACCGCCCGCGCCAACCACGAGTATGTTGGCCGAGGGCGCATCGCCAAGGCTTGCCGCCAGCATGCAGGCTGCCAGATCCTGGCAAGCGTCATACCCCGCCAGGGCGATACGGCTCTGGCGTGCGTATTCACTGGCTCTTGAGGTATCGAATTTTTCAGCAGGGTTGGATGGGGTCGAGTTCAAGGCGGTTCTCCGTGGCCTTGAAGCAACTTACGTCACCCACAGAGATAAGAAAAATTCATTAATTTTATGTGCTGCATTCCCATGGGGAATACACTCCTCAATCCTCAGCCTGTGACAACGGCCGCGCCACCGTTTCCAGCGCCTTGCGTTCCGCCGCCACGCCCCACACCGCCTGCACCAGCGCCGCCGCGCACATCAACCCTGCGCCGATCAAATACCCAATCAGCAAACTCCCGCGTTGCTGGGTCTGTATGAGTTGCCCGAACAACGTCGGGCCGATAATCCCGCCCAGCCCGGTGCCGAAGGCATAAAACACCGCAATCGCCAGTGCGCGTATCTCCAGCGGGAAGGTTTCCGCCACGGTCAAATACGCCGAGCTCGCCGCCGCCGAGGCGAAGAAGAAGATCACCATCCATGCCAGCGCCTGCTGGGTCACATCGAACCAGCCTTGTTGGAACGCGTAGCCGCTCAACGCCAACAGCACGCCGGAGATGGCGTAGGTCATGCTGATCATCACGCGGCGGCCGATCACGTCGAACAAGCGCCCCAGCAGCAGCGGGCCGCAGAAGTTGCCGAGGGCCAGTGGCAGCACGTACCAGCCGACTTTTTCGGCAGGGACTTGGTAGAAGTCCGTGAGCACCAGGGCGTAAGTGAAGAAGATCGCGTTGTAGAAGAACGCCTGGGCGGTGAGCAGGGTCATGCCGACCAGGGCGCGGCGACGGTAGCTGACGAACAGAGTGTGGAAGATCTCGCCCAGGGGCGTGTGGTCGCGGGCATGCAGGCGTAGCGCCGGGCCAGTGACGGCGGGCAGCGTGTGGCCGGTGTCACGCAGGCGCGCTTCGATGCCTTCGACGATGCGCCGGGCTTCGTCGTGCCGGCCATGGATCATCAGCCAACGCGGGCTCTCCGGCAGCCACAGGCGCATCACCAGGATGATCAAGCCCAGGGCGGCGCCGATGCCGAAGCACAGGCGCCAGCCAAGGTCGCCGCCGACCACTTGAGGGTCGAGCAGCACAATCGCGCCGCCGGCACCGAGGGCCGCGCCGAGCCAGAACGTGCCGTTGATGGTGAGGTCGACCCAGCCACGAAAGCGCGCCGGGGTGAATTCCTGGATGGTCGAGTTGATCGCGGTGTACTCGCCACCGATGCCCATGCCGGTCAGGAAGCGGAACAGCAGGAAAGTTTCCAGGCTGAAGGAAAATGCCGTGGCGGCGGTGGCGCCGATGTACAGCCACAGGGTGATAAAGAACAGCTTGCGCCGGCCCAGGCGGTCGGTGAGCCAGCCAAACAGCAGGGCCCCAAGCACGGCGCCGGCGATGTAGACGCCGCCGGCCAGGCCGATATCGAAGTTGCTCATGCGCAGCTCGGGGCTGTTCTTCAAGGCGCCAGAGACCGAGCCGGCCAGGGTCACTTCCAGGCCGTCGAGCAGCCAGGTGATGCCCAGGGCAAACACCAGCAAAGTGTGGAAGCGGCCCCAGGGCAGGCGATCGAGACGTGCGGGCAGGTCGGTTTCGAAGACCGTGCCCATTTCGCTTTTGAGTGCCTGTTGTCGGGTCATTGCCACATCCATCCTGTGCACTGCTCCTTCGTTATGAGTCAGCCCGCGCAGTGGGAGTTCAGTTGCGCAGGCTGAACGAAGCAGGCCCTGATACAGTCGGAACAGCAGGCCATAAAGGCAAGGAACCCTGCTCATGTCGTTACGCTGCGCCGCCCTCCTCAGCTTGTTCACCTTGACTGCCAGCTCGTATGCCGCAGCCCAGGAGCCATTGCGCCTGGAAAACCTCACGCGGTGTGGCGACCTGCTGGACAACCGTCAGCAGCACTGGTGCCTGACCGTGCGCGGCCTCGGCGCTGCCACCCCGCGGCTGAAACTGGCGGGCCAGGCATTGCCAGCGAAGGCCGTCCAGCACGACGGCAACCAGTTACGCCTGCACCTGGACAGCGCCGCCTACCAGAGCGGCCCGCTGTGGCTGGAAGACGGCCCGCGCGCCAGCAACGCCGCATGGCTAAGCCTGCGCCACAGCCAGGTGGTCGCCGCCGGGCCAAGTGAAGTCGCCAGGAACATGGATGGGTTGACCACCTATGTCGACCTGGTCAGCGTATTGATTGAAGAAGACCACGAAGGTCGCCAGGAAGCCGAGCGCCTGGCGCGCAAGTACGGCGCAACCGTAGTGGGCAGCATTGCGCCGCTGAACGTCTACCAACTGCGCCTGCCGGCCAAGGACCTGGTGCAACGCGATGCACTGGTGCTGCGCCTGGGCAGCGAGACCAGCGTGGATGCGGTGGTCATCGAAGAGTCCGCAGCCGAAGAAGCCGAACAGGCCCGCCCTGAAAAGCCAAACAAGCCGGCGCCAGACTCTGACGAGTGGGCCGCCAACCGCTTTCTTGACGCCGTGGCTTACTACCAGCGACGCATCCCCGGGCGGCACACGCCTATAGCGCCGCAACCGGTGCGCATCGGCGTGATCGAACGCGGGGTGGATTTCGACACCGCGGATTTTGTCGACTACCTCGGCCCCTGCTCGCCCAAGCGCACCTGCGTGTATGCCCGCGATACGCAGGCGCCGGACAGCCATGGCACCACGGTCGCCGGCATACTCGCGGCAGGCTGGAATAATGGCGGCAATAGCGGCTTTCTGCGCGGGTTGGACAAGGCCAGCGGCGGCTTCGAGGTGATTGTCGACCGCAACTCTGATGCCGGCATTACCGCCAACATCGCCGCGTCAGTCAACCTGGTGGAAGACGGCGTGCGCGTGCTCAATTGGAGCTGGGGCATTCATCGCGTCGGCACCAAGGACGTCAATGGCAACGACGTCGATTCCCTGGTGCGCTCGGGCATCGCCATGAGCGGCTATGAAGAATTGCTCGAAGAGTTTTTCCTGTGGCTGCGCAAGGAGCATCCCGACGTGATCGTGGTGAACTCCGCCGGCAATGGCTCGGCGTTTTCGGGCAGTGACGACTACCGCCTGCCCTCCTCCTTCATCACCGAACAATTGCTGGTGGTCGGCGCACACCAGCGCAACCAGCGCACCGGCATTGCCGTTAAAGACCCGGCTTACGCCGTCACACGCAGCTCTTCGAATGTCGACATGCGCGTGGACATCACCGCCGCCGCCTGCGCCCATGCCTCCACTGCCACTGCCACGGCCGACGAGGAAGGCGCGGTGCATTGCGGCACCTCCTACGCCACACCGATGGTCGCAGGCCTGCTGGCAGCGATGCTGTCGATCAACCCGCAACTGGAACCCGAACAACTGCGCATGCTGCTACGCCGCAGCGCCATGGCGATTGGCGACAAGCATGATTTCGAACGCAGCGATGCCCAGGACCTCACCGCGCCCATCCTGCCGTCAGAGCGCAGCTACCAACTCAATGACAAGGACGTGGGTCGTTCGGCACGGCTGGATATGCAAAAGGCGTTGGACCTGGCGGTGCAGAGTCGTACGCGGGTGCGCTGAGGTTGCAGGATCGTACAAGCCTGCTGACCGCTTGCCTGGGTAGTCTGGCCTTCTCATCGACAGGAAGATCCCGCATGACTCAATCACAGCCTGTAAATCTCGCACAAAAGGCCTCGCTCATCGACCAGCAATGGAGCCCAAGGGTGGTCGCCGAAATGAACGACTACCAGTTCAAGGTGGTGCGCATCGAAGGCGAATTCATCTGGCACTCGCACCCGGAAACCGACGAGGCCTTCCTGGTGCTCGAAGGCACGCTGCGCATCGACCTTCCGGAAGGCCCTGTGTACGTGGCGCCGGGTGAGTTGTATGTGGTGCCGCGCGGCATTGAGCACAGAACGGCAGCCGAGGGAGAAGCCAAGCTGATGATGATCGAGCCCAGGGGCGTCCTGAATACCGGGCATGAGGGTGGTGAGCGTACGGCTTTGAATGACCAGTGGATTTGAGCGTTGAGGCGCATGGGTATCTAGATAACTTTGAGTAGGCCGCTGGGCTCTGTGGGAGGGGCGTACCCGAGGTTGTGTCTATACCTATCACCGCCGCCTTATCGCCTTAGAACCTGCACACTCGCAAATGTCGGCTCGTCGCGCGCTTGCTCCAACGTGTTCTTGGGCCGTTCCGGTACTGGGGATGGCGTCACCGGCCGCACTGCGGCGGGCGGGTGCAGGCGCATGTCCAAGCGTTCGTCACTGGGCGCCACGCCGAAAAAATCCCGGTAGCACTTGGAGAAGTGCGGCGTGGACACGAAGCCACAGATCACCGCCAGCTCGACGATCGAAATCGGCGTCTGCATCAGTAATTGGCGCGCACGGGTCAGGCGCAGCTTGAGGTAGTAGCGCGACGGCGTGCAGTACAGGTACTTCTGGAACATGCGCTCCAACTGGCGGCGGGACACTTGCACATAGGCCGCCAGGTCGTCGAGGTCGATGGGCTCTTCCAGGTTGGCTTCCATCAAGGCCACCACTTCCTGCAGCTTCGGCTGTTGGGTGCCAAGCAGGTGTTTGAGCGGTACGCGTTGGTGGTCGCGTTCATTGCGAATGCGCTCGTACACGAACATCTGCGAAATCGCCGCCGATAGCTCATGCCCGTGGTCGCGGCCGATCAGGTGCAGCATCATATCCAGCGGGGCGGTGCCGCCGGAGCTGGTAAAGCGGTTGCCATCGAGGGTGAAGACGCTGGAGCTGACCCGCACGCGGCTGAACGCCTCCTGCATCGACGCCATCAGCTCCCAATGCACGCTGCACTGGAAACCGTCGAGCAAACCCGCCTGGGCCAGCGCCCAACTGCCGGTGCACACCGCACCGAGGCGCTTGCAATACAAGCGCGCCTGGCTGCGCAGCCAGGCAATGTGGGCAGGGCTGATAACCTGCTGAATGCCGATGCCACCGCACACGATCACCGCGTCGAAGCCACGTTGATCCAACGCACACGCGTCCGGTGTGACCGACACGCCATCGCTGGCCCACACCGGCCGGCCGTCGAGGCTCAGGGTCTGCCAACGGTAGAGTTCTTCGCCGGCCAATTGGTTGGCCATGCGCAGCGGCTCGACCGCACACGACAGCGATATCAGCGTGAATTGGTCCAGCAGCAAAAAGCCGATGGTCTGGCAAACCGGCGCGTCAGCGTCCATCACGGCGATTCTCCACGCGGGTTCAGGACTGTTCCAGCGCAACCGGCTTGGTCGCCCGATTGTGCTGGCGCGCCGTGACCAGGCCGATGAAGGAAATCACCAACGCCAGGCCAATGGTCGAAGACACTTCGGTGCGATGTTCCGGCGTCACCATCATCACCCCCAACGCCAGGCAGATGAACACGATCACCAGGTAAGTCAGCCAGGGAAACAGCCACATGCGGAAGGTCAACTCGATGTTCTGTCGAAGCAGCAACCGACGCATGCGCAGTTGCGAGATCGCGATCACCAGGTACACCAACAACGCAATGGCCCCGGAGCTGGCGAGCAAGAATTGGAACAACCCCGCCGGCATGAAATAGCTCAGCAGCGTGATGCCCGCGCCGATGATAGTGCTGGCGATCACCGCCGCCCTGGGCACACCCGCCGCCGAGGTGATTTTCAGCGCGCGTGGCGCATCGCCGCGTTTGCCCAGGGAGAACAGCATGCGCGAGGAAATGTAGATCGAGGAGTTCATGCAACTGGCCACCGCAATCAACACCACCACGTCGACCATGAACTTGGCATTGGGGATATTCATCAGCTCCAGTGCGCGCTGATAGGAGCCCACGGACGCCAGCAGCGGGTCGTTCCAGGGCACCACGGAAATAACGATGGAGATCGACAACAGGTAGAACACACCGATGCGCCAGATCACCGAGCGTGTGGCCTTGGCGATGTTCTGCGCCGGGTTGCTCGATTCCGCTGCGGCGATGGTCACCGCTTCGGTGCCGATGAAACTGAACATGATGGTGATGAACGCGCCCACCACCGCCGACAGGCCGTTGGGGGCAAAACCACCGTGCTCCTCCATCAAGCGACTCAAGCCGCTGGCTTCACGATCCGGGATCCAGCCCATCAGCACGCTGAAACCCAGGCCAATAAAGCCGACGATGGCAATCACTTTGGCCATCGCGAACCAGAACTCGAACTCGCCGTATTTGGCGACGCTGAACAGGTTGGTGATCACCAGCAGGATGATCGAGAGCAAGGCGAACAGCCAGGCATCGATCTGGGGGAACCACTGGTTGAGCACATGCCCGGCGGCCAGCGCTTCAATGGGGATCACCAGCACCCAAAACCACCAGTACAACCAACCGATGGTGAACCCGGCCCAACGGCCGATGGCCTGGTCGGCGTAGGTGGAAAACGAGCCGGTGTCGGGGCGTGCCACCGCCATTTCCCCGAGCATACGCATCACCAGCACCACCAGCAGGCCGGAGAACAGATACGCCAGCAACACCGCCGGCCCGGCGGCGGCGATGGCGTGTCCGGAGCCGACAAACAGCCCCGCGCCGATAATGCCGGCGATGGACAACATGGTCACGTGGCGGGGCTTGAAGCCTTGCGCCAGCTGACCGTTGGAATCGTTGGGAGTCAGGCTAATCATTGTTTTTGTTGTGCTCAGGCGGCCAATGACCCTCACCTTAAGTGCGCGGGGCCCGGTACAAGTAGCCTGGTTACGCCATCATCGAGTCTGATATCGACATTGGTCATGGCGGTGCACGGGTTTACCGAGCGTCACGCCTAACTCTTGAACGCTGCGTATGAGCGAGCCAAACAGCTCCCCACGCGGCATCTTGTCCAGTGGGATATCGGCATTCTCGAACCACTCCTGGCCGGCTTCCGGATGCGGCCCGCTCAGCACCACAACGCCTTTCTGGTAGGCATAGCGCGCCGCTGCTACATCGCCATTGCGGTAAGTGGCGAGGGTCTTGTAGGGCGCGGCGGCACTGGCCTTGGGAAAGTACGGGCCGTCCTGATAGAACACATGATCAGCCTGGCCGTCCCACGTCACCCGCACAGCAGCGTCGTCGATACCGGTCACTTCAAAACCGGGGCGGCCGGCTTCGGTGTCGAGTGACTGCGGGATGAGCCCGAGGTTATCGTCATCTGCCAGGTAGGCCCCCATGCACAGACCGAGGTAGCGGTCACCCTTGGCGACATAGTCGCGGATGGCCTCGGCACGCTCATCACCGAGACTGTCGAGGGCGCCGGGGATGTCCTGGCCGCCGCCGGGTTGTACGTAGAGGTCGTAGCGGGCCAGGGTGTGTGGGGTGATGTCGATGGGTTCGTCGGCGCCGACGAAGTCGATCTGGTAATTCGGGTTGAGACGCTGCAAGGCGGTTTTCACGTTTTCCGAGCAGTCCGCGCAACCCGCAGGGCCACGGTAGATGGCGACATGGGTGATGGGAGTTGCGCCGTGTACGGGTAACGGATGCAGCGTAGCGAAGGCGAGCAACGTGGCAGCGATGGCGGGCAGTTTCATGGGGTAGGCTCAACGGTCAGTTGGTTTGATCCAGACGTCGCAGCGCCAAGCCTATAACCGTGAGCCTTTTGAAGTGGTGAAGAGTTGTAAATTCACGTGGGCCATTCATCCATTTCCCAGCATCTGCCACAACGACGCGCCCACGCCGGTAATGCTCTCACCGGCGATCAGCCCCGCCGCCGCTGTGATCGCGAAGCGTTGCGTCACGCTCGGCCAGCGACAACTCACCGCCCAGGTGATCACCGCGCCCAGGGCCATCATCAGCGACACCGAGGCGGGCAGGACAAAGGCCAGGCCCAAGGCTGCCGCGCTCGGCAGATAGCGAGCGCGATGGGCCGGTAGCATGCTGTCGAGCAGGCCCAGCAGTACGCCGAACAGGCTGGCAATGCCGATGGCCCAGCGGATGCTCGGCGACAATGAATCCAGGCCATGGGTCAGGGTCTGGGCCACGGCTTTCCAGGTGGCGACCGCTGGGGCCGGCCACTCTTCGGTGAGCAGCATGGCTTGAGGGTCGGGAATCAACGCCAGGTAAGCGAACACGCCGACGATGCTGCCGACGAAAATCCCCAGGATCTGGGCAATCACTTGCTTGTGCGGTGTGGCGCCAATCGCCTTGCCCACTTTGAAGTCATTCATCAAGTCGGTGCATTGCCCCGCCGAACCGCCGGCGGTGTTGGCGCTCATCAGGTTGATCGGCACCTGGCCGGGCGCAACGATACCAAAACTGAGCTGGGACAGTTGCCCGATGGCGCCAATCGGTGGAATGCCAGTGGCCCCCACTACCCGCGCCGCCACAGCGGCCAGGCAGATCGCAAGGGGAATGGTCAGCAGCGCCATCCCCAGGTTGATGCCGAACAGCAACGCCTGCAGGCTCACCACCAGCACGATCGCCAGGGCAAAGCCGGCGGCAGGCCCAGGTTTGGGAACCGTCCACGGCGTACCGCCAGCGGCCCGGGTTGAGCGGTGCAATGCCCACAGGCGAATCGCCAGGGACGCCAGGGTGGAACACACCATCAGGCTCACCCCCGGCCACAACAGCCATTCCACCAACACCGCAAACTGCGGGCCGCTGCTGCCGGCTGGCAGGCTCACCAGCCCGTTCGCCAACAGCCACGGGCCCAGCCCACCCCATGCCAGCAAAGCGCCGAGCAGCAGGGTCAGGCCCACGCGAATGCCGATAATGCCGCCAAACCCCAGCAACAGCAGCGAAGGGTCTGCGGTGAAGGTCAGGCGCTCCAACTGGGCACTTGGCGACCAACGCGGGAAGGCCCACATAAAGGTATCCACCCACTTGACCAGCCCCGACAACAACGCCGCGCCGAGCAGCACTTTCAAGCGCGTTGCGGCTTCGCGGCCGTGGTTGTAGATGTGCAGCAGGGTCTCCAGGGTGGCCATACCTTCGGGAAATTTCAGTGCCTTGTCATTGAGCAATGAAGGCCGCAGGTACCACGCGATCCAGATCCCCAGGAAGCTCACCGAAAACACCCAGGCGATCATCGGCAGCGCGGCCAGTTGGTTGCCTGTGAGCAAGGTATAAGCCGGGATGGGCGCGACCAGCCCACCGGAGATGATCGACGCGGCGGCCGAGGCTACGGTCTGGTTGATATTGCTTTCGTGCAGGGTCCACGGCAGGTGCTCGCCGGAACGCCGGACCAGGCCCTGCCAGATTCCGTAGCCGATCAGCAGGGCGATGATCGACATATTGAACGACCAGCCGATCTTCAAGCCTGCGTAAACATTGGAGGGGGTCAGCAGGATCCCCAGTAAGATCCCGGTGATGACCGCCCGCAGGCTCAGTTCGCGTTCTACGGGGGCGGTTGCCGAGGTGGAGTGCATGCAGATTCCTTTCGAGAAAAACCAGTGCCGCCTTTTAAGTGAGCGCTGGGAGACTCGAAGGTTCACCTGCCGTACCTGGGTCTAAGGATGTAAATGTGGGAGGGGGCTTGCCCCCGATAGCCATGGGTATCTACACAACTCTGACGTAGCAACTATCAGTAACCACGATGCGAAGCGAGCCGCTCTTGATCTTGATCTGCTTTTGATCTTGATCTTAGGCGCCCCGTTAAACCACGCTGGCCGGAATTCGACAGGGATTTGGGGGGTAAACCGGCAGGGATGCCGGTTTAGCCGCCCCGCGCCATGGATGGCGCGTGGCGGCGGCCCCCCAAATCCCTGTCGGATTACGGGCACACCGAGCCTCGGCGAGGTGCCGAGTGGTGGGGCCCCCGGTGTCAGGATAGTTGTCGCCTCTCCTGGTTTACCCCCAAAAGCATACCGAGGGCGGAAAGAGACAGCTTGTGAAGTACTATTCACCCGAACGTAAAGCCGCATTGCTCAAGATGCTGCTTC
>NZ_JYLH01000027.1 GCF_001439685.1 Pseudomonas libanensis
CCACCCGTGGCATCGATATCGGCGCCAAGTCAGAGATCTACCAGATCATCCATAACCTGGCGGCCAGCGGCATTGCGGTGATCGTGGTGTCCAGCGACCTGATGGAAGTCATGGGCATTGCCGACCGTATCCTGGTCATGAGCGAAGGCGCCCTGGCCGGTGAATTGCCCCGCGAGCGGGCGGATGAAGCACGGCTGCTGCAACTGGCACTCCCGCGTTCGCGGGCTTGAAGAATAAGAGGTGTGGGTATGTCTCAGGCAAAAACTGCAAAGGGCTTCTGGCCGGCGTTCAACCAGCGCAAATTTCTCGATGACTGGGTGATGCTGTTGGCGGCGTTGGGCATCTTTGTGCTCAGCGCGGTGTTTATCGACAACTTCCTTTCGCCGCTGAACATGCGCGGCCTGGGCCTGGCGATTTCCACCGTCGGCATTGCCGCGTGCACCATGCTGTTCTGCCTGGCGTCGGGGCATTTCGATTTGTCGGTGGGCTCGGTGATCGCCTGCGCCGGCGTAGTGGCGGGGATTGTGATCCGTGACACCGACAGTGTGGCACTTGGCGTGTCGGCGGCCCTGGCCATGGGCCTGGTGGTAGGGCTGGTCAACGGCATTGTGATTGCCAAGCTGCGCATCAATGCGCTGATTGCGACGCTGGCGACCATGCAGATCGTACGTGGCCTGGCCTACATCTTCTCCAACGGCAAGGCGGTGGGAGTGATGGATGAGCGCTTCTTCGTGTTCGGCAATGGCCAACTGCTGGGCGTGCCAGTGCCGATCATCATTACCGTGCTGTGCTTTGTATTCTTCGGCTGGCTGCTCAACTACACCAGCTATGGGCGCAACACCATGGCCATCGGCGGCAACCAGGAAGCCGCGCTGCTGGCAGGTGTGAATGTTGACCGCACCAAGATCATCATTTTTGCCGTGCACGGTTTGATCGGTGCACTGGCCGGGGTAATCCTCGCCTCGCGCATGACCTCCGGCCAGCCGATGATCGGCCAGGGCTTCGAGCTGACGGTGATTTCGGCGTGCGTACTGGGCGGGGTATCGCTGAGTGGCGGCATCGGCATGATTCGCCATGTGATCGCCGGGGTGCTGATTCTGGCGATCATCGAGAATGCGATGAACCTGAAGAACATCGATACCTTTTACCAATATGTGATTCGTGGCTCGATCCTGTTGCTGGCGGTGATAATCGACCGCATGAAACAACGCTAATGGGCGCCCTGTGAAGATCAAACTGTGGGAGCTGGCTTGCCTGCGATAGCGGTGTGTCAGCCAGCCTATCTTTAATTGACCCACCGGCATCGCAGGCAAGCCAGCTCCCACCTTGGATCTCCTGTGTTCTGGAGGGCGGTATTTGCCATAATGCCCGCGCTTTTTTATTTATAGGCCCAGATATGCAGGAAAACGCCCACACCCCCGTCAAAGACGCCGCCCCCACCGGCACCCAGACCCTGCTGCGCGGCCTGGGCGTGGTGCAAGCGGTGGCGGCCGGTGCGCGGGATCTCAAGGAGATCGCCCGGCGCATCGGCACCACCCGCAGCACCACGCATCGCCTGGCCAGTTGCCTGGTGGATGAGCGTTACCTGCGCGTGGTGCCGCAAGTCGGGTACCTGCTGGGGCCGAAGCTGATCGAGTTGGGGTTCCAGGCCCGCGAAGAGCTGCCATTGGTGAGCCTGGCGGTGCCGTATCTGGACGAGCTGTCGGCCTTGACGGGCGACACCATTCATCTGGCAATTCGTGAATACGACGACGTGCTTTACCTGCACAAGAACCCCGGTCGCAATGGCCCGGAGATGCGCTCGCGGGTCGGCCATCGCATGCCGCTGGCCCGCACCGGCATTGGCAAGGCATTGTTATTGGATGATTCGCCGCAGGAGTGGCAGCGCCTCTACGAAGTCAGCTTGCCGGCGGCAGGCAAAAACCTGCAATGGCCGCAGCACCCGGAGCAATCCTGGGCGCAATTCGAGCAGCGCATGGGTGAATATGTGGCGGGTGGTTATGCCTTCGATCTGGAAGATAACGAACCGTCGATCCGCTGTGTGGCGGCACCGGTGCGTGATGCCAGCGGGCGTATAGTCGCCGGCATCAGCATCGCCAGTACCGTGCCCTACATGCCGCTGGAAAAAATGGCCGAGCTGATCCCTGTGATCAAACAGGTTGCAGCCCGGCTGTCAGCGGAGTTGGGCGCGAAAGCCTGATCAGGCTTTCAGGCTCGCCATGTCGATGACAAAGCGGTACTTCACGTCACCCGCGATCATGCGTGCGTAAGCCTCGTTGATCTGGCGGATGTCGAGCATTTCGATGTCGCAGGTGATGTTGTGTTCGGCGCAGAAATCCAGGACTTCCTGGGTTTCGGCAATACCGCCGATCAGCGAGCCGGCCAGTACTTTACGGCCCAGCACCAGCTTGGCGGCGTTGACGGGCGGGTCCACCGGCTCGATCAGGCCGACCAGGATATGCACACCGTCAAAGCGCAGTACATCGAGGTAGGGGTTCAGGTCGTGTTGCACCGGGATGGTGTCCAGCAGGAAGTCGAAGTGCCCGGCAGCGGCTTTCATCTGCTCGGCGTCGGTGGACACGATCACATGATCGGCACCCTGACGACGGCCTTCCTCGGCCTTGCTCGCGGAGCGGGTGAACAGCGTCACTTCAGCGCCCATGGCCTTGGCGAACTTGATACCCATGTGGCCCAGGCCACCCATGCCGAGAATCCCGACTTTATCGCCGGCCTTCACGCCGTAGTGCTTGAGCGGCGAGTAGGTAGTGATGCCCGCGCACAGGATCGGCGCGGCGCTGGCCAGGTCGAGTTTGGCCGGGATCTTCACCACGAAGTGCTCGCTGACCACGATGCTGTCGGAATAACCACCCATGGTGTTGCTGCCATCCACACGGTCCGGGGTGGCGTAGGTCATGGTCGGGCCTTCGAGGCAGTATTGCTCGAGGTCTGACTGGCAGGCTTCGCAGTGGCGGCACGAGTCGACCATGCAACCGACGCCGACCAGATCGCCGACTTTATGTGCGGTCACGTTGGCGCCGACAGCGGTGACCTTGCCGACAATCTCGTGGCCCGGCATCAGCGGGTAAACGGCGATGCCCCACTCGTTGCGTGCCTGGTGGATGTCGGAGTGGCAGACGCCGCAGTAGAGGATCTCGATGGCCACGTCATCGACGCGTGGGCTGCGGCGTTCAAACGACATGGGGGCGAGGGGAGTGGTGGCCGACTGGGCGGCATAACCGATGGCGGTGTACATGCTAAACCTCGCTAAAGCTTGGACTGGGGAGGCGGCGCATTCTGCGCGCCGGCCCTGGGCGCGAACATGGCAAATGCTCCGAGTCTCATGCCTATTCGTCCGGGACTGGCATTGCTTTGGATTTATTCGCCGTCAGACCTGCGATGATGTTCTCATCCCTTGTTCACGAAGTTTTTTTGCCATGTTGTTGACCCGCCATCTCGACGCCAACGCCACGCTGGTGTCCCTGATTGAAGGGCTTGCGCCCCGCGACGGTTTTTCCCCGACCAACCTGCCCGGCGTGCAGGTATTGCGCGCCAGTTGCGACGTGGCGCGTGGGCCGCAGATCTATGAGCCAAGCCTGATGTTCGTGGCCCAAGGCAGCAAGGTTGCCTACCTCGGCCCGAGAACGCTGGAATATGGCGCCGGGCATTACCTGGTCCAGGCGATGCCGGTGCCGTTCGAGTGCGAGACCTTTGCCATGGCGCCTGGCGCGCCACTGTTGGGCGTGACGGTGGGTATCGATCGGGTGGTGCTGGGGGAGTTGGTCATTGCCATGGGCATGCAGGGCGGACCTCCGCCGACGGCGCAGACGTTGGAGTCGATGAGTTCGGTGGTGCTCGATGACGCCATGCGCGGGTGTGTCGAGCGGCTGTTGCAGTGCCTGCACGATCCGCTGGAAAGCCGGATCATGGGCCCGGCGCGGGTGCGCGAATTGCTGTTCACCGCGTTGCGTGGGCCCCAGGCGGATGTGCTGCGTGCGCTGGTAGAACAGCAAGGGCAGTTTTCACGGATCGCCACGTCGTTAAACCACCTGCATGCTCATTACGCCGAGCCGCTGAATATCGAGACGTTGGCCGGTTATGCCCATATGAGTGCCTCGACCTTTCATGAGCATTTCAAGCGCTGCACCTTGTTGTCACCGGTGCAGTACCTCAAGCGCCTGCGGTTGTTGAAGGCCCAGCAGTTGCTGCTGGTAGAGGGCATGAGCGTGGCGCAGGCGGCGCATAGCGTGGGGTATCAGAGCACTTCGCAGTTCAGTCGGGAGTACAAGCGCTATTTCCTGCGCAACCCGGGGGAAGAGCGGGCCGCCTGACATTACGAGGTCATTGTGGGAGCTGGCTTGCCTGCGATAGCGGTGGGTCAGCCATACATTTGGCACCTGAAGACCGCCATCGCAGGCAAGCCAGCTCCCACATTTTGATCTATGTCGCCCACAAAAAAGGCTCCCATCTCGGGAGCCTTTTGTGGTTAAGCGAACGACTTACATATTCGGGTAAGTCGGCCCACCCGCACCTTCGGGTGTCACCCAGGTAATGTTCTGCGAAGGGTCCTTGATGTCGCAGGTCTTGCAGTGAACGCAATTCTGGGCGTTGATCTGGAAGCGCTTCTCGCCGTCTTCCTTGGTGATCACTTCATACACGCCGGCCGGGCAGTAGCGCTGCGCCGGTTCATCGTAGAGCGGCAGGTTGGTGCCGATCGGGATGCTCGGGTCTTTCAACTTCAGGTGGCACGGCTGTTCTTCTTCGTGATTGGTGCCGGAGATGAACACCGAGCTCAGCTTGTCGAAGCTCAGCTTGCCGTCGGGTTTGGGGTAGTCGATTTTCTTGCAGTCTTTGGCCAGCTTGAGGCAGGCGTAGTCCGGCTTGGTGTCGTGCAGGGTGAACGGCATCTTGCCGCCGAGGATGTTCTGGTCGAACCAGTTGAAGCCGGCGCCGATGATCGGGCCGAACTTGTGCATCGCCGGGCCGAAGTTACGGGTGGCGAACAGCTCCTCATACAGCCAGCTGGCTTTGAAGCCATCGACATACGCGGTCAGCTCGTCACCGCCTTCGGATTCGGCGAACAGGCGATCAGCAACCGCATCGGCGGCGAGCATGCCGGACTTCATCGCGGTGTGGCTGCCCTTGATCTTGGCGAAGTTCAGGGTGCCGAGGTCGCAACCGATCAGCGCGCCGCCCTTGAAGACCATCTTGGGCAGCGAGTTCAGGCCACCTTTGCAGATCGCACGGGCGCCGTAGCTGACGCGCTTGCCGCCTTCCAGGTACTGGGCCAGTACCGGGTGGTGCTTGAGGCGCTGGAACTCATCGAAGGGCGACAGGAAAGTGTTGCTGTACGACAGGTCGACGATCAGGCCGACCACCACCTGATTGTTTTCCAGGTGATAGAGGAACGAACCACCGGTGTTCTCGGCGCTCATGATGTCCAGCGGCCAACCGGCGGTGTGCACTACCAGGCCTGGCTGATGCTTGGCGGGGTCGATTTCCCAGATTTCCTTCAGGCCGATGCCGTAGTGCTGGGCGTCGGCGTCGCTGTCCAGGTTGAAACGCTGGATCAACTGCTTGCCGATATGGCCGCGGCAACCTTCGGCAAACAGCGTGTACTTGCCACGCAATTCCATGCCCGGGGTATATACGCCTTCCTTGGGCTTGCCTTCACGGTCGACACCGAGGTCACCGGTGATGATCCCGCGAACCACGCCGTTCTCGTCGAACAGCGCTTCCTGGGCGGCGAAGCCTGGGTAGACTTCCACGCCCAGGTTCTCGGCCTGCTGGGCCAGCCAGCGGCACAGGTTGCCCAGGGAAATGATGTAGTTGCCTTCGTTGTGCATGGTCTTGGGCACAAAGAAGTCGGGAACCTTGGTGGAGGTATCGCTGCTGCGCAGTACGTAGATGTCGTCACGCACCACCGGGGTGTTGAGCGGGGCGCCGAGCTCTTTCCAGTCCGGGAACAGTTCGTTCAGGGCCCGGGGTTCGAACACGGCACCGGAGAGGATGTGGGCGCCGACTTCGGAGCCTTTCTCGACCACGCAGACGCTGATTTCCTTACCGGCTTCGGCGGCCTTCTGCTTCAGGCGGCAGGCGGCAGACAGGCCAGCCGGGCCAGCGCCGACGATGACCACGTCGAATTCCATGTATTCGCGTTCCACAGGCTATCTCCTACTCAAGGCTCAACAGGCTTTTTTTTCTAATGGGTGGAGGTTCGGCGGGGTTCTGCTCAACGGCAGCACCCACCTGTCTCTCTAGGTGGCGCATTATATATAGACCACTGGCAGCGTCCAATACAAACGTTTGTTTGAATTGCCCGCAGCCTAGGTAAATCAAAGCAACGGGGCTTATGACTGACCATTTTGCCGTATTGACCAGAATAGGCGTTCCGGTCAAGATACGGTCGGTTTTGCGCTTCCCGTAGGCAGACTGCAGGTTTCAAGAGCACGTCCAAAGGCCGGCCGAAGGTAAAAATGTGACGCGTACCCGAACACTGGGGCGCAGTTTACACGCCGCGATAAAGAATGACCTCTCAGTCACCACTGACGAACGGTCGTCACTTCCCGTGTGCAAGGCCACTGCCGAAGTCTTTGGAGGTGCCCTTGTGTGCCGATGAGCATCAACCGCCAGGTTCGCCTAGGCGACTTTCTTTTCACCGGAGAGTAACGAGGAATCCATGAAGGTTCTTGTAGCTGTCAAACGCGTTGTCGATTACAACGTGAAAGTTCGCGTCAAGGCGGACAATTCCGGCGTCGACCTTGCTAACGTCAAGATGTCGATGAACCCTTTCTGCGAAATCGCTGTGGAAGAAGCCGTACGCCTGAAAGAGAAAGGTGTTGCGACTGAAATCGTCGTGGTGTCCATCGGTCCGACCACTGCCCAAGAGCAGCTGCGTACCGCTTTGGCCCTGGGCGCCGACCGCGCAATCCTGGTCGAATCCGCCGAAGAACTGACCTCCCTGGCGGTTGCCAAGCTGCTCAAGGCCGTTGTCGACAAGGAACAGCCTCAGTTGGTGATCCTCGGCAAACAAGCCATCGACAGCGACAACAACCAGACAGGCCAGATGCTGGCCGCACTGACCGGTTACGGCCAGGGCACCTTCGCTTCGAAAGTCGAAGTGAACGGCGACAGCGTCGCGGTGACCCGTGAAATCGATGGCGGCGCGCAGACGGTTTCCCTGAAACTGCCGGCCATCGTCACCACCGACCTGCGTTTGAACGAGCCGCGCTATGCGTCCCTGCCAAACATCATGAAAGCCAAGAAGAAGCCTCTTGAAGTGCTGACTCCGGATGCTTTGGGCGTTTCCACCGCCTCCACCAACAAGACCGTCAAGGTTGAAGCGCCGGCAGCACGCAGCGCAGGCATCAAGGTCAAGTCGGTGGCTGAACTGGTCGAGAAACTGAAAAACGAAGCGAAGGTGCTTTGAATTGGAGAGCCTGATCATGACTATCCTCGTAATCGCCGAACACGATAACAAGGTGCTGGCCCCGGCCACCCTGAATACCGTGGCCGCCGCCGCTAAAATCGGTGGCGACATCCACGTATTGGTCGCCGGCCAAGGCGCTGGTGCCGTGGCTGAAGCTGCTGCGAAAATCGCGGGCGTAAGCAAAGTCCTGAACGCTGACAATGCCGCCTACGCGCATCAGTTGCCAGAAAACGTTGCGCCGCTGGTTGCAGAGCTGGGCGCTGGCTACAGCCACATCCTGGCTGCCGCCACCTCCAATGGCAAAAACATCCTGCCACGGGTTGCCGCGCAGCTGGACGTTGACCAGATCTCCGAGATCATCTCGGTAGAAAGCGCCGATACCTTCAAGCGCCCGATCTACGCCGGTAACGCCATCGCCACCGTACAGTCCAACGCTGCGGTCAAAGTCATCACCGTGCGCGCCACCGGTTTCGATCCGGTTGCCGCCGAAGGTGGTTCGGCCGCCGTTGAAGCCGTCTCTGCTGCCCACGACGCTGGCACGTCCAGCTTTGTTGGCGAAGAGCTGGCCAAGTCGGATCGCCCTGAGCTGACGGCTGCCAAGATCGTCGTTTCCGGCGGCCGCGGCATGCAGAACGGTGACAACTTCAAGCACCTGTACGCCCTGGCCGACAAGCTGGGCGCTGCGGTCGGCGCTTCCCGCGCAGCCGTCGACGCAGGTTTCGTACCCAACGACATGCAGGTCGGCCAGACCGGCAAGATCGTTGCCCCACAGCTGTACATCGCTGTCGGTATCTCCGGCGCGATCCAGCACTTGGCCGGTATGAAGGACTCCAAGGTGATCGTCGCGATCAACAAGGACGAAGAAGCGCCGATCTTCCAGGTGGCCGATTACGGCCTGGTGGCGGACTTGTTCGAAGCCGTACCTGAGTTGGAGAAGCTGGTCTAATCCAGTCGCTTCACTTATAAAGAGCCCGGTCTAATGACCGGGTTTTTTTATTTATCAGGGGATCCTCGCCATGGAACTGCGTCCTTGCAGCGTATTGCTCGCCTTCATGCTGCTGCCAAGTCTGTCACTGGCCGCCGGCAAGTGCGAGCGCCTGGTGATCACCGGCAGCCCGGATGCCCCACCTTTGTTGTGGCGTGACCCCCAGGACCCGACGCACCTGATCGGCGCTACTGCCGAGGTGCTGCAACAAGTGGGCAAGGACCTTGGGCTGAAAATCGACCTGCTCTACGGCGGCAAACGCTCCCTGGCCCTGGATGAAGCGCGCAGCGGGCGCATGGACATCCTCGCCGACGCGCCGCTGAACCTTGGTGAACTGGACAACTTCGACTACATCCATCCGGCGTTGATGCAGACCGATTACCTGGTCTGGACGCGCAAGGATTCACAACTGGCCTACACCACGGTGGCGGACCTGCACGGCCACAAGGGCGCGGTATCGCAGCGCGCCCGCTTGAGCGCTGAATTCGAAACCTTCGCCGGCCAGCAGCTCAGCCTGCAACGCCTGCCCAATCTGACGCCGGCATTCCAGAAACTGTTGCTGGGTGAGGTGGATTACGTGCTGGCCGGGCGCTATTCCGGCATGGCCATGGCCCAGACCTTGGGCATGAGTGACGACCTGGTCGCCCATGAGGTGCCTGTCGATCAGCCCGGCTTGTACCTGGCGATTTCCCACAACTCGGCGTGCAATGATCCATGGCTGCGCGGACAGTTGGCGAAAAAGATGACAGAATTGCCCGCGTCCGGTATCGCGCAAGCCGCGCTGCAGCGCAATCTGGAGCGCTGGAAGGCGCAACTGCAACAACCCGTCGGCACCCCAACACAGTAGGGATTTACAGTGATTTTTCGACCTCTTTTCGCGGCCCTCGCCGTTGTCGCTCTGGCGGGATGTGCAACCGATCCTGCGCCGAATGAACAAATGCGCCTGACCCAGCAAGCCTTGGAGCAAGCCACCGCGGTCGGGGTCAACGCTGACGAATCGCCCGAGCTGAAACTGGCCGAAGAAAAATTCGCCAGGGCCAAGGCCAACATGGCCGACCAATCCTACAAGCGCGCGCGTATGCGGGCCGAACAGGCTGAGCTGGATGCGCGTCTGGCCGAGGCTAAAGTGCTCACCGCCAAGAGCCAGGAGCAATTGAACGTGCTCAATACCCGCATCACCCGCCTGCGCAAGCAATTACAGTTAGGGGATGCGCAATGAGCCCGATGATCCGTGGTTTGGGCTGTGTGTTGCTGCTGGGCAGCGCAGCCCTCGGCGGGTGCGCCAGCCAGCCCAGCAGCGAGCAGGCGCTGCAACAGGCCGGCGATGACTTCCAGAAGGTTAAGGAAGACGCCAATGTGCTGCGCTTTGCACCCAAGGATGTGATTCGCGCCGGCGAGTCCCTGGCCCGTGCCGATCGCTTGTCCAGCTACTGGGGCAGCGGCGCCGATGTGGTGCATTACGCCTACCTCAGCCAGCGCTACAGTGCCATCGCCCGCGAACACACCGAGCAAGGCCTGAACGCCGAACGTGGCGCCCAACTCGAATTGGAACGCCAGCGCCTGCAACTGGCCCTGCGCGAAAACAAACTGGCCAGCGTGCAGCAACAGGGCAAGTGGGTTGAAGCACAGATTGCCAGTCTCACCACCCAGACCGACCGTGGTCTGGTGATGACGCTGGGAGATGTGCTGTTCGACACCGGCGAAGCGGAACTGGCCAACTCGGCCAACCGCACGGTGTTGAAGATCGTGCAATTCCTGCAACTGAACCCCAAGCGCCGGGTGCGCGTCGAGGGTTACACCGATAACACCGGGGGCGAGCAGGAAAACCTCAAGCTGTCCCGCGACCGTGCCCAATCGGTGGCGGACCTGTTGATGGACCTGGGTATCGATGACAAGCGTATCGAGGCCCAGGGTTATGGCGATCAGTACCCGGTAGAAGCCAACGCCTCCGAACGAGGCCGCGCACAGAATCGCCGGGTGGAAATCGTATTCTCCGACGAGAAAGGCCAACTGGGCGCAGCCCGCTAACAGCCAGGCCCGGGTCAAAATGTGGGAAGGGGCAAGCTCCCTCCCACATTTTTTCTGTGCTCTACGAATGCTGCCCCAGCACCATTACAGTTTTTGCTGTCACTCCCACTCGCGCTCGACTATTGTGGCAACTGTCCCCGTACACTTCTAAACTGTGCTGGTATGTTTCACACAAAAATAAAATACCCGTGAAATCGAGTGCTGCGTCATGACCAATCTGTTGCTTTACCAGCGTATTGCCCAGCAACTGGCTGAGGACATCCGACGCGGAGTCTACCAACCGGGGGAGCGCGTGCCGTCGGTGCGCAAGATGAGTTCCCAGCTCAATGTGAGCCATGCCACGGTGCTGCAGGCTTATGCCAACCTGGAAGACCAGGGGCTGATCCGGGCGCGGCCGCAGTCGGGCTATTACGTGCACCAGACACCTGCACTCACGGCGCCGACGCCAGACATCGCACGGGTCGAGCGCCCCGGGTTGGTCACCCGCAGCAGCATTATCCAGCAGGTATTGGTCGAGTCGCGTCGTGAAGGGGTGTTCCCCTTGGGCGCCGCGGTGCCGAGTGTCGACTATCTTCCTGTACGGGCGCTGCACCAGCAGTTGGCCAAAGTCACACGGTTCCAGAGTCCGCGAGCGTTCAGCTACATGTTCAGCCCCGGCTTTGAACCGCTGCGCCGCCAAGTGGCGATCCG
The DNA here is from genome assembly GCF_001439685.1 of Pseudomonas libanensis. Taxonomy (GTDB): domain Bacteria; phylum Pseudomonadota; class Gammaproteobacteria; order Pseudomonadales; family Pseudomonadaceae; genus Aquipseudomonas; species Aquipseudomonas libanensis. The sequence goes on from NZ_JYLH01000027.1 coordinate 11,130, forward strand.
CATGCGCGATGCCGGTGTGGTGGTGGACCCCTCCGAGGTGGTGATCACCCACGGCTGCGTCGACGCGTTGCAGATGTCCTTGCGTGTGCTCACGCGGCCTGGCGACCTGATCGCCGCCGAATCACCGACTTACTACGGCTTGTTGCAACTCGCCGATTTGCTCGGCCTGAAAGTCATCGAGATCCCCAGCGACCCAGCCACGGGCATGAGCCTGGAAGCCCTGCAACTGGCCGCCAACCAGTGGTCGATCAAGGCGCTGGTGCTCACCACGCGCCTGAGCAACCCCCTGGGTGGCACCATGCCCGAGGAGCGCCAGAAACAACTGCTGCGCCTGGCGTCGGATTTCGATATCCAGATCGTCGAGGACGATATCTACGGCGAGCTGATGTTCGAACTGGGCCGCACCAAGGCTCTGAAAGCCTACGACCGCCTTGACCGGGTCATCTACTGCTCGAGTTTTTCCAAGACCTTGTCCCCGGGTGTGCGCATCGGCTGGATGATCGCCGGCAAGTACCAGCAGGAGATCCAGCGCCTGCAGATGTTCAGTACCCACTCAGCATGCAGTGTCACCCAGATGGGTGTCGCCGCTTACCTGGAAAACGGTGGCTACGATCGCCACCTGCGCTACATCCGCCAGGAATACCGCAAGAACCTGAGCGCCTTCCAACTGGCGGTGCAGCAATATTTCCCCGAAGGCACCCAGATGACTCGTCCAACCGGCGGCTTTATCCTGTGGGTCAGTTTGCCGGGTCGGGTCAATACCCAGGAACTGCACGTGCGTGCCCTGCAACAGGGCATCAGTATTGCGCCGGGGCTGATCTTCAGTAATACGGAACAGTTCAACCACTGTATTCGCCTCAACTGCGGTACCCCCTGGAACCGCGAGGCAGAGCGGGCGTTGATGACCTTGGGCATGCTGGCCAGCCAGTTGTGCCAGGAGACCGCGGCGGGTTTTTGAGGCGTGCAAAGGGGACAGCATTGATCTGCGCCCTTGTCATGCCGTGCACAACAAGCGAGCATATGGCCTTCTGCTGTTAACGCTGTTGGCGATATGACATCTATTTTTCGCGTTACCTTGGTGATTGGCTTGTTGAGCCTGTGCAATGTTAGCGGGGTGCTGGCAGCCACGCCGGTGGGTGATAGCACGCCGGCTGCCAGTGTTGAGCAGAAGGCCTCCGTGAAGAAGCCTGCGCCCGTGAAAAAAGCCCCGGCCACACAGAAAAAAGCCGCAGCGAGCAAAAAGCGCGCGCCCGTTGCGAGCAAGTCCAAATCTGCCCATGAAGTCGCCCAGACTAAATTGCCGCCGGCACAGTTGGACCTTTCGCTGCCCTCGGACATGGTCAGGCTGTTGCAGCCCATCGGCACCATGCCCAAACCCAAGAGCGTGCCCTTGCTGCCGCCGATGTTTGGCGAAAAGCCCACCGACAACAGTGCGTTCCAGATCAACGGCCGCTTGCTCAGCAATGAGATGAAGCTGCAACTGCGCAACGATGAACGCCGTGATGTTGAAGGCGCCGCGCTGGATTTCGAATTCAAGCAATAAACTTTGCCGCTACGCGTGACCCGGGTTGCCGACCATCTGTCGCAGACTGGTCGGTCACTTTTGTTTTGCGCGAAAAACCCCTGTTTGACCATTTTAAAACGGCTGTTTAAGGGCGTACTCTAGCCCGGCCATCCCTATTGAGTCGTCGAGGACCTGCTGGTCATGAAATGCCGTGAAGGCTGTGGCGCATGCTGCATCGCCCCCTCCATCAGTTCGCCGCTGCCCGGAATGCCCCAGGGCAAGCCTGCAGGCGTTCGCTGCCTGCACCTGTCGGTCGGGCAACTGTGCCAGCTGTTCGGCCTGCCTGAACGGCCGGCGGTGTGCAGTGATTTCAAGGCTGATATCGAGGTCTGTGGCAATGACCAGGCCGATGCCATTCGCTTGATCGGCTGGTGGGAGCAGATGACGGCGGCTTGATGGGTTTTACTATTGGAACTTCAACAATAAGGAATACAACAATGGGTTCGCTGAAACGACTGGTCGTGTTGTGCGGTTTTACGCTGCTGTTTGCTGCTACTGCCCAGGCTGAAGAATGGCAAGTGGCCAAGGACGAAGACGGTATCAAGGTGTCCCTGAGCGAAGTTGCCGGCTCCAAGTACAAAGCGTATCGCGGCGTGACCGTGATCAAGGCGCCTGTGGCCAAGATCGTTGCATTGCAGGAAGACGTAGTGGGTGCCTGCGCATGGATTCACGAGTGCAAATCCCAGAAACTGGTCGACAAGAAAGGCGACGAGGCCTGGACCTACACGCAATTCAAGGCACCGTTTCCGGTGAGTGATCGTGACTCGTATATTCATGTCACAACCGCTAAAAACGCCGATGGTAGCGTAACCCGCACCTTGCAGGGCGTGCCTACCTACAAGCCGGAAGAAAAAGGCTATGTGCGGGTCGCTCAGGTCGAAGGCTTCTGGAAACTGGTGCCCAAAGGCGCCAATGAGACCGAAGTGACCTACCAAGTGCACACCGAGCCGGGCGGCAGCGTGCCGTCGTGGTTGGCCAACAAGTTCGTGGTGGAAGCGCCGTTCAATACCCTGAAGGCCCTTAAGGGACGCGCTGAAAAATAAGCGCAACTGATCCGGTGCCTCCTGCCTTGGGTGGAACGTTTGGCGAAGCCTCAAGGTCCAGATAGATGTAAACCCACACATGGGGTTTTATCGAGGAGGCACCGATGCCGAAGTGGAATGTTTCTTTCATCAATGACCGTGGCGAGCCGGTAGTCGAGCAATTCGACTGCGAGTATGAGCCGACGCTGGAAGAAGCCGCACAGATGGTGCGGGTGCGCGTGTCGCCGGTGTTAGAAAAGCTGGACCTTAACGATCTTGCCGACCGTGTTCCCGATCCCACGGTCAAGAGCCTGCATGATCAAAATGGTATCAAGGACCTCAAGGTCGAACCCGCGGCCTGAATATTTCCGTTAGACCCATCAAGCACCTCTGGTGGAGGTGATAGCTTCGCGCTACTCTGCAATCGAGATCAGCGAATGAATCGCTAAGGTCTGGTCTTGTCAGCTACATGCTTGTTTTCCAGCGGTGTTGTTCCTGCCGTAGTACTCGCGCCAGTAGGGCGCGAGCTTCGGGAAGCACGGAAAGTCTATCCATCATTTGAGGAGCACTTTTCATGAGCACAGCCTATCAAGAAGACATCAGTACCAACGTCCTGCGCCGCATGAAAGAAGGCGGCTTCGATTTCTCGCGTTTTCACCCCATTGAGTTCTACGCCATTTTCCCGGATGAGGAACGGGCGCGCAGGGCTGCGGGTCGATTTCGTGGCGAATCCCTGAATGCCCAGGTCAGCGCGCGCGACGATGGCGCCTGGTACCTGGAACTGAGCAAAATCATGTTTGCAACCTACGACGGCATAGGAGACTTCGAGCAAGACTTCGAGGCGGTGGTCGAGCCCCTGGGCGGGATCATCGAAGGATGGGGCGTGAAGCAGGAGGTGCGTGGGTTACCCATGTAGTTGGTTTTATGAGCAGCGCAGCGTATCGGCTGACCTTTGGGTCGGCCGATTTTGTTTGGGGGGTGACCTGCACGGGTTTTGTTACATGCAAAAAAAAGCCACCCCAGTAGGGTGGCGGAAAGGGAAGCTCGAGGGAGCAGATCAGTACACGAAGTAACACAGTACCGCTTGCACAAAGGGTTTCGCTGTAGGACATGTCCTGTTCAGCTGATGGAGGTGATTATCCGTAGCGCCAGCCGGGCAGTGAAATCAACTCTGGCTATGCGATCGATAGCCAAGGGCCGCGTTGCAATGAAGCGTGCGACAGGCAACGGGCACGTTCTACGCACCGGGATGGTGCGACGAATCCACCTGAATTATTCAACTTATTGATTATTAAGTGTTTATGCCGCTGGCACGGGCCTTGCGAAGATTCTCGCGTCCGGGTGACAAGGAGTACGGCATGAACCGCACTTATTACGATGAAATGTACGATGGGGCAGGGCAGGTCCGTCCTCATTACCGCGAGTTCGCCCGCTGGTTGGCCGACACTCCCACGGAATTGCTGGCCCAGCGTCGGCGCGAAGCCGATTTGCTGTTCCACCGCGCCGGGATCACCTTCACCCTCTATGGGGATGAGCTGGGCACCGAGCGCCTGATTCCCTTCGATACCATTCCGCGCAGTATTCCGGCCAGCGAATGGCGGGTTGTCGAGCGCGGCTGCATCCAACGGGTCAAGGCACTGAACATGTTCCTCGCCGACCTGTACCACGGCCAACGCATTATCAAGGCCGGCATTATTCCCGCCGAGCAGGTACTGGCCAATGAGCAGTATCAGTTGGCAATGCAGGGCCTGGACCTGCACCGCGATCTGTATTCCCACATTTCCGGGGTCGACCTCGTACGCGATGGTGACGGCACTTATTACGTACTGGAAGACAACCTGCGCACGCCCAGTGGCGTCAGCTACATGCTCGAAGATCGCAAGATGATGATGCGCCTGTTCCCGGAACTGTTTGCGGCCCAGCGCATCGCGCCCATCGACCACTACCCCAACCTGTTGCTCGATACCCTGAAAAGCGCCAGCCCCCTGGATAACCCCAGCGTGGTGGTGCTGACCCCGGGGCGCTTCAACAGCGCGTTCTTTGAGCATGCCTTTCTTGCCCGGGAAATGGGCGTGGAACTGGTGGAGGGGGCGGACCTGTTCGTACGCGACGACCACGTGTTCATGCGCACCACCGATGGCCCAAAGGCCGTGGATGTGATCTACCGCCGCCTCGATGATGCCTTTCTCGACCCGTTGGCCTTCAACCCGGACTCCATGCTCGGCGTGCCCGGCCTGCTTGCGGCCTATCGTTGCGCCAATGTGGTGCTGGCCAATGCCATCGGCACGGGAGTGGCGGACGACAAGTCGGTTTACCCGTTCGTCCCTGAAATGATTCGCTTCTACTTGGATGAAGAGCCGATCCTGCAGAACGTTCCGACCTTTCAATGCCGTAATCCCGACGAATTGTCCCACGTACTGGCCCACCTGCCCGATTTGGTGGTCAAGGAAACCCAGGGCTCCGGCGGCTATGGCATGTTGGTTGGCCCGGCGTCCACGGCGGCGGAAATCGAAGCCTTCCGCGCTCGCATCAAGGCCAAGCCCCACGCTTATATCGCGCAGCCGACCCTGTGTTTATCCACCTGCCCGACCTTTGTCGAAAACGGTATCGCCCCACGGCATATCGACCTGCGCCCGTTCGTGCTGTCCGGCAAGGAAACCCGCGTGGTGCCCGGCGGCCTGACCCGCGTGGCCCTGCGCGAAGGGTCGCTGGTGGTCAACTCGTCCCAGGGCGGCGGCACTAAAGACACCTGGGTGGTCGAGGACTGATGCCATGTTGAGTAGAACTGCCTCGGATTTGTACTGGATGTCGCGCTATCTGGAACGTGCCGAAAACCTCGCACGCATGCTCGACGTCAGCTATTCGCTGTCGCTGATGCCCCAGGATGGGCGCGGCGACGGCCTGCACGAACTGGCCATGCCGTTGTTGATCACCGGCACCCTGGAGGATTACCACGAGCGCCACGGCCAATTGCATGCCGAACGCCTGCTGCACTTTTTCGCACTGGACGCGGCCAACCCGGCCAGCATCTACAGTTGCCTGGGCGCTGCGCGGGCCAGCGCCCATGCGGTACGTGGGCGAATCACCGCCGACATGTGGGAAAACATCAACGCCACTTGGCTGGACATTCGCGATATCGCCCAGCAGGGGCTGAGCCGATACGGCATGAGCCGGTTTTGTGAGTGGGTCAAGGAGCGTTCCCATCTGTTCCGCGGCGCCACCTACGGCACCATCATGCGTAACGATGCCTTCCGCTTTATCCGCCTGGGCACCTTTATCGAGCGCGCCGATAACACCCTGCGCCTGCTGGATGCGCGCTACGAAATGGCCGGCGACCAGGCCGCGTCGGTCAGCGATGGCACGGCTCACGCGTATTACCAATGGAGTGCACTGCTGCGTGCGTTGTCGTCGTTCGAGGCCTACACCGAGATTTATCGTGATGCGCCGGGGTCCCGGCAAGTGGCTGAACTGCTGCTGTTACGCGCCGATGTCCCGCGCTCGCTGCGGGCCTGCAGCGAGGAAATCGACCAGGTTCTCGCCAGCCTGCCTGGCCTCAACGGCCGCCCGGCCCAGCGCCTGGCCGCCGAGATGGACGCGCGCCTGCGCTTTACCGCGATCGACGAAATCCTCGAGGAAGGCCTGCATGCCTGGCTGACCGACTTTATCCCCTTGGTCCGCCAGTTGGGCGACGCCATCTACAGTTCCTACCTGGAGGCGGCATGAGACTCTCCATCAGCCACGAAACCACCTACCATTACCAAGACCAAGTGCGCGCCAGCATCCAGTACCTGCGCCTCACGCCCCATGACAGTGAACGCCAGCGCGTGTTGAGCTGGCAGCTCGACCTGCCCCGCCCGGTGCGGGCGCAGGTGGACCCCTTCGGTAATATCCTGCATGTGCTGACCCTGGACGAACCCCACGACGCCATTATCATCGGCGCCCGTGGCCAGGTGGAGATCGACGAGTTGCGCGAGGCCGAACACGAAAGCCAGTCTGCCTGGCCGTTCCTGCGCTGCACGCGCCTGACCGAACCCGATGAAGCCCTGCGCCGGTTTGCCGAGCAGCATTGCCAGCAGCGTCGCGACCGAACGGCGCTCATCGATCTGATGCAGGCCCTCAACCAAGCGATGATCTATACGCCGGGGGCTACCGAAGTCGACACCTGTGCCGCCCAGGCCTTTGCAGGCGCTGCGGGCGTGTGCCAGGACCATACCCATGCATTTCTCGCCTGCGCACGCAGCCTGGGAGTTCCTGCGCGGTATGTGTCGGGGTATTTGTACACCGAAGACTGCGCACATCTGGCCAGTCACGCCTGGGCCGAAGCCTGGCTGGATGACGCCTGGTACAGCTTTGACGTGACCAACCAACTGGCCCGGCCGGAGCGGCACTTGAAACTGGCCGTGGGCCTGGACTACCTCGACGCCTGCCCGGTACGCGGCATGCGCCGTGGGGGCGGGCATGAGCAGATGCATGCCAAGGTATTCGTGGCACCGACCGTGGTTTCAGTGCAGCAGCAATAACTTTTGAATTGCTCCAGACTTAAGGTTGGTGCTTGCGCCCCGCCATATGCTGCAAATACTCGACCAGCATATCCAGCTCGTTATCCGGCAATACACTGGCAGCAAACGCCGGCATCTTCGCCTGCGGCCAGTGCCTCAGGCTTTGCGGGTCACGGATATAACGCTTGAGGAAATCACCGCCAAAATACTCGGTGGGGCTGTAGGGAATATTCAGGTCCGGCCCCACTTGGGCATCGCCGGCGCCGTTGAGGCGGTGGCAGGCCAGGCAGTTCTTCTGGAACAACGCAAAGCCCTGGTTGACCGGGTCATCCGCCGCCAGCGTCGGGTCGGGTAACAGTGCAGGGAAACGTTCGGCAACCGTCTGCAATTGCTTGATCCTGGAGACTTGGAACGGCCACTGCTCCGGGCTGATGTGCCCGGCTTCGGGGTGGGTCCACACCAGGTAGAACGGCCCGGCGCTCGGTTTGCCTTGCGCAAGCGCGGGCCATGGACGGGCCGGGTCTTCCACCGCCAACCAGGCGCGGGCGCCGGTTTTTTCCAACAACGGCGCGGCAGACAGTTCGGCGGCGAAACCATCCAGGGCAACCGCTTGCAGGTGGCTCTGAGGTTTAAGGCCGGGCAGGAGTGCCGCCAGGGGCACCGCGCGATAGGTCATGTTGCGCTTGTAGGACACGTCATCGACGATCTGCACCGTCTGCGCTTGCGGGTGTTTGAGCAGATCAGCGGTCTGCCAGGTCTGGCTGGCGTGCTCCAGTTCGATGGTCAATTGCGCAGCGGCTACAGGAAAGCTCAGCAGCAGGGCAAATAAGGCGAGGATCGATTTCAAGGCAGCGGCCCGATGCAAGGTGGCGATGGCGCTCACGATACCGGAAATTGACAGGTAAAAAAGACAGCCCCCGCAACGGCAGTGCTAAGCGCACTATCCCGGCAGGTGCTGCCAAAAGCTGCAGGCCTGGTGCTGTATATGCACGGCGTCTGGGGGTCGGGGCGTCACCCGAGCACCTTGGTCAGGTTGGGCAAGATCAGAATCAGTGTGGTGGCGAACAGAATAAGTCCTGCCTGACGTACTTTCGAATGTTTGAACATGGCTGACTGCCTATTTTGTTGTTATTCCTGAGCGTCAAATGCGTGCCGGTTAATTTCAGTATCGCGAGCTGACGTTGCACTTTTCTTACAGCTGCTCCGGCAAGACCCGGCAGCAGCGTCTTACAGGTTCAACCTTAGAGCGCCCGTCCTTCTTCGCTTAGATCCATTTCATATCAGCTAATCAGCATTTGCGCTAAAAACGGCATGAGGCTTAGTGCCATCTTGGCGCCAGCCCTAGGGCTAGACCGCTAAAACGATTAATCAGATATTTTTCGTAGCTACCTACCGTTCGTCCGAGCGAGGGGGTCAAAAGCATTGAGCGCATCCGTCATTGAAACCGTGTCAATCGGGCCTAAGGTAGGGGCATACACCCACAGCGGCTCGAGGATGTCATGACCCAAGCTTTGATCTTTGATGCGATACGCACGCCCCGGGGCAAGGGCAAGGCCGACGGTGCCCTGCACAGCGTCAAGCCGGTAAACCTGGTGGCCGGCTTGCTCACTGCGCTGGCGCAACGCAGCGAGCTTGATACGCACCAGGTGGATGACATCGTGCTCGGCTGCGTCACCCCCGTGGGCGACCAGGGCGCCGATATCGCCAAGACTGCCGCGTTGGTAGCGGATTGGGACATCAGCGTCGCCGGCGTGCAGGTCAATCGCTTTTGCGCCTCCGGCCTGGAGGCGGTCAACCTGGGCGCGATGAAGGTGCGTTCCGGCTTCGAAGACCTGGTCGTCGTCGGCGGCGTCGAATCCATGTCCCGGGTGCCCATGGGCAGCGATGGCGGCGCCTGGGTGCTCGACCCGCAAACCAATCTGCACAGCCACTTCACGCCCCAGGGTATCGGCGCCGACCTGATCGCCACCCTGGAAGGCTTCAGCCGCCAGGATGTGGACGCCTTTGCCCTGCAGTCCCAGCAGAAAGCCGCCAGGGCACGGGCAGACGGTTCCTTCAACAAGTCGCTGATCGCAGTGCAGGACCAGAACGGCATCGTGCTGTTGGACCATGATGAGTTTATCCGGGGCGACTCCACCCTTGAGGGTTTGGGCAAGCTCAAGCCCAGCTTCGAAATGATGGGCCAGATGGGTTTCGACGCCACCGCATTGCGGGTCTACAGCCATGTGGAACGCATCCACCATGTGCACACCCCGGGCAACAGCTCCGGCATCGTCGACGGCGCGGCATTGATGTTAATCGGCTCCGAGGCCAAAGGTCGCGAACTGGGCCTGCAACCGCGGGCGCGCATTGTTGCCACGGCCGTGACCAGCACCGACCCGACCATCATGCTCACCGGCCCGGCGCCAGCCACTCGCAAGGCCCTGGCCAAGGCCGGCCTGCGGGTTGAAGACATCGACCTGTTCGAAGTCAACGAAGCGTTCGCCTCGGTGGTGCTCAAGTTTATCAAGGACATGGGCATCGACGCCGCCCGGGTTAACGTCAACGGCGGCTCCATCGCCATGGGCCACCCGCTTGGCGCCACCGGTTGTGCGATCCTCGGCACTTTGCTCGATGAGCTGGAGGTGCGTCAGCAACGCTACGGCCTGGCCACGCTCTGTGTCGGCGGCGGCATGGGTATTGCCACCATTATCGAACGCCTCTGAGCCTAAGGAATCTGTCATGACCGATGCCATTCGTTACGAAAAAGGCCAGGACCAGATTGTGGTACTGACCCTCGACATGCCCGGCCAGAGCGCCAACACCATGAACGCAGTGTATCGCGAGGCCATGGCGGCCTCCCTCACGCGCCTGGAAGCGGAAAAGGACGAGATCGCCGGGGTGGTGATCACCTCGGCCAAGAAGACCTTTTTTGCCGGTGGCGATCTCAATGAACTGATCAAGGTCGACAAGTCTCACGCCAAGGATTTCTACGACAGCGTGCTGGTGTTGAAGGAGCAGTTGCGGCGCCTGGAAACCCTCGGCAAGCCGGTGGTGGCTGCGATCAATGGCGCGGCCTTGGGCGGCGGCTGGGAGATCTGCCTGGCCTGCCATCATCGGGTCGCGCTGGACGACAAAGCTGTTCAGCTCGGTCTGCCGGAAGTCACCCTTGGCCTGCTGCCGGGCGGTGGCGGGGTAGTGCGCATGGTGCGCATGCTGGGCCTGGAAAAAGCCCTGCCGTACTTGCTCGAGGGTAAAAAAGTCCGGGCCGCACAGGCCCTGCAAGCCGGTTTGATTGGTGAGCTGGCGGCGGATCGTGATGAGCTGCTGAGCAAGTCACGGGCCTGGATTCTCGCGAATCCTGAGGCAAAGCAACCGTGGGACAACAAGGCATATCAGATCCCAGGTGGTACGCCGTCAAATCCCAAAGTCGCGCAAATGCTCGCGATTGCCCCATCGATTTTGCGCAGCAAAACCAATGGCTGCTTCCCGGCGCCGGAGAAAATCCTCTGCGCCGCCGTGGAAGGCGCCCAGGTGGACTTCGATACCGCGCACCTGATAGAAACCCGCTACTTCACCGAACTGGTGACCGGGCAAGTGGCGAAAAACATGATTGGCACCTTCTGGTTCCAGCTCAATGAAATCAACGCCGGCAGCTCGCGGCCCCAGGGTTTTGCCCCTTGGGTCACACACAAGGTCGGTGTGCTCGGGGCCGGCATGATGGGCGCCGGCATTGCGTATGTCAGCGCTTGTGCGGGCATCGACGTGGTGCTCAAGGACATCAACCTCGCCGCCGCCGAGAAAGGCAAGGCGCACTCGGCCGCGTTGCTGGACAAGAAGGTCAGCCGTGGGCAATTGACTGCTGAACAGCGGGAAACCACCCTGGCGCGCATTCATCCGACGCAGGATGATGCCGATCTGGCCGGCTGCGACCTGATCATCGAGGCCGTGTTCGAAGACCGCGAACTCAAGGCCAGGGTCTCGGCCGCCGCACAAAGCGTGGTCGGTGCCGACGCAGTGATCGCCTCCAACACCTCCACCTTGCCCATCAGCGGCCTGGCCACGGCAGTCCCCGATCAAGCCAGGTTTATCGGCCTGCACTTCTTCAGCCCCGTGGACAAGATGCCCCTGGTGGAAATCATCAAGGGCGCCCGCACCAGCGACGAAACCCTGGCCCGAGGTTTCGACTTCGTCCTGCAAATCAAGAAAACCCCGATTGTGGTCAACGACAGTCGCGGCTTCTTTACTTCGCGGGTGTTTGGCACGTTCACCAACGAAGGCATCGCCATGCTCGGCGAAGGCGTAGCCGCACCGATGATCGAAACCGAAGCGCGCAAGGCCGGCATGCCGGTGGGGCCGCTGGCGGTGTCCGATGAAGTCTCCCTCAGCCTGATGAGCCATATCCGACAGCAAACCGCCAAGGATCTGCAGGCCGAAGGTAAGGCACTGCCGAACCATCCGGCGACCGCGGTGATTGATCTGTTGGTGAACGAATACAAGCGCACGGGCAAGGCGGCGGGCGGTGGTTTTTACGATTATCCAGCCGGTGGCCAGAAGCACCTGTGGCCCGAGTTGAAAACCCGCTTCGAACAGCCCGACAAGCGCATTTCAGCTCAGGACGTGCGCGACCGCTTGCTGTTTATCCAGGCCATTGAAACGGTGCGCTGTGTGGAGGAGGGCGTGCTGATGTCCACGGCTGATGCCAACGTCGGTTCGATCTTCGGCATTGGTTTTGCCGCGTGGAGTGGCGGGGCGTTGCAGTTTATCAACCAGTACGGGCTGGACGACTTTGTCGCCCGCGCTCGTTACCTGGCCGAGCAGTATGGCGAGCGCTTCTCGCCGCCGGCGTTGTTGCTGGAGAAAGCGGCACAGGGTGAAGTGTTCCGCTGAGCAAAATGTGGGAGGGGAGCTTGCCTTGAGGGTGTATTTCAAGGCAGGCTCTGGGGTGTGCAATATTCCCATCGCCGTGTCAGGTATTTTTTATGTCGCTACGCGTCTGCATCCTGGAAACCGATATCCTGCGTCCAGGCTTGATCGATCAGTACCAAGGTTACGGGCAGATGTTCAAGCGCCTGTTCGCCAAGCAACCGATTGCCGCCGAATTTGTCGTCTACAACGTGGTGCAGGGCGAATACCCACCGGATGACGAAGTGTTTGATGCATACCTGATCACCGGCAGCAAGGCCGACTCGTTCGGCACTGACCCTTGGATCCAGACCCTCAAGACCTATGTGCTCGAGCGCTACGAGCGCGGTGACAAGCTGTTGGGTATCTGCTTCGGCCATCAACTCCTGGCATTGCTGCTCGGCGGCAAGACTGAGCGCGCGAGCCAAGGCTGGGGCATGGGCATCCATGACTACAAGCTGGATGCCAAGGCCCCATGGATGAGCCCCGAGGTGCCGGAGCTGACGCTATTGATCAGCCACCAGGACCAGGTCACGACCTTGCCGGAAAATGCCACGGTCATTGCCTCCAGTGAGTTTTGCCCGATTGCCGCTTACCACATCGGTGACCAGGTGTTGTGTTTCCAGGGGCACCCGGAATTTGTCCAGGACTATTCCCGCGAGTTGCTGGAGATTCTTCAGACAACCCTGGGGGAAAAGGTTTACACCAACGGCGTTGCCAGCCTGGAACGCGACCATCACGGAGCAACCGTGGCGGAGTGGATGATGCGTTTTGTCGCCCACAAGCCCGACGCCAGCGTTAAAGCCAGCCCGAACGCTTGAAGCTGGCCCATAAACCTGTACAGCCCAGCGCAATAAACCCGAGCACCGCAAAATAGCCGTAGTGCCATTGCAGCTCGGGCATGTTCTGGAAGTTCATCCCATAAATCCCCGCCACTGCCGTGGGGAATGCCAGGATCGCCGCCCACGCGGCGAACTTGCGCTGCACCACGCTCTGGCGCGAGGCCTCCAGCAACACACCGATCTCGATGGTCTGGCTGGCGATATCGCGCAGGGTGGTGAGGTCCTCCATCTGCCGCGTTACATGGATCTGCACGTCGCGGAAGTAGGGGCGCATGTTCTTGTCGATAAACGGAAAGCTCAGCTTCTGCAGCTCCTGGCTGATCTCCACCATCGGTGCCACATAGCGCTTGAGCCGCAGCACGTCGCGGCGCAGGCCGTGCAGGTTCTGGATATCGCCCTCGCTCAGCGAGCTGCACAGCACGTTGCGCTCCAGCTCATCAATCTCCGCATGGATCGCCTCGCTCACCGGCTGGTAGTTTTCGGTGACGAAATCCAGCAGCGCATAGAGTACGAAGTCTTCCCCATGCTCCAGCAGCAGTGGTCGCGCTTCACAACGTTGGCGCACAAAACCGTAGGACGCCGAATGACCATTGCGTGCGGTGATGATGTAGCCGTTGCCGGCAAAGATATGGGTTTCGATAAACTCCAGCTTGCCGTTCTCGCGCACCGGTGAATAGGTGACGATAAACAGCGCGTCGCCGAAGGTTTCCAGCTTCGGGCGGCTGTGCTTTTCCATGGCGTCTTCAATGGCCAGTTCGTGCAGGTTGAACTGGCGTTGCAGGTTGTTCAACTCCTGGGCGCTGGGCTCTTCCAGGCCGATCCACACAAAGTGTCCGGGTTTGGCGGCCCAGGCCGCGCCTTCATCGAGGGTGATATCCGAGACTTTCTTTCCGGCGCTGTAGACGGCGGCCGCAACAACTCTACCCATGGTGTTGATCACTTCTTATCAAGAGGACAGATGTTGGGCAGCTTAGCTGGAAGCGAGTTCTATTGTTGTTGATCGTTCCTACGCTCCGCGTCACCCTGAACAGGGCTGAAGCCCGAGCGGTTACAACGGCGTTTGCAGTTCGCGATCCATCCGGGCAATGCACTCACCCATCTGCGTCTGACAGGCCATCATTAACTGAGGGATATCGTCCGCTGTCAGGCCAATCGTAGGAATCGGCGGCAACGAACGTATGAGCACATCCCCACTGTCCCAACGATTGAGCTTCATCTGCTTCACATAAGTGCTGACACACACCTGCACGATCGGCACGCCGGCCGCAATTGCCATATGAAACGCACCTTTCTTGAACGGCAACAGCCCTTTGCCCAGGTTGCGCGTGCCTTCGGGGAACACCCAGATCGAGGTGTCCTCATGCTGCAACGTGTGGGTGGTGGTAAGCATGGCACGCCGCGCCTTGTGTGCATTGCCGCGGTCGATCAGCACATTGCCCGCCAGCCAGAACAACTGGCCGAACAGCGGCACCCATTTAAGGCTCTTCTTGGCGATGCATACGGTGCGGTGCGGCACTACATTGCCAAGTACAAAGAGGTCGTAATTGGACTGATGGTTGGCGATCACCACACAGGTACCGGGTTTGTTGCGCAGCGAGTCGACATCTGTCTTCACCTTCAGGCGCAAAATCCACATGGCCGGTAATGCGTAAAGACGGGCGCAGAGGCGGCTGTTGTCCGGGTTGAATGGCCGACACACCCCTAAAATTACGCCCAGTACCCCGGCGATCATAAAGTGCAGGCCCATCAACAGCATACGTAACAGAAAAAGCATCGAAACGGCCCATCGGGACAAAAGGTGGCGCAGTGTACGGATGTGCACTGTATTCGGCAATTGCCCCTACAGAGGTAGGAGATAGGCGATGTTTAAGCGCATGTTTCTACGCATGCCAATAACGGCTGCCCAGAGCGGCTACAGATGTTTCGGGTTTATTTGTAAGAAAAAGCCCGATACTGGATCGGGCGTTGATAAAGCAGGTGTAGGAGTTAACTCAGGTTATGGCCTTGATCCTGGATGATTGCTTCGTCCAGAGCTTCCAGCAGCGCCCGGCGCACTTTTAACTTGGTGTGCTTGTGAGCGTTCATATTGATCTTCTTCAATTGCCGCGCCGCCTCCAGGGCTGCCGCGTGCAATTCTTCCGGTGCCACGACCTTATCGAGGAAGCCTGCTTGCAAGGCGCCTTGCGGATCAAACATTTCGGCATTGATCACCGACCGGTGAAATGCCGACTTGCGCAGACGATCCCGCGCCAGCTCGATACCAGCGTGGTGCATGGTCATGCCGATTGCCACTTCATTCAGACCAATGCTGAATGGTCCCTCGACGCCGATCCGATAATCCGCCGACAACAACAGGAACGCACCCTTGGCCACCGCATGTCCAGGGCACGCCACGATCACCGGGAACGGATGCGCCAACAAGCGCCGCGCCAGGGTCGAGCCCGACGTCACCAGGCTGATCGCTTCTTTAGGGCCGGCCGTCATCACCTTCAAATCATAACCACCCGACAAAATCCCCGGCGTGCCCGTGATGATCACCACTGCCCGATCTTTCTCGGCCTGATCCAGCGCAGCATTGAATTCGCTGACCACCGCCGGAGAAATGGCATTGACCTTGCCGTTGCTCAAGGTCAGGGTCGCGATACCGTCTTCGAAGTGGTAGGCAATCAACTCACTCATGACGCGGTTCCTTGTAGGGCTTGTTATAGAGAGAATGCAACAGACGTTACCCACCACGCCCGCCTGGGTAAAGCGCTGTGACTGACTACCCAGTCAGGCTTTTCCCCTATGCCCAAGGGTAGACGTCCCGCGGCACAGCGCAGCAGTCCCGCAAAACCGGTGCTGGGCCTGCCCAAGAATGGCAGAAACACTACCCGTTACCGGGTGCGCCACGGCATAACCGTCTAACCGCATGAAAATTCTGAAAAAAACCTTTGCCATCAGAAAGGCTTTCGACTACATTAGCGCGCCTCGACAGACTGAACTGGTTTGCCGAGATACGGTGAAGTGTCCGAGTGGCTTAAGGAGCACGCCTGGAAAGTGTGTATACAAGAAATTGTATCGAGAGTTCGAATCTCTCCTTCACCGCCAAATTCGATGTAAACAAAACCCCTGGTTTCGAGAGAAACCAGGGGTTTTGTGATTTCTGGGGTTTGAAAAGTCCAGCTTTATCAGGTCATACGCTTATGAACGGCTCTTGTTGCGGCTTCTTGTCTAGTCGCCTCAGGTGTCGAAGGAATTGTAGATTCTTGGCGTATGGGATCAAGGTTGTGCTAGAGAAAATATTTCTCTAGCATCTACCGTCATGGCTACCCTTCATACTGAACAAAACTGGAAAATAAAAATCTATCCCGACGACCACGCGCCGCCGCATTTTCACGTGCAGACGCCGGATGGTGAGTCGCTGATTCAGATAGAAGGGCTTGTTGTGCTCGGTACAGGCGCCGAGAAGAAAGCCTTGAAAGCTGCCCTGCTTTGGGCAAAAGCTCATATCGCTGATCTTAAACGGGTATGGGATGAACAAAACCGGAGGGACTGACATATGACCAGCAAGCTTCGCATTTCTGCTGTGCAACCAGTTGCCGGCAAGCATGCCTTAGAGATCGAATGGAACAACGGTAAGCGCCACACTGTTGACCTCACCGATCATATAAATACTTTTCCTGTGCTCACACCACTCTTGGATTTGGCGCTATTCAGCCAAGTGAAAGTTGGTGAGTGGGGCTTTGATGTGACATGGGGTAATGACCTGGAACTGTCCGCTGTCACGTTGCACCGTCTGGCGTTGGAGCAATCTGGTGAGGTCATGCTGACCCAGGATTTCAGAAAGTGGATGCTCAGTAACAATTTATCCCTTTCCGCAGCTGCTGTTGAACTGGGCTTTTCTCGTAGGACTATCACCGCGTACAGCAGTGGTGCTGCGCTTATTCCCAAGCATGTCGGGTTGGCATGTAGGGGGTGGGAGTATGAGCATAAAGGTTACACGGGCCACCACGCTTAAACGGGCCTGTTTTCCATCAGGGCGGCCAATAGAGCCGCCCTGATACATCCGCACCACTCTCAATGCCTATGCCGATGATGCACATCCGGAAAATGCGCATGGCTGTGCTTGATCACCTTGTGAACATGCACATGGCTATGAGGCTGCGCCGAATCCCACTCAAACCCATGCTCATGCTGATGATGCTCATCATGCACATGCCGATGCCCATGTTCCGTCGCTTCATGCAGATGCTCATGGGCATGCCGTTCCGTCAGGTGCAGCCACACGCCCACGGCCATCAGCGCGGAGGCAATCCAGAACGCCAGGGTCACCGACTCTCCAAACACCAGCAAGGCCACTGCGGCGCCGAGAAAGGGCGCCGTCGAGAAGTAGGCGCCGGTGCGCGCACTGCCCAGCCCGCGTAACGCCAGCACAAACATGACCAGGCTGACCCCATACCCCAGGAACCCCACCACCAGGATCGGCGCCAGTTGCGCCAGGCCGGGAATCTGCGCCCCGAGGTAAAGCGCCAGGCTGCAATTCACAATCCCCGCAATCAGACCCTTGGCGCCGGCGATAAACAGCGCGTCAGACGCCGACACCTTGCGCGTCAAGTTGTTATCAATGCCCCAGCACAAGCACGCCAGCGCAACGGCAAGGGGCCCGATCCAGTCCTGGCTGGCGCCGTCAGCGCCGGTCCATGACAACACCGCGCCGCCCAGCACAATCGCGATCATGCCAAGCACGATGCGGCGGTCTGCGTTTTCCCTGAATACGACCCAGGCGATCACGGCGGTCAGCACCGATTCAAGGTTGAGCATCAGCGAGGCGGTAGCGCTGGCGGTACGGGTCAGGCCGAACATGAGGGCGACGGGTCCGAGGATGCCGCCGAAGGCGATGGCGCCAAGTAGCCAGGGCCATTCCGATGGGGTCAACCCGGTAGGTGCCCAGCCGCGATCGCGGATCAGGCGTACGCCAGCAAGGCCAATGCCGCTGCCGAAGTAGAGCAGGCCGGCGAGCAGTATGGGCGAGAGGTCCAGGCCGAGGCTTTTGGCGAGCGGGGTGCTGGCGCCGAACAGGGCGGCGGCGGCGAGGGCGTAAACAATACTGAGGTTCATGGGCCATCCTCGGCAAGTCCGGCCCATGATACGTCGAATGCCGGGGTCGGCGCCCTGGCATTTTCGTGCTTTATTGCGCGGTTTTCAGCTTGATCACATCACCGGAAATCTTGGTGGTGTAGCCGTTCAGTACCCAGGCCCAGAACCACTTTTCCTGCACTTGGGTGTTGATCAGCGCATCGCCGCCTTTGGCTTTGATGGCTGCATCCTGAGCGCGTACGAAGCGGTTGTTCTGGCCAATCGGGATAACGCCCAGCAGCATGATGCCGGTGGCGCTGGCTTCGCTGTGGCCGAGGACGGTGTATTGGCTGGCGTCGTATTGCGGGGTTTTCATGGCGGTGCCGGTGCAACCTGCCAGGGTGAAACCAAGAACGGCTGCTGCAACTACTTTACTGACGTATTTCACTTGTAACTCCATGGACTCAATCTCGAGATTCAATTCTCGGGGGGCACCACTTTAATCGCTCAGATGGCAGATTGAAAACAATCGGCAAAGGTTTCATGTGTATGTGGCGACTGTCAGGCCGCCATTGGGAGCAAGCCCCCTTCCACATTTGCCCGTGTGGGTCAGAGATGCAGCGATGCCAGGCTGCCCAGCACCACAGCCACTGCGCCGGCCGTATACGACATGCGTTTGAGCCATTCCTTACGGGTGAGCAAGGTGATCGCCGCCAACGAAATCGCGATCTGAATTACTGTCATTGCCTGGGCCCAGCGATGGTGCTGGTGCAGTGCCTGCTCGGATTTCTGATCCCATTGCCGTGAGGTGGCCTCCAGCTTCTCGGCTTGCTTGCGCACGTCTTCCTTCTGCTTTTTGTAGCGCTCGATCTCATCCGTGTAGTGCGCCGCATCCACGCCGGGAATATGGGTGGCCAACTCCGCAAGGTTCTGGCGGCTGGATTTGGCCTGGTAGTAGTTCCATTGGTTGGCGGCTTCGGTCTTGATGATGGCGGCGTTGTTCTTGTCCATTGCCGCTTCGCTTTCGCTGGAGCCGGCCTGGTAGCTGAGCATGGCGCCGACGGTGGCCATGATGGCGGTCATCACGGCGATGCGGCTGGCGAAAGTATCGCCGCGGCCGTGGGCGTGTTCGGTGGTGTGCTCGAGATGTTTTTCGTGGGGGCTGGGGACTTCGAAGGCTTCGGACATGGCGGCGTCTGCGAACGGATTGAGGTGGGCTGATTCTTCACCAGCGCAGCTGTCTCAAGCCTGTACGTAACGCCGGATAACCCGCCCGTACACCGCGAGGTTAACCAACACCACCACGGCTCCCAGCGCCAGCTGAATATTGGCGGTCAGGCCGGCGGGGTAGATCAGCGTCAGGATGTAGTGCTCGATAAACCCGCCGCCATAACCGTCTTGCCCGGCCAGGTGGCGCAACAGGTTTTCCCAACGGGTGAGCGGGCAGGGCAGGTGCAGCACCTCCACAGCGATGCCCCAGGCAACGGCGGGCAAATGCAGCCACATCACTCGAGGCCATTTCAGGGTGAGCAGGCCGCCGAACAGCACGAACAGGATAAAGCTCAGGTGAAACAGCACGAGGCCGTCGGCAGCTAAACGATAGAGCATGCTTGAGCTCGATTTGAGGTGAAGGGGGGCGCGAATCTTGCGGGTTGACGTTTATATCTCCAGTTGGCTGGCATTGATACCGAACGCCTTGGCAATTTTTTCCCGCGTGGTCCGTCGAGGTTTATTGACCGCCTCTTGCTGGGCAAAGGCAGGTTGTGAAATACCCAGGCGCCTGGCGACCTCTTCCTGGGTCAGGTTCAGGTGTTCGCGCCAGGCTCGGATAGGTGTCGCGCCATCCACCAGGCGGCTGACTACCGCATGGGGGATCAGGTTTGGATCGTTTTGCCGCGATACATAGTGTTCATAGGGAATCACCACGAAGGCTGGCTTGCCCTCCGTATTGTGGATGATCTGTACGGCAGTAGGTTCGCTCGTCACGTTTTTTAACCTCTTGGATGTTGGATTGAACTCATCGGAGATTAATAAGTCTTTTATAAGGTTTACAAGGTGTATTTTCCTGCGCGAGCCAATGGCTGATCGCTTTGCCTTGGTAAACCCTAGACGGCCGCTGTGGGTGTCGGCTGGTGAAACTGTTGCCTGGTATGAATTGCTGATCGTGGGCAACGGAGGTTGCTTGCAAGCAACGAGGGCCGTTATTGTGCTGAATCCTTTTAGTCATACTCAGGGTTGTGTTGTGATGAGTGCACCGCGTACCGCTGTCCCGATCAAGGCCGTAATCTTCGATATGGACGGGTTGTTGCTGGATACCGAAGGCATCTACACCGAAGTCACGCAGATCATTGCCGAGCGCTACGGCCGTACCTATGACTGGGGGATCAAGCAGCACATCATTGGGCGCGGTGCCCAGGACCTGGCCGATTACGTGGTCAAGGCGCTGGACTTGCCGATCACACCCGCCGAGTTCCTGGAGATCCGCGAGCCGCTGATGAGCGAGCGCTTTCCCAAGGCCCTGGGTATGCCGGGCGCCGAGGCGTTGGTGCGGCATTTGAAGGCGCACAATATTCCGATTGCGGTGGGCACCAGTTCATCGCGCAACTCGTTTGGCCACAAGACCACCTTGCACCGCGAATGGTTTGGCCTGTTCGACACTATCGTCACTGCGGACGACCCGGAGGTCGGCGCTGCCAAGCCTGCGCCGGATATCTTCCTGACCGCCGCGCGCCGTCTGGGTGTGGCGCCGGAGGATTGCCTGGTGTTCGAAGACTCGCCGTTCGGCGTCACCGCGGCAAAGGCCGCCCATATGACTGCCATTGCAGTGCCCGATGAGGCGATGGCGGACAGCAAGTACCAGCATGCTGACCAGATTATTCGCAAGCTCGCCGACTTTGATTTGGCCGCCTATGGCTTGCCCCCCATGGCCTGACCCCGCGCGGTCAAAAATGTGGGAGCTGGCTTGCCTGCGAAAGCGGTAGTGCAGTAACAGTTGTCGCACTGACACACCGCCTTCGCGGGCAAGCCCGCTCCCGCATTTGGTTTGCGGTTTTGCAAAATCAGGCGCTGAAACCACCATCGATGGTCAGGCTGGCGCCCGTGATATAGCCGGCTTCCGGCCCGGCCAGATATGCCACAAAACTGGCAATCTCCTCCACATGCCCATACCGACCTACCGCCATCAACCCGATCAGGCTTTCGGCAAAATCACTGTTCGCCGGGTTCATGTCGGTATCTACCGGCCCAGGCTGCACGTTGTTGATGGTGATGCCCCGTGGCCCCAGGTCCCGCGCCAATCCCTTGGTCAACCCCACCAGCGCCGCCTTGCTCATGGCGTAGGGCCCGCCACCGCCAAAGGGCATGCGTTCGGCGTTGGTGCTGCCGATATTGATCACCCGGCCACCTTCGCCCATATGCTTGGCCGCTTCCTGGGTGGCGATAAATACGCTGCGCACATTGATCGCCAAGGTCTGGTCGAAGTCTTCCAGCTTGAATTCTTCCAGCGGCGCGATGGCCAGCACGCCAGCGTTATTCACCAGGATATCCAGGCGTCCAAACGCCTCGACCGTGACGTTGACCGCAGCGCGAATCGCCGTGGCGTCGGCGCTGTCGGCGTGAATCGCCAGAGCCTGACCACCTGCGCTGATCACCTCGTTCTGCAGTGTTTCAGCCTTGGCGGCCGAGCTGACGTAGGTAAACGCAACCGCCGCACCCTGCGCGGCGAGGCGCTTGACGATGGCGGCGCCGATGCCGCGGGAACCGCCTTGGATCAAGGCGACTTTGCCGATGAGATTTTGTGTGGTCATGTCGATCTCCGAGTAGTTGATGGACCGAGTATCGACCTCACCCACCCAAGCCGGTAGACCGCGATTGCTATAGTCTGTGTAAACCAAAAGTTTAGAGTGGGGCGATATGGAGAGCTTTGGCAGTATCGAATGCTTTGTGCGCAGCGCCGAGGGCGGTAGTTTTGCCGAGGCCGCCCGACACCTGAGCCTGACCCCGGCAGCGGTGGGTAAAAGCGTTGCCAAGTTGGAGGCGCGCCTGGGTGTGCGGTTGTTCCAACGCAGTACCCGACGCCTCACCCTGACCGAAGCCGGCAAGCTGTTCCTTGACGAGGTCAGCTCGAGCCTCACCACCATCCAGAATGCCGTAGCCAACCTGGCCAGCGCCGAAGGGCGGCCGGTGGGCACGCTCAAGGTCAGCATGGGCACAGTGGTCGGCTGCTTGTATATCGTGCCGCTGCTGGGTGAATTCCTGAGACGTTATCCCGATATCATTCCGGACTGGCATTTCGACAATCGCCAGGTCGACCTGATTGGCCAGGGCTTCGACGCGGCCCTTGGCGGCGGTTTCGAGCTGCCCCAGGGCGTGGTGGCACGCAAGCTGGCGCCGGCGCATCGGGTGCTGGTGGCGTCCCCCGACTACTTGGCGGCACGCCCGGCGCTGTTACAGCCCGAGGACCTGGAGCGCTGCGACGGCATTCTGATTCGCTCACCGCAAACCGGGCGCGTGCGTTCCTGGCAACTGACTCATCGCAATGGCGAACACGGCCCGCTGAACCTCAAGCCGCGCATGACCATGAGCGACTCCCAAGCCGCCTGCATCGCCGCCGACCAGGGGCTGGGCATTGCGCTGGTGAGCATGCCGTTTGCTGTGCCCTGGTTGGCGAGCGGCAAGTTGCTGCGGGTGTTGCCGGATTGGTATGTGAACGACGGCAATATTTCCATCTACTACGCCGAACACAAACTGTTGCCCGGCAAGACCCGGGCGTTTGTGGATTTCATCATTGAGCAGTTTGCCGAGCAGCAGTTAGGCCAAAGATTCAGTGCCATCTAAAAGTGAAAACAGTTCCAAGTGTGGGAGGGGGCTTGCCCCCGATTACGGTGGGTCAGTTACAGATAAGTCGGCTGATACACCGCTATCGGGGGCAAGCCCCCTCCCACACTAAAACCTCAGTGGCCGAACTTGCTCGGCCAACCCACGACTTTCTTGGGTCTTGGCGTCGCATAGGTCCTGATTTTGGATGTCGACAATCCCAAGCGCACCAATGATTCGGCAACCATCACCGCCGCCGTCACCCCATCCACCACCGGCACTCCGGTACGCTGGCGGATCTGCTCATCCAGCCCGGCCATGCCGCCGCAACCCAGGCAGATCACTTCGGCCTTGTCGTCACGAATCGCCAGTTCCGCCTGGTGCACAATGGCCTCCATGGCAGCCAGCGGGTCTTCTTCCAGCTCCAGCACCGCCATGCCGCTGGCGCGCACCGACGCACAACGCTGGTACAGGCCGGCGAGTTTCAGCCGGTCTTCAATCAGTGGCACCGTACGGTCCAGGGTGGTCACTACCGAGTAGGCATGGCCCAGGAACATCGCGGTGCTGGCGGCCGCTTCGGTAATATCCACCACCGGTACATTCAACAATTCCTGCAAACCTTCCCGACCATGTTCGCCATAGCCGGCCTGGATCACCGCATCGAACGGCTGATCGTAGGCCATCACCCGGTCCATCACGGCGATGGCCGCCAGGTAACTTTCAAAATTGCCTTCCACCGATTCTGCGCCGAAGTACGGAGTGAGCCCGACAATCTCGGTGCCTGGTGACGCTACGGCGCGTGCTTGCTGGGCGATGGTGTCGGTGATGGATTCGGTGGTGTTGACGTTGACCACGAGGATGCGCATGGAATGTCCTTGTTTAATGACTGACGTTATCGACGGCAATGCTTTCGCCGCTGACATCGGCGTAGAACGGCTGGCGCTTGGCGATCAGCAGGTACAGCAACCCTGCGATACCGGCGCCAAACAACCAGGAAAACGGTGAGACACTGGCAAACCCCGGCAATAGCGCCAGCAGGATGGCGATCACCGCTGCAGGAATGAACGCCACCACTGCGCGCAGATTCACTCCTCGGTTGTAGTAATAAACCCCATGGGGGTCTTCGCTATATAGCTGTGGCACATCCACCTGGCTTTTACGGATCAACCAGTAATCGACCATGATCACTCCGTACAACGGCCCCAGCAGCGCGCCCAGGCCAGAGAGGAAATACACGATCACCAGTGGGCTGTTGTAGAGGTTCCAGGGC
The DNA here is from genome assembly GCF_001439685.1 of Pseudomonas libanensis. Lineage (GTDB taxonomy): Bacteria > Pseudomonadota > Gammaproteobacteria > Pseudomonadales > Pseudomonadaceae > Aquipseudomonas > Aquipseudomonas libanensis. The sequence goes on from NZ_JYLH01000027.1 coordinate 35,084, forward strand.
AGGATCAGCACCGCCACGAAGGCGCTGATCAACCCGGCGCGACGGAAATTCAGGTACTTGGGCGCCAGGTTGCTGAGCACAAAGGCCGGGGCGACGAAGTTGGCCATGATGTTCACCGCTACGGTGACGATCAGGAAGGCCAGGCAGCCGAGCACCAGGAAGAAGGTGCTAGGGATCGCCGCGATGATTTCGGTGGGGCTTTCGATCACCCGGCCATTGAGCTGGAACTGTCCGCCGCACAGCAGCACGGTGATGGCGGCAAACACCAGGATATTGACCGGCAGGCCCCAGAAGTTGCCGACCTTGATGGTCTTTCGGCACGGAGAAGAGCGAGCGAAATCGCAGAAGTTGAGGATCAAGGTGCCATAGATCGCCAGCCACAAAGCGCCGCCGGCAAAGATATTGCGCCACATCTCGCCACCGCTCAGCGGTTCGCGGATCGACCAGGCAATCACGCCGCCCGCCTGGAAGTACATCCAACCGGCCAACGCAGCCACGGTCAGCAGAATCACCGGCCCGGCAAACCCTTCATAACGGCGCACCATCTCCATGCCATAGGCGAGGATCACCAACTGCACCAGCCATATCGCCACAAAGCATGCCCAGCCCAGGGTCGACAAGCCGAGGATCGAGTTGTGGTCATAATCGGCAAAGCCCGGATGAATCGCCGTCAGTAACACGCGCAAAACCACCGACGCCAGGTAGGTCTGGATGCCGAACCAGGCGATCGCAATGACTGCGCGGATCAAGGCCGGAATCTGTGCGCCGTGGATACCGAAACTGATGCGGCTGATCACGGGGAAGGGCACACCGGTCTTCTGTCCCATATACCCCGACAAGTTCATGAAGAAGTACACCAGCGCTGCGCCGATCCCCAGGGACAACAATATTTGCCAGCCGCCCAGGCCCAACGCATACAGGCCGATGGCAAATGAATAGTTGGCGATGTTGTGCACGTCATTGGTCCACAACGCAAAAATGCTATAGCGCCCCCAGCGTCTGCCCTCGACTTTGGTGGGCGCCAGGTCCTTGTTGTGCAGGCGTGGGCTGAGTACCAGCGGGCCGGGGCTTGCAGCTGCGGGATTCAAGGTGGAGGAGGGCAGATCCAGTGCGATGTTGCTCGAGAGACTTGTACGCATTCCGGCAGGCTCCAGCACATCTGCAGCATAGCGGCGGATGGCAAAGTGTATGTAGTTTTTGTATTGATTGTATACAAAGCGTGCATTTCACTAAGCCACATGCGTGCCAGTTTTCGATCTATGAAAAACGGAATTAATTTCTTTTTGGTAGATGTTTTGGATAACTTGCTGAATTAAAAGCGATATAAATTGACCATTCGAACAAGTATTTATTTTTTGATTGAAACCGATGCTCTTAAAACCTGAGGTTACGAGCTTATTTGGATGTTACGTTTTGGTGCGCTTGAAAAAGACTTGCACACAAAAATGGCACCGATGGTTACAAGGTTGTGTACATATTCAGGTTGTGCACAACCAAATGTGGGAGCAACTGTCTTATTGGATTCAATTCAGAAGTCATTTTCATAGGCAGCAAAGCTTCCACAGCTTTAGGCCGTGCAATGCTGAAGGAAATTGCTGCTACCGAGCTAATCGGTGCGCTC
>NZ_JYLH01000028.1 GCF_001439685.1 Pseudomonas libanensis
GCGTGATCAATGAGAAGTGCCTGCGTGAGCCCTTGGTGTTGCACTCTGATAACGGAGCGCCAATGAAATCGGTGACGCTGTTAAGCAAAATGTATGAGCTGGGCATCACGCCTTCTCGCGGTCGTCCACGCGTAAGCAATGACAACCCGTACTCGGAATCACTGTTTAGGACACTGAAGTACTGCCCGCAATGGCCCTTGGAAGGCTTCGCCAGCTTGGACGCTGCGCGGACTTGGGTGAGGGATTTTATGCGGTGGTACAACAGCGAACACCGGCACAGCCGGATCCGCTTCGTCACCCCATCAGAGCGCCATGGAGGGAAAGATCATCAGATCCTGGCACTGCGCCATGAGCTGTATGAGCGGGAGCGCCGGAAAAGACCTGAACGGTGGTCAGGACAAACACGTAACTGGGAACCGGTAGGAACGGTGCTGCTGAATCCAGATCGGGAACAGCAGACCGAACAAAAAGCGGCATAGCAGAACGGTTGACGCGACAACTACCTTGAAAAACGCCGGGTGGGGCAAGAGCCTTTTGGTTACTTTTGGGCTCTTTTCAAAAGTGACCCGCTGTAAAAGCGGAACCAATAGCAGCCATTACCGCAGGAACGGATATGTACGCGGTCTGACCCGAGATCCTGGTCGGCTTTAAGGCCGCCTTCGCAGGCAAGCCAGCTCCCACATTTGGATCGCGGTGCGTCAGCTCGATCAGCGTCGGCTGTCAGTCCGTCACGGGAGCAAGCTCCCTCGCCACAGGTCCAGCGTCGCCCCAAAGTTGTGTAGATACCTATGCCCCGATGAGGCCAGTCCAAACACCTCAAACTCCAAGGGTCAGTACACCCAGACCTCCACCCGCCGATTCTTGATGCGCCCCTCATCCGCCGTATTCGCCGCCACCGGCATCTGCGCACCAAACCCGCGGATATCCTTGAGCACCACGCCGCTCTTGACCAGCTCCCGGCGCACCGCCATGGCCCTCAACTTGGACAATAATGCTGCACGTTGCGGGTCATTCTTGGCATCGCCAAACCCCACCAGGGTTACCTGCTTATCGAGCTTGCCATGGCTTCGTATATAAGCCACCACCCGCTGCAGATCCTGGCGCGCCTTGTTGTCGAGGCTGGCGCTACCTTCCTCGAAACGAAAATTCACGCTCAAGCGCTGGGCGTCACGGGCGAGGGCCTGGTAGTCGTCGGGCATTGACGGGCGTGGCGCCACGCCAATCGCCTGCACCTGTTGGGCGATAAAACCATTGGCGGCGACTAGTGCCTGGCCCTTGCTGCCTTGGGTGAAGTCCACCAGCGCCTTGGCCCACGGGTTGCGGGAAGAGGGTGGCAGGTAAAAGAACAGTCGCCGTGACAGCGGGTAATCCTCGGTGGCAATCAAGCTGGTCAAGGGCAACATCGGTTGTGAGTCGCCGTCGACAATCGCCACTGCCTTGGCCTGGCGTACATAGGGTAAACCGATAAAACCGATGCCCTGGGGGTCATGACTGACCGCATCGGACAGCGCCTCGCTGGACTCGAAACGCTGTGCGGTCCCGACAAGCGGTTTGCCGCGTCGGCTCAACACCAATTCCTTGAAGGTGTCGTAGGTGCCGGACTGATCATCCCGGGCGTAGACATGAATGGCCCCGCCAATGCCGCCCAGCGCTTCCCAGGTGCTGACCTCGCCGTTGAAGATCTGCGCCAGTTGCTCGGTGTTCAGCGTATTGAGTGGATTGTGCGGGTTGAGGATGATTGCCAGGCCATCGATGGCGATCACCTGTTCGGCTTCGGGGCTTTTCAGGTCACCCAGGGATTCGAGGTCTACCAGCTCGCTGTCCTTGATCGGGCGGGACGCTGCGGCGAGGTCGGCACGGTTGTTTTTCAGCGCGGCAAAACCGGTGCTGGAACCATGGGCAGCCACTTCGATGGTCACGGTCCCGCCTTGGCGCGTCTTGCCAACCACCCGTTGTTCGTTTGCCCCGTCACCCGGTTCGCTGTGTACACCCAGCAGGCCTTGATGCTCCATCAGACCCTTGACCAACGCCGGGCCGAGTGCCGCCCCGATGGTATTGGAACCCTGGATGCGCAGCGCTGGGCCTTGGTCGGGGACAGGAAGGGGAGCGGCCACGGCGGGCAGGCAAATCGCAAAGCACAGGAACAGAACGCGCAGCTTCATGCCGGCACCTTCTCAAGCCAAAGGGAGTGCCGCGAGATTAAGTCAGTTGGATTGCAGCAATGTGACTGACACTCAGCCGGTCAAATGTGGGAGGGGGCTTGCTCCCTCCCACATTTGACCGAGTGCAATCGGGGAGTCAGCTCAGTTCCAACCAGATCGGCGCATGGTCCGACGGCTTTTCCAGCCCGCGCAAATCGTAATCCACCCCGGCATCCTTGATCCGGGGTACCAAGCCGGTGGACGCCATGATCACATCGATGCGCAGCCCACGCTTGGGCTCGTCCTCAAACCCCCGGCTGCGGTAATCGAACCAGCTGAAGCGGTCGGTCACGTCCGGGTTGAGATGGCGGAAGCTGTCCACCAGGCCCCAGTTCTTCAGGCGTTCCATCCACTCGCGTTCTTCCGGCAGGAAGCTGCACTTGCCGGTTTTCAGCCAGCGCTTGGCGTTGTCGGCGCCGATGCCGATGTCGCAGTCCTGCGGGGAAATGTTCACGTCGCCCATCACCACCAGCGCCTGGTCATTGCTGAACTGGCTTTCCAGCAGGTGCTGCAAGTCTGCGTAGAAGCGCTGCTTGGCTGGGAACTTGGTCGGATGGTCGCGGCTTTCACCCTGGGGGAAGTAGCCGTTCATGATGGTCACCGGGTGGCCGTTTTCATCGGCGAAGGTGCCCCAGATAAAACGCCGCTGGGCGTCCTCTTCATCGCTGGCAAAACCTTTGTGCACGCTCAGGGCTTCTTTGCGCGAGAGCAGGGCCACACCGTAGTGGCCTTTCTGCCCGTGGTAATACACGTGATACCCCAGGGCCTGCACTTCGGCCAGGGGGAACTGGTCATCGTGGACTTTGGTTTCCTGCAGGCCGATCACGTCCGGTTGATGCTTTTCAATCAGCGCCGCCAGCTGATGAGGGCGAGCACGCAGCCCGTTGATATTGAAGGAGACGATTTTCATGGTCGGCAGTCCAGTCTGGCAAAAGGGCGATGCTAGCCGACAAGTCCGACGGGGGCCAGCGTGGCGATCGGGCGAATGCGCTGCTACTGTCTGGGAACGACTGGAGCTGCACAGGTTCGTACCCATAAGAACGCCATGTTTGAGTGGCGCCCAGGAGATTGACTGTTATGCCAGACACTTCGACGGCCATTGCCGACATCCGCCTGCTCAATAGCGGTTACTCCCGCGAGGCGCGATCCCTGCTTTACCAGGCGTATCGCCATGAGCCGACCTTCGCCTACATCTTCGAAGCAGAGCGGCCGGGTTATGAGCAACGGGTACGCGCCACCGTGCGCGAACTGGTCAAGCAGCACTTCTTCCAGAAGCTTCCCGCCATCGGCCTGTTCGTCAACGACCGGCTGATCGGCATCGCCCTGATTGCACCGCCCCAGCGGCGCCTGGGCATCACCGAGAGTTGGGCCTGGCAGATCCGCATGTGGCTGAGTACCGGCGTGCGCGGGACACGGCGTTACCTGGAATACCATCAGGCGGTCCTGGCGTGCCTGCCCAGCGAGTCGGTGCATGTACTGCCACTGCTGGGTATTCACCCACAGTTCCAGGGCAAGCACTTCGGTGAGCAACTACTGGAAGCCGTACACAATTGGTGCGCCGACGACCCGCATTCCTCCGGAGTGGTGCTCGATACCGGCAATTCCCGCTACCTGGATTTCTACAAGCGCCAAGGCTATGAGGAGATCGGCGAAGTCGCCGTAGGCCCAGTGCTGGAACATGTGTTTTTCCATCCCAATCCCCAGGCGTTACATGCTGCAACGGCTTAGACAGAATTATTCAGACAAATCCGGGTTCAAAGACTCTCCCCAGCTCGTGTAGCATCCGCGCCTATGAAGTTTCCAGGAAGATTTACCAGCGGCTTGGTTCTGCTGTTCACAAGCTGCGGCGCATTCGCGCAAAGCGAACTGGACGTGCGGATCAAACCCTCAAACGACGCGTTGAAAGCCAACATCGAAGGCTATATCGGCGGGGTGGGCGATCGTGATGAAGAAGCCTTGCTGCGGTTCAGCCGCGGCGCCGAGGAGCAGGCGCGTAAAGCAGCCCAGGCCCTGGGCTACTATCAGCCACGGATCGCCAGTGATGTCAGGGGCGGGAAGAACCCGCGCCTGACGCTCACCATCGACCCCGGCGAACCGGTGCATCTGCGCGACGTGACCATTCGGGTCGATGGCCAGGCCGCGAGCCTCAAGGCTTTTCGCGTGCCTGCCAGCGACGATCTCAAATCCGGCGCGGTGCTCAACCACGGCCATTACGAAGACGCCAAGCGCCTGATCCAGAACCAGGCCTCGCGCTACGGGTTTTTCAGCGGGCGCTTCACTAGCCAGAAGCTCGCGGTTGACCCTCAAGCCGGCGTGGCCGATATCGAACTCATTTACGACAGCGGCCCGCGCTACAGCATGGGCAAGGTCAGCTTCAGCGGCGACACGCCTTTTGATGAAGAGCTGTTGCAGCGCATGGTGCCGTTCAAGCCCGGCACGCCCTATGACTCCGAACTGGTCGCCGAACTCAACCAGAACCTGCAAGCCAGCGGCTTTTTTGAAGGCGTGCGCGTCGACGCCAGCCCTACCGCCGCAACCGATGACGTGATCCCGGTCGCGGTGCAACTGGACACCCGCAAGCCTCGCACCATGGGTCTGGGCCTGGGTTATTCCACCGACGTCGGCCCACGGGGCAAAGCCAACTGGACACGGCATTGGGTCAACCCCCAGGGCCATAGTTATGGTTGGGAAGCCGAATTGTCGGCGCCGCGGCAGAACGTCGGGCTGTGGTACGACATCCCGCTTGATCCGCCGCTCACTGACAAATTGCGCTTTGCCGGCGGCTATCAGAATGAAGAGATTGCCAACACCGACACCTTGAGCAAGCTGCTCACCATCGGCCCGGAATGGCACAGCAAATTGCCCAGCGGTTGGACGCGGGTGATTTCCCTCAAGTACCAGCGCGAAGAATACCGCCTGGGCAATGACTCGGGCTTGAGCAACCTGGTGATGCCGGGCGTGAGTTATTCCTACCTGCGCAGCGACAACCGCATCGACCCGCACCATGGTTACCGCCTGATGTTCGACACCAAGGTTGCCAAGGAGGGGCTGGGGTCCGACACCAATCTGCTTTACGGCACGGCCACCGTCAAAGGCCTGACCACCTTGTGGGACAACCACCGCTTCCTGGGCCGTGCGCAATTTGGCGGCAGTGCCACCAATGGCTACAAATCCGTGCCGCCGTCGCTGCGCTTCTTTGCCGGTGGCGACCAGAGCGTGCGCGGCTACGAGTACCAGACCCTGTCGCCCGAGAACGACCGAGGCGACCGCATCGGCGGCCGCTATATGGTGGCCTTGAGCGCTGAATATCAATATTCCATCACCGACAAATGGCGCATCGCGACCTTTGTCGACCAGGGCAACTCCTTCAATAACCTGGACTTCCCCAGCCTGAAAACCGGTGTGGGCGTTGGTGTGCGCTGGGTCTCGCCAGTCGGGCCGATTCGCCTTGACCTTGCCCATGCCCTCGAAGATCCGGGCGGCGTTCGATTGCACTTTTCCATGGGGCCTGAGCTGTGATACGTGGTTTGAAAATAGCCGGGCTGGTGCTGGTCGCCATCCTCGCTTTGCTGTTGTTGGCGCTATGGTCGGTGCTGGGTACCCAGGCGGGCAGTCGCTGGGCCCTGGGCCAGGTGCCGGGCTTGAGCGTGGAGAATTTCCACGGCCACCTGGGTGGGCAGTGGAGCGCCGATCATCTGCTGTGGCAGCAGGATGGCAGCCGTGTGGAACTGAAGGCGCCGAAGTTTGACTGGTCGCCCGGCTGCCTGCTGCGCATGACCCTGTGCATCAATCGACTGGATGTGGAACAGGTCAGTCTGGAGTTCGCCCCCAGTGCCGAAGAAAGTGACAGCGGGCCGATCCAACTCCCCGACCTGAATCTGCCGGTTTCTCTGCAGTTGGGCGATGTTCGCATCGGCAGCCTGCTGTTCAACGGCAATGAAGAACTCAAGGGCCTGCAACTGGCAGCACACTGGACGGCTGCCGGCCTGCGTATCGATTCGGTGCACTTGCAGCGCGACGACCTGGTGCTGGACCTTGCCGGCCTGCTGCAACCCACTGGCGATTGGCCGCTCAAAGCCAGCGGCAACCTGAGCCTGCCCTACGCCCCGGGCGGCGCGCCCTGGACCGTTGCGCTCAAGCTCGACGGCGACCTGCTCAAGACCCTCAAACTCGACGCCGACAGCAGCGGCTACCTTCCGGCCAAGCTCAGCGGCGAACTGCAACCCTTGGTGGAAAACCTGCCGGCTCAGTTGCACATCACTTCCGAAGCGTTCAAACCCAGCGCTGACCTGCCCGACACCCTGCAACTCAACCAACTGGACCTGAGTGCCAAGGGCGACCTGAAAAGCGGCTACCAGTTAGTAGGCAAAGCCGTTTTGCCGGCGGAAAAAGGCCCGGTGGATTTGCTGCTGCAAGGCAAGGTCGATGCCAAGGGCGCGCAGATCGCCGGCCTGGACCTGAATGCCGGCGACAAGCAAAGCCTCAAACTCAGTGCCAACCTGGACTGGCAACAAGGTTTCAGTGCTGACGCAAAAATCGACTGGCTGGACTTCCCCTGGCATCGCCTGTATCCCACGATCGACGAGCCGCAAGTGGCGTTGCGCACCTTCAACGGTGAAATCTCTTATAAAGACGGCAATTACCTGGGCAATCTCAAGGCCGACCTTGACGGCCCGGCGGGTAAATTCAATCTGGTTACGCCCTTCAGTGGCGACCTCAAGCAAGTCTTCCTGCCCGAATTGAAGCTGACCGCCGGCCAAGGCAAGGCCGAAGGCCACCTGAACCTGCAATTTGCCGACGGGATTGCCTGGGATACGGCGCTGGATCTGTCGGCCCTGAACCCGGCGTACTGGGTGGCCGAATTACCCGGTACCCTGGCCGGGCCGCTGCGCAGCAAGGGCGAGTTCAAGAATGAACAACTCAAGCTCAACGCCGACCTCGACCTCAAGGGCCGCCTGCGTGGGCAGACGGCGGTGCTGGCGGCCAAGGCCGAAGGTGGTGGGGAACAATGGACCCTCGCCAACCTGGACATCCGCCTGGGCGATAACCGCATCAACGGCAGCGGCAGCCTGCAACAGCGTCTGGCCGGGCAGATCGACATTAAGCTGACGCGCCTGGCCCAGCTCTGGCCGCAACTGCGCGGGCAAGTCAACGGGCGTGTCGAGGTGGCCGGTACCTTGAAAGCCCCTCAAGGCAAGCTCGACCTCAAGGGTCAGCAACTGGCCTTTGCCGACAACCGTCTGCAAAGCCTCAACCTGGACGCCAACCTCGATAGCGCCCAGCGCGCCAGGCTCGACCTCAAGGCCAGCGGTATCCAGGCTGGCGAAACCCAGGTCGGCAACCTCACTGCCAGCGCCCAGGGCGATATCAAGAACCAGAAAGTCCAGTTGGACCTCGTCGGCCCCCTGGTCAAGCTGGCCCTGGCGCTGGACGGCAATCTCGACAAAGGCAACTGGCGCGGGCGCCTGGCCAGTGGCGACGTGCAAGCCGGTGGCCAGGACTGGCGGCTGCAAGCCCCGGCAAAAATCGAGCGCCTGGCCGATGGCAAGCTGACCTTCGGCGCGCACTGCTGGGTCTCCGGCCCCGCCAGCCTGTGTGGCGAAGACCAGCGCCTGATGCCCGAGCCGAAGCTGCGCTACCACCTCAAGCAATTCCCCATCGATAGCCTCGCGGCCTTTTTGCCGAAGGACTTCGCCTGGCAGGGCAAGCTCAACGCCGATGTACAACTCGATTTGCCGCAGAGCGGCCCCAAAGGCGTAGTTTCGGTGGATGCCAGCGGCGGCACCCTGCGTGTGCGCGACAAGGGCCAGTGGTTGGACTTCCCCTACAACACCCTGAAACTGGAAACCACCCTCAACCCCAAGCGCATCGACACCCAGCTCAACTTCCATGGCGGCAAGCTCGGCGAATTGCTGTTGCAGGCGCAGATTAACCCGCTGCCGAGCAACAAGCCGATTACCGGCAATTTCAGCCTCACGGGCCTGGACCTCACCGTGGCGCGGCCCTTTGTGCCGATGGTGGAAACACTCAACGGCAAGCTCAACGGCAGTGGCCGCATCTCCGGCGGTTTGCTCGCGCCCCTGGTCAACGGCAACCTCAACCTTGTGGACGGTGAGGTCTCCGGGCCAGAACTGCCCATCAGCCTCGAGGGCCTGAACCTGCAGGCGCAGATCGCTGGCGAAAGCGTGCAGCTCAACGGTGGCTGGCACAGCGGCAAGGCCGGGCAGGGCAGTCTCAAGGGCCAGATCGACTGGGGCCGCGCCCTGGTGGTCGACCTCAGCCTCAAAGGCTCGCAACTGCCGGTCACCGTGGAGCCCTACGCCAAGCTGGAAGTGGCGCCCGACCTGAAGATCAGCCTCAAGGACGACAAACTGGCGATTGCCGGCAAGGTCCATATCCCCCGTGGCGATATCACCGTGCGGGAACTGCCGCCGTCGACGGTCAAGGTGTCCGACGACACCGTGATCATCGGCAGCCAGACCGAAGAGGGCAAACCGCCGATGGCCATGGCCATGGATATCGACGTGGAGGTGGGCGAAGACCAGCTCAACTTCGCCGGCTTCGGCCTCACCGCCAAGGTCCAGGGCCATGTGCATATCGGCGACAACATGGACACCCGTGGCGAGCTGTGGCTCAACGACGGCCGCTACCGCGCCTACGGCCAGCGCCTCAACGTGCGCCGTGCGCGACTGCTGTTCGCCGGGCCGCTGGACCAACCGTTCCTGGACATTGAAGCCGTGCGTGTGGTGGTCGAATCGTCCCGCACTGTGACCGCCGGTATTCGCCTGAGTGGCAGCGCCGAACAACCCACCACCCAGATCTTCTCCGAGCCGGCCATGGCCCAGGAAGATGCGCTGTCGTACCTGGTACTGGGGCGTTCGCGCACCAACACCGGTGAAGACAACAACATGCTCGCCGAAGCCGCCCTGGGCCTGGGCTTGATGGGCAGTGCCGGCGTGACTTCGGATATTGCCAATAAGCTGGGGATTCAGGATTTTGATCTGGACACTCAAGGTACTGGCAACAGTACTGCGGTGGTGGCGAGCGGCAAGATCAACGAGAAGCTCAGCCTACGTTACGGGGTAGGGGTGTTCGAACCGGCTAACACCATCGCCTTGCGTTATTTGCTGAGCAAGAAGGTGTACCTGGAAGTAGCGACGGGTGTGGCCAGCTCCCTGGATATCTTTTACAAGCGCGATTTCTGACCGGTACGCTGTAAAAAATGTGGGAGGGGGATTGCCCGCGAAGGCGGCGTGTCAGTCATTGAATCTGTAACTGAACCACCGCTATCGCAGGCAAGCCAGCTCCCACACTGGTTATGGAATACCCACAGAATCAGCGCCGGGCGCAAATCCCTGTGTGCGGGCTTGCCCTAATGCCAGTCAGTTAAGGTTTTTTTGTAGGAGCGAGCTTGCTCGCGAAAAGCCCACAGGCGCCGCGTTCATTCAGCAAACACGCGTTATCGTTGGCGTTTTTCGCGAGCAAGCTCGCTCCTACAGAAGGCGATGACCGCTTAACTGACTGGCATTAGGGCTTGCCCGCGAAGGCGGTGTGCCAGTCATTGAATCTGTAACTGAACCACCGCATTCGCAGGCAAGCCAGCTCCCACATTTTGTTCTTTATGCATCAGTTAAATAGCTGCCCCTCTAAGGACGGCAACTCAACTCCATCCGCTCATAGTTCAACGCCTTGTTGCGCTCCGGCAATGCATAAGGCGCCTCACATCGCTGGTCTTGCCAAGTGATCGCCAAGGTGCCGGTGTCGGACTCAACCAACGCCAGGGCCTTGCCGCTAGGGTCGGCAATTGCGATCTGCTTGCCCGCACTGTCTTCCAGCGCCGCACCAAACGGGATCGGTCGATGCTGGGCGTCGAACAGCGCAAACTGCACACGTCGCCCGGTCTTGCTGGCATAGCGCGCCAACACTACCGCTCCGCGTCGCGGCACCACTTGCTGGGTGGCGTTGTCGATCTCGATATCGGTGCCCAGGTCACGGGTGTCCAGGCTGATCCAGTTGACGCGATAAGGCTGCGCGTTAGGCACCACGGCAAAGCCGTTGCTGCCGGTCTTGGCGCCGGAAAAGCTGCCGATTTTCGCCCCTTCCACACCCTCCACCTGCGCCAGCGCGAAGGTCTCGCCCACGGTTTGCCCCAAGTTGATCCCGCCCGCATGCCCCACCACGGAACCTGACAGGTTGAGGTTCTGCGAGTTATACCCGCGCCCCTGGCTGTAACCGGCACTGATATCCATCACCGAGGTGCGTGTGCTGAGGTTGGCCGAGCCGGTGCTGCCGCCGGTGCTGCTGTTACCGCCTTGCACCGAGTAATAGGTGTCGCTGTCTTCGGACAGGTAGCCGTTGATGCCCACTTGGGTGGTGTCGCTGGCTTTCTGCGTGCTGGCGGAGACAAACGCCCGTGGCGCGCGGGGTTTTGAGCCCAATGGGAAGGACAGCGACAGGTTGACCAGGGTGTCGTTGTTGGCCGGTCCATAGTTGCCGACATCCTTGGTGTAAGTCGCGCCAAGGTTGTAGCTCACCTCACCCCAATAGTTGCTGTAGCCCGCCGACAGGCTCTGCGATCCCCCACGCCCCCAGTAGCGCTGGTCACTGGCGTTCACATAAATGCTGCCATATTGCTGGTTGAGGCCAAGGCTCTGGTTGATGGTCAGGTCGGTACGGGTTTTCGAGTTGCCGGTGCGCTTCTCGCCTTCATGGCTCAGTTCCTCGACGTGATCGCTGAGGGTGCGGTAACCCTCGGTCGAATAGCGATAAGCGGCGAGGGTGAAGCTGGTGTCGGTGCCGGTAAATGTCTTGGCATACAAGGCCCGCACGCTATTGCCCGTGACCGCCTGGCCAAAGGTGCGACTGACCGAATGGGTCACGTCCAGGGACACCGCACCAATGGCGGTATTGCGGCCGGCGCCGATGGACATCGCCTGGAAGTTCTCCGTGGCCTGCGCGCCGATGATCCCGGACAGGTTGCTGCTGATGCCGTAGGCCAGGGTGCTGCTGACGAACTGCGGTGACTTCTGGTCATCGCTGTTGCTGTTGTACTGCCCGGCCGACACGCTGTATTTGAGCTGGCCCTGACGCACCATGATCGGCAGGCTGGAAAACGCCTGCACCGTGACCCGGCGGCGGCCATCGGCTTCGATGATCGTCACTTCCAGGTCGCCGTTGGAGCCGCTGGGGTAGATGTCACTGATCTCGAACGGGCCCGGTGGCACGTTGGCGGTGTAGAGGATGTAGTTATTCTGACGAATCTCCACGGTCGCGCTGGACTGGGCGATACCGCGAATGATCGGCGCATAGCCGCGCTCGCTGTCGGCGCGCATGCCGTCGTCGGAGGCCAGTTTCAAACCGCGATAGCGCACGCTGTCGAACAGGTCGGCGTCGGAGAAAATATCCCCGGCGCTGAACTGGCCCTTTAACGCCGTCACGTCATGCTGCAGGTAGCTGCGGTTGCTTTTGAACGTATTGGGGCGCCCGGTGCTGCTGCTGAAGTTCGATTCGTTGCGCAATCGCCAGCCGCCCAGGTTGATGCCGTTGCGCAGGCCGATGTTGTTGGAGAGCGTGGTTTCACCCTGGTTGCTGTTGCGGCTGCTGCTCAGCTGGTAGTTGATGAACGCGGCGGGCACACCATCGTCCCACAAGGCCGGGTCTACATACCCCCGGCGGCCGCGCTCCATGGCGCTCTGGGGCACGCTGACCAGCAAGCGCAGGCGTGGCACGTCGTAGCGCACGCTGGCCTGGTCGATCAAGGCGGGCAGGTTGATGCAGGCGTTGGGATCATCGCCAACGAGTTTGCCGGCAGCTTGCAGCCTGGCGATATCGACGCCCAATTGCTGCACCATTTCAAGGGTCAGGCAGGCCTCGGTTTTGCCGGTGGCCGGGTTATGACGAAAGTCGATATCGCGCCGGCCCACCAGGGTGTCGTTGCCGTAAAGGTCAACCCGATAATTGCCGGGCAACACACTGCTACTGGCGAGCAATGCTTGCACATCAACCGCAGAAGCTGCGCCCTGCAGGAACGAGGTATTGAATTGTTCTTCGCCGTCGGCCAGGCAGGCGCTGCTGAAGATCAGGGCGACCGACAGCGGCGCCAATCCATCGTACTTGAATACAAACATGCAGGAACCCTATATCACCTCCGATACGAACTAACGGAGCGAAGATAAATACAGTGAAAGTTCGACCGCTGAATAAACGGGCGTATTAAGGCGTGTCTTTTATTGCACTGGCCTGCACGGCGGCCGAGTAGGAAAGTTGCGCGCTATAACTGTCCTGGGCACCGTAGTCGTTAATACTGCGAAATAACAAACTTGGTGTCTGGTTCGACGTGAAATGTTTGAGGGGGAACTCTTTTTGCTCACCCGGCGCAATCATCAACGAGTCGAATGGCTGTTCGCTGAGGGCACCCGATTTCAGCGTGATTTCGGCAATGGACACGTGATACATGCCAGGATTATTCACCACCAGCATACTTTTGCCGCCACGCTCAACCAGGCGCCATTTCAATGTCGCGGGTGCCAAGTAGGCCTCGGCTTTGAGCCCGGCAGGACGGAAGAACACCTTGATGCGTTGGCGTACGGCGAGCTGCAAGGTGTTCTGAGTCTTTGACGCCTTGGGGATTTCCTGCACGTTGAGCCACATCACCGACTCGCGGTCGGCCGGCATACCCGTTCCCTCATAGATCACCCGCAACAGTTGCTGCTCGTCGTTGCTCACCCGTACCAAGGGCGGGGTGACGGCAAAGGGGACCGAGGTGGCATCGCTGCCATCGGCGTCGATCCAGGACTGGATCAGCACGTCCTCACCGCTGTTGCGCACGGTGATACCGGCTTCCTTGTGCCTGCCATCGAACACCAGGCGTGTGCTGCTCAACGAAATACCGGCGGTGGCCTGGCTGGCCATCAGCAGGCCCAACAGGCCCACGCAGAAGGACAATGATTGACGATAAAACATGATGGCTACCGCGCAAATGAATGAATGTGCAGGGCCGTTCAGGCCCTGCACGGACCCGTAATGCTCGTGCGGGTTATTCGTATTGCAGGGTGAACGGCAGGGTCGCGTCGCCACGACCGGCCACGGCCAGTTTCGGATCGGCGGTGGTGACGTAAGCCGCGGAGAATTTCAGCGAGGCGTTGCTGTCCTGCAGGTTGCTTTCAATCTTCGCGGTGGTTGGCGATTTCAGGTCGATCAGCGCGCCATTGGCGTCCAGCAAGGCGATACCGATATTCTTGGCGGCGCCCAGGCCGTCGATGACTTTCAGCACGCCCGTGCCGGTCACAAGGCCAGTGCCTTTGCCAGTGGTCGGTTCGAAGATCATGGCCACCTTGGTACCGGCGTTGCAGTTGATCTTCATCTCGAAGTTCTCGGCGCTCAGCGTGCCGCTGCCTTTTGGCGCGGTGGCGGTGCCCATGTCCTTGATCGACACTTCACCCATGTTCACCGAAATGGTCTTGTTGGCGGCGGCGCCTTCAACGGAGCAGGCATCGTTGTTAATGGTGCCGGTGAAGTTGATGGTGCCGCTGCCGGCTTTGGTCGGAACAGCATCGGCTGCCAAGGCATTGCCTGCGGCGGCGAAAATCGACAGGGCCAGAAGTGCTCGGGAGAAAGATTTCATGTTGCTTTCCATTATTGGGGGTGAAGCAACACAATAGAGCGCCGGCGCTTAGTGGGAAATCAGACGATCCTTAGAATCAGGTAACTCCAGTAGTGTCGGGCAAATTTATTAGTTGAACAAGTTGCGCTCTATGCAGTAAGCCAGTAAGTCCTGGTCACTGTTTACTTCAAGTTTTCGCATCGCAGATACTTTCTGAGTACTGATGGTCTTGGCACTTCTGTTCAGCCCGCGCGCAATCTCGTTGACACTTTGCCCCGAGATAAACAAACGCAGAATCTCGTGCTCTTTAGGCGATAATCGGGTGAATCGTTCGTCAAGGTCAGCCCCGTCGTTTATCACCGATACCGGCTGTAGCACGTTGTGGTGAACCGGTTTGCCTCGGGCGATGGCCTTGAGCGCGGCCTGGATTTCATCGTGCAATTGGTGTTTCTGGATCACGGCCAGCACCCCCAACTCTTGCAGGCGCGTCAGGATCAAGGGGTTGGAGATCATCGTCAGCACCACGATCCGCACCTCGGGAAAGTGCCGTGTCAGGTATTCCACCAACTTGAGGCCGTCACCGTAGGGCGAATCGCCGGGCATGTTGAAGTCGGTGATCACCAGGTCCACCGGCGTGGACTCCAGCAGCGCGACCAGTTCATTCGAACAGACAGCATCGCCCACCACCCTGAAGCGTGTATCACGCTCGATCAGTTCGCGCACGCCCACCAGTACGATGGGGTGATCATCGGCAATGACGACGTTGAGGGTATCCATGGGTTGATTTTCCAGAGTGAATTTATTCAAGGGTATCGAGCAACGTATTCAATCGAGCCAGGTGCTGGCGCACTTCCAGATCCAAAGCGGGCGTGACGGCCATGCCGGTCAGGCGGCATTCGAGCTCGATAAACGCAATGGCCATCGCTTTGAGCTGCACTGAGCCCAGGGCCCCGGCGATGCTGTGCAGTTGCTGCGCCACCTCATTGGCATTGGCACACGCCAACGCTGCCAGTGTGGTGTGGACATCCTGGCGTACAGTGGTGACAAACAGCTCGCGCATGGTGGGCGACAACGCATGCGGTTCGACCACCGCGGGCAGGGCGACTTGGCAATGTTTTTCCAATTGAGCGCGCAAGGTCGCCAGGCTCAGCGGCTTGACCAGCCACGCATTCATGCCGACAGCGGCACAGCGTTCGCCTTCTTCGCGCAGAGCGTTGGCGGTGATCCCGATGATCGGCAGCGTTTTGTCCTGCTGGCGCAGGGCTTGGGCCAACTGATACCCGTTCATCAACGGCATATTGACGTCGGTGAGTACCAGGTCGAAGCGGCCCGGCTGCCACTGCACCAGTGCCTCTTCGCCGTTGGTGGCGGCGACCACCGAGCAGCCCAGGGCTTGCAGTTGTTCCTTGATGATTGCCAGGTTGATTGCGTTATCTTCGACGACCAGTACCTTGAGGTCCAAACGGCGGTTTTTTTCCGGTACTTCTGGCGGGCCTTCAGCGCGGCTGCCGTGATGCGCCAGGTAAACCGCCCAGGCAATTGCGCGCACATCGTCGACATCGACGAGCCAGTCGGTCTGCGATAGCTGCGCAGGGTTGGGCCCGCCCGCAGTGGCAATGATTCGCGGGTTGGGCCACGGCTGGCGTTGGGCTGCGGGCGACAGGTCCACCAGCAGCGCGGTAGATGGCTCAGCCCGGAAGGCATGACAGTCGAGGCCCAGGCGATTGAGCCAGTCGATAAGATGCTGCGCCTGTTCAGGAACGGGCGCACGCACATACACAGCCGGTGCATCAGGCGTGAACGCCGGGCAATCGGCGAGGTTGCCCGGTACGGTTTCCAGCGCCAGTTGCAGACTGAAACTGCTGCCCAGGCCGGGCTCGCTGACCACGTTCAACTGGCCGTGCATCAACTCACACAGCCATTTGCAGATCGCCAGGCCCAGGCCTGCACCGGCCTGGCTGGTCGCATCGTTGACCTGATAAAACGGATCGAACAGTTGCTGTTGCTGCGCCTTGGAAATCCCCACGCCCGAATCACTGACCTGCCATTGCACATCAGCGTTTTCCAACACCCGCACCCGCAGTACGACACGGCCGTTATCGGTGAATTTGATCGCGTTGCTCACCAGGTTGTTAAGAATCTGGCGAATCCGCAACGGGTCACCACGCAGGCGATCCGGCAGTGTGACATCGATGCTGGCATACAGCTGCAACCCCTTGGCCCGGGCAAAGGCACTGTAGGTGCGCACCACGTCTTCGGTCAGTTCCAGCGGGCAGAAGTCCTGGAGTTCCAGTGTCATTTGCCCGGCTTCGATCTTGGACACGTCCAGCACATCGCTGATCAGCTGGAACAAGGTGGCGGATGAGCGTTGAATGGTTTGCAGGTAATTCTGTTGACGGGGGGCGAGGTTAGTCAGCCCCAGCAGTTCGAGGGTACCCAACACACCGTACAGCGGCGTACGGATTTCATGGCTCATGGTGGCGAGGAAGCGGGACTTGGCCCGGTTTGCCGAGTCGGCGGTGTGGCGGGCCTCTTCAAGGGCCGCGGCGTCTTCGATGTGTCGGGTCACGTCATGGAAAGCGCAGAGCCAGGCGTCCTGGCCTTGATAGCGGGTGTTGATAAACGCGATATGCAGATGGCGGCCATCAATTTCCAGATCGGCATGGCCGGCTTCGGAGAGGTCGTAGTGCTGGCGCAAGGTGCTGATCAGGCGGGTGGTGCCTTGCCATGCCAGCGCGCGTTGATTCTCCAGTAACACCTGATGGTCGCGGCGGCGTATTACACACAGGCCCGTTGGGGCTGTATCAATCACGGCACGGCTGAATGCCTCGCTTTCGGTGATGCTGGCGTGGGCCTGTTGGGCGGGCAACACCACCTGGGTTTTGTACCAGCGGCTAAAGGCACGGCCAGCCCCAAGCCCTGCAAGTACCAGTGCGAACAGGCACAGCAGTGGCCAGAAAGCTGAGTCCAGGAAACTTTTGAAGCCAATGACGTAGATTGCCGTCCAGTGCTGCTCGCCACGGCTGGTCAATTTGAACACCAGGCCGTCACGGGTGAGGTTCATGCCCTCCTGCAATCGTTGGTCAGGTTTCAGGGCTCCAGCCAGCACTTCGCCGGATGGAGCGATTAGCGTGAAGTGGTCGAAGATCGACCATCGCATCAAGCGCTCAATGTTATTGACCTGCGAGGGATTGAGCAGTGACGCTACCAGCACATGGGGGCTTGCGCCCTGGATATGCAGGCGTGCCGGGGCCAGTTCAATGTGGATATAAGCCAGCAATGTCGGGGTGCTCGCCATATTCGTGGGGTCGCTGTAGGCTTTCCAGTGCACTTGGCCGTCTAGCGGATGCTGAGGGTCGGCATGCAGCCGCGCTTCTACCTGGCGTACCACGTCGGCAAAAAAACCGCCCTGTACCTGCCCATCACCACGCAGATGGCCGGCGGCAGGCACTGAAATATTGAAGTTGTCTGGCCCGTTGAACAATAAAACCTGAGGTGACTGGTAGTGCGAGGCAGACCAGAAGGCGCTGTAGTACGCGGCCAGGTGCGCTGCCAGATCAAACACCTTCGCCTGTTGGCTGGCAGCCAAGCGCTTGGGGTTGAGTTTTACACTGTAGGGCAGGGAAAAGCTGAATTCGCGCCCCTCGTAGACATCCGGCCCTTGCTCGGGCAACGCCTTGAGGGCGGGTGGCACAGAGATTGACGCAGGTAGCAGTTCGCCCTGGGCGCTTTGCTGTGACAGGTTGGCGAGAAATACTTGCTGCTCACCAATGTTTTCCATCAACCGGGCAAAATGAAAGTGTGTAGTGTCGCTCTGTTCGCCGACCATGCGGTTTACACCCAGGTAACTCACCCCCAGCAACACCAGCACCAGGGCGCCGAGCACGATCAAGCCCTTGTTAAGGCGCAGAGAGCTGCTGGTCAGTTTCTCCAGGAACGCATTGGGGTGGTTCATTACGCGACCTGGCGGACGGGAAGGGGGGTATGCTCGGACACAATGACCTCTGAACAAAGACTCAATAGGTGCTTGCCGGGCCGTCCTGGTTCAGCAGTTGCTGGAACTGGTCTGAGGACACCGCATGGGAAATCAGGAAGCCCTGGACCTGAGTGCAGTTGATCTTACGCAACAGCGCAAGTTCTTGCGCGGTTTCCACACCTTCGGCCACCACGGTCAAACCCAGTTGCCGCCCCAGGGCCACAATGCTGGTCAACGCCTGCGCCAGCTCCTCGTTGTCATTGCAGCCTTGCACCAGCGCCCGGTCGATCTTGAGCTCGGTGAAGGGCGTCGAGACCAGGTTCATGTACGAGCTGTAGCCTTTGCCAAAGTCATCCTGGGACAGGCCGAAACCTTTGATGCGCAAACGGCATGCGCCAGCGTAGAAGTTACTGATGTCCTTGGGCACTGAGCATTCCATCAACTCGAAGCAAATTCGTCCAGGAATGCCTTGATGTTGCAAGACGAATGCAAGGATGCGATCAGCCAAGTCGTAGCTGTTGAGCAAATGGGTGGGCAAATTGATTGATACCGGGATGTCATAACCTTGTAGCCGCCAGCGTGCCTGGGCAGCGATGGCCTGTTCCAGTACACGCCATAATAAGCGTTCCTCCAAGCCGTAGGCCCTGAGTGCGGGCAGGAACGAGCCCGGCAACAATACGCCATAGTCCGGGTGGATCCAGCGTATCAAGGCTTCGGCGGCGACAATGCGTGCGTTGATCAGGGCTTTCTTGGGTTGAAACCACGCCTGCAACTGGCCGTTGTCCAGGGCTTCAAGCAGGGCCTGGTGTTCAATGTCCGGGGCGGTGGCGGGTAATACTACCTGGCGCAGGTCCAGCAGTTGCTCGGTCAGGCTACGCAGGGCTGCAAGGTTCACCGGCTTGGAAATCAACCCGATGACATTCACCTGCAGGTTGCTCGCCACCAGGCTCGCGCTCATCAGCATGCGTCGGGACGCAGCACTCATGATCGCCAGGGCCGGTTTGGCACGCAGCGTGGCCAGGCCCTGGATAAACTGCACGCCGTCCATGCCGGGCATCATCAGGTCGGTGAGCACCAGGTCGAAATTGCGCCTGCGCAAACAGCTCAGTGCTTCCTCGCCATCGCGCGCCGACTCCAGGTCGAAGTCCCCCAGTTCGCCGAACAGATGCTGCAGGTACTGATGTTGAAAGGGGTGGTCTTCGACGATCAAAATGCTACAGCGATTCATGGGTGGCTCGTTCATAGGGAGCCAGTTCATTGAACAAGGCTCGCAGGGTAAAGGGTTTGACGAGGCAATGATTCATGCCTGCCGCCACGCACAAGGCGGCTTCGCCACGCATGGCGTTGGCGGTGGCGCCGATGATCGGTACGGTGCAGCCCAGGCGCCGCAGTTCCCGGGCCAGGACATAGCCGTTGAGCTTAGGCATATTGACGTCGCTGAGGACGATATCGAACGTCCCCTCGTGCCAGCGAGACAACGCCTCTTTGCCGTTCGACGTCAGTTCCACGGTGCAGCCCAGCTCCTCCAATTGATCGCGCAGGATCAGCTGGTTGATAGCGTTGTCTTCGGCCACCAGTATATGCAGCTTTAATTTACGCAGATCGCGTTGCTCATTCACAGGCTCAGGCAATGCAACCCATACACCTTGGGCCTGGCTAACTGCTTGATGAAGGGCATGCAGGTCATTGAGGTTGACCTTCCAGCCTCCCAGCATGATCTGCGGTACATTGCACCCGTCGCTGGTGGCCAGCACCAGCGGCCCGGCCCAATCTGGTGCCAGGCGTTGTTCAAGCGGGCCGGGATGCAGCTCAATCAGTACACAGGCCGTGGGCAGGTCGAGAGAGGATGGGTGACCGATCAATGGGTGTGCGCCCCAGCGTCGCAGCCAACCGCTGATGATTTCGGCCAACTCGCGAACCGGTGAAAGCACCAGAACGACTTCCGGGAGCAAGCTTGTCATGGTCGTGGGCAGCGCTTCTTTGACGCACTCGACCAACGGCAGGGCCAGGGTAAAACTGCTTCCCAGGCCCGGCTCACTCACCATGCGCAGGCTGCCATTCATCAGTTGGGTCAAACGCAGGCAAATCGGCAGGCCAAGGCCGGTTCCCGCCACTACGTTGGGGTTGCCCTGAGTCTGGTAAAAGGGCTCGAAAATGCACGGCTGCTCTTCGCACGCGATGCCTTTGCCGGTATCCGAGACTTGCCATTGCACACTGGCGCGCTCGCCATCACGGCTTAACAGCGTGGCTCGCACCACGACCCGCCCGGAGTCGGTGAACTTGATGGCATTGCTCAACAGGTTATTGAGCACCTGGCGGATCCGGCTGATGTCGCCAATCATCCGGTCCGGCATCTGCGGCTCGATGCAGGCGTAGAGCTGCAACCCTTTGCTTTGAGCCGCCGCTGCATAGACGTGGACCACTTCCTGCACCAGGGCGAAGGTGGAGAACTCACCCAGTTCCAGGGCCAGTTGCCCGGCCTCGATCTTGGATACGTCCAGCACGTCGCAGATCAACTGCAATAAAGTGGATGACGAGCCTTCTATCGCCTTCAGATAGTTTTTCTGCTGTGCATCCAGACGGGTACGTCCCAGCAGTTCCAAGGTGCCGAGTACACCATACAGCGGTGTGCGGATTTCATGGCTCATGGTGGCCAGAAACAAGGTCTTGGCTTCATTGGCGCTGTCGGCCAGCCGGCGCGCCTGTTCCAGCGCTGCTTCGATCTGGGTGCGGGTACTGATGTCGCTGAAGGCACATAACAACACGTCCTCGCCTTTGTAGCGGGTGGGCGCGCAGCTCAGGTACAGGTGGCGGCCATCGGCGGTTTCAAAGTAATCGGTAAAAGTCGGTTCGTGGGCATCGAAGGCTTGGCGGATCCAGCCGGGGCACAGCTGTTCGCGTTCGCCACTCTGGCCGAGCCATTGATGGGACAAGGTGTTTTCCAGTACCACCTGGCCGTCGGTGCGGCGTAATACACACAAGGCCACGGGCGCGGTCTGGATCACGTCACGGCTGAACAGCTCGCTTTCCACCAAGGCCTGGATACGCTGCACCGCGGGTGTAATGAAACGGTGTTCAATGCGGTGTATCAGCAACCACACCAGACTGATACCGAACACGCAGAACACCAGCGTCCCGGCCAATTGCGGCCACAGGGATACGAGAACCGCGCGCAGGTCGATGGAGTAAGCCAGTTGCCAGTCCGACGACTTCAATTGTTTGCGCAACACCAGTTGTTCGGGCAGCCATCCCGCGCCGACAAAACCAAAGAAATCCTGCTGCTGCAGGCCTGGCAGGTTGTGGCTGAACTGCGGCTTGGTGCTGTTGCTGAACAAGGGCATGCCCTGGGAGTTGAACATGGTGAACTCCCCGGCGCTGTGATCGTTCAGTGTGTTGGCAACTTCCCGGTCGTCAATTTCCAAGCCTAGCCAACCCGAATTCATATCGCGCTCATCCAGGCGAATGAAAATGTACAGCTGCGAATGGCCCTCGGTGTTCTGGGTCAGCCATAGCTCCTGCAAGGCCGGACGAGTCTCCTGCTGAAGCCGCTTTAACTGTTCGAGCATACCCGCTGGGAACGCGCGGATCGTTGGCGTGGCGTTGTAAAGGCGCACCACTTTGGCTTGGGCATCGCTGGCCACGTAAATCAGATTGAGTTGCCTGGCCTTCAAATAGTCGCGCATGCGCTGGGTCAGCCAGATACTCCACTGCTTGCCGGGGCGCGTGCCCAACAGCAAATACACTTCCTCTGCGGACACGGCGCCATCGGCGCTTTTGTAGCGCCGTGTAGCTGACAGGCTGAGGCTTTCCAGCAGCGCTTCGCGGGTGGTGAAAAAAGTGTGGGCTTCGGCAATGGCGCTGCTCATATAGCTGCGCCGCTGGGAGATCTCGGTGTTGAAGGTGAACAGCAGAAAGCTGTAAGCCCCACCGATGATACCCACCAGCAGCACCAGCGCAAAAAAATGCAACAAGCGGCGGGCGGCGTTCGGGGTAGACAGGATCGGGCTGATCTGATGGAGGTAGGTCTTCAATCGCATGTGGGCACTTTAGGTGGGCCAGCGCGCGGGGAGAATCAGACGATCCTTAGTTTTTTACAGGTAGTTCACAATAAACGTGACGTCGGTATTGCCTTCGCCTGCCTTGAGTTCGCCGCTAGGCAGGCGGTAGTAGGACGCCGACAGCGGAATGTTGAACTGGGTGCCGGTGGTGGTGAAGCCGTTGAAGGTGTAGGTGGTGCCCAGTGCGATGGGTTGCCCGGCATCATCCATCAATTGCAGGCCGATGCCCTGGGCGCTTTTAAGGCCTTTGCTGAGGGCGACGATACCTTTTTGCGTGTCGATGACTTCGGTATTGGCCTTGAGCGAATACGTCACCTTGCTGATGTCGCCCTGGCACTCATTCAAAGCGATGTTGAAGTGCACTTTGCGTTTAGTGGGGCCGCTGGTGGGGAAATCGTTGAGGTTGTAGTCGGTGCCCATGTCGACGGGCACGGACGGGGTTTGGCAGGAGGCAGTATTGAATATGATGGGGTTGGCTAGGTTGAATTCTATTAAGGTGTGATTGTCGACTTTAAGGCTGCCCAAGAGGCCAGCTTCAATTTTTATTTTTTTCGCGAACGTGCTGGATTTGACGATTTCCAGTGTGACATCTCCTTTTTGAATGTAAGAAAGGGAATGGTTTGCGCCGGTAGTCGCGGGGAGGGACCCCGGGGGGTTTAAATAGCCATGAGCGGAGCTTAACTTGATACGGTAGGAAAGCCCTGTTTTCCCAAGGGGGAATAAGTCGCTCCAGCTGGTTGCGGTGCCCAGCATGGGGTTTAGAACTAAACCAAACGGATAATTCCGTGCACAGAACCAAATATGTTCCTTTCCCAGAACACGTTCTTGATAAACCACTGTCTTGGTGGGCGTGTCAGCGGAGATTGTCAGGCTATCGCTCGTCAGGTTTGCGCCGAAGTTGAGTTTTTCGGTCCCGAAGTTTCCGTTGAACTCGCAATTCTCCGCCGCTATAGCAATCGTCGAACACGTGATCATCATCGTGGTGATAAATACGAGCAGCGCAAGCTGCAGTCTTAATGGCTTCATGAATAGGGCTGCATTGGCTGGGAAGCGCGACACATTAAACAGCCCAGGCACCACAACCCATCAGGCAAACCTTAAAACCCACCGCCTATCCACCATTTACCAAGCAACCTAATTATTCCATTTGACATTCGCTGCCTAAGCAGTAACATCTCGTCACACATTCACTGCCTAGGCAGTAATAAGGTGACTTTCGATGCCTCACTTCACCCCTGACAACTTCCACAACTGCCACCTCGGCCTGTTGCTGGGCCGCGCTGCGATCCTCAAGGACCGCATCATCGACACCCATATGGAACCCCACGGCATCACCGCCGCGCAGTTCAAGGTGTTGATCATCATGGCTCAGTTCGGCGTCGATACCCCGGCGGAGCTGTGCCGCAACCTGTCCCTCGATAGCGGTTCGATGACGCGCATGCTCGACCGACTGGAGCAAAAAGACCTGCTCAGCCGCAAGCGCTCCGAGCTGGACCGCCGCCAGGTGCAGTTGGTGCTGACCGCCGAGGGCCAGCGCCTGGCGGACATGCTGCCGTACATCGGCGCCAAGGCGCTCAACCAGTTGGCCGGCGTGCTTGAGCCGGGCGAGCTGGAAACCCTGGAGCGGATCCTGAAGAAAATGCTGATCGCTGCGGGTGACCCCATCACGATCCAGCGGGTAGGTAGATCATGAACACACGCGCATTCAGCCTGGTGCTGGCGGCGATGACGTTGGCCGGTTGCGCCAATTACAGTGGTCTCGACACTCAAGGCCAGCGCCTCGACGCCAACACCCTGCAAACCGGTAAATCCCTCGGCGGCGTGACGTTGTCGAGCGCTGCCTGGCCGGCTGCCGACTGGTGGAAAAGCCTTGGCGACCCACAGCTCGACAGCCTGATCGCCGAAGCCCTGCAAAACAGCCCCGACATGCAAGTGGCCGACGCCCGTGCCCATCAGGCCGAAGCCGCTGCCTATGCCGCCAACGCTGCGCGCATGCCAACCCTGGATGCCAGCGCCGGCGTCAGTCGCTCGCGCCTGGCCAAGGACCAAGACCCTCGCGGGCAGGGCGATGCGTACTCGACGGTGCGTAATATCGGCGCCAGCTTCAACTACAACTTCGACCTGTGGGGCGGCCAGCGTGCCGCCTGGGAAGCTGCCCTGGGCGAGGCCCGTGCCGCCGAAGTCGACCAACAGGCCGCACGCCTGACCCTGGCCGCCAACGTGGCCAAGGCCTACAGCGACCTGGGCCAGGCGCATATCGTGCGCGACCTTGCGGTCGACGACCTCAAGCGCACCCGCCAGATGCTTGGCCTGAGCAAGCGCCGCCTGAGTTCCGGTATCGACAGCGAGTACCAGTACCAGCAGACCGAAAGCCTGGAAGCCAGCTCCCAGTCGCAGTTGATCGATGCGGAAAAACAACTGCAAAGCGCCAAGATCGCCCTCGCCGTGTTGCTCGGCAAAGGCCCGGATCGGGGTAGCGAGTTGGCCCGCCCGGCGGTGCTCAAACCCAGCGCCGTCGCCGTACCTTCGGTGTTGCCCGCCGAGCTGCTCGGCCGTCGTCCCGACCTGATCGCAGCACGTTGGCGGGTGGAAGCGGCGAGCAAGAGCATCGACGCAAGCAAGACCCGCTTCTACCCCAACCTCAACCTGAGCGCGAGCGCCGGGGCCGAGTCGTTGCTGGGGGACGCGATGTTCGGTTCGGCCAGCCGTTTCTTCAACATTGCACCGACCATTTCACTGCCGATCTTCGACGGCGGCCGCCTGCGTGCCGACCTCGATGCGCGCGACGCCGATTACGACCTGGCCGTGGCCCAGTACAACAAAACCCTGGTGCAAGCCTTGGGCGATATCGGCACCACCCTCTCGCAACTGCGCGACACCGGGCGGCAGATCCAGGCCCAGCAACACGCCGCCGACATCGCCCAGCAGTCCTACGACACCGGGGTGCAGCGCTACAGCTCAGGCATCGGTAATTACCTGGATGTGCTCAGCATCGAGCAGCAATTGCTGCAGGCCCAGCGTCAGCTGGCGACCTTGAATGCCGCGCAGATCGATCTATCGATTCAACTGATGCAGGCCCTGGGTGGCGGGTACAACGCCAGCAACGTGGCCGCGACCACCCCAGCTACACGCACGGAATAATTTGAGGTATTTGTCATGGCCACTGCCGACAGCAACAATGCAACTGAACAACCCAAAGACAACAACCCGCGCAAACGCAAATTCATGCTGATCGGCCTGGCGCTGATCGTCATCCTCGGCGCCCTGGGTGTGTGGGGTTGGTATGAGTTCTACGGGCGCTTTAATGAAAGCACCGACGACGCCTACGTGAACGGCAACGTGGTGGAAATCACCCCGCTGGTCACCGGCACTGTGGTCAGCATCGGCGCCGACGATGGCGACCTGGTCCATGAAGGCCAGGTGCTGATCAACTTCGACCCCAACGATGCTGCCGTCGGCCTGCAAAGTGCCCAGGCCAACCTGGCCCGCACCGTGCGCCAGGTGCGTGGCTTGTACAGCAACGTCGATGGCATGAAAGCCCAGGTCAATGCACAGAAAGCCGACGTGCAAACCGCCCAGGACAACTACAACCGGCGCAAGACCCTGGCCCAGGGCGGCGCGATCTCCCAGGAAGAACTGTCCCACGCCCGCGACAGCCTGACCGCTGCCAGGAACGCCTTGACCAACCTCGAGCAGCAACTGAAAACCACCAATGCCCTGGTGGATGACACGGTGATTTCGTCGCACCCCGACGTGCAAGCTGCCGCCGCGCAATTGCGCCAGGCGTACCTGGCCAATGCGCGCAGCACCTTGATCGCGCCGGTCACCGGTTATGTAGCCAAGCGCACCGTGCAACTGGGCCAGCGTGTGCAGCCGGGTACTGCGCTGATGGCGGTGATCCCGCTGGACCAACTGTGGATCGATGCCAACTTCAAGGAAACCCAACTTCGCGACATGCGTATCGGCCAGCCGGTGGATATCGAGTCGGACATCTACGGCAGCGACGTGAAGTACAGCGGCACCGTCGACAGCCTCGGTGCCGGCACCGGCAGTGCATTCGCCTTGTTGCCGGCGCAGAACGCCACCGGTAACTGGATCAAGATCGTGCAACGGGTGCCGGTGCGCATCCATGTCAACGCCGAAGAGTTGGCCAAGCACCCGCTGCGAGTGGGCCTGAGTACCGTGGTGAATGTGGACCTGCACGACCAGAGCGGCCCCGTGCTGGCGCAACAGGCGCCGCAAAAGGCGTCGTTCACCACCAACGTATATGAGCGCCAGTTGGCCGAGGCCGATGCCATGATCAATCAGTTGATCCATGACAACAGCGTCGCCGCCCCCAAGGCTGCGCAACGCTGATGAGCAATAACGCCTCGTTCACGCCACCCAGCCTGTTGATGGCCACTATTGGCCTGTCGCTGGCGACCTTCATGCAGGTGCTCGACACCACCATCGCCAACGTGGCGTTGCCGACCATTTCCGGCAACCTGGGCGTGAGTTCGGAGCAGGGCACCTGGGTCATTACTTCGTTCGCGGTGAGCAACGCCATTGCCTTGCCGCTCACCGGCTGGTTGAGCCGACGCTTCGGCGAGGTGAAGCTGTTCCTGTGGGCGACCATCCTGTTTGTGCTGGCCTCGTTTCTCTGCGGCATTTCCACCTCGATGCCCGAGTTGATTGGCTTTCGGGTGCTGCAAGGCTTGGTCGCCGGGCCGTTGTACCCGATGACGCAGACGCTGTTGATCGCGGTCTACCCACCCGCCAAGCGCGGCATGGCCCTGGCGTTATTGGCGATGGTCACGGTGGTGGCACCGATTGCAGGTCCCATCCTCGGCGGCTGGATCACGGACAGCTACAGTTGGCCGTGGATCTTCTTTATCAACGTGCCCATCGGCATCTTTGCGGTGATGGTGGTGCGTGCGCAGCTGAAAAAGCGCCCGGTGGTCACCAGTTACCAGCCGATGGATTACGTTGGGCTGCTGAGCCTGATCGTCGGGGTCGGCGCCTTGCAGATCATCCTCGACAAGGGCAACGACCTGGACTGGTTCGAATCCAACTTCATCATCATCGGTGCGGTGATTTCGGTGATTGCCCTGGCGGTGTTCGTCATCTGGGAAATGACCGACAAGCACCCGGTGGTCAACCTGCGGCTGTTCGCGCACCGTAACTTTCGCATTGGCACCATCGTGTTGATCCTCGGCTACGCGGGCTTCTTCGGCATCAACCTGATCCTGCCGCAGTGGCTGCAGACCCAGATGGGCTACACCGCCACCTGGGCCGGGCTGGCGGTGGCACCGATCGGTATCCTGCCGGTGCTGATGTCGCCATTCGTGGGCAAGTACGCGCACAAGTTCGACCTGCGCCTGCTGGCGGGCCTGGCGTTCCTGGCGATTGGCTTGAGCTGCTTCATGCGCGCAGGCTTTACCAACGAAGTGGACTTCACCCACATCGCCCTGGTGCAGCTGTTCATGGGCATTGGCGTGGCGCTGTTCTTCATGCCAACCCTGAGCATCCTGATGTCCGACCTGCCGCCGCACCAGATTGCCGACGGCGCCGGGCTGGCGACCTTCCTGCGTACCTTGGGCGGCAGCTTCGCGGCCTCGCTGACCACCTGGATCTGGATCCGCCGGGCCGACCAACACCATGCCTACATGAGCGAGAGCATGACCCCCTACGACTCGGCGACCCGTGATGCCATCCAGGCGCTCGGTGGAGCGGGGCAGAAGGCGTACGCGCAACTGGACCAAGTCCTCACCAGTCAGGCGTACATGATGTCCACCGTGGATTACTTCACGTTGCTGGGGTGGATGTTCATGGGCTTGATGTTACTGGTGTGGCTGGCCAAGCCGCCATTTACCGCAAAAGCGGGGCCAGCGGCTTCGGGGCACTGATCGCTAAGATTGAAATGCAATCAACTGTGGGAGCTGGCTTGTGTGGGAGCTGGCTTGCCTGCGATGCAGACACCCCGGTGTATCAGATGCACCGAGCTGATGCTATCGCAGGCAAGCCAGCTCCCACAGGTTGATCGGTGTTGTGTCGCAGGTTTATGCGCCAGGCAGCGCGAGCTGCGGGTTGACGAAGTCAAACGCCGCCAGTTGAAACCCTTGCTCATCCACCTGCAACGCCCAGCCCTGTTTGTCCCAGTCCCCGAGCACAATACGCTTGGCCGCCTGGTCGCCAATCTGCAGCTTATGAATGGCGGGGCGGTGGGTATGACCGTGGACCAGGGTGTGCACGCCGAACTGCTGCATCACCCGCGGTACTTCTTCGGGGGTGACATCGACAATATCGTTGGCCTTCATGCGCACTTGGGCAGAACTTTCACTGCGCAGCTTGCGCGCCAGTTTGTGGCGCGTGCCCAAGGGCAGGTGACGCAGGATAAACAACACAATCGGGTTACGCAGGATGCGCCGCAGCTTCATATAGCCAAGGTCGCGGGTGCAGAGGCTGTCGCCGTGCATCAGCAGCACGGGCTCGCCATATAACTGCACGACACTCGGGTCCTTGAGCAAGGTGGCGCCTGCCGCTTTGCAGAACGCCTTGCCGATCAGGAAATCGCGGTTGCCATGCATGATGAAAATCGGGGTGCCGCTGTCGCTCAGTTCACGCAACGCCGCACAGATGGAACGCTGGAAGGCGGTCATGCCATCGTCGCCAATCCAGGCTTCAAAGAAGTCCCCCAGAATGTACAACGCCTGGGCACCACGGGCGCGGCCGTGGAGCAGATCCAGAAACGCCCGGGTGATGTCCGGGCGTTCCTCTTCCAGATGCAAATCTGAAATCAGCAATATCACGCTTCGATGATCTCGGCTTTCTCGATGATCACGTCGTCTGCTGGAACGTCCTGGTGGCCGGCCTTGGACGTGGTGGACACGCCTTTGATCTTGTCGACCACGTCGGTGCCTTGGGTGACTTTACCGAACACCGCATAACCCCAGCCCTGCACATTCTTGCCGCTGTGGTTGAGGAAACCGTTGTCGGCGACGTTGATGAAGAACTGCGCGGAGGCCGAATGCGGCTCCATGG
Organism: Pseudomonas libanensis; assembly: GCF_001439685.1. Classification (GTDB taxonomy): domain Bacteria; phylum Pseudomonadota; class Gammaproteobacteria; order Pseudomonadales; family Pseudomonadaceae; genus Aquipseudomonas; species Aquipseudomonas libanensis. The sequence continues at coordinate 28,858 of NZ_JYLH01000028.1, forward strand.
TGCGGGCCATGGCGACGGTGTACTTGTCGTTGGAAAGGCCGTTGTCCGCTTCGTTCTGGATGCTTGGGCGCTTGTCTTTCTTTTCTTTCATGCCAGGCTCGAAACCGCCGCCCTGGATCATGAAGTTACCGATGACACGGTGGAAAACAGTGTTTTCGTAGTGGCCGGCTTTAACGTACTCGATGAAGTTGGCGACGGTGATCGGCGCTTTCTCGGCGTTCAGCTCGATGACGATGTCACCGTGGTTGGTGGTCAGTTTGACTTGAGTCATGTTCACTACTCTTTTCAGGGAATTCGTGGGTTTGGGCGCCTGGGCGCCACGACCGGTTTGGCGAAACTTGGGCCAAGACGCGCAGTTTAGCGTGCCTTGCAGGAATTTCGAGGTGGTTTTTTACCGCGCCTGTCATTAAAGCAGCAATTAAAGCAGCAGTTTTCGACCGCGCTCTGTCAGGTGGTTGACAGCTTCGGCTATGATAAGCCCTTTGTTTTATCTGGCCTGACCCGGCCACGAACCTGTCTGTTCAAGGATCCTATGAGCAAGCCCACTGTCGACCCTACCTCGAATTCCAAGGCCGGACCTGCCGTCCCGGTCAACTTCCTGCGCCCGATCATCCAGGCGGACCTGGATTCGGGCAAGCACACGCAGATCGTCACCCGCTTCCCGCCAGAGCCCAACGGCTACCTGCACATCGGCCACGCCAAGTCGATCTGTGTGAACTTCGGCCTGGCCCAGGAGTTCGGTGGCGTCACGCACCTGCGTTTCGACGACACCAACCCGGCCAAGGAAGACCAGGAATACATCGACGCCATCGAAAGCGACATCAAGTGGCTGGGCTTCGAGTGGTCCGGTGAAGTGCGCTACGCCTCCAAGTATTTCGACCAGTTGTTCGACTGGGCCGTCGAGCTGATCAAAGCCGGCAAGGCCTATGTGGACGACCTGACTCCGGAGCAGGCCAAGGAGTACCGTGGCACCCTGACCGAGCCAGGCAAGAACAGCCCGTTCCGCGACCGTTCGGTGGAAGAAAACCTCGACTGGTTCAACCGTATGCGCGCCGGCGAATTCCCGGACGGCGCCCGCGTGCTGCGCGCCAAGATCGACATGGCCTCGCCGAACATGAACCTGCGCGACCCGATCATGTACCGCATCCGTCATGCCCACCACCACCAGACCGGTGACAAGTGGTGCATCTACCCCAACTACGACTTCACCCACGGTCAGTCGGACGCCATCGAAGGCATCACCCACTCCATCTGCACCCTGGAGTTCGAGAGCCATCGCCCGCTGTACGAGTGGTTCCTGGACAGCCTGCCGGTGCCGGCGCACCCGCGCCAGTACGAGTTCAGCCGCCTGAACCTCAACTACACCATCACCAGCAAGCGCAAGCTCAAGCAACTGGTGGATGAAAAGCACGTGCATGGCTGGGACGACCCACGCATGTCGACATTGTCGGGCTTCCGTCGTCGTGGCTACACCCCGGCGTCGATCCGCAATTTCTGTGAGATGGTCGGCACCAACCGTTCCGACGGCGTGGTCGACTACGGCATGCTCGAGTTCAGCATCCGCCAGGACCTCGACGCCAACGCCCCGCGCGCCATGTGCGTGCTGCGTCCGTTGAAGGTGGTGATCACCAACTATCCGGAAGACAAGGTCGATCATCTGGAACTGCCGCGTCACCCGCAAAACGAAGCACTCGGCGTGCGCAAGCTGCCGTTCGCCCGTGAAATCTACATCGACCGCGACGACTTCATGGAAGAGCCGCCAAAAGGCTACAAGCGCCTGGAACCGAACGGCGAAGTGCGCCTGCGCGGCAGCTACGTGATCCGTGCCGATGAAGCGATCAAGGACGCCGACGGCAACATCGTCGAACTGCGTTGCTCGTACGACCCCGACACCCTGGGCAAGAACCCCGAGGGCCGCAAGGTCAAGGGCGTGGTTCACTGGGTGCCGGCAGCAGCCAGCATCGAATGCGAAGTGCGCTTGTACGATCGTCTGTTCCGCTCGCCGAATCCTGAAAAGGCCGAAGATAGCGCCAGCTTCCTCGACAACATCAACCCTGACTCCCTGCAAGTACTCACTGGTTGTCGTGCCGAGCCATCGCTTGGCGACGCACAGCCGGAAGACCGTTTCCAGTTCGAGCGCGAAGGTTACTTCTGCGCGGATATCAAGGACTCGAAACCGGGTGCTCCGGTATTCAACCGTACCGTGACCTTGCGTGATTCGTGGGGCCAGTGATTCTGTTTAAGGAACTGTCGTGCTAACGATCTACAACACACTGAGCAAGACCAAAGAAGTCTTCAAGCCGCTCGATGGCAACAAGGTGCGCATGTACGTGTGCGGCATGACCGTGTACGACTACTGCCACATCGGCCACGGCCGCAGCATGGTTGCCTTCGACCTGGTGACCCGCTGGCTGCGTTTCAGCGGCTATGACTTGACCTATGTGCGCAACATCACCGACATCGACGACAAGATCATCAACCGCGCCAACGAAAACGGCGAGGCGTTCGACGCGCTGACCGAGCGCATGATCGCCGCGATGCACGAGGACGAGGCGCGCCTCAACATCCTCAAGCCGGACCTGGAGCCGCGTGCCACGGACCATATCCCGGGCATGCACGCGATGATCCAGACCTTGATCGACAAGGGCTACGCCTACGCCCCGGGCAACGGTGACGTGTACTACCGCGTCGCCAAGTTCATGGGCTACGGCAAGCTGTCGCGCAAGAAGATCGAAGACCTGCGCATCGGCGCACGCATCGAGGTCGACGAAGCCAAGCAGGATCCGCTCGATTTCGTGCTGTGGAAAGCCACCAAGCCGGGCGAGCCAAGCTGGGAGTCGCCGTGGGGCCCTGGGCGTCCGGGCTGGCACATCGAATGCTCGGTGATGTCCACCTGCTGCCTGGGCGAGACCTTCGACATTCATGGCGGCGGCAGCGACCTGGAGTTCCCGCACCACGAAAATGAAATCGCCCAGAGCGAAGCCGCCACCGGCAAGACCTACGCCAACGCCTGGATGCACTGCGGCATGATCCGCATCAATGGCGAGAAGATGTCCAAGTCCTTGAACAACTTCTTCACCATCCGCGACGTGCTGGAAAAGTACCACCCGGAAGTGGTGCGTTACCTGCTGGTGTCCAGCCACTACCGCAGCGCCATCAACTACTCGGAAGACAACCTCAAGGACGCCAAGGGCGCCCTGGAGCGCTTCTACCACGCATTGAAAGGCTTGCCTTGCGTGGCGCCGGCCGGCGGCGAGGCGTTCGTGGCGCGGTTTACCGAAGTCATGAACGACGACTTCGGTACGCCGGAAGCCTGCGCGGTGCTGTTTGAGATGGTGCGCGAGATCAACCGCTTGCGTGAGACTGATCTCGACGCAGCGGCGGGTCTGGCGGCGCGCTTGAAAGAGTTGGCCAGTGTGCTGGGCGTGTTGCAGATGGAGGCCGATGACTTCCTGCAGGCTGGCGCCGAAGGGCGTGTGGATGCGGCTGAGGTTGATGCGCTGATCCAGGCGCGTTTGGCTGCTCGTACCAACAAGGACTGGGCGGAATCCGACCGTATCCGTGACCAACTGACCGCGATGGGCGTGGTGTTGGAAGACGGGAAGGGTGGGACGACGTGGCGGTTGGCTGATCAGGCCTGATTGGCAAACGCCGGATGAAAAACGCCCCGTTATGTCGGGGCGTCTTGCTGTGGTTGTGCGAGCGAAGGTAATGACGTAGTTCGTCGACTACTATTTTTCAGTTTTCGCGCAATGCTCATTCAGTGCTTCATTCACCAGAAGGTGGGCAATAGGCTCCGAAGTGCTGCTGAGTTCATATGCACTACCAGCTGCGTCGTTATGGACAGTCGCATGGTATTCACCGTTCTTGAAATGCAGGGCAACGCCGTCATCCAGCGCATAGGCGGGGTGTATGTTTTTAAGTCGAACCAGTTCAACAAACGAAGATTCTCTCCCCACCTCTGAGCTGAAGTGCGGGCACAGCGCGCCAGGGAGAAACCCCAGCCCGTCGACCAGCGCATATACGCCGCCTGAGTCGGAATGCCCATGGTCGAACCAGCAGATGGCGCCGGCACTGACGCCGCAAAGCACTTTGCCGTGTTCCTGGGCTTGCTTCAAAAGGGCGGTCACGTCAAATTCACGCCAGATGGCCAGCAAGGCTCGGGTGTTGCCGCCGGCCACGTAGATGATGTCAGCCTGCTCAAACAGCGCGGCAACATGACCCGGGGCTGGAAAAGGCGGAATGAAAAACGTCAATGGCACAACGGTGCAGCCGGCGCTTTGGTATTTGAGCGTGAAGTCGGCAATCTTCGCACGGTCATCGCCATTGGCGGTGGAGATATAGAGCACCGTGGGCTGGGTTTTGCCCGACGAAGCGACGATATATTCGTCGACGCGGGTCATGCGCGTCATGTCTTCGCTGGACTCGCCGCCGATGACAATAATGTTTTTATCCATGGTGAACTCCTATCTCAGCACGGCGGGTATACCCAGGTCTTAGGACATTTCCCAAAATGCCCGTAGGGTTTGACGTTCATTCCATCCTAGCTTTAGATGATTGTCACGACCAAACCCAAGACGAAACTGGCGGTGATTCAAATGGATTGTATTTTCTGCAGCATTGTCCGCAAAACCTCCCCGGCCCATATCCTGTGGGAGGATGACCAACATATGGCGTTCCTGTCGATCTTCCCCAACACACCGGGTTTCAGCGTGGTGATTCCCAAGCAGCATTACGGCAGCTATGCGTTTGCGCAGTCGGATGAAGTGTTGGCAGGGCTCGCGGTCGCAGCAAAGAAAACCGCACAACAGATCGACCGCGCATTTCCCGATGTGGCGCGTACGGGGATGATCCTGGAAGGGTATGGGGTGGATCATTTGCATGCGAAGTTGTTTCCCATGCATGGAACGGGGCAGGACAGTGCGTTCAAGCCGTTGAGCTCGAAGGTGGATAAGTTTTTTGCGGCTTATGAGGGCTATATCTCTTCCCACGATCATGTGCGGGCGGATGATGCCGAACTGGCTGAGCTGGCAGAGCGAATCCGGTCTTTCGCCTAGTTCGGTTAAACATGTGGGAGCTGGCTTGCCCACAGAATCAACGCCTGGCACAGATCCCCTGTGGGAGCGGGCTTGCCCGCGAAAGCGGAGTGTCAGTCACTGAATCTTCAACTGAACCACCGCTATCGCAGGCAAGCCAGCTCCCACATTGGTCATGGATTGCCCACAGAATCAACGCCTGGCACAGATCCCCTGTGGGAGCGGGCTTGCCCGCGAAAGCGGAGTGTCAGTCACTGAATCTTTAACTGAAC
>NZ_JYLH01000029.1 GCF_001439685.1 Pseudomonas libanensis
TCAGGACAAACACGTAACTGGGAACCGGTAGGAACGGTGCTGCTGAATCCAGATCGGGAACAGCAGACCGAACAAAAAGCGGCATAGCAGAACGGTTGACGCGACAACTACCTTGAAAAACGCCGGTGGGGCAAGAGCCCTTTGGTTACTTTGGGGCTCTTTTCCAAAGTGACCCGCTGTCAGAGCGGAACCCTAAGTGGCCGTTACCGCAGGAATGGATATGTACCCGGTATAGCTGTGTCGCCTGTCAGGCCGCCTTCGCGAGCAAGCCCGCTCCCACAGTTTGATTGCGGGGTGTCAGGTAGATTGGCATCGGCTGGCAGGCCGTCATCGCAGGCAAGCCAGCTCCCACATTTGAACATCATCAACCTTTAGATCAGCTCTCGGGCCAGATACGGCGCAGTACGACTGTTCTTGCTTTTAGCAACCTTCTGCGGCGTGCCACACGCCACCACCTTCCCGCCCAAGTCCCCTGCCCCCAGGCCGATATCGATCACCCAGTCACTCTGGGCCACTACACGCATTTCATGCTCCACCACAACCACCGTATGCCCGGCGTCCACCAGCTGATTCAACTGGATGAGCAAGCGGTCGACATCCTTGGGGTGCAGCCCGGTTGTGGGCTCGTCGAGCACATACAACGTAGCGCCACGGGCATTGCGTTGCAGCTCGGTGGCGAGCTTGATGCGTTGCGCCTCACCACCAGACAATTCGGTGGCCGGCTGACCGAGGCGCAGGTAACCCAGGCCGATATCGCGCAGCACTTGCAATGAACGCAACACACCAGGCTGTTGGGCAAACACTTCTACCGCCTGCTCCACGGTCAGTCCCAATACCTGGGCGATGTTCAAGCCCTGCCATTTGATCGCCAGGGTGTCGGGGTTGTAGCGCGCACCGTGGCAGGTCGGGCATGGCGCATACACGCTGGGCATGAACAACAGTTCAACGCTGACAAAACCTTCACCCTCGCAGTTCGGGCAACGGCCCTTGGCGACGTTGAAGGAGAATTGCCCGGCGTCGTAATCGCGCTTCTTGGCCGCTGGCGTGGCAGCGAAGAGTTTGCGCACGTTGTCGAACAGCCCGGTGTAGGTCGCCAGGTTGGAACGCGGCGTGCGGCCGATGGGTTTCTGGTCCACCTGCACCAGGCGGCGAATGTGTTCCAGCCCGGCGCTGATATGCCCGCCGCTGGATTGCGGTGCAGCGTCTTCCAGGCTCGGCTCGTCGTCGCTTTCCAGCACGCGACCCAGGCCGGTGGCCACCAGTTCCTGCAGCGCCTGGCTGACCAGGCTGGATTTGCCCGAGCCGGAAATACCGGTTACCGCCGTGAAGCAGCCCAGCGGGAAATCCACCTTCAGGTCGTTCAGGTTATTGCGCGTAACGCCTTCCAACTTCAGCCAGGCACTGGGTTCGCGGCGCAGCGGATTCGAAGGGCGCTGTTCGGCAAACAAGTATTCGCGGGTCTGCGATGCCTCGATATCCACCAGTCCCGCAGGTGGCCCGCTGTACAGCACTTGCCCGCCATGTTCACCGGCGGCCGGGCCGACGTCGATCAGCCAGTCGGCCCGGCGCATGGTTTCCAGGTCATGTTCCACCACAAACAGCGAATTGCCCGCAGCCTTCAAGCGCTCCAGCGCGGTGAACAACGCCTCGCCATCCGCCGGGTGCAGGCCTGCCGAGGGTTCATCCAGCACATAGATGACACCGAACAACTGCGAGCCCAATTGGGTCGCCAGGCGCAAACGCTGCAGCTCCCCGGACGACAAGGTCGGCGTGCTGCGCTCCAGGGACAGGTACCCCAGGCCCAACTCGATCAACGTGGTCACCCGTTCGAGCAAGTCCTGGGCGATGCGCTGGGCCGCCAGGCGTTTTTCCACCGACAGCTTCATCTTGTCCTGCCCCGCCGCTACCGGGCGCAGCAACTCGGCCAGTTGCGCCAGGGACAGTTGCGACAACTCACCGATATCCACTCCGGCAAACTTCACCGACAACGCCGCCTGGGTCAGGCGCTTGCCGTTGCACAACGGGCAGGCGCTGCCTTGCATGAATTGCGACACGCGCTTTTTCATCAGCGCGCTCTGGGTATGGGCGAAGGTGTGCAGGATATAGCGCCGCGCCCCGCTGAACGTGCCCTGGTAACTGGGCTCGAGCTTGCGCTTCAACGCATCGCGGGTCTGCTCTGGGGTGAAGCCGGCGTACACCGGCACGGTGGGAGTTTCTTCGGTGAACAGGATCCAGTCGCGTTGCTTTTTCGGCAGCTCGCGCCACGGGATATCCACGTTGTAGCCCAGGGTCACAAGGATGTCGCGCAGGTTCTGGCCCTGCCACGCCAACGGCCAGGCCGCCACTGCACGCTGGCGGATGGTCAGGGACGGGTCGGGCACCATCAGCGCTTCGGTCACTTCATACACCCGGCCCAGGCCATGGCATTGCGGGCACGCGCCCTGGGGCAGGTTTGGCGAGAAGTCCTCGGCATACAGCATCGCCTGCCCCGGCGGGTAACTGCCGGCGCGGGAATACAGCATGCGGATCAAGCTCGACAAGGTGGTGACGCTGCCCACCGAAGAGCGCGCACTCGGCGTGCCGCGTTGCTGTTGCAGGGCCACGGCCGGCGGCAAACCTTCGATGCTGTCCACGTCCGGCACACCGACCTGGTCGATCAAGCGTCGCGCATAGGGCGCCACCGATTCGAAATAGCGGCGCTGTGCCTCGGCATACAGGGTAGAAAACGCCAGGGACGACTTGCCGGAGCCTGACACGCCGGTAAACACCACCAGGGCATCCCGGGGAATGTCCACATCGACGTTACGCAAATTATGTTCGCGGGCGCCACGCACCCGCACGAAGCCCGACTGCCGGGCGGTGAGCGAAGGGATGTTGCGCTGTGAAGTCATGGGCAACCTTGTCTTGCGGTGAGCACCGTGCGTACGCGCTGCGTCAGGGCATCGGGGCTATAGGGTTTGCTCAGCAGATGGATATCGGCGCTGAGCAGATGATTGGACGACAGAATGTCGCGGGTGTGGCCGGAGGTGAACAACACCGCCACCGGCGGGTTCTGCGCCCGGGCCCAGTCGGCCAGGTCGGTACTCTTGACCCGGCCGGGCATGACTACATCGGTGAAGATCAGGTCCGGCGCTAAGCCGTTGTGCAACGCTTGCATGGCGTGATCGCCATCCTCGGCGGTGAGTACGGTGTAGCCCGACTGCTCCAGCAACTCAACCACGGTCAGGCGCACGCCTTCATTGTCCTCGACCACCAGGACGGTTTCCTGGCCGCCGCTCTGCAGGTCCAGCTCACCCTGCGCGTCGAGACATTCGGGCTCCAGGCTGTGGGGGAAATACATCTGCACCACCGAGCCCTTGCCCTCCTCGCTCCACATGTCCACATGCCCGCCACTCTGGCGCACGAAGCCGAAGACCATGCTCAGCCCCAGGCCGGTGCCCTGGCCTTCGCGCTTGGTGGTAAAGAAGGGTTCGAACGCACGCTTAAGGGTCGCCTGGGACATGCCCACGCCGGTGTCGGCCACCGCCAGGCGCACATACTCGCCGGGCTTGATGCTTTTACCGATGCAATCGGCGGGGTTGAGGATGATGTTTTCGCCGGTGATACGAATCACGCCTTCGCCCTGCATGGCATCGCGGGCATTGATCGCCAGGTTGAGCAGCGCGTTTTCCAACTGGTTGCGGTCAACGTTGATGCACCAGGAATCCTGAGGCAACTGCACGTCGATATGGATGGTTTCCCCCAACGCCCTTTGTAGCAGCTCGCCCAGGCCGGCGTAGATGCGTTGCGGGTTGTACACCGCCGGCGACAAGGGTTGGCGCCGGGCAAACGCCAACAGTTGCGAGGACAGCTTGGCGCCACGTTCCACTGCGGCAATCGCGGCGTTGACGCGACGTTGCACCTGGGGGTTGTCCGGCTCATGGCGGGCGAGCAAATGCAGGTTGCCGGCGATCACTTGCAGCAGGTTATTGAAGTCATGGGCCACGCCACCGGTCAGGCCGCCAATCGCCTCCAGCTTCTGCGACTGGCGCAACTGGTCTTCGGCAGAAGAACGTGCCTGCACTTCGGCGGCCACTCGCTGTTCAAGGTTGTGGGTGAGTTCCTGGCGCACGTGTTCGGACTTCACCAGCTCAGTGGTCTCGACCACGATCGCCAGCACCCCGGCCGGTTGCTGGTCATCGCCGGCAACCGGACTGTAATAGAGGTCCAGCCACACGGTCTCCGGCTTGCCGTTACGCGACAGCACCAAGTCCTTGTTATTGAAGGACAGGGTACCGCCAGCCAGGCAGGTGTCCACCACATGGCGGTTGAACTCGGCCACCTCCGGCCAGCCCAGTTCCACCGGCGTGCCAAGCAGGTAAGGATGACGACCACCGGCAAAGGCCGAATAGCTGTCGTTGTAGATCATGTAGCCGGCGCGCCCCCACAGCATCACCATCGGCACCGGCGAAGCCAGCATCATCTGTACGGTACAGGCCAGGCTGGTGGACCAAGAGCCGATGGGGCCAAGGTCGGTGGTCGACCAGTCAAACGCGCGAATACGCTGGGCCATTTCGCCGGCCCAGCCTTCACAGCCGTGAGGGTTGGATAAAAATGGCATGGTTCAACTCTGCGCAAAGAGGACAATCGCAACTTTTGGAGCGCACCGGCGCGAGATGGTTTCATCTTGTACAAATTAGGCGGTCGTAAGCGCAAAAACCAGCGGCCTCAATGAAAATCCCGGCTGCGCACAGTGATCCCTGCCAGCAGCGGCGTCAGGTCAGTCAGGCGCCCGGCGATCAAGTGACGCACCTCGCCCACCGCCTCCCAGCGGCCGTCCACCTTGAGCAACCGCGAGCCCACCAGCGCCTGGCGCTGGCGCTCGGCCAGGTCACGCCAGACCACCACGTTGAGGTTGCCGAATTCATCTTCCAGGGTGACAAAGGTCACGCCACTGGCCGTACCAGGACGCTGGCGACCGGTGACCAGCCCGGCAATGCTGACGTTGCGCCCATGCTCCACTGCCAGCAGCTCCTGGGAACTGCGGCAACGTCGCTTGCGCAACTCGCTGCGCAGCAGAGCCAAGGGATGCGGGCCAAGGGTAGTGCCGAGCGTGGCGTAATCGGCCTGCAAGTCCTCACCTACGCTGGGTGCGGGTAACGCCACCACCGCTTCATCGGGACTCGGCAGGCCGGCAAACAATCCGAGCTGCTGGTGCACGCCGGCCACATCCCAGCGCGCCTGATGACGGTTACCGGCCAGGGCGCGCAAGGCACCGGCATCCGCCAGCAGCGCCTGGGCCCGGGCATCCAGGCCGGCGCGGGCATCCAGATCGGCGATGTCGCTGAAACGTTGCCGCTGGCGGACGGCTTCGATACGCCGTGCGTCTTCCTCGCGAAACCCCGAGATCATGCGCAGGCCCAGGCGAATCGCCGGCTGCTGGCCGTCGATGGGTTCCAGGCTGCAATCCCAGTCGCTGGCCTGTACATCCACCGGGCGGATCTGCAAGCGATGGCGCCGGGCGTCCTGCAGGATCTGGTCGGGGCTGTAGAAACCCATGGGCCAGCTGTTGATCAAGGCACAGGCGAAAGCTGCCGGTTCATGGCACTTGAGCCAGCAACTGGCGTAGGTCAACAAGGCAAAACTGGCCGCGTGGGACTCAGGGAAGCCATAGCTGCCAAAGCCCTTGATCTGTTCGAAAATCTGCGTGGCAAAAGCTTCGGTGTAGCCGTTCCTGAGCATGCCGTCGCGCAGCCGTTGCCGGTGCGGCTCCAGCCCGCCATGACGTTTCCAGGCGGCCATGGAGCGGCGCAACTGGTCGGCCTCGCCGGGGCTGTAGTCGGCGGCGACCATGGCGATCTGCATCACCTGTTCCTGGAACAACGGGATGCCCAGGGTCCGCTGCAGCACCACTTCCAATGCGGGCGAGGGATAGGTCGTGGGCTCTTCCTTGTTCCGCCGGCGCAAATACGGATGCACCATGCCGCCCTGGATCGGCCCCGGACGCACAATGGCGACTTCGATCACCAGGTCATAGAACGTCTGCGGCTTGAGCCTGGGCAACATCGACATCTGTGCCCGCGATTCAATCTGGAACACACCAATGGTGTCGGCCTTGCTGATCATCGCGTAGGTCGCCGGGTCTTCCTTGGGAATGCCTGCCAGGCTCAAGTCCTGATTGCGATGACGGCGCAGCAGGTCGAAACAGCGGCGGATTGCGCTGAGCATGCCCAGGGCGAGGATATCCACCTTGAGCAGGCCCACCGCGTCGAGGTCGTCCTTGTCCCACTGGATGATGGTGCGCTCGGCCATGGCGGCGTTTTCCACCGGCACCAGGGTATCCAGTGGGTATTCGGAAATCACGAAGCCGCCGGGATGCTGGGACAGGTGCCGGGGAAAGCCGATCAATTGCTGGGTCAGCGTCAGCACGCGGCGCAACAGTGGGCTGTCCGGGTCGAAGCCGCTTTCACGCAGGCGCTCCAGGGGCGGCGCGTCGTCACTCCAGCGCCCGCAGCAGTCAGCCAGCGCATTGATCTGGTCTGGCGGCAACCCCAGGGCCTTGGCCACATCCCGCACCGCGCCGGCCGCATGGTAGCTGCTGACCACCGCCGTCAACGCCGCGCGGTGGCGGCCATAGCGCTGGAAGACGTATTGCAGCACTTCTTCGCGGCGTTCGTGTTCGAAGTCGACGTCGATATCCGGCGGCTCGTTGCGCTCCTTGGACAGGAAGCGCTCGAACAACAGGCTGGTCAGGCTCGGGTTGATCTCGGTGATGCCCAGGGCAAAGCACACCGCCGAATTGGCCGCCGAGCCTCGGCCCTGGCACAGGATCGAACGGCTGCGGGCAAAGCGCACAATGTCGTGCACCGTGAGGAAATAGCTTTCGTAGCCCAGCTCGCTGATCAGCTTCAACTCTTTATCGATCTGTTCCAGGGTCTTGGCATCGACGCCCTTGGGCCAGCGCCGGGCGATGCCTTCTTCGGTGACCGCACGCAGCCAGGAGGCGGCGTCATGGCCGCTGGGCACCAGTTCCCGCGGGTAGTGGTAACGCAGCTGGCTCAGGTCGAACGTGCAACGCCGGGCGATCGCCAGGGTTTCGTCCAGCAGTGCTTGCGGGTAGAGCCCGCCCAGGGCATCCAGGCTACGCAGGTGCCGCTCGCCATTGGGGTACAACAGCGTGCCGGCATCGGCCACCGCTACGTGATGGCGGATGGCGGTCATGGTGTCTTGCAGGGCGCGACGCCCACGTGCATGCATATGCACATCGCCGCAGGCCACGGCGGGGATGTGCAGGCTGGCGGCCAATTGCAGGCGCTGTTCCAAATGGCGTTCGTCGTCCTGGCCGCAATGCAACTGCACTGCCAGCCACAGGCGCTCGGCGAAGGTACGGCGCAGCCATTGGATCGAGGCTTGGGTGTCCTCGTCTTGTGCCACCCATAGTGCCAGCAGGCCGGGCAGCGGTTGCTCGAAATCTTCCTGCAGCAGGCGATAACGGCCTTTTTCGGCGCGACGCCGAGCCAGGGTGATCAACCGGCACAGGTGCTGATAGCCGCTGAGGTCTTCCACCAGCAGCACCAGTTTCAGGCCGTTTTCGAGGCGCATCTCGCTGCCGATAATCAGCGGCAGGTCTACCGCCTTCGCCGCTTGCCAGGCTCGCACGATGCCCGACAGCGTGCATTCGTCAGTGATCGCCAAAGCGCTGTAGCCTTGGGCTTTGGCCCGCTCAAACAGTTCCAGGGCGCTGGAGGCACCGCGTTGGAAGCTGAAGTTGGACAGGCAATGCAGCTCGGCGTAACTCATGCAAACCAGCCTTGCAGCCACAGCCCATCGCTGTTCCCGACGTTGCGGTAGGCCCAGCCTTGCTGGCCGGCGCGGGTCTGGATCAGGTAGTAGTCGCGGCGCACATCGGCGCCATCCCACCAGCCGGTTTCGATGCGCTCCGGGCCCATGAGGATGTGCACGCCCTGCTCGCTCAGCAAGGTGGGTTCGTGCAGCAGCCAGCCGGGGCGCCGGACCTTGTTCAAGGTTGGGCAGGCGCGGCTGTCGGTCGCGGCTTGCCAGGCGCATTCGGGGCGGTGGTCGGCGTGGAAACGCAGGCCCTGCACGGCGTCATCCCCCAGGCGCGCACGCAGGCGTTCGCGCAATTGTTCCCACGGCAGGGTTTGTTGCGGGCGGTCGTCGAACAGGTCCTGGCGCTGCGGCACGAACACCGGCAAGTCCTCGGCCACCAGGCGCAAGCCGCGCACCGGCGAGGTGACCTGGACCTGCTCCAGGCGCCCGCGGGCCAGCTCGAACAGCATCAGGGGCTCGCGTTCGGCGCTGAGCAGGCCGACCTTGATCACACTGTCGAGGGCCTGGGCATGTTCCAGGTGCAGGTCGAAGCGCTGCACGCCACTGTCGCGCCCGCAAAGGAAGGCCGACAAGTCGCCGGTCAAGCGGCGCAAAGGAAACAGCAGTGCCTGGTGGGATTGCACATCGAAGTTCAACTCGATGCGCGCATCGAACTGGTCCGGGGGCTGATAGAACCCCAGGGCCAACGGCCGTTGCCCGCTCAAGGCGTCGAGGTGCTTGAGCAGGCTGGCGTCAAAGCGCCGCGCCAGGGTGTGCCGGGGCAACGCCTGCACCTGGGCCAGGGTGCGCAGGCCCATGCGTGACAAAGCCGTGGCGGCCTGGGGTTCAAGGCCGGCGCGGTCGATGGGCAGCAGCGCCAGGGCCTGCATCAAGGCGCTGTCATCGGCCACGGCCAGGCCATCGTAAAGGTTCGCCAACACCCTTGCCGCCGCAGGATTGGGCGCAGCGACGATACGGTGACGAAAGCCAAGCTCGGTCAATTCCTTGCGCAAACGCGCCTCGAACTGTGGCCAGGGCCCGAACAGGCCCAGGCTCGACTCGATCTCGAACAACAAGGCCCGCGGGTAATACAGGCTGACCTGGGAGCTGAAACGGTAGGCCCAGGCAGCGAGCAATTGTTGCAGGCGCTCGATCTCCAAGGGGTCGTATTCGACGCAGGCAAAGCTTTTGGCCAGGGCATGGGCCGCCGTCAAGGATTGGCCGGGGCGCAGGCCCAAGGCGCGGGCGGCGGCATTGACGGTTTGCAGCACCCGTCGCTGCGGCGTGCCGGCCAGCAGTGCCAGGGGTTGGTCGGGCTCGGGATGCACACGCTGCGCCCCGTCCAGCGCCAATTGCGGGAAGACAATACACACCCAACGCATGGCAACCTCAATGCCCCGTCAGGGCGATCGGCGCCGGGTGGGCCAACCCGCCCCGGCACTTGAGCACCCGCACTTGTGCCGGCCGGGCCTCGACCGCCAGACGCAATGCCGCGGGCGATGCATTGACCGCTTCACTCAAGGAGCGCCAGGCAAACGCCAGGGTCTGGCCGGTTTCCGCCGCCACCTGCAAACGCCGCAAGGCGCGGTCATCGGCCTTGCGCGGCCAGCACAACACCGCGCCGCAACTGCCGGAACGCAGGCACTGCTCCACCGCCCACAGCGCGTCGCGCTCCTCGGCCTGGATGATGGAAAGTTTTCGCACATCCACCCCGGCGTTCTGCCAGGCATGGGGGTACGGCGTATAGGGCGGCGCCACCAGCACAATACGCTCGCCCTGAGCCGACAAGCGCGCCAGGGTGGGCAGTACCAGCTGCAACTCGCCCACACCGTCCTTGGCCATCAGGATTTCACTCAAGGCCGCTTCCGGCCAGCCGCCACTGGGCAGCACCGCATCCAGCGCCGCCAACCCCGTAGGGTGCACGCTGGCCGGTGGCGCGGCGGGCCGGCCCTTCCAGACTCGCCCGCCATTGAACAGCGAGTCCAGGGCAACCACGGCGCCCATCAGCCTTGCCTCACCAGGCCACAGAACACCCCTTCGATGGCCAGGTCCTGATCGGGCCCGACCACGATGGGTTGATACGCAGGATTGCGTGGCAACAGGCGAACCCGCTCGCCGCTGCGCTCGAAACGCTTGATGGTGACTTCACCGTCCAGGCGCGCCACTACAATCTGTCCGTTCAAGGCTTCGACGCTACGGCGCACGCCCACCAGGTCGCCGTCGAGAATGCCGTCTTCGATCATCGAATCGCCCTGCACTCGCAGCAGGTAGTCGGGGGTTTTCGCGAAGGTGGCAGGGTCCAGTTGCAGGCGGCTGTGCACTTCGGCATCGGCACCGATGGGCCGGCCGGCCGCCACACGGCCAAGCACCGGTACATCCAGCCACTCGGCACGCGCGGGTTGATTGAGCAGGCGAATACCACGGGCCTGGTTGGGGTTGACCTCGATAAAGCCGGCTTCGGTCAGGGCCACCACATGCTTGCGGGCGACGCTGCGCGAGGCAAAGCCGAACGCCTCGGCGATCTCGGCGAGGCTGGGGGGCTGGCCTTGTTGCGCGATGCGGTCACGGATAAAGGTCAGGATGGCGGTACGGCGGGGAGTCAGGTTCGTCATGGAGTACATTTGTACTCCTGTGGGAAATTTCTGACAATTACCGTCAGTCGGGGTTGAGGTTAGCGGAGTGGTTGCGCGACTCTGGATCGGGGGGAGCTTGATTTCATGACGGCCTGATTGGCTGCACCGGTAAAAAATGTGGGAGTCCCCACCACATCTTCGATGTGACGCTGTCGCGCAGCAAACTAGGGAGCTTGCTCCCGTGGCGGCCTGACAGCCGAGCAGGATGTTGGTTTTCGTCCTGGGTACATATCCGTTATTTGGGCAACGGCCACTTATGGTTCCGCTTTTACAGCGGCTCACTTTTGAACAGCGCAAAAGTAAGCAAAACGCTCTTGCCCCACCACTCGGCACCTCGCCTAGGCTCGGTGTGCCCTCACTCCGGCTTGAATCCGTGGGCCGCCGTCATGGGCCATCCCTGGCCCAGGACGGCTAACCCGGCATCCTGCCGGGTTGCCCACGGCTTCAAGCCTGCGTTCGGCCAGCGTGGTTTAACGGGGCGCCTAAGATCAAAAGCAAGATCAAAAGCGACTCGCTGCGCATCGCAGATACGCTGGCGGCGCTTCTGCTTTTCTGTAGGAGCGAGCTTGCTCGCGAAAAACCTGAGAACGCCGCGTTCTTTCAGGTTTTCCGCGTCATCGTTAACGACCTTCGCGGGCAAGCCCGCTCCCACAGGGGTACGCGCACGCTTCAACGATCAGGTCGGCTATAAGGCCGCCTCGCTGTGTTTTTGATCTCAGGCGCCCCGTTAAACCACGCTGGCCGGAATTCGACAGGGATTTGGGGGTAAACCGGCAGGGATGCCGGTTTAGCCGCCCCGCGCCATGGATGGCGCGTGGCGGCGGCCCCCCAAATCCCTGTCGGATTACGGGCACACCGAGCCCAAGCGAGGTGCCGAGTGGTGGGGCAAGAGCGTTTTGCTTACTTTGCCGCTTTTGCAAAGTGAGCCGCCGTAAGGGCGGAACCTATAGTGGCCGTTACCTAAGCAACGGATATGTACTCGCCCCAACAACCCAACAACCCGGTCACATCGTCGACGTGGCGCCGTCGCGCAGCAACCTGGGCCGTCTCCAAACATTGGATCGCACGCGCATCAGTTGGATCAACGGCGGCTGTCAGCCGCTGCGCGAACAAGCTCCCTCACCAGCCTTCTTTCAGCATCTTCAGTTCAAGGTGCTGCAACAACATGATTGTCTTGCCATCCACGATATCCCCACTCTGCACCCTCTCCAGCGCCTGCTCGAAGCCCAGTTCGAGCACCTCGATATCCTCGCCCTCCTCTTCCAGGCCGCCGCCCGCACCCACCCGGTCCCCTGGCTGATACTCGCCCATGAAAAAGTGAATCCGCTCAGTCACCGAGCCCGGGCTCATGAACGCCGCGTAGATTTTCTCCACATGCCCCACCCGGTACCCGGTCTCTTCCTCGGCTTCCAGGCGAATGCGTTCTTCAGGGCTGGCGTTATCCAGCAACCCGGCCGCCGCTTCGATCAGGTAGCCGGGGTAGTCGTTGACGAAGGTGGGCATGCGGAACTGGCGGATCAACAGCACCGTGCGTTGCCCGCGGTTGTACAGCAGGATCGTCGCGCCGTTGCCGCGGTCGTACACCTCGCGGGTCTGGGCTTGCCAGCTGCCATCCCGGCGACGCAGGTCGAAGCTGTATTTTTTCAAGAGGTACCAGCTGTCCGAGAGGGTTTCTTCGGCGGTGATGCGAACGGGGCTGTTGTCCATAGTGGGCCTATGCAGGTGGGAACAGGTTCAGTGGCGATGGCTGCCGTTGAGCCGACCACCCTAACAACCTGCGCCTGGATTGTTCAATGCTGTAACACTTTGCTCTGTTACAACCGTCGCATTAATGCCTGCGCGCTCGGGCCATCTGGTAAAACCCGTGCTTCGCTTTTGTCCTGGAGCTTTCATGTCTTCTCGCTTTATCGCCCGCCTGGGCCTGCGCTGGCTGCCCTTGCTGTGCATGGCTGCGCTGATCGTCGGCCTGCCCGTCGGCTGCGCCGTGCTGCAACACAAGGAACGCGAGCTGGTGTTTCGCATCGAGCCGGGGACTGCCGGCTGGTACACCGGCCTGCCCAAGGCGGTGCAGGAATTCGAACTCAGACCCGCCAGTTTCAAATCGGGGCAGAACATTCATGGCTGGTGGTACCCGGCTGCGACGAAGGAGGCGCCGGCCATCCTCTACCTGCACGGGGTGCGCTGGAATCTCACAGGCCAGCTGTTTCGCATCGAGCAATTGCATGCCCTGGGCTTCTCGGTATTGGCCATCGACTATCGCGGCTTCGGCCAAAGCCATGGCGACCTGCCTTCGGAAACCACGGTGTACGAAGACGCACGCATCGCCTGGGAGTGCTTTCAGACCCTGCAACCGGACCCGGGCAAGCGCCTGATCTACGGGCATTCCCTGGGTGGCGCGGTGGCCATCGACCTGGCCGCCGAATTGGGCAAGCAGGTGCCGCTGCCGGTACGTGGGCTGGTGATCGAATCCACCTTCACCTCCCTCGCGGATGTGGCCACGGCTGTCAGCAATACCTCTTTGCCGGTGCGCTGGTTGCTGTCGCAGAAGTTCGATTCCATTGACAAGATTGCCGATATCCACATGCCGTTGCTGGTGGTCCACGGCCTCGACGACCGCTACGTGCCACCGCGTTTCAGCCAGCAGTTGTTTGAAGCCGCCCAGGAGCCCAAGCACCTGTTGCTGGTACCGGGCGCCAGCCATAACAACAGCATGAGCCTGGCCGGGCGCAGCTATGGCCAGGCACTGGACAGGCTGATGCGCACCAAGATGCCCGACCCGGTGGTGACTCACTCCACAGCGCGCAGCAACGCCTCATAAACAGGCTTTTCGGCACTGGGTTCGCGCTTGGCTGTCAAGCGCAAACCCTGCCCATGCTGGCCCGAAACAGAAGTTGATCAAATAATGACCTGCATTGAAATCGCCAACGCTGCCGGGCCTTCGTAAAGTTATCCACAGAGATACCCACGGTTTTCGTGGACAACTCTTTTTATGTTTTTACGATTTTTTTGCTCAGGCAACACATTCAGGAAAGCTCCCGGGCAGCAAAATTTCGCGGTTCACATCACGTATATCGTTATAGCCACACAGCGCCATCGACACGTCCAACTCTCGGGCGATGATGTCCAGCGCCTTGGTCACGCCCGCCTCGCCCATCGCACCCAGGCCATACAAATGCGGGCGGCCGATCATGGTGCCCTTGGCCCCCAGGGCGATGGCTTTGAGTACGTCCTGGCCGGAGCGAATGCCACCGTCGAGCCACACCTCAATGCGCTTGCCCACGGCCTCGACGATCGCCGGCAGTTGGCTGATGCTCGACGGCGCGCCATCCAGCTGACGACCACCGTGGTTGCTTACCACCAGCGCATCGGCGCCGGAATCGGCCGCCAGCCGCGCATCTTCCACGTCGAGGATGCCCTTGATGATCAACTTGCCGCCCCAGCACTGCTTGATCCATTGCACATCGTCCCAACTCAGGCGCGGATCGAATTGCTGGGCGGTCCAGGATGACAGCGAACTCATGTCGGCCACGCCCTTCACATGCCCGACGATATTGCCGAAACCACGGCGCTGGGTGCCGAGCATGCCCATCACCCAGCGCGGCTTGGTCATCATGTTGAGGATATTCGGCAGGGTCAGCTTGGGCGGTGCCGACAGGCCATTGATCAAGTCCTTGTGGCGTTGCCCAAGAATTTGCAGATCAAGGGTCAGCACCAGCGCATCCACTCCCGCGGCCTTGGCACGCTCGATCAACCGCTCGATAAACCCGCGGTCGCGCATTACATACAGCTGGAACCAGAAAGGCTGGCCGACATGCTCGGCGATATCTTCCAGGGAGCAGATGCTCATGGTCGACAAGGTATAGCGCAGCCCGAATGCGGCAGCGGCACGGGCGGTGAGGATCTCGCCATCGGCATGCTGCATGCCCGCCAGGCCGGTGGGCGCCAGGGCCACGGGCATGGCCATGTCCTGGCCGATCATCGTGGCGCGGATCGAGCGCTCATCGATATTACGCGCCACCCTTTGGCGGAATTGGATGCGCGCAAAATCACTCTCATTGGCGCGATAGGTGCTCTCAGTCCAGGAACCGGAATCAGCATAGTCGTAGAACATCCGTGGCACACGTTTTTGCGCCAGCTTGCGTAAGTCTTCGATGGTTGTGATCAACGACATCGGGTCACCTCTCCCTGAACTGAGGGAAGAGATTAACCGGCGATCGGCTGCGCAGCCAACCACTGGCTCGCAACCAACGTTTTATTGGCCAAGAGGGGCCGCGTGCGACATAACCAGATGTTCGCTGT
Source organism: Pseudomonas libanensis (assembly GCF_001439685.1). GTDB lineage: Bacteria > Pseudomonadota > Gammaproteobacteria > Pseudomonadales > Pseudomonadaceae > Aquipseudomonas > Aquipseudomonas libanensis. The sequence continues at coordinate 14,742 of NZ_JYLH01000029.1, forward strand.
TCACCATCAAAAGAGCGTCCATCACCGCATGGCCGCTGGCCGTATTATCGAAGATGCACCAGGTGGGAACACCCGCCGCAACCGACCGCTCCAACAGCCGCGCATAGGCCTGCACACGCTGCGGGCCGTAGGCGCTGTGATAAATGCGCGGCGAGCCGTGCAAGCGCCAATACTGCACGCCTTGCCAGCCGGCGCCTGGGTCGATCACGGCCGGGTCGGCGTTTACCCGACCTATCTGCATGTCCAGCAACATGGCCTCGGCGTCAAGCCAACTGGGGTGACGCGGCTCCAGCACCACGGTGCCGGCAAAACGCTGGCGCAGTGCAGTGAAAAAACCTGTGGCCACCGCCGGTTCATAACGCAACGAAGGCGGCAGTTGTACCAGCAGGCAGCCCAGCTTCTGCCCTAGATGCAGGCACTGCTCAAGGAACTCATCCAGCGCGGTAGCGCACCCTTGCAAGCGCAGTTCATGGGTAATGCGCTTGGGCACCTTGACCGAGAAACGAAATGCCGACGGCACCGATTGCGCCCAGCGTGCATAGGTCTTGGGCAGGTGCGGACGGTAAAACGAACTGTTGATTTCCACCGCGTTGAAGCGCGAGGCATAGCGCTGCAGGTGGGTGCCCTCTTCGACAAACGCCGCCCAGTGCTCACGCGGCAGGCTCCACCCCGCACATCCCACATATACAGGTGCCGTCAAAACAGCACCTTGGCTGCATCGCGCATGAAAATCTCGATGGTCTTGGGCCCGACCCCGTCAAACTCGCCGAGGCGCTGTTCGAAAGCGTGACGGTCCTCGCTGGCGTGTTTGATCTGGGTGATCTTGCCCGCGTACTCGGCATTCAATTTGGCACTCAGGTCCAGCAGGCGCTGGGCGGTGGTTTCGTCGTAGCGTACGTAGTGGGCACGCCCCAACATCGAAACCAGCTCACGGGAGGTGCAATGCTGCAGCTTGCGCGCAGTATCGCGGCCCTCCTCTTCGATAATCACCCGGTACGCCTGGGCCGCAATCGGCGCCTGAATACGCTTGCCCATCAGAAAGCTGGCGATAAACCATTTAAACAGGCTGGCGTCATCATCGGGCTTGAGTTCGATGCCCAGTTCAGACGCCGTGATCGACTTGGCCATCTCAATGACCCAGCTTGCGCTCGGCCTTGTCGGCCTGCTCATTGATGGCGTCGGTCTGGCGCTCGGTGTCCTTGATCGACGTTGGGGTCAGGACCTTGTCGACGGTTTCTGTCTTTGGGTCCGGATGGCCGAGGGTCTGTTCCTTGACGGGTTTTGCGGCACCTGTCTGGGCGTCTTCGGAGCTGATGGGGTTGGGGGTTTTGTCGGATGTCTTGGCGTCAGTCACGGTGTATCTCCTGGCAGATGCGAGCCTGCGAAAATCGGCAGGCGCTTATGCAGCAGAGCCCGACGTAATTCGATAGTTCAAGGAAATTGCCCTCCTCACCGCTGGCGAAAAAACGCAAAAAAAATTTAAACCTTTTGCGCGGCCACCTGCTCAACACTCAGGTAACGACATCACGTCATCCATAAGGAGATTCACCATGACTAGCAAGCTGATGAAACAGATGGGCCTGACCTTCGCACTGGCTGCGGGTTCGATTTCCGTTGCCATGGCGGCGACCTCCAATGACTTCGTCGACAAGGCCGCGCAGAGTGGTATCACCGAAGTCGAGGCCGGCAAGCTCGCCCTGCAAAAAAGCAGTTCGGCTGACGTGAAGACCTTCGCCCAGCACATGGTCGACGACCACACCAAGGCCAACCAGGAACTAATGGCACTGGCAAAGAAACATGATCTTGAAGTGCCGGATGATGCCGCGCTCATGGACAAGGCCAAGAAAGCCATTCTCGAGATGCGCGACGAATCCTTCGACAAGGCCTATGCCAACAACCAGGTCAATGCCCATGAAGAAGCCGTCGAACTGTTCAAGAAAGAATCGACTTCCTCGGACAACGCCGAGCTGAAGGCTTTCGCCAGCGAGAAGCTGCCGACCCTGGAAAAACACCTGAAAATGGCCAAGGAGTTGCAAAGCAAATACGCCAAGTAATCCACTCACCCACACAGGAGATATCCGCTCATGAGTGCACAACTCAACGGTAAGAAAATCCTGATCATCACTTCCAATACCGGCATCGAGCGCGACGAACTGCTCAAACCCCTGGAAGCCCTGCGGGGCTACGGCGCCACCGTGACCCACGCTTCCAGCAAAGGCGGCACCACCCAGACCTTTGTTGGCGATACCGAAAAGGACGGGACCGTGGAGTCCGACGTGCAACTGTCGGATGTGGTCAGCGGTAACTTCGATGCGCTGGTCATCCCGGGCGGCACGGTGAATGCCGATACTTTGCGCCAGGATGCCGCAGCGTTGCGCCTGATCAAGGACTTCGCCGAAGCCGGCAAAACCATCGCGGCCATCTGCCACGGGCCATGGGCGCTGATCGATGCCGGCGTGGTCAAGGGCAAGACCCTGACTTCCTATAAAAGCGTGCGCATCGACCTTGAAAACGCAGGTGCCGCGGGTGTGGTCGATGCCGAGGTCAAGGAGTGCAAGGCCAACGGCTGGACCTTGATCACCTCACGTACACCGGACGACTTGCCGGCGTTCAACGAGGCGATTGCCAAGGCTGTCTCAGGCTGATCACGAAATGAAAATGTGGGAGGGAGCTTGCTCTCTTCCACATGTGGACCTGGGCAGCATTGTGCAATCCCGCCGGCACCCAACCATGCAAGCTGCACGACAGCCAATCTCCACTAAAACCCTATCCCATTGATTTTAAAACAACTTCACCTAAACAAAAGTTGGTACGCCTGATGCAATAACCTGACTACGAGGCGTGCATTTCGACACGCCCGTCCACTACCGTGAGGTTCTACATGAATGCCATCGACCTTCTCAAAGCCGACCACGAACGCGTAAAGACCCTGCTGACCCAACTGAGTGAATCCACCGAGCGCGGGGTTAAAAAGCGTACCGAGTTGCTGGCCAAGCTCGAGATGGAAATTACCCTGCATACCCAGCTCGAAGAGGAAATCCTCTACCCCGCTTTTCGCAAAGCCGGCGGCAAGGAGCAGGACATCATGTACCACGAAGCCAAGGAAGAGCACCGCACCGTCGACGCGCTGGTGCTGCCCGACCTGAAGCAGACCGACCCATCATCCACCGAGTTTTCCGGGCGGGTCAAAGTGGTCAAGGAGTTGCTTGAGCACCACATCGAAGAGGAAGAAACCGAGATGTTCCCCCAGGCCAGGAAATTGCTCGGCAAGGCGGTGCTTGACGAACTGGGCGCTGAAATGGAAGCGATGAAAGCGGCGTATAAAAAGGCCCACGCCAGCAAGCCGCTGGCGGCCTGAGGTCCAAGGCAGAGTGTTCAGTCATGGCGGCAGAAGTCACTATAGGCCCCCAGCCCAATAGCGACTGCCCGCTGGGGTTTTCCTGCCGCTATTACAACAATGCCCCGTATCTTCCGATACGGGGCATTGTCAAACCCAGTCTGTAGCCAAGCTGCACCTCAGTCTTTACGCGCTGAGGCCATCTCGCGCTTGGGCCCGAACAGCGCCCACACAATCAAGCCCAGCAACGGCACGAAGATCAGGATTACCAGCCACAGCCCCTTGCTCTCCCAGCCGCCGGTGCTGCGCAATACGACGTTGATTGCCCACAATTCCGCCAGCAGCAGAATCACCGCCAATACGATCCAGATATAGTCTACTTGCATGAATCACCTCCTGAGGTCTATGCATTAGGTCAAGTATCTGGCCTCAGGGTTCCATTCGATTTTGCGCAGTGCCTCAAGGCACGCGCAACCAACCACCGAAACGCGCCTGGCGAGTCAACGGACACCAGGCAAAGTCCCCTGCCGGGTTGGGCAACGCCTGGCGTTCAGCACCCAGTAATGGTGCGCCCTTCCAATCGAAAACCCTTGTACCTTGCCAGGCCAGCACCACGCCCTGGGCCTGGCTTTGATCGGTATTGACCCAACACGCCGCCGAGGCCGCCATAAAGGCTTCGATGGGCTCGTCGCCGATCTGCGCACGGTAAGTCGAGCCCAGTAGCCAGCGGCACACGTTCAGGTGATAGGTCCAATCCAGCGCTGGCCGATTGCGGTAGGCCCAGGTCATGAAACTGCGGAACAGGTTCAGCCCCTCCGGTGGGTCAAGCTTGAGCAGTGCCGGACAGATATCAAACAACGTGTGCCAATGGGGCAACAGGCGTGCATCCAGATGCACGAAACAGCGGGAGTTACTCGGGTAATCGGGCAGCACCGGCTCCGCGCGCAGGCGGCGAGATGCCTTGCTGACCAGGCGGTTGGCGCCTGCAGGCAATTGATGATTCATGGGTCGCACTCACAGTCGTGACGATAGAACGCCCCCCTGGTCACAGGGGGCCCAAGGCACACGTCAGAAGTCTGGGGAAGCGCGGGGGTTGGCCGAGGGCCAGGAGTAACGCGGCGGCGCCTTGCTGCGCCGCTCATGGGCAGGGCGCGGGGTTTGCGCCAGGCCCAACAGCCAGGCCAGGCCAATCAGGAAGACGATGGCGACAGTAACGGCGCTGCACACCGGGCAGGCAAAGTAGTTCGAGATGTTGCTGGAATTCGGGTTAGCCAACCCTTTATCGGAAATCGGCGACTGGCCGCCGCCCGCTGAACAGAACAGGCCACCGATGCCATTGAGTTGCTGGCCCATCATCTGGCCATGCCCTAAACCGCAGGCGAACAGGTTCATCAGCACGCAGAAGTACAGGGCCCAGGCGATCAGCGAACGGTCACAATGGCGCAATTTCATGGCGGCGACTCTACCACCGAAGCCGCAAAAGGATGAAATGCGGCGCGCCCCTGTGGCAGAACGTCGCAGATTACGCCGGCCAGCCAGGGTTGCTAGACTGTGGGCCCTCCTCGTTTCTACGTTTCAAAGCCTGGCTTTCAAAGCCTGATGTGTAGATCCAGAGCAATGCAGGCGTTTCACAGGATGCACAGTTAATGAGTACGTTATTCACCCGCCGCAAAGTGCTGACCGGCATGGGCCTGTTGGGCCTGGGCAGCCTGCTGGGCGGCTGTGACTACAGCCCCAAGCTGAATTTCAAATACGGCAAGGACCTCAGTGACAAGATCATGGGCCGCACCTTCAAGCTCAAGAACACCGACGGCGAAACCGTCACCTTGAGTTCGTACCGAGGCCTGATGCCGGTGGTGTTCTTCGGTTTCACCCAGTGCCCGGCGGTCTGCCCGACCACCCTGGCCCGCGCCGCCCAGGCCAAGAAGCTGATGGGCCGCGACGGTGAGATCATGCAGGTGGTGTTCATCACCCTGGACCCCGAGCGCGACACCCCTGAAATCCTCGACAAGTACGTCAAGGCCTTCGACCCCAGCTTCGAAGCGCTCTACGGCACCCCGGAAGAAATCGCCGTGGCCGCCAAGGAATTCGGGATCTTCTATGAAAAGATCCCTGCCGGCGACACCTATACCCTGTCCCACACCGCCACCAGTTTCGTGTTCGACACCCGTGGCAACCTGCGCCTTGGCTTGCAGGCATCCCTTACCGCTCAAGAGTGTGCAGAAGACCTGCTCACCGTCATGGAGGTCTGCTAATGACTGCCGTTCAACACCTCAAACGCTTGACCCTGGGCCTTACCCTGCTGGGCCTGGCCGCCCACGCCAGCGCCCAGGTGCTGGTCACCGACGCCTGGGTGCGCGCCTCCGTGCCGGGCCAGCCGTCCAGCGGCGCGTTCATGACCGTCACCGCCGACAGCGACAGCCAATTGCTCAGCGTGGCCTCGCCGGTGGCCAAGGACGTGCAGATCCATGAAATGAGCATGAAGGACGACGTGATGCGCATGGGCCCGGTGGGCTCGGTGGCCCTGCCCGCAGGCAAAGCCGTCAAGCTCGACCCGAACGGCTACCACGTGATGCTGATGGGCCTGACCGGCCAGATCAAGGAAGGCGACCAGGTGCCGCTGACCCTTACGGTGCAGGATGCCAAGGGTGAAAAGCAGACGGTTGAAGTAAAGGCTGCCGCCCGTGGCCTGGATGGCATGGACCACAGCAAGATGGACCATAGCAAGATGCATTGATTGGGCTGTGGGAGCGAACTTGATCCAGTGGTGGCCTCAAAGCCGACCAGTTCGAAACGTCAAACTCGGTCAAAATGTGGGAGGGGGCTTGCCCCCGATGGCAGCCTTACAGCCGTCCAGAATGTTGGATCAGACCGAGTACATATCCGTTATTTGGGCAACGGCCACTTAGGGTTCCGCTTTTACAGCGGGTCACTTTCGAAAAGCGCGAAAGTAACCAAAGCGCTCTTGCCCCACCACTCGGCACCTCGCCCAGGCTCGGTGTGCCCGTAATCCGACAGCGTGGTTTAACGGGGCGCCTAGGATCAAAAGCAGATCAAGATCAAGAACGGCTCGCTTCGCATCGTGGTTACTGACGGTCGCTACGTCAGAGTTGTGTAGATACCCATGGCTATCGGGAATAAGCCCCCTCCCACATTTGGATCTCCATAAATCATTTTGAGCAACTGCGCTATGCCAGGGTCATGACACGCAGCCGCTTCACCATCGGAATACACGCCAGCACCAGCCCCGACGGCGAGCGATACACCGCCTGCTCATCGCCCACATAACCACACCCCCGATAGAAACTCACCGCATTCAAGGTTGCATCGAGCACCACCTCTTCAATGGCCCTCTGTCGCGCAACGTCCTCCAGGTGGTCAAGCATCGCCTTGCCATATCCACGTCCGGTGAACCCAGGCCGCACGAACAACGCCCCCACTTCATTGTTATCAAGATCGAGCATGCCGGTGGCGACGGCCTCGCCGTTCACCCAGCCCAGGTAAAACAATTTGTCCATCAGCGTGTCATAGCCATCGGCGGCTTTGCCCCGCGTCCAAAGCGCCATCTGCTCGGCACTGTAGGCGCCAATGCACTGGCCAAGGATGGCGTCGCGGCGGATGTCAAACGCGCAGTTGGCGTCCTGGGGTGTCGCACGGATTATCTCCAGCATTGCGATGTCCTTGTGTGACCTCAATTTGCCATTAGCCCATTTGTGCTAATCGACCCTTCCCAACCGCGGCGCTATATTCCCCGGCACTTCCAACGCTCCTCCGGCACCGCGCATCCATTGCGCGCGGGTTCGTTGTGCGTCGGAAAAACCAAAACAACCCCAAGGAAGAAGCACCATGAAACTCCACTCCCCCGTTACTCGCCTTGCCCTGCTGGGCGCCCTGATCATCGGCGTAGCCGGTTGCAGCAATATCAAGCCCACTGAAGATCGCCTAAAGACACTGTCGGAAACCAATCTGGGTGAGCCCGTGAAGCGTATCTCCAATGTGCGGAGCGATTCCATGACAACCTATTTCATTGCCAACACCGCGTCCGGTGACTATAACTGCGTGATCTCAAGCGGGGTCGGTGGGGCAATAATGGCAGTCGGCAGTTTTGGCCTCGTGAAACCCAACGCCATGTGCCAGCCCAAGGGCGCGCGAGGCAATGCGATGACGCCATTCATGCAGTAATGTTTTCCCGTCTGAGGTCGCGCAACCTGCCGCGCAGTTCCGCAGGACGCACCGGTTTGGAGAGTATTGCGATCTGACGATCGTGCAACGCGGCCTGGATTTTCTCCACGTCATGACCGGTGAGGATCAACGCCGGCACCGCCCAGCCGCGCTGCTGGCGTAGCTGGTCGATGCATTCGATACCGGTGGCGTGGTTGCCCAGGTCATAGTCGGCGACGATGATGTCGCAGTCGCTGACCAGGCCCTGTCCCGTTGACTCGGCCTGCACCTGGCAACCCCAGCGCTCCAGCAGGGCCTGGGTGGCGAGCAGTACGTTGTGGTCATCTTCCACCAGGCACACTTTCAACCCCGTGAGCAGGCCGGCCTGGCGCGCATCGGCGCGCAATGCCGGTTGAACCGGCGCCGTGGCGAGTGCCAGGCCATGCAGGCTTACTGAGGTGCCACGGCCCACCCGCGAACGCAGGCTCACGCGCAGCCCCATCAATTGCCCCAGGCGCTTGACGATGGACAGCCCCAGGCCAACGCCTTCGACGTCCTTGTCACGCAGTTGGCGCACGCGATAGAACTCCTCGAAGACCTGTGATAGATGCTCGCTGGCAATCCCCCGCCCCTGGTCATGCACCTCCACCACCAGGCCGTTATCGCGCATACGCACGCCGATCAGTACTGGCCGTTGTGCAGCGTATTTGAAGCAATTGGAGAGCAGGTTCTGCACCATGGTCGCCAACATACCCGGGTCCACCAGTACCCAGTGGGTGCAAGGCCGCAAGCGCAGCTCCACGCCGGCCCAGCGTGCGGCTTCGGCGTTCTGGCGCATCAGGTCGGCGAGGAAGTCGCCCAGATGGATCACTTGGTATTTGGGCAGCAGCCGACCATTGTCGAGGGTGTAGAGATCAAGAATCGAACGGAACAGTTGCGACACGTTGAGCAGCGAGCGGTCGATGTTATCCACCAGCCGCCGCTCGTCATCCCCCAGCCGGGCTTCGCGCAGGCAGGCGGTGAACAGGCCGATGGAGTGGATAGGCTGGCGCAGGTCATGGCTGGCCTGGGCGAGAAAGCGGGATTTTTCCAGGTTGGCGGCGATGGCTTCCTCGGAAGCCTTGCGCGTGCGCTCCAGCAGGATATGGGCGTACACCGGGATCACCGTGCTGGTGATCATCAGCATCAGCACCATGAACGGCTGCGCCTGCCACAGCGGCGTGAGCTGGTACACCACCAACAGCGCCAGCAACGCCAGCCCCGTGGCAATCGCCAGGTAGCGCGAGCCGTAGCGCATGCCGTTGCCCAGGTTCACCCAGACCATCACCGCATACAGCGGCAACGCCGCTTCACCGCCCACCACCAGGCCGAACGAAGTGCCGGTGTAGTCGTGGAGCATGCCGAAGATGCGCCGCGCCGGGTAATGCCCAGGCCAGCGTGCGATGACCTGGCGCAACACGATGGACGCCAGCAGGAACAGGAAGATATACAGGATCACCGGCAGGTAGGTGTCCAGCGAGTGCCCGGGTAGGAAACCCAGTAGGCTGATATACACAATGGCGATGGTGGCCACCACAATGCGCAGGTTAGCCTGGTCGAGTTCAGAGTTGGTCTCAAGACCCATAGTCATATCCTTGACATATCATCGGTAGAAGCAAGGGGCCCTTCGCCCCGCAGGTAAAGTAGCATGCCTCAGCACACCCTTGCCCCAGGAAGGAGCACACCATGACCGGCCGGATCATCATCGCCGACGACCACCCGATGTTTCGCGAAGGCATGGCGCGTACCGTGCAACGCCTGTTGCCCGATGCCCAGGTGCAGGAGGCCGGCGACCTGGCCACGGTGAACGCATTGCTGCACGAGGCGGGCGAAATCGACACCCTGATCCTCGACCTGCGCTTCCCCGGCCTGACCTGCATCAGCCAGCTGGCCGAACTGCGCCAGCAACTGCGGCGCACTACCCTGGTCGTGGTGTCGATGGTCGACGACGCCGCGCTGATCGAACAGGTCATGGCCCAGGGCGTAGACGGCTTTATCGGCAAGAACATCGCCCCTGACGAGATCGGCCAGGCGCTGCTGGCGATCCGCGACGGCGAAGTGCTGGTCAAGTTCGCGCCTTCGGGCCTGCTGCCGCTGGGCACCCACACCCTCACCACCCGCCAGCAGGAAGTGCTGCGCCTGATTGCCCAGGGCAAGACCAACAAGGAAATTGCCAAGGCGCTGGATATCTCGCCGTTTACCGTGCGTATCCATGTGTCGTCGCTGCTGCGCACGCTGGACGTGCCGTCACGGGCGGCAGCAGCGGTGAAGTATTCCGGGGAGTTGTAGGCCCCCTCCCACATTAGACCGAGGTGCAGCAGTCAGCCCTTCACGGCTCTGCATCCGATATTTATGCTCACTTCCCAGCTTAATAATATTTTATTAATCACCGCCCGCCCCCTAACTTGACGTCATGCCCAAGCTGAATCCAACTGCATTACGCAAGGACAGACACATGACTCAAGCAATAACAAAAATAGACACGCTGGTGGTGGGAGCGGGTCAAGCTGGCGTAGCCATGAGCGAGCACCTGAGCAAGCAAGGCGTGCCGCACCTGGTGCTGGAACGCAGCCGCATCGCCGAGCGCTGGCGCACCGGGCGCTGGGATTCGTTGGTCGCCAACGGCCCGGCCTGGCATGACCGTTTTCCTGGCCTGGAATTCATTGATGTGCCCGCCGATGGCTTCGCGCCCAAAGAGCGGGTGGCGGATTATTTTGAAGCCTATGCACGCAAGTTCAATGCACCGATCCGCACCGGTGTGGACGTCACCTCAGTGGTGCGCAACGTCGGCCGTCCCGGTTTTACTGTGCACACCAGCGAAGGCGTGATCGAAGCCAACCGCGTGGTGGCTGCCACCGGGCCGTTCCAGAAGCCGGTGATTCCGGCCATCGCGCCGCCAGACAGCGCGCTGCACCAGATCCATTCCGCCGACTATCGCAACCCCGGGCAACTACCAGCGGGCGCGGTATTGGTGGTGGGCGCCGGTTCTTCCGGGGTGCAGATCGCCGATGAATTGCAGCGCGCCGGGCGCCAGGTGTACCTGTCGGTCGGTGCCCATGACCGCCCGCCCCGCGCCTATCGCAACCGTGACTTCTGCTGGTGGCTGGGGGTGCTGGGTGAATGGGACCAGGTGGCGATGAAGCCCGGCCGCGAGCACGTGACCATCGCCGTCAGCGGCGCCCACGGCGGCAAGACCATCGACTTCCGTGAACTGGCCCAGCAAGGCATGACTCTGGTCGGCCTGACCCAAGCCTTTGACGGCAACGTAGCCACCTTCCAGCCCAACCTGGTGGAAAACCTGGCACGCGGCGACGAAAACTACCTGGCCCTGCTGGACGCGGCTGACGCCTATATCGAGCGCAACGGCCTCGACCTGCCCCTGGAGCCCGAAGCGCGTCGCGTGTTCCCCGATGCCGAATGTATCAGCAACCCGATCCTGCAACTGGACCTGGCCCAGGCGGGCATTACCTCGATCATCTGGGCCACCGGGTTTGCCACGGATTACAGCTGGTTGAAAGTCGACGCTTTCGACGCCGCCGGCAAGCCCCGGCACCAGCGCGGGGTGTCCAGTGAAGCGGGCATCTATTTCCTCGGTTTGCCGTGGCAATCGCGGCGTGGTTCGTCATTCATCTGGGGGGTGTGGCACGACGCCAAATACGTGGCCGACCACATCGCCATCCAGCGTCAGTACCTTGAGTACCGCGAACCCGCACCGGTCGCCCACCAGACCCCTGTCAGCGCCTGAGCACTTTTTACTGGAGTTTTTTGATGCCTACTCACACTCGCATTCGCATGTTCAACACCAAAGAAACCTACCCCAACCAGAGCCTGGACAACGACCTGTGCCAGGCGGTACGCGCCGGCAACACCGTGTATGTGCGCGGCCAGGTGGGTACCGATTTCGACGGCAACCTGGTGGGCCTTGGCGATGCCCGCGCCCAGGCCGAACAGGCGATGAAAAACGTCAAGCAACTGCTCGAAGAAGCCGGCAGCGACCTCAGCCATATCGTCAAGACCACCACTTACCTGATCGACCCACGCTACCGCGAGCCGGTGTACCAGGAAGTCGGCAAGTGGCTCAAAGGCGTGTTCCCGATTTCCACCGGGCTGGTGGTCTCGGCCCTCGGCCAGCCACAGTGGCTGATGGAAATTGACGTGATCGCGGTTATTCCAGAGTAAGGAGGCTAGCCATGACCTTTTCCATCGTTGGCCGTTGCGCGGAAACCGGCCAGCTGGGCATCGCCATCAGCTCATCGAGCATCGCCGTGGGCGCCCGCTGCCCGTGGCTGCGGCCCGGTGTGGGCGCGGTGTCGACCCAGAACATCACTTTGCCTGCCCTCGGCCCGGACGTGCTCGACCTGCTGGAGCAGGGCCTGGCCCCGGCCGAGGCCCTCGACCAAGCCCTCACGCGCAACGGCTACAGCCAATACCGGCAAGTGACGGCGATTGACCACCTGGGCCGCAGCATGCATTTCAGCGGCAGCCAGACCCTGGGCACCCATCATGCGGTATCGGGCGAGCAATGCGTGGCGGCGGGCAATATGCTTGCCGACCGCGCAGTCATCACGGCGATGGTCACCGCCTTTGAACAGGGCGAAGGGCAACTGGCAGACCGGCTGCTGGCGGCGATGCATGCCGCCATCGTCGCCGGTGGCGAAGCCGGCCCGGTGCACTCCGCCGCGCTGGTAGTGGTGGGCGAACTGACCTGGCCGATCATTAATCTGCGCGTGGACTGGGCCGATGAAGCCCCCCTTGTCGAACTGCAAGCACTCTGGGACGCCTACCGCCCGCAAGTGCAGGACTATATCGACCGCGCCCTCGCCCCCGACCGATCCCCCGGGTACGGCGTGGCCGGAGACGACCGGTGAGCCGCAGCCGCGAATTGCTGCGCACGCTGGTGGGGTTCGATACCACCAGCCGCGAGTCCAACCTGCAGTTGATCGAGTTTGTGCGCGACTACCTCGCAGGGTTTGGTGTAGCCAGTGAACTCGTCTACAACGCGCAACGCAGCAAGGCCAATCTGTTTGCCAGCATCGGCCCGGTAGAACTGCCAGGCATCGTGCTGTCGGGGCACACCGATGTGGTGCCGGTGGATGGGCAGCCCTGGACACTGCCGCCGTTCGAGTTGACCGAGCGTGACGGCAAGCTGTTCGGACGCGGCACTGCCGACATGAAGGGGTATATCGCCTGTGTGCTGGCGTTGGTGCCGGAGCTGGTCAAGGCGCCTCTGCGCCTGCCGGTGCATATCGCCCTGTCCTATGACGAGGAAGTCGGCTGCCTCGGTGTGCGCTCGCTGCTCGCGGTCTTGGAGCAGCGCCCGGTAAAACCCATGCTATGCATTATTGGCGAGCCGACCGAACTCAAACCGGTGCTGGGCCACAAGGGCAAATTGGCTATGCGCTGCGATGTGCAGGGCCACGCATGCCACTCGGCGTATGCGCCTTCGGGGGTGAATGCGATTGAACACGCCGCCGAATTGATCGGCGAGCTGGGCCGTATTGGCCAACGCTTGCGCTCGCGCCAGGACCCGAGGTTCGATCCGCCGTTCAGCACGGTACAGACCGGCATGATCAGCGGCGGCAAGGCGTTGAACATCGTACCCGCCGATTGCCGCTTCGATTTCGAAGTGCGCGCCCTGCCCGCCATGGACCCGGGTGAAGTGGCCGAGGAGCTACAGGCGTATGCGATGCAGCAGGTATTGCCACGCATGCAGGCCGTGAGCAAGCAGAGCTCGATTCGGTTTACCGAGTTATCGGCCTACCCCGGCTTAGTTACCGACGAGCGTAGCCAGGCGGCGGAGTTGATCGCTGCGTTTTCGGGCTCGCGGGAGTTTGGCACCGTGGCGTTTGGCACCGAAGGCGGGCTGTTTGATGCGGTGGGTATCCCGACCGTGGTGTGCGGGCCGGGAAGCATGGACCAGGGGCATAAGCCGGATGAGTTTGTCAGTGTTGAACAGCTCGACGGGTGTGATGCCATGCTGCGGCGGATGCTGGACTCGATTCAGATCTGAAAAACCTGCACATCCAATGTGGGAGGGGCGGTGCGACGATTCGACTTGCCCCCTTCCATACTTTTGCCCAGCGTTCTTTCAGCCGAGTAATCGCGCCAGTTCTTCACGGCAGTAATCCACAAACAACTGCACCGGCTTGGTCAGCGGGGCCCGCCTCAGCCACACCGCCGACAACCCCGACCCCGTCACCGTTTCCGCCAACGGAATACATACCACCTTCTGCCCATCATAGGTGTACTCACTGAACGGCTTGGTCACCAGGATCGAGAACCCGAACCCGCGCCCCACCATGCCACGCACCATCTCGATGGACGGCGAGCTGAACACGATATTCGGCGTCAGCCCGCGCTCTTCAAAGATGCTCACGAAATAGGTACGGCTGGGCAGCACATCGAGCAAGATCATCGGCTCCAGCACCAGGTCGGCCAGGGATACCTTGGCCTGTTGTGCAAAACGGTGATCGGCCGGCAGCAACGCATAAGGCTGTTGCGGCGGCATCAGTGGCGTGGTCTCGATGGTGCCGCCCAGGTCGTGTTCGAACAACATCGCCACATCGATACTGCCTGCCGTCAGCGCTTGCACCAACTCTTGCTGCTCGCCATCGCGAATACGGATCTCAACCCCCGGCCAGCGCGCCTTGAAGCCGGCGATCAAACGCGGCAGGTACAGCGGCGCCACGGTTTCAAAGCAGCCGATATCGATCTGCCCTGCCACTACATCGTTGTCCGCCAGGGCGTTCTGCTCGAACTCATGGGCCACCCGCAACAGCTCCAGGGCCTTGCGATAAAAACGCGCACCACTGGGGGTGAGCGAAACGCCCTGGGCGTGATGGCGGATAAACAGCTGCACGCCAAAACTCTCCTCCAGGTGCTTGATCGCCGTGGACACCGACGGTTGGGCGATATACAGCTTGCGCGACGCCTCGGCGACGCTGCCGCATTCGGCCGTGGTCACAAAATATCTGAGCTGGCGCAGGTTATAGGCAGCCATCGGCACCTCCATAAACGTGGGATTTCGCCCCAAACAAGTGCGAAAAAATCGCGCTTTTTTCATCGATTCGAGCCCATGCAACATACCGGAGCAAAAATCTGCGCGAGATACTTTTTTTAAGGTCTATAGCAACAAACTTACTAATTTACCTCCTCGCGCCCATTGCAGATGATCACTCCAACAACAAAGCGCCGCCCCGTGCAGCGCATAGCGAAGTACGTCAACGTACTCACCTTGCCTTGGAGCTCGTCATGGTTACCACTGCAACATCCAGCGCCCCGCTTATCGAAAAACACACGATTGGATACGTGCCCCCGGAAGATCGCCATGGAAAGGTAAGAGACCTGTTCACCCTGTGGTTCGGCGGCAACATCGCGCCATTGCCGATCGTCACCGGCGCACTGGGTGTGCAACTGTTCCACCTCAATCTGGTGTGGGGCATTGTTGCCATCCTCGTCGGCCACCTGGTTGGCGGTGTATTGATGGCGTTGCACTCGGCCCAGGGCCCGCAGATGGGCATCCCGCAGATGATCCAGAGCCGCGCCCAGTTCGGCTCGCTCGGTGCGCTGCTGGTGGTGGTGATTGCCGGGGTGATGTACATCGGCTTCTTCGCGTCCAACATCGTGCTCGCCGGTAAATCCCTGCACGGCGTGGTCGACGCGGTGCCCGTGCCGGTGGGTATTGTGATCGGCGCCATCGGCTCCGGCATCATCGGCATCATTGGCTATCGCTTTATCCACGTGCTCAACCGTATCGGCACCTGGGTGCTGGGCGCCGGCATTGTGCTGGGCTTCGGCTACATCTTCACCCACGTGCAGACCACCGACTTCCTGACCCGCGGCAGCTTCAACATCTCCGGTTGGCTGGCGACGGTTTCCCTGGCCGCGCTGTGGCAGATTGCCTTTGCGCCGTACGTATCGGACTATTCCCGCTACCTGCCGGCTGACGTACCCGTCGCCGCGACCTTCTGGACCACCTACCTGGGCTCGGCCCTGGGTTCGAGCCTGGCTTTCATCTTCGGCGCCGTCGCCGTGCTCGCCACCCCGGTAGGCATGGACACCATGGACGCGGTCAAACTCGCCACCGGCGCCATCGGTCCACTGATGCTGGTGCTGTTTTTGCTCAGTGTGATCAGCCACAACGCCCTCAACCTGTACGGCGCAGTGCTGTCGATCATCACCCTGGTGCAGACCTTCGCCTACCGCTGGATCCCCACGGCCAAAAGCCGCGCCGTGATCTCCATCATCGTGCTGGCCGCCTGTTCCATTGCGGCGGTATTCGCCTCCAAGGACTTTATCGGCCACTTCGTCGACATGGTGCTGGTGCTGCTGGTGGTGCTGGTGCCGTGGACGGCGATCAACCTGATCGACTTCTATGCGATCCACAAAGGCAAGTACGACATCGCCTCGATCTTTCGCGTCGATGGCGGCATCTACGGCAAGTACAACCCACAGGCGTTGCTGGCGTATGCGGTGGGGATTGCGGTGCAGATTCCGTTTATGAACACGCCGCTGTACGTAGGGCCGATTTCGGAACACATCAACGGCGCGGACCTGTCCTGGGTGGTGGGGTTGGTGGTGACGTCGCCGCTGTACTTCTGGCTGGCCAGTCGCGACAGTGCGTATAAGCGCCGCATGGATGGGGGTAAATTGGTGGGTGGTGTCTGATTTACGGCGGCTGTGCGTGGGAGACCTTCGGGTCTGCCGGGGGTGATTCTTCCTGGTCTGCGAACCCGCGCACAGTCGCCACCCAGTCTGTTTCGCAGCAGCGAGGCTGTGAGGCAACCCGCCTCGGCGGGTTTTCTGGTTTTTGAAGAACTCAAACCTACCGCCTGGATATGTCGAACTCGGTCAAAACTGTGGGAGGGGGCTTGCCCCCGAAGACGTCAGCCCAGCAAACATTGATGTTGGCTGACCCACCGCTATCGGGGCATAGGTATCTACACAACTCTGTAGCGCTCAACGGTAACCACGATGCGAAGCGAGCCGCTCTTGATCTTGATCTCAGGCGCCCCGTTAAACCACGCTGGCCGGAATTCGACAGGGATTTGGGGGGTAAACCGGCAGGGATGCCGGTTTAGCCGCCCCGCGCCATGGATGGCGCGTGGCGGCGCCCCCCCAAATCACTGGCGGATTACGGGCACACCGAGCCTGGGCGAGGTGCCGAGTGGTGGGGCCCCCGGTGTCAGGATAGTTGTCGCCTCTCCTGGTTTACCCCCAAAAGCATACCGAGGGCGGAAAGAGACAGCTTGTGAAGTACTATTCACCCGAACGTAAAGCCGCATTGCTCAAGATGCTGCTTC
>NZ_JYLH01000002.1 GCF_001439685.1 Pseudomonas libanensis
GCGTGATCAATGAGAAGTGCCTGCGTGAGCCCTTGGTGTTGCACTCTGATAACGGAGCGCCAATGAAATCGGTGACGCTGTTAAGCAAAATGTATGAGCTGGGCATCACGCCTTCTCGCGGTCGTCCCCGCGTGAGCAATGACAACCCGTACTCGGAATCACTGTTTAGGACACTGAAGTACTGCCCGCAATGGCCCTTGGAAGGCTTCGCCAGCTTGGACGCTGCACGGACTTGGGTGAGGGATTTTATGCGGTGGTACAACAGCGAACACCGGCACAGCCGGATCCGCTTCGTCACCCCATCAGAGCGCCATGGAGGGAAAGATCATCAGATCCTGGCACTGCGCCATGAGCTGTATGAGCGGGAGCGCCGGAAAAGACCTGAACGGTGGTCAGGGCAAACACGTAACTGGGAACCGGTAGGAACGGTGTTGCTGAATCCGGATCGGGAACAGCAGACCGAACAAAAAGCGGCATAGCAGAACGGTTGACGCGACAACTACCTTGAAAAACGCCGGGGGCAAGAGCCCTTTGGTTACTTTGGGGCTCTTTTCCAAAGTGACCCGCTGTCAGAGCGGAACCCTAAGTGGCCGTTACCGCAGGAATGGATATGTACCCGGTATAGCTGTGTCGCCTGTCAGGCCGCCTTCGCGAGCAAGCCCGCTCCCACAGTTTGATTGCGGGGTGTCAGGTAGATTGGCATCGGCTGGCAGGCCGTCATCGCAGGCAAGCCAGCTCCCACATTTGGATCGCGGTGCGTCAGCTAGATCAGCGTCGGCTGTCAGCCCGTCACGGGAGCAAGCTCCCTCGCCACAGATTTAGCCTCGTGCCGAAGTTGTGTAGATACCTATGCCCCGATGGCGGTTGTTCAGTCACAGATGCGCTCACTGACACTAAATCATCGGGAGCAAGTCCCCTCACACATTAAACCGCGTCAGGCCTTCAAGGTCCGCGTCATGCGCAACGCCAGCACACTCCCGGCGACAATCACTGCCGCCAGCAGGTACAGCGCCACGTCCGTGGACCCGGTGGCGTCTTTCACAAACCCCACGATATACGGGCTGAGAAAGCCCGCCATCTGCCCCATGGAGTTGATCAACGCCAGGCCACCCGCCGCGGCACCTGCGCTGAGCATGGCGGTAGGCACCGGCCAGAACATCGGCAGGCCGGTAAGGGCGCCCATGGTAGCGATGGTCAGGCCGAGGATGGCGATGGCCGGTGTGGTGGAGAAGTTCACCGCGATCAGCAGGCCGATGGCACCCATCAGCATCGGCACCACCAGGTGCCAGCGACGTTCCTTGCGCAAGTCGGCAGAGCGGCCCACCAGCAACATGAACACCGCCGCCAGCAGATACGGGATCGCACTGAGCCAGCCAATCACCAGGTTATCGCTGAAACCCAGGTTCTTGATGATCGACGGCAGCCAGAAGTTAATCGCATACACGCCGCTCTGGATGCAGAAGTAGATCAGGCCAAATGCCCAGATCGCCGGGTTCTTGAACACTTCGGCCAGGGAGTCGCTGGTGGTTTTCGGCTTGTTCGCCAGGTCCGTGGCTTGGTCGGCCTCCAGCACTGCACGTTCATGGGGCGTGAGCCACTTGGCGTTGGCGAAGCTGTCACTGAGCAGGAAGTAGGCGAGGGCGCCGAGGATCACGGTCGGGATGCCCTGCAGCAGAAACATCCACTGCCAGCCCGCCAGGCCACCTTGGCCGGCGGCAAAGTGGTTGAGAATCCAGCCGGAGAAGGGGCTGCCGAGCAAGCCGGACACCGGGATAGCCGACATGAACAGTGCCATTATCCGTCCGCGGCGGAAGGTCGGGAACCACTGCGAGAGGTACAGCACCACACCGGGGAAGAAACCGGCTTCAGCGGCACCGGTAAACAGGCGCAACGTGTAGAAATGCGTCGGCGTGGTCACAAACAGCAGGCAGGTGGACAGGGTGCCCCACACGATCATCATCAACGCGATCCAGCGCCGTGGCCCGAACCGGGTGAGCGCCAGGTTGCTGGGTACGCCACACAGCACGTAACCGATGAAGAAAATCCCGGCACCCAGGCCGTATACGGTTTCACTGAATTTCAACGCATCGAGCATCTGCAACTTGGCAAAGCCAACGTTCACCCGGTCCAGGTAGTTGAACAGGTAGCAGATAAAGATGAAGGGGATCAGGCGCAGGGTGATGCGCTTGTAGATGGCGTTTTTATCGTCATCGCTGGCCAGTGCGGCAGTGGCGCTCTGTGACATGGGAATCTCTCTTTATTATGATTTTTCGCGGTGCGAGGTTAACGTTGACCGCCCCGACAGTCTCGATGACGTGATGGGCGACTGTCTTTGTGCTGGCGCACAGCGAAGCAGGCTTTGCGCTGTGCCAGTGAACAACCTGTTTTTAGGGAATTAACCCCATGTTCGAGCTCGATCACGCCTTGGCGCAGGAGATTGTCGATCGCACCATGGCCATCCTGCCCTATAACGTCAACGTCATGGACAGCCAGGGCCTGATCCTTGGCAGCGGCGAGCCGGAGCGCATCAATACCCGCCACGAAGGCGCGCAACTGGTCCTGGCCAACGGGCGGGTGGTGGAGATCGATGGTCAGACCGCCAAGCATCTCAAGGGCGTGCAGCCGGGCATCAACCTGCCGTTGCTGCATGATCAACGCCTGATCGGCGTACTGGGTATCACCGGTGAACCGGACGGGCTGCGCACCTATGCCGAACTGGTGCGCATGACCGCTGAAATGCTGGTCAGCCATCGCCATCAGCAAGCCGAGCAGCAATGGCGGCGCCAGCGCTGCGATGATCTGCTGGCCTTGCTGCTGGCGGACAGTGGCGACTCCCCGCGCCTGGTAGACGAAGCCCGGCAACTGGGTCTCAAGCCGCAGCTGTCGCGCACGCCGTACCTGTTCGAACTGGGCCCGGGCCAAACGGCGGAAGGCTTGAGTACTTGGCTCAGCAGCCGTTACCCGGACAGTTGGTGTGTCAGCCCCGCGCAGTTTTCCCTGCTGTGGTGCCGGCCTGCCGCGGTGCAGGTTGACAACCCCCGCTTGCTGGAAAAACTCGACGGCCTGGGTTGGAACATCCTGCGCGTTGCGGTCGGCGGGCAAGCTGAAGGCTTGGAGGGGCTGCGCCGGTGTTATCGGCGAGTGAGTGACCTGCTCGCTTACGGTCGCGATATCCTCCCGCAATTGCGGCTGTTGACCCTCAACCGCTATCGCCTGCCCGTCATGCTCTGGCGTCATCGCAACGATGACGCCCTGGACGAATTGCTCAACCCATTACGCAAGGTGCTGGCCAAGGACAGCAACGGGCAGTTGCTGGCCACCCTGCGCAGTTGGTGCGAGCACGACGGGCAAAGCCAGGCGTGCGCTGATGCCTTGGGCATCCATCGCAACAGCCTGCGTTACCGCATGGAGCGCATTGCCGAACTCAGCGGTGTTGACCCGTTGACCCTTGACGGCATGCTGGCCCTGTACCTGGGCGTGCAGTTGTTGCCCCAGACTTTGTAGAAATGACCAACAAACCCCAGCCACACTTGTGCATCGGACCGGCGTCATTACCCCAGCCAACTGGCAGCATGGGCGTTATAAAAACCGGAGAAAACCCATCATGAAGATCATCATTGCCCCCGACTCGTTCAAGGACAGCCTGAGTGCCGCAGGGGTTGCCCACGCGATTGCCGAGGGGTTGGCCCAGGTCTGGCCGGATGCACAGTTGGCCCAATGCCCGATGGCCGATGGGGGTGAAGGAACGGTGGAGGCAGTACTCGCCGCGTGCAATGGCGAACTGCATCGGCAAAGGGTGCAAGGGCCACTGGGCGGCTCCGTTGAGGCGCACTGGGGCTGGTTGGCCGACAGCCATACCGCGATAATCGAAATGGCCGAGGCCAGCGGCTTGCAATTGGTCGCGCCGGGGCAGCGCGACGCGTGTTCCAGTACCACTTATGGCACCGGTGAATTGATCCGCGCCGCCCTGGATGCCGGGGCGCAACGTATCATCCTGGCGATTGGCGGCAGCGCTACCAATGACGGCGGAGCGGGCGCGATGCAAGCCCTGGGCGTGCAACTTCTTGACGCAGCCAGTCAGCCACTGCCCCCAGGTGGCCTGGCGTTGGCGCGTCTGTCGCGTATCAGCCTTGATACGCTCGACCCACGCCTGGCCCAGGTGCGTTTTGAGATTGCCGCCGACGTCAACAATCCCCTATGCGGTCCCCACGGCGCCTCGGCGATTTTCGGCCCGCAAAAAGGTGCGAGCCCCGAGCAAGTGGCCCAACTGGACGCCGCCCTCGGCCACTTCGCCGACCACTGCGCCCAGGTACTGACCAACGATGTACGTGACCAACCGGGCAGCGGCGCCGCTGGTGGCCTGGGCTTCGCCGCCAAGGCCTTTCTCGGTGCACAGTTCCGCCCAGGGGTGGAGGTGGTGGCCGAACTGGTCGGCCTCGATGGCGCCGTACGCGGCGCCGACCTGGTCATCACCGGTGAGGGCCGCTTCGACGCCCAGACCCTGCGCGGCAAGACCCCGTTCGGCGTCGCGCGTATCGCCCAGCAGCATGGCGTACCGGTTATCGTGATCGCCGGCACATTGGGCGAGGGTTACGAGCAGATGTACGCCTATGGCGTGGATGCGGCATTTGCCTTGCCGTCGGGGCCGATGAGCCTGGAGCAGGCCTGCCGTGAGGCTCCGCGTCTGTTGCGTGAGCGAGCTGCGGATATCGCGCGGGTGTGGCGCCTTGCATCAGTAGGGTGAGCCCGCCGCTGGCCTCAATCAGGCGCGATGTCCTGATGCTGGGCCAGGCGTTGCAGGCCCAGGGCTGAATATCGGTGCTGTCAGGTTTGATCGCCATCGTTCAGATGCAGGAGGGTGCAGTTGACGATGTGGGAAAGCTCTGGGCTCGTCAGACGTACAGCTTTGCTTCTACACTGGCCGGCCACTTGTCTTTCATAGGATGAAACGCAATGCACACACCTGAACCCCATATCGTGATCCAGCGCTTTACCGAGGCCCACCTTGAGGGCGTCGCCGCGCTCTACAACGAACCGGCCGTGTGCCGTCAGGTGCTGCAAATGCCTTTCCAGTCAGTTGAAGTCTGGCGCAAACGCCTGGTGATGGATAATGAGCGGCGACTACAGCTGGTAGCATTGCACGGCGGTGAGGTCATTGGTCAGCTGGGGCTGGAGCAGTACCTGCGCGTACGCCAGAGTCATGTGGGTTCGTTTGGCATGGGCGTGGCGACTGCCTGGCAGGGCAAGGGCGTAGGCTCGCGGCTGCTGACTGCCGCGCTGGATGTGGCCGACAACTGGATGAACCTGCACCGCGTGGAACTGACGGTCTACGCCGACAACGAGGCGGCGCATAACCTTTATCGCAAGTTCGGCTTCGAAGTGGAGGGGACGTTGCGCGATTACGCCCTGCGTGACGGTGTGTTTGTAGACACCCTGAGCATGGCGCGCCTGCGCAGGTCGGCTTAATCCGCCAGGGCAAACGCCACCGCAGCCTGCGCATGCAGTGCGGTGGTGTCGAGCAATGGCAGGTCGCTGTGTTCGGGCTGGAGCAGCAGGCAGATTTCAGTGCAGCCCAGGATGATCGCCTGGGCACCGCGAGCGGCGAGGCTTTTGATTACGCGCTGGTAGACCCGGCGAGAGGCGTCACTGATGACCCCTACGCACAACTCTTCATAGATGATCCGGTGTACATCTCGGCGTTCATCCGCGTCCGGTACCAGAACGGTCAGGCCTTGAGCGGCGAGGCGGGACTTAAGGAAGTCCTGCTCCATCGTAAATGCGGTGCCGAGCAAGCCTACTGTCAAGGTTCCGGCCTCCACGGCCGCGACCGCCGTGGCGTCGGCAATATGCAGGAATGGAATCGACACCGCCGCTTCAATACGCGGCGCCACCAAGTGCATGGTGTTGGTGCATAGCACCACGCACTCGGCGCCCCCGGCCTGCAAACGGCGCGCGGCGTCTTCCAGGATCAGCGCGGTATCGTCCCAGCGCCCGGCATGCTGGGCCTGCTCCACCGGGCCGAAGTCCACGCTGTACATCAACATCTGCGCCGACCGCAGCGGGCCGAGTTGGTCGCGCACCCGCTGGTTGATGATGCGGTAATACTCGGCGCTGGACTCCCAGCTCATGCCGCCGATAAGGCCGATGGTGCGCATGCGATGCTCCGGATAAGGGGATGTGATGTCACCTTACCCATCGAAGGCTGATTAGTCATACGCAGTTGCCAGCCAATTCACCGGAGCAGTTCGAACTACGTTGATGACCAACCACTGGCCAGGTGCTGAGCGGACTCGTCCATACCTGTGAGAAATGACAGTATATTTTGACCCGATGCGTGTATCTAATCGGCACCAACGGTCAATCAGTACTGAGCGTGCACATTGAATACATTCCTTTTGCCCTACCCGAAGGGTTGCCATTGGCAGGTAACGGTCAGATAACCCCCACATCTGGAGATGTTGATTTTCGATAAGGTCAGATCTTATTGAAAGTTGATTCACGAGGAGCTCTTCATGGTACCGCCAGACCCCGTAGGTGATCCCGACAACAGCCCCAGCGGTCACCTACCATCGACAACACTCATTATTCCCCAGATCCGGCTTCCTTTTGCCGGTCCGGCGCCGCGTCCCGACAGTGAGCGATTGCGCACACATGCTCTCGCTTGGGCGCAGCGATACCACTTGATCGGCCGTCGCGGTGCGCATCGGTTGAACACCACCCCACTGCTCGAGCTGGGAATGGCGTTGTGCGGTAGGGCACCCACGCACCGAGCCGAAATTCTGGTGTGCTGGTACCTGTGGGCACTTATCCTTGATGACCGCATTGATGATGGGCCATGGGCGGAAAACGGTGCGCTGGAGCGTTTCATCTGCGCCGTGCAGGCTGCGACCGAGAGCGAGGGTACCGTTCCGCCAGGTGAAACCAGTCAATTTGAGGACCCGATGCTGGCTGTTCTGGTCGATGATCTGTGGCCCCAGATCAAATACTGGGGAGGCGATGGTTGGCGGCATAGGTGCGTGGGACATTTGATCCAACATCTACGCGCGCAAGCGGCGCAGGTGCGGTTGCGCGAAACCGACTCGGCGTTCACGCTGGTCGAGTATCTGCCCTTGCGTCGGGATTCGTTTGGTGCATTGTTCTTCTTCGATCTCATCGATGCGGCCGAAACGCTCGACCCGTACGAGCACGAAGCTGACATTGACGGGTGGAACACGCTGCGTGAACACGCCGCCAATATCATTGCCTGGACCAACGATATCCATTCGCTTGCCAAGGATGTGGCGTGTGGTGAGCGTTACAACCTGGTATCGATACTTGCGGACACCGCCGGTGCGGATTGGCCGACTGCGATTGAGTCCGCCCATCAAATGGTGAACACGGCGGTTGCGGACTTCACTGCGATCGCCGCCCAGCAGGTAAATCACCGCGCGGGCGCCGCCACTGACCCGAACCGACTACGGCAGGTTGTGCGGGCAGCGGGCGACTGGCACCGGAGCGTTTCTCGCTATCACCTGAACGCCGCCGATACTACGCCACGGAATAACCGACAGGTGGACCTGAAACTTACCCCACCGACTCTTAAGTCCCGCCAATTCGAAATCGATCCGTACCCCTTGTATGAGCTGTTGCGTACCACTCTACCGATCGCCTACGACGAGCCCACCGATGTATGGCTGGTCAGTCGGCATGTGGATGTCAAAGCCGCATTGACCCACCCGGGGGCGAGCAACAATAACTACACCTGGCAGATTGGACCGCTGCTGGGACACACGATTGTCA
This sequence comes from Pseudomonas libanensis, assembly GCF_001439685.1. Taxonomy (GTDB): domain Bacteria; phylum Pseudomonadota; class Gammaproteobacteria; order Pseudomonadales; family Pseudomonadaceae; genus Aquipseudomonas; species Aquipseudomonas libanensis. The sequence continues at coordinate 7,780 of NZ_JYLH01000002.1, forward strand.
CTATGGATGGGTGTGAACACGCTCAGCATCGAGCATTGCTCAGCCCTTCGTTTCGCAGCAAGGCCCTTGCGGCGCTTGAAGCATCCATCATCTCGGTAACCTCAGACCTGCTGATGCGCATGCAAGGCCGATCTCAGGTGGACCTCATCGCCGATTTCACCGCAGCGCTGCCAGTGCGAGTGATGGCTCATGCGCTGGGTCTCCCGGCCGAAACCCCTGAGGCAGTGGAACAGCTCAAGCGTTGGTGTGCCATCGGCTTTGCCTATATGGGCAATTATCGACAGGATCCGGCACTGTTGAACGGCGGGTTATCCAACCGCGACAGTTTCTACGACTTCATCCAGCCACACATCAACGCTCGCCGTGCTGAACCCACAGACGATTTGATCTCACAGCTCCTGGCGGCACGGATTGACGATCAACCCTTGTCCGAAGCATTCGTGCGGTCCTACTGCGCGATCCTCATGACTGCCGGTAGCGAGACCAGTCACGGTGCGCTGGCGAATCTCATTGTCAACTTGTTGGACGAGCCGGGCGTCAAGGAGGCGGTGATGGCTGATCCAGATTTGATGGATAGCGCGCTCGCCGAAACCCTGCGACGCAACCCGCCTTTGCAACTTGTGCTCCGGGAGGCCCGTGAAGCGCTGCAACTGCCGTCAGGAACGATTCCTGCGGGCGCGACCCTGGCCTGTCTTATCGGTTCGGCCAACCGTGACCCGGACCAATTCAGCGACCCGGACGCCTTCAATATGTCACGCATCGAACAGGCGACCAGCCATTTCGCCTTCGGCGCGGGGCGCCACTTCTGCCTGGGATCCATGCTGGCACGGATGGAGATCACGATCGGCGCACGCATGCTGCTACATGCCTTTCCAAACCTGCGTTGGGCGCCAGGGTTCAAACCCACCGAGCGCGGATTCCTCAATCGTTGCCCTGAACAACTGGAGGTCGTCCTGTGACCACTATTGAGTCCATTGAAGAGCGCGGCTACACCAACAGCTATCTTGCGGATCAGCACGCAGATCAGCTAGCACGGCTGCGTACCCTGGAGCGGGTCTTTGACCCGCTGAGCCAAGCAGCGTTCGATTGGCTGGATCTTCCGCGCAAACCTGCCATCCTCGATCTCGGCGCCGGTGCCGGATCGCTCGCCGGTTGGCTGAGCAAGCAGTATCCCGGCGCAACCGTCACTGCCACCGATATCGACACCCGATTCCTGCTCGATATTCCCGGCATTCAGGTGGTTACCCATAACGCCAGGACCGATGATTTTCCTGCAGCCTCCTTTGATGTGGTGCACGCTCGTGCGCTTCTGTGCCACCTCAGCGAACGCGAACACATATTGGCGCGGGCCGTCAGATGGGTCCGCCCGGGCGGCTGGTTGGTGATAGAGGATGTGAGCCTGCAACCGAGCTTGAATACTGCGAATCCGTTGTTCCGCAAAGTCGCCCAAGCCGGAATCACGCTTCTGGAGCAGTCGATCGGTTCCGACATGCTCTGGGCCGAAACGCTACCCGGCCGATTAAGTGCTCAGGGACTTTCCAACGTGGGTCATCGCACCTTCGAAGGCCGCATCGGCGACAACAGCCCGGCCGATACGTTCTGGGCTGCAACCACCGCCCAGGCGGGGCCGGCACTGCTGAAACTCGGGCTGGTCACCCAGGACGACCTTGATGCCATGATCAACCTGCGTGCTGATCCCGCGTTCAGCGACGCAGCCCTGACATTCGTCAGCGCCTGGGGGCAAGTTCTCTAACGTTAAGCAAAAGGCATGGCGCCTTCCGCACACTGACAAACCTGCGCGAGCGCACGCGTGCATTGCACCGAAGGAAATACACAATGACCAATGATGTAGTGTTAGTTGACGCACAGGATGTACAGATCGGAGTGTGTGCCAAACGCGATGCACACCTGGGCACGGGACAGCTTCATCGCGCATTTTCAGTGCATTTGGTCGACAGTCGCGGGCGTCATCTGCTTCAGCGTCGTGCTGCGGGTAAAATGCTCTGGTCGGGTTTCTGGTCGAATGCTTGCTGCAGTCATCCGGCACCTGACGAGACGATCCTGACTGCCGCCTCTCGGCGTCTGCGCGAAGAGTTGGGCGTCTCGGCTTCATGTCACGCTCTATATAGTTTTGAGTACCATGCCTGCTTTGGTTCGATTGGTGCGGAGCACGAACTGTGTCATGTGTTGGTGGCTCGATCTGACGCTGCAGTTTCGCCGGCGATTGACGAAGTCAGCGAGATCAAGTGGCAGACTCGAGCCGAAATCTCAGCACAGCTTTTAGATTCCCATGCGCAGTTCACTCCATGGTTTCGAATGCAGTGGGGGCGCCTTCTATCGGAGCATCCTTCGTTCGATACACCGTCACGACACGTATGAACCTGTTATTTATGACAGTAGACGATAAGCGTTTTTCCCCTGTTAATAGTGGGACAAGCCCACTTTTTGGTGGCTTGATCCATTGACATGATGAGGATTGCAAAATGCCCAATTCATACGACTTTCTTAGCTTTGACGGCCTGCCCGCTGCCGACATTACCGAGACCGACGATAAGCTCAAAATAACCGCGCCAGCGATTCCTGACGTTGAAAAAGGGCAAGAAGTAGTGTTCTTCCTGCGTACGCCTGAGGGGCATGGCATCGCGATTTACCTGACCCTGGAAGAAGAACGTTTGCAGCAACCCATGGAACTGGAGCTTGATAAGCAGCAACTTCCCAAGTCGAAGGTATTGCATATCGACTACGGCGCCTATGTTAACAAACGTGCGGTTCACCGTTCCGCCGTGGCGTATTACCCGGCCCCCGCCCCGGCAGCCCGGGTCTAGCTGCCGTCAACCACGCTGAGTACCCTTGCATTCACTTGAGGGCGGGCCGCCTGGATTGAAATTGATCCAACTGTGCACGGCGACCCACGCCCTGGGCAGGCCAAGCGTTTAGTCATACGCCAGGCAGCTGCATCTGCCATGATCACGCTTGGCAACCTACCAACCCCAAGGAAATCCGCAATGGACGACGTACAGCAACTGGGCGAGATGCTTCGTCATTACGCCGATAGCGAAGCGCATAAAAAACAGCAGTTCGACCTGCAGTCGGCGCGCTGGACGCAAAAGCTTGGCGAGTTGTTCCAGCAGATCGAACAGTGGCTGGAGCCAGTGAAGACCGTAGGCTTACTGGAAGTCCAGCGTGAGGCCTACACCGCCAGCGGCCCGAGCGTGCCGGTGGAGAGTTCGCCCTTCAAGAGCGAGAAACTCACCGTACACATCACCGGCAAAAGTGTTGAGTTCGTGCCGGACGTCATGGGTGCCGGCGGTTTGATTTCGGTAGCGGTAATGGGGCTCACCGCCGCTCGCCATGGCAGCGTGTCGTTGGTACTGCCGGCCGATAAGAACGATTGGCTGTGGAAGAAAACCAACGGCCTCAAAGACCCCGACACCTTCGGTTTCGACGCCAACTTCCTGGCCTCGCAGTTGCAGAGCCTGATCCCACGCGAGCGAGCCTGACCTGCACGCTTTAATCGCAGGTAAATAACTCATGACTGGCGACGCGTTAAATTAGGTGTATTTGCCAAGCATTGGCTATACCTACAACTCATTCATCACGATGATGGTCGCCAGGGAGTTCCACGATGAAGCTAGGGCTAATGATCAGCACGCTGTGCGTCGCCTCACTCGGCATGGCCGGTTGCGCGAGCAAGGTGCCGCAACCGGACGAGTATTCAGGGTTCCTTTCCAACTACAGCCAGCTCAAGGAGGCCAAGTCACCGTCGGGGGCGGAGGTGATGCGCTGGGTTGATCCGCAACTGGACCTGAGCCGGTATACCTCGGTGTATATCGAACCCACCCAGTTCTACCCCAAGCCCCAGGCCACCACGAAGATTCCAGACAGCACCCTGCGCGGTATCAACGATTACTTCAACCAGGCCCTCAAGCGCGAGCTGGCCAAGTCGCTGCCATTGGCCAACGCTCCCGGCCCCGGGGTGATGGTGGTGCGTGCGGCGATCACCGCCGTCAGCAGCAAGACCGAAGGCCTCAAACCCTATGAGTTCGTACCCGTGGCCCTGGTTGCGGCGGCGGTGAGTACCGGCACCGGGATTCGTGACCAGGAAACCACCTTGGGCACCGAGGCGCAGTTCCTCGATGGCGCCAGCAATAAAGTGGTGGCCCAGGTGGTGCGCAAAGGCACCGGCAAGCCATTGGCCAATGACTCGCAGGTGATGAAGGCCGACGATGTGAAAAGCGTGATTGATGGCTGGGCCTCGGACCTGCATCAATCCTACCTGCGCCTGAAAAAGCGCTGACCCAGCCGGCCCGTGGTGTTACTTCAGCGGTGTCAGCGGGGGCAGCTTCCACTGGCCGTTACCCACCTCGGGCTTAGGCAGGTAGATGCGCAAGATCGCGTAGAACGGGCCGGGCGGGGCCGGCAACCAATTGCTCTGTTCCGCCTTCGGTGGCTCGTGGTGTTGCAACGCCAGGGTCAGGCCACCGTCGGCGTCGCGCTTGAGGGCCGGTAGCATCCGCGAGTTGATCAGGTAGCGCGTCTTGTGGTTAGGCACCAGCAGTTTGGTCTTGCCGTCATACATCGTCAGCGACCAGAACGCGTCGGTCGGCGGCAACTGATCTTTGGCGAAGTGCACGGTATAGCTGTGGCGCGCACCATTGGCTGGCTTGCCTTCGTTGTCGAGGAGGTAGGTCAGGTAAGCGGCTTCATCGCTGGAGTTGCCGAACATGCCCATTTCGGCGCCGGCGTAGCGGTACAGGTAGTTGTTTTGCAGGCGGTCGCGACTGCCGTACAAGTCACCGCGGCGCACCTGGTGGATGTCGACCTTGTCCTTCTTGAACGCGGCAAATTCGGCGCGGCCATCGGCAATACCTTCCTCCAGGGCCCTGCGTTGCTCGGCGGTCAACTGGTTGACCTTGAAAGGCGCGCCCGGGGCGACACCGATCTTGGCGAAGCGTGCCAGCAAGTCCTTTTCGCTGTCCTGGGGCGCAGCGAAAGCCAGCATGAAGTTCAGGTAGCGAAACAATTGCGGGCCGTCAGTCATGGTCGCCGTTGGCTTGGGCCATTCGATCTTCGGCATTTTGGGCGGGGCAGGCTGCTTCACATAGCGGCTCAGTGGCTGGACTTTGTAGCCGCTCTGGATCTGTTTGACCTTGCCCAAGTCCTTGTCATCAAACAGCTGCGTGCGGTACAGGGCGTAGGCGATATTGCTTTCGCTGTAGACCACGCGGTCGATGTCCACCGGTTGCTGACCTTTCCAGTCAGGCCCGGCAACCATGTAGTGGCCACCGTTGTTACCGGTGCTGCGGGTGCCCAGGTAGGCGAAGTTCTGGGTATAGAGGTCGACCAACTGCACCGAGTAGTAGCGGTCGTCTTCGATTTTGGGCAGGGTCAGTACCAGAGGCTCTTTGCGCAGGTCCATCCACACGAACGAACAGGGGGTGTCGGCGTTCGGGCTCGCGAACGCCGCGTCCTTGGGGGTGAACACCTGGGCGCAGTTGCCAATATGGTTGAACGGTGCCTTGAAGTTGGCACCGCCTTTATCAACGGCCTGGGTGTAGAGCGTCTTGTACATCTGCACCACCGGGAAGCCGTACAGGTACGCTTCCTTGGCGATGGCACGGGCTTCACTGGGGCTGGCGGTGAAGTCGGCCCAGGCGCCGGTACTGATGACTATCGAGAGGCTCGCCAACAGCAGGCGCGTCGGTTTTCCAATCATGTTGTAGCGTCCTTCCAGAGTGCTTTTAAGGGGGCGTGGGGGCAAGGCGCTGAGTTTCCAGTTTTATTGGCCGCACGTCACGTTAATCCCTGCGACGCTTTTCAGCCTCGTCGGGCGCTTACTCACAGAAGGTGGGGGTTGTAAGGGAGGAATCAGGCCCCGGGCAGCATGGATTTGACCTTGTCACGCAATTGATCAATCGAAAACGGCTTGGCGATGACCTGCATCCCGGCCGGCACGTCGATGTTTTCGGCATAGCCGCTGGCAAACAGAATGGGCAGGGCGGGGCGCAATTCACGGGCTTTGTTTGCCAGTTTCTTGCCATCCATGTCCGGAAGGCCGACATCGGTCATCATCAGGTCAATCACCTGCTCGGTGTTTTGCACCGCTATGAGCGCCTCGGCAGCGTCAGCCGCCTCAACCACCTTGAACTCCAATTCTTCCAGCACATCGACGATCAGCATGCGCACGATGGCGTCGTCTTCGACTACGAGGATGGTGGAGGCAGGTGCGGGCATGGTGGGTATTCCTGAAAAGTGAGAGCGTAGGGCTTAAAGGCAACTTGATTGTGAGTGACGGCAATGCCAGCAAGTTCCGAAGCAATTGATGGCATTGTGACCGCTGGGCGAGCGAATGTCCCGCCAGCTAGCCGTTGGCTTGGCGTTCTTTTTGCCCGTCGCAGATGTTTCTTGCCGTCGTCCCCCGCAGAAAAATAGCGTTCAGGCGCCACTTTGGGGCAAACTTCCGGTTTTTCCGTACTTGGCCAAGGCATGCCCATGACTCCCGCGTCGTCCGTCGATGAAAAGAGCTTCCGTACCCTGTTGAGCCGAAACGTGGCACTGCCCTTGGGTGTGGGCGTGCTCAGCGCGGTGTTTTTCGTCTGCCTGATTACCTATTTGCTCTCGGTGATCCAGTGGGTGGAGCACACCGACCGGGTGATCAATAACCTCAATGAGTCGTCCAAGCTGACGGTGGACCTGGAAACCGGCATGCGCGGTTTCCTGATTACCGGCGACGAGCATTTCCTCGACCCCTACGAGGTTGCCAAGCCGCGGATCATTGCCGATCTGCGCAATTTGCAAGGCTTGGTGGCGGACAATCCCCAGCAGGTCGACCGCCTCAAGCGTCTGGAAGCGTTGCAGGTCGAATGGAACAACTACGCCCAGTCGATGATTGATATGCAGCGCCAGAACGGCGACTACCGCAATGCGGTCAAGGCGGGCCGTGGCAAGCGCCTGACGGACGAAATTCGCAAGGAGTACGACGATGCGGTGGCGATGGAGCAGCAATTCCGCATCACCCGTAACGAAGAAGTCACCCGCACGACGGTGATCAGCGTCACCCTGTACCTGGTCTTCGTGCTGGGGCTGAGTGGATTTCTTGCGTATGTCGGCAGGAGAAACTTAGTAGCTTTATCAGAGAGTTATAGCGCAAACCTCGCGTCCCAACAAAAGATCGCGCGACGCCTCGAACGTCAAGCCTGGCTGCGCAATGGGCAGACTGAGCTGGCCGAACAAGTGCTGGGGCAGCTGACCCTGAACATGCTGGGGCGCAATATCCTGCAGTTCTTCGCCCAGTACATGGGCTCGGCCGTGGCGGCGCTGTATGTGCGCGAAGAACATGGTGGCCTCAAGCGCGTGGCTACCTATGGCTTCTCCCGCGAGCAGGAGCGACAGGAGCAGTCGATCTACAGCGACGAAGGCATCGTTGGCCAAGCCGCCCAACAGGATCGCCTGATTCGCCTGGACGATGTACCGGTGGATTACTTCAAGGTCAGCTCCGGCCTGGGCGAAGGCGCTACCCGCAGCGTGCTGGTGATGCCCACCAGCGACGACGACCGCGTCAATGGCGTGGTCGAGCTGGGCTTCCTGCGGGCGCTGGATGAGCGTGATGTCGAACTGCTGGAACTGATTGCCGGCAATATCGGCACGTCTATCGAAGCTGCCCGTTATCGCCAGCGTTTGCAGGAAGTGTTGGCCGAGACTCAGCAGCTCAATGAAGAGCTGCAAGTGCAGCAGGAAGAACTCAAGACCGCCAACGAAGAGTTGGAAGAACAGTCGCGTATCCTCAAGGAGTCCCAGGCCCACCTGGAAACCCAGCAGGCCGAGCTTGAACAGACCAACGAGCAACTGGCCGAACAGACCCAGACCCTGGCCGAGCAGCGCGACGCCATGGACCGCAAGAATATCCAGTTGAACCAGGCCCAGCTCGAGCTGGAAGACCGCGCCGATGAGCTGCAGCGTTCCAGCAAATACAAGTCCGAATTCCTCGCCAACATGTCCCACGAGCTGCGTACGCCGCTGAACAGTTCGCTGATCCTGGCCAAGCTGCTGGCGGAAAACCCCCAGGAAAACCTCAGCGCCGAGCAGGTCAAGTTTGCCGAGTCGATCTACTCGGCGGGTAACGACTTGCTCAACCTGATCAACGACATCCTGGACATTTCCAAGGTCGAGGCCGGCAAGCTGGAAGTGCGCCCGGAGAACTCCAGCGTTGTGCGTCTGGTGGACGGCCTGCGCGGCATGTTCGAACCGCTGGCGGCGGATCGCAAGCTGGGCTTCCAGGTGGATGTGCAGGAGGGCTCGCCGAGCCTGCTGTTTACCGATCGCCAGCGCCTGGAGCAGATCCTCAAGAACCTGTTGTCCAACGCGATCAAGTTCACCGAGCAGGGTGAGGTCAGCTTGACGGTGTCCCGTGCGCCAGGGGAGGGCATTGCCTTTACCGTGCGCGACTCCGGCATCGGCATTGCCCCGGACCAGCAGGAAAGCATCTTCGAAGCCTTCCGCCAGGCCGATGGCACCACCAATCGCCGTTACGGCGGCACCGGCCTGGGCCTGTCGATTTCCCGCGACCTGGCCACCTTGCTGGGCGGCTATATCAGCGTGACCAGTGAGCCGGGCAAGGGCAGCATCTTTACCCTGGTATTGCCTGAGCAATACGTAGAGCGAGAAGAAGACGCGGCGCCTATGGAGCAACCGCGTCAAGCGGTGGTCGTGCCGGCGCCCATGCCAGTGCGGGTTTCGCCATTGCCGGTGGCAGACACCCAGCAGATTCCACGGTTTGCCGATGACCGCGAAAAAGCCCCGTTCAACACCCGGTGCATCCTGGTGGTGGAGGACGAGCCGAACTTTGCGCGTATCCTGTTCGACCTGGCCCATGAGCTGGGTTACCACTGCCTGGTCGCCCACGGTGCCGACGAAGGCTACAGCCTCGCTGAGGAATACATCCCCGACGCGATCCTGCTGGACATGCGCCTGCCGGACCATTCCGGGCTGACGGTGCTGCAGCGTCTCAAGGAACACGCCAACACCCGCCACATTCCCGTGCACGTAATTTCCGTGGAAGATCGCGTCGAAGCCGCCATGCACATGGGCGCCATCGGTTATGCGGTCAAGCCCACCACCCGCGAAGAGCTCAAGGACGTGTTCGCGCGCCTGGAAGCCAAGCTGACCCAGAAGGTCAAGCGCGTACTGCTGGTAGAAGACGATGACCTGCAACGCGACAGCATTGCCCGCCTGATCGGCGACGATGACATCGAGATCACGGCCGTCGGCTTCGCCCAGGAAGCTCTCGACCTGCTGCGAACTAATATCTACGACTGCATGATCATCGACCTCAAGCTGCCGGACATGCTTGGCAACGAGCTGCTCAAGCGCATGGCCACCGAGGACATCTGCTCATTCCCGCCAGTGATCGTCTACACCGGGCGCAACCTGACCCGCGATGAAGAAGCCGAACTGCGCAAGTATTCGCGCTCGATCATCATCAAGGGCGCCCGCTCCCCTGAGCGCTTGCTGGACGAGGTCACACTCTTTCTGCACAAAGTCGAATCCCAGCTGTCCCATGACCGCCAGAAGATGCTCAAGACTGCCCGCAGTCGCGACAAGGTCTTCGAAGGGCGCAAGATCCTGCTGGTGGACGACGACGTACGCAATATCTTCGCCCTGACCAGCGCCCTGGAGCACAAGGGCGCGGTGGTGGTGATCGGGCGTAACGGTCGCGAGGCCATCGACAAACTCAATGAAGTCGAGGATATCGACTTGGTACTGATGGACGTGATGATGCCGGAAATGGACGGTTACGAGGCCACCGCCTTGATACGCCAGGACCCGCGCTGGAAAAAACTGCCAATCATTGCAGTAACGGCCAAGGCCATGAAGGACGATCAGGAAAGGTGCCTGGCAGCAGGTTCCAATGACTACCTGGCCAAACCGATTGACCTGGACCGTCTGTTCTCACTGATTCGCGTATGGCTACCGAAGATGGAACGCATTTAAGTGGAACAGTGTTTTTTGGACAAAAACAGCGATATTGAGCTGCGTCTGTTGATCGAGGCGATCTACCTCAAGTACAGCTATGACTTTCGCGACTACTCCGGCGCGTCGGTCAAGCGGCGTGTTGCCCATGCCTTGCGCCAGTTCGACTGCGCGACCATTTCCGCACTGCAGGAGCGTGTACTGCACGACCCGGCGGCGTTCATGCAGTTGCTGCAATTTCTGACCATCCCGGTGAGCGAGATGTTTCGCGACCCGTCGCACTTCCTGGCGATCCGCCGGGAAGTGGTGCCGCTGCTCAAGACCTACCCGTCGATCAAGATCTGGATCGCCGGTTGCAGCACGGGGGAGGAGGTGTACTCCATGGCCATCCTGTTGCGTGAAGAAGGCTTGCTGGAACGCACGATCATCTATGCCACGGACATCAATCCGGCGTCGTTGGACAAAGCCAAGCAGGGCATCTTCTCCCTGGAGAACGTACGCGCCTATACCGCCAATTATCAGCAAGCCGGCGGGCACCGTTCATTTGCCGACTACTACACAGCGGCTTACGATTACGCGATCTTCGACAAGACCCTGCGCGAGAACGTTACCTTTGCTGATCACAGCCTGGCCACCGACAGTGTTTTCTCGGAAACTCAATTAATTTCATGTCGCAACGTATTGATTTACTTTAATAAGAAGTTGCAGGATCGAGCGTTTGGGCTGTTTCATGAGTCGTTGTGTCATCGCGGCTTCCTGGTGCTGGGCAGTAAGGAAACCCTGGATTTTTCCGCCTACAGCAAGCAATTCGAACCCTTGGTCAAACAGGAACGGATCTACCGAAAATCATGAGTGACACGCCAGACACCCGGATACACGGGATTGAAGCCATCGTCGTCGGCGCTTCCGCCGGCGGCGTCGAGGCGCTGCTGACGATTTTTGGCCAACTTCCAGACACCTTCGCCTTGCCGATCATTGCCGTGCTGCACCTGCCGGATGAGCGCCGCAGCCAACTTGCGCAAGTCTTTGCGCGGCGCCTGAGCATTCCGGTCAAGGAAGCCCGGGACAAAGAGCCGGTGGAGGCGGGCACCTTGTACTTTGCCAGCCCCGGCTATCATCTGTCAGTGGAGCATGACCGTAGCCTGTCCCTGAGCCAGGAGGACCGCGTGCACCACTCCCGGCCCGCCATCGACTACCTGTTTGCCTCGGCTGCCGACGTGTATGGGCCGCGCCTGCTCGCGATCCTGTTGACCGGCGCCAACCAGGACGGCGCGAGCGGCCTGGCCCACGTCAAGCAATCGGGCGGCACTACCGTCGTCCAGGACCCCCAGGAGGCGCGCATGGCCGTGATGCCCCTGGCCGCCCTGGCCTTACACACACCTGACCATATTCTTTCCTTGGGCCGTATCGGCTCATTGCTGGCTTCCCTGGAACCCTACCCATGTTAAGTACTGTCCAGGCCAAACTGCTGATCGTTGACGATCTGCCGGAAAACCTGCTGGCTCTCGAAGCGCTGATCAAGCGCGAGGATCGCCAGGTCTTCAAGGCATTGAGTGCCGACGAGGCGTTGTCCCTGTTGCTGGAACACGAATTCGCCATGGCGATCCTCGACGTGCAGATGCCCGGCATGAACGGTTTCGAGCTGGCCGAACTGATGCGCGGCACCGAAAAGACCAAGAACATCCCGATCGTGTTCGTCAGCGCCGCCGGCCGCGAACTCAATTACGCCTTTAAGGGCTATGAAAGCGGCGCCGTGGATTTCCTGCACAAGCCGCTGGATATCCACGCGGTCAAGAGCAAGGTCAATGTGTTCGTCGACCTGTATCGCCAGAGCAAGGCCATGAAGCTGCAAGTGGAAGAGCTGGAGCGCAGCCGCCGCGAGCAGGAACTGTTGCTGGCGCGCCTGCAGGCCACGCAGGCTGAGTTGGAGCAAGCTGTGCGCATGCGTGACGACTTCATGTCGATTGTCGCCCACGAAGTGCGTACGCCCCTTAACGGGCTGATCCTGGAGACCCAGCTGCGCAAGATGCACCTGGCCCGGGACAACGCCGCGGCGTTTACGCTGGACAAGATGCACGCCATGGTCGACCGCGATGAACGCCAGATCCAGAGCCTGATCCGCCTCATCGAGGATATGCTCGACGTGTCGCGCATTCGCACCGGCAAGCTGTCGATCCGCCCGGCCCGCTGTGACTTGAGCCAACTGGTGCGCAACTTGGTGCAGAACTTCGCACCGCAAGTGGCGGCCGCGGAGTCCTCGATGCAACTGCAGGCTGACGAAGCGGTGGAAGGCAATTGGGACGAGTTCCGGATCGAGCAGGTGATCACCAACCTGCTGACCAACGCCCTGCGCTACGGGGCCAAGAGCCCGGTGGAAGTGCGGGTGTATAGCGAGCATGGCGAAGCGCGGGTAGAGGTGCGTGACCATGGCATCGGTATCAGCGAAGAGAACCAGAAGCGCATTTTCCAGCAGTTCGAGCGGGTCTGCGCCAACCACGTGACAGCGGGCCTGGGCCTGGGTTTGTTTATTTCCGAGCAGATCGTCGCGGCCCATGGCGGCACCATCGAGGTCGAGAGCCGGATAGGCGAGGGCGCGCTGTTTCGCGTGTGCCTGCCCCTTGAAGCGGCCGAGTGAAATCAATCGTCACCTCGACGCAACCTCTGCGTGACCCCATGGTCGTAACAGCAGCAATTGACCGGACAAAGGCTTCCCATGAGTGAAGATGCGCAAGATGTCGTACTGATCGTCGAGGACGACGAATCCATTATGTTTGTGCTGGGTGAGTACCTGGCAGGCTTGGGCTACCGGGTCTTGAAGGCGATCGATGGGGAGCAGGCCTTCGAAATCCTCGCGACCAAGCCGCACCTGGACCTGATGGTCACCGACTATCGCCTGCCTGGCGGGATTTCCGGGGTGCAGATCGCCGAACCTGCGATCAAATTGCGCCCGGAATTGAAAGTGATCTTTATCAGCGGCTACCCGCAGGAGATTCTCGACTGCCACAGCCCGATCACGCGTAATGCGCCCATCTTGGCCAAGCCGTTTGATTTGGATACGTTGCAGGAGCATATCCAGCGTTTGCTCGCATGAAGAGTGCGGCGCCCAATCAGGACGCCGTGTACTTCAGTGACTCAACTTTTTGCCTTCTTAACATTTGCGTTTAGCTGGCTGGCTGGCGTGTACGCATACTGCCAACCGACTTTTCCGCCGAGCCCATCGATAAAATCTTGAAGACCTTTGTGGTCGCCACCGCTGATTTTGTAGACCGTCATTCCGCCGCTTTGCTTAAGAGGATGGCCACTCTTGAGCATTGCCAAATCCAGGTCCGGGCTATTGGTATTGAAAAGGATTAACTCGTTGTTATTGGCTTTTTGTATATAGACAGTGTGGGCAAAGTCCCCCCCCTCATTGGCATGCTTGAAATTGAGAAACCCGGACTCGGTAATTTCGGCGGGGTTGAAAGTGGTTTTTATGCCGTCGGGCTTGATGCCCATGAGTTCGAGATAACGGGTTGAGTAGTTGGTACCACCGTCGCGGCCTGTGGCAGCTTTGACGGTATCGTATACTTCAGGCGAAAGGGTTTTTTCAGCTTGCCCCACACGCATGGACGCCTCATAACAGATCAGCCCTTGATTGTCCGGGTTCGAGTGCAGTTTCTCCCAATTCAATTGCAGCTCTCGGCTGGAAAGGGCACGTGGCTGGCCTGAGGGGATCAAGGGTTTGTCATACAGCTCGACAACCTCGGAATCGAATATGTTGTTTTTTTTCCGCCACTCGTTGTCGTGTTCAAAAACATTGAACTCTAACTGGTTTCGATCGGTACCGTGAGTTTTATAGGGTACGTCCAGTTTTTTGTCGCGGACGTGTTTATCCAGGCCCGCGTGCATGAAGTCTGAGCTCTCGAATTTTGCCAGTCCATAATTAGGGTCGTTAAACCAAAATACTTTTTTGCCATCTTCGATTTTAACACCGGCGGCCATTGCATGGCCCGGCGCGTCGATCATGATGGATTTGGGGGGCGTAAGACCGTCCAGTTTTTTTACCATGCCCTCTACAGACAGGAGTTCCGAGGTTTTTCCGGCATAGAAGGCGGTTTTGGTTTGAGTTCTTTGCTGTAGCTTATTCAGATTTTCGATGAAGCGCCTGCACGCCGGGTCCGAGGGGAAAGCCGCGGCGGTATACAGGTTCTTAATAAAGGTTATGTCCTTTCCTTCCTCCATGGCCGTCGCCATTAAGCGCGAGAAGGCGGCGCATTGGCCTTCAGACAACTGGGATGTCATGCCTATATAAGAAGATTGCGGTATGGGAAACACAGTCCCGAAGCGCGGTTCTATATTATCTGTGAAGCGGGCGGCACCACGCCTACCAAACTCGTAAGCATATTCATCGTATTTTCTGACAATGATCCCTACTTGCTCAGCTGTGAAGTCGCCGTTATTGACCAATGACATAAAGTCAGCCGGCTTTTTTGCTTTTGACAAGCCTGGAACATTGTTCGCGTCGCCAATGCGGTAACCATCATCAAAATCTGTCTTGCCCCGATGAGCATTAACAGCTTTATTCCATTGCTTGATCACATCATCGCTGATGGTGCGCCCGGAGGAGGAAGAGCTGGCGGTCGCCCATTTTTTGAAATCATCCACTTCTATTCGGGGGGACGGCAGGAAGTCCTTTAGCGGCAGGCCCCGAGGTTTTAGGGTGACAGGGTCCAAGGCATACCAATGGCCGTTCCATGTCACCGCTGCGACTTCTGCAATTTCTCCATTAATCTTGGCGGTGCCTATCGCTCCGGCGTCGAAGTTACTGAAGATCTTTTTTATCACATCATATTTGTCAGCCCCGGACATGGCCCATTCGATGAATTTTCTGGCGCCGAGTGAGGCGAGTTGTTTTCCGCCCGTTCCCAGGGTTTTCAGCAACGCGCCTGCGCCGTCCAATGGGTTGAGCGAGCTGACGACGGCACGCGTCAGGATTTTTGCCCCACGCGTGAGGTGTCGAAACGCGGACGCCCCTGTGTTCAGCGCTTTGGCGCCTTTTGCGGCAGCGCCGAGGGCGACAAAAAAACCCAGGGCATCAAGAGCCAAGTCAGTGATGCCGGCGCCGATATTACCTTTCGAAAAATTATCGATGGCAGAGTAAAGTGGAACAAGATTAAGGAAGAATTCGCCTACTTTCTTGTTGATAGTCTCTTCGGTCTCGAACGTCGTCATGCCTTGAGCCATTTTTTTATACGACTGAACGTCGACAAGTTTTAACTTGGCACCCGCGATATACCGTGTCCTCTCGCTAAAGTAACTTTTTGGAGGATGCACAGCGTTTGTCTGGTCGAGTGATTTTTCTGTATGTCCATCAGGAGGACTTACTGGCGCCAGGAGCTCAAAGGAATCTCCAAGTTTCATTCCCTTGGGTATAGGGGCTCTCTTGCTCGGCACAGGACCGATTTTGAAATCATTCATATCATCCCGTTTCAGGATGGTGTTTTTTTGCCAGTCAATTTCATAAGTCTGTGTTTTTCCGTCGAGGGTGCTGCGCAAAAAAATCTTTGACTCATTCCTGGGTAAGTTTGTTAAAACGCCAGTCGTATGGGGGCGGTAGACGGTAAATTGTTGAGCAACGGTGAGCTGCCCGTATTCGATCATCTTACGGTCAGCGATGGGCAATGAGGCGATCAAATGTTTGGTTTGCGCAGCGATGGCGGCTTCATAGCTATCAACGTAGGCGGAAAACTCCCGTTCAAATTCAGCCTTTAGATCTGATACCAATGAACGTTCAGTGCTCAATCCTGCACGAATAGCCGGCAAGCTTATTTTTTTATTGCTTGACCGCCATTGTGAGTCGCTAGGCCCGAGTCGGTTCGTAAGGAATAAATCCAATACCGAATAAGGGCCAGGAAAGTCGTACTTGGAACTGTCGCGGGTGATGCATTTTTCTAGAAGTTCTTCCCGGGACAAGTGCGGCAATAACGACAGTAACTTTTCCATTACCTTGTTATGAAACTCAGGCATCTGTGTTGCAAACGCTGTGGAGGCTGCGCTCAGCTCAGTCACTTGCAATTTAAATGCGCGATGTACGTCCTCCATCTCCGAGTCTGTATAGGCATCGTCAGGCTTTACAGCAATGATGCCTTGGGCAACGCCCCAGTCTTTGAGTGCATCGTTTTGGGCGCGATGCTCAACGAGCCGTTCTTCTGAAGTGAGCGGTATCTCGTCTGCCTGGCTCATGACCTGTGCAAACGTCATCTTGCTGGTTGAGCCCGGCGCCTGGGCTTCAAGACGCGCTACTGCGGTCGTAAAACTCACCCATGTATGTGAGCCGAACGTCACCTGCTCAGGTACATCTTTGATCAAGAGATGTGGCGCCTTGCGAGATAACAGCACGGCCACGGCGAGCGCCGCGGTCTGAGGCGTGGCTTTTTTCATCTTGACCAGGTGATCAGCCATCGCGTTTCTTATAAAGGACGCACTCTTGCCCGATAACTCTGCGTCGGCGAAGTTGAATCCCGCAGCTGTGGTTCTCGCCGAGGTGGGCGAAAACCGGTGCAGGTCCTGTTCCAATGAGAGCGAAAGCGCCGCAAGCATCCACTCTTGCAGCGATGTAGGTGAGGCCAGTTCGCCCAGCTTGGCTTCGGCTGAGGCCCCCATTCCTCGTGCCTGAGTTGTCTTGAGAATATCGGCGAGCAGACTGTGAGGATCGTCATTGACGTTGGCCAAGTTCCGGGTCCAATGTGCCAACAAGTTGTCATCTGGTTCATCTTTCAATACATGACGAATTATGGCGTGAAGCTGGCGCTGATCCTCAATGCTCAATAGCGTAGGCGATGAAAGCGCTCCACCCAGATCACCCAAGGTAGGCTTGATCGGCGGCGCTCGGCGCAGGGCTTTTGCCACCATCATCAATTCATCGTAGTTCGTCGGAATCGTTATACCTTCGTCAACCATGTACTGGTGCAGGCTGACAGCGTCTTTGGGGCCCAGGTTGTGTTCTCGAGCATAGGATGACTCGGGATCTACGGGGAATACGATCTCTTTAAAAATCTTTAGTTGGGCGTCAGTGAAAGGGGCGGAGCGTTGTACGTCAGAGCTAAAGGCATTAGCGCTATTGGATGCTGTTTCAAGCTTTGCAACCAGACTTCCAACGAGTTGTGCACTCAAGGCGCTTCGATTGTTCAAGTCACCCAGTTGCGATTTTTGAACGTTTAAGTCTTCTTTGAAAGGACTATGCGTCTCTGCGTATGTAAAGGGTGTCTGCAATAATCCTTCGGCGTACGCCGTGATGCTCGCTGTTTGCTCAGCCTGGGGGAGGGAATCATTGATAGGTATAGGTTTACCGTGAAACCCGGCGATTTCTGACATGCTCGCCGTGGTCTCTGTACCGACTGAAATAAAGCCGCCCAAGGGGGCTAGCGTTTTAGCGGCGCTCATGAGCACCTCGCGCCCAGCAAAGTCCTTTAAATCGACGGTTCCAAAGCCGAACGCTCCCGGAATGATCAGGGTACCGTTATTGACATCGATCATGGTTCGCTTTGACAGCACAATATTTTTCTCGGCTGCCCACCGCTTCATCTCAGCGCTTTGGAGAATGTTGTGAAGATGCGTTCGCCATTTTCCGTAGGTTGACGTCGCAGGGATATTCTCAACCGTTACTTTGCGTGGGTCTTGATTGCTGGATATGTGCTTTTTCACCGTTTGCGCAAACAGCGTGGCCAACTCGCTGTCCGCGTTGGCCGCGGGAATGTCATCTGTCAACGGCGCTGTACTTGTTATTGGCGGGTGGGTGAGAGCGATTGGGGCTGGCGGCGCGACTGTTATGTCCCCCGAGGGGGGGAGTCCTACAGAAGGGGATTGAGGAGCAGCGAAAGCGATTGTCGTCATTGATGGATTTTCCTGGTCGATGCCATTGAAGTGTTTTTTCATACGTAGCGCATTAACGCTTCGTGGAAAAAGACAGGCGTCGATTCCATCTTTTATTTATATATAAATGACAATTTGTTAGAGACGGACAGCGTACCGAGCCGTACAGACAGGTCGTATTTATGCCCGGATCATTTCCCGAACCTTCGCTGTGAGTAAGTCAAAGGTGAAAGGCTTGGTGATCAACTGCATCCCCGGGTCCAGGAAACCACCGCGCACCGCTGCATGCTCGGCATAACCGGTAATGAACAGCACCTTGAGTTCAGGGCGAATCTGCCGGCCTATTTCTGCCAGTTGCCGGCCATTCATACCGGGTAAGCCCACGTCGCTGATCATTAGGTCAATACGCAGTTCGGACTCAATGATCGGAACCGCCGTGTTCGCGTCTCCGGCCTCGATAAATCCATAACCCAGTTCTTTGAGCACGGCGCTGACCAACACCCGTACGGCAGGGTCATCCTCGACGATCAAGACCGTTTCCCCTGCATTGGCAAACGGCGGCAATGTCGGGTTGAGCGGCGCCTGGGCTTGGGTCTCACCAATAAAACGCGGCAGGAACAAGCTGACCGTAGTGCCTTTGTTGACTTCGCTGTGGATGGTCACATGCCCACGAGACTGGCGAGCGAAGCCGTAGATCATCGACAGTCCCAGCCCCGTGCCCTGGCCGATGGGTTTGGTGGTGAAAAACGGATCGAACACGCGGCCCATCAAGTGTTGTGGAATACCGCAGCCGTTGTCGCTGACACTCAGCTCTACGTAATCGCCTGGGGTCAAGGTGCCGTAGGCGGCGGTAAAAACACTGTCGAGGTGGCGGTTAGTGGTTTCCACGGTCAGTGTGCCACCGGCGGGCATGGCGTCGCGCGCGTTGATCACCAGGTTGAGCAGGGCGCTTTCGAGCTGGTTCGGGTCGGCCTCGGCCGTCCACAAGGCGTCGCTCAAGCGCATGTCCAGGCTGATACTTTCGTTGATACTGCGTTGCAACAACTCACCCATGGAGGTGACCAACTGGTTGATCTGCACGGGCTTGGAATCCAGCGATTGTCGACGGGAGAACGCCAGCAGTCGGTGGGTGAGGCTGGCCGCGCGGTTGGCGGAGGTCACGCCCAGGTCGATCAAGCTGTCCAGGTCATCCAGTTTGCCTCGCGCTACACGCCGGCGCAGCAGTTCCAGGCTACCGATAATGCCGGTAAGCATATTGTTGAAGTCATGAGCGATGCCTCCGGTCAGTTGGCCGACGGCTTCCATTTTCTGCGACTGGCGCAGGGCCTCTTCGTTGTGACGCAGTTGAGCTGTGCGTTCTTCTACTTGCTGTTCGAGGGTTTCCAGGGTGCGCTGTAGACGCAGCTCACTCTCGCTCAAGTCAATCAACCGGTCCCGCGCTTCGTACTGGCGACGCCGACCGCGCAGGGCGGCGCTGACCAGGCTGATCAAGGTGATGGGATGGAACGGCCGCTCCAGAAACGTGACGTTGCCCAGCAAGCCGCTCAGGCGGGTCGAGCCGTTCTGCTCTTTGCCGCCATGCTGGGTCATCAGCACGATAGGCAGGTCGGACCACGCCGGCTGCTGATGCAACTGCTCAAGCAAGGGTTCCAGATCTACGCCACGTAGCGCCTCAGCGGCAATGATGAGCAGGCCGGCGCCCTGCGTCAGCTCTTGGCACAGGGCTGCCAGGCTGTTGGCGACGATCCCGCTGTAGCCAGCTTCGTTAAGCATCATCAGCGCCAATGAGCCATCGCGGCCCATGGGTGCCAGTACGATGGCGCGCTCGGAGGCGGGAGAAAGAGCCGGCACTAGCCCTCATCCTTCAGCAGTGGGGAACCGGCGCCCATATAAATCGGAATGCCGCGCAGTACACCCTGGAAGTTTTCCAGCGGTTCGCCAACCGTCATGCCGCGGCTGCCGATACGGTATTCGCGAATGGTCGACTCGTGTGAGCCGGTCCTTTTCTTGATGATTGAAATGGCTCGGCGGACTTTGCCCAGGGCTTCAAAATAGCGCAGCAGAATCACAGTGTCGGCCAGGTAGGTAATGTCGACGGGGGTTTGCATATCGCCAACCAGTCCATGCTGGGCCACGGTCATGAAGGTCGCGGCACCGCGGCGATTGAGGTACAGCAGCAGCTCGTGCATGTGCAGAATCAGCGCGTTCTCTTCCGGCATGGCAGCCTGGTAGCCGTTGATACTGTCGATGACCACGGTCTTGATGCCGCCTTCATCCACGCAGCGACGTACCCGGTGTGAAAACTCTCCGGGGGACAACTCAGCGGCGTCGACCTGCTCGATCAGCAGGTTGCCGGTGCCTTGCATCGCAGCGAGGTCGATGCCCATGTTTTTCATGCGCTCGAACAGCAGGCCCAGTTCTTCATCGAAGATAAACAATGCGGCTTTCTCGCCACGAGCCACCGCGGCCGCCGCGAAGATCATCGAGATCAGCGACTTGCCGGTGCCGGCCGGGCCAAGGATCAAGCTGCTGGAGCCCGTCTCGATACCGCCGCCGAGCAGCGAATCCAGTTCCGGGATGCCACAGGTCAATGTCTGGCGGTTGTAGCCGCCACGATGCTCAGCTGCCACCAGGCGCGGGAACACGTGGATGCCGTCGCCCATGATGGTGAAGTCGTGAAAGCCACCACGGTATTTCTGGCCGCGGTATTTCACCACCCGTACGCGGCGGCGCTCGGCACCGTAGTTGGGGGTCAGTTCCTCAAGGCGGATCACCCCGTGGGCAACGCTGTGCACGGTTTTATCCAGGGATTCGGTGGTCAGGTCGTCCAGCAGCAATACGGTCGCGTCATAGCGTACGAAGTAATGCTTGATGGCCAGGATCTGCCGGCGGTAGCGCAGGGAACTTTGCGCCAGCAGGCGGATTTCCGAGAGACTGTCGACCACCACGCGGGTCGGCTTGACCCGTTCTACCACTTCAAAAATCTGGCGGGTGGCCTCACCCAGTTCGAGGTCGGAGGAATACAGCAGACTTTGCTGGTGCTCGGCGTTGAGCAGGCTCTCCGGTGGGGTCAATTCGAAAATAAAGATATTGTCATCCAGGTCCCAGCCATGGGACTTGGCACCCTGGCGCAATTCGTGCTCAGTCTCCGACAGGGTGATATACAAGCAGCGTTCACCGTTTTGCGCGCCGGCCTGCAAGAAGTGCAGCGCCACGGTGGTTTTACCGGTGCCGGGTTCGCCTTCCAGGAGGAACAGATGGCTGCGCGATAGCCCCCCGGCAAGAATGTCATCAAGACCTTCGATGCCGGTGGCCGCCTTTTCACTGAACAGCTCTTTGGATGTAGACAAGAAGTGCCCTCGGGTCACGTACAAGTAGAGGGGCGCGCCGAGAGGGACGCGCCATATTTACTTGACCGTAGTGGCCAGTGGCGGTTCAACGTTTCGTAAAAATTGCAGAAGGCCGCCCGGTACGGCACGAGCAAGCTGGCGCCTACAGGCCTTGTTGCAGCGCCGGGTCGTCCGGGTTCTGCTGCTCCAGTTGCGCGAGCAGTACCTGGACGTTCTGCAGTTGCCCGGTTTCTTTCCAGTAGTTGACCAACAGCACGCGGGCCTTGCGGTTGGCCGGATTACGCTGGACGATTTCTTCCAATTGGCGCTGGGCAGCCTCGACTTCCTCTTGGGCATGCAGGGTAGTGGCCAGGTCGTAGCGGTAATCCTGGTTGTCCGGCGCAAGCTCCACCGCCTTCGACAGGCCAAGCAGCGCATACGGGCGCTCGCCATGGTGCAGCAGCCACATGCCCAAGGCATGCTGCAGGTAGGCCGATTCCGGGTGCGCCGCCAATTGCCGCGCCAACAGTTGGCGCGACTCGTCGCTCTTGCCTTGCTTGTCCAGCAATTCGATCTGCGACACGACCGCCTGCAAGTTATCCGGCTGCAAACGCATCGCCTGCTCCAGGGCGTTTTGTGCCTGCGGCAACAGGGCGCTGTGGATGTACAGGCGCGCCAGTTGAATCCAGCCTTCGGCGGTCTCGGGCTGGGCCTTGAGGGTTTTCACAAATTCGTCGAGCACCTGCTGCAGGGGCCCGAAATACAAGCCCAGGGTATCCGGCGACAGGCCGAGCAAGGCATTGGCGGCGGCAAAGCGCACTGGCTGTTCGGGATCATCCAGGACCGGGCCAAGCAGCAAGGTGCGCTGGCCGCTGGGTACCAGGCCGACGATGCTGTGAATCGCGGCCTCGCGCACCAAGGGCGACTCATTGGCCAGGTCTTTATCCGCCAGCTTAAGTGCTTGAGGGCTGGGGTAATTGGGCAGCTCGGCGTGCAAGGCGGCGCGGCGTTCAGGCGACAGGTCCGGGCGCCCCAACTGTTGATACAACACCCGCGCCGCGCCCGGTTCGCCGTTGTGTGCCTGCTTCAATGCCTTGGAATAACCATGGGCAATGGCCGGTGCCACGACGACAGGTGCGGTGCGGGAAAAAAACCAGATGACCAGTACGACCAGCAACAGGGCACACAGGCCGATGATGGAATAACGGCGTGACTTTGACATGCGGGTGTCCGAAAGCTTGAGCAGCAAAGCCCCAAGCTTCGGTCAGTGCAAGGCGGGTGTCAAACCGGCGTCAGGTCAGCACGAAATCCAGCGGCTCAAGGGCAGGGGGGAGTTCGTCTTCACCAAGGGCCGCGAGGATCTCGCGCTCCAGCGTACGCAGGATGGCGTCGCACGGCAGGTCGTTTTCGTCGAAGCCGAACGGGTCCTCCAATTCGTCGCCGATCGCATCCAGGCCAAAGAAGGTGTAGCTGACGATGGCGGTGAACACCGGCGTCAGCCAGCCCAGCGGCTCGGCCATGGCGAATGGCAGCAGGATGCAGAACAGGTAGATGGTACGGTGCAGTAGCAGGGTGTAGGGGAAAGGCAGCGGTGTGGTCTTGATGCGCTCGCACGACGCCTGCACCTGGCTCAGGCTGACCAGCCGGGTTTCCAACTGAGTGTAGCGCCACTCGCTGATCACACCCTGGCTGACCAGTGTGGAAAACCGCGCACCGAGTCTTTGCAGCACGCTGTCAGGCAGGTTGGGGTGGCTTGCTTGCACCGCTATCCAGGGTGTTATCGCGCGGGCTTCATCTTCATGGCGCAGATGAGCGATCAAGCCGTGGGCAAAACCGCACAGGCCGCGCAACAAGCCGGCACGCTCGACGGTGTCGCCCAGCACCTGGGTTTCGCGGATCAGCGAACGCACCTCAATGATCATTTGCCCAAGCTGTTTGCGGCCCTCCCACCAGCGGTCGTAGCAGGCATTGTTGCGAAAACTCATGAAGATCGACAACGACAAACCCAGCAAGGTGAACGGCGTGGCGTTGACCTTGGAAAAGTACGCCGGGTGCAGGGTTTCCACGAGCACGATCACTGAGGCGAGCAGCGTGACCATCAGGCTGCGCCAGGCAATGCGCTTGGCAATCGAGCCCTTGAGGGAAAACAGGATACCCAGGAGGTTGGGCTTTGGACGAACGATCATGGCAGGTTTCTGTGATGGTGCGGGCCGTCAGGTTAGAAGCTGGCAGGCAGAGCGTCCAATCACTTGGGTCAACCATCTGATCATTGGGATCGATCAGAGGGAGGGCATAAGTAACGACACAACGTTGGCGTGAGCCTGAGTCTGTGGCGACGGTCCAGCAGAATTCCGGCCAGCGTGGTTTGACGCGAGAGCAAGCCCCTCCCACATTGGGTTCGCGGCACATCAGGCGAATACTCGGTGGCTGTCAGGCCTTGGCTGCCATTGCCGTCACTTCGACACGCATGCCTTCCACAGCCAGCGCAGCAACGCCCACCGCAGCGCGCACCGGCCATGGCTTGGCGAAAAAGCGCTTGTAGACTTCGTTGAACGCTGCACGGTCGGCCATGTCGGTGAGGTAGATGGTCAGGTGCATGACCCGGTCCATGGAGCTGCCGGCTTTCTCCAGCGCGACTTTCAAGGCTTGCAGGGTGCACTCGCTTTGCAGGGTGATATCGCCCAGCTCCAGGCTGCCGTCGGCGCGGGTTGGCACTTGGGTGGAAACCAGGATGCCGTTGAAACCGATCACGTCGGAGGAAATGGAGTCGGCATCCGGGTCGGGGGTGTAGGACAGGTCGTGGTTGGCCATGGGCACCTCTTGTTGGCAGGAACACAAAGGCGCCATGGTCCGCGAAATTTACCCCAGGGGCAAACCCTTGATCATGTCCAACGTCGGAACAGCACGCTGGCGTTCACGCCGCCAAAGCCGAAGCCATTGGACAGCGCATATTCAATCGGCATGGGCCGCGCCGCAACGCGCACCATGTCCAGGCCGTCGGCGAGGGCGTCAGGGTTGTCCAGGTTGAGCGTCATCGGCGCGACTTGGTCACGCAGGGCAAGCACGGTGAACACGGCTTCAATACCCCCAGCCGCGCCGAGCAAGTGGCCGGTGGCGGATTTGGTCGAGCTGATGGCCGGGCTGCCGCCGGTACCGAAGACTGTCTTGATCGCCGCCAGTTCGCCTTTGTCCCCTACAGGCGTGGAGGTGGCGTGGGCGTTCAAGTACTGCACTTGCGATGCCTGTATGCCCGCCTGGCGCAACGCCTGGGTCATCGCCCGACGCGCGCCATCACCATCCTCCGGCCCGGCCGTCATGTGATAGGCGTCTGCACTGGTGCCATACCCCACCAGCTCGGCAATCGGCTGCGCACCGCGTGCCAGGGCGTGTTCCAGTTCCTCGATGACCAGGATGCCGGCGCCTTCGCCCATCACGAAACCATCGCGTGCCTGGTCAAAGGGTCGCGAAGCACGCTCCGGCGCGTCATTGAACGCGCTGGACAACGCCCGTGCTGCAGCAAAGCCGGCAAGGCTGACCCGATGAATTGCCGCTTCGGCACCGCCGCAGACCGCCACATCGATCTCCCCGGCGCGGATCATGCGCGCTGCGTCACCGATGGCCTGGACGCCGGCCGCACACGCGGTCACCGGCGCGCCCAGGGGACCCTTCAGGCCGTAGTTGATCGACACGTGCCCGGCGGCCATGTTGCTTAAAAACGATGGAATGGTGAATGGCGACAAACGACGCGGGCCTTTGCTGTCTGTGGTGCGCACCGCGTCGGCTATCGCCGGGAAACCACCGACACCGGAAGCGATGATGGTTGCGGTGCGCTCCTGCTCCTCAGGTGTTTTCGGTGCCCAATCGGCTTGCTTCAAGGCTTCATCCGCCGCCGCCAGGGCGAACAGGATAAAACGATCCATCTTGCGCTGTTCCTTGGCCGCCAACAGTCGATCGGGGTCAAATCCGGCTTCCGGGTCTTGCTCCACACTTTGCACCTGGCCGCCGATACTGATCGCCAAGTCACCGATTAATTCCTGCGGCAAACGACGGATGCCCGACTGGCCGTCCAGCAAGCGTTGCCACGTGGATTCCACGCTCGACCCCAACGGCGTCAGCGCGCCCATGCCCGTCACGACGATACGTTTACTCATGTCAATCGACTCCTGTTGCTTGAGGGATACTTAGCCTGTGGACGTCACTATCATCATGAAAGTAACATGGCGCCACACAAGTGTGTACTCGCACCCAGGACTTCTTATGCAGCGCAAATCCCTCATCAGTGACGAATGCCCGATCGCCCGCAGCCTTGAGCGGGTAGGGGAGTGGTGGAGCATCTTGATCATGCGTGACGCATTGCACGGTTTACGGCGCTTCGATGAGTTCTCGCGCAGCCTGGGTATCGCGCCCAACATGCTGACCCGGCGACTCAATGGCTTGGTCGAGGCGGGGATGCTGGAGCGCCGCGCCTACAGCGAGCGGCCGCCACGCTACGAATACGTGCCGACGGCCAAGGGTGAGGACTTCCGTATGGTGCTGATGTCATTGGTGGCGTGGGGCAACCGGCATTACGCCGAGGAGGGCGCCAGTGTGGAGGTGGTGGAGCGTGAGACCGGCCGTCCTGTGCAGCCGATGATGGCAACGGCTGAAGGTGCGGTGGTGCCGCTGGACCAGTGCCTCGTACAGGCCGGTCCGGCCGCCAGCGCAGGCATGCGCAAGCGGCTGAGCCCTGAGTGATTCAAGCAGTACCGCTACAATAATTACTCTTTAACGTCCATGAACTCCTCGGCCCACGCCACATAGCTCTCAGGCAAGGTGTAGGTGTGGGTCAATTCCGTCGCACTGAGGTTTGAGGTGCTATGGGTCAGCTGGCGCTGCGCACGCAGGCTGTCGTAGGTGGCCTTGATCGCGGCGAAGTAGGCGCCATGCCCGGCCACTACGATGCGCACACCCAGGCTCGCCAGGCGCTCGCTGTCGTGCAGTTGCGGGTTGCCATAGGTCACCAGCATCAGCGGCACGGTGAGGTTTTCTGCGATCTGCTCCAGGTGCTCGAAGTCTTTGACCCCGACCATGCAAATGCCATCGGCACCAGCCTTTTCATAGGCCTTGGTGCGTGCAATCACGTCTGCGGTGGGCAGCACACCCGCGTTGGTGCGGGCAATAATCGACAGCTCAGGGTCGACCCGCGCTTCAAGGGCGGCCTTGACCTTGCCGATGCCTTCCTCGACCGAAATCAGATCCGTGGATTTACGCCCGAATTGCGCAGGCAGCAGGGTGTCTTCAATGGTCAGCGCCGCAACGCCGGCACGTTCCAGCTCTTCGACGGTGCGCATCACATTCAGGGCGTTACCGTAGCCATGGTCGGCGTCGGCAATGAAGGGCAACTGGGCGACACGGCCAATGCGGGTGGCCTGCTCAACGAACTCACTCAGGGTAATCAACGCAAAATCGGGGGCCGCCAGTACCTGCAGGGAAGCGACTGAACCGCCCAGGATCCCGACCTCAAAACCCAGGTCGGCCGCGATGCGGGCAGACATGGGGTCGAATACGGAAGCGGTTTCAACGCAGATGGGCATTGCAAGCAGGTCACGGAAGTTGCGGCGTAGCGCTGAGTGAGAAATCTTGGGCATGTTCTTTCCTGGCTTTGGTCATCGTCAAGTGACGATCAATGTCTATTCGTGGTGGCGTGAGATTACCACGCAGACGCCCGCAGGATTATGACGTTTGAGCATGGCCCGCGTAGCGAGCCCATGATGGGTCGGTTAAAGGGGTGACGATGGACACGTCAGCCAGGCAACCGGTTAAATGCAATGCATGCATTATTAAAGAATTACGTTATGCATTATAAGTATTTTACACCTGGTCACTGGAACCTCATCGTATCGACCCTGACAACCATTGCCGAGACCGCGCGCGCGGATCGACTTGAAAGGCCCTGACCGGGCATCTGGAGACGAACGTGCGTTACCTGACAACACTGGCGGCGGGGTTGACCGCCGCCTTGCTGTGCCTGACGGCACAGGCACAAACCCTGGTCGTCGGCGACCAGAGCTACAACGCCCAGGCCGTGATGGAAGCGGCGGGGGTGCTGGATGATCTGCCCTACACGCTGGATTGGAAGCAATTCACCGCCGGCTCCCCGGTGGCCGAGGCACTCAACGTCGGCAGCCTGGATATAGGTCTGCTGGGGGATGCGCCGGTATTATTTCTGGGCGCGTTGGGCGCGCCGATCAAGGTGATCGCGGTCAGCCGACAGAACCTCGAGGGCGTGGCGATCCTGGTGAAAAAGGAATCGTCGATCCATAGCCTGGCCGATCTTGCCGGTAAACGCGCAGCGATCTGGAAAGGCTCCTGGAGCCAGCAATTGCTGCTGACCGCGCTGGACAACGCGGGGGTGGCTCCAGACACCCTGCAATGGCGCTACCTCAGTGCACTGGATGCATCCCATGCGCTGGAAGGCGGTTCGGTTGACGTCATCGCCACCTGGGAACCCTACGTCACGCAACAGGAGCGCCAAGGTGCGCGGGTACTGGCGACCGCTGAAGGGTTGATCCCCGCCCAGAGCTTCATTGCCGCCAACGCCGGTGCCGTCGAGGCCAAGCGTGGGCCCATCAGCGATTTTCTCCAGCGCCTGAAAAAAGCCCGTGACTGGGCCCGGCAGAACCCGGCCAACGCCAATGCGTATGCCGACGCCTGGGCCAAGCGCACCCGTGCCGACGCTGACATCGCCCGCGCCTGGTTTGCCCGTGCACGCACCACCGTCGAGCCACTGACGGCCCAGACGCCTGTTGAAGCGCAAAAGACCGTGGAGTTTTTTGCGAGCCAAGGTCTGGTCAAGTCCTACCCGGCCGCCACCCTGTTCGACCCTTCATTCACGGCGTCCTTGCAGCCCGCCGTAGCCGAAGCCCAGCCCGGGACGCTTCAAGGAACCCATGCACAATGACTCAAAGACAGCTCAAACTCGGCGCCCTGACCATGGGCTGCGGCGGCCCGGGCCGGCATAACCTGTGGCTTGACCCGCAATTGCCGGCCGATGCCAGCGTCAACGTCGACTGGTACATCGAGATTGCGCGCCAGGCCGAGGCGGCGCTGTTCGACCTGATGTTTATTGTCGACAGCCAGTTCATCACCGAAGGCTCGCCCTCCCATTACCTCAATCGACTGGAGCCGCTGACGCTGTTATCGGCACTGGCGGTGAGCACCCGGCATATCGGCCTGGTCGGTACGCTGACCACCTCCTACAACTCACCCTATAACGTCGCCCGGCGCCTGGCGTCCCTGGACCTGATCAGCAAAGGCCGCGCCGGCTGGAACGTGGTGACCAGCGGCGATGCCGGCACTGCGGGCAATTACAGCCGCGATGAACATTATGACTACGCCACGCGCTATGGCCGCGCCGCCGAACATGTGCAAGTGGTGCAGGGCTTGTGGAACTCCTACGAAGAAGATGCCTTTGTGCGCAACCGCGCCACCGGCCAGTTTCTTGACCCGAGCAAGCTGCACAGCCTGAATCACCAGGGCGAACATTTCTCCGTGGTCGGGCCGCTGAATATCCAGCGCTCACCCCAGGGCCAGCCGGTGATCTTCCAGGCCGGTGACTCAGAGCCCGGCCGTGACCTGGGCGCCGCCACGGCGGATGTCATCTTCACCCATGCGGCCAGCATCGAGCAGGGCCAGGCGTTTTACCGGGATATCAAGGGCAGGGCGCTGCAACGGGGGCGCGATCCGGAGCAGCTATTGATCATGCCCGGGGCAGAAATCTACGTGGGCGATACCGATGCGCACGCCAGGGAAATCGAGCAGCACTACCATCAGCTCGACCATAGCTTTGAATTGGCACTCAAGGAATTCGGACGTAACTTCGGTTGGCATGATTTCAGCCAGTACGACCTGGATGCGCCATTCCCCCAAGAGAGCCTGGAGGCGGCGCGCAGCAGCTTTTTCACTGCGGCCAAGCGCATCGCTGATCACGCCGGGGAAAAAGGCTTTACCCTGCGTCAAGCCGTCGAGTTTGGCCGGCAACTGCGCCCCGGCGCCTTCGTTGGCAGCGCCGCCACGGTCGCAGAGAAAATGGCTGGCTGGCTGCAAGCGCGGGCCGTGGATGGGTTCAATATCTATATCGGGCACCCTGGGCAGTTTGATCGATTCACCCGGGAAGTCATTCCGTTGCTGCAGGATCGCGGTGTCTACCGCACGGCGTATGAAGGCTCGACGTTGCGTGAGAGCCTGGGCTTGTCGATACCAACCTGTACACCGGGCCGGGTCCAGGCGCAGTCTTGCCCAGACTAATTACAATGAGTGGTGGTTATAAGTGCTTTCGCATAAAGGTAGCGCACGCTCACTACCAACACTGATTTCAGCCTGTTTGGCAACCTGTAAGTGTTCATAACATGAGTGCGTGTTCGGGCGCACTGCCGTTTTCGGTTCGGTGCGTGCTTCCATAATAACCTCACGAGCTAAGTCGTCAGGCTGCACATCGACTGGCGCTTGCATGTTCAACTTTTGCTGTCGAAAAGAAGGGGCGGCACTGCCGCCCCCACCGTCGCGTCAATTACGACTTGCGGCCGCCGCCATGGCTTTGTTGCCCACCTTTACGGCCGGCTTCCGACGCCTTTTCACGGTCGTTGGCAAAGTTACCGCCAGATGCCTGGCCACCTTTCTTACCTGCCTCGGAAGCTTTTTGGTGATCGTTGGCGAAGTTTCCAGGGTTTTTATTACTCGTGGTCATGATCGTACTCCAAAAGTAAGTGTCGTTTCGCTAGTTGCCCGTTGATACAGCGGGCATTTACTTCGAGAAGAGCGACCGAGAAAACGTTTTTAAAATTTTTCGGCGCGGCGATGAATGGTAGTGCAGTGCAAAAAACTTATACAAGTCAGCGTTTCTTCGCACCGCTTCGTATAACTTTTGCGACCGATTCAAACGCGCCGAAACTGAATCGATAGGGTCAACGGCCGCTTCGCTTAGTTGCCTTTATATTGAACCTCTCGCACCCGTCCTTGACCTAACTTGCATCACTGACCTGGAGGTGCAGCATGCAAACCACGTATTTCTGGATAGGCCTGGCAGTCATCCTCGTATTACTCGACCTGTGGATCATCAATAGTGTATGGCGCAGCGACAAAACCTCGGGCACCAAGGCCGGATGGACTGCGCTGGTGGTGGTGCTGCCATTTGTCGGCGCGGTGATATGGAGCGTGGCCGGCCCCCGTGGCGTAACTAAAGGCCCGTCGTCGCCGGAGCACAGCAAGGGGTGAAAGCGGTGACGGCGCGCTGGTCCGAATGGGCGCAAATGAAGCTGAACTAACCCTGCCAGCGTGCCCTCGCAAGACTATGCACGCTGGCAGGGACTTCTGTTCTCTGAAATAAAGGAGAAAACCATCCGATGACAATGACAGTAGGCGACTTTCTGGTTGAACGGCTCAGCGAGTGGGGCGTAACGCGTATTTTCGGTTACCCCGGCGACGGTATCAACGGGGTGTTCGGCGCCTTGAATCGGGCCAAGGGCAAGATCGAATTCGTCCAGGCGCGCCATGAAGAAATGGCCGCTTTCATGGCCTCGGCCCATGCCAAATTCACCGGTGAATTGGGGGTGTGCATCGCCACTTCCGGTCCGGGTGCTGCGCATCTGCTCACTGGCCTGTATGACGCGCGTATGGACCACATGCCGGTGCTGGCTATTGTTGGGCAGCAGGCCAGGGCCGCACTGGGCAGTCATTACCAGCAGGAACTGGACCTGCTCTCGATGTTCAAGGATGTCGCCGGGGCTTTTGTGCAACAGGCCTCGGCCCCGGCGCAGGTGCGCCATCTGGTGGACCGCGCGGTGCGCACCGCCGTGGGCGAGCGCAGGGTCACCGCGATCATCCTGCCCAACGATCTGCAGGAGCAGCCTTACGAAGCGCCAGCCCGAGCCCATGGCACTGTGCATTCCGGCGTCGGTTACACCAAACCCAGGGTACTGCCCTATGCCGCCGACTTGCAGCGCGCTGCCGAGGTGCTGAACGGCGGCGAAAAGGTCGCCATCCTGGTTGGCGCCGGTGCGTTGGGGGCCACCGATGAAGTCATCGCCATTGCCGAGGCGCTGGGCGCCGGAGCCGCCAAAGCCCTGCTCGGCAAGGCCGTGCTGCCTGACGACTTGCCTTGGGTCACCGGTAGCATTGGCCTGCTCGGTACCGAGCCCAGCTATAAGCTGATGACCGAGTGCGACACCCTGTTGATGATCGGCTCGGGTTTTCCCTATTCCGAATTCCTGCCCAGGGAAGGCCAGGCCCGTGGTGTGCAGATCGACCTGCAACCGGACATGCTGAGCCTGCGCTACCCCATGGAAGTCAACCTGGTGGGTGACGCCAAGGAAACCCTGGCGGCATTGCTGCCGTTGCTGGAACGCAAGAGCCAGCGCAAGTGGCGCAAGCAGGTCGAAGGCTGGCGTGGCAGTTGGGAAAAGACCCTGGAAAAGCGCGCCCTGGCCAAGGCCAAGCCGATCAACCCGCAGCGCGTCGTGCATGAACTGTCGCCCCGCCTGCCCGACCACGCAATCATCACCTGCGACTCCGGCTCCTGCGCCAACTGGTACGCCCGCGACCTGAAGATCCGCCGCGGCATGCAATGCTCGCTGTCCGGCGGCCTGGCATCCATGGGCGCCGCCGTGCCCTATGCCATCGCGGCCAAATTTGCCCATCCACAACGCACCGTTGTGGCGCTGGTAGGGGATGGGGCGATGCAGATGAACAACCTGGCCGAGTTGATCACCGTGGCCAAGTATTGGCGACAGTGGCAAAGCCCGAAGTGGATCTGCGCAGTGTTCAATAACGAAGACCTCAACCAGGTCACCTGGGAGCAGCGGGTCATGGAAGGCGATCCGAAGTTCGAAGCCTCCCAGAATATTCCCGATGTGCCGTACCACCTGTTCGCCATTTCCCTGGGGCTCAAAGGCATCTTCGTCGAGCATGAAGACGACGTCGCCGCGGCGTGGGAGCAGGCGCTGGCATCGGACGTCCCGGTGCTGATCGAGTTCAAGACCGATCCCAACGTGCCGCCACTGCCGCCGCATATCAAGCTGGAGCAGGCGAAGAAGTTTGCCTCCACATTGCTCCAAGGGGATCCGCAGGAGGCCGGGGTAATCGTGCAAACCGCCAAGCAAGTGCTGGCCAGCGTATTGCCGGGGGGCGCGAAGAAATAGGCGGGCAATGAGCTTGGCCCAGGCGCAGCTGACGCAGGCAAAGCCAATACCGCAAAGGTTCGAGCCCATTGCCGGAAGGAGACTGCCGTTTGTCTGTGCAGGTCTATCGCAAGTGAACCCCGGGACATCGATTGTCCTCCACAGGCGTGTATGCCCGAAAATGCAATCGACAGGCGCATCTCTGCGCTCGAGGAGGGAGGTATGAACAAGCCGTCATCGCCAGGCCCAGGCACCCATGCCGGGCAAAAAGTACGCCCTGATACGGCAAAACGAAACGATAAGTCAGAAGACCCGAATGTCGAGCGCCCTTGGGAAGCGGATGTGGACCAGGGCGGCGTAGCCCCTGGCGGGCCGTCCAAGGACCCTGAATCAGGCGCATGACCGACGGCCCTGTAGGGGCAGGGCCGCCAGCAGCGGTTTTAATCGTCCACAGTGAAAGTGACCCAGCCCGGCCCATCGGTGGGTCTTTGAATTTCAGCAATCACCCCGCTCACAGAGGTGCCGTCGGGCAAATTCACCGTCACGAAGTTCGGGTGGCCTGGCCATTCAAGCGGGGTATCGAATGCCAACCGCACCACCGTGGGTTTACCGCTGCTGCTCATGTGGATGTTTACCGAGTCATTCAGGCATTCATCTGAGCTGGTGCCTAGATGGCGCGATGCGGTGATGACACTTGTAGAACCTTCAAAGTCGTAAGACATACTTGCGTACCTTTCGTAGTAAGAGTGCGGAGGCGCGGGCAGTTATCTGCGGCGTTGAGTGTTCATCCAACAGGCACGCGCAATCGCAATGCCGGCTACCAGCAAGGCGGCGCCTGTTGCAATCAGTAAGTAGGGTGGCTGACTGGTTTCCCGCCTGCCGGTTTCTTCCCGGCGTTGACTGGCCGGTGCGGATTCAGGCGCCTGCGTGGGGGCGTCGACCTGCATTTCCTGCAGTTTCAGGCGTGCGCCATCGTTCAACACCAGGGTCAAGTCCTCGATAGTGCCGGCGACCCGATCAGGAAACACCGGCTCGCCGTTGGCATCCAGTTCGTCATACAGGAACTTCTGGCCTTCCAGCCATCCCACCGCAGTCATCAGCTCGGGACCGAGGTAGTACTTTCCATCCAGGAAGAATCCACCGAAATTCTTCGTGCGCTCCAGGTTTTGCACGGTGTAGCGCTGGCCGGGTCTCATTCCGGTTGCTGAGTCGATCATGATGACTTCCTCCATTGACATGTCCTGCGATAGAGGAGGCTGGGTAAATGATCGTTCAATCCAAATGACCGAAAGGCACTGCAACGCTTGCCAGCGTTCCCATCTTGCACAACTGCTGTGCAGCTCCAGGGGTTAATCCGCTGAGCCGCCATGCCTATAGTTCCCTCACCAGCACAGACCGAGGTGAGCCTGATGAACCGTGAATTGCAACCCGCACCAAGCGACATGCACCAAGTGGACGCCGAGTACTTCGAATACAGCAAGGCGGCCAACCCCATCAGCGCCAATCTCATCCCGCGGATTCCCTACCACAGCTTTCCTGCCTCGCTGTATGCCAGCGGCCCCTCGCGGGTGATACCGCTGGACCTCAGCGACGCCCTGGGCTGTGAGGGGCCGGCGACCGGGCCCGGGCTGTGTGCGAACTTCATGCGCCTTAATCGGGGCGACACCCTCAGCCTGCAACCGAATGCGACCTCCCAGGTGTTCTACGTGATTGCCGGGGAGGGCAGCGTGGCCCAGGGGGCGCATGAGATTCAATGGTCCAAAGGCTGCTTTATCGCCTTGCCCGGCTTGCAGGCGGCGCACTTTCGCGCAAGCCAGGATGCGCGTCTTTACTATGTGCACGATGAACCGTTATTGCGTTACCTGGGGGTGACACGCAGCGCAGACCGTTTTACGCCGACGCTGTACCCCGCGGCACTGGCCAACGCAAAACTGCGTGAAGCGGCGGATGATCCCCGTGCGCAGGACCGCAGCCGCATCAGCATTCTGCTGGGCAATCGCAACTTCCCGCAGACCCGCACGGTGACCCATGTGCTGTGGGCAATGTACGGGATCCTGCCGGCGGGCTCGGTGCAGAAACCCCATCGGCATCAGTCGATTGCGCTGGACTTCATCATTGATTGCCCGCGGGGGTGTTACTCCCTGGTAGGCACCGAGCTGGATGCGGATGGGCAGATCCGCAACCCGCAGCGGGTGGATTGGTCGCCGGGCCTGGCGTTTGTCACACCGCCTGGGTACTGGCACGCACACTTCAATGAATCAGACACCGAGGCGTTCTTGATCCCGATCCAGGATGCCGGGCTGCAAACTTACCTGCGCTCCCTGGATATTCGTTTCAGCTGAATCATTTCCAGTCAGGTGCCTGGCCCAATCGTTCAACGATAAAGTCGATAAAACACCTGACCTTGGACGACACGATGCGCTTGGGCGGGTAGACAAACCACACGGCAAACGCCCGCTCGACATCGCGAACGCGCCACTGCGGCAACCACACCACAAGCTCGCCGGCGTCGATGCTGCGGGCCACCAGCCAGTCCGGCAGCAACGCAAAGCCCAGGCCTTGGCGTGCAGCGATCAACTGCGCGTCGAGATCGTTGATGCGAATACAGGTGGCATGCATCAGCGGTAACGCCAGGTCGCCGTTCACAAAGGTAATAGCGCTGGAAGTCGTACCCACCACGGCAGGCAAACCGGCCAGGTCGGTGGGCGTTGACGGGGGCGGGTACTGCATCGCGAACGCCGCACTGGCCACCACAAAGTACTGGCCGTCGCTGAGTTTGCGGGCCTTGAGCGTGGAATCGGCCAGCGCGCCAATGCGAATGGCCAGGTCGACGCCGGCATGGATCAGGTTGACCTGGGCGTTATCCAGCACCAGCTCCACGCTGATTTGCGGGTAGCGCACGCGGAAATCGTTCAAGGCCGGCAGGATGTGATGCCGGGCAAATGCCGGCGGCAGGTTGAGTTTCAACAAGCCTCGGGGCTGCTGGTTCAACGCCGAGGTGGCGGCCTTGGCGTGTTCCAGCTCATCCAACACCCTGCGAGCGTGCATCAGGAAGGTCTGGCCTCCTTCAGTCAGGTGCAGCGTGCGAGTGGAGCGGTTGAACAACGCGATGCCCAGGTCTTGCTCAAGATCCTTCACGTAGCGCGACACCGTGGACGCCTTGATGCCCAGGCGCTCGGCGGCGCGGGAGAAGTTATTGCCTTCGGCGGCTTCGACGAAGGCGGTGAGGGCGGCGAAATAGTCCAAGGGCAGCCTCGTTGTCGAGCATGGCGCAATCAAAGGGCGACAGGGGGAGGGCGGCTCACATGCGTGGCTGGATGCTGTAGACGCAACGCCGATCCCCGGAAATCAGGTATTCACAACGCTCGACCACGACGCTGTCGCCCAGGGCTGCGCGGAATATCTGCAGTTCCGACCGGCAGAAGCCCTGGCATTTGCGGGCCGCCGCGCAGATCGGGCAGTGATTCTCGATCAGCAGCCAGCCGTCGCCCGCCGCCTCCATTTGCGCCATGTAGCCGGCACGTTCACGGATGCCTACAAGGATGCGCACCTTTTCTTCCAGGGATGAGGCTTTCTCGCAGGCCTGGAGGTATTCGCGTCGATTGGTCGTTTCCATGCTGGCGATTATTTTCTCGACCCCCTCGGTGCCGAAAACCCCTTCGATGGTTTCGATCAGGTGCAGGGTCAACACGCTGTGGGCGTCCGGAAACTTGCCGTGGCCGGTATCGGTCAACGCCCATCTCAGGGACGGTCGGCCGGCGCCGCTGGTCGGTGCGCACATGCCGGTGATCAGCTCTGACGCCTGCAATTTCTGAATGTGCTGCCGGGTGGCTTCGAAGGTCACTTCAAGCAGAGTCGCCAGTTCAGTGGTCTTCAAGGGGCCACGGGTCTTGAGCATGAACAGGATGCGATCGGCTGTGGAGGCCTGGGTGTCGTCGTTAGTTCTGGTGGTCATAGGTTGCGCGTAACCATGGGAAATGAAGGCATCACTGACGTCCGTCGACTGTGGCGTCACCCATTGCATAAGGGCAGGGGCCTGCCAGCATAGTCAGTTTTGACGGTCAGGAAAATCACTTAAAAAAAGGCAGGACAATTACACAAGGTTTATCTTTTGTAATACAGTGATCCCAGGTTAATCAGACTTGGATATCAGGATGACATCTACTACAGGTTGGTCAGCGCTACTCCTTGGGAAGAACGGTTTACGCTCTGCGGCGTTGGCGGGAGGCGTCGCACTTCACGCCATCAACGTCTATCTGGTGACGACCATACTGCCGTCAGTGGTAGCCGATATCGGTGGGCTGGACTACTACGCCTGGAACACGACCTTGTTTGTGGTCGCCTCGATCATTGGCTCGGTGCTGTCCACCAAGTGCCTCAAGGCCCTGGGCGCCAGGGCCGCGTATGTCTGGGCCGGAGTGATCTTTGCCATTGGCAGCGGGGTGTGCAGCCTGGCGCCGGATATGGCGGTCATGATTCTTGGCCGCACTATTCAAGGCCTGGGCGGGGGCCTGCTGTTCGCGCTGCCTTACGCGATGATTCGCCTGGTCTTCGCCGAGCCTTTGTGGCCGCGGGCGATGGCCCTGATCTCGGGCATGTGGGGTGCTGCAACGCTGATCGGGCCTGCCGTGGGCGGGGTGTTCGCCGAGTACGATGCCTGGCGCGCCGCATTCTGGGCCCTGATTCCGGTCACCGCGTTGTTCATGGTGCTGGCCTGGGCGCTGCTACCGAAGAAAAGCGCGGATCCCTCCCGGACTGTAGGGGTGCCGTGGGCGCAATTGGTGCTTCTGAGCGCCGTGGTGTTGGCCATTTCGGTCGGCAGTATCAAGCCTGAGGCGATCTACAGCGTGCTCGGCCTGGCCGTGGGTTTCTTGCTGCTCTATTGGGTTTATCGCGTAGAGGTCCGCTCGACCTGGCGCTTGATGCCCAAGGGCGGCCTGGCTGCCCGCGGCGCGTTGCTGCCGCTGTATGTGTCCATGAGCCTGATGGTGATCGGCATGACCAGCGAAGTCTTTGTGCCGTATTTCCTGCAAGTCTTGCACCTGCAGACACCGTTGCTGGCGGGCTATATCAGCGCGTTGATGGCTGCGGGCTGGACCTTGGGGGCGCTTTACAGTTCCGGGCTGAAATCCACTACCGCGCTGCGTGCCATTGGCATCGCGCCGTTTTTCATTGTTGCCGGGTTGGTACTGGCGTTTGTATTCGTACCACGGTTCGATCCATCACTGCTCAATGTGGCAGGCGTGTGTGCGGGAATGCTGGCGGTCGGCGCCGGGATCGGCCTGGCGTGGCCGCATCTGCTCACACGCGTGCTGGAAAGCGTGGCCGAGGATGAAAAGGAGTTGGCTGGCGCTTCGATCACCACGGTTCAACTGATCGCTACGGCGATCGGGGCCGCATTGGCCGGCATGATCGTCAACCTTGGCGGCTTCTCTTCGCCCGGGGGCGTGACGGGTGCATCGAGTGCCGCAGCCTGGCTCTTTGGGGTGTACGCCGCGCTGTCGCTGCTCATATTCGTCAGCGTCCGGCCGGTTATACGAAGCAAAGCCGAGCGCGCAGCACTGGATGCAGCCTGATTATTTCTTCGAAGGGAGTTCGAGCATGAACCAACTGTGTTCATCTGAGTTAGTGGCCGATGCGGATATCGCCGCACAGCTGTCCAGCCTTGAAACCCGGGTACTGGGTGGGCGGGCCATCGGCATCGTCAACAACCACTTCATTGATTTGCCCAGCGCCATCGGCGGCAGTGGGACGGTCTTGAACAATGGCGACCCGAGCGATATCCGTCGAGAAAACCTCTCTCGCTTGCGCTATACCCTCGGCACCAGTGGAGAGCTGGTGCGTGGACCGATCGAGGCAAGTTTATGTCGCTTGGCCATACCCGCTCGTACGCAGGCTGATCCGGTAGCGGGCGTTGAACACGCCGTCGGCGGTATCGACCCGGACAGTCCGTTCCGGTATCTACCGCTGGGGCATACCGCACAGGTGCCCAACATCTCGCTGGACTCCATTGATAACGCCGCCACCTTACTGACCCTTTCACATTGGCCATCGAACCACACACCGCAGCGTTATAAAGCCAACCTGTCAACGCAAAGCGCATTCCGTTATCTGCGCGAAGGCAATCCCGTGGGTGAGGCAAGGATTGTCACCAGCGATCATTTCGACCTGGATGGGCTGGCTTCGATTTATGCGTTTCTGTCGCCTGCCAGCGCACTGCGGCACCAGGACTTGTTGATTGATGTGGCCAGGCTTGGCGACTTCTCTAGAGGAACGTCGCCCCAAGCGCTGAGAGCAGCCTTTACCCTCAATTCAATGGCGGCCCAAGCGAAACGGCCGGGCGTTCTCGATGCCGATACGGCCTTGCTGCAGACCTATCGAGCTGTGTTGCCGAAGGTGGGCCACGTTTTGGAGCATCCCGGACAGTACGCCCATTGCTATGCCGAAGGCATGCATCACCTGGCGCGCAGTGAGCGCTTGTTGAGCCATCCCGAAACGCGGCTGGTGGAATACAAGGACGTCGATCTGGCGGTGTTCCATCTGCCGGCTGCGCTCGTTTCGGATCATTTGGACTACCAGCAACCTTATTTCGGCTTGTCGAACATCGCCTTTCACAACCGGACACGCTGCGGTGTCGTGGCGATTGTCCACGGTGCGGCACTGGAAGTCAGGCAGCGTTACGAGAGCTGGGTGGAGCGTATTTCAGGCATTCCTCGGCCACGTCGGGACCTGTCGATCTTTACCCGGGCCCTTCAGCAGGATGAACGAGAAGGCTGTACCTGGCACTACGGCGGCGTGGAAAACATCATGCCGGCGATGAAATGCGCCAACCCAGGCGCTACGCGGTACTCGAGCGCGATGTTACTGATGGAGCTGAGGCAGTTCCTGGCCGTTGCACCCGTCGCCTGGCGCGGATCGCGCTCAGGTTCGGCGAGCGGGGCAGGTTGAGCGCCTCACCTCAGCGGTTCAAGGTTCCCATCACTGGCAATGCGACCGCCCAACCAGTAGAACAACCCGCCGGCAACGATGAACAGCATCAGCATGTAGAAAATATACTGCGCCGGTTGCGTCGCCAGCACGAGGCCGCATAGCACCGGCCCGAGCGCGGCGCCGATGTTGCCCAGGTTCTGCGCCGCGTAGTACATGCCTCGCAGGTGGTTCGGCGCAATGCTGTCGATGAACATGTATTCGGCTGGGAAGACGATGATTTCACCGAGGGTGAAGATCGCCATGGCAATCACCCACACCACCAGCGTGGTCGACAGGGCAAAACCGCCCAGCCCGACGATAAAGAGGCTCAGCCCTGCCGCCAGCCAGGCGTTCAGGTGCCGCCGGGAAATACGCTTGCCGAGGCTGTATTGCAGGCTGATCACCATCAGGGCGTTGGTCGCCACCACGGTGCTGATGATCCGGTAGGTAGACTCAGGCGTGGTGGTCACCATCAGGTACTGCGAGAGGTAAGCGGTGAACTGGCCGAACACCACGGCACTCAATAAGCCTCCCAGCGTAAAGCACACCAGGCGGTAATCACGCAGCAATACCTTGCCGACCGCCAGGAACGGCGTGGGTGGTTGGCCCGTTTCGACAGTCGCCAGGTTTTTGTCGCCCCATACGCAGTAGATCAGGAAGTAGCCGGCTCCAAGCCCCGCCGACAGCAGGAACGGCAGGCTGATGCCCAGGCTGGCCACCCCAGCGCCGAGAAATGGCCCGATGGCATAGCCGATATTGGTCAAGGTGTACTTGATCGAAAACGCTTCGCTGCGCTGATCGACGGGGAGCAGGCTGCCGAATCCGGACTTCACCGCGATATCAATCACCGCATACGCCAGGTTGACCAGTACCAGGCACAGGTAGAACAACCACAGCTGGGATGCGCCGTACGCGCTAAGAAAAGCCAGGGTGAATACTGCGCAACAGGTGAGAATCAGCGGGTAACTGCGTATCCGGTCCACCAGGAACCCGCCATACAGGCTCAGTAAAGAGCCGATGATCAGCGTGCTGCCAATGACCAGGCCGATGTCGGCAATGCCCAGGTCAAAGTTGCCCGATAAGTAGATCACCAGATAGGGCAGGGTGACCGCCCGGGCCAGAGTCAGTACCAATGAAGCGCACAGCAGCAGGTTGAGGGTAGCGGGGTAGGTTTTAAGCGTGGCGAGCATTCGAGCCTCATCGTCCATTGACCAAGTGCAAGCGCCATGAACCGCTTGTCTGGATAGACATAGCTTACTGGTGCCGTGAATTCTGATTTACGATACTTTTTCCAACGAATCAGGAAATGAATTCATGAATAAGGACCGTCTATGTTTGCCTCCGAACGTTTGAAGGGCATTGACGTGTTTGTCTGCGTTGCGCAATGCGGCAGCTTCGCAGCGGCTGCCGAAAACATGGCCCTGACCGCATCTGCCGTCAGTAAATCCATTGCCAGGCTGGAAAAACGCCTGGGCGCCCGACTGTTCCAGCGTACGACGCGTGTATTGGCATTGACCGATGCGGGCACGGCGTTCCTACGTACCTGCACCGGGGTGCTGGCTGACCTGGAAGAAGCCGAGCTGTCCCTGCAAGCGGAAAATACCGAGCCGCGTGGACGAGTGCGCATTGACCTGCCAGGCACATTCGGTCGCACCCAGGTGCTGCCATTCCTTGTTCCATGGATGCAGGCACATCCGCTGCTGGTGCCGCACCTGACCTTCTGTGATGGCCTGGTCGACCCGTTCCGGGAAGGTGCCGACATCGTCGTGCGCATCGGCAATACGGATGACTGGCCGCAGACGCTAGGGCACAAGGTGCTCGCGCATGAATGGCATGTCTTGTGTGCCGCCCCGGCGTACCTGGCCCGTCATGGCACACCGGTGTCGGAACACGACCTCGCACACCATCAGTGCATCGCTTATGGCTGGGTGGATGGGCGTATCAGCCCGTGGCGCTACACCGGTGAACAGGGCATGACGCTGCACAAGCATGCAGCGCCGCAGTGGGTGGTGGGCAATGGTGAAGGGCTGCTGATGGCCGCGTTGGCTGGCTGCGGTATCGTCCAGTTGCCGACGTGGCTGGCCAAGCAACAGCTGCACGACGGGACATTGGTCCAGGTCTTGCCGCAATTGGCGACAGCAGGGTTTGAGATCAACCTGGTCTGGATCAAGAGCCGCCAGGCGCAGCCCAAGGTTCGCGTGGTGCTCGATGCGTTGATCGCCGGGCTGGGCACGCAAGATTGATCCTGATCAGGTGACCGTACCGGCGAGCGCTATAATCTTGTGATCCATCAAAGGCCAGGGACGGCTCAAGGAGCCTCTCTGGCCGCGCATTCTCAAGGAAGAGTCAGCCATGCGGTCATTGAAGATCCTCTTGTTATCGTCGGCGTTCAACGGTTTGACCCAGCGCGCCTGGCTGGACTTGCGCCAGGCGGGTCACGACCCCAGCGTGGTGGTGTTCACTGATGAAGCCTCGGTGTGCCGGCAGATCGAGGATTCAGGCGCCGATCTGGTGATCTGCCCCTTTCTCAAGGACCGTGTGCCACAGCAGCTGTGGAGCCATGCGCAGCGACCGGTAGTGATCATTCATCCGGGCATCATCGGCGACCGTGGCGCCAGTGCACTGGATTGGGCCATTACCGGGCAGCTCAGCCGCTGGGGTGTCACGGCCCTGCAAGCGGTAGAGGAAATGGATGCCGGGCCGATCTGGTCCACCTGCGAATTCGACATGCCCACTGATATGCGCAAATCCGAGCTGTACAACGGCCCGGTGAGTGACGCCGCGATGGTGTGCATCCGCGATGTGGTGCAAAAGTTTGCCAACGGCTTCGTCCCGGTGCCGCTCGACTACACACAACCCAACGTTATCGGACGTTTGCAGCCGAACATGACCCAGGCCGACCGAACCTTCAGTTGGTTCGATTGCGCAAGCTTCATCAAACGCAGCATCGACGCCGCCGATGGCCAGCCCGGCGTGCTGGCAAGCCTTGAGGGCGGGCAGTATTACCTGTACGACGCACACCTGGATTCACGCCAGGGTACGCCGGGAGCAATCCTTGCGATACAGGACGACGCCGTGCTGGTGGCGGCCGGCGACCGCAGCCTGTGGATCGGCTCGCTCAAACCCAAAGCCCAGCCAGGGGAGGAGACCTTCAAGCTGCCGGCACGGCAGGTCCTGGCTGAGCGGTTGGCCGGCGTGCCGGTGCTCGATAGCTCCATCGCCCACCAGGCGTTTAATGCGCTGGTTTATCAACCGATTCGCTACCGCGAAATCGGACACGTCGGCGAACTGACGTTCGAGTTCTATAACGGCGCCATGAGCACCGAACAATGCCAGCGCCTGGTGGCTGCATTGCGCTGGGCCAAGGCGCGAGATACCCAGGTGTTGCTGATCAAGGGCGGGCGCGGCAGTTTTTCCAATGGTGTTCATCTCAACGTCATCCAGGCCGCCAAAGTGCCGGGGCTGGAAGCCTGGGCCAACATCCAGGCCATCGACGATGTGTGCCTGGAGCTTCTAACAGCGAGGCAACTGGTAATCAGCGGCCTGACCGGCAGCGCTGGCGCAGGCGGCGTGATGCTGGCGCTGGCCGCCGATGTTGTATTGGCCCGCGAGGGTGTCGTGCTCAACCCGCATTACAAAACCATGGGGCTTTATGGCTCCGAATACTGGACCTACAGCCTGCCACGGGCCGTCGGCAGTGAAATCGCGCACAAACTCACCGAAGAATGCCTGCCCATCAGTGCCCTCCAAGCCCAGCAATACGCAATGATCCAAGGCATCGGACCGCGTTGCCCAGACGCATTCGGTCGGTGGCTCATGCAGCAGGCCAGCAGTGCGTTGACCGATGAGAAATGCCTTCAAGCACGTGCCCGTAAAGCCGCGATGGATATTCAGCAGGTTGAGCGCTGTCGCGAACGTGAGCTGGCACAAATGCAGATGGATATGGTGCAAGACCGTCAACAGTTTGCGCAAAAGTGCCAGGGCTTTGTGCTTAAGCGTAAAACTTGCCAGAGCCCGCAGCGGTTGATGGCGCCGTGGGCGTTGAGCCCACAGCCGACAGTAAAAGAGAAGCGGGAAAGCGCATAAGCCGCACGGGCCAGGGGCGATTGGGTGGGGTTCAGGACTGGGAGTGGGTGGGCTCGCCACTCAGCGCATCGACCATGGGCGGATGATCCTGCGCCGCCTGGCGCAGATCTTCGGTCACGCGCAATTCAGCACCGGTCGGCGAGAACGTTGCCGCAGCGGTAAAAGGTGCTGGATTGGACGGGGCGGGGCGTTTGTTACGGCGCCATAAGAAAAAGCTGACCATGCACAGGTTGACCAGCGCGAACACCCAGAACAGTCCACTTGGGCCGAACGAATTCATCACCGGTGAGATCATCATCGGACTGATCGCCGAGCCCAACGAGTTGATCAGCAGCAGGCCCTGGATCATCGGTACCAGCGCTTCGGCAGGGGCGCGGTCGGCGGCATGGCTGACGGCAACCGGGTAGAGCGCGAACACCGCGCCGCCGAGCAGGAACAGCAGCACGGCCAGCATCACCGAGGATAACGGTAGCAATACGATCACCAGCGACAAGACCGTGCAGGCCATCGCCAGAATTGTCAGCACCTGCAAACGTTCCTTGTGGTCGGACCAGCGCCCGACTGGATATTGCAGGAGCATGGCGCCGAGGATTGTCCAGGCCATCATGCTGCCGACTTCGCCGACATCCAGGCCGGCGCGTTGCAGGTACAGCGGCAGCAAGGTGTAAATCGCCGCAATGGTGACTCCCGAGCCAAAACACCCGATCAGCCCGGTCGGCGTCACGCCCAGCAGTTGCCGTGGCTTGAGGGGTTCAACCTGATCCAGCAGCGGCGACACCCGTGGCAGGATCACAATAGGCAGCACCGATAACGAAGCAAGCATGCCGGCCACCATGAACGGTGCACTGTCGCTCAAGCCGGTGATCTTCCCCAGCGCAGCCTGGCCCAGCACTCCCGCGCCATACAGCACGATCATATACAGCGCGAGCAAGCGCCCGCGGATCTTCGCGT
This sequence comes from Pseudomonas libanensis, assembly GCF_001439685.1. Taxonomy (GTDB): domain Bacteria; phylum Pseudomonadota; class Gammaproteobacteria; order Pseudomonadales; family Pseudomonadaceae; genus Aquipseudomonas; species Aquipseudomonas libanensis. The sequence goes on from NZ_JYLH01000002.1 coordinate 52,088, forward strand.
CGCCGGCCAGCAGCAGCCAGCTCTCGATCACCAGGAACACCCCGACCGTGGCCCAGCCGTTGATCAGACGCAGCGCGAACCAGCCCCACGTGTCATAGAACAATCCTTGCAGCAGGATGGTCACCGCGATCAACGAGGCAAAGCTGCCGTAGGCGCGGATATGACCGATGCGCAGAATCAATCGATCATTAAAGACGGCGCCCAGCGTCAGGCCAATAAAGTACGCCGAGGAAACGATACCAATCATGGTGGCCGAGGCACCGGCCGCGTCCAGTCGAAGGGTGGTCAGGGATGAAAGAAAGCCGTTGCCCAAAGCAACAATGAACAGCCCGAGCAAGGGCGCCAGCGCCATGGCCAGCAAACGCGCAGACATATAGACCTCTAGAATCGAACAGTGAAACAGGCACAGGCGTGCATGCGATTGCCAAACCGAAGTGTGTTGTGCAAATGAGGGTGGTTGAGTCGGACACACATGACGAATGTGTGGCCAGCTATTCAGGTACGCGTTGCTAGCCTCCAGCCATCGACCCCGACGACTGCAAGCGAGCGCGCGATTCTAAGGCTTGTGTGGGATTTTCCAAGAGCTGGCGGCTGCGACGTTAGGACGCAGGCAGCGGGCGCAAATACCCAAGGCGCGCAATAGTTGAAAGACATTCATGAATTCGCGGTTGCGTTTTACTTTGCCGTCTTGCAGCTCGAAGGAGTGCAGGAAGTGGGGGCATCGGTTTCAAGATGGTCATTAAAGCCGCCAGATGAAAGCGAACCGGGCATGGGCAATGTTCTCCTTAGTTGATTAAAATCGCGAACAATCAATTAAATAATTAGTTAATTGCATGCGACGAAATTGAATGCTTTTGAACTGTTTCGCATTAATTGTTTTGTGTGGCGTTGTTTATATACCTGCGTTTCCCGGGCTTGGAACTACCAGATCTTGTAGTAGCTCAGGGCGGCCGCGATCAGGCGGATGGAGTGTTGCATTATTATGAAGGTGCAGGCTCATTCGTCGGCTGAGAAACAGTGGCCTATGGCTAGTTAGTTGGGTTAGACATAAAAAACATGTCGCTAGTGCGAAGCAGTCTATGAGTGTTGATTTTGGGTGTTGACAGGCGTTCAGGTTAGTTTAGTCTCACGACTCCCTTGGAGTCTTATAAGTGTTCAAAATGGAATTAGGACAGCTGTTGGGATGGGATGCTTATTTTTACAGTATCTTTGCACAAACCATGAACATGGAGGAGTTCACTGTTGTTGCATTGAGAGCCTTGCGTGAACTGCGGTTCGATTTTTTTGCCTATGGCATGTGCAGCGTGACGCCGTTCATGCGGCCCAAGACCTATATGTACGGCAACTATCCCGAGCACTGGCTACAACGATATCAAGCCGCTAACTATGCGACGATCGACCCCACGGTGAAACACAGCAAGGTCTCGTCGGCCCCCATTTTATGGAGCAACGACTTGTTCCGAGACTGCTCGGACCTGTGGTCAGAAGCCAACGACTCGAGTCTATGCCATGGCCTGGCCCAACCTTCGTTCAACACCCAGGGCCGGGTCGGGGTGTTAAGCCTGGCACGCAAGGACAACGCCATCAGTCTTCAGGAATTTGAAGCATTGAAGCCAGTGACCAAAGCGTTTGCGGCAGCGGCCCTGGAGAAAATTTCCGCGCTGGAGACTGATGTTCGTGCGTTCAACACGGATGTAGAGTTCAGCGAGCGCGAATGTGGTGTGTTGCGCTGGACCGCCGATGGCAAGACCTCGGAGGAAATTGGCGTGATCATGGGCGTATGCACCGACACCGTGAACTACCATCACCGCAACATCCAACGCAAAATTGGCGCCAGCAACCGCGTACAGGCAGTGTCTTACGCCGTCGCGCTGGGCTATATCTGAGGTTCATCTGCTGCGCCGAGTCGCCCAAGAGGACGACTCGGCCGTTATTATCAAGCAGTCTCTTCCAAGAATGCGTCAGACGTGAAGGCTGAAGGTAAGCGGGCGCCGCGGTGGTGTTCCCGGTGAGCCGAGAGTTTGATGGCGAGGATGTTTTCGCCCTGATGCTCGATAACCGATCCCAGGCGTTCGTACTTGACCCCGTTGATCTTGTAATAGCGTTCCATCGTGCTGTTGACGATTCCGACGATGGCATCGGCACCCGCCAGGCTGGCGGTCTTGAGGGTTTTCCAGAACAACGGCATGGCCAGTTGCGGCTCGCGGGTGGTGAAGCGTGTCATTTCCCAAATGGCGGGATGCCTGGGTGGTGTGCCTGCGCAGGCATGGCTGAACACACCCTCCAGCAGGTTGGGGAATGTGGTGGGTATCAGCCGAGCGCAGCCGACGATTGAACGCTGCTCGTTGAACGCCAGGAGGTAACGGGCGTGCTCGTTGTCGTATTGATCCCATTCATAACCGGCCTGGTGCGGTGGGATAGGCAATCGCCACCCTAGTTTTTCGACGAATTGTTCATGCCGAAAGCGGCCCAGCATGAGTTTAAGCTCGTCGTCCATTGCGCTCAGCGTGTGCTCTTCCATGTGCATGGCAGGGTGTTCCTTGGGGGAGGGGGGAGTGCGGTTTTTTATAGAGGACTTGTGGAGGGTTAGCGACTACAAGATCTTGTAGGGCGAGCTGGTGTGGTCGGCGGGGCTGGAGTGCAAACGAGGCGTGAGGAGTTCGAGCAGGAATCCAGCGGCCACCCCAAGAGCCTCAACAACTTTGAACTTATGCTGACGCTCATCCCCCTAACGCTGTGCAGCTAGCGCCTGGCTCAGGTTGAACCTGAGCTAACTAATTACACGCAAAGGTTTGGTGATTTATGAAGAGTGAACAAGTCGAAGGTGTTGCAGAAAAGGTTGCTGGAAAGGCACAGAGCGTCGTTGGGAAGCTGTTTGGTGATTCTAAACTGGAAGCAGAAGGCGCTGGTCGTCAAGCTGCAGGTCAGTTGACCCAGACCTACGGCGACGTAGTGGACGGCGTCACTACGTTTGTTAAAGAAAAACCAGTTGCTGCCATCGCGATTGGTGCAGTAGCGCTGCTGGTTCTAGACCGTCTCTTTCGCCGCTGAGTCATAGAGGAAAGGGCGTTCCGTCAGGGACGCTCCCTCAGGCTGGAATAGGCCCGAAGCCCCATCTTCGTGACAATCATGGCCTATCAGCATTCCTGCGCCGAGATAGGCGAGGTAAACAAGTCATACCGTTGTTGCAAGCGTGTGGCGTGTATCGCACGGCATATGAAGGCACGACGTTGCGCGAGAGCTTGGGATTGGACATTCCCAGGTTTAAGCGTGGAGGGGCCTGAAGTTGAGCGGGGTATCTGCGCGTTCCTTGGGTAGTCATGCCGCCTGGCAATCGACGAGGCCTCGATGCCCTTTGCCGGGCTTGATGGGCTGAAAAACCCTTATGTTTTCCGCGTCCCAGAAAAGCCAATGCCCCGACAAGTCGGGGCATTGGCTTTTCTTATGAGCGAGTGGTCGGTTTGTATCGTTTTGTATCTGCGCTTTGGATAGATACACAGCGATTCTTTTAAGTCGGTTGATGACACATACGGGATACCTGCGGGGCTTTAAATGAACCCATCGAGAAGGCGCAAACCTTCTCCAATGGATGACTCATTTAACTCGCGGCTATCTCTGCGCGTTTCGCGACGTTGTCGAACAATGACTTATAGGAAATTCAAAATGCCTGCAGCTACGTTCGGTTTCACCTGGCGCCATTGTCTGGCCTCTTCCGTGAGAATGGGTGTTTTGGGGTTGGCCCTGATAACCGGCAACGGTGGTGCCTGGGCTGCTGGCCCGGCCGCCGATGCGTCAGTTGCCAGTTCGGCCTCGACCAATCCCGAATCGATTCGACCTTATCGAATTCACGTCGATGAAGCTCAATTGACCGATCTGAAAAAGCGCATTGCAGCGACCCGCTGGCCGGACAAAGAGACCGTCAATGACGTTTCCCAAGGAGTGCAGTTAGCCCAGGTCCAGGCGCTGGTGAAGTATTGGGGCAGCGGCTATGACTGGCGCAAGGCCGAAGCAAAGCTCAATGCGCTGCCTGAATTCATCACCACTATCGACGGCGTCGATATTCAATTCATCCATGTTCGCTCGCGAAACCCCAACGCGATGCCGCTGCTTCTGACACACGGATGGCCTGGCTCACAATTCGAGTTCCTGAAAACTATCGGCCCGCTAACGGATCCCGTTGCTTACGGCGGTAAGGTTGAAGATTCGTTCGACGTGATCATTCCATCGATTCCGGGACACGGTTTTTCCGGTAAGCCAACTGAATTGGGCTGGGGGCCGGATCGAGTCGCGAAGGCTTGGGATGTGCTCATCAAGCGTCTGGGTTATACCCACTATGTTTCCCAGGGCGGAGATCACGGTTCGGTGATATCGGATGCATTGGGCCGCCTGAATCCTCCGGGTCTGTTGGGCATTCACTTGAACATGCCGGCCACCATCCCGCCCGAATTGGTCAAGCCGATCAGTAGTGGTGACCCGGCGCCTGTCGGGCTCACTGAGCCTGAACGCAAGGCGTTTGATTCCTTGAGCACCTTCTTCGGCCGCAATGCAGCATACGGCGCGATGATGGTTACGCGCCCGCAGACTATCGGTTACCTGCTGGCCGATTCGCCTACCGGAACTGCGGCGTGGATGTACGAAAAAATCGCCGCATGGACGGACAGTGATGGCCAGCCTGAACGGGTATTGAGCCGTGACGAGATGCTGGACGATATCAGCCTGTACTGGCTGACGAACGCAGGCGCATCGTCATCGCGTTTCTACTGGGAAAACAACAACAACAATTTCAGCGCTGCCGCGCAGAACACCGCAAGCATCAAGGTGCCGGTGGCGATCACGGTCTTCCCGCACGAGATCTACCAGGCGCCAAAAAGCTGGGCGCAACGCGCTTACCCATCACTTTCCTACTACAGCCAGGTTAACAAGGGCGGCCACTTCGCTTCCTGGGAGCAACCTCAATTGTTCAGCGAAGAGTTGCGGGAGGCCTTCCGGCCGCTGCGCGCCAAGCTGAGCGCAACGAAGACAGCCCAGTAGCTCACACGCCATCGAGTCAACACACCGGGTCGCTATTCGGCGGCTCGCTACGGAGAAATATCATGGAGATGACCTTGCTGAACAACCAACATAAATTCAGCCGCCTGCGAGGTCTTGCCCCATCGCTGTTGGCAGCAGCGGTGCTGCAATTCGCAGCGGTGGCTGTCGGTTTTTCCCAAGCCAGCGCGGCTGATGTACCCGCGTCCACCATTGGGGCTATCACGCCGGGAGCTCACACCTCTCTCGGTGCTCTTAAGCATGTGAAAGCGGGGCTGCTGGACGTTTCTTACGCGGAACTCGGCCCAGCCGATGGCCCTGTGGTCATTTTGTTGCACGGCTGGCCCTACGATATCAACGCATACGCTGATGTCGCTCCTGCTTTGGCGGACAAGGGATATCGAGTGTTGATCCCTTCTGCGCGTGGTTATGGCGATACGCATTTTCTCTCGGCCAAGACAGTTCGCAATGGTCAACCTGCTGCGCTGGCGAGCGACCTGATCGACTTCATGGACGCGCTGAAGATCAAGACGGCGGTGCTGGGTGGGTTTGACTGGGGCGCCCGCACTGCAGATATCGTTGCCGCACTGTGGCCGGAAAGAATCAAAGCCCTGGTCGCTGTGAGCGGTTATCTGATAGGCAGCCAAGAGGCGGGCAAGGCGCCATTGCCGCCAGCCGCCGAACTGCAGTGGTGGTACCAGTTCTACTTCGCGACCGAGCGCGGGCGCCTGGGCTACGAGAAAAACACCCATGACTTCGCCAAGCTCATCTGGAAGCTGGCGTCGCCACAGTGGAATTTCGACGACGCCACTTATGAGCGCAGCGCGGCGTCCTTGCAAAACCCGGATCATGTGGCCGTGTCGATTTTCAACTATCGCTGGCGCCTGGGGTTGGTCAAGGGCGAGGCCAGATACGACGCGCTGGAAAAGAAACTCGCGGCATTCCCATCCATCAGCGTGCCCACCATCACCCTGGAAGGTGATGCGAACGGCGCACCGCACCCACCTGCCGAAGCGTACGCCAAGCGCTTCACTGGCAAGTATGAGTACCGATTGATTACCGGTGGTGTAGGTCACAACTTGCCGCAGGAAGCGCCGAAAGCCTTCTCCCAGGCGGTGATCGACGCCGATCATCTTTGAAAACCGGCTGAGAGGATGGCGATGATGAAGCTGAAATTTCTGGCCGCGATGTCGGCTGCCATTGCAATCGCAGCGTTGACCGCTACCGGTGTTGCCTCGGGCGACGCCAGTAATGGCGACGCCTCACCGATCTATGGCGTGAAATTGCCTGAAAACTACCGGCTATGGCCGCTGATTGCGCCGGCGCAGGAAGCAGCCCCCCTGAATGAACTGCGAGCCGTGCTCGGAAATGACTCGGCCATCAAGGCTTATCAGGATTCAACGCTGCCATTCCCCGATGGCACGGTGCTGGTAAAGCTGGCCTGGAAACATGTGCAGTCCCCGGAATTCGAGCCGGCGTCCATCCCGGGGCCGGCCACGACCGTGCAGGTGATGGTCAAGGACTCGAAAAAATATGCAGCAACCGGTGGCTGGGGATTCGGGCGGTTTATCAACGGTAAACCGGCCGATGAAGCCCAGCACGAAACCTGCTTCGCCTGTCACCAGGCGCGAGTGCGTAATCACGACTTTGTCTTCACTCGCTTCGCTCCCTGATTCCCGTCAAACCCGGAGTTAACAATGAAAAAAGTATTAACCGCACTGGCCGTCGCCGTCAGCCTGAGCATGGCGACACACGCCTGGTCGCAAACTGAAAAACCGACGATTGTGCTCGTGCATGGCGCCTTTGCCGATGCGTCGAGTTGGAATGGCGTCGTGAAGATTCTCGAGAAGGACGGTTACCCGGTGGTTGCTGCTGCCAACCCATTGCGTGGTGTAAAGAGCGATGGTTCGGCAATCTCGGCATTGCTGACGAGCATTCATTCGCCGGTGGTGTTGGTCGGCCATTCCTATGGCGGCAACGTTATCAGTGATGCGGCCAACGATCATGTCAACGTCAAAGCCCTGGTTTACGTCAGTGCGTTTGCACCTGAGGCCGGGGAAACCGTCGCCGGGCTGGCCGGCAAATTCCCGGGCAGCACGCTGGGCCCAACGCTGGCTGCGCCTGTACCGCTGGCCGATGGGGGCAAGGATTTGTACATCCAGCAGGACAAATTTCACAACCAGTTTGCCGCTGACGTCCCCGCGAAGGAGGCGGCATTGATGGCCGCCACCCAACGTCCGGTAACGGAAGCGGCGCTCAATGAAGCGTCCGGCAGCCCTGCCTGGAAGCATATTCCGTCCTGGTACATCTACGGCGACAAGGACAAGAACATTCCCCCGCAAGCGATGGCATTCATGGCCAAGCGCGCCGCTGCCAAAGCCGTGGAAGTGATCAAGGGCGCTTCACATGTCGTGATGGTATCGAACCCGGAACCGGTTGCCCGCCTGATCGAAAAAGCCGCCACGGCGAAATGACACGCTGAGGGCGAAGCAGCGTTTTCAGAGCTCTACGCCGAGGCGAGTTTTGCACGTCGCCCGACGGGTTTCGTTTTGAAGTTGTGCAACGCTGAAACGCGGGAGAGGGGGGATTCGACGCGGCCAACGCCTGGGCATACCGGGCGTTGTGCTTATCGCGGGCAACCGCAACCAATCAGGTACGCCACGATGTGGAAGATCAATCACAGTTACATTGATGGAGCATTCGTTCCCGTTCAGGGCAATGAAACGGTGCAATGCATCAATCCGGCTACCGAGGAGGTCATCGGTACGCTCACCCTGGCTGATCGTGAAGATGCCAGGCGAGCTATCGCGGCGGCTTCGCGTGCTCAAGTCGCGATGGGCCGCACCTCCAAGGCCGAGCGTATCCACATGCTCGAGCAGTTGCAGGCTGCCGTGCTGGCGAGCACGAATGAAATTCGCGATACCGCCATCCAAGAGTACGGTGCGCCGTTTGCCCGTGCGCAATGGGTCAGTCGCTACGCTTCGCAGTCATTTGCCAATGCGGCGCAGGTGTTGAAACACTTCGACCTGAGTCGTTCGGTCGGTGACGCTACCGTGGTGATGGAGCCGGTCGGAGTCGCCGCGCTGTTTGCCCCCTGGAACAGCACCGCCGGGACGATATGCAGCAAACTGGCATCGGCCATCGCGGCTGGTTGTGCCTCGGTCATCAAACCGAGCGAGTTGAGCCCCTTGCAGACCACTGTGCTCGCCCAAGCGTTGCATCGCGCAGCGTTGCCCAAAGGGGTTTTCAACATTCTGTTGGGACGCGGCAGTGATGTGGGTGACGAAATCAGCGCCAGCCCACTCATCGCGAAAATTTCATTCACCGGGTCCACCGCCACCGGAAAGCTCATTGCACGTGCCGGAATCGAGACCATGAAGCGAGTGAGTCTGTCGCTCACGGGGAAGTCGGCCTCTATCATCCTGGATGACGCCGATCTCGACATCGCCGTTCCCCTGGCTCTGAATGCTGCGTTCATGAACAACGGTCAGGCATGTGTCGCCGGCACACGTCTGCTGGTGCCACGCACGCACGCCGAGGACATTATCAACCGTGTGAAAAGCCTGGTTGGAACGATGGTCGTCGGCGATCCGCAGGATCCGGCCACTGCTCTCGGGCCGCTGGTCAATCGCGCCCAATTCGACCGCGTACAAACTTTCATTCGCCGCGGGCAGGCGCAAGGCGCGACGTTGATTATCGGCGGGGAGGGCAGGCCGACCGGCTTGGACAAGGGCTATTTCGTCAGGCCTACGGTCTTTGCCGATGTCAGCAATGACATGGACATCGCGCAAGAGGAGATTTTCGGCCCGGTGCTATCGATCATTGCGTATGACTCGCAAAAACAGGCGATCGCTATTGCCAATGCCAGTCTCTACGGTTTGCAGGCTTATGTGTTTTCCCGGCAACCGGAACGTGCCCAACGCCTGGCGACCCAGTTGCAGGCCGGCTCGGTGTTGATCAACAGAATTTCGCCAGAGCTGCTGGCGCCGTTCGGCGGGGTAAAGCAGTCCGGTGTCGGCCGGGAGTTTGGAGTCTTTGGGCTGGAAGCATTTCTTGAGGCCAAAAGCATCGTGTCCGATTAACCTGGGGTTGGCGGGAGATTGCGGTCGCGCAACCCAGGCAGCAGCAGAAAAAGCTAATGGCCCACGGCGCGTTGCCTGTGGGCCATTGTTTTTTTAAGGGTTACGCGGCTGCAGCTTTCGCCTCCTGCAGCAGTTGCTGAATTATCTTTTCCTGCGTCTCGTAGCGACCTTCTCCGAAGTGGGTGAAACGCACTTGCCCTTTGGCGTCGATCAGGTAGTGCGCGGGCCAGTACTGGTTACCGAAGTTGCGCCAGATCGCGTAGTTGTTATCGATGGCCACCGGGTAAGTGATGCCGAGCTTTTTCACCTCATCCCTGACATTGCTGATGATCCGTTCAAAGCCGTATTCCGGAGTGTGGACGCCGATTACCACCAAGCCATCCTTCTCGTATTTCTGCGCCCAGTCCTTCACATACGGCAGGGCGTGCTGGCAATTGATGCAGTCGTAAGTCCAGAAATCGACGAGCACCACTTTGCCTCTGAGCGACTCACTGGTCAGTGCGGGCGAATTGAGCCATACCACTGCGCCGGCCAGCGACGGCATCGGGCCTTGGGCGCTGTCGAGGGTGGGTTCGGCCTTGGCCTTGCTTACCAGGTATTCGACGACTTTGGGGACGCGTTCCAGCACGCCTTTTTCCAGCACACTGACGCCTTCGGACGACGCCCCGGCCAACAGCGTCTTGTCGGCACCGGTAGAAATCACCAGCGCTGCGGCCAGGACTGCAAAACCGGTGGCGCGCCGCAGCCGACCAGTGACCGGAATCGAGGCCTTCAGGCGATTGACTAAACCGCGTCCGGCGAAAATCAGCGTACCCAACGACAGTGCACTGCCCAGGCCGTAGGCCACCAGCAGCAGGCTGGTTTGCGCATTGGCGCCTTGCAGCATGGCGCCGGTAAGGATCACCCCGAGGATAGGCCCGGCGCACGGCGCCCAGAGCAGGCCGGTGGCGACGCCGATCATCAGCGAACCCAGCGGCCCGGACATTTTGCGCGTCTGGGGGGCGAGGCGATTGCCCAGTAACACGAACGGGCTGGCCAGCCAGCCACTGATTCGCGCCGAGATCAGCGACAAGGCAAACAGCGCCATCACCACCAGTGCCACATGACGCCCGGCGTTATTGGCCTGAATCACCCATTCACTGCTGACCACGGCCAGACTGGAAATCAGCACGAAGGTCAGGACCATGCCGCCAAGGGTAAGCAGGATCGATGAGCGTGTGCGGTCGATACCGGCGAACAGAAATGGCACGACCGGCAGGATACAAGGGCTGAGGACGGTCAATAAGCCGCCCAGGAATGCGATGAGGAACATAAGGGTCTCCTGATGAAATGTGGGCAGGGCTCAGTTATCGCTGTGGCATTCGGCAAATTTGCGGTAGTTCAGGATCTCGGTCTTGCCCTGCGAATTCAGGTAGGTCAGCTGGGCATCGACAATGCCGCAGGCAGCCCCGGCATCCTGTGTCAATGCCACCACTTTCTGGATGTCCAGGTGCGTGCCGTAGGTGTAGGTCTGCGGCGTGACGTCGGCTTCGGCGCGGGCCGAGAAGGTGCAGATATTCAGGGCGGCAAACAGGCAAGTGGCATAGAGCGTATTGGCGTTCATGGTCGTTTCCTCAAGGCTTCAATGGTTGGGTCGTTCAGTTGAGCCGAGGCGCTTGGGTTGGCCTCGATGTGGCTCATTAGAAGCCCGCGAGGTATCTCGTCTGTGTCAAAAACAGGCGCGGATAAATCGGTTCGTATCAGGACCCCGTCCCGATACACAGCCATACAAAACCTAGGAAATTGTTGTTTTTGCCTCTGCATGTATCCTTCGCCAGAGCAGATACACTGCAATACAAACCGCCGCGGGCGAACGGGCTCAGCCCCTATAGACTGAGCCGCAATTCCCATTGACAGAGGCTTGGCCCATGGAACACGTTGATCACATCCTCATCGTGGACGATGACCGTGAGATTCGAGAGATGGTAGGCAACTACCTGAAGAAGAACGGCCTGCGGACCACCGTGGTTGCGGATGGCCGCCAGATGCGCTCGTTTCTCGAGTCCACGCCGGTGGACCTGATCGTGCTTGACATCATGATGCCCGGCGACGATGGCCTGGTGCTCTGCCGCGACATTCGCGCCGGCAAACACAAGGCCACGCCGGTGCTGATGCTGACCGCCCGCAACGACGAAACCGATCGCATCATCGGCTTGGAAATGGGCGCCGACGATTACCTGGTCAAGCCGTTCGCCGCCCGTGAATTGCTGGCGCGCATCAACGCTGTGCTGCGCCGTACGCGCATGCTGCCGCCCAACTTGGTCGTTACCGAAACCGGAAGGTGGCTGGGGTTCGGGCGCTGGCGCCTGGACACCTCCGCCCGCCATCTGCTTGATGAAGACGGCACCATGGTCGCCCTCAGCGGCGCTGAATATCGCCTGCTGCGGGTGTTCCTCGACCATCCGCAACGGGTCCTCAATCGCGACCAGTTGCTCAACCTGACCCAGGGCCGTGACGCCGACCTGTTCGACCGTTCCATTGATCTGCTGGTCAGCCGCCTGCGCCAACGCCTGCTTGACGATGCTCGCGAGCCGGCTTACATCAAAACCGTACGCAGCGAGGGGTATGTCTTTTCGCTGCCGGTGCAAGTGCTTGGAGCACCGGCATGAAGCCTTCGCTGCATTGGCCTCGTACCCTCATCTCGCGGCTGTCGCTGATCTTTCTGATAGGGCTGACCCTGGCGCAGGCCTTGTCATTCGGCGTGCAGTATTACGAGCGTTACGAAACCGCAAAAAACACCATGCTCGGTAACCTGGAAACCGATGTATCGACGTCCATTGCCATCCTTGACCGCTTGCCCGCCGAGGAACGCATGAATTGGTTGAAACAACTGGATCGACGCAATTACCGCTATTTGCTCGACGAAGGCTCGCCAGGCGTCGCTCTGCGTGACACGCCGATTGCAGTGACCTCGATCAAGGAGGCCATCGGCAAGAATTACCCGATGACCGTGACAGACATTCCCGGGCCTATCAAACATTTCCAGGTCCATCTGAAACTGGCCGACGGCAGCCCGGTGACCATCGACGTGCGCCCCTCGATGGTGCCGTTGTCGCCGTGGCTGCCGGTGGTTTTGCTGGGCCAGTTGGCCTTGATGATTTTATGCACGTGGCTGGCTGTGCGTATTGCCATACGCCCGCTGACCCGCCTGGCCCAGGCCGTGGAAAACCTCGATCCCAATACTCACCCGGTGCATCTGGATGAACAAGGCCCGACCGAAGTCGCGCACGCTGCCATCGCCTTCAATGCCATGCAGGCGCGCATTGCGACCTATCTGAAAGAGCGCATGCAACTGCTGGCGGCGATTTCCCACGACCTGCAAACCCCGATCACGCGCATGAAGCTGCGTGCCGAATTGATGGACGACTGCGGCGACAAAGACAAATTGTGGAATGACCTCGGCGAGATGGAGCATCTGGTGCGTGAAGGCGTTGCCTATGCCCGCAGCGTGCATGGTGCCACCGAAGAAAGCCGCCGTACCGATCTTGATTCATTCCTCGACAGCCTCGTGTTTGACTACCAGGACATGGGCAAGGACGTGCAGCTCAGCGGCAAAAGCGCCGCAGTGATTCACACGCGGCCCCACGCGCTGCGCCGAGTGCTAGTAAACCTCACGGATAACGCGCTCAAATTCGCCGGTGCAGCGCAGCTGCGGGTCGAATCGAAGGACGGCGACAGCCTCTCGGTGACCGTGATGGATCGTGGTCCCGGCATCGCCGAAGAGGAGCTGGCCCGCGTGATTGAGCCATTTTACCGCGTGGAAAATTCGCGCAACCGCAGCACCGGCGGCACGGGCCTGGGCCTGGCTATCGCCCAGCAACTGGCACAAGCCCTCGGCGGCACCCTGACCTTGAGAAATCGCGAAGGCGGCGGACTGTGCGCAGAACTGAGATTACCGACGCGCTTATCTTAGGAGCAGCGAATCATGCAGGATACGTTCAATCTGTCCCGTTTCGTCGAGGCTCAGCGCCCGGTGTTCAGTCGGGTCATGGTCGAGCTGCGCGCGGGCCGCAAGGCGAGCCATTGGATGTGGTTCGTCTTCCCGCAATTGCGGAGGCTGGGTCGCTCCGATATGGCCGGACGCTTCGCGATTTCCGGCCTTGCCGAGGCTCGTGCCTACCTCCAGCATGAGTTGCTGGGGCCACGACTGGAGGCGTGCGTCGCGGCCGTTTTGCAGCACCGAGGGGTGAGTGCCGAGCGGATATTCGGCTCGCCCGATGACCTGAAATTTCGCTCCTGTCTTACGCTGTTCAAGAGTGTCCAGTCCGGCCCCGCTGTGTATCAGCAGGCGATCGAGCAGTTTTATTCGGGTGAGCCGGACCGCAAGACACTGCTCTTGCTTGGGCAATCGGCGTGAGTGCTAAACGTTGATGTGTATCTGGAGCAGCCTGAAAGCGAGGGCGGCTATGCCCCCAACGGGGCAAGCTCCCTGTTCATCTGGGCATGATCGGTAATTCAATGAGATTCGGGCTGCCTGATCGAATACCGTCTTCGACAGCTCCCACAATATCATGCTGGATCGGCTCAGCTCAGCCGGGTGTGATTGAACCCGCCTGCTCTTGATACCCTTTGCGTTGTTTCTCCGCGCTCTCAAAAGGCGCGCGCTCAAGGCCCGCTGCGTACGCCTTTATCCTGGGCTTCAATGACGAGCCGAGTGCGGTCTTCGGGCAGCAGCATTGAACTGTTTCCCTTGCTGAATTAACCGCCCGGTGAGCTTCGCGTTGCAGCTCTTCGTTGGGGGCGCGAAGCCGCTAGTATCAGTTCCCGCAACACAATTGGTGAAGCGGCCCGACCATAATGCTATGTCCGACCCACATTGCAGGGTCTGGGCTCAGCGACCAAAACGTGCTGATCTCATCCGTCAGAACCCACCCGCAGATGGATGTCTCCAGTTCAAACCATGGGTTGCGTCACTCGCATGTCCGAGATGATTTCCGACCGCTACTAATCAAGAATCGGCGCGGTGAACCGCGTAAAATCTTGCTCCATCCTCGGTTCGTATGCTGAACGGGGTTCGTACAGGGCTAAAACCGAATGAGACGCTCTAGGCCAAAGGCTGCGGCTCCTCGTGAACTAACAAAACCATCAGATCATGGAACCATGCATGTCAAAACTTCCTGAGGTACGCGAGCCGCTTTCAGTCACGGTGTGCAATCCCTACATCCCGCCTAATGATTATCGCGAAGAGATGGTGAAAGCTTTGGAATGCATCGGCCAGCATCTTACCAAGTCAGAATTTGAAGACCTTGTGCTTAAAAAACTCCGCCTAGAAGATTCAATGCCTAGCGAGACGCAGTACCTACAAGCGGCCGTTGAGCTTACGGTTTGCGCACACTACGCACGATTTTTCCCTGAAGGGTTCGTCTACGAAGACAAGGTAGCGCCGCCTCGAGATGTCGATTGCTCATTCCAAAACGAAGGCTTCAAATTCAACGTTGAAGTGAAGTGTGCTGACTTCACCATGAAGCAAAAGATTGACGAGAGTGGCGCATTCATCATGAGAGCGGTCGGCCGGATGCCCGACTACAACGACGCTGCTGCTAAGCTACAGGAGACCTTTGCAAGCGGGGGCAATGAGCTTGTAAAGGGACTCCATATGGACAACAAACTCAAGGCGTACCTGATGGACGCCCATGATAAATTTCCTGATCCGACCCGGCAGGACGAATATAACGTCTTGGTTGTAGGCTGCGATGATCAAAATGACTTCATGCAGTGGGAAGGTTATCTCACTGGAGCTCATGGGCTTTTCACTGAGCAATCCTATGCGCCGACGGATGACTACGCCAATGTCGATATGGTCGTCCTTACCAACCTCTATCACCGTCACAAGGAGGTAGAAAAAAAAGACAAGTTAACTGGCCATTGGTGGTTCGGCGAATCCTTTTCGTTGCTCTACCAAAACCCTCGCTCCACTAAGCCTCAAGAGATGGCGTTGGCGTTTGCCAAGACCTTGCGATTTTACAACAATGAGATTACTCAGCATCGAATGGAGGGGGATGCCCCCGACTGGCTCAAGGAGCGACTAGCTATACCGCACTATGTGGGAGACGTTCTGATGCGCAACGGCCAGTATCTATTTCAACCGGGCAAGAAAGGGAAGTCGTCCCCGGACAGCGAGGCAGTGCAAACAGAAGTTTAGATACTCCGAATTTCAGATTCTCGATAGTGCTATCCCTCCGTAACCTTCGAGACCGCTCACGAGCGGCCTCAAAAGTAGTCAGTGGATGCTACATGACCGATATCTCATGCTCATGCAGCCACCCTGCTTTGACTATACTGGTCATCGCTGCCTCAGGATCAGATGTGTAGAACACGATTGCCAAGCTTTCCTGAGCGCGACTGCAGGTTACGTAAAACAGTCGACGAGTCCGGGTCAAGGCGTTGTCCTCGCCATCCGCTTCTTTTTTGCGGTCGCCTGGCGAGGGCGGTAGAACCCCAAGCGCTTTCTCGTAGCTCCATAAGAACCCAGCGGCCTCTTTATCGTCGATGATGACCATTACTCTCGGAAACTCGAGACCCTTGACCCCTTGATGGGTGCCGTAAGGTGAAAGCTCGCTGCAGTATTTCGCGTAGGCCGCGAGCTGTGAGAAAGGGCTTCGAATCAGCAGGCGGTAGGCATGGACCTCAAGCACTTCCCGGTCGCCAGTGTCTGGGAAGTCCTCCTCAGTTGGCCCCATATCAAGCGCTGTACGAAGCCGATCCGGCAACTCAAGGAGATGTGTATTAGCGAGCACCTCTACGACTTCGCTGATGGTTGGATCGGCGTCTGCAAACAGAGCGAGGAGGGCGTCGGCGCCTCTACCGGCCTGCGCTATCGTAAATGCCTGGTCGAGCGACGCTGCCAGCCGATCGCGGGTCAGTAAGGGCGAACTAAGCCTCACGGCTTCCATCAGTCTGAAACTGTCTACCTGAGCTGCATCCAGAATCGGCATCACGCCTTCAACAAAAACTCGTAATGCCGGGAGGGTGCCATCGAGCAGACCGGTTTTGAGATGTTCCACCTGATATAACGGTACGAATACACCATCGAATCCCATCCGACGGCTAGCCATTTTGTGTTCCAGGATCAGAGTCTTTCTACCCTCCATCCCGGAACTCCAACTGCTGTCGCCAGTCAGTTCGGCCATGCGCTCGGCAACCTCATCTTCTGTCTCAAAGGTAGATGTCGGTTGGTTTCTAACGCAGTACATCCGCACCGTTCCCAACGGAGCATCGTCACGGGGCTTTTGCTGGTGCGTATCCGCCGAGGCTCTTATTTCGTTAATCAGCTCGACTACGCGTACCGGGCATCGCCTGTTCAAGAGTTTCTCAGGTTTAGCCCAATCCAGTGGCACGGCTGAGGCAAGATTCTGCATGCCGTGACCATAGATGCTTTGCATTGTGTCCCCTAGCAGTCCAAGGCAAAAACGATCAGATGCCTGAGACTGCACGGCTAGGAAAGCTTCCATCAATCGAGCCATGGTGTCTTGGCTCTCATCGATTAGCAGTACCGGGTATTTATCCACCAGAACGTTTAAGAGAGGGCGCCTCTGTATAAAGTCAGCAGCTAAGCCAATCACATCAGAGTGATTGAGCGCCTGATGGCCGCGGTTGTCGCCCGTCGGGCTGTATGTGAAATTGAAAACATGCTGAATGTTCTCAAGTCGCTTAACTTTGCGATCTCGGTCAGCCTTGTTAGCTCGATAGGTCTTATTCTCCCCACGAGCCTTGGCTAATTTTTTCTCCAGCTCAGCAATGTCAATTGCCAACTTGATCTTGAGCCATTCCCGAATGTCGTCATTGAATCCTTTGATCATCTCCCATGCGAAGGAGTGAATTGTGGATACCCAAACCAATGGGTCATGCTCCAGCCGTCGCATGACTTCTTCCGCTGCTGCATTGGTGTAGGTGATGACCGCGACCTGCCGACCTTCAACAGCTAAGCGCTCGGAAAACCTTGCTTTAAAATTTCGTACTGCCTCTACAAGCGAGTAAGTTTTACCCGACCCTGCGCCCGCGTATAGGAAAAAACTCGTGGGGTTATCGAGATTCAGGCATTGCTGGATCAGCTGGTCGGCATCTGGCAGTGAGCTCATACGATCACCTCTGTGGGATTGGTCGTAACGAGCACTAGCTCTGACTGTTTCTTACGCAGCTTTGATTCAAGCCATTCCAAGCCTTCGCGAATATATTCGGGCACGGTCAATGAAGGGAAGTCACTCGTACCGAGTACCTCCAGCGCGAACTCCGCCTTATTGCCATCTCGCAGCGCCTCGAACATGGAATCTCCAAGCTCCTCAGAAGTCTTGGCCGACTGGAGAGCCCGGGCGAATTGGCCGACCAAGCCGCGACCGGAGCGTGAAGCAAAATGACGCGCATTGGTGAGTACCAAGCTGTCTTCAAAGGTGTTCGCCAATACCTCAACGGGTGCTTCCCCTGCTGCAGAAAGAATGACTGAAATGGGAGTCTGGTAGGCGAGTCGAATAGCAAAAAGCTGGTCAAGCTCTTGGCATTTCAGCTCATCGGCCATCTCAAGGAGATCGTCCACTTTGGCCGATGCATCTTTCATCCTGAGCCAATGTTTCAAGGTGGGGTTGTTGGTCGAAAGATCGGCACCGCGGCGAACCGGCCTAGCTGCTTTGGCCATTCCAGCATCAAGGTCGGTGATGACCAAGGTGACTATGCCAAGTGCGTCTATAAGCGGACGGAGCCTATGTGCGTGACTCCCCCCAATGTCGAGGATGCTGATATAGCACTGATCAAGAAACTTGAATTGGGCGCGCATAAATTGCGGCAGCAGCATCCGCTCGGCAGCTCCCTCCACCAAGATTACCGCATCGGCAAAGAAGAGTTCTGCATGCTGAGCTCGAAGATAGCGAGTCACAAATTTCTGAGTGTAGGAACCCTCTCCAAACACCGAAGATAAATTGGAAACAGTGGATACCGGTACCTGCACACCGTCCATGCCAGCTGGTAGGCGCCGGAAATAGCGAAGATGCTGGTACTCGACCTCGTGGGTGACGTGGCTGGAGTGGGTGCTTACGAGCAGCTGTGTTTTTAGGTTTGGATAGCGGGTGATCAAGTCGTCTTCACAGAGTACTTGATAGGCATGCCGCACAAAAACCTGCTGGACTTGGACGTGGAGATGCGCTTCAGGTTCTTCAATCAACACAAGGTGAATTGGCTCGATCCCTGTTGTAGTTTGTTCATCAGGATTGCGGTGTTTTTTGAGCCAGTCGTCTCGAAAACTCATCAAACGAAATATCATCCAGATGAGGTTTTGATACCCCAATCCATTGGATGTCTCCGGAAGTCGCAACACGGCTGACAAAGAGTTTGTACGTTTGGAGTCAACCTCGAATAGAACCGCAGCCTCGTGGTTCAGTCCATCTGTCGCAGCGAGCTTAGCTTGGAGGGTGATAGTGGGATCGCTACGCCCCGGATATCCCAGCGTCTGAACTTGCAAGAGCGCCGGCCCGAAACTTGTACTTAGTCGGGTATTGAATACCGACTGGGCGATCTCGATTGCGCGCAACGCTTCCAGGTCAGACACCTCTGGAGAATCACCAGGGTCGAGATGCTTTTCGTAGTAGCTGCGAAGCTGTTCGGAAAGTTTTTTGCCGCCTGATGACTTGGAGTCGTTTTGCCCTTCATCCCCATGATCTCCAAATCCGCGCTGAGCATTAATCTCGTGGATCTTGATAAGCCCTTCGATAGGGTTCTTTTCGAGATGTATCGCGTGCTCTGAAAGCCTCTGAGGTGATGCCCTACGCATCATGCCACGTGGTGTATGCAACTTTCCCGGATCCAGCCGGTACGGCCTTATTTTGAATAGCTTGCCAAGCCGTCGACTGAAGTAGTCGGTCAGATTTTGAGGCCATAGACTCAAGCTCACTGGGTGTTGTCTTGAGTCGCCGCTGTCAGCATTCCTACTCTGAGGATTGTCGTCATGGGGAATTTTCGCATCCGCATCCGCTGCTAGGACGGCGATCAATTCCTGCACGCGTTCGCGCTGTTTCCGGTAATCCATGAAAACCTCTGCGACATCCTCTGGCTCTAATCGAAACCGCATGCCGACTAGACCTCCATCCCATTCGAAATTTGGGATCAAATCTCGAACGTAATGGTACTCACCTGATTCTGCGCTGATCCAGATGTCAAGGTGAGGAAGCCAATCATCCCAGTCGTTAGCCGTTGGGAGTAGATCGCCAGGACTGGCCATCTCCCATGAATGGCCGATCTCGTCTATGCGATCGAAGTGACAGAGCGTGAGATCCTGCAGTCGAATTGCAGACGCCTTGCCGCCTAAAAATTTGCGCAAAGCGAGCATGGAAGATGACTTTCCGCTGTTATTAGCACCAACAAGCAGGGTGGTCTCAGCGGATAAATCTATTCGTATGGAGTGGAGCTTGCGGAAATTGGCTATTTCCAAGTATTTGATTTGCATTCGTCGTCCCTGAACAGTGAAGCGGAGATGTTACGGTACAGGCGAATGTGGCTTGAAAAACGCTCGCGACCAACCTGTAACCGACCGGGCTTGAGTCACAGGTGTCGTTAAGTCACATAAGCCGCATATGCAGTGATATTGCTTTCACAAAAATGGGTAGTGAGCCTCGCGAGGCGCTGGCGGAAAGCGCTCGAACCTGAAAAGTCGCGCCGCGGTGTCAACCGTCAGACCGAGCCCCATGTCTTTTACGTTCAACGACATCCATAAACGAAATAAAATGCAGACGGCCGGTGCTTTTGGATGATTTTCGAAGGCTGAGCGCCCCTCAACTTATCGAACTGTGGCCGTCACTTGCACCTATGAGCCGAGAGAGCGCTCGCCTATCCCTAGGCATACACTCCAGCCTGATCGCTGTCAGATCGGGCAAGTGAGTGATCTGCGCATGAGTCAATGGACATAAGGCGCTTGGATGTCTGAAATGATCTTGAGGGCAGTCGCGCTACCAGTGCTAGCATGTCCCAGAAGTGTTTGGAAAGCCAATTTTGCCGGCTCAAGACTCAGGCCTGCTTTCAAAGATTCCAGCTGCGTTGAAAGTGCAGTCTTTCGAGTCGCAAAAATTATGAGGCAGCGCAGGCCATCTCTTATGATTTCTCTCAACATCAAATCTGCGTCTGCAGAGATGCCTACTAGCGGTTCGCTGGAGCCGTGAGCAATTGTATTTCGAAGCTTTTTACCCTTGTCGGCATCATCCAAGAAATCGGCAATGCCCGCTGTCGCAGCTGAGCATGAAACTATTGCAGCTGCTTTGCCGATTGTCACTTTTGGTTTTGGTCTGTTCTGCTTTCGGTACTCACCGAAAGTGGCCTCTAATGCAGAGAAGAGGAATGCCATTTTCTCTTCGTGCTCCAACGAATAACCATAAGAACGATCAAAGCTTCTGATTGCTAGACCAATGGTCGGGTCTTGAGTGATTGCGCTTTCCGACAGAGCATTTAGTAAGTCCGGTAACAGCTTAAATGTCTTGGCATCCAGCATGTACTTATCGCTGAGGTCAGCCTCGATCAAGCTCCGACCAAAAGTACCGATTTCACGCCGTATCTGATTCCCTTGCCGGATGTAATGTACTGAAGAATATGGATCAATTATCGTCCCTTCTTTTAGAAGCCTGAGCGCGGAAGTGAGGTTCTGAATGCTGTTTCTCTGTCGAAGGTGCACGGCCTCGAGCGCAGAGCTCAGCGGCACAGTCGTCAATATTCTGCAGGTAAGAAACGTGTGCAACCCTTTATCAAATTCTAGTTTAAGCCGGGTTGCTTCATCGGTGCGCTCGAATAACACCCATTGCTTCCACGAAAATCTTTCGAGAAGAATATCGCCTATGAGGATTGGCATTTGGAATGGAATTCGAAGACCAGGCATATGGATGGCGCTAAAAGCTCCCTTCCTTGGCAGCGCTTGATACCATTTCTCCTCCATACTCCCTGGCGAGAATTGAGCGTGAGTCGCAGATAGTTCTGCCATTTCAATAATCCTCAATCCAGTATTATGCGCAGCTCGTCGAGAGCAACGCCGACGTCTTTGCGGTTTTTCAGAGAGGTCAATGTCGCCAGAGCTGCTCTGCACAGCACCTGCGTAGCATAGTCAAACCATTGAGCATCGGTCTTTGAGGTTTGCGAGAGACTCTGTTTCCAGTCCCGGCCATGAAGTGCATCGCTTCGGAGACTGTACAGCGTCTTTATACTGATCTGGAGGTTCGCAGGGTCTTTTTCGGAGCCCATGATCAAATTGCAGGTTCGCTTAATGAACCTCGCAGTGATGCCAGAAAGAACGTTCTTCAGAAGAAGCCCTTCCAATGCGATAACGCAGCTCACTATGCCATCGATGGCATGAAAGTCATCTGTCGCCGTGGAGGTGAGAGTTCGCAAGATTTGCCTGAATTCAGGCGCTTCTAGCAAGAGGCTGCATTCCCGAATGAGAGGAACTAGCGTTGTCGCATGCTCAATGGTAGCGGCATCGATGAGCAGTCGCGTAGGCCCATGAAGAACTGCTGTTCGATCGAATATACCTACATGTCGGAAGATCGACCTGCCGGTTTTCATATAGCTGATCGACTTGCCGGGCTCAGGAATGTGAGCTCCCGTCGAAAATACAAGGGCTAGGTAGAGATTGTGCATTTCCCTACGTGCAGTTTCGTGATCATGGCTCGGCGAAGCCTCTCGTACAAAGAATACTGGGCTCGCCCTTTCGAATGCAAAGCGTACGCTGTGGGCCGCTTCCTGATCCAAAGGCTTCCATTCTGCGTAATCTAGGCTGCGTAGTAATCCTGACTCATACTCGATTTCGAGGGTGGGATCAGTGAGGCGAATATATGGAAGGTGAACATAAATCTGGGAGTGAGCAAGTGAGTCCTTTCCAGCTTCGAACATGCGGATCTATTCCTTGTTTGCACTAACGTTTGTCACGTATGCACGCTTCAAAAGGGCAGTAAAACTGCGATTCTACCTAAGAAGTCGAGCATTTTGGTGAGCAGGTATCTTGCTGGACACACAAAAACATTGATCTTTGCCAACCCCCTCGAACACGGTGTAGCGGCATTCGCATCAGAGCACGCGAGCAGGCTGCGGGGCGATACAGGCGTGCTTGAATGTGCTCTCTTACTTCCATAATGCTAGCTGGGCTCGACCGTGCGGATACGGATCATACTTTCGAACTGCCGCCGACTGACCATTAGTGGCGCCACCATCTGTTCCGATAACCGTCGATTACAAGGTGAAAGGGGGAGGCTGGCGGTTCGCTCGTCTATTGTGGAGGGTAGGGCCGCACAGTCACAACGTACCGCATACTCGCTAGCTCTTCACACTCCGCCGGACAACAATGCTGTCACCTCTTCCTAGGGTTATTTTTACCTCAGAACACTTATGAATTGGCCTAATGATCCCGAACACCTCTTAAAGACGATATGATTCGCCCAATCAGGAGGTTCCATGCAAGAACGAAAAACCTCTACCCGCGAGCTCAAGCAACGTGCGGCAAGCATAGTTATTGATGATAACTGATGAGTTCCCGACGTCTGTGCATCGATGGAAGTTGGCCCTAAGGCTCTGCGCCGCTGGATTGATCAGGTTCGCAGACAACGTCAGAAAGGGCAGCCAGTGACAGGTACCAAGGCAATCAGCGACAAACAGCGAGAGCTTCAGCAACTGCGAGCCAAGGGCAAGCGCCTGGAGACCGAGACTGAAATTTTAAAAAAGGCTCCGGCTCTTTTGATGTCGGATCCCGATCGTTTTCTTGATCGAGGAGCTGAGGGAGTCGAGTTCATATCCGAGCTACCTGCCTTGCAGTGCGCTGGGCGTTTCCCGTAGCGCGTTTTACGACTGGCTTAAGCGTCGCTCAGCACCCATCTTTACAGAAACATCAGGGGGCAAGTGACAGGGTTCCTTCACAACATCCAATTTAACATAATATACATTATGCGAACCATCCTATACGGAGCTGGGGGGCTCTGGAGGCTGCTTTTCACCAGGTGATCAGCGTTGTTAAGGTGTTGCTACTAGCAACACAGGTTCAGGACGATGACTCCTGGGCTTGGTCATCTCCCTCGATACGAATCTTGGCGCGTGCAACAACGGCCATCGCTTCAGCAATGAAAGCCGCGTCACCGGTTTCAAAAGCGTCAGCCAAAAAGACAGCCACGCTCTCTGAATCAACCAGCGCGTCTGCTGGGTCATAATCATGAATTCGCTCTGTCATCTGATCACCTGGAAAAAATGAACCCGAAACCCAAGGCTAAAAATACAAGCTGGAAAGTAAAATGCCAGGATGCAGCTGATGGCACTGGCGATTAATCATACCGCTGACTGACGATCTCCTGTCGGCCATCACGTTGGCCAGCGGCGACAAACTCGACCTTGAAGTGAAACCTAACGGCACGATAATCCTGACGCCTGTTCGTACGTAAGATCAATTCAGCCATCCACGCGCTTGATAGTTGCAGCCCATAAACGAAGTGACTTGTTACCGATTACACGTGATTTTATTGGGTGCTAATTTCTAATCCTTGAGAGATAGCGTTCAAATTTGGAAGATAACGAGCAAGGATGAGCTACCCCTAGTTCATCTGTTGAGCTACCCTCCTCCTTTTTTTAATAGCCTTTGAGTATAACTATACTAAATGACTATTTAGTATAGTTATATGACTACATCTTTATCGCTCTGACAAAACCCCTTCAATAACCACTCGCCGCCGTCATCGCCCCGCCCACAATCGCAATCCCAGAACTGCTGCCCAAGCGTGTTGCCCCGGCTTCAATCATCTTCAACGCCGTCGGATAATCGCGCACGCCACCGGATGCCTTTACCCCAACTCCTGCACCCACAGTTCTGCGCATCAGTGCTACATCTTCAACCGTAGCCCCGCTTCGGCTGAATCCGGTGGACGTCTTGACGAAGGCCACACCCAGGTCACGGCAGATCTCGCAGGCCTGGACCTTCTGCTTGTCATCAAGCAGGCAGGTTTCCAGGATGACCTTCAACGGCACGGCGCCGCAGGCCTGTTGAACCAGATCGATGTCTTCGCGCACTGCGTCCAGCAGCCCATCCTTCAACCAGCCGATATTGAGCACCATATCGATCTCCCCTGCCCCGGCGGCAATCGCTTGTTGGGCTTCGAAAGCCTTGGTATTACTCAGGCCGGCGCCCAATGGAAAGCCGACCACGGCGCAAATCACTACCTTGTCGTCGGTCAGGCACGAAGCGGCGTAAGGCACCTGTGCGGAGTTGAGGCACACCGAATAAAAGCCATGCTCGCGGGCTTCCTCGCACAAGGTGCGGATCTGTGCACGGGAGGCGTCGGGCGCCAGCAAGGTGTGATCGATGTATTTGGCCAATGCGGCGGGTGGAAGACTGTTCATTTAATGGGCCCTTGCCTGTATGTTGCCAATAATTGTGGGGCGCTTGTCACAGCGCTCACGTCAATTCGTTAGAATACTAACAAATAATGTTACTTATCCAACACCAATAATCAAGCCTTGGAAGTCTCGTGGACAGTAAAAAAGCCGAGCGATTGAAGCTTATCCAACAAGCCCTGCAAGACCAGAACGCCATTCACCTGAAGGAAATGGCTGCACTGCTGGACGTGTCCGAGATGACCCTGCGCCGCGATCTCAACCACTTCAGCGATCACCTGCGGCTGCTGGGTGGCTATATCACCCGCATTGGCAATGAGAGCGGCGATTACCGGGTGGCCGAGCAGGACACCCGCCACGTCGAGGAAAAGCGCCGCATCGGCAAACTCGCCGCGCCGTTGATCCAGGCCGGTGATACGGTATTTTTCGACTGTGGCACCACCTCGCCTTTTGTCGTTGATTTCATCCCCGATGCGCTGGAGTTCACTGCGGTGTGCAGCTCCTTGAACGTGCTGCTCAAACTGCAGAACAAGCCCAACTGTCACATCGTGTTGTGCGGCGGCACCTTTCACCGCAAGAACCAGGTCTTTGAGAGCAGCGCCGAGAGCAGCATCCTCGACAGCGTGCGCCTGACATGGGCCTTTGTGACTGCCGCCGGCGTCAGCCAGGCGTTTGGCGTAACGTGCTTCAACTTCAATGAAGTCGAGGTCAAGCAGAAGGTCATGCGCCAGGCTCAGCAACGCGTGCTGCTCGCCGATTCCAGTAAGTTCGACACGGTGCGCACCGCGCACTTCGCGGCCCTGGAAGACTTTCAGTACGTGGTCAGCGACAAGAAAATCCCCCGCAGCTATAAGGACGTCATCCAGGCCAATGGCGCGCAGTTGCTGGTTTAATCCAGCAACCGGCGCCGTTCCTGCGCACTCAAATAACCGGTGCTGACACTGAACGAAGCGCTGGCTCCCGCCGCCAGCACACGCACGTGGCCTTTGGCTTTCTCGGCGTTATAGCCCTCGGGTTCGCAGGTGGACGGCAACACGAACGCCGCCACTTGCTGATCCGGCGTGTGAAGGATCCAGCGTGTGGCGTGGGCAAATTGTTCGGGACGGTAGCGGGTGTAGAACGCCGCACCGCTGGGATGATCCAGTAAAAAGTGCGCCTGGCCCGTGGCGTCTGTGCCAACGCCGTCGAAGAAGAACACGATCTCAGGGTCGTACAAGGCCGGTTGCTCAAGGCTAGCCAATTGCGCAGGCTGCTCGGCCAGCTGCGCCATGTAGGCGCTCCATGCCGGCGTGGGCTTGACATGGTCCGGCACGCTGGTGCGCAAACGCTGGCGTTGCGTGCCCAAGGGCTCGACAAACCGCGCGCCATCCACGTACGCATAGTTCATGTGGACCATGTACATCAGGTCCATGGGCTTGCCGGCCAGGTTCGTCACCTGCATATCGATATCGAACACGGCTGAATCGGCGCTCAGTGTCACGCTGGGACTCGCCCGGTAGCGATCGCCGAACCCCCTGGCATATTCATACGAGCCCCCCAGGCGTACAACGCCCTCGTCCACTTCCAGCCAAGCCGTGTCCATGGGTGCGCAGGGCATTTCGCCGTGCAAGGCATGCGTGTCATCCGGCGCCGGGCAGCCGTTGCGCAGCAGGCCACTGTGAAACATGAAGCAGCCGTAGGTCTCGATGATCGTCGGGCTAGGCCGGGGTTGCTCGAACAGGTTGCTCATGGTCAAGTCGCAACCGTCGAACACGGCTGACCAGATCATCTGCCCCTGATAAGGCAGTATCACCAATCGGCCACGGCTATTCTCCAGGCTCACGGCCAGCACACCGGACGGGTAGGTCCAGGCACTGACCTTGAAGGCCGACGATTGCAGCAGGATCTTCTCCTGCTCGCCAAACACCGCAGGGTACAACGCGATACGTGTCTTCATGAGGC
The DNA here is from genome assembly GCF_001439685.1 of Pseudomonas libanensis. Lineage (GTDB taxonomy): Bacteria > Pseudomonadota > Gammaproteobacteria > Pseudomonadales > Pseudomonadaceae > Aquipseudomonas > Aquipseudomonas libanensis. Next base: position 78,508 of record NZ_JYLH01000002.1, read on the forward strand.
CACCGCCCCCCTCGCGCCCACCGGCAAGGTGCCGGGTTGGCGCATGCACTTGAGCGCATACATCACGATCACAATGAAACACAGCAACGGCACGCTGTAAGCCAGTTGCATGTTGCCGCCGCTGGCGTCGGACAACAGGCCCTGGAAGATCGGGATCACCCCGCCGCCGACAATGCTCATCACCAGCAATGAACCACCGACGCCGGTGTCTTCACCCAGGCCATCGATGGTCAGGCCGTAGATGGTCGGCCAGCAAGGGCCGAGGAAGATGCTCACGCCGACCGCCGCATACACCGCCGAAATGTTCGGCACCAGAATGGTGTAGGCCAGCAGCACGATACACAGCACCCCGTAGATCGCGAGTACCTTGGCGGGATGCAGGCGCCGCATCAACAGGTTGGCGATCAACTTGCCGACAAAGTAGGCGGCAAAGGTGGTCAGCAGAAACCATGAAGCGCTGCGTTCATTCATACCGCCCATCTGCATGGCCAGGCGGATGGTAAAGCTCCATACCCCGACCTGCGCGCCCACATAAAGAAACTGCGCCAATACGCCAAAGGTAAAGCGCGGGTTACGCCACAGCCGTCCCAGGCTTTGACGCACGCTGCCCGGCTTGCTGTCGGCAGGCTTGTTGCCCTTGCACGCGGGGAACCGGGTGATCGCGACAAGGATAAACATCAGCACCAGCACCGCAATCATCCACTTGTAGGGCAACAACGTGGACTGGATCATCTGCAATTGCTGCACTGCTGCCTCTGAAGCGCTCATCTGAGCCAGCTGTTCAGTGGTGGCGTCGGTGTCCTTGAACATCACGAAGCTGCCCACATACACCCCGGCCATGGCGCCGAACGGGTGAAAGGTCTGCGAGATATTCAAGCGCCGGGTCCCGGTTTCCCGGGGCCCCATCAGTGTCGAGTAGGTATTGCAGGCGGTTTCCAGGAACGACAGGCCGGCGGCGATCACAAACAGCGCCAGCAGGAACATGCCGTACTTGGCCGTGGACGCGGCCGGGAAAAACAACAGGCAGCCCAACATGTACAGCAGCAGGCCCACCAGAATCGTGCTCTTGTAGCTGAAACGACGAACCACCATCGCGGCCGGAATCGCCACAAAAAAGTAGCCCAGGTAAAACGCCGACTGCACAAAGGCCGTCTGGAAATCGCTCAGCAAAAACGCTTTCTTGAAGTGGGCGATCAGCACGTCGTTCATGCTCGCTGCCGCGGCCCATAGGGCAAAGATGCTGCAAAGCAAGATAAAGGCGAACCAGGGCGTGCGGTTCAGGTAGAAACCATCGGCGGTCTGTTGCAGCGCAGGTTTGTTCATTATTGTTCTCCGGGCTGGGTGAGGGTGTCAGCGCTGTTGCTTAAAGCGATCGAACGTTTCGCTGTCGGGATAGGAACTCTGCGTCCCCAGCCCCATGACCGAGCAAGCGGAATACGCCACCGCCTGCTCCATGGCCTGACGAATATGGCGGTCGCGGTTCCAGTGGTGAATAAAGCAACCGATAAAGGCATCGCCGGCGCCGGTGGTGTCACGGGCCTCAACCCGTACCCCCGGCACCTGGAACTCTCCCTCCTCCCCCACGTACAGCGCACCGTGCTCGCCGAGGGTAACGATCACGTGACGGATACCGCTGGCCACCAAGCCGCGGGCAGCGGTTCGGGCCGATTCCGGCGAGTCCACCACTTCGCCTGTGATCAACGCCAGTTCCGATTCGTTGGGGATCAGGAAGTCAAGGTGCGCCAGGTGCTCACGACCCAAGCCGGCCAGGGCCGGTGCGGGGTTGAGGAGCACCGCGATACCCTGTCGGTGAGCGAATTCGATGGCGTGGTAGACCGTCTCCAGATTGATCTCCAACTGCAGCACGATCAGCGTGCAGTCACGCAGGTCGGCGGCGGCCGCCTCGATGTCCACCGGCAGCAAATGCGCATTGGCGCCCTTGACGATCAAGATGCTGTTGTGGGAATCGGCCCGGACAAAAATCGGCGCGACGCCACTGGATACGCCAGGCACGCGCTGCACATAACGGGTGTCGATACCAAAGCGCTGGAAGTTGGCCACTGTGTTGTCGGCAAACATGTCGTCGCCGACCTTGCTCAGCATCAGGACATCAGCCCCAAGCTTGGCGGCCGCCACCGCCTGGTTGGCCCCTTTGCCGCCGCAACCCATGGCAAAGCCAGGCGCTTCCAGGGTTTCCCCCTGGGCCGGCATGCGGTCGATATAGGTAATCAAATCCACCATATTGCTGCCGATGACTGCGATCTTGCTCATTGCTATTCCACCTTGTTGCGGCACGACCAGGCAGGTCACGCCGCTCTTGTGTTGTTATTTAAATAACATTAAGTGTGAATATTCAATCTTTTTTTTGCGAAGACGATTCAACCCATCTTACGAATAGGCAGGGGCAAAGGCCGGACATCAAGCGCCGGTACGCGGCCTTGAGCCGTCGCTGAAGGATGGAAATTCACGCAAAAAAAACCGGCCCACAAGGAGCCGGCCAAAAAAACGCCTGCGCTACAGGCTGAATCGATCCACAGACTGCGACAATTTGCTCGCCAAACCGGCCAGTTCATCGGTGGTCGAGGCGGTTTCACCAATCACGCGGCTGTTGTTCTGCGACATGCCGGCGATCATTTCCACCTGATGGGCGATTTCGTTGCTGGCCAGGCTCTGTTCACTGATGGTGCGCGAAATATCGTTGACCAACTCGGTGGTATTCAACGTGGCCTGGAGAATGTCGCGAATGGCCCGCTCCACCTCAGCGGTCACGGCCATGCCCTTGTCCACCTGGGAGACGCCCTCCTCCATGCTGGTCACCGCCTCGCGGGTGTTTTGCTGGATACGCCCGACCATGCTGGCAATTTCCTGGGTCGATGCGCTGGTGCGTCCCGCCAGGCTGCGCACCTCGTCGGCCACCACGGCAAAACCGCGCCCCTGCTCACCCGCACGGGCAGCCTCGATCGCGGCGTTCAAGGCAAGCAGGTTGGTCTGGTCAGCAATACCTTTGATCACCTGGATAATGCTGTAAATCGCCTCGGACTCCTTGTCCAGCGTGCGGATGACCTGGGCCGACTGCTGCGCTGAACGGGCGATGCCGTCCATATCCTTGACCACCTGGTGAATGACACGGCCACCGTCCTTGGCCAGGGTTTCAGCCTGGTTGGCCATGTCCAGGGCGCGCCCGGCGTGGCGAGTGATTTCCTCGATGCTGGCGGTCATCTCACTCGCGGCCGCCGCCATGGTGCTGGCAGCGCTACTTTGTTGCTGGCTGCTGTCGGCCACTTCATGGCAACCCTGGCTCAAGCGCTCGCTCATGCCATTGACGCCATGGGCGTTGCTGCGCACCACCTCGATCATGCCGCGCAGGTCTCGCTGCATGATGGCCAGACTGCTGATCAACAAACCGGCTTCATCCTTGCGACGCGGTTCCACAATCGGCTCGCTCAGATTGCCCCGGGCGATGCTCGCTGCGATGCGGCTGGCGGTTTGCAGTGGGCCCATGATGCTCAGGATGACCCAGCGGCCCTGGCCCAACAGCAACAGCAGGCTGGCAATCAATACCACGCCAAGGGTGAGGTTAGCGTTGCTGATGGTATGTTGCGTGCTGGCACTGGTTTTTTGCGTATGGACTTCGATCAGTTCGCTCAAGGCAGCCATCTGATCTTCCAACTGACTGAAGGCGGTATGGAAGGCATCCAATTGCCCCCGTGCGGCCTCGGGGTTATCCAGCGCCAAAGTAACGATGCGCTCGCCGGCACTGATGTAGGTGTCCAGGCTGGGTTTGATTTTTTCCAGGCTGTCCTTGATCGTCTCTACCACTGGCAGCTTGAGGTTGTCTCCAAGCACCTGGCGAAAGTGCTCGGCGTGCTCCTTCAGCGAACTGGTGACTTCATCCCTGGTGCTGGTGCTTTTACCCAGGCCCACCAGCATGGCCGACAACACATCGGCCCGCAGGGCGTCGTGCATCATGTCGGCTTCCATATGGTTACGCAGCACGGTCATGCTGACTTCATTGTCCTGTACCGCTGCCCCCATCCGGTTATTTCCCAGGTAACCGGCCACGCTCATGACCAACGCAGTGAGCAACCCGGTCGCAATCAACAACATCAAGCGCAATTTGATCGTCATGCTCGTATCCCCGTACCTGGACTGCCGGTTGGGAACCCAACCGCTTGCCCGTCCCTGCTACCGTTATCGGCCAGAGTCTCTGGTTAGTGAAGCCTAAGTTTGCGGATTTGCACCGATCCCTTAAGCTGACCGTCCTTTGCTGCGCCCCGGATCTACCAATGTCTCGAAGCATTGCCCACCTCGCCCTGCTGTTGGGCTTGATTACCGCCGTTGGCCCGTTCGCCATCGACATCTATTTGCCTGCGCTGCCGACCCTGGGCGCCAGCCTCCAGGCCTCGCCGGCCGCCGTGCAAATGAGCCTGACGGTGTTCTTCATGATCATCGGCGTGTGCCAGCTGTTCTACGGCCCGATCAGCGATGTATTCGGGCGCAAGTTGCCGATCTATGCGGGCCTGGTGATCTTTACCATCGGCAGTATCGGCTGCGCCCTGGCGCCGAATATCGAAGTGCTGATCGGCTTTCGTGCTGTGCAAGCATTCGGTGCCTGTGCGGGGATGGTGATCCCGCGGGCGATTGTTCGCGACCTGTACACCGGCCATGAAGCTGCGCGGCTGATGGCGTTGCTGATGCTGGTGATGAGTGTTTCGCCGATCCTCGCGCCCTTGGCCGGTAGCCTGGTGATTTCGATCTGGAGCTGGCGCGAAGTGTTTGCGGTGCTGGCGGTGGTGGCCGTGCTGTGCCTGGTGATGACCATTGTGCAACTGCCGGAAACCCATCCAGCCGAGCGTCGCCTGGGCAAGACCCTGGGCAATGCGTTTGGCAGCTACGGGGCGCTGCTGCGCGATCCGGTATTCACGGGGTTGTCGGTGGTCTGCGGTTTCGGCCTCGCCACCTTCTTCGTCTTTATCGGCAGTGCGCCCTTCGTGTACATCGAGTATTTCGGCCTGACCCCGACACAATTCAGCCTGTGCTTTGCCCTTAACGCGGCCTCATTCTTCGCCATGAGCCAGCTGACCGCACGCCTGAGCGCGCGTTTCGGCCTGGCGCCACTGATACGCTGGTCGGTAATGGGCGTGGCCGCGATCATGGCCCTGCTGGCGGGCACCACGCTGTGGGGGGACAGCCTGGTCTTGATGATGGGGCTGCTGTTTACCGGGTTTGGCTGCCTCGGCCTGCTGCTACCGGCGGCTGGGGTGCTGTCGCTGGAAGATCATGGCGCAGTGGCAGGTTCTGCATCGGCGCTGCTGGGCGCCATCCAGATGGTCACTGCCGCCGTCGCGATGACCCTGGTGGGGATATTCGCCGACCACACCCCGGCGCCGATGTTGATTGGCATCGCGCTGTGTGCGCTCGCCGCAATGCTCACCACGCTGTGGACCTTGCGCCGTTTGCCGGCGCACCTGGCCTCCAGCGTCCCGCCCTCCTCCTGAGGCTTGAGGTCAACCATTCGTCGGGCCTTGCGGATATCCATTACAACTATCGCCCGCCACGTAATTACTAAATCCATAGCACCTTTGGAAACCTATGGAGACTAAAATGACTGACTATCCACGCCCGCCTTTCGCCCCCCAAGCCCAAGCCGTGCCGGGTTCCCAGAAAAAAATGGATCCGTACCCCGACTGTGGCGAACAGAGCTACAAGGGCTCCGGCCGCCTGGCCAACAAGATTGCCCTGATCACGGGTGCCGACAGTGGTATTGGCCGCGCCGTTGCCATTGCCTTTGCCCGTGAAGGTGCCGATGTGGCCATCGCTTACCTGGATGAACACGACGACGCGAAGGAAACCGCGCGCTGGGTTGAAGAAGCCGGTCGCCAATGCCTGCTGCTGCCCGGCGATATCGCGCAAAAAGCCACTTGCCAGGCATTGGTGGACAAGACCGTCGAACAGTTTGGGCGTATCGACATCCTGGTCAATAACGCCGCCTTCCAGATGACCCACGAAACCTTCGAAGAAATCGAGGATGAGGAATGGGTCAAGACCTTCGATATCAACATCACCGCGATGTTTCGCATCTGCAAAGCTGCCTTGCCCCATATGAAAGCGGGCAGTTCGATCATCAATACCAGCTCGGTCAATTCGGACATGCCCAAGCCGACACTGCTGGCCTACGCCGCCACCAAGGGCGCGATTGCCAACTTTACCGGTGGCTTGGCGCAGTTGCTGGGTGACAAAGGCATCCGCGTCAACAGTGTGGCGCCGGGCCCGATCTGGACGCCGCTGATTGTCGCGACCATGACCGATGAGGACGTGAAGAACTTCGGCGGCGAAACCCCACTGGGGCGTCCAGGGCAGCCGGTGGAAGTGGCGCCGATCTATGTGTTGCTGGCTTCGGATGAGGCCAGTTATATCTCTGGGTCACGCTATGCGGTAACTGGTGGCAAGCCGATTCTCTGAACCCTCTGAAAGACCAATTGTGGGAGGGGCAAGCCCCACCCACATTTAATTTTCATTAATCCTGAGGCTACAAATCAAACCGATCCACCGCCCGCCGGCGCTCGTTGTCGTCACGCACGTCATAACTGGCGGTGGTCTGGATATTGGTGTGATGCGCGAGCTTCTGAGCAATCGACAAATCATGCTCTTCAATCACCCGTGTGATGAACGAGCGGCGGAAATCATGGGGCATGATCTTCACCCCCACCTGGTCGCCGCGCTGGCGGGCGATGTAGTAAATCGCATGTTTGGTGATGCGTTCGCGGGTGATATGGCTGCCCCGGCGAATCCGGTTGAATAGGAAGCTGTCGTCCTGTTCGCCTTCCTTGAGTTGCCCTCGACGAAATTCCAGCCAGGTCCGTAATTTGGCAAACGCCCAGTCCGGCGCGTACTTGATCAGTTCCTTGTTGCCCTTGCCGATCACCCGCAGGCTGCGTTCGTCAAAATTGATCTGTGCCAGATCAAGGTTGACCGACTCTGACTTGCGCATGCCCGAGCCATACAGCAAGCCGATGACTGCAGCGTCCCGCAAGCCCTGGGGGCGAGGGTCGGCCGCGCAGACCTCGAGCATCTCGCGGATCAAGGTGCGACGCAGGTTGCGCCCCTGGCCCAGGCGCGTACCCGGTGTGGCCTTGACCGAGCGCATCTTCAACAGGTGGTCCTGGCTGATCAAGCTCATGCGCCACGCTTCGTTCATCACTCCGCGCACGGCGTTCACATATAGCGACGAGGTATTCGGCGCATAGCCGTCCTCGCGCAACGCCGCGACCAGGGCGATCACATGATCGGGTTGCAGCAGGTGCCAGTCGATCTCTTCGAGGTTGATGTCCTCGAAGCCCAGGCGATCGGCGGCATCCTGCAGCACATAGCGCATGGTCAGTTGGCTGGAAGGTGCCAGGCGGGTGAGGTAGAGGGTCAGGGGGTTGCGGATAGACTCAGTCAAGGTAGATCAGCCTTTGGATTAAATAGATCGCTCAACCTATTGATTAGTCGATGTATTTAGTGAATTGGCGAAGGCAAAGTCTAACCCATGATCGGCATGGCTATCTACACATCCAAATGTGGGAGGGTATGGCCCCGATGAGCATAGGTCTCTACACAACTGCGATACGAAGCTGAACCCGTGGCGAGGGAGCTTGCTCCCGTGACGGCCTGACAGTCGGCGCCTATCTCCCTAACGTGCCGCGATCCAAATGTGGGAGCTGGCTTGCCTGCGAAGGCGGCCTGGCAGCGAACTGGGATGGTGGATCAGACCGCGTACATATCCGTTATTTAAGTAACGGCCACTTAGGGTTCCGCCCTGACGGCGGGTCACTTTGGAAAAGAGCCCCAAAGTAACCAAAGGGCTCTTGCCCCACCAGTAGATACCTATGCCCCGATGAGGGCGTGTCAGTGAATGCATCTGTGGCTGACCGCCGCATCGGGGGCAAGCCCCCTCCCACATTTTGAGCAGCGATTATCATTGATGAATACGGGCATCACGGCTCTGCCCCCTCCTCCTCGCCAGAAGCCTGTGGCTGGGCCAGGGACTGACTCCAGTCGGCGTCCTGCTGCCGCATCAGCGCGAACCAATGCTTGCGCATAAAAGTAAGGTAGCCGTCCGGCGCCTTGGCGAAGTCTTTCTCGTCGCCATAGCAGCCCGGCAACGGCAGTTCGGTACCCTGTTCCTTGTACTGGCTGACCAGCGCCTGCTGGGCGGTGACGCTGCAATCGGCAGGCAATGGCATACCCTGCAGCGAGCCGGCGTCCTCATCCCACCAACTGGCACCCACACGGTCAAGGCCACGCAGGCGGTATTTCTCGGACTTGCCGACGTGCATGATCAGCTTGAATTCGTTAGGGCTGACATCGCTGGTGCAGGTCCGCGAATAACCGACCGTGGCCTGGGTGTTGCCGTCGCCCAGCAGGTCGGTGACCTTAGTGGCGGCGCGGTCAAAGCGCAGCCCGGCGTCGAATTCGCAGTGTTGCACGTCGTCGTACAGCATCCAGACGCGCTTGGGACGGTCCCCTCCCAGCAGGTACTGCGCCGCGTAGACGAAGGCCGACTGAGTACCATCGTCGTCCCGCTCGCTGACCTGTTCGGCGAGTACCAACAGGTTTTTGCCTTGGCGGTCATCCCAGGTATAGGCGGCGACTTGTTTACCGCGTACTTCCACGCCTTCCGGCACCTGCTCGATGCTGGTCAGTGCGACGCCGTCATCGGCCCGCACGCTGGTGACACAGGCCACCGTCATCAACAGTCCCATCAACGCGGGCCGCAACTGGCCGCATAAAAGTTGCACGCTATTCATCCGAGTACCCTGGCAAGAGATGGCTTACTTTACCGGCACTTGAGCACCAATGCAGAGAAGATTGTTGAATAAGCCTGATCGGCCGGGCCATCGTGCCAAAATTGAACCAAACCCCCTGTCGAGCGCTCCCATCCTGCCCACGCCGCTGTACTTGTAATGCCTTAGTTACTTAGCTGAACCCTAGCTGTCTACCTGTCAAATAAACGAGTTTTTCATCCGCCTTTCATATTCGTTGCACATTTTTGCGCTTAACCTTGTAGGCAGAACTTCAGAGCAATCCGCGGTTTGTCGACTAACCTGTTGATTACGCTTTATCTTTAGCGCCGCCTTGTAATCTGCGGGCTGTAGTTTCGCCCAATAATTGCTGCTGTTTTCACGCGTCAAGTTGCTCCAGCCCGAGGTCATGAAACTTTGAAACCCTACCCTATTCATTGCGTGTCGATCGTTATCCCGGTCTACAACGAACAAGAGAGCCTGCCCGAATTGCTGCGTCGTACCACTGCAGCTTGCAAGCAACTGGCCTACGAATACGAAATCATCCTGGTGGATGACGGTAGTCGCGACGATTCGGCTCAACTGCTCGAAGACGCCGCCGCTGAAGAAGGCAGCCACGTGGTGGCGGTGATCCTCAACCGCAACTACGGCCAGCACGCTGCGATCATGGCCGGTTTCGAGCAGTGCCGCGGCGACGTGGTGATTACCCTCGACGCTGACCTGCAGAACCCTCCGGAAGAAATCCCGCGCCTGGTGGAACAAGCCGCCCTGGGCTATGACGTGGTCGCCACCGTGCGCAACAATCGGCAGGACTCCGCCTTCCGCCGCTGGCCGTCGCGGCTGATCAACCTCGCTGTGCAACGCTCTACCGGCGTGGCCATGACCGATTACGGCTGCATGTTGCGCGCTTACCGTCGCACCATCGTCGACGCCATGCTCGCCTGCCGTGAACGCAGCACCTTTATCCCGATCCTGGCCAACGGCTTTGCCCGTCACACTACGGAAATCCTCGTGCATCATGCCGAGCGGGAACACGGCGAATCCAAATACAGCGCCATGCGCCTGATCAGCCTGATGTTCGACTTGCTGACCTGCATGACCACCACGCCATTGCGCCTGCTGTCCATCGTTGGTTTCAGCCTGGCGGCGCTGGGTGTGTTGTTTGCCTTCGCACTGATCATCATGCGGCTGGCCTTCGGTGCCGACTGGGCCGGTGACGGCCTGTTCGTGTTGTTCGCCGTGCTGTTCGTGTTCACCGGTGGCCAATTCATCGGCATGGGCTTGTTGGGTGAATACCTGGGCCGCATGTACAGCGATGTACGTGCCCGCCCACGCTTCTTTATTGAAAAAGTGCTGCGCAACCAGCCGGCAGCACCGGCTCCAGTCGTCGTGGTTGACGGCCTGGTGTCTTCCCATACTTCTACTTCTTCTTCTTCGGATCAGGTCCAGTCATGAGTTCAAAAGCTGTTGTATTCGCCTACCACGATATTGGCTGCGCAGGCATTGAAGCGCTGCTCAGCGCCGGTTACGACATTGCCGCCGTGTTCACCCATGCCGATGACCCCAAGGAAAACAACTTCTACGGCTCTGTCGCCCAGCTCTGCGCCCGCAATGGCATCCCGGTACATGCACCGGAAGACGCCAACCACCCGCTGTGGATCGAGCGCATCGCCAAGCTGAACCCGGAGTACATCTTCTCCTTCTACTACCGCAACCTGCTCAGCGAACCGCTGTTGGCCACCGCCCGCAAAGGCGCGTTCAACCTGCACGGCTCGTTGCTGCCCAAATACCGTGGCCGCGCACCGGCCAACTGGGTGCTGGTCAACGGCGAAACCGAAACCGGCGTCACCCTGCACCGCATGGTCAAACGTGCCGATGCCGGCGCCATCCTGGCCCAGCAGAACGTCAGCATCGACCGCACCGATACCGGCCTGAGCCTGCACGCCAAGCTGCGTGATGCCGCCGCTACTCTGCTGCGCGATGCGCTGCCACAACTGGCCCAGGGCAAGCTGACGGAAACCGCCCAGGATGAAAGCCAAGCCACCTACTTCGGCCGCCGCACCGCCGCCGATGGCAAGCTGGACTGGAAACAACCGGCCGAAACCCTGTTCAACCTGGTTCGCGCCGTGACCCAGCCGTACCCGGGCGCCTTTTGCGCCGTTGGCGAGCACAAGCTGATCGTCTGGCAAGCCGAGGTGGCCAAGGGCAACGAAGGCCTGGCGCCAGGTCGCGTGATCAGCGTCAACCCGCTGCGTATTGCCTGCGGCGAAGACTCCCTGGTGATCCAGTTCGGCCAGCGCAATGAAAATGGCCTGTACCTGGCCGGCCCGGCCCTGGCCGATGAGCTGGGCCTGGTGGACGGTTCCGTACTGCGCGGCGCTGAGTCCGGGCGCAAGCCACGCCGTACCCGCGTGCTGATCCTGGGAGTGAACGGTTTTATCGGTAACCACCTGTCCGAGCGCCTGCTGCGTGACGACCGTTATGAGATCTACGGCCTGGACATCGGCTCCGACGCCATCGAGCGCCTGCGCAGCCACCCCAACTTCCACTACGTTGAAGGCGATATCAGCATTCACTCGGAGTGGATCGAGTACCACATCAAGAAATGCGACGTGGTCCTGCCGCTGGTGGCCATCGCCACCCCGATTGAATACACCCGTAATCCGCTGCGTGTGTTCGAGCTGGACTTCGAAGAAAACCTCAAGCTGGTGCGCTACTGCGTCAAATACAACAAGCGCGTGATTTTCCCGTCGACCTCCGAAGTCTATGGCATGTGCCAAGACCAGTATTTCGACGAAGACACCTCCAACCTGGTGGTCGGCCCGGTCAACAAGCAACGCTGGATCTACTCCGTCTCCAAGCAACTGCTGGACCGCGTGATCTGGGCCTACGGCGACAAGGGCCTGAACTTCACCCTGTTCCGCCCTTTCAACTGGATGGGTCCGCGCCTGGACCGCCTGGACTCGGCGCGTATCGGCAGCTCCCGCGCCATCACCCAGCTGATCCTCAACCTGGTGGAAGGCACGCCGATCCGCCTGTTCGACGGTGGTGAGCAAAAACGTTGCTTCACCGATATTGCCGACGGCATCGAGGCCCTGGCCCGCATCATCGATAACGACAACGATGCCTGCAACGGCCAGATCATCAACATCGGCAACCCGGAAAACGAAGCCAGCATCCGCCAGTTGGGCGAGGAGCTGCTGCGTCAGTTCGAAGCCCACCCCCTGCGCCATAACTTCCCGCCGTTTGCCGGTTTCCGCGACGTGGAAAGCAAGGTGTTCTACGGCACTGGTTACCAGGACGTTGCGCACCGCAAGCCGAGCATCGAAAACGCCAAGCGCCTGCTGAACTGGGAGCCGACCGTGCAGATGAGCGAAACCATCGGCAACACCCTGGATTTCTTCTTACGCGAGGCCATGCTTGAAATCGCCCAGTCTATTGACGAAGCCAAATAATGAAGGCGGGTCTTCGCATCGACGTCGACACCTACCGCGGCACCCGTGAAGGTGTGCCTCGGTTGCTCGAGTCCCTGGACGAAGCGGGGGTGAAAGCGACGTTCTTCTTCAGTGTCGGGCCGGACAACATGGGGCGCCACCTGTGGCGCCTGATCCGCCCGCAATTCCTGTGGAAGATGCTGCGTTCCAACGCCGCCGGCCTGTATGGCTGGGACATCCTGCTGGCCGGCACCGCGTGGCCAGGCAAGCCGATTGGCCGCGACCTGGGGCATTTGATGCGCCAGGCCAAGGCTGCCGGGCATGAAGTCGGCCTGCACGCCTGGGACCACCATGGCTGGCAGGCCAACACCGGGCGCTGGAGCGAGGCACAGTTGGTCGAGCAGATTCGCCGCGGTGTACAGACCTTGAGCGACATCCTTGGTGAGCGCGTGGATTGTTCAGCGGCCGCCGGTTGGCGTGCCGATGAGCGTGTGGTGCAAGCCAAGCAAGGCTTCAACTTTCGCTACAACAGCGATTGCCGGGGCACCAGCCTGTTTCGACCGACCTTGGCCGATGGCAGTGCGGGCACCCCACAAATTCCGGTAGACCTGCCGACCTTCGACGAGATCGTCGGGCCGGTAGTGGCTGCCAAAGACTTTAATAGCTTCATTCTTGACCGGTTCAGCGCGTCGAAGCTCAACGTCTACACGATTCACGCAGAGGTAGAAGGGATTCTGATGGCCAATGATTTTCGCCAATTGCTCGCCCAGGCAGGGCAGCGTGGCATCGAGTTCAAACCCCTGGGTGAGTTGTTGCCTGCGGATGTAGCCACCCTGCCCCAGCAACAGCTGGTGCGCGGCGCATTGAGCGGCCGCGAGGGTTGGCTCGGAGTGCAGCAAGCATGATCCGCCGCTGGGCTTTGCCCCTGCTCCTGCTGACGTTTGCTGTGGTCTATCTGCTGCCGCTGGCCACCCATGGCCTGTGGATTCCGGATGAAACCCGTTATGCGCAGATCAGCCAGGAAATGCTGCTGACCGGCAAATGGGCGTCACCGCACTTCATGGGCATCCGCTACTTCGAAAAACCCGCCGCAGGCTACTGGATGATCGCGCTGGGCCAGGCGCTCTTCGGGCAAAACCTGTTCGGCGTACGGTTTGCCTCGGCCTTGAGCACCGGCTTGAGCATCCTGCTGGCCTACCTGGTCTCTCGCCGGCTGTGGAACGACCCGCAAAAAAGCCTGGTCAGCACCGTTCTGTACATGAGTTTCGTCAGTGTCGCGGCGCTCGGCGGCTATGCCAACCTGGACCCGCAGTTCACCTTCTGGGTCAACCTGACCGGCGTGGCGTTGTGGTTCTGCTTCGACAGCAGCACGCAGCGAGGTCGACTGTGGTCCTGGGCCCTGCTGGGTTTCGCGTGCGGCATGGGTTTCATGACCAAGGGCTTCCTGGCCTGGTTGCTGCCGGTATTGGTCGCCCTGCCCTACGCCCTCTGGCAAAAACGCTTGGGTGAATTGTTCAAGTTCGGCGTTGTGGCCGTGCTGGTGGCGATTGTGGTCAGCGTGCCGTGGGCGTTGGCCGTACACCTGCAAGAGCCGGACTACTGGCATTTCTTCTTCTGGCACGAGCATATCCAACGCTTTGCCGGTGAAGACGCCCAGCATGCCGAACCGTTCTGGTATTACCTGCCGCTGCTGGTAGCGTTCGCGCTGCCATGGGTCGCGCTGCTGCCATCTGCAGCCAAAGAGGCGTGGCTGCAAAAGCGCGTGCCAAAGACGGCGTTCCTGCTGCTCTGGCTGCTGATGCCCCTGGCGTTTTTCAGCCTGGCCAAGGGTAAGCTGCCCTCCTACATCATGCCGTGCATGTTGCCCCTGGCCCTGCTGATGGGCTCGACCCTGAGCGACAAACTGACTCAGCGCCACGGCCGCGCCCTGCGCATCAATGGCTGGTTGAACCTGGTGATCGGAGTGCTGGTCTTGCTGGCCCTCAGCTGGTTCCAGTTGAAGAAACCGGTGTACGAACCCGGCGAGGAAACCCTCAGCCTGGTGCTGGTGTTCACCTTCTTGTTCGGCTGGATCGTCGTCAATCTGCTGCAAGCGGCGCGCCCCTTGGCATTGTGGGCCGCGCCCCTGATCGGCAGTGGGTTGCTGGTGGTCCTGGTGCCCGCGGCGCTGCCCCATTCGGTGGTTTATAACAAGACCCCGGACCAGTTCATCATTGATCACCTCGAAGAGTTGCAGCCCACCGTCGCCCTGTTGAGCAATGACCTTGGCGCGGCCTCAGCGCTGTCATGGCGCCTGAAACGCCCCGATATCACGCTGTACAACACCTCGGGAGAGGTCAAGTACGGCCTGACTTATGCGGATACGGCCCCGCGCCTGGTGGACCGCAACGCGATTCAGGCATGGATGGCGCAAACCCGGCGTGCCGGCGCTGTCGGCGTGGTGATGCGGGTCAATAGCGCCGGCGAAAAGGAAGAACTCGCGCTACTGCCTGCCGATGGCAAGCGCTATGCGCAGGGCAAGATCGTGATCCTGATTTTCCCCCAGGTCGCGCCATGATCACCCTGCTGCTGTTGCTCACAGCCTGCCTGCTCACCTGCATGGGCCAGGTCGCGCAAAAGTTCGCCGTAGAAAGCTGGCGTGACGTGCCGCACGGTTGGGCGTTGAAACTGCGCTCGCCATGGTTATGGTCGGCACTGGTGTGCCTGGGCCTGGGCCTGCTGGTGTGGCTGCTGGTGTTGCAGCGCCTGGAAGTGGGCATTGCCTACCCCATGCTCAGCTTGAATTTCGTGCTGGTCACGCTGGTGGCGCGCTTTGTGTTTCACGAGCCCATCGATGGCCGTCACTGGCTGGGCGTGGCGCTGGTGATTGTCGGTGTTGCCTTGCTGGGGCGCCAGGTATGAGCCGCGTACGGGGTTTCGCCCTGGCCCTGGGCAGTGTCGGCCTGGTGAGCGGCGCCCAGTTGGGCATGCGCTGGAGCATGACGCGCCTGCCCTTGCCCGCCGAATGGCTGGCAGCCTTCACCGGCAACAGCATCGACCTCAGCGCCTTGGGCGTGGTGATCCTGGCGATCAGCGCCTATGCGCTGTCGATGCTCTGCTGGCTCGGCGCGCTGAAGGACCTGCCCCTTGGCCGCGCCTATTCGTTGCTCAGCATCAGCTACGCGCTGGTTTACCTGCTGGCCGCCAGCCTGCCGGTGTTCAACGAAGGTTTCTCGCTTTCAAAAACCCTGGGGGTGGCCTTGGTCATCCTCGGTGTACTGGTTATCAACTCTCGTCGTGCTAGCACCTCAAGTCCCAGGAATACCCCATGAAAATCAGTGTATTTGGTAGTGGTTACGTAGGTTTGGTACAGGCCACTGTACTGGCCGAAGTCGGTCACGATGTCATTTGCATGGACGTTGACAAGAGCAAGGTCGAGGCCCTGCAGAAAGGCCACGTGACCATCTTCGAACCGGGCCTGGCCGCGATGGTCAAGGACAACCTGGAAAGTGGACGCCTGCACTTTACCTACGACGAAAAACTCGCCGTCGAGCACGGTGAAGTGCTGTTCATCGCCGTGGGCACGCCGTCCGACGAGGACGGTTCGGCCGACCTCAAATACGTGCTGTCGGTGGGTGACGCCGTGTCCCGCCACCGCGTGGAGCCGGTGATCCTGGTGGAGAAGTCCACCGTGCCCGTCGGTACAGGCGACACCCTGCGCGCCCATATCGAAAAGAACCTGCATATTGCAGGCCGTCACCTGGACTTCGATATCGTCTCCAATCCGGAATTCCTCAAGGAGGGCTCGGCCGTTGCCGACTGCCGCCGTCCGGACCGCATTATCATCGGCTGCGAACGTGAGCAAGTGCGTGAGGTGATGCGCGACCTGTATGCCCCATTCAACCGCAACCACGACCGCATTATCTTTATGGACCTGCGCAGCGCCGAGCTGACCAAGTACGCCGCCAACTGCATGCTGGCCACCAAGATCAGCTTCATCAACCAGATCGCCGAGCTGGCCGAACACCTGGGCGCCGATATTGAAGCCGTGCGCCTGGGCATCGGTGCCGACTCGCGGATCGGCTACCACTTCATCTACCCGGGCTGCGGCTATGGCGGCTCATGTTTTCCCAAGGACATGCGTGCCTTGATCCACAGCGCCAAGCAAGCCAACTGCTCCAGCGACCTGCTCGAAGCCGTGGAAGCCATCAACCAGCGGCAGAAGAGCAAGCTTTTCGAGCGTATCAACGCGTTCTTCAAGGGCAACCTCAAAGGCAAGACGTTCGCCTTGTGGGGCCTGGCCTTCAAACCCAATACCGATGACATGCGCGACGCCCCCAGCCGAGTGCTGATGGAAGCCCTCTGGGCTGCCGGCGCGAATGTGCGCGCCTTCGACCCGGAAGCCATGCAGGAAACCCAGCGCATCTACGGCGATGACCCGCGGCTGATGCTGATGGGCACTCCCGAGTCCACCCTGGGCGGCGCCGACGCACTGATCGTGTGTACCGAATGGCAGCAATTCAAGGCGCCGGACTTCGACCTGATCCACCAGCGCCTGAAAACCCCGGTGATCTTCGATGGCCGCAACCTGTACGACGGTGAGCGCCTGACACGCAAAGGCTTCAAGTATTTCCCCATTGGCCGTGGCGATTCCTGCGAGTTGCCGATCCCCCAGCAAAACTGGGTGGAACAGGTCAGGGATGTCGGCTAGGTGAACAAGGCTTTCCCGTCCCTGCAAAGTGCCACGATCCGCCGCCAGTCGCTGGGGCTTGGGCTCCTGGCGCTGGTGCTGTTCATTGCCGGTAACTGGCACCAGGCAATCATCGGCTTCGATTCGCGCTTCGTGGTCTTTGCCCAGGAAATGCTGCGCCATGGCCCAAGCTTTTTCCCCACCACCTACGGTCAGCCCTATGCCGACTACCTGGCGACGTCGACCCTGCTGACCTGGCTGTTGTCGTTGCCTTTCGGCCAGGTCACCAGCCTGACGGCGTGGCTGCCCACCGCGGTCGCATCGGCGCTGATCGTGGTGCTGGTCTATCGCCTGACCGCGCCCTACTCACCGCGCTGGGGCCTGCTGAGCATTGCGATGTTGCTGCTCAGCAGCACCTTTGTCAGCGAAACCCGTTCGGTCTCCTTGGACCAGATGCTCGCTGCCGTGGCCTTGGCCGTGTTTTACCTGGGGTATGCCCATGATCACTTCGCTGCCGCCAAGCGCCTGCACTGGGTGTTTCTGCTGCTGTTGCTGGGGTTTGCCATCCGTGGGCCGATTGGCCTGGTGATCCCCACCGGCGTGCTGTGCAGCTATTACCTGATCAACCGCCAATGGCGCCAGCTGTTCAGCTTCGGCCTGCTGTCACTGGCGCTGCTGGCGGCGTGTGTCGGGCTGCTGTTGCTGCTGGCCAAGCTCAGTGGCGGCGAAGACTTCATGCATGATGTGATTCGCATGCAGTTCCTTGGGCGCATGGACGGCAGCGAAGGCTCCGGCGGCGTGCTGTATTACTTCACCAGTTCCATGGGCAACTACGCCATGGCCTATCCGCTGGCATTGCTGGCGCTGCTGGCCGTGGTGATTGGCGGCCGGCGCGGGCCGGACCCGGCTTTGAAGCTGGTGTGCTATTGCGCGGCCGCGGCTTTGCTGGTGATGCTGGGCCTGTCGGTACCCCAGGCCAAGAAGGCGCGCTATATCCTGCCGATGCTGCCGTTTGCAGCCATCATCGCCGCGTACCCTTTCCAGGTCTCCCAAGGCCGTCTCTTTGCCTGGCTACGTGGGCTGACGCTGGGTCTGTGGACGCTGCTGCCAACGCTATTGGCGATTGGCCTGGTGGTGGCGCGGCGGCGTTATCCAGAGCCGCTGGCCAGCCTCGAGCTGATCTTCGTCGTGCTCGGGCTGCTCCAGGTCCTGGCGTTGCTGGCACTGCTCAAGGCGCGACTACGCCACTACGGACCCGCCTTGGCCGCCGTGCTGGCGCTCTGGACCACCTACATCATGGTGGTTGAGCCCTTGGAACGCCGGCTGTACGACACCCGCACGTTCAGCCTTGCCGTCAAGGCCAGGGTCCTGCAACAGCCGGCCCCGCTGGTGCTGCACGCCTTGGGCAAAGACGCGAAAGCCATCAAGTTCATGGTCAATTACGATTGTGACAAGGTGCCGCTGTTTACCCAATTGCCTGTGGATTTGAAACCGATCCTGGCACCGGCCTGGGTCGTCATGAGCCAGGCAGACTTCGAAACGCTGGACGATCCACGCCTGCGTGCAATCACGCCGACGCTCACCGGCGAGTTCGACAAGACCCCTTATGTACTGCTGCATTTGGCTACCACTTCGGCGCCTTGAGTGCTTTTCCCATAGCATCGTAAGAAAGAACGCCCACTCTTCAGTCAGTGGGCGTCTTTCATTACAGGCACCAAGAAAACACCTACATCCCTTTGCGTAATGGCTGGTGCACTTTCCCTTCCTGCGCTTGGAACCCGACTGTAGACTCGCTGCCACGTGCACTAAATATCTACTACCCGATTATCAGGGGCTCATCTGCTGACAATCGGGCCAAGGCACTCCATTACAACAAGGACGCTGTAGGCTGCCCACGCGATGGCTTACTTCATTGAGAGGACAATGCCGTGCGAGAGGATCTGTTCACCGTACCTTTACCCAGACTGGATCGTTTGATGGAGTTGCGCGACGCATTGGTGGCACTCAAGGGGCCGTTGGCAGACGACCCCAAGCTGCGGGAAGACCTGCAGGCACGCCTGTTCAATGAAGAGGCAAGCATCCGTGTGCTGGGTAAGATCTGCACGGCCACGCCAACACCGGCCGGGCCGATTACCTATGGCGAAAGCGTTTGACTGCATCATTTTTGCATTTAAACCTCATTAATATGCAGTAGTGCCGAAGCCTCATCAGCGGCACACTGCAAAGGTTCCTCCCCCAAACGTTGGAACTTTCAAAGGGCTGTTCCGGGAAACCAGGCAGGCCTTTTTTTTCGCCCGCTGTTTACGGACCGTCTTTCAATGCTCGCTCGCTGGTTACCCGCTGCAATCAATACCCGCCCCTCCGAATGGAGCCGTGCCGCAATCGGCATGGCGCTGGGCACAATGTTCAGTGTCTGGGCCTGTGCCCAAGTGTTCGGCATGGAGGTTGCCCTGCACCTGCTCGGTCCGCTTGGCGCCTCGGCGGTGCTGCTGTTTGCCGTCTCATCCGGGGCCCTGGCCCAGCCGTGGTCGATCATGGGCAGTTATCTCTGCGCCGGCATCGTGGCGTTGCTGGTAGCACGGGTGCTGGGGCGTACCTTGGGCAGTGCTTGCCTGGCGGCCGGCATGACGGTGATCCTGATCTGCTGGCTGCGCTGCCTGCACCCACCGGCCGGTGGCCTGGCCATGACCCTGGTATTGGCCGACCCGGCCTCCATCGCACTGGGCTGGCACGAGCTGGCGCCGGTGATGCTCGGCGCCGGCGCCCTGCTGGCCTGTGCCCTGGCCTACAACAACGCCACGCGCACGCGTTACCCCAAAGGCCCTGTCGAACCTGCGCCGGTTTTCATCGACAGCCCCCCCGTGACCGATCCCGCTATCACCGCTGCCGATCTCAAGCTGGCGCTGGCCGAGATGGAGCAATTCTTCGATGTCGAGCCCTCGGAGCTGGAACAGTTGATACATGCCGCCGAAGTCCATGCGCGGCGACGCAGTATCGGCGAGGTGCTGGCAAGTCGTGTGGGCTGAGGCCTTATCCGCACCCCGCGACAAATGGTGCAATGCGCCGCTTGCGACCAGGCGCATGACGACTAGAGTCAACATAGCACTTGAAGTTGTCTGCAGTTCAAAAGATGTCTGGGGCCTTGCTGTACCAGTAGCGAAGACAAGGAATGTCTGGCTTTGGATCAGTAGCAGCAGTTGCCCCCATCGCTTGGGTATCTGATGCCCTCCTCGTAGTTTTCCTGCCGGCCCTCCTGCTCGGGTGTTTCGAAATGCTCATTCGAAACAGGAGAGCTTTGCCTTGAACGACCTATTCGAACAATTACTCGGTTCGCCTCTGTTCGAGCCGCGCCAACGCCATCACATGCCCCTGAAAAGCTACATGGACCTGACCATCAAGCGCATGCATGCGATCTTCGATACCGGCCTGATCAATAACGAACTGTGGATGGGCCAACCACGGCAATCGGAGTTTTCTTCGCTGTGTGAGTTGATGGGGTACGTGGGCGCCTTCGATTACGCACTCCACTCCTCGATAGTCGATCACATGATTGCCGTCGACACATTGTTCAACCATGGCTCTGCCGCACAGGTAAATCGCTATCGAGACGAAGTGATCCACCTGCGCAAGGTCTACGCCTTCGGCTGCACGGAAGTCGCAGGGGGAACCGACGTGCGCAATGTGCGAACGACGGCGACGTACAACCGGCAAAACCATAGCCTGGTGCTCGACTCCCCTTCGCCCGAGGCCTGCAAATGCTGGATAGGCAACGCCTTGCGTGCCGCCCAGGTGCTGATGGTACTTGCCCGCCTGATCGTCGACGGAGAGGATCAAGGCCACCATTGGTTCCGCGTGGTTATACGCAAGCGCGAAAATGGTCGGCTGCTCAATGGCGTGAAAATAATGACGTGTGATCCCAAGGGTGGAATCCACGCCAACCAAGTGGCGGCAATACGTTTCTGCCAGGTGAAGTTGCCCGTTGAGGCCCTACTGCAACGCCATGCGCACTTCACTGACGAGGGCACGTTCGTCAGCGACCTACCGTTACCCCTGCGTTTTATCGAGGCGCTGAAGACGTTCCTGCAAGAACGGGTAATCTTCATGGCAGGCATTCGCCACAGTGCCGGCCTGACCGCTCACCTGAGCTATCGTTTCGCCCATCACCGCCTTATCCAGGCGCCCACGGGCCAAGTGCCGTTGCTGAGCCAGCCGATGTTTCGTCAACGCCTTTACGCCATACAGCTCAAGGCGCTCGCGCTCAAATACCTGGAGCAGGCAGTGCGCAAGCGCTTCGAAGCCGACTGGGCACAGGAGGCCAAGCGCAAGGAGCTCCATGTGCTGGCCGCCTTGTGCAAGGCAGTGGGTGCATGGCAAGGGCTCGAGGTGATCGCCCTGTCTAGAGAGCTGTGTGGATCCCAGGGATTCCATCATTACAACCAGATCGTCACTCAGCGCATGGATTGTGAGGTTGCCAATACCTTTGCCGGTGACAGCTCGGTCATGGCTTATCAAGTGATCAAGAACGCCCTGGCGCGGCCACGGTTCGTCGACAGCCCGCCCGCCAACATCGCCCAGAGCGTCGAAGCGCAGATCCTCAAGCAATGTCGCAAGGCCGCCGGGTTCACCCATGCACAGGCTCTGGGGCTGGCCTATGCCAAGGCACTGGATCTGGTGATCCAGGAGGTCGAAGCGCTCGGGCTGCTGTCACCTGCGACCATCGAGGACCTGGTTGGTGAGTTCGCTGATCAACTGTATCCATGGGGGGTGCGCAAACCCCAACGGGTTGGCGTGCAGGTCAGCTCAACGCAGATCGAAGCGTTGGCTACGCAGCTCAAACCGCCCCAGGTGCTGGTCAGCGCACTGATCGATTCACCTGATTATGTCCAGCAGTTCACTCGCGCACTCTATCAGGAGCAATGACATGGACCTTCAGTCGCTACCGGACTTTTCCGACCCTGAAACCATAGGTGAGCCCTACGCAGCCTTTGCCTACTTGCGTCATCACCATCCACTGTATTGGTCGCAACACTATAAGGCCTGGTTGCTGACCCGGTTTGACGACGTATCAGCCGCCCAGGCCGATGCCCGACGTTACTCCTCCAATCGCATGCGCGAACTGGTAAATGCCCAGGTGCCCGCGCACCAGCGAGCGGCACTGGAACCTTTCATCGAGAAGGCTTCGCGCTGGATGTACGCCCAGGACGGCAAGGCCCATGAAGCCGGGCGCAAGGTGCTGGGCAAGGCCTTTACCCCGCGTGCAATTGACGCACTGGCAGATGATATCGAGCAGATCGTCGATGACTTGCTGGCGCAATTAAGCCCCCAGCCAGAGCTGATGACAGAACTGTTCAACAAGATTCCCGCATTGATCCTGGCGCACATGTTCGGCATACCTGCGCAGGAAGCACTGAAGGTCAGGCGTTGGACGGATGCGATCATCGTGTTCATGGTGGGTAGCACCGATCCGGCATTCGGGCCGCGAGAGGCCTTGCAGGCGATGGAAGAGATGTACGAGTACTTCTCGCGTCTCGTCGATGAACGTCGCCAATCACCTGGCGCTGATCTGGTCAGTCAAGTGATTGCCGCCGGCGAACAGGCCAGGATGACCAAGGACGACTTCCTGGCTCAGTTGGCCTTTATATTGGTAGCGGCCACGACGACCAGCGCCGATCAGTTGGGCATTATCCTGTTCTATTTGCTCACCCACCCGCCGGCCTTGGCCGAACTCAAGGCCAACCCGGGGTTGATCCCCAATGCCATCGAGGAAGCACTGCGCATCTGCCCCGCCGGGCAGTTGAGTCATCGCGTCGTCACCGAAGACGTCACGCTGCATGGCCAGACCCTGCACAAGGGTGACCTCGTATACCTGGTCCGCGCCGCGGCCAATCGTGACCCCCGGTATTTCAACGATCCCGATCGCTTCGACATCCATCGCCAGCAACACGACCACCTGGCGTTCGGCCGTGGCCCGCATTTTTGCATGGGCACGCTGCTTTTCAAGCTCGAAGCAAAGATTGCATTGACTCGCCTGCTGCGACGTTTTCCCGATCTGCGCCTGATTGACGAGCAACAGCCAGCATGGCGTACCAACAGCCTGCAATTTCGTGGTTTGAGTCATATCCACGTCGCGCTGCAACCGGCTGGCGCGGCCATCACGCGTTGCTTTTCCGCCGCACCGTGGGAAAAGAAAGGCGGCTACTGTCGAGCGCTACGCGCAGGAAACCTGATTGTCACCAGTGGCACGGTGGCGTTCGATGAGCAGGGCAATCCCTACGCTCCCGGTGATGTATATCGCCAGACCAGACGCTGCCTGGAAATCATCGAAACCGCGCTCAAGCAGCTGGGAGTCGACAGAACCCTTGTGGTCGCCACACGCATGTACACCACTGATGTCGCCTGGTGGCCGCAGATCGCCAAGGCTCATCAGGAGTTTTTCAGCCATTGTCCGCCGACCACCATGCTGCTGGGCGTCAATCAATTGATCGCGCCTGCCTATCTCATAGAAATTGAGGCCCAGGCATGGACCGGCCAGTGATGACAGTCGAGAACGTCCGCGCCGCGGTGCGTGATGCTGTGGTAATGAGCGTGCAGGACTGCTCGGTCGAGACGGCGCCGCGCTCGGTGCGTATACGCCTGTACCGGCAGCCGACAACCGCGCCTGCCCCGGTCCTGCTGTATTTTCATGGCGGTGGCTGGGTCGCTGGTGACCTGGATACCCACGACAGCTTCTGTCGGATCATGTGCGAATGGGCAAGGTGCGCGGTCGTTGCCGTGGATTACGCCAGGCCACCGGAGTTCCGCTTTCCCGCCGCCGTGGAAGATTGCTACGCCGTCACCGAATGGGTGGCCGCCCAAGGCACGGCTCTGGGGCTGGACAGCCACCGGGTCGCAGTCGCCGGTGGAGGTTCCGGCGGTGGCCTGGCGGCGGTTATCTGTCAGATCGCCTATGAACGCCACGGTCCCACCATTGGTTTCCAGGTGCTGCTTTATCCGCTTCTCGATTGCCTGGCGCGCACTCGTTCCCGGGCCGCGTTCGCGGGTAGATCCGGCCTGACCGCTGACATGCTCAGCTGGTATCTGGGCCAATATGTGGGCGAAGGGCAATCTTTGGACCACCCCTGGTTGTCGCCTGCGCACCGGGCTTCGTTACAGGGCTTGCCCAAAGCGCTGATTCTCACCGCCGGCTGCGATTTACTGCGTGATGAAGGCCGGGCTTATGCACGCCGGTTGAAAAAAGCCGGCGTGCCGGTAAGACACACAGAGTATCCAGGCATGGACCACGGCTTTATCAACTACCCTGGTGAACACCCCGCTGCGCGCAAGGCCATCCTCCAGTGTGCGCACGCCCTGGCGATGCATTTTGCCGACGGCAGTCACCCAGGCCCCAACCCTGCATAAATGCAAAAACGACCTGCATGATTCCGGGTTGTACGGGGCAAATTTGCACTGGTACGATCACGGGATGGTTCGTCCGCGAACATTTAGATAAAGAACAATAAAAGCAGGGAGTTACAGATGACTGCTCAGGTTTTATCCGAAGCAAACCGCAGCGAGGGCCTTCAGGAAGATGTGTTGGCTGAGGTGCGCAACCATATTGGCCACCTCACCCTCAATCGCCCCGCCGGGTTGAATGCCATCACCCTGCACATGGTGCGTCTGCTGACCACTCAGTTGCGGGCCTGGGCCGATGACCCGCAGGTCCATGCCGTTGTATTGCGCGGCGCCGGGGAGAAAGCCTTTTGTGCCGGCGGCGACATCCGCTCGCTGTATGACAGCTTCAAGAGTGGCAACACCCTGCACGAGGATTTCTTCGCCGAGGAATATGCACTCGACCTGATCATCCACCAATACCCTAAACCCGTGCTGGCGCTGATGGACGGGTTCGTCCTTGGCGGCGGCATGGGCTTGGTACAAGGCGCGGACCTGCGAGTGGTGACCGAGCGCAGCCGCTTGGCCATGCCGGAGGTGGCCATCGGTTACTTCCCGGACGTGGGCGGCAGCTACTTCCTGTCGCGTATTCCCGGTGAACTGGGGACTTACCTGGGCGTCACCGGGGTGCAGATCCGCGCGGCGGACGCCCTGTATTGCGGATTGGCCGACTGGTATATCGACAGCGCCACGCTCCCCGAACTGGACCAGCAGCTCGATCGTCTGCAATGGCACGACTCGCCCCTCAAGGACCTGCAAGGCGCGCTCGCCAAACTGGCCACGCAGCAATTGGCCGATGCGCCACTGGCGACCTTGCGGTCGGTCATCGACCATTTCTTCGCCTTGCCGGATGTGCCGAGCATTATCGAGCAGTTGCAGGCAGTCACTATCGCCGATACCCATGAATGGGCATTGACCACCTCCCACCTGATGCAGACCCGCTCGCCACTGTCCATGGCCGTGACCCTGCAAATGCTCCGCCGTGGCCGCCACCTGACGCTGGAACAGTGCTTTGACCTGGAGCTGCACCTGGACCGCCAGTGGTTCGAGCGCGGCGACCTGATCGAAGGGGTTCGTGCGCTGATCATCGACAAGGACAAAACCCCGCACTGGAATCCGCCGAGCGTTAATGAGCTGGACGCCGCTCATGTCAAAAGCTTCTTCCACGACTTCGTGCAGATTGAGAAATAAGCTATGCAAGATCTTGAATACACAGAAGAACAAGTCATGATTCGCGACATGGCGCGGGACTTTGCCCGCGGCGAAATCGCTCCCTATGCCCAGGCCTGGGAAAAAGCCGGCTGGATCGACGACGCGTTGGTCGCCAAGATGGGCGAGCTGGGCCTGCTCGGCATGGTGGTCCCGGAAGAATGGGGTGGCACCTATGTGGACTACGTGGCCTATGCCCTCGCGGTCGAGGAAATTTCCGCGGGTGACGGCGCCACCGGCGCCCTGATGAGTATCCATAATTCAGTGGGTTGCGGGCCGATCCTCAACTACGGCACACAAGCGCAGAAACAAACCTGGCTGGGCGAACTCGCCAGTGGCCAGGCCATCGGCTGCTTCTGCCTGACCGAACCCCAGGCCGGCTCCGAAGCCCACAACCTGCGTACCCGCGCTGAGTTGAAAGACGGTCAGTGGGTGATCAACGGCGCCAAGCAATTTGTCAGCAACGGCAAGCGCGCCAAGCTGGCCATCGTGTTTGCGGTAACCGATCCGGAACTGGGCAAGAAGGGTATTTCAGCGTTCCTGGTGCCCACTGATACCCAGGGCTTTGTGGTCGATCGCACCGAACACAAGATGGGCATTCGCGCCTCGGACACCTGCGCCGTCACCCTTAACCAATGCAGCGTTCCGGAGGCCAACCTGCTGGGTGAGCGCGGCAAGGGCCTGGCTATCGCCCTGTCTAACCTGGAAGGCGGACGCATCGGTATTGCCGCCCAGGCCCTGGGCATCGCCCGCGCCGCCTTTGAAGCGGCGCTGGCCTATGCCCGTGATCGGGTGCAATTCGACAAGGCAATCATCGAACACCAGAGCGTGGCCAACCTGCTGGCCGACATGCAAACCCAGCTGAATGCGGCGCGCCTGCTGATCCTCCACGCTGCGCGCCTGCGCACTGCCGGCAAGCCGTGCTTATCGGAAGCCTCACAGGCCAAGCTGTTTGCCTCCGAAATGGCCGAGCGCGTGTGCTCCAAGGCGATGCAGATCCATGGTGGGTATGGGTACCTGGAAGATTACCCGGTGGAGCGCTACTACCGGGATGCGCGGATCACACAGATCTATGAAGGGACCAGCGAAATCCAGCGGATGGTGATAGCCAGGGAACTGAAGCACTATCAGCTCTGACTGACACAACACAAAAAACTGTGGGAGGGGGCTTGCTCCCGATGAGGGAGAGTCAGTAAATGCATCTATGACTGACCTACCCCCATCGGGGCATAGGTATCTACACAACTTCGGCACGAGGCTAAATCTGTGGCGAGGGACCTTGCTCCCGTGACGGCCTGCCAGCCGACGCTGATCTAGCTGACGCACCGCGATCCAAATGTGGGAGCTGGCTTGCCTGCGATGACGGCCTGCCAGCCGATGCCAATCTACCTGACACCCCGCAATCAAACTGTGGGAGCGGGCTTGCTCGCGAAGGCGGCCTGACAGGCGACACAGCTATACCGGGTACATATCCATTCCTGCGGTAACGGCCACTTAGGGTTCCGCTCTGACAGCGGGTCACTTTGGAAAAGAGCCCCAAAGTAACCAAAGGGCTCTTGCCCCACCACTCGGCACCTCGCCTAGGCTCGGTGTGCCCGTAATCCGCCAGTGGTTACCGTTGAGCGCTACAGAGTTGTGTAGATACCTATGCGCATCGGGGGCAAGCCCCCTCCCACATTTGCATCTCTATCGTGGTAGAAACGGCGTTACTTGTCCTTGAACTGCGGCGCACGCTTGGCCACGAATGCCGCCATGCCTTCTTTCTGATCCTGGGTCGCGAACGCCGCATGGAACACCCGGCGTTCAAAGCGCACGCCTTCGGACAGGCTGACTTCAAAGGCGCGGTTCACGCTTTCCTTGACCATCATGCTGATCGGCACGGATTTGCCGGCGATCAGGGTAGCGACTTTCAGCGCCTCTTCCAGCAACTCATCGGCCGGCACGATACGCGCCACAATGCCGCAGCGCTCGGCTTCCACCGCGTCGATAAAGCGACCGGTCAGGCACATTTCCATGGCCTTGGCCTTGCCCACTGCGCGGGTCAGGCGCTGGGTACCGCCCATGCCTGGCAGCACGCCAAGGTTGATTTCCGGCTGGCCGAACTTGGCGCTGTCGCCGGCCAGGATAAAGTCGCACATCAGCGCCAGTTCACAGCCGCCGCCCAAGGCAAAGCCGTTTACCGCCGCGATGATTGGCTTGCGGCGGTTAGCCACGCGGTCGCTGTCGCTGAACAGGTCGTCCAGGTAGATCTGCGGGTAGGTCAGCTCGGCCATTTCCTTGATGTCGGCACCGGCAGCGAAGGCTTTCTTCGAGCCGGTCAGCACGATGCAGCCGATCTCGGGGTTGGCTTCCAGACCGTCCAGCGCCTGGTTCAGCTCGCTGACCAGTTGTGCATTCAAGGCGTTCAACGCCTGGGGACGGTTGAGGGTGATCAGCCCGACGCGGCCCTGGACGTCAAGCAAGATGGTTTCGTAACTCATGTATCGGCTCCTTAAAGATTGCGTGAGATGACCATGCGTTGGATATCGCTGGTGCCTTCGTAAATCTGGCAGACCCGCACATCGCGGTAGATCCGCTCCAAGGGGAAGTCGCTCAGGTAACCGTAACCGCCCAGGGTTTGCAAGGCGGCCGAGCAGACTTTCTCGGCCATTTCCGAGGCGAACAGCTTGGCCATGGACGCCTCGACCAGGGCCGGTTTGCCGCTGTCGCGCAGGGCGGCGGCGTAATGCACCATTTGCCGGGCGACGGCAATCTGTGTGGCCATGTCCGCCAGGCGAAAGGCCACCGCCTGGTGTTCGATCAGCGGTTTGCCAAAGCTTTCGCGCTCACGGGCGTAATCCCGGGCCGCTTCGAAGGCCGCACGGGCCATGCCCACCGACTGCGACGCGATGCCGACGCGCCCGCCCTCAAGGTTGGCCAGGGCGATCCTGTAACCCTCGCCCTCCTCACCCAGGCGGTTGGCCACCGGCACCTTCACGTCTTCAAACAGGATCTGGCAAGTGTCGGAGGCATGTTGCCCGAGCTTGTCTTCAACCCGTGCCACGGTGTAGCCCGGTGAATCGGTAGGCACGATAAACGCACTGATGCCACGCTTGCCCGCTGCCGGGTCGGTGACCGCGAACACAATCACGACCCCGGCGTTTTGCCCGGAGGTGATGAACTGTTTGCAACCATTAAGTACGTAGTGATCGCCTTCAAGGCGCGCACGGGTTTTCAGGCTGCTGGCATCGGAACCGGCCTGGGGCTCGGTCAACGCGAAGGCCCCGAGCATGGCACCACTGGCCAGGGGCGTGAGGAACCGGGCTTTTTGCTGGTCATTGCCGAACTTGAGGATCGGCACGCAGCCCACCGAGTTGTGCACGCTCATGATGGTCGAGCAGGCACCATCTCCCGCGGCGATTTCTTCCAGGGCCATGGCATAGGCCAGGTAGCCGGTGTCGCAACCGCCCCACTGTTCCGGCACCAGCATGCCGAAAAAGCCCAGTTCGGCCATTTCAGCAATGGCTTCCTTGGGGAAGCGATGCTCGCGATCCCACTCCGCGGCGAACGGTTTCAGACGTTCCTGGGCGAATTGCCGGGCGGCGTCGCTGATTTGCAGTTGTTCGTCATTGGGCAGCATAAGCAGTCCTTAGTACAGGCATTCGACGGCCATGGCCGTGGCTTCACCGCCGCCGATACAGATGGCGGCGACGCCACGCTTGAGGCCCTTCTGGCGCAGGGCCGACAACAGGGTTACCAGGATACGTGCGCCGGACGCGCCGATCGGATGGCCCAGGGCGCAGGCTCCGCCATGGACATTGACCTTGTCGTGGGGAATCTCCAGCTTGCTCATGGTCACCAGGCTCACAACGGCAAAGGCTTCGTTGATTTCGAACAGGTCGACTTCATCGAGGTTCCAGCCGGTCTTGGTCATCAGTTTGCGGATCGCCCCCACGGGTGCCACCGGAAACAGCCCAGGCTCATCGGCAAACGCCGCATGCCCGTGGATCACCGCCAACGGCTTGAGCCCGCGCTTGTGGGCTTCGGATTCGCGCATCAGCAACAGCGCAGCGGCACCATCGGAAATCGAGCTGGAGTTGGCCGCGGTCACGGTGCCGCCTTCACGGAACGCCGGTTTCAGGCTGGCTATCTTGTCCAGCTTGGCTTTGGGTGGCTGCTCATCGTGCAGGATGGTTTTCTGCTCCTTGCCCACGGTGACCTGTACCGGGACGATCTCGCTGGCGAAGCTGCCATGGGTGATGGCTTCCTGGGCACGAGTCAGGGAAGCAATGGCGAAGGCGTCCTGGGCTTCACGGGTAAAACCGTTGTGTTCGGCGCAGTCCTCGGCAAAGGTGCCCATCAGGCGGCCCTTGTCATAGGCGTCCTCCAGGCCATCGAGGAACATATGGTCGAGCACCTTGCCGTGACCCATGCGATAGCCGCTGCGCGCGCGGTCCAGCAGGTATGGCGCATTGGACATGCTCTCCATGCCACCGGCAATCACCACGTCGACGCTGCCGGCACGCAGTGAGTCGTGGGCAAGAATCGCCGCCTCCATGCCGGAACCGCACATTTTGTTGAGGGTGGTGCAGCGGGTGCCCTTGTCCAACCCGGCGCCCAGGGCGGCCTGGCGGGCTGGTGCCTGCCCGAGCCCGGCCGGCAGCACGCAGCCGAACAGCACTTCGTCGACGGCATCGGTGGCGATACCGGCACGTTCGACAGCGGCACGAATCGCGGCCGCGCCCAGCTGTGGTGCGGTCAAACTTTTGAGATCGCCCTGGAAACCACCCATGGGGGTGCGCACGGCGCTGACAATAACGATTGGGTCATTCATACAGGTGGCTCCTTACTTGGCGGCCATACGCAAGGCGCCGTCGAGACGGATCACCTCACCATTGAGCATGCTGTTTTCAAGAATATGTCGCACCAGCGCGGCATATTCGGCGGGTTTGCCCAGGCGCGGCGGAAATGGCACGCCGGCAGCCAGCGAGTCACGTACTTCCGGGGTCATGCCTGCCATCATCGGGGTTTCGAAGATGCCTGGCGCGATGGTCATCACACGGATGCCAAACCGCGCCAATTCCCGGGCGGCGGGCAAAGTCAGGCTGGCAATCGCACCTTTGGAGGCGGCGTACGCCGCCTGGCCGATCTGGCCGTCGAACGCCGCAACAGAGGCGGTATTGATGATTACACCCCGCTCGCCATCGGCATTCGCCTCGGATTCAGCAATGGCCGCAGCGGCCAGGCGCAACAGGTTGAAGCTGCCAATCAGGTTGACGTTGATCACCTGGGCAAAGCTGGCCAGCCCGTGGGGGCCATTCTTGCCGAGGATTTTCTCGCCGCGCACTACGCCGGCGCAGTTGATCAACCCATGCAAACCACCAAACGCCTCGACAGCCGCGTTAACGGCCGCTTCGGCAGCGGCTTCCTGGCTGATATCCGCCACGGCACTACGGGCGTTGTCGCCCAGCTGGGTGGCCTTGGCCGCCACAGCGTCGGCATTCAGGTCCACCAGCATCACCTTGGCGCCGGCCGCAATGAGCATTTCAGCCGTGGCCGCACCGAGGCCCGAAGCACCGCCGCTGACCAGGAATACCTTGTTTTCAATCTGCATCATTGTTTCCTTTGAAAGGGATCACGCCACGGCCGCCTGGGCCTTGGCAATTTCCTGATTACGCAAAATAAAACGTTGCAACTTGCCGCTCGGAGTCTTGGGCAAGTCGCTGACAAATTCGATTTCTCGTGGGTAAGCATGGGCAGCCAGGCGCTGGCGCACATGCAGGCGCAGCTCTTCGGCCAATTCCGGGGTGGCGCGGTATTGCTCGCTGATCACCACGAAGGCCTTCACCAGCTCGGTACGTTCCGGGCAAGGCTTGCCAACCACGGCTGCTTCAACCACCGCCGGGTGTTCGACCAGCGCGCTTTCCACATCAAATGGGCCAACGCGATAACCGGACGTGGTGATCACATCATCGCTGCGCCCGACAAAACTGATGCTGCCGTCCGGGTTCAGCTCCACCGTGTCGCCACTGAGGTAGTACTTGCCTACAAACGCCTTGGTCTTGACGCCCTCGTAACCGGCGAACCAGCACATCGGCGACTGTTCGCGGTCGATGGCGAGAATGCCGGGCTGGCCGGCGGGCAGTTCCTGATGATGGTCATCCAGCACCACGATGCGGTGCCCGGGCGAGGCGAAGCCCGCCGAACCCACATGCACCGGGTGCGCCAGGCCATGATGATTGCACAGCACCATGCCCAGCTCAGTCTGGCCATAGTGGTCGTGGATGGTCACGCCCAGGCTATCGGCGAACCAGCGGATCACCTCCGGGTTCAACGGCTCGCCGGCACTGCTGACGATGCGCAGCCTGCCCTTGATCGAACGGGCGAACTGCTCGCCCCCGGCAATCAACAGGCGGTACGCCGTGGGCGAACCGGCGAGGTTAGTGATCCCATATTTATTGATGACCCGGCAGGTGCTTTCCAGGGTGAACGGGCCATCGTAGAAAGTGATCGGATGCCCCATCGCCAGCGGCCCGGTCACGCCGAAATAGATGCCGTAGGCCCAGCCCGGGTCGGCGACGTTCCAGAACCCATCTTCGGGGCGCAGGTCCACGGCGTCGCGCATGTAGCCCTGGAACGCGACAATCGCCTTGAGTGGCACCGACAGCGCCTTCGAGGGGCCGGTGGTGCCCGAGGTGAACATCAGCAGGAATGGATCGTCGGCGCCCAGCATCACCGGTTCACAGACGTTGGCGTGGTTGGGCAGTTCGGCCCAGAAGCTGTAGTCACCGCGCACGATGCCCTCGCCCCTGGCCCCGGCCACCGTGACGATGGTCGGGCAGTCGGCGACTTCGGCCAGCTTGGGACGGTTGACCGCGTCGGTGACCACCAGCGCTGCCCCGGAGCTGTTCAGGCGATGCTCGATGGCCTTGGGGCCGAAGGCGGTAAACAGCGGCTGATACACCGCGCCGATGCGCCAGGTGGCGAGCACCACCACCAGCAACTCGGCCGTGCGCGGCAACAGGCCGGCGACCTTGTCACCGCGCCTGACGCCCTGGGACAAGAGGAAGTTGGCGAAGCGTGCGGCCTGTTCCTGCAACTCGGTGAAGGTCGACGTGGCGCTGCGTCCGTCCTTGCCCTCCCAGAACAACGCGATACGCCCCGGCAGCGCGTGGCGGTCACAGCATTCCACACAGGCATTCAACGCCTGCAGGTTGCCGGCCAGCGCGGCGTCGACGGTGTGCTGGTAATCAAACCCGGTGGTGGCAGCCAAATACTCACGCATCGTTTCCAATCCTTCTGTATTTTTATTTTCAGGACTTTTTGACTCGATGAATCAGCTGGAATAGTCGCTCCAGAGCGTTGCAGCGGCAATGGTCAAAGCCTTCAACCTGGCTGACTGGTTTGGCCAATCCGGCGTGGGGGTGCCTGTTGTGCCCTGGGGTGGCCTGGGGGCCGACAGCCCTGCGGTAGATGCCGCCCAGGCATTTCACGGCTACAATGCGCGCCTCGACCGTGACAAGCCTGACTAAAAAAACTATGTCCTTGCCCAAGCATCACCTGGAATTGCTCAGCCCTGCTCGCGATGTCGCCATTGCGCGCGAGGCTATCCTGCATGGCGCCGACGCCATCTACATCGGCGGGCCGAGCTTCGGCGCTCGCCATAATGCCTGTAACGAGGTGAGCGATATCGCTCAGCTGGTGGAATTCGCCCGGCGTTACCATGCCCGTGTGTTCACCACTATCAACACCATCTTGCATGACAACGAGCTGGAACCTGCGCGCAAGCTGATCCATCAGCTCTACGATGCCGGTGTCGACGCGCTGATCGTGCAAGACCTGGGCGTGATGGAACTGGATATACCGCCCATCGAGTTGCACGCCAGCACCCAGACCGACATCCGCACCCTGGGCCGCGCCAGGTTTCTTGACCAGGCCGGTTTCTCGCAATTGGTATTGGCTCGTGAGCTGAACCTGCAAGAGATCCGCGCCATCGCCGACGAGACCGATGCCGCCATCGAGTTCTTTATCCACGGCGCCCTGTGCGTGGCATTTTCCGGACAGTGCAATATCTCCCACGCGCAAAATGGCCGCAGTGCCAACCGCGGTGACTGCTCCCAGGCCTGCCGCCTGCCGTACACCTTGAAAGATGACCAGGGCCGCGTGGTGGCGTTTGAAAAGCACCTGCTGTCGATGAAGGACAACAACCAGAGCGCCAACCTGCGTGCCCTGGTCGAGGCCGGCGTGCGCTCGTTCAAGATCGAAGGTCGCTACAAGGACATGGGCTATGTGAAGAACATCACCGCCTACTACCGCCAGCGCCTCGACGAAATCCTCGAAGACCGCCCGGACCTGGCTCGCGCTTCCAGCGGCCGTACCGCGCATTTCTTTGTGCCCGATCCGGAAAAAACCTTCCACCGTGGCAGCACCGATTACTTCGTCACCGACCGCAAGGTCGACATCGGCGCATTCGACACCCCGACCTTCACCGGCCTGCCGGTGGGTGTGGTGGAAAAAGCCGGCAAGCGTGACTTGCAGGTGGTCACCCAGGAGCCGCTGTCCAACGGCGATGGCCTGAATGTGCTGGTCAAGCGTGAAGTGGTGGGTTTCCGCGCCAATATCGCCGAGCCTAAAGGTGAGTTCGAAGAAGACGGTGAAAAGCGCTATCGCTATCGCGTTGAACCGAATGAAATGCCCGCCGGCCTGCATCAGTTGCGCCCCAACCACCCGCTGAACCGCAACCTGGACCATAACTGGCAACAGGCGCTGTTGAAGACCTCGGCCGAGCGCCGTATCGGCCTGTCATGGGTGGCACGCCTGCGTGAAGACCAGCTGCAAGTCATCGCCACCAGCGAAGAAGGTATCAGCGCCAGCGTCACTCTGCCCGGCCCGTTTGGCGTGGCCAACAAGCCGGAACAGGCGCTCGACACGTTGCGCGACCTGCTTGGCCAGCTCGGCACCACCGAATACCACGCCACCCGCATCGAGTTGGATGCGCCGCAGGCGTTCTTCATCCCCAACTCGCAGCTCAAGGCATTGCGCCGTGAAGTGATCGAGGCGCTGACCGCTGCCCGCATCGAGGCGCACCCACGGGGCGGGCGCAAGGCTGAAACCTCGCCGCCGCCGGTCTACCCCGAGGCGCACCTGTCGTTCCTGGCCAACGTCTACAACCAGAAAGCCCGGGACTTCTACCACCGTCACGGCGTAAAGCTGATCGACGCGGCCTTCGAAGCCCACGAAGAAACCGGCGAAGTACCGGTGATGATCACCAAGCATTGCCTGCGTTTCTCGTTCAACCTGTGCCCAAAACAGGCCAAGGGCGTGACCGGGGTGAAAACCAAGGTAGCGCCGATGCAGTTGATCCACGGCGACGAAGTGCTGACCTTGAAGTTCGACTGCAAGCCCTGCGAAATGCATGTGGTGGGCAAGATCAAGGGGCATATCCTTGGTTTGCCGCAACCGGGCAGCGCCGTAGAGCATTTCAACCCGGAAAATCTCATCTATCAGGGCACGCACTGACCCTCGGGGAGCGGGGCCACCACCAGCCCCGCTGCAACCCTGCCGCCGCCAGCAGAATCGCCGCCACCCCCAGCCATTGCAGCCAACCCAGGCGATGCCCGAAGGCAATCCAATCGACGAAAATCGCCGCAATCGGGTAGATGAACGACAGTGCGCCGGTGATCGCGGTTGGCAGTTTCTGGATTGCGCCATACAGCAGCACATACATCAGCCCTGTGTGTACCACGCCTAACGTCACCAGTGCGGCCCAGGCATTGGTGGATGTCGGCAAGCCATTCCAGGGCACCAGCGGCGCCAGCAGTACCGCGCCAGTGGTCACCTGGATCAACGCCATCAGATGGGGCGGCACCGCCTTGAGGCGCTTGATGATCAACGCGGCTATCGCATACAAAAAGGCCGCGCCGAGGGCCAATGCAATACCCACCAGGTAATTGCCGCCGCCCGTTTGCTCGCCGTGGGCGGTGACAATCGCCAACATGCCCAGGAAGGCTACGCTCAGCCACGCCAGTTTCTGCACGGTGATTTTTTCACCGAGAAACAACGCCGCCAGCATCACCAGCATAAACGGCTGCACGTTGTACACCGCCGTACTGATAGCAATCGATGCGCGCGAATAAGATTCGAACAGCAGCAGCCAGTTACCGACGATGGCCACCCCACTCAGCACCGCCAACCCGAGCGTCGCCCAGTTGAGCAGGTCCAGGCGCAGATAACCCAGCCACGCGCAGACCAGCAACAGCGTCAGCGCGCCGATCACGCAGCGCCAGAACACCACTTCGATCACCGACACCCCAGACACCAGCACAAACCAGCCAATGCTGCCCGAGATCAGCATGGCGGCGACCATTTCCCACGAACCGCGACGGATGGATGAATCCATGATTGAAACTCCTCAAGTGAGGCTCAATTATGGCAATCTGCTCGACACGGCTACAGTGACTAAAAAAGGCAAAACCTGGAAAACACCTTTTCTTATTAGGCGGATAGCATGATCGACACCATCGACCAGCAATTGATCGCGGCCTTGATGGACGACTCGCGACTGTCCCTCAAGGCGCTGGCGGGCATCACCGGGTTGTCTTCACCGAGCGTCAGCGAACGCCTGCGGCGCCTGGAGGAGCGCGGCGTACTCACCCACTACACGGTGACTATCGACCCCAAGCATTTCGGCTACCTGCTGCAAGCCATCGTGCGCATCCGCCCCCTGCCCGGCAAATTGCAGGAGGTGGAACGCCAGATCCAGGCGATCCCCGAGTTCACCGAATGCGACAAGGTCACTGGCGAGGATTGCTTTATCGCACGCCTGCATGTGCGCACGATGGAGCATCTGGACGTGCTGCTCGACCGGCTCAATGCCTATGCCGAGACCAATACCGCTATCGTTAAGAAAACCCCAGTGAAACGGCGTTTACCGCCCTTGGCTGATTAGCGACAAACTGCGTGATCCGCCGACAGGCCTCGGCCAGACGCTCCTCACCCAAGGTAAACGACAGCCGGACGAACCCCTGGGCGGGCTCGCCAAAGGCCGCCGCGTCCAACACCGACACCCCGGCCTCGCGAAACAGGCGCCAGGCAAACTCCAGGGAGCTGAGGCCCGTGCCGCGTACATCCACCAGCACAAACATGCCCGCTTGCGGCGCTTGTACCTCAATACCTGGGCAAGCACTCAGGCCAGCCACCACCAAGTCGCGTCGGCGGCGGTAGATCTCGAGCATGCCTTCAGTCACCTGGTCATGGGCCAACACCGCCGCCGTCGCTGCCTCCATCACAAACCCAGGCAAGCCGTACAGCATGCTCAACATCAGGGTTTCGGCGTGCTTCACCATCTGCGGCGCGGCGATGAGCCAGCCGATACGCCAGCCGGTCATGGCATGGGACTTTGACAAGCTGCCAATCACGATGCAGCGCTCAGCCATGCCCGGCAGCGCCGCGAGGCTGTGGTACTGGCCGTCAAACACCAGGCTTTCGTAGACCTCATCCACCACCACCCACAGGTCATGGGCGATCGCAAGGTCGGCGATGGCTTGCAGTTCCTGCGGGTTGAGCACCACACCGGTGGGGTTGTTCGGGTTGGAAAAGAACATCGCCCGCGTGCGCGGGGTGATCGCAGCAGCGAGCAGTTGTGGATCCAGGCGAAAGCCGGATTGCGCACTGCATGGCACTCGCACCAAGGTCGCGCCGCTGGCCTTGAGCGTAGCCTCGTAGGTGACGTACATCGGATCGAGCACCACCACCTCGTCGCCAGCCTCTAGCAGGCACAGCGAGCTGATAAACAACGCATTCTGCGCACCGGCCACGATGATCACTTGGTCGGCAGTCAGCGGGCGATCCAGGGTGTTGCTGTAGCGCGCCGCGACTGCCTTGCGCAGGGCTGGGCGACCGGGGATCTCGGTGTAATGGGAGTCGCCCATGTGCAGGGCATTGACTGCCGCGTCGGTAATGAAGGACGGGGTGGCGAAATCAGGGTCGCCGACGCTGAGGATAATGATGTCTTCGCCCTGGCTGGCCGCCTGGAACGCAGCGTGGTGGATGTCCCAGGCGGCGACGCCCTGCCCTGCAATTCGTTCGACGAAGGGGGAAAACCGCATGCCAAAGCCTCTGGTTCAAAATGAAAACGCGTGAACCCGTTTGATGCGCGAACGGGAAGGATGGGCTCAACATAGTGCATACCCAGCACGCGTTCAACGGCTAACCCGCGGCTGTAATCACATTGAACCTGCGTCCCTGGGCCGCCCTCAAACCTGCATAGACCACGGCCCTGGAACACGCTCGATGACTTTTATTCTCTGGATGGCCGTGCTCGGCGCCGTACTGCTCACCCTCGCCCTCACCTCCTCCTACCTGCGCTGGATGCCCGTGACCACCTCGGCAGTCTGTCTGCTGCTGGGCGTCGCCATCGGCCCGTTGGGGGCGGACCTGTTGCACCTGGATATCAAGGGCTCGGCGCGCTGGATGGAGCACTTGACCGAGGTCGCAGTGCTGTTTTCGCTGTTTGTCAGCGGCTTGAAATTGCGCCTGCCACTGAGCCATCGCACTTGGCGCATCGCCTTCGGCATGGCAGGGCCGGTGATGTTGCTGACCATCCTCGGCACCTGCCTGGTGCTGCACTACCTTTTGCAGCTGTCGTGGGGCGTTTCGCTGCTGGTGGGTGCCATGCTCGCGCCGACCGACCCGGTGCTGGCCGGCCTGGTGCAGGTCAACAATGCCCAGGACTATGACGCTTTGCGCTTCGGTTTGTCCGGCGAGGCCGGCTTGAACGACGGTACAGCCTTCCCCTTTGTGATATTCGGCCTGCTGTTCATGCAACACGGCGGGTTCGACGGCGACTGGCTAGGCGGCTGGGTACTTAAAAACCTGCTATGGGCGGTGCCGGCGGGACTGCTGATTGGCTACTGGATGGGTCGTGGCATCGGCCGGGTCACGTTGCGCATGCGCATCACCAATGCCGACAGCACCTTGTCGCCCAATGACTACCTGACCCTGGCACTGATCGCCCTGGCTTACGTGGCAGCTGAAGCTGTCGGCGGCTACGGCTTCCTCGCCGTGTTTGCAGCAGGCCTGGGCCTGCGTCAGGCCGAGGTCAAATCCACCGGCAATGCCGATACGCCGGCCGAACACTTGGCGCAGCCGGTGGTGGGCCACCTGGAGGTGGAACCTGAACTGGCTCTGCACGGCGACGTCAGCCAATTGCAGGACACGCAAATCGCCGCCGGGGTGATGATGAACGACATGCTGTCGTTCGGCAGCCTGGTGGAGCGTTCCATGGAAGTGTTCCTGGTAACGCTGTTGGGCATCGTGCTGGTCAGCCACTGGGACTGGCGTGCGCTGGCGGTGGCGGCGTTGCTGTTCGGGGTGATTCGCCCGGTCAGTGTGTTTGCCATGCCTTGGGGCGGCCTGCTGGGCCGTCGGCAACGCGGGCTGATGAGTTGGTTCGGGATTCGCGGGATCGGTAGTATCTACTACCTGTTCTATGCGCTAAACCATGGGCTGATCGGTACCAGCAGCACGGTGGCGGTGAACCTGACCCTGTCGGTGATCGCCCTGAGCATCGTCGTTCACGGCCTGAGTACCCAGCCGATGCTGGGCTGGTATGAACGACGTGCCGGGGCGAAGGGTCAGTCCTGATTTTCGGTATTGCCGACGTCCGCCGCCTCATCCAGATCATTCAGCGGGACTTCGGCATCGTCCATCAGTGAGCCCGGGTCTTCATTGCCCGGATCGTTGAGTTCGTCGTCGAGTTCTTTTGACATGAACCTCTCCTCTAGCCGCCTTGGGTATCGATATCCGCATCCGTTTCAGGCTTGGGCTCGCGCTCAGGCTTGAAGTCTGGACTGTAGTCGTTTTCCTTGGCCTTGGGGTCGCTATCGGCCTTGGGGTCTTTGGGGGCATCAGCGGCGGTGCCAGGAGCCGACTCGCCTGCGTCGATGGCTGGATCGTTGCGGTGGTCGGTTTGGGGATCTTCGTTTTTCGTCATGGCGCACCTCTGACAGGGCTATGGGAATCTGTACTGCGTAAAGGTAAGGCGCCACCGCAGCCAGTGAAGTTCCGTGAGATTACTCAGCTCAGCGGGTTGTCGACCTGGATATAGAATGCATAGATCCCCAGTACCAGCCAAAACACCATGAACAACCACGGCGCACGCATGGAGAACAGCAGCGACTTGCGGTAGCCCTTGTGCGTCGACTCCATCTCGGAGAACAACGGCGATTCATCGTAGGCCATGCCCATCACCGGCTCACTGCGCAGCAGCTCGCTTTGCTTGTAGTGCCAGTGGTCGATGATTTCATAGGCGGCACGTATGCCAGGCCAGGCGTTGAGCGAACTTAAGATACCCAGCGCGGCGAGGATCACCGGCACCACCAGGGTAAACAGCTTGCCCCACTCCGGGTTGAGGTTGCCCATGCCGGAGACAAAGGCGATGACCAGAAATGACTGCGCCGTGAGGTAGGCGTCAGTGCGGTTGGCCAGGATGGAGGTTTCGTATTGGATCTCGCGGCGGTAGAAGTCGAGACGGTCCTTGGGCGAGCCGAAGATCTTCGCGTTGTGCTCGCTGTGGTCGGTCAGGGCTGCTTCGGGCGTGTCTGGAGAGATGATTCTAGGCACGACGGGGCTCCATGCGATGGCTAATCTGGTTAGAAGATGCGGGCTTCGATGAAGTTCAAGTTTGTTCACGCCCAGGCTGGAACGAACACGCTTTGAATGTGGGGCTTGCCCCCGATAGCCATAGGTATCTACACAACTTTGGTACGCCGCTGCTTCTCTGGCAAGGGAGCTTATAGCTATCTAACTGATGCACCGCGATCCAAATGTGGGAGGGGGCTTGCCCCCGATGGCGGCCTGACAGCCGACCAGAATGTTGGATCAGACCGAGTACATATCCGTTACTTGGGCAACGGCCACTTAGGGTTCCGCTTTTAACAGCGGGTCACTTTTGAAAAGAGCCCAAAAGTAACCAAAAGGCTCTTGCCATCCATGGCGCGGGGCGGCTAAACCGGCATCCCTGTCGGTTTACCCCCCCAAATCCCTGTCGAATTCCGGCCAGCGTGGTTTAACGGGGCGCCTAAAATCAAGATCAACAGCAGATCAAGATCAAGAGCGGCTCGCTTCGCATCGTGGTCAGTTATCGATCGCCCACCAACGCGGCAACAATTGCCGTACCCGCGCTTCACCGAAACGGTCATCGATCAGCATCACCACGCCGCGGTCCTGCTGGCTGCGGATCACCCTGCCCGAGGCTTGTACGACCTTCTGCAGGCCGGGGTACAAGTAGGTGTAATCGTAGCCGGCGCCGAAGATCGCGCCCATGCGTGCCTTCATTTGCTCGTTGACCGGGTTCAGTTGCGGCAGGCCCAGGGTCGCAATGAAGGCACCGATCAGGCGCGCACCGGGCAAGTCGATGCCTTCGCCAAACGCACCGCCCAGTACCGCAAAACCAATGCCTTGACTGTGCTGGGTGAACTGGTCGAGAAAGGCCTGGCGCTCGGCCTCGGCCATGCCCCGGGATTGCAGCCACAGCGCAATCTGCGGGTGCCGCTCGGCCAACAACTGCGCCACCTGTTGCAGGTAATCGAAGCTGGAAAAGAACGCCAGGTAGTTACCCGGCTGCTCGACAAATTGCCGCGCAATCAGCTCGACAATAGGCGTAAGCGACGCTTGGCGATGCACGAACCGGGTGGAGATGGCATCGACGATACGCACCTGCAATTGCTCGGCCTTGAACGGCGATTCCACATCGACCCAGGCGGTATCCGCCGGCATGCCGAGCAGGTCGGCGTAATAGTGGCGCGGGCTCAAGGTTGCGGAAAACAGCACACTGCTGCGGGCTGCGGTCAATCGAGGCCGGATGAATTCGGCCGGCACCACATTGCGCAGGCACAGGGTTGAGCTGCTGCGCTTGCCGTTGAACTGGCGCTTGCTGATATCGAAGATGAAGTGTTCATTGAACAGCTCCGCCACTTTGGCCCATTGCAGGGCTTCGAAGTAGAAGGCTTGCAGGTCGCCGCTGAGGGCTTCGGGGTGATCGTTGAAATAGTCGCCCATGGCACTGATGCACAGGCTCAGGGCTTGCAGCAGTTTTTCGGGCCGGGTGGCATAGGCCTGGTACGGTGCGACTTGCTCCTTGTGCAGGACGTTCCACTCGCGGTTCAGGCGCTGCAAGGGTTTCTTCAGCGCCTCGGGCGCCGTGTCACGCAGGGTCTTGAGGCTGTATTGGTCAAGGCTGGCGCTGTACATCGAACGGGCGCGCTCCACCAGGTTATGCGCTTCGTCCACCAGCACTGCGACGCGCCACTGGTTCAACTGGGCGAGGCCGAACAACATGGCGCCAAAATCGAAAAAGTAGTTGTAGTCGGCGACCACCAGGTCGCTCCAGCGCGCCATTTCCTGGCTCAGGTAATACGGGCACACCCCATGGGCCAAGGCGACGTCGCGCAGGCTGCGTTGATCGAGCAGGCGCAGCTGGGACGCGGCCTGGCGGGCGGCGGGCAGGCGGTCGTAAAAGCCCTTGGCCAGTGGGCAGGATTCGCCGTGGCAGGCTTTGTCCGGGTGTTCGCACGCCTTGTCCCGGGCCACCAATTCAAGTACCCGCAGCGGCAGATCGGGGCTGCTGGCGTACAGCACCTGGGCAGCGTCCAGGGCAAGCTTGCGTCCGGGGGTCTTGGCGGTGAGGAAGAACAGCTTGTCCAGTTGCTGCGGCGCCAGGGCCTTGAGCATCGGGAAAATCGTACCAACGGTTTTGCCGATGCCGGTGGGCGCCTGAGCCATCAGGCAACGACCGGTACTCACGGCTTTATAGACCGATTCAGCCAAGGCGCGTTGCCCTGGACGAAACTCGGCATGGGGAAACGCCAGGGCTTGGGCGGCGCTGTTACGTGCGGTGCGGTGTTGCATTTCCTGCCGGGCCCAGTCCAGGAACAGCGCGCACTGCTGCTTGAAGAAGTGCTCCAGGTCCGGCGCGTTGAAACGTTGATTCAGCAGGGTCTCGCCTTCGCCGACGATATCGAAGTACACCAGCGCCAGGTCGATGTCGTCGAGGCCGAGTTTCTGGCACATCAGCCAGCCATACACCTTGACCTGGGCCCAGTGCAGTTGCCGATGGTTGGCGGGCTGGGCGGCGAGATCGCCACGGTAGGTCTTGACCTCTTCCAGGCGGTTGGCGTCCGGATCGTAGCCGTCCGCCCTGCCCCGCACTTTGAGCTGCAGGTATTCGCCCTCGAGGGCGACCTCGTTCTGATAGTGCGCGCTACGCCGGGACGCCACCGTGCGGTGGCCGACGATCCCCTCCTGGGCGCTGGGCGACGGCGTAAAACGCAGGTCAAGGTCACCGACCTTGGCGGTGAACTCACACAACGCCCGCACGGCCACGCTGTAGCTCAAGCGCTCTGCTCCGCCCAGCGCACGTAGCAGACCGTGACCGGCATCTGGTACTCGGCGCAGAACGCCAGCCAACGCAATTGGTTGTCTTGCAGGCGGTCGCCGGGGCCCTTGACCTCAATCATGCGATAGGTCTTGTGTGCGGGCCAGAACTGGATCAAGTCCGGCATCCCAGCGCGGTTGGCGCGGATGTCCATCAGCAGGCGCGCGAACCAATGGCGCAGGTGTTCGGCGGGCAGGCAGGCCAGGGCTTGTTCCAGCAGCTCTTCACTGAGCAGGTTCCAGAACACGAACGGCGACTGGATGCCCCATTTGTCCGCGTAGCGTTGGCGGATGGTGGCCTTGTAGCGCTCATCCTCCAGTTGCTCGAAGCACGCAGCAAACAAGGCTTCTCGACGTTGATGGAAGTCCTCGCTGTGCAGGTCCGCCGGCCCGCGCTGGAAGGGGTGGAAAAACGCCCCCGGCAGCGGCGCGAAAATCGCGTCCCAGCACAACAGGCCGAACAGCGAATTGATCAGGCCGTTCTCGACGTAATACACCGGTGCGTCCGGCTCGTTCAGATGCGCCTGCACGCAAAATTCCACCGACATCATCGGCTCCGGCTCCAGTGCCAGGTCCAGGCGCGCAACGGCCTGTGGCTTGGCCTTGGGCACCGCCGGCTCGCCCAGCTTGCGCCGCAAGCGGGGCAGCACCCGTAGCAGGTGCTGGTGTTCAGCGGCACTTTCCGGAGCCTGTTGGGCGGCGATCGCCAGGGTCATGGCCTGCG
Organism: Pseudomonas libanensis; assembly: GCF_001439685.1. Taxonomy (GTDB): domain Bacteria; phylum Pseudomonadota; class Gammaproteobacteria; order Pseudomonadales; family Pseudomonadaceae; genus Aquipseudomonas; species Aquipseudomonas libanensis. The sequence goes on from NZ_JYLH01000002.1 coordinate 122,170, forward strand.
CGTAATCCTCCTGGCGCTCCAAAACACGGATCAACCGCGCCCGTGCGCCAGGATAGGTGCAGTTTCGGTAGATCTGTTCAGCCAGCGCCAACTCGGCACAGCGCTCGCCATACTGGCCGATCTGGAAGAGCAGTTTGGCGCGGCGTTTTTCCAGCCAGGGATTATCGGTATGCAGCGTGGCGATTTGTGCCAGCACGGCATCCAGTGCCTCACCGGCTTCAAAGGCTTGCTGACATTGGTGCAGGAACAAGAAACCCTGCACGTCTTCACGGGTGCGCAGACCACGGGACTCAGCGCAGAACGGGACTTTCTCATAGGTGTAGATGCCCAGGTCTGCCAGCACGAATTCCGACCAGTCCTGATGCAGATTGCCGAAGAACATCAGGCGCAGGCGATCACACATCTGCATTACCGTGAGGCTATAGAGCACATCGTCTACATCGGGACACCACTGGGCAAAACTGCGTTGTTCGCTGAACTGCGCGGCCAGCGGCTCGAGCCAGGCGGCCTTGTTGGCCTTGGGCTGGTCGATCCATGGCCTGAACGCATTCAGGATTTCGCCCTTTTGCAGCAAGGTGAACAAGGTCGCAAACGACAGCGGGCTTTGGTCGTCAACCCAGCCCAGTTCGCGCAACGGGCCCGCCGCGGCATGGGGGCAACCGATCTCCAGGTAATTGAGCTTGGCGCCGCGAAAATGCACGCCCTTGCGCATCACCATGCGCACCAATAACGCCTGTGACGCCTGGGGCAACCTGTCAAATTGCTGAATGAAATGCTCTTCGTGCGCCTCGAGCAAATCGGCATAGCGCTGCCCCAGCCAAGCCAGCACCTGGCGGAAGTTATGCAAGTAATACAAGGGGTTTTCGAGGGTGTTGACCATGGCACAAGACAATCAAATACTGGTTATGCATACAGAGTGCCGCTGCTAAGCGCTTGTTGCAATCGGTAATAGATAAATGGTCCCTGCAACTTTTTGTAAAAAAGCGATCAGATGAGGGAGTTGATCGCGTAATATTTATCGCCCCCAGCCATGGGTGGCGGGACTTTTCAGGGTTAAGGTAAGGGTATTGAACATGAAGAATTTGGGGCTTCCACTGGTTGCGCTCACTTTTCTGGTATTGGCCGGTTGCTCTACGCAAACCGTGGTGACTTTGCAAAATGGTACGCAGTATTTGACCAAGGACACACCCAACGCCAAGACAGCCGACGGCTTCTATGAGTTCACCGATATTGCCGGCAAGCGCATTCGCATCAAGGCCGATGACGTGGCCACGGTGCGCAAGGAAAACTAATCTTTCCAGGCGAACCGGGATCAAATGTGGGAGGGGCAAGTCGAATCGTCGCACCGCCCCTCCCACAGTTTTGACTGCGTTGCATCTGTTAGCCGATGACAATCCCCTCCCCCGACACACTGCTTACCCCCACCAGCGTCACCGAGTCGGCGCCAAAGCTGATCACCGTGTCTGCGCCCACCACCTTGGTGTGCTCGCGATAATCCGTACTGCCCTGCACATCGGTGAATACCAGCTTGTCGGTTGCTTGATAGCCAATCACCCGATCATTGCCAAACTGCCCGCTGAACAAAAATGTGTTATGCCCGCTGCTGTCGCGCAGGGTGTCATCGCCCTTGCCGCCTTCGATAAAGTCCGCGCCCCGGCCGCCCTTGATCAGGTCGTTGCCGTCGCTGCCGATGATGAAGGTGTCGCCCTTGTGCGTCTCGGCGTTGCGGTTCAGGTCCTGGACCCAGGTGGTGGCCCGTGCCGGGTCGGACAGGTTGGCGACAATCACCGTGGAGTCGCGGGTCATTTGCTCGTAGAAGCCGGAATCGACGATGCGGGTCATGCCGTCGCCGTAACCGGTGGGCAAGTGTGAAACCCAGGTCGGCAGGTTGAGGATGGAAAATGGCAGCACGTTCCACAGTGTTGACGCGTAGTGGTCGTTGAAGCTGACGATATTGTCGGTGCTCGATTCGTGGGGCGTGTCATGCACACCCAGGGACGACAGGTTGAATGACGAGCCATCCAGGGCGCGGAACACCGGGTCGTTTTCATAGCCGACGTTCAGCACCTTGTCGCCGGCGCTCTGGGTGGGTGAAGCGTAGGCCACGTAGTTGGCGTCCTTATAGAACCCCGACCATTTGCCGTCGCTCAAGTCGGCCATGCTATTGACCGCCAGGCCGCCCAGGCTGTGGCCGCTGACCACCACGTCGTTGCCGCTCAGGCCTTGGGCCGTGGCGTAGGCCGCGACGTTGCCGAGCAAGTTGCCAAAGGCTTCGCCCGTGTAGTTTTTCGCATAGTCCTTGGGCCCGAACGCGGCCAGCAGGTCGCTGATCACGTCGCCGATGGCGTCTGTGACCAGGTTTTCCCGAGGTCCCGACGTACCACGAAAGCCGATGCCGACTTCCTGCAATTTGCCAGCAGCATCGTATTTGCCCAGCACCTCGACCTGCGCCGTAGCGTAGGCAGCCTTTTCACCGAAGAAAGTACCCCGGGCATCGACCTTGCCGCTGTAACCCAGGGTATCGGCGCTGATGGGGGTCCAACCGGCTTTTTGTACCGCATCGAGGGCGGCTTTTTCCGCGTCGGGGTTCCAGGGGATACCGGGGATCACCCCTTGGGAATCGCTGCTGCCAATCAGCGCGCCGACCAGTGTGGCCGGCAGGCCAAGGCCGAGACCATTGTTCTGGTAGCCGACGGCAAAGCCGTGATCCAGGTTGTGGTAGGCATACACCGTGATCGCCATGGCATCGGCGAACAGCGCCTTGGAGTCCTCGGTACCGAGGTTTTTATAGTCAAAGATACCCATTGGTAGTGCCTCTCTGTTGTTGGATTTTGTAGAGAAAGCCAAAACACCAGTAGCCCCCTGATGGACACCGCGGGCCCATCAGGGGAGTGACGCCTTTAGAACGCCCAGTCCAGGCTCAAACCGACGCCGTGCACCTTCTCCTTGCCGGCCAGCAGGCCGTTGTAGTCGAAGTTCACACGCGCCTCCTTGCTCAACGCCAGGCTGACCCGTGCCCCGACCAGCGCGGCATCGCGCACCATCGGCGCACTTTCCACGGTGAACGAAGGGCCGCCGGAGGCGAACGCCAGGTGCTGCTCGGAATCGGTGCTGCTCAGGTTGTGCTGCCAGCCCAGGGTGCCGGACACCTCCAGTTGCTGGTGGTCGTTGACGTTGAAGGTCTTCAAGGCACGCACACCCAGGGTGCTCAACACCAGGTCGCGGCTGTCATCGCCACTTTTCAGCGCGGCGGCATCGCCCTTCTCTTTGAAGCTGTCAGTGTCCAGGTGCACGTAGGCCAGATTGGCGAACGGCTCCAGGGCCAGCGGTTGCAGGTTGATGCGATACGCCGCTTCGGTGAACACCTGAGTGCTGTGTGCATCGACCTTGGCCTTTTGCTTGCCGCTGACGTCGCCGTATTGCAGGTCGCGCTTCACATCGGCGCGGTGCCAGCTGTAGGTTGCGCCACCGCTCAGGCGCCAGGCGCCGATTTCATGCCCGGCATAGGCCCCGAAGTGGTAGCTGTCGACCGAGGCACGGCTGTGGGTGTCGCTGCCCATGTTCAGCGACGTGTCGCTGTAGCCCGCCACCAGGCCGATGCGCGTGGCGTCGTCGAGCGCCCCATCCACCCCGGCGAGCATGCCGCCGATGGAGGTGTTATAGCCTGCCGTGTCGCTACGGCTGTCGGTCTTGCCCCAGGCGCCCAGGGCCTTGACCCACACGTTGCCGCGGGTGTCGATGGCTTGGCTGGTGGTGCCCATCTCGCCATTGCGCAGGCGCTCGCCTACCGCTTCGCGAACGTAGCGGCTGTCATTGACCAATGCGGTTTGCAGCGCTGGGTAGACTTCACCACTCAGTTGCTGGAATGCGCCCTGGGCCGAGGCGGCCGTGGGTGCCAGCAGCAAGCTTTCATACACACCATTGCCTGCGCCCAACTGCTCGGCGGCGGCGGCCACGGCGCGCTGGTTCGGCGTAGCGGCGACACTGGCGAAGCTATTGGTGCGCGCCACGTCCAGTTGCACGCCGTTGGCTGCATAGTTCAAGGTGCCACCGACAAACAGGTAATTGGGCAATACCGCACCAAAGCTGCCGGTCACACCGCCTGCCGCTTGCAGGATGTTGTATTGGCGCCCGATCAGGCTTTGGGCCTGGGTCGCGCTCAACAAGGTCGGGCTGTTTTCCAGGGCCAGGGTCACGGTACCGCCGTTAAGCGTGGCGGTACCACCGGCGACGATGCGGTCGCTGCTGGTGGGCGACAGTTCTACCGCGTAGGTCGAGCCCGGCTCAAAGCTGACGTTGCCTGCCACGTTCAAGGTGCCGATGGAGTTGCCCGGTGCCACGGTACCGCCGCTTTTCGCACTCAGCGAACCGATACGTCCCGAACCACCGATCACACCGCTCTGGCTGACGGTAACGTCGGAGGTGATCGAACCGTTGATTGCCAGCAAGCCCTGGTTGACCAGCGTCGGCCCGCTGTAGGTGTTGGCGCCGGTGAGCACCAAGGTACCGATGCCCTGTTTGGTCAGGCCGCCATGGCCCAAGATGTCGTTGCTCCACACATCCAGCCCGCAGTGCACGTCATCGCACAGGCGCTGGGTGGGTTTGCCGGCATCCACCACCGCGCCAACGCCCGGCAGGTCCGCGACGAACTGACCGCTGCCGTAGGCACCGTCGATACGGAATTCGGCTGGAATATCCTCGGCGGTGATAAACATCCCTGGGCCGTTAACCGCCTTGCCCAGGTTGATCATGCCCCAGCCATAGAGGGAGTCGATGCCCGGCGCGCCGAGGTCGGTGGCGGTGGTCTTGAGCACGGTGGATATCTGGTCGCCGCTCATGTATTGGAAGCGTTCCATCAGCACCGCTGCGCTGCCGGCTACGTGAGGCGCGGCCATGGATGTGCCGTTGAAGTTGGCGTAGTCGTTGGTGAGGTTGTCCAGGTTGGTGCCGTTGATGATCGAGCTGTAGATCTTGGTGCCGGGCGCCGATACGCAAAAGCTCGCCGCATAGCCACAGCGCGACGAGAAGGTGCTGATCACGTAGGGGTTGGCACTCGCGGTGTCCGGGTTTTGCTGCAAAGCGGCTACCGACAGCCAGTTCGGGGCAATTTCCGGCACAAAGTATGCCAGACCGGAAATGGCATCCGGGTTGTTACGGTTGTAGTCATTACCCGCGGCGAAGATGGTCAGCACACCGCTGCGGGCCGCATCGATGGCGCCTTGATAAGCCCCCCCTGCGATTGTGCCGAGGATCGGTCGAATGGTGTTGAATTGCGCCTGGGCTTCGTTGACGGTGAAATTGGGAAACGCCGGATCGCGCCCGCCCTTGGCGTACTGATCACCGATGCCGATACCCCAGCTGTTGTTGATGATGCGGGCGCCGCTGGCAACCAACGCATCCCAACCGGCTTTGTACACCGCGCCATCGTTGCCCAGGATAATTCCGTCTTCCGGGCCCGGGTCGCCGTTTTCGGCACTGATGATTTGCGCATTGAACGCCACGCCATGCATCGGCCCGCCATCGCGGTTACCCGCAGCAATCCCGCCGACATGCGTGCCGTGGTTGCCCAGCTTGCCGTTGGAGCCCAGGGACGGAGTGCCATCGTAACGGAATGCATCACCGGCCTTCACCGGGATATACGGGTCGGTGTATTGGCGGATACCCTCGGTGACAATGGTCACCACTTTGTTGGGGCTGGCGAATTCCGGATGTGGGGCGTACACCGGCTGGTCGAAGATCCCCAGCTTGACGCCTTTGCCGGTATAGCCGGCCGCATAGGCGGTGTCGGCGTGCACGGCGCCCAGGCCCCAATCGGCCTTGAACTCATTGCTGCGCCAACTGGCGGCGTCGCCGAGCTTGCCAGCCTCTACGTAGGGAGCGGCCTGGGCGGTTCCCAGGCTGGCCAGGCAACACAGCAGCGCGCCGTATGGCACGCAGCTCAGCGCCTTGAGCGGGTAGCCCGGGCCGGTGTGGATGGCGGTGGTTAACCCTGACTTGCGTTTTTTCACGGTGACCTTCCTTAGTTTTCTTATTGCACGTGTGTAAATCACTTTCTCCAGAACACCGCCGATTCAATGTGGGAGCTGGCTTGCCTGCGATGGCGTCCGGCCAGTCACGCCTCTGCTGGCTGACCCACCGCTATCGCAGGCAAGCCAGCTCCTACATTTTTTGTTCGCGGTGTCTTCAGAACTGCCAGTTCAGGCTCAAGCCCACGCCCTGGGTTTTCTCGCGCCCACCCAATTGGCCGTTGTAATCCAGGTTGACCCGCGTCGACGCATTCAGCGCCAGGCTGGCCTGTACGCCCACCAAGGCCGCATCACGCAGTAACGGCGCACTGCGCACGGCAAATGAAGGCCCGCCCGCGACAAACGCCAGGTGTTCTTCGGACGCAACCGCAGTCAGGCTGTGTTGCCAGCCCAACGAACCGGAGAGCTCCAGTTGCTGGTGGTCATTGAGGGCCAGGGTTTTCAACGCCCGCACGCCGAGGGTGCTGAGCACCGCATCGCGCCGGTCACTGCCACGCTCCAGGGCGGCGGCATCGCCTTTTTCGTGGAATGACTCGCTGTCCAGGTGCACGTAGGCCAGGTTGGCGAACGGTTCCAACGCCAGCGGTTGCAGGTGAATGCGGTACGCCGCTTCGGTGAACAGTTGCGCGGTGGTCGCATCCAACTTGGTTTTTTGCTTGCCGCTGACGTCCCCCAGTTGCAGGTCGCGCTTCACATCGCCGCGATGCCAGCTGTAGGCACCGCCGACACTCAGGCGCCAGTCGCCCAGCTCACGCCCGGCGTACGCGCCGAAGTGGTAGCTGTCGATGGATGCCGATGAGTGCGTGCCACTGCCCATGTTCAACGAACTGTCGCTGTAGCCGGCGACCACACCTACACGGGTCTGCTCATCCAACGCGCCATCCACGCCCGCCAGCAGGCCACCTATAGAGGTGGTGGAGCCCGCCGTTTCACTGCGGCTGTCGCTTTTGCCCCAGGCGCCCAGGGCCTTGAACCACAGGTTGCTTTCACCGCTCACAGGCACATGGCGCAGGCGCTCGCCCACGGCATTGCGCAGTTGCAAGCTGTCGTTGATCAGCATCGCACCAACCGCAGGGTAGATTTCACCGGACAGTTGCTGCAGGCCCTGTTGCGCGATGGCAACCGACTGCGACTGCAGCAGGCTTTCGTACACCGGGTTGCCGGCGCCCAGTTGCTCGGCGGCCGCCGCTACGTTGCGCTGGTTGCGGGTGGCAGCAACGCTGGCAAAACTCGCGTCGTTGCGCCCGACGTTCAGTTGTACAGCGTTGGCGGCATAGTCAAGGGTGCCGCCAAGGAATACATAGTTGGGCAGCACTTGCCCGAACTGGCCCTGGATACCGCCCGCCGCCTCCAGGATCGAGTATTGCCGGCCAATCAAACTTTGCACCTGGCTCTGGCTGAGCAGCGTCGGGCTGTTTTCCATCGCCAGGGTGACGGTGCCGCCGGCCAATACCGCCTTGCCGCCCGCCACAATGCGGTCGCTGCTGGTGGGCGTCAGCTCCACGGCATAGGTGGAGCCCGCGCCGAGGTTCACATCTCCCGCTACCTGCAAGGTGCCCACGGAATTGCCCGGTGCCACGCGGCCGCCGCTGTTGACCGACAGCGCAGCGATGCGCCCGGAGCCGCCGAGGGTACCGCTGTTGTTCACTGTTACCGCCGAAGTCAGCGAGCCATTGACCGCCAGCAGGCCGCCGTTGACGGTGGTCGCGCCGCGATAAGTGCTGTCGCCGCTGAGCACCAGGCTGCCGGCGCCGGATTTGATCAGGCTGCCCTCGTACACGCGGTTGGCGGCGGCCTGGTCGCGGGCGTTGCCGATGGCGTAATCGGTCTGGTCCTGCTGGCTGGCATTGGCGCCCACGCCGTTTTGCCAGCCCTTGTCGATCAAGGTCTGCTGCCAGGCGGTGTGCTCGGCACGGTCCTCGGCCTGGCGCTGGAGCAGGGCCTGGTCGGAGATGCCATTGCTCCATACATCGCCCTGCCCGGCTGCCAGGCTCACATCCATGACCCCGAACAGTTGCCCCGGCCCATGCATCGCCCGGCCCAGGTCCGGCACGCCCCAGCCGACGATAGCGTTGGGCGCCTGGGTGATCGAGCCGTCGAGCTGCGTGGCGGTGGTCAACAGCACCTGCAGCGCCTGCTCATTGGTCATATAGGGATAGCGTTCCATCACCAGCGCCAACGCCCCGGTGGCATGGGGCGCCGACATCGAGGTGCCGGACTTGACCCCATAACCGCCGTCGGGAATGGTGCTGTTGATCAGCGCGCCGGGAGTGGAAATGCACCAGTACTTGGCAATGCCGCACTTGTTGTACTTCTGGTTATTGGCCTTATCCAGCCCCGACACCGCCAGCCAGTGGCCTTCCAGTCCGGGTTGGAAATACGGCAAGGCCGAGCGCACGCTGGCATTCGCATAACCGCTGTTGCCGGCGCTGAATACATTGATCACGCCGGCCTTGGCCACATCCGCCGCGGCGTCCAGCCAGGTGCCCTGGTTGTAGTGCTGGGCGTAGGCCTTGTGCAGGTCATCCAGGGTCTGGTAGCTGACGTCCTTGGGCTGGCTGCCCCAGCTGTTGTTGATAGCGCGCACGCCAGAATCCACCAGGGCGGTATACACCGTCTTGAAATACTTGGGGTCCGGGGTCGGGCCGAACAGGAAGCTGTCGTTGGCGTTGGTGTTACCCACATAGACTTGGGCGTTGTAGGCCACGCCATGCATGCCCACGCCGTCGCGGGCGGCGCCCATGGTGCCGGTGACGTGGGTGCCGTGGGAGTCGTTGTTGGGGTTGAGCGCGCCCGTGGTGCTGAAGGCGCTGCCGTCGACATAGGTGCCGGTGGCAGTCACCCCATGGAAGCGGTCCTTGGCGGCTTCGGGGTGGTTGGGGTCGAAACCCGAGTCCAGCGCGCCGATTTTCACACCTTTGCCGCTGATCCCGGCAGCGTAGGCTTCATCGGCCTTCATCCGCCCCAGGCCCCAGTCGCTCTGGTACTCGGCCGAACGCCAGCTGGCCGGGTTACCCGGTTGGCCGGTCTCGGCGTATTGCGCCTGTGCCGCAACGGACAGCAGCAGCAAGGAGCCTGCGGTGAAAGGTTTGAAACGCGGTGAATCAGTGATCATTTAAACCATCCTTATTTGTTGTTATGGATGCTCATTTCACAGGGCCGAAGGCCTCGTCCACCTTGGCCAGGTCGGTGTCGCGCAAGTTGCCCGCGTAGTAGTGCAATTTGGTCCAGGCCATCAGGTAGTCATACCGCGCCTGGGCCAGGTCGCGGCGGGTGCTGTACAGCTGCTGCTCGGCATTCAACGCATCGAGGTTGACCCGTTCGCCGCCGAGGATGCTCTGCTTGGTCGACACCACCAGGGCCTCGGCCGAGACCAAGGCTTTCTGGTAAGCGCGCAGCTTGCTCACCCCCGACAGGCAGGCACTGAACTGACGCCGCAATTCGATCAGGGTCTCGCGGGTCTTGCCTTCCAGCTCGTACTCGGCCTGCTCCATGGCGCGGCTGGCCTGGCGCGTGGAGGCTGAGATGCCGCCCCCGGCATACAGCGGCATGCTCACTTCGACGCCGATGGTGTTGGTGTCGTAGCGCTGGTTGTAGGTATTGCCGCTGTCGGATTCCTGTTTGCGCGAAGTGGCATAGGCGGTGATTCTCGGCAAATGCCCGGCGCGGTTGCGTTCTACCTCATAACGCGCCACTTCCAGGGATTGGCGCTGGGAGGCCAGCACCGGGTTGTTGGTGAGCGCCAGTTCATGCCAGGTGTCGTAGTTGGCCGGGGCCAGGGTGAAGGCGGCAAAGCTCTGGTTCAGCGGCGCCAGGTCGTCGATGTTGACGCTTTGCACGCCAATCAACGCGCCCAATTCCCGCAGCGAGGCGTCCTGCTCATCCAGGGCCTGGATCTCTTCGGCGGTGGCCAGTTCGTAGCGCGATTCGGCTTCCAGGATGTCAGTGCGCGTGCCCTCGCCCGCCTTGAACAAGTGCTGGTTCTGCTGGAATTGCTGCTCGAAGGCTTTTTTCTTGGCGCGGGCGATGTCGATCTGGTCCTGGGCAAACAGTGCCTGGGTGTAATAGCTCAGCACCCGCACCAGCAACGCCTGGCTTTTGTCACGAAAGCTTTCGTCGGCGAACAGCGCCTGGGCCACGCCCTTGCGGTAGTTGGCATAGGCTTCGTAGTCGAACAGCGGTTGTTGCAGGCTGAAGGTGGAGCCATAGCTGTTGTAGTTGCGATCATCGCGATAGCTGCCACCGCGCCCATCGGGCAGGTGCGCCTCGGAATTGTTGCGGCCCTTGTTGTAGTTGTACGACAGCCTCGGCAGCAGCCCGGCGCGGCCGATGGTGCGGTTTTCCAGGCCGGCATCGCGCTCCTTGATCGCGCCGAGGAATACCGGGTCGTTGCGCAGGGCCTGCTCGTACACATCGAACGGGCCCATGGCGGCTTGGGCACTGCCGCACACCAGCACCAGCGAAATGAACACTGACTTCATGCTCATTCCTCAGTCAACGCTGAGCCGGCGCGATCCAGCAGCGGCTTGAACAGGTAGTTGAGCAATGACCGCTCGCCGGTGCGCACGAACATCTCGGCGGGCATGCCGGGCTTGATCACCAAGCCATGGAGTTTTTCCATCGCCGCTTCGCTGACGCTGGTGCGCAGCACGTAATACGGTGCACCGGTTTTTTCATCGAGCATCTGGTCGGCGGAGATCAGGCTGACCTCTCCCGGCACCCGGGGCGTGCGGCTCTGGTTGAAGGCGGTGAAGAGGATGTCGACCGGCAAATGGGGACCCACCTTGTCCACCAGGTGCACCGGCAGATGCCCTTCCACTTCCAGGCGCGTGCCTTGGGGCACGATCTCCAGCAGGGTTTCACCGGCGCGCACCACGGCGCCTTCGGTGTGCACGCTGAGGTTGACCGCGATGCCATCGGCCGGCGCGTTGATCTCGCTGTGTTGCAGGTTGAAACCGGCGGACGTCAGTTGCTGTTCAAGGGTCAGGCTGCGCAGTTGTGCATCGGCCAATTGGCTGCGCACTTCCTTTTGATATTCCTCGCTGTGCTGCTGCAACTTGAGGCGCGATTCGAGGATGCCCTGTTCGATGCGCCCGCTTTCCCCGGCGTTCTGCGCCAGGTCTTGTTGCACCTGGGACAACTGGCGCTGGTATTCCATCAGGCGGTTGCGCGGGATATAACCGTTGTCGGCCAAGGGTTGCAGGTTGCCGAGCTGATCGCGCAGGGATTGGGCCTGGGCGGTCAGGTCACTGCGGGCACGGCGCATGCCGCCCAACTGTGAGGTGGCGCCTTCGATGCTCGCACGAATCCCGGCTTGTTCACGGGCGAAGGCGTCGCGGCGGCTGCTGAACAGTTGGCGCTGGCCTTCCAATACCAACGCCAGGGCCGGGTCGGGGTTGGCGCTCAGCTCAGCGGGAAAGGTGACACTGGCAAGATTGTCACGCTCGCTCTGCCAACGCGCCACGCTGGCCCAGGCCATGCGGTACTGGGCTTGCAGGGATTGTACGTCGGCCTGGTTTTGGGTCTGGTCGAGACGAAACAGCGGCTGGCCTTGCTTGACCAGTTCGCCCTCCTTCACCAGGATCCGGCTGACTACGCCGGGGCTGAAGGTTTGCACGGCCTTGCGCTTACCGGACACCACCACGGTGCCTTGGACAGGAATGCCTTGGTCCAACGGCGCGAGGCTGGCCCAGAGGAAAAACCCACCGGCACCGACAATGGTCAGCAGCCAGCCCATCTTTACGAAGAAGCCAGCGTCGTGTTCTTTAAAGCGAGGTTCAACGGTCATGCTGCTCATGCGCCTGGATTCCTTCCGGCCTGGTACTGACGACTGAAACTGACACCGGGTTTTTCTTTCGGCGCTTCCTGCTGCCCGGACAATGCGCGCAACACTTCCTGGCTCGGCCCGAACGCTTGCAGATGGCCTTCGCCGAGCACCAGCAGCTTGTCGGCCTGGGCCAGCGCCGAGGAGCGGTGGGTTACCAGTACCACGCTGCTGCCCTGGGCTTTCATCTGCACGATGGCGCTGGCCAGCGCAGCTTCGCCGACGGTGTCGAGGTTGGAGTTGGGCTCATCCAGCACGATCAGGCGTGGGCTGCCGTACAGGGCGCGGGCCAGGGCTACCCGTTGTTTCTGGCCACCGGACAGGCCGCCGCCGTTGTCGCCCAGCACGGTGTCATAGCCTTGGGGCAGGCGCAGGATCAGTTCATGTACACCGGCCTGTTGTGCGGCCTTGACCACCCGTTCCGGGTCGGCCTCGCGAAAGCGCGCGATGTTGTCGGCGATGCTGCCGCTGAACAGCTCAATGTCCTGGGGCAAATAACCGATATGCGGGCCGAGGTCGTCGCGGTCCCAACGATGGATATCCGCGCCGTCCAGGCGCACGGTGCCGGCCAGGGTCGGCCAGACGCCCACCAGCACCCGAGCCAGGGTGGACTTGCCGGAGCCCGACGCGCCCAGCACCCCGAGCACTTCCCCGGCCGCCAGGTTGAAGCTGACCTGATGCAAAGTCGCCATGCGTCGCCCCGGCGGGCCGGCGCTGACCTGCTCGAAACTGACCTGGCCCTTGGGTGCCGGCAAGGCCATCTGCTCGACTTCCGGGGGGAATTCGCGCAGCAGTTCGTCGAGGCGCTGGTAGGCCAGCTTGGCCGAGCTCCATTGCTTCCATACGGCAATCAGCTGGTCGATGGGGCTGAGTACGCGGCCCATCAGGATGGAGCCTGCGATCATCATGCCGGCCGTCATTTCACCCCTGATCACCAGGAAGGCGCCGAGGCCCAATACCAGGGATTGCAGGCACAGGCGCAGGGATTTGCTCAGGGAGGTGATCACCGAACCGGTATCGCTGGCCTTGTTCTGGAAACCGAGGAATTGCGCGTGCACCGCGAACCAACGCTGGCGCAAAGCGCCAAGCATGCCCATGGCCTGGATTGTCTCGGCGTTGTGCAAATGGCTGGTAGCCAACTGAGTCGACTGCTGGGAAAAGATACTCGCCTCGCCCAACGGCTTTTTCGTCAGGTATTCATTCAGGCATGCCAGCCCGATCAACAGCACCGCACCGGCCGTGGCCAGCACGCCGAGCCACACATTGAAGAGGAAAATCACGAACAGGTAGATCGGGAACCACGGCGCATCGAAAAACGCGAACAGCGCAGGCCCGGTGATGAATTGGCGGATAGCGGTCAGGTCGCCCAGGGACTGCCCGGCGTGCCCCTGGCCGCGCTGCAGGTTGCGTTCGAACGCGGCCTTGTAGACGCGCAAATTGAAACGCCGCTCCAACTGGCTGCCAATACGGATCACGACAAAACTGCGCACCACTTCCAGCAGGCCGATAAACGCAAAGAAGCCCACGACCATCAGCGTCAACATCACCAGCGTGGTTTCATTCTGGGAGGACAATACACGGTCATACACCTGCAGCATGTAAATCGACGGCACCAGCATCAGCAGGTTAATCAGCGCCGTAAAGCAACCGATGCTGATCAAAATACTCTTGTATTCACCCAACGCCCTGAATAAGGGCGCAACCCCATGGGACTTCGCCATATTATTTGATCTTCCTTGGAGCGAATGACGCGCAATAATCACCCTTGCCCGAAACAGGGCTCGGCCAACTATTAAATCGAGTTATATGCTTATAACTTGAACTAAGGTATTCGTTTCAGTTCGACAACTTCCCCGGCTTTAGTACGGGCTTGATATTCACCCTCTTTCTGGCGATTCAAGTGCGTAATTCCTGAACCCTCAGCGTTAAACAGCCAAATACCATCCGGTGTGGGCGACCAGGTCAGTGGCTTGTCGCCCAGCCATTGCGCGGCACACGCGATATCGCCATCCAGGGAATTGGCCTGCTCGAGCAACTCCAGGGCACACACCTTATTCTGCTGCTTCAACTCCCAATGCCCGGCCAATTGCGCGGTGGTGGGTAAAACCAGACTGCTCGCCATTGCATGGGCTCCTGCCGACACGAACAACACCTGCGACACACAGGCGATCAAATGGGAAAAACGCGGCATTTCAAGCTCCATCATAGAGCGCGGCGCCGAAGCACCGCGCGCTTCACATCACGCCACGATGTCGCTGACCGCTGCCTGGCCTACGGTGGTGACGAGGAAATCCGCCACGCCGTGCCCGGAGAAGTCCACGGCCAACGTACCCAGGTTGGTGCCTGAGGCGTAGGACAGAACAGCATCGCCGGCATGCCCGGTGAATGCATTGACGAAGGTCACGCCCGCACCCTTGGTGATACCGGACAGGTCGATCTTGTCCGAACCCGAGGTGAAGTCGAAGAGCTTGTCCGCCGCCCCTGGACGGGAATCGGAACTGGCACCGTACACAAACGTGTCGCTGCCGGCCCCGCCCCACAGTTGGTCCGCACCGCCGCCACCGTAGATGAGGTCGCTGCCGGCCCCGCCCTTAATCAGGTTAGCGGCTTGGTTACCAATGATCAGATCGTTGCCCGCGCCACCAAAGGCGTTCTCGACGGTCACACCCTTGGCGATGGACACGTTGCCCACCAGGCCGCCAACGTCGGAGAACGAGGTGGCATTGAGGTTGATCTTCTGGTTCTGGGTGAAACCGGAGAAGTCCAGGGTGTCATTGCCACCACCGTCCCAGACCGAGAACACCAGCTTGTCGGCATTGGATGTGGCGCTGAGGAAATCACGCCCGGTGTTGGAGTTGAACCCGTAGGTGGTGTCACCGGCACGGGTGTTGAGGTTGGCACCGTAGAGCTTCTGGATCGCGGCGATGTCGTCGATCAGCGGGCCGGAAGCGTAAGCCTCGACGCCGCCTTTGCTGAAGTTCTGGTTGGTGTTGCTCTCGCTCCAGTAACTCATGAGGCTGTAGCCGCGCGTGTCCTGTCCATAGGTCGCGTCGTTGTAGGTAGGGTTGCCATTCCCGGCGTTGTAGTCGCCAGGGTGAGCCAGGCCCAGGGTGTGGCCGATTTCATGGGTGAGGGTCTGCCGGCCATAGTTGTTCAGGTCCGGGGTCTTGTTCGGCGTGTAGCTGTTGTTGGTCAGGTACCACGAGGTGCCGTCGTAGCCTGCACCAGTGCCGGGCAGGTAGGCGAACGCCGCCGCGCCGTCCTGGCCGCTGCTGTAGTTGCCGAAGGTCATGTGACCATCACCACCGCTGGCTTTCTCGGTGAAGGTGACGTTGGCCACGTCCGACCAGGATTGCATGGCCAGTGCGGCCTGTGCTTTCTGCTGGGCGTTGAATTGGCTGAACCCGGAGATGCCATGTTTGTTCATGGTGCTCGAGGATGCCGAGGTGAGGAAGGTGTAGGTCAGATCGATCTTGCCGTTGCCATCAAAGTCCCGGTACGCGGCGCCATCCCGCAGCAGCTGGGTGGCTGCCTGGTCGACGGTGTAGGACGGCTTGCCATTGACCGTAAGGTTGCCGCCACGGTCATACAAATGGCTGAAGCTATCGATTTGCGAGTAAGCAGTGCTGGCTTGCGCGGCAGATACAATAGCCTTGTCTTTTACTTTTGACATAAACGTACTTCCTTGTTTGCAAGTGCATCAGTCTTTGTTCGATAGGAACCTCGCGGGCGAGGATAGTCCTATCACTCACCTCTTTTGAAGGCGTAAGAAAACTGACACAACTTGAAATCTTTCGTCTACCACTATTTCCACGGCTAAAGTGTGACGCAGGTTCAACTTGAGTAAGTCGCACGTAGTGTTTACTGGGAACCCTCGCTTTTTATCGGCCCCGTACGGAGCCGTTATATTTAAATATTAAATAGCAGTAATGCCGCTCTAGCTGGGCGGCACACTTGAGTAATGGATCCAATATATTGTCACGGTGTCAATGACGACATTAAAGAGCCATCATTCGCACTGTTAAAGTGCGTTGCCCCCTATTGCCGGGGCATACTCCAACCACACTTATGCAATGCTTCCAAGAGCGTCTCGGTGTCAAGCCCTGGCACCTTGACCCCCTCTTGTGTGGTCATGTCTTCACCCGCAAGGATCGCGTTAATGATCGCTTCTTCCACTGCCTCGGCCGCAGCGCTGAACAGCGGCGAAATATGATCGTTATTGACCATGTGCAGCGCCGTTTGCAGTGGCAGGTCTTTACGCCCGTAATCTGCCGGCGGCAAATCCTGGTTACCGGTGGCAAAGGCTAAAAACAGGTCGCCACTGGAATCCTCGGTGCCACCCCCGGTGCGCGCGATGCCAATGGATGCACGCTGTGCCAGGCGTTGGCATTGGTTGGGCAGCAAGGGTGCGTCCGTGGCGATAATCACCACGATAGACCCCATGCCGGGCGTACCCCGCTCAGCGAAAGGCGACGCAATGTCCATCAAGTGGCGCCCCACTGGATAACCATCGACCCGCAGCTCCTGGCGCTTGCCATGGTTGGCCTGCACCAGTACGCCGACGGTCCAGCCGCCCTGCTCCGCCGGCAAACGCCGTGAAGCCGTGCCGATACCACCCTTGAACTCATGACAGATCATGCCGGTGCCGCCGCCCACCGCGCCCTCCTGCACCGGGCCGCCTTCAGCGTTTTCCAGGGCCTGGCGTACATGCTCAGGTTGCACATGCTGGCCCCAGATATCGTTGAGCAAGCCGTCGTAGGTTTCCATGACCACCGGCATGCACCAGTACACCGCAGGGTCCGCCAGGCGCTCGCGCTCCAGGGCGATCAAGGTGTCACGCACAATCCCGATGCTGTGGGTGTTGGTGATGGCCATTGCCGTGGTCAACAGCCCCGCCTCGCTGATCCACTCAAGGCCGGTGGCGTCGCCGTTGCCATTGAGCACGTGGTAACCGGCGAAACAAGGTTGGTGCCGCGCCTCCCCGGCACGCGGCTGGATCAACGTGACCCCGGTTCGCACCTGCTTGCCGTCGATATCTGCCTTGAGCGTGGTGTGACCCACGCGAACCCCGGGAACATCGGTGATGGCATTCAATTCGCCGGGCGTGCCCAGCCCCAACGTGATGCCCAATTGACGTGCACGCATACCCACTCCTTACAGTTTCTGAAACGCCGGGCTCAACCGGCCGCTGATGCAATACAGAATCACCGACAGGGCCAGCAAGCCGATGATGATCATGATGTCGCGCACCGATGCCTCCAGGATCAAGGTCACCAGCAGGTAACCCGCGCCGAGCACCGCCAGCAAGGCCGGCAGTGGCCACAACGGCATGCGATAGGGATGCTCGCGATCACGCAGCAGTACCCGGCTCATCAGCGCACACAGCGCCACCACCAGGTACACCAGCATGATCAGCAAGACGCTGAACGAGGTCAGGTCAGCCAGGTTCGAGCTGAAACTCAACAGCGCCGAAGGAATCGCCAGGAACAGCGTCGCCAGCCACGGCGAATCCCAGCGCGGGTGAATGCGTGTGAACAGCTTGTTGATGCTCGGCGTCCACAACGCATCGCGACCGCTGCTGAATACCACCCGGCCAATCTGGATGACGATGGCGACAATGGCGTTGAACACCGACAGGAAGATCCCGGCGCTGACCAGTCGCGACAGGGTTTCATTGCCATGGCTGGTCAACAGGTAACCGATGGGATCGGGGCTGCTGATCATCGCGCTCAGGGACGGCGCGCCAATCAACAATGCCGTGATCGGCACCAGCTCGATCACCACCACCAGGCCCAGGGACCACAACACCGCCTTGTGTACGCCCTTGCCGCCGCATTTCATGTCTTCGGCCAGCAACACCGCCGGGCCGTAACCATTGAACGAGAACAGGCCGATGCCAACCGCACCGATCACCAGGGCCCAGGGCGCCAGATGCAACACGCCGTTTTCGACGATCTGCGGCTGGAACAACACACTGGCCGGCTGTACCGGGTTGCCGAAGCCGATTACCACGATCACCAGCAAGGCCGCCACTTCCAGCAGCAGGCACGTGCCGGTGATCCAGGCATTGAGCTTTATATTGAGAATACCCAGGGCGTAGCTGGATACCACGATCACCAGGGCGACGGTCTGTGAATCGAAGTTTGTGCCCAGGGCGTTATTCAGGTAGGTGGCCGCCCCCGTTGCCAGCACCGGCGGGATAAACAGCAACATCACCAGCACAGTCAGGAACGTCGCGTAGCCGGCCATGCCGCCAAACACCCGCTTGGCATACACATATTCGCCACCGGCGCTGTTATGGGCGCGGCCCAGTTCCGCGTAACAGAAGGCGAACATCAGCGCGAGCAACGCGGCCATCACAAAAGCGAGGAACACACCGCTCCCCGCCTGCTGGATAGCGAATGGTGCGATCACAAATACGGAACTGGCCGGCGTTACCGCGGAAACGGTAATGGCCACTACGTCAAAGACGCTCAGGGTGGGCTTGAGCACGCCATCGGGCGCGGGAGTAGCGCTCATATCGTTATCCTCTGTCGTTGTTTTTGGTGTGAGGCAGAAACGAAAAATGATGTTTTTACGGGATATGCTTCCCGTTGGATGACTGCGACGTTATCGGCCCTGGATCTATCAGCCAATTCCCCTATTGGCGTACTCCCCTTGACGATGCCCGATAAAAGCCGAACCCTTGGCGGATATTTCGATGATGGAGCCAGGTACATGCATCTGTTCAGGGAAATCGGCATGCATGCGGGGTTGGGTCGCACCCTGTCACAGATCGGCACCGAGCGGTTCTGGAAACAGCTGGTGCTGTTACTGCACCAATGCCTGCCCTTCGATAACGCCCTGGCGATTTTCTACCCGCTGGATGGCCCGCCCCAGGCCCTGGAGGAATACGACGCCCAACCCAGCAGTAAACCGGCTTCGATGCTGGTGTACCTCAATGGCTTGTACCTGCTCGATCCGTTTTATCAAGCGTGTCGCGAGCACTATGCCAGCGGCGTTTACCGCCTGGAGGAAGTGGCGCCGGACCATTTCCGCCAGAGTGAGTACTTCCTCAACTATTTCCACGACAACGTGCTGGAAGACGAGGTGCAATTTATCCTGCAATTGCCCGGCACGGGCACGCTCTCGCTGTCACTGGGTATGCAGCGGCGCTTCAGTTTCGAAGAAACCGGGCTGTTGACCACGCTGGCGGCCTGGGTGCTGCCGCTGATGCAGCAGCACTGGCAACAAAGCACTCAGCGGGCTCCGGCGATGGACAGCCAGATCCGAGACGCATTGAGCCACTTTGGCAGTGGTGTGCTCTCGGACCGCGAACTGGAAATCGCCCGCCTGGTATTGCGCGGCTTTTCTTCCAAGGCCATGGCCGAACGCCTCAAGATCTCGCCGGACACGGTGAAAGTGCATCGTAGGCATTTGTACGCCAAGCTGGACATCTCGTCCCAGCCCGAGTTGTTTTCACTGTTTATCCAATCATTGGGGCACGACCTGGATAATCCGTAGATTTAATCCGAATGAAAGAAATTAATATGCTCCGGTAAGAGATTGACACCGTCAACGCGCACAGAAAAGTTCGGGCCTTCAGGGGTGACTTTGATATTCAAGGTGCTCACGCCAAACTCATGGCTCAACTGCACATCACCGACGTCCACGGGTGGGCCTGGTTGAATGTTAATGGCCGATATATTGTGGTCTTTTAGTACCAATGACACATCGATCTCATCTTCCTTGGGATTGAAGTTCAAGATCGTGTCCGGATCATCGCTGAGGGAGTCGGTACTTTGCTCATATTTGAATGTATTTTCACCTTGCCGGCCCACCAACTGGTCGGCGCCACCGCCGCCGATAAGCACTGAGGGCTCGCCACGCTGGGCTTCCAGGCGTTCGCGCTGGTCTGTGCCGCGCAAGACGGGATGGCTGTTTTCTGGCTGGGTCCACGTGCCACCTGTTGGAAGGCTTTGTATGGAGGACATTTTAATCACCTTTTAGATAATGCGTTTATGTGAAAGTGTTACGTGCATCGGACCAAAATCTCTCACATTGTAAACAACACTTTCCATGGGTAATATTTGACATCAAATGTCTTAAATATGACGTCATTATCTATTCAAGCGCTTTCGACGGTTAAGCCTGCCGAAGGATATGTAAAAGACTGACTTACAGGGTAAGCCAGCCCATTTAATCAGCGTCCTGTGCGAACGGTATTCCACACTCGCGTGCGAATCCGATCAATGTTCAACGGCATGGCCTCCAACGCGAACAACTTGTCCATCATATCCGGGCTCGGATACACCTTGGTGTCCGCCTTGATCGCCGGATCCACCAGACTATCGGCCGCCGCGTTGCCGTTGGCGTAGTGCACGTAGTTGGTAACGCTGGCCATCACTTCCGGGCGCAGCAGGTAGTTCATGAAGGCATAGCCGGCTTTTTCATCGGGCGCGTCGGCGGGCATGGCGACCATATCGAACCAGATGGCTGCGCCTTCCTTGGGAATGTTGTAGCCGATGTTCACGCCGTTCTTGGCTTCCTTGGCGCGGCTTTCGGCCTGCAGGATGTCGCCGGAAAAGCCGACAGCCACGCAGATATCGCCATTGGCCAGGTCAGCGGTGTATTTCGAGGAGTGGAAATACGCCACGTAAGGCCGCACTTTCATCAGCAGGTCTTCGGCCTTTTTGTAGTCCTCGGGCTTTTTGCTGTGGTGCGGCAAGCCCAGGTAGTTCAGCGCTGCCGGCAACAGCTCCGGGCCATTGTCGAGGATGGCCACGCCACATTTTTGCAGCTTGGCCATGTTTTCCGGCTTGAAGATCAGGTCCCAGGAATCCACCGGCGCGTTATCGCCCAATACGGCCTTGACCTTGTCGATGTTGTAGCCGATGCCGGTGCTGCCCCACAGGTACGGGAAGCCGTGTTCGTTGCCCGGGTCGTTGTTTTCCACGGCCTTGAGCAGCACCGGGTTGAGGTTCTTCCAGTTCGGCAACTGGCGCTTATCGAGTTTTTTCAGGGCGCCGCCCTGGATTTGACGGGCCATGAAATGGTTGGACGGAAACACCACGTCGTAGCCGGACTTGCCGGTCATCAACTTGCCGTCGAGGGTTTCGTTGCTGTCGTACAGGTCGTAGGTGAAACCGATGCCGGTGTCTTTCTGGAAGTTCCTGGTGGTGTCCGGCGCAATGTAGTCCGACCAGTTGTAGATCTTCACGGTCTCGGCGGCCTGGCTGATGGAGGCCAGCAACATCAAGGGCAACAGGGCAATAGCTTTCATGGTTCGATTCCTGGCGGTTTTAGGGCTGTTGTTATGGCAGGCGATCAAGGATCAAAGCGTTACAGGATCAATACGTAGGTCTTGCGCACGGTTTCCTGGATATCCCAGGTGCCGGTGCTGTTGGCCGGCAACATCAGTGCGTCGCCGGCTTGTATATGGAGGGTTTCACCGTTATCGGGGGTGAACGTGCAGCGGCCCTGGATGAAATGGCAAAACTCCTGGGACTTGATCTGCCGGCGCCAGCGCCCCGGCGTGCATTCCCAGATACCGGTCTCGACCCCATCATCGCGCTCCACGCTTAATGTCGAGGCCACGGCGATAGGCTCGCCCAGGGGCGCGGCGACTGGTGACGAGTCCGGCAGACGGGTGTTCAGTGCGTCTTTGAATTGGGTGATGCTCATGGGGGGTTTTCCGTGTGAGTGGAACGACTTAGTGCATGAAGCCTTCCATGAAACCGGCGACGCCGGTCGCCAATCTGCGGCGCCAGGGCGCGGTATTGGGGTTGGCCAATACCTGGTCTTCATGGACAAAACTGCGGATGATCGCGTTATAGCCCAGCCATCGGCATGGTTCGGGCTCCCAGGCCTTGAGGGCCTCCAGGCCGCGTTCACGAATCACCCAGGGTTGACGGGTCAGGGCCGTGTCCAGGCCCAGGATCAGATCGGCCAGGGTGCGGCCGCCAAGGTTGGTGGCGCCTACGCCCTCCCCGCCATACCCGCCGGAAAGCGCAACGCCGGTTTTATGGTCGCAGAGCATGTGCGGGCGGAAATTGCGCGACATGCCAAGGTTGCCGCCCCAGGAATGGCTAATCCTGACCTTCTTCAACTGGGGGAAGAGTTCGCCAAACAGGTAGCGGCGCAGCTGCACTTCGCTGTCGGTGAGATCAAAGTTGTGGCGCAACTTACCGGCAAATTGATAGCCGCCTCGGGCGCCGAACACCAGGCGATTGTCGGCCGTGCGCTGGCCGTAGGTGACTTGTCGGCTGCTCTCGCCAAATGCCTGGCCACGGCTGAGGCCGATGTCATCCCAAGTGCTGGCCGGCAACGGCTCGGTGGCGACGATCAGGCTCTGTACCGGCAACTGGTAACGCCCCAGGAGCGGCAAGGTATTAGCGTAACCCTCCACTGCCGGCACTACCCAGGCGGCACGCACACTGGCCTTGGCCGTGCGCAGGCTGCCGGATTGCCAATGGGTCACCGGGCTGTTCTCGTAGATGCTCACACCCAGGTTTTCAACGGCCCGCGCCAGGCCACGCACCAGCTTGGCCGGGTTGATAGTCGCGACATGGGGGGCATAGATCCCGCCATAGGGCTTGGCGATACGGACCTGCTCGGCCAACTGCTGCGGGCTGAGCCAGCGGTAATCATCTTCGGTAAGGCCCTGGGCATACAGCTTGTCCAGGTACCGGCGCAGGCTGCCCTCCTGCTCGGGGTAGCGTGCGGCGCAATACAGCGCGCCACCTTTGCGGTAATCGCAGTCGATTCCTTCGCGGGCCAGCACCTGCGCCACTTCATCAGGGATGCCGTGCAGCAGGTCGAACGAGGCTCGCCGTTGTTGCGGGGCAAGGCCGGCCAGCAGGCGGTCCTCCCCCAGCAGATTGCCCATCAGCCAGCCACCGTTGCGCCCGGATGCGCCAAAGCCGGCGGTCTGCGCCTCGATGATGGCGATTTTCAGCTCCGGAGCCTGGCGTTTGAGGTAATAGGCGGTCCACAGGCCGGTATAGCCGGCGCCGATGATCGCCACATTGACATCCAGGTCATGCTCCAGGGACGGCCGCGCCTCCAGCGGGTCGTCCAGTTGGTCCATCCATAGACTGATATTGCGCCATGCCGGCATGTCAGGTTCCCCTACCTCGTTTCGATAGGGTCGATCCTAGAGCGCGGCGTCAGGGACTGTCTTGCGCGCGTGCACGCAGGGAAATTTGTTTGACGTAAGCCTTGGGCGATTGGCCGGTGTGCTGGCGGAAAGCACTGTAGAACGCCGAAAGTGAATTGAACCCGGCGGCAAAAGCCAGCTCATCGACTTTGACAGGGGCAGTGGCACTGTCCAGCGCAGCCAGCAGATGCTGGAGCCGCGCCTGGTTAACGTAGCGGTAGAAGCTCTGCCCCAGCACCTGGTTGAGCAGGTAGGAGATCTGATTGCGGCTGTAGCCAACTTCCTTGGCGACCCGTTGCAGATCCAGGTCCGGATCCAGATAGGGTTGCCTGGATTCAAAGTACTGCTGCAGGTCGTTAGCCATATGCCCCAATTGCTGGGGCGACAAGCCCAGGCGACTGACCGTGGGACGCATGGACTGGGCAGGCTGCTCATGCACCAGGGATGCATATTCATTGACCCGCCAGATCAACCCGTCGCGCACGGTGATGGCTTCGCTGGTGCGGAACGACACCAGGCCCTGGCCGCCGCGCAAGGTGATGCGGTACTGGATAAACGCGGTGTCGCCATCGGCCCGGATACGGTCGGTATGCTCGATCGCCTCGTCTGCTTCACGGGGCATGCTGGCCTGCAGGTACTCACGCAGTTCGGCATAACCCACCACACGGTTCTGGAAGAAGTCGTGGTACTGGATCTCGGGGTGGTAGTAAGCCATTACGCCGTCCAGATCGCGATGGCGCCAGCACAGGTGATGGCGCAGCACCAACTCACGGGTGGCTCGGGTGTTGCGACAATCATCGTCTGGGGTCATGTCAGGCATAAAGGGCTCTGCAGCGGAAAAAATGCTTGAGGATGCCGAAGTTTACCCCGCCCCTTCAATGGTCAGATGGGCCTCCAGACTAATGGCCTTTTGCCTAATCTTGCGTAGGACATGATCCACGTCAAAATTAGCGAAAAGAACCGCCGAACGGGGCTAAAAAAGTCCACGTGTACTTGCGAACGAATGCTATTTTTAAGGTCTTCACTGTCATGACCAGCGAGGTCTTGACCCCTGCCGCGAGCTAAAGGAAGCGCTCAATGAACAAGGTGGGCAACATGAACAAAGTGACATTTCCCAACGCGTGCCAGTTGATGCGCTGGCATTTCCATCCGCTGGGCTTCGAGGGCAGCATGGACGCCCCCGGCAGCATGGTCGCCCGCCTGTTTGACCGGGCCAGCGGCGAGACAGTGATCGCCATCGCCGGCATCCCCTGTGCCACCGTGATGAACGCCGCAGATGTGGAGCGCATCATCGAGGCGGTGGAGGATGAGCTGGAGTGTTTTGTGCCGCCGTTGTCGTTGCGGGCCTGAATTCTATTTGTCAGCCCCCTCCCTCATTCAGCTGTGTATCAGCTGTGAGGTCAACGCTGGTCATCGAAGAAGGCTTTTCTGCCATCCACCCGCTCTGAGGCCCTGGGCACATTCACGCCCTGGCCTTCCGGCTTTTCCACATACCAATAGCAATGGCTGACCGCCCGGGTAATGCCAACATAGGCCAGGCGCAATATTTCTTCTTTCTGCGCAGTGTCATAAGGTTCGCTATCACCGTCCTTGCCCAGGCCCGCCATGCGGTAGACCTGATTCTTGTACGGCGAGCTGGTGAGATGTTGGCAGTCCCCCAGTAGAAATACCGCATCCGCCTGCAGGCCCTTGGCGCTGTGATAGGTCAGCTGTTTCAACCTGCGCTCGTGGGGCGGCAAGCTAGAATCCACATTAACTACAGCCTGAATATGCTCTTGAATCAGTAGCTTATCGCTGCTTCTTCGATACAGCATTAACACCGTCTCACCCCGCTGATAGTGCTCCAGCAATCGCCGGCCCAGCGCCGCATCGTCGCGTTCGAGCACCATCACAGGCACGAGTGCCTCGGGCGCGCCACTGGCCTTGGCCTTCTTGCCGGGAATTGCCGGTGCGCTGCGCACGACATGTTCGGCCGCATCGATGATGTGCTGGTGGCTGCGATAGTTCTCCGCCAGCATCACGCGGGTGGTACTTGGCGAGGCAAATTCGTTATTGAAGTGCATGAAGTACTTGGGCGAACTGCCACGCCAACCATAGATTGATTGCCAGTCATCCCCTACGCATAGCAAAGAAGAACGCTGTGCGCCGCGCCCCACATGCATCGCCGGCCCGCGACTGCGGATCTCCCTGAGGCTCGCGCGTATCCACGAGACAATCTGTGGCGAGACATCCTGGAATTCGTCGATCATCAAGTGCGACATAGGCCGCAGCAACGGATCGCTGAGCAACTTGAGGTTTTCCGGGGTGTTTTCACCGAACAGGGAGAACATCCGGTTGTAGGTCATGATCGGCGGCGATTGATCCAGCAGGTGATCTTCCAGGGCCTTCCAGAAAATACTCAGGGCCTCAAAGAACAACCGATCCGGATCGTCCTTGGCAAAGCGCATCTGGCCCACGGCCGTCGGTACGTCCAACCCGAGGTTCTCGATAAACCCGGCAGCCATCACAAAACTATCCAACAGCGGCATCGAGGCCAGTTCGCCTTTGACCTTGTAATCAAACCCAGGCCCGGCCGTCGCATCGCCGGCCAGGCTGCTGATCAAGCGCTTTGAAGCCTCATAGTTATCCAGCCATATCATAGGCTTACGACAGAAAGCTTGAAACAACGTGCGCTTGACCGCCCACTCTGCACGTACGGATAGCTTGGCGTTCGGTCGGCTGAGCTGGGCGTTTTCCCGCGCATCGAAACCCAGTACCACCCACGCATCCAGGGCCGGGATATAGCCGTGACAATGAAATTGCGCACCGTTGATTTCAAAGGTCTGGCGGCTGGGCTCTATACCCTTTATCGGCCACGCCCCGGCGCGAAACCACAGGTCTTCGATCACATCGCAAAGTTCGTCATCACGTTTGGCCGCCAGTTCTGTCACCGCGATGCGTTTTTGCACGTCCGGATGATCGCGCTCCAGCTCCTTGAGTTGCAGGCCTTGGCGGGCCAGCGGCGCAATCAGCTCGCGAAAGCGCTGGTGGCGGCCATACAGGCGGTGATAGCAGGCATTCATCTGCTGACGCTGGGCGTCGCCGATGCGCAGGTCGAAGGGGTTGCTGTCGGCGTCCGCAGAACCGTCGCTGAGGTTTTCAAAGGCCTGCAGACGCTCGAAGCCCGGCAGGCTGCGCACCATTGGCAGGATGCGCGAGTGGAAGGTACGCACTACAGCCTGGGCTTCCTTCATGCCAAGGGGTTGGCCCCACAAGCTGAGAGTTTCCATGAGTTTGTGAATGAAATCTTTACGCGACTCGCGAGTAAAGGTCACCACCGTCATCGAGCTCAGCTCAAAGCCCAGGTAATGGGTCAGCAGCAGGATGCGCAGCACCAAGGATGTGGATTTACCCGCGCCGGCCCCGGCGATCACCGAAGTCGAGGGCGTATCGCTGAAGATCATCTTCCACTGCGCGGCACTTGGCTGCGCATGGGCCGGCAGCCGCCCCGCCACATCCGCCTTCATGCGTTTCTTCACATCCGCCGTGAGCGGCAGCCGCCAATCGTCGAACAGGCAGTCATCCACCCCCGGCGCAGGGTGTTCGTCGGGACGGAAGTCGCGGATCAACAGGACCTGTCGGCCCTCCTCAATGCCATCGGCCTTGCCCTCGCGATAACCATATTCCACACCCGCCTCGTGCCCGCTGCGAAAGCCATCGGCTTGGCCATGCAACCAGGAGAACCGGTGCTGCGCGCGCAACCGAGTGAGGCCGTGGCCGAACAGGCGAGCGGCCAGTCGTTTCAATAGCGGCATTTCGGTCAAGGGGCGCAGTTCGGGGGGCAGATCAGGCTTGTGTTGCGGCACGCGGACTCCTGCGATGAGATTGGCTGTGATGAGGGCGTCATGGTCGCCGGAATCGGCGCTCAGTTCCAGCCAATTGCTTTGCTGTCATGCAGTTAGGCGATGAAGTGAAAGTTGTTACAGACAACATCCATCGAATAACCGGATAGGAATCAGGCATTTTTTACGCTTTTTTTCGATGATCCGCTGCTGGATGATTGGCCCATCAACAGGAGACGATCATGCTTGAACTTCGACCTTTCAACACCCTGGGCGGTGCCCATCACGGCTGGCTTGACGCCCATCATCACTTTTCCTTCGCCGAATACCACGACCCCGAGCGCATGCATTGGGGCAACCTGCGGGTTTGGAACGACGACATCATCGCCCCGGGCAGCGGTTTCCCCCAGCACCCGCACCGCGACATGGAAATCATCACCTATGTGCGTGAAGGGGCGATCAGTCATGCCGATAACCTGGGCAACAAAGGCCGCACCGAGGCGGGTGATGTGCAGGTGATGAGTGCGGGCACCGGGATCGCCCATAGCGAATACAACCTGGAGGCTGCACCGACCAAGATCTTCCAGATCTGGATTATCCCGAATCAGGCTGGGCTGCCGCCGTCCTGGGGCGCCAAACCGTTTCCACAAGGTAACCGTGAGGGATTTGTGACGCTTGCCAGTGGTAAGGCCGGCGACAGTGAAAGCCTGCGCATTCGTGCCGATGCACGCTTGGTGGCGGCAAACCTGAAAGCCGGGGAAAGCGCTGAGTACCGACTGGACAGCGGCCGCCGGGCGTACCTGGTGCCGGCTACAGGCGTGATTGACGTCAATGGTTTACGGGCACAGGCGCGAGATGGCATGGCGGTTGAGGATGAGCAGGTATTGCGGGTGACGGCGATCGAGGACAGCGAGATCGTATTGGTCGACCTGGCCTGAGCTTGAACCCTGCTGGTATCTGAAATGTGCGAGGGGCTTGTCCTAATGCCAGTCAGTTAAGCCCACATCGGCGTCTGTAGGAGCGAGCTTGCTCGCTCCTACAAAAAGCCTTAATTGACCGGCATTTAGCCTTGCCCCCCCACACATTGGGTTAGGCGTTACTACTCGGCGATCGCCCCGTCCACAAGCACCTGCGCCTCTTCCACCAACCGCTTGAGGTGATCTTCACCGACAAAGCTCTCGGCATAGATCTTGTAGATATCCTCGGTGCCCGATGGCCGTGCGGCAAACCAACCGTTTTCGGTCATGACCTTCAAGCCGCCAATTGCCTGGTTATTGCCCGGCGCCTGGCTGAGAATCTGCTGGATGCTCTCCCCGGCCAATTGCGTGGACGTCACTTGCTCCGGCGAGAGCTTGCCCAGCAGGGCTTTCTGCGCCGGGGTCGCCTTGGCATCGACGCGAATGGCAAACGGCTCGCCCAGCGCGTCGGTCAGGCCGCGGTAGATCTGGCTCGGGTCCTGGCCTTTGCGCGAGGTCATTTCCGCCGCCAGCAAAGCCGGGATCAAGCCGTCCTTGTCAGTACTCCATACCGTGCCGTCCTTGCGCAGGAACGAGGCACCGGCGCTTTCTTCACCACCAAAGCCCAACGAACCTTCGAACAAGCCGTCGGCGAACCATTTGAAGCCCACCGGCACTTCGTACAAACGGCGACCGATACGCGCAGCGACGCGATCAATCAAGCCGCTGCTGACCACGGTCTTGCCCACGGCAGCATCAGCGCGCCAGTCAGGGCGGTTCTGGAACAGGTAATCAATGGACACCGCCAGGTAGTTGTTCGGCGCCAACAGGCCGCCGGACGGGGTGACGATGCCGTGGCGGTCGTGGTCCGGGTCGCAGGCGAACGCGACGTCGAAACGCTCCTTGAGGCCGATCAGGCCCTGCATGGCGTAGCTGGACGACGGGTCCATGCGAATCTGGCCGTCCCAGTCGACGCTCATGAAGCGGAAAGTCGCATCGACTTCGGTGTTCACCACCTCCAGGTTCAGGCGGTAGTGCTCGGCAATCGCCGACCAGTAGCGCACCCCGGCCCCGCCCAATGGGTCCACGCCCAGGCGCAGGTCGGCGCTGCGGATCGCATCCATGTCGATCACGTTGACCAGGTCGGCCACATAGCTGTTGAGGTAGTCATGGCGATGGGTGGTGTCCGCCTTGAGCGCCTGGGCGTGGGTGATGCGCTTGACCCCGGCCAGCTTGTTGGCGAGCAGTTCATTGGCCTTGGCTTCGATCCACTTGGTGACGTGGGTATCGGCCGGGCCGCCATTAGGTGGGTTGTACTTGTAACCGCCACTCTGCGGCGGGTTGTGGGACGGTGTAATCACGATACCGTCCGCCAGGCCGCTGGTGCGGCCACGGTTGTAGCAGATGATCGCGTGGGAAATCGCCGGGGTCGGCGTGTACTCGTCGCCTTCGGCCAGCATGACGTGTACGCCATTGGCGGCCAATACTTCCAGGGCACTGGCACCGGCAGGTGTAGACAGCGCATGGGTGTCCAGGCCGACGAACAACGGCCCGTTGATGCCTTGGGCTTCGCGGTACAGGCAGATGGCCTGGCTGATCGCGAGTACATGCCATTCGTTGAAGCTCAGCTCGAATGAGCTGCCCCGGTGCCCGGAGGTGCCAAAGGCCACGCGCTGGGTAGAGATTGCTGCATCAGGCTGGCCGGTGTAATAGGCCGTGACCAGTCGCGGGATATCCACCAGCAACTGGGCCGGCGCCGGTTTGCCCGCAAAAGGACTGATAGTCATGCATAAACCTCGAAAAGAAGGATTCGGAAAAGTGTCAGTTTACTGGGACTTGGACTACTGCGCGACGGTATCGATCCTACAGCCTGAAGAGAAATTTCAAACTCTAGGCGGTCTGCGCCTCGAGCAACGCCTGAGCCAGCGCATCCAAGGTGACATCCAGGTTGGGCTGGCCCGCGAACGTATGGCTCAAGCGCATATGCTGATGGTGCAAGCCGCTGAGGCTGAATAACTCGCCCGGCGCTATCACGACCTGTTGCATGAGCATCCGCTGAAAGATCAGGCGCATATCCACGGGCGCCACCGACTCCAACCAGAAACTCGCCCCGGCGATGGGCACCCGGTAGCTCACGCGCCCATGCAGGCGTGCGTCCAGCCGCTGGCTCATGGCTTGCGCTTGCTCCTGTAGAAGTTGACGCAATGACCGCAGGTGCTGATCAAAGCGCCCGCTCTGATAAAGCTGGGCAATGGCCCGCTGACGGATTGACGACAAACGAAATGAGCGCAGTAAAAACTGGCGCTGCAATTCACTGCTCATTTGATGCGACAGTAAATAGCCAAAGGGCGCTTCCGGACCCAACACCTTCTCGAACGACGAGAACACCATCAGCCGCTCCGGGTTGACCAAGTGACGCAGGGCGGCCTGGGATGGCGTGTAGCTCAGCTCACCAAAGGTGTCGTTCTCCAGTAGCCAGCACCCGTGTTGGTCAAGCAAATGCGCAATCTGCAGTCGCTCCGGAACCGATAACGCCGTACCTGATGGCATACTCACCACCGATGACAGCAGCACCAGGTGCACGGGTTCGTGACGCAACAGGTGCTCGAACATCGCCAGGTCGAAGCGGCCATCGGCAAGCCAGGGCAATTCGATCACCCGTACACCAGCAGCCTGCAACAGGCGCAAGATCCGATAATCACAGGGTGATTCGGTCACCAACACGGTGCCCTTGAGACCCAGGGCGTCAATCAGTATCTCCAGCACACCCTGTAGATCAGCCCCGATATAAACCTCGTCGGCCTGCCAGCAGCGGGTAGGCGACGAGGTATAACGTGCCGCCAACGCTGCGCGCAGCTCCCACACCCCACAAGGTTGCGACCAGGGTTGCAGTTGGTGCGGGTAGCGGCGCACCAATTTGCGCTCCAGCGTCAGCAAGTCACCATCCAGCGAGCCCAGCAGCGCCGGCTCATCCCCACTGAGCACGACCATGGCCGGCCGCCGCGCCGCCGCGTAGAGCCTTTCGAGCAGGTCAGCGCCCGCCATCAGCTGTGGGTTGGCGGCTACCGGCCAGGCGAAGTATCCGGACTTGGCCACCGAGTACACCCGCCCTTCCTTCTCCAGCAGCGAGTAGGCGTATTGGATCGTCGAGATCGACACGTTCAAGCGCGTCGACAGCTGTCGCAAGGATGGCAACTTGACCGGTGTTTCCAGACTGACTTCGTTGATCAGGTTGATCATGTAGCGGTAGACCGCCTGATAGGCAAAGTCTACCTGCCGCTCTCCCCGAAGGTTCATGGCCGCTCACCGGCCCGTACAGACGAATACACGCTAACGCCCCGATAACCGTGCAGTCGGTGCTTCGGACTGCGTGAATCGCGGCTTGCATGCCAGGATGCCACGCTCGGCCTGCAGCGGGCGCTTGCGGTACACATGCTGCAATATCGGCAGCGGCAACCCGCTGGTATCCACCAGCCACTGTTGCAGCATGTCTGCAGCGGGCTTGCCTTGGAGCGCCTTGTGCAGTTCGGGTAGCGCCACCAGCATGCCGGGATGGCATTGACGCAAGAAGCCCTCCAGCCGCTCGCCGTGCTCAATGAAGGGTGCGAACAGCAGGCAGGTCAACTGCCCCTCGTCCAAGCCGAAGAATTCTTGGGCGTAGGTGGTGGAAAGGATGCGCCCATCCTCGCCTGACGCCTCGGCGATCAATGCGTTTGGGATTTTCCTATGGCGCATGTAGTCCATCGCCTGGCGAATAAAACTCTCGACGCCATGCTCATAGGAAAGCTCACGCAGGCACTGGGCCTGCAAGCCGTGCAAGTGTGCCATGAGTAATGGATTGGGGGCGGCAGGATGGCTGAAGTGAAAAACAAACGGGTCCGGCTTGTGCGCCAGGAAGTCAGTCAGCAATGTTGATCGGGGTACATCCACATCATCGAGCAAGTCGGCAATGCCGATATAGGCCAGATGACGGTACCCGCGCCGGCCCAGCTCCTCTGAACCCACATAATGCTCCCCATAGAGGTCACGGTAGCAAGCGATACTCCACTCCTCCATGCGTGCAAACAGCCGGTTGAGCGACATCGGTTTGCCAGGCGCGAAATCAAGGCCGGTTGCCAGCGCAGTTTTTTTCAGCCACGCCAGGTATTGGCTTTGCTTGCGTGGCGAGTCACCGCTGACCATGGCATGCACACCGCCGTTCCAAGTGGCGACGCATTGGTAGAACTCACCGAAGGCCAGGTAGGTGTCGTTGCACAGCGTGGCGCGGATATCGCCGGACGTCAGGTGGCCCAGCAGCAGCATATTGCGCTGACTGACCTCACGCCCGACGCTGGATGCCGGGCGTTGCGCATTGAAAGGCTGGACGTCCCGGTTCTCGACCATCAACAGCTCCACACGCGGGTCGTCATGAAAAAACAGCGCGCTGTAGCCTTGGTTCAAGTTGTCGAGGGTGGCCTGGGTCATGCCGGCATAGCGCAGGGTAGCAACCCGCAGGTGAAACGTCTTGGGCGCGCGGCCCGCGATGGTCAGTTGCGCGGCTCGCAACATTGCCAGCGTGTAACTGCTGACCTCGCCGCCGCCGTGGGTGATCAGCACTTTGTAGTGCCCCACGTGCTCCATGCCGCCGGCTGCCACCACAATTCGCTGGACCAACAATTGAAGTACAGTCCGCTCGGCCTGCGTGAGATGCCCGATCATACGCTGCAGAACTTGTTGGTAAACATAGTTCATGGCTTGCTCATGAATTGCGCTCATTATTCTACTACCTGAGTTGAAGTGTCAGTTTCAAGCAACTATCAATATGAATTGCTCGACCCATTACGACTGTAGGTGTGTCGGGTGCCACACGGCGCAAAGACAGTTAAACATTAGCACCTTGCAATAAAAGCACCGGCAACCCCCATGCCTTCCCACTGTGGCTCAACCTCGGGAAAATCGCGCTCCAGCTTGACATAGACGCGCTGGGTTACCGGTCCTAGGAATACTCCGACAACTTCCTACACTGCTTTAACTAAAAAACCAGGGACACATCTGACGAGTATTAATCACCCATTTCAATCTGCTCCTTGCAACACAACCGGGCGCTTTCAGTACACTTTCAGGCTGCACAGAGACGCCTTCCTTAGTTCCTGAAGTACGCGGCGGGAATATCAGGCAATCAATCATTGCTCAATCCTTGAGATGACAGGGTAGGCACAATTATCGGTGCTCAAGTAATGATTAACAGATACAGACTATCGCCGAAAACCCGTTCAGATTCGCCAGGCCCCAAACATTAATGGCGCCCACACGACAGCGCCGCACTGGGTTTCAGGGCGGCGTAAGGGGAAAAAGGTATTGTTTGCGGGGCGGAGTCCCCTTGGCCAGGCTCAACCCCGGGGTGGGTTAAGCCCTGTCAAATGGCGCATTTGCCTCATCGGCTCAGACGCCAGCGTATTCATTTGCGAATACTCCTACAGCTCAAACAGCTTCAACCTGCAAGGCGACACGCTCGCGGCATGGGCATTCGTCCATATAGCGGTGGGCTTCAACGAACTGATCGAACGCAAATACCGTGGTTTTGAGTGGGACAAGCACA
Source organism: Pseudomonas libanensis (assembly GCF_001439685.1). Classification (GTDB taxonomy): domain Bacteria; phylum Pseudomonadota; class Gammaproteobacteria; order Pseudomonadales; family Pseudomonadaceae; genus Aquipseudomonas; species Aquipseudomonas libanensis. Next base: position 155,512 of record NZ_JYLH01000002.1, read on the forward strand.
CGGTCGGCCGTCAACTGGTTGATGTCACGCAAGGCACGCTGCAGTGCCACCTGATCCTGGACGATGCCCAGCTCCGGCTTGCCGGTGAAGTTGCCGATACAGTGCACGAAGAACTGAATATTCTTCTGGAACGCGGCACAGGCCGGGAATGGCGTCTGGTTGCCACCTTGCAACCCATACAACACCAGGCTGCCACGGGGCGCCAGGACGTCACCCAGCAACGACATCTGCGGGCCACCCAGGCCATCGAACACGACGTCGACGCCACGGTTGTCAGTGAACTTGTTGATCTGCATCAGCAGGTCTTGTTCTTCGGTGACAATGACCTTTTCCGCCCCGAGGGAAAGCAGGTATTCGCGTTCGGCGCTGTTTTTCGTCGCGGCAATCACCCGCACGCCCAGGGCCTTGCCCAGTTGCACAAACGAAGGGCCGGAACAGTGGCTGGCATCGGTCACCAGGGCAAACTGCCCGGGCTTGACCCGCGCCAGGTCCATATAGGCGAAATACGCAATCAGCAACGGCGTGTAGTGCACGCTGGCTTCAATCGGGCTCAAGACATCCGGGTAACGGGTCAGGGCAGAACGCGGCAAGATGATCTGCTCGCCATACACCGGGTAATCGTTGGGGCTTTCGGCCGGAAAACTGGCCACCTTGTCGCCCACAGCCAAGTCATCCACGCCGTCACCCAGGGCGACAACCACACCCGCCATTTCATGCCCCAGACCCGAAGGCAGGCGAGCGTGGGAAGACGCCAGGTTCTGGCGCCATAGAATGTCGTACCAGCTGATGCCAATCGCCTCGACACGCACCTGCACTTCGCCCGGTGCGGGCTGCGCGGCTGCATGCTCTTCGCATTTGAGCACCTCGGCCGGACCAAACTTGTGAAAACGGATCGTGCGGGACATCGCAAACCTCGTCAAAGTAACCTCTAATGCCATGAACTTTATCTGGGCTTTCCAGGTAAGGCCACCGGTCGCCATTAATAGTCGACATGCCTGTCATTGATTTCGCGAAGGAGGAGCAGACCTCAACTATCGTAGGAAAAATCAATTAGCCGGTGCAGAGTACCAGCCTTTCCCCGTAAGATTCATGCCGGTCATGCTGCTGAATCGTGCTATATGGCCGCTCACGTCAAGTCTACAGACTCTTCCAGGACACAAGATGAACCGTAACGACCTGCGTCGTGTCGACCTTAACCTCTTGATCGTATTCGAAACCTTGATGCATGAGCGCAGTGTGACCCGTGCCGCCGAGAAATTGTTCCTCGGCCAGCCGGCCATCAGCGCGGCCCTGTCGCGCCTGCGTGGGCTGTTCGATGACCCGCTGTTTGTGCGCACCGGACGCAGCATGGAACCCTCGGCCCGCGCGGTGGAAATCTTCGCCCTGCTCTCCCCGGCCCTGGACTCGATTTCCACCGCCGTCAGCCGCGCTGCCGAATTCGACCCCGCCACCAGCACTGCGGTGTTTCGTATCGGCCTCTCCGACGACGTGGAATTCGCCCTGCTGCCGCAACTGCTCAAGCGCCTGCGCGCCGAAGCCCCAGGCATCGTGCTGGTGGTGCGCCGCGTCAACTACATCCTGATGCCCGGCTTGCTCGCCTCGGGTGAAATCTCCATCGGCGTCAGCTACACCGCCGACCTGCCGGCCAACGCCAAGCGCAAGGTACTGCGCCGCAGCCTGCCGAAGCTGCTGCGTGCCGACAGCGTGCCCGGCTCGTTGAGCCTGGACGACTTTTGCTCACGCCCCCACGCCCTGGTGTCCTTCGCCGGCGACCTGAGCGGCTTTATTGATGAAGAGCTGGAGAAACTCGGCCGCAAGCGCCACGTGGTGTTGGCCGTCCCGCAGTTCAATGGGTTGGGCACGTTGCTGGCGGGTACGGACATTCTGGCCACCGTGCCGGACTACGCCGCCGAGGCGCTGACGTCGGCAGGTGGTCTACGTGCGGAAGACCCGCCGCTGCCGGTGCGCTCGTTTGAGTTGCACATGGCCTGGCGTGGGTCGCAGGACAATGACCCGGGTGAGCGGTGGTTGAGGTCGCGGATTCAGATGTTTTTTGGCGACCCTGAGAGTCTTTAGGCGTCGTCGGGCAGGCTGTTCATCTGATCATTTCTGCCTTTCAACAAACCATGGAGTTCCATTCACTTCCAGTGGATTGCTACATTGGGGGCACATCTGAGAGCATACTTTGGATGGGTTGAAAAGGATGCCCCCAGCCTGAGGCCAAGCAGGTTATAGATGAAGATGGGTGGACTGAGGGAGATATGAACCCTCGACCCTACCTCGTATCAATGACCGAGCCGTAGTGAGCGCACCACCCACCACGCTGGACAAATGCGTGCAAATGTAAAAAATTATGATGGCATAATGCCTCGGCAACCGGCAAAATCCACACGTTCCCAATGGATTTGAAGGACCGGTTCCGATGACATGGCCAGTCACGCTGAAACTCGACAGCGCAGCCTACCCGCTCAGCGTGGTGCAACGCGCCGCTTATTCCCTGGCCGACACTGTGACGATCCAGGTCGGTATTGAAGCCAATCAGATAAGCCTCACGGCCCACCCCGCTGAAGCAAGGCTAACGCTTTCCCCGGAGCAGGCTCACTCGCTGATCCTTCAGCATCTGAACGACTTCGCCCTACGCGACCATATCAACCGCGAAACAGTAGGGTTGCGCGAAGTCCTGGCCCGAGCCGCGCTCGCTGGATGTGGGATTTCCCAGTGACACTGATTGCGACAGACGCCAAGCACTACCGCTTGCTGCCTTTTCGATTCATGCGCATGAACACGGGACATGACCGTGACATCCTGCTCACCTCCGATACCGGTGAGTACATGCACGTGAACGACGCGCAATTACGAGCCCTCAGTTACTTCGACGTTCAAGCAAGTACGCCTTTTTACAAGGACCTGCTGGCCCGCCACTTCATCTACGAACCAGGCCGCCACGACCCGTTCCCGGAAATGGCCGCGCAGTATCGCAGCCGCAAGGACTTCCTCTTCCAGGGCCCTGCACTGCACTTGTTCGTGGTTACATTGCGCTGCAACCACACCTGCCAGTACTGCCAGGTGTCGCGGGCCCCTCTGGGAGGATCCGGCCACGACCTGTCGGAAGCGGATGCACAGGCGGCGGTCGATCGCCTGTTCGAATCGAACGCTCCCGCCCTGACTGTGGAGTTTCAGGGTGGCGAGCCGCTTCTGGCCTTCGAGCGCGTCCGCCAGATTGTCGAATGGGTCGTTGAACGGAACGTGGTCGAACAACGGGATATCCAGTTCGTCATTACCACCACGCTGCACCACCTGACGGAGGAAATACTCGACTTCGCAGAACTAAATCGCATCCAGTTTTCGACCTCGCTCGATGGGCCGGCGCCCTTGCACAATGCCAACCGCCCTACCCCGTCACGAGACTCCTACGAACGCACTGTAAAAGGCATCCAGTGGGTCCGTGAGCGCCTTGGCCATGATGCAGTTTCCGCGCTGACCACGCTGACTTCAAGAAGCCTCGAACAACCTGAAGCGATCATCGATGAGTATGTAAGCCAGGGCTTCTCCAGCATCTCGCTTCGGCCTCTGAGCCCTTATGGGTTTGCCACCAAGAGTGCCCATCGACTTGATTACCCTATTGAGCGATATCTGGCCTTCTACAAGAAGGCACTGACCTATTTGCTGCGTATCAACCAACAGGGCGTATACCTCTCAGAGAGTTATACGAGCCTGTTGCTGAAGAATATCCTGACACCCTTCTCCTCCGGCTATGTAGACCTGCGCTCCCCTGCTGGCGCAGGCACTGCGGCGCTGGTTTACAACTATGACGGTTACGTCTATCCCTCGGACGAAGCCCGAATGTTGCTGGAGATGGGTGAAGACGGCTTGAGGCTCGGCACCGTGCAGCAACCCTTGTCTGAATTACTCGCATCGCCCGTTATGAATGCGTTGCTCGCCAGTGGTGTAGCAGAGGCGCTGCCGGGCTGCTCCGACTGCGCACTTGTCCCTTACTGTGGTGCTGACCCCGTCGAACACTATGCCCGCCAAGCTGACCCGATCGGACACCGAGTGTTCAGCAGCTTCTGCAAGAAGAACATGGGGCTGCTGAAGCATCTTTTCGGCCTGCTTGGCGATGGCGACGACAACGTGCAGAGGGTACTGCTGTCTTGGTTGAACAGGCGCTCTTACAACGATGTCCGGTTTCCGGGTTATAGGGGCTGATGGCGATGCTTCGCAAAGAGACCCACTTCGAAATTCATCACCTGAATGAGCCGAAACTGCTCAAGGTCATCACTCTGGATGAGTTCATCGAACAAGGCCTGGCTGTTTGTGCGGGAAGCGCTGAATTCGGTGACCTGCTGCTTTGGCTACCAAATGAAGAACGGCTACGGAGCCCGCGTCTGCTCTCACTACCAGTAGGTGGATTCCTGATCCCGGAGCCATTGATCGGCGACTTCGACAGCGCGCGGCCACACCTGCACACCCCCAAAGATGCGGATGTCGTGCAGCCCGGCGATGTCATTGCCATCACACCAGGCAACGCGTTGGTGCGAGTGCTCTATCGACGAGGCTCAGACAGCAACCTGCTGTTCATGACCGATCGTTGCAACAGCCTCTGTCTGATGTGCTCGCAGCCGCCCAAAGATATCGATGACCGTTGGCACATCGAGGAGAACCTACGGCTGATCGACCTGATGGACCCGGGCGAGGAAAATCTGGGAATCAGCGGCGGAGAACCCACGCTTTATCGCGATGGCCTGCTCGAAATCCTAGCCAAGTGCAAAGCCGTTTTGCCGCAGAAATCCATTCATGTGCTCAGCAACGGGCGTCTGTTCCAAGACCCGAGCTGGATCGCAGCGCTCTCTTACATCAGCCACCCTCAGTTGAGCTGGGGCATCCCGCTGTATGCCGACAATGCCGAAGACCATGACCATGTGGTGCAAGCTCCAGGCGCGTTCAGCGAAACCCTGCAAGGTCTTTACAACCTGGCACGCGCCAACCAGATCATCGAGATACGCGTGGTGCTCAATCGCCTGACCACGCCACGCTTGCCCGAGCTCGCCCACTACGTGTTCAGGAACCTACCCTTCGTGCGGCATGTTGCGCTGATGGGTATCGAAAGTACCGGCCTGGCCAGAAAGAACTACGAAGAACTGTGGATTGACCCGCTGGACTATCAGGAGTCGTTGAGCCAGGCCGTGTATTTCCTGTTCAACCGCGGAGTGCCGGTTTCGATCTATAACTTGCCCCTGTGCCTGATCCCGGCCCACCTCTCGCGTTTCGCCCGTCAGAGCATCTCGGACTGGAAGAACCTGTTCATCGATACCTGCCAGCAATGCGCTGCCGTCAAACATTGCTCTGGCTTCTTCAAATCCCACACCGACCGCTGGCAGAGCCGCGGCGTACGACTACTATCGACCGAGGCCTTTAGCGCCTATGCAAGGAGTGCACAGTGAAATTGCTCGACCGCTGGAAAGTCCTGATCAGTGGGATCAGCTTGCTGCCAATGGCAGGTACCACCCTGGTACAGGCGGGCCATCTGTCGCTCGCCGATGCGAACTGGCAACCCAACGACAAGCTACAGCCCCCGGTATTTGCCGATACGCTCAATGCGCCAGACACCGTCAACATCTATGCGGCACATCGCTCGCACAGTTCACACCGGTCCCACAGTTCGCACAGTTCTCACTACAGCGGCTCGGGTGGCTATAGCGCACCTCGCTACTACAGCCCACCCGCTACCAGTACCCGAAGCTACAGCGCGCCGAGTGCTTCGAGCAGCACCCCGAGCAGCAACAGCCTTTATCAGTCGTCTGGCACTACCAGCGGGACAAGTTCGAGCACTTCAAAGAGCCGCGCGACCAATGAGCAGAAAAGCAACCTGGTCACCCGTGTGCAGACCGCGCTGATGGTGCGCCAGTATTACCAAGGCACCATTGATGGGGTGATGGGCAAGGCGACACGTGGTGCGTTGATGGCCTTTCAGATGGACAGTGGGCTGACTGTGAATGGCCGGATGGATACGCCATCGCTGAATGCGTTGGGGATCAAGATTCCATAAGTCGCTTCAGGTTAAAGCTAGTGTCCGTTCAGCAACGAAGGAATTATCCCATGCAGCACATCATTCAAGTCGACAACACTCTCTGGGCATTGATCAGCCGCCAGTAAGGCAAGGAACTGCAAACACCGTCGCGTAGAGCCCATTTCTGTATCACGACCGTTGATGCAAATCGCGTTGTGATTGAGACAGAATCGGAAGACTCGCAGTTGGCGCTGACTCGAGCAGCTTTCCAGCAAATGTTGAACTACCTTGCCGAAAACAATCATTTCGGCCAAGCGCAAGCGGCTGAAATCAGCTCCAACCATACGTACGAAAAAGCCGGCCCACTGTGCCAGGCGGGCTCGTTACCGCGCGGATGGCAAGCCGGGGCGTACCAACATCACCTACATTCTGCCGATTCTGGAGCAGTGCCGAGCAGTAGGCATCCGGTCCATCACCCCAAACAGCACTTGGCTGCTACCCTGAGCCGAGTTATAGGCCCCCTTTTGAGGCCTAAATTTGGTCGACCTAAGATAACAGCCATAGTTGGTTAACAGGCTATGTAAACAGCCTGATTGAAGACCCAGCCATTGAGCGCAGTTGTGGATTAACCTCTGACCAAACAGACCAGCGGGCTATTGCAACACATCCCTCTGGTGGGCGGCACCTGCCAGCGTGTGGCAACGGCTGGATGCGGCCTTGAAGACACTGGGCAAACCTGAACTGCGCGAAGAGTTGGAACGGTACCTGGCGACTCCGGACTCTTCGCTGTTCGATGCCTTGGAAAACGGTGCCGCTGACTACCGCATTTATCAGTGGCGCAAAGGCCCGGTACAGGGCTTGGTCGAGCCGACGGCGGCGCACGGCCTGATCGAGCGCTCCAAGCGCCTGGATGCGGCATTTGCCGGCCAAGCGCCCGACCACGAACGCTGGTTCACGCTGGAGCAGCCGGACGCCGCACGCGGCTATCAGGTGTTCGCCCTGCCCTACTCTGGTGGCGGCGCTTCGGTGTATCGCCAATGGCAACTGCCTGGGCCTTGGAAGCTGTGCCCGGTGCAATTGCCAGGGCGCGAAAGCCGCATCGCCGAGCCCGGCATTCAGGATATGACGCAACTGGTGCGCCAGCTCGTCGACGCGATCCGGCCCTACACCGACAAACCCTGGGCACTGCTGGGTTGCAGCCTGGGATGCAAAGTCGCCTTCGAAGTGGCGCGGGCCTTGGTCAGCGAGGAGCGCCACGCGCAGTTGCTATTCCTGATGGCATGCCCGGCGCCGAGTTTGCCGATCCAGCGCAAAGTGTCGGACTACAGCGAGGAGGATTTCGCCCTCGAAGTCCGACACCTGGGCGGCACGCGACAGTGCCTTGTCGGAAGGCTACTGCGTAGCAGCCGATACGACCCTGGCGGTGCCGATGGTGATGATTGCCGCCAGCGATGATCACCTGGTCACGGTGGAAGCCGCGCGCCGCTGGAAACGGCACGCAGCAGCCGGTTTCGACTGGCGCCTGGTATACGGCGGGCACTTTTTCCTGCGTCAGCAACGCACGCAGCTATTGGGCTGGCTGTCAGAAGCCCTGCAACACCCGCCGCGCTGAATAAGCCCTTAATTACCTGGATCGAGATTAGCCATGCCGTTGGATATTCACCCTTTTATCGTTCACGACATCAGCCGCTTTCCACTCTGCATCGTGCGCAACGATGTGGTCGTACCGGGCTACGGTGCACAGTGGCAAGCCGAAATCGAGGCCGTCATGGCCCATGGCGTACCCTTTGTGTTGATCTACCTGGAACCTGGGGACGACGAAGCCCACGCCGACCGCAAGCTGCGCAGCCTGTGGTTGAAGACGCACAAGGAGGCCTTTGGCCATTTGTGTATCAGCTTGATCAGCGTGCTTGCCGATGAGGCGCGTCGTGCGCATTTCGATGCCATGGGCAAGATGGGCGAACAAGCCTTTGGCATTCGTTATGAAACCGCGGCGACGCAGGCCGAGGGCGAGGCGCTGGCACAACGGCGTATCGCCCAATACGGCGCTGCCTAGCTCAACGCGACCGGGTTCCGGCGACGGAACCCTCAATCGCCAAAGCGTTGAAAAATCCAAGGCAATTGCTCGGGTTGGTAGCCGTTGATCTTTTCTCCCACCGAGATAAGCGCATTGTTGACGCTGCGTGGGGTAGTGCCCATTCCAGGTAGTTTTTCCGCCGTTACTCGGCAGGCCTGCGCTTTGCTGAGTCCCTGGTCATGGTGAAGATCCCAGGCGAATAGCCCTCGAATCAACGGCGCAACGCTGGTGAGTGTCTTGAACAATTTATGCGCCTGTACAGGCTCGAATAAGTCGACAAAATCCGTGGCCGGCGACGGTTCGTCGAGCAAGCGTTGCAGTCTGACGTAATCGCCTTTTGCACTGGCATCCGCTAAACGCCGTGCACGAATCATTCCTCTGCCGGAATAAGCGGCGTTCACGATTTCCCTTCTGGATGGCGCTGGAGTTTCGGAGTCAAACACCACAATTACACTATCGGTGACCCGTTTGCCGTTGATGATCACTTCATCCACGTCAGTGGTGAAGCTCCTGACACTGCGATTGGAAACAGGGATGGGAGACTGCCCGGGGCGGTTATAGAACGTATGGACCTCAATCATCCGTGGCGGCTCATGGTCCTCGTCCATTCGGCTCTGCTTGCCATGGTATGAGAACTTTCCGGTGGTGATACCCATTTCCTCACGCCCGGCTGAAGAGTTGATGAATACCCACCAATCCCACATCAGCTCAAGTTCGTTTTCTACGGCCAGGTCGGCAAGTCGGAAGCCCCGCGTGAACTGCAACCTTGACCAAACTTCATCAATCTGGCTTTCGAAGCGATTCATCGTGTCCCGCAACAACTGAGCCTGGTGTTCGTCATCAGCCTCATCAGCCGGGTCGTACTGCCACTGAAACGCGTCCAAAAGGACCGCAGCCCCCCTTATGCCTTCGATGGGCTCATCCATCACTTGGCCGGGTGTATCGATGGCCTAGGCTATTTGATCATGCAATTGAACAAACATCAGGTGTGCATCCCCGGTTACCAAGCGCTCTTTGCGCTTAGCGAGCTCAATCCAGAACAGTTTGTCCCACTTGTCCTTTGTCTCGACTTCGTCATCCGTGTATTCGTCTGTTCGCATAAATCACACCATGCTGGGTGCTACCCAGGTTGGGATGGCCGATAAGCAGCAGAGTGAATAACCTGCAACCGGCTAGCTCACTCAGACTCCAAATCCGGGGTTTACAAGGGGCTTGCATACAGAAGGAGCGGCCCAAGCCACGCCTTCTCCTCCCACCATCAACATGACGCGAGTCAAATACAGAGGTCCCTATGTTTGGTTTTTTCTCAGGCATCCAGAAAGAAATAAATCGCGGCTTTTACGGCCAGCTTGCCCGGCGTGACCAAGACGCTTTCTTGCAACATCTCTATGACAAAGGCTACTCAGTCCCGGAGATCAGCAAAGAAATGGCGGTCACGGCACCCAACATTTACAACCGCATCACCGCGCATCGCGGGCGCGGCCCACAAACCAATTGAGCCTGCCTGGCCGACCAGGTGAAACCACGGGCTTGCGCCTCGAAAGCAAGCCCGTATCCCGCGCGCTTGCGCCTTAACGCCTCAATCAGGCCCGGCAAATGATTGGGCGCAGCCAAGCATCGCGGTTTCTGGTGCGCAACCACAGGTGGACCTGCGCGTGATCGGCGTGTTGTGGCTCGGCATCGACGGCAATCAGGCAGTTCCCGGCATCAATCGATTTACCCATCAAAATATCGCGTTTGATCAGGACCGTGTCACCATCCCCCGGTAGTTCGTAGCAACCGTCGAGGGTCGACACGAACCACTGGCGCTGGAACCAGGTGATGCCCAGAGGCTCACCGGGTACTTGTGCAATGGTGCGGGTCACATCACCCGCAACGCTGACGACCGAACCGCCCGCCGCAATGGCCCACAATTCCCCTCTCGGACCTTCGACACCGGCAATCATATTGATGAACGCGCCGGCCTCAGTCGGCCATGGTCCATCAATTCGCTGCCAGGTCCCGCCCACCGGCCGACGCAGGATCAGGCCCGCATACCCCAGCGCGTATATTGCGTCTTGCGTCTGGACAATGTTGTTGACACCACCCAGCGTTCCGACAATGTGATCGTCGTGTTCAAGGCGAGCAACATCGCCCGATGTCCAACGATACAACCGGCGGCTGAACGTACCGATCAACAAGCCATCGCTCGCCCAACACAGGCATTCAGCAAGCTCGACGTTCTGGCCATCCGTGGCCACATAACCCAGTGTGCGGGAGTACCACTCATCGCGCGCGTTGAGCTGTGGATGGGGCGTAACCTGCCGCCATCCAGCCACCTGTCCAAGGACGGTGTTGGTGATCAGTTCATCTTCGCTAGTGATCGCCCAGACTTGGCCGTCGCTATCATTGACGATGGCCTGGATGGCATCTGGCACCCAAACCTGTGGTTGCAGGCGTAAATGCTCACCGTCCAGTTCCCCCCTGATAATCCAGGACGATGTATGACCGCTTTCGTCCGACACGTGCACGGCAAACCAGGGCACACCGGCGGCCATTGTCAGGTCGGCAAGCTGGTAGCGCCGGACGCCATGGGCGGGTGTTGATGGGTTTATGTTGTCGCTCATGTCACAGGCACCGGTTGTTGGGTCACTGTAGAAGGTACGTCGTAGAACAAAGGCAACTCCCTGTCCATGGGCCAGCCGGCCGCCGTGTAGAACTCACGCGCCTCAATCAGGAGCACCATGGCGACAGCGCGGCCGACACTTTTGCGTTCATTCCACGTCATGAACCCTGCCTGCGCCAAGGCAAAACCTTTGACGTTGAAACGTTTGAATTCATCCGAGTTGGCAAGGCCACTGTTCCTGACGGCCACATCCACACCCAGGTCCGCGGTGGTATAGACATGGGTCATCCACTCAAGCACATGCTCCAGGTACTCGCCAGTCGTTGGGTTTTTCGCGAGCAGTGTCGGATCGCCGCGCAGCCGTTTGCGTGTGTGTTTCTGGGCGTCCGTCACAAATTTATGCTGCGATCCTCTGTTCTGTGAATCCTGCATAAACGTCGCGTAGCTCTGGTCAAGGCTGAAAGACTGCCCCCTGTGCAGTGACCCTCGCAGTGCCTTGTCGGGGATCAAGTGATCGGCATCGTAGCCACGGTAGATATTCAACACCTGGGCGTTGGCCGCGGACTTGACCTGGGAAATGATTTTGTAGCCGCCCGCCAAGGTGGGCATGCGTAGCAGTTCACGCATCGCTTGCTTGGTGCTGGCATCGAGCGCGTCGGTTCGCCAGTCGAGCCCATTGATTTTATTGGCCCGCGCGACCGTGGCTTCGATTTCCGCACGCAGCACGTCTGCCTGTAGCGGGTAGGCCGCTTCAATGACGCTGGGCCGCAGGTCCGATACGCTGTACGCCGGGTTGGACAGGATTCTGGAAATCACCTCGCGCGCTTCACGCTCACTCAGTGTGTGCCCATCAGTACGCGGGTAGGTAATGCCCGCGACGTCGAATGAATCAACGAACGTGTGCTGTTGCGCTTGGTGCGCAGCGACGAACGCTGCCTGGGCAACTGCGTCCGAGGGGTCGCGCAATGCGGCCTCATAGGCGTTTCGCATCAGGGTCATGGCGGCAAAACTGCTATTCATCGGCAGTGCCCTCCGCGCGCGCGTTCGACGTATTGCCACGTACGAGATCATCGATGTGCTTGCCGAATGTCGAGGGCCTACCGTGTCCACGCGCTTGCATCCACGCCAATAAATGATCGACTGTCGGCTCAAGCAGCGAGCGGGTGCGTATGCCGTGGTCTTGCACTATCACTTGCAAGCGAGGGCTTTGCTCATCGAGCACTGCCTCCATCTCTGCCGACGCCCAATTGCGCGTGTGCTGGTGCAGGCCATCGGGGTCCAGCGTAAACCAGCCTGGGTAGCTGCCCGGCTTGCCTGTTATCACCTCGACACCAATTTCAACCTGCCGGACAGCCGGTTTACCCGGCCACGTCAGGGTGTAAATCCGGCGTACAGTCTGAAACTGTCCATCTCGCAGGGAAGAGGCCAACATCAGTTTGGACATCAGGTCGTAAAGTTGCCGCTGCCTCGGGGTAAGCGCGGCCATCTTGGGGTTGTCGGCCTCCAGGCTGATGTCCAGAGGCACCAGTGCTCCGTGGGCACCGCTGCGGCCGCCGTCCGAAACCGGGTGGGTTTGCGCACCAGGCGCGGGATCATCGTCGTGCTGCTCGGCCTCAGCGGGTGAAGGCGAACCGGCAGGCGCGCCCCACGTATTCAGCTCGACGGCGGGCTGCAGGGAAAACAGCGCGACCTCAGCGCCTTGCGCATCGACCGTTGGTGCATGGGGGCCCGCAACCGGCTGCGCGCCGCACTGATCATCAAACTGCGCCGCCCAGGTGTGCACGAACGCAAGGTAGTCCGCCTCCCCTGCATCCGGCAATTGGGACAGGTGAGTCAGCGCATCGTCGAAGGCCATCAACAACGCATTGGCGCTGATTGTGTTCAGCCAAGGGTTGTTCAGCACCTTATCTGCCTGGCGCCGTCCGGACTCGGTCAGGAACAGGCGCCCCTGCGCATCCAATGCAGCCCAACCATTGTCGTTCGGTGCTGACTCGGGCTCGTCCTGCCCCTCGCGCATCTCATACAGTTTTTGCAACGTGCTCATGGTGCTCGACGGCATCCAGCCAAATCGCCTGAACGCCTCTTGCAGGACCAGGTTAGTGCCCAGGCTTTGAGCAGGTGCCAGCAGCAAGTCCTCATGCTCGAGCAGGCAAGGTGTCGGTGAAACCACCGCGTCGCTCAGTTGGTCGATCAAGGTGTGAACGCTCTCTGTGCGGTCACTGCCCCACGCGCGCCAGGCTTCGCTGCCGCGCCGCACCATCAAGCGAGCCGGCACGAGGGTATCGTTCACTTTCAGGTTTATCGCGACACCCAACCGTTTACCGGGTAACCCCGGGGAGTCACCATGGCCCGCCAGTACCCTGAGCAAGGGCCCCTTGACCCGTCCGCCCCCGACAATACCGTGACGCATGTAGACCGAGCCGATGAGGTTGTCCAGCACCCGCTGGGCAATGGCTCCATATGCCAAGCCCATATTCAAGGCCCGGCAAGCGCTGCCAGCTCGCTCGTCGGCGGTAGCGCCCTCGACCTGTACACACCGACCCTCCTCAAATGATCGGACCATTTCGGGGGTGGTCAATGCATGAAACCTTACCCGACGCACCCTCTGGATATGCATGAACCACGGTGCTTCCTTGAGTACCTGGATCATGTGCCAGGCGATCGCTTCGCCTTGGGCATCATCGTCCGTCCCCAACACCAGCTCAGTGCATTGCAGTAAACGGCTGCCGGTATTGCGTAGGGACGCCGCCAGGTCACTGCCCTCGCGCTCGCTCAATTGCCAGTGCGGTTTGAGCCCATCACGCCAACTGATCGCACCGGGGCCTGGGAGGTCACGAATATGACCGCCACAGCCGAACACCTGAGTACCGCCAGGTACCAGTTCTTGAATGATTTTCGCCTTGTGCAAGGATTCGACAACCATCAGCGTGGCGGGACCGAGCTTGCACGCTGGCACCCGCGGGGCGCAGGTGAGCCGCTCATGCTCTGGCTCACGCACACCGGCCAAGCATCGTCCTACAACAGCCGAAGGCAAATCATTGTTCGGGTCCATCGCCTGCTGGGAAAAAAACAGATCGGAATGGCCAAACATAATGAAGCTTTTCTGCGCACGACTGATCGCTACGTTGAGCAGGCGCCCATCGTCACGATCGATAAACACCCGCTCACGATGATTGGTATCGGTTCGACGGCTGGCGCGGCTTTCCCGATTCACGGCACTGAACAACACCACAGGTTTCTCCGCCCCTTGAAGGGTATGAACCGTGCCGATGGTCAAACGCTCACTCAGGTCAGCGTCATCAGGGTCGAGTTCTTCGCGCACCCGACGCTTTATCGCTTCGACCTGGCCTCGAAATGGCGTGACGACCGCGACAAGTTTTTCCAACCCTATCGGCTGCTCCGGGTGGCCTTCGACCCTGGCGACCCACTTCGCCAGACGCGGTCCGTGCTCTTTAAGCCAGTCCACGATGGCCTTGGCTTCTCCAGGGTTGGACCATGAGTCGCCTTTGCAGGGCTCATCGTTCGGGCCACCGGTCTGATAGAACCCGAGCGGCGGTAGCGGGAACGTTGCCTTCATGCGTTTGCGCAACTGCATTTCAGCTTCGCCCTCGAGCAAGGGCAACTCGGCATCCGCGAACAGCCCTGCCAGCGGGTTGGGCACTTTGGGTTCCAACTCTTTGCTGAGCAACCCGCCCTCGGCATCACGGTCGTGATCGTGGTACAGCAAATCGATACACACATTGATGATCGACTCTGCACAACGGTAGTGCTCCCGCAGGAGCAGCCCGTCCCGTAGCCGTCCGTCCGGCATGGCCTCGGCAAACGATGCCCCGGTTCCGGCAAGCTTCATGATTGAACCCGTGGCGGAGTCCGCGCCACGCACGAGCAAGGCGCCCAAAGACGACGGATCGGCCCAACGGTCCTGCACCTGGCGCGCGTCGACCTCGGGTGTTACCGAAGACACGGGGGAGAGCTGCTTCATATCGCCGACCACCACGGCTTTTTTAGCCAGGCTAAGCACCGGCACACCCAGCTCCGGCGCAGCTTGCCCCGCCTCATCGATAATCAGCAAATCCAGGAACGCGAACAGCGGCCTACGGCCCTCTCCCAGTAACCGTGGGGCGCTATGCAAGGTGGCGACAATGCACGGAAACAGCATGGCTGCGTGCCTGAGTGCGTTCTTTCGGCTGCCAGGCTCGGGGGTTGCGATCACACTGGCCAGCCAACGCGTCTCCCAGTAACGCGCGGCCAACTGGAAAATAATCGGCCGCCACACCACGTCCAGCAATTTCTGCTGCTGCGCCTGGCGCGCCTCGGGGGTTGCGGCCACACGCAAATCCGCGAGGATGTCGATGGCCCAGGAAGATGCCCATGCCTCACTGGGAAAGCGCGCAGCCAGTTCACCGGGCTCGATCAACGCGTCGATGTCAGCCTGGCGCTCGATTGCTGAGGCCAACCCACTGCGCAATACCTGGCTCAGCGTATTCAAGTGCTCGCAGAGGGTCGACGCCGTAGGCGTTGTCGAAGCACTCTTCTGCATGAGATAGATAAAACGCGTGGCATCACTGACCTGATGTTTCTGCTCAACGCTAAACAAAGCATTGAACAACTCTGGCAGCTCGCGGAAGGCATCTTCAAAGTGCCGCGCCAAAGCAAGGGCTGCCGCAACACCGTCTTCGTACGATTGCTTGAGGCTGGAGGACCCGACGCCCAAGATGCGCAACTGCTTTTGCCGGATCTCAAGCGTGGTGAACTTGCTGCGATGGGTTTTTCCCTTGGCCTTGGACGGTGCGCTGGCGGTGAAACCCAATAGTGGCTTGCCCGTAGGGTCCAACCAACGACGTGCCAGGGCATGCTTCCTGCCTACGGCACCATTGAACGTGCCCATCACATTCTCGACACTCTGGTTGGTCGCCCCGCACACAAACGTGACGGGGCAATGTTCGCGGTTATCGTAAGCCGCCAACACCCATTGGTTGGCGATCATCGCACGCAGCATGGCCGTCTTCCCGGTGCCCGGCGGCCCACTGACCGCAACCACCCCGACCTGCTCACCCAACCGGCCGAGGGCGTGCAATGCGCGGCGCTGCGATTCGTTCAAGGGGTCTGCGCCGCGATTGACGTCTGGCTTGTCGAGGTGTGTGGCCTTATCGACCATGGCCACGTGCCGGATCGTCACCTGCGGCGCTGCCATGCCGCCTGCCTGGACAGCCGAACGGTATCGTCCGGCGCCTATGAGCTGCTCCAGTGCGCCGATGGACGGCGCATTGGGGATCGCTTCATACACGTTGGCGAGCGCACGTGTTGCATAGCCAGGCTGTCGCGGCACCGCAACCCATTGCCCCGTGATCGGGGCCATTCCCGTCTCAACCCCATCCGCTTGAACGCGGGCGAACAAGGCAAAACAGGCGTCGACATAACCGCTCAAATTGGCGCTTTGGCTCAACGTCGCGAGAAATAGCTTGAGCTCGTCGCGATAGCAATCGAAGTGGCCAATGGCCGGCGGCAGGTCGTTGGCCGCCATCAATGGCTGCGGTTCAAGCCATTGGCGGACCACACGCGGCCGGCAATCGTTGGGGTCGCGTGGTAGGCATATTTGGTTTTTGTCGTTCAGGTCGAAAGGAAACCAGAACGCGATATTCAGCCGGTCGGGCTTGAGGCGTTTTTTTTTCGCGCCCGGAGCAGGCTTTTTATCCGGGTCGGGCCACGTGACCTGGACCTCATCGCTTGATGAGGTGGTTTGATGGAACACCAGCGCCATGGGAATACGCGGATCGTCATCCGGCTCGTCCGCCTCCTGCGCACCTTCTGCGTCGTCCTCTGAGGCCTCAAGCGCCTGCGCTTGCTGTTTTCGCCGGGCCTCTGCGGCACGCTCAGTGAGAATGCCCAGTGCCAGCGCCCGACGCTTGCCGAAACCGAGATTGAAGTTGGGCCAGGCCAGCCCCGCGAAATTTGTCACCGGGATGCGGACATCGGTGGCTTGCAGGCCACCCAAGTCATCGGCAATCAGCGCTCTGTGCCAGTAGTCCAGCACATTCGCGGGCAAACTCCCGACGGGTCCTGCCTGAGGGTCCACCTCCATCGAGTGCAGAACCTGTTCCTTGGAAACCGCTACAGCAGCAAAATCCTTGCGCAACCGCTTGCTCAAGTCCATGAGACGCCTAAACATTTCTTACACCCTATAAATCCGAACGGCATACGAAGAATGGCTCGTAGCGGCCAACAATGATGGCCCATTGCCTTGGTCGCTGCAATTCAAACCGGGCACGTATAGTTAACGAGTGGCCTGTTCAATGCTATACAACTCGTGTTCAGGTCAAACGCACCGTCAACCACCCGAGACTTTCCCCGCCCATGCACGGACGCCCCCTCCTCATCGCCCTATTCCTCACCGGTACTGCCATGGCCGCAGAACCCTCCCGCTACACCTACGACGAAGCCCCCACCGATGGCTTCATGTACGCCGTGCGCTATCAGCAAGCCAAACTGGCCTGTGGTTCGCTGCCCGAAGATCTCGAGGCGGACTATGCTAAAGCGATGCGGCTGACTGGCGAGGCCAGCCCTGCGTTTAAAGCTAGCTATGCACAGCGCTTGGCAACCCAGCCAAAGTGGAGCAAACCGGCGTCGCCTGAAGAACAGGCGCTTGCGTGCGAACAAAGCCAGCACACCTTGCGCGTAACGGTGCAGCTCGCCCGGCAATGGTTTCCCGGTGGCTGGTAGCCACGTGTTTTAACCCATTGATCGGCCCATTGATCGGCATAGGTATCTACACAACGATTGGACCTGACCAATCCAGCGGCGCAGAGCCGTAGGCCCAACGTCCATAGATGCACAGACGTCGGGAACTGAGCAGCTATCATCAAGAACCATGCTTGCAGCACGTTGCTTGAACTCGCGGGTGTAGGTCTATCGCTCTTGCATGGAACCTCCTGATTGGGCGAATCATATCGCCCTTAAGAGGTGTCCGGGATCATTAGGCCAGTTCAAGCACAGAACCGATACGAATTCCTGTGGTACTACGCGCTCAAGCCACCGTGTTACACCACCTGCTGGACCTGATCCGCTTCAGGCTCTAGCGCATCCACAGTAGCGACATGGTTGGTGATGCCGAAAGGAATGTGCACGGATGGAGCAACTGCGCTAGTCGATTTAAGGTGCCCTGATTGGTCATCGAAAAAGATGTGTGGTTTCAATACACCTAAAATTTTTCCTTTCTCGATGCCGCCTAGGAAGAATGCGTCATTGGCCATCACACCCCAACTCTTGAGTGTATTCATCGCACGCTCATGAGACGGAGCATTGCGGGCTGTGACGATCGAGACGCGTATGCGGTTTTCGTATTCAGGATTGAGCTTTTTGTGCTTCTCCTCGACCGACTGGATTTTGGATATCCGCACCATGAATTCCTTCAGCGGCCCAGGGTTATGGGGCTGCATGACATTCTTCACTTCGTGCGCATGGAATTCAGACAATCCAGAGGCCTGCATGATTGTTTCGGACTCATCGCCAGCGAGCACGCCGTCAAAGTCGAATGCGATGCGTAGGGTTTTATCAGTCTCGTCGTCTTCAAATTTTGAATCGAGAACCTGGCCAGCCGGGTACCCGGCCCTGATAGCCGCTTCCACGTCTTTTTTGTCACCCGACAAAAATAAAGCGATATTCAGTGCTGGTATGTATTCATAAGGAGATTTTCCCTGCATGAAAATCGCCCTTGTCATCCCAAGCCCGTAGTGCTCGATAGTCTTCAGTACGCGCAGCCCAGTGTCGGGATCATTGCGCGAAAGAAGTATCACCTCGACGAGCGGATCCGTAGGATCGACGCTCAGGTCATTCACTGACAGTAAACGCTTGATGAAGGGGAACGCTATCCCCTTAGGAAGCGGGACGTGCAGATTGTTTTGCTGAAACTTGCGGTATTCCTCCTCCCCCTGACTCTGAAACACTGCGTCCGATGCCAGCAAATCAAACACAGCGCTGGAAGCGACGCCGATCACTAGGCGATTTTCTAACTCGTAGGGCATTGGAACCTCTCTTGATGCCTCTAAACGCAAATATTGATGGGCATCGAACATGCCGATCGATTTCAGGGCGGATCGAGAAGCACACATCGCGCGCCTCCTCCCACGCACAGTCAGGCATATCAATCTTCAAATCAATCTGCCGGTTGCTTTCATTATGGGAGGATGACTTTGAACCTTGCTGATTGGCGCCGAGTCAGCCGTCACCTGATCGCCGGATGTCGGCCCCAAGCTATTCTCCTGAGCGAAATTGGCATAATATGCCAACATCAAAAGTATCTGTTTGCATAGAACTGGAGCTAGTTATGGCGACGCGAAACGTTGTGCTCACCCCTCACCAGGACCAGGTTATCCATGACTTGGTGCAGTCCGGCCGTTATCAGAATGCCAGCGAAGTGATGCGAGAAGGTTTACGTTTATTGGAGCAGCGCGTCGCCGAAGACACCGCCAAAATTGAGGCACTGCGTCAGGCGACCTCGATCGGCATCATGGATCTTGAGCACGGGCGCTTTACTCAGGTGAACGAGGGTGATCTGGAGCACTACCTCGAGAGCTTGAGCCTGGAGGCAACCCTCCCTGCGAGAGAGAAACACTGAGCATGCCGCAGTATCGGATCTCCAACCCGGCTCGTGCCGACATTGTCGACATCCTTAGGCTCTCCCAGACGCAGTTCGGCGATCAAGCACGCCAGCGCTACCAGGCGCTGATCCTCGCGGCGCTGCAAGCGCTTGCCGACACGCCTTATCGCATTGGCAGCCACGACCGCGATGAACTTGCACCGGGCCTTCGCAGCTATCACCTCATCTATTCACGCCAGCAGGCCAAACAAACCCATGGAACGGTCAAAAGCCCACGCCATATCATGTTCTATCGTGTGACAAACGACGACGTGATCGAGGTCGTCAGACTCCTTCATGACGCCATGGAAGTGCAGTTGCACTTGCCTAACGACTGATCAGCGACCTGGCCCAACGGCTTAACTGGCCAGAAATAGCGAAGTCCGTCGGAGATCGCCATTTGCGATCACTCGCACACTCGGTATGAATGGGGGCAAAAGTGGGGGCAAACAAAAGTGTTATCGACCTAAAAACATTGTCCCAGAGCCCTGTCAAAATGTTCTTTGGTAATCCTGATAGCCTGTAATCCAGCCATAGACATATCGCCCGAAAACTACAGCGCAAACTCCGCTCGGATCAGCGTGCCCCCTTCGGCACGGTTGCTGGCGGTAATGATTCCGCCATGGGCCAGGCAGATTGCGCGGGCGATGGACAAGCCCAGCCCGCTGCCGCCCGAATAACGCGCCCTGGAGCGTTCCGCCCGCCAGAACCGGTCAAATACGCTGTCCAGGTGCTGAACCTCGATACCTGGGCCGCGGTCACCGATCTCTAACACCACTCGGTCTTCGACTCGATGCGCCATGACGCTCAATTCGCCCCCGCCAGCCGCGTAACGCAGCAGGTTATCCACCAGGATATTGATCACCTGGCCCAGGCGATCGCGATCGGCATGCAGACGAAATCCATCGGCAATACTGACCTTCGTGCGCACACCGGCCTCATCCAGTTGCGGCTGAAACCAGGCCAGTCGTTCGGCGACCAGGGCCGCCAGGGAAAAATCGCTGCGCTCCAGCACCAACCGGCCGGCCCGGGCCATCGACAACAGGTGCAGGTCATCCACCAGTTTTCGCAGTTGATCGAGCTGGCGCTTGACCATGCCCAACTGCGCGGCATCGCTGGGGAACACCTCATCGAGCATGCCCTGCACCCGGCCCATGGCAGCGTTCAATGGCGTGCGCAGTTCGTGGGCAATGACCGCGCTGGACTCGTGTACATCGCGCTCGTAGCGCTCCAGTTGCGTGGTCATGCTGTTGAAGTCGCTGATCAGGCGCTGCAGCTCATCGGGTGCGTCGCGGTGAACCGGCAGGCGCGTCAGGAAATCACCGCCGGCAACCCGTTGCGCGCCCTGGGCAATCGCCGAGAACTGGCTGGACAAGGGGCGCGAAAACCACAAGCCACAGGCGATGATGATCGGAATAGCCGCCAGCACCAGGCCAGCCAGAATCAGCCAGTCGCGGTTGGCCATGTCCGGCAGGAAGAATTCCACCGGATAATATTCGGCAACCAGTTGTCGCAGACGTTTTTCGTTGAGCTGCGGCTCGGCGCGCAGCTGCAGCAACTCCTCGCGCGCCGCTGGCGGCAGGTGCTGCAAAAAGTACCGGTCCGACAGCCTGAAGTTGATCCACATGCAGATGGCGATCACCACCACCGCGCCGATCGCCAACAGGCTCATGCGCATGCCGACCCAGCGCCACAGGGGTTTGTCGTTGACCCGTGAGTTCTCAAGCATGTTGCTCACCTGAACCGATAGCCGATGGAGCGCACCGTCACCAGTACCCCGGCGATGCCATGGGTTTCGAGCTTGCGCCGCAGGTTGTGCACATGGGCGTCGACGACGCGGGCCAGGGCTTCGCTTTCCGGCAGGCAGATTTCCAGCAGCTCATCACGGGTGAAGGCCTTTGAGGGGGTCTTCAGCAAGGTGAACAAGAGTTTGAACTCCGTCGGCGTCAGGTCCAGCAACTGCGACGGCGCATCGCGGTGTTCAATGGCCGCGGTAAAGGCCACGAGGTCCACTCGCAGGTTTTCATGACGCAGTAACTGTTCCACCGGTTGGCTGCCCGTGGTACGCCGCAGCACTGCGTGCACCCGCGCCACCACCTCGCGTGGGCTGTAGGGCTTGACCACATAGTCGTCCGCGCCATAGCGCAAGGCGCCGAGTTTTTCCGGCTCGTCGCCCATGGCCGTGACCATGATCACCGGCGTGTCACTGTTGCGCCGCACCGCAGACAACACCTCGGTGCCACTCAAGCGCGGCAGCATCACGTCGAGCAATATCAGGTCGGGCCGCCAACTTTTGTGCAGGTCCAGACCGCGTTGGCCGTCTTCGGCCAGGGCCACCTCAAAACCGTCCCGACGCAGATAGGCTTCGAGAATGTTGGCGCTGTCGGCGTCGTCTTCGACGATGAGGATACGTTTTCCTGACACAAAGAAGCCTCTTGATGAAACCTTGATAATTCACGAACGGTTTATTGAAAGTCCGCGGGCAGTATTGCCCTACGCCCGACTTTCGCGAACCGATCCTATGCCGACCACTGCATCGCTGTCCAAGCCTATCCAGCTGCCTGAACGCCTTGACGCGGTTTTGCCGCGGGTCGCCACGCTGTCCGGCGCATCGCTATTTTCCTCCGCTGAAAGGGTTTCACCATGAACTTGACCACTCCCCCTACCCGTACCGTGCTGTGGGGCGCCGCCGCCTTGATGGCCTGCACGCTCGCGACCCCGGCACAGGCGGCCGACGCCAGCCCGGCAGCCGACAAGACCACCGCCACCCTGGGCCTTGGCATGGGGGTCATGCCGCGCTACATGGGCGCCGACCGCTACCGCGCGCTTGTGCTGCCGATGTTCAGCATCCAGCACGGCGTGCTGTTCGCCGATACCACCCGTGGTCTGGGCCTGCAATTTCAATCCGACAGCGGCTTTGGCGCCAGCGCGGCGATCAACTACGACCTGGGTCGCAAGGAGAAGGACAGCACCAGCCGCCCGGGTGACCGCGAGCTGAACGGCATGGGCGATGTCAACGGCGCCACCGTCGCCGACTTCACCCTCAGCCAGCAACTGCTTGACTGGCTGTCGGTCAGCGGCGAAGCCGAACTGCGCATGGCCGGCGAGCACCGTGGCAACCGCTACCGCTTTGGCCTGGAAGGCATCCTGGTGCATACCGACACCGACACCCTGGCCCTGGACATCGACGCCCATGCCGGCGATGGCCGCTACAACCAGACCTTCTTCGGCGTTACCCAGGCACAAAGCCAGCGTTCGCTCTATGGAAAATACAGCGCCGATGCCGGGATCTACGCCTACTCCGCCGCCTTGAACTGGCAGCACAGTCTGGACGCGCACTGGTCGACGCTGGTCAGCCTGACGCTGACCCAGTACGCCGACCAGGCCCGTAACAGCCCGCTGGTCCGGCGTGAGAGCGCCGGCCTGGGCATGTTCGCCATCAACTACACCTTCTGATAACGAGGCGCCAGGCATGCAGGGTTTTGCTCAATTGTTCCGTCCTTGGGGCCGTCTCCTGCTGCTCGGCGCGCTATCGCTGGGTATCGGTGCTCAAGCCTGCGCGTTCGTCCACCCGGGCCTGTTGCAGACCGAGGAGGATTTCATACGCATCCGCGAAAAACTGGCCAACCATAACCAGCCGTGGCTGGCCGGCTGGCAGAAGCTGATCGCCAACCGGCACGCATCCCTGGCCTGGAACCCGAGCCCGGTCGCGGTGGTGTATCGGGGGGCGGATGGTCGACATCCGGAAAACTACGCGAGGTTATTCAACGACGCTGCCGCCGCGTACGCCTTGGCCCTGCGCTGGCAACTTTCGGGTGATCCGGCGTATGCCGACAAAGCCGTAGCGATGTTGAACCAATGGTCCACCACCCTGACGGCGATTGAAGGCACATCGGACCGTTTCCTGGCAGCCGGTTTGTATGGTTATCAACTCGCCAATGCCGCAGAGTTGCTGCGCGGTTATTCAAAGTGGACGACTGCGGACTTTCACCAGTTCCAGCGCATGATGCTCACGGTCTTCTACCCGATGAACCATGATTTCCTGGTACGTCACAATAACGCGCTGGTCGACCACTATTGGGCGAACTGGGATCTGGCCAACATGAACTCGATGCTGGCGATTGGCGTACTGACCGACCGCCGCGATATCTATGATGAAGCGGTCAACTACTTCAAACATGGCGCTGGCAACGGTGCCATTGAACACGTGGTCTGGAAGCTCTACGGCAATGGTCTCGGTCAAGTCCAGGAGAGCGGGCGTGACCAGACGCATACACTGCTCGACATCGCCTTGCTCGGGAGTTTCTGCCAAATGGCCTGGAGCCAGGGTGACGACCTGTTCGGTTACCAGAACAACCGCGTGCTACAAGGCGCCGAGTACGTGGCCAAGTACAACCTGGGCCACGACGTGCCATTCACCCCCTTTATCAACAACGGTTTCAAGCAAACCGTTATCTCGCCAGAACATCGCGGCGACATCCGTCCGATCTGGGAACTGCTCTACAACCACTACGTCGTGCTTAAAGGCCTCAAGGCGCCCAACGTGAAAGCCTTCGCGCAGAAGGTCCAGGTGGAAGGTGGTGGCGGGGATTACGGGCCGAACAGCGGTGGCTACGATCAGTTGGGGTATGGAACCTTGCTGTATTCGTTGGGGGAATACGGGCTGTCCAACACTGAGCTGATGCCGTGAAGGTCTCAGTGCGCCCCTACGTCACTTCCTGACGCGGGGCGCGGCCCAGCGACCAACCGAAGTTCATGCCCGCAGCCGCCAGCAGGATGGCGCTCCCACCGAGCACTTGCAGGACGCTGAGCGGATGCGCGAAGGCAACCCAGTCGACCAGGATGGCCACGATCGGATAGATGAATGACAGAGCCCCTACCAGCGCCGTGGGGATTTTCTGAATGGCGCTGTACAGCAAGGTGGACATGAGCCCGGTATGAACCACGCCGATAATGATCAGGTACGTCCAGGCGTTCTCCACCGTCTCGACCCTGCCCACGTCCACGAACGGGGACAGGACCAGCGCACCGACCACCATCTGGATCAGCACGATCAGGTGCGCGGGCAGGTCCTTGAGGCGTTTGGTGATCGCAGCCGCCACCGCGTAGAAGAAGGCTGAAGCCAGGGCCAGGCAGACGCCCAGCACGTAGTCGGCACCCGTGGCCTGCCCACTGCCTTTGGCGGATACGATCAGCGTCAGGCCGGCGAAGGCCAACAGCAGCCAGCCGACCTTGGCGGCGCTGAGGCGTTCGGCAAAAAACACTGCACCCAGGCCCACCAGCATGAACGGCTGGACGTGGTAGACCACCGTGGCAATGGCGATGGAGGAGTGTTTGTAGGCACTGAACAGCAGCACCCAGTTGAGGATCAGCGCCAGCCCGCCCAGGCACACCAGTATGAACTGCCGCAGGCTGATCACGGAGCGGCGCAGCACGCCGAGCACGAGGCACGCCACCAGCATCGCCATGGCGCCGAACAGGCAACGCCAGAACACCACGGCCTCAGGACTTTGCCCCGACATGATGACGAACCAGCCCACTGTGCCGGAGATCACCATGGCCGAGATCATTTCGAGGGTCCCGCGGGTTTGCGACTTCATCACTCACTGCTTCCTTGCTCTCGACATTGCCGTAACCTAAGGCGCCATAAACAGCCCGGCTGAAAAGGCCAACTTTATAATGAACTATTGGACGGTATACTGAACAAGGCATCTAATAGCGTCAACTCATTTTAGGGTGTTTTATAGAACGAATGACCGACATAACGAACGCCGTCACGGTAAAAAACCCCAGCCGAATCGACCTGCTGGCACTCTCAATCAAACGCGAACGCCTGGCTGCCGGGCTTTCATTGACCGAATTGGCGAAGCGCGCCGGGGTGGCCAAGTCGACGTTGTCTCAACTGGAATCGGGTATCGGTAACCCCAGCATCGAGACCTTATGGGCGCTGGCGATGGCAATGGGTTTGCAAGTCACCCGGTTCTTCGAGCAACCCCAGCAGACGCTGCGGGTGATCCGCGCCAACGAGGGCATGACCGCCTATGCCGAGACGGCCAATTACGCAGCGACACTGCTTGCTGATTGCCCTGCGGGGGTACAGCGCGACATCTACCGGCTGAAGGTGCAGCCCGGCGAAGTGCAGCTGTCTCAGCCTCACCCTTCGGGCACCATAGAGCACGTGGTGCTGTGCAGTGGCAGCGCCCATATAGGCCCGGCAAGCGGGCCTGTGCTGCTGAACGCTGGCGACTACATCAGCTACCTGGCAAATGTGCCGCATGTGTTCGAAGCACTCGAGGCGGATACCACGGCGGTGATGGTAATAGAGCATTCCTGAGAAGGAGGCCCTGGAACCGGCGGGGCTGCGCGGCTTGGGCACCAGCACAGCCCCTGCCAGGCTTATTTGCCTGTGGTCAGCGCGTTGTAGCTGGTGAACAGGTTGCGGTAGTCCGGGATGTGGTTGGAGAACAACGTTCCCAGGCCTTCAATATCATTGCGCCAGTCGCGGTGCAGCTCACAGGCCAGGCCGAACCAGGTCATCAGTTGCGCGCCATTGGCCGACATGCGGGCCCAGGCCGATTGCTGGGTCAGTTCATTGAAGGTACCGGAGGCGTCGGTGACCACAAATACCTCGAAGCCTTCCGCCAGGGCTGACAGGGCCGGAAACGCCACGCACACTTCAGTCACGACGCCAGCGATGATCAGTTGCTTCTTGCCGGTGGCCTTGATGGCCTTGACGAAGTCTTCGTTGTCCCAGGCGTTGATCTGGCCGGGCCGGGCGATGTAGGGCGCATCCGGGAACAATGCCTTGAGCTCAGGCACCAGCGGGCCGTTGGGACCGGTTTCGAAACTGGTGGTGAGGATGGTCGGCAATTTGAAGTACTTGGCCAAGTCAGCCAGGGCCAGCACGTTGTTCTTGAATTTGTCCGGGTCGATGTCGCGAACCAGCGACAGCAAGCCAGCCTGGTGGTCGACCAACAGCACGGCGGCGTTGTCTTTGTCCAAGCGAACGTAAGGTGTAGACATCATGATGCTCCTGATAAAAGGGGTGCCCATCGAAATGTGCGCACCGTAAAGAACCCAGCGTGTTTTACTTGCGTTGTGAGTCTAGTGCTTCGTGGTTGTTTGCCACTTCCTGGGCCTTGATGTAGCTCTCGATCAAAAGCTGGTAGTGCGGCATGGCCTGGGTATAGACATTCGCCCACGCCTGGGCATCCGGGCGGTTCCATGAACCTTGCAGCTCTGACAGCGTGCCCATGATGTCAATCGGCACCACCCCGGCTTGTGCCAGGCGCGCCACGGTCAGGTCTGTGGCTAAGCGTGAGTGGTTGCCCGAAGCGTCCACTACGGCGAATACCTTGTAGCCTTCATGCACCGCTGCAATGGACGGAAAAGCCAGGCAAACGCTGGTCAGGGTGCCGGCGATCACCAGGGTTTTCTTGCCGGTGGCTTTGACGGCGGCGTGGAACTCAGGATTATCCCAGGCATTGATTTCACCACGGCGGGCGACGTATTGGGCGTGCGGCGCGGCTTCGTGGATTTCCGGAATCAGCGGGCCGTTGGGGCCTTGGGGCACAGAAGCGGTGGTGATGACCGGAATGTTCAGCAAGGTCGCCGCCTTGGCCAACGCGATGGCATTGGCACGCAGTTGAGGCACTTCGATGTCCTTGACGATCTGGAACAGACCGCTCTGGTGGTCGATCAGCAGCATGGCTGTATCGGCAGCGTCAATGGTTGGCTTTTGCCCATTAAAGTTTGCTGTGTTACCTGATGCGCTCATTGGTATGTCCTCTTACGTGGAGGGGCCACCTTAGTCACCACACTGGCCGTTCGGTAGTGGCTGAATTAAGCTTCACCATCTCAAAATTGGAACGCTGCCGATGTTCGACCTGAACGAACTCTTCCTTTATGCCAAGGTTGTCGAACATGGCGGCTTTGCCGCAGCCGGTCGTGCCCTCGACCTGCCGAAGTCGACCTTGAGCCGCAGGGTCGGCCAACTCGAAGCAAGGCTGGGGGCGCGTCTGATACAACGTTCCACACGCCAGTTCCAGGTCACCGATATCGGCCAGGCTTATTACCGGCATTGTGTTGCGATGATTGCCGAGGCGGAGTCGGCCGAGGACGTGATTGCACTCAACAAGTCAGAGCCGCGCGGGGTCATTCGCTTGAGTTGCACCACTGCACTGCTCAACCACTGGGTAGCGCCGATGCTCGCCCAATTCATGGCGCAGTGCCCGAGCGTCGAACTCAATGTAAAAAGCTTCAACCGCAAGGTCGATGTGATCAGCGAGGGCTATGACCTGGCACTGAGCCTGTGCTTTCCACCGTTGGAAAGCAGTGAGCTGGTCATGAAGGTACTGGGCAAAAGCCCCCAGGTACTGGTGGCCAGCGCAACGTTCCTGCAGGCGCATGCCCTGCCCTTGCAACCTGCTGACATCGCCGGGCTGCCCACTATCAATTGGGGCAACCCGACGGCGCAGTACCTGTGGGAGTTGGACGGCCCCCAAGGCGCGACGGCGCAGGTGCAGCACACACCGCGGTTGGTCAGCGATGACATGTCGACCCTGAAAAACGCTGCACTGCGCGGTGTCGGCATTGCCAATCTGCCGATCGCCGTCGTGGCCGATGAGATCGCCGATGGACGCCTGATTGCGTTGCTGCCTGAGTGGCAGCCCACCGAAGGTGTGATTACCGTCGTCTTTGCGTCCAGGCGTGGGCTGATGCCGTCGGTGCGGTCCTTGATTGATTTTCTGGGCGAGGCGTTCGATGCAGCAGACTCAGTCAAGTCCGGCTCTTGAGCTTGCTCCACAACCGCACCCGCTCCATTCTCAACGTTGGCGCGCAGAAAAGCGGAAGACCAAAGGCCGCAAAGGTTCCTTGCACGCTTGGCAATAGTCTTTTGTCATCACGCCTATTGATAGCACCCTAACGAAACCCCCATGCTAGAGGGCTAAGTACGCGCTTATATCATTCCGAATGATAGTTACCTTTGCTTCATTCGATTCGTGACATACCGCCTCGCCGCGCATGATCCGCCCATCTCAAATACATTGGCGGATGCACCTCATGGAACAGTCACTCAAACATTTGCGCTTCCCCTTGGCGATCCTTGCCGTGGTGGTGATGAGCGCGTGCGGCAAGACCCCGGATCAAGCGGCCGCCATGCCCCCGGCCAAGGTCAGCGTAGCCAAGGTACTGGAGCAGCCGGTCAACGAGTGGGACGAATTCACCGGGCGCCTCGAGGCGCCGGAAACCGTGCAGATTCGCCCTCGGGTCTCGGGCCAGATTGACCAAGTCGCTTTTACCGAAGGCGCTTTGGTCAAGAAAGGCGACCTGTTGTTCCAGATCGACCCTCGCCCCTTCCAGGCGGAAGTGCGTCGTCTCGAAGCCCAACTCGCGCAAACCAAGGCGGCCGCCACCCGCAGTGAAAACGAAGCGCAGCGCGGCGAACGCCTGCGCCAGAGCAATGCGATTTCCGCCGAACTGGCCGACTCGCGCACCACCGCCGCCCAGGAAGCCCGCGCCGCCATGGCCGGGATCCAGGCGCAGCTGGACCTGGCCAGGCTGAACCTGAGCTTTACCCGCGTCACTTCGCCCATCAGCGGTCGCGTCAGCCGCGCGGAAATCACCGCCGGCAACCTGGTCACCGCCGATACCACCACCCTGACCAGCGTGGTCTCCACCGACAAGGTCTACGCCTACTTCGACGCCGATGAGCGTGTGTTCCTCAAGTACACCGAACTGGCCCGCCAGGGCCGTCGTGGCGCAACCACCCCGGTGTACCTGGGCCTGTCGAATGAAACCGGCAACCCGCACCTGGGCCAGATGAACTTCGTCG
Source organism: Pseudomonas libanensis (assembly GCF_001439685.1). Lineage (GTDB taxonomy): Bacteria > Pseudomonadota > Gammaproteobacteria > Pseudomonadales > Pseudomonadaceae > Aquipseudomonas > Aquipseudomonas libanensis. The sequence continues at coordinate 184,671 of NZ_JYLH01000002.1, forward strand.
ACAACCAGGTCAACCCGGCTACGGGCACCATCCGCGGCCGTGCGGTGTTCGACAACAGCAAGGGTGAGTACACCCCCGGCCTGTATGCGCGCTTGAAGCTGGTCGGCAGCGGCACCTACTCCGCCGTGCTGATCAACGACGAAGCCGTCGGCACGGACCTGGGCAAGAAGTTCGTGCTGGTGATGGAAGGCGACAAGCCGGCTTACCGGGCGGTAGAGCTGGGGCCGAAGATCGAAGGCCTGCGCATTGTGCGCAGCGGCCTGAACAAGGACGACACCGTTATCGTCAAGGGCCTGCAGCGCGTGCGCCCGGGTTCGCCGGTCGCGCCGGAAACCATCCCGATGGCCAGCAAGGAAACCCTCGCCGCCTTGGCCCAACAACGACAAGCGCTTGAAGCCAGCAACCTGGAGCAAGTGGCGCCGGACAAACCCGCGCCCAAGCTCGCCAGTGTCGCGACTTCACGCGATTAAGGGATACGACTCAAGATGAATTTTTCCAATTTCTTCATTTCGCGACCGATCTTCGCGGCGGTGCTGTCGCTGTTGATCCTGATCGCAGGTGCGATCTCGCTGTTCCAACTGCCGATCAGCGAATACCCGGAAGTGGTGCCGCCAACGGTGGTGGTACGCGCAAACTTCCCGGGCGCCAACCCCAAGGTCATCGGTGAAACCGTGGCCGCGCCGCTGGAGCAAGCCATCACTGGCGTCGAGAACATGCTGTACATGTCCTCGCAATCCACCGCCGACGGCAAGCTGACCCTGACCATCACCTTCGCCCTGGGCACCGACCTGGACAACGCGCAGGTGCAGGTGCAGAACCGTGTGACGCGCACCCAGCCCAAGCTGCCTGAGGAAGTGACGCGCATCGGTATCACCGTGGACAAGGCCTCCCCCGACCTGACCATGGTGGTGCACTTGACCTCCCCGGATCAGCGCTACGACATGCTCTACCTGTCCAACTACGCGATCCTCAATATCAAGGATGAGCTGGCCCGCCTGGGCGGCGTTGGTGACGTGCAGTTGTTCGGCATGGGCGACTACTCCCTGCGCGTGTGGCTGGACCCGAACAAGACCGCTTCGCGCAACCTGACCGCGACCGATGTGGTCACGGCGATCCGCGAGCAGAACCGTCAAGTGGCAGCCGGTGCCCTGGGCGCGCAACCTGCGCCGAGTGACACCAGCTTCCAGCTGTCGGTCAATACCCAGGGCCGCCTGGTCACCGAGGAAGAGTTCGAGAACATTGTGATCCGCGCCGGCGCCAACGGTGAAATCACACGCCTGAAGGACATCGCCCGGGTCGAGCTGGGCTCCAGCCAATACGCGCTGCGCTCGCTGATCGACAACCAACCCGCCGTCGCGATTCCGATTTTCCAGCGTCCCGGCTCCAATGCCATCGACATCTCCAACGATGTGCGCAGCAAGATGGCCGAGCTGAAAAAGAGCTTCCCGGCGGGGATGGATTACCGCATCGCCTATGACCCGACCATCTTTGTACGCGGCTCTATCGAAGCGGTGGTGCACACCCTGTTCGAAGCACTGATCCTCGTGGTGCTGGTGGTGATCCTGTTCCTGCAGACCTGGCGCGCCTCGATCATTCCCTTGGTGGCGGTGCCGGTTTCGTTGATCGGTACATTTGCGGTGATGCACCTGTTCGGGTTCTCGCTCAATGCGCTGTCATTGTTCGGCCTGGTACTGGCCATCGGTATCGTGGTGGACGACGCCATCGTGGTGGTGGAGAACGTCGAACGTAATATCGAGCTGGGCCTGGAACCGTTCCCGGCGACCGAAAAAGCCATGAGCGAGGTTACCGGCCCGATCATCGCCACCGCGCTGGTGCTGTGTGCGGTGTTTATCCCCGCCGCCTTTATCAGTGGCTTGACCGGGCAGTTCTACAAGCAGTTCGCCTTGACCATTGCGATCTCGACCGTGATCTCGGCATTCAACTCGCTGACACTGTCCCCTGCCCTGGCTGCCGTGTTGCTGCGCGCTCACGACGCGCCGAAGGATCGTTTCTCCAGGTTCCTCGACAAGCTCTTCGGTGGCTGGCTGTTCCGGCCCTTCAACCGCTTTTTCGAAAAGGCCAGCCATGGCTACGTGGGCACTGTACGCCGAGTGATTCGCGGCAGCGGCATTGCCCTGTTCGTATACGCCGGCCTGATGGTGCTGACATTCTTCGGGTTTGCCCACACCCCGACGGGGTTCGTACCGGCCCAGGACAAGCAATACCTGGTGGCCTTCGCTCAACTGCCCGACGCTGCCAGCCTGGACCGCACCGAAAACGTGATGAAGCGCATGTCGGAGATCGCCCTGAAACAACCCGGCGTGGAAGCCGCGATTGCCTTCCCTGGCCTGTCGATCAACGGGTTCACCAACAGCCCGAACAGCGGCATCGTGTTCGTGACCTTGAAGCCCTTCGATGAGCGTAAAGACGCGAGCATGTCGGCCGGTGCGATTGCCGGTGCGCTGAACGGCCAATACGCCAATATCGAAGAAGCCTACATGGCGATTTTCCCGCCGCCGCCTGTGCAAGGCCTGGGCACTATTGGCGGGTTCCGCCTGCAGATCGAAGACCGTGGCAACCTCGGCTATGACGAGCTGTACAAAGAAGTGCAGAACGTCATCGCCAAGAGCCACAGCGTGCCTGAACTGTTCGGCCTGTTTACCAGCTACACGGTCAACGTGCCGCAAGTCGATGCCGCCATCGACCGCGAAAAGGCCAAGACCCACGGCGTAGCGATCAGCGACATCTTCGACACCCTGCAGGTCTACCTGGGTTCGTTGTATGCCAACGACTTCAACCGCTTCGGGCGTACCTATCAGGTCAACGTGCAGGCAGAGCAACAGTTCCGCCAGGACTCCGACCAGATCGGCCAGCTGAAAGTGCGCAACAACAAAGGCGAGATGATCCCGCTGGCGACCTTTATCAAGGTCAGCGACACCTCGGGCCCGGACCGCGTGATGCACTACAACGGCTTTATCACCGCTGAAATCAACGGCAACGCCGCACCGGGCTACAGCTCCGGCCAGGCCCAGGCCGCGATCGAAAAGCTGCTCAAGGATGAATTGCCCAACGGCATGACCTACGAGTGGACCGACCTGACTTACCAGCAGATCCTCTCGGGCAATACTGCGCTGTTCGTGTTCCCGCTCTGCGTACTGCTGGCGTTCCTGGTACTGGCCGCCCAATACGAAAGCTGGAGCCTGCCGCTGGCGGTGATTCTGATCGTACCGATGACGCTGCTGTCGGCCATTACCGGGGTGATCATCTCGGGTGGCGACAACAACATCTTCACCCAGATCGGCCTGATCGTACTGGTGGGCCTGGCGTGTAAGAACGCGATCCTGATCGTCGAGTTCGCCAAGGATAAACAGCAGGAGGGCCTCGACCCCCTGGCTGCGGTGCTGGAAGCCTGCCGCCTGCGTCTGCGGCCGATCCTGATGACCTCGTTCGCGTTCATCATGGGTGTGGTGCCGCTGGTCATATCCAGTGGTGCCGGTGCCGAGATGCGCCATGCCATGGGTGTGGCGGTGTTCTCCGGGATGATCGGTGTGACCTTCTTCGGTCTGTTGCTGACACCAGTGTTCTACGTACTGATCCGGCGCTATGTGGAGCGCCAGGAAGCGCGCAAAGCGGCCAAGGCCTTGAAGCTGGAGACACAGCAATGAGTGTGAAAGTATTCCTGCCGAGCTTGCTGGTATTGGCGCTCGCCGCCTGTGCCGTAGGCCCGGACTACAAGACCCAGCAGTTGGAGGCGGCCAATATCACGGCCGCCGCCGACAGCAAAAGCTACGACCACGCCAAGTACGAAGGCATCTGGTGGCAGCAGTTCGACGACCCAACCCTCGACCAACTGGTAACCCAGTCACTGAGCGGCAACCGCGACCTGCGCGTGGCCTTCGCCCGTCTGCGAGCGGCACGGGCGATCCGCGATGATGCGGCCAACGACATCATGCCGGTGGTCACCTCCCGCGCCAGCAGTGATGTGGGCAAGGGCCAGATTCCCGGGCAGACCACCAAACGCGTCAACAGCGAGCGCTACGACCTGGGCCTGGACATGGCCTGGGAACTGGACTTGTTTGGTCGCATCCGCCGTAACCTGGAAGCCAGCGACGCCGATCAGCAGGTGGCCGAAGCTGACCTGTACCAACTGCAAGTCACCATGATTGCCGAATTGGTCGATGCCTACGGCCAGCTGCGCGGTGCGCAACTGCGTGAACGCATCGCCCTGGCCAACCTGAAGAACCAGCAGGAATCGCGCACCATCACCGTCAGCCTGCGTGATGCCGGCGTCGGTGATCAGCTCGACGTGGAACGTGCCGATGCGCGCCTGGCGGCGGTGGAAGCCAGTGTGCCGCAACTGCAGGCCGAACAAGTGCGCGAGCGCAATCGCATCGCCACCCTCCTCGGCCAGCGCCCCGACAAGCTGAGCGTGGACCTGAGCCCCAAAGACCTGCCGGCGATTGCCAAGGCGCTGCCGATTGGCGACCCAGGGCAACTGCTGCAACGTCGCCCGGACATCCTCAGCGCCGAACGCAAGCTGGCCGCCGCCACTGCGCGGATCGGCGTGGCCAAGGCCGACCTGTTCCCACGGGTCAGCCTCAGCGGCTTCCTCGGCTTCACCGCCGGGCGGGGTTCGCAGATCGGTTCGGCCGCGGCGAATGCCTGGTCCCTGGGCCCGAGCATTACCTGGGCCGCGTTTGACCTGGGCAGCGTGCGCGCGCGTTTGCGTGGTGCGAATGCCGAAGCCGATGGCGCGTTGGCGACCTATGAGCAGCAGGTGCTGCTGGCGCTGGAAGAGTCTGAAAACGCCTTCAGCGATTACGGCAAGCGCCAGCAACGTCTGGTCTCGCTAATTCGTCAAAGCGAATCCAGCCGCGCCGCCGCCGACCTCGCGGCGATCCGCTACCGCGAAGGCACGGTGGATTTCCTGGTGCTGCTCGACGCCCAACGCGAACGCCTGGCCGCCGAAGATTCCCAGGCCCAGGCCGAAGTGGATCTGTATCGCGGCATTGTGGCGATCTACAAGGCGTTGGGTGGTGGCTGGCAGCCGGACACGGTGGTCGCCAGCAGCAAGTGAGGTAAAGAGCTCCTTTGGTTGGTCGCATCCAGCCAATTTTTAGCCCTGCGGTCCATTCGGTCGCGGGGCTTTTTTTTGTCAGGAGATTGACCGTTCCCTCGCTGCGCGTGGGAACGATCATGTACATCCGCTTCGCTACTTATCATCATTCAAAATCAAACTCCGATAATGCCCCGGATTCGATCCTGACCACTTGCGAAAAGCTTTGTAGAACGAGCTCGTATCTGCGAACCCCAATCGCATGGCAATTTCGGCAAAGCTGATCTGCGGCTCTGCCAGCCAGACAATCGCCAACTCCTTGCGCACGCTGTCCTTGAGGCCCTGGTAAGTTTGCCCTGCTTGCGCCAGGCGTCGGCGCAATGTCGAGGCGGAAATACACAAGGCGGCGGCGAGGCCTTCAGTCTCAGGCCAGGTGTCAGGGGGCATCTGCCGCAAGTCGTGCTTGATGCGCGTAGCGAGGCTTTCGGGATCACGGTATTTGACCAGGATGTTAGCCGGCGCTTGGGCCAGGAAGCGTTTGAGTTCTTCAGTGCTGCGTTTGATCGGCAGGTCCAGGCAGTCCGCAGAAAAGATCATGCGGGTGCGTGGCCGGTCAAAACGCAGGTTGTCGGAAAACATCACCTGGTAATCGTCACAGAAGTCCGGCTGTGCACAACGCAACTCAATGGCGAGGATCGGGATTCGACGCCCCGCCAGCCAACAGGCAACCCCGTGCACGATCATCCAGTAGGTGAAATAGGTGAACGCACGCTTAGGCTCAGGCTCGGGTTCGAGCAGGACGATCTCCGCCAGGCTCTGTTGGCGAACCAGTTGGGCGGGCATGCGCTCAAGCATCAACGAAAGAAAATCCAGACCGGTTTCCAGGCCCGCAGCCAGACTGGGCTGGGCCATAGCGGCGCGGCACAGGAACGCCAGGCTGCCGGACTTGAGCTTACGCGGGTCCATGCCAAAGAACTCATCATCCCTGCGCCACGCGAGCAAACGCCACAGGCGCGCATAGGCCGTGGCCGCAACCCGCGCGCCGGGCTGGTCAAGCAGCGCCGGGTCAATCCCGACCTTTCTCAACGCCTCAACGGTGGCCGCTCCAGGCGCACAGCTCTGCAACAGGGCTTCGCGCACGAGGTGGATGGAGATGGTGTCTTTTTCCGACATGGGAAGTTGAACAATCCGGCTGGGTCTAGATGGCCTGCATCATAAAGGCGGTTGCGCTTCGCCACCACCGTTCAGCCCAGGTTCAGCAAAGGTCAATATTTCTTGTTTAGCAATGAGTATCATTATGTTACAACTTAGCTTCCTAACTAGTTACGCCCCGGTGCCCGATGCTCGTTCCGTTTTTAATCATGTTGCGCGAAGGCATTGAAGCCGCCTTGATCGTTGGCATCATCGCCAGTTACCTGCAGCAGACCGGCCGTGGTCAGTGGATGCCTGCGGTGTGGATCGGCGTATTCCTCGCCGCGGCCCTGGCGTTGCTGGTGGGCGGCGGCCTGGAACTGGTCAGTGCGGAGTTTCCGCAAAAGCAGCAGGAATTGTTCGAAGGCATCGTCGGCCTGGTTGCCGTGGGCATCCTCAGCTCCATGGTGTTCTGGATGCGCAAGGTGGCGCGTTCGATCAAGCATACCCTGCACGAATCCCTCGACTATGCGCTGGCAGGCTCCAGGCACCAGGTGATCGCGCTGATTGCCATGGTGTTTTTCGCCGTGGCCCGCGAAGGTCTGGAGACGGTATTTTTCCTGTTGGCCGTGTTCCAGCAGAGCGAAGGCCCGGGCGCACCGATCGGTGCCCTGCTCGGCCTGATCCTGGCCATCGTTGTCGGCTTCCTGATCTATTCCGGCAGCATGCGCCTGAACCTCGGCGCTTTTTTCCGCTGGACCGGCCTGTTCATCCTCGTGGTGGCCGCCGGCATTCTCGCCAACTCGGTGCAGGCCCTGCATGAGGCCGGCGTGTGGAACCACTGGCAGACCGTGCTGTTCGATTTCAGCGCTGCGCTGCCGATGGACAGCCCGGTGGGCTCGGTACTGGCCGGCATGTTCGGCTACCAGGAGGCGCCGACGGTCAGCACCCTGGGTGCCTATGTGATTTACCTGGTGGTGGCGTTGGCAATGTTCTTCCTGCCCTCGCCCCCCGCCAAGCCCGTCGCCAAGACCTCTTCCGTTTCCAGCCAGTAAGGACCGTCCCTTGTCCAACCCAACCCCTCAATCGGCCCCGCCGTCCCGTGCCTTGCGCTGGGGCGTGGCCGGCTCGGTGGTGGTGATGATCGCCGCCGGTGGCCTGTTCTACTACGCCTCGCAACTGGCCGCTACCAAACGCCAGGTCAACCACAATGAAATCGCGGTGACGATCCACGCCCACGCCTGTGAGCCCAACGCCCTCACCGTACCGGCCGGGCGTGCGAGCTTTCGTATCGTCAACCGCTCCGACCGTGCGGTAGAGTGGGAAATCCTCGATGGCGTGCTGGTGGTCGAAGAGCGGGAAAATATCGCACCGGGCCTGAGCCAGGTGATCAACGCCAATCTGCAGCCCGGCGACTACGCGATCACCTGTGGCCTGCTGAGCAATCCCCGGGGCACACTGCATGTCACGCCCACCGCTGAGTCCGACGCCCAGGCCAAGGCCAAGCCGTCGATGGTGGCCTTTATCGGCCCGCTGTCGGAGTTCCGTGTGTACCTGAGCGGCCAGGGCGGCGCCCTGATCAAGGCCGCAGCCGCCCTGCAACAGGCCATCGACGCCGGTGACCTGGCCCAGGCCCAGGCGCTGTATGTGCCGGCCCGTGAAGCCTATCAACGCCTGGCGCCGGCAGCCCAACGCCTGGCCGAGCTGGATAACGCCATCAACGCCCGCGCCGATTACTTTGAAAAACGCGAGCAGGATCCTGCGTTCAACGGTTTCCACCGCCTCGAATACAGCCTGTTCCAGCAACGCAGCCTCGATGGCCTGGCGCCTGTCGCCCAACGCTTGGTCACCGACGTCACCACCCTCAAGCAACAGCTGCTGGCCCAGTCCCTGCCACCGGAGCAGTTGGTCAGCATTGTGGTGCGCAACCTCAATAGTCTGGCGGATGTACGCGCGGTGAGCGGTGAAGAGGAGCGCTACAGCCATATTGACCTGAATGGATTTGCCGCCAACCTGCAGGTCGCCCGCAAAGTGGTCGACCTGATGCGTCCGCTGTTGACCAAGTCCGCCGCCGACCTGCTGCCCAACATCGACAGCGCGCTCAACGCCTTCGATGCCGAGCTCAATGGATTGAAGGTCGACAACCACTACGCCCGTTACGACAGCGTCACCGACGATCAGCGCAAGCAGATCGCCGACAAGGCCAAGGCACTGGCCGCCGCACTCGATGGAATCGACCCCGCCCTCGGCCTTTCCGGCCTGCAGTGAAGACGACCGCACTATGAGTGATACACCACAGTTTGATCTCCAACGCCGCCGCGTCCTGCTGGGCATGGCCGCCACTGGCGCGGCAATTGCCGGCAGCAGCTTGAGTTGCCCGGCCATGGCCGCAGCGGCAGAGCAAGTGACCAGCGCACCGCGCAGTGACAAGACCCATGACCGCCAGGCGTTTTTCGGCCAGCACCAAAGCGGCATCGTCACACCGCGCCCGGCCTGCGGCATGGTCGTGGCGTTCGATGTACTGGCCAGCGACCGTGAAGACCTGGAGCGGCTGTTCCGTACCTTGAACGAGCGCATCGCGTTCCTGATGAGCGGCGGCACCGTGCCTCAGGTCGATCCGAAATTGCCGCCTACCGACTCCGGCATCCTCGGTCCGGTGGTGTCGCCGGATAACCTGACCATTACTCTGTCGGTTGGCGAATCGTTGTTCGATGAGCGCTTCGGCCTCAAGGCGGTCAAGCCCAAGCGCCTGAGCCGCATGGTCGGCTTTCCCAACGATGCGTTGGAACCGGCGCAATGCCACGGCGACCTGAGCCTGCAGTTCAGCTCCAACACGCCGGACACCAATATTCACGCCCTGCGCGACATCGTTAAGAACCTGCCCGACCTGCTGCTGGTGCGCTGGAAACAGGAAGGCAGCGTGCCGCCCCAGGCACCGGCCAAGCCCGGCGAGCCTGCGCAGAGTGCGCGCAATTTCCTGGGTTTTCGCGATGGTTCGGCCAACCCGGATTCCAACGACGCCAAGACCATGGACCAGATCGTCTGGGTCCAACCTGGCAGCGACGAACCGGCCTGGGCCGCCCATGGCAGTTACCAGGCCGTGCGCATCATCCGTAACTTTGTCGAGCGCTGGGATCGTACCCCGCTGCAAGAACAGGAAAGCATCATAGGCCGCGTCAAACCCACGGGCGCACCCATGGATGGCCAGCATGAAACCCAGGTTCCGGACTACAGCAAAGACCCGCAAGGCAAGTTGACCAAGCTCGACGCCCATATCCGCCTGGCCAACCCGCGCACCCCGCAGACCCAGGCCAACCTGATCCTGCGCCGGCCCTTCAACTACTCCAACGGCGTCAACAAAAACGGTCAGCTGGACATGGGGCTGTTGTTCATCTGCTACCAGGCCGACCTGGAGAAAGGCTTTATCAGCGTGCAAACCCGGCTCAACGGCGAGCCCCTGGAGGAATACCTCAAGCCGGTGGGCGGCGGCTATTTCTTCACCTTGCCGGGGGTCACCGGACCCGAGGATTTCCTTGGGCGCACGCTGCTCGCCGCAACGTCCTCAACCACTGCCAATACCTAAAATAAACCAGAGCGGAATGTCTCCCATGAAGAAGTCGTTTATCGCATTGCCGTTGTTAATGAGCCTTGCGCCGCTGGCAGCCTTCGCCGCCACCGCGCCGCTGGACCTGGTAGGCCCGGTGTCGGACTACAAGATCTACGTTACCGAGGAAATCGGCGAGCTGGTCACCCAGACCCAGGCGTTCACCGACGCCATCAACAAAGGCGACCTGGCCACTGCCAAGCAGCTCTATGCGCCGACCCGCGTGCACTACGAGGCCATCGAGCCGATCGCCGAGTTGTTCAGCGACCTCGACGCGTCCATCGACTCCCGCGTCGATGATCATGAAAAAGGTGTGACGGCCGAAGACTTCACCGGCTTCCACCGCATTGAATATGCGTTGTTCGCGCAGAACTCGACCAAGGGCCTGGAGGCACTGACCGCCAAGCTCAACACCGATGTGAACGACCTCAAGACCCGCGTCGACGGCCTGACCTTCCCACCGGAAAAAGTCGTCGGCGGCGCCGCCGCGCTGCTGGAAGAAGTCGCCGCCACCAAGATCTCCGGCGAAGAAGACCGCTACAGCCATACCGACCTGTATGACTTCCAAGGCAACATCGATGGTGCAAAGAAAATCGTCGATCTGTTCCGTGGCCAGATCGGCCAGCAAGACCAGGTCTTCCTGGCCAAGGTCGACAAGAACTTCGCCACCGTCAACAAGATCCTGGCCAAGTACAGGACCCAGGATGGCGGCTTCGAGACTTACGACAAGGTCAAGGACAACGACCGCAAGGCGCTGGTGGGCCCGGTCAACACCCTGGCTGAAGACCTGTCGATGCTGCGCGGAAAGTTGGGCTTGAACTAAGCGCTTGGAGCAAAAAACACCCAGGTCCCGTTGAGGGGCCTGGGTGTTTTTTTACCCGTGGCTTATTCGGCTACAGGATGCGGTACAGCAAACGCTCGATGCGCACCCGGCTGACCCGACGCAGGAACTTGCCCACCGCTGGCGGATAATCCACCAGCGTCTGCAACTGCTGGTAACCCTGAATGCGTGTGGTGTGCTGGAAAATCTGCGTCAACTCGGTACGCCGCGGCGCCAGCCATTGGCCTTTGGGATCGTCGATCAGCAAGCCGTTTTCCAGGTCGAGGCGGAACGCCCGAGGGTTGAGGTTGTTGCCGGTAAGCAACGTGTAGCGCTGGTCAACCCACAGGCCCTTGAGGTGGTAAGTGTTATCGCCATCGTGCCACAGGTGCAGGCTCAACTGGCCGCTGTCGATCATCGGCTGGTGACGCTTGGCAAACCGCCGCAGGCTGATCTCGTACAGGTACGGCAATGCCGCAATCACCTTGAACGGCTCGCTGGGCGCAATGTAGAAGTCGTTGGCGGTCTTGTCGCCGACCACGATGTCGATCTTCACCCCACGCGCCAGGGCGCGGTTGATCTCGCGGGTCACCGGCAAAGGCAGGTTGAAGTATGGCGTGCAAATGGTCAGTTGCTGCTGGGCGCTGGCGATCAACTCGAGGATCACCCGGCTCAGGGGGTTATTCTTGCCGACACCGAGCAACGGGCTGACTGACAGATGGCCGTTGGGTAATTGCCCTGCCGTGGTGTCATAGGCCGCATGCTTAAGGCGGCTGCGCAGGTCGCCGATGTCGTTGCGCAGGCTGCGGGTGGTGGGCGGGTTCGGCAGGTCCAGGCGGTGTACGGCCTTGGACGCGACCAGGCCATGTTCCACCAAGTGCTGCATCGAATCGGCCAGGGCCTGGCTGTGGACCAGGTGGTAACGGTCGAAGCGGTATTTGTCGAACTTGTGCAGGTACACATTGTTCAGGCTGGCGCCGCTATATACCACGCTGTCATCGATGATAAAGCCCTTGAGGTGCAACACGCCAAACAGCTCGCGGGTTTGCACCGGCACGCCATACACCGGCACTTCACTGGCGTGGCTTTGCGTCATCGCCTGGTACCAGGCGCTGTTGCCCGGTTGCTTGCCGGCACCGATCAATCCGCGCTGGGCCCGCAGCCAATCAACCATCACTACGATGTCCAATTCGGGTCTTGCAGCCTTGGCGGCGTGCAGGGCGTCGTAGATTTCCTGCCCCGCTTCGTCCTGTTGCAAGTACAGCGCAACGATGTAGATACGCCGCGTGGCCTGGGCGATTTTCTCCAGCAGGCAGCGACGATACGCATCAGCGCTGGGCAGCACCTCAATGGCCTCGGGGGACAATGGAAAACCGCGCAGCTTGGGCAACAGGGAACGTTTGAAGAACGTCGGCATAGGGCTCGCAATGGGTCGAATCCGAAGAGGCCCCGAGCTTACACCATGGGGCGGCCCAGGTCTCGCCATCGACAAATGAAAAAAGCCGCTTGACCATGAAGAACGATCGTTCTACTTTAATCGGCATGAATGATATAGCCAGCAGTGAAACCCGTGACATTATCCTCGATGTGACCGAGAAGTTAATCTATAGGCACGGCATCGCCGCCACCGGTATGGACTTGCTGGTGAAAACCGCCGGTGTGTCGAGAAAAAGCATCTATCGCTATTTCGCCAACAAGGATGAGTTGGTGATTGCCGCCCTGCAACGCCGCGACGAACGCTGGATGCAGTGGTTGCGCAGCGAAGTCGAACGCAACGAGGACAGTGGGGAGCGTCTGCTGGGGCTGTTCAGTGCCCTCAAGGGCTGGTTCGGCTCGGCGGACTTCCGTGGCTGCGCCTTTATCAATACCAGTGGTGAAACCGGCAACGCGCAAGACCCGGTTCGCCTGTTAGCCAAGGCGCATAAACAAAAACTGTTCGAGTACGCACTTGAGCTATGCCAAGCACATGGTATCCCCGACCCGGAACGGCAGGCCGCGCAACTGCTGATCCTGATCGATGGCGCCATTACCGTTGCCCTGGTCATGGGCGATTCAACAGCTGCCGATAATGCGCAATGCATGGCGCGAACGTTATTGCAACTTTGAACCCACTGGCCAGGCAACTTTCGACCTAACTTAATTGTATTCAGGAGCCGCCCCATGTCAGCACATGCAGAAGTCCGTCCACCCCTGCCGCCGTTTACTCGCGAGTCGGCCATTGAAAAAGTCCGCCTGGCCGAAGACGGCTGGAACTCCCGCGACCCGCAGCGCGTGTCCCTGGCCTATACCCTGGACACGCAGTGGCGTAACCGCGCTGAATTTGCCCACAGCCGCGAAGAAGCCAAGCAGTTCCTGGCACGTAAATGGGCCAAGGAGCTGGATTATCGACTGATCAAGGAACTGTGGGCGTTCACCGGTAACCGTATCGCCGTGCGCTATGCCTACGAGTGGCACGATGACTCGGGCAACTGGTTCCGTTCCTACGGCAATGAAAACTGGGAGTTCGATGAGAACGGCCTGATGGCCAACCGCTTTGCCTGCATCAACGACAGGCCGATCCAGGAAAGCGAACGCAAGTTCCACTGGCCTCTGGGCCGTCGTCCGGATGATCATCCAGGGTTGTCGGACTTGGGCCTGTAACACTCCCGTTCTGCAACCAGGTGAGATCCAAATGTGGGAGGGGGCTTGCCCTCTCCCACACGAGCCTAATCAGTCCTGATTGAGCCCGACCCGATACAGCACGCCATCATCTTCATCGGTCAACACATACAGAAAGCCATCCGGCCCCTGCCGCACATCGCGAATCCGCGCTTTCAACTCGCCCAGCAAGCGTTCCTCATGAACAACTTTGTCGCCATCGAACTGCAACCGAATCAGTTCCTGGCTGACCAGCGCGCCGATAAACAGGTTGTGCTGCCACGCTTTGAAACGGTCGGCATCGTAGAACGCCATGCCGCTGATGCCCGGGGACTTCTCCCACACATGGTGCGGCGCCACAGTGCCCTCCACCGTCTTGCCCTTGGCTTCGGGAATAGGCAGCAGGGAATAGTTGATGCCATGGGTCGCCAGCGGCCAGCCATAATTCTTGCCGCGCTCGATGATATTGACTTCATCACCGCCACGGGGCCCGTGTTCGTTTTCCCAGATCGTGCCGCTCCACGGGTTCAGCGCCAGGCCTTGGGGGTTGCGCTGGCCGTAGGACCAGATTTCGGGACGTACACCGGGCTGGCCGACGAAGGGATTGTCATCGGGTACGCGGCCATCCGGATAGAGGCGCACGACCTTACCCTGCAATTTGTCCAAATCCTGGGCCGTCGGGCGGTCGTTGTTCTCCCCCAGGGTCACGAACAGGTAGCCGTCACGGTCAAACGCCAGCCGCGACCCAAAGTGATTGCCGGTGGACAGCTTGGGCTCCTGGCGCAGGATGACCTTGAAGTCCTTCAGGCCGCTCAAGTCGTCAGCCAGACGCCCGCGCCCCACGGCGGTTCCGGCTTTACCGCCTTCGCCGCCCCCTTCGGCGTAGGACAGATAGACCATACGGTCCTGCTTGAAGTCCGGCGACAGCACCACATCGAGCAAACCGCCCTGCCCTTTGGCCCATACCTGTGGCACGCCCGTCAATGGCGCGGAAAGCTTGCCGTCCGGGCTGACAAACCGCAGGTGCCCAGGGCGCTCGGTCACCAGGAAACCTTGCTGGTCGGGCAGAAACGCCAGCGCCCACGGATGGTCCAGGCCCTTGGCGACCGGGGTGGCAGTGACGCTGCCTTGCTCACTGGGAAATTGCTGGCTGTCAGCGGCGTAGACGGCGCTCAACGGCAACAGCGTCGCAGCGCACAGTGCGGCCAGCAGGGTTTTGCGTAGAAACATAAGACGAGTCCTTAGCGGCGATTGCCGTTGGCATCATAGGTGGGCGCTTTGGGTTCGGTGGCCGGGCGGCTGGGGGCGGCTTCTTGTCTGGGATAACGGTTGCCGATGCCACCGTTTTCCACAGTCGGTCGCGGACTGGTCGGGGTAGCCTGGATTCCACGAACAGCCGGCGCATTGGGCTGGGTGCCCTGCATGCTGTTGGGGTTGGCCCGATGAATCGGGCTGTTGTTGGTGTCGTAACGGCCCGGCAGGTTTTGCGCCTGGGCCAATGGCGCCAGGGCCAGACCCAGCGCGAGTGCTGCAAGATGACGTACACAACGGTTCATGACCAAACCTCTTTAAGTCGAGTACTACCTGCGTTCGATAACACGCTACCCCGAGGGTTCGCGTCGTGACACTAAATAGTTTCTCATCAGGTGTAACACGATCTGTCCGGGCATCTACCCGTCGAAACTTTTGCCCTGGCCCGTGAGTCACCAGAACACAGTCTCTTCGTTAAGGAGTTGCATCTATGCCGCGGGCAATCTGGAAAGGCGCCATCAGTTTCGGTTTGGTTCACATCCCGGTATCGCTGGTCTCGGCCACGTCATCCCAGGGTGTCGATTTCGACTGGCTGGACAAGCGCAGCATGGACCCGGTGGGCTATAAGCGCATCAACAAGACCACCGGCAAGGAAATCACCAAGGAGAATATCGTCAAGGGCGTCGCCTATGAAAAAGGTCGCTACGTGGTGCTCAGCGAAGATGAAATTCGCTCGGCCCACCCCAAGTCGACCCAGACTATCGAGATCATCGCCTTCGTCGCCAGCGACCAGATCCCGCTGCAAAACATCGACACGCCGTATTTCCTGGCCCCGGACAAACGCGGCGGCAAGGTCTATGCGCTGCTGCGTGAAACCCTGAAGAAAACCGGCAAGGTCGCCCTGGCCAATGTCGTGCTGCACACCAAGCAGCACCTGGCCGCATTAATGCCGCTGGAGTCGGCTCTGGTGCTGGTGATGTTGCGCTGGCCTGCCGAAGTGCGCAGCCTGGATGAGCTGGAACTGGGCAGCGATGTGACCAAGCCGACCTTGGCCAAGGGCGAACTGGACATGGCCAAGCGCCTGGTGGAAGACATGAGCGCCGACTGGCAGCCCGATGAGTACCGCGACAGCTTCCAGGAGAAGATCATGGCCCTGGTGGCGAAGAAGGCCAAGGCTGGCAAGATCGAAGATGTAGAAACGGCCGAGGGCAGCGAAGAGCGCAAATCCGCCGACGTAATCGACCTGACGGAATTGCTCAAGCGCAGTCTGGCGGGCAAACCGGCAGCGAAGAAGCCCGCCGCAAAAAAGTCCAGTAAAAAAGCCTCTTGAGTCCGCCATTGGCTGGAGAATGACATGGCAAAGCCCCTGAGCGAGTACAACCGCAAACGCGATTTTGAGATCACCGCCGAACCGGCCGGAAGTTCACCCGCCACAAAGCGCAAAACCTCGGCCCTGAGTTTTGTGATCCAGAAGCATGATGCGCGCAATCTGCACTATGACTTTCGCCTGGAGCTCGACGGTGTGCTGTTGAGCTGGGCCGTACCCAAGGGCCCGAGCCTGGATCCGACCCAGAAGCGCCTGGCGGTGCATGTCGAGGACCATCCCCTGAGCTACGGCAGTTTCGAGGGCAGCATTCCCGCCGGCCAATACGGCGCCGGGGATGTGATCGTATGGGACCGTGGCCTGTGGCAGCCCCATGACGATCCGCACAAGGCCTACGCAGCCGGCAAACTCAAGTTCACTCTGGTTGGTGAGAAACTCTCGGGGGACTGGGCCCTGGTGCGCACCCGGCTCAAAGGCAGCGGCGACAAGGAGCAATGGCTGCTGATCAAGGAAAAAGACCAGCAGGCCCGTCCGACGGCCGATTACGATATCGTCCAGGCCCAGCCCGACAGTGTGCTCAGCGACGCCTCGGTAGGCAAAGTCAAGGCTGCCAGCAAAGCCAGGAAAGCTGCAAAACCCAAGAAAGCAAGCGCTGCCCTTCCGGACCAATTCTCCCCGCAGCTGGCAACCCTGGTCGACCGGGCCCCTGCTGGCGACTGGCTGTACGAGATCAAATTCGACGGCTACCGCATGCTGGCGCGTATCCGCGACGGTGAAGTGCGCCTGTTTACCCGCAACGGCAACGATTGGACCGAGCGTTTGCCGCGCCAGGTGAAAGCGTTGGAGGCGCTCAAGCTCCAGGACAGTTGGCTGGACGGTGAAGTCGTCAGTCTCAACGCCGACGGTTTGCCGGATTTCCAGGCGCTGCAGAATGCCTTCGATATTGGCCGCAGCCTGGATATCGTCTATTACCTGTTCGATGCGCCCTTCCTCGATGGGCAAGACCTGCGCAACGTGGCGGTAGAAGAACGCCGGGGCGCCCTCAAGGCCGCGCTTTCCGGCAGTCGTAGCAAGCTGCTGCGCTTCTCCGAAGCCTTCGCCGCCAACCAGCGCGACATCTTCGAAAGTGCCTGTGACCTGGCCCTTGAAGGTGTGATCGGCAAGCGCGCCGGCAGCCTCTACGTATCAAGCCGCAGCGCCGACTGGATCAAGCTCAAATGCCGCTTGCGCCAGGAATTCGTAATTGTCGGCTACACCCGCCCGCAAGGTTCGCGCAGTGGGTTTGGCGCACTGTTGCTGGCGGTCAACGACGACAACGGGCTGGTTTACGCCGGGCGTGTGGGCACCGGCTTTGACCAGGCGGCACTGAAGAGCATCTACGCCAAACTCACCGCCCTTGAGCGCAAAACCTCGCCGCTGGAAAAGCCGTTGACCAGCGCCCAGGCCCGTGGCGTGCATTGGGTTGAACCGACGCTGGTGGGCGAAGTGCAATTTACCGAATGGACCCGTGAGGGTGTGGTGCGACAGGCGGCGTTTCTCGGCTTACGCACGGACAAGCCTGCCGCACAGATCATCCATGAACAGCCGCGCGCGGCAAAATCCCTGGAGACGCCCAAGAAGCCCAAGGCAAAAACCACCGAGAGTGGGGTAAATATCACCCACCCCGAGCGCGTCATCGACACACAAAGCGGCACGCAGAAACAGCAACTGGCACAGTTCTATGCCGGTATCAGTCAATGGATCCTGCCATTCCTGCGCAGCCGGCCCGTGTCGCTGCTCAGGGCACCGGAGGGCATTGAGGGCGAACAGTTCTTTCAGAAGCACTCCGAGCGCATGGCCATTCCCCACATCAAGCAACTTGACCAGGCGCTGGACCCTGGCCACGCGCGCCTGATGGAAATCGACAGCCAGGACGCGTTGGTCGGCGCTGTGCAAATGGGCACCGTCGAGTTGCATACCTGGGGCGCCACGACGGACAAGATTGAAACCCCCGACCTGTTCGTGCTGGACCTCGACCCGGATCCGGCCTTGCCGTGGAAAGCCATGCTGGAGGCGGCACAGTTGACCTTGTCGGTACTCGATGAGCTGGGTTTGCAAGCCTTCGTCAAGACCAGCGGCGGCAAAGGCCTGCACCTGATTGTGCCGCTGGCCCGGCGCGATGGCTGGGACACCGTGAAAGCATTCGCCAAGGCAATGGCCCAGTTCATGACCCAGCAGCTGCCGGAGCGTTTCACCGCCACCAGCGGCCCAAAAAACCGCGTGGGCAAGATCTTTATCGATTATCTGCGCAACGCCCGGGGCGCCAGTACGGTGGCAGCTTATTCCGTACGGGCGCGGCCGGGCTTGCCGGTATCGGTGCCGGTCAGTCGGGATGAATTGAAAGACTTGCGTGGCGCCCAGCAGTGGACGGTGGCGAACCTGCACGAGCGGCTGCAGGGTCTGAAGGAGGATCCGTGGGCCGGCTACGCCAATCGGCAGAAGATCAGCAAAAAGATGTGGGACAGGCTGGGCGCGAAGCCACCGCAGTGATTCGCACCCGGCGCCAGGTTCAGATAAGAATGAAGATCAGCGCCAAGCCGGCAAAGATCGCCCATTTTTCCAGATAGTAACGTGTGCGGTTACGCTTCTTGAGCTCTTTGCCGCGCAGGCGGATCTTGTACAGGCGGGTAAAGGCACGGTTCAGGCCACCGGTCTTGTCACCCTCGTCATTGGGCGAGCCCGCCGCCGCCATCACGTTGCGACTGAACCAGCGGTTGAACGCCGCCGCCCATCGGTACTTCATCGGGCGTTCGATATCGCAGAACAGGATGATGCGGTTTTGCGCGGTGGTGTTTTCCGCATAGTGGATGTAGGTCTCATCGAACATCACCGGCTCGCCGTCGCGCCAGTAATAACTCTCGCCATCCACATTGATGTAGCAGCCCGGGTCGTTGGGCGTATCCAGCCCCAAGTGGTAGCGATAGGAGCCTGCGTACGGGTCACGGTGGCGCACCAGCTTGGAGCCTGGCGGCAGCTCGGCGAACATGGCCGCCTTGATCGAGCCGATGCTTTGCACCAACTCGGTGGTGCGTGGGCATAGCTTCATCGCCGAGGGGTGGCTGTCGCCGTACCACTTGAGATAGAAGCGTTTCCAGCCCGACTTGAAGAACGAGTTGAAACCCACGTCGTTGTACTGGTCCGAACGCTTGATCTCCCCTGCCCTCATCAGGTTCTGGCCTTCCTGGCGGATCTGCTCCCAATGTTCCTGCAATGGGCCCAGCTCCGGAAAGTCGCTGGGTGAGAGATAGGGGCGGCTTGGCTGCTTGGAGAACAGGTACAGAAAGCAGTTGACCGGCGCCAGGAACGTCGAGTGATCGCTAAGCTGGCGCCCCAGCTTGTGCCGCACCCGACCGCGCAGGTGTACATACGCAATGGAGGCAACGTAGAGAGCAACAATGATGAGTTTCAAGGGATTCGTCACAAGTCAGGGAGAGAACAGGCTGCACCTGCGGGCCCACAACGGCCGAGGATGATAAGCAGCACCTGAAATCATAATTCACATACAGGCGGCACGACCGGTCGGGCAACCCTTCGGCGTGGAACCACTGGCCGTTATTTAGCCACACTTTGTAACCAAAGGTTAACTAAGAATTGTGAAAACCTGTCCACTGATTGTGCTGAGGGTATGAGCAGGCGGGCCTTTGCGCCCGCCTGTTTCTGGCCTTCGTCACACTTACAACGACTCGTCTTTACCCTCGCGACGGGCAAAACTGCTATCACCCAATGCTGTATAAGGTAACGCCTGGCTACGGCTACGGATGAAGTAGCGGATCAGTGCGATCATCAGGCCAAGCAGCAGGCCACCGACCAGACTCAATGCGATCACCAGCGGTTTTTTCGGTTTGACCGGCGACAAAGGTTCCTGGGCACGGCGGTCGATCGTCACGAGCTTCAGATTGCTCATGTCGATGTTCAAGCCGCGCAACCTGGCGACTTCAGCGCGAAGCGGCTCTACGTCCTGCAGGAAGATGTCTTCATTACCCCGCTTGCGCAGCACCTCGACCTCGCGGTTGCTTTCCAGCAGTTGCAACTCCTTGCCGATCTCGGCAATGCGCGGGTTGGTGAAATCATCGCTGGTACGCTGTTGCAATGCGGCGCGTTCGGCCTCCAATGCTTCAGTGCCCATGAAATACAGCGGGATCTTCTGATTGTTCACCTCGGTGCGCATGACCTGGCCCGAACTGCGCGTGGCGTCGGCCATGGAGGACGGCGTGGTCGGTGTGCGGATACCCATGGACTTGGCAATGCTGATGGCTTCCGCCAGCTCGGCCAGGCGATTGGTGCGCTCCATCTTCATCTGCAGGCGCAGCGCGCTGAGTTCGTCCTGTAGCTGGGCGCGCTTGAGACGGTCAGCCTCAAGCAGCTTGGCAATCTTGGACTCCTTGTCGGTATCGTAGTTGGAGCGAGCGGCGTCGATCTTGCCCTTGAGCTCGGTCAAGCGGTTATTGACGATGACCTTGAGATCGGCACCGACTTGCTGGCGTTCCGCGGCAATGGCGTAGTCCACAAAACCGTTGAGGATCGCAACGCCATCGACGTCGGCCGGGTATTGCAGCTCCAGGCGGATATAGTTGCTCAGCGAATCGGATTTCTTCGGGTCGGGAAGGATCAGATTGACGGAATTGCGGTTGAACTCCTCAAAGCTCTGCTCAAGGCTCTGCCCAGGTTTCTTGAACGCCTTGAACAACTCTTCATGGTCCTTGAAGAAGCCTAGACGGGCCTCGTAGGAGTCCAGCTGGGCGCCCACCTTCAGCAACGCATCAGCGGGAGGCAACTTATAAACTTCCGAACGGTTCAAGGCATCCAGTTCGTTGATTGCCGCAGGTCGCAGCACACTGCTGACTTCATACGTCTTGGGCGCCAGGAAGGCATACCCCGCACCTAATACACCTGCCAAAAGCGTACAACCGATGACGAGCTTTTTTTGCCGCCAAATGGCGTGAAACAGTTCAAACAGATCAATTTCATCGGACGCTGCGGAAGGCGGGAGTGGGGAAGTTCGATTCAAAATAAGAACACCTTAAGATAATACTAAAAGGCCATCATTCTCAGAAGTCCGAATGACTTCAAAAATCAGGGACAACGCCCTGGCTACGGCAGACCAATGGCGATCTGACCACTTAGTCTGCTGAAATATCCCACAGCTTGGGGGATTATTTCGGTTTTATGTCGATGAGTAGTCCAAATGAAACAGCCATGTCGGACCAGCCTCGATACCATCGTAGTCAATACAACATGAAAATGCTGTCAAACACCTGTCTTATAAAGAAAAAAATCAGCGTCCCCCGCTTTGTGGCCTCACTCTCGGTACAATTGAATACTTCTTGGTTCAGCAATAAGGAATTTGCATGTCACCTCTGTCAACCGCTGACTTTCACGCTCTTCAAGGTGCCTGGGAACAAACGGCCCTCGAAGACGGTGGCGTACTCAACCCCGACGACGCTCACAGTGCGCCGGGTGCTATCACGACAATCAATGGAGATCACTTCGAAGTCGTTACGGTAACCGGCGATATATTGCTGGCTGGCCGGTTTGTGCTGGACGCCGGCACCGCGCCCAAGAGCATCACTTGGATTGACGCCATCGGCGATGATGCAGGCAAGCGGTTACCCGCCAGTTATCGGCTCGACGGCGACGATTTTGTATTTATTGCAGCGGACGAAGGCATGCCCAGGCCAACGGTATTCAGCACCGGCCCTGGGCAAACCATGCGCACCTTCGTGCGGCGGCGGTGATCGACGCGTTTATCCGATTCGATCACGGTATTTTCACGAGACCTTCACTTTCCGGCGGATAGAGTCGGGCCTACCTACTCCAGTGAATCCCTTGGCCCGCCTCTCCTCGCGGGCTTTTTTTTGCGTGAGCCAAACGCTGTCATTCGACCCGCTTGGTCGCCACAAGGGTAAAGCACAGGGGCAATTGCGCTGCCTGATGCTCGTATTGATCGTAGAGTTCTTCCCGATTGGAGTGCGGGTATTCCTGCAAATGATTAATCTGCATGTGCGCAGCGATTGCCCCGCTGACCACGTTGCCCAGGGTGTGCACATACCAATAGGATGTCGGCCCGGCCAGTTCGCCCTGCCCTTCATAGACAATGGATTCCTGCAGCACAAAAGGCTCGCGCTGGAAGTAAGAGCTGGCAGGCAGCAACGGGTTGGCCGCCCGCGGGTCGAACACCTCAAGGAAGGGATGGGTTTCGTACATCACCAGCGTGCCGCCAGGCCTCAGCACACGGGCGACATGCTGCATGAACAACGCCACATCCGGCATCCAGCCCAGTACACCAATGGTCACCAGGGCCATATCGAATTGCGCGTGCAAGCGCTCCGGCAAAGCGTGGATGTCACTCTCTATGAACTCAGGGCTATGGGGCGAGACTGCAGCCAGTTCCCGCGCCTGCCCAAGAAACGCCCGGGATTGGTCGATCCCCACCACCGAACGCGCGCCCAGGCTATACAACGACAGGCTTTCGCGCCCGTTGTTACAGCCCAGTTGCACCACATCCTTGCCCGCCACACCGACCTCTTGCAGCACCGCGGTAATGGTGGGATCAAGGCAGGAAAAATCAGGCTTGGCGACCCGGCCCAGCAGGGCCGACCAGGTCGCGGTGTCTTTGTGCAGCCGGGCCGACTCATCCCAGGCCTTCTTGTTGCTGGCAATCGCCTCTTGCGCTGAGGGCATGTCCATTGCTTCTCCAGAAAGTCAGTACAGCGGGCTTGGGAAAATAAGCCAAATACCTGCCGGATGAAACCCTCGGCATCGGGGCGCAAGCCACTGTTGCTGGCTGGCTTCCTGATCCTGCCGCTGCGCGGCGTGCTCTATACCCTGTCCAGCGACCCCTATTGGCTGGTAGCAGTGCAAATGCTCGATGGCATCGGCGCCGGTATTTTCGGCGCCCTGTTCCCTGTCATCGTCAAGGACCTGACCCAAGGCACCGGGCGCTTCAACGTCAGCCTGGGCGCGGCGCTGAGCGACAGCCTGGCCGGTTTCGTGGTGCAGCAGGCTGGCTACAACGCGGCTTTCCTGACGCTGGCCGGCGTGGCAGGTATTGCGTTGTTGCTGTTATGGCTGGCCATGCCGGAAACGTTGGTAAAACCATCCACTGGCGCAACCCAGGCCCGCTCTGCAACGGCATGCCAAACGCTATAGTGGACAGGGAGGTTACGAGCCCCGAATTTTTACCGTCTCTTGAGATAGAAATACTCAGCGCTTTATCAACACACTAGAAACCTGGAGGAATGTAACCTGGTACATAAGGGACGTTGGTGCATTTACCATGCAAGATGCGTCCATCCTCAATCCTGAAAAGCACTATTTTTTTTGCTTTGTTAACTGTTGCTTCAAGTTTGCAGTCAGAGCTGTGCCCAACGCGCTCATAATGTTCGGTATAGACCATTCCGTTACCGGTATGAGTCATTGAAGTTCCTGCCGCCTCAGTGGTCGTCCAATTGGACGACTTATACCAAGTCATGACAACCAGCACCTCACCGCTTGAACCTGTTTGCTTCTTCATGCGATCAGGCCTGCCAAATAAATTAATGGCTTCTTGCGCGTCCCGTCCTTCCCATCGGCTTTGAGCAATCGAAGAGCAACCACTGGCGACCCACCCAATACACACCACCAGCATCAACATGGGTAGCTTCGAATATTTCTTCATCCCTAGTGCCATTTCTGTCTACTCTCCATTGCCTAACATCTCATCCAGTTCTTCCATTACGCTCTTCGGCGGCGCCTGGATTTCAGTAATACTCTTCAGCGCCTGCGCACGACGTGCATTGCCCAAGGCGATCATCCCGTTGACTTTTCGATTGGCAGGCTGACAAACAAAGGCAAAGCTCTTCAGGAGCCACATATCTTTCCCGCTATCCACCAGGTCCATCATGTTTTGCCATTGACCAGACACTTTCAATTCGTGGCGCTTGTTGCCCTGACGTTCGACAGATGTTCCATTAAGAAAGCGGACTCGATGTTTTGCGCACTGAACCTCAATAGTTACATCGTCGCTGAGAGGTTTACTTTTCTCAGCATAGACTTTAGTCACCTCAACTAGTTGGGCGCCGTTTGTTTTTTTCGACGCCACCACCGTGGTGCCGTCCGCTATATACATTATATTTTTAGGCCCGGCATCGTCACTGTGAACAACCCACCAGTCACCGACCGCCTCCGACTCATTGGCGAACACCAAAGTAGACACCGGCAACAACAGGGCCAATAGAAGAAGACGATTATTGATTGCGAATATAAAAGACATCTGCGGCTCAACTCCTTGGCCTTTTAGGACGTACTGCGTTCAAAACATAGCAACTCGACCGGAAAAACGATGTAGCACACATGGACTAGTAGCCATTTAACATCAATCCATTCGTGGTAATTGCCATGGGCGCCGACACCGAGTCTTGTGGTGAACCAGGCCGGCCACAACGCCGCCTTCCTGATGCCGCTCGGCGTGGCGTTGCAGCTGTCAGGGCCGGCTACTGCGCAGGCAACGGTAAAACCATCCTTCGTTCGCCATACACCTGTTGCCTGACATATGCGACAATGCGCGCCAAATTCCAACACACATCCCAAATTTTTCGCTCAGCGACCGGGTTTCGCGCCTTGATGTCGCTGTTGACGCATGCCTGAAGGCACCTGCCGTCACGCTCGCAACCCATTGATAGGTAAAGTAATTGATCTCCACAGCTAACATCACCATGCAGTTCGGCGCCAAGCCGCTCTTCGAGAACGTCTCGGTCAAGTTCGGCGCCGGCAACCGTTATGGCTTGATTGGTGCCAACGGTTGCGGCAAGTCGACCTTCATGAAAATCCTCGGCGGCGACCTTGACCCGTCCGGCGGCCAGGTCATGCTGGAGCCGAATGTGCGCCTGGGCAAACTGCGCCAGGACCAGTTCGCCTATGAAGAATTCACCGTGCTCGACACCGTAATCATGGGCCACGAGGAGCTGTGGAAGGTCAAGGCCGAGCGCGACCGTATCTACTCGCTGCCGGAAATGAGCGAAGACGACGGCATGGCCGTGGCCGAGCTGGAAACCGAGTTCGCCGAAATGGACGGCTACACCGCCGAATCCCGCGCCGGCGAGCTGTTGCTGGGCCTGGGCATTCCCCTGGAACAGCACTTCGGCCCGATGAGCGAAGTGTCTCCTGGCTGGAAACTGCGCGTATTGCTGGCCCAGGCGCTGTTCTCCGACCCGGAAGTGCTGTTGCTCGACGAACCGACCAACCACCTGGACATCAACACCATCCGCTGGCTGGAGAACATCCTGACCCAGCGCTCCAGCCTGATGATCATCATCTCTCACGACCGTCACTTCCTGAACAGCGTGTGCACCCACATGGCTGACCTGGACTACGGCGAGCTGCGCCTGTTCCCGGGCAACTACGACGAGTACATGACCGTGGCGACCCAGTCCCGCGAGCAACTGCTGTCGGACAACGCCAAGAAGAAAGCGCAGATCTCCGAACTGCAATCCTTCGTCAGCCGCTTCTCGGCCAACGCCTCGAAAGCCAAGCAGGCCACATCCCGTGCCAAGGCGATCGACAAGATCCAACTGGCCGAGGTCAAGCCTTCGAGCCGTGTGAGCCCGTTCATTCGTTTCGAGCAGAATAAAAAGCTGCACCGCCAGGCGGTCATGGTCGAAAAGATGGCCAAAGGCTTCGACGGCAAGCCGCTGTTCAAGGACTTCAGCTTCCAGGTTGAAGCAGGCGAGCGCGTGGCAATCATCGGCCCGAACGGCATCGGCAAGACCACCTTGCTGCGCACCCTGGTCAACGAACTGACCCCGGATGCCGGCAGCATCAAGTGGACCGACGCCGCAGAACTGGGTTACTACGCCCAGGATCACGCGAGTGACTTCGAAAACGACATGAGCCTGTTCGACTGGATGGGCCAGTGGACCCAGGGCGAGCAAGTGATCCGCGGCACCCTGGGGCGCATGTTGTTCTCCAACGACGAGATCCTCAAGTCGGTCAAGGTGATCTCCGGTGGCGAGCAAGGCCGCATGCTGTTCGGCAAGCTGATCCTGCAAAAGCCAAACGTGCTGATCATGGACGAACCGACCAACCACTTGGACATGGAATCCATCGAGGCGCTGAACCTGGCGCTGGAGAACTACCCGGGCACGCTGATCTTCGTCAGCCACGACCGTGAGTTCGTATCGTCCCTGGCCACCCGCATCATCGAGTTGAGCCCGAGCGGCGTGATCGACTTCAGCGGCACCTATGACGACTACCTGCGTAGCCAGGGCGTGGTGTTCTAAGAACAGCGCTTGGCTGCAAGAAAAAAGCAGGTCCAAATGTGGGAGGGGGCTTACCCCCGATAGCGGAGTGTCAGTCAAAAGATGTATGGACTGAAACATTGCTATCGGGAGCAAGCCCCCTCCCACATTTGATAGCGGGTTATGCCATCATGGCCGCACCGCCCGCCAGCGAACGAGTGCCATGCCTGCCGCCCCCTCCTCCCTGTCGATCACCCTGCAGATCGTCTCCATCGTCTTCTATACCTTCATTGCCTTTATCTGCATCGGCCTGCCGATTGCGGTGATTCCAGGCTATGTGCATGAACAACTGGGTTTCAGCGCGGTAGTGGCCGGTATCGCCATTGGCTCGCAATACCTGGCCACGCTGCTCAGCCGCCCGATGGCCGGGCGGATGTCGGATAACGTCGGCACCAAGCGGGCGATTGTGCTGGGTTTGGCCGGCATCCTGATCAGCGGTGTGCTGACCTTTATCGCCACCCTGCTGCAAAGCCTGCCGAGCTTGAGCCTGGGGGTTCTGATCGTCGGCCGTTTGTTGTTGGGCGTGGCCCAGGGCCTGATCGGCGTGGGCACCATCAGTTGGTGCATGGGCGCGGTAGGCGTCGAACATACCGCGCGTTCGATTTCCTGGAATGGCATCGCCTCCTACGGCGCCATTGCCATTGGTGCGCCATTAGGCGTGGTGATGGTCGCGGAATATGGCTACATCAGCCTCGGTATTGCGCTGTCAGTGTTGGCCGCGTTGGGCCTGATGCTGATCCGCAATAAGCCTTCAGTGCCGGTGGTGCGCGGTGAGCGGCTGCCGTTCTGGGCGGTGTTCGGGCGAATCGCACCGTTCGGCACCAGCCTGTGCCTGGCCTCGATTGGCTACGGCACGCTGACAACCTTCATCACCCTGTATTACCTCAATCGGGGCTGGACCGGTGCGGCGTACTGCCTGACGGTATTTGGCGTGTGTTTTATCCTGTCGCGCCTGGTGTTTATCTCCGCCATCAGCCGCTTTGGCGGGTTCACCGCCGCCATCGGCTGCATGCTCATCGAAACCCTGGGCCTGACGCTGTTGTGGCTGGCGCCGTCTACCGGCGTGGCCTTGATCGGCGCCGGGTTGACCGGCTTTGGTTTGTCGCTGGTTTACCCGGCGCTCGGCGTGGAAGCTATCAAGCAAGTGCCGGACAGCAGCCGCGGTGCGGGGCTGAGTGCCTATGCGGTGTTTTTCGACCTGGCCCTGGCGATTGCCGGGCCGTTGATGGGCGCCGTGGCGCTGAACCTCGGTTACGGCTGGATCTTTTTCTGCGCGGCCTTGCTGTCGGTCAGTGCCCTCGCCCTCACCGTACTGCTCAGGCGCCGCGCCTACTGATCAGCGGTCTGCAAGCCGGCGCGGGTCACCTCGCCAAGGGTATGGCTGAAAAAGCGCCCGGCTTCGGAGACCATGTCGCGGTGAATACCTTCGCGGTCGACGCCATCGGCATCGGTGCAGATCGCCGGCATCGTCGCCAGTTGATTACTGTCACACGGCGCCATGAACACAAAGTGCCCTGCCCCGGCCAACAGCTTGAAGTCCGGTGGCTCTGGTAGTTTGCGCGCCAGGGCGGCGGCGTTTTTGTCCACCGCCACCAACTGGTCGCCATCGCCACTGTAGAGCAGCACTGGCACATGCACGTCCGCCAGGGTATGGCGACCGAACATCAGGCTCAGCGGCGCCATCAGCATCAGGGCATGGATGCGTGGGTCGGCCTGGGGCCGCAAGTCATCGCGGTCGACCACCAGCTCGCCGTTGGTGGTGCAGGCATCCCGGTCCTGGGGGCGTTGCTGGCAGTAGCGGCGCAGGCGCTCGAAATCAGGCTTGGCGCCCGCCAGGATCAGCGCCGTTTCGCCACCGGCTGAATAGCCGATGACGCCGATCTGGTCGATATCGACGAAAGGCGACAGCATCGGGTCGGCCAGCGCGGCGGTAATGGCCTGGGAAATCTGGATCGGCCGGCCATACAGGTTGCTCACGGTGCCCAGGCGGCTGTGATCCTTGTAATTGTCGCCAGGGTGCAGCACAGCCACCACCACAAACCCCTTGCGTGCCAAGGACGTGGCCAGGTCGTGCAAAGCCAAAGGCGTCCCGGTATTGCCATGGGACAGCATCAGCATCGGGAAACGGCCGATGGCGACCTTGGAGTCTTCGCTGGCCGCGACCTGATAGGCGCCCAGCGGCGTGGTGCGTTCGGTATCGGTGGAAGGGTAAAACGCGATGGCCTTCATCGGCTGCGAATCCAGCGGGTCGAGCAGACTCATGCGATGAAACCCCACACTCCAATGGGGGTGCGGTGCCGGCGCGGCGTGCACTGAAACCAGGCTGCCAAAAAGGGAAAGAACCAAAACAGCACAAAGACGCATCATGGGGATGTCCACCTTTGCTGCACAAGAACCGGCCTGTCGAATAAAAAGTCCAGGGTATCGAATGGATGTGTGCATAACCTGGGCCACAACGAAAAAACTCCGTACTCCGCTCGCGCTCAGGCGATCAGAATACAGAGTTTAGGCGCTCGGTTTCAGAATGAAACCGAGGACACGGCAAATTTACATAAGCCTTACGCAGCTGCGAACAGCTGCTCGTTGATGCGCACGTTGGCGTCGCTCATGGCTTTGCTGCGCACTTCATCACCGTAGGCCAGGCCTTCAGCGCGAACAATCTCAATGTCGGTGATACCGAGGAAACCGAACAGCAGCTTCAAGTAGCCTTCGTGTGCAGCGCCCGAGGCTTGGTCGGCATGCAAGCCACCGGCGGTGGAGACAATAATGACTTTCTTGTTGCCGCACAGGCCTTCCGGGCCGGCTTCGGTGTAGCGGAAGGTCTGGCCGGCGACCGCGATGCGATCGATCCAGGCTTTCAACTGGGTAGGAATAGTGAAGTTGTACATCGGCGCACCCACGACCACGGCATCGGCAGCCAGGAATTCAGCCAGCGACGTTGCACTCAGTTCAGCCTCGTGTTTTTGCTCCGCATCGCGCAGTTCAGCAGCCGTGCCCAATGCGCCCAGGGTGGCACCGGAAAAGTGATTGATGCCTTCGCTGGCCAGGTCACGGTAAGTCACTTCCACCCCCGGCTCAGCCGCTTGCCACGCCTTGACCACACCGGCGCTGAGCTGGCGGGAAGCGGAGTTGTCGCCGAGGATGCTGGAATCGATATGCAGTAGTTTCATGGTGGATCTCCGAGGTGGGATCGACAGTGGCGATCAGATGGTGGTGATGCTACGCATGAAACCAATAGTCGATAAGCCAGCTAAAATGCGATAGTTTGTCCCACTGACAGGACAATAGGCCCCAGCATGCAAGACCTCAATGACCTCTACTATTTTGCCAAAGTCGTCGAAGCCGGCGGTTTCGCTGCGGCCGGGCGGCTACTCGGGATTCCCAAGTCCAGGCTGTCACGGCGCATCGCCGAGCTGGAAGAACGCCTGGGCGCACGCCTGTTGCAACGCACCACCCGGCAACTGACGCTGACCGCCGTCGGCGAGCGCTACTTGCGCCATTGCCAGGCCATGTTGCTGGAAGCGGAGATGGCCGATGAGGCGGTGGCGAGCATGTCCAGCGAACCCCGTGGGCGCCTGCGGGTCAGTTGCCCGGTGGGCCTGGCCCAACACATCCTGCCGGAACTGGTGGCCGGGTTTCTTGCCGCGCATCCGTTGGTGCAGTTGGATATGACCCTGGTCAACCGCCGCGTCGACCTGGTGGCCGAAGGCATTGACGTGGCCCTGCGCGTGCGCGAACTGGGCGATGAAGACCCGCTGCTGGTGACCAAGCGCCTGCGCCAGGCCCAGACCGTACTGGTCGCCAGCCCCGCCCTGATGCGTGAGCGGCAGGTACATACCCTCGACGACCTCAGGCAATTGCCCGTACTCGGTGCCCTTGAGGCGGATCGCATGGTGCACCAGCGGATTATCGACCCCCAGGGCAACCCCCACGACCTGGTGATGGAGGCCCGGCTGGGCATAGAAGACTTCATCGTGCGCAAGGCCAGCGCCATCATGGGCCTAGGGTTCACGGTGCTGCCGATGATGTATTGCGAGGAAGAACTGGCCAGCGGCCGCCTGGTGCAATTACTGCCGCAATGGTCATTGCCGGGCGGCTGGTTGCAAGCCGTGTACCCGCATCGACGTGGTGTGCTGCCAGCCATCCGCGCCTGGATCGACTACCTGGAAGAAGGCTTCAAAGGCTGTGGAGACCGTTTGCTATGAGCCTGAGCGAAGCACAAGTCGCCGCGTTCTGCCTGGGCCTGCCTGGTGCGCGGGAAGACTACAAATGGGGCGGCGTGCGCGTGTTCTCGATTGCCGGCAACAAGATGTTCGCCCTGCAGAACCTGCGTGGTGAATCGCTGGCATTCAAAGTCGACAAGGACCTGTTCCTGGGCCACGTCGACCGCCCGGGCATCCACCCGGCGCCGTATCTGGCCCGGGCACAGTGGATCATCATGAACACGCCCTACCCGCTGGGCGCCGACGAGCTGCGCGGCCTGTTGCAGCGCTCACACCAACTGGTAGTGAGCAAGCTGCCCAAGCGCACTCAGATTGGTCTGCTGCTATAGGATTGACAGCAACGTGCCGCCCAGGAACAGCTGATCCAGCCAGAACACCTGATGCAACAGCACGATCACCCAGAACAGCACTTGGTAGGACACCTTGCGCGTCTTGTGCCGGAACACCTGCTGGGCGATCAACGCCCCCGGCCAGCCACCCGCCAGCTCGACGGCATGCAGGATGTTTTCCGGGGTGCGCCAGCCTTCGGTCTGGGCCTTGCGCTTGTCGCTCCAGTAGAGGAAAAACGCCACCACGCTGACCAGCCCATACGCCGCCAACGGGATCACCGTCTCGCCGCGATACCACAGCAACGCCGAGCCCAACAGCGGCGCGGCGCACAGCAGCACAAAGATCAGCGCCTTCAGGCGTGGATGCTGGATGCTCATGGCTTGACTGCAGTCCAGTCGACCAAACCGAACTGCCAAGTCGCCAGGATCACCAGGCCGAAGGCTATCCGGTACCAGGCAAACGCCGCGTAGCTGTGGCTGGCGATGAATTTGAGCAACGCCTTGACCGCGATCATCGCGAAGATGAACGAGGTGACAAAGCCAATGGCGAACACCGGCAGGTCGGCCGGCTGGAACAGGTCACGGTACTTGTACCCCGAGTACACCGCCGCACCGACCATGGTCGGCATGGCCAGGAAGAACGAAAACTCGGTGGCGGTCTTGCGCGACAGGCCGAACAGCAGGCCGCCGATAATCGTCGCACCGGAGCGCGAAGTACCCGGGATCATCGCCAGGCACTGGGCCAGGCCAACCTTGAGGGCGTCTTTCCAGGTAATGTCGTCCACGGTTTCAGCGCGCACCGCATGCTGGCGGCGCTCGGCCCACAGCATGATCACGCCACCCACCACCAGGGCGGCGGCGACGGTGATCGGGTTGAACAGGTAGTGCTTGATCAGGTCGGCAAAAATCACCCCCAGTACCACCGCCGGCAACACGGCAATGATCAGGTTGACGGTGAAGCGCCGGGCCTTGGGCTGGGTCGGCAGGCCGATGACCACATCGAGGATCTTGCGGCGAAACTCCCAGACCACCGCGAGGATCGCGCCGAGCTGGATGATGATATTGAAGGCTTCGAAACGTTCGCCGCCGAAATTGATCAGGTCGGCGACGATGATCTGGTGGCCGGTGCTGGAGATCGGCAGGAACTCCGTCAGCCCCTCGACGATGCCGAGAATCAATGCCTGTATGGCGGTCCAAAAATCCATGCTGTCTCCAAAGGTCACGCGCGTGGCATGCCTCTTAAGTTTTTTTAAAGTTCACTGACGACGAGCGCACTCAAGCGCCCGCGGTTGATTCTCAACGCCGGTCTGCAAAAATTCCGTGAAAAATCAGGCAGTACTCAGGTTTTCCGATTCCGGGCCGAAAGCCTATCAGACACGCCGGAAATCTCGAAGCAGCACCACAATTATAAAGAGCATGGAGTGACAGGACGATGAACAGTTTGCGCAGCATGTCGATCAGCCGCCGCCTATGGCTGATCTTGATAGTCGCCGTGTTGATGCTGCTGGCCTTGGGGCTGCTGATGCTCAACCAGATCCGTGACGACCTTTACCAGGCCAAGCGCCACCAGACCCAGCATGTGGTGCAGACCGCCAGCGGCGTGCTCAGCTATTACCAGAACCTGGAAAAGACCGGCGTACTGACCCGCGATGCCGCGCAGCAGCAAGCCCTCAGTGCAGTGCGCGGGCTGCGCTATGACCACGATGATTACTTCTGGATCAACGACCTCACCCCCGTGATGATCATGCACGCGGCCAACCCCAAGCTCGATGGCCAGAACCTCTCGGCGATTCGCGACCCGGACGGCTTCGCCGTATTCAACGAGTTCGTGAGCCTGGCCAAGGCCAAGGGCGCCGGTATCGTCAACTACCGCTGGCCGAAACCTGGGGCCGAAGCACCGGTGGAAAAAACCTCGTATATCCAGCTGTTCGAACCCTGGGGCTGGATTATCGGGTCCGGCGTCTATGTGGATGATGTGCAGGCTGAATTCAACGCTCAGGTGTGGAAAGCCTCGTTCATTGTGCTAGGCATCGCGCTGGTCATGGGTCTGCTGGTATCGCTGATTGCCCGCAGTATCGTGCAGCCGTTGCAGGCGGCGGTGAACGCCATGGGCAATATCGCCAGCGGCGAAAGCGACCTGACCCGCAGCCTCGACACCCACGGCAGCGACGAGCTCACCCAACTGGCCCGGCATTTCAACAGCTTCACCGCCAAGTTGCGCCTAGTGGTCGGCCAATTGCAGGTTTGCGCGACCGCCCTGGGCCAGTCATCCACGGAGCTGGGCCACAACGCCAGCCAGGCCCACGACCGCAGCCAGCAGCAATCGCAGCAGATGGAGCTGGTGGCTACCGCTATCAATGAAGTCACCTACGGCGTGCAGGACGTGGCGAAGAATGCCGAACACGCCGCCAGCGAAATGCGCGATGCCCAAGCCCAGGCGCAACAGGGCCAGGTCAACATCGACGGCAGTTTGCAACAGATCGACCAGCTCTCCAGCACCATCAGCCAGGCCGTAGAGGTGATTCGCACGCTCTCCAGCGAAAGCACCCAGATTGGCGGCGTCCTCGAAGTGATCCGCTCCATCGCCGACCAGACCAACCTGCTCGCCCTGAACGCCGCCATTGAAGCCGCCCGCGCTGGCGAACAGGGCCGTGGGTTTGCAGTGGTCGCCGATGAAGTGCGCCTGCTGGCCCAGCGCACGCAGAAATCCACCGCCGAAATCCAGGCAATGATCGAGCGCTTGCAAGGTCACTCGGAAGCGGCGGTCAAAGTCATCAGCGACAGCCACAGCGCCTCGCAACTGACCATCGAACAGGCCGGCCAGGCGGGAGCCAGCCTCACCGCCATCGGCCAGGCGCTGCACAACCTCAATGGTTTGAACGCCTCGATTGCCAGCGCCACCCTGCAACAGGCCCATGTGGTCGAAGATATCAACCAGAACGTCACCCAGGCCGCAGGGTTGTCCCACAGCACGGCGCTGGCGGCGGAACAATCCAGCGTGGCGAGTGGGCAGTTGCGTGGGCTGAGTGAGCAGCTTGATGGGTTGTTGCGCCAATTCCGAATCTAGCGCCGGCAACTGTGGGAGGGGCGGTGCACGCAAGTTTGAAGATCGCTGACCTCTAGGTACAATCACCGCCCTCTCTCACTTCCCAAGGATCCACCATGTCCGGGCTTGAACTGTTCGCCGCCGCCCTGGGGGTGATCGCTGTCTGGCTGACGGTCAAGCAGAACCGCTGGTGCTGGCCCATCGGCCTGGTAATGGTGCTGCTCTACACCTGGGTATTCTTCGAGGTAAAACTCTACTCCGACATGCTGCTGCAGGTGGTCTACGCCGCGTTGCAAGTTTATGGCTGGTGGCAGTGGACCCGCGCCGGAGAGGTCAGGCAGGGCCGTCAGGTCACCCGCCTGGGGGTGCCTGCGATCATGACCAGCCTGGCCGTGGGCGCCGTTGGCAGCCTGTTGCTCGGCGCCGCCATGGCCCACTGGACCGATGCCGCGCAGCCTTGGCTCGACGCGGCCCTTACCGGCTTCAGCCTGGTGGCGCAAATGTGGATGGCACAAAAGCGTGTGCAGTGCTGGCCGTTGTGGATTGTGGTGGATGTGATCTTCGTCGGCCTGTTCCTCTACAAAGGTCTGTACCTCACCGCCGCGCTCTACGCGCTGTTCACCGCCATCGCTGTGCAAGGCTGGCGTGAATGGCGCGCCGACCCGGCGTTGCAGCCATGAAGGTGGTGGTGCTGGCAGGCCCGGAATCCAGTGGTAAAAGCTGGCTGGCCGCCGAGTTGCACGCGCACTTCGGCGGGCTGATGGTCGGCGAGTACGTGCGCCATTTCATCGATCACCATCAGCGTGACACCTGCCTGGCGGATATCCCGGCGATTGCCCGTGGCCAGTTGGCATGGGAAGACGCCGCCCGCGCCCAACACCCTGCCTTGTTGATTCTCGACACCCACCTGTTGACCAACAAGCTGTGGAGCCAGGCCCTGTTCGGTGACTACCCCGGCTGGCTCGACAGCGAACTGCTGGCCCGGCATTACGACCTGCACCTGCTGCTGTCCCCCGAGGATGTGCAATGGAGTGCCGACGGTCAGCGCTGCCAGCCGGATCTGGCCGATCGCCGGGCGTTTTTCCAGGCCGGCCTGGATTGGATGCAACAGCATCAGCAGCCGATGGTGTTAATTGGCGGGGACTGGGAAGCGCGCCGAGTCGCGGCGTTTGCAGCGGTAAGGCAACTGCTTGCATCAACCGCTTAACGTTTTTTGCGTGTACCGAGTTCAATCCAGGTCGGCGCATGGTCGCTGGCGTGGGCCTCGTTGCGGACCCAGGCATCGACGCCGGCATCTTTCAAGTACGGCTTGAGCGCGGGGTTGAGCAACAGGTGGTCGATCCGCAGGCCAGAGTTTTTCTGCCAGTGCTGGCGGAAGTAGTCCCAGAAGGTGTAGACGCGCTCTTGGGGATACAGGTGGCGCAAGGCATCGGTCCAGCCCTGCTCCAGCAATCGCTGGTAGCAGGCACGGCTCTCGGGCTGCAACAAGGCATCCTTGAGCCAGGACCGCGGGTTGTAGATGTCCAGGTCGGTGGGCACCACATTGAAATCCCCCGCCAGCAACACTGGATGCTCACTGGCTTGCAGGGCCTTGGCATAGTCGATCAGGCGTTCGAACCAGGCCAGTTTGTAGTCGAATTTCGGCCCCGGTTGCGGGTTGCCATTGGGCAAGTACAGGCAGCCGACCAGCACCCCATGCACCGCGGCTTCGAGATAGCGGCTCTGGGTGTCGCTGTCATCGCCGGGCAAACCACGCCGGCTTTCCAAGGGCTGCGCATCCCGCGCCAGGATCGCCACGCCATTCCACGACGCCTGGCCCAGGCAGATCGCACCGTAGCCGGCGGTTTCGAACTCGGCATAGGGGAAAAGGCTTTGCGGCGCCTTGAGTTCCTGCAGGCAGACGATATCCGGCTGTTCGCGCTGCAGCCAGTGCAGCAGGTTAGGCAGGCGCG
Source organism: Pseudomonas libanensis (assembly GCF_001439685.1). GTDB lineage: Bacteria > Pseudomonadota > Gammaproteobacteria > Pseudomonadales > Pseudomonadaceae > Aquipseudomonas > Aquipseudomonas libanensis. The sequence continues at coordinate 220,357 of NZ_JYLH01000002.1, forward strand.
CGCGGATACCGTTGATATTGAAGGTGGCGATTTTCAGCGCTTTCATCGGCTTGGATCCTCTTCCAGGGCTCTTGGGGTAGAGCCTGGAAGGGACCCGATTGTTCCTTTAATACCCCAAGGACAAGCCCGTATTACGCCGTGGGTCGTTCGCCCCATAGAAGCGGTTGTTGCCCACCGGCTTGCCCTCCAGGGATGGCGCACCCACCAGGATCGCCGCCAGGTGATTGGCATCCTGGGGGCCGGCAAACGTGTGGCCCCAGCTTTCGAGGATCTTCTGAGTGTCCGGGCTGACGGCGAAGGTCTCAAGGTTGGTGGCCTCGGGCATCCATTGCTGGTGGAAACGCGGCGCATCCACCGCTTCCTGGATGTTCATCTTGTAGTCGATGACATTCAGGATAGTCAGCAAGGTGGCGGTAATGATGCGGCTCCCCCCCGGCGTACCAACCACCATCACCGCCTTGCCATCCTTGGTGACGATGGTCGGGCTCATCGACGACAGCGGCGCCTTGCCCGGCGCGATGGCGTTGGCCTCACCCTGGACCAGCCCGTACATGTTCGGCACACCGACCTTGACGGTGAAGTCGTCCATTTCATCGTTGAGGATCACCCCGGTCTTGCTCGCCATGACGCCGGCGCCGAACCAGTCGTTGAGGGTGTAGGTCACCGAGACCGCGTTACCCCACTGGTCGACGATGGAATAGTGGGTGGTGTTATTGCCTTCATGGGGCGACACCCCCGGCTTGATCGCCTGGGAATCCCCGGCCTTGTGCGGCTCGATGGCGTCACGCAGTTTCGCCGCGTAGTTCTTGTCGAGCAGATGCTCGATCGGGTTCTTCACAAAATCCGGGTCGCCCAGGTAGCTGTTGCGGTCCACATAGGCGTGGCGCATCGCTTCGATCTGGTAATGCAGGCCCTGGGCCGAGTGATAGCCTAGATCGGCCATCGGGTAACCTTCGAGAATATTCATGATCTGGCAGATCACCACGCCGCCCGAGCTGGGTGGCGGTGCCGACACCACATGATAGCCACGGTAATCGCACTCGATGGGCGCCAGCTCGCGGGTCTTGTACTTGTCGAGGTCGGCCTGGGTGATGATGCCTTTGCCGGCCTGGCTGGCGTCCACCAGGGCCTTGGCCACCCAACCTTTATAGAACCCGTCGGTGCCCTTGGCGGAGATTTCCCTGAGGGTCTTGGCCAGGTCTTTCTGCACCAGTTTCTGGCCCACCTGCAGCGGTTGGCCGTTGTGCAGGAAGATCCCGCGCAAATCCTGGTCTTTTTCGAACTCGCCGGTGGCGGTGTGCAACAGGTCGATATCGCCCTGCTCCAGTTCAAAGCCGTTTTCCGCCAGCTTGATCGCAGGGGCAATCACCTGCTCACGCTTGAGCGTGCCGTATTTGCTCAGGGCCAACTCCATGCCGGAAACGGTGCCCGGGACGCCAACCGCCAGATGACCTTTGGCACTCAGGCCCTCGACCACGTTACCGGCCTTGTCCAGGTACATGTCGGCAGTCGCTGCCAGCGGGGCTTTTTCGCGGAAATCGAGGAAGGTCTTGCGCCCGTCGGCCAGTTGTACGGTCATGAAACCGCCGCCGCCGAGGTTGCCCGCCGCCGGGTACACCACCGCCAGCGCGTAGCCTACGGCCACTGCCGCGTCCACCGCGTTGCCCCCGGCCTTGAGTACATCCACGCCAACATGCGTGGCCAGATGCTGGGCCGTCACCACCATGCCATTTTCACCGGCGACCGGAGCTTGCGACGCGGCGTGCACGCCGCTGACCGTCAACACCAGCACCGAGGCAATCAAGGTGCGGCTCAAAGGTTGGTATTTCATCCATGGCTACTCTGGTTATTGAGATGCACCAAAATAGCCCCTCGCGGATTTATTCCCCAGCGCAATGGCGTTTTTATTACAGAACTTGTCGGTGGTAGAACGGGCGCAAAAAAGCCCATGCTATATTTCGCGCCCTGAGTGTCTAGTAAGGCCCTATGAGATGGCGATCAAGAAGACTGGAATCCGCGCCCAACAGGCCGACCAGACGCGGGCGCGCATCCTGCAGGCGGCGGTCAAGGTGTTCACTCGCGACGGCTATTCGGGAGGGCGCGTCGACAGCATTTCCAAGGCCGCAGACTCCAACGACCGCATGCTTTATTACTACTTCGGCAGCAAGGAACAGCTGTTCACCTGCGTGCTGGAACATATCTACGAGCAGTTCAACCGGGCCGAGGGCAAGCTCAAGCTGGACCTTGCGGCACCGGCCCAGGCCCTGCGCGAGCTGGTGGCGTTTATCTGGAACTACTACGTCAAGCATCCTGAGTTCGTGGCGATCCTGAGTATCGAGAACCTGCACCAGGGCAAGCATGCCCGGCAGTCCAGCGAAATGCGCCGGTTATCCGGTGAAGCGGTCGGCGTGCTACGCCCGATCATCGAGGCCGGCCAGGCCCAGGGTTTATTTCGCCAGGACATCGACCTCAAGCATGTGTACTTGATGATTGCTTCGCTGTGCTACTTCTACAACTCCAACCGCCATACCCTCAGTTCGTTCCTGGGTGAAGACCTGTCGAACAAGGGCCAGCAGCAGGATTGGCTGGCATTCATCACCGATCTGGTGCTGCGCGGCGTCATGCCTGACAGTGTGTCAGCCGAGGGTTTTATTAACTGAAGTACCGCCATCGGGGCATGGGTATCTACACAACTTTGGTACGCCGCTGCTCCTCTGGCAAGGGAGCTTGCTGCCTGGCAGCTTATAACTATCTAACTGATACACCGCGAACCAAATGTGGGAGGGGGCTTGCCCCCGATGGCGGTGGGTCAGCCCCATCTCTATCGCGGACAAGTCGAATCGTCGCGTCACCTCGTCCACTGTCAATGGCTGCCGGGATTGGCGCGCAAGTGGGCGACCTTCTGCTCCAGCCCTTGCCACTGTGGCGCGTTCGGCGCAAATCGCCCGCGCAAGTAGGCCACCAGATCCGCCACCTGGGTATTCGACAAGCTGTCCCTGAACCCCGGCATATACCCCAGGTCACGGGTCGCCGGCTGGGGGATGCCTTGCAAAATCACCTTGATCAAATTATCCGGCTGGTCGCTGAACACATTGGTGTTGGACGCCAATGACGGGCTGATCCCAAACAGTTTCGGCCCCAGCCCATCGGCATGGCAGGCTTTGCACGAACCTTCGAAGACGCGTCGACCGTCCGGATTCGGTACGGGCGCTGCTGCCACCTGTGCCTGCGCTGCCGCTTCGTGATTGAGCGAAGCCAGGTACACCGCCATCGCACGGATATCCGCCTTCGGCAGCTTCGACAACTCGCTGACCACTGGCCCCATCGGGCCCGCCGCCACGCCATGGGCGTCGGAATAGCCGGTGCTCAAATAGGTAAACAGCTGGTCTTCGGTCCAGGGCCTCGGGGCCTTGGACAACCCCGTCAGCGCCGGGGCCTCCCAGCCATCTACCACACCGCCGGCGAGGAATGCCTTGCCGCCCTTTTGCGCCCCCATCAGGTTGCGCGGCGAATGACACGCGGCGCAGTGCCCCAGGCCATTGACCAGATAATTGCCGCGATTCCATTGTTCACTGCGCCCAGGCTGCGGGGTGATCTCGCCGCGCCTCAGGTTCAGTGCGTTCCACCCCGCCATCAAGGGCCTGAAACTGAATGGAAACTTCATCGCGTTCGGCGTCGGTGCCTGACTGACCGGCGCCTGGGACATCAGGTAGGCATACAGCGCCTGCATGTCTGCCTCGTTGATATTGCGAAACGCCGTATAGGGAAACGCCGGATACAGGTTGCGCCCGTCGCGCCCGATGCCGTCACGCATTGCCCGTTCGAATGCCGGGTACGACCAGGCGCCAATGCCGGTGTTCACATCCGGGGTGATGTTGCTGCTGTACAGGGTGCCGAACGGCGTCTGCATTGCCAGCCCGCCGGCATTGGGCGCCCCGCCCGGCGCCGTATGGCACACCGCGCAGTCGCCAACCGCCGCAAGCAGGCGCCCGCGCTCCAGGGTGGCTTTGGACCAGGTGCCGGGGCTGGGTGGTGCGATAGGCGCGATTTCGCTGTGGAACGGCCAGGCCGTGGCCAGCAGCGCACCGAGGGTGGCGAACAGCGCGCCGAACCACCATTTGCGGCGTTTTTGTGGCGACTTGGCCGGCTCAGCCAAGGTGCCGGCATTCAATGCCGCCAGTACCCGCTCCGGGGTGATCGGCAACTCGCGAAAACGAATACCGGTGGCGTCATAGATCGCATTGGCAATCGCCGCCGCGCTGGGTACCGACGCCGATTCACCGGCGCCCATGGGCGGCTGGTCCTGGCGCGGCATCATCAGCACATCGATCTTCGGCACCTCGGGGAAGGTCAGGATCGGGTAACCGCCCCACTCCTTGCTTGCCACCGTGGATTCCTCGAAGGTCACGCGCTCCTTCAATACACGGCTGGTGGACTGGATCACATTGCCATGGATCTGATGCTTAACCCCCGCCGGGTTGATCATCATCCCGGCGTCATGGCCGATCACCACCCGCGTCACCGATACATCGCCGGTCTGCTTGTCGATGGCCACGTCCGCTACCCATGCGGCCCAGGCCGCGCCGAAGCCGGGAAATTTACTGTGGATGTAGCGCGCATAGGCAAAGCCGCGGCCACGTAACAGGTGGTCATCGCTGGCGGTTTGCATCGGCGCGGTGCGTGGGGACCAGGCGGCGCGTTCGGCGGTAGATTTCACCAAGTCGATGGCGCGCGGGTCCTTGAGGTAACGCAGGCGGTATTCCACCGGATCGACGCCGGCGGCGAAGGCCAGTTCATCGATATAGGATTCGTGGGCAAAGGTGTTGGGCAAGGCCGACACGCCACGCATCCACGAGGCCCGCACGATAGGCGCCATGTCGTTGATGGTCACGCGCATATTGTCGATGTCATAAGGCGGGATCGAGGTGCGGTCGCCCATTTCGAACATCGCCGCCACCGGTTCGACGCGGCCGGTCAGCAGCAGTGCCAGGGTCGGCGCGCCGTTGGACGGGTAGCTGGTTTCGAAGTCATAGGCGGCGATGCTGCCATCGGCGTTCAAGCCGCCGTCCACCTCCATCAATTGCGCGGTACCCTTGGGCTCCCATAGATGTTCCTGTTCACGGGTCAGTTGCACGCGCACTGGCTTGCCCACCGCCCGGGACAACAACAAGGCGTCGGCACACACATCGTCGGCACAGTTGCGCCCATAACAGCCGGCGGCTTCCATGCGGATCACATCGATCAGGGCTTCATCGCATTCCAGCAGCCAGGCCAGGTCGGCACGCAGCAGGTGCGGGTTCTGGCTGCCGGACCATACGCGGCTGCCGCTGTCCTGATAATCCGCGACTGCACAGGATGGGCCGATGGAGGCGTGCATCTGGTAGGGCCACAGGTAAGTGCGCGGCATGCGCTGGCTGGCATTGGCCAGGGCGGCATCGACCTCGCCCTGATCGAGCACGGTGCGGCGCACGCGCGGGTTAGCGCGAATGGCCTGCGCCACGTCGCGCATATCCGGCGCCGCGTGAGCCCACGGTTTCCATTGCACCTGCAGCTCGGCGGCAGCCTTGATCGCCTGTTCTTCACGCAACGCCACTACGCCGACAAAATCCCGGATCACCACCACCGCGACGATGCCGGGGATATGGGCGATGGAGGCTTCATCCACACTCAACAGGCTATTGCCAACAAACTCCCCACAGTCGAGCCCCGCATAAGGCGGGCGCACCACCCGGCCATGGAGCATGCCCGGCACGCGCATGTCGTGCACGTAGGTCAGCTCGCCGGTGGCTTTGCCGGGGATGTCCACGCGGGCCGTGTCCTGGCCGACCAGACGGTAGTCCGCGAGCGCCTTGAGCGGCGCGTTGCCGCTGATGCGCACTGAGTCATGCTGGCCGCTGACCAGCTCGGAATAGCTGGTGGTGCGCCCATCGACGGCGTAGATAACGCCGGCCTCGACCTTGAGGCTGGCGGTACTGACGCCCCAGCGGCCTGCCGCCCGCGCCAGCAAAAAGCGTCGTGCCTCTGCCGCTGCGCTGCGCAGGGGCACGGCGCAAATCTGCAAGGTCGCACTGGCAATGGTCGCGCCCTGGTTCGGCGCACGCGCAGTGTCGCCCAGCACCATCCTCACCTGGTCCATGCCCAGGTCCAGCTCTTCGGCGACGATCTGCGCCAACGCCGTGCGCACGCCGGTCCCCAGGTCCACATGACCATTGAACGCATACACCAGGCCATCATCGCTCACGGCGATAAACAGCCCCAGCTCCTTGGGTTTAACCGTGGGCGTGCCGCCCTTGGCCACCGGCCCCGAAGGCGGCAATACATCATCGACAATCAGCAATACACCGGTCTTGGCCAGCCACTGCTCACGGGAAAGGGTCGTTTCGGTCATGATCATCCATCCACGGTCATAAGGCGTGCCGCACGCAATACCGCGCGCAGGATCTCGATATGGGTGCCGCAGCGGCAAAGGTTGCCCGACAGCTCGTTGCGTACCTGGGTTTCACTGGGCTTGGGGTTGCGGTCGAGCAGGGCCTTGGCGGTCATGATCATGCCGTTGAGGCAGTAGCCGCATTGCGCAGCCTGCTCGTCGATGAACGCCTGCTGCACCGGGTGCGGCGCCTGGCGCGTACCCAGGCCTTCAAGGGTGACGATCCTGCGCCCTGCTGCACCCGACAGCGGGAACACGCAGGAACGAGCGGCCACGCCATCAATGATCACGGTGCAGGCACCGCACTCCCCCAGGCCACAGCCGTACTTGGGGCCATTGAGTTGCAGGTCGTTGCGCAGTACCAGTAACAGCGGCGTATCCGCCATGGCGCTGACTTCGCTTGTCTGGTCGTTGACCTCAAGCGTTACCGTGATGGGTTGGCTGGTCATTCGCTTCGCCTGTGCCGGTTAGTGAAGTGCCTACTACATCAAACAGTCAAAAAAAACGTCGCGGACCCGGGGCCTCGCGACACACTCGACTAGTGAAGTGGCTACTACATCAACACAGAGCAAAAACGATGCCAGCGCAGGTTATTCCTGGGGATCGTCAATCATCTTGCGCAGCAGAAACAGGACCGCTACACGCTCGGCGGGGTTGAGATTGCTCATGGTCAGTTCGCTGATCTGCGCCGCACGCGGTGCGGTTTGCGCGACCAGTTCGGCGCCGGAGGCAGACAAGTCGACTATTACCTTGCGTTTGTCTGCAGGGTCCGGTTCCAGGGTAATCAGCGCCTTGGCCTTGAGACGTTCGACGATACCACGGATGGTCGCCTGGTCCACGGCGGTGGCCTTGACCAGTTCAGTGAGGGAACTTGCACCCTGATCGCGCAATGCACACAAGGTCACGAACTGCACGGCGGTGAGCTGGGAGTCGCCGACATTCTGCTGGAATATCGCCAAGTGGCGTTGGTAGGCCTTGCGCAGCAGGTGGCCGACTTGCTCAGAAAAAACGTAGGGATCAGGCACGGCGGGCTCGGTGGGTGGTGGGCATTGGAAAGGCATGATGGCGGGGTTGGCGGGCGGACTCAAGATGCCCTTGAAGAAACCCACCAAGCCCCTCCCACACCTGGGTATCTCTCAGCGTGCCAGCGATCGCGCGGGCGCAACCACATCGCCACCCAGCACCACCGCTTCATCGTCCAGATACACATCACAATTGCGCAGCGGGATATCCATATGGCACGGCGTCTTGCGCGTGCCGCCCACCTCGGTGTTCGGCCCGGTGGAGAACAGGAAGTTGCCATAGAACGCCCGCGCATCCATGCACATGCCGTCGTTCTTGTCGTGCAAGCCCATGGCCGTCCATTGCGCACGTGGTTGCAGGCCCCAGCCGATGTGGGAGATGCCGTACACCTCGGGGTCGTCGAAGTACTTCATGTAGTCGCTCAGGTACTGCGCCTCGAACCCACCGTGAATCCGCGTAATAAAGCCCTTTTCGATTTCCAGGGTGATCTTTTCACGGGTGTAGGTCTTGAACGGCAACAGGATGTCGCCGATGTCCAGCACCAGCACGCCCTCGGCGGTTTCTTCATTGGGCCAGGAGAACAGGAAGCCGCTGGGCCAGTGGTCCCAGCGCCCCGGCTCATCGGCGAAGCCGTACTCGGTCACCGACGGGTATTGGCCCAAAGCAGCGCGGAAGTCGCTGCCGGCGCGGGACTTGACGTGGATCGAGCGCGCCTTCTTCAGCAGCTGTTCGGCAGCCAGTACACGCACCTTGTCCTCTTCGCTGGGCAGCATGCGCGCCAGCACTTCCGGCGGCTCGACGGCAAGCAGGATGCGCGTGCCGGTCTTGAGGATCTGCTCCTGCTCAGGCGAGTGCAGCAGCATCATGGTGTCGACGATCAAGTCCGCCGCCTCCAGGGCACGCTGGGCGGCAATATTGCCAGTGAGCGCGGTGTCGCCGCAGTAGGCGGTCATGTCGTTGCCCATCGCCCGTGGATGGTTGAACGACGGCAATTCCACCGCATACACCTTGGCCCCCAGGCGCTGCGCAGCATCCATGGCGGCACGCACCGTACGCGGGTCGGAGTAATGGCTCTTGAGCACCGCGACGCTCTGGGTCGGGTCGACCTTGGACAGCTTCAACACGTGTTCAAACATCTGGGTCAGTTCACAGTCGCTTACCGGCATTTTCCTGTCTCCTGAGGGCTGCACCCTGTTCGGGCAGCGCGCTTCAACTTAGTGCGTTTTTATAGCGTATACACCAATTAAAGATGATGAAACCTGATTTGCAGACGGACTGCAAGCGCCAGACAAAAACGTTACCAATTCACACATAATCAATGCTTACTGGCTACTGCTAGTTACACAGGCTTAAAAAGACCGAAAAATAAATTTCCTAGCACAGGCTTCCCATTTTAAAAAATGAGTGTATACACTTTAAAAACCTTGCGGACCAGACACCGCCTGAATTCAAAAAAGAGAGGATCACGCCCATGGGAAGCACACAAAAAATCGCCATAGTCGGCGCCGGCCTGGGCGGTGCCGCTGCGGCTACCTTGCTGCAGCAAGCCGGTTTCAACGTGGATGTCTACGAACAGGCGCCGGAGTTCTCCCGCTTGGGCGCGGGAATCCACATGGGCCCCAACATCATGAAAATTTTCCGCCGCATGGGCATCGAAAAACAGCTGGACCTGATGGGCTCGCACCCTGAGCACTGGTTCAGCCGCTGCGGCGAAAGTGGTGATTACCTCTCGCGTATCCCGCTCACCGGTTATGGCGCCTCCTACATCACCGTGCACCGTGGCGACCTGCATGCGTTGCAGATGTCCACGCTGCAGCCCGGTACCCTGCACTTCAACAAGCGCCTGGAAACCCTCGAAGAAACCGATACCCAGGTACGCCTGACCTTCGCCGACGGCACGGTGACCTATGCCGACATCGTGATTGGCGCCGACGGCATCAATTCGAAGATCCGCGAAGAACTGCTGGGGGTGGAGAAACCCTTGTACAGCGGCTGGGTGGCGCATCGTGCGCTGATCCGAGGCGAGCAACTGGCCAAGTACGACCTCAGGTTCGAAGACTGCATCAAGTGGTGGACCGAGGATCGCCACATGATGGTCTACTACACCACCGGCAAGCGCGACGAGTACTACTACGTGACCGGCGTACCCCATGCCGAATGGGATTTCCAGGGCGCCTTCGTCGACAGCAGCCGTGATGAGATGTTCGAAGCCTTCAAGGGCTACCACCCCACCGTGCAGGCCCTGATCGAATCCACCGACAGCGTGACCAAGTGGCCGCTGCGCAACCGCAACCCGCTGCCGCTGTGGAGTCGCGGTCGCCTGGTATTGCTTGGCGACGCCTGCCACCCGATGAAGCCGCACATGGCCCAAGGCGCCGGCATGGCCATCGAAGATGCCGCCATGCTCACCCGCTGCCTGCAGGAAACCGGGATCAGCGACTACCGCAGCGCCTTCGAACTGTATGAAGCCAACCGCAAGGAACGCGCGTCCCGGGTACAAGCAGTGTCCAATGCCAACACCTGGCTACGCACCCAGGAAGACCCGGCCTGGGTCTACGGCTACGACCTGTATGCCCAGGAGCTGAAATCGGGGGTGGCCGCATGAGTACCTTTCTCCATGGTGGCAACGTGCAGGCCAATGGCATTCGCCAGCACTACCTGCGCTACGGCGGTACAGGCCCGGCACTGATCCTGATCCCGGGCATCACCAGCCCGGCGATTACCTGGGGCTTCGTCGCCGAGCGCCTGGGTGAGCAGTTCGATACCTATGTGCTGGATGTGCGCGGGCGCGGGCTGTCGTCCACCGGGCCGGAACTGGATTACAGCGCCGACACCTGCGCCGAGGACATTGGCGCATTTGCCGACGCACTGGGCCTGGACAGCTATCACCTGGTCGGCCACTCCATGGGGGCGCGCTTTGCCGTGCACAGTGCGGTCAAGCACCCACAGGGTGTCAATCGAGTGGTGTTGATCGACCCGCCGGTGTCCGGTCCTGGCCGGCGGGAATACCCGAGCAAGCTGCCCTGGTATATCGACTCGATCCGCCAGTCACTGATTGGCATGGATGCCCAGGCGATGCGCGCCTTCTGCGCCACCTGGACCGATGAGCAGCTGCAATTGCGCGCCGAGTGGCTGCCCACCTGCTACGAACCGGCCATCGTGCGTGCCTTCAATGACTTCCACACGGTGGACTTCCACCAGCACCTGCCTCACCTCAAGGCCCCTGCCCTGTTGATGGTGGCCGGGCGCGGCGGGGTGATCCTCGATGAAGACATCGCCGAAATCCAGGCCCTGCAACCGAGTATCCGGGTCGCGCGCGTGACGAACGCCGGGCACATGATCCCGTGGGACGATCTTGAGGGCTTTTTCGATGCCCTTGGCGACTTCCTCACCCAACCATAAGGACACCCCCATGCTCAAGCCCTACCGCATCGGCCAGATCGTGCCCAGTTCCAATACCACCATGGAAACCGAGATCCCGGCCATGCTCAACGCGCGCCAGGCGATCCGCCCCGAGCGCTTTACCTTCCACTCCAGCCGCATGCGCATGAAGCAAGTGCGCAAGGAAGAACTGGCGGCGATGGATGGCGAGTCCGACCGTTGCGCTATCGAGTTGTCCGACGCCAAGGTCGACGTGCTGGGGTATGCCTGCCTGGTGGCGATCATGGCCATGGGCCTGGGCTACCACCGCAACTCCGAACAACGCCTGCGCCAGGCTACCGCCGATAACGACGCCAATGCCCCGGTGATCACCAGCGCAGGCGCCTTGATTGAAGGCTTGAAGGTGATGGGCGCCAAGCGTATCGCAATTGTTGCGCCCTATATGAAACCGCTGACCGAGCTGGTGGTGAACTACATCCGCGCAGAAGGCTTTGAGGTCGTCGACTGGCGCGCCCTGGAGATCCCCGACAATCTCGAAGTGGCCCGCCACGACCCTGCCAACCTGCCGGCCATCGTTGCCGGCATGAACCTGGAAGGCGTCGACGTGATCGTGCTGTCGGCCTGCGTGCAGATGCAGTCGCTGCCAGCGGTGGCCAAGGTCGAGGCGCAAACCGGCAAACCGGTACTCACCGCCGCCATCGCCACCACCTACGCCATGCTCAAGGCCCTGGACCTGGAACCCATCGTTCCCGGAGCCGGTGCCCTGCTGTCCGGTGCCTACTGAGGGAATTGAAATGAGCGAACAATCCGCCGACGCCAACTACCAGGGCGTGTGGGGCAACCGCATCGGCTTCGGCAACAAAGCCGCGCTGCTGATGATCGACTTCATGCAGGGCTACACCCGCGAAGGCGCGCCACTGTTCGCGCCCGGCGTGGTCAGTGCCGTGGCTGAAAGCGTCGAACTGCTGGCCTGTGCACGCCGATACGCGATTGCGGTGGTGCACACCAATATCCGCTACCATCCCGGCCATTTCGCCGACGGCGGCATCTGGGTGAAAAAGGCCCCGGTAATGAAAGACATGATCGAAGGCAACCCACTGGCGGCGTTCTGCACCGAGGTATTGCCCCAGCCTGATGAAGTGGTGATCAGCAAACAGTACGCCAGCGCATTTTTCGGCAGCAGCCTGGCCCCGATGCTGCACGCCCAGGGTATCGATACCGTGGTACTGGCCGGTTGCTCCACCAGCGGCTGCATCCGCGCAACGGCGGTGGACGCAGTGCAACACGGGTTTCGCACTATTGTCGTGCGCGAATGCGTCGGCGACCGCCATCCGGCTCCCCACGAAGCCAACCTGTTCGATATCGACAGCAAGTACGGTGATGTGGTGAGCAAGCAGGAGGCGATGCGCCAATTCAAGGAACAATAAGGCTTCATCCGGAACCACGCCATAGAGCGCGGTCCTGCACAAAACTGTGAGCCGCCGAGGTTGAAACCTCGGTGCAGCTTTCAGTCTTCTGACACTGCCTTTGGACGTCGCTTTAACAGCACGCCGAAGTGCTGGAACAAAAGCGGCTGTATAAAAACCATAAGTCACCGCCAGGAGACACCCCATGCCCATTGCGAATGCTGTGCCCGCGACTACGGTCGCCGACCCCGTCACCACGCTCTACCACAAGATCACCTGGAAGCTGATCCCGTTCCTGTGCTTCTGTTATCTGGCCGCCTACCTGGACCGCATCAACATCGGCTTCGCCAAGCTGCAGATGCTCGACCAGCTGCACTTCAGCGAAACCGCCTTCGGCCTTGGCGCCGGCTTGTTTTTCGTCGGCTATATCATCTTTGAAGTGCCCAGCAACCTGGTGCTGGAGCGGGTCGGCGCGAAGATCTGGATCGCGCGCATCATGATCACCTGGGGCTTGCTCTCGGCCTGCACCATGCTGGTCACCTCCACCACCCAGTTCTACATCCTGCGTTTTTTGCTCGGTGCCGCCGAAGCCGGTTTCCTGCCGGGGGTGCTGTATTACCTGACCACCTGGTTCCCCACTCATCGGCGTGGGCGCATCATCGCGCTGTTCATGATCGGCCTGCCGCTGTCCAGCGTGATCGGCGGCCCGCTGTCCGGCTGGATCATGGGCCACTTCGACCAGATGGCCGGGCTGCGCGGCTGGCAATGGCTGTTCCTGATCGAAGCGGTACCCAGCGTGTTGCTTGGGGTGCTGACATTCTGGGCGCTGCCCAACAGCTACCAGCAAGCCAAATGGCTGTCGGATGAGGAAAAGGCCCTGCTGGAAAACGAGCTGCGCAAAGACGACGCCGATGGCGCCGGCAGCAAGCACAGCTTCCGTGACGGTTTCTTCAACCTCAAGGTGTGGATGCTCGGCGGTATCGACTTCTCCATCCTGCTCAGCGCCTATGCCATGGGCTTCTGGATGCCCACCTTCATCCGCAATGCCGGGGTCACCGACACCTTCCATATCGGCATGCTCACCGCGCTGCCCAGCGTGGCCGCACTGCTCGGCATGCTGCTGATCGGCGCCAGTTCCGACAAGCACCGCGAGCGCCGCTGGCACATCATCGTGCCGTTTTTCATCGGCGCGGCGGCGATGGCCACCAGCACTTTCTTCACCCATAACGTAGCTGCCACCGTGGCGTTGTTCGCGATTGCCTCGGCCGCCATCATCGGTGCCGTGCCGGTGTTTTTCAGCCTGCCGGCGACCTTTCTCAAAGGCACCGCCGCGGCCACCGGGTTTGCCCTGGCCTGTTCGGTTGCCAATATCGCAGGTCTGGTGAGCAACTCGCTGATGGGCGTGGCGATCGACGTGACCGGCAGCAGTGCGGGCGCGCTGTGGTTTTTTGCCGGCTGCCTGATGCTCAGCAGTTTGCTGGTGATTGCGCTGCCAGCGAAACTGGTGAACCGTTGAGCGCTTGAGCCGAACACGCCTGCAAAATTTCCAGCAGCCTCAGGGCCAGGCAAGATGAATGGCGCTAGAATCAGCGCCATTCTTTCGCCTCCGCCCTGACATGAGCCTTCCATGAGCTTTGATTTCGACACCCTCCACTCGCGCCTCGGCACCAGCAGTACCAAGTGGAGTCGTTACCCGCAAGACGTTCTGCCGATGTGGATCGCCGACATGGACATCGCCGCGCCGCCCGCCGTATTGCAAGCCCTGCATGCACGACTCGACCAGCAGATCCTCGGCTACAGCATGGCCGGCGACGACGTGCGCGACGCCATCGTCGCCGACCTGTGGGCCAAGTACGCCTGGCGCGTGCAACCTGAAGAGCTGCTGTTCCTGCCCGGCGTCGAACCTGGTTTCAACATGGCCCTGCATGCCTTTGTCCAACCCGGCCAGGCGGTGGTGTTGCAAACCCCCAACTATCGGCCGATTCGTCTGGCACCCGGCCACTGGGACCTGCCGCGCATCGAAGTACCATTTGGGCTGATCAACGGCGAATACCTCACGCCAATGCCCGCCATGCGTGAGGCATTGAGCGGTGCCGGCGCACTGCTGCTGAGCAACCCGCACAACCCCATCGGCAAGGTCTTCCCCCGCGAAGAACTGCTGGCGGTGGCCAACGCCTGTCTGGAACACGGCGCACTGATCATCAGTGACGAAATCCACGCCGAGCTGTGCTTCGACGGCCGCCGCCACATTCCCACCGCCAGCCTCAGCCCCGAGATCGCCCAACGCACCATCACCCTGATGTCGGCGAGCAAGGCGTATAACGTCGCCGGCTTGAAGACCTGCTTTGCCGTGGTGCAGAACGCCGAAGTGCGCGAACGCTTCAATCAAGCGCGCTGCGGCATGGTCGACAGCGTCAGCCCGCTGGGCCTGGAAGCCACCCGCGCCGCCTATAGCCAATGCGGCGACTGGCTCGCTGCACTGGTGCAGTACCTGCAGGCCAACCGCGACTACCTGCTCGATGCGGTAAAGACCCGCCTGCCCGGCGTGGTGATGCACGCACCTCAGGGCACCTTCCTGGCGTGGCTCGATTGCAGTGCCCTGGCCCTGGACGACCCGCAGCAGTTTTTCCTGGAACAGGCCAGGGTCGGCTTGAGTGCGGGAATCGAGTTTGGCGATGATAGCCAGCAGTTCGTGCGCCTGAATTTCGGTTGCCCACGGGCGATGCTCGAGGAAGGTGTGCGGCGCCTGGAAATCAGCTTACAAAAGCGCTGACGCCGGCCGGAACCCCACCGGGGCTTTTCAACACACAGGTGGAGCAGCCGCCCATTGTGCTGTTGAAGCCCCCGGAGCCGACCGCCAATGATCCTGCCGCCCCACACCCTGCCAACGCCGGTCTGGGATTTCCAACCCATCACCGGCGAAAAACCCGCCGCGATGCCGTCCTACTCGACGTTCGAGCCCGCGCCTCCCCAGGTGACGAATAGCCGCCGCCCCTCGATGGTCCGCCAGAAAGCCGACTACAAGCAACTGTTGCAGGCCACGCACAATGCGCTGCCCAGCGTGCGCGACGAGGCAAAAAAATGGGCTGAAGAACTGCTGCTCAAGTTGACCGGCCTCAACGTAGATGCCGACAAAGTCTTCCTGAATCGCTTTCAGCAAGCACAAAGTGCCAACACTGCCACCGGCTGGGAGCACTTGGGGGAGGAACCGACGATTTCCCAGGCGCTGCCGGACGCACTGCTCGGCAACTTTAACGAACACGACTCGCTACCGGGCGTGCTTGACCAGCAAGCCGGCTTGTATAAGACGGGCCGTGGGCAAAGCACAAAAGGCGGCTATGGCGCCCATAACCAGTTTGCCCTGGCGCCCTCCCAACTGATGCATGAGAGCTGGAAAAGCGACTTCCAGGCGCACATGACGGGAAAACTCGAGCATTTCTGGCGTGAACATGGCGATGATTACCGCACCTGCCTCAAAGGCGAGTTCGTTTACCAGGCCCGCCAGCAGCTCAAGGGCTACGAGCGCGCCTCGCCCGCCGAACGCGAGCAGATGCCGGCCGAGCAGCGTTTCACCCGGGCAGACTACCGTCTGGTCATGGGCGCGGTCGCCAACCTGCCGCTGGATGAAAACCAAGCCCTGAACGTCGACCAGCTGCGTGCGCAGGCGCCGGTCAAAGGCGTGGTATTGACCCACTTGTTCGATATCAACGGGTTGCCCGCCAACGACATCCTGCGCTTTACCGCCATCGATGATGGCCCTGCCCGGCAATTGCGTGACCGCCGTGACGGTGTGCAGATCCTCTATATCCCCGGGCACCAACCGGCGTTCCTGCGCTTCGACTCCCTGACCGCCATGGACCAATGGGTAGCCGCACAGGGCCGCGACGCCGTTAAGCGCAAGGCGCTGCAAGCACACTTCTTCCTCAGGGACCGGCAAGACAACGACATCGGGGTCTGGAGCGATATCAAAGCCTTCATTACCGGCGATCATCAATCGAACAAGGGCGTCGACACTGCCCTGCGTTACCTGGGCAGCGGCTACTGGGACAGTCTTGAAGGCACCGTCATCGACAGCGCCAACGTACGCATCCAGGGCGATGTATTCAGCGTGATCAAAGACGCCACGCAACAGCGCATGGCCAGCGATGCAGACATCATGATCAAGTCAAACAGCGAGGTCACCCGCGACACCTGGCTCAACGACCTGACCGTGGCAGCGGGGCTGGCCGCCAAATTCGCCGTGATTGGCGAACCGATTGCCGTGGGCGCCGCCGTTGTGACCGGCTTTACCGAGACCGTATTGGGCACTGAAAAAGCCCTCAGCGGCGACACCCAGGCGGAGCGTAGACAAGGCCTCACGACGGCATTGGATGGCGCGCTCAACACCTTGTTCTCGGCAGCCGGCGGCACAACCAGGGAGCCGACCCTTGAACAGCCCAGCACGATAGCGGTGCGCCCGGAGCTGTTCGCCGACGGCCAACAGGCGCTGGTCATCGAGCATCCGCTACGCGCCACTGCCTATACCCTGCCACGGACCAACGGCTACGACCTGGTGGACCGCAACCGGGTCTATCGCTACCTTTACAGCAAGCCGGGCGAGCTTACCGACCTGGAGTCAGCTGCACACACCGCCCCGCTGGAAGGCTTCGAAGCGTTTTGCCCAGTGCCTGGGCTGGGTGGGCGGGTGCGCCGCGGCGCCAATGATGACTGCTTCGCCAAAGTCATTGCAGACCTGCCCGACGCCGAACGTGCCCTGCAAGCCCTGGAACACGTGCGGTTGTTTCCGTCCAGGGCCGGGCTGTTCAAGCGTGCACGCACGGTGGTCTATGAAAAACGCCTGCACGAATGGGTTGAAGGCGAGACCGGCGCCAAGTTAGTGCCGGTCGCCAATGGTGAGCGCATCACCTACAGGTCACGGGTGCAGGGCCAGGTCATCGCCGACCCGGGCTTCGGTTTTTACGCAGGCCACGGCGCGGGCGCCCTCGCTGAAGACACGCGGGTAGTCAAGCTCAACAGCATCAGCAAGGCCAGCGATGACCAACGCCAAGTCAGGGGTGTGGTGGTCACCAGTGGCAGCCAGCGATACCTGGTGGTGGAAGCTGACACCGCTGAGTTTTATTACGCACCGCTGGGCAGCGCACAAACCGGCGATATCACCTTCAAAAAGTGCGGGCCTATGCAAATGGGCCTCGCCCAGGGTTACCGCCAGTTCATGAGCGCTCACCACCCTGTGCAGCTCGTGGATGCGGACTTCATTGCCCTGCCCCCCCTCAAGAAGGTTTACAAGCAGCTCAAGCGCGCAGGTTTTCGCGAAGCTGACATTAATGAGCTTAAACAGCAATGCAAGGGCATGAGCCCCGAACAGCAACGGGAAGTGGCTTACCAATTGCAGCAGGCCAACGCCATCCTGAAGCCGGATGTGGCGTTGCGCCCCCGCCGTGTCGCCCCCTTGCAAACGCCCCCTGGCTTTGTGCAATGGCCAGCGAAACGTCAAAACCAGTTCTACGCCGAGCACGCCAAGGACACCGTCAATCAAGCCCTCAAAGCCACCGGATTGGGGCCTGGCAAGCAGGTACGCTCAGCCACCGATGTGGCCAGGGCTGATGCGGCAACCATTACCTTGGGCTGGTTGCGGCGCACGACTGATCTCAAGGCGCCCCATGCAGGCGGCCTGATCATGAATACCGTGCAGGTACCTATGGGTGAATCAACGACCTTGAACGCGGGTAACGAGGCGCTTTCCACCCGCAGCCTCACCGACTGCTCGGCCATTGCCGTGCTCACCGACTGGGACGGTGCCCGCTACCAGTCCCGCACACTGATGCACCTGACCGGCAGCAACCTGGAACTGGGTCTGCGGGGTAATACCCAGGCGCTGCTGAACCAATTGCAAGCGTCCTTGAGCAACGGTGGGCACGTGATCCTGGTGGGAGGCATCAATTCAGGCTCCCTGCAAGGCATGGCCACCACCATCGGGCAATCGTTCCAGGGTGGGCAACCGCTGCGCGATCTGCTCCAAGCGCGGGCGGGCGTGCGCGTGACACTTGCCAGTTCCCTGGGCATCACCGTCAATGCCGATGGCACGTTTGAGCTGATCGAAGGCACCGGCAAGGGCATGTTTCCAGAGGATCAGGCCAGGGAAATCTTTGATCGGGTTGACTGACGAGCATCGCTACAGCCCCGCCTGACCTGTCCACCCATGCGGCAACGCCTACAACTTGGCAATGGACACTTCGGTCGACTTCACAAAGGCGATGACCTCACTGCCTACCTTTAATTCCAAATCACGCACCGAGCGTGTGGTAATGACGGACGTCACAATGCCGGACGCGGTCTGCACGTCGATTTCCGACACCACTTCCCCCAGCAGGATCTCCTTGATCACGCCCTTGAACTGGTTGCGCACGTTGATCGCTTTGATGGTCATGTCGGTTTTCCTTTTGGCTGTTGGGGTCAATCCGCACGAATGCGCAGGCCCTCAAAATGCGCTGCGCGCAGGAATAATAAAAGGAATAAATAACTATTTATCTATTCCTTATTGATATATATGGCATGCCAGCCCCGTATGCTGTCGATCGCCGATCCGGTAGTGAGCAGCGACCCATGACCGCACATCTTGTTCGTTGACCAACCTTGTTACACCCCATATAGTGTGTCCACAATCAGAACAGACCACTACATAGTGTGCAGTATCGGTATTTACCGACCACACTACGCGCAGTATTTCAATGCCTAGTAGCCTGCAAACCGCACATTTTTTTGCACGGTTTTACACACCGTCGGAACAGATCAGGAAGGAGTATTTCAATGCTGAGTTGGGATGAAGTCGACAACGAAGACACCGGCGCAGCGGTGATCAAGGGCGCCAACGCCGGCCATGCGAGCGAAGCCAACATGGACCGCCTCGACGGAGCCGGCGCCGCCGCCGCCATCGAAGCCCGCGCCGTCACCGCCAGTGATTCGGCCGCCATCGTGCGCGCCAAGGCCGCCCTGGACAAACTCGACGTCGCCGAAGGCCTCGCCGAACTCGAAGGCGCCTCCGCCCGCGTCGCCGTCGACGAAAAACGCATGATCAACTGCCGCGCCGACCTCAACCAACTCGTGCCCTTCAAGTACGACTGGGCCTGGCAGAAATACCTCGACGGCTGCGCCAACCACTGGATGCCGCAAGAGGTCAACATGACCGCCGACATCGCCCTGTGGAAAAACCCCGAAGGCCTGACCGACGACGAACGTCGCATCGTCATGCGCAACCTCGGCTTCTTCTCCACCGCCGACTCGTTGGTCGCCAACAACCTGGTGCTGGCCGTGTACCGCCTGATCACCAACCCCGAGTGCCGCCAGTACATCCTGCGCCAGGCCTTCGAAGAGGCGATCCACACCCACGCCTACCAGTACTGCATCGAATCGCTGGCCATGGATGAAGGCGAGATCTTCAACATGTACCACGAGATTCCATCGGTCGCCAAAAAGGCAGCCTGGGGCCTCAAGTACACCCGCTCGATCTCCGATCCGAAGTTCGAAACCGGCACCGTCGACACCGACAAAGAACTGCTGCGCAACCTGGTCGCCTACTACTGCGTACTGGAAGGCATCTTCTTCTACTGCGGTTTCACCCAGATCCTGTCCATGGGCCGTCGCAACAAAATGACCGGCGTGGCCGAGCAGTTCCAGTACATCCTGCGCGACGAGTCGATGCACCTGAACTTCGGTATCGATGTGATCAACCAGATCAAAATCGAAAACCCGCATTTGTGGGATGCCGAGATGAAGGAAGAAGCGACCCAGATGATTCTGCAGGGTACGCAGTTGGAGATTGAATACGCTCGCGACACCATGCCTCGCGGTGTGCTGGGTATGAACGCGGCGATGATGGAGGACTATTTGAAATTCATCGCTAACCGTCGTCTGTCGCAGATTGGGTTGAAGGAAGAGTATCCAGGCACAACCAATCCATTCCCGTGGATGAGCGAGATCATGGACTTGAAGAAAGAGAAAAACTTCTTCGAGACCCGTGTGATCGAGTATCAGACCGGCGGCGCGCTGAGCTGGGACTGAATCAACACGAACCAAAAAATGTGGGAGCGGGCTTGCCCGCTCCCACATTGGCTATTGGTGATCCATAGACTTTGCAAGTAAGCCTTATGCCCAACCAAACCATCAAGACCCCTTGCGTGGGCCTGTGCTCCACCGTCTACGGTGACCTGGTCTGTCGGGGCTGCAAGCGCTATCACCACGAGGTGATCCAGTGGAATGGCTATAACGTCGAGGAAAAACAGGCGGTGTGGCTGCGTCTGGAACAACTGCTGGTGCAGGTGATGGCCAGCAAGCTGGAAGTGTTCGACCCGCACTGCCTGCGACAGCAACTGGAAGCGCGCAAGATTCGTTTTATGCCGCACCAGTCGCCGTATTGCTGGGCGTACCAGTTGATTACGCGGGGTGCGCGGGTGATTTCCAGGCTGGATGCCTATGGGTTGGCACTGTTACCGGAGTTTCGTGAACGCCACCTGGCGGATTTGCGCGATGCGATAGATCGAGAGTTTTTTCTGCTGTCCGAGGCACATTACGAACGCTATATCGCCCCGGTATTCCTAAAAGAGTCATTCGGACCGGCGCTGATTGCCACGCGCTAACCAGCTCCCACACAATTGTGCTTAAAATGCCGCCCGCCCGATGACTGACGTTTAACGATGAACCCAGACGCACTCGCTACCCTGCACACCCACTTGCTCACTGCCCTGGCTGACGCGCCCGCGCAAACCCGGCGCCTGTTCCATGGCCGTGGCCGTTGCTGGCCGGGCCTGGAACAACTGACGGTGGACTGGCTGCAAGGGGTGGTGCTGGTTGCTTTGTTCAAAGAAACCGAGCACCTGGATGCCCTGAAGCACACACTGTTGCAGATCGAGTGGAGCCGTTTCGGCGTGCGTACCGTGGCCCTGCAACACCGCTACCTGCCGCAAAGCACCACCGAGTGGCTGGTGGGCGATGCCATCGACGAGCTGACCATCACCGAAGGCGGCCTGCGCTATTTGATCGACCTGGGTAGAAAACAGAACAGCGGGCTGTTCCTCGACATGCGCTACGGGCGCAACTGGGTGCGTGAACAGGCCAAGGGCCAACGCGTGCTCAACTTGTTCGCGTATACCTGTGGCTTCTCGGTGGCTGCCATCGAAGGCGGCGCTGACCATGTGGTGAACCTGGACATGGCCCGTGGCGCGCTCAGTCGGGGTCGCGACAACCATCGCCTGAATGGGCATGACTTGGGCAAAGTCACCTTCCTGGGCCACGACCTGTTCAAGTCGTGGGCAAAGGTCACCCACAGTGGCCCCTATGACTTGGTGATCATCGACCCACCGTCATTCCAGAAAGGCAGCTTCCTGCTGACCAAGGACTACCAGCGTGTGCTACGACGCTTGCCGGATCTGCTCACGGCACAAGGTACAGTGCTGGCGTGCATGAACGATCCGGCGTTCGGCGAAGACTTCCTGATCGACGGCGTAACTCGCGAAGCACCGGGCCTGCACTTTGTGCAGCGCCTGGAAAACCCACCGGAATTTCCCGACATTGACCCGCAAAGTGGCTTGAAGGCACTGGTATTCCGTCAGGGTTGATGCCGAAATGTCCTACCCTTGCTACCCTAACGGATACGCCGGGGTGGTGAACCTTATCCCCCCCTTCCCGGTCGATACCTGCATTCCCTGGCCAGACTCGACGGCGTTACGTTGTCGGCTGCCCCGTTTGACCTTTTGGAGAACCGCCCGTGATATCGACCCTGCATGTAGCCAGAATCAAAGCCTGGGGCGCCCACGGCTTTACCGCCACGGGTGTGGTATTGGCCTTCCTGGCCACCCTGGCGCTGCTGGAAAACTCCCCCAAGGCATGCCTGCTGTGGCTGGGTCTGGCGCTGGTGGTGGATGGCGTCGATGGCTCCCTCGCGCGGCGGGTCAATGTCAGCACGGTGCTGCCCAGCTTTGACGGCTCGGTCCTGGACCTGGTGATCGATTACCTTACCTACGTATTTATCCCAGCGCTGTTTATCTACCGTTATATCGACCTGCCGGAGTTCACCCACCTGTTTACGGTGTCGGTGATTCTGGTGTCGTCGCTGTTCTGCTTCTGCAACGTGAACATGAAAAGCAAGGACAACTACTTCGTCGGCTTCCCCGCCGCGTGGAACGTGGTCGCCCTGTGCGTATACATCATCCAGCCTGACGCCTGGGTCACCTTGCTGACCGTGATCGGCCTGGCATTGCTGACCGTGACGCCGATGAAGTTCCTGCACCCGTTCCGGGTCAAGCGCTTCATGCCGATCAATATCGCGGTGACCACGATCTGGCTGTTGTGCAGCTTCCTGATGGTGGTGGATTACCCCAACACCAACCCGTGGACGTTTGGCTTGTGGTCGCTGATGTCCGCGTACTTCCTGGGGATTTGCATCTGGCGTACAGCGCTGGAGTGGCTGGGTACACACAAATAACCCAGCGAACACGGTTAAAAATGTGGGAGGGGGCTTGCCCCGATGGCGGTGGATCAGTCAGCTTATTGGTTACTGACACACCGCCATCGGGGGCAAGCCCCCTCCCACATTTGGTTATGCGTGCATTCGGCAGGTAAGATGGCAGCCTTTCGCATAGCGCACCTCCAACAATAAGCCCTGCCCATGCCCTTTGAACTCAGTGTTGACCTCACCACCCTGGCCATCCTGGCCGTCGTTGCCTTTATCGCCGGTTTCATCGACGCCATTGCCGGCGGTGGCGGCTTGCTCACCACCCCTGCGCTGCTCACCGCCGGTATGCCGCCTCACCTGGTCCTGGGCACCAACAAACTCAGCTCCACCTTCGGCTCGGCCACCGCCAGTTTCACCTTCTACCGTCGCAAGCTGTTCCACCCGCGCCAATGGGTGCACGCCATCGTCGGCACCTTGGTCGGCGCGCTGACCGGCGCAGTGGTTGCCCACTACCTGCCCGCCGAGGCCTTGAACAAGATGCTGCCGGTGATCGTCTTCGCCTGCGGCGTGTACCTGTTGTTCGGCGGCACGCCAAAGGCGCCACTGGACGTGGATGCGCCAATCAAGAAGAAATGGCAAGCCACCCAGGGCTTTGGCCTGGGGTTCTACGACGGCGTGGCCGGCCCCGGCACCGGGGCGTTCTGGACCGTCAGCACCATGCTCCTGCACCCCATCGACCTGGTAAAGGCCAGTGGCGTGGCGCGCAGCATGAACTTCGTCAGCAACGCGGCGGCGCTGACGGTGTTTATCATCAATGGCTCGGTGGATTGGATTGTCGGCCTGGCGATGGGTGTGTCGGTAATGGGTGGCGCATTCTTTGGCGCCCGCAGCGCGATCAGCGGCGGCGCCAAATTCATTCGCCCGGTGTTTATCACCGTGGTCCTCGGCCTGACGGTGCGCCTAGCCTGGCAGCACTGGTTCAGCGTGGCCTAGGCGGCGGGCCACGTAGAGGTCGATCAGGTAGCGCGCAATCGAACGTGACGCCGGCAACGGTGGCAGCTCATGGATATTGAACCACTGCGCGTCTTCGATCTCGTCGGCCTGGGGCACGATATCGCCACCGGCGTACTCGGCATGAAAGCCCAGCATCATTGAATGGGGGAACGGCCAGCACTGGCTGCCCATGTACTCGATGTTCTTGACCTCCACCTGCACCTCTTCGCGCACTTCGCGGATCAGGCAGTCTTCGGCCGACTCACCCGGTTCGGCAAAACCGGCCAAGGTGCTGTAGACCCCGGTCACAAAGCGTGGCGAGCGTGCCAGCAGGATCTCATCGCCCCGGGTCACCAGCACAATCATGCTCGGCGAAATCCGTGGGTAGCTGCGCAGGTCACAGGCCTGGCAGTACATTGCCCGTTCCCGCGGCACCTGGACCATGGCCTGGCCGCAACTCCCGCAGAACCGATGCTCTCGCGCCCAGGTGCCGATCTGCGCGGCATAGCCCAGCACCTTGTACAGGGTGTGATCGCCTTGCAGCATGAAGCCGCGCAGGCCTTGCCAACTGCACCCGGGAACCTCTGCCGCCGCGTTGAGCTCCAGCAGGTACACCGGCTCGCCATCGAGGTGGCCGATGCCGTGTTCGGCAAACACCGACAGGTCCTGGCGCTTGAGCCATTCACGCGGGAACAGCGGGCCATTGGTGTCGTGCAAAAAGCCCTCGCGGCTGCGGGCAACAGCCCAGCCGCCCGGGGTGTCGTTGTCCAGCAGCGTTGTGGTAATCCAGCCTGGGGTCATGTCAGTCAATCCACGAATTCGGGTTTCTGCTTGCTCATATGGGCCGCGATGGCCACGCGCAGGTCGTTGGATTGCAACATAGCCGAGTTCCAGGTGGCAACGTATTCCAGGCCGTCAGTGATGGTGTGGTCGCGCATGTAGCTGATCATCGCCTTGGTGCCGGCCACGGCAATCGGCGATTTGGCGGCAATTTCCTCGGCGATCTGCATGACCCCGGCCAACAGGCTTTCCTGATCGGCAAACACCCGGTTGACCAAGCCGATGCTGCGCGCTTGTTCGGCGCCGAACTGACGACCGGTATAGGCCAGCTCACGCAGCATGCCGTCGCCGATGATGCGTGGCAGGCGTTGCAGGGTGCCGACGTCGGCGGCCATGCCCATGTCGATTTCCTTGATCGAGAATTGCGCGTCCTCGGCGGCGTAACGCATGTCGCAGGCGCTGATCAGGTCGATGGCGCCGCCGATACAATAGCCCTGAATCGTCGCCAGCACCGGCTTGCGGCAGTTGTCGACCGCATTGAACGAAGCTTGCAGTTCGAGGATCTTGCGCCGCAGCAGGCGTGCGTTGCGTCCCACGTCCTTGCCGAACTCATTGGCCACCGAGGCCAGCAGCATCAGGTCGATACCCGAGGAAAAGTGCTTGCCATTGCCGCTGAGCACCACGACGCGCACGGCATCGGTGTCTTCGATCCACTGGAATATCTCGATGATTTCGCTCCAGAACGCCGCGTTCATGGCGTTGATCTTTTCCGGGCGATTGATCTGCACATGGGCAACGTTGCCGTTGAGTTCGACAACAAAGGCTTGGTATTCGGACATGGCAGTGATCCCTGACTGGCGATTGAGAAAGCCCAGACTATATCAAGGGTGCGCCACGGCGCATCGGCCAAAAGCGGGACCTACCGCGCAAAAGACGCTGGATAAAATGCCGCGTACACGCCATCCTGCGCGCTTTAAGCCGCCTGACCCGCGGCGTTCGACGCCCAAAGGATTTGCCATGCACGCCCAGCCCCTCACATCCGCCGAATTAGACCTGATCGACGAAACCCTGCTCAAGTACGGCGATGACCATTCGGTGCTGAACCTGGCCGAACTCGATGGCTACTTCACCGCCCTGGTGTCCGGCCCAGCCTTGGTTGACGTGGCTCAATGGTTCCCAGCCATCTGGGGTGGGCAGAACCCGGAATGGGAAAGCATGGACGAGGCCCAAGGTTTTCTGGAACTGTGCGTGCGCCATATGAATACCCTGGCCGTGCAGTTGGCCAGCGATTCCCAGGCGTTCAAGGCGCGCTTCGATGAAACCGAGCATCAGGGCCAGGCGGTGACCCTTGCCGAGGAATGGTGCTTTGGCTACGTGCGAGGCGTGGCGATCGGCAACTGGCCTGAATTGCCCGCCGAACAAGCCGGGCAATTGGAGAAAATCTCCTGGTGCGCCGAGCAGGACAATTTCGAATTGCCGGCGAACCTGGATGTAAACGCCCATCAGCAGCAAGTCAGTGCAATCGAACCGGCTGTGCGGGCGCTACATGACTACTGGCTGAGCCAGCGCTGAGGCGGGCTTATTTCGGCTACAAGCGCTAGCCGCAGGCCTGGGAGGGGACCACACTAAAAAGTCATGCAGATCACCTGCTCACTCGACAAACATGGCGTGTTTGCCTGATTATTCGGGTCCGCACGTCGGCCACTCCATGCCACCTCGCCTTGACCAGGAGCCTTGTCCCTTGAGTTCGCAGAAAACCGTGACCGTTACACCGCCCGACTTCCCCCTCAATGGCAAGGTCGCGCCCCCCGGCTCCAAGTCCATTACCAACCGCGCCCTGTTGCTGGCGGCACTGGCCAAGGGCACCAGCCGCTTGAGCGGTGCGCTGAAAAGCGATGACACCCGCCACATGTCGGTCGCTCTGCGCCAGATGGGGGTAAGCATCGATGAACCGGACGACACCACTTTCGTCGTCACCAGCCAAGGTTCGCTGCAATTGCCGGCTCAGCCGTTGTTCCTCGGCAACGCCGGCACCGCCATGCGCTTTCTCACTGCGGCCGTGGCCACCGTGCAAGGCACCGTGGTACTGGACGGCGACGAGTACATGCAAAAACGCCCGATCGGCCCGTTGCTGGCTACCCTAGGCCAGAACGGTATTCAGGTCGACAGCCCCACCGGCTGCCCACCGGTGACCGTGCACGGCATGGGCAAGGTGCAAGCCAAACGCTTTGAAATCGATGGCGGCCTGTCCAGCCAGTACGTATCGGCCCTGCTGATGCTCGCGGCCTGTGGTGAGGCGCCGATTGAAGTGGCGCTGACCGGCAAGGACATTGGCGCCCGTGGCTACGTGGACCTGACCCTGGACTGCATGCGCGCATTCGGCGCCCAGGTCGAAGCCGTAGACGACACCACTTGGCGCGTGGCCCCGACCGGCTACAGCGCGCACGATTACCTGATCGAACCCGACGCTTCCGCCGCCACCTACCTCTGGGCCGCCGAAGTGTTGACCGGTGGCCGTATCGATATCGGTGTCGCGGCACAGGATTTCACCCAGCCGGACGCCGAGGCCCAGGCCGTGATCGCCCAGTTCCCGAATATGCAGGCCACGGTAGTGGGCTCACAAATGCAGGACGCCATCCCGACCCTGGCAGTCCTCGCCGCGTTCAACAACACCCCGGTGCGCTTCACTGAACTGGCGAACCTGCGCGTCAAGGAATGTGACCGCGTACAGGCGCTGCACGATGGCCTCAATGAGATCCGCCCAGGCCTGGCGACCATCGAGGGTGATGATCTGCTGGTCGCGAGCGACCCTGCCCTGGCCGGCACCACGTGCACGGCGCTGATCGATACCCACGCCGACCATCGCATCGCCATGTGCTTTGCCCTGGCCGGGCTGAAAGTCTCGGGTATTCGCATCCAGGACCCGGACTGCGTGGCCAAGACTTACCCAGGGTATTGGAAAGCCTTGGGCAGCCTGGGCGTTCAATTGACCTACTGACACGCCGACCGTGAAACCTCGCCGGGAGCGTCAATGAGCATTCGCCAACCTTGCCCACCCGGCGCCTGTGTCTGTGACCGTGAACAACTGCTGGAGGCGTCCGGCGCTGACCTGCGCATCCTCCAGCTGACGCGACAGCAGGAAAAAATCCTGCTCGAGCGCCTTGAAAACCTCAAGAGCCTGCAGGACCTGGAACATATGCAACAGCGGATGTACGAGCAACTGGGCATCCGCGTGCATATCGCGCCGGGGCACACCGAGGTCAAGAGCATGCGCGGGATCCAGATCGTCATCGACGAACTGCCGGGCATGTGCCGCAAGACCCGGCAAGCGATCCCGGCGTCGATCCGCCGCGGCCTGGAGAAACGGCCGGAGATTGCCTACCGCTTGCTGGATGCCCACGACCTGTTTCGCGACGCTTGAATCATCCCGCGACCGTCTCGCGCTGAAACACTCCCCGCCCCATGGCCCTGGCCGCCTGCAAATGCGCCTGGGCACCACCGCTTTCCGAGTCCAGCAACAGCTCGGAGGTCAGCACTTGCGCCCCGCAGTAATCAAAAATGCCGTAGTCGATCTGGGTACGCATGGCCTTGGCATAACCATGTCGATCAAAAGCACTGTTGTCCGCTGCACCGAGGGCCAGCAGGTGCACCTGCAAATGTCGCAGTTTTTTCACCACTGGCGTATCGGGGCTGTAGTCGATCGCCCAACCGTTGACAAACACGCGGTCCACCCAGCCCTTGAGCAAGGCCGGCATTGACCACCAGTAGATCGGAAACGCCAGCACCAGGGCGTCGGCGCGCTCGATGCGGGCCTGTTCGGCCAACACGTCGGCTGGCGGCGTTGCGTGATTACGGTGCACCTGGTGATCAGCGGCAGTGTAGCGAGGGTCGAAGCCTTCTGCGGCAAGGTCGGCGATTTCAAAGGTGTGGCCGGCGGTGGTCAAACCGGCACCGACCTGGGCGGCCACGCTGTGGGTGAGGGATTGCGGGTCGTGATGGGCAACAACAATCAGTGCGTGCATGACTTTGACTCCCTTTTGGCTTAATCTACTTTTAGTAAGTTACGTCGACTAAGTTACTTTTGGTATATAAGCATGTCAAGCACTGAATCCCCTGCCCCGCGTCGGCGTTTATCCCGTGAAGGTCGCCTGCGCCAATTACTCGATGTGGCCTGGCAACTGGTCCGCGCAGAGGGCACCGACGCCCTGACCCTGGGCCGCCTGGCAGAACTGGCGGGCGTTACCAAGCCGGTGGTCTACGACCACTTCACTACGCGTGCAGGGTTACTGACCGCGTTGTATGCGGATTTCGACGAGCGTCAGGACCGGGTGTTTACCGATGCCATCCAGACCAGCAACGCAACACTGGAGGATCGGGCATGGGTGATCGCCTCGTCCTATGTCGATTGCGTGTTGTTGCAAGGCCGGGAAATCCCGGGGGTGATTGCGGCGCTGAGCGGTTCGCCGGAGCTGGAGGCGCTCAAGCGTGAATATGAGGCGATCTTCCTGGAGAAATGCCGCGACGCGCTCGCACCCTTCGCCTCAGGTGGCAGTATTTCCCAGGCAGGCCTGCGGGCCATGCTCGGCGCAGCAGAAGCGTTGTCCCATGCGGCGGCCAATGGCGAGATCAGCCGCGAGGAGGCGCAACAGGAATTGCTGGCGACCATCCTGGGGCTGGTCAATCGCGTCAGGCGGTAGTAGAACGGCCCTGGACAAACAGCTGGACCTTGCGCGTCAACTGATCCAGATGCCGGTCGCGCTGCTTCTCCGCGTCGACCATGGCGCGCTTGCCGTGCTTTTGCAGCAGGTAGGTATGGATCTGGCGCACTTCCAGCGAGCTATAGATCGGCGCCACATCCAGCACGCCCATCAGCCCGTCAGTGCCGTAGTCGCGGGTGTTCATCAACACTTGCGTGCCCCGCGCCCCGCGCACTCGGAACCCCATGGCCTCGAAGGCCGGGACCTTTTCCACCGCACAGGCCAGTTCAGCATGGGGGTAGCGCGCCAGCACCTCGCCCAGCATGCCTCGCGCCACACCCTGGCGACGAAAGCCCGCCTGCACCGCCATGAAGGCTATGCCACACGCCTCTGGATCGTCCTTCACCGGCAGATACAGGCAAAAGCCAATAACGGCCTCTGCCTGCATCGCCACGATCAACTCGACGGCAATGCCCTTTGTGCCATTCAACGCCTCCAGGTACAGATGCACCTCAAAGCCGATGGCGTACTGGTAGATGTTGTACAGCAGGTTGCTTGGCGCCAACGCCACGCTGCTGATGTCGGTGAGGTTGTCCACCACCATCTGCAGGATCTGGCTGTTGACCGATTCGGGGCACGGCGTGGTGTAGCGGGTAAGGCTGAACATGCAAATTCCTGGTGTTTCGCGTCAAGGCAGCGGCGATTGTACCCGTTACGGCCCCCTTATGGCCCGCACACCTCGCGCAGGCAACCGCGCAGCCAGCGATGGGCCAGGTCGGCATCCTGGCGTGGGTGCCAAAGCATCGCCACGGTGAACGTCGGTAACCTGACCGGCAGTTCAAAGCAGTGCAGCCCCCGTAACGGTACGGTGATGTAGCGCTCAGGCACGCTGGCGATCAGGTCAGTCTCGCGCGCCAGGGCAATGGCGGTGTTGAAGCCTGCGACCACGGTGCTGACCTGCCGAACAAGCCCCAGGGCCTGCAGTGCAGCGTCGATCTGACCCCGCTCCTGCCCGCGTCTCGATACATAGACATGTTGCCCCTGGGCAAAACGTGCGGCGCTGACCTTGCCGCGGCTCAAGGCATGGCCATCGCGCACCACGCCCACCAGGCGGTCACGAAACAGCGCCTGGGTCAGCACCTCGGGGCTGGCATCGGCGTCGACCACACCGGTTTCCAGGTCGACACCGCCTTCGCGCAACAGCGTGCTGTCTTTGTCGCTTTTATTGACGAAACGCAAACGCACACCTGGGGCCTCACGTGCGATGCGCGCCAACAGCGCCGGGCCGAAGCTTTCGACAAATTCCTCACTGGTGCGCAGGGTGAAGGTGCGCATCACCTCACTTAAATCCAGGCTGTGAGCCGGACGCAGCACGGCGTAGGCATCCTGCACCAATTGGCTGACCTGCTCGCGCAATTGCAACGCCCGTGGCGTCGGCACCAAGCCGCGACCGGCGCGTACCAGCAACGGATCGCCAGTGGCCGCACGCAAACGCGCCAGGGCCCGGCTCATGGCCGAAGGGCTCAGGCGCAGGCGCTTGGCGGCACGGGCGACGCTGCCTTCGGCCAGCAAAACATCCAGGGTGATCAGCAAATTGAAGTCGGTCATGCAGGCTCCGATGAGTATGAGTATTGCCGAAGGCGCTCGCCCTCTCGACGCTCCCACAGGTCCCAGCTCCTATGAGGCGTTCTGTGCAGCTATAACCTGCAACCCATGCGTCTTCCGCCATCTTAGGTGACGCCGTAGATTTGTGACAGTCGCATTCATTCAAGGAAACGCTCATGCAGACGTCCTCACGCGGCGGCCTTGTCGCCTTGTCGTTATCCATGTTGTTGGCCGCGCTGGGCACCAGCATCGCCAATGTCGGCCTGCCAAGCCTGGCGCACGCGTTCGCGGCATCGTTTCATGCGGTGCAATGGGTGGTGCTTGCCTATCTGATGGCCATTACCGCAGTGATCGTCAGCGCCGGTCGCCTGGGCGACTACCTGGGTCGTCGACGCCTGTTGCTGGCCGGGTTGTTGGTGTTTGCCCTGGCATGCGCAGGCTGTGCCGCCTCGCCCTCCTTGCCCTGGCTGGTCGGCGCACGGGCGCTACAGGGCCTGGGCGCGGCAATCATGATGGCAATGACCCTGGGCATGGTTGGTGACACGGTCAGCAAGCAAAACACTGGCCGGGTCATGGGGCTGCTCGGCACGATGTCAGCGCTTGGCACCGCCATGGGGCCCAGCCTCGGGGGGCTGTTACTCAGTCTGTGGGGTTGGCGGGCGTTGTTCCTGATCGGTATGCCATTGGCCGGGTTGGCCGCCGCCCTCGCCTATCGCTATCTGCCGATGGATGCTTGCCGCCGTGGCGCGTCACTCCCGGATACATTCCGGTCGCCCTTGCGCGATGCGGGGTTGCGCGCCGGCCTGGCAATGAGCGCCCTGGTGTCGGCGGTGATCATGGCCACGTTTGTGGTGGGCCCGTTCTATCTGTCCCGTGGCTTGGGCCTGGATCCCGCCTTGATGGGCCTGGCGATGGCGGTTGGCCCGGCGGTCGCGGCCATTACCGGCATACCGGCGGGCTACCTCACCGACCGCCTGGGCACCCGGCGCCTGACCCTGGTGGGCATAGGCACGATGCTGTGCGCTGCCCTTTGGTTGTCGCAGGTCTCGGGGCTCGTGGCGTACATCGCGGCACTGATGGTGTTGACGACGGGCTACAGCCTGTTCCAGGCGGCCAACAATACCGCGGTCATGAGCGATGTACCGGCGACACGCCGGGGCACCGTTGCCGGCCTGTTGAATCTGTCGCGCAACCTGGGCCTGATTTTCGGCGCATCGGTCCTGGGCGCGGTCTTCGCCCGCAGCAGCCCGGATGTCACCCAGGCCACGCCGCAGACCGTGATCGCCGGCCTGCACGCTACCTTTGCCACTGCAGCGGGTTTGATCCTGCTCGCCGGTGTGATTGCCTGGACTCGCGCGCGCAAGCGAGCGGGCTCGGAGCAGACAAATATTGACAAGTTAAAATCGTAACGACTATTGTCTGACAACCTGATCACCAAGGTTTCATCATGCTTGAGCTCCAGCGCCCCGATTCGCTCGTCGTACGGGTTGTCAGCGCAATTCGCGCAGAAATCGAATCCGGCCAGTTGGCCCCGGAGTCGCGCCTGCCTACCGAACAGCAACTGGCTGAACAGCTCAACGTCAGTCGCTCCGTGGTGCGCGAAGCCATTGCCCAGCTCAAGGCCGACGGCGTCCTCACCGCCCGCCGCGGCTTGGGCTCATTTATTTCGCAGACGCCCGCCGGCACGGTGTTCCGTTTCCCGCAGCCGAACGGGCGCCGGCCTGACCTGGCGCAGATGTTCGAAGTGCGCCTGTGGATCGAAACCCAGGCCGCCTCGATTGCGGCCCGGCGACGTGACGCTGCCGACCTGCAACGCATGAAAAGCGCCTTGCAGGCCATGCAGGACCACCGCGACGATTTCGAGGCCGCGGCCCTTGCCGATGTGGAGTTCCACCGCGCCATCGCCGACGCCAGCAAGAATGACTACTTCGTGGCCTTCCATGACTTCCTCAGGAGCCAGTTGGCCAGTGCCCGCAAGACCGCGTGGGAAAACTCCGCGTCGCGCTTCGCCACCGGCTCGGCCGATGCGACTCAGGAACACCAGCAGCTCTACCAAGCCATTGCCGACGGCGACGCTCAACGCGCCGCCGCCAGCGCCGAGGCGCATTTGCGTGCAGCAGCACGCCGCCTGCAACTGGAATTGCCGACCACGAATTGATCCACTGTGTTTATAGCGTGTCCTGGGACACGCCATTTTTTTAACAAAAACATTAGTCTGACAACCTGATAAGCAGACTGAAATGTGCGATTTGGGAACCCCTGCAATGATTCACGATTTTTGCATCATCGGCGGCGGCATCGTCGGCCTGGCCACCGCCATGGAATTGCTCAAGCGCCAGCCTGGCGCGTCACTGGTGATCCTGGAAAAAGAACCGGTGCTGGCCAAGCACCAGACCGGTCACAACAGCGGCGTGATCCATGCAGGCATCTACTACGCCCCCGGCAGCCTCAAGGCCGACCTGTGCAAGCGCGGCGCCGAAGCCACCAAGCAGTTCTGCCGTGATCACGGGATCAAGTTCGAGGTGTGCGGCAAGCTGCTGGTGGCGTCCAACCCGCTGGAAATGCAACGGATGGAAGCGCTGCACGCCCGCGCCCAACTCAACGGCATGCAGGTCGAGCGCCTGGATGCCGAGCAATTGCGCCAGCGTGAACCGAACATTGTCGGCCTTGGCGGGCTGTTTCTCGACGCCACCGGAATCGTCGATTACCGCCAGGTGTGCGAGACCATGGCCCAGGTGATCCGTCGCGGCGGCGGGCAGATCTGCCTGGAGCGCACCGTGACCGCCATTCACGAAGACACCGATAAAGTCACTGTCAGTACCCATGGCGAAACCTGGCAGGCCCGCCACCTGGTGGTGTGCGCCGGCTTGCAGTCGGACCGCCTGGCGCGCCTGGCCGGGGTCAGCATCGACCATCAGATCATCCCGTTTCGTGGCGAGTACTTCCGCCTGCCGGCATCGAAGAACAACATCGTCAACCA
This sequence comes from Pseudomonas libanensis, assembly GCF_001439685.1. GTDB lineage: Bacteria > Pseudomonadota > Gammaproteobacteria > Pseudomonadales > Pseudomonadaceae > Aquipseudomonas > Aquipseudomonas libanensis. The sequence goes on from NZ_JYLH01000002.1 coordinate 254,096, forward strand.
CCTGATCTACCCGATTCCCGACCCGGAGCTGCCGTTCCTGGGCGTGCATCTGACCCGCATGATCGACGGCAGTGTCACTGTCGGCCCGAATGCCGTGCTCGGGCTGGGGCGCGAGAACTACCGCAAGTTCTCGGTGAACTGGCGCGATGTTGCGCAGTACGCCAGTTTTCCGGGTTTCTGGAAAACCCTTTGGCAAAACCTCGGCTCCGGCACCACCGAGATGAAGAACTCGCTGTTCAAGTCCGGCTACCTGGAGCAGTGCCGCAAATACTGCCCGTCCCTGACCCTCGACGACCTGCTGCCCTACGAGGCCGGTATCCGCGCCCAGGCAGTCATGCGCGATGGCAGCCTGGTCCACGATTTCCTGTTCGCCCAGACCTCGCGAATGCTCCACGTGTGCAACGCGCCCTCGCCGGCCGCCACGTCAGCCATGCCCATCGGCGCGATGATCGCCGACCGCCTGTTCCACCCCGAGTAATACCCGCTCTGCCCGTTCACCCAACAATAACTACAAAGACCCAGAAGGAAGTCCAGCATGACGGCAACCGCCTCCATCCCCGGCACCGAAACGCCTGTGCAAACCCGCAAGCGCCTGCGCAAAGTCGCGGCCGCTACCATTTTTGGCTCAATGCTGGAGTGGTACGACTTTTACTTGTACGCAACCATGGCAGCCATTGTGTTCTCGAAGATCTTCTTCGATAACAGTGACCCCAAGGCGGCCACACTGATGGCCTTTTCCACCTTCGCCATCGGTTTTATCGCCCGCCCGTTCGGCGGCATCCTGTTTGGCTACCTGGGCGACAAGTTCGGGCGCAAGCAGGTGCTGGTGCTGACATTCTGCCTGATGGGCGTGTGCACCACGTTGATCGGCCTGATCCCCAGCTACGCCTCCATCGGCATCTGGGCCCCGATCCTGCTGGTTTTCATCCGCATCATCCAGGGCCTGGGCGCCGGTGCCGAGTTGTCAGGCGCCGCAGTGACATCCTACGAACACGCAGCCCAGGGCAAGCGCGGCAGCCAGGGTGCCTGGCCGGCACTGGGCCTGAACCTGGGCCTGTTGCTGTCCTCGCTGACCATTTACCTGCTGACCATCAACGGCAACGAGTTCCTGCTGGCCGGCGGCTGGCGTATTCCGTTTATCTGCAGCATCGTGCTGGTGGGCGTAGGCCTGTGGGTGCGTAACAGCATTCCGGAAACCCCGCAGTTTCAGGAACTGAGTAAAGAGGCTGCCAAGGCCAAGCCGTCCCCGCTCAAGGCGCTGTTCAAGAACGATCTCAAGGGCCTGGCGGTAGTGTTCTTCGTTGCCATTGGCTACAACGCCCTGAGCTACATTTTCAAGACCTTCTCCCTGGCGTACCTGACCCAATTCAAAGGCGTGGACGTACATGTCACCTCCCTGTCGGTGACCATCGCCAGCCTGGTTGCCATCGTCGCGGTGCCCTGCTTCGGCTGGCTGTGCGACAAGTGGAGCAGCAAGACCGTGCTGATGCTCGGCGGCCTGTGCTCGTTGCTGTTCGCCTACCCGTTCCTGGCGCTGCTCAACAGTGGCGAGAGCCTGATGATCTACCTCGCCATCGGCGTAGGCACCGGTATCCTCGCGCCGATGATGTTTGCTCCCCAGGGCTCGTTCCTGAGCCGGCAGTTCCCGACCCAGACGCGCTCTTCGGGCTTCGGCACCGGACGTGAAATCGGCACGGCCATTGCCGGTGGCCTGGCACCGCTGGGCGCGCTGTCGATGGTGGCGGCCTCGGCCACCCACTCCACCGATGGGGTGGTGATCATCCTCGCGGTTTCTGCGCTGTTGGTGGTGGTGTTTGCCCTGTGCGATCAGGGCGCAAAACACTCGACATTCAAGAACTGAAGAAAAAAAGTTCGGACCAACGGGTGCATGGATGCACCTGGATCGCGCATCATGGGCACTTTCAAGCTCAAGGGTAACGTCCATGCGCGTTCTGTCATTGATGATGGGTCTTACGACGCTGGCCGCCAGTACGGTGTTCTGCGCCAGCGCGATGGCGAATGAAGAAAGTCAGTTGATACAACAGATCAATCAATACCGCAGCCAGCTGCAACGCTGCGGTGACCAAGGCTCCCAGGAGTTGCCGCCACTGACCAGCGACACACGCCTGGTGCTGCCGGCCTCCAACGTCGGCGACTTGCAGCAGTCCCTGGCGCGGGCCGCATACCCGATGGTCAACGTGCAGGCCATCAGCCTGTCAGGGCCCAAGGACGCCGACGCCGCCATGAAAGCGGTACGCGAAAGCTTCTGCCGGGTGGTGCTGGACCCGCAATTTGTCGACATCGGCGTGAGCAACAGCGGCCAGGACTGGCGCATCGTATTGGCCCGCCCGCTGGTGACCAGTGGCCTGGGCGACTGGCAGACCGAGGGCAGGCAACTGCTCAACCTGGTCAATGCCGCTCGCGCAGAACCGCGCACTTGTGGCACCCAGGCATTCACCGCCACCACCCCGCTGTCGTGGAACGATGCACTGGCCAGCGCTGCCAACAGCCACACACGTAACATGGCCAACGGCAATTTCTTCGACCACCTGGACCACGACGGCCGTACCCCTGGCGACCGCGCCGAACTGGCCGGGTATATCGCGAAGAACATCGGCGAGAACATCGCCGCCGGCCTCGATACCCCACGCAAGGTTGTCGACGGTTGGCTCGCCAGCCCCGGCCATTGCGCCAACCTGATGAACCCGCAATTTCGCGAGTTGGGTGCCGCCTACGCGATGGACCCCAAGAGCGACGCGGGCATCTACTGGACCGGAGTATTCGCCGCCCAATAAGCCTTGGGCGAGCGCCTGAAAAGCGCTGAATTTATCTATCCATATGCAGATAGATTCAAACTGCCATCACCTGCATAGTCGCGCTGAACTGGTTGCGATCATGCAGGTCTGTTGCTTGCGACCTGACGTTTCAGGCAATAGTTGAACCGTGGCAAATAAGGTGTTGACCCAATGATAAATTGGTTGCAAGACGGCAGTGACATGGCCGAGCGGGTCCGCCAGCATGATTGGGCCAGTACGCCCCTGGGGCCGCTTGAGCAGTGGCCCGACGTATTGAAGACCACCGCCGCGCTGTGCTTCGCCTCCCGGTTTCCCCAGGCCATCGTTTGGGGGCCTGAGTTGATTACGCTCTATAACGATGCGTTCGCACCGATCCTGGGTAACAAGCCTGAGGCATTGGGCCGCCCGTTCAACGAGGTATGGCATGAGGTGTGGAGCGATATCAGCCCCATCGCCAGCGCTGCATTCGCTGGGCATGCCACCTTCATCGAGAACTTCCCGCTGCTGATCCAGCGCAATGATGTGCCGGAACAAGCCTACTTCACCTTCTGCTACAGCCCCATCCGTGACTCCCGGGGCAAGGTGGTCGGCATGCTCGACACGGTGACCGAGACCACCGCCACTGTGTTTCTCGCCCGGCGCCTGGAAGTGCTGGATGCCATCGGCAGCACTGTAGCCAACGCCACCGACGCCGAAACAATCATGACCGCCACCACCCGGTTATTGGCGCAACACCTGCAGGTGTCCATTTGCGCTTACGCCGACGTGGATGCCGATGAAGACGGCTTTACCATCCGCGGCGACTGGGCGGCGAATGGCTCACCAAGCATCATCGGCCATTACAGCCTGGCGCAGTTCGGCGAACGCGCCGTGGCCTGCCTGCGGGCCGGCGCGCCGCTGGTGATTTGCAATAACCTGGTCGAACTGCCGGCCGAGGAGTCGGCGACCTTCCAGGCCCTGGGCGTCACCGCCACCCTCTGCATGCCGCTGATCAAGGATGGGCGCCTCACCGCGTTGATGGCCATACATGACAAGCAACCCCGCTACTGGTCTTCCTACGACCTGGCGTTGTTGGGCGAAGTCACGGAGCGCTCCTGGGCGCACATCGAGCGCGTGCGCGCCGATGCCGCCGTACGCGAGGGGCTGGCGGCGTACACCGAACTCAACGCCACCTTGGAGCAGCGGGTGGAAGAACGTACCCTCGCCCTGGCCCAGGCCGAGGCTGCACTGCGCCAATCACAAAAGCTTGAAGCCATCGGCCAGCTTACCGGCGGCGTGGCCCATGATTTCAACAACCTGCTGACCATCATTCGCTCGTCCGTAGACTTCCTGCGCCAACCGGGGTTGGCGCAAGAACGTCGCCAGCGCTACATGAACGCCGTTTCCGATACGGTGGAGCGGGCCAGCAAGCTGACCAGTCAACTGCTCGCCTTTGCCCGTCGCCAGCCGTTGAACCCACAGGTGTTCGATGTCGGCCAGCGGGTGCAGAACATCGGTGAAATGCTTGAAAGCGTCACCGGCGCACGCATCCATGTGAAGGTGCAATTGCCTGATCAGCCGTGCTACGCACGCATCGACCCGAGCCAATTCGAGACCGCATTGATCAACATCGCCCTCAACGCTCGCGATGCCATGGAAGGCCAGGGCACACTGACGTTGAAAGTCACCGGGCACCAGCCCCTGCCGCGCATCCGCGGGGATGCCGAGTCGCACCTGCCCTACGTGAAGATTTCCCTGGCGGATACCGGCCCCGGTATTCCCAGTGACACCTTCGAACGCATTTTCGAGCCGTTCTTTACCACCAAGGCGGTGGGCAAAGGGACAGGCCTGGGCCTGTCCCAGGTGTTTGGCTTTGCCAAGCAATCAGGTGGCAATATCGACGTATCCACCGCCCTCGGCGAAGGCACGGTGTTTACCCTGTACCTGCCACAAGTGGACAGCCAGGACGCACCGCCATCGCCCACGCCCGAGCAGCTCGTGCCACTGCCGAACAACATCCAGCGCCATGTGCTGATCGTGGAAGACAACCTGGAAGTGGGACGCTTCGCCAGCCAGATCCTCCAGGACCTGGGCTACCAAACCACTTGGGCCACCGACGCTCGCCAGGCACTGGCCCTCGCAGGCCCCGACGCTACGGCGTTCGATGCGATTTTTTCGGATGTGGTGATGCCCGGGATGACCGGCGTGGCGATGGCCAGGTTACTGCGCGAGCGCCGTGCCGACCTGCCGGTGGTGCTCACCTCGGGCTACAGCGAAGAACTGGCCGACAGCGGCTACGAAGGTTTCGAATTTCTTGCCAAGCCCTACTCTGCCGAACAGGTCGCCCGCGCCTTGGCCAGGGCCATGTTCAAGGATTGAGCCTACTGCGCCATCGCGACCTGATTGCGACCCAGGGCTTTGGCGCGGTAGAGCGCCTGGTCGGCATCGTTCATCAGGCCGGGCAGGTCTTGCTCGTTGCCCTCGGTCGACGCCACCCCGAGGCTCGCGGTCAGGCCCTGCACCGGTTCAGCGCTCAAGCCGGCAATCGCTTCGATCAGTTGCTCACCGATAGTGCGCGCAGTCTCCAGGGAGGTATTGGGCAGCAGCACGGCAAACTCTTCACCGCCCAGGCGCCCGGACACGTCGGCTTGACGAAACGAAGCGCTTATCACGCCGCCGACCTGGCGCAACACCTGATCACCGGCCTGGTGGCCGTAGGTATCGTTGATATATTTGAAATGGTCCATGTCCAGCATCAGCGCACACAGCGGTTGCTGGTTCTGCCGACACTGTGCGTACAGCAACTGGGCCTGTTCGAAGAAAGCACGACGATTCATCAGGCCGGTGAGTTCGTCGGTCTGTGCGGCGTGGGTTGAAATGGTGTGGGCCCATTCCATTTGCCGGGTCAGGCGAAACGCTTTTTCCAGGGCATCGGACAGCTTGCGCGTGGCACTCACCACAAAGGACGAGAACACCAGCGCCGCAAGCGCCACGCCCACCTGCATCGATGAAGGCTGGAATAACAACCACAGCGTACACGGCAGCAGCACCAAGGCCATGGCCCCCAGCGTCATGTAGCGATACGCCGAGTAACAGGACACCGCGCTGACCGACATGCCTACGGTGAACAGCATGACCAGCACCTGGGATACGCGGTCATCGCTGGGCATGACCGCCAATGCACCGCCCCCCCAGATGCCGGCCGATAACATCAATGTGACCCAGTAATGCCGCTCCCAGCGAGCGGGCGTGCGCTCGCTGTCAGGGCATCCAAACCAGCCCATGAACATCTTCAATCGCAGCAGCGACGCACCCGCCAGCAACACCAGCCACACCAGCATGACCTGGTGCTCAAAGCGATCCCAGCACAGCCAGCAGAGCATGGCCGCACCCAAGTAACTGCCGAACACCGCGGAAAACGATTGGCGAAACAGCTGATGCAAACGGTCAGTTCGCACCTGCTCCTCGATCACGTCGTCCTGATCCTGCGCACGACTGAAGCTGTTCATGCAAACCGCCTGTTTGGACTGCTACGACAAAGGCGCCATTGTGGCACCCTGCCAGTAGCCTGGACAACTGCGTCCAGCAAGGTAAGAGCCCTTAAAGTCCTTGCGGGCGCAGAATCAGTACGCCCAAAGGCGGCAGGTTCAACGACAACGACGCCGGCTGCCCATGACGTGGCTCTTCCTGGGCAAGCACCTCGCCACCGTTGCCAAAGTTTGACCCGGCGTAGGTATCCGCATCACTGTTGATCACCTCGCTCCAGCGCCCACCGAAGGGCACACCCACCGCATAGCCTTCACGCGGTACCGGGGTGAAGTTGGCGACCACCAGCACCGGCTTACCGTCCTTGCTCCAGCGCAGCCAGGCGTAGACGCTGTTGATCGCGTCATCGCCGATCAGCCATTGGAAGCCCTGGGGTGCATCATCCTGTTCGTGCAGCGCCGGCTCCTCGCGATACAGGCGGTTCAAGTCACCCACCAGTTTCTGCACGCCGCGGTGCTCGGGGTATTGCAACAAATACCAATCCAGTTGCTGATCATGGTTCCACTCGCGCCATTGGCCAAACTCACAGCCCATGAACAAGAGCTTCTTGCCCGGGTGCATCCACATGAAACTCAGGTAGGCGCGCAGGTTGGCGAACTTCTGCCAGCGGTCGCCAGGCATCTTGTCGATCAGCGAGTGTTTGCCGTGCACCACTTCGTCATGGGAGATCGGCAGGATAAAACGCTCGGACCAGGCGTAGACCAGGCCAAAACTCAGTTCGTTGTGATGATGGGCGCGGTACACCGGGTCTTGCTGGATGTAATGCAGCGAGTCGTGCATCCACCCCATGTTCCACTTGTAGTTGAACCCCAGGCCACCCTGCTGGGTCGGCTGGCTGACCCCGGGCCAGGCGGTGGACTCCTCGGCAATCACCAAGGCCCCCGGGGCTTCCAGGGCGACCACGTCGTTCAAGTGCCGCAGGAAGTCGATGGCTTCCAGGTTTTCCCGGCCGCCATGGCGATTGGGCACCCACTCTCCAGCCTTGCGCGAGTAGTCGCGGTACAGCATCGACGCGACCGCATCCACCCGCAGGCCATCGACATGGAAATGCTTGAGCCAGTGCAACGCCGACGCCAACATGAAGCCGTGGACCTCGGTGCGGCCCAGGTTGTAGATCAACGTGTCCCAATCCTGGTGGAAGCCTTCCAGCGGGTTGGCATACTCGTACAGCGCCGTGCCGTCGAATTGCGCCAGGCCGTGTGTGTCGGTGGGAAAATGCGCCGGCACCCAGTCAAGGATCACGCCGATATCTGCCTGATGGCAGGCATTGACGAACCAGGCGAAGTCTTCCGGCGAGCCAAAGCGCGCACTGGGCGCGAACTGCGACAGGGCTTGATAGCCCCAGGAGCCGCCAAAGGGATGCTCCATGATCGGCATCAGCTCGATATGAGTGAAGCCCAATTGCTGCACATAGGGAATCAGGCGCTCGGCCAGTTCACGCCAGCCGTACTGGCGGGCGACTTCGCCGGTCTCGTCCAGTTCGCACTGCCAGGAGCCCACATGCAGCTCATAGATCGACAACGGCGCAGTGGATTTCTGCTTGTCGCCACGGGCCTGCATCCAGTCATGGTCCTGCCAGTCCACCTGCAAGGGCGCGGCGACTTTAGAGGCGGTATCGGGCGGCAATTGGGTGGCCAGGGCCATCGGGTCGGCCTTGAGCGGCAGAATCCCATGGGCACCGAGGATTTCATATTTGTAGGCGGCACCCGGTTGCAGGCGAGGGATAAAAATCTCCCAGACGCCAGACGGATGGCGCAGGCGCATCGGATGACGGCGACCGTCCCAGATATTGAAGTCGCCCACCACCGAGACCCGCCGTGCATTCGGTGCCCATACCGCAAAGCGCACGCCCGCGACGCCGTCGACGCTGATCACCTGGGCGCCGAGACAATTGCCCAGGTCGCGATGATTGCCTTCGGCAAACAGGTAGAGGTCCATTTCCCCCAGCAACAATTGGCTGAAGCTGTAGGGGTCTTCGGTGATCTGCTCGCCGCCCGCCCATTGGATTTTCAACAGGTAAGGCTGACGCGTGCTGAACTGCCCGACAAACAAACCCGGCACCTGGTTCGCCTCCAGGCTGCCAAGGGTCTCGCTGCCATCGCGGCTGAGCACTTGGACGCTCAACGCCTCCGGCACAAAGACGCGGATAAACTGCCCGCCCTGCTCGTCGTCATGTGGCCCCAAGATCGAGAATGGATCAGGGTGCTCGGCGCGCACCAGCGCTTCGACGTCCTTGGACGCCGGCAATGCCGTCAGCTTGGGCTGCAGCGGTTCTTTATGTGTAAAACTCATGAGGTCTCCCCACCGCGTACAGGTTTCGATTTAGGTGTTAGCCCGCTGAGCAAACCGTGCAGCCCTTGCAGGGGCACCGGCAACCAGGTCGGGCGGTTCTCCGCTTCGTAGGCCACTTCGTACGCAGCCTTCTCCAGGCTGAACAACGTCAGCGCTGCGTCCTGGCCCTTGGCATCCTGCCAATCATGCGCCAGTGTAGCCGTCGCCGCCTGGTAAGCCTGGGTAAATGCCCGGCGGGCTTCATTCAGGTAGCGATCAGTCACGCGTTTACGCGCGATGTCCGCTTCCGGCGAGTGATCCACTCCTTGCACATTCAGGGCCATGGCCGCTGCGTAATCGAAGGAGCGCAACACACCACTCACATCTTTATAGGGGCTGTGTTTGCCACGCCGTTCATGCAGTGGTCGCGCCGGCTCGCCTTCAAAGTCGATCAGGTAGGCATCGCCCTTGACCACCAGCACCTGCCCCAGGTGCAAGTCTCCATGCACCCGGATGCGCAACCCGCCCAGCGTGGCCTTTGCCAGCGCCTGGACATGCCCGGCGATGGCTTTTTTCTGCGCCAGTAATTCACTGACCAACGCCTGATCAGCGGGGTTCAACTGGCTTTGATGAAGTTTGAGCAGTTGCAGGGCGCGGTCGATCTGGGCGCCGACATCCTTGGCCCAGGCCTGGGTATCCTTGGCGGTAGTGACTTCGGGCTTGAAGGCCTTGTCGGTGGTCGGCGCGCCCAGCACCAGGTGCATTTCTCCCAGGCGCCGGCCGAGCACCTCGGCAAAATCTGCCAACTCGCCGAGGGCATTGTAGTGTTGTTCCTGTTCAGAGATTGCCTCAGCCAGCTCATCACGGATCGCCCGTTCCAGGTTGTTCTGGGTCCAGCTCCAGGCATCGCCCTGGTTACTCAGGTAGCCCTGGGCAATCATCAGCAGGTTGTCCTGCCCTTGCCCATCACGGCGGCTCATCGAACCCAGCAATGGCGAGATATTCGGGTAGCCCGCAGTGGTCAGGTAGGCGCTCATTTCCAGTTCCGGGTGCACCCCGGCGCTGACTTTGCGGATCAACTTGAGCACCAGGCTCTCGCCCACGACCACCGAGCTGTTGGACTGCTCGGCGGACAAGTAGCGCACCGGCGATTCATTGCCCAGTTGCAGCCCGGCCAGGTGTTGGGTCGACTCGAAACGCAGATCGCCCTCAACGGAGCTGAGCACGGTACCGGCCTGCATGGCCTGGATCACCTCACGGATAAACTGCTCAAGGCTGAACGCATCAGTCACCAACCCCACCTGGCGGGTACGCCGCACGCGAGCCAGGGCCAATTGCTGGGGCAAGGCACTGGTGAACTGGTCTTCGCCCAGAAAGCCCAACGGCAATTGATAACGGCTGACCTGGCCACCACTGGTTACCTCGATTTCACTGAGCAGCACCGGGTGCTGCGGGTCACCAAAGCGTACGCCATAAGCGATGTGCACACGGTCGATGGCCATGTCCTTGCCGGCAAACCAGCGACGCTTGGGCAGCCAGGCCGGCAATGAGGTTTGCTCAAGACTGGCGCGGCAAGGTTCTTCCAGCAATTCTTCCATGCGTTTTTTCAGTACCAGGGTGGTGAAGTCAGGCATGCTTTGCGCCGGTTCCACATGCCAGCTTGGCATCTGGTTCTCCGCCGCCAGTACAAACCAATAGAAGCCATAGGGCGCCAGGGTCAGCAGGAAATTCAGCTGGCCGATGGGTGGGAACGCATTACCGCCAAGCATTTCCACCGGCACCATGCCGGCAAAGGCAGACAGGTCCAACTCCGCCGCCTGGGCGCTGCGCGACACGTTGGCCACGCACAGGATGATCTCGCTGTGGCCATCTTCGCCGGTGTACTCACGGGTATAGGCGAGGATGCGGCGATTGGTTGGCGAAAGCATTTTCAGGCTGCCTCGGCCAAACGCCTTGGACTGCTTGCGCACGGCGAGCATGCGTCGGGTCCAGTTGAGCAGCGAGTGCGGGTCCTGGGCCTGGGTTTCGACGTTGACCGACTGATAACCGTATTGCGCATCCATGATCGGCGGCAACACCAGGCTGGCCGGGTCGGCGCGGGAAAAACCGCCGTTGCGGTCGATGGACCATTGCATCGGTGTACGCACGCCGTCGCGGTCGCCCAGGTAGATGTTGTCACCCATGCCAATTTCATCGCCGTAATACAAGGTCGGCGTGCCCGGCATCGACAGCAACAGGCTATTGAGCAGCTCCACACGGCGGCGATCGCGCTCCATCAGCGGCGCCAGGCGCCGGCGGATGCCCAGGTTGATACGCGCGCGGCGGTCGGCGGCGTAGTAGTTCCACAGGTAGTCGCGCTCCTTGTCGGTGACCATTTCAAGGGTCAGCTCATCGTGGTTGCGCAAGAAGATCGCCCATTGACAGTTGGCGGGAATCTCCGGGGTCTGACGCAAAATATCAGTGATGGGGAAGCGATCTTCCTGGGCCAACGCCATGTACATGCGCGGCATCAGCGGAAAGTGGAAGGCCATGTGGCATTCATCGCCGTCATCGCCCTTGCGGTCGCCAAAGTACAGCTGGGTGTCTTCCGGCCATTGGTTGGCCTCGGCCAGCAGCATGCGGTCAGGGTAATGGGCGTCGATTTCGGCACGGATCTGCTTGAGGACATCGTGGGTCTCCGCAAGATTTTCGTTATTGGTGCCGTCGCGTTCGATCAGGTAGGGGATGGCATCCAGGCGCAGGCCGTCGATGCCCAGGTCGAGCCAATAGCGCATCACCGACAGCACCGCTTTCATCACTTGCGGGTTATCGAAGTTGAGGTCGGGCTGGTGCGAATAGAAGCGATGCCAGAAGTACTGGCCCGCCACCGGGTCCCAGGTCCAGTTGGACTTTTCGGTGTCGAGGAAAATAATGCGCGTGCCGTCGTACTTCTGGTCATCGTCCGACCACACGTAGAAATCCCGTGCCGCCGAGCCCGGCTTGGCCTTGCGCGCACGCTGGAACCAGGGGTGCTGGTCGGAGGTGTGATTGATCACCAGCTCGGTGATCACCCGCAGCCCGCGCTTGTGGGCTTCGGCAATGAAGCGCTTGGCGTCGGCCATGGTCCCGTAGTCGCTGTGCACGCCCCGGTACTCGGCAATATCGTAGCCGTCATCACGGCGTGGCGAAGGGTAAAACGGCAACAGCCAGATGGTGTTCACACCGAGGTCGGCAATGTAGTCGAGCTTGGCAATAAGCCCGGGAAAGTCACCGATACCGTCGTTGTTGGAGTCGAAATAGGATTTGACGTGGACCTGATAGATCACCGCGTCCTTGTACCAGAGCGGGTCTTTGATAAAGGTGGCTGCCTTGGGTTTCTTCGCCATTGGAAACTCCTGAAATACTTCGAAGATCGTTCCCATGCTCTGCGTGGGAATGCCTCATGTGACGCTCTGCGTCACGCGTTGGGACGCGGAGCGTCCGGGGCTGCATTCCCACGCAGAGCGTGGGAACGATCAGATTCAGCCAGCGGTGATACGCCAGATCCCAAATGGCATCTGCGGTTCAAGCCGTGTCCATTGGGTCTTGCCGTACCAGGTCCAGCGATGGCCGTTCATCAAGTCTTCACCCTGGGTCTGGGCGTCGTCCGGCAGGCCCATCTCCCACAGCGGCAACTCGAAATGAGCTTCCTGGGCATTGAAGGGGTCGAGGTTGACCGCCACCAGGATAAAGTTGCTGCCATCTTCGCTGCGCTTGCCGAAATACAGGATGTTGTCGTTCCAGGCGTTGTAGAGCTTGAGCCCCAGATGGGTCTGCAACGCCGGGTTCTGCCGACGGATACGGTTGAGCTGGGCGATCTCGGCAATGATATTGCCGGGCGCGGTGAAGTCCCGGGGGCGGATTTCGTACTTCTCCGAATCCAGGTATTCCTCTTTGCCCGGCACTGGCGCGGCTTCACACAGCTCAAAGCCCGAATACATACCCCACAGGCCCGAGCCCATGGTCGCCAGGGCGGCACGGATCAAGAAGCCGGGGCGCCCGGACTGGTGCAAAAAGCCTGGGTTGATGTCCGGTGTATTGACGAAGAAATTCGGCCGGTAGCATTCGCGCCACGGCGATTGGTTCAGCTGCGTCAGGTATTCGCTCAACTCGGCCTTGGTGTTGCGCCAGGTGAAGTAGGTGTAGCTCTGGGAGTAACCGACCTTGCCCAGGCGCGCCATCATGGCCGGGGTGGTGAAAGCCTCCGCCAGGAAGATCACCTCAGGATATTTGGCCCTGACGTCGCTGATCAGCCACTGCCAGAACGGCAGCGGCTTGGTGTGGGGGTTGTCGACCCGAAAGGTCTTGACGCCCTCTTCCACCCAGCCCACCACAATGTCGCGCAGCCCGGTCCACAAGCCGGGGATCGCATCCGCCGCATAGAAGTCGACGTTAACGATGTCCTGGTATTTCTTTGGCGGGTTTTCCGCGTACTTGATCGTGCCGTCCGGGCGCCAGTTGAACCAGCCCGGGTGCTGCTTGAGCCACGGATGGTCCTGGGAACACTGGATGGCGAAGTCCAGGGCGATTTCCAGGCCGTGGTCGGCGGCAGCCTTGACCAACCGGCGAAAATCGTCGCGACTACCCAGTTGCGGGTGGATCGCCTCGTGACCGCCCTCCTCACTGCCGATGGCATAGGGGCTGCCGGGATCATCGGGGCCGGCCGTCAGGGAATTGTTCTTGCCCTTGCGATGGCTGCGGCCGATGGGATGGATCGGCGGGAAGTACAGCACGTCAAAGCCCATGTCATGGATCATCGACAAGCGCGAGTGCACATCGTTGAAGGTGCCGTGGCGCGCCGGATCTTCGGTGATCGAGCGGGGAAACAGCTCGTACCAACTGGCAAACTGCGCCGCTTCGCGCTCCACATCAATCGGGTACACCGGGCTGATGCTCAGGTAGGCGCGGTGATCGGCCTGGGTCATCAAGTGTGCACTGTTTTCATGCAGAAACAGCGCCACCTGCTCGGTTTCCAGCAGGCCCGACAGTTCGTGGTGCAACAGCATCAAGCGGTCGCGCAGTTCGTTGTCACTGCGTTCGGCGGCCTGCAGCACCAGGCTGCGGCCTTCCTGCAGTTCGAGGCTGACCGGCACCCCGGCCTCATGTTTCTTGCGCAGTTCGTAGCAAAAGCTGGCGAAGGTATCGATCCAGGCTTCGATGCAGTATTCGTGCGGGCCCTGCTGGGCGACGCTGAATGCCCCCTCCCAGCCATTGTTGCCGACATCGTTCATGACCACGCTGTGCCAGCTTTCATCCTCCCGCGCTCGCCAGCGGATGAGTACCGCCAGTTTGTCGTGGCCATCGGCGAACACTTTGCTGGTGACATTGATCCGCTGGCCAACCACCGCCTTGACGGCGAACTCGCCATTGTCGATCACTGGCATGGTGCTTTCGATAGCGATCCTGGGTAACAAAAGCGCCTGGGACAGCGGCAGTACGGAATCTTCTGGAGCCAGTGTTTCAGCAGTCATCGAGCATCTTCCCCTTACGCCCCCGTGGACGCCCTTTGCTTGATCCGAATTCAGAAACGGCGACGCTCTCCCTGAGCAGGGCCGTATAAGGTCCGAGCCTGGGTGCCATTCAAAAGTTCAGGTGGATATACCGCCACTGGGCGGGAATCAATTCCCGCAGGCCATGGTCCACCGATAGAGCAAAGCACAAACGAGGCCATACCGATGAATATCCCGATACCCCCTGAACCCGAAGATCCGAATATCGACGAGCCCCCGCTGCCGCCCACAGAACCCCGACCTGTTCCTGAACAAGAGCCGCCTGAAAACGAGCCACCGCCCGTGCAGGAGCCCCCCGCAACGATGCCGCCCGTTATCGCCTGATTCACAGGCCCGCTTGCTTGCGAACAAAACATCGTGGGCAAGCGCTGCTGATTTTTCCCACCCTAATCACAGACAGCACCGAGATGCCCGCTTCGACGTTCAAGATAGATTCAGTACTCGTGCGCTGACCCGCCCCGTTGCTGGCCGCAGACTATCCCGTCCGTTAAGCGAGTAATTTTTATGAGCATCTCAATGTTGCCACCGACGTCGAATATTCACGGCGTACAACAACCGTCCGCCAACGATCATCGACAGAAACTTGACGATTTACTAAGGGCCGGGCCCAGCGGAATCATGCGCAGGAAAGAGCCTGACAGGCACCCCTCGGACCTCCCCACAGGGCCGCAAGCTTCTACCCCGCCCAACCCTGCCCCCTCGACCAACGTAAAACCGCAGGTGCCCAATGCCGATGCTCCCAAGGCTGGGCAAATCTCAACGCCACCCAGCCCTCCACCCACTACGAACGTAGAACCGCAGGCGCCCGGTACCGACGCCCCCCGACTCGCCCAACTTCGTGCGCTCACCAGCCCGGAGAACATGACCAAGATGCTGCGCGATCCGAACTCCCAGGAGTCCGCAGGGCAGTTGGCCGCAATCCGGAGCCTGTTGAGCAAGGAAAATGTCCTGTCCTTGCTGCAAGGCCCGGATGCAGATGAGGCGCGTAAGGCGATTACCGAAGTGAAGGAGCGTTTAGGTCAGTCAAGCCTGCAGAAGATTCATGACCGCTCCTCGCAGACCGAGGCATCGGGTTTGAGCTCTCAAGAGATCCGCAGCCGCATCTCCATTTCTGATCCCGAGGAAGGCTTCAGCCAATATAAGCAAGTCGAGCATGAGCTACGCGTTGAGGACTCTTATACCAAACAGCGGGTGCGGCAAAGTACGCCCCTCGCCTCGGCCCTCTTCGATATCGGCAAGGAAGTGGACCTCGGCGAGCCGGCCCCGCAACCGGACAATTCACCGCCAGCGGCAGACAGCCTCAAACCTGACAACAACAACAACAACAACAACAACAACAACCAAAGCCACCGGAGCACCCGCAACAACCCCAGGACTGACAATAGCCAGACCTTCACCTTCCACACTATCCACGAATCAAACTTTGATACACCTAAGGAGGTGATGGATTTTGACCACAACAAAGACAAACTCGATGTATCGGCAATTCGACACCAACTCGGCAACAAACCGTTGAAATTGGTAGAAAATTTTTCAGGAGCCAGTGGTGAAATGCAGATCCACTACTGCCCGGCCAATAATGCGAGCGTGGTGATGATTTCCGGCAAGCCGGGAGAGCCGCCTTTTGTAGTGAAGGTCTTCGGTGAGGTGAGGTACAGCAACCTCACCACCTGACCCGCGTCACTCATCCTTCTCCAGCAGCTTGACGACCCGTGGCATCACACTGAATACCACCAGCGCCAGCAGCGTACTGAGTACCGCAGTCGATTCACGCCCCATCCCCGCCGCCACGCCAATGGCGGCGGTCATCCACAACCCGGCCGCCGTGGTCAGGCCCTTCACATGCTGACCCTCTTCGTCCTCCTTGCCCTTGAGGATGGTGCCTGCACCGAGGAAGCCGATCCCTGCAATCACCCCCTGCACGACACGGCTCATGGCGTCTGCCTGGCTGCCGGACACTTGCGGTACCAGCACAAACAATGCGGCGCCCAAGGCCACCAGCATATGGGTGCGCACCCCGGCCGCCTTGCCCTTTTGTTCCCGTTCAAACCCCAGGATGCCGCCCAAAAGCGCGGCGATGAGCAGGCGCACGGTGATTTGCGTCAACTGCCGAGCGTCGCCGATGTCGGCAAATTCAGCCTGCAGGGTTTGCCACACTTGATGCCACCAGGCGTCCATGGATGTGTCCCTTCTTATTGTGAATGAAAGGTAGACATCACAGACCGCCAGTCAGTTGCCTGGAACCCGCCAGCGTTGCCGTCGCCTAACCGGACATAGCCCATGAACAGGAGATCGCCATGTCTGTACGCATCGAAAATCATTTGTGCTACTTCACGCTCGACAAGACCGGCAAGGAACAAAGCCTGCCGGCTACTCGGGTAAACATCCTTACCGACAATGAAAAATCCATGTCTTATGTTGAATTGGCCGGCCAGCAGATCTACATCACCGAAGCCGAGGCCGACGCCCTCACAGTAGAGGGCGCCAAGGATGGTCGTAATCACGTAAAGGCCGAAAAACCGGGTTCGGTGATTTAATTGATCTGTATCAATACAGATCAAATCCCCTCTGTACCCCAGTGAGCCTGGGGTACAGCAGATTGCCAAAGACGGTTAAACCAGACCCATCTGATCCGCTTTTTATCACTATACCTGAGCCTGTTATGTATACAGCCTGTCGCCCATAGTTCCCCGGCCTGATGGAGGCTGATGAGCGAACGACCATGAGCGAACGAATCCCAACCGTGGAAACCTTTGAGCCCAACCACCTAAAGAAGGTGAAGGCCAAATCCAGCGACAACCTGATCCATACCCGCAGCTTCACCGGCGTGTTCCGCACCTTACGCGTCGGCGGTGCCGGCCTGCTGTTCCTGGCCTTTTTCGGCACCGTATGGCTGAACTGGAGTGGCCGCCAAGCCGTGCTGTGGGACCTGGCCGAGAGTAAGTTTCACATCTTCGGTGCTACTTTCTGGCCTCAGGATTTCATCCTGCTGTCGGCGCTGCTGATCATCTGCGCCTTCGGCCTGTTTGCGATCACGGTGTTTGCCGGCCGCGTATGGTGCGGCTACACCTGCCCGCAAAGCTCGTTCACCTGGCTGTTCATGTGGTGTGAAAAGGTCACCGAGGGCGAGCGCAACCAACGCATCAAGCTGCAAGCCGCACCGTGGAGCCTGAATAAACTGGCGCGGCGCTCGGCCAAACATACGTTGTGGCTGGGTATCAGCGTGCTGACGGGGCTGACGTTTGTTGGCTACTTCACGCCCATCCGTCCGCTCACTACCGAATTGCTGACCTGGCAGATGGGCGGCGTGAGCCTGTTCTGGGTGCTGTTTTTTACCGGCGCCACTTACATCAATGCCGGCTGGCTGCGCGAAGCGGTGTGCATGCACATGTGCCCTTATGCGCGGTTCCAGAGCGTGATGTTTGATAAAGACACCCTGACCATTTCCTACGACGCCGCCCGCGGCGAACGCCGTGGCCCGCGTAAACGCGAAGCGCAGCCGGCAGAGGTCGGCCTCGGCGATTGCATCGACTGCCAATTGTGCGTGCAGGTATGCCCCACCGGCATCGATATTCGTGACGGCCTGCAAATGGAATGCATCGGCTGCGCGGCATGCATCGACGCGTGTGACTCGATCATGGACAAAATGGGCTATGCCCGTGGCTTGGTGAGCTATACCAGCGAACACCAACTGCAAGGCGGCAAGACTCACCTGCTGCGACCCCGCCTGATCGGCTACAGTGCCGTGCTGTTGGTGATGATCGCAGCCTTGGTGGTGGCCTTGGTCGAACGGCCGATGGTATCGCTGGACGTGACCAAGGACCGTGGTATGTTCCGCGAAAACAGCCAGGGCTTGATCGAAAACATCTACAGCCTCAAGGTCATCAACAAGACCCAGCAACGCCAGGACTACCGTCTGGAACTGGTGGACGCCGACGGCTTCCAGTTGCAGGGCAAGACCCAGGTCAGCCTGGCGCCCGGGGAAATCGTCGATGTACCGGTGTCGGTGGCATTGCTGGCGGACAAACCGGTGAGCAGTTCGCAGGCTATCCGCTTCAAAGTCACGGATGTGGATGAACCCTGGATCTACAGCGCTGCAGACAGTCGTTTTGTTGCACCGTTGAATCGCTGAAGTCTATCTGGATAGATAGAGATCCCCAGCGTACACACAGAAAAACCTGTTTAAGGCCCCCATGAAACGCTACGAAAAATTCGCCGACGACATCGCAGAACTGATCCGCTCCGGCGTTCTCGGCCCTGGCCAGCGCGTACCCTCGGTGCGCTATGCCAGCCAGACCTATGGCGTCAGCCCGTCCACAGTGTTCCAGGCTTACTATCTGCTGGAGCGCCGCGGCCTGATTCGCGCACGGCCGCGTTCCGGCTACTTCGTCAACACCCATGCGCCCAGCCCGTTTTCCGAACCGGAGGTGAGTGAGCAGGTGCACGAATCCACCGATGTAGACGTGAGCGAACTGGTGTTCTCGGTCCTGGACTCCATCAAGGACCCCAACACCGTGCCCTTTGGCTCGGCGTTCCCCAGCCCGATGTTATTCCCACTGCCCCGTCTGGCTCGGTCCCTTGCCAGTGCCAGCCGCGAAATGGACCCGCGCCTGGTCGTCACCGACATGTCGCCGGGCAATCCGCAACTGCGCCGACAGATTGCCCTGCGTTACATGGTCGGCGGCCTGATGCTGCCCATGGAGGAGCTGTTGATCACCAATGGCGCCCTTGAAGCACTGAACCTGTGCCTGCAGGCCGTGACCGAACCCGGCGACCTGGTTGCCATCGAGGCCCCGGCGTTCTATGCCTGCCTGCAAGTGCTGGAGCGCCTGAAGCTCAAGGCCGTGGAAATCCCGGTGCACCCACGCGACGGCATTGACCTCGACGCCCTTGCCCAATGCCTTGAGCGCTATCCGATCAAGGCCTGCTGGACCATGACCAGCTTCCAGAACCCCATGGGCGCGACCTTGCCGGAGGCAAAAAAACAGGCGCTGGTGGAACTGCTGCGCAGCCATCAGGTGCCGTTGATCGAAGATGACGTCTATGCAGAGCTGTATTACGGGCAGCAAGCGCCCAAGCCGGCCAAGGCTTTCGATACAGAAGGGTTGGTGATGCACTGCGGTTCCTTTGCCAAGAGCCTGGCACCGGGTTACCGCGTCGGCTGGGTCGCGGCCGGGCGTTTCGCGCAGAAGGTTGAGCGCCTGAAACTGATGACCTCGTTGTGCCCATCGATGCCGGCCCAGGCGGCAATTGCCGACTACCTGCAGCACGGCGGTTATGACCGGCACCTGCGCAAACTGCGCTATGCCCTGGAAGAACAGCAAAGCGCCATGCTGGCAGCCATCGCCCGTTACTTCCCGGCCCAGACACGGGTCAGCCAGCCGGCCGGCGGGTATTTCCTGTGGCTGGAATTGCCGGAACAGACCGACTCACTGAAATTGTTCAAAATGGCTTTGGCCCAAGGCATCAGCATTGCCCCGGGGCCAATTTTTTCGGCGACCCGACGGTTCAGCAATTGCATTCGCTTGAACTACGGCAGCCCGTGGACCGAGGCGTCGGAAAAGGCCATGGAAACGCTAGGGCGGATTGTGCGTTCGTTTTAACGGTGGGCTATTCCACCCGTAAAAATTCCGAGGCGCGCCTACTAGCAGCATTCGCGCAAGACGGCTACGACGTGCTGCAAAACCTGGGGCGCTAGCCTCGAGATTTAACGTCCTCCACCCAGATCCAGGAAGGTTCCGGTGGCGTATGAAGCCTTGTCCGACAGCAGCCAGATAATCGCCTCCGCCACCTCGTCCGGGCGCCCACCACGGGCCATGGGAATGCCGGACTCCAGCTTGCTGACCCGGTCCGGGTCACCGCTGAGGGCGTGGAAATCGGTAAAGATGTAGCCGGGACGTACCGCGTTGACACGAATGCCTTCACCCGCGACCTCTTTCGACAGGCCAAGCGTGAAGGTGTCCAGGGCACCCTTGGACGCAGCATAGTCGACATACTCACCCGGCGATCCCAGGCGCGCCGCCACCGACGATACGTTGACAATGCTGCCACCCTGGCCGCCATGCCGGGGCGACATGCGCAGCACCGCATGCTTGGCGCACAGGATCGGGCCCAGCACATTGGTCTTCATGATTTTCAGGAGACGAAATTCGGACATTTCATCGACCCGCGACTTATGCCCAACCGTGCCGGCATTATTGACCAGTGCCGTGACACGGCCCAGTTCGGCGTCCACGCGATTGAACAACGCGATCACCTCATCTTCGCTGCTGACATCGGCGCGCACCGCAATGGCCTGGGCGCCCAAACCGCGCACTTGTTCAAGCATGCCCTGGGCGGCCTTCTCGTCAGAGTGGTAATTAATGCAGATGCGATACCCCTCGCGAGCGGCCAGCAGCGCCGTCTCGGCACCAATACCACGGCTACCTCCGGTGATGATGACAACTTTATCCATGGCTGCGGTCTCCAGATTCAACCTGATGTTTAGGGTTGGATCCAAGAATACCCGTCACTCATAGCTTTTGTCAGGCGCTACCGTTTGTTCGGCGCTCCGGATATCTGCCATGAAGCTATCGGCTGGCAATGGGTGCCCCAACAAGTAGCCCTGCAACGAATCACATCCCAGGCGAGTGAGAAAATCCTGCTGCACATCGGTTTCCACGCCTTCGGCCACAATTCGCAAGCCCAGGGCCTGGCCGAGGGCCACGATGGCCGAGACGATCGCCGCGTCGTCGCTGTCGTGTTCCAGGTCGCGCACGAAGCCGCGATCAATCTTCAACTCGTTGGCCGGCAGGCGCTTGAGGTACATCAGGCTGGAGTAGCCGGTGCCAAAGTCATCGATGGACAGGTCGACGCCCATGTCCGAGAGCTGCTGCAACACCGTCATGCTCGCGTCGGCATCGCTCATGGCGGTGGTCTCGGTAATTTCCAGGGTCAGGCTGTTGGCGGGCAATTGGTGACGCTCCAGGGCGGCCGCTACGCTGTTGACCAACCCGGCGTGACAGAACTGCAACGCCGAGAGGTTCACGGCAATGCGCCAGCTCCCATAACCCTGGGCGTACCACAGGCTCATCTGGCGGCAGGCTTCGTTGAGTACCCACTCGCCAATGGGAATGATCAGCCCGGTCTTCTCCGCCAGTGCGATAAAAGTGGCCGGCAACAGCAGGCCTTGCTGCGGGTGCTCCCAGCGCAGCAACGCCTCGGCGCCCACCGCAATACCGCTCACCGCGTCGAACTTGGGCTGGTAATACAAGCGAAACTGCCCATGTTCGAGGGCATTGCGCAGGTCCTGCAACAGTTGCAATTGCTTGCGCGCATTAGTGTTCATCGATACATCGAAGAAGCTGTAGCCGTTCTTGCCCATGCCCTTAGCGTGGTACATCGCCGCATCGGCGTTCATCAACAATTCCTGAGGGCTGCTGCCGTTGCCCGGGAACAGGGCGATGCCGATGCTGGCAGAGATGTTCAACTCATGCTCGGCGACCTTGAAGGTGCGGTTGATCAGGCCGACCTGGCGCTCGGCCAAGCCCATGGCATCGTCCGGCTGGGTCAATTGCACCAGCAGCACAAACTCGTCACCGCCAATACGGGCCAGGGTGTCCTGGCTGCGCAAGTCCTCGCGCAGACGCAGGCCGACCTCGCGCAGCAACTGGTCGCCCATGTGATGACCAAAGGCGTCATTGACCGGCTTGAAGCCATCCAGGTCGATAAACATCAAGGCAAAACAGCCGCCCCGCTCATTCACCGCCTGGATACCTTGCTGGATGCGATCCGCCAGCAGCGTGCGATTGGGCAGGCCAGTGAGCATGTCATGCAGGGCCAGGTGGGTCAGCTCCTGGTTGGCCAGGGTCAGGGAATCGGCGAGCACGGCGGTGCGCGCTTCAAGGCGTGCGTCGAGCAGCGAGGTCAATAGCGCAATGACCAGCACCGCCAAAGAGGTCACCAAGACCAGGTTATCCAGGCCCCTGCCGCTCACGCCCGTCAGTGCGGCACCGCAAAAGCTGTCGTCGGCAAAACGCGCCGCGGCCATCCCGGTGAAGTGCATGCCGACGATAGCCACACCCATCACCACTGCCGCACCACCTCGCGCCAGGCGCACATAAGGCGTGTTGCGGCGCAGGTTGAAGGCGATCCACAGTGCCGCACCGCAAGCCACTACCGCGATCAATAACGAAGCGCCGAACAGGGTCAGGTCATAGTCGATACCCGGGGTCATGCGCATCGCAGCCATGCCGGTGTAATGCATACTGGCGATACCAGCCCCCATGACCAACGCACCGAACGCCAACTGCCAGGCCGGCAGGCGTGGCTGACTGACCAGCCACAAGGCGAAGCCACTGGATAACACCGCAATCAACAGCGACAGCGCAGTGATGCCCAGGTCAAACCCAAGGGTAAACGGCAGGCGCAGGGCCAACATGCCGATAAAGTGCATGGACCAGACACCGACGCCCATCGCCAATGCACCGCCGCTGATCCATAGATAAACGGCGCGCCCCTTGGCGGTAGCGATACGCCCGGCCAGGTCCAACGCGGTGTAGGACGCCAGCACAGCGACGCACAGGGAAATCACGACAAGGGAGGTTGAATAGCTACCGATCAGCATGGGACTTCTCGCGGGCTACCGGGGTGTAAAAGCCCGTGCAGGGTGGCAAAGCGGGCGATTGTAGCGAGAATGAATCTGGGGCAGGTGATTAATTATCAGAAGGCCATTAGTGATTTTTTGGCGTCAATCGGATGGCCTCATGAGGCATTTTCTGGCCACCAAGGATGATTAAAATGTGGGAGGGGCGATGCGAGGATTCGACTGCCCCCGATGGCCATGGGTATCTACACAACTCTGACGTAGCGACCGTCAGTAACCACGATGCGAAGCGAGCCGCTCTTGACCTTGATCTTGATCTGCTTTTGATCTCAGGCGCCCCGTTAAACCACGCTGGCCGGAATTCGACAGGGATTTGGGGGGTAAACCGGCAGGGATGCCGGTTTAGCCGCCCCGCGCCATGGATGGCGCGTGGCGGCGGCCCCCCAAATCCCTGTCGGATTACGGGCACACCGAGCCTGGGCGAGGTGCCGAGTGGTGGGGCAAGAGCGTTTTGGTTACTTTTGCGCTTTTCAAAAGTGACCCGCTGTAAAAGCGGAACCAATAGTGGTCGTTACCGCAGCAATGGATATGTACACGGTCTGATCCAACATCCTGGTCGGCTGTCAGGCCGCCATCGGGGGCAAGCCCCCTCCCACATTTGGACCGAGACCACCCGTCAAATACTGGTCGGCTGTCAGGCCGCCATCGGAGGCAAGCCCCCTCCCACATTTGGACCGAGACCATCAGTCAAATACTGGTCGGCTGCCAAGCCGCCATCGGGGATCAAGCCCCCTCCCACATTTGGGCCGGGTCACTCCTTCTCGGCCAGGGAAGTCTGGCCGTCCCAGCCGCCCCCCAGCGCCGCAATCAGCTGCACGCTCGCCACCAACCGCGACTGCAGCAAGTTCAGCACCGTACGCTCGTTACTCAGGGCCGTCGCTTGCACCGTGACCACATCCAGGTAGGCAATCAACCCCGCCTTGTACTGGTTCTCGGTCAGGCGCAACGATTCACGCGCTGACTCCAGCGCTTCATTGCTGACCACCGCCTCGTCCGCCAGCACCTTGAGTTGCACCATGTAGTTTTCCACCTCGCGGAAACCGTCCAGCACCGTCTGGCGGTACTTGGCCACGGTCTCGTCGTAGCTGGCCACGGTGCGGTCGACTTCCGCCGAGCGCTGGCCGCCATCAAAGAGGGTCATCGCCAGTTTCGGCCCCACCGACCAGAAGCGGTTCGGCAGGCTGATCCAATCCTCATAGGTGCTGCTGGAATAGCCGCCCTGCAGGCTCAGGCTGAGGTCCGGGTAGTACGCCGCCTTGGCTACGCCGATATTGGCGTTGGCGGCGATCACCGAGCGCTCCGCAGAAGCGATGTCGGGGCGGCGTTCGAGCAACTGGGATGGCAGGCTCACCGGTATCTGTGGCAGTGCCGGAATTTCCTTGCTCACGGCCAGGTTGAAGTTGGCCGGGGCTTCCCCGATCAATACGGCGATGGCGTTTTCCAGTTGGGCGCGCTGCCAGATCAGGTCGATCAGGCTGGCCTGGGTGGTCTTGAGCTGGGTTTGCGCCTGGGCAATGGCGTCCTTGCCAGCTACGCCAGCGCGGTATTGGTTTTCGGTCATTTTCAATGAGCGTTGGTAGGTGTCCAGCGTGGCTTGCAGCAGGCGTGTCTGTTCGTCCATGACCCGCAGTTGCAGGTAGCTTTGCACCAGTTCCGATTGTTGGCTCAGGCGCATCGCGGCCAGGTCCGCCGAGCTGGCCTCGGCGCTGGCTTCGTTAGCCTCCAAGCCACGTCGCAACTTGCCCCAGATATCGGCCTCCCAACTCACGCCCAACTGCGCATTGAGGGTGTCGCGAATACCGCTGCTGGAGCTGCTGAGGCTCGCGCTGCTGCTACCGGTGCCCTGGCTGGCGCGGGTTTTACCGACGCTCAGGTCGACGCTGGGGTAGAACGCCCCGCGTGAACTGCGCACCAGCGCCTTGGCCTGGCGAAAACGTGCTTCGGCCTGGGCGACGGTCTGGTTGGAGGCGTTGAGGCGCACGACCAAGTCATTCAGTTGGCGGTCGCCGTACAGCTCCCACCAGGCTCCGCGGGCCAGGGAGTCACTCGGATTAGCCTGGCGCCAGCCCTGGGCTTCCTTGAATTGCGCCGGTTCGATGACCTCCGGGCGCTGGTAGTCGGGCCCAATGGCACAGGCGCCGAGCATGACTGCGCACACCATCACGGCCAATGACTTCATGCCATTGACGAAGATTTTATTTGGGGTTGAATCGGTCATAGCGCAGTGTCCAGGGCAGCATCGGTACGCACGCCGCGCCAGGCGTTGAAACGATGGCGCGCGCGGTCGAGATAGAGGTAGACCACCGGGGTGGTGTAGAGGGTCAGGATCTGGCTGAAAACCAGGCCGCCAATGATGGTCAGGCCCAGGGGGCGACGCATTTCCGCACCATCGCCAGTGCCGAGCAGCAAAGGCAAGGCGCCGAGGATCGCGGCGAGCGTGGTCATCAGGATCGGTCGCAGACGCAGCAGGCAGGCGCTGCGGATCGATTCCAGCGGCCCCATACCGTCGTTGCGTTCCAGTTGCAGCGCCAGGTCGATCATCAGGATAGCGTTCTTCTTCACCACCCCGATCAGCAGGAACAGGCCCAGCAAGGAGATCAGGCTGAACTCGCCCCCTGTCAGGTAGATGGCCAGCATGGCGCCCACCCCGGCCGAAGGCAGCGTCGAAAGGATCGTCAGCGGATGGATATAGCTTTCATACAAGATGCCCAGCACCAGGTACACCGCCACCAATGCGCCCAGGATCATGAACGGCTGGCCCTTCTGCGTGGCCGCAAAGGCATCGGCGGTGCCGGCCATCTTGGCGATCACATCTTCGGGCAAGCCGACCTTGGCAATCGCCCGCTCGATAGCGGCCGTGCCCTGCTCTACCGTGACGCCGGGAGCCATGTCGAAGGCGATATTCTCCGAAGCGAATTGGCCTTCATGGCTGACGCGATCATCTGCGAGACTGTTTTCATAATGGGCAATGGTCGACAACGGCACCCGCGCACCATCGGCAGTGATCACCTGCACCTGATTGAGGGTAATCGGGTCCTGGGCATATTTGGGGTTGACCTCCATCACCACCTGGTACTGGTTGAGGCTGTCGTAGATGGTGGAAATCTGCCGCTGGCTGTAGGCGTTGTTGAGCACCGCCGTGACCATGTCCATATCGATGCCCAGGCGCTTGGCCTGGTCACGGTCGACAATCAGCGTGACTTGGGCCGCGCCCCGACCCTCGCGGGCGTCGATGGCGGTCAGCTCCGGCAACTCGCGCATGGCCGCAACCACTTTCGGGTACCACAGGCGCAACGCGGCCAAATCACCACTTTGCAGGATGTAGGAGTACTGCGCGCTGGTCTGGTCGCGGCTGCCACCAAACTGCAGGTCCTGGTCGGCCATCAGGAACAGACGCCCGCCCGGCACCAGCGGCACGTCCTTGCGCAAGCGCTCGATTACCGCCTGGGCGGAGATCCTGCGCTCGCTGATCGGCTTGAGGCGCACCAGCATCACCGCATTGTTGGTACCGTTGTTGCCGCCGATAAAGCCCGCCACGCTGAGCACTGCCGGGTCCTTGAGCACCGCTTGGCGGAAGATCTCCATCTTCGGCTGCATCACGCTGAACGACAGGCCATCGTCGCCACGCACGAAGCCGATCAGTTGGCCGGTGTCCTGCTGCGGCATAAAGGTCTTTGGCACCACCACGTACAACGCGACGTTCAAACCAATCGTCAGCAACAGGCTGAGCAGGGTCAGGCGCCGATGGCGCAAGATCCAATCCAGGCTGGTGGCGTAGCCGGCGACCATGCGGTCGTTGATCTTCTGGCTCCAGCGCTGCAAACCGGTCTGCTGGTTTTTGTCGTGGGGCTTGAGCCAGCGGGCGCAGAGCATCGGCGTCAGGGTCAACGAGACGATCAGCGAGACAATGATCGCCGCCGACAAGGTGATGGAAAATTCGCGGAACAGGTTGGTGACAATCCCGCCCATGAACAGGATGGACAGGAACACCGCCACCAGCGACACGTTCATCGACAGCAAGGTAAAGCCGACTTCCTGGGCCCCCAGGTACGCAGCCTTCATAGGCGGCACACCTTCATCGATATGCCGGGAAATGTTCTCCAGCACCACAATGGCGTCGTCCACCACCAGCCCGGTGGCCAGGATCAGCGCCATCAGCGAAAAGTTGTTCAGCGAAAAACCGTACAGGTACATCACCGCAAAGGTGCCCACCAACGACACCGGCACCGCCAGGGTCGGGATCAGTGAAGCGCGGAAGTTACCCAGGAACAGATACACCACCAGGATCACCAGGCCTACGGCAATCAGCAAGGTCATCTCGGCTTCATGCAGGGTGGCGGCGATCACCGGCGAGCGGTCCATGGCCAGGCTGAGCTTGACGCTGGACGGCAGCACCGCCTGCAACGCTGGCAACTGGGCCTTGATCTGCCTGACCGTCTCGATGATGTTGGCGCCGGACTGGCGGTTGATCACCAGCAGCACCGCCGAGTCATTGTTGAAGAAACCGCTGTTGTAGCGGTCTTCCACGCCATCGGTGATCTTCGCGATGTCCCGCAGGCGCAGGGCTGCGCCATCCTGGTAACGAATCAACAGCGGCTCGTAGTCCTTGGCTTTTTCCAACTGGTCGTTGGCCTGGATCTGCCAGTTACGCTCACCGTCTTCCAGGGAACCCTTGGGTCGGCGCTGGTTGGCGTTGGCGATGGTGTTGCGCACATCGTCCAGGGCGACGCCGTATTGGTCGAGGGCCTTGGGCTCCAGC
The DNA here is from genome assembly GCF_001439685.1 of Pseudomonas libanensis. Taxonomy (GTDB): domain Bacteria; phylum Pseudomonadota; class Gammaproteobacteria; order Pseudomonadales; family Pseudomonadaceae; genus Aquipseudomonas; species Aquipseudomonas libanensis. Next base: position 281,618 of record NZ_JYLH01000002.1, read on the forward strand.
TCGATGCGCACCGCCGGCAGCGAACTGCCGCCGATCTGCACCTCGCCTACGCCCGGCACCTGGGACAGGCTCTGGGACAGGATGGTCGAGGCCAGGTCGTACAACTGGCCCTTCTGCAACACATCGGAGGTCAGCGACAACACCATGATCGGTGCCTGGGACGGGTTGATCTTCTTATAGGTCGGCATGCTGCGCATGCCGCTGGGCAGCAGGTTGCGCGAAGCGTTGATGGCCGCCTGCACTTCCCGCGCCGCGCCGTTGATATCACGGTCGGAATCGAACGCGAGGATCACCCGCGTGGAACCCTGGCTCGACGAACTGCTCATGGTGGTGATGCCGGCAATCGAACCGAAGGAACGCTCCAGCGGCGTCGCTACGCTGGACGCCATCACCTCGGGGCTGGCGCCGGGCAAGCTGGCCGACACCACGATCACCGGAAAGTCGATCTGCGGCAGCGGCGACACCGGCAGCAGGTTGAAGCTGACGCCCCCGAGCAACATGATCGCCAGGCTCAGCAGCATGGTGGCTACCGGCCGGCGAATGAAAGGTCCGGACAGGTTCATGGCTCAACCGGCTCCAGGCGTTGCGGTTCTTTGCGCCAGCGCCGGCCAAGACGATCGAAGTACAGGTAGATCACCGGCGTGGTGAACAGGGTCAACACCTGGCTCACCAGCAAGCCCCCCACCATCACCAGGCCCAGCGGTTGGCGCAGCTCTGCACCGGAACCGGTGGCGAGCATCAGCGGCACCGCGCCGAACAACGCAGCCAGGGTGGTCATCAGGATCGGCCGGAAGCGCAACAGCGCCGCCTGGTAGATCGCGGTCTGCGGGTCCAGGCCCTGGTTGCGCTCGGCGTCGAGGGCGAAGTCGATCATCATGATCGCGTTCTTTTTCACGATACCGATCAGCAGGATGATGCCGATGATCGCGATCATGCCCAGGTCGTTGCCACTGAGCAGCAACGCGAGCAAGGCCCCCACCGCCGCCGACGGCAAGGTCGATAGGATAGTGATCGGGTGGATATAGCTCTCATAGAGCACACCGAGCACGATGTACATGGTGACCACCGCGGCCAGGATCAGCAGCAAGGTGCTCGACAGCGACGCCTCGAACGCCTGGGCCGCACCCTGGAACTGGGTTTGCACGCCCACCGGCATGCCAATGTCCTTCTGGGTCTGGTTGATCAGCTCCACACCTTTGCCCAGTGCGACGCCGGGGGCCAGGTTGAACGACATCATCACCGCCGGGAACTGGCCGATATGGGCGATCGCCAACTGCGCCTGGCGCTGCTCCACGTGGGCCAGGCTCGACAGCCGTACCTGGCCGCCATCGGTGGTCTTCACATGGATCTGGTTAAGGGCCGCCGGGCCGAGGGTCTCGCCGGACTGAGCCTGCAGCACCACGCGGTACTGGCTGGCCTGGGTGTAGATGGTGGAAATCTGCCGCTGGCCGAAGGCGTCATACAGCGCGTCGGTGATGGTCGCGACGTTAACGCCCAGGCGCGAGGCCGCGTCGCGGTCGATCACCAGGTACACCTGCAAGCCCTTGTCCTGCAGGTCGCTGGCAACGTCGGTGAGTTCCGGCAACTGGCTGAGGGCATGCACCAGCTTGCCACTCCACAGCGCCAGCAACTCGGCATCCGGGGACGACATGCTGAACTGGTACTGGGTACGGCTGACACGGTCTTCAATGGTCAAGTCCTGCACCGGCTGCATGAACAGGCGGATGCCCACCAGCTTGTCGATTTCAGGTTGCAGTCGCGTAATCACTTGTGCTGCGTTCAAATCGCGCTGGCCGTGGGCCTTGAGGTTGATCAGCAAGCGGCCGCTGTTGAGGGTGGCGTTATCGCCATCCACGCCAATATAGGAAGACAGGCTTTCCACCGCCGGATCGGCGAGGATGATCTTCGCCAGCTCCTGCTGGCGCTGGCTCATCGCCGCAAACGAAATCGACTGCGGCGCCTCGGAAATCCCCTGGATCACCCCGGTGTCCTGCACCGGGAAGAAGCCCTTGGGCACCACGAGGTACAGCACTACCGTGAGGCCCAGGGTAGCGATGGCCACCAGCAAGGTCAGCGGCTGGTGCTTGAGCACCCACTGCAATTTGCGGCCGTAGGCTTCGATCAGCCAATCGATCCAGGCACCGCTGGCTTTGTAGAAGCGCCCCTGCTCTTCTTCCTTGGGTTCTCGCTTGAGCAGGCGCGCGCACATCATTGGCGTCAGGGTCAGGGACACCACCAGGGAAATCAGGATCGCCACTGCCAGGGTGATAGCGAACTCACGGAACAGCCGCCCGACCACGTCGGCCATGAACAGCAAAGGAATCAATACCGCGATCAACGACAGCGTCAGGGACACCAGGGTGAAACCGATCTGCTTGGCGCCCTTGAGCGCGGCGGCCATCGGCGTCTCGCCTTCCTCGATATAGCGCGAGATGTTCTCCAGCATGACGATGGCGTCGTCCACCACAAACCCGGTGGCGATGGTCAGGGCCATCAGTGTCAGGTTATTGATGGAGAATCCGGCCAGGTACATCACGCCAAAGGTGCCCACCAGGGACAGCGGCACGGCGATGGACGGAATGATCGTGGCGCTGACCCGACGCAGGAACAGGAAGGTCACCATCACCACCAGGGCAATGGCGATCAGCAGTTCATGCTGCACATCCTTGACCGAGGCGCGGATGGTCTGGGTACGGTCAGTGAGCACGGTCACATCGAGCCCGGCCGGCAGGTTGTCGGTGATGCTCGGCAGCAGGGCCTTGATGCGGTCCACCACCTCGATCACGTTGGCGCCCGGCTGGCGCTGGATATTGAGCAACACCGCCTGGTTCTCATTGGCCCAGGCGGCGAGGCGTTCGTTTTCGGCGCCGTCGACGATCTGCGCGACATCCTTGAGCCGCAGGGGTGCGCCATTGTTGTAGGCCAGGATCAGTTCGGCATATTGCTCGGGCGAGACCAGTTGGTCGTTGGCGTCGAGCATCGACACGCGGGTGGGGCCGTCGAAGTTACCCTTGGGCTGGTTGACGTTGGAGGCGGCGATCAGGGCGCGTACGTCCGAGAGGTTCAAGCCATTGGCCGCCAGGGCCTCGGGGTTGACCTTGATGCGCACGGCCTGGCGCTGGCCACCGGCGATGCTGACCATGCCGACGCCGCTGATCTGCGCGATTTTCTGCGCCATGCGCGTGTCGACCAAATCATTGAGCTTGGGCAGCAGCATGGTCTTGGAGGTGATTGCCAGGGTCAGCACCGGGGTATCCGCCGGGTTGACCTTGTTGTACACCGGCGGCGCCGGCAAATCCTTGGGCAGCAGGTTGGTGGCGGCGTTGATTGCGGCCTGCACCTGTTGCTCGGCAACATCCATATTGATGTCGAGGTTGAAACGCAGGGTCAACACCGAGGCGCCGCCGGAGCTGGTGGACGCCATCTGGGTCAGCCCGGGCATCTGCCCGAACTGGCGCTCAAGGGGTGCGGTCACCGCGCTGGTCATCACATCAGGGCTGGCGCCGGGGTACAAGGTCATCACCCGGATCGTCGGGTAGTCCACCTGGGGCAAGGCCGACACCGGCAGCAAGCGGTACGAAATGACACCGGCCAGCACCATGGCCAGCATGCTCAGCGTGGTGGCGACCGGGCGAAGGATGAACAGGCGTGACAGGTTCATGAACCGACCTTTTGCGCCTTGCCGGCGTCAGCGCCGGTCTCCCCTTTTGCCGCAGGCTTGCCTTGCAGGTGTTCGGTCGGCGTGGTCGGCACTTCGCTGCTGTCATTGACCACTTCGATTTCGCTGCCGTCCTTGAGGCGGTCGGTGCCTTCCAGTACCACGCGGTCGCCGGCGACCAGGCCCTCCTTGATCACGGTGTTGTCGCCGTCGGTGTCACCGAGCACCAAAGGCTGGACCTTGACCTTATTGTCGCCGTCGAGCTTGTAGACAAAGGTGCCGGTGTTGCCGAACTGGATCGCCGCAGACGGTGCCAGCACCACGTTATGCAGGGTGTCGGCGAGTAAGTGCACATTGACGAACTGGTTGGGGAACAGCGCCTGGTCCTTGTTATCGAAGCGCGCCTTGAACTTCAGTGTGCCGGTGGTGACATCGATCTGGTTGTCCAGGCTTTGCAGCACGCCGACGGCCTGCTTTTTCGTGTCGCCACGGTCCCAGGCTTCCACCGGCAGCTTGTTGCCGGCGTGGTAACGGGCGAGCACGGTTTCCAGGGTGTTTTCCGGCAGGGTGAAGGCCACGCTGATCGGCTGGGTCTGGGTGATCACCGCCAGGGCCGTGGTGTCATTGGCGGCGACCAGGTTGCCGACGTCGAGCTGGCGCAAGCCAACGCGGCCGCCGATCGGCGCGCGGATCTTGGTGAATTCGAGGTTGAGCTTGGCGTCGTCCACCGCGCCCTGGTTGGTCTTGACCGTGCCCTGGTATTGCAGGACCAGCGCTTCGGCGGTGTCCAGGGTCTGCTTGGCAATACTGTCCTGGGCGTACAGCCCGCGATAACGCTCGACGTCCACCTGAGCGTTTTTCAGCTGGGCCTGGTTCTGCAACAGCGTGCCCTGGGCCTGGAGCAAGGCGTTCTGGTAGCTGCGCGGGTCGATTTCCGCCAACAGGTCGCCAGCCTTGACCATTTGCCCTTCTTCAAAGGCAATCCTCACCAACTCGCCACCCACACGGCTGCGCACATTAATAGTGTTGAGCGCCGTGACCGTGCCCAGGGCCTTGTAGTACACCGGGAACTCCCCCAGCACTGCCGGCGCCACACGCACCGGCACCGGGCCGGTGGAACCGCCGAAGCCCGGGCGTGCCATGCCGGTTTTACCGGTGTGCCCGGCCGGCGCGTCTTTATGGGCCGCGCCGCTGGGCCAGAATTTCCAGCACAGGCCGGCGATAACCAGCAGCACGAGCAGGCCAAACAGCCAGCGACGGGAGTTGCGGGGGGAGGATTGCATGGAGTGATCAACCATTGGGCGCGAGAGCTTCTACTTGGGGAGGCTGAAAGATAAGCACTGGGATGCGTTAAGAAAAGCACCTTTACCGGCTATTTACCTTGGGCTTACAACTTTTAAGTTCTGTGGCTTAGTCCGACGGCTGTTTCGCTAAGCATTTGAGCTGCAAATAAAAACGGCCTGGACTAGGCCAGGCCGCAATCATGCATCATACGTGTTACTGCCAAACGACAGTTACGCGCAGAAACAGTTACTTCAACACAGCCAGGGCTGCATCGTAGTTGGGCTCTTCAGCGATTTCCTTGACCAACTCGCTGTGCAGCACGTTGTCGTTTTCGTCCAGCACCACGACAGCGCGGGCGGTCAGGCCCTGCAGTGGGCCGTCGGCGATGGAAACACCATAGTCAACGGCGAAGTCGGCGTTGCGGAAGTCCGACAGGTTCTTCACGTTTTCCAGGCCTTCGGAACCACAGAAGCGTGCCTGGGCGAATGGCAGGTCGGAGGAGATGCACAGCACCACGGTGTTAGCCACATCGTTGGCCTGGGCGTTGAACTTGCGCACGGAAGTGGCGCAGGTTGGGGTATCAACGCTTGGGAAGATGTTCAGCACTTTGCGCTTGCCGGCAAACGTAGCGAGGGTGGCGTTGGACAGGTCGCCGGCGGTCAGGGTGAAGTCTGCGGCTTTGGCGCCGACTTTTGGCAGTTCGCCTTCAACCTGGACCGGGTTGCCTTTAAGGGTGACTTGAGCCATGAACGAAATCCTTATGCTGGGTTTTGGTTAAACGAATTCGAGAGGCCGAAGTTAACCACAAAGTGACGTGGCTACCTACCGCCAGACATAAATTGTCATGCCTGCCGGTTGTGGTTTAATTGCGCGCTTTTTGCCCGCCCTCACAAGGAAACCGCTGTCGATGAAAGCGCCTGCCACCAAAGTCCTGGTCATTGGTTATGTCTGGCCGGAGCCCCGTTCCTCGGCCGCCGGCGGGCATATGATGCAGATCCTCGAAACTTTTCTTACACAAGATTGGGACATTACCTTCAGCAGCCCGGCCACCATTGGCGAGCACAAGGCCGACTTGCCAGCACTCGGGATTACCGAATGCGCCATCGAACTGAATAACAGCAGCTTCGACGACTTTATCCGCGAACTGGCCCCGGATATCGTGCTGTTCGACCGTTTCATGATGGAGGAGCAATTCGGCTGGCGCGTGGAACAATGCTGCCCCGATGCCCTGCGCGTACTGGAGACCTCCGACCTGCAAAGCCTGCGCGACGCACGTCATCAGCGCCTCAAGGAGCATGTGAAAGCCCATCCCGACGGCGACGACTTCAGCGCCCTCTTCGCCCCGGCGCTGAAGGAAGAATTCCAACGCATGGCCGACACCGACCTGGCCAAGCGCGAGATCGCAGCCATTTACCGCTGCGACATCAGCCTGATGATCTCCGACGTGGAAATCCGCCTGCTCACCGAGCAATTCAAGGTGCCCGCCGCCCTGCTGCACTGGTGCCCGCTGATGCTGCAGCCGCCCACCCGTGCTTTTGCGCCCTTTGAAGACCGTGCGCACTTTCTCAGCATCGGCAACTTCCGCCATGCACCCAACTGGGATGCGGTGCTATGGATGAAGAACAGCCTATGGCCGCTGATCCGCCAACAGCTGCCGGGCGCCCAGTTGCATATCTATGGCGCCTACACGCCGCCCAAGGCCACCGCCCTGCACAACCCGGCCCAGGGGTTCCATGTGATGAACTGGGCCGAAGATGCGCTGCAAGTGATGACGGCGGCGCGTATCTGCCTGGCGCCCCTGCGCTTTGGTGCGGGGATCAAAGGCAAGCTGGTCGACGCGATGTTGTGCGGCACACCCAATGTCACCACCCCCACCGGTGCCGAAGCCATGGGCGATGATCAACCCTGGCCCGGCGCGATCGAGCACAACGCCCCGGCCCTGGCTGCCGCTGCCGTGGCCCTCTACCAGGACCGCGAGCGATGGACCCAGGCCCAGGAACGTGGGCGTCAGCTCCTGGCTCGACGCTATGACCAAGCCTTCCACGGGCCAGCCTTGGTCGAGTGCCTGGAGCAATGCCGCCGCAACCTCGCAGCTCATCGCCGGGACAACTTTACCGGCAGCATGCTGCGCCATCATGCGCATAAAAGTACCCAGTACATGTCCCAGTGGATCGAGGCAAAAAACCGCAACATCTAGGCAATCGAGCAACGCAAAGAGCATATAACGCGTGATTCAGGCTTGTCGCCACTGCGCGGCAAGTCGAATCGGTCAGCGCTGAGCCCTAACGCTCCCAGACATACCTCACCTCCTCCAGGGACACCCCGCCACGCACGAGCGTGCGACGGCTGCCAAGCTCTTCCCGCCCTCCGAGCCCTCGATAGAAGCGCACCGCTCTTTGGTTTTCAGCTAAAACCCATAAGGTAATCACCTTATAACCCTGATCAACCAAACGCTTTAAACCTGACGCCCATAACTGGGCGCCTATACCCTTGCCCCAATATTCTGCCAACACGTAGATAGCCATGACCTCTCCCGCTTCTGCGCAAGCCTTGTCTTCATCCCGGCAAGGCCCCACTGAAATCCAACCAGTAACCTTTCCATCCACCTCTGAAACGAAAACGTCAGACGCTTTGCTTTCAATCGCATGAGCCCAAGCAGCCTCCCTCTTAGGCAAGGTCGCAGTCAGCGAGGCCAAAAAATCCGCAGGCATCAGATCAAGATAAGCCTGTTGCCAGCTACTGACATGAACGCTGGCAATGCTATTTGCATCGCTGGAACGTGCATCACGAATCATGACTAAGCCCTCACCCGTGCCTGTTTCAGATAAAAATCTTCTGTAATCCTACTCGTACAGGATGCAGTGGCGCACGCTCAGACGCTTGACGCTGGCAGGGCCGTGCACAACGGGGCATTATTCGGGTCGCAACCACAATAAAGCGACGGCAGCATGACCCGAGCAACGCGCATCACCGACCCTTCCTACGAGCTGATGGACGATCACAACGGCCTGTCCATCATCTATCGCCAGCACGGTTTCCCCTGCCCGCTGGTGCGCTGGCATTTTCACAAGGAATACGAGCTGCACCTGATCGTCGCCAGCTCGGGCAAGGTATTTATCGGCGATTACATCGGCAACTTCTACCCCGAAAGCCTGTTCCTCACCGGCCCCAACCTGCCCCACAACTGGATCAGCCAGGTAGAGGAAGGCGAAGTAGTGCCCAAGCGCGACATGTTGGTGAACTTCACCGATGAGCTGTTCGAGCAAGGCAGCCATACGTTTGCCGAACTCAAGAGCCTGGCGCCGTTGCTGGAACGCGCGCAATACGGCATCGAATTCCGCAGCAAACAAACCATCGCCCAGGCCATGGCCCTGATGCAGCGCATTGAGGAAGCCCAAGGCATGGCGCGCCTGGGACATTTCTTCATCCTGCTGGAAGTGCTGAGCGCCTGCGACGACTACCAACTGCTCTCCGGCGTGACCACGCCACAGCAAGCCGATGAACACAGTATCGACCGCACCAACCGGGCGGTGGACTACATCTTTGCCCACTACGCGAGGGAGTTGCCCCTGGAGGAAGTTGCGCAATACCTGGATATGAAGCCGACGTATTTTTCCCGGGTGTTCAAACAGGCCACCGGGCGGACTTTTATCGAATTCGTCAATCGGCTGCGTATCAGCAAGTCCTGTGAATTGCTGGCCGACGGCGATAAGGCCGTGACGGATGTGTGTTTTGAGTCGGGGTTCAACAATATTTCCAACTTCAATCGGCGCTTTCAGCAGCTTAAAGGCATGACGCCCTCACACTACCGGCGCTTGGCGGTGCAGCGCTTAACTGAGCAAAACCTGGCTTAAGCAGGACTTTCCGTTGGTCAGGACTGTCAACTCTGACAGTGTCGCGCAGCCTCGAGGTTAATCATGATGGGGCTCAGGCATCCAAGCGGACTTCACCTTCCATGAAAAAGTCGGCAACGCCCTTTGCCATCAACGAATCCATACGTTTCGATAAACCCGGGGACACGTGGAACTGGACCGGCGAGGGCGAGATATACGAGGACGAATACGATGGTCAGTATCGCTGGTTATCCAGAGGGGTAGCCAGAGACTGGGGCCGGCCATTGACCGGGCTTGAAGAGGTTGAACTGACCATTCGGCTACGGGGCGACCGAACCGGCGAAACACTCGTTGCCACCCATCCGGGAGGCTCGGATGAACTGCATAACATCGCACCTTGGAAGCCCAGCCTGTACAGGTTCTACCTCAGGTCCACAGTGACCGGCGAGGTTTCAGTGCGGCTTAATTTCAAATCCAACCAGATCATGGTGATCGATACGATCAATGTGATAGGGCCGGTCAGACCGTGGCGCCGTAGGCTTGGGCGTGTTTTTCGCCTGTTTGACTGGTTGAAAGAAAAAGCCGGGTGAAAAAAGGATGAAAATGAGGGACGTATTTATTTTCAAACTTCAATCAGCGCTCTCAGCAGTTTAAAGGCATGACCCCTTCATGATGTCCGTCAGTAATGGGACTCCATTAGCTGACGGACATCAGGGCTGTGGGGGTAGGTCAATCGTGGCCAGAATTGATCAAGGAGAAACTGATGTTGTTCACCCTAAGATTCTCCAGATAGCTAAGAGTCACCATTACGTTGGACTGTGCTCTCTGGTCCAAATAATAAATATCCGCCCCGCCTCTCCCCCCCATACCACCGGGTAGTTTTACGGGGGGTTTGGTCTCAGTTGGTACACCTAAAACCTCACGCACGTACTGCTGATCCATATCTAATTTGAACGGCTGGGGTAATTGCCCGCTGTACACAGGCTGACCTACTGTCTGAATCAGAATGATCATTACCTGATCCAAGCGTTTTGTTTCTTCCCAAAACCACAACTTCACGCCGGGTACTGGATTCTGAATGAGCTCTTCGTTATCAGAGGCATCAAAGAGCCGCTTGAGTGGCAAATTTTGAATGAGCCCCTGGCCCACCAGCTCGTTATACGAGAAGCCGAGCCCCCCTACCAAGCGACTAATCATGGCGGCCTCCATCAGTACCACCCCTGCGATTCATTCATTTTGTGCGTTTTTTGCGCAAGCGTCCTGAAGTTCTGATGATCGTTCCCGCGTGGGAACGATCATCTCCTGATACGCGGCCATCTCCAAAGGCGAAACGAGTAAAGGATTCGCTCATGAGTTATTCCTCGCCACAAGTTTAATTGCCATTTGTTTTGCACGCTTGGTGTCTCGGTCTTGGCTCCAAGCGTGTTTGGCAGTAGGGTTTTATACGGGTTCAATCGCGGCCCATATCAACCAAAGTGAACACTAAACCACATACGGATTTATCGGGTAAATACTGCATGGCAACCCTCGCATTTGGGTGAATTTCCAAACTGAGGCGATAAGAGTCCCATCCACCTGTAGCTCCAATCGGTAACGGTAATTTCACTGGCCCTTTGGACTCGTGTGGCGTTCCAAGTGTTTTTCGGATGCTCTCTTGGTTCATTGGCCGTACGAGGGGTGCAGGCAGCTCACCTGCATACTTGGACTCGCCCTGTGCCAGTGAAATCAGGCAAAAAACGATTCGCTCCAATCTCATGGTTTCAGCCCAAAACCAAAGCTCAACGCCTGGCTCTGGTTTATGAATGAAATGGGAGTTTTGACTGTTTTCAAATAGTGATTTTATCGACCCGGCACGAAGTAAACCCTCAGCAACAAAATCATCGTAGGTGCGCCCCAAGCCTTTTACCAACCGATCAATTTTTACTGCTTCCATCCTAGTACCACCCCTGGCTTTCGTTGACTTTATGCATTTGGGTGCGTGCCATCTCGAGATCAGACTCAGCGAAGCCGTGATCTAGAAGGTATGGCTTGATAGCATCGAAATTGCTGTCTGCCGCCTGACGCAGATCATCAGCATCTAACGTCTGTTTTTTATCCGTGTTTCGCCAACCGTAAGTCTCACTAAACTTTTGGTGGATGTAGGATGGAATCGCAATGCTCGCAGCATTATTTAACGCTTCCTTGAGCTGCTTCTCCGTAAAACTTATCGCATAGCGTTCGAGATGACGTCTTATCGCTGCCTGCGAGGGTATGTGGTCCACGTGCAACCCGCTGCGCAGTCGTCCACTGAACGCACCATAAGTATCAACCTCCAATGGCCTGACTACCGGCTTGGCAAACACCAGATACAGCGGCGGCACACCCGAATCAGCCGGAAACGAAATGATCGTATCCTGCCAGGTGATTTTCTCTGCATCGCGCCCTGGATAGTGGCTGATTGCTGAATCTTGCCCCACTGCAATCGGATGAACAAACACGTTATCCAGACGTTCCGCTGTGCCGGGATACGGGCTCGGCACACTGACCACCGGTCCATGATTCGGCGTCCAAGTGATGCTGATGCCATCCAGCACCGCCCCCATCGCGCTTTTGTCCGCATTCCATCTGGCTTGCACAACGGGTACACGGTCAGCGCCACTTCCAGGCTGGGTATGTATGCCGTAAACACGCATTTCCCCTGACTCATCCTGGCGAAACTGGAACCGCACTCGCGTACTAGCCGAGCGCATCCCTTCCAACTGCTCCGGGGTGTACAGCGTTGAATCACCGATATCCCGAGGCCAGAAAGCCAGCAGCATGAGGTTGAGGGTGGAGCTGGCGCCGGCCAACCCTCGTACAGCCCAGGCACCGAGGTCGCTGCCGAGTGTTCCTACAACCCTGCCGACGGCGCCCGTGGTACCGGTTGAAGCCATGAGGGCCGTGGTGCCAAAGTTTTTGGCGTTTTCCGGGGCGGCGCCCGCAGCCGTAGAACCGGCCGGCACCGAAACGCATGATTTGGCGAAAACGCATGCATCAGCGGCACGATTCGGCGCAACGGGCGCGGAAAACCTGGAAGGGGGCGAGGCGGATGCGTTCGGCCCCATTCCAGCGGCGGTGAATCGTTGAGGCTGGGGGCCGAACTGCTGAGATTTGAAGCTCTGATTGGCAATCAACTCCGGCGGCGGATCGCATTTGCAGATACACAGATCCCCCTCAAGCGCCGCCTGCTTGCCGTCCCACTCTTCGTGCAGATGAGGGCCGGTGAGCACGATGAAGCCTTCAGTGCCGCAGGCTGGACAAGCGACCCGGTCACCCTCCCTTGAGATCAATTCGCCGTTGAAGCTGGTGCGCTCACAACCGCTGATTACTCTGCCACCCGCCGTGGTGGTTGAACCAGTGGTGATGTTGTAGCGCCTCACATCTGGCCCTCCACGCAGTCGTCGTTGCGGGCGTTGATCGGTCCGATTGGCTGCTGGGTTCGAAAATCAATGTTCTTCATGTTGCGTCCTTTTTAGCGCGCAGGGGTACTCAAACGCGGTCTTGGCGTTGAGTTATGCAGAGAGATGGCGCCGAAATGGCGCAAGGAAGATGGTGCTGACTGGTACAAAGCCAAACAACTGACCGTTCGGCTAGGTAGCGGGAAACGCAGAAACGTCTGACAAGGATTTGAGGTTGTCCCTAAGACACTCAACCTCTAGTCTCCGTACACCGCTGCACACTCAGCGGTCGGGCGTCGCGGCCTGTATTTCTCCGGCTCCTTTAATACATCTGCGGAGCTTGACCATGATCAAACCCACCCAAAATCCCCCAATCGATCCAACACCCAGCGTGCTATTCACCGTGAAAGACGGCATCTGCACTCAAGACCTACTGGTCAACCTCAGCGAATCACTCGCCTCCGCCCACGCCCTCACCTCTGATTTCGCCTTTGATCTCGACGGCTCGCGACGAGAAGGCGCGCTGGGTATTGCCCAGTTGATCGAGGTGTCTCGGTTGTTGGCTGAGCGGGTACTGGCTGATATCGAGCGTTAAATACGGCATCGATCGTCCCCACGCGCCACGGGGACGATCATCGAGTGCAAAAAAGTATCAGTGAGCGTGCGCCCAAGGATTTGTCACAACTCCATTTCAAGGCTGTAATCGACGCACACTCTTCCTGGCTACCAGTAGGAAGACACAACAACAATAACTGTCCTTCCGTAGCCCCCGGGCGCGGAAATGGAGTGCGCGATGAAGTTCACAGCAAAAGTACTGCTTGCCTCGACCTGCATGACAGCATGCATGACCCTCAGCGCCGTCAGCTTTGGCGCGCAAACCCTGACCATTGCCACCGTCAATAACAGCGACATGATCCGCATGCAAAAGCTGTCGAAAACCTTCGAGGCCGAGCATCCGGAGATCAAGTTGAACTGGGTGGTGCTCGAAGAAAACGTACTGCGCCAGCGCCTGACCACCGACATTGCCACCCAGGGCGGGCAGTTCGATGTGTTGACCATCGGCATGTACGAAGCCGCACTCTGGGGTGCCAAGGGTTGGCTGGAGCCGATGAAAGACCTGCCGGCCTCCTACGATCTCGACGATGTGTTCCCTTCGGTGCGTGACGGTTTGTCGGTCAAGGGTTCGCTGTACGCCCTGCCGTTCTATGCCGAAAGCTCGATCACCTATTACCGCACCGACCTCTTCAAGGACGCCGGGTTGAGCATGCCCGAGCACCCGACCTGGAGCCAGATCGGCGAATTCGCCGCCAAGCTCACCGACAAGTCCAAAGAGCAATACGGCCTGTGCCTGCGCGGCAAAGCCGGTTGGGGTGAGAACATGGCGCTGATCACCACCCTGGCCAACGGCTACGGCGCGCGCTGGTTCGATGAGAAGTGGCAGCCAGAATTCAACGGCCCCGAGTGGAAGGACGCGCTGAACTTCTACGTCGACAACATGAAGAAATCCGGCCCGCCGGGTGCCTCCAGCAACGGTTTCAACGAAAACCTGGCGCTGTTCAACAGCGGCAAGTGCGCGATCTGGGTGGATGCCAGCGTGGCGGGCTCGTTTGTTACCGACAAGAGCCAGAGCAAGGTCTCCGAGCATGTCGGCTTCACCTTCGCGCCCCACGAGAAGACCGACAAGGGCACGTCGTGGCTGTACTCCTGGTCCCTGGCGATCCCGACCAGTTCCAAAGCCAAGGATGCCGCCAAGGTATTCACCACCTGGGCCACGTCCAAGGAATACAGCCAGCTTGTGGCCAAGACCGACGGCATTGCCAATGTGCCGCCAGGTACGCGCAAATCCACCTACAGCGATGAGTACATGAAGGCGGCGCCGTTTGCCAAGGTGACCCTGGAATCGCTGAAGGTCGCGGACCCGACCAAGCCTACCGAGAAGCCGGTGCCGTATATCGGCATCCAGCTGGTGACCATTCCTGAGTTCCAGGCGATTGGTACTCAGGTGGGCAAGTTTTTCTCGGGCGCGTTGACCGGTCAGCAGACCGTCGATGCTGCATTGACCGCCGCGCAGAACACTACCGAGCGGGAAATGAAGCGGGCTGGTTACCCCAAGTAACCCAGCTTCACCCGCGCAAATGTAGGAGCAGGGCTTTTGTGGGAGCTGGCTTGCCTGCGATGCAAACAACTCGGTCTATCAGTAGCACCGAGGCGATACCATCGCAGGCAAGCCAGCTCCCACAGTGACCGCGCTCCGACGCAGGTTCTGTAGGCATCTGACTGGTTCTGATCACCATGAATACACCTCCAAAAAACCGCCTGGCCAACCCCGGCTGGTTCCTTGTCAGCCCCTCGGTGGCCTTGCTGCTGCTGTGGATGATCGTGCCCCTGGGCATGACGCTGTACTTTTCGCTGATCCGCTACAACCTGCTCTACCCCGGTGAAAACCAGTTTGTGGGGTTGGAGAACTTCACCTACTTCATCACCGACTCGGGCTTCCTGCCCGGCGCCACCAATACGCTGTTGCTGGTGAGCAGTGTGTTGCTGATCAGCGTGGTGTTCGGCGTGTTGATCAGCGCCTTGCTGGAGGCCAGTGAATTTCTCGGGCGCGGCATCGTCCGGGTGTTGTTGATTTCGCCGTTCTTCATCATGCCCACCGTTGGGGCGCTGATCTGGAAGAACCTGATTTTCCATCCGGTGTCGGGGATCCTCGCCGCGCTGTGGAAGTTCTTCGGTGCCGAGCCGGTGGACTGGCTGGCGCATTACCCGCTGCTGTCGATCATCATCATTGTGTCGTGGCAATGGCTGCCCTTCGCGATCCTGCTGCTGATGACCGCGATGCAGTCGCTCGACCAGGAACAGAAGGAAGCCGCACGCCTGGACGGTGCCGGCGCCATTGCGATCTTCTGGCACCTGACCCTGCCCCACTTGGCGCGCCCGATTGCGGTGGTGGTGATGATCGAAACCATCTTCCTGCTCTCGGTGTTCGCGGAGATCTTCACCACTACCAACGGTGGCCCGGGCTACGCCTCGACCAACCTCGCCTACCTGATCTACAACCAGGCGCTGGTGCAGTTCGACGTGGGTATGGCCTCGGCCGGCGGCTTGATTGCCGTGGTCATCGCCAATATCGCGGCGATCATCCTGGTGCGGATGATCGGCAAAAACCTGACTGACAAGCCTTGAGGGCCGCGCCATGACACTTCAACAATCCCGCCGCCTGCAAAGCCTGCTGCTCGGTACGTTGGCCTGGGCCATCGCGATCCTGATTTTCTTCCCGATCTTCTGGATGGTGCTGACCAGTTTCAAGACTGAAATCGATGCGTTCGCCACCCCGCCGCAGTTCATCTTCACGCCGACGCTGGAGAACTACCTGCACATCAACGAACGCAGCAACTACTTCGCCTACGCCTGGAACTCGGTGGTAATTTCCTTCAGCGCCACTGCCCTGTGCCTGCTGATCTCGGTACCGGCCGCCTACTCCATGGCGTTCTATGAAACCCAGCGCACCAAGGGCACGCTGCTGTGGATGCTGTCGACCAAGATGCTGCCACCGGTGGGCGTGCTGATGCCGATCTACCTGCTGGCCAAGAGTTTTGGCCTGCTGGATACGCGCATTGCGCTGATCATCATCTACACCCTGATCAACCTGCCGATTGTGGTGTGGATGGTGTACACCTACTTCAAGGACATCCCCAAGGACATCCTCGAAGCCGCACGCCTGGACGGCGCCACCCTGTGGCAGGAAATGGTTCGCGTGCTGCTGCCGATTGCCAAGGGTGGCCTGGCCTCCACAGTGTTGCTGTCGTTGATCCTGTGCTGGAACGAGGCGTTCTGGTCGCTGAACCTGACCTCGTCGAGCGCCGCGCCGCTGACCGCGCTGATCGCCTCCTATTCCAGCCCTGAAGGCTTGTTCTGGGCCAAGTTGTCCGCCGTCTCGACCCTGGCCTGCGCGCCGATCCTGATCTTTGGCTGGATCAGCCAGAAACAGCTGGTGCGCGGTTTGTCTTTCGGCGCCGTCAAATAATAATTCGAAAAGGAGGCCCATCATGGCCAACCTGAAAATCAAGAATCTGCAAAAAGGCTTCGAAGGCTTTTCCATCATCAAGGGCATTGACCTTGAGGTGAACGACAAGGAGTTCGTGGTGTTCGTTGGCCCGTCGGGCTGCGGCAAATCCACCCTGCTGCGGCTGATCGCCGGTCTGGAAGAAGTCAGCGACGGCACCATCGAACTCGATGGCCGCGACATCACCGAAGTGACCCCGGCCAAGCGCGACCTGGCCATGGTGTTCCAGACCTATGCGCTGTACCCGCACATGAGCGTGCGCAAGAACATGTCGTTCGCCCTGGATCTGGCCGGCGTCGACAAGAAGTCGGTGGACAGCAAAGTCAGCGAAGCGGCGCGCATCCTCGAGCTGGGTCCGCTGCTGGAGCGCAAGCCCAAGCAACTGTCCGGCGGCCAGCGCCAGCGCGTGGCGATTGGCCGGGCGATTGTGCGCAACCCGAAGATCTTCCTGTTCGACGAGCCGCTGTCCAACCTCGATGCCGCGTTGCGCGTGCAGATGCGCCTGGAACTGGCACGCCTGCATAAAGAGCTGCAAGCCACCATGATCTACGTGACCCACGACCAGGTCGAAGCCATGACCCTGGCCGACAAGGTGGTGGTGCTCAACAGTGGCCGTATCGAACAGGTCGGCTCGCCGCTGGAGCTGTATCACCAGCCGGCCAACCTGTTTGTGGCCGGGTTTCTCGGCACGCCGAAGATGGGTTTCCTCAAGGGCAAGGTCACCCGCATCGAGAGCCAGGGCTGCGAGGTTCAACTGGACGCCGGCACCCTGATCAGCCTGCCGTTGAGCGGCGCCAGCTTGAGCGTCGGCAGTGACGTGACCCTGGGGATCCGCCCGGAGCACCTGGAAATCGCCGCGCCGGGGCAAACCACCCTGACCGTCACCGCCGACGTCGGCGAGCGCCTGGGCAGCGACACCTTCTGCCACGTCATCACTGCCAATGGCGAGCCGCTGACCATGCGCATTCGCGGCGACATGGCCAGCCAATATGGCGAAACCCTGCACCTGCACCTGGACCCGGCGCACTGCCATCTGTTCGACACAAACGGTGTAGCCGTGGCCCGCCCACTGCGCGCTGCCGCCTGATCCCGAGTATTTCCCGATGAAACTGAATAAAGCCAACCTCACGCAGCTGGCGCCGGAAGTGAAAACCCCGGCCTACGCGATTGCCGACACCCGCCAAGGCATTGCCCACATCGGCGTCGGCGGCTTCCACCGTGCGCACCAGGCGTATTACACCGATGCACTGATGAATACCGGCGAGGGCCTGGACTGGAGCATTTGCGGCGTCGGCCTGCGTGCCGAAGACCGCAGGGCCCGCGACGACCTGGCCGGCCAGGATTACCTGTTCACCCTGTACGAACTGGGCGATACCGACGACACCGAAGTACGGGTGATCGGCGCCATCAGCGACATGCTGCTGGCCGAAGACGGCGCCCAGGCTTTGATCGACAAACTGGCCGACCCGGCGATCCGCATCGTTTCGCTGACCATCACCGAGGGCGGCTACTGCATCGACGACAGCAACGGCGAGTTCATGGCCCACCTGCCGCAGATCCAGCATGACCTGGCGCACCCCACGGCGCCGAAAACCGTGTTCGGTTTCATCTGCGCCGCTCTGACCCGGCGCCGCGCCGCCGGCACGCAGGCGTTCACGGTGATGTCCTGCGATAACCTGCCCCACAACGGCGCCGTTACCCGCAAGGCACTGCTGGCCTTCGCCGCCCTGCATAATGCCGAGCTGCATGACTGGATCAAGGCCAATGTCAGCTTCCCGAATGCCATGGTCGACCGCATCACGCCGATGACCAGCACCGCTCACCGCCTGCAATTGCATGACGAACACGGCATCGACGATGCCTGGCCGGTGGTGTGCGAGCCGTTTGTGCAGTGGGTGCTGGAAGACAAGTTTGTCAGCGGCCGCCCGGCCTGGGAAAAGGTCGGTGTGCAGTTCACCGATGACGTCACGCCTTACGAAGAGATGAAGATCGGCTTGCTCAACGGCAGCCACCTGGCGCTCACCTACCTGGGGTTTCTCAAGGGTTATCGGTTTGTCCACGAGACTATGAATGACCCACTGTTCGTGGCGTATATGCGTGCGTATATGGACCTGGACGTCACCCCGAACCTGGCGCCGGTGCCAGGCATCGACCTGACCGCCTACAAGCAGACCCTGGTGGAGCGCTTTTCCAACCAGGCGATTGCCGACCAGTTGGAGCGCGTGTGTTCCGATGGCTCGTCGAAGTTTCCCAAGTTCACCGTGCCGACCATCAACCGTTTGATTGCCGGTGGCCGCGAGACGGAGCGTGCGGCACTGGTGGTCGCGGCCTGGGCCTTGTATTTGAAGGGTGTGGATGAGAATGGCGTGAGCTACACGATCCCCGACCCAAGGGCCGAGTTTTGCCAGGGGCTGGTGACGGTTGACGCACTGATCAGCCAGCGCTTGTTGGGCGTTGATGAGATTTTTGGCACGGCTATTCCCAAGTCGGCGGCGTTTGTGGCAGCGTTTGAGCGGTGTTATGCAAGCTTGCGCGACAAAGGCGTCACCGAAACCCTGAAGCACCTCCTGAAGAAACCGGATTAAAACTGTGGGAGGGGGCTTGCCCCCGATGAGGGTGTATCAGTCAAATATCCTTCTCTGACCCACTGCTATCGGGGGCAAGCCCCCTCCCACATTTTGACCGCATTAAAACAACTCCAACAATAATGCTGAGCACTCCATCATGACCCAGCAAAACCTGTTTCTCGGCATCGACTGCGGCACCCAAGGCACCAAGGCCATCGTCCTCGACGCCTCCAGCGGCAAGGTACTGGGCCTGGGCGCCGCCGCGCACACGCTGATCAGCGGCGCCAATGGCCGCCGTGAGCAGCACACCCAGGAATGGCTGGACGCCTTTACCGAAGCCACCCACCGCGCCCTGCAACAAGCCGGCGTGGATGGCCAGGACATCCTCGGCATCGGCGTGTCCGGCCAGCAACATGGCCTGGTGCTGCTGGACGAACAAGGTGCAGTGCTGCGCCCGGCCAAGTTGTGGTGCGACACCGAAACCACCCCCGAGAATGACCGCCTGCTGCACCGCCTGGGCGGTGAAAGTGGCTCCCTGGAGCGCTTGGGCGTGGCGATTGCACCGGGCTACACGGTGTCAAAACTGCTCTGGACCCGCGAGCAGCACCCGGACGTGTTCGCACGCATCGCCCATATCCTGCTGCCCCACGACTACCTCAACTACTGGCTTACCGGCCGCGCCTGCGCCGAGTACGGCGATGCTTCCGGCACCGGCTATTTCGATGTGCGCAGCCGGACCTGGGATGTGGCGCTGCTCCAGCACATCGACCCCAGCGGTCGCCTTGAAGCCGCCTTGCCACAGTTGATCGAAGCCGACCAAGCGGTGGGCACGATCCTGCCGGCCATCGCTGAACGCCTGGGCATCAACCCCAAGGCCGTGGTGTCCAGCGGCGGTGGCGACAATATGATGGGCGCCATCGGCACCGGCAATATCGCCCCCGGCGTGATCACCATGAGCCTGGGCTCCTCGGGCACCGTCTATGCCTTTGCCGACCAGCCCAATGTCAGCCAGCAGGCCTCGGTGGCGACCTTTTGTTCATCGAGTGGCGGCTGGCTGCCGCTGATCTGCACCATGAACCTGACCAACGCCACCGGCGTGATTCGCGAGCTGTTCGAATTGGACCTGAATGCCTTTAACGCCCTGGTCGAACAAGCGCCTATCGGTGCCGATGGCGTGAGCATGCTGCCGTTCCTCAATGGCGAACGCGTGCCCGCCCTGCCCCATGCCACCGGCAGCCTGCATGGCCTGACCATGACCAACCTGACCCGCGCCAACCTGTGCCGCGCCGTGGTCGAAGGCACCACGTTCGGCCTGCGTTACGGTCTGGACCTGCTGCGCCACACCGGCCTGCAAAGCCTGCGCATCCGCCTGATCGGCGGCGGCTCGAAAAGCCCGGTGTGGCGGCAGATGGTCGCCGATATCATGCACACCGAAGTGGTCTGTACCGAACAAAGCGAGGCCGCCGCCCTGGGCGCGGCGATCCAGGCGGCCTGGTGCCAATCCGGTGAGTCCCTGACCAGCCTGTGCGACAAATGCGTGAGCATCGACCCGGCCAGCCGCGCCCTGCCGATTTCAGCCAATGTCAGTGCCTATCAACAGGCGTATGAGCGTTATCAACAGCACGTAGCATCCCTTTAAGAGCGAACGACTATGTACCTGGTTTGTGGTGAAGCGCTGTTTGATTTTTTCAGCGAGGAAGATGCCAGTGGGCAGCCGGCCAAGCTCAATTACAAGGCCATTGCCGGTGGCTCGCCGTTCAACGTAGCAGTAGGCCTGCGCCGCCTGGGCATCGAGTCGGGGTTCCTGGCCGGCGTGTCCACCGATTACCTCGGGCGCCGTTTGCTGCAGGTGCTCAAGGACGAAGGCGTCAGCGAACGCTTCCTGGTGGAGTTCGACGCGCCGACCACCCTGGCGATGGTCGCCGTGGGTGCCAATGGTTCACCGCAGTACAGCTTCCGTGGCGAAGGCTGCGCCGACCGCCAACTGCAAACGGCGCATTTGCCGACCTTGGGTGAAGAGGTGCGTGGGCTGCATATCGGGTCGTTTTGCCTGGTGGTGCAGCCGGTTGGCGACACCTTGCTGAACCTGGTCAAGCGCGAGAGCGGCAAGCGCCTGATCAGCCTCGACCCGAATGTGCGCCTTAACCCGCAGCCGGATATCCAGTTGTGGCGCGAGCGCGTGGCGGAACTGGTGCAGTACGCTGACCTGATCAAGGTCAGCGACGAAGACCTACACCTGCTCTACCCCGGCCAGTCACCGGAAAGTGTCGTGCAAGGCTGGCTGCAGCATCGTTGCCAATTGGTGTTTCTCACCCGTGGCGGCGACGGCGCTTCGGTGTTCAGTCGCCAGCATGGCAACTGGTCTCAGCCGGCAGTCAAGGTGCTGATGGCCGATACGGTGGGTGCCGGCGACACCTTCCAGGCAGCGCTGATTGCCTGGCTGACCGAGCAGCAGTTGGATTCGCTGGAGGGCTTGCGGCAGCTTACGCGCAAGCAAATTGACAGCATGCTCGGCTTTGCGATTCGCGCCGCTGCGTTGACCTGTACCAAGACCGGACCCGACCTGCCGTACCGTCATCAGTTGGACTGACGCGCATAGCAATGGGCCTGGCGAAAGCCAGGCCCTGGGTCGATTTGAATTCAAGGCTTAACTAAAAATAACCGCGCCCTCCTGCTCGACGCAGGGCGGGGGTGTGGGTCTGGGTGTGCTTGAGGTCTTCACGCAAACCGGTGATCAGGTTGCAAATGGCTCGACTGCTGTCGAGTTTGTCAGCGTTTATACCTTTGACCTCCAAGTCCACCCGGTCACGGTCACGGTCGTCATACACCTTGATCGTCAACGAAGCATCCTCGGCTTTGGTGCATTCGCACCGTTTAGGCAGAAAACTTCCTTCAATAATGCTGCGAAGTTCCAGTTCCGAAAGCATGGCCAACCTCTCCTTTTTTGAGACTGCCAATCAGTTTGTCATGGGCTTGGCAGACGCTCGCCTGCCCCGTCTTACCAACCCTGGCAGACGCCTGTACTCACCAAGCCTACTCGGCAAATTCCGGCGTGGTTGTAACTTTTCCTCATAAGCATGCTGACGCGTTATATGGAACGGACTGCAATGTTTAAATAATCGTCGAACCACTTCGATTAAACGTTTAACCCAGCACCTCGGGTTAAACAGCGACTTGTGCCGAAGCTCTTTTCGGCAACATGTCGCAACTATCAACCGCCTGATTTGAAGCATAGGGTTTACGCGTAGCATACGAAACGTATACGCTTCGTATATTTCCTCTCTACAGTGAACCTCATGGGCATCGTTAAGATCACCGACCAACTGCACGAACAGCTTCGCCTGGCCAGCGCCGCCATGGACCGCTCCATCAACGCCCAGGCCGAGTTCTGGATCAAGATCGGCCTGCTCGCCGAACTCAACCCGCACCTGCCCTACAACGAACTGATCAACAAGCTGCTGCTGGACAAGCCCGACCTGATCCGGGGGCGCAGCTGATGATCAAGACCGCCGCGCAACTGGCCGTGATGCGTGAGTCCGGGCGCCTGCTGGCCCAGGTGTTCGACATGCTCGATGGCTTCGTGGCCGCCGGCCGCTCCACTTTGGAGCTGGACAGCGCCGTCGAAGCCTTCATCCGCAACGATCTCAAGGCCCGCCCGGCGAGCCTGGGCCAGTACGACTACCCCTTTTCCATCAATACCTCAATCAACGAAGTGGTGTGCCACGGCATGCCCAGCGCCAAGCAGTTCCTCAAGGACGGCGACATTATCAACATCGACATCACCCTGGAAAAAGGCGGCTTCATTGCCGACTCCAGCAAGATGTACATGATCGGTAACGTGGCGCCCAAGGCCAGGCGCCTGGTAGGCATGACCTTCGAGGCAATGTGGGCCGGTATCCGCCAGGTCAAGCCTGGCGCTCGCCTGGGTGATATCGGTCATGCGATCCAGAGCCACGCCCAGGCCAACGGCTATAGCGTGGTGCGTGAATACTGCGGCCATGGCATCGGCCGGCAGATGCATGAAGAACCGCAAATCCTGCACTTTGGCCGCCCCGGTACCGGCCTGGAACTTCGCGAAGGCATGGTGTTTACCATTGAACCGATGCTTAACCAGGGCAGTGCCAAGGTGCGCAGCCTGAAGGACGGCTGGACGGTGGTGACCAAGGACAACAGCCTATCGGCGCAGTGGGAGCATACGGTGGCGGTAACGTCAGATGGGTTTGAGGTGCTGACCCTGCAAACGCCGGTTTGATCGCACAGGGCTCAAGCTCTGCGCCAGAGAGACGCGCAGCGTCACGGGATGCATTCCCACGCAGAGCGTGGGAACGATCAAGCTTGCCTTTTTCACCACACCTGGCCCTGGCGTTTAAGCTCCAGGCGGCGCACGAACTCCTCCAGTACCAGGCCATACAGGTCGTCCTGCAGGTAGGCGTCTTCGATGCCCGCATCCAAATTGGGATTGTCGTTGACCTCGATTACCACCACTTTGTCGCCGGACTGCTTGAGGTCAACGCCATAGAGGCCGTCGCCGATCAGGTTGGCGGTCTTCACGGCCAGTTCCACCACAGCCTTGGGCGCTTCGTGGACCGCCAGGGTGCGGCACTCACCGTTGACGGCCTGGCCGATGGCCTTGTGGTTGTAGATCTGCCAATGGCCCTTGGACATAAAGTACTGGCAGGCAAAGATCGGTTTACGGTTGAGCACGCCGATGCGCCAGTCGTATTCGGTGTAGAAGAACTCCTGGGCCAGCAACAGCACCGAATGCTCGAACAGCTCGGCGGTGGCCTTGAGCAACGCCGCCTGGCTTTCGACCTTGATCACCCCGCGGGAGAAACAGCCATCGGGGATCTTCAATACCAGCGGGAAGCCCAGGCGCTCGCCGACGCGTTCAAAGTCCTGCGGTCGTTCCTTGTAGAGAATCTCGGTGGCTGGCATGCCCAGTTGGTGACTGTTCAACAGATCCGTGAGGTAGACCTTGTTGGTGCAGCGCAGAATTGATGCGGGGTCATCCATGACCACCAAGCCTTCGCTTTCAGCCTTCTTGGCGAAGCGGTAGGTATGATTGTCGACGCTGGTGGTCTCACGGATCAGCAAGGCGTCGTATTCGGCCAGGCGTGAGTAATCCTTGCGTTCGATCAACTCCACATCGATGCCCAGGCCCTTGCCGACCCGTATGAAGTTTTCCAGGGCGCGGGGGTTGGACGGAGGCAGTTGCTCCTGGGGATCGTGAAGAATTGCCAGGTCATAACGGGCCAATCGACGCGAGCGTGGCTGACGCCAGACTTTGCGGCTGAAGTTGTCGAGGGCGTGGGCGAATTGATCTTCCTGATCGTCGCGTAACTTGTGCAATACACCGGACTTCACTCCTTCGATATGCCAGCCATTATGTTGACGAAACTCAACTAGCAAGATCGGACAGGGAAAGGTTTCAAATAACTGGCGCGCCAATTCCTGCAAAGGTTCTATAGTCGTTCGACCAAAATACAGGGTCAGGGTAAAGCCTTCGGTATTGCTGTAGAGATGATGACTCAAGGCTTTTTCGAGGGTTTTATCCAGGTTATCCAGGGCCAGGCCATACAGGGCCTTCCTGGTCAGTTCGCTGATGGTGCGCACCGATGGAATAACCTTGTGTCCACGCGCCTCGGCCAACAAGGAACAGTAGTAGCCGTGCCCCAGGTACTTGTAGCTGCGGCACAGGTTGATCACCTGCACACGCTTGCCCGTCTCATTTTGCCGGGTCTGCTCCAAGTATTGTTGGGCAGTGACGATGTCTTCGCTGGGGAAGTAAGAGGCCCAATCTTCCTTGCGTTCGACAATAATTACGACTTGGCTTGAACTTTGGGGTGGCGCGGAAAAATAACCGTTGGCGGTTATTGTCGCCGCGACGGTTTGCTCGGATACTTGACGCCAATGACTGTGTACCGCCGACATAATAGTTGATCCGCTTTAGAGAACTCGACCTTTTCTATTAAGCACGATCTTTTAGGGAAGTCCCGTTTCGTTACGCAACTTTTACGGTGGTCTCATGGCGTTTTTCTTTCGCGTTGCAACCCTCGACGATGTGCCTGCATTAGTGGCGCTGGAACAGCAGTGTTTTCGCAGTGATCGGCTGTCACCGCGCAGTCTGCGCTGGATGATCAGCCGGGCCAATGGCCAGTTGTGGCTTGTGCAACAGCACGGGCAATTGCTCGGCTATGGCCTGGTGCTGTTTCGTCGCGGCACCCGTCTGGCGCGCTTGTATTCCATCGCTATTGCCGAGCACGCTCGAGGCATGGGCCTGGGCCACCTGTTGCTGGAGCACATCGAAGCCTGCGCCCTGGCCAACAATTGCGCGTACCTGCGGCTGCAAGTACGCACCGATAACCCCGGCGCACTCGCCCTGTATGAGCGTAACGGCTATCAGCGCTTTGCCTGGGTCGATGACTACTACGAAGACCACACCGCTGCCCTGTGCCTGGAAAAACCGCTCGCGCCTGCATCGGCCGTGGCTTCCAGCTCGCGCACCAGCGGCAATACACGTTTGCCGAAGTACTCCACCTCTTCCTGAAAGTGCAGGAAGCCTGCGAGTACCAGGTCCACACCCACGGCCTTGAGGGCGAGGTACGCTTACTGGCTGGCATTAGGGCTTCAGCTAGAACGCCAGCTTGTAACCCACCGCCATCAACATCACCGCCAGGCACGGGCGCAGCACACCGTCAGGAATTCGGCCGGTCATATGACTGCCAAAGTAGATCCCCGGCAACGACCCCATCAGCAAAAAGCCCAGCAGGTGCCAATCCATATTGCCCATGCTCGCGTGGCCCAGGCCCGCCACCAGGGTCAAGGGCACGGCGTGGGCGATTTCGGTGCCGACCAGCCGCCGCGTGGCGAGGAACGGGTACAGGATAAACAGCGCCACTGTGCCCAGGGCGCCGGCGCCGATGGAGGTCAGGGCCACCATGGTGCCAAGGATCGCACCGGTGACCACGGTCAGTGCGTTCAGGTTGCGCGGGCGCACATGGTAGTCGTCGCCGGCATGGCGCTGGGCAAAGGCCAACAGGCTTTTCTTGAACAGGATCGCCAGGGCCGTGAGCAGCAACACCACGCCGAGTGCCTGCTTGATCACGGCGTTCATTGCGCTGGGGTCGGTGTGCAGGCTGGCGAGGAACCATAAAGTCAACAACACTGCCGGCACGCTGCCCAGGGTCAGCCAGCCTGTGATGCTCCAGTCGATGTTCTTGTTCTTGCCGTGCACCAGCACGCCACCGGACTTGGTGATGGCGGCATATAACAAGTCGGTGCCAACCGCAGTGGCGGGGTTGATACCGAACCACAACAGGATCGGCGTCATCAGCGAGCCCCCGCCGACACCGGTCATGCCCACGATAAACCCCACGATCAGGCCGGCCACCACGAAACCAAAATTACCTACATCCATTACAGCTACCCGCGGCCTTATAAATTTCTGGCCGCAGGATAGCGATTTTTCTTATAACCACTTATACCAATATGATCTGACTTTATGCCTTTTAGCTCAGCCGATCACACAAGTAAGCCTGGGTCTGGTACGGGAAGGCTACGGTATCGCGGCCTTGCAAGGCGGGATGGGTGTCGATCAAGGTGCGCAATTGCGCGGTGACCTTGGCTTTTTCGGCAGGTGCAAGCGCCGCGATAAAGCTCACCGACAGGAATCGATCCATGATCACTTCCTGAGGACTGCCCACATGCTGGTAGGCAAAACAGGTCAGTTGCGGAGCGCCAAAGTACTCACCGGTGAAGGCTTCGCGCCAACGTCCGGTGTGAAAGCGGGGGGTGTCGCCCTCATACGGGGTGATGATCTCAGTGATCGCCGCCACCCAGTCCACCGACTCATCGCGCACATTCCACACCAACCCCAGTCGCCCGCCAGGCTTGAGCACACGGTGGATTTCCGCCAGTGCAGCGCGGGTGGAGAACCAGTGGAATGCCTGGGCACACACCAGGGCATCGGCGCTGGCGGACGCCAGGGGGATGGACTCGGCGGTGCCGTCGAGCAGGCGGACATCCGGCAATAGCTTGGCCAACTGCGCGCCCATCTCTGCCACTGGCTCGACCGCAATCAGGGTCGGTGCCAGGCTGCTGAGCAAGCGGGTGAACTTGCCAGTGCCGGCGCCGAGGTCGATCACTGTCGATTGCGAATTGATCTGCAGAGCCTCGGCCAGCCAGGCGGTCAGTTGGCGCGGATAGTCCGGTCGGCCTTGGGCGTAAGTGACGGCCTGGGTCGAGAAACCCTGTTGAGCGGACGTGTGAACACCAGTCATTGCCAATCTCTCCTCGGGTAAAGCGGGGCGCACAGTGTGCGCCCATCCCCGCAGATTTTCTAATCGGCTTGAGTGGGCAACCACACCCGAAACCGCGCACCACCCAGGGGCGACGCCAGGGCCGTCAAGGTGCCGCCTTGGGCTTCCAGGGCACGCCGGCTGATCGCCAGGCCAAGGCCAAAGCCGCCGGTGGCGCGGTCACGACTGCGATCCAGGCGGTAGAACGGCTCGAAGATGCGCTCGCGCTGATCCGCCGGAATGCCGATGCCATCGTCATCCACCCAGATTTCACAGCCGTTGGGGCACACCTTGACGCCCACCTGGATGCGCTTGTCGCAGTAACGCGTAGCGTTGCGCAGCAAATTCTGCAACGCCCGGGCAGTAAGGCGCGGGTCGAGGCTGAAACGCTCAACCGTGCAGTCGAGCACCACATCGATGACGATCTCGGGGTTTTCCAGCTCGTCGTCGACGCTGCCCAGCACGCTGTCGATAAACTCGTCGAGCGCCACCTCTACCCGCTCGGGCAATTGCGCCGGGTTTTGCAGGCGGCTGTAAGAGAGCAATTCCAGCACCAGCTCATCCAGCTCACGAATATGCGCCACCAGGCTTTGCAAGCGCTCGCGGCTGGCCTCGGGCAAGTCTTCGGAGAGCGCCAGGGCCAGGCCGAAGTCCAGGCGTGTGAGCGGCGTGCGCAGTTCATGGGAGACCGCGTTGAGCAAGTCACGCTGCTGGTTGAGCAGGTGCTCGATATCGTCCGCCATGGTATCGAACACAGCCGCCAGGCTGCCGATGCTGGAACTGGGCGGCAGTCGCGTGCGCTCCCCCAGGTGGCCCTTGCCCAACAGTGCGGCGGTGCTTTTCAGGCGTTCCAGGTCACGCCAGTGCGGGCGCAGCCAGACCAGCAGGCATGCGAGCAGCGCGGCACCGATCAGCACGTTCATTGACCAATACAGCAGGTTCATGTCCAGCGGATCCGGCGGCACGGTGAGCTTGACCGCGAACTGCTGGTTGATCGGCGAGCTGATTTCTTCCATCCAGCCCCACTCGCCCAGGCGGATCACCGGCTTGCCTTGCTCCAGCAGCTGTTCTTCCTGGGGGGTGTAGCGAGCGTCCTGGCGCAACAGCAGCTCGACCTTCAGCGGCGCGAAATCCTGGCTCAACTGGTCGGTGACCTGGGACCAGCGCTCCACCGGCGCGCGCTGGTATTGCTTGACCATCAGTTTTTGCAGGCCCCGGGACTGCTCGACGTTGTAGTCCATGTAGCGGTGTTCGAACAGCTGGATCACCAGCTTGGGAATCAGGAAAATCGCCGCGCTATAAGTCACGATGGTGATCAGGTAGAGGCGTAGCAGCACACGGAACATGGTTCAGCATTCCCACTCGGAACGGCTGAACAGATAGCCCTTACCCCACACAGTCTTGATCTTGCGCGCCTCGCCGGCGTGGTCGTCGAACTTGCGGCGCAGCTTGGAGATCGCCACGTCCACCGAGCGATCGGTGCCGTTGAACTCGATACCGCGCAGGCGCTGCAGGATCTGGTCGCGGCTGAGCACTTCGCCGGCATGCCGGGCCAGCACCACCAGCAGGTTGTATTCACCGCTGGACAGCTCCACTGCCTGCTCGCGCCAGGTCACGGTGCGCTCCGACAGGTCGATGCACAGGTTGCCCATGATGATCCGGTCGTTGGCCACCTGGGGTTCGGACAGGCTGCTGCGGCGCAGCAGCGTGCGCACCCGGGCCAGCAGCACACGCGGCTCGCAGGGCTTGGTGACATAGTCGTCGGCGCCCATCTCCAGGCCCAGTACCTGGTCATGGCTGTCATCGCGGGCGGTCAGCATCAGGATCGGCAGGCCCGCCGAGTCGGCGCGCAACAGGCGGCAGACCTGCAGGCCGTCGAGCCCCGGCAACATCAGGTCGAGGATCACCAGGTCCGGCGGGTTCAGGCGCGCACGTTCGCGCACATGGTCGCCACGGCTGAGCACGCAGACGTGGTAGCCGTTGCGTTCCAGGTAGCTGGCAATCAGCTCGGAGAGTGCGGCGTCGTCTTCGACCAGGAGGATGTTAGGCATGGAGGTGTTTCCAGAAAATACAGTGGTAAGTCGTACACAAACCCCATGTGGGAGGGGGCTTGCCCCCGATAGCGGTGAATCAGCCAACGAATCTATTGACTGGTACTCCGTCATCGGGGGCAAGCCCCCTCCCACATTTGATCTTCATTGTAAGCAAGGTTGTGCAAGGATATACGCCCCCGACGCCACGCGCGCCGCACCTTACACTTCTTCACACACGAGCTACACAGCTTCACAGCACCACGGCGCAGGTGTCCTTAGGATGCGCCAGTCAATATTGGGATAAGAGCATGTCGAAGAATCTATTTGCGCCGTTTTGCCTGTTGGCCCTCACACTGGCGCTGGGCGCGTGTGGCCAGTCAGCAGACGAGGCGCCACAAATGCCCCTGGCCAAAGTGCGCATCGAAACCCTGCAGGCCAAGCCCCTGTCCATTACCAACGAACTGAGCGGGCGGATTGCCGCGCCACGGATTGCCGAAGTGCGCGCCCGGGTCGCCGGGGTGGTCATGCAGCGGGTGTTCAACGAAGGGCGCGATGTCAAACAGGGCGACGTGCTGTTCCGTATTGATCCGGCGCCGTTCAAGGCTGACCTGGACAGCGCCCAGGCCAACCTGAGCAAGGCCGAGGCCAATGCCTTCCAGGCACGCTTGCAGGAGCAGCGCTACAGCCAGTTGGTCGAAGGCAATGCCATCAGCGGCCAGGAATACGACAACGCCCGCGCCGCCCTGCGCCAGGCCAACGCCGAAATCGCCGCCAACAAGGCCGCCGTCGAGCGTGCCAAGTTGAACCTGGGCTATGCCACCGTGACTGCGCCGATTTCCGGGCGCATCGGCCGCGCCCTGGTCACCGAGGGCGCGCTGGTCGGCCAGAACGAAGCCACGCCGCTGGCGATCATCCAGCAACTGGACCCGATCCACGCTGACCTCACCCAGTCCACCCGCGAGTTGAATGACCTGCGCCGCGCTTTTCGTGCCGGCAGCTTGAAGCAGGTCGGCCAGGACCAGGCCAAGGCCACCCTGATCGAAGACGACGGCAGCCTGTACCCGTTGCCGGGCAAATTGCTGTTCGCCGAGATCAGCGTCGACCCGGGCACCGGGCAGATTACGCTGCGCAGCGAGTTCCCCAACCCGGACCTCGACCTGTTGCCTGGCAGTTTCGTACGGGTGCGCCTGGAGCAGGCCGTGGACAAGCAAGGCATCAGTGTGCCGCAACGCGCCATCACCCGTGACAGCGCCGGTATCCCGATGGTGCTGCTGCTGGACGCCGAGCAGACCGTCAGCCAGCAACCGGTGGAATTGGGTGCGGTGATCGAGGATCGCTGGATCGTCACCAGCGGCCTCAAGCCCGGCGACCGCATCATCGTCGAGGGCCTGCAACACGCGCGCCCCGGTGAAAAAGTTGAAGTGGACGACAGCCCGCTCGTAAAGGAATAACCCGTCATGCCGCAGTTCTTTATTGACCGCCCGATTTTTGCCTGGGTGGTGGCCCTGTTTATCCTGCTGGCTGGCTTCCTGGCGATCCCGCAGTTGCCGGTAGCCCAGTACCCCAACGTCGCGCCACCGAAGGTGGAAATCTACGCGGTGTACCCAGGTGCTTCGGCCCAGACTCTGGATGAAAGCGTAGTCAGCCTGATCGAGCAGGAGCTCAACGGTGCCGATCACCTGCTGTATTTCGAATCCCAGAGCAGCCTGGGTTCGGCGACGATCACCGCGACCTTCCAGCCGGGCACCGACCCGGAAATGGCCCAGGTGGATGTGCAGAACCGCCTCAAGGTGGTCGAGCCGCGACTGCCGCAAGCCGTGACCCAGCAAGGCTTGCAGGTGGAAAAAGTCTCCGCCGGCTTCCTGCTGCTGGTGACCTTGACCTCCAACGACGGCAAGCTTGATGACGTGGCGCTCAGCGATTACCTGGCGCGCAACGTGATGAACGAACTCAAGCGCCTGGACGGCGTCGGCAAGGCCCAACTGTATGGCGCCGAACGCGCCATGCGCATCTGGATCGACCCGCAGAAGCTGATCGGTTTCAATCTCACGCCGGCTGACGTCAGCGCCGCGATCAGCGCGCAGAACGCCCAGGTCTCGGCGGGCAGCATCGGTGACTTGCCGGGCACCAATACCCAGGAAATCACCGCGGCGATCCTGGTCAAGGGCCAATTGTCGACCCCTGCGGAGTTCGCCGACATCGTGCTCAAGGCCAACCCCGACGGCTCGACCGTGCGCATCGGCGATGTGGCGCGAGTAGAAGTCGGCAGCCAGGAATACCAGTTCTCTACTCGCCTGAACGGCAAGCCCTCCACCGCCGTCAGCGTGCAACTGTCGCCGGGCGCCAACGCGCTGAGCACCGCAACCCTGGTGCGGGCAAAGATGGACGAGCTGTCGCGCTATTTCCCGGCCAATGTGGAATACAAGATCCCCTACGACACCTCGCCGTTCGTCAAAGTCTCGATCACCAAGGTGGTCTACACCTTGCTTGAGGCCATGGCGCTGGTGTTTGCGGTGATGTTCCTGTTCCTGCAGAACGTGCGCTACACACTGATCCCTACCCTGGTGGTGCCGATCGCGCTGATGGGCACCTTTGCCACCATGCTGTTGCTGGGCTTCTCGATCAACGTACTGACCATGTTCGGCATGGTGCTGGCCATCGGCATCCTGGTGGACGATGCCATCGTGGTGGTGGAAAACGTCGAGCGCATCATGGCCACCGAGGGCCTGTCGCCCAAGGACGCGACCAAGAAAGCCATGGGCCAGATCACCGGCGCCATCATCGGTATCACCCTGGTTCTGGTCGCGGTGTTCCTGCCGATGGCGTTCATGCCAGGCTCCGTGGGGGTCATCTACCAGCAGTTCTCGCTGTCGATGGCCACCTCGATCCTGTTCTCGGCGTTCCTGGCCCTGACCTTGACCCCGGCCCTGTGCGCCACCTTGCTCAAGCCGATTGCCAAGGGCGAGCACCATGCCAAGGGCGGTTTCTTCGGCTGGTTCAACAAGCGCTTTGACCAACTCACCAACCGCTATGAAGGCTGGGTGGCGTACGCCCTCAAGCGCAGCGGCCGCTACCTGCTGATCTACCTGGTATTGCTGGTGGGCATGGGGCTGCTGTTCAGCCGCCTGCCCTCCTCGTTCCTGCCAGTGGAAGACCAGGGCTACACCATCACCGATATCCAGTTGCCGCCGGGGGCCAGCAAGAACCGTACGGTGCGGGTGGCCGAGCAGATCGAGGCGCATAACGCCGAGGAGCCGGGGGTGGGCGATACCACCATGATCATGGGCTTCAGTTTCTCCGGCGCCGGGCAGAACGCGGCACTGGCGTTCACCACGCTCAAGGACTGGTCGCAGCGCGGCAGCGATGACTCGGCGGCATCGATTTCCGACCGCGCCAACATGGCCTTCAGCGAACTCAAGGATGCGATTGCCTATGCGGTCCTGCCACCGCCGGTGGACGGCCTCGGCACCTCCAGCGGGTTCGAGTTCCGCCTGCAGGACCGCGGCGGCGTTGGCCATGCAGGGTTGATGGCTGCGCGCACCGAATTGCTGGACGCGGCGGCGAAAAGCCCGATCCTGGCCAATGTGCGCGAAAGTGCCCTGGCCGAAGCGCCGCAAGTGCAGCTGGAAGTCGACCGCAAGCAGGCCAACGCCCTGGGCGTTTCGTTTGCCGACGTCGGCAATGTGCTCTCCTCGGCAATTGGTTCGGCGTATATCAATGACTTCCCCAACCAGGGCCGCATGCAGCGCGTGGTGGTGCAAGCCGAAGGCGACCAGCGCAGCCAGGTGGCCGACCTGATGAAGATCAACGTGCGCAACAGCGCCGGCAAGATGGTGCCGCTGTCGGCCTTTGTCGAAGCCAAGTGGACCCAAGGCCCGACACAGTTGACCCGTTACAACGGCTACCCGGCCATCGCCATCAGCGGTGAAGCGGCGCCGGGGCACAGCACCGGCGAGGCCATGGAGGAAATCCAGCGCCTGGTCAGCCAGTTGCCTGCGGGCCTGGGCCAGGAATGGACCGGCTTGTCCTTGCAGGAACGCCTGTCCGGCTCCCAGGCACCGTTGCTGCTGGTGCTGTCGTTGCTGATCGTGTTCCTGTGCCTGGCCGCGCTGTATGAAAGCTGGTCGATCCCCACCTCGGTGTTGCTGGTGGTGCCCCTGGGTGTGCTGGGTGCGGTCCTGGCCGTGTCTTTGCGCGGCATGCCCAACGATGTGTTCTTCAAGGTCGGCCTGATCACCATCATCGGCCTGTCGGCGAAGAACGCGATCCTGATCATCGAGTTCGCCAAGGACCTGTATGACCAGGGCGAGGACTTGATCGAGGCCACCTTGAAGGCAGCACGGCTGCGGCTGCGGCCGATCATCATGACCTCGCTGGCGTTTATCCTCGGCGTGGTGCCGCTGGCGATTGCCACCGGGGCCAGCTCGGCGAGCCAGCAGGCGATTGGTACAGGGGTGATTGGCGGGATGATTACGGCGACGTTGGCGGTGGTGTTTGTGCCGGTGTTTTTTGTGGTGGTGATGAGGTTGGTGCGCAGGCGCCATAAACCAAACTGATCAATGCTCCCACAGGGTAATTGATTGCATTCATAATCAGGTACACCCAAATAAGCTATGGTGCTCACAAACAGTTATCTGTGAGCCACCATGCCCTTCCTCGCCCGCACCCACCCTCGCCTCTCATCCTCCGCGGTACTGGGTCTTGCCGTCGGCCTCCTGGTACCGGCCGACACCCTCGCCAGCAAAATCCTCATCGGCTGGAATGCCGGGGTCTGGACTTACCTGGTACTGATGCTGTGGCTGACCATTCGTGCCAAGGCCGAGGACGTCAAGCGCATCGCTGAAATCGAAGACGAAAACGCCGGGCTGGTGTTGTTCATGGTATGCATCGCCGCCATCGCCAGCCTGGCGACCATCACCTTCGAACTGGTGGGCAGCAAAGACTTGGCCAGCTCCGAGCGCTTGTTGCACTACGGTTTTACCGGGTTGACGGTGATCGGCTCATGGCTGCTGATCGGGGTAATTTTCAGCGTGCACTACGCCCGGCTCTATTACACCTGGGAGGGCAAGGAACCGGCGCTGCGCTTTGCCGAAGGCTTGCTCACTCCCAACTACTGGGACTTCCTGTATTTCTCCTTCACCATTGGCGTGGCCGTGCAGACCTCGGATGTAGGCGTCGCTACCCGTGGCCTGCGCAAGGTGGTGCTGGGGCAGTCGTTGATCGGTTTTCTCTTCAACACGGCAATTCTGGGCTTTTCGATCAACATCGCCGCCGGCTTGTTTGGCTAGACTGCACAAATCTTCTAGACGCCCTCCCCCGTTGTCGGCGCCAATTGCACACTCCATTCAGCTTCGGTGTGGTATGAGCGCGCACAATTGGATCGACCTGAACCAGGACGCCGACACCGGCATTGAGACCCTGCGTGCGCATTTCGAGGGCCATGCCTACGACCCCCATTGGCACGACAGCTACCTGGTGGGCGTCACCGAACAAGGCGTACAGCAATTCAACTGCCGGCGCACGCGGCACGACAGCGTGCCGGGCCAGGTGTTTCTGCTGGAGCCTGGTGAGGTCCACGATGGCCATGCGCCTACTGTTGATGGCTTCACTTACCGCATGCTCTACCTCGACCCGCATTGGCTGGAACGGGAGATCTGCAGCGTATTCGAGGAAGCGCCCGCCCGCCATCAGTTGAGCTTCGCCCGCACCCTGGCCAACGACCCACGCCTGGCCCTGGCCACCAGCCAGGCGTTTAACAGCTTGCACCACGGCGAATTGCGGATCGTACGGCAAAGTGCCCTGGACCAACTGCTGGAACGCCTGACCGGCCAGCTCTACTGGCGCATGCGCTACCACGACGATCCCCGTTTGCCGCGGGTGGCTCACAAGGCACGGGACTACCTGCACGCCCACCTGCATCAGGACGTGGGCATGGACGAATTGGCCCTGGCGTGCGGCGTCGATCGCTTTCGCCTGAGCCGCGCCTTCAAGAGCGCCTTCGGCCTGGCGCCCCACGCTTACCTGGTGCAACTGCGGCTGGCCCGCGCCCGGCGCTTGTTGGCCAAGGGCGAACAGCCGGCAGCGGTGGCGATGGCCCTGGGCTTCGCCGATCAAAGCCATCTGGGCCGCTGGTTCGTGCGTGCCTACGGCCTGACACCCGCCGCCTACCGCAAGCGCTGCTCAAATCTTCCAGACAGTTGACCGCAGAGCTTGTGAAGATCGACTCCATCGATTGGTTCATCGGAGTCCCCCGCCATGCTGTCCACGTTCGTGCCGTTCATGCTGTTCGCCTTCGTCGCCTCCATCACCCCCGGTCCGACCAATATCCTGGTGCTGAGCAACAGCGCCCGTCATGGTTTCAAGGCCGCACTGCCAATTATTCTGGGTGCCTGCGCGGGAGCAGCGGGGATTGTGCTGCTGGTGGGCTGCGGGGTCGGGCAGTCGCTGGTGCAGATGCCCAAGGTGCAAACTGCGATGCAGTGGGTGGGTGTGGCCTGGCTGAGTTACCTGGCCTGGCAGATTTTCAGCGCACCGCCCCAAGCCATTCAGGCAGATGCTAAGCAAAAGCGCTTGGGCCTGTTTGGCGCCGCGGCCCTGCAATTGATCAACCCCAAGACCTGGATGATGGCGCTGGCGGTGGTCAGCGTGTTTGCTGGCCAGGGTGGGCAGCGCCAGGTGGTGTACCTGTCCCTGATGTTTTTCCTGATCGCCTTGCCCTGCCTCGGCGCCTGGGCCTTATTGGGTGCCGGGTCTAGCCGCCTCTTGCGCTCCCCCAGGGCCCAGAAAGTGTTCAACCGAATCATGGCCTTGCTGCTGCTGGGCTCAGCCTGGCTAAGTGTGCTGATCTGAAGGCGAAAAAAAGGGGAAGCCTAAGCTTCCCCTGTTCGGGTGGATGAATGAATTAAAAGTCGTAACGCACGCCGAAGTTGACACCCCATGGCTGGTCGACGGTTTTACCACGTGTATGCTCGAGGTCCGCATGCAGCTTGACGTTCTGAGTCACCGACATCGCCACACCACCGGCCATTTCAATGCGCGAACCGAATACATCGTTGTTGAAGCGCTCGCCGTTTACCGTGACCTTATTGTTGTGGTTGAACTCATGGGCCAACGCAGTGCGCATGTACGGTTGCAACACACCACCGCTGTCCAGCTGGATACTCTTGCCTACCGTGACGCCAGCCTTGCCCACGACCGAGGCCGAACGGTCACCTTTGGCGTGCAGGCCATTGTCCAGGTCATAACTCTGGGCCTGGGTGATCGCAGCGTTGAGCTGCCCGTAGGGTTCTACGAAGTAGCCGTCATCCAGTTTGATATGCCGACCGACTTCCACCGAAGCCCCCACGGCGTTCTGGGTGTAGTTGCCCTTCGCTTTCTTGCCGTCGCTCATGCTCACGTTGACTTCGTTGTGCAAGCGGTTGAGCTTGACCACACCGTCGAAATACAGGCCGCTCTCGTCATCGAGCCACGTGGCATAACCGCCCACGTAGTAGCTGTCGACTGTACCGCCACCAGAACGATTGAGGTCGATATCGGAGGTGCTGTGACCGGCCATCACACCGGCCACCCACTGCCCGTCGCCGCCGTACAGCGGCGTGTCGATACCCAAGGTAAAGCCGCGCTGGTTCTGTGTGTAGCCACCACCATCCTGGTTGCCGCTGACCTCGTACTTGTTACCGTAGCCGCGCATCCAGAAACCTTCGTTGTTGCCTTGGCTGAAGCGCAGCTCACCCATGCGGGTACGCAACAAGGTCATCTCGCCGTACAACACCGTGGGCGAGGTGTTGAACAACGCCATCACGGCCTTGGTGCTGTTACTGGTACCACGACGGTTGGGGTCCAGGTACCAGTCGGTGTCTTCCTGCTTGAGCCCGTAGCTGTAGGCACCGACATCAACCGTTTCACCGACCAGGGCGAACTGTGCATCACCGCCCTCGGTGCGCACCACACGGATAGGCTCGGCCGTCACCAGCTCCGACCCCGTAGCTTCCAGCAACAGGCTGTGGTTACCTTCGGCGATGCCATTAACGGCCAGCAAGTCGGTCTGGCCGCTGCCAAAATCCGTGTGCATCACGAACGTGCCATCGCCCGACAGGCTGTCGACATCCAACTGGTAGAACTCATTAGGCCCACCAAAATGCACGCTGCCGCCCGCCATTTTCAGGTCGCCGACTTCGCTGTCGCCCACCAGTGCCCAGTGGGAGGCGTTGTTTACGCTTAACTCGGCCACGTTTTTCAGCTGGCCGGTCAACCACGAGCCGTTGTTGAGCTGCAACTTGGCGGCGCTGCCCTCCTCGACCACGACGTCACCGAACAAGGTACTGCCGTCGATATTCATGTTGGCGAAGGAGCCGCCGGTAACTTCGAGGATGTTGCCGTTGCCGCCCTTGAGGGTGGAGCCGTTGACCACCTCAATGTCAGCGTTGGTCGTGCCGTATGCATCCCCCTCCACCAGCAATGCCGCGCCGTTGCGCCCCTCAACATGGGAGCCGTCCAATACCAGGCTGCTGCTGTTCAAGTCAGCACTTTCATAACTCAGGCGCACACCGTTCTCGCCACCGGTGATGGTACTGCCGACTGCATTGGCAGAACCACCGTACAACAACACACCAACGCCGTCCTCGTCAGTGGCAATCACATCCGAACCATAAAAGTTCAGCTCGCTGAACGCCGTGGCCCGTGCACCGGTAGTAGAGCCCTGGATGACACTGTCGAATACAGCGGCGGTGGAGCCATCCTCGGTGAGAAAGTTGCGCGCCGCAGAGAGGCCGACACCGTTGTTATTGATGACAGTGCTGCCCCTGATGAGCGACTGGCTACCCACCAGGTTAATGGCGACGCCGGCTGAGCCTCTGGCTTCTACCATGGCGTTGTTCAGGTAGATTTGCGCACCTTGGCTGGCGTAAATATCTTGCGCCTTGGTGCCGGCATTGAGCGTCAGCGTACCCGCGGTGACGCGCGACTGCCGCAACTGGGCAGCATTGGCGGTCAAATGCGCGCCCTGGCCAATGACCCAGTCGTCGATCCGGGCCCCCGACTCGATCGTGCGCTCCATGCCAGGATGGAGGGTAGTGGTGGCATGGGAAAATGTGGCACCCAGCATCAGGAAGCCAACCGCGGGCACCTGGAGTGCCAGGGCAAGAGGATGTTTTTTGAACCGTGAGTTAATCGACATTGCATGTATACCCGTAAAGAACCTTCCCGAAAGGGAACGAATTGACCGGCACCAAGCGAGACAGGCCCAGGTCATGACGGGGCGCAGATTATTAAGAGATGGGTGAACAGGTATGTAGGATTTATCTGTGGTTGATCAGTGAACTTCCGACTTATTTTGCACGCTCATAAAAAAAAGAGGAGCAAGGCTCCTCTTTTCATTACAGCGCCCCGCTCTTTTCAACTGGGCCAAGGTGAACCATCGCAGTAAACAGGACCAGGTCGAATCCCCCTTACCCACAAAATAGCTTCGGCGGATGTAATGGGCGAAGGGAGACCCGTGAGCGGGACGGTGTAGGTGATATTGACCGACCCCATATCCGACGCTGCCTCATTGATAGGCTTCACATAGGTCGCATAGGGCCCGACGGGAACCGTGAAGCCCACTCTGGCTTGCTCGAAACTCAGCGGGCCGAAAGGAAAGCCCTTAGTCGCAGGTCCAATGGGGACAGCACCATCATTGTCACTGCAACCCGTCCAATTGAGCGTAATAATCATCCCAGCCTCCAGCAAATCGTGAGGCGGCACGAAAACATGCACTTCACGGTTAGCCCCTTGCAGCGCAGCGCATCCGATTTCTGCAGGTGCTCCGCCCGGTCCCGGTATTTCCGGTAATGCACCTGTGACCCTGGGTGCAGGGAACGCAATCACATTGGCATTGACGTTGACATCCTGGATAGGCGACGACGTACGGTTGTGGGTGCTGCTGAGCGCGATTTCATAACGCAGAGGGATGAGGCTATTGGAGTGTTTCTGGATATAAGGCCATGGAACAACCATATCGACAGCGTCACCAGGCATGGCCACGGTGTGATCCACCGACTTTCGATCAACCACCTCATTCTGGTAATACAGCACGATATCGAACGCCTGGGCCGAGGGTAGCGGTGCAGCGCTCCAGAGCGTGACCACCACGTCGGCGTCCATCAGTGCATCGTTCTCATCCAGCTCGTTTGTCGACCCTGAACCACGCCCTGTCAGTACCGGCAGTGGCAAATTCGGGTTGGTGGGTTCAGGATCCCAAGGGTTGACTGGGCCACCCACCTCCAATTCCATATCGATATTGGTCGCAGTAAGTACCCAATGCAGCGTGCCACCTCTGTTAACCGCATATTCCACTCGCAGGTTGATAGGCCCGCTGCTCGTGCCATACAAGGCAAGGCAAGTTGGGAAGTCCACGGGGAAATTGAACGGCAGCGGCGAACCACCCAAGGGGTAAGGCCCCACATCCCGCGTGCCATGGAGGGTGGTGAGCCGCACAAGAAATTGGTCAAGCGAGCGATCGGCGTCATAATTTGGAATAATCACGAACATCCCGCTGGAAGCTGCGGCATCGGCGCGGTCAAACAAGCGATCACCCACGCCCGTCAGCGAAATGGCGTCTCTGACACCCGCCGGGGTCAGCGTAGGAGCCGGCCTTAGCGCCACATTGATCGGAAGCTCGAACGACTTCTCGCTGATATTGCCGGCCACATCCACTAAACGGTACACCAGAGGTCGTGGGCCATCGGCTGCATCAGCCATGGCCTGGGTGAAAAGTACGGCTCTATCGGGGAACACCGCCCCCTCGGCGATCACCGTCAATGAATCACCGTAATACAGACGCCATCTGTCTCCAGGGTGGGCGCCCTCTGCGTCGTAGGCAGGGATGCCAAATGGCACGCCCCCAGGGTTTGCATCCAGGAGCGCCTGTGTGATGCTGCCCGTCCATCCAGGCGGCAGTGTCAAACGGCGAGGTCCGTCCGGGATGCTGTCATAGGGTGCGGTGCGGTCGATGACCAATGGAGCCTCACTGGAGCCAGAATCATTGCCGCCGAATGAGATGACCCTGTAACTTAGAGTGTGCGTGCCTTCAGTGAGAAATCGCCTCGCGATGTTTACCGTATGCGTGGTAGGTATGGGAGTGGTAAAAAATATGGGCTCACTGCTGATACGCCCACTTTGGAAATCACCAATATCATCCAGATGAATGTCCAGCGTATCGGGCCTTCCGGCGATGGTCGACGCTGGAGACCACACAGGAATCTCCACTTCCAGAAAGTTTTTATCCGCTGTTTCTCTTGATACCAGGCCTGGGTACATCGTCGGATCAACAAGACCTTCTACAGAAGGAGGGGGTAACACAATAGGCACCGCAGCGACACCCGTTGTTTTTTTAATGGGTCTGGCCTCTGTCTTTTTCATGTAACTTTTCTCCGCGCATAGTTTCTTTGTTTAATATTCAAAACCCTATTAAAACCACCCACCGTCTTTGCATGGGCGACGACCAGGCGTAATAAAAGCCGACTTCATTTACAACATCGAGGTATAACCTATAACCCCAATACTTACGGAATCACATGACTGTTATCAGTTCCTTCCCCCGCACAGCCCTCTTGTACATCATCACAAAATCCGACGTCTCCAGGCTGACAGATGCGCCCCGAACCCGAACTTATCCGGTCAATCCGGACTCGCCCAATATGGGAGTGTGCGATCAACGCGCCGCCGCGCCGGACGAAGTATTCAGCGGTTGCCGACGCGTAATTACGCATCGGTTCAATTTTTGTTTCCCACGGCCAAACCCTGACCGACTGGCCGCCCGGCACATAATTCACGGTGATGGAAAAGTCCGTGTCATCGATGGGCCCCTCCCAGTTATTCTCTAAATAACCTTGCCAAAAAAACTCGATCTCATCGCCGGGATCAAATCGGAAGTCATCGCGTATAAACCAATAAACACCGTGACAAATGGCAGGCTTTGATTCACAGGTGAGGTACCTGGCTGAACCGTGCAAACTGTGCTCAATCAACGGTGCATCAAAACGAACTAATGGCGCGGCATGAACATTAAGGTATGTATTATCTGACTGCTGTTCATTCACGCCATTACTGGTGGTGTAGTAGACCGGCAAGTCTATATAGTTCCCCCCATCGACAATCACACTGCCGGGCACGTCCGTGAATTGCACCGGCAGATCAAACGTATCCCCAGGCTGAACGGTATAGTGGGCGACCGGCCCGACGCTGTTCCAATACAACTCCAGCAACTGGCCAGCCACCGGGTTCTGGTAAAGGCGCACCCACACTTCAGCCCCGGCAGTCGCATCGCGAAAATCGAGTTCGTTGTGCAACCCTGAGCCCTTGCCAAACACGTCCACCAGCCCAAGCGTTGGGTTAAGCAATGCAGGCGCATTGGCGTGGTCTTGCCCGGCGACGGTTAAATCAACCCAGAAAAAACTCGACGGTGAAGGCACAGGAGGGCGGCCGACACGATGGATTTCGTAATGCACCTCCACCTCGGTGAGCGCCAGAGGTCCCGGGCCGCGCAAGATACTCCAAGGTATGGGGACCTCAGCCGGGAACCCCGTGATGGTTTGTCCAGGCAGCACAGGACGTCCGTCCCAAATCATCACAACGCTGTCGCCCGGCGCAAAATTATCGTACTCACTCGGAACCCGCGCCGTGACGACCGCTCGGGCGTCGTCACGTTTGATCAGGAAATCGATGTAGGCAGGAGCACGAATATCGGGCCGTGGCAGGTTACTCGGGGTGGCGGTGAGCAGGACCTGAAAATCCATCGGCGCGCTAAAGCCGGAAAAGTTGCCAGCGCGATCGTACAGACGGTATTGCAGGTAGGCCATGCCATTATTCAGGCCGCGAAAATGCTCTGCGGGTATCCTCAGAATCAGGGGGTCGGTAACCAGTGCAAACGCCTGGCTACCCGTCTGAACAGGAGGAAATGGCGGGGTATTATTGCTCAGGTAATAGCCGACTCGGTCCAGACCGGCACGACCGATATAGGCGGGCACTTCAACTTCGATGAACGGGTTGGCGGCCAACACGGCCTCGGTAATACCGGAAACCTCAATCGCCGGGTCAACGAAGCGTGCCTTGTCATCCGGGTCCTGAAACCTTGGGGGATTGTTGTCCACCGTCAACGTCCAGGCAAACGATGGAACCGGATCCCCTCCCCCATCGTCCACCGTATAGAACGCCTCCACCACGGCGTCGGTTTCCCGCATGTAATCGACGGGGACGTACAAGGGGTAAGGAAAAAGCGCAGGGTTGAGCGGGCCGGTAAATGTCTGCTGATCTGCCCGGACGTCTACACCGCGCACACGCCACCACAGCGTAAGGGTATGGGTCCTGCCAATTCCTGGGCCAGGCGCCCATTGCGGAACGCGACACTCCAGAGGCATCAACGATACCGGCAGCGGAATCAACCCCTCCGGGTCCGTCGGGTCAACCCCAACGACCTCATCAAAAACGGGCAATACCCTGGCCTCACCGCCGGAGCCAGCCAGTACATGGGAATTGCGTGCAGAGGCCTTTTCTGAACGGGTCATGCGGAGTTCCTTCTGGTGATGCCTGGTCAGAATTAAGCACTCAATAGCCCGCCTCGCCTACTGTCAGAACTAACAGGTACACCCAGCCATTCATCGGTTAATTAACGGGCGCACGCTGTGTATGCTCGCAATCGGCGCTTGACTAGGACGACTGTCCTGGTGTCTTCTGAAACCGGTTTCAGCTGTATGCCGTCACCGACCACACCAATAAGAAAGGCCCGCTACCGTGACTTCATTCTCCGCCGCCCAGCGCAGCCGCGTGACCATGCTCGACGTCGCCGAGCGCGCGGGCGTGTCCAAGGCCAGCGTGTCGCGCTTCATCGGCGATGACCGCGCCCTGCTCTCCGATGCCATCGCCCTGCGCATCGAACACGCCATCGACGAACTCGGTTATCGTCCCAACCAGATGGCCCGTGGCCTCAAGCGGGGGCGCACGCGCCTGATCGGCATGCTGGTGGCCGATATCCGCAACCCCTATTCCATTGCAGTGATGCACGGCGTCGAAACCGCCTGCCGCCAGCACGGCTACAGCCTGGTGGTGTGTAACACCGACCGCGATGACGAGCAGGAGCGCCAGCACCTGGCAGCGCTGCGCTCGTACAACATCGAAGGGCTGATCGTGAACACCCTCGGCCACCACCTCGACCAACTGCTGGAACTGCAACGGGAAATGCCCTTGGTGTTAGTGGACCGCAAGGTCGAACCGCTGCACAGCGACCTGGTGGGCCTGGATAACCCAGCGGCGGTGTGTATGGCGGTGGAACACCTGGAGCAGCAGGGATACCGCGACGTACTGCTGGTGAGCGAGGCCACCGATGGCACCAGTTCACGTCTGGAGCGCCTGCAGAGTTTCACCACCGAGATTGCCCAGCGCCCAGCGTTGACAGGTGCCGTGGTTGAACTGGATGGCG
This sequence comes from Pseudomonas libanensis, assembly GCF_001439685.1. Classification (GTDB taxonomy): domain Bacteria; phylum Pseudomonadota; class Gammaproteobacteria; order Pseudomonadales; family Pseudomonadaceae; genus Aquipseudomonas; species Aquipseudomonas libanensis. The sequence goes on from NZ_JYLH01000002.1 coordinate 325,221, forward strand.
AACTGGAGAACCGTCTGCAAGCCTTTCTCGCCAAACCCGGCCCCAAGGCACTGTTCTGCGCCAACGGCGTGGCAGCACTGGCCTGCACCCGTGCACTCAAGGCGCTGGGCTGCGATCTGTTCGGCGAGGTGGGTTTGATCGCCCTGGATGACCTGGACTGGTACCCGCTGGTGGGTAGCGGCATCACCGCCCTCGCCCAGCCGACGCAAGCGATTGGCGCCAGTGCTTTCGATTGTTTGCTCAAGCGCCTGCGCGGCGATACCGCCCCCACGCGTACCCTGGACTTTTTACCCGAGCTGATTGTTCGCGGCTCGACTCAATCCCCTGTGGGAGCGGGCTTGCTCGCGAACGCGATAGATCAGCCACTCTTGCGCTGACTGACACACCGCCTTCGCGAGCAAGCCCGCTCCCACATTTTTGTTCTGCGTATAAAAATGAAACCGGTTTCAGAGGTAAACAACAATGCATAAGTACCCCGTCTCCATCAGCCTTTCCAGCTACGGCGCCGAGCTTGTGCGCCAGCAGGGCCAATTGAGTTTTGTCGCCTTGCTCAGCGCAGCCGGCGCCCAGCGCATCGAATGGCGTGAGGAACTGCTGACCAGCGAACACCCCGCCACCTTGGCCCAGGCCGCCGCCGAGCAGGGCCTGGACAGCGTGTTTTCGTCGCCCCTGGAACTCTGGGTCGCCGGCCGGGCCCAGCCGAATGCCGAACTCGCCGCAACCCTGGACCGTGCCCAGGCGTTCGGTTCGGGCTGGCTGAAAGTCTCCCTCGGCTACTTCACCGACACCAACGATCTGGAAAGCCTGCACGCCCTGCTCAATCGCCACCCGGTCAAGCTGCTGGTGGAAAATGACCAGACTCTGCACGGTGGGCGCATCGAACCGATGCAGCGGTTTTTCACCGAAGTCGAACGCCTGGGCCTGCCGGTGAAGATGACCTTCGACATCGGCAACTGGCAGTGGCAGGACCAATCCGCGCTCACCGCCGCACGCCTGCTGGGCCGGCATGTGGATTACCTGCACTGCAAGGCCGTGGCCCGTCGCCCGGACGGCAAGCTGGTGGCCTTGCCACCCGGCGCCACCGACCTGCATCTGTGGGAACAACTGCTCAAGCACATGACTCAAGGTATTACCCGGGCGGTGGAGTTTCCGTTGCAGGGCGATGACTTGATCGAGGTCACCGCGCAGCAGGTCGCCACCCTCGCCCACCTTGGCCAACCCCGTGTGGAGAATGCCCATGTCTGAGATCGATATCCTGTCGTTTGGTGAAACCATGGCGATGTTTGTCGCCGAGCAGACCGGCGATCTGACCCAGGTCGGGCAGTTCCACAAGCGCATTGCCGGCGCCGACAGCAATGTCGCCATTGGTTTGTCGCGCCTGGGATTCAACGTCGCCTGGCTGAGCCGGGTGGGTAACGACTCTCTCGGGCGTTTTGTGGTCCAGACGCTGAGCAAGGAGGGGCTCGATTGCCGTCATGTAGCGGTCGATCCGCTGCACCCCACTGGTTTTCAACTCAAGTCCCGTGAAGAAGCCGGCGCAGATCCCCAGGTGGAGTACTTCCGCAGAGGCTCGGCGGCCAGTCATTTGTCGATCGCCGATATCAGCCCCACACTGCTTCAAGCCCGTCATCTGCACGCCACCGGGATTCCACCGGCATTGTCGGAAGCCACCCGTGAACTGTCCTTCGAGCTGATGACGCAGATGCGCAAGGCCGGACGCAGCGTATCGTTCGACCCGAACCTGCGTCCCTCCCTGTGGGCCAGCCAGGCGCAGATGATCCGCGACATCAACGCCCTCGCCGGCCTGGCCGACTGGGTATTGCCCGGTCTGAGTGAGGGTCGCCTGCTCACCGGTTTCGATGACCCGGCCGACATCGCCGCGTTCTACCTCGACCAGGGCGCTGAAGCCGTGGCGATCAAGCTCGGCCCCGACGGCGCCTATTACCGCACCCACATGGACCAGGGTTTTGTCGCGGCAGTCAAGGTGGAAACCGTCGTGGACACCGTCGGCGCCGGCGATGGTTTTGCCGTGGGCATGATCAGCGCGCTGCTGGAAAACTCAAGCTTCCCCGAGGCGGTGCAGCGCGGCAACTGGATCGGCAGCCGCGCCGTGCAGAGCCGTGGCGATATGGAAGGCTTGCCCAGCCGCAGCGAACTGCCCACACGATCCGTTGCTTGACCCATTACCTGTTGCCACAACTACAACAAGCTCAGGAGCAACCCCATGGAAATCGTGAAACTCGCCACCCGCCGCTGGTGGTACATCATGCCCATCGTTTTTATCACTTACAGCCTGGCCTACCTGGACCGCGCCAATTATGGTTTTGCCGCCGCCTCCGGGATGGCCGAAGACCTGATGATCACACCGGGCATGTCCTCGCTGCTCGGCGCGCTGTTTTTCCTTGGCTACTTTTTCTTCCAGGTGCCGGGGGCGATCTACGCGCAAAAGCGCAGCGTCAAGAAACTGATTTTCGTCAGCCTGATCCTCTGGGGCGGCCTTGCGACCCTCACCGGCGTGGTCTCCAACGCCTATATGCTGATCGCCATCCGCTTCATGCTCGGGGTGGTCGAAGCGGCAGTGATGCCGGCGATGCTGGTGTACCTGTGCCACTGGTTCACCCGTGCCGAACGCTCGCGGGCCAATACCTTCCTGATCCTCGGCAACCCGGTGACCATGCTGTGGATGTCGGTGGTCTCGGGCTACCTGGTGCAGCATTTCAGCTGGCGCTGGATGTTTATCATCGAGGGCCTGCCGGCAGTGTTGTGGGCGTTTATCTGGTGGAAGCTGGCAGATGAAAAACCCGCCGACGCCAAGTGGCTCAGTGAACAGCATAAAAAAGACCTGGAAACCGCCCTCGCCGCCGAACAGGTGGGGATCAAGGCAGTGAAGAACTACGCCGAAGCCTTCCGTTCGCCCAAAGTGATCATCCTCGCCCTGCAATTCTTCTGCTGGAGCATCGGCGTGTATGGCTTCGTGCTGTGGCTGCCGTCGATCCTCAAGGCCGGCTTGCAGATGGACATGGTCGAGGCCGGCTGGCTCTCGGCGCTGCCCTATCTGGCGGCGGTGATCGGCATGTTGGTGGTGTCCTGGGGCTCGGACAAGCTGCAAAAGCGTAAGCGCTTTGTGTGGCCGCCGTTGCTGATTGCGTCCATCGCCTTTTACGCGTCCTACGTGTTGGGCGCGGAACATTTCTGGTGGTCCTACACCCTGCTGGTGATCGCCGGGGCGTGCATGTATGCACCCTATGGCCCGTTCTTCGCCATCGTCCCGGAAATCCTGCCGGCCAACGTTGCCGGGGGCGCCATGGCGCTGATCAACAGCATGGGCGCGCTGGGCTCGTTCGGCGGCTCGTACCTGGTGGGCTACCTCAACAGCAGCACCGGCTCGCCCGGCGCTTCGTACCTGCTGATGAGCGGCGCGCTGCTGCTGTCGGTGGTGCTGACGATTTTCCTCAAGCCCGGCGCCAGTGACCGCTCGCCGGCGCCAACCCTGGAGTTGAAGGTAAAAACCTCATGAAAAAGTCCGTTGTGTTGTACAAGAAACTGTCCGCGCCGCTGATGGCCCGCCTGCATGAGCAGGCCGAGGTCACGCTGATCGATGCACTGGATGAGACCGGCCTGGCCAAACTGCGCGATGCGTTGCCCAGCGCCCATGGCCTGTTGGGTGCAAGCCTGCGCCTGGATGCCCAGTTGCTCGCCCTGGCACCCAAGCTGGAAGCAGTGGCCAGCGTCTCGGTGGGCGTCGACAACTACGACATCGACTACCTGACCCAACGCGGCATCCTGCTCAGCAACACCCCGGATGTGCTCACCGAAACCACCGCCGACACCGGCTTTGCGCTGATCCTGGCGACCGCCCGGCGTGTGGTCGAGCTGGCCGACATGGTGCGTGCCGGACAGTGGAACAAGAACATCGGCCCGGCGCATTTCGGTAGCGATGTGCATGGCAAGACGTTGGGTATCATCGGCATGGGCCGCATCGGCGAAGCCTTGGCCCAGCGCGGGCATTTTGGCTTCGGCATGCCAGTGATCTACCACAGCCATTCGCCCAAGCCTGCGGTGGAGGCGCGCTTTGGCGCGCAGTACCGAAGCCTCCAGGACTTGCTCAAAGAGGCGGATTTTGTCTGCCTGACCCTGCCGCTGACCGCTGAAACCGAGAAGCTGATTGGCACTGAAGAATTCGCGCTGATGGGGCCGGAGACGATATTTATCAATATCTCCCGGGGCAAGGTGGTGGATGAGGCTGCGCTGGTTGAAGCGTTGGCGCAACGCACCATCCGCGCGGCGGGGTTGGATGTGTTCGAGAAGGAACCGCTCAGCCACGACTCGCCGTTGCTGCGCTTGAACAACGTGGTGGCGACGCCGCATATCGGCTCCGCCACCCATGAGACGCGGGAGGCGATGGCCAAGTGTGCGGTGGATAATCTGCTGCAGGCCTTGTCGGGTGAGCGGCCGCAAAACCTGGTGAACCCGGCCGTCTGGAAACAGTGAACCCATGTGGGAGGGGCGGTGCGACGATTCGACTTGCCCCCGATGGCGGCCTGACAGCCGACCTGGATCTTGGATTAGACCGAGTACATATCCGTTGCTGCGGTAACGGCCACTTAGGGTTACGCCCTTACGGCGTGTCACTTTTGTAAAGGCACAAAAGTAACCAAAAGGCCTTCGCCCCAACACTCGGCACCTCGCTTAGGCTCGGTGTGCCCGAACGCAGGCTTGAATCCGTGGGCCGCCGCCACGCGCCATCCATGGCGCGGGGCGGCTAACCCGGCGTCCTGCCGGGTTACCCACGGATTCAAGCCTGCGTTCGGCCAGCGTGTTTGACGGGGCGCCTGAGATCAAGATCAAAAACCACAGCAACAGCAACAGCAACAGCGCAAGAGCAAGCAGTTGTGTAGATACCTATGGCTATCGGGGGCAAGCCCCCTCCCACATTTCGACGGCATTCCAACGTAGGTCAGATAACGAACCGCGCCACCATCCCATTCAAATCCACCGCCAACCTCGACAGTTCATGGCTGGCTGCGCTGGTCTGGTTGGCGCCCGCCGCTGACTGGGTGGCCAGGTCGCGGATGTTGACGAGGTTGCGGTCCACTTCGCGGGAGACCTGGGCCTGTTCTTCTGACGCGCTGGCGATTACCAGGTTGCGTTCGTTGATCAGGCTGATGGACTGGGTGATCTGCTCCAGCGCCACGCCAGCGGCGCGGGCCATTTCCAGGGTGGCCTGGGTACGTTGGTTGCTTTGCTGCATGGACTGCACGGCTTCACCGGTGCCGTTCTGGATGCCGGCAACCATCTTCTCGATTTCCTGGGTCGACTGCGCGGTGCGATGGGCCAGGGCCCGCACTTCATCGGCAACCACCGCAAAGCCACGCCCGGCTTCGCCTGCACGGGCCGCTTCAATCGCGGCGTTGAGCGCCAGCAAATTGGTCTGCTCAGCAATGGCGCGGATCACGTCGAGGACCTTGCCGATATCCCGACCTTGAGTCGCCAGGCCTTCGATCATCACCGCAGTGGTTTGCACATCCTGGGTCATGGTCTGGATCGCGCCGACAGTGTCCATCACGCGGTCGCGGCCTTCGCGCGCCGCCTGGTTGGACTGCCCGGACGCCTCAGAGGTGGAGACAGCATTACGCGCTACTTCTTCTACCGCCGCCGTCATTTCGTTGACAGCTGTGGCGGCCTGATCGATTTCATTATTCTGTTGTTGCAGGCCGCGGGAGGCTTCCTCGGTCACCGCACTCAGCTCTTCTGCCGCCGAAGCCAGCTGCGTGGCCGAGCCGGCGATATGCTGGATGGTCTGGCGCAGGTTGGCCTGCATGCTCGACAAGGCGCTGAGCAAGCGCGCAGGTTCATCCTTGCCATCGTCCGCAAAGGTTTTGCTGAGGTTGCCGGCAGCAATGGTCTCGGCAACTTCCACGGCTTTGCGCAATGGCGTGACGATGCTGCGGGTCAGCAGCCAGGCCAACAGCACCGTGAGCAATGCGGCCACCACCGACACTGCCACCACCCCCGTGATTGCACCCTCGTAACTGTCCCCAGCCGCCGCGTCAGCGGTTTTCGCATCCGCGGCGTTGAGGGCGATCAGCTTGTTCAACTGCTCGCCCATCTGGTCGGTGCCGTCCTTGATGCGGCTGTTGATCAGCACGCGCATTTCATCGACCTTGCCTTGCTTGGACAACACCAGCATGTCGGCCTGGGCCTTCAGGTAGTTATCCAGCGTTACGCTGAAGGTCTTGTACAACTCTGCCTCTTGCGCCCCCATCGGTAACTGGACGTAATGGGCCTGGGCAGCCTTGACCTTGTCGGTCAGCACGCCGATGCGGGTTTCGGCTTCCTGCAGGGCAGCCGGTTCGCGGTTGACCAACACCCGGAACGACAGGATGCGCATACGCAGTACGTTTTCAGTGATGTTGCCCAGGGACGTCACGCTGGGCAGCTGGGTTGCGCTCATGTCCACGGAAGACTGCCGGATCTGCGTCATGCGGTTGACCGCAAACACCCCCAGGATGACCACCAACAATGCAATGAAGGCGAAACCGAGAAACGCACGAGGGGCGATATTCAGATGACGAAGGGACATAGGGTTGCTCTCAGAAGTAGTGTTTGCGAGCATCCCTGCCGCGAAACGATCCGTCAGCGTCAACGCGCTGGCCAGAGACCTTGGTCACCACTGTTGTCGTTTTAATGTGGGCCTATATTCACTATCGGCCGCGACAGGGGTTTTGCGCAGGGTCTTTATTAATATTTTTTTACACTTCTGACGGCTGGCCGTTTCTGGCATTCTTCGCCTCCATTTTCCGACCCGAGCCATCATTTTGTCTGACGCTCAAGCCCCCCGCCCGCGCTATAAATCCGACCTGATCTATGGCCTGGAAGACCGCCCGCACTTCACCGCCGCGATATTTGCCGCCCTGCAGCACGTCTTGGCCAGTTTCGTCGGCATCATCACCCCAACGCTGATCGTCGGCGGCGTACTCGGCCTGGAAAGCGAGGTGCCGTACCTGGTGAGCATGGCGCTGTTCGTCTCGGGGCTCGGCACCTTCGTGCAGGCACGCACGTTCGGGCCGGTGGGCTCGGGCCTGTTGTGCCTGCAAGGCACCAGCTTTTCGTTTATCAGCGTGATTCTCAGCGCCGGTTTCATGGTCAAGGCCCGGGGCGGCGGCACCGATGAAATTCTGTCGACGATCTTTGGCATCTGCTTTTTCGCCGCGTTTATCGAGGTGGTGCTGAGCCAGTTCATCGGCAAGCTGCGCAAGCTGATCACCCCGGTGGTCACCGGCACCATCATTACCCTGATGGGCCTGTCGCTGATCAAGGTGGCGGTCACCGACATGGCCGGTGGCTATGGCGCCAGCGACCTGGGCGCCGCGGGCAATATGGGCCTGGCAGCGCTGGTGCTGCTGACCATCGTGGTTCTCAACCGGTTCAGCAACCCGTTCCTGCGCCTGGGTTCGATCGTGATCGGCCTGAGCCTGGGTTTCTTCGTCGCGTGGTGGCTCGGCCGGGTCGACATGGCCGCCCTGCCCCAGGTGCCACTGATCAGCGTGCCGGTGCCGTTCAAGTACGGTTTCTCGTTCGACTGGGTGGCGTTTATCCCGGTGGCGGTGATCTTCCTGATTTCACCCCTGGAAGCCGCCGGTGACCTGACTGCCAACTCGATGATTTCCCAGCAACCGGTCAAGGGCCCGCTGTATATCAAGCGCATCAAGTCCGGCCTGTTGGCCGACGGCCTCAACTCGGCGATGGCTGCTACTTTCAACAGCTTGCCGATGGTGACCTTCGCCCAGAACAACGGGGTAATCCAATTGACCGGCGTGGCCAGCCGCTACGTCGCCTATTTTATTGCCGGCCTGCTGGTGCTGCTGGGGCTGTTCCCGATGATTGGCGCGGTGCTGCAACTGATGCCCAAGCCAGTGCTGGGCGGCGCAACCCTGATCATGTTCGGCACCGTGGCCGTGGCCGGGATCAAGATCCTCGCCGAAGCCGGCCTGCATCGGCGCAATGTGCTGATCGTGGCAATCTCCCTGGGCATGGGCCTGGGCGTTGCCGCCGTACCGGAAGTACTGCGCGACCTGCCCAAGGCGCTGCACAACATCTTCGAGTCGCCGATCACCGTGGGCGCGTTCTGTGCAATCCTGCTGAACATTTTCCTGCCCGAAGAGTTCATAGAGCTGGAAGAAGATGAATTCGATCCGGAGTCTTCTACCCTCAAGGTCATGCAAGACCCCGACGTCACGACATAATAGGAGCGCCTTTCATATGCGTAAGCTCATGGTTCTATCGCTGTTGCTGCTGACCTTGAGCGCCTGCGCACTGTTCCCCAACCGTGACCCGGTCAACATCAACGTCGTGGGCATCGAGCCGCTGCAAAGCCAGGACCTGGAAGTGCGCTTCGCGGTGAAGCTGCGGGTGCAGAACCCCAATGAAACCGTGATCGACTACAACGGTGTGGCCCTGGACCTGGAGGTCAATGGCCGACCGTTGGCCTCAGGCGTGAGTGACCAGGCCGGCCGCATCCCACGCTTCTCCGAGACGGTGCTGATGGTGCCGGTCAGCGTTTCGGCGTTTTCGGTGTTGCGCCAGACCCTGGGCCTGAGCCAGACCCAAAGCCTGAACAACCTGCCCTACGTGCTGCGTGGCAAACTGGCGGGTGGATTGTTCGGCACCATGCGTTTCGTAGAGCGCGGCACGCTGGACTTGCCCAACACCGCCACTTGGTAAGGCTCATGCAACCGACACTGCTGTCGCGGTGGCGCGCCCACGGGAGACCTGGAGAATCATCCGCGAAGAATGGCTGAAAACCAGATCCTCCAAATGCTGAAGATACTCTGGGCGGGGGCTTGCCCAAATGCCGAACAGTTGAGGCTTTTTGTAGGAGGGCGATATAGGACTTGCCCCCTCCCTCATTTTTTACAGCGTTCAGTCAGTGACGAAACGAACGCCGGGCTTGGCGCGCTCGTCCACGGTCAGTTCAAAAATATCCGGCCGGGCGTAGTGCCCCACCACGTCATAGTCGTAGCGCGCCCGCACCAAATCATCCGTATCGATCTGCGCCGTCAATAACCCCGCCTGCCCGAGCAACGGCCCAGCCAGAATGTCGCCCATGGGCCCGACAATCACGCTGCCACCGGCAATCAACGGACGATCTGCGGGCCAGTTGGCAACCTCAACACCCAACGCCTCTGGCGATGCCTGCACCTGACAGGCACTCACGACAAAACAGCGCCCTTCATGGGCGATATGGCGCATGCTCACCTGCCACATCTCGCGCTCGTCCACCGTGGGTGCACACCACACCTCTACCCCTTTGGCGTACATCGCGGTACGCAGCAGCGGCATCATGTTTTCCCAGCACACCGCGCCGCCGATACGTCCAACTGCCGCGTCGATCACCGGCAGCGTCGAGCCATCGCCTTTGCCCCAGATCAGCCGTTCGGTACCGGTCGGCATCAACTTGCGATGCTTGGCAACCAGGCCGCCCACCGGTTCGAAATACAACACTGTGCAATACAGCGTGCTGCCACTGCGCTCGATCACACCGAGTACCAGGCTGGCACCGGTGCGCGCCGACAACCCGGCCAGTGCCTCGGTCTCCGCGCCCGGCACATCGATGGCATTGGCAAAATACCGCGCAAACGCTTCACGCCCTTGGGGCAGTCGATAGCCCAACTGCGTACCGAAGCTTTCGCCCTTTGGATAGCCGCCCAGCAACGCCTCGGGCATGACCACCAATTGCGCGCCACTGCGCAAAATCTCATCTTCAAAAGTCAGGATCTGCGCGAGGGTTTCAGCCTTGCCACTGGGCAAGGAACCAATTTGCAAGGCAGCGACGGTAGAAACAGGCATCAGGATCACTCCGATAGTGGGGGTTGCCCATTCTCCGGCCAGGCTCGATCATGAATAAAGCCCACTTCAGTGCTAAATGATATGAGCCAAATGAATATCGCACAGGTCGACCTTAACCTGCTCAAAACCTTCGAAGCCCTGCATGACGAGTCCAGCGCCAGCCGCGCAGCGTTGCGCCTGGGGGTGACGCAATCGGCGATCAGTGCCGGCTTGCGGCGTTTGCGCGAGGTGTATGGCGACCCATTGTTTATCCGCACTGGCCGCGGCCTGGCGCCGACATTGCGCGCCAATCAGTTGAAACCGGTGATCAGCGAGGCGTTGGATCGCTGCCGGCAGAGCCTGGCGATGATCAACCCGGATAACCTGCACTACGAGGGGCGCTCGGTGGTCTTGGGGCTGTCCGATGACTTCGAGGTTGCTTATGGTCGCCGACTGATGGACGCCATCGCCCAGCGCCTGCCGAAACTGCGGGTGGTCTTTCGCCAGACCCACAGCCAAATCGTCGCTGGCGCCCTGCTTGACCGCAACCTGGACCTGGCCATCACCGCTGGCGGTTTTGCCGAGCGCAGGCTGAGTCGACAGGTACTGGGGGAAGGTAATTATCGCTGCTTGATGGACCCATCCAGCCTGGCGCCCGGCCAGCAACGTATCGACCTTGAGGAGTTCGTCGCACGGGAGCATGTGCTGGTGTCGTCGGGCGGGTTTATCGGCATTACCGACGAAGGCTTGGCGGCGCAGGGCTTGAGGCGCCAGGTGTGTGCGTCCACCAGCCACTTCGCCGCGCTGCCGTACTTGCTCAAAGGCAGCGCGGCGGTGGCGACGATTCCCGGGCATGCGGCCCAGGCCATCGCGCAGATGACCGGCCTGCAGGTGCTGCCTTGCCCGTTGGTGCTGCCGCGCTACCCGGTGGAGCTGGGCTGGCGCACCCAGACCCAACTTGATCCGCTGTTGCTCAAGGTGCGCGAGGCGGTTAGGGCGTGCTTTACTTCGCCGCCGCCATCAGCTTGTTGACCTCACTGCGCACCATGTTGGAAAACTCCGGCGGCGACATGCCGTCCAGTTCGGCGCGCACCCATTCGGCCCACTTGCCCTTGCGCTTGGCACGCTCGCCGAACAACCGCGCGGCTTCGCCCTTGGCCTTGCCCAGGTTGGTTTGCCACAGGTCGTAGAGGCGGGACTTTTCATCTTCCAGCTCGGCGCGTTCGGCGAGCGTCTTGTTGGCGAGATTGAAGCTCATATTGAATTACCTGCTGCACAAATAAGTGACATCTTACACTGTAGGTCTAACGTTCCCGATCCGGATTTTGCCCCAGATGAACGCCGGGGAAAATAACTGCAACTTTTGCCGCTGCCCGACACTCCATTGTTCACTGTCACATTCACCTGCAAGGAGTCACCCCAATGGCCCGCAAAACCGCCACCCAAGCTGCCGAAGAACAAATCAAGGACCAAGCCTTCAGCGAATTGACCGCGCTGATCGAGGAGTCGGACAAATTGCTCAAAAGCAGCGCATCCCTGGTGGGCGAAGAAGGTGAAACTCTGCGCGAGCAGGTCGCCATCAAGCTCAAGCAAGCCCTGGACTCGCTGTCCAGCGTGCGTGAACGCAGCAAACCTGTGGTCGATGCCACCGAGACCTATATCGGTGGTCACCCATGGCAGACCGTGGCGATCTCCGCCGGTTTCGGCCTGGTGGTCGGCCTGTTGCTGGGTCGCCGCAACTGATCCATGGCGTGGCAGCGGCCTACCGCTGCCACGCCATTGTTTCAACCCGCCAGCTCGCGCAACTGCTGCAGCACCTCTACCTCCAACACGATCCCCTCCTGCAACGATTTCGCCCGCGCGCGATGCCGCCGATCCCCCGGTAGCCGCCGCAGCCCCGCCGCATGCATCTGCCGCACCAGTTCCTGGCTGCGCTCGGCGAAGCCCTGCCCTGCCGTTTTTGCCGGATCGATCACGATCAGCAACTGGCCGGTCCAGGGTGTGCGGGCGCCGGGGTGGTTGGACCAATCAAACTCAAAGGAAAAATTGCCGCCAGTCAGGGCCGCCGCCAACAGTTCGACCATCATCGACAGCGCTGAGCCCTTGTGCCCGCCAAACGGCAACAACGCGCCGCCCTCAAGGATGGCCTTGGGGTCCTGGGTCGGCTGGCCCAGGCTGTCGACCCCGGTGCCCAGGGGCAGGCGCTCACCTTTGCGTGCGGCAATCTGCACATCGCCATGGGCAATGGCGCTGGTGGCCAGGTCAAACACAATCGGCGGGCCATCGGCGCGGGGTGCGGCAAATGCAATGGGGTTGGTGCCGAACAGCGGCCGATCCGCGCCGTGGGGCACCACGCAGGTCATGCTGTTGACCACGCTCAGGGCTACCAGGCCTTCCTCGGCGAAGGGCTCCACATCCGGCCACAGCGCGGCGAAGTGGTGGGAGTTGCGAATCGCCAGTAAGGCGATCCCGGCACTGCGGGCCTTCTCCACCAACAGGCTGCGCGCTGCCGCCAGGGCCGGTTGGGCGAAGCCGTTATTGGCATCCACGCGTACAAACCCGGAGGCGACATCCTCGACCACCGGCACCGCCTTGCCGCTGACCCAGCCACTGCCGAGCGTCGAGACATACCCGGGAATACGGAACACCCCATGGCTATGGGCGCCGTCACGTTCAGCGCTGGCACAATTGTGCGCGAGCACCAAAGCCACCTCGGGCGACGTGCCATGCCGGACAAATACCTGTTGCAGCAAGGTCACCAGTTCGGTGAACGGGATCGAGGTCGAAGCCGTGGCGACTGTCGGAGACTGTGCAGACATTTGAAGCTCCGTTTTTATGATTGGAAGGGGCAACGAATGGACATCCAGACCGTCGATTAGACACCACGCACAGCGCTCGCTGTCAACTTGCCCCACGGCTCTGAGTACCACCGGGGCCAAAACCCTGGTTGAGGCGCGTCAAATTTTCATGAGTAGGGGCGCATGCTGGATGTGGGAGCCTGAGTAGGCCCCCAGCGGGTAGATCAGTCTTTCTGGTCGCGCAGGACATTGCCGGAGGCGCCGTCGATACGGGCTTCATAGACAGTGCCGTCGGACTTGCGGCCTTTGACTTCCCAGTAACCGTCGTTGTCGGCTTCAGCCGAATAGACCTCGATGTACCCAGCCTTGGTCTTCGCCACTTCAATGGCCTTCTCAATAGGGATCCAGCCGGCGCCCGGCTTATCGGCCAGGGCGGCGCCAGCGCTGAGCAGCGCGGTGGTTGCACACAGGGCGACTAAGGTTTTCTTCAACATATTCGTACTCCATTGTGGGAATGCCGGACACTTGTCCTGATATTTTAGGTATTACCAAATAAGAATAAGTTCCAATTGATGTGCAATCGCCATGATGGCGGTTCTCGCCGCCTGCCTCGGAGGGTTAGAATGCGGCAAACCAGGATGAGTCAATGAGCGAAAAGCCCCTTTCAGACGCCGAATACGATGCAATCACCGACGCCGCCGCGCATTGGTGCATGCGCCTGCACGCCGCCGATTGCACGGCGAGCGAACGTCAGGCTTTTACGCAATGGCACGATACCCATCCGCTGCACGCCTTCGAATATGCGGCCATGCTGGAAATCTGGGAGGTGGCCGATCACCTGCCCCGCCCTCCACCTGCCCCGACGGTAGCCCCCGTCAAGCCACGCAGCCGGTTACGCAACTACGCAGTGGCCGCAGCGGTGTGCCTTGCCGCATTGCCGCTTGCGGCCTTTACCGGCTGGGAAGCCGGTTGGTTGCCCAGTTCTTATGAACATTTCGAAGCAACCAATGGCCTGGAAAAAATCACCCTCGGCGATGGCAGCCAAGTGGAGTTGAACCTGGGCACCGAGCTGGTCTACAGCCACTACAAGGACCAGCGCCGGGTCACCTTGAAAAAGGGCGAAGCGTTCTTCAAGGTGACCCACGACCGTGAACACCCGTTTATCGTGCGGGCCGGCGAAGGCCAGGTGCGGGTAACCGGTACCCAGTTCAACGTCTGGGAATACGACGAACAGGTGCGGGTGATATTGCTGGAAGGTTCGGTGCAGGTTTCCAGCGACGCGGAGCACGCCAGTGTACCGCTGAGCCCAGGCATGCAGGCCAGCTTTCGCCAAGGTGACGATACCCCGCAAGTCGCCGCCATCAGCCCCGATGACAGCGCGCTGGCGTGGCGCCAGGGCAAGCTGGTGCTCGACAACCTGCCCCTTGCAGATGCGCTGCCGCTGATCAACCGTTATCTGAAAACGCCGGTCATGCTGGCAGACGCCGGTACCGGCAAGATCCGCATCGGTGGTATCTACAATATCAACGAAGTCAGCAACCTCGTTCCCTCCCTGCCCAAGGTGCTGCCGGTCTACCTGACCCAGAACCAGGACGGCAACCCCGTACTCAATTCCATCCCAGGTAAAACCCCCAAGGGCTGAGCCCCCATGCGGGGGTGGGTTCACTCATGCCCGCAGTCTCAGTTTTGAAACACCTCCCGCCCCTGAATCGCCCGCTTTGTGCGGATTCATCCATTTGTCATGGGCGGTGTTACATCGCTGAGACAGTGCGAGGTGAGGATGGGCCTGTCTCAAGCGCCCGGGGAGTGTTTCAACGTTGAAACAGCGTTGCCATCACTTTGCCTGGCTTTAAACATAACCCTCTGTAAATCAACAAAAAATCAAAAGCGGCACGGCTTCTGCTCTCTCCCTGACAACGCTGTTTAGGGTCAGCGTGAAGCATAAGGACTGCCGCCGTGAACACACTTGCTCAAGGTTCGATGACCGCACTGCTGGTCTGCTGTGTACTCAGCGCCGGTATCAGTATTGCGAGCTTTGCCGGTGACGGCGTTATCGTCACGGGTCGTAATGTGCAGGGTCATATGGTCGGCCGCCCGGCATTCGGCCCCGACCCCTACCCCACTACCGCCAACGCCAACCCCAGCAAAGAGATCATCAACGCCCTGTCCGGCGAACTCAGCGACGCGGATATTGGCGGCATCAGCAGCGGCGCAAGCCTCGCCCGTTCCACCCAGCCCAATGCCAGTTTGTCTGGCCTTGGCACCACACAGCACGGCATGTCGACACTGGGTACTGGCGCAGCCGCCGGCCATGGTGCGGGCAGCAGCATGGGCGGGCAGATCAGCGACTCGATCCAGCGCGGCATGGCCCCCTTGAACAACCTCGGCAACATGCTGGGGGGCAAGTGATGAATCGCGCCCTGTTGATTTTCGCCCTGCTGGGCAGCGCCTCGGCCATGGCCGACAACTCCGCGGTGATCAACAACAGCGGCCAGCAGTACGAAGGTGTGCTGTCGATCAACCAGGCAGCCGGCACCCGGCAACAAACGATCAACAGCCGCGCCATTGCGCTCGATGGCCAGGCCACCACCGTCGACATCCAGAACCTCAATGGCAGGGTCGACCCAGCCCTGAACGCCAAGGCGGCGATCCAGGGCACTTCTTTTACCAATGGCAACGGTGTGCTGGGCATCAACCAGTCGGCCGGGGCCAATAACCAATCGATCAATGCGGTGCGGATCAGCCTCAACCCTGGCCCGCAAAGCATCGATGACAGCGTCCTGTTGCAACAGAACACGACGACGCTGGCAACTGACTCAGGGCTCACCCCCACCACTGGCAGCCGCCAGGTCGTTACCAGCGACCAGGCCTTCACCGGCAGCCGGGGTGTGATTCAGGTGAACCAGAGTGCCGGGGTGGGGAACCGAGTGGCTAACACCCTGGGCATCACTATCAAGTGACCGCTTGATAGACGTTCGTTAGGCCGTACCAACACTTAACCAACTAATCAGAAGCAAGGAGAAACACCATGAAACCTCAAATGGCGCTCAAACCACTGGTTTTCGCTCTCGCCGCACTCATGGCTGCTGCTGCTCAAGCGGGTGGCTGGCATCCAGCTCCTCAACCCACCGGCACTGTTGCCGCTGTCGTCACTGATGTACAAAAAAGCGAACACAACAAATTCGACGACACCAACACCGAAAACAACGCCTCGGCCGATAACTCGGTCAACAGCAACAGCGGTAACGTCGGGGTCAACGTGCAATCAGGTTCCGGCAACCAGGCTGACAACGCCGGCGCCATTTCCAGTGCCAAAGGCGACTTCGCCACCGTGTTTGCCGTGATCGATGTCGACCAAGGCAGCTCGCATAACAACTTCGTCAACAAAGGCACACAAAACAACGCCTCTGTGGACGACTCCATCACCGGCAACTCCGGCAACGTGGGTTACAACGGCCAGGCCGGCCAGGGCAACCAGGGTAAAAACAACCTGGCCATCACCACCGCTGACGGCAAGAACATCGCAGCGGCTTCCAACACCGAGCAGAACTCGCTCAACAACAGCTACCTGAACACGGCCGCCAGCAGCCATGGTTATGGCAAGCCTCAGTACGTGTCCAACAACGCAAGCCTCGACAACTCGGTTAACCGCAACTCCGGCAACGTAGGCGTCAACCTGCAATCCGGTTCGGGCAACCAAGGCAGCAACAGCCTGGCGATCGGCCAAGGTTGCAGCGTCTGCAGCAGCGGCGTGCGCTTCTGATCCAACGGGGCCTTGGCAACAAGGCCCTTTCTTATTCCAGTGTCCAGCAGGTGATCCGATCATGCGCCTCGCGACTCTCACCCTCCTGATGTTGCTCACCGGCACCACCTGGGCAGGCACCATGGCGATCTCCGCCATGCCCGGCGGCGCGGTGATCTACAAGAAGGTCGAGAGCATCCGTGAGCGCCGCTTCGCCAACCTGGTGGAACAGAAAACCGATTTCAGCTGCGGTGCGGCGGCGCTCGCCACCATCTTGCGCCAGGCGTATTGGCTGGATGTCGACGAAGCCCACATCATCAAAGGCATGCTGGTCACTGCCGACCAGGACCTGGTGCGAACCCAGGGCTTTTCCATGCTGGACATGAAGCGCTACCTCGAAAGCATCGGCATGCGTGCCCGGGGCTACAAGATTGCGCCGGATACCTTGCTGACCGTGAAGATCCCCGTGGTGGTGCTGCTGGAAATCCGTGGCTACAAGCACTTCGTGGTGATGCAGCGGGCCGACAAGGACTGGGTGTATATCGGCGACCCGGTGCTGGGCCACAAGCGCTATTCCCGTGACGATTTCGTCAAAGGCTGGAATGGCATTGTCTTCGCCGTACTGGGTGAAGGTTACGACAAGGCCAATGTCTTGCTCGACCCGCCCCTGCCGCTGACCGCCAAGAGCCAGATGAATGAGTTCAGGCCGGTGGGCGATGCAGAGCTGATGGATTTCGGTTTTATCCAGAGCGACTTCTTCTAGAAGCGCAATAAGGGGCAGGACGCCCCAGGAGCCGCAGATGAACACTTGCCGTTGGCTGACGCTGTTGTGCGTGGCAGCCTCAATGCCCGCTTATGCGTCATCGGGGTTCAAGCCCATCGAACTCAAGGACGCGGAAATGGCCGAGCTGCGTGGCCGGTATGTAATGCCGGGGCGCATCATCAGCTTCGGCATCGTCATGAGCAGCACTTGGACCAATGCCGTCGGTGACAGCATCACCGGCACGGCCAACATGCAGATCGACAAGACCACTATCACCCCGCAGTTCTATGTGCAAACCACCGGTTCGGCCGGCACCGGCACGCCTCCAACTACCGGCACCGGTAACGTGGTCGGGGGGGCGGGCCTGGGCAGCGGCCAGGGCGTGACCCAAAGTGTGCGCACGGCCGGCGATGGCAACACCGCCTACAACAACGTCGGCATCAATGTCGAGAACGGCGTTACCCCCGCCAATAACCTCCAATCCGGGCAGGTACTGGTGGCCGGCGGTACCGTGAGCGGTGACAGCGCAGCGGGCCGCGTCAGCGTATCGGCCAACAATGGCGGCGTGCAGATGGCGATCCAGGCCAACCACAACCAAGGCAGCAGCCTGCAGCAGATCGGTGGCGGCAACGTGCTGCAGGGTACGGTGCTGACCGGCAATACCAACCTTGTCAGAAATATCACTCAGATCAACGTGGTGATGAACAATAACGGCCTGAATAACGCCGCGTTGAATTGCAATTTGGATCAGCTCAAAGGCCTACGCATGCTCGGTTATTGAACTACGCTGACCCTTCGACACTTACGCATTAGTAAAGGACGGCTTATTTCATGCATCGATCGTTATCGCTACGTGCGGTGGTTTGTTTAAGTACGCTCTTGCCCGCATCGCTGTTGTATGCCGCGCCAGACGCCGATATCGAAACCCTGAAGAGGGAACTCCTGGAACTCAAGCAACGTTATGACGTGCAGCAAAAAGCCTTGGCTGTGCTGGAACAACGGGTGCGCCAGGTAGAGGATCAACCGGCGACGCCGGCCCCCAGGCGTCTGGCCAAGTCACCTGCCGACTTCAAGAATGGCGGTAACGCTGTCGCGACCACGGGGACTGGAGCCGCAGCCGCCTCGGGTGGTGCAGGCAGTTCCTACGGCCAATCCCTCAAGGACGATTCGGCCCCCGCGCAAAGTGTGAGCAACCTCTACAACGAGGCCAGTGGCTTCTTCGGCAATGGCAAGTTCAGCGTTGAAACCGGCATCACCTATGCCCGTTATGACGCGCGCCAATTGACCCTCAATGGCTTCCTCGCACTGGACTCGATCTTCCTCGGCAACATCAACCTGGACCGGATCAAGTCCGACAGCTGGACCCTGGACCTCACCGGGCGCTACAACGTTGACAACCGTTGGCAGTTCGACCTGAACGTACCGGTGGTGTACCGCGACTCGACCTACCAGTCGGCCGGCGCCGGCAACGACGCCACCGCCACCTCGGAAGGCTCGGTGACCCGCGACCCGACCATTGGCGATGTCAACTTTGGCGTGGCCTACAAGTTCCTCGACGAAACCCCGACCTTGCCGGATGCGGTGGTATCTGTACGGGTCAAGGCGCCCACGGGTAAAGAGCCTTTCGGCATCAAGCTGGTCAGGCAACCCAATAACGACAACCTCTATCTGCCGGAAAGCCTGCCAACAGGCAACGGGGTCTGGTCGGTCACCCCAGGCATTTCTCTGGTCAAGACCTTCGACCCGGCAGTGTTGTTTGGCTCGCTGTCGTATACCCACAACTTTGAAGATTCGTTTGACGATATCAGCAGCGACGTCAACCAGAAGGTCGGCGGTAAAGTCCGCCTGGGCGACAGCTTCCAGTTCGGCGTCGGCGTAGCCTTCGCGCTCAACGAAAAAATGAGCATGTCGTTCTCGGTCTCCGACCTGGTGCAGCGCAAGAGCAAGCTCAAGCCGGACGGCGGCGACTGGCAATCGGTGGTCTCCAGCGATGCCAATGCCGGTTACTTCAACGTGGGCATGACCATTGCCGCGTCGGATAATTTGACCATCGTGCCGAACCTGGCGATTGGCATGACCGATGATGCGCCGGACTTCACGTTCAGCCTGAAATTCCCGTATTACTTCTGATTGGTTTGCCCGCAGGCGGTGTGTCAGTTGCTGCATCTGTGACTGCACTACCGCCTTCGCAGGCAAGCCAGCTCCCACATTGGCCCATGTATTGCCCACAGAATCAACGCCTGGCACAAATCCCCTGTGGGAGCGTGGAGTGTCAGGTAGACAGGCGTCAGCTTTCAGGCCGTAACGGGAACAAGCGCCCTCCCACAAACTCATTGCGCAGCCTTTGGGTTTATCCGCCCTAGCGGATCTGGTGTTTGTGCAGCAACCGGTAGAACGTCGGCCGGGAAATCCCCAGCACACGGGCGGCGACACTCAGGTTGTCGCTGTGCCGGTTGAGCACATCGCACAGCGCCTGGCGTTCGGCGCGATGCTTGTAGTCTTCCAGTGTCGCCATCGGTGCCGAAAGGGCCTGTTGGCCTTGCAAGCCCAGATCAACGGCTTCGATCTGGCGCCCTTCGGCCAACACCAGGCCGCGGCGCACGCGGTTGGCCAGTTCCCGCACATTGCCCGGCCAAGGGTGTTGCCCCATCGCTACCAGCGCGTCCTCGCTGAAACTGCGCGGGCGCCGACCGGTTTCCCGGCTATAGAAACGCGAAAAGTGGTTGGCCAGCATCGCCACGTCGCCATGGCGCTCGCGCAAAGGCGCAGTGACCACTTGCAGGACATTCAGGCGGTAATACAGGTCTTCGCGAAAGGTGCCCTTCTCCACCGCAGCTTCGAGGTCGACATGGGTCGCGGCAAGCACCCGCACATCCACCGGGATCGGCTGACTGCCGCCGACGCGCTCGATGTGTTTTTCCTGCAGGAAACGCAAAAGGTTGGCTTGCAGCTCCAGCGGTAGGTCACCGATTTCATCCAGGAACAGCGTGCCACCGTTGGCGGCCTCAATACGCCCCACCTTGCGCTGATGAGCGCCGGTGAACGCGCCTTTTTCATGGCCGAACAGCTCGGATTGGATCAGGTGTTCAGGGATAGCGCCGCAATTGATTGCCACGAACGGTTTAGCGTGCCGTTGGGATTGCCGATGCAAGGTCTTGGCCACCAGTTCTTTACCGGTGCCGCTGTCGCCGCGGATCAACACAGGGGATTCAGTGGGGGCCAACTTGGCCAACAATTTGCGCAGTTCACGAATGGGGCGACTGTCGCCCAACAGCTCGTGGGGCTCATCCACAGGCGCGTAACCCTTGCCACGCAGGCGCGCCATGCCGAACGCACGGCCGATGGTCACCTGGACTCGGGACACATCGAACGGCAAGGTATGAAAGTCGAAGAACCATTCACAGACAAAATCACCGACGTTCTGCAGGCGTAGTACATCCTGGCTGAGGACAGCAATCCACTCGGTGCCGCTGCGGCCAATTAATTCCTTGACCGCTTCAGGGCGCTCCAGATGGCTGGGCTGCAAGCGCAGCAGGCCCACGTCGCAGGAGCGCTCACCTACCGCCTGCAAGGCACAACTGTCCACTTCCCAGCCGGCGGTGCGCAAGCCGGGCAATAAGTCGTGGCAGTCGCCACAGGGGTCGACCACCAGCAAGCGACGTTGGACGGGTGTCACAAGCATGACGACTCCTTGGCGCCAGTTTTATTAAAGTTATTAAGAAACAAGGGTTTGTGGCGCGTGGCTGTAACCCTAGCAAGATATTGACGCCTGGCTTGTACCATTTCGCTATAAGTGCGGGCAAAAAGCCATGTAGCTCTCACAAGTTGCTGGCGGTCGAAACTTTCATTCGGCTTTCAAAACAGGCATTTAGATGATGTTAATCAGGGAAAGTTAAAATTTCTTGCTCTAGCATGTGACCCGCACCCCATCATCGTGCATCAGTACAAGTAACCCACCGCACGGTCAGCCCAACCGCCGGTACTCACTTGAATGGGCATACAGAGAGAAGACCCAAATGAACGCTCCGCTGCGCATCAACGAAGCTCTTTTGATTGCAGACCGTGCCTTCCAACCCTTCCAGTGCGTGGCCTGGCACGATGGCAATGGCGCCCTCAGCCTGAGCGTCATCGACCGTACCAATACCCGTATCGGCAGCAAACAGCTGTCATCGAAGACTTATACCGATCCAGCGCAATTGGAAAACCTGTTGTTGCAGGCCCGCGCCGAGCTCGATAAAGATGGCTACCAGTTGCAGCACTGGGCAATGCCGAAGTAATTCACTACAACAACTTCCAGCCCTTGGGAAACACAGGCTGGAAGTTGTGCAGCGAGACTTCAGATTTAACGTGCCGCGAGAATAAACCGTTCGAACGCCTCGGCAGCGCCGTCGTCGATATTGCTGCCGGTCACCACATTGGCCTGGCGTTTGACGGTTTCTTCGGCCTGGCCCATGGCAATGGACAAACCGGCTACATGAAACATCGCCGGATCGTTGCCGCCGTCGCCGATGGCGGCGGTCTGTTCAAGCGGCACCCCAAGGTGCGCGGCCAGGGTTTTCAAGGCTTCGCCCTTGTTGGCCAGCATCGCCGTCACGTCCAGGTACACCGGTTGCGAACGTGACACCTGGGCCAACCCTTGCACCTTCGGCTGCAATTGCGCCTCCAGCTCCACCAGCAACTGTGTGTTATTGCTCGCGGCGACGATCTTGTCGACCCGATCCAGGTAGGGCTCGAAACTTTCCACTACCACCGGCCCATACCCCAGACCGTCGGCTTCGCGCTGCACCATGGGCCCGGGCGGATCACGGCGCAGCCAGTCGCCGTCGGCGAACACCCAGACTTCCACGTCCGGCTCGGCCGAAAACAGCGCCAATGTCACTAACGCCGCTTCCGCCGGCAGGTGGTGGGCCACCAGGATGCTGCCATCCGGGTTGATCAAGGTACCGCCGTTGAATCCCGCCACCGGCACGTCGATACCGAAGGTCTCGATCAGGTGCAACATGGCCTTGGGCGGACGCCCGCTGGCCAGGCTGAAAAGCACCCCGGTTTCACGCATCGCACGAATCGCGTCGGCAGTACGCTGACTGAGGCTGTGGTCGGGATGCAATAAGGTCCCGTCCACATCGCTGAGAACAAATCGGATGGGGTGGATCGCCGCATCACTCATCCGAGGCTATGCCAGGCGCGACCATCACGGGCCAGCAACGCATCGGCCGCCGCAGGGCCGTCTTCACCGGCCTTGTACGCCTGGATGCCGTCATCTTCCTTCCATGCATCGAGGAACGGCTGCACCGCACGCCAACCGTTCTCGATATTGTCGGCACGCTGGAACAAGGTCTGGTCGCCGGTCATGCAGTCGTAGATGAGGGTTTCGTAGCCTGTCGACGGTTGCATCTCGAAGAAGTCCTTGTAGTCAAAACCCAGCTCGATATTGGCCATCTCCAGGGTCGGCCCAGGCTTCTTGGCCAGCAGGTCGAACCACATGCCTTCGTTCGGCTGGATCTGGATCTTCAGGTAGGTGGGCTTGAGCTCATCGACTTCGGTGTCGCGGAACTGCGCATAGGGCGCGTGCTTGAAGCAGATCACGATCTCAGTATCGCGAATGCTCATGCGTTTACCGGTGCGCAGGTAGAACGGCACGCCAACCCAGCGCCAGTTGTCGATCATCACCTTGAGGGCGACAAAGGTCTCGGTGCTGCTGTCGGGTGCAACGTTGGCTTCCTCGCGATAGCCTGGCAGCGCCTTGCCGGCGATTTCGCCGGCGGTGTACTGGCCGCGAACCGAGTTGGCCCGGGCATCCTCCAAAGACCAGGGGCGGATGGCACCGACCACCTTGGCCTTCTCGCCACGCACCGCATCGGCGCCAAAGGCGGCCGGCGGTTCCATGGCGACCATCGCCAGCAACTGGAACAGGTGATTGGGCACCATGTCGCGCAGGGTGCCGGTTTTCTCGAAGAAATTGCCCCGGGTTTCCACGCCGACCGTTTCGGCGGCGGTGATTTGCACGTGGTCGATGTAGTGGTTGTTCCAGAACGCTTCGAACAGCACGTTGGAGAAACGGCTGATGAGGATGTTCTGCACCGTTTCCTTGCCCAGGTAATGGTCGATGCGGTAGATCTGCTTCTCGCTCATCACCTTGAGCAGGCACGCATTCAGCGCCTCGGCGGTAGCCAGGTCGGAGCCGAACGGCTTTTCGATGACCACGCGGCGAAAGCCCTCCTCCGTTTCGTTCAGCAAGCCGGCGCTGCCCAGGCGCTGCACCACTTCACTGAAGAAGCGCGGTGCCGTGGCCAGGTAGAACACCGCGTTGGCGGTGCCGCTGTCAGCGATCTTCTGCGCAATATCCCCATAGGTGCTGTCGTCGAGGAAGTCGCCCTCGACGTAGCTGATACCCTTGGCCAATTTTGCCCACATCGCCGGGTCCAGGGCATTTTCGGCATTGCCGCGGACTTTGCTGGCGGCCTCGGTGCGAATGAAGTCCTCAAGCTTCTTGGCGAAGTCGGCATCGCTGATGGCGTTGTGATCAACGCCGACAATGCGCAAGCCATCGCCCAGCAGCCCGTCGCGGCTCAGGTTATACAGCGCCGGCATGAGCAGGCGCTTGACCAGGTCGCCATGGGCGCCAAACAGAAACAGGGTGGTGGGGGGTGCAGGTTCGGCCTTGGGTTTCTTGCCGTTGGCGGTCATTTTTTTGAAGTCTCCACATGGCCGCCAAAGCCGAAGCGCATGGCAGACAGCATTTTGTCACCGTAGGTGCTCTGCTGGCGGGAACGGAAACGCGCAAACAACGACGTCGACAGCACCGGTACCGGCACCGCCTGTTCCATGGCCGCTTCGATGGTCCAGCGACCTTCACCGCTGTCGGCCACGGAACCTGAGTAGCCATCGAGCTTCGGATCGGTGGCCAGGGCGTCGGCGGTCAGGTCCAGCAGCCAGGACGACACCACGCTGCCACGGCGCCAGACTTCGGCGATATCGGCAACGTTGAGGTCGAAACGCTGGTCTTCCGGCAGGTTTTCCGAGTTCTTGGTCTTGAGGATGTCAAAACCTTCGGCAAACGCCTGCATCATTCCGTACTCGATGCCATTATGGATCATCTTGACGAAGTGACCGGAGCCCGCTGGGCCTGCATGGATATAACCGTGCTCGGCACGCGGGTCGGCAGACGGCGAACGGTCCTTGGTGCGCGGGATGTTGCCCATACCCGGCGCCAGGCTCTTGAAGATCGGGTCAAGGCGCTGCACCGTCTCGACGTCGCCGCCGATCATCATGCAGTAGCCACGTTCCAGACCCCAGACGCCACCCGAAGTGCCGACGTCGACGTAGTGCAGGCCCTTTTCCGCCAGGGCCTTGGCGCGACGCACGTCGTCCTTGTAGTTGGTGTTGCCGCCGTCGATGATCACATCACCGTCTTCGAGCAACTCACTCAGCGCATTGATGGTGTCTTCAGTGGGCGCGCCCGCCGGCAACATTACCCACACAGCACGGGGCTTTTGCAGGCCGGCCACCAGGGCTTTCAAGTCGGCGACGCCAGTAGCGCCCTCCTCGCTCAGGCCTTTGACAAAGGCTTCGTTACGGTCGTATACAACGGTGGTATGCCCATTGAGCATCAGGCGCCGCGCAATGTTACCGCCCATGCGGCCTAGTCCGATAATCCCCAGTTGCATGTGCTGATGCTCCTAACTGCTAAAAAATGTGTGCCATAGTTTATAGCGCAATGAGGCTAATGAGGGTTAGTCCAGAGCGGATCCGTGTAGTTTCATGACAAAAAAATTGCCATCGTTTCACCATCACCCCCGAAAAAGTCACACGACCGCGAAAAATAAAAAAGTTCCCTTGTCTCGCAAAAGAATTCAAACTTGCTCCCGACTGTTGCTGGAAACCTGTTCCGGCACCGCGATCTACCGGCTATTTGCGAGGTAAGCAATGAGCACAGCACAGATGACCCGCCCGCCACAGACCCTCTATGTCAGCATCCGTCGCGATGAATTGCGTCAGTTGAAAGACGAGCGTGATCAGTTGCAGCAGGAAGTCCTGCGCCTGCGCCTGCACCTTCAAGCCCAGCTGGAGCAAGCTTCTGATGCCAAGCCCTTACTCTGCTGAGCAGGTGCCTGCGCGCGCTGTAAGGTAATACCTACAGAAAACTCACAAAGTTTTCACATTCCACTCCCGATACTCCCGTTCCGCGATGCCGCTCACTTCCTGGGCGGCCCGATGTCGCGCGCCTGTTGCGCGACAATCATTCTCTGATGGGGCGCTGGATGGCGATGTTCAAACGCAGCACGACGACTGCGAAAGGCTTTGATTGGGCCGGCCTTGGCTGGTTATTTCTGTTTTTCTGGTATTTCTCGGGTATTACCCAACTGTTAATCCAACTGACCGGCACCTCCGGCTTCAGTGGTTTCCGCCAAGCCTTCTTCATGAGTGCGCTGTGGCTGGCGCCAATGTTGCTGTTCCCGCGTCGTACGCGCCTGCTTGCCGCACTGATCGGCGTGGTGCTGTGGGCCTGCTCCATGGCGAGCCTGGGTTATTTCTTCATTTACCAGCAGGAATTTTCCCAGAGCGTCATCTTCATCATGTTCGAATCGAACATCTCTGAAGCCGGCGAATACGCGACCCAATATTTTGCCTGGTGGATCGTACTGGCATTTATTGCCCACACCGCCTTCGCCATTTTCCTCTGGACACGCCTGCGCCCTGTTTACCTGCCGCGCGGCCAGTCGATCGTGGCAGCGGTGGCCATCGTCCTGGCTGTTGTGGGCTACCCGCTGGTCAAGCAGATCGCTACCAGCGAAACCATGGAATTGGCCATCGACCGTTTCGAGACCCGTATCGAACCGGCCGTGCCTTGGCAGATGATCGTCGCCTACCGTCGCTACACCGAACAGCTGGACAATATGCAAGGCATGCTGAACAGTGCCAGCCAGATCCCGCCATTGAAGAACCTCAAGGACAGCATGGCCGGCCAGCCGTCCACCCTGGTACTGGTGATCGGCGAGTCCACCAACCGCCAACGCATGAGCCTCTACGGTTACCCGCGCAATACCACGCCAGAGCTGGACAAGCTGCGCGACCAACTGGCCGTGTTCGACAATGTCATCACCCCGCGCCCCTACACTATTGAAGCGCTGCAACAGGTGCTGACCTTTGCCGACGAAGAAAACCCGGACCTGTACCTCAAGACGCCGTCGATCGTCAGCGTAATGAAGCAGGCCGGCTACAAGACCTTCTGGATCACCAACCAGCAGACCATGACCAAACGCAACACCATGCTCACGACCTTTTCCGAACAGGCCGACGAACAGGTGTACTTGAATAACAACCGCAACCAGAACGCCCGTCAGTATGACGGCGATGTGCTGGCGCCGTTCTCCAAGGCCCTGGCCGATACCGCTGAGCGCAAGTTCATCGTGGTGCACCTGCTGGGCACTCACATGAGCTATCAGTACCGCTACCCGCCGACCTTCGACAAGTTCACCGACCGCCAGGGCGTGCCCGCGGGTGTCAGCGATGCGCAGTTGCCGACGTACAACAGCTATGACAACGCCGTGCTGTACAACGACTTCGTGGTCTCCAGCCTGATCAAGGACTACGCCAAGACCGACCCCAATGGTTTCCTGTTGTACCTCTCGGACCATGGCGAAGATGTGTTCGATTCTGCCGGCCACGACACCCTGGGCCGCAACGAAGGCAAGCCGACTGCGCCGATGTACACCATCCCGTTCATGGCCTACGCCTCACCGAAGTGGCGCGAAAGCCACGACTGGAGCTTCGCCGGCGACCTGCAGCGGCCTTACAGCAGCTCGCAGCTGATTCACACCTGGGCCGACATGGCCGGCTTGAGTTTTGACGAGCTGGACCATAGCAAGAGCCTGGTCAGCGACAGCTTCAAGCCACGCCCCTTGCTGATCGGCAACCCTTACGAAACCAAGCAGAAGGCGTTGATCGACTTCAGCCTGATCAAGCCGAAGAAGGCCGATAGCAGTGAAGTGGTGTTGAAGTAATCCTGGGCTCGGCGACAGAACAATACAATCATTCTCGTTCGAGCCTGAAGTTCTTCATCCCCTTGCTTATTTGTACCCTGCCCTGCCCAGTGCCTGCGAAGTTAACAAAACTGTTAACTTCGCAGGCACTTTGCGTTAACTCCCACTTAATAAGATACGGCCATAGTCGCTCCATGCTTCTGATCAAGGAACGGCCAGACACTTATCACTCTTAATGGGAATACCGCGATGAAACTCTCGACCTTGATGCTTGCCAGCCTGATGACACTGACTTCCGCCGCCGCTTTCGCAGAAGGCGGTTCAGAGCGTTCGAAGGAGTTCTACCAGAACTTCAGCTTCATTCAGCAACAAACCCATGGCGCAGCTGAACAGCGAATGGCCTCCGCCGACGGCAAAACCTTGAAGGTCGACACCGTCAACGAAGAACAACCGAACAGTTGATTTAATGTTTATTTAATCCGCAACACCCTGCGCCACTCCGCTCCGTTGGCAAAGGTGTATTGGGCGCCAATTAACGGCGCCCTTTTTTCGCTTGGCCTTTATTAAAGCGACTTGCTCCAGAACAACATACGCCCATGCTTCGGATCAAATACTGAATCATCGAAACCAAACTTTCGGTAGGCCGACTGTGCCAGCTCATTACCTTCAAGCACTTCCAGGGTGATCTTGCAGCAGCCGCGCTGCCGAGCGATTTCCTCGACCTTCTGCAGCATTTTCTGACTCAACCCCAAGCCACGAAACCTATCCATCACCACCACGTCGTGGACATTGACCAGCGGGCGGCAGGCAAAGGTTGAGAAACCTTCAAAACAGTTGACCAACCCCGCCGGTTCGCCACCGACAAACGCCAGGACGCTGAACGCGTGTGGGCGCTTGGCCAACTCGGCAGGCAGCTGCTGCAAGAGATCGGCCGGCAAGGTGTGGCCGCCGCCCATCGAATCTTCAGCATAATGATTGAGCAACAGGCCAATGGCATCGGCATGCACGGCGTTGGTGTAGCTGGCTTGCAGCACCAGGATGTCTGGGGTGTCCATTTCCTTCCTCGATAACGACAACCAGGGATTCGTTTCCCTTTGAGAGCTGCGATTGTAAGCGCGGAGTCGACAACAGATGAAGGAGATTAACTACAAATGCCCGACAGAAATCGCGAAGGTTGAACGCATCAAAACCTGCAAACATCCCTGAAACGGCGAATTTTCCTAGACGGCGAAGCGTTGCAACTGCATCGCCTGCAAACGGCTCAGGGTGCGACGGAAAGGAAACTCCAGGTAGCCTTCGGTGTAAAGGCTCTCCAATGGCACTGCGGCGTCGATAAAGAGCGGCACCTTGCGGTCGTAGCATTCGTCCACCAACGCGATAAAGCGTCGCACGCTGTCATCGTGTACCGACAGCTGCGGCAATTCGCGATCCCCCGCCTCCACACGTTCGACACCGTCCTCGGTGCCACGGGCAATCCGCCCGGCACGCTTTTGTGCGCTGAGGTTGGGCACGTCGCCCAGCAGGATGGCCTGGTAGCGATCACACAGCAGCATAAAGTCCATGGCGGCCAGGGGCTGTTCGCACAGCTCGGCATAGCGGCACCAGAGCACCCTGTCACTGGCCTGTACCGCCACGATAGAACGGTGACCTACGCTCACTGCCCCGCTGACCACACGCTGCCCCAGGCTTAATTGCTTGAACACCGCAGCCATTGCAGCCGGCTGGTTCACCCAGTAACGCTGCAGGCCCGCTCCGGGATGCAAGCGATGGTCCTCGCCGCCGTCCACTGCCACCACCTGCATGTGCCGCTGGAGTGCAACGATGCCCGGCAGGAAACGCTCGCGATTGAACCCATCGGCGTATAGCTGATCGGGCGGCTGGTTGGAGGTGCACACCATCACCATGCCCTCCTCAAACATCACCTGGAACAGGCGACCAAGGATGATCGCGTCACCAATGTCATTCACAAACAGCTCATCGAAGCACAGCACCCGCACCTCCCGACTCAACTCCCGGGCCAACGCCTGCAACGGATCCTGGGTTCCCGTGAGCTGGAACAAACGTTGGTGAACCCACCCCATGAAGTGATGAAAATGCTGGCGTCGTGCGCGAATACGCAGGCTTTGGTAGAACTGGTCCATCAGCCAGGTCTTGCCGCGGCCTACCGGCCCCCACAGGTAAACCCCGGTCACCGGCGAGCGGCCTTGGTGCAGTGCCGCATGGCAGGTTTGCAGGGCTTGCACCGCCAAGCGCTGGGCGTCGTCGGAAACGAAACCTTGCTGGGCGATGGCGTGTTGGTAAGCGGCGAGCGGCGAGTCGAAAGTCATGCCCGCCAGTATGACTTACGCGCAGATATCCAGCCGTGAAATCTTCGTTGTTTGCCCCAAAGGGCCGGGAGCAACGTTAATAGCCGAGTGGTGGGGCAAGTGCGTTTTGGTGGTTACTTTTGCGCTTTTTAAAAGTGACCCGCTGTAAAAGCGGAACCCTAAGTGGCCGTTACCGCAGGAATGGATATGTACTCGGTCTGATCCAACATCTTGGTCGGCTGTCAGGCCGCCATCGGGGGCAAGCCCCCTCCCACATTTGGATCGCGGGGCATCCGTTAGTTAGCGTTCGGCTGTCAGGCCCCAGCGGAACCAAGCCCCCCTACATTTGGATTGAAGACCACCCGCGCAATAGCCGCCGGCGGCCCCCCCCCTACTTACGCCAGGCTTTTACTGACCACCTCAAACACATCACTGGACAGCTCGCCGGACGCCAGAATGCGCTCCAGTTCCGCTTTCATCAGCGCCTGCCGCGCGCTGTCGTATTTGCGCCAGCGCGTCAGCGGCGCCAGTTGGCGCGAAGCGATCTGAGGGTTCAGGGTGTTGAGCTGGATCACCAGGTCCGCCAGGAAGCGATAACCCGAGCCGTCCGCCGCATGGAAGTTGATCAGGTTCTGCCCGGCAAATGCACCGATCAGCGCACGCACCTTGTTCGGGTTCTTGATGGTGAACGCCGGATGCTCCATCAGCGCCTTGACCCGCGCCAACCCGCCCGGCAAGGTGCTGCCGGCCTGGACGCTGAACCACTGGTCCATCACCAACGGGTTGTCCTTGAAATTCTCGGCAAACACCGCCAGGGCCTGGGCTTTTTCCGCCTCGAACGGCGAGTTCACCAGTACCGCCAGGGCGGTCAGGCGCTCTGTCATGTTGTCGGCAGTATCGAACTGATCCAGAGTGGCCGCGAGTACTTGCGGCTTGCCGCTGAGCATCAGGTACGACAACGTGATGTTTTGCAGGGCGCGACGGGCAAAGTGCTCGGCCTCCGCCACGTACGGCGTCTGCCTGGACAGGTCGCGATTGGCCTGGTAACGCAGCCACAATCCTTCGAACAGGTTGTCGGCCAATTGCTTGCGGGCATACTCACGGGCGGCGTGAATGGCATCCACATCCGCCACGTCGCTGATTTCCGCCAGGTAGGCTTCGCTCGGCAGCGAGAGCATTTCCGCGACCATGGCCTGGTCCAGGCTTTCATCGCTCAAAACCGTGCGCAGCGCGTCGATCAGGCGCTGATCCAGCTTCAGCGGCTGACCCGCCTGATGCTGCCCGATCAGTTCCTGCAGCACCTGCACCGACAGTTGCTGGCCGGCATCCCAACGGTTGAAACCGTCGCTGTCGTGCTGCATCAGGAACATCAGTTGGTCGCGGTCGTAAGGGAAGCTCAGCTTCACCGGCGCCGAGAAGCCACGCAGCAGCGAAGGCAGAGGTTTTTCGGCGATGTCGACGAAGGTGAAGGTCTGCTCGGCTTCAGTCACGGAGATCACCCGGGACGTGCCGCCAGCCGTCGCCTCACCGGCCAGGCGCAAGGCAATACCTGCGCCCTGCCCGTCCAGCAAACCAAGTGCCACCGGAATCACGAACGGCAGCTTCTCGACCTTGTCCGGAGTAGCCGGGCAGCTCTGGCGGAAAGTCAGGCTATAGGCCCTGGCCGCAGCGTCATACGACTCGCTGACCGCCAGACGTGGCGTACCGGCCTGGCTGTACCAGCGTTTGAACTGGCTGAGGTCGGCACCATTGGCGTCTTCCATGGCCTTGATGAAGTCATCGCAGGTCACGGCCTGGCCGTCGTGGCGTTCGAAGTACAGGTCGCTGCCTTTGCGGAAACCGTCGGCGCCGAGCAAGGTATGGAGCATGCCGACTACTTCCGAGCCCTTTTCGTACACGGTCAGGGTGTAGAAGTTGGAAATCTCGATAAAGCTGTCCGGGCGCACCGCGTGGGCCATGGGGCCGGCGTCTTCGGCGAACTGGTGGGTACGCAGGTAGGCCACGTCCTGGATGCGCTTGACCGTGGCCGAGTTCATGTCGGCGGAGAAGCCCGAGTCACGGAACACGGTGAAGCCTTCCTTGAGCGACAGCTGGAACCAGTCGCGGCAGGTCACGCGGTTGCCCGACCAGTTATGGAAGTACTCGTGGGCGACGATGGCCTCGACCCGCTGGTGAGCGGCGTCGGTGGCGGTTTCGGCGCGAGCCAGCACGGCGCTGGAGTTGAAGATATTGAGGCCCTTGTTCTCCATGGCGCCCATGTTGAAGTCGTTGACCGCCACGATCATGAAGATGTCGAGGTCGTACTCGCGGCCGTAGGTTTCTTCGTCCCAGCGCATGGATTTTTTCAGGCTGGTCATGGCGTGCTGGCATTTGTCGATGTTTTCCGGTTCGACGTAGATGCGCAGCGCCACTTCACGGTTGGTCATGGTGGTGAAGCTGTCTTCCACGCACCACAGGTCACCGGCCACCAGCGCGAACAGATAGGCTGGCTTTTTGAACGGGTCTTCCCAGGTCGCCCAATGCCGGCCGTCTTCGCCAGGGCCGCTGGCAATCGGGTTGCCGTTGGACAGCAACACCGGGTAGCTGTGCTGCTCAGCGATCACTGTGGTGGTGAAGACGCTCATCACGTCCGGGCGGTCGAGGTAGTAAGTGATCTTGCGGAAGCCTTCGGCTTCGCACTGGGTGCAGAACATGCTGCCGGATTTGTACAGCCCTTCGAGGGCAGTGTTGGTTTCCGGGTGGATCTTGACGGTGGTGTCGAGGGTGAACGTTGCACTCTTGGGCTGCACGGTCAGGTGGCTGTCGGTCAGCTGGTAGTCAGCGTCCGTCAGCTCCTGGTCAGCCAGGTTGACACTCAATAGCTCAAGCTGCTGGCCGTCCAGCACCAACGGCGGCAGGCCGGCGCCGCGCTCGGGGTTGCGGCGCATCACCAATTGCGCGTGGACCAGGCTGTGGTCCTCGAACAACTCGAAGGTCAGGTGCGTCTCGTCGATCAGGTAGTCCGGCGCCTGATAGTCCTTAAGGTAGATCATCTTCGGTTGTTCGGTGCGCATGCTTGGGATCCTTCTACTGATGCACGGCGAGCTGGTAGGCCGTGTATTTACGAATATTGATAACGCCGGTATCGAAGATCAGGTATTGGCCCTTGATCCCCAGCAGCGTGCCTTCGGCAATCGGGTTCTTGTCCAGGTTGAAGCTGACGATCTTGGTCGGATACTGCTCGACCGGGTAGCGGATTTCAATCGGCTCGATGTCGGCAATGGTTTGGATGGCTTGCAGGCCAAAGCGTTCCTGCAAACCCAGCAAGCCTTCGGCGCAGGAAGCAAACAGCTTGTCGCGCACTTGCTTGAGGTCCACCGCTGCCGCGTCGCCCTTGAGCAGGGCGCGCCAGTTGGTCTTGTCGGCGACCTGGCTGCGGAACAGGTCTTCGACGAAGCCGGACTGCTGGCGCGTGGCGACACGCATGATCGGCAGCGCCTGGCTGGCGCCCTGGTCGAGCCAGCGAGTGGGCAATTGGGTGGCGCGGGTGATGCCGACCTTGATCCCCGACGAATTGGCCAGGTACACCACGTGGTCCGTCATGCAGAACGTTTCGCCCCAGCCGGGATCACGGCAGGTGCCGGCGTCGTAATGGCAGCGCTCGGGGCTCATGATGCACAGGTCGCACTGGGCCAGCTTGGTCATGCACGGGTAGCAATAGCCCTGGCTGAAGCTGGTCTTGGTCTTGCGCCCGCAATGACTGCAATGAATGGCGCCGAGATACTCCAGGCGCACGTGGGTGCCGATCAAGGGGTTGACCGGCACCTCGACATCGCCCAGGCGAAAGGCGTATTGAACGGTCGGCTCACCGAGTTGCGCCGACATTTTGCTGACTGCACCGCGACCAATCTCAATCAATGGATCGCATCCGACTTGAACAGGATATTCGGCACCGGCGCCGACTTGGAGGCGCATTCCTGCGGGCCCATGTAGCCGGTGCGCTGCTCTTCGGGCAGGTTCTGGATTTCCCAGGCGATCACCGCCTGCAAGGACAGCTCGCGCTGCTCGGCGGTGAGCTTGCGGCCGTCAGACCATTTGCCGATTTCCACGGCGAGCTTGAGGCTCTCGTAGATGTCCGGAGTGATGTTTTCGATCATTGCAGCAAAAGAGGACATAAGGCTCTTCCTTATCAAATAGACGCTTTGCGACGGTTGTACAAACCACCGAGCAAACCCGTCAGGCAACCGATGACCAAGCCGCCCACATGGGCCGCGTTGGCGATTTCGCCGAAGCCGATCATCGAGACCAGCCCCGACAGGCAGAGCAGCAGCCACACCAGCATCATCACCAGCACCCCACGGGGCAGGCGATAGGCGGGGTTGGGTGACAATAATTGAAAGATCCAGCAGTGCCCGAGCAGGCCATACAGCACGCCGGACAAACCGCCAAACAGGCCGGGCCCGCCATAGGCATATTGAGCGTAGTTGGAGACCAGGCTGAACAACAGGGTCAGGCCCAGCAGGTTGATACTGCCCTGGCGCGCTTCAATGCGCCGGCCCAGCTCCCAGTACCACATGCCGTTCATGGCCAGGTGCAGGATGCCGAAGTGAATCAGCATCGGCGTGACCAGGCGCCACCACTGCCCCGAAGCCAGCGTGTCGGCAAGCGGCGTGAACTGGATGTACTCGCCCAGCACCCGGAACGGCAGGAAGGTCAGCCAGGCCATGGCTTGCAGGTTTTCGCCGAGCAGGGTCACGGCGCCAACGATAAGGCTGGCCAGCAGCACCAGCGCAGTGACCGGGCTATGGCGTACTTGCTGGACAAAGCCTGGCCGAGCAACCGGTGCCTGCTCGGGAATATCCAACTGCTGGTCCGGGTCGCCGGCGGGGAAGCGCTGATACAACACGCGCACGTCATCACTGATGGTTTCGGGCACCCACAACACTTGCTCGCCCGCCTCTTCACTGACGCGATGGGGCACTTGCATGCGTTGCAGCAACTTGACGAAACCACCCAGGTCGACGCTCAGGGGCAAGCGCAATACAGCTACGGTACTCATGGAATGGCCTCTGGTCGCTCAACGTCGACCCATACGAATTTACGCGGATCCAGCTGGGTTTCCTGGTCCAGTCGATACGCTACCAGCTTGCCGTACAGCACCGCGCTGTAGTCCAGGCAGGCCAGGTTCGGGCGGATCGGCGCCGGTTTGCCGCTGCGCCAGTAGTGACCGACGAACAACAGCGGCTCATCGACCCCGTAGCGCAGCAACGAGTTCTTTTGCTTGGAAGACAACGGCGTACGCGCCACCGGCTCCGGCAAAGCGTCGGGCTGGAACACGATGTCGCCGTAGGTCTTGGGGTCGTCTTCCCAGAACTTGGTGCGAAAGAACGAGCGCGTCAGGCCATCGCCACCGGTCAAGGTCAAGCCGTCGGGCAGGCGCATATCGGTGCCGCGCAGCAGCCGGTCGAAGGCGTTGCAGGCAAAACTGCCCGGCACGGCGGCGGCCTGCAGGAAGTGCTGGTCGATACAGCCATCCGGGAAGGTCGCGCGCAGCGGCTGGATAAAGCCGTCGTCCCAGCATGCGTGCACCACGCGGAAACGCCCGGCATCGACAAACAGCGGCATGTCGTAGAACCAGCCGAGGAAGTCGTGCCAGTCGGCCGGGTGGTGTTCGAACTGGGTCAGGGTCTCTTGGATCAAGCGCGCATGCCGTGGGTTGTGCTCGCGCACGAACTGCTTGCCGCTGCCAGGTGGCGCCGGGGTGGTCCAGCCCAGCGCGTTGAACTCATGGTTGCCCATGATGCACAGCGCCTGGCCGGCCTCGGTCATATCGTGGACGATATGCAGCGCCTCGCGGATACGCGGGCCACGGTCGATGATATCGCCGAGGAACACCGCCATGCGGGACGGATGGCGCCAGGTGCCGCCCTGCTTGTGGTAACCCAATTGGTCGAGCAAGTGCTCAAGGGTATGAGCGCAACCGTGCACGTCACCAATCAGGTCGTAGCTACGCGCGGGATCGAGCATCAGTCGCCTCCACCCCCCAAGCGGCTGCCCCAGCCCAACTTGGTACGGCACACTTCGTAGTAGTTGTGATCCAGCGGGTGGATCAACCGCAACTTCTGTGCCTTCTTGCTCACGGTGATGGTGTCACCGGGGGCGCAGGTGAAATGGTTCTGCCCGTCGCAGGAGACTTGCGGGTAAATCTGCATGTCTTTGGACACCACGATTTTCAACTCACTGTTGCCATCGACCACAATCGGTCTGCTGGACAACATATGGGGGTACATCGGCACGATCACAATGGCATCGAGCTTGGGATGCATGATCGGGCCGCCAGCCGACAGCGCGTAGGCGGTCGAACCGGTAGGCGTGGCGACGATCAGGCCGTCGGCCTTCTGGCTGCACACGAACTGGCCGTCGATGTACAACTCGAATTCGATCATCCGCGTGGACTTGCCCGGGTGCAGCACCACATCGTTGAGGGCATCGCCCTGGCCAATGGCCTCGCCATGGCGGCGCACTTCGGCTTGCAGCAGGAAGCGGTTCTCCACCAGGTAATGGCCGTCGAGCACCTTGGCCACTTCGACTTCCAGCTCATCGGGGCGGATATCGGTCAGAAACCCCAGGCTGCCGCGGTTGATCCCCAGCACCGGCACGTTATGCCGCGCCAGCGCACGCGCGGCGCCGAGCAAACTGCCATCGCCGCCGACCACAATGACCATGTCGCAGACTTCGCCGAGCATCTTGCGCGACGAGGTTTGCAGGCCGTGGCCCGGGAGGATTTCAGCGATGGTGTCTTCGAGGATCACATGCAGGTGGCGCTCGAGCAGAAACTTCTTCAGTCGGCGGACGGTGTCCAACACCTGGGTACTGCCCAGGCGACCGATAATGCCGATATTGCGAAATTGCTCCATGGGGCTCCTGCGGGGTGTGGGGTGCGGCCAAAAAGAACGATTATGGGCGAAAGGCCGTCTCAGGCAAAATCCTTTGTCGCCGCAGAGCCTTGATGACAATGGTTCTCAGGCACCTTGCGCACGTCTGAAAAGGCTATGCTCGGACCATGACAGTGTTCCCTGACTTGCACGCCCTGCCCCGTCAATTGCGCCACCCCGAGGTGCGCGACCTGGCGTGGGTGATACTCGCCCCGCCGATGCTGGCGCAGACGCCATGGCCGCAGCGCCATCCGTTGGCCGGCAGTGACTGGGTGCAGGCGCCCCACTTGCTCGAAGCCTGGCTGCGTCAACTGGACAGCGACAGCAGTGCCTTACAGCAGTGGCTGAGCCTGTCACGCACGCGGCGCCTGGGCCTCTACTACGAACGCTTGTGGCAGTTCGCGGTGCAGCAGGCACCGGGCGTGGAGTTGATGGCCGCCAACCTGCCGATCCGCCGCGCCGGGCATACCCTGGGCGAGCTGGACATGCTGCTGCGCGACCGCTATGGCGTGCACCACCTGGAACTGGCGATCAAGCTCTACCTGGGTCCCCAGGACGGCGATGGCCAGGATACCGCGCAGTGGCTCGGCCCGGGCTGCCATGACCGGCTCGACCGCAAGCTCGCTCATCTGGCCCAGCACCAACTGCCGATCTCGGCGCGGGCAGAGAGCCGCGAAGCCTTGGCGGCGCTGGATATCCAACGGTTCGATGCGCATTTGTGGCTGGGCGGTTATCTGCTCTACCCCTGGCCCGGCGCGGCGCAATCCCCCCTTGGCGCTCACCCCCAGCATTTGCGTGGGCGCTGGTTGCATCAACGCGACTGGACAGACTTTGTCAGCACCCGCCCAGCGGGCCGCTGGCAACCCCTGCCCCGCCATGCCTGGCTGGCGCCGGCGCATTACCCGGCGCACGAGGTGTGGAGTGAAGAGCAGATGCAGCGTTGGCTGGCAGATCTGGACCCGATGGCCCCAGCGCAGTTACTGGTGCGGATGGTGCCCAGCGGTGAGGAGTGGGAAGAAGCGGAGCGGTTGTTTCTAGTGGCGGATCTTTGGCCGAAGGTGCCGGGGACAGGCTGAATACCTGGGATGTGTTTGAGGGCCTCTTCGCAGGCAAGCCAGCTCCCACATTTTGACCGCGCCGCCTATCCCATGTGGGAGCTGGCTTGCCTGCGAAAGCGATAGCCCAGACGCTATAGCTTATCGATGTGCTGATACTCCAACTGCAACCCCAGCGCCAACTCCTGAGCCCGCCCCAACCTGATCGGCCCACGCTCGATGTCAATCAACATGCCTGGGCACTCCAATCGCGGCAGCGCGCCAATCGCCTTGAGCCGCCCATCAGTCACCACCAGCAACTTCTGTTGCTCGGCGGGATAGCGCTTGCGCCGTGCCGCCAACCAATGCCCCGACTCGGTCAGCGCAGCCAGCAACGGCGTCCCCCCGCCCGCCCCCAATTGTTCCAACCAATCGACCAAGCCTTTCGCCGCCTTCAGGCCTTGCACCTGCCATTTCGGCGATTGCCCGCTGGCCGTCAATAACGCCATGCGCGCCCGTTGGCGATAAGCATCGTCAAACAGCTGGGCCAGCAGCCCCTTGGCATCGGTCAACGCTCGATGGCGCCGCGTGGATGCCGAGGCATCGACAATCACCAGCCACAGTTCAGGAGCCGACCGGCTACGCAAGTGGAACAGCAGGTCCTCACGGCATTGCGGCCGCCCACCCAGCAACGTGCCCGGCCAATTGATCGCCCCGCGCTGTGCGCTGCGCGTCTTGCCCTGCCTGCCGTTGTCCAGTCGCCCCGACTGGGGCCGGGCACCCGCCCCCGCGTCAGGTCGGGGGCGAATGCCTAGGGCTTTTTTGGCCAGGTGGGTACATCGCGGCGCATGCCCGTGGGCAAGGCGGGTGCGGGCGTATCGCCCCATTGGCCTTGGCCGGGCGAGGTGTCAGAGGGGGAAGACGACGGCCCGTCATTCGGCTGGGGCGGCGCGCCTGGCGGGGTTGGGTGCTGGCGGCGATGGCGCAAGGCGAACTCCGCCACCGCCTCGATATCGTCCTGCTCGATAGCGGCGGCGCCACGCCAGGCCGCATGGGCGCGGGCGCCACGCAACCAGACCAGGTCGGCACGCAGGCCGTCGACCCCAGCGGCAAAGCAGCGCTCGGTGATGCGGGACAACGCCTGGTCATCCAGGGCGATACTGTCTAGCCGTGCCCGCGCCACGGTGCAGCGTTCGCGCAAGGCAGCTTGCGCTGGCGCCCACTGCGCGCAGAACGCAGCCGGGTCAGTGTCGAAATCCAGGCGACGACGAATGATCTGCCCGCGCTCGGCGGGCAAGGTCTGCCCGCTCAATGCCACGTTGAAGCCGAAGCGGTCGAGCAACTGCGGGCGCAGCTCGCCCTCCTCCGGGTTCATGGTGCCGATCAGTACAAAGCGCGCCGCATGGCGATGGGAAATCCCGTCGCGTTCGATCAGGTTGGTGCCGCTGGCGGCCACGTCCAGCAGCAGGTCCACCAAGTGGTCGGCCAGCAGGTTGACTTCATCCACGTACAATACGCCGCCATCGGCCTTGGCCAGCACGCCCGGGGAAAATTGCGCACGGCCTTCGCCCAGCGCGGCGTCCAGATCCAAGGTGCCGACCAGGCGCTCTTCGGTCGCGCCCAGGGGCAAGGTCACAAACTGCCCACTGGCCAACAGGTCTGCCAGCCCACGGGCCAGGGTCGACTTGGCCATGCCCCGTGGCCCTTCGATCAGCACGCCGCCGATCTTCGGGTCGATGGCGGCCAGGCACAGCGCGAGCTTCAAGTCATCAGCGCCGACCACGGCGGCCAGCGGGAAATGCGCAGTATCAGTCATCAGCTGTCTTCTTCTATATCCAGCAACAGGTTTTCCAACGCCTCGCGATACGCCCCCGGCTCCTGCCACATGCCCCGCTGCTGGGCTTCGAGCATGCGCTCGGTCATATCCCGCAGGGCATCGGGGTTGTGCTGTTGCACAAAAGCGCGGGTGTCAGGGTCGAGCAGGTAGGCATCTGCCAGCAGCGCGTATTGATGATCGTCGATCAGCGCGGTGGTGGCGTCGAAGGCGAACAGGTTGTCCACGGTCGCGGCCATTTCAAACGCGCCTTTATAGCCATGGCGCTTCACGCCTTCGATCCACTTGGGGTTGGCCGCACGGGAACGGATCACCCGGTTCAGCTCTTCCTTCAAAGTGCGGATTTTCGGCACGTCCGGCTGGCTGTGGTCGCCGTGGTAGCTGGCGGCCTTTTCGCCGCTCAGGGTTTCCACGGCGGCCAGCATGCCGCCCTGGAACTGGTAGTAGTCATTGGAATCGAGCAGGTCGTGCTCGCGATTGTCCTGGTTCTGTAACACCGCCTGCACCTGGCTCAAACGCTGGGCAAATTGCTCTCGGGCCGCGGTGCCTTCATCGGAGCCACCGTAGGCATAACCGCCCCAGTTCAGGTAGACCTCGGCCAAGTCCTCGCGGCTCTGCCACAAGCGCCCGTCAATCGCGCCCTGCACGCCCGCGCCATAGGCACCCGGTTTGGCGCCGAAAATGCGCCAGCCGGCCTGCTTGGCCGCAGCACCTTCATCCAGGCCAGACTCAAGCAATGCTTGGCGTTCACTGCGCACTTTGGCGGCCAGCGGATTCATGTCGTCGGGTTCATCCAGGGCCGCCACCGCCTGCACTGCCGCGTCGAACAGGCGGATCAGGTTGGCAAACGCATCGCGGAAGAACCCGGACACGCGCAGGGTCACGTCCACGCGCGGGCGATCCAATAAGCTGATCGGCAGGATCTCGAAATCGTCCACCCGCTGGCTGCCAGTAGCCCACACCGGGCGCACGCCCATCAGTGCCATGGCCTGGGCGATATCGTCACCGCCTGTGCGCATGGTGGCGGTGCCCCATACCGACAGGCCGAGCTGGCGCAGGTGGTCGCCGTGGTCTTGCAGGTGCCGCTCAAGAATCAAGTTGGCCGACTGGAACCCGAGGCGCCAGGCCGTGGTGGTTGGCAGGTTGCGTATGTCCACGGTAAAGAAGTTACGCCCCGTAGGCAGCACATCCAGCCGACCGCGACTCGGCGCACCGCTGGGCCCCGCCGGGACAAAACGCCCACTCAAGGCATCGAGCAAGCCGCGCATCTCTGCGGGGCCGCAGGCATCCAGGCGTGGCGCGACGACAATGCGCAGGCTTTCGATCACCGACTTCACCTCCTGCCAGCCGGGCTCTTCCAACTGTTCGATGGGGCCTTCCAATGCCTGCTCGATCAAGCGCGCCGCGTACAACTCCAGACGTTCACGGGAATCCCCGGCCGTACGCCACAACTGATCGTCAATCTTCTGCAACACCAACGGGCGCCGCCCCGTCCAGGGCTCGGCCAATGCGCAATCGAGCGGATCAAACCCCAGGTCGAATGCCTTGGCCAACACTCGCAGCAGGCTCGACTGCGGGCCCCGGCCATCGCCACGGGGAATGCGCAACAGCGCCAGCAAGGTGTCGATACGCAAACGGCCCTCGGGCGACTCGCCAAAGATATGCAGGCCATCGCGGATCTGCGACTCCTTCAAGTCGCACAGGTAGGTGTCCAGGCGCGGCAGCCACACCG
Source organism: Pseudomonas libanensis (assembly GCF_001439685.1). Classification (GTDB taxonomy): domain Bacteria; phylum Pseudomonadota; class Gammaproteobacteria; order Pseudomonadales; family Pseudomonadaceae; genus Aquipseudomonas; species Aquipseudomonas libanensis. Next base: position 366,155 of record NZ_JYLH01000002.1, read on the forward strand.
CCGCGTCCGCCTCACTGCCCAGTTCAAGCTCCTGGTCGATACGGGTTTCGCGCACCAGCTTGAGGATGTCTTTTTGCAGCTCCAGCGCACGGCGCGGGTCGAGCAATTGCGCCTCGTAATATTCGTCAGCCAACAACTCAAGGTCACGCAGCGGGCCGTAGGTTTCGGCGCGGGTCAGCGGTGGCATCAGGTGGTCGATGATCACCGCCTGGGTGCGTCGCTTGGCCTGGGCGCCCTCACCTGGGTCGTTGACAATAAACGGATAGATATTCGGCAGCGGCCCGAGCAATGCATCCGGCCAGCAGTTTTCCGACAGGCCCACGCCTTTGCCCGGCAGCCATTCCAGGTTGCCGTGCTTGCCCACATGGATCACGCCATGAGCGCCGTAGGTGTGGCGCAACCAGAAATAGAACGCCAGGTAGCCATGGGGCGGCACCAGGTCCGGGTCGTGGTACACGGCACTGGCGTCCACCTGGTAACCCCGGGCCGGCTGGATGCCGACAAAGGTCAGGCCCAGGCGCAGGCCGGCGATCATCATGCGGCCGTCGCGAAACATGGGATCGTCTTGCGCGGTGCCCCAACGTTCCAGTACAGCCTGGCGATTGGACGCCGGCAAGCGCTCGAACATCGCCTGGTAATCCTCCAGGCCCAGGCTTTGGTGGCACGGGCGCAGGTCGAGGCTGTCGAGGTCGTTGGTGACACCACCGAGCAGCGCATGGATCAATGCGGTGCCGCTATCGGGAAGCACCTCTGCCACCGGGTAGCCTTCAGATTGCAAGGCACGCAGGATATTCAGCGCCGCCGCCGGGGTGTCCAGGCCCACGCCATTACCAATACGCCCATCTCGGGTCGGGTAGTTGGCGAGGATCAGGGCAATGCGCTTATCGACATTGGGCACCCGGGCCAAATCGACCCAGCGCCGCGCCAATTCAGCGACAAAGTCCATGCGTTCAGGGGCTGCGCGATAGCACACCACGTCCGACTGGCTGCGCTCGCTGCGCCAGGCCAGGTCCTTGAAGCTGATCGGCCGGCTGATGATGCGCCCATCCAGCTCCGGCAAGGCAATATGCATCGCCAGGTCGCGGGGGCCAAGCCCCTGTTCGCTGGCCTGCCAGCCGGGCTGGTTGTCCTGGGCGCAGATCGCCTGGATCACCGGGATATTGCGACGAAACGGGCGCAGGTGCGGGGCTTCGGGGCTGGACTGGGCAAAGCCGGTGGTGTTGAGGATCACCGCGGCGTGCACGTCGTCCAGCAGGTCCTCGACCACCGTGAGGCAGCCGGGCTCTTTCAAGCTGGCCACCGCGATGGGCAACGGGTTGAGGCCCGCCGCCTGCAAGCGCTGGCAGAACACATCGATAAAACCGGTATTGGCCGCCTGCAAGTGGGAGCGATAGAACAGCACGGCGGCCACGGGGAGGTCAGCGCGCCAATCCACCTGCCAGTCATTGAGGCGGGCATTGGCTTTACCAGGGTGATAGATCGCCGTGCGCGGCAAGGTTTGCGGCTCGGCCCATATATAGTCGCGGCCCAGATGGGCGCTGGCCAGGCAATGATAAAAATCCAGCGCGTTACCCAGGCCACCCTGACGCAGGAAATGCCACAGGCGCTCGCACTGTTCGGCATCAACGGTGCTCAGGCCGCTGAGCTCCGGGTCGGGGCGGTCATCCCCCGGCACCAAAATCAGCGTGACGCCGCGCTCGGCCAGTTCCACCAGGCGCTCTATGCCGTAGCGCCAGTAACCAATGCCGCCATGCAAGGAAATCAGAATCACCTTGGCGTGGCGCAACACCTCATCGACGTACAGGTCGACGGAGGCATGGTTTTGCACCTGCATCGGATTGGCCAGGCGCAGGCTCGGGTAATCCTCGGGCAACTGTTGGGCTGCTTCGGCGAGCAGCGCCAGGCTGGAGTCGCCGCTGCACAGGATCACCAGCTCGGCAGGGGTTTGGCCAAGGTCGGCAATATTGTCGTCCGCGACGAAACCACCGGGTTGGGTCCTGAGCAGATGCATGGTTAAACGCTGAGGGCAGCGCGCAATTGCGCTTCAAGGCCGGCGGCATCCAGTTCCTGGCCGATCAGTACCAGGCGCGTGGTACGAGCTTCATCGGCGCCCCAGGCACGGTCGAAGTGCTTGTCGAAGCGCGTGCCCACGCCCTGGATCAACAGGCGCATCGGTTTGTTCGGGATAGCGGCGAAGCCTTTGACGCGCAGAATGCCGTGCTGCACGACCAATTGGGCCAGCGCGTCGAGCAACAGCGCTTCGTCGGCTTGAGGCAGGTCGATGGAAATGGAGTCGAAGGCATCGTGATCATGGTCGTCCTCACCGTCATGGTGATGATCATGATGGCTGTGGCGAGCGTCGATATGCTCCTCGGAGCCTGCGCCCAGGCCAATCAGCACGTCCAACGGCAGGCGACCGCTGCTGGCTTCGATGACCTTCACCGCTGGCGGCAGCTCCTCGGCGACTTCCAGGCGCACGCGGGCCAGGTCTTCGGCGCTGATCAGGTCGGCTTTGTTGAGGATCACCAGGTCGGCGCTGGCCAGTTGATCGGCGAACAGTTCATGCAATGGCGACTCGTGGTCCAGGTTCGGGTCGAGTTTGCGCTGGGCGTCGACTTGATCCGGAAACGCGGCGAAGGTGCCGGCGGCCACGGCCGGGCTGTCGACCACGGTGATCACTGCGTCGACAGTGCAGGCGCTGCGGATTTCCGGCCATTGGAAGGCTTGCACCAGCGGCTTGGGCAGGGCCAGGCCCGAGGTTTCGATGAGGATATGGTCCAGGTCACCGCGACGGGCAACCAGTTCGCGCATCACCGGGAAGAACTCTTCCTGCACGGTGCAGCACAGGCAACCGTTGGCCAGCTCGTAGACGCGGCCATTGGCTTCTTCTTCGGTACAACCGATGGAGCACTGCTTGAGGATTTCACCATCAATACCCAGCTCACCGAACTCGTTGACGATCACCGCAATGCGACGGCCCTGGGCGTTGTCGAGCATATGCCGCAACAAGGTGGTCTTGCCCGAGCCGAGGAAGCCGGTAACGATGGTGACGGGGAGTTTGGCCAGTGTTTTCATCGGATGCCCTTTGGGGCGGGCATACGGGACGACAGGCCCTGCGGCGGCGCGCAGCAGCGGATTTCGTCACCGGATCACCCCGCCCGGTTGAAGTGGAAAATCAGTTACGAGGCAGGTCTCCTGGCTTGGGGTGTGCAGGTCTTGCGACCGACGCTGGCTGCGCCTTCCCGCCCTAACGGCAGTGGCGTGGCAGTCAACTGAACCCTTCACAGTTGCGGGGGCAGCCGCGGCTTGAACCGCGTTCCCTTCTTAGCTTCGGCCTGGGCCGAAGAACCTCGAAGGTGCAAGGCTACAGGGGCTTGCAGCATTTGACTACCGTCCCCGGCCCATGCTCTCCTACACGTCTTGTTTCGGGTGCCCTTCACGGGGTGAAACGGGAAACCGGTGCGTCATAGACCTATGACCAGTCCGGTGCTGCCCCCGCAACGGTAAGCGAGCGAAGCGTCACGGCCACTGTGCTTTTGCATGGGAAGGCGATGCTTTCAGGAGGACTCTTTCAAGAGCCGCCCCTCGCAAGCCCGGAGACCGGCCCGAAAAATCCAGATAACAAACCCGCGGTGGGCGGGCGCTGTTCAGAACCCCGCGTGCCTGGCGCGTGGGGGTTCTCATGCGCTCGTTTCACCCTGACACCTGAAAGGGACGCGCCATGTCGATCATCAGCAGCACTTCGCACTCCGCCACTAGCACCGCCACCCTCAGCCAACGCCTGGCCGCCGCCATCGGCGCGTCGATCCTCGGCGCGTGCCTGGTGTATTTCGCCGGGTTCTCGCATATCGAGGCGGTGCATAACGCTGCTCACGATACCCGCCACAGCGCCGCGTTCCCGTGCCATTGAGACCTGCCGACATGATCAAGCGTATTGCTCAAACTGCAGGCTTCACCGGCCTGCTGGCCGCCCTGCTGCTGACCCTGCTGCAAAGTTTCTGGGTGGCACCGCTGATTCTCCAGGCGGAAAGCTATGAAAAAGCCCCGCCAGCCGCCGAAGTGGTGCACGAGCACGCCGCTGACGCTGCTGCCCACAGCCACGATGCCCAAGCCTGGGAGCCGGAAGATGGCTGGCAGCGTGTGTTGTCCACTACTGGAGGCAACCTGGTGGTGGCCGTAGGCTTTGCACTGATGCTCGCCGGCCTCTACACGCTGCGCGCGCCAACCCGCACCGCCCAAGGCCTGCTCTGGGGCCTGGCCGGCTACGTGACCTTTGTACTGGCACCCACCCTGGGCCTGCCACCGGAACTGCCGGGCACTGCGGCGGCGGACCTGACGCTGCGCCAGACCTGGTGGATCGGCACCGCAGCCTCCACCGCCGCTGGCCTGGCGCTGATCGTGTTCGGTGGCAACTGGCTGTTGAAAGGGCTTGGACTGGCGGTCCTTGTCGTACCCCACGTCATCGGCGCGCCGCAACCTGAGGTACATTCGATGCTGGCCCCGGAGGCGCTCGAAGCGCAGTTCAAGATCGCCTCGCAATTGACCAACGTCGCCTTCTGGCTGGCCTTGGGCCTGATCAGCGCCTGGTTGTTCCGCCGCAACCGCGACGACCAATACTCGGCATGATCCTGGTCGTCGGCTTGGGCTGCCAGCGCGGCTGTGAAGTTCACAGCCTGCTGACGTTGCTTGACAGCGCCCTGGCCGAGGCCGGCCTTCAGCGCTCACGCGTGACCGCGTTGGCAAGCATTGACCGCAAACGCGATGAACCTGGGCTGCTGGCGCTGGCCCAGCGGTTGAACCTGCCCTTGCAGTGCTTCAGCGCCGACCAACTGGCGGGCTATGAACATCGGCTGAGCCATCGCTCAGCGCTGGCTTTTGCCCACACCGGCTGTTACGGCGTGGCCGAAAGCGCCGCCCTGGCCCTGACCGAACACCTGTCCAATGGCCCTGCGCGCCTGCTGATCACACGCCAGAAAAACGTACAGGCCACCCTTGCATTGGCCTGCGCGAGCTAAAATTCCCGATAATTGCTGCTCTTGAGTATGAGCCGTGTTCATGCTCGCCCGTTTTTGAACAGGACTTCTCCATGACCGTCTACTTTATCGGCGCCGGCCCCGGCGACCCGGAATTGATCACCGTCAAGGGCCAGCGGCTGATCCGCAGTTGCCCGGTGATCATCTATGCCGGCTCGCTGGTGCCCGCCGCCGTACTGGAAGGTCATCAGGCACTCCAGGTGGTCAACAGCGCCGAGCTGCACCTGGAACAGATCATCGAGCTGATCAAGACGGCCCATGCCAATGGCCAGGATGTGGCGCGGGTGCACTCCGGCGATCCCAGCCTGTATGGGGCGATTGGTGAACAAATACGCCATTTGCGTGAGCTGGGCATCCCTTTCCAGATCATTCCAGGGGTCACGGCGGTGGCGGCGTGCGCGGCCTTGCTGGAGACCGAACTGACCCTGCCGGACATCGCCCAAAGCGTAATCCTGACCCGTTATGCCGATAAAACCAGCATGCCCCCCGGTGAAGACTTCGACAGCCTGGCGCGACATGGCACCACGATGGCGATTCATCTGGGGGTCAATCATCTGCAGAAGATCGTTGCTGAACTGGTGCCGCACTATGGCGCGGACTGCCCGATTGCCGTGGTACACCGTGCCACCTGGCCGGATCAGGATTGGGTGGTCGGTACGCTGAGTGATATTGCCGAGAAAGTCGCGGCGAAGGGGTTTCGGCGGACAGCGTTGATTGTGGTGGGCCGGGTGTTGTCCAGTGACAGCTTCAGCGAGTCGTCGCTGTACCGCGCAGGGCATGCGCACCTCTATCGCCCCTGAAGAAACACAGTCAACCCTGTGGGAGCCATCACAGCTGGTCATTTACCCATCTTTGCTGCGACGCTGAACCTGTGGCGAGGGAGCTTGCTCCCGTGGTGGCCCGAACAGCCAGCGCATATCTAATTGACGCGCCACGATCCAACTGTGGGAGCTGGCTTGCCTGCGAAAGCGGTGGTTCAGTTAAAGATTCAGTGGCTGACACACCGCTATCGCGGGCAAGCCCGCTCCCACAGGGGATCTGCGCCGGGCGCTGATTCTGTGGGCAATGCATGACCAGTGTGGGAGCTGGCTTGCCTGCGATAGCGGTGGTTCAGTTGAAGATTCAGTGACTGACAGGCCGTCATCGCAGGCAAGCCAGCTCCCATAGTTGATCCGATTTGTTAGATATATTTCTCAACCTACTGAATTTTAAGCATAAAAAACGGCGCTCACGGGGCGCCGTTTTTATGTTCGCAGTGAACACCTTACTCAGTAGTAGGCGTTTTCTTTCTGCGTGTGGTCGGTTACGTCACGTACACCTTTGAGCTCAGGAATACGCTCCAGCAGCGTGCGCTCGATACCTTCGCGCAAGGTCACGTCCGCCTGGCCACAGCCCTGGCAACCACCGCCGAACTTCAACACGGCGATACCGTCATCCACCACGTCGATCAGGCTCACCTGGCCGCCGTGACTGGCCAGCCCCGGGTTGATCTCGGTTTGCAGGTAGTAGTTGATGCGCTCATTGACCGGGCTGTCGGCGTTGACGTTCGGCACCTTGGCGTTGGGGGCCTTGATGGTCAACTGGCCGCCCATACGGTCGGTGGCGTAGTCGACCACGGCGTCGTCCAGGAAGGCTTCGCTGAAGGCGTCGATGTACGCAGTGAAGCTTTTCAGCCCCAAGGCGGTGTCTTCAGGCTTCTCTTCGCCGGGCTTGCAGTAGGCAATGCAGGTCTCGGCGTACTGGGTGCCGGGCTGGGTGATAAAGACGCGGATACCAATACCCGGGGTGTTCTGCTTGGACAGCAGGTCAGCCAGGTAATCGTGGGCGGCGTCGGTAATGGTTATGGCAGTCATGGAAACTCCTCACAGGCTTGCCGGCAGTTTACGCCAAATCATTACAGAGGTACAAAGTCCTAGTATTTTTGTCGGGAAATAATTGCCTGATCCTCGACACCCAGCCAACGCTTGAGCGGGCGATAGGTTGCCTTCTCCAGCCATTGGTAGCTGACGTACGCGCCCAGCGCCGTCACTACGATGCATACCGGCAGGATTGTGTAGGGATCTATTGCGTTTCGGTCAGCAATCCATCGCCCGGCGGCCAGCACCAGCACGTGGATCAGGTATACCGAATAAGAGCAATCGCCGAGCATTTTCAGCATGCGCGAACCTTGGAAGTAAGGCTCCAGCGTTACACAGCTGATAACCAATATCGCGCTGGGCACCCCCCATTCAAGCGCACGGGGTACATCTGCCCCGTAATAAATCGCCGCCAGGGCCACCGCGATCCCGGATAACGGCAGCCATGCCCTGGACCGGCACAGGCCACGGCGGTACAGCATGCCGATCACGATACCCATCAGAAACTCAAGCACGATGTCGTTATGGTAAAAACCACTGGCCAGGTCCAGGGCGGGACTGAGGACATAGCACACCAAGTACAACAAACCTGCCACCACCCACAACCGATATGAACGGCTAACCAGCAAGGCCACGGCAAACAGAACGTAGAAGAGCATCTCGAAGTTCAGGGTCCAGCCGACATCCAGCAGCGGATACACCCCAAAACCGCCAGGGTTCTCGGCGGGAATGAACAGCATCGACAGGAGCACATGGCCCAGCGCCAGCTCAGCATCGGGAAACATCGACGGCACTGTCGGAACCAGCACGGCCATGAACAACGTATAGAACCAATACGCTGGAGCGATCCGCGCCAGGCGCATAAGCATGAATTGCCACGGCGTCAGCGCCTTATCTGCAGTGGCGAGAAAGATCACCAGGCCGCTGATGACGAAGAATATGTCCACCCCGATGCCGCCCTTGTCGGCAAACAGATAAGCCAGTGGGTTATGCACCTCAAATTCAAAAAACACTTGCGTGAAGTGGTGCCCGAACACCACCCACGCCGCCAGCGCCCGTAGCGCCTGCACTGAAACCAACATCATCGGAATACCTTTTCCAATCCCGCAAGGCAACTGTCCGACCGCTTCAGCACCTGCTCAAGGCGATGACTGGATCACTGACTACCGTTATAGGTTCTCATAGCGGTTCATGTCCAATACGCCCTCTTCCACCGGCGTGGTTTCATGAATGTATCGCGACAAGTCGTGGAAATACTGCCAGAACAACGGATGGCTGCGGCGCACGCCCCAGCGGTCGACAATCTGCTCAAACCCTTTGGCGTCCTGGGCCTGCTGCATGCGTGCGACAAATTCAGGCACTTCCCGGGCCGGAATATTGAACATGAAGTTCGGATAACTGCTCATGACCCCGGGATAGATGGTCAGCGTGTCCAACCCCGGCTGGTAGCGATAGGCCTCACCCAGCAGGAACGCCACGTTACTGTGGGCACGGTTGCGCAGCATGCTGTACACCACACGCTGGCCGCCGGTGGTCTCGATGCGCAGCATCGTGGCTTCGGGTAACTGGTCGATCACCTTGAGTCCCGCCGCGGGCCGCGACGTCAGGCGGCTAAGCGCTTGTTCGGCATCCTGCAGGTCTGGGTCGATAGCGGTGCGCGAGCAATAGGCCCCCGCGCAGCGGTTGATCGGATCCGGGCTGGCGTTCAAATCGTCGTAACGCGCCAACAGCTGGTTGGCGAAATCACGCTTGGGATCCTTCTCGTCCAGATGCAAGCCCGTGGGCTTATCGTCATCAATGGCTTCATAGTCCAGCCACAGCTTGAGCTTGCCGCTGTTCTGGTACCAGTCATCGAGGAAATTCTCGCGGGTGTCAGCCGGCATCAGGCGCAGGAAATTCTGCTCGGCGCCGTTACGGATCAAGTCGAAGTACAGGCGCGTCTGGGCCTGGTGCGACACGTTGCCAAACACGTCGAAGTTCACCGCCAACTGGTAATAGGTGCGCTCCAGCAGCGGGTAATCGAACAGCCACATCGTCTGCGGCACCTCGCCGATCAGGCCCTTGGTGACCGAGGCGCTGTCAAAATGACGAAAAATCGTCAGCAAGGCATTGTCATTGCCCGCCCACAGGCTCGACCAGCTCGGTGGCGGCACGTCTGCATAGCTGTCACGGCGCAAGGCTTCGTATTGGTTGCGTTTGTCGCGGTAGGCCAGCCACAGGCTCAGCACGCTGCCCACGTCATCGTTCTGTCCCGGCATCGCCAGCAACGGCGTGGTCTGCCCACGATAGCGCGCATCGGTGATGTAGAGGTCGTGGTCCGGGTCCTGGAACAGGGCCCAGAAGTTATCGCGGATCACATCCGTGGCGATCTGCCCACGACACACCGGCCCGCGGATAAAAGTGCGCACGAAGTATTCGGCGTTATCCAGCATGAACTGGTAGCGAGCCTTGGCCGGGATGGCTTCGAAGGTTTCAAACGGGTTGGCGCGGCGCCCTGGGCCGTAGCCCGGCAAAGCGCTCGCTTGCCAGTCACCGGAATAGAACAGCGCCTTGATCCGCGCCATTTTCGCCGGGCTGAACGGGTAAGTGATGTGGGTTTTATGCACGATCACGCCCTGCACCGGCCATAGGCGGTAATAGACTCTGGTGCCTGGGTCATCATTGGGGCGGCGGGTGGCGATCAGGTCGATGGGCTGGCCGCTTGGCGTACGTGAACGGACCCACTGGAAGAAATGTCCCGGCTCGCCGTTCTCAAAGTGGATATGGGCCAGGAACAGATGCTCGTACAACCAGCGCGCCACCAGGCTTTGCCGGGCACCGGGCTGGTTGAACAGGCTTTCCCATTGCTGCACCTGCAGGGCCTCTTTGGCGCTGGGTGCCAGGCCTTGTTCGTCAATCGGTGCACCCCGGGCCAGCCAGCGTTGCAGGGTCTGGTATTGCTGGTCGGACAAGCCAGTGACGGCCAGCGGCATGCCTTCCTCGGGATGGGCGCCGGCGTAGGCGTTGAACTCGCCAGGTGTCGCACACATGTTTTCGCGGTTCAGGCCCAGGGCGATGCCTTCCGGCAGCTTGGCATTGGGCTGCAACGGCGCGTTGTGCCCCAGCTCAAGCATGCGCGCCATCAGCGCGGCCTGGCTGCCCTGGGCATCGAGTACCGAATAGAAGCCCTTCTGCTGCCAGGCATGCTGGCCGAAAGCGTCGTAGAACAAGCGGGTGGTCGGTGCCGCCCGGCTCCGCTCGCCATCGTATACCGGCACCTTGCTCGCACCACGGGCCGCTCCCTCGGCACTGCCCAGGTTAAGCTGGCAGGCGGAGTCGTAGCAGGCATGGCAGGCCACGCACTTCTCGGTGAAAATCGGCTGGATGTCGCGGGTATAGGAGATCGCCGCAGCGGGACCCTGTGCCTGGGCGGTACAGGCGACCAGTGCCAGGAAGGCGCTGGTGAAAAAGCGAAGTGACATGTATCCGGTCCCGATTCAATGCGCGCTAGAGTGCCGGCGATTCTACCGGGCCACGGTCGCCCTCAACATGAGCGATATTCATGCAAAACCAACACATGCTCCAAATCGGCACAGGTTTGCTATGATCCATGCCCTCCGTAATGCCTGACCAGAGTAGTCCCATGCCCGATCGTAGCGCTCGCCTGCAAGCCCTTCACCAAGCTCTCAAGGAACGTATCCTGATCCTCGATGGCGGCATGGGCACGATGATCCAGAGCTATAAGCTCGAGGAGCAGGACTACCGTGGCAAACGCTTCGCCGACTGGCCAAGCGACGTCAAGGGCAACAACGACCTGCTGGTGCTCACTCGCCCCGACGTCATCGGTGGGATCGAGAAGGCTTACCTGGACGCCGGCGCTGACATCCTCGAGACCAACACCTTCAACGCCACGCGCATCTCCATGGCCGACTACGGCATGGAAGAACTTGCCTATGAACTGAACGTGGAAGGCGCACGCCTGGCGCGTAAAGTGGCCGACGCCAAGACCCACGAAAACCCGGCCAAGCCGCGCTTCGTCGCCGGCGTGCTTGGCCCGACCAGCCGCACCTGCTCGCTGTCGCCGGACGTGAACAACCCCGGCTACCGCAACGTGACCTTCGATGAACTGGTGGAAAACTACACCGAGGCCACTAAGGGCCTGATCGAGGGTGGCGCCGACCTGATCCTGATCGAGACCATCTTCGACACCCTCAACGCCAAGGCCGCGATCTTCGCCGTGCAAGGCGTGTTCGAAGCACTGGGCATCGAGTTGCCGATCATGATTTCCGGCACCATCACCGATGCTTCCGGCCGTACCCTGTCGGGCCAGACCACCGAAGCGTTCTGGAACTCCGTGGCCCACGCCAAGCCGATCTCCGTGGGCTTGAACTGCGCCCTCGGCGCCAGCGAGTTGCGCCCCTACCTGGAAGAGCTGTCGAACAAAGCCAATACTCATGTATCCGCGCACCCCAACGCCGGGCTGCCCAACGAATTCGGCGAGTACGACGAACTGCCGGCGCAAACCGCCAAGGTCATCGAAGAATTCGCCCAGAGTGGCTTCCTCAATATCGTCGGCGGTTGCTGCGGCACCACCCCGGGCCATATCGAAGCCATCGCCAAGGCCGTGGCCGGTTATGCGCCGCGCCCGATCCCGGATATTCCCAAGGCCTGCCGTCTGTCGGGCCTGGAGCCGTTCACCATCGACCGCAGTTCGTTGTTCGTCAACGTCGGCGAGCGCACCAACATCACAGGTTCAGCCAAGTTCGCCCGGCTGATCCGTGAAGACAACTACACCGAAGCCTTGGAAGTCGCCCTGCAGCAGGTGGAAGCCGGCGCCCAGGTGATCGACATCAACATGGACGAGGGCATGCTCGATTCGAAGAAGGCCATGGTGACCTTCCTCAATCTGATTGCTGGCGAGCCCGACATCTCCCGGGTGCCGATCATGATCGACTCCTCTAAGTGGGAAGTGATCGAGGCCGGCCTCAAGTGCATCCAGGGCAAGGGCATCGTCAACTCCATCAGCATGAAGGAAGGCGTGGAGCAGTTCATTCACCATGCCAAGCTGTGCAAGCGCTACGGCGCCGCCGTGGTGGTGATGGCTTTTGACGAGGCCGGCCAGGCCGACACCGAAGCGCGCAAGAAAGAAATCTGCAAGCGTTCCTACGATATCCTGGTCAATGAAGTCGGCTTCCCGCCGGAAGACATCATCTTCGACCCGAACATCTTCGCCGTCGCCACGGGTATCGAAGAGCACAACAACTACGCCGTCGATTTCATCAACGCCTGTGCCTATATCCGTGATGAGCTACCGTATGCGCTGACCTCCGGTGGCGTGTCCAACGTGTCGTTCTCGTTCCGTGGCAACAACCCGGTGCGCGAGGCGATCCACTCGGTGTTCCTGCTGTATGCGATCCGCAGCGGCCTGACCATGGGCATCGTCAACGCCGGCCAACTGGAGATCTACGACCAGATCCCGGCCGAGCTGCGTGACGCGGTGGAAGACGTGGTGCTCAACCGCACGCCGGAAGGCACCGACGCCCTGCTCGCCATCGCCGACAAATACAAAGGCGACGGCAGCGTCAAGGAAGCCGAGACCGAGGAATGGCGCGGCTGGCCGGTGAACAAGCGCCTGGAGCATGCGCTGGTCAAAGGCATCACCACGCATATCGTTGAGGACACCGAGGAATCCCGGCTGTCGTTCGCGCGCCCGATCGAAGTGATCGAGGGCCCGCTGATGTCCGGTATGAACATCGTCGGCGACCTGTTCGGCGCCGGCAAAATGTTCCTGCCCCAGGTGGTCAAATCCGCCCGGGTGATGAAGCAGGCCGTGGCCCATTTGATCCCGTTCATCGAACTGGAAAAAGGCGACAAACCGGAAGCCAAGGGCAAGATCCTGATGGCCACGGTCAAGGGCGACGTGCATGACATCGGCAAGAACATTGTCGGCGTGGTGCTCGGTTGCAACGGCTATGACATTGTCGACCTGGGCGTGATGGTGCCGGCAGAGAAGATCCTGCAGGTGGCCAAGGAGCAGAAGTGCGACATCATTGGTTTGTCCGGCCTGATCACGCCGTCCCTGGACGAAATGGTCCACGTGGCCCGCGAGATGCAGCGCCAGGACTTCCACCTGCCGCTGATGATCGGCGGCGCAACCACCTCCAAGGCGCACACGGCGGTGAAAATCGAGCCCAAGTACAGCAATGACGCGGTGATCTACGTCACCGACGCCTCCCGCGCCGTGGGCGTGGCCACGCAGTTGCTGTCCAAGGAACTGAAGGCCGGTTTCGTCGAGAAAACCCGCCTGGAATACATTGATGTGCGTGAACGCACCTCCAACCGCAGCGCGCGCACCGAGCGCCTGAGCTACCCGGCGGCCATTGCCAAGAAGCCGCAGTTCGACTGGAGCAGCTACATCCCGGTAGTGCCGACCTTTACCGGCGCCAAGGTGCTGGACAATATCGACCTCAATGTCCTGGCTGAGTACATCGACTGGACACCGTTCTTCATCTCCTGGGACCTGGCCGGCAAGTTTCCGCGCATCCTCACCGACGAAGTGGTGGGTGAAGCGGCTACCGCGCTGTATGCCGATGCCCAGGAAATGCTCAGGAAGCTGATCGACGAAAAACTCATCAGCGCCCGTGCCGTGTTCGGCTTCTGGCCGACCAACCAGGTGCAGGACGATGACCTGGAAGTCTACGGCGAAGATGGCCAGCCGATTGCCCGGCTGCATCACCTGCGCCAGCAGATCATCAAGACCGATGGCAAGCCGAACTTCTCCCTGGCCGACTTCGTCGCGCCCAAGGACAGCGGCGTGACCGACTACATCGGTGGCTTCATCACCACCGCTGGCATCGGCGCCGAAGAAGTGGCCAAGGCTTACCAGGATGCGGGCGACGACTACAACTCGATCATGGTCAAGGCCCTGGCCGACCGCCTGGCCGAAGCTTGCGCGGAGTGGCTGCACCAGCAGGTGCGTAAAAACTATTGGGGTTATGCCAAGGACGAGCAATTGGATAACGAGGCCTTGATCAAGGAGCAATACAGCGGCATCCGCCCTGCCCCCGGTTACCCGGCGTGCCCGGATCACACCGAGAAAGCCCAGCTGTTCCAACTGCTCGACCCCGAGGCCCGCGAGATGCAGGCCGGGCGCAGCGGTGTGTTCTTGACCGAGCACTACGCGATGTTCCCGGCGGCGGCGGTCAGCGGCTGGTACTTCGCCCACCCGCAGGCGCAGTACTTTGCCGTGGGCAAGGTCGACAAGGACCAGGTCGCCAGCTACACCGCGCGCAAAGGCCAGGACCTGGCCGTGACCGAGCGTTGGCTGGCGCCCAACCTGGGTTACGACAACTAGGCCTCTGGCCCGTAAGGCTCTACATGCGCCGCGACGGGCCGGGTTGCGGCGATGTTGGCGTCAGCTCTGCCGACAGTTGCTGCACCTCCTGGCGCGACAGTTCAAGCAGCTTCTGCGCTCGCGCGCTACCCAGCTCGATTTCCAGCATGATCAGCGCCTCCTCATAGCGCTCCTGACTCTCGGTGCCCGGCTGCCGGGCACTGTGTTCTTCCTCCAGCGCGTCCTGGCGACTGACAGCATTTTGCTCAAGCGCATCGAACGCTTCGGGGTAGCGCTGACGCAGGTAGCTGAGCCAATAGTCACGCGCGATCAGGCTTTCATAAAACGCGTCGGACGCCTCTGCCGCGAGCACCCCGGCGCGCGCCTCGATCAATGTCTGCCCGCTGATGGGCGTCGCAAACGCCATATGCGAGGGTTGCCCCGGCAGCTCCAACCCATCGGGCCAACCTCGGGTCATACCAATTCGATACTGCAGACGCACCTCAGCCCGGTCCATATTTCGGGCGTTGGCTTCGGCCAATGTATCGACCCGATCCAACCGGAACAATTGCCGGGACAGGTTCAGCAGACGCTGCCCCTTGAGCCTCAGGTCATGCGTCGGGATGTCTCGCAACACCTGTTCCTCGAACACCAGCACTTCCATTGCGCTGAACGTGAGGGTGCGTCCGTCGATACAGGTGTCATGGGTTTGCGAGGCCACGAACAACGGTTCACGCTGTTGCGCACTCTCGGTGGCGGCCTCGATCACATTCCATACCCGTCGCGTGAGGTCGGCGCGGGTGAAGCGGTACTCATGGGTATCGCGCAGTTGCGAAAGCAGATGAAAGAACGGCCCATGGCCGGGCTCCTGGGTCAGTTGCAACCACATTTGCCGCCTGGACGCAGCCAGGGCCTGCGGCGTGTTCATCAGCCAGGACGCCAGTGCTTCTTCTCCCGTCTCACCTTGCGCATCAAGAATGATCTCCAGGGGCTGGTAGCCGCCGCCCAGATCGTCGTCGGAATCACCATCGGAGTCGGAATCACCTCCAGAACCGCTATCTGCGTCCGAATCACTTTCAAGCGCGGCAATCCTGCGGTCGATTTCCGCTCGTGACACGCCCATCACGCCCCCATCTGCATGGGCTTCGCTGTAGTCCCTGAGCTGATGCAGGGCGTTGAGGGGCAACTGATGGTTATCGGACAGGTCTGTGCCCGCAACCAACCCGTCATGGCTGCCGCCCAACAACCGGTCCGGAAGGTTCCTGAGGCCGTTGCCACTGAGGTCCAGCGAGCGCAAATGCGCAGACTCCAACACGCCGAAAGGCCAAACTTCCATGTTGTTGTAGGCAAGGTTCAGCGTCTCAAGCCGGCTGAACGCCTCGGTGTTGAATTCTTCCAGGCTGTTATGGCTCAGATCCAGCCAACGCAGGTGTTCGCCACCCAACTGGCGGTATAAAGGGCCGGCATCAGAGAAGCTGTTGGCCGTCAGTTCCAGCCGCTCCAACTGACCCATGTGCTCAACAGCTTCAGGCAGCGCCGTCAGTTCATTGCCGCCGAGTATCAGCCTGGTCAGTTGCGTGAAGGCGTTGAAAAAGGCATTGGAGCCTTGGGCCGTGAGCCGCACGCCAGTCAGGTCCAGGGTACGAACATGGGGCAACTGCACCGCCAGCTCGGGCAGATCGCCCGTCTGCGCACCCTGCAGGCTCAGTTGCGGATTCGTGCCACCCGCCACCCCGTCCTGCCAGCACTCACGGATATTGTGCGCCGCCGACCAACGAGACTCCGCCGATACCCCGATAGTCGGACTGGCTGTATTGAATTCACGGATATACAACCATCCGTTCAACTGCCGCGTCAGCGATTCACTGGCTTGGTGCCACTGGCTCAGTTGCGCGTCTATCTGGAGATCGTCCATACCGTCGCCACGTAACTGCTCGATTCTCGCCAGAGCCTGCTCATGGGGCATGGCCGAATTCAACTGTTGCAAGCGTGGGGCAAACCCTGCGGCGCCTTCCAACGCGATCGCCGGCGCCGGCATCGGCAACAGGTAACGCGCGATGGAGGCGCCAGTCTCCTCCGGTGGAAATTGAGCCGGAACTGTCTCAGCGGCAAACCTGGCCAATGCTCCCTCAGGCAGCCCCCTGGCACGCTCGATACGCTCGTGTGCGGCTTTCAGGTTTTTCTCGCCCGCGGGACTGAAGCGGTTTCCCGTCAGGTTGAGCTTGAGCAGCAGCTCATCCTCGGCCAGGGCTTGCTGCGGCAGTGTCGGTATTGCGTTGTGACGTAAATCGAGCCAGGACAACTGCGTCAAACCCTCAGCCCCCGTTGGCCAGGCCTTTAAGGTGCTCCCCTGGAGATCCAGGGCCTTGAGCTGAGTCAAGGCGCTGATATCAAGCTGTTCGAGCGGGTTAGCCCGCAGATTCAGGTATTCAACGCCAGTCAAGCCATTGAGCTGCGTTTGAACGGCAGGCGTCATCACAATGCGGTTGTGGGAAAGGTCGAGCCGGGTCAAGGCTGGTAGATCAGCAGAGCCAACCGGTACTTCGGTCAACCCATGGCCACTGATTTCGAGGCTTTGGGTGGCGCTGAACGCTCGAATGAATCCGCGAGTCTGCTCGATGGTTTCACCGACCCAACCCAACCGCAAGGTCGTTACATGGGAAAACGACCCAGCTGGCAGTTGTGGAAGCGTAACGGTTTTTGCATTGCGCGCGCCCATGCTGTCTACAAGCCCCGGTAAGTCAAACACCGATACTTGCGCGGGCAGGCCATAGCGTTGGGCAACCGCCCCGCGCCAGCTGTTTTCAAGGGCATTGATGACCAGAGCGTTTTGGCCGAGTTGCCATTCGGGCAGACGCAACCTGAACCTGACGCCGCCCGGCATTACAGAGGCAAATTGCCCGAACAGCCTGCGGTACTCTTCGCTGAGTGCCTCGACAGCCGCAAACCTTGTTTCGGGGGTGTGCCAGGTTGCCATGATTTTTTGGTGCAATGCCCCTCTCTCGGCGTTACCGCCAAACAGAGAGCCCAACTCGCCTTGACTGTACTGCGTGACCATTTGGTTCAGGTCAGCCAAATGCCCCATCGGCCCCGAGTAGGCGCTGACGTAGTCATAAGCCGGTTTGAAGTGCTCCCGGGAAAACCTTGCCCAGTTCAGCGACAAGCCGGCCCAGATTTTTTCGTGCCCGGTATAGAGCGCGTCAGGCAGCGCGCTGATGCCGGTGTTGGCCAGATCGAGGCGCTCCAGCTGCGTGAGCTTTTGAACGTAAGCGGGCCACTGTAACAAGGCTTGGGGGGCATCAATCGTTAGAGATTTCAGCCGTGTCAACGCGGATAAATCCGCCTCCTGAAACGCGGTGGGGTTATAGCTGTTAGAGATGAGGTGAAGCTCTTCAAGCGCCGTCAGTTCACTGAGCCCTGAAGAAAATTGTGCCCACGACACCACATTACTCGCTTCGAACTTCAAACTTTTAAGCGCCGTCATCGTTTTTACTGCCTGGGGCACGCTGGTGAGCAACGGTGCGTCGAGGGTTATCGCCCTCATGTGAACACTGTCGCCCAGGTACAGCTTTTCGACATTAGGGAACTGCGCGAGAAAACCGTCTGCATTGGCGTCATTGATACCGATCCCTTCTACCGACAACTCCCTGATATGGGAAAAGTCAGCCGCCAGCGCCGGCAAGGGCGCATCGACAACGATGCGTAGCTTGGCTGCGTCGGTCACCTCTCCCGCCAGCGGCGAACTGCGCCAACTGTCCTTGAGTGTTTGCACCGCGTATGCCCTGAGGCTGTGGGAGGGGCTGGCGGTGAATGGGTTGGGCGCCGTACGCGGCCCCACCCACTGATCGAGTGCCCGTTCCAAATCCCGATATTCACGCTCTCGATTTTGCAGCAAGTTGAATATCTGCTTGTCGTTTCTGCCGCCCTGGCGCAACTGCCGTACAAAGTGACTGGCTTGCTCATCGGTCAAGTCTGGGTAGAGATCTCGCACACGTCCGTTCAGGCTCAGATCCAAGCCTTGCCCACGACCACTGGCGTAATACCCCACCAGCTTGCCGTTGACCCGCGCCGGCGGCTTGAACCCTTTGGCTTGCGGCTCGAGTATGCGTGCAGCCTGTTCGCGATAGCGGTCCGCGTGGCGGATGATTTTGCCGCGCAAGTCAGCGCTCTGGCTGACATTCGGCACGCCCAGGCGTTGGCGGGCTTGATCGGGCAAGGCATGCATAAGCGATGCGTAGTAATTGTCCCCGTCCCTGGGCACGCTGTTGAGTGCCTCCCCCCGCTCATTGAACGCCTGGTAGCGTGGGCCACTTTTGACCAGGTACTTTTTATCCGGCGCGCTGTCGCCACCAATGCTGTCAAGCAGCGCACCGCTCGGGCTGCCCTCGCGTACTTCCAGGCGCAAGGTATCCGGCCATCCCGGCAGTTGCTCGAGAGTGTGCAACGCCAGCCGACGACTGTCCGCCGAGGCGATGGCGTCGCTACGCAAACCGGCGTACGCCCGTACCTGACGGCCTTGGCGTGCATACCAACGCGCCTCTTCCAGCATGCTCAGTGGCACGCGGCGGGTTTGCTCCATCTGCTTGAGCTCCTGGGCACGAGCATGGGCCAGCACGTCTTGCGCCGCCGCTTCACTCAGGCCCGGACAGGTGCGTTGCAACTGGCGGATGCGCGCATCCACAGGCTCGGTGCCCGTGTAAATACTGTCAAAAATCGCCGGTTTTCGCGTCATCGCGTACTCGGCGATCTGCTTGTTGAATTCCTGTGGCCTGGACTCACGCACCCGCGCGGGTTCCGACCCCAGCAAACGCGTCACTTCAGACTCATCCAGCGAGGCCAGAATGCGCGCAGCCAACTCACCACTCAAGACATCACGCCGGCTTACCTTGACCGTGGGCTTGGAGGGCGCGCCGGGACGCACGCGCTCGGAGCCATACTTCACTGACTCACCCGTCAATGACTGCCCCTTGAATACTTCCAATACCTTCCCGCGCGGCCAGCGCGGCATCTCAGCCACCAGCGGCAGCGCAAACAGGTAGCGCTCATCAATCGGCTGGTGGCCTTGCAGCTGTTCGAGCACCTCCCCCGCCGCAGAGTCGGCCTTGAACATACGCATGGCATCGGCCAGTTCCGGGAGCGGCGCCGCGTGGTCCATGTGCATTTTGCGCAAGGCGTTGTCGCTGACGCCGCTGACATCCGCCACCTTGATCAGCTCAGTGTCGGAAAACTCTTCGGTGACATGGCCCATGCGCCTCAACAGGGTCAGGCGATCCCACTCCAGCGGGCGCTCCAGGGTATGGCGCCAGGCGCCCAGCCCATTGCTCTCAAGTATCGGCTGATAAGCGCCGGCATCGGTAGGATGCTTGATACGCCACTTAGCGATCGATTCATCGAAATAATGCTCGTAGACCTTGCCGTCTTGTCGGATATAGCTTTTGCCGTCAATCAGGTGTTGCCCCAAGGCATCAGGGGCTGGGCCGGCATCCAGCGAAATGCTGCTTTCATAGGCGCTCAGGTCCGGCTTCCAAAGGCGGGTCTCACCATTGGGCAGGGTCACGGGGCTCAGGCTCTCAATCACCGGCTCAGGCTTGACGGCGCGGAACTTGCCGACAGCCACGCCAACGCCGGCCATCACCGCGATCTGCGCCAGATTTTCCGCCACGTCGACCAGGTGCGCCTTGGCCGCGCGTTTATTGCCTTCGGCCCACTCGATCGAACCTTCAAGCGTTTCAGATAACAGTTGCTCGACCATGACTGTCATCATGATTTCGCCCAACCCGGGCACAAACATAGAGACCAGATTGAGTGCCAGCATGCCGATTTCCATCAAGTGCGCCAGCTTGGTCTCCCGCGCCTTGGCATCGACGTCGGCAGTAGGCACTGCATGGGCACGGGCGTCGGCCAGAACCTTGTCACGATGCTTTTCGTACTGAAAGGGCCAAATGTCGAGCAGCCCGGAAAAGGTGCCTGTACCGCGGTAGGGCATCAAGTTACCAGGCGCAATGTAAGGGTCACTTACCGGCTCCATCTTCGCCGGCTTTTCAGGCGGCAGCTCTTTGATACTTGTGATTGGCGACAATCCGAGTGCGAACTCCACGAACGTGCGCCAAGGTGAAGTCAACGGGCCACTCGGAGAATCCGCAGACTTCTGCGTGAACTGGCTGAAATAGTAGGGTTGTTGATCATAGGGCATGAACTGGCTGAAAAACTTCTGATAGGCCGTCGGCGTCGGATCGACAGCCGTCATGCCCTCACGTGCGGTGAACAGGCGTTTTAACGTGTCACACATTTGCTGTCTGCTGCTGTAGCGCTTGAGTGGGTGAGCCGGGTCATGGGGGATATAGAGAATCAACTCTTCGGCGTACCTGTCGCCGATGACAAAATAGATGCAGCCGACCAGCCTTTTGCCCATCAGGCTCATGTCGTAGGGCCAGACCCGCTTATTACCGATTGTGAGATAGAGCGTGCCATTGACCATCGACACAATCATGGCGTGATCCGCAGGTTCGATATCCCCGGTCAGCACCGCGTGGTCGGCGGCAGCCTTCATGGTTGCCTTCTGGCTGGCAATAAAGTGCTGACGTAGCGCAGGGGCGGGACTGCTGTCGACCGGTGCAAAGAACGCCTTCAGGTAGGTCTGATACTGCGCGCCGATATCAAGGCTGCGGCACAAGGTCGTGAACTGGCTGACCGACAAGCCCAGGATGACAGGCTCATAGGTGCCAGGTGTGGCCGTCTCCAGCACAAACCCTGAGCTCTTGTGGTAAGCACCCGGCTTGCATTCCCACGCTTCGAAATTATGCAGGGCCGCCTGCAACATCGACAGTTTCAGGAGTTCGAACGAGCCCAGCTCCACTTGCGCGATACTGATCTCCAGTGGCCGACGCAGACATAGGCAGGTCTTTTCCACATCGACTTCCACCTGGTACTGATCTTTCAACGCCTCGAGCAGCAAAGGCTTGGCAAATGCATCGATGTTCTTGAACGTCGCCATGGTTTTGTCCAGTTGGACCTGGGCGACAGCGCTAGCCTTGACACTTGCGTTGAGGGTGTTGCGTTGTGCAGGCGTGGCGTCTTTGTACCACTGCGGCAAAGCCGGGGGGACGGCTTTAAGTGCCGAGCGGCGAGCAGGCGTTGCATCGACCAACCATTGCGGCACCGCCTTTTCAAGAAAGTCGCCGTGAATACTCTGGGTAGCCTCGAGCTTCAGCTCGCCTCTGGGGAGAGGGGATGAGTCCAGCATGGTGTCACTCCTTTGAAATGGAATGACAGCGGACCACGGCGTCGATCGTGGCGGGCAGTATCCCCATAACGCACCGGTAGCCGCGCTATTGGATTTCCTATCGCAGACCGATTACCGGTCAGCTGAGCCGGAAGCCAATAACCGGCTGCACACGCGAAAAGGAAATAATTATGTCCGCCCCCGCTCCCCTGCCAACCACGGCTCTGAGCCAACGGCCCGCCCAGGCCGTACAAGAACGTTTCGCCACCCGCCCGCGCCTGTTTTCAGTGGTGTTCAATGCACTGCGCGGGCGCATCCTTGAGCGTTACCCATCGCTCAACCTGGACCTGCTCACGGTCAAGCTGGCCAGCCCGCATCCCTCCGGCCATTACACCTACAAGGGTTTGATGGAAGTCGCTATCGCACACGTCCTGAACCCACAGTTGCTTGACCTGCATTCAAAGCGCGAACTGCCCTTCTACCTGTCGCAACAAATACCCACCATCCTCAAGCCCGATACCCTACCGCTGATCGACATGCAGGTGATCGCGCAGATTATCGATCAATTGCCATCCTCGCTCTATCTGCATTGGCAGCACGACCTGGCTGATTACTGGAGCCAGCAGGACAACCACGGCAGCAGTCGCTGGCAATGGCTGGGCGCGCTGCTCAACGGCCAGATGACCGCTGCGGCGGCCGGTCGGACAAGCTTGAGCGAGACCCAACGGGATATGCTGACGGCCGTCGCGACTTGGCCGACATTGGCCGAGCGTCTGCCCCATCCCTCGCCGCCGACGCATGTTTATTTCATTGAAAGCACGCTATTCAAAGCCGGCAATGAGGTTCGCTTGCTGACCCCGGACATGTTGCTGGTGCGCGATAAACAGGTGTTGCTGTACAGCGTGGCCGGCGTGATCGAGGCTTTTGAGTCAATCGATGCGCTCAGCCAGGCCTGGGGCGCCAGAATGCAGGAGCAATTCCAGTTCGACAGCCTTACCTGGCGGCGTAACGAGCCGGAGAACAACGTGTTCGAACAGCAGGCCGGGCTGATCCTCAACCAGCAACTCGAAGACCTCACCGCCTTCAGATTTCAAGGTCAAGACGAACGAAGCCTGGGGCTACGCCTGGAACAACTCACCGATCCCGCGGTGTATTTCGTCCCCGAACCAGCGACCGTCCCGGCGAGTTTGCGTACCATCAGCGAGCAACTGCCTGAATGGCTCATGCAAGCTGACCCGACTGACCGCTTTGCCTACCACCGCCACTTGCAGGATATGGCGCAAGTGCTGCGACAAAGCCAGGGCCGCTCGTTCAATGAAGGCATTGAAGACATCCAGCGCTTCAGCCGCACCCTGCTGCGCACGCAAATGCAGGCCGACCATGGGGCCTTGGACCCCGATGATGTGCTGCTGGACTTTGCTGTAGCCGCCGGGTACCCGGGAGGTTCCGGCATCATTGAACATGTGCGCATGTCGCTGACGGATCTGGCCATCCGCAATCTGGCCGGCAAACCCAAAGGCACGCTCAAGCTGTCGTTGAAAAGTGGCGCGCCGTTGCCAGATTGGATGAACGAGAACTACCTGTTGGGCAGCACAGGGCTGATCCAGCGCGTCGACATTGGCGCCCGCTACCCGCAAAACATCAAGGATTTGCTGTTGTCCGACAGCGTCGATGCGCGGCCCAGGGAGCAATTGTTCACCCGAGAACTCAAGGTGCACCTGCCGATGCAGGCGCTGGAGTACAAGATCCGCCGGCAACACGGCGTGACCCTCAAGGGCTATCTCTATGTAAAGGCACTGATGGGGGAAATGCCCGCGGACAGAATCGTCGACGACCAGGAAATTGTCCTGCGCCCCCTGGCCCTGTGCCGTAAAACCGGAGCCACGCCCGACGAGGTCAACAACGTCTTCATTATCGAGGCGCGTGACACGAGCGTGGGCCCGCACCTGCTGTACCGACCGTTATATGCGCCAGCCCTGCTCGAATACCCGACACGCCAGGCGCTGCTGGCAGCCATCGCCCAGCCCGGCGCGGTGCAAGACAGCGTGTTGACCTGGTTGAGCGACAAGGCCCGGCCCATCTACGACCACGGCGGCATCCAGGAACCGCACCTGATTCGCTTTCTGCCTGGGGATGAGTTCAGCATTGCCGAGAAACCGGCGCCAGCCACGCTGGCCGTCGATGAAGGTGCCGGGGAATGGCTTCAGTCGCAAATCAACGGCCAACTGCTCAACCACTTGTTTGGCAGCACCGCGCGGGCGATGGTCGACCTGGCGGACCGCGAATCGGTGTCCAACCACGAAAGTCGCTGGGCGATTCTGATGGAAGGTGCCTGGCTGCTGTTCAATACGTTGCTGCTGCCACTGGCGCGAGGGCCGGCCATGTTGGCGGGCTGGTTGCTGGTGTTGGTCAGCAGTGTTGAGCAAGATTTGGCCGGCCTGGACAGTGATGATCCAACCACCCGTGAGCTGGCGTTGATCGACCTGCTGCTTAATACCGCGATGGTTCTATTGCACGCCGCATCCTCACCCCGTCGGCCGAAGCCGACTGACGAGCACAACACTCTGGCGTCCTGGCGCCGCAGAGCGGGTGTACCACATCACCAAGACGCACCCGTGGTCCGCCAGGGGGCGGTGGCGTTGCCCGGCGAGCCCCCGGCGGCAGGCCACACAGCCCTGGACTTCAGCCACTCCCTGGCCAGCCCGCAAGCCGGCGCCAAGCTGCTCAGGGCGTTACTCGATGTGCATGTGCCTTGGCCCGAGCCGCTACCCACCGCGGAACAAACTGGCACCTTCAAAGGGCTCTTCCGCATTGACGGGACCTGGCACGCCAGCGTGGGCGGGCTGCTGTTCCAGGTCAGTGTGGTGCCGGGGTTCGGTGAGGTTTATCTGGTACATCCACAGCATCCGGAGCATCCAGGCTTCAAGTTGATCGGCGACAGCCAGGGGCATTGGCGGCTGGATCGCCATGCCAGGCTGGAGGGCGGCATGCGTCGGGGCAGGCTTAATGAGTGGCGGCAACAGCACGCCGAGCGCGTAAGTCAACTGAAGGCGCAATTGAACGCTCTCAACCTGCAAGCGAAGCCATTCGCGGAGCGCACCGGTGCGCTTGAGGTGACGATGGAAAATGCGCGTAAAGCCTTGGACGAGCACAAAAAAAACCTGCGGGCCGACTGGCTCATGCTCGACAACCCCGGTTTGCTTGCGGCACTGCGCCCTAGAATCATTGAGCGCCACGCGCAACGGCAGCGCTCGACGGCCAGCTACAGAGTGCAGTGGAACATTGCTGTCGACACCTTCCAACAAAACGCACGGCAGGTGATTACGGCGATGCAAAATATCCGAGCCAAGGCCGAGGAGCTGATCCAAGCCGACAGGAGCACTTCCGAGCACACAAAAGCCCGGAATGACGCGACCACAATAATTTACGTCAACTGGCTATCGATGCATGAATCCTTGAGTCAGAAGTTTTCAGACACACTTGAAACCCCGTTCGGTGAAAATGACGATGAGCTGGGCAATCGAATGAATCGAGAGCTGCCCGAACACAATACGAACGCCTATGAGCAATTCATCAGCGCCAGACGCCAACAGATCGAAACGCTGCAACACCTGATTGAGCCGACAGTGCAGATGGAAAAGCTGCTGGAGCACGCCGAGCCGAAACTGCGCGAGTATCTGTTGGAACAAACGCCCGGCGAAGTCAAACCCATGGCGTCAGTTGTCATCAAACAGCACCTGCTGCTACTGCTGATGGATCTGGTAGTTGATCGCACGCATGACTCGCGTCTGCCGGCAGAGTATCCATTTGTCATTGATCTCACCGACTCGCAAACCACCCTCAGCGTGCGTGCGCATACGGAAATGCGCACAACCCGCGGTTACTCAACGGCGGAACAGATCGACGTACTCAAGAATGTGCTGACGCGGTATGAGCGCCTGGAGAACGCCGTCAACTCGTTGACCGAAATGGGCTCAGGCTTCATACGCGAGCAATACCGCGTTCCCTTCATGGAAAACCTGAGTGAGGCACGCTCAAGCCTGGAAGCACAACTGTCCCAGTTGATCCTCGCTGAAGAAGGGTTTTCCCCTGCGCCCGCCCCCGCATCCCGGCAGAAACCCGCTACCCGCAGGGTCATCAGGACCCGCAACCGCGACACCCTGGTGGGCGACGTACGCCCGAGCGAGCCAGGTGTCGAAGGCAATTTCATCGACATCAAGGACCCGTTCACCGGGCAGACCGTCGCCACTTATCTTGAACATGCCAGTGAAGATTTCTGGAACGTCGTCGAGCAAGCGCCGCCGGCCCAGCAGCCCGCCGTGCCGGCAGCCCGCACATTAAGGACAATCAAAGCGCATGCGCAAATCGTCAGTGACGAGCGGGCAGGTATCGATGCCAGCATTCGCTTCCAGCAGCGCAAGCTTCAGGAACCCGGCCGCCGCGAAGGCCTCGATCCCCATGAATGGGATGTGATGCTCAGCCAGCATGCCGCAAAGTTCGAAGCCCTGGCAGCGGAACTCAAACGCGACCACGGCGCCGACGTGCAGGCCAATGCCCTTCATGATTCCTATCTGGATCAGGCGCAGGCCGCCATGCAGCAAGCCCGCGAAATGTGCAGTGAGGGGTATCAACTGCAACGCCCCAGAGCCACCAATGTCGCGTATATGTGGCGCCATGGTTTTATCGATATCAATCTGGTCCGCAGCCGCATCAAATTGAAGGGCGGCGACTTTCTCACCGAATATGCAATCCGCGACAAAAACAAAATAAAGGCCGGCAAACAGGGCGAAGACAACGTGTTGTGGTACGCCCACTTCCACTACCCGGCCGCCGATACACCGGCTTCCCAGCCTGCCTTTGGTCATCTGAAAACCATCGCCGAGCGCCGGTTCACCCGCCGGGAATTGATCGAACAGGCTCGCGCCGACAACCGCGCCGTGGTCAACCTGGAGAAGGCCGAGATCAGGGCGCCGCTGGACCAGGAGCTGTTCCTGGGGCTGGAAGTGTTGTGATCGCCAGATTGTCTATGCTCTGTACGACCACCTTGCTGACGAGGGCTGTATGGACGATCCCAGCAATAACAAACCGCCGACCTTCTGGCAGATGCTGCACAGCGTGATGGCGGCGGCCTTCGGCGTGCAGAGCGGCAAAAACCGCGCCCGCGACTTTACCCACGGCAAGCCCAGCCACTTTGTAATTTTGGGCATCGTGTTTACGGCGGTGTTTGCCTTGACGTTGTTCGGCATCGTCAAACTGGTGCTGCACTTGGCCGGGGTTTAGCGCAGCAGCAGTTGCAGACTGAAGGGGTAAAGGTAGGCCTCGGGCTTGCCCACGGCCGACAACGCACGAAAATCCACCGCCGCGAGCGGCCCTGACAGCCGTTGCGCCAAGGGGGTATCGATGAGCTGGAATAATGCTTGCTGGCGGTCGCGGCCGCCATAAGTACCGATATCGACCCCCTTGGCATCGTCATGGATCAGCACCATTGCCCAGCCGCCCAAGGTGAAATGGCCCGCGACCAAGGTGGTCAATCGCCCATTCATACGCGCCTGCAGGATTTCGGGCGAGCTGTTGACCGCGCTGAACAACATGTCCTTGCCCGGCACACGCCCTTCGTTTTGTAGAGCCTGCATGGCACCCAGGGCCATTTCATCGTTGGCTGACCACACCAACGCTGTTTGCGGGTAGCGTTTGAACATCTGCGTGGCTTGCTCCAAAGCGCGTTGACGGCTCCATTCCCCGTAGACCAACTGGCGCAGGCGCACCTCGGGATGCTCGGCCAGGGCGCGGCGCAAGCCTTGTTCACGCAGCAAGGCAGCCGGGGTGGTCTTGGTGCCGGAAAACGCCAGCAGGTCAAGGTATGCCCCTGGGGAAACCGGCCCGTGCTGGCGCAGTAAGTCGGTCAGCATCAGGTAGCCGGCATGTTCGTCGTCGGCCACCAGGCTGCCGATCACCCGGGTTTGCTTGCGCACATCCAGCAGTTGCACCTGGTCGGGGGTCAGCGCGTTATGCACAATCAGCAGCTTGACCCCGCTGCCTTCGGCCATGCGCAGGATTTGCGGGGCGACATATTGCTCATTCACCAGCACCAGGTAATCAGGGCGCTGGCTGCCCTGCAGCGCCTCCCGTGCCTGAGCCAGGGTCGTAGGGTTGTCGCGCTCGGAATAGCGCACACGCAAATCCAGGCCGAGGTCCTTGGCGGCGGCCTGCATGAATTGCGCATAACTGACCCAGAAGGTTTCCGTCGACATGCCAGGGTTGAGAAATACCACCGACGCGGCATGGGCCATGGCCCCATACGTCGAACCCAGCAACAACATGCACGTAATCACAACCTTCAACATGGTTTTCGAGCCCTGAACGATGACCGCCATGATAGTGGCAAATCGACAGTCAATCGAGGCTCAATCAGCATTGCCTGTTATTGGTGGCTGACCCAGAACACAGCGGTCCCAACCACCAGGATGATCAGGAATAAAATCGCCCAGGCATCCACGGTACTGTCAGGTTTACGGGCTTTGGTGGAATTGCTCATCGCATCGCCTCTTGTCGGTTTTATAGGTGACTGCACTAAGACTCGATCACAGTAAAGACCAGAGTTGTCCCTATGACAAATGTGGGTATGGCGATAACCGTTCTCATTAGTCAGTTTGGTTATTTACATATACCCAAACATCACTTTTGCGCATATACGCAAACTGGTATCGTGCGCCGGCTCCGTTGGGAGTGCGCGGCCGTGCGCGCAGATTTGCCGAGAACAGGACCTATATGTACGTATACGACGAATACGATCAGCGCATCATCGAGGACCGCGTCAAGCAGTTCCGTGATCAGACCCGACGCTACTTAGCAGGTGAACTGAGCGAAGAAGAGTTCCGCCCTCTGCGCCTGCAAAATGGCCTTTACGTTCAGCGCTTTGCGCCGATGCTGCGGGTGGCCGTGCCCTATGGCCAACTGACGTCGCGCCAGACGCGAATGATGGCCAAGATCGCCCGCGACTTCGACAAAGGCTATGCCCACATCAGCACCCGCCAGAACGTGCAGTTCAACTGGCCGGCCCTGGAAGATGTGCCGGACATCCTGGCCGAATTGGCTACCGTGCAGATGCACGCCATTCAGACCAGCGGTAACTGCCTGCGCAACGTGACCACCGACCAGTTTGCCGGCGTCGCTGCCGACGAGTTGATCGACCCACGGCCGTGGTGTGAAATCGTGCGTCAGTGGACCACCTTCCACCCCGAATTCGCCTACCTGCCGCGCAAGTTCAAGATCGCCATCAACGGCTCGACCTCGGACCGTGCGGCCATCGAAGTGCACGATATCGGCCTGGAGCCGGTGCACAACGCAGCCGGCGAGCTGGGTTTCCGCGTGCTGGTGGGTGGCGGCCTCGGACGTACCCCGGTGGTCGGCGCGTTCATCAACGAGTTCCTGCCGTGGCAGGACCTGTTGAGCTACCTCGATGCGATTTTGCGGGTCTACAACCGCTATGGTCGTCGCGACAACAAATACAAGGCCCGGATCAAGATCCTGGTCAAGGCGCTGACCCCTGAGGTGTTCGCCCAGAAAGTCGACGCCGAGATGGAACACCTGCGCGGCGGCCAGACCACCCTGACCGAAGCCGAAGTACACCGCGTGGCCAAGCACTTCGTCGACCCTGAGTACAAGGCCCTGGCCAACCAGGACGCCGAGCTGGCCGCCCTCGACCAGCAGCACCCAGGCTTCGCCCGCTGGCGCACGCGCAATACCCTGGCGCACAAGAAGCCCGGCTACGTGGCAGTGACCCTGTCGCTCAAGCCCACCGGCGTAGCGCCAGGCGACATCACCGACAAGCAACTGGACGCGGTCGCCGACCTTGCCGAGCGCTACAGCTTCGGCCAGCTGCGCACCTCCCATGAGCAGAACATCATTCTCGCGGACGTCGAGCAGAGCCAACTATTCACTCTATGGGGCGAGCTGCGCGAAGGCGGTTTTGCCACGCCGAACATTGGCCTGTTGACCGATATCATCTGCTGCCCGGGCGGCGACTTCTGCTCCCTGGCCAACGCCAAGTCGATACCGATTGCCGAATCGATCCAGCGCCGTTTCGACGACCTGGACTACCTGTTCGACATCGGCGAGCTGGACCTGAACATCTCCGGTTGCATGAACGCCTGTGGTCACCACCACGTCGGCCACATCGGCATCCTGGGCGTGGACAAGAAAGGCGAAGAATTCTACCAAGTGTCCCTGGGTGGCAGCGCCAGCCGCGATGCGAGCCTGGGCAAGATCCTCGGCCCATCCTTCGCCCAGGAAGCCATGCCGGAGGTGATCGGCAAGCTGATCGACGTATATATCGAACAGCGTACCGAAGATGAGCGTTTCATCGACACCTACCAGCGCATCGGCATCGACCTGTTCAAGGAGCGCGTCTATGCAGCGAATCATTAAGAACAACGAAGTCGTCGACGAAACCTGGCACCTGCTGCCCAAGGACGCGAGCTTCGACGGCATCTCCAACTGTGACGACCTGATCGTGCCGTTGGCCCTGTGGCGCGAACACGGCCACGCGCTCAAGGCCCGCGACGGCGGCCTGGGCGTGTGGCTGGACGCCGATGAAGAAGCCGAGGAAATCGGTGATGATGTGCAACATTTCCAGGTCATCGCCCTGAACTTCCCGGCCTTCACCGATGGGCGCAACTACTCCAACGCCCGCCTGCTGCGTGACCGTTATGGCTACAAGGGTGAATTGCGCGCGATTGGCGACGTGTTGCGTGACCAACTGTTCTACCTGCGCCGTTGCGGGTTCGATGCCTTCGCCTTGCGCGCCGACAAAGACCCGTATGAAGCGCTGGAAAGCCTCAAGGACTTCTCGGTGACCTATCAGGCTGCGACGGACGAGCCGCTGCCGCTGTTCCGCCGACGCTGAGTACCAAAATGTGAGAGGGGGCTTGCCCCCGATGACGGAGTACCAGCCAACAGATTCGTTGGCTGATCCACCGCTATCGGAGCATAGGTATCTACACAATTGCTTGCTCTTGCGCTGTTGCTGTTGCTGTTGCTGTTGCTGTTGCTCTGGCTTTTGATCTTGATCTCAGGCGCCCCGTCAAACACGCTGGCCGAACGCAGGCTTGAATCCGTGGGTAACCCGGCAGGACGCCGGGTTAGCCGCCCCGCGCCATGGATGGCGCGTGGCGGCGGCCCACGGATTCAAGCCTGCGTTCGGGCACACCGAGCCTAAGCGAGGTGCCGAGTGTTGGGGCGAAGGCCTTTTGGTTACTTTTGTGCCTTTACAAAAGTGACACGCCGTAAGGGCGTAACCCTAAGTGGCCGTTACCGCAGCAACGGATATGTACTCGGTCTGATCCAACATCCTGGTCGGCTGTCAGGCCGCCATCGGGGGCAAGCCCCCTCCCACATTTGGTCCTGCTTGGCGCTGCAAATTTGGGTGAATACCGCGGGGCCATGAAGCAATCTTCACACTATGGGGTGAGCATTCGCCGTGATCGAACTGTCCTCTACTGATCAGCAGCTTTTCAACTCACTGACGATCGGAGTTCTTCATGGCGAAAATCAACCTGGCCCAGCAGCTGGCGACCACCCTTGAACAGGCGGGCATCAAGCGCATCTGGGGTCTGACCGGCGATAGCCTCAATGGTTTGACCGACGCACTGCGCAGTATGGACAGCATCGAGTGGATGCACGTGCGCCACGAGGAAGTCGCCGCCTTCGCCGCCGGCGCCGAAGCCGCCGCCACTGGAGAGCTGACCGTGTGTGCCGGCAGTTGCGGGCCGGGCAACCTGCATTTGATCAATGGCCTGTTCGACTGCCATCGCAACCATGTGCCGGTGCTGGCGATTGCGGCGCAAATTCCGTCGTCGGAAATCGGCCTGAATTATTTCCAGGAAACCCATCCCCAGGAACTGTTCAAGGAGTGCAGCCACTTTATCGAGCTGGTCAGCAACCCCGAACAGATGCCCCAGGTGCTGCATCGTGCCATGCGCTCGGCGATCCTCAATCGCGGCGTGGCGGTGGTGGTGATTCCGGGGGATGTGTCGCTGCTGGAAGTCGAAAACACGCTCAAGCCCTGGCCGGCCCTGCATGCACCGCGCACCTTGCCGGCGGAGCAGGACCTGCAACGCCTCAGCGAGATCCTGCAGGGCAGCGAGAAAGTCACCCTGCTGTGCGGCAGCGGCTGTGCCGGCACCCACGATCAGGTGGTGGCCTTGGCCGATGCCCTCGGCGCCCCGGTGGTGCACGCGCTGCGCGGCAAGGAGCATGTGGAATGGGATAACCCGTTCGACGTCGGGATGACCGGCCTGATCGGTTTCAGCTCCGGTTACCATGCGATGTTCGACTGCGACACCTTGATCATGCTCGGCACTGACTTCCCCTATCGCCAGTTCTACCCGACCGACGCCAAGATCATCCAGGTCGACCGCGACCCGCAGGCCCTGGGTCGCCGCGCGACGTTGGACCTGGGCATCGCCGCCGATGTCAGTGAAACCATCGCCGCCCTGCTGCCACGCCTGACCCGCAAGACTGATCGAAGCTTCCTCGAAACCTCGCTGAAGCACTATGAAAAAGCCCGCCAAGGCCTGGATGACCTGGCGCAACCGTCCAAAGCCAACCGCCCGATCCATCCTCAATACGTGGCGCGCTTGCTCAGCGAGCTGGCCGACGATGATGCGATTTTCACCGCCGACGTCGGCTCACCTACGGTATGGGCTGCGCGCTACTTGAAGATGAACGGCAAGCGCCGGCTGATCGGCTCGTTCAACCATGGCTCGATGGCCAACGCCATGCCCCAGGCGATCGGCGCCCAGGCGGCATTTCCCGGGCGCCAGGTGATCTCGATGTCCGGCGACGGCGGGTTCACCATGCTGATGGGGGATTTCATTTCACTGGCGCAACTGAATCTGCCGGTGAAACTCATCGTGTTCAACAACTCGTCCCTGGGTTTTGTTGCCATGGAGATGAAAGCCGCTGGCTACCTGGACACCGGCACCGAGCTGAAAAACCCGGACTTCGCCGCCATGTCCAATGCCATGGGGATTCTAGGTGTTCGCGTCGAGCAGTCCGAAGACCTTGAGCCGGCCTTGCGCCGCGCCCTGGCCCATGACGGCCCGGTGCTGGTGGACGTGGTGACCGCCACCCAAGAGCTGGTGATGCCGCCGAGTATCAAGCTGGAGCAGGCCAAGGGATTCAGCCTGTATATGCTCAAGGCGGTAATGAGCGGGCGTGGGGATGAGGTGATCGAATTGGCGCGGACTAACTGGTTGCGTTAAACAAGTTGGATGCCCCGCGATCCAGTATGGGAGGGGGCTTGCCTCCGATGGCAGTGCGTCAGCTAAACATTGACTGACTGATACACCGCAATC
The DNA here is from genome assembly GCF_001439685.1 of Pseudomonas libanensis. Lineage (GTDB taxonomy): Bacteria > Pseudomonadota > Gammaproteobacteria > Pseudomonadales > Pseudomonadaceae > Aquipseudomonas > Aquipseudomonas libanensis. The sequence goes on from NZ_JYLH01000002.1 coordinate 398,935, forward strand.
GGGGGCAAGCCCCTCCCACACTTGAGTTCATTGCCAGATCAAGCCGTCTGTTTTTCCACCCACTTGCCGTAGGCGTCAATAAAGGCCTGCAAGAATGGTTTGGTCTTTTCCGACAATTTCCCCGCCTCATCGAACACACTGCCCGCTCCGCCCAGGTAGGCTTCCGGCATTTGCATGCACCACACGTCGAGAAACACCAGGGACTGGCGCAGGTGATGGTTGGCGCCAAAGCCGCCCATGGCGCCTGGCGACACGCTGATGATCGCTCCCGGCTTGCCGCCCCAGACACTTTGCCCATACGGGCGAGACCCCACATCGATGGCATTCTTCAACGGCGCAGGTACGGAACGGTTGTATTCCGGAGTGACGAACAGCACCGCGTCGGATGAACTCACCTGTTGACGGAAAGTGCTGTAGGCTTGCGGCGCGGCTGCACCCTCTATGTCCTCGTTGTAGAGCGGCAAATCGCCAATTTCCACAATGCTCAGCTTCAGGTTGGCAGGGGCCAGTCCGGCCAGGGCCAAGGCGACCTTGCGGTTGATCGAGTCTTTTCTCAAGCTGCCAACCAGGACGGCAATCGTGTAGACCTTGCTCATTGGGGTTTCCCCGATGTCTGACTAAAGGAGCTTGTAGTTATAGAGATTTCACTGCGCGCGTACCAGCGTGTTTTTGAGAATGCCGCAAAAGTTGGCGCGCAATTTCCATGCGTGGGAAACGTCTGAAATTTTAAACGAATAGTATTTTTTTCTTATAGGTAAACTACCCCACTCCCTGACGGTCTACAGAACCGCAAATCGAGTGTTTATCTCCAGAGGTTCTAAACAGATGGCAGCAGTACTAGTCGGACAGTTTCATGCCAGAGACGCGGAAGGCCGCGTATATTCGGTGCATGAGTTCCAGGAATCCGAACCGGCGCAAGGCGACTTGGCGGGCTCGGCGCCTGCCTTCACCTACAAGCTGGCCATTGGCGACCGGGTGGAAAAGCTCGAGGGCGATGAGTTCAGATTGATTCAATCGGGCACCGTCCTCGTACGCGAATCGAAGACCACCCTCGCCTCATAAGATTTAGCCTTAAACACCTGCCCAGTCCTGGCGACTGGGCTGGGGATGCTCACGGGCTACGGACTTGCGTCACTTCAATGCCCTGCTCGCTCCGTTTTAGCGTTACCACCACCTGCCCTCGCTCCCCCTCCACCGCGTACATCGAGCGCGTGTAGCCCGATCGGTCGTAAGCCGGATAGGCCTCAACGTGCCTGATCAGCGTGATACCGAGCACCGCGCCCACCTGCTCGCCGACCTGTTCCTGAGAGCGGATAAACGCTTCAAGTTCGAGATTTTCCGGCGTTTGTTCAGCGTAATTATTCAAGAAGTAAGCCGCCATGCATCCCAGGGTCACCAGGACCAGGAGTTGCTTGGCCGTTACCCCGAAGAGCGTCGAGGGTAGAGGCATTTGAGACCAGACCTGTTTTTGTTGTAAGTACCGGGTTACCGGCAGTGGTCGTTGCTGATCAGACACAGCATTCTAGTAGGGCCGTGGCGCAACGCCATAGGCAGGGGCGACGCGCGCAGTCTTTTTTGCGCACACAGCCTTGCACCATTGAATCCCCATCGCGCTGCACATAGACTCCGGCCATGCGTTTACGTCATATCGAAGTGATTCAGGCCATCTTGCAGACCGGGCACCTCGGCACGGCCGCCGAGTGGTTGCAACTCCCCGTGGGCGAGGTAGACGCCACCCTCAAGGATGCCGAGTTGCAATTGGGGTTCATGTTGTTCGCCAGTGTACGCGGCCGCCTGCAAGCGACGCGCGAGACCCTGGAGTTGCAGGCGCATATTGGCCCACTGTACGAAGCGCTCGAACCGCTACAACGCCTGGCCAGCCGTTTGAAACACCATCACGCCCCGACACTGCGCGCCCTGTGCACCCCGCCGCTGGCCAACCAACTGTTGCCGCAAAGCATTGCCATGCTGCGCCGACGCTTCCAGGACACCCCGTGCAACCTGTCGAGCCAATCGACCCGGGAGATCATCAGGAGCCTGCTGCTGCACGAAGCCGATGTGGGCCTGAGCCTGCATGACCCGGAACATGCGCAAATCCAAAGCATCGTGCTGGCCCAGGGCAAATTGCAATTGCTCGCGCCCCATGGCTGGCTCAAACCCAAGCAAAAATACATTGCATTGCAGGACCTGGCCGGGCAGTCACTGATCGGGCTTGAGGGCCATGACCCGCTCAGCCGCCTGCTGGACGCCAAGCTGCAAGCCCTGCGCCCGTTGCCGGTGGTGCAGACGCGTGTGCAGACTTACCAGATGATGCGCAGCATGGTGGAAGCCGGGGAAGGCTTGGCGATCGTCGACCCCTTCACCGCCTTCGGCGCGCGGGAGGCCGGGCTGGATGCGTGCCCGGTGTCGCCGCCGATAATGGTCAGTTTGTATGCATTGACATTGAAAGACTGTGGGACCTTACCGGCATTGAATGCATTGCTGGAGATTGTCACCCAGAAGGCCGAAAGTCTCCTGGGCGGCGACACAAAACCCACAGCCTAAGCGTCAGATCGACTCCACTTCCGTCTTGAACAACCGATACCAGAAGATCGCCACTTCACGGGTTTGCGGATCAATCCCGCGATAACGCAGTTGGTCAATTCCGCCCATCACGTACCCGCATCGCTCATACAGGCGACAGGCCCCAAGATTGTTGTTCTGGGTTTCCAGCATCATGCCCGGCAGGTTTTTCTTGCGAGCCCAGAACTGCGCCACATCCAGCAACGCCTTGGCTACACCGTGGCGTCGCGCAGGCAACACCACCGCCAATTCATCGACGTGGGCAAAACCGTTCCAGTTGGTGCTGACCACCACATGCCCCACCGCGCGGTCATCCAGGTAGGCCATGAAGACCGCGCTGTCGGTGGCATCGCGAAAGCTGGCGAACTCTTCCGGGTCAATGCCGTAGCATTTGCGGTACGGCAGGACGCGCTCCACAGGCCACTGATCGACACGCTGGCCCATCTGCGGCACACCATAGGCGCTGACCTCGAAGCTGAAGTCATTGCCCCATACATAGGGGTCGAAACCTTCATCGGCGACCCGCACACTGAGCCCTGGGTACTTCGGGTTCATTACAGCTTGCATAAACATCCTTAGCCCTTGATGCAATCGACGGTGTAACAACGGCCACTGCCGTCATCTTCGTGTTGCAGCCCATGAACATCCGCGACAAAACCGGGGAAACTGCTATCGAACGTACGGGCAAACGCCAGGTAGTCGATGATTGAACGGGTTGACTCGGTAAAGCGTTCACCGGGCATGATCAACGGAATACCGGGCGGATAAGGCACCAGCATCACGGCCGCGACACGCCCAGGCAAGGCATCGATAGGGACTGCCTCCACCTCGCCCCTGACCAACTGGTCGTAGGCATCGGCGGGTTTCATCGCGATTTCCGGCAACACCGTATACATGCGTTTGAGATGCTTGGCAGTAGCGTTGCTACGGTAACAGCTGTGCAACTGGTCGCAAAGGTCGCGCAGCCCCATGCCCTGATAACGCGCAGGACCTTGGGCATACACCGACGGCAGACAACTGGTCAGGCTGGCATTGGCATCATAGCTGCGCTTGAATTCCAGCAATTCGGTGAGCAAGGTGCTCCATTTGCCCTTGGTGATGCCCATGGAAAACAACACAAGGAACGAATACAACCCGGTTTTTTCCACCACCAGGCCGCGCTCCCAGAGAAACTTGCTGACTACCGCAGCGGGAATCCCGCAATCGCTCAGGGCGCCCCCGGCGTTGAGGCCGGGCATCACCAGCGTCACCTTGATCGGGTCGAGTAATACGTAGTCTTCGGCAACGTCACCAAAACCATGCCACTCATCCTGAGGGTGCAACAACCAATCCGCAGTGACGACCCGGTCGATACCGGCGACCGAGGGCGGCTGCCAGATGGAAAACCACCAGTCTTCGGCAGCAATATGCTGGCGCAGATTGGCCAGGGCACGACGAAAACTCAGGGCCTCGTCAAACATTTCCTGTAGCAGCGAGCGCCCGGCCGGGCCTTCCATCATCGCCGAGGCCACGTCCAGCGAGGCGATGATGCTGTATTGGGGCGAGGTCGAGATATGCATCATGAAGGCTTCGTTGAACCGATCGCGGTCCAGTTGCCGCGCGCCGCCGTCCTGCACATGGATCATCGACGCCTGGCTGAAGGCGGCCAGCAACTTGTGCGTGCTGTGGGTGGTGAAGACCAAGGGGCTGTCCGGGGTGCGCGAGGTGCCCATGCCATAGCGCCCGGCGAAGAACTCGTGGAACGCGGCGTAGGCATACCAGGCCTCGTCAAAGTGCAGCACCTCGACACTGTTGCCCAGTTGCTGCTTGATCAATTCGGCGTTGTAGCACAGGCCGTCGTAGGTGGAGTTGGTCACCACCGCCAGCTTCACTTTCGCAGGCCGGCCACGGGTCAGGGGGCTGGCGTCGATCTTGGCGCGGATCGACTCAGGGCTGAATTCGCTCAGGGGAATCGGGCCGATGATTCCCAGCTCGTTGCGCTCAGGGCACAGGTACAGTGGGATCGCGCCGGTCATGATGATCGAGTGCAACACCGATTTGTGGCAATTGCGATCCACCAGCACCAGGTCGTCGCGGCCGACCATGGAATGCCAGACGATCTTGTTGGCGGTGGACGTGCCGTTGATCACAAAGAACGTATGGTCGGCGCCAAAGTTGCGGGCGGCGCGGGCTTCGGCTTCGGCCAAGGGCCCGGTGTGATCGAGCAGCGAACCCAGTTCGGGAACCGAAACAGACAGGTCCGAACGTAGGGTATTTTCTCCGAAAAACTGATGAAACGCCTGCCCCACCGGGCTTTTGCGATAAGCCACGCCACCGCCATGGCCGGGGGTGTGCCAGGAGTAATTGGAGTCGGCGGTGTGTTGCACCAGGGCCTTGAAGAATGGCGGCAACAGGGCATCCAGATAGGTGCGCGCAGAGCGGGCGACCTGGCGTGCCAGAAACGGCACGGTGTCTTCAAACAGATAGAGAATCCCGCGCAGTTGGTTGAGCTCGCTCATGGCATCGGCGGGGGCGTTTTCCAGGGTGACTTGCTCGCCCAGGGCAAAGATCGGCAGGTTGGACGCCCTCACCCGCGCCAGGCGGATCAGCTCGACCATGTTTTGCAGCAGATGGGTATTTTCCCCGGCGCCTTCAGCGGCGATCAGCATGCAGGCCAAGCCGTGATGGGTGGAAGCCACCAGCTTTCCTTCGGCATAGTCCACCGCTTCAATGATACTGAAGCCCTCTTGTTCCAACTCCCTGGCAATGCCTCGAACCCGGTCGCCGGCAACGGTGTCGGCCTTGATGTCACGGTGCACGATCAGAACAGGGAACTTCAGGTCTTTGTACATGAGCGCTCTTACTCCGGAGGCTTTGCACTCAAGGGTAGAAGCTGGGAGCAAATGTGGCGAATGAAGATTTTGCAGGCGATGAAGATCAACTGTGGGAGGGGGCTTGCCCCCGATGGCGGTGTGCCGGCTGATAAATGCATGGCTGATGCACCACTATCGGGGTAAGCCCCCTCCCACATTTTTACTGCATTGAGCTGGGTTATTGTTGGGTCAACTGAGTCCACAACGCCGGCGCCCCCGCCGACTTGGCAATCGCTTCCAACCGCGCCGCATGCTCGGCCAAATCCTGCTCGCTGGCCCGGATAATCGGCGTAGGCCTGCGATCAGCCGGCAGACGGCGGATTTCCGAAGGGCGGTTGCCGGAGCCTTCCGCCGATCCGGTGCCATCTGAGGCATTACCGGCCAGGGACAGGCTGGTCTGCCCGCCGGTCATGGTCAGGTAGACGTCGGCCAGGATTTCGGAGTCGAGCAAGGCGCCGTGCAGTTCACGGCCAGAGTTATCGACGCCATAACGCTTGCACAAGGCATCGAGACTGTTGCGTTGGCCCGGGTGACGCTCGCGGGCCATCATCAGGGTATCGAGGATGGTGCAGTGCTGGGAGATGTCCGCACGATCCATCTGCCCCATCAGGGCAAATTCGTTGTTGATAAATCCGATGTCGAACGCCGCGTTATGGATGATCAACTGGGCGCCGTTGATAAACTCGAAGAACTCATCGGCCACCTCGGCAAAACGCGGCTTGCCCTTGAGGAATTCGTCGGTGATACCGTGAACGCCAATCGCGCCTTCGTCACTGTCGCGGTCCGGTTGCAGGTAGACGTGGAAGTGGCGGCCGGTCAGGCGGCGGCCCATCAGTTCGACACAGCCGATTTCGATGATCCGGTGACCATCGGTCACCGGCATGCCGGTGGTTTCGGTATCGAGTACAACAGATCGGATGGCCATCAGGGTTCAGCTCTCAACGGTGTGGTGTGAGTCAAAGGGCGCGATGTTAACACGTGGGCTGGCATCAGCTCTGCTTGTAGCCGCGTACTTCGTCCACCCCACGGTTGGCCAACTGGTCGGCGCGCTCGTTGCCAGGGTGGCCGATGTGCCCACGCACCCATTTCCAAGTGATGTCGTGACGGTTGCATTGCTCGTCGAGCAATTGCCACAGGTCGGCGTTCTTGACCGGCTCCTTGGCCGCGGTCTTCCAGCCGCGTTTTTTCCAGTTGACCATCCACTCGTTGATGCCCTTCATCACATATTGCGAGTCGGTCACCAGCAGGACGTTGCAACGACGCTTGAGCTCTTCGAGGCCGCGAATGGCGCCCATCAGTTCCATGCGGTTATTGGTGGTGTTGGCTTCGCCGCCCCACAGTTCCTTCTCCACGCCCTTGCACACCAGCAGGGCACCCCAGCCGCCCGGGCCGGGGTTGCCCTTGCAGGCGCCGTCGGTGAAGAGTTCTACGCTATCGGTCATCGGTTGCATCCATCAAGACGGGCTGGCGGTAAAGGACCGACAGTATCCCGAGGCCGGGCAGCCCGGCCTGAAATCAATAAAGAGGTTAGGGTTCGCTTTGCTTGCGGTTGACCTTGGCCATCGGCATCGGTACCAGCTTGCCCATGGGTTGGCGCAGTACCTGGCGCACCGGCCGCAGCCCGACCACGATCTTGCGCGCCACCAATAAATAGAAGCCGCCACCGGAGAGTTGCCAGGCCCCCGCCCGGCGTTCCCAACCGGCCAGGCGGCCTTGCCACTTGGCCGTCGCCAGCGGCGGACGATAGCACCCGAAGCGGCGTTTCTCCAGCGCGAAGCCCAGCAGGTTCAGCCAGTCACCGACCCGCGACGGCGAGATGCAGCGCGCCTGGCGCAGGCCGTCATGGGCGAACACACGGCGCAGGCCCCAACTGCTCCAAGGATTGATGCCGACAATCAGCAAATGGCCACCAGGGCGCACGCTGCTCGCCGCTTCGCGCAGCAAGCCATGGGGCGACAGGCAAAAATCCAGCCCATGCTGCAACACCACCACATCGGCGGCGTGCTCGCTCAAGGGCCAGGCCTGTTCCTCACAGACGATTTCCACCCCCGGCAGCGGCGCGCCCAAGCGCACATTGCGTTGCACCTGGGGCGCCGACGGCGGGGTTTCGGCCGACGGCCCGTAATGCACCAGGTAGCCACCAAAGAACCGGCCCAGTTCGTCATCGAGCATGCGCCGTTCTTCATCCAGCAGAAATTGCCCAATCGGCCCGGACAACCATTCGCGGGCCGCACTGATAAGGGCCAGCCACTCAGGATCGGCCTGGGCGAACGCTTTATCGGTCATTGCATTCTCCAACTCGCCTAGACGTTCTAAGATGCACCAATGTGTTCAGCTTGGCGAATCGAAGAATGATACAGATCAGCGCCCTACCCGCCTTCACCGACAACTACATCTGGTTGTTGCAAGATCCCGCCACCCGGCGCTGCGTCGTGGTCGACCCGGGCGATGCCGCGCCAGTGCTGGCCTGGCTCCAGCAGAACGCCGAGTGGACCCTCAGCGACATCCTGGTCACCCACCACCACCATGATCATGTGGGCGGTGTCGAGCAGCTGAAACAGGTGACCGGCGCCAAGGTCTACGGCCCGGCCAACGAAAAGATCCCGGCGCGGGACGTGGCGCTGCAGGACAATGACCGTATCAACGTGCTGGGCTGGGACTTCGACGTCTACGCCGTGCCGGGGCATACCCTGGGCCATATCGCCTTTTATCACGAAGGGGTGCTGTTGTGTGGCGATACCTTGTTCGCCGCCGGTTGCGGGCGCCTGTTCGAGGGCACACCGGAGCAGATGCATGCCTCCCTGGAGCGCCTGGCCGCCCTGCCGGACGATACGCTGGTGTACTGCACCCATGAATACACACAAAGTAATCTCAAGTTTGCCCAGGCCGTGGAACCGCACAACGCCGACATCGCCGAACGGTTGGAAAACGTTGCCCAACTGCGGGCTCGCGGCGAGATGACGCTGCCTTCCAATCTGGCCCTGGAAAAACGCACTAATCCTTTCCTGCGCACCGCTGAAACATCCGTTAAACAAAAAGCGGACGAACGGAATGGCCGCGACAACCGCTCTGGGGCCGAGGTGTTTGCTAGCTTGAGGGCCTGGAAAGATAAGTTCTAAGAGGACGTATTCTGATACGTAATTTCTGAATGGTTGACCGGAACCGAAGCGCTTTCTAGAATCGCCCGACATTTTTGCCCGGAACTTACTTCCAGCCAATGTCGTCATCTATTCGTAAATCCATTTCTTCAGACGCATTGACCCGCCTGGCTCAAGCCGTGGCGGTGGCTGTTTCCGCGACTCTGGCGGGCTGCCAATCGACCCATTACGCTGCACAATCCACCGTGCAACCCAAACCCAATCTTGCTGCCAAGATCAAGCAAAAACCTATTTGGCTATCAGAGAAGCCCAGCCCCGAAGTGCCCCAGGATGTCTGGGAACGCATGCGTAGGGGCTTTCAATTGCAGGACGGCGTCGGCGTCAACCCGCGCATCGAGCAACAGCGCCTGTGGTTCGCCAGCAACCCGTCCTTCCTCGAAAACGCCGGCGAACGCGGCAGCCTCTACATTCATTACATCGTCGAACGCCTTGAAGAACGCAACATGCCCCTGGAGCTGGCGCTGCTGCCAGTGATTGAGAGTGCCTACAACCCAATGGCCTATTCGCGCAGCGATGCAGTCGGCTTGTGGCAGTTCATCCCCTCCACCGGGCGCTACTTCAACCTGCGCCAGACCCGTGCCTACGACGGCCGTCGCGACATTACCGCCTCCACCACCGCCGCCCTGGACTACCTGACGCGTCTGCATGACATGTTCAACGGCGACTGGCTGCTGGCCCTGGCGGCCTATAACGCCGGTGAAGGCACGGTCAGCCGGGCCATCGAGCGCAACGAAAAGCTCGGCCTGCCCACCGATTACTGGAACCTGCCCCTGCCCCAGGAAACCAAGGACTACGTGCCCAAGTTCCTGGCCCTGTCCCAGGTGGTTCTGGCGCCCGAGGCTTATGGCGTCAACCTGAACCCGATTGCCAACACGCCGTACTTCGAAGTGGTTGAAGTCAAGCAGAGCATGGACCTCTCACGGGTTGCCGCGCTGGCCGAGATCGACGAAGACGAACTGTTCCAGCTCAACCCGGCCTTGAAACAACGTACCACCCTGGACGGCCCCCAGCATTTGCTGGTACCGACCTCCAAGGCCCAGTTGCTCACCAGCACCCTTTCGACGATGAAGCCCGAAGAGTTGCTGAGCATGCGCCCGAAAAAGCCGGTGTTCGACGAGGTCGAGACCAAGTCGGTGGCCGGGCGCACCCGCAGCTACAAGGTGCGCAGTGGCGACAACCTCACCTTGATCGCCAAGGCCAACAAAGTCGATGTGCATGACCTGCAACGCTGGAACAAACTCAACGGCCAGGCCCTCAAGGTCGGCCAGACCCTGGTGATGCAGGACACTCGTAAAGCCGCGGCGAAAAAACCGGTGCAGTACAAGGTCAAGAAAGGCGACTCGCTGTACATGGTCGCCAAGCGCTTCAACGTCGAGATGCAACATCTCAAGCGTTGGAACCCGCGCACCGGCCAGGCACTGAAGCCCGGGCAGATGCTGGTGGTTTCCGGGCCGCGCTAAGACCTCAGAAACACTGGGGAGCAAATGTGGGAGGGGGCTTGCCCCCGATAGCAATGGACCAGTCAGCCTATGTACTGACTGACATGCCGCTATCGGGGGCAAGCCCCCTCCCACATTGGGCCCTCACTGCTCTCAACAGCTTTTTCCAACCGGAACAAGCTGTTACTGTACCGATCATAAAGCCCAAGCCGCCTGGATCGGATCTCTGACTTGAAGCGTCCCCTCCTTCTACTAATAAGTCTGGCCTTGAGCTTTGCAGCGAACGCGACGATCACCGAGAGCCACGGTTATGCGCAGTTCGGCACACTCAAGTACCCGGCCAAATTCACCCATTACGATTGGGTAAACCCTGCAGCGCCCAAAGGCGGCACATTGCGGGTGATGGCGTTTGGCACCTTCGATACACTCAATCCCTACACCTTCAAGGGCACAAGCCCGGTTGCCACCGGCAATTTCCTGCAATACGGTGTCAATGAGCTGAACGAACCCTTGATGGTCGGCACCGGCCAATACGCGCCATCCGGCGACGAGCCCACCTCCAGCTACGGCCTGATTGCCCAGTCAGTGGAATACAGCGAAGACCGCAGCTGGGTGGTCTTCAACTTGCGCCCCGAGGCGCGCTTTCACGATGACAAGCCGATCACTGCCGATGATGTGGCATTTTCCTATCGCACCCTGCTGACCGAAGGCCACCCGCAATACCGCACCAGCCTGCAGGAAGTGGCGCGGGTCGATATCCTCAACCGCCACCGCATCCGCTTTGTATTCAAGCGTGCCGGCAACCCCTTGCTGATCCTGCGCCTGGGCGAGCTGCCGGTGCTGCCCATGCACTACTGGAAGAACCGCGATTTCAAGGCCACTACCTTCGAGCCGCCGCTGGGCAGCGGGCCTTATCGCATCACCAAGGTCGCCCCTGGCCGGCAACTGGTGTTCGAGCGGGTCAAGGACTACTGGGGCAAGGACCTGCCGGTCAACCGCGGCTTCTATAACTACGACAAAGTCGACGTGGAGTTCTATCGCGACAGCGACGTGGCCTTTGAAGCCTTCAAGGCCGGCGAATTCGACATCTATATCGAACACCAGGCCAAGAACTGGGCCACGGGCTACAACTTCCCGGCGGTCAATCGCGGTGACGTGATCAAGGCGCAGATTGCCCACCAGATCCCCACCCAGAGCCAGGGGTTGTTCATGAACACCCGGCGTCCCGCGTTCAGCCAGGCCAAGGTGCGCGAAGCCTTGGGTTTGATGTTCGATTTCGAATGGACCAACCGCACCCTGTTCAGCAACGCCTATAAGCGTTCGGTGAGCTATTACCCCAACAGCGAGTTTTCGGCCAGCGGCCTGCCGACCGGGCATGAGTGGTTGATGCTTTCCCCTTACCGCGACCAATTGCCAGCCGCCCTCTTCACCCAACCCTTCAACCTGTCGCAAACCGACGGTCGCGGCATCCCCCGCGACACCCTGCGCCGCGCCCTGGCCTTGCTCGGCGACGCCGGCTGGAAGCTGTCGGGACAAGGGCAACGCCTGCTCAACAAGGACGGGCAACCGCTGCGCCTGGAGATTCTGTTGGTCAACCCGAACCTTGAGCGCATCCTGCAACCTTATGTCGAAAATTTGACCCGCATCGGCATCGACGCCCGCTTGCGCACGGTCGACCGTGCACAGTACAAACAGCGCCTCGATCAATTCGATTTCGACATGATTCTGATGACCCTCAACCAGACCTTAAGCCCCGGTCTTGAGCAGTGGCAGTACTTCCACTCCAGCCAGGCCGCGATCAAGGGCAGCAAGAATTACGCGGGTATCGCCAACCCGGTGGTCGATCACTTGCTGGACCAACTGCTGGCGGCGCAGACCCGCGAAGAACAACTGGCCGCCGGCCGTGCCCTGGACCGTGTGCTGCTGTGGCAGCACTACAGCATTCCCAACTGGTACCTCAACTATCATCGCCTGGCGTACCGCAACCGGTTCGCCTTCGTCACCACGCCGCCCTATAGCCTGGGCCTGAGCGCGTGGTGGCTGAAAGCTTCGGAGAAAGCCCAATGATGTCTTTGCGTACTACCGTGCTAGCCAGCCTGTTGCTGTGCACTGCGGCCCAAGCCGCCCCGCAACATGCGCTGACCCTCTACAACGAGCCACCCAAGTACCCCGCCGACTTCAAGCATTTTGACTACGTAAACCCCGACGCCCCCAAGGGCGGCACCTTCCGTGAATCGGCCATGGGCGGTTTCGACAGTCTCAACCTTTACATCAGCAAGGGCGTGCCGGCGGACAACCTGCAGTTGATCTACGACACCCTGGCCATGCAAAGCCTGGATGAGCCCATTACCGAATACGGCCTGGTGGCCGGCAAGATCGAAAAGGCCCCGGACAACAGTTGGGTGCGTTTCTACCTGCGTCCCGAAGCACGCTTCCACGACGGCCACCCGATCCGCGCCGAAGACGTGGTGTTCACCTTCCAGACCCTGATCAAGGACGGCAACCCGCTGTACCGCAACTACTACGCCGACGTCGATGAAGTGGTGGCCGAGGACCCGCTGCGTGTGCTGTTCAAGTTCAAGCGCACCAACAACCGTGAATTGCCGCTGATCCTCGGGCAGTTGCCGGTACTGCCCAAGCACTGGTGGGCGACCCGCGATTTTTCCAAGGGCAACCTGGAAATCCCCCTGGGCAGCGGGCCGTACCAGGTGGCCGAGGTCAAGCCCGGACGCATGATCCGCTACGAGCGGGTCAAGGACTACTGGGCCAAGGACCTGCCGGTGACCAAGGGCTTCTACAATTTCGATACCCGCATCACCGACTACTACCGCGACAGTACCGTGTCCCTGGAGGCCTTGAAGGCCGGGCAGTTCGACTACTGGCTGGAGTTCAGCGCGAAGAACTGGGCCAATGCCTACAATATTCCGGCAGTGACCCAGGGCCGCTTGATCAAGGAAGAAATTCCCAACGGCAACCCAACCGGCATGCAGGGCTTCGTGTTCAACACACGCAAGCCGATGTTCCAGGATGTAAGGGTGCGCAAGGCCATCAGCCTGTTGCTGGATTTCGAATGGAGCAACAAGCAGCTGTTCAATGGCGCCTACACCCGCACGCGCAGCTACTTTGAAAATTCGGAAATGGCCGCCACCGGTTTACCCGGCCCGGATGAGCTGGCGATCCTTGAACCGTTGCGCGACAAGATCCCTGCCGAAGTCTTCACCCAGGCTTTCGAGCCGTCCAAAACCGACGGCAGCGGCATGATCCGCACCCAGCAGCGCGAGGCCTACCAACTGTTGCAAGAGGCCGGTTGGAAGATCGTCGACGACAAGATGGTCGACACCACCGGCAAGCCGGTGACCATCGAGTTCCTGCTGGCCCAGACCGAGTTCGAACGCATCCTGCTGCCGTTCAAGCGCAACCTGGCGGACCTGGGCATCGACCTGGTGATTCGTCGGGTGGATGTCTCGCAGTTCATCAACCGCCTGCGCTCGCGGGACTTCGACATGCTGGTGGGCAGTTTTCCGCAATCCACTTCACCGGGTAACGAACAGCGCGAATTCTGGAAATCCTCCAGCGCCGACAAGCCCGGCAGCCGCAACTACATGGGCCTCAAGGACCCCGCCGTCGACCAACTGGTGGAAGAGTTGATCGACGCCGGCTCGCGCCAGAGCCTGATAGCCCACGCCAGGGCCCTGGATCGCGTACTCCAGTTTGGTTACTACGTAATTCCCAACTGGCACATCAAGACCTTCCGCGTGGCGTACTGGGACCATTTGGGCCATCCGAAGGTCTCACCACGCTACGACGTGGGCACGGCCACCTGGTGGGCCAAGCCCGACGTCAAACCGGCGGTCTCCCTGGACACCACGCAAAACGCCGATACGGCGAGCGGAGGCGATTGAATGCTGGCTTATATTGTTCGCCGCCTGTTGCTGATCATCCCCACGCTGTTCGGGATCTTGCTGATCAACTTCGTCATCATCCAGGCCGCCCCCGGGGGCCCGGTGGAGCAGATGATCGCCAAGCTCGAAGGTTTTGACGGCGCTACCAGCCGCATCGCCGGTGGCGGTGCCGAAGTCGCGGTGGCCGGTTCCAGCTACCGTGGCGCCCAGGGCCTGGACCCGGCGCTGATCCAGGAAATCGAAAAGATGTACGGCTTTGACAAGTCGGCGCCGGAACGTTTGTGGATCATGGTCAAGAACTACGCCCAGCTGGATTTCGGCGATAGCTTCTTCCGTGACGCCAAGGTCATCGACCTGATCAAGGAAAAGATGCCGGTGTCCATCTCCCTCGGGCTATGGAGCACCCTGATCATGTACCTGGTATCGATCCCCCTGGGGATCGCCAAGGCTACACGCCACGGCAGCCACTTCGATGTGTGGACCAGCTCGGCGATCATCGTCGGCTATGCGATCCCGGCGTTCCTGTTTGCGATCCTGCTGATCGTGGTGTTTGCCGGAGGCAGCTACCTGGACTGGTTCCCGTTGCGCGGCCTGACCTCCAACAACTTCGATGAGTTGAGTTGGAGCGGCAAGATCCTCGATTACTTCTGGCACCTGGCCCTGCCCGTCACCGCGCTGGTGATCGGTAACTTCGCGACCATGACCCTGCTGACCAAGAACAGCTTCCTCGACGAGATCAACAAACAGTACGTGGTCACTGCCAAGGCCAAGGGCCTGACCAACCACCGCGTGCTCTATGGCCATGTGTTCCGCAACGCCATGCTGCTGGTGATCGCCGGTTTCCCTTCGGCCTTCATCGGCATCTTCTTTACCGGCTCGTTGCTGGTGGAAGTGATCTTCTCCCTCGACGGCCTGGGCCTGATGAGCTTTGAGGCGGCGATCAACCGCGATTACCCGGTAGTGTTCGGCACGCTGTTTATCTTCACCTTGCTGGGGCTGGTCGTGAAACTGATCGGCGACCTCACCTACACCCTGGTCGATCCGCGTATCGACTTCGCCAGCCGGGAGCATTGAGATGAACCTGTCCCCCCTCAATCGCCGCCGGTTCGAGCGGTTCAAGACCAACAAGCGTGGCTGGTGGTCGCTGTGGCTGTTTCTGGTGCTGTTCGTGCTGAGCCTGGGCGCCGAGTTGATCGCCAACGACAAGCCCCTGGCGGTGCACTTCGACGGCGGCTGGTACTTCCCGGCGCTCAAGCGCTACCCGGAGACCACCTTCGGCGGCGAGTTCCCCCTGGAAGCCAACTACAAGAGCCCGTACATCCAGGAGCTGCTCAAGGCCAAGGACGCCTGGACCTTGTGGGCACCGATTCCGTTCAGCTACCAGAGCATCAATTACGACCTGAAAGTACCCGCCCCCGCGCCCCCTTCGAGCATCAACCTGCTGGGCACCGATGATCAGGGCCGTGATGTGCTGGCGCGAGTGATCTATGGCTTTCGCGTGTCGGTGCTGTTTGCCCTGACCCTGACCATACTGAGCTCGATCATCGGCGTCATTGCCGGCGCCTTGCAGGGCTTTTATGGCGGTTGGGTCGACCTGGCCGGGCAACGTTTCCTGGAGATCTGGTCCGGCTTGCCGGTGCTCTACCTGCTGATCATCCTGGCCAGCTTTGTGCAGCCGAACTTCTGGTGGCTGCTGGGGATCATGCTGCTGTTTTCGTGGATGAGCCTGGTAGACGTGGTGCGTGCCGAGTTCCTGCGTGGGCGCAACCTCGAATACGTGCGTGCGGCACGGGCGTTGGGCATGCAGAACGGCGCGATCATGTTCCGCCATATCCTGCCCAATGCGATGGTCTCGACCATGACCTTCCTGCCCTTCATCCTCACCGGCGCCATCGGCACCCTGACCGCCCTGGATTTCCTCGGCTTCGGGCTGCCGGCAGGTTCGCCGTCGCTGGGTGAGCTGGTGGCCCAGGGCAAATCCAACCTGCAAGCGCCGTGGCTGGGCATGAGTGCCTTCGCGGTGCTGGCGATCATGTTGAGTTTGCTGGTATTTATCGGCGAGTCCGCTCGCGATGCGTTCGACCCGAGGAAATGAGATGACTCAGGACAATCTGATCGAAATCCGCGACCTGAGTGTCGAGTTCGTCACGGGCGAGCATCACCATCGCGTGGTCAATCACGTCAGCTTCGACATCAAGCGTGGCGAAACCCTGGCGTTGGTGGGTGAAAGCGGTTCCGGCAAATCGGTGACGGCCCATTCGATCCTGCGCCTGCTGCCCTACCCGTTGGCAAGGCACCCGTCCGGCACCATCGAATATGCCGGGCAGGACCTGCTGACCCTGAAAGAAAAAACCCTGCGGCATATTCGCGGCAACCGTATTGCAATGATCTTCCAGGAGCCGATGACCTCGTTGAACCCGCTGCATTGCATCGAGAAGCAGATCAACGAAGTACTCGGCCTGCACAAGGGCCTCACCGGCAAGGTCGCCACCCAGCGCACTCTGGAGTTGCTGGAGCTGGTGGGCATCCCCGAGCCGCACAAGCGCCTCAAGGCCCTGCCCCACGAATTGTCCGGCGGCCAGCGCCAGCGGGTGATGATCGCCATGGCCCTGGCCAACGAGCCGGAACTGCTGATTGCCGATGAGCCGACCACGGCCCTCGACGTCACTGTGCAGTTGAAGATCCTCGAACTACTAAAGGAGTTGCAGGCCCGGCTGGGCATGGCGCTGCTGCTGATCAGCCACGACCTCAACCTGGTGCGACGCATCGCCCACCGCGTGTGCGTGATGCAGCAGGGCTGCATCGTCGAGCAGGCCGATTGCGAGACGCTGTTCCAGTCACCCCAGCATCCCTACACCCAGGAGTTGCTGGCGGCGGAGCCTAGCGGTGGGCCGGCCAACAACGCGGTAGGGCCAGCGTTGTTGGAAGTCGACGACCTGAAAGTCTGGTTTCCGATCAAGAAAGGTTTCTTGCGCAACACCGTCGACTACGTCAAGGCCGTGGACGGGATCAACTTCAGCCTGCCCCAGGGGCAGACCCTTGGCATTGTGGGTGAAAGCGGCTCGGGCAAGTCCACCCTGGGGCTGGCCATCTTGCGCTTGATCGCCAGCCAAGGCGGGATTCGCTTCGAAGGCCAGCAACTGGACAAGCTCAGCCAGCAACAGGTGCGCCCATTGCGCCGGGAAATGCAGGTGGTGTTCCAGGATCCGTTCGGCAGCCTGAGCCCACGCATGTGCGTCAGCGAGATCGTCGGCGAGGGCCTGCGCATCCACAAGATGGGCACGCCTGCCGAGCAGGAAGCAGCGATCATCGCGGCGCTCAAGGAGGTGGGCCTGGACCCCGAATCCCGCCATCGTTACCCCCATGAATTCTCCGGTGGCCAGCGCCAGCGCATCGCCATCGCCCGCGCTCTGGTGCTCAAGCCGCGCCTGATCCTGCTGGACGAACCCACCTCGGCCCTGGACCGCACGGTACAACGCCAGGTGGTGGAATTGCTGCGCAGCCTGCAGGCCAAGTACAACCTGACCTACCTGTTTATCAGCCATGACCTGGCGGTGGTGAAGGCGCTGAGTCACCAGTTGATGGTGGTCAAGCAAGGCCAGGTGGTGGAGCAAGGCGACGCGCGAGGTATTTTTGCTGACCCGCAGCACGCGTATACCCGCCAGTTGCTCAAGGCAGCCTTTCTAGTACCTGCGTGACGGAACGTGGGGCGAAATGTGAGAGGGGCTTGCCCCCGATGGCGGCCTGACAGCGAGCGGGAAGTTGGATCAGACCGAGTACATATCCATTCCTGCGGTAACGGCCACTTAGGGTTCCGCTCTTGCAGCGGCGCGCTTTTGCTTTTCTGTGGAAGCGGGCTTGCCCGCGAAGAACTGGAGGGCGCCGCGTTCTTTCTGATTTCCCGCGTCATCGTTAACGACCTTCGCGGGCAAGCCCGCTCCCACAGGGGGACGCGCACGCTTCAACGATCAGGTCGTGTGTGTAATGATTACCCCTCGATCTCTCAAGGGATGGAGCCACCGCCATGTCGATGAACACTACTGCCCGCCCCGAGCATGCGCCGCGCTTCTGGCGTGACGAACGCTTGCCGTTCATCGAGGCGCGGACCATCGCCGACGGGCGCAAGGTTACCTACACCCGACATGCCCACGAGCATTTTTCCATTGGCGCGATCACCACCGGGCGCAGTTATTACCACTACGGCGCCCAGACCTTCGAGATCAACGCCGGCACGGTGGTGCTGATGAACCCAGGCGATGTGCATGCGTGCAACCCTATCCATGACCAGCCCTGGTCCTATCACATGCTGTACCTCGACACGCCGTGGCTGACCGACCTGCAATACCAGCTGGGTTTCAGCACCGAGCAGGGTTACCGGCCTTTCGATACGCCCCACACTCGTGACACGCGGCTGTACCTCGGCTTGTTGGATCTGTACCGGATACTCCTGGATGAACAGGCCGAACTGCTGCAAAAACAGAGTGCGCTGGTGAGCTATTTCACCGAGGTGCAACAGCGCCTGAATCCGTCGCTGACGCCAGTGCGTGAGGTCAACCACAAGCTGGAACGTGCCGCCGAGTACATCCGCGCCCACTGTACCCTGGCGTTGAGACTCGAAGACATTTGCCAGGCGGCCGAGCTGTCGCCGTCCTATCTGATCCGCGCATTCAAGCAGTATTACGGGTTGACGCCCCACGCGTTCATGGTCAACCGGCGCATCCAGTTTGCCCGCAGCCAGTTGCGCAATGGCGCACTGATTGCCGACGTCGCCCTGGCCGCAGGCTTTGCCGACCAGGCGCATTTCCAGCGCACCTTCAAACAGCACTTCGCCGCCACGCCGGGGCAGTACCGCGAAAACCTCAAGCCATCAGCAAATAACCCACACTGGCCACCAGCAACCCGGCCATTGAGCGGTTGAACAGGCGCACGCCCCGGGGGTTGCTCAAGTAGCGGCGCAAAAATGTCCCGGCATACGCCCAGCACGCCACCGACAGGTAGCAGATCACCAGGTACAGCGCCGCAAACAACCACACCTGCCCAGCGTCGCCATCAGCCGCAAACAACCCCATGCCTGCCACACAGGCCAGCCAGGCCTTCGGGTTGAGCCACTGCATGATTGCCCCGTACAGCATCGACGGCGCGGTTGCCGTACCGTCGGCGTCCAGGCGACCATCGTCCACCGCCAGCTTCCAGGCCATGTACAGCAGGAAGGCGACCCCGCCCCACTGAATCAGCTGGGTCAGGACCGGCCAGCGCACCAGCACTTCATGCAGGCCCAGGCCGATCAGCACCAGCAACAAGGTGAAGCCGACGGCGGCGCCGAACACATGCTTCTGGCTGGCGGCAAAACCGAAGCGCGCGCCGCTGCTCAGGGCGACGACATTGACCGGCCCTGGGGTGATGGAGGTGGCGAGGGCGAAAGCGGCCATGGAAATGATCAAGCTCATTGCAGTTCCTTCTTGTGATGCCAAACGAGGTTGAGATCACGGTAACGCGCGCAACGATCAAGGTATTGAACAAAATGCCCCTTTGCCCTGCTCCATACCCACTGCTGGAATTGACATTCAGCGCTGGGCAGGAATACGAATATCACCGTCTCGGCACTGGCTTTTCACACTGCGCGGGCAACCGGCAAACGCCAGGTCCTTGGTCAGGCACACGCGCACCTCCGAGAGCACCTTGCCCTTGCAGATCACCGCCAGCCCGTGGTTGCCCATGCGTGGGTTGCTCTCGCGAAACAGCGCCTCGATCTCCTGTGCCGGCAGCGATGGCGGTGTATTGAACGGCTGCAGCTGTTGCGGGATGACCACCACGCCAAGCGCCGTGTCTGTCCTTTGCAGATACTCCAGCGGCTCGAGCCCGCTGCAGGTGCCGTGCTTGGCCCACTCATGCTTGAGCAACGCGCGGGTCGGAAACAGCGTTGCGCCCTTGTCCATCTCCTCGTCGCTCAGGCGCGACTGCGGCGCACACGAGGCCGGCCAACCACCCCGTGCGTATTGCGGCCACAAGCCGTGCAGCACAAACCCATAGCCCTTGCCCGAACACTGCTCATTGCCTGGGTGCGTCAGGCAAAACGTCGGCGACCACGACAGTGACAGCACATAAAAATCAAACTCCCCCGCTTGCCCTTGGTTGCGCGACGCCGCCGTTGCACCTGTAGCGATCAGCAGCCACAACACCATCCAGTATTTCATCCCGGTATTCCTTTGAAAAAAATGAAGCCTCACGCTATTGCAACGGCTAGGGATGCTGGGAGTAACGCTGTAGCACCTTGTCCAGGATGATATCGGTCTTCAACGCCTCGATCGCCAGCGACGGAT
The DNA here is from genome assembly GCF_001439685.1 of Pseudomonas libanensis. Lineage (GTDB taxonomy): Bacteria > Pseudomonadota > Gammaproteobacteria > Pseudomonadales > Pseudomonadaceae > Aquipseudomonas > Aquipseudomonas libanensis. The sequence goes on from NZ_JYLH01000002.1 coordinate 419,168, forward strand.
GCTCGGCCTCCCCGCGGATATGGGCGTTCATGTTCAGTACGTGGTGCCACTGGATATGGGCATGGCATGGCACTTCCAATACTTCGGTGGTCTCGCCTTCAAGGTGTAGTGGCTGGTCCTCGAACACTGAGAACTGGATGCGCCCCTCGCTGCCGATCAACTCGACACGATCCTCACGACGGTCCGCCACGAAGTTCCAGCAGCCCATGCCCAATGCGCCGCTGGAAAAGGTCCAGCACGCGGTTACCGCATCTTCTGCCGCATAGCGTCCGGCCTGTCGTGCGGTATAGCCCGAGACCTCGACGATATCGCCAGCCAGGTACTGGAAAAGATCGAAGCCGTGGCTGGCCAGGTCGGCGAAATAGCCGCCACCGGCAATCGCCGGATCAGTGCGCCAATTGGCGGCGTTGCTGTCAGCCGCAGCGGCCGGCTTGCACAGGGTCCAGGTCAGGTGGCGCAATGCACCGATACGACCTTCCTGCAACCAGGTACGCACTTGCTGGAAGCGCGGCAACGAGCGCCGGTAATAGGAAACAAACAGATGCAGCCCGGCGCGTTCGAAGGTGCGCTGCATTAACGCACTCTGTTCGGCATTCAGCGACATGGGTTTTTCGACGCAACAATGCTTGCCGGCCGCCGCCACCATCAAGCTGTATTCAAGGTGGCTGTCGGGCGGCGTGGCGATGTATACCGCATCCACTTCGGGGTCATCGATCAGTGCCTGGGCGTCGGTGTAGAAACGCGCTATACCGTGCCGCGCCGCATAATCGCGCACTGCATCGAGACGCCGCCCCATCACCGCCACCAGTGCCGAACCTGGCGCTTTATAGAAAGCCGGTCCACTCTTCAACTCAGTGACATTGCCACAGCCGATCATGCCCCAGCGTATGGTCTTCATTTAATGTCCTCGCTCGTATTCGTCAAACCGGCAGTATCCACATACAGGCCCCGGCACGCCATAACCACCTAGCATGACAATTGCATTACACTTTTATGACATTGATCGCACTGCGGGAGGTACAGGCATTGAAAATACGTGCAACGGTCATTTGCGCACATGAGGAGCATATTCTCTTCGTGCGCAAAGCCCGGTCCAAATGGGCGTTGCCAGGCGGCAAGGTCGAGCCCGACGAGCGTCCGGTCGGCGCGGCGGAACGCGAGTTGGAAGAAGAAACCGGATTAAACGTGGACGGCTTGCTGTATTTACAGGAACTCAAGACCCGCGACACCCTGCACCATGTGTTCGAGGCCTCGGTGGTGAATATCGACCAGGCACGGCCATGCAATGAGATCGTGGACTGCCAGTGGTACGCCTATGGGGCCCTGGACGAACTGGATACCACCGATGCCACCCGCCACATCGTCAAATCCTTCCTGCGTCGTCTCTGACGCCAGATGAAATGTTCTGAAATTCAATCCCCAGCTCAAATCGCAGGCAAAAAAAATCCCAAGTAGCTGATGGAAACTTGGGATTTAAAAATGCATAAACCGTGGGAGGTGAACGCCCGGCTATAGTAGCGACTGTAAAAACCTGCAACAACATTATTTTAATCCTTTCGTCGGATTATATATTGCGTAAGTCATTCAATAACCACATGTTTTTTAAGGTAACGAAGAATATGAGCGCCACTTTTTGGTGCAAGTATCGGAGATACTCCTAGAACAATCCCGCTTATAAAAAAGGGTTATTAATCAATGTGACATCGCCCGCTTGAACAACTGCTCGCTCAGTTGCGTGCACGTTTGGCGAAGCTCGTCGTTACGGGATGAGGTCCCACCCGCGACCCGTTCCAGGTGACGGCACAGCGCGAGGCGTTCGGCGGCCTCTTCACGCTGGCGATCTGCCTTGGCGTTGATTTGAACGAAATAGAACCCCAATAGCACCGCGACGCACAGCACGCCAACCGCGAGATAAAGCAGGCTGTTGGACGCTGACGGCTGCGGCGCATCCATGGCCTACCGCGCCCTGCCCTTTTCATAACGAACGTCGTCGCCCTCGACACGGCCCACGACGGACCAGCCCAGGCGCTGGTAGAAGCCATTGGCGCGGATGTCATCGCGCCCGTCGGTGACCAGGTACAGCCTGTCATGGTGTTCAAACAATGCCGCCTCGGCCAACGCCATCAGCCGGCGCCCGAGCCCAAGGTTTTCATGGGTGGGCAGCACGAACATCGCAAACACTTCGCCTTCGGCCAGGTCAACCATGGAAAACCCGGCTGCCTGGCCATCGACCTCCGCGATCCAGGCGCAGGGAGCCGCACTCAGGGTATCGACCAATACCTGTGGAGTAATGCCAAGGTCGGCCATCTGCTTAAGGCTCAGATGGTTTTGCGCCACCGAGGTGCGGATAGCACACAGCGTGTCAACGTCATCGGCTGTCGCCGCTCGAATAAGCACTTGCATACGGGCCTCCATAAAGAAGTACGGGATTGTATGCAAATACCTACATGGAGTTGTCGTGGATTTGTAAGCACCAGTGCGTGGCACTCGCTTATTTACGCGCCACCTTATACCGCAAACAATCCTGATAAAAGCTCTTGCGAATCGCCTCCGGCTTAAGCCTTGAACGACTGTCATAGGTCTGTTCGGTAATGCCCATGGCCATCATGCGCATCCACGATTTATTGAACTTGATGCTTTGGATCTTCTGCCGAGCGGCGTACAGCGACACCCCCGACAACTTGAGTTCCTGGGCCCTGGCGGCAGTGCCCGCGCCCCAGCTGCACATGTACTTGTCGCCCTCGCGCAATTCCCGGGCCTGCACGGTAGCCGCGCCGCCGGCCAGGGAGCAGGCAATCAGCATCATTCCCACAGTGCGCATTTGCATCCTCGCCTAACCACCTGAAAATAAAAGCGATTTTGGCGAGGATTTAGTTACAAAGGGGCCACTAAATTGCCTTACTGTGCGAACTTCAGGCAGCCGTCGCAGGCGCGGCCCATGTCAGGGCTTGAGCTCAAACAACGCCGGCATCGGCGGCCACTCCGAAGGCACTTTGCGGAAGTGGCTGAACCCGGCCGCTTGCGCCATCTGGCGGGCACGCTTCTCACCCATGAACGCTCCCAGCCCTGCGCCGCCATGGGACAGCGAGCAGGTCATGCAATAGAGGGTGCTCTGCGGGTACATGACCCGGCCGAACAGGTTCATGTTCTCGTGCAGCTCTTCGGAAAGGTTGAGTTCGACCATCAGGTAGGTGCCGTCTGCGGCCGTGGCTGCGCGCAGGTCCTTGAGCATTTGCTGGGGGTCGGTGGCGTCGTGGATCACCACGAAGGTGGTCACGAAGTCGAATTGCTGGCCGCGCAGCGCATCGGAATCGTTCACCTCGAATTGCACCCGGTCGCCCACACCGGCCGCCTCGGCGTTGGCCCGCGCCAACTCGATGGAGGGCAAGTGGAAGTCGCAGCCGACAATCCGCGCCTCGGGGTAGGCCTTGGCCATGGTGATCGCCGCCAGGCCGGCGCCGCAGCCGAAGTCGAGGACACTGCCGCCGGTCTTGAGTTTCTCTTCGACGCCGTCCAGGGAAGGGATCCAGTGCTGCACCAGGTAGTGCTTGTACCAGGGCATGGTCATGCGCTCCATGCCTTTCCAGGTCTCCAGCGGGAACGCCTCCTCGGCGCAGCCGCCGCCATTACGGAACGCCTCGATGACCTTGGGTGCCATGCTCACGAACGGCACGCTCAACTGGATGATGCCGCCGGCGAAATACGGCGAGTCTTCATCGGCGAGCACCGGCACAAATTCGGCGGGCATCTGGTAACGGCGGGTGGGCGCGTCGTAGGTCACATAGCTGCCGGTGACCATGCTGCCCAGCCATTCGCGCAGGTAACGGGCGTTGTAGCCGGTCTTTTGTGCCAGCTCCTCCAGGGTCACCGCCTCGCCGTCGGCCAGAGCCTTGAACAAGCCGAGCTGGTCGCCGATATAGAGCATGGCGCCGCGCAGGGTGTTGCCGTAGTCCTCCATGATGCGCGCCGAAAACTGTTGAACCTTGGCTTTATCAACTGCCGTAACGTTTGACATCTGTCGCTCCTTGATAAGTCTGTTGGGTGATCACTGCTTAGCGGGCCGTCAGTTTGGACAGCACGTTGTCGACGATACGGTCGGACATCCCCAGGTGGGTCCTGGGCTCGAACAGCCGAGCCAGTGCGCCGGTGTCCATGGCGGCAACCACCCGCGCATCGGCCTCGATCGCAGTGCGGATCGACACGTGATTGCGCTGGCTCGCCTGGGACACTTCAAAGATGATTTCGTAGGCACTGCTCTTGCCCAGCTTGCGCGCCATTTCGAACACCACCGCTTCGGTGCAAATGGCATCGCCGTAGGCGTGGGCGGTGCATTCCATCTTCTGCACGTTCACGGTGAGCCCGTCGATGGTGTCGGTGAGGATCGACAGCGCCATCAGCGCATAGTGGGAAACGTCCGCGACCGCACACCACTCCAGGCGGGTGCCGCGGTAATCGCGCTCGTGTTCGAGGATCATCGCGTCCAGCGCGAGCATGACCTGGGCCTTGGCCAAGCGCGCCAGCACCACCACCTGCTCGCAGCCTTCCGGGTTACGCTTGTGCGGCATGGTGCTGCTGCCGATCTGCTGGTCGCTCCAGCCCACTTCCACTTCAGCGATTTCCCAACGATTGAGCGTACGGATCTCATCGGCCACCCGAGCCAACGAGGCCGTGACCATGGCCAGGGTGCTGACGAACTCCGCGACACGGTCACGGGACACGTGCCAGCCGGTCAGGGGCACTTGCAAGGACAAGCGCTCGGCAAAACGCTCCAGCATCGGTATCGCCTCCGGTCCGAACGCCGCCATGGTGCCGACCCCGCCGAACAGTTGCACCACCAGCACGCGCTGGCGTGCCTCGGCCAGGCGCTGGCGATGGCGCAGCAGCTCGTCAATCCAGCCGGCGACCTTGAGTCCGAAAGTGGTCGGCAACGCCGGGATCGAGTGGGTCCTGGCGACCATCAGCGAATCACGGTGCGCATCGGCCAGCGTCGACAATTTGCCCAGCAAGGTTTCCAGGGCCTGGTCCATGGCGTCGAGGACGTCGCGCATTTCCAGGGACTGGGCGGTGTCCTGGATGTCCTGGGTGGTGGCGCCGTAGTGCACGTATTCGCGGGCACTCGGGCTGCAGTTCTTTTGCAGGGCGCTGAGCAATGGCATCAGCGAATGCCCGGTGGCCGCCACGCCCTCGGCCAACTGGCGCACATTGATGCCCGACAGCAACGCGGCTTTTTCGATGTCCAGGGCCGCCTCACGCGGAATGATATTGACATCGGCCTGGGCCATGGCCAGTGCGGCTTCAACATCCAGCCAGCGTTGCAGGCGGCAATGGCTGCAGAAGATCTTGCGGCTCTGCGGGCCGGCATAGCCTGAACCGTGGGTTTTCGAGTCGAGGATGTGGCTGTGTTCATGCCGGCATTGTTCGCCGTCATGACCCAGGCCCGGGTGTTCCGAACGTGCGGTGCAAGACGCACGGGCTGCCATTTCCAACGTTTGCGAATCCATCACATACCCTCCATCACGTGCTGAGACCGACTGGGATTGCCTTGGGTTGATAGCTGCAGTTCAAGACCATCGTTTGAAGACCGGGGCATTGCTTTATTCGCCACCAGCTCGACCATCTCGGCTGCCAGCCCGGTGTAGGCCGCCGGGTCAAGCAGGTCGTCCAGCACTTGGCGACTGAAACAGCCGTGCAGGCGCGAGTCGCTGAGCAGGGCTTCGCGAAAAGGACGATCCTCGGCCTGGGCCTGCTGGGCTATTTCGTGGACCATCTGATGAGCCGTCTGCTTGCCGAACCGTGGCGCCAGCGCGAGCATGATGCGCTCCGACAGGATCAGCCCGCCGAGCATGTCGAGGTTGCTGCGCATGCGCGTTTCGCGCACGTCCAGCCCGGCCAGCAGCACACCCTCCATACGGGCGAGCAAGGCACCGGCGTAGATAAACAGCTCCGGCAAGGCCGCCCATTCAATGCGCCACGCGGTGCCGTCGCGCTCATGCAACTGGAACGCCGCATCAGTCAGCGCAAGCATCTGCGCGCGCACCAGCCGCGACAGCGCACTGATCAGGTCCACCGTCGACGGGTTCTGCTTGTGGGGCATGGTGCTGCTCCCCACCTGCCCTGCCCGGCGGCCTTCACGCACTTCATCGATTTCGGTGCGTTGCAGGTGGTAGATCTCATTGGCGACGCGGCCCAGGGTCCCCGACGCCTGAACCAGCAGCCACGCCGCCTCCAGGATACGGTCGCGGGCGCTGTGCCAACTGCTCAACGGTGCCGCCAGGCCGAGGCGTTCCAGGGTCTGGCGTTGCACTTCCAGGCCCTGCGGGCCAAGCGCCGCCAGGGTGCCCACGGCACCGGTCAGGTTGCCCACCATTACCCGGGCATACGCCTCGTCAAAGCGCTCGAGGTGGCGATCGATCTCATCGACCCACACCGCGACCTTGTAGCCAAACGTGGTGGGCAATGCTTGTTGCCCATGGGTGCGGGCGACCATCGGCGTGTGCTTGTGCCGCAGGGCGAGTGTGAGCAAATGCCCACGGATTGCGCGCAAGCGCTGCAACACCAGGCCCCAGGCTTCGCGGACCTGCAGGATCAGCCCGGTGTCGAGAATGTCCTGGGTGGTCACACCGTAATGCACGTACTCACCCCAGCCATCGGCGCACAAGGCCTCGAGGGCGCGAAGGGTCGGCACCAGGATATGCCCGGTCTCCATGCTCTGGCGCCCCAGGGCGTCGAGGTCCAGCAGTTCCACACTGGCCACCCGGGCGATTTCCCGCGCAGCTTCGTGAGGGATGATGCCCATCTGCGCCTGGGTGGCCGCCAGCGCTGTTTCTACATCGAGCCACTTCTGCACCTGACTGGCATCAGAGAAGATTGCGGCAAATTCCGGGGACGAGTAAGCGCCCCCGTGGATACGGGATTCAGTGATATGACTCGGCATGTCGGGTTACTCGCGTTGTCCTAAGGTGGGCTACTTCACGCGCTGCATTGCTTCCCAGACCGCGTCGTAATAGGCCCGCTCCAGCCGGAAGTGCTCGGCCAGGGACGTGAGGAATGCATTCTGGAAGCCCAGGTCCGGGATACGCCGTGCAATCAGTGCCCATTCACGCTTGGCCCGTGGCGGCACCAGGCTGATATGCACTTCGTAGTACTCCGCGTCGTCCTGGCTCAAGCCTGCATTGCGCAAGGCGTTGTACAACTTGCCGTGGTTGCCGGGCACCACCAGCTCGGTGATGTAGAACACCGCCAAGCCCCAGCCGACATCGGGGTTGCGGAAACAGCGGGCACGGTTGTTCAGGTAGGCGATTTCCTCGGGCATCGTCGAGATGGCTTCGAAATCCGCAGCCAGGCCTATGGCGGCCAGGAGCTTGGCCAACAGCCGCGGATGGGAGCGCTGTTCGTCCTCTTCGCCAAGCTCACCGTAGAGATAACGACCAAGGGCGGCCGCCTCGTCAACATCGGTCAGGTTGACCAACAGGTCGGCGGCATCCCGGTACAGGCGATAGGTGCGGAACCATTGGTGGCGCAGGAACACCTGCAGTTGCTCGCGGGACGCCTTGCCCTCGAACACATACTGCGACATCGGGTGGTTTTCCCGTGACTGCGCGGCAATCTGCTCTTCCAGGCGTTGCTGGAACGCGGCCTCGGACAACGGCGAGGCCAGGTCCGCAGACGGCATGAAACGCTCTTGCACGCTATAGATGGCATTGGCCAGCCAGCGTCGGGTCGAGGCGGTGGCGACGTCATCGCTCAGCGACAGGATGTACAGCAATTGCTGGCACTGCGCCGCGTTCGCGGCATCGCCGCGCTGGCCCGACTCACACAGGGCACGCAGCATATTGGCGGCAATTTCGATGCGATTGAACGTCGCATCCGGCTTCAGCGCTTCGGCCAACAGACGGGCTTCGGCGGTGTGGATATTCTGCAATTGCGGCTGCGAGAAATTACGTGGGCTCATCATGTGCTCCATTATTGTTGTTTTAGGATCGCCGGGCGGTTCAGGCAGGCAGGCGCTGCGCCTGCATCTGCTGCCACAAGCTGTCGAAATAGGCCTTGTTGATTTCGAAGTGACGCTTGAGCGCGCGCATGAACGTACGCTGAAAGCCCTCGTCGCTGGCGAACTTGGCAATCAGCGCCCACATTTCCTCGGTGTCGATCTCATCCTGGGTGCCGTGCAGGCGGTGGAATTCGCTGGGCTGCTCTGGTACGTCGAGGCGCTGCAACAGCTCGTAGATGCGCCGATGGTTGACGCAACTGACAGACTCCACCGCATAGAGCAGCGCAAGGCCCCAGGCGACATCGGTGTGGCGCACGCAGCGAATGCGATTATTCAGGTAGGCTTTTTCCAGGGGATGCAACGCGGGAAAGTCGATGGCCAGCGGAATATCGAAATACTCCATCAGATGGGCCAGCATCGCCGGGTGCGAACGCTGCGGAGTCTCGGCCCCCGCTTCACCGTAAAGGTTGCGGTAGAACACCGAGGCATCCTCGATGGCCTCGAAGCGAAAGGCCAGCTCGGCCAGCAGGCTGTAGAAGTTGTAGGAGCGGGTCCAGTGGTGTTCCAGGAAGAAACGCACGTCTTGCACAGGCGGCGTACCTTGGAACAGGTGCACCGACATGGGGTGGTTGACCCGGCTGCGAGCGGCGATTTCAGCGTCGACCAACTGGCGGAACTCATCCACCGGCAACGCGGTGAAGCCCGGCAGGTCGGCGGCGAACTCATCTTCGACGCGGTAGACCTCACTGGCCATCCAACGGCGGGTCGGCTCAGTGCGTGGATCGCCCGGAATGTGCAGTTGCAGCAGGGCTGCCTGGTAGTGGGCGTAGGCATCGGCATCCCCCGACAAGCCTTGCCGGGTCAGCGCGAGCAGGGCTTCCAGCGCGCGGGTGACCTGGGCGTAGTGGGCGCCGGGTTCCAGGGCATTGACCATCAGCGTCGAGGCCGTGGTGAACCGATCGGAATCCGAGCGTTGTTGCAGGGCAGCAGTATCCATTGATAACCCCTTGATTCTTGTTTTTGTGATTTGGCGTACTCGGAAAAAAGCCTAAAGGTTCCCCTAGTGGCAAGGTCAATACCTGTAGGAAATTTCTTTTTGATGGTCATTTTCTTTATGTGTGGAGATCAAAATGTGGGAGGGGGCTTGCCCCCGATTGCAGTGGGTCAGTGTCAGATGTGCTGACTGACCCGCCTATATCGGGAGCAAGCCCCCTCCCACATTTGCACTGCCGTGCTGTGTTTTTGCTCGGCTGTGGCTAACGCAGCGCCGCAGCCCCACTGCAAGCCTGCCCCGCCTGTTCACAAACCTGCCAGCCACCGCCCAGCGCCTTGTAGATCCCCACCACCGCCAAGCGCTGCTGGGTGCGCGCCGCCGTTAACGCACGGCGGCTGGTGAAGTCGGCACGTTCGGCCTCAAGCACATCCAGATACATGCCCTCGCCTTCGGCAAATCGCGTGCGCGCAAACCTGGCCGCCTCGCGGTTGGCCGCGGCCTCCAGCAGCCGCAGGCCCAAGGTGCTGCCTGCGGCACTGTTGGCCTGGAAGGCATCGTCGGTTTCCTGCAGGGCACGCAATACGGTCTGGTCGTAGGCGATCAACGCCGCCTGGGTACGCGCTTCGCTGGCGGCGATCCGTGCGCGCACGCGCCCGGTGTCCAGCAGCGACCAGCGAATCACCGGGGCGATAAAGTTCGACTGCATGCCTGCATCGCCCAGGGAGCCGAGGCTTCCGGCCAGTAGCCCGATGGAGCCCTGCACCTGGATATCCGGATACAAACCAGCGGTTTCTACACCTATTTGTGCAGTCTCAGCCGCCAGGGTGCGTTCGGCCGCGGCAATATCGGCGCGCCGGGCCAACAAGCCGGCCGGGTCGCCCACTTGCAGGGTGCGCAGGCTCAAAGTCTCACGACCGGGCCTTGCCAGCTGCGGCTTGAACCCCTGCGGCGCCTGCCCCAGCAGCACCGCCAACGCGTTGGTGGAGGTTGCGCGACGCCGCTCAAGGTCGGGCGCCACGGCTTCGACATTGCGCAGCAAAGCCTCGGCACGCAGCCGGTCGAACTCGGTGGCAGCGCCGACACTGACCAGATGCTCCACCAGGCCCAGGCTGTCGCGCTGGCTCTGGCTGATGTCAGCGACCACCGCTTGTTCGGCTTCGATTCCTTGCAGTTCGAACCAGGTGGCGGCAACGGTGGCCGCGACGCTCGCCTGCACACTGCGCAGCAGCGCCTGGCGTGACCCGGCCTGGGCCTGCGCCACCTCAACCGAACGTCGCACGCGGCCAAACAGGTCGATTTCCCAGGCCGCATCCAGGGCCGCACGGGTGGTTTCAATGGAGCGCTGCTCGCCGGAGGGAGTCTCGACTTCACTGCGCCGTCGATGCTCATAACCGAGGGCGGCACCGCCGCTGGGCAAGAACCCTTGGCGGCTTTCGCGCAGCATCGCCTTGGCTTCGTCCAGGCGCGTGGCGGCGATGCCAATATCGTGGTTGGCCGCCAACGCCTGCTGGATCAACTGGCTGAGTGCCGGCTCGTCGAACACCTGCCACCACTGTGCCTCGACCTCGCCGGTACCGAGACCGGCGACGGGCGCATCGAAGCTCGCCGGGCGCTGCGCGGCAGGCAACACAGGGGCGGAATAATCAGGCCCCACCGAGGCGCAGCCGGCTATCAGCAGCAACGGCAATAGCAACGCCGGATAAGACAGTCTCATGATGCACCCTCCTCCAACTGCAACTTCGAACTCGAACCCTGACGCTCCACGCGCAGCGCCAGGTTGCGCATCGCCACGTAGAACACCGGCGTGAGGAACAGGCCGAACAGCGTCACCCCGAGCATGCCGGCAAACACCGCGACGCCCATGGCATGGCGCATCTCGGCCCCGGCGCCGCTGGCAAATACCAGCGGCACCACACCGGCGATGAACGCAAGCGACGTCATCAGGATCGGCCGCAAGCGCAGTTGGCAGGCGTGGATAACCGCCTCCAACGGGCTGGCGCCCTCGGCTTCGAGACTGCGGGCAAACTCGACAATCAGAATGGCGTTCTTCGCCGCCAGCCCGACCAGCACCACCAGCCCGATCTGCACGAACACATTGTTGTCACCCTCCACCAGCCACACGCCGATGATCGCGCTGAGCAGGCACATGGGCACGATCAGCAAGACCGCCAGCGGCAGCAGCCAGCTGTTGTACTGCGCCGCGAGGATCAGATAAGCGAGCAACACACACAGCGGGAAAATGAACAGCGCCGACGACCCGGCGAGCTTTTGCTGGTAGGTCAAGTCCGTCCATTCATAGGTCACGCCTTCGGGCAGAGCCTCCTGCGCCAGGCGTTCCATCAGTGCGACGGCCTGGCCTGAGCTGACGCCCGGCATCGCCCCACCGGAGATATCCGCCGAGGGGTAGCCGTTGTAGTGAATCACACGGTCAGGGCCCGAACCCGGGGTGACGGTGACAAACGCCGACAACGGCAGCATGTCCCCGGCCGCATTGCGCACTTGCAGGCGGCCAATGGCCTCGGCCTGCATGCGGTGGTCCGCATCGGCCTGGGCGGTGACCTTGTAGGTGCGGCCGAAACGATTGAAGTCGTTGACATACAGCGAACCGAGGTAGACCTGCAGTGACTCGAACACATCCGCCAGGCGCACACCCTGGCTCTTGACCTGGGTGCGGTCGATATCGACATTCAGCTGCGGCGCGTTGACGTCCAGGCTGGTCATCAAGCCGGCGACCTGACCCGACTCGGTGGCTTTGGTCATCAGCACCTGGGTTTGCTGCACCAACGCCTCAAGCCCTACTCCGCCACGGTCCTCGACCTGCAGCTTGAAACCACCGGTGACGCCAAGGCCAGGCACCGGTGGCGGCGGGAACACGCCGAGGAAACCGTCGGGAATGCTCGCGAACTTGGCTTGCAGGCGCCCGGCGATGGCGACCGCGGCCATGTCCGGCGAGGTTCGCTCCTTGAACGGATCGAGCATCACGAACATCACCGCCGCATTGGGTACGTTGACGAAGCCGTTGACCGACAGTCCCGGGAACGCCACCACGCTTTCCACTCCCGGTTCGTCCAAGGCGATTTTCGACATTTGCCGCACCACCGCATCGGTACGATCCAGCGAGGCCGAGTTGGGCAATTGGGCAATGCCGACCAGGTAGTATTTGTCTTGCATCGGCACAAAACCCGCCGGCACAGCGTTGAAGCCGAACCAGGTCAGCGCGAGTAATCCGCAATAGGCCACCAGCGCCACGCCGCGACGGCCGACAACCTTGCGCACCGTGCTGCCATACGCCTGTGGCGCACGCTGGAACGGCCGGCCCAGCACCTCCAGCAGGCGCACCGCGCGACCGCGCAGGCTGCGCGGGTCATGCACCACGGCGGCACCTCGTGGGCGCAGCAACAGGCCGGCCAACGCCGGGCTGAGGGTCAACGAGTTGACCGCCGAGAGGATCGTCGAAATCGCGATGGTCAGCGCAAACTGCCGGTAGAACTCACCTTGCAATCCACTGAGGAACGCCGTGGGGATGAACACTGCAGCCAGCACCGAGGTAATCGCAATGATGGGGCCGGTGACCTCGCCCATCGCACGCCGCGCAGCTTGCGTGGGCTCCTCGCCGTTCTCGATATGCCGCTCGACGTTCTCGACCACCACGATGGCATCGTCGACCACAATGCCGATCGACAGCACCAGGCCGAACAACGATAAGGTATTCAGGGAAAAGCCCATCAGGTGCATGACCGCGAAGGTGCCGATGATCGATACCGGCACGGCCATCAACGGGATCAGCGACGCGCGCCAGTTGCGCAGGAACACCACCACCACGATGACCACCAGCAGGATCGCTTCCATCAGGGTGATGGCGACTGACTCCAGCGAAGCGCGCACAAACACCGTCGGGTCATAGGCAATCCGCGACACCAGCCCTTCAGGGAAGTTGGCCTGCAGGCGCTGCATGGTATCGCGCACTGCCTGCGCCACATCGAGGGCGTTGGCCCCCGGGCTCTGGATGATCTGCAAGGCCACCGCCGGCTCGCCGTCCAACAGGCTGCGCAGCGCGTAGGCATCGGCGCCCATTTCGATACGGGCCACATCACGCAGGCGCGTGACCTGGCCGTTATCGCCGGTGCGGATGATGATATCGCCAAATTGCTCTTCGTCCGTCAGGCGCCCAAGGGTATTGACCGTGACTTGGAAGGCCGCGCTGGAATCCGGTGCCTGGCCGACCGAGCCGGCCGCCACTTGCACGTTCTGCTCGCGCACCGCGGCAATCACATCGCCGGCGGTCAAGCCACGGGCGGCGATCAGGTCCGGGTCGAGCCACAAGCGCATGCTGTATTCGCCCGCGCCCCATACCAGCACGTCGTTGATCCCCGGCAGGCGCGACAGCTCATCACGCACCTGGAGATAGGCATAGTTGGAGATGTACAGCGGGTCATAACGTTTGTCGGGGGACAGCAGGTGGACCACCATGAGGATGTCCGGCGAGGTCTTTTGCGTGACCACGCCCAGGCGCTGCACCTCCTCGGGCAAGCGCGGCAAGGCCCGCGACACACGGTTCTGCACCTGGATCTGCGCCATGTCGGCGTTGGTGCCTTGGGCGAAGGTCGCGGTCAGGATCATGCGGCCATCGGTGGCCGACTGCGAGGTCATGTACAGCATGCCCTCGACCCCGGTGATCACCTGCTCCAATGGCGCCGCCACCGTCTCGGCGATCACCTGCGGGTTGGCCCCGGGATAGGACGCGGTGACCTGCACCGTGGGCGGCGTGACCGCGGGGTATTCGCTCAACGGCAGATGAAAGAAGGCCACGATGCCGCCGATCATCATCAACACCGACAGGACAATGGCGAAAATCGGCCGATCAATGAAAAAGCGTGGGAAGCTCATTGCACGCCCCCCACGGTCAGTGGCGCCTCAAGCGGCTTGCCCTCGATGCTGGCGGCCAGTGGCGTCACCTGCATACCGGGGCGCACCAGGCCCTTGACGACAATGCGTTCGCCCGGTTGCAGGCCCTGTTCGATGACTCGCAGGCCGTCGACCACCGGACCCAATTCCACCGGGCGGTATTCGGTCTTGTCGCCCTCACCGACCACCAGCACATAGCGGCGGCCCTGGTCGGTGCCGATGGATTGGTCGGCGATCAACACCCGCGGTTGCGCCGCGCCGGTGTCCAGCTTGACCTTGGCGAACAGCCCGGGGGTCAGGCGCCCATCCGGGTTGTCGACCACCGCCCGCACGCGCACGGTGCCGGTCTTGCGGTCGGCCGCATTGGCCAGGAAGTCCACCCGCCCGGCCCGTGCATAGGTCGTATCGTTGAGCATGGCCACCATGACCTTGGCGGCTTTTTCGCCCTTGGACCCGGCATGTTCCCGCGTCGCGGCAAGCGAGTGCAGGTACGTGCGCTCGTCGACATCGAAATACACATGCAACGGATCGATGGAGACGATAGTCGTCAACGCCGTCACCCCTTGCGTCACGTAGTTGCCTTCGGTAACGAGGGCGCGGTCGATGCGGCCGCTGATGGGCGCGGTGACACGGGTATAGCCCAGGTCCAGTTGTGCCGCATCCAGTGCCGCCCTCGCCGCCTCGACCTGGGCCCTGCCGGCATTCAACGAAGCAATGGCGGTGTCGAGACGATCACGCGCCACCACCTTCTTGGCGAACAGTTGCTCGGCTCGCCCGTGCTCGGCCTGGGCCAGCACCGCATTGGCCTCGGCCTCGCGCAGACGTGCCTTGGCCGCATTCAGCGCCGCCTGGAACACCCGCGGGTCAATCACAAACAACGGGCTGCCCTTGGCCACGAACTGGCCCTCGGGCACGCTGACATTTTGCAGATAGCCGCTGACACGCGGGCGCAGTTCCACCTGATCGATGGCGGTCAACGAACCGGTGTACTCGACAAACGGCGTCACCGCCCGCGCAACCACCTCGGCCACCGGCACACCGGGCGGCTTGGCGGCCGCAGCCGGCGGCGCGTTATCTGTGCATCCGCCCAGCGTCAACACCACGGCCATTGCCCCGGTGATCAGGCTTATTGGTTTGGCGTACATCGTTCACCCTCCTTGGAATTTTCAAGACAAATCGACACTGGAGGTTTTTATCGGGCTTGCCACATTGGGAAGGTCAAGCGCTATAAAACCGGGAGGTGTGTTTTTGTCTGGAGGGTGTTTGGAGCGAGGGCTGGGTGTGCAGTTTGGGAGATCTCGGCCTTTAGGCGCTTTGTTGTGGAAGGGGGCGGTGCGACGATTCGACTTGCCCTCGATGAGCATGGGTATCTACACAACTCTGACGTGCGACCGTCAGTAACCACGATGCGAAGCGAGCCGCTCTTGATCTTGCTCTGCTTTTGATCTCAGGCGCCCCGTCAAACCACGCTGGCCGGAATTCGACAGGGATTTGGGGGGTAAACCGGCAGGGATGCCGGTTTAGCCGCCCCGCGCCATGGATGGCGCGTGGCGGCGGCCCCCCAAATCCCTGTCGGATTACGGGCACACCGAGCCTAGGCGAGGTGCCGAGTGGTGGGGCAAGAGCGTTTGGTTACTTTGCGCTTTTCAAAGTGACCCGCCGTAAGGGCGGAACCAATAGCGGCCGTCACCTAAACAATGGATATGTACTCGATCCAACCGAACATCCTGGTCGGCTGTGAGGCCTATATCGGGAGCAAGCCCCCTCCCACATTTGGACCGAGACCGTCAGTTAGATACTGGTCGGCTGTGAGGCCGCCATCGGGGGCAAGCCCCCTCCCACAGGGGCCGGCGGCGGACCAGAAGTCGTCTAGATACCCATGCTCATCGGGGGCAAGTCGAATCGTCGCACCACCCACATTGGAGCTGAGACGATCAGGTCCAGGCCACCACCAACAGCCCGGCGCCCAACACCAGGCACAGCGGCGAGTAGACGTAGGTATCCAGGCGCGCAAACCGGGAGCCGCCGACTTTCTTGAAAAACCCCACCAGCTCCGAATCGCCAATCGCCCTGGCAAACATCAGCACCGCAATCGCACTGATGCCCCACTGCAACGCCCCATGGGACACCGGCGTGAAATACAACCCGGCGCGCAGGCAAACGAGCAAGGCAATTGCCACCAACCCCATAGCGACCAGAAAGGTGCCCAGCGACGAGGGCTTGAACGCCGGTCGCGGCCCACTGGCAAATTCGCCGGGCAGTTGCGGAATCGCCGCCAGGCTACCGAATTTGCCGCCAGCGGCCCAGTAAAGATGCACCATGCTGATAAAGGTAAAAACCCCGACAATCCATCGCGCAATGACAAAACTCATGGCGCACGCTCCCGAAAAATGTGGGAATCAGGATAGTCGCCCTGAGATTTTTTGCAGGCATTTCGTCGGCGGCTGATGGTAAAGTGCCGCCCCATGAAACTCGCCCGTGCCGACCGCTCGCTCATTGCCTGGATGCTTTACTGCTGCGTCCTGTTCAATGTGTTCGCCTGCAGCATTGGCCACGGGCAAATGGTGGGCATGCAGCTCAACGGCATCAGCGGCCAGTTCTGCACCGTGGACCCGCGTACCCAGGCGCCCCTGCAAAACAACTCTACGGATGAGAACCTGCCAACGCTGTCGAAGGCGTTCGGTTGCCCGTTGTGTTCGACCGGCGGCATGGGCCCCGCGCTCAACAGCCACCTGAACGTGGCGGTTTTGCCACAACCCCACGCGCCGCCTGCGGCGGTCGTGCTCGCCGCTGACATTCCTGCCCGCTTCACCTGGCCCACGGCTAACCCGCGCGCGCCACCTGCCCTCGCCTGATCCCTGCGCTTTCTGATCTGCATTGCCGACCGTTTCCGTGAGGAAGACGGGCGGCCGTGCGTTTGTTTTCAAGCCAAGTTTTCAGGATTCAACCATGAAACATCTACCCCTGCTGGCAGGCCTGTTCGGCTGCCTGCCTGTCTGCGCCCCTGCCCTTGAGCTGGCACCGACCACCATTGAAGGCGAGCAAAGCGTTGAGCCCGGGCTGGCCCTGGACCAACCCAGCGGTATGGCCTCGCGGCTGGGACTGAGCGTACGGGAAACCCCGGCCTCGGTCGCCATCGCCAACCGCAACGATATCGAGCGCCATGGCGCCAAGACCTTCCGCGATGCGGCCAATACCCTGCCCGGCGTCAATGCCAGCGCGCCGCCCGGGTTCGGTGGGTTTGTATCGTACCGAGGGTTTACCAGCAGCCAGATTACCCAGATGTTCAACGGTATCAATGTTGCCACGGGCCTGGCGCGGCCAGTGGATGCGTGGATCTATGACCGCGTCGAGCTGGTGGGCGGTCCTTCCTCCTTGATCAACGGCGCAGGCTCCGTGGGCGGCTCGCTGAACTACGTGACCAAGCTGGCGAGTCGTGAGGAACAAGCTGTCGAAGGCCAGTTGACCTATGGCAGCTACGACACCATGGGCATGGCGTTCGGCCTCAATCATGCGCTGACCGAGCCTGGCGCCGAGGTGCAGCACTACGCACGCCTGGACGTGAGCCGCAACACCAACCACAGTTATATCGACCGCGATCAACGAGATGCCTGGAGCGTAGCGTTTTCGCTGCTCAGCGACTTGACCCCCGACCTGTCCCACACCCTGGCCCTGGAATATCAGGACGAGCAGGAAGACAGCCCCTATTGGGGCACACCGGTGCTCAACCCCAAGGCCGGCGAACTTAAGATCGACAAGCACAACCGCTTCAACAACTACAACGTCGCCGACGGTCGTTACGAACAGCGCACGATCTGGGCACGGTCGATCATCGACTACCGGATAAACGACAGCACCACACTGAAAAACACCCTTTATCACCTCGACAGCCAGCGCGACTACCGCAACCTGGAGACCTACCAGTACAACGCCGATAACAGCGCGGTGAACCGCTCGACCGCCTATCAGGTACGGCATCAGGGCCAACAGAACGGCAACCAGTTCGAACTGCGCCATGACAACAGGATTTTCGGCCTCTCCACCACCTGGTCCGGCGGTTTTGAGTACAAGGTCAACAGCACCACCAACAGCCCCTTGAACGTGCCGGGAAAAAGTACCGTGGACCCGAACAACTATGACCCGGGACACTTCTATGCCATCCCCGGCACCCGCCCGGGTTTCGTCAAGGACAAGACCAACCAGGTGACCACCAAGGCATTGTTCGTGGAAAACCGCCTGGGGCTGACGGATAAGCTCTCGCTGCTGACCGGCCTGCGATATGACGCCATCGACATGGACGTGACCAACCACCGCACGGTCACCGCCACTAACCCACGGCACTTCAAGCGCAACTGGGAACCGCTGACGGGGCGTGTGGGCCTGACTTATCAGTTCATCCCGTCGGCCAATGTCTACGTGCAATACAGCACCGCCGTGGAACAGCCCAATACCACCACCCAGGTGTTCGACGTGTCCACCGGCAAGCAATGGGAGATCGGCAGCAAGTTTGATTACCTGAACGGTCGCGGTTCGGCAACGGTTGCGGCCTACAAGATCGAACGCAAGGACTTTGCCGTCACTGATCCGCTGGATCCAACCAACAGCATCCCGGTGGGCGCGCAGTCGTCCAAGGGCATCGAATTGGCCAGCTCACTGCGTATCACGCCAAGGTTGCTGGCTGAAGGCAACTTCGCCTGGGTAGACGCCGAGTACGATGAGTTCAATGAGAAAATGGCCAGTGGCGCCGTGGTGTCACGCAAGGGCAATACGCCGACCAACGTGCCCAGGCGCGTGGGCAACCTGTGGCTGACCTATGATTTCTCCGAGGATTGGCAAGGGGGTGTGGATGCGCGGTATGTCGCCCAGGTGTATGCGGATAATGCCAATACCCAGACGGTGCCGGCCTACACGCTGTTTGGCACCTTCCTGCGCTACCGGCTGGACGCCCACACCTCGGTGACCGGACGCGTGCGCAACTTGACCAATGAGGTGTATGCCGAGTTTGCCCATGTGTCGCCGGCGTATTACCTGGGTTCGCCGAGAACGTTTGAGGTCGCAATACAAACCCGCTTCTAAATCTGGAATGCAAAAAAATTGTGGGAGGGGGCTTGCCCCCGATGAGCATAGGTATCTACACAACTCTGTAGCGCTCAACGGTAACCACGATGCGAAGCGAGCCGCTCTTGATCTTGATCTCAGGCGCCCCGTTAAACCACGCTGGCCGGAATTCGACAGGGATTTGGGGGGTAAACCGGCAGGGATGCCGGTTTAGCCGCCCCGCGCCATGGATGGCGCGTGGCGGCGGCCCCCCAAATCACTGGCGGATTACGGGCACACCGAGCCTAGGCGAGGTGCCGAGTGGTGGGGCAAGAGCCCTTTGGTTACTTTGGGGCTCTTTTCCAAAGTGACCCGCTGTCAGAGCGGAACCCTAAGTGGCCGTTACCGCAGGAATGGATATGTACCCGGTATAGCTGTGTCGCCTGTCAGGCCGCCTTCGCGAGCAAGCCCGCTCCCACAGTTTGATTGCGGGGTGTCAGGTAGATTGGCATCGGCTGGCAGGCCGTCATCGCAGGCAAGCCAGCTCCCACATTTGGATCGCGGTGCGTCAGCTAGATCAGCGTCGGCTGTCAGGCCGTCACGGGAGCAAGCTCCCTCGCCACAGATTTAGCCTCGTGCCGAAGTTGTGTAGATACCTATGCCCCGATGAGGGAGTGTCAGTCAATTCATCTGTGACTGACCCTCCGCTATCGGGAGCAAGCCCCCTCCCACATGTTGATCTCCATCAAGTAGAGACACTGTCTATTACTTGAGGGCCGACTCAACTTTTTGTGCAACATCATCGGTCAACCACGCCTTCCACACCTCAGGATGCTCCTTGAGGAACACCTGGGCCACGTCCCGCGGTGCCGTGTGGTTCTCGCTCATCTTCGCCAGCGCTTTGTTAAGCGGCTCGATGGGAAACTCGACCTTCTCGAAGAACTGGGCAATCTGCGGATGTTCCTGCTGGAACGGCGTCGATACGCCAATGCTCAATTTGGATGCCAACGAGCGCGTGGGCTTGGGGTCAGGGTTGTTCGCATCGGTCAGGGTCTTCCACGCATCGGCATCAAACGGTGGTTCTTCCAACTGGATCAATTTATAGCGCCCCATCAACGGGGTCGGCGACCAATAGTAGAACAGCACTGGCTTGCCCCGGCGGATCGAAGACGCAATCTCCGCATCCAACGCCGCGCCCGAACCGCTGCGGAAGTTCACGTAGCTATCGTCGAGGCCATACGCCTTGAGCTTCTGCTTGTTGACCACTTCGGAGGTCCAGCCGATGGGGCTGTTAAGAAAGCGACCTTTGCCTGGTGATTCCGGGTCCTTGAACACATCCTTGTAGCGCGCCAGGTCCTTGACGCTTTTCAGGTCCGGAGCCAGCGGCTTGAGGTTTTTCGACGGGTCACCCTTGACCACGTACTCCGGCACCCACCAGCCTTCGGTGGCGCCTTTGACTGTATCTCCAAGGCCTACCACTTTGCCTTCGGCTTCGGCCTTGACCCACACCGGACTGCGACCAGCCCATTCTTCCCCAATCACCTGAATATCGTTCTTGGCCAGGGCGGTTTCCAGGGTGATGGTGGTACCGGGCAAAGTGTCGGTAGGCAGGTCATAACCCTTCTCGACGATAAAGCGCAGTATTTCAGTGATCAGGCTGCCGCTTTCCCAGTTCAGGTCGGCAAAATGCACCGGTGCCTGGGCAGCCGAGACCGGCAATGACAGGCTCAAGGCCGTCAAGGACGCTGCCAACAGTGATTTCAATCCCTTCATGCGTTGCACCTCGCGTCTTCACAGTCATGGCGAACGGCTTGCCGCCAATGCGCGAAGCCTCTGAATAGTTAAGTCAACGCAACTGTAGTAGAGGTTCCGGAACAGATCGGTACACGAAGTATTTATCGGTTATTCGCTGGCCTTGAAGGTAACCAGTTCGCCCTTGCGCCATTTGGCGGCCTTGCCGGTCACGGCTTTGAGGGTCTTGGTCAGGCCTTCCTGCAATTGTTCATGGGCGGCAAATACCAGCATCACGCTGTGGCCTTCCTTGAACACAATGCCCTGGCCCTCGGCCGACGAAACAAAGGCGTAATCGCCCAACCCATACACGGTCAACTTGATATCGCGAAACTTGAGTTCGAACTTGCCACCTTCGCGGCTGGGTAGCACCGCCGCACGGAAATGGTCGCCCACCTTGAGCTCCAGGCGTGGTTTGTCATCCACGACCAGCGCCGTTTCGGTATCGATCTCGGCGATATAGATACCTTCTGGCGTTTGTTCGGTGACGTAGACAAACCGCGATTGAAACTGCTTGACCAACTTTGCGCGCAAATCACCCAGCACGAATAACGCGTGCATATCCAGATTACTGACTGCCAAGGAAACGTCCCCACATCAAAAAAGCGCTGGCCGCTGAAGCGGGCAACACAAAAAACGGCCGTTACGGCACGATCACCCATTCGTTAAAAACTGAAGATAACCTACAAGGCTGGTACATACAGCCGCGGTGGACCTCAATCAAGGTCATCCGGTAGCACAGCAAATCACAGGTTTAGCGACCCGAGAATACAAGTCGAGCAACTTCGGAGAATAACCCAACCGAAAATGCAGTTTTCCGACGCCCGAAACAAAAAAAAACCAAGGCATGGAACCAGTCGCGAACTGCCGACGACAATACTAAAACAGCAACCCGGGTTAAACCACCCGAAACGCCACTGAAAGGCCAACGAGATCGACAGGAGCTGAGCATGCAACGACGTCCACACGACGCTGCGTCTTTCCACAAGCGTTCATCATGGTCAGAGGAACGCCAATACTACTGCCTGCATAACGCTGATGGGTACTCGAACTCGGTCATTTATCAAGTTGTACCGGCTGGGAAGAATTTTTTCCACATCCTTGAAGTGCCTAGTGGCCGGATCAAGGGGTTTCGCAGCGATCATAACAAGGCCTGCGAACTGGCCAAAACCCTGGAAGCCAAGTTGCAAGCCCTGTGTAACACACTCGTTTCGTCACCTGGATGACTTTACCGCGCCGTCGCCCTTCAACAACTGCCATACTGGCCCGTCCATTGAAGTTTGCCCCCTGCGGGTCAGGTTTCATCAGTGCAGTTACCTTGAAGGGAAGGCTATACGTGACGGAATTTGATATTGGCGAATTTTTTATCCACGGCGATGCCAGGGAAGTAGACGGAGAGTTTCAAGCAGTTATCGTAATGCGTGCCAAACCACCCTTGACCACCGTCACTACGCATCAGGTAGAAAAGGACCGCTGGTTCAAAACCGTGGACGCCGCTGCCAGTGCCGCGAAGGACGCTGCCAAGGCGCTCAAGGCAGCCGTGGATTCAGGGGCGCTCACCTCCTGACAATCTGATAGAACTCTGCCGCGCCCCAAGCCTCCCATGCATACACACCTGAACTGCATGGAGTACGACATGGACACCACCCCCCCCACGCTCGAAACCTTGTTCGATCAACTGGGCCTGGACTCGAGCCAGGAAGCCATCGAGCGCTTTACCGCCGAGCATCGCCTGCCGGATGATGTCAAACTCATCGACGCACCGTTCTGGAGCGAACAACAGGCGAGTTTCCTCAGGGAACAATTGCATGTAGATGCCGAATGGGCGCCTGCGGTGGATGACCTCAACGCACTGTTGCACGAATCGCCCAAGGAATAATTCAATGCAGGCTGTCTGACTGTTCCATGCGCAACAGCGCTTGCCAGGCAGTCCTGCACTCCTCGGCCTCATCGCGGCTGGCGAAGGCGGTACCGCGCTGCTCACCATTGAGCAATACCACCCAGCAAGCTTTCTGGCCCAGGGCACGCAGGGTCTCAGGTACGCCACTGCCGATCATTACGGCCACATCGACTTTGTTTTGCATGGAGCTTCTCCGCAGCATTAGTTAGCTTGCTAACAATGTTGGCCATGCTACGGTTTTATTCCAGTTGGAAAAAGCTATCTTCGGAATAGCTTCATTGCATTAACAGCAACAATCCACCGCGTCGGACGCGCCCGGATGCTGTCGCGATGCTGTTGCAGGCGGGGCGGCCGGCTCACTGGCAGGCGCCCCCCTCACCTGTGTCAGGCTTGACGCTGATGCTTGTCGATCTGTTCGTGGCGCTCTTGCGCTTCGATGCAGTACTTGGTGGTAGGGCTGATCAGCAGACGCTTGAGGCCGATAGGCTCGCCGCTGTCATCGCACCAGCCAAAGGAGTCTTCCTTGATACGCTCCAAGGCCCGCTCAAGCTGCGGCAGCATGCGCTGGTCGCGATCGATGGCATTTACCAGCCAGGTGCGCTCTTCTTCGACGGAAGCGGCGTCAGCCGGGTCGGCCGGGGTGTCCAGGCTTTCAATGGCGATGCGGTTCTGTTCAATGCGCTCGTGGTGTTCCACTTTCATGTCTTGCAGCAACTTCTCGAAAAAAGCGTGCTGTTCGGCATTCATGTAGTCATCCGCCGGCATGGCCAGCAACTTTTCCTTTGTCATTGATTTCTCTATAAAAAATACGTGCATTAAGGCGAATAAGGGAGCGTTCCGGCAGGCCTCTGCAGGTCTCGGAAGGGCGCCGTCCATTTCAAGCGCCACCCGGCACTCAATTTACGAGGGGCGGCAGTCTAAGGCCGACTTGAGGGCGCAGCAACTGAAAAGACAGGCATTTTTTCCCAATTAACCCCCAAAGGCACCAGGACGGGCTTGGCGAACGGTCATCGGAGTGCGTTTATAGCAAGAAATTCAAGTTTGTGGAGCTATATAGAAGACAAACGGTTGAAAGTGGCTGATCCCGGACTAAATGTGGGAGGGGGCTTGCTCCCACATTTGATCTGATTCGGCCCTTGGATTGACTCAGCGCTTGAGCTTGCGCTTGTTGCGGTATTGGTCGATCACCACCGCTACCACGATGATCAGGCCCTTGATAATGTCCTGGATATACGCATCCACGCCGACGAAGGTAAACCCACTGGCCATCACGCCGAGGATCAGCGCGCCGATCACGGTGCCGGTGATGCGCCCTACCCCGCCCGCCAGGCTGGTGCCGCCGATCACCGCTGCGGCGATCGCATCCAGCTCATAGGACATGCCCATGCCCGCCTGGCCGGTAGCCGCACGTGCCGAAGCCACCACGCCGGCCAGGCCCGCCAGCAGGCCGGCGATGCTGTAGACGATGATCAAGTGGCGCTTGACGTTGATCCCCGAGGTACGTGCCGCCTGCATATTGCCGCCGATGGCGTAGGTGTATTTGCCGTACTTGGTGTAGCGCAGGGCGATATGGAAGATCACCGCCACCACCAGGAAGATAATCACCGGCATCGCGCCATGGCCGATAGCCGTGTAGGAATCCGAGAGCATGCTCACCGGCTGGCCTTCGGTGTAATAACGCGCCAGGCCACGGGCCGAGACCATCATGCCCAGGGTCGCGATAAACGGCGGGATACCGGTCACCGCAATAATGCTGCCGTTGATTGCCCCGGCCAGCAGCCCTACACCCAAGCCCATTGCCACCGGGATCCACACCGGCAGATCGGTCAGGGACGGAAACACCGCCCGGGAAAAATCGGAGGTCTGCGCCAGGCTCGCGGCGATCATTGCTGACAAGGCCAGTACCGAGCCGGAAGACAGGTCGATCCCCGTGGTGATGATCACCTGGGTCACACCGATGGCCAGCAGGCCGATGATCGATACTTGCAGGATCATCAGCACCAGGCGCTGGGAGTTCATCAAGAAGCTCTGGTCGCGCACGATCCAGCCGAACAGTTCAAACACCAGGCCGATGCCGATCAGCACCAGGAAGATGCTCAGCTCGGTAGGCATGCGTCGACGGTTCTTGATCGGTGCCGTCGCCGGCTTGTTGTCTGTTATTGCGTTCATAACCCATCACCTTCTTATTCTGTAGATCAGTGGACCGCGGTCATACCGGAAGCCAACTGCATGACTTTTTCCTGGGTGGCCTCAGCGCGATCCAGGGTGCCCATCAGTTCGCCTTCGTGCATGACCATTACCCGGTCGCTCATGCCGAGCACTTCGGGCAGTTCGGAGGAAATCATGATCACCGCCATGCCTTCGCTGGCGAGGAAAGCGATCAAGCGATAGATCTCGGCCTTGGCGCCTACGTCGATGCCGCGAGTCGGCTCGTCGAGGATCAGCAGGCGTGGGTTGGTCATCAGCCAGCGCGCCAGCAAGGCCTTTTGCTGGTTGCCGCCGGACAAGGTGTCGATGCATTGTTCCAGGGACGGGGTTTTCACCCGCAGCTTCTTGCACATGTCTTCGCACAACGCACGCAGGGCTTTCTGCTGGATGAAGCCGTTGCCCGAATAGTGCGGCAACACTGCCATCTCCATGTTTTCCAGTACCGACAGGCACGGGAACAGGCCACTGAGCTTGCGGTCCTCGGTCAACAGCGCAAAGCCTTTCTCGATTGCCATATGCGGGTCGGTAATACGCACCGTCTGGCCGTCCAGGGTGATTTGCCCACTGGTGCTTGGGGTGATGCCAAAAATAGTTTCTGCCACATTGGTGCGTCCGGAGCCCATCAGCCCGGCGATGCCGAGGATTTCCCCGGCGTGCAGCTCGAACGATACGTCATTGAACACGCCGTCCAGGCTCAGGTCGCGCACCGACAGCAGCAGGTCACCAATGGGCGTCTCGCGTACCGGGAACAGCTGGCTCAGCTCACGCCCTACCATCATCGAGATCAGGCTGTCGCTGTTCATGCTGTCGGCACGTTGCAGGCCGATGTACTGGCCGTCGCGGAACACCGCCACTTCATCGGCGATGGCGAACACTTCGTTCATTTTGTGCGTGATGTAGACGATGCCTTTGCCCTGGGACTTGAGGTCGGCAATGATCGAAAACAGGTGGGCCACCTCCTTGTCGGTGATCGCCGAGGTGGGCTCATCCATGATCAGGATGTCGGAATCATAGGACACCGCCTTGGCAATCTCGACCATCTGCCGCTCGGCGATGCTCAGGTTGCCGACCTGTTCTTCCGGATCAAGGTTGATGCGCAGGCGCGCCAGCAACTCGGCGGTGCAGCGATGCATTTCGCGGTGGTTGACCATGTGCAGGCTGTTGAGCTGCTCGCGGCCGATCCAGATGTTCTCGGCGATGCTCATGTGCGGCATCAGGTTGAGTTCCTGGTGGATCATCGCGATTCCGGCTTTCTGTGCCGCCAGCGGTGTGTCAAACACGATGGGCTTGCCGCGCAGGCGGATTTCCCCGGCGTCAGGCTGGTAGATGCCGGCGATGATCTTCATCAGCGTCGACTTGCCCGCGCCGTTCTCGCCCATCAGCGCCAGCACCGTGCCGGGACGTACACGCAGTTGCACGTCGGCCAGGGCCACGACGCCCGGAAAGCCTTTGCTGATGTTGACGATTTCCAACAGGTAGGGTTCGTCCAGCGGCAACGGCTGGATACCGGGAGGCTGCGAGACAGCGGCATGAGCGAGCATAAGACGGTACTCCATCAGCAGGGCGGGCACGACCGCCCTGCCGGTTCATTGTTGTGATGTCAGGGCTACTTGAACTGGGCGACGTTGTCCGGAGTAATCAGCTGGAACGGAATGATCACGTTCTGCTCGACCGGCTCGTTCCTGGCCATCTTGCGCGCCGCCTCCACCGAACCCACCGCCTGGCCCTTGGCGTCCTGGAACGCGGAGGCGGCCATGTCGCCCTTGGTGATTGCATTCAAGCCGTCCGGCGTACCGTCGACACCCGCGATCAGCACGCTGCCCTTTTCCTTGCCGGCCGATTTGAGCGCCATGGATGCACCAATGGCCATCTCATCGTTGTTGGCCAGCACCGCATTGAACTCGCGGCCCTGGGTCAGCCAATCGTTGACCAGGGTCATGCCCTTGTCCCGCAGCCAGATACCGGTCTGTTCCTGTTCGATCTTGATGTCCGGGTACTTGGCGAGTACTTCCTTCACGCCCTTGGTGCGGTTGGTGGTGGAGTTGTTCGCCAGGTCGCCCAGCAGGATCACGATCTTGCCCTTGCCACCGAGCTTTTCAGCGATGTACTGCATTTGCAGGCGACCGGCCTCGACGTCATCTGAGGTCACCGCCACTACGTCCTTGGGCAGGTCTTTCTGGTCGGGCCGGCGGTTGACGAATACCAGCGGAATGCCCGCCTTGGTCGCGGCACTGATAATGTTCTTGGTCGATGCGGTATCGACCGGGTTGACGATAATGGCGTCGACTTTCTGGCTGATGAAGTTCTCGACCTGGCTCAGTTGCTTGACCACATCGGCGCGGGCATCTTCGAACTGCAGTTGCACGCCATCGCCCTTGGGATAGGACTTGGCTTGCTTGTCCATGTCTTCGCGCAGGTAGGTAAGGAAGGTGTCATCGAACGCGGACATCGTGACGCCCACCTTGAGATCGGCGGCGCCGGCAATACCACTGGCCAGCAGCATGGACAGGGCCAGCGCGGTAAAACGGATCGGGGTCTTCATGAACGGTCTGTCTCCACTTTCTTGTTGGTTTTTTTGGACGTTGCGTTGATCAGGCCTCGGCCGGCACTCGCACCACCGGCGCGCCTGGAATGCAGCAGAGCAGCGCGCCCTGGTTTTCGACGCACAGCACATTGAGGAAGGAGAAGTAGAACGGCCGGGCGCGGGGCAGGCCGCGAGGCGTTTGGGCGGGGCGTAAAACTCGCAGTACAGCGTTGAAGATTTTCATCTGACGGTACCTGGTTGTTTTTGATCTTGTTTTTGTTGAGTCGCCCCAAACGTGTGCGGGACGGACTTTATGCAACCTGGAAAAGACTTTATTGGAAAATAATTTCCATATCAACCTGTTTTAGAATTTTATTCTATTTTTGTCGAAACCACCTGCTGGCGCTCGGCACTCAGGCGCGCGGCGTCCAATATACGGGTGGTTTCCAGCGCATCATAGGCGCTTACCGGCAGTGGCCCCTGGCCCTGCACGGCCGCTTGCAATTGGCGATAGAACTGGGTCCAGCAGCCCTTCTCCGACGGCACCCGCTCACGTTCCGGCCCTTGCTCGAACCAGCCCCAGCGTCGATGCTCCTCAGCGCCCCAGTGTTCACCTTCGGTTTTCGGCGACTTGCCGGCCAGCAGCGCTTCTTCCTGGCCATCCAGCCCGTCGACGGTGTAGCAGCCCAAGCTGCCACTTACGCGAAATCGCGGCGCCTGGCTGTTCTGCAACGCGTTGCCCCACAGGTGTGAAACCACGCCGTTGGCGTGGGTCAGGCAAACAAAAAAACCGTGATCCACGCTGGGATGTTCAGGGGTGTAGTGCAATTGGGCGAACACCCGCTCCACCGGGCCGAACAGTTGCAACGCCTGGTCCACCAGATGGCTGCCCAGGTCGCGCAGCCACCCGCCACCGCTGGCATTGCCCACAGCCTCTGGGCTGTAGCGCTCCACACGGGACTCGAAGCGGGTGATGGTGCCCAGGGCGCCGGCGTCGATCAGTTTGCGCAAGGTCAGGTAATCCGAGTCCCAGCGCCGGTTCTGGTAGACGCTGAGCAGCGAGCCCTGGCGCTCGGCGGCGGTGATCAAGGCTTGGGCCTGTTCGGCGTTGGCGGCAAAGGGTTTGTCGCTGACCACCGTTACACCGTGTTCGATGGCTTCCAGTACTAATGCAGGGCGGCCTTTGAGGGTGGTGGAGATGACCAGGGCGTCGACGCCGGCCTCGACGATCTGGCCGATGGAGTCGAAGGCTTTGACACCTGGAAGATCAGTACTCAATTGCTGGCGACGTTCGGGTGAACGCGTCACCACGCCGACAAAGGTGGCGCCAGGCAGGGTGGCGATCAATGGCGCATGAAAAAAGCGCCCGCCGTGGCCGTAGCCCACTAGTCCGATTCGCATGCTCAACTCCTGAATTGATGTGGGAACCCAATCAACTGTGGGAGCTGGCTTGCCTGCGATAACGGTGTGTCAGGCAATGAATCTGTCATTGATAGACCGCTATCGCAGGCAAGCCAGCTCCCACATTGTTAACCAGCATTTCTCCAGTGAGTTAGCCGTAGAAGTGTGGGCGAACCGGCAAGCTCACCGGCACAATCTGCCCGCTGCCCTGGGCTTCAATACACGCATCCGCCGCCACCGCCGCCGCATACCCATCCCAGGCCGACGGCCCACCCACCTGTCCAGCGCGTACGCTGTCAATGAAGGCCTGCAACTCCACGTCATAGGCGCCGATAAAGCGGTCCTTCCAGTCCATCAGGATCGCGTTGGACAGCTTCGCACCACTGCGCAGTTGCACCTGGGACGGCTCCGGCAACTTGGCGATGCCGGTCTCCCCCACCACTTCGCACTGGATGTCGTAGCCATATTGGCAGTTCACAAACACCTCCACGTCGATACGCGTGCCCTTGGCGGTTTCCAGCAGCACGATCTGCGGGTCGCGCAGGTGGGCCAGGGCCTTGCTGGTCTTGCGCGGGAACACCACCTGCACGGAAACGTAGTCGTCGTCGAGCAGCCAGCGCAACACATCCAGCTCATGAATCAGGGTGTCGGTAATCGCCATGCCGGTGTTGTAGTTCTCGCCCACCGAGGGGTTACGGTGCGCGCAGTGCAGCATCAGCGGCTCGCCGATCTGGCCGCTGTCGATCACCGCTTTCAAGGCACGATAGCCTTCGTCATATGGACGCATGAACCCCACTTGCACCAGGCGCTTGCCATGGGCGACTTCGGCTTCGACGATCTTGCGACAGCCCTCGGCCGTCACCGCCAGGGGTTTCTCACAAAACACCGGTTTGCCGGCGGCAATCGCGGCCAGCACAAATTCTTCGTGGCTCGGCCCCCAGGACGTCACCAGTACCGCTTCGACCTCTGGCGCGTTGATCAACGCATGGCCGTCCGGGTACACCTCGGCGTCGAGCTTCAAATCCGCCACCACCCGGGCCGCCTGCTCAAGGTTGATGTCGGTGACGGCCACTACCTGGCTGTTGAGCAGGGTCTGGCTGCAACGACGGATATGGTCACGGCCGATGGCGCCCGTACCAATCACTCCAAGCTTCAAAGACATGCAAACACTCCTCTTGTTGTTAGTACTGCCGGGCCTTCGCCAGGTGTTCATTGAGTTTTTTTGCCGCTGCATTCGTGCGTTCACTGGTGGACACCTGCGCCACCCCCACCCGCCACCACGACAGGTAGCCGTGGATCATGGTCTTGGGCAGCACCTTGATATCGATCAGGGTCGAGACGGACTGCGCGTGCGCATCCGCCAGGGCCGCTTCGAGCTGCTCCACCGTGCTGACCTTGTAGGTCTTGCAGCCATAGGCCGCCGCACTCATGGCGAAGTCCACCGGCACCAGGGCGCCGTCGAGCTTGCCGCTCTCGGGGTTGCGGTAGCGGAACTCGGTGCCGAAGCTGTCCATGCCATTGCCGATCTGCAGGTTGTTGATACAGCCGAAAGCCATGTTGTCGAGCAGCACCACGTTGATCTTGCGCCGCTCCTGGATCGAGGTGGCCAGTTCCGAGTGCAGCATCATGTAGGAGCCATCACCGACCAGCGCATAGACCTCCTTGGTCGGCTCGGCCAGCTTCACGCCAAGGGCCGCGTTGATCTCGTAGCCCATGCACGAATAGCCGTATTCGACGTGGTAGGTGTTGACGCCCTTGCTGCGCCAGGCACGCTGCAAATCGCCGGGCAGGCTGCCGGCGGCGGCCACGATGATTGCGTCATCGGCCAGGCGTGCATTGAGCACGCCAAGCACAGCGCTTTGGGTCAAGCACGAACCGGTCAGCTCGATAAATTCCCGCAGCACGGCACGGTCCAGGTGGTCGTCGACTTCGGGAACAAACTCATCGCCCTGGTATTGCACCTGATGCACACGGTCCACTTCGGCGTCGAGTTGCGCCTTGGCGTCGGCGACCTGCTCGCCCCAGCCGGAACGGTAATCGCCCAGGGCATCGGCCAGTGCTTCAAGCGCAACTTTGGCATCTGCCAGCACTTGCACGCCGTCGAGTTTCAAGGCGTCGCACGGGCTGATATTGAGGTTGAGGAACTTCACCTCGGCGTGCTTGAACAGCGATTT
Organism: Pseudomonas libanensis; assembly: GCF_001439685.1. Lineage (GTDB taxonomy): Bacteria > Pseudomonadota > Gammaproteobacteria > Pseudomonadales > Pseudomonadaceae > Aquipseudomonas > Aquipseudomonas libanensis. The sequence continues at coordinate 450,092 of NZ_JYLH01000002.1, forward strand.
GGATGAGGTGGTGAAGTCGGTATAACGGGTGCCGATACCGATGATCAGGTCGGCTTCGGGCGCCAGCAGGTTGGCCGCCAGGCAGCCGGTTTCGCCGATGCCGCCGACGTTCAGCGGGTGGCTGGAAACCACTGCGCTCTTGCCCGCCTGGGTTTCCGCGAAGGGAATCGAAAAGCGCTCGGCAAAGGCTTGCAGCGCGGCATTGGCGCCGGAGTATTTCACCCCGCCACCACAGATGATCAGCGGCTTGCGCTTGCCGTGAAACGCGGCCAGCGCATCGCCGATCATCGCCGCAGTGGCCGGGCGCCGGTCGATGCGATGTACACGTTTCTGCAGGAAGTAGTCGGGATAGTCCCAGGCTTCGGCCTGCACGTCCTGGGGCAAGGCCAGGGTCACCGCGCCGGTTTCCGCGGGATCTGTGAGCACGCGCATGGCCTGGATCGCCGCCGTCATCAATTGCTCAGGGCGGTTGATGCGGTCCCAGTATTTGCTCACGGAGCGAAACGCGTCGTTGGTGCTGATGCTCAGGTCGTGGAACTGCTCGATCTGCTGCAGCACCGGATCCGGCTGGCGGCTGGCGTAGACATCGCCGGGCAACAGCAGCAACGGGATACGGTTGGCCGTGGCGGTGGCTGCGGCGGTGAGCATATTCGCAGCGCCAGGCCCGACCGACGCCGTGCACGCATAGATCTTGCGCCGCAGGTGCTGCTTGGCAAAGCCGATGGCGGCATGGGCCATGCCCTGCTCGTTGCGGCCCTGATGCACCACCAAGTCGCCGCTGTCCTGCTCCAGGGCCTGGCCGAGGCCCAATACATTGCCATGGCCGAAAATGGTGAATACGCCGGCAACAAACTTGCTCTGCACGCCGTCGACTTCGATGTATTGGTTATCCAGGAACTTCACCAGGGCCTGGGCCATGGTCAATCTTGTTGTGGTCATCACTTGCACCTTGTGTGACTGCAATTGAAGTGTTCAACACCGATCCCGTGTGGGAGCTGGCTTGCCTGCGATAGCGGTCTATCAGTTGCACATGTATTGCCTGACACTCCGCTATCGCAGGCAAGCCAGCTCCCACATTTTGATCGCGTTATGACAGGGGCTTTTGCAAATAGGCCATGCTGCTGCCCAACGCCTGCCGGATATCCACCAACCCGTGCACGCTTTCAGCAAACGGCTCGAACGACAGATAGCCGCTGTAGCCGGTACTCAACAGGGTGTCGATCTGCGCCGCATTGCCGAGGATATCGCCCTCGCCCACCAGTACGCGGTGGCCGTCGCCGATCGCGTTGAGCGGCGCCTCGCGATCTTCCACCCCGGAGATATGTACCAGGCCGGTCAGTTCGGGAAAGAACTCATGCTCGCCGGCCAGGTGATGGTGGAAGGTGTCATGCACCACACGGAACACATCCAGGCCACCGATGGACTTGATCGCCTCCACCGCCACGCGCTTGCGACGCAGGGCGGATACTTCAAAGCCCAGGGGTTCGACGAAACCGAGAATCCCGTACTCGCGCAGGATGGGCGCCAGTTCGCTCAACGCGGTGCGCAAAGCGGCGGCGCGCTGCGCGTCGGTGCGCGTGTCGCCGGGCTCATTGAACGGGCACATCACCAGACCCTGGGCACCGCATTCACGGGCGTAGGTGGCAAGCTCCAACGCTTGGGCACGGCGCTCGTCGTTCCACACATCAAAGGGGTACAGCGCGTTGATCGACAGCACCTTGATGCCCTGCGCTGCGCACAACTCACGCACGCGGCTGGCGGGTGTGCCGTATTCGATTTCACGGTTCTTGAGGTCGTTGCGGATCTCAATGGCCTCGCAGTTGAGAGCCGCCGCCAACTGGATGAAATCCGGCAAGGACAGGTTGGGCGCGACCATGCGGTTAAGGGCAAAACGTAGCGGCGACTTCATTGTTGTTGTTCTCCGTCCAAACCGTTTAGAGGTCCAGCAGCCAGCTGTGCTGCGGGTCGTTATGGAAATGCCAGGCGCGCTTGGGGCCGGCCATCACGTTGAGGTAATACGACTCGTAGCCGTACGGCACGCTGACCGGGTGGTAACCCTTGGGCACCACCACCAGGTCGCTGTTTTCCACGGCCATGGCCTGATCGATGCTGCGGTCATCGGTGTACACGCGCTGGAAGACAAAGCCCTGGGGCGGGTTGATCTGGTGGTAATAGGTCTCTTCCAGGAAGCTCTGGTGCGGCAGGTCGTCGGTGTCATGCTTGTGCGGCGGGTAGCTTGAGGAATGCCCCGACGGCGTGCGCACTTCCACCACCAGCAGCGAATGGGCCGGCTCGCTGTCGGGCAGGATGTCGCACACGTAGCGGGTGTTGGCGCCTTTGCCACGCACACTGCGCTTGCACTGCTCGGGGCGGATCAGGCGCGGGGCGAAACCCTGGGCACCCGGGGCGGCGCAGACAGCGATCTGCACATCGCTCAAGGCGCTGACCTGGGCGTCGGTGCCGGGCGGCAGGTAGGCGGCGAACGGTGACTTGTCTTCGAACACCGACTGGCGATCACCGAGGTTCTGCCAACTGAAACCTTTGCCTTCGATGTTTACCCGACCGCTGAGCAACACCAGGCACAACTCCTGATCGCCCGCGCTGACCGGAAGGCTTTCGCCCAGGCCCAGGCGGTAGGCGGCAAAGCCTACGTATTCCAGGCGCCCGACTTGCAGGGCGACCATGGTTTGTCCGCGTTTGCTGCTTTTGACCAACAAGCTCATCACTCAAGTCCTCTGGTTGAGAAGCGCACGCAAGGTGTCATAACCCTTTTTTGCGTAGATATAGCTGGGCGCCACGGCCGGATCCTGCTCGGCTTCCACCACCAGCCAGCCCGCGTAGTTCGCAGCCAGCAGTACGTCCAGCAACGGTGCAAAATCGATGTCGCCATCGCCGGGCACAGTGAACGTGCCGTTGACGATGCAATCAGGAAAGCTCCACATCTGGTTGCGCGCCAATTGCACCACGGGTTTGCGCACATCCTTGAAATGCACGTGGCAGACACGGTCGATATGCTTGCGCAACACCTCGATGGGTTCGCCGCCGCCCATGTAGCAGTGGCCCGAATCGAACAGCAGGCCGACTTCCGGCCCCGTGCGCTGCATCAGCTGGTCGATGTCTTCGGGGGACTCGACGTAGGCGCCCATATGGTGGTGGTACGCCAGGCGTACCCCCTGGGACAGGGTGAAGCGCGCCAGTTCGGTGAGTTTGTCGGCATAGTCCTGCCAAGCCTGCTCGCTATGGAAACGCGGGCGTTCGATCAAACGAATGCGCGAGCCCTGGATCGAATCAGCCACTTCGCCATACACCAGCACCGAGGCGCCGTTGTGCCTGAGCAGTTCGACATGGCCGGCAATCGCCTCGATTTCCTCTGCCACCGAGCGACGGGCCAGGCGGCTGGAGTACCAGCCGGAGACGAGGGCCAGGTCATAGGGGCGCAACACATCGCCGACACCCTTGGCATCCTTGGGGAATTTGCCGTTGAGTTCAAAACCTTCGTAGCCGATATCCTTGCCTTCGCTCAGGGCCGTGCTCAGCGGGGTTTCACCACCGAGGGCCGGCAGGTCGTCGTTGCTCCAGGAGATCGGGTTGATGCCAATTCGGATTGCGGGCATGGCTGCACCTTTATTATTTTCAGGTATCACTGAGATCTGCTTTATGTGGGCGGGGGCAAGCCCCCTCCCACATTTGATCTAATTTAATTCCGAGCACTGCGCCAGGCATTGATGAGTTGTTCGAAGGTAGCCTGTACCTGCTGAATCAAGGTCTCATCATCGATCTCCCCCGCCATCCACGCCCGGCTCGGCTCCTGGAAGATCGTGCGGCCTACGGCAAACCCACGGCAGGTGGTGCTCAAGCGTGCTTGCTGGAAACCATCGGCGAGGCATTCAGCGGACGCGTTCAGGCCCAGCAGCACCACGCCACGGCAGTACGGGTCGCGCTCCTGGATCAGTTCGTCGAGCTTCTTCCAATCCTCGGCCGACTGCGCCTCGATCTTCCACCAGGCCGGGTAGATACCCAGGTTGTACAGGCGCTTGAGGCTGCGATACAGCACATCAGGGTAAGTCGATGGATGATCCTTGGGCGGGATGACTTCCAGCAGCAGTTCATGCCCGCTCACGATGGAGGCCTCGTACACCGCCTTGAGTTGCGCTTCCTGCTCCAGGCGCAGCATCGGCTCGTCATCGGGATGAAATTGCACCAGGCACTTGATGATCTGTTCCTGGGGCCAGGCAATCAGGTTGCTGCCCACCGAGCGGCCGTGTTCGAACGCCAGGGGCCGCGAGTTCTGCACTTCAACCGGGCGTGCGATCCACCAGCCGCGACCGCTGGCGGCGTTGAGGGCATCCTGGCCGAAACGTTGGTCGGCGAGCAGGCCCACGTCGGCCTCGATCCCCTGCTCGCTGAGCTTGCGCTCCACGCGTTCGATGGCCTGGATAAACAACTGCTTGATCGTGCTGATGCGCGCCGGGTCCTGGCCGCCCTTTTGCGCCAGGTCCACCAGTTGCCAGCGGTGGTCGAAGGCAAACACGAACAATTGCTTCCAGGCCTTGCGCGGCACCGTTACGCGGTGCAGGCGTTGCAGGGTCACGTCCTGGTCCGGGCGGGTAATGGGCACCGGGCTGCTGAACAGATACTCGAGCTCGGCGGGTGTCGGCATGGCCGGCGCACAGGCATGGCGCGAAACCACCAGGCCACCGCAGGCATTGGCCAACTGACTGCAACGTTCATCGCTGGCGTCATTGATCCAACCGCTGAGAAAGCCTGACATAAAGGCATCGCCGGCCCCCAGCACATTGAGCACTTCCACGCGCACACCGGGGTAGATCGCCCCGTCCTCCAGCCGCGCAGGAATCGCGCCGTGGATGACCGTACAACCCTGGGGACCCAGCTTGACTACCAGGGTCGCAGGCGTCAGTTCGCGTACGGTGCGCAACGCGGTGAGCAGGTCTTCACTGCCACCGGCGATAAGGAATTCTTCTTCAGTGCCGACGATCAGGTCGAAACGCGGCAGGATCTTCTGCACATGCTGGCTGACATTCTGGTCGGCAACGAAACGGGTTTCACCATCGGCCTTGCCCGCCAGGCCCCACAGCACCGGGCGGTAGTCGATGTCCAGCACGCGCTTGACGTTGTGCCTGGCGGCGTAATCCAAGGCCTGGATACTGGCCTTGTACACGCCGTCGGTGGAGAAGTGCGTGCCGGTGATCAACAGCGCTTTGCTGGAGGCAATAAAGGCCTCGCTGATGTCTTCGGCGCGCAGGGCCATGTCCGCGCAGTTTTCGCGGTAGAACACCAGAGGGAAGGTTTCACGATCCTTGAGGCCCAGCAGCACCAGGGCGGTGAGACGCTCCGGGTCGACCTTGATACCGCTGACATCGCAGCCTTCACGGGCCAGGGATTCCACCAGGAAACGGCCCATATGGTCGTCGCCCACGCGGCTCAGCATCGCTGAATTGAGACCCAGCCTGGCGGTGCCGAAGGCGATATTGGCGGAAGAACCACCAAGGTACTTGGCGAAGCTGGTCACGTCCTCAAGCCGCGCACCGACTTGCTGCGCATAGAGGTCGACGCCCAGGCGCCCGAGGCAAATCAGATCCAATTGACGCCCACTGGCAAAACGAGTCTGGCCCATGCTGGCTCCTGTTATTTTTATCAGCCTGCGTTGTGCCGCCGTGGCGACGGCAAACGCTCTTGGTGGGAGCAGACTAGAACGTCCAGCGGCGGCAATCAATATTTATTCCATAATTATTTTTAGTGGAATATTTTTTCCAATACGTCAGCATAGCGGCACGCCAGCGCCCGTGCATCGTTTCAGCAGGCCACGCGGGCCGTGATGCCGAGGTATTTTTTTGCGCCTACCCTGTAGACTTGCGCCACCCATCAGCGCATCAGACGAACACGCCAGAAGGATTGCCCATGTCCCGCACCGATCCCGAGACCACCCTGGAAGAAACTGTCGCCAGCCCTCCGATCAATGCCGAACGCCTGTTGCAGCTGATCACCGACGAATACGAGAGCCTGCCGCGCCAGCTCAAGCGCATCGCCAGCTACATGAGCCAGCAGAGCGACCGGATCATGGTCGACCGCATCAGCGACATTGCCCGCGAATGCGAAGTGCACCCCTCGGCCATCGTGCGGTTCTCCCAGCGTTTCGGCTTCAGCGGGTTCAGCGAGATGCAGGCGCTGTTTCGCGAGGCGTATACCCACAAGACCACGCCGGTGCAGAACTACCAGCAGCGCATCCGCAGCATGATCGCCAACAAATCGCAGAAGGCCAGCGGCGGCGACCTGGCGCGCGAATGCGTCAACGCGACCCTCTCCGGCATCGAGCGCCTGGGCCTGGAGCTGGACGATACTGCCTTCGAAAAAGCCGTGGACCTGGTGGTCAATGCCGACAACATCTACGTGGTCGGCGTGCGTCGCTCCTTTGCGGTGGCCGACTACCTGGTCTACAACCTGCAGCACACCAACAAGCGCATCCACCTGATCTCTGGCCTGGGCGGCAGTTATCGCGAGCAGATGCGCAGTGTGCGCGCCAACGACCTGGTGATTGCGATCAGCTTTACGCCCTACGGCAAGGAAACCCAGCACTGCCTGCGCATCGCCCAGCATCATCAGGCCAAGACCCTGATCATCACCGACAGCAACCTGTCACCGCTGGCCAAGCGCGCGAATGCGGTGCTGTTGGTCAATGAAGGTTCGTCGTTTGCTTTCCGCTCGCTGAGCGCCACCTTGTGCTTGTGCCAGGCGCTGTTTATTGCGGTGGCGTATCGGTTGGAATTGAAGGTGGATGAGATTCATGAGCAGGTCGGGTTCGACGACTGACGCGCTCCTACAGTAATTGCGCCAGGGCCCGGCCGTGGAAGCGGATCTGCGCGAGGGTCAACGCGGTGTAGCCGATAATCACGGCGGGCGGCAACGTCACATCGACGCAAAACTTGCCCAACGGTTGCAAGCTCAGCCCGGCGTTGGCGGCGCGGTCGCAGAAGTCCGCCTCTTGCACACCGGCCGGCAACCACAGCACGAAATGCAGCCCGGCCTGCTGGCCACTGACCGTGACGCCCTCCGGCAGGCAGGCGAGCAAGGCATCCCGCCGCGCCTGATACGCCTGGCGCGAAGCCCGCAGGTGCCGCACGAAGGCACCGCTGCCAAGAAGTTCCACCAAGCCCAACTGATCGGTTGCGCCCACTGAATGCCCGGTCAGTTGCAAGGTGCGCAGCAGTGCCGGGCGCAGGACCTTGGGCACCACCATGAAGCCGACCCGCAAGCCGGGAAACAGGTTTTTGTTGAAGCTGCCGCAATAGAGCACGCGGTCGTTCGAATCCAGGGACTTGAGCGCTGCCAGGGGTGCGCTGTTGTAGTTGTACTCGCTGTCGTAGTCATCCTCCACCACCCAGGCATTCGCCCGGCTCGCCCAGTCCAACAGTGCCAGGCGACGTGACACCGACAGGGTCACGCCCAGCGGCGCCTGGTGCGCGGGACTGACATAAGCCAGCCGTGCGTGCTCGGGGAGCTGGTCGGTATCGAGCCCTTCGGTGGTGACCGCGATCGCCTGGACCCGCGCCCCCGCGAGGCCGAACAGACGCCGCGCCGGTGTGTAGCCGGGGTCTTCGACGCAGGCGGTGTCGCCTGGCTGGAGCAGCGTGCGCGCAATCAGGTCAAGGCCATGGCGAATGCCCGTGGTGACGATCACTTCATCTGCCTCGCACTGCATGCCGCGATAGCGGCGCAGGTAATCGGCGATCAGTTCGCGCAAGGCCGGCAACCCGCCGGGGTGTGCAGCCTCCAGCACACCGGGGCCTGCCGCCAGCAACCCGCGGGAGAGACAGCGCGCCCAGGTTTTCAGGTCGAACAGGCTGGCATCCGGGCGTCGGGCGACAAAGGGCACGTGGCTCTGCACGCCGGCGTGAGGTAAGTCGGGCTCAACCGGTCGGCGCAAGTTTTGCTTGGCCACCGGGGCGGCGATGAACTGCTCCGGAATCACCGCACAGACCCGCGTGCCGGAGCCGGCCACACGCTGCACATAGCCTTCGCTGTGCAAACGGTCAAAAGCGGCCTCAAGGGTGCCACGTGAGACCTGCCAGCGCTCGGCCAGGCTGCGGGTCGACGGCAAACGACTGCCTGCAGGCAACTGTCGAGCCAGGATCGCCTCGCGCAACGCCTCGTAGGCGCCCTGCTGCTTGCCTGTATCCAGCGTATCGGGGCGCGGCAGGTCAAGGTTGGAGGCAGCTTTTCCGCGGCTCATAGTGGTCCAGTCATCCATGGCATAAGTGGTCCTGAGGATTAAACCACAAAGTCGCTAGAGTCCTGGCTCTACTCATTGCGAAGAAACCCGCCCATGACTCAACGCCTTCTCGCTCCCTGGTTCTGGCTGACGTTGCTGACGGTCCTGGTGGGCCTGCCGCGCCTCACCCTGGATTTGCATTTGCCCGCCCTGCCCGCCATGGCCGACTACTTCCACACCCCGGACAGCCAGTTGCAACTGGTCCTGACCTTGTACACCCTCGGCTCGGCGATTTCCCTGCTGGTCAGCGGCCCGCTCACCGACCGCTTCGGCCGACGCCCGGTGCTGTTGGCCGGTTTGACGCTGTATGTGCTGGCGACCGTGACCTGCGCCCTGGCCGATAGCCTCGGCGTGCTGGTCATTGCGCGGCTGTTCCAGGCGCTCGGCGGGTGCTGCACCACGGTGATCGGCCGAGTGATCGTGCGCGATTATTTTGACCGCGATGAGCAGGCGCGCCTGCTGGGGTTGATCTCCATGGCGATGGCCGTATCGCCCATGGCCGCGCCGGTGCTCGGCAGCCTGTTATTGCCGCTCTTGGGTTGGCGTGGCTTGTTTGTATTGCTCGGGGTGATCGGCTGCGTGCTCTGCGTAATCGTCCAACGCCGCCTGCCTGAAACCCGCCCGCCGCAAGTGGCCGCCGCACCGCCCAGCCACTTGCTGCGCACCTACAGCCAACTGCTGCGCGACCGCTACTTCCTGCGTTATGCCTTGGCGATCGGCTGCGCGTACAGCACGTATTTTCCGTTTATCAGCGAGTCTTCGGCATTGCTGCAACGGGGCTTTGATTTGTCGCCGAGCGCCTACGCCCTAGTGTTTGCCGCGACAATCAGCGGCTATATGCTCGGCGCCAACCTGTTCCGGCGCCTGGTGCAGCGGTTCGGGGCCGACCGCCTGATCAGCGTCGCCATCGGCTTGAATGTGCTGGGCAGCATCTTGCTCGCGCTAGCCACGGCACTGCTGCCACAGGCGTGGCTGGCCATCGTGGTGCCGATGGTGGTGATCATGGTCTCGGTGGGCCTGACGATGCCTGCTTGCCAGCTGTCTGTGTTGCAGCCGTATGGGGCGATTGCCGGCACGGCGTCGGGGCTGTTCTTTTTTATCCAGATGTTTGTCACGGCGCTGAGCAGTTGGGTCACCGGATTGCTGTCGGACGGCACTTCCCACCCCCTGGTGATCATGACCTCGCTTGCCAGTGCATTACTGGTTACAAGCTGGCTGATCCTGCGCAGAACGCAAAGTGGGAGGGAACCAAGTCCCTCCCACTCTTCACCGAGCCAGGCTCGGGTTTAGTGCATAAAGATCGCGATCAGGATGATCAGCGGAATCGGCACGCCGAGGAACCACAGCAGTAATGAGCGCATCATATTCTCCTTAAGTGAACGGGCCTTGAATTAACGAACGTAGTTTTCGGTTTCGACATACACCACGGCATCCCGGCGGCGACCGCCGAAGGTAGCGGCGAAACTGGCGAAGAACGCACCGATCAACAGCGCCACGAAGGTCCACAGCGAGGTATAGGCAGCGACTTTCGCAGCGGTATCAGCGGCTTGCTTGGCCTTGAGCTTGGCGTCTTCGATGGCTTTACGGGCATCGCCGTAGACTTTGTCGATACGCGCTTCGGCATCGGCCTGGCTGAGGTTGGTGCGCTGGCTGATCAACTGGGCCAGGTAGGCACGGTCTTCGGCGGCCAGTTGGCCGTCGTTGCTCAGGGTGCGGGCAAAAATGCGGCCGACCACCGCGTGGGCGGCGTCATCGCTGACTGCGGCTGGGCGGTCATCGCGGAACAGGCTGTCGACGTAGTAGCCGAAGTCACCGCTGTCGGCACCCTGTGCTGCGCTGCCGGCCGCTTGGGTCATGCCACTGGCGGCGCCAGACGCGACACTGGCACCGACTTGCACGCCGCCGCTGACGACGCTGCTGACGGAACCGACCACCAACATCGCGGTGATCAGTGTCGCCACTGCCCAGGCCAGGAAGCCATGGGCGGTGTCGCGGAAGTACACCTCATCGCCATGCATATTGGCCCACTTCACCCGCAACCGACCGGCGATATAGCCGCCCAGGCCCGACGCAACGATCTGGGTAAAGGCCAGCCAGACAATCGTGGAAATTCCCAGGCCCTTGGCACTGATGCCACTGTCGGCCCACGGCGACACCGCCGAAAAGCCCAAGCCGAAGCCCAGCAGCACCAGTATTAATGACAAGGCAGCCGCCGCAGCGGCGCCGGCGAAGATCGCCCCCCAGGAAACCCCGGAGAGCGTGCTTGACTCTTGCAGCGTGGATGAGGATGTAATCATTGTTGTTTTGCTCCAGGCATGAAAAATGGTGTTACAAGTCTCAAAAGGGACAGTGCAGGCACCATGCCAGGCGCGTACAAAATTAAAGTCCTTATATTTCAGAAGCTTAGGAAATTTGAACTTATCCAACCCATGCAAGTTGCAAGAACTGTCTGCTGCAGGCGGGCGTTATGCATTCCCTGTGGGAGGGGGCTTGCTCCCACACTGGGTCGTGCCAGCCATGAATAGATGGCATTTCTACCTAGATGAAGTTTTATTTAGGAAACATTCAGCAACTTCTTGGCAAAATACCCGCACTTCTAGTGTGAACGCTCACCAGGTAATCCTATGACCCGCATTTTGACCATCGAGGATGACGCCGTAACGGCCCGCGAGATTGTCGCCGAGCTGAGTAGCCATGGACTGGATGTAGATTGGGTGGACAACGGCCGCGAAGGCCTGGTCCGTGCCGTCAGTGGTGATTACGACCTGATCACCCTCGACCGCATGTTGCCCGAACTGGATGGCCTGGCCATCGTCACCACCTTGCGCACCATCGGGGTGTCGACGCCGATCCTGATGATCAGCGCGCTCTCCGATGTCGACGAGCGCGTACGCGGCCTGCGTGCCGGGGGCGATGACTACCTGACCAAGCCGTTCGCCTCCGACGAAATGGCCGCCCGCGTCGAAGTGCTGCTGCGGCGCAAAAGCACGGTCAAGGAATTCGAGACCGCCCTGCGCGTGGCCGACCTGGAACTGAACCTGATCAGCCGCGAAGCCAGTCGTGCCGAGCAGCCGCTGACCCTGTTGCCTACCGAATACAAACTGCTGGAATTCCTGATGCGCAACACCGGGCAGATTCTCTCGCGGATGATGATCTTCGAAGAAGTCTGGGGTTATCACTTCGACCCAGGCACCAACCTGATCGATGTGCATATCGGTCGCCTGCGCAAGAAAATCGACCCTCCGGGCCTTACGCCGTTGATCCGCACGGTACGAGGTTCCGGTTATGTCATTGCTGAACCCCTCTAAGGGCTGGCGCTCATCCAGCAGCCGCTTGCTGGCGCTGTACAGTTCGTTGTTCGTGGCCTGGAGCTGCATCCTCATGGGGGTGCTGTACTACGAGGTATCAGGTTACCTGGGCGATTTGTCGCGCCACTCCCTGCTGCAGCGCCAGCATTTATTCCAGCGCTTCGACGGCGAAGAACTGGTGGAAGCCTTGACCACCAGCATGACCTTCGACATGAAGGGCGTGGACGCCTATGGCCTGTTCGATGAGCAATTTCGCCCCCTGAGCGGGCCGATCCGTACGGTGCCGGCCGACCTGCCTTTGGATGGCAAGATCCACGCGCTGGCCAACTGCGTCGAATCCGACGACCCGAAACTGCCCAAGGACAGTTGCGACGCCGTGGCCACCCGCACCGGCGACGGGCGCTGGCTGGTGCTGGTGCGCGCCAACGGCTCGTTGTTCGGCGTGACCCGGATCATCTGGCACGCCTTGCTGTGGGCGCTGTCGTTGACCATCATTCCCGGCGCTGCCGGCTGGCACCTGCTGCGCCGTCGCCCGCTGCGGCGGATTCGCGGGATCCAGGCCAGCGCCGAAGCCATCGTCGCCGGCGACCTGACGCACCGCTTGCCGCTGTCCAACCGCCGTGACGAGTTGGACATGCTCGCCGCCATCGTCAACGCCATGCTAGATCGCATCGAGAAGCTGATGAACGAGGTCAAGGGCGTGTGCGACGCCATCGCCCACGACCTGCGTACCCCGCTCACACGCCTGCGCGCACAGCTTTACCGCATCAAGCAGCAAGCCGAGGAAGACTCCGCCCACGCGGTAAAACTCGATGATGCGATAGCCGAAACCGACACATTGATGGCGCGCTTTCGCGGGCTGCTGCGCATTTCCGAACTGGAGGACCACCAGCGCCGCTCGGGCTTCCTGGTACTGGACCCGCTGCCGCTGCTGCGCGAATTGCACGACTTCTACCTGCCCCTGGCCGAAGAAGGTGAAATGGAGTTGGTGTTGCAGGCGCCCGAATCACTGCCGTGGATCACCGGCGACCGCGCGCTGTTGTTCGAAGCCTTGGCCAACCTGTTGAGCAACTCGATCAAGTTCACTCCGCCCAATGGCAAGGTGATCCTGCGGGCGGTCAACGATATGGGCAGCACCCGTATCGAAGTGCTCGATTCAGGGCCCGGGATTCCGGCGGCCGAACGCGCTTCGGTGTTCCAGCGCTTTTATCGGGTGGATGAAAGCGATCAGCACGGCGGTTTTGGCTTGGGGTTGTCGATTGTGGCGGCGATCATCAACTTGCACGGTTTCAAGCTCGACGTCGGCACCAGCGAACTGGGCGGCGCCCGGCTTGTACTGGAGTGCCGCCAGCAGTTGATACCTGACTAGGTCGTCGGGGCACAGAAAACCAAATGTGGGAGGGAGCGAGCCCGCTCCCACCTGGGTACCCAGCCATTGAGCGCTACAACACATTCCCCATGGCCTTGATCAACACCGGATCAAATGCATAGATATCCGGCGCGTAGACCAGGCTCCCCTGGCGATCCACCTCCACGGTCCAATACCCCAACAACACCGGTACTGGCGTGGCCAGCCTGAATTCATGGGTCACGCCAGTGGCCAGCAATTCATCGGTGCGGGTGCGCTCAGCCGGGGTTACCAGCAGGTCGCGCAGCAACAGCGGCTGCTCGACCCGCACGCAGCCGGAACTGAACGCCCGCGGCCCCTTGGTAAACAGCGGCTGGCTGGGGGTGTCGTGCAGGTACACGGAATACGGATTGGGGAAACGCATCACGATCTTGCCCAGCGGGTTACGCGGGCCGGCCTGCTGACGCAGCAGGATGTTGCCTGGGCGCGCCCAGTCAACCTGCTCGGGCGCCAGCGGGTGGCCTTCAGCGTCGAGCACTTGCAGGTTTTGCTGGCGCAGGTATTCAGGGTTGAGGCGGATGGCCGGGAGCTTGTCCTCGCGCATGATGGTCGGCGGAATGGTCCAGGTGGGGTTGAGGGTCAACCGTGTGATGCGCGACTTGAGCAACGGTGTCTGGCGTTCGGCGCGCCCGACCTGCAGGCGGGTTTGCCACACCGGGATGCCGCTCTGGTACACGCTCAGTTGCGCGGCCGCCACATTGACCACGACGCCTTCGGGTTCCAGGTCCTGGGCCAGCCAGCGGAAACGTTCCAGGTTGATGCGCAGTTGTTCGCGGCGCACCGCTGGGCTGATATTGAGCTCGGCCACGGTGCCCGCACCGATCACACCGTCGGCCTGCAAGGAGTGGCTGAGCTGGAACGCCTTCACCGCCTTGACCAACTCGCCCTGGTATTGCTTGCCATTGCCGGCGGGCAACTTGGCCAGGTAACCACCACTGTGCAGGCGCCGCGTCAGTTCCGGCACACGCGGGTCATCCATCCCCGGGCGCAACAAGGGGCCGTCGGCGACTGGCCCCCAATGGGGTAACGGTTGCTGGCGCACGCCGGCATAGACATTGCGCAGGCTGCGGTACAAATCGGCGCTGGGCCGCGCCTGGTCAAAGGCTTGAGCCATGTCTTGCAGGCCGGTGGCGGCAAATGCCAGCACGGCGACATTCGGGTCGTTGGCAGGCGGCTGGGCATGCCAGAGCGGTTCGAAGCGTGATTGCTGCAAGCGCCCATAATGCAAATCCTGCAGGGCCTGCAGGTACTGCTGGCTGGTCGCGATATCGCTGCACAGCACGTTAGCCGTGGCATCCACCGTGGGCAAGCTATAGTGGGTGGGGTCCAGGCCGTCGTCGGCGAGCATCAGCAGCTGGGTTTGCAAGGCTTTGCGGGGCTCGTCGGCCGACCACAGCGACGCATTGCCTTGCTGTTGGTAAAAGGCTTGCAGGCGCACCAACGCGGTGGCGTCGATCCGCGGGGCCAACTGGGGGCAGACGCTGGGCAACTGCGCCAAAGCCTGTTGCACGGGCGCCAGGTCGACCGGCGCCGGCATGGTCACCGGCAACGGCTCCAGCGGCGGTGCATCGGCCATGGCGACCAATGGTGCAACGAGCAGGCAAATGCTCAAGTAACATGCGTGTTTTTTGAACAATTGACTGAGCTCCACTCCACAGCTTGGGGATCGACTGTAGATGCTGACTTTTATGCGCCGCCTCGGAATAACCACCGTGGGCTTGATCACCGGGAGCCTGGCTTTACTGAGCAATGTTGCGTTCGCCGCCAATGGCCCCCCTCCTTCCTTGTATAGCAGCCTGGCGCGCTCGGCTCCAGAACTCAATCCCGCCGTGCTGAAAAGCGCCTTGAGCGCGGTGCAGTGCGCGGTCAGTAACGGCGAGGAACGTTCCGATCGCCTAGCGGTTATTGACTACTCCCAGCCCTCGACCGCTCGTCGCCTGTGGATCTTCGATCTGCGCAAACAGACCCTGGTGCTGCGTGACCTGGTGGCCCATGGAGCCAAGTCCGGGGAAAACTTCGCCACCCAGTTTTCCAACCTCGAGGGCAGCCACCAGTCCAGCCTGGGCTTGTTCCGCACCCAGGAAAGCTACCTCGGCACCCACGGCTACTCGCTGCGCATGGATGGCCTGGAACCCGGCTTCAATGACCTGGCGCGCGACCGTGCCATCGTGATCCATGCCGCCGACTACGTCAGCCCGTTGTGGAGCAAGCGCGAAGGCCGCATCGGCCGCAGCCAGGGTTGCCCGGCGGTGCGCCCACAGGTGGCGCGCCAGGTAGTGGACAAGCTCAAGGGTGGGCAGTTCATGTTCTCCTGGTACCCGGACCAGCGCTGGTTGAAGTCCTCAACCTACCTCAATTGCAAACCCCAACAGGTGGCGAGTAGTCGTACAATCCGTGGCGGATAGCCTGTCCCCACAGATAAAAGAGAGCGTCGCATGCTTCTACACACCTCCACCTGGATCGAAATCGGGCAGTTTCTGGAACGCAGTCGCACGGTGGTGATTCCCATCGGCTCCAACGAACAACATGGCCCTACCGGCCTGCTGGGCACTGACTGGATGTGCCCGGAGATCATCGCCCATGAGGCACAGAAAAACGCCGACATCCTCATCGGCCCGACCTTCAATATCGGCATGGCCCAACATCACCTGGGCTTCCCCGGCACCATCTCCCTGCGCCCTTCCACCTTTATCGCCGCGATTGGCGACTGGGTGCGCTCGCTGGCCGGGCATGGTTTCGAGAAGATCCTGTTTTTGAACGGCCACGGCGGCAATATCGCCACAATCGAAGCAGCGTTCTCCGAGCTGTACGCCGAAGCCAGCTTCGCCCGACGCCCGGCCGGCTTCGCGCTGAAGCTGGTCAATTGGTGGGACCTGGAAGGCGTAACGGACCTGGCCCACCGCCAATTCCCGGTCGGTCACGGCAGCCACGCCACGCCGTCGGAGATTGCGGTGACACAGTGGGCGTACCCGCAGTCGATCAAGTCGGCCGAGTACTCGCCGCAAATTGCCAATACCGGCCCGATCCGCGAGGCCCTGGACTTCCGCGCACGTTTCCCCGATGGGCGCATGGGCTCGGACCCGGCGCTGGCGACGGTGGAGAAAGGCGGTGAGCTGGTGGCATTGGCGGCGCAAGGGTTGATCAAGACGGTCGATAGTTTCAGCAACGAAGCCAAGCCCTGAGCCGAATGATGGTCCAAATGTGGGAGGGGGCTTACTTGCAGTCCTGGGCCGCCTGCTCAAGCCGCGACGGCTTGAGCGCCGAGGCCAGCGGTTTGCGCTCATACAGGAACACCTTGGTGCCGTCCTGGGACTTGTAGGCCTCCAGCACATCATCGGCAGCAATCTTGCTGGTCAACAGCACCTTGGCGTGGCGCGAGTTCTGCGTCACGGTGGAGGTGATGCCGTGTTTTTCCAGCTTGGGCAATACGCACTGCACATAGCCTTCAGGGGTCTTGGCGGTTTGCAGGGTCAGTGAGGGAGCATTCGGAGCAGTGATACATCCGGTCAGCGACAAAACAGCGAAGGCCAGGGCCGGGGCAAAAAAAGAGCGCATACAGATTCCTGAAAATAACCAATAGGGTTTACATCCATTCGCGGGTCAACCTGCGCGAACCAGGGCCTTGAGCGATACGTCAAATTGCTTCAGGGCGTCTTGCTGGACATCGCGTTGTTGCTCGATCAGCGCGGCGATCTCAGGCGCCGCCTTGTCGTGCACCCACACCGACGGTACTTGCTTGCCCACCGAGCCCTCAGCCTTGGCGATGTAACGCAGGTTCGCATCATAGAAGCGTGCGGCAAAGCGCGCCTCGACCCGATCGTTACGCTGGGTCAGCAATTGGTTATGGGCATCGAGCACCACCACCACGTCCGGATGTGCCTGCACCAGGGCATCCAGGCTGCTATAGACCGTCACCGAGAGAAAAGTGCCCTGTAGCGAATTCATCAACCAGTCGATGGCCAGTTCCGGATCGGAGCTGTTGACGAACGCCTCGCGTATCCGCCCATCCAGCGCGTCCTTGGCGCCGTTCAGCGCCATGGCGTGGTAGCGCTCAAGGTAATTGAGGTTCTCGCGAGTGTTTTCGCTGAACAACACTCCCACCGACTGGGCGCGCTGCAGGGAGTCTACGCCAGCAGCAAGTGGCAGCAAATGGCCTGTACGCAGTTCATCGGCAATCGCCGGGGTGGTCATGGCCGCCGTGCCCAGCATCAGGGCCATTAGTGCAAACTGGATAATCGTCCTCATCGCGCATTTCCTTGAACCGCGTTTCGATGTGCAGATTCTGCGCGATTGGCGAAAAAACAGAACTTGTGATCCTTGATGGTGACTATCATTTGAACCGATAGTGTCAGGCAGCCGATAAAATCTATAAGGACCCGCCATGAAGCCCTACCAGAAAACCTTCGACCGCATCCGCGAAGCCGTACTGCCGGAGTTTCGCGAGCGGGTCGCCGATTACCTGGTCGATTATGAAAACGTGTTGCTGGACCCAAGCGCCGATGCTGAACAACGCTCGGCCAGCGCCCAACAACTACGCGGCTACCTGCGGGGCTTGAACACCACACGGGTGCTGGGCATGGCCCACTGGGAGGACCTCGACCGACGTATCGAGCAAGAGTGGCAGCTAGAGCACAGGCCGTTGCAGGTTGACCCACTCCTGCACTGACGGCCGTTGCCACTGGCGCTGCGCGTACACCACCAGCTCGGTCGGTACGGCGTCGCCGTTGAGGACCAGGCGATTAAGCATCACCGCCAGGTCCACATCGGCAATTGACCATTCGCCAAACAAATGCTTAGGGTTGCCTGCCAGAAGTGCCTGAGCAGCAGTGATCAACTTGCCCGCAGCAGCCTGAGCCACCGGCGATAAAGGCGGCATCTTCTGCCCGCAGAACACCACCAGCGTCGAGCGCTCCTGGCGGATCGGCAGCAAATCGCTGCGCAGCCAGGCCTGGACCTGTCGCGCCCTTGCCCGCTGCTGCAGATCAGTTGGGTAAACACTGGGCCCGGGGTAGGCCTGCTCCAGGTATTCCGTGATGGCCGAAGACTCCGATAGTGCGAAGTCACCCTCCTCCAGGGTGGGTACCCGTTGGGTCAGGGAGCGCAGGGTGAAATCTGCTGTCTGGTGCTGCCCGGCATCCAGGTCAAGGGTGACGGTTTCGAATGCCAGGCCTTTCTCCCGCAGGGCAACGTATACCGACATGGCGTAAGGGCTGGTAAACAGCGAATCAACGTAGAGGCGCAGCGGGCGTTGGCTCATGGGGCGATCTCCAAGGATGAATCATCACGCTACGAGATCCGGGCCAAGAAAGACAATGCCGGGTTTTTATGGGGGCATTCCTGGCGGGAATAGCGGCTTATGGCTACCTGCTGATATTCAGGGACTAGCTACCTATATGACCTATGTCTTCAAGAGCTGTAGTTTTTTCAAAATAGCCACACAGATGCATGCATCCTGGAAAGCCGTGCCCACCGAAGAAAAAATGGTGGTCTGGCTTTGGTACTCACGGTGTTCTGCCTGAAGCATTTCAGGAATCGAAACCGCATGACGGTGATAACCTCCCGCTTCTCTGATAGCCGCCTCTCTATCCTCAACCAGCAGTATCGAGCGGGGCACAAGCTCAAGTGGAAACTCACGAGACACTGGGGTGTGCTTGCCTATGGCGTTCACATGCGCGCCCTGCACGACATCATCTGCAGAAAACAGCGGCTCAGCACAGGTTGTGGCGGTACACACTATGTCAGCACCACAAAGCGCGGCGCGTGCATCCTCGCAGCCATGGAATACCACGCGGCGCCCATACTTTTCGGTCGCGTGATCGATAAAGTTCCCTACATTGTCCTTGCTACGGGAATACACAGCTACGCGTCCGATATTCCTTACGCATAACATCGCATCAAGCGCGGCAGCGGCCTGGTCTCCGGTGCCAATCACAGCAAGTGTTTTCGAGTTCTTGCGTGCCAGCAGATCAGTCGCGAGCCCCGCAGTGGCTCCCGTGCGCAGTGCGGTAATAGTGGCGGCGTCAAATTGCGCTTTAACCTCCCCCGTTGCGCCATCTTGAACGATAATAATCCCATTAATGGACTTGCGTCCTCTGCGCCTATTAAACACATGATGGGAAACCACCTTTACGATAAATAAATTATCGCGCATGGAATAGTAAGGCATTACACCAAACGTGGCGTCTTGCTCACCCACTCTTAGCAAAGTCCGAGGCGGATGCTGATCCGCCCCGTCATGGCAGGTATAACCTGCGTACAATGCACTAATGGCCTCACTCATACTGAGCACATGATGTATAGCCGTCTCAGTCATAACTTGCATATCGACCTCTTGGCATGGCGATTAGATCCCAATTAAAAAACTACGCTCACAGGATAGAAATATCTCTCCTGAGGCCTTTACCCCTTTGGTCCTTACCGTAACAATCCCTTGCCCGGGCCTGCTTTCAGAACGGCGTTTTGCAATGACTTCGCTTTCGGCATAGATCGTCTCCCCCACAAATACCGGCGCCAAAAGCCGCACTTTATCCCACCCAAGGTTTGCAATACCTTTGCTACTGGTACTGGCTAAACTCATCCCCCCCACTATCGAAAATGTGACAAGACTGGACACCAAGACAGCACCAAATTCCGTATCCTCTGCATACTCCGAATTAATGTGCAGCGGGTGATCATTCATACAGACCAAAGACATCCATACATTATCAGTTTCAGTAATTGTTCGTCCTGGCCTGTGTTCATAAACATCGCCTATCTCAAAATCACCAAAACTGAGCCCATGATCCTCGCGATAACGCCCAGGCGAAATTTCAACCAACTTGCTTAATGCTTTATAGTAGTTACCCTCAATACTCATATAACCCCCTTACTATCTTTGCTCAACACCAACTGATGAGTGGCAATCAGCTTTTTCGCCAAATGCTCGAAGGGCGGTCCAACCATCTCACCGTCGACAGAGGCTATAGCAGTAGGCAACTCGGACGCGTTCAGACTGGCAATAATAGCGTTGGCCTTTCTCAATTCTTCTTGCGTAGGCGAAAACAATGTATTGATCAATCCAATCTGCGCTGGATGAATTGCAATTTTCCCCGAATACCCGAGCGCCTTGGCCGACTCAATTTCATCCGCCAGTTGTGTTTTACAACTCAAGTTAAAGCAAGGCGTATCAATTACTTTCAAGCCTGCACTCAGCGCCGCCAGCGCCACCTCACACTTTATCTGCATCAATGCGGCTTTAGAGATACGAAAGCTGATTTCAGCGGATAAATCTGCGCTGCCCAAAATCACGCCGCACAGGTTGACTGAGTCATTAATAATTGCATCAATGCCGCGCAAGCCTTTTAACGTTTCAATAATTCCAAAGATCTTCGTATGCGCGCCGGTAACCGATATCAACTCACCCAGGATGCGTAATTCACCGGGAGACTCCACCTTGGGAATGACCAAGTACTTAGGAACAATATTGTTATCCATCAAAAACACCAAATCCCTGACACCTTCCGGCCTGGATAGCGCATTCACTCTGATGGCGAGATCGTACTGGCGCCAGATGTCACTCTCGAATGATAAAAGCCTTTCGCGGGCGACCTGCTTCTTGCTTTCGGGTATGGAATCTTCCAAGTCCAACAGCACGATATCCGCCGCAGACTGGAAAATTTTCTCTTCAAGCCCATCCTTTAAGGCGGGGATACACAACCAACTTCTAGCCAGCCTATCCATATCAAATCCTTTTTATTGACAATAGAATCATCACCACCGCACCCAAGCTCCCCAGACCAAGGGCAAGCAGTGCCACAATGTGCATTCCAAAAGGAATGGCCAGTGACGCCAACGCTCCAAACAATAGTGCGACCAACTGCTGTAAAAAACTAAACAGCATCATTGACTCTATACCTGGGTATTTTTTTACCGCCATAGACGCAACGCAGGGATACATCAGCGCCTGGGCATACCACACTGCAAAATACGCCGCGATCGCAATGTGTCGATCCATGTACTTCAAGGTGGTTAATAAAAACAGCACGATCGCGACAGCCAGCACACTGACGCCCACCACTGAGAGCGCATGAACGCTCATCGATTTCAGTGCATGCCTTGCCGTCAGCGCCCCGAGGAGGTAGGCCAGTCCCAGCCATACGCCCAACATTCCGTATTGGGCGCTCCCCCACCCCAGAAGCCGATCAAAGACATAAACGCCCACTCCCTGATATACGACAAACACTCCATAGCCACACCCACCGACTAAGACGGGCATATAAAACGAGGGCTGGCTTAGGCAGGCGTAACCTGAGCCTCTTACCCGCCGCCGGCTGTCGGTATCAAGTTCAGACAATGCTTGCCTTGCAGGTAACACTAAGGCTGCCGAGACAAACGAACCAAAGGCCATGACAACGGCAACCGCTTCCCAGCGAAAAAATGCAACCAGGGAACCACCTACGACTTGCCCTACTATCAGTGCAAAAACAAAGGAATAGGACAATAGTGACAAACTTCTCGCCAAGCGCGCCCCCGAAAAGTTTTCAGACAACAAGGCCCGTGCTATCAAAGCAGCGCCGCCGGCTCCAAAGCCTTGAAGCAGCCTGGAAAGGTAGAAACTTGTATCGTCACACGCCCACGCGGACAAAAGACTTGCGCTAAAAAACAGGCCGCAAAATCCGAGTAGAACGGCTGAACGGCCAAACATACGAATAATTGGGGCAGCCAGTATAATTGGGGCCACAGCGCCCCCCAAATACATCAGCAGGGAATTGTACCCTTCAGTCTCACTCATACTCAGCGCTGTAACAATATCAGGCATGGCCGGTAAATAGAGAGTCACGCCCGATTGCGCCATCATTGTCGTACTGCAGGCTAACATCAGCATTTTTGTACTTGGCTGCACTTTACATTCTCCAGATACATTTGACCTGCACTGAAACCTAGAGCACTGAGTTCACCGCGCTACAAAACCGCACAAGGTCAGCGTCCCGAAGATTGGCCCGCAACATGATTCGCAAGCCGGGCGAATCCCTGGCAACCACCGGATAAAATAAAGGAGACGTGTAAAAGCCTTCGTGCATCAAAGCTGCCGCAGCGGAAATGGCGTGAACTTCGTCGACCATAGGGATCAAGCGTATTGGAAGCCCGTCGCCGATGGCGGCACTTGGTACAAGTTGATCAAACCTGTTTATATTTTTTGCCAGCCTTTCTTGCAGAATATCTATCTCACTGCATGCATGTATTTTAATTGACGCTAATATCGCGCCCAACCCCGCCGTATTGATTCGTTGAGACCACGAGAGAGGCCCCCCAAAGCATAACAGTCTTGAGCTGTTAATCGAACTCTCAAAGAAGATAGCGCCGCCAGAGCCACCAAACCCCTTATTCAGTGACGCAATGATCATTGTATTAGCATTCAACCCATCCATTGCTTCAAGGACCACGCCTCGCCCTTTTTTGCCCTTGATGGACAAGCCATGGGCTTCATCATACAAGACAAACAGGCCATACTTGTCTTGCAGACCCATCAGGTCCTTGATTTTGGCCACCCCTCCCGTGCTGTACACACCATCTGCAATATAAGCAACGCGTGGATTTTTCCTGCAGCAATCCTCCAGAAAGTCCAGATCGTTATGCGGAGAAGTCAGCACCTGTGTTTCATCTGCACAAATGGGTTTCATCAGGTTCAAGCAGAAGTGCGCCGACCGATCAAATACCATTAAGGGCGATTGACCCTCGGTAAAAAAGCCTGCGGCCAATAATGGCAGTACAGCGCAAGCGGCCGCGGCACACGATGAAGTGGTTAACGCATTAACGGAAAATAACTCAGAGAGGGATGATTCCACGTCCTCCAGCAATGGCAGTTTAATTCTAACCCTGGAAGTTGAAGAGTTCAGCACCCCGGCCCCCCTTAACGCCGATAGACTGCCTTCCAATATTTTCGGATTCGAATCCAGGCCAAGATAGGAGTAGGAGCACATATTAATGAATGTCCTATCCGCGGCCTCCATTAACCCATCACCTTTATGCTCAGCGACAACTCCGCTCATTCCTGCTTTATGTGTGCGATCCCAAAAAGGCTCACCCACCGCGAAAATCTTTCGAATATTCGAATAACTGTTCATGCATCTACCTATCCATGTTGAGGATGACAAGTCAGTAGTAATACTTGAACATGCAGGAGAACTTTACAAGCAGGCAAGATATGGGATTCAGCCCAAAACTTTGTAGGCCAATTCCTCAAATAACTATGATGCTCTTCAATGAGGTGGACGGCTTATCGCATAGACTCAAACCGATGCCGGGCCATTGGTATGGATAAGCTCGATGAAAAGGGACACGCGGATAGCCGGGTGCCCCTGATACGCCTACCCCGCAAACCCTCCTTCATTCAGAAACGCCTGTTCTGCGGCTGTCGTAGCCCTGCCCAACACTGCATTACGATGAGGAAAGCGCCCGAACCGCTCAATGATAACGGCATGCTCCTTGGCCCAGTGGTAGGTATTGGCATCCAACTGCTGGTTGAGCGTCAGCGAGCGTTGCTGGTCCTGCGCAACTTCCGAGTGTTCAAACGGCAGATAACAGAACGCACGCAACTGGGGTTCGATCTGTTGATCCAGGCCAGCGTCCACCATCTGGTGCGCATACAAACGCGCCAGGGGATCGGTGGCGAACATATGCGCGGTGCCGCGAAAGGCGTTACGCGGGTATTGGTCCAGCAGGATCAATAACGCGAGCGCACCGTCGGCACCGGTCAGCCAATCTTCCAGTTCGCGTCGTGCGGCCTGCATATGGGTGGCGTAGAAGGTGTCGCGAAAAACTGTGTCGAAGCCATCGTCCTTGGCGAACCAACGCTTGGGCCCCGCCTGTTTCCAGAATTCGATCACGGCCTCGGCCGATTGCGTCTTCATGCTGATCATCATGCGCCTCAATAAATGTTATAGGATAACGTCAATTATTTGCCCGCTTGCGATTCCCTGCTTATGACTGACGCTACTACCTTACGCCAACGCCTGCAGTCCATCGACGCCCTGCGCGGCCTGGTGATCCTGTTCATGCTACTGGACCATGTGCGCGAAACCTTCCTGCTGTATCGCCAGGTCAGCGACCCGATGAGCATTGATAGCACCGAGCCTGCGCTGTTTGTCAGCCGCACCCTGGCCCATCTATGCGCGCCGGTATTTGTGCTGCTCACCGGCTTGTCGGCCTGGCTGTATGGCCAGAAATACCAGGGCCGGCGCGACGTTTCGGCGTTTTTGTTCAAGCGCGGGCTGTTTTTGGTGGTGCTGGAGTTCACCTTGGTCAACTTCGCCTGGACGTTCCAGTTGCCGCCCACAGTGATCTATATGCAGGTGATCTGGGCAATCGGCGTGAGCATGATCGCCCTCGCCGCCCTGGTGTGGTTGCCGCGTGCGTTGCTGATCAGCCTGGCCCTGGTGATCATTGCCGGGCATAACCTGCTCGATGCAGTGCACTTCGCCCCGGGATCGACGTTGCAGGTGGCGTGGTCGATCCTGCATGAACGCAGTTGGATCCAGGTGTCTGAAAACCTGCGGCTGCGCGTGACCTACCCGGTGTTGCCGTGGATCGGCGTGATTGCCCTGGGCTACGGTCTGGGTCCCTGGTTTGCCAATGTCACACCGCCGGCCACACGTCAGCGTTATCTGTTGGTGGCAGGGTTGGGCGCACTGATGGGTTTTGTGTTGTTGCGGGCGGTCAACGGGTACGGCGACAAGCCTTGGCAGGCGTATGACAGCGGCGTGCAGACACTGATGAGCTTCTTCAACATTACCAAGTACCCGCCTTCGCTGTTGTTCCTGGCGTTGACGCTGGGCATTGGCTTGTTGGTACTGCTGGCGTTCGAACGTGTCGGGCATAAACGCTGGATCGGTGTACTGGCCGTGTTTGGTGCCGCGCCGATGTTCTTCTACCTGTTGCACCTGTATGTGCTGAAAATACTGTATGTGGCCTGTGCTGCGTTGCTTGGGCTCAACCACGGCAATTATTTCGGCTTCGACAGCATCGGCGCGGTGTGGCTGGCCGCGCTGTTGCTGCCGCTGGCGTTGTACCCGCCCGTGCGCTGGTTTGCCGCGCTCAAAGCGCGTCGGCGCGACATCGTCTGGCTCAAATATCTCTGACTATCGCTACTCCAAATGTGGGAGGGGCTTGCCCCCGATAGCCATAGGTATCTACACAACTTTGTAGGCTGTAGCAGCCGACGGTAACTACGATGCGAAGCGAGTCGCTCTTGATCTTGATCTGCTTTTGATCTTAGGCGCCCCGTTAAACCACGCTGGCCGGAATTCGACAGGGGTTTGGGGGGTAAACCGGCAGGGATGCCGGTTTAGCCGCCCCGCGCCATGGATGGCGCGTGGCGGCGACCCCTCAAATCCCTGGCGAATTACGGGCACACCGAGCCTGAGCGAGGTGCCGAGTGGTGGGGCAAGAGCCTTTTGGTTACTTTTGGGCTCTTTTCAAAAGTGACCCGCTGTAAAAGCGGAACCAATAGCAGCCATTACCGCAGGAACGGATATGTACGCGGTCTGACCCGAGATCCTGGTCGGCTTTAAGGCCGCCTTCGCAGGCAAGCCAGCTCCCACATTTGGATCGCGGTGCGTCAGCTCGATCAGCGTCGGCTGTCAGTCCGTCACGGGAGCAAGCTCCCTCGCCACAGGTCCAGCGTCACCCCAAAGTTGTGTAGATACCTATGCCCCGATAGCGGTGGGTCAGCCAATGGATTTGGTACTGAAACTCCGCCATCGGGGGCAAGCCCCCTCCCACATTTTTAATCCGTGTCAGGCCAATTCGGCACGCAGTTGGCGCGCGGCGGTGACCATGTGAATAAGCGCCGCTTCGGTCTCAGGCCAGCCCCGCGTCTTCAACCCACAATCGGGATTGACCCACAGGCGCTCTGCCGGAATCCGCTTGGCGGCCTTGCGCAGTAAGTTGGCCATCTCCGACGCATCCGGCACCCGTGGCGAGTGGATGTCATACACCCCCGGCCCGATTTCATTCGGGTAAGCGAAGGCTTCGAACGCGTCGAGCAACTCCATATCCGAACGCGAGGTTTCGATGGTAATCACGTCGGCATCCATCGCCGCGATGGACTCGATTACATCATTGAACTCGCTGTAGCACATGTGGGTGTGGATCTGGGTTTCGTCACGCACACCACAGGCGCACAGGCGGAACACCTCGGTGGCCCAGTCAAGGTAGTGCTGCCACTGCGCCTGGCGCAACGGCAAGCCTTCACGGAATGCGGCTTCGTCGATCTGCACGATCTTGATCCCGGCCGCCTCCAGGTCCAGCACTTCGTCACGAATCGCCAGGGCCAGTTGCCGTGCCTGCACTTCGCGGCTCACGTCTTCCCTTGGGAACGACCACATCAGCATGGTCACCGGGCCAGTCAGCATGCCCTTCATCACTTTGTCGGTCAGGCCCTGGGCGTAGCGGATCCACTCAACCGTCATGGCTTTCGGGCGGCTCAGATCACCCACAATCACCGCCGGTTTCACACAGCGCGAACCATAGCTCTGCACCCAGCCGAAACGGGTGAACGCGTAGCCATCCAGTTGTTCGGCGAAGTACTCGACCATGTCGTTACGCTCGGCTTCACCGTGCACCAGCACGTCCAGCCCGAGGTGTTCCTGGACCTCGACGGCGTGCTTGATCTCACTGTGCATGGCCTCGACGTATTCGGCTTGGCTCAACTTGCCGGCCTTGTAAGACTGGCGTGCCAGGCGGATCGACGCGGTTTGCGGGAACGAACCGATGGTGGTGGTCGGGAACAGCGGCAGATCCAGGCCGGCCCGTTGTTTCGCGATGCGTTGGGCAAATGGCGAGTGGCGCTGGCTGTCTTGGGCGGTGATGGCGGCGATACGGGCTTGAACGGCAGGCTTGTGGATCCGTGGCGAAGCCGCGCGGGCCGCTTGAATGGTGCAGCTCTGCGCCAAGGCAGCAACTACGTTGGGCGCCTCGGGCTGATCGACGGCCTGGGCCAGCACCGCCACTTCCGCACACTTCTGCACAGCGAAGGCCAACCAACTTTTCAGCTCGGCATCCAACTGGTCTTCACGGCCAAGGTCCACAGGGCTGTGCAGCAACGAGCAGGACGGCGCAACCCACAGGCGATCACCCAATTTCTCGTGGGCATGCTGCAAGGTGGCCAGGGCTTTTTCCAGGTCGCAGCGCCACACGTTGCGGCCATTGACCACGCCCAGGGACAACACTTTATAAGCCGGTAGGCGGTCGAGGATGGTCGGGTACTGGTCCGGCGCTCGCACCAGGTCGATGTGCAGGCCATCCACTGGCAGGTTGGCGGCCAGACCGAGGTTTTCCTCCAGGCCTCCGAAGTAGGTCGCCACCAGCTTTTTCAGCGGATCACGCTGGATCAGGTTGTAGGCACGCTCAAACGCGTTCTTCCATTCCTGCGGCAAATCGAGCACCAGGATCGGCTCGTCGATCTGCACCCACTCCACGCCCAGGTCCGCCAGGCGCTGGAAGATCTGGCCGTACAGCGGCAGCAGGCGCTCGAGCAGATCGAGCTTGTCGAAGTCAGCACCCTTGGCCTTGCCCAGCCACAGGTAGGTCAGCGGGCCGATCACGACTGGCTTGACGGTGTGGCCGAGGTCACGGGCTTGCTTGACCTCTTCGAACAGTTGGTCCCACCCCAGGTGGAACTGCTGGTCGGCGCTGAACTCTGGCACCAGGTAGTGATAGTTGGTGTCGAACCACTTGGTCATCTCCTGGGCGTGGGCGCCGCCGCAGCAGCTGTCACTGACCCCACGGGCCATGGCGAACAGGGTGTGCAACGTGGCCTGGCCATCGGCCGGGCGGAAGCGCTCGGGGATCACGCCGAACATCAGCGAGTGGGTGAGCACCTGGTCGTACCAGGCGAAATCACCGGCGGGCAGCAGTTCGATGCCGGCCTGTTTTTGCAGCTCCCAATGGGTCTTGCGCAAGTCACGGCCCACGGCACGCAGACCGGCCTCGTCGAGCTCGCCCTTCCAGAACGCTTCCTGCGCTTTTTTCAGTTCACGATCGCGTCCAATGCGCGGAAATCCCAGGGAATGAGCGACTGCCATGACTTACAACTCCAATGTCGGTATTTATGGCAGCCATTGTCGGCAGGCGACAATAGTGAGACAAACTCATTTTATTCTAGATCATCACAAGATTCGCTCATGTTTGCAGCGCGGTCATCCTAACGAACCGTAATACTCAAGCCCTATGCTCAAGCACGGCGCGCAAAAACCGCCCACTAACCTTTCGATCTGTTCCAAGTGCGGGCACAATGCGTGTCCTTTTTTGGCAGGCACCGCCGCAGGCTCTCAAAAATGATCAAAACGCCGTATTACCTCATCGATAAACAGAAGCTTCTGGTCAACATGCAGAAGATTGCCTACGTGCGCGAGCAGTCCGGCGCCAAGGCTCTGCTGGCGCTCAAGTGCTTTGCCACCTGGTCGGTGTTCGACCTGATGCAGCAATACATGGACGGCACCACCTCGTCGTCGCTGTATGAGTTGAAGCTCGGCCGCCAGAAGTTCGAAGGTGAAGCGCACGCCTACAGCGTGGCCTGGGCCGACGATGAAATCGAAGAGATGCTGGAGAACTGCGACAAGATCATCTTCAACTCCATCAGCCAGCTGCAGCGGTTTGCCGAGCGTTCCGAGGGCAAGACCCGCGGCCTGCGCGTGAACCCGCAGGTGAGCAGCTCCGACTACCTGCTGGCCGACCCGGCGCGCCCGTTCAGCCGCCTGGGCGAATGGGACCCGGTGAAGATCGACGGCGTGATCGAGCAGATCTCCGGCTTCATGTTCCACAACAACTGTGAGAACGGCGACTTCAGCCTGTTCGACAAGATGCTTGGCACCATCGAGGAACGTTTCGGTGACCTGCTGCACAAGGTCAAGTGGGTCAGCCTCGGCGGCGGCATCCACTTTACCGGTGAAGGCTATGCGCTGGACGCGTTCTGCGCGCGCTTGAAGGCGTTCTCCGAGAAGTACGGCGTGCAGGTGTACCTGGAACCGGGGGAAGCTGCGATCACCAACAGCGCCTCCCTGGAAGTCACCGTGCTCGACACTCTCTACAACGGCAAGCACCTGGCCGTGGTCGACAGCTCCATCGAAGCCCACCTGCTGGACCTGCTGATCTATCGCCTCAATGCCAAGCTGGCGCCAAGCGAGGGTGAACACACCTACATGGTGTGCGGCAAATCCTGCCTGGCCGGGGACATCTTCGGCGAGTATCAATTCGATCGTCCGCTGGTCATCGGCGATCGGCTGTCGTTCATCGACACCGCAGGCTACACCATGGTCAAGAAAAATTGGTTCAACGGCCTGAAAATGCCGTCCATCGTAGTGAAACAACTCGACGGTACAGTCGAGGTGGTTCGTGAATTTGGTTACGACGACTACCTGTCCAGCCTTTCCTAAGCTGGCGGATATAGGAGAAATAAAGCAATTGAAAAAGAACGTTCTTATCATTGGTGCAGGAGGTGTCGCCAAGGTGGTGGCCCACAAGTGCGCGCAGCACAACGACGAACTCGGTCGTATTGCTATCGCGTCGCGCAACATCTCCAAATGCCAGGCCATCATCGACAGCGTCAAGGTTAAGGGTAGCCTCAAGGTACCCGCCGATATCCAAGCCTTTGCGCTGAACGCCCTGGACGTGGAAGCGACCAAGGCCCTGATCCGCGAGACTGAGTCGCAGATCGTCATCAACGTCGGCTCCGCGTTCCTTAACATGTCGGTACTGCGCGCCTGCATCGATACCGGCGTGGCCTACCTCGACACCGCCATCCACGAAGAGCCGGGCAAGGTCTGCGAGACCCCGCCGTGGTACGGCAACTACGAATGGAATCACCTGGAAGAATGCAAACAGAAGAACATCACCGCCATCCTTGGCGTGGGCTTCGACCCAGGTGTCGTCAACGCGTACGCCGCGCTGGCGCAGCAACAGCATTTCGACCGCATTGACTCGATCGACATTCTCGACGTCAATGCCGGCTCCCATGGCAAATACTTCGCTACCAATTTCGATCCGGAAATCAACTTCCGCGAATTCACCGGGCAGGTGTGGAGCTGGCAGAACAGCCAGTGGACCAGCAACACCATGTTCGAAGTCAAACGCACCGACGTCCTGCCGGTAGTTGGTTCGCAGAACCTCTACCTCACCGGCCACGATGAAGTGCACTCGCTGTCGAAAAACCTCGACGTGCCCAACGTGCGTTTCTGGATGAGCTTCGGCGAACACTACATCAACGTGTTCACCGTACTGAAAAACCTCGGCCTGCTCTCCGAGAAGCCAGTCAAGACCGCCGAAGGCCTGGAAGTGGTGCCGTTGAAAGTGGTCAAGGCCGTGCTGCCCGACCCGTCTTCGCTCGCCCCGGGCTACACCGGCAAGACCTGCATCGGCGACCTGGTCAAAGGCACCAAGGATGGCCAGCCGCGTGAAATATTCATCTACAACGTGGCTGATCACGAAGAGGCGTATGCCGAGACCGACAGCCAGGGCATCTCCTACACCGCAGGCGTTCCACCGGTCGCTGCTGCGCTGCTGGTTGCGCGTGGCGAGTGGGATGTGAAGCACATGGCCAACGTTGAGGAACTGCCGGCTGAGCCGTTCCTGAAAGCGCTGGATGTGATGGGCTTGCCGACCCGGATCAAGGACGAGAACGGTGATCGCGCTTGGGATGCGATTGCCTGATAGGCGATAGCTGACCACACAAAACTGTGGGAGGGGGCTTGCCCCCGATAGCGGTAGATCAGTCACAGCTGTATTGACTAACACACTGCAATCGGGGGCAAGCCCCCTCCCACATTTGGTTTTAGGGGGTCTGTTATTCCAAGTTCCGCGCCGAGTTACTCAGCGCTCGCGAACATTGCAACAACGCCGGCGCCAACTGCCGCTCGGCATCCGCCCTGCTCCACCGACTGGTCGGCGCCACCACATGCACCGCCGCCACCGGGCGGCCATTGGCGCCCAGCACTGGCGCACCGATGGTCATATCGCCCAGGAACAGCTCCTGGCCATTCACTGCATAGCCCTGTTCGCGTACCTGTTGCAACGATTCCAGAATCTGCCCGACGTCAGTCAACGTCTGGCTGGTGTGCGCAATGCGCTGGCTGTTTTCAATCAACACCAACGCCTCCTCCTGCGGCAACGCGCTCAAATACGCCCTTCCCGACGCCGTGCAATACATCGGCACCCGCGAACCGATCGGCATGTGCACCGGCACAAACCCTGAGCTGACGAAACGCGCGATATAGGTCATGTCGTAGCCCGCAGGCTCGGTGAGGCATGACGTCTCGCCGGTCAACCGCGTCAGCTCCGACAGAAACGGGTTGGCCACCTCGATCAACGAATGCGCATCCAGGTAACTGAACCCCAGCTCCAGCACCCGAGGTGTGAGTTGGTAATGCCGTGTGCGCGAGTGTTTCCGAAGGTAACCCAGGCTTTCGAGGGTAAACACCATGCGCTGGGCCGAGCTTTTGGACATGCCGGCGGCCTCGGCCACCTCTGCAAGGCTCATGCTACGGCGCTGGGCGCTGAATGCCTTGAGCACCGACAGGCCTTTTTCCAGGGATTGGTTGTGCAAACTGTTGCGGTCTTCGGGCATGGCGAACTCGCGGGCAGGTCAATCAGGCGTGGCGATATTTCTACCTTAAAAGCTGCGAAATGACCACAAGATATCGCATAGCGATACGATAAGTTCATTTTTCAAACTTTAGTAGGTCATTTACGATTTATCCGATTCAAAATGGCATAGAGCTTGCGGTTTTATCGGCAGTCGCTTGCGCTACTGACTTCTGTTTTCCTTATGGAGTAACCCGATGAACAGTCTTTCGCCCTTGTTTCGCCGCCTTGCCTTCGGTGTATGTGCCACGCTTTGTATCAGCGTTGCGCACGCAGAGAGTGCGTCCTCGTACAAAGTCGGGGCAACGGCCAGTGGTTCGCCGTTTACCTTCCTCGATATCAAGAGCAATAGCATTCAGGGTGTAATGGTCGACGTGGCCGAAGCCGTGGGCAAGGCCGGTGGGTTCAGCAGCCAGATCGAGCAGACCAACTTTGCCGCGCTGATCCCGTCGCTGACTTCCGGCAAGCTGGACTTTATTTCCGCCGGCATGCTCAAGACCGAAGAACGCACCAAGGTGGTCGACTTCAGCGCACCGGTGTATGCCTACGGTGAGGGCCTGATCGTCGGCGCCGATGACAATGGCGCTTATCCCGACCTCACCCCGCTCAAAGGCCAGGTGGTCGGCGTGCAAGCCGGGACGATCTTCTACGACCAATTGAACAAGCTGGGCATTTTCAAGGAAATCCGCACCTACGACTCCATCGGCGAGATGGTCCGCGACCTGTCCCTGGGCCGCATCAAGGCCGCCGTCGGCGACCAGCCGGTGGTGGCTTACCAGATCCGCCAGAAGCTGTTCAAAGGCGTGAAACTGGCGCCTGACTACCAGCCCACCAATGTCGGCGAAGTGTGCCTGGTGGTGCGCAAGGGCGATGCCGCAACCTTGGAACGCCTGAACAACGCCATCGCCAGCATCAAGGCCGATGGCACACTGGACAGCATTCTCAAGAAATGGGGGCTGGATACCCAGGCGCGCCCATGAACCTGGCTGAGTTCCTGCAAAACGCCCAGGACTTCCTGCCGATCCTGCTGCAAGGCGCCTGGGTGACGATCCAGATCACGGTGTTGTCGTTCCTGCTCAGCAGCGCCATCGGCCTGGTGCTGGCGTTGCTCAAGCTGTCGCCGATCCGTGCGCTGTCGTGGACGGCCAGTACCATCATCAATGTGATCCGTGGCCTGCCAATCATCGTGCAGCTGTTCTACATCTACTTCGTGCTGCCGGACATGGGCATCCACCTCACCGCGTTCTACGCCGGGGTGATCGGCATGGGCATCGCCTACTCGGCGTACCAGGCCGAGAACTTCCGCACCGGCATCATTGCCGTCGAACAGGGCCAGCGTGAAGCCGCCGAGGCCCTGGGTATGCGCCCGATGCTGATGATGCGCCGGGTAATCCTGCCCCAGGCATTTCGCATCGCACTGCCGCCCTACGGCAACACCCTGGTGATGATGCTCAAGGACTCGTCCCTGGTGTCCACCATCACCGTGGCAGAGATGACCCGCCAGGGCCAACTGATCGCCTCATCGACCTTCCAGAACATGACCGTCTACACCCTGGTCGCCCTGCTCTACCTGCTGATGAGCTTGCCGCTGGTATATGGCCTGCGCCGCATGGAGCAGTACCTGGGCCGGAGGAAAAAAGCATGATCGAGATTCGCCAACTGCAAAAACATTACGGCGACCACCGCGTACTGCACGGCGTCGACTTCGACGTGGCCAAGGGCGAAGTGGTGTGCCTGGTCGGCCCCTCGGGCTCGGGCAAATCCACCCTGCTGCGCTGCATCAATGCACTGGAAGCCTACGACGGCGGCCATATCAAGGTGTTCGGTGAAACCGTGCAGCGCGCCAGCAAGACCGTGCACACCCTGCGCAGCCGCATGGGCATGGTGTTCCAGCGCTTCAATCTGTTCCCCCACCGCACCGTGCTGGAAAACGTGATGGAAGGCCCGGTGTACGTCAAAGGTGAGCCGCCGCGGCAAGTGCGCGAGGAAGCCCTGGTGCTGCTGGAAAAAGTCGGCCTGAGCGCCAAGGCCGACGCCTACCCGGAACAACTCTCCGGCGGCCAACAGCAGCGCGTGGCCATCGCCCGCGCCCTGGCGATGAAACCCGAAGCCATGTTGTTCGACGAGCCCACCTCGGCCCTTGACCCGGAGCTGGTCGGCGATGTGCTGGCAGTGATGCGCACGCTCGCCGATGAAGGCATGACCATGATCGTGGTCACCCACGAAATGGGCTTCGCCCGTGAAGTAGCCGACCGCGTGTGCTTCCTGCATGGCGGCTACATTGTCGAAAGCGGTCCCGCCGAGCAGGTACTGGGCAACCCACAGCATGCGCGCACCCAGGACTTCCTGCGGCGCGTGCTGCACCCCACCGGCAACACGCGGAGCCTGTCATGAAGTCGTTATGGTCGGCGACTGCACCATCAGTAGTGCCCACGCCCGCGTTGAGCGAGTCAGTGAAGGTCGATGTGGCGATTGTCGGCGCTGGCTATACCGGCTTGTCGACGGCGCTGCATTTGGCTGAGCGTGGCGTGCGCGTGTGTGTACTGGAAGCCCATGAGCCAGGCTGGGGCGCGTCGGGGCGTAACGGCGGGCAGGTCAACCCCACGCTCAAATATGACCCGGAGCAACTGGTGCGGATGTACGGGCCGGAACGCGCCGAGACGCTGATCTCCACGGTGTCGGGCTCGGCAGAGCTGGTATTCAAGCTGATCGAGCGCCATGGCATCGATTGCGCCCCGGTGCGCAAGGGTTGGATGCAGGTGTCTTACAACGAAAGAGGCGTGACCAGGCTGCATGCGCGGGCGGACCAATGGGCCCGGCGCGGCGTGCCGGTGCAACATCTGGATGCCAGTGCAGTAGCGGCGCGCATGGGCAGCTCGGCGTTTGCCGGCGGCTGGCTGGATGGGCGTGCCGGCGCGATCCAACCCTTGGCGTACGCCCGTGGCTTGGTCGCAGCGGCATTGGCGGCCGGTGCGCGGGTGCATGGCCACAGCGCGGTGACAGGGTTGCAGCGCCAGGGTTCGGCTTGGCAGCTGCAAACAGCGGGTGGCGCGCAGGTCACGGCCGATCAAGTGGTGCTGGCGACCAATGGCTACAGCAGTAACCTGTGGCCCGGCATGGCTCAGAGTGTGCTGGCGGCCAACAGTTTTATCGTCGCCACCAAGCCATTGAAGGGTCACGCGGCCGAGAGCATCTTGCCCGGCCAGGAAACCGTGTCTACCGCACAGAGGTTGCTGCTGTATTTTCGTAAAGACGCCTACGGGCGTCTGCTGATGGGTGGCCGTGGTTTGTTCCACGACCCCACCGGGCCAGAGGACTTTGCCCACCTGGAGCGCTCACTGGCACTGCTGTTTCCGCAGTTGGGACCGCTGGAATTTGACTACCGCTGGGCCGGGCGTATCGCGATCACGCGGGACTTCATGCCCCATGTCCACGAACCGGCGCCGGGGCTGACCTTGGCACTGGGCTGCAATGGGCGAGGGATCGCGCTGTGTACCAGCCTGGGCCAGCAACTGGCCGGCCGGCTGTGCGACAGCCATGCAGAGTTTGCCTACCCGGTGACGCCGTTGCAGCGGTTGCCGTTGCATGGGTTGCAGCGGTTTTATATTGGGGCTGGGGTGGCTTGGTACAGCTTGCTGGATCGGCTCAATATCGGTTGATCACATTCCAAGCACTGTCAGT
Source organism: Pseudomonas libanensis (assembly GCF_001439685.1). Taxonomy (GTDB): domain Bacteria; phylum Pseudomonadota; class Gammaproteobacteria; order Pseudomonadales; family Pseudomonadaceae; genus Aquipseudomonas; species Aquipseudomonas libanensis. The sequence goes on from NZ_JYLH01000002.1 coordinate 485,391, forward strand.
TTTCACAGGTTACCGCACGGGTGATATCCGCTAGGCTGACGCATCGGACTTCATGATGGGCCTGCTGGACTTGCAGGCCATTAATCCTATGGAAAGGGGGAAGTTTTCATGAGCGTTAAAAATGCTCCAGAGCATTGCGCCGCCCGAGTTATCGGGCTGGCGTACAGCACCTGCTGTTATCTGGCGTTTTTGTTTATCTGTTTATATTTGATCGGTTTCGTTGGCAGTGTGGTGGTGCCTAAAAACATCAACGACGGGCCATTGGTTGCGTGGCCCACCGCCGTCTTGATCGATGGCGTATCGATCATTTTATTCGGCGTGCAGCACACGCTAATGGCGCGCAAAGGCTTCAAGCGCTGGTTGGCCACATTCATTCCCGCACCGGCTGAACGCTCCACCTATGTACTGCTCAGCAGCCTGGTGCTCGGGGTGATGTTCTGGCTGTGGCAACCCATTCCCGACACCGTCTGGGCGGTTGAAACGGTGTGGGCCAAGGCAGTCCTGACCGGCCTGTTCTGGCTGGGCTGGGGTATCGTTTTGCTGGCAACCTTCTTGATCAGCCACTTCGAACTGTTCGGGTTGAAGCAGGCGATTGACCGATGGCGCAACACACCGCAGCAGGCCCCGATATTCCGGACCCCGCTGCTTTACAAACTCGTGCGTCATCCGCTGTACCTGGGGTTTTTGATCGCGTTCTGGGCAACGCCGCATATGACGGTGGGTCATCTGGTGTTTACGCTGGGAATGTCGGTGTATCTCTACATTGGCGTCCGTTTCGAAGAACGGGATTTGGTGGCGCTGTTTGGTGAGCGGTATCGGCGTTATCAGCGTGAGGTGGGCATGATCGTGCCGCGCCTCTACAAGCCACGCCGCTAACCCTCGGGGCATACTGTCAAAATGTGGGAGCTGGCTTGCCTGCGATGGCGCTGTGTCAGCCAGCACATCTGGCACTCAAAGACCGCTATCGCAGGCAAGCCAGCTCCCACAGAGGATTTGCGGCGTTAGGATATTTCCCACAGCTGTTTCAGGTTGTCGCTCGGAACTTCGCTGACTAACCTCTGGCCGTCGCTGCCAATTCAGCGACCGGGTTTGACCGTCCGAATTGTCAAGGAAGCTTTTTAACCAGAGGGTCTACCCGTGATCAATGACACTACTCGACAAAATTCTGAGCATCCCGAAGAAAACGAAGATCTATCCCACAATCGGCTTTTCAATGTACGCGATGGCCTGGGCACTGAAACCCTGCTGATCAACGCTTCCCAAGACCTGGCATCCATTACCGACATCGCCACCCACCTCGCTTTCGAAATCGACGGCGCCCACCGCAATGTAGCGCTGGGTATCTGCCGAATGCTCGAAGGCGTGCAGCTACTGGTAGGCAAGGTGCTGGATGAAACCCACCCAGTCGCGTAAAGACAAGACCGTATGAAGACCTCCAAAACATTGGAGATCCAAATGTGGGAGGGGGCTTGCCCCCGATAGCCGTGGGTCAGTGAAGAATATGCTAGCTGACACACCGCTATCGGGAGCAAGCCCCCTCCCACATTCTGCTTTGGTGATGTGTTCAGAACACCGACCACCCAATCCGCTCACTCAACAATTCCAACGCCTTCATCCCCGCCAGCGAGTTCCCCGCCGCGTTCAACTCCGGTGACCACACGCACACCGTGAACTGCCCCGGCACCACCGCAACAATCCCGCCACCTACCCCGCTCTTGCCCGGCAACCCGACGCGGTAGGCAAAATTGCCCGCCTCGTCATACAGCCCGCTGGTGGCCATGATCGAGTTGACCTGCTTGGTCTGGCGCGCTGTCAAAATCTGCTCGCCACTGTGGGCACTTACGCCTTCGTTGGCCAGGAAGCTGAACGCCCGGGCCAGGTCCAGGCAGCTCATCTGCAAGGCGCAGTAGTTGAAGTAGCTGTGCAGCACCGCGTCCACATCGTTGTGAAAGTTGCCGAAGGATTTCATCAGGTAGGCCATGGCCGCGTTACGTGCACCATGCTGGGCTTCGGACTCGGCAACCACGCTATTGACCAGGATCTGCGGGTTGCCCGACAGGCGCCGTACAAAATCACGCATCGATAGGATCGGCACGGCGAAGCGCGATTGGTTGATATCGCAGATCACCAGGGCGCCGGCATTGATAAACGGGTTGCGCGGGCGGCCGCGTTCAAATTCCAGTTGCACCATGGAGTTGAACGGCTGCCCCGACGGTTCGTGGCCCAGGCGTTCCCAGATGCTTTCGCCGCCGTGATCGATGGCCTGCACCAGGCTGAACACCTTGGAGATGCTCTGCACCGAGAACAGGGTGTCGGCGTCACCGGCGCAATAAGCTGCGCCGTCATTACCGTATACCGCGATGCCGAGTTGCTGGGCCGGCACGTCGGCCAGCGCGGGGATGTAGTCGGCCACTTTGCCGAGGCCGATCAGGGGGCGCACTTCGTCGAGGATCGACTCGAGCAGCGCCTGCATATCTTGTCCTGTCATCTTTGTTTGAATCAGTAAAAAACCAGGCGCGCAGGATACGTTAATGGGCGCGGTAGCCCCACACAATCTCTACCACCCGCTCGGCAACCACCACGTACACCAGGATCAGCAACAGTTGCAGCGCCAAGTGATAGCGCAACTTGGCCAGCCTTCGAATGCCATCACTGACGTTCAGCAACATCAATAGCGTCGACAGGATAATCAGCCCCCAACCGGCGACGTTGGAGGCGAACACCCCGATAAACAACTCACGCTGCCCCACCAGCGTATTGGTGCCCGCCGCGAACAACAGTGCGCACACCAGCAGGTTCTTTACGTTGTCGAAGATCTGTGTGCTCAGGTCGTTGTCCAGCAACGCCAGATACCGCGTCCATAACGTGCGCATGCTTGAGTACCGAGTGGGAAGGCTCGTCAATCAAGGTAGTTCAATTGTGGGCGCTGTCGAGGGTTGGCCAGGCTTAGAAATGCGCCACATCCGAGACCTGCTCATCCAGCACATCCCGGGCCAGCGCCCAGGCGCGGTCCTTGGACTCCACCACCAGCAACGGGTAGCCCCAGGCCTTGCCGAATGTCACGGCAAAGGGCTTGAGGGCCAGGCGCTTGGCGGCGCTGGGTTCGACCTGGATCATGCCTCTGACGTAAGCGCGTAGCGCCGCCTTGTGCTTCTTCATCCAGATCGAGGCCTGTTTGCGTTCTTCATGGGAGTGCGCGTGATTGTTTTCATCCACGGCTTTTTCATGCAACAACACGAAAGGCTGCTTGCGGGCCAGCAGGCGTTCGAAGATCAGGAAGGCATCTTCGGGCCCGCCTTGATTGGGCGCGTCGAACACGATTTTCACCACGGGGAAAGTAGAACTGTCGAGTCGCATGGCAAAGCTCCTTGGATGAGATTGGTTCTCATCATAAGCGCCAAGATGCTGGACGGCATTGCACATAATAGCCAGAATGTTTCGCAAACCAGCCAAGGTAGCCAGCACCATGGTCCATCACCGCCTCGACCACTACGACCCCTGCCGGGTACGCGATGCCGCTGCCATCCCGCGCCCGATAGTTGCCGTGGGCGCATCCAGTACTTCCGAGCGCTGGGAACACACCCCCCACCACCATCAGCACGGGCAACTGATCTATACCTTGCGCGGCGTGGTGCATTGTGTGATCGAGGCCGGCATCTGGATCGTGCCGCCACAGTGCGCACTGTGGATACCCGGCGGTGTGACCCACGCAGCGCGGGGGGCCGGGGAAGCGGATGTGTACTGCCTGCTGATCGACCCCGGCGCTGCCAGCGCCCTGCCCCACCAATGTTGCACCCTGGCGGTGTCGCCATTGCTGCACGCGTTGATCGGCAAGGCGGTCAGTTTCCCGCCGCTCTACGACGAAGACGGTGCCCAGGGCCGGCTGGTGGCGACCTTGCTGGATGAGCTGGCCGAAGCCCCCATCGAGGCCCTGCATTTGCCGATGCCCCAAGACCCACGCTTGACGCGATTGGCCAATAGCTTGCTGGCCAACCCCGGCGACAAATCCACCTTGGGCGAGTGGGCCATGCGCATCGGCATGAGCGAGCGCAGCATGACGCGCCTGTTGCTGGAGCAGATCGGTTTGAGTTTCGGCCGCTGGCGCCGCCAATTGCACGTGATCCTCTCGCTGCAACGCCTGGCCAACGGCGAAAGTGTGCAGAGCGTGGCCCTGGACCTGGGTTACGAAAATGCCAGCGGGTTCATCACCATGTTCCGCAAGGCGATGGGCCAGCCGCCAGCGCGTTACCTGGCGGACCGCACGGGTGCGACGAGTCAGGGCGCCCAACCCGGCATCGCGATGCGCGAAGCCGCAGACTAAATGCATTTTTCTGATATTGAATAAATATCAACATTTTATATTTTAATAATTAGGTTAGAACCAAACGGCATTTTACAGGCTCGGCCGCTGGCCCTACTTTCACATCTACGGACCGACCCCCCGCCCGGTGGAGGCTTGTTTACCGACCTCGACAAGGACCTGACCATGAGCATTGAATTCATCGGCTATATCGGCGGCCACCACGCCTCGGAAATCCACCCGCGCAGCGGCCCGACCCTGCAACCGGATTACGTCGAAAGCGTCGCCCGCGCCCACGAAGCGGCGGGCTTCGACCGCGCCCTGATAGCCTTCCACTCCAACAGCCCGGACAGCACGCTGATCGCCGCCCATGCGGCCAGCGTCACCACCAGGCTGCAATTTTTAATCGCTCACCGCCCGGGTTTTGCCCAACCCACATTGGCTGCACGCCAGTTCGCCACGCTGGATGTGTTCAACGGTGGGCGTACTGCCGTGCACATCATCACCGGCGGCGATGACAACGAACTGCGTGCCGATGGCAGCCATATCGGCAAGGACGAACGCTATGCGCGCACCGACGAGTACCTGAGCGTGGTGCGCCAGGAGTGGACCAGCGAGCAGCCCTTCGACTTCACCGGCACTTACTATCAAGTGCAAGGCGCACACTCCACGGTGAAGTCGCCACAACAGCCGCATATCCCGCTGTATTTTGGCGGTTCTTCAGCGGCGGCGATTGCCGTGGCCGGCAAGCATGCGGATGTGTATGCGCTGTGGGGCGAAACCTATGAGCAGGTGCGCGAAGTGGTGACCCAAGTGCGCGCCGAAGCGGCCAAGCATGGACGTACGATTCGCTTCAGCCTGTCGTTGCGGCCGATCCTCGCCGACACCGAGGAACTGGCGTGGCAACGTGCCGAGCAGATTCTGCAGCAGGCCACGGCGCTGGCCGAGAAGAATGGCTTTGTGCGCCGCGAGCCGCCGAATGAAGGCTCGCGGCGGTTGCTGGCGGCGGCGGCGCAGGGGTCGCGGTTGGATAAGCGTTTGTGGACCGCGATTGCCGGGTTGCTCGGGGCGCAGGGCAATTCCACATCGTTGGTGGGCACTGCTGAGCAAGTCGCAGAGGCGCTGTTGGATTACTACGACCTGGGAATTACCACCTTCCTGATTCGTGGGTTTGACCCGCTCAATGATGCGATTGACTATGGCAAGAAGTTGATTCCCCTCACCCGCCAGTTGGTTGCCGAGCGGGAACAGGCGCAGCAAGTGGCTTAGGCACAATGTGGGAGGGGGCTTGCCCTCTCCCACATTTGGATTTTCACTGTGTTCAATAAGCTGTTCCAACTCAGTTCTTGTAGTCGGTATCAGTCCGCTCCAACTGCCGCACCAGCGCATTCCAATGCCGCGCCACGCCAGGCCCTTGTCCATTGCTGAACACCTTGGCCTGCTCCTCGACCTTGGCCACCACCTCCGCCGGTGGGAAGATCAATTCGGCATTCCCCGCCGCCTGCGCCGCGATCTGGATATTGCACGCGCGCTCCAGGCTTTGCAGTTGCTGGAAGGCGTGCTCGACGCTGACCCCCGCCGTCAACAAGCCATGGTTGCGCAGGATCATCACGCTCTTGTCACCCAGGTCTGCCACCAGCCGCTCACGCTCGTCCAGGTCCAGGGCCACGCCCTCGTAACCGTGGTAGGCCACGCGCCCGGAAAACGCGATGGAGTGCTGGGAGATCGGCAACAAACCGCCCTTCTGCGCCGACACCGCGATACCGTCGCGGGTGTGGGTGTGCAGCACCGCTTGCAGGTCATGGCGCGCGCCGTGGATGGCGCTGTGGATCACGTAGCCGGCGTAGTTGATCCCCAGGCCAGTGGGGTCGTCGACGAGGGTGCCGTCGAGGTCGACCTTGACCAGGTTGGAGGCGCTGATTTCATCGAACAACAACCCGAAGGCGTTAATCAGGAAATGCTCGTCGGGCCCCGGTACACGGGCTGAGAAGTGCGTATAGATATGGTCGGTCCACTTGTACAGGGCCGCCAGGCGATAGGCGGCGGCCAGTTTGACGCGCACCTCCCATTCCTCTGGTGTGACGCGCTGGCGGACGGTATTGGAAACACTGGATAGCGAGGTGACGCTGCTCATGGCAAAACTTCCTGGATGGCCTTAAGGACTCAAGACCAGCCTAGGGGAAGCAAAAAAATAATAAAAAGCACATTTTAATCTAAGCTAATTATTATTTTTTTTCATATCAGGCCACGTTGCGGATCTTGTGCAGGGAGTCTGCCACCCACTGGCCAAACGCATCCACCGGCCCCTGCAGGTTGCCAAGGAAATGCGGGTAGATCAGCCACAGGTCCATCACCGGCTTGAAGTCCTTGAGCGGCATCACCGCCAGCTGCTCGCGATGGGCACTGCGCTCCAGTAACGGGCGCGGCACCAGGCCCAGGCCGAGGCCGTCGGCCACCAAACCCAATTGCAGTTCGGTGCCGAAGGTTTCCAGGTTCACCCGCAGCGCCAAGCCCTGGTCAGACAAGGTGCGTTGCAAGCCGGCACGGAAGCCGCAGCCATCCGGGTTGAGAATCCAGCCATTCTGGTACACATCCGCCAGCTTGCACGGCTTTTTCGGCAACTGCGCCTTGGCGCAGACCACCACCAGCTCCATCTTGCCGATGGACTCACCGACGATGTTGTCCGGGAAGATCTTGCCCGCCGGGAACAACGCCACCGCCGCATCCAGCTCGCCGCGTTCGATCTTGCCGACCAATTGGCTGCCCCAGCCGGTGGCGACCTGGGCGCGCAGGTCGGTGTATTCAGTGCGCAGGTGCTTGAGCGCGTCCAGCAACACCACGTCGCCGATGGTCTGCGGTACACCCAGGCGCAACACGCCGGTGGGCGGCGCATCGGTGGCTACCAGTTCGCGCAGGGCGTCCATCTCGCGCAGGATCAGCCGGCATTGTTCATAGACGCGGGTGCCGATCAGCGTCGGCTTGAGGGGCTTGGTGTTGCGGTCGAACAGCTCCACGCCCAGGGCCTGCTCGAAGTTCTGCACACGGCGGGTAATGGCCGGCTGGGTCAGTTGCAACGACTCGGCGGCATGGCTGATGGACTGGCAACGAATCACTTCGACAAAGGCATCGATATCGTCAATTTTCATTTGGGCCGCACATAGAGATCAGTCATTAAGATGTGCGTGAAGCATAGTTGCCGCCAACCAGTCTGGATAGCCCACGCTGTGATCGATAACGTCTAACGCTATTCAAACCGAGTCTAAATTACCTTCGGCTATAAGCTAATCATTAAAAAATAGCATATTAACTACAAACATTATGCTTATATAACGCCATCAACACAGCCGATGGAATGGTCATGACCCAGGCCCGACACCCCGAGAGACTCAGAGCCTTCATAGCCGCCCTGGCGGAACTGATCGACGCCAACCCGCGTGAAGGCGACCTGCTGCACCGTGGCGGCAAGCTGCTGGCGCAACTGGTCAGCCATGATGACTGGCTCCCCGACGAATTCGCCCAGCCCGACCCTGAGCGCTACCAGCAATTCTTGCTGCATGCCGATTCGCGCCAGCGTTTCAGCCTTGTGAGCTTTGTGTGGGGCCCTGGGCAACGCACACCGATTCATGACCACCGCGTCTGGGGGCTGATCGGTATGTTGCGCGGCTCGGAGTTTTCCCAGGGCTTTGCCCGGGCCCCCGATGGCAGCCTGGTGACTGAAGGCAAACCGATCCAGCTATTGCCGGGCCAGGTCGAAGCGGTGTCGCCCAGGATTGGCGATATTCATCAGGTCAGCAATGCCCACGCCGACCAGGTGTCCATCAGCATCCATGTATACGGCGCCAATATCGGTGCGGTGCGCCGTGCGGTGTATCAGCCTGACGGCAGCGAAAAACTGTTCATCTCTGGTTATTCCAACGCCTATCTCCCCAATATCTGGGACTTGTCCAAAGAAAAGAGCCCTGCCCTATGACCAACGTATCGACCCGCCGCTATGCGCAGATTCGCCAGGCCCTGTTGGACCGTGAAGAAGTTGCGCTGATAGACGTGCGCGAGGAAGCGCCGTTTGCCGAGGCCCACCCGCTGTTCGCCGCGAATATCCCGCTGTCCAAGCTGGAACTGGAGGTGTACTCGCGTATTCCACGCCGCGATACACAGGTCACCCTGTATGACAATGGTGAAGGGCTGGCCAGCCGCGCCGCCGAACGCCTGGTTGCGCTGGGCTACACCCAGGTCAGCCTGCTTGAAGGCGGGCTGGACGGTTGGCGCCGGGCCGGTGGCGAGCTGTTTATCGACGTCAACGTACCCAGCAAGGCCTTTGGCGAACTGGTCGAGAGCCAGCGCCACACGCCGTCCCTGGCCGCCGAAGACGTCCAGGCCCTGCTCGACAGCCAGGCCGATGTGGTGGTGCTCGACGCCCGCCGTTTCGACGAATACCAGACCATGAGCATCCCCACCGGCATCAGCGTGCCGGGTGCCGAACTGGTACTGCGCGCCCGCGAACTGGCACCCGACCCAGCCACGCGCATTATCGTCAACTGCGCCGGGCGCACCCGCAGCATTATCGGCGCCCAGTCGCTGATCAATGCCGGCGTGCCCAATCCGGTGTCGGCCCTGCGCAACGGCACTATCGGCTGGACCCTGGCCGGGCAGACCCTCGCCCATGGCCAGGCCCGCCGCTTTGCGCCAACGTCAGAGGAACACCGCCAGCGCGCCGCCGAGGCTGCGCGACGCGTTGCCGACAAGGCCCGCGTTGGCCGCACCTCCCTCAACGACCTGCACCGCTGGCAGCAGGAGGCGACGCGCACCACCTACCTGTTCGATGTGCGCACCCCGGAAGAATTCGAAGCCGGCCACCTGCCAGGCGCGCGCTCCACGCCCGGCGGGCAATTGGTGCAGGAAACCGATCACGTTGCCAGCGTGCGCGGGGCGCGCCTGGTGCTGGTGGATGACGACGGCGTGCGCGCCAATATGTCTGCTTCCTGGCTGGCCCAGTTGGGTTGGCAGGTGCATGTACTGGATGACCTGCAAGCGGCGCATTTCAGCGAACGTGGCGCGTGGGTCGCTCCGGTGCCCGCGCCACCCCAGGCCGAACTGATCAGCGCGCATACTCTCGCCGACTGGCTGGGCCATGGCGATACCCTAGTGCTGGACTTCACTGCCAGCGCCAATTATGTCAAACGCCATATTCCCGGGGCCTGGTGGGTCCTTCGCGGGCAACTGCCCCAGGCCCTGGCCAAGGTGCCGCCTGCGCAACGCTACGTATTGACCTGCGGCAGCAGCCAGTTGGCGCGCCTGGCGGTGGCCGAAGTCGAGGCCCTGACTGGCAAGCAGGTGTTCCTGCTACAGGACGGCACTGCCGGCTGGATCGCCGCGCAACTGCCCCTGGAAGAAGGCGAAACCCACCTGGCCTCGCCGCGTATCGACCGCTACCGCCGCCCCTATGAAGGCACCGATAACCCGCGGGAAGCCATGCAGGCTTACCTGGACTGGGAGTTCGGCCTGGTCGCGCAGCTGGCCCGCGACGGCACCCATGGTTTCTATGTGATCTGAGCCACCGCTGCACTGTTCATGCGCACATCCGACCCCTTCTCCAGGCGGAGGTATTTCCTTTTATCCAATGCCTGGAGTTTGCCCCATGCTGTACGCCACCCCATTCAAACGCCTGCTGCTGGGCGCCGCATTGGCCCTTGGCCTGTCCACCGCCCAGGCCGCCGACCTGCAACCGCTGCGCGTGGCCAACCAGAAGTCCACGATCAAGGCACTGCTGGAAGCTTCCGGCGAAAGCCAAAACGTTCCCTATGAAATCAAGTGGTCTGAATTCCCCTCGGCCTCGCCCCTGGGCGAAGCCCTGAATGCCGGTGCCGTGGATGTCGGCGCCCTGGGCGATGCTCCCTATGTGTTCGCCCTGGGCGCGGGCGCCTCGATCAAAGTGATCAGCATCATCCATGCCGAAGGGCGTAACACCACCGCACTGCTGGTGCCCAAGGACTCGCCGATCAAGACTGCGGCGGATCTCAAGGGCAAGAAAATCGTCACCGGCCGCGGCTCCATCGGGCACTACCTGGCAATCAGGGCCCTGAACGATGTCGGCCTGAGCACCCAGGATGTGCACTTCATCTTCCTGCTGCCCGCCGAGTCGCGGCTGGTGCTGGACAACGGCACTGCGGATGCCTGGGCAACATGGGACCCCTACACCACCGTGGTCACCTCACAGAGCCACGCCCGCGTGCTGGTCAGCGGCAAGAACCTGTTGAGCAATCACCTGTACTTCGCCGCCACCGGCCAGGCGATTGCCGACAAGCGCGTGCAACTGGACGACTTTGTCGCACGGGTTGACCGCGCCTACGCCTGGGCCAACACCCACCCCGATGAATATGCGGCCGCCCAGGCCAGGATCACCGGCTTGCCGTTGGCCGTGCACATCGAAGTGGCCAAGGACACCCACCTGTCACCGGTCGCGATTGACGACAGCGTGATCCACGGCCTGCAAGCCACCGCCGACACCTATGTCAAAGAAGGCCTGCTGCCCAAGCACATCGACGTCTCCCGGGGCTTCGACCCAAGCTTCAACGCCACGCGTGCGCCCCAGTTGTAGTGCCAGCCCCGCTCAAGGCACTGGCCTGGACACTACTCCTCCCACTTTGACCGAGTACCTGCTGATGACTCACTCCTCTCTACGGGCTGTGGACATCGTCGATTTCGACACCACGCTCGAACGCCTCAGCGCCGAACTGGCCAGCACCGCCCACGTCTATGACGAAAGCGGCGCCTTCCCCCACGCCAACTTCAAGCTCTTGCACCAGCACGGCCTGCTCGCCCTCACCGTGCCCAAGGGCCTCGGCGGCGGCGGTGCCAGCCTGGCCCAGGCGCGTAAGGCCATCAGCGCGATAGCCAAGGGCGAACCGTCCACGGCGCTGATCCTGGTGATGCAGTACCTGCAACACAGTCGCCTGCAAGACAGCCAGGCCTGGCCCGCACACCTGCGCATCAAAGTTGCTGAGGATGCAGTGCACAACGGCGCGCTGATCAACGCCCTGCGTGTCGAACCGGACCTGGGCACCCCGGCCCGTGGCGGTCTACCGGCCACCACCGCGGTGCGCGGCGCCGACGGCTGGCGTATCAGCGGGCGTAAGCTCTACTCCACCGGCAGCCATGGCTTGAGCTGGTTCAGCGTGTGGGCACGCAGCGATGATGCCGACCCGCTGGTGGGCGCCTGGCTGGTGCCCAAGGACAGCCCCGGCGTGAGCATCATCGACACCTGGGATCACCTGGGCATGCGCGCCACCTGCAGCCATGAGGTGGTGCTCGACAACGTCCTGGTGCCGCTGGACCACGCCGTCAGCACCAGCCCCTGGAGCGCACCGCAGCCGGAGCTCGACGGTGTCGGCTTGCTGTGGATGTCGGTGCTGCTGTCGTCGGTGTACGACGCCGTGGCCCAGTCGGCGCGGGACTGGCTGGTGAACTGGCTGGAGGAACGCAAGCCATCCAACCTCGGCGCGGCGCTGTCCAGCTTGCCGCGTTTCCAGGAGACCGTCGGCCATATCGACACCCTGCTGTTCGCCAACCGCAGCCTGCTCGACGCCGCCGCCTGGGGTCATACCCCGGCCGCCAACGCTGCGCAGTTGAAGTACCTGATCACCCATAACGCCATTCGCGCCGTAGAACTGGCCATCGAGGCCTCCGGCAACCCCGGCCTGTCACGCCACAGCCCGCTGCAACGGCATTATCGCGACGTGCTGTGCAGCCGCGTACACACCCCGCAGAACGACGCGGTGTTGCAAGGCGTCGGCAAAGCCGTGTTCACCCAACGCCAGAAGGAACGCACATGAGCCAGGTGGTTATTGCCAGTCAGTTGGACGAAGACTTCAATCAGGTGATCCGTGAGCGCCTGGCACCGCTGTACCCCGAGGCCCAGGTGATTGGCGTACCCGTTGGCGTGCCCAGCGACCTGCCGCCCCAGGCCAATATCCTGTTGTTGCGCCCGATCAACGTACGCGGCTACACCGCCCCCGACACCCCGCCACCGGGCTGGCCCTATGGCGCGCAATGGGTGCATCTGGTGTCGTCGGGCATCGACTTCTACCCGCAGTGGCTGTTCAACGGCCCACCCGTGACCACGTCCCGAGGCAGCGCCGCCGACAACCTGGCCGAGTTCGCCCTCGCCGCGATCTTTGCCGCGTCCAAGCACTTGCCGGATATCTGGGTGAAGGACGCGCAGTGGCATTTCACTGCCCTGCGCCCGCTCAAGGGCACCACCCTTGGCATTCTTGGCTTTGGTGCGATTGGTGAAAGCCTGGCGCAAAAGGCCCTGGCCCTGGGCATTAAGGTGGTGGCGCTGCGTCAGAGCCAGGCCCCCTTCAGCGCCGGTGTTGAAGCGGCCACGGACATCCACGACCTGTTCGCCCGCGCCGACCACCTGGTGGTGGCGGCACCGCTGACCGAAGCCACGCGCCATATCATCAACCGCGACGTGCTGGCCAGCGCCAAGCCCGGGCTGCACCTGATCAACATTGCGCGTGGCGGGTTGCTCGATCAGGAGGCATTGCTGGAGGCGCTGGATAACGGCCAGGTCGGCCTGGCATCGCTTGACGTGACCGAGCCGGAGCCCTTGCCGGATGGGCACCCGTTGTACCGCCATCCACGGGTGCGGTTGTCACCGCATACGTCGGCGATTTCGACCAACAGCAAGCATGAGATTGCCGATGCGTTTTTGGCGAATCTGGAGCGGTATATTTCAGGTATCGAACTAGCGAATTTAGCTAACGCCTGACGCAGTTCAAAATGTGGGAGGGGCGGTGCGACGATTCGACTTGCTCCCTCCCACATTGGTCCTGTGTTGGCTGGGAGAGGTCATTTGATGCGGTAGTGGAAGGTGTTGCGCACTGCCGGTACGACCACGGCCTTGCCGTCAACGATCCTCGGCTGGTAGCGAAAGGTATTCGCCGCCGCCAATGAAGGCCGGATAAACAGTGGGTGGCAGCCGTCCAGTACCTTGGGATTCTCCACGCGGCCCTGAATGTTGACGCTGTACTCCAAGGTGCAATCGCCTTCAATATTCTTGTCCAGGGCGCGCTCGGGATAGTCCGGCGCTGCCTTGCTCAGGGGCTGATATTGGCGGCTGTCGAAGGCTGGCGCAGGTTTGGCAGCGCGGGCTTTTTCAGCGGCCAGGCGTTGCTGATCGAGGCGTTGTTGTTCCAGCTCGCGGTTGCGTTGTTCGGTGGCAAGCCGCTCCTGCTGTTGCTCGGCTTTCTTTTCCTCGACGCGTTTACGCGCCAAGGCGGCTTTCTCGAGTTTTTGCACCTGGACCTGCGGATCGACCCTGGGCTTTGCCGGCACCGGCTCAGGCTCAGGGGGTACGGAGGTGGCCACCAGCGGTTCAGGCGCGGGCGCAGCTGGCAGCATGACCAACTGCGTGTGCATCACCCGCGGCGCATCCACCACAGGCATTGGCGTCGACCAGCCCACTATCAGCGCGGCCAGCACGCCCACATGCAGCGCCACCGCCAGGCCGGCGGCGAGGCCGTTTCTCCAAACTCCCGAAGCATCCCTGGGCGCCATCGCCGGCGTGGGATTGTGCATGATCATCGCCGTCATTGCGGGGCCTCGGTCACCAGTCCCAGGTTGCTGACACCGCCCTTCTGCAATACCGCCATGGCCGCGACCACCCGGCCATAACCGGCGTTGTCGTCAGCGCGGATATATACCTGGGTGTCGCTGCGCGCCGCCACCACCTGCATGACCTTGGCGCCCATTTCGTCCAGGCTTACGGCGCTGTCGGTCTGGTGATGGGTATCGAGTTCGCCGCCGAGGTTCCAGTAGTAGCCACCGTCGGCCTTTACCGACAGCGTGAGGATCTGCTGGCGGGTGTCGGTGGCCAGCGCCTCGGCGGCGACCTTGGGCAGTTCGATCTTCACGCCCTGGGTCAGCATCGGCGCGGTGACCATGAAGATCACCAGCAGCACCAGCATCACATCGATATACGGCACCACGTTCATTTCGGCCTTGGGCCCGTGCTTGCGTTGCGGCCTGACTAACATGGAAATTGCTCCTTTCAGGCGGCCACGGCCAGGTTGCTCGACGTACCGCGCAGGGAGCGGTGCAGGCGCACTTGCAGTTCATTGCCAAACGCGTAGTAGCGGGTGAGCAGTGTCTGGCCGCGGGCCGCGAAGCGGTTATAGGCGATCACCGCGGGGATGGCCGCAAACAGGCCGATGGCCGTGGCAATCAAGGCTTCGGCGATGCCCGGCGCTACGGTGGACAGCGTGGCCTGTTGCACCTGGGACAGGCCGATAAAGGAATTCATGATGCCCCACACCGTGCCGAACAGGCCGATGTAAGGGCTGACCGATCCCACGGTGGCGAGAAATTGCAGGCCCTTTTCCAGCTCGATCTCCTGCTCGGTGATCGCTACCTGCAAGGCGCGCTCCACGCCTTCGAGCACCGCCGGGTCATGATTGTGCAGGTGCTGGTATTCCTGGACCCCGGCGATAAAGATCGGCGCGATGCCGCCCTCGCCCGCCTGCTGGATCTCACGGGACAGCGCCTGCAAATCCGGTGCGGCACGAAAACGCTGCACGAAACCGTTCAACTGCCGTTCCAGGCGGCGCAGCACACTGGCGCGCTGGATTATCAGGTACCAACTGAGCAAGGACGCCAACAGCAAGGTCAGCATGACCGCCTTGACCAACAGGCTGGCGTCGCTGATCAACCCCCAGATCGTCATATGTTCCATCGTCGCGTGCATGGTGAAGCTCCTATTCGATTGAAAATGGATGACTGCCTGATGACAGGCTCAAGGCAACTTCAAGGCGCGGGCTACCTCGGCCCAGGGTACGAACTTGAAGTTTTGGGTTTGCTCGGGCATGCGCTTGCGCCCGTCCTGCACCACCAGCATGCCCTGGCTCCATGGCCCGCCGAGGTTGACGGCCGTGACCTCGAGGCCGTCGGTTTCGGAGGCACCATCGATGCCGGCGGCGGCATTCAAGCCAACGCGCAGGGCACCGTGCACGGCAAACGGCGGTTCGGCGTCCACCACCAGGTAGCTGTCATTGCCCTGGCTGGAGATCACCAGGTAGTCACGTTTATCGCTCTGGTACAGCGCCAGGCCCTCGACATCCGCATGCAGCTGCGGGCCGACCTTGATCACGCTGGTCAACGTCGCCGGCTGATCGGCGCGTGCATCCACCGCCCATACACCGACGTCTTCCTCACCGATAAACAGGCGCTGGCGCTGATCGTCGGCCACGCAGCCTTCGGGTTGGCTGTCGACCTTGAACTGGCGCACCAGCTCGCCTTGCACACGCCCGTGCGGCGCGCTGAGACGGTATTGCAGGAAGGTGCCGTCCTTGCCGTTGGCAATCGCGTAGATCTCGCCGCTGGCGGGCTGGAACAGGCAGATGCCATAGATGTCCTTGAGCGGCGTGGGCACTTCACCGGCTTCACGCAGCTCGCCGCTCTGACGGTCGATGCTGAACAGGCTCAGGCTGTTGCGGTCACGGTTGCTCGCCACGGCCAGGTCGACCGTTTGTGCACCGAGCTTGAAGTTGGAGCGTACGTCGACGTTATTCAGACGGCCCACCGCCAGCTCCTGCAACAGCTTGCCGTCGAGGTCGTAGGCGAGCAGGCCCTGTTTTTTGTTGGTGCCGAGCACACGGCTGCTGGCCGGCGTCTGGGGGTGAATCCAGATCGCCGGGTCATCCGCCGCATCGCCCTGACGGCCGACCGGATCGCTCTGGCGCAAAGCCGCAACCTCCGGCAACACTGGGGCGACTACAACGGGCTTGGCCTGCCAGTCGAGCCTGGCCTGGTAGAGCTTGCCGCTGTCGTCATCGCGCACCAGCAACTGGCGGCCATTGATCGCCAATTCCTGCGGTTCTTTCAGACCCGCCAGGCTCAAGCTCGATTGCTCCGCCCAGCGCTCGCCGGTTTGCTGGAACAGGTGCAACTGGGCGGTCTTCGGGTCCAGCGCAACCATGCCACCCGGCACCAGCGCCATGGCCCCGGCTTCGCGCTTGGGGTTGTCGAACAGCGCCACCGGTGTGCGTTTCACATCGGCTTCCGGGTGCGCAGGGTAGGCCCACCAGCCGACATTCTCTTCATTGACCACCAACTGCTGGGTGGCGTCGTCCACCTGGCAGAACTGCGCCGACGGCGGCAGCGGCAAACCGCGTACCCGCTGGGGTTCGGTGAGCAGGGTCGAGCCGTTGCCTACCAGCCATTGCTCGCCCTTGCCCTCTTCGCCCACCAGGAATACGAACAGGTTGGCCGCCGAATCGCGATAAAGGCACAGGCCATTTACCGAGTAGTCACGGGTTGGCAAGTACAGGGGCTTGCCCCAGTTTTTGCTGGCGGTATCCAGACTGACCAGCAACGCCTGTTGGCGGTCGTTGTCGAGGCTGGCGACCAGTACCTGGGCGCCTGCGACGCGGGTGTCGAGGCTGGTGAAACTGCCTTTGAAGCGCGCCAGTTCGGCGCCCTGGCTGTCGAGCAACAACAGGCCGTCACGGCGGCTGGCGGCCAGGCGTTCGGTGGCGTTGGGCAAGAACGCCAGGGCTTCGGCATTCAGGCTCGGTGCCCAAGGGGACATGGCCAGGTCAGCGGCGAAGGCATTGGCGCTGGTGAGCAGCGCGATCAACAACTGAAGCGTGGAAAATCTCATGAACATACAAATCCTTCGAAAACAATGAAGATCCAATGTGGTTTAGAAATGGGTGAAGGTCAGGCCAACCTTGTAGGTCGGGCCGTACTCTTCGTACTGGCCGTTGTAATTGCGGTGGCCGGTGTAGACGAAGTACGACTCATCAGTGAGGTTCTGGGCCTCGAAGCTGACTTGCAGGTTCTTGGTCACTGAGTAGCGCGCACTGAAGTCGACGAAGGTCTGCGCGTCGACGTGCAGGTCATGGGCCTTGTCGTTGATCGAGGCCAGTTCATACAGGTAGGCCGATTTGTAGTTAGCCGACAGGCGCAGGCTGAGCTTGTCGTCCTCCCAGCCAAGCATCAGGTTGCCAACCGTGTCCGACTGGTTGGGCAGGCTGATACTGCGCTTGCGGTTGCGCCCGCTGGCGCTGTCGAAACCCTCGATATCCGCGCTGGACCGGCTGAAGGTGCTGTTGGCGCCGACCAGCAAGCCGTTCCATGGCGCGGGTAGCCAGTCGAACTTCTGTGAGTAGGCCAGCTCCAGGCCGTAGAGCTTGGCGCTGTCGCCATTGGCGTAGGTGTGGGCCTCGGAAAAATTGGTCCAGGCACCCGTGCCAGCCACGTCGGTGTTGTAGACGAAGTTCTGGATGTCCTTGTAGAACACGAACGCCGACACGGTGCCGGCGCGGCCCATGAAGTGTTCGATGCCCAGGTCCAGGTTGCTCGATTCCAGGGGCTTGAGGTCCGGGTTGCCGAAGGTGGCTTCGTCATCATCGATCACGAAACCCGGCGCCAGCTGGCCGAATGTTGGGCGCACCACGGATTTGGTCCAGGCAGCGCGCACCTGGGTGTTCTTATCGATCTGATAACGTGCGTGCAGGCCCGGCAACCAATGGTGATAACGCCGCTTGGTCTCTGTGGCGCTGAACTGGCCGTCGGTGGCGCCGGTGCCCTTGGCTTCGAATTCGGTGCCCTCGTAGCGCATCCCGGCGATGAACCGCCAGTCGTCGATATCGACGGTGTTCATCAGGTAGCCGGCATTGATATCTTCGCGGATGGTGAAGTCGTTGACCCTGGATTCGGTCGGGTCGTAGAAATCATCCCGATTGAGGCCACCAATCAGTTGGCGAATATTGCCCGCGCTGATGCCTGGGCCATATCGGCCGAGACGGTAGTCGACGCTGCCCTTCTGGAACTGCGTGAGGTTGAGCTGTTCATCGCTGAAGCCTTGCTGATCCAAGTCCTTGTAGACCCAGGCCTCCAAGTCGTTGTCCTTGTTGCGGCGGCTGACCTTGCCACCGAACTTGAACTGGGAGGCATAGCCACTCAGGTCATAGTCACGGGCCAGGTCCAGGCGCAGGTTTTTCTCGGTGTCCTTTGTGTACTGTTTCTCCCAGTCGACCTTGTCGAGGCTGAAGTTGCTGGCGTCGTAGAAGCCGCTGCCGATGATCGGG
Source organism: Pseudomonas libanensis (assembly GCF_001439685.1). GTDB lineage: Bacteria > Pseudomonadota > Gammaproteobacteria > Pseudomonadales > Pseudomonadaceae > Aquipseudomonas > Aquipseudomonas libanensis. The sequence continues at coordinate 503,781 of NZ_JYLH01000002.1, forward strand.
CGGGGTTTGTCCTTGTCGTAGAAACCGCTGTTGGCAAAGTCGCCGCCGTCGAAGGTGGCGCCCGCAATGTGCGCCGGGCTGTCTTCGCTGGATTGGCTGTAGCCGGCCTGGCCGCTGAGGGTCCACAGGCCCAGCATGCGTTCGCCGCCGAACACATAGGACTGGATTTGCTGGGTTTCCTCACGATTTTTCAGCTTGCGCTTGCCCTCGGCATCGCCCAGTTCGCCAGGCGCTTGCGGGTCGGCAAATTCAAGGCTGGCGGCGTTGCGGGTTTCGGTGTCCTTGTAGCGGCTGTAGAGGGTGCGCAGGTAGTAGCTGCTGAGGTCGTCGGGCTTGTAGTCGAAGTTCAGGCCGCCACCGGCGCGTTCGCGGCTGATGTCGTAGTCGCGCTGTTCGAATTCGTTGAGCCTGGCGCCGTCGGTGAAGTCCCAGGCGCCACCGGTTTCGACGTTGTCTGAGCCAAAGTCGCGCTTCTGCCAGCTCAGCGCCGCGGCCACGCCGAAGTTGTCGATGCCGTCGCCGAGGCTGAAGCGGTTACTGGCGGCACCGGAGAATTTCGGGCTGGTCTGGCCGGTGTTCTTGTCGTAGCTGGCTTCGGTGCTACCGGTATAGAACAGGCCCTTGTGATCGAACGCCGACAGGCTCTTCACATCCACGGTGCCACCGAGAGAGTTGGCGTCCATGTCCGGGGTCAGGGTCTTGATCACCGACAGCGATTGCACCAACTCCGAGGGCAGCACATCGAGGGCCACGGCGCGGCGTTCGCTCTCCGGCGCGGGCACCAGGGTGCCGTTGATGGTGACGCTGTTGAGGTCCGGGCCCAGGCCGCGCACGCTGACAAAACGCCCTTCGCCCTGGTCGCGCTCCACGCTGATGCCCGGTAGGCGCTGCACCGCTTCGGCGACGTTTTCATCCGGTAATTGGGCTACACCGTCGGCATGTACCACGCTCTTGATGCTGTCGGAAGAACGTTGTTCCTTGAGGGCGCTGTCCATGGCAGCGGCCTGGCCGACCACTTCGACATGCTCGGTGGTGGCCGCCTCGGCCGCCGTGAGCCGCTCGCTGGCCATCGCCAGGGCAAAGGCGGTAAGCGTGAAGCTGACGAGCCCGGTGCGCTTGTACATGCAATCCTCCCCAAGAATCCGTTGGCGCCAGGCAAGAGGGCCCGGCAACTGGGAGGGCACGCTAGGGGTGGGGGATGACGGTTCTGTGACAGCATTGAGTGGTCATGTCCGTAAACCGCAGGTTTGCACGGATTTTTGGCTTGGAATGAGCTGATATGACCTGTGAAGGTCACCTGTGGGAGGGGGCTTGCCCCCGATATAGGTGGATCAGTCAGCCAATTTATAGCTGACACACCGTTATCGGGGGCAAGCCCCCTCCCACATTTTTTGATCTCCAGTGTGTTTGAGATGAGCTGATTCGACCCTCGCCCACTGTCATCCAACGGTCACATCCATCTGCTGTGCTGGCGCCCATCGCTCATTCGCCCAAGGAATCGCAGCCATGCCTGGCGTGCTCAAGCCCCACCGCTGGAAACTCTCATTGCTGCTGATCGCCGCCAATCTCGGGCTGATCCTGCACCTGGCCTGTGGCGAATTGAAAAGCATCAGCGAGTGGGTGTGGCTGGATATTGTCGGCGAAGGCGGTTCCGCCCTGCTCGCCCTGGTATGGCTGGGACTGGTGCTCAAAAGCCGCCCCGCCGGGCGCGTCACCAACTACCTGGCGCTGGGCCTGTCGTGCATCTTTTTCTCCTGGTGGATCGACAGCCTCGACGAGTTTATCCGCCTGCCCGACAGCATCACCTGGGACCATTGGCTGGAGTCGGGGCCGATGCCGGTGGGCATGGTCCTGCTGACCATCGGCATCTACCACTGGCACCGCGAACAACTGGCGATCAGCGCGCAGATGGAAAAACGCGAGCGGCTGTTCCGTGAGCATCGGCTGTTCGACAAACTCACGCCGCTGGCCGGCGCCGATTACCTCAAGCGCCAGTTGGCCGACAGCCTGCAAGACAGCCGCGACCAGCAACAACCGCTGTCGCTGCTGGCCCTGGACCTGGACAACTTTGCCGCCATCAACCAGGCCTACGGGCATGCCGAGGGCGACGCGGTACTGCAGGCCCTCAGCCATTTGCTGCTGCTCAACCTGCGCCGCCAGGACCTGCTGTGCCGCCTGGCCGGGGACCGCTTTGTGGTGCTGCTGCCCAATACCGGTGAACGCCAGGCCAGGGAGCTGGCGCTGGAGTTGCAGCAGGCAGTGCTCGGCCTGGCCCACAAGACCCGGCACCAAGGCGAACGCCTGCAACTGGCCGCGACCACCGCCGTGGTCATGGCCCTTGAAGAACCGCCCCAGGACTTGCTCAAGCGCCTGAACCTGACGTTGGCCAGGGCCAAGCAACCGCTTGCGAAAAGTGCCTGAGATGACCGTGAAAACCAGCTGGTATGAAGCCGACAGCCGCTTCATCCCAGGGCATTACCAACCCGCCACGCTGATCGACCTGGCCTTGTCCCGCGACATCGACAGCCATCGCCTGCTGCGCGGCACCGGCCTGTTTCACGAGGACATCCTGGCTGGCACCGCGCACCTGAGCCCGCAACAGTTCTTCGGCCTGATCGGCAACAGCCGCAAGTTATTGGACGCCGACGACAGCAGCTTCTTGTTTGGCCAGCGTCTGCTGCCGGGCTATTACGGCGCCGCCAGCCACGCCCTTGGTCATGCGCAGAACCTGCACCAGGCCCTGGAAATCCTGATCCAGCAACAGGTGCTGCTCAGCCCGTTGGCCACCCTGCAACTGGAGCTGGATGAGCATCGCGCCTACCTGTACTGGCTGGACAGTTGCGGCGCCGGCGAGCATTGGCGTTTCCTGCTGGAAGCCTGCATGACCTCGCTGGTTGCCATGAGCCAATGGCTCAGCGGCGAGCGCCTGCCATGGGCATGCAATTTCAGCCATGCCGAGCCGCGTTATATCGAGCAGTACTGGGTGCATCTGGGCGAAGACACGCGCTTCGAACGCCCGCTGGACATGATGAGCATCCCGCGTGAGTACCTCACCCGCCCCTGGCCTGGCGCCTCGGCCACGGCCGGTCAGGTTGCGCGTCGGCAGGCCCGCGAGCAGATCGAACAGCTGGGTTTTGCTGGCAGTTTTCTCGACTGTCTCTACGACTACCTGCGCGACCAGGTACGTCAGCCGCCCAGCCTGGAACAGGCGGCCCAGGCCTTCGCCATGAGCCCGGCGACCCTCAAGCGCAAGTTGAACAAGCACAACACGGGTTTTCAACAGCAGGTGGACCGGGTACGCAAGCAGGTGGCGTTGCACCTGTATCAGCTCAAGGGCTACAGCAATGATGAGGTGGCGGCGTACCTGAACTTCAACGATGCGGCGAACTTCCGGCGTTCATTCAAGCGCTGGACCGGCAGCACCCCGAACCTGATCCGCCAGCTGTTCAACAGCCGCTAGCCAGGCGCTCGCGTAAGAACTCCACCAGCGCCTGCACCGGCCGTGAGCTTTGCCGGTGCTGGGGATACACCGCCGACAGGGTCAGGGCTTCGGGGGCGAAGTCGTCCAGCAGTGTCACCAGGCGCCCATCTTTCAACGCATCCGCGACGATAAAGGTCGGCAGGTAGGTCACCCCCAGCCCGGCAATGGCGGTATCACGCAACAACTCGCCGTTATTCACGCGCATACGCCCACTGACATTCAACCCCTGCAACTTGCCTTTGAAGCGCCACTGCACCTGGCGACCATGGCCGTAGGGCAGGCAGTCATGCGCGGTCAGGTCCTCGGGTTTCAACGGCGTGCCCCGCAGCGCCAGGTAATCGGGGCTCGCGCAGTACACCCGCTGCACGCTGGCGATCCGGCGGGCGATCAGGGTGGAATCTTCCAGGGTGCCGATGCGCAGCACCAGGTCGTAGCCCTCGCCGATCAAGTCCACCGGGCGGTCGCTCAGGTCGACTTCCACCGACACCTGCGGATGACGTTGCAGAAACAACGGCAGCAGGCAGCCCAGGTGAGCCATGGCGAATGACAACGGCGCGCTGAGGCGGATGGTGCCACGCGGCTCGCTGTTCTGGCCGGCGATGCCCTGCTCCACTTGCTCGATTTCACCGAGCAGGCGCAGGGCGGATTCGTAGTAGCTCTGCCCCAAAGGCGTGACATCCAGGCGCCGGGTAGAGCGATTGAGCAGGCGCACGCCGAGGCGCTCTTCCAGCTGGATCAGGCGGCGGCTGACGAATTGCTTGGACAGGCCCAGTTGTTCGGCAGCAGCGGTGAAACTGCCGGACTCCATGACCTGGCAGAACAGGCGCATGTCTTCGAAGGGGTTCATTGTCGCTTCTCGGTGGACGATGGGCTGATTTATAGCGGGTTCAGAGGCACACCACAAACCTAATGTGGGACACAATCAAATGTGGGAGGGAGCTTGCTCCCTCCCACAGGAGATTACCTACATCGGGCAGATCTGCTTACTTGGCGGTGAACGCCGAGTAGCTGTTCATCAGGTTGCGGTAGTTGGGAATGCGCGGCGACAACAGGTTGGCCAGGCCTTCCATGTCGTTGCGCCAGTCAACCTGCAGCTCGCAGGCCACCGAGAACCAGTTCACCAACTGCGCACCAGCGGCAGTCATGCGCGCCCAGGCGGCTTGTTGCACGGTTTCATTGAAGGTGCCGGAGGCGTCGGTGACCACGAATACCTCGAAGCCTTCGTCGAGGGCGCACAGGGTCGGGAAGGCTACGCACACATCCGTGACCACGCCGGCAATGATGATCTGCTTGCGACCGGTCGCCTTGACGGCCTTGACGAAATCTTCGTTGTCCCAGGCGTTGATCTGGCCAGGGCGGGCGATATACGGGGCGTCCGGGAACAGTGCCTTGAGCTCTGGCACCAGTGGGCCGTTGGGGCCGCCTTCAAAACTGGTGGTCAGGATGGTCGGCAGGTTGAAGAACTTCGCCACGTCGGCCAAGGCCAGCACGTTGTTCTTGAATTCGTTGGGGGAGAAATCCTGCACCAGGGAGATCAGGCCGGTCTGGTGATCGACCAGCAGGACAACCGCGTCATCTTTGTTCAAGCGCTTGTAAGTCATGGGGTAACTCCTTGGGTTTCTGGATTAAAAGGCAAAGCATGAACAGCCAAACGCACCCCAGAAGCCCTGGAAGTCGCTGACTGGCACGCTGGAAAGACGGGCTTTTTCATGGCTGTGGGCATGCACGCCGCACGGGCCGCTGCACTGGTGCACCTGGGCCTGCAAGGGCGAGGACGGACGCCAGTGCCCTGGTACCTTGACCACCGGCGACCAGTCCGGCAGCACCGGCACGCGGGGTGGGGCGAAGTCTTCGAAGTCACCCGCGCCGTATACCACCTTGCCGCCGACCACGGTCAGCACCGACTCGATCCACTTGATGGCTTCCTCGTCGACACTGAAGAAGTCCGCCGACAACGCGGCCACGTCCGCCAGCTGGCCGACCTTGATCTGGCCTTTCTTGCCCTGCTCGGACGAGAACCAGGCGCTGCCGTGGGTAAACAACTCCAATGCGGTGAGGCGCGGCAGGCCTTCGGCGTGCAGCTCCAGGCCGCCAACGGTACGGCCGCTGACCATCCAATACAGCGAGGTCCACGGGTTATAACTGGAGACCCGCGTGGCATCGGTGCCCGCCCCTACCGGCACGCCTTCGGCGAGCATGCGCTTGATCGGCGGCGTGGCTTCGGCGGCCTTGGCACCGTAACGCTCGACAAAGTACTCACCCTGGAAGGCCATGCGGTCCTGGATCGCAATGCCACCGCCGAGGGCGCGCACGCGCTCAATGTTTTTCGGGGTGATGGTTTCAGCGTGGTCGAAGAACCACGGCAGGCCATTGAAAGGAATGTCGCGGTTAACCTTCTCGAACACGTCGAGCATGCGCGAGATCGATTCGTCGTAGGTGGCGTGCAGGCGGAACGGCCAGCGCTGTTCCACCAGGTGGCGTACCACCGGCTCCAGCTCCTGTTCCATGGTCAGCGGCAGGTCCGGGCGCGGTTCGAGGAAGTCTTCGAAGTCCGCCGCCGAAAACACCAGCATTTCGCCAGCGCCGTTGTGACGCAGATAGTCATCGCCCTGATGCAGGGTGACGCTGCCGGTCCAGTTCTTGAAGTCGCTGAGTTCTTCCTTGGGCTTCTGGGTAAACAGGTTGTAGGCGATGCGCACCGTCAACTGTTGATCCTTGGCCAACTGTTCGATCACCGCATAGTCATCGGGATAGTTCTGGAAGCCGCCGCCGGCATCGATGGCGCTGGTCAGGCCCAGGCGATTGAGTTCGCGCATGAACTGGCGGGTGGAGTTGACCTGGTATTCCAAGGGCAGTTTCGGGCCCTTGGCCAAGGTCGAATACAGGATCATCGCGTTAGGTCGCGCCACCAGCATGCCGGTGGGGTTGCCGTGGCTGTCGCGCACGATCTCGCCGCCTGGCGGGTTGGGCGTGTCCTTGGTGTAGCCGGCCACCCGCAACGCGGCGCGGTTGAGCAAGGCGCGGTCGTACAGGTGCAGCACAAACACCGGAGTGTCCGGCGCGGCCTGGTTGAGTTCTTCGAGGGTGGGCATGCGTTTTTCGGCGAACTGGAATTCGTTCCAGCCGCCGACCACGCGCACCCATTGCGGCGTAGGGGTACGGTCGGCCTGGTCCTTGAGCATGCGCAAGGCATCGGCCAGGGACGGCACGCCTTCCCAGCGCAGTTCGAGGTTGTAGTTCAGCCCGCCGCGGATCAGGTGCAGGTGCGAGTCGTTGAGCCCGGGGATCACCGTGCGGCCCTTGAGGTCGATGACCTGGGTGCCGCTGCCGCGCAGAGCCATGGCCTCGCCGTCAGTGCCGACCGCGACGAAGCGCCCGTCGCGGATGGCGACGGCGGTGGCGCGTGGGTTTTCCCGGTCCACGGTGTGGAACTGGCCATTGAACAGAATCAGATCGGCGTTCATAGGGTTTCCTTTACAGAAGGTTGAAGCCAGGGAGCGAACAGGCGGGTGGCCGCCGGCATCAGCAGGTACACCACCAACAGCACAATGGTCAGGGTGACCAGGAAGGTGGAGACCACGTAGTTGGACAGCAACGGGTGCAGGCGCAGGATCGGCCCCCAGATAAACGGCAGGAGCAGGGTCTGCGGCAAAATCACGCACAGGCTGACCACTGCCTGCTTCCAGCGCGGCGGCTGGGCGGCGCCCTCGGCCTGGGGCGCGAACCAGAACTCATTGACGGCGCCGATTTCGGTCTGGTCGCCGTCCGCCAGCATCGGCGCGGCTTCGTCGATCAGGGCCCGGCGTTGGGGAGAGTCGAGCCACAGTTCCAGGGCGTCGGTGGAGCGATAGCGCAGCACACAGGTGAACAGCGCCATACCGTTCTGCCGACTGCGTACCACATCGACGCCCAGATGGCCGGGGCGCTCACCGGCAATACGCACGATACGGCGCAGCCAGGCTTCGTACTCGGTTTCGCGCCCGGGCTTGACCCGGTGCTTGACCACCAGCGTGACGACTTCGTCCGGGCTGGTCTTGGGTGTTGGGTCCATGGTTGGGTGACTCCCCCGCAGGATTGAGCGATGGGAGGAGTCTGGTGGGAATTGGAAGCGCAGAATTGGATGTATGTGCTGTCCGACCGGCAAAGGCAAAAGTATCGGAAGGCCTCATTTGCGACCTTCCGGCGTTTCTGCTACTAAGCGATAACTACTGTGAGGTCTCAGCTCTTTTTTTCGTGACCCACTCCCTGAAACGAAAACTTCAGCTCCTTACCTACCCCGCCGACTTTTGTTGTTTCATGAGTCCCTGTTGTCGAGTTCCGGTACCTGCCGTATAACCCGTCGCCTTTGATTGAACCTACTTTGACATTGCCTTCAGCATCCGTAGTAAAGGGCGCAGAAAAACTGCCACTGGTCGGCGCAATCTGTGAACTCCGGTTGATTCTCGCGCCGTAGTGTTCGACGAACCCTCTGTTGTTACCGGATAACGCGGCATTCTGGTCAACCTCGATGTCTTTGACATGCTGCTTGACCCCTGGGTTATCAGGATCCGTGACATCCTGGATGTAGCCCTTCAATATCTTGGGGTTCTCAGGGTCTCGTTCAACAGTCAGGTTATATTTATTGCCAAATTTGAAATCCACCAGGGTGCTATTGCTGCCACCTGCCCCACCATCCGCCTCGGCACGGCCCTGGGGCGCAAAAAAATGCGAACCAAACCCCGAAAACGTAATCAGCGCCTTGCCATCTTGCCGCGGCTGCATCCCGATATAACCGTTACCCAGGGATTTACCGTTTTCATTAATAACGCCGAACTGCATCGCGTAATAAATCCCCCCATCCTTGGCACTCTTTCTTTGGGCTCCCTCAGCAATACTCATTGGAAAGGTAATATTGCTCAACCCTTTGCCTGAGGTCGGCAGTGAATAACTCACGCCATACAGACCATTCGGTGCTGTAGCCTCTTTCTTAATTTCATGTTTCGGATCGCTTACGTGGTCCAACTTTGAGGTTTCGGTAATACTCGCCGGCGAATCAGGCCGTGTCGCAGTACTCCTTTTTGCGCGCGTGGTGGGAGTTTCCGAAGAGGTGGCATGATCGCCCGGTTGTTCCTCGGTCACGCCCCCCGCCGTTGGCGCTGGAGCGGTCAAAGAAGGCTCAGGGTCTATATGTGGAACAAAATGCGGTTTATTGATATGCATGTTTGGCTACAAGTCCTCTATGGAAAAGCTAACCCATGGTAGAAGGCTCATATCACAGCAAGCTGCCAGAAAAAGCGCTTGGACGCCTAGGAGTTTGCTGTACTTCAATGCCCATCAAGTGTTTCTTTGGCTGATGGGTAGACCTATCCACCCTCTCTCGACATATGCTCCGCAATCCGCCCCCGCAACCAGCGCTCCGCCGGATCATTGTCATGCACTCCGCTCCACACCATCGACAGCTCCGCTGCGTCAATCGCAAACGGCGGCTCTTCGGCGCGCAAGCGGGTGCCCTCGGTCAGTGCGCACGCGGCATAATCCGGCACGGTGGCGATAATCTGCGTGCCCGCCAGCAGTGCGCGCAACCCGCTGAACTGCGGTACGGCCAGCACCACACGGCGCGAACGGCCGATGCGTGCCAGGTCCAGGTCGATATTGCCGCTCAAGTCCCCTGAAAACGACACCATCGCATGGGGCCTGGCGCAGTAGTCATCCAGGGTCAGCGGCGCCACGCCGTCATCGCCGCGCAGTACCTTGCAGGGGATGTCCCGCAGTTTCTTGCGCTTGGCATTGGCCGGCAGTTCGGTGGTGTAGCTGACGCCCACCGAGATCTCACCGCTGGCCAGCAGTGCCGACATCAACAGGTAATTGGCCCGGCGCACCACCACGATGATGCCCGGTGCTTCTTCGCGCAGTTGGCTGAGCAACGCCGGAAACAGCCCGAACTCGGCGTCATCGGACAGGCCGATGCGAAACACCGCGCTGCTGCTGGAAGGGTCGAAGTCCTTGGCGCGGCTGACGGCGCCCGAGATGGTGTCCATGGCCGGTTGCAGCTCCTTGAGTATCGCCACCGCACGGGGCGTGGGCTCCATGCCGCGGCCGTTGCGCAGCAGCAGTGGGTCGTCGAACAAGTCGCGCAAACGGCCCAATGCAGCGCTCACCGCCGGTTGGCCCATAAAGAGCTTTTCGGCGACCCGGGTCAGGTTTTTTTCGAACATCAAGGCTTCGAAAATCACCAGCAGGTTCATGTCGACGCGGCGCAGGTCGTTGCGGTTCATGGCGGTATCCAAACGTTTTCCAGACAGTCAGGGAAGCATATCCGCACTCCCCGCGATTGCATGCCTGTGCTGTCTTTTCCACGCCTGCAGCTGGCGAAATTAACAACGATTAACTCGTCAGGCCGGTGCACCTGCACCAAGAATGCAGGCGTCTACACTGCATCCATCCACCGGGAACGCTCCCATCGACTACGGATATCTGTCATGGCCCGACTCGAGCAATACGCCCCACGTTTGTCCGCCACTGGCGGCCTGTGCCCCCGGCGCGAACGAATCGCCAAGCAACTGATCCTCGCCAACCTCGGCGAAAGCCTGGCCATCGCCGACCTGGCCCAGGCCTGCGCCTTGTCGCGCAGCCACTTTTCCCGCGCATTCAAATGCACCACCGGGCTATCACCCCAGGAATGGATCCGCCAGCAGCGCATCCAGCGTGCCAAGGAGTTGATCACCGGTTCGTCCTTGAGCCTCACGCAAATCAGCCTGGAATGTGGTTTTTGCGACCAGGCGCACTTCTGCCACATGTTCACGCGCAGCGAAGGCGTGAACCCGATGACCTGGCGAAACCACCAGTCGCGCCACAAGCCTTTGGTAATCGCCGCCTAGTGGTCTTCACGCACCTGGAATATGCTGACCCATCTTCGACTCCGGAACCTGGGCAGCCATGACTGACTTGAGCGACCAGGCCGTGCACTTCGGCCCCTACCGTGTCCACCCGCGCCAGCGCCTGGTGCTGGAGGCCGGCCGCCCGCTGCGCCTGGGGCGGCGGGCCGTGGATATTCTGCTGGTCCTGCTGGAGCAGGCCGGCAATGTGGTGAGCAAGCAGGAACTGATCACGCGGGTCTGGCCCAAGACCGTGGTGGAAGACGGCAACCTGCGGGTGCACATGGCCGCGTTGCGCAAGGCACTGGGCGATGGCCAGGCCGGGCAGCGCTATATCGTCACGGTCGCTCAGCGCGGCTACAGTTTTGTTGCGCCACTGAGCATCGAACCGATGACGCTACCCACAGGTGGCATGCCCCAGCGCCCGAGCCATAACCTGCCGTTGCGGCGTACCCGAATGATCGGCCGCCAAGCCCTGATCGACGCCCTGGTGCAGCAACTGCCGCAGCAGCGCTTCATCACCCTGACCGGCGCCGGTGGCATCGGCAAGACCACCGTGGCCCTGCGCGTCGCCGAGTTGTTGATCGGGCACTACCGTGACGGCATTCATCTGCTGGACCTGGCGCCGCTCAGCGCAGCCTCGATGATCCTGCCCAACCTCGCCGCCCTCCTCGACCTGACACCCGCTGCGAATGCACCGCTGGTCAGCTTCGCCCGTAGCCTGCAGGCACGCCAGATGTTGCTGGTGATCGACAACTGCGAACACTTGCTCGACGACATCGCCCTGATCAGCGAAACCTTGTTGCGCCATGCGCCGCACCTGCACATCCTCACCACCAGCCGCGAAGCCCTGCGCGCCGACGGTGAATATGTGCAACGCCTCGAGCCGCTGGCCTGCCCGCCCGCCACCGGCAACCGCGCCCAGGCCCTGGGCTACCCGGCCATGCAATTGCTGATCGAGCGGGCCATGTCCCATCAGGACAGCTTTGCCCTCAGCGAAGCTGAACTGCCCTTGGCCATTGATATCTGCCAGCGCCTGGACGGCATTCCCCTGGCAATTGAACTGGTGGCCGCGCAAATCGAGCGTTTTGGTTTGCAGGGGCTGCTGGTACAGATGGAAGACAATTTCCGCCTGCTGACCCGCGGGCGGCGCAGCGCCCTGCCGCGCCAGCAAACCCTGCGGGCCACCCTCGACTGGAGCTTTGACCTGCTCGGCGAGTGCGAAAAAACCTGCCTGCGCCGCCTCGCGGTTTTTCGCGCAGGCTTCAGCCTGGCCAGTGCCGCAGCGGTGATCGCCGGGGAAACGATCGCACCCGCCGAAGTGCTGGGCTCCATCACGCAATTGGTGGCCAAGTCTTTGTTGAATGTGGAGGCCGGCGATGACGAGATGGTGTATCGCCTGCTGGATATCACCCGTACGTACGCCCTGGAAAAGCTCAGCCTCGCCGGCGAATTGCCAGCCACCCGAGAGCGCCATGCGGCCCGCTGCCTGGCGCTGATGGAGCAGGCCCGGACCGACTGGGAACTGCTTGCCACACAGCCTTGGCTCGACCGCTATGCACCACTGCGCGAAGACGTGCGCGCCGCGCTCGACTGGGGCTTTGCCGAGGACGTCGGGCACTTGCTGGCCATCCGCCTGACGGTCAGCGCAATGCCCCTGTGGCAGGAATTGTCATTGTTACGTGAGCACGGTGGCTATGTGGACAAGGCACTGGCGCTGATAGGCCAGGTCGACACGCCCTGCACGCAATTGATCCTTCAATTGCAATTGGCCTTGGGCAGCCTCTCCTACCACGCGATGGGCGCTGCGCCGCGCACCATTGCAGCCTTTGTCAGTGCCGAACGCCTGGCCCTGGCACACCGGGACGTTGCAGGGCAACTGCGTGCGGTCTCCGGGCAAATGGCTGTAAACCTGTGTGCCGGGCGCTATGCCCAAGCACTGCAACAAAGCCTGCAGTTTGATCGCCTCGACCCGCGCACCGAACCCTTGCTGGAACTGAGCGCCCAACGACTGCGCGCACTGGCCCAGCATTACACCGGGGACCAGGCGCTCGCCCGACACAATGCCGAGCAAGTGCTGCAGCGCATGAGTCACAGCGGCCATGTGAACCGCTTCGCCCATGGTGTCGGGGTGCAATACGATCAAAGCGTGGCGTCCTTGACCCTGCTGGCGCGGATCCTGTGGTTGCAAGGGTTTCCCGATAGTGCCTGGCGTACCGCCAGCCAGGCGCTGGAGCTGGCCCTGCAAATCAATCATGGCACCTCGATCTGCTACACCCTGGCCCTGGCCGGGGTCGTCATCGCCCGCTACAACGGCGCCGAAGACGATGCGCAAGCCCTGCAAAGGCTACTGCTGGAACAGTCGCACAAGCATTCGGCGCAGTTGTTCCAGACCTGGGCCGGGCATTACGCCGGTATCCTGGTCGACCAGGATTTGCAGGGACTGGGACTGATCGAGGACACCCTGATCACATTCGGCGCCGACGAAGTCGATGAAGCAGCCTTTGAACGCGCACGCACAGGCTCTGCGGGCTGGTGCGCGCCTGAAATCCTGCGGGTCTGTGCCGAACAGCGGGTGCAACGGGGCGACAGCCGCGCCGCTGAAGCCCTGTTGCTCGAAACCCTGGGCCTGGCGCACCAGCAAGGTGCCTTGGCCTGGGAACTGCGCTGTGCGACTTCCCTGGCGCAACTGTGGCAGCAGCAGGGGCGCTTGCAGGCCGCTCGGGACCTGCTGGGTTCAGTCTACGGGCGATTTACCGAAGGCTTCACCACCCGCGACTTAGTCCGCGCAGGCAGCCTGCTCGACGAGTTGCAGGACAAACGGCCGGCCTGAAAAAGCGCCCATACATGGCTCGTAGCCCTGCTGTAAACGCTCGACCTGACGCGGGTCACGCAGTTGCGCCAGGGCATAGCTGCGCACGCAGTTGAGCAGGCGGTAGCGGTGCTGCGGGCCTAGCCCAGGCTCGACGCTCAGCAGCGAGACATTGACCAGGCGCGCCAGCAGATAGGTCAGGTCGGCGTGCTCAAGCTCGGTCCCGCTCACCAGCTCGCTCAAGGCAGGCAAGGTCACCGCCCTCTTGAACAACCCCAACTGCAGGAACAGCCAGCACTCCGGCAGGCTCAGACGTTCGTAGCTCCAGTCCAGGGCAGCAGTCAGTGATCGATGGTGTTCCACCGCCGTGCGGCGCCCGCGGGTCAACGTCTGCAGCCCCGTGCGCAATTGTTTCTGCACACCGCTGATGCCCAATGCGTCGACCTGGGCCGCCGCCAATTCGAGAGCCAACGGGATACCGTCCAGGCGCCGGCAAATATCGCGCAGCGCTGCCAGATCCTGATGCCGTAATACAAACCCCTGCTGGCCGGCACAAACCCGAGCGATGAACAGCTGCACCGAGGGACAGGCCATGGCCTGCTCGACACTGCTCAATGCCGACGGGGACGGCACGGCCAGCCGCGGCACGCGCAGCACCCACTCGCCGGGGGACAGCAAGGCTTCGCGGCTGCCAACCAGCACGCTGATGCCGGGCGCCCGTTCGCGCAATGCACGCACCAGCTTGCGACACGCGCCCAGCAGCAGGTCGGCACCATCGAGTACCAGCAGCAACTGGCGCGAGGCCAATTGGCGGCACAGCTCATCAAGGCGCTCGCAATCCTGCAGTTGCAATACCGTGGCGAGACTGCCGAGCAGTTCGTGGGGTGCATGCATGCGGGTCAGGTCGACCCACCACACCCCGTCGCGATAGCGGGGCAATACCCGCTCGGCCAAAGCCAGGGCCAATGTACTTTTGCCAATGCCGGCCATCCCGGTGAGCGTCAACAACCGGTGCCCGGGCAATCGTCGCGCCAGCACCCGCACAAGCTCATCGCGGCCACATACCGGGCTGAGCCGCGTCGCCAGGTTGTGCTGTGGCAGTAACGTCGGCGCCGAGCCTTGCACGGGGGCGACGAAACAGTAACCGCGCTGGGGGTGATTGAGGATCAGGCGTGGCCCGTCGAGCGCACGGCGCAATGCGGCAATGTGCACGCGCAGGTTATTGTCCTCGACGACGCTGTTGGGCCAGACCCGCTGGATCAAGGTCGCCTTGCTGATGAATTGCCCAGGCGCTTCGAGCAGCACCGCGAGAATATCCAGGGCGCGTCCGCCCAGCGCCACCGGCAGGCCCGCCTTGCTGACCAGGCGCTGTTGCCGATGAAAAGTGTAGGGGCCGAAGCTGATCGCCGCAGAGTTGTGCATGTCCGCTAAAAGCGCTGGAACACCCGTGCTTGAGTGCCTGCGCGTCCTTTTCCATGGGCTCGGCGTTATCTTGCCAGCTGGCGATGACAGGGCAATGCTGGCACGGGGAGCGACACGGACAATCGAGTGCCCTGGACGGACATTGTGTCGTTAACTGAACTGTTGTCGGTATTGGGTAGGGTTCAGGCCAAGCTTTTCACTGAACAGAAAGCGCATATGCCGCACGCTGCCGAAGCCTGCGTGGAACGCCACGGTCTTGAGCGGCAGGTCGGTGGTTTCCAACAGGTGCCGGGCACGGTCGATGCGTGCGCCCTGCAGGAACGCCATGGGCGTCATCTGCACGTCCTTGGCGAACAGTCGCGCAAAATGCCGTGCACTCATACCGGCCAGCTCGGCCATGGACTCGATGGTAAAGGCTTGTTCCAGGTGCGCCAGCACATGGTTCTGCACGCGGGTGATCGCGGTTTCCTGGGGCGCCACGGCGGCGGTCATCGGGCTGAACTGGGCCTGACCGCCCTGGCGCTTCATCACTACCAGCAGCACCTTGGCCACATCCACCGCCACTTGCTTGCCGTGGTCCTGGGCAACTACCGAGAGGGCCAGGTCGATACCGGCGGTGACGCCGCCCGAAGTGATCAGGCGTCCGTCCTGCAAGTAGATGCGATCGGTCTCGACAATGGCGTTGGGGAACGCCTTGATCAACCGCTCGGTGTAATGCCAGTGGGTGGTCACGCGGTGCCCGTCAAGCAAGCCTGCGTGCCCGAGCACGAAGGCGCCGGTGCAGATCGAGCCGAAACGCCGGGACCGTGGCGCCGCTGCTTTGAGCCAGGGCAGCAGCGCGGGATGGCATTCGTTATAGGCGCCCGGGCCGCCCGGCACCAGCAGCAGGTCATAGGCGCCATGGTCCTGCTCCAGGAGCAAATCGGTCTGTACCATCACCCCGTTGGAGGCCCGCAGCGGACCGGGCTCAGTGCCAATGGTCAGGATCTGATAGTGGTCGGCTGTCGGCAGGTAGCGGTTGGCAATCGAAAACACTTCCAGCGGCCCGGCCATGTCGAGCAGCAGGAAGTCCGGGAACAGCGCCATGGCCACGGTTTTCATAAGCGGGGAAAGTCCATTGAACAGAAATTCGGCGGCCATTATGGCACGACTTTAAATGTCAACCAGAGAGAGACAGTTATTCTATTTTCAGCTCGTTAATGAATAATTCGATAACCATTAATCTTCTCCTCACCCAAGCGCCCTGCATCTCGCAGCCCGCGCTCACTTGAGGACTGGACCATGCTGACCCTTCGCAAAGCTTCCGAACGCGGCGCCGCCAATCACGGTTGGTTGAAGTCGTTCCACACCTTCTCTTTCGCCAACTACTGGAACCCCAACGAACAGGGTTTTTCCGACCTGCTAGTGATCAACGATGACCGCGTCGCCGCCGGCAAGGGCTTCGGCCAGCACCCGCACCGCGACATGGAGATTTTCTCCTATGTGCTCGAAGGCGCCCTGGAACACAAGGACACCCTGGGCACCGGCTCGGTGATCCGCCCTGGCGATGTGCAGTTGATGAGCGCCGGCAGCGGCGTGGCCCACAGTGAGTTCAACCACAGCCAACGCCTGGGGGTGCACTTCCTGCAAATCTGGATCGTGCCCAACGAGGCCGGCGCCAAGCCGCGCTATCAGCAGGAGCACTTCAGTCAAGCGCAGAAACGCGGGCGCTTGCAGTTGATCATCTCCCCGGACGGCGCCAATGGCTCGCTGAACGTTCGCCAGGATGCACGGGTGTATGCCGGGCTGTTCAACGGCGACGAAAGCACCCGCCTGGCGCTGGCGCCGGATCGCTACGCCTACGTTCATGTGGCGCGCGGCAGCGTTGAACTCAATGGGCAACGCTTGCAGGAAGGTGACGGTGTGCGGGTGCGTGATGAGCGCCAGCTTCGCCTGAGCCATGGCGAAGACGCCGAGGTGCTGGTGTTCGACCTGCGCCCCAATGAACTGCCGCAGATGCCGTGAGACTCGCAGTGATGGTCCGGCAAGGACCATCGCTGGCATCGATAGTCACCATCAGCGCAATGAAGTTCTCTTAAAAAATCCAACGCGTAACATCAAACCCATGCCAAACGGCACCCAACCAAGACACTCGGAGCACACCATCATGAAACGCCAACTCTTGCTCAGCCTCGCTTTCTCGGTACTCGCTGCAAACGCTTTTGCCCACCCGGTAGTCGCTGAAGGCGGCTCGGACCGCCTGATAGAAACCCGCGTTGCCGAAGGTGGTGCGGATCGTTTGCAGGAACGTGGTTTGGCTGAAGGCGGCGCGGATCGCCTGCAGGAACGTGGCCTGGCTGAAGGCGGTGCGGATCGCCTGCAGGAACGTGGCCTGGCTGAAGGCGGTGCGGATCGCCTGCAGGAACGTGGCCTGGCTGAAGGCGGTGCTGACCGCCTGCAGGAACGTGGCCTGGCCGAAGGTGGTGCCGAACGTTTGCTGAGCACCCACGTATAACCCCGCTCTGTTGGCGGGACACCCCAAACCGGCCTGATCAGCCGGTTTTTTTTCGTCTGCGATTTGCATGGATATCGCAAAATCCTGCATCGCCCTACGCTAACCACGATGCGCAGCGAGCCGCTCTTGATCTGGCTTTTGATCTCAGGCGCCCCGTTAAACCACGCTGGCCGGAATTCGACAGGGATTTGGGGGGTAAACCGGCAGGGATGCCGGTTTAGCCGCCCCGCGCCATGGATGGCGCGTGGCGGCGGCCCCCCAAATCCCTGTCGGATTACGGGCACACCGAGCCTGGGCGAGGTGCCGAGTGGTGGGGCAAGAGCGTTTGGTTACTTTGCGCTTTTCAAAGTGACCCGCTGTAAAAGCGGAACCAATAGTGGCCGTTACCCCAGGAATGGATATGTACTCGGTCTGATCCAACACCCTGGTCGGCTGTCAGGCCGCCATCGGGGGCAAGCCCCCTCCCACATTTGGACCGAGACCATCAGTTAGATACTGGTCGGCTGTCAGGTCGCCATCGGGAGCAAACCCCCTCCCACATTTGGACCGAGAACATCAGTTAGGCACTGGTACCGTCGGCAAGGCCCCCTTGAGAGTAAAAAGAAACCGCAGCAAAACAATGTGCATATTAGAACCCGATTTGCGCTTTTCCCATGTAATAAGTCATTTGCGGACCTACCCTAGCCGATCCCGCACCTTTACAGTGCTGCCATTGATCCACTGTCGAGTAGTTTCATGAATCTCTGGTTTCGATTACTGCACATGCTGTTGCGCCGTCCCTGGCGCAAGCCGGTACATGGCCTGGACACCACGGTGGTACGCATGCGCGTCTGGCCGCTGGACCTGGACCTCAACCGGCATGTCACCAATGGCCGGTACTTCACCCTGGCGGATGTGGCGCGTATGGATTTTGTCTTGCGCACGGGCGCCTTCCGTGTGGCGCTGCGTCACAAGGCGGTGCCGATCGTGGGCGATACCTGGGGCAAGTTTCGTCGAGAGTTGAAGCTGTTCGAGGTCTTCGAAGTGCACACCCGCATGCTCGGCTGGGACCACAAGTGGAGCCTGATGGAGCACCGTTTCGTCAGTAACGGCCGAGTGATTGGCGTGGTGGTGATACGTGGCTTGTTTCGCTCCGCAAAGGGCACCCTGCCCCCGGCGGAATTCGTGCGCGAACTGGGTTTGAACGAAACCTCGCCGCCGATGCCGCAATGGCTAAGCAATTGGGCGCGCAGTTGCGATGAGATGAGTGTGCAACTGAGGGATGAAGAGCAGGTTTGAAAACATCTGTTGGGCCACACCTTATGTCTGGCGCTTGAGCTTCAAATGCCGTGCATACCACGGCCGTTTTGGTACGCGCTTGAACAACCCTTCGAGCAGTTCCTCATCGGCGCCAAAGGTGATGCGCAGGGCCAGCTTCATGATTTCCGGGTCCATTTCCATCGAGCGCCCCTGTTGCAGCCCCGGTGTGGTGCTGCAGCCGTGGGTGTCCGGGCCCAGCCATGGGTCGCCCACCTCCACCCAGCGGCCCGGTGCAAACCAGGCCACGTCGTTGACCTTCATCCGCGTTACCTCGCCTGGGTTGAACCGTTCGTGGGCACGGAACCAGTCTTCGATGCGGTCGTCGATCCAGCCATGGAAATGCCAGAACACCGGGTTTACATGGGATGAAAACGGATCGCCGAGGAAGTCGTTTTCCGGCGCATACCAGCGCGCCGCAAAGTCCGCAGGGTCACGGGCGAACGGCACCGGCGCACCGTTGGACGGGTCGCGTGGCACCGAGGCCCAGCGCATGTGCAGCCAGTCATGCAGGCCCAGTTCCATCTCCGAGCCCAGTTGGCCCAGGGTCAACTTGGCCAGGTAACGCGGATCGCGGTATTGGGATTCCCAGACCTGGAAGTTGCTGTGGTAGGTCTCGGCCGCCTTGATATCGCTGACCCACTGGGTGTAGTCGGCGTCATCCGGCGCCGACCAACAAGGGGGCAGCGCAAAGCCGTCGTGGTTGTCGAAGTACCGCACAAAACCCAGGCGATCACGTTCCAGTGCCGGTTGCGGTTCGGGGAATTGCGGCCATGAGGGCAAATCCTGCATGGAGCGCGCGGTGCCGAGCATATGGCGGTGCATGAAGAAAAAGTCGATGCCCGAACCGTTGCGATCCTTGCGTTTGCCTCGGGCGTCGCGCTCCTGGCCCCGGGGCCCGGGTTGCCAGCCGATGCCGCGCAGGGCCTCGCGTTGTTCTTCGGAGAGCTTGTGCCACCGATCACGGCTGGCGTGCCAAAGTTGGTGAAACAGCCGGTGTTCGGGAGACACCAACCAGGCCAGCAAGGTCGGATTCAGGCCAATGCGCTGGCGGGCTTCGGGAAACAGCTGTTTGTGGGCGATGAAACGGTTGTCGCGTTCGGTCAAGGCCAGGGGGCGCGCCAGGTCGAGAATCTGCCCGCTCAGGGTGCCGCTGCCGGCATTGCCGAAGTCGGCCCAGACTTCATCGAGGGTCATCTTGAACTCATAGGCGGGTACGCCGGCCTGCGCATCGCGGTCGATCAACCGCCAATAAAGCACGGCGCCATCGCCGGTGAGCAGATCACCCAATACGCGGTAGCGCGGCTCGCCGTCGGCGCGCAGGTTCTCGGCGGTGTCCAGGTAACCACGCAGGCCGCGGCCACGCGGGGCGATGTCGAGCAGCAGTTCCAAGCCTTGCAATGGCAAGCCCTTGAGCCCGGCATCGCGGCCTTCCAGACGCAGGCTCCATACGCCGCGCAGGGTGTCCGCCAGATGCTGGCCCTGAATATCGGCAAGGTCGACCGTGGCTTCGCCGGGGGTGATGGGCAACTCTTCCCGCGTCAGCTCGCGATGGGCGTAGAAGGCCGCCGGCACGGCCGCGCCGGTCAGCGCCAGGCCTGCGATGAACCCACGTCGAGAGATTGTCATTGTCTACCTTAGGAAACGGCTTAATCAGAGCTAGAACGTTTGCAGCCCGCTGAAATTTACCGCCGCGCCCCTCCACCTAAATTTCCCCCGTCATCGCTCGTTCTTTCTTGATAGCAAAGGCCTCAACTGACTGAGATGGCAATGACAAAATCACGTTCGAAAAAGGCGCTGTATATCGGCCTGCCGTTGGCCCTGGCTATCGGCGCCGGGGCCGGCTTTCTGGTCTGGGACCAGTGGTTCAAGGGCAACGCCGGCTACTCGCTGGAGGTGATCAAGCAAGCCAATGAAATGCAGGATCGCCTGTTGTCGTTTGACAGCCATATCACCGTGCCCCTGGATTTCGGCACGGCGGGCAATGAGGCCGACAGGGATGGCAGCGGCCAGTTCGACCTGGCCAAGGCAGCGCGGGGTCGATTGTCCGGCGCGGCGCTGACGATCTTTGGCTGGCCGGAAATCTGGAGCGGCCCCAATGCCCCGCACAAGCCCACTGACGGTTTTGTCGAAGAGGCCCGCCATGAGCAGGAGGTGCGCTACAAGATCATTTCCGGCATGGTCCGCGACTTTCCCAACCAGGTGGGCATCGCCTACACCCCGGACGATATGCGGCGCCTGCACGGCGAAGGCAAGTTTGCAATTTTCATCAGCATGCTCAACGCCTATCCCCTGGGCAATGATCTGAACCAGCTCGACCTGTGGGCCGCACGCGGCATGCGCATGTTCGGTTTCAGCTACATCGGTAATAACGCCTGGTCCGACTCGTCGCGCCCGTTGCCGTTTTTCAATGATTCGACCGACGCCCTCGAGGGCCTGTCGCCCATCGGCCAACAAGCGGTGCACCGCTTGAATGACCTGGGAGTGATCATCGACGTGTCGCAGATGTCGACCAAGGCCCTGGAGCAAGTCGCGCAATTGAGCCGCACGCCGATGGTGGCGTCCCACTCGGCGCCACGGGCGTCGGTGGATATCCCACGCAACCTCAGCGACAAGGAACTGCAACTGATCAAGAACAGCGGCGGCGTGGTGCAGGTGGTGGGCTTCCCCGCGTACCTGCGCCCCTTGAGCCAACCGACCCAGAACAAGCTCAACGCCCTGCGCGCACGCTTCGACCTGCCACCACTGCCCAACCTGGCCATGGCCTTGATGCCCGGTGACGCAATCATTGCCGCCTGGCCCGAGCAACGCTTCGGCCAATACGCCAGCGCGCTGTACGCCATCCTCGAGGAAGAACCCAAGGCCACCCTCAAGGACCTGGGGGACGCCATCGACTACACCGTGCGCAAGATCGGCATCGATCACGTGGGCATCGCCTCGGACTTCAACGATGGCGGCGGCCTCAAGGGCTGGGAGAACGTCGGCGAGGTGCGCAACGTCACCGCAGAGCTGATCCAGCGCGGCTACTCCGAAGCCGATATCGCCAAGCTGTGGGGAGGCAACTTCCTGCGGGTGTGGGACCAGGTACAAAAAGCCGCCAAACCATTGGCCAACCGCTAATCACCACGAAGTAAGTCCATGACCGACCGCCGTACATTTCTCAAGCAGGCCGGCGTCTTTGCCGCGAGCCTGCCGCTGGGCACCGCATTGCTACCCCAGGCAGTGGCAGCCGTTACGAACGACCCATGGACGGGTTTGAAACAGCTGTTCAACCAGGACCCGGATTACCTGCACCTTTCCAACTTCCTGGTGGCCTCGCACCCCAAACCGGTGCGCGAGGCCATTGAACGCTACCGCATGCAAATCGACCGCAACCCCGGGTTGGCCATGGACTGGGACCTGCAGGAAACCTGGAAGCGTGAAGGCCAGGTGCGCGAATGGGCCGGCCGCTACCTGAATGCAACCCCTGCACAGATCGCCCTCACCGGCAGCACGTCCGAAGGCCTGGCGATGATTTATGGCGGGATCAAGGTACGGCCGGACCAGGAAATCCTTACCACGGTGCATGAGCATTACGCCACGCAGAACAGCCTGGATTTTCGTGTGCTCAAGCAAGGCACCCAGGTGCGTCGTATCCACCTGTTCGAGAACGCCGCCCAGGTATCCGTCGACGAAGTGATGGGCAATATCAAGCGCAACATCCGCCCCAATACCCGCGTGCTGGGTATGACCTGGGTGCAATCGGGCAGCGGCGTGAAACTGCCCATCGGCGAGATCGGCCAACTGGTGAACGAACATAACCGCAACCGTGACGACAACGACCGCATCCTCTATGTGGTCGACGGCGTACACGGCTTCGGCGTCGAGAACCTCGATTTCCCGGACATGCATTGCGACTTCTTTATCGCCGGCACCCACAAATGGATGTTCGGCCCGCGCGGCACCGGCCTGGTGTGCGCCCGCGAGGCCGAAAACAAATACGTCACACCGATGGTGCCGACTTTCTCCGAGGACAAAGACTTCGCCACCAGCATGACGCCAGGTGGTTACCACGCCTTCGAACATCGCTGGGCCGCCGACGAAGCCTTCAAGCTGCACCTGCAGTTGGGCAAGGCGCCAGTGCAGGCGCGTATCCACGCCCTCAACACCGAACTCAAGGACCAGTTGCTGGCCCACCCGCAGGTCGAACTGGTCACGCCGCGCAGCCCTGAGCTGTCGGCGGGTTTCACCTTCTTTCGAGTCAAGGACCAGGACAGCGACGAGGTGGCGGCCTACCTGATGAAAAAACGCGTGGTGGTGGACGCAGTTGATCGTGACGTCGGCCCGGTGATTCGTACCGCGCCCGGCCTGCTCAACAGCTCGGATGAGATCCAGCGCTTCGTGACCTTGCTGAGCCAACGGCCATGACCCTTTTTCCCTTTGGACGAGATGCCCGCATGACCCCATCCCGACTCACCCCCCTGACCGCCCTGGCGCTCACCGCCCTGTGCGGCGCGCTGGCGCCGAACCTGGCCCAGGCCGCCGCGCCGCAACCGGGCAAGGTATTCAAAGACTGCAAGGACTGCCCGGAAATGGTGGTATTGCCTGCCGGCACTTTCACCATGGGCACGCCGGAAGGCGAGGTCGGCCGCGAGCCCGACGAAGGCCCGATGCATCCTGTAACCTTCGCCAAGCCGTTCGCCATGAGCCGCTTCCATATCACCGCCGCTGAATGGGACAGCTACGTGCGCCAGACCGGCGTGAAGATCGCCAATGGCGACGACCGCCCCGGACGCGAATGCATCGCCAGCAAGCCGCGCTATCCTCAAGGCCCGCGCCAGCCGGCGGTGTGCATGGACATGGACGACATCAAGCAGTACGTGAGCTGGCTGTCGAAGAAGACCGGCCAGCAGTACCACATGGTCAGCGAAGCCCAACGCGAATACGCCGCTCGCGCCGGCACTACCGGCCCGTTCCCCTTCCCGTTCGACGAGGGCAAGGGCTACAGCATCGCCAAGCACGCCAACACCTACGGCCCGGCGGACGGCTACAGCTATTCATCGCCGGTCGGCAGCTACCCGCCGAATGCGTTTGGCATGTATGACATGCACGGCAATGTGTATGAGCGGGTAGCTGATTGCGAACATCCAAACTACATCGGCGCACCGACTGATGGCAGTGCGTGGGTGGAGCCAAACTGTGAGGGATACCAGATTCGCGGCAACGACTGGGGTGAGGCACCGGTGTTTTCGCGCTCGGGCAACCGCAACACCATCTACCCGGATACTCGCGGGGACTGGCTCGGATTCAGGGTCGTTCGCGATCTCTGATCCAGGCCGCCTTACCCACCAATACAGAACGAAAGCGGGAGGGAGTCAACTCCCCCCCGCCTCTTCGAACCCAGCGCCTCAGCGAATCAGAAGGTCCACTTGGCGTTGACCATGGCATTGCGTGGCTCGCCATAGGAGCCCGAGTTGAACGTACCCATGCCGTCGTAGTACTTCTGGTCAAACAGGTTGTTGACGTTCACACCGACGGTCAGGTGCTCGTCGACCTTGTATTTGGCCAACAAGCCGACCACCGCAAACGGATCCTGGGTCGCCTTGTAGTAAGGGCCCGTATAGTTGATTTGCGAAGACGCGTACATCTCGCTTTGCCAAGTCACGTTACCGCCGACGGTCAACTTGCTCCACGCACCCGGCAAGCGATAAGTCGTGCCGAACTTGAACAGGTTGATCGGCTGGTTGGTCTGGACCCGACCGCCATCCTTGTCATGGGACTCACGGTAGGTATAGCCACCAAACACATTCCAGCCGCTGGCCACTTCACCGGAGATCTCGGTCTCGACGCCACGGGTATTGGTGCCACTGATGGCCTTGTACACCGCGCGGCCGGCAGAATCGACGCCCGCCTGCTCAGGTGTGTTCTTCTGCTCAATGTCGAACACCGCGATGCTGGCATTCAGCGCGCCGTTGAAGAACTCACCCTTGAGACCGATCTCATAGTTGTCGCCCTCAAGCGGAGCCAGTGAGCCGCCCGAAGCGGTTTTGTAGAAGGTCTGCGGCAGGAAGATGCTGGTGTAACTGGCGTACGCCGAATAGGTGTCGTTCAGCTCATAGACAACGCCGACATAGGGTGTGACCACCCCGGTTTTTTTGGTCTTGTCGGTGGCCTTGGTGCCCTTGAGGTAATCACTGACCTCGTCTTCCTGGTTCCACCAACTGAGCCGGGTGCCCAAGATGATGGTCAGCGGATCGAACGGTTTCAAACGCAAGGCGCCATACAGGCCGGTCTGCTGCAAGGTGGTGACGGTGCCGCCATCCTTGAAATACTGACGACGCCCGTACTCATTGCCATTCCAGCTGAAAATATTCGCCGACCCATAATCGCCGTCATCGTTGTGACTGGCGTAGTTGGGGAAGTTAAGGTGCGTACGCGAGGCACTGGCACCGACCACCAGCTCATGCTCGCGCCCACCCAGGTTGAACGGGCCGGAGGCATAGGTATCGAGGGTGTCCTGGGTCTGGTAGCTGTCCAGGCGATAAATGAACACGCCTGTGCCCTCCCCTGTCGCCGGATCAGGGTAGCCACCGCTGGCCGATGCGCCCTGGCCTTTACGGTAAGAATACTGATGACTGTAAGCCGTTTTCAGGCTCCAGTCATTGTCCAGCCTGTGATCCAGCATGGTGGTGAAGTTGTAGCTGGTGTTGTCCATGTAACTGGAGCGCGAGGCCGGGTTGAATGAACGGGAGAAATTGGTTTGCTTGCCGTTACTGAAGAACAGCGGGATATGCCCATAACTGCTGCCATTGGCATCGTTGTTCTGATAGTCGAGGCTGGTGCGCAGCGTCGTGCTGTCGTTCAGGTCGATATCCAACGCGCCGTACATCACGCGCTTTTCCTGGCCGTACCAGTCGATAAACGAATTCTGTTTCTGGTAGGCCGCGACAAAACGCCCACGTACATTGCCCGTTTCAGTCAGCGGCCCGGAGACATCGACTTCGGAGCGGTAGCGATCCCAAGCCCCCGCTTCCCCGGACACGTAGCCCTGGAAGTCCTTGGTCGGACGCTTGCGCACCAGGTTGATGGTGGCGGACGGCGTCCCCGCGCCACTCATCAGGCCGGTAGCGCCACGAATCACTTCGACGCGGTCATAGATAGCCATGTCCGAAATGGCGCCGACGTATTGCTGGGACTCGTTGGCCACTTGCGACGGAATGCCGTCGTACTGGAAGTTCTGGATGGTAAAGCCACGGGAGTTGAAATCGAACCGTTCGCTGTCGCGATGGTTGATGCTGATACCCGGCGTAAACGCCATCACTTCGTTGAGCGTAGACAGGTGCTGATCATCCATCAGTTGCCGGGTGACCACACTCACCGACTGCGGGGTTTCACGCAAGGACAACGGCAGTTTGGTTGCGGTATTGGTGGAGCCCGTGGTGTAGGAACCACTGTTTTCGGTCGTCGCCCCGAGCCCCTCGGCACTGATATTGGTCGCCCCCAGCGTCATCACCGACGAACCACTGGCAGGCGGCATCACCACATAGTTGCCGCTGGCTTCGCGACTGGCCTGCAAGCCACTGCCCGACAACAACCGGGACAGCCCTTCATCCACGCTGAATTGCCCCCTCAGCCCGCGGGTGGTTTGCTGGCTGGCCAGCGCCGGGTCGTAGGAGATCGAGACGCCGGCCGCCGAGCCGAACGCCATCAGCGCTTGCGATAATTGCCCGGCCGGAATCGCGAAGGCAACCTTGCCCGTCTCGCCCTGGGCGAACGCGGCGCTCGGCATCAACGTAGCGGCGGCCGGCACGACCAGCACAGCTCCGAGCATCATCAGGCGCACAGCCTGGGGCAATTTCTTCAACGTGTAACGCTTGGGCGTAGACAACCAAAGGGGATAAGACATCGACAGCAATCCTTGAACAATGAGGCCTGTGATTGGCAGAAATAGTGGCGTCTTTGAGCGCCTCTGGTAATAAGACGGCTCCACTAATGAAAACCAGACTCATTTACCGG
Organism: Pseudomonas libanensis; assembly: GCF_001439685.1. Classification (GTDB taxonomy): domain Bacteria; phylum Pseudomonadota; class Gammaproteobacteria; order Pseudomonadales; family Pseudomonadaceae; genus Aquipseudomonas; species Aquipseudomonas libanensis. The sequence goes on from NZ_JYLH01000002.1 coordinate 530,135, forward strand.
TTTTTTTATCGCCTCCACCGGACATAAAACCCGGCCCTATCAGGACTAATACGTTGTCCGGCAGGAAAAATTTAGGCACGTCGCCAGAATATTGCTTCGATACAGCGCCAGCCCTTGCTTGATCAGCGTCCATAAGTGCGCACCGCCTCCAGGCCCGGCGCAATAAAGCTAAATCGCGCCAGACTCGAAACGTCTCCTACAAAAGCCCGCCGGCGATCAGCTCGATCGACGCAGCCCCCACTCGCCCATAGCACGTAGCCACGTCGCGACCGAGGTAGTTTCATGACTGCAAAACCGCGTAGCGCCCTTCGCGAACTCTTGAGCCTGCTCAAGCCCTATCGCTACACCGTCATCCTGTCGATTCTTTTCGGCATTCTTGGAGGCCTGAGCGTCACCGCGCTGCTGGCCACGGTTAACCAGGGCCTGCACAGTGAGTCCGGCCTCACCACTGCGGTTGTGCTGGCCTTTGCCGGCCTGTGCGTACTCGCCCTGCTCAGCAGCATTGCCGCCGACATCGGCAGCAACTTTGTCGGGCAAAAAGTCATTGCCCGGCTACGCAAGGATCTGGGTGCGAAGGTATTGTCGGCACCGATCGAGCAGATCGAACGCTATCGCAGCCATCGCCTTATTCCGGTGCTGACCCACGACGTCGACACCATCAGCGATTTCGCCTTCGCCTTCGCCCCGCTGGCCATTTCGATCACGGTAATCCTGGGTTGCCTGGGCTATCTGGCGAGCCTGTCGCTGCCGATTTTCCTCATGACATTGCTGGCCATCGGCATCGGCTCGGCCATCCAGTTCATCGCGCAAGGCAAGGGCATTAAAGGTTTCTATGAGGCACGCGACGCGGAAGACAGCCTGCAAAAGCACTACTCGGCCATCGCCGAAGGTGCCAAGGAGTTGAGGATTCACCGCAAGCGCCGCCACGCCATGTTGACCCGCAATATCCAGGCCACCGCCGACCACATCTGCGACACGCACGTACGCTCGATCAACATTTTCGTGATCGCCAAAAGCCTGGGTTCGATGCTGTTCTTTGTGGTCATCGGCCTGGCGCTGACCCTGCAATCGTTCTGGCCCAGCAGTAACCCGGCGATGATGAGCGGCTTTGTGCTGGTGCTGCTCTATATGAAAGGCCCATTGGAAAACCTGATCGCCAACCTGCCGATCATCAGCCGTGCGCAGATCGCCTTCCGCCGCATCGCCGACCTGTCCGAGCGTTTTTCATCGCCCGAGCCCCACCTGCTGCTGGACGCCGATGAGCGCGGCACCCCACCCATGAAGCACCTGGAATTGCGCGACGTGCAATACGCCTTCCCGCCCGTGGCAGGCAGCGAGCCTTTCACCCTGGGCCCGGTCAACCTGAGCATCGAGCCTGGGGAGATCCTGTTCATCGTCGGTGAAAACGGCTGCGGCAAGACCACCCTGATCAAACTGCTGCTGGGGCTGTACACCCCACAGAGTGGAGAGATCCGTCTTAATGGCATGGCCGTCGACGCGCGTGGCCTGGATGATTACCGGCAGATGTTCACCACCATTTTTGCCGACTATTACCTGTTCGACGAACTGGTGCAGAGCGATAAAGCCCTGCCGGAGGATGCCAACCAGTACCTGGAGCGCATGGAGATCGCCCACAAGGTCAGCATTCGTGACGGCGCGTTCACCACCACCGACCTCTCCACCGGGCAGCGCAAGCGCCTGGCCTTGATCAACGCCTGGCTCGACGAACGGCCGGTGCTGGTATTCGACGAGTGGGCCGCCGACCAAGACCCGACCTTCCGCCGCGTGTTCTATACCGAGCTGCTGCCGGACCTCAAGCGCCTGGGCAAGACCATCATCGTGATCTCCCACGATGACCGTTACTTCGACGTCGCCGACCAGTTGGTGCGCATGCAGGCCGGGCGCGTCATCAGCGAAAAAGCCGTCGCCTGAACCGACCCTGCGGCGAGCGCCCTGCCGTTCGCCGCCGGCCATTGAAGTCCCGTGTCATGCCTAAATCTCGTCGGCCACGCTTCGTCTTTCTGACAACGCATATTTACGCAGCCGATGGCGACGAGACCCAACATGAACCCACTGAATCAACTCCCCGACGACGACTTGCTGGCCCTGTTGATGGCCGACGACGCCGGCTCAGAGCATTCCATCAAGGCTCAACCCCATCGCAGCCCCACGCCCCTGTCTTTCGCCCAGCAACGCCTGTGGTTCCTGCAACAGCTGTCGCCCGGCAGCAGCGCCTACAACCTGCCCAACGCACTGCGCCTGCGCGGCCCCTTGAACACCGCAGCGCTGGACGCGGCCCTCCAGCAGGTTATCGACCGACACGATGTGCTGAAAACCGCGTTCCAGACCCTGGACGACCAACCCCGGCAAGTATTTGACCCGCAAGCCCGAATCCATCTGCACGAAGACGATCTGTCGGGTCTCGCGCCCGACGCCCGGGCCGCTGCCGTCGCCCAGCGTATTGCAACCGAGGCCGGCACGCCGTTTGACTTGAGCCTGGCCCCGCTGATTCGCGCCACGTTGATCACGCTCGAACACGATGACCACATCCTGCTGCTGAACATGCACCATATCGTCTCGGACGCCTGGTCCAACCCGATCCTGATGCACGACCTCACCCTGGCTTACCAGCGTGCCTGCCAGGGCGACACCACGCCGTTGGCGCGACCTTCCATTCAGTACGCCGACTATGCCCGCTGGCAGCGCGAGGAATACCCCGGCACGCCCGCACAACTGCGTGCCGCCGAGTATTGGGCCGACTACCTGGGTCAGGAGATTCCCACCCTGGACCTGCCGGCCGATTATCCTCGCAGCGCCGAACAACAGCACCGCGCCGGCAATCTGCGCCTGTCACTGCCCACAGCCCTGAGCCAACAGTTGCAGGGTTTCTGCCACCAACACGACTTGACGCCGTTTATCGTGCTGCTTGGCGCCTGGCAACTGCTGCTCAGCCGCTACAGCGGCCAGCGGGACTTCACGGTCGGCGTACCGAATGCCGGGCGCAACCAGAGCGAGACCCAGGATCTGGTGGGGTACTTTGTCAGCAGTCAGATCTACCGTGCGCAACTCACCGATGACCTGACCACTGAAGCCTTTCTCCAGGCGCTGCGCCAGCAATCCCGGGCGGCCATGGAACATGCCGACTACCCGATCGAACTGCTCATCGAGCGCTTGCAACTGCAACGCAGCACCCAGGCCAACCCGCTGTTCCAGACCCTGTTCAACTGGCGTGTCAGCCAGGATCAAACGGACACGCTGACGCTGGGCGAATTGACCTTGGCGTTCCTGCCGGTGGCGCAGCATGAAGCCAAATTCGAGCTGTCGGTGCACGTGGACTACGCGCCGCAACAGATCACGGCGGACATCGAGTACAGCACGGCACTGTTCAGCCCGGCCACGATTGAGTGCCTGGGCCGGCATTGGCTGCGCTTGCTGCAAAGTCTGATTGACGCGCCGCAACAGCGTTTGGCCGAACTGGCCATGCTGGATTTCGCCGAACATCAGCAGATTGTCAGCGAGTGGAACAACACCGGTTTCCAGTACCCGCTCGACCACAGCGTACAGCAGTTGATCGAGGCGCAGGTGGCCGCCACGCCCGAGGCACCGGCCCTGGTGTTCGGTGAGCAACAGCTGAGCTACGACCAACTCAACCGCCGCGCCAACCAGCTTGCGCATAAGCTGATCGAACTCGGCGTCGGCCCGGATGCGCTGGTAGGCATCGCGGCCGAACGCAGCCTGGACATGGTGATCGGCCTGCTCGCCGTGCTCAAGGCCGGTGGCGCCTATGTGCCGCTGGACCCGGAATACCCCCAGGACCGTCTGGCCTACATGATCGAGGACAGCGGCATTGGCCTGCTGTTAACCCAGCAACATTTGCTCTCGCAATTGCCAATCCCGGCGGCGCTGCCAGTGCTGGCATTGGACCGCCTGGACGTCAGCGGTTATGCCGAGGTCAATCCTGAGATTGCCGTTGACGGCGAAAACCTCGCCTATGTCATCTACACCTCCGGCTCCACCGGCCAACCGAAAGGCGCCGGCAACCGGCACTCGGCCCTGACCAACCGGCTGTGCTGGATGCAGCAGGTCTATGGCTTGAACGCCAACGACACCGTGCTGCAAAAGACCCCGTTCAGCTTCGACGTGTCGGTGTGGGAATTCTTCTGGCCACTGATGACCGGCGCACGCCTGGCGGTCGCCGGCCCGGGCGACCACCGCGACCCGGCCACCCTGGTGAGCCTGATCCAGCGCTACCAGGTCAGCACCCTGCACTTCGTGCCGTCGATGCTGCAGGTGTTTTTGCTCGATGAAAACGTCGCCCGCTGCACCAGCCTCAAACGCATTGTATGCAGCGGCGAAGCCCTGCCCGTGGACGCGCAGCAGCAGGTCTTCGCCAAACTGCCGAACGCCGGGCTGTTCAACCTCTACGGCCCTACCGAAGCCGCCATCGACGTGACCCACTGGACCTGCCGCGAAGAAGGCAAGGCCAGCGTGCCCATCGGCCAACCGATTGCCAACCTCAGCACCTACATCCTCGACGCCGAGCTGCAACCGGTGCCGCCCGGGGTCATCGGCGAGCTGTACCTGGGCGGCGCCGGCCTGGCCCGCGGTTACCACCACCGCCCGGCCCTGACCGCCGAGCGCTTCATGACCAGCCCGTTTGGGCACGGTCAACGCCTGTACCGCACCGGCGACCTGGCCAGCTATCGCATTGACGGCGTGATCGAATACCGTGGGCGTATCGACCACCAGGTGAAAATCCGCGGCCTGCGTATCGAGCTGGGGGAAATCGAAACCCGCCTGATGGAACTGGACTGCGTGCGCGAAGCCCTGGTGATCGCCGCCGACGGCCAATTGGTCGCCTACGCGGTGCCGACCCAAACCCGCGAAGCCGATGAACTGCGCAGCGAAATCAAACAGCGCCTGGGCGAACACTTGCCTGACTACATGGTGCCGGCGCAATTGATCTTCCTCGATCAACTGCCCCTGAGCCCCAACGGCAAGCTGGACCGCAAGGCCCTGCCCAAACCCGATGCGAGCCTGTTGCAAAAGGCCTATGTGGCACCGCAAAGCCCGCTGGAACAGCAGATCGCAGCCATCTGGCAAGACGTGCTCAAACTGGAACGCGTCGGCCTGAACGACGACTTCTTTGAGCTGGGTGGCCATTCCCTGCTGGCCACCCAGGTCGTCTCCCGGGTGCGCCATGCCCTGAACACCGATGTGCCCCTGCGCAACCTGTTCGAGTCCAGCACCCTGCATACGTTCGTCGCCAGCCTGGCGCGGGAACCGGCGCGCCATGAGCCGCCATTGGTGCGGGTTGAGCGCGATCAGCCGCTGCCCCTGTCCTATGCCCAGGAACGCCAGTGGTTCCTCTGGCAACTGGATCCTGGCAGCACGGCCTACCACATCCCGGCAGCCCTGCGCCTGCGCGGCCACCTGGACACCCAGGCCCTGCAACGCAGCTTTGACGGCCTGATTGCCCGCCATGAAAGCCTGCGCACCTCGTTTTCCCAGGACGGTGAACGCACCGTGCAACGGATTGCCTCCCACGCTCACCTGGCAATGACCATCGAGGCGTGGCCGGACGCCGACGCGCAGACGATTCGTGCGTGTATCGAAGACGAGAGCCGACAGTTGTTCGACTTGCAGCACGGCCCGCTGCTGCGGGTCAAGGTGCTGAGACTGGCACCTGACGATCACGTGCTAATCATCACTCAGCACCACATCGTCTCCGACGGTTGGTCGATTAACCTGATGATCCAGGAGTTGGTCGCCCTGTATGCGGGTTTCAGCCGGCAACAGGACGTCAGCCTGCCCGAACTGCCCATCCAATACGCTGACTATGGCGTGTGGCAACGCCAATGGATGGACGCTGGGGAACGCGAGCGCCAACTGGCCTACTGGACCGGTCAACTGGGCGATGAGCAAACGGTGCTGGAACTGCCTACCGACCACGTCCGGCCGTCCGAGCAAAGCTACCGAGGGGGGCAACTGGAACTGGTACTGGACCGCGAGCTGAACCAGGCGCTCAAGCAAATGGCACGTGAGCAAGGCGTGACGTTGTTCATGCTATTGCTGGCGTCGTTCCAGACCCTGTTGCATCGCTATAGCGGGCAAACCGATATCCGTGTCGGCGTGCCGATTGCCAACCGCAACCGCGTGGAAACCGAGGGATTGATCGGATTTTTCGTCAACACCCAGGTACTGCGGGCAACGCTCGACGGCCAGGTGCGGTTTGTCGAGTTGCTGCAACAGGTCAAACAGCATGCCTTGCAGGCCCAGGCTCACCAGGACCTGCCCTTTGAGCAATTGGTCGAAGCGCTGCAGCCGCAACGCAGCCTCAGCCACAGTCCACTGTTCCAAGTGATGTACAACCATGCCAGCGTGCAGCCGCAAACCCGCGTCACGCTACCCGGCCTGAGCCTGGAAGTGCTGGAAGGCACGTTGCCCAGCACCCAGTTCGACCTCTCGCTCGACACCTTCGAGTCCACCGACACACTGCAGGCAACCCTTACCTACGCCATCGATCTGTTTGAGGCCTCGACCATCCGCCGCCTGGCCGCGCATTGGCAGAACCTGTTGCAGGCGATCGTGCGTGACGCGCAGCAACGCCTCGGTGAACTGGACATGCTGGGCCGCGAAGAACATCACCTGATGCTGCATGACTGGAGCACCGCCACTCTCGATTACCCCAGTGAGCAGCGGGTTCATCAACTGTTCGAAGCCCAGGTGGCGCAGCAACCCTCAGCACCGGCCTTGCTCTTCGAAGACCGCCAGTTGACCTACGCCGAACTCAACGCCCAGGCCAACCGCCTGGCCCGGCACCTGGTGCGCCTGGGCGTCGGCCCTGACGTGCTGGTGGGGATCGCCGTGGAGCGCGGCCTGGACATGATCATCGGCCTGCTGGCGGTGCTCAAGGCCGGCGGCGCCTACGTGCCCCTGGACCCGCAATACCCCCAGGACCGCCTGTTGTGCATGATCGAAGACAGCGGCACCCGGCTGATGCTGACCCAGAGTCACTTACGTGAACGTCTGGCGATTCCCGCCTATGTCGATCATTTGTGCCTGGACCAGGACCAGGCCTGGGTCGACCTGGACGCCAGCAACCTGAGCAACCGCGCCCATGCCCAGAACCTGGCGTATGTGATGTTCACCTCGGGCTCCACCGGCCGGCCCAAAGGCGTGGGCATCAACCAGCTGTCGCTGACTCGCCATGCCTATGTATCGCTGAGTTTTTTCAACCTCAAGGGCGATGACCGCATCCTGCAGTTTTCCACCTTCAACTTCGACGGCTTCGTCGAGCAGTTGTACCCGGCGCTGATCTGCGGCGCCTCGGTGGTGTTGCGCGGCACCGAGATCTGGGACACCGAGACCTTCTACCGCGAACTGATCAAGCACCAGATCAGCGTGGTCGACCTCACCACCGCCTACTGGAACCTGCTGGCCAAGGATTTCGCCGCGGCCAGCCCGCGCGATTATGGGCGCCTCAAGCAGGTACATGCCGGCGGTGAAGCCATGCCGCCCGAAGGCCTTGCCGCGTGGGCCGAGGCCGGCCTGGGGCATGTCAAGTTGCTCAATACCTATGGCCCCACCGAAGCCACCGTCACCGTCACCGCCCTCGACTGCACCGACTACGTGACCGGCGCCCGCCCCACACCCTTGACCATGCCCATCGGCAAGGTCCTGGCCGGGCGCAGCATCTACCTGCTGGATGACAGCGGTGCCCCGGCACCGATCGGCGTGGTGGGTGAACTGGTGATCGGCGGCGAGTTGTTGGCCCGTGGTTACTTCAACCGCCCGGACCTGACCGCCGAACGCTTCATGCCCGATCCGTTCAGCCAGAATGGCGGCCGCCTGTACCGCACCGGCGACCTGGCGCGTTACAACGCCTCGGGTGTGATCGAATATGTCGGGCGCATTGATCATCAAGTGAAGATCCGCGGTTTCCGTATCGAGCTGGGGGAAATCGAGGCCCGGTTGCTGGAGCAGGAGCTCGTGCGAGACGCCATCGTCCTCGCGCAGCCGGCGGCCGTTGGCTTGCAACTGGTGGCTTATGTGGTGCCTCACGCCACGGCGCTATCGCAAGCGGAGTTGCGCCAGTCGATCAAGGCGGCCTTGGCGGCGGTGCTGCCGGACTACATGGTGCCAGGCTTGCTGATGTTCCTCGACGCGCTGCCCCTGAGCCCCAACGGCAAGCTGGACCGCAAGGCCCTGCCGAAACCGGATGCCAGCCAACAGCAAAACCACTACGTGGCGCCGCGCACGGCGTTGGAAGTCCAGGTCGCCGGGATCTGGCAAAGTGTGCTCGGCCTTGAACAGGTGGGCCTCACGGATGACTTTTTCACCCTCGGCGGCCACTCGTTGCTGGCGACCCAGATCATCTCCAGGGTGCGCCAGGCCCTGAACCTTGACGTGGCCCTGCGCAGCCTGTTCGAACGCAGCGTGCTTGGGGATTTCGTCGCCGGCCTGCACGGCCGCTCCCGTCAGGATGAGCTGCCCCTGGCGCCCATCGCACGCGATCAGGCGCTGCCCCTGTCCTACGCCCAGGAACGCCAGTGGTTTCTCTGGCAATTGGACCCTCACAGCGCCGCCTACCACCTGCCGGCCGCCTTGCGGCTCAAGGGCGCGCTGGATGTCGCGGCGCTGGAGCAAGCCTTCAACCAGCTCATCGCCCGTCATGAAACACTGCGCACCACCTTTGTGGTGGACAACGAACACCCCCGGCAAGTCATCGCCGCAAAGGCCCCGCTGGCCCTCGTGGTCGAGACGTTGCACGGCACGCCGGACGACGCCACGCTCAAAGCCTTTGTAGAACACGAAACCCGACAGCTGTTCGACCTGCAACGCGGCCCGCTGCTGCGGGTAAGGCTGCTGCGTCTGGCCGATGATGACCACGTGCTGGTACTGACCCAGCATCACATCGTTTCCGATGGCTGGTCGGTGCAGTTGATGGTTGAAGAGCTGATCTCCCTGTACGGCGCGGCCCAGGCTGGGCAACCTGCCCCACTGCCACCGTTGCCGATCCAGTATGCCGACTATGCCGTATGGCAACGCCAATGGATGCAAGCTGGCGAGCGTGAGCGCCAACTGGCCTACTGGACCGCCCAGTTGGACGGTGAAAACGGCGTACTGGAGTTGCCGACGGATCGCCCGCGCCCGGCGGAACAAAGCTACCGTGGCGCCCACCTGTCACTCACCCTGGCGCCTGGCCTGGGCGACGCGGTACAACACATAGCCCCACGCCTCGGTGTCACGCCGTTCATGCTGTTGCTGGCTTCGTTCCAGGTCCTGTTGCACCGCTACAGCGGCCAGCACGATATCCGTGTCGGCGTACCCATCGCCAACCGCAACCGTGTAGAGACCGAGGGGCTGATCGGCTTTTTCGTCAACACGCAGATCATGAAAGCCGAATTCAGCGCGCAATTGCGCGTCGAAGAGCTGCTGCAACAGGTCAAGCAACATGCACTGGATGCTCAGGCGCATCAGGACCTGCCGTTCGAGCAACTGGTGGAGGCGTTGCAACCGGAGCGCAGCCTCAGCCATAACCCGTTGTTCCAAGTGATGTTCAACCACCAGAGTGCCGACCAACGCAGCAGCACCGATGGCCAGTCACTGCCTTCGGCGCTGCAGGTCGAGGGGTTGGACTGGGAAGGCAGCACTTCGCAATTTGACCTGACCCTCAGCACCAGTGAGTCGGCCGAAGGCCTGAGCGCGACCCTGACCTACGCCACCGACCTGTTCGACGCCGCCACCATCGAGCGCCTCGGTCGGCATTGGCAACAGCTGTTGCGCAGTCTCCTTGAAGATCCACAACAGTGGGTTGCAGACTTGCCGATGCTGGATAGCGGCGAGCAACAACAGATCGTCAGCGAGTGGAACAACACCGATATCCAGTACCCGCTCGACCACAGCGTACAGCAGTTGATCGAGGCGCAGGTGGCCGCCACGCCCGAGGCACCGGCCCTGGTGTTCGGTGAGCAACAGCTGAGCTACGACCAACTCAACCGCCGCGCCAACCAGCTTGCGCATAAGCTGATCGAACTCGGCGTCGGCCCGGATGCGCTGGTAGGCATCGCCGCCGAACGCAGCCTGGACATGGTGATCGGCCTGCTCGCCGTGCTCAAGGCCGGTGGCGCCTATGTGCCGCTGGACCCGGAATACCCCCAGGACCGTCTGGCCTACATGATCAAGGACAGCGGCATTGGCCTGCTGTTAACCCAGCAGCATTTGCTCTCGCAATTGCCGATTCCGGCGGCGCTGCCCGTATTGGCGCTGGATCAACTGGATATGAGCGCCTATGCCGAGGTCAATCCTGAGATTACCGTTGACGGCGAAAACCTCGCCTATGTCATCTACACCTCCGGTTCCACCGGCCAACCGAAAGGCGCCGGCAACCGGCACTCGGCCCTGACCAACCGGCTGTGCTGGATGCAGCAGGCCTATGGCTTGAACGCCAACGACACCGTGCTGCAAAAGACCCCGTTCAGCTTCGACGTGTCGGTGTGGGAATTCTTCTGGCCACTGATGACCGGCGCACGCCTGGCGGTCGCCGGCCCGGGCGACCACCGCGACCCGGCCACCCTGGTGAGCCTGATCCAGCGCTACCAGGTCAGCACCCTGCACTTCGTGCCGTCGATGTTGCAGGTGTTTTTGCTCGATGAAAACGTCGCCCGCTGCACCAGCCTCAAACGCATTGTATGCAGCGGCGAAGCCCTGCCCGTGGACGCGCAGCAGCAGGTCTTCGCCAAACTGCCGAACGCCGGGCTGTTCAACCTCTACGGCCCCACCGAAGCCGCTATCGACGTGACCCACTGGACCTGCCGCGAAGAAGGCAAGGCCAGCGTGCCCATCGGCCAACCGATTGCCAACCTCAGCACCTACATCCTCGACACCGAGCTGCAACCGGTGCCGCCCGGGGTGATCGGCGAGCTGTACCTGGGCGGCGCCGGCCTGGCCCGCGGTTACCACCGCCGCCCGGCCCTCACCGCCGAGCGCTTCATGACCAGCCCGTTTGGGCACGGTCAACGCCTGTACCGCACCGGTGACCTGGCCAGCTATCGCATGGACGGCGTGATCGAATACCGTGGGCGTATCGACCACCAGGTGAAAATCCGCGGCCTGCGTATCGAGCTGGGGGAAATCGAAACCCGCCTGATGGAACTGGACTGCGTGCGCGAAGCCGTGGTGATCGCCGCCGACGGCCAATTGGTCGCCTACGCGGTGCCGACCCAAGCACACGAAGCCGATGAACTGCGCAGCGAAATCAAACAGCGCCTGGGCGAACACTTGCCTGACTACATGGTGCCGGCGCAATTGATCTTCCTCGATCAACTGCCCCTGAGCCCCAACGGCAAGCTGGACCGCAAGGCCCTGCCGAAACCGGATGCGAGCCTGTTGCAAAAGACCTATGTGGCGCCGCAAAGCCCGCTGGAGCAGCAGATCGCAGCCATCTGGCAAGACGTGCTCAAACTGGAACGCGTCGGCCTGAACGACAACTTCTTCGAGCTGGGCGGTGACTCGATCATCTCCATCCAGGTGGTCAGCCGCGCTCGTCAGCAAGGCATCGCCTTTACCCCCAAGGAGCTGTTCCAGCACCAGACCGTTCAGGGCCTGGCCAGCGTCGCCCGTAGCGGCGCGACGGCCCAAGTAATCGACCAGGGCCCCGCCACCGGCACCCTGCCGCTGCTGCCGATTCATCAGCTGTTTTTTGCAACAGCGATCCCTGAGCGTCATCACTGGAACCAGTCGGTGCTGCTCAAACCTGCGCAACCGCTGGTGGCCGAGGCACTGCAACGGGCGTTGTACGCCGTAATCGAGCACCACGATGCCCTGCGCTTGAGTTTTCAACAGCAGCGCGCCGACTGGAGCGCGTATTACCGGCCAATGGGCGACTGGCAGCTGCAACAGGTAGACGCCACCGCCGAGCAGTTGTCGCAGCTGTGCGATCAAGTCCAGGGCAGCCTCGACCTGCAACACGGCCCGTTGATTCGCGCCCTGTTGATCCACCTGGCCGACGGCACTCAACGCCTGTTGCTGGTGATTCACCACCTGGCAGTGGATGGCGTGTCCTGGCGGATTCTTTTCGAGGATCTGCAAAACGCCTATCAACAGCTGAGCAGCGGGCAACCGCTGCAGCTGCCGGCCCGTACCAGCTCGGTCAAGGCCTGGGCCGAGCGCCTGCAACAGCGTGCCGACCGCGATCAGGACGAACTCAGCTACTGGCAAACGCAACTGCGCGACGCTGTGGTCGACCTGCCGTGCGAGCGCCCGAACGCCAGCCTGGACAATCGCCATAGCCAAACGCTGCACACCCACCTCGACGCCGGGCAGACACGCCAACTGCTGCAGCAGGCGCCCAAGGCCTACCGCACGCAGATCAACGATTTGCTGCTGACCGCCCTGGCGCGCGTCATCAGCCGCTGGACCGGCACCGGACATTGCCTGATCGAGCTGGAAGGCCATGGTCGCGAAGACCTGTTCGATGACATCGACCTGACCCGTACGGTGGGTTGGTTCACCAGCCTGTTCCCGGTCAAGCTGGTACCGGCTGCGAACCTTGGCGATTCGATCAAACAGATCAAGGAACAGTTGCGCGCGATCCCCGACAAAGGCCTGGGCTATGGCGCCCTGCGCTACCTGGGCACGCCGCAGGCACGGGCCAGCCTCGCTGCCCTGCCGACGCCACGCATCACGTTCAATTACCTTGGCCAGTTCGACGCCAGCTTCGATGCAGCCCAGGGCTCGTGGCTGGTGCCCGCTGCCGAGGGCAGTGGCCGCGAGCAGGCGCTGGGTGCACCGCTGGGCAACTGGCTGAGCCTCAACGGCCAGGTGTACGGCGAGGAATTGACCCTGGGCTGGCAGTTCAGTCGCGAGATGTTCGACGAGGCGACCATTGCCCAACTGGCCGATGACCTCAAGCAAGAGCTCCTGGCCCTGATCGAGCATTGCTGCGACAGCGCGAACATGGGTGTGACGCCTTCCGACTTCCCGTTGGCGCGCATCAGCCAGGCACAACTGGACCGGCTGCCGGTGACATTGTCCCAGGTGGAAGACCTCTACCCGTTGTCGGCGATGCAGCAGGGCATGCTGTTTCACACCCTGGAAGCACCGGAAAGTGCACTGTATGTGAACCAGATGGCCGTCTCGGTCAGCGGCCTGGACGTCGCGCGATTCACTGCGGCCTGGAACGCCGTGATCGAGCGCCATGAAATCCTGCGTACCGGATTCTGGGCCGACAACCAGCTGGCCGAACCGCTGCAAGTGGTGTATCGCGCTGCGAGCATGCCCGTCGAAACTCTCGACTGGCAGCAGCGTGAGGTCAGCGCGCAAGACCTGCAAGCCCTCGCCAGCCAGGATTGCGCCCGGGGCTTCGAACTCCTGCGTGCGCCCCTGACGCGCCTGACCCTGGTACAGCTCGACCCGCAGACCCACTACCTGATCTGGACCAGCCACCACATTCTTATGGACGGCTGGTCCAATTCGCGTTTGCTCGGTGAAGTCTTCGCGATCTACAACGGCCAGACCGCACCGGCCAAGCGCGGGCATTACCGCGACTACATCCGCTGGCTGCAAGCGCAGCCCCAGGCGCTGCTGGAGCAATTCTGGAAAACCCGGCTGCAGGACTTGAACGGCACTTCGTCCCTGGCCAACAGCTTTTCGCCCAAACCGAGCGCCGAGCTGGACGGCCATGCGGCGCTGTATCTGGATTGGGACGCCGTGCAAACCGCTCGACTGCGGGAACAGGCCCAACGCCTGCGCGTCACCCCAAACACGCTTATCCAGGCCACCTGGCTGCTGCTGTTGCAGCGCTACACGGGCCAGGACACCGTGTGCTTCGGCGCCACCGTCGCCGGTCGCCCGGCCAGTCTGCCGGGCTCGGAAGACATGCTCGGGCTGTTTATCAATACCCTGCCCATCATCCAGACGCCGCAGCCGCACATGCCCGTCGCCCAATGGCTGCAAGCCTTGCAGGCCTACAACCTGGAGGTGCGCGACCACGAGCATGCGTCCCTGGCGGACGTACAACGTTGGTCGGGCCAGGGTGGCCAGCCGCTGTTTGACAGCATTCTAGTGTTTGAAAACTACCCGGTGGACGAACGCCTGCAGCAAGCCGGGCAGGAGCACCTGAGCTTCGGCGAGGTCAGCAGCCGCGATGTCACCAACTTTGCCATGGACCTGGCAATCAACCTTGGCGACACCCTGAAGATTGAGTTCCTGTACCTGCGCAACCGTTTCACCGAGGCCGCCACCGCGCAAATCCGCCGCAGCTTTGAAACCCTGCTGCTGGAGCTGCTGAACAACAGCCAGGCTAACCTCGGCAGCCTCACGATGCTGGCCGGCACCGAGCAGCACTTGTTGCGCCAACGTAACCTGCTGAACCCCGGCACGGCGCCGCGCGCCCACTTGGCCCAGGTGATCGGACAGCACGCGCAGGAGCGTCCCGACGCGGTGGCGGTGGTCTGCGACGGAATCGAATTGAGCTATGGCGAGCTGGACGCCCGCGCCAACCGCCTGGCGCATTACCTCATTGCCCAGGGTATCGGAGCGGAAATGTTTGTCGGCGTCGCGCTCGAACGCTCGGTGGATGTCATCGTCGCCTTCTATGGCGTCATGAAAACCGGCGCCGCCTACGTGCCGCTGGACATCGACTACCCGCAAGACCGCGTGCAGTGGATCGTCGAAGACTCGGGCATGCGGGTGCTGCTCAGCCAGCACGCGCTGCGCTCGCGTTTCGCTGGCCTCGGTGGTGCCAACCTGATCGAACTCGATCGCTTGCCACTGGCGAACTGGCCGGCGACTTGCCCGATACACACGGCACACGACGACAACCTGGCCTACCTGATCTACACCTCGGGCTCCACCGGTAAGCCCAAGGGCGTGGCCGTGGCGCATGGGCAGATCCGCATGCACTGTCAGGCGATTGCCGAGCGTTACGAGATGGACGCCAGCACCCGTGAATTGCTGTTCATGTCGTTCGCTTTCGATGGTGCCCAGGAGCGCTGGCTGTCTACCCTGCAAAGTGGCGGGCGCCTGGTGGTACGTGGCAATCAACTGTGGACCCCGGAAGAAACCTGGCAGGCCCTGCACGCCCACCACATCAGCATCGCCTGCTTCCCGCCGGCGTATCTGCAACAGTTGGCCGAGTATGGCGACAGCCAGAACGGCGCCCCGCCACCCGTGCGCATCTACTGCTTCGGTGGCGATGCGGTGGCCGAGGCCAACTTCGAGCTGGTCAAACGCGTGCTCAAGCCGCAGTTCCTGACCAACGGATACGGGCCTACCGAAACCGTGGTCACCCCACTGCTGTGGAAAGTGAGTGCTGATCAAACTTGCGCGGCGGTGTACGCGCCGATCGGCACACGCATCGGTGAACGTACCCTGTATGTGCTCGATGAACACCTCAACCCGGTGCCTGACGGCGTGGCGGGTGAGTTGTACATTGGCGGCGAAGGCGTTGCCCGTGGCTACCACCAGCGCCCCGGCCTGAGCGCCGAGCGTTTTGTGGTCGACCCGTTTGCGGCCGACGGCACTCGCCTGTATCGCACCGGCGACCTGGTGCGCCAACGCCCCGACGGCGTGATCGACTACCTCGGTCGCCTGGACAACCAGGTGAAAATCCGCGGTTTCCGGATCGAGCTGGGAGAAATCGAATCACGCTTGCGCCAGTGCCCCGAAGTGCAGGACGCCGTGGTCATCGCCCGCGACACCGGCGGCGGCAAGCAACTGATCGGTTACGTGGTGGCCAACGCCTCGACCGGCCTGGGTGAACGCCTGCGTACAGTCTTGCAGGGCGAACTGCCTGACTACATGGTGCCGGCACAAATCCTCGCCCTTGCGGCCTTCCCGCTCAACCCCAACGGCAAACTGGACCGCCAGGCCCTGCCCGACCCGGACTTCAAGGGCCGTACCTTCGTAGCACCACGTAATCAGTTGGAGACACAGCTGGCGGCGATCTGGCAGGACGTGCTGGAACTGGAGAGTGTGGGCGTCACCGACAACTTCTTCGAATTGGGCGGCGACTCGCTGCGCATTCTCAAGGTGCTGTCGAAGGTGCGCAGCCAGCCGGATATCGGCATCGAACTGAAGCTACGCGACATGATCGGCAAGCCTACCATCGCCGAGCTTTCCGGCTTTGCCGAGGAGGATGCGAGCCTGAACCCGCTGCTGTTGCTCAACGGTGAAACGCCTCAAAGCCCGCCGCTATTCTGCCTGCATGCCGGTTTTGGCACGGTGTTCGACTATGAGCCCCTGGCCCGCCGACTGGATGGGCAGCGCAGCGTCTATGGCCTGCAATGCCGGATGTTGCTGGACCGCCAGTGGGAGGATGAGTCCCTTGAGTCCATGGCCATTGATTACAGCCAATACATCCGCCAGCAACAAGCCAGTGGCCCGTATCACCTGATGGGCTGGTCGCTGGGTGGCACGCTGGCGGTGCTGGTGGCCCAGGAGCTGGAAAGCCAGGGTCAACGGGTGGCGTTCCTGGGCCTGGTCGACAGTTTCATTCCCACGGGCGAAGACGTAGTCGGCGACGTTTGGAGCGAAGACTTGCGCGGTTTCCTGGCGGTGCTGTTCGGCCTGTCGGCGCAAAGCCTGCCGACCTTTGATGTCAGGGCGAGCACCGACAGCGCAGTTCTTGAGCACCTGATCGCGCAGGTCCAGGCGGGCGCCGCCGCGCAATCGGTGTACGCCGCAATCAGTGCCGAGGAACTGGCCCACACCTTCCAGGTGGCGATGAAACTCAAGGCATTGTCCCAGCGCCTGCAAGGTCTGCCGCCTACCCGGGCCCAGGCCGATTGCTGGTGGGCCAGTGCGACGCCCGGCCAGCCCGCCTCGAACCTGCCCTGCGCCCGCAGCAACGAGCAGATCCAGGCCGGCCACTACGACATCCTCAATCACCCGGCCCTGCTTCATGGGCTGTTGCAGCACCTGGCGCTGCAACCCGTAGCCAGTTGAAACCGTTGCCGCCCCTGACGGTCAGGGGCGGCGCTTCATCCCATTTCGCAAGGAACATGCAATGCCCCTGGACCCTGATCTCGAAGGTTTTCTGGAACTGGCACAAATGGGTCGCCTGACCGGCAAAAGCCAACCCATGCACACACTCAGTGTTGAACAGGCTCGGCGGGAGTTCGAACAGACCTCCGCCATTCTCGACCCCAGCCCGCCGGGTTCGGTGGCGGTCACTGAGCTGACGGTCACCGCACGCGATAGCCATGTGTTGCCCGCCCGCCTCTACCGCGCACCAGGCACGGCGCAACTGCCGGCGATTGTGTATATCCACGGTGGCGGTTACGTGGTGGGCAGCCTGGACTCCCACGACTCCATCTGCCGCAGGCTTGCAGCCAGTGGCCAATACGCGGTGTTCGCACCCGCCTACCGTCTGGCGCCAGAAGCGGGCTTCCCCACCGCCGTCAATGACACCCTTGACGCCGCCAACTGGCTGGCCGAACAGGCCGGCAACCTGCAAGTGGATATCCATCGAATAGCCCTCGCGGGGGACAGTGTCGGGGCGACGCTGGCGGCGGTCTTGGCGATCACCGCAGTGAAGACGCCGCAACAACTGACGTTCAAACCCTGGGCCCAGTTGCTGTTTTACCCGGTCACCGACACCTCGCGGCAACGCAGTTCCCACCGGCAATATGCCGAGGATTACCTGCTGGAAACCGCCACGCTGGAATGGTTCTACCAGCACTATTGCCCGCACGCCCAACAGCGCCTCGACTGGAGAGTCTCGCCGCTACTGGCCGAAGGGCTGACCGCGCTGGCCCCGGCCTATATCAGCCTGGCCCAGTACGATCCGCTGTATGACGAAGGCCAGGCCTATGCGCAGTTGCTGGAAGCGAGCGGCACTGCCGTCACCCTGCAGGTGCAGTCGGGGCTGACCCATGACTTCCTGCGCATGAACGGAATCACCAGCGCCGTTGCCGGTATTTATGCAGAGGTGTTGAGCTGGTTGGGGGAACAGCGCTGAGTAGCGCCTGAGCGTCCCAGAATTAGAACCGGGGCTGATTGCCAGCCCCGGACATTGCAACTAGCCCTGCTGCACCTGCCGGGCCTTTTCCATCAGCGCCGCCTTCTCTTCAGGGCTCATTGCATCCAGGCGCAAACGTGCGTGGGCGATCTTCTCCAGTTGCCCCGCGACACTTTCACGCTCGCGCAATGCCCGCGCCAGTTCCGCCACGCTGGGGTGATCAAACACCACACCGGGGTGAATCTCGCATTGCAGCAGCTTGCGAATACCCGCGACCAGCTTGATCACCAGCAAAGAGTGCCCGCCTGCGCTGAAAAAGTCCTGGTCGATGCTCAACCGCTCCAGCCCGACCAATTGGGCCATGCGGGTGGACAGCAGTTGCTCAAGGGCGTCACGCGGTGCCACGTAGACATGCTGGGACACCACCGGCTGGGTGTGCTGCAACGCCTTGCGGTCAACCTTGCCGTTGGGCAGGCGCGGCATGCGCTCCAGGCTCAGTATCTGGCGCGGCACCATGGCCGCCGGCAGGCGTTCAACGAGCTGGGTTTTGAGCAGGGTCAATACCGCCTCATCCGCCGCCACACGCAGCACCACGAACGCCTGCGGTTCGTCTTGGACCACAACCACCACGGCTTCACTGACCTGGGGCAAGCGCAGCAGTTGCGCCTCTATCTCCGCCAGTTCAATGCGAAAACCACGCACCTTGACCTGCTGATCCCGCCGGCCATACAGCTGCACGCCGCCGTCTACCCGATAACGGGCCAGGTCGCCGCTGCGGTAGAGACGCTCGCCTGCCACCAGCGGGCTGCGGATAAACGCGTCGGCGTCAGCCTCGGCATTCAAGTAGCCCCGGCACAATTGGTGGCCACCGATATACAACTCGCCGAGTTCGCCCGGCGCCAGCAATTGCGCGTCAGCACCGAGCACAAATACTTGGTTGCCCGGCAGCACCTGTGTCAGCGGCACACCCTGGGCCAGGTCGTCACCGGGCAGCACCGGATGCACCATGACCCCCACCGTCGCTTCGGTGGGGCCGTAGTGGTTGAACAGGCGGCAATCGGGGCGCAGTTGCTGAATCCGCTGGACCAGGCTGGCACCGATGGCTTCACCGCCCAGCACCAGGGTCGCGGGTAATACGGCGTTTTCGGCTTCCAGCAAGGCGGCCAGGTGCGAGGGCACGATTTTCAGGCAGTCGATGCGCTGGTCTCGCAAGAACCTGGCGAAGACCTGCGGGTCTTGCAGGGTCGCATCGTCAGCGATATGCAGGGTCGCACCGTTGTACAACGCACCGAACAAGGCGGTATTGCCCAGGTCCGCCGCGACTGTGGAGCTGAACGCAAAGTGACGGCAGCCAGACAGGCCCAATTGCTGGCTGCTGCCTGCGGTGTAGTTGAGCAACGCGCCATGTTCGACCACCACGCCTTTGGGCTGCCCGGTGGATCCGGAGGTGAACAACACATAGGCGACGTCCCGGGCTTGCACGGGGACTGCCGGTGCCAATGGAGCGTCAGCAGTCGACGCGCCAGGGTTGAGGACCTTGAACGAGGCCATCGGCTCGTCCTGGTTCGGCGCTTGCGCCATCAGCACCAGGCTCGCGGCGGCATGCCGGGCGATTTGCGCCTGGCGCGCCGCTGGCCATTGCGGGTCCAGGGGCAGGTAGGCTGCGCCGGCACGCCAAGTGGCGAGCATGGCGACGACCAGCTCGACAGAACGGGGCAACGCCAGGCCGATGATCGACCCAGGCCCCACGCCCTGGCGCAGCAACTCGCCACTCAACTGCGCGGCGCGGGCGTCCAGTTCGGCATAGCTGAGGGTCTGGCCCGCATGCGCCAGGGCGATGGCGTGCGGCGTTTGCTGTGCCCAGGCGGCAATGCGCTGGGGCAACAACGGCGCCTCTAGCACTTGCGCTGGCGGGTTGAGTGCCAGCAGCCGGTTTTTTTCGGCAGCATCCAACAGGTTCAAGCACCCGATGACTGCCTGTGGATTGTCGGCAATGCCATGGAGCAACTGACGGTACTGGGCCAACAGGCTCTCGACTGCTTGGGCGCAGTAGCACGCGGGGTTGAAGTCCAGCGACACACCTTGCGGCTCGCCAGCTGCGCCGATGTCCAGCTGCAGTGCCAACTCAAATAGCGGTAGGCCGGCTGGCAGGTCGCTGCCGGCCCAGACCAGCCCGGCCACTTCACGCGGCGCCGACACTCGTCGGCAGCCAAAACCGATGGCTGGCCTGGCCTGCTGCGGGAACGCCCCGGGCGCCCAGTATTCCTGCCAGGTTCGGTGCTGGTCCAACTGTGCCGCCAAGCTCGCAGCCAGGTCACCGAAGGTGCTGGCCAGGTCGATACGAATCACCAGGGGCAAGGTTTTCTCGAACAGGCCCAGGCTATGCTCAAAGAATTCATAATCCTGGCGTGCGTCATGCCGCCAGCCCGCCAGGAATGTTTCGCGGCCGCTGATGCGGGCCAACAGCACCCACCAGGCCGTTTGCATCACCACGTCCAGCGCCAGTCCCGACGCTTGCAGGCGAGTCAACAGGGCTTGGTCCAGTGGCACGCTTAAACGCTGCGCAGGGGCGATGCCGCCACCGGGCCGCCGATAAGGCAAGTCCGGGCCGCCGAGCACCGGTTCGGGGGCTTGCACATGCTGCTGCCAGTACGCTTTGGCCACATCGGCGTCTTCGTCGAAGATCACCTCGCTGCGCCACTCCAGGTACTGCGAAAACTGCCCTGGTTCCTGCTCTTCAAACCCTTGCTGCCCATAGGCCGCCAGCAACTCCTGCTGGATCAGGGCCAAGGTCCCGGCATCTGCCGCGTAACGCGCGACGCCCACCAGCAGTTGCCAGTGGTCCGCTTCCAGGCGCTGCAACAACGCGCCGATCAGCGGCAGCGGTTGCTGCAACCATTGTTGCCGGCGGGCATTCACCTGTTGGGGCGACGCCACGTCAGGCCACTGGGTAAAGCTCACCGCCCCAGCCGCCGCTACTCGCTGGCGCAGCCCGTGGTAGCCGCTGACCGGGGTAAATTGCGCCGCCAAGGCTTCATGGCGCGACACCAGGCTGTCCAAGGCGTGTTGCAGGCGCAGCGGGTCCAGTTCGCCACGAATGTCCAGTTTCAGGCAGTGGGCCAGGTCGCCCCAGCTCGCCCCTTGCTCCCGGGCGTCCAGGTACTGTTGCTGCTCGGTCAGTAACGCCAGTCCCGGGTCCATCATTCCCTGTTGTGCAGTACTCATGCTCCGGCCTCTTCCTTTGCGGTCTCGCTGTGCGCGGCTTGCAGCGCGCTTCGTTCAATCATTTCGCCCATCGCCACGACGATCTTGCGCGGCCCTTCGAAGGGGTCGCGAGCGTGGGCAGCCAACATGTTGTCGAGCAGGATCACGTCGCCCTTTTGCCAGTCGAATCGCACCGCGCAGGCCTCGTACAACTCGCCCACCAGCGCCATGACTTCGTCTTCAATCGGCGAACCATCGCCGTAGTACACGTGACGAGGCATGCGCTGCTCACCGAACAATGCGAGCAAGTCCTCGCGCACATCCGGGTCCAGGCAGAAGATGTGATGCAATTGAACCTGGTTGAAGAAGGTTTTTTCCCCCGTCACCGGGTGACGGATGATCGCCGGGCACGGTGTGCGGATTTGCAGTTCATCGTTGTCCAGCCAGGTCCATTCGATGCCCGCAGCCCGGCAACGCGCCTCGACGTCGGCACGTACATCGGTCTTGAAGAAGTGCTGCCAGGAAACGTCCAGCTTGTCGGCAAAGGTGCGTACGTACAGCAGGCCCTTGTCTTCGAAGCGTTCACGTATCGCCACCGGCAGCTTGAAGTACATCTGCCGGCAATCCACCACCGGGGTGGCGCCGCCCACAGGCGAGGGTTGCTCGCAGAAGAACAGCTGCTTGCGCGGCCAGCGGTCCTGATGGGAGCTTTCGTTGTGGAACAGGATCATTTTCTTTTCAGGGTACGGCGTTGAACGGTAGGTGTTCTTGCCGCCCTCTTTTTTCGGCAAGTCGCCGTATTGGCCGTACAGCCCCGGCTGCACGGCTTCGGCAAACGCTTCGAAGTCATGAATGTCGCGCAGGGCAAAGCCGCGAAACAGAATCCCCGCATGGCGAGCCAGCTTGGCTTCCACCAGCGCGCGGTTTTCCTTGATCCAGGCCACCAGGTCCAGGCCCGGATCGGTAGGTTCCATCAGCAAGGGGAAGTCCTGCTCCGGGACCAGCAGCGTTTCACGCATCAGCGCGCCGGCAGGCTTGTCGGTGCGGCTTTGCGACTTTTTCAGGAACTTGCCCAGCTTGTCGGCCTTGATGGCTGGCGGTACGGGCGTGGTGGGTTGCTCCAGGGTATTGGTAGGCATGGTGATGTCCCCTAATTGAATGTTCGGATCACACACAATCTGCTCAAGAATTCCCGTCCAGGCGGCGACGAATGACTCAATGCGTTGTTGTTCAAACAGGTCGCTGGCGTACTGCCAGGTCCCGTGCAGGTGGCCGGCGTCTTCATCGATGAACAGGGCCATATCGAACTTGGAATAACCGCCACGGGTCGGCAACACTTGCACGTCTATGCCGTCGATCTGGCCGCCCTGCACTGGCAGGTTGTTCATGACGAACAGCACCTGTACCAGTGGGTTGAAACCCCGTTGGCGCGGACGCGATGAGGCTTCGACGATCATGTCGAACGGCAGGTCCTGATGTTCGAAGGCGTCCAGTGCAGTGCCCTGGGTGTTGGCCAGGAAGGCGCTGAACGGTTGTTGCGCCGCAAAGCTGGAACGCAACGGCAGGATGTTCACGAAGAAACCGATCAGGCCTTCCAGCTCGGGTTGCTGGCGCCCGGCAACGTCGGCACCGACCAGCACGTCGTCGCAACCGCTGAGCCGGTGCAGCATGACCTGGAACGCTGCCAGCATGGTGCTGTAGAGGGTGACGCCGGCTTTGGCCGAGAGTGCCTTCAAGCCCTCATGCAGGGCGGTGGGCAGTGTGAAGGCCAGGTCCCGGCCTTCGTAGGTGGGTGCCTGGGGTCGAGCTTTATCGGTGGGCAGTTGCAACACACCGCTGTGACCGGCCAGCGCCTGCTCCCAGTAGCGCGCCTGGGCGGCCAGTACGCCGGTTTCTTGCAGCTGCTGTTGCCACAGGGCGTAATCGGAGTACTGGATCGGCAAGGGTGGCAGCGGCTCAAGCACACCAGCCTTGGCGCGCGCATAAATGCCCACCAGCTCATTGACCAGCACGGCCATCGACCAGCCATCTGAGATGATGTGGTGCATCGAATACAGCAATACGTGTTCAGTGGGGCCCAGCTTGAGCACTTGCCCACGCAACAACGGCGCCTGCAACAGGCTGATGGGCTGGCGGGTATTGGCTTCAACGGCAACCGCGATCCGGTGCTCTTGTTCGGCCAGGTCCAGGGACGACAGGTCCACCATCGGCAAGTCGACATCCGCGTGCGCGGCGATGATTGCCAGCGGGTCGCCCTCCTCGTCGCTGACGTAGGCCGTGCGCAGGGTTTCGTGACGGGCAACCACTTGCGCCAGGCTTTCAATCAGCAGCGGCAATGACAGTCCGCCGCGCAAGCGCACGGCCAGCGGCATGCCATAGGCGCCACTTGCATCCGAAAGCTGCTCGACCACCCATAGACGGCGTTGCGCCAGGGACAGGATCACACTGGATTTATCACCCTGGGCCAGCAACGGGACGTGCCCCGCCGATGCGTCACGCCCACTCCGGGCAGCCACTGTGGCCACGAAGTCGGCCAGGCGCGGTGCGCCGAACAGATCGCGCAGGGTCAGACTGCAGGACAGCAACGCCTTCAAGCGTGCAACCACTTGAGTGGCCAGCAGCGAGTGCCCACCCAACTCGAAAAAGTGATCGTCCAGCCCGACCTGCTCCAGCTCCAGCACGTTTTGCCAAACACCCGCGACCTGGATTTCCAACGCCGTGCGCGGCGCCACGTAGTGGTTTTGCTGTTGGCTGGCATCCGGTTTCGGCAGGGCTTTGCGGTCCAGCTTGCCGTTGGGGCTCAGGGGCAGCGCGTCGAGGAACATCAGCAAGCCCGGCACCATGTAGTCCGGCAGCACCGCCGCCAAGGCCGCCTTAATCGACTGGCGCACCTGCGCTTGCGCCAGCGCCGTGGCGCGGGGCACCACGTAAGCCACCAGCTGCAAGCCAACGGCCGCCGGCTGCGCGAGGACGATGGCGTCTCGCACGAGCTCCTGCTCCAGCAACCGGGCCTCGATTTCCCCCAGCTCGATACGGAAACCGCGGATCTTCACTTGATGATCAATGCGCCCGACATATTCGATCACACCCGAGGCGTTGTAACGCGCCAGGTCTCCGGTGCGGTACAAGCGCCCGCCATTCTGGCTGAACGGATCGGGCATGAAGCGTTCGGCGGTCAGGTCCGGGCGGTTGAAGTAACCACGGGCCAACAACTCGCCGCCGATCACCAGTTCACCCACCACGCCGATCGGTGCCGGGGCACCGCTGTCATCCAGCAGGTAGATGCTGCGCCCGGCCAGGACTTTGCCGATGGGCATGGTCAAGGGTGTGGGGCGGGCGCCGGTCACGTAGTCGGTGCAGTCGAGGGCGGTGACGGTGACGGTGGCTTCGGTGGGGCCATAGGTATTGAGCAACTTGACATGCCCCAGGCCGGCCCCGGCCCACGCGGCAAGGCCTTCGGGCGGCATGGCTTCACCGCCGGCATGCACCTGCTTGAGGCGCCCATAATCGCGCGGGCCGGCCGCGGCGAAATCCTTGGCCAGCAGGTTCCAGTAAGCGGTGGTGAGGTCGACCACACTGATCTGGTGCCTGATCAGTTCGCGGTAGAAGGTCTCGGTGTCCCAGATCTCGGTGCCGCGCAGTACCACCGAGGCGCCGCAGATCAGCGCCGGGTACAACTGCTCGACGAAGCCGTCGAAGTTGAAGGTGGAAAACTGCAGGATGCGGTCATCGCCCTTGAGGTTGAAAAAATCCAGCGACACATAGGCATGGCGAGTCAGCGACAACTGGTTGATGCCCACGCCTTTGGGCCGGCCGGTGGAGCCCGAGGTGAACATCACGTAAGCCAGGTTCTGGGCATGGGCGCGGTTGCTCAGGTTGCTGGCGTCGAGGTCGACCCAGGCCAGGTCCTGGTCCAGGCACAGGTGGTCGACATAGGCGGGAATCGCCAGGCGTTCACGTAAGTGACTCTGGGTCAGCATCAGCCGGGTGCCGCTGTCTTCGATCATGCACAGCAGGCGGTCCTGGGGGTATTGCGGATCCAGGGGCACGTAGGCGCCGCCGGCCTTGAGCACCGCCAGCAGGCCGATGATCATGTCCAGGCCGCGCTCCACGGCGATCCCCACCAGCACGTCAGGGCCGACGCCCAGGCGCACCAGATGCCGGGCCAGGCGGTTGGCCCGGGCGTTGAGTTCGGCGTAGGTCAACTGGCGGTCTTCGAAGAGCAAGGCCGGTGCTGAGGGTTGCTGCGCCACCTGGGCCTCGAACAGTTGATGAACCCGCTGCTCACTGGGGTAATCGAGAGTGGCGGTGCTCCAGGCATGCACCAGCGACTGGTGCTCCTGGGCGTCCAGCAGGCTGAGTTCCGCCAACGGTAGCTCGGCCGCATCGAGCATATGCTTGAGCAGGTTGCTCAAATGCGTACCGAGACGCTGCACCGCCGCCGTTGAAAAGTGCCCATGGGCATAGCTGTAATGCAAGGTCAGGGTATCGCCCAGATTGACCGTCAGGGTCAGCGGGTAACTGGTTTGCTCATGGGTGTGCAGGGCCTCGAAGTGCAGGCCGTCGGGGGCGCCGCGTTGCAGCACTTCAGAGACCGGGTAGTTTTCGAACACCAGAATAGTGTCGAACAGTGCCTCGCCACCGCGACCGGCCCAACGCTGGATCTCGTAAAGCGGTGCGTGTTCGTGTTCGCGCAGGCTCAGGTTCAACGCCTGTACGCTTTGCAGCCAACTGCCGAGGCTTTGCTCGGCCTGCGGGGTCGCCACCACCGGCAGGGTGTTGATGAACAGCCCAATCTGTTGCTCGACCCCGGGCAAATGCGCCGGGCGCCCCGCTACCGTGGCACCAAACGCCACCGTGGCTTGTGCGCTGTAGCGTTGCAGCAACAACAGCCAGGCAGCTTGTACCAGGGTATTGAGCGTGACTTTCTGCTGGCGCGCAAATTCATGCAGGCGCCGGGTCTGCGTGGCATCCACCACGCAATAGTGTTCGCCATAGGCCGGCCCCGACAGTACCGGCACCTGCGCCAGGGCCAGGCGGGTCGGCTGCTCCAGTGGCAATAGCTGGGCCTTCCAGAATGCTTCGCTGGCGGCACTGTCCTGCTCTTGCAGCCAGGCAATGTAATCGCGATAGCGGCCCACTGCGGCCGGCGGGTTCTGGCCGCTGTAGCGCTGCAACACTTCGCCGAGCAACTGTGAGTTGCTCCACCCATCCATCAGGATGTGGTGATGGGTGTAAATCAGGTGCCAGTCGGTGTCCGTCAGTTGCACCAGGACCAGGCGCAACAGCGGTGGCCGGGCCAGGTCGAAAGGTTGCTGCGATTGCGCCTGGGCCAGGGCATCAAGGGTCGCCGGCACCGCCTCATGGTTGCGCCAGTCGAGCACGCTGAACGGCAACTGCACCTGGCGATGCACCATTTGCTGCGCCTGCGGCCAATCGCCAGGCCAGATGAACCCGGTGCGCAGGATGTCCTGGGCGTCGACGGTAGCCTGCCAGGCGGCACGAAAACGTGCGACGTCCAGCCCCTGCACATTGACGCGCATCTGGTTGATGTAATCGCCGGCGTCCTGCTCGTAAAGGCTGTGAAACAGCATGCCTTGCTGCATCGGCGACAAGGGGTACAGGTCTTCGGCCTCGGCGCCTACCTGCGCCAGCGTATCCAGTTGGGACTGGCTGATGCCGGCCAAGGGGAAATCCGACGGCGTCGCCTGCCCGGCTTCAAGCCCACAGCAATGGGCAATCAACGCCTTGAGTTCGCCAGCATAGTCGTCAGCCAGTTGCCGGATCGTCGCGCACGAAAACATCTCACGGCTGAAGCTCCATTGCAGGGACAGTTCGCCGCCGTAAACCTGCCCCTCGACCGTCAGCCAGTTGGCCAGCGGCGCAAGCGGGTCCTGGGCCAGACCGTTGCCTTCGGTGGACGGCACGAACAGCGCGCCTTCATCGAACTGGCGGTCAAACTGCCCAAGGTAGTTGAACGTGATGCGCGGCCGGGGCAGCGCCGCCAGGGCCGCGACCACGGATGGCGGGGCCAGGTAGCGCAACACGCCGTAGCCAACGCCTTTGTCCGGCACCGCACGCAGTTGCTCCTTGACCGCCTTGATCGCGTCCGACAGCGCGTGTGCCGGAGTCAGGTTGACGGGAAACAGGCTGGTGAACCAGCCGACGGTGCGGGTCAGGTCCACGCCGTCAAACAGGTCTTCACGCCCATGGCCTTCCAACTGAATCAACGCGCTGGCCTGCCCGCTCCAGCGGCACACCACACGCGCCAGTGCGGTAAGCAGCAGGTCGTTGACCTGGGTGCGATAGGCGGCCGGCGCGAGGGTCAAGAGTTGGCGAGTGGTCTCGGCATCCAGGGTGCAACTGACCTTTTCCTCCAGGTATTGATGCAAGACGCCCTGGGGGTTATCGCAGGGCAAATCCGCGGTCGACGCCTGCCCAAGCTGCGCTTGCCAGCCTTCCAGCTGAGGTAGAAAGTGTGGAACGGCGTCTTGCAGCCGGGCCGTCCAGGCTTGATAGGAGGTGGTCTTGCCCGCCAGTGCTGGCGCTGCGCCGTCGCGCAAGCCGACGTACAACTGCTGCAAATCGTCCAACAAGATGCGCCAGGAAACACCGTCCACCACCAGGTGATGGATCACCAACAGTAAGCGCTGGCTGTGGTCGGGCATCTGCACCAACAGCGCGCGCAACAACGGGCCGTCTTGCAGGTTGAGGCTGCGCTGGGCCTCATCACACAGCTCAGCCAGGGCTTCGTGACTGTCTACCTGGCGCTGCCAGAGCACGGATTCACCCACAGGCGCGCTGTAGTGCTGTTGCCAGCCCTCAGCGCCCGGCTGATAGCGCAGGCGCAAGCCGTCATGGTGGTTGAGCAGTTGCTGCAACGCGGCGTCCAGGAACGCCGCCACGATTGGCTCGCGCGGTATCAGCAACAACGACTGGTTCCAGTGCTGGCGCTGGGGGATGTCCTGGGCGAAGAACCAATGCTGCACCGGGCTGAGGGCCGCCTGGCCCTGGGCTGCACCCTGGTCGATCGTGGTGTGCAGGCGCAGGCTGGCGACTTGCGCCAGGCTACGCAGGGTCTGGTGCTGGAACACGTCCTTGGGGCTGAGGCTGATGTCGGCCTGGCGTGCCCGGCTGACCACCTGCATGGACACGATGGAGTCGCCGCCCAGTTCGAAGAAGTTATCGTCCAGCCCCACCCGTTCGACCCCGAGTACCGTTTGCCAGATTGCCGCGAGGGCTTTCTCCGTGTCGCTTTGCGGTCCGACGTGCTGCCGGGTCGATGGTGAGCTGTCGATGGCTGGCAGGGCCTTGCGGTCGAGCTTGCCATTGGGGGTCAGCGGCAAGCGTTCCAGGAACAGCAAATGGTTGGGCACCATGTAGGCCGGCAACACTTGCTTGAGGGCAGTCTTGAGGGTTTCGCGCAAGACTTCCTGAGCCTTGGCATCCCCCTGCAAACTCGCCTCGGCAGGCACCAGGTACGCCACCAGTTGCTGACCGCCCGGGCTGTCCTGGACCAGGACCGCCAATTCGCGTATCCCGGGCTGGCGCAACAGCTGAGCCTCGATTTCGCCCAGTTCGATACGAAAACCTCGCACCTTGACCTGATGATCGATACGGCCTTGGTACTCCAGAACGCCGCCGTCCTGGTAGCGCACCAGATCGCCCGTGCGGTACAGACGTTCGCCCTGCGTGGAGAACGGGTTGGGCACATAGCGCTCGGCGGTCAGGGCGGCGCGCCCGAGGTAACCACGGGTAATCCCCGCCCCTGCCAGGTAGAGTTCGGCGCAGACACCTTGAGGCACAGCCTGTAGCCGGGCATCGAGCAGATAGCTCGCGGTATGGTTGACCGGTCGGCCAATATTCGGGCGACCACCGGCGTTACGCCGGGTATAAGTGGAATAAGTAGTGTCTTCAGAGGGCCCGTAAAGGTCGTAGACATGCTCGACTCCAGGCAGCTGATAGAGAGCCTCCACCAACGCCTGTTTCAGTGGTTCGCCGGCCAGGTTGATGATGCGCACGCCGGGAGGAATCTGCCCCGTACGCTCAAGCGCAGCAATCGCCGATGGCACGGTATTGATCAAGCGCACTCGATCCCGGGCCGGCAGATCCGGCAATTGCAGGGCATTACGGGCAATGATCAGCGAGCCGCCGGCGGCCAGGGTCACAAACAGTTCCCACACCGACAGATCGAAACACACCGACGTCGAGGCCAGCACGCCCTGCACATCTTCACGGCTGTAGACCCGCTGCGACCAGTCGATCAGCGCCAGCACGTTACGATGTGCAATCGCCACACCCTTTGGCTTGCCGGTGGAGCCCGAGGTGTAGATCACGTAGGCCAGGTTGTCCGCAGTCACCGCCGTAACCGGCTCGATCTCAGGCCAGGGCGCCAGCAGCGTTGCCAGTTCATCGAGCAATATCAATTGCGTACCGGGGACGGTCGGCAGGGTTTGCGCCACGGCCTGCTCGGTCAGCAGCAACAAGGCACGACTGTCTTCGAGCATGTAGGCCACACGCTCGGCCGGGTAGTCCGGGTCGAGCGGCACATATGCACCACCGGCCTTGAGCACCGCCAGCAACGCCACCAGCAACGCCTCGGAACGGGCCATCGCCACGCCGACGCGCACTTCCGGCCCCACGCCATGCTTGATCAGCAGATGCGCCAGTTGATTGGCCTGCCGGTCCAGTTGCGCATAGGTCAACTCACGTACGCCGAAGGTCACCGCCAGCGCCTGCGGGGTTTGCCGCGCCTGCTCGGCAATGCGCTGGTGGATGCACTGTGTCTGGGGGAAGCTGTCGTGACGGGGGTTCCAGTCATGCACGATGCGCTGGTATTCGTCCTCGTCCAGCAACGGCAAATCGCCAATGGCCTGCCGGGAGTCGGCCACCATGCCCTGCAACAGCCGCAACCAGTGGCGCGCCATGCGCTCGATGGTGGCAGGCTCGAACAGGTCATCGGCGTAGGTCAGCGCGGCATGCAGGGTGCCTGATTGTTCATAGGTATCCAGTGTCAGGTCAAATTGCGTGGTACGGCCTTGACGCTGCACCAGGCTCAGTTCCAGGCCCGATGCGGTGCTGACCGTGGAAATATCCGCCACCTGAGGCTGGTGGTTGTACATCACCTGGAACAGCGGGGTGTGGCTTAAGCTGCGCTCGATATTCAGCGCTTCAACCAGCCGTTCGAAGGGCAGATCCTGATGCGCCTGGGCACCGAGGGCCGCTTCCTTGATGGTCGCGAGCAATTGGTCGACAGGGGTTTGCCCGTTCAATTCAGTGCGCAGTACCTGGGTGTTGACGAAGAAACCAATCAAACCTTCGACTTCACTGCGGTTACGGTTGGCGATCGGCACGCCGACGCGGATATCGCCCTGGCCGGTATAGCGATGCAGCAGCACATTGAAGGCGCCGAGCAGCAACATGAACAAGGTGACGTTGTGTTTTTGCGCGCAACTGCGCAGTTGCGCAGCCAGCGCCGGATCAATCGCGAAGTTATACCGCGTGCCTTGATAGCTGGGCATCGCCGGGCGCGGATGATCGGTCGGCAGTTCCAGCACCGGATGCTCATTGCCCAGGCGCGCCTGCCAGTATTGGAGTTGACGGGCCTGCTCGCCCGCTTCCAGCCAGCGTCGCTGCCACAGGGCGTAGTCGCTGTACTGGATCGGCAGCTCGGACAGCTGCGGCGTTTCGTTGCGCTCATGGGCGTCATAGCAACGGATGAACTCATCGATCAGCACGTTCATTGACCAACCGTCGGAGACGATGTGGTGCAGCGTCAGCAGCAGCACGTGTTCCTGATCGGCGAGTTTGAGTAATTGCACGCGCAGCAGCGGGCCGTGTTCCAAGTCGAATGGCAACAAGGATTGGCGGGTAGCGGCGTCGTTGACGGCCTGCTCGCGCTCGGCGGCGGGCAAGGCGCTGACGTCCAATTGCTCGACCGCAAGCGACGGCTCTATCGCCACTTGCACCAGATGCTCATCGGCCTGGCGTTGGAACACGGTGCGCAGGGTTTCGTGACGCGCCACCAGGCTGGCGAATGCTTGTTCCATCGCTGGCAGGTTCAGCGCGCCGATCAAGCGCACCGCGCCGGGCAGATTATAGGCGCCGCTGGCCGGGTCCAATTGCCAGAGAAACCACATGCGCTGCTGTGCGTAGGACAGCGCCTGGCGGTCCTGCGCCTCTACCCCTGCCGGAATCGGAAACCGGGAAAACTCCACGCCCTCTTTCTGCAAGGCTTGCAGGAACAGCTGGCGTTTTTCCAGAGGCAGCCCGATAAACCGGCGAGCAAGTTTCAAGGAGTCTTCAGCATTCATTTCTTCGAATCCGGGGCAATAGGCGGGAAGCACAAAGGCACGTCGTCCCTATAAAACGAACCGGAAGGGGAAAAATTAGCGCGGGATGAATGGCGTCGAGCGAGCTGTCATCAAGGGTTACACCAATCTCAGGTAAGGCACGCGAAGCCAAGCTAGCATTGACGAACACCACTTTTTGCAACTACATTTAGTTACACGCAGGGAACGCCGTGTCCAAAAATGAAAAGCTGCTCGCCAAACTGCTCAATGAGCACATGGCATTTACCTGGCCCGAGCTCGTCACACTGTTACGACGGCTCGGATACACGCAGATTGAAGGGGCCGGAAGCCGGGTCAAATTCGCCATCGGCGACCCCAGTGCAATGATCACGTTGCACAGGCCTCACCCCGGCAACGAACTGAAGCACTACATTCGTCGCCAAATCATCGAACAATTGAAATCAGGAGAACTGATTCAGTGAACAACCAGCTGAAACACAATGGCTATATCGGCTCCATCGAAGCCAGCCTTGAAGACAACTGCCTGTTTGGCAAGGTCCTGTTCATCAAGGCATTGGTGAGCTACGAAGGTAAAACCGTCGCAGAACTGGACGCCGCCTTCCGTGAAGCGGTGGACGATTACCTCGCGACCTGCCAGGCCCTCGGGCAAACGCCGGAGAAGCCCTGCAAGGGTTCATTCAACGTGCGCATCGGGCATGACCTGCACTTGGCAGCAGCCCTGGCAGCAACCCGTAAGAAAGTGACGTTGAATGATCTGACGCGCCAAGCGTTGAGCGAGTTTCTACAACATCATTACCCAGAGCCATGCCCGGCGATAGGCTGACTAGCCCAACCGTCGGTAACCCAGCACCGCCGAGCCCAACACCACTGCCCCCGCCGCCAATGCCACCCAGAACCCGCTGGCGGCGCCGAAGTGGTCGATCATCCAACCGGAGCTGGCGGCGCCGATGGCCACACCGATGCTCAAGCCGGTGATCAGCCAGGTCATGCCTTCGGTGAGGCGGCTGGGCGCGACGATCTGCTCGACCATGGCCATGGACACGATCAAGGTGGGCGCGAAGAACAGGCCGGAGATAAAAATCGCCGCGGCCAGGCCCGGAATATTGCTCACCAGTAACAAAGGCAAGGTCGTCACCGCCGTGGCCACGCCGCAGTACAGGAACTGCCGGGGCAACGGTGCCTTGAGCTTGAGGGCACCAAAGGCCAGCCCGGCCAGGCATGAACCGATGGCATACACCGACAGCACGATACTCGCCGCCGCCGGCTGGCCCTGATGCTGGGCGAACGCCACGCTGACCACATCCACCACGCCGACGATCACACCCATGGCCAGCAGCAGGACCATCAGGATCAGCACCGAGGGCGAAGCGATCAGCCAGCGACCGTGCGCATCGTGGTGTGCGTGGACCGGTGGCTCGGTCTGCCGCTGCAATACAAAGGTGGTCACACCTATGGCCAGCAATACTGCCGCCACCAAGGGCCCGGCTTCAGGAAACAGCACCACGCTCAGTCCCACGGAGATAGGCGGCCCGATAATGAAGCACACCTCATCGAGCACCGACTCCAGGGCAAACGCGGTTTGCAGCCTGGGCTGGCCACGGTACAGCTCGGTCCAGCGTGCCCGCACCATGGCGGACATGTTCGGCATGCAACCGGCCAGCGCGGCAAACAGGAACAGCGTCCAGTTCGGTGCCTGCAAGCGCGTACACAGCAGCACCATCAACAGCGCCCCGCCGCCGATCAACGCGGCAATCGGCAATACCTTGCCCTGGCCGTAGCGGTCCACCCAACGTGAAACTTGCGGCGCGCAGAACGCCGTAGCCAGGGCAAACACCGCCGCCACCGAACCGGCCAGGCCATAGCCGCCATGCACCTGGGACAGCATGGTGATCAGGCCGATGCCGGTCATTGATATCGGCATGCGCGCCAGCATGCCGGCGAGCACAAAGGCCCGGGCACCGGGGACCTGGAATAATTCGGCGTAGGGGTTTGCCATCCTGCTTGACCTCTTGCTTGAAGCCCCGGGCTTGCTATCTGAAGCGATCAGGGCAGAATACATACGGTGCGTATGTGGCAGATCATGCTTTACATACGCAGCGTATGTCAATCACCCAGCGAAGAGACTTCCATGAGCCGAGCCCGTGCCGAAATGATCGAAGCCACCCGCGCCCGCCTTATAGCCAGCGCGCGCCGAGCCTTCGCCACCCAAGGCTATGCCAATACATCGATGGATGACTTCACCGCCCAAGCCGGGCTGACACGCGGTGCGTTGTACCATCATTTTGGTGACAAAAAAGGCTTGCTGGCGGCCGTGGTCGCCCAGCTCGACAGGGAGATGGACGAGCGCTTGCAACGCATCTCGGAGCAGGCCGCAGAACCCTGGAGCGGTTTTTGCGAACGCTGCCGAGCTTATCTGCGCATGGCCCAGGACCCTGAAATCCAGCGCATCGTGTTGCAGGATGCGCCGGCGGTGCTGGGCAATACCGGCCCCCAACAAGATTGCGTCGAATCATTGCGCCAATTGCTGGAGGCTTTGATGCAGGCCGGGTTAATGCCTCAGGCCCCCAGCCAAGCGCTGGCGCAGATGATCAACGGCAGCCTGGTCAATACCGCCTTGTGGATTGCCCGGGATGACCACCCGGGCACGCGGCTGGAAGAAGCCTTGCAAAGCCTGGAGCTACTTTTGCGCGGGCTGAGCCTCAAACCAAGCGCTTGATCTGCTTATGCCGCCACACCAGCCGGTAGTACAGAGTCTGCAGCACCAGCATCGCCAGGTAGGTGACCGGGAAGGCCATCCACACCCCTTCCAGCCCGAAGTGGGCGTTGAACAGGTAAGCCATCGGCAGCTCCACGCAGAGCACGCAAAAAATCGAGATCGCCACCGGCATCAGCACCACGCCACTGGCGCGCATGATGCCGCCGATCACCGCCTGGAATCCAAACACCAGGATGCTCCAGAGCATGATGTGCAGCAGGTGTTCGGCCCTGACCCGTGCGCTGTCGTCGGTGATGAACAGCCCCAGCAGCCAGTGCGACAAACCGTAACCGAGCACGATCAGCGCACCGGTCAGGCACAGGTTGATCACCAACCCGGTGCGCAGGATCGGCCCGATGCGCTCCAGGCGCCCGGCGCCAATCGCCTGGGCACCGAGGATCGACGCGGTAATCGCGATCGACAGCGCCGGGAACTGCACATAGTTGACGATCTGCGTGACCGCACCATAAGCCGCCGTGGCCTGGGAGCCGTGGCCGTTGACCAGGGCCAGGATGACCAATTCCGACAACGACAACACCACCATCTGCAAGCCCGTCGGCAGACCGATACGCAGGACCTTGCCGAGGATCACCCGGTCCAGGCGCAAGGCCGCGAGCAACTGGCGATCCGGCGCCATCACATGGTTTTTATGCCGCAGGCGCAGGACCAGGAACAGCATCGCCAAGGCGTTACCCACCAACCCAGCGTACACCGCACTCTGGATGCCCATGGGTGGCAGGCCGATCCAGCCGCGGATCAGCGCCGGGGTCAGCACCAAGCCCACCAGGGTCGAGACCATCAACGCCAGCAGCGGCGAAATCGTGTCGCTGACCCCGCGCAGCAATTGGGTATAGAGGATGAAGACCAGCAGCAACGGCATGATCAACATCATCATCTGGGCGTAACCCACCGCATCGTCGAGCACATCCAACGGCGTACCCAATGCCTGCAAGGCCGGACGCGCAAACAGGCTGCCCAGTACCGCGGCGCTCAGGCCCACCAGCGCGCCCAACGTGAGAGTGGCGCCAGTAATTACTTTGACCAGCCCCGTCTCCTGGGCGCCCCACGCCTGGCCGATCAATACCGAAGCGCCCGCCCCCAGGCCGATCACCAGGGCGATAAAGAAAAACACGATGGGGAACATCCCCGACACCGCCGCCAGCGCCTGGGTGCCGAGCATCTGCCCGACATAGATGCCGTTGAGGGTGCCGGAAAAGCTTTGCAGAAAATTGGACAGCACCATGGGTGCCAGAAAGATCAGATAGATCTGCCACAACGGCCGTTGCTGGGTAACTTCCATGCTGGTTCGAGTCCCGGAGTGATTAGGCTGGGAAGGCATTGCGCGACAGCCAGCCCAGGTACGTCTGCACGTCCGCCGGCCAGTGCGCGATGTGGTGCAAGAAGCCGGCCCTGTCCTGGGCAAACAGCGCGCGCGAGGCGTCTTCAAAGCCCGGCAGGTTGCCGCCAATGGCGTTCATGAAGCGATAGCTGGCCTCTTTGGCCTGGCGCAGTTGATCAACACTGGCGTGGGCCGTGCGCGCTTCATCCACCAACCGGCGCAGGGCCGCCGACGCACCGCCGCGCTGCTGGCCGAGCCACTCCCAATGACGTGGCAGCAAGGTCACTTCGCGAGCGACCACGCCCAATTTCGGACGGCCTACCGAGGGCATGGCAGGTGGCTCGTCGTCGCTTTCGACCGGGGCCGGAGGCTGCGGCGCGTAACCCGCTGGCCACGGGTAATCGATCTGTGTGCCGGTAATGTCATCGAAGACCAGAAAGCTACCGGCGGGCAACGCCTGAGCGGCAAGGGCCTCAGCCACATCGGCATAGGTGCCGGCGGCGATGCGTTGATGGCCCGCGAAAGCTGTGCATAGGGAAAGGTTTTGCGTAGGCATGGCTTATTACCCGGATATTATTTGTTTTACCCGGGTTATATTAGACTGAATTGGCCGACTTGCAAGAATCTTTTTGCGGGCGCAATTGCCTACCCGTTAAAGGCCTGCGAGGGCCGACGCAACGTGGGGTCGAATGGGTTGACGCGCGGCCCGATTGCCGCGGCTTCGCGTTTGAGCAACTCCACGACCATCGGCAAGCGGCTCGGCCCCAGGCGATCACTGATGGTCGCCACACTCAATGCTGCCACCGCATGCCCCTCGCGATTGAGGATCGGCACTGCCAACCCCGCCATGCCTTCCAGCACCCCGGTATTGCGCGCCGCATAACCCAGGCTGCGGACATTCTCCACTTCCGAACGCAGCAGCACTTCGTCGTACAGGTGGAAGTCCCTGAGCCGTGGCAGGTTGTAGCGAATCACTGTCTCGCGCTCCTCCTCCGGCAGGAACGCCAGGATCGCCAGGCTGCCCTGCCCCACGCCCAAGGCCACGCGCCCGCCGATATCGCCGGTAAAGGTGCGGATCGGGTACGGGCCTTCGCTGCGGTCCAGGCAAATCGCATCGAAGCCGCTGCGCGCCAGCAGGAACAACGAATCACCTAACGAAGCGCTCAAGCGCAACAGGCTCGGGCGCACCAGCTCGCGCAGGTTGCCGGTCTTGCCGGCATTGGCCGCCAAGGCAAAGAACTCCAGGCTCAGGCGATAACGCTTGCTGCGCGCATCCTGCTCGACCATGCCCTCCTCCACCAGGCTACGCAGCAGGCGGTGGGTGGTAGGTTGGGACAAGCCGACCTGTTGGGCGAGCTGGGTAACACGCTCGCCGCCTTCGGCCACCTCGCCCAGGGTACGCAGCAATGCGAACAACCGAGATACGCCGCCCGCGCCGACTTCCTTGCTACCATCATTCCGCTCAGTGGAATCCAAACCGCTTATCTCCCTATAAAATTCTGTTAAGTGAATAAATATTAAAATATTACTCATGGAGTGAAATTCCATCTTCCACCCATCCTAGTCTTCGTCCTAATCTGCGTCCACAGGGGCGAAATGAACAACAAACGGCAGCCGACTCAAGATCGAGCGCCAACGCACCGGCAACACTTCATTCGCATCTGCCCAAAACAAAAAAAGCGCGTTTCGACGCGACTGAAAAAAGGTGGAACGCAGACATGGCATTTCTCCAACTCAACGCCTTGAGCAAACGCTACGGCGCCGTCGACGCAGTGGTCGCCACTGACCTTGCGGTGGAAAAAGGCGAGTTCGTTTCCCTGCTCGGCCCTTCCGGCTGCGGCAAGACCACTACCCTGCAAATGATCGCCGGCTTCGTCGATGTGAGCGGCGGGCAGATCCTGCTCGACGGTCGCGACATCACCCACGCCAAGCCTGCCAGCCGTGGCTTGGGCGTGGTGTTCCAGAGCTACGCGCTGTTCCCTCACATGAGCGTGCGTGACAACGTCGCCTTCGGCCTGAAGATGCGCAAGGTGCCGGCCGTGGAAATTGCCAGCAAGGTCAAGCAAGTACTGGAGCTGGTACGCCTGGCTGCCCACGCTGAGCGCTACCCCCGGGAGTTGTCCGGTGGCCAGCGCCAGCGCGTGGCCCTGGCCCGTGCGCTGGTGATCGAGCCGCCGGTGCTGCTGCTGGATGAGCCGCTGTCCAACCTCGACGCCAACCTGCGTGAAGAAATGCAATTTGAAATCCGCCGCATCCAATGCGCTGTCGGTATCACCACCTTGATGGTCACCCATGACCAGGCCGAAGCCCTTTCCATCAGTGACCGTGTGGTGGTGATGCAGGCCGGGCGCGTGACCCAGATCGACGTGCCCTACAAGCTCTATGAACACCCGCGCACGCGCTTTATTTCGGACTTCGTCGGCAAGGCCAACCTGCTGGCCGGCGACTACGATGCCCTTGGCACGCCCCAGGTGCGTCACGAGAGTGGCGATGGCGAACTGACCCTGAGCCTGCGCCCGGAAAAGATCCAATTGGTGGATGCAGGCGCCGGCCGCGTGCAAGGCAAGGTGCTCGACCGCTATTTTTTCGGCAGCCAATGGCTGTACCGCATTCACACCTCGCTCGGCGAAATCACCGTGGTGCGCAGCAATGACGGCCGCCCACCGCTGGGCTGTGGCGCGGCGGTGGGCCTGCAATGGCACGCGGATCTGCTGCGGGTGCTGGCGGCGGATGAGGTGCACCCATGAGTCGCGGTTACCTGCTCTCGCTGCCGGCGTTGGCGCTGTTTGCCGGGCTGCTGCTCCTGCCCCTGGGCCTGACGTTGGTACTGTCGTTCAACGTGTTCGACTACCAGGTGGGCGTCAAGCCCGATGAGTGGACCCTGGCCCATTACCTGGCATTGTTCAGCGATGCCTACTTCTACGAGATTTTTTGGCGCACCTTTTGGATCAGCGCCTTAGTGACCCTGCTATGTGTGGTGATAGGCGTGCCGCAAGCCTACATCCTCAGTCGCATGGGTACGCCGTGGCGCTCGATCTTCCTGATCCTGATCCTCACGCCGCTACTGATTTCGGTGGTGGTTCGCGCGTTTGGCTGGAGTTTGCTGCTCGGCGCCGACGGCCTGGTCAACCAGGTGATCCAGGCCCTCGGCGGGCGTCCGCTGAAGCTGCTGTACACGCCCTTCGCGGTGATCATCGCGTTGGTGCACGTGATGCTGCCGTTCATGATCATCCCGGTGTGGACCTCGCTGCAAAAGCTCGACCCCTCGGCTGAGCAGGCTGCGCTGTCCCTTGGTGCGAGCCAGGCCACGGTGATGCGCAAAATCGTGCTGCCCCAGGTAATGCCCGGGGTGTTGTCCGGCACCCTGATCGTGTTCGGCCTGGCCGCCAGCTCGTTTGCAATCCCCGGCCTGCTGGGTGGACGCCGCCTGAAAATGGTCGCCACGGTGGTGTACGACCAATACCTGTCGGAACTCAATTGGCCCATGGGCGCGACCATTGCCGTGGTGCTGCTGTTGGTCAATCTGCTGATCATGCTGAGCTGGAACCGCATGGTCGAAGGCCGCTACAAAAAGTCCCTGGGGGTTTAAGCGCATGTCTAGAAACGGTCCTTTGGCCCTCGGTTTTCATACGGTGGTGGTAGTGTTCATGATGGCGCCGCTGATGGTGGTGTGCCTGGTGGCGTTCACCCCGGAGAACACCCTGAGCCTGCCCACTTCGGGCTTCTCCCTGCGTTGGTTTCGCGCGGTGTTCGAGCGCGCCGACTTTATCCAGGCGTTCTATAACAGTTTGATCCTGGCCTTTACCGCCGCGTCCCTGGCGACCCTGATTGCGGTGCCGGCGGCCCTGGCGATCAGTCGTTATGCGTTCCCCGGGCGCAATTTTTTCAGTGCGTTATTTCTGTCGCCGATCATCATCCCGCATCTGGTGCTGGGGGTGGCGATGCTGCGCCTGTTTGCGCTGATGGGCGTCAACGGCAGCTTCACCTGGCTGATGCTGGCACACGTCGTGATCATTACGCCCTATGTGCTGCGCCTGGTACTGGCCGCTGCGATCGGTATCGATCGCAGTGCCGAGCAGGCTGCCGAGTCCCTCGGCGCCGGGCGCTTCACGCTGTTTCGGCTGGTCACCCTGCCGATGATCCTGCCCGGCGTGGCGGGCGGCTGGTTGCTGGCCTTCATCAACAGCTTCGATGAAGTGACCCTGTCGATCTTCGTCAGCTCGCCAGCTACTCAAACCCTGCCGGTGCGCATGTACGTGTACGCCACCGAGTCCATCGACCCGATGATGGCCGCCGTATCGGCACTGGTGATCGCACTCACCGCAGCCACCATGATCGTGCTCGACCGGGTCTACGGCCTGGATCGCGTGCTGGTGGGGAAACACTGATGGCCTTGTTCAAGCGCTTGACCGAAACCCAGCGCCCTGCCCTGGCGTTCACCCTGGATGGCCAGCCCGCCACGGGCTTGCTTGGCGATACGCTGCTGACCGCCGTGCTGACCTGCGCCGAGCATGTGCGCGGCAGTGATTTCAGCGCCGAACGCCGCGCCGGTTTTTGCCTGATGGGCGCCTGCCAGGATTGCTGGGTACGGCTTGGGGACGGGCGCCGAGTGCGCGCGTGCTCGACCTTGCTCGAAGCCGGCCAGGCGATCAGCCGTGACCCGGGGCGTCAGCCATGAAGCCGGTGGTGATTGTCGGCGCAGGCCCGGCGGGCATCCGCGCCGCCCGCACGCTGCTCGACCACGGCATCCGGCCCTGCCTGATCGACGAGAACCTGCGCGCAGGTGGGCAGATCTATCGGCGCCAACCGGAAAATTTCCAGCGCTCGGCCAAGCAGCTTTACGGTTTTGAAGCGGGCAAGGCGCTGGCTGTGCACCACACCATGGATGAACTCGCACGGTTGATCGACTATCGGCCGCACACCCTGGTGTGGAACGCTGAGGACGGCCGTCTCGACCTGCTCGACAATGGTCGCGCCGAGAGCATCGAGTACTCCAGGCTCATCGTCGCCACCGGCGCCACCGACCGCATCCTGCCGGTAACGGGCTGGACCTTGCCCGGTGTCTACAGCCTGGGCGCGGCACAGATCGCCTTGAAATATCAAGGCTGCGCGATTGGCGAGCGCGTGGCGTTTTGTGGTTCAGGGCCATTGCTCTATCTGGTCGCTTACCAATACGCCCAGGCTGGCGCCAAGGTGGTGGCGGTGCTCGACAGCGCGCCGTTCAGCGCCCAGTGTCGCGCATTGCCGGCACTGCTCAGGCAACCGCTGACCTTGGCCAAAGGCATGTATTACCGCGCCTGGCTGAGCGCCCACGGGATCCCCGTGCATCAGGGCGCAACCCTCAGGCAGATCGACGGCGACCAACGGGTTCACGGGATTCGCTGGGGCGAACAGACTCTGGAATGCGACGCGGTGGCCTTCGCCCATGCCTTGCGCAGCGAGACGCAATTGGCGGATTTGCTCGGCTGTGAATTTGCCTGGAGCAGCCTCAACCGTGCCTGGTTGCCCCAACGGGACAGCGCCGGGCGCAGCAGTGTCGAAGCGGTGTACCTGGCCGGTGACGGCGCCGGGATCATGGGCGCAGAGGCGGCGCAAATGGCGGGCGAATGTGCGGCGTTGGCGCTGCTGGAGGATGCCGGCAGCACGGTCGATCAGCGCCGCCGGGAGGCACTGCAGAAACAGTTGGCGCGTATTCGAGGCTTTCGCCAGGGCCTGGAAACCGCGTTCCCATTCCCTGAACACTGGGCCGCGCAAGCGCCGGACGAGCTGATGCTGTGCCGCTGCGAAGAGGTCAGCGTCGGCGCGGTGCGGGCGGTGGTGGATGAAGGCCACTGGGAAGTCAACCGGGTCAAGGCCCATTGCCGCGTCGGTATGGGACGCTGCCAGGGACGCATGTGCGGGTTGGCGGTGGCGGAAATTGTTGCTGAGCGCAGTGGGCGTCGCATCGATCAGGTGGGACGCCTGCGTGGCCAGGCGCCGATCAAGCCATTGCCGTTTGGCGTGGAGGTACAACCGTGATCGACGT
This sequence comes from Pseudomonas libanensis, assembly GCF_001439685.1. GTDB lineage: Bacteria > Pseudomonadota > Gammaproteobacteria > Pseudomonadales > Pseudomonadaceae > Aquipseudomonas > Aquipseudomonas libanensis. The sequence continues at coordinate 571,736 of NZ_JYLH01000002.1, forward strand.
CATCGTCTTGGGCGGCGGCATCGTCGGCGCTTCGGCGGCCTTGATGCTGGCGCAGAAAGGTCAGCGGGTGGCGCTGGTGGAGCGGGACTTTTGCGGCTCGCATTCCAGCGGCGTCAATTACGGCGGCGTGCGCCGTCAGGGTCGGCCTTTGCACCAGCTGCCGTTGTCCCAGCGTGCCCATCAACTGTGGGCCGACTTGCCGGGGCTGATCGGTATAGACGGCGAATATGTGCGCTGCGGGCATTTGAAGCTGGCCCGCAGCCCTGCGGACTTCGCCGCGCTGCAAGCGTACGCCACGCAAACCGTTGGTTTTGGCCTGGACTTGCAGTTGCTGGATCAGCGCCAATTGCACGCACACTTCCCTTGGGTGGGCGACGTGGCCGTGGGCGCCTCGCTGTGCCCCGAAGACGGGCATGCCAACCCGCGCTTGGTCTCCCCGGCCTTCGCCCGCGCCGCGCAACGTCTCGGTGCCTCGGTGCACGAGCAAGCCGAGGTAACCCGCATCGAACATGACAGCCGTCAGTTCCAGGTGCATTGCGCCAACGGCCTGCACTTGCAAGCGCCCTGGCTGCTCAACTGCGCCGGCGCCTGGGCTGGCAGTGTCGCCGCGCAATTCGGCGAGCCGGTGCCGATCACTTCGGCGCACCCGGCGATGCTGGTGACCGAACCGTTGCCGGTAGTGATGACAGTCAGCACCGGCGTCGAGGGCGGCGGCATCTATGCGCGACAGGTCGCCAGGGGCAATTGCATCCTCGGCGGCGGTCGTGGCTTTGCCGTCGGCCCACGCATGGCCAGGCCGGGCCAGGTGGCGGTGCTGGAGATTTTGCGCAATGCCGGCGAGCTGTATCCGTTTCTCAAGGGCGCCCAGGCCATTCGCACCTGGAGCGGCACCGAAGGTTACTTGCCCGATCACGAACCGGTGATCGGCCCCAGCAGCACCCAACCGGGGCTGCTCCACGGTTTTGGCTTCGCCGGCGCCGGGTTCCAGCTGGGCCCCGCGGTCGGTGAAGCCCTGGCAGAAATCGTCTGCACAGGGGCCAGTTGCCACCCCATCGAAGCGTTTTCCATCCGTCGTTTCCAAGCCTGAGAGGAAAAACCCCATGCACTTACGTCTTGCGTTGCCCTGCTTGTCCCTCGCCTTGCTCACCGGCACCGCCCACGCCGCACCGACGCTGTACCTGGGCATGAACGGCGGCACCATGGAACGGGTGTACGCCGACAAGGTGCTGCCCGCCTTCGAAAAGGCCAATAACGTCAAGGTGGTGATCGTGCCCGGCACCTCGTCGGACATCCTCGCCAAGGTCCAGGCCAACCAGGCCAACCCGCAGATGCATGTGATGTTCCTCGACGACGGCATCATGTATCGCGCCATCGCCATGGGCCTGTGCGACAAGCTCGCGCCGAGCCCGACCCTGGCGCAGATCCCGGCCAAGGCCAGGATCAAGGAGCAGGCGGTGGCCGTGACCCTGGGCGTCACCGGCCTGGGCTACAACGCCAGGCTGTTCAAGGAAAAAGGCTGGGCCGCGCCCACCTCGTGGATGGACCTGGCCGACCCGCGTTTCAAGGAAAAAGTGGTGTTCCAGTCCCTGGCCTCCTCCACTTTCGGTCTGCACGGATTCTTGATGTTCAACCGCCTCCAGGGTGGCGATGAAACCAACGTGGAGCCGGGCTTCAAGGCCTGGCCAACCACCGTCGGCCCCAATGTGCTGGAATATATCGCCAGCTCGGCAAAAATCTCCGAGATGGTGCAAACCGATGAAGCCGCAATCTTCCCCCTGACCCCGACCCAGGTCGCCACGCAAAAGCTGCTCGGTGTGCCCATGGAGTACGCACAACCCAAGGAAGGCGCAGTGGTGCTCAACGTCGCCGAATGCGTGATCGCCCGCAACGACCAGCCGGAACTGGCGCAGAAGCTCGCCGCGTTCCTGCTGACCGCCGAAGCCCAGGCCCCGGCGCTGGAAGAAGGCGATCAGATTCCATCGAACCCGACCACGCCCACCACCGACAAGACCCGTGAACGTGTGGAGGCCATGCAGAGTTATTTACAGACGGCGATTTCGATTGATTGGGATCAGGTGAATCAGTCACGGCCGCAGTGGAATGCGCGGTGGAGTCGGTCGATTGAGCGGTAGGCTGCTGGACCTGTGGGAGGGGCGGCGCGATGATTCGACTTGCCCCCTCCCACATTTGGATAGCGGTGTCATCAGTTAGATAACTACAGGCTGTCAGGCCGCCAGCGGGAGCAAGCTCCCTCGGCCAGGTCACCGATTGCCCGGGCCATCTCTTGACTGACCAGACGCTCCCACAGGTCCAGCGACGTAACAAAGTTGTGAAGGCAACCTTGCCTAAAGAGGCACGATGGGCAGCGCGCGCTTGTGCGCGGTCTTGCTGTAGGCGTTCTCTACAATCGTTCTTACGTGCTCACTCACGGGCTCACCCATCAGGTACGCGTCGATGTCGTCATAGGTACAGCCGTAGGCAACTTCGTCCAGCTTGCCCGGCGCCAATTCCTCAAGATCGGCGGTCGGGGCTTTTTTGACCAGGTTGTCGGGGGCGCCCAGCGCGGTGCCAAGCAGGCGTACCTGGGTCTTGGTCAGGCCGGAAAGCGGTGCCAGGTCGCAGGCACCGTCGCCGAATTTGGTGAAGAAGCCCATCAGCGCTTCAGCACCTTGGTCGGTACCGACCACCAGACCGTTTTGCAGATTGGCGACGGCATATTGCGCAATCATCCGCGCGCGCGCCTTGACGTTGCCTTTGATGAAGTCCACGCGCTCGGCATCGACCTCGCCGGCAGGCAAGCTGCTCATCAGGCCATCGACACTGGCGGCGATGTTTAGGGTATCGATCTGGTCCGGCCGTATAAAGTCCAGGGACGCGGTAGCATCGTTCTCGTCAGCCTGGCTCTTGTACGGCAGGCGCATGGCGATAAACCGCGCGGCGTAATCCTGCGAGCGCAGTTGCTCGACCGCCAGCTGGCACAGGCGGCCGGCAACCAGTGAGTCAACGCCACCACTGATGCCCAGCACCAGGGCTTTGCAGCCCGAACTGCGCAAGGTGCGCTTGATGAAGTCGATGCGCCGTTGGATTTCCTTGGCTTCACCTCCCTTCACCAGCTGCCGATTGATATTCAGTTCCTGTGCGATACGGTCCTGCATGTCACACCTCCACATTGCCGACATTGAATACCTGCGCCGCGTACTGCAAAAACGAGGCGTCTTCGCAAACGTTCTTGACCGGGTCATCGGAGAACTTCACCACCGGCTCGCCGTGGACCCGCACCAGTTTCATCACGATGCTCAGCGGCTCCACACCTTGCACGTCACACGCCAGGCTGGTGCCCATGCCAAAGCCGAACCTGGCCTTGCCACGGATGTGACGCAGGATCGGCAGGCATTTTTCGAAGTTCAATCCATCGGAGAACATAAGGTCTTTGGTCATGGGGTCGATGCCAAGTTCCTTGTATCTGGCCAGCACCTTGTCGGCCCAGGCGATGGGGTCACCGGAATCCTGGCGCAGGCCGTCGTAGAGCTTGGCGAAGTACAGGTCGAAGTCCTTGAGGAAAAAATCCGTGCTGATGCAGTCGGTCAGGGCAATGCCCAGGCGGCCACGGTACTCGCGCACCCAGTTTTCCAGCGCGGCATTCTGGCTTTCACGCAGGCGCCCCAGCTGCTGGTGCACCATCAGCCATTGGTGGGCCATGGTACCGATCAGCGGCAGGTCGAACTCGTAGGCCAGGTGCGCGTTGCTGGTGCCGACAAACTGGCCGGGGAAGTCGCGACGCATGATGTCCACCACTTCGCGCTGGGCCTTGAACGACAGGCGCCGACGGGTAGAGAAGTCAGACACGCGCAGGTCGGCCAATTCATCGCGGCTGAGGTTTTTTTCCAGCCAGTCGAATTTCTGGTAGAGCTTGCGGGTGACGTCCTCCAGGGTGACGTCGGGGTATTTGTCACGGTTGCGCAATTCGCTGACCAGGGCCAGGACCGGTTGTTCGAACATGATGCAGTGCAACATCGGGCCGATTACACGGATGTTGAGCTGACCGTCGACCTCACTGACGTGGATATAACGCAGGTTGAAGCGGAACAGGCCAAGGAAGCGCTCGTAGTCCGGGGTGAGGTATTCGCGAAAACGCGGGTTGAACAAAAAGCGCAGCTCACCTTCGCGCATGTGCAGGCCGGCGAGTTTTTCCAGCTCATCGCGCATCTGCGGGATCAGGTGCCCGAGTTTTTCCCTGGAGCGCACGATGAAGTTGTATTCCACATCGACATTGGGGTGCTGGTGCAATACCGCCTGCATCATGGTGAAGGTGTAGTAGTCAGTATCGAGCAGGCCCTGGATCACTGGGGATTGCTTGTCGTAGGCACTTTCCATGGTGGGTCTCCTTAACGCGCGGCCATCGCGGCCAGTTCTTCGCGGGTACTGCTGATAACAGCACCGGCCTTGAGCAACTCGTTCACGGCCTGTACACCGCCCTCCTCACTGATGCTGCGGCAGGCCGGCAGGTGCAGGACGACTTGCAGGCCAGCCTTGAGCAGTTGCAGTGCGGTGGTCTTGACGCAGTAGTCCAGGGCCAGGCCGCCGACGATCACGCGGGCGACGCCCTGGGCCTTGAGGTACTCGATCACCCCGGTGGACAGCTTGTCGTGCAGGTCGTGGTAACAGGCGCCGTAGGGGTGCAGGTCGGGTTCGACGCCTTTCCAGATGAAGTAGTCGTAGTCATAGGGGCTGGGCAACTCGTCGAGCAAGGTGAAGCCCTCGGTGCCCGGCACACAGTGGCTGACCCAGGTGACATCGGCGTGGGCCAGGCCGGTGGGTTGCAGCATCTCGCTGTGCTGCGCTACTACCCAGGGTGCGTGGGGAGTGTGAGCGTCCTTGCTGCCGATGCGATGGCCGGCGAGGCTGGCCATGTAGTTGAGCTCGGCACCGATGCGGTCGCCACCGGCCACCGGCAATTCATTGGGGCACAGCGGCGTGAAGCTTTTCTGGGCGTCGACGTCGAATGAAGCGATAGCGGTTTTGGCAAGGGTCATGGCGATTCTCCGGTGGCCTGGAAACAAAAGTACACGTCATGTACTTTCATAGCAAGAAACATTTGTTTATCTAGGCGGACGTCAGTTCATGACATATCTGTTCGATCCGTTAGACTATGCCGGCCACTGTTGATAAGGACCTGTCATGCCACTTAGCGCCTACCTGCACACCGTCGATCTCTGCGTGCTGTGCTACTGCCGCGCCGCTGCAGAATTGAAGCTGCTGCTGAATAAACGCGAAGCCGAGCCGTTCGCCGGGCATTGGGCACTGCCGGGTGTGGTTGTGAATGGCGACGTGCAAGACCTGAGCCTCAAGGATGCGGTGGAACGCTTGCGCGCCAGTGACAAGGTCGGCCTGGACCTGGCCTGGAGCGAACAGGTGGGCACGGTGGGCGACGCGTTTCGCGACCCGCGCTGCTGGTCTTCGTCGACTTACTACCTGGCAATCGTGGCGGATGAAATGGCGCTGGGCGAGCACCAGGGCTGGTTTTCACTGAGTTCGGTGGCCGATGGCAGTATCAAGCTGCCATTCGATCACAACAGCATCGTGGCGGCCGTGCATGAGCGGCTGTTGTCGAAGTCGCTGTACAGCAACTTGCCGCTGATGTTCCTGGGCCCTGAATTCAGCGCGCCGGAAGCGACCACGATCTTCTCCCTGGTGCTGGCGCGGCCGGTATTGAAGACCAGTATTCGCCAGCGCCTGTTGAAACTCATGGAGGCGGGGTATCTGCGCGAGACGGGGCGCAAGAAGAATGGCGAAGGCGGCCGCCCCCAGGCGACGGTGGAAAATTTGAAGCCTGGGGCGGTTTACTTCTTTGATCGAAGCTTTGCTGACTGACGCGCCTGCAGGAACAGCGAAGGTGGAAACCCGGGGGTGGCTTTAGTTCATCCAGTTGCCACCATCGACGTTGTAGGTCTGGGCCACCACATAGTCGGCCTCCTTCGAAGCCAGGAAAATCGCCATGCCGGTCAGGTCTTCGGCCGTGCCCATCCGCCCAAACGGCACCTCATCCCCTACCCGCTTTTTCTTCTCGCCAGGCGCCAAACCTTCATGCCTGGCGAACAGCGCGTCTACCCCGTCCCAGTGCTCGCCGTCCACCACGCCCGGGGCGATGGCGTTGACGTTGATGCCCTGCTTGATCAGGTTCAGCCCCGCCGATTGCGTCAGGCTGATCACCGCTGCCTTGGTCGCGCAATAGACCGCCACCAACGGCTCGCCACGCCGCCCCGCCTGGCTGGCCATGTTGATGATCTTGCCGCCGTGCCCCTGGCGGATCATCTGCCGGGCGGCGGCCTGCAAGGTGAACAGGGTGCCGGCAACGTTGATCGAGAACAGCCGCTCAAAGCTGTCACGGGTGATGTCGACGATGGGCGCCAGGTCGAACAGTGCCGCATTGTTGATCAGGATATCCAGCTTGCCGGCATGGGCCACCACCGTGGCGATTGCGATGTCGATGCAAGCCTGATCGGTGACGTCCATCGCCACCGCGTAGGCCTGGGGCCCCAGTTCGGCGGCAGTGGCCTGGGCCCGTTGCAGGTTGATGTCGGCAATGGCAACGGTGGCGCCTTCGGCGATGTAGGCCTGGGCAAACGTGCGGCCAATGCCCCGCGCCGATCCGGTGATCAGCGCGCTTTTACCTTCGAGTCGTTTCATCGGGATGTCCTGTCAAAGTGATTTCGGGTAGCCGGCGCGTTTCATCTCGCGTTCGGTGCTGGCCTGCGCCTGCTGCAATGCCTGCTCAACCGACATACCGCCGGTGAGCGCCGCCGAGAACAGCTTGCCAACGGAGGTGCCGATGGCCTGGAACTCGGGGATGGTCACGTACTGGATGCCCACGTACGGCACGGGTTTGGCCGAAGGATGTGCGGGGTCGGCGTGCTTCATCATCTCCAGGGTCACCTGGGCAAACGGTGCGGCCTGCAGGTACGCCGCGCTGTAGGTGGACTGGCGGGTGCCCGGCGGTACGTTGGTGACACCTTCTTTCTCGGCGACCAGTTGGATGTAGGCCTTGGATGTCGCCCAACTGATAAACGCGTTGGCGGCATCCTTGTGCTTGGAGGTGGCCGGGATCGCCAGGGACCAGGCATAGAGCCAGGACGAGCCCTTGTCGGTGACTTCGGTGGGGGCTGCGGCGAAACCTACGCGGTCGGCGACTTTGCTCTGGCTGGTGTCGGTGGTGAAGGAGCCGGCGACGCTGGCGTCCACCCAGATCGCACACTTGCCGCTGTTGAACAGCGCCAGGGTTTCGTTAAAGCCGTTGCTGGAAGCGCCCGGCGGACCGTATTGCTTGAGGGTGTTGACGTAGAAGTTGGCGGCCGCGGTCCATTCGGGGCTGGTCAGCTCAGGCTTCCACTGCTCGTCGAACCAGCGCGCGCCAAACGCATTGGCCATGGTGCTGAGCAATGCGATGTTTTCGCCCCAACCGGCCTTGCCACGCAGGCACAGGCCGTACTGGTCTTTGTCCTTGGCGGTGAGTTTGGCAGCGAATTCACCCAGTTCGGTCCAGGTCGGATGTGAGGGCATGCTCAGGCCGGCTTGCTTGAACAGGTCGGTGCGGTAGTAGGTGACGGTGCTTTCGCCGTAGAACGGCAAGGCATACAGGGTATTGTTGACGGACAGGCCCTGGCGTACCGAGGGGAAGATATCCTCGATGTCATAGTCGGCCGGTAGTTGGGTCAGCGGCTCCAGCCAGTGCTTGGCGCCCCACAATGGGGTTTCGTAGGTGCCGATGGTGAGCACGTCGAACTGCCCGCCCTGGGTGGCGATATCGGTGGTGAGGCGCTGGCGCAGCACATTTTCTTCCAGCACCACCCACTTGAGCTGGATATCCGGGTGCTGCGTTTCGAACACCTTGGATAGACGTTGCATACGGATCATGTCGCTGTTGTTGACCGTGGCGATGGTGACGGTTTCAGCGGCATGGCTGGGTATGGCCAGGGCCAGGCCGGTCAGCAGGAACAATGCTTGCGGTAGCTTGAGCATGGCGGTTTCCACCTGTTGTTTTTGTTGTCGAGCCCCGATTACAGCAGCTTGGCCTGGCCCTCACAAACGCCTGGCGAATCCGCGCCTGATACTTTTTTAACCCCGTGGCCAGGAGCAAAAAAGTATCAGTGCCAAGTGAAACCGGGAGTAGCGCGCTGATTGCCAGTGCGCGTATTTTTAAGGCCATTGCATACCTACAAGAGGCATCAGCATGCCCGTCAGTCGCGCCCAACTGTTTGAGCACCGCCCTGCCGAACTCGAAGTGATCCTGCCCGAACCGCAGCATTGCTTTCGCTGGTTCGAACATGACTATCCCTATGAGCTGGCGCGCTGGAACCATCACCCCGAATTTGAAATCCACTTGATCCGCCAAGGCAGCGGCAAGCTGGTGGCGGGTGACTATATCGGTGCCTTCAGCGCCGGGCACGTCGCGCTGATCGGCCCTGACCTGCCCCACGACTGGATCGGCGACCTGGCCCCCGGCGAATACCTGAGTGGCCGCGATGTGGTGCTGCAATTCGACGGCGCCGCCCTCCTCGCCCTGCGCAAGGCCCTGCCGGAACTTGGTGATTTACAGCCGCTGTTTGAACAGGCCCGACGTGGCATTGAATTCACCGGTGAGGCGGCGGTTAACGCCGCCAGGCTGATGGAAGCCATCGGCAGCGCCCATGGCCTGCAACGCCTGATTCTGTTCCTGCAACTGCTCGATATCCTCCAACATGCCCCGCCCTCACAGGCCAAGGCCCTGGCCAGCCCATGCTATGCACCGACCCTGGATGCGCGCAGTGCCGAACGCATCAACCAAGCCTTCGATTACCTGATGCGCGAACTGACGGGCGATGTGCGCCTGTCGGACATTGCCCGGCAACTGGAGATGAGCGAACCGGGCTTCTCACGCTTTTTCAAGCGCAATACCGGCCACGGCTTTATCGACCTGATGCGCAAATTCCGCGTGCAGCGTGCCTGTCGGTTGTTGTTGCAAAGCCAGATGTCAGTGGCGGATATCTGCTTTGAAGTGGGCTACGCCAACCTGTCCAATTTCAACCGCCACTTTCGCATCGAAATGCACCAGACGCCGAGCGAATACCGGCGGCAGACTGCCCTGCATCTATTCAATCCCATCGCCAAGGTCTGAGCCTGTTGGTTTTCTGACCAAATCGTCGGCTAATTCGCGTTTTTTCTAAACAGTTCAAGCCATTGAGGCAAGTTGGTACAGCCTGTGCAAACGTTTGCGGAACGAACTTGCGCACCAAGTTCACCCTACCCGGCAAATCGGGCTCCAACCGCGTACGAATAAGGATTTTCAATGCACCCCACCTCAAGGCCCCGCGCTTGCTTTGGTGTTTCCTTGCTACTGGCCGCCGTTACGGGAGTACTCAGTGCACCCATTTTGGCGCAGGAAAAGCCCGTCGATGACTCAGCACAGGGCGAAGCCCTCAGCCCAGAAGCCAATCCCCCGGCAAAAAAAGGCGTTTATCTGTCGGAGTGGTTCAACCAGGACCTGACGCTGATCGGCAGCAAAGACATCAGCTTCGGCCCCAAGCCCCAGGACGACGTTTACCTGGAATACGAGTACTTCGGGCGCAAAGGGCCCTTTGAGTTGTACGGTTATATCGACGTACCGAAGATCCTCACCATCGGTAACAGCAATGACAAAGGCGTGTGGGACCATGGCTCGCCGGTGTTCATGGAGCATGAACCGCGGATCTCCATCGACTACCTCGCGGGCCGCAGCCTGGCGATTGGCCCGTTCAAGGAATGGTATGTGGCCTTTGACTGGATCTACGACCATGGCAGCAACAAGGAAAACCGCGCCAACACCCTGTACAGCGGCCTGGGCACCGATATCGAGACCCACTCGCGGGTCAACCTGTCGGCCAACTTTTATGGGCGCTATCAGTGGGAAAACTATGGCGCCAGCAACGAATACTCCTGGGACGGCTACCGTGCGCAAATGAAGTACATCGTGCCCATCGGCAAGTTCGACAATGGTGCTTCGCTCACTTATATCGGTTTTACCAACTACGATTTCGGTTCCGACCTGCACAAGGACAACCCGGCGCGCACCGCTAATTCCCTGGTGGCCACCAACGTGCTGCTGTACTCATTCACTCACCTGCGTTTTACCTTGGTGGGGCGTTACTTTCATAACGGCGGTAACTGGGAGGACGGCAGCGAGTTGAATTTCGGCGAAGGCAACTTCCGCGCTCGCTCCGACGGCTGGGGTTACTACGCCGGCGTGGGCTACCAATTTTGATCAAGGAGCTATAGATGAAAGCACTTACCCGTGTCTCGCTGGCCGTCGGCCTGGCACTGTTGCCCCACGTGGTGCTGGCGGATAACCCGGCGCCGATCAAGCCCAAGGTGATGTTGATCGCGATGTTCGCCCCCGAGGCGCAAACCTGGATCGACCGCCTGGAACTCAAGCAAGAAGTGCGCGTGCCGGGCTTGTCTGCCGACTATCCGGTGATTCGCTGCAACACCCAGGAGGTGTGCCTGCTGGTGACCGGCATGGGCCAGACCAATGCTGCCGCGTCGACCCTGGCCCTGGCCCTGTCACCCAAGTTCGACCTGCGCCAGAGCTACTTCCTGATCGCCGGGATTGCCGGCATCAGCCCCAAGCACGGCACCATCGGCACTGCAGCCTGGGCTCATTACCTGGTGGAGTTTGGCACCCAGTGGGAGCTTGATTCCCGGGATGCGCCCAAGGATTGGCCAACCGGTTATATCGGTATCAACGCCAAGGGCCCCAACGAAAAACCACCATTGGACTACAAGACCGAAGTGTTCGAGCTCAACCCCAAGCTGCAAGCCAAGGCCTTTGCCTTGTCGCACCAGGTGGAGCTGACGGAAAGCAAGGAATCGGCCGCCTGGCGCAAACACTACCCTGCCGCTCCGGCCAACCAGCCACCACAAGTCACGCGCTGCGACACCCTGGCGGGCAACACTTGGTTTTCCGGCACACGCTTGAGCGAACGCGCCGAAGTCTGGACCAAATTGCTCACCGACAATAAAGGCGAGTACTGCACCACCCAACAGGAAGACAACTCCACCTATGAAGCGCTGCTGCGTGCCAGCCGCGAAGGCTTGGTGGATATCCAGCGCCTGGCCGTGGTGCGCGCGGGCTCCGACTTTGACCGGCCTTACCCGGGTTACAGCGAGGTAGACAACCTGCTCAAGTATGCGGACCAGGGCGGCTTTGTACCGGCGCTGGAAAACCTGTATCGCACGGGCAATCCGTTGGTCCAGGCGATTGTGAAGGATTGGTCGACGTGGGAAAAAGGCGTACCTGAGACCAAGTAAAGATCTGAATGTGGGAGCAAGCCCCCTCCCACATTTGATACGGTTTGACTCACCGCCGACAAGCGAACTGTTTTAACGCACCCTGCAGGCACCGGGTTGCCCGGGCCTGCAGGTCGAACACCTCAGGTGTGGGCCGACTTGGCGCACTCGCAGCCCGTCGCGGCGGCGCAAGGCTCACCGTGGGCATGGTGCTCGGCACAGCCCTGGCAGCAATAGCCTTTACCGTCCCTCATGATCGCATCGCTGCCCAGTACGCATTTGCAGTGTGGGCAAGCACAGGTTTGATCTGGCATGGTCAGACTCCTTTTTCATGGTCGTCGCGATGCGGCGAACACCGCACCTTAAGCAGTGACTGCGCACACGACGCCAAGGTTCAGCGCCATCAGTCGGCCGCCCGGGTATTGCTGCGATACATGAACACCAGCGCCAGCGCCAGGCAGAGCATCGCCACGATGCGGCTGCCCGATAACTCGATGGCCGGGTTGCCCAACCAGCCGAAGTTGTCGATCAGCATGCCCATGCCCAACTGCCCGACAATCACCGCCACCGTGGCGACAGCCGTGCCGACCACCGGCACCGCGCCGACCATCACCAGCATGTACACCACACCGAACAAGGCACCGGTCAATTGCCATTTCGGCACGTCCAGCAGGCTGACGGCCTGTGCCGGCTCGAAGAAAAATATCAACAACGCCGTGATGAGCGCGCCAACGGCAAAGGTCAGCAGGCTGCTGCGCAACACCCCGACTGTCTGGCCCAGGCACCCATTGATCGCGGCCTGCACGCTCAACACCGCCCCTGCAGCAATCACCACCACCAATAACAGAATCAGATTCATCGTCTTACCCTCGTGCAATCAGGACCAATGCCGCCACAATCAACGCCAGCGCGATCCAGCGCTCGCCATTGACGCGCTTGCGTGCCGTGCCGAACCAGCCGAAGTGGTCGATCAACACACTCTTGCCCACCTGGCCCGACAGGATCGCAATCATGGTCATGGCGATACCGATGTGGGGCGTGGCGAGTGTCAGCACCACCACATACATCGGCCCCAAAAACCCGCCGATCAACTGCCAGCGTGGCAGTTGGGTGAATGCCGGGCCCTGCTGCGGGCCGCTGAACAGCAGCAGCAGAAGCAGGATCGCCGTGCCGACGCCGAAGATGCTCAAGGTCGCCCACAAATGCCCGACCTGCGCGCCCAACGGCCCAAGCAACCCGGCCTCCACGGACAGCCCCATGCCCGCCAGGATCACCAACGGCAATAACAGCAGCCGTAGGAGGTTTTTATTCGGCCTGGCCTGCGCCATGCCCTCGATAGTGCGTGCCTGCATACATCACCTGCGTATCAAGAAAAGAAACATGGCGTGCATTATCCGGTGGCCGCCCTGTGCGATAAATGGGAGTATACGGACAACACCTTTGCGCAATACGCACAGCCTGGAGGCATGATGCAGGGCTTGAATGAACTGAGCTTCAAGGCGCTGCGCCTGTTCGTGGCCGTGCTGGACCATGGCAGCTTTTCCGAAGTGGCCCGCCGCGAGGGCCTGGCGCCCTCCTCCATTTCGCGGCAGATCCAACTGATGGAACAGGCCCTCGGCCAGCAATTACTGTATCGCCATACCCGCGCCGTGAGCCCCACCGAAGCCGGACGCCTGCTCGGTCGGCACGCGCGCCTGGTGCTGGAGCAGTTGGAAATGGCGAATCAGGCCCTGCAGGAACAGGACAGCGAGCCCAGCGGGCTGGTGCGGATCAACGCGCCGATGGTATTCGGCCAGCGCCACCTGTCTCCCTGGCTGGGCGCTTTGTGCCGGCGCTACCCAAAGCTGCAACTGGATATCCAGCAAACCGACACCTTCGTCGACCCGCTGCAAGATGGCACCGACCTGTTGTTCCGCATTGGCGTGCTCAATGATTCCGGCATGCAGGCACGCATCTTCGCGCCCCAGCGCTTTCGCATCGCCGCCAGCCCCGCCTACCTGGCGCAACACGGCACGCCGCGCCACCCCGACGAACTGGCCCACCACCAATGCCTGGCCTACAAAGGCATCACCGGCCAGCAACGCTGGTTCTTCCGCCACGGCCAGGGCGACTGGACACCCTACAGCGTCAAGGGCCCGATCACCGGCAACCACGCCGACACCCTGACCCACGCCGCCGAACAGGGCCTGGGGCTGGTGGTGTTTCCTTCCTGGTTGATTGGCGAAAGCCTGCGCGCCGGCGCCTTGCAAGCCGTGCTGACCGACTATGAAGTCGCGACGACCCTGGAGCCTCAGCAGATTGCTGCTTTGTGGCCGGGCAGCCGGAGGTTGTCGTTGAAGGTACGTACGGTGATTGATTATTTCGTGGAGTGTTTTGGGGCGGTGCCGTATTGGGATCGGTGACCCCTGGTACGCTCCAGACACGCTACTGGTGAGGGAAATTTCCTCGTAGGAAAAGTAGGCGCGTTCTGATTTTACGGGCCAGTATTTTTAGGCGCGGCGCGTTGGGGCAGACTTTGGCAACGTTCGCTTCCGAGGTTCCACCATGAACACTTCGTGTCCGACATTGACTGTCTCACTAAGCCGGGCAAAAGCCGACTTTTTGAAACTGGTTCAGCAGGCCAACGCTGGCCAGGTCATCACTATCACCAAGCATGGCTTGGCATTTGCCCAGCTGGTGACTGCGCGAAAGGCGCCTGGACGCCGAATAGGCGCGATGAAAGGGAAACTGATCATTCCTGATGACTTTGACGAGCCGCTTTCTGACAGCCTGCTGCAGGCATTCGAGAAAAAGCACCTGCCCGCCGCCTCACTCAAAACAACCACTGCCCAATCAACCACGCATTCGCCCCACTGATCACCGCGAACAGAAACCACGCCAACAGCCGCGTGGGCAGCCGGTTGACGAACGGCCCCATCAACTGTTTATCACCGGTCATGCGAATCAGCGGGTAGAGCGCAAAGGGCAACTGCAGGCTCAGGACCACCTGGCTGAGGATCAGCAGCTTGCCGATGGCATCGTCACCCATCAGCCACACGCCGAGGAACGCCGGGATCAGCGCCAGCCCGCGGGTAATCAGGCGTCGTTGCCAGCAGGGTATGCGCAGGTTCAGGTAGCCCTCCATGATCACTTGCCCGGCAATCGTCCCGGTAAAGGTCGAGCTCTGGCCCGAGGCCAGCAAGGCGATACCGAACAGGATGCTGGCAAAGGCGCCGCCTACGAGCGGGTCGAGCAGGTGGTAGGCGTCCTGGATTTCCACCACATCGGTATGGCCGCTCTTGTAGAACGCCGCCGCAGCCAGCACCAGGATCGCCGCGTTGACCAGCAAGGCCAGGGCCAGGGAGCCGATGGTGTCGATACGCGCCAGCTTGACCGCATCCTGTTTGCTGGCCAGGTCCTTGCCGACCAGGCGGGTTTGCACGATGGAGGTGTGCAGGTAGAGGTTATGGGGCATAACCGTCGCACCGAGAATGCCAATGGCCAGGTACAACGGCGCAGCGTCGCTGATGGCCGACAATGACGGGGTGAAACCGCTGAGCACATCGGGCCAAGAGGGTTTGATCAGTACCAGCTCGATAAAGAAACACACGCCGATGGTCGCCACCAGCGCCAGCATGATCGCTTCCAGGCGGCGAAAGCCGCGATTTTGCAGGGCCAGGATCAGCAGCGTATCAAAGGCTGTTATGACGATGCCGGTGGTCAGCGACACACCAAGCAGCAGGTGAAACGCCAGGGCGCAACCGAGCACTTCGGCAAGGTCGGTTGCGATAATGGAAATTTCCGCCAACAGCCATTGGGTGCGTGATGAACGCTTGCTGTAACGCTCACGGCACAGTTGCGCCAGGTCTTTGCCGGTGGCGATACCCAGGCGCGAGCACAGGCATTGCACCGCCATGCCCGCCAGGCTGGCCAGCAGCACCACAAACAACAGGCTGTAGCCGTAGCGAGACCCGGCTTCGATGGCGGTCGCCCAGTTGCCAGGGTCCATGTAGCCGATGGAGATCAACAGGCCGGGGCCGGCGAACATCAGCATCCGTTTGAAAAACGATGCCTTGGGGTCGACGATGACGGAGCCGGCCACTTCCGGCGGGCAGAACGGGGCGGTAGCGATTTTCGGCAGGCTGAATTTCACGCGGTATTCCAGGCAAATACACAAGACTTGGGCAGCAGCTTATCAGTCGGACGCGACCGTGCGCATCACCGTATCCCGCGGCAAGTCGAACGCCTCCACCACCTGCACCACCAGGTCCAGCTCCTGGTTCAGTGCTTCGCGCTCCATGCGCTGGCGAATCACGCCGATCACCAACACCGCCAAGGTGGTGATCGAATATGCCGGGCCGGAAAACGCCCGGACGCCGCTGACCAGCAGCATCGCCGCGGCCAGCGCCTGGCCCACCAACGGAATTGCCGTGGCCGCACCCCGGCGCAGGATAAACCCGGTCAGCCCTGCCAGCGCGGTGCCGCTCAAGGCGGTGGTGGCCGAGCGGCCCACATCGAAGCGGGTGAACAGGCCCTGCTCTTTTTGCGCAGCAGCCTTGAGCTCGGCATCGAACGCCTGGCGATCGGCGCGGCTGAGCTTGTCCTTGTACTGCTCGATGAGCTTTTCTGCGACCTGCCCTTCGATATCCGCCAGCGCCACGCTTTCAAGCGCTGCGTCGAACTTGATGCCCAAGCGTTGCGCCACATCTTCGGCAATCTGGCGATAGCCCACGCCATGGCCACGGGCCAGGTTCATAAAGCTGTCGCCGCCCATGCGTTGCAACTCGATGGCCAGCTTCAACGGCTCGCGCACGCTGGCGTCAATCGAGGCACTGCGCTTTTGCGCCATCAGCTCGGCAAGAAACTTCAACTCATCCGGCCGCGCCTGCACCAGTGCCGGGAACAGGTCCCCATCCTCCTCGGCAAAACGCACTTCACTGCTGCGCAGGTCGGCGCGGATCAGGCCACGGCGTTCCTGCAGCAGGTCGGTGTACTGCACCACCGTCTTCAACTGCGGCCAGTAGGCGGCATGATCGAAGCTGGCCAGGTGCACATTGGTGACCTTGGTCTTCAATGCAGGCGTTACGTCAATGGCATAACGGCCGATGCACCGTTCGGTATCCGGCTTCATCGCCAACGCCCAGTCCTTGCTCGAATGACAGTTGATCAGCCGGCCCTTGAGCGGTGCCGACACGTCATCCCAAGGGCTCGACGTACAGATCGCCCCGCCCATCAGCAACAGGTTATTCAACGGCAATTCACGGGCAACCTCGGGGCTGGCCAGCAGACTCTTGACCAGGATACGTGCACCCAGGGAATGGCCGATCAGGTTGATGCGTCGCACCGGCAGCGACTCGGCGTGCAGGAAACCGGCCAGTTCAGGCAACAAGGTCTTGGCCACTTCATCGACCCGCGCCTCGACACTTTTGTAATGGTCAAGAAAATACGCAATCGCCTTGCCCACCCCCACCGTGGCCGCACCCAGGCCGCCACCGCCGAGCATCGAGGTGATCACATCCTTGAACGGTGCGAACAGGTTTTCCAGGAAATGCCCCGCCGGCCAGAACAGCATCAGGTTGGTCGAGCCTTCGATACCTGCCAGTTGTGCCTTGAAATTGCCCAATTGCTGGCGGTTGAAGAAGGCCGAGTAACCGTGAACATAGAGATTGAGCACATCCCCCTGGGGCTCGCCACACAGGACAAACGTGGGCTTGCGGGTGCGGTGCATTTCATCCCACTGGTGTTGCATGGGCCGGTGACTCCTGGTGGCAAGGGAGGGCGATAGTAACAAACCGAGCCGAGGAGGAAGGTGAATCCTGACCAGCGTTCGGCCCCATCAGAACAAGGGTGCCGCCTTGGACCTGCCCAGGCAGCGCGCTGGAGAGTCTCCCAGATTACGATGGAACACCGCGGTAAATGCGCTGAAAGAGTGATCGTGCATGACGATAGATAGTCATGTCAGGAATCTGGAACTTTGACTGTCTCACTATAAAGCAGATAGCAAAAAGCCCGGCTTGGCCGGGCATACGGTGGTTGTATCAGTATCAGCAAGCAAAGTTGTCAATCTTGACTTGGCCATCTGGGAAGGTAGCGATGATTTCCAACTCACCGCCCATCGCACGGATATAGTCACGCAACGTACTGATGTACATGTCAGCACGCCGTTCCATCTTCGAAACCGCCGCCTGATTGATGTTTAACGCCTTCGCCAGGCTTGCCTGGCTCAACTGCTGGGCCTTGCGCAACTCATGCAGCGGCATTTCTTTCAAATGTTGCTGAAGTATCTGCTCGGCATCGGCTAGCGACTCGGGCGTCATGCGAGCTTTCAGTTCCGCGAATTTCTTAGCCATGGTCACGGCCCTCTTTACGCAATGTTTCTAAATGTACGTCGTACAGCTTCTCTGCCAAGGGTACGTACTCGTGGTACCAACGGTGCTGTGCGGTTTTATCGCCACCTATCAGCAGCACCGCACAGCGCCGAAGATCGAAGGCATACAACACTCTATAAGGTCGCCCTGCATGTTGTATCCGCAACTCTCGCAGGTTGCCGTGTCGAGCGCCCTTGATATCGCTGCTATGGGGAAAGCGCAGCCCCGGCCCTAACAGCCCCAGCAAATCCACACTGGCAGCCACCGAAGATTGCTCCTTTGCATCCAAGCCACCAGTCCCCGAATTCATCCGTGTATTCAATGTCCCAGACCATGCAAATATGCCATCTAAGGAATATAAACTCAAGGGCATAACTTTAGGACAACGCTGGTTAGTCAGCTAACCGCGTTCCGGAAGAAATTGTGTGTGCATTCTTCAGCCTTGCGGGTGAGCCGTGGCAACCGGCGGTAACGCGAGTCCTCGAGCATCGCGCTGGCGGTGCTGGCATGGATCTCGCCGGACAAGCTGTCGAAGGCTGCACGCGCCCCTGCCACGTCGGCGTTGAGCAACGCGTTCTGCACCGCCGCGCCACCGACTGCGCCCCGCTGCCCAGGTGCCACTGCCACCGTCATCCATTGACTGTCGAGACAAAAATACAAGTTTCAAAATGTGAAAAAGAGTTTTAATACCGCCCTGTTTCCGTCCCCCGTAGGAGCGGTTAGCTGTTGATCCAAGTAAACAATGGAGTTCGCAATGCCCCATGAAGGCAACCTGTTACAAGCGGCCGTGGTGTTCCTCTTCGCCGCCGTATTGACCGTGCCCCTGGCCAAGCGCCTGCAATTGGGCGCGGTACTGGGCTATCTGTTCGCCGGTGTGATCATCGGTCCCTCGGTGCTGGGGCTGATCGGCAACCCGCAAAGCGTGGCGCAGTTTTCGGAACTGGGCGTGGTGTTGCTGCTGTTCATCATCGGCCTGGAGCTGTCGCCCAAGCGCCTGTGGGTAATGCGCAAGGCGGTGTTCGGCGTCGGCCTGGCGCAGGTGCTGCTCACCGGGATGGTCATGGGCGCAGTGGCGTTGTGGCTGTTTGGTCAGTCACTGAACAGCGCCATCGTGCTGGGCCTGGGCCTGGCGCTGTCGTCCACCGCCTTTGGCCTGCAAAGCCTGGCGGAGCGCAAGGAACTCAACCAACCCCACGGGCGTTTGGCCTTTGCGATCTTGCTGTTCCAAGACATTGCCGCCATCCCGCTGATTGCCCTGGTGCCGCTGCTGGCCGGCAGCGATCACCCGACCACCGAGGCCCAGGGCCTGCAACACGTGTTGCAAGTGCTGGGCAGTATCGCCGTGGTGATCATCGGCGGGCGCTACCTGCTGCGCCCGGTGTTTCGCATCGTCGCCAAGACCGGCCTGCGCGAAGTGTCCACCGCCACTGCGCTGCTGGTGGTGATCGGCACCGCATGGCTGATGGA
This sequence comes from Pseudomonas libanensis, assembly GCF_001439685.1. Lineage (GTDB taxonomy): Bacteria > Pseudomonadota > Gammaproteobacteria > Pseudomonadales > Pseudomonadaceae > Aquipseudomonas > Aquipseudomonas libanensis. The sequence continues at coordinate 590,848 of NZ_JYLH01000002.1, forward strand.
GTTGGTCGGCGTATCCATGGCCCTGGGTGCCTTCCTCGCCGGCCTGCTGCTGGCGGACTCGGAATACCGCCACGAACTGGAATCCCAGATCGAACCGTTCAAGGGCCTGCTGCTGGGGCTGTTTTTTATCAGCGTGGGCATGGGCGCCAACCTCAGCCTGCTGTTCAGCACGCCGCTGGTGGTGATCGGCCTGACCTTGCTGTTGATCGGTTTGAAACTGCCCCTGTTGTATGCCGTGGGCCGAATGGTAGGCGACCTCAATCGCGAAAGCGCCTTGCGCCTCGGTGTGGTGCTGGCGGCGGGCGGTGAGTTTGCCTTCGTAGTGTTCAAGATCGGCCGCGACCAGGGTTTGTTCGAACCGCACCTCTACGACGTGCTGGTGCTGACCATCACCCTGTCCATGGCGGTAACCCCGCTGTTGCTGCTGGTGTGCCCAAAGCTGTTCAAGCCCAAGGTCAAGCCGGTGGAAGTGCCGGAGGAATACCGCGCTATCGAGAGCGACGCCCCCCGCGTGGTCATCGCCGGCATGGGCCGGATGGGCCAGATCGTGGCGCGGATTCTGCGTGCCCAGAACATTTCGTTTATCGCCCTCGACACCTCGGTGGAAACCATCGAGCTGACTCGCAGTTTTGGCGGCATGCCGGTGTTCTACGGCGACCCCCAACGCCCGGAAATCCTGCATGCGGCCAAGGTCGACCAGGCGGAGTTTTTCGTCATCGCCATGGACGACCCAGAGATCAACATCAAGACCGCCGAACTGGTACGCAACCTCTACCCGCACATGAAGATCATCGCCCGTGCCCGTAATCGCCAGCACGTACACCGGCTGGTAGACCTGGACGCCTCACCGGTGCGCGAAACCTTCTATTCCAGCCTGGAAATGAGCCGCCGCACCCTGGTGGGCCTGGGATTGACCCAGGCTCAGGCTGACGCACGCATCAACCGCTTCAAGAATCATGACCAGCAAGTGCTCGCCGCCCAACACGCGGTGTACGACGATGCGGCCAAAGTCATGCAGACCGCCCAGGAAGCCAGGGCAGAGCTGGCGCGACTGTTCGAGATGGACAGGCTTGAGGAAGAGTCTGGCAAGGTCTGAGGCTGGAGACGAACGAAGTTGCGAATTTTCTGACAGAATAGACCGCAATTTCGTTCATCCCTGGAGTGCTTCATGGCCACTTTCACCAAGACCGCATTGCTGCTGAGCCTGGTGCTGAGCGCCGGCAGCGTATTCGCGGCCCCCAAGCCAGACACGCAGACGATCTCCACCCTGGGTGGCAAGTTCACTTTCGACCTGCCCAAGGCCTACAGCGCCGACGCCCTGCCCTCCGGCAAGGCCGATGATGGCACCGCCGATACCCAAGGCACCTTGTACGCCAACCCGACCACGAAAAGCGTGGTGATCGTCGCCGAAACCGTGCGCAAAGACGGCGCGGCCATCAAGGATAACGACCCACAGTTCCTCGATGGCGCCGTGGCCGATTTCGTCAAGGACCAGAGCGCCGCCCTGCCCGACTTCAAGAAACAGGGCGAGAAGAAACTCACCTACAAGGGCCTCGGCCTGCGCCAAGTGGACAGCACTGCTACCCAGGGCGGCGGCAAGACCTTGAACTCCACTTTCCTGGGCGGTTCCGGCAACCAATTGCTGGTGATCCAGGCGATTTCCCGGGCCGATGATGTGAAGGGGCATGCGCAGTTGGTGAAGCAGATTACGGGTGGCAAGTAACCCCCCCTCTTCCAGCCAACACAATACCCATGTGGGAGCGGGCTTGCCCGCGATGGCCATAGGTATCTACACAACTTTGGGGCGACGCTGGACCTGTGGCGAGGGGGCTTGCTCCCGTGACGGACTGACAGCCGACGCTGATCGAGCTGACGCACCGCGATCCAAATGTGGGAGCTGGCTTGCCTGCGAAGGCGGCCTTAAAGCCGACCAGGATCTCGGGTCAGACCGCGTACATATCCGTTCCTGCGGTAATGGCTGCTATTGGTTCCGCTTTTACAGCGGGTCACTTTTGAAAAGAGCCCAAAAGTAACCAAAAGGCTCTTGCCCCACCACTCGGCACCTCGCTCAGGCTCGGTGTGCCCGTAATTCGCCAGTGATTTGGGGGGTCGCCGCCACGCGCCATCCATGGCGCGGGGCGGGTAAACCGGCATCCCTGCCGGTTTACCCCCCAAACCCCTGTCGAATTCCGGCCAGCGTGGTTTAACGGGGCGCCTAAGATCAAAAGCAGATCAAAATCAAGAGCGACTCGCTTCGCATCGTGGTTACCGTCGGCTGCTACAGCCTACAAAGTTGTGTAGATACCTATGCTGCGATGGCGGTGTGTCAGTCACTCACTCTTTTACTGCGCCACCGCTATCGCAGGCAAGCCAGCTCCCACATTTTCAAGCGCATTTCACTTCAGACTTTTCTCAAGCCAGGCTTTTAAGTCCTGGATTTCCGCCGCGCTGATGGTGTGATTCATCCCGGGGTATTCATGAAACTCCGGCTTGAGCCCCAACCCCGCCAGCACCTTGTTCGCCTGCGTGGCCGAGCTAAAGGGCAGCGCCTGGTCCAAGGTGCCATGGCCGATAAAGATCGCCAGTTTGCCCATGGACTCATCAGGTTTCAGCGCAGACCTGAGCACCGGTAGCACGCTGCCACTGAGCGCAGCGATACCACGTACCAAGTCAGGTTCACGCAAGGCCACTTCATAAGACATGATCGCGCCCTGGCTGAACCCCACCAGGAACACCCGATCATTTTGGGTGTGGTACTTGGCGGTGGCCTTGACCACAAAGTCCTTGATCAGCCGGGCGCTGCTGAACAGTTCGTCGGTCTCGCCGTTGTACTCGGGCTCATCGGTCTTGGTAAACCAACGATAACCCTGCGGCTCCACCGGCAGCGGCGCGCGTACCGACAGGTAGGTCCAGGTCGACGGCAACGCGTTCCTGATCCCAAACAGATCTTCCTCGTTACTGCCAAAACCGTGCAGGAAAATCACCAGCGGCTGGTTGCGCGCATCGCCCTGGGTCTGTTCCAGGTACGCCAGCGGCAAGTCGGTGTGCAAGGTGGAGTCGGCGTGGGCGGCACTTGCGACCAGGGTCAGCGCCAGGGCAAACAGTTTGAGCATGGGGAAGCGTCCTCAGGGTTTGCGCAACAGATAAGTGTCCATGATCCAGCCATTGGCCAGGCGCGCAGCCTTGCGTACCCGTTCGATCTCTTGCGCCACTTCAGCGACTTTACCGCTGATCAGGATCTCGTCCGGCGTGCCCAGGTAGGCGCCCCAGTAAATATCCAGGTCCTGATCCACCACGCTGCGGTAGGAATCCTCGGCGTCAAGCATCACCACCAGGGTATCGGCATCACTCGCCTGCCCCGCCGCCAGTCGGCGTCCGGTAGTGATCTCGATGGACTTGCCGATACGGTTTAACGGCACTTTATGCTGGGCCGCCAGCGCCTGCACGCTGGTGATACCCGGGATCACTTCGAACTCAAACTCACAGCGGCCATCGGCAAGGATCGCCTGCAAAATGCGGATGGTGCTGTCATACAACGCCGGATCACCCCAGGCCAGGAACGCCCCCACTTCACCGTCAGCCATTTGCTCGTTGATCATGTATTCGAAGGTCTGCTGCTTGTCGCGGTTGAGGTCGCGCACGGCGGTGGTGTAGTCGATGTCGCCGCGCACGCGCTCGGGGCAGTCGGCCTCGACGAAGCGATAACCGGGCTCGGTGATGTAGGTCTGGCAAATCTCACGGCGCAGGTCGATCAGCTTGTCTTTGCTCTGGCCCTTGTCCATCAGGAAAAACACGTCGGTACGGTTCAGCGCCTTCACCGCCTGCATCGTGATGTAGTCAGGGTTGCCGGCGCCGATGCCGATGATCAGGATGCGTTTCATGGGTCACTCTCATTAGTTTGCAGACGCAGGCGCCATAGGTTATTGAAGCGCAGCTCGGTGGCCGACAGCGGTTCGACATCGATCAAATAGAACATCGAGACCGGACATTGCATCACGTACAACAGGGCGGCGCGGATAATAAACGGGTGGGTGATGGCCACCACCTGCCCGGGTTGGCTTTCAAGGCCCTGCATCCATCGTCCGACTCGCGCGCAAATCTGATCCACCGACTCACCACCATGGGGCGCGCTGGCGCTGTCGGTGCGCCAAGTATTCAAGTCTTCGCTGTCGAGCTGAGCGATGGCCTGGCCCTTCCAACGGCCAACGTCGCCATCGCGCAAGGCGCCCTCAATTATTGCGTGGCTACCGAATAGGCCAGCGGTCTGCCGCGTGCGCGCCTCAGGCCCACACAACAGCCGGGTATTTTTCCTCAACCGCCCGGCCAGTGACAATGCCGCATGCTGCCAGTCCAGCGCCACCGACTCATCATCGGCAAAACGCCCCTGTTTCTGCAGCGGTGTAACGGCATGGCAGATCAAGGTCAACCCTGTGGTTTGCATCGAAAATTTCACTTGGCTTTGGTGCGCTCAGATTAGACCTGCAACATGCTAGCGTTTTTTACACGCGACAAATACCTAAGGCTTGGCGCAGGGAGCCATTCGATAGGCTGGCTTTTTACAGCCCATCATGGATGACCCGATATGTCAGACTCACCCGCAACCCCTGCCGCCGAAGGCACCTTCAACGTCGACCTGCGCGGCGTGCATTACGACTTTCTGAAAGACCGCGTGCCCAGCTGGTTTACCCAGGCCACTGCGCAGCGCCAACAAGAACTCGCCAACCACCAACTGGAATTGCCCAGTTGGTACCTGACCGCCACGGCACAAGACAAAAGCGCACTGGCCGATAGTCATACCCGTTATCGGGAGACCTTGAATCAGGTTGAGAGCAGTCTTGGCAGTATCAAGGACGTCTTGGCGTTCGCCGAGCAGCCACTTAAGGACGCGATCAAGCGCCGCTTCAATGTAGACCTGGACGTCAACAACGTTTATTTCGCACGCAAGTATGGTTTTAAAAGCCGCGACGACCTATTCGGTGCATTCGTCTTCGAGCAGCAAAGCAGCCCGCGCTATGAGTACCGAACGATTTCCCTGCTGGAGGCCGCACTGGCCAATTTCACGCCAGACGAAGCGCAAGCGTCGGCCTGTCCCGACTGCCAGATCATTACCACATGGAATGCGACCAACAGCGAAATCGTTCCAGACTTCAGGGTAATCAATAAGCACGCCGTCGCCATCGCGGCCCATGAGTTCGCCGATTTGTGCCGCACCCTCGACCTGGGCAGCCTGTATCAGCAACACATCAAGAGCATCGTGCAGCCCACGGATGCCGACAAACGCGCAGCACTGGAAACGCAACTGCAAGAACATCAGCGCCAATTGCTGGCGTTGAGTGCAGAGGTGGCGCGCCATCAGCCCCAATGGGGGATCAGCGACGCCGCCCATCGTATGATCCAGCAGATCATTACAGACCCGGGCAGCGCCATGCTCGACGGCAAACCGGCGACCTTTGCCGCATTGAAAATATTTGACAGTGTGCTGGTAGGCCCGTTGCTGATCGGCCCCGCCCGTACCAACAGTGACACCATCGAACGTTTGGTGGTGTATATCCCCAATGACCCCCAGCAACCGCTGCGCGAATATGCCTCCAGCAGCGACTTCATGGCCGACCTCAGGACCCGCTTGCACAGCGCGTCATACCGGCGCTTTTTCAGTCGATTCGTGCCGCAGCGCGAACAAGGGCTGTTTTTTCAACACTTCAATCGGCTGTACAAACCTGCCAACGGCGATGGCGCAGCAGGTGATTACCCGATGCAGCCAAGACCGGCGAGATTGCCTTTGGATGAACTGGCGATCAGCGCTGACCTATGGAAACCCCTGCGTGACGCCCACCTGCGCAAGATTCTCGCCGACGCCCGCGCCGTTGCCGTGCCCACCGGGGATGAAGACCGCAAGGCGCGCATGGATCGGCTGAGCAGCTACCTGGACGCGGTAGTCAGCGTGTTCAACCTCGCCGCGTTTGTAGTACCGGGGCTGGGGCCGATCATGCTCGCCGTGGGTGCCGCGCAGATGGGCAGCGAAGTGTTCGAAGGGTTTGAAGCCTACGAACAGGGCGACATCAAGGCGATGTGGGCACATTTCGCCAGTGTGGCACTCAATGTCGCCTTTATCGGCACCGGCGCCAAGGTATTACCCGAAGTCAAGCTGGTAAGCATGGTCGACAATCTAAAGCCGGTTACGCTGCCGACAGGCAAGCAGATGCTGTGGAACCCTGATCTTACGCCCTATAAGGTTCCCGTCGAACTAGCACTCGATGCCACGCCGGACGCCTTGGGGCTTTTTCAGCACAACGGGCAGACAATCCTGCCCCATGAAGGCGACCACTACAGCGTCAGGCAGGAGCCCGTCACCGGCCGTTTCCGCATTCAGCACCCCAGCCGCCCCGGCGCGTATGAACCCTTGCTGGAGCATAACCATGCCGGCGCCTGGAGCCATGAAGTCGAGGCGCCACTGGCCTGGGACCAAGCGACGCTGGTCAGGCGCCTGGGCCTGGAGCAGCGCGGGCTTGACCCTGCAACCCTGGAACAGGCACGCAGCGCCAGCGGCATCGATGAAGACGTGTTGCGCCAGACCTTCGTCGACCGTCAGCCCGTCCCTTTGCTGCTGGAAGACACGCTCCAACACTTCAAGGCTCACCAGGCACTGACCACGTTCATCGAGCAAATGAACAGCCCCGAGCCGGCGGTCTACGCCCAGGCCGACCCGGCGCTGCAACTGCAGATCATGCGCCGACGCGGACTGCTGCCCGCCGACACTCCCCTGCGGATTCTTGACAGCCATGGCAAGACGCTGTGGGAAGACGACGCGTCGGTGACGGCCTCCAGGCGCGTGGTGGTCGTCGATGACAACCAGATCGCCGGCGGCGAACTGCTCAACCAGGTGCTGTACAGCTTGCAGGGTATCGAGCCGACACTTGCGGATATTCCCGGCACGGCCGCAGACACATTGGCAATACGGGCCGGCAAGTTGCGCAGCTACATTGCCGATATCGTCACCACGTATAAGGGCGCACTGGTCGAGGAACACTACAACGCATTGAATAGCTCCGACGACCGTGATGTCAGGCTGGTGCTCGGAACTTACCCCAAACTGCCGGCATCCATGGCCGCCGAATTGCTCAAAAACCTGACGGGCGAAGAGCTGCAAGCCTTTCAAAATACCGGGATCCTCCCGGACGAATATCAGCAACAGGCACGCTGGTTCGAGCAGGAAACACGCGTATCGCGGGCCTATGCGGGGCTGCACTTGGACACCCTGGCAGACATCGACAGCCTGCGCCTGGCCCTGCGCACCCTGGAAACCTTGCCCGGATGGCGGCGCGGAACACGGGTGGAGATGCGCCAGTACTCGGCGCAGGGCAGCGTACTCGATGCCATCGGTTCCATAGACTCGACCACCCGCAAAACCTTGGTGCTGATGGACAACGGCTTGTTCGAGGCCTCCATGCCCAGGGACTTCTACGCCGCGACCTGGGACCTGTTATCCGCCACCGAGCGTCAAGGCCTGGGATTTACCGATGTGGCGCAATTGAAGACCGCGATTCAACAATCGCCCCTGCCACGCGCGCCCTTGCGTACGGTGTTGCTGGAGCATCCGGTGCTCAAGCCAAGCATCGACCCAAGCCTGCGCCTGCTGGGCGGTGGCCGTGGATTCCAGCGATTGAGAACCCGGCTTTTCGGCCCTTCGCAGGCGTCGATCGACGCCCGGATCAAAACACTGCACCCGCTTATGAACGATGAAGAGCTCGGCGCCTTCAAGCTGTCACTGGGCGCGGATGTCGGAGCCGGGTTGAAGCTTCGGGAAGCTCAGTTCGCCAAACTGAAAGAGGAGTTGGCCACTTGGGTGACGGCAAATAAAGAGCGAATCCCTTCAGGTGCCAGGGACCCCGCCGTCCAAATTGCCAATGACATCGAGAGCCACTGGCGCAGAGTGTCCGCAGGCGAGATGCGGTTGAACTTAGAGAACCGATTGGAGCTGCCCGTGTTGAGCGCAGACTTCAGTCATGTCGACATGCTCAAGATCTACGGTGCCAAATCCCCAGCCAATGTTGACGCATTCCTCAAACACTTTCCCCGGCTGAGGGCATTGAGCATCAACCGCTGTCGACTGACCGAATTACCCAGTACGCTCGGCGAAATGACCACACTGGTCTCGCTGGACCTGAGTGCCAACAGCATTCGCTTGCCACAACAAAGCGCCAGGACGCTGAGCCCCCTGGGCCAGCTTGCCCATCTCGACCTCTCCAATAACCTGCTGGGAACGGCTCCAGACCTCAGCGCCAACCCCCTGTTGACCAGCGTAAACCTGAGAAACACCCAGCTGGATCAATGGCCGCCCGGGTTGGCGCCGCGCGCTGGTGTGCAGATGTATCAACTCGACCTAAGCTACAACCTGCTGCGCGAAGTGCCCGAAGCCCTCCTCACCCCGACTGATGAGCATGTGGAAACGACCGCCCGCTTCAATCAAGTCACCCGGCTTGAGGTCAACCGCTTCCCTGACGATTACTGGGAGAAGTTCGACGCCTACTGGAAACGCCTGTTCCAGACCCGGCCGGACCTGGTGGAAGAGACCCGCCAGATCATGTTTGACAGCCGCAACCCCAGCCTGGAAAAGGTGTTGCGCATGTACCCGAACAAAACCACTCAACAGGCCAGGGAATTCATCTGGAACCTGGGGGACGGAGCCCACGCAAAAGTGAGTGGACTCAATGTGGAGTTCACCACGTTGCAGCGCCAGCTGGACGCCTGGTCGTTCTCCGGTGGCGGCGAACATCAGCGCTACGTGCGGGCGGGACAACGGCAAGCCAACGCCGGGGGGCGCGACGATCGTTTCAGCGCCACGCAACGTATTCTCGCGTGCTGGCGGCGGGAAACGCCGCCAAAACTGGCTAACGACGGACAATCGATTGGCCTGGAACTGGACCTCAGCGGCCTGACGCTGCCCAGCCTGCCGGACCTGGATGTAGACTTCAGCCACGTGGGTTCGCTGAAACTGAACAACATGGGCCTGAGCACCTCGCCAGAAGGCTTTCTTGCACGCTTTACGCATGTGCGCTGGCTGGACCTGTCAAACAACCAGTTGCGGGCACTGCCTCCGGCCCTGGGCGACATGCACGGCCTGACACGGTTGTTTTTGAATCAAAACCTGATCCAGCTCACCGAGGAAACTGCGCGGATCCTGTCGCAGCGGGTCACCCTGCGTGCATTATGGCTGCACGGCAATTCACTGCGGATCACGCCGAACTTCAGCCAGATCACCGATCTGCGCTCCCTGAGCATGAGAAATGCAGGCATCTCCACCTGGCCCGAGGGGTTGCTTGAGCAACCGCACCTGGACCAGATAGAACTCAGTGATAACCAGATCGCAACCATTCCCGCCGCTATCATTGCACCAACCAGCGAGCGGTTGGCGCAGACGGCACGGGTGAATGCCGTCACGTCTGTCGCGGGCAATCCATTGACTGCCGACACCGTGCGGCAGGTCAGGGAATATAGCCAGCAACTTGAACAAGCCGGCTTGGCCTCGCCACAAAACCCTAACCGGCTGGTGGCCACTGCACTGAACACCCGCGCCGCAGTCGTGCCCGGCACCATCGCGCAGGAACGGTTTCTGCGTTGGGCCCAAGGGTTGCCCGAAGACCAACTGGCAGTACGAAAAGCCCAGTGGCTGGCCCTGCACGACAGAGAGGGCGCCGACCCGTTCTTCGTCATCATCGATGATCTGCGAGCAACCGGCACCGCCCATGCCGACTTGCAACAGCGTATCTGGGCCGTGCTCGACAGTATCAGCGAAAACACCGAGGAATCGGAGCGCCTGCGCCGCGAGCTGTTCGAACTGGCCGGCGCGCCGGCGTGTTGTGACCGCGCCGCGTATATCTTCAGCAACCTGGAGGTGCGCACGCTGATCTACAAGGCCCGCGTGCAAGCGTTGGACAAAACCCAAGGCGAGCAATTGGCGCACCTGTCCAAAGGTTTGTTCCGGTTGCAGGAGGTCGACAAGATCGCAGCGGCCGACATCCAGCGCAGTGAAGCCATCGTCAATGACCCGGCAGCCTCGATGGCCGAAAAAATCCACCACGGGCGACGCCTGACCGAAGAGGTCGAGATCAGACTGGCCTATCGGCATGGGCTCAAGGACCGGCTCCAACTGCCGGGCCAGCCGAAGGAAGTCAGCTACACCCATCTCGCTGACGTGACGCCGGCCATGCTGGACGCCGCTTACGAACAGGTCATTGCGTTGGATAACAGCCCAGGAGAATTTCAGGCGCTGCTGTCCCAAGAGTTCTGGCAGGACTACATCACCGGAAAATATCGCGCGCAATTCGATGCGCAAGCCGAGCCTTTTCAACAACAGTTGGCCGCACTGCATGAAAAACTGGGTGTCGAGCAAGTGTCAGAAGCCTTGTACAACGAGCAAGCCGGCGAGCTGCAGGCACAATTGGCGATCAAGGAAAGTGCCTTGATCGAAACCCTGACTCGCGAGGAAATCGTTGAAATCCTGGTACCGCGGGACAGGCCCGAAGAGCTGGTTCAGTAACAGATTCAGTGACTGACACTGCGTATTCGCGGGCAAGCCCCCTCCCACAGGATATTGGGCAACTAATAAACCATCACATCAAGCCAATGCTGCCCCCGCAGGTGCCACCTGCGGACTGCCGCTGGCAACAAAGTCTTCCTTACGCAACACCACCAGTGCAATCAACGACACCACGCCAGTGGCTACATAGAAATACCACGGCGAGGTAATGTCCCCGGTCACCTTGATCAGCCAGGTGGAGATCAGCGGCGCGCTGCCGCCAAACACCGCAACCGGCACGTTGTACGCCACGGCAATTCCGGTGGAGCGGATGCGGGTGGGCAGCAGTTCGCTCATCAGCGCATAGGTGGACGAGGCGTACAGGCCGAACAGGATCGCCACCGCCATCAACGGCGCGAAGAAGGTTGCCGGGGTGGCGGTGGGGGCCATCTTGAACAGCCAGAACATTGCCAGGGTTGCCAACGTGCCGATCACCATCAGGAACGGCTTGCGCCCGTACTTATCGGTAAAGGCCCCACCAAACGGCATCACGAAGGCGGCCGAAAAACTGGCAACGAACACATAGAGCAAGGTGGTGCCGCTGTCGAACTTGAGGATCTTGGCCATGTAGGTCGAGGCGAAGGTCAACACCAGGTAAAAGATCGAGCTGTGCAAGGTGATGATAAAGAACACCAGGGCAATCGCCCGTTTCCACTGCCAGACCTCGCGCAGCGGCGCACGGGAGGTTTGCCCGGCGCGTTGCAGGGCGAGGAACTCGGGGCTGTCTTCGAGCTTGAGGCGGATGTACATCGAGATAAAGCCCAGGGGCGCGGCGATCAGGAACGGTACGCGCCAGGCCCAATCCTGCATGACTTCGGCGCCCAGCACCCAGGTCATGCCATTGGCCACGGCACCACCGAGCAGCAGGCCGAGCACGGCGGTGACCATCAGCCAGCAGGTGGCAAAGCCGCGGCGGCCAGGGCCGGCGTATTCGGAGATAAAGCTGGTGACCGTGCCGATTTCGCCGCCCGCCGAGAAGCCTTGCACGCAGCGCACCAGGATCAGCAGGATCGGTGCGGCGATGCCCAGGCTGGCGTAGGTCGGCAACAGGCCCAGCAACACTGTGGAGCCGGACATCATCACCAGCGCCATGATCAGGGTTTTGCGCCGGCCGATCTTGTCTGCCAGCGGGCCGAAGAACAGCCCACCCAAGGGGCGGATAAAGAAGCTCAGGGCAAACGCGGCGAAGCTGGCCAACAGGCTGGTGGTGGGGTCATCGGAGACGAAGAACGCCTGGCCGATATAGACGGCGAGAAAACCGTAGACGCCGTAGTCGTACCACTCGATCAAGTGGCCGGAGGTAGCACCGAGAAACGCACGGCGGCGTTTGCGGACAGTGTCTTGTGCGGGATTGCCCATCGAGGGGACTCCTTGTCTGATTGTCGATCCATGTCAAAGCGCGGCGATACTCGCTGCTTTCAACCACTGCCGCAAGTCGGTCTTGAGAATCTTGCCGTAGCTGTTTTTCGGCAGCTCGCTGCGCCACACATATTTTTTCGGTTTTTTGAACGAGGCCATGCGCGCCAGGAACCAGGCGGTGAGTTCGCTTTCGTCGAGGGGCTGGCCGCTGCGGGTGACCACGAAGGCCACCACCGACTCGCCCCACTGCGCGTCCGGTTCGCCCACTACGCACACTTCAAATACGTCGGGATGCTGGGCCAGCACTTCCTCGACTTCGCGGGGGTACACATTGCTGCCGCCGCTGATGATCACGTCCTTGGAGCGATCCGTCAGGGTCAGGTAGCCGGCCGCGTCGAGGTAGCCGATATCGCCGGTCAGCAGCCAGCCGTCCACCAGGGCCTGGCGCGTGGCCTGCGGGTTACGCCAGTAGCCTTGCATGACCGTGGCGCCACGTACGGCGATTTCGCCGCGTTCACCCGTGGGCAGTGGCTGGTGCTCGGTATCGAGGATGCGGATTTCCACACAGGCTTGCGCATGACCCACCGAAGCGGCGAGGCTGTCCCAGTCGGGACGCTGGCGTTCGGCGATCACTGCACGGGGCAACACGCTGATGGTCATCGGGCTTTCGCCCTGGCCGTAGATCTGCACCAGGCGCGGGCCGAAGGTGTCGACAGCTTCACGCAGGTCCGCCAGGTACATCGGCCCACCGCCATACACGATGGTCTTGATGCCGGCGCCGTGATAATCCTGGCGTCGGGCCTGCTCGACCATGCGTTTGACCATGGTTGGTGCGGCAAACAGCGACACATGGCCCACCTGCTCTGCCAGCCCGAACAGCTCGGCGGCGTCGAAGGCGTGGGAGGCCGGCACCACATGCCGTGCGCCGCAGCGCACATGAATAAAGTTGTACAGCCCGGCACCGTGGGACATCGGCGCGGCATACACCGCCGCATCGTCGGCGCTGACCGCATCGACATCCGTGGCGTAGCACAGCGACATGGCGACCAGGTTGCCATGGGACAGCATCACTCCTTTAGAGCGCCCCGTGGTGCCGGACGTATAGAACAGCCAGGCAAGGTCCTGATCCTGGCGCGGCACCGGGTGCTCCAGGGTCGGCCAGCCAAGATCCGGCGGCCGCAGGTGGCCGTCCAGTTCTTTGCAGCGCGGGGGCAAATCCCACGATGAAAACACCTGGCCGCCGTCGGTAAAGATCAACCGCGCCTCGGCATTATCGGCAATCCAAGCCGCTTCGCTGGGGTGCAGCTTGGCGTTGATCGGCACCGCCACCCCGCCCATCCACCAGATGGCGTAGAGCAGTTCCAGGTAGTCGCAGCTGTTTTTCATCAGCAGCGCCACCGCGTCTCCCGGCACCAGTCCATGCTGCTCCACCAGGTGCGCGGCGCGTTGGCGCACGTGGGCGGCGAAGGTGGCGTAGTCGGCCACTTGCACGCTGGCGTCGAACAATGCCGGGCGTTGCGGGGCCCGACGCTGGGTGTCGTGCAGCCAGTTGGCAATGTTCATGGCTCAGCTCCTGCGCGCCTGCAGGACCGAGGCATAGTTGGCCACCGCCATGCCGCCCATGTTGAACACCAGGCCGAACTCCGGGTTGGGCACCGCCAGGCCAATCGGCTCGCCGGTCAATTGCCGGAACGCCAAGGCATGCATGGAAACCCCCGTGGCACCGACGGGATGCCCCTTGGCCTTGAGCCCACCGGAAAGATTCACCGGCAAGCGCCCGCCAGCGCGCACCACGCCGCTGTCGAGTACGCGGTGCCCCTCGCCCTTGGGCGCCAGGCCCATGGCTTCGTAGATCAGCAATTCGGCGATGGTGAAGCAGTCATGGACCTCGGCGAAGCTCAGGTCGGCCAGGGTCACATTCGCCCCGCGCAGGGCTGAATGGATCGCCCGCTGCGGGCCCTCAAATGCCAGGATGTCGCGCTGGGCGATGGGCAAGGTGTCGTTGACCTGGGTCATCGCCCGGATCTGCACATCGCGACGAAATGCCCGCGCGCGCTTGGGCGAGGCGAGGATGATCGCGGCGGCGCCGTCGCTGATCAGCGAGCAATCGGTCAGGCGCAGGGAGTCTGCCACGAACGGGTTGCTCTGGGACACGTTGTTACAGTGCTCGAAATTCATTTCCCGATGCATCTGTGCCAGCGGGTTGGCCATGGCGTTGGAGTGATTCTTGGTGGCGATGGCCGCCATCGAGCCCAGCGGGCAGTGGTAGCGCTCGGCGTATTGCTGCGCAGCACGGCCAAACAATTGCGGGAAACTCAGGCCGGCTTCGGCCGGGTCATTCTGGTAGCCGGCACCGGCCAGGGCCTGGGTGACCGCCGCGGTGCTGGTGTGGGTCATCTTCTCGGCGCCCACCACCAGCACCAGTTCGGCGCTGCCGGAAAGAATCGCATTGACCCCCGCCTGGATCGCCGCCGAGCCGGACGCGCAGGCGTTTTCACAGCGGGTGGCGGGTTTGAAGCGCAGCCCGGGGTCGGCCTGCAACAGCAACGAGGCAGCAAACCCATCGGACACCAGCCCCGAATTGAAATGACCGAGGAACAGCGCGTCGATTTGCGACGCGTCAATCGCGGCGTCGCTCAGGGCCTCACGGGTGACCTGGACGATCAAGTCTTCCAGCGTGGTGCCTTCCAGGCGACCGAAACGGGAGTGACCAGCGGCAACAATGGAGACGCAATCAGCAGGCATAATCAATTTCTTCTGTTCTTGATCCGGACTTTACCTACAATGACCCACCCCCGGTCGCGCGCCAATTCGTGTAACTACTTACATAGGTAAGTAGCGCGCCAGGGTATTGAACAACGAGGCAGGACGCCCATGAACGCGCTAGCACAACAATTCCAAGACCTCGAACGCCTGGCGTTCAAGCTGTCCCCAGCGCCGCAGATCGTCACCAGCGACCGGGTGATACTCGACTGCAACGACGCCTTCCTGAAGCTGTTCGGCTATACGCGTGAAGCGCTGGTCAATCAGTTGACCCTGTTGATCTACCCGTCCCAGGCCGACTACCACGCCATCGGCAAGCGCAGCCATGACTGGCTGCTCGACAGCGACAACGGCTTTTATTCCGATGAACGCTTCATGCAGCACCATAACGGCGAAGTGTTCTGGGCCAAGTCCCACGGCTACACCCTCACCCCCAAAGACCCGTTCAAACTGATGATCTGGCACTTCGAACGCCTGGACCGCCTGCACCAGGGCACCGGCGACCTCACACCGCGGGAGCGCGAGATCGCCATGCACATCGTCAATGGCTTCAAGTCCAAGGAAATCGCCCTGCGCCTGGCGATTTCCCATCGCACGGTGGAGGTGCATCGGGCGCGGTTGATGAAGAAGCTGCAGGCCAAGACCGTGGTGGAGTTGGTGTCGAAGATCATTATGGTGGCGTGACAGCCGACTGCGAGCTGTTTAGTCTACCCGGTCAACATGGATTTGGGGGGGCCGCCATCGAGGTCAAGTCGAATCGTCGCACCGCCCCTCCCACATTAGATCTGCTGCGTCTCAGGCTGCGTGGCTTTCTCGCTTCAAACTGTCCATATCGATCACAAAACGATACTTGACATCACCCTTGAGCATGCGCTCATAGGCTTCGTTGATACCCTGGATATCGATCATTTCCACATCCGAGACAATCCCGTGCTTGGCGCAGAAGTCCAGCATCTCCTGGGTTTCCTGGATGCCGCCGATCAGCGAGCCGGCCAGGCTGCGGCGCTTGAAGATCAGGTTGAATACCGTGGGCGACGGGTGCGGGCTGTCGGGGGCGCCGACCAGGGTCATGGTGCCGTCGCGCTTGAGCAGGTTGAGGAAGGCATCCAGGTCATGGGGTGCGGCGACGGTGTTGAGGATGAAGTCCAGGCTGTTGGCGACCGAGGCCATTTCATCCGGTTTTTTGGACACTACCACCTGGTCGGCGCCCAGGCGCAGGCCGTCTTCGCGCTTGTTCGGTGAGGTGGTGAACAGCGTCACGTGGGCGCCCATGGCGTGGGCAATCTTGACCGCCATGTGCCCAAGCCCGCCAAGGCCGACCACGCCGACTTTCTGGCCGGGGCCGACCTTCCAGTGGTGCAGCGGCGAGTAAGTGGTGATGCCCGCGCACAACAACGGCGCCACGGCCGCCAGGTTCGAGGCGTCGTGGGAGATGCGCAGTACGAACTGCTCCTTGACCACGATGTTGTCCGAGTAGCCGCCGAAGGTGTTTTCGCCGCCGAACACCGGGCCGTTATAGGTGCCGGTAAAACCGTTCTCGCAGTACTGCTCCTCGCCCTCCGCGCAGGATGCGCACTGCTGGCAGCTGTCGACCATGCAGCCGACACCAGCCAGGTCGCCGACCTTGAATTTTTTCACATTGGCGCCCACCGCCGTCACCCGGCCAACAATTTCATGCCCGGGCACCGACGGGTAAAGGGTGTTGTGCCACTCGTTGCGCACGGTGTGCAGGTCGGAGTGGCATACACCGCAATAGAGAATGTCGATCTGTACATCGTCAGCCCCCGGCGCACGGCGCTCGAAGGTGTAGGGCTTGAGGGTGTCCTTGGCGTTCTGGGCGGCGTAGCTGTAAGTCTTGGCCATTTCGTTCACCTGTTTGATCTGACGTAGAGAGTCAGTTGACCCGCATAGACGCTGAACCGTTCAACCAAGCACGCCCATACAATCGGCGCCACTGCCTGAGCCCCTAAGCTTTTGACTTTCTTGACAGCGCTGGAGACTAGGCATGAGTAGGCAAGTGAGGGCGGTATCCATGGCAGTGACGTTGCTGGCCGGGGCCATGACAGGCGGTGTCTGGGCTGCCACGCCAAAGGTTGCGGTGGCGCCGCAATATGACACCAGCCATGTGTATGTGGCACCGGCGGATGTGGAGCGTTTTGCCCAGAGCTTCCTGGCCACGTTCGGCGGCAAGAGTACGCCCCAGGTAGTGGTCAATGTACTGCCAGTGCCGAGCAGCACCACCTCGCAACTGTTGCAGACCCCGGCCGGTACGGTGTCGCTGTTCGGTTTCACCACGCCCATCCCCCATCCGTTTGGCCAGGAACGCAATGGCTACCTGGTCAAGGACATGGACGTAGCGCTCAAGGCCGCACGGGAAAACGGTGCCGCGGTGATCGTCAGCGACTTTCCCGACCCCATCGGTCGTGATGCCGTGGTGCAGTGGCCGGGCGGCGTGAACATGCAGCTCTACTGGCACACCAAGACCCCGGATTACGCTGCCTTCCAGACGGTGCCGGAAAATCGCGTGTACCTCAGCGCAGACCGTGCCGACCGCTTTATCAAGGCGTTCATCGGCTTCTCCCATGGCAAAGTCATTGCCGATGACAAGCAGGCGCCTGGGGTCGACGTCGGCCAGGCCAGCGGTACGTACCGGCGCGTCAATATCGAGTCGCCGTTTGGGCGTATGGCGGTGCTGGTCACCAACGGCCAACTGCCCTACCCCTTTGGCCATGAAACCACCGGTTACCAGGTGGCCGACCTGACGGCCACCCTGGCCAAGGCCACCGGGTCCGGGGCCAAAGTGCTGGTGCCGAGCTTTGACAGCAAAGGCCGGCGCAGCGCGTTGGTGGAATTCCCCGGCGGTTACGTCGCGGAAATCCACCAGCTCACCGCGGCAAAATGATTCGCCGCACAGGCTGGGGCCTGGCCGTGCTGTGGCCGCTGCTTGCCGGCAGCGCCCACGCCGACGCGCAACCGACCCGTCCAGCGATCAAGGCCAACCGTTGGCAGGAAGACTGGTCCGTGCTCAAGGATCCGGCCCTGCGCACGCAACCGCTGGACAACCTCAAGTACATCCCGCTGCCCACCGCCAACCCGTTCACCTATCTGTCTTTGGGTGCGACGCTGCGCGAACGCTTCGAGATGAACGACGCCAGCGGGTTCGGCGTGCGCGATGTGCAGCGTGACCGCTACCTGATCCAGCGTTTCCAGGTGCATGCCGACTTGCACCTGGACGAGCACTGGCGGCTGTTCACCCAGCTGGAGGATGTGCGGGCTTATGACAAGACCACGATCGGCGGTGCCGACCAGAACCGTGTCGACCTGCGCCTGGCCTTTGCCGAGTACGTAAAGACCTTCAGCGCCGGCACGTTCAAGGCACGGGCTGGCCGCCAGGATTTTGCCTTCGATTTGCAGCGCTTCATCTCATCACGGGACGGCCCGAATGTGCGGCAGTCCTTCGATGCGTTGTGGGCCGATTGGGAAACGCCGCAATGGCGTTTTATCGGGATTGCCAGCCAACCGGTGCAGTATCAGGATGGCCGGCATTTCGATGACAAATCCAACCGTGATGCGCGCTTTCACATGCTGCGGGTCGAGCGGCTGGTGGGCGGCAGCAATGAGCTGTCAGCCTATTATGGCGTCTACGAACGCAGGGCCGCGCACTACCTGGACGCCGACGGCGACGAGACCCGCCAACTGCTCGACGCACGCCTGGGTGGCGCGGCCCAAGGGTTCGACTGGGATATCGAAGCCATGCTGCAAAGGGGCTCGGTGGGCAGCAAGACTATCCGCGCCTGGGCGGGCGGCAGCCGCACTGGCTACACCTTCGACACATTGGCATGGAAACCGCGCATCGGCCTGCAGCTGGATATCGCCTCCGGTGACCGCAAGAGCGGTGACGGTCGCGTCGGCACCTTCAACCCGCTGTTCCCCAATGGCTACTATTTTTCCCTGGCCGGTTATACGGGCTACAGCAACCTGATCCACGTCAAGCCGTCGATCACCGTCAAGCCCATCGCCAAGCTCAGCGTGCAAACCGCCATCGGCCTGCTCTGGCGGCAGACCACCGCGGACGCGGTCTACACCCAGCCCAACCTGGCCGTCGCCGGTACCGCTGGCCAGGGTGAACGCTGGACCGGCGCCTACGGTCAACTGCGCACCGACTACGCTTTTACGTCCAACCTCAGTGGCGCAGTCGAAGCTGTGCACTATGCCGTCGGCCAGACCCTGCGCGATGCCGGCGGGCACGACAGCAACTACCTGGGCATGGAGCTCAAGTTCAGCTGGTAAGCCCAGGCAAGCACACCCGTACAAGCCTGTGGTTGGGTTTACGGCAATAGTAACGCGGATTTTTCACTGCTCTTATCACTCAAGCAAGGAGATTCAGATGAGCACATTCGTTGCCAAAGACGGTACCCAGATCTACTTCAAGGACTGGGGCAGCGGCAAGCCCGTGCTGTTCAGCCACGGCTGGCCGCTGGATGCCGACATGTGGGAATACCAGATGGAATACCTGAGCAGCCGCGGCTTTCGCACCCTCGCGTTCGATCGCCGTGGTTTTGGCCGCTCGGACCAGCCCTGGACCGGTAATGACTACGACACCTTCGCCGACGATATCGCCCAGTTGATCGAACACCTGGACCTGCAGGACGTGACCCTGGTGGGCTTTTCAATGGGTGGCGGTGACGTGGCGCGCTATATCGCCCGCCATGGCAGCGCTCGTGTCGCCGGCCTGGTGCTGTTGGGGGCGGTGACGCCGATCTTTGGCCAGAAACCCGATTACCCCCAGGGCGTCCCCGCTGACGTATTCGATGGCATCAAGGCGGGCCTGTTGAAAGATCGCGCGCAATTCATCAGCGATTTCAACACCCCGTTCTTCGGCCTCAACAAAGGCCAGGAAGTCTCGGAGGGCGTGCTCACCCAAACCCTGCAGATCGCCCTGCAAGCCTCGCTCAAATCCACCGTGGACTGCGTCACCGCGTTCTCGCAAACCGACTTCCGCCCCGACATGGCCAAGATCGACGTGCCGACCCTGGTGATCCACGGCGACGGCGACCAGATCGTACCGTTCGAGACCACCGGCAAGGTCGCGGCCGAGATGATCAAAGGCGCGCAATTGAAGGTCTACAAGGATGCACCCCACGGGTTTGCCGCAACCCACACCGAGCAACTCAATGCAGACCTGCTGGCGTTCCTGAACCGCTGAACCGCTTGAAACCTCCTCTCCTTGTTTGGCCGGGCTCGCCCGGCCTTTTTTTGCTCAGGCAAAACGCTGAGCCACTACCAGCCGGCCCGGCCCGGCAATGAGGAGGCTGGTAAAGATGATCAACAGCAGCCAGCCGAACTGCCCCTCGAACAGCGTCCACTCCGGGTGCACCACCAGCAAGGCGATGACCAGCACCGCCAGGATCGGCAGGCAGGCCAGACGCACCAGCACGCCCGCGATGATCAGCAGCGGGCACAGCACCTCGGCGAAAATCGCCAGCAGCAAGGTGACCTGGGCCCCAAGATGAAACGGGTCTTCGATCAGCTTCAACTGTTCGCCGTAGTTGAGCAATTTGGGCAGCCCATGTACCCACAGCAGGAACAGCGCCCCGCTGGCCCGCAGGAATAACAGCCCGATATCCTGATTTCTTGCTTCGTTCATAGACCACCTGTGTCCGTCGACAATGACTGACCGCAGTGTCTCCAATGCCGCGCTGGCGCGCTTGCAGGCATGTGCTGACCTCGAACCATCGAGGTTTCGATCGCCCCAGGCGGGTTGCATTGCCAGGGGAACCCGGCATCATCTGGCTGAACCGCCGACCGTTCGCCGCGGTCCCAACTCACACGTTCATCGTTACAGGAACTCATCCATGACGCTCCCCCAAGAAATGACCCTGATCGAAATCACCGCCCCTGGCGGCCCCGACGTCCTGCAGCCACGTCGCGCAGACGTGCCGGTGGCCGGGCCAGGCGAGATTCTGATTCGCGTGCACGCCGCCGGGGTCAACCGCCCCGATGCTTTGCAACGCGCCGGCAAATACCCAATGAAACCTGGCATGAATCCTATTCCAGGGCTGGAAGTGGCCGGTGAGGTGGTGGCACTGGGTACGGGTGTGACCGAATACCACCTGGGCGACAAGGTCTGCGCCCTGACCAATGGCGGCGGCTATGCACAGTTTTGCGCGGTGCCGGCCAGCCAGGCGCTGCCGATCCCTGCGGGCATGGACTGGATCCAGGCCGCTGCCGTGCCGGAAACTTTTTTCACGGTCTGGGCCAACCTGTTTGGCCTGGGCGGTGCGCACAAAGGCCAGCGCGCCTTGATCCACGGCGGCACCAGCGGCATCGGCACCACCGCGCTGATGCTTTGCCAGGAGTTCGGTATCCAAGCGTTTGCCACCGCCGGCAGCGCTGACAAATGCGCAGCGATTGCCAAGTTGGGCGCCACGCCGATCAACTACCGCGAACAGGCGTTTGCCGAGGTCATCGCCCAACAGACCGACGGCAAAGGCGTGAATGTGATCCTCGACATCATGGGGGCCTCATACCTGAACGACAACCTCAAGTCCCTGGGCATGGACGGCCACCTGGTGATGCTCGGCTTCCTCGGCGGCGGCAAGGCCCATGACGTCGACCTGCTGACCATCATGGCCAAACGCGCAGTGATCACCGGCTCGCTGCTGCGTGCCCGCACCCGCGACGAAAAGGCCGCGATTGCCGAGCAACTGCGCGAATACGTATGGCCGGTATTGAGCGCTGGACGCTGCCTGCCGATCATCGACAAGGTCTACGAATACACCGACGCCGCCCAGGCCCATACACGGATGGAAGGTGGGGATCATATTGGCAAGATTGTGTTGCGGGTTGAGTGAGACCTTTCTCAATCCTTGGCGACCGGCTTAGATTGACGGTACTCGGTACAAATGTGGGAGGGGGCTTGCCCCGATAGCCATAGGTATCTACACAACTCTGTAGCGCTCAACGGTAACCACGATGCGAAGCGAGCCGCTCTTGATCTTGATCTCAGGCGGCCCCCCAAATCACTGGCGGATTACGGGCACACCGAGCCTAGGCGAGGTGCCGAGTGGTGGGGCAAGAGCCCTTTGGTTACTTTGGGGCTCTTTTCCAAAGTGACCCGCTGTCAGAGCGGAACCCTAAGTGGCCGTTACCGCAGGAATGGATATGTACCCGGTATAGCTGTGTCGCCTGCCAGGCCGCCTTCGCGAGCAAGCCCGCTCCCACAGTTTGATTGCGGGGTGTCAGGTAGATTGGCATCGGCTGGCAGGCCGTCATCGCAGGCAAGCCAGCTCCCACATTTGGATCGCGGTGCGTCAGCTAGATCAGCGTCGGCTGTCAGGCCGTCACGGGAGCAAGCTCCCTCGCCACAGATTTAGCCTCGTGCCGAAGTTGTGTAGATACCTATGCCCCGATAGCGGTGGGTCAGCCAACATCGATGTTGGCTGGGCTGACGTCTTCGGGGCAAGCCCCCTCCCACATAGTGCGCGTATCACTCTGGTTCGGCATACACCGGATAATCCACATACCCCGCCTGCGTCCCGCCATACAAACCCTCTGCCTTCAACGCATTCAACGGCCAGCCATTGAAAATCCGCTGGGGCAAGTCAGGGTTGGCAATGAAGGGCCGCCCGAATGCGATCAGGTCCGCCAGCCCGGCCTCGACCAGTCGAGCACCGCGCTCGGCGGTGTAGCGGCCGGCGTAGATGATCCTGCCGCTGAAGGTACTGCGCACCGCCTGGCGAAAGGTCTCGGGCAGGTCGGGGGCGTTTTCCCAGTCGGCTTCGGCGATGGACACATAGGCGATGCCCGACGCTTCCAGCACCTTGATCGCTTCGATATAGGTGTGGTGCGGGTCTTCCTCTACCAGGCCGATGTAGACCCGGTCCTGGTCGGTGCCACTGAACAACGGCGAAAAGCGCACGCCCAGGCGCTCAGGCCCGACCACCTTGCACACGGCCTCAACAATCTCGCGCAGCAAACGCAGACGATTGTCCAGCGAGCCGCCGTATTCGTCTTCACGAATGTTGGAATGGGCCGAGATGAACTGGTTGACCAGGTAGCCGTTGGCCGCGTGGATTTCCACGCCATCGAACCCGGCATCCAGGGCATTGCGTGCGGCCTGGGCGTAGTGCCCAACCAACTCTTCGATCTCCAGCCTCGTGAGCGCCCGGGGCACAGGGGGTTGCACCAGCTCCCCGACACCCGGGCCTGTTTCGATAAAGGCCTTGGCTTGCAACGCCGGCAGCGCCGAGGGTGCTACCGGCGCGGTGCCATTGGGCTGCAAGGCGTTATGGGACACTCGCCCTACATGCCACAACTGGGCAAAGATCACCCCACCCTCGGCATGCACCGCCGTCGTGACCTTGCGCCAGCCATCGATCTGCGCCGGGCTATGGATACCTGGCGTCCAGGCGTAACCCTGGCCACGGGGCTCGATCTGCGTGCCCTCGCTGACCATGAAGCCGGCACTGGCGCGCTGGCGGTAATACTCGGCCATCAGGTCGGTGGCGATATCCCCCGGTTGGGCGCTGCGCTGGCGTGTCAGGGGCGGCAGCACGATGCGATTGTTCAAGCGGTGATGCCCCAGTTTTATCGGGGTGTTCAAGATGCAGTCAGGCATGGGTAGTCCAAATTCAGGGCGAACGAAAACAGTGGCGACTCCTGGGAGTCGCCAAATGCACATAGCGGTTGGTTGACTTAAGCGATGAGGGTCAGCAGGGCCTTGGCCACTTCGCTGGAGCTACCGGGGTTCTGCCCGGTCACCAGCAAGCCATCGACGATCACGAAAGACTGCCAGTCGGTGCCCTTCTCATACTTGCCGCCCAACTTCCTGAATTCATCTTCAATCAGGAACGGCACCACATCGGTCAACTCCACCGCCGCTTCTTCCGAGTTGGAGAACCCGGTCACACGGCGGCCCTTGATCAACGGCTCTGCGTTGACCGCCTTGACGTGACGCAAGGCACCCGGGGCATGGCAGACAAAGCCGATGGGCTTGCCGGCCCGTTCGAACGACTCGATCAGCGCGATGGACACCGGCGACTCCGCCAAATCCCACAACGGGCCGTGGCCACCTGGGTAGAACACCGTATCGAAGTCGTTGGCGTTGACGGTGTCCAACTTGACGGTGGTGGCCAGGGCCTGTTGCGCCGCAGGGTCGGCGGCGAAGCGACGGGTTTGCTCGGTCTGGAAGTCCGGCAGGTCGCTGACCGGGTCCAATGGCGGCTGGCCGCCGGCCGGGGAAGCCAGCACCACCTCGGCGCCGGCGTCCTTGAAGGCATAATAGGGTGCGGCAAATTCTTCGAGCCAGAAGCCGGTCTTGCGCCCGGTATCGCCAAGCTGGTCGTGAGAGGTCAGTACCATTAATACGTTCATTTTCCAATGCCTCGATCAAAGTGGGTAACAGGGTTTTCAGGGCCGCCCAACAACTGTCGGGTCAGCAGCAGCGCCTCGGCGAACGGCGCAGTGGTACGGGTAATCTTGGCCATGACGCTGGTTCCCAACCACAGCGCATACAGGCGTTGGGCGAGGCTTTCGGGGGCTTGCTCGAAGGTGAGCGAGCCGTCTTCCACGCCGCGTTGCAGGGCTACGGCGAGCAATTCGATGGTGCGTGCAGTACCGCGTAGCAGGGCCAACCGCATCGGCTCTGACAGGTCCGAGACCTCGGCGCCCAGTTTGACGGCCAGGCATTTGCCGGCGTCGGTGCAGCCGGTGTGGTTGTCGATCCAGCGTTGCCAATAGCGCATCAGCTTGGCGTAGTGGGATAACCCCGGCTGATCGAACAGAGCCTGCATGCCTTGGACGTAATGGTCGAAATAGGTATCGAGCAACACCACACCGAACGCATCCTTGGAATCGAAGTAGTGATAAAACGAGCCCTTGGGCACTTCGGCAGCCTGCAGGATTTCGTTCAAGCCCACTGCGGAAAATCCCTTGGCACCGACAATCGATTGCCCACGTTCCAGAATCGCCTGCCGTGCACTTTTGCTTGGGTGGTTCATGCTTGACCTCATCCGATTAGACCAGTCGTCTAGTTCGTTGGGGCCATGTTAGGCAGCGAGGCAACGGCTCACAATGTCATATCCGCAAGGATTCCGGACATGGGCCAAAGTCGGTTGCCGTTTACCTGGCACACGCCGACAATTGCCTCTACCCCGCCCCTTGGAGAGATGCAATGCACAGCGTTGCGCTGATGGTTTACCCGAATTTCCAATCCTTGAGCCTCAGCCTGGGCTCGGTGTTCGAGTGCGCCAACCTGCTGCGCGGTGAGCCGGCCTACGAGTTTCACCTGGTATCGGAAAGCGGCGGCGCGGTGATGACCTCCCAGGGCTTTTCGGTGAACACCACGGCGATCCGGCCAGAGGGCTACGACACCCTGATCGTCAGCGGTTACCTGGAGTTTCGCCTGCCGGAGGCTAACCTGCTGGAGCTGGTCAAGGCGGCGTCGGCTCAATCGCGGCGCGTGGCCTCATTGTGCATGGGCATTTTCGTGCTGGCCGAGGCCGGTTTGCTGGAAGGCAAGCGCACTACCACCCACTGGATCCACGCGCCGGCGTTTCGCAAGCGCTACCCGGATATCCGCCTGGAAGAAGACAAGCTGTTCGTGGTGGACGGCCAGGTGTGGACCGGCGCCGGCATGAGCGCCGGGGTTGACCTGGCGTTGGCCATGGTGGAGAACGACCTGGGCAGCGACCTCGCCCGGCGCATCGCACGCAAGCTGGTGATCGCCCAGCGCCGCGGCAGCGAGCAATCGCAACTGTCGGCCTTGCTGGAACTGGACCCCAAGTCAGATCGCGTGCAACTGGCCCTGGCCTATGCCCGTGAAAACCTCACCCACGATTTATCGGTAGAAGCCCTGGCCGACGTCGCCCGGCTCAGCCCGCGCCAGTTCAGCCGGGTGTTTCGTGAAGAAACCGGGCAGACCCCGGCCAAGGCCATCGAAGCCCTGCGGGTGGAAGCGGCGCGGGCGATGATGGAAACCAGCCGTCACCCCGTGGAAGTGGTGGCCCGCGAAACCGGCTTTGGTGATCGCGAGCGCATGCGCCAGGCGTTTCTCAGGGCCTTCGGGCAACCGCCCCAGGCGATGCAGCAGGTGTTGTTCAATCCGGGCTAGGGGCGTAGCCGAGTTGTGGGCGTTCGAACTGTGGGAGGAGGCTTGCTCCCTCCCACATTTTGGTTACGGTGCGCAGCCTTCAATCTCAGCAATACCAGCTCGTCAGTGCAGCGAAACCCGGGTAATCAGGTAGCTCACCAACTGCGGCTCATCCTCCAGCTCGATCATCTGCACCGGGCGCGGCAGGGTATCCAGCACGGTGCGCCAGAACGCCTGGGACACTTCGTCCTGATCATAGAAACGCACCAGCCAATTGGCCTCTGCGCTGCACAGCACCTGGCTGGCGATGGCGCGGCCGATGCCCTTGCGGCGGTAGCGCTTGAGGATAAACAGGTCGGCCAGTTCCAAGGCGTCGATGCCCGGCAGTTCGCTGCCTTCGATCAACAGGAAACCGGCGATATAACCATCGACCAGCAACAGATTGGCGCTCCACTGCGGGTCGTTCCAGTAGCGGGCCAGGTGCTCGTCATGAATATAGAAACGGCCATCGGCCTCGACATCTTCCTGTTCCCAGTCCGAAGACTCGTAGGCGTAGTACTGATAGAGATTGCGGATCAACTCGGCGTCTTCAGGGCCGGTCTGGATCAATTCGACGGTGGTTTCAGGCATGGGGCTCTCGGTGAAAAAACGCAGGGCGCCATTGTTCACAAAAGTGCCGGTCACGCCAATGAATTGTCGAATCCTTTCTGTTGGCTGAACCGATTGCAGATAGCGCTTGCCCGGACCAATTTTCTGAAACATTTAGAATAAACTTCGCCGGTTTCCACCTTTTGCTCAAGGACTTTTACTTTGACCAACGTCTGTACCGCCGGCCTGGATGTCGGCTTTGCCTCCCTGGATTACCTGCAGATCTTCATCCTGGGGGTGATCCAGGGCATTACCGAATTGCTACCGGTGTCGTCCACAGCGCATATGCGCGTGGTGCCCGCCCTGCTCGGCTGGCAAGACCCGGGCTCGGCATTTTGCGCAGCCATGCAATTGGCGGCGCTGGCGGCGGTGGTCAGTTACTTCTGGCGGGATGTGCGCCAAGTCACCACCGGCAGCATCAGCGCGGTACGCCGGGGCGACTATAACGACCCGTGGTTCAAGCTGGCGGTGGCGATTGTGCTGGCGACACTCCCGATCGGCATTGCCGGGCTGGCCTTGTCTTCGACCCTGAATACCTGCAACTCGCCATTGCGCGGGCTGATGGTGATCGGCATTGCCTGTGTGGTGATGGCGATATTGCTGGCGCTGGCCGAAGTGCGCGCCCGCCACACCCGCGACGTCGGCCAGATGCGCCTGCGCGATGCGCTGATCGTGGGGGTGGCGCAGATCGGCGCGCTGATTCCCGGGGTATCGCGTTCGGGCTCCACGCTGACCGCAGCGCTGTTCCTGAATTTCAAACGCGAAGAAGCGGCGCGTTTTTCCTTCCTGCTGGGTCTGCCGGCCATCGCCCTGGCCGGTTTGAAAGAACTGTGGGTGCTGCTGCACGCCGACATGCCCGCCCACGCCTGGCCGCATTTGATCTTCGGCCTGGTGGTGGCGAGCATCTCGGCGTTCTTCGCGATTTGGGGCCTGATGAAGTTCCTGGAGCGCTTCTCCACCTGGCCGTTCGTGATCTACCGTGCGCTGCTGGGAGTCTTCCTGATTGTGGCGGTCAGCACCGGGTTGTTGAGTTAAGCCGTCGGTTCGCGGTCGGCCAGCGCTTCGAGCAGGTCGGCCGAGGGCACGAAGAACAAGCCACCGGTCACTGCCGTACTGAAGTCGAGCAAGCGGTCATAGTTGCCGACCGGGCGGCCGACGAACATGTTTTCCAGCATCTGCTCCAGCGGCTGCGGCGAGCGCGCGTAGCCGATGAAGTAGGTGCCGAACTCGCCGGCGCCCGGGCGGCCGAAGGGCATGTTGTCGCGCAGGATCTTCACTTCCTCACCGTTCTCGTCCGTGATGACGGTCAAGGCGCTGTGGGAGTTGCTCGGCTTGGCTTCTTCGTCCAGTTCGATATCCGCCAGCTTGGTGCGCCCGATCACCTTCTCCTGGGCTTCTACCGTCAAGCTATTCCAGGCGTTCATGTTGTGCAGGTATTTCTGCACCAGCACGTAGCTGCCGCCCTCGAATTGAGGATCTTCGTCACCGACCAGGGTGAATCTTTCGGCCTTGCGCCCTACCGGGTTTTCGGTGCCGTCGACAAAACCGATGATGCTGCGCATATCGAAATAGCGGAAACCCTGGACCTCATCCACCACCTTGACGCTATCGCCCAGGGCAGCCATCAGCTGGGTCGCCAGCTCGAAACACAGGTCCATCTGCTCGGCACGGATATGCAGCAGGATATCGCCAGGGGTCGACACCGCCTTGCGCCCTTCTACACCGAACTCACGAAACGGGTGCAGTGCTGCCGGGCGCGGGGCGCCGAACAGCCGGTCCCACGCATCCGAACCAAAGCCGCAGACGCAGGTCAGGTTGCCCGATGGCACGCGCTTGCCCACCGAACGCACAAGGCCAGCGATGTCGGCACACCAGCCACGCACGTTTTCAACCGCATCAGGGACCAGGGTGGCGACCATGAAAATCGCGCTGCTGGTGATCGGGAGGCACACGGACTGCGGTTCGAGAGGCGGCTGGACAGGGCAGGTTTTCATCAGGCGGATCCATAGGCTAAGGTCGGTTTGAACCGACGCAGGTTAGCAGATCAGCCGTGACAACTGGCCCACACCTGGCGAATCAGCGCTTTCATCTTGAGCGCCTCGGCCCAGCGATCAGTGAGTTCCCGCCCCTTTGCATCGGTGATCGCATAGGGTGGCGGGCCCAGTTCGCAGGTGAAGGCCAGGCTCTGGGGCGTCTCGGCGCGGGTCAGCCAGTCGTCGATCCCATAGCGCCACCAGTTGGTAAAGCGCTCGACCCACGGCCGGTGCTGGGGAAAATCCAGGCCCACCTGCACCTGTTCGCTGCTGGCGATGCGGCCATGAAAGCCCCAGCTATGGCGCAGGATCGTGCGTATCTGCTCGTCGTCTTCCAAGGCGCCGGGCTCGGGCAACTCGCGGCCGACGACGTAGTGGGACAGGTCCGCGAGCAGTTTCAGGTCGGGCATCTGCGCCAGCAGGTCGAGGGTGAACAACAGATCGTTGGTCAGTCGATAACGGTGGGTTTCCAGCAGGATCGGGAAGTCCACCTGTTCGGCCAGGCGTTGCCAACCTTCGATCAGCCTGACCGCCTCGGCCTGGGTACGCGGGCGCACATCGGCTTGCAGGGTGAGGTGGTGGCAACCGTAGCGGCTGATCACCTCCAGTGCAGCGGCCAGGTCATCCACCGATTGCGGGAACAGCTGGCCTTCGATCTGCAAGCCCCTGGCCGTGGCGGCAGCGTGCAGGCGCGGGACGGCGGCAGGCGCCCAGTAATGGTCGGTGATGCCGTCGAAACCGGCGGCGGCGATGCGGTCCAGCTGCGTGTCGAGGCTGCCAGGCTCGGTTTGCATGGCCCACATCGATTGGAATACCAGAAGTTGACGCATATCAGCCTCGCAACAGTGGTTTGAGGGGCACATCGGCATCTGCCAGACTGCCCGGGTTGAGCACAGTGCCCGCGGCAATCAGGCGTTCGCACAACTTGATGTCCCTGGCCGCACCGTTGCCCGGCGCCCAGCCGCAGGCACCTTGCAACCGGGCATCGTCGTCGAGGTAAAACAGCAGCAGGCCAGCGCCAGGCAACGCACGGCTGACCGTGCGTGCAGTCATTACCCCGACAGTCTGCAGACCCCAGTCGTATTGGTCGGACCAGAAACCGGGGAGCGTCTCGAATGGCAGTGCTCGTCCCAGCAGGTTCAACGCGGCGTGGCGCCCCTGGGCCTCGGCGTTGCGCCAGGTTTCCTGGCGCTGATAGATGCCAGCGAGGCGAAACTCGCAGACATCCCCCGCCGCATAGATATCCGATGCACTGGTGCGCAATTGCGCGTCGACACGAATACCCTGCCCGACTTCCAGCCCTGCTGCCGCCGCCAGCTCGATATTGGGTTGCATGCCAATGCCGGCCACCACCAGGTCACAGGGCAGCCGCTGCCCATCGACCAGTTGCACAGCGTCGGCGTGGATGCATTCGAGGGCGGCGTTCAAACGTACGTCCACACCTTGCTCACGATGCAGCGCCAGCAGCGCCGCACTGATCGGCGCCGGCAACACCCGGCTCGCCAAGCGTGGCCCGGCTTCAAGCAGCGTGACCTCACACCCCAGCCCCCGTGCGGTCGCGGCCACCTCCAGGCCAATAAAACCACCGCCGACCACGACCAAGCGGCTGCCGGGACGTAACCTATCACGCAGGGCCACGGCTTCATCGTGGGTACGCAGGTAAAACACAGGGGCCTGAGCCTCGGGCAGGCGTCGCGCCCAGCCGCCGGTGGCCAACAACAACCCGGTATAGGTCAACCATTGGCCGTCGGCCAGTTGCAGCCGGTGTTGCTGCGGGTCCAGGCGGCTCACCGGGTTGCCGGCGATATGCTCGATGCCCAGCACTGCCAGCCGTGCGCTGTCGCACAGGCTGCAGCCCGCCAGGTCCGTCGAGCCTTGCAGCACACCTTTGGACAGCGGCGGCCGTTCATAGGGCAAGTGCGCTTCATCACCGACCAGGATCAGGCGCCCGGTGTAGCCCTCTTCGCGCAAGGTCAGTGCCGCACGGCCACCGGCGTGACCGGCGCCAACGATGATCAGGGCTTGGCTCATCTTTCGGCCGTGACGGCGAGCAGTACCCGCCCCGCTTCGACCCGCACCGGGTAGGTCTTGAGGTTGACACACACCGGCGCGCCCAGGGCCTTGCCGGAACGGTAATCGAAGCGTCCGTTGTGCTTGGGGCATTCAATCACGTGGTCCATCACCAGGCCGTCCGCCAGGTGGATTTTCTCGTGGGTGCACAGGCCGGCGGTGGCGAAGAATTCATCCTCGGCAGAGCGGAACACCGCATAGGTGCGCGCGCCGTGGTCGAAGCGCAGTACGTCTTCGGGGTCTATTGCGCCCACGGCGCAGACGTCGATCCATTGATCGTTCATGGCATTGTTCTCTTGTTCGGGGATTAGGATCAGCCAGCAGAGGCTTCTGCGTGCAGAGCGGCAGGGGCGGATTGCGCCTGCGGGCGAATCGGACGCTGGACGAAATAGCTCGGGTCGCTGCGCTGTTTGCGGATCGTCGCGATGATTTCCCTGTAGGCCTCGAACAGGTTGGCGTACGGCGGCGGGCAGTCGCTGCGGATCTCTGCATGCAGTTGTTCAAGTGCGTGGTAAGGCACCATCGGGTACATGTGATGTTCGAGGTGGTAGTTCATGTTCATGTAGATAAAGCGCAGCACCCGGTTCATGTAGATGGTGCGGCAGTTGCTGCGGTGGTCGAGCACATCTTCGGCCAGGCCCACATGCTGGCTGAGGCCGAACAGGTAGCCGAGCCAGGCACCATAGAGACTGGGCAAGCCCACCAGCATCAGCGGTAGCCAGCTGTGCAGGTACACCGCAGTGCCGATGATCAGCGCATAAACCCCAATCCATATACGTGCGGCACGGAACACCTTGGGCCACTCGGACTCAGGGATGAAGTCTTGTTCTTGCGCACTCATCCGCCCAAGCGCATGGCGAGCCACGCCGCTGAAGGTCTTCCAGGCCAGGGGCAGGTTGAACAGGCTGAGAGCCATCATCCACAGGCTCGGCGGGCGCGGCTCGACGATCTCCGGGTCGCGGCCGACGACAATGGTGTCGGTGTGATGACGGGCATGGCTCCAGCGCCAGACGTGGGGTTCGAACAGGCACATGAAGCTCGCCACCTGGTACAGCCCATCGTTCATCCAGCGGGTCTTGAACGCGGTGCCGTGGCCGGTTTCGTGCCAGCGCGGGTTGGACGCGGTGCCGTAGAGCACGCCATAGGCCAGGAAGAACGGTACGCAGGCCCAGGAGCCCCAGAACCAATAACCACCAAAGCCTGTGACCAACAGCGCCGAGGCCCAGATGGCCGTGTCGAGCAAGGCTGGGCCGTCGCGGCGCTGCATCAGTTCTTTCATGCGTTTGCGCGAGATAGGCGACTGGTACCAGTTGGCCGAGACCAGACCCTTTTCGGCGGCGCGGGCCGCTTCGGGGCCAGTGAGGCTGTAGTCGCGCCGGGCGCGGTAAGCGGTGTGTTCAGGCATTGTTATTGTTCTCCGCAAGCGTGGGGTTTCAGGTGCTTTGCGCAACCAACCATAGAGCGCAGCCAAATCACCCTCAAGGCCTTGAATCCATTCCCTATCAAGCTATCATCCAGGCCCAGCGGGGCTTGATAGTTTTCTATCAAGACGCTCAAGGGGCCTGCCAATGCACAACCATAAACGCCCAACCATCGCCACCGTCGCCGCCCACGCGGGGCTCAGCGTGGCCACCGTCGACCGGGTATTGAACGCCCGCGCCCCGGTCAACCCGGGCACGGCCGAACAGGTGTTCCAGGCCGCCGAAGCCGTGGGCTACTTCGCTGCGCGACTGATCGGCCAGCGCATTCGCGAACGCCGGCCCACCTACCGATTCGGCGTGTTGTTGCTGGGCACCGCCCAGGCCTTCTATGCCAACCTCGCCCAGTCCATCAGCGATGCCGCGCAGCATCACGCCACCGCCAACCTGAGCTGCCAGTTCGACTACATCAAGGACCGTTCTGCGAATGCCATCGTCGCGCAGATCGAGCAGTTGGCGGTGCAGTGCGACGCCCTGACGGTGGTCAGCTTCGCCCATCCGCTGATCAACGCCTGCCTGGCGCAGATCCGTGACGCCGGCGTGCCGGTGGTTGCCCTGCTCTCGGATATCCATGAACAGGGCCTCGAACCCTACGTGGGCCAGGACAACCACGTGGTCGGGCGCACCATGGGCTGGCTGCTGGCACGCACCTGCGGCGCACGCAAAGGCAGCGTTGGCATTTTGCTCGGCGGCCATCGTTTTCTCGGGCACCAGGCACGGGTCAAAGGCTTGCATAGCTACCTGGCCGAACACGCGCCGGGCCTCAAGCCGTTGGAGCCGCTGATCAACCTGGATAACTGCGACATCACCGAGGAAGCCACCCTCGACCTGCTCGCCCGCCACACCGACCTGCGCGGCCTGTGCGTGGTGGGCGGCGGTGGTGATGGCGTGATCAACGCCCTGGCGCAACTGCCCAAGCGCCCGGCGTTGTGTTGCATTCTGCAGGAGTCGACCGAACTGTCACGCCAGGCATTGAGCCGCGGCTTGATCGATGTGGTAATGGACTCGCAGCCGCGGCAGACGGCGGCGGCGCTGGTGCAACTGCTGATGCAGTTGCTGAATGATGAAGGCTTCGATCCAGGGCGGCATCGGGTGCATATACCACCGCAGATAGTGACCTCGGAAAACATGGGCACCTGAGATAGGGAGAACACAAGGCGTGTGCGACGATTCGACTTGCCCCGATGGCGATGAACCCGTCAAAAGTTCAGAGGCTGACACACCGCTATTGCGGCATGGGTATCTACGCAACTTTGTAGCTGCCGACCGTAACATTCACCGCCCGCGAAAATCCCCTGCATCCAAGCCAAACCGACCCATCTTGTTGTACAGCCCGCCCCGCGACACGTTGAGTTGCCGGGCCGCCAGGCGGATATTGCCGCCCGTGTTTTTCAGCGCGGCAACGATGGCGTGCAGTTCGTGGCTGCTCAGATCCTGCGCGGGCTGGGGCTGGTAAAGGCGCAGCGTCGCTCGTTGCTGGGTTTCCAGTGGCAAGTCGGCCGGCTGGATCAGCTCAGCCATCGCCAGGTTGGTCGCCCGCTCGATGGCGTTTTCCAGTTCACGCACATTGCCCGGCCAGCCATGGGCTGACAACAGCGCCAACGCCTCCGGCGAGAAACCCTGCACTGGCTTTCGCAACGAACGCGCACAGCGCTGCAGGAAATGCCGTGCCAACAGCGGGATATCCTCGCGGCGCATACGCAACGGCGGCACGGTGAGGTTCAACACATTGAGGCGATAGTAAAGATCCTCACGAAACGCGCCCTCGGCCACTGCCTGGCTCAAGTTGCGATGGGTGGCGGCGATGATGCGCACGTCCACTGGGCGCGAATTTTTCGCGCCCACGCGGGTCACTTCCCCCTCCTGCATCACCCGCAACAGGCTGACCTGGGCATCGAAGGACATGTCGCCAATTTCATCCAGGAAGATGGTGCCGCCATCGGCCAATTCAAACTTGCCCGCAGACCCACCTCGTGCCGAGCCGGTGAACGCGCCTTCGACATGGCCAAACAGTTCGCTCTGCACCAGGTCCCGGGGGATGGCGCCGCAGTTGACCGCCACAAACGGGCCGTTGCAACGCTCACTGGCGTTATGAATGGCCTGGGCAAACAGCTCCTTGCCGGTGCCGCTTTCGCCGAGGATCAAGGTGGTGGCGTCGCCGCGACTGGCAATGCGCCCCAGGTGCAGCGCGTCCTGGATCGCCCGCGAGGTGCCCTGGATGGTGTCGAAGGTATAGCGCGCCTGGGTGCCGATAAGGCGCCGGGTGATTTCGCGGATGCGGCGGTTTTCGCGCACCGACACGATCACCCCGCCCTGCTCCAGCGGGCATACCGAGACCAGGCAGGCGAGCTGGCTGCGGTCGTGCAGCTCAAAGGTGCAATCGAGGTCACGCACTGGCTCACCCAGCGAGCCACTCAACTCACTGCGCCCCAGGCGCCGGAACGGACTGCCGATCAGCTCCAGCCCCACCCCGAACAACTGCCGCGCATAACGGTTGAGCGCCTTGATGCAGCCGCGCTCATCCAGCACCACCAAGCCTTCGTTCAGCACTTCGAGCACCGCTTGTTGTTCTTCCAGCAACACCTGCAGCGCCATCTGCCGCGACACCGCTTCGGCTGCCGCCTGGACGGTGCCCAGGGTATGGAAATGAAACCAGCCGGGCTCGGCGGTCAGCGTGAGCATGGCCAATGTCAGGCCCTGGGCATCCTTGATCGGCGCGGCGGCGCAATGCATGCGGCGCTGGCGCAGGGCGCCGGCAAAGTTCTCCTCGGCCAACACGTACATCAGGCGATCTTCGGCCAGCGCCAGCCCGGTGCAGTTGGTGCCCTGTACCGATTCCAGCAGGCGACTGCCCACGGGGGTAATGTCCAACCCGCAGAAATACAGGGTGGTGCCCTCGGCATCGGT
The DNA here is from genome assembly GCF_001439685.1 of Pseudomonas libanensis. Classification (GTDB taxonomy): domain Bacteria; phylum Pseudomonadota; class Gammaproteobacteria; order Pseudomonadales; family Pseudomonadaceae; genus Aquipseudomonas; species Aquipseudomonas libanensis. The sequence goes on from NZ_JYLH01000002.1 coordinate 625,774, forward strand.
AAGGTTGATATGACCGCGCGGGTTATAGGCCAGCAACCCGTGCATGACTTGCGCGGCGGCGGCGATCAGTACGCGGTGATTGGCCAGGGTTGCCGCCAGCGTTTGGGCGGCAACGAAACGGTAGTGACTGTCATCGGGATCGATCCCCGCCTCGATACTGCGCCGCCACGAATCCCAGATGACCTGGCGCACCTCGGCCGGGCGTTCGAGCTGGCCGGACAGACACGTTCGCCAGCCCTGCTCCAACGCAGCGACGGGGCCGTCATTCAGCGCAGCAGGCCCCAGGGCCGTGAGGTAGTCGAGGTCTTGCACGCTGAACGCCAGGGTCATCGAGGTATCCATGTTCATGTTTTTGACATGTCAGTATAGGCATGTCATCCAAATGAACACATTTTGTTTAAGCTATTTTATAAACCATTACTAATCAATGAGTTATGAATTGGCATAACCCTTGCTCCTGCCCTCTAGGCCAGCCAGGACTGTCCTGCGGCCAACAATAAAAAGGGGTCACTTCATGAGTACACAGAATATCCGCCTGGGCTTGATCGGTGCCGGTCGCATGGGCAGCTTCCACGGCCTTACGGCGGCGCGCCACATCCCCGGCGCTTGCCTTGCCGCCATCGCCGATCCCACCCCAGGCCAGGCCGCACGCCTGGCGGCAGAGCTGGGGGTGGACAGGGTCTACACCGATCCACAACAGCTGTTGGACGACCCCGATATCGACGCAGTGCTTATCGCCTCACCTGCCCGTAGCCACGCCGACCTGGTGATCAGCGCCGCCCGTGCCGGCAAGGGTATCTTTTGCGAAAAACCCATGGCGATCACACTGGACGAAGCCGATCGCGCCATCGCCGCTGCCGCCGACGCCCGCGTGCCGTTGCAGGTCGGTTTCAATCGGCGTTTCGCCAAGAGCTTCCTTACCGCCCACCTCGATGTCGCCGCCGGCCGCATCGGTACGCCGCAGTTGCTGCGCTCGCTGACCCGCGACCCGGCGCTGAACAACCCTGCCAATTCGCCGCAATGGGTGATCTTCCTGGAAACCCTGATCCACGATTTCGACACGTTGCGCTACCTCAACCCCGGCGCCGAAGCGGTGCAGGTATATGTGATGGCCGACGCACTGATCGCCCCAGCGTACAAAAGCCAAGGCTTGCTCGACACCGCCGTGGTCACGATCCGCTTCGACAACGGCGCCATCGCCACCGCCGAGGCCAACTTCCAGGCGGTGTATGGCTACGATGTGCGCGGTGAAGTGTTCGGCAGCCAAGGCATGCTGAGCATGGGCAGCCTCAATGACTGCGACCTGGTGCGCTACCTGGCCGAGGGCATCCAGGCCGACAGCCAACGAATGGACACTGACCTGCTGCGCGACGCCTATATTGCCGAACTCAACCACTTTGTTGACTGCCTGCGCAGCGGCGCCAAGCCCCTGGCCAGCGGTGAGGACGCGCGCGCGGCCCTGGCGATTGCGCGCGCCTGCATCGAGTCGTACGAAACCGGCAAGTCTGTGGCCGTGCAAGGGGCGCGCCGATGATGCCGTTCACATTGGCCGTCAGCGCCGAGATGGTGTTTCTCGACCTGCCCTTCATCGAACGCGTCAAACGTATCCACGCCCTAGGGTTCAGCGCCGAAATCTGGAGCTGGACCGACAAGGACATCGACGCCCTGGCCGCGACCGGCGCGGACTTCACCTCGATGACCGGCTACATCAGCGGCACCCTCACCGACCCCGAAGGCAGCCGCAAACTGCTCGACAGTGCCCGCCAATCCCTGGAGATTGCCCAACGCCTCAATTGCCCCAGCCTCAACCTGCACGGCACCGGCCTGGGCGACGGCGGCCTGCCGGTGCAGCCGGTCAGCCAGACCTCGGGGCGCATGTGGCTGAGCGCCTGCAAGACCCTGGAAAAAATCGCACATCTGGGGGAAGACGCCGGCCGTGTGTTCCTGCTGGAAAACCTCAACACCGCCGTCGATCACCCCGGCACGCCCTTCGCCCGCGCCGACGAGACCCTGGCGCTGATCGAAGCCGTAGGCAGCCCACACCTGAAGATGAACCTGGACCTGTACCACGCGCAGATCGGCGAAGGAAACCTGATCGAATTGATCCAGCGCGCCGGCAGCGCCATTGGTGAAATCCAGGTGGCCGACGTGCCCGGGCGCAAGGAGCCCGGCACCGGCGAAATCCACTACCCGGCCATTGCCCGTGCGCTGCACGCCATGGGCTACACCGGCGTGGTAGGCCTGGAGGGCTGGGCCAGCGGCACCAGCGAATTGGCCCTGGAGCGCTTCCGCCAGGCATTCACCCTATAACAATAAAAGGAACATCCTTATGCATCGTTATTCATTGCTAGTGGCCGCGCTGCTGTTGCTGTTCAGCCAATGGACTTTCGCCGCGTACCGCATTGGCGTGAGCATTGCCCGGGTCGACGATAACTTCATGACCTATGTGCGTAGCGGCCTGGAGGCCGCGGCGAAACAGCAGGACGTGCAGATCCAGTTCGAAGACGCCCAAGGCGATGTGGTGCGCCAGCTCAACCAGGTCGAAGGCTTTCTCAACCAGAAAGTCGATGCGGTGATCGTGCTGCCGGTCGATACCGCCGCCACTGCCAACATCACCCGCGCCGCCGTGGCGGCCAAGACTGCGCTGGTGTACGTCAACCGTCACCCGGATGAACGCACGCTGCCCAAGGGCGTAGTCACGGTGGCCTCCAACGACATCGAGGCCGGGCAACTGCAGATGCGCTACCTCGCGGAAAAACTCGGTGGCCAGGGCAATGTCGCGATCATCATGGGTGACCTCGCGCAGAACGCCACCCATGACCGCACCGAGGGCGCCAGACAGGTGCTCAAGGACTTTCCCGGTATCAAGATCGTCGAGCAGCAAAGCGCCGAATGGCAACGCAACAAAGGCATGGACCTGACCAGCAACTGGCTGCTGGCAGGCACGCAGTTCGATGCGATCGTGGCCAACAACGATGAAATGGCAATCGGTGCGGCCATGGCATTGCAGCAAGCGGGCAAGGCCAAGGGCGAGATTGCGATTGTCGGCATCGACGGCCTGCCCGACGGTTTGGCGGCGATCAAGCGTGGGCTGCTTGCTGCTTCAGTGTTCCAGGACCCCAAGGCCCAGGCGACCCAGGCGGTGCAAGCGGCGATCAAGATGATCAAGGGCGAACCGATTGAAGCCGAGGTGTGGGTGCCGTTTGAACTGATCAAGCCTGATCAGGTGGCGATATTCGAACAGCGCTACAAATAAATCGAAGAGAAGGAGAACTAAATGTGGGAGGGGGCTTGCTCCCTCCCACACTGGATCTGAATCAGTCCAGGTCACTCGCATCATGCCGCTCGGGCAACTGATCATCGCCCGACACCCTGTTCACCCGCCGCCCGCGCTGCACCGCCGGCCGGGCGTCAATTGCGTCGGCCCAGCGCAGCACGTGCTTGTATTCATGCACCGAGAGAAACTCCGCCGAGTCGCCATACAAGCGGCCCTTGACCAGCCCGCCGTACCAGGGCCAGATGGCGATATCGGCAATGGTGTACTCATCGCCGGCGATGTACTCGCTCACCGCCAGGCGCTTGTCCAGCACGTCCAGCTGACGCTTGGCCTCCATGGCAAAGCGGTTGATCGGGTACTCCATCTTGCTCGGCGCATAGGCATAGAAATGCCCGAAGCCCCCCCCCAGGTAGGGCGCGCTGCCCATCTGCCAGAACAACCATGACAGGCATTCAGCCCGGGCCGCAGGCTCGCTGGGCAAGAACGCGCCGAATTTCTCGGCCAGGTACTGCAGAATCGCGCCGGACTCGAACACCCGAATCGGCGTGGCACCACTGCGGTCCATCAGGGCCGGAATCTTCGAGTTCGGGTTCACCGCCACAAAGCCACTGCCGAACTGGTCGCCGTCGCCGATCTTGATCAGCCAGGCGTCGTATTCGGCGCCGGTGTGCCCGAGGGCCAGCAACTCTTCGAGCAGGATCGTGACCTTCTGCCCGTTGGGCGTGGCCAGGGAATACAGCTGCAGCGGATGCTTGCCGATCGGCAGCTCTTTATCGTGGGTAGCACCGGCGATGGGCCGGTTGATACTGGCGAAGGTGCCGCCGCTTTCGGTGTCCCAGGTCCAGACCTTTGGGGGTAGATAGTCAGCCATGCCACTGCTCCTCAGGAATTGCGATCAACGAAGCGTTCCAGACTAAACCAAAGACGGGTGGTGCGTCACACCGGCATCCCGGTCTTGTCGAGGCACCTGTACGCGCAGGGCGATAAGCAAGGCCGCGAGCAACATCAATACGCCCGCGCCCACAAACACCCCACCAATGCCGCTGACGCTGAACATCAACCCGCCACCGGCAGCCCCTGCGGCAATCGCCGACTGCACCGAAGCGACCACCATGCCGCCGGCGCTTTCGGCCTGGTCCGGCACGGCACGGGCGACCCAATTGGACCACGCCACCGGTACGCCGCCGAACGCCATGCCCCACAGCGCCAGGAGCAACGCCTGGCCCGGCAGTGACACCGGCAGCCAGACCAGGGCCAGTGCCGCAATGCCCACCAGCACCGGCATCAACACCAACGTCCCACGCGGGTGGCGCACCAGTAGCCAACCGGCGAGCAAGGTGCCGACGAAATTCGCCACGCCGAAGCCCAGCAGCATCAGGGCCAGCCCCTGGGTATCGACGCCGGTGGTGCTTTCCAGGAACGGACGAATATAGGTGAACAATGCGAAATGCGCGGTATGTACCAGTACGCAGCCGAACATGCCCATGGCGATGCCCGGACGCAGCAGCACCTCCAGCACGGTGCGCAGGCGTGCGGTGCCATTGGGCACCAGGCGCGGCAGGGTGAACGCCTGGAACGCCAGGGTCACACCGCCCACGGCAGCCGCCGCGATAAACGCACTGCGCCAGCCGTACAGGCCACCCAGGTAGCTGCCCAGCGGCACGGCGACTACCGTGCCCGCCGCAATCCCGCTGAAGATGATCGACAGCGCCCGTGGCAGGGACGCCGCCGGCACCAGGCGCATGGCCACCGCCGCCGCCATGCTCCAGAAACCGCCCAGGGCGATGCCCAACAGGATGCGCATCAACAACAGCACGGTCAGGCTGGAAGACAGCGCCACCAGCAGGTTGGAAGCGATCATCAGCGTGGAGAACCCCAGCAGCACCACGCGCCGGTCGATGCTTCGGGTCAGGCCGGGCACCAGCAAGCCGGCAAACAACGCCACCACCGCCGTCACCGTCACCGCCTGGCCGGCCAGCGCTTCCGAGACACCCAGGTCCAAGGCCATGGGGGTCAACAAACTGGCCGGCAGGTATTCCGCCGTCAGCAAACCGAACACCCCCATTGCCAAAGAAAATACCGCCAGCCAGGCCGGCTCCGTCACCACCCCGGCAGGGGCTTGGGCTGCATATTCGCTCATCACAGGTCATCCTCAGATCATTAGCAAGGCGGCCAGTCTAGGTTTGCCTGGCAGGATGATCTATGATGCAAACCCTTGAGTTTTTGACCGAAACCCCGACCATGACTGCCGCGGATGCTTTTACCCTGTCTTCCGACCTGATCAATGAACTGTTGCGCGGTATGCGCCTGCGCGGTGTGCAGTACCGGCGCATCCAGGCCGGGCCGACCTTCGGCATGGGCTTTGGCGCCAAGCCCGGGCATGCCTATTTCCACTTTCTCGCGGCCGGCCACGTGACCTTGCGCGGCGAGGATGGCGACCTTTTCGAGCTGTCGGCGGGCAATGCGGTGTTCATCGCCCATGGCGGCGCGCATGCACTGTTATCCGACGCGAGCACCGATGTGCAAGATATCGGCGATTTCGACAGCGCACCGCTGGGGAACGCGGTCTGCGCCGTGGATGCGTCACCTGAGACCGTCCCCAGCACTCTGCTGTTCAGTGCTTGCATGGAATTCGAACTCGGCAGCATCCAGGGGCTCGGCAACCTGATGCCGGCGCTGATGCTGATCGATGCAGGGGGCCAGCGTTACCCCGGCCTGATGCCGATCCTGGCGGTGATGGAACGGGAAGTCTCCACGGCCCGCATCGGCTTTGCCGGCATCCTGGCGCGCCTGGCCGATGTGGTGGCGGCGATGATCGTACGCGGCTGGGTCGAATGCGCCTGTGGCAACGCCTCGGGCCTGGTGGCGGCGCTACGCGACCCACGCCTGGCCCGCGCCCTCCTCGCCCTGCACCAGCAGCCGGGCCGCGACTGGAGCGTGGCGGAACTGGCCGCGCAGTGCCATACCTCGCGCTCGGTATTTGCCGATCGCTTCCAGGCCATCCTCGGCATACCGCCGTTACGCTACGCCACGGAGCTGCGCATGCGCCTGGCCAGCCAGTGGCTGACGCTGGAGCGCATGCCCATCGAAACCGTCGCGCAACGCCTCGGCTACACCTCCCAGGCGGCGTTCAGCCGTGCCTTCAAGCGCATCACCGGGCAACCGCCTGGGGCGGCCCGCAGTTCAATGTAGCGACTGCCCCATCAAGCATTGCGCACCCTGATCATGAAGCCTTAATCTCGTCAGCCAATCACACCGCGAAAGCAATGGAGGCTGCATGAAACTGGTCGGAATGCTGGACTCGCCCTACGTACGCCGCGTGGCGATTTCCCTGGACTTGTATGGGGTGGAGTTTGTGCATGAGCCGCTATCGGTGTTCAGCACCTTCGCGGAGTTTTCCCAGGTCAACCCGGTGGTCAAGGCGCCTACGCTGGTGCTGGATGACGGGACAGTGCTGATGGATTCGAGCCTGATCCTCGATTACCTCGAAACCTTGGCGCCAGCTGACAAGAAGCTGCTGCCCCAACAACCGGCCGCTCGCGCCCATGACCTGCAACTACTCGGCCTGGCGCTGGCGGCCTGTGAAAAAAGCGTGCAGATCGTCTATGAACACAACCTTCGTCCCGCCGAAAAATGGCATGCGCCTTGGCTTGAGCGCGTTACCGGGCAATTGCTGGCGGCCTATGCGTTGCTGGACAAGCAACTGGCGAGCAATGAAGCGCTGACCCAGGCCTCCCTGACCGCAGCGGTCGCCTGGTCGTTCAGCCAGTTCACCGTGGCCTCGGTGGTAAAGGCCGATGCCTTCCCCAACCTCAAGCACCATGCTGAACGCCTGGAGCAGCACCCGGCATTCAAGCGTTACCCCATCGAGTGAACACCGCGTATCAACTGTGGGAGGGGGCTTGCCCCCGATGGCTGTGTATCAGTCAGCCTATTTTAACCTGACCCACCGATATCGGGGGCAAGCCCCCTCCCACATTTGGACGGCGTCGCTTTGAGCAATTATGCCCGGCTTACACCCAGCCGCCGTCAACGATGAAGTTCTGCGCCGAACACATCGCCGAAGCATCCGAGGCCAAAAACAGGGCCATGTTGGCGATGTGTTCCGGCATCACACTGCCGGGCAGGCACTGGCTGCGTGCGATGAGTTCCCTGGCGGCGTCGTCGACCCACATGGCCAGTTGTTTTTCGGTCATCACCCAACCTGGCACCAAGGTGTTGACGCGGATGCGGTTGGGCCCCAGTTCCCGCGCCAGGCCGCGGGTCATGCCGTGGGCCGCGGCCTTGCTGGCGGCGTACACCGGGTAACCGGCCGAGGCCATCATCCAGCCGACCGAGCCCAGGTTGATGATCGAACCGCCACCGGCCTCTTTCATCATCGGCACCACCGCCTTGGCGGCAAAGAAAGCGTGCTTGAGGTTGACTGCGATCAACTGGTCGAACATTTGTGAGTCGATTTCTTCCAGGCTGTGGCGCACGTCATTCGCCGCATTATTCACCAGTACCGTGATCGGCCCCAGCGACTGCTCGAAGCGCCCGATGGCAGCGCGGTAGCCAATTTCGTCGGTGATGTCGCAGCACTCGAACTCCACGGTAAACCCTTGGGAATTCAACAGCGCGGCCAAGCGTTCGCCCTGGCTTTGCGCACGGTCCACGAACCCCACCTTGGCGCCTTGCGCGGCGAAGGCGCGCACCATGAACTCGCCAATGCCCGAGGCACCGCCGGAAATCAGCACGGTTTTGTCCTTGAGGTCGGGATAAATCGCTTGCTGGGTAGTCATATCAGTGATCGCTCTGCCTATTAGTCTTATTTTATTTTGCAAATACGCCGTTAAAGGCTATAAATCCGGGGTCATTACGACAAAATATCTCAAATTAGTAGAACTATTCCATCCAAAACAACAAAAGGAAGTTCGACCATGAAGCACCCTCGTTACCTGCTGTCCGGTCTGGCGCTGTCCATGCTGGTCGCCAGCGGCGGCACCCAGGCCGCCGGCCTGACCAGCGAACACAAACCCTTCGGCAAAACCAATGACGGCACCGCCGTCGAACAGTACATATTGCGCAACAGCCATGGCATGCAAGCCACGGTGATCACCTACGGCGGCGTATTGCAGTCGCTGAAGGTGCCGGACAAACACGGCAAGGTCGACGACGTGGTGCTGGGCTTCGATGACGTGCAGGGCTATCAGGCCGGCACGGCATTTTTTGGCGCGACCATCGGCCGTTTCGGCAACCGCCTGGCCGGCGGCGCCTTCGATCTCGACGGCAAACGCTACCAGGTGCCGCTCAACGACGGTCCCAACTCCCTGCATGGCGGCGCCCAAGGCTTCGACAAGCAGGTATGGCAAGCCCAGCCGGTCAAGGACAAGGACTCGGTGGGCGTCACCCTCACCTACCTGTCCAAGGACGGTGAAATGGGCTTCCCCGGTAACCTGAAGACCGAAGTCACTTACCGCCTGAACGACAACAACGAACTGCATATCGACTACAAGGCCACCACCGACAAACCGACGGTGCTCAACCTGACCAACCACAGCTACTTCAACCTCGCCGGCGCGGGTAACGGCGACATTCTCAAGCAGGTCGCCACCCTGCATGCCAGCCACTACACACCCGTGAACGCCACCCTGATCCCCACCGGTGAACTGGCGCCAGTCAAGGGCACGCCAATGGACTTCCTCAAGCCCACGCCTATCGGCCAGCACATCAAGGCGGACCATCCGCAGCTCAAGTTCGCCGAACCGAAACAGGGTGGGTTCGACTTCAACTGGGCGCTGGATACCAAGGGCGATGTGAAGCAGCTCGCCGCCGAAGTGCATGACCCTGAGTCGGGCCGGCGCTTGCAGCTCTACACCAGCGAACCGGGTGTGCAGTTCTATACCAGCAACTTCCTCGATGGTTCGGTGAAGGGTAAAGGGGGCAAGACGTATCAGCATTGGAGCGGGTTTACCCTGGAGACCCAGCATTTTCCGGATGCGCCTAATCAGCCAGGCTTTGCGTCAACTCGCTTGAATCCTGGGCAGACTTACACCCAGCACACTATTTTCAGATTCACCGCTGATTAAACTGTGGGAGCTGGCTTGCCTGCGATAGCGCTGGTTCAGGCAACACTTGTGTAGCCTGTGCCAGCGCTATCGCAGGCAAGCCAGCTCCCACATTTTGATCTTCACAGGGCGAACATTAGCGTTGTTTCATGCGGTCGATGACGACGGCCAGGAGCAGGATCGAGCCGCGGATCACATACTGGTAAAACGTGTCGATGTTCTTAAGGTTCATCGCGTTCTCGATGATCGCCAGGATCAGCACCCCGGCGATCACATGGCGAATCATGCCGATGCCGCCGCTCAGCGACACCCCGCCCAGTACGCACGCAGAGATCACCGTCAGCTCGAAACCCTGGCCAATCATCGGTTGGCCGGAGGTCATGCGCGAGGCCAGGATCACCCCGGCCAGCGCGCCGATCAGGCCATGGACGGCGAAGATCAGGATCTTGGTGCGGTCCACGTTGACCCCGGCCAGCAGCGCCGCTTCCGGGTTGCCGCCGATGGCCATGGTGTTGCGCCCGTAGGTGGTGTAGTTGAGCAGCCAGCCGAAGAACAGGAAGCAGACGATGGTGATCAGGATCGGCACCGGTACGCCGAACAGTTGGCCGTTGCCGAAGACGAAGAACTGCTCCTCGGACACCCCTACTGCCTTGCCGTCGGCAAAAATGTACGCCAGGCCGCGCACGATCTGCATGGTCGCCAAGGTGGTGATCAAGGCGTTGACTCGCAGCTTGGCGATCACGATGCCATTGATCAGGCCGACCATCAGGCCCATCAGCAACGCCGCGCCAATGCCCAGCATCACGCTGTCGGTATCGCGCATCACAATCGCCGCCACCACCCCGGCGCAGGCAATCACCGAGCCCACCGACAAGTCGAAGTGCCCCGACGCCAGGCAGAACAGCATGGTGCACGCGGCAATGCCGACGGTGGAAATCGCCAGGCCCAGGCCGCGCATGTTCAGCGGCGACAGGAAGTTATCAATCAGCAAGGCGCACAGCACAAAGATGCCCACTGCCGCCAACAGCATCGCCCAGTTGTCGAGCAATGCGCGCATATCGAGGGGTTTGCGTGCCGAGGGCAACGCGTTGGGTTGGGTTGTCATCGTCTTCTCTCAGTTCGCCGCGCCGCGTGGCAAAGCCAGTTGCAGCAGGTTGGATTCGGTGGCGTGTTCACGCCGTTGTTCGCCACGCAGGGCACCTTCGCACAGCACCAGAATGCGGTCGGCAATGCCCATGACTTCCATCAGGTCGCTGGACACCACGATCACCGCAATGCCGCTGGCCGCCAGGTTATGGATGATCTGGTAGATCTCTGACTTGGCGCCGATATCGATGCCACGGGTGG
>NZ_JYLH01000030.1 GCF_001439685.1 Pseudomonas libanensis
GGAAAGAGCGCACCGATTAGCTCGGTAGCAGCAATTTCCTTCAGCATTGCACGGCCTAAAGCTGTGGAAGCTTTGCTGCCTATGAAAATGACTTCTGAATTGAATCCAATAAGACAGTTGCTCCCACATTTGTCTCGCGGCGCATCAGTTGGTTACCTGGTGGCTGTGAGGCCGTCACGGGAGCCAGCCCTTTTCAAACCGAGTTCACGTTGACCCAGCGTTCTTCGCGAGCCGCCACGCGAATCGCCGTCGCTAACCGCTCAACTTCCCACGCGGCCTCGAAGTCCGTTCCATCCGCACCCTGGCCAGCCAGGGCCATGATCAACTCCTGCACCTCCAGCGTCTTCAGCTCGTTGTAACCCAACTGGTGCCCCGCCGCCGGGCTGAATGCGGCATAGCCGGGCAGGGCGGGGCCTGCGAGTACGCGTTGAAAGCCATCCTGGCCGATGCGGTACAGGCGCAGTTCATTCAAGCGTTCCTGGTCGAACGCCAAGGTGCCCTTGGTACCGCTGATCTCAAAGCCCAGGTGATTCTTGTAACCGTGCTTGAGCCAACTGCTGCTTACCGTGCCGCGGGCACCGTTGGCAAAGCGCAGCAGGGCATGCACCTGGTCATCCACGGCAATCGGTTTCAAAGCGCTGCTGCCCTGGGTGACGGGCCGTTGAGCGTGGACGGTCTGGGTATCGGCACACACACTGACCACATCACCGACCAGATAGCGCGCCATCGACAGTAGATGACTGCCCAGGTCGGCCAGGGCACCACCGGCGTGCTCGACTTCACAACGCCACGACCAGGGGGAGCTCGGGTCGGCCATGAAGTCCTCGCTGAATTCACCCTGGAAGCTGATGATCTCGCCGAGGTCGCCCTTGGCAATCATCTGCTTTGCCAGCACGATCATCGGGTTGTGCTGGTAATTGTAGCCGACCCGTGTCACCACCCCGGCAGCACTGGCGGCGCGGCGCATGGCGTCGGCTTGCTCGAGGCTGACGGCCAGGGGTTTCTCGCAATATACCGCCTTGCCTGCCGCGATTGCGGCCATGGCCATGGGATAGTGCAGATGGTTGGGGGTGGTGATGGCGACGACGTCGACCTTGGGGTCGTCGATCAGTGCTTGCCAGTTGCCATGAGCCTGGTCAAAGCCCCAAGCCGTGGCACAGCGCTGGGCGCGCTCGGTGTCGGCATCGGCCAAGGCGGCCAGCTTGAGGTGCACCGGCAGTTCAAACACCGTCCGCGCGTTATTGAACGCCAGCGCGTGGGCGCGGCCCATGAAGCCTGTGCCGATCAAGCCGATTCCGAGTTCACGCATCGCCGTGGTCCTTTGGATTATTGTTTTCAGGAAGCCTATTAATGGAATAAATATTCGTTTAATTCAAGTGGTGGAATAAAAATTCATTACTCGTCAGCAAGTGGGCCACGCGCCTTGGGCTCATCATTTGTGCTGATAAAGCCATATTCACCCCTGGCCAAATGCCGCCAGTTAACAAAAGATAACGCAGCGCCGATTGTCAGACGATTCCAAAGCCCGATAGGATGGCCCCTGCTTACTCCAGGCGCTCTAGATTGCAGGTTTCACGGCCCTGGAAGATGAGACGACCTAACAATAATAAATGGGAGAAAGGTCTATGAGTGAGCCTGTCATGGGTTGGGTTGTTTGCCGCCCACGCGCCGCACGCAGGGTTGCGTTGCTGGCCACAGCGCTCTCGCTGCTTGCCGGTGCCGTGTTGTCGACGCCGGTACTGGCTGCCAGCGATTCCACCGCTGCCGCGGTGTTTGCGATTGAATCCCCCAAGGCTGCCAAAGGCCTGATGATCGATGTAGTCCACGCAGGCAAGCGCCTGGTGGCGGTCGGCGATCGCGGGCATATCCTCTATTCCGATGACCAGGGCAACACCTGGACCCAAGCCAAGGTACCTACCCGGCAACTGCTCACGGCGGTGTTTTTCGTCGATGACAAGCACGGTTGGGCCGTCGGCCATGATGCGCAAATCCTTGCCAGTGCCGATGGCGGTGCTACCTGGACCCAGCAATATCAAGACCTCAAGCGCGAAGCCCCGTTGCTCGATGTGTGGTTCAACGATGCCAACCATGGCCTGGCCGTGGGCGCCTATGGTGCGCTGATCGAAACCACCGACGGCGGGACGTCCTGGAACGACGTCAGTGACCGTCTCGATAACGAAGACCAGTTCCACCTCAACGCCATCGCCTCGGTCAAGGACGCCGGCCTGTTTATCGTCGGTGAGCAAGGCAGCATGTTCCGCTCCAGCGACGACGGCCAGACCTGGGAAAAACTCGAAGGCCCCTATGAAGGCTCGCTGTTTGGCGTGATCAGCACGGCGCAGCCACAGACCCTGCTGGCCTACGGTTTGCGCGGCAACCTGTATCGCTCCACCGATTTTGGCAGCACCTGGGATCAGGTCGAGCTCAATGCCACACGCGGTGCGTTGGAGTTCGGCTTGTCTGGGGCGACGTTGCTCGATGATGGCTCCATTGTCGTCGTCGGCAACGGCGGCAGCGTGGTGGTCAGTCATGACGACGGCCAGACGTTCAGCGTATTCAATCGCCCGGACCGGATTTCACTCTCGGCGGTCACGGCCGCAGGCAACGGCAACCTGATTCTGGTCGGGCAGGGCGGCGTTCGTGTCGCCACGCCCGCTGGCGCCGAACTCGTAAAACAATAATAAGGGCGGGGAACGCATGAGCAGTCATCACAACGATAAAGCGACCTTTCTTGAGCGCCTGATCTTCAACAATCGCCCGGCGGTGATCGTCATCTGCCTGCTGGTGAGCGTATTCCTGTTCTGGCAGGCGACCTTGATTCGCCCGTCCACCAGCTTTGAAAAGATGATCCCCCTCAAGCACCCTTTCATCGAAAAGATGATGGAGCACCGCAACGACCTGGCCAACCTGGGCAATACCGTGCGTATCTCGGTGGAGGCCAAGGACGGCGACATCTTCACGAAGGAGTACATGGAGACCCTGCGGCAGATCAACGACGAGGTGTTCTACATCTCCGGCGTCGATCGCTCGGGCCTCAAATCATTGTGGAGCCCCAGCGTACGCTGGACCGAAGTGACCGAAGAAGGCTTTGCCGGTGGCGAAGTCATCCCGCAGAGCTACAACGGCTCGCCGCAAAGCCTCGACCAGCTGCGTAACAACGTGCTCAAGTCCGGCCAGGTCGGGCGTCTGGTGGCCAACGACTTCAAGTCGAGTATCGTTGATATCCCGCTGCTGGAGTCCTACCCCGACCCGCAGGACCAGGGCAAGTTGCTGGCCTTGGACTACCAGAAGTTTTCCCATGAGCTTGAGGACAAGATCCGCAACAAGTTCGAGGCGCAAAACCCTAATGTGAAAATCCACATCGTCGGTTTCGCCAAGAAAGTCGGCGACCTGATCGATGGCTTGATCATGGTGGTGCTGTTCTTTGGCATCGCCTTCATGATCACCTTGGTGCTGCTCTACTGGTTCACTTGGTGCATCCGCAGCACCATCGCCGTGTTGATCACCACCCTGGTGGCGGTGGTCTGGCAGTTGGGCTTGATGCACGCGGTCGGCTTCGGGTTGGACCCTTACTCAATGCTGGTGCCGTTCCTGATCTTCGCCATCGGTATTTCCCACGGCGTGCAGAAGATCAACGGCATCGCCCTGCAATCCAGTGACGCCGATAACGCCCTGACCGCCGCACGGCGTACCTTCCGCCAGTTGTTCCTGCCGGGGATGATCGCGATCCTCGCTGATGCGGTCGGCTTTATCACGCTGCTGATCATCGATATCGGCGTGATCCGCGAGCTGGCCATCGGTGCTTCCATCGGTGTGGCAGTGATCGTGTTTACCAACCTGATCCTGCTGCCGGTGGCGATCTCCTACGTGGGTATCAGTAAACGCGCGATTGAGCGCAGCAAAAAGGATGCACATCGCGAACACCGTTTCTGGCGCCTGCTGTCCAAATTCGCCAGTCCGAAGGTCGCGCCGGTTTCGATTTTCCTGGCGCTGATCGCCTTTGGCGGCGGTCTCTGGTACAGCCAGAACCTGAAGATCGGCGACCTTGACCAAGGTGCTCCGGAACTGCGCCCGGACTCGCGCTACAACAAAGATAACAATTTCATCATCAGCAATTACTCCACCAGTTCCGACGTGCTGGTGGTGATGGTCAAGACCCGTGCCGAAGGCTGCTCGCGCTACGAAGCCATGGCGCCCATCGACCAGTTGATGTGGAAGATGCAGAACACCGAGGGCGTACAGTCGGCGATCTCGTTGGTGACCGTGTCCAAGCAGATGATCAAGGGCATGAACGAAGGCAACCTGAAATGGGAAACCCTGTCGCGTAACCCGGACGTGCTCAATAATTCCATCGCCCGCGCCGATGGCCTGTACAACAACAATTGCTCCCTGGCGCCGGTGCTGGTGTTCCTCAACGATCACAAGGCCGAAACCCTCGACCGCGCCGTGCATGCGGTGCAGGACTTCGCCAAGGACAACAACAAGGACGGCCTGGAGTTTATTCTCGCCGCCGGCAATGCCGGGATCGAAGCGGCCACCAATGAGGTGATCAAGGAGTCGGAGCTGATCATCCTGATCCTGGTGTACCTGTGCGTAGCGACCATGTGCATGATCACCTTCCGCTCCTGGGCGGCGACCCTGTGCATCGTGCTGCCGCTGGTATTGACCTCGGTACTGGGCAACGCACTGATGGCGTTCATGGGGATCGGCGTCAAGGTTGCGACCTTGCCGGTAGTGGCCCTGGGCGTGGGGATTGGCGTGGACTACGGCATCTACATCTACAGCCGCCTGGAAAGTTTCCTGCGTGCCGGCTTGCCGCTGCAAGAGGCGTACTACCAGACGTTGAAATCCACCGGCAAGGCCGTGCTGTTCACCGGCTTGTGCCTGGCCATCGGCGTGTGCACCTGGATCTTCTCGGCCATCAAGTTCCAGGCCGACATGGGCCTGATGTTGACGTTCATGTTGCTGTGGAACATGTTTGGCGCACTGTGGCTGCTGCCGGCCCTGGCGCGGTTCCTGATCAAGCCGGAGAAGCTGGCGGGGCAGAAGGGCAATTCGTTGTTTGCCCACTGAGCCAACGAAAAAAGCCGCACGGAGTGCGGCTTTTTACTGCGCTTAAGGCTTAGGTTCACAATGTCAGGAACAACTTCTCATCCAGAGGCGCTGTGATCCTGGCTCTGATTATCTTCTCCACGGTGCCGTTTTTTCCTGCCTCGCGAATCAAATCTTTCTGAGTTTTGAGCCGCTGGGATGCGATTTTCAGATGCGCGGCTGTGTAATCGGCGTGTGGCCAGTTTGCCTTTGGGTAGTGAAAGTGGGCGTACCATATCGGTTTTTCCTGGCCTTTTTGGCGAACGGAGTATTCGGTGAAGAAATCACCACTCTCTGTAGGCGTGTCCCGCTTCACCAAATTGATATCGACAAAACCATTGCGCCACAAGAAGTCTACATTTTCCGCAGTCGGCGGCTGAACCAGATAGCCGTCCGCCGCATGTTGGCGGGCTTTGTGCAACAACTCTTCAGCGGTGGCTCGCCATCGTGCAACCAATTCGGCCGTTTCAGGCTTGGCGTGATGGCTGGCTTCGGCCTGCTCGGCCATTACTTTGAGTTGGTTGGCCGGTGCCTGCAGCATGTCATACCAATCCTTGGGGGAGAGGTTGTCGCGTCGCAGCGGATCGGCAAGCTTGGTCTTCTGGAAGCGAATTGAACGCTCGATATTGACTGTGCCATCTATCAGCGCTTGTACCTCTCTCTTGTAGTTCGCCAAGGACTTCGTGGGGGAAGACTCTTGGGTCGTTTGTACGGGCTCAGCAGGGATGATTCTTACCCATCCACGACCATCCACATTCGAGTGGTCGCTGTAGCTCGCCACGGGTTGGCCGCTTTGTGGATCGAGCACATCGACAATATCAAAAGTCTGACCGGGTTCCGGGGCGCGTAGGGTGCCGAGCAAGGTCTCCTTGTGTTCGGTCTTGAACACGCGTTGATTACGCGGTCTGGTCTGTTGGTCGCTGCGTGCGGGCGCTGCTGGAATAAGAAACTGCTCTTCTTCGACGACCTGGACCAACTCGGCTTCTGCTTCGGCGATGAGCTCATTGAGCACCTCGGTGAAATGTTGGTGGTATTGCGCCCGAAAGAGCTCCGGATACTCCTCCTGCATAAGGACGCTATCGCTTAATACCTGTTTGTATTTAGTGATTATGGTAGTCAGTGTGGCATTGCGCTCGCTCAAGGTGTAGCCGGTGTATTGGCGCAGATCATTGAAAGCGGCTATTTCGCTTTTCAGGGATTCCGTCAGGTAGCGTTTCATTTGCAGGCGATTGGTTGCCTCTGCGCTGCGAGCTGGCCATGTTGTGGTCATTAGCTTGAGGAACGACATCCTGTTCAGTTTTGCTGTCAGTACTCTGGCGGCGGGAGGGGCGGTGTAGCGCTCTTTGATGTACTCCTCAGCTTTTTTATTACCAAAGGGGGAGTCTTTCTTCCACTGATCAAATGCATCACTGACCGCCTGCCTCGACGCCAATAGATGTTCAGTAGCGTGATAGGCCACTTCGGACACTTCCATTGACTCATCGTAAGCGATCCTGGAGCCGTTATTGGACTGACGCATCAACGCCTCCAGCGAGTCGCCGTCCACTCCAGTGTGGCGGGCGTCGTTGAACAGAGCCGTGTAAACATTATCTATTTCAATCAGGGCGTGCAGGATGCCTTCGTATATGGCAGAGCGGTCCTGTTTGAATTGGGACGAGTCGTCGATCCCGCCGATTTTTTTGGGTGCAATAATTTCAATGGTTTTTTCGCTGGCCGCCTTGAGGGCTTGTGTCAGCGGCTTGAGCGCCTGGAGTTGCTGGTCCAGGTTACTCTTGAGCGCCTCGGTGACCTGGCGCTGTTCCAGATAGGGCGCAAGAAATCGCTGTGCCGCATCCTCACTTCTGGATAGGTTGCGAAGCGTCTTGAGCTTTTTTCGAGCGGTCTCGTATTCGGAGAGGCTGGTTTTGATCTTATCGAGTTTGGTTGCATGGGATTCTGCCAATTTGCTCGCTTCCCGGAAGCTGCGCTTGTAGGTCGTTTTTACTTGTTTCTGCGCTTGCAGGTCTGCTGTGACCCGCTCCTGCGGGTTCTTGTTTTTCAGCATTCCGCCCTTGAGCTTGGGGGCGACGTCAAAATACCAACGACCCTGGGTATCGCGTTGTATTGGCGGCGCCGTACGTACCTTGTTCTGTTCATCAATAACGAAAGGGCCGTCCAGGTCGATAGCTACGCGATACCAGTGATTGTCGATACTGGCGTACAACTTGTCGTTCACTCGGTACAGACCTTTCTTGATACCTTCGGCGATGGGCGACCCAGGGGCGGTCGGTGCCGTTACTTTGAACGAGTCGATGTACGCAAGCAGGCTTGGCGTCAAGCCACGGGGGCTGGATAATCGGATATCGATGGCCGTACCGTCGCCGCCAAAATTGCCAAAGGTGGGAGGCGTTGGGTCCTGATGGATCACAGCCTGGCGTGTTATTGGCTGATTGCTGTCGCGAGGGCGCGGGCCGAGGCTGTCGGAATGGGCGTCCTGCTTGAAGTGTTCAAAGGACTGCGCTGGCTTGCCAGGCTCGCCGGTCGGAGCATGGGTCAGCGTCATGCCCAAATTGATCAGCAGGTCGATCACCGCCGAAGTCGGGTCCGGGTCGTTTGGTGTGGCGAGCCGCTTGATGTCTTCTTCGCTGTTGGCCAATTGCAATAACCAACCTGCCATCGCCCCGGGCCCACGCAATACCGGCAGCAACGTGTTGAACAACAGCCAGCCGAGCTCCTTGTGCGAGGCCCAGCGGCTTTCAGCGTCGGAGGAAGATTGGCCTTCTGCCAGGGTGATCAGGCTGTTCGCGTTGGAGTGGAACCAATGCTTCATCAAATCGCCGTTGAGCAGGTCCTGGCGTAGCGCGGTGGCGCCCGCATAACCGTCGACCGCAAGGGTCGTGGGCTTGGGCGTGGTGGGCGGGTCGAACTCATTGAATACGGAGTAGCGTGAAATATTCGGCGTGCGAAAACCTCCATTGCCATAGACCGCTCGGGCCCGGTCATCCTTCAACCAGGCCAGAACGCTTTCTTGCAACGGACCAGGCTGGCGGATGGCCTCCAGCAGTGCCTCGCGGCTGGCAAACTCGAGCAAGGCAGGCTTCATCTGCGCACGATAGAGCAGATGCGGGCCGCTGGTGGCGTTCAGCGGCTCGATCAAAAACATATTGTCGACCTGGTCCGGTGTGGCCCCCTGCTTGCGTACAAATGCCAGGGGGCGCACGGTGATCTCTTGTCCGTCTACCTGTTTGCTGCCCGTGCCAGGCTGGATGATCGCCTCAATAAAACGATAACCTTGGGTGCTGATGCCGGCCTCGCCCTTGAGTTTGAGTTCCAGCGCCTGCATGGCGAGCTGGATCGGCACCTGTTCGACAAAGCGCGCAGCCCGATCCCGAGATGGCTCGGTGTCGCTGAGAAGTTCGCGCTTCAACAGTTGTGGGTAGTGCTGACCGATATCAACGCGGTTGATCAGGTCCTTGAGCATTTGCGGCATTTGCGGGTCGCTGACCGGTTGACCTCGCAGATGAACCTCCATCTGCCCTTTGGGCAAGCCTGCGAGGTTTTCCAGGGCCATGTCGACCAGGCTCATCTTCACCCGTTCGATGTAGCCGCTGCCCAGGTTACCTACGGCAACCTTGAACACCACTTCCACATCCTTGGCCGTGTAACCCTTACCGGACAATTGCTCGTCCAGCTGTTGCTCGGTATAGGCGCGGATATCGGGGATACCGTCGAGGAACGTACGGCCGTTGTTGCGTTTGACGCTACTGGCCAGTGCCAGTGAGTGATGCCGATAGGCGTCGCGTTCCGCTTCGTTGGCGTTTTTGAGCCAGGCTGGCAAATTATCAAGCAGCCGCCCAACCTCCGCAGCATTCGCAGCATAGGCGCCGGTAAACCAGGGGCTCGGGTCGCTTGCCTGGGAAAATGCCTGTTCCAGCTGATCAAGCGTACCCGACGTCGGAAGATCAATGGACGCCACGTTTTCCACCATGGCATTGAGGATGAGTGCGGCTTGTGTATCAAAAATGTTCGCGTCGGGCTCCTGGCGCTTCCAGTCAAGGCTGTCGAAGACAAATGCTTTCTCCAGGTTTCGCCCCCAGGCTTGGCCGAATGCCTGTAATGAGTCGTACGGTGTCACGACCCCAGCAGGGGTTGTATGCAGCACCTGCGTACGACCGGCGACCTCTCGTGTGATTAACAGGTCAGGGCTGAACTGAGCGTATTGAGTGGCGCCGTGGCTTACGGTGGTATCGAGGATAAACACCTTGGCCGCAGCGTTGCCATGTGCAGCTTGGCGCTGCGCACTATCCGGGTAGGTTGCGACCTGATCGAGGGTTTGGCGTTGCAATTCAGTGAGCCCTGGCTGTTTCAACGCAGCGGTTCTGAGGGTGGCCCTGAGTGTGTCACTGAGCCATAGCCAACGGCTTGTCTCAGCGCCGAGGGTGTTTTGGGCGGAATAGGCGTTGCCGGTGAAATGGCGAACCAGCGCTTGTTCGAACCCGCTCTTGAGCGTGGTTCGCAGGCTGCGGATGATCAGTTCAATGGCCTGCATATCGATGCCCGGCACCAGCGCTCCCGCCAAGGGACCCGGCTTGAGCGTATGGCCCGTGGCTTGATCAATCAGCGTGCAAGCCAGTGAGTGTCTATCGGTAAAGTCCAGCTCGCCGTCGCGGATCAGGTGTTCCAGGGCCAGGTCCAGCAAAGGGGTCAAGCAATATTGAGGGGGATTGTTGGAAATGGGTTCGGCCAGCGCTGTGTATTCAGGGTCAAACGCCAAGGTGGGGTACAGGTTTTTGATGGCGTCGCTGAGTAAGTTCGACACCACTGAGCGAAGCGTGGGCCGGCCAGCGAATTGGTGCGCGACCGTGTTGGCGGTGGCGTCGGTAGCGGGCTGCAGAGTTGAAATCGTAGCGCCAGGCGACGGGTTCAGTGGCACAAAGGTCAAGCCGGATCTGAGCGATGACGACCCCGTCGATACATCGTAATGAACGGTGGTATCGCGCCGGCGTCTGCGCAGTGATGGGTCGCGGCCTGTTTGGGGTGAAGCGTCGGAGTGGCTGCCAAGGGTTGTTTCGGACACTTCATCCGGCTTGCGGGTAACGGGCGCAAGCGGTAAAGGGCTCAAGGTGTGGTCAAAAAGGCGGTTAGGGTAATTTCCATGGATCATCATATAGCTTCCTTGTCGTTGAGATCGTGCTCGGCGTAGCGATTTAACCCTGGGCGCATTGAGCGAACAGGTGAGCGGAAACTACCGACCAGCGCTTAACCATGAAATGGACAGTGGATAATCAACTGTTTCCGAAAGTGATGTATCGCCGGCAAATGCCGATGCGGCGCGGGCTCAAGCGGGGTGCGGTAATTATCGCAGCATGTAAATGACCCGAAGGGTTGAAAGCAGGGGTTTAGGTTGATGCAACAATTTGACCTATCATGAGGTCTTTCCTCTGAACGACTGATGTTATGACCGCCGAAACTGCGACCCTCACGACCGTCCTTGACACCTGCGACATGCTTGAAATCGATGGCCTGCACGCCTTTGACTTCACGCTTGACGCCGAAAAGCTGCTGATCACCGCCATGGACGGCCGTGCTGAAAAACGCTGGGCATTCAACCTGGCCCAGGTCCAGGCGGCCAGGTTTGACGACACTCTGAAAAGCTGGACCCTGACCGGTGATTCGGGCGAGCACCGCCTGATCTGCATGAGCGCCTTCACCGGCAACAACAACGATGAGGATCAAGGCGATGTTGATGCGTAAATTCTGGCCCCTGTTGATGGCGGGCAGCGTCGGTGCCATGTCGGTGCAGGCTGCACCGGCTGACACCTATGAACTGCTGGTGGGCAGCTACACCGCCGGTACCAGCGAAGGGATCTACCGGCTGCAGTTTGACAGCCGCACCGGCCAGTTCAGCGGCCAGCCCGTACTGGCTGCCAAGACGGCCAACCCCTCGTGGTTGACGGTTTCCCAGGACCAGAAGTACCTGTTTGTGGTCAACGAGAACGGCCCGGGCCAGAAAGACCCGGTCGGCCGTGTCAGCAGCTACCGCATCGACCCAAAGAACTATCAGCTCACCCTGATCAATCAGGTACAGAGCCTGGGCAATGAGCCGACCCATTCCAGCGTCGCCGCCGATGGCCGCCACCTGTTCGTCGCCAATTATTCGGTGCTGGAAGACCCGGGCGGCAGCCTGGCGATCCTGCCGGTAGACGGCGAGGGCAAGCTGTCGGCACCGGTGCAGTTGAGCGGGCACCCGGCCAGCCGGGTGAACCCTGAGCGCCAGGCCTCCAATCATGTGCATTCGGTGGTGTCGTCGCCGGATGGCAAGTATGTATTCGTGCAAGATTTGGGGGCGGACAAGGTGTTTGTCTATCAATACGACCCCAAGGCCAATCACGAACTGCCGCTGACCCCCGCGAACCCGCCTTCGGTGCAGTTGCCGCCGGGCAGTGGCCCGCGCCACCTGCTGTTCAGCGCTGACGGCAAGCACGCCTGGTTGACTACCGAGATGAGCGCCCAGGTCGCCGTGTTCGACTACAACGACGGTAAGCTCACGCAAACCCAGTTGCTGGACTATGCCGCCGGCCAACCGGTATCCGACAAGGCCGGTGCCGCGTTGCATGCTTCAAGCGATGGCAAGTTCCTCTATGTAAGCAACCGTGGCACGGCCAATCAGTTGCTGGTGTTCAGCATCGATCCGGCCACCGCGCACCTCAAGGAAGTTCAGCGCCGCTCCGTCGAAGGTGATCACCCGCGCGAGTTCAGCCTCGACCCCAGCGGCAAGTTCCTGCTCACCGCTAACCAGAAAAGCAATGAAATCGTGGTGATGGAACGCGACCCCAAGACCGGCCTGCTGGGTAAAACCGTGCAGAAGTTGCCGATCGATGCGCCCAGCGACATCAAGTTTCTGGTGCGTCAATAAGCCACAGGCCCCGCACTGCGGGGCCTGAGCCTTTGTATTAATTGCATTGATAGCAGCTACTGTTTCAAAGCATTTCTAAGGTCCAACCCTCGGGCGTAAGTTGGGTTCCAAGGCCTCCATCGGCCACTCAACCAAACGAACCCAAGGGTTACCGCCATGAACTTGAATCTCTTCTCCATCATCGCTGCTTCCGCTGTTTCCGCCACCGTGGCATTGCCAGCCGCTGCCAGCGTGGAAGTCACCGGCAAAAAATCCAGCGTTACCGCCTACACCCAGAAATACCTGCAACAGAGCGCCAACTTCTATGCCGCGCTGGATCACAAGACCCAGGCTTAATGAATGGGAGGGGGCAAGCCCCCTCCCACAGTTTGATTGTGCTGGTTTAAGATTTTGCCATTACTGCAATAAATAGCGGTGACTCAACAAACCGTTGCAACCAAGCCTGCAACCGCCGATAGGGCGTAGCCGCAAACCACTCTCGATCCACATGAGCAAACTGCCGTACAAATGGCGCCAGCGCCACATCCGCCAGACTCATGTGCTCGGCGAGCAAGTACTCCCGGTTCGTCAGCAAATCCTCCAGTTTGTGCAAGAACAGCCCACCCTCTGCGCGATAATGTTCCATCGGCTGCTCCGGGTAGCGCTCGGCATACTTGTATCGATTCAAGTGATGTTTGAACGCCTGATCATTCTCGGTTATCAGCGCCAATACCGCAGGGTTGCCCTCAAGCAGCCAATCATCAGGATCGTGCTGTGCCAGGGCCCATTGCATGATGTCCAGGCTTTCTTCGAGCACTCGACCCTCCACGCTCAACACCGGCACCGTACCCTTGGGCGACAGCGCCAGCATCTCGGCCGGCTTGGCTTTCAGGCTGACTTCGACAATGCGCACCGCCACGCCTGAATAACGCAACGCCAGGCGTGCCCGCATCGCATAGGGGCAACGCCGGAACGAATACAGCAGCGCCTCGCTCACTTGACCTCCAAAGTACTCAAGCCATTACCCTGGCGCTTGACCTGGATCTGCACCGGGATGCGTTCGTGCATTTCCTGTACGTGGGAGATCACCGCAACCTTGCGACCCTGGGCCTGCAAGCCGTCCAGGGCGTCCATGGCCAATTGCAGCGACTCGGGGTCAAGGCTGCCGAAACCTTCGTCGATAAACAGCGATTCGATCTTCAAGGTACTCGACGCCATGGACGCCAGGCCCAGAGCCAGCGCCAACGACACCAGGAAGGTTTCGCCACCCGACAGCGAGTGCACCGAGCGCAGTTCGTCGCCCATCTCCGTATCCATCACCAGCAGCCCGAGCATGCTGCCGCCACGTTTAAGCCGGTAGCGGCGCACCAGTTGGCGCAGTTGCACGTTGGCGTGGTGCACCAGCAAATCGAGGTTATAGGCCTGGGCGATCTTGCGGAAGGTGTCGCCGGTGGCCGAGCCGATCAGCGCATTCAGGCGCGCCCAGCGTTGCCACTCTTCGTAAGCCTTGGTGATCTGTTCGGTGAGGGCCTGGTTGGCGTCCT
Organism: Pseudomonas libanensis; assembly: GCF_001439685.1. GTDB lineage: Bacteria > Pseudomonadota > Gammaproteobacteria > Pseudomonadales > Pseudomonadaceae > Aquipseudomonas > Aquipseudomonas libanensis. Next base: position 13,510 of record NZ_JYLH01000030.1, read on the forward strand.
GGCGACGCTGGTCTTCAGATTGACGTGCGCGCAGTTCCGCGCAGTGTTTCTCTCCGTCGGCCAGTTGCAGATTCAGCGTCGCAAGGCTGTTGTCCAATTGCTCGGCGTCCAGATTGCCGTTGTGCAACGCCTGGTGTTCGGCCAGGCGTTGTTCACGCTCTTGCAGCAGTACCTTGGCCTGCTCGACGGCTTTTTCGCTGCCGTGCAGTTGCTCGCGCAGTTGCGCGAGCTGGGCTTCATCGAAGGCGAGCAAGCGTGTCAGGCCGTCGTCATCCAGTTCAGGGTGCAGGGCGCGCCACTCGGTGACGCGCGTGGCCAGGTTGTGTTGCTCAGCTTGCAGTGCTTGCTGGCGTTCCTGCAGGGCCTTGAGGTCCGCTGCCACCTGCACCAGGGCCGTGTGCATGGCGTGCAGTTGCTGGTTGGCATCATGCTCGGCCTGGCGGGACTGCTCGATGCTCTGTTCCAGCTGTTGTTGCCAGTGTTCGGCGCTGGGGCGGTCACCCAACAAGGCGCTGAGTTTTTCCTGGATCACCTGTTGCTGCGCCGCCAACTCGTTGACCTGCAAATTCAGGGCGTCGAGTTGCTGCTGACGGTGTTGCTGGTGGGTCTGTTGTTTCTCGATGGCTTGTTGGCGCTCTTGCTGCTCGGCCAGTTCATCACGCTGATGGCTCAACTGTTCCAGGCGCTGGCTGACCTGTTGGTCGAGGCGCATGAAGGTCGTCGCGGGGTCGCTGCGCAAGCCTTCCAGGGTGTCGGCGGGCAACAGGCCGGCGAAGGCGTTGAGTTCTGCGTCGAGGCGTTCGCGGTCGTTGGCCAGTTCACGCTGCTGGTCCAGCAGCAATTGCCGGGCTTGCTGGCTGGCGTCCTGGGCCGCTTGCAGTTGTTGCTGCAAGCGCCCGGCATTTTGTTGCAGGTTGAGCAGGGCGCTTTGGCGCTGTTCGTCCTGGCTGATGCTTTGGGTCAGCTGTGCCAATTGTTGGGCCAGCCAGGTGCTGCGCTGGGCGACGTCCTGATTGAACAGCGAAGCGGACAGCGAATGGGCTTGCAGACTTAGTGCCAGGCCCTGTTGCTGTGTAGCCAGCTGCTCCTGTTGGCGCAGGAATTCCTTTTGTTCGGCGATCAGGCCGCCGACCTCACCGCGCAACTCCGTGAGTTTTTCCTTGAGGCTGTCGACGGCTTTCTGTGCCGTGGCTTCTTCGTTTTCATCATGGCGACCGAGGCTTTGCAACAGGGCTTCGGGCTGGTGAAACGGATGCTCGTGGCTGCCGCATACCGGGCAGGGTTGGTCATCCTGCAACTGCCCGCGTAGTTCCTCGACGCTGGCACTGCGGGCCAGGCGTTGGCGCTCCAACAGTTGCTTGGTCACCGACAAGGCTTGCTCGGCAACACTGAGTTCGGCCTTGGTTTGCAGGCCAGCCTGGTTCAGCTGCTCACGTCGTTGCGCAGCGTCGGTGAGTTTCTGCGTCAGCGTGGCAGCCTGTTGATCCAGCTGTTGCTGGCTGTCCCACAAGCGTGCCAGGTCTTCGAAGGCGCGCTGTTGCTTGCGATTGTCCTGCAGCAGGCTGGCCAGCAACTGGATCTGTTCGGCCACCGCCTGGGGTTCGGCACCGGCTTCCTGGTAGAGCAGGTTCAGAGCTTCACGCTGTTGGGTGAACTGTGCGTCGGCCGTGTTGGCACGCTGTTCGAGCTGCGGCAGTTCGGTCTGGCCTTTGTTGAGGCGATTGCCGACCAACACCAGCTGTTGCAGGCGGTCGCGGTAGGCGTTCCAGGCCTCACTCAAGGGGGCGAGAGCGGCGCTGTGCTCAAGCTCGGCGGTCAGGCGTTGCAGGCGCTCGGCGACTTGGGCCTGCTTTTCTTGCAAACCCTCGAGCTGGGCCTGGCCTTCGACGCAGGCGCTTGCGTGCTGCTGTTTTTCCTCGGCGCGCTTGGCCAGTTCCCGGGTCAGGTGGGCGAGGGTGTTTTGTTCTTCCACGGCCTGGCGCAGCAAGGGTGCGGCGTCGGCCTGGTTTTTCAGGGCTTGGGCCAATGCCGCGTGGGCGGCCAGTTGCTGCTGTTGCGCCTGTTCCTGACGGCTATGCAGGGCGACTTGCTGATCGAGGTGCTGCTGAATCTGCGTGGCGAGCGGCGTCAGCAAGGTGGCGAGTTCTGCCTGGCGCAAGAAGTGATGGCGTTGCGGCGCCAGCTGGTCGAGGCGACTCAGGTCCTGGCGCTGCGGGCCTTGGCTGTCCCAGTGTTGCTGGGCTTGTTGCAACTGTTCGACGGCGCTGAGCTGGCGCTCCTGCCATTCACGCAGCTCCTTGAGCCAGGTGTGCTGCAACTCCAGTTGCTTGAGCTGGGCCTGCCGGGTCTTGAGCAGTTGCTGGGCTTCGTTCAGTTGTTGATCCAGCTCGGCGCGGGCTTCGGCGGCCAGGGGCACTACGCCGGTGGCCTGGTCCTGCAGCTGTTTGTGGGCGTCCTTGGCGTCCTTGGCCTTGTCGAAGGCACGGCGGCCAAGCTGGGTGTACAGCGCGGTGTCGGTGAGCTTTTCCAGCAGTTCGCTGCGCTCATTGTCATTGGCCTTGAGAAAAGCGCTGAACTCGCTTTGCGCCAGCAATACCGCACGGGTGAACTGCTCGAAGTTCAGGCCCAAGGCCAGTTCCAGCTGGGTCTTGTATTCGGTTTTCTGGCTGGCCAGCAGTTGCTCGCTGTCCAGGTCGATCAGGCTTTGCCGGCTGTTCTGCAACTTGCCGCTGGCCTTGTCGCGGGCGCGGTTGGCTTCCCAGCGCGCGCGATAGCGACGGCCGCTGACGCCGACGAAATCCACCTCGGTGTAGCCACCACCGGTACCGCGGCGAATCAGGGTGCGCGGGTCACCGATGGAGATGTCAGTGTCGGCATCCGGCATCTTCGCCTGGCCGGTATCGCCCAGGCGCGGCACCGCGCCAAACAGTGCCAGGCACAACGCATCGAGCAGAGTACTTTTACCGGCACCGGTCGGCCCGGTGATCGCGAACAGGCCCGCACTGGCCAGGGGCTCGGCGGTAAAGTCGATCTCGAACGGGCCGGCCAGGGAGGCGAGGTTTTTCAGGCGGATGGCAAGGATCTTCATGGCTGTTCACCCGCTTGTTGTACTTCCTGGAGCAGCACGGCGAAGTCTTTCAAGGTCTGTTCATCCACTTCACTGCCATAGCTGTCCTGCCAGGCGCGGCTGAACAGTTCCTGGGGCGTGAGCTGGTCGAGTTCGATCAAGCGCTCGTCGTCGGTTTCAGTGTTGCCGCGCTGGCCGGCGTATTCGGCGGCGATGCGCACCAGGCGCACGGCCTTGCCTTGCAGGGCGGTTTCGATCTGCTGACGCAGGTCGGGTTGCGGCTCGTCGAGGCGCACGCGCACTTCCAGCCAGGGGTGGCGCTGGGTTTCGGCCAGCAGGTCGATGTCCGGCAACTCGGCCAGTTGCTTAAGGATCTCGGCCAGGGGCGCGGCTTCCAGGCGTTGCAGGTTGACGGAGCGCGGAATCAGTAACGGTTCGACGCTGACCAGCCGTTCGCCCTGGAACATCACGTCGAGTACCTGATGCTTGTAGCTGATCTCGGAAAACGACAGTGGAATCGGCGAGCCGCTGTAGCGAATGCGCTCTTCGCCATTGACCTTTTGCGGCTTGTGTAAATGGCCGAGAGCCACATACGCCACGCTTCGGTCGAACAGTGTGGCGGGCAGTGCCTCGGCATTGCCGATGATCAGGCTGCGTTCGGAGTCTTCGGATACCGACCCACCGGCCATGTGCGCATGGCTGATGGCTATCAACGCTTGGCCTTTGTTGCGCTTGGCATTGGCGGCCGCGATCAGCCATTCATGCACTTGGCCGATGCCGCGCAGGTAATCATCGCCCAGCTGTGCACCGGTGACTTCCGCCGGGCGCAGGAAGGGCAGCGCCAGGCACCAGGCGGCGATCTTGCCTTTGGCATCCGGCAAGGGGATCAGCAGGCGTTCGGCATCCAACTGGCCGTCGTCCAGCCACAATACCCGGCCCAGGGCGTGGGTGCGCAGGCGGCGCATCAGCGGCGCGGGCAATTCGATACGCGAACCGGAGTCATGGTTACCGGCGATCATCACAATGGTCAGTTTCGGGTTTTGTTCGTGGGCGCTGATGATGAAGTCATACAGGCGCTCCTGGGCCTTGAGCGGCGGGTTGACCGTGTCGAAGATATCGCCGGCGATCAACAGCACATCCGGGCGCTGGGCGTTGAGTTGGCCCAGCAGCCACTCAAGGAAACAGGCATGTTCGAAGTCGCGTTCCTGGCCGTGGAGGTTTTGGCCCAGGTGCCAGTCGGAGGTGTGGAACAGACGCAAGGCGAACTCCGTGGAGAAGATGAAAAGGAGGGGAGTTTACCTGTAAAAGTGCGCGTGGACTCATGGCCGACGCGATCAACGGTGGGCGGGCCAGCCCTGATGGCTTTTTGTAGGAGCGAGCAAGCTCGCTCCTTCAGGGGTTACGGGGTGTTAGTGGGGTTGGGTTGCAGGCAATCCAGTGCGCGGTCGGCGAGGGTGCGGGCCATGTCGATCAGGTGAGCGGTGGAGCAAGCCATATCATGCTGGGCGCCTTTGAGGCCTTCGGCGGTTTCGGTGGCCGTGGTGGCAGCGCAGCGCAGTAGCGAGGAGATGCTGGCGATGGCATCTTCGAAGCTCAGGTCTTCGTGGGCGACAAAAACGGCATAGGGTGGATCGGGGACGATTTTGCTCATGGATACAGCTCCTACTCAGTTGGGGCGCCATCCCGTGCCGTTTCCACACGGCAGATTAGGTGGCAGCCATACGCGGGGTGGAAACCGGGGAGTAGGACCCAGTCAGACCGAAGTCTGCCCGCGCACAGCCGCCATTGAGCGTTTGCATACGATCATGACACCTACTCATTCCCGGGTTTCCACACCCGATCGCTGATATGCAGCGACGAAGCGAAGGCTAGCCAGTGAGTTGAGCAGGCGCAAGGCCAAAGGATTGTCTAGGAAACGTCCTGCAAATTAAAGGGATATGGATTGCTGGCCTTTAACAATGCATGTCCAGCAGGCGACGCAGGGCAAATGTGGGAGAGGGCTTGCCCTCGATGGCGGTGGGTCAGTCACTGATACGCTGGCTGACCCACCGTCATCGGGGGCCCCCTCCCACAGTTGATTTGGGAAGTGTCAGGGACCTTGGGTTATTTCGGATACAACGGCGGCAAACTGGTGGTGTCGGTCGCCGGGTCTTGCTCGCGTTCAGCCACAGGGATGGCCTTGATCGCCCGCCACAGGTCATCACCCAGCCAGTACTGACCGCTTTCGCTGTACAGCGCGCCGTTCAACCCGTCCAAGGCATCTGACAGCGGCACAAACCGTGCGGCCATGTCGGCCAGGGTTTCGGGTTGTTGCCTTGCCCAGGCGTCGAGGGCCTGGCGGGTAGCATGAGGGTCGTTGGCCTGGGTGGCGCGCTTGAGGTCGTCGAGCAGGGTGCGTGGGCTGGGGCCGGTTTGCGCGGCGCGTTGTACCGCCGGTTGCCGGCGTGCGCGCCACCACAGGCCAAAGCCCAGCAGGGTGGTGCAGGCCAGGAGCAGCGTGCTCAGTTGCCACTGCCACAGGCGCTCATCGTCGGGGGCGGTGATGATGGTCGGTGTGGCAGGTGTATCCACCACCAGGCTTGGGTTAACCGCCACTTGCACGGTGCGCGCCGGCAGGCTGGTGCGCTCCAGGTGGTCTTCGTGGGTGTTCCACCACACCACTTCAACCGACGGCAGTTCCAGGGCGCCGGCGCGGGTTGGGACCAGGGCTTCGCGGTCTTCACGGCTGCCGGTCAGGCCGCGGTCGCTGGTCTGGTTACCGAGTACCGGTTGATCGGGATAGCGGCGCAGGCCATTGACTTCAGTGCTGGGCAGCGCCGGCAACTGCGCGCTGGACAGGCCTTCGGCCTCGACGGTGAGGCTGCGCGTCAGTGAATCGCCGACTTGTACATGGTCCGGCGTGGGGTTCCAGCCTTCGCTCAGGGTCAGATTGCGTGCCGGTAGCCATGGCGCGTCGGCCGGGTAGAGGTCCGGCTTGGGCTTGATCGTCAAGGGCAGGGCCGCGGAGCTGACGTGAATCATCTTGCCCGGCTTGGTGCCCTGCAGCGTGTTTTCCTGGGCCGGGCGCGACTCCACCAGCGTGGCGCTGAAGGTCTGCGCCGGGATCATCAGGGTGCCGCTGTGTTGCGGGTAGAGGGCGTAGCGGGTCTCGATCACGCCATGGCGGATGCTGTTGATGACCTTTTCATAGGTGCGCGACTCGCCCAGTTGCTCGACGCGGGCATCGGGAATCTGCAACGGCGTCAGGCTGCTGTCGTCATACAGCGATACCGAGTGGTATACGCGCACGGTCAATAGCGCCTGGGCCTGGACGTACACGCTGGTTTGGTCGAGATTGGCTTCGATAAACACCGGGGCCAGTTCGGCGCTGGTGTTCTGGCTGGCGGTTTCCACCACTTGCAGGGTGATCGGCTGGGTCTTGAGTGCGCCGACTTGCAGCGGCGGAATGATCACCGTGCCGTTTTCTTTGGGCAGCAGGGTGATGATCCAGCGGGTGGTGGCGTGGTTATCGCCGCCCAGGGTGGTGAGTTGGTTGATCTGGCGGGTGCCGCTGACTTCGAACTGCGCATCCAGGGGCGACAGGTCCGGCTTGCCGAACTGGGTCACGTCGCTGGATTCCACCGTCAGCTCCACCGTTTCCCCGGAGTTGAGGCGGCTGCGGTCAACGCTGGCGACCAGGTTAGCCGCCTGGGCGTGGCCTGCCGACATCGCAAGCAGAAGCAGGAGGGTGGTGCGGCGGCTCATCGAGTCGTGTCCTGATGTTGTTGCTGTTCGTACCAGAATTTGCGCCGCAGCAGCTCGCCGGGGTTGTCCGGAATCTCTTGCAGCCATTGCTCCAGGGCCTGGCGGCGCTCGCCTTCAAGGCGGGTATCGGTTGGGCGCAGGGGCGGCGTGGTGGTGCGCTCGTCGCCCAGTTCGCTGCCCGGCACTTCATTACCGCCTGGCTGTGGCGTGGCGCCGGCCTGGGTCTCACCAGTGCCGGCTTCGCCCTGGCCTTGGGAGGACTGTTCGCCGCCCTGGGCCGTTTGCCCGCTGGCGCCCGGTTGCGCAGTTTGGCCGGGTTGGGCGGTTTCGTCATCTGCGTTTTTTGTTGGTTGGTCCGGTTCGGGCTGCGCTTGCGCCTGCATCAGCGTTTCAACCAGGGCTTTGTTTTTCAGCGCCGGTTGCAGGTCGGGCTGGGCTTCCAGGGCCTGTTCATAAGCGTCAATGGCGGCTTCCAGTTCACCGGCCTTGGCCAGGGCATTGCCACGATTGTAGTGGGAATAGGCGTCGCTGCCCTGGGCAAAACGTTTAATGGCCTCGGCGTAGTTGCCCGCTTCGTACAGCGCCACGCCTTGCCATTGCGGGTCCTGGAAGCGTTCGGCGGCTTCGGCCGGGCGCTTGTGCTTGAGCAGGTACTGGCCTTGCTGGTCGGGGCGCAGCCACAGGTCTTGCAGTTCAAAGGCATAGCTGGGCTGCGGCGCGCCCAACAGCAGCAACGGCAAGCAGAACAGCCAGCCGCGCCGGCCGGCGCAGGCAGCCAGCAGCAGCAGCGGCAGGAGCAGCCAGTAACCCTGGTCGGCCCAGGTATCCAGGAGCAGTAACTGGCCGTCGTTGCGCAGGGCTTGTGCGTTGTCGAGCAGGCCGAGCTGGCGCAGGTCCTTGTCATCCAGGCGCGCCGCACGGTAGCGGCCACCCATTTCACTGGCGAAGGCCTTGAGGGTCGGGCTGTCGAGGCGCGGCACCAGGATCGCGCCCTGGTCGTCCTTGAGGAACTCGCCGCTTTCCTGGGTCACTGGCGTGCCTTCGCGGCTGCCGATGCCGAGGATCGACAAGGGCGGTGCCTGGGCACTTTGCAGTTGCAGGCGGATGCCTTGGCGTTCCTGTTTCGACAGCGAGGAACCGACCAGCAGCAGGCGCCCCTGGCCCAGGCCGCCTTGCTTGAGCAGGCCCATGGCCTTTTCAACCGCCAGGTCGGCACGGTGGCCGGGCTCGGGCATGATCGAGGGGCGCAGGGCTTCGAGCAGGTTGCGGCTGGTGGCCAGGTCATCCGAGAGCGGCACCAGGGTGTGGGCGCTGCCGGCATATACGACGATCGCGGTTTGCGCATCGCTGCGCGCTTGCAACAAGTCATACAGCTTGCGCCGCGCCTGCTCCAGGCGGTTGGGCGGGCTGTCGGTGGCGAGCATTTCCGGGGTCAGCTCCAGCAGTACCACCAACGGGTCGGAGGGTTTCTGGCTGGACTGTTCCACCCGTTGCCAACTGGGGCCAAGCAGCGCCAGTACGGCCAACAGCCAGGCAATGCCGAGCACCACCCAGGGCGATTTGCTCTCGCGACCGTTGCCACCACTGAGCAATACGGCATGGAAGGCCGGCGGCAGGATCATCTGCCAGCGCCCGGCGCGTTTTTGCCGGTGCCACAACTGCCACAGTAACCAGCCAAGCAGCGGCAACAGCAACAGCCACCACGGGCGCAACCAATGCGGCCACAGGGCGATCATCGGCGCCTCCGCAAACGCAGGCGCTGCAGGCGCTGGCGCCATTCAGGATGTTGTTGCAGAAAAATCCCCTTGCTCGACAGCTTGTTGAACCAGCGTTGTAAAGCGTTGTTCGGCCAACGCTCCTGGATCACCAGCAACAGGCTCAAGATCAGCGCCAGGGCCAACGGGGCGCTGTACAACGCGTGGGCCGGGCGCGCTTGTGTCGGTTGTTGTTCGACGGGCTCCAGGGTGTCGAGCGTCTCCTTGATCTGCTGCAGCTCCTCGCCGTCATGGGCGCGGAAATATTGACCGCCAGTGGCTTCGGCCAAGGCTTTGAGCGCCGGCTCGTCGAGGTCCAGACTCGGGTTCACGCCGAGGATGCCCAATGAACCGGTTTGCTCGGGGTCGGCACCGATGCCGATCGGGTAGATTTTTACCCCTTCTTCGGCCGCCAGGCGCGCCGCCGTCAACGGGTCGATCTGCCCGGCGTTATTGGCGCCATCAGTGATCAGGATCAGCACACGACTTTGCGCCGGACGCTGGCGCAGACGCTTGAGGGCCAGGCCGATGGCATCGCCGATGGCGGTGTTCTTGCCGGCAATGCCGATGCGCGCTTCGTCCAGCCAGGTGCGCACCGTGCGTCGGTCGAAGGTCAGCGGTGCCTGCAGATAGGCTTGGCTGCCGAAGAGGATCAGGCCCACGCGGTCACCTTCACGCTCTTGCAGAAAGTCCCCGAGCAGGTGCTTGACCAGGGACAAGCGACTCACGTCTTCGCCCTGCCAACGCATGTCGGGGAAGTCCATCGAGCCGGACACGTCGACCGCCACCAGCAGATCCCGGCCACTGGCGGCAATCGGCAAGGGTTCGCCAAGCCATTGCGGGCGGGCGGCGGCGGTCAGCAGCAGCAGCCACAGCACCACGAAGGGGGCTTGCTGGCGCCAGCCGGGCAGGTTGGCGCGGGCGCGACGGCGGGCCAGGCCTTCGAGGTCGCTGAGGTAACTGACTTTCAACGCCGGCTCGCCGCTGTCGGCCACCGGCAGCACCAGGCGCATCAACCAGGGCAAAGGCAACAGGGCGAAGATCCACGGCCAGGCGAACTCAAACATGTTTGCGAATCCAGGTGTCGACGGCCTGGGTCAGGCCGGCGATGGCTTTGTCATCGAGTTTGCATTCGGGTTTGTAGGCGCCTTCCACCAGCACCATCCAGCGCGTCAGGCCGGCCGCAGGGCAGCGGTTATCCAGGAAGGCCAGCCATTTGCGCCCGTTGAGGGTGTGGCTCTGGCTGTAAGGGTAGTCGTTGCGACACAGGCGCTTGAGCAGGCCGTTGAGTTGCTGCAGCCAAGCGCCGGCGGGGGCGCCGTCGTAAGGCTTGGGCATCAGCGCCAGCTCAGCCAGGGCGGCGATGCGCAACGGGTCCAGCGGTTGTTCGGCGCGGGCCACGGGGCGGCGGGTCGGCAGCAAGTGACGCAACGACCACAGGCCCCAACCGAGCAGTGGGATCACCAGCAGCAACAGCCACCAGCCCGGCGCAGGTGGCCAGAAACCAATGGCTGGCGGGGCAATCAGCGGTTGCAATTGGTCCAGGCTGTTCATTATTTTTTAACCGGGCGTTGCGGGTTGAGGTATTCGCGCAGTTGCTCGACCATTTCACTCTGGGTGCTCAAGGGCATCAGCAGCACGCGCAATTTCTGCGCGAGCCGCTCCCAGCGGGCGATACGGGCCTCGGCCTGGGCCTTGTAGGCCTGGCGCAAGTCGATGTTCAGCGTGTCCAGCTCCAATTGCGCGCCACGTTCGGCAAAACGCAGCAGCCCTGCTGCGGGCAGGGCGTGGTCCAGTGGGTCGGAGATCGGCAGCAACAGCAGGTCGCAATGGCGCGACAGCAGGCTCAGCTGCTGCTCGGCGCCTTCGGTCAGTGCGCGTTCATCGCAGATCACAATCCCCAGGCTGCCCGGGCGCAGCACCTCGCGGCCACGGCGCAGGGCCATGCCCAGGGCGTCGGCCTCCGGGCGGCTTTCGGTGTTCAGGCTCTGGTTGACCCGCACCAGGCGGTTGAGCAACTGCAGCAGGCTTTGCTTGCTGCGCCGGGGCTTGATCTCGTAGTGCTCGCTGTCACCGAATACCAGGCCGCCGACCCGGTCGTTATGCCCCAGCGCCGCCCAGCCGATCAGGCTGGCGGCCTGGGCGGCGAGCACCGACTTGAACATCTGCCCCGAGCCGAAAAACAGCCGGCAGCTCTGCTCGACCATGATGAAGATCGGCCGTTCGCGTTCTTCGTGGAACAACTTGGTGTGCGGCTCCTGGGTGCGCGCCGTGACGCGCCAGTCGATGGTGCGTACGTCGTCGCCGGCCTGGTACACACGCACCTGGTCGAAGTCGACACCGCGCCCGCGCAGCTTGGAATGATGCAGGCCGATCAATGGGCTGCGCTGGCCCGGCGTGGAAAACAACTGCACTTCACGCACGTGGTGGCGCATCTCAATCAGTTCACTGAGGGTTACGCGGATACCATCGCCTGCGTTCATCGACTTCAAGCGACGGCAACAACGTCAAGAATGCGTTGCACTACGCGGTCCTGGTCAACCCCGGCGGCTTCGGCCTCGAACGACAGGATGATGCGGTGGCGCAGGACGTCGAACAACACCGCCTGGATATCTTCCGGGCTCACGAAGTCACGACCGGCCAGCCAGGCATGGGCGCGGGCGCAACGGTCCAGGGCGATGGAGCCACGGGGGCTGGCGCCATAGGCAATCCACTCGGCCATTTCCGCGTCGAACTTGGCCGGGGTGCGCGTGGCCATCACCAGTTGCACCAGGTATTCCTCCACCGCATCGGCCATGTACAGGCCGAGGATTTCCTTGCGCGCGGCGAAGATCGCCTGCTGGCTGACACGGCGCTCGGGCTTGGTTTCGCCATTGAGTGCTTCGCCGCGGGCCTGTTGCAAGATGCGCCGTTCGACGGCGGCGTCCGGGAAGCCGATCTTGACGTGCATCAGGAAACGGTCGAGCTGGGCTTCGGGCAACGGGTAGGTGCCTTCCTGCTCGATGGGGTTCTGGGTGGCCATCACCAGAAACAATGGCGACAGCTCATAGGTGCTGCGGCCCACGCTGACCTGGCGTTCGGCCATGGCTTCGAGCAACGCCGACTGGACTTTGGCCGGCGCCCGGTTGATTTCGTCGGCCAATACCAGATTGTGGAAGATCGGCCCCTGCTGGAACACGAAGCTGCCGGTCTCTGGACGATAGATCTCAGTGCCGGTGATGTCGGCCGGCAACAGGTCGGGGGTGAACTGGATACGATGGAACTGCGCTTCGATGCCTTCGGCCAACTCCTTGATCGCCTTGGTCTTGGCCAGCCCGGGTGCGCCTTCGACCAGCATGTGGCCGTCGGCGAGCAGGGCGATCAGCAGGCGATCGATGAGTTTTTCCTGGCCGAGAATCTGCGTAGAAAGAAAGGTTCGCAGCGCGAGCAGCGCTTCACGATGTTCCATCGATGACGGTTCCTGGAAAGATGAGCCTGAGGGTCGAGCGCGAGCGCCAGGCTTGGGAGGCATTACTTTAATGCATCGAAGGGGGTGGCGACTAACGACGTCACGGGTATTTTCAGAAAAACTTGTAGGGTTTTTGTGTGGGAACACGGCCAATGTGGGAAGGGCTTGCCCCCGATGGCCATAGGTATCTACACAACTCTGTAGCGCTCAACGGTAACCACGATGCGAAGCGAGCCGCTCTTGATCTTGATCTCAGGCGCCCCGTTAAACCACGCTGGCCGGAATTCGACAGGGATTTGGGGGGTAAACCGGCAGGGATGCCGGTTTAGCCGCCCCGCGCCATGGATGGCGCGGGGCGGCGGCCCCCCAAATCACTGGCGGATTACGGGCACACCGAGCCTAGGCGAGGTGCCGAGTGGTGGGGCCCCCGGTGTCAGGATAGTTGTCGCCTCTCCTGGTTTACCCCCAAAAGCATACCGAGGGCGGAAAGAGACAGCTTGTGAAGTACTATTCACCCGAACGTAAAGCCGCATTGCTCAAGATGCTGCTTC
>NZ_JYLH01000031.1 GCF_001439685.1 Pseudomonas libanensis
ATCGTCTACACCGCCAGCCTTGTGGATAAAAACGGCGCGCCGGTGACTAACATCACCAATCCGCTCACCGTGACCTTGGATAACGGCGAGACCATCACCATCGGTGTTAACGAATCGAGCGCCAGCGTTTCGGTTGTTGCACCTGATGACGTCTACAAGGGCGACCAAACCGTCACCACCGCTATCAAAGGTGTCACAGGCGGCGAGCACTTTGAGAACCTGGTTCCAGGGACCGATAAAGTCACCACGACTGTGACTGACACCCCGGGTACCGATAACACGACGACGGTCACGCTGACTGCACCGAGCGCCGTGAACGAAGGTGGCCAGATCACCTACACCGCGACCTTGAGCAATAAGGCCGGTACTGACGTCACGCTCAAACTCGATAACGGCTCAAGCATCACGATCAAGGCGGGAGATACCGTCGGCACCGTGACCGTCCCTGCACCGACCGATGACGTGTTCATCGACAAGAGCACCCAGACCGTCCAGATCACTGAGACCACTGGCGGCAACTTCGAAAAACTGGAAGTTGCAGGCAACGGCGCCACCACTACGATCAACGACACCATCGACAAGGTCGATGTGGTTCTGACCGCCACCACCACCGTGGGCGAAGGCGGCAACATCGTCTACACCGCCAGCCTTGTGGATAAAAACGGTGCGCCGGTGACTAACATCACCAATCCGCTTACCGTCACCCTGGATAACGGCAAAACCATCACCATCGGTGTTAACGAATCGAGCGCCAGCGTTTCGGTTGTAGCTCCAGATGATGTGTACAAGGGCGATCAAACTGTCACCACCGCTATCAAAGGCGTCACTGGCGGCGAGCACTTCGAAAATCTGGTACCGGGTACTGCCGCGGTGAACACCACCGTTACCGACACACCGGGCACCGACAACACCACGACTGTCACGTTGACTGCGCCGAGTGCCGTCAACGAAGGCGGGCAGATCACGTACACCGCTACGCTCTCCAATAAGGCGGGCACCGACGTCACCTTGAAGCTGGACAATGGTTCAAGCATCACCATCAAGGCTGGCGACACCGTCGGCACCGTGACCGTACCGGCCCCTACCGATGACGTGTTCATCGACAAGAGCACCCAGACCGTCCAGATCACTGAGACCACTGGCGGCAACTTCGAAAAACTGGAAGTGGCAGGCAACGGTGCGACCACCACGATCAACGACACCATCGACAAGGTCGATGTGGTGCTGACCGCCACCACCACTGTCGGCGAAGGCGGCAACATCGTCTACACCGCCAGCCTTGTGGATAAAAACGGCGTGCCGGTGACTAACATCACCAATCCATTGACTGTCACCCTGGATAACGGCCAGTCCATCACTATCGGTGTGAATCAGTCGAGCGGCACTGTTTCGGTCTTGGCGCCAGATGACGTCTACAAAGGCGATCAAACTGTCACCACTGCGATCAAAGGCGTCACCGGCGGCGAACACTTTGAGAACCTGGTTCCAGGGACCGATAAAGTCACCACGACGGTGACTGACACCCCGGGCACCGATAACACCACCACCGTCACGCTGACTGCACCAAGCGCAGTTAACGAAGGTGGACAGATTACGTACACCGCTACGCTTTCCAACAAAGCGGGCACTGACGTTACGTTGAAGTTGGATAACGGCTCGTCGATCACCATCAAGGCGGGAGATACCGTCGGCACCGTGACCGTCCCTGCACCGACCGATGACGTGTTCATCGACAAGAGCACCCAGACCGTCCAGATCACTGAGACCACTGGCGGCAACTTCGAAAAACTGGAAGTTGCAGGCAACGGCGCTACCACTACGATCAACGACACCATCGACAAGGTCGATGTGGTGCTGACTGCCACCACCACCGTCGGCGAAGGCGGCAACATCGTCTACACCGCCAGCCTTGTGGATAAAAACGGTGCGCCGGTGACTAACATCACCAATCCGCTTACCGTCACCCTGGATAACGGCAAAACCATCACCATCGGTGTTAACGAATCGAGCGCCAGCGTTTCGGTTGTAGCTCCAGATGATGTGTACAAGGGCGATCAAACTGTCACCACCGCCATCAAAGGTGTCACTGGCGGCGAACACTTTGAGAACCTGGTTCCAGGGACCGATAAAGTCATCACGACGGTGACTGACACCCCGGGCACCGATAACACCACCACCGTCACGCTGACTGCGCCAAGCGCCGTTAACGAAGGCGGCCAGATCACCTATACCGCTACGCTTTCCAACAAAGCAGGCACTGACGTAACCCTCAAACTCGACAACGGTTCGAGCATCACCATCAAAGCCGGTGACACTGTCGGTACGGTAACTGTCCCTGCACCGACCGATGATGTGTTCATCGATAAGAGCACCCAGACGGTCAAGATCACTGAGACCACTGGCGGCAACTTCGAGAAGTTAGAAGTTGCAGGCAACGGCGCTACCACCACGATCAACGACACCATCGACAAGGTCGATGTGGTGCTGACCGCCACCACCACCGTGGGCGAAGGCGGCAATATCGTCTACACCGCCAGCCTTGTGGATAAAAACGGTACGCCGGTAACCAACATCACCAACCCGCTCACCGTCACTCTCGATAACGGCCAGTCCATCACTATTGGCGTGAACCAATCCAGCGGTTCTATCTCGGTTGTGGCACCGGATGATGTGTACAAAGGTGACCAAACCGTCACCACCGCCATTAAAGGCGTGACCGGCGGCGAGCATTTCGAAAACCTGGTCCCTGGCACTACCGCGGTGAACACCACCGTTACGGATACCCCGGGCACTGACAACACCACGACTGTCACGCTGACTGCGCCAAATGCCGTTAACGAAGGCGGCCAGATCACCTATACCGCTACGCTCTCCAATAAAGCGGGCACTGATGTAACGCTGAAACTCGACAACGGTTCGAGCATCACCATCAAAGCTGGCGACACTGTCGGCACCGTGACCGTACCGGCCCCTACCGATGACGTGTTCATCGACAAGAGCACCCAGACCGTCCAGATCACTGAGACCACTGGCGGCAACTTCGAAAAACTGGAAGTGGCAGGCAACGGCGCTACCACCACGATCAACGACACCATCGACAAGGTCGATGTGGTCCTGAGTGCAACCACCACCGTCGGCGAAGGCGGCAACATCGTCTACACCGCCAGCCTTGTGGATAAAAACGGTGCGCCGGTGACTAACATCACCAACCCGCTCACCGTCACTCTCGATAACGGCCAGTCCATCACTATTGGCGTGAACCAATCCAGCGGTTCTATCTCGGTTGTGGCACCGGATGATGTGTACAAAGGCGATCAAACCGTCACCACCGCTATCAAAGGCGTGACTGGCGGCGAGCACTTCGAAAACCTGGTGCCGGGTACTGCTGCGGTGAACACCACCGTCACCGATACTCCGGGTACCGATAACACGACGACGGTCACGCTGACTGCACCGAGCGCCGTGAACGAAGGTGGGCAGATCACCTACACCGCGACCTTGAGCAATAAGGCCGGTACTGACGTCACCTTGAAGTTGGACAACAGTTCGTCGATCACCATCAAGGCTGGCGACACCGTCGGCACCGTGACCGTACCGGCCCCTACCGATGACGTGTTCATCGACAAGAGCACCCAGACCGTCCAGATCACTGAGACCACTGGCGGCAACTTCGAAAAACTGGAAGTGGCAGGCAACGGTGCGACCACCACGATCAACGACACCATCGACAAGGTCGATGTGGTGCTGACCGCCACCACCACTGTCGGCGAAGGCGGCAACATCGTCTACACCGCCAGCCTTGTGGATAAAAACGGTGCGCCGGTAACCAACATCACCAACCCGCTCACCGTCACTCTCGATAACGGCCAGTCCATCACTATTGGCGTGAACCAATCCAGCGGTTCTATCTCGGTTGTGGCACCGGATGATGTGTACAAAGGCGATCAAACCGTCACCACCGCTATCAAAGGCGTGACTGGCGGCGAGCACTTCGAAAATCTGGTACCGGGTACTGCTGCGGTGAACACCACCGTTACGGATACTCCGGGCACCGACAACACCACGACGGTCACGCTGACTGCGCCAAGCGCCGTTAACGAAGGTGGGCAGATCACCTACACCGCGACCTTGAGCAATAAGGCCGGTACTGACGTCACTTTGAAGTTGGACAACGGTTCGTCGATCACCATTAAGGCGGGCGACACCGTCGGCACCGTGACTGTCCCTGCACCGACCGATGATGTGTTCATCGATAAGAGCACCCAGACGGTCAAGATCACTGAGACCACTGGCGGCAACTTCGAAAAACTGGAAGTTGCAGGCAACGGCGCCACCACCACGATCAACGACACCATCGATAAGGTCGATGTGGTGCTGACCGCCACCACCACCGTCGGCGAAGGCGGCAACATCGTCTATACCGCCAGCCTTGTGGATAAAAACGGCGCGCCGGTGACCAACATCACCAACCCGCTCACCGTGACCTTGGATAACGGCAAAACCATCACCATCGGCGTTAACGAATCGAGCGCCAGCGTTTCGGTTGTTGCACCTGATGACGTCTACAAGGGCGACCAAACCGTCACCACCGCTATCAAAGGCGTGACTGGCGGCGAGCACTTCGAAAATCTGGTACCGGGCACTACGGCGGTTAACACCACCGTCACTGATACTCCGGGTACCGACAACACCACGACTGTCACGTTGACTGCGCCAAACGCCGTTAACGAAGGCGGCCAGATCACCTACACCGCTACGCTCTCCAATAAGGCGGGCACCGACGTCACCTTGAAGCTGGACAATGGTTCAAGCATCACCATCAAGGCTGGCGACACTGTCGGCACCGTGACCGTCCCTGCGCCTACCGATGACGTGTTCATCGACAAGAGCACGCAGACCGTCAAGATCACTGACGCTTCTGGCGGCAACTTCGAGAAGTTGGAAGTTGCAGGCAGCGGCGCAACGACGACAATCAACGACACCATCGATGACGTGACCGTGGTGCTCAAGGCCACCGGCTCGGTCAGCGAGGGCGGGCAGATCGTCTATACCGCGTCCCTGGTCGACAAGAACGGCGCGGCAGTCAACAACGTTGGCTCCGACCTGGTGGTAAGGCTGGATAACGGCTCGACCATCACCATCGGCAATGGCAAGTCCACCAGCTTCATCACCGCTACCGCGCCTAACGATGCGTATGTCGGCGCCAATGACGTCACCACCAAAATCACCGGTGTGGTCAGCGGTGGCGACAAGTACGAACACTTGATCCTCGATGGCAGCACAGTGGTCACCAAGGTGACGGATGTGGTCAACAACACCACCATCAGCATCACCGGCGACGCGTCGGTGACTGAAGGCGGCACGGCACACTACACCCTGACGCTGAGCAACCCGCCGCTAACCGACGTAACCGTGACGCTCAAGTACAGCGGCACCGCCACCGACGGTTCGGACTTCAACGGCGTGTACACCGTGAAGATCCCGGCCGGCTCCAGCAGCGTGCCGTTTGATATCCGCACGCTCGACGACAAAATCACCGAGCCAACGGAAAAGATCGTCATCACCATCGACAAGGCCACCGGTGGCAACTTCGAAAACCTGGTGGTGGGCAATGGCAGCGTCAGCACCGACATCATCGACAACGATGCGCCGCCGGTCATCGACCTGGATGCCAACAACTCCAGCGGCGCCATCGGCGCGGACTTCAAGACCACCTTCACCGAAGGCGGCACCGGCGTGTCGATTGCTGACACGGACATCAAGATCACCGACCCGGACAGCACGCAGTTGACCGGCGCCACCGTGGTACTGACCAACAGCCAGCCAGGCGACTCGCTGAATTTCAGCGCGGTGAGCGGTATCAACGTGACCCCGACCACCGACCCTGTCAGCGGCAAAATCACCTTGACCCTGACCGGCACGGCGTCGCTGGCCGACTACATGCAGCAGATCAAGAACATCACGTTCACCAACAACAGCCATGACCCAAGCACCACGCCACGCACCATTACCGTGAGCGTGACCGATGGTGGAAACTACTCCAACGTCGCGACCACCACCGTCAACGTGGTAGCCGTCAACGATGCGCCAGTGGCCACCGGCGGTGCCGTGACCGGTACGGAAGACACCGCGCTGGCCCTCACCTGGGCCAACTTCGGCGTGACCGATGTGGACTCGCCACAAGCCAGCCTGAGCGTGAAAATCACCGAGCTGCCGGTAGCCGGCAAACTGCAGTTCCTGGCGGCGGACGGCAGCACCTGGACCAGCGTGTCCAGCGGCCAGACCTTCACCAAGGCCCAGATCGACGGCGGCCAGTTGCGCTTTATGCCTAACGCCAACGAATCAGGTGCCGATGGCTATGGCGGCACCGGCATTGGCAACAAGCAGGCCGATTACGCGCAGTTCAAGTTCCAGCCTAGCGACGGCAAGGACCTGGGCACCAGCACCACGGTGAAAGTCGATATCACCCCAGTGGCCGACGCACCGAACTTGAGCGTGGCAGATAACAACGTTGCCTCCACCGGCCTGGTCAAACAAGGCTGGAACAGCATTGCCGGCCTCGGCAACAACGGCAACGGCGCTGCGCCAGATGTACTGAAAAAAGCCATCGATAACGCCGGTACACCGAACAACACCTCTGTGGTGACCAACGTCGAGTCTGTCGACAACGTCACCGCCGGCTCTGGCTCCAAGATTTCCGGCCTGATCTACATGGAAGCCGGCAAGAGCTATACCTTCAGCGGCATCGCCGATGACAGCGTGGTGGTCAATGTTGGCGGTAAAGACATTGCCAGCGGACTGTGGGGCACCAACAGCGGCAAGTTCAGCGGCGCGTTCACGCCATCGGTCAGCGGCTACTACAGCCTTGAGATCTACCAGGCCAACCAAGCGGGGCCTGGCAGCTTTGACGTCAACCTGTCGATCAACGGCGGGGCGGTACAGAACTTGAGCACCAGCACCGTGCCGTTGTACACCGGCATCACCGACCTGACCAACGCCGGTGTCACCGTATCCGACCTG
This sequence comes from Pseudomonas libanensis, assembly GCF_001439685.1. Classification (GTDB taxonomy): domain Bacteria; phylum Pseudomonadota; class Gammaproteobacteria; order Pseudomonadales; family Pseudomonadaceae; genus Aquipseudomonas; species Aquipseudomonas libanensis. The sequence continues at coordinate 7,021 of NZ_JYLH01000031.1, forward strand.
CATGGCAGCAACGGCGACGGTTACTATGTGGGTTACAAGCTCAACGAAGGCCAGGAAAACGGCACCGTGAAGCTGTCCAAGGTCACCACGGCGCTGACTGATACCGACGGTTCGGAAACCCTGAGTGTGAAGATCAGTGGCATCCCGGCAGGCTCGGTACTCACCGACGCGTCGGGGCACACCTTCACCGCGAGCAAGGCCACGGGCGAAGTCAATGTCACCGGCTGGGACCTGGGCACCCTGACCATCAAGCCGCCGACCTACTACAGCGGCCAGTTCAACCTGACGGTCACTTCGACCTCCACCGAAAGCATCGGTGGTTCGGCCACCACCACCGCGCAATTGCCCGTCACGGTGCACCCGGCGACTTATAACCCGGTAACTGGCACTTCGGGCAGCGACACCATCAACGGCACCGATGGCAACGACATCGTCGTGGCCGACGTCGGCGGCCTGAACGTGGTGCAGGGCAAGAACTACAACATTGCGTTCATGATCGATACATCGGGCAGTATGGGCGCGGACTCGATAGCAGCGGCGAAAGCCTCGTTGACCACCACGTTCAACTCGCTGAAAAACAGTATCGGCTCCAGCACCTCTGGCACCGTGAATATCTTCCTGGCGGACTTCAGTGACCAGGTCAATCGCACGGTTACAGTCGACCTGAAAGACCCAGGCGCACTGAATTCGCTGCAGAAAGTCCTGGATTCCATGGTATCTACCGGCGGGACCAACTACGAAGATGTGTTCAAGGCCGCGTCCAATTTCTTCAAAAGTGCCCAGGCGACTGGCAACACTGGCGCAATCAATACGACGTACTTCATCACCGATGGTCAGCCGACGTTTTACCAAGGGTCCGAGCAGACCAACCCGTACTTGTACGGCAACGTCAGGCTCGATGATGTCGTCACCATGAACAACTACACCATAGGTACAGCTACCCGGATCAACATCGATTCGAATAATTACCTTGAGATCAACTCTGCCGGCAAGGTAACCCTCTGGTCCTACGGCTGGGGCTACAACAAGGGAGTCATCCACGCCCAAGGGGATGGCACCTATGAAATATCGGTACAGGGCGGCCTCGGGTACGATACCGACTACTACACCACTACCAACTCCAACAGCGCGTTCGCACTGCTTAAAGGCCTGTCCACAGGTGGCGTAGAAGCCATCGGCCTCAACAGCGGGGTCAGCCTGAATCAGTTGGCACCGTACGACAGCGATGGCAAGCCGCAAGCCAACATCGATCCGAAGGACCTGGCCAATGCGATCCTCGGTCACACCGAGGCGACGTTGCCTGGCGCAGACACCGTCATCGGGGGCGATGGCAACGACATCCTCTTCGGCGACCTGGTGAGCTTCAGCGGGATCAACGGTGAGGGTTACAACGCACTGCAGGCGTTTGTGGCGCAGAAGACCGGCGTAGCCGTCTCTTCGGTGACCGCCTCCAACGTCCACCAGTACGTTACCGAGCACTACGTGGACTTCGATGTGTCCGGCGCCAAGGATGCCAACGACACGCTGCTGGGCGGCGCTGGCGATGACATCCTGTTCGGCCAGGGCGGCAACGACCTCCTGGACGGCGGCAAAGGCAACGACATCCTGCTGGGCGGCACCGGCAACGACACGTTGATTGGCGGCCAGGGCAACGACATTCTGATCGGTGGTTCGGGTGCCGACACCTTCGTGTGGAAGGCGGGTGACATCGGCAACGATGTGATCAAGGACTTCAAGGCTTCGGAAGGCGACCGGATTGATCTGCGTGACTTGTTGAAAGGTGAGACCGATAGCACCATCGACAATTACCTGAAGATCACTACGGTAGATGGCGTGTCGACCCTGCAAGTCAGCAGCGAAGGCAAGCTCAATGCTGCCGGAGGCGTGGCCAATGCCGATGTGACAATCAAGCTGGAAGGCAATGATTGGTCCCATGTCAGCATCAACTCGCTGATCACTGGCGCCGACCCAACCATCAAGATCGACCATAGCTAAGATGCAATTGATCGGCCGCCTTCCCAGGCGGCCGATTTTTTTTGCCTTATGGGCCGCTGGCCCTGGCGGACGGTGAGTCGCATACTCACGCCCATACACGCAGCGTTGCCTATGCTGTTGAACGCTTGTGGCTCATATTCGAGGGGTTCTTATGTTTTACGTGCAACGTGATGCGCTGGGCGCGCTGATTCGCGTAGAGGCCGCCGCCTTTGTCGAGTCCACCGAAACCCTGCCGGCCGATCACCATGAGATCCAGGCCTGGTACGCCAACGAAGTGGTGGAAACCAGCCTGGCCCAGCTCAAGCAGAGCGACTTGGAGATGATCCGGGTACTGGATGACTTGATCCAGGTGCTGACCCGCAAAGGGGTAATCAGCGTGACCGACCTGCCGCCGGCAGCCCAGGCCAAGTTGATGGACCGTAGCCACGCGCGGGAAGCGTTGGGTGGGTTGAGCCAGTTGATCGATGATGACGAGAAAGGGCTTATCTGAGCCCTGGAGCCGAACCTTATTTAAATGTGGGTGGGGGCAAGCCCCCTCTTATCAAACATAAAATAACTCATTGTTTTTGCTCTTAAAATTTAAGCCGCTTTTACCAACTGCAGTCCCATCTTGCGTGCCTTGCGTTCCAAGGCGCGCATCTGCCGGTCACGGCTTCTTTCTTCGAATTCCGCGATGCCTTTTTCAACGTAGGGTTGGCCCTTGGTCAGCATTGCGTAAATCAGCCGTGCCAGTTGGTGCGCTGTCGCCTTGATTGCGCAGCAGGTATCCATCCGGGTTAGGCGCGCCCGATGGCTTGCGCCGATAAAGCTTTTGTCGTTGCGTGCGATAGAAGCGGCTTGCTTCAAAGCCTGCGCAGCTCGGTTAATCACGGTTACAGATTTTCCAGGCAAGGTTTTTCCTCCTGAAATACGCGTTGGCGGCGCGAGGCCCAGCCACGAACAAAAGTGCTGCGAGGTCGGAAACCTTGATAAATCCGGCCCCAGTTCACTGGCCAAGACCAAAGCAGTATCGATGCCGATAGTAGGAATTGCGGTTAAATCCACCCCCATCACCTTGTTCAGCGCTCGATGCAGGATCAATTGCTGGTCATTCGAGCGGTGTGGGTTGCGCAGCGTTTTAGCCGGGCACACGACCTCGCTTTGAAGAACAGGCAAGCGTTCAAGCGCAAAAGCGATGGCTTGGTCGCATTCACCAATCTGTTTTTCTTGGAAGTCATAAGCCGCCAGCTCCTGACTCAGTGCATGCAGATGCTCAGCTCGCCAATTACCCCGCAAACTACGAGCGACGGTGGCTTGATCGGCTTTAACACGCTTGTCTCTAAGCATTGCCAGCACTTCGGGATCGCGCTCGCCATTAACAATTGCCCGCAAAATGCTCATGCCCGTCACGCCTGCGATGTTACTGATGACCTGAGCCAGTTGGATGTTCATCTGGACCAAAGCCTTTTGCATCCGGTTGAGGGCTTTGGCTTGATCGCGCACCTTATTGCCACGCTGACGGACCAGTGAGCGTAATGAACACACGTCGTCCGAAGGACGAAAAGCACCTCTCAACAGGCCGTGCGTCATGAGCTGAAGAATCCACTGACAATCCAGTACATCGGACTTGCGTCCGGTTATCTGCCGCGTCGCGCGGGAGTTAACGAGGTAGACCTCAAAGCCTCGTCTATCGAGTATTTCGAAGAGCGGGATCCAATAAACGCCGGTCGCCTCCATCGCCACCACCTTGACTCCCATGGACTCAAACCAATCGGCCATGGCATGCAAATCATCGGTGAAGGTTGAAAATCGTTTAACCGGCTCATCACATTTCGTCGGCTCAACAGCAGCCAAATGCTCACGCCCGCCCACATCAACAGCACCGCAGTCGGGATGGATAACCTCAAAACGTTTTTGGTTCTTGCGCGTCATGACAATTCCTCGCAGGATTGAACGACGCGGGCGGGGTACACGGTGGCGAGCGGATTCACTCTCTTATACGTGGTCACAGCTTGCTGTGCCGACAATGACTCCACGCCGATACCGTGCAGGCCACTCTCCCACTCGGGTGCTGACACACCAGTGCTGGCTACGGCCTTTGCCCCGCACGCGTTCTTCAACCTTACGATGAACCAGTTTGATGCGCGACAGCGCTATGTCGAAGACTTAGTGGGGCCTCCCACATTTGAATGTCCTAATGTCAGTGTAATTTCCAGGGCGCAGGCTCGCCAAACAGCTGACCCTGCACACCAAAAATCCCCATCTCGCGAATCACCTTCAACTCGCCCTCGGTCTCCACACGCTCGGCAATCAACGGCAGATCGATGCTGTGGGCTGCGCGCTGGATGGCTTCGATAAACAGGCGTTTGTCACTTTCCTGGTCGATGGCGCGAATGTAGCTGCCGTCGATCTTCAAGTACGCCAGGCCCAGGCGCGCCAGGTTGCCAATCATGCTGAAGCGCCCACCGAAACGTTGCAGGCTCAGGGAGAAACCCAACTCGCGCAGGCGCTTGGTCATCTGTTCCAGCACCTGCTGTTCAGGCAGTTGCTCTTCACCGATCTCCAGGGTAAGGCGCGGGCCCAGGTTGCTGTGCTGGCGTAGCAAGTCATAAATCCGGTTCAGCGCCTGGGGGTCCTGCAAGGTTGCGGCTGAGAGGTTCAGCGCCAGGTTATGGCTGTGGTTGGCCATCTGCTTGAGTACTTGCTCGAGCATCAGGCGGTCCAGGCGGGCCGACCAGCCGAAGCGTTCCAACCAAGGCAGGAAGCGCCCGGCCGGTATTGTGTGGCCGTCTTCGTCCTGCAAGCGCGACAGGACCTTGTAGTGCAAGACCAACTGTGTGTCCTGGCTGGCAACGACGGGCTGGAAGTACAGCTCAAAGCGCTGCTGGGTCAGGGCCTGGTCCAACAACCTGTGCCAGGCATGATGATCGTCACCGACGCTGGCGGCGGCGCTGTGGTCCAGGCACACCCAACTGCTGTCACCCTGCGCTTCGGCCTGGGCCAGGGCCTGGTCGGCCAGGGTCAGCAGGGTTTGGGGCGCGTCGCCATGGTTGAACGGCGCCAGGCCAATATAGGCGACCGGCGTAACATCGCTGGCACCGGTCGCTTGCAGGCTGAGCAAAGTGCTTTCGAGGTTTTGCGCCAATTGCAGCGCCTCCTCACGCATCAAACCCGGCGCCAGCACGGCGAACTCGCCGCCGCGGATACGAGTGACGAGGTTATGGGTTTCCGGATATGGCTCGCACTGGCGCAGCAGTTGTTCGCCCACCGCTTGCAGCAGTTGGTCAGTGCGCTGGCCGCCCAGGCGCTGGTTGAGGCCCGCCAGGTCCTTGACCCGCAGCAACAGCAGGTAGCCGGAATTGGTCTCTTCCGGGTTACTGACACGGGCGTTGAGCTGCATCTCGAAATAACGTCGGTTGGCGAGGCCGGTGAGGTTGTCCTGATAGGATTCGGTGCGCAGTTTTTCGCTGCGTTCGGCCTGTTCCTGGAACAGCGCCTTGAGCTTTTCCACCATCTGGTTCATGGCCTGCACCACCCGACGCAGTTCCGGCGTGCGTGGCAAATCAGGCAGGCTGAGGAACTCCCGGCGGGCAATGGCATGGGACTGTTTGACCATATAGTCCAACGGCTTCAATTGCCGGCGCAGCAACAGCCCACCTAGCACCACGCTCACCGCGCCGCACAGCAACAACCAGCCAAGGCTACCCAACGCGCTCTGCCAGAGTTTGGCCAGGGCAAACATCGGATGGCTGACTACCTCGACTCGCGCCGCCTGCTCCCAGCCTCGGCTGACCAGGGCATCGCCACCTGCCGGCTCCAGGCCGATCAACTTCACGAACCAGTTGGGCACGCCGTTGTTGTCAGGAATACCGCTGCGCTCGACGATGGTTTTGTCGGTGGCCAGGTCCACGACACGGATGCTGGCGTAGTAGCCGCTGTCGAAGATCGAACTGACCAGAAGTTCCACCATGGCCGGGTCATCGATATTCGGGGTCAGCGACAGCGCCAGCGCCGTCGCCGCATCCTGGGCATGGGAGCGCAGCTGGTTGACGTATTGGGTGCGCGAGCTTTCCAGGCTGACCATGAAGCTGCCGCTGAAGGCGACAACCAGGAACAGACAGATTGCGATCAATAGCTGTTTGAACAGGGACATCCGATCAGTTACTCCTAGTTGGCAGGCTCGGCTGGAAAGCCTTCCGCACGCATTTTTCTCAACACATCCTGCCAGCGCGACAAGCGTTTGGTATCACCGACTTTCTTGTTGCCCTTGGCGCCGGGCAAGTACAGGCCCTCGGCGTTGAATGAGTACACCGGGACCAGATCGGTGCGGCGGGTAGCCGGCAGGATTTCGTCCATCAGACTGTCGAGCACCAGCGGGATGGCGTCGGGGGTCGAATAATAGGTCAGGACCATGTGCGCACGATTCTGTCGCAAGGCCTTGACGTAGGTGATGCGCAATTTCTCACTGGACACACCCAGATGACGCAAACTGAAATACTTTGCGATCGCGTAGTCTTCGCAGTCACCGGCCCCCTTCCAAAGGGCTTCGACGGGCGTCTCCCAATAGTCGATGACGTGCCAGAGGTCGATGTCCTCGACGTAGGTCATTTGCTTGTTGAAGAACAAGTTAACCACCTTGAGCTGCTCTGACTCGCTGACCTGTTTTTCAGTCGCCAATAGCCGCTGCCAGGCGTCGATACGCTGCTGGCCTTGGCCCAGCGGCCCGTATACGGCGGTAGCCTCGCGGCTGATCTGCGAGAAATCCCAATCGGCACGCAGCCCGCCAAGCATCAGGCCAGCCAATAAAATTGCCGATAAAAACCAGCAAAGGACTCGGTAGGGAATAAAACTTACCGCCAAGGCGTTCAGTCCATGAAAGAGACGGAATTTCAGGGGATGGTGAAGCCTCGCCCTGCAAAAAACAATGGCACAGTGCAATCATTCATCAGTGGACAGAGTTTATAACCGCCCCTTGTGGGACTCACAAAGTAGGCTGCGTAAGCCCTTACAAACGGAAACTTAGGCTGTTTGACAAGCGCCTGGCCCATCTCTAGTGTGCATTGGATCCAATTAGCCAAACTATTATTCAAAAAAAGGAGGATAGCGTAACCGTGACGCAGAAGCCGAACCCTTTAAGCAGCATCAAAATCAGCGGGCCTATTCCCGCCCATCTTGCTCGCTCAGTAATTGAAGAAACACTGCGCAACGCCATTCTCGATGGACGATTGCCCTGTGGCACTGCGATGCGCCAGCAGGAGCTGGCCAGCTTGTTCGGCGTCAGCCGCATGCCCGTGCGCGAAGCCTTGCGCCAGCTGGAGGCGCAATCATTGCTGCATGTGGTGACTCACAAGGGTGCCGTGGTTGCGCCCTTGATCGAGGACAATTCGGCTGAAACCTATGCCTTGCGCATGCTGCTGGAATCCGAAGCGCTGCGTTTGTCGATTCCATTGCTCACCGAGAAAGATCTGTCCGACGCCGAGGCGTGCATCAATGCGCTGGAATGCGAAAAGGACTATACCGAGATTGGTCGCCTCAATCGCCTGTTCCACATGGTTCTGTATGGTAAGGCACCCAACCAGCGACTGCTCACCTTGGTCGAGCACGGGCTGAATGAAGAGGAGCGCTTCCTGCGCTTCAACCTTGAGGCGATGGGGCTAGGCGAGACGTCACAGGAAGACCACCGTGAACTGCTGAGCCTGGTGGCACAGAAGAAGGTCGACGAGAGCATCCTGACGCTACGTAATCACTTGATGCGTGGGATGGAGGTCATAGCCACCTACCTCAAGGGGCTTGAAACCGCCGAAAAAAAAGCCGAGCAATAGAAACCTCGGCCCTCTTTCGCTCTTTACCCCTGCGGGGCAACTTCCCTGGGAAGTTGCCACATTGGCAGACGGAAAACCCACTTAAACTTAATTAAACCGAGGAAACCTCCGACACTGGAAAAGGACAAATTACTTAATACAAACTACACAGAAAAAACATCTAATACATTTATAAGCCAGCCCAAACGTTTAATCAGTTTATTATCCTTCCCCGAAAAACCACACCTCCAAGTCCGCAGCGCACGTCTATGTCAGTGCTGCCCCGCGTGCGTTGTGTGGTTTCGATCTAACGTTCCCCTTCTATCTACAACTACAAAATCCCAACACTGCTTTTGAGCACCTGCAACAATTCATAGGCGTCAACCATGTATCAAGAATTGCTTGAACAAAAAAAACTACAACTTTTCAATCACCCCTTATTTATAGAAACAACTTCACTTAGCAAGTTACAGCATTTCATGGAAAACCATGTATTTGCCGTCTGGGACTTTATGACCCTGACTAAACGCCTGCAACAGGACCTGACCTGTACCCAGATACCCTGGCTCCCACCTGCGGACTCACAGGCTGCCCGCTTGATCAATGAAATAGTGCTGGGCGAGGAGTCAGATGAACACCCGACGCTGGGCTATCGCAGCCACTTCGAGTTGTACCTGGACGCCATGACGGAGGTCGGCGCCAGCACTGTCGCCATTAACCGCCTGATCGATCTGCAACGCGAGGGCGTGGAGGTCAGTGCCGCCTTGCAAATGATCGATGCGCCACCTGAGGTGGCCCGCTTTGTCGACAGCACGGTGCAAGTCGCCTTGAGCGCCCCGACTCACTGCGTCGCGGCGGCTTTCCTGCATGGCCGCGAGAGTGTCATTCCGTCGATGTTCCAGCGGCTGTTGCACAGTCATGCGCTCATTGATCATGAGGCACCCACCTTATGTCACTACCTCAATCGTCACATCGAAATGGACAGCCACGACCATGGGCCGGCAGCGGAGCAATTGCTCAAGCGCCTGGTCGGAGCAGACCCGATTCGCCAGAAGCAAGCAGATAATGCCGCCCTCGACGCCCTGGAAAGTCGCATTACCTTTTGGGACGGGGTGCTGACTTCGATGCAAGGGGTTCGCCAATGAACGTTGTCAATTATCGATCCTTTGCCGATGACTGGGAGCGGCGCGCGACCATTCGAACACGCCCCCGGCGCATGCTGGAGGACGACAACAAACTCATCTTCCCTCTGTGTCGCCAACCCCTCGTGCTGAGCGCGACCTTCCTCGAACAGTGCCCACAGTGGCGCGACTTCGTGCTGATACAAAGTTTCTATAAATTCATCAATGACGTGGTGATCTTCGAAACCGAGATCGTCGACAAGACCGCTCGCAACATCGCCAAGAACCGTTTTTCACCGCCCTTCCCGCTCGCCTGCCGGTACGACGCGATGACCGTCGTGGTGGACGAGGACTATCACGCGTTGGTCGCGTTGGATTTCCTGCAACAAGCCGTGGAAATGACCGGTATCCAGCCGCTTGATCTGCCTGGGCAAATCGAATTGAGCCGCGCATTGCCGGCGGCACAGGCGCAGGTGCCAGCACATTTGCACGACGCCGTTGAGTTGATCGGCGTGGCCATTGCCGAAAACACCGTGACACACGACGTGGCAGCATTCTCCAAGGATGACAGCGTCAAGTCATCCATCCGCGGCCTGATGGCCGACCACCTGTTTGATGAGGGTCGCCACGCACAGTTCTGGACCCAGTTGGTGCATCTCTACTGGCAATCGGCACACCCGCATGAGCGCGATAGCATTGCTCAAGCTTTGCCCGTTTTCCTGGAGCATTACCTGACCAACGACCTGCAGAAAGACTTTGATCTGCACCTGATCGAACACTTGGAGATCAGCGCCGACACGCGTCTGGCACTGCGCCATGAAGTCTCTGCGCTGGATTTCCCCATCACCCACCGACATCCGCTGATAGGCAACATAATGAGCTTGCTGCGTCACAGCGGCGTGCTGCAGACACCCAGCGTGGCTCGGGCGCTGAGCAGCTACCTGCCTGTGGCGGGGAGGTCGGCATGAAACGTTTGACGATAGCGTGGGGCGCCGCCAGTAACGTGCTGGACCCCGTCAAGCAAGTGCTGGAACAATACGGTCATGTCTCGGGAACGGGGCCTGTCGACCTGGTGATTGAAGACGGTAGCCGGCCGCTGGCGCAATTACCCACCGACGCATACTGGATGAGTTTGCGCATGGGCATTGGCCCGGTGTCCGAGAATGGACTGCCAGCCCTGCAATTTCGCTGCTATGACCGTGAACGGCGCCTGTTGGCTGTGTACGACGTCGCAGACGAACCCAGTGGCAATGGGCAGCGATTGCGTCACCAGGCAACGAACGCATTGGTGGAATGGCTCGCCTTGTTGGTTAGTAGATATTCCAGGGACCCAGCCTGCTTCACCGTTGTGGTCACCCCTAACGACTGGCCCGAACACAGTCTGCCAGCGCTGGAAACCTTGGCGTTCAAGCATCGATTCAATCGCACGGCGGATCCAGCGCTGTTGCAGGCGGCCCAGACCCCCATGATTGAACGGCTGCAAGCCAGCCTGGACAAGTTCGCCACTCGAACAGCATTGAATATCGCGGGCAACCTGCTGACTTATCAGCAGCTCCAGGTACACGCCTTGGCGATCCAGCAGCGTCTGCTTCCACTGCTGGAGGGCATCGAAACTCAACCCGTGATCGGCGTGTGCCTGGCAAAGTCCGTCGAGCTGTACGCAAGCATCCTTGCAGTGCTGGGGAGTGGTGCGGTGTATTTGCCTCTGGCGCCGGACCATCCGGTGCAGCGTCAACAGCAGATGCTGGAAAGCGCCGGCGCTTGTGTATTGCTGGAGAATGGACTGCATCCGCTGCGAGATCGCCTCGCCTCATTGGATGTCAGCAAGATCGAACCGTGCGCCATCGCCCGTGCACTACCACTGATGCGTGAACGTCCCAGTGCCGACACACCGTGCATGGTGCTGTTCACCTCGGGCACCACCGGATTTCCCAAGGGGGTGCTGCTTAGCCAATACAACCTGGCGCATTTCACCGCCTGGCTCGGCGCTTGTGTAGAAATGAGTGAAGAGAGTCGCGTGTTGCAGTTTTCGCCGTTGAGCTTCGACTCTTCATTGATCGATATTTTCCCTGCCTTGATAGCCGGCGCCGAGTTGATTATCCCCAGCAACGATCAACGCCACGACCCTCGACAACTGGTCGAATTGATTCGCGGGCAACGCATCACTCATGGCTTTCTACCGCCGGCGCTGCTCAGCATCCTGCCGCTGGATCAGCCATTGGGTCTTACTCACCTGCTCACTGGAGGCGATTTCTGCGAGCCCTATGTAATCGAACGACTGGCAGGCCAATGTCAGTTGCATAACCTCTATGGACCAACGGAGACCACGGTGCTGGCAACTCATAGAGTGTTCCGGCACGGCGACGGCCCTCGCAACGTCGGCCATCCCATCGCCAACAGCCAGGTGTTGATTCTCGACGAAAACCTGCAACCGGTGGATGAACAGGTACTGGGCGATTTGTATATTGCAGGTCCGGGGGTGAGCCTGGGTTATGTGAATGTACCGCAACGGGCCGACAGCCCTTTTGTTGCACTGATATTGCCTGACGGGCAATTGCTGCACGCTTACCGTAGCGGCGACCTGGCGAAATGGACTCAGGACGGCATCAAGTTGGGTGGGCGCCGGGATGACCAAGTCAAAATCCGCGGATTCCGGGTCGAGCCCCTGGAAATCGAACAATGCCTGCGCAACAGTCGATTGTTTCGCCAAGTGGCCGTAGTGATTGACCCGGGCCTCAGGGTCATCGCTTTTGTCACCCAACCCGAACCCAGCGCCACGCTGGCCGACTTGAAACAGTATGCCCGCCAGTGGCTGCCTGAACATATGCAGCCCGTCATCTGGAACGAGTTGGCGCGCATGCCGGGCTCGAGTAACGGCAAGATCGATCGCAATGCATTACTGGCCATGCCGTTGTCCATCACTCAAGAAGTGACTCGCTGCTGTGCTCAGACCGATCTGCAAAAGCAGTTGGTGGACCTGTGGGCGCAATTGCTGGCGTTACCCGCGGGCGAATTATCGATTGATGACAGCTTTTTCAATCTGGGCGGCCACTCCATCCTCTTGTCGACGTTATTGCTGCGCGTGCGCGAGCGGTTTGGCCGCAGCCTCTCCCTCAGCCACTTTTTCGAGGCACCGACAATCCGCACATTGGCCGCCCTGATGGAAGGTGGTGTGTTGCCGGATACACCTGGCAGCCAAATGGAGAAAGATGCATCACAAGTGTTGGAAATTAAGATACTGCCCGAGGCCCGCGCGGGCGATCCGCGTAAAATGATCGTCACCGGGGCGAACAGCTTTGTCGGGGCGCATATCGTCCACGCGCTGCTGGCTGCAGGAGCACAAGAGGTGGCGTGCCTTGTGCGGGAACTGCCAGGTCAATCGGCAACAGCAAGATTTACCCAGGCCTTGCGTGAATACCATCTGGAACATCTGGACCTGAGCCGAGTGCAGGTATACGCCGCCGACATTCGCCAACCTCGCCTGGGCTTGGCATTCAATGTGTACGACCACCTCGCTCGCGATTATGGTGTGGTGGTGCACAACGCGGCACAGGTCAATCATGTGATGGACTATGTTTCACTCGCCAAAGACAACGTCGAACCGGCCCTTGAGTGCCTGCGTCTTTGCGAGACCCATTGTAAAAAGGTGCTCAACTTCATCTCGACGCTATCAGCCTGCAGCAGCGTGGACGCCGATGGGTACGTCCTTGAAGCCCCTGCCGGGCAAGCGTTACCGCTCTATGTGAAAAATGGCTATAACCTTTCCAAGTGGGTGGCCGAACGGCTGTTAGGGCGGGCGAGGGAGCAAGGGGCCTGGGTGAATATCCATCGGCCCGGGAATATCAGCTTCAACAGTCAGAACGGTGTTTGCCAGCCGCAGAAAAATCGATTGATGTTGATGCTCAAGGGCTCCCTGCAATTGGGCGTGGCACCCCGCCTGGACGTAAACTTCGATCTGATGCCGGTGGACTTCCTGGCTGGGTTCATTGCCTTTCACAGCGCCGACTTTGCCCCGGGGCGGAACGTATTCAACCTGCACAACCCGCAGCCCTTGAGTTGGGATCAGTACCTCGACGCATTCAGCGAGGCCGGGCACGTCTTCGATCGGGTAGGCATTGAACACTGGCAACGGACGCTGCAAACGGTGAGTCGTGATAATGCGCTGTTCCGCGTGCTGGGCTTTTACCTGGACGGACTTGGCGAAGACATCGGCGACACTTCGATGATCCGTTACGACAATGCCCGCCGGGGCCTGGAAAAGATGGGTATGGACTATCCGCCAAAGAACCCGGAGCTGTTACGCAAGGGCTGTGACTACCTCACGGCCATCGGCTTCCTCTGAACTGCTTCAGGACTCCCCCATGAAACCGCTGCAACCCGATACGTTAATTCGCAATCCGATCGGCACACCGATTGTGGCTTCCGTCGTAGTCTCGTGTGAGGCTAAACGTCTGTGGGACGTGGTCGGTAGCTTTGATAGTTTTGATACCTTCATCCCAAGCTTGTCACACATCGAGATGACGGGTGTTGGCGTAGGCTCATTGCGTACTAAATTTTTCCACGATGGTCATTGCGTCGTGGAGCAACTGAACAGCCGAGACGAAAGCGCCATGTACATGACGTGGACCACCCTCTACAACACTTTGGGCGTGGCGCGCTTATGGGCGGCAATGAGTGTGGAAGCACTTGGCGCCGAGTGTTCCAGGGCAACCTGGACGCTGGTGGGCGAGCCGCAGGAAACGACTCAAGCTGAGTTTGAACAGTTTGCACAGACGTTCGCCGACAGCGCGTTGGAGAATGTGCGCCGGATGCTTGGCTAAGCAGTCGGAGCGAGGTCTCTCGCTCCGATGCAGTCAGGTTCAGATTTTGAAGCTATCGACCAATTGCTTCAATCGACTGGCCTGCTGGGACAGCGCATCGCAGTCTTTGAGCGTCTCGTTGAGGTTGGCCACGCCCTGCTGGTTCAGCAGGTTGATCTGGTTGATGTCAACGTTGAGGGTTTCAACGACTGCGGTCTGTTCTTCGGTTGCTGCCGCAACCGACTGGTTCATGCCATCGATTTCAACGATGCGCTGCGTCACGCTGACCAGGCGCTCACCCGCCTGGTTGGCCACTTCAACGCTTTCTTCGCTGGAGACCTGACTGGCATTCATGGTGGTCACTGCTTCTCGGGACCCTACTTGCAGGGAAGTAATCATCTTGTGGATCTCTTCTGCCGACTCTTGGGTACGGTGTGCCAGGTTACGCACTTCATCAGCCACCACCGCAAATCCACGTCCGGCTTCACCGGCACGGGCAGCCTCGATCGCCGCGTTAAGGGCGAGCAAGTTGGTTTGCTGGGAGATACCTTTGATGACATCAAGAATATGACCGATGTTGTCGGTACTGGCATTCAAGGTTTCGATCTGAGTGCAGGACAGGCTGATTTTCTGCGACAGCTCCGACATCGCCTGGATGGTTTGCTCAACCACCTTACGCCCATCGTCAGCTTGCTCGCTGGCACCGCTGGCATGCTGCGAAGCATCTGCGGCGTTGCGCGCGATTTCTTGGGTAGCGGCACCCAGTTCGTTGATCGCAGCTGCGACGCTGTTGGTGCGCGCACTCTGTTCGTCGGAACCGATGATCGAGGCATTGGACGATGCCATTACACGCTGGGATAGATCGTGCACCTGCCGCGTTGCCGAAGATACCTCGGAAATCGAGGCGTGGATACGCTCGACGAACTGGTTGAACGCACTACCGACTTCTCCGAATTCGTCTTTGCTGGTTACGTCGAGGCGGCGGGTCAAATCACCTTCGCCTTGGGCAATGTCCTTCATGGCAACGCCCATGGTAGTCAACGGACGCAGCAATACTTGGATAAGCAAGCTCAGGAGCACAGCAATGGCCACGACAGCGATCAACATCGCAATCAACGCTGAGGTACGGAATTTACCCAAAGGGGCATAGGCTTTTTCTTTATCAATCGACAGGCCGATGTACCAGTCGGCGCCAGGCAAACCGCTGATAGGCGTGAACGACAGAATGCGATCCTGGTGATTGAGGACGACGTCCTGGTTGACCTTTTCGATGCGTACGTTGTTGCCAGAGTAGATGTCCTTGAGGTTTTTCATCACCTGGTCCTGGTCAGGGCTGACGATGACTTGACCATCACCGCTGACCAGGAATGCATGGCCGATGCCGCCGAAATCTACCGAGTTGATGATCTTCACCAGGGTTTGCAGACTCAGGTCGCCGCCGACAACACCCAACAATTCGCCGTTCTTCTTCACAGGCATGGCAATTGTCACGATCTGGCCGCCCACAGCCGCCATATAAGGCGGGGTAAGCATGGTTTTGTCCGCTACTACCGCTTGCTTGTACCAAGGGCGCTGACGAGGGTCGTAGTCGTCAGGCATCTTCGCATCAGGACGCTGAGTGAACACGCCGTTGGTCTGACCCACGTAGGTGAACTGGAAGTTAGACGTGAGCGCTGGCTGATCGACCAGTCCGGGAAGGTCGGCAGCATTGCCCTGATGAGCTACGTTCTGCGCCAGGCTCTCGAGGACCAGGATGCGACCACTGAGCCAGTTCTGCACACTGCTGGCAGTGAGTTCGCCGGATTGTTGAATGGACGAGGCCAGGTTTTGCTTGATCGTATTGCGTTGTAGGTAGTCGTTGTACAGCGTGAATAACGCGAAGGCTAAAACCACGACGCCTGACGCGGCCAACAAAATTTTATGACTGAACTTGAGATTCATTTCATCGACTTCTTTTGCCAAAGGGGTGAGCGTGCCGAGTGGAACATTCCATGTAACGGGATAGGCGGACTCTACGGTCGCTCTATTTCGGTGCACGCATGGCTCGTCAGGGTTTCGGCCAAACTTCGACAAATCTTAGGAATTTGTGAGAAGCATCTTCTTTTAGCGTAGGAAACCGACAGACGGCTGGTTAGCGGAATTGTTGTTTTGGGTCGCCCTAAACGACAAAACCCCTGTCTGCGTTAGCAGACAGGGGTTTCGGAATTCAATCTTGACGATGACCTACTCTCACATGGGGAAACCCCACACTACCATCGGCGATGCATCGTTTCACTGCTGAGTTCGGGATGGGATCAGGTGGTTCCAATGCTCTATGATCGTCAAGAAATTCTGTGTACCAGGCCGTTACATTGGCAACGGGCCGGTGAAATTCATGAGTTTCTATATAAACAAAACCCCTGTCTGCGTTAGCAAACAGGGGTTCTGGAATTTAATCTTGACGATGACCTACTCTCACATGGGGAAACCCCACACTACCATCGGCGATGCATCGTTTCACTACTGAGTTCGGGATGGGATCAGGTGGTTCCAATGCTCTATGGTCGTCAAGAA
>NZ_JYLH01000032.1 GCF_001439685.1 Pseudomonas libanensis
CTTTACAAGCTGTCTCTTTCCGCCCTCGGTATGCTTTTGGGGGTAAACCAGGAGAGGCGACAACTATCCTGACACCGGGGGCCCCACCACTCGGCACCTCGCCTAGGCTCGGTGTGCCCGTAATCCGACAGGGATTTGGGGGGCCGCCGCCACGCGCCATCCATGGCGCGGGGCGGCTAAACCGGCATCCCTGCCGGTTTACCCCCCAAATCCCTGTCGAATTCCGGCCAGCGTGGTTTAACGGGGCGCCTGAGATCAAGATCAAGAGCGGCTCGCTTCGCATCGTGGTTACTGATAGTTGCTACGTCAGAGTTGTGTAGATACCCATGCCGGGATCAGGGTACAGCGTTTGCGCCAGTGCGATAAACGCCAGGGTTGCGGGAGAGGCCTGGCGGCGATCCAGCACTGCCAGGCCTATGCGGCGCGGTACGCCCGGCGACAAGGGGCGGGCAACGTAGCGCTGGTCGGCATCGGCCGGCAGTGAGCCCTGGGCCACGATACTCAGGCCGTCGCCGCGGCTGACCGCCTCCAGGGTCGTGAGTAGCTGGGTGCAGCGATAACGCACTTTAGGTTGCAACTGCGCTTCACCAAACAAACGCGTGACCAGCTCTGCGGAGCCTGCCTCGGTTAGGATGAACGGGTCATCGCACAATGCGTGCAAGGGTACTGCCATGCTTGCCGCCAAGGCATGGCCGACCGGTATCAGCGCCACCAGTTGGTCTTCGAGCAGGGCCACGGTGTCGAAGCGTTCCTGCTCCAGTACCACGAAGCCCACATCCACCCGGCGCTGATCCAGCCATTGGATGACCTGCCGATCCGGCCCTTCGTCCACATGCACCTCGATACCCGGATAGTCCCTTCTAAAGTGGCTGAGAATGGTCGGTAGCAAACGGTTCGAAGCGGTGGGGCCGAACGACCCTATACGCAATGTGCCGCGCTTCATCCCGCGGGCATCGGCGGCTTCCTGCTGCAAGGTGTTGGCCAGGCCCAACATGCCCCGTGCGCGCCCAAGTAACTGCTCGCCGATATCGCTCAGTTCCACCAGGGTCTGGTGCCGGCGAAACAACTCCACCCCCAGCTCCTGCTCCAGGGCCTTGATCGCATGGGACACCGCCGATTGGCTGATGCCCAGGCGATGCGCCGCACTGGTGAAACCTCGCAGTTCGGCGACCAGGGAGAAGATTTCCAGCTGGGTCAGGGTCATGAGTAAAGCCTTATTTTACGATGACTGATCATTAGTAAAAGAATAGTCCCATCCTTTCTCACGCTGAGCACATTCTTATGCATGCCCGCGAAGGCCTCACTTACCTGAAGCTGGCCGCTGTCACTATGATCTGGGGCGGGACCTTCGTCGCCGGGCGTTTTCTGGCCGATCAAGTGGACCCGCTGCTCGCGGCCTGCCTGCGGTTTATCCTGGCCAGCCTGGCGTTGCTGCTGTTCCTGGCCTGTACGCGGATCCCACTCGCGCGCCCAACTCCGGGGCAAATGGCGCGGCTGGTACTGCTGGGCCTATGCGGAATCTTTTTTTACAACCTGTGTTTTTTCTATGGCCTGCATTACATCAATGCGTCGCGGGCGTCCTTGATCGTGGCATTGAACCCGGCGGTGATTGGCCTGGCGTCCTGGTTGTTGTTCAAGGAGCGCCTGGGCCGGGCCAAGTGGCTGGGTATCGGGTTGTGCCTGCTGGGGGCGGCAGTGGTGATCGTGAGCCGCAATCCCAACCTCATGCAGGGGGCGCGCAACGCCTGGATCGGTGACCTGTTGATCCTGGGCTGCGTAATGGCCTGGGGTGCCTATTCGCTGCTGTCCCGGGAACTCAACCAGACGTTGGGACCGGTGCAAACCGTCACTTGGTCGGTGCTGTGGGGTACGCTGATGTTGACCCTTGCTACCCTCGCCACCGGTCGTCTGACGCTGCAAGGTTTCAGCGCGCTGCAGCCGGCGCAGTGGTACAGCCTGCTGTATCTGGGTGTGCTGGGTTCGGCCCTGGCCTATATTGGTTATTACGACGGCATCCGGCGAATCGGCGCGACCCGCTCCGGTGTGTTCATCGCCCTCAACCCGCTGACGGCGGTGATATGTGGCGCGTTGCTGCTGGACGAAGCCTTGACGGCGCCGATGCTGGCAGGTGGCGCGGTCATCCTGTTGGGCATCTACTTGTGCAATAAACCCCTTGCACGGGGCAGGGCAACAGGGATTTGATAAGAGTACGGACAAACTGGGTTACGCTGTGTAGAATCGATTTACGCATACAAGAATATGGACTTGCGCTCACGCAAGCCTCGGCCGTCAGAGACTGATGACACCATGAAGCTACTTGGCTCCCCCCTCATCTTTGGTGACTTCCTCGCCCGCAGCGTGCGAGGCCTATCCTGCGCGCCACCCTCGGACCTCATCCTTGCTTGCAAATAGACAATTGCTACCCACAAGAATGATGAGGCACGAACATGACCGACCAATACGAAAACCCAATGGGCCTGATGGGCTTTGAATTTATCGAATTCGCATCACCCACCCCGGGCACCCTGGAGCCGATCTTCGAGATCATGGGCTTCACCAAGGTGGCGACTCACCGCTCCAAGGACGTGCACCTGTATCGCCAGGGCGAGATCAACCTGATCCTCAACAACGAACCGGGCAGCCTGGCGGCTTATTTTGCGGCCGAACACGGCCCGTCGGTGTGCGGCATGGCGTTTCGCGTCAAGGATTCGCAACAGGCCTACAACCGTGCCCTGGAACTGGGGGCCCAGCCGATCCATATCGACACCGGACCGATGGAACTGAACCTGCCGGCGATCAAAGGCATTGGTGGTTCGCCGTTGTACCTGATCGATCGTTTCGGTGAAGGCAGCTCGATCTATGACATCGACTTCGTCTACCTCGAAGGTGTTGACCGCAACCCGGTCGGCGCCGGTCTCAAGGTTATCGACCACCTGACCCACAACGTCTACCGCGGGCGCATGATCTACTGGGCCAATTTCTACGAGAAGCTGTTCAACTTCCGCGAAGCCCGTTACTTCGATATCAAGGGCGAATACACCGGCCTGACTTCCAAGGCCATGAGCGCGCCGGACGGCAAGATCCGCATCCCTTTGAACGAAGAATCGTCCAAGGGCGCCGGGCAGATCGAAGAGTTCCTGATGCAGTTCAATGGTGAGGGTATCCAGCACGTCGCGTTCCTCACCGACGACCTTGTCAAGACCTGGGATGCGCTGAAGAAGATCGGCATGCGCTTCATGACGGCACCGCCAGACACTTACTATGAAATGCTTGAAGGCCGCCTGCCGAACCACGGCGAGCCGGTGGACCAGTTGCAATCACGCGGCATCCTGCTGGACGGCTCGTCGGTTGCCGGTGACAAGCGTCTGTTGCTGCAGATATTCTCGGAAACCCTGATGGGCCCGGTGTTCTTCGAATTCATCCAGCGCAAAGGCGACGATGGGTTTGGCGAGGGCAACTTCAAGGCGCTGTTCGAGTCGATCGAGCGCGACCAGGTACGTCGTGGTGTACTGACCGCCGATTGATCGACTGGCTAACAAAAAAAAACCCGGTTTTTACCGGGTTTTTTTGTGCCTGATGCATCGTGTTGCAAATGCCTAGCGGATTATTGGGAACAGATGTTTCTTGGAATATCACTCAGAGGGTAGGACGCAGACAAAAGCCTGCGTGTCCACTATGAAGAGGGCCACTCATGAATGTGAATTCTCCCACCCTTCAACGCCCGATCGGCCCATCTGTCTCAACGGAACAGGCAGGGCCAGTGCGCAATGTCCGTTCAACCGGTCATGCAGACCCGGTCGATCAGGCGCGTAACAAGTTTCTCGATGACGGTGAAACCGAGTACTTGGGCGGCACACTCAGCGCCGAAGGGTATCAACTGACGAAGGCAGCGGTGTCATCTAACAAGCCGGGAAGTCCAGGGGTGCAGGTCTCGACATTTGCCGTCGACGGCGCTCAGTCCAACGACATGATGGTGATCAAGAGGGTGCCGCCTACAGAAGGTGGGCCTAATCTTGTCCTGTATATGCCGGAAGATGAGGTGACCTCGTTTCATGAGTTCAAGAATGCAGAGGAGATGACGGACTGGCTCAAGGAAGTAGCCAATGACCCGACTGAGCGAAAGCGCTTTACCCAGCATTTTTCCAGTGATAAGGCGCCGAAGCAGGAGGAACGGGTTAACAAGAAGTTCGGCGAGTTCGCTAATGGCGACATCAATGCAGTGGTGGGCAGTTTTGGCTATGAGAAAGGTGACATTTTCGAGCGTTTGAACAAAGACGCTTCGGTACCACCCGTTCAGGTCAACGGACTGACGCGAACGCAGCTTTACAAACAAGAGCCCGATGGAAAAGCGACCTATATCGGGTATCAAGAGGATGGGAAAAAAATACTTTATAAATACGACGCTTATGGAAACATGCATGGAAGCAATGGGAAAGAATGGTTTTTCGCCCAAAACGGTTTGAACGAAAACAAACCGCTTGAACCCATGACGTTCAATGAGTTCCGCAAAAAAATAGCCAGTGTTTCCTTGGACAATGTGGGTGCCAATAATCTAAACGGTCTTTACGACGAATTCCTGAAGCAACTCAGAAGTCCTGGGCATGGCCTCGCCACCGCATTGAAAGCGCTGGGTGTTCCTGACGACGTGGCCCACTCCATCGAAACCATCGCGAAAGACCCCGTTAAAGGAACGTTGCTTGAATTGAACCACGACAATCGTATCGGCAAGCTGTTTGGCGTGGATCAGGAAGAGATGGATGCCCAGCTGGAAAACGCAGGCAACCAAATTCAAAACAACATCCCCTATTACGGTACATGGAGGGGCAGGCTGGGAAATGCCGCCGACGTCATTGAAGAAACTGCCGGCACACCTGAAGTGCCGTCAACCGAAGTCAGGACCTGACTCAATCGACAGAGGGGTACGGACACCCCCACAACCGACATCCACTCTCAGCCCCCCATCAAGCCCGGCGCTGACGCACCAAGTGCTTGAACCCTTCATATACCAGCACCATCACCGCCAGCCAGATCGGGATATAGGTCAGCCATTGCCCACCCTGGATGCCTTCACCCAATAGCAAAGCCACCGCCAGTAACAGCACCGGTTCCACATAACTTAGCAGCCCGAACAGGCTGAAGGCGAGCAGGCGACTGGCAATGATATAGCTCACCAGCGCCGAGGCACTGATAAGGCCCAGCATGGGAATCAATGCATACAGCTTCGGATGCCCATGTAGTACGGCAAAGCCTTGTTCGCCGCTTTGTACAAACCACCAGGCCACCGGTAGCATCAGCGCCATGTCCAGCCACAAGCCTCCCAAGTGATCGGTAGTCAGATATTTGCGCACGACGAAGTAGACCGGGTAACCGATGATCACCACCAGCGTTGCCCAGGAAAAACCACCGGCCTGATACAGTTCATTCAGGACACCGAGCGCGGCAAACACCACGGCGATCTGCTGCAGCCGCGACAAGCGTTCGCCGTATACCAGACGCCCCGTCAGCACCATGGTCAGCGGCAACAGGAAATACCCCACCGACACATCCAGGCTGCGCCCATTCAGCGGCGCCCACATAAACAACCACAACTGCACGCCGAGCAGCGCTGACGACACCAATACACCACCGATCAGGCGTGGCTTGATCGCGAGCATGCGCAGCAACTCCCATACCCGCCGCCATTCGCCGCTGACGATCATGAAGACCGTCATGCATGGCACGGTCAGCAGCATGCGCCAACCGAAAATCTCCAGGCCACTCAGAGGAGTGAGCAATGACGTGAAGTAATACATCACGGCAAACAACACCGAGGCCAATACCGATAACACAACACCTTTAGACACGTTGCCCTCGCGAAAGCCGATTCATTAGCAAGTGATATTATTTACCGAGTGATTCTCGGATAGCAAAAAAAACACCATGCTCTTCCCATGCAATTAGCTTCTCTTACCCTCTATAAATGTAGCTTTAACTCTTTTGGATATGAGCATGTATGGAACCAAGATTAGGATGGCGCACAATGACCTTGTTATTTCTTTGCTGGTCTCGGGATTGAATATTGATATCTTCGGATATACAAGAGAACCAATCCAGGCATCAGAAATAACAAAAACAAACGAAACAATAACCACAGTTATGTATATCTTTGGAAAAAGGTAATGCTTCGAGAAAAACAAATAAATTAAATACACTTGCGCTATGATCATCAGAATATTGAATGATATTTCTGACAGCATAAACGTCAGTAAGTATGGATGGTATTCGCCTGCGCCAGGCGT
The DNA here is from genome assembly GCF_001439685.1 of Pseudomonas libanensis. Taxonomy (GTDB): domain Bacteria; phylum Pseudomonadota; class Gammaproteobacteria; order Pseudomonadales; family Pseudomonadaceae; genus Aquipseudomonas; species Aquipseudomonas libanensis. The sequence continues at coordinate 6,279 of NZ_JYLH01000032.1, forward strand.
GCTTATGTATTCAATAGCGCCAGGTGTTGTAAAAAAATGATAGTACGATGGAAATAATTCATACGCTATACGCAAGGGGCTTAAAAACAATCCGATCATTACCAACAATAACCAGCCTTGTAAGCCGTTCAACTGATTTTTTTCGTTCATCTTCACTCCCTTGAATTTTGATCTTACGGAATAATCGTATTAGCTGTACAAAGGCCCTCAACTGAGGAGGCCAAAAAAAATATTCGATTGGCTTAATAGTTTCCTCTGGATAATAGTTTGCCTGATCATATCCGGTTCCAGGGCCCGAGTATGGCGGTTTTTGCGAGAAATAAAATGTTGGAGGGGCGGTACGACGATTCGACCTGGTCCCGATAGCAGTGTGTCAGCGACGGGTGAACCGATTGCAGCACCGCTATCGGGAGCAAGCTCCCTCCCACATTAATCTCAGTGCATCAGGCAGATCTCAGCCAACTCACCACGCCACACGGCCTGAGACGAAATGGCCGACATCATTGAACCCCGGTGTGGATGAATGTCCCGGCGTGACCAACGAATCAATAAAGGCCTCATCTTCAGCAGTGATCTCCACCGCCAGCGCCCCGGTGTACGCATCCCATTGCGCCTCGGTGCGCGGCCCGACAATCGCGGAGCTCACTGCGGCATTGTTCAACACCCAGGCAATGGCAAACTCCACCATGCCCACGCCACGTCCTTGGGTGTATTGCTGGATCTGCTGGGCGATACGCAACGACTCCATCCGCCATTCGGTTTCCAGGATGCGCTTGTCCTGCCGTGCGGCGCGGCTGCCGGGTTCGGGCGTGACGTCCGGCGCATATTTGCCGCTGAGCACCCCTCGGGCCAGCGGGCTATAAGGCACCACACCCAGCCCGTAGGCAGCCGCCGCGGTGATTTGCTCGACTTCCGCTTGGCGATTGACGATGTTGTACAGCGGCTGACTGATGACGGGTTTATCCACCCCCAGGCGCTCGGCCACGCGAATCACCTCGGCGATACGCCAACCACGGTAGTTGGACAGGCCCCAATAGCGGATCTTGCCTTGGCGGATCAGGTCGCCGATGGCCGACACAGTCACTTCCAGCGGCGTGTCATGGTCTTCACGGTGCAGGTAGTAGATGTCCAGGTAATCGGTATCCAGGCGCCCAAGGCTGGCTTCCACGGCGTTGAAAATACGCTTGCGGTTCAAACCACTGCGGTTGGGCAAGCCATCGGCGGGGCCGAAGCCGACCTTGCTGGCCACTATCCAGTCCTGGCGGTTACGCGCAATGGCTTCGCCGACGATCTCTTCGGAGCGCCCGCCGGTGTAGACGTCGGCGGTATCGATAAAGTTAATGCCTTGGTCCCAGGCCTTGTCGATGATGCGCAGCGAGTCTTCGGTACTGGTCTGTTCGCCAAACATCATGGTGCCGAGGGTCAGTGCGCTGACCTTCAACCCGGACTGGCCCAATGTGCGGTAAATCATGGAGAGCTCCTCATGGCAGGGAAACGTGGGTACTGCAATACCAGACCCGAGGCCTCTGGAACAAGCACCGGGCGCATTTCTTCATGCACCCAGCAACGTCTGGCAGCGAGCCTGTAAAAAACCATGCAGCACTTTCACCCGTTCCGACACTTGCAGACGGTGGGGGCACATCAGGTTGAAAGGGGTCGGCTCGCCCTGCCAGTCGGGCAACAGCGCTACCAGCCGACCGGCCTGGATATCGCGGGCGATATCCAGGTTGGCTTTATAGGCGATGCCGTGGCCCGCCAGCGCCCAGCGGCGGACGATTTCTCCATCGTCGCTGAGGTAATCGCCGCTGACGTCGACCTCCTGGAGCAGCGCGCCCTGGCGGAAGTACCACGTGCTATTGGCCTGCCCGCGACGCATGTAGCGCAACGTACTGTGCTGCGCCAAGTCCGCCGGCGTGCGCGGTGTGCCGTGGCGCGCCAGGTAGCCAGGGCTGGCGCAGGCCATGCGCTGGTGGCCGGGCACCACCGGCAGCGCCACCAGGCTGGAGTCCCTTGGTACGCCAAAGCGCAGGGCAATGTCGACGGTATCGCGAAACAAATCGGCATTGCTGTCGTTGAGCAATAGTTGCAGGCGGATATTGGGGTGCTCGTGCTTGAACTCATCCAGCCAGCCCAGCAGCACATTGCGGCCAAAATCCGAGGGCGCCGCCAGTTGCAATAAACCGCTGAGGCTTTGGCCCTGTTGCTTGATGGCGTGTTCGCCCTCCGACAACGCTTCCAGCGCCACCCGCACGCTATCCAGATAACGCCGGCCTTCTTCGGTCAGGCGCATGCTGCGCGTGGAACGGGCCAGCAGGCGGATACCGAGTCGGGTTTCCAGGCGTTTGAGAGCGATACTGGCCGCCGCCGGGGTCAGGCCCAAACTGCGGGCGGCGGCGGTCAGGCTGCCAGTGTCGGCACTGCGCACAAAGACTTCAAGGTCGAGAATTGAGCTCATTGTTAAAAATCCTTTAAAAATCTTGTCGTTTTACCGGGATTTTTCGCTGATTGCCAAGCTGGGAAGATGAACGCTCACTTTCTCATCCAGGTAGTTCTCCCATGACATCTTCCCTCAGCGGTAAAACCGTCATCGTGATCGGCGGCAGCAGCGGCATCGGCGCCGCAGTGGCCCAGGCAGCCACCGCTCGCGGTGCGCGCGTGGTGCTGGCCGGACGGCGTTTGACCTCCGGCAGCGATAACGGCGTACGCAGCGAACCGGTGGACGTCACCGATAGCGCGTCGTTGCAGCGCTTGTTCCAAACGGTGGGGCACTTTGACCACTTGGTCTACACCTCGGGACCTTCGGTGCGGGCCAAGACGCTGATCGAAACCGACCTTGACGAAGCCCAGGATAATTTCAATGTGAAACTCTGGGGCGCGCTACGTGCGATTCAACAGGCGCTGCCATTCCTGGGTGAGCACGGCAGCATCAGCCTGACTTCGGGTCAACTGGGGCGCAAGCTGGCAGCAGGGCAGTTCATCAAGACCGGCATCAACGCCGCGACCGAAGCCTTGGGCAAGCAACTGGCCAAGGAACTGGCGCCGCGTCGCGTCAATGTCATCAGCCCCGGCGTGATCGACACCCCAGCCTATGCCGGGTTGGCCGAAGAGCAGCGTTTGGCGATGTTTGCCAAGACCGGCGAGACATTGCCGGTTGGCCGGGTAGGGCAGGCTGAAGAAGTGGCGGCGGGGTATGTATTGGCCATGGAGAACGGCTTCATGACCGGCGCCGTGATCGATATCGACGGCGGCGGCCAGCTGTAAACACAGGTCAAAATGTGGGAGGGGGCTTGCCCCCGATGGGCATAGGTATCTACACAACTCTGTAGCGCTCAACGGTAACCACGATGCGAAGCGAGCCGCTCTTGATCTTGATCTCAGGCGCCCCGTTAAACCACGCTGGCCGGAATTCGACAGGGATTTGGGGGGTAAACCGGCAGGGATGCCGGTTTAGCCGCCCCGCGCCATGGATGGCGCGTGGCGGCGCCCCCCCAAATCACTGGCGGATTACGGGCACACCGAGCCTAGGCGAGGTGCCGAGTGGTGGGGCCCCCGGTGTCAGGATAGTTGTCGCCTCTCCTGGTTTACCCCCAAAAGCATACCGAGGGCGGAAAGAGACAGCTTGTGAAGTACTATTCACCCGAACGTAAAGCCGCATTGCTCAAGATGCTGCTTC
>NZ_JYLH01000033.1 GCF_001439685.1 Pseudomonas libanensis
TCAGGTAGATTGGCATCGGCTGGCAGGCCGTCATCGCAGGCAAGCCAGCTCCCACATTTGGATCGCGGTGCGTCAGCTAGATCAGCGTCGGCTGTCAGGCCGTCACGGGGGCAAGCCCCCTCCCACAGTTGATCGCATTTATTCAGGAAAAACGCGATTGAAATGTGGGAGAGGGCCTGCTCCCGATAGCGATGGTTCAGTCAGCACCTTGCGAAACGTTTCCACCAATGGTCGCAGGTTGACCCGGTGCCATGCCGCCCACAGCGGTGTGGTGTAGCTCAGCCATGGCAGCTCACGCAATACCACGCCGGGCGGTGCATTGCGGCTCAGGCCCTTCTGCACCATCGCCACCCCAAGCCCCGAGGCCACCAGGCCCAATGCGGTAAAGGGTTCGCTGGCTTCCATGGGAATCTGCGGGGTGAACCCGGCGCGGATGCAGGCGGCGACGAAATCATCGGCGGGGTTGGCGCCGGGTTTGCGCTGCACGCCGATCCATTGTTGTTCGGCCAGGTGCTGGGGCAACAATTCGCTTTGCCTGGTCAGCGGATGCTGTTCGGGCAGGGCCAGCAGCATCGGGTCGTCGAGCACTTGCAAGGCGGTCAGGTCCGGGTCGTCGGCGGCAGGCGGTTCGCTCACCAGAGCGATGTCCAGGCTGCGTTGGCGCAAGCCCTCCAATTGCTCAAGGGAGGGCAGGTTGTACAGTTTGATGTGCACGGTGGGCCGGTCATCGCGCAGGATGCGCAGGGCATTGGGCAGTACCCCGGCATGCATGGCATTTTCGATATAGCCGATGCACAAGCCGCCTTCTTCCCCACGGCCCAGGCGCTTGCCCAGGGACTCCAGGCGATTGGCGTGGGTCAGCAGCGCCTTGGTTTCGGCCAGGAAGGTCTGGCCGTCGCGGGTCAGGCGAATGCGTTGCTGGCTGCGTTCGAACAGGGTCAGGCCCAGCCGCTCTTCGAGCTGGGCGATCTGACGGCTCAGGGGCGATTGGGAGATGTGCAGGCGCTCGGCGGCACGGCCGACGTGTTCTTCTTCGGCGACCACTTCGAAGTAGCGCAGTTGGCGTAGATCGATCATGTAAGACCTCTGGGGACTCAAGTTGGTCGCAGTATGTCTTGGACGGTCTGACTAACGCAATCTAGGATCTGCTCAACGGTCTCCCCCTTGAACCGATTGAGGACTCCACCATGAGCTTGAAAGACAAACTGCCCGGCGTACTGGGCTTTGGCACCGCCCCCCTGGGCAACATGTTCCGCGCCATTCCTGAAGATGAAGCCCAGGCCACCGTCGAGGCCGCCTGGAACCACGGCGTGCGTTACTTCGACACGGCACCCTTCTACGGCTCGGGCCTGTCGGAAATCCGCCTGGGCCAGGCCCTGTCTAACTACAATCGCGATGACTACGTGCTCAGCACCAAGGTCGGTCGGGTGATTCTGGATGAAGTCGAAGCCGGCTCCCGCGACCTCGGCGAAAAAAGCGGCGTGTTCGAACACGGTCGCCCGAACAAAATGCTCAATGACTACAGCGCCGACGCCACTCTGCGCTCCATTGAAGACAGCCTCGAACGCCTGCAGACCGATCGCCTGGACATCGTGTGGATTCACGACATCGCCCAGGACTTCTACGGCGACCAATGGCTGGAGTACTTCAACCAGGCCCGTACCGGCGCGTTCAAAGCACTGACCCGCTTGCGTGAAGAGGGCGTGATCAAGGCCTGGGGCCTGGGCGTCAATCGTGTCGAGCCTTGCGAACTGACCCTGGATCTGGCTGAGGCCCAGCCCGACGGTTTCCTTTTGGCCGGCCGCTACACCCTGCTGGACCACGAGCGCGCCCTGCAACGCTTGATGGATTCGGCGTTGGCCCAGCACGTCGAAATTGTCGTCGGTGGCCCCTACAGCTCCGGCATTCTCGCCGGCGGTACGCACTTCGAATACCAACCAGCCAGCCCGGCGATCATCAGCAAAGTCGAGCAGATCAAGGCGATCGCCCAGGCGTTTGGCGTGAGCGTGAAGGCCGCGGCGCTGCAGTTCTCCCTGGCGCACCCGGCCGTGGCGGCGGTGATTCCCGGTGCCAGTCGTCCGGGACGGCTTGCCGAAGACGTGGCGGCGTTGTCAGAGAAGATTCCAGCAGCCTTCTGGCAAGCGTTGCGCGAGGCCCGATTGATATCTGACCGTGCGCCTTTGCCTCTCTAATTCCCAAGGAGTTTAAGCATGAACATCGATGTGAGCGGCAAAGTGGCCATCGTCAGCGGCAGCACCGCCGGTATTGGTCTGGGCATCAGTCAGGCGTTGGCGCAATCCGGGGCTACGGTGGTGGTGATCGGCCGGGACGCGGGCAAGGTCGACAACGCCTTGGCCAGCATTCGCCAGGTGGTGCCCGGCGCTGATCTGCGTGGGCTGGCGGCCGACCTTGGCACCCTCGAGGGCGCCGAGAAACTGTTCGCCGCCGAACCTCGCGCCGATATCCTGGTCAACAACCTCGGCATCTTTAACGATGTGGATTTCTTCGAGGCGCCAGACAGCGAGTGGACGCGCTTCTATGAGGTCAATGTGATCTCCGGTGTGCGCCTGGCGCGGCATTATGCGCCGGGCATGGTCGAGCAGGGCTGGGGCCGGGTGATCTTTGTGTCGTCGGAATCCGGCGTGGCAACGCCGGCCGACATGATCAACTACGGCGTGACCAAAAGCGCCAACCTGGCGGTATCCCACGGTTTGGCCAAGCGCTTGGCGGGCACCGGGGTCACGGTGAATGCGATCCTGCCGGGGCCGACCTTTACCGACGGTCTGGAGCAGATGCTCAAGGACGCTACGGCCGAGTCCGGGCGCAGTGCACGGGAAGAGGCTGATGTGTTCGTGCGTAATGCGCGGCCTACCTCGATCATCCAGCGCGCCGCCAATGTGGATGAAGTGGCGAACCTGGTGGCGTACATTGCTTCACCGCTGTCGTCTGCCACCACCGGTGCCGCGTTGCGGGTCGACGGCGGCGTTGTCGACAGCATGGCGATCTGATTTTTTTCCTGTTTTGGAGTATCTCTCGTGGCAACAGCATCTTCTGTGATTGAAATCCCGGCTTCGGCCGACCAGGTGTGGCAACTGATTGGCGGCTTCAACAGCCTGCCCGACTGGCTGCCCTTCATCGCCAAGAGCGAGCCAGGCGAAGGGGGCCGTGTGCGTCACCTGACCACGGCTGACGGCGGCCAGATCGTCGAGCGCTTGCAGAGCTTCGACAACGTGGCGCGCACCTACAGCTACACCATTGAGGCGTCGCCGTTTCCGGTGAGTGCTTATCTGGCGACCGTGCAGGTTGAAGCGCTGACTGAGACGTCGGCGAAAGTGACCTGGTCGGGCGTGTTCACCCCAGTAGCAGACACTACGGATGCGGCAGTGGAGCAATTGTTCGCTGGCGTCTATAACGGTGGTCTTGAGGCGTTGCGCGGCAATTTCCCCGACTGAATCCGGCTAAAGCTCGACAGCTCCCACATTGAACAAATGTGCGCGGGCTGTCGCGATTGCCTGTGCTGGCGTCATCCGCGCTGTATCAAGCCTGAACGCCGGTTCATCCCAGCTTTCATACTCATGCACCAGCACGGACTGCCAGGTCGGCGGCGCCAGGCCGGGAACATCGCCCACGCGGTTTTCCACACGGCGCCGGTGCTCTTGCTGATCAGAACACACCACCTGGATATTGATCAGTTCTACCCCCGCTGTCGTCGCCACCGCCTGCCACGCTTGGCGGCTCTCCCTGACCGGGTTCACGCAATCGGCAATGACCCGCTGCCCCAAGCGCAAATTACTCAGCGCCAGCGCATTCGCCACGCCGTAGCCACTGGCTCCCACATCGCCGGCCAATACCGCGGCATCACGCAGTGCCTGTTCAATCACGTCGATGCGCAGGTAAATCGCACCGGTCTGTCGCGCCAGTTCCCTGGCAATCGTAGTCTTGCCGCTGCCGGGCAGACCGCTGAATACAATAAGCATGGCCATCAACCCTTTGCAGGCGCGAGCTTGCTCGCGAAGAACGTCAACGATAACGCGTACTTGCAGGTAAAACGTGTCGTCTTCACGATTTTCGCGAGCAAGCTCGCTCCTTGTGTTATTAGAACTGCTTCACTTCGACAACAGGACCTGCACCCATGACCTTGCCGTTCGTGAAGATGCACGCCCACGGCGACGACTTCATCATCATCGACCGCCGTGGCCAGGACAACCCCATCACTGCACAGGTTGCCCGTCGCCTGGGTAATCGCCACACGGGCATCGGTTTCAATCAAATGGCGGTGGTGCTCGACTGTGAGGATGCCGCCGCGCGCATTCAATTCTGGAACCCGGACGGCACGCGCCTGCACACTTGCGGCAGCGCGACCCGCGGCGTGGCCGACCGCCTGATGCACGAGGCCGGCACCCAGGCCATCGTACTGCGTACCGAGCGCGGGTTACTGGCGTGCACACGCGTCGACGGGCAGCGAGTGTCAGTGGACATGGGTACACCGTCGCTGGACTGGGCAGCGGTGCCCCTGGCCAAGGCGATGGACACCCGCGTGCTGCCCATCGACGGCAGCCCGGCGGCTTGCAGCATGGGTAACCCGCACTGCACGTTTTTCGTGGAGGACATCGCCACCATCAACGTCGCGACGGTGGGCCCGGCCCTGGAAGTTCACCCACTGTTCCCGGCCAAGACCAATGTACATTTCGTACAGGTGCTGCATCGCGGCCACATCCGCCTGCGCATCTGGGAGCGTGGCGGCGCAGTGCCGTTGGGGTCCGGTTCGTGTTGTTGCGGGGCGGTGGTCAATGGCATTCGGCGGGGGCTGCTCGATGACACCGTGACGGTCGAGTGCGACGGCGGTACGGTCACGGTGCAATGGGACGGGCAGGGCGGGGGTGATACTGACCGGCCGTGTCGAACCGATCATGCAGGGCGCCGCATACCTGTACTAGAACATCACGGTAAAGGTGGTGCCGGCCATCGCACAGGAACTCACCGCCACATCGCCGCCATGTACCCTGGCCAGTTCGCGCACGATATACAGGCCCAGGCCAACGCTGCGCACATCGCTGCCCTGGTCGGTGCCACGAGTCATGGGTTCGAACAGCCCCGCCAGCAGTGATTCGGGAATTGCCGGGCCATGGTTGTGCACGGCGACGGCACAGGCGTTGTCGCCCAGGCGCGAGGTGACCGTGATCGGTTGCAGCAGGTCGCCATAGGCCACGCTGTTGGCGACGAGGTTGCCGATGATCTGCTGCACCCGGTCGGCATCCAGGCACGCTTGGCCAAGGCCCTCGGCGTGGTGCACCAGCGTGGCGGCAGGGAAGGCCACGCGCAGTTCGTCCACCGCATGCTGGATCACATTGTGCAGATCCAGCGGTACCGCCTTGATGGTGATGCCTTGGCCGACCCGGGCCTGGGTGAAGTCCAGCAGGTCGGCGATCATGCGTTGGGCGCGTTCCGACGACTGGCCGATATGCCCCAGCAACTGGCGCTCCTTGGCCGTACGCTCGCCACGCTGGAGAAAGTCCGAGGCCATGCGGATGGCGGTGAGCGGGTTTTTCAAGTCGTGGCTGACAATCGCCACCATCTGTTCGGCGAACAACGCCCGGCGCTGGGCGATGGCATAAGCCTCGCTCAATTCGGCCTGGGCCTGTTGCAAGGCCAGTTCGGTGGCGGTTTTTTCCTGAAGCAGGGCTTCGGCCAACTTGCGCGCATTGAGCAGTTCGCGCTCGTACTTGTCACGGTCGGTGGTGCCGAACAGCGCCAGGTCATACACCACGCCGTCGGGCTGCTGGCGCTGGTTGGCGTTGAGCAAGACGGTGACTTTGTGCCCGGCGCAATGGCGGATGTCGAGCTTCACCTCGGTGACGCTGCCATGCATGCGCAGCATCGGTGCCAGGTGGGTCTGGTAGAAGATCCGCCCGCCCATAGTCAGCAGGTCCTGGAACCTGCGCCCCTGCAGCTCGGCTGCGCTGAACCCGAGCCAGTCGCTCAGGCGCGGGTTGACGCGCAGGATCGTACCGTCCTCTCGGGTCACGGCCAAGGCGCAGGCGGCGCTGTCGAACAGCGAGTCAGGCATCGGCAGCTGCCCACGGCGCCAGGAACGCATCCATCGCCGCCGCGCACGCCTGGGGCGCGCTCATATGTGGGCAATGGCCGACATTGTCCACCAGGCGATAAGTGCTGTTGGGCATCACGGCATGCAGGTATTCACCCACGGCCACGGGGGCGATCAGGTCGTCGCTCGACTGCAGGATCAACACCGGGGTGGCCAGGCCCTGCACGTCGTGGCGGTTATCCGAGAGGAAGGTCACGCGGGCGAACTGCCTGGCGATGTCCGGCTCGGTGCGGCAGAAGCTTTCGGTGAGTTCGGTGCTCAATGCCGGTTGCGTCGGCGCGCCCATGATCACCGGGGCCATGGCGCTGGACCAGCCCAGGTAGTTGCTGTCCAGGGTGTCGAGCAGGTCTTCGATATCGTCGCGCTGGAAGCCGCCGACATAATCCTCGGTATCGATATAGCGCGGCGATGGGCCGATCATCACATGCGCGGCAATCCGCCCGGGGGCGAAACGGTCCGCCAGGGTGCCGATCATCGCACTGACCGAATGGCCCACCAGAATCACCGGGCCTTCGGCGTAGGCGTCGACAATCTCGTTGAGGTCGCGGGCATAGCCGTCCAGGCTGCTGTATTTGGTTTTGTCGAACGCACTCAGGTCCGACAGGCCGGCGCCGACCAAGTCATACAGCACCACGTGAAAGCGCTCGAGAAAGTGCGGCGCCAGATAATTCCACATCGCCTGGTTACAGCCAAAGCCGTGGGAGAACACCAGGGTCGAAGGCCCATGGCCCTTCACGCGAACGTGGTTGCGGTGACGTAGATCCATGGGCGTCTCGTAGGTGGCGAACAGCTATGCGGGCGTGGCGGCAGTTTAGATAGTCGCGGGCGTGGGGTCACGCGTTATACGTCGATCAGGTAAAGTCGGTGCCTTCAGGAAGAAACTTCAGGTAACAAAGCATGGTGATGATTCTGCGGCAATCGGTGTTGAGTCTGTTGGCTCTGTTGCTTGTCGGTGTGATGAGCCTGGCCCGGGCTGACACTTCGCCCATCGGGGTGGCCCTGGACCAACGGGTGATCGACCTCACCAATACCCTCGACTCCACTGCCACCCAACGCTTGAAACACCAACTCGCCGAGCTTGAACAGCGCAAAGGTGCGCAAGTCGCTGTATTGCTGGTGCCGACTACCGGCAGCGCCGGCATCGAGGACTACGCCAACCAACTGTTCCGCGCCTGGAAACTGGGGCGCAAGGACGTCGACGACGGCATCCTGCTGGTGGTGGCCAAGGATGACCGCAAGGTGCGCATCGAAGTGGGCTACGGCCGGGAAGGCACGGTGACCGACCTGCTGGCCCACCGCATTATCGAAGAACACATCACTCCAGCGTTTCGCCAGGGGGATTTTGCCGGTGGTATCCAACAAGGCGTGGACGCGCTGATTGTGCTGGTGGACGGCGGCGACCTGCCCAGGGTGGCCGGGCCTGGGGTCAATCCCCAATTTATCGCGATACTGGTGGCGTTTGTCCTGGGCGGCCTGGGCGGCGTACTGATCGCCGCCGGCAAGCTGCATTGGCGCAAGGGCTTGATCGTCGCAGTGGCGGCTACGCTGTTGCTGGCGCTGCTCGGTGGCGGTCGGCAATGGCCGATGTTCTTGTTTGTAATACCGCTGACCCTGTTGATTGGCGGCGCCACCTTCGGTGCCTTGTGGCAGGTACGCACCCTGTTCTACGGTGTGATCGGGCTGCTGGTCTATAGCATCGGGTTGCTGGTGGTGGATAACTACGTGGACGTCAGTTTTATCCATTGGCTGCTATGGCCGCTGTGCGTAGGGATAGTGCTGGGCTTGTACCTGGTGCTGCTGCTGATCATGAGGCACACCTGGCGGAGCAGCCGTGCAGGGTTCAGCGTACGACTGCTGGCGGCGGTGGCCGTGTACGTGATCGCAGGGCTGGTGATCGATGGCGGGCGTGATGGCTGGCTGCTGGCGTTTCCCATCGCATCGTTTGTCGCGCTGATTATCTTTGGCAAGGTTGGCGAGGGGTCTGGATCTGGCTCGGGCGGTGGGTCCAGTTCGAGTTCCAGCAGCTCCAGCAGCAGTTCTTCCGGTGGCGGTGGTTCCAGTGGCGGTGGTGGGGCTTCTGGCAGTTGGTGACGCGTTGGTTGATGCCCAATTCACACGTGGGAGCGAGCAAGCCCGCGCCCACATTCAGGCTGTGATTCGGCTCCGGCAGGGTTCGTAGCCCGCCCAGCCTTTAAAGCCTGGGTTAGGCTTTTACCCAACCGCCGTTGCCGTCGGATTTGATTTCGAAGTCGATGGGTGCAGGGTTAATGTTGATCAGCGAGTTGTCACTGGCCTTTTCATCCGTGGGCAGCATGTTGGAGAAAGGCGGGCGGGGGCTGACTTGCGAGCTGTCACCGGTCTTTTTATCCGAGGATAGAAAGTCCTGTTCGATCCGCTTACGGTTGAAATCGGCCCGGAAATGGTTTCCGACATTTTTCCCGCCGCCGTTGCCATTGAAAATTTCTGCATCGTCCCCGATCTGGTTTTTTTCCAGGGGGTTGTGCCTCGGGGCATCGTTATCGATAGGGCTTGTGCTGACTGGTGGGTAAGCAGGTATGGACGGCGTAGAACCATTGATTGAAAACACGATTGCACCTCTTTGCTAGCTAGGAAATTGACCCGCCAGGACCTGGTCCAAGCAGGGTGTTTCGCAGGCTACAGCGCCGCAAACGGTCGCTCAATCAAGTGCATTGGGGGTGAATGTAACGGGGTGAAACCGTTGTGTGTCCAGGCCATTAAGTCGCAGGAGCGGCTGTAAGTATAGTCTGTGGGATCGGTTGAAATGCCCGGCTTGACGTCAGGTAGAGCAGATGAACTCAAGGTTTTTACCCGCTGAAATGCATTTTTTCGCCGCGTGGTCGTTGGCGTTTATACGTTTTGCAACATAAACCCGATCACTGTGTTTTTGTTAATAAACCATCACCATCTCATGCCACGCCATCCCACCGTGATCCGACGGCGAAGGGTGCACATAGGTGTAGCCCATGCGGGTGTACAACGGCACATGCTGCTCCTTGCACATCAGGTGAATGGTCTGTTTGCCCAGCATACGCATGCGTTGCACGAACTCAGTCATCAGGGTTGTTGCATAGCCTTTGCCTTGATGCGCCGGGTCGACCACCACCGACATGATCACCACATTCAGCGCCTCGGGTGAGTGACCGACCAATTCCTTGAAGGCCTCGTCCGACATCACCACCTCATGGGCGCAGCCCGAGTTGATAAACCCGACCACTTCGCCGTCTGCTTCCAGGATCAAAAAGCCTTGGGAATACTGCGCGATGCGCGTGGCGATTTTTTCCAGGGTCGCGGCTTCGTCGCCTTCGTAGGCCCTGGTTTCGATTTCAAAGCAGCGGTCGGCATCGGCGGGGAGGGCGTTGCGCAAGGTGAGGGTGGGCATGGGCGTTTCCAGGGGCGTTGAGCGAAAGGCCATATCATACTGCTAACTAACTGATGCGCCGCGATCCAAATGTGGGAGGGGGCTTGCCCCCGTGACGGCCTGACAGCCGACGCTGATCTAGCTGACGCACCGCGATCCAAATGTGGGAGCTGGCTTGCCTGCGATGACGGCCTGCCAGCCGATGCCAATCTACCTGA
>NZ_JYLH01000034.1 GCF_001439685.1 Pseudomonas libanensis
CGAAGCCCAACGGCGAAACCGCCAGTTACCGCTATGACCCATTCGGGCGGCGCATCAGCAAGACCGTGGAGGGCAAGACCACCGAGTTTTTCTGGCAAGGCGACAAGTTGATTGCCGAGCACCATGCGGACCGCCACCGCAGTTACATCTACGAGCCCGGCAGCTTCCGTCCACTGGTACTGCTGGAAGGCTACGGGCCACAAGCCACAACGCCCTACCACTACCAACTCGACCACCTCGGCACACCACAGGAACTCACCACGCCCGCAGGCGAAATCGTCTGGTCCGCCCACTACCGCGCCTACGGCCAAATCGCCCGGTTCGATGTAGGCAAAATCGACAATCCATTGCGTTTCCAGGGGCAGTACTTCGATCAGGAAAGCGGGCTGCACTACAACCGCCATCGCTACTACAATCCGGATATTGGTCGTTACCTGACGCCGGATCCGGTGAAGTTGGCGGGTGGGGTCAATGGCTACCAGTACGTGCCCAACCCTACGGGGTGGGTGGATCCGCTAGGATTAGCGTGTACTCGTGGCAAGTGTCCGGGGCAAAAAAGCCAAGCGTCTCACCGACATGAAGAAGAAACGCCAAAGGTAGGTAGCTCAACTCATTCAGTCACCTATGAGCAAGCGTTGAACAAGGCACTTGAATGGTTACTGGAAAACGACTTTCGGGCAGAAAAACCAAAACTAGGAAAATTCGGTGAACGTAAAGGTCAGCCCATCGGAATGCAAACAGCTGACGCGAGGACTGGTTATCGTATTGAATACGACGATAGGCATGGTGCTCACATTAACGTATGGACCCACAGAAAAAATGGCCCTCATTACACGTTTGAAGGCACATCAAAAACTGTGTTTCAGCTCACCAAGAGGTTCGCAAAAAAATGAGCTATCTTGACGATGAAATAATCAACGACTTCAAGCAAATGAACGTCCAATTCAGCGTTCCTTCAGAAGCTGAACACGACTCAATGGTTGAGTTAATAAATGAGACCATTCCTTTTTCAGGGAGCCAAATAGCGTGGAGCTCATTTAAAGAAATCACTTACATTGGTCCTTCCTCTTCGCACACTACGCTAGAGAGATTAGAAAAAAAAATAAAGTACGCTACGGAACGGAATATAATTTTCATCGGCGATGCAACCGATAACGCATATTCAATTACTATCAACGACCTTATGCACTCACTACATTTTTTTTCGAAAATACCTCAACATACGTACATACTTCAAAAACAGCTAGACTGGATTGCCTGCATTTCATTTGAGGGCGATGTTGATTTTGTAAAACTTTAGAACACCCCGAACCGCGAATGCTTTATGAAAAACTTGGGCGTATCGAAATCAGTTCTAATATGCAGTACTCAAGGCTAAATGAGGATACGAGTAACGGACACGGTTTCTGACCAAGGCATTCTGCATGTGAAACTCCATTCACCTTTCGGAAATTGCGTAGCTTTATGGAGCAGTCCCACACCAGAAATTGGTGAAGATCTAGACGTGGAGTTCGAGCTGAACGAAGTATTTTTTTGGAAAAAAAACATCATACCCTCGCTTAAAAATAAGCCACAGATCACTTTTACTAATGACACACACTCAATAATTGGCAAACTAATTCAAGATAAAGATGATGGTTGCGCCGCATTAAAGCTTGGCGACTCAATAATACTTATTGAACTTGACGAACCAATAAAAGAGGAATGCGATTTCGTAGAGTTGAAAGTAAATTCCATTCATCTATACCCAACAAACGTCTGAGTACGGCCTCAACCACTTCGCCGCGTACTCCGAACATGAGGTCAGCCCCTAGACCATGAGCCAAATTCGCCGCACAATCGGCTCATAAAATGAGCCGAATAGCCCCTCTATTCGGCTCACGACCCTAGGCGCTTTCCCATGAATCACCCGCACTGGATCTGGCAACACACCGACTGGCCCCACTTCCACTGGCAGCCCTGGCGTCTGGCGGCCTCGCTACGGGAGTGCGGGCAAGCCCAAGGCAAGCTTCTGGGCATGCTCGGTTCTGTCACCCAAGCGGTCAGTGCGCAAAATGAATTGGATGCACTGCTGCAAAATATCCTGACCTCCTCGGCCATAGAAGGTGAGCAATTGAACGTCGGCTCGGTGCGTTCATCACTGGCGCGACGAATGGGCTTGGAAGCCACGAAGGACGGTCAGGTAAGCCGCCGCAGTGAAGGGCTGGCGGATTTGATGATGGATGCCACCCAGCAATTCGACCAACCCTTCACCCGCGCTCGGTTATTGAATTGGCATCATTTATTGTTCCCTGCTCCCGAAGCAGGCTACGCCGCGCGCGCAGTCAAGGTCGGTGAATTGCGAGGCGATGAGCCTATGCAGGTCGTGTCAGGGCGACTTGATCGGCCGACCGTCCATTTCGAAGCACCACCACGTAAAGGCCTGGAGCAGGCCCTGGATGATTTCCTCGAGTGGTTCGAAACAAGCCGCAATCAACCTGAGCTGGATCCATTGGTACGCGCTGGCGTCGCGCATTTCTGGTTCATCACCTTGCATCCGTTCGATGACGGCAATGGTCGGCTGACACGCGCTATTACTGACTTGGCCCTGGCCCAGGGCGAACACCAAGCCATTCGCTTTTATGCGATGTCGGCCAGCATCCTCGAAGACCGTGCCGGTTATTACCACGCGTTGGAATCCAGCCAAAAGGCCACGCTGGATATTACCGACTGGCTGGAATGGTTCCTTAAAACCCTGCTGCGCAGCCTTCAGCAGGCGATGGCGCGGATTGACCGGGTGTTAGGCAAGAGCCGATTCTGGCAACAACACCGTGGCATCTCTTTGTCTGCCGAACAGGTCAAGGTACTCAACCGCCTGCTCGATGGTGGTGAGAGGGGCTTCGAACACGGCATCAGCGCCGCGCAGTACCAAGCGGTGGCAAAAGTGTCCAAGGCGACAGCAACACGCCACCTGGCCGACCTACTGGAAAAAAACTGCCTGATACGCCTCCCCGGAGGCGGCCGCAGCACGCGTTATCGGATCAATCCCACCCACGAGTAGCTCCCTGCTCATTTGCCCCCATCCCCCATGTCTGCTAGTGTCGCGCCGGTTTACCGTCTACCGGAATTGCCGCCATGGCCCGCAAAAAAGTTGCACTGGATTTCGAACAATCCCTCGCCGACCTGCAAACCCTGGTCGAGCGGCTGGAGAACGGCGAGTTGTCGCTGGAGGACTCGTTGACGGCGTTTGAGCAGGGTATCGGCCTGACCCGCGACTGCCAGAGCGCGTTGGCGCAGGCGGAGCAGAAGGTCCAGGTGTTGCTGGAGCGTGATGGGGAGTTGGCCGAAGAACCTTTCGATGCGGAACAGCCGGAATGATCGACGCGTACCAGGCCAGTAGCCAAGCCCGGGTGAATGCGGCGCTGGAGCCCTTGTTTGTCGCGCCAAGCCCGGAAATGACGCGCCTCTATGAAGCCATGCGCTACAGCGTCATGAATGGCGGCAAGCGTGTGCGGCCGTTGCTGGCCTATGCGGCCTGTGAAGCCCTGGGTGCGCCAGCCGAAGAAGCCAATGGTGCCGCCTGCGCGGTGGAGCTGATCCACGCCTATTCTCTGGTACATGACGACTTACCGGCAATGGACGACGACGATCTGCGTCGCGGCCAGCCCACCACCCACAAAGCCTTTGATGAAGCCTATGCGATCCTGGCCGGTGATGGCTTGCAGAGCCTGGCGTTCAGCGCATTGCTGGACCCGCGTTTGAGCAGCGTCAACGCCGAAATCCGCCTGCGCATGGTAACCGCCTTGGCCCACGCTGCAGGCCCAGCCGGCATGGTCGGCGGGCAAGCCATCGACATGGGTTCGGTCAGCCTCAAGCTGGATCAAGAAGCCCTCGAGCACATGCATCGCCACAAGACCGGTGCGCTGATTGAAGCGGCCGTGCACTTGGGCGCCTTGGCCAGTGGCCGTGCCGAAACCGCGCAGTTGGCGGCCCTGCAAACCTATTCCCGGGCTATCGGCCTGGCGTTCCAGGTACAGGACGACATTCTCGACGTAGAAAGTGACACGGCTACCTTGGGCAAGCGCCAAGGCGCCGATATTGCACGGGACAAGCCGACATACCCTGCATTGCTTGGGCTGGAAGCCGCCAAGGCATATGCCATTGAACTGCGTGACCAAGCCCTGGATGCCCTGCGACCTTTCGACGCGGCGGCCGAGCCCCTGCGGGACCTGGCGCGGTATATCGTCGAGCGTCGCCACTGACAACCCCGGCCATTTGCGCCGCATATCGGCCAAGTTCGGCGCTCTGCGTGGGCAGTTTGCACGGCTTGAGGTAAACTGCCGCCTCTTCTATACCTATAACGATTCGCCTGATGCCCACGACGTTTCAAGAGATTCCCCGCAAACGCCCGTCCACGCCCTTGCTCGACCGCGCTGCCACGCCGGACGGCCTGCGTCGACTGGGTGAAGCCGAGCTGGAAACCCTGGCCGATGAGTTGCGCCTGGAATTGCTCTACACGGTCGGCCAGACCGGTGGGCATTTCGGCGCCGGGCTGGGCGTGATCGAGCTGACCATCGCCCTGCATTACGTGTTCGACACCCCGGATGACCGGCTGGTGTGGGATGTGGGCCATCAGGCGTATCCGCACAAGATCCTCACCGGCCGTCGCGAGCGCATGGGCAGCCTGCGCCAGAAGGACGGCCTGGCCGCCTTCCCGCGACGTTCGGAGAGCGAGTACGACACCTTTGGCGTCGGCCACTCCAGCACCTCCATCAGTGCAGCGCTGGGCATGGCGATTGCCGCCCGCCTGCAAGGCAGCGAGCGCAAAGCCATTGCCGTGATCGGCGATGGCGCGCTGACCGCCGGCATGGCCTTTGAGGCGCTCAACCACGCCCCGGAAGTGGACGCCAACATGTTGGTGATCCTCAACGACAACGACATGTCGATCTCGCGCAATGTCGGGGGCCTGTCCAATTACCTGGCGAAGATCCTTTCCAGCCGCACCTACGCCAGCATGCGCGAAGGCAGCAAGAAAGTGCTCTCGCGCCTGCCTGGCGCGTGGGAAATTGCCCGTCGCACCGAAGAATACGCCAAGGGCATGCTGGTGCCCGGCACTCTGTTCGAAGAGCTGGGCTGGAACTACATCGGCCCTATCGACGGCCACGACCTGCCGACCCTGATCGCCACCTTGCGTAACATGCGTGACCTCAAGGGCCCGCAGTTCCTGCATATCGTCACCAAGAAAGGCAAAGGCTTCGCCCCGGCGGAAGTCGACCCGATTGGCTACCACGCGATCACCAAGCTTGAACCCCTGGACGCCCCCGCCGCTGCGCCGAAAAAAGCCAGCGGGCCGAAGTATTCCGGTGTTTTCGGCGAATGGCTGTGCGACATGGCCGCCGCCGACCCGCGCCTGGTGGGCATTACCCCGGCAATGAAGGAAGGCTCCGACCTGGTGGCGTTCAGCGAGCGTTTCCCGCTGCGTTACTTCGACGTGGCGATTGCCGAGCAGCACGCCGTCACCTTCGCCGCTGGCATGGCCTGCGAAGGCGCCAAGCCGGTGGTAGCGATCTACTCCACCTTCCTGCAGCGCGGCTATGACCAGCTTGTTCACGATGTGGCGGTGCAGAACCTCGATGTACTGTTCGCCATCGACCGCGCCGGCCTGGTGGGCGAAGACGGCCCGACCCACGCCGGTAGTTTCGACCTGTCCTACTTGCGCTGCATCCCCGGCATGCTGGTGATGACGCCGAGCGACGAGAACGAACTGCGCAAGATGCTCAGCACCGGCCACCTGTACAGCGGCCCGGCCGCTGTACGTTACCCGCGGGGCAATGGCCCGAACGCGGTGATCGAGAAAGATCTGGAGCCGATTGAGATCGGTAAAGGCATCGTGCGTCGCCAAGGCAGCAAAACCGCATTCCTGGTATTTGGTGTGCAACTGGCCGAAGCGCTGAAAGTCGCCGAGAAAATCGACGCCACTGTGGTCGACATGCGTTTCGTCAAACCGCTGGATGAAGCGCTGGTGCGCGAGATCGCAGCTAGCCATGAGCTGCTGGTGACGGTTGAAGAGAACGCGATCATGGGCGGCGCCGGGGCGGCGGTCAGCGAATTCCTGGCGCGGGAGAATATTCTCAAGTCGGTGCTGCACCTGGGCCTGCCGGATCTGTACGTCGAGCACGCCAAGCCGGCGCAGATGCTGGCTGAGTGCGGGTTGGATGAGGCCGGCATCGAAGCCTCGGTCCGCGAGCGCATGGCGCTGCTGGGCCTGTAGAAACCGGGACTAAAATGTGGGAGGGGGCTTGCCCCCGATGAGCATAGGTATCTACACAACTTTGTAGGCTGTAGCAGCCGACGGTAACCACGATGCGAAGCGAGTCGCTCTTGATCTTGATCTGCTTTTGATCTTAGGCGCCCCGTTAAACCACGCTGGCCGGAATTCGACAGGGGTTTGGGGGGTAAACCGGCAGGGATGCCGGTTTAGCCGCCCCGCGCCATGGATGGCGCGTGGCGGCGACCCCCCAAATCACTGGCGAATTACGGGCACACCGAGCCTGAGCGAGGTGCCGAGTGGTGGGGCAAGAGCCTTTTGGTTACTTTTGGGCTCTTTTCAAAAGTGACCCGCTGTAAAAGCGGAACCAATAGCAGCCATTACCGCAGGAACCGATATGTACGCGGTCTGACCCGAGATTCTGGTCGGCTTTAAGGCCGCCTTCGCAGGCAAGCCAGCTCCCACATTTGGATCGCGGTGCGTCAGCTCGATCAGCGTCGGCTGTCAGTCCGTCACGGAGCAAGCTCCCTCGCCACAGGTCCAGCGTCGCCCCAAAGTTGTGTAGATACCTATGCCCCGATGAGGGAGTGTCAGCAAGCACATCTGCAACTGACGCGCCGCCATCGGGGGCAAGCCCCCTTGTGTCTTGAGCCAGGATTAGACTGAGGGTGAGAGCGGTGAGTAGCAAGCTGAATGCCCCGAGTGCTTAAAGCACGTGTGGGAGCCCACGCTGCTACTCACCCCTCCGCTCTGG
>NZ_JYLH01000035.1 GCF_001439685.1 Pseudomonas libanensis
CGTTACTTTCACTGGTAACGGATCAGGCTAAGGTAAAATTTGTGAGTTCTCTTAATTGAGAAATTCGAATTTTCGGCGAATGTCGTCTTCACAGTATAACCAGATTGCTTGGGGTTATATGGTCAAGTGAAGAAGCGCATACGGTGGATGCCTTGGCAGTCAGAGGCGATGAAAGACGTGGTAGCCTGCGAAAAGCTTCGGGGAGTCGGCAAACAGACTTTGATCCGGAGATGTCTGAATGGGGGAACCCAGCCATCATAAGATGGTTATCTTGTACTGAATACATAGGTGCAAGAGGCGAACCAGGGGAACTGAAACATCTAAGTACCCTGAGGAAAAGAAATCAACCGAGATTCCCTTAGTAGTGGCGAGCGAACGGGGACTAGCCCTTAAGTGGCTTTGAGATTAGCGGAACGCTCTGGAAAGTGCGGCCATAGTGGGTGATAGCCCTGTACGCGAAAATCTCTTAGTCATGAAATCGAGTAGGACGGAGCACGAGAAACTTTGTCTGAATATGGGGGGACCATCCTCCAAGGCTAAATACTACTGACTGACCGATAGTGAACTAGTACCGTGAGGGAAAGGCGAAAAGAACCCCGGAGAGGGGAGTGAAATAGATCCTGAAACCGTATGCGTACAAGCAGTGGGAGCCCACTTTGTTGGGTGACTGCGTACCTTTTGTATAATGGGTCAGCGACTTATTTTCAGTGGCGAGCTTAACCGAATAGGGGAGGCGTAGCGAAAGCGAGTCTTAATAGGGCGTCTAGTCGCTGGGAATAGACCCGAAACCGGGCGATCTATCCATGGGCAGGTTGAAGGTTGGGTAACACTAACTGGAGGACCGAACCGACTACCGTTGAAAAGTTAGCGGATGACCTGTGGATCGGAGTGAAAGGCTAATCAAGCTCGGAGATAGCTGGTTCTCCTCGAAAGCTATTTAGGTAGCGCCTCATGTATCACTGTAGGGGGTAGAGCACTGTTTCGGCTAGGGGGTCATCCCGACTTACCAAACCGATGCAAACTCCGAATACCTACAAGTGCCGAGCATGGGAGACACACGGCGGGTGCTAACGTCCGTCGTGAAAAGGGAAACAACCCAGACCGTCAGCTAAGGTCCCAAAGTTATGGTTAAGTGGGAAACGATGTGGGAAGGCTTAGACAGCTAGGAGGTTGGCTTAGAAGCAGCCACCCTTTAAAGAAAGCGTAATAGCTCACTAGTCGAGTCGGCCTGCGCGGAAGATGTAACGGGGCTCAAACCATACACCGAAGCTACGGGTATCACGTAAGTGATGCGGTAGAGGAGCGTTCTGTAAGCCTGTGAAGGTGAGTTGAGAAGCTTGCTGGAGGTATCAGAAGTGCGAATGCTGACATGAGTAACGACAATGGGTGTGAAAAACACCCACGCCGAAAGACCAAGGTTTCCTGCGCAACGTTAATCGACGCAGGGTTAGTCGGTCCCTAAGGCGAGGCTGAAAAGCGTAGTCGATGGAAAACAGGTTAATATTCCTGTACTTCTGGTTATTGCGATGGAGGGACGGAGAAGGCTAGGCCAGCTTGGCGTTGGTTGTCCAAGTTTAAGGTGGTAG
This sequence comes from Pseudomonas libanensis, assembly GCF_001439685.1. Lineage (GTDB taxonomy): Bacteria > Pseudomonadota > Gammaproteobacteria > Pseudomonadales > Pseudomonadaceae > Aquipseudomonas > Aquipseudomonas libanensis. The sequence continues at coordinate 1,587 of NZ_JYLH01000035.1, forward strand.
GCTGGAATCTTAGGTAAATCCGGGATTCTAAGGCCGAGAGCTGATGACGAGTCATCTTTTAGATGACGAAGTGGTTGATGCCATGCTTCCAAGAAAAGCTTCTAAGCTTCAGGTAACCAGGAACCGTACCCCAAACCGACACAGGTGGTTGGGTAGAGAATACCAAGGCGCTTGAGAGAACTCGGGTGAAGGAACTAGGCAAAATGGCACCGTAACTTCGGGAGAAGGTGCGCCGGTGAGGGTGAAGGACTTGCTCCGTAAGCTCATGCCGGTCGAAGATACCAGGCCGCTGCGACTGTTTATTAAAAACACAGCACTCTGCAAACACGAAAGTGGACGTATAGGGTGTGACGCCTGCCCGGTGCCGGAAGGTTAATTGATGGGGTTAGCTAACGCGAAGCTCTTGATCGAAGCCCCGGTAAACGGCGGCCGTAACTATAACGGTCCTAAGGTAGCGAAATTCCTTGTCGGGTAAGTTCCGACCTGCACGAATGGCGTAACGATGGCGGCGCTGTCTCCACCCGAGACTCAGTGAAATTGAAATCGCTGTGAAGATGCAGTGTATCCGCGGCTAGACGGAAAGACCCCGTGAACCTTTACTATAGCTTTGCACTGGACTTTGAATTTGCTTGTGTAGGATAGGTGGGAGGCTTTGAAGCGTGGACGCCAGTCTGCGTGGAGCCAACCTTGAAATACCACCCTGGCAACTTTGAGGTTCTAACTCAGGTCCGTTATCCGGATCGAGGACAGTGTATGGTGGGTAGTTTGACTGGGGCGGTCTCCTCCTAAAGAGTAACGGAGGAGTACGAAGGTGCGCTCAGACCGGTCGGAAATCGGTCGTAGAGTATAAAGGCAAAAGCGCGCTTGACTGCGAGACAGACACGTCGAGCAGGTACGAAAGTAGGTCTTAGTGATCCGGTGGTTCTGTATGGAAGGGCCATCGCTCAACGGATAAAAGGTACTCCGGGGATAACAGGCTGATACCGCCCAAGAGTTCATATCGACGGCGGTGTTTGGCACCTCGATGTCGGCTCATCACATCCTGGGGCTGAAGCCGGTCCCAAGGGTATGGCTGTTCGCCATTTAAAGTGGTACGCGAGCTGGGTTTAGAACGTCGTGAGACAGTTCGGTCCCTATCTGCCGTGGACGTTTGAGATTTGAGAGGGGCTGCTCCTAGTACGAGAGGACCGGAGTGGACGAACCTCTGGTGTTCCGGTTGTCACGCCAGTGGCATTGCCGGGTAGCTATGTTCGGAATAGATAACCGCTGAAAGCATCTAAGCGGGAAACTAGCCTCAAGATGAGATCTCACTGGGACCTTGAGTCCCCTGAAGGGCCGTCGAAGACTACGACGTTGATAGGTTGGGTGTGTAAGCGCTGTGAGGCGTTGAGCTAACCAATACTAATTGCCCGTGAGGCTTGACCATATAACACCCAAGCAATTTGACTACTCTAACGAGCATCAGATTGCGGTGTGTGAAGACGAAAATGAACCGAAAGTTCGACGCTCACAAA
>NZ_JYLH01000036.1 GCF_001439685.1 Pseudomonas libanensis
CGGTCGGCAATGCCCATGACTTCCATCAGGTCGCTGGACACCACGATCACCGCAATGCCGCTGGCCGCCAGGTTATGGATGATCTGGTAGATCTCTGACTTGGCGCCGATATCGATGCCACGGGTGGGTTCGTCCAGCAGCAGCACTTTCATCGGCATCGACAGCCAGCGGCCGAGAATGGCCTTCTGTTGGTTGCCACCGGACAGGTACAGGATCTTCTGCGTGGCGTTTGGGGTTTTGACCCGCATCGCCTGGATCTGCCGCTCGGCGTTGCCCTTCTCCCAGCCGTCGCGCAGCAGCCAGCCAAAGGTGGAATGCGCCGCGCGGGCACTGATGTTGATGTTTTCGGCGACGCTGGCCAGCGGGATGATGCCTTCCTTCTTGCGGTCCTCCGGGCACAGCAAGATGCCGGCGGCGATGGCGTCGCGGGGGGAGCGCAGGTGCAGCGCTTGCCCACACAGCTCCAGGCTGCCGGCGCTGGCGCGCTCCAGGCCGCTGAGCAGGCGAAACAGCTCGGTGCGCCCCGCGCCCACCAGCCCGAACAGGCCCAGGATCTCGCCCTTGCGCACCTGAAAACTGATCGGCTCACGCAGGCCCGGGCCGAGCAGGCCGTCAACCTTGAGCGCCACCTCGCCCTGCTCCCGCGGGCGGTAGTCGTAGATGTCCTGGATATCGCGGCCGACCATGCAGGTCACCAACTGGTCGTGGGTCAGGCTGCTCATGTCTTCGAAGGTGCGCACATAGCGGCCGTCCTTGAACACCGTCACCGCGTCGCAGATACGGAACACCTCTTCCATGCGGTGCGACACGTAGAGCACCACTTTGCCCTCGTCACGCAGGCGCGCAATGATCGCCATCAGCCGGTCGATTTCCCGCGCCGACAAGCTGCTGGTGGGCTCATCGAAGGCGATCACGTTGGCGCCACGGGACAGCGCCTTGGCGATTTCCACCAGTTGGCGCTGGCCCAGGGACAGGCGCCCAAGCTTCTCGTCGGGGTCGATCTCATCGGCCAGGCCCTTGAGGCACGCCAGCGCCTGCTGGCGCAGCAGGCCGCGATTGACCACGCCCAGGCGCGTCGGCAAGTGCCCGAGGAACAGGTTCTCGGCGACGCTCATTTCCGGCACCAGGTGCAGTTCCTGGTGGATCACCGCGACGCCGCTGGCGATGCTGTCGGCGGCATTTTTGAACGCCATGACCTGCGCGCCGATCTGCACGCTGCCGCTGCTGGGGATGTAGGCGCCGCCGAGGATCTTCAGCAGCGTCGACTTGCCCGCACCGTTCTCGCCCATCAAGGCGTGCACCTGCCCCGGGTGGGCGGTGAAGCTGATGCCGTCCAGCGCCTTGACCCCGGGAAAGGTTTTGCCGATCGCGTCGAAACGCAGGGCCGAAGCGGTCATTTCCACAGCCCGATCTTGGTCAGTTCTTCCTTGAAGTTCTCGCGGGTGATCAGGGTGACTTCGTCCATGGCGGTGTACTTCGGTGGTTCAGTGCCTTTAGTGACCCACTCGTACATCATCAGCGCGGTGTTATAGCCTTCGATATGCGGGCTCGGCAGCATGGAGCCGAAGAAACCGCTGTCGGCTTTCTTCAATTCGCCAATGGCGTCGGTGCCATTGATGCCGATGCCAATCACGTTGGCCGCCTTGAAGCCGGCGCTTTCAGTGGCGCGCACGCCGCCGAGCACGGTGTTGTCGTTCATGCCGCCGATGATCAGGTTCTTCGCACCGCCGGGCAGCTTGACCAGGGCCGAGTTGGTGGCGTCCATGCTGCCGGGAACGTCGAGGGTTTTAAGCGCGGCGGTGAGGATGTGGTCCTTGGGGATGCCGGCTTCTTCCAGGGATTTGATCGAGCCGTCGGTACGTTTCTTACCGGTGTCGAGTTCGTTGAAGGTGTTGATCACCGCATAGGTATCCTTCCAGTCCCAACCGCGTTTCTTCGCCTCGGCGGCCATGGCGGCGCCCTGCTTCTGGCCCACTTCGAAAGCGGCCATGCCCAGGTACGGCACATCCTCCATGAAGTTGCCCTTGGCATCGACAAAGCGGTCATCCACGGCCATGACTTTCAGGCCATTGACCTTGGCCTTGGCCACGATGGCCGGGCCCAGGGACACGTCCGGCGGGCAGATGACAAAACCCTTGGCGCCGTTGGCGGCCAGGCTGTCGATGGCCGAGAGGGTTTTCTCGCCGTCGGGCACGGCGATCTTGATCACGGTGAAACCGTGTTCCTTGCCGGCTTTTTCGGCGAAGGCCCATTC
>NZ_JYLH01000038.1 GCF_001439685.1 Pseudomonas libanensis
GCAATGCTGTTCACTTAAGGATTGTTGACTAATCCTCGGGCAGCAGGAAAATCCGGAATCTGATTAAGGATTCCGGATTTTTTATGTCTGTCGCTCAGGATTTAGGCGCTGTTCTAGACTTTGCCGAGCAGCCGCTCACTCGCCTCGACGTTTTCGCTGATCACATTCCTCAAGAGTGGATTAGCACTGCCGCAGCTTTGGCCGAGAAGGCGACCATCCGACGTCGACGGCTACCCTGCGACATGGTGCTCTGGCTAGTCGTCGGGATGGCGCTTTTCAGAGGCGAGCCCATCGTTGAGGTCGCCCGCCGACTCAATATCTGCGCCGAGGGTCTAGCCAACGAGGTGCTTTTGGCAAAAAGCGGGCTGTCACAGGCGCGCCAGCGCCTGGGCAATCAGCCTGTGGAATGGCTATTTCGACAGTGCGCCAATGCCTGGGGATACGAGCGTTACCCGCAAGACGATTGGCATGGACTCCAGGTTTTTGCCGTCGATGGCGCATTGTTCCGAACGCCGGAAACACCGCAGTTACGGGAGCACTTCGGCTCAGGTAATACCTCCTCCAATCGGCAGACACCTTACCCGGTACTGCGTCTTGTCGCGCTGATGAATGCCCGCTCCCACATTATCGCCAATGCAGCCATCAGTCCTTATCGCAAGGGAGAAATTCCCCTGGCCAAGGACTTTGTCGAGAGCATACCCAGCCACTCGGTGACTTTACTGGACAAAGGTTTTTTCAGCGCTGATCTGTTGTTAAGTATTCAAAACGCTGAGCAAGACAGGCACTGGATGATCCCCGAACGCAAGGGGACGGTCAGAACCGAAGTCGAACATTATGGCGATGGCGATTATCTGGTGCAGATGAAGGTCTCGCCGCAGGCGCGTAAAAAGAATCCGGCTTTACCTGAATACTGGCAAGTGCGCGCTGTGACCTATGAAGTCGAAGGAAAGGAAAAGACGGTCTTCACCTCGCTACCGGCCTCAAAATTCAGTGCCGAGCAGGTCGCGACGCTTTACCACGAGCGGTGGGAAATCGAGTTGGGGTTCAGAGATATCAAAAGCTCAATGCAAGACAATGCACTGACGCTTCGCAGCAAGACTGTGGATCTGGTGTATCAGGAATTATGGGGGCTGTTACTGGCTTATAACGTGGTGCGCCGAGAGGCCAGTCAGGCTGCAGTTGCTCACAAGCGAGCGCCGAGCGAAGTAAGCTTCAAGTTTGCCTGTCAGCACATTGCCAGCCATTTGGTGGTAATGGCCGGGGCCGTATCGCCGTCCCATACCCCGAGGCGCCTGGAGGAGCTTCGGGGCAGCATCGGCGTGCTCTTCATAACAAAACGCCCCAGACCGGCGAGGCCCAGGGCGGTGAAAATGTCAAAAACCCGGTATCCGGTTAACCGCAAAGCTGCTCCGCTTAAGTGAACAGCATTG
>NZ_JYLH01000003.1 GCF_001439685.1 Pseudomonas libanensis
GCGTGATCAATGAGAAGTGCCTGCGTGAGCCCTTGGTGTTGCACTCTGATAACGGAGCGCCAATGAAATCGGTGACGCTGTTAAGCAAAATGTATGAGCTGGGCATCACGCCTTCTCGCGGTCGTCCACGCGTAAGCAATGACAACCCGTACTCGGAATCACTGTTTAGGACACTGAAGTACTGCCCGCAATGGCCCTTGGAAGGCTTCGCCAGCTTGGACGCTGCGCGGACTTGGGTGAGGGATTTTATGCGGTGGTACAACAGCGAACACCGGCACAGCCGGATCCGCTTCGTCACCCCATCAGAGCGCCATGGAGGGAAAGATCATCAGATCCTGGCACTGCGCCATGAGCTGTATGAGCGGGAGCGCCGGAAAAGACCTGAACGGTGGTCAGGACAAACACGTAACTGGGAACCGGTAGGAACGGTGCTGCTGAATCCAGATCGGGAACAGCAGACCGAACAAAAAGCGGCATAGCAGAACGGTTGACGCGACAACTACCTTGAAAAACGCCGCTTGCTTTTGATCTTCGGCGCCCCGTTAAACCACGCTGGCCGGAATTCGACAGGGGTTTGGGGGGTAAACCGGCAGGGATGCCGGTTTAGCCGCCCCGCGCCATGGATGGCGCGTGGCGGCGACCTCCCAAATCACTGGCGAATTACGGGCACACCGAGCCTGAGCGAGGTGCCGAGTGGTGGGGCAAGAGCCTTTTGGTTACTTTTGGGCTCTTTTCAAAAGTGACCCGCTGTAAAAGCGGAACCAATAGCAGCCATTACCGCAGGAACGGATATGTACGCGATCTGACCCGAGATCCTGGTCGGCTTTAAGGCCGCCTTCGCAGGCAAGCCAGCTCCCACATTTGACCGCGTTTCAACCTTGAAATGCGATCCACTGTGGGAGCTGGCTTGCCTGCGATAGCGGCCTGGCAGACAACACACCTTCCTGCTCATACAATGCCCGCTGCCTTGTAGGAGACTTCCATGCCCACTCGCCCCGCCCCGCCTCGCAAACCCCGCGCCCGCAGCCAGGCCCGGATCGATGCGATCCTTGAAGCCGCCCGCACCTTGCTGGCCACCGAAGGCGTGGCGAGTTTGTCGATCTACAGCGTGGCCGAACGAGCACAGATTCCACCGTCGTCGGTGTATCACTTTTTCGCCAGTGTGCCGGCGTTACTGGAGGCGTTGACTGCTGACGTTCACGCCGCCTTCCGTGCCGCCATCCAGGCGCCCATCGAGCATGAGTCACTCAGGCACTGGCGTGACCTGTCCTGCATCGTTGAACAACGCATGCTCACCGTTTATGACAAGGACGCTGCTGCACGCCAGTTGATCCTGGCCCAGCACGGGCTGACCGAAGTCACCCAGGCCGATCGTCAGCATGACCTGGAGCTGGGGGACTTGATGCTGGAGGTGTTCAACCGCCACTTCGAAGTGCCGAGCTTGCCCAAGGACGTGGATGTATTTGCCCTGGCGCTGGAGCTGAGCGACCGCGTGTATGCGCGCTCGGTGCATCAGCATGGGCTGATCACGCCGCGTATGGCGGAAGAAGGGATGAGGGTGTTTGATGCCTATGTGGGGCTTTATTTGCCGGCGTATCTGCCCAAGCGGCGAGCCTGGACCGGCCTCATTTGATCGTTCCCACGCTCTGCGTGGGAACGATCAGTGGGGTTATCACAACTTGGCAATCGACACCTCAGTGGATTTCACAAAAGCAATCACTTCACTGCCAATCACCAGCTCCAGCTCTTTCACCGAACGCGTGGTAATCACCGAAGTGACGATGCCGGACGCAGTCTGCACATCGATTTCCGACAGCACATCGCCGACCACGATTTCCTTGATGGTGCCTTTGAACTGGTTACGCACGTTGATAGCTTTGATAGTCATGGTGTTGTTCCTTCTAAGGACAAGTGGGTTATTGCGCCCAACGCAATTGCGTCGGCAGCGGTGAAACAGGTTCGGGTTCCGGTGGTGAGCCGGGCAGCGACAGCACACGGTTGAGTACTTCGGCTTCCAGAGCGGCCAGGCGGTGTGAACCCCGGGCCCGAGGGCGTGGCAGGTCGACATTCAGGTCGAGGCCGATTTCGCCGTCCTCAATCAGAATCACCCGGTCGGCAATTGCCACGGCCTCGCTGACGTCGTGGGTCACCAGCAGCACAGTAAAGCCGTGCTTCTGCCAGAGGTTTTCGATCAGTTGCTGCATCTCGATGCGGGTCAGGGCATCCAGCGCCCCCAGCGGCTCGTCGAGCAACAGCAGGCGCGGTTGGTGGATCAACGCACGGGCCAGTGCCACACGCTGCTTCTGGCCACCAGACAAGGCCGCCGGCCATTCATTGGCGCGCTCGGCCAGGCCCACCGCTTCCAAGGCTTGCAGCGCTCGAGGGCGCCAGTTGCCCGTGAGGCCAAGGCCGACGTTGTCGATGATCTTTTTCCACGGCAGCAAACGCGCTTCCTGGAACATCAACCGCGTGTCTTCAATGGCCTCGTGCAGCGGCGCGGAGCCGGCCAGCAGCTCGCCGCCACTGGCTTTGTCCAGGCCCGCCAACAGGCGCAGCAAGGTACTTTTGCCGCAGCCACTGCGACCGACCACGGCCACGAACTGCCCCGCCGGGATATGCAGATCAATCTCTTTGAGCACTTCCCGCACACCAAAGGCCTTGCGCAACTTGCGCACCGCCAGCGGAATGCCTTTCAACAGGCGTGGAGGTTGTTGAGCGGTCATGCCGCACCTCCTTTATTCACTTGATAAGCAGGGTGCCAGCGCAGCCACACACGTTCCAGGCCACGGGCGGCCAGGTCGGCGAGTTTGCCGAGGATGGCGTACATGACGATGGCCAGCACCACCACGTCGGTTTGCAGGAATTCACGGGCATTCATCGCCAGGTAGCCGATACCGGAGCTGGCCGAAATGGTTTCCGCCACGATCAGCGTCAGCCACATAAAGCCCAGGGCAAAACGCACGCCCACCAGGATCGACGGCAGTGCGCCCGGCAGGATCACTTGCCAGAACAGGCTGAACCCGGACAAGCCGTAGCTGCGCGACATTTCCACCAGCGCCGGGTCAACGTTGCGGATGCCGTGGTAGGTGTTCAGGTAAATCGGGAACAACGTGCCCAGGGCCACCAGGAAAATCTTCGCGGTTTCGTCAATGCCGAACCACAGGATCACCAGCGGGATCAGCGCCAGGTGCGGCACGTTACGAATCATCTGCACAGAGCTGTCCAGCAAGCGCTCGCCCCACTTCGACAACCCGGTGATAAAGCCCAGGGCCAAACCTATGCTGCCGCCGATCACAAAGCCCAGGCCAGCACGCCAGCCGCTGATAGCCAGGTGGGTCCAGATTTCGCCGCTGACCACCAGGTTGACCCCGGCTTCGATCACCGCACTCGGCGCTGGCAGGATGCGCGTCGACAGCCAACCCGCCGAGACTGACAGCTGCCACACCGCCAACAACAAGATCGGCAGCACCCAGGGCGCCACGCGATGACTGAATTTTTCAAAGTCCATGGCGGCGCCTCAACTCTGTGACGCAGCTTTGGGAAGGATATCGTTGGCGACCATCTCGCCGAACGGGCTGACGTAGCCAGCGCTTTTCGGCAACTCGGGACGTTCGATATCCAAATGCGGGAACAACAGCTCGGCGACCCGATAAGACTCTTCCAGGTGCGGATAACCGGAGAAGATAAAGGTATCGATGCCCAGGTCCGCGTATTCCTTGACCCGTGCTGCAACCGTCGGACCATCGCCGACCAGCGCAGTCCCGGCACCGCCCCGCACCAGGCCGACGCCGGCCCACAGGTTGGGGCTGACTTCCAGGTTGTCACGGCTGCCGCCATGCAAGGCCGCCATGCGTTGCTGGCCGACCGAGTCGAAGCGCGCCAGGGATGCCTGGGCGCGGGCGATGGTGTCGTCGTCCAGATGGGAGATGAGTTTGTCGGCGGCCTTCCAGGCCTCTTCGTTGGTCTCGCGCACAATCACATGCAGGCGAATGCCGAAGCGCAGGGTACGTCCGAGTTTTTCGGCCTTGGCGCGAACCTGGGCGATTTTTTCCGCGACCGCAGCCGGGGGCTCGCCCCAGGTCAGCACCATTTCCACCTGTTCGGCTGCCAGGTCCTGGGCGGCTTCGGAGGAACCACCGAAGTACAGCGGCGGGCGTGGTTGCTGGATTGGCGGGTAAAGCAACTTGGCGCCTTTGACGCTGATGTGCTCGCCGTCGTAGTCCACGGTTTCGCCCTCCAGCACCCGGCGCCAGATGCGGGTGAATTCCACCGAGGCCTGGTAGCGCTCTTCGTGGCTGAGGAACAAGCCGTCGCCGGCCAGCTCTTCGGGGTCACCGCCGGTGACCAGGTTGAACAACGCGCGCCCCCCGGACAAGCGGTCCAGGGTTGCAGCCTGGCGTGCGGCCACCGTCGGGGAAATGATCCCGGGGCGCAGCGCGACGAGGAATTTCAAGCGCTGGGTCACTGGAATCAGCGAGGCCGCCACCAGCCACGAGTCTTCGCAGGAACGACCGGTGGGAATCAACACTCCACCGAAACCCAGGCGGTCAGCGGCCTGGGCCACTTGTTGCAGGTAGCCGTGGTCGACGGCGCGAGCGCCTTCGGCGGTGCCAAGGTAATGGCCGTCGCCATGGGTAGGCAGGAACCAGAAAATATTGAGGCTCATGGAGTTGTCTCCTGAAGAAGTCGAATTACGGCGCTTTGGCAACCGCGGCGGGTGGCGTCCAGATCACGTCCTTGATGCTCAAGGGCTTGGGGATCAATTTGAGTTGGTAAAAGGTGTCGGCGATTTTTTGCTGGGCGGCGACTACTTCGGGCGTCAGGAACAGCGCGCCGTAACCCTGGCGTTTCACCGAGGTCAGGGTGATGTCGGGCGGCAGGCCCAGCAGTGGTGCGACTTGCTCGGTGACCTGCTGAGGGTTGGCCTTGGACCACTCGCCCACTGCGCGCACTTCTTCCACCAATGCCTTGATCACTTCAGGGTGTTGCTCGGCATAGGGCTTGGTGGCAAGGTAGAACTGATGGTTGTCGGCGATGCCGGTGCCGTCGCGCAGGGTACGGGCCTGCAGTTGATTCTCGGCGGCAGCCTGGTAGGGGTCCCAGATCACCCAGGCGTCCACGCTGCCGCGCTCGAATGCGGCGCGGGCATCAGCGGGCGGCAGGAATACCGTCTTCACGTCGGTGTAGTTGAGGCCGGCATCTGCCAGGGCACGCACCAGCAGGTAATGCACGTTGGAGCCTTTGTTGAGCACGACCTTTTTGCCCTTCAACTCGGCCACCGATTTGATCGGCGAGTCCTTGGGCACCAGGATCGCTTCGCTGGTGGGCGCTGGCGGTTCGTAGGCGACATAGAGCAGATCAGCGCCGGCAGCCTGGGCAAAGACCGGCGGGGTTTCGCCGGTGACGCCGAAGTCGATGGCGCCGACGTTCAGGCCCTCCAGCAACTGCGGGCCGCCGGGGAACTCGGTCCACTGCACCTGCACGCCCTGGGCGGCGAGGCGTTTTTCCAGGGAGCCCTTGGCCTTGAGCAGCACCAGGGTGCCGTACTTCTGATAACCGATCCGCAGGGTCTCGGCGGCTTGGGCTTGAACAATGGCGCCGAAGGACACAGCCGCAGCAAACAGTGCGACCAGACCACGACGCAAGATGACAGTGCGCATGGCGCTCTCTCCACAGTTGCGATTAGGGTTTTGGCTGCACCTGCTTGGCCGTTGGCGGCTGAGTAAGGTGAGTGTTTCTCGATATTGGTAAGGCTCAGATGCTCCAGCGAGCGCTCAACAAACGTTCATTCAATACATCTGGGTCCAGTGGTTTCGGGCGCCGGGCCATGGCGCTGTAGAGCTGTTCCAGGGCCTCGTGCAAACGCTGCTCCAGCACTGGCACCAGTTGCGCCTGGACGCTGCCTTCGCCATAGGCGATCTGGCTGTCTTCGGCAAAGATACCGTGGAGCAATTCCTGGGCTTTGAGGGCCGACAACACCGGCTTCAAGGCGTAGTCCACCGCCAGCATGTGGGCGATGCTGCCCCCGGTGGCTATTGGCAACACCACCTTATGGGCCAGGGCGCGTTCGGGCAGCAGGTCCAACACGGTTTTCAACGCGCCGGAAAACGACGCTTTGTACACCGGCGTGGCGATCACCAGGCCGTCGGCATTGGCCACCTGTTGCAGCAGGTCGATGACTTTAGGGCTGTCGAAGCGCGCATGCAGCAAGTCCTCGGCCGGGAAGTCCCGTATCTGGTAACTCACCACTTCCACGCCCTGGCGTTGCAGCCACTGACGGGTTTTATCCAGCAGCACCCCGGAGCGGGAACGCTGGCTGGGACTGCCTCCAAGTGTTACGACCAGCATGTAGGGAATTCCTCAAGCAAGTGTCGGCGCTTCGCCGTGTGGCGATGGCGCCAAGATGGGACAGACCTTAGCAGCAGATTTATATATCTATAAATCTTATTTATTCATTTGTTTATTCCATAAATACATAAGCATTTGATCAGTCGCCAGGCGAAAAAAAAGCCGTCGAAACGGCCTGAAAACCCCTGCTGTGTGAGACGGTTTGCAACTGGAAATATGTATTGCCTATAAGACCCTATCGCGGGCAAGCCCGGCTCCCACAGTGGACCGCATTCCCCTGTGGGAGCCGGGCTTGCCCGCGATAGCGATATCAGCCTTAACGGTTAGGCTGCGGTGTAAGGCGCAGATAAGGCTTCACCGCACGATAGCCTTTGGGAAAGCGTTTCTTGATCTCTTCCTCATCCTTGAGCGACGGCACGATCACTACTTCATCCCCATCCTGCCAGTTGGCCGGGGTAGCGACCTTGTGGTTGTCGGTCAGTTGCAATGAGTCGATCACCCGCAGGATTTCATGGAAGTTACGCCCGGTGCTGGCCGGGTAGGTGATGGTCAGGCGGATCTTCTTGTTCGGGTCGATCACGAACAAGGAGCGCACGGTAAGGGTGTCACTGGCGTTCGGATGGATCAGGTCGTAGAGGTCCGAGACCTTGCGATCGGCATCGGCCAGGATCGGGAAGTTGACGATGGTGTTCTGGGTTTCGTTGATGTCTTCGATCCACTTGTGGTGCGAATCCACCGGGTCTACCGACAGGGCGATGGCCTTGACGCCACGTTTAGCGAATTCGTCCTTGAGCTTGGCAGTGAAGCCCAGCTCGGTAGTGCACACCGGAGTGAAGTCCGCCGGATGGGAAAACAGCACACCCCAGCTGTCTCCCAGCCATTCGTGGAAACGAATCTTGCCGGCGCTGGAATCCTGTTCGAAGTCGGGGGCGATGTCGCCCAGTCGTAGGCTCATGGTGTAGCTCCTGGTGAGTGCTTATGGAGCCCACTGTGCATGGATCTGGGATTATTTAAAAAGAATAAATATCGATTTATTTAGACGATAAAGGAATATTAAAAATGTGTTCACTGGACTTGGGTACAAGCGGGGATCAACATTGTTTTCAAGGTTCGAGAAGGCCTTGAGACGCTGTAAAAAGAGGGGTTCAGGAAGGGCTTGCGGGGGTTGAGCCCGACTTGAAAAAGCAACACACCTTGCCCGGCATTGCGCCGGGCGAGGTTTTACAGGCTTACAACAGCGGGATCGAGTAGCTGACGATCAGGCGGTTTTCGTCCTGGTTACGCGTGCTGGCGATATCGCTGCGCCACATAGCGTTTTTCCACGCCACGCCAACGTTCTTCAGCGGACCTTCCGGTACGACGTAGGCAACAGTGATGTCACGTTCCCACTCGGACTGGCCGGTGAACTCGGTACGGTTGCCGGAAACGGTGTCGATATGATCACCTTTCAGGTAAACCACACCAGCGGTCAGACCAGGTACACCAACCTTGGCGAAGTCGTAGGAGTAGCGAGCTTGCCAGGTACGCTCGCCGGCACGGGCGAACTTCTGGATCTGCATGTCAGTGGTGATGTAGGCCGACGAGCCGTCACCCTGGTTCAGCCAAGGGAAGTCGCTGCTGCCATTGCTGACCTGGTAACCGCCACCGAAAGTGTGGCCGGCAACCGAATACAGGAACAGGCCGCTGTACAGGTTGTTGTCGACTTTGCCACGACCGGAGTTGACGCCACCGTAGTTACCTGTTGAGAAGTAGGCGGACTGGTTGCCGTTGTTACCGTCGTCGGAGCTGTTGAAGTAACGCAGGTCAGACTTCAGCACGCCAGGGCCGATAGCCCAGTTGTGGGTCAGGCCCAGGAAGTGTTGCTTGTAGAAATCTTCCAGGTTGCCGTAGTAGTACTGGGCGGTCAGGTCCTTGGTGATCTTGTAGTCACCACCGGCGTAGTAGAACTTGTTGCTCGAACGCCAGTTCGCACCACGGCTGTTGGCCCCGGAGATGGACAGGCTTTCATTGTTGCTGGAGTTACGGCCCTTGGCTTTTTCGATCTGGCCGGCGACCAAGGTCAGGTCCTTGATGTCGCTGGAGGTGATCTGGCCACCCTGGAAGGTCTGCGGCAGCATACGACCATCGTTGGTGACGATGACCGGCAGCTTGGGCTGCAAGGTACCCAGCTTCAGTTCGGTCTGGGAGATCTTGGCCTTGGCGGTCAGGCCCAGGCTCGAGTAGTTATCAACGGCTTCGCCATTGGACTTGCTCGGGAAGATAGTGCCGCCGTAAGAGCTGGCAGTCGCGCCGTTGGTGCCGCCGCCGGAATCCAGGCGAACACCCAGCAGGCCGATAGCGTCAAGACCGAAGCCAACGGTGCCTTGGGTATAACCGGAGATGAAACGCAGATCGAAGCCTTGGCCCCACTCTTCGTTCTTGTTTGCACCAGCGCCTTCGCGGTTATCGGTGTTGATGTAAAAGTTACGCAGGCCCAGTGTGGCCTTGCTGTCTTCGATGAAACCGGCGGCGCCTGCTTGCTGGGCGATTGCGCCCAATGCTACAGCCACAGCCAAGGTGGACTTCTTCATGTACCGCTCCTCTCATTTCTAATTTTTGTATTTCTTTGGTCCCGGGTCTGACGCCCTGGATCCACAGATGCGCGATTAGCGCCAGATAGTGACTGCCAAGTCAATCGTAACCTTGTATGTCTACTACCTTGGTCTAATCGCAGTTGATTTGGTCCCTGCAGGGTAATGAGTTTTTCATACACCCAAAAAGAATTATTTCATTCTTTTTCATACGATCCAGGAATAAGACTTTCCATGCAGCAGACGGGTCAGGATAGACGCTCCGCTCCATAAGCTAATTCCTAAAGGGTATTTACCAGTGCTTTTTTAGATCGATTAGTGTGACCGCACGGTTGCATACGTCACTCACGATCAAAAAGGCGACGCCATCATGGCCAAACGCACATCCTCCCGTCAATTTGTTACAGTTTTTGTATCGCTAATACTTTCTTTTAGTGTCAGTGCCGCCGATTTAACCGTCGGCTATCAAACCGGCATCGACCCCAGCAAAGTCCCCCAAGTCGACGGCCTCTATGAAAAAACCATTGGCGAGAAAATCGCCTGGCGCCGGTTCAACAGCGGACCGGAGGTGGTCACGGCCATTGCCTCGGGCGATGTACAAATCGGCAACCTTGGTTCCAGCCCCCTCGCCGCAGCCGCTTCGCGCAATCTACCCATCGTCGCGTTTATCGTATCGGCACAGATCAACGCTTCTGAAGCCTTGGTAGTGCGCAATGGCAGTGGCATCGACAAACCCACAGACCTGATCGGCAAAACCATCGCCACGCCCTTCGTCTCAACCTCCCATTACAGCCTGCTCGGTGCGCTGAAGCATTGGGACGTTCCCGGATGCACAGGCGCAGCAAACCGATGCGCTGCTTAAAGGCGGCACGGCGAAGGCGATTGGGGAGACGGCGAAGTTCTTGAAGGAGCAAGGCAAGGTGGAGACGGTGTTGCCGGACTATTCAGCGTATGTGACCGACAAATTTATCAGCCGCTAAGCAGATCAAATGTGGGAGGGGGCTTGCTCCTGATAGCGGTGGGTCAGTTAACACCGCTATCGGGAGCAAGCCCCCTCCCACATTTACAACGCCTTCTCGAAGATCTTGGAGTTGCGCTGATAGTTGTAAAGAGACGCCCGCGCCGACGGCAGCCGGTCCACGCTGCTCGGCACAAACCCGCGCTCTCGGAACCAGTGGGCGGTACGGGTGGTGAGTACGAACAATGTTTTCAACCCCTGGGCCCGGGCTCGGGTCTCAATGCGCTCCAGCAGTTCATCGCCGCGCCCACCGTGGCGATATTCAGGGTTAACCGCCAGGCAAGCCAACTCCCCCGCATCCGACTCCGCGATCTGGTAGAGCGCTGCGCAGGCGATGATCATGCCTTCGCGCTCGACCACGCTGAACTGTTCGATCTCACGCTCCAGCACTTCCCGCGAGCGCCGTACCAGGATGCCCTGCTCTTCCAACGGGCTGATCAGGTCGAGCAAGCCGCCGACGTCTTCAATCGCCGCTTCGCGCACCAGCTCGAATTGTTCCTGGGCCACCAGCGTACCGCCACCGTCCCGGGTGAACAGCTCGGTGAGCAAGGCGCCGTCTTCGGCATAGCTGACAATATGGCTGCGCCCCACTCCACCCCGGCAGGCTTGCGCGGCGGCGTCGAGCAGCTCGGCTTGATAGTTGCTGCCCAGGCGTTGCAGGTGCGCTGGCACTTGCTGTGGGCGCAGCTCACGCACCAGGCGACCGTTTTCATCGATCAGGCCCAGGTCGGCACCAAACAACAGCAGCTTGTCGGCGCCCAAATCGATGGCGGCGCGGGTGGCGACGTCTTCGCAGGCCAGGTTGAAGATCTCACCGGTGGGCGAATAACCCAATGGCGACAGCAGCACGATGGAACGCTCGTCCAGCAGGCGATTGATGCCCTTGCGGTCGACCCGGCGCACTTCGCCGGTGTGATGGTAGTCGACGCCCTCAAGCACACCGATCGGCCGCGCGGTCACCAGGTTGCCGCTGGCCACCCGCAGGCGCGAGCCCTGCATCGGCGAAGAGGCCATGTCCATGGACAGGCGCGCTTCAATGGCGATACGCAAATGGCCTACTGCGTCGATCACGCACTCCAGCGTTGCCGCATCGGTGATACGCAAGCCTTCGTGGTAAGCCGGGGTCAGGCCGCGGGCCTGCAGGCGGGTTTCAATCTGTGGGCGCGAACCGTGTACCAACACCAGCCGCACACCCAGGCTGTGGAGCAGCACCAGGTCGTGGACGATATTGCCGAAGTTGGGGTGGTCCACACCATCGCCGGGCAGCATGACCACAAAGGTGCAGTCGCGGTGGGCGTTGATGTAGGGCGAAGCGTGGCGAAGCCAATTGACGTATTCGGGCATGGAACCTGGGCCTGTAATAAAAAGCAGCCGAAAAAGGATGAGTCGAAAAAACGCACAGCGGGCTGATGGTTATCGTCGGAACAGGCTTGGCGACACGCTCGCTCTCCTTATGTACGAATGGGCAAAGGTTAATTTATGCAGGTTTCAGGCAGTAATGTTCGACCAGTTCCCGCAATAGACGCACTGTAGGCGTCAAGCGTGACATTTCGAGGTACTCGCCCGGCTGGTGGGCACAGGCGATGTCGCCGGGGCCAAGCACCAGGGTTTCACAACCAAGGCGCTGAAGATAAGGCGCTTCGGTGCCGAACGCTACTGCTTCGGCACGATGACCGGTCAAACGTTCCGCCACCCGCACCAACTCGGCGTCTTCGGGCTGCTCGAAAGGCGGCACTTCGGGAAACAAAGGCGCGTAATCGATCTTGACCTTGTGGCGCTCGGCCAGGGGTTCAAGCTTTTGCCGGATCGCCGCACGCAGCACCTCGGGGTCCATGCCCGGCAAAGGGCGCAGGTCGAACTCCAGGGAACACTGGCCGCAGATGCGGTTGGGGTTGTCGCCGCCGTGGATGCAGCCGAAGTTCAGGGTCGGTTGCGGCACGCTGAATTGCGCATTGCGATACTCGCGCTGCCAGGCCAGGCGCAGGCCACGCAATTCGCCCATGGCATCGTGCATGGCTTCGAGGGCGCTGTGGCCCAGGCTTGGGTCCGACGAGTGGCCGCTGCGGCCGAGGATGTCGATGCGTTCCATCATCACGCCCTTGTGCAGTCGGATCGGCTTGAGGCCCGTCGGCTCACCAATCACCGCCGCCCGCCCCAGAGGCCGCCCCGCCTCGGCCAGGGCGCGAGCACCGGACATGGAGCTTTCCTCGTCACAGGTGGCGAGGATCAGCAGCGGCTGCTTGAACGGCTGGTCCAGCAACGGCAACACCGCTTCAATGGCCAGGGCAAAAAAACCCTTCATGTCGCAACTGCCCAGTCCTACCCAGCGGCCATCGACTTCCGTCAGCTTGAGCGGATCGGTCTTCCACAGCGCCGCATCATAAGGAACCGTATCGCTATGACCCGCCAGCACTAAGCCACCGGGGCCGCTGCCGAAACTGGCGAGCAGATTGAATTTGCCAGGGCTGACTTGCTGGATATCGATGGCGAACCCCAGATCGCCCAACCAAGCGGCGAGCAGATCGATCACCGGGCGGTTGGTCTGGTCGAGCGACGCTTGGGTGCAACTCACCGACGGTGCGGCGATCAAGGCGGCGAACTGCTCTTTCATGGACGGTAACGGCATGCGCGGTCTCCCAACTTCCCGGATGAAGCTCACTATAGAGGCATCTGCACGACACAATAAACCGTTGCGGCACGTTGCCGGGCTCAGTCCTGTACACTGCACGACCTTGGCAGCCACACTTTTCCCCGGCTGCGCTCCCGATCCTGGATTTTCCGGCCATGCAGAAAGAAACCGAAATCAAGCTCCGCGTCAGCCGCGAAACACTCGCCGCGCTGCGTGAGCACCCGCTACTGAAAAAACGCAACAAAAGTGGCTGGGAACGCCGAGAGTTGATGAACCAGTACTTCGACACTCCCGAGCGCGACCTGGCCCAGGCCAAGGTTGCCCTGCGCCTGCGCAAGGACGGTGACGACGTCATCCAGACCCTCAAGACCCGTGGCCAAAGCGTCGCCGGCTTGTCCGAACGCAACGAGTACAACTGGGACCTGCCTAAAGCCAAGCTCGACGTGAAGAAACTCGACGGCGAATGCTGGCCCGAGCAACTGGCCGAGCTGGACAAGAAAACCCTCAAGCCGATCTTCACCACCGACTTCGTCCGCGAACGCGCCGAAATCGCCTGGGGCCGCGGCAAGGCCAAGGTGGTGATCGAAGCCGCCCTGGACCTGGGCCATGTGGTGGCCGGCAAGCAGAAGGAAGAAATCTGCGAGCTGGAACTGGAACTGCGCGAAGGCGAACCCGCAGCCCTGCTGGAACTGGCCGCCGAACTGGCCGCGACCCTGGCGCTGATGCCCTGTGACATCAGCAAGGCCGAGCGTGGCTATCGCCTGTACGACGCCAGCAGCTACTCCCTGAGCCTGCCTGCGCCGCAGATCCACGCCGAAATGCCGCTGGACGATGCTTTCGCCGCAATCATGTGGCACCTGCTGGGCAGCAGCCAGCGCCTGGCCGAGCAATACCGTTTCAACGGCCACTGGCGCCTGCTGCAGGACTGGGTCGAAAACCTCGGCGAACTGCGCGCCCTGATCGGCAGCCTCGGCCAGGCCGCCCCGCGTCAGTCCACCAGCGAGCTGCGCAGCGCCCTGGATGCACTGCTGGAAGACTGGCGCCCGCTGGTCCAGGCCGGTGACGACGATGAAGACATTCGTAAAGCCGCACCGGAGCAGTTCGTCGAAGAGTTGACCGACGTGCGCTGGGGCCTGTTCTCACTGAACACCTCGCGCTGGCTGCTGGCCCGCACCTGGACCGCCGAGCGTAACGTGCGCGGTAACCGCCAGGGCGCTGCGCAAATCACCAACTGGCTGCCACGCCTGTTGGCCGACGACGCCGTCGCCCTGCAGCTGCCACGTTACCAGCAACAGCCGGAAGACCTGGCCGAGCAACTGCCGCGCATCGAACGCATCCAGGCCTGGCTGCACCATGCGCGTCATGTGGTGGACATTCCAGAACTGGACCGCTTGTACGGTGAGCTGAACAAGCTGGCGCACCTGGCTAACCAGCCGATTACCGATGAGTCGCTGGATGCGCGTATGCATCAGGCGATTGCGGTGTATCAAAATCGGGCCTGGAAGACGCTTCTGCGCCTGTAATATCGCCATCGGGAGCAAGCCCCTTCCCACATTGGAATGCACTCCAACGTGGGAGGGGACTTGCCCCCGACGGGGCCCTCCCTGTCAGCGCAATACTGGCAGGCTGGTAGTGGACTTGATCTCCGACAACGCCACAATCGAATTGACCTCCTGGATCCCCGGCACCATCGACAACTTGTCAAAGAAAAACCGTTCGTACGCCTCGATGTCCGACGCGACGATACGCAGCAGAAAATCCACCGCTCCCATCAGCACATAGCACTCCAGCACCTCCGGAAACCCACGGATCGCCTCGGTGAACTCGGTGAAGTTGGAGCGGCCATGGGCATTGAGTTTGACCTCGGCGAAAATCTGCGTGTTAAGCCCGATTTTCTTGCGGTCCAGCAAGGTGACCTGGCCGCGGATCACCCCCTCCTCCTTGAGCCGCTGAATGCGCCGCCAACAGGGAGACTGCGACAGGCCGACCTGCTCGGCGATCTGTGCGCTGGAGAGCGAGGCATCCTCTTGCAGCAGGGCCAGGATGCGGCGGTCATAGACGTCCAACTCGCTGTGCATATAAATACCTGTAAATAAGCTTATTTTGAATTGATCGATTTGATTAACCACAAAAGAAGCTCATCTTAGATAAGAATTCTCCCGACACGAATGTAAAAATTTCTCCAGTCGAATCTGGAGAGTCAGCATGCATGCCGTCGAAACCACCCACCCTGCCACGCGCGTCGATGCCTGGGCCGTCAACAGCGCCCATTGCCAGGCGCACTATCGCATCGTCGCCGAAGCGGAACCGGACGTGCTGTGCCGGGTGCTGAACTATTTTGCGCTGCAGTTCCTGACCCCTGCCCAGGTCAGTGTGAGCCGGGCAGCCGACCTGCTGAACATCGATATCGTGATGGACGGCCTGAGTTGGCACCGCGCCCAAGTGATCGGTGAAAAGATTCGAAACCTGATCAGCGTGTGCGCCTTGGAGCTGTGGCCGGCTGATTCCGAGCGGCCTCAAGCGCTGGCCGTAAGTGCTGGGTAACAGCCTGCAAAACACCCAGGGAGGAGGAATTTCAGGGGTTGGCTAGCCTGGGATTACGTCCCAAACCTCCCAGGAAAACCTGCATGTCCGTTGCCTCCCGCGATTACCCCTTGGAACTGCATCAATTGTTGCCGGCATTGATCGAGCAAGGGCTGATCACGGCGCAGGCGGCGCAAAACGTTTCGGCAGCGCCCTGCAGCCTGCATCCTCTGGAATGCATCGCGGCCGAAGGCCCTTGCCTTGAGACCTTGATCCAATGGCTGGCCCGGCATGTCGGCCAGCCTTACCTGCGCATCGACCCGTTGCAGATCGACGTAGCGGCGGTGGTGCCCCTGATGTCCCATGCCTTCGCCCAACGCCACGGCATCCTTGCAGTGGCCGTGGATGCGCAGAGCGTCACGGTCGCCAGCGCCCAGCCCCATGTCAGCGCCTGGGAAGCCGGGCTCGCCCAGGTACTCAAGCGTTCGATCAAGCGCGTCGTTGCCAACCCCCGGGATATCCAGCGCTGCATCAACGAGTTTTACCGCCTGGCCAAGTCAGTCAGTGGCGCCGATCAAAAGATGGCGACGCCCGGCAACGTCGAATTGCTTAGCCTCGGCGCCAGCGACAAGGAGCCGGATGCCAATGACGCCCATATCGTCAACATCGTCGACTGGCTGTTGCAGTACGCCTTTGCCCAACGGGCCAGCGATATCCACATCGAGCCCTGCCGCGAGCAGGGCCGGGTACGCTTTCGCATTGATGGGCTGTTGCACGACGTCTATCAATTTCCGCCTCAGGTCACCAAGGCGGTGGTCAGCCGCTTAAAAAGCCTCGGGCGAATGAATGTGGCTGAGAAGCGCAAGCCCCAGGATGGCCGCGTCAAGACCAGGAACCCGGCGGGCGTCGAGGTGGAGTTGCGCCTGTCGACCCTGCCGACGGCGTTTGGCGAAAAGCTGGTGATGCGGATTTTTGACCCCCAGGTATTGCTCAAAAATTTCGACCAGTTGGGCTTGTCGAGCACAGACCAGCAGCGCTGGCACGCCATGACCCAGCAAGCCAATGGAATCATCCTGGTCACAGGCCCGACCGGCTCGGGCAAGACCAGCACCCTCTACACCACCCTCAAGCAACTGGCGACCCGAGAGATCAACCTATGCACGGTGGAGGACCCGATCGAAATGGTCGAGCCGGCCTTCAACCAGATGCAGGTGCAGCACAACATCGACCTGACCTTCGCCAGCGGCATCCGCGCTCTGCTGCGCCAGGACCCCGACATCATCATGATCGGCGAAATCCGCGACCAGGAAACCGCAGAGATGGCGATCCAGGCCGCGTTGACGGGGCACTTGGTGCTCTCGTCCCTGCATACCAACGACGCGCCCAGCGCCATCAGCCGGTTACAGGAGCTGGGTATTGCTCATTATTTGATCAAAGCTACGCTGATAGGCGTTATGGCGCAGCGCCTAGTGCGGGTGTTGTGTACCCACTGCAAGCGCCCGGCAAAACTGGAAGACGTTGGCGGCTACGAGGCCGTCGGCTGTGTGGAATGCCGTGACAGCGGTTATCGAGGCCGAGCCGGGCTCTACGAAATCATGCCCATGGACCCGGCGCTCAAGGCAATGGTCACCCCGGGCACCGACATACAGGCGCTGCGCCGTGGCGCACTGGCCCAAGGGATGAACAGCCTACGCATGGCCGGCATCGATAAAGTGCAGGCCGGCCTGACCACGATGACGGAGGTCTTACGGATCACACCTGGGGATCCGGAAACAATTCCTTTGTTTGTTGGGCCGTGAAACCGTCTTTATTCGTGACCAGACCGTTACAATCGTCCTAATGTCGTTCACTGACACCTTCAGATAGGGAATCGTTATGCAGATCGGAACCGTACTGCTTCTTTTCGTGGGCCTGGCCATCGCCATCCTGTTCATGGGCTTCAAAGTGGTGCCCCAAGGCTACCAGTGGACCGTCGAACGTTTCGGTCGCTACACCAACACCCTCAAGCCCGGCCTGAACATCATCATCCCGGTCATGGACCGCATCGGTCGCAAGATCAACGTGATGGAAAGCGTGCTGGATATCCCGCCCCAGGAAGTCATCACGGCCGACAACGCCACTGTGCAGATCGATGCCGTGTGCTTCTTCCAGGTGGTCAACACCGCCCAGGCCGCCTACGAGGTCAACAACCTCGAACATGCCATCCGCAACCTGCTGCAAACCAATATCCGTACCGTACTCGGCTCCATGGAGCTGGATGCCATGCTGAGCCAGCGCGACGGTATCAACGAAAAACTGCTGCGCACCGTGGATGAAGCCACCGCGCCGTGGGGTATCAAGATCACCCGTATCGAGATTAAGGACATCAGCCCGCCCGCCGACCTGATGGCGGCCATGTCCGGCCAGATGAAAGCCGAGCGGATCAAGCGGGCACAGATCCTCGAAGCCGAGGGCCTGCGAGCGTCGGCGATCCTGACGGCCGAAGGCAAGAAGCAAGCGCAGATCCTCGAAGCCGAAGGTAGCCGCCAGGCGGCGTTCCTGGAGTCCGAAGCCCGTGAACGCCAGGCCGAAGCCGAAGCCCGGGCGACACAAGTGGTGTCGGAGGCAATCGCGTCGGGTAACGTGCAGGCGGTGAACTACTTCGTCGCGCAAAAGTACATCGATGCCCTGGGCAAGCTGGCATCGGCCAACAACAGCAAAGTCATCCTTATGCCGCTGGAAGCCAGCCAGGTGATTGGCGCCGTGGGTGGTATCGGCGAGATCGTCAAAGCAACTTTCGGCAACCAGAAAGTCTGAGGCGATCACTATGTGGGAGTTCCTGCTGCATTTGTCGTTCTGGGATTGGTTGGCGCTGGGCACCGTGCTGTTGATTCTCGAGGTGTTCGGTGCCGGAGGTTACCTGCTGTGGATGGGTATCGCCGCCGCCGTTGTGGGCGTAATCAAGTTCCTGGTGCCGCCACTCGGGCTGGAATGGCAACTGCTGCTGTTTGCCGTGTTGTCAATATTGACCGCGGTGTACTGGTGGAAACGCCAGCGCAGCAGTGCCAAGGCCAGCGATCAACCGGGGCTGAATGAGCGTGGTACCGAGTTGATTGGGCGCACCTTCGTGGTGCATCAGGCCATTGTGGATGGCCGTGGCAAGGTCAAGGTCGGCGATGGGGTATGGATGGTCACTGGCGCCGACACGCCTGCAGGCGCTCAAGTACGCGTGGTTGGCCGGGAAGGGGTGATTTTAAAGGTTGAAACTGTTTAGTCAGTGATGGAACTCGATTGGCTTAACTACAATCAAAACGTACAGATAACCCACCGGAGTCACCCATCATGCGTCTCAAATATGCTGTCGCCACCCTCGCTGTGCTTTCCCTTCCTGTCGGCTCAGCCATGGCCGATAGCTTCTGGCGTAATGTCATCTCGTCGGGCGCCACCACCGGCTCGACTTACCTGACCTTTAAGGACCACAAGCTGGTCGTTGCCGCCCAGGATGATGCAGGCAGCTTCGTTGCCAGCGACGGCGGCATTCGCGGCCCGTACCTGGAAGCGGCCATGCAGAAAGTCCGCGCCGATAACCCTGGCCTCAAGGCCACGGACATGGAGCTGGCCAACGCCATCCTCGCGAAGAATGCCGTAGCCGAGTAACCATGCCCGATAAAAATGCCGCTTTTACAAGCGGCATTTTTTTGCCTGCACGCTGACGAATCGTTCATGAGCGACAGGCTATATTCAGTCTCGCCGTGCAACCATGCGTTACTGACTCGCCTATTAGTACCTGTCGCCTACCTGAAACGGATGCCCTCTTCGACATGAGCCAACTGCCCTTCCTGCCGTTTTCCAAACCTACCATTGATGAAGCCACCATCTCGGCGGTGGGCGATGTCCTGCGTTCCGGCTGGATCACCAGCGGGCCGAAGGTGCAGGCGTTCGAAGCGCAATTGTCGGAGTACTTTGGCGGGCGCCCGGTGCGCACCTTCAATTCGGGCACCTGCACCATGGAGATCGCCTTGCGCATCGCCGGCATCGGGCCTGGGGATGAGGTCATCACTACGCCAATCTCCTGGGTTGCCACGGCCAACGTCATCCTCGAGGTAGGCGCCACGCCCGTATTTGCCGATATCGACCCGGTGACCCGCAACATTGACCTGGCCCAGGTTGAAGCGGCCATCACCCCGCGAACCAAGGCGATCATCCCGGTCTACCTGGCCGGTTTGCCCCTGGATATGCCGATGCTTTACGCGCTGGCCAACAAGTACAACCTGCGTATCGTCGAAGATGCAGCCCAGGCCCTGGGGTCCAGTTGGGATGGAGAGCGAATTGGCGCCACCGGCGACTTCGTATCGTTCAGCTTCCAGGCGAACAAGAACATCACTTCGTCCGAAGGCGGCTGCCTGGTGTTGAACAGCGCCGAGGAGGCCCGCCTGGCAGAGAAGTATCGCCTGCAGGGCGTGACCCGCAGCGGTTTCGACGGCCTGGATGTGGATGTGTTGGGCGGCAAGTTCAACATGACCGACATTGCCGCAGCCATTGGCCTGGGGCAGTTTGCGCATATCGAGAAGATCACCGCCCACCGCCAGAACCTGGCGCGCCATTACTTCAAGTGCTTTGGCAGTGATTTTGAAGAGAAATACGGCGCGCAACTACCGCCGCCGGACTTCGAAAATAGCAACTGGCACCTGTTCCAACTGGTGCTGCCGGAGCGTCACGATGGCCTGCCTGCACGTGCGACGTTCATGGAGCAGATGCAGGCCCAGGGCGTCGGCATTGGCTATCACTACCCACCCATTCACCTGCTGAGCCTGTATCGGGCGCAGGGTTTCAAGGAAGGCATGTTCCCGGTGGCAGAGCGTGTCGGGCGTTTGATCGTGTCGTTGCCGATGTTCACAGCGATGACAGAGGCGGATGTGGAGCGGGCTGTAGCGGCGGTTAAAGCCGTATTGAAAAAAGACTGATCGCTTACTGCCGGTGCAATTAAATGTGGGAGGGGGCTTGCCCCCGATAGCGGTGGGTCAGTTAAAAATATACTGACTGACACTCCGCCATCGGGGGCAAGCCCCCTCCCACATGGCCTCTGCGTTTACTCGCCGATAGCGGCTGCGTAGCCGGCAGCGTCAAGCAGCTTGTCCAGCTCAGCCGGGTTGCTTGGCTTGAGCTTGAAGATCCAGGCACCGTAAGGGTCATTGTTCAGAAGCTCCGGACTACCACCCAACTCTTCGTTGACCGCAATCACTTCTCCAGCAACCGGCGAGTAAATATCCGACGCAGCCTTCACCGACTCAACCACACCTGCGGCATCGCCCGCGGCAAACACCTTGCCAATTTCCGGCAGTTCCACAAACACCACATCGCCCAGAGCTTCCTGTGCATGGTCGGAGATGCCCACTACGATAAGATCACCCTCCTTTTTCGCCCACTCATGACTTTCGGCAAAACGCAGGTCGGCAGGGATATTGCTCATAGTCTGTGTCCTCAAGAAGAAATGTCAGCGGCCTTCGGCCTGCCAGAAAAATAGTTAGATCAAGGTTTTGCCATGGCGCACGAAGGTCGGCTTGACCACTCGCACCGGGTACCACTTGCCGCGGATTTCCACTTCGGCCCGGTCGGCAGTCGCCGTCGGCACACGCGCCAAGGCAATGGATTTGCTTAGCGTAGGCGAGAAACTACCACTGGTGATCTCTCCTTCGCCAACATTGGCGATACGAACCACCTGATGAGCCCGTAAAACCCCGCGCTCTTCAAGTACCAGCCCCACCAGTTTGAACTGCACACCGGCGGCTTTTTCTGCTTCCAGCGCGGCGCGGCCAATGAAGTTGCGCCCGGCGGGCTCCCAGGCGATGCTCCAGGCCATGTTGGCCGCCAGGGGCGAAACAGCCTGATGAATGTCCTGGCCGTACAGGTTCATGCCGGCCTCCAGGCGCAAGGTATCGCGGGCGCCGAGGCCGATAGGGGAAATGCCGGCACCCACCAGATCGTTGAAAAACCCCGGGGCCTGGTCGGCGGGCAGGACGATTTCCAGGCCATCTTCACCGGTATAGCCGGTGCGGGCGATGAACCAGTCACCGTCGGCCTGGCCTTCGAACGGCTTGAGCTGATGGATGAGGGTGCCACGGGACTGGGTCACCAGTTCAGCGATTTTCTGCCGGGCGTGGGGGCCTTGGATGGCGAGCATGGCCAACTCGGGCCGCTCTTGCAGTTGCACTTGATAGCTGCCCAATTGCCCTTGCATCCAGGCCATGTCCTGATCGCGGGTGGCGGCGTTGACCACCAGTCGGTAACCGCTTTCGGTGCGGTAGACGATCATGTCGTCCACCACCCCGCCCTGCTCGTTGAGCATGGCGCTGTACAACGCACGGCCACAGCCGTGCAATCGATCGACATCATTGGCCAACAGGTGCTGGAGCCACTCCTTGGCCTGAAGGCCGCTGACATCGATTACGGTCATATGAGATACATCGAAAACCCCGCAGTCGCGTCGCACCTGATGATGCTCTTCGACTTGCGAGCCGTAATGCAAAGGCATATCCCAACCGCCAAAATCGACCATTTTCGCGCCGAGGGCGAGATGCAGGTCATACAGAGGCGTACGCTGTCCCATGGGTTTCTCCTTCCGGGCTTGGCGAAGGTGCGCAGAGCTGCCACCTGCGCCGAACACCTTGAATTACAAGGCCCACAGGCACATACAGCAGGTCGATCCGAAATACGGAGCGCACCGAATGCCGCGCATTGTAGCCTCAAGCTGTAGGACTGGCACCTAACCGATTTGTCGGGCAGAGCGGCGAATCAGCCCGATGACCGGCAACAACCCGACCAGCACCAGGGTCAGGGCCGGTAAGGACGCCCGCGCCCATTCGCCTTCACTGGTCATTTCAAAGATCCGCACCGCCAGGGTGTCCCAGCCGAACGGGCGCATCAGCAGGGTTGCAGGCATTTCCTTGAGCACGTCGACGAACACCAGCAGCGCCGCGCTCAAGGTGCCCGGCAGTAATAACGGCAGATACACTTTGCAAAACAGTCGTGGGCCGCTCACCCCAAGGCTGCGTGCGGCTTCGGGCAGCGATGGGCGAATGCGCGCCAGGCTGCTTTCCAGCGGCCCGTACGCTACCGCCAGAAACCGCACCAGGTACGCCAACACCAATGCAGACAGGCTGCCCAGCAGCAAGGGCTTGCCCGCACCGCCCAGCCAGCCGGAGAACGGCACCACCAGCTCACGGTCAAGGTAGCTGAACGCCAGCATGATCGACACCGCCAGCACCGAGCCCGGCAAGGCATAGCCGACATTGGCCAGGCTGATGCCGGAGCGAATCGCCCGGGTCGGCGCCAGGCGGTTGGCAAAGGCCAGTACCAGCGCCACGCTGACGGTGATCAGCGCCGCGATACCGCCCAGGTAGAGGGTGTGGATGATCAGGCCGGTATAGCGCTCATCCAGGTCGAAGCGGCCGCGCTGCCAGAACCAGGCCACCAGTTGCAGCATCGGGATCACAAACGCGCAGGCGAAGACCAGGCCGCACCAGGCGCTGGCCGCAGCCGCCTTGAGCCCGCGCAGGTGGTACAACGCCTTGCCTCGTGGTCGCTCATTGCTCGGTCGGCTCGCCCCACGCGCGCGCCGTTCTCCATACAGCACCAGCATCACCACCAGCAGCAACAGGCTGGCCAGTTGAGCGGCACTGGAAAGGCTGAAAAAGCCGTACCAGGTCTTGTAGATGGCGGTGGTGAAGGTGTCGAAGTTGAATACCGAGACGGCGCCGAAATCCGCCAGGGTCTCCATCAAGGCCAAGGCCACGCCAGCACCAATCGCCGGGCGCGCCATCGGCAAGGCCACGCGCCAGAACGCTTGCCAGGGCGACTGCCCCAGCACTCGCGCCGCTTCCATCAAGCCTTTGCCTTGGGCCAAGAACGCGGTGCGCGCCAGCAGGTAGACGTAAGGGTAGAACACCAGCACCAACACGATGATCACGCCGCTGGTGGAGCGCACGCGTGGCAAACGCAATCCGCTACCGAACCATTCACGCAACAAGGTCTGCACGGGCCCTGCGAAATCCAGCAGGCCGACGAATACGAAGGCCAGCACATAAGCCGGGATCGCAAAGGGCAGCATCAGCGCCCAATCGAGCCAGCGTCGCCCGGGGAATTGGCAGAGGCTGGTCAACCAGGCCAGGCTGACGCCCAGCAGTGTCACGCCAAGACCGACACCGAGTACCAGGGTCAAGGTGTTGCCAAGCAGCCGCGGCATCTGGGTATCCCAGAGGTGGGACCATATCTGGTGGTCGATGCTTTGCCAGGACAGCAGCAGCACGCTCAGCGGCAGCAGGACCAGGGCGGCAACGGTGAAGACCGGCGGGTACCAGCGGCGTTGGGCGGGGTGGGCCAAGGAAAGCTCTCTATGAACAGACTATTCGAAGACAAACACAAAACAGTGTGGGAGGGGGCTTGCCCCCGATGGCGGAGTGTCAGTCACTGATGATTAGACTGACACTCCGCTATCGGGGGCAAGCCCCCTCCCACATTTTGATCTGATGCGATTTATATGTTTAGTTCCAGCCGGCGCGATCCATCAGGCGAATGGCCTCGGCCTGACGCTTGCCCGCCACTTCCACCGGCAATGTATCGGCCACGAACTTGCCCCAGCTCGCCACTTCCGCCGACGGCGGCACCGCCGGGTTGGCCGGGAACTCCTGGTTCACGTCGGCAAAGATTTTCTGCGCCTCAGGCGTAGTCATCCACTCCACCAGTGCCTTGGCCGCTTCCGGGTGCGGCGCGTGCTTGGTCAGGCCGATGCCCGACAGGTTCACATGCACGCCACGGTCGCCCTGGTTCGGCCAGAACAGTTTCACCGCCAGGTCCGGCTTCTGCTTGTGCAGGCGGCCGTAGTAGTAGGTGTTGACGATACCCACGTCGCACTGCCCGGCGTTGATGGCTTCCAGCACGGCAATGTCATCGGAGAACACGTCGGTGGACAGGTTGTTGACCCAGCCCTTGACGATCTCTTCGGTCCTGGCCGCGCCATGGGTTTCGATCAACGTGGCGGTCAGCGACTGGTTGTAGACTTTTTTCGCGGTACGCAGGCACAGGCGGCCTTCCCACTGCTTGTCGGCCAGGGCTTCGTAGGTGGTCAGTTCGCCCGGTTTTACCCGGTCGGTGGAATAGGCGATCGTCCGTGCACGCAGGCTCAAACCGGTCCAGGCGTGGGCCGATGAGCGATATTGCAGCGGAATATTCTTGTCGATGACGGCGGAGGTGAAGGGTTGCAGGATGCCCATCTGTTCAGCCTGCCACAGGTTGCCGGCGTCGACGGTGAGCAGCAGGTCGGCGGTGGCGTTCTCGCCTTCGGCCTTGATGCGCTGCATCAGCGGCGCTTCCTTGTCGGTGATGAACTTGACCTGCACGCCGGTCTTCTTGGTGTAGGCATCGAAAACCGGCTTGATCAGTTCGTCGATACGCGAGGAGTAGACCACCACTTCGTCGGCCGCCTGCACGGTAGTGCTGCCGATCAGGGTGAGTGCCAGGGCAGTCAGGAGGCGCTTGGGTGCCAACATGGGTGCGGTCTCTCTCATTTGCAAATTGAGGGCAAATGATAAGGACTCACATTTGGTAACGCTCGGTGGAGGCGTTACCAGATGTTGCACAGCCTGAATATGCGCGAGGATTGAGTGCCTTATCGGGGGCAAGCCCCCTCCCACAGGGGACTGTATTTCAATTCAGGGTTTAGCGAGTTCTGGTAGATCGCCAGTCAAACCTAGCGCCTGGCGCACAAACACCGCCTTGGCTTCGGGCATCTGGTCGACGATTTTCAAGCCGGCGTTACGCAACCAGCGCAGCGGCAGTTGATCAGCCTGGAACAGACGCTCAAAGCCTTCCATCGCCGCCATCAACGCCAGGTTGTGCGGCATGCGCCGCCGCTCGTAACGGCTCAGCACCTTCACGTCCGCCAGGCGCTCGCCGCGCTCGGTGGCCGCCAGCAACACTTCGGCCAGCACCGCCGCGTCGAGGAAGCCCAGGTTCACGCCCTGCCCTGCCAACGGGTGGATCACATGGGCCGCGTCGCCGATCAACGCCAGGCCCTCGGCCACATAGCGTTTGGCATGGCGCTGGCGCAACGGCACGCAGACGCGCGGGTCGGCGCTGATCACAGTGCCCAGGCGCCCTTCGAAGGCGCGCTCCAGCTCCCGGCAGAAGCGTTCATCATCCAAGGCCATCAGGCGCTCGGATTCAGCCGGGGTAGTCGACCAGACAATCGAACACCAGTCTTCCTGACCATCACGCACCAGCGGCAGGAACGCCAGCGGACCGGTATCGGTAAAGCGTTGCCAGGCCGTGCGCTGGTGCGGCTGGCTGCTGCGCACGCTGGTGACGATGGCGTTATGCAGGTAATCCCACTCGCGGGTCGGGGTGCCGGTCAGGCGGCGTACTGCGGAGTTGGCGCCATCGGCGGCCACCACCAGCGGCGCACGCAACTTGCGGCCGTCGGCCAGGGTCAGCAGCCAGTCATCGCCGGAGCGGCGCATCTGCTCAAGGCGCGCATTGGCCAGCAGGCCGAGGTCGCAGTCGTGCAGGCGCTCCAGCAAGGCATCCTGCACGACGCGGTTTTCGACGATATGCCCGAGCACCTCGGCATGCACGCTGGCCGCCGAGAAGTGGATCTGCCCGGTGCCGCTGCCGTCCCACACCTGCATCTCGCCGTAGGGGCTGGCGCGACGTGCGACGATGCCGTCCCACACGCCCAGGCGCTCGAGGATGCGCTGGCTGGCAGCCGACAACGCGCTCACCCGCGGCTCAAACGCCGCATCCGGCTCGAACGGTTTGACGCTCAACGGGCTGCCGTCGAGCAGCAGCACCTGCAACCCACTGCCCTGCAACGCCAGCGCCAGGGCGCTTCCGACCATTCCGGCCCCGACAATCAGCACATCTGCGTGCATGTCCATGCTTTAAGCCTTGTCTCGTGTGCGGCACAGGCCGCCGATAAAGTAGTGGGCCGGTTCAAACATCGGCGCGCGTGCCCAGGCCCATGGCCTGGCGGGCGAACCAGCGTTTGGCCGGCGGCAACAGGTCCAGGCCCAGCAGGCCCAGGTTGCGACCCAGCGCCATCAGCGGCTGGCCGCTGCCAAACAGGCGCGTGACCTGGTCAGAGAAACCCACGGTGAGTTGCTGGTCCAGGCGCTGGCGCTCGCGATAGCCTTGCAGGGTCGCCAGGTCGCCCGGCACGGCCGGGCCGGCCAGCAAGGCCTCGGCCAAGGCATTGGCATCGCGCAGGGACAGGTTGAAGCCCTGCCCGGCAATCGGGTGCAGGCTGTGCGCCGCATTGCCAAGCACCGCCAGGTGCGAGCGCACTTGCTCTTCGGCTTCCACCAGGGTCAGCGGGTACAGGTGACGGGCACCCACCTGCTTGAGGGTGCCCAGGCGATACCCGAACACACCCTGCAATTCGCTCAGGAAGCTGCGCTCGTCAAGACTGGCCAGGCGCTGGGCGTCCATGCCGACGCGGGTCCAGACCAGCGCGCAACGGTTGTCCGGCAGCGGCAGCAAGGCCATCGGCCCTTCATCGGTAAAGCGCTCGAACGCTTCGCCATTGTGGGCTTCGCTCGGGGTGATGTTGGCGATCAGTGCGCTCTGGTTGTAGGGCCGGGTCTTCACGCCAATGCCCAGTTGCTCACGCAAGCCGGAGCGGCCGCCATCGGCCAGTACCGCCAGGTCGCACTCCAGCACGGTTTCATCGTTGAGGGTCAGGCGATAGCCATCGGGCAGCGGCTCCATGCGCGTGACCTCTGCCGGGCAACGCCAGCTCACCACGTCCTTGTCCAGGCCTTGCCACAGGCATTGGCCGAGCCAGGCGTTTTCCACCACATACCCCAGGGCCGGCACGCCCTCCTCTATCGCAGACAAACGTGCGGTGGAGAAACGACCACGGTCCGATACATGGATCTGCTTGATCGGCTCTGCACGTCGGGAAATGGCTTGCCACAGGCCCAGACGCTGGTAAATCTGGCGCGCACCAAATGACAGCGCAGAAGAGCGCGCATCGTAGCTCGGCTGGTAGCTGTCGCCCGGTGCAAAGGGTTCGATCAGCACAATCTTCCAGCCCCGCGCCTTGGCCCCGGGTTGCAATGCCAGCGCCAGGCTGGCGCCCACCAGGCCACCGCCGATAATCGCCAGGTTGACCCGGCTCATCGGGCAGCCGCCATCAGCGCTTCGATCTCGGCAACGGTCTTGGGCACGCCGCCAGTCAGGATTTCACAGCCTTGCTTGGTCACTATCACGTCGTCCTCGATGCGTACGCCAATGCCACGCCATTTCTTTGCCACGTTCTGGTTATCCGGGGAAATATAGATGCCCGGCTCCACGGTCAAGGCCATGCCAACTTCCAGCACCCGCCACTCACCGCCGACCTTGTACTCGCCCACATCATGCACATCCATGCCCAGCCAGTGGCCGGCGCGGTGCATGTAGAAAGCGCGGTAGGCCTCGCTGGCGATCAGCTCGTCGACGTCACCTTGCAGCAGCCCCAGCTTCACCAGCCCGGCGGTGATGACCTGCACGGTCGCCTCGTGGGCCTGGTTCCAATGTTTGTTCGGCGCGATCTGCTTGAAGGCGGCTTCCTGGGAGGCCAGCACAATCTCGTAGATCGCCTTTTGCTCGGGCGAAAACTTGCCGTTGACCGGCCAGGTGCGAGTGATATCGCTGGCGTAGCAGTCGATCTCACAACCGGCGTCGATCAGCACCAGGTCGCCGTCCTTGAGCAGCGCGTCATTCTGCTGGTAATGCAGGATGCAGCTGTTGCGCCCGGCGGCGACGATGGAGCCATAGGCCGGCATTTTCGCGCCGCCCTTGCGGAATTCGTAATCCAGCTCGGCTTCCAGGCTGAACTCATGCAGCCCGGCACGGCTGGCCTGCATTGCCTTGACGTGGGCCGCACAGGAAATTCGCGCCGCCTCGCGCATCACCTTCACTTCTGCCGCCGATTTATACAGGCGCATATCGTGGAGCAGATGATCCAGGGCAACGAATTCGTTCGGTGGCTGGGCGCCCAGGTGCGCCTTGGAACGGATCACGTTGATCCACTCCATCACATGCCGGTCGAATTCGGCGTTGCTGCCCATGGCCGAATATACCCGGTCGCGGCCTTCGATCAGGCCGGGCAGGATGTCGTCGATATCTGTGATAGGGAATGCGTCGTCGGCGCCAAAGTCGCGGATCGCGCCTTCAGTGCCGGCGCGCAGGCCGTCCCACAGCTCGCGCTCAGCGTTGCGCTCACGGCAGAACAACACGTATTCGCCGTGCTGGCGACCGGGCATCAGCACGATCACCGCTTCGGGTTCGGGGAAGCCGCTCAGGTACTGGAAGTCGCTGTCCTGGCGGTACACGTGCTCGACATCGCGGTTGCGGATGGCCACGGCGGCGGCCGGCAGGATCGCGATGCTGTTGGGTTCCATCTGCGCCATGAGCGCCTTGCGGCGACGGGTGTATTCCGCTTTGGGGATATGAATCATGGGCAGATGGGCTTCCTTTCTTAGTGCAACGACGGCTTGACCGCGACCGGTTCAGCGGACTTTCGGGTCTCAGTGAACAGCAGCAACGGCGCGACGCGCAGGTACTCCATGACTTCCATGTAGTCGCCTTCGCCGTCTTCGGATTCCTCCAGGGCATCTTGCACCTGGGAAATGGCGGCCAGGTCCTGCAGCACTTCCTTGGCGTCGGTGCTCAGCTCCAGGCCGCCGGCGTTAACGCCGAAACCGTGGAGGAAACCCTGGCACCACTGGCCCAGGGCGGCAGCGCGCTCGGTGAGCGGCGCGTCATCGGTCGGCAGCAGCAGGACCACGGTGACGTCGTCACCGGTCAGCTCTCCCTTGACCATCTCCTGCAGGCCGATCAGCGCGTTGCGCACGTTTTCGTTGGGTTCGGTTTCCAGCAGCTCGGCTACATCAGCCAGCCAGTTGTCGGCATCAAAGCCCACGCCGGTGCAACTGCGGCCCAACAGCACGCCGTGCAGTTCGGCAGGCGAGCATGGGTGACCGCTGGTGCTCAGCAGTTTGGAAAAAGCGTCGTACGGGGAATTCTGAATGGGCATGGTGAGCTAGGCGCCAGACGGCGCAATGTCTAGAATGGAGCGCTGTATCCTAGCACCGGCAGACGCACCAAGACTATCGAGGGCGTCAGATCGTTTATCCTGCAGTTGCCATTCATCAGACAAATCCAGTGGAACCCAATGGAAGACACCGACCTGCAAGCGCTGATGGCCAGACTCGAACTGCTAATTGATCGGGTCGAGCAACTAAAGAGTCAAAACGGACTCCTATTAGCTCAGGAAAAGACCTGGCGCGAGGAACGCGCTCACCTCATTGAAAAAAACGAAATCGCCCGGCGTAAGGTCGAATCGATGATTTCGCGCCTGAAGGCCCTGGAGCAAGACTCATGAGTTCAAGCAATAGCGTAACCGTGCAGATCCTCGACAAAGAATATTCGATCATCTGCCCCCAGGAAGAACGCAGCAACCTGGTGAGTGCTGCCCGTTACCTGGACGGCAAGATGCGTGAAATCCGCAGCAGCGGCAAAGTCATCGGCGCCGACCGTATCGCCGTGATGGCCGCGCTGAACATTACCCACGACCTGCTGCACAGGCAGGAACGCCCTGACGTGCAGGCCAGCGGCTCGACGCGTGAGCAGGTACGTGACCTGCTCGAACGCGTGGATCTGGTGCTTTCCACCGATTCCGACGCACCCAAGGGCTGATTGCCGAGTCTGTTTAAGGTATACTCGCGTCACTCCCTGGCGTGTTTGCCAGTCGGCGATGTCCCTGAGCCGATTCGCACTACCCTGGAAGTTGCACGTTGGGCTGGTGTGCATGTCCGCTAGACGGAAAGCCTTAAAGCCTACTGCTTCTTCCACCTTGAACTTTCGGGTTCAAGGGCTAAGTCGACAGCGGCTCTGTCGGGGAGCCTGAATTTTCAAACTCAATGCCAGTCCCAGGACTGGCATTGTTTTATGAGCCGAAAACCATGACCGAACCTGCGCCGCTTTCCCGTCCGCAACTTCGACGCATGTTGCGCAAGGCCCGCCGGGCACTCACGCCGAGCGAGCAGCGCCAGGCCGCCCTTGGGGTGTATCGGCAACTGGCACAGCACCCGCTGTTTCGCCGGGCCAAACATATTTCCTTATATTTACCGACGGACGGTGAAATCGATCCGCGCCTGCTGCTGCGTGCTGCCCAGCGCCGGGGCAAGGCCACCTATCTGCCGGTGCTCAGCGCCTGGCCGCGCACCAAGATGGTGTTCCAGCGCGTGCGGCCTGGGGAAAAGTTGTTGCCCAACCGCTTTCGCATTCTTGAGCCACGGGTTAATGCCCATCGCCAACGCCAGGTCTGGGCGTTGGATTTGGTGCTGTTGCCGCTGGTGGGCTTCGATGATGCGGGCGGGCGCCTGGGCATGGGAGGCGGGTTCTACGACCGCAGCCTGGCCTATCTGGCCCGCCGCCATAGCTGGCGCAAGCCGACGCTGCTGGGGCTGGCCCACGAATGCCAGAAAGTCGGGCGACTGGCGCAGGCAAGCTGGGATGTGCCGTTGGCGGGGACGGTGACCGATAAGCAGTGGTATGTCGCAGAAACGCCGCTGGAAACAGCGGCGCCTTAGTTAATGCTTCGAGTTAACGCTTGAACGGTTGTGGCTGCTGCTGAGCCAGTTCAACCGGTGCATCGGTCTTGTTCGACCAAAGGCTCTGGGCATAACCGGTGGTCACGACGCCCAGACCAAACAAAATAACCAAAATCCATAGTAAATCCGGTTTACGTTGCATCGATTGCCCCCCTTCAGGCACCTCGTACACGATGACAACAACGTTCCAAAGTAGTCCGTTGCAGCTGCGTCAAGCCTAAAAGCGCGCATTCTGCGGTAACGTGAACCAACACGCAAACCTTGACGCCAACCGACTGTCGGTTTGCTGATGGAA
Source organism: Pseudomonas libanensis (assembly GCF_001439685.1). Classification (GTDB taxonomy): domain Bacteria; phylum Pseudomonadota; class Gammaproteobacteria; order Pseudomonadales; family Pseudomonadaceae; genus Aquipseudomonas; species Aquipseudomonas libanensis. The sequence goes on from NZ_JYLH01000003.1 coordinate 31,013, forward strand.
TTGCCTGACAACTTGCCCAATGACTTTTTCAGGAGCCCAAAAATGGCCTACTGGCTGATGAAATCCGAGCCCGACGAACTCTCCATCACCGGCCTGGAAACGCTGGGCCAAGCGCGCTGGGATGGGGTGCGTAACTATCAGGCGCGCAACTTTTTGCGGGCGATGGCCGTGGGCGATGAATTTTTCTTCTACCACTCCAGTTGCCCGCAGCCGGGTATTGCCGGTATCGGCAAAATCATCGAGGCTGCCTACCCGGACCCCACTGCCCTGGAACCGGACAGCCCTTATTTCGACGCCAAGGCCAGCGCAGAGAAAAACCCGTGGAGCGCAATTACGGTGGCCCACGTCAACACCTTCCCCAAGGTGCTGAGCCTGGGCTATCTGAAGCAGCAAACCGCCCTTGCCGAAATGCCGCTGGTGCACAAAGGCAGCCGGCTTTCGGTCATGGCTGTCACGCCTGAACAGTGGGCGGCCATCCTTCATCTGCTTTAACTGACCGATATCAAGACCCTCACGGGGTAAACCCGTCACACTGGGACGCTAACGCCGCAGGATGCAGCCATGTCTACGAACCACCGTACCTCCCGTCTTTTCGCCATCGCCCTGATCGTCCTGCTGCTGGGGGCCGGCGCCTTTGGTTACTGGCGCTCGACCCAGGACCGCCTGCCCGAAGGCTTGAGCATGGGTAACGGGCGGCTGGAGTCCACCGAAGTGCAGATCGCCGCCAAGATTCCGGGCCGGCTGGCAGAAGTGCGCGTGGATGAAGGCGACACCGTGCTCAAGGGCCAGCTGCTGGCGCGCATGGACACTCGCACCCTGCAAGCCCAGCGCGCCCAGGCCGAAGCCGAGGTGTTGCGCGCCAAGGAAAACTTCGCCGCCGCCGAAGCCAACGTGCAGTTGCGCCAAAGCGAGCAACTGCTGGCCAGCCAGGAACTCAAGCGTACCCAGGAGCTGTACCGGCGCGGCTTCGCCAGCAGCCAGTTGATCGACCAGCAGCAGGCGCGCCAGAACACCGGCAATGCCGCGGTGATCGCCGCCCAGGCCCAGGTCAACGCGGTGAAGGCCGCCATCGGCGCAGCCCAGGCCCAGGTGGCCCAGCTCACCAGCGAAATCGATGACAGCAGCCTGCGTGCGCCCATCGACGGCATCATCCAGTTGCGCCTGGCCGAGCCAGGTGAAGTGCTCGGCGCGGGTGGGCGCGTGTTGCTGCTGATTGACCCCAATGACCAGTACATGAACCTGTACCTGCCCGCCTCCGTCACCGGTCGCCTGACCGTCGGCAGTGAAGCGCGCATTCTGCTCGACGCCCTGCCCCAGCAGGCGTTGCCGGCCAAAATCAGTTTTGTCGCGGCCAAATCCCAGTTCACCCCCAAGGAAGTGGAAACCCGCGATGAGCGGCAGAAACTGGTGTTCCGCGTCAAATTGCACCTGACTCAACCCAGTGCCGTGCCCCAAGCCAAACCGGGCATGCCTGGCGCGGGTTATGTGCGCACAGCCGATATCGACTGGCCGGCCAACCTGCAATGAGCGGCCTGGCGCTGCACGCCACGGGGATCAACCACCGCTACGGCAAGCAACAGGCACTGCTCGACATTGCCTTCAGCCTGCCGGCCGGCACCCGCTGCGGGTTGATCGGCCCGGACGGCGCCGGCAAATCAAGCCTGCTGGGGTTGATCGCCGGGGTTAAGAAGCTGCAGGACGGCCAGTTGCAGGTGCTCGGCGGCTCCATCCAAGACCGTCGCCATCGCAACAGCCTGTACCCGCGCATCGCCTTTATGCCTCAGGGTCTGGGCGGTAACTTGTACCCCGAGTTGTCCATCAGCGAAAACATCCGTTTCTTCGCCACCTTGTTTGGCCTGTCGAAAGCCGATTGCGACCAACGTATGCACAATCTGTTGCTCGCCACCGACCTCGCACGCTTTGCCGAGCGCCCGGCGGGCAAGCTCTCTGGGGGTATGAAGCAGAAGCTCGGCCTGTGCTGCGCACTGATCCATGATCCGGACCTGTTGATCCTCGACGAGCCCACCACCGGCGTCGACCCGCTGTCACGCCGGCGCTTCTGGGAGCTGGTCGACAGTGTACGCAGTGAGCGCCCGCAACTGACGCTGCTGGTGGCTACCGCCTACATGGAAGAGGCCGAGCAGTTCGAGCATTGCCTGATGCTCGACCGTGGCAGGTTGATCGCCGATGGGCTGAGCCGCGAACTGGCGATGATTACGCCCAGCGGCAAGCTGGATGAAGCCTTTACTCACTTCCAGGGCGACAGCGCCCACGACAACCAACCACTGGTGATTCCACCACGCACGGGCGACAACACCGATATCGCCATCCAGGCCCACGACCTGACCCTGCGCTTTGGCGATTTCACCGCGGTGAACAAGGTCAGCTTTGCCATTGGCCGCGGCGAGATCTTCGGCTTCCTCGGTTCCAACGGTTGCGGCAAGACCACCACCATGAAAGTCCTGACCGGGTTGATGCCGGCCACCGAGGGCAGTGCAATCCTGCTGGGCAAACCGGTAGACGCCAAGGACCTGGCCACCCGCAAGCGCGTGGGCTTCATGTCGCAAAGCTTCTCGCTGTATGGCGAGCTGAGCGTGCGCCAGAACCTGGTGCTGCATGCGCAACTGTTCGACCTGCCCAAGGCCGACAGCGGCCCGCGTATTGATGAACTGATCCAACGCTTCGACCTCGGTGGAGTCGCCGAGCAGCCCTCCGGCGAGTTGCCCCTTGGCCTGCGCCAGCGTTTGTCCTTGGCGGTTGCGGTGCTGCATCGCCCGGAAGTGCTGATCCTCGATGAGCCCACATCGGGCGTCGACCCGGCGGCGCGGGATGATTTCTGGCGGTTGCTGATCGAGTTGTCGCGGGAACAAGGTGTGACCATCTTCCTGTCCACCCACTTTATGAATGAAGCCCAGCGCTGCGACCGCATCTCCTTGATGCATGCCGGCAAAGTGCTGGCCTGCGACACACCCGAGGCGTTGCAACAGCAGTTCCACGGCGACACCCTGGAAGCGGCTTTCGTCACCTGCCTGGAACAGGCCCAAGGTGAACCCGAACCCGCCGCCCCCCGTGCAACCGTTAACGACACCCACGCGCCGCCGGTGAGCAAAAGCGGCTTCAGCCTGGCACGGTGGTCGGCCGTGGCCAGTCGCGAAGGCAAGGAGTTGCTGCGCGACAGAGTACGCATGGCTTTCGCCTTGCTCGGGGCGATGTTCATGATGGTGATCTTCGGCTACGGCATCTCCCTGGATGTGGAAAACCTCGCCTTCGCCGTCTATGACCAGGACCAGACCCCGCAAAGCCGCGCCTACCTGGAAGCATTTCGCAGTTCACGCTATTTCGCCGAGCAAGCTCCCATCCGCGACGCCAACGAATTGCACCGGCGCCTGCAACGCTCGGAAATCAAACTGGCCCTGGAGATCCCACCGGGTTTTGGCCGCGACCTGTACGCCGGGCGCCAACCGACCGTGGCTGCATGGATCGATGGCGGCATGCCGTTTCGCGCCGAAACCAGCCGTAACTACGTCGAAGCGGTACACCAAAGCAATCTCCAGCAGTTGGCCGAGTTGAGCAGCCTGCCCCGCAATACTCAAGCCGCCGTCAAGCTGGAAACACGCTTTCGCTACAACCAGGACGTGGTCAGCGTGAACGCTATCGGCCCGGGCGTGATGGCGCTGATCCTGGCATTTATTCCGGCGATGCTCACCGCCCTGGGTATCGTGCGGGAGAAGGAGCTGGGGTCAATCACCAACTTCTATGCCACGCCGCTGACACGCCTGGAGTTCCTCCTGGGCAAACAGGCGCCCTACCTGGCCGTCAGCCTGGTCAACCTGGCGCTGCTGGTGGCGATGAACCGCTGGTTGTTCGGTGTACCGTTCAAAGGCAGCGGCTTGACCCTGGCCTTCGGTGGCCTGTTGTACGTGCTGGCGACCACCAGCATGGGCCTGTTGATCTCGGCATTCACCCGCACCCAGATCGCAGCGATCCTCGGCACCATGATCATCACCAGCCTGCCGACCATCCAGTTTTCCGGGCTGATCGTGCCGCGCTCCTCCCTGGAAGGCGCAGCGGCGCTGATGGGCATGCTGTTCCCCGCCGGGCACTTCCTGGATATTGCGGTGGGCACCTTCACCAAGGCTCTGGACCTGCGGCAGCTGTGGCCGCAGTGCCTGGCGTTGTTCGGGTTTTTCGTCGGTTTCACCGGGCTGAGCCTGGTGATGCTCAAGAAGCAGGAGGCCTGATGCACAAGCTCGCCCATATCCTGCGCCTGGGGCTCAAGGAACTTACCAGCCTGCGCCACGACAGCGTGTTGCTGCTGTTTCTGTTCTACGCCTTCACCGTGGCGATCTACATGCCCGCTGCCGGTTCGGTGATTGGTGTGCACAACGCCAGCGTGGCCTTTGTCGATGAAGACCACAGCGCGCTCTCGCGGCAAATGGCCGAGGCCCTGCAGCCACCAGAGTTCCAGGCGCCGGCGCCACTGGCCTATGACCAACTGGACAAGGTCATGGACAGCGGCCAGTACACCTTCGTCGTCAATGTCCCGGCGAATTTCCAGGCCGACCTGTTGGCGGGGCGCCAGCCGGGTGTGCAGGTGAACGTCGATGCCACGGCCATGAGCCAGGCCTTTATGGGGGCCGGTTATATCGGGCGGATTTTCCAACGCGAACTGCTGACCTACAGCGGCCGGGCCGACGCTGCCGGCAAAGTCCCCGCCCTGCTGACTACCCGGGCGCTGTTCAATACCAACCTGGAAGGTGGCTGGTTCCTGGCGGTGATCCAGATCGTCAACAACATCACCATCCTCGCCATCGTGCTGACCGGCACCGCCCTGCTGCGCGAACGCGAACACGGCACCCTCGACCACCTGCTGGTGCTGCCCCTGACCGCGCTGGAGATCATGCTGGCAAAAATCTGGAGCAACATGCTGGTGGTGGTGTTGTGTACATGGCTGTCCCTGGAACTGGTGGTCAAAGGCTTGCTCGGCGTGCCGTTGGCCGGCTCGTTGAGCCTGTTCCTGCTGGTGACGGCGCTGTATCTGTTTGCGAGCACGGCACTGGGTATCTTCCTCGCCACCCTCGCCCGCTCGACGCCGCAGTTCGGCTTGCTGGCGATCCCGGTGATTATCCCGATGCTGTTGCTCTCAGGCGGCAGTACGCCGCTGGACAGCATGCCCGAATGGTTGCAGTGGGTGATGCAGGGCTCGCCGTCGACGCACTTTGTGAGCTTGAGTGCGGCGATTTTATTCAGGGATGCTGGGGTGAGCGTGGTGTGGCCGGATTTGCTGGCGCTGGCGGGGATTGGCTTGGTGTTTTTTGCGGTGGCGTTGGTGCGGTTTCGCAAAAGCCTGGCTTCCTGAGGCGCCTGGCAGGACCTCTTCGCGAGCAAGCCGCTCCCACATTTGATCGCATTCGAACTCGATCAAATGTGGGAGCGGGCTTGCTCGCGAATGGCGCGAAGCGCCGGCTTTACTGGATGATCAGGTTGTTGAAGAGCAGGTCCTCGACCACCGGCTTGCCGGTCTCATCGTTCATCACTTGCTGGGTTTGTTTCAGAGCTTCCTGGCGCAGCTTTTCCTTGCCTTCGACCGTACTCATGGCCTCGCTGGTCTGCTGGGTGAACAGCGCCACCAGTTGGTTGCGAATCAGTGGATCGTTGGCTTTGACCGCTGCGGCTGCTTCGGTGCCGGTCACGCGCAATGCGATGTCGGCCTTGTACACCTTGAGCTTCGCGGTGCCATCCAGGCCGTAATTGCCTACAAACGGCGGCGTCAGGCTGATATAGCTGACCTTCGGCGCCTCGCCTTCTTTGGCTTCCTCGGCCTGGGCTGCCATCGGCAACGTCAGGGCCAGCATCATCAGGATCCACGCTTTCACAGTTCATTCCTCGAATTCGGTTGCCCGGTAGCATAACGCTAGCAAGGCTGAGCACAAGCTTATGGCGGCTTATCAGGCCCGGGCATGCTCGTTGACCCGCGGGCGTACCCTCCTACACTTATCGGCCACGACACCAAAAGGAATAGTCCGATGAAAGCTGTGCTGTGCAAAGCCTTCGGCCCCGCCGAAACCCTGGTGCTGGAAGAAATCGCGAGCCCTGCGATCAAGAAGAACGAGATCCTGCTGGACGTGCACGCGGCCGGGGTGAATTTCCCGGACACCCTGATCATCGAGGGCAAGTACCAGTTCAAGCCGCCCTTTCCATTCTCACCCGGTGGCGAAGCGGCGGGCGTGGTCAGTGAAGTGGGTGAGAAAGTCAGCCACCTGAAAGTCGGTGACCGCGTGATGGCACTGACCGGTTGGGGCAGCTTTGCCGAGCAGGTCGCGGTGCCCGGCTATAACGTGCTGCCGATCCCGCCAAGCATGGACTTCAACACCGCTGCCGCCTTCAGCATGACCTACGGCACCTCGATGCACGCGCTCAAACAGCGCGCCAACCTGCAACCCGGTGAAACCCTGCTGGTGCTCGGTGCCTCCGGCGGCGTGGGCCTGGCCGCCGTGGAAATCGGCAAGGCCATGGGCGCCCGGGTGATCGCCGCCGCCAGCAGCGCCGACAAACTCGCGGTGGCCAAGGCGGCCGGCGCCGATGAGCTGATCAACTACAGCGAAGCCAGCCTCAAGGACGAGGTCAAGCGCCTGACCGATGGCAATGGCGCCGATGTGATCTACGACCCGGTGGGCGGCGACCTGTTTGACCAGGCCATCCGCGCCATCGCCTGGAACGGCCGCCTGCTAGTGGTGGGGTTTGCCAGCGGGCGCATTCCTGAACTGCCGGTGAACCTGGCATTACTCAAGGGCGCGGCGGTGGTCGGGGTGTTCTGGGGCTCGTTTGCCCAGCGCCAGCCGCAGGATAACGCGGCGAACTTTCAGCAGTTGTTTGGGTGGTATGCCGAGGGCAGGTTGAAGCCGTTGGTGTCGCAGGTGTATCCGCTGGAGCAGACGGCCCAGGCGATCAATGATCTGGGGCAGCGCAAGGCAGTGGGTAAAATAGTTGTCCAAACCCGATAACACACCTGGAATGCAACCCATGTGGGAGCTGGCTTGCCTGCGATAGCGGTGGGTCAGCTGCTACAGATGAACCTGAAAAACCGCCATCGCAGGCAAGCCACCACAGTAGTTACTCAGTGGTCTTAGGACCTAATCACGACCACCACTTATCCATTAGCGACATGTTCGTAAAAGAACATGCAATTGCTCGCGTTTCCTGTGTTTGCAGATAAGAGGCGATGCTATTTTCGGTAACGAAACTGTAACATTCGCATCCGCAGTCAAAACAAGAAATTTGGAGCTCTTGAATGTTTGCTTTCTTTCGTCCTGCCGCACACCAGGCGCCCCTGCCTGAAGAAAAAATAGACAGTACCTATCGACGACTGCGCTGGCAGATCTTCGCCGGTATTTTCTTCGGTTACGCAGGCTATTACCTGCTGCGCAAAAACTTCTCCCTGGCCATGCCCTACCTGATCGACGAGGGTTACACCCGCGGTGAACTGGGCCTGGCGATGTCGGCGATTGCGATTGCCTACGGCTTGTCCAAGTTCCTCATGGGCCTGGTCTCCGACCGCTCCAACCCACGCTACTTCCTGCCCTTCGGCCTGCTTGTTTCAGCGGGTGTGATGTTCATTTTCGGTTTCGCACCTTGGGCAACGTCCAGCGTGACCATGATGTTCATCCTGCTGTTCATCAACGGCTGGGCCCAGGGCATGGGCTGGCCGCCGAGTGGACGAACCATGGTGCACTGGTGGTCGCAGAAAGAACGCGGCGGCGTGGTGTCGGTATGGAACGTGGCGCACAACGTCGGCGGTGGCCTGATTGGCCCGCTGTTCCTGCTGGGCATGGCGTGGTTCAACGACTGGCATGCGGCGTTCTATGTGCCGGCTACGGTGGCCTTGGCGGTGGCGGCGTTTGCCTTCATCACCATGCGCGATACCCCGCAATCGGTGGGCCTGCCACCGATCGAGCAGTACAAGAACGATTACCCGGAAGGCTACGACGCCAGCCACGAAGACGAATTCAGCGCCAAGGAAATCTTCGTCAAGTACGTGCTGCGCAACAAAATGCTCTGGTACATCGCCTTCGCCAACGTGTTCGTCTACCTGTTGCGCTACGGCGTGCTGGACTGGGCGCCGACCTACTTGAAAGAAGCCAAGCACTTCACGGTCGATAAGTCGTCCTGGGCGTATTTCTTCTATGAGTGGGCCGGTATCCCTGGCACGCTGTTGTGCGGCTGGATGTCGGACAAGATCTTCCGTGGCAACCGCGGCCTGACCGGCATCGTGTTCATGGCCCTGGTGACCGTGGCGACCCTGGTTTACTGGCTCAACCCGCCGGGCAACCCGATGATCGACATGATCGCGCTGTTCTCCATCGGCTTTCTGATCTACGGCCCGGTAATGCTGATTGGCCTGCAGGCGCTGGAACTGGCACCGAAGAAAGCCGCCGGCACCGCAGCGGGCTTCACCGGTTTGTTCGGTTACCTGGGTGGTTCGGTGGCAGCCAGTGCGGCCATGGGCTACACGGTTGACCATTTCGGCTGGGACGGTGGGTTCGTGTTGCTGGTCGGTGCCTGCGTACTGGCGATCGCGTTCCTGATCCCCACGCTGTGGCACACCAACAGCGTCAGCTCGGCGCGTTAAGCACCCGGGCAATCCCTGGCACAACGCTTGAGCCGCGCCTCCAGGTTCTTATCTGGCATGGCGTGGCTACGCAGGGCGTTCACGGTCTGCTCGACATAATCGCGAGTGGTGCCGTAACGCCCGCAAGCGCTTTGCAGCACGTGATTGAGCACAATATCGGGCAAGTTGCCGGCATAGCTGGGCAAGTGCCGCTCCAACACAAACCCCAACGCCTGCACGGTACTGCCATCCTCCAATCGGCAGCTGAGCCAGTGTGGCCGATAAGAAGGGTAAGGCATCTCGCGCTGCCACAAGGCGTACAGCGAGGCCTCCAACTGGTCCTCCGGCAAGCGGTAGGCAAACCCGCTGCAGGATCCGCCGCGATCCAGCCCGAACACCAACCCCGGCAACTCCGGCGTACCCCGATGCTCGTGGGACCACAGGTACAAGCCGCGGTGATAACCGTGAACCCGTGCGCGCACCCGTTCGGTCGACGAACATTCAGGGCGCCAGATCAGCGAACCATAGGCAAACAGCCACACCGGCCCCCCCTTGTGCCGGGCCATGGTGGCCTGCATCGAGCTCATTAATTGTTCGTGAGTGAGTTGCGGCCCAAGATCGAGCCGCGGAGGGTAAGCCAACTGCAAAAGATCGGTTTCAATGGCGGTCATGGCGAAAAGCGGTGCGCCTCCTGTGTGTTACCAGTTGTAAGCAACTCTACCGTAATAAAACGCGCCGCTGTAACCGTACGGCGAAAAAGTGCTATAGGCCAGATTGCCGCCACTGCTGGCGTAGGCATTGACCTTTTCTGGGTATTTGTCGGTAACGTTGTCGCCCCCCAGGGTAAAGGTCCAATTCTTGAGCTTGTAGTCGGCTGACAGATCCAGCACCCAGGCGGCCTTGAAAGTCTGGTCGTTGATCTTGTCCGCCTGATAGCTGGTGAACTCGCCATAGCGCACCAGGTTGCTGTGCAGCGCCCAACGGCCGAAGGTGAAGTCGTTGCCCAGGCTCAGCTTGTGCTGGGGCGTGGTGTCACCGAGCAAACCGATACGCTCGCGACGATCCACTCGCACCAGATTGGCCCCCAGGCTGTCGAGGATCGCCGGGTTGGCTTTCACGTCGGTGACTTTGGTGTGGTTGTAGTTATAGCCCACGGTGCTGTTCCAACGGATGCCGTTATCGAACTGGTAACGATAGTTGGCCACCAGGTCGACACCATCGGTGCTGGTGTCCGTGGCGTTGGTGAAGTAACGGGCGGAGGTGTAGTTGATATTGCCGACACCGTTAGCTTGCAGGTAGGCAACCGTCGCCGGGTTGAGATTGAGGTTGGAGGACAGGCTGATGCGGTCGCGAATGTCGATGCGGTACACGTCGAGCGTGACGGTCAGGTCATCGGCCGGCTCCAGTACCAGGCCCAGGCTGTAGTTGCGCGACTTCTCGGCCTTGAGGTCCTCGGCACCGAGCAGGCGGGCCACCTGGCTGTTGGCCGGGAAGGTGCCAGCTTCCTGGATGGTGCTGCCGATCAGCTGCGACGAGGTGTAGGCAAAGTTCTGCTGGGCCAGGGACGGCGCACGGAAACCGTTGGAGAGACTGCCACGCAAGGCCACTTGAGGGGTGAAGTCATAGCGGGCTGACAGCGAGCCGCTGACGTTGGAGCCGAAGTCACTGTAATCCTCGTGGCGCACGGCGGCCGAGGCACTGAGTTTTTCGGTGAACTTGGTTTCCAGGTCCAGGTATTGCGCCCAGTTGTGCCGGGTACTGGTACCGGCATCGGCATCCCGGAAACCACCCAGGCCCGAACTGCCGGTCTGGTAATAGGAGGCAGGCTCGCCCGCTTCGATTTCATAGCCCTGATGCAGGTATTCACCGCCGAACGCCACGGAGACCGGGTACGGCAGCAAGCCCACGTCGAACTCACGGGACAGGTCCAAACTGACTTGTTTCTGGTCGTTGCTCAGGGTGCCGTTGTTAAACTTGCGCGGCGTCGCCAGGCCCAGGGAGGTGTTGATGGTTTCGGTGCCCAGCTCGTACTGATTCTTGCCGTAGTTTGCCGACAAGTCGTAATGCCAGTCGTAGGCCAATTGGCCGCGCAGGCCCACCACCAAAGAAGTGTCTTCCAGGTTGCCCTTGATCAGCGGCAAGTAGCCGTTGGGGTTGAGTGCGGCAATGTTATTGGAAGCGTTGCTGGCCCGGTAGAACGCCGCTGTTTCACCGCGGCGCTTGCTGTAGCCACCAAAGGTGTAGAACTCGGCTGCATCGCTGAAGGAATATTCCGAGTTGAACTGGAATTTCCCCTCATTGGTAGCCGGCTCGCCTTGACGGAACACACGCTGGCCGTAGGTGGTGGAGCCAATGCTGCCTGGTCGGTAATCGTTACCGGCACGGTTGGTATAATCGTTGTCGGCGCCTTCGGCCGACAGGCTGATAAAGCCGTTGTCGCCCAACGCCAAGCCAGTATTACCGCTGACATTACGCTGGATGCCGTCGCCTTTCTTGTACTCGCCGAACTTGGTGGAAATCGACCCGCCATGGTCGGCCTGCTTGAGGATCACGTTGATCACCCCGGCAATCGCATCAGAGCCGTAACGTGCAGAAGCACCATCGCGCAGCACTTCGATATGGTCCACCGCCGACAGTGGGATGGCATTCAAGTCCGCCGGGGCCGAACCGCGCCCAACGGCACCGCCCAGGTTGACGAAAGCACTGGTATGGCGGCGCTTGCCGTTGACCAGCACCAACACTTGGTCCGGCGACAAGCCGCGCAACTGCGCCGGGCGCACCAGCTCGGCGCCATCCACCAGGCTTGGCCGTGGGAAGTTGATCGACGGAATCAAGCGCGCCAATACGGCGCCCAGTTCGTCGGAGCCGGTGCTGCGTAGCGTCTCACCGGAGATCACATCGATTGGCGACAGCGAAGCACTTGCCGTGCGCTCCTGGGCTCGGGTGCCGGTCACGATGACGGTGTCGAGCCTGGGCGCATCGGCGGCGGATGTTTCGTCTGCCTGCACTGGATTGAACCCCACAACGGTCAGCAAGTTGGCCGACAAAATCGCCGTGTATAGCGTGTGTTTCTTGTAGCTCCCCATACCGCTCCCCTTTGAATCAAAAATAGAACTGCAATGCGTGAAGTTCGTACGATCGATCCGACTGGCGGGCGGTGGCGGTCAGTATCTGGTTATGGTCGGTGAAGTCGGTAGTCCGTTGCGATATAGCTTAAAGATATTCATCAACCAGAATAAATACCTTAAAAGAATAAGCAAAAGCATAAGCACGCTCGCCCATTCGTCAGGATCCACGCAGCTAATCCCGGTACTTTCAGCCCCGGTTCAGCCTGGGCGCGTGCCAAGCCGTCAAACTGGCGCGCCTATAACGACCCACTTAGCCGCTCATCAAATCGACTACCGAGGTCGCCATGAAAAAATTCCGATTGCCTGGCTTGTTATTGCTTGCCCAGGCCACCACTGCACTGGCTAGCGAAACACCAACGGCGACTGACGACAAAGGCTTCTGGTACGCCCAGACCAGCGTCTACACCCGGCACTTCGCACCCGACCCGCAACACAACAACAAACAGGACCTGATCGGCCTGGAGCGCAATGAGGCGTCGGGCCTGGTGTATGGCGGGGTGACCTTTCGCAACTCGTTCCGCCAGCGCTCGTACTACGCCTACGCGGGCAAGCGCTATGACATGGTCGACTACCCGGTGTATGCGAAATTGACCGGCGGGCTGCTCCAGGGCTATCGCGGCGAGTATCGCGACAAGATTCCGTTGAATCGATTCGGCGTGGCGCCAGTGATCATTCCGTCCGTGGGCGCCCACTATGGGCCGGTGGCGGCGGAGCTGGTGCTGCTGGGGTTCAATGCGGCGATGGTGACGACTGGCTTACGCTTCTGACACGACACCGTCCGCTGTGGGAGCTGGCTTGCCTGCGATGGCGGTGTGCCAGTCGGCAAATGAGACACTGACCCACCGCTATCGCAGGCAAGCCAGCTCCCACATTATCCAGCGTAAGGTTTCAGGGTCTTGGGGCATAGGCGAAGACGTCGGCACGCATGCGGTGCGCATCCATGCCGGCGTTGACCAATGCATCCAGGGTGCCGTAGATCATCGCCGGTGAACCGCTGGCATAGACATGCACGCTGTTGAGGTCGGCAATGTCCTCGCACACCGCTTCATGCAGCAAACCACAGCGGCCTTCCCAGCCGCACAGGTCGCTGACCACCTTGTGCAGGAACAGGTTGGGCAATTGCTGCCATTGCTCCCAATGCTCGATCTGGTAGAAATCTTCCGGGCGGCGTACGCCCCAGTACAGGTGCACCGGGTGCTTGAAGCCGGACGCACGGCAGTGCTCGATCAGGCTATGCATCTGCGCCATGCCGGTGCCGGCAGCCATCAGCACCAGCGGCCCGTCCGGCAACTCGGCCAGGTGGGTGTCACCGAACGGAAGTTCGACGCGAGCCATCTGGTTACGCTGCAATTGGTCGATGAGGTTGCGCGCGCTGTCCTCGCGGGCCAGTACATGCAGCTCCAACTCGCGTCCGGCGTTGGGCGCCGAGGCCAGGGAAAACGCCGATTTCTCGCCATTCTCCCGCTCGATCATCAGGTATTGCCCGGCGTGGTAACGTACTGCCTTGCCCGCCGGGGCACGCAGGCGTACACGCCACACATCGCCACCGACGTCTACGCACTCAATCAATTGGCACGACAATTTGCGCAACGGCAACTCTCCCGGCGCCAGTACCCCATCCCACAACACAACGCAGTCCTCCAAGGGTTCGGCGATACAGGTGTAGAACTCACCATGATCACGCACCTCGCCGGCTTGGCGTACCCGCCCTTCCACCAGCAACGCCGCACACACATGGCATACGCCATTGCGGCAGGCTTGGGGGCACTCATAGCCCAGGCGACGTGCGCCGTCGAGGATTCGCTCGCCAGGATCCAGCTCCAGCACAGCGCCGGAAGGTTGCAGGGTTACACGCATCAATCTATTCCCAATTCGTTCCAGATCGCATCGACACGCGCCGTGACGGCTTCATCCTTGACGATCACCCGGCCCCACTCGCGAGTGGTCTCACCCGGCCACTTGTGGGTGGCATCCAGGCCCATCTTCGAGCCCAGCCCCGAGACCGGCGAGGCGAAGTCGAGGTAGTCGATCGGCGTGTTATCGATCATCACCGTGTCGCGCTTGGGGTCCATGCGCGTGGTGACGGCCCAGATCACGTCGTTCCAGTCCCGGGCATTGATGTCGTCGTCAGTGACGATAACGAACTTGGTGTACATGAACTGTCGCAAAAACGACCACACACCCAACATGACCCGCTTGGCATGTCCCGGGTACGACTTCTTCATGGTCACGATCGCCATGCGGTACGAGCAACCTTCCGGCGGCAGGTAGAAGTCGGTGATTTCGGGGAATTGCTTTTGCAGGATCGGCACGAACACTTCGTTGAGCGCCACGCCGAGGATGGCCGGCTCATCCGGCGGACGGCCCGTGTAGGTACTGTGGTAGATCGGCTTGATCCGATGGGTGATGCGCTCGACGGTAAACACCGGGAAGCTATCGACTTCGTTGTAGTAGCCGGTGTGATCGCCGTAAGGGCCTTCATCGGCCATCTCGCCCGGGTGAATCACGCCCTCGAGGATGATTTCGGCGGTGGCCGGTACTTGCAGGTCGTTACCGCGGCACTTGACCAATTCGGTGCGGTTACCGCGCAGCAAACCGGCGAAGGCGTATTCGGACAGGCTGTCGGGCACAGGCGTCACGGCGCCGAGGATGGTGGCCGGATCGGCACCCAAAGCGACTGAAACCGGAAATGGCTGGCCGGGATGCTTCTCGCACCACTCACGGAAGTCGAGAGCGCCGCCACGGTGGCTCAGCCAGCGCATGATCACCTTGTTACGGCCGATGACTTGCTGACGGTAGATGCCGAGGTTCTGGCGGTCCTTGTTCGGGCCCTTGGTAACGGTCAGGCCCCACGTAATCAGCGGCCCAACGTCGCCCGGCCAGCAGGTTTGCACCGGGAGCATGGCCAGGTCGACATCATCGCCCTCGATGACCACTTCCTGGCATACCGCGTCCTTGACCACCTTGGGGGCCATGGCAATGATTTTGCGGAAGATCGGCAGCTTCGACCAGGCGTCCTTCAAGCCCTTGGGCGGCTCGGGTTCCTTGAGAAAGGCCAGCAATTTGCCGATCTCGCGCAGTTCGCTGACCGACTCGGCGCCCATGCCAAAGGCCACACGCTCGGGAGTACCGAACAGGTTGCCCAGCACCGGAATGTCAAAGCCGGTCGGTTTTTCGAACAGCAGCGCCGGGCCCTTGCTGCGCAAGGTGCGGTCGCAAATCTCAGTCATTTCCAGCACCGGAGAAATCGGCATCTGGATACGTTTCAACTCTCCGCGCTGCTCAAGTTGCTGCACGAAATCCCGAAGATCCTTGAATTTCATTAACCATGCCACCCGTAAAATAGGCGTACATCCTACCTGCTCTGAGGGCGGCTGGCAGCTTAATTGGCCGTCAGCCCTCGTGATTGCAAGGAACTGAACAATGGTTCCAGGAAGGCTTCGATGTGCCGGGCACCAACGTCTGACAGATGGTTATCGTCGGTATACAACGCTCGACCATTGAGTTCGACCCGGCACAAACCATCGGCGCCGCACAGCAGGGGCGCAGGGTCCAGCACCTTGACACCGCTGTCGCCCGCCGCCAGTTCGTCAAACAACTGCGTGATAAAGGCCTGGCGCTTCACATGCTCGGCTACGGCGAGCCCTTCACCCTCCACTGGCCGGTTCATCATCGCCAGGCGGCTGAGACGGTAAGGCACGATGATTTCCTGCAGCGGCACTTCCTTGACCAGCCATACCTGATGCCCGGCAGCACGCAAACTCTGGATGCGTTCACGCAGGCCCTGGGCAAAACGTTGCTCGGCGACGGCACGCACATACTGGCCAGTGCCGGGGTCCTTAAGCGCATGCTCCTTGTCACCCGACATTTGCCCATAGACGTACAGGCTCCAACGGGCCGCCAGCACCACGTCGCTGAACGCCTGCTCGGCCATGGCCTTCTCGACGCGACGGTTGAAGTGCGCGCATCGAGCAATATTCTCCAGGCCATCCAGCGGGATACAGCCGGCAAAACTGGCCTCTACCAAGCTGATATCGTGGCGATCAGCACCCTCTTTGAGCGCGGGTATCAGCGCAGTGGCGTGACTGTCGCCCCATACCAGCGCTGAAACAGATTGGCTTTTCGGACCGAAATGGCAGAACAGCCGATCATCGGGGGTGTCTTTGTCAGCCATGCACGCCAGCAGGTCCGGGCTCCACTTCTTGGCCTGGGCAAAACGCAATGCCTGTTCAGACAAGCGCGAAGGCACACCATCGAACTCACGTATCGCCAAGCCGGTAAAGCCAAGGGCCAGGATGCCGACCAAGGCTGAAGCCAGAATCGCCTTGCGCCCGGCCAGCAGGCGTTTTTCCCGGAACGGCGTTTCCACGAAGCGCCAGGACAGGTAGCCCAGCACCAGCGACAGCAGCATCAACCCGGCCAGTTCCAGGGCGCTCAAGCCATCCACTGCGGCATAGTTGGCGTACACGAAAACCGGCCAGTGCCAGAGGTACCAGGAATAGGAAATCAGCCCGATACCTACCATCACCCGCGTACTCAATAGGCGGCCGACCCAGGTGTGCTGCTGGCCGTTGGCCCAGATCAAGCCGACGACCCCCAGCACAGGCAATAGAGCGGTTGCGCCGGGAAACGGTGTTTTTGCGTCATAACCCAATACAGCGATCAGTATCAGTGCCATGGAGGCCAGGCTGACCCCTTGCGCCAAAGCGGGCGAAGCGCGCCACTCATGCTTGGGCAACACTGCCAGCATCGCGCCGGCCAGCAATTCCCAGGCGCGCAGATGCAACAGGAAGAAAGCTTTTTGCGGCTCATGCTCAACCGCCCAGACGCTCATGCCAAAAGACCCGAGCAACACCGCGAACAGCGCCAGGCGCCAGTGTTTCAGGCGGCTCGACAGCAACGCCAGCAACAGCGGGAAGAAGATATAGAACTGCTCCTCTACCGCCAGCGACCAGGTATGCAGCAAGGGTTTGATGTCTGAAGACACATCGAAATAGCCATGCTGACGCGAGAACAGCAAGTTGGAGGTAAACGTCACCTGATAGTGCGCCGACCGGCCCAACTCCTCGTAGTCTTTGGGCGCCAACAGAAACCAACCCACTGCCAGTGTCGCAGCGATCATCACAAACAGCGCGGGCAGGATACGCCGGGCGCGGCGAGCCCAGAAATCGATGAAACTGAAGCGGCCAGCCTGGCGCTCACGCCAGATAATTGACGTAATTAAAAAGCCGGAAATGACGAAGAACACATCAACGCCAACAAAACCGCCAGTAATGCCAGGAACGCCAAAATGAAATAATACGACTGCGAGGACAGCGATGGCACGCAGGCCGTCGATGTCTCTGCGGTAAGCAAGAGTGGTCATAAGGATGTGGTCAGTCTGTGACGAAAAGGATGAGCGTAGTCACGCGTCAATTTTTGTTACTAATCGGATACTTATGCCACAAATACGTACGAATCTCGACGCAAAAAAAATGGCGCCCCTTGAGGGGTGCCATTTTTTTGGACCTGAAACGCTGTATTACTTGCGCTTCATCGACAAGAAGAACTCGTCGTTGGTCTTGGTGGTTTTCAGCTTGTCGATCAGGAACTCGATGGCAGCCACTTCGTCCATCGGGTGCAGCAGCTTGCGCAGGATCCACATACGCTGCAGTTCGTCGTCTGCGGTCAGCAACTCTTCGCGGCGGGTGCCGGAACGGTTGATGTTGATCGCAGGGAACACACGCTTTTCAGCGATGCGACGGTCCAGGGGCAGTTCCATGTTACCGGTACCCTTGAACTCTTCGTAGATCACTTCGTCCATCTTCGAACCGGTTTCAACCAGCGCGGTGGCGATGATGGTCAGCGAGCCGCCTTCTTCGATGTTGCGAGCCGCACCGAAGAAACGCTTGGGCTTCTCCAGGGCATGGGCATCGACACCACCGGTCAGCACCTTGCCGGAGCTTGGGATCACGGTGTTGTAGGCACGCGCCAGACGGGTGATGGAGTCGAGCAGGATCACCACGTCTTTTTTGTGTTCGACCAGGCGCTTGGCCTTCTCGATCACCATCTCGGCAACCTGCACGTGGCGGGTTGGCGGCTCATCGAACGTCGAGGCAACCACTTCGCCGCGCACGGTGCGCTGCATTTCGGTCACTTCTTCCGGACGCTCATCGATCAACAGCACGATCAGGTGAACTTCAGGGTTATTACGTGCAATGTTCGCTGCGATGTTCTGCAGCATGATGGTCTTGCCGGCTTTCGGCGGTGCGACGATCAAGCCACGCTGGCCCTTGCCGATCGGGGCACACAGGTCGATTACACGACCAGTGAGGTCTTCGGTGGAACCGTTGCCGGCTTCCATCTTCATGCGCACGGTCGGGAACAGCGGAGTCAGGTTCTCGAAGAGAATCTTGTTTTTCGCGTTCTCGGGACGATCGAAGTTGATCGTGTCGACCTTGAGCAGGGCGAAATAACGCTCGCCTTCCTTCGGAGGACGGATCTTGCCAACGATGGTGTCACCGGTGCGCAAGTTGAAGCGACGGATCTGGCTCGGCGAGACGTAGATGTCGTCTGGGCCGGCGAGATAGGAGGCGTCTGCGGAGCGGAGGAAGCCGAAGCCGTCCTGGAGAATCTCCAGCACGCCATCACCGGAGATTTCCTCGCCGCTTTTCGCGTGCTTCTTGAGCAGGGAGAAAATCACGTCCTGCTTGCGCGAACGGGCCATATTTTCTATGCCCATTTCTTCGGCCAGCTGGAGCAGGTCGGTAATCGGCTTTTGCTTGAGTTCAGTCAGATTCATATAGGAATGACGTAATCATTTTATGGAGGGGGGAAATTAAGCTTTTGGCTTAATGAGGCCGCGCCGCAGAGAAGGCGACAGGATCGCGTACTAATCGAAAAAGGAATGCGTCGGCGACGGCTTGCAGGGGGCAGTGGAGAAACCAGTGCGGGACCGAATGTACCACCTGAGTTTCTGAGCGTCTAGCCCTGTTTCACGAAAAAGCCCCGCGATTTGCGGGGCTTTTTCGATGACGCTTAGATGTTCGCGTCGAGGAAAGCTTGCAGCTGGGACTTCGACAGTGCGCCCACTTTAGTGGCTTCGACGTTGCCGTTCTTGAACAGCATCAGCGTAGGAATGCCGCGCACGCCATGCTTGGCTGGGGTTTCCTGGTTGTCGTCGATGTTCAGCTTGGCGATGGTCAACTTGCCTTCGTAGGTGGTTGCAATGTCGTCCAGGACCGGAGCGATCATTTTGCAAGGGCCACACCATTCAGCCCAGTAGTCAACCAGCACCGGGCCTTGAGCCTTGAGTACTTCGGCCTCAAAGGTCGCGTCGGTGACGTGCTTGATAAGATCGTTGCTCATGGATGTCTCCGGAATGTAAGCAAAAAAAACGTGACCCATCATAGCCGCCCTTCCCTCGTTCAGGAAGTCGCGTCTGATTGAGTCTTGCTATGGTGCCCCATGAGTTTGGGTATAGCCCAACTCACGGCGTAACGGGTGTCACGAACACGATACCCGTGCGCAACGCCGCATTGCGTACGTGCTCCTGCATGGTTTTCTGTGATGTCGCACTGGCGCGTCGGGCCAGGGCACGCAGGATCTTGCGGTGCTCCTGCCAGGTTTCCATGGCTCGTTCCGGTCGGATGAACGGTAGTTTCTGGCTCTCCAGGAACACCTCGGCGCTGGCACTGAGGATGCTCACCATGGCCTGGTTGCCGCTGGCCAGCAGGATGCGCTGGTGAAACTCGAAGTCCAGACGGGCGGCCGCTTCGAAATCCCCAGCCTTGAGCACGTTGCGCATCGCAGCAACATTGTCCTCCAGGCTGTCCAGCTCATCAATGGTCAGTGTCACCGCCGCCAAACCCGCGGCGAACCCCTCCAATGCGTAGCGCAACTGGAAGATATCCAGGGGTGTGGCCTGCGCCGCGAAGGGCCAGGCGAACCCCGGCACGTCTTGCAGGGCTTGCACGAACACGCCTTTACCCGGCTGCACGCTGACCACGCCCAAGGCACTCAGGGACGACAATGCCTCGCGCAACGACGCCCGGCTCACCCCTAATTGCACCGCCAGGTCACGCTGGGAAGGCAACGCATCGCCCGGCCCGAAGCCCTGCTCCTTGATCAGCTTGCGGATGGCTTGCAGGGCCGCCTCCGGTACGGCTTGGGCAATGGAATTCATAAAAAACCAGGTTTCCAGGTCATTGTGCAGCTAGTTGTAAAGCTATTTACAACCGGCTGCAAGCCACGCCCCAAAGGGGCTCGCACGGTTTTGTCGACGCCCGAAAAGAGTGCGAAACGGGCTACAACTGTTCAGACCAGTAAGACCGCCGCAGCCAGCAAATCCAAGCGTTGCAGGCCATTGCAAGAGGAGTGGCATGGGCTGTGCACTGAGCAAATCCAGAAAATCCCTTCGCCTTTTTCGGAGAGTTGTCATGACCAAGCGCTACAGCGCCCTGCTCACTGCCCTGTTTGCCAGCCTGATGCTGAGCCAGGCTCCCGTCCAGGCTAATGGTCTGGATGACATCGTCGCCCGTGGCACCCTCAAGGTCGCCGTGCCCCAGGACTTCCCGCCATTTGGTTCGGTCGGCCCCGACATGCAGCCACGCGGCCTGGACATCGACACCGCCAAGCTGCTGGCCGACCAGCTCAAGGTCAAGCTGGAACTGACCCCGGTCAACAGCACCAACCGTATTCCGTTCCTCACCACCGGCAAGGTCGACCTGGTGATCTCCAGCCTGGGCAAAAACCCCGAGCGTGAAAAGGTCATCGACTTCTCCAAGGCCTACGCCCCGTTCTACCTGGCCGTGTTCGGGCCGCCCGAGGCCGCCATTGGCAGCACCGATGACCTCAAGGGCAAGACGATCAGTGTGACCCGCGGCGCCATCGAGGATATCGAGCTGACCGCAGTGGCCCCCAAGGAAGCTACGATCAAGCGCTTCGAAGACAACAATTCGACCATCGCCGCCTACCTGGCCGGCCAGGTCGACCTGATCGCCAGCGGCAACGTCGTCATGGTCGCCATCAGCGAACGCAACCCCAAACGCGTACCTGCGCTGAAGGTCAAGCTCAAGGATTCGCCGGTGTACGTGGGCGTGAACAAGAACGAGCCGGCGTTGCTGGAGAAGGTCAACCAAATCCTGGTCACGGCCAAGGCTGACGGCAGCCTGGAAAAGAACGCACTGCAATGGCTCAAAGAGCCGCTGCCTGCCGATCTCTGAAGCGGAGCTGACAGATGGCCTATCAATTCGACTTCGTGCCAGTGCTGGCCAATACCGACCTGCTGCTGCGCGGCGCACTGTTCACCCTGGAGCTGACGGCCATCGGCGCGATCCTCGGGGTTGCCCTGGGCACCCTCGGCGCCGTGGTAAGGGCGTGGAAGATCCAGCCGTTTGCGTGGATCTTTGGTGTGTATGTTGAATTGATCCGCAACACACCCTTCCTGGTGCAGTTGTTCTTCATCTTCTTCGGCCTGCCGTCCCTGGGGCTGAAAATCACCGAGTGGCAAGCCGCAGTGCTGGCAATGGTGATCAACCTCGGGGCCTACTCCACCGAGATCATCCGCGCCGGGATCCTGGCCATCCCACGCGGGCAACTGGAAGCAGCAGCAGCGTTGGCGATGACGCGCTTCGAAGCGTTCCGCCATGTGGTGTTGCTGCCGGCGCTGGGCAAGGTGTGGCCGGCCCTGAGCAGCCAGATCATCATCGTGATGCTTGGTTCGGCGGTGTGTTCGCAGATCGCGACTGAAGAATTGAGCTTTGCCGCCAACTTTATCCAGTCGCGCAATTTCCGTGCATTTGAAACCTATGCCCTGACCACCCTTGTTTACCTGTGCATGGCGCTGATGATTCGCCAATTGCTCAATTGGATCGGCCGGCGATTTGTGATGAGGAACAGCCGATGAGTGAGTTCACCTTGTGGGACATCGTGCGCAACCTGTTCACTGGCCTGCAATGGACGCTGCTCTTGTCATTGGTGGCGTTCGTGGGCGGCGGCCTGATCGGCCTGCTGGTGATGACGATGCGCATCAGCCGTGCAGCGTTCCTGCGCAATAGTGCCCGCACCTATATCGAACTGTTCCAGGGCACGCCGTTGCTGATGCAGTTGTTCCTGGTGTTCTTCGGCGTCGCCCTGCTCGGCGTGGATATATCGCCCTGGCTGGCTGCGGCAATCGCCTTGACCCTGTTTACCAGCGCTTACCTGGCCGAAATCTGGCGCGGCTGCGTGGACTCCATCGCCCACGGCCAATGGGAGGCCTCCGCCAGCCTGGCCCTGAACCCACTTGAACAACTTCGCTATGTGATCCTGCCGCAAGCGCTGCGCATTGCCGTCGCGCCCACAGTGGGCTTTTCGGTGCAGGTGGTCAAAGGCACCGCCGTGACCTCCATCATCGGCTTCACCGAACTGACCAAGACCGGCGGCATGCTCGCCAATGCCACCTTCGAACCCTTCATGGTCTACGGCCTGGTGGCCCTCGGTTATTTCTTGCTCTGCTACCCCTTGTCCCTCAGTGCGCGCTACCTGGAAAGGAGACTGCATGCCTCTGCTTAGAATTTCGGCCCTGCATAAGTATTACGGTGATCACCACGTCCTCAAGGGTATTGACCTGACGGTGGATGAAGGCCAGGTGGTGGCGATCATCGGCCGCAGCGGCTCGGGCAAGTCCACCTTGCTGCGCACCCTCAACGGCCTGGAGTCGATCAACGACGGCGTGATCGAAGTCGATGGCGAATACCTGGATGCCGCTCGCGCCGACCTGCGTAGCCTGCGGCAGAAAGTCGGCATGGTGTTCCAGCAGTTCAACCTGTTCCCGCACCTGAGCGTTGGTGAAAACGTGATGCTGGCGCCGCAGGTGGTGCAGAAAGTGCCCAAGACCAAGGCGGCACAGCTGGCAAGGCAGATGCTCGAGCGGGTCGGGCTGGGCGAGAAGTTCGATGCCTTCCCCGATCGCTTGTCCGGCGGCCAGCAGCAACGGGTGGCCATTGCCCGGGCATTGGCGATGTCACCCAAGGTGCTCTTGTGCGATGAGATTACGTCGGCCCTGGACCCGGAGCTGGTTAACGAAGTGCTCAGTGTGGTGCGCCAATTGGCCCAGGACGGCATGACCCTGATCATGGTCACTCACGAGATGCGCTTTGCCCGGGAAGTCGGCGACAAACTGGTGTTCATGCACCAGGGCAAAGTGCATGAAACCGGTGACCCAAAAATGTTGTTTGCCAACCCAGGAACCGCCGAGCTTGCCCATTTCATTGGCTCGGTGGAACAACCGAGCTGACCAGCTCAAAGCTGCCTTGCCCTTCCAAGTGGATTTCACTGCGTACCGCCAAGGCGTTAGAGGGCAGTTCGGCATGGATATCCACCAGGGCCGTGAGGCGCCGACCGACCACCGCCCGGCCGGCTGCGTGCGCTACCACCACCTGGCCGGGCAGCAACTGGCCGCTGGCTGGCGCGCCAGGCACATGGGCAACCGCCCAATCGACGGGGCGGCCGTCCACCTGGGCATTTTTGAGACTCAACCGGTAACGCCCCTCGCCGCCAAACCGAAAACCCTGCCCGTCGGCGGCAACGCCAACAAAACGCAGGGCCATGGCCGCTGGCTCAATGCAGAGTACATTCACGCTGAGCGAGCGGACAGCCAGTACCACTGTGGTGCTTTGAGCCTGTGCATCCCTGCGTATCGGGCCATAGTCGATGCGCGGCTGACTCAGCGATAGACGACAGTTTTCAGCCATCGCACCAGACGGCGCCAGCAACGTGCAACACAGCGCCAAGGGCAGGCTTGCAGCCTTAACCACCTTGGCAAACCGCCGATGCGGCTTCATAGAATTTGTCATTGTCTGGCTTGGTCTCGGGGTCAATGTTCAACAGGCAAGTGGAAGAGTCCGGCAATGAAACCCGCAGGCTTTGCGACTCAGTGACGTCGTTGAGGAAAATCATGCCCTCGCCCACCACGCTGGTGATGAAACGATTGCCTTTGCCGAATACCGAGGCGCCCTGAGGTAATGGCCGGCCGTGCTGATCGTTCGCGGTGACCAGCATTCGACGCACTTTCACTACGTCGAAATCCACGGAGTTGAACGAGCCTCGACCCGCGGCAAGTACCTGGGTGCCGTTTTTCAGGTCCACCCGCTTGGGCAACGATTGGGTCTGCACCTCGACTCGGCTGTTGGTGTAGGCCGGCAGGCCCGCGATCACGGCTCGCCCGCTGAAGTCGGTCCAGACCGGGCCCTGTGGTGTCTGGACTTTCGCGGAACCTATATCACCGATCGAGACGACGCCGAACGTGTCCTGTACGGTATAAGGCGAGAAGGTCAGGCCACCTGGGTGAGCCACTGCTCCGCCCTGCAACTGCCCTGTGTAGCTGGTGCCCAGGGGATCGCGGCTGACACCCAGGCCTACCCGGGTATAGCGTGGCAGCAGGTCAACCTGAGCATGCACCGATTGCTCCCGGGCCCGGATGTCGCGCTCGACGCCTACTTCGTAATTCACATACTCGTTGATCCTTTCGCTCAGCGCGGTCCCCGCAGTGAACTGGTCCCCACGGCGACTGGTGAAGCTGCTTACACGACGATCCCCTCCCAACGGCACACTGACCTGCAACCGCAAGGACAGGTCGTTATCCAGGGAACTGCCAGGCCCACTGCGGGCAAGTGAAGCGTCACGGCGGGCCCGTTTGCCACCCACTTGCGAATCCGCGATGAATGCAACATCGACGCGGCCAAATGTCTTGTTCCATGATGCGAACACATGCTCGGTAGTTTGCCCGCCAAATTGAGCACTTCGCGTGTAGTTCAGAGAAAATATGCCCAGGATGGCGTCGTTCCAGCTCATGCCCGCCGTGTATTGGTGTTTGAAGTACGAATCCAGCTCATCGGCCCTGAGCGAATGCCCCACTTCAGTGACTTCGCGGTAACCGCGCGTTTGGGTGGTTGCACTTAAGTTGACATCGATATTGGCGACCACCGGGCTGCTCACGGACAGGCTGCTACGTGAACCGGACACAGCCTTGTGGCTGTCTCGGGACAGGTTATGTCGTGCGTTAACCGAAACCCGCTGGAAAAACACACTGCTGAGGCTGCCACCTGCAGCCCAATAGTCATCGGTGCTCAACAAACCAAAACCCGCGGATGAATCGCGCCCCAGCCCCCAGGTGCCACTGCCCATGGCGATCACCGGTGACGGGCCCTCTTCACCCGCCGTTCTGCGCAGTTCGCCAAGCGAGAAATAATAGCCAGGCGCCGCCGGGGCAGCCCCCGCGAACGACGCCGCCGGCACAACAAAACTGCGCCTGGCACCCCGCACGTCAATCACACTGACTTCAAGGTCACTGGTGCTATTGAGCAGGGGCAACCCGGTCAACCGGAACGGTCCTTCGGGCACCAGGGTACTGTGGATCAACACGCCGGACTGGCGCACCTCAACCCGCGCCTGGCTTTGGGCCAAACCTTCGACCACCGCATTGTTGCTGCCTGCGGGTGCCCGGGACTGCCCATCGGGAAAGAACTGCAAGCCGGAGAGCTGGATGCCACCAAACAGCGGGTTATTACTGGACAGCTGGCCCGCCTGGAATGTCGAATGCAACGCGGCGATATCCCGCTGGGCATAGGCATGCAGGTGTTCAGTGCGCGTCTTGCCGTTGTCAGACACAGAGAACTGGCGACTGCGGACGATCCAGTCTTGCAGGTTGAACCCCGCTTCGGTATAGGCCGACACGAACCGTGTAGGCCCGCTGCGCGAGTGGCTGTCATACCCCAGCACATCGTAGTTGAACAAGGCCGCCGCCCCGCCCCTGGAAAAACTTCCGGCTTCCCACTGCGGCTCACGCAGGGCCTGGGAGGGCACCACGAGCACCACTTCGTCAGTACCGGGGCGCAGGCGCACCATCGTCGCCGGAAACTGCCCGAGGAAATCATGACAAGCCTGGTCCGGCGTGACGCCTTCCAGAAGAATGCCCCGGGGCTTGACCAGTCCAGCCTTCTCCAGCAGCCCGGGGGTGAAACACAGCCCCCCCTGTGCGTCGAACCGGGCATCTACCAATCCAAGGGGGTTTCCATTGACGCGCAACCCCACCACCTGGACGCCTTCGCGAAAGCGCGCCGCACTGCGGAAATAGTCGGAAACCTTGGGGTCTATGCCGTGGGTGGTAAGCGCTGCAAGATCGAATCCCTCACCGACCTCCAGCGCAGCCACGAGACCAGGCAAGCTCCATAGCGCCGCAAACCCGACGAGCAACGTGGGCTTGCAAGGCCACGAAGGGGCGGCGACACGGTTATTCAGAGGCATCATGGGTCGATCAACCCTCATCGGTATTGATCGGAGCCCGGTAGCTATCGACCGAAAACCCATAGACCGTAGCTGGCTGAATCTGAACTTCGGCGGCGCCGTCCAAAGCTACGTCAACCTTCGCCACCAGCACCTCGCCCGGCAAGATGTAGGTGCGCGGCAACGTGGCCAAGATATCGTTTGGCAGCAGTTGCACATCCGGCGCCAGGCGCACGACATAGGCGCTGTCGTTATGGACGGCCAGTTGTTGTCCCGTGCGTTTCCACTTCAGCAACTCCCAAGGCGTATGGTGCCGCGGCAGCCCCCGCGGATGCAGGATCAGCGGCAAATTCTGACGCAGGGTAATGCCGATGGTCGCACCACCGGCGGCCCGAGCCTGAGGGATGCCCTCGAAGGAGATACGCTTGAGCCGTTGGGTCTTGAGCGGCTCCTTCAAGGTACTGACGAAGCGCACCAGTTGCGTCTCCCCCGCCTCCACTCGAGTGATAGGCGGTGTGACAATCAGTAGCGGCTCCAGGTCCTCAGGCACGTTTTCAACAACTGAATGAAGCAGCGCCGGTCCCTCATCAGTATTCTTGATATTGATCGTGGCTTCGCCGTCGTCTTCATATAGCACCACCACTGTTGTTTCCGGCAACATACCGTCTGCCGTGGCAACAGCGCTGAAACAAACACTCCACAGCAGCGTACAACTTATTAAAAAACCACGCACTCGGCATTCTCCGCAACTCATGAAGTTGACGATCGGCTATCAACCGTCCACAGAAAAACAGCCAACAAGAAATAGTGGTTTCTTGATCGGCTGTTTTCAGTTGTTTAGATGTAACTCAATACCAGCGTGGCGCGACCATCAATAGAAATGTCACGGCTCAGGTCCAAGTCCTGAGCCCTGTTGATGACCGCCTTCACTGCAAGTGTGGCCGTCAGTTGGCTGATAGAGGCAGGTGTGATAGCCACGCTGTTACGCCAGGAATATTGGCTTGGCGACTGGGCAACTTTGCCATCACTGTTCTGCCAGGCCCCCAGGCCTGTGCGCATGATCGGATGCAGCACCGCTGCGGAAGACCGCAAGTCCCTGAGGGTCACCGAATAACCACCGGTTCGCCGGCCTCCCACCATGCCCAAGCCAAAGTTCTGCGCTTCGGTAAAGCCTGACCCCAGGATACCTGTCACCTTGCTGCCCGCTTGCAGGTCAGTAAGGGTGAGCCCGAACCTGGCAGGTGTGGTGCCGCAATTGATGACGACGGAAGTGGTCCGCTCCTCGCGCGGGTTGAACGATGTGCGGGACAACTCGCCGGAGCGAATCGTACCGTAGTCAATAATGCCACTGCCTGCCAGACTGAGATTGCATGCAGCGGGGGTAATGGTGCCCCTGACGACCAACTGAGCACTGGTGGTGGCCTGGGCACTCAGGGTCGCAGCCAGACACGCAAAACCCAAGGTCAATCCAATAATCTTTTTCATGTTTGTCCTGTCACTTGAAGTTTTCAGGCGCTCTTTATTTCGGTCCCGGCGATTCCGTCGCCCAACGCCTTATCTTCCGTAATACAAAACTATAAATAAATAACACCCAGGCAGAATTGCCGACTGACAGTCTGGCGCCTTGGCACTTATCAAATGAATCAGACAACACGACAATTATTGTGGTATCGGGTTAAATCAAGCAACAACCTTTATCCATTTACAGAGTAGTCCCAAGCAAGATATCGGACAAAAAACAACCCCAACTACTGTAAGCAAAGTCATAGGTACCTTGGCAACCTCATATTATTAAATACTTCTACACCTCCGAAGCACCTCTTCAACGGCCACATACAAATTTCTCCTACATTTATAATGAAAGACCCTTACAGACAGCATTCATAAAATTACCGAAGCACAACGCGTTGGCGTCAGCGGTCGATCGTGGCACGATGGCGAGGTTATCGACCGAGATCCCCAAACCATGCCGCAATCCCAAGCCAAGAACCTGTCCTTGATCGCCGCCATCGACCTGGGCTCCAACAGCTTTCACATGGTCGTGGCCAAGGCCCAGAACGGCGAGATCCGCATCCT
The DNA here is from genome assembly GCF_001439685.1 of Pseudomonas libanensis. Taxonomy (GTDB): domain Bacteria; phylum Pseudomonadota; class Gammaproteobacteria; order Pseudomonadales; family Pseudomonadaceae; genus Aquipseudomonas; species Aquipseudomonas libanensis. Next base: position 59,069 of record NZ_JYLH01000003.1, read on the forward strand.
CGAGCGGCTCGGCGAGAAAGTGCAACTGGCCGCCGGGATCGACGACGAGCGCAAGCTCAATGAAGAATCCATGCAGCGCGGGCTCGATTGCCTCAAGCGCTTTGCGCAACTGATCAACGGCATGCCCCCTGGCGCCGTGCGCATCGTCGGCACCAACGCCTTGCGCGAAGCTCGCAACCGCAACGAGTTCATCCATCGTGCCGAGGACATCCTCGGGCATCCGGTGGAAGTCATCTCGGGCCGTGAAGAAGCCCGCCTGATCTACCTCGGCGTATCCCATACCCTGGCCGATACTCCCGGCAAACGCCTGGTGGCGGACATCGGCGGCGGCAGCACCGAGTTCATTATCGGCCAGCGTTTCGAACCACTGCTGCGTGAAAGCCTGCAGATGGGCTGCGTGAGTTTTACCCAACGGTATTTCAAGGACGGCAAGATCACACCGGCGCGCTATGCCCAGGCCTACACGGCGGCACGGCTGGAGATCATGAGTATCGAACACGCCCTGCACCGCCTGACCTGGGATGAAGCCATCGGCTCGTCCGGCACCATCCGCGCTATCGGCCTGGCCTTGAAAGCCGGCGGCCATGGCACTGGCGAGGTAAACGCCGAAGGTTTGGCGTGGCTCAAGCGCAAACTGTTCAAGCTAGGGGATGCGGAAAAAATCGACTTCGACGGCATCAAGCCCGACCGTCGCGCCATTTTCCCTGCGGGCCTGGCGATTCTCGAGGCCATCTTCGACGCCCTCGAACTGCAACGCATGGACCATTGTGACGGCGCCCTGCGCGAAGGCGTGCTCTACGACCTGCTGGGCCGTCATCACCACGAAGACGTGCGTGAGCGCACCCTCAGCTCGCTGATGGAGCGTTACCACGTCGACCTGGAACAAGCTGCGCGTGTGGAGCGCAAAGCCTTGCACGCCTTCGACCAGGTCGCCGAGGATTGGGACCTTGAAGACGGTGTCTGGCGTGAGCTGCTCGGCTGGGCCGCCAAGGTGCATGAAGTGGGCCTGGACATCGCCCACTACCACTACCACAAGCATGGCGCCTACCTGATCGAGCATTCGGACCTGGCCGGCTTCTCCCGGGAAGACCAGCAGATGCTCGCGCTGCTGGTGCGCGGCCATCGTCGCAATATTCCCAAGGACAAGTTTGCCGAGTTCGGCAAAGACGGCATCAAGCTGATTCGCCTATGCGCGTTGCTGCGCTTTGCGATCCTGTTCCATCACATCCGCGGTACCCAGGAAATGCCCCAGGTGAAACTGCATGCCGATGGCGACAGCCTTGACGTGGTGTTCCCCAAGGGCTGGCTGGATGAACACCAGTTGACCCAGGCGGACTTCGCTCAGGAAGCGGAATGGCTGACCCGGGTGGGGTTCAGTCTTAACCTGCGATAAAAAGCACACCGATAGATAAATGTGGGAGGGGGCTTGCCCCCGATAGCGGTGGCTCAGTCAAATTATTCGTGACTGACCTACCGCCATCGGGGGCAAGCCCCCTCCCACATTTTTAGACCGCGCAGTGGTTTAGTTCACCGCAAGAATCGGGCTACCCAACTTCTCCAACAATGTCGCCTGCGCGCTGCGCGGGTTCTGGTTGCCGGTCGGCGTGTTACGCACGTAGCGACCGTCCGACTGCAGGCTCCAGCTGTGGGTGTTGTCGGTGAGGTAGCTTTCCAGTTCCTTCTTGACGCGCATGATCAGCTTCTTGCCTTCCACCGGGAAGCAGGTCTCCACCCGCTTGTCGAGGTTGCGCTCCATCCAGTCGGCACTGGAGAGGAACATCTGCTCTTCGCCGCCGTTGAGGAAGTAGAACACTCGCGTGTGCTCCAGGAAGCGACCGATGATCGAGCGCACGTGGATGTTATGCGACACGCCGACAATGCCCGGGCGCAGGCAGCACATGCCCCGCACCACCAGGTCGATGCGCACGCCGGACTGGCTGGCCTTGTACAGCGCGCGGATGATCTTCGGATCGGTCAGCGAGTTGAACTTGGCAATGATGTGCGCCGGCTTGCCGTCGAGGGCGAACTGGGTCTCGCGGGCAATCATGTCGAGCATGCCCTTCTTGAGGGTGAACGGTGCATGCAGCAGCTTCTTCATGCGCAAGGTCTTGCCCATACCGATCAACTGGCTGAACAACTTGCCAACGTCTTCGCACAGCGCGTCGTCGGAAGTCAGCAGGCTGTAGTCGGTGTAGAGCTTGGCGTTGCCGGCATGGTAGTTGCCGGTACCCAAGTGGGCGTAGCGCACAATCTCACCGGCTTCACGACGCAGGATCAGCATCATCTTGGCGTGGGTCTTGAAGCCGACCACGCCGTAGATCACCACCGCCCCGGCCGCTTGCAGTCGGCTGGCCAGTTGCAGGTTGGACTCTTCGTCAAAGCGCGCACGCAGCTCGATCACTGCGGTGACTTCCTTGCCGTTACGCGCAGCATCCACCAGCGCATCGACGATTTCCGAGTTGGCGCCGCTGCGGTACAGGGTCTGGCGCACGGCCAGGACATGCGGGTCTTTGGCGGCCTGGCGCAGCAAATCGACCACCGGGGTGAAGGATTCGAATGGGTGCAGCAGCAGGATGTCCTGCTTGCTTATCACGCTGAAGATGTTCTCGCTGTTTTGCAGCAGTTTCGGGATCTGCGGGGTGAACGGCTTGTATTGCAGCTCGGGGTGGCTGTCCAGGCCGGTGATGCTGAACAGGCGCGTCAGGTTCACCGGGCCGTTGACCTGGTACAGCTCGGACTCGGCCAGGTTGAACTGCTTGAGCAGGTAATCCGACAGATGTTTCGGGCAGGTATCGGCGACTTCCAGGCGTACAGCGTCGCCGTAGCGCCGCGAGAACAGCTCGCCGCGCAGGGCACGGGCCAAGTCTTCGACATCTTCGGAGTCCAGCGCCAGGTCGGCGTTACGGGTCAGGCGGAACTGATAGCAGCCCTTGACCTTCATGCCCTGGAACAGGTCGTCGGCATGGGCATGGATCATCGACGACAGGAATACATAATTGTCGCCAGCGCCGCCTACCTCCTCGGGTACCTTGATGATCCGTGGCAACAGGCGCGGTGCCGGGATAATTGCCAGGCCGGAGTCGCGACCAAAGGCGTCGATACCTTCCAGCTCAACGATAAAGTTGAGACTCTTGTTCACCAGCAACGGGAACGGGTGCGTCGGATCGAGGCCAATGGGGGTGATGATCGGGGAAATCTCGTCACGGAAGTAGCGGCGCACCCAGGTCTTGATCTTGGTGGTCCAGTGGCGACGACGAATGAAGCGGACCTGATGCTTTTCCAACTCCGGCAGCAGGATGTCGTTGAGGATTGCGTATTGGCGATCCACATGGCCGTGCACCAGCTCGCTGATGCGAGCCAGGGCCTGGTGCGGTTGCAGGCCGTCGGCACCGGCTTGTTCGCGGGCGAAGGTAATCTGCTTCTTGAGCCCGGCGACACGGATCTCGAAGAACTCGTCCAGGTTGCTGGAGAAGATCAGCAGGAATTTCAGCCGCTCCAGCAAGGGGTAGGACTCATCCAGCGCCTGCTCCAGCACGCGGATGTTGAATTGCAGCTGTGACAGCTCGCGATGGATGTACAGGCTGCTGTCATCCAGGTTGGTGACCACGGCCACCGGCGCCGGTGCAGGCGCAGGCGCAGTCGCTTCAGCGACCACCGCAGGCGCGGCCGGCTCCAGTTCCGGCGGGGTCTCGGTGACTTGTTCAACCACCGGGTGAGCGTCTTTTACAGCCACTTCTGAGAGTCCTTCGGTATTCATCGAGTGTTCCTGTGAGGGCTATTGTTGCTCTCTAAGCAATTGGGCGGCGCGGGCGGCGAAGTAGGTCAGGATGCCATCGGCGCCGGCACGTTTAAAGGCAGTCAGGGATTCGAGGATCACCCCTTCACTCAACCAACCATTCTGGATTGCGGCCATATGCATGGCGTATTCACCGCTGACCTGGTAGACAAAGGTCGGCACCTTGAATTCCTCTTTGACCCGATAAAGGATGTCCAGATAAGGCATCCCGGGCTTGACCATCACCATATCGGCACCTTCGGCCAGGTCCGCCGCGACTTCGTGCAGGGCTTCATGGCTGTTGGCCGGGTCCATCTGGTACGAGGCCTTGTTAGCCTTGCCCAGGTTCAGGGCCGAGCCCACCGCATCGCGGAACGGGCCGTAGTAGGCGCTGGCGTACTTGGCCGAGTAAGCCATGATCCGCACATTGACATGGCCGGCCAGTTCAAGCGCTTCACGAATTGCCTGGATGCGCCCGTCCATCATGTCCGACGGCGCAACCACCTGAGCGCCCGCTGCGGCATGGGACAACGCCTGTCTGACCAGCGCATCGACGGTAATGTCGTTCTGAACGTAACCGTCTTCGTCAAGAATGCCATCCTGGCCGTGGGTGGTGAACGGGTCCAGGGCCACGTCGGTGATCACGCCCAACTGCGGGAAATGCTCACGCAGGGCGCGGGTGGCACGCTGGGCGATCCCTTGCGGGTTCCAGGCTTCGGCGGCGTCCAGGGACTTGAGTTCCGACGGCGTCACCGGGAACAGTGCCAGTGCCGGGATCCCCAGCTCGACCCAATTGGCCGCCTCGATCAGCAACTGATCAATGGTCAAACGCTCCACACCCGGCATCGATGCTACCGCTTCCCGACGATTTTCACCGTCGAGCACAAAAACCGGCAGGATCAGATCATTCGTCGTCAGTACATTTTCACGTACCAGGCGACGAGAAAAATCATCACGGCGATTGCGACGCAGACGGGTAGCGGGGAACAGGCGATTGGCAGGGGTAAAGCTCACGACAGACTCCTGAGCCCGCGTTTACGGGCGAGCGTTGCAGTTATAAGCGGCCATTATGACGAAGGAATGACAGTTGTGCTTATCGATGCGACCTGTAGCCGCATTCGTCATTTATGTAGGAATTGTTCACTTCGTGACACATCTCGATACTTTCATGAATCTTCGTGAAGGCGTAGGCTGCGCGTTCATTTCGCCAGCACCCCAGACCATGCTTCAACAATTTCTGCATGACTTCGGTTACTTTGCCCTCTTCCTCGGCACGTTCTTCGAAGGCGAGACCATCCTCGTGCTCGCAGGCTTCCTGGCGTTCCGTGGCTACATGGATATCAACCTCGTGGTGGTCGTTGCCTTCTTTGGCAGCTACGCCGGCGACCAGCTCTGGTACTACATGGGGCGCAAGCATGGCCGCAAGCTGCTGGCACGCAAGCCGCGCTGGCAATTGATGGGCGACAAGGCGCTGGAACATATCCGCAAGCACCCGGATATCTGGGTATTGAGTTTCCGCTTTGTCTACGGGCTGCGCACGGTGATGCCCGTGGCGATTGGCCTGTCCGGCTACCCGCCGTTGCGCTATCTGATCCTCAACGGGATCGGCGCGGCGATCTGGGCCGCTGCGCTGGGGGCTGCGGCCTACCACTTTGGCGCGGTGCTGGAGGGCATGCTCGGCAGCGTCAAGAAATACGAACTGTGGGTGTTGGGGGCCTTGCTGGTGCTGGGCCTTGTCCTGTGGCTGCGCCGCCGCTTCAAGAATGCCCGTATCGCCCGCGAGGCGTGTGCCGAGGCCAAGGCCCGGCTGGCTGCCGAGCCAGCCCCGGTGGAAACACCTAAGACACCAGTCGAGTAAGCCGGCTTCTGCAACAATAGAGGCCGATCACGCTGAACAGGCTGTAGCTCGCCAGCGCCAGCCAGGCCAGGTTGCTGGCGGGCCACAGACCGACCAACGGTGCCAGCCATACCAACGGCGCGTTCAGCACCAACCGCGCCAGCTCGGCCTTCAATGCCCACGGGCGATTCTCCAACGCCACCCCCAAGGTAAACAGGCCCAGCGCCATGGCTCCCCAGCCCAGGACCAGCGCCGCCGAGGGCATCGCCTCGCCGAAATTCATCAGATAGCTGCCAAACCCCACGTACGCCGCAAACTGCAAGGCGATATACACCTGCTGTCGCGCATCCAACTGCACCTCGAATTTGCGGAACTGGCTCAGATCCGGCTTGGGCATCGGGTACTTGGCTTTGACGTCCGCCGGGCGCCAGCCGGTGCGCATGAACCAGATACGTAACTTGTCCCACCAGCTTTCAGTACGCCGGGCGTCACTCCATAACTGCGCGTAGAACTGCAGGTTGGCCCACAACGGATTCCAACTGGCCAAGGGCGTGGTCACACCGAAAATGACCGGATCGTTGTCGTCTTCCTCCTGGAACGTGCCGAACAGTCGGTCCCAAATAATGAACACCCCGCCGTAGTTGCGATCCATGTAGAGAGCGTTCTGTGCATGGTGGGCCCGATGATTGGACGGTGTGACGAAGAACCACTCAAACCAGCCAAGCTTGGGAACGTGACGGGTGTGGACCCAAAACTGATACAGAAGGTTGAGCGACGCCACGCTGATAAACACCACCAGCGGCACACCGGCCACGGCCAGGGGCAGGTAGAAGATCCAGCTCAGCAGGAAACCGGTGCTGGTCTGACGCAAGGCAGTGGTGAGGTTGTAGTCCTCGCTCTGGTGATGCACCGAATGCGCGGCCCAGAGGATATTGCGCTCATGACCCATGCGATGCAGCCAGTAGTAGCACACGTCATAGAACACGAAGGCGAACACCCAGGTCCAGGCACTCTGGGTCGACCACTCCAACAGCGCCAGGTGCTTGAGGGCGAATGCGTAGGTCAGCAGGCCCACACCCTTGGTCAACAACCCGGTGGTGGTGGACAGCACGCCGGTGCTGAGGCTGTTGATGGCATCCGCCACTCGATAGTTGCGTGCGCCGCGCCAACGGTCGGCCAGCAGTTCAACCACAATCAGGACGATGAAAAACGGTACCGCGTAAGGCACGAAGTCCATGGGCTAGTCCGGTCTATTTTTGTTACATCAAGATTAGGTGCAGCGACGTGAGATCCCATTGGCAACAGGTTACAAATTAGTAGACATTTAACGCCATGAATCAGGAGAAATGCCCATGAGCAAAAAGATTGCAGTGATCCTTTCCGGCTGTGGCGTGTACGACGGTGCAGAAATCCATGAAAGCGTGATCACCCTGCTGCGCCTGGACCAGCGCGGCGCTCAAGTTGAATGTTTTGCGCCGAATATTGCCCAGTTGCACGTGATCAATCACCTCACCGGTGAGGAAATGCCCGAAACACGCAATGTACTCGTGGAGTCGGCGCGCATCGCCCGCGGTGCAGTGAAGGACATTCGCGAAGCCAACGCCGAAGACTTCGACGCCTTGATCGTTCCGGGCGGGTTTGGCGCGGCGAAGAACTTGTCGAACTTTGCCGTGGAAGGCGCTGGCTGCAGCGTCAACCCGCAGGTGCTGGAGCTGGCTGAAGCGTTTGCCGAAGCAGGCAAGCCAGTGGGCTTGATCTGCATCTCGCCGGCCCTGGCCGCGAAGATCTACGGCCCTGGCGTGACCTGCACCATCGGCAACGATGCCGACACAGCGGCAGCCTTGGACAAGATGGGCGCCACGCATCATGAATGCGCGGTGGAGGACATCGTCGAGGACAAGGCGCGCAAGCTGGTGAGTACGCCGGCTTATATGCTCGGCAAAAACATCAGCGAGGTCGCGTCAGGCATCAACAAGCTGGTGGATCGTGTGTTGGAGCTGACCCACGAAAATGACTAACCCGTGCGCATAAGACGGGTAAGGAGGCGATCCAAGGCATTGGCAAACGCTTGCTTGTCCTTTTCCCCGTGGGGCGGTGGCCCGCCGCCCATCTGGCCCTGCTCGCGCAGGTCGGTGAACAGGTTACGCACCGCCAGGCGTTCACTCATGTTCGCCGGGCTGAACTCCTTGCCCCGCGGGTCAAGGGCCGTGACGCCCTTTTTCACCAGCCGGTCGGCCAAGGGCACATCGCTGCAGATCACCAGTTCACCGGGCACAGCATGCTCAACCAAGTAGTCATCGGCCGCATCCGGGCCGCTGGGGACCACGATAAGCTTCACACAGGCGAAGCTCGGCTTGATCTGGCTCTGCCCGGCCACCAGCACCACCTCGAACTGGCGCTTGAGGGCAAACTTCACCACTTGGTCCTTGGCCGCCCGTGGGCAGGCGTCGGCGTCGATCCATACTCGCATGCTACGCCGCCGCCCGGCGCTTCTCGGTCAGCCGGCTACGGCCATACAGCACCACAATCGCCAGGATAGCCACGGCTTGCGCACTCAACGAGTACGCATCGGCGTGGATGCCCAGCCAGTCGAACTCAAAGAACGCCACCGGCCGCGTGCCGAAAATGCCGGCTTCCTGCAACGCCTTGACACCGTGGCCGGCGAATACCACAGACAGCGCGCACAGCAACGCGGCGTTGATGCCGAAGAACAAGGCCAGCGGCAGCTTCGCCGAACCGCGCAGGATCACCCAGGCCAGGCCCACCAGCAGCACCAGCGCCGTGGCGCCACCCGCCAATACCGCGTTATGCCCGGCTGGGCCGGCTTGCAGCCACAGGGTTTCGTAGAACAGGATCACCTCGAACAGCTCGCGATACACCGAGAAGAACGCCAGCACCGCAAAACCGAAACGCCCACCTCCGCCCACCAGGCTGCTCTTGATGTAGTCCTGCCAGGCCGCCGCGTGACGCCGATCGTGCATCCATACGCCGAGCCACAACACCATCACGCTGGCAAACAACGCCGTGCAGCCTTCGAGCAGTTCGCGCTGGGCACCGCTGACGTCAACTACATACGCCGCCAAGGCCCAGGTGGCCAAGCCGGCCAACAGCGCCAGGCCCCAGCCGACGTTGACGCTACGCACCGCCGATTGCTGGCCGGTATTGCGCAGGAAGGCCAGGATCGCCGCCAGCACCAGGATCGCTTCCAGGCCTTCGCGCAGCAGGATCAACAGGCCGGAAATGTAGCTCAGCGACCAGCTCAAGCCATCGCCGCCCAGCAGGTCGGCGGACTCGGTAAGCTTGCCCTTGGCCGCGTCCAGGCGTTGCTGCACCTGCTCGATAGGCAAGCCGTCCTGCAACGATTGCCGATAGGCCATCAGGGCCTTCTCGGTGTCTTTGCGCACATTGGCATCGACGTTATCCAGGGAGCTTTCCACCAGCTCGAAACCTTCGAGGTAAGCGGCGACCGACAGGTCGTAGGCCTGCTCGTGATCACCGTTGCGGAAGGCGGCGAGGCTCTTGTCCAAGGTGGTGGCGGTGTAGTCGAGCAACTGCGCGGGGCCACGCTGGACCTGCGGCGGCTGCGCACGCTGGGCGCGGAAAGCCGCGGCGGCGCCCGGCCCATTGGCGGCGAGCACTTCATTAGGTGTCTGGCGCGCCAGGTCGGCCAAGTTGAACGCCTGCGCGCTTTTGGCGGCAGCCGGGTCGGCGGTGAAGCCAGCGATGTAGGTGGCCAGGTCCCAGCGCTGGCGGTCGTCCAGTTGATCAGCGAACGACGGCATATCGGTGCCTTCGACACCCAGGCCGAGGGTGTTGTAGATCGCATACAGGCTCAGGCGATCCAGGCGTGCAGCATCGCGCAGGTTCGCGGGTGGCGGCGTGAGGCCCACGCCCGCCGGGCCATCACCGGCACCGGCCGTGCCGTGGCAGACCGAACAATGCTGAGCGTACAGCGGCGCGCCGCGTGTTGGGTCGGGCGTGATGGCCGGGGCCTGGCTGACTTCATAGGCCACCGCCAGCTTGGCGCCCAACTGACGGGCCTGACGGGCCACGCCTGCGCCGTCCTGGCGGGCGGTGACCGCCGCCAGCAGTTCATCAACGCCGGTTACCAGCTCGGCGCGCTCGGGCTTATCCGGCAAATCGGCTACCAAGCCCTGCAATACCCCGAGAAACTCTACCTGCTCGCGGTATTCCGAGTCGTCCACCACCTTGCCCGCTTCTACCGTCGGTGGGTAGTCGGCGCCAATGTAGTCCAGCAAATGCAGGGCTTGTGGCGCGCCCTCGGCGGTTGCGGCCAAGAGATTGAAGCTGCACGACATCATCGCCGGCAACAGCAGCCAGGCGAGAAAGCGGAAAGGGGCAGTCATGAATGGATCTCAAGTGGAAATACGAAGTAACACTATTGTTGAGCTTAAAGGGCTTGGACTCAAGGTGTTATTTCATATCGCCACAAAACCAATGTGGGAGGGGGCTTGCCGCCGATAGCGGTGGTTCAGCAAGAAATTAGCTGACTGTCACCTTGCTATCGGGGGCAAGCCCCCTCCCACATTTTGATCCGGCTTGTTCAGTTACGCCGTGGCGCGGTGCAAGCTTGCGAGGAAACCGGCGGCACCGACAAACAAACCGGCGAAGGTGCGGTTCACACGCTTCTGTTGCTTGGGCGTGCGCAACAGACGCAGAACTTTAGAGGCCAACCCCGTGTACCCCGCCATCACGATCATATCGACGCTGATCATGGTCGCACCGAGGATCAGGTATTGAATCAGCAACGGCGCCTGCGGGTTCACGAACTGCGGCAGCACCGCCAGCATGAACACCAGGGCCTTGGGGTTGCTGGCGTTGACCAGGAAACCCCGGAACATCATCGCCATCGGCTTGCCGATCGGGCGCACGGCGGCGTCATCGGTCATGTCCATGGGCAAGGCGCGCCATTGCTTGATGGCCAGGTACACCAGGTAGGCCACGCCAAACCATTTGATCGCATAGAACGCGGTAGACGACGCCGCAAGAATGGCGCCCAAGCCGCCCGCCACCACGGCAATTTGCATCGCCAGGCCAATCTGCAAGCCGATGGCGTTCCAGTAGCCACGCACGAAACCGTATTGCAGGCCGCTGGACATCGAGGCGATGGCACCGGCGCCGGGGGAAAGGGAAATGATCCAACTGGCCAGGAAGAAGGCCAGCCATGTGTCGAGAGCCATTGCGCACCTCAGATGGGAGTTAGCGGTTGTGCCTTAAGCTAACTCCACCGAGCGAAGGCTGGCTATAGATTTTTGTTAGATGAAACGCTAACGGTCGCCTGGAAACATATGTGTCCCTGGCCAACGTCGCACCGAACGCTGGAAGAACAAACTGTTGGGCACCTGCACCATCGCGCTGCTGGTGCCGGCTTCCTCGACTTCGATCAACGTGGTGTAGAGCAGGTTGATCGCCACGACCCGACCCTTCACGCCGGGTTTGTCGACGGTGTCCACCAGCTCGACGATGTCACCGAGACGGAACGGCCCGACCGTAAAGATCAGGATCGCGCACAACAGGTTGGACAGCACCGACCACATGGCGAAGAACGCCACTGCCGCCACCGCGACAAACCCCGACAGCGCCGTCCATAAGACAGTGGCGGACACACCCAGGCGGCCCAATACAAAGATCAGCGCACTGCCCATGATCAGCCAGCGCAGGCCGCCACGCAGAGGCATCAGTAACTGCGGCGGCAGCGGGTAGCGCTCGCCCAGGCGGGTCAGGCCCTTGGCGACAAAGCGCTGGGCCAGGTAGCCGGCCAGCAGGATCAGCAGGATTTGCACGCCGATCCATACGGGCTCGACCCATTGCGCCGGCAAAGGCAGTTGCAACGCTTCCATCAGGACAGCGCCTCCAGCTCCGCTTGCAGGGTTTCGAGCAACTCGAGGGCCTCCATCCAGGTTTCCTCCAACTGCCCTTCGCGCACCTTGAGCTTGGCCTGTTCGGCCAGCAGGTCGCGCAGTTCATCCTTGCGTGCCGCCTCGTACACGGCGCTGTCGCCCAGGCTGGCTTCGATCCTGGCCAGGCGCTCGTGCACCTTGCCCAGCTCGGCTTCCAGCTTGTCGGCTTCACGCTTGTGCGGGGCCAACTGCTGGCGCAATGCGGCGGCAGCCTGGCGCTGGGCTTTCTTGTCGGTCTTGTCCGGATTAACCGGCGTGTTACTGGCCGGCGCATTACGCAGGCGGTAATCGGTCAGCCAGCGCGCATAGTCGTCCAGGTCGCCGTCGAACTCTTCGACCTTGCCGTCGGCCACCAACAGGAAGTTATCGGTGGTGCTCTTGAGCAGATGGCGATCGTGAGACACCACCAATACCGCACCGCTGAACTCCTGCAGGGCCATGGTCAGCGCCAGGCGCATTTCAAGGTCCAGGTGGTTGGTCGGTTCGTCGAGCAGCAGCAGGTTCGGGCGGTCCCAGGCGATCAGGGCCAGGGCCAGTCGGGCTTTTTCGCCACCGGAAAAATTCAGCACGGGCTCGTCGATGCGCGCGCCACGGAAGTCAAAACCACCGAGGAAATCACGCAAGGTCTGCTCGCGTTCGGTCGGCGCCAGGCGTTGCAGGTGCAACAGCGGGCTGGCCTTGGAATCGAGCGAGTCCAGTTGGTGCTGGGCGAAGTAACCCACCACCGTGTTCTCGCCACGGGTCAGGCGGCCGGACAGAGGCTCAAGCTCGCCCGAGAGATTCTTGATCAGCGTCGATTTGCCCGCGCCGTTGGGGCCCAGCAAACCGATACGAGCGCCTGGCGTGAGCTGCAGCTTGACCTTCTCCAGGATGGTTTTGTCGCCATAACCCAGGCGGGCATCGGAGAGGTCCAGCAACGGGCTGGAGATCTTCACCGATTCGCGGAATACAAAGTCGAACGGCGAATCGACGTGGGCCGCCGACAGCTCTTCCATGCGCTCCAGGGCCTTGATCCGGCTCTGGGCCTGGCGGGCCTTGGTGGCCTGGGCCTTGAACCGGGCGATGTAGCTTTCCATGTGCGCACGCTGCGCCTGTTGCTTCTCATAGGCCTGTTGCTGCTGGGCCAGGCGCTCGGCGCGGGCGCGTTCGAACGCGGTATAGCCGCCGCGGTAAAGGGTGATCTTCTTCTGTTCGACGTGGGCGATGTTATCGACCACGGCGTCGAGGAAGTCCCGGTCGTGGGAAATCAGCAGCAACGTACCCTGATAGTTCTTGAGGAAGTCTTCCAGCCACAGGATCGCATCAAGGTCCAAGTGGTTGGTCGGTTCGTCGAGCAGCAGCAGGTCCGAAGGACACATCAGCGCTTGGGCCAGATTGAGGCGCATGCGCCAGCCACCGGAGAAGTCGGCGACCGGGCGGTCCATCTGTTCGTTGGTAAAACCCAGGCCGGCAAGCATCTTGCGGGCACGGGCGTCGGCGGTATAGCCGTCGGCACTGTCCAGCTCGGCGTGCAGGCGGGCCTGGGCGGCACCGTCCTGGGTTTTTTCGGCTTCGGCGAGGTCGTGTTGCACCTGGCGCAGGCGCAGGTCGCCATCGAGCACGTAGTCGATCGCGATGCGGTCCAGGGTGTCGATCTCCTGGCGCATATGGGCGATGCGCCAGTCGGCCGGCAGCAGACAGTCCCCGGAGTCCGGGGTCAGCTCACCCAGCAACAAGGCGAACAACGTGGATTTGCCGGCGCCGTTGGCACCGATCAGGCCGGCTTTGTGACCGGCGTGCAGGGTCAGCTCGGCGTCTTCAAGAAGACGTTGCGGGCCACGCTGTAATGTTAGGCTTTGAAGTCGGATCATAATGGCGGCGGAGTCTACCAGCTTCGTTGGCCGCTGGCTTGGGTGTGAATATGTGCGCTGACCTGTGGAGCTTTGCCCTCTCGACCTATGCCCGCCCGGGTGTGGAGGCCGAGTGCCTGCGCTTGCAGGAGCAAGGGGCGGATGTGTGCCTGTTGCTGTGTGGTGCATGGCTGGAACAACGAGGTGTGGCGTATACGTCCGAACGCGTGCAGGCATTGCAGCAGCTAGCTCGCCCCTGGCGGACACAGGTGGTCGAACCGTTGCGACAAGTGCGTGTGCAATGGCGAGCCATGGCGCAGCAGGATACGCAACTGGCATCGCTACGGGAGCGGGTCAAGACCCTGGAGGTGGAAGCCGAGCGAGCATTGCTGATGCGCTTGGAAACGCTGGCGCAAGCATGGCCTATCAATGAGGGGGTGGGTCAGTACGGATGGCTTGAAGGCTTGGCGACCGAGGCCGCCAACCTGGACCACGACGCGCTGCAGCGGCTGCGAGTCGTGGTCACCAACACTTAGGAAGCGTTGGTTTGGGCGGTGCTTGGCGCTATCGGTGCAGGGGTGCTGCTGGTCGATGCGGTTGGAGCGGTTGAGGCGGTCGCAGTGGCAGCAGGTGCTGCTGGAGTGGCTGGCTTGGCGGGTGCTGGTTTTGCAGCAGCGGGTTTGGCGGCTGGTTTCGCGGCAGCTGGTTTCGCAGTTGGCTTGGCGGCTGGTTTCGCAGCAGCGGCTTTAGCAGCTGGCTTGGCGGCCGGTTTCGCAGCAGCGGCTTTAGCAGCTGGCTTGGCGGCCGGTTTCGCAGCAGCGGTTTTGGCAGCTGGCTTGGCGGCTGGTTTCGCAGCAGCGGTTTTGGCAGCTGGCTTGGCGGCTGGTTTCGCAGCAGCGGCTTTAGCAGCTGGCTTGGCGGCTGGTTTCGCAGCAGCGGTTTTGGCAGCTGGCTTGGCGGCTGGTTTCGCAGCAGCGGTTTTGGCAGTTGGCTTGGCGGCTGGTTTCGCAGCAGCGGTTTTGGCAGCTGGCTTGGCGGCTGGTTTCGCAGCAGCGGTTTTGGCAGCTGGTTTGGCGGCTGGTTTCGCGGCAGCGGTTTTGGCAGCTGGCTTGACAGCAGGTTTCGCAGCAGCAGTTTTCGCAACCGGCTTGGCTGCAACTTTTGCAGGGGTACGAGCGCCCAGTGCTTTCCCTACGGCTTCCTTCACACGACCAATGCCCTGGGCCAGCTTCAGGCTTTCCTGAGCGTCTTTCTTGAGTTGGGAAATGTAGCTGCGGGTCTCAGCTTGACGATCCTTGAGGGCATCCAGCAGGTCCTCAAGTTCTTTAACAGCGTCCTTGGCTTTGGCTTGCGCCTTGGACTTGCCGGCTGTAGCGGCGTCTTGCAGTTTGGTGCGGGACTTGTGCAGTTTTTCTTGGGCTTTACCGCGTTGTTTTTCCAGTTTGGCGAGCAGTTTTTCTGCATCGGCCAACGCCTGGGTACATGCGCTTTCGAGATGTTCGAGCAGGCTGCCCGAAAGTTGTTGGAGCAAGTGCAACGGGGTATTTACAGGCTTCTGTTTGGCCGACATGGTTTACCTCCTGGCTGACGTGGGTGCGGCTCATACTAGCCCTCTGCTCTTACCGCCGCTAGGGCATGTTGACAGTATCGTTTGCCTTGCGTTGCACCGTACGAAAATTCTTATCGATATAACGAAAAACCGCGCCACTTTTTACTCACTCACACTGGCATAATCCGTCGCACTTTCGCCGGGAGACTGTCCATGTCGCGTTACTTTTTTCTAGTGCTTGGCTTGGTGATCTGCGTAGCCGATGCGAGCGAGCAACCGCCGTCAAAAATCACCGCCTCGGATCCGCACGATCTTGCCTATAGTCTCGGCGCAAGCCTCGGCGAACGGTTGCGCCAGGAAGTCCCTGACCTACAGATCCAGGCACTGGTGGACGGCCTCAGGCAGGCCTACCAAGGCAAGCCGCTTGCGCTGGACAACGCTCGTATCGAACAGATACTCGCCCAGCACGAAGCACAGAACGCCGCCGACGCCCAAATCCCTCAAAGCGAAAAAGCACTCGCCGCCGAACAACAATTCCTGACGCAGGAAAAAACCGTCACTGGCGTGCGCGAATTGGCAGACGGGATCCTGCTCACCGAGCTGGTGCCTGGCACAGGCAACAAGCCACTGGCCAGCGATGAGGTGCAGGTGAAATACGTGGGGCGCCTGCCCGACGGGACCGTCTTCGACAAAAGTACGCAGCCGCAATGGTTTCGCCTGGACAGCGTGATCAGCGGTTGGAGCAGCGCGTTGCAACAGATGCCGGTGGGTGCGAAATGGCGCCTGGTAATTCCTTCACCGCAAGCCTATGGCGCAGATGGGGCGGGTGAGTTGATCCCACCCTATACGCCGCTGGTGTTTGAGATCGAACTGCTCGGCACTCGCCACTGACCGATAAAAAAACGGTGCGACATGCGCACCGTTTTTTTATATCGTCGCCAAGGCTCAGACCTGGGTGGCCGCCTCTTCCTTATGGGCGTTGTGCAGCACTTCGATCAGGCAGTCCTCCAACTCAAAACGCTCATGTAGCAGCGCACCCAATTCTTTGAATTTTTCCGCAACACATTTCCCAGCATCACACAGGTCGGTGAACGCCAGCAGTTTCTCTGTGATCACATCGATGCGCGGGTAAATAGTCTCTGCCAGCTCGAGGCCACGCTGGTCGTCAAAGGCTTGCGCCTCTTTGGTCAGTTGCTCGTAGACGCCGAAATGGCCTGCCGATACGTAGTCCACCAATACCCCACAGAAATCCTGCAATGGCTCGCGATTCTCACCCAATGCTTCGGGTTTGGCACCGAGAGCATCAAAGGCCCGAACCAGTTCGTGGCGTGCCTTCAACCAGCTATCGATCAGCTTGTGCACCCCACCCCAGCGTTCCTGAGCATTCTGACAACTTTCCAGCATGATGATCTCTCTTCCCTATAGGGGTGCTGCTGCTATGTACCTGCGCAACACTTCGAGGATAAAGCAGCAGCCGGACAAGGCCGCGTCTGACAAACGGTTTGGATAACGCGTGCGGGCCAGATTATGCCCGCACGACTGTGGCTTCAAGGTACGCAGGAGAGAAAGTTCATACAAGTGTTTAATCCACTCCTACAACCTGCGTTGGGTTTTCATGGCCTTGCAGGGCGCAAATGCCTACAAAATAACAACCTTGAAAATTGCATGGTGCCCAGGATCAGCATGGTTACGAAGAACAACAGGCTCCACTCGGGAAGGCTCAGTTCAAATAGCGTCCAGGTGATTTCGACGCAATCGACAGTGCCGTTGAACACTGCGCGCATGGCCTGCCAGAACGACAGGCTCTCAATCATGGATTGCAGGTTGGGCCAGCAATCCCGGACCTGGCCTGACGGCATACTCTGCAATAGTACTTGGCGCCCTGCGGTAATGGCGCCAAGCAGCGCACATCCCATGCTCGCCAGCCCATACAGGCAAACGCCCAAGCGCCCAGGGTTATAAAGAGCAGCGACCAGGTTGATCAGCGTAAACGTGGCAAGCAACAGGCGTTGTACCTGGCATAAAAAACAAGGCTGTAGCAGCGCGCCATATTCCAGATAAAAGGACGCGCCCAACGTCAGCGCACCTGCCATGAACGCCAGGAAAAACAAAGAGCGTAAAGGGGCCAAAGACATTGTTTATCCGCACTGCAAGAGATAGGACGCTACGGTAGAGTAAAGGCCCGACCCCTTTCAATACGCCCTAGAGCAGACTATTCCGCGAAAACGTAAGGACATCCCGCCAGAGCGCGGAGGAAATTCAATTGCAACAAGTAGGAATTAGTAACAACACCGCTTAAGCCAAGTGTTTACGGGGGCTTGGCGGACCGGGTGTCAGATAGGTCGGAGCCAATCTGTTCACCCTTTCCTACTTCAAACTCGCACAGGGACTGGCAGCGGCGAGGACAGCAGACGATTGTCCAACAACCCCAGCCCCTCCTGAAACAATTGGTTGCTGCGCTCAGTGTCGCCCAGTTGGGCCAGCAGGCGAGCCAGCTCGGCGCAGGCTTCAGGATTACGCTGCACTTGCAGACTGCTTTCCAGATAATCCCGTGCCTTGCCCCATAGACTGTTTTGCAGGCAGAGGCGGCCCAGCGTCAACAGCAAACTGGCATCGCCAGGATGATCCTTGAGCCAGCCTTCGGCAAACTTCAATTGACGTGCAGGGTCACTGCCGCGCAGCAGGCCATACAGCCGGATCAAGTGGCTGTCATAGTCGCGCTTGAGCGCGCCACGTAGCACCTCCTCGGCTTTGGCATCCGCACTGAGCCGACGCAGCTGGTCGGCATACGCCAGCACCAGCTGTGGCTGCTGGCGCTGGGCCGACGTCAATTGCTCCCAGGCCCGTTCGAGGGACTGCAAGCCCGCTTCACCTTGCTCTTCACGCTGGGCAGCCAGGCTGAGGTTCTCGCCCCAGGCGCGACGCTCCAGCTCGGCCAGTTCACCGGCGGGCAGCACTTTGTCCTTGCGCAGTTCAGGCAACAGGCGAATCACCGACGACCAATCGCCACGTTGCTGATGCAGGCGTTGCAACTGTCGCAGCACCTGCGCGTTATGCGGATGACGCTCGTGCATCGCCTGCAAGGTAACCAGGGCGCCTTCGGTATCGCCTCGGTCCATCTGCAATTGCGCATGGCTCAGTGCAACCGCCAGTTCGGCCTGGGGCTGGCGCTCCAGGGCGCGCTCGAGCAAGCCATCGGACTCCTCATAACGGCCCTGCTCATTGGCCGCACGGGCGGCGCCGATGTAATACAACAACGGCTGGCGCTCTGCTTCCGCGGCGCGGTGCAGATGGCGTTCGGCGCTGGCCCAGCGGCCCTCGGCAAGGTCCATCTGGCCTTGCTCGATAGCAATCTGCACACGGCGGCTGCGGTTGCGCCGCGACCAGGGATTGACCACGCCACTGGATGTGGTGACCAGGCTCAACAACACGCGCACCAGGTAGATCGCCAGGCCGATGGCAAATACCGCCACCAAGGTAGCCCACAGGCTCGATTCGTAATGCAGCAAATGGGGATAGGTAATCAGCACGTAGCCGGTGTGTTTCGAAATGCCCACGCCCAGCGCCAGTGCGACCGCAATCGCCAGCACCAGGATCACATAGAAACGCTTCATCAGCTCTACTCCTGGGTCGCCGGTTGGCCAGCCGAGGCCTTGGCATCATCGGCAGACTGATGACGACGTTCGAGGTACGCCTGCACTGCGGCCAGACTCGCCGCCAGGTCTGGCGTCACCACCGAAACGGCCTTGGATTCGAGTTCAGCGATACGCGCCAGCATCGCCTTGCTCTGCGGGTTGTCCTGGTTGAAGTTGTCTTGCAACACGCTGCGCGCTTCACCCAGCGAGCGGCTGTACACCGCCGATTCGCCATTCAGCGCGGCCCATTGTGCTTGCTCCAGCGCCAGGCTCAGGGCCAGGCGCACTTGGTTCAAGCCTTGGCCCGCCAACAATGGGCGGATGTTGTCATCCGGGTTGAAGTCGATGCGGAAGTAACGGGAAATCTGCTCCCACCACTGGCTCAACCAGTTCTCCGTATCGCTGGTAGGACGCCCTTGGGAGGAAGGCTCGGTGAGTTGATACTCGGGCGCAATCGCCGCCAACTGCACGACCTGGTCACGCAAGGCCGCCAGCTGCAGGTAAAGGCCGGTACGATCCGGTTGCTCGGTGCTACGCAGCGCGGCCAGGCTCTTGGCCAGTTGCTCGCGTGCGGCGAAAGCGCCTGGGTCGCTCTGCTCGCGAAGAATTTCGTCGGCGCCCTGGACCAGCGACTGAGCGCTGTTGATGTCTTGTAAGGCGGACAAGCGCAAGCTGGCCAGGCGGATCAGGTGCTCGGCTTCGGCCAGGCGCCAGTCCTTGCGGCTGGCGCCCAATACGGTTTCCAGACGCTGGTTCAGACGCTGCTGATCACCCTGTAGTTGGGCGACCAGACGGCGGCGCTCTTCAAGCTCATCCGCGCCCGGCAACTGCGCCAGGCGCGCGGCCAACTGTTGCTGGCTTTGCTTGAGGCTCTGGGATTGGTCATCCAGGGTCTGCACCTGGCCCAGCTGATGCTGGCTGCTGGCTTGCAGGGCGCGGACCTGCCAAATCCCCCAGCCGCCGGCGGCTACGCCCGCAGCGCCCAGCAGCAAGGCGACAATGGCCAGGCCATTGCCACGGCGTGGCGCGCTGACCAGTGTCTCGACCGGCGCATCGAGCGCGGGCTGAGCTTCATCTTTAGGCAAGGCTGTTTCGCTCACGTATCCGTCCTTTGCGTATCAGAGAGTGGGAACGGGATAGCTCCCTAACGCCACTAACAAAGCCGCGGCACTCGCGCCACGACAATCCACAACTTTTTCTGCGCCAGCAGCCCGCGCCATCGCATAGACGCGCGGACTGGGCACGAACAATGGCAGCTGTGCCACCTCTGGCCAATCGAGGCCGGCCATGGCCTGCAAGTGTAGAAAACCCTGCCCACTGCTGACCACCAGGCCGTTCAAGCGTTCCAACTGGATGCGCTGCATCAGCGTGCCCGTCTCGTAAGCCGGGAGAAAACGTCGATACAATTGCAGATAGTCGACACTAGCACCTTGCTCGCGCAAACGCTCTGCCAGCAGCTCCCGCCCGCCTTCGCCGCGCAGGATCAGCACCCTCGCACCCGGCCGGGCAGTAGCCTCGCGCAATGCAGGCAATTGAAGCAAGGCCTCGCTGTCATCGCCAATGGCTGGATAGTGAACATCGAGGCCATGATCGGCCAGTATCTGCCCCGTCGCCGCCCCAACGCTGAACCAGGGCATTGGCGCCGGTGTACTCCCCAATCGTTGCAACGCCAGGCGCGCGGCCGGCTTGCTCACCACAATGACCGCGCAATAACGCTGCAGCGCGCCGAACAACGCTTGTTGCTCGGGCGTGACCGGCAACGCTTCGGTTTCCAGCAAGGGTAGGCTGCTGCTGTAGATACCAACCTCGGACAACAAGGCCCCCAGGGCCATCGACTCCTCGGCAGGCCGCGTCAGCAGCACGCGCCAGTCGGTCACTGCGGGCCGGCCTCGCCATAGACTTTCTGCAGGATGGCGCCGGCGCCTTTGTCCAGCAACTCCTCGGCGACCTGGATGCCCAGGGCCATGGCATCACGTTGCGGGCCGCGCACTTCGGCGGTCAGCAGCGTACCGCCGTCCGGGTCGCCGACCAGGCCACGCAGCCACAGGTTTTCACCTTCGAGCACGGCATAGCAGGCGATTGGCACTTGGCAGCCACCATTGAGATGCTTGTTCAAGGCCCGCTCGGCGGTGACACGCACTTCAGTATCCGCGTGATCAAGGGGCTTGAGCAGTGCGTGGATTTCGCTGTCGGCGGTGCGGCATTCAATGCCGACCGCGCCCTGCCCGCCCGCGGGCAGGCTGTCTTCGATGCTGATGGCCGACGTGATGCGCTCTTCGAAGCCCAGGCGGATCAAGCCGGCAGCGGCAAGGATGATTGCGTCATATTCGCCGGCGTCGAGCTTGGCCAGGCGAGTGTTGACGTTGCCGCGCAGGAAACGGATCTGCAAATCGGGGCGCCGGCTCAGCAACTGAGCCTGGCGACGCAGGCTGGAGGTGCCGACGATACTGCCCAGCGGCAATTCATCCAGCGATGCGTAGGTGTTGGAAACAAAGGCGTCACGCGGGTCTTCGCGCTCGCAGATGCAAAAAAGGCCCAGGCCTTCAGGGAAGTCCATGGGCACATCTTTCATCGAATGCACGGCGATGTCGGCTTCGTTCTCCAGCAGCGCGGTTTCCAGCTCCTTGACGAACAAGCCCTTGCCGCCGATTTTCGACAGTGGCGAGTCGAGCAGCTTGTCGCCACGACTGACCATGGGCACCAGGGATACCTTGAGACCCGGATGGGCCTGCTCAAGGCGTGCTTTGACGTATTCGGCCTGCCACAAGGCCAAGGCGCTTTTACGGGTAGCGATGCGGATTTCGCGAGAGGACATGGATCAATCCGAACTGAATAGTTACAGCGGATAATAACAGCTCAGGCAAATACGCTTTGATTTGAATCAGCAAGTGCGGGGCCTCCCTGGCCACATCGCACCGGGATAAGGAATGCAGACCGCGCCGCAGCCCTTGGGCTAAAGCTGCTGCATCATCTTGCGCACGCCGGCGACGTGGCGTCGGCTGACAATCAGTGCATCGCCGTTGAGCCCCTTCAGGAATAGCTGAAAGTGCCCCAGGGGCGTACGTTGCAGGCGCTCGATACGTTCACGGGCTACCAGCGCGTTGCGATGGATGCGCACGAAACGGTCGCCAAACTCGTCCTCGAGAGCCTTGAGCGGCTCATCGAGTAACACCTCGCCCAACTCGTGACGCAGGGTCACGTACTTGTGATCGGCAATAAAGTAGACGACCTGGCTAAGGGGGATCAGCTCGATGCCCTTGCGAGTACGCGCACTGATGTGGCTGCGTGGCCCGTTACCACTTTGGGCGGCCGGCTGGGTCAAGGCAGCGAGTTGGGCGCGATTGGGTCGCTCGGCTTTCTTCAAAGCCTTGAGCAAGGCTTCGGCACTGACCGGCTTGACGAGAAAACTGACAGTGCTGTCTTCGAGCGTCTGTGCAGAAAACTCATCCTGGGCCGCACACAACACCACGGCCGGTGGCGATTCGCGCTCGCTCAGGCGAGCGGCCACTTGCAGGCCATCGAGGCCCGGCATGCGGATATCGAGCAGCACCAGGTCCGGCTTGAGGCTGTCGATCAGGGTCAACGCCTCCTCACCGTTGGCGGCACTCGGTTCAAGGATTGTATAACCCTCGAGTTCACTGACCAGACGGCTCAGTCGCTCGCGGGCTTGGGGTTCGTCATCAACGATCAGGACATTCATATTGCGCTGGATTCCTGCGTGAGTCTCGCACAAGGATAGCGTAGACAGGTGCGGTGACTTACGTCACAGCGATCCACGCTAAGACTAGCGCGAGCGGCAAAAAGTGCCCTGAGAGTGGCACCCAAATTTACCCGGACCTGTTCAATTGCGCCCAGGACCTGCTGCCGTCGGGCATCGTCGTAGGGTTCACTGATACACAATCCGAATACCCCCCTGTTTAATGGATAGTCTGGTTATGACCGCATCAGTCGACTTTGGTGCATTCACACACTATCAGTGCAACTGTAGACGCTCACCGAGACGATATTGCTCAATCGTCAAATATCGTTTCAATAAGTACCTGCCTCCAGTCTCGTCCCGGATGCGGCCGGCGGCAAGGCACTTAGCCATCTACGGCGCAAATAAAATTGCCAGGCACCCGCAACACCGCCACCAAGGGCAACCCTGTTATTATCGCCGGCACACCTCCATGCCTCTTTCAAACAGATCACGAGCGAATCCATGAGCACCGACAAGACCAACCAGTCCTGGGGCGGCCGCTTCAGTGAACCCGTCGACGCCTTCGTCGCCCGCTTCACCGCCTCCGTCACCTTTGACCAGCGCCTGTACCGCCACGACATCATGGGCTCCATCGCCCACGCCACGATGCTGGCCAAGGTCGGCGTGCTGACCGACGCCGAGCGTGACAGCATCATCGACGGCCTGACCACCATCCGCGGTGAGATCGAGGCCGGTACGTTCGACTGGCGCGTCGACCTGGAAGATGTGCACATGAACATCGAGGCGCGCCTGACCGACCGCATCGGCGTGACCGGCAAGAAACTGCACACCGGCCGCAGCCGTAACGATCAGGTAGCCACCGATATCCGCTTGTGGCTGCGCGATGAAATCGACCTGATCCTGGCCGAAATCACCCGCCTGCAAAAAGGTTTGCTGGAGCAGGCCGAGCGTGAATCGGACACTATCATGCCCGGCTTCACCCACTTGCAGACCGCACAGCCGGTGACCTTCGGCCACCATCTGCTGGCCTGGTTCGAAATGCTCAGCCGCGACTACGAGCGCCTGGTGGATTGCCGCAAGCGCGCCAACCGCATGCCATTGGGCAGCGCCGCGCTGGCGGGCACCACCTACCCGATCGACCGCGAGTACACCGCACAACTGCTGGGCTTTGACGCCGTGGGTGGAAACTCCCTGGATGGCGTGTCGGACCGTGACTTCGCCATCGAATTCTGCGCCGCCGCCAGCATTGCGATGATGCACCTGTCGCGTTTCTCGGAAGAACTGGTGCTATGGACCAGCGCGCAGTTCCAGTTCATCGACCTGCCGGACCGCTTCTGCACCGGCAGCTCGATCATGCCGCAAAAGAAAAACCCCGATGTGCCCGAGCTGGTACGAGGCAAGAGCGGCCGGGTATTCGGCGCACTGATGGGCCTGCTGACCCTGATGAAAGGCCAACCCCTGGCCTACAACAAGGACAACCAGGAAGACAAGGAACCGCTGTTCGACGCCGCCGACACCCTGCGCGACTCGCTGCGTGCCTTTGCCGACATGATCCCGGCGATCAAGCCCAGGCACGCGATGATGCGTGAAGCGGCCCTGCGCGGGTTTTCCACCGCGACCGACCTGGCTGACTACCTGGTACGCCGTGGCCTGCCGTTCCGTGATTGTCACGAAATCGTCGGCCACGCGGTTAAATATGGCGTAGACACCGGCAAGGACCTGGCAGAAATGAGCCTGGGAGAACTGCGCCAGTTCAGCGACCAGATCGAGCAGGATGTGTTTGCCGTGCTGACCCTGGAAGGCTCGGTGAATGCCCGCGACCATGTGGGCGGTACTGCACCAGCACAGGTCAAGGCTGCCGTAGTACGCGGCAAAGAATTGCTCGCCAGCCGTTAAAAAACTGTGGGAGGGGCTTGCTCCCTCCCACATTGATTATTTTTTGGCCGCAATCATCGCCATGAATGCCGGCATCGCCGCCTGCCTGTCCGCCTCCACCTTCTGCGCGTTGGGCATTTCATTCAGGCGCCCCAGCAATGCCTTCGCCTGCGGCAACTGAGCCAGCAGGTCCAGCCCAAACAGCTTCTCGCCCACGCCGCAAGCCAGGTTCAAGCTGTACATGAAATACAAATCCGCAATCGTGAAACTGTCCCCCGCCACATAAGGCGCGAACTTACCGTGCCGACCTAACGCAGCGATCCCAAGCAACAACTCGGCCTTGGATTTTTCCTTGATCGCCTCCGGCACCGGCATGCCGAAAAAAGCCTCGGCGAAACAGGCACGGGCAGGCAATTCGATGTACAGCTCGATCTCCCTGCATAACGCCAGCACCTGGGCACGCTGGAACGGCTCGGCCGGGAGCAGCGCAGGGCCTTCCTGAGTCTGCTCGATGTATTCGAGGATCACGCTGGTTTCGTTGATAAATCCCCGGGGCACGCCCAGCACCGGCACCTTGCCGCGGGGGCTTATCGCCAGCGCTTCGGGGGTTTGCCCGGCATTAAAAGGCACCTCTTCGAAAGGCAGCCCTTTCTCCAGCAACGCCAGTTTCACCATGTTGTAGTAGTTGCTGACCGAAAATCCGTAAAGCTTGAGCATCGCAAAGCCTCCAGGCCGGGTGCGGGGTTGGCTGCAAGCGTTATAGATGCCCGAAGCCGGGCTGACCAGCAGCATCATCTACCTGAATGGCGGTAGACTGGCGTCCTTTCCTTGAGGAGCCTGCCATGAGCGAGCCGACCGATATTGATAACGACGAAGAAGAGTTCACCGAAAGCACGCTGACCCAGGCCATTGAAAACCAGATCGAAAGCGACAACCCGCCTGCCGCCAAGGCCACTTTCAATAAACTGACCCTGGTAGGTTACGAGCGCGAAGACATTTTGAACCTCATGGCCCATGTGCTGGCCGTTGAGATAGACAAGATGCTCGAAGAAGACCGTGCTTTCGATACCGAATGGTATGAAACGGCGCTGCGAGCGCTCCCTGAGCTACCGCCTGAAAACAACTGAAACCAGCCTTGGCGTGGCCGGGAAGCCTGCTTCCTCGCCACAAATCTGCGCCATATCAATACCTACGACTTTCTCACTGGACAGCCCGCCAAAGTGCGTTCACCTTATGGCCTGCTAGCCTCTAATAAATTTTAGAAAGTCTGGAGTCCTTATGTCGTATACCCCCGAGTTGGTTGCCGAACTGGAAATCCTTGCACTCTTCAACCTGGGCAGCTCCCAGGAAGGTCTGAAAGTCCACCAGACTGCCGCTCCTGCCGCCATTGCCGCTGCCAAGCGCCTGTTCGAGAAAAAACTGATCGACCAGCCGGATGGCGGTTATCTGACCAGCCTGGGTCGCGACGCCGCCGAACAAGCGCAAACCCTGCTGACTATCCTGACCACCAGCTCGACCAAAGAAGCCGCCTGATAACTGATACCGCCCGTGGAGTCCGTCCTTGCGGATTCCAAGGGTCTTGCTGCGCAACGGCGAAAATTCTGACACCAAAATCATTTCCCCTCTAAACCTCCTACGCTTCTGACTGTAAACTCCTACACGGCCGCCCACGTCGGGCCCTGCGAGCCGCCGAGTTCGACATGACCCGCACCCATGAAATCCGCCCCGACCTGGACGAAGGCATCGACCGCAAGGTGCTGACCCAGTTGCGCGCGCGCTTCATGGCACTCAATGAAGAGCGCATGGCCCGTGCCGTCGAGGGGCTGACCCCGCGCCAGCAAAGCGTGCTGACCCTGCTGCCGCTGTTTTTCCACGTCAATCACCCGTTGTTACCGGGCTACGTCTCCAGCACCACCCCGGCCGGGCTGTCGAATTTCGAGCCTGACGATCAGGCCCTGACCGAAGCCCAGCGCCTGACCCGCTCGTTCTCTTATAAGCCCCGCCACGGCAACCCGCCCCGACCGATCCACGGCCTATTCCTGATGGGCAGCCTCGGCACGCTGGCCCAGGCCGATCAAAGCGATATGGATGTGTGGGTGTGCCATGCGCCCGATCTGAACGACAACGAACTGGCCGAGCTGCGCAAGAAGTGCCAATTGCTGGAGGCCTGGGCCCTCGGCATGGGCGCCGAAGCGCATTTCTTTTTGATCGAGCCGACGCGCTTCGTATTGGGTGAGCGCGACACGCAACTGAGTTCCGACGATTGCGGCACCACCCAGCACTACCTGCTGCTGGACGAGTTCTACCGCACCGCCATATGGCTGGCCGGGCGCACGCCGATCTGGTGGCTGGTGCCGGTGTATGAAGAAAGCCGCTACGCCGAATTTACCCACACACTGCTGTCCAAGCGTTTCATCCGCGCCGACGAGACCCTGGACCTCGGCCACCTGGCCCACATCCCGCCGGGCGAGTTCATGGGTGCCGGGCTGTGGCAATTGTTCAAGGGCATCGAATCCCCCTACAAGTCGGTGCTCAAGCTGCTGCTGACCGAGGTCTACGCCAGCGAACACCCAAACGTGCAATGCCTGAGCCTGCGTTTTAAACAGGCGGTGTTCGCCAACCAGGTCGATCTGGATGAGCTGGACCCTTACATCATGGTCTACCGCCGCATCGAGGAGTACCTCAAGGCTCGTAACGAGCCAGAGCGCCTGGAACTGGTGCGGCGCAGCCTGTACCTGAAGGTCAACCGCAAGCTCAGCGTCGGCCAGCGCACTACCCGTTGGCAACGGCTGCTGCTCGAGCGCCTGGCTCTAGAGTGGGGTTGGGACCCACGCCAACTGGCCCTGCTGGACAGCCGCAGCCAGTGGAAAGTGCGCCAGGTCGCTTCCGAGCGCCGAGCCCTGGTCAGTGAGCTGAACTACAGTTACCGCTTCCTCACCCAGTTCGCCCGTACCGAACAGACCGTCAGCCTGATAAACAAGCGTGACCTCAATGTGCTGGGCCGGCGCCTGTATGCAGCGTTTGAGCGCAAAGCCGGCAAGGTTGAGTTCATCAACCCCGGTATTGCTCCCGACCTGGCCGAAGATACCCTGACACTGGTGCAGTCGCCCAACCGCAAGGAAGCTGGCCAGTACCATTGGGGCTTGTATAACGGCAACCTCACGGCCTTGGAATGGGAGCACTTCGCGCCGATCAAGCGCAGCCGCGACCTGCTGGAAATGCTTACCTGGTGCCACCGCAACGGGGTAATCGACAGCAGTACGCGCCTGGCGCTGCACCCCGGCACCAGCGACATGACCGAGTTCGAGTTGTTCAACCTGCTGGGCAGCCTGCAGCAGACCATCGCCCTGCCCCTGGCCAGCGTCGATGAAGTCCGCCTGCTGCGTCCGGCAGTGCCGGAAGAGGTGTTGTTGCTGATCAACGTCGGCGTCGACCCGCTCAAGCATCATCGCGAGCTGAATATCCTGATGACCACCGAGCGCACCGACTCCCTGAGCTATGCCGGTGTACGCGACAACCTGGTGCTGACCCTGGACCAGGTCACGCTCAATAGCTGGAACGAGGTGATGGTCAGCCGCTACGACGGCCCCCACGCGCTGCTCGACTGCCTGCGCGACTATCTCAACCAACTGCCGCCGGATCATCTGCCACGGCTGCGGGTGCGCTGCTTCTGTCACAACCGTGCGCAGTTCATTGCCCAGCGTGTGGAGGAGGTATTCGACACTGCGCAGAACCTGCTGCTCAGCCACGGCAATTACCGCTACCTGCTTCAGGTGCAGCAGCACTATCACGTGATGGAACTGACACCGGGCCAGGCTACTCATGTGCCGCTGCCCACACAGGACGCACTGATTGCCTACCTCAGTGAGGAACTGGCCAGCTATAGCCCGTGGCACCTTGACGCCATGGCCCTGGAAGACCACGACCTGGCGCTGCTGCTGCCCATGGGCCAGGCCGATTGCGTGCAGGTGTTCTATCGGGTCAACGAAGGCTTCGCCGAGCTGTATGTGCTCGACGAATTCAATGCCCTCTGGCAGCAGCGCCTGCCATTCCACGATGAACAGAGTCTGTTGGCGCCACTGCAACGTTTCCTGCAATCGATCCTCTATCGCCGGGAGGCGTTATCGTCCCTGGACGCACAGCCACCCCTGGGTGAGATTCACACCCTGTACTACCAGCTATTGCCCTCAGGCAACTCCCGCGCGCGCCGCGTCGAGCCAAGGCCAGCCCCGCAAAATCCTGCCGACAAGCCGTTTTATGACGTGCAGGCGATTATCGGCAAGGGCGCGCCGGGCCAGGTGGGGATTACGTTGTACTGCAATCAGCGGGAATTTTCCGAGCTGGAATTTGGCGACCAACTGTTTGCCGTGGTAGCCCGGGAGATCGTCGCGCAACGCCAGGAAACCGAACGATACCGCTGCTATATCACCGATCTGGATTTGTCGGGCCTGCTGGGGGACGTGCAAAGCCCGAGCAATCTGTACCTGCGCTACAAGGCAGAACTGGAACAGTCACTCAATGCGGCGCTGGATCAGATTTAGAGCGTGAAGGCGCCGCCATCTTTGGGCTGGCCTTCGACGTTGAGCAGTTCAAGCTTGAGGGTCTTGCCGCCCGGCGCAGGCCAGTCGATATGCTGGCCCACTTGCAAGCCCAGCAAGGCACTGCCCACCGGCGCGAGGATCGAGATCTTGCCTTCGTCGGCATTCGCGTCCTTGGGGTAGACCAGGGTCAGGTGATAGTCCTTGCCACTGCCTTGCTCACGGCAGTGCACGCTGGAGTTCATGGTCACGACAGTTGCGGGCACTTCATCGTGGCCAACCACGTCGGCGCGGTCGAGTTCGGTTTGCAACGCTGCGACGCCGGGAAACTCGTCGCCCAAGCGGTCGATCAGTTGCTCAAGACGCTGCACGTCAAGACGGGTAAGAATGATGGAAGGTGCGGTCATGATTCAGGCAGACTCCTTTTTTCTGCACAAAAAAAGCAAAACCCCGCCAGGAAAAGGCGGGGTTCTCACGGACCTCGATGCGTTGAGGTGTATCCGGACACTACCACAGCGACACAAATAAACAAGACGACGTCAGGCGCGTGCCTTGCGTTGCTCGGCTTCGGCGCAGATCACCCGGCGCCGCGCATCGTCGGCGGAGCGCCATTCGCGGATATCTTCCACATGGCGGAAGCAGCCGTGGCAGACCTTCTGTTCGTCCAGGCGACAGAAACTGATACAAGGTGACGGCACCGCCGGGCTGACATTGCTGAACAGCGGCTTGGGCGGGCGTACGGGTGCAGGCTCGGTCACGATCAGATCTCGTCGAAGTCCAGGTCAGCGCCGGACTGTTCCTTCGTGAGACGAACAAGCATTTCGCTCAGCAACTCCTCAGTGGTGTCGTGCGCCCAACGGTTTTCCTCTTCATCGTAATCGAAGTGAAAACCACCGGTGCGCGCTGCGAGCCACAGTTGGCGCAACGGCTCCTGGCGACTGAAGATCAACTGAGTGCCGTTCTCGAACTTAACGGTCAGCACACCCGCCGAGTTCTCCAGATCCACATCCAGGCCGCTGTCGTCGAAAATATCTTCCAGCGCCTGCTGGGTCGAATCCACCAGGTCGTGAAAACGGGCTTCGGTCAAACTCATCGTGGCAACCTCAAAAGTGTCTGGTTTTGCTCAAGCGCCGCACGATACGGACGCGCTTCGCCGATTGCAAAGGATACCGATTTCATTACAGATGGCAGTACGAAATATCCTCTAACAGCGTAACCCGCTTCCCAGTCATCTCGGCAAACCCCCGCCGGACGGGTAGTGCGGCGCATAGGCAAGCTGGCGGGTGGTCGGTATACTCGGGCGCAATTAATGCATATTCAAGGATTTCGCCATGAAGCGCCTGATCTCTTCCCTTGCTGCGCTCGTCGCGGTCGCCTGTCTCGTCAGTGCCTGTGGTCAAAAAGGCCCGCTGTACCTTCCCGATGACAGCAAAGACCCGAATGAACAGGCGCAATCGTCGCAAAAGCCGTCAAAAGCGCATAAGCACGACACCTACTAAGGGACACTTATGGACGCTTTTAACTACCGGGACGGCGAGCTGTTCGCGGAAGGCGTGGCGTTGTCCGCGATTGCCCAGCAGTTCGGCACCCCGACCTATGTGTACTCCCGTGCGCATATCGAAACCCAATACCGCTCGTTCACCGACGCGCTCGACGGCGTACCGCACCTGGTGTGCTACGCGGTCAAGGCCAACTCCAACCTGGGCGTACTGAATGTCCTGGCGCGCCTGGGCGCCGGTTTCGACATCGTGTCCCGTGGCGAGCTGGAACGCGTACTGGCCGCCGGCGGCCAGGCTGACAAGATCGTGTTCTCCGGGGTCGGCAAGAGCCGCGATGACATGCGCCGCGCCCTGGAAGTCGGCGTACATTGCTTCAACGTCGAGTCCACCGACGAACTGGAGCGCCTGCAGGTCGTTGCCGCCGAAATGGGCGTTCGCGCGCCGATCTCCCTGCGCGTCAACCCGGATGTCGACGCCGGCACCCACCCGTACATTTCCACCGGTCTCAAAGAGAACAAGTTCGGCATCGCCATCGCCGACGCCGAAGACGTGTACATCCGCGCCGCCCAACTGCCGAACCTGGAAGTGCTGGGCGTCGACTGCCATATCGGTTCGCAACTGACCACCCTGCCACCCTTCCTGGATGCGCTCGACCGCCTGCTGGCGCTGATCGACCGCCTGGGCGAGTGCGGCATCTACCTGCACCACATCGACCTGGGCGGTGGCGTGGGCGTGCGTTATCGCGATGAAGAACCACCGGCGATCGCCGACTATATCCAGGCCGTGCGCGAACGCATCGAAGGCCGCGACCTGACCCTGATGTTCGAGCCGGGCCGTTATATCGTTGCCAACGCTGGTGTACTGCTGACCCAGGTCGAGTACCTCAAGCACACCGAACACAAGGATTTCGCCATCGTCGATGCGGCGATGAACGACCTGATCCGCCCGGCGCTGTACCAGGCCTGGATGAATGTCACCGCCGTGACGCCTCGCGCAAGCGTGGCCCGCGCCTATGACATCGTCGGCCCGATCTGCGAGACCGGCGACTTCCTGGCCAAGGATCGTCAGTTGGCCTTGGAAGAAGGTGACCTGCTGGCCGTGCATTCGGCCGGTGCCTACGGGTTTGTCATGAGTTCCAACTACAACACCCGCGGGCGTACCGCCGAGGTGCTGGTGGACGGTGATCAAGCATTTGAAGTGCGTCGCCGCGAGACGGTAGCCGAGTTGTATGCTGGCGAAAGCCTGCTGCCGGAGTAAGCCATGCTGCTGCGTTTTACCAAGATGCACGGGCTGGGCAATGACTTCATGGTCCTCGACCTGGTCAGCCAGCACGCGCACATCCTGCCTAAGCACGCCAAACAGTGGGGCGATCGCCACACCGGCATCGGCTTCGACCAGTTGCTGCTGGTTGAAGCGCCGAGCAACCCGGAGGTGGATTTCCGCTACCGGATCTTCAACTCCGACGGTTCCGAAGTGGAACAGTGCGGCAACGGTGCGCGCTGCTTTGCGCGCTTTGTGCTCGACAAGCGCCTGACCGCCAAGCGCCAGATTCGCGTCGAGACCAAGGGCGGCGTGATCGAACTGGATATCCGCAGTGACGGCCAGATCAGCGTCAACATGGGCGCGCCACGCCTGGTGCCGGCGGATATTCCGTTCCAGGCCACCGAGCAGGCCCTCAGTTACCCGCTGGATGTGGATGGCAAGACTGTGGATATCGCTGCCGTGTCCATGGGCAACCCCCATGCCGTACTGCGGGTCACCGACATCAATAACGCCCCGGTACACGAACTGGGGCCGAAGATCGAACATCACCCGCGCTTTCCGGCACGGGTCAATGTGGGCTTCCTGCAGGTGATCGACCGTACCCGTGCGCAATTGCGCGTATGGGAACGTGGCGCCGGCGAAACCCAGGCTTGCGGCACCGGTGCTTGCGCCGCTGCCGTGGCCGCGATCAGCCAGGGGTGGATGGATTCGCCGCTGCTGATCGACCTGCCCGGCGGACGCTTGTCCATCGAGTGGGCAGGCCCAGGCCACCCGGTAATGATGACCGGGCCGGCCTCGCGTGTATACGAAGGACAGG
The DNA here is from genome assembly GCF_001439685.1 of Pseudomonas libanensis. Taxonomy (GTDB): domain Bacteria; phylum Pseudomonadota; class Gammaproteobacteria; order Pseudomonadales; family Pseudomonadaceae; genus Aquipseudomonas; species Aquipseudomonas libanensis. The sequence goes on from NZ_JYLH01000003.1 coordinate 91,307, forward strand.
TCCGTCTATGAGTGAGCCAAGCTAATGACCGATAAGCCTCAAGTACCCGCACACGCTACCCCGAGTGAAAGCCTGGAGGCCGCTGCTGTCGCGGCGTACCTTGAGGCTAATCCGGACTTCTTCGTAGAGCACGAAGAGTTGCTGCCGGCCCTGCGCATCCCCCACCAGCGCGGTGATACCGTGTCGCTGGTGGAGCGGCAGATGAAGATCCTGCGCGAGCGCAATATCGAAATGCGCCATCGGCTCTCCCATCTGATGGACGTGGCCCGCGACAACGACCGCTTGTTCGACAAGACCCGCCGCCTGATCCTGACCCTGATGGACGCCGTCAGCCTGGAAGAAACGGTAATCGCCGTGGAAGACAGCCTGCGCGAGGATTTCCAGGTGCCTTTTGTCAGCCTGATCCTGTTCAGCGATAACCCAATGCCGGTGGGTCGCTGGGTCACAGGTGGCGAGGCGCAGACCGCCATCGGTGGCCTTCTTTCCGAAGGCAAGACCGTCAGCGGCACCTTGCGCGAACATGAACTGGACTTCCTGTTCGGGGCCGAACAGCGCAAGCAGATCGGCTCTACTGCAGTCATTGCCCTCAGCCATCAGGGCTTACACGGCGTACTGGCCATTGCCAGCCGCGACCCTGCACACTACAAGAGCTCGGTGGGCACTTTGTTCCTGACCTACATCGCAGAAGTGCTGGGCCGCGTCCTGCCACGCCACACCACCACCCTGCGCGCGGTGCGCTGACCATGGAGCGGCAACTGGACGCCTACTGCGCTCATCTGCGCAACGAGCGCCAGGTGTCGCCCCACACCCTCGAAGCCTATCGGCGGGACTTGAACAAGGTCCTGGCCTATTGCGAAAAACAGCACGTCAGCAGCTGGAAAGCCCTGGATATACAGGCCCTGCGCAGTCTGATCGCACGGCTGCACCAGCAAGGCCAGTCCTCGCGCAGCTTGTCTCGCTTGCTGTCGGCGGTGCGTGGTCTCTACCACTACCTCAATCGCGAAGGCTTGTGCGACCACGACCCGGCCAATGGCCTGTCCCCGCCCAAAGGCGAACGACGCCTGCCCAAGACGCTGGATACCGACCGCGCCCTGCAGTTGCTCGATGGCGCCGTGGAAGATGACTTCCTGGCCCATCGCGACCAGGCGATCCTGGAGCTGTTCTATTCCTCGGGCCTGCGCCTGTCGGAGCTGACCGGCCTTAACCTCGATCAACTGGACCTCGCAGATGGCCTGGTGCAAGTCCTCGGCAAAGGCAGCAAGACCCGCGTACTGCCCGTGGGCAGGAAGGCCCGGGAAGCTCTCGAGCTATGGCTGCCGCTGCGCCTGTTGACCAATCCTGAGGACGATGCGGTGTTTGTCAGCCAGCAAGGCCGGCGCCTGGGACCACGGGCGATTCAGCTGCGGGTCAAGGCCGCCGGTGCGCGGGAACTCGGACAGAACCTGCATCCACATATGCTGCGCCACTCCTTCGCCAGCCATCTGCTGGAGTCCTCCCAGGACCTGCGCGCCGTCCAGGAACTGCTCGGCCACGCCGATATCAAGACCACGCAGATCTACACCCATCTCGACTTCCAGCACCTGGCAACGGTTTACGACAGCGCCCATCCACGGGCCAAACGCATCAAGGGCGACGACTTATGAGTATCAAGCTGATCACCTTCGACCTGGACGACACCCTCTGGGACAACGTACCCGTCATCATCAGCGCCGAAGCGTCGATGCGTGAATGGCTGGCGGTCAATGCGTCCAAGGTAGGCGACTTGCCCCTTGAGCATTTTGCCAGCCTGCGCCAGCAGGTTTTGCAGCGTCATCCCGAGCTCAAGCATCGCATCAGCCTGCTGCGCCATCGCGTGTTGATGCATGCGTTCGAGGAAGCCGGTTATCCCCAGCCTGAGGCCACAGAGATGGCGGATGTCTGCTTCGAAGCGTTCATCCACGCACGTCACCAACTCACCGTGTTCCCGGAAGCCGAGCCGATGCTCAAGGCGCTGCGCCAGCACTTCCTGCTGGGGGTGATCACCAATGGCAATGCCGATGTGCAGCGTGTGGGCCTGGCGGACTACTTTCACTTTGCCCTGCGCGCTGAAGATATCGGCATCGCCAAGCCGGATGCACGGCTGTTTCAGGAGGCGCTGCAACGTGGCGGTGTGGACGCCAGCGCGGCAGTGCATGTGGGCGATCATCCTGGGGATGACATCGCCGGCGCGCAGCAGGCGGGACTGCGGGCGGTGTGGTTCAACCCCACGGGCAAGACCTGGGAGGGTGACAAGCGCCCGGATGCCCAGATTCGCAGCCTGACGGAGTTGCCGGAGTTGCTCCACAGCTGGCAGTAACGCTATAGCGACAACACTGAGGACAAAATGTGGGAGGGGGCTTGCCCCCGATTACGGTGGGTCAGCCAGTAAATTTGGTGCTGATACGCCGCTATCGGGGGCAAGCCCCCTCCCACATTGGGATAGCCAAGGCTCGGACAAATCATAAGGCGTGAAAAAGCCCGCAGCGACGGCGGGCTTTTCCGGCAAGCAGGAGGCAGACCTCAGATGGGTCGGCTGCCGTACTTGTTGTCCGGCTTCTTCGGTGGGTCAGCCACCACGTTGGGCTCGACTTCGACCACTTTGCCGCCTTTAGCGAGGAACTCTTCCATCGCACGGGCCAGGGCATCGCGCTCTTTGTTCTTGGCTTCAACGCTCGGCAGCTCGTCTACCGAAACAGCAGCCTTGGCTTTGCCTTTGGCTTTGGGAGCCACGTCATCGCCAACACTCTCATCGACGTCCTCAGCAACGTCTTCGGCTGCTACCTCAAGACCGTCTTCGGTTTCGTCTTCATCACCTACTTCGAGGTCGTCTTGTTCCAGATCATCGTCGCTCATGTTCTACCTCATGACTTGCGAAAAGCAGATTAGTTATAGCCCAGCTTCACCCTCTGTCGAGGTCGCCGGAAAAAAATCAACATCCACCGGATAACCAGTGGCTTATGCCCCTTCACCGTGCAAGGTGGCGAGGACTTTACGAGCACCGCCATGATCACGGTGCTCGCCCAGATAAACACCTTGCCAGGTCCCTATCGCCAAGCGGCCGGCCTTGACCGGCAAACTCAGCTGGCAGCCCAGCAGACTGGCCTTGAAGTGCGCCGGCAGGTCATCCGGACCTTCGTCGTTGTGTTCAAACCCGGCGCTGCCTTGCGGCACCAGCAGGTTGAAAAACCGCTCGAAGTCACGGCGAACCGCCGGGTCGGCATTCTCGTTAATGGTCAACGAGGCCGAGGTGTGCTGCAGCCACAGATGCAACAGGCCCACACGACACGCCTTTAATTCAGGCAAGCCGGCAAGCAACTCGTCCGTTACCAGATGAAAGCCCCGGGGCTTGGCCCGCAGGGTAATCAGGGTCTGTTGCCACATACAGTTCTCCGCCCATCGGCGCGCATTCTAGCGCGCTCTGGGAAAAAACAAAGTGCCGAATACGCCTTCATAGCTGTAAGACATTTGCACCCTTGAAAGTGCCGCGTGGATCCCATCAAAAAGTCGACAAAAAACCCACGCACCTTTAGCCACAGACAAACGCCAGGCAAAAAAATGCCCGGCAAGCCGGGCATCTTTTTTCATGTGCTTACAAGTTGTAGCCGCGCTCGTTGTGTTGCGCCAGGTCGAGGCCTACCGCCTCTTCCTCTTCGGTGACACGCAGCCCCATGACCATGTCCAGTACCTTGAGGATGACGAAGGTCACGATCGCCGTGTAGATCACAGTGAAGCCGACGCCTTTGCACTGGATCCAGACTTGCGCAGCAATGTCGGTCACAGTGCCGAAGCCACCCAGGGCGGGTGCTGCAAACACACCCGTGAGGATCGCACCGACGATACCGCCGATACCGTGTACGCCAAAGGCGTCCAGGGAGTCGTCATAGCCAAGCTTGCGCTTGAGGCTGGTAGCGCAGAAGAAGCACACCACGCCGGCGACCAGACCGATCACCAGGGCGCCCATCGGCCCTACGGTGCCAGCGGCTGGTGTGACAGCGACCAGACCGGCCACCACGCCCGAGGCGATCCCCAGTGCGCTTGGTTTACCGTGGGTGATCCACTCGGCAAACATCCAGCCCAGTGCCGCAGCGGCGGTGGCGATCTGGGTAACCAGCATCGCCATGCCCGCAGTGCCGTTGGCCGCCGCAGCAGAACCGGCGTTGAAGCCGAACCAACCGATCCAGAGCATGGCCGCACCCACCAGGGTGTAGCCCAGGTTGTGCGGGGCCATTGGCGTGGTCGGGAAGCCTTTGCGCTTGCCGAGCACGATGCACGCCACCAGGCCAGCCACACCGGCGTTGATATGCACGACGGTGCCGCCGGCGAAGTCCAGCACACCCCAATCCCACATCAGGCCACCGTTGCCGCTCCAGACCATGTGCGCGATCGGCGCATAGACCAGGGTGAACCAGATCGCCATGAAGATCAGCATCGCGGAGAACTTCATACGCTCGGCGAAAGCACCGACGATCAGCGCTGGGGTGATGATGGCGAAGGTCATCTGGAACGTGATGAACACCGCCTCCGGAAACAGCGCCGCAGGCCCGGTAATGCTGGCCGGGGTGACACCCGCCAGGAACGCCTTGCCCATGCCGCCGAAGAAGGAATTGAAATTGACCACGCCCTGTTCCATACCGGTGGTATCGAACGCGATGCTGTAGCCGTAGACGACCCACAGGATGCTGATCAGGCCAGTGATGGCAAAGCACTGCATCATTACCGACAGGATATTCTTGGAGCGGACCATGCCGCCGTAAAACAGCGCCAGGCCAGGGATAGTCATGAACAGCACCAGTGCCGTGGCGGTCAGCATCCAGGCAGTGTCGCCAGAGTTGAGGACTGGAGCAGCCACTTCATCTGCCGCCATGGCCAGGCCTGGCATTACGATGGACAGCAGGGCTCCGAGCCCTGCGAATTTACGCAGAGTCATATTGTTTTCTCCTGGGGCGTTGGGGTTTGGCGGCTTAGATTGCGTCGGTATCGGTTTCGCCGGTACGGATGCGAATAGCCTGTTCCAGATTGACCACGAAGATCTTGCCGTCACCGATCTTGCCAGTGTTGGCCGCCTTGGTTATCGCCTCGATAACCCGGTCAAGATCCTTGTCGTCAATGGCGACATCGATCTTCACCTTCGGCAGGAAATCGACCACGTATTCCGCGCCGCGATACAGCTCGGTATGACCCTTCTGCCGACCGAAGCCCTTGACCTCAGTAACGGTAATGCCCTGCACGCCGATCTCGGACAGTGACTCGCGTACATCGTCCAACTTGAACGGCTTGATGATGGCAGTGACTAGCTTCATGAAAACTCTCTCCCGAATTGGTGGACTTGCCCCAGGAAAACAAACCCGTCTCAAGTCTAAGCGCAGCGCCTGGCTTTGTAACGCATCGTCGCCTCGGCATATGCCGTCGCGACGCCAGCGAACCACTGGTGACGAAACCTTTACCCCCTGATCCCTCGGCGCACTGCATTCGTCACAGCGACTGCGTCAGTGCATGGGTCATGATCGTCTAAGCAGAAACCTTGCCAGCTCCGTAAAAACCACTGAAAACAGTCCTTTGCCCACTTGTGCCCACCCTCGGGGCGTTTGCGCGGCGGCAATGCGCATCAAAACGGTGCGCGACTGCCCGCCCCACTGCGCGAAAAGCGTGCGCAGCGGGGACGTGAAAAGACTATAGACGCTGCGTGATACACTGCCGGCCAACTGTTTTTCCGGAATATGTCCCATGCTCGCGCCCAAAGACCTCCTCGACGCCCTGAGCGGCCACGCCTCTCGCCTGTTCAGCGGCGACACTCCGCTGCCCCGCAATGAAATCGAAAGCCAGTTCAAGGCCTTGCTGCAAAGTGGCTTCAGCAAGCTCGACCTGGTCAGCCGCGAAGAATTCGATAGCCAGATGGTGGTACTGGCCCGCACACGTGCGCGGCTGGAGAGCCTGGAGGCCAAAGTCGCCGAACTTGAAGCACGGTTGGCGCCATCCTCTGCTGAATAAACACGGTTAGTGTGGGAGCTGGCTTGCCTGCGATGGCGGTGCATCAGCGGACGATTCTTTGCTGACACACCGCCATCGCAGGCAAGCCAGCTCCCACATTTGTTTTGCGTTGCCGCCCGGATACGTTCTGTAAAACCTCCCCCGACCCGCTCCACCCCCCCTCGTCTACCCTTGAAGAACCCGCAGGAAGCGGCCCTCCCATTCAAGGAACGAGCATGTCCCTCGCCATCGTCCACAGCCGCGCCCAGGTCGGTGTAGAAGCCCCAGCCGTCACTGTCGAAGTGCATATGGCCAATGGCCTTCCGTCTCTCACCTTGGTGGGTTTGCCCGAAACCGCAGTGAAGGAAAGCAAAGACCGCGTGCGCAGTGCCATCCTGAATTCGGCGCTGCAATACCCAGCACGTCGCATCACCCTCAACCTCGCGCCCGCCGACCTGCCCAAGGACGGCGGGCGTTTTGATCTGGCGATTGCCCTGGGGATCCTCGCGGCCAGCGTGCAGGTGCCGGCGTTGATGCTCGATGAGGTGGAGTGCCTGGGAGAGCTGGCGCTATCCGGCGAGGTGCGGGCGGTGAAAGGCGTACTGCCGGCAGCACTGGCAGCGCGCAAGGCTGGGCGCACCGTGATAGTGCCCCGAGCCAATGCCGAGGAAGCGTGTCTGGCGTCTGGGTTGAAAGTGATTGCCGTGGATCATTTGCTGCAGGTGGTGGCGCACCTGAATGGACACATGCCGATTGAACCGTACACATCCGACGGCCTGCTGTATTCGAACAAACCCTACCCGGACCTGAGTGAGGTACAGGGCCAATTGGCGGCCAAGCGTGCGCTGCTGATCGCGGCGGCCGGCGCGCATAACCTGTTGTTCAGTGGCCCCCCGGGCACCGGTAAGACCCTGCTCGCCAGCCGGTTACCGGGTTTGCTGCCGCCGCTGAGCGAGCAGGAAGCCCTGGAAGTGGCAGCGATCCAATCCGTGGTCAGCCTCCAGCCCCTGAGCCAATGGCCTAACCGCCCGTTCCGCCAACCACACCACTCGGCGTCCGGGCCGGCGCTGGTGGGTGGCGGCTCGAAGCCGCAACCGGGGGAAATCACCCTGGCCCACCACGGGGTGTTGTTCCTGGATGAACTGCCGGAGTTTGATCGCAAGGTGCTGGAAGTGCTGCGCGAGCCATTGGAGTCGGGGCATATCGTGATCTCCCGAGCCCGTGACCGGGTGAGTTTCCCGGCGCGCTTTCAACTGGTCGCGGCGATGAACCCCTGCCCTTGCGGCTACATGGGCGAGCCCAGTGGGCGTTGCCGGTGCACGCCGGAGCAGATCCAGCGCTATCGCAACAAACTCTCCGGGCCGTTGCTGGACCGCATTGACTTGCACCTGACGGTGGCCCGGGAGACCACTGCGCTGAACCCCTCTCAACAGGTCGGCGAAACCACCGCTCAGGCATCCGCCCAGGTAGCGCAAGCCCGCGAGCGTCAGCAACAGCGCCAGGGCTGTGCGAATGCGTTCCTCGATCTGCCGCGGCTGCGCGAACACTGCCTGCTGGCAAAAGCCGATGAAAACTGGCTGGAGGCCGCGTGTGAACGGCTGACCCTATCCCTGCGCGCCGCACACCGGCTGCTCAAGGTAGCGCGAACACTAGCGGACCTTGAGCAAGTAGACAGCATCGCTCGCCATCATTTGGCAGAAGCCTTGCAATACCGACCGGCCGCGATTGGCTAGCAGCGTTCAGGAAAATCCCAGCAATAGCCTCGCCACTTCCAGCACCTCATCCAATGCCGCCTCTGCCGACTCGGTGGAAGGCTTGAGCATCAGGTCATCGGCATAGCCCATAGCCAGGGCAAAAATCTGCCGGGCTGCGCGTTGGGGCGACTCGCAGTGAAACACACCGGCGGCAACGCCGCGCTCGATCACCTCGGCAAGCATGCCTTGCCATTGGGCGTTGATCACCAGGTAAGCCTGGGCCATTTGCGCGTCGTGCATGGCCTCGTCCCAGGCGTCGAGCCAGAGCGCCCAACCGGCATCGGCAGTGCTGGGCAGGCAGTCGTGCAAGAACCCCACGAGCGCCTCCAGCGGTGGCGCATCGGCCAAGGGCTCGCGCACTTCGTCCAATTGCTCATTGGCAAAGCGTACAAAGGCTTCGCGGCGCAGTTCATTCCAATCGCTGAAGTAGTGATAGACATGACTGCGCGATAGCCCGGCATGTTCGGCCAGGTCACGGGTGGATACATCGGCAAAACCCTTGCTGCGAAACAGCTCCAGGGCGGCAGCGATGATCTGGTCTTTACGGTCGATACGCGACATTGAGCAATTCCTTCAAGCGTGGACAGATAAGCGGCGCTTGCTTTTTGAGCGATCGCTCAAGGATACTTGAGCAGTCGCTCAATAATAGCGTCTATCACTTCTTTGGTGCACCCATGACATCCGTCACCCCACACATTCTGATCGAAGAAAGCAAGAAAATCGGCCAACAGTCCGCCAGTCAGACGCTCAAGGCTATTGCCAAAGCCTATCCCCGCAAGCTGTCTTGCACCTTGTCGCTGGTGGCGCTGGAGAACGCACTGTTGTTGGCTTACCCGCTGTTTGCCGGGTTCGCGGTGGATTCGATTATCCGCGGCGATACCGCCAGTGCATTGCTCTATGCCGCCGTGGTCATGGCGTTCTGGGCCGTGGGGGCGGCGCGACGGGCGCTGGACACGCGCACGTTCACGCGCATCTACGCCGACCTCGCGGTACCGGTCATTCTCAACCAGCGCCTACAGAACCACAGCACCTCGAAATCGGCGGCACGGGTGGTGCTTGCACGGGAGTTTGTCGACTTTTTTGAAAAACACGTGCCAACCATTGCCACGGCGTTGGTATCGATTGTGGGCGCGGCGGTGATGTTGATCGTGATTGAGCCATGGGTAGGCATGGCGTGCCTGGCCGCGCTGCTGCTGTGCATGACCTTGTTGCCACGCTTTGCCCAACGTAATCAGGCGCTGCACGAGCGCCTGAATAATCGCCTGGAAAAAGAAATCGGCCTGGTCGAAAAGGTCGGCGCGTCGACCCTGCGACGCCACTACCAAGTGCTGTCACGCCTGCGTATCTGGCTGTCAGACCGCGAGGCCGCGGCGTTCCTGTTTATCGGCGTGATCGCAGCCTTACTGTTCGTGGTTGCGATCAGCCAATTAGCCATGACCCCAGCGATCAAGGCTGGCCACATCTACGCGGTCATGACCTATCTGTGGACCTTCGTCACCAGCCTGGACGAAGCGCCAGGCATGGTCGACCAACTGGCGCGGCTCAAGGACATAGGCAAGCGCGTGGATCCAGGGCTTGGGGAGCCCTGAGCCTCAACGAAACCGGTCGACCTCCTGCCGCAAGCCTGCCGCCAACGTCTCCAGCTCCTTGGCGGTAACCGCCAGGTTCGACACCACTTCGCGCTGCTCGCTGTTGGCCAATGCAATGCTCTGCAAGTTGCTGCTGAGCAAGGTGGCGGTACTGCTCTGCTCCTGGGTCGCGGTGGTGATCGCAGCGAACTGCTGGCCGGCCGAGCGGCTTTGCTCGTCGATACGTGCCAGGGCCGAGGCCACGGCGGCGTTACGCGACAGGCCTTCCTGCATCAGCACATTGCCGTGTTCCATGGTGCTGATGGCATTGCCGGTTTCCTGCTGGATGCTCTGGATCATCGTGGAAATTTCATCGGTAGCCTGACGGGTGCGCGACGCCAGGTTGCGCACCTCGTCGGCGACCACGGCGAAACCCCGACCCTGCTCACCGGCGCGGGCGGCTTCGATGGCGGCGTTGAGCGCCAGCAGATTGGTCTGTTCGGCGATGGCCGTGATTACGCCAACGATCCCGCCGATTTCCTGGGAGCGCTGGCCCAGGGTGTTGATCACCGCAGCGGTGCTGTTCAGGGCGGTGGCGATATGCTCCAGGGAAGATGACGCCTCCTGCATCGAATCGCGGCCAATGCGGGTCTGCTGGGCATTCTCCTGCGCCAGGCGCTCGGTATTGCCCATGTTGTCGGCGATGTTCAACGAAGTGGCGCTGAATTCTTCCACCGCGCCGGCCATGCTGGTGATTTCGCCGGACTGCTGTTCCATGCCTTCATAGGCACCACCGGACAAACCTGACAGCGCCTGGGCGCGGCTGTTGACCTGTTCGGCAGCGTTGCGGATATGCGAAACCATGGTCGACAGCGCGTCACCCATCTGGTTGAAACTGCGCGCCAACTGGCCGATCTCGTCATGGCTGGACACGTTGAGGCGTGCGCTCAAGTCGCCCGCGCCCAGGGCTTCTGCCTGGCGTACCAGGTCGCTCAATGGCGCCAGCTTGCTGCGCAACAACCACACCGTGGCACCCACTGCCAGCAACATCGCCAGCACACTGCCGATTACCAGGCGGATACCGACTTCCCAAGTCACGGCGCGAATCTCAGCCTTGGGCATGCTCGCGACCACCGCCCATGGGCCGCCGTCGAACGGTACCGAGACGCTGTAGAAGTCCTCGTGCTTGTCGCTCCAGAAGCGGCCAGCTCCCGGTTTCTTCGCCAGGTCGAGCATCACCGCAATGGCCTCATCCGGCCCCTGCACGCCAGCTGGCGCCACCAGCCAATGCTTCTGTTCATCCAGCAGCGCGAGGGAGCCCGTCTGGCCGATACGGAAGCGCTTGAGATTTTCAAACTGGGCGTTCTGGGCGTCGGTGTAATCGAAACCGATGAACAGCACGGCGATGACCTTGCCGCTGCTGTCACGCACCGGGCTGTATTGGGTCATGTAGGAACGGTCGAACAACACCGCACGACCGATATAGGTCTGCCCCTCGGCAACGCGCTGGTAAGCCGCGCCCTGACGGTCCAGCACAGTGCCGATGGCGCGGTTGCCATCCTGCTTGGTCAGCGAGGTGCTGACGCGGATAAAGTCGTCGCCGCTGCGCACGAACACCGTGGCCACGCCGCCAGACATCTGCTTGAACTCATCCACCTCTTCGAAATTGTTGTTCAGCACCTCGTCGCCCAGGTAAAGGCTCGGGGTCTGCACGCCGGCCACCGCCACCGGTTGGTCAGCACGCACACTCAAGCCGGCGACGAAGCGCTTTTCAAACAGCCCGCTCAAACGCTGGGTACTTTCGCGCAAGGTGCTGTGGAAGGTATTGAGTTGGTCGGCAAGCAAACGCGCCTCGCTGGCCAGGTGTTCCTCACGGGTGTCGAGGTTGGCAGAGTCGAGGGAACGCAGAGCGAAGACGGTACTGCCGCTGATAACGATAGCCAGAATCACGGCAAGTGCGAGACCTAACTGGGAGGCAATCCGGGCACGAGGTTGAGACATGAGAGCTCCTGGCCGAGGCCAGGATCATCCTGATCTCATAGCGATGCTCGGCAAATTATCTAGTGGGAAGCGTTGGTGCACGATAGTTCCAACATTCTTTCTTCGGCGGCATTTGCCAATACTTGAGCGAATCACAGGGGTATCGCGCAAACGATTGCACCATAGACCTGGCCACGCTCAATCGAGGTGCTCCACCTGGGGCAACTCCATCGCCTTGACTTCACCTTGAAGAAACTCCGCCAGCCTGCGCAAACGCTCGCCACCGGGGCGGGTTTTAGGCCACACCAGGTAATAATTTTCCCCACTCGCCACTGCCGTTGGCCACGGCAGGCTGAGTCGACCTTGCGCCACATCCTCAGCCACCATCAGCAGATCGCCCATGGAAACGCCATAGCCCCGCGCCGCAGCGATCATGCCCAGTTCGAGGGTATCGAACACCTGCCCGCCCTTGAGGGACACTTGGGATGACAAGCCCATGCGTTCCAGCCAGTTGCGCCAGTCGCGACGGTCGGGGGTGGGGTGCAGCAACTCGGCACTCGCCAGTCGGGCTGCGTCCCAGGGGCCATCGTCCAGCAGGTTCGGCGCGCCCACGGGAATCAGTAATTCCGGGAACAGATAGCTGGCTTCCCAGTCCGCCGGAAAGTGCCCGTCGCTCAGCAACACCGCACAGTCGAAGGGCTCCTGGTTGAAGTCCACCTCGTCTACGCTCATCCACGCGCTGGTCAGTTGCACCTCATTGCCCGGCTGCAACGCACGGAAGCGACTCAACCGCGCCAGCAGCCAGCGCATGGTCAATGTGGACGGCGCTTTCATGCGCAGGATGTCATCTTCGGCATTCAGGGTATGACAGGCGCGCTCCAGCGCGGCGAATCCTTCGCGCACCCCGGGCAACAACAGGCGTGCGGCTTCGGTGAGCTGCAGGTTGCGGCCGCTGCGCTGGAACAGGCGGCAGGCGAAATGCTCTTCGAGGGTGCGGATATGGCGGCTGATCGCACTCTGGGTAATGGACAACTCCTGGGCCGCACGGGTGAAGGAGTTGTGTCGCGAAGCGGCTTCAAATGCACGCAGGGCATACAGCGGAGGAAGACGACGAGACATAGGGAAAGCTCCGACGGCGCAATATCGGCACCCTACCAGAATCAATCCAGCATGAGTTTTAATCATGGGAACGATCACATTTATCCTTTTGTGCAGTGGACGCAAAGCGCCGAGAATCAACCCTCCCCAACACTCTGACTATTCGAGCGTGATGATCATGCAACATCCGGCACGTACCGAGCTCTGGGCCATTCTGCGGCTGTCGGGGCCGTTGATTGCTTCACAGCTGGCGCACATGCTGATGGTGTTGACCGACACCCTGATGATGGCGCGCCTGAGCCCCGAGGCCCTGGCCGGTGGTGGCCTGGGCGCGGCGAGCTATTCGTTTGTGGCGATCTTCTGCATCGGCGTGATTGCCGCCGTGGGCACCCTGGTCGCCATTCGCCATGGCGCGGGTGATATCGACGGAGCCACCCGCCTGACCCAGGCCGGGCTGTGGCTGGCATGGTTGATGGCTCTGGCGGCGGCGTTGCTGCTGTGGAACTTGAAACCGGTGCTGCTGATGTTCGGCCAGACCGAAACCAACGTGTACGCGGCCGGGCAATTCCTGACGATCCTGCCCTTCGCCCTGCCCGGCTACCTGAGCTTCATGGCGCTGCGCGGCTTCACCAGCGCCATCGGCAAAGCCACGCCGGTGATGGTGATCAGCCTGTGCGGTACGGTAGTCAATTACCTGCTCAACCACGCGTTGATCGACGGCATGTTCGGCCTGCCGAAGCTGGGCCTGATGGGTATTGGCCTGGTGACCGCCGTCGTTGCCAACGGCATGGCGCTGGCCCTGATGTGGTACATCCGCAGCAACCGCGCCTACGCGGCCTACCCGCTGAGCACCGGCCTGCTGCGCCTGAATACCCAATACCTGCGCGAGCTGTGGCGCCTGGGCCTGCCGATTGGCGGCACCTATGCGGTGGAGGTCGGGCTGTTCGCCTTTGCGGCGCTGTGCATGGGCACCATGGGCAGTACGCAATTGGCGGCGCATCAGATCGCCCTGCAGATTGTCTCGGTAGCGTTCATGGTGCCGGCGGGAATGTCCTACGCAGTGACCATGCGCATCGGCCAGCATTACGGCGCCGGCCAGTTGCTGCAGGCACGCATGGCCGGCCGGGTCGGCATCGGCTTTGGCGCCATGGTGATGCTGGGGTTTGCCGTTGTGCTGTGGCTGTTTTCCGACCCGTTGATAGGGTTGTTCCTCGATCATGACGACCCGGCGTTCCATGACGTCATCGTCCTGGCCGTCAGCCTGTTGGCCGTCGCCGCCTGGTTTGAATTGTTCGACGGGGTGCAGACCATCGCCATGGGCTGCATCCGTGGTTTGAAGGACGCCAAGACCACCTTCCTGGTGGGGCTGGGCTGCTACTGGCTGATTGGCGCACCTTCGGCCTGGCTGATGGCGTTCACGTTAGGCTGGGGGCCAACCGGCGTGTGGTGGGGCCTGGCGCTGGGCCTGGCGTGTGCGGCGGTGAGCCTGACGTGGGCATTTGAGGCGAAGATGAAGCGGATGATTCGGCAGGAGCCGGATGCTTCTGTTGGATTCCGAGCGGCCCTGCCTGACTAGCGGGTGCACACTTGACCGGGTTTACAAAGCTCAACCCAACAGCGCCTGCTGGCCTTGCCCGAACATCAGGTATTCCACCAGTTCTGGCAATGGCAACGGCTTGCTGATCAGGTAACCCTGGGCCTGGTCGCACCCGAACAAGCGCAGCAATGCCAACTGCTCCGGCGTCTCTACACCTTCAGCCACCACTTCCAAGTTGAGGTTGTGGGCCAGGTTGATCATCGCGTGCACCAACTTGCGGTTTTCCTCGCGTTCTTCCATGCCACCGACAAAGCTCTTGTCGATCTTCAACAAGGCGATCGGCAGGCTGTTGAGGTGCACGAACGACGAAAAGCCGGTGCCGAAGTCATCCAGGGAGAACCGCACACCGAGTCGGCCAAGGGCGTCCATGGTCTGCTTGACCAGGTCGCTGCGGCGCATCACGGCAGTTTCGGTCAGCTCGAACTCCAGCCATTGCGCTTCCACACCGCGCTCGGCAATAAGGCGACTGAGCGTTGACAGTAACTGGCTGTCCTGGAACTGGCGGAACGACAGGTTGACCGCCATGTGCAGCGGCGGCAGACCGCGTTCGCGCAGGTCTTGCATGTCGCGCAAGGCCCGGGATATCACCCAGTAGCCCAATGGCACGATCAGGCCGCTCTGCTCGGCCAGCGGCACGAACTCGCTGGGCGGCAACAAGCCGCGCTCACCGTGGCGCCAACGCACCAAGGCCTCGAGACCGACGATATGACCGTCGTCCAGGTCCAGGCGCGGCTGGTAGTGCAGTTCCAACTCGTCGCGGCGCAGGGCCCGGCGCAGTTCACTCTCCAGGTCGGCCAAGCTGCGGGCATTGCGGTTGATGCGTTCGTTGAAGATATGAAAGGTGCAGCCCTGGGTGCTTTTGGCCTGCTGCATGGCGATATGGGCGTGCCACATCAACGGGTCGGCGCCGGCTCGGGCGCGGGCATGGGCCACGCCCAGGCTGCAGCCGATCAGCAGGCTTTCACCATCCACCCAGTAGGGCTCGGCCATCACTTCGGTGATCCGCTCAGCCATCCACTCGGCGCGCTGCGGCGCCCGGCGGGTATCGATCAGCAACGCGAATTCATCGCTGCCCAGGCGTGCCAGTTGGTCGCCGGCCTCGAGCTGGCTCTTGAGTCGCGACACCACTTGCAGGATCAGGCGGTCACCAGCCTGATGGCCGAGGGCGTCGTTGGCATGACGGAAGTTGTCCAGGTCCAGATGGCCGAGGGCCAGGCCGCGACCTTCGTTTTCCACCAGCCGCGCCGCCAGCAGGGTCTGGAAACCCTGGCGATTGGCGATACCGGTAAGCGGGTCCTGCTCGGCCAGGCGCTGCAAGGTGTTCTCCAGCACGCCGCGCTCGCGCACATGGCGCAAGCAGCGCCGCAGTGTGTCGGCGTCCAACGCATCCCGGATCAACCAGTCGCTGACACCCAGCGGCGCAACCAACGGCTCCTGCTCCAGCAGCAATACACATGGCAAGCTGCAACGGCCGGGGCCGGGTTGCAGGCTCGGTGTGGTCAATAGCACAGCACCCTGGTCGTCATCGAACAGACGACTCACCGAGTCCCAGTTGGGCGCACTGATCAGCACAGCCCCCTCGCCCATCGGCGCCAGGCACTCGCGCAACAACGCTGCCCACGCAGGCTCTTCGGCCAGCAGCAGCAAACGCAAGGGTTCGACAGGCGTAGACACGCTAACTCCCTAGACTCGGCAAAATTTCGTTGGCGGTGGCATTATGACGTGCGGCCTGGCAATGACAAATGCATGACAGATGATAGGTGTTATCAAACACGCAGACTGTGAAAAATAGTCTGAGTATTCCCCACATCCTGCGGCAAAGTAGCAAAACCGGCAAATTTAGATCGAGTGGTACGTCACACCGTCGTTCTATGGCAGCAGAATCTTTCCAGCCTGTTAAAATGCCCGCCCTTTTGAACAACGACTCCTTAAATTCCGTATGTCCCGACTCAATCCCCGGCAGCAAGAGGCCGTGAACTACGTCGGCGGCCCTCTATTGGTGCTCGCCGGCGCCGGCTCCGGCAAGACCAGCGTGATCACCCGCAAGATCGCGCACCTGATCCAGAACTGCGGCATCCGTGCCCAGTACATCGTCGCCATGACCTTTACCAACAAGGCGGCGCGGGAAATGAAAGAGCGGGTCGGCACCTTGCTCAAGGGCGGCGAAGGCCGTGGCCTCACGGTGTGTACCTTCCACAACCTGGGCCTGAACATCATCCGCAAGGAGCATGTGCGGCTGGGCTACAAGCCGGGCTTCTCGATCTTCGACGAGACCGACGTCAAGGCCCTGATGACCGACATCATGCAGAAGGAATACGCGGGCGACGACGGCGTCGACGAGATCAAGAACATGATCGGCGCCTGGAAAAACGACCTGATCCTGCCCGCCGAGGCCCTGGAAGCCGCACGCAACCCCAAGGAACAGACCGCCGCCATCGTCTACACCCACTACCAACGCACGCTCAAGGCGTTCAACGCGGTGGACTTCGACGACCTGATCCTGCTGCCGGTCAAGCTGTTCCAGGAACACAAGGACATCCTGGAGAAGTGGCAGAACAAGGTGCGCTACCTGCTGGTGGACGAATACCAGGACACCAACGCCAGCCAGTACCTGCTGGTGAAATTGCTGATCGGCACGCGCAACCAGTTCACCGTGGTGGGCGACGACGACCAGTCGATCTACGCCTGGCGCGGCGCCCGCCCGGAAAACCTGATGCTGCTCAAGGTCGACTACCCGTCCTTGAAAGTGGTGATGCTGGAGCAGAACTACCGCTCCACCAGTCGCATCCTGCGCTGCGCCAACGTGCTGATCGCCAACAACCCCCACGAGTTTGAAAAACAACTGTGGAGCGAGATGGGTCATGGCGATGAGATCCGCGTGATCCGCTGCCGCAACGAGGATGCCGAAGCCGAGCGTGTGGCCGTGGAAATCCTCAGCCTGCACCTGCGTACCGACCGGCCCTACAGCGATTTCGCGATCCTGTACCGCGGCAACTACCAGGCCAAGCTGATCGAGCTGAAACTGCAACACCACCAGGTGCCGTATCGCCTGTCGGGCGGCAACAGCTTTTTCGGGCGCCAGGAAGTGAAAGACCTGATGGCCTACTTCCGGCTGATCGTGAACCCGGACGACGACAACGCCTTCCTGCGCGTGATCAACGTGCCGCGTCGGGAAATCGGCTCCACCACCCTGGAAAAGCTCGGCAACTACGCCACCGAACGCAAGATTTCCATGTACGCCGCCACCGACGAAATCGGCCTGGGCGAGCATCTGGATACGCGCTTCACCGACCGCCTGTCCCGCTTCAAGCGCTTCATGGACAAGGTCCGCGAGCAATGCGCAGGTGAAGACCCGATCAGCGCCCTGCGCAGCATGGTCATGGACATCGACTATGAGAACTGGCTGCGCACCAACAGCTCCAGCGACAAAGCCGCGGATTACCGCATGGGCAACGTCTGGTTCCTGATCGAAGCGCTGAAGAACACCCTGGAAAAAGACGAAGACGGCGAAATGACCGTCGAGGACGCCATCGGCAAGCTGGTGCTGCGCGACATGCTCGAGCGCCAGCAGGAAGAAGAAGACGGCGCCGAAGGTGTGCAGATGATGACCTTGCATGCCTCCAAGGGCCTGGAATTCCCTTACGTGTTCATCATGGGCATGGAAGAGGAAATCCTCCCGCACCGCTCCAGCATCGAAGCCGACACCATCGAGGAAGAACGGCGCCTGGCCTACGTGGGCATTACCCGCGCGCGCCAGACCCTGGCCTTCACCTTCGCTGCCAAGCGCAAGCAATACGGCGAAATCATCGATTGTGCCCCTAGCCGTTTCCTTGACGAGCTGCCACCGGACGACCTCGCCTGGGAAGGCAACGACGACACCCCCACCGAGGTGAAGGCCGTGCGCGGCAACACCGCCTTGGCGGATATACGCGCGATGTTAAAGCGCTAGAATCGACTACTTTTTAATCTACTTTCGGCGCCTGTTGCGCCATCAGAGGAAGTTTCCGTGGAAGCACTGCACAAGAAAATTCGCGAAGAAGGCATCGTGCTTTCCGATCAGGTCCTCAAGGTTGATGCCTTTCTGAACCACCAGATCGACCCGGCACTGATGAAACTGATCGGCGACGAGTTCGCCGCACTGTTCAAGGACTCGGGCATCACCAAGATCGTCACCATCGAGGCCTCAGGCATCGCCCCGGCGATCATGACCGGGCTGAACCTGGGCGTACCGGTGATCTTTGCCCGCAAGCAGCAGTCGTTGACCTTGACGGAAAACCTGCTGTCGGCGACGGTGTATTCCTTCACCAAGAAAACCGAGAGCACCGTGGCGATCTCCCCGCGCCACTTGACCAGCAGTGACCGCGTGCTGGTGATCGATGACTTCTTGGCCAATGGCAAGGCGTCCCAGGCGCTGATCTCGATCATCAAGCAGGCCGGCGCAACCGTGGCCGGCCTGGGGATCGTGATCGAGAAGTCGTTCCAGGGTGGGCGTGCGGAGCTGGATGCGCAGGGTTATCGGGTTGAATCGCTGGCGCGGGTGAAGTCGCTGGCCGGTGGTGTCGTCACTTTCATCGAATAACGTCTGCCTGAACACGGTTAAACATGTGGGAGCGGGCTTGCTCGCGAAGGCGGTGGGTCAGTGATAAATGTATCAACTGGCACTCCGCATTCGCGAGCAAGCCCGCTCCCACACTTGGTTTTGCACTGAATTTCAATCCGTGGTGGCCTGCAAGCCGGCCAGCAGCAAGCGTTGATACAGGTCTTCCTTGATGCCCTCCGGCTTATCCAAGCGCATGCGCTGCAAATGCTCGGGAAATGCCTCAGGCTCCGGCGCGTCGAGTGCCGCCTTGCCCAACTCCAGAATCTCCGTGAGCTTGAATTTGCTCTTGAGCCAGTTCAGCGCCCGCAACAAGTCCCGCTCTTCACCTGTGAAATCACTGCCCAGCGGGTATTCAGGGAAGAGTCGTCGATGCCTGGCCTGAATCGCCTGGAGGCGCTCAGGCGTGTTATCACTGAAACGCGGTTCCAGCCGGAAATCCTTGGGCAACTTGCCGGCCTTTTGCGCCTGTTCGATCAACTCGTCCTGGAACCGTGAGTCGGTGATATTCAGCAGCGCTTCGATCACCTTGGCATCCGTCTGACCCCGCAAATCGGCAATGCCGTACTCGGTAATGACAATATCCCGCAGGTGCCGGGGAATGGTGCAGTGGCCGTACTCCCAGACGATATTGGAACTGACCTCCCCCGCCGCCTCGCGCCAGCTACGCAGGATCAGGATCGAACGCGCACCGTCCAGCGCATGCCCCTGGGCAACGAAATTGTATTGCCCGCCCACACCGCTGAGCACGCGACCGTCTTCCAATTGGTCGGCCACACCGGCACCGAGCAATGTCACCATGATCGCGCTGTTGATAAATCGCGCATCCAGGCGTTGCAAACGCTTGAGTTCTTCCTGGCCGTATAGCTCGTTGATATAGCTGATGCCCGTCATGTTGAATTCGAGGCGCTTGGCGTGGGTCATTTCCTGCAAGCGCTGGTAAAAGCTGCGTGGCCCCAGGAAGAAACCGCCATGGATCGACACGCCATCGGGCTGGGACGCGTCATCCAGCAAGCCGGCATTGGCCTGCGCCTGGGTCGCTGCATCCGGGTACACCTTGCGCCGGATGATCCCGGCATCCGCCAGCACCAGCAGGCCGTTGACGAACATTTCGCTGCAACCGTAAAGGCCACGGGCAAAAGGCTCGACACCGCCTTCACGGCTGATCAACGGCGCCCACTGGTACACATCCAGGTCCGTCAGCAGCAACCGGTAGGCTTCGTTATCGGCCTGGCGCGCCAGCAAGGCGGCGGTCAGCGCATCGCCCATGGAACCGATGCCGATCTGCAGGGTGCCGCCGTCACGCACCAGGGTACTGGCATGCAGGCCGATAAAATGATCTTGGAAACCCACCGGCATGTTCGGGGTAGAAAACAGCGTGGTGCTGTCTTTTTCATCGAGCAGGTAGTCGAAGGCGTCCATGCCCAGTTCGGCATCCCCAGGCATGTAGGGCAGATCGCTATGGACTTGGCCGACAACGAGGATGGTTTCCCCGGCTTCGCGGCGCTTGGCGATCATCGGCAGCAGGTCGAGGGTGATATCCGGGTTGCAGCTCAGGCTCAGGCGGTCGGGATGCTCGGCGCTGCTGGCCACCAGTTGCGCCACCAGGTTCAGGCCGGCAGCATTGATGTCGCGGGCGGCATGGCTGTAGTTGCTGCTGACGTAATCCTGCTGCGCCGACGTGCTGTGGAGCAGGCTGCCGGGCTGCATGAAAAACTGCTGCACCTGGATGTTCTTCGGCAGGCTGTCTTTATGCAGGTCGGCGAGAAAATCCAACTCGGGATAGTCGCCAAACACCCGTTCGATGAAAGGTTCGAGAAAGCGCTTCTGCAAGCCATCGCCCAAGGTTGGCCGACCCAGGCTCAAGGCGGTGTAGATCGTCAGTGCCCGCTCCGGCAACTTGGCGATGCGCCGGTATAGCGCATTGGCAAACAGGTTGGGCTTGCCAAGGCCCAGCGGCATACCCATGTGGATATGCGCAGGCAACCGCGCCAGTACGTCGTCAACTGCTTGCTCAATTGAACACAACTGCACCATCCGACTGCTCCCGAACATTCCATGAATTGGAGTTGGACCGAGCTTGCCGGGTCTTTGCTGCAATGAACAGCCTCGAAACACAAAATCGCGCGCACAAAAAAGCCGCTCGTAAGCGGCTTTTTGGCGAACTTAAGCTTATTTCAAACCTGACATCTTCTGGATAGCGCCCTTAAGCTCGTCATCGGAGCAATCATTGCACGTGCCTTTAGGGGGCATGGCGTTGATACCGGTGATGGCTTTAGCCAGGATGCCATCAAGGCCGCCCTGATGATCGGCGCGTTCTTTCCACGCGGCCGTATCGCCAATCTTCGGCGCGTTCAGCAGACCGGTACCATGGCACGCATTGCAGTGCTTGGCGATCACCTCATCCGGCGTTTTCGCACCACCGCCACCACCCGCTGCCACAGCGACCTCCATACCCTTGCATTCCTGGCCCTGGACGCACACCTGGCCCACAGGCTCCAGGCGCTTGGCAATGTCATCATTGGTCGCAGCCTGGGCGCTGACAGCCCATAGGACCAGTACGGTTGCTGGTGCAGCCAGCATTTTCATAATTAGGTTCACGCGTTCACCCTCAATGGTGGCTATTCACGCCTGCGGCCACGGTTTCGCAGGCGGCGAAAGTATAACGGTTAGCCCGCCTGGCCGAAACAACCCTATTAAATAAAGGGAGATTCAACCTCACGGAATACTGCACGGGCGTCTCTACAACGTTGGCAGGACGCCTCTTCTGTTAAAAGTTCGCGGGCGTGGCTGCGCTGATTAGTCGCGCCGGCACGTCGAACGGGTTGCGAAAACGATGAGGCTTGGTGCTTTCAAAGTAGTAGCTATCGCCAGCTTCGAGCACAAAAGTTTCAAGACCGACCACCAGTTCCAGGCGCCCCTCCAGCAGGATCCCGGTTTCTTCACCTTCGTGGGTGAGCATTTCTTCGCCTGTGTCGGCGCCCGGCGGGTAGATTTCGTTGAGAAATGCGATGGCCCGGCTCGGGTGCGCCCGGCCCACCAGTTTCATGGTGACGGCACCATCGGAGATGTCGATCAGCTCATTGGCTTTATAGACGATCTGCGTCGGTATTTCCTGGAGAATCTCCTCGGAAAAGAACTCGACCATGGACATGGGGATACCGCCCAGCACCTTGCGCAAGGAGCTGATCGAGGGGCTGACGCTGTTTTTCTCGATCATCGAAATGGTGCTGTTGGTGACGCCCGCACGCTTGGCGAGCTCACGCTGGGAAAGACCTTTGAGTTTACGGATGGATTGCAGTCGTTCGCCGACGTCCAATGCAGGAGCCTCCTAGGATTCAGGCTTTGTTGTAATTGAGCGTTATCATGGCGACAGCGTTCAGTATTTACAACACTTGGGCCTAAATCCCGGGCAGCTTGGTTCCTAGCCGACGGCTAAGCCCCGCAATAGAGGCGTGGCACTCGGCGCAGGTTGCAGAAGATCTGGTAGGGAATGGTCTCGGCGGCCACGGCGACGTCACTGGCGAGGATAGTCTTGCCCCACAGTTCCACAGTGGAACCGAGGCCTGCGTGGGGTACGTCGGTGAGGTCGACACAGAGCATGTCCATGGACACGCGCCCCAGCAGTTGGCTGCGCTGGCCCGCCACCAGCACTGGCGTGCCGGTTGGCGCATGGCGGGGGTAGCCATCGGCATAGCCCATGGCAACCACACCAACACGCATCGGCTTGGGCGTGACGAACTTGGCGCCATAGCCCACGGGCTCACCGGCTGGTAGCTCGCGTACGCAAATAACCTTGGACTCCAGGGTCATCACTGGCTGCAAACGGGCAGCGAGCGCTTGGTCTTCACCAAATGGCGTTGCGCCATAGAGCATGATGCCCGGGCGCACCCAGTCGCTGGTCATCGTCGGCCAGCCCAGCACCGACGGCGAATTGCGCAGACTGACTTCCGCCGCCAGGCCTTTTCGCGCCGCTTCGAATACGGCCACCTGTTCATCACTGCGCACGCAATCGAGTTCATCGGCGCGGGCGAAGTGGCTCATCAACACGATCTTGGCGACCTTGCCGCTGGCCAGCAGGCGCTGATAGGCCTCGTGGTAATCCTTGGGATGCAGGCCGACGCGGTGCATGCCAGAGTCCAGCTTGAGCCATACCGTCAACGGCTTGCTCAGGCGGGCCTGTTCGATGGCGTCCAACTGCCATAGCGAATGCACCACGCACCACAAGTCATGTTCGATGATCAGCGGCAGCTCGTCGGCCTCGAAAAACCCTTCCAGCAGCAGCACCGGCGCACGAATGCCGGCAGCACGCAATTCCAGGGCTTCCTCGATGCACGCCACGGCAAACCCGTCGGCCTCGGCTTCCAGCGCCTGGGCCACACGTACGGCACCATGGCCGTAGGCGTCTGCCTTGATCACGGCGAGGGCCTTGGCCCCCGTGACTTCACGGGCCAGTTGATAATTATGGCGCAGGGCCTGGAGGTCGATCAGGGCACGGGCTGGACGCATGGCGGCAGGCTTCTAGGCAGCAAGGTGAAGAAAAAACCGGTGCCGACCAACAGCGTCGGCGCCGGGAGAGGGATCATTATTAAGGCAGCGCAGCCACGACGGACAGCTCGACCAGGATTTGCGGCTCGCAGAGCTTGGCTTCAACCGTAGCGCGGGCCGGGGCGACGCCCTTGGGCAGCCACTTGTCCCACACCGCGTTCATGCCGGCGAAGTCAGCGTCGATGTCTTTCAAATAGATCGTCACCGACAGCAACTTGCTCTTGTCAGTGCCGGCCAGGTCCAGCAGACGCTCGATATTGGCCAGGGTTTCACGGGTCTGCTGTTCAATCCCGGCGCTCATGTCGTCGCCGACTTGCCCTGCCAGATACACGGTACCGCTGTGGACAACGATCTGGCTCATGCGCTCATTGATGAGCTGGCGCTGGATTGACATGTTTTGCGGACTCCTGGTGGTTGCCATAACGGGAAATATCGAGGCCTGCGGCGCTGATCTGCGGGGTTTTCCTGGCCATCAGGTCGGCCAGCAAACGACCGGAGCCACAGGCCATCGTCCAACCGAGCGTGCCGTGGCCGGTATTCAGGAACAGGTTCTTGAATGGGGTGGCACCGACAATCGGCGTGCCGTCGGGCGTGGTCGGGCGCAAGCCGGTCCAGAAACTGGCTTGGGCCAAATCGCCGCCATGAGGATAAAGGTCGTTGACGATCATCTCCAGGGTTTCACGTCGACGTGGGTTCAGCGACAGGTCAAAACCGGCTATCTCAGCCATGCCACCAACACGAATGCGGTTGTCGAAACGGGTGATCGCGACTTTGTAGGTCTCGTCGAGAATAGTCGAGGTTGGCGCCATGGCCGGGTTGGTGATCGGTACGGTCAGCGAGTAGCCCTTGAGCGGGTACACCGGAGCCTTGATCCCCAATGGCTTGAGCAGCTTCGGTGAATAACTGCCAAGGGCCAGGACGTAGCGGTCGGCGGTTTCCAGCTTGCCGTCTATCCACACGCCGTTGATGCGATCGCCCGCGTAGTCGAGGCGCTGGATGTCCTGTTCAAAGCGGAACTCCACACCCAACTGCTTGCACATTTCGGCCAGGCGTGTGGTGAACATCTGGCAATCGCCAGTCTGGTCATTTGGCAGGCGCAGGGCACCGGCGAGGATATCCGTGACGCTGGCCAGGGCCGGCTCAACCCGGGCAATGCCGGCGCGATCAAGCAGTTCGAACGGCACGCCGGACTCCTGCAGCACGGCGATGTCCTTGGCGGCACCGTCGAGCTGGGCCTGGGTGCGGAACAGCTGGGTCGTACCGAGGCTACGGCCTTCGTAGGCAATGCCGGTCTCGGCGCGCAATTCGTCGAGGCAGTCACGGCTGTACTCGGACAGGCGCACCATGCGCTCCTTGTTCACCGCATAGCGGCTGGCCGTGCAGTTGCGCAGCATCTGCGCCATCCACAGGTATTGATCGACATCGGCGGTGGCCTTGATCGCCAGCGGCGCGTGGCGTTGCAGCAGCCACTTGATGGCCTTGAGCGGTACGCCCGGCGCGGCCCATGGCGAGGCGTAGCCAGGGGACACCTGGCCGGCGTTGGCGAAACTGGTTTCCATGGCAGCAGCAGGCTGGCGGTCGACCACAACGACGTCGAAGCCAGCCCGCGCCAAATAGTAGGCACTGGTCACCCCAATGACACCGCTACCCAAGACCAGAACGCGCATTTTTATATCCTCATCACGGGCTTAGCCGCTGACGTGTGTTATTCGAGCAATGATGGGCGCAGTATAAAAAGCAATCACCAGTGCATTTCACTATATAAATGCTTATATTTGGCGACAATTCTCGGCAAAAACCCTTTTCACAGAGGCGTATCCCCTATGCGTACCAACACCCAGACCAAGCGGGAGCTGGACAAGATCGACCGCAATATCCTGCGCATCCTGCAAACCGATGGGCGTATTTCGTTCACGGAGTTGGGAGAGAAGGTTGGGCTGTCCACCACACCTTGTACCGAGCGGGTGCGACGCCTGGAGCGCGAAGGGATCATCATGGGCTACAACGCGCGGCTCAACCCCCAGCATTTGAAGGGAAGTTTGCTGGTATTTGTCGAGATCAGCCTCGATTACAAGTCCGGCGATACCTTTGAAGAGTTTCGCAGGGCGGTGCTGAAACTGCCACATGTGCTGGAGTGCCACCTTGTGTCAGGGGACTTCGACTATCTGGTGAAGGCGCGGATTTCCGAGATGGCGTCGTACCGCAAATTGCTCGGCGATATCTTGCTCAAGCTGCCCCATGTGCGCGAATCCAAGAGCTATATCGTGATGGAAGAGGTGAAGGAGAGCCTTAACCTGCCGATCCCGGATTGACCCACTGGCACAACACGGTCAAATGTGGGAGCTGGCTTGCCTGCGATAGCGTTGGTTCAGAGGCATAGATGCTAGCTGACCTACCGCTATCGCAGGCAAGCCAGCTCCCACAGTTTTGACCGAGTACATCCGCTAGACCAATACCTGCCGGGTGCTCGCCATGTACTCATGGATCTGCTTTTCCACCCTTGGATGAATCAGCTCCACCGGCCCCCGTCCATTGGGGCACGGCAAGGTCTTGGTGGTGCCAAACAACCGGCAGATCAGCGGCCGCTCGTCATACACCGTGCAACCGCTGGGCCCCAGGTGCACGCAGTTCAACTCGTCCATGGCTGCCTCCTGCTCTGCGGCGGTCTTGCGCGGCAGGCGCGACATTTCCTCAGGCGACGTCGTCACCGGCCCACAGCAGTCGTGGCAACCTGGGACGCACTCGAACGAAGGAATCTGTCGACGCAGCGCGCTGATTTTCTGCCTGTTGCAACTCATCGAAACACACACCGAACCGCGAATAAGCGTGGATTCTGACGCAAAACGCCCTGCGCAGACAGCTTCGTCCGACCGCTGTATCCTGCGTCAAATTTTCCAAACAGGGAGGCTTCCCCATGACCGCCAGCGCTCGGCACACCGCGTCCTACTATGCCGCCAGCAGCCTGCCGCAACCGGATTACCCGACATTGACGGGCGATGTGCGTGCCGATGTGTGCGTGATCGGCGGTGGTTTCTCCGGGCTCAATACCGCCCTGGAACTGGCCCAGCGCGGCTTCAGCGTGGTGTTGCTGGAAGCGCGCAAGATCGGCTGGGGCGCCAGCGGGCGCAATGGCGGCCAGTTGATTCGCGGTGTTGGTCACGGGCTGGACCAATTCGCCAACGTAATTGGCAGCGAAGGCGTGCGCCAGATGAAACTGATGGGCCTGGAAGCCGTGGAGATCGTGCGCGAGCGCGTGGAGCGTTTCCAGATTCCCTGTGACCTGACTTGGGGCTACTGCGATCTGGCCAACAAACCCCGCGACCTGCAGGGTCTGGCCGAAGACGCCGAAGAGCTGCGCAGCCTGGGCTATCGCCATGAGGTGCGCCTGCTGAAAGCCAGCGAGATGGGCAGTGTGATCGGCTCCGACCGCTATGTCGGCGGCATGATCGACATGGGCTCCGGCCACCTGCACCCGCTGAACCTCGCGCTGGGTGAAGCCGGCGTCGCACAGCAGTTGGGCGTGAGGCTGCATGAACAATCAGAAGTGACCCGCATCGACTACGGCCCCGAGGTCAAGGTGCGCACGGCCCAAGGCAGTGTGTGCGCCAAGACCCTGGTACTGGCCTGCAATGCCTACCTGAACGGGCTCAACCCGCAACTAAGCGGCAAGGTGCTGCCCGCCGGCAGCTATATCATCGCCACCGAGCCCTTGAGCCAGGCGCAAGCCACCAACCTGTTGCCGCAGAACATGGCCGTGTGCGACCAACGCGTGACGGTGGACTACTTCCGTCTGTCCGCCGACCGCCGCCTGTTGTTCGGCGGCGCCTGCCACTATTCCGGTCGTGACCCGAAGGATATCGGCGCCTATATGCGGCCGAAGATGTTGCAGGTGTTCCCACAATTGGCCGAGGTGAAGATCGACTACCAATGGGGCGGCATGATCGGCATCGGTGCCAATCGGCTGCCACAGATTGGTCGCCTGGCCGATCACCCCAACGTGTATTACGCCCAGGCGTATGCCGGTCATGGCCTCAACGCCACCCACCTGGCGGGTAAGCTGTTGGCCGAGGCTATCAGCGGCGAGCAACAGGGGCGCTTCGACCTGTTCGCCCAGGTGCCACACATCACCTTCCCCGGCGGCAAACACTTGCGTTCACCGCTGCTGGCGCTGGGGATGCTCTGGCACCGCCTCAAAGAACTGGTGTGATCAACTGCGCCAGAACGGCTTCAAGCCTTCCTGGCGCGCCTGCTCAGCGCTAAGCCCTACGTCGCGCAGTTGCTCACTGGTCAGGTCCAGCAGGGCTTTGCGTGTATGACGACGGCGCCAGAACAACCCCCAGCGACTCTCGGTCGACGCGGTCATCGTCCGCGCTTGCCCCGCTTCCAGTTCCTGGCTGCGTAACGCCAGCCGCACATCGCTCATACCGTTCATTTATTGTCCCTCATTGGCGTGTTGCCTTGAGTGAACAGCATGCGCGAGCGGTCAAAACCATTACAGATTCAACCTATTTTTATTAAACCAATACAGATACTGCCTATGGGTGGCTGAATCCTGTATTTTCCCCCTATCTGTACTGGTCTCTCGGGAGCGACCATCATGACCCTCTACGTCAACCTTGCCGAACTGCTTGGCACCCGCATTGAGCAGGGTTTCTACCGTCCGGGGGATCGACTGCCTTCGGTGCGAGCCTTGAGTGTTGAACATGGGGTCAGCCTGAGCACCGTACAGCAAGCCTACCGGTTGCTCGAAGACAATGGCATGGCGACGCCTAGACCCAAGTCTGGTTACTTTGTGCCAGCCAGCCGCGAGCTGCCGGCGCTGCCCGAGGTCGGTCGCCCGGCTCAGCGGCCGGTGGAAATTTCCCAATGGGACTTGGTGCTGGAGCTGATTCGCGCGGTGCCGCGCAAGGACGTCATACAGCTGGGCCGTGGCATGCCGGATGTGTTGTCGCCCACCTTGAAGCCGCTGCTACGCAGCCTGGCCCGCGTGAGCCGGCGCCAGGATCTGCCGGGGCTGTATTACGACAATATCCTTGGCTGTATGGAACTGCGCGAGCAAATCGCCCGACTGTCATTGGATTCCGGCTGCCAGCTGAGCGCCGAAGACATCGTGATCACGACCGGTTGTCACGAAGCGCTGTCCGCCAGTATCCATGCGATTTGTGAGCCCGAGGATATCGTCGCGGTGGATTCGCCCAGCTTCCACGGCGCTATGCAAACTCTCAAGGGCCTGGGCATGAAAGCCTTGGAGATCCCCACCGACCCGCTCACCGGCATCAGCCTCGAGGCCCTTGAGCTGGCGCTGGAGCAGTGGCCAATCAAAATCATCCAGCTCACCCCGAACTGCAACAACCCGTTGGGCTACATCATGCCGGAGGCGCGTAAACGCGCACTGCTGACCCTGGCCCAACGCTTCGACGTGGCCATCATTGAAGACGATGTGTATGGCGAACTGGCCTACAGCTACCCGCGCCCGCGCACGATCAAATCCTTCGACGAAGATGGCCGCGTGCTGCTGTGCAGCTCGTTCTCGAAAACCCTGGCGCCGGGCCTGCGCATTGGTTGGGTCGCCCCCGGGCGGTATTTGGAACGGGTGCTGCACATGAAATACATCAGCACCGGCTCCACCGCCACCCAGCCGCAGATCGCGATTGCCGAATTTCTCAAGGGCGGCCATTTCGAGCCGCATTTGCGCAGGATGCGCACGCAATACCAGCGCAATCGCGACTTGATGCTCGACTGGGTCAGCCGCTACTTCCCCGCCGGCACCCGCGCCAGTCGGCCTCAGGGCAGCTTCATGCTGTGGGTTGAACTGCCGGAGGGCTTCGACACCTTGAAGCTCAACCGTGTGCTGGTGGAACAAGGTGTACAAATAGCCGTAGGCAGTATCTTTTCCGCCTCCGGCAAGTACCGTAATTGCCTGCGCATGAACTACGCTGCCAAGCCAACGCCACAGATTGAAGAGGCCGTGCGCAAGGTCGGCGCCGCCGCAAGCAAACTGCTGGCAGAAACGGCGGACTGACCTTTCCCGCTCAATTGCCGTCATATGCCGACAAACGCCCTGATCTGGAAGCAGCTCCCTTGATGATTCGACGGCTTTTACCGTTTTTCCTGTTGGGAGCCCTGGCCCTGGGTGGCTGCGCGACGGTCAGCGCACCGCGCATTCCCAGCGATGCCCTGCCGGCGACGCAGTCGTCATTCGGCCGCTCGATCCAGGCCCAGGCAGCGCCGTACCAGGGGCGTTCGGGCTTCCGCCTGTTGCCCAACAGCAGCGAAGCCTTCATGGCTCGCGCCGAGTTGATCCGCAACGCCCAGACCAGCCTCGACCTGCAGTACTACATCGTGCACGACGGCATCAGCACGCGCATGCTCGTGGATGAACTGCTCAAGGCGGCTGACCGCGGGGTGCGCGTGCGTATCCTGCTGGATGACACCACCAGCGGCGGCCTCGATCAGGTCATCGCCACCCTCGCCGCCCACCCCCAGATCCAGATTCGCCTGTTCAACCCCCTGCACCTGGGCCGCAGCACCGGCATCACGCGCACCCTGGCGCGTGCGTTCGACCTGTCACTGCAACATCGGCGCATGCATAACAAACTGTGGCTGGCGGACAACAGCGTGGCGATCGTTGGCGGACGCAACCTGGGCGATGAGTACTTCGACGCCGAGCCTAACCTGAATTTCACCGATATCGACATGCTCAGTGTGGGGCCCGTGGCCGAGCAGTTAGGTCACAGTTTCGACCAGTACTGGAACAGCGCCCTGAGCAAGCCGATCGACGAGTTCGTCTCCAACAAGCCCTCTAGGCTCGACCTCGCTACTGCCCGCGTGCGCCTGGAAGCATCCCTGGCCGAATCGCGCCAGCAGAACCATGCCTTGTATAACCGCTTGCGTACCTACCAAACCCAGCCGCGCATGGACATCTGGCGTCGCGAGCTGATCTGGGCCTGGAACCAGGCGCTGTGGGACGCACCGAGCAAAGTACTGGCCAAGGCTGACCCTGACCCACGCCTGCTGCTCACCACCCAACTGGCGCCGGAGCTGGAAGGGGTCAGCCAGGAGCTGATCATGATTTCGGCGTATTTCGTTCCGGGGCCTTCCGGGCTGGTGTACCTGACGGGGCGTGCCGATGCAGGTGTCTCGGTAAGGCTGCTGACCAACTCCCTTGAAGCCACCGACGTACCGGCCGTGCACGGCGGCTACGCGCCCTATCGCAAGGCATTGCTGGAGCACGGGGTGAAACTCTACGAGCTGCGTCGGCAACCGGGCGATCCAAGCGCTGGTAGCGGCCCACACTTGTTTCGTCGAGGCAGCTTCCAGGGCTCGGACTCCAGCCTGCACAGCAAGGCGATGATCTTCGATCGAAAGAAGTCGTTTATCGGCTCGTTCAACTTCGATCCACGCTCAGTTCTGTGGAACACCGAAGTCGGCGTGATGGTAGACAGCCCGGAACTGGCAGAACATGTGCGCAACCTGGCACTGCAAGGTATGGCGCCGGCGTTGAGCTACGAGGCGAAACTGCAGGATGGCCAGATAGTGTGGGTGACCGAAGACAATGGTCAACTGCACTCCCTGACCCGTGAACCGGGCAGTTGGTGGCGCAGGTTCAATGCCTGGTTCGCCACTTCAATTGGCTTGGAACGCATGCTCTAAGACCAACGAAGCCCCCTCCCACAAGTTCAGACCGGTTGCGCTGCTCCAAACGCCCCCTGGCGCAGCAACAACACCACCAGCCCCAACGCCCCAACTGCCATCAGCAACGGCAACGCATGCCCGCTGATCCACTGGCTGCCCGCACCCGCCACCAGTGGCCCGACCAGACAGCCAATGCCCCACAGCTGCGCCACATGAGCATTGGCACGCACCAGCGCATCGTCACGGTAGCGCTCGCCAATCAAAATCAGCGACAAGGTAAACAACCCACCCGCGCTGGCGCCGAACAGCACCCACACCGGCCAGATCAGCAGTGTGTGCATCAACAACGGCACCGCCAGGCTCGACGCCAGCAACAGCAGCGCACAGCCCAGGAACAGCGTGCGCCGTGGCAGGTAGTCGGCCAGCGCGCCAATGGGCAATTGCAACAGCGCATCACCCACCACCACCGTGCTGACCATCGCCAAGGCGATTTCGGCAGTGAAGCCCTGTTGCAGGCAGTACACCGGCAACAGCGTCAGAATCATCGCTTCAAACGCAGCGAATAATGCCACTGCCCAGGCAATCGCCGGCAGGCTCAGGCAGAACCGCCACAGCTCGCTGAACGTGACACTGAACGCATCCGCCGTCGGTGCCCCGGCACGCCCCAGCAACAGCAGCGGCGCCACCACCAACAGGCCCACGCCCACCCAGAAACCGTAGTCATGGTCGGTCCCCATCAGGCCCAGCAACAATGGCCCCGACAGTTGGCTCAAGGCATAAGTGCAGCCATACAGCGCCACCAGGCGGCCACGCCACTGCTCCACTACCAACTGGTTGATCCAGCTTTCGCCGAGGATAAATACGATGGTCAGGATGACTCCGATCATCAATCGCAGCACCAGCCACACCGGGTAGCTGGGCAGGATCGCCAGCAGGCCGATGGACACTGCACCGGCCCACAGGCATAGGCGCATCAGGTTGGCGGTGCCAAGCCAGGACGCCATTCGACTGGAGACCTTGGCCCCCAGCAATACGCCGAATGCCGGCATCGCCGCCATCACACCGATGGCGAAACTGCCGTAGCCCCAGCTTTCAAGGCGCAGGGATACCAGCGGCATGCTGACGCCCAACGCCAGGCCGACGCTGAGTACCGAGGCCAGGACGGCGAAGTAAGTCGCCCAACGCATTGCCACGCTCCTGTGGATAATTCTGGTTTGCAAAACGAACTGTAGGAGCGGACCTGTGCGGGAGCTGGCTTGCCTGCGATACAGACGCCTCGGTGTGTCAGCCACACCTCGGTGATGCTATCGCAGACAAGCCAGCTCCCACACAAGCTCGCCCCTACAGAGGGATCAGCAGTGTTGCTTAGAGCTTGATCCAGGTCGCCTTCAGCTCGGTGTACTTGTCGAAGGCATGCAGCGACTTGTCGCGGCCATTACCCGACTGCTTGAACCCACCAAACGGCGCGGTCATGTCGCCGCCGTCGTACTGGTTGACCCACACGCTACCGGCACGCAGGGCCTTGGCCGTCAGGTGCGCCTTGGAGATATCCGCCGTCCACACCGCTGCGGCCAGACCGTATTGGGTGTCGTTGGCGATGGCGATGGCTTCTTCGGCGCTGTCAAACGTAATCACCGACAGCACTGGGCCAAAGATCTCTTCCTGGGCAATCTTCATGGCATTGGTCACGCCGTCGAAAATCGTCGGCTCAACGTAGGTACCGCCGGACTCTTCCAGAGTGCGCTTGCCGCCTGCGACCAGCTTGGCGCCGTCGGCGTGGCCGGCCTCGATGTACGAGAGCACGGTGTTCATCTGCTGCGTATCCACCAGCGCACCGACGTTGGTGGCCGGGTCCAGCGGGTTGCCCGGCTTCCAGCCCTTGAGCGCCTCGATCACCAGGGGCAGGAAGGTGTCCTTGATCGAACGCTCCACCAGCAGGCGCGAGCCGGCGGTGCAGACTTCGCCCTGGTTGAAGGCGATGGCGCCAGCGGCAGACTCAGCGGCCGCTTGCAGGTCCGGCGCATCGGCAAACACGATGTTCGGGCTCTTGCCACCGGCTTCCAGCCACACACGCTTCATGTTCGACTCGCCGGAGCGGATCAACAGTTGCTTGGCGATTTTGGTAGAACCGGTGAACACCAGGGTATCGACGTCCATATGCACCGCCAGCGCATTGCCCACGGTGTGGCCATAGCCAGGCAATACGTTGAACACGCCTTTTGGAATGCCGGCTTCAACGGCCAGGGCAGCAATACGGATGGCCGTCAGCGGGGACTTTTCAGACGGCTTGAGGATCACCGAGTTACCGGTGGACAACGCCGGGCCGAGTTTCCAGCAGGCCATCATCAATGGGAAGTTCCACGGCACGATGGCACCCACCACGCCGACTGGCTCGCGGGTCACCAGGCCCAGTTGGTCGTGCGGGGTGGCTGCGACTTCGTCGTAAATCTTGTCGATGGCCTCGCCGCTCCAGCTCAGGGCATTCGCCGCGCCGGGGACGTCGATGTTCAGGGAATCGCTGATGGGCTTGCCCATGTCCAGGGTTTCAAGCAACGCCAGCTCTTCGGCATTGGCTTTGAGCAGCGCGGCGAAACGGATCATCACCGACTTGCGCTTGGCCGGTGCCAGGCGCGACCAGACACCGGAGTTGAAGGTGGCACGGGCATTTTCCACGGCACGCTGGGCGTCGCTGGCGTCACAGCTGGCGACGGTAGCCAGCAAGCGGCCATCCACCGGGCTGATGCACTCGAAGGTGTCGCCGGAAACGGCGGCGGTGTATTCGCCATTGATATAGGCACGGCCTTCAATCTTCAAATCCTTGGCGCGTTGTTCCCAGTCGGCACGGGTCAGGGTGGTCATGCGAGTGTCCTCCTCTTATTGAATACAAGGGGCCTGGGGTTCATCCCGGCACCTTCACGAATTCTTGCCCGGCCAGCCTGCTGTTCGGCTCAAGGCAGCTGCCACCCTAAACCAGCGGCTGGGGGTGTTTCAATATATTTGACATAACGGCGGCAAACGCCCTTGCGATGTTCATTTTAATAAACATAGACTTTGGGCTCTCCAACCCCAGGCCAGACGGGACACGCACATGAGCATCCAGGATATCGTCGATTTCAGCCAAGCCAACACGGCCCCCGACCGCTACCGCCCCGCCGCCGAAAAAGTTCTCAAGGGCGATCCGGAGCAGACGCTCTATAACCACTACAACAGTCCGTGCGGGCAGCTGAATGCCGGGGTATGGGAAGGCGAAGTCGGGCAATGGAAGGTCAACTACACCGAACATGAGTACTGCGAGATTGTGCAGGGGGTTTCGGTACTGCGCGACGCCGAGGGCAACGCCAAGACCTTGCGTGCCGGCGACCGCTTCGTGATTCCCGCTGGTTTCAGCGGTACCTGGGAAGTACTGGAGCCGTGCCGCAAGATCTATGTGGTATTCGAACAAAAAGCCTGATCAGCAAATCACAGGCAAAAAAAAGCCCGCATCGTGAGATACGGGCTTTTTTTCACAAGGAAGAAAATCAATTACTTGATTTTGCCTTCTTTGTAGATCACGTGCTTGCGAACGCGCGGGTCGAACATTTTCTTTTCGAGCTTGTCCGGGGTAGTACGCTTGTTCTTGTCGGTAGTGTAGAAGTGACCAGTACCGGCGCTAGAGATCATTCGAATCAATTCACGCATGATAGAGCTCCTTAGATCTTGCCAGCGGCGCGGATTTCGGCCAGCACGACAGTGATGCCGCGCTTGTCGATGATACGCATGCCTTTGGCAGATACACGCAGGCGAACAAAACGTTTCTCTTCTTCAACCCAGAAGCGGTGATGCTGCAGGTTCGGCAGGAAACGACGACGGGTTTTGTTATTTGCGTGGGAAATGTTATTCCCAGTCACCGGACCCTTACCGGTAACTTGACAGACTCTCGACATGCCTCAGCCCTCTAAAACCACATGCCCAACCCGGCATGGGTTGGCCGCTTAATCTCTCAGTCATTTGGCGCCAGGCGCCGCGTTTCTTTAGGGTCTTACCGGCTACACCTACAAGCGAAGGAACCGGGCCCCTAGAAAAGAGCGCTGCTTTATACCAGAAAGACCCCAGTGCAACAACAGCTCGTGTGTTTTTACCACCGTAAATCTTAGCGGCAGACGCCTGAACCACTGCCAGGAGGGGCCGCTGTGACAGCCGACCGCTCGTCGCACAGAATGGTTTACAGCGCCCACAGGCACGGGGAAGTACACGGCGAAACGCGCTGAGGCGCCATCAAAACAGCATTTGGGCCAAAAGCACAGGCAAAAATGGGCTAGTCATTTATCAATCAGACCTCTACGGTAGGCTTTTTCCAGACTGCACTCGCAGATGGGCCTTCGATCTGCACAGGAAACCAAATATGCGCCTCGCTGCCCTACCGCTATTGCTTGCCCCTCTCTTTATCGCGCCGACGGCTATCGCGGCCACCAATTTGAGCGTCTGCACCGAGGCCAGCCCCGAGGGGTTCGATGTGGTGCAGTACAACTCGCTGACGACCACCAATGCCTCAGCGGACGTGCTGATGAACCGCCTGGTGGACTTCGACGCAGCCAGCGGAAAACTGGTACCGAGCCTGGCGGACAGTTGGGAAGTCTCATCCGATGGCCTGACATACACCTTCAAGCTGCACCCGGGCGTGAAATTCCACCGCACCAACTATTTCAACCCCAGCCGTACGTTGACCGCCGAAGACGTACGCTTCAGCTTCGAGCGCATGCTTGATCCGGCCAACCCGTGGCACAAAATCGCCCAAAGCGGCTTCCCCCACGCCCAATCCCTGCAATTGCCAGCACTGGTCAAGAAGATTGACGCCCTTGACCCGTTGACCGTGCGTTTCACCCTCGACCACGCCGACTCCACCTTTCTCCCGTCGCTGAGCATGGGCTTTGCCTCGATCTACCCGGCTGAATATGCCGACAAACTGCTCAAGGCCGGCACGCCCGAAAAGCTCAACAGCCAGCCAATCGGCACCGGCCCGTTCGTTTTCGTGCGTTTCCAGAAAGATGCCGTGGTGCGCTACAAGGCCAACCCGGACTACTTCGCCGGCAAGCCGGCGGTGGATAACTTGATCTTCGCCATTACTCCGGATGCCAACGTACGCCTGCAGAAGCTGCACCGCGATGAATGCCAGATCGCACTTTCGCCCAAGCCATTGGATGTGGGCGAGGCCGAAAAAGACCCAGCCTTGAAAGTGGAAAAAACCGCCGCATTCATGACCGCATTCATCGCCATCAACAGCCAGCACCCACCGCTGGACAAGCCCGAGGTGCGCCAGGCGATCAACCTGGCCTTTGACAAGAACAGCTACCTCAAGGCCGTATTCGAAGGCACCGCCGAAGCAGCCAATGGCGTCTACCCACCGAACACCTGGAGCTATGCCCAGGATTTACCGGGCTATCCACAAGATCTCGCCAAAGCCAAGGCGCTGCTCGACCGTGCCGGGCTCAAGGACGGCTTCAAGACCACGATATGGACTCGCCCAACCGGTAGCCTGCTGAACCCCAACCCGAATCTTGGCGCACAGCTGTTGCAGGCCGACCTGGCCAAGGTCGGCATCCAGACCGAAATCCGTGTGATCGAATGGGGCGAGTTGATTCGCCGCGCCAAGGCCGGCGAGCATGACCTGCTGTTCATGGGCTGGGCTGGCGACAACGGCGACCCGGATAACTTCCTGACCCCGCAGTTCTCCTGCGCAGCAGTGAAGTCCGGCACCAACTTCGCCCGCTATTGCGACCCCGCGCTGGATAAGTTGATCCGCGCCGGCAAGACCACCAGCGAGCAAGGTGTGCGCAGCAAGCTGTATCAACAGGCCCAGGCGCAGATCCAGCAGCAGGCACTGTGGCTGCCGCTGGCACATCCGACGGCGTTTGCCCTGGCCCGCAAGAATGTCGAGGGCTATCAGGTGAGCCCGTTCGGGCGTCAGGATTATTCGAAAGTCAGTGTCAAACCGTAAGGCGCAACACCTTGCTCGCGAAGATCGTTAACGATAATGCGAAAACCCTGATGCCCCGCGAGATCATCAGGTTTTCGCGAGCAAGCTCGCTCCTACACATACAGGTGTCGTTATATCCACCCGTATTCAGCCATCGACAGCGGGTCACCATCTCCGACGATGATGTGGTCCAGCACGCGCACATCTACCGCCTCCAGCGCCTTTTGCAGCAACTTGGTCAATTTTCGATCAGCGGCACTGGGTTCTACACTCCCGGACGGATGGTTGTGACACAGGATCAGCGCCGCCGCGTTGTACGCCAGCGCGCGCTTGACCACTTGCCGCGGATAAACAATCGCGGTGTCGATGGTGCCCTGAAACATTGCCTCAAAACCCAACACCCGATGTTTTGAATCAAGAAACAGGCAGCCAAAAATCTCATGGGGTTCATGGCGTAGTAGTGCCTTGAGGTACTCGCGCACGGCCAGCGGGCTCTCCAGCACCGAATCAGCGCGCAAGCGCTCGGCCATGTGGCGCCGGGACATTTCCAGCACCGCCTGCAGCTGGGCAAACTTCGCCGGCCCCAGCCCCAGGTGCTGGCTGAACAGCGTCTGGCTGGCCTCCAGCAGTGGACGCAAGCCACCGAATTGCGCCAACAGATGGCGCGCCAGATCGACCGCACTTCTACCGCAAACCCCTGTACGCAGGAAGATCGCCAACAACTCGGCATCGGACAGGCTCGCCGCGCCGCCTTCCAACAGTTTCTCCCGCGGGCGCTCCGCCACGGGCCAATCACGAATACTCATCCTACCTCCGTGTGTACCTGCTCCGCTGTTGCCCAGCGGGCGCTGTGTTATCGTAGGCGCTCTTTTTTGCGTGCGATTTCACCTGGGGAGGGGTCATCGCAGGCGTCACTGAACTGGCATCACTGAACTGGAAAGGCAAACCAATGCAGCGTCTGTATCGGAAACGCATCGTTCTCGGCGTCGGCGGCGGCATTGCCGCCTACAAGAGCGCAGAGCTGGTTCGCAGGCTCCTGGACCAGGGCGCCGAAGTGCGCGTGGTCATGACCCGTGGCGGCAGTGAGTTCATCACCCCACTGACCATGCAGGCCCTGTCCGGCCACCCGGTTCACCTGGACCTGCTCGACCCGGCGGCCGAAGCCGCCATGGGCCATATCGAGCTGGCCAAATGGGCCGATCTGGTACTGATCGCCCCGGCCACCGCCGACCTGATCGCCCGCCTGGCCCAGGGCATTGCCGATGATCTGCTGACCACACTGGTATTGGCCACCGACGCCACCGTCGCCATCGCCCCGGCCATGAACCAGGCCATGTGGCGCGACCCGGCTACCCAGGCCAATACCCAGCTCCTGCAAAGCCGCGGCCTCCAGGTGTTCGGCCCCGCTTCCGGCAGCCAAGCCTGCGGCGATGTCGGCATGGGCCGCATGCTCGAAGCCACCGACCTGGCACAATGCGCCGCCGAGTGCTTCCAGCACCTGGCCCTGACCGGCAAGCACGTGCTGATCACCGCCGGCCCGACCCAGGAAAACATCGACCCGGTGCGCTACATCACCAACCATAGCTCAGGGAAAATGGGCTTCGCGTTGGCAGAAGCAGCGGTCGAGGCAGGCGCACGGGTCACCCTGATCACCGGCCCGGTGCATCTGCCCACCCCTGACCGCGTCACGCGAATCGACGTAGTCAGCGCCCGGGACATGCTGGCAGCCTGTGAAGCGGCCATTCCCTGCGACCTGTTCATCGCCTCGGCAGCGGTTGCGGATTACCGCCCGGAAGTCGTCGCCCCGCAAAAGCTCAAGAAAGACCCCACAAGCGGCGACGGCCTGCTCCTGCAAATGGTGCGCAACCCGGACATCCTGGCCACCATCGCCACTCGTCCGGATCGCCCGTTCAGTGTAGGTTTTGCTGCCGAAACCGAGCACCTGCTGGACTACGCCGCACGCAAACTGAAAGACAAAAACCTCGACCTGATCGTTGCCAACGATGTCGCCAACCCGAGCATCGGCTTCAACAGCGAGGAAAATGCGTGCAGCGTGATCGACCGCGAGCTGCACGCCACCCTTTTCGCCCAGACCAGCAAGGGCAAGATTGCCCGCCAACTGATCTCTTTTATCGCCCAACGGCTGAACCAGGTTTAATTTCCATGCACGCTTTGCAAGCCAAGATCCTCGATCCCCGCATCGGCAACGAATTCCCCCTGCCGGCCTACGCCACTCCAGGCTCCGCCGGCCTGGACCTGCGCGCCATGCTCAAGCAAGACACCGTCCTTGAACCGGGCCAGACCATCCTGATCCCCACCGGCCTGTCGATCTATGTCGGCGACCCTGGCCTGGCGGCGCTGATCCTGCCGCGCTCCGGCCTGGGCCATAAACACGGGATCGTGCTGGGCAACCTGGTCGGCCTGATCGACTCCGACTACCAGGGCGAGCTGATGGTGTCGTGCTGGAACCGCGGCCAGACCGCGTTCAACATCGCAGTCGGCGAACGCATCGCCCAGCTGGTATTGGTGCCCGTGGTACAGGCGCACTTCGAACTGGTAGAAGAGTTCGACGAAACCCAGCGCGGCGCAGGCGGTTTTGGGCATTCCGGCAGTCACTGACTAAGCTGAATCAGGCCGGACACCCGGGTCCGGCCCGATGCCACCGCCTGGCGTTCAGGATGAAGAATGCGCGGAGCTCACAAACTAGATTTATCCGGGGAAATCAATGCATTACATGACCGTACGGGCAAGCCAAAGGCCCCGATGGCACTTTTACACCACGAACTCTCTGCCGAAAACGCCGTCATACCCTTCAGTTTGAGCCTGCCGGCCAGCCCCATTCAGGCCAGCCCCGCCCCTTTCAGATGGAGTTTCCCCCGCGATGAGTACTGCAGCCCGCGTAGCCCCAACCTTCCCCGACAGCATTTTTCGCGCCTATGACATTCGGGGCGTGGTACCCAAGACCCTGACTGCCGAAACCGCCTACTGGATTGGCCGCGCCATCGGCTCCCAGAGCCTGGCCCAGGACGAACCCAACGTGTCAGTGGGGCGTGACGGCCGCTTGTCCGGCCCGGAGCTGGTCGAGCAATTGATCCAGGGGCTGGCCGACAGCGGCTGCCACGTCAGCGACGTCGGCCTGGTGCCGACACCCGCGCTGTATTACGCCGCCAATGTCCTGGCCGGCAAATCCGGGGTGATGCTCACCGGCAGCCATAACCCGTCGGACTACAACGGTTTCAAGATCGTCATCGCAGGCGACACCCTGGCCAACGAACAGATCCAGGCCCTGCACACCCGCCTGAAAACCAACGACTTGACCAGTGGCACCGGCAGCATTACCAAGGTCGACATCCTCCAGCGCTACTCCGATGAAATCACCCGTGACGTCAAGCTCGCCCGCCGCATGAAAGTCGTGGTGGACTGCGGCAACGGCGCGGCCGGCGTGATCGCCCCGCAGTTGCTCGAAGCCCTGAACTGCGAGGTGATCCCGCTGTTCTGCGACGTCGATGGCAACTTCCCCAACCATCACCCGGACCCAGGCAAGCCAGAAAACCTGGTGGACCTGATCGCCAAGGTCAAGGAAGTGGGCGCCGACGTGGGCCTGGCCTTCGATGGCGACGGCGACCGCGTGGGCGTGGTGACCGAAACCGGCGAGATTGTGTTCCCGGACCGCCTGCTGATGCTGTTCGCCCGCGACGTGGTGGCGCGCAATGCCAACGCCGAGATCATCTTCGACGTGAAATGCACCCGCCGCCTGACACCATTGATAAAGGAATACGGCGGTCGCCCGCTAATGTGGAAGACCGGTCATTCGTTGATCAAAAAGAAAATGAAGGAAACCGGCGCGCTGTTGGCCGGTGAGATGAGCGGCCACGTATTCTTCAAGGAGCGCTGGTTCGGGTTTGACGACGGTATTTACAGCGCCGCTCGTCTGCTGGAAATCCTCAGCAAGGAAAAATCTACGGCAGAAGAGCTGTTTCAGACCTTCCCGAATGATATTTCTACGCCAGAGATCAATATCCATGTGACCGAAGAGAGCAAATTCAGCATCATTGACGCACTGCATGATGCGCAATGGGGTGAAGGCGCCAATCTGACCACCATTGATGGTGTGCGAGTCGATTACGCCAAAGGCTGGGGCCTGGTACGCGCGTCCAACACTACGCCGGTGCTGGTCCTGCGTTTCGAGGCGGATACCGAGGCTGAGCTGCAGCGCATCAAGGACGTGTTCCACGCCCAGTTGAAACGTGTTGCCCCTGATCTCCAATTACCGTTCTGATTTTTTGCCCGGAGCCCTGAATGACCCTCGAACGCGAAGCCGCTGCCAACACCGCCAAGGTCCTGTCCGAAGCGTTGCCTTACATTCGACGCTACGTCGGCAAGACGCTGGTGATCAAGTACGGCGGCAATGCCATGGAAAGCGACGAGCTGAAAACCGGCTTTGCCCGCGACATCGTGCTGATGAAAGCCGTAGGGATCAACCCCGTGGTGGTGCACGGTGGCGGCCCGCAGATCGGCGACCTGCTCAAGCGCCTGTCAATCGAGAGTCACTTCATCGATGGCATGCGCGTCACTGACGCGCAGACCATGGACGTGGTGGAGATGGTCCTCGGCGGCCAGGTCAACAAAGACATTGTCAACCTGATCAACCGCCACGGCGGCAGTGCCATCGGCCTGACCGGCAAGGATGCGGAGCTGATCCGTGCGAAAAAACTCACGGTTACCCGCAAGACTCCCGAGATGACCCAGCCGGAAATCATCGATATCGGCCAGGTGGGCGAAGTGATCGGCATCAACACTGATCTGCTGAATCTGCTGGTCAAGAGCGACTTCATCCCGGTGATCGCACCTATCGGTGTGGGCGCCAACGGCGAGTCCTACAACATCAATGCTGACCTCGTAGCGGGCAAGGTGGCTGAAGCACTGAAGGCTGAAAAGCTGATGCTGCTGACCAATATTGCCGGCCTGATGGACAAGGAAGGCAAGGTATTGACCGGCCTGTCCACCCAGCAAGTGGACGAACTGATCGCCGACGGCACCATTTACGGCGGCATGCTGCCGAAGATCGGTTGCGCACTGGGCGCGGTACAGGGCGGCGTGGGTAGCGCGCTGATCCTGGATGGCCGTGTACCGAATGCGGTGCTGTTGGAGATCTTCACGGATACCGGCATGGGTACGCTGATCAGCAACCGCAAGCGTTCTTAATCGCTGCAATTAAAAAGGCCCCGCTCGATCAAATCGAACGGGGCCTTTTGTTTGTACGCAGTTCAAATGTGGGAGCTGGCTTGCCTGCGATGACGGCAGTGCATTCAAAAAAATGCACCGCCTGACACATCGCTATCGCGGGCAAGCCCGCTCCCACTGGGGTCAGTATCAGACGCCAAACTGCTCGCGATACGCCCGTACCGCCGGCAAATGCTGCTTGAGCTGCGGGTCATCTTCCAGGAACTGCAACACCTGGTTCAAAGACACGATACTCACCACCGGAATGCCGAAATCCCGCTCCACTTCCTGGATCGCCGACAACTCACCGTTGCCGCGCTCCTGGCGGTTCAAGGCGATCAGCACACCGGCGGCCTTGGCGCCGTCCTGGGACGCGATGATCTGCATCACTTCACGAATCGCGGTGCCGGCGGTGATCACGTCATCGATGATCAGCACATCGCCAGTCAGCGGAGCGCCGACCAGGCTGCCGCCTTCACCATGGGCCTTGGCTTCCTTGCGGTTGAAACACCATGGCAGATCCTGCCCATGATGTTCCGCAAGGGCCACCGCTGTAGCCGCAGCCAGGGGAATCCCCTTGTAGGCCGGGCCGAAGAGCACGTCGAAGGAAATACCGCTTTCAACGATGGCTGCCGCGTAGAAACGACCCAGCTGAGCCAGGGCCGAACCCGAGTTGAACAGGCCCGCATTGAAGAAGTACGGGCTGGTGCGCCCGGACTTGAGAGTGAACTCACCGAAGCGTAGAACGCCGCGATCGATGGCAAAACGAATGAAATCGCGTTGATACGCCTGCATGAAAAAAGCCTCAGATACCACGGATTTAGCTAATTAGGTGGACGGCGTGTATCATACACGCACGCGATTTTTGGGGCCATTTATGCGGATCATCAGTGTGAACGTTAATGGTATTCAGGCTGCAGTCGAGCGTGGTTTGCTCAGTTGGCTGCAAGCACAGAATGCCGACGTCATCTGCCTGCAGGACACCCGCGCCTCCGCCTTTGAACTGGACGACCCAGCCTTCCAACTGGATGGCTACTTCCTTTATGCCTGCGATGCCGAAGTGCCCACCCAAGGTGGCGTGGCTTTGTACTCGCGGTTGCAACCCAAGGCGGTCATCAGCGGCCTCGGCTTCGAGACAGCCGACCGCTACGGGCGTTACCTGCAAGCCGATTTCGACAAGGTCAGCATCGCGACCTTGCTGCTTCCCTCGGGGCAGAACGGCGATGAAGACTTGAACCAGAAGTTCAAGCTAATGGACGACTTCGCCCGTTATCTGGATAAACAGCGACGCAAACGTCGCGAGTACATTTATTGTGGCTCGCTGTACGTGGCGCAACAGAAGCTGGATATCAAGAACTGGCGCGACAGCCAGCAGTCCCCGGGCTTCCTGGCGCCGGAACGGGCCTGGATGGACGAGATTGTCGGCAACATGGGCTATGTCGACGCCCTGCGTGAAGTCAGCCGTGAAGGCGACCAGTACAGCTGGTGGCCGGACAACGAACAGGCCGAGATGCTCAAC
This sequence comes from Pseudomonas libanensis, assembly GCF_001439685.1. GTDB lineage: Bacteria > Pseudomonadota > Gammaproteobacteria > Pseudomonadales > Pseudomonadaceae > Aquipseudomonas > Aquipseudomonas libanensis. Next base: position 134,764 of record NZ_JYLH01000003.1, read on the forward strand.
CTGGGTTGGCGCTTCGACTACCAGTTGCTGACCCCAGGACTGCGCCGGTTCGTGCGCAGTGCACGCCTGCCGCGTCAGCCACGCTTCTCGCAACACGCGCCATTGATCGTGGACTACGACTGGACATTGACCATCTGAGGTCGTACTCCAGGCACAAAAAAACCGACAGCGATGTCGGTTTTTTTGTGGCCGGTCGGTTACTTGACCAGGCGCCAGGTCCACGGATAGCGGTAAGCAACGCCTTTGTTGGCCTGGATCCCGGCGATGATCGTCAGTATCAGCGCCCCGATCACCAACACGGTCATCAGCAAAAAGCCGATGACCACGAAGCCCAGCACCAGGCACACCAGCCAGGCGATCGCCACGGTAATCTGGAAATTCAGCGCTTCCTTGCCCTGATCATCGATAAGCGGGTCCACGTCCTTCTTGAACTGCCACAGGATCAGCGGCCCCAACAAGCTGCCGAAGGGAAATACCAACCCCGCAAACGCCGCGAAGTGACACAACATTGCCAACTGGCGTACTTCCTTGGACGGTGCCGGAACCGGCAACTGGCTGTCACTCATGGCGTTTCTCCTTGGCGCCGGCTCAGTCGGCCAGCGCGGCGTTCTGCAGTTGGAAAATTTCGGTCATGCCTTTCTGGGCCAAGGCCAGCATCGCGTTCAGCTCAGCCGGCTGGAATGGCGCGCCTTCAGCGGTGCCCTGCACTTCGATGAAACCACCGGTGCTGGTCATGACCACGTTCAGGTCAGTCTCGGCGGCCGAATCCTCCAGGTAGTCCAGGTCCAGCACAGGCTCACCCTGGTACATGCCGACCGATACCGCGGCGATCATCTGCTTGAGCGGGTCACCGGCCTTGAGGCCGCCGCGTTTCTTGATCACTTTCAACGCGTCGACCAGGGCCACCATGGCACCGGTGATGGAGGCAGTACGGGTACCGCCATCCGCCTGGATCACGTCGCAGTCGACGTACAGGGTCACGTCGCCCAGCTTGGACATGTCCAGGGCGGCGCGCAGGGAACGACCGATCAGGCGCTGGATTTCGAGGGTGCGCCCGCCTTGCTTGCCACGGCTGGCTTCACGCTGGTTACGCTCGCCAGTGGCGCGCGGCAGCATGCCGTATTCAGCGGTCAACCAACCCTGGCCCTGGCCCTTGAGGAACCGCGGCACGCCGTTTTCGACGCTGACGGTGCAGATCACCTTGGTATCGCCAAACTCGACCAGTACGGATCCCTCGGCGTGTTTGGTGTAGTTGCGGGTGATGCGGATCGAGCGGAGCTGATCGGCAGCGCGACCACTTGGACGTTTCATAGGGGATACCTGTACGAAGGACGAAAAACTGCCGAGCATTATAGAGCCGCCAGCCGGTTCGGGGCACTTCTAAAAATTCGGTTACGAATGCGCATGTTTGGGCGCCTCCTGCGCACTGCGCTACAATCCTGCGCCTCGCTCCTACAGGTCGGCCTGGCCAATCTCTATTTATCCAACAAGAGGTACCTCCATGGTGCACAGCATGACCGCCTTCGCCCGTGTCGAAAAAGCCGGGGCCCAAGGCACCCTCAGTTGGGAATTGCGCTCGGTCAACAGCCGTTACCTGGAGCCGCACCTGCGCCTGCCGGAGTCGTTCCGCGACCTCGAAGGCGCCGTCCGTGAAGCGCTGCGCCAGGGCATCTCCCGTGGCAAGCTGGAATGCACCCTGCGCTTTACCGAAGAAACTACCGGCAAGCCACTGCAGGTCGACCGCGACCGCGCCGCGCAACTGGTGGCCGCCGCCGAAACCATCGCCGGCCTGATCAAGCAACCGGCCGCGCTGAACCCTCTGGAAGTGCTGGCCTGGCCCGGCGTGCTGGTGGCCGACGCAACTGACCCGCAAGCCTTGAATGCCGAAGCCCTCGCCCTGTTCAACCAGGGCCTGAAGGAACTCAAGGCCGGTCGCGAGCGCGAAGGCGCCGAACTGGCGCGCCTGATCAACGAGCGCCTGACCGCGATCGAAGTAGACGTGATCACCCTGCGTGAACTGGTGCCGCAGATGCTCGCCACCCAGCGCCAGAAGGTTCTCGACCGTTTCACCGACATGAAGGCCGACCTCGACCCGACGCGGCTGGAACAGGAAATGGTCCTGCTCGCACAGAAGAGCGATGTGGCCGAAGAGCTCGATCGCCTGAGCACCCACATCCTTGAAGTGCGCCGCGTCCTCAAATCTGGCGGTGCCGCCGGTCGGCGCCTGGACTTCCTGATGCAGGAACTCAACCGCGAAGCCAATACACTGGGCTCCAAGGCGTTCGATCCGCGCAGTACTACGGCCGCGGTCAACCTCAAAGTGTTGATCGAGCAGATGCGCGAACAAGTACAGAATATTGAGTAAGGCAACCTCCATGACCCACAGCACCGGCACCCTTTACATCATTTCCGCCCCTTCGGGCGCGGGCAAGAGCAGCCTGGTCAAAGCTTTGACCGACGCTGACGAGCAGATCCGCATTTCGGTGTCCCACACCACCCGCGCCATGCGCCCGGGCGAGGTCAATGGCGTGCACTATCACTTCGTCGAGCGCACCGAGTTCGTCAAGATGATCGAACATGGCGATTTCCTCGAACGTGCCGAAGTCTTCGGCAACCTCTACGGCACCTCCCAAAGTCACTTGCAGCAAACTCTGGACGAAGGCCACGATCTGATCCTGGAAATCGATTGGCAGGGCGCCGAGCAAGTACGCCAGCTGATGCCCAAGGCTCGCTCGATCTTCATCCTGCCGCCGTCGCTCGAAGCCTTGCACCAGCGCCTGACCAACCGCGGCCAGGACAGCGACGAGATCATCGAAGGCCGCATGCGCGAGGCCGTCAGCGAAATGAGCCACTACGTCGACTATGACTACCTGATCATCAATGACGATTTCGTCCATGCCCTGGACGATTTGAAGGCGATTTTCCGCGCCAATCAGCTCCAGCAAAAGCGTCAACAGCAGCGTTTCGGCAAATTACTTGCCGAACTGCTCGGCTGATTGGCTCTTCCCAAAAGCGCTGCAAGGGCCTTACATTGGCACTTGCAGCGGTTTTGCGAGGGTCTGCGAAAAATCAGCGCTTCCCTAAACGCTGGTGATTTTTTAAACTGCTCAGTCCGCTCGCCCAACCGGGCAGCGCGCATCTTGCATTCGCTCCGAGGAATACCATGGCCCGCGTAACCGTTGAAGACTGCCTAGAACACGTGGATAACCGCTTTGAGCTGGTCATGCTCTCTACCAAGCGTGCCCGTCAACTGGCCACTGGCGGCAAAGAGCCCCTGGTCCAGTGGGAAAACGACAAGCCTACCGTTGTAGCCCTGCGTGAAATTGCTGAAGGCCTGATGAGCTACGAGTTCATCGCCAACGCCGAAATCGTTGAAGACGAGCCGCTGTTTGCAGCGTTCGAAGGCGAGTCCAACGAGGACGTCTAAGCCTATGCCTGGTCGACGTAGCACGGCACGGGGTCACAGCCATCGGCAGGAGTTCATACTTTGCCGAGCATAGACGCCCTCGCCGATCGCTTATCGACCTACCTCGGCCCAGACCAGGTCAACCTGGTCCGCCGAGCGTATTTCTACGCCGAACAAGCCCACGATGGCCAACGCCGCCGCAGTGGCGAGGCGTATGTCACCCATCCTCTTGCGGTGGCAAATATTCTTGCCGACATGCACATGGACCATCAGAGCCTGATGGCTGCGATGCTGCATGACGTGATCGAAGACACCGGCATTGCCAAGGAAGCGCTCAGTGCGCAGTTTGGCGAAACCGTGGCCGAACTGGTCGACGGTGTCAGCAAACTGACCCAGATGAATTTCGAGACCAAGGCCGAAGCCCAGGCGGAAAACTTCCAGAAAATGGCCATGGCCATGGCCCGGGATATCCGGGTGATCCTGGTCAAGCTGGCCGACCGGCTGCACAACATGCGCACGCTTGAAGTGCTGTCCGGCGAGAAACGCCGGCGCATCGCCAAGGAAACCCTGGAAATCTACGCGCCCATCGCCAACCGGCTGGGCATGCACGCCATTCGCATCGAATTCGAAGACCTCGGCTTCAAAGCCATGCACCCGATGCGTTCGGCGCGCATCTACCAGGCGGTCAAGCGCGCCCGGGGCAACCGCAAGGAAATCGTCAACAAGATCGAAGAGTCCCTGAGCCATTGCCTGGCAATCGACGAGATCGAGGGCGAAGTCAGCGGCCGGCAGAAGCACATCTACGGCATCTACAAGAAGATGCGCGGCAAACGCCGGGCCTTCAACGAGATCATGGACGTGTACGCGTTCCGGATCATCGTCGACAAGGTCGATACCTGCTACCGCGTGCTGGGTGCTGTGCATAATTTGTACAAACCCCTGCCGGGCCGCTTCAAGGACTACATCGCAATCCCCAAGGCCAACGGCTACCAGTCGCTGCACACCACGCTGTTCGGTATGCATGGCGTGCCCATCGAGATCCAGATCCGCACCCGCGAAATGGAAGAGATGGCCAACAACGGCATCGCCGCCCACTGGCTGTACAAATCCAGCGGCGACGAGCAGCCCAAAGGCACCCATGCCCGCGCCCGCCAATGGGTCAAGGGCGTGCTGGAAATGCAGCAACGTGCCGGCAACTCCCTGGAATTCATCGAAAGCGTGAAGATCGACCTGTTCCCGGACGAGGTCTACGTGTTCACGCCCAAGGGCCGGATCATGGAGCTGCCAAAAGGCTCAACGGCGGTCGACTTTGCCTACGCGGTGCACACCGACGTCGGCAACAGCTGCATAGCCTGCCGCATCAATCGTCGTCTCGCACCGCTGTCGGAACCGCTGCAAAGCGGCTCCACCGTCGAGATCGTCAGTGCTCCGGGTGCACGCCCAAACCCGGCGTGGCTCAACTTCGTGGTCACCGGCAAGGCACGTACGCATATTCGCCATGCCCTGAAACTGCAGCGCCGTTCCGAGTCAATCAGCCTGGGCGAACGCCTGCTGAACAAGGTACTCAACGGTTTCGACAGCGCCCTAGACAAGATCCCGCAGGAACGCGTGCAAGCGATGCTCCACGAATACCGCCAGGAGACCATCGAAGACCTGCTGGAAGATATCGGCCTGGGCAACCGCATGGCCTACGTGGTCGCCCGCCGTCTGCTGGGCGAGGGCGAACAGCTGCCGAGCCCGGAAGGCCCGCTGGCGATTCGTGGTACCGAGGGCCTGGTGCTCAGCTACGCCAAATGCTGCACGCCGATCCCTGGCGACCCGATTGTCGGGCACTTGTCCGCTGGCAAAGGCATGGTGGTGCACCTGGACAACTGCCGCAACATCACCGAAATCCGCCACAACCCGGAAAAATGCATCCAGCTCTCGTGGGCCAAGGATGTCACCGGCGAATTCAACGTCGAGCTGCGGGTGGAGCTGGAACACCAGCGCGGCCTGATCGCCCTGTTGGCCAGCAGCGTCAACGCCGCCGACGGCAATATCGAGAAAATCAGCATGGACGAACGCGATGGTCGCATCAGCGTGGTCCAACTGGTGGTCAGCGTGCACGACCGCGTGCACCTGGCCCGCGTAATCAAAAAGTTGCGCGCCTTGACCGGTGTGATCCGCATCACCCGCATGCGTGCATAACCGATCCATTACAAGGAGTCATTCATGACCAAGACAGTTATCACCAGCGATAAAGCTCCAGCCGCCATCGGCACTTATTCCCAGGCGATCAAGGCGGGCAACACCGTCTACATGTCCGGCCAGATCCCACTGGACCCAAAGACCATGGAACTGGTTGAAGGCTTTGAAGCCCAGACCGTACAGGTCTTCGAAAACCTCAAGTCCGTGGCCGAAGCCGCCGGCGGCTCGTTCAAGGACATCGTCAAGCTGAACATCTTCCTCACCGACCTGAGTCACTTCGCCAAGGTCAACGAGATCATGGGCAAGTACTTCGAACAACCCTACCCAGCCCGCGCCGCCATTGGCGTTGCCGCCCTGCCAAAGGGCGCACAGGTTGAGATGGACGCCATTCTGGTCATCGAGTAAAACACCCGGCGCAGCCCAGCAGGCTGCGCCGACTTCGTTTCAGAAGGATTTCGTGATGCGCAAAGCGCTTGTAGCCTCTTCGTTGCTCGCCCTGGTGCTGGGCGGCTGTGCCAGCAACCCCGCCGACCTGGATGTGAGCGGTACCTGGATCAACCAGGCCGCCATCGATGCGGCAGCCAAGGGCAGCCCTTTGCGTGAAGCCCTGCAGTCCTATGGCCCCAACCTTGAGTGGGAGGTCAACACCAAGGCTTTGCAGGCGCGCTACTACAACGGTTTTGAAGTGGCGGAAGGCAAGTTGTCGGCTGAAAAACCCGGTGCGTGGAGCGTGGACTTCTATGGCAGCTCTGCCACCGAACTCAAGCGCAAAGGCAAACAATTGCTGCAAGTGGCCAACGACAATGAGCCAGAGCAGCTGTTCGCCCGCGCCAAAGACCCGGCCCCCGAAGGCGCACCACTGGGTGCCAACTTCGAACGGGCACTGTATGCGGCCTACATGGGCGGCGACTGGAAGATAACCGACGGCACCGGCAACGGCGCCACGGTGCAGTTCCAGGCTGACGGCAAGGTCGCCGGCTTGCCTGGCGTTGACCGTTACTCACTGTGCCTGGCGGGTGATTGCGCCTCCATGAGCGGCGGCTACGACAGCATCTGGCTGCAACTGAACGGCCAGGGCAACCCATGGATCTTCGTACGCAAGGGTGAGCAGCTGGAAATCTTCCAGGCGATCAACACCGCGCAGGCGGATGAAGTGCCTTCGTTTACTCCAGGCCCGCGCCAGTGGCTGCTGGAAAAGCAATAACCGCCCTTGCATAAAACTAAATGTGGGAGGGGGCTTGCCCCCGATGGCATCACATCAGTCAATATTTCCTTGGCTGACTCACCGCTATCGGGAGCAAGCCCCCTCCCACATCTTTGACCGCGTTTCAGCCTTTCAGGATCGCGGCATAGCCTTCCCGGTAAGTCGGATACATCGGCACCCAGCCCAACGCCTTGATACGCGCATTACTGCATTGCTTGCTCCCCGCACGCCGCACACTCGCGTCCTCCGCCCATTCGGTCACACCCAGGTATTCACGTAACCAGGCCACCACCTCGGCCAATGGCGCCGGCGCATCGTCGACGCCGATATAGACCTTGCCCAGTGCACCGCCCTGTTCCACGTGCCGCAGCAAAAAGGCCAGCAGCCCGGCCGCATCATCGGCGTGAATCCTGTTGCCATATAAGGGCGGGTCAATCGCTACCCGATAACCTTGGCGCACCTGGGTCAACAGCCATTCGCGCCCCGGACCGTAAATCCCGGTCAGCCGTACAATAGTGGCGGGGATGCCGCTGTCGAGCGCCACTTGCTCTGCCTCCAGCATCACCTGCCCGGAATAACCCTTCGCTTGCGTCTCTGACGTTTCGTCGACCCACTCGCCGTTCTGCTGCCCATACACACTGCTGCTGGATACGAACAACAGGTGTTTCGGCTCCTGGCCGTAGTCCTTCAACCACTCCAGCACATGCTGCAGCCCCTGCACGTAAGCGGCGCGATAGCCGGCTTCGTCGTGTTCGGTGGCAGCGGCGCAATACACCAGGTAATCCACCCCGCCGATGGGCCAGGTATCAGGGCAATCCTCGTCGAACAGGTCGCCGGCGATGCCGATCACCCCCTCGGGCAGGCGCGAAATATCGCGGCGCAGGCCATGAACCTCCCATTCCGAGGCCAGCAATTGGCTAGCCAGCCGACTACCCACATCGCCGCAACCGGCAATCACAACAGAAGGCACAGACATCACAAAACTCCGTTCTTAAAGGCGCAGATTAGCCGCCAGACATGACCAGCGGCCAGAAAAAGCACAAATAAAGTTACTGTATTACTTCTGTTAACAAGAATTACTTGCAATAATAACCGCCCATTTGTCCTCGACCCCATGGGTCTGGAAGGACGATCACTCATTTTTTCTCTCAGGTCCGGCCAGCATGACACGTAATACAAACCCCGCTTCGCCAACCAAGCTTCACAGCCCATCCCGCGCCTGGCGTGCGATTGCTGCGATGCTGTTCAGCGTACTGCTGGCACCGACCGCCGCATTCGCTGATGCCACGGCCCCCGCCGCTCCGGCTGCTGCCACTGAGCAAAATGCTGCTGCCCCGGCGGCCGCTCCAGCTCCAGCTCCAGCCGCTACCGACCCAGCCCAGACTGCGGGCGACGCCGCACCTGCCGACGAAACCGGCGTGGTGCTGGAAGAAGACAACACCCTGGGCATGGCCCACGACTTGTCGCCATGGGGCATGTACCAGAATGCCGACGTGGTGGTGAAGGCCGTGATGATCGGCCTGGCCATCGCCTCGATCATTACCTGGACTATCTGGATTGCCAAAGGCTTCGAGCTGCTGGGCGCCAAGCGCCGCCTGCGTGCTGAAATCGTCCACCTGAAAAAAGCCAATACCCTCAAGGAAGCGAGCGAAACCGCGACCAGGAAGGGCACCCTGGCCAACACCCTGGTGCACGACGCGCTGGAAGAAATGCGCCTGTCGGCCAATACCCGCGAAAAAGAAGGTATCAAGGAGCGCGTGGCTTTTCGCCTCGAGCGCCTGGTTGCGGCCTGTGGCCGTAACATGAGCAGCGGCACCGGTGTACTCGCCACCATTGGCTCCACCGCGCCTTTCGTCGGCCTGTTCGGCACCGTATGGGGCATCATGAACAGCTTCATCGGCATCGCCAAGACCCAGACCACCAACCTCGCCGTCGTTGCCCCCGGCATCGCCGAAGCCCTGCTGGCTACCGCCCTGGGCCTGGTTGCCGCGATTCCTGCGGTGGTGATCTACAACGTCTTCGCCCGTTCGATTGCCGGCTACAAGGCCCAGGTTTCGGATGCATCGGCAGAAGTCCTGTTGCTGGTCAGCCGTGACCTCGATCACCTGCCTACCGAGCGCAGCTCGCAACCGCACATGGTGAAAGTGGGGTAATCGGCCATGGGCCTGCATTTGAATCAAGGCGACGACGAGCTCGTCGAGAACCACGAAATCAACGTCACACCGTTTATCGACGTGATGCTGGTGCTGCTGATCATCTTCATGGTGGCGGCACCGCTGGCCACCGTGGACATCAAGGTGGACCTGCCAGCATCCAGCGCCAAGCCGGCGCCGCGGCCTGAGAAACCAATCTTCCTCAGCGTCAAGGCAGACCAACGCCTGTTCCTGGGCGAAGAAGAAGTCAAAACTGAAAGCCTGGGCCCGGTGCTCGATGCCAAGACCCAGGGCAAGAAAGACACGACGATCTTCTTCCAGGCCGACAAAGGCGTGGACTACGGCGACCTGATGAGCGTGATGGATGCCCTGCGGGCAGCCGGCTACCTCAAGGTGGGCCTGGTCGGACTTGAGACGGCAGCCAAGAAATGATCACGACGCGCCACAAACTGACGCGTTATGGCACCAGCCTCGCCGTCGTGCTGGGCGTGCATGCCGTCGCGATCATCATCGCGCTCCAATGGTCCGCGCCGCAGGTGATCCAGTTGCCACCCGCCGCCATGGTCATCGACCTGGCGCCGATGCCGGCACCGCCACCTCCGGCACCGCCCAAGGTGGTGACGCCGCCGCAGCCGCCTGCCCCCGTGGAAGAGCTGCCCCTGCCCAAAATGGCCGAGGCGCCTAAGCCAACGATCCAGGTGCCCAAGCCGGTCAAGCCCAAGCCTAAGCCGCAACCGCCCAAGCCGGTGGAGAAGAAGCCCGAGCCACCCAAGGAAAAACCTTCCGAGGAGCCACCGAGCGAAACTCCACCGACCAATACACCGGCGGAAAAATCGGCCCAGCCCGCGCCTGGCCCATCGGCACAGCAGATAGCGGCCCAGGCATCCTGGCAAAGCACTCTGCTGGCGCACCTGCAGAAGTACAAGAAGTACCCACCCGCCGCCCAACAGCGCGGCAAGGAAGGTATGAATCGCTTGCGCTTCGTGGTCGATGCCGAGGGCAACGTATTGTCCTACGAGTTGGAAGGCCGCTCCGGCAACGCCGACCTGGACCGTGCGACCCTGGAGATGATCCGCAAGGCCCAGCCGCTGCCCAAGCCACCAGCCGACCTGCTGAAAAATGGCAGCGTCGAACTCGTTGCGCCGTTCGTCTACAACATCGACAAACGTCGCCGCTAGTTCCATCTATACAGCCATGCGGGAGACGTTTTTTCTCCCGCATACGCTGGCGCCACACCAGCAAAATTTCCGACACTCCTCACTCAATCCCCAGCAAAGTTCTGATAACGTGCGTCTATCGATTGCAGCCGGTATGCTTGGCCTGCAACCTCATGGACGCCTGCTATGACTCTTACAGAATTACGCTACATCGTGACCCTCGCCCAGGAACAGCACTTCGGCCATGCAGCCGAGCGTTGCCACGTCAGCCAGCCGACGCTGTCGGTGGGTGTGAAAAAGCTTGAAGACGAACTCGGTGTGCTGATTTTCGAGCGCAGCAAGAGCGCCGTGCGCCTCACTCCGGTGGGCGAAGGCATCGTGGCCCAGGCCCAGAAGGTGCTGGAACAAGCGCAAAGCATTCGCGAACTGGCCCAGGCCGGCAAGAACCAACTGACCGCGCCGCTCAAGGTCGGCGCGATCTACACTGTCGGCCCATATCTGTTCCCGCACTTGATCCCGCAACTGCATCGCGTCGCGCCGCAGATGCCGCTGTATATCGAAGAAAACTTCACCCACGTGCTGCGCGACAAACTGCGCAACGGCGAGTTGGACGCGATCATCATCGCCCTGCCGTTCAACGAGGCGGACGTACTCACGCTACCTCTCTACGACGAGCCGTTCTACGTGTTGATGCCGGCCTCCCACCCGTGGACCAAGAAGGACACCATCGACGCCGCCCTGCTCAACGACAAGAGCCTGCTGCTGCTTGGCGAAGGCCACTGCTTCCGCGACCAGGTATTGGAAGCCTGCCCGACCCTGACCAAGGGCAACGACGGCGCCAAGCACACCACGGTGGAATCCAGCTCACTGGAAACCATTCGCCATATGGTCGCTTCCGGCCTGGGCATCTCGATCCTGCCGCTGTCAGCCGTAGACAGCCATCACTACGCCCAGGGCGTGATCGAAGTGCGCCCACTCACCCCTCCGGTGCCGTTTCGTACCGTGGCGATCGCCTGGCGCGCCAGCTTCCCACGCCCCAAAGCGATTGAGATCCTCGCCGACTCGATCCGCCTGTGTTCGGTGGCCAAGCCGCCCGTTGCGAGCTAAGCAACCGTATGACTGAGCTGTCGCAGGTACCGGTGACGGCACTCAAGGGTGTCGGTGAAGCCATGGCCGAAAAGCTGGCCAAGGTCGGCCTGGAAAACCTTCAGGATGTATTGTTTCACCTGCCCCTGCGCTACCAGGATCGCACCCGCGTGGTGCCCATCGGCCACTTGCGCCCCGGGCAGGACGCGGTGATCGAAGGCACCGTCAGCGGCGCCGACGTGGTGATGGGCAAGCGCCGCAGCCTGGTGGTGCGCCTGCAGGATGGCACCGGCGGCTTGAGCCTGCGCTTCTACCATTTCAGCAACGCGCAGAAAGAGGGCCTCAAGCGTGGCACACGCGTGCGCTGCTACGGTGAGGCGCGCCCAGGCGCTTCGGGCCTGGAAATCTACCACCCGGAATACCGCGCCATTACCGGCGATGAGCCGCCACCGGTAGATACCACGCTCACACCGATCTACCCGCTGACCGAAGGCCTGACCCAGCAACGCCTGCGCCAGCTGTGCATGCAGACCCTGACCATGCTCGGCCCGCAAAGCCTGCCCGACTGGCTGCCCCTGGAGCTGGCCCGCGATTATCAACTGGCGCCCCTGGCTGATGCGATCCGCTACCTGCACCACCCGCCCGCCGACGCCGATGTGGACGAACTCGCCCTCGGCCATCACTGGGCCCAACATCGCCTGGCCTTCGAAGAACTGCTGACCCATCAGCTGTCCCAGCAGCGCCTGCGCGAGAGCATGCGCTCCTTGCGTGCGCCAGCGTTGCCCAAGGCCACGCGGCTGCCCGCGCAATACCTGGCCAACCTCGGCTTTGCGCCGACCGGAGCGCAACAGCGCGTAGGTAATGAAATCGCCTACGACTTAAGCCAACAGGAACCCATGCTGCGCCTGATCCAGGGCGATGTGGGCGCGGGCAAGACCGTGGTCGCCGCCCTCGCCGCCCTTCAGGCGCTGGAAGCCGGTTACCAGGTGGCGCTGATGGCGCCGACGGAAATCCTTGCCGAACAACATTTCATTACCTTCAAACGCTGGCTCGAACCCCTGGGCCTGGAAGTCGCGTGGCTGGCAGGCAAGCTCAAGGGCAAGAACCGCGCCAGCGCCCTGGAGCAAATCGCCGCCGGCGCACCGATGGTGGTGGGTACCCACGCGTTGTTCCAGAACGAAGTGCAGTTCAAGAACCTTGCCTTGGTCATCATTGACGAACAGCACCGCTTCGGCGTGCAACAGCGCCTGGCCCTGCGCCAGAAAGGCGTGGGCGGGCGCATGAACCCGCACCAGTTGATCATGACCGCCACCCCGATCCCACGCACCCTGGCCATGAGCGCCTACGCCGACCTCGACACCTCGATCCTCGACGAATTGCCGCCCGGGCGTACCCCGGTCAACACCGTGCTGGTCACCGACACCCGGCGCGTCGAAGTGATAGAGCGCGTGCGCGGCGCCTGTGCCGAAGGCCGTCAGGCGTACTGGGTATGCACCTTGATCGAAGAGTCTGAAGAGCTGACCTGCCAGGCCGCCGAGACCACCTACGAAGATCTCACCAGCGCCTTGGGCGAGCTCAAGGTCGGGCTGATCCATGGGCGCATGAAACCTGCGGAGAAGGCCGCAGTGATGGCCGAGTTCAAGGCCGGCAACCTGCAATTGCTGGTGGCGACCACGGTGATCGAAGTGGGCGTGGACGTGCCCAACGCCAGCCTGATGATCATCGAAAACCCCGAGCGCCTGGGCCTGGCGCAACTGCACCAACTGCGCGGGCGGGTCGGCCGGGGCAGTGCTGCCAGCCACTGCGTGTTGCTGTATCACCCGCCGCTGTCACAGATTGGTCGCCAGCGCCTGGGTATCATGCGCGAAACCAATGACGGTTTTGTCATCGCCGAAAAAGACCTCGAACTGCGCGGTCCGGGTGAAATGCTCGGCACGCGCCAGACCGGCCTGCTGCAATTCAAGGTTGCCGACCTGATGCGCGACGCCGATCTGCTGCCTGCGGTGCGCGACGCTGCCCAGGCCCTGCTCGAACGCTGGCCCGATCACGTCAGCCCGTTGCTGGATCGCTGGCTGCGGCACGGGCAGCAATACGGCCAAGTGTGACGCCTGACGCACTTATCCGACCAACACCTGTATCAAGCTGGTTATACTCCAATGAATGTAAGAAATTGGATCAGGCCATGTCAGAAGTTGCCCTCGCCACAGCCCCACTGACCGCCCCGCCGGTCATTCGGGCGCTGCTCGCCAAGCTCGCCGTCCCCTACACGGAAGTCATCGAACAACCTGGCCTGAACCCTGCGCGAAAGGTCCAGGCGGTGTTGCTTGAGGATGCGGTTGGCGCACTCATGGTGCTGTTCCCCCAAAGCCAGTTGCTCGACCTCAACCGCCTCGCCGAACTCACGGGTCGGCGCCTCACGGCCGTTGCCCCTGAGCGCGTCGAACGCATGCTCGGCAAGCATGCCCTGAGTCTGCTGCCGGGCCTGCCGGCACTCACCAGTTCACCGTGCCTGTATGAAGGCAGCCTGCTCAACGAGCCGAGCCTGCTGGTGCATTCGGGCGAAGCCGGACTGTTGCTGGAAATCCCGGGCGACGCGTTCAAGGGCATGCTGACCAAGGCCAGCGCCGCGCAGTTCGGTGAACCGCTGAGCAATATCCGCCCGAACCTGGACCGCCCCAATGATGACCGTGAGGAAATCACCCAGGCGATGCAAGCCTTCACCGCGCGTCGTATTCAGCAGCGCCTGGAAGCGACCATCGAGATTCCACCGCTGGCCGACACAGCGCAAAAGATCATCAAGCTGCGCGTCGACCCCAACGCCACCATTGATGACATCACCGGCGTGGTGGAAACCGATCCGGCTCTCGCCGCCCAGGTCGTAAGCTGGGCCGCGTCGCCCTACTACGCTTCGCCGGGCAAGATCCGCTCAGTCGAAGACGCCATCGTCCGCGTGCTGGGCTTTGATCTTGTGATCAACCTGGCGCTGGGCCTGGCCCTGGGCAAAACCCTGAGCCTGCCCAAGGACCGCCCGCACCTGTCCACGCCGTACTGGCACCAGTCGATCTACACCGCCGCCGTGATCGAAGGCCTGACCCGTGCCATGCCCCGCGCCCAGCGTCCGGAAGCCGGCCTGACCTACCTGGCCGGTCTGCTGCACAACTTCGGCTACCTGCTGCTGGCCCATGTGTTCCCGCCGCACTTTTCGCTGATCTGCCGACACCTGGAGGTCAACCCGCACCTGTGCCACAGCTACGTCGAACAGCACTTGCTGGGCATCACCCGCGAACAGATCGGTGCCTGGCTGATGCGCTACTGGGACATGCCGGACGAACTGTGCACCGCCCTGCGCTTCCAGCACGACCCGACCTATGATGGGCAATACGCTGAGTATCCCAACCTGGTGTGTTTGGCTGTGCGCTTGTTGCGTAGCCGGGGGATTGGCTCCGGGCCGGATGAATCCATTCCGGACGCGTTGCTTGAGCGCCTGGGCTTGAGCCGCGAGAAGGCGGAGGATGTGGTCGGTAAAGTGCTGGATGCCGAAGTGCTGTTGCGCGAATTGGCTTCGCAGTTCAGCCAGGGGTAAGCCCGCCGCCTGTTAAACCGCTATCGCAGGCAAGCCAGCTCCCACAGTTGACCGTATTTCAAAGTTGGAACGCGGTCACTGTGGGAGCTGGCTTGCCTGCGATGAATCCAACTCGGTGTACCTTAACTCTCTATGTCTTTGAAGCTCGTTCCCACGCTGGGCGAGGGAACGAGCACCAGTTAGGAACAGAACGCAGATCAGTCGTGGTTCTTATCAATCAATGTAAACACCAACGCTTTTACCTGCAAAGTGGAGGTGTACTTGCAAACCAGCTTGGTATTCGGATGTGTGCCTGGATCAAGATGATAGGCATCCCACCCTCCAGTCATACCCCCGGGCTGTGGCATTTTTACAGGAACACCTGATTCTACAGGGGCGCCGAAATGCGACCGAATGTCGGATTTCGTCATGGTAGAAGCGAGCGGTTTGGGCAGTTCGCCCTTATATTCCAACGTCGAAGGAGTGCTTTTAATCAGAGTGATGAACAGCGTTTCCAATCGCTTGGTTTCTGCCCAGAAACTCAAGGAAAGGCCCCATGCAAGTTCTAAGTGCAGGCGATCCCGCCCGTCATAGAGTTCTTGTAATGGCTGGTTCGGTATCAGCCCTTCGGTAATCAAATCTTCGTAGCGTTTGCCCAGATTTCTGATCCAGCCGTCAATAGTTTGCGCACTCATCAATACCACCCCTGTTCTTTACTGAGCCTATGCAGTTGCTCCCGAGCCACTTCAACGTCAGCTTCGGTGAAGCCTTCCTCCAGAAGTCCGCGTTTAATCGCATTGAAGTTGCTGTCCACCGCAGCCCTCAGGTCGGAGGCATCCTGCACCTGCTTTGCTTTGCTTTGGTACTACGCTACCTTGCTGCCCGCCGTGGTGGTTGAACCAGTCGTGATGTTGTAGCGCCTCACATTGGGTTCTCCATGCAGTCGATGAGGCTGGCGTTGGTCGGTCCAACTGGCTGCTGAACTTGAAAATCAATGCTCTTCATGTTTGGTCCTTTTTTAGCGCGCAAGAATGCTCAAACGCGGTCGTGGCGTTGTTATGCAAAGGGAAGGGTTCCGAAATGGCGCAAGGAAGATGTTGCTGACGAGCGCAAAGCCAAACAACTGTCCGTTCGGCTAGGTAGTAGGAAAAACAGAAACGTCTGACAAGGCTTTGAGGTTGTCCCTAGGACACTCGACCTCTAGTCTTCGTACACCGCTGCACACGCAGCGGTTGGGCGTCGCGACCCGGTTTAATCAGACGCAAAGAGCCATTTCCGCTTTCAGGTGACGCTTTTTTATCGTCTACTGTGCGGCGTTATGGTGGCTGTGCGCGGGATACCTTCGGGTATGCCGGTTTCCTGATTCCGGTCCGCGAACCTGCGTACAGCTACCACCCGATCGCGTCGCGGCGATCTGTGGCAGCTCCACTTAAATCAGGAAGTTCACAATGATCAAACCTACCCCCAATCCCCCCATCCGCTTGTTCACTGTAGCCGCAGGCATCAGCACCGAAGACCTGTTGGTCAACCTCAGCGAAACACTGGCCTCGGCCAATGCGCTGAGTTGCGATCTGGCCTTTGACCTTGAAGGGCCAAAACGAGAGGAACTGCTGGGCATTGCGCAGTTAATCGAACTGGCACAGTTGCTAGCTGATCGGGTACTCAATGTCTCGGGGCAAGTAACCCGGTGAGATGACGGGCAATACCCCGCGTATCCGAACCTGGTATGTCTGGCGGTGCGCCTGT
The DNA here is from genome assembly GCF_001439685.1 of Pseudomonas libanensis. Classification (GTDB taxonomy): domain Bacteria; phylum Pseudomonadota; class Gammaproteobacteria; order Pseudomonadales; family Pseudomonadaceae; genus Aquipseudomonas; species Aquipseudomonas libanensis. Next base: position 151,265 of record NZ_JYLH01000003.1, read on the forward strand.
TGCGCAGCCAGGGGTAAACCTGCCGCCTGTTACATCGCTATCGCAGGCAAGCCAGCTCCCACAGTTGACCGTATTTCAAAGTTGGAACGCGGTCACTGTGGGAGCTGGCTTGCCTGCGATGAATTCAACTCGGTCTACCTGAACCCCCTAGGTGTTACTTCTTTTTCTTCGGTTTCAAATACTTGGTCAACCCCTGGAACCAGATCACCAGCGCCGGGTTGCCCTTGATCTGGATCGACTTGTCCTGAATCCCCGTCATGAACGCCAGTTGCTTGTTCTTCGCCTGCATCGTGGCAAACCCGTAGGCGGCATCCTTGAAGGCAATCGCAAAGGCAGGCTCAGGGTGAACACCTGAACGGCTGGTAATGCGCTGGTCTTTGACGATGAAGTGACGGGCAACCTTGCCGTCGAGGGTCTGCAACTGGAACGCCAGGTCTTTGTCACCCAACTGTTGCTGGAAGGCGGGATTGGTGCGGCTGGCTTTGCCCATCATCAGGCCAAGCACCCACAAGAGAAGACGAAATTTCATGCACACGGCCTCGGTGTATTTATTGGAGTGGCCGCAGCAGTGTAACGATTTGCAAAAAGAACGCCACCGATCTCGCGCTTTAGACGCAGATCGGCGGGCGTTTAACGCTTATAGCAACAAGTGCTTAGACGTTAGGGCAAGGCACCGGTGCCCAATCGACCAGGTTCGGGTTGGTGCAGTTGAGCTTGAGCTGCGAATCACCTGCATTGGCAACCTGCTTGCTTTCAGCCTGCTTGGCCTGGGCTGTCTGGAAGGTCTTCTCGGTGGTGACCGCTTCTTTTGGCACGGTTGGCAGCAACGGTTTTTTCGGTGGCTTGGTGCCCGCACCTTTCTTCTTGGTCGGCGTCGCAACAGGCGCCACATCGGCCTGGGCCACGGTGACCACGTCGGCACGCTGTACGCCGACTTGTTGCAGGTCTTTTTCGTAGGCCTGGGTGTAGTTGTTCAGATCTTCGCTGGCTTTGCCGTTGACCGCGACGATCAGGTCATTGGATTCCTTCAGGCCCGCAACGATTTCCGCCAGGCGCTTGCGGCCTTCGGTATCGTTGACGGTCTTGGCCTTGCGGTCGGCCACCAGCTTGGTGAACGCGCTCTGGTAGCACTGTTGCGAGGCCTTGGCGTAGGCGGTGCTGCGGTCGATGTCGGAGACGCTTTTGTTCACGTCGGCGGCATAGGAGGCGATGCGCTGGTTATCATCGGCGATCTGCTTTTGACGCTCGGTGTAGTAGCCCGCCGCGCCGCCAGCCAGGGCGCCGCCCGCAGCGCCGATGGCGGCGTTACGGCCACGCTTTTCCTTGTCGCCGGTCAGGGCGCCCAACAACGCACCGCCGGCCGCGCCGATGGCGGCACCGGTCACCACCGACTTGGTCATGTTCGAATCGGTAGCGCGCAGGTGCTGCACCGGCTCGTAGCAGTTGGGGTAGTACTCGACCTTGGTGCTCGACGCGACCTTGGAGGCTGGCGACGTAGCGCAACCAGTCAGCACGGTACTGAAACCGGCTGCGATCAGCAGCAGGTGACGCTTGGAAACCGCCTTACGGGAAAAAAGCATAGGTGTGATCTCTATTAAGTTTGACTTGCCCAGCACGGCCCACCGCCGCCTGAGTCCTTTCCAAGCTCGCTAGACAGCCAACGATCAAGACCGCTGACCGCTCGCTGCGAGCAATTCCTTCAAGATCGTTGCCGGGTCGGCCCGCTGTTGCTTGCGGTAGTTGCCGACATGGCGAACGAACAGTGTCGCGCGCGTCACCAGGCTCTTGCCGAGCACTGGCTTGCGATCCAACTCTTCCTTGATTCGTTGAAACTGCGCCTGGATCACTGCATCGGTATAGCGCGTGCCGGTGGCCAGGTTGTCGATATAGATCGCCACCGCGCCGTCGAGGGCGCTGCGTCCATTGGTAATGGCCGTGGCGAACAGCTGCGCGCTGGCCTCGTCCTTGCTGTCCACGGCCTGCTGACGACTCTTTTGCAGGTTGGCCAGACGGATGTTGTAGTTGCTGATGGTCTCGGCCACCAACGCCGCCGACTGGATCAGGTTGCCCGCCGCTTCTTCGCGTTGCTGGGCGATCAGCGAAACGTTGCGCTTGAGTTCTTCGTTGACCAGGCCAAGCTCGGCTTGCAGTTTGGGGTCGACGCTGGCGGCGATGATGCTGTCCAGGCGCTTGGTCGGGTCCTGGGCATCGTCGATGGCGTCGGTCAGTGAGGCCAAACGGCCTTCCTTCTGCCATTGGGCGAACAATTCCTTGTAGCGCGAGCGCGGCGCCGACAACGCGCCAATCGCTACGCGAAAACCGGTGGTCTCGTTGCTTTGTTCGGTGCCGTCGGCGGCGAACAACGGATACTCTCGGCGCATGCCGGTAAACAGCGTGCCCTCGCCTTCCAGGTAGTTGCCGCCCTTGACCACAAAGCCACCATAGGTGCCCTGGCGCCGGCCGGCATGCACCAGCTGGAAGGATTCCTGGACCATTTCCGCAGCGTTGCCAATCACGTCAAACAGGCCGATGGGGTTGGGCAACTTGGTGCCGATAGGCATCAGCCGTGCTGCCTGACCCGTGCCGCCGGCCACCTGGTTGAACACTGCGTAGTCGGCCAACGGACCATCGCTTTCGCTGCCCTCGGCGCGGCGTGGATACAGGCGCCCTTCCAGGTCCTGGCGGCTGACCGCCTGGCCACCGCGTGCGGCGTATTCCCACTCCACTTCGGTGGGCAGGCGCACAAAGCCCAGGCCGCCATCTTCGGCCGACGAACCGCGCCCACTCACCGGCAGCAATTCACGGTGGTATTTCATCAGCCAGGCGCTGTACACCGCCGAAAAGCGCTCGGCTTCAAAGCGCGACAGTTTCACCTTGGGCAAACGCCCGGCCATACCGGCAGGCGCGTCACAGGCCGGGGCCGGCTCGCCGCTGGCCAGGGACTGCGCCTGGGCCATCACCTGGGCGTACTGGCGTGCGGTCACCTCGTACTTGCCGATGAAGTACAGCATGGGCTTGAGCGGGGTCTTGGCGTCGGTCTTCGGCATCAGCGGCGCGATGACTTTATTCCAGTCCTTGGGCAAGTCCTTGAGGGTGAACTGGCCATTGATGAAGTCGCGGCGGTAACCGGAAATAAACGACTGCTGATAACCCGCCTCGCCTTCGGCGAACGGGTAGCCGAGGCTGATTTCGCGGTCATCCAGGGTGCCCTGGGCCAACACATAGGCGTAGCGGAACACCATGTTGCCGTCGCAGGGCAGCGGCAGGCTGACGTCATCGGGCAACGGCTTGGGGTTGTCGAGCTTGTCGCTTGCCTCATCCGCCCAGGCCAGCGAGGCCAGGCTCAGCGCCACACAGGCGCCCAATAACTTATACATCTCTGATTCCCTCAGAAGCCTGGATACGCGCCACCCGCCAACCACCACAGGCCGCCGCCACGGCGCTGACGCCGAACACAGCAGCCAGGGCCAGGCCGTAATGACGCGCCAACAGGTGGCTGGCGTATTCGCCCGGCACCTGCACGAAAAGCTTATTCAGCGCGGCCTCGGCCAAGCCATACAGCCCACCACTGAGCACGGCGGCAAAGCCCGCGCTGTACAGCGCCTGCAACAACACAAACAACAACAGCGCCCCGGTGGAAAACCCCAGCAGACGCAACACCGATAATTCCCGGCGCTTGCGCACCACCGCCGCCAGGGTTGCGGCGAAGATCGCCGCGAACGCCCCGGCCAGGGCCAGCCCGGCGATGATCCAGAACACAATCGACAGGTTGCGACTCAACGACTGCACCTGGGCGATGGTGTTCGCCTGGGTCGACACCAGCAGATTTTGCCCGGTGAAGAACACCCGCAACGGCTCTACATCCGCGAGGCTGCGCGCATACAAGCGAAACGCCGGGTACACCCGCTGCTCGCTCACCCCCACCGCATCACCCGCCCAGCCCAACGCCGCTACTGCACGACCATCGCGGTAATCTTCCGCCGCTTCCAACAGGCCCAAGTCGGCAAACAAGCCGTCACGGGCGAACACTTCCAACGGCAACACGGCTAACACCTGCAACCGCGTGTGCTGGGCTTGGACCTGCCCGGCCACCTGCCGCGCAAAACTGGTTTCCAACCAGTCGCCAGGCCTGGCCGCGAGCTTTTCAGCGGCGGTATGGCTCAGCACGATCTGGTCCAGGCCGTGGGGTATCGGCAAGCCGGCCAACAACGGATCACCCGCGGCGGTCGGCAGCATTTCCAGGGTCAGCGCGCCCACCTGGGCGGTTGCTGCGATCTGCCGAGTACGCGGCAAGGCAAACGCCACATCGCTGCGCTGCCCCAGCTGCTCGATAAACACCGCGCTGAATCGACCACCCCCCAACGGGATGATTTCACGGGTGGCGGGGTCAGTCTCCAAGCGTTCGGTCAAACTGCTGACCAGTCCAAATTTCAGGCCGAACAACACCAGCAACGGCGCGATAACCGCCACCAGGGCCAGCACCGAACAGGCCGACAGCCAGCGATCGTTGCGGTAGTCCTGCCAGGCGAGCGATGTGATCAGGCCGATGCGCATCAGCACACCTCCCCGAGGGTCGCAGTGACGCCGCCGTCAGGATCGCGACGGCAACTGATGCGCCGCACCTGCAAGCCACTGGCGCGGGCCAGGGGTTCGTCGTGTGTGGCGATCACACAGGCCGTACGGTGTTCGCGGGCCTGGGCCAGCAACGCCTGCATCACACGCTCGGCGTTGAGCGGGTCGAGGGAAGCGGTCGGCTCATCCGCCAGCACCAGTTGCGGTGCATGGGCCAAGGCCCGGGCACAGCTCACACGCTGGCGCTGGCCCACCGACAAGGCCGCCGGCTGCTTGGCCAACTGGTCGCTGATCTGCAACTGCTCGGCCAGGCGCGCCACGCTGCCGTCGTCTTTCAAACCCAGCAATTGCCGGGACAAGGCGATATTGCCGCGCACATCGAGAAACCCCAACAAGCCACCGGTTTGCGGCACATAGCCCAGGTGCTGGCTGCGCAATGCAGCCAGGTCGGATTGCCGGTCGGCACGCCACAGCGCGCCGATGTCTTGCTGGTTGAAGTCAAACTGCCCGGCCTGATCCGGCGCCAAGACCAGCGCCAGCAGGTCCAACAAGGTGCTTTTGCCACAACCGCTGGGCCCGACAATCGCCAGTTGTTCACCTGCGCCCAGGTGCAGCGCCGCAATCACCAGGCTATAGCGCTGGCTGCCGACACCCCGGCTCTTGTGCACCGCGTTCAGGCTCAGCATTACGGCAGCGTCGACAGCGGCACGCGGTACAACGCATCGCCCGGTTCGGCATCGCCGAAACGGACCCAGTTGGCCACGTCGTTATGGAAGGTTTCATACAGGCGGATTTTCGAATCCAGCTCGTCGATAAAGTCTTCCTGCTCGGCCACGCTCAACGACAACCACAAATCCTGGGTCATGTTCAGCGACTTGCTGCGGTACGGCAAGCCCTCCAGGTATTCACCGAGCAGGCCGCCGTCAGCCAGGTTGCCGCCCTTGCGCAGGGCTTGGGGGTCACGGCTCATATAGGCCGAGGCGCTGGCAATTTCCTGGAAGAAGTCCTTGGGTGAGCTTTGGGTCTTGCGCGCCGCATCCACGATCAGCTTCAACGATTGCTGCAGGTCGTTGAGTTGCAGCTTGGTCAGCATCACGCACACCTGGAACGCCGGCAGCGCCGGGTTAGTGAGGTCGCGGTCGGCGGTCCAGGCGCTGACCAGTTGCGGCGCCTGGCTGGCGGTTTTGCGCCCGAGGAAGTCCATGTGCATGGCATAACCGACCGCGGCGGATTTGTCCGCCAGGCTTGGCGCCGAACCGAGCAGCGGCACCGGTTGTGGCGTGTTACTGCGCACCTGATGCACCAGGTTGGCGAACACCGTGCCGATCTCATCCACGCGCTCGCCCAGTTTGCGCACATCGCCACCCGGCACCGGCGTATAGAGGTCGCCGATCTGCGGGTTGGCGTCGGCGGTAAGGATGCGGTATTGGCTTTCGGCACCGGCGTGGGTTTTCTTGCCGGCGTCGGTGCGCAGGTGCAGCGCATAGATCTTGATCTGCTTGCCCAGCGCCGCCTGGCGCACTTCGGCTTCGTTCATCTGGGTAGCGGCGAACGGGTCGTTCTTACGCAACGCGCCCGCGTCGGTAACCAGCAGGATGATGCGCCCTCCATAGCCCGACCAATCCATGCCGTCCACCGCCTGCATCACGCCGGCAAACGCATCTTCGTTGAACGAGTGGCTGGACACCGTCGACGCTTTGACCTGGCGCGCCATGTCCAGAAAACGCTGCGGGTCGCGGCCTTGGTCGAGGCTGATCAGGGTTTTGGCGACATATTCCAGCCCCGGGGTTTTCTGGATGCTGCTGCGAAAGCCGACCATGCCGAAGCTGACGCTGTCCAACTCGCCACGCTCGGCAATGCGGGTTTGCAGCTCATGCACCACGTCGCGGATCTGGTCGATGTAAGGCTGCATCGACACGGTGGTGTCCACCACCAGCACCACGGCGGTGCGGAAGGCGTCGGCGTTGGCGCTGATCAGCGGCGTGGCCGGTTTGGCCTGCGCGCTGCTGCCCGGGTCGATGGAGGCGATGTTAAGCAACTGCACGGGCTGGCCGTTTTCATCGAAGCTTTCTTTGGCGTCGAAGATCGGCAGCAGGTAGAACTGGTCCTGCGGCACCGCGCTGGCGGTGGGTTCCAGGGCCAGGACTTGCTGGTTGTCTTCACGGTTGTTCTGCGCCTTGGCCAACACGCTTTTCGCGGCAGCAGGATCGGCCAGCAGTTTTTCCACTTCGGCCGATTGACGCAGGAACATCACCGGCGCCCGACCGGAGCGCTCGGTGAACTTGAGCACCAGGCTCTGCTTCCAATCGCTGACCTGGGAGGCCGGCAGCCAACCGTCGCTGCGGCCATCGGTGGCCGCGCCGACGCGCACCCACGGGCTGCCATCGACGTCCTTGCGCTGGTACACGTAGAGCACCGAGAACGCCGGCAAGGTTTTGCCTGACGGGCTGCCCGCATCTGTTGAAAGCTTGGCGCCGGGCTTGCTGAGCACGCGCTGGAACAGGGTCTTCTTACCCGCCATCAGCAAAGGCCTTTGGCCGCCGTCTACTTCGGCGGCCGCCACGGGTGGCGTCACCTTGGGCACTACGGCAGCCGGCGGCTGGGCCGGTTCATCGCTGCCACTCAACCACCAGTAGCTGGCGCCCCCAATGGCCAAGGCAACCGCCACCGCCACGGCGGCCAACGCCAACACTGGCCCACGACGCTGCTCGGACGGGGCGTTGTGCTGCGTCGGCGTCACCACCGGCTGGCGCACTATCGGCTGCGGCTGTGGTTTATCGGTCGGAATGTCGATGGTGACGGGCGTCATGCCCGCCAGGTCAAAACTTAATGGAATCGGCAGCGGCCGCACCAAGGTGGCTTCTGCCGAGTCCGCCGGCAGTTGATCCAGTGCCTCCAGCAACGCCGCCGCATTCGGGAAGCGCTCCGCCGGGTCCTTGGCCAGCAACTTGCGCAGCACGCCCTGATAACGCCCGTGGTGCACCGGCAGCTCCGGCAACGGCTCGGTCAGGTGCGCCAGTGCGGTAGAGAGCGCATCGGTGCCGCTGTAGGGCAGCTTGCCGACGAGGATTTCGTACAACACCACGCCGAGCGCGTAGAGGTCGGCACGACCATCGATCTCCTGGCCTCGCGCCTGCTCCGGGCTCATGTAGCTTGGCGTGCCCACGGCAAACCCGGCCTGGGTGAATTGGGTGCGGTCGTCCAGTGACTTGGCGATGCCAAAGTCCGAGAGCACTGCGGTGCCGTCGGCGCGGAACAGGATGTTCGCCGGCTTGACGTCGCGGTGCACCAGGCCCTGGGCATGGGCATAACCCAGCGCCGAGGCAATCTGGCGGATCAGCGTCACGCCCTGCTCCGGCGTCAGGCCGGCGGCAATGCGCTCCTTGAGCGTGCCGTTGGGCAGGTATTCCATGGCCATGTAATACAGCTCACCGACGTTGCCGATGTCATGGATGGTCACCGTGTGCGGGTGCGACAAGCGCGCCAGGGTCTTGCCCTCGCGCAGGAAGCGTTCGCAGAACGTCGGGTCGGCCGCCAGCGCTGCCGCCATCACCTTCAACGCCACCTTGCGCTCCAGCGAACGCTGGGTCGCCAGGTACACGCTGGCCATGGCGCCTTCGCCGATCTCGCCTTCGATGTCATAACCCGGGATGACGATGTTCATGACGAGACCTTCACGACAATGGCGGTGATGTTGTCCGGTGCGCCGCGATTGAGCCCCAGGTGCACCAGGCTGCGCACGATTTCATCCGGCGCGTCATGGCTGAGCACCTCGCGGATTTCATGGTCTTCGACGGTCTTGTTCAGGCCATCGCTGCACAACAGGTAGCTGTCGCCGGGGGCGATCAACAGGTCCACCGAGGCGACATCCAACTGGGCTTCCACGCCAACAGCGCGGGTGACGATATTGGAGCGTGGATGGGTGCGGGCGTCGGCTTCACTGAGCAAGCCGCTGTCTTGCAAATCCTGGACGTAGCTGTGGTCGCGGGAAATGCTTTCCAGCACACCGTCGCGCAGGCGATACAGGCGACTGTCGCCGGCCCACAGGCACACCCCGCGCAAGCCGCGTGCAGCGAAAACCACCACGGTGCTACCCATCATGGTCACACCACGGTTGGCGGTTTCTTCACGCACAGCGGTGTTGATGCGCAACAGGTCGTTGCGCAGCGCCGCCGCGTATTCGTCGAGGGAGCGGCCCAGCGGCACGTTACGCAAGCTGTCGACGATCAAGCTGCTGACATAATCCCCCGCCGCGTGCCCGCCCATGCCATCGGCCACCACCCACAGACGGTGTTCCGGCAGCTCCAGGCAGGCATCTTCGTTGACTTGGCGAACCATGCCCACATGGCTTTTGCTCGCGGATTTGTACGTCGCCCCCATCTACACCACACCTTCTTGTCCGAGCAAAAACTGCGCAAAATCGTCGGCGGCAGGCAAACCCTGGCACCGTAATAAACCTGGGGCAATACGCTGCGAACCCCGGCCCCACCAAAGGCTCGCGCCCTCGCACGCCTGTTCGGCCAGTGCGGTCATGCGCTGATGGGGCTCGCTGGCTGCCACCCGTTGCAGGCTGGCGAAACGGCTGTCCACTGCACGCGGCTCAGTCGCCGGCACGCCCAGGGTATCGAGGCCAGCGTTGAAGCTTTCGAAGGTGGCGCCGCTGTCCAAGGTGGCGAGCAATAGCGCTTCGGCCTGCTCGAACCAAGTGTCCGGGCCGCCCACCAGGGAGGCGGGGTTGGTGTCGTGATTCAGCAAGCTGACCACCGTCAACGGAAAATACCGCCCGACCCGGTCAATGCTCGGCATCACCACCCCCACCGCCGCATCCGGCCCGCACACGCCCGGTGCCAGCACAAAACGCCACAACGGGCTGACCAGGTATACCTTGAGCCAGTCACCGCACAGGCTGTTCTGGCTGGCGAGCAACCCCGCCGCCAGCCAGCTGTCCCAGGGGCCGATAAAACTCTGGGGCAAGGCGCGGCTGACAAAGTCCCCGCGGCTGGCCAGCTTGCCGTAGAAACCCAGGGTCGTCATAGGCGCTCCGGCAGGCTGAAGCCGCTGAGTACCCGGCTCTTGAACGGGTTGAACGCACTGTTGGCGCGCAATTCGTAGGCGATGCTGGCGCCGTCGACCCGCAAGCGCAGGTTGAAGCGGTCCGGCGAGTTGCCGGCGGTGAGATCCGATTGCTCCAGCAGGCGGAACCAGGCCCATGGGCCATCCAGGGTGATGCCGGAGCGACCACTGGCCGACGGCGGCATGATGGAAATGCGCACCACGCCAATACTGCCGGGGTTAGGCCATTGCATCGCCACCGGGCGACTCGGGCCGTGGTCGTAGCTCAATTGCTGGCCGTCCAGATCGAGCAGGAACTGGGTGATGGTCGGGTCCATCGACACCGGCTTGAGCTCGAAACGCACGATGGGCTGGGTGCCCCCGGATCTAAAGAACGCATCCCGGATAGTCGCTGCACGCTGGAAGGTTTGCAGCACGCCCGGGGCAATCCCAAGCTTCTGCGCCGCGCCCGGCTGCCAGCGCCAGGTCTGGGCCGATGTGTCCACATAGGGCTGCAGGTATTTGCGGAAGTAGTTATCCATCACCCCGCCCACGCCGAAGAACTGGCCAAAGTCATCCAGGGTGGCGTCCCGCGCACTGCCCGGCGACATCGGGTAGCGCCCGGCCAGGGACTGGCGATACACGTTGACCACCTCGCTGACCCACGCCGCGTTCAGCTGGTTGCGCACCCCGCCCATCATGCTGTTGGTGGTGGAATTGACCACCGACTTGACCATGCCCTGCACCAGCGGCGGCTGACGCTCGGCATTCAGGCTGACTCGCGTGGCCGCGGCCGCCGCCTGGTTCTTGGCCTCCCCGAGCAGCGCATCGCCGCTGGCACCAACCATGGCGCTGACCTGCACATACAGCGCATTCATATCCGAAAGCAGGCCGTCGATGGCCGCCGGCTCACCTTCGTTTTTACTGACGATGCTGTTGAGTTCGGCAAAGTGCGCGGTCACTGGATCATCCGCAGCCACCGGGGTATTCGCCGTGGGTTGTTCCTGGCCGAGCAAGCTGCCCAGGCGCTCCTTAAGCTTGTCGACGCCGCCTTCAACTGGCACACCTTTGGCGGCCAATTGGCGTTCTTCGGCTTGCAGGTCGGTTTCCTTGGCCACCGCCACCAACAGCTTTTTCAACGGCGAGGTCGGGCCGGAGATCACCCGCAGCACATCGGCGGCCTGGGCCACGCTGGTGATCGGCACGAAGTCGATGTCGGCGAGCAACGCATCCCACTGGCGCTGGTAGTCCTGGAAATACAGGCGGCGCACATCCGCGGCCAGGCTCACCACGTTCTGCTGATCGGCCTGTTCATGGCCCAGTACCCACTGCTCCTCGGCCAGGGTGCCGGTCTGGTTCAGGCTGCTCAGCAGGAACGCCTGGCGATAGCCCTTGGCGGTGAAGAAACCACTCAGCGGCTCGCCCAAGGGCTTGCCGCTTTTGCGGCTGAACACCAACGCCGCGTCACGCCCGGCGGCTTCGTTGAGGCGAAAGTCCGGGATGCCTTCCGGCAGTTTCTGGCGCTTGACCCGGTCATATACGCGCTGGGCCACCGGCAGTTGCTGCAACTGGCGACGCAGGTCATCGATCAGGCGCGGGTCCAGGCGGGCACTCGGCGGGTGCCGCTCGAACAGTGCCTGCAAGTGCCCGGCCAGTGCCTGGCGCTGGTCGGCCGGCAGGTCACGGGGCAGGTTGCGGTCCCAATCCAAAGCGATCCAGGCCTTGATAAAGTCCGGGTCGTAATGCTCGGTGTCGGCGAGCATCAGGTAAGCCTTGAGGCCCTCATAGAGGAAGTCAGAGTTACCGCCGCCGTGCAGTTGCTCTTCGATACGCGTCACCAGGCGCGGCGCGAACACGGCGATCAACAGCTTGCGATAGACGCTGGCGGACTCGGCTTCGAGCATATCGCCCTGATACAACCCCAGCCCTTCGGACCAGCTTGGCGAGTCCCCCGCCAGGTTCTTGACTGCATTGAGCAACGGCAGCACGGCAAGCACTTCCCGTTGTGCCGGGCTCAGGTTCTGCACCGTCTGCCCCAGGGGCGCGACCTTCTGGTCAACCTGGGCGATATACGCCTGGTTGGCGCGATAACTCACCCACCACAGGCTGCTGACCACTACGACCAAGGCGACGGTGGCGGCCAGTACGCCACGGGCGATCCACTTGCGGCGCCGTTCGACTTTCGGGTTCACCCCCACCAAGCCACGCTCGGCGAAGGCCACGGCGGTGAAGAGTTTTTCGATGAAGTAACTGCGCCCGGTGCCGCTCTGGCGCGCCAGGTGCTGGCGGTCCAGGTTCATGCTCTGGGCCATGGCGCCGATCAAGCGGTCAATCGGGCTGCCTTCCTGGGTGCCGCTGGTGAAGTACACGCCGCGCAGCAACACGCGCTCTTCAAAGGCATTGGGTTTGAACACGCCTTCGAGGAAGCTTTGCAGGCAGTCCTTCAATGCACCGAACTGCTGCGGGAAACCGTAGATCAGGTCGCGCCGCGCAGGGTCGCGCTCCTGTTGCAGGCGTTCGACCAAGCGTTCATTGAGGCGCTGTTCCAGCCCGGCAAATTCACTTTGCAGGTGCGCCAACGGGCTGTCGCTGTGCTTGCCGTCGTCCAGGGCAAAGGTCATGCCCCACACCTGAGCGCGCTCTTCCTTGCTCAGGTTGTCGAAGAACTCCATGAAGCCCGGCACCAGGTCGAGCTTGGTGAGCATCAGGTAGATCGGGAAACGCACGCCCAGCTGCGTATACAACTCCTGGATGCGCAGGCGAATCGCGGCGGCATGGGCTGCGCGCTCGGCGTCGGTGCCCAGCAGCAGATCCGACAGGCTGATGGCGATAAACGCCCCGTCGATAGGCCGGCGCGAGCGCTGCTTTTTCAGCAGGTCAAGGAAGCCCAGCCACGCGGCTTTGTCCACCGTGGAGTTGCTGTCCTGGGTGGTGTAGCGGCCAGCGGTGTCGAGCAATACGGCCTGGTCGGTAAACCACCAGTCGCAGTTGCGCGTACCACCGACGCCGCGCACCGCACCGGCGCCCAATTGCGCCGCCAGCGGGAAATGCAGCCCGGAATTGACCAGCGCGGTGGTCTTGCCCGAACCCGGCGGGCCGATGATCACGTACCACGGCAGCTCGTAGAGGTTGCGCCGCTCATCGCCACCAAGCTTGGCTTTTTTCAGCAGCGTCAGGGCTTCGTCCATGCGTTGGCGCAGGGTCGACAATTCTTCGGCAGTGGCGACGCTGTTGGGGTCGGCCGGGGTTTCGGCGGCCAGGCTGCGCATCACTTCGGCGGCCTGGCGGCGGGCCTGGATAATACGGAACACGCGGTAAGCGACCCACAGCGCAAATACCAGGACGATCAGCGCCCAACGGCGCCCTTCGGGCATCAGCACATCGAGCAACGGCCCGACAAACCAGATGATCAGGCTCAGGGCAATCAGGCCCAGCACGGGGATCACCCAGCGAATCATGAAACTGAAAAACGCCTTCACTCGACGCCCTCCGCCAATACGGTGATTTCAACCCGACGATTGCGGGCACGGCCTTCGGCAGTACTGTTGCTGGCCAACGGCTCGGTGTCGCTGCGGCCTTCGGCACTGAAGCGCTCAGCCTGGCCGGTCTTGGCCGCGAGGATCTCCAGCACCGACTTGGCCCGGGCTTCGGACAGCGCCCAGTTCGACGGAAAGCGCAACGTGGCAATCGGGCGATTGTCGCTGTGGCCGGTGACGCGTACCTGGCCCTTGACCTTGCGAATGGCGTCAGCGATACGCAGCATCAGCGGCTGGTAGTCATCGACGATGCTGGAGCTGGCGGACGCGAACAGCTCATCGCCACGAATGGTCACCACTGAGCGGTCCACCTTGTCTTCCACGGCCACGCGACCGGCCTTGATGTCTTCGGCCAGGAAGCCGGCCAGGCGCGGCCGCTCGATGACTTTCGGTTGCGCCACCGGACGGTCGATGGCCTGCACCGGGATCTCGCCCAGGGCATGGATATTCTTGAATACCGGCTCGGCATCCGAGGCCAGCTTCATGCGCAGGCCGAACAGCAACGCCAGCAATAGCGCCAGGCCAATCGCTATGGCGATCCACGGCGGCATGAATTGCGCCAGGCGGTCACGGGCCACGGTCACGCCGCGCCAGTGCGGCGACAGCTCACGCTCGTGTTCGCCACGGGCACTGCGAATCGCTGCGGCGGTGCGCTCGCGCAAGGCTTCCAATTGGCTGCGCCCATCGGTCATCACGCGGTAGCGGCCTTCGAAACCCAGGCACATGCACAGGTACAGCAGCTCCAGCAGGTACAGGCGTTCCCGTGGGCTTTGCAGGCAATGGTCGAGCAACTGGAAGACCTTTTCGCCGCCCCAGGCTTCGTTGTGCACGGTGATCAGCAGGCTTTGTTTGCCCCAGTCACTGGTGCTGCCCCACGGCGTACTCAATACCGCTTCGTCCAATGCAGTGCACAGCGCGTAACGGGCCAGCAGCACTTCATTGCGCGCTACGCCGGCGGCTTCGGCGCGCTCTTCGAACTGGCGCAGGTAGGCCAGCAACTGCGCACGCAGGCTGGCCGGCGCCGGGTGGGCGATGGTGTTGCGCAGCCGCGTCAACAGTGCCAACAGCGGGCCAGCGGCGCTTTCCAGCGGGTTCAGGCCCTGGCTCTTGCCGGTGAGGATCGGCGCGGCCGGCATCGACAAAGGTGCCGGCTCTGCACGTGCAGGTTCTGGCGCACGGCCCCCGGGGCGCGGCATGAACTGGGTGCGGTCATCATCATTGGGATGCATCGCGGATTATCCTCGGATCGCCCAGAAGGCCAGGTTCAAGCCCGGGAACTGCCCGGCGATATGGAAGGCAAAACCGCCGGAATTGCTCAACTGCTGCCAGTGCTCGCTGCCCCGGTCCAGTTCGTAATAGGTGCTGCCGGCGTGGTACGGCAGTTGGCGCGGCGCTACCGGCAACGGCAGCAGGCCAATGCCCGGCAGTTGCAGGTTGACCATGTCGCGGATGTGCTCCACCGAGCCGACCTTGCTTTGCTGGCCGAAGCGCGCACGCAGGGTTTCGCCAGGCACATCGGCACGCACCACAAGGATGAAACTGGCGTTGTCGAGCAAGGTCTTGTCGGCCAACATGGCCACGTGGATGCCGTAGGCTTTCTCCACAATCGGGATTGGCGTGGCCTTGCTGTCGATCAGCATCGACAGCGCCTCACGCAGGGCCGCCATCACGGGGCTGAAGCTCAGGGCCAGGTCGTCGTGCTGGTATTGCGGGTATTCCTGGGGGCGCCGACCTGAAGTTGAAAAGGTGGAAAACTCACCGGCCAGGCTCACCAGTTCACTGAAGAAGCGTTCCGGGTGCAGCGGGCTCAACTGGTTGAAATGCTGGATCAGCGGCTGGGCGCGATTGACCAGTTGCAACAGCATGAAGTCGGCAATCTCCGAGGCGCCGCCAGCGCCGGAAGCCACAACGCGGCCGGCCAGGGCTTCGCCACGCTGGTGCAACAGGCCGAGCAGTTCGCTGCGAAAAGCCGTCAACGGTTTGCTTGCGGCCACATCCAGCACCGGCGGGATATAGGTGTCATCCAGCACCAAGGCACGGTCGGCGCGTTTTTCCTTGATGCGTACCAGGCCGATGGCGGCGTAGTCGCTGATGCCGTCCTGCGCCGTCAACAGGCGCAACGCCCGCGATCCCACGGCCACCGGTGCACGGTTTTCGAACGGGGCGTTGTCGTCGCGCACTTCACGCACCTGGCTCACGTAGCGCGCGGCTTCCAGGGCCTCGCCCTCGTCCACCGTGTCACGGGCCCCGGCACGCTTGAGCGGCAGGGCCAGGTACACCAGGCCATCGCGCAGATTGTCGTCGATATTCAACGGGCTCGGCGCCAGGTCATCCTGGGGGATATTGAACGGCGTGCCGTCCGGCAACAGGCCACGGGCCGACACAATCGCCAGCTTGCCCTGGGCCAGCAGGCCCTGGTCGATCAGCAATTCGGAAAAGCCCCAGGCTCCTGCCGACAACGGTCGGCTGCGGGCGTCGATCAGGTTTTCCAGGTAACGGTCATGCTGCTGGAAGTGCTGCGTTCCGATGAACATGCCTTCCGACCAGACCACGCGATTGTTCCAGGACATGGGGGCTCCGATTGCTTGTTATTGGGCAGGGCTGGATGGGGGAGCCACGACATCGGCGCGCACGGCACGCACATCGAGGCTGATCTGGTATGCACTGGATTGGCGCGGCGGCACGTTGATGACCGTGCGCCATTGCGCACGGTCCAGCTCGCGATAGCCCACCAGCACGCCGATCTGGCGCGTGGCCGGGTCAAGGTCGCGCTGGATGCTCAGTTGCTGGCCGGGTTGCACCATCACTTCATCCTGGTCCAGCAGGTCCAGGCCGAGGGTGGATTGCGCACGATCAGCCAGGGCGAAGTAATCGGAGCGGGAAAAGGTCGCGGCGTTTTTCAGTTCGAAAATGCGCACCCGCACCGGCGCGGCCTGGCCGTTGGCGCCGGGGTTAAGCCCGGCAATGGCGTGAAAGTGCAGCTCGACGGCGGTGGTGGTGGCTTGCGCGCCGGCAACCGCTTCGGGTTTGACCGCGTCGTTGGCACACGCCGTCAGCAGCAGCGCGGTAGCGGCTGCGAGTAAAAACCTGGGAATCATCCTGCGTCCTCAATGACGTACTTAGCTATCCGTTTTATCCATTCGTACAACGCGTTTTTAGCGTCGCTGTCGTGCGCTGTGTTCTTCGTAGGCCCGACTGAATTCGCGGCCGAACAGGTCCTGGAAATCCTCCTGGGCCTCGCGGGAAATATTGCTGTAGAGCTCGGTGAACTGCTGCCAGTACTGGGCCTGACGCGAGCCGTTGAAAATACTCGAAAGGCCACCGGGCTTGCCCATGCGCTCTTCCAACTGCGCCGGTTCAAAGCGCATGAGCAGGTGCTTGATCGCCGCTTCCACCCCGGCCATCACCGCCAATTGGTGGGCGCGCAAGTCGTCGAAGCTGTCACGCACCGCAACGTCCGGCGCCATAAACGCCTGGTTGCCGTGACGAAGCAACAGCAGTAAGGCTTCATCGGCATTCGGGGCGAATTTCAACGGGTTGTTTTCGGCAGGACGGATCATCGTCTGCTGCATACGGAACTCGCCCTTGAGGCTGGCCCGGGCGCGCAATACGTCAATCAGGCCCTCGACCATCAGCCGGTAGCTGCGGCCAATGCGTTCCATCTGGGCGCAGGCGTCGGCTTTATCCAGGCGTAGCTGGTCAAGGCCGGCACCGCGCAGGAAGGCTTGCAACAGATCGGGTTGTGGCTCGGCGCCGGCCACGGGGAGCGCAACAGGCTCGACCACAGGTGGCGGCGGGGCAATAGGGACAGCAGGCGGTGCAGTATTGACGACCGGCGCGGGCGCGTCGCCAAACAGGTCCCAGTCTTCGGGAATAACCGAGCCTTGCACCTGAGCTTTTTCAGGCTCGGGCGCAGGCACAGCAACCGGCGCCGGCGGGCGGAAATCGTGTTGCTCGGATGGCACATGGTCGGCCACGGTGGGCGGCGGCACGGCGGTGGGGCTGAGGAAGTCGAACAGGTCGGGCAAGGTTTCCATCGACGAGGCGCCGTGGAACTGCGGTGCGATCATCGGCGTTGGCCCGGGCGGGCTCGCCACGGCGCCCATCAGCGCTTCAAAGCTGTTCGGCGAATCACCGGCAAACGGCTGGCTGCCAACCGCCTGCACGTTGAAGTCGATACGCGCCTGGATTTCGTAATCGCCAATGCGGATCAGCTCACCATCTTGCAGCGGCTCGCTATTACCCCTGCGCAAACGAATACCGGCGTTTACCAGTTCCACACCGTTGGTACTGTTATCAGTTAAGTAATAACGACCATCTTTGTATTGAATAACGCAATGTTGGGAGGAGACGAGACGTTCCGGGTCAGGCAATACCCAGTCATTCTCTGAACTGCGGCCGATAGCCATCACGCCCTGATCCATAGACTTCTCGGGGCACTGCCCAGGGGTAATCTTGTGATAACTAGTGATAGTCAAACACAGCGCCATCTTGCCTCCTTGCTGATACATCGCGCGCGGTCTATCCAAAGGGACACGCTTCCCTGAAGACTTGCCCACGGTCGCGCAAAAAACGACCGCCAAAACTGTCTTTACCAGCATGATCGATGATCTTAACTGGCTTGCATGACAAAAATCCTCTACGGGTACGCCTTTCGACCCGTCAGTCGCGCAGGTTGTTAAACACCGCACATCTGTCACAGAGGGCGAATAGCTTACCTTGACAAGGCATAAGTACTACACCAAAAATGCACAACTTCTTGAACATCAGTGATGGCGCAATAGTAGCACTCTGATGTTATGACCAAGAAAACATGCAAAGTTCATCGCGTAACTCATGCATGCGTTGCTCGTCGTTCAGCGGGCTGATAAGGAGATCGAATTCAGTGGATGTGCCGTTATTGCTCACCGCCGTTTCTGCGACTTCGCCTTGTGGCGAAGACATGGAGTATGACGCGCAATTCTTGCAACTGGAGCGTGATGCCAAGGGCCAGCCCGAGCGCAGCATGGGCGACTCGATCCTGCCCGCTGAACCGCCGGAATGGCGCAGCATCCAGCAGCAAAGCCTCGACCTGTTGCAGCGCAGCAAAGACCTGCGCATCACCCACTTCCTGCTGCAAAGCTCCCTCGCCCTCCAGGGTGTGGCCGGGCTGGCCGAAGTCCTTACGCTGATCAACGCCCTGCTGCGCGAATATTGGGCGGACCTGCATCCGCGCCTGGATGCCGACGACGATAATGACCCCACCGTGCGCGTCAATGCCCTGTCCGGCTTGACCAGCGACACGACGATTCGCCTGCTGCGCGAAAGTATCCTCACGCGCTCGCGCACCTTCGGCCCCGTGAGTTTGCGCGCCGCGCTCAACGCCAGCGGCCTGCTGAGCTTCCCCGATGAGCAACTGGGCAGCCAGCAGCTCAATGCCGCGTTCCTCGACAGCGACCCCGAACTCCTGCAAGCCACTCGTGACGCCTTGAGCGCAGCACGTACGGCCTGTGAAGCCATCGAACAACAGGTCAATGACCAGGTCGGTTCCGCCCAGGGCGTGGACCTCAGCGCCTTGAAGCAACCGCTCAAGCAGGCCCTGCAAATCCTCAATCAAGCGGTGCCCGGCACCGACAACAGCAGCGATCCCGAGGCCGTCAGTGACGACAATGCCCCCTCGGTCGATTACGCCGCTGCGCCCGCAGCCCCACGCCCGACGGGCGATATCGCCACCCGCGATGACGTGCTGCGCAGCCTCGACAAGATCCTTGCGTACTACACCCGGCACGAGCCATCGAGCCCGCTGCCAGTGTTGTTGAACCGGGCCAAGAACCTGGTGCACGCCGACTTCGCGGCCATCGTGCGCAATCTGATTCCCGACGGCATGTCCCAATTTGAAAACCTGCGCGGCCCGGACAGCGACTAAGCCGCCGGACCGTGCAGTAACAACACCGTCGCTCAAGCGACCAGGAGCAGCAACGTGGCGAAGCAAAGTTCTCAGAAATTCATCGCGCGCAACCGTGCGCCTCGAGTGCAGATCGAGTACGACGTCGAGCTTTACGGCGCCGAGAAAAAGGTCCAGCTGCCCTTCGTGATGGGTGTGATGGCCGACCTCGCCGGCAAGCCCGCCGAGCCTCTGGCACCCGTGGCCGACCGCAAGTTCCTTGAAGTGGATGTCGATAACTTCGACTCACGCCTCAAGGCCATGCAGCCTCGCGTAGCGTTCCACGTACCCAACGAGCTGACCGGCGAAGGCAACCTGAGCCTGGACATCACCTTCGAAAGCATGGACGACTTCAGCCCGGCCGCCGTGGCGCGCAAGGTCGATTCCCTGAACCAGCTGCTCGAAGCCCGTACTCAGTTGGCCAACCTGCTGACCTACATGGACGGCAAGACCGGCGCTGAAGAAATCATCATGAAGGCGATCAAGGACCCGGCATTGCTTCAGGCACTTGCCAGCGCGCCCAAGCCTGCAGGGGAGCAGTAAGCATGACTGACAATACCGTACGCGAAGGCGCATCCAGCCTGGGCGCCACCGAAGAAACCAGCGAGTTCGCCTCGCTGTTGATGCAAGAGTTCAAGCCCAAGACCGAACGTGCCCGCGAGGCCGTGGAAACTGCGGTGCGCACCCTGGCCGAACAGGCCCTGGCGCAAACCGATTTGGTGTCCAACGACGCAATCAAGTCGATCGAATCGATCATCGCCGCCATCGACGCCAAGCTCACCGCCCAGGTCAACCAGATCATCCACCACCAGGATTTCCAGCAGCTGGAAAGCGCCTGGCGTGGCCTGCACTACCTGGTCAACAACACCGAGAGCGATGAGCAGCTCAAGATTCGCGTGCTCAACATCTCCAAGCCGGACCTGCACAAGACCCTGAAGAAATTCAAGGGCACCGCGTGGGACCAGAGCCCGATCTTCAAGAAGATGTACGAAGAAGAATACGGCCAGTTCGGCGGCGAACCTTATGGTTGCCTGGTAGGCGATTACTACTTCGACCAGTCGCCACCCGATGTGGAACTGCTGGGCGAGCTGTCGAAAGTCTGCGCCGCCATGCACTCGCCCTTTATCGCTGCCGCCTCGCCGACCGTAATGGGCATGGGCTCCTGGCAGGAGCTGTCGAACCCACGCGACCTGACCAAGATTTTCACCACCCCGGAATACGCCGGCTGGCGCTCGCTGCGTGAATCGGAAGACTCGCGCTACATCGGCCTGACCATGCCGCGCTTCCTGGCGCGCCTGCCGTATGGCGCCAAGACCGACCCAGTGGAAGCCTTCGCCTTCGAAGAAAACACCGACGGCGCCGACAGCTCCAAGTACACCTGGGCCAACGCCGCCTACGCCATGGCGGTGAACATCAACCGTTCGTTCAAGCACTACGGCTGGTGCTCGCGCATCCGTGGCATCGAGTCCGGCGGTGAAGTGGAAAACCTGCCGGCCCACACCTTCCCGACCGATGACGGCGGCGTGGACATGAAGTGCCCGACCGAAATCGCCATCAGCGACCGCCGTGAAGCGGAACTGGCGAAGAACGGTTTCATGCCGCTGCTGCACAAGAAGAACACCGACTTCGCCGCTTTCATCGGTGCGCAGTCGTTGCAGAAACCGGCCGAATACGACGACCCGGACGCCACCGCCAACGCCAACCTGGCCGCACGCCTGCCGTACCTGTTCGCCACCTGCCGTTTCGCCCACTACCTGAAGTGCATCGTGCGCGACAAGATCGGTTCCTTCAAAGAGAAGGACGAGATGCAGCGCTGGTTGCAGGACTGGATCCTCAACTACGTCGACGGCGACCCGGCGCACTCCACCGAAACCACCAAGGCCCAGCACCCGTTGGCAGCTGCCGAAGTGATCGTGGAAGAAGTCGAAGGCAACCCGGGGTACTACAACTCCAAGTTCTACCTGCGCCCGCACTACCAGCTGGAAGGGCTGACGGTGTCGTTGCGTTTGGTATCGAAGCTGCCTTCCGCTAAAAGCGCCTAACTAACTCATGAACCGGCTCCTCTGTGGGAGCCGGGCTTGCCCGCGATGCAGGCGACGCGGTCTGCCAGTCAGACCGCGGTGATGCAATCGCAGGCAAGCCAGCTCCCACAGAAAAGCAAAGCCCCATTGGGCTTAACCAAATTTCGTGGCTGAGTCCACACAGGGAGAAAACATGGCTGTTGATATTTTCATCAAGATCGGCGACATCAAGGGCGAGTCCATGGACAAGGCCCACAAGGACGAAATCGACGTACTGAACTGGAGCTGGGGCATGGCCCAGTCCGGCAACATGCACGTCGGTGGCGGCGGCGGCGCAGGCAAGGTGAATATCCAGGACCTGTCGCTGACCAAGTACGTCGACAAGGCTTCGCCCAACCTGATGATGCACTGCGCCAGCGGCAAGCACATCGACAAGGTCAAGCTGACCGTGCGCAAGGCCGGTGGCGAAAGCCAGGTCGAGTACATGGTGATCAACCTGGAAGAAGTGCTGGTCACGTCCCTGAGCACCGGCGGCTCGGGCACCGATGATCGCCTGACTGAGAACGTCACCCTGAACTTCGCCCAGGTGATGGTCGACTACCAGCCGCAGAAAGCCGACGGCACCAAAGACGGCGGCGCGATCAAGTTTGGCTGGAACATCCGTTCCAACACCAAGCGCTGACAGCCCCTGTGGCCGTGGCCCTGGGCCACGGCCACAGATACTTTGTCCCTCTCGCAACCCGTCCGTGGAGCTGCTTTGGTGGTAACTGAAATCGCTTCCCGCGACCGTCTGCAACCGTCCCTGCTGGACCGGTTGACCGACGACGACCCGACCAATCCCAAGGAAAGCGCCGATAAACGCGTGCTGTCCCTGACCCAATTGAAGGCCTCGGTGCTGCGTGACCTGGCGTGGCTGCTCAACACCACGTCGTTGCTCGACGCCGATGCCACGCTGCACACTCCGGCCGGCACATCGGTGGTCAATTACGGCCTGCCGGCGCTGGCGGGCAACAGCGTTTCCAGCGTTGACATCAAGGCCCTGGAAGCCCTGATCTACCAGGCCATCGCCACCTTCGAGCCGCGCATCCTGCGCCACACCCTGCGGGTCAAAGCCCGGGTCGGCCATGGCGAAATGAACCACAACGCCCTGAGCTTCGAGATCGAAGGCGACCTGTGGGCGCAGCCGGTGCCGCTGCGCCTGTTGCTGCAAACCGACCTGGACCTGGAGTCGGGCCATGTACGCGTGGTCAACGCCGATCAGCGGAGACGCCCATGAACCCGCGCCTGCTGGAGCTGTACAACCAGGAACTGCACCACGTGCGCGAAAGCGCCGCCGAGTTCGCCAAGGAATACCCGAAGATTGCCAGTCGGCTGACCCTGTCCGGCATGGACTGCGCCGACCCCTACGTCGAACGCTTGCTGGAAGGTTTCGCCTACCTGACGGCCCGGGTGCAGCTCAAGCTCGACGCCGAGTACCCGACCTTCACCCACAACCTGCTGGAAATCGCCTACCCGCACTACCTGGCGCCGACGCCGTCGATGACCGTGGTGCAGCTGCAGACCGACCCGGATGAAGGCTCCCTGGCCAGCGGTTTCCCGCTGCCCCGCGACACCGTATTACGTGCTGCCCTGGGCCGCGAAACCCAGACCTGCTGCGAGTACCGCACCGCCCACCCGGTGACGTTGTGGCCATTGCAGGTCAGCGCCGCCGAATACTTCGGCAACCCCGCCGCCGTACTCGGGCGCCTGGCCGCCAGCGAGCCAAAAGCCAAGGCGGGTTTGCGCCTGACCTTGCGCACCGGCGCCGAATTGCCGTTCAACAGCCTTGAGCTGGATAACCTGCCGCTGTACCTCAGTGGTGCCGATGAGCAGCCGTTCCGCCTCTACGAACAACTGTTAGGCAACGCCTGCGCAGTGTTTGCACGCAAACCCGGTGGCGATTGGGTCGAGCGCCTGCCCCAGGGCGCGTTGCGCTCGCGGGGTTTCGACGATGCCGACGCAGCCATGCCGGTGGTGGCGCGGGCATTCCAGGGCTATCGCCTGTTGCAGGAGTACTTCGCCCTGCCCCATCGCTTCCTGTTCGTCGAGTTCGCCGAGCTGAGCCGTGCAGTCAAGCGTTGCGACGGCCAGGAGCTGGAGCTGATCGTGCTGTTCGACCGTCATGAGCCGAGCCTGGAAGGCAGCGTCGGTGCGGCGCAGTTCCTGCCGTTCTGCACCCCGGCGATCAACCTGTTCCCCAAGCGCGTGGACCGTATCCACTTGTCCGACCGGGTCAACGAACACCATGTGATCGCCGACCGCACACGGCCAATGGATTTCGAGATTCACTCATTGAGCGGCATCACCGGCCATGGCACTGGGCCGGAGCAGCCGTTCTTGCCGTTCTACGCAGTGCGTGACCCCTCGCGCTATGGCCGTGACCTGGCTTACTACACCGTGCGCCGTGAGCCACGGGTGTTATCCAGCGACCAGCGCCGCAACGGCCCGCGCTCCACCTATGTAGGCAGCGAAACCTTCGTCAGCCTGGTGGACAGCCGCCAGGCGCCCTACGGCCATGACCTGCGCCAGTTGGGCGTCACAGCGTTGTGCACCAACCGCGACCTGCCGTTGTTCATGAGCGTAGGCAATGGCAAGACTGATTTCACCCTGGCCGACAGCGCCCCGGTGCTATCCGTACGCTGCGTCGCCGGGCCAAGCCGGCCGCGCGCCAGCCATGCCCATGACGCCAAGGCCTGGCGCTTGATCAGCCAGTTGTCGCTCAACTACCTGTCGTTGAGCGAACAGGGCCAGGGGGCCGGGGCCTTGCGTGAACTGCTGCGCCTGTACGGCGACAGCAACGATGCCGCTCTGCAATTGCAGATCGAGGGCCTGCGCGAAGTCAGCAGCAAGGCCGTGACCCGACGCCTGCCGATGCCTGGCCCGATTGTGTTTGGCCGTGGCTTGGAAATCACCTTGGAGTTCGATGAAAACGCGTTTCGCGGCACCGGCGTGTTCTTGCTCGGCGCGGTGCTGGAGCGCTTCCTGGCACGTTATGTGTCGATCAACAGTTTTACCGAGACGGTGATCCGTACCACCGAACGCGGCGAGATCATGCGATGGAAAGCCAAGCCCGGACGGCGTCCGACCCTGTGAGTACCCTGGATGCGATGCACCAGGAGCCCTGGGAATATGACTTCTTCCAGGCGCTGCGGCGCATCGAGTGCGAATCGCCGGACCTGCCGCGCCTGGGCCATTCCCTGCGCCTGGCGGATGACCCGTTGCGCCTGGGGCAACAAGCCGATTGCACCTTCGCCCCGGCCACGCTGGCGTCAGTCGATCCCGGTGGCGACGGCAAGCCGGCGCGGCTCGAGCAATTCTTCTTCGGCCTGGGCGGCCCCAACGGCCCACTGCCGTTGCACATCACCGAATACGTGCGCGAACGCCAGCGCAACAATGCCGACAGCACCAGCAAGCAGTTCCTGGATGTGTTCCACCACCGCTTGCTGAGCCTGTTCTACCGGGCCTGGGCCGAGGCGCGGCCGACGGTCAGCCATGACCGCCCGGATGATGACTACTGGTCTGCACGCCTCGCCGCCTTGAGTGGCCGTGGCATGCCAAGCCTGCAGAATCAGGGGCTTATCCCGGATACCGCCAAGCTGCACTACAGCGGCCACCTGTCGGCACAGACCCGCTACCCGGACGGTTTGAAAGCCATTCTCAGCGAATACTTCGGCCTGCCGGTGGAGATCGAAGAGTACGTCGGCCAATGGCTGGAGCTGCCCGAACGTAGCCGCGTGGGCGTGAGCGCCAATAGCCTGGGCGTGGACTTTTGCCTGGGCCGCTTTGTGTGGGACCGCCAGCACAAATTCCGTATTCGCCTCGGCCCACTGAAACTCAATGACTACATGGGCATGCTGCCCGGCCGCCAGCCGTTCAACGAGCTGGTGGCGTGGGTGGCCGAGTACCTGGGCCATGAATTGGACTGGGACTTGAACCTGGTTTTGCAACAACCCGAAGTACCGGCGCTGCAACTCAACGGCCAGTTCCGCCTGGGCTTCAACACCTGGCTCGGCCGCCCTGCGCATGACGCCAACGACCTAATCCTGGCCCGGCATTACGCCGAGCACGCCACCACCTCAAGGAATCCAGAGCATGGGTGAAATCAGTCGCGCCGCACTGTTCGGCAAACTCAACAGCGTGGCCTACAAGGCCATCGAAGCCGCCACCGTGTTCTGCAAGTTGCGCGGTAATCCGTATGTGGAACTGGCCCATTGGTTTCACCAGTTGCTGCAACTGCAGGACTCGGACTTGCACCGCATCATCCGCCAGTTCAACGTCGAACCGGCGCGCCTGGCCCGAGACCTGACCGAAGCCCTGGACCGCCTGCCACGCGGCTCCACCTCGATCACCGACCTGTCCTCCCATGTAGAGGAAGCCGTGGAGCGCGGCTGGGTCTACGGCAGCCTGATGTTCGGCGAAAGCCAGGTGCGCACCGGCTATTTGGTGCTGGGTATTCTCAAGACGCCGAGCCTGCGCCATGCGCTGCTGGGGTTGTCGGCCGAGTTCGACAAGATCAAGGCCGAAGCCTTGAGCGAGCGCTTTGACGAATACGTCGGTGACTCGCCGGAAAACGCACTGACTGCCAGCGACGGTTTCAATGCCGGCGCGGTGCCGGGCGAAGCCAGTGGCGCGATGGCACCAAGTGCGATGGGCAAGCAGGAAGCCCTCAAGCGCTTCACAGTCGACCTGACCGAACAGGCCCGCAGCGGCAAGCTCGACCCCATCGTCGGCCGTGACGAAGAGATCCGCCAACTGGTGGATATCCTCATGCGTCGGCGCCAGAACAACCCGATCCTCACCGGTGAAGCCGGGGTGGGCAAGACTGCCGTGGTCGAGGGTTTCGCCCTGCGCATTGTCGCCGGTGACGTACCACCGGCCTTGAAGGATGTGGAACTGCGCAGCCTTGATGTGGGCCTGCTGCAAGCCGGCGCCAGCATGAAAGGCGAGTTCGAACAGCGCCTGCGCCAGGTCATCGAAGACGTGCAGGCGTCGCCCAAGCCGATCATCCTGTTTATCGACGAAGCCCATACCCTGGTGGGTGCCGGCGGTGCTGCCGGTACAGGTGACGCCGCCAACCTGCTCAAGCCCGCCCTCGCCCGTGGCACCTTGCGTACCGTGGCCGCCACCACCTGGGCCGAGTACAAAAAGCACATCGAGAAAGACCCGGCCCTGACCCGCCGCTTCCAGGTGGTGCAGGTTGCCGAGCCGTCGGAAGACAAGGCGCTGCTGATGATGCGCGGCGTGGCCTCGACCATGGAAAAACACCACCAGGTGCAGATCCTCGATGAAGCCCTGGAAGCCTCGGTGAAGCTGTCGCACCGCTACATCCCGGCGCGCCAGTTGCCGGATAAATCCGTGAGCCTGCTGGATACCGCCTGCGCCCGCGTCGCCATCAGCCTGCACGCGGTGCCCGCCGAAGTGGACGACAGCCGCCGCCGTATCGAAGCGCTGGAGACAGAGCTGCAAATCATCGCCCGCGAACATGCCATCGGCATTGCCATTGGTGCGCGCCAGAGCAACAGCGAAGCCCTGTTAAGCGCCGAACGTGAACGCCTGGCGACCCTGGAAAGCCGTTGGGCCGATGAGAAAGCCCTGGTGGATGAGCTGCTCGCCACCCGAGCGACTTTGCGCGAAAAAGCCGGCGTGGTGGACAGCGGCAACGATGAACTGCGCTCGCAACTGGTCGACCTGCAACAGCGCCTCACCACCCTGCAAGGTGAAACCCCGCTGATCCTGCCGACCGTGGATTACCAGGCCGTGGCCTCGGTGGTCGCCGACTGGACCGGCATCCCGGTGGGCCGCATGGCCCGCAACGAACTGGAGACCGTGCTCAACCTCGACCAGCACCTGAAAAAACGCATCATCGGCCAGGACCACGCCCTGCAAATGATCGCCAAGCGCATCCAGACTTCCCGCGCCGGCCTCGACAACCCGAGCAAGCCGATTGGCGTGTTCATGCTCGCCGGCACCTCGGGGGTGGGCAAGACCGAAACCGCCCTGGCCCTGGCCGAAGCCATGTACGGCGGCGAGCAGAACGTGATCACCATCAACATGAGCGAGTTCCAGGAAGCCCACACCGTGTCCACCCTCAAGGGCGCGCCACCGGGCTATATCGGCTACGGCGAAGGCGGCGTGCTGACCGAAGCGGTGCGGCGCAAACCCTACAGCGTGGTGCTGCTGGACGAGGTGGAAAAAGCCCACCCGGACGTGCACGAGATTTTCTTCCAGGTGTTCGACAAGGGCGTGATGGAAGACGGCGAAGGCCGGGTGATCGACTTCAAGAACACCCTGATCCTGCTGACCACCAACGCCGGGACAGAGTTGATCTCCCGGGTGTGCAAAGACCCGGCGAACATCCCCGAGCCGGAAGAGATCGCCAAGGCCCTGCGCCAGCCGCTGCTGGAGATTTTCCCGCCGGCCCTGCTCGGGCGCCTGGTGACCATTCCTTACTACCCGCTGAGCGACGAAATGCTCAAGGCAATCACCCGCCTGCAACTGAACCGCATCAAGAAGCGCGTGGAGAACACCCACAAAGTCGCCTTCGACTACGACGACGCAGTGGTCGACCTGATTGTCTCGCGCTGCACCGAAACCGAAAGCGGCGGGCGCATGATCGACACCATCCTCACCAACAGCCTGCTGCCGGACATGAGTCGCGAGTTCCTCACGCGCATGCTCGAAGGCAAGGCGCTGGCGGGGGTGCGAATCAGCAGTCGGGATAATGAATTGCACTACGACTTCAGCGACACAGAATAACTATTGTTGGAATACGGTCAGTGTGGGAGCTGGCTTGCCTGCGATAGCGGTCTGACATTCAGCATTGATGTTGACTGAT
Organism: Pseudomonas libanensis; assembly: GCF_001439685.1. GTDB lineage: Bacteria > Pseudomonadota > Gammaproteobacteria > Pseudomonadales > Pseudomonadaceae > Aquipseudomonas > Aquipseudomonas libanensis. The sequence goes on from NZ_JYLH01000003.1 coordinate 179,243, forward strand.
CCACCGCTATCGCAGGCAAGCCAGCTCCCACAGTTGATCCGGTTCCGTCAGTGATGACGGTAATTACGGGACTACCGATGCTATTCAACCAAGCCTCACGCCTGGCCAAGATCACCAGCCCCCTCGGGCCGGATGTGCTGTTGCTCAATGAAATGGGTGGCGGTGAAGAGCTCGGCCGGCTGTTCAACTATGAGCTGCAACTGACGTCCCTGGACGCCAACATCGACCTCAACCAGCTGCTCGGCAAACCCATGAGCGTAGGCCTGCAATTGGCCGACGGTGGCGAACGACATTTCCACGGCATTGTCGCCCGCTGCAGCCAGAACATCGACCAGGGCCAGTTCGCCAGTTACCAGGTGACCCTGCGCCCATGGCTATGGTTGCTCAGCCGCACCTCCGACTGCCGGATTTTCCAGAACCTGAGCATCCCGCAGATCATTAAGCAGGTGTTCCGCGACCTGGGCTTTTCCGATTTCGAAGACGCCCTGAGCCGGCCGTATCGCGAATGGGAATATTGCGTGCAGTACCGTGAGACCAGTTTCGATTTCGTCAGCCGCCTGATGGAACAGGAAGGTATCTACTACTTCTTCCGCCATGAACAGGACCGCCATGTGCTGGTGCTGGCCGACGCTTACGGCGCCCACACCACGGTGCCGGGCTACGCGTCGATCCCCTACTACCCCAAGGACGAGCAGCAGCGCGAACGCGACCATATGCACAACTGGCACCTGGCGCAGGAGGTACAACCGGGGTCGCTGGAGCTCAACGACTACGACTTCCAGCGCCCCAGCGCCAGCATCGACGTGCGCTCGGCCATGCCACGCCCGCACACCGCCGGCGACTACCCGCTGTATGACTACCCGGGTACCTACGTGCAAAGCGCAGATGGCGAACACTACGCGCGCACCCGCATCGAAGCGCTGCAAACCCTGCATGAGCAGATCGAGTTTGCCGGCAATGCGCGGGGCCTGGGCTCCGGCCATCTGTTCAGCCTCACCGGCTTCAGCCGCCAGGACCAGAACCGCGAATACCTGATCGTCGGCTGCCGCTACTACATCGTCCAGGAAAGCCTGGAAAGCGGCGGTGGCTCGGGCTCGGCGCAGTTCGAAAGCAGCCTGACCTGCATCGACGCCCAACAGAGTTTCCGCCCGCTGGCCAACACCCACCGCCCCATCGTCAAAGGCCCGCAGACCGCCCTGGTGGTCGGCCCCAAGGGCGAAGAAATCTGGACCGACCAATACGGCCGCGTAAAGGTGCACTTCTATTGGGACCGTCACGACCAGTCCAACGAGAACAGCTCCTGCTGGATCCGCGTATCGCAATCCTGGGCCGGCAAGAACTGGGGTTCGATGCAGATTCCACGGATCGGCCAGGAAGTGATCGTCAGCTTTCTTGAAGGCGACCCCGACCGGCCGATCATCACCGGCCGCGTCTACAACGCCGAGCAGACCGTGCCCTACGATCTGCCGGAAAACGCGACCCAGAGCGGCATGAAAAGCCGCTCGAGCAAAGGCGGCACACCGGCCAACTTCAATGAAATCCGCATGGAGGACAAGAAGGGGCTGGAGCAGTTGTACATCCATGCCGAGCGCAATCAGGACATCGTAGTGGAGGTGGATGAAAGCCACTCGGTGGGCCATGACCGCAACAAGAGCATTGGCCACAACGAGACGGTGACCATCGGGAGTAACCGCCTGCGGGTAGTACGCAATAACGACACGGTGATCGTGGGCGCAGCCAAGTCCGACAGCGCCGCCACGAGTTACACCATCGAGGCCGGCGAGAGTATTCGCCTGGTGTGCGGCGACAGCGTGATCGAGCTCAAGGCGGGCGGGGACATCAACCTGACCTGTGGCTCGTTCAACCTGTTTTCCACCGGCAGCAGCAAGATCCAGACGAAGGGCAAGCTGGATATCAACCTGGGCAGCGACAAAGGCACCTCGCCCGGCGCCCAGGGCGTGCAAAGCACGATCAAGTCCGCCGTCGAGTCAAAATTCCCCGGCAAGCCCGGCGCTGGTCAATAACGAGATTTCTTCACCATGAATTACCTGATCAACGAAGCCCAGTTCACCTTGCCCGACGCTGAGGTACAAGACACCTCGATCAATATCCTCAAGTTCGCCAAGCTGGGTACCACCCTGGTGGTGAGCCGCAGCCCGTTGGCGGATGGCGAAAGCCTGCAAAGCAATTTCGAAGGCCAGTTGAAAAAACTCGAACAGCAGGTCAAGGACCTTCGCTATTCCCCGGCCCAGGCTGTCAAGGTCGGGCCGGCGCAGGACATCGACGCCTTTGAAGTGCAGAACCGTTTCAACAAGGGCAGCGACAACATTTACCAATATCAGTTGGCAATGCAGGTACCTGGCACACGCAACCTGGTCGCCCTGAGTTACGTCAAGACCCAGCCCCTGGGGCCTGCCGAGGCGGCGCATTGGGCAACGCTGAAAAACACGCTCACCTTTTGCGCTACGCCTTGAGTCGAGCCTGAGCAATGAGTGAAGACCTCTGGGCTGCCCGCGAAGGCGACGCACTGCTGCACACCTCGGTGATGGCCGATATTCTCGGCGGCGTGTTGGAAGTGGCTGCCTATGCGGCGATCACTACCGTGGGCTGCCTGGCCGTTGCCGGAGCGGTTTTCCTCGCGACCGGTGCGACCATTGCCACCGGCGGTGTGGCACTGGTGTTGGTGGTCGGCGCGGTCGTCGGCATTACCGCGGGCCTCACGGGAGCGGACTTGAAGATATCCAGTTGGTGCGAGTCCGCCGCCAACTGGGTGTTCCCGCCGGTAATCGATGCGTTCATTACCAGCGGCTCGCACAACGTGTTCATCAATGGCAAAAAGGCTGCCCGCGCCGCCGGCAAGATGACGGCCGTGCCCGTCGCGCCCAGCGAGCCGCCAGCGCCAAGCTTCCTGGACATGGCCGGCGAGTTTTTCTCGCAGATGTGGCGCCCGACCGTCGCCTCGCCCGCCCCCGGCACCGAGCCGTGCCCGCTGGACACCGTGGCGTGCAACAAGCACCCGCCCATGCCTCTGCAGTTTATTGCCGAAGGTTCCAGCTCGGTGTTCATCAACGGGCAGCCTGCGGCACGCAGCGGTGATCGCAGTACCTGTGACGCCAAGATTGGCACCGCCCAGGGTCTGATTTCGCCGGACGTGCGCATTGGTGGTGAGACCATTGTGGTGCAGGAGATTCGTAGCGGGAAAACGCCAGGGGTGGGGCTGGCGATTGCCGTGGTGATGGCGTTGCGGGGCAACCTGAAATGTTTCTGGACCAAGCTGCCGTGCATGATCGGAGGTGCGTTGGTGGGTGGCGCGATCGCTTACGGGACCGCCAAGGTCACCTCGGCACTCAAGAGCGCCATCAATGGCTCGCCCAATCCGGTGCACAGCGCAACGGGGGCCAAGGTACTGGGCGGGGAAGAGGAGCTGGATTTCATCCTGCCAGGCCTGCTCAACATCGTATGGCAGCGTTTTTACAGTAGCCTCGACACACGCCAGGGCAGCCTTTTCGGTGCGGGTTGGAGTGTCGGCTATGAGGTAGCCGTAGAGATTGATGCCGATGAAAACCTGACCTATATCGATGAGCAAGGGCGCCGCCTGGAAATTGGCTATATCCCGTTGTCTGGCGGCGCTTTCAGCCCTGGCGAGGGCTTGGCCGTCAGGCGCAGCGCGGAGGGGGCGGTACTGATCGAGAGTACGGAAGGCTTGTACCGGCTCTTCGAAACCGACCCGTTGAACAGCACGCGGATGCGCTTGCACCTTCTGGGTGATCGTAACGAAGGGCGGATCTTCCTCGACTACGACGCTCAGGGCCGATTGTGCCGGTTACGCGACACCCATGACTTGATGCACGTCGACCTGATCTACTCCGCAGAGCATCCTGGGCGCGTGAGCCATATCGAACGACGTTACCTGCGCCAGGATCATTTCGATGCGCGCAGCGACGTGCTCGTCAGTTATCGCTATGACAGCAACGGCGATCTTGCCGAGGTCTTGGACGCACAAAGTACAACCCAACGACGCTTCGCTTACGACGCCAGTCGGCGCTTGATCGAACACCAACTGCCGAGTGGCCTGCGCTGTTTCTACCAATGGGCTGAAGTGGAGGGGCCAGGCGGCCCGGAATGGCGCGTGAGTCGGCACTGGACAGACGCTGGAGACGAATACACCTTCGAGTACGATCTCGATGCCGGCATTACCCGCGTGACCGATGGCCTGATGCGCGTCAGCACCCGGCATTGGAACCCACAGTTCCAGATCACTCGCTACGTCAACAACCTAGGCCATATCTGGCAGTTCGAGTGGAGCGACGACCGCCAACTGCTGGCCGCAATTGACCCGCAAGGCGGCCAGTGGAGCTTCAACTACGACGAGTCAGGTAACTTGAGCGCGGTGATCGACCCGCTGGGCAGGACCAGTGCTACGCGATGGCTGGCACACTGGGCATTGCCCGAGGTAGAAACCGACACTGCGGGCCACAGTTGGCATTACCGCTACGATCAGCGTGGCAACTGCATCGAGGAAGTCGACCCTCTTGGCAACCGTACGCGCTATGTCTACGACGGTTTCGGCCAGCCGGTGCGCATCTTCGATGCGACGGAAAAAGCCAGAACATTGCATTGGAACGAATGGAGCCAACTGGTCGAAGAAGTGGACTGCTCGGGTTATCCCACTCGCTATCAGTACGACGCCTTCGGCAATTTGGTGGTGCAGACCAATGCCGAGGGTGAATCGGTGCGCTATCGGTATAGCCCGCAGGGACTGCTCTTGGAATGCAGGCTTGCGGATGGCCGCGTGGAACAACTTCAACGTAGCACCAGCGGCTATTTGACGGCCTATATCGACCCGGCCGGCAGCACCACGCGCTATGCCTATGACGTACGCGGCCTGGTCAAACAACGCTGGGATGCACACAACCGGACGGTCATGTTCGATCACGATGCCTATGGGCGACTGCGCAGACTGACGAATGAAAATGGTGAAAGCTATCGCTTCGAGTGGGATGCAGCAGATCGTCTGGTGCAGCAGCAAGACCTGGACCAAAGCCGGCGCTGCTACACCTACGATCAGTTGGACGACGTTATCGCCGTAGACTACCTGCCGGGAATCGAAGGCGAGCCAGTTGCTCCACTGTCCCACCAGTTTCAGCGGGATCCTCTAGGACGCCTGATCAGCAAAGTTACTTCAGACGGTACCACCGTTTATGAACATGATCTGAACGACCATCTGGTGGGTGTCAGGTTCACCGCTCTGGACGGTCGCCAGCAGGCACTCGCCTTTAGCTATGACGCGTTGGGTCAGTTACTTGAAGAGCAAAGCGCGGCAGGGTCTGTGCAGCATCGTTACGACGAGCTGGGAAATCTGATTCAAACCGGCTTGCCCGACGGTCGATGGTTGAACAGGCTGTACTACGGTAGCGGCCACCTGCATCAGTTGAACATCGATGGAAAAGTCATCAGCGACTTCGAGCGTGATCGCGTGCATCGCGAAGTGCAGCGTACCCAGGGCCAATTCAAGACGAGTACCGCTTATGACCGAAGCGGTAGAGTTCGCTCACGCCAACGCCGCAGTATTGACCAGCCGTGGCAACTGCCCCCGTTAGTCGAGACGGACTACACCTACGATCCCAGCGACAACCTGATCGGGCGACGTCGGATAAGCCGCCAATACGACCGTCAAGAGCTACTGGGCTATGACAGTACCGGGCGTATCCTAGTCAGCCATTCGATAGGACGGAGCGAAACATACGCATACGATGCAGCGGCAAACCTGCTGGATGCGCCGCAACAGAGCGGGCTGGTACGGTATAACCGGCTGCTGACTCATCAGGACAAACGTTACAAGTACGACACTCTTGGCCGGATGATTGAAAAACGTAGCGCTGCGCGTGGCTTACAGCGGTTTGCGTATGATTCAGAAAGCCGACTGGTAGAAGTGCGAAATGAAAACGGCAGTGTCGTCAGGATGACCTACGACCCGCTGGGGCGACGCATTGAAAAGAGCGAGCATGGTGCCAATGACTATCCGCTGGGACGCAGCTCTTTTACATGGGACGGCCTGCAGCTCCTGCAAGAGCAACGAAACAATCAATCAAGCGTGTACGTCTACGAAGAAGGCGATTATGAGCCGCTGGCCCGAATCGACGGCTTCGGCGTACTACAAAGTATCCGTTACTACCATAACGATATCATTGGCCTCCCAGAGCAGCTTACCGAAGCCGACGGTCATATCGTCTGGCAAGCCAAATATCGCGTATGGGGCAATACCGTCGAGGAAATAAGTGAGCCTTATTATCTTGAGCAACAGAATCTGAGATTCCAGGGGCAATACCTGGATCGAGAGATTGGACTGCATTACAACATATTTAGATTTTATGACCCCGATGTGGGACGCTTCACAACGACGGACCCTATCGGGCTGGCCGGCGGCTTCAACCTCTACCAGTACGCAGCAAACCCGATAGGTTGGCTTGATCCTTGGGGGCTCTCCGCCTGCGCCCCGACACACCATATCGCCACGAATAAACATGCAAAATGGACACCTAAATACCGTGTTCTTTTTGAGAAAAATGGGTTGGGTAAATTTAAAAACGGAAAATCCCGCAGGGACGTACTCAATGACCCGTTAAACAAAGTGGACGTGCCCGGGCATAAAGGTCCGCACCCCGAGGGAATGCATGCAGAGATTTATAAACGACTGCAAAATGCAAGCCGAAAAGGGCCGGATCAATTCAAGGCCGAGCTCGCAGAGCTTAGGAAGGAGGCACTGGACCCTACCTCCACGCTTAATAAGATTTTGAGGAAAGTAGACTTATGAATTACTTCAAACTTAATCCAAACGTCACCAGTAAACAGTGGGAAGGTTATGTAAACCTGGGAGGGCTCGTTTATAAAGGAGAGGAAATAGACGATGTTGAGCTGTCTAATAGTAGAACGCCTTGTGCCTTCGAACCTCTGCACTATGAGATTCTCGTAGATGGAAAAACAGCTCCGGTCAACACCATCGGGACTGACTTTTTTGTATTCGACGAAGCTCTCCAAGGATTGGATAACTTGCTGACGGAGCATGTGCAATTTTTACCCATCAGCCACGAAACGCAAAACGTGCGTTATCGTCTTCTTCATGCTTACCAATATGTCGATTGCGTCGATTGGGCGCTATCTGAATACGAGGCTTGGCCCGAATCACACGTAGTCAAAGAGTGGCAAAATCCAAGAGGTCGTTTCTTTTTCAACCCAACATTAAGCAGAGAAAAAATTCCAAAAAATACAGAGGTTTTTCGCTTAGAGGGCTGGGGCGGAGCTTTCAACATCGTCATTTGCGAAGCGTATAAAGATAAGTTGCTGAGCCTTGACTTTGACCATTCTTTTTTGGAATTTCACTCTATTATTCTTGTGTGACAGGACAGCCTTGAATAAATAAACCTGATACTCGGCTCCCAGCAAGTTCATCGCAGGATGAAATAAGGGGACAAATTATTTAGACCAAGCAAATCAAATAAACTCGCCCCCTTCAACCTTTTAATCTTGCACGTAAAAAACCTAGTCCTCTTCTGATTCGATCTGCTTAAATCGCACTAATGTTTTAATCATCTTGTTCATAAACTCATAGCGCTTTTCGATGGTCTGCATACGCGACTCATTAGTCGGCGTTTCCGATGACTCAGACGCCACATACGACTCATAGACAAGTCCATAGCGCTCGGCAAGCCCTGGCATTTGGCTTTCTATCGCGTCCATCCGCTTCTCAAGGTTGGTCAAACGCCCCTGTGTATCCTTCGGCGCGTCGGGACTAGCTTCCACAGCCTTTGCGTCTGGGCCTTCGTTGATAAAAATAATGTTGTTGGTCAACGTTTCAGTCTTTATTTCAGCGCTTGTGAGACTCGCCTGCATTTTTTGCTCTTGCGTCGCGGTAGGATCTACGGTTCCCGTTGTGCCATCTGGCTTCTTCACTTGCGCCCCGGGCATTTTAGACTGGGCGTCAATCCTTTCCTCAAGGCCTTTCGAAGCTAACTGCTGCACCACAGTAAAGGAGCTATTCACAAAGTTACTGACCATTGAAGTTAAAAAAGTATCACGCATCGTCTTCACGATTGAGGGAGAAGCAGGCGGGAAGGCATTTGGCAAAGCTGCAATGTCCTTGCCGGTATTGACTGCCGCCCTTGGACCGTTCGATCCGCCCGCTGGCTTACGTCTGAATATGCCGTTGTTAGATCCACCAGATCTAGAATTGCCAGATGTAGATCCACTAGATCTAGAATTGCCAGATGTAGATCCACTAGATCTAGAATCGCCAGATGTAGATCCACTAGATCTAGAATCGCCAGATGTAGATCCACTAGATCTAGATCCACTAGATCTAGATCCACCAGATCTAGAATTGCTGCTTCGTGCTTTCAGAGTATTGAGCTCTCCGAAGCCGAGGCTCTCAGCAACCGCATCATCAGAACGCCTGTTTTTTGCATTGATCTCCTCAGGGTTAGCGGCGGGGTACTTATAGGTCTTCGCGTTGACCTGACTGGAGTCAGGTTGAGCGTTCGAACTGTTTGCGGCTTCCCCGGTAGTGCTCGATTCAGACAGCACCTTCGCCTCTGATTTTTTCTCTTGGGTTAATAGCGTCGACGTTGGAAGAAAAGGCCGATCAATAACGTTCATAAATACACCTCTAACATTTAGTTTAGAGAGCGCTCCCTGCTGTCTCGCACTCTATGTGTCATCGAAGACAAATAGCGTTCCAAATCGAAGCGATAAACTTGGCAAACCCAACACAGTTTTTACTCTGCCTCCTTCTCACGCCTATTATTCGTAGCAAATGCAAGGGGCAACTACTTATGTTTTGCCAGCAAACTTTCCGGCGCCCAACAAAAATGGGCACCCGACCCCGTCGGCATGCCCATTTTCTTTACCGCCCCGCCTCCCTTCGAGACGGCACCGCTTAACTTACGGGTTGACGCTGTCTTTGAGCGACTTGCCCGGCTTGAACGCTACGGTGTTGCTGGCCTTGATTTTCACTGGCTCACCGGTTTGCGGGTTTTTGCCGGTGCGGGCGCCACGGTGGCGTTGCAGGAAAGTGCCGAAGCCGACCAGGGTGACGCTGTCCTTGCGGTGCAGGGCGCCGGTGATTTCTTCTAGAACGGCGTTGAGCACGCGGTTAGCCTGTTCTTTGGTGAGGTCTGCTTTTTCAGCGATGGCGGCTGCGAGATCTGGTTTACGCATATGAAGCCTCTTTGACGGTTTTTTGTTGTTATGTCCGTGCTGCTCTCTGGTGGAGCAGCGCCCAAGGCGCCGCAGGCTCTACTCTGCGGCAGACGGGAGTGAGGATGGCATGCCCTCGGGCGCCGCGCCAGTCTCGCGGCGACCTTTCTCGGGGCCAGAACGTGCTGATTCCGACAGAACAACCGCCATTTACGCCAGCAGCGGCGGAAGTTCTTTGTTCAAGGCCAGTTTTTCCATGACAGCACTGCCGGTCAGCGCGTAACCCAACAGACGGCCGCTGGCATCGCGGCACAGCGCCTTGATGTCGGCGCCCTGCCCTTCGACGCTCCATACGCCTTCGGTGCCCCGTGGCGCAGGTGATACCACCAGCGGGCAGATCGGGGTTTTCACCGTAATCGGCATTGGCCCATAGCTCACCGCCGTGGCATTACCGGCCAGGGTTTGCGCCAGGGCGCGAGCGCAGCTCATCAGCGGCATCACGTACAGCAGGTTCAGGCCATCGACCTCGGCGCAGTCGCCCAGGGCGTAGATATTGGCGTGAGAGGTCTTGAGGTGGCGGTCCACCATGATCCCGCGATTGATTTGCAGGCCGGCGGCCGCGGCCAAGTCTACACGCGGGCGCAGGCCAATGGCGGACACCACCAGGTCACAATGGATCACTTCACCGTCCGACAGGTGCGCTTCAAGGCCATCAGCCGTGCGTTGCAGGCGATTGAGCACCGGGCCCAGGTGGAAGCGCGCGCCAATCCCCTCCAGCCCGGCCTGCACCGCCGCGGCCGCCGCCGGGTGCAGCAAGGTCGGCATGACTTGCTCGCACGGCGCCACCAGGTCGATTTCATAGCCGCCGAGGATCAGGTCATTGGCGAATTCGCAGCCGATCAGGCCCGCGCCAAGCAGCAATACGCGACGTTTGCCGGCAGCGGCGGCACGGAAGCGCGCATAGTCTTCCAGGTCGTTGATCGGGAAAATCAGTTCAGCCGCATCGCCTTCGACCGGTACACGCACGGTTTCTGCGCCCCAGGCCAGGATCAGGTCGCGGTAGGCCACCGCTTCCTCGCCGATCCACAGGCGCTTGTGGCCCGGGTCGATGCCGCTGATGCGCGTATGGGTGCGCACCTGGGCCTTGAGTTGCTCGGCCATCGCGCCGGGTTCAGCCATGCTCAGGCCATCGGCTTCCTTGTTCTTGCCAAAGCCGGTGGAGAGCATGGGCTTAGAGTAGGAGCGCCCGTCATCCGCGGTGATCAGCAGCAACGGGGTCTCGCTGTCGAGCTTGCGAAACTCCCGGGCGACGTTGTAACCGGCCAATCCTGTGCCGATGATCACGACAGGTGCGTTCATTCCTTTCTCCTTGTAGTACGTTTCTTAATTCGATGATTAGCCGATTTCGATCATTTCGAAATCCATTTTGCCCACGCCGCAGTCAGGGCATAGCCAGTCTTCCGGGACGTCCTGCCACAGGGTACCCGGAGCGATTCCGTCATCCGGCCAGCCGTCTTTTTCGTCATAGATCAGGCCGCAGACTACACATTGCCACTTCTTCATTACTTGCTTCCTCAGGGTCAGGCATCTTGGCCGGCGGTCGGTAGATCCAGCGTTGCCGCACGGCTCAGGGCGTTTTGTACTGATCGGGGCCGGCAGATGCAAGCACGATCGGCGCAAACGGCCGGTTTGGCGCGGCAAATGTTCAGGGTGCCATGGTAAGCTCGCCGCCTCTTTTGCTGCTAATACTGACTCACCGTGCCGCACTCAATCGCCCTTCCCGATGCTGGCCAATGGCTGACCCAGAGCCTTCTGAGCCCTTTGCCCTCGCCCCTGACCCTCAATTGGCTGTTTGACGAAGGCTCGCTGACGCGACGGCTGACGTGGCTGTCCAACGACGGTTTCAGCGTGACGCCGCTGTTCGAAGGCTGGCAGCCGTTGCGCGATGATGAATGCGCCGCCCTGGGCCTGGCCCAGGCCAATGTCGGCTGGGTGCGCGAGGTGTATCTGCGTGGGCATGGCCAGCCGTGGGTGTTCGCCCGCAGTGTGGCGGCCCGCAGTGCCTTGCAGGGCGATGGCCTGCACATGGACGAGCTGGGCAGCCGTTCGCTGGGCGAGTTGCTGTTCTGCGACCGCGCGTTTACCCGCCAGGCCATTGAGGTGTGTCAATACCCTCGCCCATGGCTGCCAGCAGAGGACCAGACCGACGATTTATGGGCGCGCCGCTCACGCTTCGACCGCGGCTCGTTGAGCGTGCTGGTGGCGGAAGTCTTCCTGCCGGGTTTCTGGCACGCTCTGCATGACCATCCGGAGAACTGCTGATGTACCAACGTCTGCTCAAGTCCCTGAACCGCCTGAACCCCAGGGCCTGGGACTTCATTCAGTTGACGCGCATGGACAAGCCGATCGGCATCTATTTGCTGCTATGGCCGACGCTGTGGGCGCTGTGGATCGCCGGCAAGGGTTCGCCGTCTCTGCTCAATATTGTGATCTTTGTACTGGGTGTAGTGCTGACCCGCGCCGGCGGCTGTGTCATCAATGATTGGGCCGACCGCAAGGTCGATGGCCATGTGAAGCGCACCGAGCAACGCCCACTGGTGAGCGGCAAGATCAGCTCGAAAGAAGCATTGGTGTTTTTTGCCGTGCTGATGGGCATCAGTTTCCTGCTGGTGCTGCTGACCAACGCCACTACCATCCTGCTTTCTCTGGGCGGTCTTGCGCTGGCGGCCAGCTACCCGTTCATGAAGCGCTACACCTATTACCCGCAGGTGGTGTTGGGTGCTGCGTTTTCCTGGGGCATGCCGATGGCGTTCACGGCCGAGACCGGCGATCTGCCAGCCACGGCATGGTTGCTCTATATCGCCAATCTATTGTGGACGGTGGGCTACGACACGTATTACGCGATGACCGACCGCGATGACGACTTGAAGATCGGGGTGAAATCCACGGCCATTCTGTTTGGCGATGCTGATCGCGTGATCATCCTCACGCTGCAGGGGCTGTCACTGGTGTGCCTGTTGCTGGCCGGTGCGCGGTTCGAGCTGGGCGGGTGGTTCCAACTGGGGTTGCTGGCGGCGGCGGGCTGTTTTGCCTGGGAGTTCTGGTACACCCGTGATCGGGACCGTATGAAGTGCTTCAAGGCGTTTTTGCACAACCACTGGGCGGGGTTGGCGATTTTTGTCGGGATTGTGGTGGATTACGCGTTGCGGTAGTGCAGGACTGACGCCATCGGGGGCAAGCCCCCTCCCACATTTTTGATTTGTGAATACATTCAAGTGTGGGAGGGGGCTTGCCCCCGATGGATTCAGCTGCGCCGCAGACTCAAGGCTTGATGATGTGCCAGGCGCCACCCTTGCCATCACCCGTCTTGTCACCAGCCTTCTTGTCGTCCTTGTAGGTGTAGACAGGTTTGCCTTTGTAGGCCCACTGGCTGGTCTGGTCGTCGCGGGTGATCACCGTCCAATCGCCGGTCTTGGTGTCGGTGGATTCTGCCTTCAACGGCGGCCAATTGGTCGCACACTGGTCCTTGCACGCTGACTTGCCGTCAGCATCCTTATCGAAGGTGTAGAGCGTCATGCCCTTGTGATCCACCAACAACCCTTCGTGGGTCATCGCCGGCTCTGCCGCAAACGCCAGGCCCGGCAGGGTCAACACCGCAGTAACCAGCAGGGCTTTCCAGGAAACAGTGCTGTAAGTCATCGGAACCTTCCTTTTGTGGTTGTCAGGATTCGGACCCAAAGGGTAGTCCAGAGTGCCGTAAATTGCCCAGGCGACTAAATTACTGTCACACGACTGCAATAATTCCGTTATCTAATGCGGCGCAAGACAGTTAAATGACAAGAGGATTGAGCATGGTTGGCAGGAGCATTCTGATCGTTGACGACGAAGCGCCCATCCGCGAGATGATCGCCGTTGCGTTGGAAATGGCCGGCTATGACTGCCTGGAGGCGGAGAACTCCCAGCAGGCCCATGCCATTATCGTCGACCGCAAGCCCGACCTGATCCTGCTCGACTGGATGCTGCCCGGCACTTCGGGCATTGAGCTGGCCCGCCGCCTCAAGCGTGACGAGCTGACCGGGGATATCCCGATCATCATGCTCACCGCCAAGGGCGAAGAGGACAACAAGATCCAGGGCCTGGAAGTCGGTGCCGATGACTACATCACCAAGCCGTTTTCCCCACGGGAACTGGTCGCACGCCTCAAAGCCGTGTTGCGCCGCGCCGGCCCGACCGATGGCGAGGCGCCAATCGAAGTCGGTGGCCTGCTGCTGGACCCGATCAGCCACCGCGTGACCATCGACGGCAAGCCTGCGGAGATGGGCCCGACCGAATACCGCCTGCTGCAATTCTTCATGACCCACCAGGAGCGCGCCTACACTCGTGGCCAATTGCTGGACCAGGTATGGGGCGGCAACGTCTATGTGGAGGAGCGCACCGTTGACGTGCATATCCGTCGCCTGCGCAAAGCCTTGGGCGATGCCTACGAGAATCTGGTACAAACCGTGCGCGGCACCGGCTATCGGTTTTCTACCAAAGGCTGAGCCAGTCCCTTTCCTCCCTTAACAGCTGACAAGGACGCATGTTTAAGTGAACCAGAACTGGCACGGCACCCTGATCCGCCACATGCTTCTGTTGATCACTGCCTGCCTGCTGGTCGGGCTGATCAGTGGCTATTACGGCTGGAGCCTGGCCGCCGGCATCGCGTTGTACCTGGGCTGGACCCTCAAACAATTGCTGCGCCTGCATGAATGGCTGCGCCAGCACAAACCCGACGAAGCACCGCCCGATGGCTATGGTCTGTGGGGCGAAGTGTTTGACAGCATCTACCACCTGCAGCGCCGCGACCAACGGGTACGCGGACGCCTGCAAGCGGTGATCGACCGGGTGCAGGAGTCCACCGCCGCACTCAAGGACGCGGTGATCATGCTCGACAGCGACGGCAACCTCGAATGGTGGAACCGCGCCGCCGAGACCCTGCTGGGCCTCAAGACCCCCCAGGACAGCGGCCAGCCGGTAACGAACCTGGTACGCCACCCGCGCTTCAAGGAATACTTCGAGCAGGACAACTACGAAGAAGCCCTGGAAATTCCCTCGCCCACCAATGACCGCGTACGCATCCAGCTGTACCTGACGCGCTACGGCAACAACGAACACTTGATGCTGGTACGTGACGTGACCCGTATCCACCAGCTGGAACAGATGCGCAAAGACTTCGTCGCCAATGTCTCCCACGAGTTGCGCACGCCCTTGACGGTGATCTGCGGCTACCTGGAGACGTTGCTGGACAATGTCGATGAGATCAACCCGCGCTGGAGCCGTGCCCTGCAGCAGATGCAGCAGCAGGGCTCACGCATGCAGACCTTGCTCAACGACCTGCTGTTGCTGGCCAAGCTGGAGGCCACCGATTATCCCTCGGATAACCAGCCGGTGGCCGTACACAGCTTGCTGCAGACCATCAAGAACGATGCCCAGGCCCTCTCCGGTGAGCGCGGCCAACAGATAACCCTGGAAGCCGACCCACAGGTGTTGCTCAAGGGTAGCGAAGGCGAGTTGCGCAGTGCGTTTTCCAACCTGGTGTTCAACGCGGTGAAGTACACCCAGGACCAGGGCAATATCCGTATCCGCTGGTGGGCCGACGAACACGGCGCACACCTGAGTGTGCAGGACTCCGGCATCGGCATCGACGCCAAGCACCTGCCGCGCCTGACCGAGCGCTTCTACCGTGTCGACTCCAGCCGCAACTCCAATACCGGCGGCACCGGCTTGGGACTGGCCATCGTCAAGCATGTGCTGCTGCGCCATCGGGCGCGCCTGGAAATCAGCAGCGTGCTGGGGCATGGCAGTACCTTTACTTGCCATTTTCCGCCAGCGCAGGTCACACGTGAGCGAGCGGTCGAGGCCGATGATTAAGTTGAAGTGAGCACGGCCCAATGTGGGAGCTGGCTCGCCTGCGATAGCGGTGGGCCAGCCAAATCATCGGTAGCAGGCAGACCGCAATCGCAGGCAAGCCAGCTCCCACACGGGTTCTGCGACACGACTTTGCAGCCCCACCCGGCAGCGGGCACTAGGCAAGCGCCCCGTCAGCCGCTACATTGGCCGACTTGCGCCTGCCTTTCAGGCCCACCTTTCATCCCTTATTGAACACACGGAACCTGCAAAACCCCATCATGGACCCTTCCCCTGGTATTACCCTCGCAACACTCTTCGCCGATTTCGGCATGATTCTTTTTGCACTGGTCCTGGTACTGCTCAACGGTTTCTTCGTTGCGGCGGAATTTGCCATGGTCAAGCTGCGCGCCACCCGGGTCGAGGCCATCGCCCACAAGAACGGCTGGCGCGGGCAGATCCTGCGCACCGTGCACAGCCAGCTCGACGCCTACCTGTCGGCCTGCCAGCTGGGTATCACCCTGGCTTCCCTGGGCCTGGGCTGGGTCGGTGAGCCGGCCTTTGCGCACATCCTCGAGCCTATGCTGGGCGCCATCGGCGTGCAGTCGCCGGAAGTGATCAAGGGCGTGTCGTTCTTCGCCGCCTTCTTCGTGATTTCCTACCTGCACATCGTGGTCGGTGAGCTGGCGCCCAAGTCCTGGGCGATTCGCAAGCCCGAACTGCTGTCGCTGTGGACGGCGGTACCGCTGTACTTGTTCTACTGGGCAATGTATCCGGCCATCTACCTGCTCAACGCCAGCGCCAACGCCATCCTGCGCGTCGCCGGCCAAGGCGAGCCTGGCCCGCACCATGAGCACCATTACAGCCGCGAAGAACTCAAGCTGATCCTGCACTCCAGCCGTGGCCAGGACCCGAGCGACCAAGGTATGCGCGTACTGGCCTCGGCGGTGGAAATGGGCGAGCTGGAAGTGGTCGACTGGGCCAACTCCCGGGAAGACCTGGTAACCCTGGACTTCAACGCCCCACTCAAGGAAATCCTCGCGCTGTTCCGTCGCCACAAATTCAGCCGTTACCCGGTATACGACGCGGTACGCAATGAGTTCGTCGGCCTGTTGCATATCAAGGATTTGCTGCTGGAACTGGCCGCCCTGGACCATATCCCCGAATCGTTCAACCTGGCCGAATTGACCCGCCCGCTGGAACGCGTATCGCGGCATATGCCGCTGTCGCAACTGCTGGAGCAGTTCCGCAAAGGCGGCGCGCACTTCGCCCTGGTGGAGGAAGCCGACGGCAAGATCATCGGCTACCTGACCATGGAAGACGTGCTGGAAGTGCTGGTGGGCGATATCCAGGACGAGCACCGCAAGGCCGAGCGCGGCATCCTCGCCTACCAGCCCGGCAAACTGCTGGTGCGTGGCGACACGCCGCTGTTCAAGGTGGAACGCCTGTTGGGCGTCGACCTGGACCACATCGAAGCAGAAACCCTCGCCGGGCTGATCTACGACACCCTAAAGCGCGTGCCGGAAGAGGAAGAAGTGCTGGAAGTTGAAGGCCTGCGGATCATCATCAAGAAGATGAAAGGGCCGAAGATCGTGTTGGCCAAGGTGTTGCTGCTGGACTGACCTTCGATTGCCCAATGCAAAATTGGGCAATGTCCCGAGCGTCGTGACGCCCTTGAACGATCGTCAAGCAGGCAGCGCGTTAAAACAGATATCCACATTCATCTGGGCGGCAGCCGAAAGATTGACTAACGCATCCAGAGAACACTTATTGATCTTACCGTTGAGCACATCGTTCAGGCGGGGTTGGCTGATACCCAGTCTTTGCGCCGCATCCTTCTGGGAAAGCTCCCAGCTGCGAATGGTGTTGCACAATTCCAACAGCAACTTTGAGCGCAGGCGCATATTGGCAGCTTGCACGGGCGTGTCTTCCAGAGCATCCCACACACAGTTGAAACGCTCGGTATGTAACTTTTGATTTGTCATGGGCTTAACCTAACTCCTGCAATCTGGCGCGAGCCAGCTCGATATCCCGCCCTTCGGTTTTCTGTGTGGTCTTGCGCAACGCGTGCAGCACGTAGACAGCTTCCGGCCGATTGACCACATAGAACACTCGAAACGCTCCCGATTCCTCAGTGATCCGGATCTCCTTGACGCCCCTTCCGATCGTTTTCATCGGTTTGCAATCAAAGGGCTGTTCACCCTGTTGCAATAGATCCAACTGAAAACCAGCTGCCCTTCGGGCGTCGAGAGGAAAATTCTTGAGATCCTTGAGCGAGCTTCCTAGAAACACCACATCCTTGTGCCTTGGCATTAGCTTCTCCTTTCCTGGAAAGAAAAAGCGTAATCGACGATTCAGCCAAAAGCGGTGGAGGTTTGTTTCAAGGCATAGCAAAGGCTCAAGTCCACTGGGGTCTTACCGAGAGACTATATTGAAACAGATATAAATCAAGCCTACTGACGGGAATCAGATACTCGGTCAATTTCCGCTATTAAGGCGATCAAGCACCCGGCACAAAATGCTTCTGCGCCGTACCGCGCGCAATCAGGCGCGAGATGTAGTCCAGCTTCTGCGCATCCTGGTCGATAAAGCGGAAGGTCAGCTGCAGCCAATCACTATCCGGCCTGGGTTCGAAGGCGACGATGGCGTGCAGGTAGCCATTGAGGCGTGCGACTTCGGCGTTCTCACCCTGCTCAAGGTCGAGCACGGCGCTTTCCAGGACCTGGGGCAGGACTTCGCTGCGCCGCACCACCAGCAACGCTTCCTTGATGCTCAGGGCCTTGATCACGCATTGTTGGGTGCCACTTGAAAGGCGCAACTGCCCCTGGCCGCGACCGCCAGCCGGCGACGCTGCCGCAGGCGCCTGCACGGGCGGGTTGTTGAGCAGGCCTTTGTTGGGGGCCGCCGCGACGGGAGCCGATTTGACCGCTTCGGGCTTGCCGCCGGTCAGGGCACTCAGGGAATCGTTGCCGAAGGCCGAGTTCATCTTGGTCGGCGCACTGGCGATCAGTGCATCGAGGCGACCGATCTTGTGCAGGGCCTGCTTGACCTTGTTCAGCAACTGCTCGTTGGTGAACGGCTTGCTCACATAACCGGAAACGCCGGCCTGGATCGCCTGCACCACGTTTTCCTTGTCGCCACGACTGGTCACCATCACGAACGGCATGGCCTTCAAATGTGCTTGCCCGCGGCACCAAGTCAAGAGCTCAAGACCGGACATCTCCGGCATTTCCCAGTCACACAGCACCAGGTCGAAGGTTTCGCGCATCAGGATGGATTGCGCCTTTTTGCCGTTCACCGCATCTTCGATCTTGATCCCGGGGAAGTAATTGCGCAGGCACTTCTTCACCAGGTCGCGAATGAACGAGGCGTCATCCACCACCAACACACTGACTTTGCTCATCGACCCTTTATCCTATAAAAACTTCGGCACGCAAAACGCCTGACTAATGGCATTTTGCCAAAACTCGCCAGTCACAGCGGGGCTTTTTTCACTATTACGTTCAAATTCAGCCCGCGCAAAAAATTCGGTGCCACAAACAAAAACGCCCGGCCAAAGGCCGGGCGTTAATTTCTCGGGCAACTTACTTATCGTCAGTTTCACCCGGAACATTAGGGATTAGATCAGCAGTGCCTTCAACTTCGGCTTTCATGCGCTTGAGGCCCATGTGCCGTACGTCGGTGCCGCGCACCAGATAAATCACCAATTCCGAGATATTGCGCGCATGGTCGCCGATACGCTCCAGGGAACGCAGCACCCAGATAATGTTCAACACCCGCGAGATCGAGCGCGGGTCTTCCATCATGTAGGTGGCCAGTTCGCGCAATGCGGTCTTGTATTCGCGGTCGATGATCTTGTCGTACTGGGCCACCGACAACGCCAGTTCGGCGTCAAAACGGGCGAAGGCGTCGAGGGCATCACGCACCATGTTGCGCACCTGGTCGCCGATGTGGCGCACTTCCACGTAGCCGCGGGGCGCTTCGCCTTCTTCGCACAACTGGATGGCGCGGCGGGCGATCTTGGTGGCTTCGTCGCCGATACGCTCCAGGTCGATCACCGACTTGGAGATGCTGATGATCAAACGCAGGTCGGAGGCCGCCGGCTGGCGACGGGCGAGAATGCGCAGGCACTCCTCGTCGATATTGCGTTCCATCTGGTTGATCTGGTCATCGATCTCGCGCACCTGCTGGGCCAGGCCCGAGTCGGCCTCGATCAGCGCGGTGACCGCATCGTTGACTTGCTTCTCCACCAGCCCACCCATCGCCAGGAGGTGGCTGCGCACTTCCTCAAGCTCGGCGTTGAACTGCGCGGAGATGTGATGGGTAAGGCCTTCTTTGCTAATCATGTTGGCGTCCTTGGAGCGTCCGGTAAGGTGCGGAGAACCGCAGCGTCAGTGCAATGAGGAGAACTACGGCCTCCTAGCCATAGCGACCGGTGATGTAGTCTTCGGTCTGTTTCTTCGCCGGATTGGTGAACAGGGTATCGGTATCGCCGAATTCCACCAGCTTGCCCATGTACATGAACGCGGTGTAGTCGGAAACCCGTGCCGCCTGTTGCATGTTGTGGGTCACGATAACGATGGTGAACTTGGACTTGAGTTCATAGATCAGCTCTTCGACTTTCAGGGTCGAGATCGGGTCGAGGGCCGAGCAGGGTTCGTCGAGCAGCAGCACTTCCGGCTCCACGGCGATGGTGCGGGCGATCACCAGGCGTTGCTGCTGGCCACCGGACAGACCGAGGGCCGATTCGTGCAGGCGGTCCTTGACCTCGTCCCACAGGGCCGCGCCCTTGAGGGCCCATTCAACCGCTTCATCGAGGATGCGCTTCTTGTTGATACCCTGGATGCGCAGGCCGTAGACCACGTTTTCATAGATGGTCTTGGGGAACGGGTTGGGCTTCTGAAACACCATGCCCACGCGGCGGCGCAGCTCGGCCACGTCTTCGCCCTTGCGGTAGATGTTGGTGCCGTAGAGGTTGATGGCACCCTCCACACGGCAACCGTCGACCAGGTCGTTCATGCGGTTGAACGTACGCAGCAACGTCGACTTGCCGCAGCCGGACGGGCCGATAAAGGCAGTGACGCGCTGCTTGGGGATGTTCATGCTGACGTCAAACAGTGCCTGCTTGTCGCCGTAGTAGAGGCTCAGGCCCGGCACTTCGATGGCCACGGTTTCCTGGGCCAGACTCAGGCTCTGCTTGTCGCGACCCAAGGCGGACATGTTGATGCCGTGGGGATGGTTTTCGTGTTGCATGGGATGCTCCCTGTGCTACCAATTCATTTCGTTGAACCGCCGGGGCGGCTTACTCAAATTCTGTGCCTGACGCCGAGCCCTGTGGGAGCTGGCTTGCCTGCGATGCGGGTGGCGCGGTATTGCAGTAAAACCGCGGTGATGCCATCGCAGGCAAGCCAGCTCCCACATTGGATCGCATTAGCTGTCCAGCGCCTTGTATTTTTCGCGCAGGTGGTTACGAATCCACACCGCCGACAGGTTGAGCGTGGCGATCACCAGTACCAGCAGCAAGGCGGTGGCGTACACCAGCGGTCGTGCGGCTTCGACGTTGGGGCTCTGGAAGCCGACGTCATAAATATGGAAGCCCAGGTGCATGATCTTCTGGTCCAGGTGCAAGTACGGATAGTTACCGTCCAATGGCAGCGACGGCGCCAGTTTCACCACCCCCACCAGCATCAGCGGCGCCACTTCACCGGCGGCGCGGGCCACGGCGAGGATCATGCCGGTCATCATCGCCGGGCTGGCCATCGGCAACACAATCTTCCACAGCGTTTCCGCCTTGGTCGCGCCCAACGCCAGGGAGCCTTCGCGCACGGTGCGAGGAATCCGCGCCAGGCCTTCTTCGGTGGCCACGATCACCACCGGCACCGCCAGCAGCGCCAGGGTCAGCGAGGCCCACAGCAAGCCTGGGGTACCGAAGGTCGGCGCCGGCAGGGCTTCGGCGAAGAACAGGCGGTCAACCGAACCGCCCAATACATAGACGAAGAAGCCCAGGCCGAACACGCCGTAGACGATGGCCGGTACGCCCGCCAGGTTGTTCACGGCGATACGGATAATCCGCGTCAGGGTGTTCTGCTTGGCGTATTCACGCAGGTACACGGCCGCCAGCACGCCGAACGGGGTTACGATCATCGCCATGATCAGGGTCATCATCACGGTGCCGAAGATGGCCGGGAAGATCCCGCCTTCGGTGTTGGCTTCCCGTGGGTCGTCGCTGAGGAACTCCCAGACCTTGCTGAAGTAGAAGCCGATCTTGGTCATCGTGCCCATGGCGTTAGGCTGGTAAGCGTGCACCACCTTGCCGATGCCGATCTCCACTTCCTTGCCGTTGCCGTCGCGGGCTGTCAGGGCGTCGCGGTTGAACTGGGCGTGCAGGTCAGCCAGGCGTGCTTCGATGTCCTGGTAGCGGGCGTTCAGCTCGGCGCGGTCGGCATCCATATCGGCCTGGGCGGCGGCGTCGAGCTTGCCTTCCAGTTCCAGTTTGCGGCCGTGCAGGCGGATGCGCTCGAGGCCGGCGTTGATCGCGCCGATATCGGATTTTTCCAGGGTCTTGAGCTGGGCGGCGAGCTGATTGACGCGCGCGACCCGGGCTTGCAACTCCGGCCACGCGGCTTCGCCTTCAGCAATGACCTTGCCGTCCTGCTTGACGTTGACCAGGGTGCCGTAGAAATTGCCCCATTCGCGACGCTCGATGGCCATCAGGTTGCTCGGCTTGGTCTGATCCTTCAACCACTCGCCGACAATCCAGGTGAAGTCGTTGCCGTTCAGGTCGCGGTTGCCGACCTTGATCAGCTCGCGGGTCATGAACTCAGGGCCTTCGTCCGGCACCGGCAGGCCGGCGCTTTTCAGGCGCTCACGCGGCACTTCTTCTTTCTGAACCACTTCGCCGATGACGATGTGGTTGGCCTGGCCCGGTACGTTGTAGTTGGCCTGGATCAGGTCGGCCGGCCAGAAATGGCCCAAGCCCCGCACCGCAATCACAGCCAGCAGACCAATGGTCATGATGACCGCGATGGACACCGCGCCACCGCTGATCCAGACACCGGGGGCGCCGCTCTTGAACCATCCATTCAGGGAGTTCTGTTTCACAGACTTCTACCTTTCTTAAAGCGACGAGTATTTCTTGCGCAGACGCTGACGAATCAGCTCCGCGAGGGTGTTCATGATGAAGGTGAACAACAGCAGCACCAGTGCCGAGAGGAACAACACGCGGTAGTGACTGCCGCCGACTTCCGACTCGGGCATTTCCACCGCGACGTTGGCCGCCAGCGTGCGCAGGCCCTCGAACAGGTTCATCTCCATCACCGGGGTGTTACCGGTGGCCATCAGCACGATCATGGTCTCGCCGACAGCACGGCCCATGCCGATCATCAGCGCCGAGAAGATGCCCGGGCTGGCGGTGAGAATGACCACGCGGGTCATGGTCTGCCAGGGCGTGGCGCCCAGGGCCAGGGAGCCCAGGGTCAGGCCGCGCGGCACGCTGAACACGGCGTCTTCGGCGATGGAGTAAATGTTCGGGATCACCGCAAAGCCCATGGCGAGGCCAACCACCAGGGCGTTGCGCTGGTCGTAGGTAATCCCTAAGTCGTGGGAGATCCACATGCGCATGTCACCGCCAAAGAACCAGGTCTCCAGGTACGGGCTCATGTACAGCGAGAGCCAGCCCACGAACAGGATCACCGGGATCAGGATCGCGCTTTCCCAGCCATCCGGCACCCGCAGGCGAATGGACTCGGGCAAGCGGCTAAAGACAAAACCGGCCACCAGGATGCCAATCGGCAACAGCATCAACAGGCTGAAAATCCCCGGTAGATGCCCTTCCACATACGGCGCCAGGAACAGGCCGGCGAAGAAGCCGAGGATCACGGTCGGCATGGCTTCCATCAGCTCGATCACCGGCTTGACCTTGCGGCGCAGGCTCGGGGCCATGAAGTACGCGGTGTAGATTGCGGCGGCAACCGCCAGTGGCGCCGCCAGCAGCATGGCGTAGAACGCAGCCTTCAAGGTCCCGAAGGTCAGCGGGGCCAGGCTCATCTTGGGTTCGAAGTCAGTGTTGGCGGCCGTGGACTGCCAGACGTATTTAGGCTCGTCGTAGTTTTCGTACCAGACCTTGCTCCACAACGCGCTCCACGAGACTTCCGGGTGCGGATTATCGAGCAACAGCGGTTGCAGCTTGCCGCCCGCCTCGACGATCACACGGTTGGCCCGTGGCGACATGCCGAACAAGCCCTGGCCGTCGACCACCGGGTCCACCAGCAAGGTGCGGTGGGCGGTGCTGTGGAACACGCCGAACTGGCCAGCAGCATCCAGGGCGGTGAAGCCTTTGCGGCGCTCTTCAGCGCTGATTTCGACGATGGGCGCAGTGCCCATCTGGAAGGTACGGATCTGCTTGAGGCGTTGCTCGCCATCCGGGTCGCGGGCCATGAACCACTGGGCCAGGCCGCCTTTGGAGTTACCCAGGATCAGCGAGATACCGCCGACCAACTGGGTGCTGGCGGTGATTTCCGTGTCGGCGTCTTCCAGCAGCTTGTAGCGCCCGTTGAGGCTCTTGTCGCGCAGGCTGAACACGTCGGCCAGGGCGCGACCGTTGATCACATACAGCCACTGCTGGCGCGGGTCGATGAAGATCGCCTTCACCGGTTCGGTCATCTGTGGCAGCTCGACACGCTTCTG
Organism: Pseudomonas libanensis; assembly: GCF_001439685.1. GTDB lineage: Bacteria > Pseudomonadota > Gammaproteobacteria > Pseudomonadales > Pseudomonadaceae > Aquipseudomonas > Aquipseudomonas libanensis. The sequence continues at coordinate 203,006 of NZ_JYLH01000003.1, forward strand.
CTCACTGGTGACTTCACCGGTCATCATGTTTTCTTCGCGGCTCAGGGTCAGCACGTTCAAGTGCGAACCGGCCGAACCCGCCACCACCAGGGAGGTGTCGGTAGCATTGAGCGCGACGTGCTCCAGCGGGCGACCGGCGTCATCCAGCACGATTGGCGTTTCGCCGTAGGGGTATTCGATCGCCGGGCTGATGGTTTTCTTGCCGTCCGGGTACGACACTTTATAGGTGTGGCGAAACACCAGGGACTGGCCATTGGATAAGCCAAGGATCACCAACGGGCTGCCTGGCTGGTCTTCACCAATGGAGGCCACGCTGGTACCGGCCGGAAGCGGCAGGTCAACGCGCTTGAGCTCAGCACCGGTGTCGACTGCAAAGAACAGCGCCTGGCCCTTGTCGGAAACCCGCATGGCGACCTGGTTCTGTTCTTCCAGGGAGATCATCAGCGGCTTGCCGGCATCCTGGATCCAGGCTGGTGTGAGCGCATCTTCCTTGGTCAGCGAAGCACCTTGGAACAAGGGTGCGACCACGTAGGCGAGGAAGAAGAAAATCAGGGTGATTGCACCGAGAACGGCGAGGCCGCCGACCAGCACGTACCAACGGGTCAGGCGATCCTTGAGCGCGCGCATGCGGCGCTTGCGTTGCAGCTCAGGCGTATTGAAATCAATGCGCTTGGGGGGAGAAGTTGTCGTCATGGTGGAATTGGCCAGATCATTCATGCGCACACCCTAGCGATCCTGTATGACAGAAAGATGACAGTGCAGTGACGCAACAAATCCGCCGCGAAGCAAGGCTGGCAGCGGATAAAAAATTAGGGATGCAGACTGCTTATGTGGGAGCGGGCTTGCCCGCGATGGCATCAACACGATTTCAACGCTAAACCGCGTCGCCAGCATCGCGGGCAAGCCCGCTCCCACAGAAAAGCATGCGTCTACATCAGGTATCGCAGGCTTAGTTGCCTTCTTTCAGACCCAGGTCAGCCAGTGCCTTGGCGGCCACTTTGGCTGGCAGCGGAATGTAGCCGTCTTTCACCACGACTTCCTGGCCCTGCTTGGACAGCACCAGTTTCACGAACTCGGCTTCCAGCGGTGCCAGCGGCTTGTTCGGGGCTTTGTTGACATAAACGTAGAGGAAGCGCGACAGCGGGTATTTGCCGTTCAGGGCGTTTTCTTCGCTGTCTTCGATGAAGTCAGTGCTGCCTTTCTTGGCCAGGGCTACGGTCTTCACGCTGGCGGTCTTGTAGCCGATGCCCGAGTAACCGATGCCGTTCAGCGAGGAGCTGATCGACTGCACGACCGAAGCCGAGCCAGGTTGTTCGTTCACGTTAGGCTTGTAGTCGCCTTTGCACAGGGCTTCTTCCTTGAAGTAGCCGTAGGTGCCGGATACCGAGTTGCGACCGAACAATTGCACTGGCTTGTTGGCCAGGTCGCCGGTCACACCCAGGTCGCCCCAGGTTTTAACGTCAGCTTTGGCGCCGCACAGGCGAGTCGAGGAGAAGATCGCGTCCACTTGCTCCATGGTCAGGTGCTGGATCGGGTTGTCCTTGTGCACGAACACCGCCAGGGCGTCCACGGCAACCGGGATAGCGGTTGGCTTGTAGCCGTACTTCTGCTCGAAGGCCGCCAGTTCCGTGTCCTTCATCTTGCGGCTCATCGGGCCCAGGTTGGAGGTGCCTTCAGTCAGCGCAGGTGGCGCGGTGGCGGAACCGGCAGCTTGAATCTGGATGTTGACGTTCGGGTATTCCTTCTTGTAACCCTCGGCCCACAGGGTCATCAGGTTGGCCAGGGTATCGGAACCGACGCTGGACAGGTTGCCCGACACACCAGTGGTCTTGACGTAAGCCGGGATTGCCGGATCAACACCAGCGGCCACCGCGTTGGCGGTCGCAACGCCAGCAGCGACAAAAGTCATTGCCGCCATCAAACGTTTCAGTTTCATGCCTTGCTCCTAGCAGATAGGGATAATTGGATCGGGGCCAAGTATCGGGAGGCCGTGTGAACACTCTATGTCTTAAATATGACAATTAGATGAAAGGCCACTATCGGAGGAACGATCAATCTTAGCGGGAACGCCTCCACAGATATCCACCCACCAGCATCCCCATCAAACACAGAGCAGCAACGTAGTAGGCCGGCCCCATGGGGCTCTCCTTCATCAGCAGTGACACCGCCAATGGCGTCAGCCCACCGAACACGGCATAGGCGACGTTGTAGGAGAACGACAGGCCACTGAAACGCACCACTGGCGGGAACGCTTTTACCATCACGTAGGGCACTACACCGATGGTGCCGACAAACAGGCCGGTCAAGGCGTACAACGGGAACAGCCAGTCCGGGTGAGCCATCAGGCTGTGATAGAGCGTCCAGGAGGTTGCCAGCAGCAACGCGCAACCGGTGACCAATACGCGGCCGGCGCCAAAACGATCGGCCAGGGCACCCGAGGCGATGCAACCCAGGCTCAACGTCACGATGGCCAGGCTGTTGGCTTGCAGCGCAACCGTAGGGCTGAAGTGATAGACGGTTTGCAGCACGGTCGGGGTCATGAGGATAACCACCACGACACCGGCCGACAGCAGCCAGGTCAGCAGCATCGACAACACAATGGCGCCGCGATGATCGCGCAGCACTGCGCGCAACGGCAGCTCGGCAGCCAAGGTCTTGCGTTGCTGCATCTCGGCGAAGATCGGTGTTTCATGCAGCCAGCGGCGCAGATACACCGACAGCAGGCCGAATACACCGCCGAGCAGGAACGGGATCCGCCAGGCGTAATCGGAGACCTGCTCCGGGGTATAGGCCGTATTGATGGCGGTGGCCACCAGCGAGCCCAGCAAGATACCGGCGGTGAGGCCGCTGGTCAGGGTGCCGCAGGCGTAGCCGATGTGGCGCGGCGGGACGTGCTCGGAGACGAACACCCAGGCGCCGGGTACCTCGCCGCCAATCGCCGCGCCCTGGATGACGCGCATCAGCAGCAGCAGGAGCGGCGCCCACAGGCCAATCTGCGCGTAAGTCGGTAGCAGGCCCATGATCAGGGTCGGCACGGCCATCATGAAGATGCTCAGGGTGAACATCTTCTTGCGCCCCAGCAGATCACCGAAGTGCGCCATGATGATGCCGCCCAGAGGGCGCGCCAGATAGCCGGCGGCGAAGATGCCGAAGGTCTGCATCATGCGCAGCCATTCGGGCATGTCGACGGGGAAGAACAGCTTCCCGACCACGGTGGCGAAAAACACGAAGATGATGAAGTCGTAGAACTCCAGCGCCCCGCCCAAGGCAGACAGCGACAGGGTTTTGTAGTCGTTGCGGGTCAGCGGGCGCGAGGGTTGCGCACTGCTTGCGGGCACGGAGGACATGGCAAGGTTTCTCTTATAGTAGTCAGGACGGCAAGCCCGGGACTTGCGGCAGGCTTGGCAAGATAGCAAATCGCTCCAAAAAGCACAGCGCCGAGCCTATAACAGTTCAGTGGCAGGCAATCTTACCGGCGCAGGCCAGCGCTCAACTCGGCCAGAAGCACAGTTGCCGGAAAAAGCCCCGATACAGCGCCTATTTACCGACCAAATGAGCCTTGGGAGGTCGTCGCGGCGCCAGCGTCTCGATATACTCGGCCCTTGCAAGCGCAGAACCGCGGTCTTGAGGGCTGCTGTGCCAAACGCCGTTGGGGCCGCCCAGCCGGTTTGCCAGAGTTTCCCTTAGCACGCCTTACGAGAAACGCATCGAACGCGTATGTTTGTGCTGAAACGTTTTTCCAATAGTCGGCTATCCACTTTGCACCACTTATAAGAAGCGTCACGGGTCAGAGGCACCCCCGGCATGATCGAACTCGAACAAGAAGATCCTATCCCGCAAGGCGATCTCGCCCTGCAAATCACTGCACTCCCTCGTGAAACCAACGGTTTTGGCGATATCTTCGGCGGCTGGCTGGTCGCGCAGATGGACCTGGCCGGCACGGCAATGGCCAGCAAGGTTGCCGGTGGGCGAGTGGCGACTGTGGCTATTGACCGCATGGCCTTCCTGGTACCGGTGGCAGTGGGCGCGCAGCTTTCCTTCTATACCCAGGCCCTGGAAATTGGCCGCAGCTCGATCCAGATGATGGTCGAGGTGTGGAGCGATGACCCGCTGTCCAGCGAATGGCGCAAGGTGACCGAGGCGGTATTTGTGTTCGTCGCCATCGATGGCAGCGGCCGCACGCGGTCGGTACCGTCACGGGCGCGTTAAACATCCCCGGGTTTTCACGGTCAATTGCCCCATTGCCCGCCCTTGAGAGAGCTTTGTTATGCCTACGCCCCACGTTGAAACGGTGAAAGTCGACGAGCTGGACTGCTGGCGCATTCGCCACAACGGCGCCGAACTGATGGTGGCCCGGCAGGGTGCGCATATCTTCAGTTACCAGCGCCAGGGCGAGCAGCCGCTGATCTGGCCGAACCCTGAAGCGGTGTTCAAGCCGGGCAAGGGCATTCGTACCGGGGTGCCGGTGTGCTGGCCGTGGTTTGGCGTGTTCGATCGCAACCCGCAAAGCGTCAAGACGATGCGTCAAAGCGATCAACCGGCTGGTGCGCATGGTTTTGTGCGCACCGCCCTCTGGGAATTGACCGAGACTGCAATTGAAGGTGAAACCCTGCGCATCGAGCTGGTGCTGCCGGTTCCTGCGGGCGGCTTTCCCGACTGGCCCCATCAGGTCAACTTGACGTTAAGCCTGCTGCTGGACGACCAACTGCATATCCAACTGACCAGCCACAATCAAGGCACCGACACCGTGACCCTCAGCCAGGCGCTGCACACCTACTTTGCTGTGAGCGATGTGCGCAGTGTGCAGGTCGAGGGCCTGGATGGCTTGGCGTATATCGATACCGCCGACGGCTGGACCGAGAAGCAGCAAGCCGGCCAGCTGCAGTTCACCGCCGAGACCGATCGCATCTACCTGGATACGCCGGCGCAGTTGAGCATTGTCGATAAAGACTGGCAGCGCCGCGTTCAACTCACCAGCCAGGGCTCGAACTCGACGGTAGTCTGGAACCCCTGGACCGAACGGGCCAAGGCGCTTGATGACATGGCCAATGACGGCTGGCAGGGCATGTTGTGCATCGAGACGGCGAATGTGCTGGATGATGTGGTGAGCCTGGCGCCCGGTGAAAGCCACACTCTGGGCGTGAGCATCACCAGTATCACCTCGTAAACCCAATCAAATGTGGGAGGGGGCTTGCTCCCTCCCGCATTGGTTATGTGTTGGGCTTTAGAGATCGGATTCCTTCACTACCCTCACCTTCCCGGCCTCCAGCGCGTAAGCTGCATCGGCCAAGTCATTGTTGACCTTCTCCACCTTCAACGTGCCCGTCACCCACAACGGCGTGTAGATATCATCCAGCTTCAACCCCTTGGGATATCGCACCAGCACCAGTTGGTTAGGCGGCGGTGGCGGCACATGGATGCAGGCGCCCGGATACGGCACCAGGAAGAACAGCGTGCTGCGGCCTTTGGCATCGGTTTCCAACGGCACTGGATAGCCGCCGATACGGATGTCTTTGCCGTTCATGGCCGCCACAGTCTTGGTGGAATACATTACCGCGGGCAAGCCTTTGCTCTGTTTCAAGCCACCCTTTTCGGTGAACGTGCCTTGGGCTTCGGGGGAATTGTGGTCGATCTCGGGCATGGCTTCGAGGGCTTTCTGGTCCGAAAGCGGCATCAGCTCAAGCCAGTCAGTTTCCGGCAGTTCGCCAGCATGGGTCAGGCCAGGGGCCAGCAGCAGAAGGGTCAATAGAAGACGGCGCATGTAGAGGCTCGGCAAATACAAGTGCCGAGCATTCTAGCCCTCTGCGCCTGCGCAGCGCAGAGGACTTTGTCGGCTGATTACTTCTTTTTGATCAGGCCGTAGATCACCAGCAACACGATGGCACCCACCAGTGCGCCGATGAAGCCCGCACCCTGGCCTGCCTGGTAGATCCCCAGTGCCTGGCCGCCGTACGTCGCGGCCAGGGAGCCGGCGATACCCAACAGGATGGTCATGATCCAGCCCATGCTGTCGTCGCCAGGCTTGAGGAAACGCGCCAGCAGGCCAACGATCAAGCCGATAAAGATGGTTCCAATGATACCCATGGCATTTCCCTCTGATTGAATATGAGTCATGACAAAGCCTAGTCAGGCTTTGTCATCCTGCAATCAGAGAGACGACGGCCACCAATGGTTCCCGCCGAACCTCGGGTTATTGCTCGGCGATCAGCGCCTCGACCTTGAGGATCTGTGCCTGCAGGGTCGCACGGTCCTTGCAACGCAGGTTGGCATGACCGACTTTGCGCCCCGCCTTGAAGGCCTTGCCGTAGTGGTGCAGGTGGCAGTCGTCGATCGCGATCACCCGTTCAACCGGCGGTACCACGCCAATGAAATTGAGCATGGCGCTCTCGCCGACCTTGGCCGTAGAGCCCAACGGCAAGCCGGCCACCGCGCGCAGGTGGTTTTCGAACTGGCTGCACTCGGCGCCTTCGGTGGTCCAATGCCCGGAGTTGTGCACACGGGGCGCGATCTCGTTGGCCTTGAGGCCGCCGTCGACTTCAAAGAACTCGAACGCCATCACGCCGACGTAATCCAGCTGCTTGAGCACACGGCTGGAGTAGTCCTCGGCGAGGGCTTGCAGCGGGTGATCAGTGCTGGCCACCGACACTTTGAGAATGCCGTTGACGTGGGTGTTGTGCACCAAGGGGTAGAAACGGATCTCGCCATCGCGAGCCCGCACGGCAATCAGCGAGACTTCGCCGGTGAACGGCACGAAGCCTTCCAGCAGGCAAGGAACGCTGCCCAGTTCGGCGAAAGTACCGACCACGTCGGCTTCGCTGCGCAGGACTTTCTGGCCCTTGCCGTCGTAACCCAAAGTGCGGGTTTTCAACACGGCCGGCAGGCCGATGCTGGCGACAGCGGCGTCCAGGTCTGTCTGGGACTGGATGTCGGCGAAAGCCGGGGTAGGGATGCCCAGGTCCTTGAACATGCTCTTCTCGAACCAGCGGTCCCGGGCGATGCGCAAGGCTTCGGCGCTCGGGTAAACCGGCACGAACTGCGACAGGAAGGCCACGGTTTCGGCCGGGACACTTTCGAACTCGAAGGTCACCAGGTCGACTTCGTCGGCCAGTTGGCGCAGGTGATCCGGGTCGCTGTAGTCAGCGCGCAGGTGTTCACCCAGGGCGGCGGCGCAAGCGTCTGGCGCCGGGTCCAGGAAAGCGAAATTCATTCCCAGCGGAGTGCCCGCCAGGGCCAGCATGCGGCCCAGTTGGCCGCCACCGATTACACCGATTTTCATCGTCAACAACCTCAGGCGATACGTGGGTCCGGATTGTCCAGCACGCTGTCTGTCTGCTCGGCACGGAATTTTTTCAGCACCGCGTGGAACTGCGGGTGCTTGGCGCCCAGGATGCTGGCGGACAGCAAGGCGGCGTTGATCGCGCCGGCCTTGCCGATTGCCAGGGTCGCCACCGGGATACCGGCTGGCATCTGCACGATGGACAACAGCGAATCCACGCCCGAGAGCATCGCCGACTGCACCGGCACACCCAGCACCGGCAGGTGGGTCTTGGCTGCACACATGCCTGGCAGGTGCGCCGCGCCACCGGCACCGGCGATGATCACCTCGATGCCACGGGATTCTGCTTCATCGGCATACTGGAACAGCAAGTCCGGCGTGCGGTGGGCGGAGACCACCTTCACTTCATACGGAATGCCGAGTTTTTCCAGCATATCGGCGGTGTGGCTAAGGGTGGACCAATCGGACTTGGAGCCCATGATCACGCCAACCAATGCACTCATCGTCGTGCCTCTTCTCTCTGGGCGCCCGCAGGCGCGTCAAAAAACAACAAGCCACGCGGGAGACCGGCGTGGCTTGGAGTACGAATTAAGGCCGGTTGGACCGGCCGAAGGCCGCGCAGTATACCGTAATAATCCAGATAAACAGCCCCTGGGATGACCATCTGTCTAGCGGCGCAAAGTGGCGGTTTTATTGACTTAAGAGTCAGGCGCGAGGTCCAGTCGATGGGTCTTGGCAATCGCATCGATCATGACCGACGAGACCCCCACTTTTGCAGCGATCACAGGCCATTGCATCACCGCCTCATGCACCTCGCGAATGACCTGCTTGGCCTTCAGCCCTTTGATCTGGCTGCCCACACTGAGCAAGTCATCCACCACAAAATTGTCGCGCTTACCGTTGATGCTCATCTGATGGCTGTCGACCCAGAAGTTTCCAGGCATATAGGACCAGGTAACGTCATAGGCAGGCGACAAATACCAGGTACCGTCAGTGTCCAGCAAAAAGCTGATGTTCTTGGTGTGGTCGTCCTGATTCCGGGCGATCACGTTGAATACCATGCGTCTAAAAAACTGCTCCGCTTCCCGACGCCCCAGTTTCAGCGCCCTGAACACGTTCAGGGCCTCGGCGTAGGAGTACTCACCCGGTTTTTTGTAGTCAGCATGATCCAGTGCGCACAAGGTCGCGGTGTGAATCTTGTCACCGTCATCGGTCCGGTCGAATCGCTTGGTCATGAAATGAGCACGCCCGCCCTCTTCAAGCAGACGGCACTCCGTCATTACCACACCGGCTTGCCTGGCCATCAAGTAGTAGGCGTACTCGATGCGACCAAACCCCTGGCTATCGGCAAGCACGTCAGTGTTTTTTGCGACATCGAACTTGAGCAACCAGTAGCTATAGCCTTTGGGCGCTGGAACCTGCCCTGACCGGATATGTCCTTCGCGATTGATGGCAATGATCGCCTTTGCGCGAGCGCCACCGGCACTTGTGCCCACCTGGATCAAGCGCTGCAACGCGGCGTCGTCGACGCTAGGGTCATTGGATGTCAGCCGGTCCTCCAGGCTTTGTCGCCCCGAGAGCACCTCCCCAGCCAACTGGGTCAGCGCCGCGATCTCGATGGTTTCGGCCTCGTTGGCCTCAGTATTCATGGCCGGCCGATATTCCAGCGCGCCCATACCGCGATTACCTTGGTAGAGGAGTCGATCCACCGGTGTGAACGAAAGCTTGTCGCGCCCCTGCTGCGCCAACCAAGCGTTGATCAATGCATTACCGAAGTCATCCGGAAGCGAGTCGGCAAAAATCGCCGGAAGCGCCTTATAGGTTTCCCGGTTCAGGTTGGTAAATGCGTAGGTGTACCCGGCGCGGGCGGGCATGTGAATGGGCGAGATCTCAAGCCCCGTGGAGACAAACTCGGGTGAAAACTCGAACTCGCCCACCTGGGTTGTCTCGTCCCAATTGAGCGCTCCGACGTATAAACCCCATAAATAGATCTGTGCAATCACCAACGGGTGTCCTTCTTGACTGTGTCGGGCACAAGGCGCTTTTTCTGGCCCGGTACGGAGGTGGTTTCGGATGAGTCTTTGCGGGTGGTATAGGCGCGCTGACGTTTTTTCCCGCCCATTTTCGCCATCTGGATGGGGCTTGAACGCACCTCCTCGACCAGAGAACTCAACCGATCCAGTTCCCCGATCACCCGCAACACCGCAATCAGATTGACCAAGGTGCCCTTGCCCGCCATCAACTGCCGTAACGTCGTGCGGGAAATACCCGCCTCCTCGGCAATCGTTTCCTGATTGATGTTCTTCTTCACCCTCAAGGCTTCAACGCGCGAGCCAATCGCTTGTGCGATAGCTTGCTCACTCATCGTCGTCATTCGCATTTTGTGCAGTTTCCTGATCAAAAGATGGATTTACACAAATCTTTGATCAGTATTCTAGCCAATATTTATCCGGCAAGTGATCACGTATTGAACAATACTTTTTGGGCAGAAAAATGATCAAAAATGATAAAAAGCGATCTATTGAGCAGTAAACTACTCAATTTAATTCAAGCGAGACCTCGATCCCCTTGCGCGGCCCCACCTTCCAGCTTGCGCCACAACAACCGCACATTCGCCTTGCGCACCAACGCGCAGCGATACAAGCGAATCTCCAGCGGCACATGCCATTGCGGCCCGCCGCACACCACCAGTTCGCCGCGCGCCAACTCCGCACGTACGCTCAACTGCGGCACCCAGGCGATCCCCAAGCCTTCGAGCGCCATGCTCTTTAGGCTGTCGGCCATGGCGGTTTCATAGATGGTGGTGAAACGCAGGGCCCGCTGGCGCAGCAGCAGATTCACCGAGCGGCCAAGGAACGCCCCGGCGCTGTAGGCGAGCAGCGGCACACTGCCCTCACCCTCCAGGTCGAACAGCGGCTTGCCGTCCGCATCGGCGGCGCAGACCGGGAGCATCTCGGTGTTGCCCAGATGCAGGGACGGGAAGATCTCGGCGTCCATCTGCATCGCGGCATCCGGGTCGTAGAACGCCAGCATCAGGTCGCAGCCACCTTCGCGAAGGGCGTGTACCGCATCGCCGACGTTGGTGGCGACCAGTCGCGTGGCGATGTTCAGGCCCTCGTTGCGCAGCTGTGCGATCCAGCGTGGGAAGAACCCCAGTGCCAGCGAGTGCGCGGCCGCCACCTGCATGACTTCGCCCTGCCCGCCTTCCAGGTGATGCAAATGGCGCAGTACTTCGCCCAGCTGTTCGACCACCGTGCGCGCGGTCACCAGGAACAGCTGCCCCGCCGCCGTCAACTCCACTGGCGTACGCGAGCGGTTGACCAGGGTCAGGCCCAACGCGGCCTCAAGGCTACGGATACGGCGGCTGAACGCCGGTTGGGTGACAAAGCGCCGTTCCGCTGCCTGGGAAAAACTGCGGGTGGCCGCCAGGGCGCTGAAGTCTTCCAGCCATTTGCTCTCAAGGTTCATCACTTCCTCCCAAGGGTATGCACCATTTTGGCACACACGCCCGCCATCATAGCTGGGTCACATCCACATTATGCCGTTTGTGCATAGGCCAGTGCTTAACAGCATTGGCCCAAAAAGTTCTACAAGCCTAGCATTCGCAGCGTTCCGGCCAGTTCCGGGTCCATATCGAGATGATTTCCGTCATGTCCTCCGCTGCATCATTCCGCACAGAAAAAGACCTGCTTGGCGTACTTGAAGTACCGGCTCAAGCGTATTACGGCATCCAGACCCTGCGAGCGGTGAATAACTTCCGCCTCTCGGGCGTTCCGATTTCGCATTACCCGAAATTGGTGGTCGGCCTGGCAATGGTCAAGCAAGCCGCAGCTGACGCCAACCGTGAGTTGGGCCAGCTCAGCGATGCCAAGCACGCCGCCATCAGCGAAGCCTGTGCCCGCCTGATCCGCGGCGATTTCCACGAAGAGTTCGTGGTGGACATGATTCAAGGCGGCGCCGGCACTTCAACCAACATGAATGCCAACGAAGTCATCGCCAACATCGCGCTGGAGGCCATGGGTCACCAGAAAGGCGAATACCAGTACCTGCATCCCAACAACGACGTGAACATGGCGCAGTCGACCAACGACGCCTACCCGACCGCGATCCGCCTGGGTCTGCTGCTGGGCCACGACGCGCTGCTGGCCAGCCTCGACAGCCTGATCCAGGCGTTCGCCGCCAAAGGCGCCGAGTTCAGCCATGTGCTGAAAATGGGCCGCACCCAGTTGCAAGACGCCGTGCCGATGACCCTCGGCCAGGAATTCCGCGCTTTCGCCACTACCTTGGGCGAAGACCTGGCGCGCCTGAAGACCCTGGCGCCGGAGTTGCTCACCGAAGTGAACCTGGGCGGCACCGCCATCGGCACCGGCATCAACGCCGACCCGCGCTACCAGGCTCTGGCCGTACAACGCCTGGCCACCATCAGCGGCCAGCCGCTGGTACCGGCGGCCGACTTGATCGAAGCCACCTCCGACATGGGCGCTTTCGTGCTGTTCTCCGGCATGCTCAAGCGTACCGCCGTGAAGCTGTCGAAGATCTGCAACGACTTGCGCCTGCTGTCCAGCGGCCCACGCACCGGCATCAACGAGATCAACCTGCCGGCGCGCCAGCCCGGCAGCTCGATCATGCCCGGCAAGGTCAACCCGGTGATCCCGGAAGCGGTCAACCAGGTAGCGTTCCAGGTCATCGGTAACGACCTGGCCCTGACCATGGCTGCCGAAGGCGGCCAACTGCAACTGAACGTGATGGAGCCGCTGATCGCCTTCAAGATCTTCGACTCGATCCGCCTGCTGCAACGCGCCATGGACATGCTGCGCGAGCACTGCATCGTCGGCATCACCGCCAACGAAGCGCGCTGCCGCGAACTGGTGGAGCACTCCATCGGCCTGGTCACCGCGCTGAACCCCTACATCGGCTATGAAAATGCCACCCGCATCGCGCGTATCGCTCTGGAAAGCGGGCGCGGCGTGCTGGAACTGGTGCGTGAAGAAGGCTTGCTCGACGACGCCATGCTCGACGACATCCTGCGCCCCGAAAACATGATTGCCCCACGCTTGGTCCCGCTGAAGGCCTAAGCGTTTGTTGCACCGCTCACCAGGCTGAGGGACTAGACACCTCTCACCTTTTGAGGGCTTGAAGACTCGTTCTTCAGGCCCTTTTTTTTGCCCGCAATTCCTCTCCTTATATAAAGCGCTGTTAGTGCGTTTCACCTATAAAACATCACACCTGCGGCGTTACTTGAAAAAGCATTCATTCATTGCAAGTTCCCATCGTATGCACAAATGGTGTGCAGTTTCGTGCCATATAAAAACAATGGTTTCATATATGAAACGATCGTTAATCAACCTTAATCTCGCAACTAATTAATTTAAAAGGGAATTCAACAAAAATTTGTAGGAATTAACTCACTGGCATTGTTCATGCACTAAACGGCGTATCACCTATAAAACAGACCAGAGTACCTTCCTGATGGCTGTGAAAGAGATGTACGCCGTGACGCCCCAATGGAATACGCCCGCACTTAAGGAAGAGCTGGAGCCGACTGAAATTGAATTCCGTAATGTCGGTAAATGTTTCCCAGCCAAAGGTAAAACAGCAGCGCCATTTGCCATTCGCGATGTGAACTTCAAGATCCGTCGCGGCGAGGTCGTGTCGATCATCGGTCCGTCCGGCTGCGGCAAGAGCACCATCCTCAATATGGGCTCTGGCCTGTATCGCCCCAGTGAAGGCGAAGTCTTCGTGGGCGGTGAGCCAGTGACCGGGCCCGTGCCTCAAGTCGCGTTCATGTTGCAAAAAGATTTGCTGATGCCATGGCGCAGCATTCGCCGCAACGTAGAACTGGGCCTGGAAATTCAAGGCGTGCCCAGTGCGACCCGGCAGAAGGTGGCTCTGGACTTGCTCGACCGTTGCCATCTCAACGGCTTCGCCGACCATTACCCGTTCCAGCTCTCCGGTGGCATGCGCCAGCGCGCCGCCCTGGCACGCACCCTGGCCATCGACCCCCAGGTGTTGTTCCTCGACGAGCCGTTTTCCGCCCTCGACGCCCAGACCAAGATGATCCTGCAGCAGGACATGGCACGGATGCTGTTCGATGAAAAGAAGACTGCGCTGTTCATCACCCACGACCTGATCGAGGGCATCGCCATGTCCGACCGGTTGCTGGTCATGAGCGCACGCCCCGGCACCATCATCGAAGAAATCAGCATCGACCTGCCGTTTCGCGATAACCCGCTGGAGCGCCGCAAGCTACCGGAGATCGGCCCGCTGGTCGGCCGCCTGATGGAGCTGCTGCACGTCGGCGCCGACACCGAACTGCACTGATTACCGCGCTTGCGGCCCCCAACCGATTCAGGAGTTCCCATGCTCAAGTCTCTGTTCCAACGTTTTTGCGCGCTCAGCCTTGGCCTCGGCCTCGCCTGCGCGGCCCAGGCGCAGCCAACCGACGTTACCTACCTGCTGCCGGCACCGCCTAACTTGCCAGCCTTTGCACCCTGGATCATCGCCAAGGAAAAAGGCTATTACGCGGACCAGGACCTGAACCTGACGTTCATTGCAGCCAAAGGTGGCGTGGACGTGGCCAAGCAGATCGGTGCCGGCAATGCCCTGCTCGGCGGTGCCATCGGCGACACGCCGATCATGGTGCGCGGCAACGGTATCCCGGTGCGCGCCGTGGCGGTGCTGGGCGCGGGCGGCGTGACCATGATCGCCACTCACGCCAAGGACAACATCAATAACGTCAGCGACCTCAAGGGCAAGACCATGACGGTGATGTCGTATTCCGACACCACCTACTACGCGCTGCTCGCTTCGTTGCGCAAGGCAGGCCTTGGCAAGAATGACGTGGACATCCAGGCCGCGGGCCCTGCCGGAGTCTGGCAGTTATTCACGGCCAACAAGGCCCAGGCCATGGCCGGCGTCCCGGATTGGATGGTCACCGCCGAAGAAGCCGGCGCGCAGATCAAGCTGATTCCCCAAGAGCAGATTTTCGAAAGCATGGCCCAGGCCATCCTCGCCTCGGATGACGCCATCAAAAACCACCCCCAAGTGGTACGCGGCGTGGTGCAGGCCACCCTCAAAGGCATGCACGACATTATCCAGGACCCACGCGCCGCCGCCGTCACCTTTGCCAAGGCGGTCCCGACCTACGCCGGCAAGGAAGACTCACTGGAGAAGATCTTCAAGCTCTATGTCGAGCACGTCTACGCCAACCAGCGCGTGCTGGGGCACATCGACCCCGAGCGCCTGGACAAGGTCCGCCAGTTCTACGTGAGCGAAGGCATCGTGCCCCGGGAAACCCCGCTGGATGAGCTGTTCACCAACCAATTCGTCGACAGCCCGGTCGCCGCGCAATAACGCACCGGACAACAAGGTACGCATACGATGAAAAACCTGAACCCCTCCGTGCTCGGTAGCGTGGCGCTGCTGATCCTGTTCCTGGCGCTCTGGCAATGGGGCCCCGGGCTGCTCGGCATGCCCGAATTCGTCATGCCCAAACTCAGCCGCGTAGCCCAGGAAAGCCTGGTGATGTGGCACAGCGGCGGCCTGCTGGAACACACCCTGATCACCGCCATGGAGATCGTCGTCGGCTTCGCCCTGGGCGCCTTGCTGGGCGTGATGATTGGTGTGTCCCTGGGCCTGTCGCCCGCGGCTGAAGCGATGCTGTCGCCCTACATCCTGGCGTTGCAGATTGCACCGAAGGTCGCCTTTGCGCCACTGTTCGTGATGTGGCTGGGCTACACCATCTACCCGAAGATTCTGATTGCAATCCTGATCGTATTTTTCCCGGTGATGATCAACGTGCTCTCGGCGATCCGCACGGTCGATCCGGACATGATCAACCTGGTGCGCACCATGAACGCCAACCGCTGGCAGATTTTCCGCCTGGTGGAATTCCCCTCCGCCATGGCCGCGCTGTTTTCCGGCCTGCGCATCGCCTCCACCTTGGCCGTGATCGGCGTCACCGTCGGTGAGCTGGTCGGCGGCAACCAGGGCCTTGGCTTCCTGTTGGTGGACGCCGAGGGCCAAGGCAACACGGCCGGTGTGTTCGTCGCCATCGTCATGCTCACCCTGATTGGGGTGGTCGCCTACGGCGCCGTGGTATGGGCGGAAAAACGCGTCCTGCACTACATGCCCAAAGCCATGTTGAGCACGCAATGATGAACGACCGTAATCGTTTGCTCGAAGGTCGCCGCGTGCTGGTAACCGGCGGCGCCCGTGGCCTGGGCTATGGTTTTGCCCAGGCCATCGGCCAGGCCGGTGCCCGCGTGGTGATTGCCGATGTGCTGGAAGAACGTGTGCAACAGGCGGCCTGTGAACTACAGGCCCTGGGCCTGGATGTTCACGCGGTCACGGTCGACCTGGCCCAGCCTGAGTCGATCCAGGCGTGCGTCGACGCGACAGTCGATCTGCTGGGCGGTCTCGATGGCCTGGTGAACAACGCCTCCATCACCAACTCCGGTGGCAAAGGCTGTGAAGACCTGAGCATCGACACCTGGGACCAGGTGATGCAGGTCAACGTGCGCGGCACCTGGCTGATGACCACCGCCTGCCTGCCGGCGCTGCGCGCCAGCGGCCACGGCGCCATCGTCAACCTGGCCTCCGACACGCCCCTGTGGGGCGCGCCGAACCTGTTGGCCTATGTCGCCAGCAAGGGCGCGATCATCGCCATGACCCGCAGCCTGGCCCGCGAGCTGGGCGCCGACAACATCACGGTCAACGCCATCGCCCCTGGCCTGGTGCTGGTGGAAGCCACCGCCTACGTGCCCGAGGCTCGCCACCGTTTGTACAACGACCAGCGGGCCATCCAACGCCCGCAACTGCCCGAAGACGTCAGCGGCGCGGTGCTGTTCGCGCTGTCCGACCTTGCTCGCTTCATCACTGGACAAACCCTGCCGGTCAACGGCGGGTTCGTCATGCCTTGATCTGGAGACTGTCATGACTGATCTATCTGCCCAAAACGACACCCCGAAAAGCTGGGACCGCCCGGCCGGCGCCAGCCTGGAAAGCTGGATGAACACCCGTATCGCCCGTTACGAAACGCGCAAGTACGACTGGGATGCGCTGAAGTTCCAGGCCGACTACGACCCCAAGTTCCGCCGCGCACAGATGCGCTACATCGGCACCGGCGGCACCGGCATCAGTACCGATATGAACACCATCCCGTCGGAGCATTTCACTTTCTCCACCATGGTGATCCCGGCCGGCCACGAAGGTCCGCCGCACCTGCACATCGACGTCGAAGAAGTGTTTTTCGTATTGCGCGGCAAGCTCAAGGTGGTGCTGGAGAAAGATGGCGAGCGCTTCGAGACCATCCTCACCGACCGCGACGTGATTTCCGTACCACCGGGCGTGTACCGCGAAGAGATCAACATCGGCGATGAAGATGCGTTGATGTGCGTGATGCTCGGCGCGAAAAAACCCATCACCCCGACCTATCCGCCAGAGCACCCTCTGGCTTCGATCAAGCGCGGATAAGCCCATGCAGCCAGGACTCTCTCAAGCCGCGCCGACGGCCGGCCTGCAAGCCCAACTGGAGCGCGATTTTCCTCAGCGCCTGGTGGCTGCCGCCGGAGGGCAACAGGCCTTGCGCGAATGTGGTGCTGGGCCAGTGGTGGTGTTGCTGCACGGTATCGGCTCCGGGGCGGCGTCCTGGCTGCAAGTGGCTCGGCAACTGGTCCACGAAACCCGGGTCGTTGCCTGGGATGCACCCGGCTACGGCGACTCCAGCGCACTGGAATCGGATGTTCCCAAGGCCGAACAGTACGCGGCCCGTTTGGTACAGATGCTCGATGCACTGGAGGTTGAAACCTGCGTGCTGGTGGGTCACTCACTGGGAGCGCTCACCGCCCTGGCGTTCGCCCGCAGTTCGCAGGCTCATCGGGTGAGCCGCCTGGTGTTGATCAGCCCGGCTCGCGGTTACGGCGCACCGCATCTGACCCAACAGCGCCAACAGGTACGCCAGCAACGCCTGGACAACCTGCAACGCCTGGGTATCGCCGGCCTGGCCGAACAACGCAGCGCTCATATGTTGTCGCCCCGTGCCACGCCCCAGGCCCTGGCCTGGGTGCGCTGGAACATGGCGCGCCTGAACCCCGGTGGTTATCGCCAGGCCATTGAATTGCTGTGCGGCGATGACCTGCTGCGTCATGGCCAGCCGGCCATGCCCTGCGAGGTGCATTGCGGTGAAGCCGACAGCATCACCCCCGCCGAGGCCTGCCTGAGCGTGGCCAAGGCGCTGGGCGCCAGCTTCAACCTGATCGCCGACGCCGGCCACGCCAGCCCCATCGAGCAACCGCAAGTGGTTGCCGGGCGCCTGGCCTATGCCCTCCAACAATCCCTGACAGGTAGAACCCAATGAACGATTCCGATCTGCTCAAAGACGCTCAGGACAAATACATCGTTCCAGGCCTCGAGCGCGGCCTGCTCCTGCTCTGTGAGTTCAGCCGGCGCAACCGCACCCTGACCGCACCGGAGCTGGCACGCCGGTTGGCACTGCCACGCTCGACCATCTTCCGCCTGCTGACCACCCTGGAAACCATGGGTTTCGTCACCCGCAGCGGCAATGAATACCGCCTCGGCATGTCCGTGCTGCGCCTGGGCTTCGAGTACCTGGCGTCGCTGGAGCTGACCGAACTTGGCCAGCCGCTCCTGGCGCGCTTGTGCGACCGGGTCAACTACCCAAGCAACCTGGTGGTGCGTGACGGTCGCTCGATTGTCTACGTGGCCAAGGTCTCACCGCCTTCGGTGTTCTCCAACGCGGTCAACGTCGGCACCCGCCTGCCCGCCCATGCCACCGTGCTGGGGCGCATCCTGCTCGAAGACCTGTCGCTGGCCGAGTTGCGCGAGTTGTACCCCGAAGAGCACCTGGAACAACACTCGCCCTGCACGCCGAAAACCGTGATGGCGCTGTTCGACCTGGTCCAGGCCGACCGCCAGCGCGGGTTTGTCAGCGGCGAAGGCTTTTTCGAGTCGGCGATTTCCACGGTGGCCGCGCCGGTGCGTGACCAGAGTGGCGGCATCGTCGCGGCTCTGGGCGTGACCATTCCCACGACGCAGATCGGCCACGTCAACTTTGAAGAACTGTTGAATCAGGTACGTCGCAGCGCCGACGAGCTGTCGCGACTGCTCAACTACAACGGCGGCGCCCACAACGGGCAGCCCCGCGTCACAGCCTTGATGAGAGACTGACATGAGCCTTTATCAATTGCAGGGCCGCGTCGCCATTGTCACCGGCGGCTCTTCAGGCATCGGCCTGGCCTGTGTCGAACTGCTGCTGCAAGCCGGTGTGGCCGTGGCGTTCTGCGGTCGTGATGAAGAGCGCCTGCGCCATGCAGAAGCGGGTTTGCGCGAGCGTTTCCCACGGGCCCGCCTGTTGGCCCAGGCCTGCGATGTGCTCGATGCCGAGTCGGTCAGCGCGTTTGCCGGCGCCAGCCTGGCTGCGCTTGGGGCGGCCAGCGTGCTGATCAACAACGCCGGGCAAGGCCGGGTCTCGACCTTTGCCGACACCACCGACAGCGCCTGGACCGAAGAGCTGAACCTGAAGTTTTTCTCGGTGATCAACCCGGTCCGCGCCTTCAAGCCTCAGCTGGAAAACCAGCCTGACGCCGCCATCGTCTGCGTCAATTCGCTGCTGGCCAGCCAGCCCGAACCGCACATGGTCGCCACCTCCGCCGCACGGGCCGGGATCAAGAACCTGGTGCGCTCGATGGCCACTGAATTCGCCCCGCAGGGCATCCGTGTCAACGGCATCCTGATTGGCCTGGTGGAGTCCGGCCAATGGCGCAGGCGTTTCGAAGCGCGCGAAGAACGCGACCTCGGCTGGGCGCAATGGACCGCACGCCTGGCACAACAAAAACACATTCCCTTGGGGCGCCTGGGCCTGCCGATTGAAGCGGCCCGCGCGATCCTGTTTCTGGCCTCGCCTCTGTCGGCTTACACCACAGGCAGCCATATCGATGTATCCGGAGGCCTGTCCCGCCATGCGTAATGAAAACAACACTGTCACCGTAGGCGCTGCCATCACCGCCTTTCTCGAGCAATGCGACGTCAAGGCTGTGTTCGGTGTGATCTCGATCCACAACATGCCGATCCTCGATGCCTTTGCGGTACGCGGCAATATCCGTTTCGTCATGGCCCGGGGTGAAGCCGGCGCCGCCAACATGGCCGACGCCTATGCCCGCACCACCGGCGGCCTGGGTGTGTGCCTGACCTCCACCGGCACCGCCGCTGGCAATGCCGCCGGCGCGATGGTCGAAGCCCAGACCGCCGGCACCCCGCTGCTGCACATCACCGGCCAAATCGAAACGCCATACCTGGACCAGGAACTGGCTTACATCCACGAAGCCCGCGACCAGCTGAACATGCTCAAGGCGGTGTCCAAGGCTGCCTTTCGCGTACGCAGTGTCGAGACCGCCCTGAGCACCATGAAGCTCGCGGTGCAGACCGCCCTGACCGCGCCCACCGGGCCGGTCAGCGTCGAAATCCCCATCGACATCCAGTCCACCTTTATCCCGATGCCGACCGACCTGTCGCCCCTGCCGATTCCCGTGGCCGTGCCTGCACCGGAAGCCCTCGACCTGATGGCAGACCGCCTGGCCAGCGCCAAGCGGCCGATGCTCTGGCTCGGCGGCGGCGCCCGGCATGCCGGCGCACAGGTCAAGCGCCTGCTGGCGATGGGCGTGGGCGTGATCACTTCCACGCAAGGTCGCGGCGTGGTCAATGAAGACGACGAGCGTTGCCTGGGGGCTTTTTCGCAGAACAAGCGGGTCGAACAGTTCCTGCAAAGCTGCGATGCACTGCTGATCGCCGGCTCGCGCCTGCGCAGTAACGAAACCTTCAAGTACGCCCTGAAACTGCCTTCGAACCTCTTGCGCATCGACGCCAACCCGGCGATCGAAGGTCGCAGTTACGCCAGCGAACTGTTTGTCTGCGGCGACGCGGCACTGGCGCTCGAAGGCCTGGCTGATCGCCTGGAAGGTCGCTTGCACGCCGACCCGAGCTTTCTCGCTGAACTCAAAGCCGTACGCGAACAATCACGTAGCCAACTGATGGCCGACCTCGGGCCGTACTCGGCCATGGTCGAGCAATTGCAGGCAGTGACCGGGCGCAACTTCTCCTGGGTGCGTGATGTGACCCTGTCCAACAGCATCTGGGGCAACCGCCTGCTGACCCTGTATCACCCACGGGCGGGTGTTCATGCCTTGGGCGGCGGGATTGGCCAGGGGTTGGCCATGGGCATCGGCGCAGCGGTCGCCGCAGCGGAAACGGCGCCTGAGCGCAAAGTGTTCGCAATCGCAGGTGACGGCGGCTTCATCCTCAACCTGGGTGAGCTGGCAACCTTGGTGCAAGAGCGCGCCAACCTGGTGATCCTGCTGATGAACGACCAGCGCTACGGGGTGATCCGCAATATTCAGGATGCGGTCTACGGCAGCCGCCACTGCTACGTCGACCTGCACACCCCGGACTACACCAAGCTCGCCGATTCCCTGGGCCTGCGCCATGGCCTGGTCACCGACCTCAAGGACTTCGGCACGGTGGTCGACAGCGCCCTGAGCCAGCCAGGCCCGTTCCTGCTGGAAGTGGACATGCTCAGCGTCGGCAACTTCGCCACCCAGTTTGCCGGCCCGCCCAACAGCGAAACCAAAGCCCAGAAGGCCACCGCCTGAGGATCGCACCATGTTGCATATCACCATGATCGGCTGCGGCGCCATTGGCGTCGGTGTGCTGGAGCTGCTGGAGAACGATCCACAGCTGTGCGTGGATTACGTCATCGCGTCCGAGGGTTCCGAGGCCTTGGTGCGCCAGCGCCTGGCCAGTTTCAAACAGCCGCCGCAGGTGCTGACGGCCTTGCCCGCCAATGCCCGCCCGGACCTGCTGGTGGAATGCGCCGGGCACCTCGCCATTGAAGAACATGTGCTGCCGGCCCTGGAGCGTGGCATTGCCTGCCTGATTGTGTCGGTGGGCGCGCTGTCCGAAGTCGGCCTGGTGGAACGCCTGGAGGCGGCCGCCGAACGCGGCAAGACCCGCATCGAGTTGCTGCCCGGCGCCATCGGCGGCATCGATGCGCTGTCGGCGGCCAAGGTCGGCGGGCTGGACGCGGTCAACTACACCGGCCGCAAGCCGGCTCGCGCCTGGAAGAACACCCCCGGCGAACAGGCCTGCGACCTGGACACCATCGAGGAAGCCACGGTGATCTTCCAGGGCAGCGCCCGCGAGGCTGCGCGGCTGTACCCCAAGAACGCCAACGTCGCGGCCACTCTGTCGCTGGCCGGGCTGGGCCTGGACCGCACCCATGTGACGTTGATCGCCGACCCTCACAGCGATGAAAACGTTCACCACTTCGAAGCCCGGGGCGCCTTTGGCCGCTTCGAGTTGAGCCTGCGCGGCAAGCCCTTGCTGGCCAACCCGAAGACCTCGGCGCTGACCGTGTATAGCGTGGTCCGTGCCTTGGGCAACCATGCCCACGCGATTTCCATTTAGGAGCCGTCGATGAACACCGAACAGACATTACCCATCTGCATCGCCGGCCAGTGGCGCCCAGGCCGTGGCGAGCGTTATGCCAGCCGCTACCCGGCCACCGGCGAAGCCGTGGCCTGGCTCAATGCCGCCGACCTGCAGGATGTAGAGGAGGCCATCCAGGGCGCGCACCAGGCATTCCTGCACAGCGGCTGGGCCCAGCGCAAACCCCACGAGCGGGCCGGCGTGCTGTATCGCATCGCCGAGTTGATCCGCCTGCACAGCGAAGAGCTGGCGCAACTGCAGCGGCAGGACAACGGCAAGCCGATCAATGAAACCCGCGCCCTGGTAGCCAGTGCGGCCGGCACCTTTCAGTTTTTCGCCGCAGCCTGCGAAACCCTGGAAGAAACCATCACGCCGTCACGCGGTGATTTCGTCAGCATGAGCGTGTATGAACCGATGGGCGTGGTCGCTGCGATCACCCCGTGGAACTCGCCGATTGCCAGCGAGGCGCAGAAGGTTGCGCCGGCACTGGCGGCGGGCAATGCGGTGGTGATCAAGCCTGCGGAAATTACCCCGCTGCTGGCCCTGCGCCTGGCGCGTCTGTGTGAAGAGGCGGGCCTGCCCAAGGGCTTGATCAGCGTGCTGCCGGGCAAGGGTTCGTTGCTGGGGGATGCGCTGACGCGCCACCCGCTGATCAAGCGCGTGTCGTTTACCGGGGGTACGCGCACTGGCAAGCACATCGCCCATATTGCCGCCGACAAAATGATGCCGGTGTCCCTGGAACTGGGCGGCAAATCACCGACCATCGTCCTCGATGACGCCGACCTTGAGCATGCGGTGGCCGGGGTGCTGTACGGTATTTTCAGTTCGTCGGGCGAAGCCTGTATCGCCGGCTCGCGATTGTTTATCGCCCGCGCCTTGTACGAGCCGTTCATGCAGCGCCTGGTCGCCGCCGCCGCGAACCTGCGGGTGGGCGACCCGGCCGACGAGCATACACAGATGGGCCCGTTGATCAGCGCCAGTCATCGCGAATCCGTGGAGCGTTACGTCGCCCTCGGCCTGGCCGAAGGGGGGCGCCTGCGCCTGGGTGGGCAGCGCCCCAGCGGTGGTATGTATGACCAGGGTTACTTCTACCCGCCGACCATCCTGGAGGGCCTGAGCAACCACCAGCAGGTGTGCCAGGAGGAAATCTTCGGCCCGGTGCTGGTGGCAATGCCGTTCGACGACGAAGCCCAACTGCTGGAACAAGCCAACGACAGCGTCTACGCCCTCGCCGCCGGAATCTGGACCCGTGACTACAAACGCGCCTGGGCCCTGGGCCGGCGCTTGCAGGCCGGTACGGTGTGGATCAACACCTACAAGCAGTTCTCGATTTCCACGCCATTCGGCGGCTGGCGCGACAGCGGCCTGGGCCGTGAAAAAGGTCGCCTGGGCATCCTGCAGTACATGGAACAGAAGAGCCTCTACTGGGGCATGAACGAACAGCCACTGGCCTGGGCCGGTGTGCCACGAGAGGTAGCGCAATGAGCGTTTTAGGTATTGATGAAGTCACTTATGGCGTCGAGGACCTGGACACCTGCGTACGTTTTTTCAGGGACTGGGGCCTGACCCAAGTCAGCGCGCAACCGGACGAAGTGGTGTTCGAGACCCTCAATGGCTGCCGCGTAGTGCTCGCGGACCTGAACAAACCGGGCCTGCCGCCGGCCATCGAAGCCGGCTCCACGGTGCGCGAAGTAGTCTGGGGCGTGGCCAGCACCGCCGACCTGGCGCTGTACAGCCAACGCATCGCCAATGACCCGGGGTTTGTCGAATGTGACGGGCGCATCGGCTGCACCGACCCCAACGGCCTGGCGATCCGCCTGCAAGTCACGCGCAAGCGTGAACTGGAGATTGAATGCAGCGGCCACAACACCTGGCAGACCAAGGGCCGGATCAACAAGGCGGCGCCGATCTATGAGCGCGCCACGCCGATTGAAGTTGGCCACGTGGTGTTTTTCGTCAAGGACGTGAACGCCTGCGAAGCCTTCTACCACGAGCGCTTCGGCTTCCAGGCCTCGGACCGTTACCCGGACCGCGGCGCCTTCCTGCGCACCGCCGAAGAAGGCGGCCACCACGACCTGTTCATGTTGCAACTGCCGGCACCACGGGCCGGACTGAACCATGTGGCGTTTACCGTGCGCGATGTTCACGAAGTGTTTGGCGGTGGCATGCATGTGTCCCGCAGCGGCTGGCCGACCGAAATCGGGCCGGGCCGCCACCCGGTGTCATCAGCGTTTTTCTGGTACTTCAAGAACCCGGCGGGCGCGCTGGTGGAGTACTACGCCGATGAAGACCAACTGACCGGCGAATGGCAGCCCCGCACCTTTGAGCCCGGCCCCACGGTGTTTGCTGAATGGGCAATCGCTGGCGGTATCGACGGCAACACCCGGCGCCAGCAACACGTCGAGGCGCCGCAAGGCAAGTTCCTCACCGACAAACCGAAATCTTGAGCAGGAGTCGCCCATGCCTTCCCTGAATATTGCTATCGCCGGTGCCGGTATCGGCGGCCTGACCGCCGCCATCGCCCTGCATCGCGCCGGTCACCAGGTCACCGTGTTCGAACAGTCCAAGGCTTTTTTGCGCGTCGGTGCCGATATCAACCTCACACCCAACGCGGTCCGTGCACTGGATGGCCTGGGCATTGGCCCTGCCGTACGCATCCCGGCCGCTCGCCCCACTCACCGCATCAGCCGCATGTGGGACACCGGCGAGGAGACTTCGCGCCTGGAAATGTCCGACGCCGCCGAACAGAAATACGGCGCGCCGCAATTGACCATCCACCGCGCCGACCTGCTCGCAGCCCTGGCCAAGGTGTTCCCACTGAACCAGGTGCAGTTCGCCAAGCGTGCCGAACGGGTAGAACAAGCTGATGACGGCATCACCTTGCACTTCAAGGATGGCAGCCAGCACCGCTGTGACGTATTGATCGGCGCCGACGGTATCCATTCGGTGGTGCGCAACGCGCTGTTTGGCGAAGAACACCCGCGTTTTACCGGTGTGGTGGCCTATCGCGCTGTGGTGCCGGCCGAGCACGTCGCGCATGTGCCAAACATCCAGGCGTTCACCAAATGGTGGGGGCCGAACCCGCAAAGCCAGATCGTCACTTTCCCGCTGAACCAGGGCAAAGACATCTTCATCTTCGCCACCACCGCCCAGGACAGCTGGCACGAAGAGTCGTGGACCAGCGCCGGCGATGCCGATGAGCTGCGTAGTCACTACCAGGCGTTCCATCCGGACGCCCGCGCCCTGCTTGATGCCTGCACCGATGTGCTCAAGACCGCGCTGTATGAGCGCGACCCGCTGCCGTTCTGGTCCAAGGGCGCGATCACCCTGCTGGGCGATGCCTGCCACCCGATGATGCCGTTCATGGCTCAGGGCGCGGGCCAGGCCATCGAAGATGCGGTGGTGCTTGCCCGCCACCTGCAAGACCTCGACAGCCAGGCTTCGGTCGCCGACGCGTTGCAGGCTTACCAGCAAGCGCGCCTGGAACGCACCAGCCAGATCCAGATCGGCTCGCGGGGCAACCAGTGGCTCAAGGACGGCGGTAACGCCGATTGGGTCTACGGCTACGACGCCTGGGGCGTCTCGACCACTCACGCAGCCTGAATACGGAGGTCAACACCATGAGTACTCACGAACCCTATCTGCAACCCCATCAGGCACGTAAACGGCCCAACACCCAGTTCGAAGAGTTGCTGGGCGACTCCATCGAGCGCGCCTTTGGCAGTGGCGTGACCGAACTGCCGGCCCTGCTCGCGCACTTGAACCTGGCCGGCCCGCCGTGCCCGCTGACCAGCGGCGAATGGACCGAAGATGCCTACAAAACCCTGATGGCCCGGCTGGGCGAATGACCCGGCAGAAGGAATAAAAATGAACATGCAACTGACCGTCGACCCTGTTGAACAGCATTTGGCCAATGGCCTCAAAGACCTCTGGTTCCCGGTATTGCCGTCGGACCTTTTGGGTGAGAAGCCGCTGTCGATACGCCGCCTGGGCTACAAGATCGCCCTGTGGCGCGACAACGATGGCAGCGTCCACGCGCTGGAAGACCATTGCCCCCATCGCGGCGCCCCGCTGTCCCAAGGGCCGGTGCTGGGCGATCGCCTGCAATGCCCGTATCACGGCGTTGAGGTGCGCTGCGACGGTACCGTCACCAAAGTCCCCGGCAGCCCCGGCTGCAAGCTTGAAGGCAGCCGGCCCACGCGTATGTTCCACACCCGCGAAGCCGCAGGTGCGATCTTTTTGTTCAACGCCACCGACCCGCACCTGGACGTTGCGCCGGAGCTGGTGCTGCCCGAACAATTGACCTCGCCCGAGTGGAGCAGCTTCGTCTGCTACACCGAGTGGAAAGGCGACTATCGCTACGTGATCGACAACGTCATGGACCCGATGCACGGCACCTACCTGCACAAGATGTCGCACTCGATGAGCGAAGGCGAAGCCACCGCCAAGTTCGTCACCCGCGACACCGACACCGGCTTTTTCTTCGAGAAGGAAGGCCAGCGCGGCGTGAACTTCGATTGGACCGAGTTCGTGGACAACGGCTGCCACTGGCTGCGCCTGGAAATCCCCTATCCGAAAACCGGTGGACCCGGCGGCAACTTCACCATCATCGGCAGTTACACCCCCAGCAGTCGTTCGCTGGCCGCAGCGTTCCACTGGCGCTGCCGCCCGCTGACCGGCTGGCAGCGCGACACCTGGCGGTTCCTGTACAAGAACCGTCTGGAAGCGCGGCATTGGGCGGTGCTGGAACAAGACCGGGTGCTACTGGAGTTCATGGAGCCGGATGCCAACCAACGTGAAAACCTCTACCAGCACGACTTGGGCGTGGTGCGGCTGCGGCGCTACCTGAAGAACGCCGCCAAAGCCCAGCTCGAACTGATCGACGCGAAGCAATTGCCATGAATAAAGCCGCGCTCCTCAACGCCCGCGTCCACACCCTGCGCTATGAAGCCGAAGGCATCATCAGCGTCGAGCTGCGGCCTTTGGGCGATACCGTGTTCCCGCCGTTCGACGCGGGTTCGCACATCGACCTGCACCTGGCCAACGGCCTGGTGCGCAGTTATTCGCTGCTCAATTCGCCCAGCGACCGTGGGCGGTATGTGGTCGGTATCCTGCGTGACCGCAACAGCCGTGGCGGTTCGGAATACGTGCACAGCCAGTTGCGGGTCGGCATGCCGTTGTCGATCTCGCCGCCGCGCAATAACTTCGAGCTGGACCTGAGCGCCAGCCACAGTGTGCTGGTGGCCGGCGGTATCGGTATCACGCCGATTTACTGCATGTTCCGCCAGTTGCTGGCGCTGGGAAAATCCGCCGAGTTGATCTACTGCGCCCGCTCACGCCAGGAAGCGGCGCTGGTGGAAGCCTTGAGTGGGCTCGATGCGCGAGTGACCTACCACTTCAACGACGAAAAAGGCGTGCCCCCCGATCTTGCCGCCTACCTCGCCGGCCAACCTGCGGATACGCACCTGTATTGCTGCGGCCCGACGCCGATGCTCGACGCCTTCGAAAGTACCTGTGAGCGCCTGGGTTATCCCCATGCCCACATCGAGCGCTTTGCCGCCGCCGAACTGCCCCCCAGCGAAGACGCCCAGAGCAGTTACCGTGTTGAATTGAAAAGGTCCGGCAAAACCCTGGCGGTGGAACCCGGCTTGAGTTTGCTGGATGTGCTGCTGGAGGCGGGCTGCGACATTGATCACAGCTGCCGCGAAGGCGTCTGTGGCTCCTGCGAGACGCGGGTGGTGGAAGGCGAAATCGACCACCGCGATGGGGTGCTGACCAAGTCCGAGCGGGCAGCGAACACGTCGATGATGGTGTGCGTTTCCGGCTGCAAGAGCCAACGGTTGGTGCTCGACCTCTAGCCCCCTACCCCTTGTAGGAGCGAGCAAGCTCGCTTCTACAAGATCATCCGCAAAATGCCCGTTTCATTGGCAGCGTGCAATAAATACGCACCTATCACGGGCAACTTTGTTACCGCACTTGCGGGTTGTTTCATGGGTTATACAACCAGCTTCGTTTTCCATATAAACAATTGTTTCTAATGATATTTTTATAAAACACAAACTAACAAGCCGCCTGGCACACTTCCTGCTCTACTCCTGCGCATTCACTGATTAAACGGCGTTTCGCCGATAAAACAATAAGAACCAACACTTAAACTCGGTAAGACCCGCTCCCTCCTTAGTTGCCTTTAAAGGCAAGCGGACGAGTGTTGCCGATCACCCGGTAGAGAGGTCTCTATGAAGCGCGTCTTGTGTGCAGGATTGATGTTTGCCAGTTTCAGCAGTTTCGCCGCAGAACCCATTCCTTCCGAACCGGTGCGGGCCAACGCCGCCAACAAACCTTTCCCGCATATTTCCTGGCGCAGCGATAGCGGCGACAGCAGCTTGGACATCGGCGGTGCACTGCGCACCAACTATCGCGACGAACATTGGGACACCACCGAAAACAACGGTCGGTTTCTGTTCGATACGTTCCGCCTGGATGTGCAGGCCACCTACAAGAACCTTTACAGCGATATCGGCTACTGGTTCCAGGACGACGGCAAGCGCGCGATCGATCGCGGCTTCGTGGGATACCGGCTCAATGCCAACTCCAACCTGCAACTGGGAGCGCCGTTCAAACCCTTCGGCCTGGAGCCTTATCCGCAATTTGGCTGGAGCTACCACTTGCCGTTTTTCATGGGCTACGCGGTGAGTGCCGGCACCGGCCTCAAATACAGCTACAAGGATCAGGACTGGGACGTACAGCTCGGATTTTTCCCGCGCATGCTGCCCAGCGATTTGCGTTACTCGCCGGAAGTGGGGCGTTACGCCGACTTGAATGACAACGCGATTGCCTTCACCCAGTCGCGCCAGGACAACGAGAAGCGCAACCAATTCAACGCCCGCGTGGCGCGCACCTTCAACAACGAGGGCTGGAAGACCGAAGTCGGCGCCTCGCTCGCCACCGCTCAGCTCTACAACGCCACCACCAAAGACAACGGCGACTACTGGGCCGCCGGCGTGCACGCCATCATCAGCAAGGGCCTGTGGACGGTCACCACCCAAGCCATCCGCTACGAATACGACCCCGAAAACCCGACCGGCGTGAGCAACGACTCGGTGCTGATGGGCGGCAACGGCCTGACACCTGCGTACCTGATCGCCTCCAAGGCCAGCCTGGCTTCGCTCAACGTCGGCTACGACATCCACACGCCCCGGCTGGGGCAGTTGAAGAAGATCAAGCTGTACAGCGATTACAGCCGGATGATGAAAGACAAAAGCGCCTGGGACGACTCGCAGATGTTCACCGTGGGCGCCCAGTTCCTGGCGATGCCGGTGATGGCCTGGGTCGACCTCACCTGGGCGCGCAATGCCAACCCTTACGGCGGTGCAGAGAATGGCAGCGGTTTTACCAGCACCAATTCGGTGGGTAGCAACGATTGGTATTACCGCACGAACGTCAACATCGGTTACTACTTCTGACGTAGACCTCCTTGTGGGAGCGGGCTTGCTCGCGAAGGCGGTGGGTCAGTCAACATATGCAGTGGCTGGTATGGCGCATTCGCGAGCAAGCCCGCTCCCACAGGGGGGTGTGCGCTGGCAGTTGGCTTTTGCTGATGTCGGGCCTCGGGGGAGGCCCGTTTTGGTTACCTGAACTCCAGCGCAATGGCTACAACAGCCATCCAAATCAGGGCGGTAGAGATCATCGTCGTAACGATTGTGAGAAGACGTTTTAGATAGGGTGGGAAGTTTTCAAAGTCCACCGGATCCAACTTGCCATGCTGGATATGCAACTTTGGCATCAGGATCATTCCAGCTATTTGTGACATTTCCAAAAGAGACCAAATCAAACCTCGTTTCCCGAGACTGTCTCCCCAAAGGTAGATATAACGGCTGTTTTTCAAAGCTTCCTTTATGGCGTCCAAATGACGGCGGGTGAGATACAGACTGAATGCAAGGCCAGCAAAGCAAAGCAGAAGCGGGCCACCGGCAACCATCCAGAAAGCCAGCCAGGACTTCCAAAACTCTTCCGTCGTCATGGCAAAGATTTCTCATACAAAATTTCTCCGCCCATTTCGCCACCTTTGCCACCGATAGTCGTACCCGCCCAAGCGCCTGTCCCAACCAGAGCCGCTACACAGATAACGCCCCCAATACCTGTCGTAACACCCAGCCCCAGGCAGATCGTACTACCAGCAACACCACCGACCCACCCGCCAGCAGCACCGCCGCCAACCGAGCCAGCGAACTTTCCAGTCTCTGTAAACTTGATCTTTTCGCAAGCCGCTCCGGAATCGTTATTGCAAACCTGTTGTATTGCCAATGAAGCGGATACGCCGCCAAGGGCAATTCCGATGTAACCACCTGCCTTCATGTATCTGGCCGCGCGGCTGGTGGCTTCCACATGCGCCGAATAACCCGGAATCTGCCCAGGCCCACCCGCTTTGTCCCAGTGATGTACCAAGCTGCGACTGGATATACCTAGGGCCGTTTTCAACTTGGGGTGATCGCCCAAGGTGGTTTGGCCACGTAAGCGCGTGGAGTTAAGCAGGTGGGCATCCAGATGGTTCATAAGACGCTGTCGATCCGCGAAGAACTGGGGCGATTTAAGGTGACCGTGCTGACGATAATTTTGTTGATGCAGGCGCTCGATGGCTTGGAGGGTGTCGCGCAGGTTGTTCAGGTGCGTTTCCATCACCACAGCGCTGACACCGAGCCAGGTTGAGGTATGGCCGATAACGCCAGCGATCTCGGCACCGTGGCGATACAGAAAGTCGGCCTCGTCCGGCGTCAGCGAGTCTAGAGATGCGCTGACTTGTTGTGCGGCCTGCATAAGCTGCGCTTCCTGATAAGTGCAGGAGGTGTTGTTCGGATCGCTGAGCACGATCATCGAGCCGGCTTTGACGTGGCTCGTATTCGGATTAAGTGCTTGAAACTTGCGCATTACCGCCGGGTCGAGCGTCGGAAAAAGTGTGGCTTCCAGCGCCTCGCGGGTCATGCTCTGGGGCACGATATAGAAGCCTGGCTCTTGGCCATTCACGCCGTTGGATACAGTTGGAACTGTACGACCCGACGGCGCGAAACCAGACTGACGCGGCGCTACAGGGCTGCCATTCGCGGATGATGTGCTCGGTTGAGCGACTCGCGAGCTAATTGGCGGCTCTGAATTTTCATTTTCATAGGTGGCTGAGTACACCGAAGGAATAAGCCGAGCTCGACAGGGGCAACTGCTGAAGCTGTCCAGCGTGCCGGCCACACGTTTCCCATGACTTTCAATATGAGAAATGCCGCCTACGATCTGGTAAGTCCCTTCATGTTTTCCACAGGTAACCAGGTCGCCTTCGCGAGCATGGAGAACGCCATATATATTAACTCTAGGATCGCCCTCGATAATTTTCCCACCGCAGGTTGTATTATCACCTAGACCAACAAAGTACCCTTCACTCATTGTTTTGCCCTTTATCCATATGGTGTTTGGCCATACTTTTCTTCTCGTCTCGATAAGAAAACTGATGCATGAAGCATTTCAATCGAGGTAATCGAGTAAGCAAAAGTCAGCGGCAAGCCAAACTTTGGAGAGGGGTTTACTTAGGGTAAAGTCGGACGATTCCGTGAGTTTCGTCGTATAAGTCCGATGAGACTGCGGCGTCCGATGCCGTGCACCGGGCGCGTATTACTCGTTGCCACTACGTTTCCAGGCACGGTCGTCAAATGGCTGTTGTGGCGAGAGAGCAAGCTTGCGCTGGGACGCGAAGCGGCCCCGGAAAATGGGACTGCTGCGCAGTCCAGCGGGAGCAAGCTCCCTCGCCACAGGTAAGCTATTTATCGTCTCCAGCGCGCCTTTTCCTATTGACCGTTCCTCGGTCAATCGCGCCCCTTGCAGACGGCTGGCGCGCAGCTAGGTATAGTGCCGCCCCTCTTCGCGTCTGCGGCCGTCGGTAACGAGGCCCGGGTACACCGCGAAAGCGCATGAATAACAACACCCGCAAAAGGATGGGGATCGAGCGTCGTGCACTGCCTGGTGCCGAGCGATGCGTCGGACCGTCCTGCGTTTGCCATCAGAAAAATCAGCGAGGAACACTCCATGCTCGAAGTCATCAACGACTTCCTCTCAGGGAAAGTACTGATCGTGCTCATTGTCGGGCTCGGCGGTTATTTCACGATCCGCTCGCGTTTCGTTCAATTGCGTCACTTTTTCCACATGTTCTCGGTGTTTAAAGACAGCCTCAAGAGCAGTGCCGGCCAACTCAGCTCGTTCCAGGCGCTGATGCTCAGCCTGGCGGGCCGCGTGGGGGCCGGTAACATCGCAGGCGTCGGCATTGCCGTAACCCTGGGTGGCCCGGGTGCGGTGTTCTGGATGTGGGTCACCGCGCTGGTGGGCATGTCTTCGAGCTTTATCGAGTGCTCCCTCGGCCAGTTGTACAAGCGCACCGACGCTGAAGGCACCTACCGTGGCGGCCCGGCGTATTACATCCAGCACGGTCTGCACAAGCGCTGGCTGGGGATGGTCATGGCGTTCCTGTTGCTGGTGACCTTCGGTTTTGCGTTCAACGGCCTGCAAGCCCACGCAGTGACCCACTCGCTGAACAACGCCTTCGGCCTCGACACCACCTACACCGGCCTCGCGCTGGCGGTGTTGCTGGGCCTGGTGTTCATCGGCGGGATCAAGCGTATCGCCTCGATTGCCGACCTGTTGGTACCGGTCAAGACCCTGGTGTACATCGCCGTGACCCTGTACGTGATCGTGCTGCAATTCGACCATGTACCGGCCATGCTCGCGACCATCGTCAAGAGCGCGTTCGGCCTCGACCAAGCCTTCGGTGGCCTGGTGGGCAGCGCGATCATCATGGGTGTGAAACGCGGCGTGTTCGCCAACGAAGCAGGCTTGGGCAGTGCGCCTAACGTGGCGGCGGTGGCGTCGGTAGAACACCCGATCGCCCAGGGCGTGGTGCAAGCGTTCAGCGTGTTCCTCGACACCTTCGTGATCTGCACCTGCACTGCGTTGCTGATCCTGCTGTCCGGCTTCTACACCCCAGGCTTTGAAGGCGACGGCATTGCCCTGACCCAGAACTCCCTGGCGGCGGTAGTGGGCGACTGGGGCCGCATGTTCATCTCGGTGGCCCTGGCGTTGTTCGTGTTCACCTCGATCATGTACAACTACTACCTGGGCGAGAGCAACCTACGCTTTCTGGTCGGCGACAACCGCAAGGTGCTGATGGGCTATCGCGCCTTGGTGCTGGTGCTGATTTTCTGGGGTTCCATCGAGAACCTGAGCACGGTGTTCGCCTTTGCCGACATCACCATGACCATGCTCGCGTTCGTCAACCTGTTCGCCCTGGCGTTCCTGTTCAAGATTGCCATGCGCATCCTCAACGACTACGACAACCAGCGCGCGGCGGGTATCAAGACCCCGGTGTTCGACTCCAGCCAGTTCCCCGACCTGGACCTGGACCGCAAGGCGTGGCCGGCCAATCCGGTAAAACCGGAAGCGGCGCCGGCGGCAGAACTGAGCGCTCAAGCGCAACGTTAATCACCGCTAGATGACACGCCGCCCGGCCTTGGGCATGCTCTGGGCCCGGCGGCGTTTTTCGTTCAGGAGATTCTTCAATGCATTCAGCCAACAACGTGATGGTGCTCTATACCGGCGGCACCATCGGCATGCAGGCCAGCGCCAATGGCCTGGCACCCGCATCTGGTTTTGAAGCGCGCATGCGCGAACAGCTGGCCGACCAACCGCTGCCCGCTTGGCGCTTTCGGGAAATGTCACCTCTGATCGACAGCGCCAATATGACGCCTGCCTATTGGCAGCGCCTGCGTGCCGCAGTGGTAGAGGCTGTGGATGACGGCTGCGACGCCGTACTGATCCTGCACGGCACCGACACCCTGGCCTACAGCGCAGCGGCCATGAGTTTCCAATTGCTGGGCTTGCCCGCACCGGTAGTGTTTACCGGCTCGATGCTGCCGGCGGGTGTACCGGATAGCGATGCCTGGGAGAACGTCAGCGGTGCATTGACGGCCTTGGGCGAAGGCCTGAAGCCGGGTGTGCACCTATACTTCCACGGCGCGCTGATGGCGCCGACCCGCTGCGCGAAGATTCGCAGTTTTGGGCGCAATCCGTTCGCCGCACTGCAACGTAACGGTGGTGTAGCCCTGGCAGACAAACTTCCCGCCGCCCTGGATTACTGCAACGACAAGGCCCCGGCCAACATCGGCGTCCTGCCGCTGGTTCCTGGCATCACTGCCGCGCAACTGGATGCACTGATCGACAGCGGCATCCAGGCGCTGGTGCTCGAGTGCTTCGGTAGCGGCACCGGCCCAAGTGACAACCCAGCCTTCCTGGCCAGTCTCCAGCGTGCGCAGGACCAGGATGTGGTGGTGGTCGCGATCACCCAATGCCATGAAGGCGGCGTGGAACTGGATGTCTACGAAGCCGGCAGTCGCCTGCGCGGCGTGGGTGTACTGTCCGGCGGCGGCATGACCCGAGAAGCGGCCTTCGGCAAGCTCAACGCCTTGCTTGGCGCCGGGCTGCACTGCGCCGAAGTCCGCCGCTTGGTGGAACTGGACCTGTGCGGCGAGCTGAGCTGACCGGCATGTAACTTGCTCTACTTCCAGCCACCCCCTGGCTGGAAGTTCCCATGCTGCATTCCCACCTCACCACCCTCAATGCCGTGTCCCTGGTGCTGCGTACCTTCGAGGCCGAAGGCTTGCCCCATGAAGCGCTGCTGGCCGGCAGCGGCATCCGCGCTGCGGACTTGAGTCGTGCCGACACGCGCATCGCCACGCACCAGGAAATGCAAGTGTGTGCCAATGCCGTGGCCCGTCAGCGCGATATCGGCCTGATCGTTGGGCGGCGTATGCATGTTTCTTCGTACGGCATACTGGGCTATGCCCTGCTCACCAGTGCCACTTTCGGTGACGCTTTGCGCCTGGCCCTGCGTTATCCGGCGCTGTTGGGAACACTCTTCGAACTGAGCCTGGAAGAGGACGGCGAGCGTATCTGGTTCACGGCCGGCGATTACCGCGAAAACCCGGCACTGACTGCCTTCAATGTCGAGCTGTGCCTGGGATCACTGAAGGTCATTTGCGACGACCTGCTCGGCCATCCACTGCCGTTGCTGGGCGCTCGGTTCGAGCACGATGCGCCGGATTATCAGGCGCGCTACAACGAGTGCTTCGACTGCCCGCTACAGTTTCAGGCTGTCACCAATGCATTCGCCTTTGATAAACGCTGGCTCGCCCAACCTTTGCCCCTGGCCGACGCGGTCACCCACCAGGCCATGGTCGAACGTTGCCGCAAACAGAACACCGAATTCACCGGGCGCGAGGCCTGGCTGGGGCGAATCCGCCAGCTGCTGGCTGCACAATTGCACGCCGCACCTGGGCTCGATGGCCTGGCCCAGCAGATGAACTGTTCTGCGCGCACCCTGCGCCGGCACTTGCACAACCTGGGATGCAGCTATCAGGAACTGCTCGATGAGCTGCGTTTCGAACGCGCCAAACAGTTGTTGGCTAACGACCTGTGGCCGATCCACCGGATTGCCGAGACGCTGGGGTTCAGTGAAACGGCGAGTTTCAGGCATGCGTTCGTGCGCTGGAGCGGCGTAACGCCGAGCCAATTTCGTGCATGACGCGCCAATGAGGGGCGAATTGCGGACACACACTTTGGCCATATTGATCCCCTTTTGGCCGCTCCTGTCGTTCTCATAAACCGCGCCCGCCGCAAGACTGCACTCACGAATACAGCCTGCGGAGAACAACAAATGCTGACGATCTACTCGGACGATCATCATCTGCACCATGGCCGCTGTGAACTGATGGACGGGCAACTGATGCCCTGCTTCGAAATGCCCTCGCGTGCCGACCACGTGCTGCAACGGGCCAAGGACCGCGAACTGGGCCCGGTGCAGGCCCCGCAGGATTTCGGCCTGGTGCCGTTGCAACGTATCCACAGCCGCGACTACCTCGACTTCTTCAAAGGCGCCTGGCAGCGCTGGACCGAATACGGCCAGGACGGCGACCTGTTGCCCTACACCTGGCCGGCGCGCACGTTGCGCCGCGTGTTACCCACCAGCCTGCACGGCCAGTTGGGCTATTACAGTTTCGACGGTGGTGCGCCGATTACCGCCGGCACTTGGCAAGCGGCCTACAGCGCGGCGCAAGTTGCCCTCACGGCCCAGGCCGCTATCACCCAGGGCGCCCACAGCGCCTTCGCCCTATGCCGCCCACCGGGGCATCACGCCGCCAGCGATTTGATGGGTGGTTATTGCTACCTCAATAACGCGGCCATCGCGGCCCAGGCGTTCCTTGATCAGGGCTGTAAAAAGGTCGCTATCCTCGATGTGGATTACCATCACGGCAACGGCACGCAGTCGATTTTCTATGCGCGCAGCGACGTGCTGTTCACCTCGATCCACGGCCATCCGGAGGCAGAGTTTCCGTTCTTCCTCGGTTATGCCGATGAGCACGGCGAAGGCGAAGGCGCCGGTTTCAATTTCAACTATCCGTTGCCGGCCGGGTCCGGCTGGCAGGCCTGGAGCGCCGCGCTGGAACAGGCCTGCGCCGAAATCGAGCGTTACGCCGCCGACATCATCGTGGTGTCCCTGGGCGTGGACACCTTCAAGGACGACCCCATTTCGCAGTTCAAGCTCGACAGCCCGGACTACCTGGCCATGGGCGCACGCATTGCCCGCCTGGGCAAGCCCACGCTGTTCGTGATGGAAGGCGGTTACGCGGTGGAAGAAATCGGCATCAATGCCGTCAACGTACTGGAAGGTTTCGAGGAAGCAGCCCAATGAACATGCTCAAGTCGCTCGCCCTGTGCGCCGTGGTTGTCAGCGGCGCAGCCCAGGCCGAAGAAAAAACCCTCAAGGTCCTCAACTGGTTCGACTACATCACGCCCAAGGCGCTGGAAGACTTCAAGGCCCAGCACCCGTCGATCAAGCTGGTGTACGACATCTTCGACACCAACGAAGCCCTGGAAGCCAAATTGCTCACCGGCAACTCCGGCTATGACGTGGTCGTACCGTCCAACGTGTTCCTGGCCAAGCAGATCGAAGCCGGCGTGTTCCAGCCCCTGGACCGCCGCCAATTGCCCAACTGGAACCACCTCGATCCCAAGCTGATGAAGCTGATCGAGGCCAACGACCCCGGCAATCAGTACGCCGTGCCCTACATGTACGGCACCATCCTGATCGGCTTCAACCCGGCCAAGGTCAAGGCGGCCCTGGGCGACAACGCGCCAGTGGACAGCTGGGACCTGATCTTCAAGGAGGAAAACCTCAGCAAGCTCAAGCAATGCGGCGTCGCCCTGCTTGATTCGCCCTCGGAGATCCTGCCCCTGGCCTTGCAGCACCTGGGCCTGGACCCCAACAGCAGCAACCCCAAGGACTACATAAAGGCCGAAGCGCTGTTGATGAAGATCCGCCCGTACATCACTTACTTTCACTCCTCCAAATACATGGCCGATATCGCCAACGGCGATATCTGCGTGGCGGTGGGCTATTCCGGCAGTTTTTCCCAGGCCGCCAACCGCGCCAAGGAGGCCAGGAATGGCGTGACCGTGGATATGCGCCTGCCCAAGGAAGGCGCGCCGATCTGGTTCGACATGCTCGCCATACCCAAGGGCGCGAGCAACCCGGGCGACGCCTACACCTTTATCAATTACCTGCTGCAACCCAACGTGATCGCGCCGATCAGCGACTTTGTCGGTTACCCCAACCCCAACAAGGACGCCAGCGGGTTGGTCGACCCGGCCATTCGCAACAACCCCAACCTGTACCCGACCGATGCGGCCATGGCCACGCTCTACACCCTCAAGCCCCTGGACAGCAAAGCCGAACGCGCCAGGACGCGGGCCTGGACCAAGATTAAATCCGGGAGGTAACGCCCTGTAAATTTTACAGCAGGCCTACGTAAGCACCGCTTCCCGGTCTGGCCGCGCCCTAGCATGGAAATGCCAAGCCCGTACCTCGGGCTTTTTCCATCTACCGGCCAGACAGGGAAGCCCCGCCATGACCTCACCCGCGTCAAACAGTACCCACACGAACGCCAAGCGCCTGGATGAACGCGCAGCGCTGTTCACTCAACTCTACGTCGGTCCCTCCTTCAGGGAGACCGCGTCCCACCTGCTGCGCCAGTCGCTGCGCGAGCAATACCCGGCGCTGGAAATCGACCCCGACATCGCCATGGTCGGTACGCCCACCTGGCAATTGATCGGCGATGAAATCGTCGCCGGGCCCACGCACTATCAGGCTCTTAGCGAAATCCTGGCCATACAGGCGGTCGTGGCAGAACCCGCCTTGTACATCGAGGGCGAGCACTTTCTCACCCAGCAACCGATCGTCGAACCGGCCCTGCACCTGCCCGTGCGCATATGTGAACTGGCCAAGACCCTCAATTTGCTGGCGCCTGTCATGCTGCGGGCATTCCAGCAACAGTTGGTCGCCTACTGGAACCAGACCAACGGCAACGGCCCTCATTGGCATGAGTTGTCGAGCAAGTTGCGGGCGGTCTGGAACGTCGAAACCGCCGATGACTGGAGCGCCACCGAGTGCGCCATGGCGCGCACCCTGTTCGCCCATCCCGATAAGGCCGACCGCAAGGGCAAAGACCCTTACAGCCTCAAGGCGTGCCTGATCGAAATCGGCCGCGTCGACCCAGAGCAAGTGGTCCACCATAATGAAGTGGTGATCGCGGTACTGCGCGGTGAACATGAAGGGCGAACGTCAATCCTCATGCATTCGCTGCTCAAGGGGTATGAAAAATTCCCCTCGCTGGAGCAACTGGGTCATTCACTGCCTGCGCATGTGCCCGCCGCTAGCTCGAAGCAGGAAATCCAGTGGCGCCTGTACGAACCCGATGGCGATTTCTTTGATCAGCAGGCCTGCGCAATAGTGTCCGTGTTGGTGGAGGCCGTGGGCGATATCGACTTTTCAGACCTGCGAAAAACCCGTAATACTGATGTTGCCCTGGGCACACCGCCGGCCGTGGTCCCCCTTGCCACAGATAAAAGCCCGGACTTGATGTGGTATCAGAACCGGTTGCCCGACTGGTTGATGAATGCCTCGAACGCCGACCAGAACTTCTTTGCCCGCCATCTCAAGGACCTCGCCGCGCTGCACAACCAGAACGCTGGCCGCTCCTACCTGGACGACATCCCTGCCATCGAAGCGTATGCCTTGAAGATGACCAAGGCGCAAATGCTCAAGGAGCATCCTGACAGCGCCAACGTGCCCTTGGATAAAATCCGGCTGGAAGTGAGGAGTTCGGTCATCTGGGGCGCCTTCGTTGTACCGGGTCAGTTTGATACCAGCACCTTCAGCGTGGCTGAACTGGCCCTGCAAAACCTCATTGCCCTGCCGACCGGCAACCGCTCTCTCAAGACTCAAAACGGCTTCAACCTGCCTGAGTGGCTGGACGCAGACTATTTTGTATCAATGGTCACCGCCGCCGATATCGGCAGCACCTATCCCGCGTTGATCAAAGAAAAACTGCTGGACGATCCACAGGAATCCTCGCGCCGCCAAACCCTCTACAGCCAGCACCTGCGTATCCAACTACCGATGCAGGCGTTGCAAGCCAAGATCAATCGGCAAGAAGGTATCGACGAACG
The DNA here is from genome assembly GCF_001439685.1 of Pseudomonas libanensis. Taxonomy (GTDB): domain Bacteria; phylum Pseudomonadota; class Gammaproteobacteria; order Pseudomonadales; family Pseudomonadaceae; genus Aquipseudomonas; species Aquipseudomonas libanensis. The sequence goes on from NZ_JYLH01000003.1 coordinate 242,373, forward strand.
TGGCTACCGCTACGTAGCCGCCGTGTTGCAGGACGAGACCACAGACCGTCGGGTGGACGGGCAAACCATTGTGCTCCGGCGATTGGCCTTCCGGCCCCTGAGGCGCACGGATGCGTCCCTGGACGAGGTCGCCAACATGTATGTGATCGGCCCTGATGACTGGGCAGCCGGCCCATGCCTGCTGTATCGACCGCTGTTCACCCCGTCGCTGATGCAGTTCCCCTCACCGGCCAATTTGCTCTATACAATCTCGCAGTCGAGCAGCCTGCGCGAGTCGGTGCTGGCCTGGCTGCCGGACGCAGTGCGCAATGACTACGCCAATTATGTATTTCCCGGCGCGCTGCCCTCGCCTTGGCAGGTCGCCGATTACCTAGTGGAGCCCGATAAGCTGTGGACCATGAGCGGGCCAATGGCGTTGGGTGAGCAAATACTCAGCGGAGATCGCTTGGCGACGCTGTTCGAAGCCAACGCCAACGCCCTGATCGAACTGGCTGACAGGCAATCGGTCTCCAACGCCGAAAGCCGCTGGGCGACCTTCAAGCACGCCGGCTGGCTGATATTCAACCTTGTATTGCCCTTTGTCGGGCGTAGCGCGGGTACGGCAGCCTGGATCTGGCAGGTGGTCGATCAACTGCAAAATTTTGTCGAGGCGCAGGAGCACGGTGATAAACAGGCCGAGTGGTCAGCACTCACGGACGTCCTGCTCAACCTGGGCATGGCGATTACCTTGCACGTCGCCAGCCGCAGCCACCGCCCCGGTTACCCACGCAAGGCCCGTCCCACATTGGCGAAGGTAACGCCCGCCAAAGAGGTCACGGTCAAACAACTGCTGCCGCTGGGCGAAGCGTTGCCGACCAAGCATTCACCCCACTTGCACATCAGTGGCGCCATCAAGCGCGCCCCTGGGGAACTCGGCGTCCTGCTCGACAGCTTCAAGGTCAGTAAACCCAAAGATCTGGGCGCCGCTGAAACCGCGCAAGGCCAGTACCAGCACCTTTACCATCAGGCTCAGAAATACTACGCCCCCGTAGGAGACCGCTGGTTCGAAGTCAGCGCCGATGAAGATGAAACAGTGATCATCATCGACCCCAAAACACCTGAACGCACAGGCCCGGCATTGATTCACAACGCCCAGGGCCAATGGTTCATCGACACCCGCCTGCGCCTGCGCGGCGGCGGCCCCAAGCGCCAGCAGCAAAGATCAAAATCCGAAGCGGAAATCAAGGTAGCGCAGGCCCAACGACGCCTGTCGCAGTTCGAGAACGACAAAGCCGCGGCGCAATTGGAAGTGCAACAGGCGCGGATGGCGATGGACGACCCCACGGCCAGCACATCAGCCGAGACCCGTCGACAGACCTACCTGCAAAAGCTCCAGGCCCAGAGAAATAACTACGAAACGGCGCTGCAACAACTCAAGATTCTGAATATATTCGCCCCGACCGCGAACTATCGGGAGCAAGCCGTGCGCTATGTAGGCGCCCAGTTGGACCTGACCGAAACCAGGATACGCGAGACCCAAGTCACCTTCACGCCCAAGCTCAAAACCGTGCTGGAACAGATTGAACACCAGATCAGCCATCCGCAAGACCGGAACATCGACGATGCCCAGGCCATGACGACAATGAGCCAGGACATGATCGAGCACCTCAATTACGTCGAATCGCGCTTCACCCAACTCAGGGCCATGGGCGAAACCGGCTTCAAGGTCATCCGCGAACACCGCAAGAGCTTGCCGGTCTATACCGCCCGCCATCTTCGAGCCCTGCAGGTGACGATAGCGCGCAACCTGTGCGTAGACAGCGCCACCACTACGCAGGATGCCTGGAATGCCATTGACCATATTGTCGACAACGCCGACCTGTCCATCCAGACCTTGCACGAGACCCTGCTGGAGCGTAGCGAGTCGCGCCTGGATGAACGTATCGAGACCCTCGGCAGCCTGGTGGAACAGTTCAATATCCTCGATGAACGCCTGCAGGATTTTCCCCAGGAGTTTACCGACGTCGCGCTCACCTCTCCCCTGGCGCGCCTGCGTGAAAAGATCCGCGGTTTCTACAACGAAACCGTTGGTCACCTGGAGCTTTTGCACAATGATCGCGAAACCCTGAGAGGCCGGCCGACACCTGCGCCTACGCCGCCCAAACCCCAAAAAAAGGTGATTAATACGCGCTACAACGGCGTTCTGATTGGTGAGCCTCGCCTGTCAGCGACGGGCAATGAAACCGGGTTGGTCGATATCCGATCGCCGCTCAACCAACAGGTCATGGCGACATTCCATGAAAAAACCGCCGGCGTCTGGGTGCAGCACGTGAGCCCCGTCGAAGCACCGCCGGCCACCGCCGTCGACATCGCTACCTGCGTCAACCAGGCCCAGGATCTGCTGGACGGGTTGGAGAGCTTCAAGCAACGTGCCGACGAACAAGCCGCCAAACCCGAACGCAGTGCCATCGGGATCGAGTTGCTGTATCACCTGCACGCGCAGAAACTGGAACAAGCCTCCGCCAACATCGAGCAGGCCCTGACCGCAGGCAATATTACGGACAGTCGCCAAGCCTCGGCAGCCGTCGTCAACAAACAGCTCAGCGACGCGGCGCAAGGGCTTTACAGCGAGGCGCGGCGCTATAAATCGCTTTTGATCAAAAAACACCCACCCACCGTGCAGGGGCTGGAATGGTTGCTGCAAAATGATGAGATCGTCATCAAGAAAACCGTGAAGCGGCGCCGACTCAAAAGCCCTGAAAGCGATTATCTGGACGAGTACACCATCAGTAATCGCAACGACCATAGCGTGCTGTGGTATGCGCACTTTCATTATTCAACCGATTGGGTGCGCGCCAAGTCGTTCCTGCGGGCGCGCCTGAAGACGCCACAAGAGCAGGCCAGGGGCGCGCAAGCTGACACTCTCAACGGCCTGAGCGAGAAGCAGAAAACCGCGGTCTATCTCAGCGAGATCAACCTGGAGCAGGCGCGGCGTTTGTTTTTCAACGTGAAGTAACTCACCGACCTGTGGCGAGGGAGCTTGACCCCTCGCCACAATCACAGCGCGTTTCACCGCTGTGTCTCGACGTATCTACCGCCCTCGCCGCAGCGGCGCTCGCTACCTTGCCATTCCTGAAGCCCGCCCGGGCCATCGAATGCGCAGGAGCTGCACATGCCCAATGACATCGCTAATAACCACCGCCCACCGACGGCCTATGAACTGCTCACCCAGCTGACCACAGGCCCCACGACTCGCGAAGTCGCCGCCACCACACTGCGCGCGGCACTCAAAGAGCTGTACCCGACGCTGCATATCGACCCCGACCTGGCCAAGGTGGTCAGCCCCCAATGGGAGGTGGTCGGCAGCGCCGTCGAGCCTGCGCCGGCCATCGTCGAATCGCTCACCTCGGTACTGGCCCGTCAGGCACTGTCCAATGACAGAGTCACGTACATCGACGGCCTGCACTTCCTCACGCTGCAACCGTACGCTGAAGTACCGGTACACATAGCGGTGAAAATCGATGCCGTCGCCCGGCTGATCAATGACTTGTCGGGCCTGCTGTTCACGGCCTTCCAGCAACAGCAGTTGGACTACTGGAACGCATCCAACGGCGCCACGGGCCCGCGCTGGCAGGCCTTTTCCAACTCGTTGAGGAAGGTATGGAACATCACCGAAGAGCAAGGCCTGAACGAACACGAATGTGCCATGGCCCGCACGGTTTTCCAGGAGCCCGACCGAGCGAAGCGTTCGCTGAAAGACCCGTACAAGAGCCATGCCTACCTGGTCGACGTGGATATCCTCAAGAACGGCGAGTCCAACCACATCAGCTTCCTGGACATGACTGTGTTGGTGGGCGAACACGAGAATCGCCAGATGATCCTCACTTACTCACTGGTAAGCGGGTATGAGAGCTTCACATCATTGGCCGCTTTCGGCGCCTCGCTGCCTGCCCGGATGAGCGCGCCAGAGCAGGACACTAGCTTGCAATGGCGCCTGTATGAACCTGATGGCAACTTCTTCGACGCGTTGGCCTGCACCTTGATCGCCGTGCAAATCCAGATAATCGGCCAGCTCGGCGGAGCCGATGTGCAGGAACAGCCACGCGCCCCTGGCGCGGTGCGCATCGTGCCCAGCATTGAAGAAATGAGCGATCATCGACTGTCCAATATTCGCGACATCCACCAACAACTTCCCGAATGGCTGGCCTCGGCATCCGACTCCGACACCGCCGCCTACAGCCGCTACCTGATCGACCTGGCCCACCTGCACACCCATTACCACGGCGAGACATTTCAGGACGGTGTTCCCGCCATCCGTGACTATGCAAGGAGCCAGTTGCAAAGCCGCATCCGCGCGCCTGAAAAGGAAGCCCGCCTTAACCTGGACAAAATCGAGATCGTGATCGAGAGCCCGGTGCTGTGGGGCACCTTTGTCATCCCGGGCGCCGTGGACATCACCCGTCGCAGCCTGATCGACCTGGCCCTGGAAAACCTCACCGGCCTGCCCACCGGCAACACAACGGTGCACTACAACGGCAAGGACAATGGCGTACCCGCCTGGCTGACCTATCGCTATCTGAAAGACGTGATCGAAGACATCGATATCGGCCAATACTACCCAGCCCTGGTCAAACAGAAACTACTCGATGACCCGCTGCAATCGAGCCACCGACAGCAGCTCTACACCAGTCACCTGCAGGTGCAATTGCCGCTGCTGGCGCTGCAGATGAAAATCCGCAAGCAGGGCGGCATCGATGAGCTTGGTTACCGCTACGTCGCCGCCGTGATGCACGCCGATGAACATGAGCGTCAGGTAGACGGGCAGCCCATCGTGATCCGCAACCTGGCCTTCGTGCCCACCTTGCACCCGGGCCATGAGCAAGATGTTGTCGCCAACATGTTCGTGATCGGCCCCAGACAGTCCGGCACTGGTCCCTGCGTGCTGTATCGGCCCCTGCTTGAACCGGCCCTGATGCAGTTTGCATCGCGGCAAAACCTGCTGTACGCCATCAAACATGAACGTTCCTTGCGCGAATCGGTATTGGCCTGGCTGCCGGAAGCGCAAAGGTTCAACTACGCCCAGTACGTTTTCCCCGATACGGTGCCCTCGCCCTGGACCGTGGTGCGCGCGCTGGTCGAACCGCTGACCGTGCTGTACATGAGCGGCCCGATAACGCTGACCGATGAAGTCGTGGGCAATGACAACCTGGCGACGCTGTTCAAGGCCAACGCCAATGCCCTGATCGAGTTGGCGACACGCCAATCGGTATCCAACGTGCAAAAGCGCTGGGCGACCTTGCGGCATGCTGGCTGGCAGATATTCAATATCGCCCTGCCCTTCATGGGCCGCACCCTAGGAATCGCCGCCTGGATCTGGCAAATCATGGATGACTTGCAGGCTGCCGAGGAGGCCGTGGACAAGGGCGACCAGCCCTCTACCTGGACAGCCTTGGTGGATGTACTCCTTAATCTGGGTATGGCCCTGACCCTGCACATCGCCCTGCGCCACCCTCGACCACGGGAGCCATTCAAGGCCCCCGGGCTCAAGACTGAAGCAGAGCCCGCGACCATCGAAACGTCCGGTGAGCCGTCAATTGCCAAGAAAAAATACACCGGCGTGCAACAAACCAGTTTTCCCGACAACCAACTTCCCGCCAGGCATCAAGGCGCCGTGCACACCCAGGGGGCCTTGAGTCATAGCCCCCTTGGCCTGGCCACGGCACTGGACAGTTTCAGCGTCGCCAAACCCAAGGCCCTTGGCGAGCAAAACAAAACCCCCGGTCGCCACCTCAATCTCTATCCCTTGGCAGACAAGTGGTACGCACCAGTGGGCAAGCGTTGGTTCGAGGTGATGGTCGATGACAACGACAGTGTCATCGTCATCGATCCCGATAGCCCCTTGCGTACCGGCCCACCGCTGATAGGTAACCTGGCGGGCCAATGGTTTGTCGATGTTCGTTTACGACTGCGCGGCGGAGGTCTTCGCAACCGACGGCGAGCGGTGAAGGTCGATCAGCCTGAGCGCATCAGGCAGCTCAAGACCAAGCTCAATGCCTTTGACGCAGTTGCCGCCCATAAACAACTGGACGTGCTTGAATCAAAGCCTCCGCTGGACGCAACGCCCGGCCCGTCTACCGACCTGCTGCGTACGGAGTTCGTTGGTAAAGTCGACAGCCGACTGGCGGAGTACGACGAAGTGATCGGCCAGCTCAAGTCCTTGAGCATCATCGACACCGTGGCCACCTACCAGAGCAATATGACGAGTTACCTGAAACAACAGGTGCAACTGACGCAGATTGCCTTGGAGCAACAACTGGTGAGCTACAAGGAAGCCTTGCAGTCATCGTTTCCAACCCTCGACGCCGAGGTAGACATTGATTATAAAAATCAAAAGCAAAGCGCACAGGCCCTGTCCACCCTGAATCAGGAGATCATCAAGCGCCTGGAGTTTATTAACGACCGCTTCAACGATCTCAAAGAGCTGGGTGACGAGGGCGCCAAGCTCATTCGCAAAACCATAGCGGAGTTGCCGCAGTTCACGCTCATCGAACTCAAATCGCTTGAGATCAGTTTGAGCCGCTACTTGTGTATCGATGAATCGCAACGCCAGATCCCAGACACGCTGCGTGAGCAGATGGGCCAGATCGTCGACACTGCCGAACTCAACGTCGGAAGTTTCAGCGAAATTGTCGAACGCGGTAACGGCGCGTCACCGGACGAACGGATTGACGTGCTGAACAGCCTGGTTGAGCAATTCTCCAGCGCCGATCAACGCCTGCTGGACCTGCATGCCGATTACCCGCAGCACTTGCTCAAACCCCGCCTGGAGATTTTTCGCCAGCATATCGGCGAGTTCAGCCAGCGGGCCATCCGTGACCTGGCCTACCTGCTGCGCGAGAAAAAAGCCCTGGAGCCCAAGCCAGGCAGCTCAAAGGCAGAACCGCCGCCACGGCGCAAAGTGATCAAGACACGTCACCACGGCTTGGTGATGGGTGAGCCTCGTGAAACCGACGGTACCTTGGTCGACGTCAAGGCAGCCCTGACCGGCAAGGTAATCGCTACGTTCCACGAGAAGGCACCCGGCGTCTGGGTCAAACGCCAGAAAAACCCGTCACATCCACCCGCAGCTGTTGCCGTGGACCTGGACGCCAGCATCAACGCCGGGCAAACGCTATTGGACGGTGAACAGACTGAAATCGGCAAAAACAAGGGTTTCTCCAGGAAACCCTGGCATGCGCCGCAGGATATTAAAGACAGGTTCGATGATTACGCCAGGCAACTTGAGAAGGCATCAAACAGCATCGAGCAAGCCCTGACCCAACGCAACCTGACGGAAAGTGATCATGCTTCCGCCGCTTCGGTCAACCGCAAGCTCAACGATGCGGCACAACGTTTCTATCGGCTAGGTGAAAAAACCTATATCGAGATGGTCAAGCATCAAGCACCCACTGCCGAGCGTGTTGAATGGCTGCACAGCCAAGGGCTGATCAGCATCGTCAAGGTCGTTAGCCGACGCGCGCTCAAAGGGCCCAACAAAGACTACCTGGACGAATACGAGATTCGCGATAAAGAGAGCGGTGCGGTGCTGTGGTACGCGCACTTTCACTATGACGCCAAAGGTGCGGAGCTGGAGGACTTTAGCGCCGACCACCTCAAGACCCGCGAACAACAACGGCTCGGAGGTGCTCGCCAACGCATCGGGCCGAGCGACTGGGACATCATTGACATTCACCGCCGCAGGATCGGCAAGCCACTGGCCAAGTCGCTGTTCTTCAAAACCTGAATGTCTTTACGGCAACCACGCCTGACGCAAACGTGCCAGCGCCTGCGCGATGTCGGCTTCGGGTACAGCGGCAAACCCCATCACCAGGCCGGCACGCTGGTCCGTAGATGGGCCGGTGCCTGCCAGCCAATAGCTGCTCAGGCCGTTGATTTCGACCCCTGCAGAGTGGGCCTGGGCGAGCAACACCTGTTCACGGGCCAGGCTGTCCACGCGCACCGTCATGTGTAGCCCGGCCGCGACGCCAGGCAAGGCCCCGACGCCGGGCAATCCGTCGGGCCAACCGGCCAACAAGGCATTGCGTCGGCTCAACGCGGCGCGGCGCATGCGGCGAATGTGGCGCTGGAAATGCCCCGCCGCCATGAATTCGGCCATCACCGCCTGGGTGCTGACTTCGGAATGACGCACGTCCACGGCGCGGCGTCGGGTGAAGGCTTGCACCAGGCCCGGTGGCAACACCAGGTAACCCAGACGCAACGCCGGGAACGCCACCTTGCCGAAGGTGCCGACGTACAGCACGCGGCCATTGCGGTCCAGCGCGGCCAACGGTGACAGCGGCGCGCCGCTGTAGCGGTACTCGCCGTCGTAATCGTCCTCTACGATCCAGCCGCCTGAACGCTCGGCCCAAGCCAGCAATTCCAGGCGTCGTGCCAGGCTCATCACCACGCCCAGCGGGTACTGATGGGAAGGCGTGACATACGCCACGCGGCAGCCATTGAGGGTATTGAGCACCTGGCAATCCATGCCCTCGCCGTCGACCGGTACGCCATGCAGTCGCCCGCCCGCCAAAGCGAATGCATGGCCGGCCGCGCGGTAGCCGGGGTTTTCCACCGCCACGCCGTCCCCAGGCTCCACCAGCAACTGTGCACAAAGGCTGATCGCCTGCTGTGCGCCACTGGTGATCACAATTTGTTCAGCCGTGCATTGCATGCCGCGTGAGCTGCGCAGGTATGCGGCGATCAAACCGCGCAGGCGGCCGTCGCCTGCCGGGTCGCCATAGCAGAGCTGTTCCAAGTCTGGTTTGCGCCAGAACGCCCCATTCAGCTTGGCCCATACCTCAAACGGGAACAGATCAAAGGCCGGTACACCCACCCGGAAGGCCCGGGGTGGCCCCGACGGCGGCTGAGGCAGGTAATGGTCTTTTACCCGCGCTAACCCTGTACTGTGGATAACTTCATCGTTCAAATCTTCAGACAAATCCACCCATTTTGTGGATAACCCTGGGGATAAGCCTGTTGACAACCCTGTGGATACATTTGTGGATAGTTTTTTTGTCATCGGCAATTGAGCAACGTAGGTGCCATCACCCACGCGACTTTCGATAAATCCCTCCGCATACAGCTGGTCGTAGGCACGTACCACGCTGTTGCGGGAAATCGACAATGCCGCCGCCAGATCGCGGGTAGCGGGCAACCGCGTACCACTGACCAACCGCCCGTCCAGCACCCGTTGGCGCAAGGCCTCATAGAGCTGGCGCGTCAGGCCCTGGCGGCGGTCCAGCTCGATACCGGCTGGGTTGAAGGACAACGGCGGCGAAACAGGCGGCATATTGGACCTATGAAAATAGCACTAGATGGCTCTTACAACGAACCAATAGCCTGCCTAGGATGCAGGCATTCGCCAAGGAAAATCTCCATGTACACACCCCGCGCCTTTGTTCTCGATGACTTGCCCCAAATCCAGCAACTGATCCAGCACACCCGTCTGGCGCAGTTGGTAACCGTGGGTGAAAACGGCCTGCAAGCCAGCCACTTGCCCTTGCTGCTCAACCCCGATGAAGGGCCCAACGGCACGCTGTACGGTCACTTGGCCAAAGCCAACCCGCAATGGCGCGAGCTGCAAAATGGCGGTGAAGCGCTGGTGATCTTCGCCGGTGCCGACGCCTATATCAGCCCGGCGTTTTACCCCGCCAAGGCCGAGCACGGCAAAGTGGTGCCTACCTGGAACTACATCGCCGTGCACGCCTATGGCACGCCCGCGGTATTCAGCGACGCCGAGCGCTTGCTCAAGGTGGTCACCGCCCTCACCGACCGCCATGAAAGCGGCCGCGCCCAACCCTGGCGTGTCAGCGACGCACCGGCGGACTACATTGACGGCATGCTCAAGGCCATCGTCGGCTTTGCCCTGCCGATCGACCGTGTGATCGGCCAACGCAAGCTCAGCCAGAATCGCAGCGCAGCCGACATGGCCGGTGTGCGTGGAGGCCTGGCCGCCAGTGCCGATGTACGCGACCAGACCCTCGCCCGCTTTATTCCCCAAGGAGTTGCAGAATGAGCCCGATCGACATTCGCAAGGTTACAGCGGCCGACCACGCCGCCTGGCTACCGCTGTGGCAGGCCTATTTGAAGTTCTACAACACCGAACTGCCGGACGCCGTCAGCCAGAGCACCTGGCGACGTCTGATCGATGCCGGCGAGCCGACCCATTCGGCGCTGGCCTGGCAGGATGGCAAGGCGGTGGGCATGGTCAACTTCATCTACCATCGCTCCAACTGGAGCATCGAGAATTCCTGCTACCTGCAGGACCTGCTGGTGGATCCGGCCCAACGCGGCACCGGTGTCGGCCGCAAACTGATCGAATTCGTCTACGCCACCGCCAAGGCCGATGGCTGCTGCAAGGTGCACTGGTTGACCCACGAGACCAACGCCACCGCGATCCAACTCTACGAACGCATCGCCGAACGCCCAGGGTTCATCCAATTTCGCAAAGGTCTTTAAGGAGCGCAGCATGTCCACTTCCCTCGCCGATTGGAAAGGCGCTCCGGCGCCTTGCGCGCAACTGCTCGAAGGGCGCTTTATCCGCCTGGAAAAACTCGACCCGGCGCGCCACGCCGATCAACTGTGGCAGGCCCTCGAAGGCCCCGGTGCCGATCCGAAGCTGTGGGACTATTTGCCCTACGGCCCCTTTTCCGAGCGCAGCGCCTTCGATGCCTGGCTGAACAACCACGCAGCCAATAGCGACCCGTATTTTTTCAGCGTGATCGACCGCACAACCGGCCAGGTCCAGGGCATCCTCAGCCTGATGTCCATCGTCCCGGCGCAAGGCCGTATCGAAATCGGCCACGTCACCTTCGGCGCACCGATGCAGCGCTCACCGAAAAGTACCGAAGCGGTGTACCTGCTGGCCAAGTACGCGTTCGAGCAGGGCTACCGTCGGCTGGAGTGGAAGTGCAACAACGGCAACGCGCGGTCCAAGTACGCAGCGGAGCGGTTGGGGTTCAGTTTTGAAGGGGTGTTCCGCCAGCACATGGTGGTCAAGGGACAGAACCGCGATACGGCGTGGTATTCGATTCTGGATTCGGAATGGCCGAAGGTGGGTGAAGGGTTTGAGGCTTGGTTGTCGGAGGCGAACCAGAGTGGTTCGGGCCAATTGAAGACACTCACAGAGTGTCGGGATTGATGCTCACATTTGTGGGAGCTGGCTTGCCTGCGATACAGACACCTCGGTGTATCAGGCAAAACCAGTTGATGCCATCGCAGGCAAGCCAGCTCCCACATTGGATGTTGGACACTCTCGGAACTTAGGCTCAGCCAGCCAACTTCTGGGCCAGCACCGCAATATGCTCCGGCCCGATGCCACAGCAACCGCCCAAATGGCTGGCGCCGCGTGCCTGCCAATCCGCCGCCCAGTGCAGGTAACCCGGCGGGTCGAGGTCGTCGCGCAACGGGTCCAGGCCATCGTTGGCCGTGGCTTCCTTGGGTTGCGGCGGGAAAGCGTTGGCGTAGGCGCCGATCTGAATCGCTACGCCCAATCGCTCAAAGGTTGCCCGCGCCGCGTCAATAGCCGCGCCGATCACTTCCGGCTGGCTGCAGTTGAACAGCAATATCTGCACGCCCAGTTGCGCCGCCGCCTCGGCTGCGTCCACCACCGGTTCGCCGGAGCGCAGGCGCGGCACCTCGTCGGTGTCTTCGTCTTTCAAGGTAAACGACAGCCAGAACGGCTTGCCATCCTGCGGCAGGCCGGCATGGATCGCCCGTGCTTCAGCGATTGAGCTTTGGGTTTCCGCCAGCCACAGATCGACATGCGGGGCCAGGCCATTGACCAGCGGTGTCAGCAGTTCACTGACGCGCTCGGCCTGGAACAGATCAGGGCGATAAGAGCCAAACAGCGGCGGCAGCGAGCCGGCGACCCGCACGGCTTTACCGGAGGCCTGCACCGCCCGTCGCGCCAACTCACCGGCCAAGGCGGCCAGTGCCTGGCCTTCCTCGGCAAACCGCGCTTCGCCGATATGGAACGGCACCACCGCGTAACTGTTGCTGGTGATCACATTGGCCCCGCTGTCGATGTAGGCCGCATGCACGGCTTCCACCGCTTGCGGCGCTTCGCTCAGGGCCAGTGCCGACCATTCCGGCTGACGGAACGGCGCGCCACGGCGTTGCAGTTCACGGCCCATGCCGCCATCAAGAATTACTGTGCTTACTGCGCCCATATGCTTTTTACTCATATGCTTATGAAAATAACTCACTATGAGAGTCGTTCTTATAACTATTTAATGCGTACCGTTCGGTTAATAACAACCTCTTTTTTATTCAGGTGCTCGATTTTGAAATTCAGACCGCTGTTGGCCCTGGGCCTGACGATGTTGGCCGCTTCAACCCAAGCCTTTGGCGGTGCCACCCTGGATCGTGTCGAGCAGAAGAAAGAGCTGGTCGGCGTGCTGATGGAAAGCTACCCGCCGTTTTCATTTCTCAATGACCAGAACCAGCTCGACGGTTTCGACGTGGACGTGGCCAAGGCCGTGGCGCAAAGACTAGGGGTCAAGCTGCGCCTGGAAACCCCGTCCTGGGACGTGATCGCCGCCGGCCGCTGGAGCGGGCGCTACGACATCTGCATCTGCTCCATGACCCCAAGCAAGGCACGCGCCGAGGTGTTCGACTTCCCGGTGGAGTACTACGCCTCGCCGGCCGTGATCGTGGTCAATGCCAAGGACGATCGTATCCACGAGGCCAAGGACCTGAGCGGCAAAAAGGTCGGCCTCACCAGCGCTTCCAGCTATGAAAGCTACCTGAACAAGAACCTGGTGATCGAGGGCGCCGAAGACACGCAACTGCAGTACCCGTTCGAAGAGGTGCAGATCGCCCCTTACGACACCGACAACGTGGCGTTCCAAGATCTGGGCCTGGGCGCCGGCGTGCGCCTGGATGCGATCCTCACCAACCTGGTCACCGCGCAGCCGCGCCTGACCCAGGACAAGCGCTTCAAGCTCGCCGGTGCGCCGCTGTACTCGGAGCCCAATTCGGTGGCTATCGAGAAAGGCGACCCGCAGTGGGACAGCAAAGTGCGTGAGGTCTTCGCTCAGCTCAAGCAGGACGGCACCTTGAGCGCGCTGTCGCAAAAATGGATCGGCGCCGATATCAGCCGATGAGCTTTCGCCTACGGCTTTACCTGACCTGGGCGGCGCTGTTCGCCCTGTTTGCGAGTTTCTTCCTGAGCTTTGACCTGAAGTTCTCGATCATCCTCGACAAGCTGCCCAACCTGGTCGGCCTGCACCTTGCGCCCAACGGCTTCCTGCAAGGCGCGGCGCTGACGCTGTTCTTGTGCCTGTGCGCCATCGTCGCGTCGTCGGCGCTGGGCTTTATCACGGCGTTGGGACGTCTGTCGAAAAGTGCGGTGGCGTTCGGCATCGCCAGTTTCTACGCCTCGTTCTTTCGCGGCACCCCGCTGCTGATCCAGATCCTGTTGATCTACCTGGGCCTGCCGCAGCTGGGGCTGGTGCCAGGCGCTATCGTCGCCGGGATCATCGCGCTGTCGCTGAATTACGGTGCCTACCTGAGCGAGATTTTCCGTGCCGGCATCCTCGGCGTGCCCCATGGCCAACGCGAGGCCGCGCTGGCCCTGGGCATGCGTGACAGGGCGATCTTCTGGCACGTGACCCTGCCCCAGGCCATGCGCACCATCATCCCGCCGGCCACCAACCAGTTCATCTCGATGCTCAAGGACTCGTCCCTGATCTCGGTGATGGGCGTGTGGGAAGTGATGTTTCTGGCCCAGTCCTATGGCCGCTCCAGCTACCGCTATATCGAGATGCTCACGACCGCGGCGATCATTTACTGGGTGATGTCCCTGGGGCTGGAATTGATCCAGGCGCGGATGGAACGGCATTTCGGCAAGGGCTACGTGCGGCGCGGTTGACGGTCAGAGCCTGTTGCGCCGTACCTTGATCACACCCATCTGCAAACCGAAGGGCCGAAACACGGCATTCAGCGATTTCAGGGTTGGGTTGCCCTCGCCATGTTCGATATGCACCAGGGTGCGCACCGAGATTTTGCACATTTTGGCGAACTGGCTTTGGTGCAGACCGGTCACTTCGGTGCGCAGGCGGCGTACGGCGGCGCCCAGCTCGAGCGAGCCATCGGCCAAGCCTTGTTCGACGCTTTCGATTAACAACGCACGGGCATCCATGCTGATCGTCATCTCAACCCCCACTGCCTGAGGCGCAGGTCCAGTTTCCCTAATGGGATGCTTGGATGATTCAAGGTCACAGCGGGCACGCCACTGGCCACCAGAAGATCCGGTAATGCACGCAGGTGCTCGGCTGTTTGTCGCAGGCGTTCAAAGCTTTGCTCGGGGTCGACGAGGTCGGCCAGAGCCTCGCATACCGCTCTCCAATTGATATCCCCGGCGATTTCCAAGGGTTTGGGCCATTTGGTGGTTCGAGTGACTGCTTCAGCATCCATTACCATGGGCGCCAAGTCATAAATGGGGGCCAGGCGCAGCGCCTTGGGCTCGCGGATGATCGACGTATTGCGACCGTGGTTATCCGAATTACCCAGCACTTTATTCAACAAATCCCGGCGCAGGTATTCTGCAACCAGATCTGCGGTTTGGTCCTCTTGCCCCACGGCTCGCCATTGAGCAACCAACAGCCTCACCACCTCCAGATGATCCATGTAGCTGCCAGGGTTCGTCACGCCGGCCAAGGAATAGATCGACTCGACGGCCAGCCGCTCAACACCACCCTCACCCAACCTGCGGTCAAAACGATGCATCCACAGGCTGGGTTTTGTCGCCTCTTCCAGCGCCAGCCCTTCGGTGGCAACCGTTTCGATGCCAAGAGACTCTAGCGCCCGGTAATAGTGGTACTCGCTTCTCAGGATATCTTGATCAGTCTGCGTGGCCTGGTTGCGCGCGAACTTGATGAACCAGTGCTGAGCGACGTCATCGTCATTCAGGATCGCGTCTGGATACAACAAGCCATCTACGTCTTGGGTCATCAACAATTTCGGTGCCTCGCCACCTGCTCCGGTAGCACCGCCTATGGCAGCACCTTGTTCATAGGCATATTCCAGGAAGCGGCTGTCGCGACTGATGACGTCATGTCGTGCAAATCCCATCGGTGTTTCACCGCCCAGCGCTTGGATGGACTCCTTGATCCGCATGTTGCCAATAGGTGCCGGCGTACTGCGCCCCAGCAAGAACAAATCGTCATTGATGGCCAGGGGTTTCTCACGACCAAGACGCTGCATCAAAAAACGCTTGGCCGCGCCGGCTGGCGCGATATCGTGCAAAAAAGCGGGGGCTGACTTGAGCACTGTAACGTCCCAATCCAGTGGGAACCGGGCACTGGCAGCGGTGCAGAAAGGCTGCTGGATATCTTCTAGGTGATCGACAAGATAATCCTGGCGGTAATGAAACCTGCAGGGCCCGACAAAACCCTGTTGCGGTTCAGGAAATTCAAGCCGCAGAGCATCATGCCAGTGCCCGGCGGTGAAAATCTGCAACGTCAAAGAGTAAGCGGTGTCTTTCTGCAATTTAGTGCACCTGCGAGGCGGAAACGAGAGCGACACATGCAATATAGTGCATTTTTTACGAATGACGAGCTTTTATATACGCATTAAAATGCAGATATCGAGGAAAAATACCTGAAAATGTGCAATTTAATGCAAACGGCTTAACCGTTATCACTGCGACACATTCCTGCAACGACCTTGCGCTATACCAATCGACTCGCTTGCCATAACAAGGTCGCCCTGCATGCCAGCGGCGTGACAGTCACCAACTACGGCCTGATTTCCGGCGACCGCCACGGCATCACCACGGACGAGGGTGCCACGCTGACCAACTACGGCACAGTGATCGGCCGCAACGGCTCGGGCTTTGGTTCCGATGTCGACGGCACCGTGATCAACCACGGCACCCTCACCGGCGCGTTCTCCGGGCTGCAACCGGATAGCGACGGTGACGGCGTGGACATCGACAAGATCGCCCATATCGAAAATTACGGGGTCATCCAGGGTGTCGGCGCCGGGGGTGTCGACAAGAACGGCTTTGCCAACGGCAGCGAAGGTATCGCCAGCTACGGCAAGCTCGATGGCGAGCACGGTAGCAACGGTTTGACCCAGCGCACCAAAGGCACAGTGCTCGGCGCCGATTGGCTACGCCCTGGGCAGGGGTCGCTTGAGCGCTGAGCCGTTCGCCAACCTCGGCTACCAGCGCGACAGCTACAAGGAAAAGGCGGCGCTGCGGCACTGCACATCGAGGCCCAGACCCAAGACAACTTCAGCAGCACCTTCGGCCTGCGTATGGCACACCTGAGCCAACTGGACAACGGCGTCAGCCTGACACCCCGTGCCAGCGTTGGCTGGAAGCACACCTACGGCGATGTCGACAGCACCACCCGCCAGGCTTTCCTGGGCGGTGGCACAGCCTTCAATGTGGAAGGCAGCGCCCTGGATCGGGACAGCCTGTTGCTGGAAGCGGGACTGGACGTAGGCTTATCGGCGCGTCATCGCCTGGGCCTGGGCTATACCGCCGAAGTGGGTAGCAACAGCCGTAACCATGCACTGACAGGCCAATGGCAGATGAGTTTTTAATCGCGCCGTACTAGAGACAACTCCCGCAAATCAGCGGTCGATAACCTGACAGTTATCCCCCCTCACCTCGCCTAAATTCCCGGCCTCATTCATCAGAGGTTGGGAATTCATGCCCTTTACACTTCAAAGAGTCGCAATCGTCATCGGCCTGGCGGTGGCCGCCAGTTTTCCGCCCGCCCACGCGCGAGGCGATATTGAATACAGGCCCTATGGGAGTCATCCCTACGACGCGGACGACTATAGCTGGGCGTTTACATCCGAGTTCGATGCACCGCCCCTTCCACCGCCCTTCGACGGATTCCTCACCCAGCAGGCTACCTCGCACAATGGCCTGCAGGTCGCCAAGGTGCTGGAGCCGGCATTGATTCAACTCGTGGCCTCCGGCGAACTGGACTCGCAAGACCTCAAGGAACTGCAGCAATCACTCGACCAATTGAGCAAACAACCCGGGGGGATCGGCGCAGCCCTTGAGCAACTGGCCGCCAGCCAAAACGCCAACCTGGCCACCGCAACCCAGGCCACCACCCAGCACCTGAGCCGACAATTGCTCGCCGCCCTGCGCACACTGCCTACTGACAACGACGGCCACTTCTGGGTAAAGGGCCTGGGTAACGGCGGCAGCCTTGAATCGCAACGTGGCAGCGCCGGCCTGAAACACGATACCCAAGGCCTGTTGCTGGGTGCCGACTGGGCGATCGATCATGCCTGGCGGGTGGGTGTGATGGGCGCCAAGACCTCCAGCCGCTTCGATGCCCCACGTTATGCCGCCGAGGTAGACAGCTGGCACTTGGGCGGTTACGCCGTGCGTCAGGACGGCCCCTTGGCCCTGCGCCTGGGGGGGATTTACAGCAACCATGCAGGACAGAACAAACGCAGCGTCAGCCTGCTCAATTACCACGACTCGCTCAAAGGCAATTACAACGCCAGCAGCCAGACACTGTTCTCTGAACTGGGCTATCAACTGGGCAGCGGTGATTCCAGTGTCGAGCCCTTCGCCGGTCTCGGCTACCAACGCTATCAACGCGACCGCTTCAAAGAGAGCGGTGGCCTGGCCGCGCTGAACGTCGGCCCCCAGACCCAACAAAATCTGAACAGCACCCTCGGCCTGCGCCTGGCAACGCTGTATCGCTTCGATAACAACATGAGCCTCACGCCCCACCTGAGCACGAGCTGGAAGCACCTCTATGGCGACGTCGACAGCCAGGTCCGCCAATCCTCGCGCCGTGCGCCAGCCCTGATTGACGGCTTTACCATCACCGGCGCCGCCCTGGACCGCGATAGCCTGGACCTGCAAGCGGGCCTGGACCTTGCCGTGTCGCCCCGGCACAGGGTCGGTTTGACCTACACTCGCCAAGCCGGCACCCATAGCCGCGATCAAGGCCTGACGGGCCAGTGGAAAATGAGCTTCTAATCCCCGCGAAACCCTGATTGCGGGCGAAAAAAAAGGGGAGCACCTGCCCCCCCGAGGATTAAACGTTAGTTTCGAAGGCTGTGATCAGCCTTCGATCTCAATCAGGATTTCGCCAGGGTTCACCCGGTCGCCCTTGGCCACATGAACAGCGGTGACCTTGCCGGCAATCGCTGCCTGCACTTCGGTTTCCATCTTCATGGCTTCGGTAATCAGCACGGCCTGGCCGGCCTTGACCACGTCACCGGCCTTGACCAGCACATCGACGATATTGCCCGGCATCGCCGTGCTGACATGGCCCGGTTCGGTCGCATGCTTGCGCTTGCTGCCGCCGCTGCTGACAAACTCGTTGAGCGGTTCGAACACCACTTCTTCCGGCATGCCGTCGATGGACAGGTAGAAGTGACGCTTGCCTTCGGCCTTCACACCGACACCGGTGATATCCACACGGTAGCTCTCGCCGTGCACATCGATGACGAACTCGGTCGGTACGCCTTCGCCGCCAGCGCGGGCCACGCCGCCCGCTTCCGGGATCGGCAACAAAACTTCAGGAGCCAGGGTGCCGGCATCGCGCTCTTCGAGGAACTTGCGCCCGATGTCCGGGAACATGGCGTAGGTCAGCACGTCCTCTTCGGACTTGGCCAAGGCGCCGATTTCGCCGCGCAGCTTGGTCATTTCTGGCTTGAGCAGATCTGCCGGGCGCACGTCGATCACGTCTTCGCTGCCGATGGCCTGACGGCGCAGCTTCTCGTTCACAGTGCCCGGTGCCTTGCCGTAGCCGCCTTGCAGGTAAAGCTTCACTTCGTTGGTGATGGTCTTGTAGCGCTCGCCGGCCAGCACGTTGAAGAACGCCTGGGTGCCGACGATCTGCGAAGTTGGGGTGACCAGCGGCGGGAAGCCGAGGTCTTCACGCACACGGGGGATTTCGGCCAGCACTTCACTCATGCGATTGAGGGCGCCCTGCTCTTTCAACTGGTTGGCCAGGTTGGAAATCATCCCGCCCGGCACCTGGTTGACTTGCACACGGGTGTCAACGGCGGTGAACTCGCTTTCGAACTGGTGGTACTTTTTGCGCACGGCGTAGAAGTACAGGCCGATCTCCTGCAGCAGCTCCAGATCCAGGCCCGTGTCGAATTCGCTGCCTTTAAGCGCCGCGACCATCGACTCGGTACCCGGGTGGCTGGTGCCCCAGGCGAAGCTGGAAATGGCGGTGTCGATATGATCGGCACCGTTTTCGATGGCCTTGAGTTGGCACATCGCAGCCAAACCGGCGGTGTCGTGGGAGTGGATAAAGATCGGCAGGTTCTGTTCGGCTTTCAGCGCCTTGACCAGCTCGCCGGTGGCGTACGGGGTCAGCAGGCCGGCCATGTCTTTGATGGCGATCGAATCGCAACCCATGGATTCCAACTGCTTGGCCTGGGCCACGAAGGCCTCGACGGTGTGCACCGGGCTGGTGGTGTAGGCGATGGTGCCCTGGGCATGTTTACCAGCGGCTTTGACAGCTTCGATGGCCACGCGCAGGTTACGCACGTCGTTCATGGCGTCGAAGATACGGAACACGTCGATACCGTTAACCGCCGCCTTGGCCACGAAAGCCCTTACCACGTCATCGCTGTAGTGACGGTAGCCCAGCAGGTTCTGGCCGCGCAGCAGCATTTGCAGGCGCGTGTTGGGCAACGCCGCGCGCAGTTTGCGCAGGCGCTCCCACGGGTCTTCCTTGAGGAAGCGCACGCAGGCATCGAAGGTCGCGCCGCCCCAGACTTCCAGGGACCAGTAGCCGACTTTGTCGAGCTTGTCGCAGATCGGCAGCATGTCGTCGGTGCGCATGCGGGTGGCCAGCAGCGATTGGTGGGCGTCGCGCAGGATGGTGTCGGTGACAAAGATTTTCTTGCTCATTGTTATATTCCTCACAGGCCTGCGTGGGCGGCGATGGCGGCGGCGATGGCCAGGGCCAGCTCTTCGGGTTTGCGCTTGATCGAGTAGTTGGTCAGCTCAGGGTGGCTTTCCACGAAGCTTGTATTGAACTGGCCGCTGCGGAATTCCGGGTTGCGCAGGATTTCCTGGTAGTAGGCGGCGGTGGTCTTCACGCCTTGCAGGCGCATGTCGTCCAGGGCTCGCAGGCCGCGGTCCATGGCTTCTTCCCAGGTCAACGCCCACACCACCAGTTTCAGGCACATGGAGTCGTAGAACGGCGGGATGGTGTAGCCGGTGTAGATCGCCGTGTCGGTGCGTACGCCGGGGCCGCCGGGTGCGTAGTAACGGGTGATCTTGCCGAAGCTGGGCAGGAAGTTGTTCTTCGGGTCTTCGGCGTTGATACGGAACTGCAACGCAAAACCACGGTGCTGGATATCTTCCTGTTTCACCGACAGCGGCAGGCCCGAGGCGATGCGGATCTGCTCACGCACGATGTCGATCCCGGTGATTTCTTCGGTGATGGTGTGTTCCACCTGCACCCGGGTGTTCATCTCCATGAAGTACACCTCGCCCTCGGCGAGCAGGAACTCCACGGTGCCGGCGTTCTCGTAGCCAACGGCCTTGGCGGCGCGCACCGACAGGTCGCCGATATAGGCGCGCTGTTCGGGGGTCAGCTGGGGGCTTGGGGCAATTTCGATGAGTTTCTGGTTGCGACGCTGGATCGAGCAATCACGCTCGAACAAATGCACCACGTTGCCAAAGCTGTCACCGAGGATCTGCGCCTCGATGTGCTTGGGATTGACGATGCATTTTTCCAAAAAAACTTCCGCCGAACCGAACGCCTTGGTGGCTTCGGAGATAACACGGGGGAAGGCTTGTTCAAGCTCTTCGCGGCTGTTGCAACGGCGGATGCCACGACCGCCGCCACCGGAAGTGGCCTTGAGCATCACCGGGTAACCGATGCGGTCGCCTTCGGTGAGGGCTTCATGGATGTCAGCAACGTTGCCTTCGGTGCCCGGCGTAACCGGCACACCGGCCTTGATCATGCTGCGGCGCGCTTCGGTCTTGTCGCCCATGCGGCGGATCACTTCGGCCGACGGGCCAATGAACTTGATCCCGCGTTCGGCGCAGATGTCCGCCAGTTCAGCATTTTCTGACAGGAAGCCATAACCGGGGTGCAGGGCGTCGCAACCGGTTTCCACCGCCAGGTTCACCAGCTTGCGCGGGTTCAGGTAGCCGGCCAGGGGCTCGGCACCAATGCTGTGAGCCTCGTCGGCACGCTTGACGTGCAACGCGTGGCGGTCGGCGTCCGAGTAGACCGCGACCGAGCGAATGCCCATCTCGGCGCAGGCACGTACGATTCGTACGGCAATTTCACCACGGTTGGCGATCAGGATCTTTTTTATCACTTGGAAATTCCCTTGAGCCGATTGCTGCGTCTTCGACCTGATGGAACTGGGTCGGCGCGTGACCAAATGTTTCATGACAGTCGCGAGACACACACTAAGCCCGCCAAGGGATTAACAAAAATCAATAATTATTGGGTCATGCATAAGCAAAGACTTATAGTTGGCCGAATAGCCTGGGGCGAGGGGATATAAATAATGCGTAAGTCACTGATGAGACTGACATTACGTCAATTGCAGATCTTTCATGAGGTCTGCGATCTGCGCTCCTACAGCCGCGCAGCCGAGGAAATGTCCCTCACGCAACCCGCTGTCAGCCTGCAGATTCGCCAGCTGGAAGAGCTGATCGGCCAACCGTTGTTCGATTATGTCGGCAAAAAACTTTACATGACCGAGGCGGCCGAAGCCCTGCAGCGCGCCAGCCGCGATATCTTCGGGCGCCTGGAAAACCTCGACATGCAGCTATCGGACATGCAGGGCTCGCTGCAGGGCCAGCTGAAACTGGCGGTGGAATCGAGCGCCAAGTATTTCGTGCCGCACCTGTTTGCCGCCTTCAAGCGCCAGCATCCGGAAGTGCAATTGCATCTGACCGTGGTCAACCGCGCCCAGGTCATTCGCCGGCTTTCGGATAACCGCGATGACCTGGTGATCATGTCCATGGTGCCCCAGGACATGGGCCTGGAGTTCCTGCCGTTTCTCAACAACCCGATTGTCGCCGTGGCGCCCTTCGACCACCCCTTGAGCCTGCAAGGCCCGCTACGCCTGCAAGACCTGGAGCCTTACACATTGCTGCTGCGCGAACCGGGCTCCGGTACACGGCTGGCCTGCGAGGAATACTTCAAGGAAAAACGCGTGCACTTCACCCAGACGGTGGAAGTGGCCTCGGCCGAGGCACAGCGTGAATGTGTGAGCGCAGGGTTGGGCGTGGCATTGCTGACGCGCCACGCGGTCAACCTGGAACTGGCCACCGGCGGGCTCAAGGAGCTGCCGGTGGAAGAACTGCCGCTGTACCGCAGTTGGTGCCTGGTGCAGGCCAAGGCTAAACGCCTGTCACCGGTGGCCCACGCGTTCCTGGGCTTTATCCGCAGCGAACGGGTGCAGATCAGCGCGCTGGCTGAGCGTTTCGCTGGGCGGCCACGGGTGCCTGCCAATGGAGTTCCGGGTAGTCAGTGATGCTCTGGAGCAACTGGCGCTCTTCGCAACGGTCTTCGATGGCGCGACGGAACGCCATGCGGCGCTGGTCTTCCTGCTGACGACGGGTCTTGACGGTGCTGTTGCTGTCTTCGTAGGGCCGGGTCATTTGGAGTCTCCCAATGCGAGTACGGGGAGTACAGGATGGGCGCGGGGGATGACGGTTTGGCGGCGCAAGGGTTACAAGATGATGAATCTTCCAAAGCTGACACAAATCCATGTGGGAGCTGGCTTGCCTGCTCCCACATTTTGACCGAGTGGCCTGGGCTTAGTCGTCGAGGGCTTTGACGGACTTGGGCGACAACCGCAGGCTGCGCAAACTGCGCTTCACGCTCTTGAGGTGGTTGACCAGGCTCGGGCCACGGGCCATGGCCACACCCATCGCCAGCACATCGATCACCACCAGGTGAGCGATGCGCGAGGTCAGCGGCGTATAGATTTCGGTGTCTTCATGCACGTCGATCGCCAGGTTCACCGTGGACAATTCCGCCAATGGCGTCTGGCTCGGGCACAGGGTGATCAGCGAAGCGCCGCTCTCACGCACCAGGTTGGCGGTGATCAGCAAGTCTTTGGAACGACCGGACTGGGATATGCAGATCGCCACGTCAGTGGGCTTCAAGGTCACTGCCGACATTGCCTGCATGTGCGGGTCGCTGTAGGCCGCAGCCGTCAGCAGAAGGCGAAAGAACTTGTGCTGGGCATCGGCCGCCACCGCGCCCGAGGCACCAAAGCCATAGAATTCGACACGCTGGGCCTGGGACATGGCGGTCACAGCCTTTTGCAGCTCCACCGGGTCGAGCTTCTCGCGCACTTCCATCAGGGTATGCAGGGTGGTGTCGAAGATTTTCAGGCTGTAGTCGGCAACAGAGTCGTCTTCATGGATCGCAAACTGGCCGAAGCTCGCACCAGCAGCCAGGCTTTGCGCCAGCTTGAGTTTCAGATCCTGAAACCCGGAGCAGCCAATGGCGCGGCAGAAGCGCACGATGGTCGGCTCACTGATGCCAACGCTGTGGGCCAGGTCGGCCATGGAACTGTGCATTACGGCCGCAGGATCAAGCAGCACATGATCGGCAACCTTGAGTTCCGATTTGCGTAACAGGTGGCGCGACTGGGCGATATGTTGCAACAGGTTCAAAGGGCAGGACTCTTGTTATTGGCAGGCGCCAGGGATGTAGCAAGCTTGTAGTTATACTACAAGAAATCTCGTTTTGCCCGTTCGATGCATCACTAAATCGCCCTGCTCCCCCTCTGGTTTCAGCGGGCAGACGCTATGTAGCCATAAATTCGGCCTACGCTGCGTTAAGAAAAATCTGCATTTTTGCGTAACAAATCCGCCAGCCCTTCGGCCGGCATCGGCTGGCTGATCAGATAACCTTGCACTTCGTCGCACTGCTCACCGCGGAGAAATTCCAGCTGCTGCTGATCTTCCACACCTTCGGCCACGACCTTGAGCGCCAACCCATGGGCCATGGCGATGATTGCACGGGTGATAGCCGCATCCTCACGCCCCTGGCCAAGGCCACGGATAAAGGTCTGGTCGATCTTCACGTAGTCCACCGGAATGCGCTTGAGGTAGCTGAGGGAGGAATAACCTGTGCCAAAGTCGTCGATGGCCAGTTTCACCCCCAGGTCGCGCAACTGCTGGAAGGTGGCGATGATGTGTTCAACGCTGTCGAGCAACTGGCTTTCAGTCAGCTCCAGCTCCAGGTATTGAGGGTCCAGGCCGGTTTCTTCCAAGACCTGGCGCACCAGGCTGACCAGCTTGCCCTGGCGCAACTGATGCACCGACAAGTTGACTGATACCCGAATCGGCGCGAGCCCCTGGCGCTGCCACTCACAAGCCTGCCAACACGCCTGGCGCAGCACGAACTCGCCCAACGGCACGATCAAGCCGGTTTCTTCGGCCAGGCCGATAAAGTCCCCCGGCGGCACCATGCCCCATTGCGGATGCTCCCAGCGGATCAGCGCCTCGGCGGCATTCAGCTTGCCGGTGGCCAGGCACAGTTTAGGCTGGTAGAACACACTCAAATGACGCTCTTCGATGGCTTTACGCAGGTGATTTTCCAGCTGCAAACGCTCCAGGGTGCTGGCTTGCAGGCTGTCGGTGTAAAACTGGAAATTATTCCCACCCAAGTGCTTGGCGTGCTGCATGGCCATATTTGATTGGCTGACCAATGCAGAAATTTCCCGCGCATTATCCGGCAGCAAACTGACCCCCATTGAGGCGCTGACCACCAGCTCATGCCCCTCCACCGTCACCGGTACACGCAGTTTTGCCAGCAGCCGCGTCGCTACCCGTGCCAGGCTCGACAAGTTGCCGTAGGCGTCGAAGAGCACGGCAAATTCGTCACCGGACAGCCGCGCAATGGTGTCGGCTTCAGGCAACGCGTTAATCAAACGCCGGGCCATTTTCTGCAATAACTGGTCGGCTACCTCATGGCCCAGGCTGTCATTGAGCAACTTGAAGCGGTCCAGGTTGATGTGCAGCAGCGCCAGGCTGCGCCCGCCCTGACGCACACGCTGGTGGGCCTCGCGCAGGCGTTCGCGAAACAGCGAGCGGTTGGCCAGGCCGGTCAGTTCATCGTAGTGAGTGAGGTAGCGCATACGCTCCTCGGATTCGCGCCGCGCCGACAGATCGGCGAAAAAACCCACGATATGGCTGACGTTTCCCCGAACATCGCGCACTACGTTAAGTTGCAGCCACTGCGGGTAGAGCTCGCCGTTCTTGCGCGTTTCCACCAACTCGCCCTGCCAGGTACCGTGGCTGAGCAGCGCCTGGCGAATCACCGGGAAGTGGCGTCGCGCATCGCGGCTGCTGGGCAGTTCCACCACATTGCGGCCAAGCATGTCGTCGATGTCAAAACCGGTGACACGGCTGAATGCCTGGTTCACCGCGATCAGCACGTATTCGGGATCGAGGATCACGATGCCTTCGCTGGCCGCCTCGAACACCGTCGAGGCGAGCCGTTGCTGTTCTTCCAGCGCCTTACTGGCGCTTATGTCGCGGCGCGTGCCGAGCATGCGAGTCACGCGGCCGTTGGGCGCACGCTCCACCGCACGGCCACGGTCCTGGATCCACACCCAATGCCCGTCACCATGGCGCACCCGGTATTCCACCTGATAGTCCTCGCTACGGCCTTTGAGATGCTCCACCAGCGCACGCTTGAGCAGCGGCAGGTCGTCGGGGTGCAGGCGCGGCTTGAGGTGGCCGAGCATCGCCGTGACGTACTCGGGCTCCAGGCCGAACAGCTCCTTGAGTTGGGTGTGGTGGACTTCGTCGGTTTGCAGGTTCCAATCCCACAGACCCAGTTCGCTGGCTTGCAGGGCCATGGCCAGGCGCGCTTCGCTTTTATTCAGGGCGAGGCTGGCGGCATCCAGCTCCTGGCTGCGTCGCGCCATACCGTCTTGGAGGCCGACCTGGGCGTCGCGCAAGTCCTGTTCAACCTGGCGGCGCTGCTCGACTTCACGCACCAGTTCCAGGTTCAATTGTTCGCTGCGTTGCTGCGCCTGTTGCAAATGCTCGATCAGGGCCTGGTTCTGGAAGCGTCGCAACAGCCCGCGTTGGATCAGGCGGTTGATTTGCCAGGCCACCAGGCTCAGGGACGCCAGCAGGATCAGGCCGAGCACACCCCAGCCCTGCTGCTGGGCGGTGCCATTCCAGAACAGATAGACGATGGCCGGCACCAGGCACGGCAAGGCAAACGACAGGAAGGCCCAAAGGCTCACGGCATAGGCCACGCTGGCCGACAATGAGGCCGCGCCGATCAGGCCAAACACCCAGGCCTGGTGCATAAAGCTGTCGGCGGGCACCAGGGCAATAGCCGCAACGGACAGGGTCAGGCCACTGACTGCCGAGCCGAGCATGAACATACGCCGCCACACCGGTTGGGCCTGGCGGCTGGGCATCGCCGAATCAAAGGCCGCCACCTGGATCACACGTATCGCCACCAGAGCCAGCAACCAGAGCAGCCAGATGCTATCGAGCAGGTACTGCTCGGGGTTCCACAGCAACCAGGCACAGACCAGGCCGTTGACCAACATCAGCAAGGTCGGCAGCAGCGACCCCTGATAGAGCAGGCGTGTGCGCTCGACCGCCATTTCGGTTGCATAGTGTTTACGGATGAGCTGCGCAGGCGCCGCCGAGGGGCCTAACAGGTCGGTGCTGAGGGTCATAGGCGGTGTTCTTATAATGGTGAGCCCGGAACGTCGACGGAGCATACACAAGCAAGTGCCTGGGCCAAACTGCTCTAAGTCATAAAAAACCTCGGCAATGGCCCGCAAACCTTTGGCGCAGACGGCTTGAGCAAGACGCAGCGCGGGCTGCGGCCCATGACCAACCAGTCATCCCTCTCGGCAGAATGTCTGCCCGGTCGACAGCGTTCCGGATGTTTTGCGTCGACCACCTGGCATTGGGATTTGCCCGAGCCCCCTTAGGCCCATAGAATGCGTCGATGCGCGATGATCTCTCTCTTTTGTTGAACTCCCTCAACGATGCCCAACGCCAGGCCGTAGCGGCCCCCGTTGGCCGTCAGTTGGTCCTGGCCGGTGCTGGCTCCGGTAAAACCCGAGTGCTGGTGCACCGTATCGCCTGGTTGATCCAGGTCGAAAACGCGTCCCCACATTCCATCCTGTCGGTGACCTTCACCAACAAGGCCGCTGCCGAGATGCGCCATCGCATCGAGCAGTTGATGGGCATCAGCCCGGCCGGCATGTGGGTGGGCACCTTCCACGGCCTGGCGCACCGCCTGTTGCGGGCGCATTGGCAGGAAGCGGGGCTGAGCCAGACCTTCCAGATTCTCGACAGCGACGACCAGCAGCGCCTGGTCAAGCGCGTGATCCGCGAACTGGGCCTCGACGAGCAGCGTTGGCCGGCGCGCCAGGCCCAATGGTTTATCAATGGCCAGAAGGACGAGGGCCTGCGCCCGCAGCATATCCAGGCCAGCGGCGATCTTTTCCTGGCGACCATGCGCAGCATTTATGAAGCCTACGAGGCGGCGTGCTTGCGTGCCGGCGTGATCGACTTCTCCGAACTGTTGCTGCGCGCCCTCGACCTGTGGCGTGACAACCCCGGTTTGCTGGCCCATTACCAGAAGCGCTTCCGCCATATCCTGGTGGACGAGTTCCAAGACACCAATGCCGTGCAATACGCCTGGTTGCGCCTGCTGGCCAAGGGCGGCGACAGCCTGATGGTGGTGGGCGATGACGACCAGTCGATCTACGGCTGGCGCGGCGCGAAAATCGAGAACATCTACCAGTACTCCGAAGACTTCCCGGACGCGGTGACCATCCGCCTGGAGCAGAACTACCGCTCCACCGCCGGGATCCTCAAGGCTGCCAACGCCTTGATCGCCAACAACACCGGGCGCCTGGGCAAAGAGCTGTGGACCGACGGCGGCGAAGGCGAAGCGATCAACCTGTACGCGGCGTTCAACGAGCACGATGAAGCGCGCTACGTGGTGGAAACCATCGAAAGCGCGCTGAAAACCGGCCTGGCGCGCAGCGATATCGCGATCCTGTACCGTTCCAACGCCCAGTCGCGGGTGTTGGAGGAGGCCTTGCTGCGCGAACGCATCCCCTACCGTATCTATGGCGGCCAGCGCTTCTTCGAACGGGCCGAAATCAAGAACGCCATGGCCTACCTGCGCTTGCTCGAGGGCCGTGGCAACGATGCGGCGCTGGAGCGGGTGATCAACATCCCGGCCCGCGGTATCGGCGAGAAAACCGTCGAGGCGATCCGCGACCATGCACGCCATGCCGATGTGTCGATGTGGGAAGCCATGCGTTTGCTGATCGCCAACAAAGGCCTGACCGGCCGCGCCGCCGGGGCTCTGGGTGTGTTTGTCGAGCTGATCGAGAACCTGGCCGCCAAGTGCGCCGAAATGCCCCTGCACCTGATGACCCAGACCGTAATCGAGCAGTCCGGGCTGATCGCTTATCACGAAGCGGAAAAAGGCGAGAAAGGCCAGGCCCGGGTAGAAAACCTTGAGGAACTGGTCAGCGCCGCCCGCGCCTTCGAAAATGCCGACGAGGACGAGGAGCTGACGCCGCTCGCCGCCTTCCTGGGCCATGCGTCGCTGGAAGCCGGCGATACCCAGGCCGATGAGCACGAAGACAGCATTCAGCTGATGACCTTGCACAGCGCCAAGGGCCTGGAATTCCCCTACGTATTCCTGGTGGGCATGGAAGAAGGCCTGTTCCCCCACAAGATGAGCCTGGAAGAACCCGGCCGCCTCGAGGAAGAACGCCGCCTGGCCTATGTGGGCATTACCCGGGCGATGCAGAACCTGGTGATGACCTATGCCGAGACCCGACGCCTGTACGGCAGCGAAACCTACAACAAGGTGTCGCGCTTTGTACGTGAAGTACCGAAAGGGCTGATCCAGGAAGTGCGCCTCTCCAACAGCGTCAGCCGCCCGTTCGGCGGTGGTCAGCAGCAAAACTCCAGCACCATGTTCGCCGGCTCCGAGATTCCGCAAACCCCGTTCAGCCTGGGCCAGCAGGTCAGGCATGCGATCTTCGGCGAGGGCGTGATCCTCAACTTCGAAGGCGCCGGTGCCCAGGCGCGGGTGCAGGTGAACTTCGCCGAAGGCAGCAAGTGGCTGATGATGGGCTACGCAAAGCTCGAAGCGGTCTGACACGCTCCTAAAGAGAACGGTTCAACATGAAGGTTACGGCTGCGCCCTTGTATTTCACGAGGGCGCGCCAATATCTGTAATACGTCCTACAGACCCTTCGGATTCGGTCTTACGCAAAAGCCCGAAACATTATGCCGCTAGCCACTGTCACGACACCTGTGCAACATGGCGCGCGTGCAATCCACAAATGGGAATTCCCTTTATGAAACGTTTTCTTAGCATCGCCATGGCGTTGTGCATCGGCTTGACGATGAGCCTCGACGCCAACGCCAAACGCTTCGGTGGCGGCAAAAGCTCAGGCGCGGCGCCGACTCACCAGACCAGCCAGATGGCTCCAACCGCCGGTGCCGGCGGTGCTGCCGCCACTGCGGGCGCAGCCGGTGCCGCTGGCGCTGCTGCCAAGGCCGGCGGTGCTTCGCGCTGGCTGGGCCCGCTGGCCGGCATCGCCGCCGGTGGCCTGCTCGCCTCCATGTTCATGGGCGGCGGCTTCGAGGGCATGCAGATCTTCGATATCCTGATCCTGGCCGTCATTGCTTTCGTGATCTTCCGCTTTATCGCTGCCCGTCGTCGCAAGCAGCAGGAGCACCTGGCTCCAGCCGGCGCGCCGATGCAGCGTGAAGTATTCGAGCAGAAGCCTGCCATGGGTTCGATCTTCGGTGGTTCGCCAGCACCTGCCGCTGCCGCCCGTCCGGTGATCAACGCACCGGCCTGGTTCAACGAAGAGCGTTTCGTCGAAGCGGCCCGCAGCCACTTCCAGTCCCTGCAACAGCACTGGGATGCCAACGAAATGGACAAGATCTCCGAGTTCGTGACCCCGCAACTGCTGGAGTTCCTCAAGCGCGAACGTGCCGAGATCGGTGACGCGTTCCAGTCGACCTACATCGACGACCTGCGCGTACAACTGGACGGTGTGGATGATCGCGCCGACAAGACCATCGCCACCCTGACCTTCAGCGGCGTGTCGAAGACCTCGCGCTTCGACCAGGGCGAAGTGTTCAGCGAAAGCTGGAACATGGAACGTGCACAGGGCGAGGACCAGCCATGGCTGGTGGCCGGTATCCGCCAGAACGGCTGAAACCTGCAAGTTTGAGCAAGCGGTAACAAAACCCCGGACATGTCCGGGGTTTTCTATTTCACGGTTGCACTTATAGCGAGCTA
This sequence comes from Pseudomonas libanensis, assembly GCF_001439685.1. Lineage (GTDB taxonomy): Bacteria > Pseudomonadota > Gammaproteobacteria > Pseudomonadales > Pseudomonadaceae > Aquipseudomonas > Aquipseudomonas libanensis. The sequence continues at coordinate 272,657 of NZ_JYLH01000003.1, forward strand.
CTGTATAAAACGCCCCTATAAACCGCGCCATCTAGCAAGAGGATCCCGGCCGTGGAAGAAATCATCGAACAATTGCGTGAAGCCAACGAACCGGTCCCGGTTCCCTTGGAGCTGCCTGACGAAGACCAACTGGTTGAGATCGAAGAACAACTGTTCATCGACATCCCGTTTGTCTTTCGCGAATTCCTGCTGACCGTCAGTGACGTGGTGTACGGCAGCCTGGAGCCGGTGACCGTCACCGACCCACAATCCCATACCTACCTGCCGGACGTTGCCGCCAACGCCTGGGATGCCGGCGTCGACCGCAGCATGATCCCGATCTGCCAGGACGGCGATGACTACTACTGCGTCGAAGAAGACGGCACCGTGGTGCTGTGGTCCGGCGAAGAAGAACTCGTTACCGAAGAAACCTGGGAATCGGTGTGGCACTGGGCGCGGGACGTCTGGCTCGAAAGCTGAGGCCTTTGCAGGAGTCGAGCTTGCTCGCGAGAAACCTGAGGGCGCCACTGGGTGTCAGGTTTCCCGCGTTATCGCTAACGATCTTCGCGAGCAAGCTCGCTCCTACTGCGTATCCTTATGGTTATCCAGCGTTTCCAACAAGGCCACCTGCATCCGCGTATGCACACGGATAAACCAGCGCCAGAGCACCGCCGCCACCGCCGCCGTGACCACGGCAATCAGCACCAGTAACTTGTTGGTCGGCAGAATGCTGGCCGACAAGGCTGCCAATAGCAGGAAGATCACCAGCAGCGACAAGATGGGGATCAGCTCCGCAATCACCCGCCGCACGCGCTGGGTATGCCGCCCGGCCATCTCTGGCTTCACACTCATCTCTGCCAACAACATCGACAGCGCCTTGAGCTTGCGATACGCCGCAATCAGGAACGGCAGCGATAACAGCAGTGCCCCACCCCAGATCAATGCCTTCTGCCAGCTCGGATCACTGATCCATCCCTCCAGGTACCCGCCGATACGTGCGGCGAAATAACTACCGGCGAAGAAAATCGCGATCACCAGTGCCAGGTTTACCCCTACTTGCAGGATGATCTTGCGAATCATCGAGGCCAGCATCGCCCCCTCGCCCTGAGGCTGGATGCTGCGCAGCCACTCGCCATACATGCCAAAGACCCGGCTCATGCGCTTGGGCATTACCGCTGCGATCTTCAATGACAGTGGATCGGCACCGCGAATCAGGTAGGGGGTCAGCAGCGTGGTAATCGCCGAAACAGCCACCGCCACCGGATACAGGAAGTCGCTGGTCACCTGCAGGGTCATCCCCAATGCTGCAATGATGAAAGAAAACTCGCCGATCTGTGACAGCCCCATGCCGACCCGCAGCGAAGTGCGGCCATCATTGCCGGCGATAAAGGCTCCCAGGCCGCAGGACAGCATCTTGCCCAGCACCACCGCCACGGTGATCACCGCAATCGGCCAGGCGTATTGCAGCAGGATATGGGGGTCGATCATCAACCCTATCGCGACAAAGAAGATTGCACTGAACATGTCGCGAACCGGCTCGATCAGGCGCTCGATCTTAATCAACTGACGGGATTCAGCCATGATCGCGCCAATCAGAAAGGCCCCGAGCACCATGCTGTATTCCAACTTCACCACCAACAGGCAGAACCCGAAGCACAAGCCCAGCACGGTGATCAGCAGCATCTCGTTGCTTTCAAACTTGGCCACATAAGCCAGCAGGCGCGGCACCAGCAAAATGCCGATCACCAGCGCAACGATCATGAACAAGGACAGCTTGCCGACCGTGGAGAACACCTCGCCGGAGCTGACCGTGCCACTGACGGCGATGCTCGACAGCAAGGCAATGATGCCGATACCCAGGATGTCCTCGACGATCAGCACGCCAAAAATCAGCTGGGCGAAACGCTGGTCTTTCATCTTAAGGTCATTGAGGGCCTTGACGATGATGGTGGTCGAGGAGATCGCCAGGATCGCGCCGAGAAACAGCGAGTCCATGGTGCTCCAATCGAACCAGCGGCCGATCTCGTAGCCGATCCAGATCATCAGGACGATCTCTAGGAACGCCGCGATAAACGCCGTGGCCCCCACTTTGAACAGCTTGCGCAGGCTGAACTCCAGGCCCAGGCAGAACATCAGGAAGATCACCCCCAGCTCGGCCAGGGTCTTGATGGTGTCTTCGTCGTGGATCAGGCCAAACGGCGGAGTATGGGGGCCGATAATGAAGCCCGCGACGATGTAGCCCAGCACCACCGGTTGCTTGAGGCGATGAAACAGGATGGTGACGACCCCTGCTACCAGCATGATCACGGCCAGGTCCTGGATAAAGCTGATGGCGTGCATGGCGAGGGGCTCCTTGAGGGTACCGGCGCTTTTCCCACTTCCGGTCGCGCCTTTGTAGGGTCGCAAAGAGCGGAAGGAAAAGTCTGCCTTGAACGTAAGAAAAGCCCTGAGATGGGCTTTTGAAGGTTAACACCGCGACTTCTGCTGGAAAGCCGGTGCAATATATGGAAACAGATCGCCGCGCGCGTGACGGCAAGCCGCCCACTGGCGTCCCGTTAGGGATGGCGCTGCAAAGACTCCAGCACCCGCAGAGGTGCCCGCCCCCCCCCAACCAATGCCTACAACCCGTGAGTGTGCTATGGAACCCGGAAACGCCCAGCTGTCGATGACGGTATTGATGACCCCTGACATGGCCAACTTCTCAGGCAATGTACATGGCGGCACGCTGCTCAAGTATCTCGACGAAGTGGCCTACGCCTGCGCCAGCCGTTATGCCGGCCGTTACGTGGTGACGTTGTCGGTGGACCAGGTGATTTTTCGCGAGCCGATCCATGTCGGTGAGCTGGTGACTTTCCTGGCGTCAGTCAACTACACCGGCAATACGTCGATGGAAGTGGGCATCAAGGTAGTGACCGAAAACATCCGCGAGCGCTCGGTGCGCCATACCAACAGCTGCTTCTTCACCATGGTGGCCGTGGACGACCAGCGCAAGCCCGCCGCCGTGCCGCCCTTGCTGCCGCAGAACAGCGAGGACAAACGCCGCTTTGTGCAGGCCCAGCAGCGTCGGCAGATTCGCCAGGAGCTGGAAAAGCGTTATCAGGAAATCAAAGCCGACGCGCCGTAATTTGTAAACCCTATCAAAATGTGGGAGCGGGCTTGCTCGCTCCCACATTGGGTTCTTTGTGCTTACAAGCTGATCGGTGTGGCTTCGAAGCGTACACGAGGATGAGCAATGCGATCCTGGGCCCGCACCAGTTCCAGTTCATAACTGGCGCAGGCCTGGGTTTCCAGCAGCACTTCATGCACTGCCGCGGCGGTGAACTCAAAGGCCGCGACCAGGCTGTCGCCCAGCAGCACCCGCGCCAGGAACAGGCCCGACGTCAGGTCGCCCACACCCACCGGCTGACGCGGGAACGCCAGCAACGGCCGACGCAAGTGCCAGCTGCCGTCTTCGGTCACCAACAGCATCTCGAAGACGTCCGGCAGTTTGCCCGGGTAATCCAGGTGTTTGACCAGCACCGCCTTGGGCCCACGTGCCAGCAAGGCCTTGGCCATTGCGAGGCAATCGAACAGCGACTGCGGCTTGCGCCCGGCAAAACTGTCCAGCTCCAGCTGATTGGGGCAGAGGAAATCCGCCATGGCTGCGGCCTCATCCAGCAGGAAATCGCTGACCTGCTGTGGCACGATGCAGCCCTTTTCCGGGTGGCCCATCACCGGGTCGCACAGATACAGCGCCTTGGGGTTGATCGCCTTGATGCGGGCTACACCGCTGAGAATGGCACGGCCCTGGTCTGCACTGCCGAGGTAGCCGGACAGCACCGCATCGCAGTTGCCCAGCTCACCAATCGCGGCGATGCCTTCCACCAGCGCCGGAATTTGCTGCGGCGCCAACACTTCTCCCGCCCACTGTCCATACTGTGTGTGGTTGGAGAATTGCACCGTGTTGAGCGGCCAGACGTTCACCCCGACCCGCTGCATGGGGAATACGGCGGCGCTGTTTCCGGCGTGGCCGAAGACCACATGAGACTGGATCGCAAGCAGATGAGGTGTGCGTTTCATGCGGGAGATTTCCGTAAAGCCGTTGAAATTCTGGCCGCGCAGTATGCGACTAAACGCAACCTGTACGACAGACCGGCGACACAGTTAAGCTGCTCTCACTTTGTTGGAGTTCATGGAATGCTGACCTTGGGAAACATGTTCGTGTTGATGCTGCTGGCGACCGGTGCCGCCTGGGTCTGGCACAATCACGGCCTTCGTGAGCGCGCGCTGGAGCGGGTCAAGCAGCATTGCGCCAAGCTTGATATCGAACTGCTCGATGGTGCGGTGGCATTGAAACGCATCGGATTCGTCAAGGATGCCAATGGCCGGCGGCGCCTGGCACGTGTCTACAATTTCGAGTTCACCGTGACCGGGGAAACCCGGCATGCCGGGGTCATCACCCAGTTCGGCGCCCACAGTGCGCAGATTGAACTGGCACCCTACCCGTTCGAGGCCAAGGAGCCGTTGCCCAGCGCCGAGGTGATCGAACTGAGCCAATGGCGCCAGGACCACGCCACCAAGAAACGTCAATAACGGCAGGCCGCCAGCGCACCCTGCAATACCGCTACGTCCTGCGGCTCGCTGAAGATCAATTCAAGCCGCGAATCCCGCCGCCACTCACTGGGTCGCCAGGCTAGAGGGCTGTTATCCACAGCGTTGGCCGAGACCCAGCCGTCGACACTGTGGATAACCAGTTTGGCACGCCGCCATTCAAGGCCTGATAGCCAGTGATGCAGCCGGCTGATCTCGAACTGCTGGCTCGGGTGCCAACGCCAACCGATACTCCAGCCGCCCTCCTGGCCCTGGCTCAGACAGATCGGCAACGCAGGATCACTCCACATGGCCGGCATTTGTGCCAGCCCCTCAGGGGCATCGAAGTTATCCACAGTGCCTTGGGCCTGCGCATCCAAGCCTGGCAACCGTTCAAGCGGCAATTGCGCCTGGCGTGTCCAATACAGTGCGCATGCGGGTAATTGCGCTTCAATCGCCTGACGCTGCGCAGCATCCAGCGCCTCGTCCTTGTTCAGCACCAGCAGGCCGGCGCTGGCCAATGCCTCTTGCTGTGCCTGTGGCAAAGGCTTGCCAGCCGCCAAGGCCTGGGCATCCAGCACCAGGACACAGGGCTGCACCGCCAGCACGCCTTGCCACGGCGCCTCTCGCAGCTGTTTGAGCAGCTGCGCCGGATGGCCCAGACCCGAAGGTTCGATAAACAACCGATCCGGCTTGGCCTTACGTAGCAAGCGGCCCAGCCCGACCTGGAACGGTGCGCCATTCACACAACACAGGCAGCCTCCGGCCACCTCACCGAGGGCGATGCCGTCGTCGTCTTGGGTAAGCAAGGCAGCGTCCAGGCCGATCTTCCCGAACTCGTTGATCAGCACCGCCCAGCGCTCGTTGGCCGGGCGCTGGGCGAGCAGGTGCTGGATCAGGCTGGTCTTGCCGGCGCCCAACGGGCCAGCAATCACGTGGGTGGGAATATTCTGCAGCATGGGAAGCATCATTCAGACCGTGTAGAGAGCTTGATCCTACCCGGTTATGCCAGCCAATCCAGCGTCAGGATCAACCGTCGCTCATCGGCCTGGAGCGCTGGCGAACGGTGGATCAGGCCATGCCCTTCGTTACCGTGCCATTTCGTCCCCTTGAGCAGCGCCACTTCGCCGCAGTGGATCTGCTCGATGCGCTCGGTGGGCTCGGTGGGCTCGGCGTCTGCGTGGCTCAATGTGCGGCGGTCCATGACACCTTCGCGCAACCATTGGCTGCCGATACCGGCATAGGTGGTGATCAGCCTGACCGGCACATGGTCGACGTGAAAGCGCGGGCACATGGCCTTGTCCAACAGCCGCAGGCGCACGCCGATACGCCTGGCGCCGAGCAGGCAGGCGAATGCGCTGACCAGCCACGACACATCGGCAATAAACCCGTAGTAACCTTCAAGATCACGACAACTGGATGCCAAACCCTGCAAGTTCGGTACGGCGTCTTCGTTGTCGAGCTCAATCACCAAGGATTCGGCCAACGGCTCATTGAGCGCCACCAGCAAGGCACCGAATTCGGCGATATGCAGGGGCAGTTGGCGTTGCCACAGCGCCAGGTTGACGCCATCTTCGAGAATGTCTGACAGCGCCAGCGGGGTTCCCCCACGGGTCTGGCGGATCACGGGGCGCAGGGGAATGACCGGGGCCAGCATCAGGCTACCTGCTCATACCAAGGGCCAAAAGGATCAGGCAGCAGGCGCCAGCTTTCGACGCCCAAGGCCATTTCTTCATCATTGAGCAAGCAGGCATCCAGCTCGGCACGCATCTGGTTGAAGTCGATGTTTTGCCCGATAAACACCAGTTCCTGCCGGCAATCACCGGTGTTCAATTGCCAGTTACCCATGATCGCCGCGACGCTTTCTTCGTCCTGGGGCCATTGGCTTTTTGGCACAAAGCGCCACCAACGCCCGGCAAACCCATGGCGCATCAACCCGCCGGCCTGGGACCAACTGCCCGCGTCCTGATGTTTGCTGGCCAACCAGAAGAAGCCCTTGGAACGCAGCAGCTTGCCGTTCACCCACGGGCGGTCGATAAAGTCGAAAAAGCGCTGTGGATGGAAGGGTCGACGCGCACGATAAGCGGTGGAGGCGATCCCATACTCTTCGGTTTCCGGCACATGTTCACCACGCAACTCCTGCAACCAGCCCGGAGCCTGGGCGGCGCGGTCGAAGTCGAAACGGCCGGTGTTGAGGATCTTGTGCAGCGGCACCTCGCCCATGACCATCGGGATGATTTCCGCCTGGGCATTAAGGCGCTCGAGGATCGCCATCAGCTCTTCGCGCTCGCGGCTGCTGATCAGGTCGATCTTGCTGATCAGGATGACGTCGGCAAACTCGATCTGCTCGATCAACAGGTCGGTGATGGAGCGCTCGTCCTCTTCACCCAGGGTTTCGCCCCGTGAAGCCAGGCTTTCAGCGGCCTGGTAGTCGAGCAGGAAGTTCATGCCGTCGACCACGGTGACCATGGTGTCCAGCCGGGCAATGTCGGCCAGGCTTTGCTCGTTTTCATCGCGAAAGGTGAAGGTTTCGGCCACGGGCAACGGCTCTGATATGCCGGTGGATTCGATCAGCAGGTAATCAAACCGACCTTCCTTGGCGAGCTTTCCGACTTCCTCGAGCAAGTCTTCACGCAAGGTGCAGCAGATGCAGCCGTTGCTCATCTCCACCAGTTTTTCTTCCGAGCGATTGAGCGTGACGTCGCGCTGTACCTCGCTGCCGTCGATGTTGATTTCGCTCATGTCATTGACGATCACCGCTACCCGCAGGTTGTCGCGGTTACGCAAGACGTAGTTGAGCAGCGTACTTTTACCGGCACCGAGAAAGCCGGATAACACGGTCACGGGGAGACGATTGGGCATCAGGTATTCCTCATCAGGGTTGGCCGGTCAAACTGCCCGTTTATGGCGTTCGCGCAGCTCTTCACGTTCTTTGGCTTCAATGCACAGGGTCGCAGTGGGGCGCAGCAGCAGGCGTTGCAGGCCAATGGGCTCGCCGGTTTCACGGCACCAGCCGGTCATGGGAAGCGGTTCACGGGTCAGGCTGTGCTTTTATGTTATAGTATAACAATACAAATAAGCCAATCCCCTTGTTCGATGCGACAAAGGGCGCAATGCTTGATCATCTTCTTACCCAGAGAAATTCGATGAGATACCTGATGTGCGCCCTGCTCGTGGTAGCCGCAGGGCCTGCCTGCGCCCAAGCGCCCAGCCTGTTGGCCACCTGCACACGCAGCGCCAACCTGCTGGCGTGCGTAGACCCGTTGGGAAACGCCTACAGCGTGGCAACCGTGGGCAGCACCACGTATTTGCGCGGTTTTGAAGTGGTCGGCAAACGCTACTGGGCGCAGACCAACAGCCGCTATGGGCAGCTGACGTTCTTTACCGGGTTGGCATCCGATGGCGAGGCCTGGGTCGGTTACACGCGGCGTGTGGGCTGGACCACCCTCAACCGCTTTTCCAGCTCAGGTGGCGCCAGTGCCAAGTTCACTTGCAGCCGAATGACCGGCTGTTAAGCCTGGGCTTTCTTCTGCTCCTGCACCCAGGCCATGTAGCTGTCCATCGGCGGGTTCTTCTGGAAGTAACTTTTCAAACCTTCGAACAGTCCATCCGCCACCGCTTGCTGGTGGCGCGCGGTGACCAGTCGCTGGGCATCCCGCGCATTGGAGATAAACCCGGTTTCCACCAGGATCGAAGGCACGTCCGGTGACTTGAGTACCGCAAACCCTGCTTGCTCCACACGCTTCTGATGCAGGCTGGTGATGCTTTGCAGGCTGCCCAATACCGAGCTGCCCAATTGCAGGCTGGAGGCGATGGTAGCGTTCATCGACATGTCCAGGATCACCCCGGCCAGCATCGGGTCCTTGTCCTTCAAATTGAGCAACGTCGTGGCGCCCAGCAGGTCTGCGCCGTTTTCGCGCTGAGCCATAAAGCGCGCCGTGGCGGAGGTGGCACCGCCTTCAGACAATGCATACACCGAAGCGCCCGATGCGGTAAGCCGTGGGGCAGCGTCGGCATGCACTGAGATAAACATATCGGCCTTGTGCTGGCGGGCGATGTCCACGCGTTTGCGCAGCGGCACAAAAAAATCGTCGTTGCGCACCAGTTTGACGTCAAAGCCCTTTTCGCGCTTCAAACGTTTAGCCAGCAACTGGGCGATCGACAGCACCACATCCTTTTCGCGCTGGCCCTTGGAACCGACGGCACCCGGGTCTTTGCCGCCATGCCCGGGGTCGACCACCACGATGATGTCGCGCTTGGGATGCCCCTTGCCCACCGGTGCCACTAGCGGCGGCGATTCAGCAGCGATTTGACGGGGGCGCGAGTGGCGTTGGTCAGGTCCAGCACCAGGCGATGGCCTTGGCCATCCTGGGGCGGCAGCACGAAACTGTTGAGCTGCATCGGCGCGGCCAGGTCCAACACAATGCGCGTGTCGCTCTTACCAAAATGCCCGGAGCGGATCGACGTGATCCCACTGTTCTTCAACACCAGTTGTGAGAAGTCGCCGCTCAGGCCCGCACCGCTTAAGTCGATGATCAAGCGGTCGGGAGCCGTCAGGGAAAAGGTCTTGTATTGCACCGGGCCGCTAAGGTCGAACACCAGGCGCAGCTTGTCGTCCGAGCGCCACAGGCGTGCATTGCGAATCTGCGTGGCGTAGGCCCCCAAAGGCAAGGTGAACAAGGGGCTGACCAGCAGGAGGTTGAGGAGCTGACGTCTGTGCATGACATATACCGCAGATAAAGGAGCGTCCCTGCTCGACATGACTGAACAAAGGCTGGAGTAGAAATTTCATCGTGGCGGTTATTGTTATACTATAACATGACTAATTATTTCCAACGATGGACCTGCTTATGAATGCGCTGACTCTGCCGGATATCGCCGCGCAGGCTTCACGCCAAGCCCTGCCACTCGACTGGGTGGGCATGTGCGGCATCGCCCTGCCTATTTTGATTGACGATCAGCGCCTGACCGCCACTGCCGATGCCGGCGTCAGCCTGGACGATGGCACGGCCCGTGGCATTCATATGTCACGCCTTTACCTGGCCCTGGAAATGCTCGACCAGCAGCCGCTCACACCTGCACTTTTGCGTAATGTACTGCTTCGATTTCTCGACAGTCATGAAGGTTTATCTAAGAACGCCTATCTGCGTATCCACACCGATCTACTGCTTAAGCGCCCGGCGCTGGTCAGCCCGTTAGCGGGCTGGAAAAGTTACCCGGTGAGCATCGAAGCACGGTTGGAAAACCAGATGTTCCACGTGGAACTTAAAATTGACGTTACTTATTCCTCAACCTGCCCATGTTCTGCCGCCCTCGCCAGGCAGTTGATTCAGCAGCAATTTCTCGAGGATTTCGCCAACTCACCGTTGCAGCACGAAGACGTGTTGGCCTGGCTCGGCAGCGCCAACGGCATTGTCGCTACGCCTCATAGCCAGCGCAGCAGCGCGCAGTTACATGTTCATCTGCAAGGTAATGAGCTGACGATAGTCGACTTGATCAACGGCGCCGAAGCCGCCCTCGGCACCGCCGTGCAAACCGCAGTGAAACGTGCGGATGAACAAGCCTTCGCCCTGGCCAACGGGCAGAACCTGATGTTCTGCGAAGACGCCGCTCGCCGCCTGAACCTCGCCTTGAAACGCTCGGACGCGGTCAAAGCCTTCCACCTCAAAGTGATCCACGCCGAAAGCCTGCACGCGCATGATGCCGTGGCTGAAAGCCGCTGGACGAGAGACCTGGCATGATCACCTGTAACGCCCTGCGTTGGGGCGCTCCCGGTCAACCACTGACGCCGGCACTGGATTTGACGCTGGAAAAAGGCAGCCTCACCGGCATCATCGGCGCCAACGGCACGGGCAAGAGCAGTCTGCTCAAAGTCATTGCTGGCCTGCAAAAGCCATTGTCGGGAAAGGTCAGCATGGATGTTCCACGCCGTGGTGGCCTGTCGTTCCTGCCCCAGCAGCAACACTTGGATCGCCAATTCCCCATCAGCCTGCAAGAATTGGTCGCCGCCGGTTTTTGGGGCACCCGGCACACCAGCGAGGAACGCAGCCAACGCCTGCAAGCGGTACTGGACGACTGGTGCCTCAGTGGCCTGGAACATCGGCCGTTGATGGCGTTGTCTGGAGGCGAACTGCAACGTGCGCTGCTCGCCCGCATGAGCCTGGCCGAGGCGCCGGTCCTGTTGCTTGACGAACCCCACGCCGCCCTCGACGAGGACGGCCAGGCCCTGTGCTGGCAACATATCCACGCCTGGCATAATGAAGGCCGCACGTTAATAGTTGTCTGTCATGACCTGGCATCTGTGCGCCATCACACCCAGCAGGTGGTGCAGATCAAGAACACCGGCTGCGTCTTCGGCCCCAGCAAAGCGCTGATCCGCCCGCAACCACAGATGCAGGTGGCCTGATGCACCTTAGCGCCCACCTGTGGATGCCGTTCCATGACTTCGTGTTTATGCGCCGTGCACTTATCGGCGGGTTGGTGCTCGCCTGTAGCACCGCGCCGCTGGGGGTGTTTCTGATCCTGCGGCGCATGAGCCTGATCGGTGACGCGGTGGCACACGGCATCTTGCCCGGCGCCGCCCTGGGCTTCTGGTTCGCAGGCCTGAGCCTGCCCGCGCTGACCATTGGCGGCCTGGGCGCCGGCCTGAGCATGGCCGGCCTGGCCGCGTGGATCACCCGTCGCACCGGCCTGCGCGAAGACGCCAGCCTCGCCGCCATCTATCCCATTTCCCTCGCTGCCGGCGTACTGATCCTGGGCCTTGCCGGCAAACGCCTGGACCTGCTGCACCTGCTGTTCGGTTCAGCCCTGGCGGTGGATCAAACCACCCTCACCGGCATGCTCTGGGTCTCAGGTTTCAGCCTGATCGCCATGGCACTGATCTACAAGCCGCTGCTGCTCGACACCCTTGACCCGCTGTTCCTGCAAACCGTCAGCCGTCTCGGTCCGCTGGCCCATGGCGTGTTCCTGACTTTGGTGGTGCTGAATCTGGTGATCGGTTTCCAAGCCATCGGCGCCTTGATGGTGGTGGGCTTGATGATGTTGCCGGCCATCGCTTCACGCTTCTGGAGCCGACGCCTGCCGGTATTGATTGCGGTATCGGCAGTGCTGGGATGCCTGTCGGTATGGCTGGGGTTGTTGCTGTCGTTCTACTACTCACTGCCCAGCGGCCCGGCCATTGTGCTGGTGGCGGGCGCCGGGTATCTGCTGTCCGTGGTGTTCGGTCCGGTGCACGGCTTGTTGCGCCGCCCGCCTTTGCTTTCATCCCAATGAGGTGTTTCCCGATGCGCGCCCTACTCGTGCTGTTCAGTCTGCTACTGCCGCTTTCGATGGCCCACGCTGCGGACAAACTCCAGGTGGTCACCAGCTTCAGTATTCTCGATGACATCACCCACCAGATCGGAGGCGATCATATTCAGATCAGCAACATGGTCGGCCCGGACGCTGACGCCCATACCTATGAACCCACCCCGGATGATGCCAAGGCACTGCTCAAGGCCAAAGTCATCATCAAGAACGGCCTTGGTTTCGAGCCATGGCTGGATCGCCTGGTGACCAGCACCGAAACCAAGGCCACGGTGGTCACCGCTAGCAAAGGCGTGATTTCCCACACCATGGACGAAGATGGCGAAACCATTCCCGACCCACATGCCTGGCACAACCTGGCCAACGCCGAAATCTATGTGAGCAATATCACCAAGGCGCTGGTGGCCGCCGACCCGGCCAACACCGACGCCTACCTGCGTAATAGCCAGGCCTACCTGAAACAAATCCACCGCCTGCTGGCCGATGCCAAGGCCAAGTTCGGCGCACTGCCGCCGGGCAACCGTCGCATCGTCACCTCCCATGACGCCTTCGGTTACCTGGGCCAGGCCTATGGTATTCAGTTCCTGGCGCCCCAAGGCTTGTCCACCGAGCGTGACCCCTCGGCCGCCGAAGTCGCCGCGCTGATCACCCAAATCCGCAAGGACAAGGTCAAAGCCGTGTTCATGGAAAACATCAAGGATGCGCGCCTGCTCAAGCAGATCGCTGATGAAAGCGGCGCACAGATCGGCGGCACGCTGTACTCCGACGCCCTCGCCGCCGAAGGCCCGGCCAGCACCTTTACCGGGTTGTTCGAATACAACCTCAACACCTTGTGCAAGGCCTTGGGCAAACCATGATCCGCAAGAACCCTTCCGGCGACCTGCCGCTGATTGCCGAATCGGCCTACGTCGACAAAACCGCGATCATCTGCGGCAAAGTCATCATCGGCGAGAACGTGTTCGTCGGCCCCTATGCCGTGATCCGCGCAGACGAAGTCGACGCCAGCGGCGCCATGGACCCTATCACCATCGGCGCCAACTCCAACATTCAGGACGGCGTGGTTATCCATTCAAAATCCGGCGCGGCGGTGACCATCGGCGAGTTCACCTCCATCGCCCACCGCTCCATCGTCCACGGCCCCTGCACGGTCGGCGACCGCGTGTTTATCGGTTTCAACAGCGTGCTGTTCAACTGCGCCGTGGGCGATGGTTGCGTGGTGCGCCACAACTCGGTAGTCGACGGCCGCGACCTGCCCGCCGCCTTCTACGTGCCCTCCACCACCCGCATCGGGCCCAACACCGACTTGTCGCAATTCCCGCCGGTGAGTGTCAGTGCCTCGGAGTTTTCCGAAGACGTGGCGCGCACCAACGTCGACCTCGTGCGCGGCTACAAAGCCTTGCAAAATGAGTTCTGAGCCAGCACGCGCGGGTTTCCGGGCACCTGGCCTGTCACAACGGCCAGGGCCGTCCCTGCATGTTCTGCGTTAAGCGCGGGGCTTGACCGTACCGCAATCGTTGCCTAGCCATTGGGCGTGGCTGTCCAGGCTGCCCTTCTGCTGGATGCCGGTGGCATTGAACGTACCGTTGACGGTGGTGGTGAATTCTTTTTGGCTCTGGAACGTCGCCACGCCTGTGCCTTGGGCTTTCGGGCAGCTGAAACGGAATTTCCACTGGTTGCCGCTCTTGTCGGTCACTTCCTGTTTGCACCCCGATTGAGGGTCGGTCAGCGGGATGGAGTCGGAGGCGACCTGGGCAGGGGTCAGGCACACCTGCACGCCCTTACCGGCCATGTTGATGCCTTGCTTTTCGAGCATGGCGCGCTGTTCAGGGGTCATCTGTTGCTTGAGCTGACCGAGGATCAGCGACAGGTCCGGCAGGTCCTGGTTATCGACCTTCATATTGCTGGTGGTCAATTCCCACAAGCCCGGCGCCAACATCTGCGCCTGCACCGCCACCGGCAGCGACAACCCAACAACCATGGCCAAACCTAGCAGACGAGCATTCATCGGGTAACTCCTGGGTAATTGTCGGCGTTAGACGTCGCAAAGCGGCCAGTGTTGCACGGCAAATAAAATAGCGACATTCGCCTTCGTTCATGGTCTGTTACGCACTGGACTGCCTGGAGTTATGTCGTTCATGGATTTCTTTGGCCCGCACCTGCTCGCCTACTTCATTGCCACGCTGCACGTTCTCGGGAGCCTCGCCGCAATTCACGCGGTACTGACCGTCCGCACCGCCCAAGGCTCGATCGCCTGGGCCTTGTCGCTGATGTTCATGCCTTACCTGACGCTGATCCCCTACCTGATTTTCGGCCGCAGCACCTTCGACGCGTACATCCAGGCCCGGCGCCAGGCCAACCAGGAAATGCACAAGGCGATCAACGAACTTAACTGGCGCCCATGGGTAGAGGAAGCCCTCGCGGCACGCAACTCCAGCGCCTATGCCTCCCTGCGCGCCATGCCCAAGCTGGGGCGCATGCCGTGCCTGGCCAATAACGAAGTGCGCTTGCTGATCAATGGCGACGCCACGTTCGGCGCGATCTTCGAGGCCATTGGCAACGCCAAAACCGCCGTGCTGTTCCAATTCTTCATCATTCACGATGATGAACTGGGCCGCCAGTTGCAGGCCCTGCTGAAGGAAAAGGCCGCCCAAGGCGTGGCGATCTACGTGCTGTACGACCGTATCGGCAGTCATGCGCTGCCTCATCGCTACGTGCAGTCTCTGCGCGACGCCGGGGTGCAGGTCAAGGCGTTCGCCACCCGCAGCGGCTGGCTCAATCGTTTCCAGGTCAACTTCCGTAACCACCGTAAGATCGTGGTGGTGGACGGTCTTACCGGGTTTGTCGGCGGGCATAACGTCGGTGATGAATACCTGGGCAAGAAACCACCGTTGGCGCCATGGCGCGACACCCATGTGCAGGTCACCGGCCCGGTGGTGGCGTGCCTGCAGGAATCGTTTGCCGAGGACTGGTTCTGGGCTGCACGGGAACTGCCGCCGCTGATTCTGCCGGACGCCTATCCTGAAGACGGCGTGCTCTGCCAACTGCTCGCCAGTGGCCCGGCCGACCCCTATGAAACCTGCTCGCTGTTTTTCGTCGAGGCCATCCACGCGGCGACCGAACGGGTCTGGATCACCAGCCCATACTTCGTTCCCGACGAAGCGGTGTTTGCCGCCCTGCGCCTGGCAGTGCTGCGCGGGGTGGACGTGCGCCTGCTGCTGCCATCGCGGCCCGACCACCGCATCGTGTATGCCGCCTCCAGCCTTTACGCCATCGAAGCGGTGCGCGCAGGCGTGCGGGTCTTCCGCTACACGCCAGGGTTTCTGCATCAGAAGGTGGTGTTGGTGGACAGGGAAATCAGCGCCATTGGCAGCGCCAATCTGGACAACCGTTCATTCCGGCTGAATTTCGAAGTGATGTTGCTGACGGTGGATGAAGCTTTCGCCAGCCAGGTTGAACGCATGCTGCTGAACGATTTCGCCCTGTCCCATGAAGTCAGCCAGGAGGAAAGCCGTGAGACTCGCCGCCTGCAGCAATTGGGCATGCGGGTGGCACGCCTGATCTCACCGATCCTCTAACAGACAAAATAGGGAAAATGTGGGAGGGGGCTTGCTCCCTCCCACATCTGGATCTCCAGTGTTCTGGCAAACGGGTTAGCGGTAGAGGTCTTCCCGCGTCCAGGGCAGTTCATGGCTGCCATCGGCGTGAGGTTTCACCGCCAGGATCTGGTGCAGGTTGATCCAGCCCCGGGCAAACGCATAAGCGCAACCGGCCAGGTACAGGCGCCAAATACGCAACGCCTGCTCCGGAACCATCTTCGCCGCTGCTTCCAGGTTGTCTTCCAGGCGCTCGCTCCAATGATCCAGGGTGCGTGCGTAGTGCAAACGCAGGCTTTCGACATCGACCACTTCCAGCCCGGCTTCACTGATCTCAGCGGTCATCATCGCCAGGTGCGGCAGCTCACCATTGGGGAATACGTAGCGTTCGATAAAGTCCCCGGCGCCACGGCCTACTGGGCGGCCATCGGTGTGCTTGGCGGTAATGCCATGGTTCATTACCAGGCCACCTTCGCGTACGGCACCAAACAAGGTTCGGCAATATTGCGCCAGGTTGGCGTGGCCGACGTGTTCGAACATGCCCACGCTCACCACTTTGTCGAAACGACCGTCCTGGGGCAGATCGCGATAATCAAGAAGTTGCAGGTCGACCTGGTTTTCCAGGCCTTCGGCTTTTACGCGCTCTTTGGCCAGCGCCAGTTGTTCCTTGCTTAGGGTTATGCCAAACACCTTGACCCCGAACTCCCGCGCCGCGTACCGCGCCAGTCCGCCCCAACCGCAGCCCACATCGAGCAGGTACTCTCCCGGCTGCAGCCGCAGCTTGCGGCACAGGTGACGAAATTTATCCTGTTGGGCCTGGTCGATGGATTCGCTGCCGGTTTCGAAATAGCCGCAGGAGTACGCCATGTCCTGGTCCAGCCAGAGCTGGTAGAACTCGTTGGACAGGTCGTAATGATAGGAAATGGCTGCCGCGTCGGTGGCCTTGTCATGGATCGAGCGCACCGGACGGCTGCCCTCGTCGTCATCGACCAAGGCGTGACTCAATTCGTCACAGACCCGGATCACTTCGGAGATGGAGCCTTCCAGCTCCAGTTTGCCTTCGACGAAAGCTGCGCCCAGAGAGTCGAGCGTTGGATGGCTCAGCTTGGACACGATCGTGGGATCCTTGACCACGATGGTCACACTGGGCTCGGGGCCCAAGTTGAATTCATGGCCGTCCCAGAGTCGAAGACGCAGCGGTAGCTGAAGATTCTGTAAGGCCGGTGGAAGTTGCGCGAGCATGAGTAGTCCCCCCTTGTTTCAGACGTCTGCTGTGAGGGTAGACCATCCTAAACAAAGTAGGAAGCTATCGATCGATAGCACCTTTCTATGGCACTCGTCGTTCGAGCAAACCTTCCTGGATCCACTGTTTCAGCCATGTGGCCGCTTGCAGTGGTGCACCCTCTTCATAAGTGACTGCCAACTGCGCACACAGTTCTGAAAAACTCCAACCGGTGGTCACCATCCCCGCCAGAGCGCAGGCTTCTCCGGGCTCCAGGCTGCGGTAGTGGCACACATTCTCATGGCGCCACACCAGGCAGATTTGCGCCGGGTCCAGCGCCTGGCTACCAGGAAAATCCGATTCATCCTTGCTGGCCCGCCAGATCGCCACCGTATTGAAACGGCAAAGCAACTCCTGCACTGAAGGCGCGAGGATGACCTGCAACGTCGGCCAGTCTTCAGGCGCCAGTTGCACCATGTCATTCAAGGTCAGCGGCGCACCCTGGGGCGCGTCAAACGCCAGGGTGAACGCCCACTCCAAGCGCGCCATTTCAGCCAGCGGCGCACTTTGTTCTGCGACCAAGTGCTCAAGGATAAACAGTGCAAAGCGCTCACCCAGCCAGCGCAGGCTGTAGTGGGCCGAGGGATATCGACGGATAAAGTCTTGCGTCAGCGAGGCAAACTCATCATCTCCCAGCCAATACCAAATGGCGCCGAAGTCATGGCGCAATACCTCCTGCAAGCGCGACAAGTAGGCGTTGTGATAAATCGCCAGGCCCGTGTCTACGTCCAGCGTCGGCCCACCCAACAGCGTTGCGGCAAAGTCACTATTGGCGACTGACGTTTCGGATAACAGATGCTGCTCAAAAGCCAATTGCCAGTCGATCAGGCGCATAGCGATCTCCGGGCCAAGGCGCTGGCACCCAGTTCACGGGCCTTGCTCAATTCGGTGAGTAACTCGTCGAACGGCGGGAAATGGTCATCGCGCTCCAACAGTGTCGACACCGGGCCAAAACGCTCCAGGGTCTGCTGATACAGCGCCCATACCGGGTCGCACACCGGATGATCATGGGTGTCGACCACGTAGTCGCCGTAGTCCACATGCCCCGCCAAGTGCAGTTGGCGAATGCTCTGGGGCGGCAGGTTGCGAATAAACGTCCAGGCATCGAACCCATGGTTACGCGAGCTGACGTAGACGTTATTGACGTCCAACAACAACTGGCATCCGCTCAAGTGGGCCAGGGCGTTGAGGAACTCCCACTCGGTAAAGTCATCGGCCTTGGAGCGCACATAGCTGGAGACGTTTTCCAGTACCAGCGGGCGCTGCAACACGTCCTGTACCTGACGCACACGGCCGGCCACGTGGTAGAGACTTTCTTCGGTGTAGGGCAGCGGCAACAGGTCGTGTAACTGGTGCGCGTTGCCGCGGCTCCAGCACAGGTGATCGGAAATCCACGCCGGCTGGATGCGCTCGGCGAGCTGTTTGATTTGCTCCAGGTAATCGGTATCGAGGGCATGGGGCCCGCCGATGGACAAGGACACGCCATGCATCACCAGGGGATAACGCTCGGCTATGGCATCCAGGTAGTACAAGGCTTTGCCGCCCTGCACCAGATAATTCTCGGAGATCACTTCGAACCAATCCACGGCCGGCGACTGCTCAAGAATCTGTTGATAATACTCACTGCGCAAACCCAGGCCGTAACCAAGGCTCGAAAGAGAAGTGGGCATAAGACACTCCAGGGGAAAGTGTCCGCAGCGATGGGGGGCGATCGCTGCGGTGACACTCAGTTGCCGTTACTCGCCGACGGTGCCGCCAGTCTTGTCGCACAGAGCTTTGCTCATGGACAGGAAGCCCTGGCCTTTGCAAGAACCCTGACCTTTGCACGCGTGGTCTTTGGTTTTGCAGTCATTGTTACCTTTGCAGGCGTTGACGCCATAGCAATGAACCTTGGCGTCTGCGGCCTGGACCTGGGTAGCAACACCGGCAAACAGAGAAGCGGCGGCCATCGCGAGGGCGGCACCAGCAGCAGCGGATTTAATGCTCATTGTTGTATTCCTCATGATCGGTAGTGGAGCCGGTCTGAACGGATTGCTCAGTCTCGACACACCACTAGAGTGAGGCCCCTTATCGGCGTTACAGCTGTGAGCAAATTTTTCCGAAATTAATCCTCAAGCTTCAACAGCGGCTCCTGGAAGCGCAATAAACGCCCGGCGTTACCCAGCACCAGCAAGGTGCTGAGGTTATGCAACACCGCCGCGATCATGGCGCCCGCCGCACCGAGCCAGCCAAACGCTGCGAACACTACAATGGCCAGGGTCCAGCCCAAGCCGATGATCACGTTCACCTGCAACGTCTGCCGGCACTGGCGGCTCAAGCGCACACAGGTGCCCAGGCGGCGCAAGTCGCTGCCGATCAACACCACGTCCGCCGACGCCAGGGCGATATCCGCACCGCCCGCGCCCATCGCCACGCCGACCACACCGGCCTTGAGCGCCAGGGAGTCGTTGATGCCATCGCCCACCACCATCGGCCGGAAGCCGCTGCTGATTTCCCCCAGCACGCGGTTGAGCTTGTCTTCCGGCAGGGCCTGGGCTTCGACATCACTGATGCCCACATCCAGCGCCAGGCTGTCGGCCACGCTTTGGCGGTCACCGGTCAGCAGCAGCTGGCGGCCCAGGCCCAAGTCGCGCAGTTCTCGCAGGGCCTGGCGCGCTTCCGGCTTGACGCTGTCGGCCAGCAACAGCCAGGCCAGGAACTTCCCGTTCAAGGCCAGCCCGGCGATCGGGCCGTCATGGGTGGGAACGCCGGTAGTGACGATGCCCAACTGTTCGAACAATTCCGGGCGCCCGAGCGCCGCTTCGCCCTGCTCGGTCTGTGCTACCACGCCCAAGCCCTGGCGCTCGCGGATGTCGGTAAGTACCAGCATCTGTTCCTGGGTCGCCAACCCCGCCAACGCTCGGCTGACCGGGTGACTGCTCGCCGAACCGAGGCTGGCCGCCAGGTTCAGCAGCGCCTGGCGATCCGGCGCGGTGGTGTCGATAGACTGCAGGCGCAAAGTGCCAAAAGTCAGGGTGCCGGTCTTGTCGACCACCAGCGACGTCAGGTCGGCCAGCTCTTCAAGGAACGCAGAGCTGCGAATCAGAATCCCGTGGCGCGCCGCCACGGCGATCCCGGCAATCGCTGTGGCCGGCGCCGACAACACCAGGGCGCACGGGCACGCCGCCACCAGCACGGCGAGCATGGCCTGGGCGTCATTGGTGACAAACCAGGTCACCGCCGCCAGCAACAGTACCAGCACCATATAGCTGCCGGCATAACGCTCCAGCAGCCGGGTGATCGGTGGTTTGGAACGCTCGGCGTTCTGCATCAGTGCGATGACTTTGCCCAGGGTCGACTCATTGCCGGTGCGCGTCACTTCAAGGCGCAACAAACCATCGAGGTTGATCGCGCCTCCAAACACCTGCACGCCGACGCTGGCTTCCAATGGCACCGACTCGCCGGTAATCGGCGCCGTGTCCAGGCTCGCCTGGCCGGACAGCACTACACCATCGGCCGGCACGCGGTCACCGGCGCGCACTTCGACGATATCGCCGGTGTTCAGGGTGCCGTTATCCACTTCGGTAATGGTGCCGTCCGCCTGCACCAGGCGGGCGTGGCTGCGGGTGAGTTTGCCCAGGGCATGGATCGCTTCCTGAGAGCCGATCACGCTGCGCTCTTCCAGCACATGCCCGAAGATCATGATGATCGGCAACAGCGCCGCGGTGAGCAGATCGCCGGTAGCCCAGGCGCCGAGCATGGCCAGGGCAATCAATTGGTCGGTAATGCCGTGCAGGCTCGGGAAGCGCAGGCTGTACCAGGCCGAACGCATCACCGGCACCGCCACCAACAACGAAGCCACGCCCAGCAGCAACTGGCTCACGCCGCTCTGGTCCGGCGCCAGCCAGCGCCAAACCAGGCCCAGTACCAGCAGCCCCAAGGCGAGCATGGCCAGGGTCAATTGCCGGGCAGCGCTACGCTGTTCGGCGGAAGTCAGCATGGGTGCGCTCATTGTTCGGCTCCCTGGATGATCAAGCGGGAGTCGTCCTTGGGGTCGACCGTGGTGACGGAACCGGCCTGGCCGAGAATCTTCGGCATGCGCTCGCGGTACAGGCGCAACAGCAGGCCTGGGTCTTTTACCCGGGCCAGGCTGGCGACGGTAGCCGTTTGCGCCTGGGCATTGGCCAAGCGTTCGCTGGCCTGGGCGTGGGCGACCTGCACCTGGCGGTCAGCTTCCTGATTGGCGCTCTGGGTGAGTTTTTCCGCTTCGGTGCGCGCATTGGCCACAGCTTTATCGGCTTGCTGGCTGGCGGTCAGCACCGCATTGAAAGCATTCACCGCCGGGCTCGGCAGGCTCGATTGCACATCGACGCGGGTGACTTCGATGCCCAGGCCCAAACCGCTGGCGGCCAACTGCGCCAGGCGTTTGTTAATGCCCTGCACCAGATCGCCGCGCAGCCGCTCACGGCGTTCGGCGGCGCCATTGTCGCTGCCGATCAGCTCCGGGCGGGCTACCAGGATGGTGTCCAGATCCCGCGCCGCGGTGAGGGCCACAGCGCTGCGGGTCACCAGCCGATCCAGGGCAGGCAACACATGCTCGCCTTGCAATACGAAAGCGTAGGGCTCGGTCACCTTATAGAAAACCCGCACGTCCAACTGCACCACCCCGGCATCGCCAGTCAGCAGATAACCGGAGCCGGCCAGGGCATCGCTCAACGGCGTAGCAAAACTGGCCACGCGATCAGCCTGCAGCGCCGCGTCGGAACGTAGCAGGTTGTCTACCCGGCGCTCGATCACCCGGTCCGCCGCTGGCAGCAACACCACCTGCTCGAAGGGCTGCGGCCAGGCCAGCAACAACCCGGCGTTCTGAATGCGATCAAGGGCGCCGAAGTGCAGGACCACGGCGCGATTCTGCGGGTCAATCTGACGCACATTGGAAAAGGCCCAGGCCAACGCCGCCAACACGGTGACCGCGTACAGCGCCAGGAACGTCAGGCGCCCGGCCTGGATCCATGGGCTGTCCGGGCTGTCACGCTCGCTCATGGCTGGATGTCCTTCGGCCCATCCACCAGGGCGCGGAACGGCGCAGCGTCGGTGCGCAGGATGATCTTG
The DNA here is from genome assembly GCF_001439685.1 of Pseudomonas libanensis. Lineage (GTDB taxonomy): Bacteria > Pseudomonadota > Gammaproteobacteria > Pseudomonadales > Pseudomonadaceae > Aquipseudomonas > Aquipseudomonas libanensis. The sequence goes on from NZ_JYLH01000003.1 coordinate 294,476, forward strand.
GTGCCCGGCGTAACCACGGTGCCCAAGGTGTCCAGCGAGCGCAGCAGGTTGTACAGCTGTGGATTACCGGCGTAGGCGCGGCCATAAATCTGCGCGGCTTCGACCCGCGACTGCGCTTCGATATCGGCGGCTTTCACCGTGGCATCGGCCTGCACGATGCGCGCATCACGCTCGGCGGCGGAGCGGATCTGCGCCGCCTCGCGCTTGCCCACGGCAGTGCGCTCGGTGGCGATGGTTTCACGCTCGGCACGCATGCGGTCAACGGTGGCGGTGAGGGTCACCGAAGGCAACGTCAGGCGCTCGATGCCGACTTGGGCCACACGCACGCCATAGGTGGTGAGTAACTGCTGATCAATCTGCTGGCGCAACTGCGCTTCGAAATCGGCGATGCGCACTTGGCTGGCATCGGTATTGATCAGGCTGGACAGGTCAAAGCTGGCCGCGGTGGTCTCCAGCGCTGAACCGACGAAGGTGCGGATCTGCCGTGCCGCTTCATCCGGCTGGTTCTGCACCGCGCGCATAAAGCGCTGCACATTGTCGGCATCGCCCTGCACCTGCCACGCCACATAGGCCTGCACGATAATCCGCAGGCCATCGCGGGTGCCAACGTCCTGCAGGCCGCTGGACGTGGTGCGCAAGCGCAGGTCCACCGGGATCGCCGCTTCGAACGGCGCTGGCCAGCGCCAGCCCAGGCCCGGTTCCAACAGCACCCGTGCGGGGTTGCCGAAGCGGGTAATCACCGTGGCCTCGCCGGAGCGCACCTGCACAAGGCTTGCCGCTGCCACGGCAAACAGCACCAGCAATACCGCCCAGGCCATACGACGCCAGGGAAAAGGCCCGCTCGCCTGCTCATCGCCGTGATGGTGATGGTGGTGGCCGTGATGATGGTGATGACCGTGATCGTGAGAATGAGCGCTCAACAGACAGACTCCTTATTGAACGGCTTTGCGCGGCACCGACGGGTCGGCGGGCAAACTAAAAGAACGCAGATCGATCGTCGGCGCACTGTCGGCGCCCAAACGATGATCCAGAATAAGCAGCTTGGCGTGGGCCAGGCCCTGGCTCAGTTGGCCCAGGTACTGTTCCAGCACGAAGGCCTGGCCGGCGGCGGCGTAGGCTTTTTGTTCGGCGGTAAAGCGCAGGTTCGCCGCTTGCGCGCCGGCATTCACCTCGCGGGCGTTGGCCTGGGCTTGATCCCGGGCAGTGCTGGCTTGCAACAGCGCTTGGTTGGTCTGCTCGCTGGCTGCACCGCGTTCCCGGGCGATCAGGGCCTGGGCGCCGATCTGCGCGGCTTGCACACCGTGGTAAGCGTTGGCGGCTCCAGCGGGCGGATGAATCGCTTCGACCACCGTGGCAAGGATCTCCACGCCACTGTCGAGTGTTTGCAGATCGGCTTGCACGCTGCGACCAATTTCGTCGGCGAGGCTGGTGCGTTGTTCACCGAGCAATTCGTCAAGGGTGCGCGAGGCGAAGTCATGCACCAGGATGCGGCTGGCGGTGCTGCGGATCAGGGTCGGGATATCAGCGCTGTTATAGGTGGCGGCGAGCGCGGCCTGGTCGGTAAGGCCGATACGGTAGACAAAACGCACGTCCATATTGACGATCTGGAAGCCCTGCTTATCGCCGCTGCTGCTGGCAATGACCTGGGATTTGTCATTTACATGGCTGGCGTCCCACAGGCGGTCGGCGATCAACGGCGCCGGGCCTTCGGCAGCGGCCAACGGCGCAGTGGCGGCTTCACTGACGCTGGTCGCCAGCTCATGCACCACGCCGTTTTCGACGTTCAGCACACGGCCCAAGGGCCACGGCAAACCCGCATGCAGGCCGGGGCCGAACACCTCGACCGGTTTGCCAAAGCGCTCATAAATCCCACGGCCTTGCAGGGGCACCTCATGCACGCCGGTCAGCGCCCAACCGACCGCCAGCACCACCAGCAGCACCGGCAAAAACGCCCGACGCATGTAGGTAAAGGCCCAGATCTGGCGCAGATCGATACCGAAACGGTTGTGCAATTCATGCTGCAACGCCAGCAAGGGTTGTGGCGGCCAACGCAGCAGGCCGGCGATGAAACTCTGCGCCATCAAGCGCGGTTCGAGACGCGGCTGGCGTGGGCTGAACAGCGACAGTAAGCCTCTGAGCAGGAATTCCAACGCCACCAGGGCCGGCAACAGGCCGACAAGTGTCGCCAGACGCAGCGGCCAAACCGACTCGGCATTGGCGAACAGCAGGCAGATTGCACTGACCACCAGGCAGATAATCGCCACCCGGCTCAACTGCGCCAGCTGTGTAGCTTCGGGCCATTGGGCTGTAGTTTCCTGGGCGAGGCGACGTTCGAACACCAGCAGACCGAACGCCAGTGCCAACGCCAGCGCCGCGCCGATGCTTGCCGATTGACCGATGGCCGCAGCGGGCAAGGCCAGGTTCCAGAACTGGGTAACACTGACCAACGCCAGCAGCGACCAGCCACCCAGCCACAATACCGGCGCGCCGACCTGGGCCAGCAAACCATTGCCGAAACGGTTGACCAGGCCCTTGTGCCAAGTGGTGGGCTCGCTGGGTTCTTCGAACAGTTCAGCGCTTGGCGCCTCCAGCGCCTGGGCGCGCCAATCGGCCACCCACCAGGCCGACTGTAACCCGGCTACCAGCACCAACAGGGCCGAAGCGCAGTTGATCAACACCACCGGCCAGATCGACAGTGGCGCAAACAACGCCACGAACAACGCCAGTACCCAAGCACTGATGGCCAGGGCCGTCAGGCTGATACCGGCCTGGCGCAGTCGACGGGCATGGAACAACCCCTGCTGAAAACGCGGAAGGCCCTCTACCGAAGCGCCGTCAGCTTCTAGATCCACTTGCATCCACTCAACGCCCGCGTGTACATAATTCGTTACGATATAACACGAAGCGTGAAATTTTTGTTTGCTTTTGAATCCAACCCAAAACCCTTGTGGGAGGGGGCTTGCCCCTAATGGCATTGGGTCAGTTGGTGGATGTGTGGCTGATGCACCGCTATCGGGGGCAAGCCCCCTCCCACATTTATCTCACCGTCTTCTCCGAATTGTGACTAACCCCCTATAAACACGAGCCATCACTGGTGTCGGCTGCGATTAGTCGGCACACTTCAAAATAGTTTTTTGCGGGTTCACGGACAAGGAAGCGCCACCCCCATGATTTCCATCTACCAACTCAAACCGCGGTTCCAGAACCTGCTGCGCCCCCTCGTGCAGCGTCTTTATGACAACGGCACCACCGCCAACCAGATTACCGTGCTGGCGGGGGTGATTTCCTTGCTGGTCGGCTTGCTGATCGCTGCTTTCGCCCAGCAGCTCTGGCTGTTTGCGCTGATCCCACTGTGGATGATTGTGCGCATGGCGCTCAACGCCATCGACGGCATGCTCGCCCGGGAATTCGGCCAGCAGTCGCGCCTCGGCGCCTACCTCAATGAGCTATGCGATGTGATCGCCGACAGCGCGTTGATCCTGCCCTTTGCCTTGATACCCGGCGTGAGCCTGGCGCCGGTATTGCTGGTGACGCTGCTGGCGGTATTCAGCGAATACGCCGGGGTGCTGGGGCCGATGGTGGGTGCATCGCGCCGCTACGACGGGCCGATGGGCAAGAGTGATCGGGCCTTCGTACTCGGTGTGCTGGCCACCGGCGTGGCGCTGGGCTGGCTCGGCGCCGGCTGGGTCGATGCGGTGATGTGGCTGGTGGCTGCCCTGCTTGCCTACACCTTGGTCAACCGGGTGCGTCAGGGCCTCAAAGAACAACAACACCCTTCCCCTTCTGCATAAGGATTTTGCGATGCGCGAACAGCAAGAGCACACCTTCAGTACCCATGATGGCGTCGAGCTTTTCTACCGGCACTGGCCGGCTACGGCCGCCACCGGGCCGCGCAAGGCAATCCTGTTGTTCCATCGCGGCCATGAGCACTCCGGGCGTATTGCCCACCTGGTAGATGAACTGGGCTTGCCGGAGTTTGATTTTTTCGCCTGGGACGCCCGCGGCCACGGCCAATCGCCCGGCGAGCGCGGCGACAGCCCCAGCTTTGCCACCAGTGCCCGTGATGTGCAGACCTTCTGTGACCACATCGGCGCCACCTACGGCATCGAAGAGCAAAACCTCGCCGTGATCGCCCAAAGCGTCGGCGCGGTGATCGCGGCCACCTGGGTCCACGACTACGCGCCAAAGATCCGCGCCCTGGTGCTCGCCTCGCCAGCCTTCAAGGTCAAGCTGTACGTACCCTTCGCCCGCCCGGGCCTGGCCTTGATGCGCAGGTTTCGCGGCAACTTTTTCGTCAACAGCTACGTCAAGGCCAAGTTCCTCAGCCATGACCCGGAGCGCGTGGCGTCATACGACAGCGATCCGCTGATCACCAAGGCTATCTCGGTGAATGTGCTGCTGGGGCTGTACGAAGCGGCCGACCGAGTTGTAGCCGATGCCCAGGCGATCCAGGTGCCGACCCAACTGCTGATCTCCGGCTCCGATTTTGTGGTGCACCGTAAACCCCAGCAGCAATTTTTCGACCGGCTTGGCAGCCTGAAAAAAGAGCTGCATATCCTCCCCGGTTTTTTCCACGACACCCTCGGCGAACGTGACCGTGCCGTGGCCGTGAACAGCGCCAAGCGCTTTATCCTGCAGAACTTCGCCCACCCGCTGGATCGCGCCTGCCTGCTGGACGCCGACAAACTCGGCGCCACCTGTGCCGAATCCGAATCCCTTGCCGCACCGCTGCCACGCAATTCCCTGCGCGACCTGTACTGGCGCATGACCCGCGCCAGCATGGGCCTGGGCAGGAACCTGTCGGACGGAGTAAAGCTGGGCTTCGACACCGGTTTCGACTCCGGCAGCACCCTGGACTACGTGTACCGCAACAAACCCACCGGCAAGGGCGGCCTGGGGCGGATGATCGATACCAACTACCTCAATTCCATCGGCTGGCGCGGTATTCGTCAGCGCAAGCTTAACGTCGAGGAGTTGCTGCGCCTGGCCATGGCCAAGTTGCGTGATGACCATTGCGAAGTCCGTATCGTTGATATCGCCGCCGGCCACGGCCGTTACATCCTTGAAGCCTTGCAAGGTGTGTCGCCGTTGCCGGAATCGATCCTGCTGCGCGACTACAGCGACATCAACGTGCGCGACGGTGGCGCGTTGATTCGCGAGAAGGGCCTGGGAGACATCGCCCAGTTCGTCAAAGCCGATGCGTTCGACCGCGCCGACCTGGCCGCCCTGGAACCCAAGCCGACCCTGGCCGTGGTGTCGGGCCTGTATGAATTGTTTGCCGATAACGCCATGGTCAGCGGTTCACTGGCGGGCTTGGCCGAAGCCGTGGAACCAGGCGGTTACCTGGTGTACACCGGCCAGCCATGGCACCCGCAACTGGAACTGATTGCCCGCGCACTTACCAGCCACCGCCAGGGCCAAGCCTGGGTAATGCGTCGCCGCAGCCAGGCGGAAATGGACCAGTTGGTCGAAGCCGCGGGCTTTCGCAAGATCACCCAGCGGGTGGATGAGTGGGGCATCTTTACGGTCTCTCTGGCACAGAAGATCTGAACATGCGTGAACCCGGTTTATTGAAACCAGCGGTCCTCTGGCTGCTGCTGTTGGCGCCGCTGTTTTTCAGCACTTACGGCTTTGCCACCTGGGTCACCAGCCAGCGCAGCGACGTCGGCACGCTGGTATTCGGCTGGGAAACCCATATGCCGTTCTGGGCCTGGACCATCGTGCCCTATTGGTCCATCGACCTGCTCTACGGCTTCTCGCTGCTGTTGCCCAATACCCGTCATGAGCTGAAACAACATGCTCTGCGCCTGCTGAGCGCGCAGGTTATTGCCGTCAGTTGCTTCCTGATCTGGCCACTGCGCTTCACTTTCGAGCGGCCGGAACTGGACGGCGTGTTTGGCTGGCTGTTCGCGGTGCTGGCAGGTTTTGACAAGCCATTCAACCAGGCACCGTCCCTGCATATCGCGCTGCTGGTGATCCTGTGGGTGATGTACCAGCGGCACACTCAAGGATTCTGGCGCTGGGTAGTGCATGGCTGGTTTGCGCTGATCGGCGTTTCGGTACTGACTACTTATCAACATCACTTTATCGACTTACCCACAGGCGCCCTCGCCGGATGGTTATGCGTGTGGCTATGGCCCATAGAACACCCAAGCCCTTTGTTGAATGCGCGACTGACGCGGGACACCCAACGCTGGCGGCTGGGCATGCGCTATGGGCTGGGCGCGTTAATACTGATGGTGCCTGCCGTCGTACTCGGCGGCGGCTGGCTGTGGCTGCTGTGGCCGGCGGTTTCCCTGGGGTTGGTCAAGGCCAATTACTTCGTGCTAGGCGCGTCAGGCTTTCAAAAACGCGAAGACGGTCGTCTTAGTCCCGCCGCACGCTGGCTGTATGCCCCTTACGTGGCTGGCGCGTGGATCAACTCGCGCCTATGGACATGCAGACACCCACAGCCCGACATGATTGTGGATAACGTCTGGCTTGGGCGTATTCCCACATCGCAACAGCAGGGTTCATTCAAGGCTATTGTCGATCTGTGCGCCGAGCTGCCGATTAATCCACAGCGCCGCGCGTATGCCTGCGTGCCAGTACTTGACCTGATCGCACCGACCCCCGAGGAGTGCCTGAAAGCCGCGCATGCTATCGAGCAACTGCGCCAGCACGGGCCTTTGCTGGTGTGCTGTGCCCTTGGTTACTCCCGCAGCGCTACCGCCGTTGCCGCCTGGCTGCTGAACACAGGGCGCGCCGCCACGGTTGATCAAGCGCTGGCTATCATTCGTACAGCACGGTCCAATGTGGTCCTGCACCCTGCGCACCGAGAAGCTTTGGAGGGTTTGCCCCATGCCCGCTGATATGGAACTCCAGGTGGTCGCCAGCCTGCTGCGCCGTGGCCAGTCGCTGGATCAGTTATCCACAGGCCTGACGCTGCTCGGCGTACTGTTCGGCCTTGCCCAGCTATTGTTGGCCAGTATCTCGACGATCTGCCTGCTGCTGGCCCTGTGGATGATCGTACTGGGCCTGCTGCAAAAATATTGGGCATTGCGCGTGGCCTTCGACGCCGACCTGTTTGCCCTGCTGGCCCGCGACACTACACGCACACCGGACCTCGACCAGGCCCTGCAAACCCTTGGCTTGCAATCACCTAAACGAGCCGGTCGGCCCTGGAGCGAACGTCGTCGTGGCGCGCTCAAACTGTTGCGCAAACAAGCCTGGCTGCTGGGCGCGCAAGCGCTGCTGACCCTGGGCGTCATCCTCGCCAGCCCTTGGCTGCCTTTCGCCGGATAAGGAATCCCCATGTTCGAACCCGTGGTCGCCACGCTGATTACTTCCATGGCCCGCACCGTCACTGGCGCCCGCAGCCTATGGCTGGGGTGCGCGCCGGTGCCGGTGCAACGCATCTATTACGCCAACCACAGCAGCCACGGCGACTTCGTGCTGGTATGGGCGTCGCTGCCGCAGAACCTGCGCAAGTTCACGCGTCCGGTGGCCGGCAGTGATTACTGGAACAAGAGCGCCCTGCGCCGCTACATCATCAACCGCGTGTTCAATGGCGTGCTGATCGACCGCGAGCGCAAGGAGCCTGTGGATAACCCATTGCAGCCCATGCTCGCGGCGCTGGAAGGCGGTGACTCGCTGATCATCTTCCCGGAAGGCACGCGCAATCTGGAGGATGGCTTGCTGCCCTTCAAGAGCGGCTTGTACCACTTGGCAAAAAGTTACCCACAGGCCGAACTGGTGCCCGTGTGGATAGCCAACCTTAACCGGGTCATGCCCAAGGGTCGTGTACTGCCATTGCCCTTGTTATGCACAACCAGCTTCGGTGCTCCCCTGCAATTGGAAGAGGGCGAAGACAAAGCCGCATTCCTTGCCCGTACCCGCGACGCCCTGCTCGCCCTTGCCCCGGAGCATTCCTGAGATGGATAGCCAAACCCTGATGTTATTCGGCGGCATCGGCGCGATCCTGGTCATCGCCTCGCTGATCGGCCTGATCCTCAAGCTGCGCACCCGTGGCAGCCCAAATGCGGTGATCGACAACCTCAACGCCCGCATCAACGCCTGGTGGGTGATGGTGGTGGTGATCGGCATCGCCTTCTGGCTCGGCACTGGCGCGGTGATCCTGCTTTTCTACGCCGTGTCGTTCTATGCCCTGCGCGAATTCCTCACCCTCACCCCAACCCGGCGTAGCGACTACCCGGCCCTGGTGGCCGCGTTCTACCTCGCCCTGCCGCTGCAATATGTGCTGATCTACGCCGACTGGTATGGGCTGTTCTCGATCTTCATCCCGGTGTACGTGTTCCTGCTGCTGCCGATCCTCGCCTCCTTGGGCGGCGACAGCACGCACTTCCTGGAACGCGCCTCGAAGGTGCAATGGGGGCTGATGATCGCGGTGTTTTGCGTGTCCTTCGTACCGGCTCTGCTGACGTTGGACATACCAGGCTACGAAGGCCGCAACCTGCTGTTGATCGCCTACCTGGTGATCGTGGTGCAACTATCGGACGTGCTGCAGTACGTATGCGGCAAGCTGTTCGGCAAACACAAGATCGCGCCCAATCTGTCGCCGTCCAAGACCGTGGAAGGTTTTGTTGGCGGCATTCTGTTGTCATCCCTGATCGGTGCCGCTTTGTGGTGGACCACACCGTTCAACCCGTGGCAGTCGTTCCTGATTGCGCTGTTGATCAACTTGCTGGGCTTTGCCGGCGGGATCGTGATGTCGGCGATCAAGCGTGACCGCGGCGTGAAAGACTGGGGGCACATGATCGAAGGGCACGGCGGGATGCTGGATCGGCTGGATTCGGTGTGCTTTGCGGCGCCGATCTTCTTTCACCTCGTACGTTACTGGTGGACCTGAGCCACTTCTTTCTCAAACCCGATGGAGATCAAAATGTGGGAGCTGGCTTGCCTGCGAAAGCGCTGGTGCAGTAACAGAGGCAGCCACTGACACGCCGCCTTCGCGGGCAAGCCCGCTCCCACAGGGGATTTGCGCTTACCTGTAGGTTTTGTGGTGCTTTCAGGACTTCTAGCCAGCGATCTCGACATAGCTAGACTCTCCGCCTCCTGTCGCACCCGATAGCCAGCCCCAAACGAAACTCAGCGTTGTGCGCCCGGCATGATCAACGCCTACCGTGCCACGCGACCACCCCGCGAGCAGTTCCCCGTCCAGGGTTACGCACTGATAAAGCAGCTCGATTGTATCTGGACCGGTCACCCGCCCGACCTGCGTTCCCAGGCGAATTCGGCCACCCTGATAAGTGCTCGAAATCATCCCGTCTTCGACTTTGTAATGAAACACGGTGCCGGTACCGGACAACCCTTGGGCGTTATTCGCGACCACGAACCGACGATTGTGCAAACGTGCTTGGATAGCGGCAGAAGGGCTTGGCATCAATATGAATCCTTGAATTGAGCGAATCCAAAACGAAAAAAAGGGCTGTTTAAAACAGCCCCTTTTGGGTACATCAGTAAGGCTTACTCCACCGTCACCGACTTCGCCAGGTTACGCGGCTGGTCAACGTCGGTGCCTTTGAGCACGGCGACGTAGTACGACAGCAACTGCAGCGGGATGGTGTAGAGAATCGGCGACAGCGTGTCGTGGATGTGCGGCATGTTGATCACGTGCGTGCCTTCACCATTGGTCATGCCGGCCTTCTCATCGGCGAAGACGATCAGTTGGCCGCCGCGGGCGCGTACTTCCTGCAGGTTGGACTTGAGCTTCTCCAGCAGTTCGTTGTTTGGCGCAACGGTAACCACGGGCATGTCGTCATCCACCAGGGCCAGCGGGCCGTGCTTCAGCTCACCGGCCGGGTAGGCTTCAGCGTGGATGTACGAGATTTCCTTGAGTTTCAGCGAGCCTTCCATTGCCACCGGGTATTGCGCGCCACGGCCGAGGAACAGGGTGTGGTTCTTGTCGGCGAACAGTTCGGCGACTTTTTCCACGGTGCCGTCCATGGCCAAGGCTTCGCCCAGGCGGGTCGGCAGGCGGCGCAGTTCTTCCACCAGGGTGGCTTCGACACCTTCGGCGAGGGTGCCGCGTACTTGGCCCAGGGACAGGGTCAGCAGCAACAGGCCCACCAGTTGGGTGGTGAAGGCTTTGGTGGAGGCCACGCCGATTTCGCGACCGGCCTGGGTCAGCAGGGTCAGGTCGGATTCACGCACCAGAGAGCTGATGCTGACGTTGCAGATTGCCAGACTGCCGAGGAAACCCAGCTCCTTGGCGTTGCGCAGAGCCGCCAGGGTATCGGCGGTTTCGCCGGACTGGGAGATGGTCACGAACAGGGTGTCGGGCTGCACCACCACCTTGCGATAGCGGAACTCGCTGGCGACTTCGACTTGGCATGGGATGCCGGCCAGTTCTTCCAGCCAGTAACGGGCGACCATGCCGGCGTGGTAGCTGGTGCCGCAGGCGACGATCTGCACATTGCGCACTTTGGCGAACAGTTCAGCGGCTTGCGGGCCGAAAGCGTTCACCAACACTTGGTTCTGGCTCAGGCGACCTTCCAGGGTGCGTTGCACCACGGACGGCTGCTCGTGGATCTCCTTGAGCATGAAGTGGCGGAATTCGCCCTTGTCAGCGGCTTCGGCACCGTCGCGGTATTGCACGGCTTCACGCTCGACGGACTGCCCGTTAACGTCCCAGATCTGCACGCTTTCACGACGGATGTCGGCAATATCGCCTTCTTCCAAGTACATGAAGCGGTCGGTCACCTGGCGCAGAGCCAGTTGGTCGGAGGCGAGGAAGTTCTCGCCCAGGCCCAGGCCGATTACCAGTGGGCTGCCACTGCGTGCAGCAACCAGGCGATCAGGCTGGCTGGCGCTGATCACGGCCAGGCCGTAGGCGCCATGCAGTTCCTTGACCGTGGCCTTGAGGGCGGTGGTCAGGTCGCTGTGGTCCTTGAGTTTATGGTTGAGCAGGTGGGCGATGACTTCGGTGTCGGTGTCCGAGGTGAAGACGTAGCCCAGGCCCTTGAGTTGCTCACGCAGCACTTCGTGGTTCTCGATAATGCCGTTGTGCACCACCGCCAGGTCACCGGAGAAGTGTGGGTGAGCGTTACGCTCGCACGGCGCTCCGTGGGTGGCCCAACGGGTGTGGGCAATCCCCAGGCGGCCTACGAGCGGCTCACCGGCCAGAGCCTGGTCCAGTTCGCTGACCTTGCCTGGGCGGCGCATGCGCTCCAGCTTGCCGGCGTTAGTGAAGACGGCAACACCGGCGCTGTCGTAGCCGCGGTATTCGAGGCGCTTGAGGCCTTCGATCAGGATGGCAGTAACGTTACGTTCGGCGACTGCGCCAACAATTCCACACATGGTGCTTCTCCTAGATGATTGCCGCGCATATCAGCGTAATGCCGCGGGCTTGGATCTGGTCGCGGGCCTCAAGCGGCAGGCGATCATCGGTAATAAGGGTATGGACGCTGCTCCAGGGCAGCTCCAGATTGGGAATCTTGCGGCCGATCTTGTCGGACTCGACCATTACCACCACTTCACGGGCGACCTCGGCCATGACGCGGCTCAGGCCCAGCAGCTCGTTGAAGGTGGTGGTGCCGCGTTGCAGATCGATGCCATCGGCGCCGATGAACAGTTGATCAAAGTCGTAGGAACGCAGCACCTGCTCGGCGACCTGGCCCTGGAACGAGTCCGAATGCGGGTCCCAGGTGCCGCCAGTCATCAACAACACCGGTTCGTGTTCCAGTTCGCTCAGGGCGCGGGCCACGTTCAGGGAGTTGGTCATCACCACCAGGCCGGGCTGATGGCCCAGTTCGGGGATCATGGCGGCGGTGGTGCTGCCGCTGTCGATGATGATGCGTGCGTGTTCGCGCAAACGCACCACTGCCGCACGCGCGATGGCGCGCTTGTAAGCCGAGATGGGTTGTGCGGCGTCGCCTACCAGCTCCTGGGGCATGGTGATTGCGCCACCGTAGCGACGCAGGAGCAGGCCATTGCTTTCGAGGGCGGCCAGATCCTTGCGGATGGTCACTTCCGACGTTTCGAAACGCTTGGCCAATTCGTCCACACTGACTTCGCCCTGTTCATTGAGCAGAGTGAGGATATTGTGGCGCCGTTGGGGTGTATTTCGTTTCGACATGGTAATGATAAGTTTCGTTTCGAAAGATAACGAAGGCAATCAAAACCTATTGGCGAAAGATCGTCAAGGGGCGGAGGGCATTTTTATAGAGCTTTCGGACATGCCACTAAACAACTGTGGGAGCTGGCTTGCCTGCGATAGCGGCGTGTCAGGCGACATCACTGTTGAATGTCAGACCGCTATCGCAGGCAAGCCAGCTCCCACAGGAGAGCCCATCAGCCCATCGAACTGTGGATAACTCAGGTCTTTTTGATTTTGACCGGGCGTTTCCAGCCGTCGATGTTGCGTTGGCGAGCGCGGGCAACGGCCAACTGCGACTTATCCACATCCTGGTTGATGGTGGAACCTGCCGCGGTGTTTGAACCATCACCAATGGAGACTGGCGCAATCAACGAGTTGTTGGAGCCGATAAATACGTCTTCACCAATAGTCGTCTGATATTTATTGGCGCCGTCGTAGTTACAGGTGATAGCGCCAGCACCAATGTTGCTGCGGGCACCGATCACTGCATCACCGAGGTAAGCCAAGTGGCCGGCCTTCGCGTCGTCACCCATCTTCGCGTTTTTCAGCTCGACGAAATTGCCAACGTGCGCCCTGGCGCCCATCACTGTACCCGGACGCAACCGTGCAAACGGCCCCGCATCGCTACCCTCGCCCATCACGGCACCGTCGATATGGCTGTTAGCCTTGACCACCACGCCTTTGCGCAAGGTGCTGTCCTTGATCACGCAGTTCGGGCCGATCACCACACCGTCTTCAATGATCACGCGGCCTTCGAGGATCACGTTGATATCAATCAGGATGTCGCGGCCCACCGTCACTTCGCCACGCACATCGAAACGCGCCGGGTCACGCAGGGTCACGCCCTGGGCCATCAGGCGCAGGCCCTCGCGCAGTTGGTAGTGACGCTCCAGCTCTGCGAGCTGCTTGCGGTCGTTGGCGCCCTGCACTTCCATCGGGTCGTGAGGCTGTTCGGTGGCGACCAGCAGGCCGTCACTCACCGCCATTTCGATCACATCGGTGAGGTAGTACTCGCCCTGGGCGTTGTTGTTGGACAGGCGGCTCATCCAGTCGCCCAGCTTATCGGCAGGCACGGCAAGAATGCCGGTGTTGCCTTCAGTAATGGCGCGCTGGGCTTCGCTGGCATCTTTATGCTCGACGATAGCGGCAACCTTGCCGTCGGCATTACGCACAATGCGGCCGTAGCCGGTAGGGTCATCCAGCTCAACGGTGAGCAGGCCCATCTGGCCAGGCACGACATGCTTGAGCAGACGTTGCAGGGTTTCCACTTCAATCAGCGGTACATCGCCGTAGAGGATCAGCACCGTCTCGGCGGTGATGAAGGGCACAGCCTGCGCGGTGGCGTGGCCGGTGCCCAGCTGCTTGTCTTGTAATACGAAATTCAAGTCGTCCGCAGCCAGGCGCTCACGTACTACATCGGCACCGTGGCCGATCACCACGTGAATACGCTGAGGGTCCAACTGCCGGGCACTGTGGATAACATGACCCAGCATGGAGTTGCCGGCTACCGGGTGCAGCACCTTGGGCAGGGCCGAACGCATACGAGTGCCCTGGCCTGCGGCGAGAATGACGATTTCAAGAGACATGAATGGCTACCAATCCTGGGCGGTCCGGGTTCAGACCAAAGAAGTGTTTTGCAAAAAAAGAAAAAGGGTAGCCGAGGCTACCCTTTTTAATCAATCACGCATCAAGCAAAACGGCGTGGCCGCTTACTTCTTGCGGATCTGCTGGAGAGTACGCAGCTGGGCTGCGGCCTCGGCCAGACGGACTGCAGCAGCGCTGTAGTCGAAGTCTGCGCCTTTTTCGTTCAGCGCCTTCTCGGCAGCCTTGACGGCTTCCTGAGCGGAGGCTTCATCCAGGTCGCCAGCACGTTGCACGGTGTCGGCAAGTACCTTGACCATGTTCGGCTGAACCTCGAGGAAACCACCGGAGATGTAAAACACCTCACGTTCCCCGCCTTGCTTGGTCAGAGTGATCGGACCTGGCTTCAAGCTTGTGATCAGCGGGGCGTGACCCATGGCGATACCAAGATCACCCAGGTCACCGTGCGCTGTTACAAACTCGACCAGACCGGAGAAAATTTCCCCTTCCGCGCTGACGATATCGCAATGGACTGTCATAGCCATCTGATTGCCTCAACCTGATGAGCGCCCGTTTCCGGGCGCCAGGATTACAGTTTCTTGGCTTTCTCGATCGCTTCTTCGATGCCGCCGACCATGTAGAACGCTTGTTCTGGCAGGTGGTCGTAGTCACCGTTGAGGATGCCTTTGAAGCCAGCAATGGTGTCTTTCAGGGAAACGTATTTACCCGAGGCACCGGTGAAGACTTCAGCCACGAAGAACGGCTGCGACAAGAAACGCTGGATCTTACGAGCACGGTTTACCAACTGCTTGTCGGCTTCCGACAGCTCGTCCATACCCAGGATCGCAATGATGTCCTTCAGTTCTTTGTAGCGCTGCAGCACGTACTGAACGCCGCGAGCGGTGTCGTAGTGCTCCTGGCCGATCACGTTCGGGTCCAGCTGGCGCGAAGTCGAGTCGAGTGGATCGACCGCTGGGTAGATACCCAGGGAAGCGATGTCACGGGACAGAACGACGGTGGCGTCCAAGTGGGCGAAGGTGGTGGCTGGCGACGGGTCGGTCAAGTCATCCGCAGGTACGTATACCGCTTGGATGGAGGTGATCGAACCTTCCTTGGTCGAAGTGATACGTTCTTGCAGAACGCCCATCTCTTCAGCCAGGGTCGGCTGGTAACCTACTGCCGAAGGCATACGGCCCAGCAGTGCGGATACTTCAGTACCGGCCAGGGTGTAACGGTAGATGTTGTCGACGAACAGCAGAACGTCGTTACCTTCGTCACGGAACTTCTCGGCCATGGTCAGGCCAGTCAGGGCTACGCGCAGACGGTTTCCCGGCGGCTCGTTCATCTGACCGTAAACCAGTGCCACTTTGTCCAGAACGTTGGAGTCCTTCATCTCGTGGTAGAAGTCGTTACCCTCACGAGTACGCTCACCCACACCTGCGAACACGGAATAACCGCTGTGCTCGATGGCGATGTTACGGATCAGTTCCATCATGTTTACGGTCTTGCCTACACCGGCACCACCGAACAGACCGACTTTACCGCCCTTGGCGAACGGGCAAACCAGGTCGATAACCTTGATGCCGGTTTCCAGCAGGTCGTTGCCGCCCGCTTGTTCTGCGAACGAAGGCGCGGCGCGGTGAATGCCCCAGCGCTCTTCGGTGGCGATCGGGCCAGCTTCGTCGATCGGGTTGCCCAGTACGTCCATGATCCGGCCCAGGGTCGCTTTACCGACCGGTACGGAGATGGCAGCGCCAGTGTCGACAACGTCCAGACCGCGCTTCAAGCCTTCGGTGGAACCCATCGCAATGGTACGAACTACGCCGTCGCCCAGCTGCTGCTGAACTTCCAGGGTAGTTTCCGCGCCTTGTACTTTCAGCGCGTTGTAGATGCTCGGTACGCTGTCGCGTGGAAATTCCACGTCGATAACGGCGCCGATGATTTGAACGATACGTCCGCTACTCATAGCTGGATCCTCTGAATATTTGAACCGTTAAACCGCGGCAGCGCCGCCGACGATTTCCGAGATCTCTTGGGTGATCGCAGCCTGACGCGCCTTGTTATAGATCAGCTGCAAATCGCTGATCAGATCACCGGCGTTATCGGTAGCGTTTTTCATCGCGATCATCCGCGCCGCTTGTTCAGCTGCGTTGTTCTCGACCACCGCCTGGTACACCTGCGACTCCACGTAGCGCACCATCAAGCCGTCAAGCAGCTCTTTGGCGTCTGGTTCGTAGAGGTAGTCCCAGTGGTGCTTGAGTTCCTGATCCGGGGTCGCCACCAGTGGAATCAATTGCTCCACGGTTGGCTGCTGGGTCATGGTGTTGATGAACTTGTTGGATACCACGGACAGGCGGTCAATCCGGCCTTCCAGGTACGCATCCAGCATCACCTTCACACTGCCGATCAAATCATTGATCGACGGCTCTTCACCCAGGTGGCTGATAGCTGCAACGACGTTACCGCCGAAGTTGCGGAAAAAGGCCGCACCCTTGCTACCAACAACACACAGATCAATCTCGACGCCGTTTTCGCGGTTTACCGCCATGTCCTTGACCAGGGCCTTGAACAGGTTGGTATTCAGACCACCACACAAACCACGGTCACTGCTCACTACCACATAACCTGCACGCTTGACGGCGCGCTCGATCATGAACGGGTGGCGGTATTCCGGGTTGGCGTTGGCCAGATGCCCAATTACCTGGCGGATACGCTCCGCATAAGGACGGCTAGCAGCCATGCGCATTTGTGCCTTGCGCATTTTGCTGACCGCCACTTTTTCCATGGCGCTGGTAATTTTTTGCGTGCTTTTGATGCTCGCAATCTTACTGCGAATCTCTTTTGCGCCTGCCATGTAACACCTATCAGGTTAGCAAGCGGGAGCCTTGCGGCTCCCGCTGCGGCTTACCAGGTTTGGGTGGCCTTGAACTTCTCGATACCGGCTTTCATGCCAGCGTCGATATCGTCATTGAAGTCACCCTTCACGTTGATCTTCGCCATCAATTCGGCGTGATCGCGGTTGAAGTAAGCAATCAGCGCTTGTTCAAAGCTGCCGACCTTGGCGATTTCAACGTCGGTCAGGAACCCACGCTCAGCGGCATACAGCGACAACGCCATGTCAGCGATCGACATCGGGGCGTATTGCTTCTGCTTCATCAGCTCGGTAACGCGCTGACCATGCTCAAGTTGCTTACGGGTCGCTTCGTCCAGGTCAGAAGCGAACTGGGCGAATGCCGCCAGTTCACGGTACTGAGCCAGAGCGGTACGGATACCACCGGAGAGCTTCTTGATGATCTTGGTCTGAGCGGCACCACCCACACGGGATACCGAAACACCGGCGTTCACAGCAGGACGGATCCCGGAGTTGAACATGGCCGATTCCAGGAAGATCTGACCGTCGGTGATGGAAATCACGTTGGTCGGAACGAACGCGGAAACGTCGCCAGCCTGGGTTTCAATGATCGGCAGTGCGGTCAGGGAACCGGTTTTGCCGGTCACTGCGCCGTTGGTGAACTTCTCTACGTACTCTTCCGAAACGCGGGATGCGCGCTCCAGCAGACGGGAGTGGAGATAGAACACGTCGCCTGGGTAAGCTTCACGGCCTGGTGGACGGCGCAGCAGCAGGGAAATCTGGCGGTAGGCCACTGCTTGCTTGGACAGATCGTCATAAACGATCAGCGCGTCTTCACCGCGGTCGCGGAAGAATTCACCCATGGTGCAACCGGAGTACGGTGCCAGGAATTGCAGCGCAGGAGATTCCGAAGCACTGGCAGCCACGATGATCGTGTTGGCCAGGGCGCCGTTTTCTTCCAGCTTGCGAACCACGTTGGCGATGGTCGATTGCTTCTGACCGATGGCTACGTAGACGCAGAAAATGCCGCTGTCTTTCTGGTTGATGATCGCGTCGATCGCCAGGGCGGTCTTACCGATCTGACGGTCACCGATGATCAGCTCACGCTGGCCACGGCCGACTGGGATCATGGCATCGACAGCCTTGTAGCCAGTTTGTACTGGCTGGTCTACCGACTTACGCCAGATCACGCCTGGAGCAACTTTCTCGACCGCATCGGTCTCGGTGTTGCCCAGTGGACCTTTGCCGTCAACAGGATTACCCAGTGCGTCGACTACGCGACCCAGCAGTTCCTTACCAACCGGAACTTCCAGGATGCGGCCGGTGCACTTGGCGCTCATGCCTTCAGCCAGACTGGTGTACGCGCCCAATACAACGGCACCTACGGAGTCTTGCTCCAGGTTGAGGGCCATACCGTAGACGCCGCCCGGAAACTCGATCATCTCGCCGTACATGACGTCGGCCAGACCGTGAATCCGCACGATGCCGTCAGATACGCTGACGACAGTGCCTTCGTTACGGGCTTGGGAGGTCACATCGAGCTTGTCGATGCGGCCCTTGATAATTTCACTTATTTCGGAAGGATTGAGTTGCTGCATTGCTCTGCTGCCCCTTCAAACTCAAGATTTCAATGCTTCGGCAAGTTTCGCGATTTTGCCGCGAATCGAGCCATCGATAACCAGGTCGCCGGCACGGATAACAACACCACCAATAAGCGATGCGTCCTCCGAAGCTTGCAGGCGCACTTCCCGATTGAGTCGTGCACTGAGAACCTTGGCGAGTTTGTCTTGCTGTTCTTGGTTCAATGCGAAAGCACTGGTCACTTCAACGTCTACCGATTTCTCTGCTTCGGCCTTGTACAGGTCGAACAGAGCGGCGATCTCCGGCAATAGCGGGAGACGGTCGTTTTCGGCAACGACGTGGATGAAGTTCTGCACCTTCACATCAAACTTGTCGCCGCACACTTCAATAAAAGTGGCGGCCTTGTCTGCGCTCGTCAGGCGCGGGGCCTTGAGCACGCGCTGCATGGTGTCGTCTTGCGACACTGCTGCAGCCAGGCCGAGCATGGCTGACCAAGAGGCCAGCTGCTGGTGGGCCTGGGCGTGCTCGAAGGCTGCCTTAGCATAAGGTCGGGCCAACGTGGTCAGTTCTGCCATGATCGCCCTCGCTTAAATTTCAGCAGCCAGTTTGTTAACCAGCTCCGCGTGCGCGTTTTGATCGATTGTGGCACCGAGGATCTTCTCAGCACCGCCGACGGCCAGAGCACCCAGTTGGGCACGCAGCGCGTCTTTGACACCGTTCAGTTCCTGTTCGATCTCGGCATGAGCCGAAGCCTTCACACGGTCAGCTTCGACGCGGGCTTTTTCAACAGCCTCTTCGACGATCTGGTTACCGCGTTTCTTGGCTTGCTCAATGATTTCAGCTGCCTGTGCTTTAGCTTCGCGCAGTTGAAGACCCACTTTCTCTTGGGCCAACTCCAGGTCGCGAGCTGCACGGCTGGCAGCGTCCAAACCATCCGCGATCTTCTTCTGACGTTCGTGCAAAGCCGCGATGACCGGAGGCCACACGAACTTCATGCAAAACACTACAAAAATGAAGAACGCAACGGATTGGCCAATCAGGGTTGCATTAATGTTCACGCCAACACCTCGCTCATTCGTTGTCCATCACCCCAATCACTCGAAAAGTCGAGTGATTAGCCAGCGAGTTGACCAACGAAGGGGTTCGCGAAGGTGAAGAACAGTGCGATACCAACGCCGATCATGGTCACGGCGTCGAGCAGGCCGGCGACGATGAACATTTTAACTTGCAGCATTGGGACCATTTCTGGCTGACGCGCTGCGCCTTCCAGGAATTTGCCGCCCAGCAGGCCGAAACCAATGGCAGTACCCAGGGCGCCCAGGCCGATCAACAGTGCAACAGCGATAGCGGTTAGACCAACTACAGTTTCCATCTTTCCTCCCGACTTTTACGTCGTATGGTTTAGGTTTTTTAGATTTTAAAGCGGTAAAACAAATCGTTTCATAGCCCTGTTGGGCCACCTTCCCGTTTGACCGGGAAGGACATCAGACTAGTCGAGACTGGTCTTAATGGTTCTCTTCGTGCGCCATCGACAGGTAGACGATAGTCAGCATCATGAAGATGAAGGCCTGCAGGGTAATGATCAGGATGTGGAACACAGCCCACGCCCACTGCAGAACTACGCCCAGGCCGCTAAGCCAGAGCAGGCCGCTGCCGAACATCACAGCGATCAGGATGAACACCAGCTCGCCGGCATACATGTTGCCGAACAGTCGCAGGGCCAGGGAGATCGGCTTGGCGACCAGGGTCACGAATTCCAGCAGGAAGTTCACCGGGATCAGCAGGGCTTGAACGAAAATGTTCTTGCTGCCGAACGGGTGCAGGGTCAGTTCGCCGATGAAGCCGCCGATACCCTTGACCTTGATGCTGTAGAAAATGATCAACGCGAACACCGACAGAGCCATGCCCAGGGTGGCGTTCGGGTCAGTGGTCGACACGGCGCGGAATGGAATGTGCGCATCGCCGGAGATCAGGATGGCCAACTGAGGAATCCAGTCCACCGGGATCAGGTCGACGGCGTTCATCAGGAACACCCAGACGAAGATGGTCAGCGCCAGCGGTGCGATCACCGGGCTACGGCCATGGAAGCTGTCTTTCACGCTGCCATCGACGAATTCGACCAGTACTTCAACGAAGTTCTGCAAAGCACCTGGCTGACCGGAGGTCGCCTTCTTTGCCGCCATGCGGAAAATCAGGACGAAGATCAGGCCCAATGCGACCGACCAACCCAGAGTATCCAGGTGGAAAGCCCAGAAACCCATTTCTTTGGCCTCTGCTGCGGTGTGGGCAAAGCCCCAGCCGCCGTTGGGAAGCTGACCGAAGGTCAGGTTCTGCAAGTGGTGCTGGATATAGCCCGAAGCGGTTGTTTCTGCCATGGTTGCCTCAAACGCCCTAAGGTTTCGAAAGTCTTGTTTTCATTAGCAGGGGAGCGAACCAGCTGACCAGTTGGGTCAACACGAAGACGCCGAATACAGCCAGCGGCGCCAATGGCTTCACACCTGCAAAGGTCAGTGCAAACAGCACTGCCGTCAAAATCAGTTTCCCCGCCTCGCCGGCATAAAAAGACCGGACGATAGCCTGGGCTGCTCGGGCGCCGGAAAACCGAAAGGCCCTGTGAGCAAAATACATATTGGGCAGCAAGGCTATCAGGCCTCCGCAGAGTCCTGAATATCCGGCTACGACTCCATGCCAGTACCAGAGCGCCAAAGCGGCGATCAGCAAAATGACAAATTGAGCCAATAAAACCGGAAAAACAGCTAAGCGATGGAACGGCAACGTGTTTGGCGTGCGGGTTTCCATCACTCTTGCTCCTCAATGGTCGGCTGCCGGAAATCAATAACTTGGCATAATTTGTGCCGACAAAATGCGCGCAGAGTATAGGGGCGGTTCTGCCCCTATTCAACTGTCGGGTAGTGATTTCCGATCACACGCTACATAAGCAAATGTTTCAGCGGATGTGGGCAAGGACGCCCTGCAGCTCATCGAGGGAGTTATATCCGATGACCAATTGCCCTTTGCCCTTCTTGCCGTGACGAATTTGCACCGCAGAGCCCAGGCGCTCGGCCAGGCGCTGCTCGAGTCGTGCGATATCCGGATCAGGTTTGGCCGCTTCGACCGGTGCAGGTTTGCCGCTGAGCCACTGGCGAACCAGGGCCTCGGTCTGACGTACAGTCAGACCTCGTGCGACAACGTGTCGCGCCCCTTCAACCTGTTGATTTTCCGGCAAACCGAGCAAAGCCCGGGCATGGCCCATTTCCAGGTCGCCGTGGGACAACATGGTCTTGATGACTTCCGGCAGTGCGATCAGGCGCAGCAAGTTGGACACGGTGACGCGGGATTTCCCCACTGCGTCGGCCACTTGTTGTTGGGTCAGCTGGAATTCATGCTGCAAACGCTGCAACGCGATCGCTTCTTCGATCGGGTTGAGGTCTTCGCGCTGGATATTTTCGATCAACGCCATGGCGATAGCGGTTTCATCCGATACATCGCGCACCATCGCCGGGATGGTGTCCTTGCCGGCCTGTTGGCTGGCGCGCCAGCGACGTTCACCGGCGATGATCTCAAAGCGGCCACCGCCAATCGGGCGCACCACAATGGGTTGCATCACGCCCTGGGCCTTGATCGAGTTAGCCAGCTCTTCCAGCGCCTGGGGATCCATGTCCCGGCGTGGCTGGTATTTGCCGCGCTGGATCAGGTCCAGGGGCAAGTGCTGCAGCTCGCGCTCGTCGGCCTGCACCGCTTGCTCTTCAAGCGATGTGACGGTCGGACCACTCAGGAGTGCATCCAGTCCACGTCCGAGACCTCGTTTCTTGACGGCCATGGGGATTCCTTAAGTTGGCTGGGCTGCAGCAGTGCGTGAATTGCGGCGTTGACGGCGAACCAACTCGCCGGCCAGCGCCAGATAGGCAATGGCACCACGCGAGGACTTGTCGTACGCCAGCGCGGGCATGCCATAGCTTGGCGCTTCGGCCAGGCGGATGTTGCGTGGGATCACGGTGTCATACAGTTGATCGCCAAAATGTTCCTTGAGCTGCGCCGACACATCGTTCATCAGGCTCAGACGCGGATCGTACATGGTCCGCAACAGGCCTTCGACTTTCAGGTTCGGGTTGAGCAACTCGGCGATACGCTTGATGTTATCCACAAGGTCGCTCAAGCCTTCGAGGGCGAAGTACTCGCACTGCATGGGGATAATCACCCCATCGGCGGCCACCAGGGCGTTGAGCGTGAGCATCGACAGCGACGGTGGGCAGTCGATCAGAATGTAGTCGTAATTCTCGCGAATGGGCGCCAGGGCGCTGCGCAGACGGCTTTCTTTCATCTGCATTTCCAGCAGCACCACTTCCGCCGCGGTCAAATCGCGGTTGGCTGGCAGCAGTTGATAACCACCATGCTCGGAATAGTGCATGGCCTGGGCCAGGTCGCATTCGCCAATCAGCAAATCGTAGACCGAGTTTTCCAGGCCGTGTTTATCCACACCGCTACCCATGGTGGCGTTGCCCTGTGGATCGAGATCGATCAACAGCACCCGACGCTTGGTGGCGACCAGGGATGCTGCGAGGTTGATACAGGTGGTGGTCTTACCCACGCCACCTTTCTGGTTCGCAATCGCGAATACCTTAGCCATTCTTGCTTGTGTTCCCAATCATGCCGTGCGGCGCAGTATCAGCAGATGGCGTTGGCCTTGGCAACCGGGTACGGCCAAGGCGTGTTCGCTATCGAGGTGGAAGTCTGCCGGCAATGCTAACAGCTCGTCGCTTGGATGGACGCCCTTCATTGCCAGCCAACGGGTATCGCGGTCGCCGAGGTGACGGGTCCAGTTGCTGAAGTTCTCCATGCTGCTGAATGCCCGGGACACGATGCCGTTGAAAGGCAGCTCAGGCGTGAAGGCTTCGACACGGCTGTGGATAACTTGCAGGTTATCCAGCTTGAGTTCGAGTTTGACCTGGGTCAGGAAGCGGGTTTTCTTGCCGTTGCTGTCCAGGCAGGTCACTTGGGACTCGGGAAACAGGATCGCCAAAGGAATGCCAGGCATTCCACCACCACTGCCGACGTCGAGCCAACGACCGTTTTCGATGAACGGCATCACGCTGAGGCTGTCGAGCAAATGCCGCGACACCATCTCGTCCGGATCACGCACGGCGGTCAGGTTGTAAGCCTTGTTCCATTTGATCAACAGGGCCAGATAGCCCAGCAACAATTCGTGCTGGGCTTCGGTGAGGGCCACGCCCAACTGGCGCGCTCCTGTGGATAACTCTTCGGCGTGTTGCGATGTGACCAACGAACTCAAGCGCTTTGCTCCAACTGACGGCCCGCGCCGCGTTTTTTCAAATGAATCATCAACAGCGAAATGGCTGCCGGGGTAACCCCAGGGATGCGTGAAGCCTGGCCGAGCGTTTCCGGCCGAGTTATCCCCAGCTTGCTTTGAATCTCTTTCGACAGCCCGGAAATCCCGGTGTAGTCGATATCCACAGGCAGCTTGGTGTCTTCACTGGCGCGCAAGCGGGCGATCTCGTCCTGCTGGCGGTCAATGTACCCGGCGTATTTGGTCTTGATCTCGACCTGTTCGGCAACCTGTGGATCTTCCGCGCCCTGGCCTGTCACTTCGACCAGGCCAGCGTAGTCGATTTCCGGGCGGGACAGCAGGTTCAGCAAGTTGTACTCATGGGTCAGCGGCGTGCCGAATTTTTCCGCAATCGCATCGCCTTGTTCGGTGCCCGGGCGAACCCAGGTACTTTTCAGCCGTTGCTCTTCGAGCGTGATGCTTTCGCGTTTCTTGCAGAACGCAGCCCAACGGGCGTCATCGACCAGGCCCAATTCGCGACCTTTTTCGGTCAAGCGCAGGTCGGCGTTGTCTTCGCGCAGGATCAGACGGTATTCGGCCCGGGAAGTGAACATCCGGTACGGTTCCTGGGTACCGAGGGTAATCAGGTCGTCGACCAATACACCGATATAGGCTTCATCGCGACGCGGGCACCAGCTGTCTTTGCCTTGAGCGCGCAATGCAGCGTTGGTTCCGGCCAGTAAACCCTGGGCCCCGGCTTCTTCGTAACCGGTGGTGCCATTGATTTGCCCGGCAAAGAACAAGCCGCCAATTACCTTGGTTTCCAGGCTGTATTTCAAGTCACGCGGGTCGAAGTAATCGTACTCAATGGCGTAGCCCGGCCGCACGATGTGCGCATTTTCCATACCGCGGATCGACTGCACGATCTGGATTTGCACATCGAACGGCAAGGAGGTGGAAATCCCGTTCGGGTACAACTCGTGCGTGGTCAAGCCTTCGGGTTCGATGAAGACCTGATGGCTTTCCTTGTCGGCAAAGCGGTGGATCTTGTCTTCGATCGACGGGCAGTAACGCGGGCCAATACCTTCGATTACCCCGGAATACATTGGCGAACGGTCGAGGTTTGCGGCAATGATTTCGTGGGTTCGGGCGTTAGTGTGGGTAATCCAGCAACTGACCTGCTTGGGGTGCTGCTCCTTGGAGCCCATGAACGACATAACCGGAATCGGTGTGTCACCGGCTTGCTCGGTCATCACCGAAAAATCCACAGAACGCCCGTCAATACGTGGCGGGGTCCCGGTTTTCAGGCGACCAACACGCAGGGGCAATTCGCGCAGGCGTTTTGCCAGGGCGATCGACGGCGGATCACCGGCGCGACCACCTGAATAATTCTGCATACCGATGTGGATAAGCCCACCGAGGAAGGTACCGGTGGTCAGCACGACGGATTCTGCGAAGAAACGCAAGCCCATTTGGGTGACCACGCCTTTCACCACGTCCTGCTCGACGATCAGATCATCGGCGGCTTGCTGAAATATCCACAGGTTCGGCTGGTTTTCCAGGGTTTCACGTACGGCCGCCTTGTACAGGATGCGGTCAGCTTGAGCCCGGGTTGCACGCACCGCCGGGCCTTTGCGGCTGTTGAGGACGCGAAACTGAATACCACCTATGTCGGTGGCCATGGCCATCACACCACCAAGGGCGTCGATTTCCTTGACCAAGTGGCTTTTGCCAATCCCGCCAATTGCGGGGTTGCAACTCATGGCACCGAGGGTTTCCACGTTGTGCGTGAGCAGCAGGGTTTTTACGCCCATGCGTGCTGACGCCAGTGCTGCCTCGGTACCGGCATGACCGCCGCCGATGACGATCACTTCAAAACGGGAAGGGAAATCCACCACGCACCTCGTGCCTGCTTATGTAGGTAATCAGGAATTGTTTGTTGAAAGAGTTTTACAGCTTTGGCGGCAAGTATAGGGACTTCGCCCTTCCTAAAGAACCCTTTGCACAAAATTTAACCAGCTGTGGATGAATCACAGACAATAGAAATTAAAAGAGAGAAATTTATTAAATCTTTGTTTTTATGTTTATTTCTACTGAGCTACTTTTCTGTGGATAGATTGCTACGGGCCTTTATTTTCAATGTGTACAGAGGTTCAAAAGTCTGTGGTCATGTGCCAATGAGGCCCTTGGATAAGTGCTTTAAGCCTGTGGATTAAACAGGTGGTTATCCACAGAGGGGTTTTTGCTCAGGTTTCAAGCCCTGTTATCAACTGGGCACAGGGACGGTTATTCACAGGGCTTAATCCACAGAAAACCGCAAATCCGCTGGCATTTCCTTCTGCACGAAGGCAGCCGAATCCTTTACCCGGGGGGTGAGTGCTTCAAAAAGAGATCTATTGTGAGAAAACGGCTCGGCAGTTAATAATAGCGATTATCATTAACCTGCCTTGTCATGCCCTATGTCCCTTCCATCACACACGGCTGCGGTCCAGAACATCTATGAGCAACACCATTGCTGGTTGCATGGGTGGCTCAAAGGTAAGTTGCATAACGCCTGCGATGCGGCCGATGTGGCGCACGATACGTTTGTGCGTATTCTGGGCGGGCGACATGCGGCCCAGATCATTGAGCCGCGGGATTATCTGGCGACTATCGCCAGGGGCCTGTTGATTGATCGTTACCGTCGACACGCCATTGAGCAGGCCTACAAGCAAACCTTGGCCGAACGTCCTGAAGCCAACGTCATTAGCGAAGAAGACAAGGCCATCATCATTGAGACCCTGGTGGCTGTGGATAAAGCCTTGGCCACACTCGGCGAGCGAACACGGCGGATCTTTATGCTGTCGCAGATCGAGGGTCTGACTTATCAACAGATCGCAGATCAGCTGCAGGTATCACTCACCACAGTGAAGAAGCACATGATCCGTGCATTGACTGAATGTTCGCTGATCGTGGCCAGCCTGTAATGGCGGTCCCCGATCGCAAGACCTTCGAAGCCGCTGCCAGTTGGTATGTACAGTTCCAGTCCGAGACACCTACGGCCGCTGACCGTAAGGCCTGGCAACAATGGCTGAACGGCGATCCGTCCCACCAGGCTGCGTGGGACCAGATGGAACAATTACAGCGCAGTCTTGGCGCGCTGCCCCAGGATTTAACCCGCCGTGCATTGTCGGCCGCGCAGCAACGCCGCCAAGTACTGAAGTGGATGCTGGTGTTGGGCGGTACCGGTTATCTAGGCTGGAATGTTCAGCAACACACGCCCCTGGCAAATGTTTGGGCTGATTACCGAACGTCCGTGGGTGAACGCCGGCGTATCGAACTGGCTGACGGTACGCGGATTGATCTTAATACCGGTACTGCGATTGACGTGATTTTCGATGGGCACGAGCGCTTGATCCGCTTGCGCGAAGGTGAGGTACTTATCCACACCGGTAAGTTTGGCGGGCAAATGCCCTTTTATGTCGAAACCCGCGAGGGCCGCGTCCAGGCATTGGGTACTCGGTTCACCGTGCGCCAGTTGCCAGGCTCCACGCGTGTCGGCGTCCTGGAGGATCGGGTGAGCGTGTCGCCAGGTGACCAGCCTGACCACGCGCGGTTGCTCGGTGCCGGTGAGAGCGCTGACTTTGATCGCCAAAACGTGGGGCCTAACACGACTTATCGTGGCTCCCGGTCTGCCTGGGTCGACGGACAGTTAATCGTATTGGATGCTCGCCTCGCAGAGGTGATGGACGAACTCGCCCGCTATCGCCCAGGTGTCCTGAAATACGATTCGGCTTCGGCGCGCTTGCGTATCTCCGGCACCTTCCGACTGGATTCAACCGATGCAGTACTGGCTAACCTACAGGCAACCTTGCCGATTCAGGTGAAGTACTTCACGCGCTATTGGGTTTCAGTGACGCGAATCGGTTGAAAAAAATTCGCACACGGGGGTTATCTTTTTTTCACCTGATGCGGCCCTACAGGTAATTACGACCACCTTCAGGGCTTACCCACCTATGCGCCTCCCCACCAAACTCCGCTTGCGACTTTCCTGCCACGGTATGATGTGCGGCCTGCTGCTCGGTACCGCAAACATCGCCAGTGTCTTGCTTGCCCCTGGCGCCATGGCCGCCAATGGGGTGCAGCATTTCATCATCGCGGCTGGCCCGCTGGACAATGCCTTGAGTCAATTCGCTGCCAGAGCGAATGTGATTCTGTCTTTCTCGCCTCGGCAAACCGCGCAGCTGACTACAGCAGGGCTGGAAGGCGATTATTCGGTGGAACAAGGCTTCGCGCTGCTGCTGCAGAACTCGGGGCTACAAGTGCTATCCCAGGCTCCCGGCAGTTATGTTCTGCAGGCCATTCCCGCAGGGCAACTAGTGCTCGCCCCTACCACGGTCAGCGGTTACCAACAGGCGGGGTTCAATCAAGACATCGCCGGGGATGTGGGCTACAAGGCGCAAAATAGTCGCATCGGTACCAAGACCAGCACGCCTTTATCCGAAACGCCACGTTCGGTATCGGTCGTCACCGGCCAACGCATAAAGGACCAGAAGTCCCAAACCCTGACTGAAGTGTTGGGTTATGTGCCGGGTATCTTCGCGCCCCCTTTTGCTGCCGGTGACGGTCTGGCAGGCGACTTGTTCTTTATTCGCGGTTTCAATGCCACGGATTACGGCTACGGCCTCCTGCGAGATGGGCTACGGGTACAAGGCAATCGCTACGATACGACCAGTGAGCCTTATGGCTTGGAACGCGTCGAAATCTTTCGCGGCCCCTCGTCCCTGCTCTACGGTGAGAATGCGCCTGGCGGCTTGGTGAATCTGGTGAGCAAACACCCCACCGCCACCCCGCAAGGTGAGGTGCAACTGGGGTATGGCTCGAATAATCGGCGTCAATTGGGTGTGGATATCTCGGGTCCGCTCAACGACAGCGACAACATCCTTGGACGCGTGGTGATGCTGGGCCGCAAATCTGGCACGCAGACTGACCATGTTCCAGATGATCGCCTGTATATCGCGCCCTCCCTGACCCTGAATTTCGACGATTACAACAGCCTGACCCTGTTGGCCAATTACCAAAAAGACCACACTAATCTCGAACTAGGCCTACCCGCCGCCGGTACCTTGCTTACCAACCCCAATGGCAAACTGTCCAAGCACACCATGCTCGGCGACCCGGACTGGAATACGTTCGAACGTGAAGCCTGGAGCACCGGCTACGAGTTCAGCCATAGTTTCAACGACGATTGGCAGTTCCGCCAGAACTCACGCTATATGCAGTCGCGCATCAACCGCCATGAAACCTGGCCTGGCGCGCTGAATAACCGTGGCTTCGGTACTCAGCTGAACATGACTGCCTATGACCGCTACAACAAGTCGATGGTCTATTCCCTGGATAACCAGGTGGAAGGCAAATTCCAGCTCGGTGGTCTCGACAATACTGTGCTCCTCGGCGCCAGCTACGACCGCACCTCGTTCAACCAGGATTGGGACGCTGGCTCTGCCGGCACCATCAATGTGTATAACCCCGTCTACCTGCGTGATCCATTGACCCCGATTGCCGTGCAAAACACCTTGCTCGAACAACAGATGAAAGGGGTCTATGCACAAATTCAGAGCAAGTACGACCATTGGCTGTTCCTGCTTGGAGGCCGTCAGGACTGGGTGGACAGTCATTTCCGTGACAAGGTCAACAAGGCCAGCAACACCGACGCCGAGGACCGCAAGTTCACTTACCAGGGCGGGGTGATGTACCAGTTCGACAACGGTCTGACGCCGTATGTCAGCTATTCCACTGCTTTCGTTCCCGTGCAGCAAATCTCCAATGCCGGTTCACCCTTGAAGCCGATCACCAGCAGCCAGTACGAAGTGGGGGTCAAGTACGAGCCGATCGGCTGGGATACCGCAATGACCCTGTCGCTGTATGACTTGCGCAAGCAAGACGATACCTACCTGGACGCCACCACCAACAGTTACCGCCAGGTGGGCGAGAGCCGGGCCAAGGGTGTAGAGGTTGAGGTGAACAGCAATGTCACGCCCAATCTGAATGTGACGGCGGCTTACACCTATACGGACGCTCGGATTACCAAGGATTCGGCGACCTCATTGGTCGAGGGGCACCAGATGACGGGAGTGCCGCGCAACCAGGCCTCGATCTGGGGCAAGTACCGTTTCCTCAATGGCCAACTCAAGGGCTTATCCCTGGGCGGCGGTGTGCGTTATTTCGACAGCACCTTTTCTTACACCGCACCTACGCTGTACGGGAAGTTGGACGCAGGTAGCGTCACGTTGGTAGACGCAGCGGTTGGCTATCAGATTGATAAACACTGGTCAGTCGACCTGAACGCCAAGAACCTGCTCGATAAGGAATATGTAGCCGGCTGCAACGACGCCGGCCGTTGCTACTGGGGGGACAGCCGTACCTTGCTCGGTACGGTGTCGTACAACTGGTAGAGGCCTGTGGATAACCAGGCTATTTGCCGATACAGAAACTGGAAAAAATCCGCCCCAACAAATCATCGGAGCTGAATGCGCCGGTGATTTCCCCCAGGAGCTGCTGCGCCTGACGCAAATCCTCTGCCAGCAGCTCCCCTGCCCCCGCCAAGGTCAATTGCGCGCGACCGTGCTCCAACGCCGCGCTCGCATGGCGCAACGCCTCCAAATGCCTGCGGCGTGCACTGAAGCTGCTTTCCGAGGTCTGTTCGTAGCCCATGCAGGCCTTGAGGTGCTCACGCAGCAATTCCAGACCTTCACCTGCCGACTTGGCGCTCAGGCTGATCGTGACATGCCCGTCCTCGCTGGTTTCCAGGGCGATTGATTCACCTGTCAGGTCGGCTTTGTTACGAATAAGAGTGACTTTGGCCGGGTCCGGGCGTTGCTCGAGGAATTCAGGCCACAGTGCAAACGGATCCACAGCTTCCGGTGCCGTGGCATCAACTACCAGCAACACCCGATCGGCTTCACTGATCGCCTTGAGTGCCCGCTCCACGCCGATTTTTTCCACCTGGTCATCGGTGTCGCGTAAGCCGGCGGTGTCGACCACGTGCAGCGGCATGCCGTCGATGTGGATATGTTCGCGCAGGATATCCCGGGTAGTGCCGGCAATCTCGGTGACAATCGCCGCCTCGCGTCCTGCCAGGGCATTGAGCAGGCTGGATTTGCCGGCATTGGGCCGGCCGGCAATCACCACTGTCATACCATCGCGCAACAACGCGCCCTGCCCGGCTTCACGCAATACTGTGGATAATTCCTCGCGGACTTTATCCAACATGGCTAAGACGTGGCCATCCGCGAGGAAGTCGATTTCTTCTTCCGGAAAATCAATTGCCGCTTCGACGTAAATACGCAGATTGATCAGTTGCTCGGTCAAGTTATGCACACGCAGGGAAAAAGCTCCCTGCAACGAGCGTAATGCGTTGCGCGCAGCCTGGGCAGAA
Source organism: Pseudomonas libanensis (assembly GCF_001439685.1). Taxonomy (GTDB): domain Bacteria; phylum Pseudomonadota; class Gammaproteobacteria; order Pseudomonadales; family Pseudomonadaceae; genus Aquipseudomonas; species Aquipseudomonas libanensis. Next base: position 325,287 of record NZ_JYLH01000003.1, read on the forward strand.
CTGGCTTCGATCAAATCGGCGATGGCTTCGGCCTGGGCCAGATCGAGCTTATCGTTCAGAAACGCGCGTTCGCTGAATTCCCCAGGTCGCGCCAAGCGGCAACCCAGTTGCAGGCAACGCTGCAGGAGCATATCCAGCACGACAGGGCCGCCATGCCCCTGTAATTCCAGGACGTCTTCTCCAGTGAAGGAGTTCGGCCCAGGGAAGTAGATAGCCAGACCTTCATCCAACACGCTTTGGTCGGCATCCAGGAATTGGCCGTAATGGGCATAGCGGGGTTTCAGCTCTCGGCCATTGATAGCTTTGGCTGCTACACCCGCAAGCGGCCCGGAAATACGAACGATACCCACACCGCCTCTACCTTGAGCGGTGGCCACAGCAGCGATGGTTTCACGGGGAGCACTCATCAGCAGGTTCCAGAACAAAAGTGACGGAAAGCAAAACGCCCCACTAGGGGGCGTCTTGAGTGGTTATCCACAGAGTAAATTACGCCTCGGCTTTCTTGGTAGCCGCTTCGATTTTACGTGTGATGTACCACTGTTGAGAGATCGACAACACGTTGTTGACCACCCAGTACAGTACCAAACCGGCTGGGAACCACAGGAAGAAGAAGGTGAAGATGATTGGCATCATTTTCATTACCTTGGCCTGCATCGGATCCGGCGGGGTCGGGTTCAGGCGCTGCTGGATGAACATGGTCGCGCCCATGATGATCGGCAGGATAAAGAACGGGTCTTTGATCGACAGGTCAGTTATCCACAGCATGAACGGCGCCTGGCGCATTTCCACGCTTTCCAGGAGTACCCAGTAAAGCGACAGGAACACCGGCATCTGTACCAGAATCGGCAAGCATCCACCCAGCGGGTTGATCTTCTCTTTCTTGTACAGCTCCATCATGGCCTGCGACATTTTCTGCCGGTCATCACCATGTTGTTCTTTCAATGCGGCCAGTTTCGGCGCCACGGCACGCATACGTGCCATCGACTTGTAGCTGGCTGCCGACAACGGGAAGAAGATCCCCTTGATCAGCATGGTCAGGAAGATGATCGACCAACCCCAGTTACCGACGATACTGTGGATATGTTGCAGCAACCAGAAGATCGGCTGGGCAATGAACCACAGAATGCCGTAATCGACAGTCAGTTCCAGGCCTGGGGATAACTCTTTCAGCACGGCCTGGCTTTTCGGGCCGGCATACAGCGTAGCGCTGGTTTCAGCCTTGGCACCTGGAGCGACGTTCAACGCCGGACCAGTAAAACCAATGATGTAGTTGCCTTGGCTGTCTTTACGGGTCTGAACCAGGTTGGCTTCACCCTTGTTCGGGATCCAGGCGGTCACGAAGTAGTGTTGCAACCAGGCAACCCAGCCGCCTTGCACGGTTTCTTTCAGCGAACCCTTGTCGATATCTTTCATCGACACTTTTTTGTACGGCTCGCCACTTGTCCACAGGGCTGCGCCCAGGTAAGTCGCGGTGCCGGTGGCAGTACTGGAAGAAGGATCGGAGCTGCCATCACGCTTGAGCTGGGCAAACAGGTTGCCACTCCAGGGCTTGTCGCTGGTGTTGTCGATCAGGTAAGTGACCTTCAAGTCGTACAAACCACGGGTAAAGCTGAAACGCTTGATGTAGTTGACGCCGTCGAGGCTGAATTTCAGGTCGACGTTCAACTGGTTCTGGCCGTCAGCCAGTTGATAAGTCTTCTGTTCGGTCGAATAAACCGGACGACCGGTAGCACGTGCATCCGGACCGTTGGTGCCAGTCAGGCCGCTTTGCGCCAGATAAGTACGTTCACCGCCGTTATCGAACAGCTGGAACGGAACATCCGGATGATCCTGGCGACGTGGATAAAGCGGCAGCTTCAGCTGTGCGATATCACCACCTTGCGGGTCGATGGCCAGGTCGAGCACATCCGTTTTCACGTGGATGAGGTCTTTGTTTGTGACCACTGGCGTTTCTAAAGGTGCGCTGGTCTCGCCATTCGCGCTGGGAACATCGGCACTCGCGGACGCATTATTATTACCCAGCGGGGCGTCCGGAATAGCCGGCGCGGCCTGATTGGTAGCAACATTCTGAGTCGGCAGGGCAGCCTGGCCGTAGTCCTGGTTCCACTTAAGAACCATGACGTAGGACACGATTGCCAGGGCGACGATCAGGATCGTGCGTTTAATATCCATGATTACTCGGCCATCGAAGAAGAACGGGAGGTAGGGATAGGTGGAACCGGGTCATAACCACCGGGATTCCACGGATGACAGCGACCTAAACGACGAAAGGTCAGCCAGCCACCGCGCAGAAGACCATGATTTTCTATGGCCTCTAACGCGTAGCAGGAACAACTGGGGTAGAAACGACAGTGGCTGGCCATCAGAGGACTAATGGCATAGCGATAAAACTGGATCGGAACGATTGCCAGTTTACGCATCAAGGCTGTCTACCCCTACAGTTTCGGTGCTGACTGCTGGTGCTGGCTTGTGGGTACGCGCCAAACGTTTCCAGAGCTTGCCGAAATGCTGAATCAATTCGGGGTTTTCTACATCACCCAAGCCTTTGCGCGCGACGATAACAATATCCCAACCAACCAGAGTGTCCTGGTGGAGGCGAAACGATTCGCGCATCAGACGCTTGAGGCGATTGCGCTCAACGGAGAGCTTTACGCTCTTCTTGCCGATCACCAACCCGAGACGAGGGTGATCAAGATCGTTGTTACGCGCAAGGAGCAGGAGATTTTTCCCCGGAACCTTGCCGGTGGGGGAGTCAAAGACTGCCTTGAAATGCCGGGGGGTTAGCAGACGCTTTTCCCGACTGAAGTCCTGACTCACCACCAGTACCGGATTATCAAACTGCCAGACGCGCACGACCTTTGGCGCGGCGACGCGACAGGACAGCACGGCCGTTCTTGGTAGCCATGCGAGCACGGAAGCCGTGAGTACGGGCGCGTTTGATGGTGCTTGGTTGGAAAGTACGTTTCATGGCGTTGTTACCTGGTTCGTCCACAACGGGCCGGAATGGCCCCCGTTTTAAGAGACCGGCGATTCTAGAGAAAGCAAGCCTCTAGGTCAATTTCCAACCAGCTTTTCCTTTAATTAGTTCTTCATGGCGTCACGACCCGCTTCGGGTCGTCCGGCTTCCATCAGCCTTGCCATAGATATAAAAATAAAGAAGGAAGTTATTTAAAGCTTTTCTGTAAAGCTTATAAAAGCTAGGCACGCGATCGTCTGTGGATAACTACCTTTAGCCCTTGTTGTACGTGATGTACAGAGAATGACAACACGGGGGAGAAGCGGTGCTCTGCCTGTGCTGCGCTGTCGGATAAGCTGTGTGTGGAATGGGTTGTTATCCACAGGCCAGTTACCCACAGAGTTTCGACCCCACTTGTACAACGAGCTCAGGGTGGCTTATCCACAGAGCTTATGCACAGACCATTGGTCGCCTTTTTTGCCGTTAAGACATTGATTTTGGCTGGCCTGTGAGCAACCTACATGTGGATAAGTGGGCGGCTGGCCGCTACAATGGCGGCTGTTTTTGCCTCACCGGCTTTCAACTTAGGGGATATCCGTGTCAGTGGAACTTTGGCAGCAGTGCGTGGAGCTTTTGCGCGATGAGCTGCCTGCCCAGCAATTCAACACCTGGATCCGTCCGCTACAGGTCGAAGCCGAAGGCGACGAGTTGCGTGTCTACGCACCCAATCGTTTTGTTCTCGACTGGGTCAACGAGAAGTACCTGAGCCGCGTTCTCGAATTGCTCGATGAACATGGCAACGGCCTCGCGCCCGTGCTCTCCTTATTAATAGGCAGCAAACGTAGCTCGGTACCACGGGCCGCGCCGAATGCGCCTTTGGCTGCCGCGGCGTCGCAAGCCCAGGCCGCAGCGACGCCGGTTGCCGCTTCCCCCGTGCCTGCGGCGACGCCTTCCAAATCCTCAGCGCAAAAAAATGCGCCAGAAAATCAAGAGCCATCCCGTGACAGCTTCGACCCGATGGCGGGTGCCAGTTCCCAGCAGGCGCCGGTCCGCGCCGAACAGCGCACTGTTCAGGTTGAAGGTGCGCTCAAGCACACCAGCTACCTGAACCGCACCTTCACCTTTGAAAACTTCGTCGAAGGTAAGTCGAACCAGCTGGCTCGGGCTGCCGCCTGGCAGGTCGCCGATAATCCCAAGCACGGGTACAACCCGCTCTTCCTTTATGGGGGCGTTGGCTTGGGTAAGACGCACTTGATGCATGCCGTGGGTAACCACCTGTTAAAGAAGAACCCGAATGCCAAGGTCGTGTACCTGCACTCGGAGCGCTTCGTGGCGGACATGGTCAAGGCCTTGCAGCTCAATGCAATCAACGAATTCAAGCGCTTCTACCGTTCCGTTGACGCCTTGCTGATCGATGACATTCAGTTTTTCGCGCGCAAGGAACGCTCCCAGGAGGAGTTTTTCCATACCTTCAACGCCCTGCTTGAAGGTGGCCAGCAGGTCATCTTGACCAGTGACCGTTACCCGAAGGAAATCGAGGGCCTTGAAGAACGCTTGAAGTCGCGCTTCGGTTGGGGCCTGACCGTTGCGGTGGAACCGCCGGAGCTGGAAACCCGCGTCGCGATCCTGATGAAGAAGGCCGACCAGGCCAAAGTCGACTTGCCCCACGACGCTGCGTTCTTCATTGCCCAACGTATTCGTTCCAACGTGCGTGAACTCGAGGGCGCGCTCAAGCGGGTCATCGCTCACTCGCACTTCATGGGCCGCGATATCACCATCGAGTTGATTCGCGAATCCCTGAAAGACTTGTTGGCCTTGCAGGACAAATTGGTGAGTGTGGATAACATCCAGCGCACCGTGGCCGAGTACTACAAGATCAAGATTTCCGACCTGCTGTCCAAGCGTCGGTCGCGCTCGGTTGCGCGCCCCCGTCAGGTAGCCATGGCTCTCTCCAAGGAGTTGACCAACCACAGCCTGCCGGAAATCGGTGATGTATTTGGCGGACGCGACCACACCACGGTCCTGCACGCATGCCGCAAGATCAACGAACTTAAGGAATCCGACGCGGATATTCGCGAGGACTACAAGAACCTGCTGCGTACACTGACTACGTGATGACACCAGCGCAGCTTATTAAGGCAAGGGACTAGACCATGCATTTCACCATTCAACGCGAAGCCCTGTTGAAACCCCTGCAACTGGTCGCAGGCGTCGTCGAGCGCCGACAGACCTTGCCGGTGCTTTCCAACGTATTACTGGTGGTCGAAGGCCAGCAGTTGTCCTTGACCGGTACCGACCTGGAAGTCGAGCTGGTGGGTCGCGTACAGCTCGAAGAGCCCGCCGAACCCGGCGAGATCACCGTGCCGGCGCGCAAGCTGATGGATATCTGCAAAAGCCTGCCGAACGACGCGCTGATTGATATCAAGGTCGATGAGCAAAAGCTGGTGGTCAAGGCTGGTCGCAGCCGTTTTACCCTGTCGACCTTGCCGGCCAATGATTTCCCTACCGTGGAAGAAGGCCCAGGCTCGCTGACCTGCAGCCTGGAGCAGAGCAAGCTGCGTCGCTTGATCGAGCGCACCAGCTTTGCCATGGCCCAGCAGGACGTGCGTTACTACCTCAACGGCATGCTGCTGGAAGTATCGGAAGGCATCATCCGTGCCGTGGCCACTGATGGCCACCGTCTGGCGATGTGCTCGATGCGCGCCGATATCGGCCAGCCGGATCGCCACCAGGTGATCGTGCCGCGCAAAGGTATCCTCGAATTGGCCCGCCTGCTCACCGAGCCGGACGGCAACGTCAGCATCGTGTTGGGGCAGCATCACATCCGCGCAACCACTGGCGAGTTCACCTTCACTTCCAAGCTGGTTGACGGCAAGTTCCCGGATTACGAACGCGTGTTGCCTAAAGGTGGTGACAAGCTGGTAATCGGTGATCGCCAGGCGCTACGTGAGGCGTTCAGCCGTACTGCCATTCTGTCGAACGAAAAGTACCGCGGTATTCGCCTGCAACTGGCCAACGGCCAATTGAAAATCCAGGCCAACAACCCGGAACAGGAAGAGGCGGAAGAAGAAGTCGGCGTCGACTACAACGGCGGTTCACTGGAAATCGGCTTCAACGTGAGCTACTTGTTGGACGTACTGGGGGTGATGACGACTGAACAGGTTCGCCTGATTCTGTCTGACTCCAACAGCAGCGCCCTGGTGCAAGAATCCGACAACGACGACTCGGCTTACGTTGTCATGCCGATGCGCCTGTAACCATGCTCAGCAGAAGCTAGATGTCCCTCAGTCGCGTCTCGGTCACCGCGGTGCGCAATCTGCACCCGGTGACCTTCTCCCCTTCCCCTCGCATCAATATCCTCCATGGCGCCAACGGCAGTGGCAAAACCAGCGTGCTGGAAGCGATCCACTTGTTGGGGCTCGCTCGTTCTTTCCGCAGTGCCCGCCTGCTACCCGTCATTCAGTACGAACAATTGGCGTGCACAGTGTTTGGTCAAGTTGAACTGGCTGAAGGCGGTCATAGCAGCCTGGGGATATCCCGTGATCGCGGCGGTGAGTTTCAAATCCGAATTGACGGGCAAAATGCTCGCAGCGCAGCGCAATTGGCGGAAATATTGCCATTGCAGCTAATCAACCCAGACAGTTTCCGATTGTTGGAAGGTGCACCGAAAATTCGGCGGCAATTCCTCGATTGGGGCGTGTTCCACGTGGAACCACGCTTTATGGCCACCTGGCAGCGCCTGCAGAAGGCCCTGCGGCAGCGGAACTCATGGCTGCGGCATGGTACACTTGACGCCGCTTCGCAAGCAGCCTGGGACCGGGAGCTGTGCCTGGCCAGTGATGAAATAGATGAATACCGCCGTGCCTATATCAAAGCCTTGAAACCAGTCTTTGAGCAGACCTTGAGCGAGTTGTTGGATCTCGAGGGGCTGACGCTGAGTTATTACCGCGGTTGGGACAAAGAACGCGAGCTGAGCGCAGTGCTCGCTACGTCCTTGCAGCGGGATCAGCAAATCGGCCACACCCAGGCCGGACCCCAACGCGCTGATTTGCGCCTTAGATTAGGTGCACACAATGCCGCGGATATCTTGTCCCGTGGCCAGCAGAAGTTGGTGGTCTGTGCGTTGCGTATCGCGCAGGGGCATCTGGTTAGCCAGGCCCGTCGCGGCCAGTGTATTTATCTGGTGGATGACTTGCCGTCGGAACTCGACGAGCAGCACCGCCGTTCGCTATGCCGCTTGTTGGAAGACTTACGCTGCCAGGTTTTTATCACCTGTGTAGATCACGAATTATTGAGGGAAGGCTGGCAGACGGAAACGCCAGTCGCTTTGTTCCACGTGGAACAAGGCCGTATCACCCAGACCCACGACCATCGGGAGTGAAGGCATGAGCGAAGAAAACACGTACGACTCGACCAGCATCAAAGTGCTGAAAGGTTTGGATGCCGTACGCAAACGTCCCGGTATGTACATTGGCGACACCGATGATGGTAGCGGTCTGCACCACATGGTGTTCGAGGTGGTCGATAACTCCATCGACGAAGCTCTGGCCGGTCACTGCGACGACATCAGCATTATCATCCACCCGGATGAGTCTATTACCGTGCGTGACAACGGTCGTGGCATCCCGGTAGACGTACACAAAGAAGAAGGCGTTTCGGCGGCAGAGGTCATCATGACCGTGCTCCACGCCGGCGGTAAGTTCGACGACAACTCCTATAAAGTATCCGGTGGTTTGCACGGTGTAGGTGTGTCGGTAGTGAACGCGCTGTCCGAAGAGTTGATTCTCACCGTTCGCCGCAGCGGCAAGATTTGGGAACAGACCTACGTCCACGGTGTGCCACAAGAGCCGATGAAAATCGTTGGCGACAGTGAAACCACCGGTACCCAGATTCATTTCAAGCCATCGGCGGAAACCTTCAAGAACATTCACTTCAGCTGGGACATCTTGGCCAAGCGGATTCGTGAACTGTCCTTCCTCAACTCCGGTGTCGGTATCGTCCTCAAGGATGAACGCAGCGGCAAGGAAGAACTGTTCAAGTACGAAGGCGGCCTGCGTGCATTCGTTGAATACCTGAACACCAACAAGACTGCGGTCAATCAGGTGTTCCACTTCAACATCCAGCGTGAAGATGGCATCGGTGTGGAAATCGCCTTGCAGTGGAACGACAGCTTCAACGAAAACCTGTTGTGCTTCACCAACAACATTCCGCAGCGCGATGGCGGTACTCACTTGGTGGGTTTCCGTTCTGCACTGACGCGTAACCTGAACACCTACATTGAAGCGGAAGGCCTGGCGAAGAAGCATAAAGTCGCCACCACCGGTGACGACGCCCGTGAAGGTTTGACCGCGATCATCTCGGTCAAGGTGCCGGATCCGAAGTTCAGCTCACAGACCAAAGACAAGCTGGTATCTTCCGAAGTGAAGACCGCTGTTGAACAGGAAATGGGCAAGTACTTCTCCGACTTCCTATTGGAAAACCCGAACGAAGCCAAGCTGGTCGTTGGCAAGATGATCGATGCTGCCCGCGCCCGTGAAGCCGCGCGTAAGGCCCGTGAGATGACCCGCCGTAAAGGCGCGCTGGATATCGCCGGTCTGCCAGGCAAACTCGCTGACTGCCAAGAGAAAGACCCTGCCCTCTCCGAACTGTACCTGGTGGAAGGTGACTCTGCTGGCGGTTCCGCCAAGCAGGGTCGCAATCGTCGCACCCAGGCCATCCTGCCGTTGAAGGGTAAGATCCTCAACGTCGAGAAGGCTCGCTTCGACAAGATGATTTCCTCCCAGGAAGTCGGCACCTTGATCACTGCGCTGGGCTGCGGTATTGGGCGCGACGAGTACAACATCGACAAGCTGCGCTACCACAACATCATCATCATGACCGATGCTGACGTCGACGGTTCGCACATCCGTACCCTGCTGCTGACCTTCTTCTTCCGTCAGTTGCCTGAGCTGATCGAGCGTGGCTACATCTACATCGCCCAGCCGCCGTTGTACAAAGTGAAAAAGGGCAAGCAAGAGCAATACATCAAAGACGACGACGCCATGGAAGAGTACATGACGCAGTCGGCCCTTGAAGACGCCAGCCTGCACCTGAACGACGAAGCCCCGGGCATCTCCGGTGAGGCGCTTGAACGCCTGGTCAACGACTTCCGCATGGTGATGAAGACCCTCAAGCGTTTGTCGCGCCTGTACCCTCAGGAGCTGACCGAACACTTCATCTACCTGCCTTCCGTAAGCCTGGAGCAGTTGGGTGACCACGCACACATGCAGGATTGGCTGGCCCAGTACGAAGTGCGCCTGCGTACCGTCGAGAAGTCTGGCCTGGTGTACAAAGCCAGTCTGCGCGAAGACCGTGAACGTAACGTCTGGCTGCCAGAGGTCGAACTGATCTCCCACGGCTTATCGAACTACGTCACCTTCAACCGCGACTTCTTCGGCAGCAACGATTACAAGACGGTAGTTACCCTCGGTGCGCAACTGAGCACGCTGCTGGACGACGGTGCTTATATTCAACGTGGTGAGCGTAAGAAGGCAGTCAAGGAGTTCAAGGAAGCATTGGACTGGCTGATGGCTGAAAGCACCAAGCGCCATACCATTCAGCGATACAAAGGTCTGGGCGAGATGAACCCGGATCAGCTGTGGGAAACCACCATGGATCCAGCTCAGCGTCGTATGCTGCGCGTGACCATCGAAGACGCTATTGGCGCAGACCAGATCTTCAACACCCTGATGGGTGATGCGGTCGAGCCTCGCCGTGACTTCATCGAGAGCAATGCGTTGGCGGTGTCCAACCTGGACTTCTGATCAGGTATGCCGGCTAAAACCCAAAAGGCCAACGCATAGCGTTGGCCTTTTTTATTGGGTGTATTTTTGAAAATGCTCCACGTGGAACATCACGAAATTTAACTTTGGGAGTTCGTTGCCACACTCTCCAACCGATACCCGTACCCATAAATCGTCAACAGCTGCCAACCGCGATCCGCCGTCAGTCCCAGCTTATTGCGCAGACGGTAGATGTGCGTATCCAAAGGCCGGGAAGAAACCATTTCTTCGTGGCTCCAGAATCGCTCATACAGGTACTCGCGAGAGAGCGGTCGGGCCAAATTGGCGAACAGGCAACTGGCAAGGCGGTACTCCCGTTCCGTCAGGTTGATAGGTTTGCCTGCGCGGGTGACGGTCAATTCAGCATCGTCGAAGGTCAGATCGTTGAAGCTCTGCACTTCCTGAGTAGCCGACTTCTGCAGGCCATGGCGCCGCAAGACAGCACTGACTCGGGCTTTGAGTTCATTAGGTCGAAAGGGCTTGCTGACGTAATCGTCCGCGCCGCTATTTAATGCTGTGACGATATCGCTCTCGGCATCACGACTGGTGAGCATGATGACGGCGGGAGGGGATTCCATATGTTCGCGGGTCCAGCGCAACAGTGCGATCCCCGAGATATCCGGCAGTTGCCAATCGAGTATCAGCAGGTCAAAGGTCTCCCGACGCAGTTGGCGCAGCAGGTCCTCACCGCGCTCAAAGAAATGCAGGGACCAGGGCTGTTCCGCTTGGCTGGGAATCTGTCGCAGTGTCTGTTCCACCCGTCTCAATTCGGCGGGCTCGTCATCCAGTATTGCGACGCGCATGGGTGGGTCCTTCCTACAAAAATACAAGAGCTTTGAATGGGAGGCACTGCTGTGCAAATGCCGGCCTCTGAATCTGAATAATTATGGATGGATTCTACACTTCGGGAATCTCTCGATACGCTGATATCAAAGGGCTGTTAACTTGACGCGCTCTCGATGCTTAAAGGAAAGATACCGGCTCCTGTGTATAAGGAAAAGGCGCCGTGCCGATAGCCTCCCCGGTACGTCTGTTTGGCGGGCCTACACAAAGCCTTCCGATGAGACCGAAATAAGCTTCACTTGTTTCAGAGCATCGTATGCGTTTCATCGTAACCACCTGGAGCCTGGGCCTATGGCAGCTTTACCTGCAAACCATCTTCGCTTTTGTCTAAGTGCGGCGGTAGCCCTGTGAAATTATGGCGCAAAGCCGAGAAACGCCAACCTACCCGAGCACAGCTGTTGTTTCATGGGCTGGTGCGGGAATGGCTGTTGATCGGCTTGGTACTGCTGCCCTTCACCGCGTACTTGTCCTTGAGCCCAGGCCTGGCCCTCAATAACCCGCTCTACGATAGCTTGCGTCGGCTGGCACCTGTGCCGGTAGATCCGCGGATCCTGCTGGTGACTATTGACGCCCCCAGCCTGGAAGTACTCGGCCCATGGCCTTGGCCGCGCAGTGTGCATGCCGACCTGATTGGACGCCTGAGTGCCGCCCAGCCTGCGGCCATTCTGTTTGATGTCATTTTCAGTGAGTCCGGAAAGGACGCCGATGGCCAGCGATTGGCCGATGCCGTGTGTAAAGCCGGGAATGTATTGCTGCCTATCATCGGTGATAGCGGCGGGAGCCCGGGCCCGCCGCAAGAGCCGTTATCGCCATTGCTCAAATGCGCCAAGGGGGTTGGGCATATTAACGTCGAGGCGGATAACGACGGCGTGGTGCGCAGTGTGTATCTGCGTGAAGGCCCCCCCGGAAGTACGCTTCCGCAATTGGCCTGGCTGGCATTCACGCTGAGTGGACAAGCCCCGACCATGCCTGGATTGTCTCAAGCGCCCAGCAATGTGCGATGGCACCAGGAGCATGAGATTCGTGTTCCATTCACCTCCGAGGCCGAGCACTTTCCCAGTGTCTCCTATGTCAGCGTATTACGCGGCGAAGTACCTCCAGAGTCGCTGCGTGGTCGACTGATTCTGATAGGTGCCACGGCCTATGGAATGGCCGATCGTTTCGTGACGCCGCTCTCCTCCACCGTTGGTACTACCGCTGGTGTGGAGATCCAAGCCGACGTGCTCAATGGCTTATTGCAGGGCCGCAGCATTGTCGACTTGCCCGGGTGGCTGGCAGCGTTGTTGGCAACATCATTGGTAAAGCTGCTGCTGGGTCTTTTGCTTTATCGCCCACGTTACGCCCTGTGGATGACCTTGGCAGGCATGGCCGTCGCGTTGCTGGGGTCTTGGGCGCTGCTACGCCTGGGACACTGGTGGTCCCCTGCGGCCTGCCTGATTGGTTTGTTGCTCAGTTATCTGATCTGGAACTGGCGACGCTTGAGCGTGATTCTCGCCTATTTTGGCTGGGAATTGGCCCGCCTGGATAACGAACCGAAGGTGCTTCCTGAGCGCCGCCGTGCGCCTGCCAGTAAGGGCGACGTACTGCAGGGGCGGATCTTTGCCCTTGAGCAAGCCGTCAGCCGCACGCGAGATACACGGCGCTTTATGGCTGACGGACTCGAATGCCTGCCGGTCGCGACGCTGATCACCGACCCCCAGGGCAATATTCTGTTGGCCAACCGTGTGGCCCGTGACGTATTCGGCAATGACCTGGTCGGCGAAAACCTCGTCGAACAACTCGCCGATTTGGGCTATCCCCCGCTGCACAACGGCGTACGCCCTGCCCTGTCAGCACTGGAACTGGTGGAGTTCCGCGACATCCACCAACGCAGTCTGCGCATGGAGCTTGCACCTTTGCTTCCCGCGGAAGGTGATTTTGCCCTCGGCTGGTTACTCAGCCTGACTGATCTGAGCAAAGAGCGCGAAGCCCAGCAGCACCGCGAGACTATGTTGCGTTTCCTTTCCCATGACCTGCGTGCACCGCATTCGGCGATCCTTGCCTTGCTGGATGTGCATAACGGCGAATCGCCGGTCTTTGCCCAGATCGAGCAGCAGGTCCGCCGGGCCTTGAGCCTTACCGAATCCTTTGTGCAATTGGCCAAGGCCGAGGCTGACGGGTATCAGTTCCAACCGACCCTGTTCGCCATGCTGGTGATGGACGCCTTTGATCAGGTAGCGGTGATTGCGCAGCTCAAGGGCATTCATCTGGTCCACGATCTGGATGAGGCCGATGAGGCCATGGTCTACGCCGACCAATCACTGCTCACCCGGGCGTTGTTCAATGTGCTGGAGAATGCGATCAAGTATTCCCCATCCGGTACTACCGTCAGGCTGAGGCATGCCAGCGCACAAGGTTGGTTGGAATGCCGCATCAGCGACCAAGGGCCGGGGATTGCGCCTAAGGATTTACCGGAGCTGTTCAGCCAATACCGGCGTTTCGATTCCGCCCAGGGCAGTGACGGTCTTGGGCTTGGCCTGAGCATGGTCAAAGCCGTGGTAGAACGGCATGGTGGGCGCATTACTTGTGAAAGTGAGCTGGGCAAAGGCTCAACGTTCATATTGCAACTGCCCCAATTGGACGACTGAAAAATAGACTTTTCTGGTGCATAAAAAACCGGTCTCAAGGACCGGTTTTTTAATGAAGAAAAAACTTATGCACGTTTTTCAAGATTTTATGAGATCAAGAAATATGTAATAAAATCAGTCTTTTAGGAAGAAAAAAAGCCAATTCGCCAACAAAGCGTACACAGGTTATCCACAGATGCTCAAACGACGGGGGTCTCTACCACTACGGGTTCCGGAGGCAAGGAGCCCATGGCCCGCTGTTGCGCTTCATTCCACGCCGCTGCGCGGTCGTTCAGTGCGGCAATGGCACGTGGCCCTTCGCCTTCTGCGTACATCGGTTCGCCGATTACCACGGTGATGGTGCCGGCGCGTTTGGCCCAGCCGGTCTTGGGCCAGAACTTGCCGGCGTTATGTGCAATTGGCAGCACAGGCAAGTTGGCATTGACCGCCAGTGCGGTACCGCCACGTGAGAACTTGCCCACCGTACCGTAGGGCACCCGTGTGCCTTCCGGGAAGATCAGTACCCACACGCCATCCTTGAGCAGTTCATCACCTTTCTTGGCGACATGCTTGAGCGCTGCCTTGGGGTTGTCGCGGTCGATGGCGATCGGCCGGAGCATAGCCATGGCCCAGCCGAAGAACGGCACATACAGCAGCTCGCGCTTGAGCACCTGGCTCAGTGGCGAGAAATAGGCCGAGAGGAAGAACGTCTCCCAGGTGCTCTGGTGGTTCGACAGAATCACACAGGGCTGCTCCGGGACGTTTTCAGCGCCCTTGATCTCGAAACGGATATTGAGGAATACCTTGCTCAGCCACAACGCGCAGCGGCACCAATAGACATTGATGAAGCGATAACGCGCCTTGAAAGGCAGGAATGGCGCAATAAAAAAGCTCAGGGTGCACCAGAGAAACGAACTGGTGCCCAGCAGCAGGTAAAAGAAAAAGGTTCTGATGGCCTGCAAGATCGACATGGCGGCATTTACCGTTGCGGGACACGGCCCGCCTGTTAAAAGCGCACTCCCGAACAATCCTTGGTCAGGAAGTCGAGGGCGGCTAGTTGTTGATAAGTTCTGCGGCAACGGCCGCCAGATCGTCAAAAATCAAGGTGCCTACCGGCAGGTTTTTCGCCTGGGTCTTTTCGCCTTTTCCGGTCTTAACCAAAACTGGCTGAGAGTCGACGGCCTTGGCTGCCTCCAGGTCACCGAGGCTGTCCCCGACGAACCATATCCCAGCTAACGGCACCTTGTAATGTTCTGCAATGATTTTCAACATGCCAGGCTTGGGCTTGCGGCAATCGCAGCCCTCATCCGGCCCATGGGGGCAGTACACCACCAGCCCCACCTCGCCTCCCTGCTCGGCCACTAACGTGCGCAAACGCGCATGCATGGCCTCCAGGGTATGGATGTCGTAGTAACCCCGGGCGATGCCGGACTGGTTGGTGGCGATGGCCACGGTCCAGCCGGCTTTGCTCAACTGCGCGATGGCCTCGATCGAGCCGGGCAGTGGGATCCACTCATCCACCGACTTGATGTAAGCGTCGGAGTCGTAGTTGATCACCCCGTCCCGATCGAGAATCAGCAGTTTCAACATGATCAGCCCAGTACGGAAATGTCAGCGATATTGATGAACAGGCCACGCAGACGCGCGAGCATGGCGTAGCGGTTTTTCCGCACGCCGGCATCGTCGGCATTGATCATCACTGCTTCGAAGAACGCATCCACCGGCTCACGCAACGACGCCAGGCGCGCCAACGCTTGCGCGTAGTTACGCTCGGCGATCAGCGGCTTCACGGCGTTTTCGGCCTTGGCAATGGCCGAGTTCAGCGAAAACTCCTTGGCATCGGCAAACAGGCCTGGGTCGACTTCAGCATTGCCGAGGTTGTCGGCCTTGCTCAGAAGGTTCGACACGCGCTTGTTCACGGCGGCCAGGGCATCAGCTTCCGGCAGCTTGCGGAAGGCCTGTACGGCTTGTACACGCTGATCGAAGTCCAGGGCCGAACCCGGTTGCAAGGCACGCACCGACAGGTAGACGGAAACGTCCACGCCTTCGTCTTCATAACGCGCACGCAGGCGGTCGAACACGAACTCCAGCACTTGCTCGGCCAGGCCGGCTTGCTTGACCTTGGCGCCGAACTGGCCGACGGCGAACACCACGGCTTGGGTCAGGTCGAGGTCCAGCTTCTTGTCGATCAGGATGCGCAGCACGCCCAAGGCCGCACGACGCAAGGCATAGGGGTCTTTGCTACCGGTGGGCAGCATGCCGATGCCAAAGATGCCCACCAGCGTATCCAGCTTGTCGGCGATGGCTACCGCCGCACCGGTCAGGGTGGTCGGCAGCTCTGCACCGGCACCGCGCGGCATGTACTGCTCGTTCAGGGCCAGGGCAACTTCTTGCGGCTCACCGTCGTTAAGGGCGTAGTAGTAACCGGCAACGCCTTGCATCTCGGGGAATTCGCCGACCATCTCGGTGGCCAGGTCGCACTTGGACAGCAGGCCGGCGCGTGCGGCCCAGGCCGGGTCGCCGCCAATGCGTGGGGCAATGTAGGCCGCCAGTTTGGAAACCCGTGCGGCCTTGTCATAGACACTGCCGAGTTTTTCCTGGAACACCACGTTCTGCAGGCGCAGATTGAAGTCTTCCAGCTTCTGCTTCTTGTCTTGCTTGAAGAAGAACTCGGCGTCGGTCAGGCGCGGGCGAACGACTTTTTCGTTACCGGCGATGATCTGCTGCGGGTCTTTGCTTTCGATGTTGGCCACGGTGATAAAACGCGGCAGCAACTTGCCGTCCGCGTCGAGCAGGCAGAAATACTTCTGGTTGTCCTGCATGGTGGTGATCAACGCTTCTTGCGGCACCTCAAGGAAGCGCTCCTCGAACGAGCACACCAGCGGCACCGGCCATTCCACCAAGGCGGTCACTTCGTCCAGCAGGCTTGGCGGCACGATGGCGGTGCCTTCCTGCAGGCGCGCCAGCTCTTCGGTGCGCTTGCTGATCAGCTCGCGACGCTCATTGGCATCGGCCAGCACATAAGCAGCGCGCAGGTCGTTGAGGTAGTTGGCCGGCGAGGTGATACGCACGCTTTCTGGATGGTGGAAGCGGTGCCCACGGGAATCACGACCGGCCTTTTGGGCGAGGATGGTGCAGTCGATGACCTGATCGCCGAGCAGCATCACCAGCCATTGGGTCGGACGCACGAACTCTTCCTTGCGCGCACCCCAGCGCATGCGCTTGGGGATAGGCAGGTCGTTCAGGGAATCTTCGACGATGGTCGGCAACAGGCTGGCGGTCGGCTTGCCGGTGATGACCTGGCTGAAACGCAGTTTCGGGCCGCTCTGGTCGATCTCGCTCAGCTCTACGCCACATTTCTTGGCAAAGCCAAGGGCGGCCTGGGTCGGGTTGCCTTCGGCATCGAAAGCCGCCTGGCGCGGTGGGCCGTCCAGGTTGATGCTGCGATCCGGCTGCTGGGTTTCCAGCGCGGTCAGCAGCACCGCCAGGCGACGTGGCGCGGCGTAGACTTTCTTGGCTTCAAATTTCAGGCCGGCGGTCTGCAGGCCTTTTTCGATACCGGCCAGGAACGCATCGGCCAGTGTATTGAGCGCCTTGGGTGGCAGCTCTTCGGTGCCCAGTTCAACCAGGAAATCTTGAGCACTCATTGTGCAGCCTCCAGCTTAGCCAACACTTCATCACGCAAATCCGGGGTTGCCATCGGGAAGCCCAGCTTGGCGCGAGCCAGCAGGTAGGCTTGGGCGACGGAACGCGCCAGGGTGCGTACACGCAGGATGTATTGCTGGCGCGCAGTAACCGAGATGGCACGGCGGGCGTCCAGCAGGTTGAAGGTATGGGACGCCTTCAACACCATTTCATAGCTCGGCAACGGCAGCGGCTGGTCGAGTTCGATCAGGCGCTTGGCTTCGCTTTCATAGAAGTCGAACAGTTCGAACAGCTTATCGACGTTGGCATGCTCGAAGTTATAAGTGGACTGCTCCACTTCGTTCTGATGGAACACGTCGCCATAGGTTACTTTGCCGAACGGGCCGTCAGCCCACACCAGGTCGTAGACCGAGTCCACGCCTTGCAGGTACATGGCCAGGCGCTCGAGGCCGTAGGTGATCTCGCCGGTCACCGGGTAGCACTCGATGCCGCCCGCCTGCTGGAAGTAAGTGAACTGCGTCACTTCCATGCCATTGAGCCAGACTTCCCAGCCCAGGCCCCAGGCGCCGAGGGTTGGCGATTCCCAGTTGTCTTCGACGAAACGGATGTCGTGCACCAGTGGGTCCAGGCCCACATGCTTCAACGAGCCCAGGTACAGTTCCTGGAAATTATCCGGGTTGGGCTTCAGTACCACCTGGAACTGGTAGTAGTGCTGCAGACGGTTCGGGTTTTCGCCGTAGCGGCCGTCAGTCGGGCGACGACTGGGCTGCACATAAGCGGCGTTCCAGGTTTCCGGGCCGATGGCCCGCAGGAATGTAGCGGTGTGGAAAGTGCCGGCGCCTACTTCCATATCGTAGGGCTGAAGTACCACACAACCTTGCTCGGCCCAGTATTGCTGGAGGGCGAGGATCAAGTCTTGGAAGGTACGCACGGCTGGCGTAGGCTGGCTCACGAAATTCACCTGTTACTTGGGCTGCGATTTAAAGAGCGGGAGTATACCCGATTCGGCCCTGCCACCACTCCCTGGAGCCTTATGCCACGCTGCTTTTGGTGTTCTGAAGATCCGCTGTACATGGCTTATCACGATCAGGAGTGGGGAACGCCGCTGCGCGATGCGCAGGGTTTGTTCGAGTTGCTTTTGCTCGAAGGGTTCCAGGCAGGCCTGTCCTGGATCACCGTTTTACGCAAACGCGAGCATTATCGAAAGGTGTTGTTCGGCTTTGACGCGCAGCGTCTGGCGCAATTGAGCGATGAGGAAATCGAGGTGCTGATGCAGGACCCGGGCATCGTGCGCAATCGCTTGAAGCTCAACGCTACCCGGCGCAACGCCACGGCCTGGCTGGCGCTGGAAGACCCGGTGGGGTTGCTGTGGTCGTTTGTCGGCGGCAAACCCAAGGTCAATCACTTCAAGGATCGCAGCGACGTCCCGGCGATCACGCCCGAAGCCGAAGCCATGAGCCGCGCCTTGAAAAAGGCAGGCTTCACTTTCGTCGGGCCGACCATCTGCTACGCCTTCATGCAGGCCTCGGGCATGGTCATGGACCACACCCAGGACTGCGACCGCTACGCGGACTTGGCCAACGCCGGTTAGAATGCCAGCTTTGCGCACCACACACGATCAGGAGTGACCTGTGGAAAAGTTTAAAGGCGCCTTGCTGGTAGGCGCTCTCCGGTTGTTTGCCCTGCTGCCCTGGCGCGCCGTACAGGCCGTCGGCACGGGCATCGGCTGGATCATGTGGAAAACCCCCAATCGTTCCCGCGACACGGTGCGGATCAACCTCTCCAAATGTTTCCCGGACATGGACCCGGCCGAGCGCGAGCGCCTGGTGGGCCGCAGCCTGATGGACATCGGCAAATCCCTGACCGAAAGCGCCTGTGCGTGGATCTGGCCGGCGCAGCGTTCAATCGACCTGGTCCGTGAAGTCGAGGGCCTGGAAGTGCTGCACGAAGCCCTGGCCTCCGGCAAAGGCGTGGTGGGGATCACCAGCCACCTGGGCAACTGGGAAGTGTTGAACCACTTCTATTGCAGCCAGTGCAAGCCGATCATTTTCTATCGCCCGCCCAAGCTCAAGGCCGTGGACGAGTTGTTGCGCAAACAGCGCGTACAGTTGGGCAACCGCGTGGCGGCCTCCACCAAGGAAGGCATTCTCAGCGTGATCAAGGAAGTGCGCAAAGGCGGCCAGGTGGGCATTCCTGCCGACCCGGAGCCGGCTGAGTCGGCCGGCATCTTCGTACCATTCTTTGCCACCCAGGCACTCACCAGCAAATTCGTGCCGAACATGCTCGCGGGCCACAAGGCGGTGGGCGTATTCCTGCATGCCCTACGCCTGCCGGACGGCTCGGGCTACAAGGTGATCCTGGAAGCGGCGCCGGAAGACATGTACAGCACAGACACCGCCACCTCCTGCGCGGCGATGAGCAAGGTGGTGGAGCGCTATGTCGGCGCCTACCCGAGCCAGTACATGTGGAGCATGAAGCGCTTCAAGAAGCGCCCGCCGGGTGAGGCGCGGTGGTATTGATTCACCGCTGACTCAAGGTCTATGCGAAACCCATGTGGGAGCGGGCTTGCTCCCACATTTTGATCTCCATTCAGGCCTGGCGATCTAGTTTCTTCAGGAACACTGCCATCTCTTTCTCGGCCTGTTTGTCGCCATGGGCCAAAGCCGCTTCTATGCCTTTTTCCCAAGCGTGTCGTGCTCCAGCGTTATCACCCTGCCCCAACTGCGCCTTGCCCAACAGCTTCCACGCCGCCGAATACTGTGGGTCGAACTCGACACACTTTTGCAAATGCTCGGCCGCCTTGGCGTTGTCCTTCAGGTCCAGGTAACCCTTGCCCAGGCCAAAGCGCAGCAATGAATTATCCACACCCTTGGCGAGCATTTTTTCCAGGGATTCGAGCATGGCTGTGCGTCCTTTAGCTACATAGCGGTTTCGATATCGTCATCGCAGGCAAGCCCGCTCCCACACTTGGAACGCGATCACATGTGGGAGCGGGCTTGCCCGCGATGACGGCGGCAGGCTCACTCAATTTTTTAATCAGAAAAAACTCAGCCCCACGTGGAACAGCTTCTCCACATCGCGGATATGTTTCTTATCCACAAGGAACAAAATCACATGGTCACCCGTGGCGATCACCGTATCGTCGTGGGCAATGATCACTTCTTCATCACGAATAATTGCGCCAATAGTGGTGCCCGGCGGCAGGCCGATATCGCGAATGGCCTTGCCGATCACTTTGCTCGACTTCGAGTCACCGTGGGCGATGGCCTCGATGGCTTCCGCCGCGCCCCGGCGCAATGAGTGCACGCTGACGATATCGCCACGGCGCACGTGGGCGAGCAAGGTGCCAATGGTGGCCAGCTGCGGGCTGATGGCGATATCGATATCGCCACCCTGGATCAGGTCGACGTAGGCCGGGTTGTTGATGATGGTCATCACCTTCTTCGCCCCCAGCCGCTTGGCCAGCAGCGACGACATGATGTTGGCTTCGTCATCGTTGGTCAGGGCCAGGAAGATGTCGGCGTCGGCGATGTTCTCTTCCATCAGCAGGTCGCGGTCCGAGGCGCTGCCTTGCAGTACGACGGTGCTGTCGAGGGTGTCGGACAAATGCCGACAACGCGCCGGGCTCATCTCGATGATCTTCACTTGGTAGCGGCTTTCGATGGCTTCGGCCAGGCGTTCGCCAATCTGCCCACCGCCAGCGATGACAATGCGCTTGTAGCTTTCATCGAGCCTGCGCATTTCGCTCATGACGGCGCGAATATTCGCTTTGGCGGCGATGAAAAACACTTCGTCGTCGGCTTCAATCACCGTATCGCCCTGGGGCAGGATCGGCCGGTCACGTCGGAAAATTGCCGCTACGCGGGTTTCCACATTCGGCATGTGTTCGCGCAGCTGGCGCAGTTGCTGGCCCACCAACGGCCCACCGTAGTAAGCCTTCACCGCCACCAATTGTGCCTTGCCTTCGGCGAAGTCGATCACCTGCAAGGCGCCCGGAATCTCGATCAGGCGCTTGATGTAGTGGGTCACGACCTGTTCCGGGCTGATCAGTACGTCGACGGGAATGGCATCGTTATCGAACAGGCCGGCGCGGGTCAGGTAGGCCGCCTCGCGCACGCGGGCGATCTTGGTCGGAGTATGGAACAAGGTATGGGCCACCTGGCAGGCGACCATGTTGGTTTCGTCGCTGTTGGTCACCGCGACCAGCATGTCGGCATCGTCGGCACCCGCCTGACGCAGCACCGTCGGAAACGATGCGCGGCCTTGCACCGTGCGGATGTCCAGGCGGTCGCCCAGGTTACGCAGGCGCTCGGCATCAGTGTCGACCACGGTAATGTCGTTGGCTTCGCCGGCCAGATGTTCGGCCAGCGTGCCGCCGACCTGCCCTGCCCCAAGGATGATGATTTTCATCCAGTCACTCCCTTAAAACCATTCAGCCGCGCACGGCGGCGATCTTGATCAGTTTGGCGTAGTAGAAGCCATCGTGCCCGCCTTCCTGCGCGAGCAGTTGGCGGCCGTGGGGCTGCTTGATACCGGCGCTGGTAGCCAGGTCCAGCTCGCGCACGCCGCTGGTACGGGCGAGGAAGGCCTGGATGACCTCGGTATTTTCGGTGGGTAGCGTGGAGCAGGTGGCGTAAAGCAGGATGCCGCCGACTTCCAGGGTCGGCCACAGCGCGTCGAGCAGTTCGCCTTGCAGCACCGCCAGGGCGGCGATGTCGTCGGGCTGGCGGGTCAGCTTGATGTCCGGATGACGGCGGATCACGCCGGTGGCCGAGCAAGGAGCGTCCAGCAGGATGCGCTGGAATGGCTTGCCGTCCCACCACGCTGCGGTATCGCGGCCGTCGGCGGCAATCAGGTCGGCGCTCAGGCCCAGGCGTGCGAGGTTTTCTCGTACGCGTACAAGGCGCTTGGCTTCAAGATCCACGGCCACTACCCCGGCCAGGTCTTTTTCAACTTCGAGAATGTGGCACGTCTTACCGCCCGGCGCGCAGCAGGCGTCGAGTACACGCTGGCCGGGCGCCAGGTCGAGCAAGTCGGCGGCCAATTGCGCGGCCTCGTCCTGCACGCTGATCCAGCCTTCGGCAAAGCCCGGCAGGCTGCGCACATCGGTGGCGGCTTCGAGCACGATGCCGTCGGTGCTGTACGCGCAGGGTGTGGCGTTGATGTCGGTGTCGGCCAGCAACTGCAGATACGCATCACGGCTGTGGTGACGACGGTTGACCCGCAGGATCATCGGCGGGTGTGCGTTGTTGGCCGCGCAGATAGCCTCCCATTGCTCAGGCCAAAAGGCTTTAAGGGACTTTTGCAGCCAGCGCGGGTGGGCGGTGCGCACCACCGGATCATGCTCCAGCTCGGCCAGCAGCGCATCGCTCTCGCGCTGGGCGCGGCGCAGCACGGCATTGAGCAGGGCCTTGGCCCAAGGCTTTTTCAGTTTGTCGGCGCAACCGACGGTTTCCCCAATGGCGGCGTGGGCCGGCACTCGGGTATAGAGCAACTGGTAGAGGCCCACCAGCAACAGCGCCTCGACGTCAGCGTCCGCGGCTTTGAACGGTTTTTGCAGCAGCTTTGCCGCCAGCGCAGACAACCGAGGCTGCCAACGGGCGGTGCCAAAGGCCAGGTCCTGGGTGAAGCCGCGGTCGCGGTCTTCGACTTTATCCAGCTGGGTTGGCAGTGAGCTGTTCAGCGAAGCCTTGCCGTTGAGGACAGCAGCGAGAGCCTTGGCGGCGGCCAGACGTGGGTTCATTGAGCGGCCACCCCAAGGATGGTGCCCAGGGCAAATTTCTCACGGCGACTGTTGAACAAATCGCTGAAGTTCAGCGCTTTGCCGCCGGGCAATTGCAGGCGAGTCAGGCACAGCGCCTGTTCGCCACAAGCCACCAGCAGACCATCTTTGCTGGCGCCGATGATTTCGCCGGGAGTGCCTTTGCCATCGGCCAGGGTCGCGGCCAACACTTTCAAGGCTTCGCCGTTCAAAGTGCTGTGGCAGATCGGCCATGGGTTGAAGGCACGGACCAGGCGCTCCAGTTCCACGGCCGGGCGGCTCCAGTCGATGCGCGCTTCGTCCTTGTTCAGCTTGTGGGCGTAGGTGGCCAGGCTGTCGTCCTGGATTTCGCCTTGCAGGGTGCCGGCCGCAAGGCCTGCGATGGCCTGGATCACGGCGGGCGGGCCCAGTTCAGCCAAGCGGTCATGCAGGCTGCCGCCGGTGTCTTGGGCGGTGATCGGCGTGGTGACCTTGAGCAGCATCGGCCCGGTGTCCAGGCCGGCTTCCATGCGCATCACGGTCACGCCGCTCTCGCTGTCGCCGGCTTCAACGGCGCGTTGAATCGGCGCCGCACCGCGCCAGCGTGGCAGCAGTGAAGCATGACTGTTGATGCAACCCAGGCGCGGGATATCCAGCACCGCCTGGGGCAGGATCAAGCCGTAGGCCACCACCACCAGCAGGTCCGGTTTCAGCGCGGCCATTTCGGCCTGGGCCTCGGCATTGCGCAAGGTCGGTGGCTGCAGCACTGGGATATTGTGCTCCAGTGCCAATTGCTTCACCGCGCTCGGCATCAGTTTTTGCCCACGACCGGCCGGTCGATCCGGCTGGGTGTACACCGCGACGATGTCATAAGGGCTGGCAAGCAGCGCCTTGAGGTGTTCGGCGGCGAATTCAGGGGTGCCGGCAAAAACAATGCGCAATGGCTCGGTCATGGGCGTTCTCGGTTAAAAGCAGTCACAAAAGAAAAAGGCTTGCCGCAGCAAGCCTTTGGAAGAAGGGTATCAAGCTTGCTGGCGATGCTTTTTTTCCAGCTTTTTCTTGATCCGGTCACGCTTGAGCGTGGACAGGTAATCGACAAACAGCTTGCCGTTGAGGTGGTCGCATTCATGCTGGATGCATACCGCCAACAGGCCTTCGGCAACCAGTTCGAACGGCTTGCCATCACGGTCCAGGGCCTTGATCTTCACGCGCAGCGGGCGTTCGACGTTCTCGTAGAACTCCGGCACCGACAGGCAGCCTTCCTGGTATTCGCCCATCTCTTCGGTCAGCGGTTCGAACTCGGGGTTGATGTATACCCGAGGCTCGCTGCGATCTTCCGACAGGTCCATGACTACGACGCGCAGATGCACGTTGACCTGGGTGGCGGCGAGGCCGATGCCCGGGGCTTCATACATTGTTTCAAACATGTCATCGACCAACTGACGAACCTTGTCGTCCACTACGGCCACCGGCTTGGCGATCGTGCGCAGGCGCGAGTCGGGAAATTCGAGGATGTTCAAAATAGCCATAAGCGTAATTGCTGCACATGTGAGGTAGAGACCAATCGGCGGTGGGATGGACCCACACGGCCGGTGTGAAACGCTCGGAAGCCGCGAAGGCCATGACATTTCACGCGAACGCACATAATAAAGGAGATTGACCCCATGAGGAAATCGCTACTCGTCTTGCTGCTATGGGCCCCGCTTGCCACGGCACTGATTGCGCAGCCCACCGAGCGCCTGGGCCAGGTGCCGCAACAGGCTATCCAGCACTTCCTGCTGCATAACCGTATTCTCGATTCACCCCAGGACCTGGACAACGCACCTTACATTGTCGCGGTACAAGGCGGTCGTGTGCTGGGCGCCAACGGCGAGCGTATACATGCTCGCGGTAGCTTGGACCCGGCCCAGCCCAGCTATGGGATCTTTCGTCGGGGCAAGGCCTACATCGACCCTGACACCCAGGAGCTACTGGGAATCAACGCCAATGACATCGGCACCGCGCGCTTTTTGCTCGCCGACAACCTCACCACCTTGACGGTACAGAGGGTGACCCAGGAAATCCGCCCGGGCGACCGTTTGCTCCGTGCCGAACCGCCTGTCGAGCTGGCCAACCTGCAAGCAGCCAAATCAGCTCCCTTCATCGAAGGGCAAATTATCGATATTCCCAGGGGCATCACTCAGTTCGGCGTGCTGGATGCCGTGACCCTGAACAAGGGACGTCGCGATGGCCTGGTAGAAGGCCAATTGCTCACGGTGATCAAGACTGGCGCCACTGTGCGAGACGCCCTTACGGGCGTGCCGACCCGACTTCCCGATGAGCGGGCCGGCACCCTGCAGGTCTTTCGCACCTATGAAAAGCTCAGTTATGCCCTGGTGCTCAGTGCTTCACGCGCCCTGGCGATAAGGGACCGTTTTGAGGTCGCTCAACAATCACAATAAATAGCCTGCTAAATAAGTTACCAACAGAGTTATCCACAGCTTGTTCCGGTCAAGGATGATCAAATGAATCCGATAAACAGTAGTGAAATCTCTCCGGCAGAACTGGAAGCCCGGCTACGCTTGCACAGGCTGCCGGAACTGGGCCCGAAGCGTTTTCATACGTTGATTGAAGCCTTCGGCTGTGCCTCCAAGGCCATCAGTGCTCCTGCCAGTGCCTGGCGTTCCCTCGGCTTGCCCGCCATCAGTGCTGATGCCCGGCGTAGCCCGCAAATTCGTGACGGCGCCAGTGAGGCGTTGGCGTGGCTGGGCCACCCGGCCCAGCATTTGCTGATGTGGGACCAGCCTGACTACCCTGCACTGCTCGCCCAGATCGATGACGCGCCGCCGCTGTTATTTGTCGCGGGTAATCCAGGCATTCTGGAAAAACCCCAGTTGGCCATGGTCGGTAGTCGGCGGGCGTCGCGCCCGGGAATGGACACGGCCGCTGCGTTTTCCCGCAGCCTGGCGAGCGCCGGTTTTGTCATCACCAGCGGTCTCGCATTGGGCATAGACGGCGCGGCGCATCAGGCGGCACTGGATGTGGGCGGCCATACAATCGGCGTGCTCGGCACGGGCCTGGAAAATTTTTATCCACAGCGCCATCGTAAGCTTGCGGCGGCAATGATTGCCCAGGGCAGCGCGGTGGTTTCCGAGTTTCCGCTGGATGCGCCGCCTCAGGCCGGCAATTTCCCACGGCGCAATCGGATTATCAGCGGGCTCTCGCTGGGCGTCCTGGTGGTGGAAGCCAGCATGGCCAGCGGTTCGCTGATCACTGCGCGGCTGGCGGCGGAACAAGGGCGTGAGGTGTATGCGATCCCGGGTTCCATCCATCATCCCGGGGCCAAGGGCTGTCATCAGCTGATTCGCGATGGCGCAGTGCTGGTGGAAACCATCGAACACATTCTTGAAGGCTTGCGCGGTTGGCAAGCGGTGTCGCGTCCCGCGCCGCTGCCGGTTATTCACCCACTGGTAGCGCTTTTGCATGCGGCGCCGCATAGCAGCGAAGCCCTGGCGATTGCCAGCGGTCGGCCGTTGTCTCACGTGCTGGCAGCCCTTACGGAACTGGAGCTTGAGGGCCAGGTGACCTGCGAAAGCGGACGCTGGCTTGCGCGTTGCCAGCTTTTGTAGCCGTCAGTTCTTTGGAGCTGGGTTTTGTAACGAAGATCGGTAAACTGCCCAGAGCTTTAGTTCGGAGAGTAAACAATGGTCAACAGGTGGCGTGTGCTGGAAGCCGCACGGGAAATTCGCGCAGGCGCGGTGATTGCCTATCCGACCGAAGCGGTCTGGGGCCTGGGCTGCGACCCGTGGAATGAAGAAGCGGTGGATCGGCTGCTGGCGATCAAGAACCGGTCAGTGGACAAGGGCCTGATCCTGGTGGCGGACAATATCCGTCAGTTCGACTTTCTGTTTGAAGACTTCCCGGACACCTGGATCGAACGCATGGCCAGCACCTGGCCTGGACCTAACACCTGGCTGGTGCCCCATCAGGACTTGCTGCCGGAATGGGTCACAGGCATGCATGACACGGTGGCCTTGCGGGTCACGGACCACCCGTTGGTGCGGGATTTGTGCGCGCAGGTCGGGCCGCTGATTTCCACGTCGGCCAATCCTCAAGGTCGTCCGGCGGCACGCACGCGGATTCGCGTGGAGCAGTATTTCCGCGGGCAACTGGACCTGGTGTTGGGTGGCGCCCTGGGTGGGCGCAAGAACCCGAGCCTGATTCGTGACCTGGTGACGGGGGATGTGGTGCGGCCCTCCTAAGACCGAGGTGCGGCCATCGTGGGCAAGCCCCCTCCCACATGTTGGCCGCGTTGTCATGACGGACACAGATCAAATGTGGGGGTGGGCTTGCCCGCGATGACTCGCTTATGGCAACAGGATTGTTGAGCCGGTCGTACGGCGCCCCGACAACTCTGTCTGCGCCTTGGCTGCATCCGCCAACGAAAACCGCTGGTTGATATCAATGCGCACCTTGCCGCTTTTTATCATCGAAAACAGGTCATCCGCCATCGCCTGCAAGGCCTGCGGGTTGCTGGCATAGGTCGCCAGCGTCGGCCGGGTTACGTACAGCGAGCCCTTGGCCGACAGGATGCCCAGGTTCACGCCATCTACCGCGCCTGACGCGTTGCCAAAGCTTACGACCAAACCCCTTGGCGCCGTGCTGTCCAGGGAGGCCAGCCAGGTATCCTTGCCGACGCCGTCGTACACCACTGGGCACTTCTTGCCGTCAGTTAATTCCAGAACGCGTTGTGCGACGTTTTCCTTGCTGTAGTCGATGGTTTCCCAGGCACCGAGGGATTTGGCCAGGGCGGCCTTTTCCGGGGAGCTGACCGTACCAATCAACTTCACACCCAGGGCCTTGGCCCATTGGCAGGCCAAGGAACCGACGCCACCGGCAGCGGCGTGAAACAGGATAGTCTCGCCGCCTTTCAGCTCGTAGGTCTGGCGCAGCAGGTACTGCACGGTCAGGCCCTTGAGCATAGCGCCGGCGGCCTGTTCAAAGCTGATGTCCTCCGGCAAGTGCACCAGGTTTGCGGCGGGCAGCACATGCAACTCGCTGTAGGCCCCCAGCGGGCCGCTGCCGTAGGCAACGCGGTCGCCGACCTTGAACTGGGTGACTTCACTGCCAACGGCATCCACCACACCGGCGCCTTCCGCGCCCAGGCCCGATGGCAGGGCGGGCGGTGCGTAGAGGCCACTGCGCAAATAGGTATCGATGAAGTTCAGGCCGATCGCCTCGTTACGCACGCGAACCTGCTGCGGGCCAGGCTCCGCCGGCGTGTAGTCCACATATTCGAGAACTTCGGGGCCGCCATGGGCGCTGAACTGGATACGTTTGGCCATTTGCATTTCTCCTGAGGTTGCATTCGCGTAGCCCCCTATCCCACTCCTAAGCTTGACCTTCGTCAACTGCGGCGCAATGGAATGCAGTGGTATCCTGTGCGCCCATTTGCCGCCGACGCCCAATGGCCTCGCGTAGCTTTGCCCGATTCAAGGTGATGCCATGACTACCCGCACCGAGGCTGTTAAAGCCTACCTGCTTGACCTGCAAGATCGCATTTGCAGCGCCCTGGAAACCTTCGAGACGGACACTCGCTTTATCGAAGACGCCTGGACCCGGCCTGCCGGGGGCGGCGGTCGCACCCGTGTGATCGAGAACGGTGCGGTGATCGAAAAGGGCGGCGTCAACTTTTCCCACGTGTTTGGCAGTGGCCTGCCACCGTCGGCCAGCGCCCATCGCCCTGAGCTGGCCGGTCGCGGCTTCGAGGCCCTGGGCGTGTCGTTGGTGATCCATCCGCACAACCCGCATGTACCGACTTCCCACGCCAACGTGCGCTTTTTCATCGCAGAAAAAGACGGCGAAGAACCGGTGTGGTGGTTTGGTGGCGGCTTTGACCTCACCCCGTACTACGGCAATGAAGAAGATTGCGTCCACTGGCACCGCGTGGCCGAGCAGGCCTGTGCGCCGTTTGGCCCGGACGTGTACTCGCGCTACAAAGCCTGGTGCGACACCTACTTCCACATCAAGCATCGCAATGAGCCTCGTGGTATCGGCGGCCTGTTCTTCGATGACTTGAACGAGTGGGGCTTCGACACCTGCTTTGCCTTCATTCGCGCCATCGGCGATGCCTATATCGACGCTTACCTGCCGATTGTGCAGCGCCGCAAGGCTATGGCCTATACCGAGCAGCAGCGCCAGTTCCAGGAGTTCCGCCGCGGCCGCTACGTTGAGTTCAACCTGGTCTATGACCGTGGCACCTTGTTTGGCCTGCAATCGGGTGGGCGCACCGAGTCGATCCTGATGTCGCTGCCACCCCAGGTACGTTGGAGCTATGACTGGAAGGCCGAGGTCGGCAGCGAAGAAGCGCGCCTTACCGACTATTTCCTGCAAGACCGCGATTGGCTCGGCGCCGTCGCGCCCAAGGCGGCGGTGTGATGGATCGTTATGTCGTGTTCGGCAACCCCATCGGCCATAGCAAATCGCCGCTGATTCACCGTATGTTCGCCGAGCAGACCGGCGAACAACTGGACTACAGCACCTTGCTCGCGCCGCTGGAGGGTTTTACCCATTGCGCCCGTGAGTTTTTCCAACAGGGCCGTGGCGCCAACGTGACCGTACCCTTCAAGGAAGAAGCCTACCGTCTGGCCAACACCTTGACCGAGCGTGCCCAGCGCGCCGGGGCGGTGAACACCCTGAGCAAATTGACTGACGGCACATTGCTGGGCGACAACACCGACGGCGCCGGCCTGGTGCGCGACCTGACGGTGAACGCAGGGCTTAACCTGCATGGCAAGCGCATCCTGTTGCTGGGTGCCGGCGGTGCGGTGCGCGGTGCACTGGAGCCGTTGCTGGCGCAGCAACCCTCATCGTTGATCATTGCCAACCGCACCGTGGAAAAGGCCGAGCTGCTCGCTGAGCTGTTCGATGACCTGGGCCCGGTGTCTGCCAGTGGTTTCGACTGGTTGCGTGAGCCGGTGGATGTAATCATCAACGCTACCTCGGCCAGCCTGGCAGGCGATGTACCGCCGATTGCCGGCAGCCTGGTCGAACCGGGCAAGACGTTCTGCTACGACATGATGTACGCCAAGGAACCCACCGCATTTTGCCGTTGGGCCACGGAACACGGCGCAGCGGTGGCAATGGACGGCCTGGGCATGCTGGTGGAACAGGCGGCCGAAGCCTTCTTCCTGTGGCGCGGCGTGCGCCCGGATTCGGCGCCGGTGTTAGCCGAACTGCGCCGTCAATTGGCCTGATCCCACACGCTGATGTGGGCACAATTAATGTGGGAGCTGGCTTGCCTGCGATAGCAATAGGTCAGTTACCCATGTGCTGGCTGATCCACCGCTATCGCAGGCAAGCCAGCTCCCACAGTTGATCGGGTTTAGTCTTCGAAATGGAGGGGGCAGTTATCCGACCCCTCCAGCTTCATCAATTCCTCAACCACCTGCGGCCTGGCCCCACGCAACGTCAAGCTACGGCCCAACCCCGCCAACCGCCGCGCCTCCTGATGCAGCATCTCCACCCCGGAATAGTCGATAAAGTTGATCTGCTGCGCCTCGATCACCACCCGCTCGCCCTGCAGGCTTTGCAGTCGCACTTGCAGGTAATGGCTGGCACCAAAAAAGATCGAGCCGCCCACCCGCAACACATCCTCCTCACCGTCGCGCCATTGCTGAACCCGTGGTTGCGAGGTGCGCTTGAGGTAGAAAAACAGCGACGCCAGCACCCCCGCATAAATGGCCGTTTGCAGTTCCAGCAGCAAGGTGGCGACACACGTCAGGCTCATCACCACGAATTCGGCGCGACTGACTCGGAATAATGCTCGAATGCCCCGGTGGTCTATCAGGCCCCAGCAAATCAGCAGGATGCTCGCCGCCATGCTCGGGATCGGGATATGCGCGATCAACGCTGCGCCAAATAACGCGAATAACGCCACCCAGAGGGCGGAAAACACCCCCGCCAACGGCGAGCAGGCGCCCGCCTCGTAGCTGAGGCCCGAGCGGGTGAAGGAGCCCGCCGACAGGTAACCGGAGAAAAATCCGCCGACGATGTTGGATAAACCCTGGGCGCGCACTTCCTGGTTGGCGTCGAGCAACTGTTGCGAGCGGGCTGACAGCGAACGGGCAATCGACAGGCTGGTCACCAACCCCAACATCCCCACCGCTACGGCGCTGGGCAGCAAGCGTAACACCAGGTCCAGGTCCATCGGCAACGGGCTGAACGGCGGCAGCTTGCCGATAAATGCACTGACCAGCGCCACATGCCCGAACAGTGCCGGCCACAGCCATACCGCAAGGCTGCCTAGGGCCAGGGCGATCAGCAGCGTTGGCCAGCTTGGCACCAGATACTTGAGTAATGCACCGGCCAGTAAAGTGCCAAGCCCAAGGGCGAGGGACGCGTGGTCCCATTCTGCGCCATGGTCGATCAGCGTCAGCAGGCTATTGATGGCTGTGGCCTGGCTCGGCAAATCCAGCCCCATCAGATTGGGCAACTGCCCCAGGGCGATGACCACGGCCGCGCCCAGGGTGAAACCCAGCACCACCGAATGGGAGACAAAATTCACCAGCGCGCCGAAGCGCAGCAAGCCGAGCAGCCACTGGAATACCCCGGCGAGGAAGGTCAGCAACAGGATGAGGGTGATGTAGTCCTGGGAACCTGGCACGGCCAATGGGCTGATGCTGGCATAAAGCACAATGGAAATGGCTGCCGTAGGCCCGCAAATCAGGTGCCAGGATGAGCCCCACAGACAGGCGATCAATACCGGGATGATCGCGGCATAGAGCCCGTATTCCGGTGGCAGGCCGGCGATCAGTGCGTAGGCAATCGACTGCGGCAGGGCAAGCACGGCGCCACTGAGGCCGACGATCGCATCCCGGCCGACGCTGGCGCGGGTTTGGCGCGGGAGCCAGCTGAGGAAGGGGAAGAGTGTATGGCGGTTGGGCCGGGGCATTTATAACTCGGCTGAAAAGGTTTGACTCAGGGTATCAGTACACACCGGCTCCTTGTGGGAGGGGGCTTGCTCCCGATAGCGGTGTTTCAGCCCATACATTCATAGCTGATAGGCCGTCATCGGGGGCAAGCCCCCTCCCACATTTGGATCGCGGCGCCTCTTAGAGTTTGGCTTTTACCGCCGGTAATGCATCCTGGCCATCGATGGTTTTCACGCCGTCGAGCCACTTGTCCAGCACCGCCGGGTTGGCCTTGATCCACGCCTTTGCCGCCTCGGCATTGCTGACCTTGTTATTGGCCACCTCAGCCATGATGCTGTTCTCCATCTCCTGGGTAAAACTCAGGTTGGTGAGCAGTTTTCCCACATTCGGGCAGGCTTGTGCGTAACCCTTGCGGGTCAAGGTATACACGCTGCCGGTGTCGCCAAAGTACTTTTCGCCGCCCTTGAGGTAACGCATTTTCAACTGCACGTTCATCGGGTGTGGAGTCCAGCCGAGGAAGGTGACGAAACGCTGTCTCTTCACCGCCCGCGAGACTTCGGCGAGCATCGCCTGTTCGCTGGATTCGATCAGCTTCCACTGGCCGAGATCAAAGTCATTTTTCTTGATGATCTCCTGCAGCGAGATATTCGCTGGCGCGCCAGAGCCGATGCCGTAGATTTTCTTGTCGAACTTGTCGGCAAACTTGTTCAGGTCTGAAAAGTCATGCACCCCGGCGTCCCATACATAATCCGGCACGGCGAGGGTGAACTCGGTGCCCTCGAGGTTTTTCGCCAACTGCACCACCTCGCCGTTGGCCACGAACTTGTCATAGAAGCCCTGCTGCGCGGGCATCCAATTACCCATGAACGCGTCCACCTGGCCGTCCTTGAGCCCGCCAAAGATAATCGGCACCGCCAGGGTGTCGACCTTGGGCTTGTAGCCCATGCCCATCAGCAGGAAACCCGTGATGGCGTTGGTGGCGGCAATGTCGCTCCAGCCCGGATCGGCCATTTTTACCGCTTCACAACGGGCGTCCGCGTACACATGGGCGCTGCTTAAGGCGAGTACCGCTACGCTTAGCACCACAGTCAACTTTTGCATGGCCTTCCCTCTGTTTATTTATTGGTTTTGGCAGGGTTGTGGATAACGTGCCTTGCGCTCCAGGTCGTCGAGGTCGATATGGTTGCGCATGTACTGCTGACTGGCGTCCACCAGTGGCTGGTGGTCCCAGCTCTTCAGCTTGCCTTGGGTCAGCGCCTCGAACACCAGGCGACGACGGCGTTGACTGGCGAGCACCTGCTGATGGATCGCCGGTATGTCCCATTTAGCCCGCGCTTCACGCAAAAACGCTTCGAACAACACCCGGTGTTCCGGTGACTCGCTGAGGTTCTCCCGCTCGTGCGGGTCGTTGTGCACATCGAACAGTAGACAAGGATCGTCTTCGCTGTAGATGAATTTGTAGGCGCCCCGGCGGATCATCATCAACGGGCTGATAGTGCCTTCGGCCATGTATTCGCCAAACACTTCGTCGTGCCCGCCCTGCCCCTGCAAGTGTGGGACCAGCGAACGGCCGTCCAGTGGCAGGCGAGGGTCCAGTTCGCCGCCGGCCAGTTCTACCAGGGTCGGCAACAGGTCAGCGGTGGACACGGCCTGAGTGACGCGGCCAGCGGCGAACTGCCCCGGCGCACTGATCAGCAGCGGTACGCGGGCGGCCATTTCGAACCAGTGCATTTTGTACCAGAGGCCGCGTTCGCCGAGCATATCGCCGTGGTCGCCGGAGAAGATGATGAGGGTGTCCTCGGCCAGGCCGGTGTCTTCCAGGGTTTGCAGGAGCTTGCCGACGTTGCTGTCGATGTAGCTGCACGCCCCGAAGTAGGCGCGGCGCGCATCGCGGATCTTGTCCATAGGCAGCGGTTTGTCCCACAAGTCATAGACCTTGAGTAGCCGTTGGGAGTGTGGATCCAAATCTCCTTGCGCCGGCGTTGCAGGCAAAGGGATGTCGGCGTCGTCGTACAGATCCCAGAACGGCTTGGGAATGGTGTAGGGGTCGTGGGGATGGGTCATCGACACGGTCAGGCAGAACGGCTGGTCGCCGTCCTCGCGAATATGATCGAACAGGTACTGCTGGGCCTTGAACACCACCTCTTCGTCGAAATCCAGCTGGTTGGTGCGCACACACGGGCCGGCTTGCAGCACCGAGGACATGTTGTGGTACCAGGTGGGGCGTACGTCCGGTTCATCCCAGTTCACTGCCCAGCCATAGTCGGCGGGGTAGATGTCGCTGGTCAGGCGCTCTTCGTAGCCGTGCAATTGGTCGGGGCCGCAGAAGTGCATCTTTCCCGACAGCGCGGTGCGGTAGCCGAGGCGCCGCAGGTAGTGGGCATAGGTCGGCACATCGGCGGGGAAGTCGGCGGCGTTGTCGTAGGCGCCGATCTTGCTCGGCAACTGGCCGCTGACCAGGGTGAAGCGCGACGGCGCGCATAACGGGCTATTGCAATAGGCAGCATCGAACACCACGCCTTGAGCGGCGAGGCGGCTGAGGTTGGGCAACTTGATCGGGGACGGCCCGTAGAACGGCAGCATTGGCGCGGCCATTTGATCGGCCATGATGAAAAGAATGTTCTTGCGCTTCATGGTTTCTCAGCATTCCATAGGCGGTATTTATGCGAATGAGCATGCGGCCCATTAAACATGGGGTAAAGCCCATGCAAAGCAATGTCTAGGATAAGTTGAGCTTATGTATAACGCGCTGGGTAACCTCTCTCTCGACCTGCTGCGTGCCTTTGAAGCGGCAGCGCGGCATCGTAGTTTCACCGCCGCCGCGATGGAGCTGGGCACTACTCAACCGGCCGTCAGCCAGCAGATCAAGCGTCTTGAAGAGCAATTGGCGATCCGCCTGTTTGACCGCATTTATCGCGGTATCGAACTGACCGACGCCGGCGCGTTGCTGTTCGAGCATGTGCAAAGCGGCTTGCAGAGCATCAACCAGGGCCTCGGCGCCATTTCCCAGCAAGACCAGCATGAAGTGCTGCAAGTGGCCACCGACTTCGCCTTCGCTGCCTATTGGCTGATGCCGCGCCTGCACCGCTTCCACCAGGCCAACCCGCAGGTGGATGTCAGCCTGGTGACCAGTGAGCGCAACCACGCCACCCTGCGCAGCGATATCGATGTGGCGGTGTTGTTCGGCGATGGCCGCTTCAAGCAGGGCGACAGCCTGTGGTTGTTCAACGAGGAAGTGTTCCCGGTGTGCAGTCCGCAATGGCTCAAGGACCAGGCAGCACCGCTGACCGTGCAGGCCTTGCAAGATTGCCCGTTGTTGCACCTGCGCCAGGAAAACAACAGCCGGTGGTTCGACTGGAGCGGGGTGTTCCGTGAACTGGGTATCACGGCCGCGCCGACCCCTGGTCAGTTGCGTTTCGACAACCACACCTTGCTGATCCAGGCCGCGATTGCCGGCCAGGGTGTGGCCATCGGCTGGCGCCACCTGGTGGATAACCTGCTGGAGCAAAACTGGCTGTGTCGACCGATCAGCGACACCGTGACCTCGCGGTTTGGCTATTACGTGGTGCAACCCCAGCGCAAACGCCGGGGGCAGTTGGTCGAGCGCTTTGTCGAGTGGCTGGTCGCTGAACAGGCCAGCAGTGCGCAGTCGTTGACCGGGCTGGCCCTGCCATCGATTGCGGTCTAGGATCGGCGCATATTGGATCCGGAGTCCGTCATGCAACGTATCAAGGGCTACCACGCCCACATCTACTTCGATGCCAGCACTATCGAACAGGCCCGTACCCTATGTGAAGACGCGGCCAGGCTGTTTCCCCTGCGCATGGGCCGTGTGCACGAGAAGCCGGTGGGCCCGCACCCGGATTGGAGCTGCCAGCTGGCGTTCGAGCCGGAATACATTGGTGTGGTGTTGCCGTGGCTGGCGCTGCACCGCAATGGTTTGGTGGTGTTCCTGCACCCTGAAACCGGCGATGACTTGAAGGACCACACCGACTACGCGATTTGGATGGGTGCCATGCGCGAGTTGGATTTGTCGATTTTTTAACCTTCCTTATCAGATAAAGCCTTGCGTCTCTGTCGCAGAAATCCGGGAGAGCTGTAGGACTTATCTTGTCTTGTCTCACTATATGGGATTGATATTTATATATTGAGATATCACTGGTCGTAGGTTTATATTCGCCCATCTGCTTTTTTCAGCACCCACTCATTTCAGGTGAAGCGATGCAGGCGCAATTGATCGCGCTCGATTGGGGGACCAGCTCCCTTCGTGCTTACAAACTCGGCTCCGCAGGTGTGGTGCTGGAACAACGCTCGCTGGCCTTGGGCATCATGCATTTGCCCAGCGAACCCCGGAAGATCGCCGGCGTTGACTGTGCTGACGGTTTTGAGTTGGCGTTCGATGACGCCTGCGGCGATTGGCTCGACGCCCAGCCGAGCCTGCCGGTGATCGCCTGCGGCATGGTCGGCAGCGCCCAGGGTTGGAGCGAGGCGGCTTATCGCAGTACCCCTGTGGACGTCGCCAGCCTCGGCCAGGCGCTGCACTGCGTGCGTAGCTTGCGCGGGATGGATGTGCATATCGTGCCGGGGGTAATCGAACAGGTTGGCCTGCCCAATGTGATGCGCGGCGAAGAAACCCAGGTGCTCGGCGTGCTGCAAGGCCTTGGGGCCCAGGTGCTGATTGGGTTGCCTGGCAGCCATTCCAAATGGGTCGAGGTGGTCGAAGGTCGCATTACCCATTTCGACACTTTCATGACCGGCGAACTGTTTGCGGTATTGAGCAAGCACAGCATCCTGGGCCGCACCCAGCAACCGTGCGAGCAATTCCAGGCCGTGGCGTTCGATCGCGGTGTGCAGGTGGCGCTTTCAAAAGACAGCGAGCGTGGCGTGCTGTCGACGCTGTTCAGTGCCCGCACCCTGGGGCTGACCGCTGAACTGGCGCCCGAGCAGCAGCCCGACTACCTCTCCGGCCTGCTGATCGGCCACGAACTCGCCGGCTTGCCAGACAGCGCCAAACACAAACCAATCATCCTGGTGGGCGCGGCCCCCCTCTGCGCCCGCTATCAACGCGCCCTCGCCCTTTGCGGTTTTGCCCATGTGAGCCTGGCGCAGGAAGCCACCGAACGCGGCCTGTGGCAATTGGCCGTGGCGGCTGGGCTCATTCAACCTGTAACGGAGGCCTGACATGCTCAAGCAAGCACTCGCGCAAAACGGTTTGATCGCAATCCTGCGCGGCATACGCCCGGATGAAGCCCAGGCTATCGGTAAGGTGCTGTACGACGCGGGTTTTCGTGTGATCGAAGTCCCGCTCAATTCGCCCGACCCGTACACCAGCATCCGCACACTGCGCGACAGCCTGCCCGCCGATTGCCTGATCGGCGCCGGCACGGTGTTGACGCCGGAACAGGTCGAGCAGGTCAAGGCTGCGGGTGGCCAGGTAATCGTCATGCCTCATAGCGATGCCAAGGTCTTGCGTGTCGCCAAGGCAAAGGGTTTGTACCTGTCACCAGGGGTAGCGACGCCCAACGAAGCGTTCGCTGCATTGGCCGAAGGCGCCGATGTATTGAAGCTGTTCCCGGCCGAGCAAGTCGGCCCGGCAGTGATCAAGGCATGGCTGGCGGTACTGCCGGCGGACACCTTGTTGCTGCCGGTGGGCGGCATTACCCCGGACAACATGCAGGTGTTCATCGACGCCGGCGCCAAGGGGTTTGGGTTGGGTTCCGGGCTGTTCAAGCCGGGAATGACAGTGGATCAGGTCGCGAGCCATGCCCAGGCTTATGTCGCCGCCTGGAAAGCCCTGAGCTGATATCAAGTTCCGCGCCTACAGGCGCTGCATCTATAAGAGAGACAAGAGATGAAAATCACCAAACTGACGACCTTTATCGTCCCGCCGCGCTGGTGCTTCCTCAAGGTCGAAACCGACCAGGGTGTGACTGGCTGGGGTGAGCCTGTGGTCGAAGGCCGCGCTCACACCGTCGCGGCCGCTGTCGAAGAACTGTCCGACTACCTGATCGGCAAAGACCCACGCAATATCGAAGACATCTGGACCGTGCTCTATCGCGGCGGCTTCTACCGTGGCGGTGCCGTACACATGAGCGCCCTCGCCGGCATCGACCAGGCGCTGTGGGATATCAAGGGCAAGGCCCTCGGCGTCTCGGTCAGCGATCTGCTGGGTGGCCAGGTGCGCGACAGGATCCGCGTGTATTCGTGGATCGGCGGCGACCGCCCTGCCGACACCGCCCGCGCCGCCAAAGACGCCGTGGCCCGTGGTTTCACCGCGGTAAAAATGAACGGCACCGAGGAGTTGCAGTTCGTCGACAGTTTCGAAAAAGTCGACCTGGCCCTGGCCAACGTCGCGGCCGTACGCGATGCAGTCGGCCCTAACGTGGGTATCGGCGTCGACTTCCATGGCCGTGTGCACAAGCCGATGGCCAAAGTGCTGATGAAAGAGCTCGATCCGTACAAGCTGATGTTCATCGAAGAGCCGGTGCTCAGTGAAAACTACGAGGCGTTGAAAGAACTGGCACCGCTGACCAGTACGCCGATTGCCTTGGGCGAGCGCCTGTTCTCGCGTTGGGACTTCAAGCGCGTACTCAGCGAAGGTTATGTCGACATCATCCAGCCGGACGCCTCTCACGCGGGCGGTATTACCGAGACTCGCAAGATTGCCAACATGGCCGAAGCCTACGACGTGGCCTTGGCCCTGCATTGCCCGCTCGGCCCAATCGCGTTGGCGGCATGCCTGCAGTTGGATGCGGTTTGCTACAACGCGTTTATCCAGGAGCAGAGCCTGGGCATTCACTACAACGAGAGCAATGACCTGCTCGACTACGTGCGTGACCCGGGCGTATTCGACTATGACCAGGGCTTTGTGAAGATTCCGAACGGGCCGGGCCTTGGCATCGAGATCAACGAGGAATATGTGATTGAGCGTGCGGCTATCGGCCATCGTTGGCGCAACCCGATCTGGCGTCATGCCGATGGCAGCTTTGCCGAGTGGTGATTTCTGACTGACGCAACTGCGGTTCAAAAATGTGGGAGGGGCGGTGCGACGATTCGACTTGCTCCCGATAGCGGTAAATCTGCCACCGGAGATGTCGACTGACACTCAGCCATCGGGGGCAAGCCCCCTCCCACATTTGATCCGGTTCCTTCAGTAAGCCCTATCCTCAATAAACATAAGAAGAGGCAACCCCATGCACCCTGAATCCCTCACCGGCCAGGCTTCTTTAGTGACGCCCAGCAGAAAGCGCTACTTCATCATGGTGCTGCTGTTCATTACGGTGGTGATCAACTACCTCGACCGCAGCAACCTGTCGATTGCCGCCCCGGCGCTGACCAGCGACCTGGGCATCGACCCGGTGCAGGTCGGGCTGATTTTCTCGGCGTTCGGCTGGACTTACGCAGCCATGCAAATCCCGGGCGGCTGGCTGGTAGACCGCGTGCCGCCGCGTATTCTCTATACGGTCGCCCTGCTGCTGTGGTCGATTGCCACCGTCATGCTCGGTTTCGCCGCCAGCTTCATCGCGCTGTTCGTGTTGCGCATGGCGGTGGGCGCACTGGAAGCACCGGCCTATCCGATCAACAGTCGTGTGGTCACCACCTGGTTCCCTGAGCGCGAGCGCGCGACCGCGATTGGCGTCTACACCTCCGGGCAATTCGTTGGCCTTGCGTTCCTCACGCCGGTCCTGGCCTGGCTGCAACACCAATACGGCTGGCACATGGTGTTTGTCGTCACTGGGGGCGTCGGCATCCTGTGGGCGGCGATCTGGTACGCGGTGTACCGTGAGCCGAAGGATTTCAAGGGCGCCAATGCGGCTGAAATCCAGTTGATCCGTGATGGCGGCGGCCTGGTGGACATGCAGGCACAAACCGCCAAGGCGCCCTTCAGTTGGGTCGACCTGGGTATCGTACTGAGCAAGCGCAAACTCTGGGGCATCTACCTGGGCCAGTTCTGCCTGAACTCCACGCTGTGGTTCTTCCTGACCTGGTTCCCGACGTACCTGGTGAAGTATCGCGGCATGGACTTCATCCAGTCAGGCTTGCTGGCATCATTGCCGTTCCTCGCCGCGTTTGTGGGCGTGCTGTGTTCGGGGGTGTTTTCCGACTGGCTGATTCGCCGTGGAGCCTCGGTGGGCTTTGCGCGCAAGCTGCCGATCATCAGCGGCCTGCTGATTTCTACGGCGATCATCGGCGCCAACTACGTGGACTCCACAGCGTGGGTCATCGCGTTCCTGGCGGTAGCGTTTTTCGGCAATGGCCTGGCATCGATCACCTGGTCATTGGTGTCGACCCTGGCGCCTGCGCGGTTGCTGGGGCTGACCGGGGGCGTGTTCAACTTCATCGGTAACCTGGCAGCGATTGCCACGCCTATCGTGATTGGCTTTCTGGCCAGCGGCGATTCGTTTGCGCCGGCGATTACCTATATTGCGGTACTGGCATTGCTTGGTGCGCTTTCCTACATATTGCTCGTAGGCAGAGTCGAGCGGATCGAGCTGTGAATGGGGCGACCTTAGGGTCGCCCTTTTTTTGAGTCGCACGGCACCGACATTTCGTTACGGAAAATATTGTGCCGGTCCCAGTGCTGCTTGGTGCGCAACAAGCGGTCTTTGATGTACGGCTTGGGAAAAAAGATCTTGTACCAATCAGGATTTTTCTTATCAATGGCCGGGACGCCTCCGATGTAGGTCATGTCGAGATCGGGGTAGTTGATGTAGCAACCTTCGAACTCGTTGTTGACCGGTACGCCTTGATCATCGGCGAACGCGTTGATGTACAGCCCCCGGATCCAGTCCGCATGAGCTTTGTCCGCGACGGGGCTGTCATCGCGCCAGTAACATTGCGGTTGCCACTTGAGGTATGAGGCGCGCTGCGCGGCCGACGATTGATCACGGACTGCGTCACTGACGGCATTGATCTGGCCGCCGAAAGACTGGATCTGGATAAGGCTTTGCGTCAGGTGTTTGCCTGGGTCTGGCCAGTTCAGTGTGGTCCAGATGGCGTCTAGTACCTGCGAGGTGAATGAACCCTTTTGGTAAGCCGACTTATAGCGCCCCCGCTGGTTGTCCCCTGAGCCATTCAACGTCTGTTGGCACACCAGCCAATCCAGGCGCTGCTCGGCTGCCTTCGCCGCTGGGACTGAGTCGATGGTACGACCGGTGGCGGTGCCGGGCGGCAGATGGATGACATGAAACGGCACCAGCGACTCTGTAGCGGGAAGGCCAATGGCTGTAAGCATCCTGCTGACAAAGTCATCGAAGGGCACCCGGTCGTTCAGTTCGCCATCCTTGTCCACATAGTGAATGCCCAAGGTAACGTTGCCCGTGTGTCGGTGGCGCATCTCGAGCTTGGTCGCCAGCCCCCAAGTGTCCGGGTTGTCTTGATTGTTGGCAAACCATGACTGATAGGCGACCAGCAGGTTGTCGAGTGCGGGTTTGGTCAGTACTGACCAGTCCCATTCCAACACCAGCCACAGCACTTCCTTCGGTGCAGCAGGCAGGTCCTTGAAGTAATAACTGGTGATGATACCGAACTGTCCGCCACCTGCACCGCAGCACGCGGCGAACAAGTCCAGTTCGTGGCCGATGCTGTCCCGGCAGACATGGCGCGATACAAGGCCCTTACCTTCGCTATCGGGCACCAGGATATCCACGCCGCTCAGCCAGTCACACACCAGTCCGTATTTGCGTGACAACAGCCCATAGCCGCCCCCGCAAATGTGCCCGCCCAGGCCCACCGAATAGCACGACCCCCCTGGCAGGGTCTTGTTGGCCAGTTTGTATAACGCCACGTAGACATCCCAGTTTTGGGCACCGGCTTCCAGGCGAAAGCTATAGCGTTCAGTTGCGTCGGGGTCCAGATCGGAACCGATTTGCCCGGCAGCGTCGTAGACCACTCGGTTCAGCGCACTGATATCCAGGATCGACAGCACCTCATCGGGGCTGTCGGGCATCTTGTTGGCGACAAAACCTTCGTAGCAATGCCCCCCGCTGCGCACGGTAATGCGTCCGTTGGGTTGGGCCAATGCCTGCGCGGCGGCGTCTATGATGTCTTGCGAGCTGTGACAGAGGTAGATCAGGTTGGCGCCATTGGGCGAGGACTGGCCCTGCACGTTGCCGAGCGGCCAGCGCAGGTTGAAACCTTTTTGTAATGTTGAATGACGGCGGTCTGAAGGGGTGACGAGATCAAATGCCATGATGTGCTCCTGAAGAGACAAAGATGACTTCTGATGCGGCTAACTTAACGACCGGGGGCAAGGACTGCGTGGCCTGCGAGGGTGGTTAGACGGCAAAGGGCATGAAGCGCGTTAAAAGGAGGCGGGCGACATGCCCGCCTCCCTTGAAGCCTAGCTGATCAGCCGAGAGGCGCTCGGCTGGAAGAATTTTACTTGCGAGCGTTACGCACACCTTCCGACAGCGCCGCACACAAGCTCAATACCCCATCAATGGCTTGCTGGTCATTCTCGGCGCTGGCGATGTGATCAATCAGCGCCGACCCCACCACCACACCGTCGGCCAGACGCGCAATGGCTGCTGCCTGGTCAGGCGTGCGGATGCCAAAGCCGATGCTGATCGGCAGGTCGGTATGGCGACGCAGGCGGTTCACGGCTTCTTCGACGTGCTCCAGGGTGGCGGCACCGGCACCGGTCACACCGGCCACCGACACGTAATAGACAAAGCCGGAGCTGCCGTTGAGCACGGTAGGCAGGCGTACGTCATCGGTGGTCGGGGTGGTCAGGCGGATAAAATCGATGCCAGCGGCCTGGGCCGGGTCGCACAGCTCGCCGTTATGCTCAGGCGGCATGTCGACCACGATCAGGCCGTCGACTCCAGCTGCCTTGGCATCGGCAATGAATTGCGGCACGCCATATTTGTGAATCGGGTTGAAGTAGCCCATCAACACCAGCGGGGTGTCGTTATTGTCCTGGCGGAACTCGCGGACCATTTGCAGGGTTTTCGCCAGGTTCTGTTTAGCGGTCAGCGCACGGATATTGGCCAGTTGAATGGCCGGGCCGTCAGCCATCGGGTCAGTGAAGGGCATGCCCAGCTCGATTACATCGGCGCCGGCGGCCGGCAGGCCTTTGAGGATCGCCAGCGAGGTGTCATAACCCGGGTCGCCGGCGGTGACGAAAGTCACCAGGGCAGCGCGGTTTTGTTCCTTGAGTTGCGCGAAGCGGGTGTGCAGGCGGCTCATTTAGTGTTTCTCCTGCTGAGACTGTTCCATGTGGTGCATCACGGTCTGCATGTCTTTGTCGCCACGGCCGGACAGGTTGACCACCATCAGGTGATCCTTCGGCAAGGTCGGTGCCCGCTTGAATACTTCTGCCAGGGCGTGGGCGCTTTCCAGTGCAGGAATAATCCCTTCGAGACGGCAGCATTTGTGGAAGGCGTCCAAGGCTTCGTCGTCAGTCACCGAGGTGTACTGGACGCGGCCGATATCATGCAACCAGGCGTGCTCAGGGCCGATGCCGGGGTAGTCGAGGCCGGCGGAAATCGAGTGGGCGTCGATGATCTGGCCGTCGTCGTCCTGCAGCAGGAAGGTGCGGTTGCCGTGCAGCACGCCCGGTACGCCACCATTGAGGCTGGCGGCGTGCTTGCCGGTTTCGA
This sequence comes from Pseudomonas libanensis, assembly GCF_001439685.1. Taxonomy (GTDB): domain Bacteria; phylum Pseudomonadota; class Gammaproteobacteria; order Pseudomonadales; family Pseudomonadaceae; genus Aquipseudomonas; species Aquipseudomonas libanensis. Next base: position 368,413 of record NZ_JYLH01000003.1, read on the forward strand.
TGCCATGGCCTGCGGCTTCAACACCGATGATCTCGACGCTGGTGTCATCCAGGAACGGGTGGAACAGGCCCATGGCGTTGGAACCGCCGCCGATGCACGCCACCAGGCTGTCCGGCAGGCGGCCTTCCTGGGCTTGCAGCTGGGTACGGGTTTCCTTGCCGATCACGGCCTGGAAGTCGCGCACCATCGCCGGGTAAGGGTGTGGGCCTGCCACGGTGCCGATCAGGTAGAAGGTGCTGTCGACGTTGGTTACCCAATCACGCAGGGCTTCGTTCATCGCATCTTTCAGAGTGCCGGTGCCGGCGACCACCGGAATTACTTCGGCGCCCAGCAGCTTCATGCGGAACACGTTGGCCTGCTGGCGCTCGATGTCGGTGGTGCCCATGTAGATCACGCATTGCAGGCCAAAGCGCGCCGCCACGGTTGCGGTTGCCACGCCGTGCATGCCGGCGCCGGTCTCGGCGATGATGCGCTTCTTGCCCATGCGCCGCGCCAGCAGGATCTGGCCAATACAATTGTTGATCTTGTGCGCGCCGGTGTGGTTCAGCTCTTCGCGCTTGAGGTAGATCTTGGCGCCGCCACAGAACTCGGTCAGGCGTTCGGCAAAGTACAGCGGGCTGGGGCGTCCGACGTAGTCGCGCTGGAAGTAGGCCAGTTCTTCGTTGAACGCCGGATCAATCTTGGCCGCTTCGTATTCACGGGCCAGCTCGAGAATCAACGGCATCAAGGTTTCAGCGACGTAGCGACCACCGAATGCACCAAACAGGCCGTTGGCGTCAGGGCCGTTGCGTAGATCGGTCTGGGACTGAGTCATGGGACGCTCCAGGGAAGAATGTGTTTAAGAGGCAATGACGGCCACTCTACCCCTGACGCTGTAGCCTGAAAACCGATAAGATCGCCTCAACCTGTCAGGGAAACTCACAGATGAGCCGCGACCTTCCACCCCTCAATGCCTTGCGCGCATTCGAAGCCACCGCCCGCGTCAACAGCGTCAGCCAGGCCGCCGAGCGATTGCATGTGACACATGGCGCGGTGAGCCGCCAGTTGAAAGTGCTTGAAGAGCACTTGGGGGTAAGCCTGTTCGTCAAGGACGGACGAGGCCTTAAACTCACAGATGCGGGCGTAAGGCTGCGAGATGCCAGCGCCGAGGCGTTCGAGCGTTTGCGGGATGTGTGCGCTGAGCTCACCCAGAGCAGCGCCGATGCGCCTTTCGTACTCGGTTGTTCGGGCAGTTTGCTGGCGCGTTGGTTTATTCCGCGCCTGGGGCGCTTGAATGCGGATTTGCCGGACTTGCGCTTGCACCTGTCTGCCGGCGAAGGTGACCTTGACCCTCGTCGCCCTGGGTTGGACGCGCTGCTGGTATTTGCCGAGCCGCCGTGGCCGGCGGATATGCAGGTTTATGAACTGGTCAGCGAACGCATCGGTCCGGTCATGAGCCCGCGTTTTGATGGTTATGAACAGTTGCGCCTGGCACCGGCGTCGGCCTTGGCTGATGAAGCGCTGTTGCACACCACGTCGCGGCCCCAAGCCTGGCCCAGTTGGGCGCGTCAACAGGGTATCGAGCCGGGCGCGTTGAAATTCGGCCAGGGATTTGAGCATTTGTATTATTTGCTGGAAGCGGCAGTTGCAGGGTTGGGCGTGGCGATTGCGCCAGAACCGCTGGTGGCAGAGGACCTGCGTGCGGGTCGCCTGGTGGCGCCGTGGGGTTTCAGCGAAACCCCGGCGCACCTGGCGTTGTGGCTACCCAAGCGCGCCGCGGACGGGCGCGCCGGGCAATTGGCGCAATGGCTCAAGGCTGAGCTGATGCGCCAACCGCTATAGCCGGTAAATCAGTCGCCGCGCTTGCACAGCAGGTAAGCCGCCAGCAGACCCAGCGCGCCAACGGCGACTCCGGCGGTGGTCCATGGATGCTCTTGTGCGTAGTCCCGGGTCGCAACACCGGTTTCGCGGATTTTGACTTTGCTTTCTTCATAGGCATCGCTGATCAGATGACGAGAGTGCTTGAGGGCGTTCTCGGCATTGCTTTTCAGGGCCTTCAGCGTTTTGCGCGACTCATCGGATGCATCATCCTTGAGGCTTTCAAGGGACTTGAGAAGGCTCGAGATCTCGGCTTCCATGCTTTCCAGCGACGCTTTGCGTAAAGAAGTGTTGGCCATGTGAACATCTCCTGAAGTGATTGAGTGGCGTGTGTAGATACCGACTGCGGCGGTTTCAGAAAGTGCAGTAATTCTGAACTTTCGCCTCCCAGCGGTCGCCAGAAGCAGTAAGAACATTCACTGCTAGTCTTGATTAACGACCCCCTAGGAGAAATGCCATGACTGATCATCACACCTACAAGAAAGTCGAACTGGTGGGTTCTTCCACCACCAGCATCGAAGACGCGATCAACAATGCCCTGGCTGAAGCCAACAAAAGCATCAAGCATCTGGAGTGGTTCGAGGTGACCGAAACCCGCGGTCACATCAAGGATGGCAAGGCTGCGCATTTCCAGGTCACGCTTAAGGTGGGATTCCGAATTGCCAGTAGTTGATCGGCTGAGTTGAACTTTGACCGCTGGCCGATTGCCATAACCTGCGCTACAAACAACGGGTGCCGACGCAATGAGCGCCGGCACGCTCTTTGGATCAGCGCAAGGAAAGTAACGGATGAAGAAGTTTCTGTTGGCGGTAGGTTTGTTGAGCATTGCGGGCACGGCCCTGGCGGCGGGCAAGCCTTGTGAAGAGCTGAAAAGCGAAATAGCAGCGAAAATTGACGCCAAGGGCGCTTCGGGTTATTCGCTGGAAGTAGTGGATAAAGGCGCTTCGACCGACGCTCAAGTGGTCGGCACCTGCGAAGGTGGCACCAAGGAAATCGTCTATAAACGCGGTTAATCCCGTGTTGCAGACATAAAAAACCGACGCAGGTGCGTCGGTTTTTTTTTCGTCTGGGTTCAGCCTTTCATCACCTGTGCCAGCAACTCGTAGGAATGAATCCGGTCAGCGTGCTCGTACAGGTCACTGGTGAAGATCAGCTCATCGGCGCCGGTCTGCTCGATCAACACCTCCAGCTTGGCGCGGATCTTCGCCGGGCTGCCGACCATGGCCAGGCCGAGGAAGCTTGCGACCGCGTCTTTTTCATGGGGCAACCACAGGCCATCCATGGTTTTCACTGGTGGGCGCTGCACCAGGCTCTGGCCGCGCATCAGCGCGAGGATGCGCTGGTACACCGAGGTGGCCAGATAATCGGCCTGTTCATCGGTATCCGCCGCCACCAGAGGAATGCCGAGCATCACGTAGGGCTTGTCCAACACTGCCGACGGCTTGAAGTGATTGCGGTACACGCGAATCGCCTCATGCATCAAGCGCGGTGCGAAATGGGATGCGAAGGCGTAGGGCAAACCCCGCTCACCGGCCAATTGTGCGCTGAACAAGCTTGAACCCAGCAGCCACACCGGCACGTTGGTGCCTGTACCCGGTACGGCGATCACCCGTTGATCGGGCGTACGTGGGCCCAGGTAGGCCATCAATTCGGCCACATCCTCGGGGAAATCATCAGCACTGCCTGAGCGTTCACGGCGCAGGGCGCGGGCGGTCATCTGGTCGGAGCCGGGCGCACGGCCCAGACCCAGATCAATACGGCCAGGGTAGAGGCTTTCCAGGGTGCCGAACTGCTCGGCGATCACCAGCGGCGCATGGTTAGGCAGCATGACTCCGCCGGAACCCACGCGGATGGTCGAAGTGCCGCCGGCCAGGTAGCCGAGCAGTACCGAGGTGGCCGAACTGGCGATGCCGTCCATATTGTGGTGCTCAGCTACCCAGAAACGGTGGTAGCCGAATTTTTCAACGTGCTGGGCCAGGTCCAGGGAATTGCGCAGCGACTGCGCTGGGTTGCCATCGGCGCGCACGGGCACCAGGTCGAGGGTCGAAAATTTTACGTCGGACAGCGATTTCATAAGCCTGCTTCTCCAAAGGGGCGCACAGGCTTTTTTAATCGAGCCAAAACCTGCCGCGGCATGTGCATGCCCTATGCAATGAGGGCATATACCCGAGTTTCAATAGTACGCGAGAATTTTCCTACTTAATCACTAGGTTTTTCTTACGAGTGAACTTTGCCGTGGCGTCTATCCTCAGAACCCTTACTGAGACAAAACCACCGTTCGAGGAGAAAGCTATGAGCATCGTTAAAAAGGCATCCGCGCATTGGGAAGGTGATCTGAAGACCGGCCTGGGTTCCATTTCCACGGAAACCGGCGTACTGCGCGAAGCGCCCTACGGCTTCAAGGCCCGATTCGAGGGCGGCAAGGGCACCAACCCAGAAGAACTGATCGGCGCGGCTCATGCCGGCTGCTTTTCCATGGCGTTTTCCATGATTCTCGGCGATGCCGGACTCAAGGCCGACAGCATCGACACCCAGGCCGAAGTGACCCTGGATCAGGTCGATGGCGGCTTTGCGATTACTGCGGTGCATCTGATCCTGAAAGCCAAGATCCCCGGCGCCAGCCAGGCGCAGTTCGATGAACTGAGCACAAAGGCCAAGGAAGGATGCCCGGTGTCCAAGGTGCTGAATGCGACCATCACCCTGGATGGCACCCTGGTTAACTAACTCAGCACTTCCTTGTGGAAGGGGGCTTGCCCCGATAACGGTGAGTCAGCCGATAGTTGGATGACGGATACACCTTTATCGGGCAAAAGCCCCCTCCTCATATAGTTATGCGTTAAATCAGAACTCGTGTTTCCCCTATGTGGTCCTATAGCCTATGCAGCCTTAGGCGCACACTCGTGCGCATGCATTCAGGGAGCTACACACATGAAACGTTTTGCCTTGGCGATCATCTGCGCTGTATTGGCCACTTCGGCCGTGGCCGCTCCAAAAGATTGTGAAGAGCTCAGGAAGGAAATTGAAGTACAGCTCCAGGCCAAGGCGATTCCGTCCTATACCCTGGAAATCATCACTGCCGAAGAAGCCAAGAATCATGACGAAGCCATGATTGTCGGTTCGTGCGAAAACGGCACCAAGCGCATCATCTATCAGAAGAACAACGACTGATCAGATGCAGTTCACGCTGCGTTCTTCGGCCAGCAGCTGCCGTGCTGAGTCATACAGCCGGATATTGGGCGTGAACGCCAGCGAGCGGCCTTCGAGCATATAGCGCTGGCCGGCCTGGAAGTGGTCGTACTGCAAGGTCATGAAGCAGGTTCGATACATCATCTGGCTGAGGCCACCCAAACCACCGCCGGCGGGCACTTCAAAGTCAAAGCGCACCATCAGCTCGTGAGGGCCGGGGGGCATCTGGAAAAAGCGCCCGTCGTCGAGGTTCTTTCCATCCAGGCGTTGGGCCATGACCAACTTGGAACCGGGTGTCGGCGTAGTGAAGTCGACCCAGGCCTGCTGCGGGTCGACTGGCGGGAGCGGCGTCGAAGTGCAGGCGCTGAGGAACAGGGCGGCGACGGGAAACAGAAACTGACGCATGGCAGGTACTCAACGCAGGGAGAGGTTTGAGTATAAACACGCCGCGCCGTAGAAAAATTCCATACAAGCGCGATAGTTTGGCGAATTAATCAGCCAGGAGCAGTCGGGGCATGATCAGGCGTTTTCTTCCAGGGTTGATGGTTGTGCTACTCAGTGGTTGTTCCAGCGTCAGTTATTACAGCCAATTGGCGAGCGGCCAGTGGCAATTGTTGCGGGCCAGGGAACCGGTTGCCGAGATCATTGCCGACCCCTCTCGCCCGCCATTGCTGCGCGAGCATCTGGTTCAATCGCAGAAAGCCCGAGCCTTTGCCAGTGAGCACCTGCATCTGCCCGACAACCAAAGTTACCGGCTATATGCCGACATCGGTCGGCCCTATGTGGTGTGGAATGTCTTTGCCACGCAGGAGTTTTCCCTGTCCGCTGAAAACCACTGCTTTCCCATTGCCGGATGCGTCGCCTATCGCGGCTACTACCGCCAGGGTGCGGCGCGTGGCGAAGCGGCGCTGTTGCGGCAACGGGGCATGGACGTGTCGATTGGTGGCGTCGAGGCCTATTCCACCTTGGGTTGGTTCAACGACCCGATCATGAGTTCGATGATGAGCTGGGGCGATGAGCGCCTGGCCACGCTGATTTTTCATGAACTGGCCCACCAACGCTTTTACGTAAAAGACGACACCGAGTTCAATGAGTCCTATGCCAGCTTCGTCGAGCAGGAAGGCACTCGTCAATGGCGGGCGGCACGGGGCCTGGCGCCCGTCAGCGATGCGGCGTTGAAGCAGCGCGACCAGTTTATCCGGCTGATTCTCGAAACCCGCAAACGCCTGGAAGCGCTGTATGCGCAGCCGTTGGCAGCGGACGCGATGCGACGGGCCAAAGCGGCGCAGTTCGAGCGCTTGCGCAGTGAATACCGGCAGATGCGTGATAGCCAATGGGGCGGCGACAAGCGTTATGACGCCTGGATCAACCAGCCGATGAACAATGCCCGACTGTTGCCGTTTGGGTTGTATGACCAATGGGTGCCGGCGTTTGCGGCGTTGTTTGCCCAGGAAGGCGGGGAATGGGTGAGGTTTTATGCGGCGGTGGAGCGGTTGGGTGGGTTGCCGGTGGAGCAGCGCAAGGCGGCGTTGCGGCAGTTGGAAAAGGTTGGCCGCTAGGGCCTCTTCGCAGGCAAGCCAGCTCCCACAGCTGACCGCATTCTCATGTTGAAAATCGGTCAATTGTGGGAGCTGGCTTGCCTGCGAAAGCGGTCTCAAGGACGCTGCAAAAACGCCTGGTGCATCTGCGCCAACGTTTCGAAATGCCAGGTCGGTGCCTCGGCATTCAACTCCTCAAAACTGCCGAATCCATACCCCACCGCCGCCGAATCCAGCCCGTTGCTGCGTGCGCCGATCAGGTCATGCTTGCGATCACCGATCATCAAGGTGGTGGCCGGGTCCAGCCCTTGCTCACGCATCAAGTGGGCGATCAACTCGACCTTGTTGGTGCGCGTGCCGTCCAGCTCGCTGCCGTAGATCACCTTGAAGTGCTTGGCGAAGTCGAAATGCCGCGCAATCTCACGGGCAAATTCCCACGGCTTGGAGGTGGCTACGTATAGCTGGCGGCCCTGGCTGTTCAGCTCTTCCAGCAATGGCATGACGCCGTCGAATACGCGGTTTTCATACAGCCCGGTGACCTTGAAGCGTTCGCGATAGAAATTCACCGCTTCCCAGGCCTTGGCCTCGTCGAAGCCGTAGAACTGCATAAACGCCTGCAGCAAGGGCGGACCGATGAAGTGTTCGAGCTTGGTCAGATCGGGCTCGTCGATGCCCAACTTGCCGAGGGCATACTGGATCGACCGGGTAATGCCCTCACGCGGGTCGGTCAGGGTGCCGTCCAGGTCGAACAGCACGGTGGAGTGGTTCAGGATCATTGATCGAAGCCTTCAGCCAGGTGCAGGTCCTTGAGTTTCACGTAGTTCGCGGCGCTGTAGGTGAAAAAGGCACGCTCCTTGTCAGTCAGGGCGCGGACCTGTTTAACCGGGCTGCCCACGTACAAGAAGCCGCTGTCGAGTTTCTTGCCTGGCGGCACCAGGCTGCCGGCGCCGATGATCACGTCGTCCTCGACCACGGCACCGTCCATCACGATGCTGCCCATGCCGATCAGGATGCGGTTACCCACGGTGCAGCCATGCAGCATGACCTTGTGGGCGATGGTCACGTCGTCACCGATCAGCAGCGGGAAACCGTCAGGATTGAACGGCCCTGCATGGGTAATGTGCAGCACGCAGCCGTCCTGCACGCTGGTCCGTGCACCGATGCGGATGCGGTGCATGTCGCCGCGTATCACTGTCAGCGGCCATACCGAGCTGTCGGTGCCGATTTCGACATCGCCGATCACCACCGCCGAAATATCGACAAAAGCCCCTGTACCCAGGGTTGGCGTGTGATTCTGATAGGTGCGAAGGGTCACGATAGCCTCTCTCTCTTCTGCTGATAGCTGCGGTGGGTGTTGATTGTAATTAAGATGGCCCCATCTTTGTTCTTACATGTTTCTTCAGCCAAGGTGCCAACCGTGAGCGCGAACAACCCTCTTTTGCAGCCCTACGACCTGCCGCCGTTCTCGGCGATCCGTGCCGAGCACGTCCAGCCGGCCATCGAACAGATCCTCGCCGACAACCGTGTGGCAATCGCAGAGATCCTGCAAAGCCAGGGTAAAAATCCGACATGGGCCGGTCTGGTCCTTGCCATGGATGAACTCAATGATCGTCTTGGCGCTGCCTGGAGCCCGGTCAGCCACCTCAATGCCGTGTGCAACAGCGCCGAGCTGCGCGAAGCCTACGAGGCTTGCTTGCCGGCATTGAGCGCCTACTCCACCGAAATGGGCCAGAACCGCGAACTGTTCCAGGCCTTCGAAGCCTTGGCCAACAGCCCAGAGGCTGCCGGTTTCGACGTGGCGCAGAAAACCATCCTGGAACACGCCCTGCGCGATTTCCGCCTGTCGGGCATCGACCTGCCGCCGGAGCAGCAAAAGCGCTACGCCGAAGTGCAGAGCAAGCTTTCCGAGCTGGGCAGCAAATTTTCCAACCAACTGCTGGACGCCACCCAGGCCTGGACCAAGCACGTCACCGATGAAGCCACCCTCGCCGGCCTGACCGACTCGGCCAAGGCGCAAATGGCCGCCGCGGCCCAGGCCAAGGGCCTTGATGGCTGGTTGATCACCCTGGAGTTTCCCAGCTACTACGCGGTAATGACCTACGCCCAGGACCGCTCCTTGCGTGAGGAGGTGTACGCCGCCTACTGTACCCGTGCGTCGGATCAAGGCCCGAACGCGGGCCAGAACGATAACGGCCCGGTGATGGAGCAGATCCTCGACCTGCGTCAGGAACTGGCCCAGTTGTTGGGTTTTGCATCCTTCTCCGAGCTGAGCCTGGCGACCAAGATGGCCGAGTCCAGTGACCAGGTGCTGAGCTTCCTGCGCGACCTGGCCAAGCGCAGCAAGCCGTTTGCCGCCCAGGATCTGCAGCAGCTCAAGGCTTACGCCGCCGAACAAGGCTGCGCCGACCTGCAGAGCTGGGACAGCGGTTTCTACGGCGAAAAATTGCGTGAGCAGCGCTACAGCGTGTCCCAGGAAGCCCTGCGCGCCTACTTCCCCATCGACAAGGTGCTGGGTGGGCTGTTTTCCATCGTTCAGCGCCTGTATGGCATTGAGATCGCCGAGCTAAAAGGCTTCGACACCTGGCACCCGGATGTCCGCCTGTTCGAAATCAAGGAAAACGGCGAGCACGTCGGGCGCTTCTTCTTCGATCTGTACGCTCGCGCCAACAAGCGCGGCGGTGCCTGGATGGACGGAGCCCGTGACCGCCGCCGCACCGTCGATGGCGTGTTGCAAAGCCCCGTAGCCAACCTGGTGTGCAACTTCACTCCAGCCGACAGCGGCAAGCCTGCCCTGCTGACCCACGATGAAGTCACCACGTTGTTTCACGAATTCGGTCACGGCCTGCATCACTTGCTGACCCGCGTCGAACATGCCGGCGTATCCGGTATCAACGGCGTGGCGTGGGATGCGGTGGAGTTGCCGAGCCAATTCATGGAGAACTGGTGCTGGGAGCCCGAGGGCCTGGCACTGATTTCCGGCCACTATGAAACCGGCGAGCCGCTGCCCCAGGACCTGCTGGAAAAAATGCTCGCCGCGAAAAACTTTCAGTCCGGCCTGATGATGGTGCGCCAGCTGGAGTTCTCGCTGTTTGACTTCGAGCTGCACGCCACCCATGGCGATGGCCGCAGCGTGGCGCAGGTCCTTGAAGGCGTGCGTGACGAAGTCTCGGTGATGCGTCCACCGGCCTACAACCGCTTCCCTAACAGCTTCGCGCACATCTTTGCCGGTGGTTATGCGGCGGGTTACTACAGCTACAAGTGGGCGGAAGTGCTGTCCGCGGACGCATTTTCCAAGTTCGAAGAAGACGGAGTGCTCAACGCCCAGACCGGTCGCGCCTTCCGCGAAGCGATCCTGGCGCGTGGGGGGTCCCAGGCGCCGATGGTGTTGTTCGTCGACTTCCGCGGACGGGCGCCGTCGATTGACGCACTCTTGCGCCACAGCGGCCTCAGTGAGGACGCGGCAGCATGAGTGAAGGGCCTGTGATGACCAAAAAACAATTTATCGCCGGGGCGGTCTGCCCGGCGTGCAGCGAGCCGGACAAGTTGAAGATGTGGACCGAAGACAGCGTGCCGCACCGTGAATGCGTGGCCTGCGGCTATACCGATACGCTCAATGATCAAGGCTTGTCTGTGCCCAAGGAATTGGGTACGCGGGTCAATACGTCTGCGTTGAAAGCACCTGCGGATCCAAAAGTGCAAGCCGTGCAGTTCTTTCCCAACCCCAAGTTGAAGAAAGACTGACAACCCGTACGCGTACCAAAATGTGGGAGGGGGCTTGCCCCCGATAGCGGCGTTTCAGCCATGCACAACTTGGCTGACACGACCCTATCGGGGGCAAGCCCTCTTCCACTTTTTATGCGACTTAGGTCGCTGAATCTCTCCTCTACATCCTTAGCCTGCTATCATTTGTAACCATTGATTGCGGCTGCGCTCTATCTCATAGGATCGGTTGGATCCAGTGTGCCGCTAAAAAAAGACAAACCGTTCTCAGAAGCGGCTGCCAAACCCGTGCCCACATGATGAGGTGTACCCATGTCTGATCAAGATCAAGACAACCCCCGGCGTGACTTTCTACGCAAATCCTTGACCTTGATCCCGGTGGTCACGGTTGCCAGCACCGGCCTTGGCGGTTCGATGCTGATGGCCACGCCGGAGCCTGCCCAGGCAGCGCCGGTCAAGCCTGCGCCAAACGAAAAGACCTATGAACCGAGCTATTTCACGGCTGAGGAATGGGCGTTTATCAATGCCGCCGTGGAGCGCTTGATTCCCGCCGACGCCCAGGGGCCTGGTGCCTTGGAGGCTGGCGCGCCGGAATACATTGACCGTCAGATGAACACGCCGTACGCCAGTGGCGCGCTGTGGTACATGCAGGGACCGTTCAATGCCGATGCAGCGCCGGAGATGGGCTGGCAGAGCAAATTAGTGCCCAAGGAAATCTACCGCCTGGGTATTGCTGCGACGGATGCATGGTCGAAGGCGTTCAACGGTAAAGTTTTTGCTGCGCAAGACAGCGCTACCCGGGACGATATGCTGCGGCGCTTGGAGGCTGGCGGCAGTGAAGTCGCAGCGCATTTCGAGGCAGTGCCAGCGAAGATATTCTTCAACCTGTTGCTGCAAAACACCAAGGAGGGTTTCTTCTGCGATCCCATCCACGGCGGCAATAAGGGCATGGTCGGCTGGACCATGATCGGCTTCCCGGGCGCACGCGCCGACTTCATGGATTGGGTGGAACGCAACGAGCAATACCCCTTCCCGGCTGTTTCCATTCGCGGCGAGAGGGCATAAACGTGGCGACCATCATGAAGAAAGTGGATGCGGTGATTGTTGGCTTCGGTTGGACCGGCGCGATCATGGCCAAGGAGCTTACGGAAGCGGGCCTCAACGTGGTAGCGCTGGAGCGCGGCCCGATGCAGGACACCTATCCGGACGGCAACTATCCCCAGGTCATCGACGAATTGACCTACAGCGTGCGTAAAAAGCTGTTCCAGGATATCTCCAAAGAGACGGTGACCATTCGCCATAGCGTGAATGATGTTGCCCTGCCCAATCGTCAGCTCGGTGCGTTTTTGCCGGGTAACGGCGTAGGGGGGGCGGGCCTGCATTGGTCAGGTGTGCATTTTCGTGTCGACCCCATCGAACTGCGCATGCGCAGCCATTACGAAGAGCGCTATGGGAAGAATTTTATTCCCAAGGACATGACCATCCAGGATTTCGGTGTCAGCTACGAAGAGCTGGAGCCATTTTTCGACTATGCGGAAAAAGTCTTCGGCACCTCCGGTCAGGCGTGGACCGTCAAGGGGCAGTTGGTAGGCGAAGGTCGTGGGGGCAACCCGTATGCGCCGGATCGCTCCAACCCGTTCCCGTTGGAGGCGCAGAAAAATACGGTCTCCGCACAGCTGTTTCAAAAAGCCGCGGCTGAAGTGGGATACAAACCCTACAACCTGCCGTCGGCCAATACTTCGGGGCCCTACACCAACCCTTACGGCGCGCAGATGGGCCCGTGCAATTTCTGCGGTTTTTGCAGTGGCTACGTGTGCTACATGTATTCCAAGGCGTCACCGAACGTGAACATCCTGCCGGCCCTTCGCCAAGTGCCAAACTTCGAGCTGCGGCCCAATTCCCACGTGCTTAAGGTCAACCTCGACAGCACCCGGAAAAAAGCCACCGGCGTGACTTATATCGACGCCCAGGGCCGCGAATGCGAGCAGCCGGCAGACCTGGTGATTCTTGGCGCGTTCCAGTTCCATAACGTGCGCCTGATGCTGCTGTCGGGCATCGGCAAGCCCTACGACCCGATCACCAATGAGGGCGTGGTGGGCCGCAACTTCGCCTACCAGAACATGGGCACCATCAAGGCGTTCTTCGACAAGGACACTCACACCAACAACTTCATCGGCGCGGGCGGCAATGGCGTGGCCATCGACGACTTCAATGCCGACAACTTCGACCACGGCCCCCACGGCTTCGTGGGTGGCTCGCCGATGTGGGTCAACCAGGCCGGCAGCCGGCCGATTGCCGGTACCTCCAACCCGCCGGGCACGCCGGCCTGGGGCAGCGCCTGGAAGCGCGCCACCGCCGATTACTACACCCATCAGGTGTCGATGGATGCCCACGGCGCCCATCAGTCCTACCGCAGTAACTACCTGGACCTGGATCCGGTTTACCGCGATGCCTACGGTTTGCCGCTGCTACGCATGACCTTCGACTGGCAAGAAAACGACATCAAGATGAACCGCTTCATGATCGAGAAAATGGGCAAGGTCGCCCAAGCCATGAACCCCAAGGCCATCGCGGTGTTGGGTAAAAAAGTCGGCGAGCACTTCAATACCGCCTCATACCAGACCACCCACCTTAACGGTGGCGCGATCATGGGCACCGATCCAAAAACCAGTGCTTTGAACCGCTACCTGCAGTGCTGGGATGTACACAACGTGTTTGTCCCGGGTGCGTCTGCTTTCCCACAAGGGTTGGGCTACAACCCTACGGGGCTGGTAGCAGCGTTGACCTATTGGTCGGCTCGAGCGATCCGCGAGCAGTATCTGAAAAACCCTGGCCCACTGGTTCAGGCATAAGGAGCGATAACCATGAAAGCATTCGTTATCGCCTCCCTGGCGCTCTTCAGCAGTTGCTCGGTCAGTGCTGCCGAAACCGACTTGATCAAGCAGGGTGAATACCTGGCGCGTGCCGGTGACTGCGTGGCCTGCCATACCGCCAAGGGTGGCAAACCCTTCGCCGGAGGCCTGCCCATGGAAACCCCCATCGGCGTGATCTATTCCACCAACATCACCCCGGACAAGACCGGCCTGGGCGACTATAGATTCGAGGACTTCGACAAGGCCGTGCGCCATGGCGTCGCCAAGAACGGTAGTACGCTTTACCCGGCAATGCCCTATCCGTCTTATGCGCGTGTCAGCGACAGCGATATGCAGGCGTTGTATGCGTATTTCATGAAGGGCGTTGAGCCGGTTGCCCAGGAGAACAAGGACAGCGATATTCCCTGGCCCTTGAGCATGCGCTGGCCGTTGGCGGCTTGGCGCTGGATGTTCGCGCCAGCGGTCGAGGAGCATCAGGCGCAAACCGCTGCTGATCCGGTGATCAATCGTGGTGCTTATCTGGTTGAAGGCCTCGGCCACTGCGGCGCCTGCCATACGCCTCGTGCCCTTACCATGCAGGAAAAAGCCCTGAGTGCCGCTGATGGCAACGCCTTCCTGTCCGGCAGTGCACCGTTGGAAGGCTGGATCGCGAAAAGCCTGCGCGGTGACCACAAGGATGGCCTGGGCAGCTGGAGCGAGGAGCAATTGGTGCAGTTCCTCAAGACCGGTCGCAGTGACCGCAGCGCGGTGTTCGGTGGCATGAGCGATGTTGTCGTCCATAGCATGCAGTACATGTCGCAGGACGACCTGACCGCTATCGCCCGTTACCTAAAGAGCCTGCCGGCGGTCGATCCCAAGGACCAGCCACACCAGTACGACAAGCAGGTAGCCCAAGCGCTCTGGAAAGGCGATGACAGTAAGCCAGGCGCGTCGGTGTATATCGATAACTGCGCGGCCTGCCACCGTACCGATGGCCATGGCTATACGCGTGTGTTCCCGGCACTGGCGGGCAACCCGGTATTGCAGACGGCGGATGCCACATCGTTGATCAACATCGTGTTGAACGGCGGTACTTTGCCTGCGACCCATACGGCGCCATCGACCTTCACCATGCCGGCTTTCGCCTGGCGCCTGTCGGACCAGGAAGTGGCGGATGTGGTCGGTTTTATCCGTGGCAGCTGGGGCAACAAAGGGGCACCGATCGATGCCGGTGAGGTGGCGGACCTGCGCAAAAGCACTATGCGCACGACCTCGGGGGATGACTTGGGGCAGGTGACGCAAAAGCACTGACCTCTCCCTGGCCGCCCAACGGCACTGGTCAGAAAGCTCACGCCTCGATACTGTATATAAAAACAGTATCGAGGCGTTTTCATGTCTACTGCGTTGCCGCCCCGGGGTCGGGGCACGGCCACCAACCTGCACAACCGGTTTGCACCTACTGTCAGCGTGGCTGAGGACGACGGCTGGTATCAGGAGGTGCCCGAGACCCAAGGCACCGAAGTGCGTATTGAAACGGCCAAGACCATCATCACGCGCAATAACTCGCCGGACTTGCCCTTTGATCGTTCCATCAACCCTTATCGCGGCTGCGAGCATGGTTGCATCTACTGTTATGCGCGGCCCAGTCATGCCTATTGGGACATGTCCCCGGGGCTGGACTTCGAAACCAGGTTGATCGCCAAGACCAACGCGGCTGATGTGCTGGAACAGCAGCTGTCGAAGCCTGGCTACGTGTGCGCGCCGATCAACCTGGGCTCCAATACCGATCCGTACCAGCCTATCGAGCGTGAATACAAGATCACTCGGCAAACCCTGGAAGTGCTGCTGCGCTACCGGCACCCGGTGACTATCATCACCAAGGGGTCGTTGATATTGCGCGATCTCGACCTGCTGACCGAGCTGGCCCGCCAACGCCTGGTGGCAGTGATGATCAGCCTCACCAGCCTGGACGATGAGCTCAAGCGCATCCTGGAGCCACGCACGGCGGCGCCCAAGGCGCGGCTGAGGGCGATTCGGGTCATGCGCGAGGCGGGTATCCCGGTGGGCGTGTTGTGTTCGCCGATGATTCCGATGATCAACGACAGCGAATTGGAGAGCCTGCTTGCCGAGGCTCACGCGGCCGGGGCACAAAGCGCGGCGTATATGATGCTGCGCTTGCCGTTGGAGGTTGCGCCGCTGTTCGAGGAATGGCTGGCGGCCCATTATCCTCAGCGTGCCGCCCATGTCATGAGCCTGGTGCGCCAGGTGCGCGGTGGCCAGGTGTATGACAGCCGCTTCGGTGTGCGAATGCGTGGTGAAGGACCATTTGCGGACCTGCTGGCGCAACGCTTCAGCAAGGCGATCAAGCGCCTGGGGCTGAATCGTCGTGAAGGTTTCAATCTGGATTGCGCGGCGTTCTGTCCGCCGGGCAGGCAAATGGCATTGTTGTAGACTGATGAATAAGACAGCACCATTACTGTATGAGTGGTCGCGTTTTGATATCACTGAAAGCCCCGAGCTAGAGCGGTTCATTCAGTTTGAGTTAAGTTTCGGCGGTTACCTTGTTCAGCGAGTGACTCATAAGTCGCCGCCGTGGGTTGTGTGGGTCTCAACTATTCCACTCACCCGGCGTCGAATGGTGGTGAACACTCCCCTGCATTAATCAAGAGGATGAATCATGAGTGACAAGGATAAACAGCCGTTGGCTGCGTCGGTTTCAGCCCCTGGGGCGGAGTCCGCCGATGCAGCGTTGCAACATATCGTTGACGGCTTTTTGCATTTCCATCACGACGTCTTCCCCCAGCAGGAAGAACTCTTCAAGAAACTCGCCACGGCGCAGAGCCCGCGGGCGATGTTCATTACCTGTGCCGATTCGCGCATCGTGCCCGAGCTGATTACCCAAAGCTCCCCCGGCGACCTGTTCGTAACCCGTAACGTCGGTAACGTGGTGCCTCCCTACGGCCAGATGAACGGTGGCGTATCCACGGCCATCGAGTACGCGGTGCTCGCCCTGGGTGTACAGCACATCATCGTGTGCGGGCACTCCGACTGCGGCGCCATGCGCGCGGTACTCAACCCCGATAGCCTGGAAAAGATGCCGACGGTCAGGGCCTGGTTGCGTCACGCCGAGGTCGCCAAGGCCATGGTCCATGACAACTGCGACTGCGCCAATGAAGGCGAGAGCATGAAGGTGTTGACCGAAGAAAACGTCATCGCCCAGTTGCAGCATTTGCGCACCCACCCTTCGGTGGCTTCGCGCATGGCCAATGGTCATCTGTTTATCCATGGCTGGATCTACAACATCGAGACCAGCGAAATTCGGGCCTACGATGCGGAAAAGGCAGCGTTTCGACCGTTGAACGGCACCGAGCCGATCCCGTCCGCGACGCCTAGAGCGCGCTTCTAAAACACTTCCCCGCCGGGTAAAGCGGTGGCTGCCATGGATGCAGCCAGGCTTTGCCGTGCCCGGCGAATGCCTCGGGAGAGCCATCATGCGTGCTGCTCAATTGAAAGCTGTACTGCCGCGGGAGCTGCTCGCCTCCGTGGTTGTGTTTCTGGTCGCCCTGCCCCTGTGCATGGGGATCGCGATCGCGTCCGGCATGCCGCCGGCCAAAGGGCTGATCACCGGTATCATCGGTGGCCTGGTGGTGGGCTGGTTGGCAGGGTCGCCGCTGCAGGTCAGCGGCCCGGCAGCGGGTCTGGCGGTGCTGGTGTTCGAGCTGGTGCGCCAACACGGCATGCTGATGCTGGGGCCGATCCTGTTGCTGGCGGGTTTCCTGCAACTGGTGGCCGGGCGTCTACGCCTGGGCTGCTGGTTTCGTGTCACGGCACCGGCTGTGGTCTACGGCATGTTGGCGGGGATCGGCGTATTGATTGTGTTATCGCAGATCCATGTGATGCTCGATGGGGCGCCCAAGCCGTCTGGGCTGGATAACCTGGCAGGTTTCCCGGCGGCTGTGGCTGAAGCAATTCCGACCCTCGGCGGCGGGCTGGGTTGGCAAGCCGGCCTGCTCGGCCTGTCGACCATGTTGGTGATGTACCTGTGGGATAAATTCCGTCCGCAACGGCTACGGTTCGTGCCGGGCGCCTTGCTCGGCGTGGGCCTTGCGACCGTCACCAGCCTGGTGCTGGCTTTGCAGGTAAAGCGTGTGGAAGTCCCGGAAAATCTCGCGGATGCCATCGACTGGCTGCGCCCCAGCGACCTGCTCAATCTGGCAGACCCACAGCTGTTGATCGCGGCGTTTGCCGTCGCGTTTATTGCCAGTGCCGAAACCCTGCTGTCTGCCGCAGCGGTCGACCGTATGCACAGCGGCCAGCGCTCCGATTTCGATAAGGAGTTGTCTGCCCAGGGTGTCGGCAACATGCTTTGCGGCCTGGTTGGCGCCTTGCCGATGACCGGCGTGATTGTACGCAGCTCGGCCAACGTCCAGGCCGGTGCTACCACGCGTTTATCGGCGATGTTCCACGGCCTGTGGCTGCTGGGCTTTGTACTTTTGCTGTCGAGCGTGCTGCAAAGCATTCCGGTCGCAAGCCTGGCGGGTGTGCTGGTGTACACCGGGATCAAGCTGGTGGACGTCAAGGCGTTCAAGGCACTGGGGCGCTATGGGCGGATGCCGATGTTTACCTATGCGGCTACGGCGCTGGCGATCATCTTTACCGACTTGCTGACCGGTGTGCTGGTGGGCTTTGGGTTGACGTTGCTTAAACTGGCCTTCAAGGCTTCGCGATTGAAAGTCAGTCTGATCGACCTGCCTCAAGAGGGTGAGATGGAGCTGCGCTTGACGGGTGCGGCGACCTTTCTGAAAGTGCCGGCGTTGACTCAGGTGCTGTCGACGGTGCCTGCGGGGACCACGTTGCACGTGCCGCTGAGTAACCTGAGTTATATCGACCACTCTTGCCTGGAGTTACTGGAGGAGTGGGGCCGGGCCAATGCGGCCAAGGGCTCGACGCTGGTGATTGAGGCGCGTGGGCTCAAGCGCCGGTTGGAAGGCCGGGTACGCACAACGGTGGGGATAGGTTCGGCGCCGTCTACTACCTGACGAAACCGGATCAAAAAATGTGGGAGGGGGCAAGCCCCCTCCCACATTTGATCTTTGTAAACCGGACGATTTACGCCGGCTGATCCAGCGTCAGTTCAACCCCAAGCTGGCGCGACAGGCACGGCCAGCGTTTCCATGCCGCTTCGGTGCTCGGGCTCTTCAGTGTCTCGCGGTACGCCTCGACCGACTCCAGCGCAAAGCTGTCTTCGTTAAGCATTTCATCTACCGCGTGGTGTACGGCTTCATCCAACTGGTTGGCAAATGTTTCGCCGATCAATCGGTGAGCAATCACATTGGCCACGGTGGTATCCGCGGGAATCAACGGCTGGCCGAAATGTTTGATATACAGATCGTTGACCTCCTCCACCAGACGATGGGCCAGGTAAGCCTCGTCCAGCAGGCCGTCGAGGCCCTCGTGCCCAGCCATGATCGCGGGCGGTTGCAGGAAGAAGTGTTCGGCGATTTTCAGCACCGGCTTGATTTGGCTTTCAATTCCGGCCTCGCGGGCCACGTCATTGGCGGCGTCCAGCAAATCGGGAACCAGATCGATATAAGCGGTGACAAAGCGCGTCATGACAATGTTGCTATCACCGTCAGCCAAGGATATGGCCGAATGCAGGTGCGGCAATTGTTTTTCCAGCTGTGTGGCAAGCTGGCCAGTGCTGGCTTCGTGTTGATGGGCACGGGAAATCTGCTCGCGCAATGCGGCGGTGTTCATGAAGGCTCCAGTGAAACAGGTATAGGAAAAGGGAGAGGATAAGGTAGTTCGTTTATACGGGCGCCTAAGACGCATTTGTCATAATTATTTCATGGTTATGCAGGTGTGTTATATCGAAATGCCATCGTTCGTCGGATAAACGTTTGCGCTCCTGGGATTATTGAGCCCAGCTGTCTGTTTTAGCTCATTTGCCCCTACACATTGCGGGGTTGCCCTGGCTGTCTATACTCGGTTTTGTACGCAATTAGCTGATGACGCCCAACTGCATGACGCAGGCAAGGCTTGGCGGTTGTAAGCAGTATGGAAGCCGCTCCCTTCGCCGCAGGTGCAAACCGGCGGGATAACAAGAAACATAAAGGGGAACCCGCAATGACGCGACATCCACACGTTTGGATGGGCCTACTGTTGTGGTCGGTATTCGGCCAGGCGCACGCCGCCTGGACAACGAATATGGCGCCAGGGGCTACTGAAGTCAGTCACGCCGTGTTTGACCTGCACATGACCATCTTCTGGATCTGTGTGGTGATCGGCATCGTCGTGTTTGGCGCCATGTTCTGGTCGATGATTCTGCACCGCCGGTCCACGGGCCAGGTTGCGGCCAAGTTCCACGAGAGCACTACCGTGGAGATTCTCTGGACCGTGGTGCCCCTGCTGATCCTGGTGGCCATGGCCATTCCGGCGACCAAGACCCTGATTAACATCTACGACAGCAGTGAATCGGATATCGATATCCAGGTCACCGGCTACCAGTGGAAGTGGCACTACAAGTACCTGGGCCAGGATGTGGAGTTCTTCAGCAACCTGGCCACGCCCGCCGAGCAAATCCATAACCAGGCGACCAAAGGCGAACATTACTTGTTGGAGGTCGACCAGCCGCTGGTGTTGCCGGTGGGCGCCAAGGTGCGCTTCCTGGTGACCGCCGCCGATGTGATCCACTCCTGGTGGGTGCCGGCCTTTGCGGTCAAGCGCGACGCCATCCCAGGCTTCGTCAACGAGGCCTGGACCCGTATCGAGAAGCCGGGCATCTACCGTGGCCAATGCGCGGAGCTGTGCGGCAAGGACCACGGCTTCATGCCCATCGTGGTCGAGGTCAAATCCAAGGCCGACTACGACACCTGGCTCGGCGAGCGCAAGGAAGAGGCCGCCAAACTCAAGGAGCTGACCTCCAAAGAGTGGACGCTGGATGAGCTGGTAGCCCGTGGCGACAAGGTCTACCACACCACCTGCGTGGCTTGTCACCAGGCTGAAGGCCAAGGTTTGCCGCCGATGTTCCCCGCGCTCAAGGGCTCGAAAATCGCCACCGGCCCAGCAGCCGATCACTTGGGCATTGTCTATCACGGCAAGCCCGGTACCGCGATGGCGGCCTTCGGCAAACAACTTTCGGAAGTGGATATCGCTGCTGTCGTGACCTACGAGCGTAATGCCTGGGGCAATAACAAAGGCGACATGGTCACGCCCAAAGACGTGCTGGCTCTGAAACAGGCGGAAAGCAAATGACTACCTTCGTTGCGAATGCCCTGAATCGCCCCGCTGACTCGCTTGCAGGAGAACGGCCATGAGCACTGTGATCGACCATGGTCATGCCGACCACGCCCACGGCCCCGCCAAAGGCTTGATGCGTTGGGTGCTGACCACCAATCACAAAGACATCGGCACGATGTACCTGTGGTTCGCCTTCACCATGTTCCTGCTCGGCGGCTCGTTCGCCATGGTGATCCGTGCCGAGCTGTTCCAGCCGGGCCTGCAGATCGTCGAGCCGGCGTTCTTCAATCAAATGACCACCATGCATGGCCTGATCATGGTGTTCGGCGCAGTGATGCCAGCCTTTGTCGGGCTGGCAAACTGGATGATCCCGTTGATGATCGGCGCGCCGGACATGGCCTTGCCGCGCATGAACAACTTCAGCTTCTGGCTGCTGCCGGCGGCATTCCTTCTGCTGGTGTCCACCCTGTTCAGCCCCGGTGGCGGGCCGAATTTCGGCTGGACCTTCTATGCGCCGCTCTCCACCACCTACGCACCGGAGAGCGTGACGTTCTTCATCTTCGCCATCCACCTGATGGGCATCAGTTCGATCATGGGCGCGATCAACGTGGTTGCCACCATCCTCAACCTGCGCGCGCCGGGCATGACCCTGATGAAAATGCCGCTGTTCGTATGGACCTGGCTGATCACCGCGTTCCTGCTGATTGCGGTGATGCCGGTGCTGGCGGGCTGCGTGACCATGATGCTGATGGATATCCACTTCGGCACCAGTTTCTTCAGCGCGGCTGGCGGCGGTGATCCGGTGCTGTTCCAGCACGTTTTCTGGTTCTTCGGCCACCCTGAGGTGTACATCATGATCCTGCCGGCCTTTGGTGCCGTCAGCTCGATCATCCCGACCTTCTCGCGCAAGCCGTTGTTCGGCTACACCTCGATGGTGTACGCCACCGCCAGTATTGCTTTCCTGTCGTTCATCGTGTGGGCGCATCACATGTTCGTGGTAGGCATTCCGCTGGTGGGTGAGTTGTTCTTCATGTACGCCACGCTGTTGATTGCCGTGCCCACGGGGGTGAAGGTGTTCAACTGGGTCAGCACCATGTGGCAAGGCTCGCTGACGTTCGAGACGCCGATGCTGTTTGCGGTCGCCTTTGTGATCCTGTTTACCATCGGCGGTTTTTCTGGGCTGATGCTGGCAATTGCCCCGGCGGACTTCCAGTACCACGACACCTACTTCGTGGTGGCGCACTTCCATTACGTACTGGTGCCCGGCGCGATCTTCGGGATCTTCGCCTCGGCCTACTACTGGCTGCCGAAATGGACCGGCCACATGTACGACGAAACCCTGGGCAAGTTGCACTTCTGGCTGTCCTTCGTGGGCATGAACCTGGCGTTCTTCCCCATGCACTTCGTGGGGCTGGCTGGCATGCCGCGCCGGATACCGGACTACAACCTGCAGTTCGCCGACTTCAACATGGTCTCATCCGTGGGCGCCTTCATGTTCGGTGCTACGCAGATCTTCTTCCTGTTCATTGTGATCAAGTGCATCCGTGGCGGCACACCGGCACCCGCCAAGCCGTGGGATGGCGCCGAAGGGCTGGAATGGAGCGTGCCGTCGCCCGCGCCGTATCACACCTTCACCACGCCACCGGAGGTCAAATGAACACGTCATCGCTGATACCTTGTGGGAGGGGGCTTGCCCCCGATAGCGGTGTGCCAGCCGACATCATTATTGGTTGTGGGGCAGCAATCGGGGGCAAGCCCCCTCCCACACTTTCCTGGTTCGTCTCGGGTGATCGTCATGGCTGACTCCGTGCCCCTCAAACGCCTGGTCACCCGCCTGCTGATCCTGGTGCTGGCGATGTTCGCCTTCGGCTTCGCCCTGGTGCCGATCTACGACGTGATGTGCAGGGCGTTCGGCATCAACGGCAAGACCGCCGGGCAGTACGAGGGTGAGCAAATCGTTGACCCTTCGCGCCAGGTGCGGGTGCAGTTTCTGTCAACCAATGCCATCGACATGGTCTGGGAATTTCATTCCAAGGCCGATGAAATCGTGGTCAACCCCGGGGCGGTCAACGAGATGCTGTTCGTGGCCTACAACCCCACCGATAAGCCGATGACGGCCCAGGCGATCCCGAGCATTTCCCCGGCCGAGGCGGCGATGTATTTCCACAAGACCGAGTGTTTTTGCTTTACCCAGCAGGTGCTGCAGCCAGGCGAGCGTATTGAAATGCCGGTGCGTTTTATCGTCGACCGCGCCATGCCCAAGGATGTGAAGCATTTGACCCTGGCGTACACGCTGTTTGATATCACTGCGCGGCAAGCGCCGGTGGCCGCGAACAGCGGCGGCTAGCTACTGTTTGCCCCCTCAATCAGGAGAGCGAATACATGTCGACTCATGATACGTACTACGTACCAGCGCAAAGCAAATGGCCGATAATTGCCACAATTGGCCTGCTGGTCACCGTGTATGGCCTGGCCGTGTGGTTCAACGACTTAAAGGCGGCGCGCCCGGAATCCCATGGCCCGTGGATCTTTTTCGTCGGCGGGCTGTTGCTGGCCTACATGCTGTTCGGCTGGTTCGGCGCGGTGATCAAGGAAAGTCGCGCCGGGTTGTACAGCGCGCAGATGGATCGCTCGTTTCGCTGGGGCATGACCTGGTTCATCTTCTCCGAGGTGATGTTCTTCATCGCCTTTTTTGGTGCGCTGTTCTATGTACGCGTGTGGGCGGGCCCTTGGCTGGCGGGCGAAGGCCCCAAAGGCGTCGCCCATATGCTGTGGCCGAATTTCGAATTTGCCTGGCCGCTGCTCAACAACCCCGATCCCAAGCTCTACCCGGCGCCCAAAGGCACCATCAGCCCCTGGGGCCTGCCGTTGGTCAATACCATTCTGCTGGTGAGCTCCAGCGTGACCATCACCATCGCTCACCATGCGCTACGCAAAGGCCATCGCGGTGCGCTGAAGATCTGGCTGGCGATCACTGTGCTGCTGGGCCTGGCATTTCTCGGTTTCCAGGCTGAGGAGTACATCCACGCCTATAAAGAGCTGGGCCTGACCCTGGGCTCTGGCGTGTACGGCGCGACCTTCTTCATGCTCACGGGCTTTCACGGTGCCCACGTGACCATCGGCACCATCATTTTGTTTGTGATGCTGATGCGCATCCTGCGCGGGCATTTCAACGCCGAGCATCAGTTTGGTTTCGAGGCGGCCAGTTGGTATTGGCACTTTGTCGATGTGGTGTGGATCGGGCTGTTTTTCTTCGTCTATGTGCTGTGAGGCGGGTTACCACGGCACATGAGAGACCAGTTGGCCGCTGAAAAAGCCCCAGGCGATCAAGCTCACGGTGATCACGGCCAGTACCACGCGCACGGTCAGGGCAGTGACGAGGCGGTTGGAGTTGCCCTCGTCCTTGACCAGGAAGAACAAGCCACTGAACAGGCTCACGACAGTCGCGATCAGCATCAGGGCAATGGCTGCTTTGAGCATGGTCTGGCTCCAGGACTATAGGGGGAGGGGCGATGAGATCCAGTATAGCCAGTGCCATGCAGCGCTTTCGTCCGGGTATCGCGCCGACGCTGGTGGTACTGGTGTTGCTGCCATTGATGGTGAGCCTGGGGTTCTGGCAACTGGCTCGAGGACATGAAAAACAGCTACTGGTGGACAGCTATGCCGAGCGCCGCGCCGCCGAGCCGGTGAGCAGCGTGCAGCTCAATGACATGGCCGACCCTGCCTTTCGCCGCGTCCATCTTCGTGGTCAATTCGATGCCGAGCACAGTGTGCTGCTGGATAACCGTATGCGCGACGGCAAGGCGGGTGTCGAACTGCTGCAGCCCTTCCACGACCAGGCCAGCGGCCAATGGTTATTGCTCAACCGCGGCTGGCTGCCATGGCCTGACCGGCGTACACCGCCGGCTTTTTCCACCCCCGGACAGGCACTGAATCTCGACGCCTGGGTGTATGTCGCCCCCGGCGAGACTTTCCAGCTGCATGCCGACCCTGCGAGCGCGCAATGGCCACGTCTGCTCACAGCGCTGCACCCCGCCGCGCTGTGGGACGAGTTGGGGCGTAGCGGTTTTGCCTATGAACTGCGCGCTGAAGCGGGTCCTGGTACGTACGACACCACTTGGCCAATCGTCGCCATGGGCCCGGAAAAACACTTGGCCTATGCGGTGCAGTGGTTTGCCATGGCACTGGCGTTGCTGGTGCTTTACCTCTACTTCGGATGGCACAACAAAAAGGAGAAGCCCCATGGGAGCGGCCATGAATCCACCCAACATGTCTGAGGTGCCTGACCGCCGCAAAGGTCGCTGGCAACTGGTCCTGATCCTGCTCATGGTGGTCGGCCCGATGGTGCTGGCGACCCTGATGTACAAACTGCAATTCTGGGTTCCGGACAGTCGCAGCTACCACGGCGAACTGATTGGCAACGGCCAGACCCGTGCCGACATCGGTGTACAGGCAGATGAAGATCGCTGGCAGCTGCTGGTTACTGCCCCTGCCACGTGCGCTGCCGATTGCCAGCAATTGGTCTACCTCGCTCGGCAACTGCAGATCGGCCTCGGTCGCGACGCCTCCCGTGCCAGCCACGCCCTGGCCAGCGCGCAGCCTGTCGCTGCGCAATACGACGCCAAGCTCAAGGCCGAATACCCACAACTGCAGCGTTACCCGCTGGATCTGCCGACCTTTACCAAGAGCGCTGCCGCCCCCGCAGAGGCGCAACTGTGGATCGTCGACCCCCACGGCAACCTGGTGCTGCGCTACGACGCCAAGGTCAAGGGCAAGGACTTGCTCAACGACCTGCGCCTGCTGCTGAAACTATCGAATATCGGATAAGGGCATCGTCATGGCCAAGCCTGGATTTCGCCTCGCGCTGTTTGCCACGTTACTGGCGCTGATTGTCGTACTGCTCGGTGCCTACACGCGCCTGACCCATGCCGGCCTGGGTTGCCCGGACTGGCCGGGTTGCTACGGTTTTATCAGCGTGCCCAACAGCGAAGCCCAACTGGCCCATGCCGAACTGCATTTTCCCGACACACCGGTAGAGGCTGACAAAGGCTGGGCCGAGATGACCCATCGCTACTTCGCTGGCAGCCTGGGGCTATTGATCGCGCTGCTGGCGGCGCGCTCGTGGAGCCATCGGCGTGACCCGGGCCAGCCGGTGAAATTACCCTTGTTTGTGTTGGCGGTGGTATTCGCCCAGGCCGCCTTTGGCATGTGGACGGTGACCTTGAAGTTGTGGCCGCAAGTCGTCACCGGGCACCTGCTGGGTGGTTTTGCGACCTTGAGCCTGCTGTTTTTGCTGACCCTGCGTTTATCTGGCGTGCTGCCTGCGCTAGTCGTGCCCAAGCGCCTGCAATATTGGGCGACGGCGGGCCTGGTGCTGGTGATCGGGCAGATCGCGCTGGGCGGTTGGGTCAGTTCCAACTACGCGGCCGTGGCCTGTGTCGACCTGCCAACCTGCCACGGCCAATGGTGGCCGGCAGCGGATTTTACCAATGGCTTTCATCTGACCCAGCACATCGGCCCCAATTACCTGGGCGGCCAGCTCGACAGCGAGGCGCGCACGGCGATCCACCTGACCCATCGCATCGGCGCCGTACTGGTGACCTTGGTGCTGCTGGGCCTGGCCTGGCAACTGCGTGTCGTGGGCATGACGCGGCTGGCGGGTTTGCTGTTGATCGCCCTGGCTGCGCAAATCAGCCTGGGGGTGAGCAATGTGGCTTTCGGCCTGCCGCTGCCGGTGGCAGTGGGGCATAACGCGGGTGGAGCGGCGTTGTTACTGACCCTGGTATTGGTCAATTACCATGCGCGTACCAGCCTGGTCCGAGTTCGCCACCCGCTACCGTTCGGCTGGCGTTTCAGCCCGCGCAAACGGGTTTCGGGCCTGATCACCCTTAAAGGAGAGATGCCATGGCGACCTTGATCGGCGCACGTCGCTACCAGACGATCTGGCGTGACTACCTGGAGCTGACCAAGCCGAAAGTGGTGGTGCTGATGCTGATCACCTCGCTGGTGGGCATGTTCCTTGCCACCCGCGCCGGGGTGCCGTGGACAGTGCTGGTTTTCGGCAACCTGGGCATTGCCCTATGTGCCGGCGCAGCGGCGGCGGTGAACCACGTGGTCGATCGGCGGATTGATGCGGTGATGGCGCGAACCCATAAACGACCGATGGCTGAGGGGCGTGTGTCGCCGATTGCGGCGTTAGCCTTTGCATTGTTACTGGCTGTTGCCGGCTTGGCTCTATTGCTGGCGTTCACCAACCCGCTGGCAGCCTGGCTGACGTTGGCCTCGCTGCTCGGTTACGCAGTGATCTACACCGGTTTTCTCAAGCGCGCGACGCCGCAGAATATCGTCATCGGTGGCCTGGCCGGTGCTGCTCCGCCGCTGCTGGGTTGGGTTGCCGTTACGGGACATGTCAGCGCCGAACCCTTGCTGCTGGTACTGATTATCTTCGCCTGGACCCCGCCACACTTCTGGGCCCTGGCCATCCACCGCAAAGAGGAATACGCCATGGCTGACATTCCGATGCTGCCGGTCACCCATGGCGAGCACTACACCAAGGTGCATATCCTGCTGTATACCTTCGCTTTGCTGGCGGTGAGCCTGTTGCCCTACGTCATTCATATGAGCGGCCCGCTCTACCTGGCTTGTGCCTTGGTATTGGGAGCGCGCTTTCTGCAATGGGCCTGGGTGCTGTACCGTGGCAGCCAGCCGCACGCGGCGATCAACACGTTCAAGTACTCTATCTGGTACTTGTTCCTGTTGTTTATCGCCCTGCTCGTAGACCACTACCTACTGTTGAACCTATGACTCGAACTCAAAAAACCGTCTTCATCCTCGTGGCCCTGGTGGCGTTGATCATGGGCCTGACCGTTAACAAAGTGCTCTCGGGCAAAGGCCAGGGCGACCCCACTGCGCTGATCGACGCCGGCATTATCCTGCTGCCGCAAAGCCGCCAGTTACCGCCGGTGAGCATGACCAACCAGGACGGCCAGCCGGTGCTGGTCAATGAGTTGAAAGGCAAGTGGAGCCTGCTGTTCTTTGGCTACACCTTCTGCCCGGATATTTGCCCGACCACCCTCGCCCAACTGCGCCAGATCAAGAGCGAGCTGCCCAAAGAGGCTGTGGGTAAGTTGCAGGTGATCCTGGTCAGCGTCGATCCGAACCGCGATACCCCGACGCAGCTCAAGCAGTACCTGGGCTACTTCGATCCGCAGTTCGAAGGGCTGACCGGCGCGAATGTGGAAGATGTGCAGAAGGTCTCGAATGCGGTGAGTATTCCTTTTATTCCGGCGGATACGAGCAAGCCGAACTACACCGTGGATCACAGCGGCAACCTGGCGTTGATCGGTCCGGACGGTACCCAGCGTGGGTTTATCCGTGCGCCGCTGAACAACCAGAAGCTGGTAGCGCAGTTGCCAGCCTTGCTACAGCGCAAATAAAAACAACACAAAGCAAATGTGGGAGGGGGCTTGCCCCCGATAGCAGGGTGTCAGTCGATGAAGATGTTGACTGACCCACCGCTATCGGGGGCAAGCCCCCTCCCACATTTTGATCTTCAGTGTTTTGGAGATTGAGGCGGATTAGAACGCTGGCTTGATCGCGCCTTTGTACTTCTCTTCGATGAATTTTTTCACTTCAGGTGTGTGCAGGGCTGCAACCAGCTTCTTCACCGCGTCCGAATCCTTGTTATCTTCGCGGGTCACCAGGATGTTCACGTAAGGCGAGTCGCTGCCTTCGATTACCAGGGCGTCCTTGGATGGATCCAGCTTGGCTTCCAGGGCGTAGTTGGTGTTGATCAGCGCCAGGTCGACCTGGGTCAGCACGCGCGGCAAGGTGGCGGCTTCCAGTTCGCGGAATTTCAGGTTTTTCGGGTTCGCGGTGATGTCCTTGATGGTCGACAGGATGTCGGTCGGGTCCTTCAGGGTGATCAGGCCGTTCTTGGCCAGTAGCAACAGCGCACGACCGCCGTTGGTGGCGTCGTTCGGGATTACCACGTTGGCGCCGCTTGGCAGCTCGTCCAGTTTCTTGTACTTGCTGGAGTAGGCGCCCAGGGGTTCCAGGTGCACGCCGCCAACGCTTACCAGGTGAGTGCCCTTGGCTTTGTTGAATTCATCCAGGTACGGCTGGTGCTGGAAGAAGTTGGCGTCCAGGCGCTTTTCGGCGACTTGCACGTTGGGTTGCACGTAGTCGGTAAAGACTTTGACTTGCAAGTCCACGCCTTCTTTGGCAAGGGCAGGCTTCACGAATTCGAGAATCTGCGCGTGGGGCACCGGCGAGGCAGCGACCTTGATAGTCTCGGCATGGGCGGAAAACGCGGCAACGGCAGCGAAGGCAACCAGTAGTTTTTTCATCCAGCAAGCTCCTTGTTCGGGCATCTGCCGGCTCTGGGCCGGCAATGGCCGTTATTTTCGAGAAAAGTGCACCACCAGCCTGTCGCCGACGGTTTGCAGAATTTGCACCAGGATCAACAGCATCACCACGGTGACGATCATTACATCGGTCTGGAAGCGCTGGTAGCCGAAGCGGATCGCCAGGTCACCCAGGCCACCGGCACCGACGACACCGGCCATGGCCGTGTAGGAAACCAGTGTAATCGCCGTTACCGTAATTGCCGCGAAAATGCCGGGGC
This sequence comes from Pseudomonas libanensis, assembly GCF_001439685.1. GTDB lineage: Bacteria > Pseudomonadota > Gammaproteobacteria > Pseudomonadales > Pseudomonadaceae > Aquipseudomonas > Aquipseudomonas libanensis. Next base: position 397,431 of record NZ_JYLH01000003.1, read on the forward strand.
GGGCCTCGGGCAGCAGGGCGTTGGTGATGATCTGGCGGGTGCTGGCGCCCATGGATTGGGTGGCTTCGATGATGCCGCGGTCCACTTCACGCAAGGCGGTTTCCACCAGGCGCGCAAAGAACGGCGTTGCGCCGATGACCAGTGGTGGAATCGCTCCCGCCACGCCCAGGGAGGTACCTTGGTCCATGAATATGCCAGTGATCAGTACTGTCAGCGGGATCATCACGATCAACAGGATGATAAAAGGCAGCGAGCGCAGGATATTCACGATCAGCGACAGCAGTGCATACAGGCCTTTCTGTTCGAACAGCTGGCGCGGGCTGGTCAGGAACAGCAGCACGCCCAGGGGCAAACCCAGCAGCACGGTGAAGAACAGCGAGCCGAACAGCATGGTCATGGTGTCGCCGGTGGCGAGCCAGATTTCGGACCAGTCGATGTTGGCAAAGAAACTCAGGAAAACGTCCATCAGCGCAGGACCTCCATGTGAACGTCTGCGGCGGTGAAGCGCGCAAACGCGGCTTCCATGTCACCGCCAGTGACGGCGAGGGTCAGTTGCCCGTAAGGGATGTCTTTGATGCGGTCGATACGGCCGGCAAGGATGCTGTAGTCCACACCCGTTTCTCGGGCGACGGTACCCAGCAATGGCGCGTAGGTCGCGTCCCCTTGGAACGTCAGGCGCACGATACGGCCTGGTACATGGGCGAAGTCGTCGCGCTGCTCGCCTTCGTCGACCTGCTCGGCTTCTTGCACGAAGCGTTTGGTGGTCGGGTGCTGGGGATGCAGGAACACGTCGGCCACCGAGCCTTGCTCGACGATCACCCCGGCGTCCATCACGGCGACCTGGTCGCACACGCGGCGGATCACATCCATTTCATGGGTGATCAGCACGATGGTCAGGTTCAGCTCGCGGTTGATCTCGGCCAGCAGCTGCAGGACCGACGCGGTGGTTTGCGGGTCGAGGGCGCTGGTGGCTTCGTCGCACAGCAAAATCTTTGGCTTGGTCGCCAGGGCGCGGGCAATGCCGACGCGCTGCTTCTGGCCACCGGACAACTGGGCCGGGTACTTCTTGGCATGGTCCGACAGGCCGACGCGGGCGAGCAGTTCGGCGACGCGCTGGTCAATGGCCTTGCGCGACAGCTCACCGGCCAGGGTCAGCGGCAGCGCCACGTTGTCGGCGACGGTCTTGGACGCCAGCAGGTTGAAGTGCTGGAAGATCATGCCGACCTGCTGACGAAAACGGCGCAGGCCGTTGGCGTCCATGGCGGTGACTTCTTCGCCATCCACGGTGATCTGACCGCCGCTCGGTTCCTCGAGTCGGTTGATCAGGCGCAGCAGAGTGCTCTTACCTGCACCCGAGTGGCCAATCAGGCCAAACACCTGGCCGTTCTCGACGCGCAGGCTGGTGGGGTGCAGTGCGGGGATATCCTTACCGGCGACGCGGTAGGTTTTATGAACGTTTTGAAACTCGATCACGTAGCGAACCTTGTGGGGCGCATTGAAAAGGGATCAGCGGTTAGCCGGGCGCGCATTTTAGCCTGTCCGTATAGCGTTTCTTAGCATTTATTTCGTATTCATCCAGTCATTTGGCAATAACGCGATCAAAGGTCATAAAAAAGGAACGGTACAAAACCAAGTCAGTCACTACTTAAGCAACTCGATTTCCCAGGTGCCGTGCCTGGGGTTTTGCTCATACGAGCCGGGGACCGCTCTGGCCACTTTGAATAAGGAGTTTTGACTGATGAGTATCAACAAGCCAGCCACCCCGGCCAAGAGTGAAGTCGCGGGTACCGATACGCTGGACCGTGGCAACACCAACGCCAAGCTGCAGGCCCTGGAAGAATTTCGTTCCGATGCGACCGGCCAGGCCCTGCGCACCAACCAAGGCGTAAAGATTGCCGATAACCAGAACACCCTCAAAGTCGGCGCTCGTGGCCCTTCGCTGCTGGAAGACTTCATCATGCGTGAAAAGATCACGCATTTTGACCATGAACGTATCCCGGAGCGCATCGTGCATGCTCGCGGTACTGGCGCCCACGGTTATTTCCAATCCTATGGGGACCATTCGGCACTGACCAAGGCGGGTTTCTTACGTACCCCGGAGCATAAGACCCCGGTGTTCGCGCGATTTTCCACGGTGCAAGGCCCGCGCGGCTCGGGCGATACCGTACGTGATGTACGTGGCTTTGCCGTGAAGTTCTTCACCGAGGAAGGCAACTTTGACCTGGTCGGCAACAATATGCCGGTGTTCTTCATTCAGGACGCGATCAAGTTTCCTGACTTCGTGCATGCGGTAAAACCTGAACCCCACAACGAGATTCCTACCGGTGGCTCGGCCCACGATACGTTCTGGGATTTCGTTTCGCTGCAGCCGGAGTCGGCGCACATGGTGATCTGGGCCATGTCTGACCGGGCCATTCCGAAGAGCCTGCGGACCATGCAGGGATTTGGCGTGCACACCTTCCGCCTGATCAATACCGAGGGCAAATCCAGCTTCGTCAAATTCCACTGGCGGCCGAAGGTAGGCACCTGCTCCCTGGTGTGGGACGAAGCGCAGAAACTTGCCGGTAAAGATACCGACTACCACCGTCGTGACTTGTGGGAATCGATTGAAAGCGGCGACTACCCTGAGTGGGAACTGGGCGTGCAGATCGTGGCGGAAGAAGACGAACACAAGTTCGATTTCGACCTGCTCGACCCGACCAAGATTATTCCCGAGGAGCTGGTGCCGATCACGCCTCTGGGCAAGATGGTACTCAACCGCAACCCGGATAACTTCTTCGCTGAGGTAGAGCAGGTCGCGTTCTGCCCAGGTCATATCGTGCCGGGTATCGACTTTACCAACGACCCGCTGCTGCAAGGCCGTCTGTTTTCCTATACGGATACCCAGATCAGCCGTCTGGGCGGGCCGAACTTCCACGAGATCCCGATCAACCGACCTGTGGTGCCTTTCCATAATAGCCAGCGCGACGCCCAGCATCGTACGGTCATCGACAAAGGCCGTGCTTCGTACGAGCCGAACTCGATCGACGGCGGTTGGCCGAAAGAAACCCCGCCTGCGCCACAGGATGGTGGCTTCGAAACCTATTACGAGCGTGTCGACGCTAACAAAGTGCGCGAGCGCAGTGAGTCGTTTGGTGATCACTTCTCCCAGGCCACGCTGTTTTACAACAGCATGAGCCATCACGAGAAGGAGCACATCATCGCGGCCTATAGCTTCGAGTTGGGCAAGGTGGAGCGTGAGTTTATCCGTGCGCGCCAGGTGAATGAGATTCTGGCCAATATCGATCTGGAACTGGCCAAGCGCGTTGCGCAAAACCTGGGCGTGCCGGCGCCGACCAAAGGCACAGTCCCTGCGCGTGAGACATCGCTGAAAGAATCACCAGCGTTGAGCCAGGTGAACTTGCTGTCGGGCGATATCAAGACGCGCAAAGTGGCGATTCTGGCGGCTAACGGCGTTGATGGTGTGGCGATTGACGCGCTTAAGGCCGCGCTGGAGGCTGAAGGCGCCCATGCTAAATTGCTGGGGCCGACGTCGGCGCCTGTGACTACCGCAGATGGCAAGACGCTACCGGTAGACGCCTCGATGGAAGGCATGCCGTCCATTGCCTTCGACGCAGTGTTTATCCCGGGCGGTAAAGAGTCGGTGAAGGCGCTGAGCGGTGATGGTGTGGCGTTGCATTACGTACTGGAAGCCTACAAACACCTGAAGGCGATTGCGGTAGCCAGTGATGTGAAACCCTTGCTGGATCAGCTGAAACTGGAGGCGGATGCAGGGTTGATCGTGGGCGCGGATGCCAAGGCGTTCAAGGCCTTCTTTGCGGCGATTGCCCAGCATCGGGTGTGGGAGCGTGAGCCGAAATCCAAGGCGATTCCGGCTTAAATTATCGGTTGTTTGTTAGGTCGTCATCGCAGGCAAGCCAGCTCCCACACCGTTCAAATGTGGGCGCTGGCTTGCCTGCGATGCTTTTAGTCCGCCTTGCGAGGAATCAGCACAACCTGCGCCGGAATGTGTTTCAGGATTTGCCGGTGAATCTTCAGGTCATACTCCGAATCAATCCGCTTCACCCGCTTGGTCAGTAGCGTGGCCAGCCACGGGTAATCCTGGGTGCGTGGCACCTGGATGCTGACATCGCACTGGTAATTCACCACATCCGTGGCGATTGCGTCCAACTGATGACGCATGTCTTCGACATCCGCGAGGTTCAGCGCCACGGTGGTGCTCGGCGCTGCCGGGTCGATGACCTTGGCGGCAGGCTTGGCTTCAGCGGCTTTCAATGCTGCCTCTGCCTGATCCAGTTCGGCTTTGCGCGCATGGCTGATGGCGCTGTTGACGCCACCGGTCAGCGCAGGGGCCTTGGGCATCAAGGCGCGGGCACGGCTCAGGGCCGTAGCGGCAGCGTTGACGTCGCCTTTTTGCAGCACGATCTGGCTGCGTTGCAAGTAGGCTTCGGCCAGTTGGCGCTGGTAAGGCTCAAGGGCTGGGTCGTTGGGCGATTGCGCCTGCAACGCCGCGAGCTGGTCTTCGGCGGTGGCCAGCTCGTTGCTGGCCAGGTTTTGCTCCAGCTGTGCGATAGCCGCAGCGCGTGCGTCCGGCGCCTCGGGGGCGGCGGGCGGTGTGCTTTGACAGGCGCCCAGCAGCAGGGAAAATGCGGCAAGGAGCAGATAACGGGAGGTGAACGGCTTCATTCCTGCGACTCTCTATTTGCGCAAAAAGCGAGCAAGTCTACACCCCTCGACGGGGCAGGACAAAACTCAGCAGAAACAGGGCGGCCGCCGTCACCACAATCGACGGTCCGGCCGGGGTGTCCTTGAACCATGACAGCGCCAGGCCCCCGCACACTGCCAGCATCCCCAGGAAGCTGGCGCCGATTGCCATCTGCTCCGGGGAGCGAGCATGGCGCTGGGCGGCGGCGGCGGGAATGATCAGCAGCGACGTGATCAACAATACGCCGACTATCTTCATCGCGACAGCAATCACCACCGCAATCAACAACATCAGGGCCATGCGCAGGGCAGGCACCGGCAAGCCTTCCACCGTGGCCAGCTCTTCATGCACGGTGATCGCCAGCAACGGTCGCCACAGGGTCAGCAGCAGGGTCAGCACGGCCGCGCTACCGCCGAGGATCCAGGCCAGGTCGGTCGGGCTGATCGCCAGCAAGTCCCCGAATAGATAAGCCATCAGGTCGATGCGCACTTCATGCATGAAGCTCAGCACCACCAGGCCCAGGGACAGGGTGCTCGGCGCGAGGATGCCCAGCAACGTGTCGGAGGCCAGCGGCTGGCGCTGTTGCAGAGTCACCAGCAGCACCGCCAGCAATAGGCAGCCCACGGTCACGGCGATGGTCGGGCTTACATCCAGCAAGAAGCCCATGGCCACGCCCAGCAGCGCGGCATGGGACAAGGTGTCGCCGAAATAGGCCATGCGCCGCCAGACCACGAACGAGCCCAATGGGCCCGCCACCAATGCCAAAGCCAAGCCTGCCAGCAGGGCGTAGAGCAGAAAATCAGCCATGCTTGCAGCTATCTCCGTGAATGTGGGGAGTATCGACGACGGCACCATGCAGGTCATGGGCGTGGTCGTGATGGTGGTGGTAGATCGCCAGGCTCTGGGCATTCTTGCCGAACAGCTCGACGAAAGCCGGGTCGTTACTGACCTGCTCCGGATGGCCGGAGCAGCATACGTGGTGGTTGAGGCAGACAACCTGGTCGGTGGTGCTCATCACCAGGTGCAGGTCGTGGGAGACCATCAGCACGCCGCAGCCATGGCGGTCGCGCAAGCGGGTGATCAGGCTGTACAGCTCGGCCTGGCCGGCGACGTCAACGCCTTGTACGGGTTCATCGAGCACCAGCAACTCTGGCTCGCGCAACAGGGCGCGGGCCAGCAGCACACGCTGCATTTCGCCGCCTGAGATGCTTTGTACCGGGCTGTCGATCACTTGCTCGGCACCCACTTCCTTGAGCGCGGCCTGTGCTCGGGCGCGGTCGACACCAGGCACCAGGCGCAGGAAGCGCAATACGGACAGCGGCAATGTCGGGTCCACATGCAGCTTTTGCGGCATATAGCCCACGCGCAGCTTGGGTTTTCGCCACACACTGCCGCTGTCGGGCTTGAGCAGGCCAAGTACGGCGCGTACCAGAGTGGTCTTGCCGGCGCCGTTGGGGCCGATCAAGGTGACGATTTGCCCCGGCTCCACGCTCAGTGCGATGTTGTCCAGCACCTTTTGCCCGGCGAATGTGACACCGACCTGCTCCAGGCGGATTAAGGCATTGCTCATCAAGCCCCCTGGCAGCCCGCGCACAGGCCGACTACTTCGACCGTTTGCCCTTCGACCTTGAAGCCGACCTCGGCAGAACTTTTGATAATGGCGTCACTGATGCTTTTTTGTTCAAGCTCGATGGCGGCGTGGCACTCGCGGCAGATCAGAAACTGACCCTGATGCGAATGCTCCGGGTGGTTGCAGCCGACGAAGGCGTTGAGCGAGGCGATACGGTGCACCAGGCCGTTTTCCAACAGGAAATCCAGCGCGCGGTATACGGTAGGCGGCGCGGCGCGACGGCCGTCCTGCTCGCTGAGTACGCCAAGAATGTCGTATGCGCCCAGCGGCTTGTGGCTCTGCCATACCAGCTCAAGCACCCGGCGACGCAAGGCGGTCAGGCGCAAGCCTTTCTGCGCGCACAGGGTATCGGCCTCCGACAATGCGGTGTGCACGCAGTGAGAGTGGTCGTGGGGACGGCTGGCAAGCGGTGTTTTTGGCATGAGCGGCGACAGATATTTGATAGAGACGTTATTATGTTACCCGTTCCTACGCCATCGAGTGGTCATCGTGTCCCGACTTTTTGCCGTTTTTGTCGTATTTGTCACCAGTTTGTTCGTTGCGAGTGCCGCCCAGGCCGAGGTCAAGGTGCTGACGAGCATCAAGCCGTTGCAGCTGATTGCCGCTGCTGTGCAGGACGGGGTAGCCGTTCCAGAGGTGTTGCTGCCGCCGGGCGCATCACCGCATAACTTCGCTTTGCGCCCATCCGACGTACGGCGCGTGCAGTCGGTGGACCTGCTGTACTGGATCGGGCCCGACATGGAGACGTTTTTGCCGCGTGTGCTCAAAGGCCGTACGGCAGCAACGGTAGCTGTGCAGGACCTGCCGGGCATGAAGCTGCGCATTTTCGGCGAAGATAGCCATTCTCATGCTGACGAAGCCGACGAACATGACCACGATCACCGCCCAGGCAGTGTGGATGCGCACCTGTGGCTGTCGACCATCAATGCGCGCGTGATCGCCGCACGGATGGCGGCCGACCTCAGCGCCGCCGACCCGGCCAATGCCGAGCGTTATCAGAGCAATGCCAAAGCCTTCGAAGAACGCCTGAATGCGCTGGATGCGCGCCTGAAGCAGCGTTTGGCGGGGGTTGATGGCAAACCTTACTTCGTGTTCCACGAAGCCTTTGATTACTTTGAAGAGGCGTACGGCTTGAAGCATGCGGGCGTGTTCAGCGTGGCCGCCGAAGTACAGCCGGGCGCGCAGCACGTAGCGGCGATGCGCGCGCGTTTGCAGGAAGTGGGCAAGACTTGCGTGTTCAGCGAGCCGCCGTTGCGACCTCGCTTGGCCGAAACCCTGGTGGCCGGGTTGCCGGTGAAGTTGGCGGAGTTGGATGCGTTGGGTGGCTATACGCCAGCTACCGCGCAAGGTTATGAGCAGGTGCTGGAAAAGCTCGGCAATGACCTGGCCGGTTGCCTGGAGTCGCTCTAAGCTTCAATGAGGTTCAAATGTGGGAGGGGGCTTGCCCCCGATGACGGAGTGTCAGTGAATACATCAGTGACTGACCCACCATAATCGGGGGCAAGCCCCCTCCCACATTTTTGACCGAGCAGATCTTCTTTAGAGCGCGAATGGCAGGTGGACACTGACCTGCTGGCGTTGAGCCAGACGGTGTTCGAACTCAGCGGGATCGTGAATGAGAACATCCTGCCCGGCAAATGACTCGGCCGCGATCAGTCGGGACAGCCAGAACCGTACACACGCCACGCGCAGCATGGTCGGCCATAGCTCGGCTTCCTTCGCGGTAAACCCCCGTAGCCCCGCGTAGGCGCCCAGCAGTGCTCGCGCGCGGTGACCGTCAATCACGCCGTCGGCATCCGAACACCAGTCATTCAAGGCGATTGCCACGTCGTAGAGCATCGGCCCCGAACAGGCGTTGTAGAAGTCGATCAGGCCTGTCAGGTGCGTGCCTTCAAACATCGCGTTATCGCGAAACAGATCGGCGTGCACATTCGCCCGTGGCAGGCCGAGGATGTCGGCTTTGTGAGCGTCGATCTCGGCCAGCGCATCGCGCAACAGGCGTTGCTGGGCCTCGTTGAGGTGCGAAATCAGCTGCGCGCCCTCACTGAGCATCCAATCCAACCCGCGGTCGGTCTTGCGCTCCAGTACCTTTGCGCCCTGGGTGGCCAGGTGCAGGTGGCCGAGCAGGTCGCCAACCTGGGCGCAATGCTGGGCGTTGGCGTCCTTGATATGCTTGCCAGCCAGGCGCGGTTGCAGCAAGGCCGGTTTGCCCTTGAGCTCGCGCAAAGCGATGCCATCGGTGGTGCGCAGAGCGTAAGGCACCGGCAGATCAGCATCGTGGAGCACGTCAAGCAGTTCGATGAAGAACGGCATTTCCGCCACCGGGCCGCGTTCAACCAGGGTCAGGACGAACTCGCCCTGTTCCAGGCTGATGAAGAAATTGGTGTTTTCGCTGCCGGCGGCAATCCCCTGGAAATCAAGCAGGCGGCCGAGCCCGTAGGGTGCGAGAAAAGTTTCCAGCTCGGGCCGAGCCAGGGGGGTGAACACAGACATGGTTAAAACTGCCGTTACGGGCGCTGCGGTGGGCAGCGCCGGTTAAAATTAAGAAATCATTTCCATTCGAAGATCTTCCATGACGGGATCAGCATATCCGGCTGGTCAGAGCGGATGAAGTTCGCGTCGGTGCCGTCCGCACGTACCAGAAAGTACGGTGGTGCGCCCTTCGGGGTGACCTTGATCGCGTACAGAAAGCCGTTCTGGCGGTATTCCTGGATAGTTTTGTCGCCTTCCGTGCGAATGGTAACTTCCGGATCACCCCCAGGGGCACTGTCTGCCGCCATGGCAGCCATCGGAGCGAGTGCAATCAAACCGGTCAGCAGCAGGCGATTGAATGTACGCATGATAACCTTGTCCCTTTGTTTTCATTGGTCCGGCTATTCTAGCGCCTGACCCGCCGAAAAGGTTGATCCTGCTCATGAGCCAATCGCCCCTCGTCCTGGTGGACGGTTCTTCTTATCTGTACCGCGCCTTCCACGCGCTGCCACCGCTGACCACCTCCAAAGGCCTGCCGACCGGTGCGGTCAAGGGCGTGTTGAACATGCTCAAAAGCCTGCGCAAGCAGTACCCGGACAGCCCATTTGCGGTGGTCTTCGACGCCAAGGGTGGGACGTTTCGCGATGAGATGTACGCCGAATACAAAGCCAACCGCCCGAGCATGCCTGATGACATGCGTCTGCAGATCGAGCCGCTGCATCAAAGCGTGATCGCTCTTGGCTTCCCGTTGCTGTGCGTCGAGGGCGTCGAGGCCGATGACGTGATCGGCACCCTGGCCCGCAGCAGCGCGGCCGCAAGCCGCCCAGTGGTGATTTCTACCGGCGACAAGGACATGGCGCAGCTGGTCGACGGGCACATTACCTTGGTCAATACCATGACCGGTAGCTCGATGGACGTCGAGGGCGTAAAGGAGAAATTCGGCGTCGCTCCGGAGCAGATCATCGACTATCTGGCGTTGATGGGAGACTCCTCCGACAACATCCCAGGCGTTCCGGGCATTGGCCCGAAGACCGCTTCGGGCTTGCTGGTAGGGGTCAATGGCGGTCTCAAAGAGCTTTATGAGCAGCTCGATATTGTGCCGACCCTGCCTATCCGTGGGGCCAAGACCTTGCCGGCCAAGCTGGAAGAGCACAAGGAGATGGCATTCCTGTCCTATCAGTTGGCGACGATCAAGGTCGATGTGCCGCTGGATATTGGGTTGGATGATTTGCACCTGATCGAACCGGATCGCGAAAAGCTGCTGGAGCTGTACACGTTGCTTGAGTTCAAGAGCTGGTACGACGAAATCCAGCGCGATGCCAAGCGTGTCGAGCTCAAATCGGCGAGCGAGGTTGCGCCTGCCGCCGAAATGGCGGTCGAGGCTGTTATATCGGTACCGGTAGAGGCGGTTTACACCACCATTCTGGACCAGGCCACCTTCGACGTGTGGCTGAAAAAACTCCACGATGCGCCGTTGTTTGCTTTCGACACCGAAACCACCGGCATCGACGCCCAGCAGGCGCAATTGGTTGGGGTCTCGTTTGCTGTGCAGCCCCATGAAGCCGCCTACATCCCGCTGACCCATTCCTATATCGGCGCGCCGGATCAATTGGACCGCGACACCGTGCTGCTGGCCTTGAAGCCGCTGCTGGAAGATCCGACCAAGCTCAAGGTGGGCCAGCACGCCAAGTTCGACATGAACATCCTGGCCAACTGCGCCATTGGTGGCGACCCTGCCCAGGGCATTACCGTGCGCGGCATCGCCTTCGACACCATGCTCGAATCCTACGTGCTCAATTCCACCGCGACGCGGCACGATATGGACAGTCTGGCGAAGAAGTACCTGGACCACGACACGGTCAGTTTCCAGGACATCGCCGGCAAAGGTGCCAAGCAACTCACGTTTGACCAGATCGCCCTTGAGCAAGCCGGCCCTTACGCGGCCGAAGATGCCGATGTGACATTGCGCCTGCACCAGCACCTGTACGCGCAGCTGACGGCGATCCCGAGCCTGGCCAGTGTGCTGACGGACATCGAGATCCCGCTGGTGCCGGTGCTGGCACGCATCGAGCGCCAGGGCGCACTGGTAGACAAGGACCTGCTCGGCATCCAGAGCATCGAGTTGGGTAACAAGATGGTTGAGCTGGAGCGCCAGGCGTACGAGATCGCCGGTGAAGAATTCAACCTGGGTTCGCCCAGGCAGCTCGGGGCGATCCTGTATGAGAAGCTCGGCATGCCGGTGCTGAAAAAAACCGGTAAGGGCCAGGCATCCACGGCTGAGGAAGTACTGGCCAAACTGGCCGAAGATGATTTCCCGCTGCCCAAGGTGCTGATGCAGTACCGCAGCATGAGCAAGCTCAAAAGTACCTATACCGACCGCCTGCCGGAACAGATCAACCCACGCACTGGGCGTATTCATACGTCTTACCATCAAGCCGTCGCGGCGACCGGGCGCTTGTCCTCCAGCGATCCGAACTTGCAGAACATCCCGGTGCGCACCGCCGAGGGGCGGCGCATTCGCCAGGCGTTTGTCGCGCCCAAGGGCTACAAGCTGCTGGCGGCGGACTACTCGCAGATCGAACTGCGGATCATGGCGCATCTGTCCAAGGACGAAGGCTTGATGAATGCCTTCCGCAATGACCTGGACGTGCACACGGCCACGGCGGCCGAAGTGTTCAAGGTTGAGTTGAATGAGGTCACGTCCAACCAGCGCCGCAGCGCCAAGGCGATCAACTTCGGCCTGATTTACGGCATGGGTGCCCAGAAGCTGGGTAAGGACATCGGCGTCGATACCAAGACTGCCAAGGCTTATATCGATGTCTACTTTGCCCGTTATCCCGGAGTTCGCGAGTACATGGAGCGCACCCGTGCCCAGGCTGCCGACCAGGGGTATGTGGAAACGTTCTTCGGGCGCCGGCTGTACTTGCCGGATATCAACTCCAGTAAGCCTCAGGAGCGCGCTGCAGCAGAACGCACGGCGATCAACGCGCCGATGCAGGGCACGGCGGCGGACATCATCAAGAAAGCCATGGTGTTGGTGGATAGCTGGCTGACCGAATCGGGCCTGGATGCCAAGGTGATCCTGCAGGTGCACGATGAACTGGTACTTGAGGTGCGGGAAGACTTGGTGGCGCAAGTCGGCGAGAAGATTCGCGAACATATGAGCGCCGCGGCACAGCTGGATGTGCCGTTGGTGGTGGATGTGGGCGTGGGCGACAACTGGGACGAAGCGCACTGATCCTGCAGTTGCACCACCACTGCGTGGGGTGGTGCAGCACTTTAGATCGGAAATCGCCGTCAGTTATTTCCAATAGTTTTTCGGGCCAGCCGGAACTTAACCCGTGAATTGCGACTCAGAGTTACTGAATGGGTGGTGAAGCCCTTCAATGCTCCTATGTTGTGTTAAGTGTTGGCAGATATCTGGACCCCGCCCTAGCGGTCCGGAACTTGGACCCCGAACTTCCCTCCCCATACGAAGTCCGGGGTTTTTTTTGCCCGCAGGAAAGTTACTCGGTAACTTCTGCGCCCTTGTCCGCCAATTCCATCCAGTCGGCCAGTACGGTGTAAGCCTCTTCCAGCCCCATGCGTTTTGGCGCTGAGAACAGCTGGATACTGATCGCGTCGCCCCAGCCCTTACGGATTTCGGACTGCACTTTGAGCAAGGTGTTCTTGGCTGCGCCGTAGGTGAGCTTGTCGGCCTTGGTCAGCAGGATATGCATCGGCATGCCGCTGGCGACCGCCCAGTCGAGCATCAACAGGTCGAAGTCGGTCATTGGATGACGGATGTCCATCATCAGGATCAAGCCCTTCAAACTCTCGCGACCACCCAGGTAAGCCTCGAGGTGACGCTGCCAGTGCAGCTTCAGCGGGATGGGTACTTTTGCATAACCGTAGCCCGGCAGGTCGACCAGACGCCGATCATCGTCTAGCTTGAAGAAATTGAGCAGTTGCGTGCGGCCCGGGGTTTTCGAGGTGCGTGCCAGGCTGGCGTGGGTCAGGGTGTTCAGTGCGCTGGATTTACCGGCGTTGGAGCGGCCGGCAAAGGCGACTTCAAAGCCCTCGTCATCGGGGCATTGGTCCACTTTGGCGGCGCTGAGCATAAACGTGGACTGTTGGCACAGGCCGAGGATGGGATTCTTGAGTTGCATGAGATTTCCGATGTGGGCGGTGCCGAAAAAGGGTGCGGCAAGCGGTGTCGTTTCCGTTTCAGTAGCGCCAGTATATAATGCCGCAGATTTTGTGTGTGCTTTGTCCCAGCGAAGGATGAAGTTCACGGGAGCGATAGACCTTTATTGCGCATTAGAACGCAAAACGCTCTCAAACCCTGAAAAGGTCGATGTATGGCCTCAATGGTTGCCGCTTCTGGTGTCCTGGACCCGCTTTATGGCGCTCAGGCTACACAGGATCCGCAAGCGCTGTACAACCGAGTTTGCGTGGTCATGCTGTTGCCACGCATGACCCAGGGTTTCAAGGCAATGCCGCCGCGTGGTTTGTGCATGGACTGCAGTACTGAGGATTACCAGGCCGTCATTGAGTTGATGGTGAGTAAACCCGGTAGATAACTCTTAAACCCTTAGCCGTAGTTGGATTAGCTGATGAACAAACTGATCGTGAGTCTGCTGTTGACCTTGGGCATCACAGGCGCTGCCGTCGCTGCAGAGGGCCCCGTCAAAGGTGATGCCACTGCCGGTCAAGCGAAGGCCGCCGTGTGTGGTGCCTGCCACGGGCCGGATGGCAACAGCCCGGCGCCGAACTTTCCCAAACTGGCGGGCCAGGGTGAACGCTACCTGAGCAAGCAGATGCACGACATCAAGGATGGCAAGCGCACGGTGCTGGAAATGACCGGTTTGTTGACCAACCTCAACGATCAGGACCTGGCGGACCTCGCGGCGTATTTTGCCAGCCAGAAAGGCAGTGTGGGAGCTGCTGATCCTAAACTGGTCGCCCGCGGAGAGAAGTTGTTCCGTGGTGGCGATCTGGAAAAGGGCCTGCCTGCCTGCACGGGTTGCCACTCGCCGAACGGCGCTGGCATAGCCTCCGCCGGCTTCCCGCATTTGAGTGGTCAGCATGCTACCTATATCGCCAAACAGTTGACCGACTTCCGTAAGGAAGAGGCTGGACGAGCTAACGACGGCGACGCGGCAATCATGCGCACCATCGCTCGCAAGCTGAGCGACGAAGACATCGCAGCTGTCTCCAGTTACATCCAGGGCCTGCATTAAGTTGCACGCAACGTTAACACTCGATTAATCCCGCGATGCAAGCATAAAAAGGGTGGCCCAGGCCGCCCTTTTTTGTGGCCGCTGCCGTTACACTAACGAACTCATGCCCGCGTAGACCTGTCACAACAAAGGTCGCGTGAGGCGACTTTATTTGTCCAGGAGTAAAGCATGCGTAATCTGATCCTCAGCGCCGCTCTCGTCACTGCCAGCCTCTTCGGCATGACCGCACAAGCTGCTGATGTGCCGCTTGAAGCCGGTAAAACCTATGTCGAACTGAGCAACCCGGTTCCGGTTTCGGTGCCAGGCAAGATCGAAGTGGTGGAGCTGTTCTGGTATGGCTGCCCGCATTGCTACGCTTTTGAACCAACCATCAATCCATGGGCGGAAAAACTGCCGGAGGACGTTAACTTCAAGCGTATTCCTGCCATGTTCGGTGGTCCGTGGGACGCGCACGGTCAACTGTTCCTGACCCTGGAAGCCATGGGCGTGGAGCACAAGGTCCACAACGCCGTCTTCGAAGCAATCCAGAAACAAGGCAAGCGCCTGACCAAACCGGACGAAATGGCTGACTTCGTCGCCACCCAGGGTGTCGACAAGGACAAGTTCCTGGCCACCTTCAACTCCTTCGCCATCCAGGGCCAGATCAAGCAGGCCAAGGAACTCGCACAGAAGTATGGCGTGCAAGGCGTTCCGACACTGATCGTCAACGGCAAGTACCGTTTCGACCTGGGCACTACCGGTGGTCCTGAGCAGACCCTCAATGTCGCCGACCAGCTGATCGCCAAAGAGCGGGCAGCCAAGTAAGGGGCCCGTTATGCGCCGCTGGCGTACCGAACGCGCTGTTGGCCTGCATGACCCGCAGGTCAACGAGCACCACCTGGAGTCCACGGGGCTGCCGCCGGACAGCCGTCTGCGCCTGCTCAGCTTTAATATCCAGGTCGGTATCAGTACCGAGAAGTACCGGCACTATCTGACCCGAGGCTGGCAACACCTGCTACCCCACAATGGTCGGGCCGGTAACCTGCAGAAAATCGGCACCCTGCTCAATGACTTTGACCTGGTCGCCTTGCAGGAAGCCGATGGCGGCAGCATGCGCTCCGGTTATATCAATCAGGTGGAACACCTTGCCCAGCTCGGTGCTTTCCCCTATTGGTACCAGCAACTCAACCGCAACCTCGGGCGCCTGGCGCAGCACAGCAATGGTGTGCTCAGCCGCCTGAAGCCCACCGCCATCGAAGATCATCCGTTGCCAGGCCCCAAAGGGCGCGGGGCGATCCTCGTGCGTTTCGGCGAGGGCCCGGAGGCCTTGGTGGTGGTGATGATGCACCTGGCGCTCGGCGGGCGCACGCGCAATCTGCAGCTGGCCTACGTGCGTGACATGATTGGCAACTACAAGCATCAGGTGCTGATGGGTGACATGAACACCCATGCCAATGACCTGTTGCAGAATTCCCCGCTGCGCGACCTTGGACTATTGGCGCCGCAAGTCGAGGCCACGTTCCCCAGCTGGCGCCCACAGCGATGTCTTGATCATATTTTGCTCAGCCCGACCCTTACGCTCGAAAGCGTGCAGGTACTGGCGCAGCCTATTTCCGATCACCTGCCGGTCGCAGTAGAGATTCGTCTGCCGGGTTCGCTCACGGCTGATGCATTCCCCGCGTTGAGCCCAGGCACCAGCGGGCCCCTTGCATGAGCGACGACGCCCAGCGTTGGAAAGAGAAATACCTCAAGAGCATCGAGCAGCAAGACAAGCTCGAACGCCGCTGGGCTGCCCGTCTCGACCTGCTGCGCCGCGGGCTGGTACGCAGCACGCTTGCCGCTGAAGGCACCGATCGCGCCGTCGATCAATGCATGAAGGAAATGCGTGACGTCGTGCGTACTGACGATATGGACGCTGCCCTCGCCGCCTTGCTGCCACGCCTGGAAAAGGCCGTGCTCGATTCCGAGCAGCGTCGCGAAACCCGGGTCGACCAGATCAGCACCGCGCTCACCGCCTTGGTTGCCCAGTTGCAAAAGCTCCCGCTGCCCCGCGAGGTGGCGCGGCCGCTGAAAACCTTCGCCAAGCAGCTCGATGGCCGCGTCGGGCAAGCGCGGGAGATACCGCTGTTGCTCAGTGAGCTGAGCAGCCTGCAAGGCCAGGCGCTGAATAACCTGGAGCCTGAGAGCGAAACCGCACGGCCGGGGCCGGGCCTGCTGCAGCGTTTGTTTGGTAGTAAAGACGCCTCGAGTGAAGCCCCAGAGGCTGACGTCGCGCCACTGGCTCCACTAGAAGTGGCGCCGTCAAAGCCTGTAGTGCCAAAACCCGTGCCTGAGCCCCAAGAGCCCACGCAAGCGGACGAATTGACACAAGCCTTGCGTGCCTTTGCGCCAGCGCCGCAAACACCCGTCGCCTTTAAGCCAGAGGCTGTTGCGCAGGCCAAGGTGGAAGAGGCCACCAGTGACACATTTGTATTCGAGGTCCCCGCTCAAGGGCAACCCACGGTAGCGACTGTGCCAGTAATTGAGCCCGACGAGCAGGAGCCACCGATTGCGGAGCCTGCGCATGAAAGTGCCCTCGCCGCCTTTATCGAAGCACCGCAGGTTCAAGTCGACATACCCGATGAAACCACCATCGGCAGCCTGTCCCTGCCGCCCGTGCTGGAAGGCCCCGAGCCAGACGACCTGCCATCAGGTGGGATATACGCCCTGCCTGATTCGCCCGAACCGTCCTACAGCTCGGTGGCCAAGCACATCGAAGACACTTTACTCGGCTTGCTGGAAGACCTGTCGCTGCCCGAGCGTCACCGGCCTCAGGCCGAGGCCATGCGTGAGCGCCTCGCCCATGGCCTGAACTGGTACGAACTGCTGCCGATCCTCGATGACTTGGCGGTGCTGATGCTGGCGATCACTGACAGCGGCCAGCATGAGTTCGAGGCTTATCTCAAGCAGCTCAACGAGCGCCTCGAGGCATTCCAGGGCCACCTGCAGGTCGCCAGCGAAGACCACGCCGATAGCAGCCTGGCTGCGCGGGAACTGGATACGCAGATCCGTGAACAGGTCGACGGGCTGCAAAGCAGCGTGCAGGACGCCGCCGACCTGGACAGCCTCAAGCAAGTGCTCGAAAGCCACCTCGAGGGCTTGCTCGGCACCATGGACGCCCATCAGCAGCAGCGCGACCAGCGCGAACAGGAAGTGGCCGCACGCCTCAAGGGCCTGGCGGAGCGGGTGGCCAACATGGAACAGGAAGCCCTGGGTTACCGCGAGCACTTGGAAGTGCAGCGCCAGAAGGCCTTGCTCGACCCGCTTACTGGCTTGCCCAACCGAGCCGCGTGGAGCGAGCGCCTCGATTATGAGGTCAACGCCTGGCATCAGCGTGGAAACAGCCTCTCCCTAGCCATGCTCGACCTGGATCACTTCAAGCGTATCAACGACGGCTACGGTCACCTGGCGGGCGACAAGGTCTTGAAGATCATTGCCAATGTGCTGAGCAAGCGCCTGCGGCCCACCGACTTCATCGCACGCTTCGGCGGCGAAGAGTTCGTGCTGCTGATGCCCGATTCAACGCTGGCAGATGCCTTGGCCGTGGGTGAAGTGTTGCGCGGGGCCATTGCCGCGTGCCCTTTCCACTTCAAGGGCGAACCGGTGACAATCACGGTGTCCATGGGCGTGGCGCAGTTTCAGCCCGGCGAGCGCAGCGACCTGGCACTCAAGCGCGCCGACGAAGCGCTGTATAGGGCGAAGGCGGCGGGACGGAACCAGGTACAGGCGGCATAAAAGATGTTCCATTTTGTGATTTGACCGCCTGGGCATACACGTTACGTTACACTGTTGCATTATCGACTTTCAGTGTAATGCTTCTGCCATGAAATCTTTGTATATCGCTTTTGCGTTTCTGCTGCTCACCGGCTGCGCCAGCGGCCCGCGCCTGAACACCAGCCATCCTTCGGTGAACCACGACAACCGCATACAGTTCGTTGTCGTGCATTACACCTCCACCAACCTTGAACGCTCCCTGGCGTTGTTGACCCATGGCCAGGTCAGCAGCCATTACCTGATCGGCGACGACGCCTCAGGCACCATCTACAAGCTGGTGGATGAAAGCCAGCGCGCCTGGCATGCCGGTGAAAGCGAGTGGATGGGACGCACCTGGCTCAACTCCAGCTCCATCGGTATTGAGATCGTCAACCCAGGGTTCAGCGATACGCCGACGGGGCGCGTGTGGTATCCGTACTCCGAGGCGCAGGTAAAATCACTGATCGTGCTGCTCAAGGACATCAGCAAGCGAAATGGCATCGACCCCAAGAACATCATTGGGCATAGCGACATTGCCCCGCTGCGCAAGCTGGACCCGGGCCCGTTGTTCCCTTGGAAGCGCTTGGCTGCAGAAGGCCTGGCCATTTGGCCGGATGCCCAGGCGGTGGCCCGATTCCAGGTGCAGTACGCCGCACAGCTGCCAAGCATTACCTGGTTCCAGGAAGAATTGGCTCGCCTGGGCTACCAGACGCCGCAGACCGGGGAGCTGGATGTAGCCACGCGCCATGTGATCGCAGCGTTCCAGATGCGCTTTCGTCCATCATTGTTCGACGGCACCCCGGATGCTGAAAGCGCCGCGATCCTGCGGGCCCTGAACCAGCGCTGATTGTGTACATGTAGGAGCGAGCTTGCTCGCGAAGCACCTTAACGATAACGCTGCACTGTCAGGCAGCCCGCGTCGTTCATGCCTTTTCGCGAGGCAGCTCGTTCCTACAACGGTAAGGCCATATAGAACTGCGTGCCCTGCCCCGGCCGTGAATACACGCCCATGCGGCCGCCGTGCAGTTGCACGATCTCTTTGCACAGTGCCAACCCCAGGCCCGCCCCGCCTTTCTTGCGGCCGACCTGCACAAAGGGCTCGAAGATGCGCCCTTGCTGGCCATAGGCGATGCCTTCACCGTTATCTTCAACGCTGATAATCACCCGCTCGCCATGACGTCGCGCCTGCAGGCGAATCTGCCCGCCTTCGGCGGTATGGCGCAGGGCATTGCCCAGCAGATTGTCGAGCACACGCTCCAGTTGCACTTGATCGGCATACAGGCGCGGTAAGTCAGGCTGGGTTTCCACCAGCAACTCAATGCTCTGCGCGTTGGCAGGTTCGACGAACCGGGCCCGTGCGTGCTCCAGCAGGTCGGTCACATCGCAGGACCCAAGGGTGAGTTTTTGCAGGCCGTTCTGGTAGCGCGAGAAATTGAGCAGATCGTTGATCAGTTGCATCAGGCGCTGCATTTCTTCATTGACCGTATCCAGCAGGTCTGCTTCGCGGGAATCCGTCGGGAATTTGGCTCGTTCGCGAAACAGGCCGAAGGCCATGTGCATGCCGGTCACCGGTGTGCGCAGCTCATGGGAGGCGCGCAGCACGAACTCGCTGCGCACCCGCTCGAAGGCGCGTTGTTCGGTGACGTCATGCAGCACCATCACCGCGCCGAGAATATGTCCCTGTGTATGGCTGACAGGCGTCAGGCTGTAAGTCAGCAGACGCAGCTCGCCCTCGACTTCCACCTCCAGGTCGTCCGGCGCCCGCTCCAGATTGCCGCCGCGCAGCACCAGTTGCAGTTGTTCATCCATTTCCGCACGGCCCAGGGCTTCGCCCAGCCCTTGTCCGAGTCGTTCCTCATCCCAGCCCAGTTGGCGCTGTGCGACGGGGTTGAGGTGCTCAAGGCAGCCTTGGCGATCAATCATCAGCAAGCCGTCATCGATACTGTCGAGTACCGCTTGCAGGCGCTGCTGACCGGCCAGCAACTCATCAACGTTGGTTGCCTGATGTTGGCGTAATGCTTCGGCCATGATGCCGAAACGGCGGGTCAACTGATTCATTTCCGCCGCCGAAGAGATAGGCAGCGTAACCTCGAAATCGCCCTGGCCGATCTTGTCGGCGGCCTTGGCGAGCGCCTCGATGGGGCCACCGAAACGCCGCGCGATGCCATGGGCCGTGACGAAGCCGATGATCAGCACCGCAAGCCCCACCAATCCGAGGAGGCTGGCGATCAATAGCGCCCGCTCGCGGGATTTATGCTCGCTGGTGCTGATATTTTCCAGCGCCCGCTTGTGATCGGCGATCAGGCCGTTGCGCAACACGTTGAAGGTTTCAGTCAGCTTTTCCTTGCTGCCTGCAGGTGGTGAGGCTTGTTGAGATTGGTCAAACGCCTCGAGCAGGTTCTGGTAATCGGCCCGTGCCTGGCTGAAACCATGGCTTCTTCCATCGAGCTGCTCATGGGTGACGCCTTCGTCCAGCAGCTCGAAATAGTGGCGCTTGGAGGCTTGCAGGGCCTCGGGGTCGGGTCGTTTCTCCAGCATCATAATCAGCTGGTCGCCCAGGCTCTGGCGCAACTTGAGCCCCAGATCCAGGGTGATGAAGTTGCTGCGGATCAACGATTCCTGGGTCTTGGCCATTTGCATGACGCTGACCAAGCCCAGGATCAACCCCAGCAAGGCCACGGTGATCAGCGCTGAGATACTCAGGAATAAACGAGTGCGCAGTTTCATCGCGAGCTTCATAAAGTCCTGCTCACAGGTTGTACTGTTTGCGTTTGCGGTACAGGGTCGACGCATCGATGCCGAGGGTGCGGGCTGCTTGGTCCAAGGTGTCACTGGTAGCGAGTACCGCGCCGATGTGGGCTTTTTCCAGTTCGTCCAGGCTCAGTGCGGCGCCGATACGCGGCGCATTGTTGGTCGGTTGTTCGGCCATCCCCAAGTGGCTGATCTCGACCTTCTCCTGCGGGCAGATGATGCTGGCGCGTTCCACCACGTTACGCAGCTCGCGAATATTGCCGGGCCAGCGGTAGTTGAGCAGCGCTTCTCGAGCATCATCACTGAAGCCGCGAGCGGGACGGGCGTATTCCTTGACGAAGCGTGCCAGGAAGCGGTCGGCCAGGGCCAGGATGTCTTCACTGCGTTCGCGCAACGGCGGCAGGTGCAAGGTGATGACGTTGAGGCGGTACAGCAAGTCTTCACGGAAGCGGCCATCGCGCACCATGTCTTCCAGATTCAGGTTGGTGGCTGCAAGGATACGTACATCGGCGCGCCGGGTAACGGGGTCGCCCACACGCTCATACTCTTTATCTTGAATGAAACGCAGCAATTTTGGCTGCAATGTGAGCGGAAAGTCGCCGATCTCGTCGAGAAACAGGGTGCCGCCGTCCGCCTGGTTGACCCGGCCCAGCGTGCTTTCACTGGCACCGGTGAACGCGCCGCGGCTGTGGCCGAACAGCTCGCTCTCCATCAGTTCGGCGGTCAGCGATGGACAGTTGATGGTCACGCAGGATTTTTTCGAGCGTTTGCTCCAGCCATGGATGGCCCGGGCCAGCTCACCTTTACCGGTGCCGGACTCGCCGAGGATCAGAATGTTGGCGTCGGTGCCAGCCACTTGGCGCGCGGTCTCCAACACCACCATCATTGATGGGCTGTGGGAGTCCAGGCCATCCTTGGTCTGGCGCACCGCACCTTCCAAGGCTTCCAGGCGCGCCGAAAGCTGGCGCACTTCCAGTTGCTTGGCGGTGGCCAGGCGCAACTGATCCGGGCTGCAGGGCTTGACCAGATAGTCGGCGGCACCGGCCTGGATCGCGTCTACGGCGGTATCCACGGCGGAATGCGCAGTGACAATTACCACACGCATCCACGGTGCCTGGATACGCATCTGGGCCA
This sequence comes from Pseudomonas libanensis, assembly GCF_001439685.1. Lineage (GTDB taxonomy): Bacteria > Pseudomonadota > Gammaproteobacteria > Pseudomonadales > Pseudomonadaceae > Aquipseudomonas > Aquipseudomonas libanensis. The sequence goes on from NZ_JYLH01000003.1 coordinate 419,116, forward strand.
GTACATCCAGGCCGTTGTCCTCTCCAAGGCGCAAATCGAGGAAACACAGGTCAAACACCTGGCGCTGCATCAGCGTGTCAGCCTGGGCGGCGCTGTTGGCGGTGGCTACGGTGTAGCCCTCGTCTTCCAGGCAATAACGGAAGGTGCGCAGGATCGCGGATTCGTCATCCACTAAAAGAATGCGGCCTTGAAGTTCCTTGGCTGATCCCATCTGTCCCGCGCTCCTTAACTATAAAAAAGTGATGATGTTTAGTCCCGGAATAATCGGGCAAGTTGCATGGTTTATTCTGATTCATAAAAGACGTGTCCGTGCAGATATCTGCACGCCTGCTGCACAGGATCCGGCTGATGGCGTTTTCATGCCTTCCCGCCACTTCGGCAACGAGGTGGGTGGGTTAGATCCCTCGACCCGACCATTGGCCATCGTGCATTTCGCACGGGCAACGCCGGGGCATCGTGCAGGATGCGAGGCGATAGATCTATGTGGTGTATTTAACTATTTGATTTTATTGAGTTTTATTTTGCAATAAAGCTGGCATGCACTCTGCAATACCTCTCCCAAGAGTGTCATGAACGAATAATCAGAATGCGGGAGATAAGCAGCATGACTCGCCAAAGCCTCAGCCCATTGCGTGTATCTCCGCTTCGTGTGCAGCAGGGCCTGCTTGCCAGTTTGGCATTGATGGTCACGCTGATTGCTGGCCAGCAGATGCAGCATTGGCAGCAGAGTGCGAAGCCAGCCCCGCAATTTGAACGTCCGGCCATGACCCAGACCCACTTCCGTTCCATTGGCAGCGCCAGCGCTAATGTAACTGCCCCGCAATTGAGCCTGGTCGATCAGGATTCCACCCTGGACGAACTGCCGACCCAAGAGCGCTGGGTGTTCTAGGCAAGACAAGGTCGCTTGAATTGAGCGGCTGTACGGCACTACCGCTGTTACCCCTATAGAAGCATAAGGAGAATCACCATGTTGAGTTGGGCAATCACATTTCTGATCATCGCCATTGTGGCTGCAGTCCTGGGCTTTGGTGGTATCGCGGGCACCGCCACGGGTATCGCCAAGATTCTCTTTGTCGTCTTCCTGGTGATGTTTATCGCTTCGTTCTTCTTTGGTCGTAAAGGCCGAGGCTGAATATGACCATTCTGCCGTTTAAAGCCATTGCTGCCGCCCTGCTCTTGGGCGGCAGCAGCCTGGCGATGGCCGCCAATGACGGCCAGTCCCGGGCTAACCAATTGCTCAGCGCGGACCCGCAGTACCGTGAGACCTGGCAAGACGTGGTGAAGAAAGAACAGCGCCTGCCGGAATGGGTGATGAACCTGTCGGGTACGGCCGAACAAATGAATGCTGTTGAAGAGGACGGTGACAAGTATCTGGTGGGGCCGCTTTGCGAAACTGCGGATACCTGCTTGAACAAGCGCCTTATCGTGGCCTTCAGTTTCGATAAGGAAGATGCCTACGCGATGTTGGTGGAAGTCCCAGCCGGTCTGCCGGCCGATAAGTCCCCGACACGGCATGCCGATTACCGTTTCCTTGGTAAGCCGGATGAAGGCATGCAAAAGCTGTTGATGGAACAACTGAAGAAAGATCCGAATTGGTACTAGGTTCCGTATGAGGCGGAGCCTGAATCTACAGAAAGAAGCTCCTACGCTTCTTTCTGTCTGCATCGCTCGCCAAGAGTGATGCATGACCAGGGGGCCGGGTTGCTCTGATCAACCGAGATCGGCGCGACCTACGGGTACAGGGAGTGCCTGCGCAAGGGCCGGGTCAGGCGAAAAGCTGCGACGCAAGTTCACAAGTCCTCAAGCTTGCTGAACTTGCGGCGGGCTTATGACTCTCATGCCCTCACTTCATGCCTCCCATAGCCGCGATTTTACTTTTTGCTTCACGCCAACCATTACTGGGTATGTCGGCGTGACCATCTATCTAGAAATTTTCGCCTTCGCCATAGGACTTTTCTGGCGCTAGGTGGTGGATTTCTCACGCATTTCTGCCAATCACGTCACGTCGTCCTGCTTCGCTGAGCGAGCCTGATTTGGCAGCTTCACGGCATATTCACCCGCCTGAATGGCGTATTCGAACTGACCATTCGGACAATAATTTTCAAAAAAAGCCATGCCGATTCGGCATAGGGTAGGCGTTTACGGCATTAGACGTCGCCCCCTTGCATGGGAATAGTTGCGCCTTTTTTCGCCTGCCAGTAAGCCATTTCGGCCACGCTGCGGTGACCTTCCATGGAGGCTGATGCTCACACTTTTTCGCTTTCGGGCGTTCCAGCTGGCGCATTCGCCTTAAGTCCACTTGAAGTAAGGGTAATGACATGAAGAAGGCAAAGCTAAGCCTCGCCTGGCAGATCCTCATCGGTTTGGTACTGGGGATCGCAATCGGTGCAGTGCTCAACCATTTCAGTGCTGAAAAGGCCTGGTGGATCAGCAATGTGTTGCAGCCGGCAGGCGATATCTTTATCCGCCTGATCAAGATGATCGTGATCCCGATTGTGATTTCCTCGCTGATCGTCGGCATTGCCGGTGTAGGCGATGCGAAAAAGCTCGGACGTATCGGCGTCAAAACCATCCTTTACTTCGAAGTGGTCACCACCATCGCCATCGTGGTCGGCCTGTTGCTGGCCAATCTGTTCCACCCGGGCACCGGCATCGATATGAGTACCCTGGGTACCGTCGATATCTCCAAGTACCAGGCGACCGCCGCCGAGGTACAGCATGAACACGCGTTTATCGAGACCATCCTCAACCTGATCCCATCGAATATCTTTGCGGCGGTGGCCCGTGGCGAAATGCTGCCGATCATCTTCTTCTCCGTGTTGTTCGGCCTGGGCTTGTCGAGCCTCAAGCCTGAGCTGCGCGAGCCCCTGGTGACCATGTTCCAGGGCGTTTCCGAGAGCATGTTCAAAGTTACCCACATGATCATGAAGTACGCCCCTATCGGCGTCTTTGCCTTGATCGCGGTGACCGTCGCCAACTTTGGCTTTGCCTCGCTGCTGCCGCTGGCCAAGCTGGTGATCCTGGTTTACGTGGCCATCCTGTTCTTTGCCTTTGCGGTACTGGGCTTGATCGCTCGCCTGTTTGGCTTCTCGATCCTGAAAGTGATGCGCATCTTCAAGGATGAGCTGGTGCTGGCGTACTCCACCGCCAGTTCCGAAACCGTATTGCCACGTGTGATCGAGAAAATGGAAGCCTACGGCGCGCCGAAGGCGATCTGCAGCTTCGTAGTGCCGACCGGTTACTCGTTCAACCTCGACGGTTCGACCCTGTACCAGAGCATCGCCGCGATCTTTATCGCACAGCTGTATGGCATCGACCTGTCGATCGGCCAGCAACTGATGCTGGTCCTGACCCTGATGGTGACCTCCAAAGGTATCGCCGGCGTGCCGGGTGTGTCTTTCGTGGTATTGCTGGCCACCCTGGGCAGTGTGGGCATCCCCCTGGAAGGCTTGGCGTTCATTGCCGGTGTCGACCGTGTGATGGACATGGCGCGTACTGCACTGAACGTGATCGGTAATGCCTTGGCCGTACTGGTTATCTCCCGCTGGGAAGGCATGTACGATGATGCCAAGGGCGAGCGCTACTGGAATTCCCTGCCGCACTGGCGCAGCAAGGAAGCGCTGCCGGCCAGCGAGATCACTCGCGGCTGATCGCTCGATTGTGCTGACACAAACCCCGGAAAATTCCGGGGTTTGTCGTTTCTGCCAGCCCCGTTATCATTCGCCCCATCTTTCGGGGGATTTAACTGATGCTCAATGGCCTGTGGCTTGGCTTCTTTGTCGTGGCAATGGTGTCAGCACTGGCGCAATGGCTGGTGGGCGGTAACGCCGGGATTTTCGCAGCGATGGTGGAAAGCATTTTCGCCATGGCCAAATTGTCGGTGGAAGTCATGGTGCTGCTGTTCGGCACCCTGACCTTGTGGCTGGGCTTTTTGCGCATCGCCGAAAAAGCCGGGATCGTCGATTGGCTGGCCAAGGCCCTTGGCCCGCTGTTTCGCCGCCTGATGCCGGAAGTGCCCGCCGGCCACCCCGCCATCGGCTTGATCACCCTCAACTTCGCTGCCAACGGCCTGGGCCTGGACAACGCCGCCACGCCCATCGGCTTGAAGGCCATGAAGGCGCTGCAGGAACTCAATCCCATCCCCAACACCGCGAGTAACGCGCAGATCCTGTTCCTGGTGCTTAATGCGTCCTCGCTGACGCTGTTACCGGTGACCATCTTCATGTACCGCGCCCAGCAAGGCGCCGCAGACCCGACCCTGGTATTCCTGCCCATCCTGCTGGCCACCAGCGCGTCGACCCTGGTGGGCCTGCTGTCGGTGGCGGTGATGCAGCGCCTGCGGTTGTGGGACCCGGTGGTGCTGGCGTACCTGATCCCCGGTGCGTTGGTACTGGGCGGCTTCATGGCGCTGCTGGCGACCTTGTCTGCCACGGCGTTGGCCGGTTTGTCGTCGATCCTGGGCAACCTCACGCTGTTTGGCTTGATCATGTTGTTTCTGGTGATCGGCGCCCTGCGCAAGGTCAAGGTGTATGAGGCCTTTGTCGAAGGCGCCAAGGAAGGCTTCGATGTAGCCAAGAACCTGCTGCCCTATCTGGTGGCGATGCTGTGTGCCGTTGGCGTGCTGCGTGCTTCGGGGGCCCTGGATTTCGGCCTGGAGGGGATTCGCCATGTGGTGGCCTGGACCGGCATGGACACGCGCTTTGTCGACGCGCTGCCAACGGCGATGGTCAAGCCATTCTCCGGCAGTGCGGCGCGGGCGATGCTGATCGAGACCATGCAGACCCAGGGGGTGGATAGCTTCCCGGCGTTGGTGGCGGCGACGATTCAGGGTAGTACGGAAACTACGTTTTATGTGTTGGCTGTGTACTTTGGCTCGGTAGGCATCCAGCGAGCGCGGCATGCGGTGGGATGTGCGTTGTTGGCGGAGTTTGCTGGCGTGGTGGCGGCTATCGCGGTGTGCTACTGGTTTTTTGGTTAAGGCCACAATCGCTATCGCAGCGATGCGGCGACCCGACAAGCCAGCTCCCACAGTTTGATGTGTGAACACAGTCAAATGTGGGAGCTGGCTTGCCTGCGATGAGGTCCTCAAGGTTTCAGTGCGGTATTGCCCTGACTCACCACCCAATCCACCACCTGCTTATTCAACTGATCCCCAGCCTGGCCAAAAGCAGCCACCACCGCCGGCACCTGGGTACCACTCACCGGCTGCCTCACTTCAAACCGCCGGCTGGCAATAATCCGCTGGTCACTGCCGCGCACCAACCGCGTGTCGAGGCGAATCACGACTTCCACCGCTTTGCCATGGTACTCACTTTGAAACGCCTGCAACTGCCCGCCCAGCTCATAGTCGGCTTGCAGGTTGGTCTCGTCGGTACTCAACAACGTCACTCGCCCGTCGCGTTGGAAGCCGTCCAGCAGGCGATTGCGTAAGAGCACCGGCGCCGGGTCGCTCCAGCGTGAGTTTGCATAGCTGCTGATCAGGTTGCCGTCAGGCACCACGGCAATGCGTGGGCTGTCGAGAAACTCGCTGGTCTGGGGTTTGGCTACGCGCAGCGACCAATTCACCGGTGTGCCTTGGGTGGTTGGCTGAGTGGACACCAGGCGGTACACGTCCGATGGGTCCGGCTTGGGCAGGATCGAGCATCCGCTGGCCAGTGCCAAGATCACAGGGGCGATTATTTGGTAAGCACGCTTCATGGCGTGAACTCCTTGTTCTTGTCACTGCCCAGCAGGTAACCGCTGGGGTTGGCTTCCAGTCGGCGGGAAATGGCGCGCAGCGAGCCAAGGGTTTCACGCAGCTCGCGCACCGCCGGCGCCAGTTCGTTAAGGCCCTGCATGCCGCTGTTCACTGAATCCTGGTTGTTGGTCAGCAAGCTGTTGATGGTGGCGGTGCTTTGCTCCAGGGATTTCATCGCCTGCTCGGCGCTGCCAAAGGCTTGCTTGCCTTGCTCGTTGAGCAGGCCATTGGCGCTGCGCATCAGCACGGTAGTTTGCTCTAGGGCGGCACCGGCCTGTTTGCTCACCTGCATCAGTTGCTGCATCACCACCTTGATATCGCCACGTTGCTCGGCGATGGCTCCGGTGGTTTGTTGCAGGTTATCCAGGGTGTTGCTCAGGCGTTCGACGTTTTCCCGGGAGAACATGTGGTTGGCGTTGTGTAGCAGCAGGTTGACGCTGGTCATCAGGTCGTTGCTGTTATTGAGCAGGCGCGCGATGGGCGATGGCGACGCGATGATTTCCGGCAGGTTGCCGCCCTTGCCCTTGAGCTCCGGGCTCTGCGGGGTGCCGCCGCTGAGCTGGATGATCGAGGTGCCGGTGATGCCGGTCAGCGCCAGCTTGGCCTGGGTGTCTTCCTTGATCGGCGTCTGCCCGGCCAGGCGGATGCGCGCCAGGACGCGGCGCGGGTCTTTGGGGTCCAGGCGCAGGCTGGTGACGTCGCCCACTTTAATCCCGCTGTACTGCACCGCACTGCCTTGTGATAGGCCGCTGACCGCCTCGTTGAAGATCACTTCGTAATCCTGGAAGGCGCTGTCGACGCTGGATTTGGCCAGCCACAGGCCAAACAGCATCGCGCCGACCACCACTATTACGCTGAACAGTCCGATCATCACGTGATGGGCTCGGGTTTCCATGTCATACCTCGTTGAGCGATTGAGCGGCATCCAATGCCGCGCGGCCCCGGGGGCCGTGGAAATATTCGTGAATCCAGGCGTCGTCGATTTCCGAGACGACATCGATGGCGTCGGCCACCAGCACTTTCTTCTGCGCCAGCACCGCCACGCGGTCGGTGATGGTGTACAGCGTGTCCAAGTCATGGGTGACCAGGAACACACTCAAGCCCAACGCGTCGCGCAGGGTCAGGATCAGTTGGTCGAACTGCGCGGCGCCAATCGGATCGAGGCCAGCGGTGGGTTCATCGAGGAACAGGATGTCCGGGTCCAATGCCAGTGCACGGGCCAGGGCCGCGCGCTTGATCATGCCGCCGGACAATGAGGCCGGGTATTTGTCGGCCGCCGACAGTGGCAGCCCGGCCAGCGCCAGCTTGACCGCCGCCAAGTGCTCGGCGTCGGCACGGCTGAGGCCGGCGTGTTCAATCAACGGCAGGGCAACATTCTCGGTGACGGTCAGCGAGGAAAACAGCGCGCCCTTCTGGAACAGCACGCCAAAGCGCCGTTCCACCAGCGAGCGTTCATGCTCAGGCAGGCTCGGCAGGTTCTTGCCGAACACCCGCACTTCACCTTCACTGGGGCGCCGCAGCCCGACGATGCTGCGCAACAGCACCGACTTGCCGCTGCCGGAGCCGCCGACCACCGCCAGGATTTCGCCCTTGTACAAATCCAGGTCGAGGTTCTCGTGTACGCTCTGGCTGCCAAAGCGGTTGCACAAGCCGCGCACTTCAATCACCGCCTCAGTGGGCGCACGGTGTAGACGACTCACCAGCCCATCTCCATAAAGAACATCGCGGCGACTGCATCCAGCACGATCACCACAAAGATCGATTGCACCACGCTGGAAGTGGTGTGCGCGCCAACTGACTCGGCACTGCCGCTGACCTTGAAGCCTTCCAGGCAGCCAATGGCCGCGATCAGGAAGGCGAAGATCGGCGCCTTCACCATGCCTACCAGAAAGTGCTGCACGCCAATGTCCGATTGCAGCAGCGAGAGGAACATCGCCGGTGAAATATCCAGGGCCACCGCACACACCACGCCACCGCCGACGATGCCCGAGAGCATCGCCAGGAAGGTCAGCATCGGCAGCGCCACCAGCAGCGCCAGGACCCGTGGCAATACCAACAGCTCCATGGGGTCCAGGCCCAAGGTACGGATGGCGTCGATTTCTTCGTTGGCCTTCATTGAGCCGATTTGTGCGGTGAACGCACTGGCGGTACGGCCAGCAATCAGGATTGCAGTGAGCAATACGCCGAACTCCCGCAGGAAGGAGAACGCCACCAGGTCCACGGTAAAAATCGTCGCGCCGAAGCTCTTGAGCACCGTGGCGCCGAGAAACGCCACCACCGCGCCGACCAGGAAGGTCAGCAAAGCTACGATAGGCGCTGCGTCGAGGCCGGTCTGTTCGATATGCGCGACCATCGGTGTCAGGCGCCAGCGCTTGGGCCGCAAGATGCCACGGGCGAAAGTTTCGAGGATCAGGCCGATAAAGCCCAGCAGCTTCATCGCGTCTTGCCAGACGGTGTCCACGGCACGGCCAATGCGCGCCAGTACTTGGATGCCGACAGCCTCTTCCGGCTCTTTGGTCGGCACGCAGAAATCATTCAGGGAACGGTAGACCGTCTTGAGCAATGCACGGTCCGCGGCTGGCAGGCTGCAATCGGTCTGCTCGGCGGACTGTTCGATACGCTCCGGCCCCAGCAGCTCCACCAGCAGCGAGGCGCCGGCGGTATCCAATGCGCCGAGGCCGTTGAGGTCGATGCGGGCGCCAGCGTCGTACTGGCCGTCGAGCGTATCCGACAGCTTCTTCAGGTTGGCGTAGTGGGCAAGCGTCCAGTCGCCGGTAATCCGGAGCAAAGGTGGGGTGCTGGACGTATCAAGATGGGCCGTGCCGGCCGTCGTGCGAGTGGTCATAAGCTCCGAGCTTGTATGGCTATCCACAATGGCTACGTAATAGCACACACTGGCCTACTTTGGGTTGTCCGCTTGTGCTGTGTCTATCACCTTGAAGCGCAATACACCGATGACTTGCCCGTCTTCGGTCAGCACCTGGACCTGCCAGCGCCCTGCGGAGTCACCTGGGAAATTCTGCTTGTGGGTCCAGGCGCGGTAGCCCTCCTTGCGACCGCCATGGATATCCAGGGCAATACGGTCGACTTCCTGGCCGTTGAATTTCCACACATGGTAGATCCGCTCATCCAGCCCGCGCGGTGCGTTGATAGCGGTGTAGGCGTACAGCCCCCCACTGCGCAGTTGGGCGGCAGTGACTTCCTTGAGGTGATCGCCGGGTGTGCGGTCTTGCAGCTGGGTGCTGATCGCCACTTCGGTCATCCACAGGGTGGCGGGCGGCACCCAGCTGCGCAAGAACCAGCCGGCGCAGCCAATGGCGGCCGTGACGCCCAGCAGCATCGCCCAGCCTTTGAGACTGCGCAGCGGCAGGCTAACGGCCAGGCTGGGAATCGACAGGGCCATCGCCACGCCCAGCGCCAGTTTGTAGCTCTCGGCAGTGGTCAGGTGCAGGATGATCGGCAACGCGGTCAACAGTGCGGCGAATAAGGTCAGGGTATGCAGCGCGAGGAACAGCGAACGCTTGGGCGCCAGCCACTTGTAGTACAGCGGGTCGATGATCGACACCAGCGCAGCCGCGCCGAGCAGGCCGGTAAACACCGATTGGCCGCTGTTCCAGGCTGTGGTGATGAAGAAGAACGGCAGTACGAAAAACAGACTTTCCTGGTGGATCATCTGGGTGGCGTAGCGCAGCAGTGGTTCAGGGATTTCGCGCTTGAAGAGCTTGGTGAACAGCTGTGTGAAGCTGTTTTCCAGCATCAGCCACAGCCAGCTCACCAGCATGATCACCGCGATCCAGCTGGCCATGCCCTGTTGGCGGTCCACCAGGATAAAGCTGCCCACGCCCGAGATGAAACCGCCGAGTGCAATCACCCCTGGGTAGCGCTTCATCAGTTCGAGGATGCGCTGGATTAAGTGGGTCAGGTTTGGCATTCGGCGGTTCGCAGTCTTGTATGAAAAATCCCAGACAGAATAACGTCTTAGCCCTGGGTCCGGTGTCTCATTCCACGATCCGTTGGCGATAACGCCGAACGCCAAACAACGTTATGGCGATCAGACCCAGTATGCCCGCGCCGATCCAGGTCAGGGCGTCATAGCTCAACAACGGCTTTTCGGTGCGCCAATAACCCGGTTGCTTGAAGACCTCGCGCATGGCCTGGTTGGTTTGCGCCAGGCTCACGGCCTTGATGCGTTTGACCGGGTCGCTGAAATGACCATCGGCGTAGTCGCCGGAGGCACTCCAATAATAGTCCGCCAGCGCGCTGTTACCCTGTACAGCCCAGGCCTGGCGGGCAATGGCCGCGTGTTGCAGGCGGGCAAATACCGTTGGGTCCAGACCGTCCTTGAGCAGTTTTGCCTTGAGGTCTTGCAGCACCTGTTCGGCCTCGGGCAGATTTTCCCGTTCGAGGTCGGCATTCAGGCTCAGGAAACCGACGCCGCCGAGCACTTCGCGTTCAGTCCACGGGCCATAGGATAAGCCGTGCTTGAGGCGTAGTTGCCGGTACAGCGCCCAGTCCAGGTAATCCTTGAGCAGGTTGTAGGTTTCGTCATGCTGGTCATCCAGTACCGGCTCGGCGAACAGCCAGTGCAGCTTGGCGCCATCGCCGACCCAGCCGTGGATCAGGTCGCGGTGGCTGGCGGCAGTGTGCCGGATCGCCGGGAGCGGCCGATGTTCGCTGGGCTCCACCGGGTCGAGTTGGCCGTAGGTACGTTCCAGGTAGGCGGGCAGCAGTTTGTCGAGGTCACCGACGACGATCAGGGTCATGTTGTTCGGCGCGTACCAGTTCTTGCGCACCGCTTCCAACTGATCGCGAGTCAGGTGATTGGCCTCGGCGCGTTCGGCGCATTTAAGGCCCAGTTCGACGGCCAGTTGGTTGCTGGCGTTGTGGCCGAGGTCCTGGCGGTCCAGCAGGCGTTGCAAATGGGAGTAATGGCCCCCGTCTTCACGTTCGACCACCCGCTTGGCCGCATCGATATTGGCGTCGGTCAGTTGCGTGCGGGTGAGGATGGCCAGTAACAGGTCCAGTACCTTGCGTTGGTTTTGCGCAGGGGCCTCGATCACGAAAGTGGTGTCGGCGTTGCTGGTGTAGGCGTTCCACTCGCCGCCCAGGGCTTGCATGCGGTCTTCGAGGTCGCCTTCTGCGCCGCCGTCGATACCGCTGAACAGCAAGTGTTCGAGCAGGTGCGGCAGTTCTTTGTCTTCGCAGCCGAAGTCATCCAGGCCCACGCCCACTACCAGGCGAATCGCTACGTGCCCGCGTTCGGTGCCCGGCTTGAGCAGCAGTTGCAGACCGTTGGGCAAGGTGTAGCCTTCGACTTGCAGGCGGTCAAAGGCAAAGGTATGTGCCGAGCCCAGGAGCAGGCAGGCGAGTAACAGGCGACGCATAACAAGCTTCCTGGCGAATAAGGTCCATTGTTAACTGACTTCACTCGCCGTCGTACGTTCAGGGTGAATGGGTGATGTCGGCAATATCTTCGGCGGAGAGTGCGCCAGTGTCGGATGTTTCCAACACTACATAAGCGCTGCTACAAAACAACGAATTCAAGCGTTTCATGTCGGCAATCAGCTCCAGATGCAGTGAGCTGGTCTCCAGGCTCTGCACGATCTTGCGTTGCAGGCGGCTGACGTGGGCGTGGGCCAGGCGACGTTCCTGGGCGCGAAAGCGGCGCTTTTCACGCAGCAATTGGCGGGCGCTTTCCGGGTCGCCACTGAGAAATACCGAGAGCCCCAGACGCAGGTTGGAAATCAGCTGACTGTGCAAGCCGCTGAGTTCTTCCAGGCCCACTTCGGAAAATTGCCGGCGTTGCGAGGTTTTCTGCTGCTGGACTTTACGCAGCATGCGCTCGATCAGGTCACCCGCCAGTTTCAGGTTGATCGACAGCTCGATGATTTCCGCCCAACGGCGGTTGTCTTGTTCGCTGAGGTCTTCACGGGGCATTTGCGCCAGGTAGAGTTTGATCGCGCTGTAGAGCGCCTCGACGTCATCGCTGAGGCTGCGCATCTCCTGAGTAATTGCGGTTTGGTTGCCGCGCAGGACCTCTTGCATCGAAGTGAGCATATTGTCGATCAGGTCGCCCAGGCGTAGGGTTTCTCGCGCGGCGTTGGCTAAGGCCAGGCTCGGCGTGGTGAGCGCGGCCAGGTCAAGGTGGCGTGGTTTGGCCTTGCCATTGGTTTCTTCGCGCTCGGGCAGCAGCCAGGCACACAGCCGCGCCATAGGGCCAATGGTGGGCAGCAGAATCAAGCAGCGCGTGACGTTGTAGAGCAGGTGGAAGGTGATGACCATGCCTTGGGCGCTGTAGTCCAGGCCATCCATCCAGAGGACGAGTGGGTCAAGCACGGGAATGATCAGCAACAGACCAATCAATTTGTATAACAAGCTGCCCAGGGCCACTTGGCGCCCGGCAGTGTTTTGCATGCTGGTGCTGAGAAAGGCCAGCACGCCGCTGCCGATGTTGGCGCCGATCACCAAGCCGATAGCCACATGCAACCCGATCACGCCGGCGCCGGCCAGGGTTGCCGTGAGCAGCACAGCTGCAAGGCTGGAATAGGAAATCATGGCGAACAGCGCGCCGACCAGGGCGTCCAGCAAGATATCGCCGGTCAGCGAGGCGAAGATGACTTTCACGCCCTGGGCATGGGTGATCGGCCCGGCGGCTTCGACGATCAATTGCAGCGCGAGGATGATCAGTCCCAAGCCGATTCCGACCCGGCCCAACTGCCCGGCGCGGGTCTGTTTGCGCGACAGGAAGAAAATCACCCCGAGGAAGATCAGCAGCGGCGACAGCCAGGACAAGTCGAAGGTCAGCACCCGGGCCATCAACGCAGTACCAACGTCGGCGCCAAGCATGGTGGCCAAGGCCGGCGTGAGGCTCATCAGCCCTTGGCCGACAAAGGACGTCACCAGCATCGCGGTAGCGTTACTGCTTTGCACCATGGCTGTTACCAGGATGCCGGCGACAAAGGCCAGCCAGCGCTTGGACATGTTCTGCCCGATGACTTGGCGCAAATTGGAGCCGTAGACCCGCAGGATGCCGGTACGGACGATATGCGTGCCCCAGATAAGCAGGGTCACGGCGGAAAGCAGATTGAGCAAGGTCAGCATGCTCGGCCCCCCGTGTGGGTGCGCTCCAGAAGGAGCGAAGGAAAGTTGCCGCGTGCCGCTCTACGTCTTGTACTTAAGCTGTAGTTGGCGAATGGGCTCTGCGCCAGCATCGCATAGCTAAAGTCGGGATTGAAACAAAACTGTCATGACATCAGTTTTTTGCAGATGAAAAAAAATGGGGCGCAAGCGCCCCATTTCAGCAGCGGGGTCAGGTTTATTGACCCGGCATGTCCTTGCGCAGTTTCACTGGATCCTGCTGTTTTTTCTTTTTCGCCATGGCGGTGCGCATCTTGATGTTCACCGCCTCCACTGCCAGGGAGAACGCCATGGCGAAGTAGACGTAGCCTTTTGGCACGTGCACGTCGAAGGATTCGGCGATCAGCACGGTACCCACCACCAGCAGGAACGACAGCGCCAGCATCTTCAGCGACGGGTGCTTGTCGATGAATTCGCTGATGGTGCCGGCGGCCAGCATCATCACCAGTACGGCCACGACGATTGCAGCCACCATTACCGGCACATGGGAAACCATGCCGACGGCGGTGATCACCGAGTCCAGAGAAAAGACGATGTCGATGATCGCGATCTGGATGATGGTGTAGATGAACTTGCCACCGGCGCCCTTGGGCTCGTCGTGGGTTTCGTCTTCACCCTCCAGGGCGTGGTACATCTCCTGGGAGCTTTTCCACAGCAGGAACAGGCCGCCGAAGAACAGGATCAGGTCACGGCCGGAAATGCCCTGGCCAAGCACCACGAACAGGTCTGCGGTCAGTTGCATGACCCAGGTGATCGACAGCAGCAACAGGATGCGCGTGACCATGGCCAGCGCCAGCCCGAAGATCCGGGTGCGCGCCTGCATATGCTTGGGCATGCGGCTGACCAGGATCGAAATCATGATGATGTTATCGATGCCCAGGACGATCTCTAGGGCCGTCAGGGTGAAGAAGGCAATCCAGATTTCCGGATTGGTCAGCCATTCCATGTGTATTCCTTTGAGCAAATGTTATACCGCGTCAGCTGCAGCGCCGCGCGGTGAGTGAGTCGGTACGATTATAGAGTGCTGAACAGCGGAAAAATCCCCATCAGCAATGCAGCGAACATTATGCACAGGCACACCAGCACTGCCCACTTGAGGGTGAAGCGCTGATGATCGCCGAACTCGATACCGGCCAGGGCCACCAGCAGGTAAGTCGAGGGTACCAGCGGGCTGAGCAAGTGTACCGGTTGCCCGACAATCGACGCGCGGGCCATTTCCACGGCGGTGATGCCGTAGTGGCTGGCGGCTTCGGCCAGTACCGGCAGCACGCCGTAGTAGAACGCATCGTTGGACATGAAGAAGGTGAACGGCATGCTCACCAGCGCGGTGATCACCGCCAGGTACGGGCCCATGGCCTCGGGGATGACCGCCAGCAGGCTCTTGGACATGGCGTCGACCATGCCGGTGCCCGACAGGATGCCGGTGAAAATGCCGGCGGCGAAGATCAGCCCCACCACCGCCAATACGCTGCCGGCGTGGGCCGCGACGCGGTCTTTCTGCTGTTGCAGGCACGGGTAGTTGACGATCATCGCGATACTGAACGCCACCATGAACAGCACTGGCAACGGCAACAAGCCGGCGATCAGGGTGCACATCAGCGCCAGGGTCAGGGCGCCGTTGAACCAGATCAACTTCGGGCGGCGAGCGTCAGGGAACTGCGACACGCTGATTTCGCTGTGGTCAATCTCGTCACCTTGCAGGTGCAGTTCACCCAGGCGCGCACGCTCGCGCTTGCCGTACATGTAGGCAATCACCAGGATCGCCACGACGCCGGCGGCCATGGCCGGGATCATCGGAACGAAGATGTCCGAGGGGTCCACATGCAACGCACTGGCGGCGCGGGCCGTAGGGCCACCCCAAGGGGTCATGTTCATCACGCCACCGGCGAGAATGATCAGGCCCGCCATGATCCGCGGGCTCATGCCGATGCGCTGGTACAACGGCAGCATGGCGGCGACGCAGATCATGTAGGTAGTGGCGCCATCACCGTCCAGGGATACCACCAGGGCCAGCACGGCGGTGCCGACCGAGACCTTCAGCGGGTCGCCCTTGACCATCTTGAGGATCTTGCGCACGGCCGGGTCGAACAGGCCGGAGTCGATCATCAAGGCAAAGTAAAGGATGGCGAACATCAGCATCACGCCGGTCGGCGCGAGCTTGGTGATGCCTTCGAGCATCATCGGGCCGATCTTCGGCGCGAAACCGCCGAACAACGCGAACAGGATGGGCACGATGATCAGGGCAATCAGCGCGGACAGGCGCTTGGTCATGATCAGGAACATGAACGTGATGACCATGGCAAAGCCAAGGAAAGTCAGCATAGGGATACTCCAGGCGTAGCGCGGCTAGGGAATGGCAAACCGGGTGAGGGTCAGCGCAGAACGAAAGGCACGAGGCGTACGGGGGGAGTTGCAGCGAACAGGCGGGTACGAGCGGACATCGGGAATCACCATTGTTGTTGTTAACAGCCGGTCTGTTGCCGGCAGTGAGGGCGATCCTAGACGGGGAAGCTTTCAGCCAGCTTTCGCTGAGAAAACAGCTGATGAAGGGCAGGCACCATTCTTCAGGTTGGCGCAGAACAAAATGTGGGAGCTGGCTTGCCTGCGATAGCGGTGTGTCAGCCAATATCTCTTATGGCTGTGCCACTGTCATCGCAGGCAAGCCAGCTCCCACATTTGGAAGGTGGTTGCTAATAAAATTCAGGGCAGTTCGAGGCCACCGGCGGCTTTATGCAGCACTCGGAGGTGTTCACCGACTTGCTTGAGGTTGGCTTCACTGGCGGCAATCTCGGCAGCGCGGGAGGGATCGAGCAGCGCCCTCACCTCCTTATCCAACTCGCCGGTCAACGACTGCAGTTGCTTCTGGCGCTCGGCGCTTTCCGATTCCAGGCGCTTGGCTTCCGAAGGCTGCGGCAGGCCATAGCCGCCACTGTCCAGCAACTCGGCCGGGCGACTGAGAAAGCCACTGTTGGCGAGGATTTGTTGCAGTGTGTTGTTGGCTTTCTCCATGCCACCGTTTTTCAGCTCGCGAGCATTGAGGTAGCGCTGTTTGACCTCGTCCTGGGCGAGCATCAGTTGCCTGCGATAGCTGGCCTGCTCCAGCAGCAGCAGCGCGGCGCTGGTGCGCAGGTCGGCCTGGCTGAACCACTGGCGACGCGCTTGCGCATCCAGAGCCAACCAGTCTTCGACCTGGGTCTGCTTGATCGGCAGGCGCTTGCGCAGCACATCGAACATGGCCTGGTAACGCTCGCGGAACGAGTCGAAGTGATACCCCAGGCGCAGTGCCTCGCGTTTGTCATTCAACACGCTGGTGTCGGCCAGGCCGCGCGCGCTGAGGACCTCGAGCAAACCGTTGGGGGTGATGTTGTCCAGGCCGGTCAATTGCGGGTTGGCGCTGCCACTGCGCAACAGTTTCAGGCTCTCCACAGCACAGTTGTTGGAGATAAAGAAGTAGTTGCCGTCATAGCTCCAGTGCATTTCAGCGGCATGTTCGACGGTGTCGTTGATTTCCTGACGGTTGAGCTTCAGCGGCACCGACGCCAGGCCACGCAGTTCGGTCTTGGTGTATTCGTCGATGACCTGGGCCAGCGGCAGTACGAACAGCCGCGACGGGTACTTGCCGACCAGGCCATCCCAGCTCGACAACTGTACGTCGCCGACGAAGGCGCGGTAGGACAACACCAGGTGTCGGTCCAGGTCCAGCCGACAATCCGGGCCACGCGGGCGACCTGGGGCGCAAATCACCAGGCGCAGCATGCTATGGCCCCAGCGGCTGACCAGATTCTGGTTGGCCTCGGCGAGCAGATAATCGATTTCATACACCCGTTCCGGGTCAATCTGGCCCAGGGGCGTCTTGGCGAAATCGTTACCGGCGTTCAGGAACGGATAGGTCGTGGCACAGGTGTCCTGCACGGGCGGTGCCCAGCCGAAATGTTCCTTGTAATAGCGGAACAGCGCGGGGCGTCGGCAGGCGTAGCTGGGGTCGAGGAGGAAATACTCCATGTTGACCGCCACGAACTCCAACGGGCTGGTGGTTTCGTAGATATCCGGGCTGCGCACCACCTGATTATTGTGCTGTTCGCGTTCGCCGCGGCGGCCGACGTATTGCGGCCAGCCGGCGAGGTCCAGCAGGCGCGGATCGTCACTTAGGGTAAAGCGACGGCCGTTCTGGCCACGGCATTGGTCGGGCAAACCGATCAAGCCGGTGATGTTGTTCTGACGGCTGCAGCGTTGGATCAGGGCGCGTTCATCTTTGGACCATAGGCGCGCACGGTCATAGATGTGGGTCAGTTCATGCAGCACGGTGGCGAGCATTTCCCGGCGCACAGTGCCGTGTGGGCGATTGGTTTTCTGGGTGGCGGCGCTGCCGTCGGTCAGGCTGGCGAGCAGGTTTTGGTTCAAGTCCAGTTCGGACACAAGAGAGGCTTGGCCGTAAGCGTTTGCTGGCATCTTGTCGGTCCAGCCGACATCGATGCGGCGATCCAACTGCTCGATGAAGCGTGGCGGCAAGGCGCGCATGGCATCATCGAGCAATGCCTGGCTGGCCTGCTGTTCAGCGGGGCTCAAGCCATCGGTCTTGAGCCGCAATTGCAGGCTGGCCTGGGCTGTAGTTGCACACAGCAGCACAGCTCCGGCCAGAAGCCAGGCTTTGATACGCCTCACAGAGCGAGAATAGCTTCGGCGAGGGTCTGGTCACTGGCATCACGGGCTTGTGGTACGCGGGTGCGCAGGGTGTCGAACGCAGCCTCGAGCTGCGCACCACGGATCTGGCCGTTGGTGGCGACGAAACTGGCGGCATCATCGTGGGCTTCGCGCACGATTTTGGAATCGCGGATGGAGGTGGTGGTGTCCGAGGTGAAATCAATAGTGCGCGCCGAAGCACGCACGACGATGTTGCTGGTGGCCTTCAAGGTTTGCGCCTGGGCGACATCGGCCAAAAACAGCAGGCCGAGGGCGGCGACGATCAACGGGCTACGCATTGCGGTGACTCCAAATACAAAGATGATTATTGGACGAGAATTGCTTGCGCCAGTTCAAGGTCGCTTGCATGAAGTTTTGGTTGGGTGCGGCGCAGATAATCCAGTGCGGACTCCAGGCGTGCGCCCCGCCATTTTCCGTCAGTGGCAATGAAAGCGGCAGCATCATCCTGGGCGGCCATGACCAACTTGTTGTCGAACGGTGCAGAGGTCACCTTGCTGGTGGCGTACACGCTGACAACAGTGCTCTGGGTGGACACATCAAGGGCCGAAGCCACGGGTGACCAGCAGGCGGAAAACAATATAGGGACAATCAACAGGCGGTATGAAAAAGCCATGGGACTCGACAACTGAAAGCGAGCGTCAAGGCTAGCGCAATGCCCGGGCGAGAGCCAGCGCGCAGGCATCCGGGAGCGGCTGGCGCCCCCTTCTGGTTGCTGCGGATCAGATCGCCAGGATGGCCTGTGCCAGCTGTGCATCGGTTGCGGTGTTCAGTTGCGGCGCTTGTTGGCGAATCTGCGCGAGGGCGCTTTCCAGCTTCACGCCACGGATGGCGCCTTCGCTGGCGACAAAGCTTGCAGCATCGTCACGCGCGGCCTGGACGACCTTGTTGTCGCGCAGGGAAGAAGTAGCATCGGAACTGGCGTCGGAGGTGGCTTTAAGTGCGCCGACGATCGAGTCGGTGGTCATGATAAAGCTGCTCGCATTGGCATTGGCAGCCAGGGTCAACACAGCGACAGTGCACAGCAGGCGAAGACGGGACATGAGGGTAACTCCTGTAGACGAATAATAAGGTGGCGCGAAGCGGCCACCGCGAACGGACTGGGACTGTGAGCATCAGACGCACGCTCTACAAGGTTCGCCACGTGGTGAGTGGATATTAGCCTCGCGCCTGTCTATTCGGAAGCCAATCATTTAACTGTGCTTGTCAATTTTGTTGTTTATTAAACTGTACCTATCGAAAGAAATTCTGCAGTTTCAAGTCCATGTCGCAGAAACAACAAAGCCCGCCTCCGGTTATCCGGGGCGGGCTTTGTTTTGACAAATCTGGGTGCTGGCGGTGGACCCGGCGGGTCAGGGCCAGCGGGCGCCTATCAGCGCCAGAACGGCTTGCTCAGCTCTTCGTAGCGTTGAGCTTCGCTGATACCGGCGTCAGCCAGCAGACGCGAATCCAGGCGAGCCAATTGGTGGCGGCTGGAGATGCGGCGCTGCCACAACATCAGGTTGGCGAGAACGCGCAAAGGCAGGGAAGCGTTGGTGTTTACAGCTTTATCTTCGAAGAACAGTTCGGAACTGAGTGTACGTTCCATGATGACATCCTTCCGCTTGTGGCGGGATTAGGTAGTGGTTTAACTGATGCCAATGATCCTCCTCCGACGCAAGACTCTCTAGATACAGTTCACCTGTATTGTGAGAGGCCAGTTAACTGTTTAATCAGGCTGTACGGTACGAAAATGGGGCAACTGTACCTATCTGCACCTTAAAGGTGCGAAATAGGTGTTTTTTAGGAAAAACGTGAGATATTTCAGTAGGAATTGACCAGTACAGCAGTACAGTTTTTTACGAGGATGCCCATTGGATCTCCGAGCTGATGAAACTGTATTTGCATCAGCCCGGATCTGTATCGATCAAGCCTTGAGCATGTGCCCGGTCTCTTCAAGGTTGATGTGCCAACTGAGGGCTTCACGCAGGATATGCGGTGTGTGCCCGCCGATGGCACACGCGGCCTCAAAGTAGGTATTGAGCGCGTCGCGGTAGGCCGGATGCACACAGTTGTCGATGATCACCCGTGCGCGCTCCCGTGGTGCCAGGCCGCGCAAATCGGCAAGGCCCACTTCGGTGACGAGAATGTCCACGTCATGCTCGGTGTGGTCCACATGGCTGACCATCGGTACCACGCTGGAAATCGCGCCGCCCTTGGCAATTGACTTGGTGACAAAGATCGCCAGGTGCGCATTGCGCGCGAAGTCACCGGAGCCGCCAATGCCGTTCATCATCCGCGTGCCGCACACATGCGTGGAATTGACGTTGCCGTAGATATCGAACTCCAGCGCGGTGTTGATACCGATGATGCCCAGGCGCCGCACCACTTCAGGGTGATTGGAGATTTCCTGCGGGCGCAGCACCAGTTTGTCCTTGTAGTGCTCCAGGTTGCCGAACACGTCGGCATTGCGTCGCTCCGACAGGGTGATCGAACTGCCGGAGGCGAAGCTCAGCTTGCCGGCGTCGATCAGGTCGAACGTGGAATCCTGCAGCACTTCCGAGTACATGGTCAGGTCTTCGAACGGTGAGTCGATCAAGCCGCACATCACCGCGTTGGCAATGTTGCCGATCCCCGCCTGCAGCGGGCCGAGCTTGTTGGTCATGCGCCCGGCGTTCACTTCTTGCTTGAGGAAGTTGATCAGATGGTTGGCAATGCCTTGGGTGTCGCTGTCAGGCGGCGTCACCGTGGAGGCGGAGTCGGCCTGGTTGGTGATCACGATGGCGACGATCTTCTCCGGCGGGATCGGAATTGCGGTGCTGCCAATGCGGTCGTCGACCTTCACCAGCGGGATCGGCGTACGGGTCGGCCGGTAGGTCGGGATATAGATGTCATGCAACCCTTCCAGGTTCGGGTTGTGCGCCAGGTTGATCTCGACGATCACCTGCTTGGCAAAAATCGCGAAACTGGCCGAGTTGCCTACGGAGGTGGTGGGCACGATGTGCCCTTGCTCAGTGATCGCGACGGCTTCAATCACCGCGATGTCCGGCAGTTTGAGCTGGTTGTTGCGCAGCTGCTCGACGGTTTCCGACAGGTGCTGGTCGATAAACATGACTTCGCCGGCGTTGATCGCCTTGCGCAGGGTGCTGTCGACCTGGAATGGCATGCGTCGCGACAGCACGCCGGCTTCGGTCAGCTGCTTGTCCAGGTCATTGCCCAGGCTGGCGCCGGTCATCAGGGTGATTTTCAGAGGCGAAGTCTTGGCGCGTTCGGCCAGGGCGTGGGGGACGGCCTTGGCTTCACCGGCGCGGGTGAAGCCGCTCATGCCGACGGTCATGCCGTCCTCGATCAGTGCGGCGGCGTCTGCCGCGCTCATGACCTTGTTCAACAACGAAGGCAAGCGGATACGATCACGGTACATGAATTTTTATCTCAGGCTGCGGAAGCAAGGTGGGCAGTGTAGTGATTTCAAAAGATTTCGGCCCGCTACCATGGTCGAATGCAAGGCAGCGATTTAGAGCCTTTGGTCGGGTTTCATGCAGCAATAAAAAACCCCAGCCTACGCGAGGCCGGGGTTTGGAGTATTGCGCTGAAGCAGTGTTATTCGACGGCCTTGACCATGTCTTCGATGACCTTCTTGGCGTCACCGAAGACCATCATGGTCTTGTCCAGGTAGAACAGTTCGTTATCCAGCCCGGCATAACCGCTGGCCATCGAGCGCTTGTTGACGATGATGGTCTTGGCCTTGAACGCTTCCAGGATCGGCATGCCGGCGATCGGTGAGTTCGGATCGTTCTTGGCGGCCGGGTTGACCACGTCGTTCGCACCCAACACCAGCACCACATCGGCCTGGCCGAATTCGGAGTTGATGTCCTCCATTTCGAACACCTGATCGTAGGGCACCTCGGCTTCGGCCAGCAGCACGTTCATATGCCCGGGCATACGGCCTGCCACCGGGTGGATCGCGTATTTCACGGTCACGCCACGGTGGGTCAGCTTTTCGGTCAGTTCCTTCAGTGCATGCTGTGCCCGTGCCACCGCCAGGCCGTAGCCTGGGACGATGATCACGGTGTCGGCGTTGGTCAGCAGGAAGGTCGCGTCGTCGGCCGAACCGGACTTCACCGGGCGTGCTTCTTTAGAACCGGCAGCAGTACCGGCGTCCGGCGCATTGCCGAAACCGCCGAGCAGCACATTAAAGAAGGAGCGGTTCATCGCCTTGCACATGATGTACGACAGGATCGCGCCGCTCGAGCCCACCAGGGAGCCGGCGATGATCAGCATCGAGTTGTTCAACGAGAAGCCGATGCCCGCCGCCGCCCAGCCGGAGTAACTATTGAGCATCGACACCACCACCGGCATGTCGGCGCCGCCAATCGGGATGATGATCAGCACACCGAGCACGAAGGCCAGGGCCAGCATCAGCGCGAAAGCGGTGAGGTTGCCGGTAAACATGAACGCCAATCCCAGGCCCAGCGTAGTGAGGCCCAACAGCAGGTTCAGCTTGTGTTGGCCGCCGAACTGTACCGGTGCGCCCTGGAACAGGCGGAACTTGTACTTGCCCGACAGCTTGCCGAAGGCGATCACCGAGCCGGAGAAGGTGATTGCACCGATGGCGGCACCGAGGAACAACTCCAGGCGGTTGCCCGCAGGAATCGCATCGCCCAAGTGTTTGACGATACCCAGGGATTGCGGCTCAACCACGGCGGCAATCGCAATAAACACCGCTGCCAGGCCGATCATGCTGTGCATGAACGCCACCAGCTCCGGCATCTTGGTCATTTCAACACGCTTGGCCATGATCGAACCGGCTGTACCGCCGACCAACAGGCCCACAATCACATAGCCGATGCCAGCAGTCGCAAGTTCGGCGCCCAGTTTATAGATCAGGCCCACAGTAGTAAGCACCGCCAGCGCCATGCCGAGCATGCCGAACAGGTTGCCGCGTCGCGAGGTGGTGGGGTGCGACAGGCCTTTGAGGGCCTGGATGAAACAGATCGACGCGATCAGGTAGAGCGTCGTCACGAGATTCATGCTCATTACTTCGGCGCCTCTTCTTTTACTTTCGGGGCTTTCTTCTTGAACATCTCAAGCATCCTACGCGTAACCAGGAAACCACCGAATACGTTAACCGCCGCCAGGGCTACCGCCAGGGTGCCCATAGTCTTGCCCAGCGGCGTCACGGTGAGGGCTGCGGCCAGCATGGCGCCCACAATCACGATTGCGGAAATCGCGTTTGTCACTGCCATCAAAGGCGTGTGCAGCGCGGGTGTTACGTTCCAGACCACGTGGTAACCGACATAAATCGCCAGCACAAAGATGATCAGGTTGTAGATACCGGGGGAGATAAGCTCTTCCATCGACTGAATCCCTGCTTAGGCGTTTTTGCGGATGACTTGGCCGTCGCGGCACATCAGGCACGCGGCGACGATGTCGTCTTCGAGGTTGATTTCAAACTGCCCTTCCTTGGTGAAGACCAGCTTCAGGAAGTCCAGCAGGTTGCGTGC
The DNA here is from genome assembly GCF_001439685.1 of Pseudomonas libanensis. GTDB lineage: Bacteria > Pseudomonadota > Gammaproteobacteria > Pseudomonadales > Pseudomonadaceae > Aquipseudomonas > Aquipseudomonas libanensis. The sequence goes on from NZ_JYLH01000003.1 coordinate 442,171, forward strand.
ATACAACGCCGACGCGTCGGCGGCGACAGCGCCCGCCAGGTTGGTCGGGCCGCAGATGATCACGCCGTTTTCCACCACCACCTGGTCCGCGACGGTCAGCGGGCAGTTGCCGCCTTGGGCGGCGGCGAGGTCGATGACCACTGAGCCGGGCTTCATTTGCGCCACGGTATCGGCACTGAGCAGGGTTGGAGCCTTACGGCCTGGGATCAACGCTGTGGTGATGACGATGTCGGCCTGCCTGGCGCGTTCGTGTACGGCCAGCGCCTGGCGCTGCATCCAGCTGGTCGGCATCGGGCGTGCGTAACCACCGACACCGACGGCGCATTCACGCTCTTCATCGGTTTCGTAGGGAACGTCGACAAATTTTGCACCGAGGGATTCGATCTGCTCTTTAACCGCTGGGCGTACGTCGGACGCTTCGATCACCGCACCCAGGCGTTTCGCCGTGGCAATGGCCTGCAGGCCCGCAACGCCGGCGCCGAGGATCAGCACACGTGCAGCTTTTACGGTGCCGGCGGCGGTCATCAGCATCGGCATGAAGCGCGGGTAGTGATGAGCGGCCAGTAACACGGCCTTGTAACCGGCGATGTTGGCTTGCGAAGACAGCACATCAAGGCTCTGGGCCCGTGAAGTGCGCGGCGCGGCTTCGAGGGCGAAAGCGGTGATGCCGCGCTCTGCGAGCTTGGCGATGGTTTCGTTGCTGAACGGATTGAGCATGCCCACCAACACGGTGCCACTTTTGATCAGCGCCAGTTCGCTGTCGCTGGGGGCAACCACCTTGAGTATCAGCTCTGCGCCAAATGCATCGTTGGCGCTGCCAATGGTTGCGCCTGCCGTTTCATAGGCACTGTCGACGATGCTGGCGTTAATGCCTGCGCCGCTTTGTACAGTGACCTTATGGCCCTGGCCGATCAGCTTCTTGATGGTTTCCGGGGTGGCAGCCACCCGCGTTTCACCGGTCTGGGTTTCGAGAGGAACACCAATGTGCACGTCAAATCTCCTGCATGATCTTTTTGCTTTTGATCTTTTTGTAAAAAGGCCAGTGCACCGCGAGTGGTGCAACTGGGGCGGCCGATCAGCACGGTCCCGCTGAAATGACAGCGGGGCGCGGCATTTTGCAGGCGAACTTTACGGCCTTCAAGGGATTATGACGGGTGACGAAAAATTAACTACAAGTCACCCTGTGACTGATTGTCGCAACACCACGGAATAACCTCATTAAATACAAGTAATTAAAGGGCTGCAGGTGTCTTTCGCTGCTTTTTCCATCTTTGGCGTGAATAGTCGGTTATTGGCTGGTAGGTGTCGCTACAAGCCATGAAAATCATGGCTTGTAGCGGTGTTTTTGCTTCATGGGTACAGTCTGTTCAAATGCGACATATATTTATATCTGTAGGATTAATAATTAACTGACTACAGGGTCAATAATTTGAGGTATTTCCCTCAGATACTGGGACTGTAGCGCTGTGATTGGTCGACCAGCCAATCCCTGAAAGCGTGTAATGAGGCTGACTCGACCTTTTTATCGGGAATCATCAGGTAATAAGCCTTTTCGCTGCTCAACGCTTCAGTGCTGGCAATGACCAACTGCTGCTCCGTCAGCTCCCGCTGGATGAGGAAGGGCGGAATCAGCGCAACGCCCATGTCATGCATGGCCGCTTGGGACAACATCGAGAATAGCTCGTATCTAGGGCCTGTCATGTCGCGGGGAACGTTCAGCTGTCGAGCGTTGAACCATTGGCGCCAGGCATAGGGACGTGTCGTCTGCTGCAGTAGCGGCAGTTCGGCGATCTCTTGGGGGGTGAAATGCGTGCGGCCACCGAGTAAGCGTGGGCTACACACGGGTATAGGGTTTTCGCCCATGAGTCTGTGGGACTCTGTACCGGACCAATCGGCATCGCCGAAATAGATTGCAGCGTCGAACTCCGTGTCGGCGAATAGGAAGGGGCGCGTGCGGTTGGTCAGGTTGACCGTTACTTCCGGGTGCTTACGTTGAAAGTCCTTGAGGCGCGGGATCAGCCATTGCGTGCCGAAAGTCGGCACCACTGCCAGTTCGATGGCGTTGGCCCCCTGCTGGCCCATGACGGACAGGGTGTCTCGCTCCACAGCGTCTAGCTGTGTTGCCACTCTGCGGCTATAAGACAGGCCAGCCTCCGTCAACTTCACACCGCGTCGTGAGCGGCGAAACAGTTCGACACTTAAAAACTCCTCTAGGCTGGCGATCTGTCGGCAGATGGCGCCCTGGGTGATCGAAAGCTCTTGCGCCGCCTTGGTAAAGCTCTCGTGACGGGCTGCTGCTTCAAAGCTTATCAGCGCGGTGGTGCTGGGAATTTTTCTGCGCATGTACATTGCCCTCACAGATAAAGCGCATTTCTGGCCTGGTTGAGTGTTACGAAGTGAGAAATTAGCACAAGGCTATGCGGAAACCTCGTTTGCCCTCTGGGCCGACCCGGCCTAGTCTGCATCTACGACTTCTGATGTTTTGCGCGAGGACTTATTCATGGCTGGCAAGGCAAGCTTCAACTGGATCGATCCGCTGCTGCTGGATCAACAGCTCACCGAAGAAGAGCGCATGGTGCGCGACAGCGCTGAGCAATTTGCTCAGGACAAGCTGGCCCCGCGTGTGCTCGAAGCCTTCCGTCATGAAAAGACTGACCCGGCGATCTTCCGTGAGATGGGGGAAACCGGTTTGCTGGGTGCAATGATTCCCGAGCAGTACGGTGGCAGTGGCTTGAACTACGTCAGCTATGGATTGATTGCGCGTGAAGTGGAGCGTGTCGATTCCGGCTATCGCTCGATGATGAGTGTGCAGTCGTCACTGGTCATGGTGCCGATCAATGAGTTTGGCACTGAAGCGCAGAAGCAAAAGTACCTGCCGAAGCTGGCCTCTGGCGAATGGATCGGCTGCTTCGGCCTGACCGAGCCCGACCATGGCTCCGACCCAGGCGCGATGATTACCCGGGCGCGCAAAGTGGATGGCGGCTATAGCCTGACCGGCGCGAAGATGTGGATCACCAACAGTCCGATCGCAGATGTGTTTGTGGTGTGGGGCAAAGACGATGCGGGCGATATCCGTGGCTTCGTCCTGGAGAAGGGTTGGAAAGGCCTGAGCGCACCTGCCATTCACGGCAAGGTCGGCCTGCGGGCCTCCATCACCGGTGAAATCGTCATGGATAACGTATTCGTGCCAGAAGAGAATATTTTTCCGGATGTGCGTGGTTTGAAAGGCCCTTTTACCTGTCTTAATTCGGCACGGTACGGGATTTCCTGGGGGGCGCTGGGAGCTGCGGAGTTCTGTTGGCACACGGCGCGTCAGTACACCCTTGATCGTCAGCAGTTCGGTCGGCCATTAGCCGCCACGCAGTTGATCCAGAAGAAGCTGGCCGATATGCAGACCGAGATCACCCTGGCGCTTCAAGGTTGCCTGCGTCTGGGCCGAATGAAAGATGAGGGTACGGCGGCGGTTGAAATTACCTCGATCATGAAGCGTAACTCCTGTGGCAAGTCCTTGGACATTGCGCGTATGGCCCGGGACATGCTGGGTGGCAACGGCATCTCCGATGAGTTCGGGGTGGCGCGTCACCTGGTCAACCTGGAGGTGGTCAATACCTACGAGGGGACCCATGACGTGCATGCCTTGATTCTGGGGCGCGCACAAACCGGTCTTCAGGCGTTCTATTAATAGGAGCATGGGCATGGGCGCGCTTTCGCATCTGCGGGTACTGGATTTGTCGCGAGTACTGGCGGGACCCTGGTCCGGGCAGATCCTTGCAGACCTTGGGGCCGAGGTGATCAAGGTCGAAAGACCCGGCAGTGGTGATGACACGCGCGCCTGGGGGCCGCCCTTCCTGAAAGATGCTGATGGCGAAAACACCAGTGAGGCAGCGTATTACCTTTCGGCTAACCGCAATAAAGAGTCGGTGACTATCGACTTCACGCGACCGGAGGGGCAAAAGTTGGTGCGCGATCTAGCTGCCAAGTCGGATATCTTGATCGAGAACTTCAAGGTGGGGGGGCTTGCAGCCTATGGCCTGGACTATGAATCGCTCAAGGAGACCAACCCGGAGCTGATTTATTGCTCAATCACCGGGTTTGGCCAGACGGGGCCCTATGCAACGCGTGCCGGCTATGACTTCATGATTCAGGGGCTGGGTGGGCTCATGAGTCTGACGGGCAAGCCTGAGGGGGAAGAGGGGGCCGGGCCGGTCAAGGTTGGTGTCGCCCTGACGGACATCCTGACAGGGCTCTATTCAACCGTGGCGATCCTGGCGGCGCTGGCGCATCGCGATCACGATGGTGGTGGTCAACATATCGATATGGCACTGCTGGATGTACAGGTGGCTTGCCTGGCTAACCAGGCGATGAATTACCTGACAACCGGAGCGTCGCCGAAGCGCCTGGGGAACGCCCATCCTAATATAGTGCCCTATCAGGACTTTCCCACGGCTGATGGGGATTTCATCCTCACCGTGGGTAATGACGGCCAATTCCGTAAATTCGCCGAAGTCGCTGGGCAGCCACAGTGGGCGGATGACGCGCGTTTCTCCACCAACAGGGCTCGAGTAGCTAATCGTGCGGTGCTTATTCCATTGATCCGCCAGGCTACGGTCTTCAAGACGACTGCTGAATGGGTGGCAGGGTTGGAGAGAGTGGGTGTGCCGTGCGGACCGATCAATGATCTGGCGCAGGTATTTGCTGATCCTCAGGTCAAGGCGCGGGGCTTGGCGATGGAGCTGCCTCATGCGCTGGCGGGGATGGTGCCTCAGGTTGCCAGCCCGATACGTTTGTCCAAGACACCTGTGGAGTACCGTAGTGCGCCTCCTCTATTGGGGGAGCACACGCTTCAGGTGTTGCAGGGGGTTCTGGGGTTGGGGGCAGCTAATGTGGCTGCGTTGAAGGCGGCAGGTGTCATCTGAGCTATTCCCTCTATATAGAAGCACGAAGAGTGTTCTTCTAGAGAATGCTCGTTTTTTTGATCAATCCTAACTTATTGATAGAAAAGCTGAATTAAGCCTTGACGGCAGATTCTGGAAGCCTATAATTCGCCCCACTTCCGGCGCAGTCGAAACGGAAAACTCCTTGGTAAACAACGAGTTATGAAGTTTTCGGCAGCAAGTTGCTTCAGTTCATCGAAGCCAAAAAGAAGTTGAAAAAGAGGTGTTGACAGCAGCGTGTAACGCTGTAGAATTCGCCTCCCGCTGATGAGAGATCAGAAGCGCAAGTGGTTGAAGTTGTTGAAGAAATCTTCGAAAGCTTCTGAAAATAATCA
>NZ_JYLH01000039.1 GCF_001439685.1 Pseudomonas libanensis
CATGGCGCGCAGGCTCTTTATGAATGGGACGCCGTAGGACGTCTGCTGAAACTGACCCAGCCCGGCGGCGCCACTCGGGAATTCAGCTACAACCCCTACGGCAAAATCATCGCCGAGCGCGATGAACTCGGCCACGTCACCCGCTACGAATACTCCGACGGCCTGCACCTGATCAGCCGCCGCCTCAATGCCGACGGCACCCAGGTCAAGTACCGCTACGACAACGCCCGGCTGTTGCTGACCGAGATCGAAAACGAAGTCGGCGAAACCTACCAGCTCGACTACTACCCCAGCGGCCTGATCCAACAGGAAACCGGCTTCGACGGCCAGCGCACCGCCTACGCCTACGACCTCAATGGCAACCTGCAGGAAAAGACCGAATACGGCGACGACGGCAGTCAGCTCATTACCCGCTACGAGCGCGACCACGCCGGGCGTCTTGTCCGAAAAACCCTGCCCGATGGCAGCCTGGTCGATTATGCCTACGACCGCCAAGGCAACCTCCTCAGCGTCGAAGACGGCCACTGGGCCCTGGCCTACGAGTACGACCGCCAAAACCGCCTCACCGCCGAACACCAAGGCTGGGGCACCTTGCGCTACGGCTACGACGCCTGCGGCCAATTACAAAAACTGCGCCTGCCCGACAACAATCGCCTCACCTTCAACCACGACAAAGGCGGCCACCTCGCCACCGTCGAGCTCAACGGCGAAGTGCTCACCTCACACCTCTTTCGCGCCGGTCGTGAACACCAACGCCAACAAGGCCAGTTGCTCAGCCACTACCACTACGACGACCAAAACCGCCTGCACGCCCACGCGGTGACGCAACAACAAAACCACCGCTACCAGCGCCAATACGACTACGACAAAAGCGGCAACCTCACCCGCCTGCTCGACACCCGCAAAGGCGAACACCGCTACCACTACGACCCCCTCGCCCGCCTGACCCGCGCCGATCATTCGCAGGACGTGCAGGAACGCTTCGCCCACAACCCGGCCGGCAACCTGCTCATGCAAGACCGCCCCGGCCCGGACATCGTCGCGGCGAACCGCCTGGTGATCCAGGGTGACCGCCACTACGACTACGACGCCTTCGGCAACCTGATCCGCGAACGACGCGGCAAGGGTCATCAGCTCATCACTGAATACCGCTACGACTGCCAGCATCGGCTGATCAGCGTGACGAAGCCCAACGGCGAAACCGCCAGTTACCGCTATGACCCATTCGGGCGGCGCATCAGCAAGACCGTGGAGGGCAAGACCACCGAGTTTTTCTGGCAAGGCGACAAGTTGATTGCCGAGCACCATGC
>NZ_JYLH01000040.1 GCF_001439685.1 Pseudomonas libanensis
CCCCCGGTGTCAGGATAGTTGTCGCCTCTCCTGGTTTACCCCCAAAAGCATACCGAGGGCGGAAAGAGACAGCTTGTGAAGTACTATTCACCCGAACGTAAAGCCGCATTGCTCAAGATGCTGCTTCCTCCGCTGAACCTGACTGTGGCCGAAATTTGCCGACGTGAAGGGGTCAGTGATGTTTCGATGTATCTCTGGCGCAAGACGGCCAGCCAGCAGGGAAATAAAGTGCCAGAAGACACAGTATTGTCTGATAAATGGTCTGCTGAGGCCCGGTTTGCTGCCGTCCTTGAAACGGCCCCCCTGACGCAGCTTGAGTTGGGTGAATATTGCCGTCGAAACGGCCTGTACCCCGAACAGCTCAATGCCTGGCGTCAAGCCTGTATTAGTGGCCAGGAAGCTGTACAAGCGCAAAAAATGGCTGACCATGAACAGACGCGTAAAGACAAGAAACGCATCCTGGAGCTGGAGCGCGATCTGCGCCGTAAAGACGCTGCATTGGCCGAAACCGCAGCGTTGTTAGTGCTGCGAAAAAAGCTCAACGATTACTGGGGGACCGACGGCGAGGACAACTGACTTCTTTGCCGGAACGGCAGTTGTTGGTGGGCTGGTTGATTGAAGCCATCGTCGCAGGCGCCCGAAAATTACGCGCTTGCCAAGAGGTTGGACTGTCGCTGCGAACCTTGCAGCGCTGGACTCAGGCGCCAGAGTTACAGGCCGATGCGCGCACCACCACCTTGCGGCCCAAGCCGCGAAATGCGCTGAGTGAAATTGAACGACAAGCCATCGTAACCCTGTGCAACAGCCCGATATACGCCCATTTACCGCCCAGCCAGATCGTTCCGCGCCTGGCAGACGAAGCGCGGTATCTGGCATCGGAAGCTACGTTTTATCGCATCTTGCGAGCAGCCGGCCAACAACACCACAGAGGTCGTAGCCGACGGCCTCGGCGCATTGTAATGCCGACAACGCACGCGGCTCAGAAGCCTAACCAGGTGTGGTCGTGGGACATCACGTATCTTCCCTCGCCCATACGCGGTAAGTATTTTTACCTGTATTTGATCGAAGATATTTACAGCCGCAAGGCGGTAGGTTGGGAAGTTTATGATGAAGAAAGTGGTGAAAAGGCTGCTGCGCTGTTGCAACGCAGCGTGATCAATGAGAAGTGCCTGCGTGAGCCCTTGGTGTTGCACTCTGATAACGGAGCGCCAATGAAATCGGTGACGCTGTTAAGCAAAATGTATGAGCTGGGCATCACGCCTTCTCGCGGTCGTCC
>NZ_JYLH01000041.1 GCF_001439685.1 Pseudomonas libanensis
GCAAGCCCCCTTGTGTCTTGAGCCAGGATTAGACTGAGGGTGAGAGCGGTGAGTAGCAAGCTGAATGCCCCGAGTGCTTAAAGCACGTGTGGGAGCCCACGCTGCTACTCACCCCTCCGCTCTGGACATGAGCCCGAACAGTTGAACGAGCCCACCTCGAACAGTTACAAGCGTGGGCCAAGCCAGAGCGCTCTCACATTAAGTGTAAGAGGATTTGGCTATGTTTTCCTATCCAGCAGGTATTGATGTTTCCAAGGACAGCCTTGAGGCCCGAGTTAATCAGGTTGACGTTGGGGTAAATTGCGCTAACGCCGAAGAAGATTTCCCTGGGTTGATTGGGTGGCTATTGCTTCACCAGGTTGGTCGTGTGGTGTTGGAGGCTACCGGCGGTTACGAGCGCAAAGTCATAAAGGCGCTTCAGGCTGCGGGCCTTGAGGTCATCTGCATCAATCCGCGCCGAGCTAAGAGTTTTTCCAGGGCGATGGGCCAACAAGCCAAAACCGACCCGATAGACGCAAAGTCTCTTGCGCACTATGCAGCTGTTCTAGACTCGCCAAGCGCCCGAGTTACAAGCCCGGAGCACGATAAGCTGCGCGCGTTGGTCCAGCAGCGGGAACATTTTGTTCAGCAAAGAGATGACGACAGACGACGCCTGAAAACAGCTTCCTGCGATGCGGTAAAGCCTGCATTGCAGAACCATATCGACTATTTGAGCATGGCAGTGGAGGCGATAGATCAACTGATTCGTCAAAGTGCGTACGAGCTAGATAGCGAAAAGGTGGCTCGACTGTGTTCAGTCAAAGGAATTGGGCTGGTTACTGCCACCAGTCTTATGGCTTACCTGCCTGAGCTGGGAGAAATTGGAGGGCGCCCTATCGCGGCATTAGCGGGCCTCGCTCCGTACAACAACGACAGCGGAAGGCATAAAGGTGCACGCCATATTAGTGGCGGAAGGTTTTCAGTCCGTCGCTCACTTTACATGGCCTGCTGGGTGGTCATCCGTGACCAGCCAGAATTCGGGGCTCGATATAAGGCGCTACGTGATAAAGGGAAATGCGCCAAAGTCGCGTTGATCGCCTGCATGCGCGTTTTGTTGGTACGCCTCAACGCAATGCTGCGTGACCGCACTGAATGGAAAGAGCGCACCGATTAGCTCGGTAGCAGCAATTTCCTTCAGCATTGCACGGCCTAAAGCTGTGGAAGCTTTGCTGCCTATGAAAATGACTTCTGAATTGAATCCAATAAGACAGTTGCTCCCAC
>NZ_JYLH01000042.1 GCF_001439685.1 Pseudomonas libanensis
CAAAAAATGGCTGACCATGAGCAGACGCGTAAAGACAAGAAACGCATCCTGGAGCTGGAGCGCGATCTGCGCCGTAAAGACGCTGCGTTGGCCGAAACCGCAGCGTTGTTAGTGCTGCGAAAAAAGCTCAACGATTACTGGGGGACCGACGGCGAGGACAACTGACTTCTTTGCCGGAACGGCAGTTGTTGGTGGGCTGGTTGATTGAAGCCATCGTCGCAGGCGCCCGAAAATTACGCGCTTGCCAAGAGGTTGGACTGTCGCTGCGAACCTTGCAGCGCTGGACTCAGGCGCCAGAGTTAAAGGCCGATGCGCGCACCACCACCTTGCGGCCCAAGCCGCGAAATGCGCTGAGTGAAATTGAACGACAAGCCATCGTAACCCTGTGCAACAGCCCGATATACGCCCATTTACCGCCCAGCCAGATCGTTCCGCGCCTGGCAGACGAAGCGCGGTATCTGGCATCGGAAGCTACGTTTTATCGCATCTTGCGAGCAGCCGGCCAACAACACCACAGAGGTCGTAGCCGACGGCCTCGGCGCATTGTAATGCCGACAACGCACGCGGCTCAGAAGCCTAACCAGGTGTGGTCGTGGGACATCACGTATCTTCCCTCGCCCATACGCGGTAAGTATTTTTACCTGTATTTGATCGAAGATATTTACAGCCGCAAGGCGGTAGGTTGGGAAGTTTATGATGAAGAAAGTGGTGAAAAGGCTGCTGCGCTGTTGCAACGCAGCGTGATCAATGAGAAGTGCCTGCGTGAGCCCTTGGTGTTGCACTCTGATAACGGAGCGCCAATGAAATCGGTGACGCTGTTAAGCAAAATGTATGAGCTGGGCATCACGCCTTCTCGCGGTCGTCCACGCGTAAGCAATGACAACCCGTACTCGGAATCACTGTTTAGGACACTGAAGTACTGCCCGCAATGGCCCTTGGAAGGCTTCGCCAGCTTGGACGCTGCACGGACTTGGGTGAGGGATTTTATGCGGTGGTACAACAGCGAACACCGGCACAGCCGGATCCGCTTCGTCACCCCATCAGAGCGCCATGGAGGGAAAGATCATCAGATCCTGGCACTGCGCCATGAGC
>NZ_JYLH01000043.1 GCF_001439685.1 Pseudomonas libanensis
CTTGACCATATAACCCCAAGCAATCTGGTTATACTGTGAAGACGACATTCGCCGAAAATTCGAATTTCTCAATTAAGAGAACTCACAAATTTTACCTTAGCCTGATCCGTTACCAGTGAAAGTAACGCTCAGTCTATCTTTCTATCACATACCCAAATTTTTAAAGAACGATCTAATCAAAGACTAGAAATCAATATTCACTTCAGAATATTCATTTCTAAACTCTAACAGCAGAAGCAGTTAATGGTGGAGCCAAACGGGATCGAACCGTTGACCTCCTGCGTGCAAGGCAGGCGCTCTCCCAGCTGAGCTATGGCCCCATAACAAAATTGGTGGGTCTGGGCAGATTCGAACTGCCGACCTCACCCTTATCAGGGGTGCGCTCTAACCAACTGAGCTACAGACCCAATTTCGAGCGCAACTGATTAGCTAAGAGCTATCAGCTTGGAGCTTAAAGCTGCTTCTATCGTCTTCTTCAATGAATCAAGCAATTCGTGTGGGAACTTATGGAGCAGCTGATGTCGTCGATTAAGGAGGTGATCCAGCCGCAGGTTCCCCTACGGCTACCTTGTTACGACTTCACCCCAGTCATG
>NZ_JYLH01000004.1 GCF_001439685.1 Pseudomonas libanensis
GCGTGATCAATGAGAAGTGCCTGCGTGAGCCCTTGGTGTTGCACTCTGATAACGGAGCGCCAATGAAATCGGTGACGCTGTTAAGCAAAATGTATGAGCTGGGCATCACGCCTTCTCGCGGTCGTCCCCGCGTGAGCAATGACAACCCGTACTCGGAATCACTGTTTAGGACACTGAAGTACTGCCCGCAATGGCCCTTGGAAGGCTTCGCCAGCTTGGACGCTGCACGGACTTGGGTGAGGGATTTTATGCGGTGGTACAACAGCGAACACCGGCACAGCCGGATCCGCTTCGTCACCCCATCAGAGCGCCATGGAGGGAAAGATCATCAGATCCTGGCACTGCGCCATGAGCTGTATGAGCGGGAGCGCCGGAAAAGACCTGAACGGTGGTCAGGGCAAACACGTAACTGGGAACCGGTAGGAACGGTGTTGCTGAATCCGGATCGGGAACAGCAGACCGAACAAAAAGCGGCATAGCAGAACGGTTGACGCGACAACTACCTTGAAAAACGCCGGGGGCAAGAGCCCTTTGGTTACTTTGGGGCTCTTTTCCAAAGTGACCCGCTGTAAAAGCGGAACCCTAAGTGGCCGTTGCCCAAATAACGGATATGTACTCAGTCTGATCCAACATCCTGGTCGGCTGTCAGGCCGCCATCGGGGGCAAGCCCCCTCCCACATTTGGTTCGCGGTGTATCAGTTAGATAGTTATAAGCTGCCAGGCAGCAAGCTCCCTTGCCAGAGGAGCAGCGGCGTACCAAAGTTGTGTAGATACCCATGCCCCGATAGCGGTGGGTCAGCAACAAAAATGCTGACTGACAGACTGCTATCGGGAGCAAGCCCCCTCCCACATTGGTTCTCTATGGACCAAAAGGTGTGTGCCACCCACCCTTCAAGCCTGGCTATTTGGCGAACGCATATTCCCCGCCCCGCTCGACCGCCTTGCGGTACGCCGGGCGCTCCTGGAGCTTTTTGACCCACGCCGCCAGGTTCGGGTACGTCTGCAATTTGCCCTGGGCCTGGGCCACTTCACCGATAAAGCTCATCTGGATATCCGCGCCGCTGAGCTCGTCACCCACCAGGTACGGGGTCTGCCCCAGCACGTCGTTCAGGTAGCCGAGGTAGTTGGCCAGTTCCGATTCGATCCGCGGATGCAGCGGTGCGCCCGCTTCACCGAGGCGGCCGACGTAGAGGTTGAGCATCAGCGGCAGCATGGCCGAGCCTTCGGCAAAATGCAGCCATTGCACATAGCTGTCGTAGGCGTCGGTGGCCGGGTCGGGTTGCAGTTGGCCGTTGCCGTGGCGGCGGATGAGGTAGTCGATGATCGCGGCGGATTCGATCAGCACACGAGAGCCGTCTTCGATCACCGGGGATTTGCCCAGGGGGTGAATGGCCTTGAGTTCAGGCGGCGCCAGGTTAGTCTTGGCGTCGCGCTGGTAGCGCTTGATGTCGTAGGGCAGGCCCAATTCTTCAAGCGCCCACAGGATACGTTGCGAGCGGGAATTGTTGAGGTGGTGAACAGTGATCATAGCGGGCAACACCTTGGGGGATTTAGGAGAAGACTACAGGGTTGCGGTGAAGTGCCGTGATGTGGCTCAGGCGAGCAACTGATCGATCCACTGCACCTGCTGCACGATCTCCTGCATTTTCTGCTCGGGCACCACCTGCCGCGCCTGTTCAAGGCTGGCCAATGTCTTGCGTTTCTCGCGCAATATACGTTGCCACTTCGCAAGGAATTCCGGGCGACGCGCCTGCATTTGCAACGGGCCGAAGTACAGCTGCTCGGCGGTATAGGTCATCGCCTCGGTGCGTTCGGCGACGATGATTTCGTAGTAGAAGCGGTTTTCCCGCAGCAACTCCTCATGGAGGATCTGGTAGCCGTTGTCCATCAACCATTGGCGCAGCGGCTGCTCGCCGCCATTGGGTTGCAGGATCAGGCGTTCGCGGCCGTTCAGGTGCGCCTTGCCGCTGTCGAGGATGTCGCGGATGGTCTCGCCACCCATGCCGCACAGGCTGATGGCGGTGATCGCGTCGGCCGACTCGATGGCCGCCAAGCCATCGGCCAGGCGCACCGTGATGTGCTGCGCCAGGCCGTTATCGTTCACGGTACGCTGGGCGGCGTGAAAGGGTGTAGCGGCCACTTCCCCCGCAACGGCCGCCGCAATGGCGCCACGACGCATCAAGGCCACCGGCAGGTAGGCGTGGTCCGAGCCGATATCGGCCAGGCGTGCGCCCGCCGGCACATGGGCTGCCACGCGCGCGAGGCGCATGGACAAGGTGTGTTGGTTCAACGGTGGTTCCTTATGATTGCCCGGAAAATCGATCCCGACTGTTGATCAAGTGCAGCACCATCGCTGCCCGTGCAGCGTCCGGGTCCTGGCGCTTGATCGCATTGTAGATCGCCTCATGCTCCAGGTTCGCCAGTTGCCCCAGCTTGGCAAAATCTGCGCCGCCACGTTCGGCGGCCTTGACCTGGGTGCGCGGGATCATCCCACTGCCCAGGTGCAGCATGATGTCGGTAAAAAACCGATTGCCGGTGGCCTCGGCGATCAGTTGGTGAAAGCGCTTGTCTTCCTCCACGCAACTGTCGTTGTTGGCCAACGAGGCTTGATAGTCATCCAGGGCCTGGCGCATGTGGGCCAGTTGCGCGTCGCTCCTGCGCAGCGCGGCCAGGGCCACGGCCTGCACTTCCAGGCCCAGGCGCAATTCGAGCATGTTGCGCACGCTGGCGACCGTGTCCACATGCAGGCGCAAGCCGGGCTGCGTGTGCTGCTCCAGCACAAAAGTGCCGATGCCGTGACGCGTCTCCACCAGCCCCGATGCCTGCAGCTTGGACAGCGCTTCGCGCACCACGGTACGGCTCACCCCGTGCTCACGCACGATGGTGGATTCAGACGGCAGCTTTTCACCCGGCTTGAGTTGCCCCAGCAGGATGCGCTGGGTCAGCGACTCGACCACGCCTTGGGCCAGGTTGGTTGAACGTCTACGCACAGGTGTTGTGCTTTCAATGGGCATTGTTACGGTCCACGGGCTTGGGCTGCAGGGAGCTTATCACTCCGGACGCAAAGGGCACCTCATTGCTGAAAAAACACTGAACTTGTATGACAACGGTACCACCCGCCCTTTTTACCAGCTGTTTCGCTCTTAAAGCCTCGCCCTACCAATCCGCTCTCACCGCAGCGTCAAAACCCATAAAATACTCAGAAATAACCAAAATACGCACCCGAGCCTAGCCCTTATAAACACAAAATCACTGACCCAAGCATTGCGATACCCAGAAAAGCACTTGTATGATGTCTGTCAACAAAACAGCTAACCCGCATAAAAACAATCAGGGGACGTTTTCAAATGGTGAGCCATTCAAGCCCAGCATCCGCCGCACCCGAATGTGATTCGGTACTCGCCCGCGCCGTAAGCAAAGTGAAGCGCCACGTGCTGCCACTGTTCGTCATCATGTTCATCCTCAACTACATCGACCGGGTCAATATCGGCTTCGTGCGTACGCACATGGAGCATGACCTGGGCATCGGCGCGGCGGCCTACGGCTTTGGTGCCGGGTTGTTCTTCATCGGCTACGCGCTGTTCGAAGTGCCGTCCAATATGCTGCTGCAAAAAGTCGGTGCACGTATCTGGCTGACCCGCATCATGTTCACCTGGGGCATCGTCGCCACGCTGATGGCGTTTATCCAGAACGAAACCCACTTCTACATCCTGCGTTTCTTGCTGGGCGTGGCGGAAGCGGGCTTTTTCCCGGGGGTGATCTACTATTTCACCCGCTGGTTGCCCGGTGTGGAGCGTGGTAAAGCCATCGCCATCTTCCTCAGTGGTTCGGCGGTGGCGTCGTTGATCTCCGGGCCGTTGTCGGGGGCGTTGCTGCAGATCGAAGGGCTGGGCCTGCACGGCTGGCAATGGATGTTCGCCATCGAGGGCCTGGCTTCGGTGGCGCTGGGGTTCTTTGTATGGTTCTGGCTCGATTCCAAGCCCCATGATGCCAAGTGGATGACCCGCGAAGAACAGGACGCCCTGGTTGACGCCATCGACCAGGAGCAGCGCGAACGCGAAGCCCTGACCACGGTGAAACCGACCATCGGCAAGCTGCTCAAGGACCGCCAGATCCTGCTGTTCTGCGCCCTGTACTTCTGCATTCAACTGACGATCTACGCCGCGACGTTCTGGCTGCCGAGCATCATCAAGAAAATGGGTGACCTGAGTGATGTGCAGGTCGGGTTCTTCAACTCGATCCCCTGGCTGATTTCGATCATCGCCATGTATGCCTTCGCCGCGCTGTCCGGCAAGTTCAAGTTCCAGCAGGCCTGGGTCGCCGCGGCGTTGCTGATCGCAGCGGCCGGGATGTTCATGTCCACCACCGGTGGGCCGATCTTCGCCTTCGTGGCGATCTGCTTTGCGGCCATCGGCTTCAAGTCCGCGTCGTCGCTGTTCTGGCCGATTCCCCAGGGCTACCTGGATGTGCGCATCGCCGCTGCCGTGATCGCACTGATCAACTCCATCGGCAACCTGGGCGGTTTTGTGGCACCGACCACCTTTGGCTTTCTGGAGCAGACCACCGGCTCAATCCAGGGCGGGCTGTATGGCCTGGCCGGCACCTCGGTGCTCGCGGCCATCCTGGTGTTTTTCGCCAAGACGTCGCCCTTTGTCGTGCAGACCTCACATAGCGCTGCACCCTCAGGCGCCGCCATCAGCAAACCCCTTTGAGCGTATATAAGGACCTTGCCATGAATACCCCTGTAGTCACCCATTTCCAGGTCATCCCGGTCGCCGGCCACGACAGCATGCTGCTGAACCTCAGCGGCGCCCACGGCCCCTACTTCACACGCAATATCGTCATCCTCAAGGACAGCAGCGGCCACACCGGCGTGGGCGAAGTGCCCGGCGGCGAACGTATTCGCCAAACCCTGGAAGACGCCCGCAGCCTGGTGATCGGCCAGCCGATCGGCCAGTACCAGCGCGTCCTCAACCAGATGCGCAGCACCTTTGCATCGAGGGATAGCGCTGGTCGCGGCCTGCAAACCTTTGACCTGCGCATCACCATTCATGCCGTTACCGCCATGGAAGCCGCGCTGCTCGACCTGCTGGGTCAGTTTCTCGAAGTGCCGGTGGCGGCCTTGCTTGGCGAAGGCCAACAACGCGACGCGGTGAAAATGCTCGGCTACCTGTTCTATGTGGGGGATCGCAACGCTACCGACCTGGCCTACCGCAACGAGGCCGACGCCGATGATGAGTGGTTCCGCCTGCGTCACGAAAAAGCCCTGACCAGCGATGCCGTGGTACGCCTGGCCGAAGCGGCCAAGGCCAAATATGGCTTCAACGATTTCAAGCTCAAGGGCGGTGTATTGAGCGGCGATGCAGAAATCGAAGTGGTCACCGCGCTGGCCGAGCGCTTTCCCGATGCGCGCATTACCCTTGATCCCAACGGTGCATGGTCGCTCAAAGAAGCCATCCGCCTGTGCCGCGACCAGCATCATGTGCTGGCCTACGCCGAAGACCCCTGCGGCGCAGAAAACGGCTACTCGGGCCGCGAAGTCATGGCTGAATTCCGCCGCGCCACGGGCCTGAAAACCGCCACCAACATGATCGCCACCGACTGGCGTGAAATGGGCCACGCCATCCAGTTGCAATCAGTGGACATCCCCCTCGCCGACCCGCACTTCTGGACAATGCAGGGCTCGGTGCGCGTCGCGCAAATGTGCAACGACTGGGGCCTGACCTGGGGCTCACATTCCAACAACCACTTCGATATTTCCCTGGCGATGTTTACCCAGGTGGCCGCCGCCGCCCCGGGTGAGATCACCGCCATCGATACCCACTGGATCTGGCAGGACGGCCAGCGCCTGACGCGCGAACCGTTGAAGATTGAAGGGGGTTACGTAAAGGTGCCGGCCAAGCCGGGCCTGGGTGTGGATATCGATATGGACGCCGTAGCCAAGGCCCATGAGCTGTACAAAGGCATGGGCCTTGGAGCGCGGGATGACAGTGTGGCGATGCAGTTCTTGATTCCGGGTTGGGGCTTTGATAACAAGCGGCCTTGCTTGGTGCGGTAAATCGGCTTTATGAACGCTCAGCGCGATTTGAGCGTGACGCAAAAAATCCGATGCCCAAATAGGCATCAGATTTTAGGTAGATCAGAAGCTTAGCTGTTTGACCTCTGGCACGTCTGCCAGAGGTCTCTTTGCGCTACTGCCGATTGGCGACCTCCAGATCCGCCGCATCCTGCTCCAGGCCAGAGAGAGCAGTGCCATTGATCATCGGGCCATAACGGCGGCTGAATTCCCAGTTGTAGGGCACGTGGTCTTTGTTGATCCCGTTGTCCCAATTCACCGACCAGGTCATCAGGCCCTTGATCGACAATCCTTTGTCGTACAAACGCTTGAATGCATGGGTTACGGCTGTTGGGTTGATCACATAACCGGTGGCAGCCGCGTCGACGTTCGCAGGCAGGCCAATGACGAACTTGTCTGCCGGGATCTTGGTAAACCCGCGCGTTCCGCTCACCAGGCTTTCGGTCAGGTAAAACAGGAAGTCCTCTTTCATCGCGTCGTTGTTCTGGGCAATCCAGGCGCCGTTGCCGTTGTTGACCTCCTGCACCCAGATACCGTCGCCACCCTGGTTGTAATACTGCGGGGCGATGAAGTCGTAATAGCCTTCCAGCGCCTGGATGTAACCGACGTATTTGCCGGCTGTGGTGAGGTACGGAAACTCCGGCGCCATGCTGATGATGAAGTGTTTGCCTTGAGCTGCGTAGTGGTCCTTGACCAATTTCAATGCGGCGGGCAGGACAGTCTTGTTGTCGGCGAAATCAATCGCGCTCTGTTCAAGATCGATATCCAGGCCATCAAAGCCATAGGTTTCCACCAGGCGGATAATTTCGTTGGCCAGTGGCTGTTCGTTGCCTTTATGCAGTTCGATGTGTGCATCGGCGCCGCCAAGGGAAATCAGCACCGCCCTGCCCTGGCTGTTCAGCACGCCCACCTGACGACGGAACTCGGCGTCCGACAGGTTGTACGGCTTGAAGGTTGGGATACCGTTGCCCTTCATGAAGGCCACGGCCACCACGTTGTAATCCTTTGGGACATCCGCCAGGCTCATATTGGCGAACTGACCACGCTGGTAGCCGTCGCTCGGGCCGGCAGGCCAGTTGTGCCAGAAGCCCATGAGGATCTTTTTGCCGGCAATGCTCGGCATCAGCGAAGCGGCATCGTTCAGTGGCGATTGCAGTGAGGTAAAGTCGATATTTGACATGTTCTAATCCTTCAGAACCTGTGGGTTTAATGGTGCGGGCTTATTTGAAGTCCACGTCGAATGCTTGATAGAAGGCGTTGCCGGTGTTGGCGACGATCCACATCAATACAATCACGTGCTGGCCCTTTTTGTTGGCCGGCAGTTTCACTTCATGATTGACCTTGGCCTTCAGTTCGCCTGCATGGCTGTAGTACGGCACCTGGGCATAGAAGTCTTCGGCAAACGGCTGGGTTTCCAGTTGTGCGCGGGTGATGCGCTGTTTCGGATCCCAGCCATCCTTGGTGATCAGCCAGCGATAGCCACGGGTGGTGTGCGGCGCGGTGTATGCCCAGGTGACTTTGAAGGTCTGGCCCGGCTCGACATTGAGCAACGGCCAGGTGAAGGCGCGGCCAAGTTTCTTGGCCATTTCCTCGTGGGTGAAGTTGATGCAGTCACGGGCATCGGTCTTGCCGCCGCTGAGAATGAAGCCATCGGCGGGTGGGGTGACGCTGTCACTGTCGGTTTGATAAGGCGCCGGGAACGGACCGGCCGTCAGTGCCGGGAAGTTCTTGCCGCCCTCCATTTCATTGACCTGCCAGGTCTCCAGCAGGCCGAGATCCACGGCGACTGCGCCACGACTGGAAGGGGATGTGACACGACCATGGCGAAGAGGTGTCTGGGTTTGTGGTTTGTTCATGTTATGACTCCATTGATTTGATTAAGAACTCTCCTTTCTTGAAGGAGAGGACCTCAACCTAACGGAGTGGCTTTTTTTTGCCACAGGCCCACTTTTCACTCATTTTCGTTTCATGAGCGCGCCGACCTGCAAATACTGGATATATAACCAGTATCATGGAGAAAACCTTACGCTGCCAGAGGTCGATTTCCTACAAGACCAGGCGCACATCAACACGCCTTCTCTCGTAAATGGCTTTATCCCGTTCGTAAGGGATGGGCGCTCTGTCGACAAAAAGGGACGTATCTATTTTCAATCAAATAAACCGTCCTGTTTTTGGTTCATCAAGTTTTGCCAATGACGACCGTTTTTTTAATTGCGGTCGCGGCAATCGGTTGCACCGTCAGTTCCACCCCTAATGCCAACATCAGCTTCTGGACCGTCTCATATCGCGTCTTTGAGCCGCCTTTCAGGGTTTTATACAGGCTCTCCCGATTCACCCCCGCCGCTTCGGCAACCTTGTTCACACCCTGGGCCTTGGCAACCTCGGCCAGCGCCTTCATAAGGACTTGCGGGTCATGGCACGCCATGCTTTGCGCAAGATAGGCACTGATGGCTTGCGGGCTATCAAGGAAGCGTGAAGCCTCATAGGCGCTGGTGCCGGATGTATCCAGCTCGAGGATCGGCATGTCCTCTGGTTTGAATGTCGACTTACTCATGTCATTGACCTCTCAGGGCATCGAGAACCTCTTTTGCCCGCTTGATTCCTCGTTTCTGGTCGGTTTTATCGCTCCCCCACAACATCAGGTAAGCGGTGATGCCCGTGCGCACAAAGTAAATCCTGTAACCGGGCCCGACAAACACACGCATTTCACTCAAGCCATCGCCTACAGGCTGGCAATCGCCAAAGTTGTTTTCTTCGGCTCGATCCAGGCGGACCAGCACAGCCGTTTTCCCCCAGACATCCTTCATACCGTCGAGCCATGTATCGAACTCAGGCGTCCTGCCGATCGTATTGGTCACAGAGTCACATGTAGCCTACTGGCTACTCCTTGTAGATGCCAGTGAATTTTTAATGGCGGCGCGCACCGCAAGAAAAAATCCTAGTCCAGCCCCCGCGCAGGCAGCCGAGCATTACTATTAGCGCTTGTGTCCCCTGCATCCAGAGCACCTGATCGGGCATCGAGCCGAGGGGCAGCGGGCTCTACCCTCCCACCCCAACATCGGAAGCGCTCTCCATGAAGCTACCTGAGATCAGTACATTCATTGCTCAATGGCCCTCCCTTGGCCTGACGCAGCCTGCCGCCTGGCGGGTGTCTCAAGACTGCGAAAACCAGGTTATGGCCTTACTGTCACGCCTGGGCACGGGCTACCGACGCCACGGAAATTGTGCCATCCACGAAAGCGCCATTGTCGAAGAAGGCGCTGTGCTGAAGGGGCCAATCATCATCGGTGAAGGCTCATTCGTAGCCGCAGGCGCCTATCTGCGTGGCGGCGTTTATCTGGGCAAAAATTGCATCGTGGGCCCAAGCTGCGAACTGAAAAGCACCTTCATGCTTGCCGCGAGCAAGCTGGCGCACTTCAATTTTGTCGGCGACTCGTTGATAGGCGAAGGCGTCAATATTGAAGCCGGGGCGATCATCGCCAATTACCGTAACGAACTGGATGGGGCGGCTATCAAGATTCGCTATGCAGACAATGTGATCGAGACAGGGGTAAACAAATTTGGTGCCTTGGTAGGCGACGGCTGCAAAATCGGCGCGAATGCCGTCATTGCTCCAGGCGCAATGTTAGAGCCAAACAGCCATGTTCCGCGCTTGGGGTTGATTGACCAGTTCGCCTACGAATAGCGACAACCTGTAGACATGTCCTACAGCGCGCTGCACCACCTTGCTCCGTTGCCTACAGTTGCGTCAGAATCCGCCGGCTTGTGCGCTTGGATGGGTGTCTCTAAGGTGGCTCGGTCGCTGACAACTCAGTGATCGGGTTTAGTAGCCCGAGTGACAACATAAAGTGCATGAGCCTCATCGATCAGATGTTCTTGTCTGTGCTTGATGGTGGCTGTGCGCAGGGCGCCCTCGGGCGCGCCGGCTTTGTGTGTTTCCCCGGTCTACTAACCTGCGTACAGCCGCCACCCTTTCGTTTAGTAGCGAAGAGGTGTTGGCCCTAAAACAGGTACAACACACATGTATAAATTCACACCTAACCCTCCAAACGATCCAAACCTCAAGCTTGATCACGCATCCCTTAACAGCCACGCCGAACCACCTCCCTCACCGCTGTTCAGCGTTGCCGACGACGCCAGCAACGAAATGCTCATCGCCAACAGCTACGAAACCTTTTCCTCGGTGACAGCGTTATTGCTTGACCTGTCGGATGAACTGACAGGCAAACAGCGCGATGTCGCGTTGGCGATTCATCAACTGAGTGAATTGGGGGTTTTGTTGGTGGACAAATTGATGGCGAGGGAAAGTGCTTCAACGGTTAGCTAGTCTTGCAGCCATCGGGTAGACCGCCGCGTCGTCATGATCGACTTCACGACGACTCGGCAGCGCCTAGGCGCCGGTCAGGCCCTCGGAGCCTGGCGGGCGCCCTTTCTCTTGGACCCTCTACCTGAACCGGCCGTTTCAGGTCATGCTGCGCCCTCCCTTTCAAGGACGAAAAAAGCATGAAAGCCCGCCTCGCCGCTCTGCTGCTGATGTGCCTGACCGCTCCCGCATTCGCCGCTGACGACCCCATCGGTTTCCAAACCACCACCCTGCCCGACACCCTTAACAACCGCCCGTTGGAAATGGCTGTGTGGTACCCCGCCGCCGCCACTGCCAAACCCAAGCTCATCGCCGACAATGTGGTGTTCATCGGCGTGCTGGCGGTTGCGGATGCGGCGCCGACGCCAGGTAAGCATCCTTTGGTGGTGCTCTCCCACGGCTACGGTGGCAATTGGGGCAAACAGGCGTGGCTGGCCAGTGCATTGGCGCAGCAGGGTTATATCGTGGCGGCGGTCAACCACCCGGGCACTACCAGCCAGGATCGCAGCGCCCAGGCCGCTGCGCAGTTATGGCAGCGGCCCAGGGATCTGAGCCGGGCCATCGATGCGCTGCTGGCGCAGCCCGAGCCATTCGGTGCGGTGGATAACGGCCGGATCGCTCTGGTGGGTCATTCCCTGGGGGGCTGGACGGTGATGGAGACGGCCGGTGCACGTTTTGATCCGGCGCTGTTTGCACGGGACTGCAGCGCCCATCCGACGCTGGTCGCCTGTACCGCCTACCGCGAGATGAACCCTGAAGGCGCTCCGAACGGGAAGGAGCAAGTGGCCGCCGATTTGAGCGACAAACGTGTCAGCGCCGTGGTGTCTTTGGACCTGGGCCTGTCGCGCGGGTTTACCGATGCGAGCCTGGCGGCGCTGCCGGTGCCCGCACTGGTGATCGCCGCCGGCGCGCCATCAGCGGATTTGCCGGCGCAAATGGAATCGGCCGACATGGCCAAGCGGCTGCCAAAAGCCTCGACGCAGTACGTGGAGATCCGCGACGCCAGCCATTTCAGTTTTATGTCCCAATGCAAACCGGGCGCGGCGGCGATCCTCGACGCCGATGTGCCCGGCGATGGCATTATTTGCCAGGACGGCGAGGATGCGCGGCCACGCCCTGTGATTCAGCAGCAGGTGATCACGTTAATCAGCGAGTTCCTGGCACGCTGAACCATTAATCCAGGACCACGGCGATGAATAGCGGCAAATCATCCACCTTCGCTTATCAGGCGGTGTACCGCTACCTCATCGAGTTGATCGAGGCCTGCCCTGCCGACGGCGCACGTAAATTGCCGTCCCTGCGCGAACTGGCCCAGCGCCTGGGCGTGTCGGTGTCGACCACCAAGTACGCCTATGCATTACTCGAAGACGAAGGGCGGATCCAGGCCAGGCCCAAGCTGGGGTATTTCATCAAGCCGAGCCCGGCTCCCGCGCTCTCCCAAAGTTCATCCCCTTTGCTCGACCAGGTCTTCGCCAACGCACGCCAACCCGGCATGCTGGCCCTGAGCAGCGACGCGCCAGCGATGCTGCTGTCGCTGGAGCAGCCTTTGTTGATGCTGGAGCGTGAACTGACCCGGCAGTACCCGCGCTCACTGGCGCCGCTGTATCTGCCAATGGGCGAGCCCGAGTTGCGCGCCGCGTTGGCCGAACGTTACAGCCGCTCCACGGAGCACTACTGGCAGGCCGACCAGGTCTATATCGGCTCGGACCTGCACAGTGTGTTGGAGGTCTCGCTCAATGCCCTGGAACTGGCCGGCACGCTCGCGCTGGTGGAGTCCCCCTGTTCGTGGGCGATCCTGCGGCAATTACAGGCGGCGAAGATCCGCGTGATCGAGATGCCGCTCGGCGCGGATGGACGTTTCGACCTGGACGCTTTGGATGCGCTGCTCAAGCGTGAGCCGATCCGTCTGGCGGTGTTGTCGTCGACGGTGAATATGCCCCAGGGCGGCGTGGTACCGCCACAGGACAAAAAGCAGATCTGCCAGTGGTTAGCCAAGCGCGATATCTGGCTGTTCGAAAACGATACCTACGGCGAGCTGTACTTTGGCCCGCAACCGGAGCGTTATCGTGACTATGCCGACCCGCAGAAACTGCTGGTGTTTTCGACCTTCGACAAAGTCATCGGCTCGGAGGCGCCCTACGGCTATGTGCTGTGTCGCAATGCCGGGGCGCCGTTGCAGCGGCTGTTTCTGGAGCGCGGTTTTCGCCTCTCGCCGATCCGCCAGAAAGCCATTGCCAGGCTGTTCACGACCCAACGTCTCGACGCTCACCTGAAGGCGTTGCGGGCACTGTTGCTGGAGCGCATGACGCAGCTCAAAGCCTTGCTGCACACCCATGGCGATGACCTATGGCGCGTGGTCGCCCCCCACGGTGGCGCAAGCTTTTGGCTGGAGGCCACACGCCCCGTGCAGATGCGCCAAGTGTTCGCGCACTTGCTAAGCCAGCGTGTCGTCATCGCCCCCGGCGAGCTGTTCAGCCAGCAAGGCGCCTGGTCTCATCACCTGCGCCTGAGCTACACACTCGACTGGAGCAAGGACATTGCCCAGGCTGTCAAGCAACTGGCCCAGGCGCTGCGTCAAAGCCCATAGCAGTGCCGGTCTTCGGGAAAACGCCCGTGGCGCACATCGTCGGCAAAACGCTCGCAGGCATCACGAATCACCGCACCGACATCCGCATATTGCTTGACGAAGCGCGGCGTCGCGCCGCCGCCCAGGCCCAGCACGTCCTCGGTAACAAGCACCTGGCCGTCACATGCCGGCGATGCACCGATACCAATCGTGGGTTTGCTTGAGTCCAGGGTGATCTGGCGCGCCACGCCCTCGGCCACGCCCTCCAGCAGCAGGCTGAAAGCACCGGCCTCCAGATTGGCGCGGGCATCTGCCGCAATCACTGCGGCGGTTTCAGGCGTAAGCCCCTGGGCCTTGAACCCACCCATCACATTGACAAACTGCGGCATCAGCCCCACATGGGCCATCACCGGAATACCCCGTGCCACCAGAAACTCGACTGTGCTCGCCAACGCCTGGTTGGCCTCCAACTTGACCGCATCGCAACCGGTACGCGCCAGCACCTGGGCACAATTGCGAAACGCCTGCTCATGGGATTCCTGGTAACTGCCAAACGGCATATCGGCGATCACACAGGCCAAACGGGTACTGTCGACCACCGCCCGGGTGTGGCCGATGATTTCTTCGAGCTGCATGCTCAAGGTCGAGGCGCGGCCATAGCCGACCATGGCGGTGGAGTCACCGATCAGGATGAAGTCGACAATCGGATCGATCAGCTTGGCGATAGCGCTGGAATACGCGGTGAGGGAGACGATTTTCTGCTGGCCCTTCATGGCAACCAGTTGGGGGATGGTGGTGCGTTTAGTGCGGGTATGGATACTCATCGGGGGCTTCCGTTTGCGCTGGATACCCGACCTGATTATTGGTAAAACCCAGCCCCGTTCAATGCACAGATGGCCGCTAAAAAGCGACCCAGGGCCCAGTCACATTTGTTGAAACTGGTATCATCCGCGCCTTTCCCTCTCAGGCACCGCGACATGAACCGCCAGAAAAAACTCCAGCAACTCTTCAAGGCCAAAGCCAAAAAGGCCAGTGCCAAGCTGGCGCCCAAAAGCAAAGATAAATACATCAGCAAGGCCGACCGTTTGAAGCTGGAGACCGAGGCCGATGAAAGCCCTGTCACGTCCCCCGAGACGCCTGCTGAATAAGGCGCACCGCTGAAGGGGTGGCCGCTTCATATTTGCCCCAGATACGCCGTAGATGCCGCGCCGAACCAAAGCCTGCGCGCTCGGCGACAGTTTCTATGGCCAGGTCAGATTCGGTCAGCAATTCGCGGGCCACGGCCAGACGCAGGCGGTGCAGGTAATCCAGCGGGCTGATTCCTACGTGCTCCTGGAACAAGCGCCCCAGGTGGCGGCTGCCGGTACAGGCCAGGGCCGCCATGCGAGTTACGGTCCAGGCCTCACAGGGCGCTGCGGCGATGGCGTCCTGCACCCGATGCACCGCCGGGTGCAGGTGATTACGCCCGGTTATCCAGGGTGACAACTGCGGGTCGCTGCCGCTGCGGCGCAGGTACACCACCATGTCCCGCGCCACGGCACAGGCCAGCCGTGGTCCGGCCAGCTCGGCAACCAGGTGCAGCATCAGGTCGATACCGGCCGTGACACCGGCGCTGCAACTGACCGGGCCATCGGTCACGTACAGGCGGTTTTCCAGCACCCGAGCCTTGGGCGCCATGGCTTGCAAAGTGGCGCACAACGAGTGGTGCGTGGTGCATTGGCGCCCATCGAGCAACCCGGCCCTGGCGGCACTCAATGCGCCGGCGCATACGCACACCAGGCGTTCCGCCGAGGGCGCGAAGACGCTTTGCAGCCATTGGGTCAGGTGGTTGCTGGCCGACTCGAAAGCTTGCTGGTGCGCCTTGTCGACCTTCATCGTGGAACCCACCAATACCACCAGAGTGCCGGGGGCCAGGGTCGGTGGCAGTGGCGCCAACCCTGTCAGTGGCAAGCCGATGGACGTGTGCAGTGACGTCACCGGACTGGCGTACTGCAAGTCGAAATCCACAGCTGCCGGATCATCGACTTGCGCGGCCAGGCGCAGCACTTCGGCAGGCCCTGCCAGGTCGAGCATCAGCACGTTTGGCAATAGCACGAACAGCACCGGCACGCTCATTGACTCACCCCGCCAGGGCCTGGGCGACCGTCACAATGCGCGCGAATCGGTCATCCAGGACCAGCTCCGTGCGTTGGCGAATCTCAGCCGGCGTGTAGACCCGGCCGCTATGCACATGGGTCATCGGGAAGGTCAGCGTCGCCTCGCTGACAAAATCCACCGTAAAGCCGCTGTCCGAAGCCTGCCGCGTGGTGGTCTCGCAGCATTGCTCGGTGCGAATGCCGCTGATGATCAGCGTGGTGACGCCCATCTCCGTCAGGCGAGCAGCCAGTGGCGTACCGGCAAAGGCACTGTGGTAGCGCTTGTGGATCACCAACTGCGGATTGATCGACAACTCGCTCAATGCCCTGACGTTGCCCGATTGCATGGAGAAATGCCCCTGGTCTTCAACATGGAAGACTTGTATCACCGGGATGCCCTGCTGAACACAACCATCAATGAGGGCCTGCTGTTTTTCCAGATAATCGGGCAGGTCATTTTCGGACCAATAGGTTGAATGCCGGAACGAATGCTGGGCGTCGATCACGATCAGGGCTTTACGGCTCATGGGTTGTCCTTGTGGCTTGTATCAGTGGCTGAACGATGCAGCCAGGGTATGGACAACACACTTCGCACGACAGACACGCGACGGACTACTTCAGGACGGATTCGGACATGCTACCGACCAGGCCATGGCGCATCGGCTACCAGGTTCGAAACCATGGGCATACTCATCCGCCAGGAGATTTTCCAGACGCTGATCGGTATAGGGCTCAAAGCCCAGGCGCCGATAGAACGGGGCATTCCACGGTACCTGCAGGAAAGTGGTCAGCGTCACCGCCTGCAGGTGCCGAGCACGTGCATGGCCCATCGCCGTTTCCATCAACTTGCGGCCCCAGCCTTGGCCTTGCAGCGGCTGGGCCACCGACACTTCATGGATATGCAAGTCGTCACCGACAGACTCTGCGCTGAGGAAGCCTTGGGGCTGGCCGTGTTCATCAACCACTACCCAACAGGTCATCAAGGCGATCCATTGCCGATGGCGCTCGACGCTGATCGGCGCGGCATCCGCCAGCCAGCCCAGCCCCTCGATTGCCCGGAACGCTTGGGCGGCAGAGCGCTCGATGGCGGGCAATAGCCCGGCATCCTCCGTGCGCGCCAAGCGAAGGTGGGCGGGCCGCTCAGCACCCACTCAAGGCCACCTGGGGCCGTTCGCCCGCAAAGAAAAACGGGCGCAGACGCACGCCTACGCTGTTGCCGATAAATGCCGCCACCAGCCACACCCAACCATGCAGGCTGCCCGAAGCGATGCCGCTGAAATAGGCGCCGATGTTGCAGCCGTAGGCCAGGCGCGAACCATAACCGAGCATCAGGCCGCCGATCACAGCCGCAATCAACGAGCGCGCCGGAATATTCAGGCTGGGCGCGAAACGCCCGGCCAGGCCAGCAGCCAGCAGCGCGCCGAGAACAATGCCGATATCCATGACGCTGGTAATGTCTTCCCATACCGGCGCGGCCAGCGCCTTGGCATTGCCCGGCATCTGCCAGAACGCCCAACTCGCCACATCCACGCCCAGCCCACTCGCCGCCTTGGCGCCCCACAGCGCGAACGCCGAGGTAATGCCCCACGGCCGCCCGGCCAGGGCCAGGGTGGCGTAGTTGAGCAATGCCAGGCCAATGGCGCCCCACACCAACGGCCAAGGCCCACGCAGGAAGCGCCTCAGGCCTTGGTGCTCGCTGTGCACGCCTTGTTCAAGCTGGCCATGGCGGCGTTTTTCCAGGCGCACCGTGACCAGCGCAATCAACGCAAACAGCGCCAGGCTCAGGACCAACGCCGGCAATACACCGAAACTCTTGACGATGGACACCGCGGGGAACGACGGCAACGCAAACCACCAATCGACATGATGGGTGGCGATCAACGAACCACAGATAAAGAACAGCAGCGTCACCAGCATGCGCGCATTGCCGCCGCCCACGGTGAACAAAGTGCCCGATGCACAGCCGCCGCCCAATTGCATGCCGATCCCGAAGATAAACGCCCCGAACACCACCGACACCCCGGCCGGCGCCACCAGCCCGGCCACCGGCTGGCCGAACAAGGTGCCCGCCCCGAGCGCCGGGAAAAACAGCACCACCGCCACCGCCAGCATCACCATCTGCGCACGCAAGCCAGCGCCACGCCGGTCATTGATAAATACGCGCCAGGCCGAGGTGAAACCGAAGGCGGCGTGGTACAGCGTCAGGCCCAGTGCGGCGCCGACAACCAGCAGCAACACCTGGCGTGCGCCGACCATGTTTTGCAGGAACAGGGCGCCCGCCACCAGGATGACAAAGGCTATCAGTGGCGCGGCAGGCTTGCGTGCAGGCGTCAGGGAAAGGGAGGTGCTCATGGGGATCTCGATTGGTTGGAAGGAGGCCAGTATAGCCCCAGACGGAATTTGATCAGGCGGTGGCATTGCCAAGAGGCTCATCGCCTGAACCTCCGCCTTCGCAGCCTCGCTGAAGCTCGACAGCTCCCACAGGGGATCGGCGGTGTAAGTGGTATATCGCTTTGCAGGGCCATCGCGACAAGCACAACCCTCGACAGCAACACCGCCCAAATGTGGGAGCTGTCGAGCCCCAGCGAGGCTGCGATGGCGGCGGCACAGGCAACCTCTTCATCGCCTGAACCACCGCCTTCGCAGCCTCGCTGAAGCTCGACAGCTCCCACAGGGGATCGGCGGTGTATGTGGATATCGCTTTGCAGGGCCATCGCGACAAGCACAACCCTCGACAGCAACACCGCCCAAATGTGGGAGCTGTCGAGCCCCAGCGAGGCTGCGATGGCGGCGGCACAGGCGACCTCTTCATCGTCTGAACCACCGCTTTCGCAGCCTCGCTGAAGCTCGACAGCTCCCACAGGGGATGAGGAGGATTGACTAACCCAGGCTGATCGACTTCCACGCTGCTTCAGCCAGCAGTTCGCGATATTCAAATGGACTTTTTTTGACCTTCGCCGACAACCACGCACGCGAGTAACTTTCCGCCGCGCCAATGATCAGCGAAGGGATCAGCTCGGCAGGCAAGTGGCTGAAATGCTCCTTGCGCCCTTCCCCGCTCATCCACTCCTTCAACTGTTGGTTACGCTGTTTATTGCGCGCAAGCAGCTCGTCCTTGAACGGGCCGCTGGAGACGGCAAAGCGGCTTTGAAACACGAACCGCGCCCAGTCCGGCTGTGCGCTCACCCATTCCACGTAGCTGTACACCAGCCCGACGACCCCTGCGTGGGCGGTATCCGCCGCTTGCAGGTAGCGATCACGCAAACTGGCCTGGTCTTGCAGCGCAGCGAAGAACAGCGCCGCCACCAAGCCCTCTTTATTGCCGAAGTGGTGATAGATAGCGCCGACGCTGGTATCACAGCGCGCACGGATGGTTTCGATATTGGTCGCTTCGATACCCGCCTCGTTAAAACACGCCAGCGCTTCACGCAGGATGGTGCGCTTGAGGTCGCTGCGCCTGCCGGGAAAGGTGCGCTCTATAAGATCGATGGAGTGCATGGGGGGGACGCCAAATAAAAACAGTTTATAGGTTGAGCGACCGCCAGAGAAAGCTTGGTTGACAGACAAGGAAATAACGGAATATTGTTCCGTTACAGAATATTATTCTGCAAGCCACTTTTGAGGATACTCCTATGAGCCAAGCCCTGAGCATGTTCAATAGCGTCGGCCCCGCCGCATTCAGCAACCTGGCCTGTCAAATGGCCCCCTACTTCAGCACGATCACGCCGCAAATCGCTGAGCTGAAGCCCAACCACGCGGTGGTGACCGTGCCGTTTCGCAAGGAAATCACCAATCACCTGGCCTCGGTGCACGCCATCGCGCTGTGCAACGCCGCTGAACTGGCCGGCGGCATGATGACGGACGCGTCGATCCCCCCTGGCGCACGCTGGATTCCCAAGGGCATGAGCGTGGAATACCTGGCCAAGGCGAAAACCGATATCCGCGCCGTTGCCGACGGCAGCGCCATCGATTGGCAGACCGCGGGGGACAAGATCGTGCCGGTAGAGATCTTCGATGCGGGCGGCATCAAGGTGTTCACCGCCCACATCACCATGAATGTGAAACTCGCTTAAGTACTCGGCCGTTCAGTGCCCCGCCACCGCAGGCCCATTGGCAGACCGCCGTCCCGGCTTGAAACCATGGGCATGCGCCGTCCAGGCGATCAGCAACGCGAGGATGATCAACACCAGCATCGCCCACGGAAACGCGGCCACGCCCCAGCGTTCCAGCAGCACCCCGCCGATCGCGCCACTGCCGGCTATCGCACTGTTCCACGCCACTACGTTCAGTGACAGCGCTACATCCGCGCCGTCACCGGCGGCATCGGCCAGGGCGGTTTGCAGCAAGGTGGCGGCGCCGCCAAAGCTCAGGCCCCATATCGCCACGCCGAGGTAGACCACTGCCGGCTGGCTGCCTAACAGGCCGAACGCCACACAGATCGCCGCAAATGTTCCCAGGCTGGCCAACACGGTTTTGCGCAGCATCGGCTCGACCAAACGCGCCGTCAGCCAGATGCCAGCCAACGCCGCAACGCCGAACACCAGCAGCACCAGGTCGACCCTCTCCGCCAAGCCAGCCCGCGCCACGAATGGCGCGATGTAGGTGTACAGAATGTTGTGGGCCAGCATCCAACTGATGACGACCGCCAGCACCGGGCGCACGCCGGGCGTGGTCAGTACCTTGCCAAGGGATACGCGCTGATGCGCAGGCTGTGGTGGGTAGTCAGGGACCTTCACCAGCACCCACACGATCAGCCCTAGCGTCAGCGCCGACATCAGGCCGAAGGTGGTACGCCAACCCACCAGGCCACCGAGCCAGGTGCCCAGCGGCACGCCCAGTGACAGCGCAATCGGCGTGCCGACCATCGCCAAGGCCAGAGCTTTGCCTTGTTGCTGGGGCGCGACCATGCGCCGCGCATAACCGGCCAGCAGGCTCCAGGCCAACCCTGCCGAAACGCCGGCAAAGAAGCGCGCCACCAGGGTCACGCCATAGTGAGACGACCACGCGGTGATGGAGTTGAACAACAAAAAACCAACGATGGTCAGCAACAGCACATTGCGCCGGCGCCAGCCACGGGTAGCGATGGTCATGGGGATCACCGCCAGCACCGAGCCCAGCGCATAGGCGGTGACCATCTGCCCGGCCATGGACGGCGAAATGCCCAAGCCAGCGCTGATCAAGGGCAACAGCCCGGCCGGCAGGGTTTCGGTGACGATGCAGATGAAACCGGTCATGGCCAGGGCGAGCAACGCGCCGATGGGCAGGCGTTCGGACGACGCCGAGAGGCTGAGAGAGGGTGTCATGGAAAACTCCTTGGCGGACTTAAATACTGATCGATACAAATGTTGCGGGACCTGGCCTCGCATTGTCAACGACTTATGTATCGACTAGTATTTATCTCATCTCCCCAAGAGGATTGCCGTCATGGCGCAAATGGGCCGCCCCCGCAGCTTCGACCGAGAACAGGCCGTTGAACAGGCCATGCACCTGTTCTGGCAGCACGGCTACGACGCCACCTCCCTTGCCCAACTCAAGACGGGCCTGGGTGGCGGGATTTCCGCACCAAGTTTCTACGCCGCGTTCGGTTCCAAGGAAGCACTGTTCGATGAGTGCGTGCAGCGCTACCTGGCAACCTACGCCCAAGTCACCGAATGCCTGTGGGATGAAAGCCTGCCGCCACGCCGGGCCGTCGAGACCGCATTGCGCCAGTCAGCGCGCATGCAATGCGACGATGCCCACCCCAAGGGCTGCATGGTGACACTGGGGGTGATGAGCGCGCCGAGCCCGGAGCATGCGCGGGTGGTGGATGCGCTGACCCAATCCCGGGCGCGAACCCGGGCGGGGATCGTCGCGTGTGTGCAGCGGGCGGTCCAGGCCGGCCAGTTGCCGGACACGCTGAATGTTGAGACGATGGCGACCGTGTTCGATTGCTTCTTGCAGGGCGTGTCGATTCAGGCGCGGGATGACACGCCCCATGAACAGATCGATGCGGCGATCAATCATCTGCTGTTGACCTGGGACATCGCGGCATCTACGGCAGCGCCCATTCCTCACGGCACGCCAGCGCTGTTGCAAAAATGACAGCCGTCAGGACGAACACCATCCCACCGTCTATTTGATGCCCCCTCCCACATTTGCAGCGCTCGGCATCACGCTGGTGAAATCGAGGATGACGGTGAACCGTTGCTGCTCGCGGATCACGGCAATCTGCCAGTTCAGCTTTGCGCACAATTGCCGCATCAACTGCAAACCAAGGCCATAGCCATAGTCGTCGGATTCCTGGCGCGGCTTGACCTCCCTGATGTGATTGGCAATCACCAGCCGAGGGTATTTGAAGCTGATATCTACTGCGCCCTCTTCCGCGTATTGCAGTGCATTGCGCAGGAAGTTGCCGATCACGATGCGGCACGCGGTAGGGGGCAGTCGGCAAGGTTCGTCGTGGATGTCGATGCTCAGCTCGATATCCCGGTTACCGATCAGGTAGCGGTGCTTCTCAATCAGTTCGCCGACCACTTCGCTCAAGTTAACGTCTTCCTCCGGCAGCGATTCGGCGTGCTCGCGACTCATCCACAGTAATGTCTCGGCGATAAGCTGCATATTCAGCACAGAGCGTTCTATACGCTGCAAGGAGGGAGGCAGGACCCCGCCGGATTGCAGGGCCAGCAGTTCTATATTGGCCTTGAGCACCGCCAGGGGCGTTCGCAGTTCATGGCTGGTGTAGCGCAACAGGCGGCCTTCTCGCTGGCTGGCGGCCTGCACTTGTTCAACACTGTTGGCCAGGGCGTCGGCCAGCCGATTGAATTCCTTGAAGTTAAAACCCGGCCGCTCGCTGGCCAGGGCATCAGGATTTTTCAGGGTGCTGGACCATTGGATCAGGCGTCCCAGCGGACGCACCAACCACCACACCAACAACGCGATGATGATCAACGCCGGCACGAATACCGCCAGGCTGATGAGCTTGATGCTTTCCAGTACCTGATCATAGTAGGCGTCGGACAGCGGCGTCTCGACCTCACCCCCAGCTTCCTTATCGTGGTCGATGTCATACATGTAGAGGGTTTTGCCGTCACCCAGGGGCTGTTCGAGAATGATATGAAACGGTGCATCGTCATCATCCGCGTAGAGATCGCCGAAGATATTCACCGCGCCGAAGGACAGGCTCGGCGGTGCATTCAGCAACTCGCGCACGTCCTTCGGCAAAGCCTCCTTGCCGATCACGCTGGTATAGAAGTAATTGTGCGGCGTCGACGTGGCCGGGTTTTGCTTGTAGTGCCTGACAAAATACTGGGCTTCCTCCTCCATCATCGCACTGGCGGTATAGAACAGGCCGCGCACCGTGAATTCAGGCAGCAGCTTGCTGTAGATCACCAACACCACGGCAATCAGCAACAGGAAGCTGCCACTGATCACCCATCTCAAACTCAGGCCGTTACGCATAAGGTTTTACCTGAATACCGACCCCAGGGAGGGTGTGGATCAAGGGCCGACTGAAAGGTTTGTCTACCGCCTTGCGCAGCCGGTGCATGTGCACTTTGAGGGTATTGCTGTCGGGCGGCTCATCGCCCCAGATTTTGCTTTCCAACCGCTCCCGGGGAACAGGCTCGGGACTGGCGCGCATCAAGTGCTCCAGCAAGGCCCAGCAGATGGGTGACAGATGCAATACCTGCCCTGCCCGGCTGACTTTGCGGGTGGTCAGGTCCATGATCAGGTCGTCCACTTGCAGACGGCTGGTCTGGCCGCTGCGCCGCAGGCTCAAGGCGCGAATCCGTGCCACCAGTTCGGCGAGTTCGAACGGCTTGACCAGATAGTCATCGGCTCCTGCGGAAAAACTGGCGAGTTTGTCCGGCAACGCGTCCAGCGAGGTCAGCATCAGGATGGGGGTCTGGATGCCTTGCTGGCGCAACCCTGCGCACACCTGCTGGCCGTCCAGTCGTGGCAGCATGATGTCCAGCAGAATGACGTCGTAGTGCTGGTTGAGCGCCAGGTTAAGCCCTGCCTGGCCATTAGTGGCGTGGTCGCAGACGATGCCGCTGATCTCCAGGTACTCGATGACGGTGATGGCCAGATCCAGGTTGTCCTCGACCAGCAGCAGATGAATATGCACGGAAAAAAACCCTCGGGCAGGTAGTGCGCAGCGGTTTGAAGGATAACGGAAGTCGGGCTGTTTCCCGCGATGTTTACCTGATGTTAACCCCGCGCTGCTTAGGCTAAGGCTCTTCTTATCCAGAGCTCGTCACCGTCATGAACCTGTATTCGATGATCAAAGGGGCGCTGTTAGCCGTGCTTTTCTTCGCGCTGATGGTGGGTATCCTTCCACAGCAAACTCAGTTGGTACGCATGGGCGGCAATGCCTGGTTTCTGGTTGGCCAGAACGTTGAGCAGACAGGGTCGTGTCATGTCGCCCGTGCGTCGTGATGAGACTGGCGCCAGCTATGCCAGCCAGTTGGTCGCCTGCGTGGTGCTGATTGTCTGCGTGGCGGTGTCGATGGGTATCTATATCGCACGCTTGAATGCGCACCTTGATGAGCTGCGCGACCTGTCCTCGGTGTATCTGCCCGACTGCCCTGACGGCCGCGGTGGTTTTATGGTCTATCCCGATGACAGGCGCAGTGGTGACCATTGCTATACCGCGCAGGAGGATGAGTCGATGGATGTCGATGAGGTGCAACGGCTATAAGGCTCGAACCTTGCGCAATGGTTCGATTACATCCTGCCTGCGGTTGGACCACCGCGCACGTTTTAGATACCCAGCACCCTGCGCGGCCCTATGGCTTGCTCAATGCAGTGGCCAGCCGCAGCATGGCGGCTTCGATTTCATGGGCGGTCAAGGATGAATACCCCAATAGCCAACCTTGTTTCTTCTCCTCGCCGGCATACAGCCGACTGAGGCCGGGCAACTGCACGCCTGCGCCGGCAGCTTGGCGGATGGTGTTTTCCTCCGACCAGCCATCGGCCAGCAGGCAGGGCATCTGCAGGCCGCCATGGGGGCACAAGGCTGTGGCAATCCCCTTCAGGTGTTTGCCGATGGCGGTGAGCATGACGGCACGGCGTGCGGCGTAAAGTTTGCGCATGGCCCGGACATGCGCGTGGTAGTGGCCGTCCTCCATGAAGCGCGCCAGGGTCAGTTGCAGGATCTGTGGCGTGTGGCCGTCCATGATGCTTCGCGCATAGGTAAAGGCGCTGACCAGCTCGACAGGCAGCACCATGTAGCCCATCCGCAACCCGGGGTAGAGGGTTTTGCTGAAGGTGCCCAGGTAGATCGTGCGCTGGCAGGGGTCCAGGCCCTGGACGCAGGCGATCGGCGGCCCGTCGTAGTGGAACTCGCTGTCATAGTCATCCTCGATGATCCACTTGCCCTGCTCGGCCGCCCAGTTGATCAGCTCCAACCGGCGCTCCAGCGTTAAGGTGGCGCCGGTGGGGTATTGATGCGAAGGCGTCACATAGACGCAATTGGCACCACTGCGGTCTGCCCGCAGCAGGTCGGTGCGGATGCCCAGCGCATCGACGTCAATGGGCACCACCTGGGTCTCGGCCGCTTCAAAGGCCTTCCTGGCGCCGTAGTAACCTGGGTTTTCCAGCAGGATGGGGTTGCCGGCGTCCACTAACAACTGGGCACACAGGTACAGAGCCTGGCGAGTGCTGCTCAATACCAGAACCTGGTTGGGTGAGCATTTGGCGCCGCGTTCGAGGTTCAGGTAGGTGGCAATCGCCTTGCGCAGAGGCTCGGCGCCTTGCGGGTCGCCATGCAGCAGGACGTTACCCCGGTAGTCCTTCATGGCCTGGCGTTGCAGGCGTTCCCATATATCGACAGGAAAGGTACGGGTTTCCGGCAGCCCTGTGGCAAAGGCCTTGACCGCCTGTTGATCGGTCACGCCACCCGTGTCGAGCATCATCCGGCCGCGCCGGCTCAAGCCCGCCCCGGACGCTGCATCGTTGCGCTGGGTTTCTTGCATTTTCATGCGCCGGCGCGCTGCCCCGCGCAACTCGGTGCCCACCGTCGCGGATACATAGCTGCCCGAACCCTCGCGCCGCACAATGAAGCCATCCCGATGCAGATGCACATAGGCGTTCTCGACCGTGTCGCGGGCAACCCCGAGTGTCTTGGCCAGCACCCGGGTCGCCGGCAACTTCAGGCCCGCGTCAAGGGCCCCCTCCAGGATCAATGCACGCAAGGCGCGCTGGATCCGCTGATGCAGATCCAGCCGCTGAAACTCGGCATCGTTGAGCCGTATCTTCAGTGTTTCGAGCTCGAAGGTTTTCGCCATGCGGTCTGCTCTATATGAATAAATTGGCCGGAATGAACGGGCCAGTTTATTCGTAGACTCTGTGCATCGCCACTTGCAAGGAGCAACGTAAATCCATGCCTTCATCAACATCCCACTCATCTGTTCGCCTCAGCGACCTCATCCCCCCGATTGTGGCCGGCTTGATCTCGGTTATCGTCAACTATGGCGGCACCTTCATTCTGGTGTTCCAGGCCGCCAAGGTCGCTGGGCTGAGCCCTGAGTTGACGGCCTCCTGGGTGTGGTCGGTGTCGATCGGCGTGGGGGTTACCGGGCTGTTTCTCAGTTGGGTTTCCCGCACACCCATCATCACCGCCTGGTCGACACCAGCGGCGGCCTTTCTGGTTGTAGCTCTATCCAGCACCCCCTATGCCGAGGCGGTGGGCGCCTACATGATCTCGGCTGCGGCCTTTGTGCTGCTTGGGTTA
Organism: Pseudomonas libanensis; assembly: GCF_001439685.1. Classification (GTDB taxonomy): domain Bacteria; phylum Pseudomonadota; class Gammaproteobacteria; order Pseudomonadales; family Pseudomonadaceae; genus Aquipseudomonas; species Aquipseudomonas libanensis. The sequence goes on from NZ_JYLH01000004.1 coordinate 25,852, forward strand.
TCCGGCTATTTCGAAAAAATCATCCGGCTCATCCCGCCGGGCGTGGCCGCCGGGTTGCTCGCCGGCATCCTGCTGCAGTTCGGCATCGGTGCTTTCGGCGGCATGAGCTTAGAGCCCATGCTGGTCGGCTTGCTGATTGTGGCTTACCTCGTGCTCAAACGCCTGAGCGCACGCTACGCGGTTGTGGGCATTCTGGCTTTGGGACTGGCGTTCTTGCTGGTTCAGGGACGGGTCGATTTGTCGGGCCTGGAACTGCAACTGGCGGCGCCTGTGTTCACCCGGCCTGAGTTCTCGCTCAATGCCCTGCTCAGTGTCGCGCTGCCGCTGTTTCTGACCACCCTGACCGGCCAGTACATGCCCGGCATGCTGGTGCTGCGCAACGATGGGTTCAACACCAGTGCCAACCCCATCGTGGGCATCACCGGGCTGGGCTCCTTGCTCATGGCGCCCTTTGGTTCCCACGCGTTCAATATCGCGGCGATCACTGCTGCCATCTGCACCGGCAAGCAAGCCCACGAAGAGCCCTCCAAGCGCTGGATCGCCGGCATTGCGGCGGGTGTTTTCTACATCCTGGTCGGAGTCTTCGGCGTGACCCTCGCGGCGCTGTTCATGGCGTTTCCGGCCACCTTCATCACCACCCTGGCCGGGCTCGCCCTTCTAGGCACTATCGGCGGCAGCCTGGCCGGCGCCATGGCCGATGCCAAGTCACGCGAAGCCTCACTGATTACCTTCCTGGCAGCGGCCGCCAACATCACGTTGTTCGGAATTGGCGGGGCGTTTTGGGGGCTGCTGATTGGGTTGGTGGCGTACGTCGTGCTTAATGGGCGGTTGCCGCGTCGGGAGCCTGCTGCCCGTGAGAACGCTGCTAGCTGATGCACGTCCAGGTTTTTGATTTCTTCCGGCCAGCTTTGGGTTGATGGGCCAAATCCAAGGCAAAAAAAAGCCTGCTTCTCTGCAGGCTTTTTTATCTGGCACGACCTAGACTCAGATTTTAGGCTAAGTAGCTGTTTAAATTGAAATTAAGCTTACTACTTAAAGTTCATACCCCTACCATTACCCTAATGAAACCCGTACCTTTTGCAAGTCAAGCGTTAGACCGCATATAACCCTCCGGCGCGCTGCGCGAACCAAGTTCATTTGAACGAAGGCATAGTTTCGATCCGAAGCACCATTCCCTCTCCCATTGTGGTGTCAACCTTCCCCTATTACTATTGGTAACAATTCCTATTCGTAAGAAATTTCGATGCCTCATCTCCCTGAGTCGGGTGCCCCACCGTATAGCGTTGCCAGCTTGTATGTAGCCCATCACGGCTGGATACAGCGCTGGCTGGCGCGAAAACTCGGCAATGTCAGTGATGCCGCCGAACTCGCTCACGATGTGTTTGTGCGCTTGTTGGGCCACCCGCGTCAGTTCGACAGCGATGTACATGCACGCGCGTACCTAAGCACGCTTTCGCGCAACGTGTGTGTGGATTTCTTTCGGCGCAAGCACGTGGAGCAAGCGTGGCTTGAGGTATTGGCGAGTCGGCCTGAGGAGTGCGCACCGTCTGAAGAACACCGCGCCTTGGTGTTTGAAGCTCTGGTGCATTTGCAGGCAATGCTCGATCGCCTGCCGGTCAAGGTGTCAGAGGCGTTTTGCCTGGCCCAGATCGAAGGTTTGAGCTATCGCGAGATTGCGCTGCGCATTGGCGTGAGCGAGCGCACCGTCACCAAATACATCGGACAGGCCATGTTCCAATGCATGGTACTGGAAGCCGAACTGGACGGAGTGCTGTTATGAGCTCCAACTCTGGCGGCCTCGACCATGCCACTTTGCAACAAGCCGCTGACTGGTTTGCCCGCCTGAGTGCGGAACCCAATGCTTTGCAATTGCATGAGGATTGGCGTCAATGGCATGCCCATAGCGAACTCAATCGCATGGCCTGGAGCTATGTCGCACGCGTTGGGCAGCGTTTTGCACCGTTGCAGGAGGATATCGCGAGGGCCAACCAGACGCTGGAAACCTTGCGCCATTCCCAGCGCTCACGTCGCCAGGTATTGCGCGGCTTGTCGATTTTCATGGGGGGCGCATTACTGGGCTGGGGAAGTTGGCAGCAGCGTTGGCTGCCAGGGAACTGGACCGCCGATTTTCGCACCAGTACCACCCCATTGGGTGAACAGCGTTTGGCCGATGGCACACGCCTTTGGCTTAACAGCGGTACGGCGCTGGATGTGAATTTCAGCGCCGATCAGCGCGAGTTGAAACTTTATAGCGGCGAAATCCTCGTCAGTACCGGCAACGACCCACGGCCGTTCGTGGTGGACACACCGCAGGGTCGTCTACGCCCAATCGGCACTCGTTTTAGCGTGCGAGAACATGATGGACGCACGTTACTCAACGTGTACGAAGGCAGCGTGCAGGTTAGCTGTGGCGACACCCATCAAACTCTCATCGTGCCAGCAGGTCAGGGTGTTAACTTCGACCGCCACAGCCTGTCCGCAACGCAACGTGCCCAGCCCGGGCGCGAAGCGTGGATGAAAGGAGTGTTAATGGCGAACGATATGCGCCTGGGAGATTTTATCGATGAGTTGGCCAGCTATCGCCATGGACATCTGGGGATTGACCCGCAGGTTGCCAACCTGCGGGTGATGGGTATCTTCCCGTTGGAGGACACCGATCAGGTATTGGCCATGCTCGAGCAGGTGCTGCCCGTGCGCATCGAGCGGCGATTTGCCTGGTGGGTCACGGTGGTTGCGCGCTGACATTTTTTCGCTTCCGTGCTTCCGGTTTTGAATTTTCATTCGAATTAGAGAAGGACAACGGCTTAATGCCTCCTTCGACCGGAACTGTTTATGCCCTCATTCCTGCGTAATACACCACAATCCTTGGCGTTGACCATCACCCTGGCCTTGGCCACACCGGCTAGCCTGAGCGTAGTGTCACTTGCGACAGCCGCCGAACGGACAAGCGCGCAGCGTTTCGATCTGCCCGCTGGCGCCCTTGCCGACCAACTCAACCAGCTTGCCGCCCAATCCGGAATCTACCTGGCGGGCAATGCCGCACTGATCGCCGGCAAAACAGGCCCGGCGCTGCACGGTAGCTACACCGTGGACCAGGCACTGCACACCTTACTGGCAGGTAGTGAGTTGACGGTGGTGCAGACCGGCGAGCGACGCTATCAGTTGCAGCCAGGCGCGGGCGGCGCACTTGAGCTGGGTGCAATATCGATTTCCGGCAAGGCGCCTGGCTCTACCACCGAAGGCACAGGCTCTTACACCACGGACTCCTCCAGCAGTTCGACGCGGCTGAATATCCCGCTCAAGGAGACGCCACAATCGATCACTGTGATCACCCAGCAACGCCTTCAGGACCAGCACCTGACCAACCTGACAGATACCCTGGAAGCTGTTTCCGGGATCACCGTCGTACGTGAAGGCCTCGGCGCCGACACCGACAGCTACTACTCGCGCGGTTTCGCCATCAACAATTATGAAATCGATGGTGTGCCCACCTCCTCGCGCCTGGACAACTACACGCAGAACACAGCCATGTACGACCGCATCGAAGTGGTCCGTGGCTCAACCGGCCTTATCAGCGGCATGGGCGACCCGTCCGCGACCATCAACATGATCCGCAAGCGCCCGACCGACGTTGCCCAGGTGAGCATTGGCGGCGAAGCCGGCAGCTGGGACCGTTATGGCGCCAGCGTCGACGTGTCCGGCCCGTTGACCGAGACCGGCAATATCCGCGGCCGCCTGGTGGTGGACTACAAGAACCAGGGCGCCTGGATCGACCGTTACAAGCAGGACAACAACCTGGTCTACGGCATCACTGAATTCGACCTGTCGGACACCCTGCTGCTGACCGTCGGCTTCAGCTACCAGACCCAGCACACCAATCAGCCACCGCGCAGCGGCTTCCCGCTCAAATACAGCGATGGCAGCCTCACCGACTTCAAGCGCTCGTTCAACACCAGCGCCGACTGGTCCTACTACGACCACGAGCAAACCACTTTCTTCACCTCCCTTGAAAAGCAGTTCGAGAACGGCTGGAGTGGCAAGGTCGAGTACAGCCGCAACGAAAACAAATACGACTCCGAAATCGTCTACCTGGCGGGGGATATCGACAAGACCACCGGCCTGGGTGCCTACGTCATGCCCAACAAGTTCAAGGGCAACCCGATCCAGAATGCGGTGGATGCTTACCTTACCGGCCCGTTCCAACTGTTTGGGCGTGAGCACGAGTTGATCACCGGCGTGACCTTGTCGCAAATCCGCAACGAAAACGCACCGGACTACGGCGGCTGGGTTCGTCCCGGCGGCAGCTACGACGGCACCATTGGCGCGATCGGTGACTGGAGCGGCAGTGTCGCCAAGCCGAACTTCGTCAACACCGGTCGCCAGGACTTCGAAGAGAACCAGTACGGGGCCTACCTGACGTCGCGTTTCCACCTCAACGATGACACGACACTGATCCTCGGTGGCCGCGTGGTCGATTGGAAACAGAATGACGAGACGCGCTACTTCTCGGGCGATGTGACGACATCCAATCGTAAGGAAACCGGGGTCACTATCCCGTATGCCGGCTTGGTCTACGACCTGAGCGACAGCTGGTCCGTATACGCCAGCTATACCAAGATCTTTAATCCGCAGTCGTTGCAGACCACCACCGGCTCCTACCTGGACCCACTCGAAGGCACCGGCTACGAAGCCGGGGTCAAGGCCGCATTCAATGAAGGCCGCCTCAACACCAGCCTGGCCCTGTTCAAGGTCGAACAGGACAACCTGGGCATTGCCGATGGCAACAACCTCACCCCGGCTGGCTGGCAAGCCTACACCACCAGCAAGGGCACCACGACCCAAGGCGTGGAATGGGAATTCAACGGCGAACTGGCCGAAGGCTGGCAAGCGGCGGGCGGCTACACCTACAGTGTCTCTACCGACCAAGATGACAAGCGCATCGCGACCCAGATCCCGCGCCACAGCTTCAAGACCTTCACCTCGTACCGCCTGACCGGCCCGCTGGACAAGCTGACCGTAGGCGGCGGCGTCAACTGGCAGAGCAGAACCGGCTTCGACCTCAGCTACTACGAGCAGAAGAGCTACGCGGTCACCAACCTGATGGCGCGCTACGACATCACCAAAAACCTGTCGGCAGCGGTCAACCTGAACAACGTGTTTGACAAGGAGTACTACTCCACCACCAGCGCAGGGGTTTACGGCGCTCCGCGAAACCTCATGACGTCGTTCAAGTACAACTTCTGATCCCCATCGACAGCAACTGGCTTTTTACGACCGGAAGCTGGGGCAGCTCATGATCTGGCCTCCTGAACACCTACGAAGAAGTGGGCGGGTGGAGGCTGCACTGGCTGACGAAACCAGCGCCGCGAATCCCTTTTACGGTGATAAACCGGAGGCGCTTTGCCTCGCGCATAACGAACTGCCCTTTCTCCCAAACTCTACCCTTAAAATGGCGGTGCCTACCGGAATCCGACAGAACGCCAAAACGAAAAAACCCGCCATAAGGCGGGTTTTTCGGGGGTTTCAGAGATTTTGAAAGCCTTCTCTGGAACCTTGTCTGGCTCCACGACCTGGACTCGAACCAGGGACCCAATGATTAACAGTCATTTGCTCTACCAACTGAGCTATCGCGGAATGCGCCGTATGTTACTGATTAAAAAGAAGAAGTCAAGCCTTCCATGACGCTCGTCGCAATTAACTCCCATGACCGTTTGAAAACGCCGGCTCCAGGGCCAAATCCAGCCAGGCCCGCGCCGCAGGCGGTAGGTGGGCACTGGCGCGCCAGGCCAGGGCGATGTGCCAGTCGGTGTGGGGTTCGTCCAGGGGGATCAAGGCGATGCCGGGATGTTGGTGCTTGTGCGCCAGCATGCGTGGCAGGAAGGCGACGCCCAGCCCGGCGGCGACCAGGTCGACGATAAAGTCGATCTGCCCGCTGCGGGCGGTGACTTTGGGGGTCACGCCCTTGCGTTCGCAGGCGCTGAGAATCTTGGCGTTAAGGGCGAAGCCGGCTTCGAACAGGATAAATGGCGAGTCCGCCAGGTCGGTGAAGTCGATGCGCTTGCGACGCGCCAACGGGTGACTGATCGGCAGCACCGCGATCAGGGGTTCGTTGCGTACCGGCTGGTAGTCGAAGCCTTCGTCTACCGGCAACAGCAGGGCCGCGAGGTCGACCTCCCCCGCCTCCAGGCACTCGCGCAGTTTTTTACTGCCGTATTCGGTCAGTTCGATGTCGATGTCCGGGTAACGGCTGCGGTAAGCGGCAAACATGGCGGCAAATAACACGCCGCACCCCACGGGCGGCAGGCCAATGCGTAGCACACCACGCTTGAGGCCGCGCAGGTCATTGATTTCAGCCACCAAGTCGTTGCGTTCGGCGAGTATCACCAGGGCGCGGCGGTAGGCAATTTCACCGGCAGCGGTAAGTTCGTTCTTATGGCCGAGGCGATTAAGCAACGGCGTGCCCAGTTCGTCCTCCAGGGTCTTGACCGCCTTGCTGACGGTGGACTGGGTCAGCGCCACCGTGTCGGCCGCCTGGGAAAAGCCGCCTTGGCGTACCACTTCGACAAACGCACGCAAGGTTCGCAGGTTCATCAGTATTCCTTTTGCGACTGGATAGCAGTGATAAAAGTTGTTTTTATCATGTCACAACTTTGCTTATGGTGTAGCACTTTGCCCTGTGGAGACACCGTAGATGATCATCTCGTCCGCTTCCGACTACCGCGCTGCAGCCAAGCGTAAGTTGCCGCGCTTTCTGTTCGACTACATCGACGGCGGCGCCTATGCCGAGCACACACTGCGCGCCAATAGTTCGGACCTGGCCGAGATCAGCCTGCGCCAGCGCATCCTGCGCAATGTCGACAACCTGAGCCTGAGCACCGAGCTGTTCGGCACTGAACTGGCGATGCCGGTGATCCTCAGCCCGGTGGGCCTGACCGGCATGTATGCGCGGCGCGGGGAAGTGCAAGCGGCCAAGGCGGCGGCCAATAAAAACATCCCTTTCTGCCTGTCGACGGTGTCGGTGTGCTCGATTGAAGAAGTGGCCGCGCAAAGCCCACAGTCGATCTGGTTCCAACTGTATGTGCTCAAGGATCGCGGCTTTATGCGCAACGCGCTGGAGCGGGCGCAGGCAGCTGGGGTAACCACGCTGGTGTTCACTGTCGACATGCCGACACCCGGCGCACGCTACCGCGATGCTCACTCAGGCATGTCCGGCCCATACGCGGCGCAACGGCGCATGTTGCAGGCGATCACCAAGCCGCAATGGGCCTTCGATGTGGGCCTGATGGGGCGCCCCCATGACCTGGGCAATATTTCCACGTATCTGGGCAAGCCCACTCACCTGGAAGATTACATCGGCTGGCTCGCCAATAACTTCGATCCGTCGATCAGCTGGAAAGACCTGGAATGGATCCGCGAGTTCTGGAAAGGTCCGATGATCATCAAGGGCATCCTCGACCCGCAGGATGCCAAGGATGCGGTGAGTTTCGGCGCCGACGGTATCGTGGTCTCCAATCATGGCGGCCGGCAACTCGACGGCGTGCTGTCCACGGCCAAGGCGTTGCCGCCGATTGCCGACGCCGTGGGCGACGACCTGACCGTGCTGGTGGACTCCGGCATTCGCTCCGGGCTCGACGTAGTGCGCATGCTCGCCCTGGGCGCCAAGGCATGCCTGCTGGGGCGTGCCGCCGCCTATGCACTGGCCGCCGAGGGCCAGCACGGGGTGGAAAACCTGCTGGATATCTTCGCCAAGGAAATGCGCGTAGCAATGACCCTGACCGGGGTCACTTCAATCGCACAGATCGATCGCAGCACCCTGGTCTAGCCCTGCCGATCGGCGATACCGCTAGCCTTAATGTATGCCTGAATTTTACTGTGATGGGAGCCGTGCTGTATTTGCGGCTCAATCCAGATTTTTTATTTCGACAAACAACCTGACCCGCAAAAAGAGTAAAACTGAGCAAGCTGTAGCAACTCCAGCTCCAACCAGCCAAATAACTGGCGCCATTGTTTGCCAGACTTTTCTGACCTTAAATACAGTCGATTGATTTATAAGGAGTTTTATTGACTCTATAAACTTGGCACGAATCTCGCTCTAATACTCTTCAAGCAGGTGAGGCGATGACAAGACGTGCGGCAGTGCCCCGGGGTTATAACCCGAGGCAAAGCGGTTTAAACTGTTTCCAATGTTTTACGGTACTGAAGGAACAGTAAGACGCTTGGCGTTCGCCACTCTCATCCAGCCTGTAAGACAGCCAAGTGCTTAGAGGCCATTCGTTTATGAAAACACCCACCCAGACCAACGCAATTGACTTTGACAGTGCCAAATTGCAGCGCCTGGGATTGGGTCAGCCTTCCCTTCGCCCACGTCGCCCTGCAACCCTCACCGAACTTCGCCAGCAATTGAGCCAGCAGCTGCAAACCAGCCTTGAGCCGGAGCGTATCCTCAGTCTGTTCTTTCGCGAAATACAGCGCCTGGTACCACTGGATGCGTTGCAATATCGCCATGCCGCCAGCGACCTGCGCCTGGAGTTCGGCCATCGTGGCCACCATTCGGTGAGCTACACCTTGAGCCACGAGGGCGAGCACTTGGGCGAACTGGTATTGCGCCGTAACCAACGCCTGATCGAAGAGGAGCTGAACCAGCTCGAGGCGCTGTTGGTAACGTTGCTTTACCCGATGCGCAACGCCCTGCTCTACCGCGCCGCCACGCGCAGCGCCCTGCGTGACCCGTTGACCGAAACCGGCAACCGCGTCGCCATGGACCAGACCCTGCAACGTGAAATCGACATGGCCAGGCGGCACCTGCACCCTCTGTCATTGCTGATGCTGGACATCGACCATTTCAAAAAAATCAATGACACCCACGGGCATGCCGCCGGCGACAGTGTGCTGCGCGCCGTGGCCGGGGCGATCAAGCACCAGTTGCGTAACGTCGACATGGTGTTCCGCTTTGGCGGGGAAGAGTTTCTGATCCTGCTGTCCAACACCGGTCGCGAGGCCGCGAGGATGGTCGGCGAGCGCCTGCGCCAGGCGGCACAAGCCCAGGACTATTGGGTGGAGGGCACGCGGATCGAATTGACGGTGAGCCTGGGTTGCTCGACGCTATTGGCGGCCGAGTCGGCTGAAAGCCTGCTGCGCCGGGCAGACAACGCGTTGTACGTGGCCAAGCGCGAAGGCCGTAACCGCTTGGCAATGGCGGGGTAAGCCCCCGCCATCGCACCTACTTCATGCCTCGCTGGCGACGCGCATTGGGCGCTCGCGAACCGCCGGCGCCTTGTCTTGGTCTTTCTGCGCGTTCTCCAGGCGCATGCAGCTTTCCAGGAACAGGTACATGTAGTCATAGCTCTTGCACACCGCCTGGCGCAGCTCTTCCTGGAGCGCCTTGCTCGGGTTGGTCCCGGCCAGGGTGCAGATGATTTCCAGGGCTTCCCACGGGTGGGCATCGTCGTACTGGGCGTGCATCTTGAGCCACTTCATCGCGCGCTTGCGATCTTCCTCAGGGAACGCGGCAGCATACACACCGGTCGAGCAGACCACGGCGGACCATTCCCCAGTCGCCCCCTCGATCGCGTAGTTGGTGGCGGCAATCGCGACGATCAACGGATCGGCCGAACTGGTGTGCCAGCACCAATGGCTCAGTGCGTGCAATTCCGGCGGTACGTCTTGCGCCTGCAGTTCTTCCAGGCTGACGCCGTGGGCACGCGCCCAGTGCACCCAATAGTCGGCATGGTTGAGTTCCACGCGGATATTGCGCATCAGCCAACGTCGTGCCATGTCCTCCCCAGGGTGGCGGGCAAACTTGGTCTTGGTCAGATTCTGCGCCATGTACAAGGCAAACTGTTCGACCACCGGCCAACCACCAATGAGGTAGTGGCGCATGGTCTGGGCGCTGAGGGCGTTGTCACGCATGCGCTGATACAGTTCGTGCTCGACAACCCGGCGCTTGCTCTCGCTACAGGCCTGGATCAATTGCTGCGCCCAGGCGGGGTAACTCGAGGCTTCCATAAGCGGGCCGGTTCTATTGAAGGTGTCGATCACTGTAGGGCTCCTTTTAAGTGTGATTGTACAGACCAGCAAATGTTTCAGCGGAAAGTGCCGGGCGCCTTGAATAACAGTGGCTGCGGTCGCGCAGGTCGACACTGCAAGCTATCAAAGGTAAACAACTGCGGGCGTTCAATCAGGTAGCCCTGAGCGTAATCCACACCGATCTCAAGCAACGCCTGTTCGATCTGGGGTGTTTCAACAAACTCGGCAATCGTGCGCTTACCCATGACGTGGCCGATGTGGTTGATCACTTCGACCATGGCGCGGTTAATCGGGTCGTCCAGCATATCCTTTACGAAACTTCCATCGATCTTCAGGAAGTCTACAGGTAAATGTTTCAAATATGCGAATGAGGACATTCCGGCGCAAAAGTCGTCGAGGGAAAAATAGCAGCCTAAGGCTTTGAGTTCATTAATAAAGCGAATCGCACTACCCAAATTGGCTATAGCACTGGTTTCAGTTATTTCAAAACAAATCATTTCTGGCGGTATGTTGTAAGTGCCGAATTTCTCACGCAAAAAACCGAGAAAATCATCATCGCCAATAGTTATGCCTGACAGATTTATCGCACACATCGCCATGGGCCGGCCCGGACGTTCATTCATGCAACGGGCGATAATCTTGAATACGTTCTCCACCACCCAGCGATCCAGGGAAGTCATCAAGCCGTAGCGTTCGGCCGCGGGGATGAAACTGTCAGGCAGGATGATTCGCCCCGCCTCATCATGCAGGCGCAGGAGAATTTCGATGTGCCCATGGCCGGCTTCGGTCTGGCCCAAAGGCGCAATTTCCTGGGCGTAGAGACAAAAGCGATCGTCTTCAAGGGCCATGTGCAGCCGCTGCACCCAGGCCATCTCCCCAAAGCGCAGGGACAGCTCGGAATCGTCGGCGTGGTAGACCTGCACGCGGTTGCGGCCCTTTTCCTTGGCCATGTAGCAGGCCATGTCCGCAGCGCGCAGCGAGGTTTCCAGGGTGGTCGGGGTTTGCGAGATATGCACCAGGCCGATACTGACGGTGGTCATGAACGGCCGGCCCTTCCACACAAAGTGCAGGTTTTGCACGGTATGACGCAAGCTCTCGGCGATCTTTTCCGCCACCGCCGGCGGGCAGTTCTCCAGCAGGATGCCGAACTCATCGCCGCCCAGGCGCGCCAACGTATCACCCTCACGCAGGTCTGATTGCAACAACGCACAGATGTGGCGGAGTAACTCGTCGCCTGCGGCATGGCCGCAGGTGTCATTGACCAGCTTGAACTGGTCGAGGTCGAGGAACATCAGCGCATGCCGCCCAGTTTGCTGGCGTGCGACGTGTTGCAGCACCTGTTCAAGGCGGAACTCGAATTCGCGACGGTTGGCCAGGCCGGTCAAGGCGTCGTGGGTCGCCTGCCAGGAAAGGTTGGCGATGTACTGGCGCTCCTGGGTCATATCGTGCAGCACCAGCACCGCACCACTGATCTTGCCGGCGCTGCGGATCGGCGCGCCGACCAGAGTGACCGAGACGGTGCTGCCGTCCAGGCGCTGGATCAGCTTGGAATGCTCGCTGCCGCCACTGAGCTGGCCCTTGATGATGTGTTCGATCAGGGTGAAGCCATCGGGCTCGGCGTTTTCATCCAGCAACTTGAACAATGCCGCCAGCGGCAAGCCCTGGGCTTGTCCCGACTTCCAGTGAGTCAACACTTCGGCCGCCGGGTTCATATAGGCAATGGCACCGTCGACGTCAGTGGTAATCACTCCATCGCCAATCGACTCCAAGGTGATCTGCGCGCGCTCCTTCTCCGCTTGCAGGGCATCGGCGAATGCATGGCGCTGGGCCAGCAACTTGTGGGTGCGCAGCAGCGCCAGGATGATCAAGCCAAGGGCGGTGGCCAGGTTGGTGATCAACAACAGCCGCAGGATCATCCGCGAACCTTCGCCCAGGGCATCGCTGAACGCCTTGGCGGCCGGTGTCACCCCCTCGTTGATGGCGATGATGCGCGTCTTCCAGCTATGCACATCATTATCCGTGACCTGATCAGTGCCGATAGCGCGGTGCATCTCCCGGGCCAGTTCATCCAGTTGTTCCAGATAACCATCGCCGACTGTCCACAGTTCAATGGCTTTTTCCAGATAACTGAAATGGCGGAAATTGAGGTACAGCCAGATCAGGCTGGGGACATCATCCGGGTGGTTGCCGCCCTTGAGGATGCCCAGGCGTGCGGCAGCCAGGTCAGGCGTGGCACTGTCCAGGGCGACACGCAACTCATGCCCGCCCTGGGGCACGGCAATGGCCTGTTGGTATTTGAGGTAAGTGGCGTTGTCGCGCCTATCGGCATACAGCGTCAGGTAGTAGATCGCGTCTTTCTGGCCCTTGGACCACAAGCTTTCGCCAGCCACATAGCCACGCACCGCAGAAAGCACGTAGAGACTGCCGCAGCCTAACAATGCCTGGAACAAGACAACGGCGATAAAGGGCCAGACAATACCCAACAACCGTGGCGTTCCGAGAGTCCGCTTTTGCTTCATGAAGTCCCTTGCACATGCACAGCTCAATACGCACGCGAAAATCCGCTTCCGATAGCACAGCCTAAGCTAAATCAACGCACTTGTTGCAAATGTCCGTACAATTTTGCATACAATCCGCCATCGGCGATCAGTTGCTGATGATCGCCGTCCTCGGCGATATGCCCGCCATCGAATACCAGCACTCGGTCAGCCTGCTTCACTGCAGACAGCCGGTGGGCGATGATCAGTGTAGTACGCCCACTGAGAAACCGCGCCAGTGCCTGGTGCAGGTTATATTCGGTGGCCGCATCCAGCGCCGAAGTGGCTTCATCCAGAATCACCACCTTAGGCTCGGCAAGCACCATGCGGGCGATGGCCAGGCGTTGCCTTTGCCCACCAGAAAAGCGCACGCCAGAGCGCCCTACCACGCTGTCCAGGCCCAGGGGCAGTGCCTTGACAGTAGCCTCCAACTGGGCGATTTCCAGTGCCTGCCAGCAGGCTTGGTCGGAACGCGTGCGGCCCATGGTCAGGTTGGCGCGTACGGTGTCATTGAACAACGCCGGGTGTTGCAGCACCACCGCGACGTTCTCGCGAATGGTTTCCAGGCCGATCTCCTGCTGGGTCGCACCGCCAAAACGAATACTGCCCGCCTGCGGCGTGTACAGCCCCAGCAACAGTTGCACCAGGGTACTTTTACCGCCGCCGCTGGCGCCGACAATCGCAACCTTCTCACCCGGTGCGATGTCCAGGTTCAATTGGTCAAGCACCAGGTCTTCGCCGTAGCCGAAGTCGAGGCCACGCACCTCGATGCCAACGGTTTGGCGCCCACTGAACGGATCTGCGCCGCCTGCATATTGCGGTTCATCGGCACGCGCCAACAGCTCGTTGATCCGCGTCAGCGCGCCACCGGCCGCATAGTAGGCGTATTGCAGGTTCAGCAGTTGTTCCACCGGGCCGATCATGAACCACAGGTAGCTGAACACGGCGAGCATCTGACCGATGGACAGGTCGGAAAACAGCACGGTCAGCATGGCCGCCGCACGAAAGATGTCGATACCGAACTGGAACAGCAAACCACTGGCACGACTGGACGCGTCGGTTTTCCATTGGGAATGGATGGCGTAGTCGCGCACTTCCTGGGCACGCTGGCCAAGGCGCCCAAGGAAAAAGCCCTGGCGATTGCCGGCGCGCACTTCCTGGATGGCATCCAGGGTTTCAGTCAGCGCCTGGGTAAAACGCGAAGTACTGTCGTTCTCGAGCTTCTTGAGGTGCTTGACGCGTTTGCCCAACTGCACCGTGGCGTAGATCACCAGCGGGTTGAACAACAGGATCAGCAGCGCCAGTTGCCAATGCATCCACACCAGGATCGCCGACGTGCCGACCAGTGTCAGCATCGCTACCAGAAAACGGCTGAGGGTTTCACCGACGAACTTGTCCAGGGTGTCCAGGTCGGTCACCAGGTGCGTGGTGACCGTTCCGCTGCCCAGGCTTTCGTACTCGCCCAGGGAGATGCGCTTGAGGCGCTCGATCAGGCGCACGCGGATGCGATAGACGATGTCCTTGGCCAAGCGCGCAAACAGGCGCGCCTGCACCACGTTGAACACCAGCGCGCCACAACGCAGGGCCAGGGTCACCAAGAGCATCAGGCCGATATAGCCGGCGGCTTTCTGCCAACCCAGGGGCAATGCGTGGTTCATCACCTTGAGCGCAGCGTCGCCATGGCCAAGCAGCACTTCGTCCACCAGCAACGGCAACAGCAGCGGGATGGGCACGCTGCACAGGGTCGCCAGTACAGCGACGCCGTTGGCGACCCACAGGGATTTCTTGTGACGCAGGGCCAGGCGGCGAATTTCGGCCCAGGTCAGGCGGTCGGCGCGTTGGGGTTGTTCATACACAGGCGGCTCGCTCCAACCAGCGGGCGAGCAATGGCGACAGTTCGGACAGCGGTTGGTAGCCGTTGGTCAGCAAGGCCAGCTGCCCATCGCGCTCGGCCAGCAAGGTAGGGAAGCCAGCGATGCCCAAATCCTGCACCCAGGTAAAATCGGCCGCCGTCGCCGCATGCTGCTCGGCGCGGTCGAAAGCGCCGGCAAACTCGATGCGTGGTATGCCCGCCTGCTCCGCCAGTTCCACCAGCACACTGGCAAGGGTCACGTCGCGGCCCTCGACATAAAATGCACGCTGGATCAGGCCCAGCAACGTCCATGCGCAATCCGGCGCCAGGCTGCGCGCCGTGACGATGGCGCGGCAGGCCGGCTCGGTGTCGTAGACAAAACCGTCGGGCAGCGCACCCTCGCGCTTGAACGGCTGGCCGGTGGCCTCGGTGACGGCCTGCCAGTGCTCCAGGATATAGCGCCGGGTAGTCGGCTCCAGCGCCGCGCCGCTGCCGGTGCGCAAGCCGCCCACCACCAGGTGCACGTCCACGCCGGCCGCCTGGGCCTGCTCAACCAGCGCCTGCGCTACCGGAGCAAAGCCCCAGCACCAGGAACACATCGGGTCCATTACATAGAGCAGGCGCGCAGACATGGCTCAGGCCTCGGAAGGGGTTTGCTTGTAGTTGTAACCAATCGGGTGCGGCATGTTGCGGGCCTTGGCCAGTTCGATCTGTTTCTGGCGGTCGATCGCGCTGCGACGGGTCTTCTCCGGCAGCTTATCCCAGCAATGGGGGCAACTGATGCCGGCCACATAATGTTCGGATGCGCGGTCTTCGATGCTCACCGGCGTGCGACAGGCATGACATTGATCGTAGTCGCCTTCGCTCAAGTCGTGGCGCACGGTCACTCGATTATCGAACACAAAGCAGTCGCCCTGCCATTTGGTTTCTTCCTGGGGCACCTCTTCGAGGTACTTGAGGATACCGCCCTTGAGGTGGTAGACCTCATCGAAGCCTTCGCTGAGCATGTAGCTCGACGCCTTCTCACAGCGGATACCGCCGGTGCAGAACATGGCGACCTTCTTGTGCTTGGCCGGGTCGAAGTTGGCTTTGATGTAGTCGGGAAATTCGCGAAAGCTGGTGGTTTTCGGATCGATTGCGCCTTCAAAGGTGCCGATTGACACTTCATAGTCGTTGCGGGTATCGATCAGCAGCACTTCGGGGTCGCTGATCAGCGCGTTCCAGTCTTTGGGGTCAACATAGGTGCCGACCTTTTTGTTCGGATCGACGCCTTCGACGCCCAGGGTCACGATCTCTTTCTTGAGCTTGACCTTGGTGCGATAGAACGGCTGGTCGTCGCAGTAGGACTCTTTGTGGTCGATGTCGAGCATGCGGGGGTCATTCTTGAGCCAGGCCATCAGGCCATCGATGCCTTCGCGGCTGCCGGAAACGGTGCCGTTGATGCCTTCTTCGGCAATCAGCAAGGTGCCCTTTATGCCGTTGTCGACCATCGCCTGCAGCAGTGGCTCGCGCAGGGCGACGTAATCTTCAAGGGTGACGAACTTGTACAGTGCCGCCACGACGATAGGTTGAGTCATGGGTAATCTCTCCAGGTGGCTACCCTCGTAAGGGGTGAACCGGATGCAAAAAGACGCCGACCAGGCGACGCGGCGCGCATTCTAGCAAAACCATGGCGCCACCGCATCGACACTCAGCCACTGATAGGTTTTCAGCGGTGTGGTTGGCGCACCCCCTCCACTCGGTACCGCTGGCCACCCTGATGGCTGAGCATCAAACGATACGCGCCGCGTCCACGAGCAGCGGCGTAGCCGTGCAAGTCAGCGGACCACAGTTGGTCTATGTGAAGATGCCAATGAACCGCGCCGAAACGCCCTTCGCGCAAGTGGCTGAGAGTAAGGGTAATACTGCGGCGCTCGCGGTCCGATAGTTGGATATCTGCAAGCCTGGCGGTATCGATCACCATCGGCGGGGCGGCGGCTCTCGCTGCCGCCGGCGCCACCAACGGCACCTGCGCCGGAGCTTGCCGAGCGCCGCGTGCGCGACGTGAACCAACCACCTGTGTGGCCCCCCCAACCTCGAACGCACTTGACCCTGCCTGCTGACCACTCGCACCAGCGGATTTAAGCCCAGGCCTTCGCAGCACGATCTCGTTATAGCCCATGCGTCTCAACTCAGGCATCGGGTTACCGCTCCCCTCCAATACGCTTTCGACCGCTCGCTGTTGGTCCATAGGTCCCACGTAGCCAAAGAGGGTCCCCTGGCTTTCATGGAGCCTAAGGAAAATGCCTCCTTCAGCAGGGCGACGCGCATAGGCGAAATTCACCAGCCGCTCTGTTTCTTCGTCACTCAACGACCTCTGCTGCGCCAAATCGATCGCCATCTCCGAAGTATCCCTGGCGAATTGCTCCTCCACTTGTTCCGCTGCACTGGCCACAGCCTCCGGCTGCATTTGCCGATAGGCACTAAGGCGGCTGGCGCCAAAGAGTACGCCTCCCACTAGAGCGCCCACTGAAGCCCCCAAACTCGCATTACCCAACAGCGCTCCCACCCCCATGCCAACCAAAACCAGAAGCAAGATAATTAAAATGCCGCCCTTTATTTGGGTATTTTCCACAGCGGCCGGCTGCAGTCCCATTGAATCAACAAACGTAATCGGGTTGTTAAACGCCATCAGATAAAGATTGAGCTGAGCACCGTCCCCTGCGGGGTCGGGGCTTATCCAGCGCTGTAACCACGGGGCGTAATAGCGAAATCCGTAGTAATACAAACCGCTGCCGTCACGCTCCTTGCCTGAATACCGGCGGGTCTTGTAGCTGCCCTCCACCGCGTTGCGCGACGCCCACCACGCCGTGCCTCCATACGGAAAATAACTCTCCTGGCTCAGTAACTCGGCCTGTTCGCCCAGTTCCAGTCCATGACTCGATTGCTGATCCTTCAGGCAAAAACGCAGGGTTTCATCAGCAGCCCCCTCATCGAGGCCCAGCTCCCATTGCAAGACCTCCACCGTGCAACACGCCACTTCAACGCGCACTACATTCAGCCGGCGCAACGGCCGATGACGCAGTTCCAGGCCTGGCAGGTAATACACACGCGCCGTTTGCCGGCTGCCGGCCACCTGCTGATGAGTGAGCTTGAGCGCACGCTGACCGTCGCCTGCATACACATAAGCCTCCTCATCCGAGGCTCCGCCCTCACGCACAATTGACGTGACCCGGGCCAACTGATTACGCACATTCCACGCCATTGGCACGCCGCGCCCCAGCTGTTGCTGATTGCCGTTGGCATCAAAGCCCTGGGCCAACTCGGTTACCGGATGCTCGTTCGACAATGCCCGATTACTGCCCGTCGCCACCTGCATGTCGCGCGTGTAGCCGACCCCACTGGACGGCACGTGGCGCAGCCGAGTCAGGTTGCCCCCTTCGTCATAGGCATAGTGCTGGGTGTAGTTGCGCCATAAACCGGTATCGGTCGAACCGAACGAAATACGCGCGGGCAGCGCCGGGCCAATAGCGGCGGCGGCACTTTCCCGGCCTGTTGCCTGGGTCAGTTGGTACAGCGAGTCGTACTCATAGCGAGATGAAGCCTGCACTTGCGTGTTGTGGTTCCATTGCGTCGGTTGCGCCTGATCCCGCAGGGCTGAAATATTTCCCACCGGGTCATAGTCGTAATTCAAATCCTGCAGCGGCGCCGCCCGCTCATTTTTGCGGTACGCCATCAGCCGGTGCATACGGCCATCCTCGGCCCGATAGTCAGCCCGGCTGCTCACACCATTGCCCAACAGGGCCGCTTGCACCTGACCGGCGGCATTGTAGTCGTAGCGTTCTATGACGGTCTTGCGCTCACCACTTTTCAAGGTGAGGTGAATGTGTTTCACCTGTCCGCCCAGCCCATAGGCAAAGTGTTGGCCGTTACCCTTGGCGTCGACCTGTTTCAAGGTGCCGCCAAGGGCATCGAACGTCCAGCGTGTGGTGTAACGCGCGCTCTCCAGCTGCTGGTTCTGATCGGCCGGGGCAGGTAACCAGTCAACCTCGCCGGGGGCCTCGCGAAACGCCCGCGTTTGCTGCAGCACCTGGCCGCTGATCCCGTACTTGTCAAACACCTGTGTGCCCGCCGGGTCGGCATGGCGTACCAGACGGCCGCTACGGTTAAGTGCGCGGTCCTCGGGGGTTGACGGCGCATACTCCAGGCGTTCGACACAGCGGGGGTGTGCCTGGTCGGCAGCTTGTTCGAACACCGCCACCGGGCGCTGCATAGCATCGTAGTCGTGGCGCTGATAAGCACCACGCCCGTCCCAGGCATGCACCAGTTGCCCGGAGGGTGCCGACAGCATCAGCCGCATGCCGGCGTCCACATCGTTACGGCGGATCAGCGTACCGGACAGGCTGTACACCGACACCTGGTTCGCCTCGGTTGAGGGTTCGCGCAATTTAAGCGCATGCAGGCGCGGGTCCCACTGCTGCTCCAGCAGGCCGCTGGCCCCATAGACCTGGCGTCTGACACGGGCCGTTGGCGCAACCTTGGGGGTGGCGCGCAGGTAAGCGACGCTGCGTACGGTCAACCCACGGGGGTCGAATGCCGCCAGCGAAGGCGTGTTTCGATGAAGTGAAGCAGACATGCTCAGATGACCTGTATTGCACAATGGTCATCACAGCCTAGGGTCCATGTCCTGGAGGAAGGTGGTATCGGCGTATGGGCGCCGCCAGTGCCTGTAAATACCTATACCTGGCCCCGTGAACCTGCGTGATAGCGTTTTTCATTGCCTGCCGGACCCATCGGCGGGCGTGAAGGAACGTATGAATATGCAAGCCGACAGCAGCTCCTTGCTCGCTCAACTGATTGATCACACAGACCCTCCCGCCCCAGGCCGGGACGATTTCAAAACCGCGCTGCAGCGCCTCAACATTCATTCGGTATTCGACATTGTGCGACTCAGCGAAAAGGCATTCGCAGAGCAACTGGCCACCTGCAACGATGACGATGCCCACGCCGTGTACCTCAAGGCCCAGAGCGCTGCTGCGCAACTGGAAAGACTGTTTCGCGAGCAGCAAGTCTCGTCGAACCACCCTTCCCCGCGCGGCAAGCGCGATGTCGTTGCCGATACCGGCGTCACCTACCAGGCTCTATTCAAGGAAAACTGGGAACAGTTCTGCGCCGGCTCGTCCATTGCGGCGGTCGATTCGCCGGTGGCCTACTTGCGCGCGCTTTATCTGTTCGCCCTGCAACTGGAACAGAATGCCAAGGGGGCAGACGCCGTCAAGCTGTCGGAGCGGCGCGCGGACCTGAAGGCGCTCATGATCGACCAACACAGCGTTGCGGGCCAGGTGCCCATGCTGTCGATCATCAATCAGACCTTGCTGCGCAATATCGCGGGCGACAACAAGAACGAGAACGACACCTACACCCTTCTGAGCAAAACCTGGTACCCATTTTCGCTGCCATATCATGTTCACCACCAGCAGTGCCGGCTGGGCTTGTCGGGCGACAAACCGATGCTGGGCGAGTTGAACTATCGCATCAGTCGCCAGTTGCCCCTGACGGGAGGGACCAACACGTATGGGCAAGTCATAACCCAGAATAATGAGGTTCAATGCCTGTTATCAGGGTTGAGCCCTGAACAACAGACAATGCTCAAAAGTGACTGGGTGACGCAGGATGCTCAAAAGTTTTACCTCAAGTACTTCAACTGGACGGATGCTAAGGAGACGCCGGAAAACATCACTGACTTTCTGCACCATACACAACTGGATGCCGACCAACTTCAAGCGCTGCTGGCACAACAGACACAAGCACCGCGCAAATCGCCTAATTGCACGCAGGACACCAACCTCACTTACGGTGCCTGTTACATCAACGGCATAACTGCTCCCACAGTCGCGATCGAACTGAAAAAAGACGTCCCCGCCAAACTGGCCAACGTGAGCCCCGAACGCTTCGACAGGCTGCAACGGATGATTCGCCTGCAGCGCTGGCTCGGCCTGCCTTTCGCACAATTGGACACGTTGCTGGTCAGCGCCATGCGCTGCGAAGGCGCCAGCAACCCCACGCTGCACATCACCCATAACACCCTTCGGGCGCTGGGGGTCTTTTGCTATCTGAACAAGCGCTACAGCGTGCAAGCCGAAGAGTTTGCCGCCTGGCTCCACCAAATGCCCGTTCATGCCTCGGGCGTGCGCGTGTCATTGTTCGATCAGGTGTTCAACC
Source organism: Pseudomonas libanensis (assembly GCF_001439685.1). Classification (GTDB taxonomy): domain Bacteria; phylum Pseudomonadota; class Gammaproteobacteria; order Pseudomonadales; family Pseudomonadaceae; genus Aquipseudomonas; species Aquipseudomonas libanensis. Next base: position 46,468 of record NZ_JYLH01000004.1, read on the forward strand.
GCGCAGGTTCCGCTTTGCCGCCCCTGTATCTGGACGGCAAGGCGTTCGACGCAACCACTGCGCAACAACTCTGCGCCGGGCTGGGCCTGCAAGACACCCAGGACTCGCTGCAACTGCTGATCACCGAAAAGCCTGGAACGCGTACGATCGAGACCATCAGCGCACTCTATCGGCAAGCGCGAATTGCCCGTCTGTTCGGCTTGTCGGTCATGGAATGCCAGCAGCTGGCGCAGTTGCTCGGCAAAGCAAACGTGCTCACGCAACTGCGCAACCCAACGCTGCGTCGCAAGCCCAAAGGCGCGACTGACTTTCTCGATGTGCTCATGCATCTGGAATGGGCCAGCCGCTGGCTCAAGGAAAACGGCAACAACCTGGCACTGTTAAGGCATCAGCTATTGCTCGACCAGCAGGTCCAGGACCCAGCCATCGACCTGCTATTGAAAGAGTTCGCGGCCTATGAGCAGGCTTCTAACTCCACAAAGTTGAACCTGCTGACACTGCCTCAACAATCCACTGATGAAGAAAAGCGCTTGCCCGCCATTGACTGGGACGCTCAGGTCCATCAAGTGCTGCAACGTGCGCGCTCAACCACCAGTATTGAAACAGCGCTCGATGAAGTGTTGGCTACCATCGAAATCAGCACAGACTTAAAGCGCAAAGCCGACTTCATCAAACAAACGAGACCAAGGCTGCTGGAGTTTGTGACCACATTGCGTGACGAGCTCTGGCCGCTGTATCTGCGGCTCAAGAAAATCATCCACGCCGTCCCCCATCCGCCAGGCAATGCCAACGGGCAGCCAAAATATGACCATTACAGCAATTTCTTGCGCTTGTACGCGCCTGCGGCCCCACCCCTGCAAACTCTCAGCTATTTGATACTGCTGCTTCCTCACGCCGTCGATGTTCTGCAATTGCCCCTCAGCCGGCATGCGCTTAATCAGTTTTTGATAAACCCGCACTGGCTGGACAGTGCCTATCAAGCGTCTTCGTTACTTGAACTGACCCCACACACCCTCTACCTCATGCAGCAGTTCAAACATTGCATTGACCGCCTGGGCATGACGGAAGGGCAAATTCTCGACTACTTCAAACAAGCCAACACCCCGCCCAGTGGCACGGCACAAAACACCAGTGACGAAACGAACAAGCATCTCGCTCGACTGTGTGGCTGGAGTGCCAACGAAATAGACGTCTTCAGCAGCCAACTGAAACCTCCACGCATTACCTCCATGGATCGCCTGGACTGGCTGCTGCGCTGCCGCCAGGCCAGCACCGCAACCGGCCTGTCGGGCACGCTGCTGATTGCAGCCAGCCAACTTAAAACCGACTCGACGTTCGCTCAATGGAAGGCCGTCGGTGAAGCGCTCACCAGTGCCCATGCATCCCCCATTAACACACTGTCCTCTCCCGGCCTGCTCAAGGACTGATCATGTCTCATTCGATTGAACAACAGCTTAATGAAAACCTGCGCGACGCCATGCTCGCGTACTACCTCACCCATAAAGCGCCTGACGCCCTCAAGAAAAAAATCGTCAATACCGATGACCTTTACGCGTATTGGTTACTCGACGTGCAAGTCAGCCAGGCGGTGCCCACCAGCCCGGTCGCCTGTGCCGTTTCCAGCCTGCAGCAATACATCACCCGTATTCAATTGGGCCTGGAGCCGGGCTATGGAAATCAGGGCATGACCGCGCAACAGAGCACGTATTGGCGCGAACAGTTGCACACCTACCCGCTCTGGAATGCCAGTCAGCAATTGCGCTACCACCCGGCCAACTACCTGGACCCTACGCTACGGCGTGACAAGACCGACAGTTTTCAACAGTTGGAAAACGACCTCAGCCAATACCGAATTCAAGCGGACACCGTCGTCACGGCGGTTCAGAGTTACCTGGCCAGGTTCGAGGAAGCCGCCAACATACGCACGATCAACGGCTATATCGACGCAGACTTGGGCAACCTGTATAGCGGCACCTATTACTTCATCGGTAAATCCAGCTCCGAGAACACCTATTATTGGCGCTCTCTGGACCTGTCCAAGCGCTCCGGCGCGGTGCTTTTTCAGGGCGCCTGGTCAGACTGGAAAAAAATCAACCTGTCGGTTTCCGACGCCACCGCCGAGCGAAGTATCCGACCGGTATATTTCAATAGCCGGCTATTTCTCATTTGGGCCGAGTGCATCAAACCCACCCCGAGCAGTGCGTTTAAACCGGCGCGACGGGATTCGCAGGACAAGGAACAGCAGGCCGATTGGATCAACACCCATTACGTCAAATTCCGGCTCAATTTCTCGTATAAAAAACATGACGGCAGCTGGAGCGCGCCCCAGGCGTGCATTGAGCAATATTGTGCGACCGAAGACGTCAACGCATCGACCTCCGAGCTTCTTAAAAGCATTACGCAAACGGTGGCAATCGTCGATGCCAACAGCACGCCTGTGTTGTTTTTAAGTGTGCTCGCCACCAGCCGCCAAGACCCTAAACAGCAGGATAATTTCATCGGCAAATTTTTCCAGGCCGTGCATATCGACCAGTCGTTCAATATTACTACTGTCGCCGATGGCGGTAGCCCCGAGCGCTACAGTGTGCTGCCCGGTTCAGACGTGGATGAAGAAATAAACCGGCTTCTGGAACCCTTCGATCCGTCCCAGAAGAAGAAAGTGCAGGCCGTACTAAAGGGCGAGACGCAAAGTGCCAACGGGTATTACAGCGAATTGCTGCCTGACAGCGCCCGGCAATTTCTCACGCTCTTCGCTCACAAAAATCAGGAAAACTTGCAGTTCAAAATAGCGCCCACGTCCGAGTACATTTTCACCATAACATCGCAAAAAAACTTCGCAGACAAGGCTCATTGGAACCTTGACAGCCAACAAACAAAAATAAAAAACACCGACGATACTCAGGTTTCTTTTGATTCAAATACCCATGAACTCGTGTTCTCTTCTAGCCTCAGCGGCCGTTTCCAGCACCCGTACACCGTTAAATTAACTAAAGAGGATATAACTATCACGCTGATCACCGATGATGCGCTGGATGACCCGACAAAGACCGATCTTACACTGAGCAAGGGTTCTTCAATTACCGGCGCCTCGGCAGACCTTAAAAGTGGCTTTTACGCACTCTATTTTAGAAATTCGACCACGCATGCGGAGTTTCCCAACGCTGTACATAGTGTTAACAAGTCACTCTTCCCCCATAAGCCAGCCTCAAAAAATCCAAACAAACTCTTGCTTGACGGTAACGTCATCGATAAAAACGCCTTCGTCAGTTTATACACGAGCAAACATTTCGATTTCACCCTTACCCGTTATGGCGTTTTTTCCATGCCAGACAGCAACATACAAGCGCTACATAAACAAAATATTTCGCAGATCAGAATTGCAACAGTGGCCACGCCCCATTTACGCGCTTTTAAACACGTCATCATGAGTGAAAACTTCAAAGAATACCCACTTACCGACACCGTCGATGCCAACTCTCATCGCATCATCAACTTTCAGGACATCGCTCACGAGAGCCTCACCGGATCCAGCCCCGAATTACCTACCGGGCATCAGGTCACGGCGCGCATTCCGGTGACACAGGAGCAACTAAAGTCCGGCATCACCCTGACACATGGGGTGGTGACCCTTGAGCCTGACGAAGACGGCACGAAAATTCTGGGCTATGCATTGAACACTGCAACGGTGGAACTGAAAGCAACTGCTTCTGACTCCACGAACACCCAGCCACTGCCGCCGATGATTAAGCAGCAACTGGCGCCGACAATCAAAAGACTCGAATCGGACAAAATCGGCACCGCCGAATTCATTGACTTTTCCAACAGCTTGGCAACCCTGCCTGCCGGCATGTCCGCCACCCTGCGCATGAATACCTGCTTTGCCGCAAAGCTGGTGCAGGCAGCCAATGTCAGCCTTGAACATCTGTTCTCGTTAACGCCAGAAACATGGGAAGAACCTTCACTCACGTCCGGCGGTGAACCAGAAAAAATTGACTTCAAGGGTGCCAACGGCAAGTACTTCTGGGAGCTGTTCCTGTACGTGCCCTGGCTGATAGCCCATCGCCTGAATCAGGAGCAACAGTATGTCGAAGCGCAAACCTGGCTCAGTTATCTCTTCAACCCGGGACGAGCAGCCGATACCTCCAGCAACCGGCCTGCCTTCTGGGGGTTGGGCGAACTTGTCCGCGAAGGACGGCTGCCCGGTTACACCAGCCACGATCCCCACGAACTGGCGATAAGCACACCCGTGCATTTTCGCAAGGCGATCTACCTGTTTTATCTGGACATCCTGCTCAATCGCGGCGATGCGGACTATCGCCAGCTCACCCCGGACAGCCTGACCCAGGCCAAACTCTGGTACACCCGCGCCCAACACTTGCTTGGCCCACGCCCCAGCGTCATCACCACTGAACCGTGGGCGCAAATCACCCTTGCCAAGTTGGCAACGGACCGCTCTCAAGCCCTGGCAAAACTTGAGCAAACCAACTCGGCAATCGACATCAACCTGCCGGTCAAAGACGATGCACTGGCTTGGCTCACGGACACCGATAATCTGCGCCTGCCTTTCAACGCCGAGCTGGTGGCACGCTGGGACAAGCTCGAAAGCCGTCTGCATAATCTGCGGCACAATCTCGACATCACCGGTAAACCTTTGCGCCTGCCGCTCTACGCAGCCCCGCTGTCGCCTCTCAAACTGTTGGCCGGCCAAGGCAACGGGGCTTTCGGCGCAAGCGGCGCAGCGCCGTTCATCGACGCGCAGGTTGGCCATTATCGCTTCCAGGTCATGTTGGGCCACGCGCTCACAGCCACCGAAGCGGTGATTCAATTCGGCAATACCGTGCTGAGCCTGATTGAACGCAAGGAACAGGCGGAATATCTGGAGTTACAGCAACAACAAGCGTGGGACCTGGCCAATATCGTCGTGACCCAGCAAACCCAGGCGTTGGAGATCGACGGGAAGAACCGCCAGGCACTCGACGCAAGCCGACGCATGATCGAGTCGCGTATGCACTACTACGCACATCTGCTCAGCGAAGGCATCAGCCCCGGCGAATCCCACGCCGGCTTGCTCTACCTGATCAGTGCCGGGTTCGACACCGCCGCTTCCGCCGCCGCCGTAGGGGCAGGCCTCGCGATGGTGGCTCCGAATATCTTCGGTACCAGTGTCGGCGGCTCGCGCTGGGAAGGGCCTTTCTATGCCGCCCAAGCCTTGGCCCAAGGCGTTGCTACGGCGCTGCGTGGCGACGCCGCAGACCTGGATCGTTCCGAGCAATTCAACCGCCGGGCGCAGGAGTGGGCCCATGCCCACGATCAGGCCCGACTCGAACTGGCCCAGGTCGATGCCCAATTACAAGCCTATGCCGAGCAGGAGAAAGCCACGCGCCTGCAATTACGACTGGCCGAAACCTCCCTGGCCCAGGCCTGGTCGAACTATCAATTGCTGGCCAAGCGTTTTTCCAAGGCACAGCTGTATGACTGGCTCAATGCGCAGTTGAGCAAATTCTACTACCAGGTCTATGACCTCAGCCTCTCCCTCTGCCGCAGCGCCCAGGCGTGCTGGCAGTACGAGGTAGCAGACTATGAACGCACGTTTATCCAGCCTGGCGCCTGGAACAACAACTACCGTGGCTACCTGGCGGGTGAAGCCCTGAAGCTGTCGCTGTTGAACATGAATACGGCTTATTTGAACCAGAACGTGCGGGATCTGGAGATCGTCAAAACCATTTCCCTGCGCCACCGCCTCAACGAGTGCGAAATCTCCTCCCCCTCGACCGACACCTCCCAGACGACGCCTTCGGGTACTGAAGACAAGTGGACCCCTCATAAAAAACAGCTGGTCGACAAAGGCACGCTGTGCTTCAAATTGCCCGAAGCCCTGTTTGAAGAGGACTACCCCCGGCACCTCCTGCGACGGATCAAAGGCATCAGCGTATCGTTGCCTGCGACGCTGGGCCCCTATGAAGACATCAAGGCGATACTGACCCAGACCCGCAACGAAATCGTATTGCCCACAGGCGAGCGGCGCATGGATATGCGTGCCCATCAGCAAATCGCACTGTCCACCGGGCTGGACGACAACGGCCTGTTCACCCTCACGTTCGACAGCAACGAGCGTTACTTGCCGTTCGAATACACCGGGGCCATCTCCGACTGGACCCTGGAATTTCCCAACCCAGACCGCCAAAAAGACGTCCTGGAATCCATCAACGATATTGTCATTCACCTGCGCTACACCGCCAGGCCAGCCGCCGCCAGTGGGGGTCAGGCATGAGCGACGACACTCACAACCTGCAGATCAATGCCCCGGCCCTGCCCAAAGGCGGTGCGGCCATCCAGGGCACCGGCAAGGGCTGGGGCGATATCGGCTCCAGTGGTACGGCAAGCTTTGAGATTCCCTTGCCGATTTCTCCCGCGCGCGGCTACGCGCCGGCCCTGTCGCTGACCTACCAAAGCGGCGCCGGTAACGGCCCCTTCGGCCTGGGCTGGGGAGTACACCTGGGCGCCGTCAGCCGACGTACCTCCCATGGCGTGCCGGAGTACACGGCCCACGATGTGCTGGTGGGCCCCGATGCGCAAATCTGGCTACCGGAACGCGACGCCGAGGGGGCGCTCATCAGCCGCCGCCTCTCCTCATTCAATGATGTGCCACTGCCCGGCGCGTATACGGTTACCCGCCACTTCCCCAGGGTCGAGGGCCGCTTCGACCGTATCGAACACTGGCAATCGGCAACCGACACGGCCGGTTTCTGGTTAATACAAAGTGCCGATGGCAGTCAGCACTTTTACGGAAAAACCCCGCTGGCCCGGATTGCCGATCCGGACCACACGCACCATGTGGCGCAGTGGTTGTTGCAGGAAAGCCTGAACGCCCATGGCGAGCACATTTATTATCACTACACCAAAGAAACCGATAACACACGTTACCCCAGGGACTGCCGCGCCCGGCATTACCTGGAAAGTGTCTGCTACGGCAACTTCACGGCCAGGGAGCAGGAGCAGCTTTACCTCTGGCAGACCGAGGATAAACCTGACGTAGGTTGGCACTTTCAATTGCTCTTCGATTACGGCGAGCGCGACCTTGAACTGGATAAGCGACCGACGTTTCAGAACATCCGGAAATGGCCGACACGGCCCGACCCCTTCTCGGATTTCGCCTTCGGCTTCGAGCTACGTACCCTGCGCCGTTGCAGCCAGATCCTGATGTTTCACCACTTCCCCAACGAAGCGCAAATGGGCGCCGACCCGGTGCTGGTCAAACGCCTGCTGCTGGAATACCGTAAATCCAGCCACGTCAGCCTGTTGAGCGCGATCCATGAGCAGGCCTTCGACAACGCGGGCAACAGCGTGAGCCGGCCGCCGCTGGAGTGCGTTTATCAATCGAGCCAGCTCAAGGTCGACCCGAGCCGCTACCAGGCATTCAGTGCATTGCCCAGGCTGCATGACGGCGCTCGTTATCAACTGGTGGACCTGTATGGCGAAGGCCTGCCCGGTGTGTTGTATCGCGCCGACAAAAGTTGGTATTACCGTGAACCGCTGAGGCCGCCACACCCGCAAACCAGCGACGCGGTGAGCTACGGCGCGGCCGTGGAATTGACGCGGGTGCCGGTGGCCGACAGCAACCGGCCCATCCACCAGGCGCTGGCCGATGTGGATGGCGACGGGCGTTTGGACTGGCTGGTGGCCAGGCCCGGAATGAACGGTTTTTTCAGCCTGGACGAACAGCGCAACTGGTCAGCCTATACGCCTTTCGATGCATTTCCGTCGGAGTTCTTCCACCCCCAGGGCATGCTCGCTGACTTGATGGGGGCAGGCCGTCATGACTTTGCCATGATCGGCCCGCGCAGCGTGCGTCTGTATGAAAATCGCCGGGCATTCGGCTTCGCCCCCCCCACCGAGGTGCCGCACACGCCCGACGATGGCTTGCCGATCATTTCCGCCTCGCTCAACGAACTGGTGGCGTTCAGCGATGTACTCGCCACGGGCCAACAGCATCTGGTGCGTATCCGGCATAACGAAGTGAAATGTTGGCCGAATCTGGGTCGAGGCCGTTTTGGCAAGGGGTTTGTATTGGCCACATTGCCGTTGCGTTATCAAACGTTCAACGCGGCGCATGTGTTGCTTGTCGACCTCAATGGCGGCGGCGCGGCAGACTTGCTGTACCTGAGCGCCACTCACCTGAATATTTTCCTCAATAAAGGCGGCAACGGTTTCGAACCACAGGCGATCAAAGTCCCGTGGCCAAAGGGCGTGCAGTATGACGACAGCTGCCAGGTGAGCGTCATCGATGTGCTCGGCCTGGGCTGTCCGAGCCTGATCCTGAGCGCTGCCCACCAGACGCCCATCCACTGGCGCTACGACTTTTTCAGCCAGAAGCCCTGGCTGCTCACGCGCACCTTCAACAACATGGGCGCCCAGGCATTGCTCAAATATCGCAGCAGTGCCCAGGAATGGCTGGACGAAAAACGCGAGCTGCATGCCACGGGCCAGCCTGCGATCAGCCGCTTACCCTTCGCGCTGCTGCTGGTCAGCGAACAGATCCAGCGGGACGAAATTACCCATAACCAATTGACCCAGCGCGTGAGCTATCGCCAGGCCTATTACGACCGCGTGGACCGCGAGTTCCGTGGCTTCGGGCTGTTGCTGCAAACCGACACCGAAAGCCACAAGGACGCCCCTCTCGCACCGGGCTCCAGCGCCCCGGTGCTCAGCAAAACCTGGTTTCATACCGGTCGATTCCTGGACATGCCCACCCTCGGTCACAGCACTCACGACCCCCACGCCAAAGCCCCCGGCCGCACGCTGGTCAGCCGCTACAGGGCGACGGCTCAGGCGCTGCCACTGGATCATCATGACGACTTGATCAGCGAGCCGGCGCCGGCGCTGGCACGCGAAGTGGCCCGGGCACTCAGTGGCATGGTGCTGCGGGTCGAGGTCATGGCGGCTGACCCGGGGCAAGGCGGCGTGCCCTACTCGGTCAAACACCAGCGGTATCTGGTGCGCGAACTGGCGCCGGCCAGTGCCCATACGCCCTACGCCCGCTTGCTGCCATTAGCGCTGGAGTCGATCAGCTATCAATATGAAGGCGTGGCAGACGACCCCGTCTGCCAGCACCAGATCAACCTGCGCTGGGATGCCTATGGTTACCTGGTGCATGGCGTGACCCTGCATTATGCCCGTCGTACCAGCGCCGCCAGCGCGCCGCCCGCCGTGCTGGCGGATGTGCACCAGCAGCGCTGGTGGCGCGATACCCACGACAGCGCACAACAGTTCTTTTACCTGAGCGAAACGCTGGCGCAGCCCATTCACCTGGACGACGCCCAGCCGTGGCGCCTGGCGTTGCCCTACCGCCAACGACACAACGCCCTGGTACTCGGCAAGGCGCCGGTGCCTGGCGGGCTGGACCCTGCGCGTATCGCCTATGAGTTGTGCATCGACACTCGCGACGGACCATTAGCTGCGGGGGCTATGCGCACCCTGAGCGGCTTGTCGGTGCAGCGCTACCGCCAGGCCGGTAGCGTCGGTAAAACCCTGGAGCCCGGCGTCGCCACTGCCCAGGCATTGGTCGACTACCTGGAAACCGCCGAACTGGATGACAAGGCCCTGAGTGTTTACAACGACATACCGGCCATGCCCAACCAACCCACGGTGGACCTGGTGCAAAAGCTCAGCGACAGTGGCTATCACAGCATGGCGATGTTTTTTCTGTTCGATGGCGAGGTGCCGCCCGGGGAAAACCGACTGTGGTCGATTCGCCGCCACTTTCCCCGCTATGGCAAGCCCAGCCAGTTTTATCGGTTGAGGGCGCTGCGGGCCACCGAGGCCCACGGCGAAACGATCCTTCAATATGACAACTACTCGCTGCAAACCCTGCGGGTAAAAACACCCGACGGTTGCTTGACCAAAGCCGAATACGACTATCGACTACTGCTGCCGACAAAAATCGTCGACCCGAACGGCACTGTTCAAGAGGCGCTTTATGACGGCTTTGGGCAGTTGCTCGCCAGCAGTTTTCACGGCCAGGAACAAGGCCTCAGAGTGGGCTTCCCCGACCTGGAAAGCTACCACCCGCGCAAAAATGTAACGCCCGCAATGGCCATCGAAGAGGCGCAAAGCCTGTTGCAAGACATGGCCAGCGCGCACTGCTACACCCCGTTCAGTTGGATGGGCAGCATCGATCCGGCCCTGATCAAGCCCGAGTGGATCACCAAGCGCTATCTGCTGCCCGGCGGGCATATCCGTATGAGCGTGCGAACGCGTCTGAGCAGCGCTCGCCAACCCCTCAGCGCCAGCGAAACACAACTCAAGGCGTTGATCGACACGGCCAGCCGAACGCCGGTACATGGGCTCCTTTTGCAGGCCGACCGCTACCACGGCGATGCCGAGCGACAGGTTCGCATGACCCTGACCTGCTGGGACGGCTTCGGCCGCTCATTGCAGACCAAGCAGAAGACCGAACCCGGCCCGGCCCATGCGGTGGACAACAAGGGCAACCTGCTGGTTGACGAACTGCGGGATGAATCCGGCGCCTTGAAGAAACAGCTGCGCCAAGTGCATGCCGACCCCCGCTGGCGCGTCAGCGAGCGTGTCGAATACAACAACAAGGGCTTGGTCATACGCGTCTATCGCCCTTACTTCGCCAACAGCCACGCCTACGTCAATGATCACTCCATGCGCGAGTTGGGCCACAGCGATCAACAGTTCTACGACCCCCTCGGGCGCCCGACGCGGACACTCACCGCAGGGAGTTTCATGCGGCGTACCACCTATTGGGCCTGGTACACCGTCAATGAGGACGAAAACGACACCTATGAAGAACTGAATTCCCGCCAACCTACTGACTGACGAAGCATGGGCCGCGGCGGCGGCCCATTCATCTTCTCGTCAGCGTCGCGGGGCTGCGCGCCAGCCCGACGCCAAGGTGGTGTACCCGCGCCTGGCAAACGCTACGAAAAAGCCGCGCCATTCGGTCAGTGAAGCAATCACGCCACGGGCCGCCATGACCATCCTGCGAGTGCCCCGACTTTGCGCAGCCTGGGGCAGGCCGGTCAGCGCAACGGCCAATGCCTCGACCCCGGTCGCCGCCCAGTGCGTCCACACCTGATTGAACATTCTGCTCAGCCCGCCGTGCATCAACCCCGCAGGGTCCGGCGTTTGCACGGTCTGCCCATGGGGATCGTTCACGGCCGTCGGGTGGCCGCCACGAATCATCGTGCCCATCGCCGCATCGTAGGCTTCAATTGCGGGTGACACATTGGGTTGCATCAGCGCAGGCACGTCCCCGCCATAAACAGCGTTGGCCACGGTTGCAAGAGCATAGGCCGCCGTCGCTCCGGCGGTGCGCGTGACCCTGCCGCGCAGTGGAGTGCTGCCCCAGGAGACGCCGGTGCCGTGCCCACGCAGGACCTGCTGTGCGAGTTCCCTGGAGAGCGAGCGCACGTGCCCGCCCAACCGCTGAACCGCCACCGGGTCCCAGCTGTGCTCGGCTTGATCACCTATAGAGTCGCCATAAACGGCATACCCCAGACCCGCGACACCTGCAAAGACAGTACCTATATATGGCGCAGATTGCGTCCAGTTACCGGCGATGCCGGTGCTCATATGTGCCGTGGACACTGCATCCAGCGCCGCGACGGTAAGGCGCAGGATCTGGTTGCGCTGCGCCGTCGGCTGGACGGTGCTGAAGACCGCCAGATCCACGCCCGTCGCAATGGCATTGGCGATATAGGTGGATAACCCATCGCGAATCGCGGCCGATGAAGCCGCTTGTATCCTCGCTCGAAAAATGCGTCCCGCATGCGCGAGCCTGCGGCTGATGGAAAGCCTGCGTATTTGTTTGTCGTTGGGCGACTCCAAGGCCGGTGTGCCGGCCAACCCCTGCGCATCGACCCGGGTGACCGGGTTACCGCCAACCATGGCGTACAGATTCAAACCATCGGCATCGCCGCTCGGGTCCGGGCTGACCCAGCGGCATAACCACGGCGCGTAATACCTGAAGCCGTAGTAAGACAGCCCGCTGGCGTCGCGCTCCTTGCCCGAATAACGGATGAACCTGTAACTCGCCTCGCTGGCACTCTTCGCCGCCCACCACGCGGTGCCGCCGTAGGGGTAATAACTTTCCTGGCTGAGCAGTTGCGCCTGCTCGCCCAGTTCCAGGCTGCTGCTGCCCAAGTGGTCCGACAAACCGTAACGGATCTGCACGTCCTGACGCCCTCCCGAAGGGTGGCGATCCCACAGCAGGACGCGCACCGTGGTCGTACCGGCATCGAGGTTGAGTACATTGAGTTGCTCACCCGTTGCGCTGTCATGGCGAATTTCCAGCCCCGGCAAATAGCGCACCTCGGCGGTATGCATCACGCCACGGGCCTGGGAGACCTGGCGTTTGAGAATGCGCTGGCCCGTGGCGTCGTAGGCGTAGCGTTCTTCATCGTCGTTGCCGCCCTCGCGCCGCACCTGGGTGAAGCGCACCAGTTGATTGCGCACATCCCAACCCATCGGGTGGTCGCCTGCCAACGCTTGCAGGTTGCCGTTGCGGTCAAAACCCTGGCCCAACCCCGGTGCGGCCTTGCCATCGGCCTGCGGCAAAAAATGATTGCTGCCTGCGGCCACGCTCATCCGCCGCGTGAAGCCCGTGCCGCTGCTGGGCACATGTTGCAACTCGAGCACATTGCCGGCGGCGTCATAGCTGAACCGCTGGGTGTAGCGACGCCAAACGCTGTCGTCAGTCGAGCCAAACGTCACCCTCGCCGGTAACGCCGGGCCTGCGGTGTTGCCGGCGGTTTCGCGGCCGGTGGCCTTGGTCAGTTGCGATAACGTGTCGTACTCATAGAGGCTGGCCGAACTGATTTGGGTATTGCTGGACCATTGGGTCGGCTGGGCCAGGTCGTCGATCCGCACGACGTTGCCAACGCCGTCATAGTCGTAGCGCAGGTCTTGCAGCGCTGCGCCCGGTTGTGCGGGCAGATGGGCGGTCATTTGCCGCAAGCGCCCATCGAACTCACGGTAGTGCATGGCGCGCACAACGCCGTTGCCGGCGCGTTCGCTGATTATTTGGCCAGCTGCGTTGTAACGGCGCTGGCCCAGCACCTGCGTACGCACGCCGCCCCTGGGCGTTACGAAGATACTCGCCGGTTGGCCGTCAATACCGTAGGTGTAGTCAAAGCGATTGCCCTTGGCGTCTGTGTGATGCAGGCGTTCACCCAGCGCATTGAACCCAATGGTTGTCTGGAACCCGTCGGGCTCCAGGCGCGCCTCGCGTTGGGCATCGGGCTGCGGCCAATCCAACGCGGCACTCGCCTGGCGAAAGCGTCGGGTCTGCTGCGTGACCTCCGCGTGCAGCCCATATACCTCGTGGAACAACGAGCCGCCGCCGTCATCGTGGCGAACCATCCGGCCACAGCGGTTGCGCGCTGCCTCTTCACTCGAAGATGAAGCATAGGCAAGACGCTCGACACACAGCGCTTGCGCGTCATTGGCCGCCTGCTCGAAAACGGCGACCGGGCGCAGATATTGATCGTAGTGATGAGCCTGGTGAGCGCCCCGCCCATCCCATTCCTCCAGTAACTGCCCGGCTTCCCCCATCAGCGTCAGCCGCCAGCCGGCATCCACGCTGTCGGTGCGCAACGCTTGCCCGCCAAGGCTATAAACCGTGCGTTGATTGGGCGCAGTGTCGGGTTGTGAGCGTGACAACTGCAACAAACGTGGGTCCCATTGCTCAGTCATCAAGCCTGTACTGCCAAACACCTGGCGATGAATGCGCACCTGCGCTTGAGCCCCTGCGCTTGAGCGGTGGTAACCGATGTTACGAACAATCAACCCACGCGGGTCGATTGCGGCCAGGGACGGCGTGTTTCGATGGATGGATTCAGACATGACCTCAAGACCTTATTGCTGAATAAGTAGTCCTGAAAGCCTAGGGATGGAGGGTTTGAGAAAGGTGGTGCTGGAGGATGTTTTGTGTGTCCGGGTACTGGCATCGCCTCGACCCGCTCACGCGGGCCGAGCCGTTTGGTCAGCGTGCCACCCGCCCTGACGCCCTGGGACGGCTGGGTTTGTAGCGGCGCCACGCAGACGCGTTTGACTCCCAAGGCGCGTCGACCCGTTGTTGGTTTTGATAGAACGTGACGCGCCCTGCCAGTCGCGATCGATGCCGATAAAGCCAGCGCAGCTCGGAGGCCGTGGCAGATACCCCCTGCTTGCTGACAACGGCTTCTATGTCCAAATTGTCGAGAGCGAAATGGACCACCGCCGCACTTTGCGGGCTAGTCAAGGTTTCCAAAGCGGATTTGCTGCTTCGAATGACGATCTTTTGCTGAATGGCGAATAGGTCTGTGCCAATGTGTTGGCGAGCCGTCGCCTCGAGTGAGTACTTGCCTGCGGCAAGATCACTGACGAACCTCCTCGCGAATTGCTGGTTGCAGGTAGTTGACATACAACCTGAATACTTCAAAACAATGCCCTCGTAAAACGGCCGAACGCCGACCGAAATCTGCTCAATGAGCTCGGCCTTGAGTTCGTTAGCTGTCGCTGGATCATGTGGATCTTGCTCCAAGTCGCTGAATAGCTCCGCATTCAGGTCGCGAAATGTAGAGAAGGCGCGAACGAGAGGCCCCAGCCCGGCAGTCCAGCGCTGCACGTCCGCGCCTGAGAAATAGGCCGCCATCGTATCCCCGCGCCCGCGCAGCTTCGACCAGAAACTCCTGTAGGCATTAACCGTCGCGGACAAGCCAAAGATAATATCCCCTCGACCGGGTTGGAATTGCTCGCCAAAGGTGGTTTGCGTGCCATCGGCATCCCTGAACCCCACGGGATTGCCCCGGGCCATCGCGTACAGGTTCAAGCCGTCCACGTCGCCCATCGGGTCTGGGCTGATCCAACGCTGCAACCACGGCGCGTAATAACGCGCGCCGTAGTAGTACAGGCCCGTGGCATCGCGCTCCTTGTCGGAGTAACGGCGAACCTTGTGGTATTGCCGAGTGATATTGCTGGTTGCCCACCACGCAGTTGCGCCATAAGGATAGTAATGCTCCTGGCTCAACAAGCGAGCCTGCTCGTCCAGCTCCAACGCACAGCTCTGGAGGTGATCCTGAATGCTGAATCGCATTTGTTGGGCCTCCATCTCGCTGGGCTTGCCCGACTCCCATTGCACCACGGTGACTCGCCCACCGCCCGTATCGATGTCCAGCACATTGAAGCGCTGTTCTCTTTGCTTGTGTAGGTGCAGACCTGGAAGGTAATAGGTTGCCTGGATGTAGGGTTTTGCGCGCACTTCACGGCTGCGAACCTTGAGTGCGCGCAGGCCTTGACCGTCATACAAATAACTTTCCACATCAAGGTCACCGCTTTCACGCTGTACCTGGGTGGTGTAGGTCAATTGGTTGCGCACATTCCAGGCCGCCTGCTGGACGCCGTCGAGCAACAGCTGATTGCCATTGGCGTCGAATGCCCCATCCCATTGAACCTGCCGGCCTTGCACGGCAGGCACGGCGCGATTGGTGAGCGCCGCTACGTGCATTTCGCGGGTATAGCCTGTGCCGCTGGAGGGCAGGTGCCGAAGGCGGGTCAGATTACCCGCTTCATCATAGGCATAATGCTGGGTGTAATTGCGCCGGAGCCCCTGATCTGTCGCCCCGAACTGCACCGCTGTCGGCAACGCCCGGCCATCGGCATTGGCGCTGTTTTCCCGGCCGCTGGCCTGGACCAATTGATACAGCGTGTCGTACTGGTATCGATTGACCGCATCAATTTGGCTGTTGCTGTGCCATTGAGTCGGCTGCGCCAGGTCGCTGAGGCTGAGGATATTGCCGACCGGGTCGTACTCATATACCAACCGCTGCAGCGGCGTAGCGGCCTGCCCTTGGCGGTACACATCCAGTTGTTGCAAACGACCGTTCCGTTCGGCGTAACGGGCGACTTTGATGACGTTATTGCCCACCCGTTCGGACACGATTCGGCCACTGGCGTTGTATACCCGCTGATCCACCAATACCTGGCGTTCGCGATTCGTGAAGATCAGCACCATTTCCAGTGGCCAACCCTGTTGCCCATAGCGCCACTGTTGGCGATTGTCCTTGGCGTCAGTCTGCTCCAGCAACGCCCCCAACGCGTCGTAACGCCAGGTGGTGGTATAGGCCTGGTGCTCCGCCTGCAGGTCCTGTGCCTCATCGCTTTGTGGCCAGTCGACCAGTGCGGTATCAGGGCGAAACCGCCTGGTTTGCTTGATGACGCGTTGATCGATCGCGTACGCCTCCACCAGCACAACGCCCGCCGGGTCCGCATGACGAATCAGCCGCCCGCAGCGATTACCGACGGCCTCGGCAGGGATCGCAGACGCGTACGTCATACGCTCGACACAGCGGGGGGACGGCTCCTCTGCGGATTGCTCGAACACCGCCACAGGGCGCTGCAAGCGATCATAGTGAAACGCTTGATGGGCACCGCGCGAGTCCCAGCTGTGCAGGCGCTGTTGCGCTGCCCCGTGCAAGACCAGGCGCCAGCCGGCATCCGCACTCTGGGTACGCACGGCTTCACCGGACAGGCTGTAAAGGTTCGATTGCGCCGCCACCCCGGACGAGCCACGGGCGAACTGACGTGGCTCCCACTGCTCAAGTAAAAACCCACTGGCTCCAAACACCTGACGATTGACCCGCGGCTGTGGGGAATCCGCAAGCGTTGCGCGGTGATACTGCACCGTGCGTACGGCTAACCCGCGAGGGTCAATGGCCGTCAAGGCAGGTGTATTTCGATGAAGAGGGTTAGACATGAATTCATGACCTGTTTTGCACGAAGGTCAAAAAATCCTAGAGGTCCCGGCATTGAGAAGGGGGTATTGAAAGACAGCCTTATGTAACCAGATCCTGACAGCGCCTATCGAGGCCAGCAGGCTTGGCGCCTGCTGGCCTCAAAGGTTTTCAGTGCCCGCCGGCGCAGGTCGGCGAGGCCGGGGCTGCGTCGATCTGCGCCCATTCTTCAGGCGTGTAGGTATGCAGCGCCAACGCATGAAACTCGCTCATCAGGTCACCCAGGGTGGCGTAGACCTTCTGGTGGCGCTTGACGCGGTTAAGTCCCTCGAACTGCCGGCTGACCAGCACGGCCTTGAAGTGGGTCTGCAACCCACGGCTGTGCATGTGGCTCTCATCCAGCACACTCAAGTGGTCCGGGGCCAGGACGGCAAGCGCCGTTTCGATACGCTGTTGCATAGTCATTGCTGCTTACTTCTTCTTGGCCGGTGCGGCGGCTTTTGGCGTCAGCTCGTTGGTCATGTCTTCCAACAGCTTGTTCACCACCGGCACCGCGCTTTCCAGCTTGGCCTGGGTCATCTGGGCCGATTGCTGGGTCAGCTGCGGCATTTTTTCCAGGACTTTCTTGCCCAGTGGCGACTGGTAGAACGCCACCAGGTCCTTGAGCTCGGATTCGCTGAAGTTGGTGGTGTAGAGCTTGACCATGTCCGGTTTCAGCTTCGGCCAGCCGATGGCCTGGTCCAGGGCGGCGTTGGCCTTGGCCTGGTAGCTGTCGAGTACGGACTGTTTGGCGGCAGGCGCCTTGGTCTGCTCGAAACGCTGGGCGAACATTTGTTGCACTTGCATGTACACCGGGGTCCCCAGCTTGTCAGCATGGGCCAGGGTAAGGAAGGCTTCGGCACTGGCGTTGTGGCTGGCGGTATCGGCAAAAACCTGGCCGCTGGCGCAAACCAGAGCAACCGCGGTACAGATGGCACGAAGACGAGTCATCGAGTTTCCTTTTCTAGCAGGCGAGGTAAGACCCCAAGGGCGACCATTCTGCGCCTAAAAAACCTCGCGGCTCAACCCCACCCCTACGCAGGCCCTGGTTTTGCGGGGCGCGATGACACAAATGTGGGTTTAGGGAACCCACGGCGGCCGCCAGGGCCTAAACTGACCAATCACGACTGGATAAGGAGGGTGCCCGATGAGCCGTATCGAAACCGACAGCCTGGGAGAAGTACAGGTCCCTGATGATGCGTATTGGGGCGCGCAAACCCAACGCTCGCTGGTCAACTTCGCGATTGGCGAACAACGCATGCCGCTGGCGGTATTGCATGCCCTGGCCCTGATCAAGAAGGCCGCCGCGCGGGTCAACGACCGCAACGGCGACCTGCCCGCCGATATTGCCCGCCTGATCGAACAGGCTGCCGACGAGGTCCTGGAGGGCCAGCATGACGACCAGTTCCCGCTGGTGGTTTGGCAGACCGGCAGTGGCACCCAGAGCAACATGAACGCCAATGAAGTGATCGCCGGCCGCGCCAACGAACTGGCCGGTAACAACCGGGGCGGCAAGAACCCGGTACACCCCAACGACCACGTCAACCGTTCCCAGAGTTCCAACGACTGCTTCCCTACTGCCATGAGCATTGCCGCAGTGCAGGCGGTGCATCAGCAGTTGCTGCCGGCGATCGCGACCTTGTCCGGTGGCCTGGCGGAGCTGGCTGCACGGCATATGAAGCTGGTCAAGACCGGGCGCACCCACATGATGGACGCCACGCCGATTACCTTCGGCCAGGAACTGTCGGCGTTTATCGCCCAGCTCGATTACGCCGAACGTGCGATCCGCAGCGCCCTTCCCGCGGTGTGCGAGCTGGCTCAGGGCGGCACTGCCGTCGGCACCGGGCTCAATTCGCCCCACGGCTTTGGCGAGGCCATCGCCGCCGAGCTGGCCGCACTGTCGAGCCTGCCGTTTGTCACCGCACCAAACAAGTTCGCCGCCCTCTCCGGCCATGAGCCGCTGGTGACCTTGCACGGCGCGTTGAAAACCCTGGCCGTGGCCCTGATGAAACTCGCCAATGACCTGCGCCTGCTCGGCTCCGGCCCTCGCGCCGGGCTGGCCGAGGTCAAGTTGCCGGCCAACGAACCCGGCAGTTCGATCATGCCCGGCAAGGTCAACCCAACCCAGTGCGAAGCGCTGTCGATGCTGGCCTGCCAGGTACTGGGCAACGACGTGACCATCGGCATCGCTGCCAGCCAAGGGCACTTGCAGCTCAACGTGTACAAGCCGGTGATCATCCACAACCTGCTCGAATCGATCCGCCTGCTGGCCGATGGCTGCAACAACTTCCAGGAACACTGCATCGCCGGCCTGGAGCCTGATGCCGAACAAATGGCCGAACACCTGGAGCGCGGGCTGATGCTGGTGACCGCTCTCAACCCGCATATCGGCTACGACAAGTCTGCGCAGATCGCCAAAAAGGCCTATGCCGAAGGCCTGACACTACGGGAGGCGGCGCTGGAGCTGGGCTACCTCACCGACGCAGAGTTCGACCAGTGGGTACGCCCGGAAAACATGCTGGAAGCCGGGCACTAAAAGCCTTAAATGTGGGAGGGGGCTTGCCCCCGATGGCGGTGGGTCAGCCAGTATCCATTTATCTGAACCACTGCTATCGGGGGCAAGCCCCCTCCCACATTTGGATCTTCATACAACTGACATGCGCACGCGCCGGGCCTTGAGGCCGGCAATCAGCGACGGCGCCAACGCTACCATCGCCGAGCCCGCCACGACTACCAACGCACCGAAATACCCCAGGGCATTGATCTCTTCGGCCTGCACGAAGTTCGGCCACAACCACGCCGCCAACGCCACCGCCACAAAGGTCACCAAGGGCGTCAACGCCAGGGTCGCACTGACCCGCGAGGCTTCCCAATGGGCCAGGGCTTCGGCAAACGCGCCGTACGCCACCAGGGTATTCATGCAGCACGCCAGCAGCAGCCAGCCTTGCAACGGGCTCAGTTGCAGCGCCTCCAACGGGTGCGCCCAGGGCGTCAGCAACAGGGCACAGGAGAGGTAGATCACCATCATCACCTGCAGCGAATTCCACACCGTCAGCAACTGCTTCTGCCCCAGTGCATAGAACACCCAGATGGTGGTGGCGAGCAGGATCGTCAGCACACCGGCGGTGTAGGTGCCCATGGAGGTCAGCAGTTCCACCAGGCGTTGATTGAAGAACAAGCCAAAGCCGACAATCAGCACCACCAGCCCCACGCCCTGCCCCAGGCTGAAGCGCTCCTTGAACACAAACACACTGGCAACCATCAGAAAGATCGGCCCCATCTGCACCACCAACTGCGCCGTGCCCGGGCTGAGCATTTTCAGGCCAACCAGGTACAGCACGTAGTTGCCCACCAAGCCGCACACCGCCATGCCCACCAGCCACCCACCCTTGGGGCCGAGCACTTTACGGCTGGGCAGGCGTTGGGTGGCGGCCAGGTAAACGAACAGGCAAGTGCCCGCTACCATCAGACGAAACCAGGTGACGGTGATCGGGTCCATCACCTGCAACACCTGCTTGAGCTTGATCGGAAGAATGCCCCACAGAAACGCGGTCAGCAGGGTCAGGAAGAAACCGTAGACCCAGCGGCCGGAAGAGATATGCATGAGTGCCCCAAAAACCAGAGGTGGAGGAGCAGGCATTCTAGGGGCATGCGGTGCGCTTTGGGTATAGGTAGGTCACGGCACCCCCATTACCAGCACACCGCTGCCACTGATGGGCCCTGCCGCAGGAATGGATCCGTTGCGCCGCACCAGGGAAAAGGTCACATCGTCCCCGCCTACGCTGTTGGTAATACGGGTAAGGAACGAACCGTTCACCGGCACCGCAGACCCCGCACGCACCATGGCCGTGCCGACGTCGGCATTGGTCATCAGCAGCAGCCGGTTGTCGAACGATGAGCGGGAGCCTTTGTAGGTGATGGTGATCGGCGTACTGATTCCGCCTTGCGGACAGGAGTAGGTGAGCCTGCGATTGCTGACAACGGACGTGGTCAACGGGTCTGTGCCAATGGCGCGCTGGTGTACGTTGCCGAAGTTGATTTCGATCGGGTTGTTATTGTTGATTGTGCAGGTTGACGGGGAGACGGTGAAGTTGTTGTTGGCAATGTAGGTAACTGCCAGTCGCGACGATCCACTGCCCGTATTGTTTGTCTGGGTCATACGTAATAGTCCAAGGTTGTCGCCCATTCGAATGTCGATAGGGTTCCCTGGGTTGTTACGCATCAAAATATAGGGGGTTACATCAATCGGATAACCAACCCTGTTGTCAGGCAGGCTGGCCACCCGGATTCCGATGGGGATTGGGGAGTTTCGGTTTGTCCCATTGATTCGTAAGCCGGTGCCTTCTGAGGTGAACTTGGGTCCCGGCGTCCACGGGGTCCCGGCAGAGTTGCCTGTTGACCAGTAATCTATCCCCCAGGACGGGGTCTGGGGCCCGGGCGTGTATCGGCATTCGAGCCTCGCCCCTTCAAGAAAAATACGGTTCTGGCTGGTATCCAATACGACATTCACGGGCACCTGCAGGTTTATGTCCTGGCCTCCCCCTACAGTCACCCAGCCGCCACCATTCACCCGGCAATCAACAGCGCTTGCCGTCGTAGTAACACCGGTCAGGAGGAGAAGCACCACAGCTCCAGATAGTCGTTTCATCTTGATCTCTCGTCGCTTTGCCCTATCCACACGCTGCTTATGGATAGTCCAAGGTAAAAGTTGAGGTCACCGTGTATGCACCGTGCCCGATGGTCTGATCGCGGATGGCCGTCGGCTCGCCCTTCACATAAGCCTTGAGCTCGATCACGTTGTTGCCGTCACTCAGCACCTGTCTGTCGCTGACGTCATTCAACGGCAAGGGCTTATCGCTCAAGGTTTCGATCCCGATCCCGATGCCTGAAGCACCACTGCCGCCATCGAGCGCAAGCAGACCGGGTAGTTCGTTGTTTTCCCGGCCCCCGAACATGATGGTCACCGAGTTGCCGATGCTGGTGTCACAGTCCTCCAGGTGCAGCCGGAAACGCTTGCCCACGGAACGGGTGTTGATATAGAGGTGCTTGCTGGTCAGGTCCCAGAGCTCCAGCGTGATGGCTTCGTCGCCAGGGCGCAGGGTGCACGCCTCTTCCACCAGGTTGCCCTTGAAACTCAGGTTGTCTGCGGCGAACCCCATGGGCAGCAGGCCGACGGTGAGCAGCAGTAGCAGCCCGCCCTTTTGAAGCCTTTCATATCGCATAGACTCAACTCCTACTCGTATTCAGCCAGCAGCGTGGCAACCGCCGTGAACCGGGCCGGGGGCAGCACCGCACCGGCCTGTTTGACTGGCACCACTTCCAGTGTCGGCGGTGAAGACAGGTTGATATCCAATGGTGTATTCAGAGGGAACGGCAGGCTGTTCTGAAAAACCCGAATGCCCAACGCCGGCACGCTGGTCTGCACCGCCGCAGCGTCGAATGTCGTGGGCGTACCGTTGACGCTCAACTTCAACTCCCAGGGGAGCGTGGCCGGGCCACATCGGATGGTGTAGCCGACCCCCTGGCGGTATCTCACCCCGTCAACGCGCTTGACCCCGACATCGCCAAAATCCACTTCAATCGTGTTGCCCGCATCGATCGTGCAGGGCGGCGGCTCATTCAGCGTTCCGCTGAAGGTCAGGTTGGCCGATGCGCCACTGCAAAGGCCCAGGGAACACAGCAGGAGCAACGCGTGGGGCTGCCTGAAGATCATTGATCGTTCCTCTTAGTCTTGGCCGTCATTGGTAATCGACCACCAGTGTTGCAGTGGCATCGAATGCCCCGCCGGTCAGCTTGCTGCCCACGCGCTTGACGGGCACCGCCTGCACCACGGGAAAATTGGGATGGGTGAAATTCACGCGTGTGTTCAGCGGCCAGTCGGCACCGTTGACGAACAGCTTCACGCCCAGGTCGGCCTTGCGCGTGGCAAGCACGCGGCTGTCGAACGCGGCCCCGGTGCCCTTGAGTTCCAGGGTCAAGGCATTGCTGAACGGCGAACTGCAGGTGACGGTATAGGGCACGCCGCGACGGTAGTTAACCCCGTCCACCCGTGACGTCAGCAGGTCATTGCCAAACGGCACATCCAACGTACCGCCACTGTTGATGACACACGGCGGCGGCGCGATGATCACCGCGCGAATGGTCAGGTTGGTATCGGCCTGCGCCCCCTGGCAAGCCGCCCACAACAGGCTGCCACCGATCAGCGTGGCCCAGGGGCCGGTTGAGTGAGTCATCGTTGTGCCCTTACTCATAATTGAGCCTGAAATCCACCACGGCCCGGAAGGCCCCGCTGGTCAAAGGCGCGGAGGTGCGCGTGGGCTGGACCTTCCAGGTCTGGGTATTGCCGCCCACCGCCAGAAACAGCGGCTCGCCCCTTGAGCCCAACTGCACGTCCCGGCCCAAGGCATCGGTGAGGCGCAGGCCCATTCCGGTAATGCCTTGCACCTGGACCAGACGCGGATCGTCGGCATCGGCAGGTGCGATAAACGCCACCGACAGCACCGGTTGATAGGCGCTCCATGTCAGGTTCCCGGTGCGCTCGCTGCGGATGCTGCCGGCGGTGCGCTGGCAATCTTCGAAGCGCAATTGAAACGCCACGGATGCAGCCTGGTCACCGGGCCGCTGCAACTGGCTGGTCGAGACGGCGCCCAGGTCAACGGTTTGGTTGAGCGAGGTCATCTCCAGGGTGCACGGGCTTTCATGCAGGGTTCCAAGCACATTGAGCATCCCGCTCATACCCTCGATATCCTCGGCGTGCGCCCTGCCCACCAGCACCAGCAACAGCCCGCCCAGGACCTTCATGTTGTTCGACTTCATGACGTTCTCCGGCAGCAGGCGCTACTCATTGCGCGATGAGACCTGGCAAGTGTCGCCACTGCAGGTGAAGGCCAGCAGCGGGCGCCCGCCGTAATCATTCACGTAGGTCAGGTAGGGGGCGGTACCGAGTGCCTTGGCAGTGGGCGCCAGGGTCAGCGAGCCTTTGGGCGGCACCATCAGGGGCTCGAAGCCCGGCACGGTTTTGCCGTCCTTGCTGCTGCGCGCATCCACCAGCGTCACGTAGTAAGGCGTCGGGTTATTGACCTGGTAATGCTCGCCTTTACGGGTGAGGGTGAGCTTCTCCTGCCAGGGGTTGGACAGGTCTTGCTGGCTTGGCTCGATGGCTTGTGGCCGATAGAACAATTTGATGCGGGTCTGCAAGGCGATTTGAAGGGTGTTGGCCTTGTCGCTGCGTGGCGGAATTTCGCGCAGGTTGAAGTAGTACACCGTCTCCCGATCCTGCGGCAGCAACTTGGCTGCCGGCAGCGCCTGAACCTTCACCTGGCTTTGCTTGCCAGGCTCCAGGCGTTGCACCGGCGGCAGCACGATCAACGGCGTGGTGATTTTCTTGCCCGCTTCGTCCTCGATCCAGCCCTGGGCCAGATAAGGCAACTGGGTATTGTTGTTGGTGATGTTCACGCTGGTGGCGTCTTTGCCGCCATCGAAAATCACGCGGGTACGGTCAAGGCCGACGGCGGCGTTGGCGGTATGGCCCAGGCCGAGCGTCAACAGCGCACAAGCCAGGGGAATGAGGCGCGTATTCAGCATCATGAGGGGGTGTTCTCCGTATCGGTGGACTTGCCGATCAGCGCTTCGGGCTCGGGCAAGGATTGATCAGTGGCCAGCGTGTCGCAGGGTAAATTCAGGGCATCGGTCAAGCCGTCAGCCGGCAAAACGGCAGGCAGCGTGAGGGTGCAGCGCTCGACACCGCCCCAGCTGACGATCATCTGCTCGCCGGCGCGAATGCCGCTCAGGTAGACATGCCCGTCGTCATTCACAATTCCGGTGTCCTGCTGTTTGAGGTTCTTCACCGTCGCGCCGAAAGGCGGCGAACTGCTATCGGGCAGGCGTAGAACCGCCATGGCCTTTTCACCGGAAATCACTTCCAGCGAGCGATAGCCGATAGCCCCTTCGGTAAGCGTCAGTTGCGTCACTGACTGGGTGGCTTCGACATTGCTTGGCAAGCGCTCCAGATCCACGCTGGCCGCCGTACGCTGGTAGCTGCTGATGTCGGCGATGACCGCCTTGCCATAAGCGTTGCTGCGGGTCGGCGAGCCATAACCGCGCACCGGCACATCCGGCACGCCTGCGGTATCGACCATCAGGCGAGTGCCACCGGTGCTGTGGGTACGATGCAGCGCCGCACCGTGAGCCGTGAGCGTGCCACCGCCACGCGCCGACACGCCCAGGCTGCTGTAGCTGCCTTTTTGCGTGCTGGCGCTCACATCGATGTCAGCCTGATCGCCCACGTGGCTCAGGTAACCACCGGCTGCGTTGTTGCCGGCATTGAGCTGGTAACTGTTGCGCTCATCCAGACGATCGCTGTAGCGCGTCGAGAAGGTGTTTTTACCCGCGGCCTTATTGGCATCCATCGACAAGGTACCGGAACGGCCCAGCGGCAGGCTGACCGTCAACGCCATGCCGTTATCGCTGTAGTTGTATTCCTGACTGCGATACAGGTTCAGCGACAGGCTGAGGTTTTTCACGGTGCCGGCATTGAAGTAGCGCGACACCGACATATTCCAGCGTTGGGTGTCCGGGCGGTTCCAGTAGGTCTGCTTGTTGTAGCTGGCATAGACGGTGGCCCCAAGATCACGGAACTGTTTATTCACCGTCACCGTATACAGCGCCTTGCTCGCGCCGATCGGTTTCCACCGCTCGCCGTACTCGTCGATGCCGTTGTGCTGGTGCCGCCCGGCGAGTTCACCGTTCAAGCCGTAATGGCGAGCGTCCAGGTATTCACTCATGCTCAGGAAGTTCTTCTCGGAAAACCGGTAACCGGCAAAGGTCACTTGGCTGTCGTACTCTTCGAAGTTCTTCGAGTATTGCAGGCGGTAGGATTTACCCGAGAACGTCTCGTTCCATAGGCTTGCATGAGACTGGGTCACATCCAGCGAGACGGCGCCGAACGCCAGCAAGTCTCGCCCTGCGCCGACCGACAGCGCCCGATAGTTGTTGTCCGTGATACCGCCCCCAAACAGCGACCAACCATTGCTGATCCCCCAGGAGAATTCGCCAGTACCGAAGACATTACCGTCGGAGCCGTACTGAAGGTTGGTCGGCCGCCCGCTCGCCAACTTGTAGCGCACCTGCCCGGGGCGTGTCAGGTAGGGAACGCCTGCCGTATTGAGTTGGAAGGTGTGGACCGAACCGTCCTGCTCTTCCACTCGCACATCCAACGTACCGGTGACAGCGTCGTTAAGGTCCTGAATACGGAATGGCCCTGCGGCAACCAAGGTTTCGTACAGCACGCGTCCCTGCTGGCTGACGATCACTTTGGCGTTGGTTCTCGCCACCCCGACCACTTCCGGCGCGTAACCGCGCAAGTTGGGCGGTAACTGGCTTTCGTCCGAGTTGAGCGCGGCACCGGTAAACCGGAAACTGTCGAACAAATCCGAATACAGGTAGTTCTCACCCACCACCAGGCGCGCCTTCAGCGCGGGGACTGCACGATAAGCGTAGTAACGGCTCCACTCCAGCTTCTGCGGCCCGGCCGCCGAGCGGCGACCGTTCTCCACCCGCCCCTGCCAATCCGCTCTCAGCCGCCAGGCACCGGCGTTGGCGCCAACGGTGCCGTTGCCGCTGAGGTTAAAACGGTTGCCCTCGTTGCGCTGGTGGATCGACTGCGCCGTCATGTTGTAGTCGACCAGCAGCCCAGGCACCCCCTCATCCCAACGTGAAGGCGGGTCCCAGTTGATGGCGCTGTACTCAAGGTAGGCCTGGGGCAGGCTGATGCTCAGGGTGGAGGTGGCCAAGTCGCCACTGACCTGCGTGCCAGGCAAGTCTTGAATATCCAGGCACTCCCCGCCTCGCCATCCAGTCAGTTTGGCAACTTCGACAGCCTTGAGACCCAATTGCTCCACCAAGGTTGGCGTTAAGCAAGCCTGGCTGCCCTTGGGGTCATCATCGGGTGGATAGAACGTTACCGGTTGTTCGGAAATAGCCTGAGTATTGATCTGCACCACCATTGAGTAAGTGCCAGGCAGAATGAATCCGCTGCGCGCAAACTGCGACAAGTCAATGTTGGTGCGATCACTCAAATCAAGAACGTCGGTATTGAATTCTATATCGGCAACCGCATAGGCATTAGTTGCCAGTGACATCATCCCGCTAAAAAAAAGACATGGGCGCAGCGTATTTTTGACTTTCGACGCATTCAACATGAAAGCAACCCATCAATTCAGAAGTATTCCAACTTGAACCGCACCGCGGCACTGTGAGCCCCAACTGCCAACGGCAATCCATTACCGACCAGAAAAAACCTGTAGTTGAGTGTCATGTCACCTTCGGCCAATGGCCGCGGGTCCATCCGTTGCCCCGGAATACTTTCCTGGCCCGCAGAGTCCACGATATGCAAGGCAACCCCTTGTGAACCGCCGAACACCGCGAAGGAAAGCCCGGCCCTGTCGGTGGGGCCTTCGAACGTCACTTGCATGTGCTTCCAATCGGGCAGGCTGGCGCCCGGTCGAGACGGGTCCGGTCGGCTCAAGGTGCAATTGACCAGGCGCAACTGGAAGGGATGGTCCGCCCCGCGGGTATTGCGCAACAGCCGGCCAACCGGTTCAGGAGGCATCTCGATGGTTTGATCGATACTGGACAGTTCAAGCCCGCAGGCTGAGTCAACCACCTCTCCTCCCAGCGTGACGATCCCCTCGCCCTGCGACGCCGACTTGGCGAACGCGAAAGCACTGATGAACATCGTCAATGAAGAGGTGACAGCGAGACTTATGAATGTTTTCACCTTTATCTCCCGCCAGTTCCACCCCCGCCACACCGAGTGACGGGGGCGAGAACTTACTGATAGGCCAAGGTGAAATTGGTGACCGCGCTGAAATCGCCCGGAACGATGTCCCCGGTGGCGGCGCCTTGTACATAAGCGCCGAATTCCAACGTGTTTTCCCCTGCGCTGATGATTTGCGGGGCGGTAGGCACGCCCAACTTAACGAGGTCGCCACCGTGGGTCATCATGATGCCCATGTTGCCTGCACCACCGACCGTACCGATTGCACCTGGCACAACCGTGGAGGGTGCCGCGGTGAAGGTGGTGGTCACGGTGTTATCGGTCAGGCCCGCCAGGTCGCAACCTTCAAGCTCGATCAGCACACGACGGGCTTCGGACTTGCCTCCGGCTTGCAACTGATGCTTGGCGATCGCCCCCAGGTGAACGGTCTGGTCGACGGAATCGGGCTTGATAGAGCAAGCGCCCGAGTGAACCGACCCCAAAAACGTAACGGTTCCCTGCGATGCCTGCGCAACGGAGATCGAACCCACCAACAGACCGACAGACAACAGAGCGGCTTTCATTTTGATTTTCATGCACAGATCCCACTTAACAAATGTCATTAAAAGAGCCCTCTCACAGCTGTGCGCAAGGCTATTAACTTACGGTTATGACCCACACGCCGGGCCGAGCAACTGACTGCTTTTCCAACTATTTGTATTGCAATCTGCTACTCGTTCAACGCCAGGCAAGTTTCCGCTTCACATTTGATTAAGTAAGCCAGCCAATTCATTTAATCGCGTAGCCGAGTTACATCATGACATATGGGAAATTTATGGCATTTTGCCAAAACTTCGAAAACGACCGAAGGAAGAAGACTACATGCAATTTAATGAGAACAATTTACTGCCGGATATGTATGTAAGAACCGGATTACAAACCTAGCATTTACTTGACCTGATCAACCTATCAATCAACCGGACGGCGCGTCCGACTATAAGACGGACTTCCAGTTTGAAAGGGCCTGACTATTTATGCAGCGGGTACGCAAAGGGGGAGCAAGCTCCCCCTCGGATGTTGAACAGGCCAGGGTCAGGAACTAGCGCACGGCTTCGAACAACCCGGTGGCGCCCATGCCGCCGCCCACGCACATGGTCACAATGCCGTAGCGCAGGTTACGCCGCTGCAGCTCTCGCACCAGGTGGCCCACCTGTCGCGAGCCGGTCATGCCGAACGGATGGCCGATGGAGATCGAGCCGCCGTTGACGTTGTACCTGGCGTTGTCGATGTGCAGGCGGTCACGCGCATACAGGCACTGGGAGGCAAACGCTTCGTTGAGTTCCCACAGGTCAATGTCCGCTACCTGCAAGCCCTTGGCCTTGAGCAGCTTGGGCACCGAGAACACCGGGCCGATGCCCATCTCGTCCGGCGCGCAACCGGCGACGGTAAAGCCACGGAAAAACGCCTTGGGCTTGAGCCCCAGGGCCAGGGCTTTTTCCAGACTCATGACCAACGTCATCGAGGCGCCATCGGACAATTGCGACGAGTTGCCCGCCGTCACCGAACCGTCTTCGGCAAATACCGGTTTCAGCCCACTGAGGCTGGCCAATGTGGTATCGGGGCGGTTGCAATCGTCGCGGTCGACCACGCCATCGAGCAGCTGCACTTCGCCGGTATTTTTGTCTTCGACTTTGTACGTGACCGCCATCGGCACGATTTCATCGTTGAACAACCCGTCGGCCTGGGCCTGGGCGGTGCGTTGCTGGCTTTGCAGGGCGTACAGGTCCTGGTCTTCGCGACTGACGTCGTAGCGACGCGCGACGATTTCAGCAGTCTGGCCCATGGGGAAATAAATGCCCGGCACCTGCTCCTTGAGCAGCGGGTTGATCAGGTTGTCGGTGTTGACGCTTTTCATGGTCAGGCTGATGGACTCCACACCGCCGGCGACGATGATGTCGCTGCAGCCCGAAGCGATCTGGTTGGCGGCAATGGCAATCGCCTGCAAGCCTGACGAACAGAAACGGTTGAGGGTCATGCCCGCAGTGCCGGTGCCCAGTTGCGAGAGCACTGCCACATTGCGCCCGATATTGTAGCCCTGGGCACCTTCGTTGGAGCCGGCGCCGACGATGCAATCCTCGACCGTGGCCGGGTCGATGCCATTACGGCTCAGCAGCGCATTGACGCAATGGGCCGACATGTCATCGGGACGGGTCTGGTTGAACTTGCCACGAAAGGACTTGGCCAGGCCGGTTCGCACGCTGTCGACGATCACTACTTCACGCATGGGCTTACCTCGATCTTGTGGTTGTGGATCGAGGATAGAGCCAGGCCCGGCCGGCTGCGATGATCATTCATCCCATGGATGCAAAAGCATGGCGCCGGCACACGATCTATTTACTGTGTAGAGAACAAAATGTGGGAGCGGGCTTGCCCCCGATAACGGAGTATCGGTCACAACAACTGTGTCTGAACCTCTGCTATCGGGGCATAGGTATCTACACAACTTTGGGGCGGTGCTGGACCTGTGGCGAGGGAACTTGCTCCCGTGACGGACTGACAGCCGGCGCTGATCTAACTGACGCGCCGCGATCCAAATGTGGGAGCTGGCTTGCCTGCGATGGCGGCCTGACAGTCAACACAGTTGGACCGTGTACATATCCATTCCTGCGGTAACGGCCACTTAGGGTTCCGCCCTGACGGCGGCTCACTTTTGAAAAGCGCAAAAGTAAGCAAAACGCTCTTGCCCCACCACTCGGCACCTCGCTTAGGCTCGGTGTGCCCGTAATCCGCCAGTGATTTGGGGGGCCGCCGCCACGCGCCATCCATGGCGCGGGGCGGCTAAACCGGCATCCCTGCCGGTTTACCCCCCAAATCTCTGTCGAATTCCGGCCAGCGTGGTTTAACG
The DNA here is from genome assembly GCF_001439685.1 of Pseudomonas libanensis. Classification (GTDB taxonomy): domain Bacteria; phylum Pseudomonadota; class Gammaproteobacteria; order Pseudomonadales; family Pseudomonadaceae; genus Aquipseudomonas; species Aquipseudomonas libanensis. Next base: position 76,904 of record NZ_JYLH01000004.1, read on the forward strand.
GGGCGCCTAAGATCAAGATCAAAAGCCAGATCAAGATCAAGAGCGACTCGCTTCGCATCGTGGTTACCGTCGGCTGCTACAGCTTACAAAGTTGTGTAGATACCTATGGCTATCGGGGGCAAGCCCTAATGCAGATCAGTTAAGCGAACGCAATGTTCAAAGCGACGAAGATCAAATGTGGGAGCGGGCTTGCTCGCGAAAGCGGAGTGTCAGTCACTGAATCTTTAACTGAACCACCGCCATCGCAGGCAAGCCAGCTCCCACATTGGTCATGTATTGCCCACAGAATCAACGCCTGGCACAGATCCCCTGTGGGAGCGGGCAAGCCCCCTCCCACATTTGGACCAATGTTCGATCCGGGCTATTTCTTTTTCTTCTTGTCGTGCTTGTCGCTTTTAGCGAACGCGTCTTCCAACGCACGATTGATGGTGCGCAGCACCTTGACCCGCGCCCAGCGCTTGTCGTTGGCTTCCACCAGCGTCCAGGGCGCTACCTCGGTGCTGGTGCGATCAACCATGTCGCCTACCGCCGCGCGATAGTCGTCCCACTTGTCGCGGTTGCGCCAATCGTCTTCGGTGATCTTGAAGCGCTTGAACGGGATCTCCTCGCGGGCCTGGAAGCGCTCCAGCTGCGTCTCCTTGTCGATGGCCAGCCAGAACTTGACCACGATCACACCGGCATCGCGCAGTTGCTCTTCGAAGTCATTGATCTCGCCATAGGCGCGCATCCAGTCCGCCGGGGTGCAGAAGCCTTCGATACGCTCCACCAGCACGCGGCCATACCAGGAGCGATCAAACACGGTGAACATGCCGCGCGCCGGGATCTTCTGCCAGAAGCGCCATAAATATGGCTGGGCGCGCTCGTCTTCACTGGGCGCAGCAATCGGCACGATGTGGTACTGGCGCGGGTCCAGTGCCGCCGCCACACGGCGGATCGCCCCGCCCTTGCCCGCCGCGTCGTTGCCCTCGAACACACTTACCAGCGCGTGCCTGCGCATGCGCTTGTCGCGCATCAGGCCCGAGAAGCGCGCCTGTTCGGTAATCAGCTGTTCCTCGTAATCGTCCTTGTCCAGGCGCAGGGTCATGTCGAGGCTGTCGAGCAGGCTCTTGTGGTCCACCGAGGCAAGCAAAGGCGCCGGGTTCATGCCGCTGGCCTTGACCTTGGCCTGTTTCAAGGCACTTTGCAGCCCATCCAGCAGGATCTTGCCCACGGTCAGCCCACGGTAATGCGGGTCGACGCCTTCGATCACATGCCACGGCGCATAATCGCGGCTGGTGCGGCGCAGCACACGCTCGCCGAAATGCACGAATTTGTCGTAGGTCTGGGACTGCTGCCAGTCCAGCGGGCTGATGCGCCAGCTGTGCAACGGGTCGTCGGCCAGGGCCTTGAGCCGCGCCTTCATCTGTTTTTTGGACAGGTGGAACCAGAACTTGAAGATCAGTGCGCCTTCGTCGCAGAGCATCTTTTCCAGGCGTTCGGCGCCGGCAATGGCCTGGTCCAGGCGGGCGTCCTTGATCTGCCCATGCACGCGGCCCTGCAGCATCTGGCTGTACCAGTTGCCAAAGAAAATGCCCATGCGGCCCTTGGCCGGCAGTTGCCGCCAGTAGCGCCAGGCCGGTGGGCGCGCCAGTTCTTCGTCGGTCTGCTGGTCAAAGGTGCGCACCTCGATCAGGCGCGGGTCCATCCACTCATTAAGCAACTTGACGGTCTCGCCTTTGCCCGCACCTTCGATGCCGTTGATCAGAATGATCACCGGGAAGCGCTTTTGCTGCTGCAGCTCGTACTGCGCCTCCAGCAAGGCCTCGCGCAGGGCCGGCACTTCGGCGTCGTAGGTGTCTTTGTCGATGGCGTGACCGATTTCGGCGGATTCGAACATGGGCAGCTCCGTTTCAAGATGGCTCAAGACTAGCGGATTGGGCAATAACACGCGCAAGGAAATTCCACCCGCGCCTGCCATGGGTCAATTCATCGCGTGTTGATCAGCTAGAATGGCCGCCTTGTCTTTGCCGAGCCGCCCATGAACCCCATCTCCCACGCCCAGCTTGACTGGGACGACCAAGGTCGCCCGCATTCGCGGATGTTCGACGATGTGTATTTCTCCGACCAGTCAGGCCTTGCCGAAACCCGCTATGTGTTTCTTGAACAGAACCGCTTGCAGGAGCGCTTTGCCGCGCTGGGCGAAGGTGGGCGGCTGGTGATCGGCGAAACCGGCTTTGGCACGGGCTTGAATTTTCTCTGCGCCTGGCAGTTGTTCGAACAACAAGCTCCGGCCGGTGCGAGGCTGCATTTTGTCAGCGTGGAAAAATACCCACTGAGCCACGCCGACCTGCAACGCGCCCTCACCCTCTGGCCTGAGCTTGCGCCTTTGGCCGAGCAACTGCTGGCCCAGTACATCGCCATTCATCAGGGTTTCCAACGCCTGGTGCTGGGTAACGGCCGCGTGATCCTGACCCTGTTGATCGGCGATGCGCTTGAGCAACTGCCGCAGCTGGATGCACAGGTCGATGCATGGTTTCTCGATGGCTTTGCCCCGGCGAAAAACCCCGATATGTGGACCGCCGAGCTGTTCGCCGAACTGGCGCGCCTGGCGGCCCCGGGCTCGAGCATCAGCACCTTCACCAGCACCGGTTGGGTAAGGCGGTTGATCAATGCCGCCGGGTTCAAGATGAAACGCACGCCGGGCATCGGGCACAAATGGGAGATCCTGCGCGGGGAGTTTCTCGGCTGGCCGGCGCAGACACCGGCACCCGCCATCGCCAAGCCGTGGTTCGCTCGCCCGCGGCGATCGGCGGGGGAGCGCAAGGCCCTGGTGGTCGGCGGGGGCCTCGCCGGTTGCGCCACGGCCGCCAGCCTCGCGGCGCGGGGTTGGCAGGTCAGCCTGCTGGAGCGCCATGCCGGCCTGGCCCAGGAGGCTTCGGGAAACCCCCAGGGCGTGCTGTACCTCAAACTGTCGGCCCATGGCACGGCCCTGTCGCAGCTGATCGTCGCCGGGTTCGGCTACACCCGTCGCGTGCTGGAACATCTGCATCGCGGGGTGGACTGGGACGGCTGCGGCGTGCTGCAACTGGCATTCGACGCCAAAGAGGCCCAACGCCAGGCGCAGCTGAGCGCGGCCTTTGCCCCGCACTTGCTGCACCTGCTGGACCGCGAGCAGGCCCAGGCCCGCGCGGGCATTGCACTGGAACACGGCGGGCTGTTTTTCCCCGAAGGCGGTTGGGTGCACCCGCCTGCCCTGTGCGAATGGCAGGCGCGTCGAGCCGGGGTCACGGTACTGCCCCATCACGCTGTGCTGGATCTGCGCAAAATCGGTGACCAGTGGCAAGCCTGGGACGGCGAGCGCCTGCTGGCCAGTGCGCCCGTGGTGATCCTGGCCGGCGCCGCCGAGGTGCAGCGTTTCGCCGAGCTGCCGCTCAAGCGCATCCGCGGGCAGATCACATGCCTGCCACACACCGTCCGGAGCCAGGCCCTGGCGACGGTGGTGTGCGCCGAAGGTTATGTCGCCCCGCCCCGCCTGGGCGAACACACCCTGGGCGCCAGCTTCGACTTCAACAGCGATGACCTCACGCCCACGGCCGCCGAACACGCCGGCAACCTGGCCTTGCTCAAGGGTATCTCCGGGGACCTGGCCGAGCGCCTGCACGCCGATAGCCTGGCCCCCGCAACCCTTAAAGGCCGCGCCGCTTTTCGCTGCACCAGCCCGGACTACCTGCCAATCGTCGGGCCGCTGGCGGACAACGCCGCCTTTGCCCAGGCCTATGACGCACTGCGCAAGGATGCGCGCAGCGTGCCGGACACACCGTGCCCCTGGCTGGAAGGTATGTACGTCAACAGCGGCCACGGTTCTCGTGGCCTGATCACCGCACCGCTGTGCGCAGAATTGCTTGCGGCCTGGCTGGACGATGAACCCTTGCCGGTGCCGCGCAGCGTGGCCGAAGCTTGCCACCCCAGCCGCTTTGCCGTGCGCGGGCTGGTGCGCAGCAATGCCGGCAAGACCTAAGGCATGGAGCAGATGTTCAGGTCGACCTGCTTCATGGCCTCCAGGGTCAAGCGTTCCAGCTCGACCCTTTCAGCTGCCCTCTGCTCCTGCTGAATGATACCGGACTGCTCGAAGTGGCTTTTATCGTCCAGCGCCGGGCCTTGCATCAAGGCCTCCATGCGCTGGTGGTACGGCTCGATCAATGCCTCGAAATGCGCCTTGTGCGCACTTTTGAGGTAGTTCTCCCAGAAGGGTAACTCCACCAGGTAATCCAGCAACTGCGGTGAAAGCTCGGCGGTATTGACCATCGCCTCAGCTTCATTCAAGTCTTGTGCGGTGACCTTGCTTTCTTCATTAAAAATCATGTGTCTGGGTTGCCCCAGCAGCTTCAAGCGTTCAGCCAGGCCGATTCGAAATGCCAGCCCCACCTCCAATTCATCAGCCTCGGGGTGGTCGACCTTGAAAGCGCGCGCCAGCCGCTCCAGTTGTTTGAGGCGAAACAGCATGCGGGCCAGGTTCAACAGCTCGGCGGGAGTCAATGTGCCGTCCGTTGCATGCAACTGCGCCTGGCGGATGTGCACCAGCACCTCCATATCGCTGAACAGGTCAGCAGTGACGTCCTCGCAATTGCGACGCTCACCGGCGCGCTCGAAGATATCGTCACGCAACGAGGTGTCTGCTCCGATAGCGTCAAGCACGCGCCAGACGCGGTCATTCAGATCCTGGCGCACAAGGGCGCTATCGGCGGTACCGGCGAGTTCGGCCAACAACGTGAATAAGCCATCGGAGCGTGGTTCATTCTTGAGCCCGAGCCAGATACGCTCCTTCTCGCTGAAGCGACCCTCCCGGCTATCCGGCAGCCAGAACTCGCGAGCATTCTGTTCAGTCAAGCGCACGCTCTGGTCATCCAGGTAACCCATGCCGATGCCATGAGCATCGCGATATTCCTTCAGCCGCTTCACGCTGGTGTCTCCCAGCGGGTTGCCGCTCAAGTTGACGACCCGGGCGTAGCTCCTCGGCGCCTCGAACAACCATTCGGGCAACACTTTGATATCGTTATCGCTCACATCAAGGCTTTCCAGAAAAGGCAGGCGTGAAACACCCTTGGGGAATTCCTTGAGCCGGCAATTGCGCAAACGCAATTCGGTCAGTACGCGCAGTTGGCTGAAGTCGGGCGAGTCAACCAATGCGTTGTTGTTCAACGTCAGCATTTGCAGGCTGCGCATTCCCGCAAGCTTGGCGCGTGAATAGTCATCCAGTTTCAGCGCATTGTCGGTCATGCGCAGGTATTCCAATTGGGGCATCAGCGACAGCACCTCAGGCAACCGCGTGATCTTGTTATAGGACAGATCGAGGGATTTCAGTTGTTTGAAATGTTTGAGGAAGTAGGCGACGCGGTCATCCAGTTCGAGGTTTTCCAAGGACAGCGAGCGTATATGGGGGAACTCGACAGGCCCCGGCAGCGTTGGCAGGGGTTCGTGCAGCATGCCATCGAGCGACAACCCCGGAACCTCCCTCTTCAAGTAGTCCTTCAGCTTGCTCATGTATTGCCAACCGTGTTCGATGGCCCTGGCCACCTGTTTTCGGCTCATGCGAAAATCCCAGCGTTCGGCCGCTGACAGGGTGGGCGGTGCCGGCGCCTTGCGCCAGGTTTTCAAGGCGCCATGCAGTGCGTTCAGTTGTTGCTGCAAGGCTTCGACCGCTTTGGCGCGACTGAGGTGATCCTCGCCCAACCTCTCCAGCAGGGTGGCGAGTTGGGTATCGTCGAGCAATGGGTAGAGCTTGCGCATCTTGCGCATCAGTCTTGAATCCGCCGACGGCGGCGCGGGCGGCGCCGCCTGGATGCACGGCACGACCCGGTCCTCCTCGACAGGGGCCAACTCGCCACGCATATACGCTGCGATGCGCCGCTGCAAACTCTGGGAGTTGACGCGCAGGCGGCCGTACAACCTTTGCGACGAAAAGTCACTTATCAGGTCCTGACTGGCTCGGTATGGCTGGGGCAAAGCATCCAGCAGCGCCTGGTAAAAACCGAACGTGCCTTGCGCACGGTCCGCCAGGGAGCGCCCCTGCGCGTCGAAGGCCTCAAACCCTTCGCGGGTCTCGACCACGACGCGTTGCATGGCCGCCTGCGGATCGCCTATATCGGCGAGCACCACACCGTCCAGGCTGTGTTGGCGCAGTTGCAGACGTAAGTCCTGCGGCCAACCCGGCAGATGCTGCAGCACGCCCATGGCGATGCGGCGGGTCGACGCCATCGTCTGCTCGGGCAGATACAGGCCGGTCAGCGCGCGGTCTCGTTCCATGAGCCTCAACGCCTTGCGCGCCTGTTCGGCAACGGGCAGCGGTACCCGTCCGGTGTTGCGCAGTTGGCTGCGTCGGGCAGCCGGGGTTTCGATCAGCAGTTGCCAACCCGCACGATTGGAGAGCCCGGGCTCGAGGCCTTTGAGCGCTTGCAGGCGGTTATCGGTCGCGCCTTCCTGGTCGAGAAAGAGTTTTTGCGTGAGTGGCTGATAGTGCTGCTTGAGGGTGGCGAGCAATCGGCGCTCCAGCACGGGCTTGGCCTTATCGCGCGCGACCGCTTCGCCCAGCAGCGTAGTGCGCTCCTCATCATTCAGGGCTTCGAGCAGGGTCTGCATGACCCGGCCTGCGCGCAGTTCACGCCGAGGCATATGAATACTCAGGTCTTCATAGTCGAAGGGAGCGACATCCGGGTAGCTTGCCAACACGTCTCCTGCATCATCCAGCACCTCGAAAAATCGACCTGCGGGCCACCCCGACATCATCGGCAGCGCCAGCAATTGCATACGGGCGGTGTCGGCGGCAGGCGATTCTCCACGCTCCAACTGACGCACCAGGCCGTTGAGTTTGTGATGTTGCTTGAAACGCACGACGCAGTCCTGGAAGCGCTGGGGCAGCAGCTCGTTCTCCATCGCCAGGCTGCGGGCCTGTGAGGTCGTCATGTCGGTGATAGCAGCGATCGCCGCCGTGTCTTCGTGGCTCATTTGCTCCAGGCCGGGATCGATCCGGGTGAGGATGTAACGCAGGTCATGCCATTGTTCGGGATGCTCGAACACATGCTGCCACCCCCCGCGACCGTTATGGATCAGCGGCGGTCGGTAAGCGTTTGCACGCAGCGGATGGTTGATGCGCCATTGGCCCAGTGCAGCATCGAACCCGATCGAATAAACCGCATCATCGATCTTGATCCACGACTTGCCTTGGGCCTGGAGTACGTTTCTGCCGTTGGCGGCCCAGAGCGCATCGTCGCCCAAGTGCTGGCGGTAAGGGGCCAGTCGCGGTCGCCAGAGCCCCGGTCGCTGGTCGCTGCGGGTGATGGCCTCGACCTGATCGAAAAATCCGCTGGAGGTTGCGCCAGCCTTGAAGCCCGCGATTACTCGTTTGCCGCCTTCGAACGCCAACATGGCCGCCACGTTTTCGCCAATATGGATCAGGTGCTTCAAGGCCTCGGTATTATCGTCATGCAACCAATCCTCGACCCCGTCGAACACCTCGCCCAGCAACTCGCCGATGGCCACGCCCAGCATCAGTTGACCCACGACTGGCACAACGAACGCGGCGGCATTGAGCATGTCCATGCCCAATTCCAGGTAGAACTTCCAGCGCTGCTCGTCAGCCTCTGCGTCAGCCTGTGCCGTCGGTACCGCCAGGGCCTGCGCATCGCGCTGAAGCTTGCCGGTACAGGCATTGAAAAAGAACCCGGTAAACCCGGTGGTGACCAGAGTGGGCTCCATTGGCCCCAGCTGCTTGTCCTCATCGAAACGCCGGAAAAAATCCAAGCGGTCGTATTCGTCCAGATAGACCTCGAAAAAAGTTCGGTAAGTCGGCTCTTGCAGCCTGGCGGTCAGGTATTGCTTGAAATCATCCAGGGATTTGTATTCATACCAGGGCCGGTTCGGTTCGTTAGGCATGTAGATCAGCAAAGACCCGCCTTCGAGATTGTCAGGGTCAGGCCCTTCGTCGCACACCACCAACACGCTCCACAGGCATGCGCCATCGATCTTCAGGCCTTGCCAGATCAAGGGTTTTTCCTCAGGCGCCAACGTAACCCGTTCAGTCGCGGGGCGATCCGCCTCGATCAACTTGAGCAGGCGCTCGCCCGCCGAGTCGCTCAGGTGCTGATTGGCGCATGCGATATGCAGGCTCACCTGCATGTCATAACGTTTGGCAAACCCGATCTGAACGGCTGGGCGGTTTATTCTGACACCGTCGTCGTTGGTCAGGTCCGGGGGGAACGCCAGCGCAAATACGTCTCTGAGATGTTCCTGATAGGCCAAGCCGAGGTCCAGTTCGCGACAATACTGAACGAACTGCTCAGCCGTCAGGCCTGGCACCGGCTGTCCTGTTGCGGCAGAGCGAACCACACTCGCGGCCAACTGGGCACCGCCGCGTGCACGGTCGACGTCGAAGTTCTGCATGGCCGCCTGCACCAGGCTTTGCTTGTCCCAGGTGAAGGTTTCAATCAGGTCACCGCCTAAATCAGCACCGACGCCGCTCAAGGTGCGTCGGCGCAACTCCAGTTGGTCCCGCTCAACATCGACGTCCTCCACCCCCTTGCTGAGTAAAAAGGTATAGAGCCGTTCGATGCAGAACTCATCCAGTGGCCGCACGCTGTCCAGCAACGCCTTGAGCGAGCGACGTGGCAGCTCACCGTACTCATGCGCTTGCTTGAGTGCCGCCCGCCTTTGCGGCGCGGCCCTTACCCACCACGGCGGCAAGGTTTTGTACAAGACCCGGGCTTTATCCAGGTCACCGGTGCCCTCCAGCAACACCGCCAGCAGTTCATCTTCCGTGACAACATCGGTGAATTCACTTAAATCGTTTTTTTGCGTCATGGTCAGCGTTCCTGTTCGCTGCGGGTAATCGACAACCCTAAGCGCCAGGGCGGAAAAAATGCATTCGAATAGCGCAACGATTCGCCGGGGAATTGAGCATTAATTTGCTTGAATCCTGACGTTATATAACGCCCTTTGCGCCCAGGCCGCGCCGCGCCTGGGGGAGGCCGGGCGGCATCAAGGCCATCTGCCTTATAACGGATTGTTCTAAAACTCCCACAAATGCCCCGTGTCAGTTTCTGGGTACGCGCCCATTCGGGCGTATTGAGTGTTGACCTCCCCAACGGAAAAACCGGTAAGGAATTTATGTGTGGACTAGCTGGCGAGTTACGCTTTGATCATCAACCTGCCGACCTGGCAGCGGTAGAACGCATCACCCATCACCTCGCTCCCCGAGGCCCCGACGCCTGGGGTTTTCACGCCCAAGGGCCGATTGCCCTGGGCCATCGCCGGCTGAAGATCATGGACTTGTCGGACGGCTCCGCCCAACCCATGGTCGACGCCCAACTGGGAATGTCCCTGGCTTTCAATGGCGCGATCTACAACTTCCCTGAATTGCGCCAGGAGCTGGAAGCGCTCGGTTACGCCTTCTACTCCGGCGGCGACACCGAAGTGTTGCTCAAGGGCTACCACGCCTGGGGCGAAGCGCTTCTGCCAAAGCTCAACGGCATGTTCGCGTTCGCCATCTGGGAGCGCGATGCCCAGCGGTTGTTCATCGCCCGCGACCGTCTCGGCGTAAAGCCTTTGTACCTGTCGCGCACCGGCCAGCGCCTGCGCTTTGCCTCGGCCTTGCCGGCCCTGCTCAAGGGCGGCGATATCAACCCGATCCTCGATCCGGTGGCCCTCAATCACTACCTGAATTTCCATGCCGTGGTGCCAGCACCGCGCACGTTGTTAGCGGGCATTGAAAAACTGCCGCCGGCGAGCTGGATGCGTATCGACGCCAGCGGCAAGACCGAGCAGAAAACCTGGTGGACTCTGCCCTACGGCCCCCATGAGGACGAAAAACACCTGACCCTGGAAGACTGGACCGACCGCGTGCTCGACAGCACCCGCGAAGCCGTCGCGATCCGCCAACGCGCGGCCGTCGATGTCGGCGTGCTGCTCTCCGGTGGTGTCGATTCGAGCATGCTCGTCGGCCTGCTGCGCGAAGTGGGCGTCGACGATTTGTCGACCTTCTCCATCGGCTTTGAAGACGCCGGCGGCGAGCGCGGCGACGAGTTCCAGTATTCGGACCTGATCGCCAAGCATTACGGCACCCGTCACCACCAGTTGCGCATCGCCGAAAGCGAAATCATCGAGCAATTGCCGGCGGCGTTCCGCGCCATGAGCGAGCCGATGGTCAGCCATGACTGCATCGCCTTCTACCTGCTGTCGCGGGAAGTGGCCAAGCATTGCAAGGTGGTGCAGAGCGGCCAGGGCGCCGACGAGTTGTTCGCCGGTTACCACTGGTACCCGCAGGTGGACGGCGCCAGCGATCCCTATTCGGCTTACCGCGACGCGTTTTTCGACCGCAGCTACGAGGACTACGCCGCCACCGTCGCGCCGAAATGGTTGACCGCCAACGACGCCGCCGGCGACTTTGTGCGCGAACATTTTGCCATGCCGGGCGCCGACGCCGCCGTGGACAAGGCCCTGCGCCTGGACAGCACGGTGATGCTGGTGGACGACCCGGTCAAACGCGTCGACAACATGACCATGGCCTGGGGCCTGGAAGCGCGTACGCCGTTTCTCGACTACCGCCTGGTGGAGCTGTCGGCCCGCGTGCCGGGTAAGTTCAAGTTGCCCGATGGCGGCAAGCAGGTGCTCAAGGAGGCCGCGCGCCGGGTGATCCCCAGCGAAGTGATCGACCGCAAGAAAGGTTACTTCCCGGTGCCGGGCCTCAAGCATTTGCAAGGCGACACCCTGAACTGGGTGCGCGAGTTGCTGCTGGACCCGAGCCAGGACCGTGGCCTGTTCAACCCCGCCATGCTCGACCGCCTGCTGACGGACCCACAAGGCCAACTGACCCCGTTGCGCGGCTCCAAGCTGTGGCAACTGGCGGCGCTGAACCTGTGGCTCAGCGAACAAGGAATCTGATCGATGAAACCGAATGCCGCGGCGTACAGCCAACGCTTGCTCAAGGGCCAGGCGCCGACCTACGAGCGCCTGCAAGCGCGCCTGGCCGAAGATGGCAGCCCACTGGCCGCCGAACCGATTGCCGTGCATTGCGGCTGGGGGCGGTTGCTGATCGGCCATACCTTCCCGGACCCGGCCAGCCTGGCCCAGGAACTGCTCAATGAGCAGCCCGGCGAGCGCGACATTGCGCTCTATGTGGCAGCGCCCCAGCAGATCCTCGGGATAGACCCTCAGCAGTTGTTCCTGGATCCGTCCGACACCCTGCGCTTGTGGTTCAGCGACTATCGCCCGGCAACCCGGGTGTTTCGCGGCTTTCGCATTCGCAGGGTGCAAAGCGACGCCGATTGGCAGGCCGTCAACCAACTGTATCAAGGCCGCGGCATGTTGCCCGTCGATGCCGAGCGCCTGACCCCGCGCCACCAAGGCGGCCCGGTGTACTGGCTGGCCGAGGATGAAGACACTGGGGCGGTGATCGGCAGCGTGATGGGTCTCAATCACCATAAAGCCTTCCAGGATCCGGAAAACGGTTGCAGCCTGTGGTGCCTGGCCGTGGATCCACAATGCACACGGCCCGGGGTCGGTGAAGTGCTGGTGCGCCACCTGGTGGAGCACTTCATGAGCCGTGGCTTGAGCTACCTGGACCTGTCGGTGCTGCACAATAACCGCCAGGCCAAGAGCCTGTATGCCAAGCTTGGCTTCCGGGCATTGACCACCTTTGCGATCAAACGCAAGAACGGTATCAACCAGCCGCTGTTCCTCGGCCCCGGGCCGCAGGCGGAGTTCAATCCCTATGCGCGGATCATCGTCGAGGAAGCCCATCGGCGTGGCATTGATGTGCAGGTCGACGATGCCGACGCGGGCCTGTTCACCCTCAGCCATGGCGGGCGTCGCGTACGTTGCCGTGAATCCCTGAGCGACCTGACCAGCGCCATCAGCATGACCCTGTGCCAGGACAAGAGCCTGACCCACAAGGTGCTCAAGGCCGCCGGCCTGCAACTGCCCTCCCAGCAACTGGCGGGCAGTGCCGACGACAACTTGGAGTTCCTCGATGAGCACCAGCGCATCGTGGTCAAGCCGCTGGACGGCGAGCAAGGCCAGGGCGTGGCGGTAGACCTGCAAACCATTGAGGAGGTGCAGCAAGCCATCGAAGCGGCACGCCAGTTCGACAGTCGCGTGTTGCTGGAAAGCTTCCACGAGGGCCTGGACCTGCGCGTCCTGGTGATCGGTTTTGAAGTGGTCGCCGCCGCGATTCGCCGCCCTGCCGAAGTGATCGGTGACGGCCAGCATTCCATCCGCGCCTTGATCGAAGCCCAAAGCCGACGCCGCCAGGCTGCCACCGATGGTGAGAGCAAAATCCCCGTGGATGCGGAAACCGAGCGCACCCTCAAAGCCGCAGGTTATGGCTACGACAGTATCCTGCCCCAGGGCGTGCAACTAGCCGTGCGACGTACCGCCAATCTGCATACCGGTGGTTGCCTGGAAGATGTTACGGCGATCCTGCACCCAACGCTGGTGGACGCCGCCGTGCGTGCTGCCCGCGCCCTGGACATCCCCATGGTCGGCCTGGACCTGATGGTGCCGGCCGCCGACCAGCCGGAGTATGTGTTTATCGAAGCCAATGAACGGGCCGGGCTGGCCAACCACGAACCGCAGCCTACCGCAGAGAAGTTTGTGGATTTGTTGTTTCCGCACAGTCAGCCGGCGACTTAAGTGATGTGTCGCCTGTACCGGCGCCTTCGCGAGCAAGCCCGCTCCCACAGTTGAATGCATTTTAAATGTGGGAGCGGGCTTGCTCGCGAAGAGGCCGGCACAGGCAACGAATCTCTCAACCCTTTCATCGAAACCATCGATGCCCCCAACTCATCAGGAGTTTCCATGACCCGAACCATTCCCGAACCCGATCTGGCCTACCTGCAAAAAGTGCTGCTGGAAATGCTCGCCATCCCCAGCCCCACCGGCTTCACCGACACCATCGTGCGCTACGTCGCCGAACGCCTGGAAGAACTCGGCATCCCGTTTGAGATGACCCGGCGCGGCACCATTCGCGCCACCCTCAAGGGCCAGAAAAACAGCCCGGACCGGGCTGTCTCCGCGCACCTGGACACTATCGGCGCCGCCGTGCGGGCGATCAAGGACAACGGCCGCCTGACCCTGGCGCCGGTCGGCTGCTGGTCAAGCCGCTTTGCCGAAGGCAGCCGTGTCAGCCTGTTCACCGATAACGGCGTGATTCGCGGCAGCGTGTTGCCATTGATGGCCTCCGGGCACGCGTTCAATACCGCCGTGGATGAAATGCCGGTGAGCTGGGACCACGTGGAGCTGCGCCTGGACGCCTACTGTGCCACCCGCGCCGACTGCGACTCCCTGGGCATCAGCATCGGTGACTATGTGGCCTTCGACCCGCTGCCGGAGTTCACCGAGAGTGGGCATATCAGTGCTCGCCATCTGGATGACAAGGCCGGTGTCGCCGCCCTGCTTGCCGCGCTCAAGGCGATCATCGACAGTGGCGAGCCGCTGCTGATCGACTGCCACCCGCTGTTCACCATCACCGAGGAAACCGGCAGTGGCGCGGCGGCCGCCCTGCCCTGGGATGTCAGTGAGTTTGTCGGCATCGACATCGCCCCGGTCGCTCCCGGCCAACACTCCAGCGAACATGCGGTGAGCGTGGCGATGCAGGATTCCGGCGGGCCGTATGACTATCACCTGTCGCGGCACTTGCTGCGCCTGGCGGCTGATAACGACCTGCCGGTGCGCCGCGATCTGTTCCGTTATTACTTCAGCGATGCGCACTCGGCGGTCACTGCCGGTCATGACATCCGCACCGCCCTGCTGGCCTTCGGTTGCGATGCTACCCATGGCTACGAACGCACCCATATCGATAGCCTGGCCGCGCTGAGTCGCTTGTTGGGCGCCTATATCCTCAGCCCACCGGTGTTCGCCAGCGATGCGCAGCCGGCCCAGGGCTCCCTCGACCGGTTCAGTCACCAGATTGAGCATGAAACGCAAATGGAGAGCGACACCCGCGTACCGTCGGTGGACAGCCTTGTAGGTCAGAAGTCCTGACCCTGGCACCACCAGATACTGGCAACAAAGGTCCCGGCGCAGTAGCATCGCCGGGATTCTACCCCCGAGGCTTGTATGCTGATTCCCCACGATGCACTTGAAGTCGACACCCTGACCCGCCTCATCGAAGACTTCGTCACCCGCGACGGCACCGATAACGGCGACGACACGCCCCTGGAAACCCGCGTGCTGCGTGTGCGCCAGGCGCTGACCAAGGGCCAGGCACTGATCGTCTTCGACCCCGAAAGCGAGCAATGCCAACTGATGCTCAAGCACGATGTGCCCAAGCATCTGTTCGACTGAACACCTGCGCCTAAAAATTAGGGACCGGCACAGGATGGCTGGCGGGCCCCTGGCGTTTGAGAATCTTCTGGTACACCTCGGCGCGGTGCACTTTGACGTCCTGTGGCGCGTCGATGCCGAATTTCACGTGGGTACCGTTGACTTCAAGGATATGCACGACGATGTCATCGCCGATGGAGATGGCTTCGCCTAGGGTGCGGCTCAAGACCAGCATGGCGGTTGTCCTTTTCGAGTGACAGGACCTTGACCATGCGCCCTTGAAAATGGACCGGCAATGGCTTGCGATCAAATCAGGCGCTGCCTACATAAGCAGGTAATTTCCCTGACAGACCTCGCCCGGATCAGCCTTTAACGGCTTGGGCCTTGGCGCGCATTTTGTCAGCCATCACTGTCATCTCGTCATACAGCAACTGCGGGTTTTTCTGTTTCAGCGCCCAGGCCATGCGCCCTTGCTCATGGGGCAGGATCATGAATTCACCTTCGGCCACGCGCTGGTAGATGTAATCGGCGATATCCGTCGCGGTGATGGGCGAGCTCTCGAGCAATTTGCCCACCTGTGCCTTCATGGCCGGGGTTGGCCCCCGAAAGGAGTCAAGCAGGTTGGTCTGGAAAAACGATGGGCACACCACATGCACACCGACTTCCTGCTGCTTGAGCTCCACCAGCAGGCTTTCTGACAACGCCACCACGCCGGCCTTGGCCACGTTGTAGTTGCTCATGGCCGGGCCCTGCATCAGCGCGGCCATTGACGCAATGTTGATGATCCGGCCCTTGCTCTTTTCCAGCAACGGCAGGAACGCCTTGCAGCCCTTGACCACGCCCATCAGGTTGATTGCGATCTGCCAGTCCCAGTCCTCCAGGGACAGTTCGGCAAAGAACCCGCCTGAGGCCACGCCGGCATTGTTGACGATTACATCGATGCCACCCAGCTTCACCTCGCACGCCTGGGCCAGCGCGGTGAGCTGGCTGTAGTCACGCACGTCACAGCGCTGGGTAAACCCATCACCGCCCGCCTCGCGGACCAGCCTGAGGGTTTCCTGCAAACCGGTATCGCTGACATCCGACAAGGCTAACTGCCAGCCCTCACGGGCCCAGCGCAGAGCGATTTCACGACCCAGGCCGGACCCGGCGCCAGTGATCATCATGCGGTTTTGCATAGGAAGTAGCCTTGTGGTTCACGAAAGAAGTGACCGGCAGTGTAGCGAAGGTTTTTCCTGCCCCCACGCACCATCAAAGTGATGAATGCCCCAGGCAAACCGCGGGCTCGGTCAGATGCCTGCGCATAGCCTAAGTTCAAAAAACTTCAACTACTAAGATGGATTTGCGTACACGTTAAAAGAAATAAACGACTGAGCAAAAAGCTTTAAAAAAACACTGAATTTTTTGTGAAGTGAAAGAGTCGGAGTTAGTAAGGCGCCCGTAATCAGATAGACGGGGGTATCGTAAATAACTGGTCTTTACCCAAGACCTATAAGGAAAAAACCATGAGCCTCATTCTGATCATTATCCTGATCCTCCTGCTGGTGGGTGGCCTGCCGGTGTTCCCGCACTCGCGTAACTGGGGCTACGGCCCATCGGGTATCCTCGGTGTGGTATTGGTAGTCCTGCTGGTACTGCTGTTGCTTGGCCGGATATAAACGCCACGCCAGCCGTTTAAGAAACAAAAAAAGAGGCCTTCTAGAAGGCCTCTTTTTTATTGCCGGTCAGTTAGTCCGGCTTACCATCCACGACACCCGCGGTGTTATCCAGCAGGCTCTTGGTTGCGGTTTGCAGGAACGACTCAAGTTTCTGCTTGAGTGCAGCCTCGTCCGGCGATTGCGGGATCACCTTGCCGGTCGGCTCGGCGCCCAGTGTGTATTCCCACAACTTGGGTGGCATTTCCTTGGGCAATACCAGCACACGGTCACCGGTGAGCAAGGCGACGGTCTGGTCGCTGCCCGACGGCTTGATCACGCCGAAGCCCTTGTCGCCTTCCGGTAGGTTAAGCAGGTCACGACCCCAGCACTGGTGCAGGGTATCGCCGCCCAGGCGGCCCATGATGGTCGGCACGATGTCGATCTGGGTGCCCACCGTGTGATCACGCTCGCCGAACTTCTCCTGCATACCCGGCGCGATCATCAGCATCGGTACGTTGAAGCGGCCCAGGTCCATCTCGGTGATCTGCTGTTCGTTGCCGAAGCCGTGGTCACCCACGATCACAAACAGGGTCTCCTTGAAGTACGGCTCCTTGCGGGCCTTTTCAAAGAACTGGCCCAAGGCCCAGTCGGAGTAGCGCATGGCCGTCAAGTGCTCGTTGAGGCTGCCACGATCGGTGACTTTTTCAACCGGCAATGGCGTCGGCAATGCGTACGGCGTGTGGTTGGACAAGGTCTGCAGCAGCGCATAGAACGGCTTGCCACCTTCACGGGCTTTCAATTCTTCCAGGCCACGGTTGAACATGTCCTGGTCGGACACGCCCCAGGTCGGGTCGGAGAACACCGGGTCTACGAAGTCATTACGGCCAATGAAGTTGGTCATGCCCTGGTTGCTGAAGAAGCCCGACTGGTTGTCCCAGGCGAAATCGCCGTTGTAGACATACACATCGTCGAAATCACGGGCGCTGAGCAACTGCGGCAGGCCTGACAGCTTGTGGCTGCCTTCCGGGGTCTGCATCAGGTATTCGAAACCCGGCAGGTTCGGGAAGCAGGCCATGGTGGCGAACATCCCCTGGTGGGTGTGGGTGCCGTTGGAGAAGAAGCGGTCGAACAACAAGCCTTCCTTGGTCAGCTTGTCGAAGTACGGGGTAATATTGCCCGGACGTCCCAATGCACCCACCGAGTGACCGGCGAAGCTTTCCATCAGGATCACTACGACGTTCTTGATCGGCAGGGTCTTCTCGGCCGGTGGCGTGAAGTCACGGCGCACGGCGGCGGTGTCGGTATCCACCAGTTTTTCCTGCGGCAACACCAGCATGTCACGCACGGTCTGGGTGGCCAGGGGCTGTTCCAGGGTGGCTTTCCAAATGTTGGCGCGGTCTTCGCCAAACCGCGCCTTGGCCGCCGCGATCAGTGACAGGGTGCCGTTGAGGCCCAGCTGGTTGGCGAAGTTGGAATCGGTGGTGTAGACGTCCCCCCAACGCAACGGCGGGCCCTGGCGCAGAGTGCCGCGGATGGCGACCACGGCGACCAGCAGGCAGACCACGAACACCGCAATGCGGCTGTACCACGGGGCCACCTGGCGCGTGCTGATGGTGCCGCCACTGAACGGACCACGCGGGCGCGTTGCGCGGTCGGCGCCCTTGAAGGCCATGCTCAAAATCAGCGTGCCCACGGCCCAGGCCAGCAGGTAACGCACCACCGGGAACCCGTACCAGAGCATGCTCATCACGGTTTTCGGGTCTTCCTTCACATACTGGAAGACCAGGCCGTTGAGGCGCTGGTGGAATTCGCGGTAGAAGTCCATCTCCATCAGCCCCAGGAACAAGGCGATGCTCGACGCAACGGTCAGCCACAAGCGGAAGAACCCGCGCGCCGCCATGGCCCGCACACTGAACAGCGCCAACAACAGCGGAATCAGCAGGTACATGACCAGGCGGATGTCCAGGCGCAGGCCGTTGGCGAACGCTTCCAGGAACGTCGAGGCCGGCGTATCCAGGATCATCTCGCGGTTGTAGACCAGCAACGCCAGGCGCAGCAGGGAGAACATCACCATCATGACCAGTGCGCACAGCAGCGTGTAAGCCAGATGGGATTTGACGGTCGGTTGCAGCAGGCGATTTGCAGCTCGCTGCTGATTCAGGGCGTCCGGGTTTGCCATGTCGTTTTAGGACCCATTGGAAGTTTAAGTTGCGAAATAAGGCAGTGGCGTCCGTCCCTCGCCCAGGCTGGCTGGGGTAGGCGGTTAACGCGGCGGCACAAATGGTGCCCGATCAAGGCCGGCAAGGCTATTAATTACTGAACGTGCAATGTGGCTGGGTCTTTAGAAGCCCCAGGAATAGAGCCTTGCCAGGCGAATAAAGCCGGCGAATTGTCTTGGATGGAATGTGAAAATTCTGTGCAGCGAATATCTCGATACACAAAATACGAATTGCCCGGTCATTCTTCGTCCACACAGCTGAAAAAATTATCGGTACGGGTGGCGCATCGCAGATGCCATTCTTACGCCATCACTTTTGCGCGGTGTGCGCGCCAATTGCACCGGTAATTTGCCGAAGGCAGTCGTCCCCATTATGGGGGTCATGAAGCCGACTGAACATGCGCCCAATCACCGAAGCCAAGTCATACACCAAACTATGCATCGCTGTTGCGCCCTACGGCGCAAACCTGCTGCTGCATTAGACTTCGGCTCCTTTTGCATCAAATGCAGACGCGCATATCAGCCCATATTTTCAATTAACTATTCAGTCCTTTCATCGCAAAAAGGCAGAATTGAAAATAATTGTATTGTCTTGACACCCGCTCTCCCGCCTGCAAGTTTCATAGCCGTTGCGCAACACACATCCTTAAAACGCAATGCTATGGATAGGAAAAACAAAATGGACGCTCTCGTTAACAATGCAACCTTTGAACTGGAACTGGATTCGGAAACAGCGGAGAAGTTTTCCGTCATTCTGAACGATGAAAGCCTGATGCATGCTGGCTTTGTTGCACACCAGTCGAACAACAACGTGTTGACGCTGGCCCTGGCTGAAGAAGTGAAAATCGCAGCCTGAAAAAACGGGAGGGAAGTCATTCCCTCCCGTTTCCAGTGTGTGCTTGTATAACTTTCATCACGCCAAGGTAACAACTTATGCAAAGGCTTAGTTCGAGCCTTCGTCGTCGCAGTGCCGAAGAAACATTAACCATCATCACCAACGACCTAGCCCCACGCCTGGGCATTACTCGGGTAACCGACACAACCTGGCTGGACCGTATCGGTATCCCAGTGTTTGCCAGTATTCGACCCGATGCCCTCAAGGGCTCGCTGTGCGTCAATGCAGGCAAAGGCCTCAGGCCAGCCGAAGCCAAGATAGGCGCGTACATGGAGGCTATCGAATTCAGCCTTGCGCAATACAATACAGCCCAACTGACATTGGTGCAGACCACTCCCCGGCAACTCATCGACAGCCATGAGGGCCGCATAGCGTTCAATCAGTTCTGCATGCTGTATGGCTTCTCTGCCAATGCCGACGCGCTCATCATGGCCATCGAAGTCGAAGACGTATTGCGCGGGAAAAAGGTCCTTGCACCCGCCGAACTGGTGTTCATTCCCTACCCCGAGAACCCAGGGCAACAACTCTTTGGGGAAAGCTCCAGTGGCCTGGCCTCCGGCAACGACTTAGTGGAAGCCTCGGTGCATGCGGTGTGCGAACTGATGGAGCGCGATGTCCAGGCCTTCAATCACCTGCGTGACCGTTCCTGCCTCGTCCATCTGGACCAGTACAGCGCAGAGATCGCTGCCCTGATCAGCAAGGTCAATGACGCGGGCCTGAGCCTGTCGGTCCGCTACACCGAGAACTGCTTTGGACTGGCCTACTTCCAGGCGTTCATCATGGAAGAGTCCCCCCAGGCCCCTATCTCCGTGGCGACTGGCTCAGGGCTGCATCCGATCAAGGAAATCGCCTTGATCCGGGCAATCTGCGAAGCGGCCCAAAGCCGTCTGAGTCACATCCATGGTGGCCGGGACGACATCATTGAGCGGGTCAAATACTTCGAGAAGAAAGGCCGCTCCGTGGAGCTTGAGGCGATCTCACGCTTGCGTAACGTGGCGACCTCCCGTGAACAGATGATCGATTACTCCGCCATCGACTGCCAGGAAGCCGCGATCCCCACCATCGAATCGGCCTGGACATTGCTTATCGAGCGGTTACAGGCAATCGGCCTGAGTAGCGTGCTGAGGGTTGTGCTTAGCAAGGCCACGGACGACATCACGGTGGTCAGAATCATGATTCCGGGGCTTGAAGCCTTTGAACCCGGGTTGAAAAGGGTCGGTCCGAGGTTACTTACGTATGTCAAACAAAGCGCTTGAACCCTGCAAGCTATTTGCGGGCCCTTCCTTGCAAGGCATCGATAGCCGACTGCTGTGCAGCGACGACCTGGTGGTATGCCCGCCCGTCAAACGCGGCGACATAGAACGCCTGGTCGCGCAATCGCCGCCTTCGGACCTTGCGATTGTCGATGGCGTGTTCCATGCACACCCTGCAGTCGGGCATGCCGAGATCCTGACGGCCCTGAACGCCGGTTGGCGCATTTGGGGCCTGTCTTCCATGGGAGCCATCCGCGCCTGTGAAATGGACAGGTTGGGAATGACCGGCTTTGGCGAAGTCTATCGGCAATTCGCCAGCGACCCGGACATGTCCGACGACGAAGTGACATTGGTGCACCAGGCACAAGCACCTTACCTTTCGCTCAGCGAGCCGCTTATCCATATCCGGCAGTTTTTGAAGCACTGGACGGCGGAGCAAATCATCACGCCCGCCCACGCGCAGCAAACCCTGCACTACCTGAAAAACATGTGGTACGGACATCGCACGCTCAGTTGTCTGAAAGACGCCTTGATGGCACTGCCTGTCGCGGAACCCACCATAGACAGTGCCCTGGCCAACTTTTCGGCCTACAGAATAAAAAGTCTGGACTTGATCGATTTTCTCAAACTGAAACCATGGACGAGGACGGTAAAACAGAATGTCGCCATCAGAGATATTGTGTGAAATAAACGGCTTGCCGTTTGTAAATCCACACTTCAACAGCACCAAACTTCTAACCCTCGTCGCCGTTGTACGCAGGAATATCGCGGGCAGCGAGTTACCGTTAGCCACTTATCTGCAGCCTGATTTTGCCACCACCCTGTACCACCAGCACGTCGAAGGCGCGCCTGAGTTTCCACCCCATCAAGCGCTGGGTAACGCCGAGCGGTTCATGCTGGCCGAAGCCAGGAGCAACCTTAAAGCCTTGCTGCCGCACTGGAGCAAACTGTTCGATCTGCCAGTGAATATCTATAAGTTGCTGACGCATCAGGTCAGCCTGACCAATCCGGTGCTGCCGCAACAGATGTTCCTGGGCGAAGACGCGTTTACCAGCATCACCGATCTTGAGGAACTGCTCGTGCATGAGCTGTCGCATATCTGGTGCAGCATGATCGCCGAGATTTACGACTTCCAGCTCAAGGACAGCGCGAACGACTACGTGCTGCCATCGGGCACCGGCGGCAAGAACCCTCGAGGTGTCCTGCTGGCTTGCCTGTTTGCGGTCAGCGCCGTGAACTATCACCAGCGCCTGGTGGCGAGCGGCTCCGGGCGGGCGCGCCCCGAACGGCTGGATTTTCTGCATCAGTATTTCCTGCAGAGCCTGGCCACGCTCCAGGCATCCGCCGAACTGTCTGAAATCGGCAAGCTGATCACCTCCAGGCTGGATACATTCTCCAGTGAACTGACCACTGACAACGCTCAAGGATGACCCATGGCAGTCGTACACTTTCCCCGGCAGTTCATGCTTTACACCGACCAACATAAAACCCACGAGGCCGAGGGTTTGTGTGTCAATGATGTACTGGGCAACCTGACCGCGCGGTTTCCCGCGTTGATTGGCCCGGTGTTCTCCGAGGACCTTCACCCACTGCCGTTCGTGGGCTTGTTCGTCAACGGCATGCCGGTAATGAGTGCGCAAGACCGCGGGCGCCCCCTGGACAGTAATGCGCAGTTGATTTTGATCAACGCCGTGGCAGGTGGCTGACATGCAGTGCGATCTGAAGACGGACACCTCCCGTTATGCCCGCCAGATAATCCTCAGTGAAGTCGGTGCCCAAGGCCAGCAACGCCTCAAAGACAGCAAGGTGCTGGTGGTCGGCGCCGGCGGACTGGGCTGCCCGGTGCTCTTGTACCTGGCGGGCGCCGGGGTCGGCACGCTCGGCATCGTTGATAACGACATCGTCGACCTGAGCAACCTGCATCGACAGATTCTCTATGGGGTGGCCGATGTGGGCGAACTGAAAGTGTCGGCCGCCAAGCGGCGCGTCAACCAGTTGAACCCGGACATCGTCGTCGATACCTTTGCCACCACGCTGAACCCGGACAATGTGCTGTCGCTGCTGGCGAGCTACGACATCATCGTCGACGCCACGGATAACTTCGACACCAAATACCTGATCAGCGATGCCTGTGTCGCCGGTGAGAAACCGATGGTCTATGCCTCGATCAGTCAATTCGAAGGCCAGGTGTCGGTATTTAATCACTACCACCAAGCCACCCAGGAGCGGGGGCCCTGCTTTCGCGATCTGTTCGAAACCCCACCGCCTCCACACTTGACGCAAAACTGCGCGCAAGCCGGCGTGCTGGGTGTCATACCTGGCCTGCTCGGCTGCTTTCAAGCCAACGAAGTGCTCAAGCTCATCCTCCAGGCCGGGGAGCCATTGAGCGGCAAATTGTTGTCCATCGACTGCCTGGACAACACCTTCCACCTGTTGAGCGTCCATAAAAACCGGAACCGCCTTCCCGCACCCGCACTGGGGGCTTCCACCACGCCTGCATGGCGTGACAGTGACTGGCTGTCGCCCGACAAATTGCATGATTGGCTCAAGTCACAAGCGCCCTTGCAACTGGTCGACGTACGCGACAGCCATGAACACCTGCACGCTTCGCTGGGCGGCCGCTTGATTCCGCTCAAAGACATACTCGATCGCCGGCAAGAACTGGATACCACCCGCCGTATCGTCTTCTATTGCAAATCCGGGGTCAGGAGCAAGGCCGCCCTGCTGGCGGTTCGCAGCATCCACCCGCAGGCGGACCTCTTCAGTCTTGAGGGTGGCATCGAGCGCTACCTGACGGCTTATCCTGACAACGCCACGCTGGTCGCGCCGTGAAAGCCGCTGATTGCGCAGTTATCCCCTCCGGTTCAAAGGTCCCTCAATGAGTGCAGATTCTTCAGGCATCACCTGGGGTTTTCCCGGCATCGACCGGCGTCTGCTGAAAGTGCAATTCAGCTTTTTGCTGATGGTGCTGGGGGGCCGCTGCAATCAACTGGCGGTAGCCTGGTGGGCGTTACAGGAAACCGGGTCTGCACTTTATTTTGCCAATATGATTGCCTGCTCCATCGCAGCCGAGGTATTAGCCAAACCCCTGCTGGGGTGGCTGGGAGACAAGTACAACAAGATCCTGATCATCAAGCTGGCTTCCTGGCTCAGTTTGCTGACCGCCTTGTTGATGGTGGTACTGTCCGCCACGGGGTCTTTCAACCCCTGGACGGTGGGCGCGCTGATGATGGTCAGCAGCGCGATCGTCGGCGTACGTGACCCGCTCCAGGCGTCGATCATTCCTTTATTTGCGCACGACGATAAAGTCTCCCTGGCCTTTCGCACCAAAAGCGTGATGTCGTCCTTTTCGATCCTGCTGGGGCCCGTCATGGCCAGTGGGTTGATCTATGGGTTCGGGATTACATTTGCGTTAGCCGCCGATTTTGTTGCGATTCTCTTCGCGGGGGCGCTGATAGCGACCATACCTAACCCCGTCGGTGCCATCAGCCACAGCGACAGTGCCCCGGCCGCCAGCGGCTGGCACATGATCTACTCCGGCTTCAAGGTGGTATATGGCGTGAAGGTTGAGTTCTACCTGGCCATTGTCGCGATGCTGATCAACTTTGCCTTGTTTCCATTTTTCACCATCCTGCTGCCACTCTACGTAAAAGACGTCATCCACTATCCAGTCACTTACATCGGTCTTCTGGACTCATGTTTCGGGCTGGGAATTCTTGCAGGCAGCTACAAAATCATCGGCTGGTTATCCGATCGCCTCCCCCGCGACCTATGTGTATCCGCAGGTTTTGCGTTACTGGGGTTAAACCTGGTGGTGGTCGGCACCGTGTCTTCGTCGTTGCTGGTGCCGGCGGCCTTTTTCTGCGGCGGCGTCGGCCTGATGCTGATCAACATCCCCACCTCGGCCGTGAGGTTACTGGCAACCCCCAAGCTCCATCGCAACCGGATCTTTGCCACGGTGTCGTTTCTCTCTGCCGCGGCCAGCCCCTTGGGCAGTTTCGCGATGACCGGCCTGATCGCCCATCTGGGCGTCGCGCTAACCATCACCCTGCTGGGCCTCATGGTGCTGGTGTTGTCGTTGCTGGTGTTTCTGGTACCCGACTTCAAAACGTTCATGCGCACCCAGGACACGCAACTGAGCGATGCCTACCTGGACAAATACCCGGCAGCGTTCGCGCGCTGACGCGCCTCGTCATCACCCACCACTTGCAAATGGAGTTGCCTTTGACCACGCCAGACCTCAAGGACCGGCCTGAACCCGCTCGCCATGAACAGATCTTCTGCGGCCAATATTATGACGACATGGCTTGCATCGGCTTCCTGGGCGACCCGTCGAAAGCGGGCATCTCGGTGTTGATGCTGGGGCTTTCGGATGGCGTGGCGCTGGCGCCGATCGCAGCCAGTACCCGGGTGACCCGCCTGGTGGCCGTCGACCTGGACGAGACCGCCGCCGTGCGAAGCCTGGAAAACCGCAACCGACTGGCAGCACATCTGCGCTTTGACACTGTGGTCGACGATGCCGCGCACTTCCTGGGCGCGACTTCCGACCGGTTCGATGTGATCATTGTCGATCTCTACACCGAGGAGGGTTACGCCCCGATCGTGTTTGACCAGGGGTTTCACCAACGGCTCAAAAGCCGCCTGAACCCTCGCGGTCATGTGGTATTCAACGGTTTTGGCGTGCCCATGAACCTTGAGCCGTTAATGGGTTCTACGCCGCAGGCCTGGTTGGCTAAGCGCCTGAATGACAGCTGGGGCGACATTCACCACCTGCCCCACCGACGCAATGCGACGTTCATCATCGGCCCACCGCCCTCCACCACTGCAGTCGTGGAGTCGTTGTGTGTCAGTGACCGGCTGTTCATGGACCTCATGGGCCTTCGCCTGCGCTACCTGACACCCACGGTTATCCAAGACATGCCGGATGTACCGCCAGCACTGGATTTCGCAGGGATTGATCGGGAGGTGCATAAACGTTGGGTGGGTGCGTTACCGGCGTTGTCCGCGCTGCTCGCGCCACCGTGGGTGCTGGGCAAACCGGGCGATCTGCTTGAACTGCTGGATCACCCGCAGGCTTGCCTGGCACTGCAAGAGCGCCTGCTGGAAGATCCATCATCACTGCGCACCACCCTGGCATTGCTGATCGCAGGTGAAGCCAACTTCTCTGATCGCGATATGTCATGGTTGCCGGACTGGGTCATCGCAACCCTGGACAATAGCGTCGAGGCACGCCCTCGAGACTGGCTGGAGGGGCTGCTTCCTTACGCCTATGGCGTCATTACCCACAGGACCCGCGGGTATGCGAACAAGGTGGAGGGCTTTCGCAGAGCGCTGTCCCGATTGTCACAGGCAGCCTGACTGCGAGCAACGCGGCCGCGCCTGCGGTGCATCGTACGCACCGTAGACTCAGCCCCGCTGCGCCGCCTCTACGGCGGCTTCAGATCCGCACGTTACCGCGTGGCCCGGCAATCGCCCAGATGATCAGGCCCAGTACCGGCAACAACAGGATCAACAAGATCCACAGCACCTTGGCGCCCGTGCTCGCGCCGCTTTTGAACACGTTGATGATCGCCCAGATATCCAGCGCGAGGATGATCAGGCCAATCAGGCCATTAAAAGTGGAACCCATGGTGTCGCTCCTAAGTGAGGGCATGCCCTTGTAGGATAGCCAGGCCTGGCGGGGGTTCCGTTTTATTTTCAGACGTGTACGGCAATCTTCAAGGCTTCCAGGGACGGCTCGGCCTTGATGCCGACTTCGGCGCACAGCTCCAGCACCCGTGGCAGGTCGTTGCCAAATACCAGTACCGCCTGGATCTCGTCGTCCAGCAACTGGCTGAAGTTCATCAGCACATAACCGCCGTCTTCAGGGCTCAGGGCACTCATCTGGATCTGGATACGATTCAGCGCAGTCAGGTCCTCGGTCTTGGCCAATTGCTTGGGCTTGAGGTTGAACGCCACGCCCGGGCCGAACGACGCGACGATCTGGGCAAACAGGTCGGCATAGGTATCGGCCTGGAACAACACCGTGTCCGGCAAGCTACCGACCACCACCCATTCACCCAGCGGGATCGGGAAGCTGTCGTCGTAGTTGATATCCGGGTTGGCCGCCAGGAACGCCGCCGGGTCCGCGTAGGCCTTGGCCGCTTCTTCGGCGATACGCACGACCTCATCGTCGCCCATGACGCCGGCGCTGATTTTGCTGATGAGTTCGACGAGGGCGGTTTTCATGGGCGATCCTATGGCAGGCGGGTTTTGGAGGGCGCGTAGCCTACACCAGTTTCTCCAACTGCGCCGCCGTATCCGCCGCGCCCATGGTCTTTGCCGCGGCCAGCGCAGTGGCACCCTGTGCATCGGTGGCCTTGGGGTTTGCGCCCTTGCTGAGCAGGTAATCCACCATTTCAACGCGATTGAACATCGCCGCCATCATCAAGGCCGTACGCCCGTCCGACGACGCCGCCTCAACCGGCGTGCCGCCGTCGATCAGCGCCTGGACCACCGGCAGGTTGCCTTTGAACGCCGCGCCGGCAATCGGCAACTGGTTCTTGTCGTTGGCGATCAAGGGGTCGGCCTGGTGTTCCAGCAGTACTTTTACTGCCTCGGGGTGACCGTGGTAGGCCGCGAGCATCAATAAGGTATCGCCATTGTGATTACGAAAGTTGGCCGGCAAGCCCTTGGCCAACAACGCCGCGAGCATGGCGGCGTCACCGCGGCGGGCCACGTCGAAGACCTGCTCGGCAAACTCGGCAGCTTCGTCTTCGGTCATTTGTTTGGGCTGGTCTGACATGGGGGCTCCTTGCTGAGGCGGCTTATGTAACTGAATAAGGCGCTCAGTGTCGCGAGGGAGTTCCCCAGTGTCATGGCTTTTTTGTCAAAAGCCGTCATAGCCAGAATCAATAACGGAAGTGTCCGCCCTGAATCTGTGCCAGCAACTGCCCGGTGACGGGCACGTAGCTGTCCGTACCTGGCAACCAGGCGTAGACCGGATCATTGCCGACCTTGTCCGGGTCGAACGCCTGCTCCTTGAGCTTCACTTTCTGGTACTTGAAGGTGCCGGTGGTTTCCATCTTTACCTTGATACGTAGAAACAGCGGCACCGCATAATGCGGCAACTGCCCGTGGGCGAATTGCAACAATTGGCGCATGTCCAGGGCGGCCAGGGATTCACTGGGGGTGATGGCGACCATGCCTGCACGACCATTGGTGTTTTCGATCTCAACACCGTAGGCCACCACCTCGGCGATTTGCGGGTGTTGCAGCAGGACGTTTTCCACTTCGGTGGTCGAGACGTTTTCGCCCTTCCAGCGATAGGTATCGCCCAGGCGATCGACAAATTGCGCGTGGCCGAAACCGATGCTGCGCACCAGGTCGCCGGTGTTGAAATAGCGGTCGCCTTTTTCGAATACGTCGGTCAGTACCACCTTGCGGTTCTTTTCCGGGTCGGTGTAGCCGTCGAAGGGCGACTTTTCATCAATGCGCGCCAATAACAGGCCCTGCCCGCCGGTGGGCACCTTGTCCATGAACCCATTGTTGCCGCGCAGCGGTTCGCCGGTGTCATGGGCGTAATCCACCAGCGCCCAATGCTGCAGGCAAAAGCCGATGGTGTTGTCAAAGTTCAGCACGTTGGTAAAGCCGATATTGCCGTCGCTGGCGGCATACAGTTCGCAGATATGCTCGACCCCATAACGCTGCTTGAACTGCGCCCACACACCAGGACGCAGGCCGTTGCCGACCATCTTGGTCACCTGGTTATCGCGGTCTTGCGCACTCGCGGGCTGGTCGAGCAAATACCGGCACAGCTCGCCGACATAGCCCAGGGTGGTCGCCTTGAACTTGCGCGCATCGTCCCAGAACTGGCTGGCACTGAATTTGCGCCGAATGGCAAAGCCCGACGCGCCGATAATCGCCGCCCCCCAGCACACGCACAAGCCGGTGGCATGGTACAGCGGCAAAGTGCAATAGAGGACGTCCTGCGGCCCCATGTCCAGGGCGATACTGCCGAAGCTCACGGCGGTTTTGGTCCAGCGCCCGTGCTTCATGATGCCGGCCTTGGGCAAGCCGGTGGTGCCGGAGGTGTAGATATAGAAGCAGGGATCGTGGAAGAACACCTGCGCGGAACTCGCCGGGTTGTCCACCGGACTATCGGCACTGGCGGCCATCAGGTCGATATAGCCGTCGGGCACCCTGCTGCCGGGCTGATCGGCCACGAACCAGGTGCGCCCGGCCGGGATCTGAACTTGATCGCGCACTGCTGCGTAAGGACTCAGCAATTCGGCACCGACCACAATGGCAACCGGATTGACCAGGGTCAGGCTGTGCACCAGCGCCGCCTGGGTTTGCGAGGTGTTGAGCATGGCGCAGATGCCCCCCAGCTTGGCCACGGCCAACACGCTCAACAGCAACTCGGGGCGGTTCTCGATAAACAGCGCTACCACGTCACCCTTGCGGATGCCTTGGGCCTGCAGGTAGTGGGCGATGCGATTGGCATGCTGGTTGGCGTCGCGATAGCTGATCGCGCTGTCAGCGTAAAGCAAGGCAGCGCCGTCAGGATTGCGCACGACGGCTTGCTCGAAATGCCAGCCCAAGCCGCAGGGTTGCCTGGGGTCAGTGACATTGGCAGCGCGCATGCCGCGAACCACTCGCGGCAGCGCTCGAACGATAGCAGGCACCTTGCGCAGCATCATGCTCCAGGTGATTAGGTCGTTTTGCGGATGACTCATGGCGGAACGTCCCTTTTCTTATTCTTGGTCTGATCGAGAACCTTCGACGGCCCCATAGGAATTCGCCGAATGGCTCGCAGGAAAATACGTCAGCCATTCTTTGGCTGTACACGCAGGATTTGAAAAGTTTTGTATCCCAGGCAACGGTGGCCATTGGCGATGGAATTTTCTGGGAAAAATCGTGGTCAATAGTGTGGAGGGCCAACGGCCCTGCGTGAAATATGCTCGACCCGATAGCGCAAAATGCAGGATGCACGATGGGCCTTCATGCAAAATGCACGAAAATGAAAACTGCAAAAATTTATAACTAACTGATTTATAACGTTTTTTTAAGACAGGCAATACTGGCACAATCACTGCACCTATCACTCCATGCTTGCCAACTTGAGCCAACGGAGCTGATAGACATGAGCCTGATCCAAGATAAATTCGCTTCAGTATTCTCCAACTACGACGTCACCACCCAACCACGTCCAGACGGCGGCATCCTGTTGACCCTGCGCAACAGCGAAGGTAAGCAGGTCAAGCGTTCGATCTCCTACCAGCAGCTGCACACCGCCGATCAACTGACCTGGGTAATCAGCGCCATTCGCCGCGACCTGGCCGAACAAGCCAGTGAGCTGCCACAGATTTCGATGCTGCAAAGCCAGAACCGCTTTGCGCTGCCGACTTACCATTCGGCTTAAGCGGCAGGGTCGAGTCCTGAATAGGTTTACGCCTGGTTCACCCCAACGCCCGATGCATTTATCGGGCGTTTTTTATTCGGTCACGCAGCCCTCTTAGTGTTCCCCCAGTCTAGCCAAATGCCTCTAACGTCTAAGAACCCCCCGGTCGCCCAAGTACAGAATCGGCTCATCCATGAGTCTTTCCTCGCTCCGGGTAATCAACTACCAGCTCGCCGAGCTCTATGTCATGTTCCAGTCGGCAACGATGATCCACCAGCACCAAGGTGTTGCCGCTACGCTCGACGTAACGGTGTAACGCTTGCACACGCTCGGCCAATTGCTCAGCGCGCAACGCGATGAACGGCTCATCCAGTAACAACAAATGGTGGCGGTCCTCCGGTAACGCGCTCAGCCAGGTATCCAGCCAGTCGCTTGCCCCGGGCTCACCGCCGAGCAGCACCAGGGAATTGCTGTCCAGGTAATAGCAGGTTGATGTCATGGCCTGCACCATGCCCGCCTCTTCGATGATCACGTCGGTGATACCGGCCACACCCTTGAGGTAATCGCTCTTGCCAGAACCGGAGTACCCCGATAGCGAATACAACCGGCCTCGTTCCAGGCTCAGGGCACGATAGGCACGTTGAGCAATAAAGGGCGCAATGCTCAGGCTCTGCTCGGCAATCGCCACGGCCACCGAGCTTTTGGGCCGGGCAAAATGCTGCAGGCGCTCCACCGACACCGACTGCGATTTGAAACCCGTGATGGCCAAAAATACATTGGCCAGATCGGAACGCACCAGCAGCAAAGCCGTGACCGCGAGCACAAAAGCCGAATCGCTGGTCCGGTAGAGGCTGCCCATCAGGACCACCAGGATAATCACTAGATCGCTGAGCAAAGTGCAACTGGCCGCCGTGACGGTGCGAGTGATAACACTGCGCATACGGGTGGTGTAGAAATGCCTGAGCCCCTCGGCTATCGTCCCACGCTGAGTGAGCGCTAGCCAATCACCCAGGCGTTCGAAACCCACGCCACCGGCCCGGGAAATGGAAAACGTCACATGGGCCGAGCGCAGTAGAGAGTCGAATCCCTTAACGCTTTCCACCCGGGCCCGATATAGCTCTTTTATGGAAAGCCGGTACAGTACCGCCAGCAAGCCGCTGAACAGCAGCGCCACAGCGATGCCGAACAGGCCGACCCCCATCCACAAGGCCCCGCCATTGCACAACAACAGCGCGATAATCCAGGCAATGTCGTGGGCATACCAGGCGATGCGTTCGAATGTCGTGGTGACGTCGCGAGAGACCACCTGCAGCCCATCGGCCAAGCCGGTGATCCGGATGTCTCGCAGGCCATCGGTGAACAAGCGGGAAAAGCGGCTGCGCAACAGATTCTCGATAAACAGCCCGGCAGCGATTCCTGCCCCTACCCCGGCCACGGCATACAACAGAACCTGCCAAGGCGATAAACCTGCCTCTGGCAGCGTCAGGTTGGCCGCATAGCTCATCATCAGCGCCGGCACCAACAACATCAGCACACCCCAGCCACAATACTTGAACAGATCGCCGAGACTGAAGCGGTCCAGTGCCCGGTAGCCGACCGGCACCGTCGAAGCCGTCCGCTCACCAACCTCCGCGGGCGAGCCTTTGCGCTGCGCTATCGCGCTTGCTGCCGATGGGCTGAAGCTTACCCAGGACAGGCGCTCCAAGGCGCCCTTCACTGCCAGCGCGGCCGCAGCGTCCAACGTGCAGAGGTCGTGGTCGATACTTAGGATTCCGTCCTGGGCACGGGCCAGAAACACCCCGCGCAACAGTTGCAGGCGCAGGCGCTGCCCGGCGGAGAGATTGCTCCCGTCCAGCTCGATGGGCAACTGCAGGACCTGCTGTGGGTCCGGCCCCAGCTCGGGTACCAGCCGGAAAGCGCCCAGCAACGCGTGCAGGTCCTCGCGCTGGCTTTCCAGCGGGCCAGGAATCAGTTCGACCAGCTTCGCGGGCCAGACCGGCCAGTCGGCATCGAACTCGATCACGCTGCGGGCCTGATCGGCGGCGGGTCGCAGCACCGAATGCCCGGAGGAATTCTGATACAGGCCATTGAGTGCTTCCAGGGAGCGGCCGACAGCCTTGTAACTCACATAGGAACGGGGCAGCGCTAGCACCGCCGCCAGCAACGGAATGCTCAGCCAGAAAATCGCCCCGTCCCAGACCGGGGCCGATTCCGAGGAGCCCACCAGCCCCAGCAACACAAAGGGAATCAAGCGGCCGAAACCGATGATGTAGCTGTCGGCACCGCGCAACAGCGTATCCACGTTACGCAGGCAGCGTTCGCCCGCCAGTGTCCGCTCGATGCTCTGCAAGGCCGTCCGGTCAGCGAACTGCTTGAGCCACGGGCCTTCACGCAACCATGCCGAACACTGTTCGATACGCTGCGCCGCCATATCCATGATCCGCTGGTAGTTGCGGTCCGAGAGCCAGGACAGCAGATAGGAAAGCGGCAGGAACACACCGATCACCGCAACCGCCCAGAACCCTGCCGTGCCAAAGACCAGCAACGCCAGCAGGATTGAAAGCAGCAGGAAAACCGGAATAGCCAACAGGTTAACGCTAGCACCGACGCCATCGAGAATGACGCTGAAATCCCGCGAAACCACCCGTTCCAGCACCGACACCTCTACCTGGGTCTGCATCTTGCGCGCCAGAAGGCGCTCGAACTCGCGGCATAACCTCAGGGAGATGTAGCGTTCCAGATTGAGCTCGCTCACCATCAGCAAAAAACCGCTGATGGCCAAGAACGCCAGGAGCGCGGTGTCTGTCAGTACGATATCGGCACTGCCTTGGGCCACCACCAAGGTGCTCAGCTTGTAGATGAACAACAGCGGCACGTTGTATTGCAACAACGACACCAATACATAAGCGCCGACCGCCCAGGGCGCAAGGTTGAAGGCCAGGCCGAAAAAGCCGTCGGCGAAAGCTCGCTCTTCGGAGCGAGCGAACGGCTGATAGCGCAGCACCGGCGTAAACCAGTATATCCAATTCACGACAGCGCCTCCTCGCAGTACACCCGACCAGGCTCCAGGGCCTGCACACGCAGCAGGCAGTCTTGGATTTTCTGCAGATCGTAATAGTGGGCGGGAATTTTCCGACATGCACAGTAACGGGCCACCCATTCCTCCAGTGAGTCTCCAAGTCGAGGATGCGCACGCCATCCACGGTAACGAGCAGATGTTCCGACTTGCAGTCACAGGAAATACAAGACACCCGATGCGGTGTCTCGGGCGTTTCGAGGCTGAAATAGGTGTAAACCTATTTCAGGACTGGACACTTCAACACAAGCCCTGGCGGGAGGCTTCGTTCATCGCCTGCACACGGTTGGTGACATCCAGCTTGCCGTAGATATTGCGCAGATGGAATTTCACTGTGGCTTCGGAGGTGGCGCGAATCTGGCTGATCTCCCAGACGGTCTTGCCCTCTGAGGCCCACCGCAGGATTTCCAGCTCCGTCGGCGTCAGGGGCTTGCCAGACAAGCTCAGGCGTTTCCTGACAGCCGTGGGTACGATCACCAACGGGCGATATGTCTGCTCTGGGCCATTCATTGCTCTCTCCTTTGATATCTGCTGATGCGCTGCCACCTTTCGGATTCTTCTTATTGACAGATGGC
This sequence comes from Pseudomonas libanensis, assembly GCF_001439685.1. Classification (GTDB taxonomy): domain Bacteria; phylum Pseudomonadota; class Gammaproteobacteria; order Pseudomonadales; family Pseudomonadaceae; genus Aquipseudomonas; species Aquipseudomonas libanensis. Next base: position 110,232 of record NZ_JYLH01000004.1, read on the forward strand.
ATAAACATTGACGCGGAACAGAGAGTTACATAACGAATGGAGTCAAAGCGTAAAGCACAGAATAAACAGCTTCGCCCTACAACTAATTAGGTTTCTTCCCACAGCAAATTCCAACTTGCCTGGGTTGAATATTCAATTTTTTATGCTTAGTCGTCCAATTCCGGAAAACGAACAGCTATGTCGTCGCCGGTGAGTTTGGGTACCCGGCCTTGGACGGTGTCGAACAAGCGCAGCGTTACACAGTGCGGGTTCTCGCCCATATCGAACCAGTGGGGTAAACCCGCCGGGATGATCAGCAGGTCATGTTTCTCACAGCGCACGCCGTAGACATAATCGTCTATATGGAGAGTGAACAGCCCCTGGCCGGCGACGAAGAAGCATACGTGATCTTCACTGTAGGTTCGTTCAGCCAGGCCCTGGGTGCGCAGCTCATCCTTCTGTGGATGGTCATTCTCTACGCGAATCACTTCCACGGCGGCGTAGCCGAGGGCATCGATCTGCGCCCGGTAAGCCTCGATCATTTCAGCCTCACTGGCGCCCTTCTCGACAGCGCTGGGCTGCCAGCGCTCAAAGCGCACGCCGTGTTCGGCCAGGGTCGACTGGATATCATCGACATGGGTGAGCACCTTGTTCGGGGTATCCGCAGTGGCGATGGGGTAGACGGCTACATAACTCATTGCATGGCTCCTTGGTTCGGCTCTTGCAATCGAAGGCCAATGATAATGGCGGCGGCCAGGGCCGCGGCGCTGGCGATACTGAACGTCAGGGTCGGCCCCAACAGGTTCCAGCTATAGCCGGAATACAGGGCACCGAGGGCGCCGCCCGTGCCGGCCAATGCCGCATACAGCGCCTGGCCCTGGCCTTGCTGGCGGTCACCGAAACTGCGTTGCACAAAGGCAATTGCCGCCGCGTGAAAGCTGCCGAACGTGGCGGCATGCAGCAGCTGCGCCAGGAGCAGCACCCAGAAAAGCTCGGCGAATGAACCCAGCAGCAGCCAGCGCAGCGCCGCCAGCAGAAAACTTGCCAATAGCACCCGACGCACGGAAAAACGCGCAAGGATGCGGCTCATGGCCAGGAACATCAGCACCTCCGCCACCACCCCCAGCGCCCACAACAGGCCGATCACACCACGGCTGTAGCCCAAGTGTTCCAGATGCAGGGTGAGGAAGGTGTAGTACGGCCCATGGCTCATTTGCATCAGCGCCACGCAGGCATAAAACGCCAGCACCCCGGGACTGCGCAATTGCTTGAGGAAACCGTCTCCGGCCAGGCGCTTGCCGTGACTGGTGGGCTGCGCGTTCGGCACCCACAGGCTGGCACCAATGATGCCGGCCATGATCACCACGACCACCACCGGGTAGATATCCAGGCTCAGCCAGTCGAACAGACGCCCCATGATCACCACGGTGAGGATAAAACCAATCGAGCCCCACAGGCGGACCTGGCTGTAACGCGAGGTCTGCTTGTGCAGGTGGGCCAGGGTGATGACTTCAAACTGCGGCAGCACCGCATGCCAGAAGAATGCGTGCAGGGCCATGACCATCGCCAGCCAGGCGTAGGTCTTGCTGACGAAGATCAGGCAGAAACTGGCCAGGGTGCACACCGCGCCAAACCGCACGATGACCAGGCGCCGGCCAGTGTAGTCGCCGATCCAGCCCCACAGGTTCGGCGCCACGCAGCGCATCAGCATGGGGATGGCCACCAGCTCGCCGATGCGCGCACTGGAGAACCCCAGGTGATCGAAGTACAGCGCCAGGAACGGCGCCGTCGCTCCCAGCAGGGCGAAGTAGAACAGGTAGAAGCTGGAGAGGCGCCAGTACGGGAGCGGCGGGGTCATTTCAAGGGGGGCTGCGAGCAAGCTCGCACCTCGCCACAGAACGTCACAGCTGGCCCAGTACCGGCGTACTCACGCGCACATCGGCATTTTGCCCACGGTTGCGCAGCAGATGGTCCATCAGCACGATGGCCATCATGGCCTCGGCAATCGGCGTGGCGCGGATGCCGACGCACGGGTCGTGGCGGCCCTTGGTGATCACGTCCACCGGGTTGCCGTGTACATCGATCGAACGACCCGGCGTGGTAATGCTCGAGGTCGCCTTGAGCGCCAGGTGCGCCACGATCGGCTGGCCGGAGGAAATACCGCCGAGGATGCCGCCCGCGTTATTGCTGAGGAACCCTTCCGGGGTCAGCTCATCGCGGTGTTCGGTGCCGCGTTGGGCGATGCAGGCAAAACCGGCGCCGATTTCCACGCCCTTCACCGCATTGATGCTCATCAGTGCATGGGCCAGCTCGGCGTCGAGGCGGTCGAAGATCGGCTCGCCCAGGCCCGGCTTCACCCCTTCGGCCACCACGGTGATCTTGGCGCCGACGGAGTCCTGGTCGCGGCGCAACTGGTCCATGTAGGCTTCCAGCTCCGGCACCTTGTCCGGATCGGGGCAGAAGAAAGCATTGTCTTGCACGCTGTCCCAGCTCTTGAACGGGATTTCAATCGGGCCCAGCTGGCTCATGTAGCCACGGATGACGATGCCCTGGGTGGCCAGGTATTTCTTGGCGATTGCACCGGCAGCCACGCGCATCGCAGTTTCCCGCGCCGAGCTGCGGCCACCGCCACGGTAGTCGCGCTCGCCGTATTTGTGATGGTAGGTGTAATCCGCGTGGGACGGGCGGAACAGGTCTTTGATCGCCGAGTAGTCCTTGGACTTCTGGTCGGTGTTGCGAATCAACAGTCCAATGGCGCAGCCGGTGGTGCGGCCCTCGAAAACCCCGGAGAGGATTTCGACTTCGTCCGGTTCCTGGCGCTGGGTGGTGTGGCGGCTGGTGCCGGGCTTGCGGCGGTCCAGGTCGCGCTGCAGGTCTTCCAGGCTCAGCTCCAGGCCAGGCGGGCAGCCGTCGACAATGGCGACCAACGCCGGGCCATGGCTTTCGCCCGCGGTGGTGACAGTGAACAATTTGCCGAAGGTATTGCCGGACATGCAGGGCGCTCCGTGAAATCAGTTGAATCAAGTCAACCGTAATAACTTAAGACGGCCAGTATACGCAGGCTAACCGACTAGTTCATCCTCGAAACCTTACCGGTAGACGTTGGTCCAACCGGCACCTCTCTGATGATGGCGCGATGATGCTGCGAGTTTTACTGTTCACCCTCACCCTGTTGACCACTGTGGCACAGGCCGCTTCCCCTGTCGTACTGCAACGCCCGATCAGCCTGGACACCGGCAGCGGCGAGCTATTTGGCTCGTTGCTGTTACCCCAGTCCGACAAACCGGTGCCGGTGGTGCTGATCATCGCCGGCTCCGGCCCCACCGACCGCAATGGCAACAGCGCCGACGGCGCCCGTAACGACAGCCTCAAGCGCCTGGCCTGGGTGCTCGCCCGGCATAACATCGCCAGCGTGCGCTACGACAAGCGCGGCGTGGCCGCGAGCCTGGCGGCCACCCCGGATGAGCGCAACCTGACGCTCGACGCCTACGTGTCCGACGCAGTGGCCTGGGGCAGGTTGCTCAAGGCCGACCCGCGCATGGGCCCGCTGATCGTGTTGGGCCATAGCGAAGGCGCCCTGGTGGCCGCACTCGCTGCACCGCAACTGGCGCCGACCGGGGTCATTTCCTTGTCCGGCAGCGCCCGCCCGGTGGACCAGGTGATTCGCCAGCAACTGGCCGATCACTTACCCCCTGCCCTGTTGCTGCGCAGCAATCAAATCCTTGATCACCTCAAGGCCGGCCAGGTGGATGCCGATGTGCCGCGTCCATTGGAGGGCATTTTCCGGCCGAGCGTGCAGCCTTACCTGATCAGCCTGTTTCGCGCCGACCCGTCGGCCGCCTTCGCCAAGCTGAGCATGCCGGCGTTGATCATCCAGGGCACCAACGACATCCAGGTCGGTGTAGCGGATGCCCGGCAACTGAAAAAGGCCAAGCCCGACGCGCAGTTGACGGTGATCGAAGGCATGAACCACGTGATGCGCATCGTGCCCAACAACGTGAAGCAGCAACTGGCGTCTTATAACGATCCGAAACTGCCCCTCGCCGCTGAGCTGGGCCAGCGCATCGTTGGCTTTATCGACGGACTTCAACCCCGTTAAGCGACTATTGGCCTCCAGTCCTGGGAAAAACGGCCGATAAGCCCTGGGTCGACAGTAAAAAGACTGTCGGCTCGCCGGGCTTGGACAGGATCGCGCCGCATGACAACCACCGAAGCAACACCCGAATCGACTGCCGACACCCCGGCTGGGCCCGAGGCCGTCGTGGCGCCGGCCCTGCCGTGGGCGGACGTCCACGCCGAACATTTCAAGATGCTGCGCCTGGCGCCCCTGGCCACCGACCGCGCCACCGGCGCCCGGCCGTTGCGCTTCGTGCAGTTCGGCTATGCCGAGCGCCATGACAAACATCACAGCTTGCTGCGCATGGTCATTCAGCTGCCAGGCCAACGGGTGCGCCGCGAGCAGAATCACTTGGATATCTGGGTCGATCACGATAAACACCGCGTGCACTTTGGCCCAGGCAACAGCTTGGAAATCGAACCGGTCAACCGTGGTCTCGGCCGCTTCCTGGTCGCCCAGGCAGCCGCATGGGCAAAAAAGAAGTGGTCACACTACCGCGTCGATGGCGTGGACCTGGCCAACAAGGACGCCCTCAACGAAGCCACGCGCCTGCGTCGCGATCATTTCCTGCGTATCCAGGGCTTTGATGTGGCTTATGCCGATGTGCAGCACCTCAAAGGCAATGTACAGCCGGGCAAGGTCAGCGGCGTGCTCGACAGCTGGAACACCGAGAAGGTGCAGTTCGTGGAGATCCTCGAAGCCGCGCAGATGTTGCAGCAGGCCGAGCAGAACCTGTTGGAACAGGAGGTGAAGCTGCGCAAGGAGGAGGAAAAAGTCATCAAGTTCAAGCGTGAAGACAGCGGGCTGCGCTTTACCATTACCTGCCTGGTGGCGTTTACGGTGTTTCAGGCGGGCTTGTTGATCTGGATTGCCACACACCGTTAACAGGCTGAAATACGCTCCAATGTGGAGCTGGCTTGCCTGCGAAGGTATCGACTCGGTGATTCAGGCTCACCGAGTCGATACCTTCGCAGGCAAGCCAGCTCCCACATTGGCCCATTTTTTTCAGTTAGACCCGGGCGGCAAATACTGCCTGATGCGCACGGCACTGTTCAGCCGTGAGCATGAACACCCCATGCCCGCCACGCTTGAAGTCCAGCCAGGCGAAGTCCACTTCCGGGTACAGTGCCTCAACATGCACCTGGCTGTTGCCCACTTCGACAATCAGCAACCCCTTCTCGGTCAGGTGGTCCGCCGCTTCGGCGAGCATCCGGCGCACCAGGTTCAGGCCGTCGTCACCGCAGGCCAGGCCCAATTCCGGCTCGTGCTGGTACTCATCTGGCATGTCGGCGAAATCTTCGGCATCCACGTAGGGCGGGTTGGACACGATCAGGTCGAAACGCTGGCCAGGCAGGCCGTCGAAACCATCGCCCTGTACGGTGTAGACGCGCTCGTCGACGCCGTGGCGCTCGATATTCTGATTTGCCACTTCCAGGGCTTCGAAAGACAAGTCACCCAGCACCACTTCGGCGTCCTGGAACTCGTAGGCACAGGCAATGCCAATGCAACCAGAGCCAGTGCACAGGTCGAGGATGCGTGCCGGCGGCTGGGCCAGCCATGGCTCGAAGCGGTGTTCAATCAGTTCGCCAATCGGTGAGCGCGGAATCAACACGCGCTCATCGACGATAAACGACAGGCCGCAGAACCACGCCTCTTTCAACAGGTAGGCCGTCGGCACACGCTCATGGATACGGCGATGCAGCAAGCGCTGCACATGGGAGATTTCCTCTTCTTCCAGGTTGCAATCCAGGTAGCTGTCGGCAATTTCCCAGGGCAGGTGCAAGGCGCCGAGCACCAATTGCCGGGCTTCGTCCCAGGCGTTGTCGGTACCATGGCCGAAAAACAGGTCTTCCCCGTGGAAACGGCTGACAGCCCAACGGATGTGGTCGCGCAAGGTGCGCAGGCGGGAAGTGATCACGGGGGCAGACTCCTGGAAAAAACGACTGGCGATTCTAACAGCCTTCACCTGTACCGACGATGTACGAAAACCCCGGCGCCGTACGTCGGATTTCATCCAATTGGCCCGCTTTGTGTTAAACAGGCCCACCTCTTGACATGGCTGCACGCCAGCAACGGCGTACCTTACGATAGTAGCGATTCACAGAAGCGCTCAGCCAGTGGACAATGTCGCAAAAGCCCCATTCACAGGAGCCCCCAGAATGTCCGTTCCAAAGACGATGTTTCAACTCAGCGGTCGCGGTTACGCAGCAGCCAACCTCAATCATGCGACCCTTGTGATCATCGACGCCCAGAAGGAATACCTCAGCGGCCCGCTCGCCCTTTCGGGCATGGACGCGGCTGTCGAGCATATCAAGCAACTGTCGGCGGCGGCACGCAACGCCGGGCGCCCGATCGTGCATGTGCGCCACCTGGGCACCGTCGGCGGCCTGTTCGACCCCCAGGGCGAGCGCGGCGAGTTCATTCCGGGCCTGGAGCCTGAGGGTGACGAAACCATTATCGGCAAGCTGCTGCCCAGCGCCTTCCACGGCACCGGCCTGGAAAAACACCTGCAAGACCTTGGCTCTCTGGATCTGATCGTCTGCGGCTTCATGAGCCACTCCAGTGTCAGTACCACCGTGCGTGCGGCCAAGAACCTGGGCTTTCGCTGCACCCTCGTGGAAGACGCCTGCGCCACCCGCGACCTGCCTTACAAGGGCGGTATCCTGAGTGCCGAGCACGTACAGCAGACTGAAATGGCGATCATGGCCGACAACTTCGCCACCCTCGCCTTGACCAAAGACCTGATCTAAGCACTTCTCCAAGAGCGGCGTATTGACTGCGCCGCTCATCCGCAAAGCCCTCTCATTTGGCGCTTTTACCTCGAACACTGGAACAACCTGTGTATCTTCCGGTCGAAGGGCCGATACCCTGGAGGAAAGGTCGGAATGAAGATATCCGATGGTTTTGATGCTCGTCGCTTGCGCCCCAAGGGCCCGAGCAACTGGCGTCTGCGCCTGGTAGCCGGCATTGCCGCGTTGCTGGCCATAGTAGGCGTGTTGTTGGCGGGTGCTGGTGGTGCCGGCCTGTTTGGGCATTCACCGGCACTGGGCGAACTGAATGCCAGCCCGGGCGGCTCGGCGATCCTGTTAGTGATTGGCCTGCTCGTAATATGGCTGGGTGTATGGCTGTGGCGCCGCAGCCGTCGGCGGATGCGCCAGCCGTTGTCGTTGAATATCGCCTCGCACCTGATGAAAAAGCACGACTGATGGCGCTTGGATAGCATTTGCTGCGCCCTGGCCGCCGCGATTTAGGTAAACTGCCCGCCCTTCGCGGAGGCTGACATGCAAGACGACGATTTTTCCCTGTTCAAGAACGAGCTGCGCGGCGTCAAGCCGATCAAGCACGACCGCGCCGACACCGGCAAACCCAAGACTGACCGGGCGCAGATCGCCAAGCTGCGCCAGGCCGCGACCGTGCGCACCGATGCCACCACGGTGGATGGCCTGTCGGACCAGTTCGTGATCGACGTCGGCCCCGAAGATGAACTGATGTGGGCTCGCGACGGCGTGCAGGAAAGCCAGATACGCAAGCTCAAGGCCGGCCAGATCCCGTTCGAAGGCAGCCTCGACCTGCACGGCATGACCGTGGAAAAAGCCCGGGAAACCCTGTGGGCCTTCCTCGCCGAAGCGACCAAATTCGAAATCCGCTGCGTGCGCGTCACCCACGGCAAGGCCGTGCGGTTGGACGGCAAGCGGCCGATGATCAAGAGTCACGTCAATACCTGGCTGCGTCAGCATGCCCAGGTGCTCGGCTTTACCTCCTGCCAGCCCCGCCATGGCGGGGCCGGCGCGGTGTATGTGATGCTCAAGCGCACCATGCTCGAGGGGCGCGACGAGTAACAAGTGCCGTCGTCAGGCTTGCAGCGATGTGTCCGCCACCGTAACCTTGCACTTTGCGAAAATCCCACAGGTAGTTTCATGTCCCTGGAACAGAATTACACAGAGATTCTCGGCCAACTCGGCGAGGACGTCTCCCGCGAGGGCCTGCTCGACACGCCAAAGCGTGCCGCCAAGGCGATGCAGTATCTCTGCCGCGGTTATGCACAGACCCTCGAAGAAGTCACCAACGGTGCCTTGTTCAGCTCTGACAACAGCGAAATGGTGCTGGTCAAGGACATCGAGCTGTACTCGTTGTGCGAACACCATCTGCTGCCGTTTATCGGCAAGGCTCATGTTGCCTACATCCCAAGCGGCAAAGTGCTGGGCCTGTCGAAGGTCGCACGGATTGTCGACATGTATGCGCGCCGCCTGCAGATTCAGGAAAACCTCAGCCGCCAGATCGCCGATGCCGTACTGGAAGTGACTGGCGCCCTCGGCGTGGCCGTGGTGATCGAGGCCAAGCACATGTGCATGATGATGCGCGGTGTAGAGAAACAGAATTCGTCGATGATCACGTCGGTGATGCTCGGTGAATTCCGCGACAACGCGGCTACCCGCAGCGAATTCCTCAGCCTGATCAAGTAACCGGCCAGGCAGGAAAAAACCGGCGTTCATCGCCGGTTTTTTTTCGCCAGCAGAAATCAGGTAAGCTGCGCCCCCTCAGTCATGGGCAAGAGGTTTCAGCCATGTTCGTCAAAGCACTTCGAGTGGGCCTCGGCCACGTCATCATCGCGGGCGACTTTCTTACCCGCCCACGTAAAAAGCAACGCCCTGCCGAGCAACAGGCCAAGGTCAATGCTGCGGCCAAGGACCTGACCCTGTATCAGTTCCACGCCTGCCCGTTCTGCGTGAAGACCCGCCGTACCCTGCACCGCTTGAATGTGCCGGTGGCCTTGAAGGATGCGAAGAACAACGAACAGGACCGCCAGACCCTGCTGGAGCAAGGTGGCAAGATCAAGGTGCCGTGCCTGCGCATCGAAGAAAACGGCCAGACCACCTGGATGTACGACTCCAAGGTGATCATCGACTACCTGGACAAGCGCTTCGCTGCGATCTGAAGCACGCGGCGATCAATGTGGGAGCTGGCTTGCCTGCGATGCGGGCACTGCGGCGCAGCAGATGTACCGAGGTGATGCAATCGCAGGCAAGCCAGCTCCCACATTTGCGCTGCGGTGCTATTAAGTCGGTATTATCAGGTCCAGATCCAGCAGTGCCGAGCCCAGGCACTTGCCGTGGGCATCCAGCGCCAGCGAGCGGGTCACGCCGCCGCGCAGGATGCCCGGCAACACGAAGTTCAGCGCCTGCACGTTCGGCAATTCGTAACGACGAACCGGGGCCGCCATCGGTTCGAGCAAATCCTTGAAAAATGCCGTGACGCGCTCAGCCGTCAGCTGTTCACACAGCAACGGATAATCCTCGGCGCGATAGGCAATGATCGAGATGTTCGACGTGTCGCCCTTATCCCCGGTGCGGGAATGGGCCAGCCTGTGCAGTTTCATTCTTCAATCCTCGGTTTGACCGCTTCGCGGGGCAACAGCAACGACGCCACCGCCACCACCTGGCGCACGCTCTTGCTCGCCCCACCGCCGCCGGCCGGGCCGTTGGTGTAGAGGGTCTCCACTTCATTGCCGATCCGCACGGCGTCGCTGCGCTCGTCACAACGGGCGGCAACCCGCAGGCGCACTTCCCAAGGCTCGACGCTGCTGCGAGGGCCGTGCAATGAATCCATGCCGATCAACTCGGCACGCAAATCCTGCATGTTTACCCCGATCAACGCGAGACGCTTGAGCACCACTCCCCGCGCCAACTCGGCCCGTGCGACAGCGCCGGGACCACCGTAGGACATCTGCCCTTCACCAATCCAACCGTCCAGATAACCGACGCTGACCTTCAGTTGTTCAGGCCGGGCACGCCCACTGGCTCCCTGGGCACGCACCCGGTCCACGCTCTCCTCGACAAATCCCACCTGGGAAAAGTCGGCCGTCACGTCCGGGGTCAAATAGGCTGCCGGGTCGTGAACTTCATAGATCAGTTGTTCGGCACAGGTTGCGCGGCTGACCCGCCCACCGGAGCCTGCCACCTTGGTGATCAACGCGTTGCCGTCGGCGTCGATCTCGGCCAGGGGAAAGCCCAGGCGCGCCAAGTCCTCCACATCCTTGAAGCCGGGATCGGCGAAATAGCCGCCACTGACCTGCCCCGCACACTCAAGCAAATGCCCGACCAACGTGCCCCGGCCCAGTCGTTGCCAATCGTCGAAGGCCCAGCCGAACTCAAACATCTGCGGCGCCAGGAACAGCGAAGGGTCGGCCACACGCCCGGTGATCACCACATCAGCGTCGACGCGCAGGGCCTCAAGAATGCCGTCCACACCCAGGTAGGCATTCGCGGAAATCAGCCGCTCGCCGAGGGAACCGACGGTCTGGCCGTTATCCAGCAACTGCTCGCCAGGCAAGGCATGCAGTACATCATCGCCCAACACGGCCACCACCTTGAGGCCAAGGCCGAGTTCGGCGGCAATACGCCGTACTTCAATGGCAGCCGCCAGCGGGTTGGCCGCGCCCATATTGGTGATCACGCGCAAGCGGCGACGCCCTGCAAGCCGTCCGACAAAGGGCAAGACACGGCGCATACGCTCAGCGAGCAGCGGGTCATAACCGCCCTGCGGGTCGCTGATACGCACCTGTTGCGCCAGGGCGATGGTACGTTCGGCCAGACACTCGAAGACCAGGTAATCCAGGTCGCCATGTTCGGCCAGTTCCACGGCGGGCTCTATACGGTCGCCGGAGTAGCCGGCGCCAGACCCGATACGCAATGCGTTCATCTCAAATCACTCCCAGGAGCAATGCCGTCAGGGTCATCAACACCGACGCGGCAAACAGGAAAGGGATGGTGAAGCGCTGGTGATCGGCCAGTTCGATCTTGCACAGGCCCACCAGCAGGAAGGTCGCGGGGGTCAGCGGGCTGACCGGGAAACCAGTGGTGTGCACGCCCAGCAACGAGGCCTGGGCCACTTGCAGTGGGTCGACGCCCAAGGCCTTGCCGACTTCGGCGATCACCGGCATCACGCCGAAATAGTAGGAATCGGGGTCAAACAACATGCTCAGGGGCATGGACAAAAAGCCCACCACTGCCGGGATCAACTTGCCGTGACCCGCCGGAATCTGCGCCACCGCCACTTCGGCGATGGCCTTGAGCATGCCGGTGCCTTGCATGATGCCGGTGAACACCCCGGCGGCGAGCAGGATACTGGCCATCGTCAGCGCGGTTTTCGCATGGGCGTCGATGCGTGCACGCTGGGCGTCGACGTTGGGGTAATTGATACACAGCGCAATCACGGTGCCGAGCATGAACATCACCACCGGGTCGACCCAACCGGCGATCATCACCACCATCACCAGCACGGTCAAAATCAGGTTGAGCCAGAACAGTCGAGGGCGGCGCAGCTTGATATCTTCATCACTGAGCACTCGTTGCGGCACCGCATCCACCGTGGAACCCGCGCCCAGGCCCAGGCGTTTTTCTTCACGATGGCCCAGCCACCAGGCACAGGCGAAGACAAAGATCAGCCCGACGATCTGCACCGGGATCAGCGGCTGGAACAGGTCGGCCACCGGCACATGCAGCGCCGCCGACGAGCGCAGCACCGGGCCGGTCCAGGGCAGAAAGTTGACCCCGGCCGCCATCGCACACACGCAGGCGAGGATGCGTTTATCAATGCCCAGCCGCGTATACAGCGGCAGCATCGCTGGCACCGTCACCAGAAAAGTCACCGCGCCGGAGCCGTCCAGGTGCACCAACAACGCCAGGGTCGCCGTACCCACCACAATCCGTGTAGGACGCGTCCCGACCGTGCGCAGGATGCGATCAATAATGGGATCGAGCATGCCCGCATCGGTCATGATCCCGAAAAACAGGATCGCGAACACAAACATGCCAACCACAGGGGCAACGTTCTTGATACCGGTAATGATGAAGGCGCTGGTTTGCAGGCCGAAGCCACCGACCAGCGCAGCGATGATCGGCAAAGCGATCAACGCCACCAGAGGCGAGAGGCGCTTGCTCATGACGGCGGCGAGCAGGCACAGGATGGTGATGACACCCAGGGTTGCGAGCATGGGTTACTCCAGAGCGGCCTTGTTGGCCGGTTATTGTTTTGCCTGGAGTATTGGAATCAGGCTAGGCTTTGTAAATTGGAATATTCAGCCACCAGCATTCGAAAAAACAAAATGAAGCGGCGCTTATGAAAAACAGCATCCAGCACATTCAAGCCTTCCTCGCTGTCGCCCGCACGGGCAGCTTCACCAAGGCGGCCAACGAGTTGCATCTGTCGCCGTCGGCTCTCACCGTTCAGGTACAGCAACTGGAAGACTGGCTCGGCGTCGCCCTGCTCGACCGCAGCCCGCGCCACGTGAGCATTACCGCCGCTGGCCAGGATGCGCGCGCGCCCATGGAAAAATTGCTGCTGGACCTGGACAACATCGTCACCGGCTCCCGCGACCTCGCCGCCTTGCGCCGTGGCGTGGTGACCATCGCCGCCCTGCCTTCGGTATGCGCCGGCGCCCTGCCCCCGGCCTTGCGCCTGTTTCGCGAACGCTTCGCTGGCATCGAAGTACGCCTGCATGACCTGGTGGCCCATCGCATTCATGCCCAGGTCCGCAATGGCGAGGTGGATTTCGGCATTGGTGTACGTGCACGCTTGAGTCATGGCCTGGAATTTGTGCCGGTGCTGAATGACCGCTTGTGTGCGTTTGTGCCGTCGGGCCATGCGCTCGCCCGCCACCGTCAATTGACCCTGGAGCAACTGGCAGACCAGCCCATCATCCTGACCGGACGCGACAGCAGTGTGCGCGAGCAAGTCGATACGCTGTTCGATGAGACACGGCTGACGCTGAACGCCGGCATGGAGGCCAACTACATGTCGACCGTATTGGCCCTGGTGCGCCAGGGGCTGGGCGTCAGTGTGTTGCCGGAGTCAGCGGCGGACAGCCTGGAAGGTTTGAAGCGGATCAGCATTGATCATCCCGGGGTGAATCGAGAGATCGGGTTGATCAGCCGCAGCGGGATGGGCTTGAGTCCGGCGGCGCAGCGCTGCTTTGAACTGCTCAACAAAGCATTACCTAGCACGCCGTCGCGCTGAATGTGGGAGCTGGCTTGCCTGCGATGCAGACACCTCGGTTTATCCGTGGCACTGGGGTGATGCTATCGCAGGCAAGCCAGCTCCCACATTGGATCGAGTGAATCAGTCGAGCATCGGCACATACCGAGGATGACTGACCACCCGCTGCAACCACGCCTGCACCGCCGGATACGGCGCCAGGTCAAAACCGCCTTCATGGGCCACATGGGTGTAGGCATACAACGCAATATCGGCAATGGAAAATTGCTCGCCCACTAAATAAGGCGTGGCCTGAAGTTGACGCTCCATCACCCTCAAGGCCTTGTAACCGCCTTTGTGGGTGGTCTTGTATTCTTCCAGCCGATCCTCGGGCATGTTCAGATAAAACTGAATGAACCGCGCCACCGCAATGTAGGGCTCGTGACTGTATTGCTCGAAGAATTGCCACTGCAGGACTTGCGTGCGCAGGCGCGGTTCGGTCGGCAGGAACTCGCTACCATCGGCGAGGAAATTGAGGATCGCGTTGGACTCCCACAGGCAGGTGCCATCTTCGAGCTCCAATACCGGGACCTTGCCATTGGGGTTCTTGGCCAGGAACGCCGGGGTCTGGGTATCGCCCTTGAGGATATCGATATCGACCCATTCATAGGGGATGCCCAACAGATTGAGCATCAATTTGACCTTGTAGCAATTGCCCGACTTGTAATCGCCATAAACCTTGTACATGGGGCTCCCCTTTTCGCCGCGCTGACCGAATGCTTGCGCCCACAAGGTGCGGGTATCGAGGGCTTGTTTCAAGGCGTCGCGCAGAATAAATCCCCTGGCGCCGGCCTTTCATCCTTTTTCGCCCGGATAATCGAAAACATTATTTGCTTTATTTGTATACAAAAGCATAATTCGCTTCGCGCGAGTTCCTGACCTTTTGGTCAACAAACCCGCCAGTACCTCAAAGCGCTGTTGCCCACTCATGTGACCGGCGCGGGAAATAACAATAAAACGATTGAGGAGTACTCGCTGTGGATAGCCGCAAAACCGAAGCCCCTACGTTGGACCTGGCCGCGCCCCGAGGCGGTTGGCTGGAACGCCTGTTCAAACTGCGCTTGCATGGCACCACAGTGAAGACCGAGCTGATCGCCGGCCTTACCACCTTTATCACCATGGCCTACATCATCTTCGTCAACCCCAACATCATGGCCGATGCCGGTATCGATCACGGTGCAGCCTTTGTCGCCACCTGCATCGCCGCGGCGCTGGGTTGCCTGCTGATGGGCCTGTATGCCAACTGGCCAGTGGGCCTGGCGCCAGGCATGGGCTTGAACGCGTTTTTCACCTACACCGTGGTCGGCACCATGGGCTACACCTGGGAAACCGCCCTCGGCGCGGTGTTTATTTCCGGTGTGCTGTTCATGATCCTGACGCTGTCGCGCATCCGCGAATGGCTGCTCAACAGTATCCCGGTCAGCCTGCGCCACGCCATGGGCGCCGGCGTGGGCTTGTTCCTTGGGGTGATCGGCTTGAAAACCGCCGGTATCATCGTCGACAGCCCGGCCACGCTGATAAAACTCGGCTCCCTGCACGAGCCGGCACCGCTGCTGGCGGCCGTGTGTTTCCTGCTGATTGCCATCCTCAGCTATCACCGCGTATTCGGCGCCATCCTGATCAGCATCATCGCTGTGACCCTGGCCGGGTGGGGCCTGGGCCTGGTGCACTACAACGGCATTCTCGCCACCCCACCGAGCCTGGCACCGACCTGGATGGCAATGGACGTGATGGGTGTGTTCAATGTGAGCATGATCAGCGTGGTATTTGCCTTTCTTTTTGTACACATGTTCGACACTGCCGGTACACTGATGGGCGTTGCGCAACGCGCAGGCTTAGTGAATGCCGATGGCAGGATCGACAACCTGTCCCGCGCATTGAAAGCTGACAGTGCATCCAGCGTGTTCGGTGCCATGGTCGGTGTACCTCCGGTGACCAGCTACGTAGAAAGCGCCGCCGGTGTGGCTGCTGGCGGCCGCACGGGTTTGACCGCGGTGACCGTGGGCGTGCTGTTCGTGGCGGCGATGTTTTTCGCGCCGCTGGCCGGCATGATCCCGGCCTATGCCACGGCCGGCGCGCTGATTTATGTAGCGATGCTGATGATGGCGAGCATGGCCCATATCAACTGGGATGAGGCCACCGACAGCATTCCGGCAATCGTCACCGCGATCATGATGCCACTGACGTTTTCGGTCGCCGACGGGATCGCCCTGGGCTTTATCACCTATGTGGCGTTGAAGGCCGGCACCGGTAAGTACCGCGAGATTTCCATCAGCCTGTGGGTGCTGTGCGCGATCTTTATCGCCAAGTTCATCTTCCTGTAGTTCGGGAACGGCTGAAAAACCGCCTCACCTTCGGGTGGGGCTTTTGCACGAATGGAGGAACGTCAATGACCTTGGAAACCTGGCTGCTGTTCAGTGGCGCTGCGCTGGTGGTGATCTTGATTCCCGGCCCGCTGTCCCTGCTGATGATCAGCAACAGCCTCAACTACGGCCTGCGCCGCTCCTACCCTGCGTTTCTCGGCGGCGTGTTCGCCTCGATCTGCCTGTTGAGCGCTTCGGCCCTGGGCCTGGGCGCGCTGCTGCTGGCCTCCGAGCAGTTGTTCAGCACCTTGAAAATCCTTGGCGCGCTGTACCTGTTCTATCTCGCCTGGCAGAGCTGGCAGCAATCGCGCCTGCCGGCCCACGCTGCGCAAGTGCCGCAAACACCGGCCGTGCCGCGCTTTCGCGCCTTGTTTGGCCGTGCGTTTGTACTGGGGGCAAGCAACCCCAAGGACATTCTGTTTTTCGCCGCCTTCCTGCCGCAATTTCTCACCAGCCAGCAACCGTTTTTACCGCAATTGCTGATCATGATCGCCACCTGGACGGTGCTCGACCTGCTGTGCAAACTGGCCTACGGCCTGGGCGCCCATGGCGCGGCAAGGTATTTGCGCAGCGGTGCGGGGCAGAGCTGGTTCAACCGTATCAGCGCAGCACTGTTTGGCGGCGCCGGGGCTGCGGCACTTATCAACGTCAGGGGCCCACTTTGATGAAGTAAACGGTTGGGTCGAGCTTACCTAAAGTAGCCCATTGGATGCCGGCGACAATCCGCTCCAAGCGCTGTTCTTGCATGGCCCGGCCCACCTGCCTTAATAATTCAGAGTCGGGGTGTGCCTTGATGGCTACCCGAATCCACTTGTCCGTAAGCTTGTTTCTGAGTTCCATTCGCCCCGTCTCAAGCCATTGGTAAGCCACGTAGTACACTTGGTTCGAACGGGGATGAGTCACAACTGATTCGTCACTGAATTCCCCGATGGGTCGTCCCGGACGCAGTACAGACAAGTCATCAACTCTGAAACCTTGCTGCTCCAGCACAGTTCTGACTGCGGCACGCTCTGCTGCAAGGCGGGGTAGCCTGACTGGCGTCGCGTCAAATTGCAGACGCGGTTCCAATGGATCGCGCAGCATGAAATCAACCCGCGTATAGCCAGGCGCCTTGCCTTCATAACCGACATATACATAGGCTTTGCGCCTGTCATTAACCCGCAACATCCGTAGAAAATCGTCCGTCTGGCCGCGCTTGACCGGGCTTGGAGCCAGCCATTTATCCAGCGTCGCGCGGACTTTCAGCAGGTGGTTGGCATTGGTGGTGGTGGAGGGGTCTGCCATTTCAATCAGCCGCAATACCGCAAACCTTCGGCTGTTGCCGGTCATTGAGGGGAAGGCAAGGCTCATATCAACGTCCAGCGAGTGCTCGAACAAACGCGCGTGCACCTGCCATTCACCCGCAGGCGTGCGCGACACCGGAATGGGCTGTTCTTCCAATGCCAGGCGTGTCCAGCGTTCAATGTCCATGAAAGGCGCTGAAACCCTGGGTTCATCCCGGGTGATAAAGGTTATATCCGTCAATGGGTCCTGCTGCCCTCGGGGGAGCACACGATAATAACTGTTCCTCGGGTCCTTCAGCTGTTCATACCGGGCGCCTATCCTGACGACTGAGCGGGAAACGTCTCCGGTCGGTGAAGTAATAAGAAATACCCCGGATTCAGGGGATGCCCATCGATCCGTGGCGTGAATTTGCGCACGCCAGTTCACCCAATCGGTGGCCGTCGTAGAGGAGTTGCGAATCCGGCTGATCATGGCCTGATGAAAATCCGTCAACTGCCAATTCGGCGCTGCCGCCGGCGTGGCCACAGGCCACGGGTTACGCATCGCAGAGCTCGGACCGGCCACCGGCTCAGGTGCGTCGGCACCGAGTAGCCATTCCTTGGGTTGATGGATATGCAGTATCAACTCGTCCTGCCCTGGAGTTTCGGTGTTTTTAAGGCGAAACAACGACTCATCGGCGCGCCGGTAAACCGGGTAGTGGTGCGTTTCGTCGGCCACGAACGACTCGCCATTCTTCACATAGATACCTTCCTCCCCCGGCCCCTTCAATGCCACAGCGCCATCGGGTATGCCCTTGATCTTGTAGGGCTCCAGGGCTTTGACTTGAGCTACCGCAGACGGTGTCGAGCGAGAAACGGCGCCAGCCCTCATGCGCAAGCGGTGTACCCGCCCCAAAGCAGCGCGCAAGGGCCGTGCTACCCGAGCGGCGGTACTGCCTAGTTTCTTGGGCCCAGGTACGAAGTTCAGTAACAGATCAATTGCCAAAAATTCGCTCATGAAGGCTACATCCACAGCGTCAAGCGGATCGCCAAAGCGATGATAACGCCGCGCCACAACCAGCAGCTCGTAGAAGTCATTGAACATGCCGAACAACGGCGAGAAAAAGCCCACCAGCGCACGGTTGCGGGTATCGCTCTGCCCATCCAGGCGCTGACGTCGGTAGGCCTCCAGCGCCTTGCCGGAATGGCTGGCAGCCTGGGTCTGGCGCTGCAGCTCAAGCACGCCGGCTTGATATAACAGGGCCTGGGCGTCGCTGTGCGAGGTGGCGACCAATGTCAGCCAGTTCTGCGGATCACTGGCAATCTGCTCATGGGTTTGTTGCTCGATTTGATCAAGCAATGCCGTCGGTTCCAGGTGCCTGACAGCAAATGAGCGGACAAACTCTACCCCGCGCCAGATCCACCCTCCCGCTAAATAAACTCGCACGCCTCCCAGTAAATCGAACGCCATAGCCGGCACATCGACCTCGGCCGGATGATGGATGATGGCCTCGAATGCCCAGCCGGGTGCAACCTGGTGCGCCAGCGCACGGGCGTTGGCAGGCACGGCGCCGATACGGTTCAATTCAGCCTGGGCCTGTTGCAGGCAGCTGTACTCGGTGAGGATCAACGCTTGCGGTGCCCTGGGCCAGTAAACCACGCAGAGTTCGGTACGCTTGTCCTGCACCACCACTATTCCCGCGATATAGCGATCATGTTGCATCGTGTGGCCCACTAGATGCACCACATGCAATCGCACCTCATGCTGGTTTTTCAGCAGGTCCTGCTGTGTCCGGGCTGCCATCGCGGTCTTGAACAGGCTTTGCGCATTGGCCGTCAACCCCTGCTGAACCGCCGAAAAAAGATGAAGATCTACGCCGGCTTGCAAGGTGCGTTTCAATAATGCGCGAATGCGTCCTTGACTGAGCCGGTGAGTGGGGTTGGTACGTGGATAGAACGTTCGGTTGATCAACGCATCGTACTCGCCGCCAATATCCAGCGAAGACACTAGCTCGATCAGATAAGCGTCATTGAGCTGTTGCCTCCACTGCGCTTGCAAAAAACGCCCGCGGTTCAATCGCCATTGTGTCCAGGGCGCCAAGGGGTCCAGGTTGTACAGCGCCAGTTGCAGCAAACTGAACGTCGTCCGCGTGGCGGTCGGGGTCAATATTATTTTACGATCACCCACGGTACACCTGCTGGTCCACCCGCAATAACTGCCTTGAACATCGTCGGGCATATCGATCAAGGGCTGATCGATGTCAAACAGTGGCGAGATACCGTCCTTACTCAAACGCTCGGTCAAGGCGCGACGAGCGAATGCTTCCAGGCTGGGCAGCCACTGCTCGAGGCGAGACTTGAAGGCGAAGGCACTGCTCAGATAGAGCCCCTGCAAACGCTTGAAGTGCCGGCGCTTGGCGCGCGTTAACTGCGCCAAATAGGCCGGCAGGTTTTTCGCTTCTGCCGCCGTCTTGCGCACCAGTTCAATATTGGCCTGTGCCTGCATCAATGCGCTATTGACGGGTACCCTCAACTGTTCTTTGAGCTCAACCAGCAACAGCGCACGGCTAAGGGTAGGATCCTTGACTTCACTGAACACACGCGTGATGTCCTCGGTACTTTTGTACAGACGATCACAGGTTCCCAGCACTTTCTTGAGCGACGCCAGCGCCGGCTTGCCTTTTACAGGGACGTAGCGCACAGCCAAGGTTTGACGCACCGCATGCATGCGTAAGTCGCGACGCTTGTCGCGCTCGACACCGTGCCATAGCACCGAGTCATCCCAGCCGCCAAGGCTCGCCTTGAGGCGCTGAGTCAAGGCCTCCAGCCCGGAAAAACCCAGTACGCCCCCCTCTGCCCCAAAGGCGTACAGCACCACCGGATGCCTGCGCGCAGGCACCCGCACCGCTGGCGCCGTCGTCACCACCCATATGTTATGCAGCGTGTAGAAGGCGTCGGGCTCGCTCCCCACCGCGATGGACAACACCTGGATTTCACTGTCTGGGCGCTTGGTTGGCAGAGGCTGATCCACCACTTCGATAATCAGGTCGCGATGTGCCGTGCTCAGCAGTTTGAGCCGGTGTTGCAACTGGGCCTCACAGCGCAGGGCTGCGGTTTGGGCGTTGATGAACAACGAAGCGCGGCGCAGCGTGCCATTACCACCGGGACGCTCGGCCCAAAAATCCACGTCGAGCAGTCGTTGTTGCTCTGTTTGTATCAACCCATCCAGCGTCTGCGCATAGCCCTGTTGCTGGCTTATCAGCGACAGCAACTCCAGGTATTGCGGCGTATCCGTAATCAGGTCCTGCGAGTCGAGCAACGCGAGCAAGCCTTTTTCGTATCGCTTGATCTGCTGCTCTCTCGTGCGCTGGGCCAAGTCAGGAGCCGTACTGGCAAAGATGATTTCTGTGGACCGTCGACGCTGGTCCCATTCAAGCAACTCCTCACGCAGGGGGCCGAGTCGCGCGCTACCGACCAATTGCTTGCGTACACCTTCCACCTGGGCGAGAAGCTGTACGGCATCCAGCCGCTGCGGTCGAGGCCGTGCTTTGGAAAAAACGTGCTCGTAATTGATCATCACGGTACACGCCAATTCATTTTCCCACTGCCCGTCCAGCAGCGCCTGCGCACCCAGCGCCAACGCATCCCCCATGACCTCCAAGCCGCGAGTGATACCGGAGGCCGATGATAAATCCCCGGGGCGACACAACGTATCGCGACGACGCAATGGTAAGCACTGCCAAAGCTCGTTGAACCGCGACCTGTTCAGTTCAAGCAGGCCGCATTGAATGGCGAAGAACGACGGATACTCATAGAAATTGCGCCCCTCCCCCGGCAGGTAAACAACGTGAGGCACAGCACTGGGATCGCCCTCGCGATAAAAATGCAAGGCGGCGGGGATCGCGGTCGCAGGTGTACCGGGCCATAGCAATTGGCCCACGCGTACGCTGGCCCAGCCGCCGCCGGCACGCTGACGAGCCTCGACAGTCGGCGCATCGATCACGGCTTGAACCATGGCTATTCCCGCACTCGAAAGCTCGTCCAGTTGCCGCGCCATGTAGGCTCGATCAGCGAACAGCCGCTTGTACAGCTCAATCCAGCGCTCCCGCCGCGTGAGCCAGGACCCTTGCACCAGGCTGTCCCAATAGCCGCTCTGCGCACTGGCCAACCGCTCGAAAAGCCTCAACTCGATCACTCGCCGCAGTGCTTGCAGCGGTGTATAGGGCAACCGGCTATCCGGCTCGCCCTTGACGCTCAAAGTAGTGAATAAATTGACGTTGACCGGCACCGAGGGCAACACCAGCAATTGCAGCGCACGGTCAGTCAAGCTGTCGATTTTTTCCGGCTGGTCTGCCAGCTTCGGTTGGGTAAACAACAGGTTGTTCGGGTCGATTTCAAACGCTTTGCGCAATTGCGCGCGAATGACTTTCAAGACTCTGGGTGACCGCGCTATCAAGCGGCTGAGTGCTTGTGCCGACTCGCTGGACCGAACGTCGACAAGGCAGATCTGATTGATCAGGCGGCTGGGCTGGGTGTAAGTGTTGATCCGCCCTCCGAGTTGTTTACGAATGGCCTGCAATGCGGCTTCGGCGGCAACCTCGGCATCGAGGGGATCGGGCGAATGGCTGGCGGGTTGCAGTACATCGGGCATGGTCATGGCGTTTCCTTCATTTATGAGGAAAACAGCCAGCCTAAGTACTGCGCAGGGCCTGCGGGCGTTAGATAGTTGAACGCATGACCCGGCAAAAAAAAGCCCGCAGTGTGCACGGGCGAAACCAACGAAGAGCATTTGGGGGTGTGAAGCGAGGTGACGACTCAGCTACCGCGATAAGTGGAGTAGCTGTAAGGCGAAATCAGCAGGGGCACATGGTAATGGTCCTGTTCGGCACTGATACCAAAGCGCAGTACCACCACGTCCAGAAAGGCCGGCTCGGGCAACTGCACGCCACGGGCACGGTAGTAGTCACCGGCGCTGAATTGCAGTTGGTAAACGCCGCTACGGTAATCGTCGCCTTGCAGCAGCGGTGCGTCGCAACGGCCGTCGCTGTTGGTGGCGGCGGTGGCAACCAGTTCCAGCTGCGCGCCCTCGACGCGGTACAGCTCAACCTTGATAGCGCTGCCGGGGCAGCCGTGCGCGGCGTCCAAAACGTGTGTGGTCAAACGTCCCATGGCGTCTATGCGCCTCCCGAAGTCAGTAAAAAGAGAACCTGCACTCTTTCAGAACAGTGAAAAAGCCGGCGATATCCGATTAAGACACTTTCCAATAAAATTGTACACAATAAATTCCACAGTGCTTCACCCCCCTGTGGGAGCGAGCTTGTTCGCGAAAAACGCCAACGATAACGCGGGCTTTCAGCATGAAAAGTGGCGCACTCAGGTTTTTCGCGAGCAAGCTCGCTCCTACAGTGGTTTTTTCATCTTAATCTGACCGCTCAGGCAAGTTTCTTGCAGGTAGACCGTTCAGAAAAAATGCAGAAATGCAGGCTTACAAAGTTCACGATAAGTTGTATACAATCACTCATCGCTGTGACGCCACCCAGTCATTCCGCTGCCCGGCCGCCACACATTTGCTACCACGAACAAGAAGGAAGACTGCAGTGAGCGCTGACTACCCACGCGACCTGATCGGTTACGGCAGTAACCCTCCTCACCCCCACTGGCCGGGCAAGGCACGCATTGCGCTGTCGTTCGTACTCAACTACGAAGAAGGCGGCGAGCGCAACATTTTGCACGGTGACAAAGAGTCGGAAGCCTTTCTTTCGGAAATGGTCTCGGCCCAGCCGTTGCAAGGCGAGCGCAATATGAGCATGGAGTCGCTGTACGAATACGGCAGCCGTGCCGGTGTGTGGCGCATCCTCAAGTTGTTTAAAGAATTCGACATCCCGCTGACTATCTTCGCCGTGGCCATGGCCGCCCAGCGCCACCCGGATGTAATCCGCGCCATGGTCGCCGCCGGCCACGAGATTTGCAGCCACGGCTACCGCTGGATCGACTACCAGTACATGGACGAGGCCCAGGAGCGCGAGCACATGCTCGAAGCCATCCGCATCCTCACCGAACTCACCGGCGAACGCCCGCTGGGTTGGTACACCGGCCGCACCGGCCCCAACACCCGCCGCCTGGTGATGGAGGAAGGTGGCTTCCTGTACGACTGCGACACCTACGACGACGACCTGCCCTACTGGGAACCCAACAACCCCACCGGCAAGCCACACCTGGTGATCCCCTACACTCTGGACACCAACGACATGCGCTTTACCCAGGTGCAGGGCTTCAACAAGGGCGATGACTTTTTCGAATACCTCAAGGACGCCTTCGACGTGCTGTATGCCGAAGGTGCCGAGGCGCCGAAGATGCTTTCGATCGGCCTGCATTGCCGCCTGATTGGCCGCCCGGCACGCCTGGCCTCGCTCAAGCGCTTTATTGAATACGTCAAAGGCCATGACCAGGTGTGGTTCACTCGCCGCGTGGACATCGCCCGTCACTGGCACCAAACCCACCCATTCCCGGGAGCGGCGAAATGACTGCGTTCCAAACCCTGAAACCTTCGACCTTGAGCCGCGACGCCTTCGTCCAGGCCTTTGCCGATATCTACGAACACTCGCCATGGGTGGCCGAAAAGGCCTTCGACTTGGGCCAGGACGCGTCGATCGACCAGATCGAAACCCTGCACCAGCGCATGAGCGATATCCTGTTGAGTGCTGATCACGCCTCGCAACTGGCGCTGATCAATGCTCACCCGGACCTGGCCGGTAAAGCCGCCGTCCAGGGCCAACTGACCCAAGCCA
Source organism: Pseudomonas libanensis (assembly GCF_001439685.1). Classification (GTDB taxonomy): domain Bacteria; phylum Pseudomonadota; class Gammaproteobacteria; order Pseudomonadales; family Pseudomonadaceae; genus Aquipseudomonas; species Aquipseudomonas libanensis. The sequence continues at coordinate 133,774 of NZ_JYLH01000004.1, forward strand.
GCACCGATGAACAAGCGGGCGCGGGTATTCACCAATGCACGGCCGAAGAGTTTTCTCGCTTCACCGAGCTGAATGAGGCCTACAAAGCCAAGTTCAAGTTTCCCTTCATCATGGCGGTAAAAGGCAGCAACCGGCACCAGATCCTCGCCGCGTTCGAAACGCGCATCCATAACTCGGTGGACACCGAGTTCAAGTGCGCGCTGGACGAGATCAACAAGATCGCGTTGTTCCGTTTACTGACCCTCTAGCAGTCCATCCCCAGCCACTCTATTTAAGGCAGACAAGAAGAATGAAAGCTTACGCCGTACCTTTCGAAAAGTTCGTCAACCTGGCCGACGCCCGCCTGGGCACCAAGATCATCTCGGTAACCGATGACTGGTTCGCTGACGCCAACCGCCTGTTCCAGCCGACCCCGGCCGTATGGAAGGAGGGCGTTTTCGATGATAACGGCAAGTGGATGGACGGCTGGGAGTCACGCCGCAAGCGCTTCGAAGGCTACGACAGCGCAGTGATCCGCCTGGGCGTGCCGGGTTCGATCAAAGGCGTGGACATCGACACTTCATTCTTCACCGGCAACTTCCCGCCGTCGGCCTCCCTGGAAGCCTGTTTCCTGGCCTCGGGTGAGCCGGATGCCAATACCCAGTGGGTGGAAGTGCTGTCGGCCGTCGAGCTGCAAGGCAACAGCCACCATTATCACGAGATCAACAACGACCAGGCGTTCAGCCACCTGCGCTTCAACATCTACCCGGATGGTGGCGTCGCCCGTCTGCGTGTGTATGGCGTGCCGTTCCGCGACTGGTCTTCGGTGGGCGACAACGAACAGGTCGACCTGGCTGCCGCGCTCAATGGCGGCCGTGCCCTGGCCTGCTCCGACGAACACTTCGGCCGCATGAGCAACATCCTCAACCCGGGCCGTGGCATCAACATGGGCGACGGCTGGGAAACCGCACGCCGTCGTACACCCGGCAATGACTGGGTGATCGTCGCCCTCGGCCACCCGGGCGAGATCGAGAAGATCATCGTCGACACCCTGCACTTCAAGGGCAACTACCCGGACACCTGCTCGATCCAGGGCGCGTTCGTAAAAGGCGGCACCGACAGCCAGATCGAAACCCAATCGTTGTTCTGGCGCGAACTGTTGCCGGCGCAGAAACTGGAGATGCATGCCGAACACACCTTCGCCGAGCAGATCAAGGCGCTGGGGCCGATCACCCATATCCGCCTGAATGTGTTCCCGGATGGCGGTGTGAGTCGCCTGCGCGTTTTGGGCAAAGTGTCGAAATAAGCGGTGATGCCATCGCAGGCAAGCCAGCTCCCACTTTTGAATGTATTCGCAGATCAAAATGTGGGAGCGGGCTTGCCCGCGACAGCAATAGACCAAACAACACAGCATTCGGATAAGAAGACAGCCATGCGCACACTGATGATCGAACCCCTGACCAAAGAAGCCTTCGCCCCTTTCGGAGACGTTATCGAAACCGACGGCAGCGATCACTTCATGATCAACAACGGGTCGACCATGCGCTTTCACAAGTTGGCAACGGTCGAAACAGCACAGCCTGAAGACCACGCCATCATCAGCATCTTCCGCGCCGACGCGCAGGACATGCCGCTGACCGTGTGCATGCTGGAGAGACACCCGCTGGGCAGCCAGGCTTTTATTCCGCTGCTCGGCAACCCCTTTCTGATCGTGGTCGCGCCACTTGGCGATGCACCTGTATCAGGCTTGGTCCGCGCCTTCGTCACCAACGGCAGGCAGGGCATCAATTACCATCGCGGCGTCTGGCACCACCCGGTGCTGACGATCGAAAAGCGGGATGACTTCCTGGTGGTTGATCGCAGTGGCACAGGCAATAACTGCGATGAGCATTTTTTCAAAGAGGATGAGCGGTTGATCCTCGCCCCCCACCAATAAGAGAAGGCCGGATCACCCGACAACAAGGGTGACAGGCGAGAGGTAAAGACTGTGGAAGCACATTTGATGGAATGGCTGAACCTGAGCGTGCGCTGGGTTCACATGATCACTGGCGTCGCCTGGATCGGCGCTTCGTTCTACTTTGTCTGGCTGGAAAACAACCTCAATCGCGTCAACCCCAAGAACGGCCTGGCCGGTGACTTGTGGGCGATCCACGGTGGCGGTATCTACCACCTGGAAAAATACAAACTGGCCCCGCCAACCATGCCGGACAACCTGCACTGGTTCAAATGGGAAGCCTATTTCACCTGGATGTCGGGCGTCGCGCTGCTGTGCGTGGTGTTCTACTGGAACCCGACGCTGTACCTGCTCGCCCCCGGCAGCAGCCTCAGCGGCACCGAAGGCGTGTTGCTGGGTATCGGCTCGTTGTTCGCCGGCTGGTTCATCTACTCCTTCCTCTGCGACTCGGCCCTGGGCAAGCGCCCTGCCCTGCTCGGCTTGATCCTGTTCGTGCTGTTGATTGCGGCGGCCTACGGCTTCAGCAAGGTATTCAGCGGCCGCGGTGCCTACCTGCACGTGGGCGCGGTGATCGGCACGATCATGGTGGGTAACGTGTTCCGCATCATCATGCCGGCCCAGCGCGCGCTGGTGGCAGCCATCGCCGAGAACCGCACGCCCGACCCGGCGCTGCCGGCCAAGGGCCTGCTGCGTTCGCGGCACAACAACTATTTCACCTTGCCGGTGCTGTTCATCATGATCAGCAACCACTTCCCGAGCACCTATGGCAGCCAATACAACTGGCTGATCCTGGCCGGGATCGCGGTGGCGGCAGTGTTGGTACGGCACTACTTCAATACCCGGCACAACAGCCAGAAGTATGCGTGGACCTTGCCGGTAGGCGCGTTGGCGATGATCAGCCTGGCGTATGTGACCGGGCCCAAGCCGGCTCCGGAAGTGGCCAAGGCACCTGCAGCGATCGAGTACCAGCCGCTGCCGGAAACGGCATTGGGCGGTGGTTTGAAGCCCGCAGCGCCTGCCGCGCCAGCCGCTGAACCGGCACCGGCCCAGGCCACCACGGACTTCGGCCAGGTGCACCACGTGATTGAACAGCGCTGCACTGTGTGCCACTCGGCCAAGCCGACCAGCCCGCTGTTCAGCACCGCGCCGGCTGGGGTGATGTTTGACACGCCGGCACAGATCCAGCAGCAGGCGGCGCGCATTCAAGCCCAGGCCGTGGCCAGCCAGATCATGCCGTTGGGCAACATCACCCAGATGACCCAGCAGGAAAGAGACCTGATCGGCACCTGGATCAACCAGGGAGCCCGCACCAACTGACTGTTTCACACCGTTCCCATGTGGGAGCTGGCTTGCCTGCGATGGCGGTGTGTCAGTCACCGAAAGCGTTGGTGATCTGCCGCTATCGCAGGCAAGCCAGCTCCCACAAGGGAGATTAGTGATGGCTTGAAGATTAAGTTTCATCCGGCAATTGAATGCCAAACAACACAAAAATAAAAAGATCCGAGGTGTTGCATGTCCCAGTTAGAAACGCAGACTCCTGCCGCGCCCGCCATGGTGCGGCTGCCCCTCTTGCAACTGATTCTGGTGGGCCTGCAACACGTCTTGCTGATGTACGGCGGCGCCGTCGCCGTGCCCCTGATCATCGGCCAGGCCGCGGGCTTGAGCCGTGAAGAAATCGCCTTCCTGATCAACGCCGACCTGCTGGTAGCCGGGATCGCCACCCTGGTGCAATCGTTCGGCATCGGCCCTGTGGGCATCCGCATGCCGGTGATGATGGGCGCCAGTTTCGCCGCCGTCGGCAGCATGGTCGCCATGGCCGGCATGCCCGGTATCGGCTTGCAGGGCATCTTCGGCGCGACCATCGCCGCCGGGTTCTTCGGCATGCTTATCGCGCCGTTCATGTCCAAGGTCGTACGCTTTTTCCCGCCGTTGGTGACCGGTACCGTGATCACCGCCATCGGCCTCTCGCTGTTTCCCGTGGCCGTGAACTGGGCCGGGGGCGGCAGTGCCGCCGCCACGTTCGGCTCACCGATCTACCTGGCGATTGCCGCCCTGGTACTGGCCACCATCCTGCTGATCAACCGCTTCATGCGCGGCTTCTGGGTCAACATCTCGGTGTTGATCGGCATGGCGCTGGGCTACGGCTTGTGCGGCCTGCTCGGCATGGTCGACCTCAGCGGCCTGGCCCTGGCACCGTGGGTGCAGCTGGTAACGCCGCTGCACTTTGGCATGCCCAGGTTCGAGCTGGCGCCGATCCTGTCGATGTGCCTGGTGGTGGTGATCATTTTTGTCGAGTCCACCGGCATGTTCCTCGCCCTGGGCAAGATCACCGACCAGGAGGTCACACCGAAGATGCTGCGTCGCGGCTTGCTGTGTGATGCCGGCGCGTCGTTCTTTGCCGGTTTCTTCAACACCTTCACCCACTCCTCCTTCGCGCAGAATATCGGCCTGGTGCAGATGACCGGCGTGCGCTGCCGTTCGGTCACCATCATGGCCGGCGCTTTCTTGATTGTGCTGAGCCTGCTGCCCAAAGCCGCTTACCTGGTGGCGTCGATCCCGCCGGCGGTACTCGGTGGCGCGGCGATTGCCATGTTCGGCATGGTAGCGGCGACCGGGATCAAGATCCTGCAGGAAGCCGACATTGCCGATCGCCGTAACCAATTGCTGGTAGCGGTGAGCATTGGCATGGGCCTGATCCCCGTGGTACGCCCGGAGTTCTTCGCGCAGTTGCCGCTATGGATGAGCCCGATTACCCATAGCGGCATCGCTATGGCCACCCTCAGCGCGTTGTCGCTGAACATACTGTTCAACATCCTGGGCGGCGCTGAGCGCGTTGCCGTTGAGCACGTCCACACCTGAAGCATGCTCCATTGTCGTCCTGGGCGCGCTGTAACGGCGCACTTGAGCCCGGACGTGGGAGCCAGTATTCTCCGCGCCCGCTTGAATCGACGGTTTTTAACCGCCTTGGCGCGGCTTTTGCTGTAAGCATAAAAGCTGACCAAACAGATGATTTTTTCAGCGAATCCAAAGGCGCCACATCAGAGCGCCAGATTAGAAAAAACATAAAAAACTTTAACTCGGGAGCAACCGAATGAAACCTATGTTCAAGGGCCTGGTGCTGGCAGGATCCCTGCTGGCCGCCGGCCAAGCCGGAGCCGGCGACTTGTTGCAGTGGCAGAACAACAGCCTGACTTACCTGTGGGGCAAGAGCTTTACCGTCAACCCGCAGATTCAGCAAACCGTCACCTTCGAACATGCCGACGCATGGAAGTATGGCGATAACTTCTTCTTCCTCGACCGTATCTTTTACAACGGCAAGGAAGACGGCAATGTTGGCCCCAATACTTACTACGGCGAGTTCAGCCCACGGTTGTCATTCGGCAAGATTTTCGACAAGGACCTGTCGTTCGGCCCGATCAAGGATGTGTTGCTGGCTTTCACCTACGAGTTCGGCGAAGGCGATAACGAATCCTACTTGCTCGGTCCTGCCATCGACTTGAACATTCCTGGCTTCGACTACTTCCAGCTGAACTTCTACCAGCGCCAGACCGAAGGCAACCGCCCGGGTGACGGTGTCTGGCAGATCACCCCGGTGTGGTCCTACACCATTCCCGTGGGCAACTCCGATGTGTTGATCGACGGTTTCATGGACTGGGTGGTGGATAACGACAAGAACGCCCGTGGTACTTATCACGCCAACCTGCACTTCAACCCGCAGGTCAAATACGACCTGGGCAAGGCGCTGCATTGGGGCGACAAGCAGTTGTATGTGGGTTTTGAATACGACTACTGGAAGAACAAATACGGGATCGAGGATTCGGGCGCGTTCAAGACGACCCAGGATACGGCGAGCTTCCTGGTCAAGTACCACTTCTAAAGGTTGATCGCGGTCCCCTGTGGGAGCTGGCTTGCCTGCTCCCACATTCAGTCAGTCCGGCGTCAGGCCCAGGAACCGAGTGATTTCTTCGCGCTTGGCCAGCGCATCCTTGCGCCCCAACTCGATCAACTCACTGCAATATCCCGCCTCGAACAGCAAGTAACTCAACACCCCCGCCCCGCTGGTCTTGGTCGCCCCCGGCCCACGCAAAAATACACGCAACGCCGCCGGCAACTCCTGGCGATGTCGCGCCGCGATTTCATCGATAGGCTGGCTGGGCGCAATCACCAGCACGTCCACCGGCGCCAGGCCCTGCACCGCGGCGTCGACAGGGACAACCCGACTAAACTGGTTCAAGCGCTCCAGCAGTTCGATATCGCTTTCCAGGCTGTCGATGAAGGTGCTGTTGAGCATATGCCCGCCGATTTGCGCCAGGGTCGGTTGCTGGCCGGTGTAGGTGCGTTGCATCGAAGGTTCATTGCCCCGTGGGTTGCCGCTCACGCCGACCACCAACACGCGGCTGGCGCCCAGGTGCAGGGCCGGGCTGATCGGCGCCGACTGGCGCACCGCGCCATCGCCGAAGTACTCCTGATCAAGCTTGACCGGCGCAAACAACAGCGGAATCGCCGAACTCGCCAACAGGTGCTCCACCGTCAGTTGGGTGGGCACGCCGATCCGTCGATGGCGCAACCATGCATCGATGGTGCCGCCGCCTTGATAGAAGGTCACCGCTTGCCCGGATTCATAACCGAAGGCCGTGACCGCCACCGCCTGCAAATGCTTGCAGCGAATGGCCTCGTCGATGCCGTCCAGGTTCAGGCGTTCTTGCAACAATTCGCGCAGCGGCGAGCTGTTGAGCAGTGCCACTGGTACCTGTGCGCCCAGGCCCAACAGGCTGTGGATGAGGAAACGACTGGCCTGGCGTATCACCCCCGGCCAATCGCTGCGCAGCACTTGATGACTGCGAAAGCCCTGCCAGAACGCCGTCAATCGTTGGATAGCCGCACGGAAATCGGTGGCCCCGCTGGCCAGGCTCACCGCATTGATCGCACCAGCCGACGTGCCGACAATCACCGGAAAAGGATTCGGCGCCCCTGGCGGCAGCAACTCGGCAATCGCCGCCAATACCCCCACCTGATACGCCGCTCGCGCCCCGCCGCCAGAAAGAATCAAGCCTGTGACCGGTTCAACTGGGCGCATTGCGTCACTCCATGTAGGAAAAGCCAGCGCTTATCGGCGGCGTTTTTCGTACAGCTTGGGTTCACCCGCCGGTCTGCTCTTGAAGCGGCGGTGGGTCCACAGGTATTGCTCGGGGCATTCGCGCACCGAGGCTTCGACCCATTGGTTGATGCGCAGGCAGTCGATCTCATCGGTTTCACCCGGAAAATCGGTCAGCGGCGGATGGATCACCAGGCGGTAACCGCTGCCATCAGCCAGGCGCTCCTGGGTGAACGGCACCACCAGCGCCTTGCCCAGGCGTGCGAACTTGCTGGTAGCAGTGACAGTGGCCGCCTGGATGCCGAACAGCGGCACGAAGATGCTTTGCTTGGCGCCATAGTCCTGGTCCGGCGCGTACCAGATGGCGCGACCGGCGCGCAGCAGCTTGAGCATGCCGCGCACGTCGTCGCGCTCCACGGCCAGGGAATCGAGGTTGTGGCGTTCGCGGCCACGGCGCTGGATAAAGTCGAACAGCGGGTTGCCGTGCTCGCGGTACATGCCATCGATGGTGTGTTTCTGCCCGAGCAGCGCCGCGCCGATTTCCAGGGTGGTGAAATGCAAGGCCATCAGGATCACCCCCTTGCCTTCCAACTGCGCCTGCTTGAGATGCTCCAACCCTTCGACATGGGCCAGGCGCGCCAGGCGCGGCTTGGGCCACCACCAGCTCATGGCCATCTCAAAGAAGGCGATGCCGGTGGAGGCGAAATTTTCCTTGAGCAGGCGTTTGCGTTCCTTGGCGGACTTTTCCGGGAAGCACAGCTCAAGGTTGCGCGCCGCGATACGGCGGCGATCGCCGGCCACGCGGTACATGCCCGCGCCCAGCAGGCGACCAATGGTCAACAGCGCCCGGTACGGTAACTGGGTGACCAGCCACAGCAGGCCGAGCCCCAGCCACAGCAGCCAAAAACGTGGGTGAAGAAATACAGCTCGAAAACGCGGGCGATCCATTACAGATTCCGGTAAAGACAAGGGCCGCGCATTCTACAACGGTTCGACTCGGCTTGCGGCGGGTGAGTGTTCTCGTTATAAGTCTCGACACTTTTCGTGACAAGCCGCTTTCGCCGACCATGAGCCAAACCGAACCGCTAGACCAAGATCCCGTGTTCCAGCTGAAAGGCAGCATGCTCGCCATTACCGTGCTGGAACTGGCCCGCAACGACCTCGATGCCCTGGACCGCCAACTGGCCGCCAAGGTCGCCCTGGCGCCAAACTTTTTCAACAATGCCCCGCTGGTGCTGGCCCTGGACAAACTCCCGGCCGGCCAAGGGGCGATTGATCTGCCCGGGCTGATGCGCGTATGCCGCTCCCATGGCTTGCGTACCCTGGCGATTCGCGCCAGCCGTATCGAAGACATTGCCGCAGCCATCGCCATTGAACTGCCAGTACTGCCACCGTCCGGCGCCCGTGAGCGTCCGCTCGAACCATTGGTCGGTGAAGAGAAGAAAAAACCGGAAAAACCGCCCGAGCCTGCGATCAAGCCGACAAAGATCATCACCTCGCCCGTACGCGGCGGGCAGCAGATTTACGCCCAGGGTGGCGACCTCGTGGTGATCTCCTCGGTCAGCCCGGGGGCGGAACTTCTTGCCGATGGCAACATCCATGTATACGGCCCGATGCGCGGACGCGCCCTCGCCGGCATCAAGGGTGATACCAAGGCCCGTATTTTTTGCCAGCAGTTGACCGCTGAGCTAGTGTCCATCGCAGGCCAGTACAAGGTTTCAGAAGATTTGCGCCGCGATCCGCTGTGGGGGGCTTCGGTGCAGGTCAACCTGTCGGGCGATGTGTTGAACATCATCCGTCTTTAACGGATACTGCCGCATTTTCCAAGCATCTCTAGACTCTGATAGCAAAGCGAAACCGGCAAGACTTGTGTAGGACTATTTGGAAGTTGGTGTTTCCCCATGGAAACTCCTTCTTTTTCCTGCAAAGGCTGTCCGCCTGCAGCGAGTTCCAAGAGATGTTTTTCAGGGACTGAAAAGTCCTTTTTCCTTAGGGGTGAAACACCTTGGCCAAGATTCTCGTGGTTACATCCGGCAAGGGTGGTGTGGGTAAGACCACCACCAGCGCCGCTATCGGTACCGGCCTCGCTCTGCGCGGCCACAAGACAGTCATCGTCGACTTCGACGTCGGTTTGCGTAACCTCGACCTGATCATGGGCTGCGAACGCCGCGTGGTGTACGACTTCGTCAACGTAGTCAACGGCGAAGCCAACCTGCAACAGGCCCTGATCAAGGATAAGCGCCTTGAAAACCTGTACGTGCTGGCCGCCAGCCAGACCCGTGACAAGGATGCGCTGACCAAGGAAGGCGTGGGCAAAGTCCTCGCCGAGCTGAAAGAAACCTTCGAATACGTGGTATGCGATTCCCCGGCGGGTATCGAGACCGGCGCCCACCTGGCAATGTACTTCGCCGATGAAGCCATCGTGGTGACCAACCCGGAAGTCTCCTCGGTACGTGACTCGGACCGCATGCTCGGCCTCTTGGCCAGCAAGTCCAAGCGCGCCGAAGACGGCCAGGACCCGATCAAGGAACACCTGCTGCTCACCCGCTACAACCCTGAGCGCGTCAGCAATGGCGAAATGCTCGGCGTTGAAGACGTGAAGGAAATCCTCGCCGTGACCCTGCTGGGCGTAATCCCGGAATCCCAGGCCGTGCTGAAGGCATCCAACCAGGGCGTGCCAGTGATTCTCGACGACCAGAGTGACGCCGGCCAGGCGTACAGCGATGCCGTGGATCGCTTGCTGGGCAAGACCGTGGAACACCGCTTCCTCGATGTCAAGAAGAAGGGATTCTTCGAGCGTATCTTTGGAGGCAACTAAACAATGAAATTTCTCGACTTCTTTCGCGCCAACAAAAAGCCAAGTACCGCGTCGGTAGCGAAAGAGCGTCTACAGATCATCGTGGCGCACGAACGCGGCCAACGCAGCACCCCGGACTACCTGCCAGCCTTGCAGAAGGAACTGGTCGAGGTGATCCGCAAGTACGTCAATATCGGTAACGATGACGTGCATGTCGCTCTGGAAAATGACGGCAGTTGCTCGATTCTGGAACTCAATATCACCCTGCCCGATCGTTGATCGAAAGGGCGGTCGCCACGGCGGCTCGTTCACCTTGATCCTTCGGGAACCGGGTGGGCGAGCCGCCGTTGGCGTTTGTTACGAGGCTGTTTAATGCCGCTGTCCAATATTCATATCCTGCATCAGGACGATGCCGTCCTGGTGGTGAACAAGCCGACCCTGCTGCTTTCGGTGCCGGGTCGCGCCGATGACAACAAGGATTGCCTGATTACCCGCCTGCAGGAAAACGGTTACCCCGAAGCCCGTATCGTCCATCGGCTTGACTGGGAAACCTCGGGGATCATCCTGCTGGCCCGGGATGCCGACACCCACCGCGAACTGTCCCGCCAGTTTCACGACCGCGAAACAGAAAAAGCCTACACCGCCCTGGCCTGGGGCCAGCCGGAACTGGACAGCGGCAGCATCGACCTGCCCCTGCGCTACGACCCGCCGACCAAGCCACGGCATGTGGTGGACCACGAGTTCGGCAAGCACGCCCTGACCTTCTGGAAAGTGCTGGAGCGTTGTGGCGACTGGTGCCGCGTGGAACTGACGCCGATCACTGGGCGTTCACATCAGTTGCGTGTGCATATGCTGTCCATCGGGCATCCGTTGCTGGGTGATGGCTTGTATGCCCATGAGCAAGCGTTGGCTGCCTGGCCCCGGCTGTGCCTGCATGCAAGCATGCTCAGCTTCACCCATCCGCAAAGCGGCGAGCGCCTGCGCTTCGAGTGCCCTGCCCCGTTCTAGAATTGGCAATACAATCAACACTGTGGGAGGGGGCTTGCCCCCGATGGCGGAGTGTCAGCCACTGTATTTGCTCACTGACACACCGCAATCGGGGGCAAGCCCCCTCCCACATTTGTTCTGTGCACTTCTGGCCATCGAACGGTAAACTCCGCGCACTGCTGTCTGGAGCTATTTATGCGCGAAGCGTTGAATCAAGGCCTGATCGACTTCCTCAAGGCCTCCCCTACTCCTTTTCATGCCACTGCCGCCCTCGCCCAGCGCCTGGAAGCAGCCGGTTACCAGCGTCTCGACGAGCGCGACACCTGGGCTACCGAGGCCAACGGGCGCTACTACGTGACCCGCAACGACTCCTCGATCATCGCCTTCAAGCTCGGCCGTCACTCGCCGCTGCAGGGCGGTATCCGCCTGGTCGGCGCCCACACCGACAGCCCATGCCTGCGGGTCAAGCCCCAGCCTGAGCTGCAACGCCAGGGTTTCTGGCAACTGGGCGTGGAAGTCTACGGCGGCGCGCTCCTGGCGCCCTGGTTCGACCGCGACCTGTCCCTGGCCGGCCGCGTCACCTTCCGCCGTGACGGCAAGGTCGAAAGCCAGCTGATCGACTTCAAGCTGCCCATCGCGATCATTCCCAACCTGGCCATTCACCTCAACCGTGAAGCCAACCAAGGCTGGGCGATCAATGCCCAGACCGAGCTGCCGCCGATCCTCGCGCAATTTGCCGGCGACGAACGCGTGGACTTCCGTGCCGTTCTCACCGAGCAGTTGGCCCGCGAGCACGGGTTGAACGCCGATGTGGTGCTCGACTACGAGCTGAGTTTCTACGACACCCAAAGTGCCGCGGTCATCGGTCTCAATGGCGACTTCATCGCCGGTGCGCGCCTGGACAACCTGCTGTCGTGCTACGCCGGTCTGCAAGCCTTGCTGACCAGCGAGACCGACGAAACCTGCGTGCTGGTGTGCAACGACCACGAAGAAGTCGGCTCCTGCTCGGCCTGCGGCGCCGATGGCCCGATGCTGGAACAGACCCTACGCCGCCTGCTGCCCGAAGGTGATGAGTTCGTACGCACCATTCAGAAATCCCTGCTGGTATCGGCCGACAATGCCCACGGCGTACACCCCAACTACGCCGAGAAGCATGACGCCAACCACGGCCCGAAACTCAACGCCGGCCCGGTGATCAAGGTCAACAGCAACCAGCGCTACGCCACCAACAGCGAAACCGCCGGGTTCTTCCGCCACTTGTGCATGGCCGAGGAAGTGCCGGTACAGAGTTTTGTAGTACGCAGCGACATGGGTTGCGGCTCGACGATTGGGCCTATTACCGCCAGCCACCTGGGCGTGCGTACCGTGGATATCGGCTTGCCGACCTTTGCCATGCACTCCATCCGCGAACTGTGCGGCAGCCATGACCTGGCGCATTTGGTCAAAGTGCTGGGTGCGTTCTACGCCAGTCGCGACTTGCCCTGAGACCGAGGCGCGCCCATCGCGGGCAAGCCCCCTCCCACATTTGATCTGTGAATGCATTTCAGTGTGGGAGCGGGCTTGCCCGCGATGGGTATCGAAACAGACATAAAGCTATCTGACTCACATCAACTGCACTTCTGATAATCCGGCCTAGACTTGTCAAAACTCCCAGTCCGACAAGGCCACCTTCTCCATGATCTCAATGTCCTCCTTCCACGCCATGCTGATCCCCATCGTGATCGGCATGATCATGCTCGCGGTTGGCTTCAACTTTCGCGACAAGCCCCTCGGCGTGTTCGGCATGTGGATCGGCATGCTGTTGATCCTGGGCACCGTGGTCTACAAGATCCTTGCCAAACTGGCGGAATGATAAATGCGCTCGCATTGGGCATAGCGGCCTCGTACACTCGGTCAATTCGTCGTTTTCAAGGTTGACCGCCTCGTGTTCTCCCGTTTGTTTGCCCTGCCCTGCTACCTGCTGATTGCCCTGCTCACACTGCTACCAGTGACGCCCGCCCAAGCCGTAGGCTTGCCCGGCATGCTGGGCGGCTCCAGCAAGACCCAACCCCAGGCCGAAGTGCCGCTGGGGCAGTCGCTGGACGAGGTGATCAAGACCCTGGAGAACGATCAGCAGCGCACCCAATTGCTGAGCGACCTGAAGAAGCTGCGCGCCGCCACGCAAAAGGCCCAGCCCGCCGCCGAACAAGGCGTGCTCGGGTTGATCGGCAGTACGCTGTCGGGCTTTGAGCAGCAGTTTTCCGGCGCCGACAGCCCGCTGGGGCGCTGGTCCAATGAAGTCGACCTGGCCAAGGATGAACTGGGCGCGCTGATGCTGCCGGCCAACGAGTGGCTGCCGATCATCTTCGGCTTTGCCGTGATCCTGGCGGTGTGGAGCCTGCTGGCCGCCGCGCTGATCTGGCTCAGCCACCGGGTACGCGAGCGCTTCGGCTTGCCCGAGGAGTTGCCACAACACCCGCGCACCTGGGACATGCTGCGCTTTGCCCTGCGCAAGCTCGGGCCCTGGCTGATCGCCCTGGTGATCACGGTTTACCTCAGCTACGCCCTGCCCTCATCCCTGGGTAAATCCCTGGCGATGGTGCTGGCCTATGCCTTGGTGATCGGCACCTGTTTCTCGGCGATCTGCGTGATTGCCTTCTCCGTGCTCGACGGCCCACACCGCCACCGCGCCCTGTATATCCTGCGTCACCAGGCTTTTCGTCCGTTGTGGTGGATCGGCAGTTTTGCCGCCTTCGGTGAAGCCCTGAGCGACCCGCGCCTGGTCGAGGCGCTCGGCCAACACCTGGCCCACACCGCCGCGACTGTGGCCAATGTGATGGCGGCGCTGTCCACGGGTGTATTTATCCTGCGTTTCCGCCGGCCGATCGCACACCTGATCCGCAACCAGCCGCTGTCGCGCCGCCTGACCCGTCGCGCCCTCACCGACACCCTGTCGATCATCGGCACCTTCTGGTACATCCCGGCCTTGCTGTTGGTGGGTATCTCGCTGTTCGCTACCTTCCTGTCGGCCGGCGACACCAGCACCGCCCTGCGCCAGTCGCTGCTGTGCACGGTGCTGCTGGTGTTGTGCATGGTGATCAACGGTTTGGTGCGCCGTCACGCCCTCAAGCCGCAACGCGGGCACAAGCGCCATGCGCTGTACTCCGAGCGCCTCAAAGGCTTTGTCTACACCCTGGTGCACCTGGTGGTTTGGCTGGTGTTTATCGAGTTGGGGCTGCGGGTGTGGGGCCTGTCGATGATTCGCTTTACCGAAGGTGACGGCCATGAAATAGCCGTGAAGCTGTTCGGCCTCGGTGGCACCTTGCTGTTTGCCTGGCTGATCTGGATCCTCAGCGACACCGCGATCCACCACGCCCTGACCCGCTCTCGCAAAGGCCTGGCCAACGCGCGTGCGCAAACCATGATGCCGCTGATCCGCAACGTGCTGTTCGTGACCATCTTCATCATCGCCGCCATCGTGGCCCTGGCGAACATGGGCATGAACGTCACGCCACTGCTGGCCGGTGCGGGCGTGATCGGTATCGCCATCGGCTTTGGTGCGCAGTCGCTGGTAGCCGACTTGATCACCGGCTTGTTCATCATCATCGAAGACTCCCTGGCCATCGACGACTACGTAGACGTCGGCGGCCACCTCGGCACGGTGGAAGGCCTGACCATCCGCACCGTGCGCCTGCGCGATATCGACGGCATCGTGCACACCATCCCGTTCAGCGAAATCAAGAGCATCAAGAACTATTCCCGGGAGTTCGGCTATGCGATCTTCCGGGTGGCGATCCCCTACAACATGGAGATCGACGACGCGATCAAGCTGATGCGCGATGTCGGGCATGCCATGCGCAACGACCCGCTGCAACGCCGTAATATCTGGTCGCCGCTGGAGATCCAGGGTGTGGAAAGCTTCGAGTCCGGCAGCGCGATCCTGCGCGCACGCTTCAAGACCGCGCCGATCAAGCAGTGGGAAGTGTCGCGGGCGTTCAACCTGTCGCTCAAGCGCCACCTGGATGAAGCCGGGCTCGACCTGGCGACGCCGCGCTTGAGTGTGCAGGTGGTCACCGCCGGCACGGTGCAGGAGAAAGAACCACAACAATAAAGAAGGAGAGGTTTTGTATGCGTTTGAACGGTTTGACACATCAATGGGTGTTCGGCTTGCTCTGCGGGGTGGCCAGCAGCGCAGTGATTGCCGCCAGCAGTGGTCAGGATAGCGCCCGGGAGGAAATTGCCGCCCAGGCGAAGATCCTTGAACCGAGCCTGCTCGAAACCCGCCGCGATATCCACGCCCATCCGGAGTTGGGCAACGCCGAAACGCGCACCGCCGAGCTGGTCGCCAAACAGCTGCGCGAACTGGGCCTTGAGGTCAAGACGGGCGTGGCGCGCACCGGCGTCGTCGCCGTCTTGAAAGGCGCCCTGCCCGGCCCGACCGTGGCCCTGCGCGCCGACATGGATGCGCTGCCGGTCAAGGAAGTCGCCGACCTGCCCTTCGCCTCCAAGGCCAAGGGCACCTACCTGGGCAAGGAAGTCGACGTTATGCACGCCTGCGGCCACGACGCCCACACCGCGATCCTGCTGAGCACTGCGAAAATTCTTACCGGCATGCGCGAGCGTTTGCCCGGCACCGTGGTGTTCTATTTCCAACCGGCCGAAGAAGGCCCCAGCGACTTCAGCCCCGACGGCAAGAACACCTGGGGCGCGAAGATGATGGTGCAGGAAGGTGTGATGAAAGCGCCGAAGCCGGATGCGGTGTTCGGCCTGCATGTGTGGGCCGGCGTACCGGCCGGGCAGATCGCCTATCGCCCGGGCCCGACCCTGGCCAGCTCCGACGACCTGCGCATCAAGATCCTCGGCAAACAGACCCATGCGGGGCAACCCTGGAACGGCATCGACCCGATCACCGTCGGCGCACAAACCATTGTCGGTTTGCAGACCGTGGTCAGTCGCCGCACGAATATTTCGTCATCGCCCTCGGTGGTGAGCATCGGCACCATCAACGGTGGCACCCGCTATAACATCATCCCCGAGTCGCTGGAGATGACCGGCACCATCCGCTCCTATGACTACGGCATTCGCCAGAAGCTGCATGCGGATGTGCGCCAGACCGTAGAGAAAATTGCCGAAAGCGGCGGCGCCAAGGCCGAGGTGACGATCATCGAGAAGTATGACCCCACCATCAACAATCCGGCGCTGACCGAGAAAATGCTGCCGAGCCTGCGTTGGGCAGCCCGGGATGATGTGGTGCAAGGCCCGTTGGTAGGAGGCGCCGAAGACTTCTCGTTTTATGCCAAGGAGGCGCCGGGATTGTTCGTGTTCCTGGGGGTGACCCCGAGGGACCAGGACATGAGCAAGGCGGCGCCGAATCACAACCCGGGGTTCTTTGTGGATGAGTCGGCGTTGGTGGTGGGGGTGAGGACGCTGGCGTCGCTGGCCACGGATTACCTGTACACCAACGCACCGCAGTAGTGCTTCTTAATGTGGGAGGGGGCAAGTCGAATCGCCGCACCGCCCCTCCCACATTTGAACCGAGGTGAATCAGTTGGCCAGCGCGGCGCTGTCCATCTTCTGGCGCAGGCTCAACGGGCGCATATCGGTCCATACTTCCTCGATATAGGCCAGGCACTCTTTCTTCATGCCGCTCTTGCCTACGGTGCGCCAGCCTTCGGGCACGGCCTTGTAGTCGGGCCAGATCGAATACTGTTCTTCGTGGTTGACCACTACCTGAAACAGGATGTCATCGCGGTCAAATACTGAGGTCATTGCTGTTCTCCGTCGCTCAAAGGCTGGCTGCGCACCACGCGCAGCACTGATATCTGTAGAAACGTATCAAGGGCCTGGAAAATTAGACGCTGGCAACCGCCGCCGCCAAGGCGCGCCCGAAGATCTCGGCCACCTGGTCGATTTCGCCAGCGGTAATCACCAACGGTGGCAGGAAGCGCACCACGCTGCCATGGCGCCCGCCCAGTTCCAGGATCAGGCCGCGCTTGAGGCATTCGCGCTGCACCAGCGGCGCCAACTGGCGATGCACCGGTGGGTGGCCCTGGGCATCCGGCGTGCCCGTCGGGTCCACCAACTCCACCCCCAGCATCAACCCGCGGCCACGGATATCCCCCAAGTGCGGGAAGTCGCGCTGCAAGATGCGCAGGTGTTCTTCCAGGCGCTCGCCCATGGCCGCCGCATGGCCCGCCAGGTCGTGTTCCCTGAGATAACGCATGACCGCCGAACCCGCCGCCATCGCCATCTGGTTGCCCCGGAACGTTCCGGCATGGGCGCCCGGCAGCCAAGTGTCGAGCCAGTCGCGATACACCACCACGGCCAACGGCAGGCTGCCGCCAATGGCCTTGGACATGACCACCACGTCCGGGATGATGCCGGCGTGTTCGAAGGCAAACATCTTGCCGGTGCGCCCAAACCCACTCTGGATTTCATCGACGATCAGCGCCACACCGGCCTGCTCGGTGATACGTCGCAGCCCGCGCAACCAATCGAGGTCTGCGGGAATCACGCCGCCCTCGCCCTGCACCACCTCAACAATCACCGCCGCCGGCAGCAATACGCCCGCCTCCGGATCGTTGAGCAGGTTTTCCAGGTAATGCAGGTTGACCTGCACACCTTGCGCGCCGCCCAAGCCGAACGGGCAACGGTAGTCATACGGGAATGGCAGGAATTGCACACCATTGCCGAGCAACGCGCCCAGGGGCTTTTTCGGCCCCAGGCTGCCCATCAGGCTCAAGGCGCCCTGGCTCATGCCGTGATAGCCGCCCTGGAACGACAGTACAGTGCTGCGCCCAGTGGCGGTGCGCACCAGCTTCAATGCGGCTTCCACCGCATCGGTGCCAGTGGGGCCGCAGAACTGGATCTTCGCTTCCCGCGCCAATTCAGAGGGCAGCAAACCGAACAGGTCCTGCACGAACTGATCCTTGACCGGCGTGGTCAGGTCAAGGGTGTGCAGCGGCAGCTCGTCGCTCAGCACTTGCCGGATGGCCTGGATCACCACCGGGTGGTTATGCCCCAGCGCCAGCGTTCCAGCACCGGCCAGGCAATCGATGAAGCGACGCCCCTCGACGTCCTCCACGTAAATACCTTTGGCGCGCTTGAGTGCCAGGGGGATGCGCCGCGGGTAGCTGCGGGCGTTGGACTCCTGCTGGCGCTGACGGGCCAGCAGCGGGTTTTCGTCGAACTGATAGAGCGTTTCCGCAGGCGCCGCGGCGTCTTCGGTACGGCTGGTAGCGACTGACATCTCTGGATCCCTCAATACGCGGGTGATGGTGACCAAACTGCCGATCCGTTGGCGTCTGGCCCAAGGGCATGCGCACGGATTTCCTGTTCTGGAGACGCTTCAGATGCACGGGGATTTAGGAGGTTGGTCGGATATTTACCGATTGTGGGGAGATTAAAATGTGGGAGCGGGCTTGCTCGCGAAGGCAGTGTGTCAGTCGCGCATCTGTTACTGCACTACCGCTTTCGCAGGCAAGCCGGCTCCCACATTTGAACAGCGCTCAGCTCCGAAGCCCGCGGTATTTTTCATTGAGCGCATAAAGAATCGCGCAGGTCTGCGCATCCAGGAACCCACAATAATCCCGTGGCCGAAAATGCATCTGGAATGCCCGGGTGCGCTGCTCAAAGGCCACGCGGTTCTGCGCGGGCTTGTAGCCATAACGCTGAAACGCCCGCTCCACTTCGACCTCCGGCGGCAAGCCGACACAAAAGCGGCGCTGGTACATCGCCCGGGTCGACTCATCAAACCAGGCCCCGATACCGGCTTCATGCAGCGCACGCCAGGGCAGTCGAGGCCCCGGGTCGCTCTTGCGCCAGTAGGCCACGTCCGAATGCCCGAGCCAGTCAGTGGGGCCCACCTGCGGATAGCGCTCCAGCAGGTCGCGAAGCAATTCAATCAGTAGGTCAATCTGTGCCGGTGCGTACTCCGGAAAGGTAAAGACCCCCGCTTCATCCCGCGCCAGGTTGACGATTTCAATGCCCACCGAGCGGCTGTTGAGGTCGGCCTTCCCCGCCCAATAGCTCACGCCTGCGTGCCAGGCGCGCTGGTCCTCGTCCACCAGGCGGAACACGCGCAACTCTTCATAACCGGCAGCGCGGTAGCTGGGTTCAGCGGGGTCGGGCAGCAGATAGTGGGCGCTGACGCCATCTTGGGTGAGGGTGCGTAGCGAGGAAGCAAAGGGCGCAGCGGTGTAGTGCACAATCACCTGCTGCACGGATTCGCCGCGGCGGTCGTTGAAATCCCTGGCGGGGAAACTGGTGTCGATCACCAACATAAGAACGGTCCTTTTCAATTCAGGCCGACTCATTCGGCCCGTTCAAGCGCAAAAAAATTACCGCCATCCTGACGGCTTGAGTCTCAGGCGGGCGGTAATTATTTGCCACGTGAAAAGGGCAGCTCAGCGCCGCAACGGCATGCCCAGGTCGACCCGCATACCGTCGGGCTGGCTGTCGAAGTGCAACGAGCAGGAGCAGCGCTGCACAATCGCCTGGACGATCGCCAAGCCCAGGCCACAGCCTTCGCTGTTGCCGTTACGCCAGAAACGCTGGGTGAGGTATTGCAGGTCTTCGCTGGAGATCTGCTTGCCATGGTCTCGCACGCGGAAAATCACTTGGTCAACACTGCTGGACACGCTCAACTCCACCCGGGTATCGGCCGGAGTGTGGCGCAAGGCGTTGTCCAGCAAGTTGCGCAAGGCCGCGACAGCCAGGCCCACGGGCATCTCCACCGGGCTGGCGGCAAGGTCGTGGGCCAGGAACAGGTCGATGCGACGATTGTCGCCAGCGTTGGCATCCTGGATCGCCAACCTGGCGACTTCCTCGGCACTGGATTGCAGGCCGTCGTCAAACGACAGGCTGCCCTCCACCCGCGCCAACAGCAATAACTGCTCCAGGGTGCGATGCAAGCGATCGGCGCCCTCCTCGGCGTGCGCCAGGGACTGGTCGCGGGCCGCGCCCTCGGTCATGCGCGCCACTTGCAGGTGGGTCTTGATCGCCGTCAGCGGGCTGCGCAGCTCATGGGCGGCGTCACCGGTGAGGCGGCGCTCGCGCTCAATGGTCTTGGCGATGCGTTGCAGCAGTTGGTTCTGGGTGTCGAGCAACGGCTTGAGTTCGCTGGGCAATGGATGGATCTGCAGCGGTTCGAGAGAATCGGCACTGCGGCGCATCAAGGCGTCACGCATGCGGTTGAGCGGCACCAGGCTTTGACCGATACCCAGCCACAACAGGCACAGGCACCCCAGCAAGGCCACGCCGACGGGCACCGAGGCGGCGAGCAGGATCGACAGGTTCAGCGCCTCGCGCTCCACCTGGCGGTCGGCGGTGGTGATCAGCAAGTCACCCCGGGACAAGGTGAAACTGCGCCAGCCCACGCCATCGATCATCTGGTCGCGAAAACCGCTTCTGCGCGACTCCAGCCCTTCCTCCGGCGTGGTGTGGCTGCGCGCCAGGATCTCGCCGCGCAGGGAGCTGACCTGGCACGCCATGCCTCCCGGCACATTCAGCTGTTCGGTGCGCAGATGCGTAGCGGCGCTGACACTGGCCAGGCCCGGCATCTGCTCGGTCAGCCCCGCAACCATGCGCGCCGAGGCCACCAGGCGCTGGTCGAGGGAAAACATCATCTGGTTGCGCAAGTCGTTGAGCATCCAGGCGGCCGCCAGCACCCAGATCAGCACAAAAGCAGCGCCCAGCTTGAACGTCAGGCGCAGGCGCAGGCTCATCACTTGCTGTTCTCTCCAGCATCCGCCGGGCCCAGGCGGTAGCCGAGGCCGCGCACGGTCTCGACGATGCCGTTGCCCAATTTGCGCCGCAGGTGATGGATATGCACATTGAGCGCATTGCTTTCCAGTTCGTCGCTGAACCCATAGACGCTGTCCTTGAGTTGCTCGCTGGACAGCACGCGGCCCTTGTTGTGCAGCAACGCCTGCAACAGCGCCTGTTCGCGACGGGACAGGTCCACCGGCTGGCCACCCAGGAAGGTTTCACGGCTGCTGGGGTCGTAGGCCAGGCGCCCATGTTCGATCAGGTTGACGCTGCGCCCCGCCACCCGGCGCAACAAGGTTTGCAGGCGGGCGGCGAGTTCACGCAAGTCAAAGGGCTTGAGCAGGTAGTCATCGGCACCGGCTTGCAGGCCATCGACGCGGTTGGTCACCGAGTCCCGCGCCGTGAGGATCAGCACCGGGATCTCCAGGCCCTGGCTGCGCTGTTGTTGCAGCAGCTTGAGGCCGTCTTCGTCCGGCAGGCCGAGGTCGAGCACCATGATGTCGAAGGCTGCCGCCTTGAGCATCGCCCGCGCAGCGGCGGCCGTGGCCACGCGCTCCACGGTAAAACCCTGGGCGGTGAGGCCGGCCACGATGCCGCTGGCAATCAGTTCGTCGTCTTCACAGACCAGTACGTGCATGCTGAGCCCTTCGTAAAAGATGCGGGTGATTAGAAAAGGCACGGATTAAGCGCGCATTATGCCGCCAAAGTTCACAACATCGGATTATCCCTACACTCTAGAATAGCCCCCGGTTAATCATCGGTTAATCAACGCCACACATTGTGTGCCTCACTTGCATCGAACTAAGGCTTGACCATGCGGCATCTGTTTACCTTTCTGCTGGTGTTGTTCGCGGGATTCGCCCAGGCAGCGCCGGGCAGCCCCTTCGAAACCAAACCCGACTTCCTCCCGGTGGGCAAAGCCTTCGCCTTTACCTCCGAACGTCTTGAAAGCGGCGAAACCCAGCTGTTTTGGCAAATTGCCGACGGTTACTACCTGTACCAGCAGCGCATGAAGTTCGACGGCCTGGCCGAACAACCCGTGCTGCCCCAGGGTGAAGCCCATAGCGACGAGTTCTTCGGCGAGCAGCAAGTGTATCGTCAGGGCCTGGAAGTGAAGATCCCGGCCGGCACCACCGGCCAGGTCAAGCTGGGCTGGCAGGGCTGTGCCGATGCCGGCCTGTGCTATCCGCCGCAGTCGATCACCGTGGACCTGGGCGGCAACCCGGCCGTCGCCGCGACCGCGCAAGCCCAGGACCAAAGCCTGGCCAGCGGCCTGCAGCAGCGCAGCCTGGGATGGAGCCTGCTGGTGTTCTTCGGCCTGGGCCTGCTGTTGGCGTTTGCGCCCTGCTCGTTGCCGATGCTGCCGATCCTTGCCGGCCTGGTGGTGGGCAGTGGCGCCAGCCCGCGCCGTGGCTTTGCCTTGGCTGGCAGCTACGTGGTGTGCATGGCGCTGGTGTACGCCGCCCTGGGGGTAATGGCCGCGTTGCTCGGCGCCAACCTCGCGGCGCTGCTGCAAACGCCGTGGATCCTCGGCAGCTTTGCGGCGTTGTTCGTGTTGCTCGCCCTGCCGATGTTCGGCTTCTTTGAACTGCAACTGCCCGCCTTCCTGCGCGACCGCCTCGATAACGTCAGCCGCCAACAAAGCGGTGGCAGCCTGGTGGGTGCCGGTGTGCTCGGCGCATTGTCCGGCATGCTGGTGGGGCCGTGCATGACCGCGCCCCTGGCCGGCGCCCTGTTGTATATCGCCCAGAGCGGCAACGCGCTGCACGGTGGCCTGATCCTGTTTGCCATGGGCATCGGTATCGGCATCCCGCTGTTGCTGCTGGTCACCGTGGGCAATCGCTTCCTGCCCAAGCCCGGCACCTGGATGAACGTGCTCAAGGGCATCTTCGGCTTCCTGTTCCTGGGCACCGCCGTACTGATGATTCGCCCGGTGGTCGGCGACAGCCTGTGGATCGGCCTGTGGGGCGCCTTAGCGCTGGTGATGGCTTACTGTGGCTGGACGCTGGCTCGTGAATCCGGCCTGGGGGCCAAGGTGTTCGGCGCCGGTTCCGTGGTGCTGGGCCTGTGGGGCGCGGTGCTGGTGGTGGGGGCGGCCGGTGGCAGCGATGAGCTGTGGCAACCGTTGAAGGTCTACAGCGGCTCGCGGGTCGTCGGTGCACCCAGCGCTCACGATGCCTTCACCACGGTAAGCGACCCGACTGTACTGCAAAGCCAACTCGACAGCGCCAAGGCCCAGGGCCAGTGGGTGCTGCTGGACTACTACGCCGATTGGTGCGTGTCGTGCAAGATCATGGAAAAACAGGTGTTCGGCAAACCCGAAGTGATGGACGCGCTCAAAGACGTGCGCCTGTTGCGCCTGGACGTCACCGCCGACAACGCCGCCAGCCGCGAGCTGCTGGGCCGCTACAAAGTGCCAGGGCCACCGAGCTTCGTGTGGATCGGCCCGGACGGTAAAGAACGCCGCGCCCAACGCATCACCGGCGAAGTAGACGCCGCCGCCTTCCTGCAACGCTGGGCCCAGACGCGGGACGCTCTCTGATGCTGACCCTCACCATCGGCACCTTCGCCATCGCCCTGAATCACCTGCTGCTGATCAGCGCGCTGATTCTCGCCACCCTGGTGGGCTGGCGCGTGGCCAAGCGCGGCGGCGAAAACCCGGAGTCGGTGCTGTTCAGCCTGTTCCTGCTGGGCCTGCTCGCCGCCCGCGTCAGTTTTGTGCTGATGTATTGGAGTTATTACAGCAACGACTGGGTGGAGATGGTCGACCTGCGTGACGGCGGCTTTCTCGCCTGGCCCGGGATTATCGTGCTGATCCTCGGCGCGCTGGCGTACGGCTGGCGTCGCCCGCCCCTGCGCAAGCCCCTCAGCGCCGGGGTGATCACCGGCCTGTTGTTCTGGGGCATGACCAGCCTGTCCCTCAGCGTCTACGAAAAAGGCACGCGTCTGCCGGACATCACCCTGCGCAATGCCAATGGCGAGGTGGTGCAACTGGCGGACTACCAGGGCGGCCCGCTGGTGATCAACCTGTGGGCCACCTGGTGCCCGCCGTGCCGACGCGAAATGCCCGTGCTGGAAAACGCCCAACGCATGCGCCCCGACGTGACCTTCCTGTTCGTCAACCAGGCCGAAAGCATGCAAAGCGTCAGCACCTACCTGGCCACCCAAGGCCTGAACCTGGACAACGTGCTGTTCGACGCCAGCGGCCGCCTCGGCCAGGCTGTGGGTTCCATGGCGCTGCCGACCACGTTGTTCTACCAAGCCGATGGGCGCCTGATCAACAGCCACCTGGGCGAACTCTCCGAAGCCAGCCTGGCCCGCGCCATGGAACCCTTCGACAACACCCAGACAAGGAAACCGACATGCCTCGCCTCCGCCACCTGCTGACCCTGCTGCCTTTGACGCTAGCCGCTGCGCTGGCCCAGGCCGAAGACCTGCCGGCCCCAATCAAACAGATCGAAGCCAAGGGCGCCAAGATCATCGGCAAGTTCGATGCGCCCAGCGGCCTCACTGGCTACGCCGCCCAGTACCAGAACCGGGGCATGGCCCTGTACCTGACCGCCGACGGCAAGCACGTGATCGCCGGCAACCTGTACGACGCCCAGGGCAATGACCTGAGCACCGCGCCCCTGGAAAAACTGGTGTACGCGCCGATGGCCAAGGAAGTCTGGGCCAAGATGGAAAACAGCAGCTGGATCCAGGACGGCGACAAAAACGCCCCGCGCACCGTCTACCTGTTCAGCGACCCCAACTGCCCGTACTGCAACATGTTCTGGGAACAGGCCCGCCCGTGGGTGAAGGCCGGCAAAGTACAGTTGCGCCACATCATGGTGGGCATCATCCGCGAAGACAGCCCAGGCAAATCCGCCGCCCTGCTTGCCGCCAAAGACCCGCAAAAAGCCCTGCAAGAACACGAGGCCGCCGGCAAAGGCAGCAAGCTCAAGGCGCTGGAAAAGATCCCGGCCGAGGTCGAGGCCAAGCTCGATGCGAATATGAAGTTGATGGATGAGCTGGAGCTGTCGGCGACGCCGGCGATTTTCTATCTGGATGACAAGGGGGGGTTGCAGCAGCAGCAAGGGGCGCCTTCGCCGGATAAGTTGGTGAAAATTCTGGGACCAAAATAGGTTACAAAAAGGCCTCCTGAATCGGGGGCCTTTTTTTGACTCGGCAATGACTGATCAAACCGCCTTCACGGTGATACCTGTTACGTCGTAGTCATTTATCGGGCCGATGCCCATTTCCATATTATCCAGCGAAAGTCTCAAGGAACTTGAACTGGCCTTGAAGGTGCCTTTAAGCAGTTGCCAGGCAGTCCCCGGCCGCGTTACCTGAGTAATATCGACTCCTTGAACGACCAGTACCAACGCAGGCTTCCTACCGTTACCTTGCGCATAACTATCACGGACCCAGGCACTGAATTCGTACCATTTCCCGACTTCCAGTCCTATGAATTTTTTGAACATCTTTTCGCGCTGTGTGGCGGGGTCAGTCGTATCGGTGTATCCCCAGTCTTCCCGATAATATCCATTCGTAAAGTCCGGAGGCACTTGACCTTGCTTCAGCCGCAAATCTCTCGAATCGGTGGCACCCAGGCCTTTTTCCCAGTTATTCCAGTCTTTTCCGGCAGGGTTGAAATCCGTGTAGTCGTAAAACGACTTATTAAACTCCAAGTGCAGGAGGGGAAACTCAATCGCGTTGGTTTCAAGGTCACCAATCTCTGCCGTGCACTTGAACACCACATCCAACGCGGTTCTATCACGCAGCTTTTCCAATTCCTGGCGCTTGATCACCCGCAATAGCCCGTCGACCATATCACTTGTGGTAATCGGCTCGTTGCGCATCACCCTAATAGTGTATGGGGAGCCATTTTCCTGCGTGCCCCGACATTCCAGCCATCCGACCTGACCTACCAGGATGAACCACCATTTTTCCACGATGATATGAACATCCCCTGTAAAGCCCCTCAGGTACAAAATACCACCCTGGGTTGCCGGTGGCGTAGCCTCTGGCACAACGGGTGTCGGCAACCGGGTCGGCACACTGATCTTCAACGCAAGCGTCCTCGACGGCGCCAGCTTACAAGCACTGGTCACCGTGTAACTGATCGGGATCGTTTTACCCGCACCCTGGATCACCGCTTCACGCGGGACCGCGAAATCGACGTAACCAGGATCGCTGTTACCCCGCTTTGGTTCCAACGGCAGGCTCGTACCGTCAGCCCTGACCCACTTGAGGTCGATCATCTGATTGGGGCCGATCCGCTCATACGCCACTCGCACCGTCACACCGTCCCGGCCATTCCAGATGGTCAGTTGATCATCTACCGCCTCACACACCCTTGGAGGGAGCAGTATCAAAGCTTCCTGCTCGATGCTGAAAATCCGGACAGGGAACTCGATGGCAGTCTCCAGCGCACACTGGCCATCGAAGCTCGCCGCAAAATGCAATTCAAACTCACTGCAATCCGCCAGCTTTTGCAACTGGGTCCTGGAAATCGGCGTATCGACTCCACCAGCCAGCCACTGCGCCGTAAGCGGCTCATTGGTCAGCACGTCGAGCCGGTAGGGGCTGCCATCTTCCAGCGTACCGGTCACCCACATCCAGCAACATTGTTGCTCTTGCGCATAATCCCAAACAGGCACCACCCCCGTCGCGTTATCGCTGAAGGTGTTGAGGTCCAGGGTATTCCCCGTTGCCTGTTCAATGCCTGGTCTGGTCAGTTGTGGCGCAAGTACTTTGATTAAGCGATCAGGTGATTGTGGTTTTGAATCCACCAAGTTGGGAAATTGGACGGTATAGCTCAGCGTCATCGACTTATTAAAGAAATAGGCAATCACACCCCGGGGTAACTTGATGGACGCCGGGTCCCCATCGTTCTGAATGTCCACACAGCCAAGTGACTTCGACCCATAGCCGGGCCCGCTTACAGAGAAGCAGATCTGATCACCTGCATAGGTGTCCAGCTGCGGCGCGTCAACATCTCCCCCATTTTTGGTGAGTGCCGGATTAAGGCGCCATTGATCATCGAAAAACGCAGATTGCCGCAAATGGGGCGGCTGCAAGTTTGCCAGGCCTTGATCCCCAATAAATTGAGCGGTACGACGATATTGGATATCAAGAGCATTCGCTGGGAGAAAGGTCTTCTCATCCGGATTTTCAGTGTCCTTTGGCGGTTCGGCCGCCAAGCCACTGGTAATCCAGCCAGTGTGGCAAGTGATCGCTTCCTCGATTGGCTTTTGACGCGCTAGCCAACCACGAGGAATGGAAAACTCAAGTTTGCCTGCTTTTATATCTTCGAGCGTTAATGCATAACCATAAACCACGAGATAGGAAGCGGGTTTTCTATTGAATTGGGTCGTAATGACACTGCAGTAAATTTTATCTCCTTCTTGGGCAAGATAGGGAATCGGTATATCAACCTTTCCGTCCCCTACGTAATCGTGCATGTCGTAGATTACTGTGTTTTGGACTATCTTTTCATGTCGCAACTTAGACGCTAACGCTTCGCTATGTTCTTCAGGGTAAAAGTTCACCGTTACGTACTTGCCCAGTGAAACAGCTGGTTTGCCGCCTACCGTTCCCTCGTAGGATATGACCAGGGTGAACCTCATCGACCTGGTCAGGTATTGCAGAGGTATCGGAATCTCTCTGGCGCCCGACACGCCGCTAGAGTCAACAATAGGTTCAAATTTTATTTCTGGTTCCTCTTCTATTTTGAACATTACGGTAATGGCCGATCTGTCCATGCGTGAATCGACAGTCAGATATGAGCCTTTCTTCATAGCTTCCGTACTAATCGTCCCGTACTGCTCACTTGAGATGATTGGCGCAGCAACTTCCAGCGCTTGCGGCTGTGCTGTAATTGATTCAAGGCTTTGTGGCGTCAACGCGTTATCGGTACTAGATGGGCTTTCAGGAGTGGGTGTTTGCTTGGCCATTTTCAGAACTCCGTGTGAAGGTATGTATCCTTGAACCGCCCAGTCCGGCCAAGGAGCTCCCTCAAGTGAGTCCTATTTTTTTGCCCCCGCCTACTGTCAGAATTGACAGTTCTCTCTTAAAAAACGGCGCTACCCGACCAACGGGTAGCGCCCATTCGTACCTTAAAGCCCCTCCAACTCCGCCATCGGCCTAGATCCCGGCCGAGGTCGAGGCCAAACTTGATGCGAATATGAAGTTGATGGATGAGCTGGAGCTGTCGGCGACGCCGGCGATTTTTTATCTGGATGACAAGGGTGGGTTGCAGCAGCAGCAAGGGGCGCCGTCGCCGGAGAAGTTGGGAAAGATCCTCGGACCGAAGTAGTATCAACACCCAATTCAGTGAGATAGGGTCGGCTGCCAGCCTGTCGTAAATAAAAGTGCCCCTATGCAGATAGAAGCACTTATGAATGCTCCAGCCCTTAGTAATACAACTCGAAATTATCCAAATACGAGTGTTGTTGGTTAGTCACACTTATCTTGATTATCTCTTGCCCATCAGGCGCACTGAAATCAACCCAGCTATTTACCGGCAACCCCGAGCGAGTCCCGAGGGGCTGCCCAGCCCCATTATAGAAGGTGAAGTGGCCGTAATAAGCATTGCGTGTGAAGGAAAACTTGACACGTGTGTAGCCGCGATTGAGGTATATATCAACCGTCTGAGTGGGCATCGGCCCTTCATTAGGCGCAGCGCAGTTCAACACAAGGGCATTTCCTGAAGTCATTCCTGCAACCTGCGGGTTCGCTGCATGAATACCGAGTGTGCCTGTCCGCGCACTCATATACATAGTCGGGGTGCGTATGAAAGTTCCTGCCGGGTACTGATAGGGCAGTACTGTCCTGAAGTCTTCTGTCACCTTTGTGATCACACGCACGACCAGCACTCGCGATGGACAGATCACATTCTCATTCGAACTACCGTCCGTCGCCACGCTGAATGTGAAGGTCAGGTGGGTGTTGTCTTTTAGCTTATCCAACTCGGAACGCAGTACAGGGTTTGCCACCCCTTCAGCCACTTCATTGGTCGTAATGGTTCTATCGGCATATATAACGAACGTATACGGATTGTCGTTTTTATCCGTTCCGGTTGCCCGCAACCAACACTTCTGCCCTGCGCGCAAGAACCACATAGTGTCTTCGTGGGAATTGGCATTCCCGGCAAATACCCTAGTGTCCAAGACCGCATTTTGAGTCCTTGGCGGCGTCGCCTCCAGCACGTTTGGCGTCTCCAACCGCGTAGGCAGGCTGATGTTCAAGTTCAGCGGCGGTGAAGTCTGCACTTTACAAGCGGTCGTCACGGTATAAGTAATTGGCACCGTTCTGCCCATACTCTCTATCACCGCTTCCGCCGGCAACGAGAAGACAACAGGCCCCGCCGTACTACCGGGCTTGGACGCCAGCGGCCAACGACTACCATCAGCCCTCTGCCAGCAGACACTGATGCAGTGTTTGGCGTTAATACGCACGTAATCCACTTCGACCTGCACGCCGTCACGACCATTCCAGGCGGTCAGGTCGGCGCCTACGGCTTCGGTTACTTTGGGCTCAAGCAGTACCAGGGGTTCCTGTTCGATTTTGAGGGCTTGCGTTGGGAACTCAAAGGCGCTTGGCCGATCATTCGCACCACAAAAGCTTGCCGCGAAATGCAGGTTGAAGGTGCTGCAATCGGCCAGTTTTTGCAGGTCGGCCCTGAGAATAGGTACATCGACTCCGTGGACTTTCCAGTCATCCGTGACGGGTACCCCCGACAGAATCTCGAACCGATAGGCACTGCCGTTTTCATACTCTCCCGTGACCCACATCCAACAAGCTGCCGAGCAATCAGCATAGGCCCACACCGGCACTGTCGCCGTGGCGCCTCCCGAAAACGTGCCAAGGTCCAGCGTAGCGTGCGTTGCCTCCTCTATGTTCGAATGGGGAAATTGGGGCACCAAGACGCTGACAGCCCGTTGAGGTGATGACTGTGCCGGTTCACTATCTTTATTCTCCCTGTTGGGAAAATCCACGGTATAACTCAGCGCCATCGACTCATTGAAGAAACACGCAATATCACAGGCTGGCAGTTTTACCGATGCCTGTTCTCCGTCGTGCTCAATCGTTACACAGCCTAGCGACTTCTTCTCGCCGTCGGGGCCGCTCACATAGAAACAGATCTCGTCCTCGGCATAGCTGTCCAAGCCGCAGACTTCAACATCGCCCCCCGCTTTGGTGAGGTCCGGGTTAAGGCACCAGCCATCGTTGTACAGTACCGACTGGCGCAGATGCGGAGGCGGCAGGTTTTCAAGACCATGATCCACGACCAATGCGGCAGTGCGCCGATTCTGGATTTCGAGGGCATTTCTTGGCAGTCGCGTTTCCAGATGGGGCGCCACCTCAGCCGGAGGCTCGGCCTCCAGGCCGCTGGTGATCCAGGCACATTGGAGGGTGAGCGCTCGCCACTGCTTGCGCCGTGCCAACCAACCACGGCTAATTGAGAAGCGCAGCACATGGCCCTCGACCGCATCCTCAGCAGTCAACTCATAGCCATACACTACGGTGTAGAAAACATGGCGAGCAGCATCTTGCTCAGTGGCAACGGTGCAGTAGAGCTTGTCACCCTGTTTGGCAAGCGGCGGCACAGGTACCAGCACCGTCTCGTCGCCGGTGTGATCGCGCATGTCATAGGTCGGCGTGTTATGCAGGATTTTTTCGTCAAGCAAGCTGGGCGCGAGTTCTTCATAGCCCGTTGCGGGATAGAACGATATACCTATTTGCTTCTCCAGCGATACGGCCGTCTGCCCCTGGGATTTGCCCCTGTAGACGATGTAAAGCGTGAACCCCATTGAGCTCGTCAAATAATCCAATGGGATAGCAATTTTCCTCGCTCCAGGCACATTGCTCGAATCGACGATATCTTCAAATTCCAGGGTTTCCCATATCTCTTCAGAATTCTCTTTCTTCCTCTGCGCACGAAACTCAACGGTGATAGGTGAACTGTCCATACGCGAGTCAACAGTCAGTTCGGTTCCCGGTATTCGGGACGGTACAATCGTTCCGTCTACTTCGCTGGAAATCACTGCTGCGTCCATCTCCACAGCCATGGGTACTGAAAGACTTTCAGGCGACGAAATTTTCTTAGCCATACAAGGAACTCCTATTCCAAGGGAAGTGCCCCCAACTTTCTCCACGCTGCAGGGCTCTTCCAAGTGAGCGCTTCTGGCGTTCTTTTGCCTACTGTCAGATTTGACAGTTCTGCTGGAAAATCTCGGCATTTCAGATCAGCGGCTGCCTCACAAACCCTCCAGCTCCGCCATCAAATCACTCAGCCGATCCGCCTTTTCCGCGCTGATCTCACTGGCCGCCAACCCCTCGATATACTCAGCCAGCTCCGCCACTGTGCTGCACTCGAACATCGCCCGCAGCGGCACATCGCGCTGCAAGGTCTTCTGTACCCGTGAAGCAATCTGCGTGGCCAGCAGCGAGTGCCCGCCCAGTTCGAAGAAGTTGTCCTGCACCCCAACCCGCTCCACTTTCAGCACTTCGGCCCAGATAGCCGCCAACGTGGTTTCCAGTTCAGTGCGAGGCGCCACATAGTCCTGGCTGTGCAACTGGCCAATCTCCAGGGCCGGCAGGGCCTTGCGGTCGAGTTTGCCGTTGGCATTCAGGGGCAGGCGTTCAAGCCATAGCCAATGCAGCGGCACCATGTATTCGGGCAGTTCGGCACGCAGGCGTTGCTTGATGCGCTCCAGCTGTTCGCTCGGGTCGAGCGTGGCGTCGGCGACCACCAGGTAACCGACCAGGTGCTTGCCGTTGACCCCCTCTTGCACACCCACCGCCGCATCACGCACGTGCGGTTGCTCATGCAGACGCGCTTCGATTTCCCCCAGCTCGATGCGATAGCCGCGAATCTTCACCTGATGGTCGATACGCCCGACGTATTCCAGCACGCCATCGCTGCGTCGACGCGCCAGGTCGCCGGTGCGGTAGAGACGTTCGCCCGGCGCGCCAAATGGGTTGGGCACAAAGGCCTGGGCAGTGCGCAGCGGATCGCTGACGTAGCCGCGGCCGACACCGGTGCCGGCAACGCACAATTCACCGACCGCGCCTTGGGGCACCAATTCCAGTGCGCCATCGAGCAGGTACAAACGGTTGTTGTCGGTCGGCGTACCAATCGGCAGGTAGGTGCCTCGGGTCGAGGCCAGATCGACGCGGAAGAACGCCACGTCATCCGAGCACTCCGCCGGGCCGTAGGCATTGACCAAACCTATATCCGGATAGCGCAACAGCCACTGATGGGCCAACTCCGGCGGCATGGCCTCCCCGGTCGGCAACATCCAGCGCAGGCCGTCGAGGCTGATACGCTCCTGGGCCAGCATGCCCTGGATCAGCGATGGCACACTCTCCAGCACGGTGATGCCCTGTGCTTGAACGTGGGCCAGCAGCCCTTGCGGATCATGGGCAATGGCAGGCGGCACGATGTCCACCCGCGCACCAAACAGTGGCGCGGCGAGGAACTGCCAGACGGAAATGTCGAAGCTTTGCGACGCGGTCTGGGCGATCACATCGGTGTCGCTCAGACTCAGGTACGGCACCTTGCTCAACTGGTTATTGAGCATGCCGCGCTGTTCGACCATCACGCCCTTGGGCAAGCCAGTGGAACCCGAGGTGTAGATCACGTAGGCAAGGTTGTCCGGGCCACTGTAGACACCTGGGTTTTCGCCACGGGCGGGAATTTCTTCCCACACCAGCAACTGGCAATCAACACCTTCGAGCAACTCGATGGCCTGCTCGCGGCACGCCTCGGTACAGACCAGCAACGGCGTGCGGCTCAGGTCAATGATGCGGCTCAAACGCTGGCTTGGCAGGCCCGGATCCAGCGGCAAATAGCCGGCACCGGCCTTGAAGCTGCCGATGATCATGCCGAGCAAGTCCAACCCACGTTCAGCCAGCAACGCCACCGGTTGGTCCACGCAGACTCCCGCCGCAATCAGCGCATGGCCGAGGCCATTGCTGCGGCGATTCAGATCCTCGTAGCTCCATTGCTGGTCAAGACAACTGGCGGCGATACGCTGCGGATGCTGCGCGACCTGCTCCTCGAACAACTCGATGTAGCTGCGTTCCAGCGGGTAGGCATGTGCGCTCTGGTTGCAGCCGTCCACCAGGAATTCACGCTCCTGCTCGCCAATCAGCGACAACTCGGCCATGTCGCCATGGAAGCCCTGCACCAGCGCCAGCAACAGGCGCTTGAACTCAGCGAGCATGCCTTGCACGGTGCTTTCGTCGAAATAACGCTTGTCGTAGGACAGGTGCAAACCGAGGTCATCCCCCGGATAGCACACGGCGGTCAGCGGGAAGTTGGTGTGGGTGCGACCGGAATCCGAGGTGGCGTTCAGGCTTTGCGCGCGATCGAGCACCGAGACTTCCACCGGCGCGTTCTCGAACACAAACAGGCTGTCGAACAGCGGCTGGCCCTTGGGCAATTCGCTGTGCTCCTGGATAGTCACCAGCGGCAGGTATTCGTACTCGCGCAATTGCATATTGCTGTCGAGCAAGGCGCTCAACCACTGGCGCACGCTGCACGTCTGGCCGTCCTCGGGCAGTTTCACCCGCAGCGCGATACTGTTGATAAACAGCCCCACGGTGCGCTGCATCTCGGGCATGTCCACCGGGCGCCCGGCCACGGTGACGCCGAACAACACATCGCGATCGCCACTCAAACGCCGCAGCACCAGGGCCCACGCTGCCTGGGCGAAGGTGTTGACGGTGAGCTGATGCGCCTGGGCCAGTTCGCGCAGCTGCGCACCGTCGCGGGCATCCAGGCGGGTGTAGCAGTCGCCCACCACCATGCCGCCGCTGCCACCAGCATGTTCGCGCAGGAACGGGCGGTCGCTCGGGATCGGCGTGGTGCGCTCGAAGCCTTGCAAGTTTTGCTGCCACCACTGGCGCGCCTCGTTGAGGTTCTGGCGTTGCAGCCAGGCAATGTAGTCGCGATAGCGCGGCGGCGTCGCCAGTTGCGCGTCGCGGCCTTCGCCCAGGGCCGTGTAGATATCGAAGAAGTCATTCATCAGCAGCGAACGGCACCAGGCATCGATGAGGATGTGGTGGTTGCTCATCATGAACCAGTAGCGCGCCTCGCCCACGCGGATCAGGCGCAGGTGGAACGGGGCCTGGTTGAGCAGATCGAATCCGGCTTCGCGCTCGGCCTTGAGCAAGGCTTGCAGACGCGGCTCCTGCTCATCCTGCGGGTCGGCGCTCCAGTCCAGGTATTCAATCGGCGTGCTGCCGGGCTTGTGGATCACTTGCAGCATGTCTTCGCCGACGTTCCAGCAGAACGAGGCGCGCAAGGCTTCGTGGCGGGCGATCACCGCTTGCCAGGCCTGGGCAAAACGCTCGGGGTCCAGGGCGCTGTTGATACGGTAGCGGTCCTGCATGTAATACAGCCCGGTGCCCGGCTCCAGCAGGGTGTGCAGCAGCAGGCCCTCTTGCATCGGGGTCAGCGGGTAGACATCTTCGATGGCGCTGGCTGGCACCGGCAAGGCATCCAGTTGCGCCTGGGTCAGGTGGGCCAGGGGGAAGTCGGACGGCGTGAGGCCACCCGCATCGTCCTGCAGGCAATGAGCGATCAGGCTGTGCAATTCGGCCAGGTAAGCCTCGGCCAGATCGCCCACCACCTGTTGATCATGCCGCTCACGGCTGAAGGTCCAACGCAACACCAGCTCACCGCCATACACCTGGCCATCGACGCTCAACTCATTGGGCAACGGCGCATCCGGATCATGGGCCAGGCCAGCGGATTCCTCCAGCGGGTGGAACAATGCATCGGTACCAAAGCTCTGGTCGAACTGGCCCAGGTAGTTGAAGGTGAGCTGCGCGCTCGGCAATGCGGCCATGTTCTGTTTGCACAGGTCATCGGCCAGGTAGCGCAGCACGCCATAGCCCAAGCCTTTGTGCGGCAGGGCGCGCAGTTGCTCCTTGATCGCCTTGATCGAGTCGCCCTGCCCGGCCTGCGGTGTCAGGCGCAACGGATAGGCACTGGTGAACCAGCCAACGCTGCGGGTCAGGTCGATGTCATCGAACAAGGCCTCGCGACCATGGCCTTCCAGCTGGATCAATGCCGAGTCGTGCCCGCTCCAGCGGCACAGCACGCGGGCCAGGGCGGTCAGCAGCAGGTCGTTGACCTGGGTGCGATAGGCACTCGGTGCCTGTTGCAGCAACTGGCGGGTGCGTTCGGCGTCCAGGCGCACGCTGACTGTTTCGGCATCGCAATTGCGTAATGTTCCATGCGGGCGCTGCACCGGCAAGGCCGCGGCCGGGCCGGCCAACTGCGCCTGCCATACGCTCAACTCTTCGCGCAGGGATTCACTCTGGGTATAGGCCTGCAAGCGCGCCGCCCAATCGCGCAACGCGCTGGTCTTGGCCGGCAGGCTGACGGACTGGCCTTCGCTGAGTTGGCGATAGACGTTTTGCAGGTCTTCCAGCAACACACGCCAGGACACCCCATCCACCACCAGGTGATGGATCGCGATCAGCAAGCGTTGCTGGCCCTGCGGCCCGTCCACCAGCAGGGCACGCAACAGCGGCCCGTGCTCCAGGTCGAGGCTACGCTGGGTGTCCGTGAACAGTGCGGTGCACTGTTGCATATCACCCACCTGAGCCTGCATCAGCACGCCGCCTTCCGGCACGGCCAGGTGTTCGGCGTGCCATTGCGCGCCGCGCCGGGTGAAACTCAGGCGCAGGGCGTCGTGGTGTTCCAACACCGCCAGCAGCGCTTGCTCCAGGCGATGGGGGTCGAGCAGTTGCAGGGGCTTGAGCACCAACGCCTGGTTCCAGTGCTGGCGTGCCGGGATGTCAGTGTCGAAGAACCAGTGCTGGATCGGCGTAAGTCCGGAGCTGCCGGTCAATGCACCTTGCTCGGCGGTGACCTGCTCCGAACGGGTGGCGACGGCAGCCAGGGTCTGTACGGTCTGGTGCTGGAACAGGTCGCGGGGGCTGAAATGAATGCCGGCCTGGCGTGCACGGCTGACCACCTGAATCGACAGGATCGAGTCACCGCCCAGCTCAAAGAAGTTATCGTCGAGGCCGACTTGCTGCACGTTCAACACCGCGCACCAGATCGCTGCCAGGGTGCTTTCAAGCGCATTGCGTGGTGCCACGTAATGTTGGCGATTGGCCTCCTGATCCGGCTCAGGCAAGGCGCGGCGGTCGAGCTTGCCGTTGGCGGTCAGCGGCATGCTGTCCAGCACGATCAAATGCGCCGGCACCATATAATCCGGCAGTTGCGCCTTGAGGTGCGCCTTCAGCGCTTCGCGCAGCGCACCGTGTTCGGCATCGCTGACCAGGTAGGCCACCAGCTGTTTGCCACTCGGCGCATCCAGCGCCAGCACCACCGCCTCGCGCACGGCGGGATGTTCCAGCAGGCGCGTTTCGATCTCGCCCAGCTCGATGCGGAAACCGCGGATCTTCACCTGATGGTCGATGCGTCCCAGGTATTCCACCAGGCCATCGGCGCGTTGGCGCACCAGGTCGCCGGTGCGGTACAGACGCCCGCCACTGGCGGCAAACGGATCGGCGACAAAGCGCTCCGCCGTCATTCCCGGACGGCGGTGATAACCCTGGGCCAGGCCGGCGCCGCCGATATACAACTCACCACTGGCGCCTTGGGGCACCAGCGCCAGGTCGGCGTCGAGAATGTAGGCCACGCGCTCACCGATGATGCTGCCAATCGGCACGCTGCCGGCGCCCTCCTCCACCTGCTGCGGCGCCAGGCTGGCCAAGGGCATCACCACAGTTTCGGTCGGGCCATAGGCGTTGAAAAACACCTCGGGCGTGAACGCTGCCCGGATGCGCTGCAAATGCTCCCCGGTCAATGCCTCGCCACCGGTGATGCACATGCGCACCGGCAAGGTCTGCTGCTGGGTCGCCAGCCACTGGGCCAACTGGCTGCCGTAGCTGGGGGTGAAGCCGAGGATATTGATACGATGGGTGCGAATCAGTGCGCAGATCTCTTCGGCATCCCACTGCCCCTGGGCGCGCAGCACCACCTGTGCACCACTGAGCAGCGGCACCAGCAAACGCTCGGTGGCGGCGTCGAAGTTGATTGAATAGAAGTGCAGTTCGCAGTCATCGGCACGCATGCCAAACCGCTGGATCACCGCC
This sequence comes from Pseudomonas libanensis, assembly GCF_001439685.1. Taxonomy (GTDB): domain Bacteria; phylum Pseudomonadota; class Gammaproteobacteria; order Pseudomonadales; family Pseudomonadaceae; genus Aquipseudomonas; species Aquipseudomonas libanensis. The sequence continues at coordinate 170,443 of NZ_JYLH01000004.1, forward strand.
TGGCAATGCATGGCGATTTCACCGTGGGACACCACCACGCCTTTGGGCTTGCCGGTGGAGCCCGAGGTGTAGATCAGGTACGCCTGGTGCTGCGGCAGGCTCACAAACGGCAGTGCATCAGCGGGATAATTGGCCAGCACCGGCAGGTCATCTTCCAGGCACCAGCACGCCACCGTTGCCGGCAATTCGCCGAGGGCTTCGAACATCGCCGCATCACTGAGCAGCAGGCCGATGCCGCTGTCCTCGATCATGTAGTGCAGGCGGTCCAGCGGGTATTCCGGATCCAGTGGCACGTAGGCGCCACCGGCCTTTAGGATCGCCAGCAGGCCAATGACCATTTCCAGCGAGCGCGGCAGCGCCAGGCCGACACGCACCTGCGGGCCCACGCCGCGTTCGCGCAGCATCCACGCCAGGCGGTTGGCGCGGGCGTCCAGTTCAGCGTAACTCAGGGTCACCCCGGCAAAGGTCAGCGCTGGCGCATCGGATCGCTGGCTGGCCTGCTGACTGAACAACTGATGGATGCACTGGTCGAGGCGATGTTCGCCCTTCTCCACCCCCAGGCTGTCTTGCAAGGCGCGCTGTTCATCTGCGCTCAGCAACGGCAATTCGCTCAGACGCTGCTGCGGGTTGGCGATCAAGGCTTGCAACAGGTTGCGCCAATGCTCGGCCATGCGCGCAATGCGCGGCTCATCGAACAAGTCGGTGCTGTAGGTCAGGCAGCAACCCAGGCGATGGTCGAGGTCGGTGACTTCCAGGTTGAGGTCGAACTTGGTCGCCCGCGCATCGTTGGCCAGGTACTCGACGCTCATGCCCGCCAGTTGGCGGCGCTGCTGGAACTCCCAGCGCTGCACGTTGCACATCACCTGGAACAACGGGTTGTACGCCGCGCTGCGCGGCGGTTGCAGGGCTTCGACCAGATGGTCGAACGGCAGGTCCTGATGGGACTGGCCCTCGATCACGGTGTGACGCACCTGCTCGAACAGCTCGGCGACACTCATCTGCCCATTGAGCTGGCAACGCAGCACCTGGGTATTGAGGAACGCGCCGATCAGCCCTTCGCTTTCCGGGCGAATGCGGTTCGCCACCGGGGCGCCGATGCGCAGGTCGGTCTGGCCGCTGTAGCGGTAGAGCAACACGGCCAGGGTCGCGGTCATGGTCATGAACAGGGTCAGGCCGCGCTCGGCATTGAAGGCGCGTACACGGGCGGCCAACGCATCACTCAGGTCGAAGCGGTACAGCTCGCCTTGATGGCTTTGCACCGCTGGCCGTGGGCGGTCGCCGGGCAGCTCCAGCAACGGGTGTTCAGTGCCCAGTTGCGCGGTCCAGTAATCCAGCTGACGTTGGCGCTCGCCAGACTCCAGCCACTGGCGCTGCCAGACGCTGTAGTCGAGGTACTGCACCGGCAGCGGCACCAGCGGCGAGTCGCGTTCGTCGATAAAGGCTTCGTACAAGGCGCTGAGTTCACGAGCAAAGATGTCCATGGCCCAGCCTTCGGTGACGATATGGTGCAGGGTCAGCACCAGGTAGTGTTCCTGCCCGCCGGACTTGACCAGGCAGGCCCGCAACAGCGGCCCGGTTTCCAGGTTGAACGGCGTGTGGGCTTCTTGATCCGCCAGCTGCCGCAAGCGCTGTTGGCGCTCGGTTTCGTCCAGCGCTGAGAAGTCCTGCCAGTCCATGCGTACAGCGGTCTGCGGCGAAACCTTCTGGTATGCCACGCCGTCGACGCTCGGGAAGGTGGTGCGCAGGGTTTCATGGCGCATGATCAACGCCTGCAACGCTGCCTCGAAACGCTGTACATCCAGCACGCCGCGCAGGCGCGCCATGCCGCCGACGTTGTAGGCCGGGCTGTCGGGCTCCATCTGCCAGAGGAACCACATGCGCTGTTGGGAATAGGACAACGGCACCGGCGCGCTGCGGTCGACCTTGGCGATTGCCGTCTGTCGGTTGCGTTGGCCGGCGGCCTGGATCAACTCCACCTGCTCGACAAAGGCGCCCAATTCGCTGGCTTCGAACAGGGTGCGCAACGGCAGCTCGACGTCACACGCCTGGCGGGTGCGCGAGATGATTTGCGTGGCCAGCAACGAGTGCCCGCCTAAGGCGAAGAAGTCATCGCCCAGGCCGATACGTGGCAGGCCAAGCACTTCGCGCCAGATTGCGGCGATTTGCAGCTGCAACGCTGTGTGCGGTTCGACGTGCTCGCGGGTCTGCCAGGCCGGCTCCGGCAAGGCGCGGCGGTCAAGCTTGCCGCTCGGGCTCAGCGGCATGGCGTCCAGGCGCATCAGCAGCGCCGGCACCATGTACTCCGGCAACTGGGCGGCCAGGGTGGTCCTGACTTGCTGTTCGTCCAGTTCGTTGTGGGCAGTGTAGTAACCGATCAACTGCGCATCGCGTACCAGCACCACGGCTTGGGCAATGCCATCGAGGGCCAGCAGGCGCGCTTGAATTTCTTCCGGCTCCACACGGAAACCACGCAGTTTGACCTGCTGATCCAGACGCCCGAGGTATTCAAGTACGCCATCGGCACTCCAGCGCGCACGGTCACCCGTGCGATACAGACGTGCGCCGGCCGCACCCAAGGGGTCTGCGACAAAGCGTTCAGCGGTCAGCCCGGCGCGGCCAAGGTAACCACGCGCCAGGCCGATGCCGCCGATGCACAACTCACCCGGCACACCGGCCGGCAACGGGTTGAGCTGCTCGTCGAGCACACGGCAGATTACATTGCCCAAGGGCCGGCCAATCGGCGATCGCTCGCCATCCGCCGCGGCGCAATGCCAATGGGTGACGTTGATCGCAGTCTCGGTCGGGCCATAACGGTTATGCAATTGCACCGCAGGCAGCTGGGCCAGCACGCGATTACGCAACTCGGCGGGCAAGGCTTCGCCACCGGAGAACAGGCGGCGCAGGCTGGTACATTCGGCCACCAACGGCTCGTCGATAAACACCTGCAACAGCGGCGGCACGAAGTGCAGCGTGGTCACGCCATGTTCCTGCACCAACTGCGCGATGCGGTGCGTGTCGCGATGCTCACCCGGCCCCGCCAGCACCAGGCGGCAACCGCTGATCAACGGCCAGAAGCACTCCCACACCGACACGTCGAAACTGATCGGCGCCTTTTGCATCAGCACGTCGGTTTCATTCAGTTGGTAAGTGGCCTGCATCCACTGCAAACGTTCGGCCAGCGCGCCATGGGTGTTGCCCACGCCCTTGGGTTGGCCGGTGGAACCGGAGGTATAGATCACGTAGGCAAGGTTGTCGCCGTGCAGGTGCAGGCCCGGTGCCTGGGTTGGCCAGCGGTCGAGGTGCAGGCTGTCCATGGCGATCACGCACACGCCTTCGGCGCTGGGCAGTTGCGCCAGCAAGGCGGTCTGGGTGAGCAGCAACTGCACGCCGCTGTCCTTGAGCATGTAGGCCAGGCGCTCGGCGGGATAATCCGGGTCCAGCGGCACATAGGCGCCACCGGCCTTGATGATCGCCAGCAGGCCGACCAGCAGTTGCGGCGAACGCTCGGCGGCGATGGCCACGCACACGTCCGGGCCGACGCCTTTGTCGCGCAAGTAATGGGCCAGACGATTGGCCTGGGTGTGCAGCTGGGCGAAGGTCAGGCTGCCATCCTGCCAGACCACTGCGGTGGCGTCCGAGACCTGTTGGTTGAGCAGCTCGGGCAACCATTGCCGGGCCGGCTCACAAGGTGCTGCGCTCCAGGCGTGTTGCTCGTCGGCCAGCATCAACGGCACGTCGCCGAGAGCTTGCTGGGGTTGCGCGCACACGGCTTGCAGCAGGTGAATGAAATGCTCGGCCAAGCGCTGGATGGTCGCGGCCTCGAACAGCTCGTCGGCGTAGTCGAACGACAGGCTCAAGCGCCCGTTGCGGTCTTCTTCGCTGTGCAATTGCAGGTCGAACTTGGCTTCGCGGCTGTGCCATGGCAGTTCATCGGCGAGCAGGCCCGGCAGGCGCCGCAAGGCGCCGAGGTCACGTTGCTGGTGGTTGAACATCACCTGGAACAGGCCCTGTTCGCGGGCCTGGGGGAAGGCTTCCAGCAGTTGTTCGAAAGGCAGGTCCTGATGGGCCAGGGCGGCCATTGCCGTCTCGCGGGTGGTCGCCAACAGTTGATTGAACGGCAGGCGCCCATCCAGTTCGGCACGCAGCACCAGGGTGTTGATAAAGAACCCGATCAGGCCCTGGGTTTCCTGGCGCGGGCGGTTGGCATTGGGCACGCCGATACGGATATCGCGCTGCCCGCTGTAGCGATAAAGCAAGGTCTGGAACGCCGCCAACAACAGCATGAACGGCGTCGACTCGTGGGCCTGGGCGGTCTGGCGAATCGCGGCGCTGAGGCGCGCATCCAGGCGCACGCTATGGCGCGAAGCACTGTGCCGATGGAGCGCGGAACGCGGGTGATCGGTGGCCAGGTCCAAGGCGGGATGCTCTTCACCCAACTGCGTTTTCCAATACGCCAGTTGTCGCTGGCCCTCGCCTTCGGCCAACCATTGGCGCTGCCAGCTGCCGTAGTCGGCGTAGTGCAAGGTCAACGGTGGCAGGTCCAGGTTCTGGCCTTGGACGGCAGCGGCGTACAGGCGCGAGAACTCATCGATGAGGATATTCAGCGACCAACCATCAGCGATGATGTGGTGCAGCGTCACCAGCAGTTGGTGGTCTTCATCGTCCAGGCGCACCAGGGTGACCCACAGCAGCGGGCCTTTTTCCAGGTCGAACTGGGTACGCGCCTCGTCTTCGCGGATCTGTTGCGCACGGGCGTCGCGCTCGGCGTAGGGCAGGTCGCTGAGGTCGATGACTTGCAGTGCGAAATCCACCTGCGGTTCTACACGCTGGAAGGCTTGCCCATCACGTTCGTAAAAACGCGTACGCAGCGCTTCGTGGCGCTGGATCAAGTGCTGGAAGCTTGTGCGCAGCGCATCTTCATCCAGTTCGCCACGCAGGTGCAAGGCACCGGGAATGGTGTAGGCGCTGCTGTGTGGGTCCAGTTGCCAGGTGATCCACAGACGGTTCTGGGCCAGGGATTGGGGCAGGTCTTCGTGGCGCGACAGCGCATGGATCGCGCCCTGGGCAACGCCGCCGTCCTGTTGCAGTTGCGCCACGCCGGCGGCAAACGCCGACAACGTCGGGGCTTCGAACAGCAGGCGCAGGTTCAGCTCCAGGCCCAGGGTTTCGCGCAGGCGGGCGACCACCTGGGTGGCGGTGATGGAGTTGCCACCGAGCAGGAAGAAGTGATCGTCGGCGGCCACGCTGTCCAGTTGCAATTGCTCACACCAGATCGCCGCGATCTGGTTGTGCAGGTCAGACTCCAGCGCCACCTCGCTTGCCTGCGTTGGCAAGCCGGGGAATTGCGCGTAGCTGTCGAGGCTGCCATCGGCATGGCGAATCGCGCACGCCGAGCGTTGCACCTTGCCGCTGGAGGTCTTTGGCAACGCACCGGGATTGAGCAGCACCACCACGCTCGGGGCTTCTTGATAAGCCTCGGCCACGGCTTGGCGGATCGCCTTGATCAGCGCTTCGGGTGGCAGGATTTTTTGCACACTGCGGCTGATTTCCGCCGCAATGCCGATACCTTCCACGCCCTGGTCATTCACCGCAAAGGCAGCAACCCGGCCCTTGCGCACCACCTCCACTTCGCGCTCGATGGTCTGTTCGATGTCCTGGGGGTAGAGGTTGTGACCACGCACGATCAGCAGGTCTTTGAGGCGCCCGGTGATGTACACCTCGCCGTCGCGGATGAACCCCAGGTCACCGGTACGCAGCCAGGTGCGGCCGGCGTGCTCGACGAAGGTTCTGGCGCTGGCTTCGGGGTTGCGCCAGTAGCCGTGGGCGATGCTCGGGCCCGTGGCCCAGAGTTCACCGACGCAGTTGTCGGCAAGCTCCGTGAGCGTGTGAGGATCGGCGATCAGCACAGCGTGGTCCGGCTGGCTGGTGCCGCAACTCATGATCGCACTGCCCTGCCCGGGTTCGGCGCGGTTGGCGGCCAGGGCCTGTTCGTCCATGCGCAGCGCGGGGATGCCGCGGCCACGGATGCCGCCGGCGACAAACAGGGTCGCTTCGGCCAGGCCGTAGGAGGCAAAGAAACTGTTCGAGGTGAAACCACAGCGGGCGAATTTTTCCGCGAAGCGTTCCAGGGTATCGAGACGAATCGGTTCGGAGCCGGAATAGGCCACGCGCCAGCGACTCAAGTCCAGGCGCTCCAGGGCCGATTCACTGACCCGTTCGCTGCACAGGCGGTAGGCGAAATCCGGACCGCCGCTGATGGTGCCGCCGTATTCGCTGATCGCCTCCAGCCAACGCAATGGGCGGCCAAGGAAGTAGGCCGGCGACATCAACACGCAGGGCACGCCGCTGAAAATGGGTTGCAGCAGGCCGCCGATCAGGCCCATGTCGTGGTACAGCGGCAGCCAGCTGACAATCACGTCATCGGGGTTGAGGTCGATGCCGAAACCACGGCGGATCAATACTTCGTTGGCGACCAGGTTGCCGTGGCTGACCTGCACGCCCTTGGGCAAGGCGGTAGAGCCGGAGGTGTATTGCAGGAAGGCGATGTCGTCAGCTTGCAGCTCGGGCTCGAACCAACGCTCGGCCTGCTGTGCATCCAGGCTGTCCACGCTCAATACTGGCGGTGCGTTTTCGATCTGCGCCAGGCCTTCCCGGAGGCTGGCAATGGTCAATAGCAGGCACGGCTCGGCGTCCTGGATGATCGACAGCAAACGCTCCTGGTGATGACGGCGCGTGGACTCCGGCGGATAAGCCGGCACCGCGATCACTCCGGCGTACAGGCACCCAAAGAACGCCGCGACGTAGTCCGGGCCGCTGGGGAACAACAGCACCGCACGCTCGCCCGGGCCGGCCTTGGCTTGCAAGGCGGCGGCGATGGTGCGGGCGCGCAGGTCCAGATCACGGTAGCTGAGCACCACGCTCTGCCCGGCCGACTCGGCCAGGAAGCGCAGAGCCACCTGGTCCGGTGTCTGCGCAGCACGGCGTTGAAGGGACTGGACCAAAGTGCGGGGAAGTTCGAAGGCGTCCATCATGGGGTTCCTGCCTGAAATCGGCTTACGGGAAATTCGGCTTACTTGAAAATCAACAGTGGCGAGCGATCAGACCGCGAGCCGCTGCCGCGCCGCGTCGATGCGCCAGCGCGCCAGGTGTTCCTCGGCATAGCGGCGCATGCAACGCAGCACGGCGCTTTCGTGCTGCACGAGGAAGAAGTGGTGGCCGTCAAACATGTCCAGGGAAAAACCGCTGGCGGTGTCGAGCTGCCAGTCGAGCAACTGGTCGGCGCGCACGCTGTCCTGCTTGCCGCCGAACACATGGATCGGCAGGCCCAGGGGCTTGCGCTCGCCATAGGTGAAGCTGCCGCACAACAGGAAGTCAGCGCGCAGGATCGGCAGCATCAACTGCATCAACTCGGGGTTGGCCAGGGCCTCTTCGGCGGTGCCCTGCAATTGGCGCAAGCGGGCGATCAGTTCGGCATCGTTTTTTTCGACGGCGTATTCACTGACATCGCGTCGCGCCGGCCCGGCGGTGCCGGAAGCGAACAGCGCCAGGGGCGCCGGCACATCGCGCGCACTCAAGGCATGGGCCAGTTCGAAGGCCAGCAACCCGCCAAGGCTGTGGCCAAACAGGGCATAGGGGCCGTCGAGTTCATCGCTGATTTCCTCGGCCAACTGCGCCGCCAGGGCCTTGATATCGCGCTGCAACGGCTCGTCCATGCGCAGGCCGCGCCCGGGCAATTCCAGCGGGCACACCTGCAGCCAATCCGGCAGGGCGCGACGCCAGCGAGCGTAGACCGAGGCACTGGCGCCTGAATGAGGCAGGCAAAACAGGCGCAGCCGGGGTGGCGCACTCATGAGGCGAGGACTCCAAACTGCAACATGCCGAATGCACGATAAAAACCCATCTGGTCCTCCTGCGGGTACTGATCCTTGGCCGTTGTACTAACAGGCCTGTCACCCAGAAGAACGGACGGCAGAGGCAAATAATTAGTCGTCGGGGACGAGCGAGACGTGGTTCACACCTTCTACAAAGGCATAAGATTAGTTCGCCTTCTCATTTGACAATCATTATCATTAAGCATAATTTGTTGCCCGATGTGTAGGAGGCCTCAGCAGGGACGCCCTCCCCTAACCTAATAGCAGCAAGGTGATTTCCATGACGGAACAAGTATCCACAGGCAGGTGCGATTCACCCCTTCTCCAGGCGTTTGTCGACAATCGGCTCATGCTGGTGAAGATCGCGGCACGTATCACCGGTTGCCGCTCCCGCGCCGAAGATGTGGTTCAAGACGCCTACTTCCGACTGCAGTCTGCGCCGACGATCACTTCATCGTTCAAGGCCCAGCTGAGCTACCTGTTCCAGATCGTGCGCAACCTGGCCATCGATCACTACCGCAAGCAGGCCCTGGAGCTCAAGTACTCCGGGACGGAAGAGGAAGGCTTGAATGTGGTTATTCACGGCGCTTCACCGGAAACCTCCCACATCAATTTCAACACCCTGGAAAACATCGCCGACGCCTTGACGCAACTGCCCCAGCGCACCCGCTACGCGTTCGAGATGTACCGCCTGCATGGCGTGCCGCAGAAGGACATTGCCAAGGAACTCGGGGTTTCGCCGACGTTGGTGAACTTCATGATTCGCGATGCGTTGGTGCATTGCCGCAAGGTGTCGGGCAGTCATAGCGATACGTTTGCGCGCAGGGTTTGAACGCGGCGCAAACAAACGTGGAAGGAGCGGCGCGGGGATTCGACCGGTCTCTGATAATAGATGCCGAACGCGATCAATGTGGGAGGGGCTGGCTCGCGAAGACGTTAGCCCAACAAACATTGATGTTGGCTGACCCACCGCTATCGGGAGCAAGCCCCCTCCCACATTTCGCCCCCAGAGATCTCAGGGCAGCGGTGTTACATCAATTCGATACGGCTCAAAGATCTTCAGCATCTGGCCATTGTCCCGCAGGCCCTTGAGCAACGCCGAAAACGCCTCCCCCGTGATCGGTGCCTTTGGCCGCAGCAACGCGTAATGGTGATACACCTGGTCAATGCGCTCCGACACCAGGAACTGCCTGGCCATGCTCGCGTTGCGCACCATGAAATCACTCAGGTAGGAACGGGTGATCAGCGCGATATCCGCACGCCCACGCGCCACCATCAGCAAGTTGCTGTCATGGGAATAGGTCAACGTGGCGTTGAAGCGTTCGGCCATGTTTTTGGGGTCGGGGTTGAAGTTGGCGAAGGCGTAGTGATAGCCGCTGAATACCGCCAGGCGTTTGCCGGTGAGATCGGCGAAGTAACTCTGGTCACGCCCGGCCTGGCGTTGGGCGACGAAGATTTCTGCGTCTTCCAGGCCCATGTCGACGCTGGTATGGGCAATCTCCTGCCAGCCCCACAACGGGTTTTCGAAGACCGCCATATCGACCCGACCTTGCTCGAAGTCGCGAAAACGCCGGGGGATAGAGGTGGGTACCAGTACAAACTGATAGTCGGTTTGCTCAGCGTTCAGCGCCTCGAGCAATTGCGGCAGCAAACCGGTGTCTGCCCCTTGCTCGGGACGCACGGTGTAGGGCGGAAAGTGCGCCGCACCGACCCTCACCAATTGCGCAGCGCTCGCCTGCGTCCACGCGGCGCTGCCCAGTGCCCATAATGTAAGTCCTGCAGCCAGCCGCCATGGCGAAAACATCGAGGCACACACCGTTGAATTCTTTGATGGCGATAAGCTAGGCGTTTTTATCTGGGGAGACAACTTTAGCCATCAAATTTAATAACTTGCGCCTCAGTCTGACTTAAGCACCATCAGCAACGCCTCTTCAGCCAATTGCTCAAGGGTCAGGCTGCCCTGGGCGCGGAACCAGGTGGTGGTCCAGGACAGCGCGCCGGTGAGGAAGCGCCGGGTGATGAACACATCGCCCTTGATGTAGCCAGCGGCCTTGGCCTCACCCAATACCTGCAGCCAGATCTGTTCGTACACGTCGCGCAGGGCCAGCACCTGGGCCTGACCTTCGGCCGACAGCGAGCGCCATTCGTAGACCAGCACCGCCATGGCCTCGCCACTGCCGCCCATGATCGACTGCAACTCGCAGCGAATCAGCGCCAGCACACGCTCGCGCACGTTATTCGCCTCCTCCAGCGAAGCACGCATCATCGCGGTGTTGTAATGGATGGTTTCCTCCATCACTGCCCGCAGGATCTCATCCTTGCTCTTGAAATGATGAAAGATGCTGCCCGACTGGATGCCTACGGCGCTGGCCAAATCCCGCACGGTCGTGCGTTCAAAGCCCTTGTTGCGGAACAGGTGAGCTGCGGTTTGCAGCAGTTTGCCCCGCGCACTTTCCGGATCAGTTAATTGGCCACCGTCGACCATGGTGCGCATCACCCCCAAGGCTTTGTGCTCATCCACGCTACTCTCCTTCACTTCAACTGACGTCTTGGGCGGCAATTTAGGCCGTGGCTGCCACCCAAGCAAGCGCTTGGGTAAAACTTGTTTCGACAGTTTACAAACCAAGCGCTTGCTTGGTAGTCTCGACGCCAGCCATTGGAGCAGGGACTTCTCATGAGCAAGACGGTTCGTATCGGCTGCGCCAGCGCCTTCTGGGGTGACACCTGCACTGCCGCCGCCCAGTTGGTGCACGGCGGCGCCTTGGATTACCTGGTATTCGACTACTTGGCCGAGGTCACGATGTCGATCCTGGCCGGTGCGCGCATGAAAGACCCCAAGGCCGGCTACGCAACAGATTTTGTCGAGGTGCTCACGCCCTTGCTGGCGGATATCCAGCGGCAGGGCATCCGGGTAATCAGCAATGCCGGCGGCATCAACCCCCGGGCGTGCGCCGCCGCCCTGCAAGCGGCTTGCGACCAGGCTGGCATCGGCCTGAAAATCGCCGTGTTGCTCGGCGATGATCTGCACCCCCAACTCAAACACCTGCCCACGGTCACCGACATGTTCAGCGGTGCCTCACTGCCACCCGTGTGTGTGTCCGCCAACGCCTATCTCGGCGCGCCAGGCATTGCCCAGGCCCTGGGGTTGGGCGCCGATATCGTTATCACCGGCCGGGTGGTCGACAGTGCAGTGGTCAGCGCAGCACTGGTGCACGAATTCAACTGGTCGTGGCAAGACTACGATCACCTCGCCCAGGCCGCCCTGGCCGGGCATATCATCGAATGCGGCGCCCAGTGCACCGGCGGCAACTTCACCGACTGGCGCGACGTGCCCGACTATGAGCACATCGGTTTCCCCATCGTCGAAGTCAGCGCCGACGGCCACTTCACCGTGAACAAGGTCGAGGGCAGCGGCGGGCTGATCAGCGAACTCAGCGTGGCCGAACAACTGCTGTATGAAATCGGTGACCCGCGGGCCTATGTGCTGCCGGATGTGATCTGCGATTTCAGCCAGGTCAAATTGCAGCAACAAGGCAAACACGCTGTACGCCTGCACGGCGCCAAGGGGCTGCCACCCACCGACCAGTACAAGGTCAGCGCCACCTACCCCGATGGCTTTCGCTGTACCGCCAGTTGCCTGCTTGCAGGTATTGACGCGGTAGCCAAGGCCGAGCGGGTCAGCCAGGCAATCATCAACAAGACCTCGGAACTGTTCAGCCAGCGCGGCTGGGCGCCCTACACCGACGTCAACATCGAACTGCTCGGCAGTGAAGCCACCTACGGCGCCCATGCCCGGCGTGACGATTGCCGTGAGGTGGTGGTCAAGCTCGCCGTACGGCACCCGAGCAAGCAGGCGCTGGTGCTGTTCGCCCGTGAGATCGCCCAGGCGGCCACCGGCATGGCGCCGGGCCTGACCGGCATTGTCGGCGGGCGGCCGACGGTGTATCCGCTGATCCGGCTGTTTTCGTTCCTGATCGACAAGTCGTGCTGCGAAGTGGTCATCGACTACCAAGGCCAACGCCATGCCGTTGAGCTGCCCGCCTCTACGCCCCTGCTCACGCCGGCTGCGCCCATCGAGCCGGCCAAACCCCAGGGCCGCGCCGACGCCAGTGTGCCGCTGGTGAAACTCGCCGTGGCACGCTCCGGTGACAAGGGCAACCACAGCAATATCGGCGTGATCGCCCGCCACCCCGACTACCTGCCGTGGATCGCCGAAACGCTGACCCCGGAGGTGATCGTCGACTGGATGGACCATGTGCTCGATCCGATCTGTGGCCGTGTCGAACGTTGGTATTTGCCCGGCAGCCACAGCCTGAATTTCCTGCTGGAAAATGCCTTGGGCGGTGGCGGCATCGCCAGCCTGCGCATCGACCCGCAAGGCAAAGCCTTCGCCCAGCAGTTGCTGGAAATCCCCATCGCCGTGCCGCAGCACATTGCCGATCAACTCAGCTAAAGGACCATCGCCGTGGCCTTCAACTCGATCTTCAAAGCCGGCCTGTTCCAGGGGCAAACCGTGATTGTCACCGGTGGCGGCAGTGGCATTGGCCGCTGCACCGCCCATGAACTGGCGGCCCTTGGCGCCCGTGTCATCCTGGTGGGGCGCAAGCCGGAAAAGCTGCAGAAGGTCGCGGCGGAAATTGCCGAAGACGGCGGCATCGCCCATTGGCTGGCCTGTGATATCCGTGATGAAGAGGCGGTAAAGACGTTGGTCGCCCAGGTCATCCACGATCACGGCCCGATCCATGGCTTGGTTAATAATGCGGGTGGCCAATATCCGTCGCCCCTGGCCGCGATCAATCAAAAAGGCTTTGAAACCGTACTGCGCACCAACCTGGTGGGCGGTTTCCTGATGGCGCGGGAAGTGTTCAACCAATCAATGAGCCAACACGGCGGCGCCATCGTCAACATGCTCGCCGACATGTGGGGCGGCATGCCCGGCATGGGCCACTCCGGCGCGGCGCGCTCGGGCATGGACAACCTCACCAAGACCGCCGCGTTTGAATGGGGTTATGCCGGGGTGCGTGTGAATGCCGTGGCCCCCGGTTGGATCGCCTCCAGCGGCATGGACACCTATGAAGGCGCGTTCAAGGCGGTGATCCCTACCTTGCGCGAGTATGTGCCGCTCAAGCGCATCGGCACCGAGTCGGAAGTCAGCGCCGCCATCGTGTTTCTGCTCAGCCCGGCCGCGGCCTTCGTCAGCGGCAGCACCCTGCGCATCGACGGCGCCGCCAGCCTGGGCAGCCGGGCGTGGCCGCTGCACAAGGCGCAGGCGCCGAGTGAGCCGTTCAACGGTTTTCACCGTGCCTACCTGCCGGATGTACTCAAGGCGGAGCAATAGAGCATGCCGGTGATTGAGACCTTGATTGATGCCCACAGCCCGCAGTTCGCGCAAAACCGCGAAGCCATGCTCGCCGCCATCGCCCAGTTGCGCCAACTGGAACACACCCTGCTTGCCAAGGCCCAGGAAGCCAAGCCCAAGTTCGACAAGCGCGGCCAACTGCTGCCCCGTGAGCGCCTCAACCTGCTGCTCGACCCCGGCGCGCCGTTTCTTGAACTGGCAAGCCTTGCCGGCTACAAACTCCATGACGATAAAGACGGCAGTGCGGCGGGTGGCGGGTTGATCGCCGGTATCGGCTATGTCAGCGGCGTGCGTATGCTGGTGGTGGCCAACAACAGCGCGATCAAAGGCGGCACCATTTCCCCCTCCGGGCTGAAGAAATCCCTGCGCCTGCAACAGATCGCCATGGAAAACAAACTGCCGGTGGTAACCCTCGCCGAAAGCGGCGGCGCCAACCTCAACTATGCCGCCGAGATTTTCGTCGAAGGCGCGCGCAGCTTTGCCAATCAGGCACGGATGTCGGCCATGGGCCTGCCGCAGATCACCGTGGTGCATGGCTCGGCTACCGCAGGCGGCGCCTACCAGCCGGGGTTGTCGGATTACGTGGTGGTGGTGCGCGGCAAGGCCAAGCTGTTCCTCGCCGGGCCACCGTTGCTCAAGGCCGCGACCGGCGAAGTCGCCAGCGAGGAGGCACTGGGCGGCGCCGAGATGCACGCGCAAACCGCCGGCACTGCTGAGTACCTGGCGGAAAACGATGCCGACGGCGTGCGCATCGTGCGTGAAATTGTCGGCTTGCTGGCGTGGAATCAGCGTCTGCCCCTCGCGCCCAAACGTGCCTACGCAGAGCCGCTATATCCCATTGAAGAGTTGCTGGGGCTGATCCCCGATGACCCGAAAAAACCCTACGACGTGCGCGAGATCCTCGCACGCCTGGCGGACGGCTCGCACTTTCTTGAATTCAAGGGCGAGTTCGACGCCCACACCGTCTGCGGCCACCTGCAGATCCAGGGACGCGCCGTCGGCGTGATCGGCAACAACGGCCCCATCACACCCAAGGGCGCGAGCAAGGCCGCGCAATTTATCCAGCTGTGCGACCAGAGCCGCACGCCGCTGCTGTTCCTGCACAACACCACCGGTTTCATGGTCGGCACCGAGTCTGAACAGCAAGGGGTGATCAAGCACGGCGCGAAGATGATCCAGGCGGTGGCCAATGCCCGTGTGCCTAAACTCACCATCGTGGTCGGTGGCTCCTACGGAGCGGGCAACTACGCGATGTGCGGCCGCGGCCTGGACCCACGTTTTATCTTCGCCTGGCCCAACAGCCGCACGGCGGTGATGGGCGGCGCGCAGGCCGGCAAGGTGCTGCGCATCGTCACCGAAGCCAAGCAGTTGAAGGACGGCTTGGTGCCCGATCCCAAGGTACTGGACATGCTCGAACAGGTCACCGCGCAGAAGCTCGACAGCCAATCCACCGCACTCTACGGCAGCGCCAGCCTGTGGGACGACGGGCTGATCGATCCACGGGATACCCGTACCTTGCTCGGGTTTCTATTGGATATCTGTGATGAAGCCGAACGGCGGCAACTGCAACCGAACAGCTTTGGCGTGGCGCGTTTCTAACCAGGAGAACAATAAAAATGATCTTCACCCAGGAGCACCAGGAACTGCGCCGCACCGTGCACGCCTTCGTCGACCGCGAGATCAACCCCTATGTGGATGAATGGGAAAAAGCCGGGCGTTTTCCTATCCATGAAATCTTCCGCAAGGCCGGCGACCTCGGTCTGCTGGGCATTTCCAAGCCGGAGCAGTTCGGCGGCATGGGCCTGGACTACAGCTACTCCATCGTCGCCGCCGAAGCATTCGGCAGCATCCACTGCGGCGGCATCCCCATGTCCATCGGCGTGCAGACCGACATGTGCACCCCGGCCCTGGCCCGTTTCGGTTCCGACGAACTGCGTGACGAATTCCTGCGCCCGGCCATCAGCGGCGAACAGGTCGGCTGCATCGGTGTTTCGGAAACCGGCGCCGGCTCCGACGTGGCCGGGCTCAAGACCCATGCGCGCAAGGACGGCGGCGACTACGTGATCAACGGCAGCAAGATGTGGATCACCAACTCGCCCAGCGCCGACTTTATCTGCCTGCTGGCCAACACCTCCGATGACAAGCCGCACATCAACAAATCCCTGATCATGGTGCCGATGAACACCCCGGGCATCAGCGTCAGCCCGCCCCTGGAAAAGCTCGGCATGCACAGCTCCGAGACCGCCCAGGTGTTCTTCGACGGCGTGCGCGTGCCGCAGCGCAACCGCATCGGCCAGGAAGGCGCGGGCTTCATGATGCAGATGCTGCAATTCCAGGAAGAACGCCTGTTTGGCGCGGCCAATATGATCAAGGGCCTGGAGTACTGCATCGACAGCACCATCGCGTACTGCAAGGAACGCCAGACCTTCGGCAAGGCGTTGATCGACAACCAGGTGATCCATTTTCGCCTGGCCGAACTTGCGACCGAAATCGAATGCCTGCGCGCCTTGGTCTACCAGGCCACCGAGCAATACATCAAGGGTCAGGACGTCACCCGCCTGGCGTCCATGGCCAAGCTCAAGGCCGGGCGCCTGGGCCGCGAGGTCAGCGACAGCTGCCTGCAATATTGGGGCGGCATGGGCTTCATGTGGGACAACCCGGTGGCCCGCGCCTATCGCGACGTGCGCCTGGTGTCGATTGGCGGCGGCGCCGACGAAATCATGCTGGGCATCATCTGCAAACTGATGGGCACCCTGCCCGGTAAAAAGCCATGAACACTTTGCTGCTCGAAGCCCATAGCGGCGTGCTGCATATCACCCTCAACCGGCCCGAATGTCGCAATGCGATGAGCCTTGAAATGGTCAATGAGCTGCGTGCGGTACTGGCGCAGTTGGACGGCCAGGTGCGCGCCGTGGTGATCAGCGGCGCGGGCGGGCATTTTTGCGCGGGGGCCGATGTGAAGGATCTGGTCGGCGCGGGGGATGAACTGCAAGCGTTGAACCGGGCATTTGGCACCTTGCTGCAAGAGGTAGAGGCGCTGCCGCAGGCGGTGATTGTATTGTTGCAAGGCGCGGTGCTGGGCGGCGGCTTTGGCTTGGCGTGTGTGAGTGATATTGCGATCGCCGACCACCAGGCCCAGTTCGGCTTGCCCGAGACCCGCCTGGGGTTGCTGCCGGCGCAGATTGCGCCGTTTGTGGTCAAGCGCATCGGCTTGACCCAGGCACGGCGGCTGGCGCTGACGGCGGCGCGGTTTGATGGGATTGAGGCTGGCCGTTTGGGCGTGGTGCATTTTGTCGAGCACGATGCCCAGGCACTGGCGCAGCGGCTGGATGAAGTGCTGGGTCAGGTATTGCAGTGCGCGCCGGGGGCCAATGCGCGAACCAAATCCCTGTTGCTGGCAAGCGTGGATGAGCCGCTTGATGCAGTACTGGACCGGGGGGCGCAGTGGTTTGCCGAGGCGGTGAGGAGTGAAGAAGGGGTTGAGGGGACGCAGGCGTTTATGCAGAAGCGAAAGCCGAGTTGGTCTCGATGACGCCATCGCAGGCAAGCCAGCTCCCACAGAGGAACCCGTTTCAAATGTGGGAGCTGGCTTGCCTGCGAAGAGGCCCCAACACACGCCACATTCATCAAGGGATAACCCAATGCCCGCATTCACCAAGATCCTGATCGCCAACCGCGGCGAAATCGCCTGCCGCATCCAACGCACCGCCCAGGCTCTGGGCTATCGCACCGTGGCCGTCTACAGCGACGCAGATACCGATGCCCTGCACGTACAGATGGCCGACGAAGCCGTACACATCGGCCCGGCTCCCGTACACCAGTCCTACCTGAACACAGAGGCCATCCTCGCCGCCGCCCAACTGACCGGCGCCGACGCCATTCACCCCGGCTACGGCTTCCTCTCGGAAAATCCCGACTTCGCCCGTGCCTGCCAGCAGGCCACTCTCACCTTCATCGGCCCCAGCGCCGAGGCGATCGAACTGATGGGCAGCAAACGCCTATCCAAACTCACCATGCTCGACGCCGGCGTACCCTGCATCGCCGGCTACCAAGGCAGTGCCCAGGACGATGCCACCCTGCAACAGGAAGCCGAACGCATCGGCTTCCCGCTGATGATCAAGGCCAGCGCCGGTGGCGGTGGACGTGGCATGCGTCTGGTGTACCAGCGCGAACAGCTGCTGGAGCAACTGCGCACCGCACGCTCGGAAGCCATGAATGCGTTCGGCAGCGACGAACTGATCCTCGAACAGGCGCTGATCGACCCGCGCCACGTGGAAGTGCAACTGTTCGGCGACAGCCATGGCAACCTGATCTACCTCGGCGAGCGCGACTGTTCGATCCAGCGCCGCCATCAGAAAGTCATTGAAGAAGCACCCTGCCCCGTGATGACGCCCGATCTGCGCCAGGCCATGGGCGAAGCCGCGCTCAAAGCCGGGCGGGCGGTGAACTATGTGGGTGCCGGCACCGTGGAATTTTTGCTTGATCGCAACGGCCAGTTCTATTTCCTGGAAATGAACACGCGCCTGCAAGTCGAACATCCCGTCACTGAGATGATCACCGGCCTCGACCTGGTGGACTGGCAGTTGCAGATCGCCGCCGGCCAACCGCTGCCACTCACCCAATCACAGGTGACCCTGACCGGCCACGCCATGGAAGTGCGCCTGTACGCCGAAGACCCGGCCCAGGGCTTCCTGCCGCAAACCGGCGACGTGCTGCGCTGGGAACCCGCGCCTGGCGTGCGTATCGACCATGGCTTGCATGAAGGCCAAACCATCAGCCCGTTCTACGACCCGATGCTGGGCAAGATCATCGCCCACGGCGCCAGCCGCGAAGAAGCCCGGCGAAAACTGCTGCGGGCCGTGGAAGACACCCTGTTGCTGGGCGTAGCGACCAACCAGCGCTTGCTCATCGACCTGCTCAAGCACCCGAACTTTATTAACGGCGACTTCAGCACAGGCTTGATCGCTGAACACTTCAGCGTCATCCCACAGCAGACGGCGACCGCTGAACAGCTCTCGCTGGCCGCCGCGCTGTTCTATCAACACAGCGCCAACCAGCACACCCAAACACTTGCGCGCTGGCGCAATACGGCGAGTGTCTCCGTAACGTACCGCCTGGAGGCCAACGGCCAACTCCACAGCGTCAGCGTTGACGACCTGCGACTCACTACCGACGGCCGCCACGCCAGCCTGGTCATCAACGGTATCCGCCGCCACATCGCCTATCACCTGGACGGCAACCGGCTATGGCTACCAGGGCTGACCGTCACCGACCGCACCCAGCAAGTCGCCAGCCGCCAGGCCGGCGCCAGCAGCGGCACGGTCCAGGCGCCCATGGACGGCGCCATCGTCGATATACGGGTATGCGTCGGTGAGACCGTCAGCAAAGGCCAACTGTTGCTGGTGCTCGAAGCGATGAAAATGGAGCACCCGTTGAAGGCCGGTATCGATGGCACGGTCAAGCAGATGCGCGTCGTGACGGGCGATCAGGTGCGCAACCGTCAGGTTTTGCTGGAGATCGAATAACGGCCCTGGGCGGAACTACAGGGCCGGGCTACGCTCTATCCCCATCAGGAAGGGACGAGTACGGGAACCTGCACCATGCCTCATTGGCTGATTATTGACCTTGAAGCCACAACGGATGACGGCGGCTGGCCCGTGACGGAGATGGAAGTCATCGAGATTGGCGCCAGCCTGGTCAACCGCCAGGGCCGCGAACTGGATCACTTCCAGCGCTTTGTGCGGCCACTGCGACGGCCATTGCTGACGCCCTTTTGCCGCAAACTGACCCACATCACCCAGGCCAATATCGACGCAGCCGCACCGATCACCGAGGTGTGGCCGCTGTTCGAGCGCTGGCTGGGCCAGCATCAGGCACGCCTGGAAGGCTGGGCCAGCTGGGGGGATTACGATCGCGTGCAGCTTGAGCTGGAATGGCAACGCCATGACCTGGCCAGCGCCCTGGGCCAAACGCCCCATGTGAACCTCAAGCAACGCTTCGCCAAGGCCCGGCGCCTGGACAAGCCGCTGGGGCTCAACGGCGCCCTGCAACTGGCGGGGATGCAGTTCCATGGCCAGCAGCATCGCGCGTTGGAAGATGCACGCAATACCGCACGCCTGTTGCCGTTGATTTTGCCGGTCTAGGCAGCTCCCACAGGCTTGGGCATACTGGCCGGCCTTTCCAGACCCTTTTCCGAGGATTCACCCATGTTCAAAGTCAACGAGTACTTCGACGGCACCGTCAAGTCGATCGCTTTCGGCACCGCAGAAGGGCCGGCGACCATCGGCGTGATGGCCCCGGGTGAATACGAATTCGGCACCGCCCAGCGTGAAATCATGCACGTGGTTTCCGGCGCCCTGACCGTCAAGCTGCCCGACAGCAGCGAGTGGGAAACCTTCGCCGCCGGCAGCCAGTTCAACGTACCGGCCAACAGCAAGTTCCAGTTGAAGGTTGCCGTGGACACCGCTTACCTGTGTGAATACCGCGGCTAAGCATCACCGGCAAACAACAATGCCCGCCTCCAGCGAGACGGGCATTTTTTATTCCAGCACCGTCACCGGCATGCCGACTTCCAGGCGCCCGATGCCGTCGTTGACCAGGTTCTGGCCAAACATCGCACCCTTCTCGGTCTTGCGATAGGTCTCCAGCGTCGCGAAAGGCTCACGGTCGGGGCTGCGCTCGCCGGTCTGCGGGTCAATGGTGGTGAGGATGCAGCGCGAGCACGGCTTGACCACCCGAAACTCCACGTCGCCGATGCGCAAGCGTTTCCAGCCATCTTCGGCAAAGGCCTCGGCGCCCTCGATCACCAGGTTGGGACGAAAGCGCAGCATTTCCATCGGCCGGCCGATATGCGCACACAGGTCGTCCAGAGAAGCCTGGCCGATCAACAGCAAGGGGTAACCGTCAGCGAACCCCACCTGATCGTGATCCTGGCCATAACCGGAGTCGGTAGAACGCGCACGCTCCAGGGGCATATGCACCAGGCGCGTGGGTTTGCCGATGAACGCACTGACCCAGGCCGCCGCTGCATCGCCCGCATCCGGTACGCGCAGGGTGTCGCGCCAGATGGTGACACCGCGTAAGTCCTCGTCGCCGGGCAAAGCCACCTCCAGCGGCGCATGACCGGGCGTACTGAGGGTCAGGCCGCCCATACTGTTCCACAGCGCCGACAGTTGGCTCATCTTCGCCACGGCCCGTTGCGTCAGGAACCGCCCGCTGGCCTCGTCCACCAGCATCCAGCGTCGATCCCCCTGCAACCCGAGTTTATCCAGGCCGATCTGCTGCAAGGGTTCGCCCTTGCCGGACTTCAACGGGTAACGGTACAACGCACTGAGACGAAGCATGGGCCTGCATTCCTAGGACACAAAGTGTCATCCTAACCTCAGGCAGGCACTTCGTCCAACATCAGTCGTTGGCGCACCACATCTACCAGCTTGTCCGGCTGGAATTTGGAAAGGAAGTTGTCACAACCAACCTTCTTCACCATCGAGTCGTTGAAGCTGCCCGACAGTGAGGTGTGCAGCACCACGTAGAGCCCACGCAGGCGCGGGTCATTGCGGATTTCGGTGGTGAGGCGGTAGCCGTCCATCTCGGGCATTTCGGCATCGGTGAAGATCATCAGCAGCTTGTCGGTCATCACCTGGCCCGTGTCAGCCCAGGCCTTGAGCATGTTCAGGGCCTTGAGGCCGTCACTGGCGATGTGCATCTTCACGCCCAACTGGCCGAGGGTGTCACGCAACTGCGACAGGGCCACGTTGGAGTCGTCCACCAGCAGCACTTCGCGGCCACGGGCACGCTCCAGGAGCGGGTCTTCGAGTTTTTCCCGGGAGACCTTGGCGTTGTAGGGCACGATCTCGGCGAGGACTTTCTCCACGTCGATGATCTCCACCAACTGGTCATCGACCTTGCTGATGGCGGTGAGGTAATGCTGGCGCCCGGCGCTGGTGGGCGGCGGCAGGATGGCTTCCCAGTTCATGTTGACGATGCGGTCGACGCCGCCGACCAGGAAGGCCTGCACCGAACGGTTGTATTCGGTGACGATGATGGTGCTGTTGGGCCCCGGCACCAGAGGGCGCATGCCGATGGCCTGGGACAGGTCGATCACCGGCAAGGTCTGGCCACGCAGGTTGACCACCCCGCACACGAAGGGGTGGCGCTGGGGCATCAGGGTCAGCTTGGGCAGCTGCAGCACTTCCTGCACCTTGAACACGTTGATGGCGAACAACTGCCGCCCAGCCAGGCGGAACATGAGAATCTCCAGGCGATTCTCACCCACCAATTGCGTGCGTTGATCTACCGTGTCGAGAATGCCGGCCATTGAAAGCTCCTGGTGTACATGCAGGTGTGCGCTGAAGGGTGTGCGGTTCGTATAGACGGTTATCGGCGGCAAGCACCAAACCTTGACCCTGCTAAAATGCCATGCAAACACATTGATGTCACACTGACATCATGCTTTACTGCATTCACCTCACAACGAGCCCGCACGACACTCGAATCGGCGCGCGGTTCCACCTCGTAAGGGATTCCCCTATGCGCAATCAGGCCCAACCTGATATTCGCGATATCTAATAGCCATTAATGTGACGCCATTCTCATTGCATGAATGGAGTCAGGCTTTTGTTTGCCATCCCCAGCCCTTGGCCCATGGGCCTTTCAGGCACTCACGTATCGGCAACTGAAGTCGTGTCACCCCTCACACCCGGGGCTACATACGACTTTCGTGAGCATTTCAATAAACATCCTACTGGAATATCGGAAGCGGCCTACAAGTCCAAGTCGTGTTTCAGCGCTAGTTTTAAGCCATTCACCCGGTGCGACATCTCATCACCCGATCTTTTGTTAGGGAGACTTGCATGATGAACGACGGTAAGGAGTGGCAACTTGCATTTCCCGAGTTCCTGCACGAGGCTGAAAAGCTGTTGAACAAGTCAGAAGAGTGCTTGAGCCACCTGCATTTGATTCCAAACGACAGTGACGCCGTCGAGTGCATGAAAGTCAGCTTGAGCAAGCTCGCCGAGCGCGCGGACTGCCTGGCCTTGCAGGCGATCAGCGAGTTCTCCCGGAAAATTCAATACCTGATCGCCAATGCCGTGAGCCCCGTGCAATTGCATGATCAGGCGCTGGATGCCTTGCACGACTGCCTGACGCTGCTGGCCTGGCAACTGGAATTTATCGACCCCCGCACGGGCATACTGAGCCTGGATGACGGTGAGCAAAGGTCATTGATTGAGGCGGCTACCCTGCAGATTCCGCAAAAAAATCAAAACTACTCTGCGCAGCATGAGGTACGCCTGCAGTAAATATCAATTAGCCATCAACGCGATTGTTATACAAACCAACTTCGTTAATACAACTTTCCACTTTGGGATGACCGCCCAGAGTATTCGTGTGGGTCATACACCAATCAGGCGACCAACGGTAAGAGCGGTGGTACTATGCCCCGCTCGAAATGTTTTAACTTCACCCTGTTTAAAAAACGATTCGGCTGCGCATTCCAAACAGAGCCCGGTCAACCGGCCTCCCCGCAGTGAACCCTCATTGGCTCCATCCGCTATGTACGCCAGCCTCAAGTCACTTATCGCCAGGTCCGTGTTCCGCAGCGATGCCCGCCGCCTCATCCTTGCCCTGTGCCTGTGCTCTCTGTTGGCCAGCCTGTGGGCATACCTGCAAGGCGCGCCGCTGCCATTATTGATTCTGCTGCTCAACCTGGTCACCTTGGCAATGGTGGGCCTGCACCAGTGGTGCTCGCGCAAAGCCATCAAGTTCCAGCCCCAGGAACTGGCCGACCGCCTGCTGCAGGTCCAGGAAAACGAACGCCACCGTCTCAGCCGTGAACTGCACGACGACATTGGCCAACTGCTGACCGCCGCCAAACTGCAAGGCGAATGGCTGCAACGTCGCCTGCCCCAAGACCTGCAAAACCATTGCTCGGTGCTGTGCAACACGCTCAACGAAACCCTGGCTAAGGTGCGCGACGTGTCCGCGATCCTCAACCCTCGCCAGCTGGCAAGCCTGGGCCTGGAAGCCAGCCTGCGCGCGCACCTGCTCAAGACCTTGGAGAACACCCAGGTATGCTGGAGCCTGGAGTGCCAGCAACGACTGACCGGCATCCCCGAGGAAATGGCCGTGGCGGCCTTTCGCATCACCCAGGAAGCCGTCACCAACATGCTTCGCCATGCCCAGGCGCACAATCTGTTGGTGCGCCTGCAACGCCTGCCCGAAGGCCTGTCACTGGTAATCTGCGATGACGGCCTGGGTTTCTCGCCTGCCACCGACCCCGGTCGGGAGGGCCAACGGGGCATGGCCGGCATGACGGAGCGGGCCGATCAGCTGGGGGGCACCCTGACCGTCAGCAGCCAGCCAGGCAAAGGCACACGCATCAACGCACTTTTCCCCTGGGCGCCCCGCGCCCTCAAACGGGCCAGCCCCCCTAAGGTTCTCGAGTGACCTGCACCTTACTCCTGGTCGATGACCACGCGCTGATTCGCGCCGGCGTGCGTGCACTGATCCTGGATCTCCCCGGCTACAGCGTAATCGGCGAGGCCAGCGATGGTGCGCAATTGCTGGAGCAATTCAGTGCCCTGCAGCCGAACATCGTGTTGCTCGACCTGTCGATGAAACACACCGGCGGCCTGGATGCCTTGCAGCAACTCAAAAGCGCCTACCCCACGTGCAAGGTGCTGATCCTGTCGATGCACACCGATCCCGAGCTGATCATGCGTGCGCTGGAGGCTGGCGCCCACGGCTACCTGCTCAAGGACACCACCGCCAACGAGCTGGAGCACGCCCTGCTGGCCCTGCGTAACAACGAACGCTACCTGAGCCCCGCCATCGCCCACACGGTGATCAACCAGGCGCTGATCCGCAGCCAGGGCCCGAACGCCCCCGTCGCCCACAGCCATAACCTGACGGCGCGACAACTGGAGATCCTGCGCCTGATCGTCCGCGGCAAGTCCACCCGGGAAATCGCCCACGGCCTGGGCCTGAGCATCAAGACCGTGGAAGCCCATCGCTCGCAGATCATGAAGCGCCTGCAGATTTTCGACGTGGCGGGCCTGGTGCTATTCGCCGTGCGCGAGCAGATCATCAGCCTGGACGACTAACGGCGACCCCTGCGGCAGGTGCACGCGCAGGGCCTTGGGCAATGCCTCGAAATGCAGGTCATCGCCTTCCAGCGGCTCCCCATCGAGGTTGATATACAGGCCTTGCGCGACCTTGATATTGACCCATGGCAGGCGTGCGCGAACGAACATGGTGTCCAGGCCCCAGCCATTGTTCATCAATTCACGCAGGGTGCCGACCACTTCCTGGGGGGCCGGCAGGATACTGACGTCGAGCAATCCATCATCGGCCAATGCGCCGGGGCACAGGACATGCCCGCCACCGGCCTGACGACCGTTGCCGATGCCCAGCGCGAGCAGCTCGCCCTTCCAGTGAAAATCCGGGCCTTCCAGCTCCCCGTAGGCGGCCTTCAATTCACTGAAGCGCGACAAACCGGTGAACAGGTAGGCGGCACCGCCGAGGACTTTCTTCAGGTCTTCGGACGTGTTGGCCGTGACCTGGCTGCCGAAACCGCCGGTGGCCATGTTCAGGAAGATCTGCCCGCCCACCTGGCCAAGGTCGATAGCCCTGGGCTGAACGTCAAGCAAGGCCAATGCGCCAGCCGGTTCCAACGGCACGCCGGCGGCCTTGGCGAAGTCATTGGCGGTGCCCAGGGGCATCAGTACCAGGCTGGCATCGGTCTTGGCCAACGCCATGGCCTCGGCCACATCGCGCAGGGTGCCGTCGCCGCCACCGGCGATGATATGGGTATACCCGCCATCCAGTGCTTCGTTGACCAGGCGCTGGGCATCCCCGCCTTCCCAGGTCACTCGCACCGCCAGTTCCCAACCCTGCTTGCGCCTCGCCAGCACGGCGGCACGCACGTCCTCGTTCAGGGCTTGTTTGCCATGGAGGATCAACAGGGCTTTGGGGGTGGTCATTTGGGGGTATC
Organism: Pseudomonas libanensis; assembly: GCF_001439685.1. Lineage (GTDB taxonomy): Bacteria > Pseudomonadota > Gammaproteobacteria > Pseudomonadales > Pseudomonadaceae > Aquipseudomonas > Aquipseudomonas libanensis. The sequence goes on from NZ_JYLH01000004.1 coordinate 195,665, forward strand.
TCCTGGGTCAAGGTGCTTGAAGGATGTTGACCCTTGGGGAACAGGAAAAGTCTGTGGTTGGAGAAAATTGATTGAAGTACACAGATCAAAAAGTGGGGGCTGGCTTGCCTGCGATGGCGGCGGTTCAATCGACAAAGATGTCGAAGGTGCCGCCCAAAGGTAACCACGATGCGAAGCGTGCCGCTCTTGATCTTGCTCTTGATCTGCTTTTGATCTCAGGCGCCCCGTTAAACCACGCTGGCCGGAATTCGACAGGGATTTGGGGGGTAAACCGGCAGGGATGCCGGTTTAGCCGCCCCGCGCCATGGATGGCGCGTGGCGGCGGCCCCCCAAATCCATGGCGAATTACGGGCACACCGAGCCTAAGCGAGGTGCCGAGTGGTGGAGCAAGAGCCCTTTGGTTACTTTGGGGCTCTTTTCCAAAGTGACCCGCTGTAAAAGCGGAACCAATAGCAGCCATTACCGCAGGAACGGATATGTACGCGGTCTGACCCGAGATCCTGGTCGGCTTTAAGGCCGTCTTCGCAGGCAAGCCAGCTCCCACATTTGGATCGCGGTGCGTCAGCTCGATCAGCGTCGGCTATCAGGCCGCCATCGCAGGCAAGCCAGCTCCCACATTTGGATCGCGGTGCGTCAGCTCGATCAGCGTCGGCTATCAGGCCGCCATCGCAGGCAAGCCAGCTCCCACATTTGGACTGCGGGGTGCCAGGTAGATAGAGGTGGGCCGCCAGGCCGCTATCGGGGCAAGCAAGCCCAGCCCCCCATCAGCTCTTGTGCAACTTACTCATCAACTGCGCCTCAGCCTGGGTCAACCCGCAGGACTGCGTCAGCTCATCCACGGTCGCGCCCATGCCCACCAGCTTGGCGGCCTGGGCGAACGACAGGTTCGAAGGATCGCGCTGCTCCAACTGCACCAACTTATCCGGCAATGGCGCAAGAATCGCGCGCAGTTCATGCACTTCATCCCCGACCCGCACGGCACTTTGCTGGAAGTGGTCGACCCGCTTGACCAGTTCCAGGATGCGCCGGTCGCGCACCACATCGCGTTCAGCCTGTTGCAGGGCCAACTCCCGTTGCTGGCGTACATAGCGCAGCAAAAACGCCAAGGTCCCGGCCCACAACAGGGCCAGGACAATCACCGCTGCCTCAAGGAACAATCAGATGCTCTCCAGTTCCGACCATTCTTCTTCGCTCATCATCTTGTCCAGCTCAACCAGAATCAACAGCTCGTTGTTCTTGTTGCACACGCCCTGGATGAACTTGGCCGATTCTTCGTTACCGACGTTCGGTGCGGTTTCCACTTCCGACTGGCGCAGGTAGACCACTTCGGCCACGCTGTCGACCATGATCCCGACCACCTGCTTGTCGGCTTCGATAATCACAATGCGCGTGTTATCGCTGACTTCGACCGTGTCCAGGCCAAAGCGCTGGCGGGTGTCGATCACGGTCACCACATTGCCGCGCAGGTTGATGATGCCCAGCACATAGCTTGGCGCACCCGGCACTGGCGCGATTTCGGTGTAGCGCAGCACTTCCTGCACACGCATGACGTTGATGCCGTAGGTTTCGTTGTCCAGTTTGAAGGTAACCCATTGCAGGATCGGATCATCCAAACCTTGTGCGGACGCTGACTTGTTCATCTCTCTGACCCCTTCAAGTGCCGTTCGACACGGCGTATAGGCTGCTCTGACCGCACTCGCGCACGGACCTTATTGTTCAATCAACTGCGTTTGTTCTGTGGCATCGCCTTGACTGCCCCGCTGGCGATCAACTCGGCCAGTTCGGCGACATCCAGCAAGGCGCACATGTGTTCGATCACGGTGCCCGCCAACCATGGCCGCTGGCCGCGATGGCTGCGCCATTTGATTTCATTCGGGTCCAGGCGCAACGAGCGGCTGACTTGATGCACCGCCAGCCCCCACTCGTAACCCTGCACCGAGATCACGTATTGCAAACCCTGGCGGAAGTCGTCGCGGTAGCGGTCGGGCATGACCCAGCGCGCGGTATCCAGCACCTTGAGGTTGCCGGCCTGGCTGGGCAGGATGCCGAGGAACCACTCCGGCTGGCCGAACAGCGGCGTCAGCTCGTGGCCTTCCAACGAATAGATCGAGCCCAGGCACACCAGCGGCACCGCCAGGGTCAACCCGGCGACGTCGAACAGCAGGCACTCGAACGGCTCGGCAGCCCATGAAGGGCGGCCATCGCCGGTCACGGGCGGCGGCGTGATGCTCGGCGGCAAATGCACGTCAACCAATGGCTCGACCACCATGGGCGCGACCGGGTCTGGCGTGACCGGCACCACCACAGGCGCAGCCTCGGCAAGTGCATCGCGGGCCTGCTCCTCGAGCACCGCCAGCTGGAATTCATCCAGCGTGCCGGGGGGTTCGACAGCAGGCTCCAGCACCAGGATCGGTTCCGGCAGCTCTTCCTCAGTCGCGTCCTGCAGCAAGGCATCCAAGTAGGTTTGCAGTGCCAGTTGCGGCCGGGTCTTGAGGTCGACGGGTCGGTTCATCACGCCACCTGCGCCACAAGCTGCTGCGACAGCAGATGCTTGAGCAACGCACGGTACGCCAGCACGCCACGGCTCTTGCCATCGAACTGCGACGGCGTGAGCCCGGCGCGGCTGGCGTCACGCAGGCGTGTGTCCACGGGGATATAGCCATTCCAGATGGTTTGCGGGTAGGCATCACGCAATACCCGCAGGGTGCCGAGGGACGCCTGGGTACGACGGTCGAACAACGTGGGCACAATGCTGAACGGCAGCGCCTGCTTGCGCGAGCGGTTGATCATCGCCAGGGTGCTGACCATGCGTTCCAGGCCCTTGACTGCCAGGTGTTCGGTCTGCACCGGAATCACCAGTTGCTGGCTGGCCGCCAAGGCGTTGACCATCAGCACACCAAGCAACGGCGGGCTGTCGATGATCGCGTAGTCGAACTCCTGCCACAGCTGCGCCAGGGTCTTGGCGATTACCAGGCCCAGGCCACTCTGCCCCGGCGACTGGCGCTCGAGGGTGGCCAGGGCGGTGCTCGAGGGCAACAGCGAAATGCTGTCGTTGCTGGTGGGCAGCAACAGTTGCCCAGGCAAATCCGCCGCCACGCTGCCCTTGTGCAGGAACAGGTCATAGCAGCTGTGTTCCAGCGCATCCGGGTCATAGCCGAAATAGCTGGTCATGGAACCGTGGGGGTCCAGGTCGACCACGACCACACGCTTGCCCGCCTCGGCCAGCAAGCCGGCTAAGGCGATGGAAGTGGTGGTCTTGCCGACCCCACCCTTTTGATTGGCAACTGCCCAGACTCTCATTCGGTTGGTTCCTCCCGGTGGGCATAGGCGCGACCGAGACATTGCATAAGGTTATTGAGCCGGTGACGGAGAATTGACGTTACTCGATCTGACCGGCGACTTGACTACGGGCGGTGCAGTTTGTGTGCCAGCACGCTTCAACGCCGCATCCGGGGTTGCATTGGCGGTGCCGGTGCCGGTCAGGCTGCGGCGTACATCCAGGTTGCGCGACACCACCAGCACGACCCGGCGATTGCGTGCACGGCCTTCCACCGTGGCGTTATTGGCCACCGGCTGGAATTCACCATAGCCCACCGAAGCCAGGCGCTGGGGGTTGACCCCCTGCATGGCCAGCATGCGCACGATGCTCGCCGCTCGGGCGGATGACAACTCCCAGTTGGTCGGGTATTGCGCGGTGCTGATGGGGAAATTGTCGGTGAAGCCTTCCACGTGGATCGGGTTTTCGAACGGTTTGAGGATCAACGCCACCTTATCGATGATGGTGAACGCCTGGTCGCTCGGCAGCGCATCGGCGCTGGCGAACAACAGGCTGGAGTTCAGCTCGATCTCCACCCACAGCTCGTTGCCGCGTACGGTCATCTGGTTGGAGCTGATCAGGTCGCCAAACGCGGCACTGATATCGTCGGCGATGCTTTTCAGCGGGTCGCTGGTGCCACCGACGCCGGCGGCGGTTTCATCGCTGTCGTTGACCAGCGGCTTGGCCGGGGTGACGGTCTTGGGCCGCTCGTCGCCAATGGGAATCGGCTTGAGGGCACGTTCGGTATCGTTGAACACGCCCACCAGCGCCTGGGAAATGATCTTGTATTTGCCTTCGTTGACCGACGAGATGGAGTACATCACCACAAAAAACGCGAAAAGCAAGGTGATGAAGTCCGCGTAGGACACCAGCCAGCGTTCATGGTTGACGTGTTCCTCGGGCTCGCGACGGCGACGGCTCACTGGCAGCTCCTTCCCATCAATCCATGAAGCCCTGGAGCTTCAATTCGATGGAGCGCGGGTTCTCGCCCTCGGCGATCGACAGGATGCCTTCAAGCAGCATCTCGCGATAACGCGACTGGCGCATGGCAATCGACTTGAGCTTGCTGGCCACCGGCAGCAGCACCAGATTGGCACTGGCCACGCCGTAGATGGTAGCGACAAACGCCACGGCGATGCCGCTGCCCAGCTGCGAGGGGTCGGCCAGGTTGCCCATCACGTGGATCAGGCCCATCACCGCACCGATGATACCGATGGTCGGCGCGTAGCCGCCCATGCTTTCAAAGACTTTGGCGGCGTTGATATCACGGCTTTCCTGGGTGTAGAAATCCACCTCGAGAATGCTGCGGATCGCTTCCGGCTCGGCGCCGTCCACCAGCAATTGCAGGCCTTTGCGGGCGTAGTTGTCGGGCTCGGCATCGGCCACGCCTTCCAGGCCCAGCAGGCCTTCCTTGCGTGCGGTGAGGCTCCAATTGACCACGCGGTCGATGCCGCCTGGCAGGTCGACCCGTGGCGGGAAAATGATCCACACCAGAATCTGCATGGCACGCTTGAACGAGCTCAGCGGCGACTGCAACAACGCCGCGCCCACGGTGCCGCCGATCACGATCAGCGCCGCCGGGCCATTGGCCAAGGCGCCAAGGTGGCCGCCTTCCAGGTAGTTGCCGCCAATGATCGCGACAAACGCCATGGTAATGCCGATCAGGCTCAAGACATCCATCAGAGGCAGGCCTCCACCAGATGCTTGCCGATGTCATCCAGGCTATAGACCGCGTCGGCCAGGTCAGCCTTGACGATGGCCATCGGCATCCCATAAATCACGCAACTGGCCTCGTCCTGGGCCCAGATGGTACTCCCACCCTGCTTGAGCAGGCGTGCGCCTTCACGGCCGTCGGCGCCCATGCCGGTAAGCACCACCGCCAGAACTTTGTCACCGTAGGACTTGGCCGCCGAACCAAAGGTGATATCCACGCACGGCTTGTAGTTCAGGCGCTCGTCGCCCGGCAGGATCTTGATGGCGCCACGGCCATCCACCATCATCTGCTTGCCACCCGGGGCCAGCAGCGCCAGGCCAGGGCGCAGAATGTCGCCATCCTCGGCTTCCTTGACGGTGATGCGGCACAATTTGTCCAGGCGCTCGGCGAATGCCTTGGTGAACGCGGCGGGCATGTGCTGCACCAGTACGATTGGCGCCGGGAAGTTGGCCGGCAATTGCGTCAATACCCGCTGCAAGGCCACCGGGCCGCCGGTGGAGGTGCCGATGGCGACCAGCTTGTAAGCCTTGCGCTTGGGCGCTGGCGAATGAGCACTCGGTGCCGCTGCGGTACGTACCGGCGCCACCGCAGGCCGAGCCACGGGCGCAGGCGCCGGGCGTGCAAACGACGAACTCGGCGCAGGCGCTGCGGGCGCAGGTGCCGCTGCCGGCGCAGGTGCGCTGAACAGGCTGCGACGGTTACTGCGGGAAATGCTGTGCACCTTCTCGCACAGCATCTGCTTGACCTTCTCGGGGTTGCGCGAGATGTCCTCGAAATTCTTCGGCAGGAAGTCCACCGCGCCGGCGTCCAGTGCGTCGAGGGTCACTCGCGCGCCTTCGTGAGTCAGCGAGGAAAACATCAATACCGGGGTGGGGCAGCGCTGCATGATATGACGTACGGCCGTGATGCCATCCATCATCGGCATCTCGTAGTCCATGGTAATCACGTCCGGCTTCAAGGCGATGGCTTGATCGATCGCCTCTTTGCCGTTGGTGGCCGTGCCGACCACCTGGATCGTTGGATCGGCGGAAAGAATTTCCGAGACGCGGCGGCGGAAGAAACCCGAATCGTCCACCACCAGGACCTTGACTGCCATAAACACTCCGTTAGGCGGGGCGGGCATGACCGCCCTGCCCCACCAGAATCAAATACGCCGTGCGGCGTAACGCTTGAGCATGCTCGGAACATCGAGAATCAGCGCAATGCGACCGTCACCGGTGATGGTGGCGCCCGACATGCCCGGGGTTCCCTGCAGCATCTTGCCCAAAGGCTTGATCACCACTTCTTCCTGGCCCACCAGCTGGTCGACCACAAAGCCGATGCGCTGGGTGCCCACGGACAGAATCACCACATGGCCTTCGCGCTGTTCTTCATGGGCAGCCGAAGCCACCAGCCAGCGCTTGAGGTAGAACAGCGGCAACGCCTTGTCGCGCACGATCACCACTTCCTGGCCGTCCACCACGTTGGTGCGCGACAGGTCGAGGTGGAAGATCTCGTTGACGTTGACCAGCGGGAAGGCGAACGCCTGGTTGCCCAGCATCACCATCAGGGTCGGCATGATCGCCAGGGTCAACGGCACCTTGATGACGATCTTGGAGCCTTGGCCCTTGGTCGAGTAGATATTGATCGAGCCGTTGAGCTGGCTGATCTTGGTCTTCACCACGTCCATGCCCACGCCACGGCCGGACACGTCGGAGATCTCGGTCTTGGTCGAGAAGCCTGGGGCGAAGATCAGGTTGTAGCACTCGGTGTCGGTCAGGCGGTCGGCGGCGTCCTTGTCCATCACGCCGCGCTTGACGGCGATGCCCCGCAGGATGTTCGGGTCCATGCCTTTGCCATCATCGGTGATCGACAGCAGGATATGGTCGCCTTCCTGCTCCGCCGCCAGGATCACTTTGCCGTTGCGGGACTTGCCCGAGGCTTCGCGTTCTTCCGGGGTTTCGATGCCATGGTCGACGGCGTTGCGCACCAAGTGGACCAGCGGGTCGGCCAGGGCCTCGACCAGGTTCTTGTCGAGGTCGGTTTCTTCGCCCACCAGCTCCAGGTTGATTTCTTTCTTGAGCTGGCGCGCCAGGTCGCGGACCAGGCGCGGGAAACGGCCGAAGACTTTCTTGATCGGCTGCATCCGCGTTTTCATCACGGCGGTCTGCAAGTCAGCGGTGACCACATCGAGGTTCGATACGGCCTTCTGCATGGCTTCGTCGCCGCTGTTCAGGCCCAGGCGCACCAGGCGGTTACGCACCAGCACCAGTTCGCCGACCATGTTCATGATGTCGTCCAGGCGTGCGGTATCCACGCGCACGGTGGTTTCGGCTTCACTGGCGGGCTTTTCCGCCGCCGCCGGCGCCGCTGCACGCGCAGGTGCCGGGGCAGCCGCTGGGGCTGGGGCTGGCTTGGCGACCGGCGTGGCAGCTTTGGCGGCAACCGGTGCGGCGGCGACCGCAGCTGCGGCAGCCGGGGCCACCTCGGTGAACTTGCCTTTGCCGTGCAACTCGTCCAGCAAGGCTTCGAACTCGTGATCGGAGATCAGTCCGTCGCCGGCCGGTGCGGCGCTGCTGGCCGCTGGAGCCGCTGGAGCCGCTGGAGCTGCGGCGGCAGTGGCGGCGGCAGTGGCGGCGACTTCCGGCAGGGCGTCGGCTACAAACGTGCCTTTGCCATGCAGCTGGTCGAGCAGTGCCTCGAATTCATCGTCGGTAATGTCGGTGCTGGCGTTGGCTGCCGGTGCTTCTGGCGCAGCGGGCGCCACGGCATCGGCTGCGAACTGGCCTTTGCCATGCAACTGGTCGAGCAGGGATTCAAATTCTGCGTCGGTAATATCTTCGCTGGTCGGCGTGGCCACAGGCGCAGCCGGGGCTTCGGCTTCGGCCTTGACCGCATTGAGCGAATCGAGCAGCTGTTCGAACTCGCTGTCGGTCACGTCCGCCTCGGCTTGCACCACAGGTTCCGGCTCAGCTTGTGCTACCGGCGCAGCCGCAGCCGGTTCAGCCAGGCGCGCCAGGGCCGCCAGCAGTTCCGGAGTGGCCGCCGTGATCGGCGCACGTTCGCGCACTTCGCTGAACATGCCGTTGACCGCATCCAGTGCTTCTAGAATCACGTCCATCAGTTCCGAGTCGACCTGCCGCTCACCCTTGCGCAGGATGTCGAACACGTTCTCGGCGATGTGACAGCACTCCACCAGCTCATGGAGCTGGAGGAAGCCGGCGCCCCCTTTTACAGTGTGAAAACCGCGAAAAATTGCATTGAGCAGGTTCGCATCATCCGGTCGGCTTTCCAGCTCGACCAGTTGCTCGGACAGTTGCTCTAGAATTTCGCCGGCCTCTACAAGGAAATCCTGAAGGATTTCTTCATCGGCGCCGAAGCTCATGGGTGTGCTCCTTAGAAGCCTAAACTGGATAACAGGTCATCTACGTCATCCTGACCTGACATAACGTCTTCACGTTTATCGGCATGAATCTGCGGACCTTCACCCTTGGCGAGATGTTTTTGTGGATCTTTTTCCGAGAGGATCGCTTCACGGTCATGCTCGATGCCGGCAAAACGGTCGACCTGGCCGGCCATCAGCACCAATTTGAGCAGGTTGCTTTCCACTTCGGTGACCAATTGGGTCACGCGCTTGATCACCTGGCCGGTGAGGTCCTGGTAATCCTGGGCCAGCAGGATGTCGTTGAGGTTGCTGGCCACCGTGCGGTTTTCCTGTTCGCTGCGCGACAGGAAACCCTCGACCCGACGGGCCAATTCACGAAACTCTTCAGCCCCCACTTCACGGCGCATGAAGCGGCCCCAGTCAACGCTCAAGGCCTGGGCTTCGCTGGCCATGCCGTTGACCAGCGGCGTGGCGTTTTCCACCAGGTCCATGGTGCGGTTGGCCGCCGCCTCGGTCAGCCTGACCACATAGGACAGGCGTTCGGTGGCGTCGGTGATTTGCGAAATCTCTTCGGCCTGGGGCATGCGCGGGTCAATCTGGAAATTGACGATCGCACTGTGCAGCTCGCGTGTGAGCTTGCCCACTTCCTGGTACAGGCCGCGATCACGGGTCTGGTTAAGCTCATGGATCAACTGCACCGCATCGGCGAACTGGCCTTTTTCCAGACTGTCGACCAAGCGGTGTGCATGTTTTTTCAGGGTCGACTCGAAGTCGGCCTGCGATGATTCGTTATGCTCCATAGCTCCCCCGTGGCAGCATCAATGACCGATGCGTTCGAAGATTTTTTCAATCTTCTCTTTCAAGGCCAGTGCAGTGAATGGCTTGACCACGTAGCCGTTGACCCCGGCTTGGGCGGCTTCGATGATCTGTTCACGCTTGGCTTCAGCGGTCACCATCAACACAGGCAGGCTGCGCAGTTTTTCATCGGCACGTACATGGCGCAGCAGATCGATACCGGTCATACCCGGCATGTTCCAGTCGGTTACCAGAAAATCGATGCTCCCGCTGTTGAGGATCGGAATCGCCGTGATGCCATCATCCGCCTCGACCGTGTTGGTGAACCCAAGGTCACGCAACAGGTTTTTTATGATCCGCCGCATCGTTGAGAAGTCATCAACGATGAGGATTTTCATGTTCTTGTCCAATTCGACCTCCAAGCAGTCTTAAACGCGCCCAGCACCTGGACGCGCCATTTCAATCAACAGGCGTTACACAAAAAGGACTGCCCAGGGCACCACGGCACGAGCCCGCGAACCTTGCGGCTTCGCGGTAGCGTCTGCAGTGTCCCCACACTGCCTGTCAGCGCGCGCGCCACTCTCCCAATCGCCCCCGCAAGCGGGCCGCGCACTGGCTATGCAACTGGCTGACACGCGATTCGCTGACCCCCAGCACCTCGCCAATTTCCTTGAGGTTCAGCTCTTCGTCGTAGTACAGCGCCAGTACCAGGCGCTCACGCTCCGGCAAATTGGCAATCGCGTCCGCCAACGCGCTCTGGAAACGTTCGTCTTCCAGGTCGCGGGACGGTTCGAGATGTGCACTCGCGCCGTCCTCGTGCAGCCCTTCGTGTTCGCCGTCCTGCAACAGGTCGTCGAAACTGAACAGGCGGCTGCCCAAGGTATCGTTCAAAATCCCGTAATAATCGTCGAGACTCAATTGGAGTTCGGCCGCAACTTCATGATCTTTAGCGTCACGACCGGTTTTTGCTTCAATTGCACGAATTGCATCACTGACCATGCGCGTATTGCGGTGTACCGAACGCGGCGCCCAATCCCCTTTACGCACTTCATCGAGCATCGCGCCACGGATGCGAATGCCCGCATACGTCTCGAAACTCGCACCCTTGCTCGCGTCGTATTTGGTCGACACTTCGAGCAGGCCGATCATGCCGGCCTGGATCAAGTCCTCGACCTGCACACTGGCCGGCAGGCGCGCCAACAGGTGATAGGCAATGCGCTTGACCAGGGGCGCGTAACGCTCGATCAATTCGCCCTGGCTGTCACGTGCCGACTTTTTGTAAAGGTTGTAGCCGCTGGATGTCATAGCACCGGTCCTGCGCTCGTCTGATGCACCAAACGCTCGACGAAAAATTCCAGATGCCCCCGGGGGTTGGCGGGCAATGGCCAGGTATCGACCTTCTGGGCAATGGCCTTGAACGCCAGTGCGCACTTGGAACGAGGGAACGCTTCATAGACCGCACGCTGCTTTTGCACGGCCTTGCGCACACACTCGTCATAGGGAACTGCGCCTACGTATTGTAAAGCCACATCGAGGAAGCGGTCCGTGACCTTGGTCAACTTGGCGAACAGGTTGCGCCCTTCCTGCGGGCTTTGGGCCATGTTGGCCAGCACGCGGAAGCGGTTCATGCCGTAGTCACGGTTAAGCAGTTTGATCAACGCGTAGGCATCGGTGATCGAAGTGGGTTCGTCGCACACCACCAGCAGCACTTCTTGCGCTGCGCGCACGAAGCTGACCACCGACTCGCCAATCCCGGCGGCGGTGTCGATCACCAGCACGTCGAGGTTGTCGCCGATATCGCTGAACGCCTGGATCAGCCCGGCATGCTGCGCGGGGCTCAGGTGCACCATGCTCTGGGTGCCCGAGGCCGCCGGCACGATGCGGATGCCACCGGGGCCCTGGAGCAGCACATCGCGCAGCTCACAGCGGCCCTCGATCACATCGGCAAGGGTATGTTTGGGTGTCAGCCCCAGCAGAACGTCCACGTTCGCCAAGCCCAGGTCAGCATCCAGCAGCATGACGCGACGGCCAAGCTCTGCCAGGGCCAGGGACAAATTCACTGACACGTTAGTTTTGCCGACGCCACCTTTGCCGCCGGTCACCGCGATCACCTGTACGGGATGCATGCTGCCCATTTTATTTCTTTACCTTGTCTTGCTTAGACGCAGGCTACATGGCTTGGCCGCGTGAATCGCTTGCAGGCCATCGATGTAGGTACATTTCACGGTGTTCATCCTGCCTTAACCGACCCGTTTAGCCGGGTGGTGGTAAAGGTCGGCGAACATATCGGCCATCGCTTCCTCGCTAGGCTCTTCTTGCATTTGCACACTCACGGCACGGCTGACCAACTGATGACGGCGCGGCAGATGCAGATCATCCGGGATCCGCGGCCCGTCGGTCAGGTAGGCGACCGGTAATTCATGGCTGATGGCCAGGCTCAACACTTCGCCCAGGCTCGCCGTTTCATCGAGCTTGGTGAGGATGCAACCGGCCAGGCCGCAACGCTTGTAACTGTGGTAAGCAGCGGTAAGAACCTGTTTCTGGCTGGTGGTTGCAAGCACCAGGTAATTTTTCGACTTGATGCCACGCCCGGCCAGGCTTTCGAGCTGCATGCGCAGCGCCGGGTCGCTGGCTTGCAGGCCGGCGGTATCGATCAGCACCACGCGCTTGCGCAGCAGCGGGTCGAGGGCATTGGCCAGGGACTGGCCCGGGTCGACGTGGGTCACCGGCACATTGAGGATGCGCCCCAGGGTCTTGAGCTGCTCCTGGGCGCCGATGCGGTAGCTGTCCATGCTCACCAGGGCGATATTCTGTGCGCCGTACTTGAGCACATACCGGGCGGCCAGCTTGGCCAGGGTGGTGGTCTTGCCCATGCCGGCGGGGCCGACCATGGCAATCACACCGCCCTCTTCCAGAGGTTCGATTTCCGGCGTAGCGATCATGCGTGCCAAGTGCGCCAGCAGCATGCGCCAGGCCTGGCGGGGTTCTTGGACTTCGGCGGTCAAGGCCAGCAAATCGCGGGACAACGGGCCGGACAGGCCGATACGTTGCAGGCGACGCCAGAGGTTGGCCTGTTGCGGCTTGCTGCCTTGCAGTTGCGTCCAGGCCAGCGAGCCCAGCTGCACTTCGAGCAATTCGCGCAGGCCGTTGAGTTCAAAGCGCATCGAATCGAACACACGTTGGTCGACAGCGGCGGCCGGAGCTGGCGCAGCTGGGCGCGGCGGCTCGACGAACGTCGGTTCTACCAGCGGCTCGGCGGCGGTCAATGGCAGGCCGGCGAACAATTGGCGATTGGTGCTGGCGTCGCTGTCGCCACGCATGCTCAGTTCAGCCTGGGCCGACACAATGCGCGAGGCCGTCTTGCGCAGCTCGTCTTCGAGTTCCATGTTCGGCACACGCGGGGCCAGGGCCTGGGGCGTGTAATCCAGCGCAGCGGTCAGCTCGACACCGCCGGCAATCCGACGGTTACCGATAATCGCGGCGTCGGCGCCCAGCTCATCACGGACCAGTTTCATGGCCTGACGCATATCGGCGGCGAAAAAACGCTTAACTTGCATAACCCACTACCTCAGCCATTGGGCCCTACTGTCGCGACGATAGTCACTTGCTTATTGTCAGGAATTTCCTGGTAAGCCAACACGTGCAAATTCGGTACAGCCAGGCGTCCAAACCGCGACAACATCGCCCGAACCGGGCCGGCCACCAAAAGAATGACCGGGTTGCCCTGCATTTCCTGGCGCTGCGCGGCGTCGATCAACGAACGCTGCAGCTTTTCAGCCATGCTTGGCTCCAGCAAAACACCTTCTTCCTGGCCCTGACCGGCCTTCTGAATACTATTGAGCAATATTTGTTCCAACCTTGGCTCCAAGGTGATAACAGGCAGCTCGGACTCAATGCCTACAATGCTTTGCACGATTGCACGGGACAATCCGACGCGCACCGCCGCCACCAGCGCGGCAGTATCTTGACTCTTGGCGGCATTATTGGCGATGGCCTCGGCAATGCTGCGAATGTCGCGCACCGGCACCTGTTCGGCCAGCAGCGCCTGCAACACCTTGAGCAATTGCGACAGCGTCAGCACGCCCGGCACCAGCTCTTCGGCCAGTTTCGGCGACGACTTGGCCAGCAAGCCCATCAGTTGCTGGACTTCCTCGTGGCCAATCAGCTCGTGGGAGTGTTTGTAAAGGATCTGGTTCAGGTGAGTAGCGACCACGGTGCTGGCGTCGACCACGGTGTAACCCAGGGACTGCGCCTGGCTGCGCTGGCTGACTTCGATCCACACCGCTTCCAGGCCAAAAGCCGGATCTTTGGCGGTGATGCCGTTGAGGGTACCGAACACCTGGCCGGGGTTGATCGCCAGTTCGCGGTCCGGGTAGATCTCGGCTTCGGCCAGGATCACGCCCATCAGGGTCAAGCGGTAGGCGCTGGGGGCCAGGTCGAGGTTGTCGCGGATATGCACGGTGGGCATCAAAAAGCCCAGGTCCTGGGACAGCTTCTTGCGCACGCCCTTGATCCGGGCCAGCAATTGCCCGCCCTGGTTGCGGTCCACCAGCGGGATCAGACGGTAGCCGACTTCCAGGCCGATCATGTCGATCGGGGTCACGTCGTCCCAGCCCAACTCCTTGGTTTCCTGGGTGCGGGCCGGGGATGGCAGCAGTTCCTGCTGACGTGCAACCTCCTGCAGGGCCTGGACCTTGACCTGGTTCTGTTTTTTCCAGAACAGGTAGGCACCGCCACCGGCCAAGGCGGCCATGGTCAGGAACGACACGTGGGGCATGCCCGGCACGATGCCCATGATCGCCATGATGCCCGCCGCCACGGCCAAGGCCTTGGGCGAAGCGAACATCTGCCGGCTGATCTGCTTGCCCATGTCTTCGGAGCCCGAAGCACGGGTCACCATGATGGCCGCCGCTGTGGATAACAACAGTGATGGCAATTGCGCCACTAAACCGTCACCGATGGTCAGCAAGGCGTAGACCTTGCCGGCATCGCCGAAGGTCATGCCGTGCTGGAAGATACCGACCGCCATGCCGCCGATCAGGTTAATAAACAGAATCAACAGGCCGGCAATGGCGTCACCGCGCACAAACTTGCTCGCACCGTCCATGGAGCCGTAGAACTCGGCCTCCTGGGCCACCTCCAGGCGGCGGGTCTTGGCCTGGTTCTGGTCGATCAGGCCGGCGTTGAGGTCGGCGTCGATGGCCATCTGCTTGCCGGGCATCGCATCGAGGGTAAAGCGTGCGCTCACCTCGGAAATCCGCCCGGCGCCCTTGGTCACCACCACGAAGTTGATGATCATCAGGATCGCGAACACCACGATACCGACCACGTAGTTACCGCCGATCACCACCTCACCGAAGGCCTGGATCACCTTACCGGCGGCGGCGTGGCCGTCCTGACCGTGGAGCATCACCACCCGCGTCGACGCCACGTTCAGCGCCAGGCGCAGCAGGGTCGCAATCAGCAGGATGGTGGGGAATACCGCGAAATCCAGCGGTCGCAGGGCGTACACGCAAACCAGCAGGACCACGACGGACAGGGCAATGTTGAAAGTGAAGAACACATCGAGCAGGAACGGCGGCATCGGCAACATCATCATTGCCAGCATCACCAGCAACAACAACGGCACACCCAGATTGCCCCGCGACAGATCAGTCAGGGTACCACGGGCCGTGTTGAGCATTTGAGAGCGATCTACCACCGGTATTCCTCGTGTCCTTGAAGCAAAGTTTTGACGCTGGAAGGCGACTTGAAGGCGGGGTTGCAAGAAGCCTTCCAACTTTTGCTTGAAGGGAATACCGGTGGTTATTTCTATTGGGGGGTTAACGACTAGGCTCGACTGATACGGCTGATACGGCCATCGCTATCGACGTCGTAATTCACCCTCTCCCCCACTTGGAGATCATGTAGCCTTGCGGCCTCAATCTCCGCTCTATACGCGGTCAACGACTCTCCACCTCCTTCCGGCTGAATTTGCGCATAGAGCTGCTGTTTATCGAACACGAGAACGGTGCCTCTTGCCATGATAACTCTCCTTGACTCATTCACGTTGCCGCACCCCTTGTGTGGCAACACACCACAATCAAAGCGCAGAATCGTCGGGCGAACTACTGTCAATATTGACAGGTAGCTGGTGGTTTCTGACGAATGGTGTAGGCATGACAGCAATCGGCTGAGCTTACTGGAGTGAGGACCAGATCAAATGTGGGCGGGACTTGCTCCTGATAGCGGTGCATCAGTTAACTATTCAGGGCCTGACACACTGCCATCGGGGCCAAGCCCCCTCCCACATTTGAGCCTTTAAAGAGGCCGTATATTCTCGGCCTGCTGACCTTTTTGTCCTTGTGTTATATCAAATTCCACTTTTTGGTTTTCTTCCAGACTTTTGAATCCACTCGACGCAATCGCCGAGTAATGGGCAAAAACATCCGGCCCCCCATCATCCGGGGTAATAAACCCAAAGCCCTTCTCCGCGTTAAACCACTTCACAGTACCCGTTGCCATTGCCTTTCTCCTTACACCTATAGACCCGCCTTGGCTGCTCGCGCTGATGGGAAGCGCATATACGCCCAAGGGTTTATTGATCATCTGAAACGTTATCTGCTCACCAATCGACAGTGCAGCCCAATGCCAATCGCTCCAATCGACGAATACGCATTCTTCCTCATCATCCAACGCAATCAACCACTCTCCGCGGGTCAACTCATAGGATTTGACAGTACCTGTAGCCAGCTTCAATACCGCTCTCCCCTGCATCCGGTTTACTACATGCGCGAAGTGCTTGATCTGTACTAAACAACGGCACGGGCCCTTTGGCTACTGTCAAAGTTGACAGGTAGACGCGAGCGGACGATGGGGGCTAGAACCGTCGGATCATGTATCCAGTGGTTTTTTCCGTTTGCGGGGTTTTCGTCGCTTGGGCGCGGCTGGCGGGATTTCAGCGTTCTTAGCGCCTTTTGACTCAACAGCAACCTCATTGCCATCACGGTCTCGGGCAATAAAGCCAATGCCCTTGACCGCATCGAACCATCTGACCGTGCCCTTATCCATCTGCGCCTCCCGAGGCGCACATGGCTGCGCGCCTCATCGCTGTATCAAACAGTGAAGGCGGCGTCATGGCTACTGTCAAAGTTGACAGGTCAGAGAGGCATCAAGTGTCGCGACGTAAATCCGGCGGGATCGGCAGGTCTTTGAGCGGATCGGGGCGCTTGCCCTTGCCGGCGCGGTATTGGCGGATTTGATAGACATACGCCAACACCTGCGCCACCGCCAGGTACAACCCGGCAGGAATTTCCTGGTCGAGGTCGGTGGAGTAGAAGATCGACCGCGCCAGCGCCGGGGATTCCAGCAGGAGGATGTCGTTGGCCACGGCGATTTCACGGATTTTCAGCGCGGTAAAGTCGCTGCCCTTGGCCAGCAACATCGGCGCGCCGCCCTTCTCGGGGTCGTACTTGAGGGCCACGGCGTAGTGAGTCGGGTTGGTGATGATTACGTCGGCGTCGGGCACCGAGGCCATCATCTTGCGCTGGGACATTTCCCGCTGCAGTTGGCGGATGCGTTGCTTGACCTCGGGGCGGCCTTCCTGGTCCTTGTGTTCGTCGCGCACTTCCTGCTTGGTCATCAGCAGTTTCTTGTGGCTTTCCCACAGCTGGATCGGCGCATCCACCGCGGCGATGAGGATCAGCCCCAGGGCCATCCACAAGGAACTCCAGCCCACCACTTGCACGCTGTGGATGATCGCTGACTCGAGTGGCTCATGGGCGATGCGCTGCAAGTCATCGATGTCGGACGACAGTACGGCCAGGGCCACGAACAGAATCAGGATGAATTTGGCCAGGGCCTTGAGCAGCTCCACCAGGGCCTTGGCGGAAAACATGCGCTTGAGCCCGGCGCCGGGGTTCATGCGGCTGAACTTGGGCGCCATGCTGCCGGCGGCGAACAACCAGCCGCCGAGCGCCACCGGGCCGATCAGCGCGGCGAGCAACAGGGTGATCAGGATCGGTTGCACCGCCAGGATCGCGATCTGGCCCGAATGCAGCAGGTACTGGCCCATGGCGCCGGGGCTGAGCAGCACCTCACGGGGCAGGCTGAAGTTGTGCTTCATCAGCTCCATCAGGTCCAGCGCCAGGCCGCCGCCGTAGATCAGCAAGGCACCGGCGCCGGCCATCATGGTGGCGAAGGTATTGAGCTCTTTGGAGCGTGCAATCTCGCCCTTTTCCCTGGAGTCCTTTTTACGTTTCTCCGTGGGGTCTTCTGTCTTGTCCTGACCACTCTCGCTCTCGGCCATGGCTCAGCGCGCCCGTGCCAGATCACGTAGGAACTGCAAGGCGTCGGTGGCCAGCGGTTGATACTGATTGAGAATGTCAGCCAGGCCGATCCAGAAAATCCCCATGCCCAACACCAGGGTCAAGGGGAAACCGATCGAAAAGATGTTCAGTTGCGGCGCCGCACGGGTCATCACGCCGAACGCAATGTTGACCACCAATAGCGCGGTGATCGCCGGCAGCACCAGCAGCAGCGAGGCGCCCAGCACCCAGCTGAGGCGTCCCACCAGCTCCCAGAAATGATTGACTACCAGCCCCGAGCCCACCGGCAAGGTGGTGAAGCTCTCGGTGAGCACTTCGAATGCCACCAGATGGCCGTTCATGGCCAGGAACAGCAAGGTCACCAGCATGGTCAGGAATTGCCCGATCACCGCCACCGACACACCGTTGGTGGGGTCGACCATCGAGGCGAAGCCCATGCCCATCTGGATCGAGATGATCTGCCCGGCGATCACGAACGCCTGGAAGAACAGTTGCAGGGAGAACCCCAGCAGCGCGCCGATCAGGATCTGCTCGGCAATCAGCAGCAAGGCACTGAGGTCCAGGGCGTTGACCGGCGGCATCGGCGGCAGGCCAGGGACGATCACCACTGTGATCGCCACGGCGAAATACAGGCGCACACGCTGCGGCACCAGGGTGGTACCGAACACCGGCATGCTCATCAGCACCGCCGCCACGCGAAACAGCGGCAGAATGAACGAAGCCACCCAGGTGCTGATCTGGGTGTCGGTGAGGGCCAGCAACGACTGCATCAGGTCAGCCGATCAGCTGCGGAATACTGCCGTACAGCTGCAGGATGTATTCCATAAAGGTTTGCACCAGCCACGGGCCGGCGACGATCAGGGTGACCAGCATCACCAGCAGGCGCGGCAGGAAGCTCAGGGTCTGTTCGTTGATCTGGGTCGCGGCCTGGAACATTGCCACCAACAGGCCGACCAACAGGCTCGGCACCACCAGCACGGCGACCATCATGGTGGTCAGCCACAGCGCTTCACGGAACAGGTCGACGGCGACTTCTGGGGTCATGCTGCTTCACCTAACAAATCACACGCCTCCGAAACTGCCGGCCAGGGTGCCGATAATCAGCGCCCAGCCGTCCACCAGCACAAACAACATGATCTTGAACGGCAGCGAGATGATCAACGGCGACAGCATCATCATACCCATGGCCATCAGCACGCTCGCCACCACCAGGTCGATGATCAGGAACGGGATAAAGATCATGAAACCGATCTGGAACGCAGTCTTCAATTCAGACGTGACGAACGCCGGCACCAGGATGGTCAGCGGCGCCTGGTCCGGGGTGGCGATGTCGGTGCGTTTGGACAGGCGCATGAACAGCTCAAGGTCGCTGGAGCGGGTTTGCGACAGCATGAAGTCCTTGATCGGGCCCTGGGCCTTGTCGATGGCGTCCTGGGCGTTGAGCTTTTCCGCGAGGTAAGGTTGCAGGGCTTGCTGGTTCACCTTGTCGAACACCGGCGCCATGATGAACAGCGTCAGGAACAAGGCCATGCCGGTGAGGATCTGGTTCGACGGCGTCTGCTGCAGGCCCAGGGCCTGACGCAGGATCGAGAAGACGATGATGATCCGCGTGAAGCTGGTCATCAGCATGACAAACGCCGGGATAAAGCTCAGCGCGGTCATGATCAGCAGGATCTGCAGGCTGACCGAATACTCCTGGGCACCGGCCGCGTTGGTGCCCAGGGTGATCGCCGGGATCGACAACGGGTCGGCCCCCAGGGCCATCGGCGCGGCCAGCAACAGCATGAGCGTCAAGAAAACGCGCATTACTTCTTATCCTTCTGATCCTTGCCCAGCAACTCCATCAGGCGCTGGGCGAATTCTGGCGTGGCCGGCTGGGACTGATCCACGTTCACCGGTGTCTTGAGTACATGCAGCGGGGTGATGCGGCCGGGAGTGATGCCGAGCAGGATCTGCTCCTCACCGACCTGCACCAGCACCAGGCGATCCCGTGGGCCGAGGGCGCGCGAGCCGACCAGCTCGATGACCTGGGCATTGCCCGGGCCGATGCCCTGCACGCGGCGCATCAGCCAGGCCAGCACGAATATCAAGCCGACCACCAGCAACAGGCCCAGCACCAGCTGGGTCAATTGCCCGCCGACGCCGCTGCCGACAACCGGCGCCGCAGCCGCCTGGGCAACCGGCTCCGCCGCCAGGGCGCTCAATGGCAGCGCCAGCAACAGTCCCGCCATCGAATACTTCATCTCAGCGCAACTTCTTGATGCGTTCGCTCGGGCTGATCACGTCCGTCAGGCGAATGCCGAACTTCTCGTTGACCACCACCACCTCGCCGTGGGCGATCAGGGTGCCGTTGACCAGCACGTCCAGAGGCTCACCGGCCAGGCGGTCCAGCTCGATCACCGAGCCCTGGTTGAGTTGCAGCAGGTTGCGGATGTTGATTTCGGTGCTGCCCACTTCCATGGAGATCGATACCGGGATGTCGAGGATCACATCCAGGTTCGGTCCATCGAGGGTCACCGGCTCGTTGTTCTTCGGCACGCTGCCGAATTCTTCCATCGCCAGGCGATTGCCAGCCGGTGCGGTGGCGGCGTCGGCGGCCAGCAGCGCGTCGATGTCGTCCTGGCCGACATCGCCGGTTTCTTCCAGGGCCGCAGCCCACTCGTCAGCCAGGGCCTGGTCTTCGGCGGAAGTGTTTTCGTGTTCGGTAGCCATTACATGTCCTCGGCGAAGCAAACATTCATAAATAGGGGTGCATCAGCGGCGGGTGATCGGCTCGACTACCTGCAGCGCCAGGTTGCCCTTGTGGGAACCGAGCTTGACCTTGAACGACGGCACGCCGTTGGCGCGCATGATCAGTTCTTCCGGCAACTCGACGGGGATGATGTCCCCAGGCTGCATGTGCAAAATATCCCGCAGGCGCAACTGGCGACGAGCCACGGTGGCGCTCAGGGGCACGTCGACGTCCAGCAGGTCTTCGCGCAGGGCCTTGACCCAGCGCTCGTCCTGGTCGTCGAGGTCGGACTGGAAGCCGGCGTCGAGCATCTCGCGCACCGGTTCGATCATCGAGTACGGCATGGTCACGTGCAGGTCACCGCCACCGCCATCGAGCTCGATGTGGAAGGTCGACACCACAATCGCCTCGCTGGGGCCGACGATGTTGGCCATGGCCGGGTTCACTTCCGAGTTGATGTACTCGAAGTTGACTTCCATGATCGCCTGCCAGGCTTCCTTCAAGTCGATGAAGGCCTGCTCCAGCACCATGCGCACCACCCGCAGTTCCGTGGGGGTGAACTCACGCCCTTCGATCTTGGCGTGACGGCCGTCGCCACCGAAGAAGTTGTCCACCAGCTTGAACACCAGCTTGGCGTCGAGGATGAACAGCGCGGTGCCGCGCAGCGGCTTGATCTTGACCAGGTTGAGGCTGGTGGGCACGTACAGCGAGTGCACGTATTCACCGAACTTCATCACCTGCACGCCGCCCACCGCCACGTCCGCCGAGCGGCGCAACATGTTGAACATGCTGATGCGGGTATAGCGGGCAAAGCGTTCGTTGATCATTTCCAGGGTCGGCATGCGTCCACGGACGATGCGATCCTGGCTGGTCAGGTCGTAACTTTTGACGCTGCCGGGTTCGGCAGACATTTCGGTCTGTACCAGACCATCGTCCACGCCGTGCAACAGCGCGTCGATTTCATCCTGGGACAGCAGGTCCTGCACGGCCATGTCGTGATCCTACTGCAATACGAAGTTAGTGAAGAGCGCCTGCTCGACCACGACTTTGCCGAGTTCTTTCTGGGCCACTTCCTGCACGCTGGCAGTGACCTTCTGACGCAGCATTTCCTGGCCGACCGGAGTGGCGAGGCTGTCGAAGGCCTGCCCGGAAAACAGCATCACCAGATTGTTACGGATCACCGGCATATGCACCTTGAGGGCATCCAGGTCCGCCTGGTTGCGCGCCAGCAAGGTAATGCTCACCTGCAGGTAGCGCTGACGACCGTTGACGTTGTAATTGGCAACAAACGCCGGAAGCATCTGTTCGAAGATTGCCGGTTGCTTGACGTTAGTGGCGGTTTCAGCGGCGGGCACCGGCTTGCTTGCACTGCTGTGCATGATGTACCAGGTGCCGCCAATCGAGGCACCGATGGCCAGGAGCAGGCCCAGCACAATCAACAGGATCAGCTTAAGCTTGCCTTTGCCTGCTGCGGGGGGAGTTGCTGCGTCGTCGCTCTTCGCCATGCCAATAATCCGTCACTATTCGGGGATTCATAGATCTACGGGAAGGCAAGAGCAAGTGTTATGCCAGAGTTGTCTTAGGCGAAGACAACCGAAATCAAATGTGGGAGCTGGCTTGCCTGCGATGGCGGTGGGTCAGTTCACATGTGTATCACTGATACACCGCCATCGCAGGCAAGCCAGCTCCCACACTGACCAGGTTTGGACAGGAAGTCAGGCGTAGTAGTCGACAGCGCTGGAGCCGATCACGCTCTGGCTCACGGGCGCTGCCACCTCGACCACGTCCACAGGGCCACCGGCGTCACCGCTGTCAGCACTCCTGCCGCTGCCACTGATGCCCCGCGCCTGGGCCTGCTGTTGCTGCTGCTCCTGGCCCCGTGACTGGTCGGACACGTTCACATCCACCTGCCCCATCCCCTGCTGGGCAAACATCTCACGCAAGCGCCCGGACTGGCTTTCCAGGGCTTCACGCACCACCGCATGGCCGCTCATGAAGCTGACCTGGGCCTGCTGGTCCGCCGTCATGTTGACCTTGATATCCAGGCGCCCCAGCTCGGCCGGCTGCAACTGGATCTCCGCCGACTTGAGGTTGGCGCTGGAGAGGTACATCACGCGGTTGACCACTTCTTCGGTCCAGCCGCTCTGGTGCATGGCCAGCGGCGCATTGGTGACCGGCGGCAAGGCATTCGCGGTTTTCGGCGTGGCGGCCTGGGTCAGCGCGGCCAGGCGATTGGCGAAATCATCCACGCGGGTGTCGCTGTTGGCGTTCTTGAGGTCCTTGAGGCCGTCATCGATCAACCCGCTGAAAGCATTGTCGCCACCCTGGTCGGTGCTGTCCTTGGTGGCTTGCTGGTCGACCATAGTAGCCAGGCCGGCGGCAAAGCTCTGCGCGGCGGTCGGTTGGTCCTGGATCGCCGTTTTCTGCGCCGCCTGGCTGCTGGCCGACACGTGACCGCCCTGCTCCATCGCCAGGCGCACGGCCGGCATCGCATCTAGGGGGTCAGCCTCCGGGTCGAAGGCCGTTGGCTTGGCTTCATCGGTCACGGCGACGGGCAGGGCCGCGTCCTCGGCGGCCACGGCGGGTGCCGAGGCTTGCACGGGCACAGGCACCGGCGTCACTGCAGCGATCACCGCCGGATCGACCACAGGGTCAACCGGGGGCTGTTGCGCCTGGGACGGGTCGGTGGCTTTGTCGCCGTCGCTGCCAGCGCTGTCGTCGGCCTTGGCGGGCGGCTTGGCAGGCAAGGAATTGCCGCTATCGGCAACCGCTGGTTTGCTGGCGGCAGGCGTGTCGCTGTCGGCAGCCGGTTTGGCGTTGGTATCAGCCGGCTTGTCACGTGTGACTTTGCCTGGGCTGTCGCCGGCCTTCGGCGCCGGCTTGGGACCTTGGTTGGCAAACACTTGAGCAAAGCCAGCGCCCTTGTCACGCGGGGCCGCAACCGCTGCCGCCGGGGTGGCGACAGGCGCTTGAGGCTTGGCCGCGGGGGCCGCCTGTAGAAGCGAATTGGGAGCGACTGGCATAAGTAAGGGTCTCCACTGCATGAAGGTCGGGGATGCAGCCCATGGAGATAGAGCAAGAGTCGGGCCAGGTTTAGCGCGACGATTCAGAAACTGAAGCGTTGGCGCTCCGACTCATACAGCGGCCGGACCAACGCGAACTCATGATCGATCTGGTCAACCAATTCGCCCAGATCCGATGATGGCTTGACGGACTCAGTCTCCAGCCGCTGACACAACTGCGCCAGCCGCACCGCCCCAAGATTGCCACTGCTGCCCTTGAAACTGTGCGCAATCCGCCCCAATGCCTTGGCATCGTCGCGCGCCTTGCGCAGCGCTTCGATGCGCTTTTGCGAGTCGTCGAGGAAGGTGTCGAGCAGTTTGGGATACTCACCCTCCATGACGTCCTGCAAACCCGACAACACGTCCGGGTCCAAATGAATATCAGCCACTTGCTCGCTCCTTGATCAAGAATCGGCGGATTATGCCAGAGCCTCCCAACAAAATTCCACGCAGACACTGCGCCCGCCATCAGACCAGCCTACGGCGCTGCTCAATTGACGCACCAGACTCAAGCCCCGGCCAGACAGACGGTCGGCGTCCACCGGCCGCGCCAATTCCTTCTCTATGTCAAAACCCGACCCGCTGTCTTCAACCCGCAAGGTCATAGTGCCGCCCTGGTCGGTCGGCGACACCTGTACATGCACGCGCACATAGCCACTATTCAAATGCGCCAGCCGCTCATTGCGCTGGCGATAATACTGCGCAAAACCCTGCGCATCGCGCTTGAGCGCTGAATCCAGGCCCAGCACGCCATGCTCCAGGGCATTGGAATACAACTCGGCCATCACGCTGTAGAGCGCCCCGCCCTGCTCGCGCAGGCCGTGGACCTCCAGCAGCAGTTGCAGCAAGTACGGCAGCGGGTTGTAGTTTTTGAGAGTCTGGGCGCGAAACTCGAAACTCACTGACCAGTCCAGCGGGCTCGACTGGCCGCTGTCGGCATACATCGGCTCCGCCACACGCAGCGGCGGAGCGGACAGCAAGGTGATCTCGACCATGCTCACATCGTCCCGCGCCTGGCCGCGAAATGCTGCCAGGGCCTGTTCGATATCCTCGAACAGGCGGTCGGGCTCGCGGTTGGCGGCGAACACCTGTTGCAAGCGGGCGGCACCAAACAGCTGGTCGTTGGCGTCAGCGGTATCCAGCACGCCATCGGAGAGCAGGAACACCCGGTCGCCCAAGGCCATGGGCCAGACCTCGGTGCTGTCATCGAACGCTTCCGCCGACAACACCCCCAAGGGCAGATGTCGCGATATCAACGGCGTGCGCCGGCCCGTGGCGACTTCATGCACATAGCCTTCGGGCATGCCGCCGTTCCACACCTCCACCGCACGCCGCTGGGCGCTCAGGCACAGCAAGGTGGCACAGCAGAACATGTCCACCGGCAGGATACGCTTGAGCTTGGCGTTCATCTCTCGCAACGTCTGGGTCAGGCCATAACCCTTGGCGGTCATGCCATAGAACACCTCGGCCAGGGGCATGGCGCCGATGGCAGCCGGCAGCCCATGGCCGGTGAAGTCGCCGAGCAACACATGCATGTCACCGGACGGTGTGTAGGCCGCCAGCAGCAAGTCACCGTTGAACAGCGCATAGGGCGATTGCAGGTAGCGGATATTCGGTGCGGCGTTGATACAACCGGAATGGGCAACCTTGTCGAACACCGCCTTGGCCGCCCGCTGCTCATGCAGCAGGTGTTCGTGGTGCCTGGCGATCAGGTCACGCTGTTGCAGGACCGTGGCCTGCAGGCGCCGCAGGCGGTCCATGGCGTTGATCTTCGCCGCCAGGATCAGTGGGTTGTAGGGTTTGGGCAGGAAGTCGTCGCCACCGGCATCCAGGCATTGGGCCAGGGCTTCGCTTTCACGCAATGAGGTGAGGAAGATGACCGGCACCAGCGCCTCCCCCGCCAGTTGCTTGATCTGCCGGGCGGCTTCGAAGCCATCCATCACCGGCATCAGCGCGTCCATCAACACCAGCTGCGGGCGCTCGTGGGCAAAGATCTCGACCGCCTCGACACCATTACTGGCAGTCAACACCTGGTGGCCCTGGCGACGAATGATGGTCGACAGCAACAGACGGTCGGCGGCGCTGTCTTCGGCGATCAGGATGGTCAGCGCCTCAAGGACCGGGGCCAGGGCGCTCAACTGATGTCGAACAGCTTGTCGAAGTTGGAGATGGCGAGGATCTTGCGCACATCGGAGTTGCTGTTGAGCACCTGGACCTCGGCCTCATCTCCGCCGGCGTGATCGCGTAGCAGCAGGAGCATGCCCAAGGCAGAGCTGTCCATATAGGTGGTCTCCTTGAGATCGACAATATAGATCTCGGGCACCTTATAGAAACGTTCGTAGGACTCACGAAACTGCTGGTGGCTGCCGAAATCGAATCGGCCCTTGATTGCGATCGTCAACTTCTTCCCATCCAGGGACACTTCTGACTCGATTGACATGTGACTGCTTCCTTGTCGTTGGCACTAGACACAAGGTGTAGCAGCTGAAGGGCATCTGAGCAACACGGTGGATCAACTGTGGAGCTGGCTTGCCTGCTCCCACACTTAGAACTGTTCGTGGCGGGGCAGGCGCTGGGACAATTCATCGAGCAGCTTTTGCTCGCGTTTGTCTTCGATGGCCCGGGCCTCGTCGATATAGCGCTGCACCAGCTTGCGCAATCCTTCCACACGGGCGAACGCCGCTTGCCAGGCCTCGCGGGCCTTGTCGAGGTTGTTCTGGTGCCAGGCCAGGCTCTGGCGCTGTTGGCCGACAGCCGTCTCAAGCTGGTTGAGAAAGCCCTGGTAACCCATCAGCCACTGGCCCGACACGCCCTTGCTGCCGCGTTCGATCCACTGTTGCTGGTATTCGACGCGAAAGCGCTCCAGGTCGCCCAGCTTGCTCTCCGCCAGGCGCACCTGACCCTGGAAATAACCCAGGCGCTGCACGGCGGCTTTTTCGGCCTTCTCGGCCATGTCCACCACCGGGGCCAGGCGGGCGGCGCGGCTGTTGGCCATGGCTTAGCCGCCCGGCGCGGGGGCGAAGATGGACTGCAGATGCGCCTGGCTTTCGGCCATGCTGATCTTGTCGTTGAGGCCCTGGCGCAGGTAGGTCACCAATTGCGGTTGCAAGGCGATGGCCAGGTCGGTGTCGCGGTCGCCACCGGCCACATAGGCACCGACGCTGATCAGGTCGCGGCTCTGCTGGTAGCGCGACCACAGCTGCTTGAACTGCTGGGCACGGGCCATATGCTCGGGCGTGACCACCGACGGCATGACCCGGCTGATGGACGCTTCGATGTCGATGGCCGGGTAGTGCCCCTCTTCCGCCAACCGCCGCGACAGCACGATATGCCCGTCGAGCACGCCCCGGGCGGAGTCAGCAATCGGGTCCTGCTGGTCGTCGCCTTCGGACAATACCGTATAGAACGCCGTGATCGAGCCACCGCCGGCCTCGGCATTACCGGCGCGTTCCACCAGTTTGGGCAACTTGGCGAATACCGACGGTGGGTAACCCTTGGTGGCCGGCGGTTCGCCGATGGCCAGGGCGATTTCCCGCTGGGCCTGGGCGAAACGCGTCAGCGAGTCCATCAGCAACAGGACATTTTTGCCCTTG
Source organism: Pseudomonas libanensis (assembly GCF_001439685.1). GTDB lineage: Bacteria > Pseudomonadota > Gammaproteobacteria > Pseudomonadales > Pseudomonadaceae > Aquipseudomonas > Aquipseudomonas libanensis. The sequence goes on from NZ_JYLH01000004.1 coordinate 222,546, forward strand.
TCGCGAAAATATTCAGCGATGCGGGTGCAGTACATGGCGGCGCGCAGGCGCATCAGCGGCGCATCGTCCGCAGGCGAGGCCACTACCACCGAACGCTTGAGCCCCTCTTCACCGAGGCTGTGCTCGATGAACTCCTTGACCTCACGCCCGCGCTCACCGATCAAGCCCACCACAATGATGTCGGCCTCGGTAAAGCGCGTCATCATGCCCAGCAACACCGACTTACCCACGCCGGTACCGGCGAACAGGCCCAGGCGCTGGCCGCGACCGACCGTCAATAAACCGTTGATGCTGCGAATGCCCACGTCGAGCGGCACGCTGATGGGGTTGCGCTTGAGCGGGTTGATGGTGGGCCCGTCCATGGGCACCCAGTCTTCGGCTTTCATGCCGCCCTTGCCATCCAGCGCGCGCCCGGCGCCGTCGAGCACGCGGCCGAGCATGCCCATGCCCATAGGCAGGCGGCCGGTATCGGCCAGCGGCACCACGCGGGCGCCGGGGGCGATGCCGGCGAGGCTGCCCACCGGCATGAGGAAAATCTTGCTGCCGGAAAAGCCCATTACTTCGGCTTCGACCTGCACCGGGTGGTAACTGTCGTCGTTGATCACCATGCAACGACTGCCCATGGCGGCGCGCAGCCCTTCGGCTTCGAGGGTCAGGCCGACCATGCGCAACAGGCGCCCTTCGAGAATCGGCTGACCGGGCAACTCGGTCGCCTCGGCGTAGCTGCCCAGGCGCTTGGCGAAACTGGTGCGATCAAGGCGCATCGGAGGCGTCCAGGTCAACGCTCAAGTCCGGCTCTGCCGGGTGCAGGGCTTGCTCATGCAGTTGGTCCAGCAATTTGGCCATGATCTGGCTGATGCGGGTTTCCACCGTGGCATCGATACGGCTGTGTTCGGTCTCGACGCGGCAACCACCGGGCAGCAACGCGGCATCCTCGACGATGCGCCAGGTTTCTTCATGGCGCTCGCGCAGGGCTTTGACCTGCTCGAAATCCTGCGGATTGATGTACAACCGCACATTGCCGACACCCAGGGGCAGCAGCTTGAGGGCTTCGCGCATCACGCTTTCGATCTGGCTGGAATCCAGCACCAGCTCGCGCTGGATCACCTGGCGGGTGATGTGCTGCACCAGGCCGACCATGGATTTTTCCAGTTGCGTGTCCTGTTCGGCAATCGGGTCGAACAGGTTGGCCATCAGGCGTTCCAGGCTGGCCACTTGGGTAGCCAGCGCCGCCTCGGCTTCCTGGCGGACCTTGAGGGTGGTGCTGCGAAAACCGTCTTTTTCACCCGCGGCAAAGCCTTCGTTGTAGGCCTCCTGGCGGATAGCCTCCAACTCGTCGAGGGTCAGTGGCTGGACTTCATCCAGCGGCACTTCTTCCATTTCCGCCGGCGCTTGCTCAACCGGTTCAGGCTCAGGCTGCGGCACATGGGGATCGAAGCTGGGCAGCGACCAGATGTCGAACCCACCGACATCCCGCGCGCGAATCAGATCGCTGGGCGTCTCATTTTTGTTCGACATGGGAGGCGCCTTAGATCATTTCTTCGCCGCCCTTCCCGCCGAGAACGATTTCTCCGGCTTCGGCCATACGGCGGGCAATGGTGAGGATTTCCTTCTGGGCGGTTTCCACGTCGCTGACGCGCACCGGGCCTTTGGCTTCCAGGTCGTCGCGCAACAGTTCCGAGGCCCGCTTGGACATGTTTTTGAAAATCTTCTCCTTGACGTTTTCGTCCGAACCCTTGAGGGCCAGCACCAGCACATCGGAGGACACTTCGCGCAGCAGCGCCTGGATGCCACGGTCGTCGACATCGGCAAGGTTGTTGAACACGAACATCAGGTCTTCGATCTGGCCGGACAGGGTGTCGTCGATCTCGCGGATCGAGTCCATCAACTGGCCTTCGACCGAGCTGTCGAGGAAGTTCATGATGTCGGCCGCGCGCTTGATGCCACCCAGGGTGGTGCGCGAGGCATTCGAGTTACCCGAGAATTGCTTCTCGAGAATCGTGTTGAGTTCTTTCAGCGCCGCCGGCTGCACGGTGTTCAGCGACGACACGCGCAGGATGATGTCCAGGCGCACTTTATGGTCGAAGTGGCCGAGCACCTCACCGGCCTGGTCCGGGTCCAGGTAGGCCACCACAATCGCCTGGATCTGCGGGTGCTCGTAGCGGATCACGTCAGCCACCGCACGCGGCTCCATCCATTTGAGGCTGTCCAGGCCACTGGTGTTGCCACCCAGCAGGATGCGGTCGATCAGGCCGTTGGCCTTGTCTTCGCCCAGGGCCGAGGTAAGCATCTTGCGAATGTAGCTGTCGGAGCCGACGCCCAGGCTGGTCTGGTCGCCGACGATCTCGACGAACTCACTCATCACCTGCTCGACTTGCTCGCGGTGCACATTGCGCATCTGCGCCATGGCCACGCCGACACGCTGGACCTCTTTAGGGCCCATGTGGCGCAGCACTTGGGCAGCATCGGTTTCACCCAGGGACAGCAGCAGGACTGCGGCTTTGTCGACCCGGGAGAGCTTGGCCACAGCGGCTCGATCATTCATCTGCGTTAATCCACTCTTTCACGACCTGGGCCACACGGCCCGGGTCTTCTGCCACCAGACTCTTGATTGCGTTCAACTGAGCGTCATAGCCTTCGCTCGGGCTTGGCAACAGGATGCTTTGCGGGCCGCCGAGGCTGACGCGGTCGTTGCCCAGTTCGCCGTCCAGGCCGCCCATGCCACCCAACTCGACGTCGCCACCAGCAAAAGGCGCGAGTTGTTTCTTGCCCCCGCCGGTGATGTTGTTGAGCACCGGGCGCAGCACGCCGAATACCAGCACCAGGATGAACAACACCCCCAGCACTTGCTTGACGATGTCCCAGAACCACGGCTGGGTGTAGAACGCAGGGTCGGCGATCACTTCACTGCGTTCGGCGGAGAACGGCATGTTGATCACGCTGACGCTGTCACCACGGCTGGCGTCGAAACCGACGGCGTCCTGCACCAGGCGCGTGAAGCGCGCCAATTCGTCGGCGGTCCAGGGTGCACGGGTGACGGCACCGTCAGCGGCGTTGACCTTGACCTGGTCATCGACCACTACCGACACCGACAGGCGATTGATCTTGCCCTGTTGCTGCTTGGTGTGGCTGATGGAACGGTCGAGCTCGAAGTTCTTGGTGGACTGGTTACGCTTGTCCGCCGGGTATGGCGCAAGCATCGGCTGGCCGGTAGCCGGGTCCATGATCTGCTGGCCGTTGGCATCCAGCAGCGGCTGGCCGGGCTGGATCGCGCCAGCAGTGGCAGCGGCGCCACCGGTGGTCTGCGGTGCCGAGGCGGCCGACGGTGGCTGATTGCTCAAGGCCCCCGGCACACCTTGCGGGCCATTGGCGGCGGTACGCTGCTCGCTGGTGGACTGCTCGCTGCGCAGCGCCGGCTGGTCAGGGTTGAACTGCTCGGAGGTGGACTCAACGGCGCTGAAGTCCACGTCGGCAGACACTTCCGCCTTGTAGCGGTCGTTGCCCAGCACCGGTTGCAGGATGTTGTGCACGCGCTGGGTGAGCATGCTTTCCATGCGGCGGCTGTAATCGAATTGCTTGCCGGCCTGGGTCAGCGCGGAGTTTTCCGCCATGTCGGAGAGCAGGTTGCCCTTCTGGTCGACCACGGTGATTTGCGACTTGCTCAATTCGGGGACGCTGGTGGCCACCAGGTTGACGATCGCCAGCACCTGGCCAGGCTCCAGGGAGCGGCCGGAGAACAGTTCGACCAGTACCGAGGCGCTGGGCTTGCGTTCGTCACGCACGAACACCGAGCTTTTCGGAATCGCCAGGTGCACACGGGCACCCTTGACGTTATTCAGGCTGGAGATGGTGCGCGCCAGTTCGCCTTCCAGGCCACGACGGTAGCGGGTGGCTTCCATGAACTGGCTGGTCCCCAGGCCCTGGTCCTTGTCGAGGATTTCAAAACCGATATTGCTGTCGGACGGCGTCACCCCAGCGGCGGCCAGTTTCATCCGTGCGCGGGCTACGTCATCGGCCTTGACCAGCAAGGCACCGGAGTTGGGCTCCACGGTGTAGGCGATGTCGGCGGCGGCGAGGGTTTCCATGATCTGCTTGGAATCCATGCCCGCCAGGCTGCCGTACAACGGGCGGTAATCGGGTTGCTGCGACCACAGCACCACGGCAAAACCAATCGCCACGCTGGCTGCCAGGCCGACCATCAGGCCCACCTGACGCAGCATGGTCATTTCCGAGAGGTTTTCCAGGAACGACAGGCCAAACAGCGGCGGTTTGCCGTCTGTCTTGGCGGGGAGGTTGTCGGAGACTGCTTCTGCCATGACTTAAATCTCGTCCTTAAACCGGCATCTGCATGATGTCTTGGTAAGCCTGAACCAGCTTGTTACGCACTTGAGTCAGGGCCTGGAAAGACACACTGGCCTTCTGCGAGGCGACCATCACATCGGTGAGGTCCACGCCGCTTTTACCGATCTCGAACGCAGTGGCCAGCTGGCTGGACGCCTGCTGGGTATCACTGACTTTATTGATTGCCTGGCCGAGCATGTCGGCAAAACTGCTTTGGCCCAATTCCGGTGCTGGCGCGACGGATTTCGGCTGAGCCATGGCGTCCATTTGCATGGCGCGCATATCCAACATCAACCGATTGAACTCAATACCCTGGCTCATGAACTTCTCTCTCCGACAACCCGCATTTTTTTGACGCTACGCCGCTCTTACAGGGGAGGTAGCAACAAGGGTGCCAGGTCCGTGGCGGCTCGTAAGAAAAGGCGACAAACCATGTCAGCCGAAGCATTTTTCAGGTGGCGAAAAGGTAGGCTTCCACGTCCATTCCGGCGTCGCGCATCTGCGCCAGCTTGTAGCGCAGGGTGCGCGGGCTGATGCCCAGGCGCTCGGCCGCTTCTTTGCGGCGGCCACGCTCGGCGCGCAGGGTGTCGATGATCATCTGGAATTCGCGACGGCGCAGGTCATCGCCCAGGGCACCGGCTGATTCCGCCTCGGCAACCACCGGCGTCGGCGCCAGGCTCGGCAACGGCGCCGCGCCATTACCCATGGCCAGGCAGAAGTCCTGGGGCTGGATCAGGCCGCCCTGTTGCAAAATCAGCGCGCGCTGGATCGCGTTGTCCAGTTCGCGCACGTTACCCGGCCACGGGTAGCTGACCAGGCAGGCCTGGGCCTCCGCCGACAGCCGCGCCTGGGCGTGCTTCATTTTTTTGACGTGGTTGTTCAGCAGGCGCTCGGCCAGCGGAAGAATGTCCGCCGGGCGCTCGCGCAATGGGCGCCAGGCCAGAGGAAACACCGAAAGCCGATAGAACAAGTCTTCACGGAAGCGCCCCGCCGCTACCTCGCCGGCCAGGTCGCGGTTAGTGGTGGCGACCACGCGGATATCCAGCTGGATCGGCTTGCGTGCGCCCACGCGCTCCACTTCGCGCTCCTGCAACACGCGCAGTAACTTGGCCTGCAGGCCCAGAGGCATTTCCGAGATTTCGTCGAGCAGGATGGTGCCGCCGTCGGCCTGTTCGAATTTGCCGGCCTGGGCCGCGATGGCGCCGGTGAACGAGCCCTTTTCATGGCCGAACAAGGTGGCCTCAAGCATGTTGTCAGGGATCGCCGCGCAGTTGATCGCAATGAAGGGTTGCTTGGCACGGCTGGATTGCTGGTGAATGTAACGCGCCAGCACTTCTTTACCGGTGCCGGACTCGCCGGAAATCAGCACGGTGGAATCACTGCGCGCTACCCGCGCCGCCAATTCCAGCAATTGCGCGCTGGCCGGTTCAAAGGCAATCGGCCCATCGCCCTCGCCCGCCGAAATCACGCCCAGGGCATGTCTGGCCACCAGCTCGATCAACGCCTTGGGTTCGAACGGCTTGACCAGGTAATCCGCCGCGCCCTGGCGCATGGCGTCCACCGCCCGCTCGACGGCACCGTGGGCGGTCATCAGCAGCACCGGCAGCTGCGGCTGGCGTGCGCGCAGCAGGCCGAGCAACTGGTGACCGTCCATGCCGGGCATGTTGACGTCGCTGACCACCAGGCTGAAGGTTTCCTGCTCGACTGCCTCCAAGGCTTCCTCGGCAGAGCCGACCGCACGGTAGTCATGGCCCGCCAACAGCAGCGTGTCAGCCAATGCTTCACGCAGGGCGCGATCGTCTTCCACCAATAAAACCTTGATAGCCATAATTCTTTTACTCCGCGCTTGCCGCGCTGGAAAACAGCGGCAAGGTCATCAATGCACAGGTGCCGCGCCCCAGGCGCGAATGCAGCTGCAATTGTCCCTGATGGGCCCGGGCCACCGCCTTGACCACGGTCAGGCCCAGGCCAGTACCGTTGGTCTTGGTGGTAAAAAACGGTTCGCCCAGGCGTTGCAACACCTGCGGCTCGATGCCGCTGCCGCTGTCGCTGATACACAGGCGCAGGGTTTGTTCACGGGTATAGAGGTGCACTTTCAGGCGTGCGCCCGGGCCGCTGGCCTGGGTGGCATTTTCGATCAGGTTGAGCAGCGCACCGACCAGGGTGTCGCGGTTGCACAGCAACTCGCCCTGGTGGCTGTCACACTGCCAACGCAGATTGGCGTCCTGGACATGGGTGGCCGCCGCCGCTTGCAGGGACTGCATCAGGCCGGCAGGCGTGACGCGGTCGGTCAGCGGCAATTCGCCGCGGGCAAACACCAGCATGTCGCGCACCTGGTGCTCCAATTCATGCAGGCGCTCCTTGAGGCGCCCGGCAAAGCGTTGGTGGGTGGCGGCCGGCAATTGCTCATCAGTCAAATGACTGGCGTAGATCAACGCCGCCGACAACGGCGTGCGGATCTGATGGGCCAAGGACGCGACCATCCGCCCCAGCGACGACAAGCGTTCATGGCGGGCCAACTGGTCTTGCAGGTGACGGGTTTCTGTCAGGTCGTTGAGCAGCACCAATTGGCCGGGCTCGGCGTCCAGGGAGCGGGTGGCGATAGAGAGGCGACGCCCGTCCTTGAGGGAGACTTCATGGCCGTCGTCTTCACGCGGCGCAAAGCAGCGGGTGATGACTTCACGCCACAGCTCGCCTTCCAGCGGCAGGCCGAGCAGGTCGCAGGCGGCCGGGTTGGCTTCGCGCACGCGGCCCTGGTCGTCAATGACGATCACGCCACCGGGCAGCAGGTCCAGCAGGTTTTGCAGACGGTTGGCCAGGCGCTCCTTCTCGGCCAGCTCTTGCATGCGCTGGGCGCTGACCACCGCCAGTTCGCCTTTAAGCTCGGACACCCGGGCTTCGAGCAGACTGTAGGAGTCGGTCAGTTGGCTCGACATCTGGCTGAACTGTGAGAACGCTTGCTCCAGGCCCTGGCGGGCCGGCGGTTCTACAGGCGAAACCAGCCCCTGGATGGCAGGGGCCGAAGCTAGTTGGGCGGCGTGGGGCATGATGCTCTCTCGCTTGGCTGACCGTCAGTTAAACGGAACGTTGCGAGGGTTGTAGCAATACCCGTGCCGAAAAAAATCTACCTATAAATCAGTGAGTTGAAAAACAGGCGTCAATCCTCCGCCTGTTCATCGCCTTCTTTGCGGCTCATACCGTACTTGCGCATCTTCTCCACCAGGGTGGTTCGACGGATACGCAAACGCTCAGCGGCGCGGGCGACGATGCCATGGGCGTCGTCCAGGGCCTGTTGGATCAGCCCCTGTTCCAGGTTGCCGAGGTAGTCTTTCAGGTCCAGGCCCTCGGGCGGCAACAGCGCGGTGGCACCGAAGTCCGGAGTATGGCCGTTGATCGCCACGCGCTCTTCCATGTCACTGCGCAGGCTGTCCAGTTGCTCGTCTTCATCGTCGACGTAGCGGAATTTCTTCGGCAACTCGACCACGCCGATCACACCATAGGGGTGCATGATCGCCATGCGCTCCACCAGGTTGGCCAGCTCGCGGACGTTGCCCGGCCAACCGTGGCGGCACAGGGACATGATCGCGGCGGAGTTGAAGCGAATCGAACCGCGCTTCTCATGCTCCATGCGCGAGATCAGCTCGTTCATCAGCAACGGGATGTCTTCCACGCGCTCACGCAGCGGGGCCATCTCGATAGGGAATACGTTGAGGCGGTAGTACAGGTCTTCGCGGAAGCTGCCGACCTCGATCATGCTTTCGAGGTTTTTGTGGGTGGCGGCAATGATGCGCACGTCGACACTCTGGGTCTTGTTGCTGCCCACGCGCTCGAAGGTACGCTCCTGCAGCACGCGCAGCAGCTTGACCTGCATCGGCAGCGGCATATCGCCGATTTCGTCGAGGAACAGGGTGCCGCCATTGGCCAGCTCGAAACGCCCGGCACGGCTGGTGATCGCCCCGGTAAAGGCGCCCTTCTCGTGGCCGAACAGTTCGCTTTCGAGCAGCTCTGCCGGAATCGCCCCGCAGTTGACCGGCACGAAAGGCCCGTCGCGGCGCTTGGAGTGATAGTGCAGGTTACGTGCGACCACTTCCTTGCCGGTGCCCGACTCGCCGAGGATCAGCACACTGGCGTCGGTATCGGCCACTTGCTGCATCATCTGGCGCACGTGCTGGATCGCCCGGCTGGTGCCGACGAGGCTGCGGAACAGGTTGGGTTCACGGTGACGGCCGCGCTCGCGGGCCTGGTCGTACATCTCGCGATAGACCTGGGCGCGGTGCAGGGAATCGAGCAGTTTGCTGTAGCTGGGCGGCATTTCCAGATTGGAAAGCACACGACGGCGCTGGTCTTCCGGCAGATCCACGGAAGAAATATCGCCCATCAGCAACACCGGAAGGAACTCATCCCAGGTTGACAGTGTCTTTAACAAGCCCAGAACTGCGCCAGGAGCGTTTACCGTCCCGATCAACACACAGATGACTTCACGGCTCGACGCCAACGAGCTGACCGCCTGCTGCCAATCGTGGCTGCCGCAGGGCAAATTTTCTTCACCAAGAAAATTTAAAATCACCGCTAAATCGCGGCGGCGGACGCTATCGTCATCGATCAGCAGAATTTTGGTTTCACGCCACATGCAATAGCAACTTCCCTAGTAAAACTTCCTGCCCCGGAATGAGGGCAATCAAGACGCTTGTAAGATTTCTTACTTACTAGACGTCTGAAATCTGAAAACAGCACTAGTTAAGTCAAAAATGCTGGCACAGTCAAATATATGACGCGCCGTGCCGATTAACTGCGCCCGTTCAACCGAACAGATGGTAAACCTTTGACGCATTTTTCGCTTGGTTGATCTGCGACATCTCTTCGAAAATCGCCTGGCGCTCGCCGGTCGTAACTTCCAGCAACTGCTGGTACACCACCAACAAACTTTCCAGCTTTTCGCGCAATGCGCCCTCGTCCACCGGCACTTCGCTGAGCACCTCATCAATCACCGCACGGCACCCCAGGTCCAACTCGCCGACAGCTTCCCAATTACGCTCAGCCAGCGCGCCGAGAAGGGCTTCGCGGGTTTCGTCGATGCGTTGCAGTGCATGGCTCATGATGTGTACCTCAAGGCGATCGGCCTTATTGTGGAGCGATGGCATCCCAGCCGGTCTTGACGGTGATCAGCAGGCGCGCGACTTCGTCGATCATTTCGGCGTCATTGACTTGGTTGGCCTCGACCAAACGGTTGCCCATGTAGTTGTACAAGGCATCCAGACGCTGGATCGCTTCCGGGTCTTCGGCTTTCTCCGGCTCCAGGCCATCGCGCAAGCCAGAGATGATTTCGATCGCCTTGCCGAGCATCAGGCCTTTTTGCGCAATGTCCCCGCGACTCAACGCACCCTTGGCCTGCGCCATGCGATCAAGGCCACCCTCCATCAACATCTGCACCAGGCGATGCGGGCTGGCTTCGGAGACCTGCGCATGGGCGTTGACCTTCTGGTACTGACGAAGGGCTCTCATTGGGTTCATGTTGCTACCTCGTAACTGGCGACAATCGAATCGGTTTGCTTAACCAGTTTTTCGACCGCGGCGACAAAAACTTTAATCCCCAACCATACGCCAAGGCCCTGAATCAGGGCCTGAAAGCGCGCCGTCCATCAGTTCGATTTCGGATTGTTCAGCGAGTTGAGGGTGGTCAGGATGCTAGAGCTGCTGGCGTTGATCTGCGCAATCATGGTGTCCATGGCCGTATACTTGGCGGTCAGGGATTTTTGCAAGGCGTCCATGCGCCGCGTCAGGTCGTCGGTCTCTTTGGTCAGGTCGGTCAACTTGTTGTTGAGATCGGTAGCCCGGTTTGCCAGTGTGCCACTGCTACCCACATAACTGTCGGTAGCCTTTTTCATGCGCGTTATCAAGCCAGTGTCGCCGGTGAACAACTTGGCAATATCGCCAGCGCCCTTGACCACGGCTTTATCCCATGCCTTGTCATCGAGGCTGAGCATGCCGGTTTTCTGGTCGGTGGTGATGCCCATCTGTGCCAAGCTAGTCATGGTGCCCGCACCGGAACCGCTGACCAACTCGGAGCGCAAACTGTTGATCAACTGACGCATCGACGCGTCGCCCGTCAGGGCACCTGCGGTGGTGGTGGAGGCATCGCCGGTAGCGGTGACTTTGGTCTGGGTGTTGATCGCCGTCATCAGCGTGTTGTAGGCGCTGACGAAGGACTGTACCGAGGTTTTCAGGGTATCGGTGTTGCTGGCCACGGTGATGGTGGTCGGTTTGTTGATATCAACCGTGTCCAGCAGATCAAGAGTCACGCCACTGATCGCCGAGGTGATCTTGTTGCTATTCGATGACATTTGAATGCCATCGATGGAGTACTTGGCATTGGCTGGCGCCGTGCCTTTGTCGTAGCCGACAGCCAGCTGTGAATCACCACTGAGGGTGATATCGGTGCCTTCGCCCATAGTGGTCGAGGTCAATACCAGTCGTGCGCCATTGGAGTCGCTCAGCACGTTGGCGCTGATGCCCTGGGACGAAAGCTGGGTATTGATGGACTCGCGCACCTGTTGCAGGGTCGCACCGCCGGGGATGACCACGTCGTAGCTTTTGCCCGACTGGTTGATGGTCAGCGTCTGGTCTTCGTCCGTGCTGTTGGCCTTGCCCGATGCGCCGTCGACGTTCACCGCCGTAGTGACCTTCGAGGCCGTGGCCAGGTTGGCAATTTCCAATCGGTATTTGCCACTGGAGGCGCCGTCACCCAGGGTGACTTTGACGTTTTTCTCTTCCGAAGAAGTCGCCGCCAGCCCGTTGAAGGCCGAGGCATTGTTCAACTTAGTGATCGCCGCCTGGTAGGCTTCCAACGCCGTCTTGACCGAGCCCACGGCAGACAACTGCACGGTGGTTTTCTTCTGCTCGTTGGTGATCTGAGCCTGCTTGGGTGCCTGCTCGGCACCGACCAACGCCTTGACGATAGCTTGGGTATCGTAGCCCGAACCAGGGCCGGAAATCGTTGAACTAGCCATTTGTCATTCTCCTTGTCCTGCGGCGGCCGTTTTTTTGGCGCTTAAACGCCTAGACCGCAATCAGACACATGTTTCGTGCCAACTCAAGCCTTGCTATCAAACAGCAGGCTGCTGGCATCGCTCAGGTTCTGCGCCAATTTCAGCGCGGTCTCCGATGGTATCTGTCGAATTACTTCACCACTGTCGGTGGCGATCACCTTGACCACCACTTTGCCGGTGGAGTCATCGATGGAAAAATCCAGATTGCGCTGGGAAGCCTGCACAAACTCACGTATATCGGTAACGGCCTTTTCCAGCGCCATGCGCTGCGGCTCTTCGACCTTGGCCGGCTCACTGCTGGCTGCCGGCTTTACCTGGCCCATTACTGCGCCAAGGTTGGCCTGTGCCGTGCTTGCGGGGTAAGACGGGTTCAGCTTGATGCTCATGTCCATGTCATCACCTCCAAACTGAAAAAACGGAAGGGCACGTCGTTAAACGCACCCTCCCGTTATTAACTGCTAGCGCTATTACTGAAGCAGCTTCAGAACAGACGATGGCAGTTGGTTGGCCTGGGACAGGATTGCAGTGGAAGCCTGTTGCAGGGTTTGTTGTTTGGTCAGCTCAGCGGCTTCAGAAGCGAAGTCAGCGTCTTCTACACGGCCTTTGGCAGCGGAGGAGTTCTGCGAAATGCTCTGCAGGTTGGCCACGGTGCTGGCGAAACGGTTTTGCACGGCACCCAGCTGCGAACGCTGGCTGTCGATCTGCTGCATTGCGCCGTCCAGGGCTTGGATGGCCCGCTGGGAATCAGCAGCAGAAAGGATGCTGAGGTTGGAAACGGTAGTTTCCAAAGTCACCGAGGCGGTAGTGTTAGCAGTCAAGCCCAGAGCGGTCAGACCAGTACCCGCGCTGCCGTCAGAGATAACGATGTCTTTTTTGGAGAACAGCCCCAAAGTACCGTCGGAGTTTTTGTTAGCGGTAACGCCAGTGCTCGCACTGTTGATCGAAGAAACGATAGCGTCAGTCGTGTCGCCTTTCTTGAATTTGACCTCAACACCGTTCAGGGTAATCGAAGTATCGGCACCCAACTTAGCTTGCGATGTGCCAGACGAAAGCCCCAGGGATGAGAGTGCGCCGCTGGTAACGTTCTTCAGAACAACATCGCTGCCGTCTTTAGAAGTGACTTGGATTCGGCCATCTTTACCAATGGTTGCATCACCTACGCCATCAACCAGTTTGAGACTGGTCAAAACGTCATCAATTTTAGCGCCAGCAGACCATTTCACATCTTTGCCGTTGACGTTGATGGTGCCGTCCTGACCCAGAACAGTGTTTTTGTCGCTGATGCTTGAAGCGACTTTGCCAGATGCGGCCACTGCTGTAAGACCTACAGCGGTAAGATCAGCAGCTGCACCAGTAACTTCCAAACTAGAAGTTGAATTGATAGTCAGCTTAGTAGCTGCGTCGTCCCAAGTGGCGGTAACGCCAGATATCTTCGCATCATTAATTTTCTTGGCAACAGCGTCACCTAAATCACCGGCAGCGAAGTCAACCTTAGTACCATTTACGGTGACCGAAGCCGCAGCGGCCAAGCCTGCACCTGGAACTGGCGGGGCGCTAGCTGCGTCAGTCTTCAGAGCAGCTACCGCTGCACCAGTGCCACTCGCGCCGCCCAGAACCGAACCAGTTGCAGTAGCAGTAACGCCTGCGAGAGCCTTACCATTAACGCTAGCTTCGCTGTATTCGCCCTTAAGGGCGGTGGAGCTAATATCGGTCATACCGAACGAGATAGTCTCGTTGGCGTTTGCGCCGATCTGGAACGCTACGTTGTTGAACGAACCGTCCAGCAGGTTACGACCGCCAAAGGTGGTCGTGTTAGCAATACGAGTCAGCTCGCCCACTTTAGCGGTGAATTCTTGTTGCAGGGAAACACGGTCAGCGTCGCTTTTATCACCGTTGGCCGCTTGCAGGGCGAGTTCACGCAGACGCTGCAGAGTGTTGGTGGATTCTTGCATTGCGCCTTCAGCGGTCTGGGCAATCGACACGCCGTTGTTGGCGTTGGCGATGGCAACGTTCAGGCCTTTGACCTGGTTGTTCAGACGGTTGGCGATCTGCATGCCGGCAGCGTCGTCTTTGGCGCTGTTGATTTTCAGGCCGGAGGACAGACGGTTCATCGACTGGCTCAGAGCGTCGGAAGCTTTGTTCAGGTTCTTCTGGACACCCAGGGAGGTGATGTTGGTGTTTACTGATAATGCCATGACGAAATCCTCGTTGGTTGGATACTGCGGCTTCCGGCCCTGGCGACCGCCGGGTGTGGCCTAGAGAACCTACGTAATAGTTATCGTCGTGGTAGCCGGTTGCTTGAGGACTTTTTTGATTTTTTTTAGTAGCCCCGTGCCACCCTTCGCATTTCAAGGGCTTACACCGGCACAAAGTCCCGGTTTCATTGGCTTTTCTGACGCCAATAAAAAAACGCCGATGATCGAAGGATCATCGGCGTTTTTTATGCAGCGGCTAAAACATCACGGGCGATAGAGAATCGCCGAGCCCCACGACAGGCCCACACCAAAACCACTGATGGCCACACGCTTCCAGGTGGCGTCCATCACGTGCTTTTCCAACAGCAACGGAATGCTCGACGACACGGTGTTACCGGTCTCGACCATGTCCTTGATGAACTTGTCCACCGGCGCTTCTTCAAAGCGGCGTGCCACGGCATCGACGATGGCCGCACTGCCCTGGTGGATGCAGAAGGCGTCGATGTCATCGGCCTTGAGGTCCGACTCGGCGAGCAGCTCGTGCAAATGCGCCGGCACCTTGAGCAAGGCGAAGTTGAACACCTGGCGGCCATTCATGAAGAACACGCCGTCGCTGACCTTCAGGTGCGGTGCGCCGGAGCCGTCGGTGCCGAACTTGGATTTGCCCAGCAACCAGGGTGCATCTTCGCCCATCCAGGTGGCGGTGGCGGCATCGCCGAACAGCATGGTGGTGTTGCGGTCTTCGGGGTCGACAATCTTTGAATACGGGTCGGCGGTGATCAGCAGGCCGTTTTTCAGGCCGGCGGCTTCCATGAAGCCCTTCATCGCATAGATGCCATAGACGTAGCCGGAGCAGCCCAGGGAGATATCGAAGGCCGCAACGTGGGTAGGCAGGCCCAGTTTGTCCTGGACGATGGCTGCGGTGTGGGGCAAGCCCTCTTCGTCGCCGTTCTGGGTGACGACGATCAGCGCGTCGATGGACTCGCGCTTCAATTGCGGGTTGTTGGCAAATAAAGCGTTGACCGCTTCGACACACAGGTCGGAAGTCTCCTGTGCCGCTTCCTTGCGCGGCAGGAACGCCGAACCGATCTTGCCGATGATGAACTCTTCATCCTTGGCGAATTTGGCACCCTGGGCGTAGTTATCGATCCCGTCTGCCGGCACGTAACTGGCGATGCTTTTTATGCCAATCATTATGGCTTCCCAATACTAAATAGCTGGAGAACACCCCTCGGACTACGCCGGGAGTGCTGACAATAAAGGGGATAACCCCATGAAAATCTCGCTGAAAGCCACCGCGCAATGACCCTGCGACGACTTATCCTTTTCACACGATACAGTGAAGATGCGCTTTATGACTCACAGGTCACTCAATTTTGTGTGCTTTGTGCAAAACCTTTCAACAATTAAACCCCATAAACGACAACGGCCCGCCCTGTTTCCAGAGCAGGCCGCTTGACGAAACGCCGTTTACATCTTGTTAAACAGGCTCAACTGCGAGATTTTCACAAAGGCCAGTTGCGAGGCCTGCAGCATGGTCTGCTGCAAGCTCAGGTTGATGGCGGCTTCGGCAAAGTCGACGTTGCCCAAGACGTTCATGGTGGTGGAATTGGCCAGGTCCAGACTGACGTTTTCCTTGGACTGAATGTCCAGGCCATTGAGGCGCGCGCCCAGGGAGCCCCGCGCCTGGTCGATCTGACCGTAGGCATTGGTCAGATTGCCGATGGACTTGGCCACCACGTCCTTGAGCTCCTTCTGCGCTGCCGGATTGCCGTCTGACGGGGTTTCCAGGATTTTGCGCAAATGGCTCAGGGTGTCGAGGACGTTTTCGTTCTTGTTGCTGGTGGCGCCGATCGAGAACTGGTCGCCGGCAGCTGGAGCCGGTGCGGTGGTGACATCAAAGGTCACCCCTGCCGCCGTGATCGAGGTTGCACCGGCCGCCAGGGTGCCGCTGGCGATGGATTGGCTGCCTGCCGTATAAGGCTGCGCGTACAGGTCATAAGCGCCGGCCGCACCGAACTTGACGATGACACCGGAGTTGGGAAAGGTGCTGGCGTAGGCCGCCGGGTCGCTCACCGTGCCGCCACTCAGTTGTGCCGTAGACGGATTGCTCGGGGTGCGCGATACGCTGAAGGTGTCCGGCTTGACCGAGAGGCTGAACTCCCGATCCTTGACGATGGCGTCCGCTGGCGCACCGGGCAGTATGTCTTTGCCCAGCGCGTCCTTGCCCAGGTTCAAGCCAATGTCGAACTTGACCCCGCGCAGCTTGATACTCGATCCGCCTTCCTTGGTGGCATCGAAGGTGCCGTTGCCCGGAATCTCCGAGGTAATGTCTTTGCCAGCATTGTCCGTTACTACATATTGGCTGCTGCTGGTGAACGTCAGTTTATACGGCTGGCCATCCGAAAAGCTGCTGTCGTAGTTGGAGTTAGCCGCAATCAGGCCGGCCGACACCATGACCTTTCCATCGTCGACCGCTGGCGGCACGAGGATAGGCGCCGTCTGCGTACGGCCAGTGTTCGCCGAGCTTTCCAGCATGCTTTTGGCGGTATTGCCCATGGCTACCGACAGATTTTCCGCAACCTTCAGGCTCAACGGCGTGTCATCGCCCTGGTAGCTGTAGGTGCCATCATTGTTACGGGCGTAGGGAGGCGTGTCGGTTTTGCTCCCGGAGAACATGTAATTACCACTGGAGTCCTTGGTATTGAGCAAGCCCAGGACCTGGTCTTCAATGGCGCCGATCTCCGCGGCGGTCGATTTGCGGTCAGCGTCACTGATGCCGACGTTACCCGCTTTGAGCGCCAACTCACTGGCCCTCTGAATCGCGATATTGATATTTTCCAGCACGCCGTCCTGGGTGGTCAGCGAGTTTTTCAGGGTGTCGATGTTGCCATTGAACTGCCCCAGCATGTCTTTCTGCTGTTGCAGCATCAGCAAGCGCGCCGCCGCCACCGGATCATCCGCGGCGGTCTGCACGCGTATACCGGTGGTGGCCTGGTCCTGGGCCTTGACCACACTGGAATAGTTGCTCTGGTACTTGGCAGAACTGGTCTCGAAATACTGCTGTGTAGAAATACGCATCGTCCCAGCCTCCTTTAAAGGGCATTCATCAGTGTGGTGAAGGTTTCCTGCGCAGCCTTGATGATCTGCGACGACGCGGTGTAGTACTGCTGGAACTTGATCATGTCGCCGGCTTCGTCATCCAGGTTGACCCCGGATACCGAGTTGCGCGCTTCCTTGTTGGCGCTCAGCAACGCGCCGGTGGCGGCGGTGTCGACCCCGGCCTGGCTGGCCTTGGCGCCCACTTGCGAGACCAGTTTGCTGTTGGCTCCCACCAGGCTGGTGCCGCCGTTGCCATCGCCCATGCCGACGGTCGCCTTGGTTTGCAGGTTCAGCAGCTCCTGGGCGTTGCGGCCGTCGGACTTGCCGCCACTGTTGAAGGCGAAGGTGGTGCTGTCGCCTTGTGCCGGTGAGCCGTTGACGGTGGTGTCGAACTTGAAGCTCTTGCCGGGGATCGCGGTACCGCTGGCGTCGCGCATCGGCACGTCCACGGTGATCTTGTTGCCCTGCCCCGGAATAATCGAGCCGGTGCTGATCGGGTTGCCCTTGGCATCGCTGATCGTGTAGGACTGCGTACCATCGGCGGCCGGTTTGGCAAAGACCATTTTTACCGGCATCGAGTTTTCAATACCGGCGCGCAGCTGTGCGGTGTCGGCGCCGCCATTAATATCCAGCGGCACCGTCAGGGACGGCTGGGTGAACGTACCCGTGCCACTGTTGGTATTGCTGCTGGTACCCGCCAACGGGCCGGAAAACGCCAGCTTGTTCGCATCGGTGAGCGCCACGCCAATCGCGCTGGCCCCAGTGGCAGTCGGGCTGACCTTGAAACTGTCGCCATAGGCCATCGTGCCCTTGCCATCCAATGCCAAGGTAAAGCCATCCATGGTCGGCGGCGGCGTTGAGGACATATCAAAGGTGCCCATGGCCTTGCCGTCCGAGCGCAGTACCGTGACCTTGTTGGGGTCGGTCTTGTCGTTGAAGCTCACGGTGTAGTCAAACGCGGACAACTTGCTGCTGTCCTTGATCGTCACATTCAGGTTGCCTGCCCCGGCACTGTTGCCCAATGCACCCTGGCTGCGCGAGGCAATGGCGACGGCGCTATTGATGTCTTTGAACAGCGAAACGCCAAAGTCACCATTGAGGTCCAAGCCTTGGCCCAGTTGGTTGTTGATGGTGTCTGCGGTCGCTATGGCGATACGGCCCAGGTCATTGATAGCCGGCATCAAGGCATCACTGCGATAACGCAACAGACCGCCGATGCTGCCGCCGCTGATCACGCCACCCAAGTCCATGGGGGTGCCGTTGGTATTCAACTGGATGGTGTACTGGCTGTTATCGGTTTTGCTCGGCACTGCGGAAATCGTATTGGAGATCCCGCCTTCTACCAAGGACTGGCCGGTGCCGGTGGTCACGCTGAACTGGCCGTTCTTCTCGGTGGCCGTTACGCCGATCAGCTCATTGAGCGAGCGTACTGCCTCGTTACGCGAGTCCAGCAGGTTGGCCGGCGCATTGCCCGAGGCGCCTTGCACCTGGGTGATCTGCTTGTTGAGCGAGGCAATCGAGGCAGTCAATTGATTGACCTGCTCACTCATGCTGCTCAGTTGGTTGTTGATGGTCTCTTTCTGCTGGGTCAATTGCGTCGAAATCGAGTTGAAACGACTGCTCAGGGTCTGGGCGTTGGTCACCAGCAGTTGCCGCGCAGAAAGATCACTGGGGTTGGACGCCGCGGTCTGCAGGGTGGCGAAGAACGAACTGAGCACCGAGGACAAACCGGTGGTCTTGTCCGACAACACTTTATCGACGGCGCTCACTTGGTCCAGGTACGCCTTGGCATCGTTATTCAGTGCCGTGCTGTTCTGGTAGGCGGTGTCGAGGTATTCGTTGTACACCCGGCGCACGTCAGCCAGGGTGGTACCGGTGCCGATGAACACACCGCCGAACGGGTTCGACGCGTTAGTATTCTGCGTGGTCTGCTGACGCGAGTACCCTGGGGTATTAACGTTGGCGATGTTATTACTCAAGACCGACAGCGATCCTTGAGCGGCGTTGAGCCCTGACATCCCGATACTGAGCAAACTCATGGTTCAGACCTTATAAATGTGTGGTTGCGCCAGCGGCAGCGTAGTTCTGGTAACTGTTCATATTTTTTGCGATCTGCGAAATCTTGCTGGCGTAAGCCGGATCGGTTGCATAACCGGCTTTTTGCAACTCGCGTACAAACTGTTCCGGGTTATCGGCTGATTTCACGACTTCTTTATAGCGATCATGGCTTTGCAACAGAGTCACGAGGTCGTGGAAGCTGTCTTGGTAGGAGCTGTAGGAACGGAACTGCGCCGTTTCCTTGACCATCGCGCCATCGCGAAACTCACTGGTGATCGCCCGGGCCTGGCCACCCTGCCAACTCTGGCCGGCCTTGATGCCGAACAGGTTGTGGCTGCTGCTGCCGTCCTCGGCGCGCATCACCGATTTGCCCCAGCCGGTTTCCAGTGCGGCCTGGGCCACCAGGTATTTGGGATCGATACCGATACGCGCGGCGGCCGCCTTGGCCATCGGCAGCATGGTGGCGACGAATTCGTCCTGGGAGCTGAAGGCTTTTTTCGCCGGCGCCAGCGGTGGCTGGGCAATGGCGCGGCCATAGACCTGCATTTGTCCGCTTGGCACGGCAAAGCTGCGGGCGGCGCTGCTGACCACATTGTCGTCGGCGGCGCTGTTGCGCAGGGGCGCGCTTTTGGCTTCGGCAGTGACCGGGACGCTCGGCACGATGCCGGCCAGCAGGCGGTCGGCCAGTTTGCTTGGCAAGGCGATACGGCGCTGGTTCATCAGCTCCATGTCGTTGGTGTGCGCACTGGCGCCTTCAGGGACCGCCACGCGATACGCCCATAAAGGCCGCTGGCCATTGGAGCGGCCCAGCGGCCCGTCGGCCTGGGTACCGGCGCCAATCTCGGTCGGCACATCGACTTTCTTCACCGGTACATCCGCCGCCGGGCCTTGCAAGGTGGCGGCCTGGGCCTGCACCGGCTTGTTCTTCTGCATCTGGCGCATCAGCACGTCGGCCAGGCCGATACCGCCGCCTTCGCGGGACATCGAGACCGCCAGTTGCTGGTCGTACATTTCCTGATACTGCTTGGCCGCCGGGGTGTTCAGCGGGTTGTCCTTGCCCAGGGCGTCGGTGGCCGAGCGCATGGACTTGAGCATCTCGTTGAGGAACAGCGACTCGAACTCCTGCGCCACCTTGCGCATATTGCCTTCGCTGTTCTTGTCGGCGCCGACCTTGAGCTGGTTAAGCCGGTTCAAGTCGGAGTAAGACCCCGAGTCCGCCGTGCTGCTGATGCCGCTTTTGCGCATATCCATGGCCATGGCCTCAGATCACAATGAGGTCGGCTTGCAAGGCGCCGGCCTGTTTCAAAGCTTCAAGGATCGCCATCAAGTCGCCGGGCGCTGCGCCCACCTGGTTCACCGCGCGGACAATTTCGTCCAGGGTGGTGCCGGGGCCGAACTTGAACATCGGCTTGGCTTCTTGCTGGGCATTGACCCGCGAGCGCGGGACCACGGCGGTCTGGCCGTTGGACAGCGGCCCCGGCTGGCTGACGATCGGGTCTTCGGTGATGGTCACCGTCAGGCTGCCGTGGGTCACCGCTGCCGGCGAAACCTTGACGTTCTGGCCGATCACGATAGTGCCTGTACGCGAATTGATAATGACTTTTGCCACAGCCTGACCGGGGTCGACCTCAAGGTTCTCCAGGATCGACAGGTAGTCCACGCGCTGGCTTGGGTCCAACGGCGCGGTGACGCGGATCGAGCCGCCGTCGATGGCCTGGGCCACGCCCGGGCCGAGCATGTCGTTGATTTTGTCGACTACGCGCTTGGCGGTGGTGAAGTCGGAACGGTTGAGGTTCAGGGTCAGGCTATTGCCCTGATTGAAACCGCTCGGCACGGTGCGTTCAACCGAGGCGCCACCGGGGATGCGCCCGGCCGACGGTACGTTGACGGTGATCTTCGAACCATCGCGGCCTTCGGCGTCAAACCCGCCCACCACCAGGTTGCCCTGGGCGATGGCGTAGACGTTACCGTCGATACCTTTAAGCGGCGTCATCAGCAAAGTGCCGCCGCGCAGGCTTTTGGAGTTGCCCATGGACGAAACGGTGATATCCACCACCTGGCCCGGCTTGGCGAACGGCGGCAAGTCGGCACTGATCGACACGGCGGCGACGTTCTTCAACTGGACGTTGCCCGAGCCTGGCGGCACCTTGATGCCGAACTGCGAGAGCATGTTGTTGAAGGTCTGCAGGGTGAACGGCGTCTGGGTGGTCTGGTCACCCGTGCCGTTGAGCCCCACCACCAGGCCATAGCCGATCAACTGGTTGGAACGCACGCCGGAAATACTGGCGATGTCCTTCAGGCGTTCGGCCTGGGCCACAGCGCTTAAGGCCAGCAAGAGTGCCGTCGCCATCAGCTGTTTGAAGTTCAAAGTGGCCACCTAGAAAGGGAACAGCGGGCTAAGGAAGAACCGGTCGAACCAGCCCGGCTGACTGGCATCAGCAAACGAACCCGTACCCGAGTAGGTGATGCGTGCATCGGCAATCCGCGTCGAAGGCACGGTATTGTCGGTGGAAATATCATCGGCGCGGACCATCCCGGCAATGCGCACCAGCTCGTCGCCGGTGTTGAGGGTCATCCACTTCTCACCGCGTATGGCAATGATGCCGTTGGGCAATACGTCGGCCACGGTCACGGTGATCGAACCGGTCAGGCTGTTGCCCTGCCCCGCCGCACTCTTGCCGTTGGTGGCGCGGTCGCCGCTGTAGCCGGCATCCAGGCTCAGGTCACCGCCGCCCAGGGGGTTGTTGGTGCTGAGGCCACCCCCGAACAACGAGGTCAGGCCGATGCTCGCCTTGCTGTTCTTGCCGATCTGCGAGTTGGCGTTCTTGCTGGCCTGGGTCTTCTCGTTGAGGGTGATGGTAATGATGTCACCGACCCGAAACGCCTTGCGGTCGCTGTACAGGTTCTGTTCGAAACCGGCCTGGTAGATCGAGCCATTGTTGGCCGCCGCCGGCAATGGCGTGCGCGGCAACACCGGCGCGTAGTACGGGTCATTGGGCTTTGGCGTCGGGGCCACACACCCCGCGAGCACGGCGATCCCACTCAATGCCAAAACGGAAACATAGCGATTCATGACCCTTACCTCATGGTGTTGCAGGCGCTTCTTGAAAGCGCCCCAGACTGGATTACAGATTCTGCGTAACGAACGAAAGCATCTGGTCGGCGGTGGAAATCACCTTGGAGTTCATCTCGTAGGCGCGCTGGGTGGTGATCATGTTGACCATCTCCTCAACGGTGCTGACGTTGGAGGTTTCCAGGGTGCTTTGCAGGGTGGTGCCGAAACCGTTCAGGCCAGGGGTGCCGATTTGCGGCGCGCCGCTGGACGCGGTTTCCAGGAACAGGTTGTTGCCCATCGCCTGCAGGCCGGCCGGGTTGATGAAGTCGGCGGTTTGCAGGTTACCGATCACTTGCGACGCCGGGTTGCCGGCCACGGTGATCGACACGGTACCGTCGTTGCCCACGGTAAAGGTCTTGGCATCCGGTGGTACTACCACGGCAGGTTCCAGGGCGAAACCGTTGGCGGTGACGATCTGGCCATTGGAGTCCAGGTGGAAAGTACCGTCACGGGTATAGGAGGTGGTGCCATCCGGTTGCAACACCTGGAAGAAGCCACGGCCGTTGATGGCCATGTCCAGCGGTTGTCCGGTTTGCTGCAGGTTACCGGCGCTGAAGTTTTTCTGGGTGCCGACGATCTGCACACCGGTACCCAGCTGCAGGCCCGAAGGCAATTCGCTGTCCTGGGTCGACTGGGCGCCTGGCTGCTTCTTGATCTGATAGAGCAGGTCCTGGAACTCGGCGCGATCACGTTTGAAGCCCGTGGTCGAGACGTTCGCCAGGTTGTTGGAAATGGTGGTCAGGTTGGTGTCCTGGGCGGACAGGCCTGTCTTGGCAACCCATAGAGCCGGAAGCATGCTGTTCTCCTTCGTGCGCCTGTTTGTTGGCGCCGTGCGACGAAATTAATTAGGGGCCTAGCTCATTTGCATGACGCGAGTCATGGCCTGGTCGTCTTCTTTAGCGCTGTTCATCATCTTGATGTGCAGCTCGAACTGCTTGGAAAGCGCCAGCACCGCGGTCATTTCCTCTACCGCGTTGACGTTGCTCGCCTGCAGGAAGCCCGAGGTCAGGGTGACGTTCGCGTCGGCCTGGGCCGGCTGGCCATCCCTGGTGTGGATGGTGCCGTCCAGGCCCTTGGTCATGTTCTTGAGGTCGGGCTGGACCAGCTTGATGCGGTCTACTTCCGCCATCACCCGTGGGCCTTCGCCCATGGCGCGAATGCTGATGGTGCCGTCTGCACCCACTTCGATTTTCTGCTGGGGTGGCACGGCAATCGGGCCGCCGTTGCCCATGATCGGCATACCGTTGCCGGCACGCAGCACGCCCAGGGCATCCACATTCATGCTGGCGCTGCGCACGTAGGCTTCGCCGCCATCCGGGGTTTGCACGGCCATCCAGCCGTCGCCGCTGACGGCTACATCCAGGTCACGACCGGTTTCGATCATCGCCCCCGGAGAGAAATCAGTGGCCGGCCGCTCGGTCATGGCAAATGCCCGCGCCGGAAAGCTGTCACCGAACACCGGCATCGAACGCGCCTGCTCCAAGTCACGCTGGAAGCCGTTGGTGGAAATGTTCGCCAGATTGTTGGCATGGGCCTTCTGCGCCAGTGCGTTCTGACTGGCGCCGGTCATTGCCACATAAAGGTATTTGTCCACGCTCTATCCTCTTTCTGACGGACGCTTGCCGTCCACCGCTGTACTAATGAGGCTTAAGCAATTTGCGAACCAACTTTTAAAAAGAGGCTGAAGTCCAGGCGCGACGGGGGTTTCGTGGAGGTATCTGAAATCGGAAGGGAAGAAACAGTCGAAAAAACGGCGGACTACTGCCGCCTGCGGCAAACACCGGCCTTAAATCCGGTAGAGATCAAAGGTGGGAGCTGGCTTGCCTGCGATAGCGGTTGGGCAGGCACTGATATGCCAACTGACAGTGCGCTATCGCAGCATGGGTATCTACACAACTTTGGTACGCCGCTGCTCCTATGCAAGGGTGCTTGCTGCCTGGCAGCTTATAGCTATCTAACTGATGCACCGCGATCCAAATGTGGGAGGGGGCTTGCCCCCGATGGCGGCCTGACAGCCGACCAGGATGTTGGATCAGACTGAGTACATATCCGTTATTTAGGTAACGGCCACTTAGGGTTCCGCCCTTACGGCGGCTCACTTTTGAACAGCGCAAAAGTAAGCAAAACGCTCTTACCCCACCACTCGGCACCTCGCTTGGGCTCGGTGTGCCCGTAATCCGACAGGGATTTGGGGAGCCGCCGCCACGCGCCATCCATGGCGCGGGGCGGCTAAACCGGCATCCCTGCCGGTTTACCCCCCAAATCCCTGTCGAATTCCGGCCAGCGTGGTTTAACGGGGCGCCTAAGATCAAAAGCAGATCAAGAGCGGCTCGCTTCGCATCGTGGTTACGGTTGGGTCGGCTGATATAAAGTTGTGTAGATACCTATGGCTATCGCAGGCAAGCCAGCTCCCACCGTTTTAACTGCGATCGGCCTTGAGCACTTCGTAATCGCGCAGCTTGTTGGCGATGGTGGTGTGCGACACCCCCAGGCGCTTGCCCAACTGGCGACTGCTCGGGTGTTCGGCGTACAGGCTTTCCAACACCGCCCTCTCAAAGCGCCCGACGATATCCTCCAGGCTACCCTCCAGAGAAAAATCGCCCAGCGGCTGGCGCACGCCATAATCCGGCAAGCGAATATGCTCAACCTTGACCGTGCCGCCCTCACACAAAGACACCGCCTGGAACAGCACGTTTTCCAGTTGCCGCACGTTGCCCGGCCAGTGGTAGTGGCTGAGTTTGTCCATGGCCGCAGGGGCCAGCTTGGGCAGTGGGCAACCGATCTGCCGGCTGGCCTGGTCGAGAAAGTGCTCGACCAACGGCGCGAGGCCATCCAGGCATTCGCGCAACGGCGGGATATGCAACGACAGCACATTGAGCCGGTGATAAAGATCCTGGCGAAATTCACCTCGGGCGCAGAGTTCCGACAAGTCCACCTGAGTGGCGCAGATCACGCGCACATCCAGGTACACCTCTTCGTCACTGCCGACCCGGCGAAAGCAGCCGTCCTGCAGGAAGCGCAACAACTTCACCTGCAAACGGGCGCTCATTTCCCCCACCCCATCGAGGAACAAGGTGCCGCCCGCAGTCAGCTCCAGCAGCCCGAGCTTGCCTTCCGCCCGCGCGCCTTCAAAAGCGCCGGGGCCGTAGCCGAATAGTTCGGTCTCGGCCATCGACTCGGGCAACCCTGCACAGTTGAGCGCCATCAGCGGTGATTGCCCACGGGGGCTGGCCAAGTGGCAGGCACGGGCCAGCAACTCTTTACCGGTGCCGGTTTCACCTTCTATTAATAGAGGCGCATCCAGTGGCGCCATGCGCCGCGCTTCGCGGACCACCGCGGCCATGACCTTGGAGCTCTGGAAGATACTGTCGAAACCGCGCAGCTCTTGCTTGCGCACGTTATAGATACGCTCACCGACGCGGTCGGCGCGATGCAAGGTGAGCACCGCGCCGGCCATGGCTTCGCTGTCATCGTGTTCGGAAGATTGCAGCGGCGCGATATCCGCCAGGAACACGTCCCCCTTGACCTTGACCCGCAGCCCATTGATGCGCGATTTGCTGGCGCGTACCAACTCCGGCAAGTCGAAATCCTCAGCGTAGCGCGACAACGGAATGCCCGGCACTTCGTCCACCCGCACGCCGAGCAACTGCGCCGCTGCACGGTTGGCGGCCACGATGGAGCCGCCCATATCGATGGACAACACTGGAAACTCCAGGGCGCCGAGCAGCGCATTGAGTTCCATATGCCGCCGCTCGCTGGGCATCAGCCCCACTCGCTTGACGCCGAACACGCCGCCAATCGCTTCGAACTGCGGGCGTAGTGCCTGGAACTGCATGTTCACCAGGTTCGGGCAGAACAGGTAGATGGCATTGCCATGCTCACCGCCGACCTCGCCCTTGGCGACGTTGACGCCGTATTCCACCAGCAGGTTGAGGATGTCCCGCAGGATGCCGATGCGGTTCTGGCAATGCACTTTGATACGCATGAAAGGCTCGAAAAGTAGGTAGGCGCCGCGTCTTTTTGTCGCCGGGCGCAGATAGTCGTCAAGATTATGTGACAGAGTGTAGGCGTTTCCCAGCCCATAGCGCGGATAAGCCATCCATCCGTAACGAATACTTTACGAAAAATGGTAATTATTCCTACATATCCAGCTGCATCGTAGATGGAATCCTGCGCCCGCCGGGTTATCAATAGTGCATCGCAGGACATAACAAGAACGAATGCCTAGCAGGAGAGCCGTATGAAGCAGACGCACTACGTGGCCCGCGAGCCCGATGCGCAAGGTTTTATCCACTACCCGCCGGAAGAACACGCGGTGTGGAATACCCTGATCACTCGTCAACTCAAAGTGATCGAGGGTCGTGCCTGCCAGGAATACCTGGACGGCATCGACAAGCTCGGCCTGCCCCTGGATCGCATCCCCCAGTTGGGCGAAATCAACAAGGTGCTGGCCGAAACCACTGGCTGGCAAGTCGCCCGCGTGCCGGCGCTGATTCCCTTCCAGACTTTTTTTGAATTGCTTGCCAGCAAGCAGTTTCCGGTGGCGACGTTTATTCGCACTCGTGAAGAACTGGACTACCTGCAAGAGCCGGATATTTTCCACGAGATCTTTGGCCACTGCCCTTTGCTGACCAACCCCTGGTTCGCCGAATTCACCCACACCTACGGCAAGCTCGGCCTGGCGGCCACCAAGGAGCAAAGGGTGTACCTGGCGCGCCTGTACTGGATGACCATCGAGTTCGGCCTGGTGGACACGCCCCAGGGCCGGCGTATCTACGGTGGCGGCATTCTGTCGTCGCCTAAAGAAAGTGTGTATTGCCTGTCGGACGAGCCCGAGCACCAAGCCTTCGACCCGCTGGAAGCGATGCGCACCCCCTATCGCATCGACATCCTGCAACCGCTGTACTTCGTATTGCCCGAACTCAAGCGCCTGTTCGACGTGGCGCAGGAAGACATCATGGGCATGGTCGAGCGCGGTATGGAGTTGGGCCTGCACGCCCCCAAGTTCCCACCCAAACCAAAAGCCGCGTGAACCTTACGTTTTCAGGCCAGGTGAGTCTGTTCCCTGGCCCCGCGTTGCTTTAGGGTAACGCCACTGACCTTCAAACATTCGAATTCAGGACACCTCCCATGACCACCTTGAACCAAGCCCACTGCGAAGCCTGCCGCGCCGATGCCCCGCAAGTCAGCGATGAAGAACTGCCGGTGCTGCTCAAGCAGATCCCCGACTGGAACATCGAAGTGCGCGACGGCGTCATGCAGTTGGAAAAGGTTTTCCTGTTCAAGAACTTCAAATTTGCCCTGGCCTTCACCAACGCCATGGGTGAAATCTCCGAGGCCGAAGGCCATCACCCTGGCCTGCTCACCGAATGGGGCAAAGTCACCGTGACCTGGTGGAGCCACTCCATCAAGGGCCTGCACCGCAACGATTTCATCATGGCCGCACGCACCGACGAAGTGGCCAAGACCGCCGAGGGCCGCAAATAATGCACTTCGACGCCATTGGCCGCGTGCCCGGCGACCCGATCCTCGGGCTGATGGACCTGTATGCCCAGGACGCCAACCCGGACAAATTCGACCTGGGCGTGGGCGTCTATAAGGACGACCAGGGCCTGACGCCGATTCCCCACTCGGTGAAGCTGGCGGAGCAGCGCCTGGTCGATACCCAGGTGACCAAGACCTACATCGGCGGCCATGGCGACGCCGCTTTCGGTACGCTGATCAGCGAACTGGTGCTCGGTGCCGATTCGGCCTTGCTTGGCGAGCGCCGTGCCGGCGCCACCCAAACCCCAGGCGGCACCGGTGCCCTGCGCTTGAGCGCCGATTTTATCGCCCTGAGCCTGCCTGGCCGTGGCGTGTGGCTGAGCAACCCGACCTGGCCGATCCACGAAACCATCTTCGCCAAGGCCGGCCTCAAGGTCAGTCATTACCCTTACGTGGGCAGTGACAACCGCCTGGATGTGGCGGCGATGCTGGCAACCCTGTCAACGGTGCCCGAAGGCGATGTGGTGCTGCTGCACGCCTGCTGCCACAACCCAACCGGCTTCGACCTGTCACAGGATGACTGGCGCCAGGTGTTGCAGATCGTGCGCGAACGCCAATTGCTGCCGCTGATCGACTTTGCCTACCAGGGCTTTGGCGATGGCCTGGAGCAGGACGCCTGGGCAGTGCGGTTGTTTGCAGCCGAGCTGCCGGAAGTGCTGGTCACCAGTTCCTGCTCGAAGAATTTTGGCTTGTATCGCGATCGTGTGGGCGCGTTGATCGTATGTGCAGCGGATGCGCAAAAGCTCATCGATGTGCGCAGCCAACTGGCAAATATCGCCCGCAACCTGTGGTCGACACCGCCGGATCACGGCGCTGCCGTGGTGGCGACCATCCTCGGTGATACCGAGCTGAAAAAACTCTGGAGCGAGGAAGTCGAGGCCATGCGTTCGCGGATCGCGCACTTGCGTTCCGGGTTGGTGGAAGCCTTGGCGCCCCATGGCTTGGCCGAGAAGTTTGCCCATATCGGCGCACAGCGTGGGATGTTTTCCTATACCGGTTTGAGTGCCGATCAGGTCAAGCAACTGCGCGAGAAGCACAGCGTGTATATGGTCAGTTCAGGCCGGGCCAACGTGGCCGGAGTGGACGCGACACGTTTGACACTGCTGGCCCAAGCCATCGCCGACGTCTCCAACTGAAGATACCGGGATTTTAAATGTGGGAGGGGGCTTGCCCCCGATAGCAGTGGATCAGCCAGTACATACTCAGCTGACACACCGCGATCGGGGGCAAGCCCCCTCCCACATTTGGATTGAGTCGACCTCTAGCCTACAACCATTTCGGCTTTCAACTGCGCCTCCCTGGCCTGGGCATCCGCCAACCGATACAACTCGATATGCCCGTCCCAGTGCTCGATCAACGCCGTGCATGACTCCACCCAATCTCCGCAATTAAGGTAATCCACCTCCCCCACCTTGCGAATCTCGGCGTGGTGGATATGCCCGCACACCACGCCATGCAGCTCGCGCTTGGTCACTTCGTGGGCAATCGCTTCTTCGAAATCGCTGATAAAACTCACCGCCGTCTTGACCTTGTGCTTCAGGTACGCCGACAGCGACCAGTAGCCGTAGCCATAGCGCGCACGCCAATGATTGAGCCAGCGGTTGAGGGTGAGGGTGAATTCGTAGGCCGAGTCACCGAGGAACGCCAGCCAACGGTGATAGCGGGTGATCACATCGAACTGGTCGCCGTGGATCACCAACAGGTGCCGACCATCGGCGGTCACATGCACCGCCTCGTCCACCAGTTGGATATTGCCGAGGATCAGCTTGGAGTAGCGCCTTAAAAACTCATCATGGTTGCCGGTGACGTAGATCACCTCGGTGCCGCGCTTGGCCATGGTCAGCAGGCGGCGGATCACGTTGGTGTGGGTCTGGGGCCAATACATGCCGCCGCGCATTTTCCAACCGTCGATAATGTCGCCCACCAGGTAGACCTTGTCGGCGTGGTAGCCCTTGAGAAACTGTGACAGGTGTTCGGCCTGGCAATCCCGGGTGCCCAGATGCACGTCGGAAATCCACAGGGTTCGCACCCGTTGCTTGCGACTGGGCTTGGTGAACTCGGCATGGGTCATGGGCATCCCTCGACGCTGTTTTCGCGAGCTTGCGCCTTGGCGATTAATAGCCCATGACAGCTACGCGTCAGTCTGATGACACCGCTCATGCCCGCAAAGCGTTGTAGACTGGCGCCTTGCCGCCCTGGAGACCGCGATGAGCCCGAGCCTCACGCTACGCCATTACCTCGAAGCGCCCATCGCCCACAGCCATGATCATGCGCAGTTGGTGTTCGGGCTGTCCGGGCACCTGGACCTGGAAGTCGATGGCCGTGGCAGCCAGGTACGCGAAAGCAGTGTGATGGTGCTGCCCTTCTCCACCCACCACGCCTGTGGCAGCCGCGACGGCAGCCGCTGCCTGGTGCTGGATGTGCCAAACGAGCATTGGGTGGTGCAATCCTTGGGTGAGCATGCCGATGCCAGTCGTCGCTTGCTGGGGCAACCGTCGCGACTGAAGCTGGATCCCAGGCAAAGCCAACTGGTGCAGTGGTTGGCGCACAGTCCGGTGCACGACCCGCTGATCGTTCAGCAAGGCGCGGTACTGTTACTGGCCAGCTTCAATCATCCCCAGGCCCAACCGCTGCCAGGTCGGCGCCTGCCTTATGCGGCGTTCAATGCCCATATCCAGCGCCACGCTGCGCACCCGTTGCAGGTGGCTGACCTTGCGCGTATCGCCGGGCTTTGCGTGGCGCGCCTGCATGCACGCTTCATGGCCGAATGCGGGCAGACGCCGATGGATTATCTTCGCAGTCGGCGCCTGCACATGGCGCTGGAACTTTTGCGCGGCACACCGTTGGCCATCGGTGAGATTGCCGAGCGCGTTGGCTATGCCTCGCAAAGCGCATTCAGTGCAGCCATGCTTCGCGAGTTTGGCGCCTCCCCTAGCGCCCTGCGCCGGGGCGACTGACAAGAGTCCCACGCTAAAAAACGCGAGGCCGGCGACAGACGCCCGCGAACCAACCCTCTAGACTGCGAGGCTGTTACCTCGTTGGTTCAAGGATTGCAATGACTCCTCGCTCAGCCCTTGGCGCCCTGCATATCGGCGCACTGATGTTTGGCCTCACTGGCGTATTCGGCAAGCTGGCAGCGGCGTCCCCTGCCATCATCGTATTTGGGCGTGCCGCGTTTGCCGTGCTTGCCCTGGCGGTGTTTGCCCGCTTTGCCAGCAACGCGCCCTGGAAGAAACTGGAGATACGCGACTGGCGCCGCCTGCTGGTCAGCGGTGTGTTGCTGGCCGCCCATTGGGTGACGTTCTTTATTGCCGTCAAAGTCGCAGGTGTGGCCGTGGCCACCTTGGGGTTCACGGCCTTCCCGGCTTTTACCGTGATCCTTGAAGGGTTGATCTTCCGCGAGCGCATTCGCGCCAATGAAGTGCTGCTGGTGGCCCTGGTCAGCGTTGGCCTGGTGCTGGTCACCCCGGATTTCAACCTTGCCAGCGAGGCCACGGGCGGGTTGCTGTGGGGGATCGCCTCGGGGTTGTTGTTTTCCTTGTTGTCGTTGAACAATCGCGCCAGTTCCGGACGCATTCCTGCGGTACAGGCAGCGCTGTGCCAGAACGTGGTGGTCGCAGCCTGTCTGCTGCCGGTGGCCGCCCCGGGGCTGGCGGAGGTGCGCGCCCTTGACTGGCTGTGGATCGGGCTGCTGGGCGTGTTTTGTACCGGCCTTGCCCATAGCCTGTTTGTCGCCAGCCTCGCCGTGATCAAGGCGCGCACCGCCTCGGTAGTGTTTGCCATGGAGCCGGTCTACGGCATCACGGTGGCCTGGCTGCTGTTCGCCGAAACGCCGACCTTGCGCATGCTGTTGGGCGGCGCCTTGATCATCGTCGCCATCGTGCTTTCCGGCCTGATGGGCAGCGCCAGTCAGGCCAAACAGCCGGCGGCTGTCTGACGTCACACAGTACGGTCGTTATGCCCGAGGTCGCGCTGCGGGTCGATCTGGTCGCGCACCCGCTGTTTAAGCACCTTGGCTTCGGGGAAGCCGCCGTCGGCCTTGCGTTCCCAAATCTGCACCCCATCACAGGTGATACGAAAGGCGCCGCCGGTGGCCGGTTCCAACGTCACGCGCCCCAGGTCATCGGCAAATGTACTGAGCAGCTCCTGGGCCAGCCAGGCAGCGCGCAGCAGCCACTGGCACTGGGTGCAATAAGTGATAACGATCTCGGGTTTGCTTGCAGACATAATTTAAGCGGCTCCTGACATGACGGGCCCGGCGTATCGGGTGGCTATAATAGCGGCCTTTATCGCCCAGTCTCGAGATTGATGATGCGCCGCCTGTTGTCCTGCCTGTTCCTGTGCCTTGTCCCCCTGCTTGCCGACGCCTTGGAAACACCACGCCCCAAAATCGGCCTGGTGCTGTCCGGCGGTGCCGCCCGCGGCCTGGCGCATATCGGCGTGCTCAAGGCACTTGAAGAACAGGGCATCCATATCGACGCGATTGCCGGCACCAGCATGGGCGCGGTGATTGGTGGGCTGTACGCGTCGGGCTACAAGATCGACGAGTTGGAAAAGCTGGCGCTGGGTATTGACTGGCAGCAGGCCCTGTCGGACGCCCCACCGCGTGAAGACGTGCCGTTTCGACGCAAACAGGATGACCGCGATTTCCTGGTCAAGCAGAAACTCAGTTTCCGCGACGACGGCAGCCTCGGCCTGCCGCTGGGCGTGATCCAGGGCCAGAACCTGGCACTGCTGCTGGAAAGCATGTTTGCCCATAGCAGCAACACCCGTAACTTCGACAAGCTGCCGATCCCGTTCCGCGCCGTGGCCACCGACATCACCACCGGCGAAAAAGTCGTGTTCAGCAAGGGCCACCTGCCCCAGGTGATACGCGCCAGCATGTCGATCCCTGCCGTGTTCGCCCCGGTGGAGCTCGACGGGCGCCTGCTGGTGGACGGCGGCATGACCGACAATATTCCGTTGGATGTGGCGCGGGAGATGGGCGTCGACATCGCCATCGTGGTCGATATCGGCACCCCGCTACGCTCGCGCAAGCAACTGGCGACCGTGGTGGACGTGCTCAACCAGTCCATCACCTTGATGACCCGGCGCAATTCCGAAGAACAACTCAAGGCCCTGAACCCCAAGGATGTGCTGATCCAGCCGCCTTTGGCCGCCTTTGGCGTGACGGATTTCGGCCGCGCCAAGGACATGATCGACGCCGGCTACCGCGCCACCCGCGCTCTTGATGCACGCCTGGCGCACCTGCGCCCCGCCGAGCCCATTGACCCTGAGCTGGTGGCTGCTCGCACGCCGGGCGAGCGCACCCCGGTGATCACCGCGATACAGGTGGAAAACGACTCCAAAGTCAGCGACGACGTCATCCGCTACTACATTCGCCAGGGGCTCGGCGAGCCACTGAACCTGGGCCGCCTGCAATCGGACATGGGCACCTTGTACGGCCTGGATTACTTCGAGCAGGTGCAATACCGCGTGGTGAAAAAAGGCCAGGACAATACCCTGGTGATCAGCGCGCGCGGCAAACGCAGCGGCACCGATTACCTGCGCCTGGGCTTGAACCTGTCGGATGACATGCGCGGCGACAGCGCCTTCAACCTCGGCGCCAGCTATCGCGTCAACGGTATCAACCGCCTCGGCGCCGAATGGCTGACGCGGGTGCAGATCGGTGATCGGCAAGAGCTGTACAGCGAGTTTTACCAGCCGATGGACACCGGCTCGCGTTACTTTGTCGCGCCGTATATCAGAGCCGAGGCGCAGAACGTAGAACTGGTCCTGGACAACGACCCCATTTCCGAATATCGCCTGGAACGCTACGGTTTCGGCTTGAACGTGGGCCGGCAGATCGGCAACAGCGGCGAGATCCGTTTCGGCGTTGGAGAAGCCTGGGGCAAGGCCGACGTGCGTATTGGTGACCGCGACCTGCCGAGCGTGAGCTTCAGCGAAGGCTTTTATGAACTTAAATATTCATTCGACTCCTTTGACAACGTGTACTTCCCCCATAGCGGCGAAGACATCGGCCTGGCCTATCGTGAGTTCGAACCGGGGCTGGGCTCGGACCAGCGCTACCGCCAATGGGAGTTCAAGCTGGACAAGGCCATGAGCCACGGCCCGGACACGTTGATACTGGGCGGTCGTTACGGGCGCACCCTGGATGATTCGGATGTGGTGATTTCCAGCTTCCAGCTGGGTGGAGCGCGGCAATTGTCGGGCTTTCGCCAGGATGCGATCTCGGGGCAGAACGTCAGCCTGATGCGCGCGGTGTACTTCCGCAGGCTCACCCCGCGCTCGTACCTGCCGCTGGACTTCCCGTTGTACCTGGGCGCCTCACTGGAACGGGGCCGGGCGTGGAACAACGACAATGAGTTCGACAGCGGCTATATCAACGCTGCGAGTATCTTCCTCGGGTTTGATACGCCGTTGGGGCCGCTGAATTTCAGCTATGGGTTCAATGATGATAATCAGAAGGCGGTGTACTTGAACCTGGGCCAGACGTTCTAAGAAGCCGAACACTAAACCCAATGTGGGAGCTGGCTTACCTGCGATAGCCATAGGTATCTACACAACTCTGTAGCGCTCAACGGTAACCACGATGCGAAGCGAGCCGCTCTTGATCTTGATCTGCTTTTGATCTTAGGCGCCCCGTTAAACCACGCTGGCCGGAATTCGACAGGGATTTGGGGGGTAAACCGGCAGGGATGCCGGTTTAGCCGCCCCGCGCCATGGATGGCGCGTGGCGGCGGCCCCCCAAATCCCTGTCGGATTACGGGCACACCGAGCCTAGGCGAGGTGCCGAGTGGTGGGGCAAGAGCCCTTTGGTTACTTTGGGGCTCTTTTCCAAAGTGACCCGCTGTCAGAGCGGAACCCTAAGTGGCCGTTACCGCAGGAATGGATATGTACCCGGCATAGCTGTGTCGCCTGTCAGGCCGCCTTCGCGAGCAAGCCCGCTCCCACAGTTTGATTGCGGGGTGTCAGGTAGATTGGCATCGGCTGGCAGGCCGTCATCGCAGGCAAGCCAGCTCCCACATTTGGATCGCGGTGCGTCAGCTAGATCAGCGTCGGCTGTCAGGCCGTCACGGGAGCGAGCTCCCTCGCCACAGATTTAGCCTCGTGCCGAAGTTGTGTAGATACCTATGCTGCGATAGCGGTGCGTCAGTCAGCTAATCCCTTGACTGAATGTCCGTCATCGCAGGCAAGCCAGCTTCCACATTATTTGGATCAGGACTTTTCCAGGTTCGCCAGAATGTGCTCATGCACCCGCATGCACACCCGCAGATCCTCTTCATTCACCCCTACGAACAACTCATGACGCAAGGCCGTGGCAATGGTCTCGATCTGGTCAATCAGCGGCTGGGCGGTATCACACAGCAGGATGCGTTTGGCGCGGCGGTCTTCCACCACGGCCTGGCGTTGCACCAGGCCCTGGCCTTCCAGGCTGTCGAGCAGACGCGCCAGGGTCGGCCCTTCCACGCCGACACTTTGTGCCAATTCACGCTGGGTAGGGGCTTGTGCAAAACGGGCCAAATGCAACAGCACCAGCCATCGCGCCTGGGACAAGCCCAGCCCCGCCAGGCGGCGGTCCAGCTCGGCGCGCCAACCTCGGGACATTTGCGCCAATTGCATGCCAAAACGGTGTTGATCGGTTAACGGCATAAAAAACTCATGTTTAAGACTGAAAATAAAGTATGGCTAATTATTAGTCAGCTAAGCATGAGCCATGTCAGTAGGCAAGGCCCCGTATGTACTGATTCGTTACATTGTCGTAATTGGCACACTAAATTTCGAATTCCGACTGCAAAGCAGCGCGTACGCAGTACAAAACGCCTTCAGGAACACGTTTGGTGAACAGCGGGGCGATCTCCGCGACAGGTGGCAATTCGCCTTCTCCATCGAGGAATGCATCCTGGATTTCGCCGAGCAAATCCTCAGGCAAATCAAGGGCCTGCTCCAACGACAGTTGCTGCTTGCCGATGGCTTCGGCGAGCAAGGTATACACATTTTTTTCCGAGCATTGCAACTGGCCGGCGATCTGGATCGGGGTCATGCCGGCGCGGGCCAGGCTGATCAGTTCGTGGCGAATATCGGCCACTTCCTTCGGTGCTTCGGCCTGGCCACCGAGCACTTCGAGGAAGGCTTGGCCGTAACGCTCCAGCTTGCGCGCACCCACACCGCTGACCCGGGCCATTTCGGCCATGGTGGTAGGTTGTTCGCGAAGCATCTCCAGCAAGGTGGAGTCGGGGAAGATAACGTAGGGCGGCACGCTGTGTTCCTGTGCCAGTTTGCGCCGCAAGGTGCGCAGGGCTTCCCACTGTTCGCGCTCCTCGCCCCGTACAAGCTGGCTGGCCTGGCTGGTGCTGCTGCTCTTGGCGGTGGTCTGGGGCTTGAGGTCACGACGCAGCTCCAGGCTCACTTCCCCCTTGAGCAACGGCCGGCAACTGTCATTCAGCCGCAGCCCGCCGTAGCCCTCGATGTCGATGTCGACCAGGCCACGGGCAACCATCTGCCGGAACAGCGAGCGCCACTCGCCTTCGGCACGGGCCTTGCCAACGCCGTAGACCGAGAGTTTCTCGTGGCCGAAGCTGCGGATTTTTTCGTTGTCCTTGCCCAGCAAGACATCCACCAGGTGTCCCACGCCATAGCGCTGGCCGGTGCGGTAGATCGTCGACAATGCCTGGCGCGCCGGCTCGGTGGCGTCCCAGGTCTGCACACCGTCGATGCAGTTATCGCAGTGGCCGCAGGGCTGCGGCATGTCTTCGTCGAAATAGGCCAGCAGCGTCTGGCGCCGACAGCGGGTCTCTTCACACAACGACAGCATGGCATCGAGCTTGTGCTGCTCCAGGCGCTTATGGCGTTCGTCGCCTTCGGAGTTCTGCAGCATCTGCTTGAGCATCACCACGTCTTGCAGGCCGTACACCATCCAGGCATCTGCCGGCAGGCCATCACGGCCGGCGCGCCCGGTTTCCTGGTAATAGGCCTCAAGGGACTTGGGCAGGTCCATGTGCGCGACGAAGCGCACGTTGGATTTGTCGATACCCATGCCGAAGGCGATGGTTGCCACCATGATCAGACCCTCCTCGTTGAGGAAGCGCTTCTGGTGATAGGCACGCAGATCGTTCGGCAGGCCGGCGTGGTAAGGCAACGCCGGATAGCCCTGTTCGCAAAGGAACGCGGCGACTTCGTCGACCTTCTTGCGCGACAGGCAATAGACAATGCCCGCATCGCTGCGCCGCTCGGACAGGAATGCCAGCAACTGTTTACGCGGCTGCTCCTTGGGCACGATGCGGTAGAAAATATTTGGCCGGTCAAAGCTCGACAGGAAACGCTCGGCGTTCTGCAAATGCAGGCGCTCGACGATCTCTTCGCGGGTACGTTTGTCGGCGGTGGCGGTCAGGGCGATGCGCGGCACGTCGGGGAACAGTTCCGCCAGTTGGCCAAGCTGCAGGTATTCGCGGCGGAAATCGTGCCCCCATTGCGATACACAGTGGGCTTCGTCGATGGCGAACAGGGCAATGTCCAGGCCCTGCAGGAAGGACAGCATGCGCGGCTGCACCAGGCGCTCGGGTGCCAGGTACAACATCTTCACCTCGCCACGCTTGATGCGGGCGGCCAGGTCGCGCTGCTGTTCGGCGCTGAGGGTGGAGTTCAACGACGCAGCGGCGACACCGAGCTCTTCAAGGGTGGCGACCTGATCGTCCATCAGCGCAATCAGCGGAGACACCACCACGGCCAGGCCATTGCGCAACAGTGCCGGCACCTGGAAGCACAAGGATTTGCCGCCACCGGTAGGCATCAGCACCAGGGCATCGCCGCCATTGGCCACGCGCTCAATGATCGCACCCTGGCGGCCACGAAAACTGTCGTAGCCGAAGATGTCCTTGAGGACGCGTTGAGCCTGCTCGAGCATGTAAAACTCCAAAATGGTGCCGAAATCCCTCTGTACAGGCTGGCCGAAAAAATGCGCTGCCACGGTAAATAATCCGTAAGCGAAGTTTTCCCGGATTGGCGCTGGGCCTGCAGGGGCATCACAAAACGCGGCAGTATACCCGAGCATCATCCGCCAAAGGGCGCGCCTGACGAATAGACGCCCACGCTAAAACCGGGCAAATGTGTGGTGCGGCTGGCCTGGGCGCTCAAGAAAGCCTAGAATTCAGCATCGTTTATTCCCAAGGTAGCCCTTCAATGTCCTTCGCTGAGCAACTAACCCGCCTGCAAGCCTTCCTCGACGCCGATGAGCTGCATGACGAGGCGCTGGACTACGTGGCCGCCCACGGCTACCTGACCGCCCTGTCGATCTCTTCTGACGTCGTGCCGGACCGTGAGTGGATCGACGCCTTGTTCGCCGAAGAGCCTCACTACGCCGACGCCGCCCAGCGCGAAGAAATCGAAGCCACCCTGCTGGCCCTCAAGGCCCACATCGGCCGCCAGTTGGCCTCCGATGAGGAATTCGAGCTGCCATGCGACCTGGACCTGGGCGAAGAGCCGGACGACTCCGACCTGCGCGGCTGGTGCATCGGTTTCATGGAAGGCGTGTTCCTGCGCGAAGCCGCCTGGTTCGAAACCGCCGAGGAAGAAGTCAGCGAAATGCTGCTGCCGATCATGGTCGGTTCCGGCCTGTTCGACGACCAGCCGGAGTTCGCTGACATCGCCGCCGACGCCAACCTGATGGACGATATGATCGTACAGATCCCGGAAGCCCTCACCGCGCTGTACCTGCTGTGCAACGCGCCTGACGAAAAACCGGCGATCCTCAAGCCACGTCACCACTGAGTCGCTTGCCCGTGGCACCCATGGGCAACCGCTCGCTGCTCCTGCGCTATGCGCTGCTGGCCATTGGCTGGCTCAGCGTAGCGCTGGGAGTGATAGGCATTTTCCTACCGGTATTGCCGACCACGCCCTTCCTTCTGCTCGCCGCCGCCTGCTTTGCTCGAAGCTCCCCGCGTTTCTATCGCTGGCTGGTTGAGCACCCGCGCCTGGGCCCCTGGATCCGTGACTACCTGGACGGCAATGGCATCCCGCTCAAAGGCAAGGCCTACGCCATCGGCTTGATGTGGTTGAGCATCGCGATCTCCTGCTATCTGGTACCCCTGCCCTGGGCACGCGGCTTCATGCTGACCAGTGCGGTACTGGTGACGATCTACATCCTGCGCCAGAAAACCCTGCCACCGCGCTGACGCACCTGCGACATTAGATCCCACACGACCTTGGTCGACA
Organism: Pseudomonas libanensis; assembly: GCF_001439685.1. Classification (GTDB taxonomy): domain Bacteria; phylum Pseudomonadota; class Gammaproteobacteria; order Pseudomonadales; family Pseudomonadaceae; genus Aquipseudomonas; species Aquipseudomonas libanensis. The sequence continues at coordinate 261,158 of NZ_JYLH01000004.1, forward strand.
CTGACTAACCCCAGGCATCATGCGAGACTGTCCAACCGGGCCTGGAGTGCCTGGGTGTTCTTATGCTCGGAGTTACCATGACGCTGTCCAGCGGGCTGATTGCCGCCGTTGCCCTGGCCTATATGGCCATTATGTTTGCCATTGCCTTTTACGGTGACCGCCGCCATGCGCCGCTGCCACCGCGTGTGCGTGGGTGGGTCTACAGTTTGTCGCTGGCCGTGTACTGCACCAGCTGGACTTTCTTTGGCGCTGTAGGCCAGGCCGCCGAACAGTTGTGGGCATTTTTACCGATCTACCTGGGGCCAGTGCTATTGCTGGTGTTGGCACCTTGGGTGCTGCAGAAGATGATCCTGATCAGCAAGCAGGAAAACATCACGTCGATTGCCGACTTTATCGCCGCCCGCTACGGCAAATCCCAGTCCCTGGCGGTGGTGGTGGCGTTGATCTGCCTGGTCGGCGTGCTGCCCTATATCGCGTTGCAACTCAAAGGCATCGTACTGGGGGTAAACCTGTTGATCGGCGCCGGCCCCGACACCACCGGCACCCGGGCCCAGGACACGGCCTTGATCGTGTCCCTGGTGTTGGCGCTGTTTACCATCGTGTTTGGTACGCGCAACCTCGACGCCACCGAACACCATCGCGGCATGGTGCTGGCGATTGCGTTTGAGTCCCTGGTCAAGCTGTTTGCTTTTCTTGCCGTCGGTGCATTTGTCACCTACGGCTTGTACGACGGTTTCGGCGACCTGTTCAGCCAGGCAATGCTCGCGCCACGCCTGGAGGAATATTGGAAAGAGACCATCAATTGGCCCTCAATGGTGGTACAGACCGGCGTCGCCATGATGGCGATTATCTGCCTGCCACGGCAATTCCATGTGACCGTAGTTGAAAACATCGACCCCCAGGATCTGCGCCTGGCCAAATGGGTGTTTCCGGCCTACTTGATCCTGGCTGCACTGTTCGTGGTGCCCATCGCCCTCGGTGGCAAGTTGCTGCTGCCTGGCTCGGTGCTGCCAGACTCCTATGTGATCAGCCTGCCAATGGCCCAGGCCCATCCAGCGCTCGCTGTGCTGGCATTCATTGGCGGTGCATCGGCCGCCACCGGCATGGTGATCGTGGCCAGCATCGCCTTGTCGACGATGGTTTCCAACGACATGCTGCTGCCCTGGCTGTTACGGCGCTCCAGTGCCGAGCGGCCATTTGAAGTATTCCGCCACTGGATGCTCTCGGTACGCCGGGTGAGCATCGTGATCATCCTGCTGCTGGCGTATGTGAGCTACCGCCTGCTGGGATCTACCGCCAGCCTGGCTACCATCGGCCAGATCGCCTTTGCCGCCGTGACCCAACTGGCCCCGGCAATGCTCGGCGCACTCTACTGGAAGCAGGCCAACCGCCGGGGCGTCTTTGCCGGCTTGGCGGCGGGTACATTCCTGTGGTTCTACACCTTGGTCCTACCAGTTACCGCGAAAAGCCTGGGTTGGTCGCTCAGCCTTTTCCCAGGCCTGACCTGGATGCATTCCCACCCGTTCGGGCTGTCGGTGACGTCGTTGACCTTGGGCACCGTGTTTTCCCTGGCGGGTAACTTCACCTTGTTCGTGTGGGTGTCAATGCTGTCACGCACACGGGTGTCCGAACACTGGCAGGCCGGGCGTTTCATCGGCCAGGAAATCAGCCAGCGCGCCAATGCCCGGTCCATGTTGTCGGTGCAGATCAGCGACCTGCTCAGCCTGGCGGCACGCTTTGTCGGCGAAGAACGTGCCCAGCAGAGCTTTATCCGCTTCGCCTACCGCCAGGGCAAAGGCTTCAACCCCAACCAGAATGCCGACAACGATTGGATCGCCCATACCGAACGCTTGCTGGCGGGCGTACTGGGTGCCTCTTCGACGCGAGCCGTGGTGAAAGCGGCGATTGAAGGGCGGGAAATGCAGCTGGAGGATGTCGTACGGATCGCCGACGAGGCCTCCGAGGTACTGCAGTTCAACCGTGCCCTGCTGCAAGGCGCCATCGAGAACATTACCCAGGGCATCAGCGTGGTGGACCAGTCCCTCAAACTGGTGGCTTGGAACCGGCGCTACCTGGAGCTGTTCAACTACCCGGACGGTCTGATCAGCGTCGGCCGGCCGATTGCCGACATCATTCGCTACAACGCCGAGCGCGGCTTGTGCGGGCCTGGCGAGGCAGAGGTGCACGTGGCGCGCCGCCTGCATTGGATGCGCCAGGGCCGTGCGCATACCTCCGAGCGCCTGTTTCCCAATGGTCGGGTGATCGAACTGATCGGCAACCCGATGCCCGGCGGCGGCTTTGTCATGAGTTTCACCGACATCACCGCGTTCCGCGAAGCCGAACAAGCGCTGACCGAGGCCAACGAGGGGCTGGAGCAGCGGGTCACCGAACGCACCCATGAACTGTCGCAGCTCAATGTGGCCCTCACCGACGCCAAGGGCGTGGCCGAGTCCGCCAGTCAATCGAAGACGCGATTCCTGGCGGCGGTGAGCCACGATCTGATGCAACCGCTGAACGCCGCACGGCTGTTCTCCGCCGCCCTCTCCCATCAGCACGACGGCCTGTCCAGCGAGGCACGGCAGTTGGTGCAGCACCTGGACAGCTCGTTGCGTTCGGCCGAAGACCTGATCAGCGACCTGTTGGATATCTCCCGCCTGGAAAACGGCAAGATCAATCCACAACGCCAGCCCTTTGTACTCAATGAGCTGTTCGACACCCTGGGCGCTGAGTTCAAGGCGCTGGCCCATGAGCAAGGCTTGCGATTCCGTTGGCGCGGCAGCCGCTTGCGGGTGGACAGCGACATCAAGTTGCTACGGCGGATCCTGCAGAACTTTCTGACCAATGCCTTCCGTTATGCCGACGGCCCAGTGCTGCTTGGCGTACGTCGACGCCAGGGCGAACTGTGCCTGGAGGTCTGGGATCGCGGCCCTGGCATTCCGCTGGATAAACAGAAGGTGATTTTCGAAGAGTTCAAGCGCCTGGACAGCCACCAGACCCGGGCTGAAAAGGGTCTGGGCCTGGGCCTGGCGATTGCCGACGGCTTGTGCCGCGTGCTGGGCCATCAATTGAGCGTGCGCTCCTGGCCGGGCAAGGGCAGCGTCTTCAGCGTGTGCGTGCCGCTGGCGCGCAACCAGGCCAGCCCGCAACCCAAGGCGCCGACGGAAAACGGCCTGCCCTTGAGCGGGGCCCGGGTGCTGTGTGTGGATAACGAGGAGAGCATCCTGATTGGCATGCGCAGCCTGCTCACACGCTGGGGGTGCGAAGTCTGGACCGCTGCCAATCAGGCCCAATGTGCGGCACTGCTGGCCGACGGCATGCGCCCGCAACTGGCACTGGTGGATTACCACCTGGACCACGGCGAAACCGGCACCGAGCTGATGGGCTGGCTACGGGCGCAACTGGCTGAGCCGATTCCCGGCGTGGTGATCAGCGCCGACGGGCGCCCGGAGATGGTCGCCGAGGTGCATGGCGCGGGGTTGGATTACCTGGCAAAGCCCGTGAAGCCGGCGGCGTTGCGGGCACTGTTGAGCAGGCACCTGCCCCTGTAAAAGGGTCGTACTCGGTCAAAATGTGGGAGGGGGCTTACTCCCTCCCACATTTGGCCCCAGGTCTATTCGGGGAGATGCGCCACGCCATCCGAATCTGTCATCGCCCGCTCCAGCAGGTCCGCCGGCAGGCTTTTGCTGGCACGGGCACCGAGCAGCCTTAGTTGCTCGGTACGACTGACCAGATTCCCACGCCCATCCGTCAGTTTGTTTCGCGCCGCGCTGTAAGCCTTGTCCAACTGCTGCAACCGATTGCCCACTTCGTCCAAGTCCTGGATAAACAACACGAATTTGTCGTACAGCCAACCGGCGCGTTCGGCAATTTCCCGGGCGTTCTGGCTCTGGCGCTCCTGCTTCCACAGGCTGTCGATCACCCGCAGGGTGGCGAGCAAAGTCGTGGGGCTGACGATCACGATATGGCGGTCGAAGGCTTCCTGGAACAGGTTCGGCTCGGCCTGCAAGGCAGCGGAAAACGCCGCTTCGATCGGCACGAACAGCAGGACGAAATCCAGGCTGTGCAAGCCTTCCAGGCGCTTGTAATCCTTGCCGGCCAAGCCTTTGACGTGATTACGCAGGGACAATACATGCTGCTTCAAAGCGGCCTGGCCAATCACCTCGTCGTCCGCCGCGACATACTGTTGATAGGCGGTCAAGCTGACCTTGGAGTCGACCACCACCTGCTTGTCACCCGGCAACATGATCAGTACGTCCGGCTGGAAACGCTCGCCATCCGGGCCTTTGAGGCTGACCTGGGTCTGGTATTCTCGGCCTTTCTCCAGGCCTGCGTGCTCCAGCACCCGCTCAAGGATCAGCTCACCCCAGTTGCCCTGGGTTTTCTGGCCCTTGAGGGCACGGGTCAGGTTGGTGGCTTCATCCGACAGGCGCAGGTTCAGTTGCTGCAAGCGCTCTAGCTCCTTGGCCAGGGAAAAGCGTTCGCGGGCTTCGTTCTGGTAGCTTTCTTCAACGCGTTTCTCGAAGGACTGGATGCGCTCCTTGAGCGGATCGAGCAGTTGGCCCAGGCGTTCCTGGCTGGTTTCAGCAAAGCGCTGCTCACGCTCATCGAAGATTTTGCCGGCCAGCTCGGCGAACTGCGCACGCAGCTCATCCCGTGAGCCTTGCAGGTCAGCGAGGCGTTGTTGATGGCTTTCTTGTTGCTCGCGCAGTTCCGCGCTCAGGGCCGCGGCCAGCGCGTCGAGACGCCGCAGCTCGGTTTCCTTGGCACTGCGGTCGAGGTTCCAGGCGTGGGCGGCATCGCGGGCGTTATCGCGGTCGATCTGCAAGAGCTCGACTTCGCGGCGCAAGGCAGCCAGGTCGGCCTGCTTGGCGGCATTGGCGTGGCTCAGGTCACTGATCTCATCGCGACTGGCGTCCAACTGGGCAGCGAGCCCTTCCTGGGCCAATTGCGCGGTCGCCAGGCGCTCTTCCAGCAGTTCCCAGCCGGTAGCGCGTGCGCTCAGACGTCGCTGGAGTTGCCAGCACAGCGCCAATAAAGGTACTGCTGCGCCAACAAGCCCCAAGGCGATACTGGTCCAGTCAACTACCATAGCCATTTCTGCCATCACCGAAAAAAAACAAGGGTAACCAAGCGCAGGGCTGGAGGACAGCTCAGTCTTCGACCTGCCCCAGTTCGCGCTGGGCGCGACGGTCGCCGGCGCGGGCGGCCGAGCGCAGCAGGTCGTGGCCGATACGGCGGTCGCGGGCGTTTCCGCATTCCCGACACATCAGTTGGCCCAGGCGACTCTGCGCGGCCACTACCCCTTCCCGGGCTGGCTGTTTGAGCAAGCGTCCAGCGAAGTGCTTGATGTTGGTACTTTGCCCCAGGCGAGGGCTATCGAGCAGCCACAAGGCGACCTTCAAGGAGAAACGCTTGGGAGCGGTAACAGTTTGAGGAGTGTCGGTAACAGAAGGTGATACTGAGCGAAACTTCATAAAGCACTGCGGGACAGAACAGAAGGCGCGCCACTCTACTCTTTTTTTCGTACAGGTAAAGCTGAAAAAACCCGGCACGCCCGTTCTAGAGCAAGCGCTCGGGACAATCCACAGAAGCTGTGGATAACTCAGTGGACAACCCCCCTTGAACGGGCGCAAAGGCCCACGGAACGGGGGCCGCAGTCAAACTGACGATTTTTTCACCAATAAAAAAAAGCGAGATTTTTCATTGACTTAAATTTTGAATGCAGGCAAATAGGCGCGTTTCCGGGCAAGTGACAGCAGGGTTACACATCCGGCAACCCATGTGCACAAGTAGCTGCTTGCTGGTTATATCGTCGGCATTTTTTGATTCAACACGCCTTAAACATGTTACTGGCGTGACGCAACCAGGACTTTTCAAATCTCTTGCGGCTCGCCACACTGCCTCACCGAAAACATGACGTGCAGGGCCGATGAAAGGAATTCTGTTATTCGCCGCGTTGCTGCTGGCTACCTGCGCGACGTCTTTGGCAATCAATGCGGCGCTGCCCTCCCCGGACGGAGCGCTGTTCGCCAGTGCGATCCTGCTATCGGCAGCCTTTACCGCAGTGGCCTTGTGTATCGAATTGGGTGAAGGCCGGATCAATGACATGCATGACGTCATGCGGGTGATCGAGGCCGGCCGATCCTTGCGCTTGACCCTCGCCGCCTATGGACTCGGTTGCGCCCTCGCCGCATCGGCGACGGTACTGATCTATCGTTGGCTGCTTGGCGGCTGATTGAAGTTTTTTGCTGATGCGCTTGCCTTCCCTGGTTCAACCCGTTACTATCCGCGGCGTTAGTACCAAGCTGAAAGTCAATTCTGGTCGACCAGTCCCTTGCACAACACGGGATCGACCACCTCGATGGTTTCCAGGTATTCCTTGCGACGACACAGCCTTTGAACAAGCAAAGGGTGTCGCGAAGTCTCAATACTCTGACCGAACCAACCTGCAAATTGATCAGGATCTTCACCCTGGGCCCAGAACCTTTGCCCCTGTTGTGTTGCCTGCCCTCCTAAGTACCTACCTGCCAGCCCAAGCGCGCCTAATTTATCAGCGCTTCAAACTGGCTGCTTTGTTCCAGTCAGGTTCTTCGCTCGATCAATGGTGATCAGCGTTACTGGAACGTTTTAACGTTGCACGGTTCTTATCCGTGTCATTTGTAGGAACACCAATAATATGAACGCTCAAATCCATACTCAGGATGCCATTCGCACCCTCACTAACGCTTTTGCCCCAATGAACTGCCTGATCATGGCCGCTCGCAAAGGCTGCTTCAGCTTCACCCTGGTCAACGAACACGGCATCGCACGTCACAGCGAACGCCTGTACCCCGATCAATACTCCAGCGCAGAACCGCTGCAGGCCGTGATCGAGCGTACCCGTCAGGCACTGACTGCCTGATCGACCCGAGTCGCTGAAACACAAAAACCCTGTCTGAAACACAGGGTTTTTTATTGCCTGGAATTTGGCCAGCATGCCGTTGAATTAAGTACAAATAGATATAAACGTTATAACCGAATGAAGAAGATGTTTTAAAAACAGTCCTTTACATCATGAATATGACACTACACTTCAACTCGAGCGGCATGATCCGCTTGCGACGGGCCTGAGATCCGATCCACCGCTGCCAAGCCCTCCCTTCTCAGGCTCGTCCCCCCTTTATTGGACTGAGGCTTGTATGGGTATTGCCGCCAGCGAATTGTGTCGTTATGTGATCAGGCCGACGTTGATGTACCTCGGCCGCCATGACCCTGCAGCCGAATCCCTGCTGCTGGGCATTGCTGCCAGCCAATCGGAACTGGGTTCGGCGTTGCATGATCGACGCGGCCATGGCCTCTACAGCATCACCGAACCGCGTCATCGTGCACTCTGGGATGACTACCTGGCCCTGGACCCTGAGCGGGCAAGCCTGGTACGCGGGCTGGCCAGCCAACATGCCTTCCTCAGTGCACCTCAGTTGGAGCTGACGGTAAACCTGCGCTACGCGACGGCCATCGCCTGGTTGCTGGTGGAACAGCGTCGCTACACCCTGCCTGCGCCCGGCGATGTGCTGGCCATGGCGCGTATCTGGAAAGAAATTTTTTCTCCGCAAGGTCGACTGCGGGATTTCACTCAAGCGTGGCAAACCTGCGCCTGCCCCATAAAACAGGTGGCGTGCTGACCGGGCAAATTGCAAGATTCGCCAAAAAACCAGGATTATGGTCGGATTGTCCTACAAAACCGCTCTATCTCCCGCATTACAGCCTATAGCGCGATGCGAAATTTATTGATACTTTCCGCAGCGGTGATCACACGGAGTTCTAATAATGAAAAAAGTAATGCTCAAGACCACACTTAGCCTCGCCGTTGCCATGGCATCCTCCCAACTGTTCGCCAGCGGCTTTGCCCTGAACGAACAAAGCGTCAGCGGGATGGGTACCGGTTTCGCAGGTCGCTCGTCCTCTGCCGATGATGCAAGCACTGTGTTCGGTAACCCTGCCGGTATGGCACGCCTGGAAGGTCAACAGATCACCGGCGGCGTGGCTGCCATTGATGCCTCCACTGATATCAGCGACGTCAGCGGCCGCTCCCGCGGTAGCAACAAAGGCGACATGGTGCCTTTCACTGCCGTTCCTTTCGGTTTCTACACCAATAAACTCAATGATCAGTGGGCTGTCGGCTTCGGCGTCTATGCACCGTTCGGCCTGGTGACTGACTACGAAAGTGGCTTCCAGGGCCGTGGCTTTGGCAGCAATAGCGAAGTAAAAGTCATCACCTTCCAACCGACGGTCAGCTACGCCTTCAACGACCGCGTTTCCGTCGGTTTTGGCCCGACCATCAACCGCATTGCCGGCACCCTGGAATCGGACCTGACGCTGAACCCCGCCGCGCCAGACACCAATATCAAGATCAAGGGTGACGACACCGCGCTGGGTTTCAACATCGGCGTATTGGTACAAGCTACCGACACCACTCGCGTCGGCCTGACCTATCACTCCAAGGTCAGCTACAAGCTGGACGGGCACACCGAAGTCAGCGGCCCGGCTGCGACCGCTGGCGCCCTGCGCAGCAACCGCTACGATGCGTCGCTGAAGATCGACACGCCAGAGTCCTACGACCTGTCGGTCACCCAGGACCTGACTGACGCCTGGAAACTCTACGCGGGTGCAACCTGGACGCGCTGGAGCCGCTTGAAAGACATCACCGTCAAGAACGAGGGTGTCGTCGGCGGCGCTTCCGGCGGCATACTCGCTCCTGCCCTGGTCGGCACCATCAAGGAAGACCAGAACTGGCACGATACCTGGGCCTACGCCGTGGGTACCTCGTACCAGCTCACCAAGCAAGTGGTGTTGCGTACCGGCCTGACCTTTGACCAATCGCCAACCAACAATACGGATCGTTCGCCACGTATCCCGACTGGCGACCGTACGATCTTCAGCCTGGGCCTGGGCTACGAGGTCATGCCGAACATGACCGTCGACCTGGCCTATTCCTACCTGAAGGAAGAAGACGTCAAGGTTTCGCGTTCCAACGCATTGGCCAGCTACAACGCCAAGTATGAAAACAGCGCCAACGGTTTCGGCCTGGGCATGACCTACCGCTTCTGATTCTCGGCGGTATAAAAAAGCCCCGCTCTCCTGCACAGGAGGCGGGGCTTTTCATTGGTCGCGGCTCAGGGTTTGGACGCCAATGCTTCTTCTACTGCCTTGATCAGGTCCGGGCTGTCCGGCTTGGTCACACTGGAAAAGTTGGCAATCACCTTGCCCTGGCGATCCACCACGTATTTATAGAAATTCCACTTCGGCGCACTGCTCTGCTGCGCCAGCAGCTTGAACAGGTGCACTGCATCCGGCCCCCTGACTTTCTGCGGCTCGGTCATGGTGAAGGTCACGCCGTAGTTCACGTAGCAGACCTTGGCGGTTTCTTCACCGGTCTTGGCTTCCTGCTTGAAGTCATCGGACGGCACACCAATCACTTCCAGACCTTGGTCCTTGTAGCGCTGGTATAACGCTTCAAGACCTTTGAATTGCGGTGCAAACCCGCAAAAACTCGCGGTGTTGACGATCACCAGGGGCTTGCCGGCGAAGCGCTGGCACAGGTCAATGGACTCCTTGGCCCGCAGCTTGGGCAGTTGGCCCGTAAGCAGCGACGGGCAGTCGGCAGCCATGGCCAAGCTGCCAACAGCCATGAGGACGGGTACAGCGAGCCAGCGCATCAGCATGTCGACATTCCTTGAGTCAGTTCAGGCATTGAACTTAACAGATCGCCATGCCCAGTTGCATCAACGCCAGGCCACCCTGTTGCCAACCCCACCAGGCCAGCAGCAACAGGACCAACACCGCCGCCATGACCATCACGCGCACCGCTAGCCTCATGCAGCCTCCATCTGCGCCTGCACACGCGCCACCGGGCGCTCACGCACCGGCCAGTTCAGGGCCGCGGCAAGCAGGCTGAGCAGAATCGCCACCTGCCAGATCAAATCGTAGCTGCCGGTTCGATCATAGACCACCCCGCCCAGCCAACCACCGAGGAATGAGCCGAGTTGGTGGAACAGGAATACGATCCCACCGAGCATTGAGAGGTTGCGCACACCAAACAAGGTCGCGACGGTGCCGTTGGTCAGGGGAACGGTGGACAACCACAGGAACCCCATCGCCATGCCAAACAGATACGCGGTGACTTCGGTGACCGGCGCCCACAGGAACAATACGATCACCACGGCCCGCAACAGGTACAGGCCGGTGAGCAGGCGCGGCTTGGACATGCGTCCGCCCAGCCAACCGGCCGTGTAGGTGCCGAACACGTTGAACAGGCCGATCAAGGCCAGCACCGTGGTGCCCACCGTGGCCGGCAGATGCTGGTCGACCAGGTACGCCGGCAAGTGCACACCGATAAATACCACTTGGAAACCACAGACAAAAAAACCGAAGGACAACAGCCAGAACCCTGAGTGAGAGCAGGCTTCCTTGAGAGCTTCGCCCAGGGTCTGCTGGCCGACCGTGACCGGCAGCGGCCGATCCTTGAGCATCGCGACCAGCGGCAGGATCAACGCCACCATCAAGCCCAACGCCAGCAGTGCCGCAGACCAGCCCAGCCAACCAATCAAGCCAAGGGTGCCGGGGACCATGGCGAATTGGCCGAAGGAGCCGGCGGCGCTGGCGATGCCCATGGCCATGCTGCGTTTTTCCGGGGCTACGGCGCGGCCGACCACCCCAAGAATCACTGAGAACGAAGTACCGGACAGGCCAATACCAATCAGCAAGCCGGCACTCAGGGACAGCGACCACGCAGAGTCGGACATGCCCATCAGCACCAGGCCCACGGCATACAACACGCCGCCGACAAACACTGCCTTGGTCGCGCCGAACCGGTCGGCCAAGGCTCCGGTAAACGGTTGGGCCAGGCCCCAGATCAAGTTCTGCAAGGCAATGGCGAAGGCAAAGGTCTCACGTCCCCAGCCAAATTCGCTGCTCATAGGCGACAGGAACAGGCCGAAGCCATGCCGTACACCCAGGGACAACGCCAGGATCAGCGCACTCCCCACAAGGATCCAACCACTGGTGCGCCACATCGAGGTCATTTCTTATTCTCCGCTCGCGGGTATATACCCGCTTATAGTCGAACAAACCGCGCTTCAGGCGAGTTCGTCCAGCAAGGCCAACAACGTTTCGCGCTTTTCGGCGCCCAACTTATCAATCAGTTTCTGTTGCGCCGCTTCCCAGGCCGGCAAGGCCGCGGCCAGTCGCTCCTGACCCGTTTCGGTCAACACCACCAGGCGGTTGCGCAGATCGTCACCCTCGACCAACTGCACCAGCCCTTCGCCTTCCAACACGCGCAGATTACGCCCCAAGGTGCTACGGTCCAGGCCCATGGCCTCGGCCAGGCTGGAAATGCTCGGTTGGTCGAGGCGCTGCAAGTTACACAGCAGAGAATACTGGGCAACGTTGATCCCGAAGCCGTCGAGAGCGCCGTCATAGTGCCTGCTGACGCCACGGGCGGCGCGTCGCAGGTTGGTGCATAAACATTGGGAGGCAAGCATAGAGCGTGTATATACCCGGAGTTAAGGAAATGCAAGAAAGGCTTACAGCGCGAGCCCGACCAGGACGGCAACTTCAAGCAGCTCCAATAGCGCACCGGCCGTATCGCCCGTGGTGCCGCCCAGACGCCTGACCATCAAGTGACGCAGCCACACGAAGCACAGCACCGCCAGCAACACCGCGATGCCGCCGTTGAAACCGCCAATCAGGATGCACGCCAGGCCGCTGAGGATCAGCACCTGTTGGCCGACAATTCGCGGCAGATGATCTGACAATGCCTGGCCCAATCCGCCCGCCCGCACATAGCGCGTGGTGAGAAACAGCGCCAGCATCGAAGCACGTCCGATGAGGGGCGCCAGAATCAAGGCGGCGCCATTGTGTTGCTCGATCAACGCCACCAACGCGCTGAACTTGAGCAGCAGCACCAGCCCCAGAGTGACCACCGCAATCGGGCCGCTGCGCGGGTCTTTCATGATGCTGAGGGTGCGCTCGCGGTCACCAAAGCCACCCAGCCATGCATCGGCGCTGTCCGCCAGACCATCCAGGTGCAGGCCGCCACTGAGCAGCACCCAGGCCACCAATAGCAGTGCGGCATGCAGCAACGAGGGCGCGCCCATCAATATCAGGTTCAGGCCCCATAGCAGCATGCCGAACAGCAGCCCCACCAGCGGATAAAACAGCAACGAGCGGCCCAGCTCATGGGGCTGTGGCATGCCCGGCAAACGGATCGGCAGGCTACTGAGAAATTGCAGGGCGATCCAGAACGCCAGCATCGTCAGGCTCCTTCCTTCAAGACGCTATCGGCGCCAACCTGCAGGCTGAACAAAGCGCCGTGGCCGACTTCGACATTCAGCAATTGCTCACGGGGCAAACCGCGTGCGCGGGCCAATAGCAGGCGCATCACGCCGCCGTGGCTGATCAATAGCACGCGCTGGCCAGCATAAGCCTGACGCAGCCGCGAGACAGCGCCGAGCACCCGCTCGGAAAACTCAATGACCGGCTCGCCTTGCGGCGGCGTGAACGCATAGGGATCAGCCCAGAACAAACCCAGCCCTTCGGCATCGGTTTCCATCAGTGCGGCTGCGCTCTGGCCTTCCCAGGCGCCGAAGTGGAGTTCTTGCACATCAGGCTCAAGACTCACCGGCAGGTCGAGCTGTGCCCCCAACTCCTGGGCAAACAAGGCACAGCGTTGCAGCGGCGAGCTGATCAGCCGATCCCACGGCCCCTGCTCCACCACTGCGGCGCGCATCTGTGCCCAACCCCTGGCGGTCAATGCATCGTCCAGGCTGCCACGCAGGCCGCCGCCCAGCTCGGTTTCGCCGTGGCGCAGCAGGTCCAGGTGCAAGGTCATGCGGGGCGATCCGCCACGGCCGCTTCGGCAAACGTTGCCATCTGCCCATGCAGTGCACACGCCAGGCGCAACAACGGCACCGCCAGCGCTGCACCACTGCCCTCGCCCAGGCGCAGGTCCAGCTCCAGCAAAGGTCGGGCATCCAGGCTGCGCAGCACGTGGCGATGGCCCGGCTCGGCGCCTCGATGGCCGAACATCAGCCATTCGCGGCACCCCGGGTTCAAGCGCACCGCCACCAGTGCGGCAACGCTGCAGATAAAGCCATCCACCAGCACCGCAATACCTTCTTGGGCACAGGCCAGATAAGCGCCGACCAGCGCCGCCATTTCAAAGCCGCCGAGGTTGAACAGCGTTTGCAATGCATCACCACGCTGAGCGGCATGCAACACCAATGCCCGCTCGATGACCGCGACCTTGTGGCTGACACCCGCGGCATTCAAACCCGTGCCCGGGCCTGTCAGGTCACTCACCGGGCACTCCAGCAAGGCACAGGCCAAGGCGCTGGCCGCAGTGGTATTGCCGATGCCCATCTCGCCGCCGATAAACAACTGCGCGTCGCTGTCCAGGGCGCGGCTTACGCTGTCTCGACCGGCTTGCAGGGCCAGTTGCCCCTGGGCCTGGGTCATCGCCGGGCCTTCGACGAAATTGGCCGTGCCCGCGCCGATATTCAGGTGACGCACGCCGGGCAAATCCAGCGACGGCGTGACGGTGCCGAGGTCGACCACTTCCAACTGCGCATCCAGCTGCCGCGCCAACACGCTGATCGCCGCACCACCGGTGACAAAGTTATGCAGCATCTGCCCAGTCACCTCCTGGGGAAATGCCGACACGCCTTCGGCAACCACGCCATGATCGCCGGCAAAAATCGCGATCCACAGTCGATCTACCGACGGTCTGACCTGGCCCTGCAAGCCCGCCAACTGCACCGCCAGCGCTTCCAACTGACCGAGGGAACCGGCCGGTTTGGTCAACTGCTGCTGACGCGCCAGCGCCTGTTCGTGGGCAGCGGCATCGATCGCCTTGCAGGGCTTGAGCCACCAGGAATCCGTCATAACGCAGTACCTTTCAAAGTCAGGGGCAGACCGGCGACCGTCAACACAACACGCTGACACCGCTCGGCCAAGGCTTGATGCAGCCAACCGGCTTCATCCACATAACGGCGAGTCAATTCGCCCAGCGGCACGACACCCAGACCGGTCTCGTTGCTGACAAAAATAATTTCACCCGGCAGCGACGCCAGGGTTTGCAGCAGTTGATCACGCTCGAACGCCAGGCGATCGGCGTCTTCGAGCATCAGAAGATTGGTGAGCCATAACGTCAGGCAGTCCACCAACAGGCAATGGTCGGCAGCCGCGTTTTCACCCAGCACCCGCGCCAGCTCGAGGGGTTCTTCAATCAACCCCCAATGGTCTGGACGACGCTCACGATGCAGGGCAACCCGCTGATTCATTTCACCGTCCAGCGGCTGGCTGGTGGCGATGTAAGTGACCGGTAAACCGCCATCGCTGGCGAGCTTTTCAGCAAGGCGACTCTTGCCCGAGCGTGCGCCGCCCAAGATCAGTTGGAGCATGGAATTAGCCCTGTAAAAGTCATGGATGGAGCGGGAAGCCAGAATGAACGCGGCGCTCTCAGGTTTTTCGCGAGCAAGCCCGCTCCCACAGAAAAGCAAAAGCCCGCCGCCAAACCTAACCACGATGCGCAGCGAGCCGCTGTTGATCTTGCTTTTGATCTTAGGCGCCCCGTTAAACCACGCTGGCCGAACGCAGGCTTGAATCCGTGGGTAACCCGGCAGGACGCCATCGGGGGCAAGCTCCCTCCCACACTCGAACACCGTCAGATCCCACAAAGGTTGCGCAACAAATCGGTGTCCAAGTGGTGCTCAACCAAGTCCGCGAGCCGCTCGATATCACGCTCGCGCAACCCGTGATAATCCACCTCTTGCACATCCTGCAACCCAGCCCAGCGCAACAAGGCACTGCACGCCGCCGGCGTCTCAAACAGCCCATGCAGGTAGGTGCCAAGAATCTGCCCATCAGCACTCAGCGCCCCATCGCTGCGCCCATCGTCCAGCAGCACGGCCGCGCTCAATAGGGCATCACCCGACGTCACCCCCGCATGAATCTCATACCCACTGACCTGCGCATCCTCGAGCACCAAACGCCCGCGTACATTACGCAGTTGCTTCTCTTCCTCCAGCGTCGTAGTAAACGCCAGCAGCCCAAGACCAGCACTGGACCCGCCCACACCCTCCAGCCCAAGCGGGTCATGCACCTGCTCACCCAACATCTGCAACCCACCGCAAATCCCCAGCACCTTGCCGCCATAACGCAAATGCCGCGTCACGGCCATATCCCAACCATTGGCACGCAAGTACGCCAAATCGCTGCGCACGCTCTTCGACCCCGGCAGGATGATCAAGTCAGCCGCGGGAATCGCCTGGCCCGGCCCGACAAACTGCAAATCCACCTGGGGATGCAGGCGCAACGGGTCGAAATCCGTATGGTTGCTGATACGCGGCAACACCGGCACCACCACCTTGAGCACCTGGGCGGCCTTGTCGATCTGGCGCTGATCGATACCGTCTTCGGCCTCCAGGTGCAGGTCCATCACATAGGGCAACACCCCCACCACCGGCTTGCCGGTGCGCGCCTCCAGCCAATCCAGCCCAGGCTGCAGCAGCGCGATATCACCGCGAAAACGGTTGATGATGAAACCCTTGACCCGCGCCTGCTCACTGGGCGAAAGCAGTTCCAGCGTGCCGACCAGATGGGCGAACACGCCGCCGCGATTGATGTCGGCGATCAACAGCACCGGGCAATCCACTGCTTCGGCAAAGCCCATGTTGGCAATGTCGTTGGCACGCAGGTTGATCTCGGCCGGGGAACCCGCACCCTCGACCATCACCACCGGGTAGGCTTGGCTCAAACGCGCGTGGGAAGCCAGTACCGCTTGCATCGCGATAGCCTTGTAGTCGTGATAGGCCACGGCGTTCATGCTGGTCACGGCGCGGCCATGGATGATCACTTGAGAACCGGTATCGCTGTTGGGCTTGAGCAACACCGGGTTCATATCGGTGTGGGGCGCCAGGTTGGCGGCCTGGGCCTGGACCGCCTGGGCACGGCCGATTTCGCCGCCTTCGGCAGTGACGGCGCTGTTGAGCGCCATGTTCTGTGGCTTGAACGGCACCACCGCCACGCCCTGGCGCACCAGCCAGCGACACAGCGCGGTCACCAGGGTGCTCTTGCCGGCATCGGAGGTGGTGCCCTGCACCATCAGGGTACTCATGTGGCTTCCTTGTAGGCGGCCAGGGCCTGGTCGAGTCGCAGCCAATCGGCGTCGGTATCGGGCAGGCCGAAACGCACGCTGCTGTCATGCACAAACAGGCGCAACAGGATGCCGCGCTGGGCCATGAACTCGTGCAGGCGTTCGGCGTGCGGCGTAATCAGCCACTGGAACAACGCGCAACCGCCGTGGGGCTCAAAGCCCCGGCGTTCAAGCAGCTCGAACAAGCGCTGGCCGGCTTCGATGCAGCGCTTGCGCTGGCGGGTGTGCCCGGCGGTATCGCGCAGGCACACTTGGCCCAGTACCCGTGTCGGCCCGCTGACGGCCCAGGGCCCGACCTGCTCGGCGAGCAACTTGAGCAACTTACGTTCGGCCAGCACAAAGCCCAGGCGCACACCGGCCAGGCCGAAGAACTTGCCGAATGAACGCAGCACGATCAAACCGACCTCATGGGTATGGCTGGCCAGGCTCAACTCCGGGGTAACGTCCATGAAGGCCTCGTCCACTATCAGCCAGCCACCGCGCTGGGCCAGCCGTGCATGCCAGTCCAGCAGGCGCTGCGGTGGCAGGCTCAGGCCCGTGGGATTGTTGGGGTTGACCACCACCAGCACGTCGAGGCCGTCGAGAAAGAAATCGACCTCCTGCTCCTGCACTTCACGCACCACGTAGCCAGCGCGACGCCAGGCTTCGGCGTGCTCGGCATAACAGGGCGAGAGCACGCCGACCTTGCCGGAACGACGCAGGCGCGGCAGCAACTGGATCGCGGCCTGGGAGCCCGGCACCGGCAACAACTGGGCGGTACCGTAATAGTCGCTGGCGGCCTGCTCCAGGCCGTCGTCGCTTTCCGGCAGGCGTGCCCAGGCACGCAACGGGATTTCGGGAATCGGCCACGGCCAGGGCGCCAGGCCACTGGACAGGTCGAGCCAATCCGCTTCGGCAATCCCATACTCAATCGCGGCCTTTCGCAGCCGACCACCGTGTTCAAGCATAGATGTGTGCCCCTACGCACAGGACCAACAACCACAACCATACGCCGCGTTGCACCAGTTGCCAGCCGCGCTCAATGGAATAGGCGTCGGCCGGTGAACCTTCGCCCAACTGCGGGCGCTGATGCACCTCGCCGTGATAAATCGCCGCACCGCCCAATTCGACCCCCAGTGCACCGGCACCGGCAGCCATCACCGGCCCGGCGTTGGGGCTGTCCCAGGTCGGACCCTGGACGCGCCAGCATTTGAGGGCCAAGCGGGTTTTGCCCAACAACGCGTAGGTCAAAGCCACCAGGCGCGCAGGAATATAGTTGAGCACATCGTCTATCTTGGCGGCCGCCCAGCCAAAGCGTTCGAAGCGTTCGTTGCGATAGCCCCACATGGCATCCAGGGTGTTGCTCAGGCGATAGAGCACCACCCCTGGCACACCGGCCACCACGAACCAGAACAGCGCGGCGAATACCGCGTCGCTGCCATTTTCCAGCACTGACTCAGTGGCGGCGCGGGCGACTTCAGTGCGGTCCAGTTCGCTGGTCTGGCGGCTGACCAGGTAGCTCACGCGTTTGCGCGCCTCGTCGAGGTCATCCCTGCGCAGGGCCTGGGCCACCGGGGTCACATGCTCGCCCAGGCTGCGCATGCCAAGGGCGCAGTACAACGCCAGGATTTCCACGAGCCAGCCAATAAACGGCGCCCATGACAAAGCCGTGGCCAGCAGGGTCAGCGGCACCACCGCGATAAACCACGCGGTCACGCCATGGCTGCGCCAGCCGCGTCCACCAGTATTGAAACGCTGCTCGATACGCCCGGCGAAATTGCCGAACGCCACCAGCGGATGCCAGCGCCTGGGCTCACCCAGCAGCGCATCCAGCGCCACCGCAGCGACACACAGCAAGGCCACACTCATTGACTCACTCCCCACTTGTTTTCATACAGCATGTCACTCAGCGGTCGCGGCTCGGTCCAGCCTTCAAGCTGCAACATCGGTGCCGGATAGAATTGCGCCACGGGCCCCAGGCATAACACCGCCAGGGGCTTGGCACCGGGCGGCAAGCCCAGCAGCTCGGCCAGGGCCTGGGGTTCGAACAGCGAGACCCAGCCCATGCCCAAGCCTTCCACACGCGCCGCCAGCCATAGGTTCTGGATTGCACAGGATAACGACGCCATGTCCATTTCCGGCAAGGTACGGCGCCCGAAAATGTGGCGCTCGCGGTCGTCCATCAGCGCAGCCACCAACACTTCGGCGCAGTCGTTGATACCTTCGACCTTGAGCTTCATGAACGCATCGGAGCGCTCACCCAAGGCCTCGGCGGTGCGCACGCGCTCTACTTCCACCAGCTGTTGAATCTGCCCACGCAAAGGCCGGTCGCTGATGCGGATAAAGCGCCAGGGCTGCATCAGGCCGACGCTTGGCGCCTGGTGCGCGGCCTGGAGCAGGCGCTGCAGCAGTTCCGGGGCGACGTTGCCGCCAATGAAGTGGCGCATGTCGCGGCGTTCGGCGATGGCACGGTAGACGGCGTCGCGGTCGGCCTGGGGGAAGGCGTTGTCAGTCATGGCCTCATCGGGGGCAAGCCCCCTCCCACATTTGGAATGCATTCCCCTGTGGGAGCTGGCTTGCCTGCGATAGCGGTCTGAAGGTCTGGCGCGAACAACGCGGCCACCGCGCGCGGGTTGGACGGGAAATAAAAGTGCACGTAGGACGCGGTCATCCGATCTTGGCGGTACACCGCTTCGGCACCGCGCCCACCGTTGGGGCTCAGGCCGCGGGCAATCGGCGTACATTCGGTACTGGTCAGGGAATGGTGATAGGTGTGGCCGCGCAGGACACCTTCCGGCAGTTCGACGCTTTGCAGGGCCAGGGCTGCAAGTTTCTTTTGCATCACTGCATCGCCCTGCAGCAGGCCAACCAGTTCGGCGCGAGTACCGTGCACATCGGTGAGCGAATCGAGCAGGTAGAGCATGCCGCCGCATTCAGCGAGCAGCGGTTTGCCGGCGGCGTGATGCGCACGGATGGCCTCCAGCATCGGGATGTTTGCCGACAATGCCTGGTGGTGCAATTCCGGATACCCGCCGGGCAGATACAGACTGTCAGCTTCCGGCAGTTGGCGATCATGGATCGGTGAGAAAAAGCTCAGCTCGGCGCCCATCGCCCGTAACAGGTCAAGGCTGGCGCCGTAGGTAAAGGCAAAGGCTTCGTCACGGGCCACGGCGATGCGCACACCGACGAGCAACGGCTCAGCCTCGATCACTGCGGGCGCGGCAAAGGTCACGGGCGGCGGCAGGGCCACTTCACAACTGCTGCCCAGAGCCTGGGCGGCGGCGTCCAAGCGCACATCGAGGTCATTCAATTCACTGGCTTGCACCAGGCCCAGGTGGCGGCTGGGCAGTTCGATGCCGGTTTCCCGGGACAACGCGCCGTACCAGCGCAAGCCCTCGGTGAGGCTGCCTTCGAGCAACTGGGCATGACGCAAAGTACCGACGCGGTTGGCCAGCACGCCAGCAAACGGCAGGTCGGGTTGATAACGTGCCAGGCCCAGGGCCAGGGCGCCAAAGGTCTGGGCCATGGCGGTGCCATCGATCACGCCCAGTACCGGCACGCCGAAGTGCCGCGCCAGGTCGGCGCTGGAGGGCGTACCGTCGAACAAGCCCATCACGCCTTCGATCAGGATCAGGTCGGCCTCCCCTGCCGCCTCCCAGAGCAGACGACGACTTTCCTGCTCACCCACCATCCACATGTCCAGTTGATACACCGGCGCACCGCTGGCGCGCTCGTGGATCATCGGGTCGAGAAAGTCCGGCCCGCATTTGAACACGCGTACCTTGCGTCCCAGGTTGCGATGCAAACGCGCCAGCGCGGCGGTGACGGTGGTTTTGCCCTGGCCGGACGCCGGAGCGGCGATCAATACGGCCGGGCAATGACGGGGCTGATTCAAAGTTCGACGCCTTTCTGGGCCTTGATACCGGCCTGGAACGCGTGCTTGAGCATGCCCATTTCGGTGACGGTGTCGGCCATTTCAATCAGTTCCGGCTTGGCGCCGCGGCCGGTGACCACCACATGCTGCATCGGCGGGCGGGCTTGCAGGTCGCTGAGTACCTGGTCCAGGTCCAGGTAGCCGTGCTTGAGGGCAATGTTCAGCTCGTCCAGCACCACCAGGCCGATAGAGGCGTCTTGCAACATTGCACGGGACACAGCCCAGGCCGCCTCGGCGGCGGCGATGTCGCGCTGGCGGTCCTGGGTTTCCCAAGTGAAGCCTTCGCCCATCACATGAAAGCGCACCTGCTCGGGAAAGCGTCGGAAGAACAGCTCTTCGCCGGTGCTGTTGCGGCCTTTGATGAACTGCACCACACCGCACTGCATGCCATGGCCCATGGCGCGGGCCAGCATGCCGAAGGCCGAGCTGCTCTTGCCTTTACCATTGCCGGTCAGTACCAGCAACAGGCCGCACTCATTCGGTGAATTGGCGATGCGCTCGTCGATCACGGCTTTTTTGCGCAGCATGCGCGCCAAGTGGCGTTCGTCGCGGTCGGGGGAATCGGTCATGGCAGCTCTCCGTTGGGGCTGGACAAAAAACGGCGGGCAGGAAAAAGAAAAAACAGACAGCCAAGCATCGCCCACCGTGATGCTGTTGAATGTTCAAGGCCGGTCTCCGGACTCATGAGTGGCGCGTCTTATCGAAGCAGCCGAGGGCGCGCCTTCCCATATCGCGAGCGATACAGTGGCAAACAGCACCGTCTTGACTCATTTACCGTTGCGGGGGCAGCGCCGGAATCGCGGCAACACTGTGTACAAGTGCGCTCACTCACCGGCTTCCCTGTTTCACTCTGCCGACGCGCACGCCACAGAGCACCTGGAACAAGCCGCGAAGGTTAGTGGGTTGGGGGTGGAGCGTCAATTAAAGCTGGCCTGGTACTTGAACCATCCGCACACCGTGCTTCTCTACCTTTACAGGTACCTAGGAGAAAACCATGCATAAAACCCGACTCGCCTTACTGATCATGCTCGCCGGCGGCCTCACCGCCTGCGGTGAAAGCTCTACCTTGCAGGTCTCCGACGGCACCGGGCCTGCGCCCAAGCTGCCGCAGCCGAACAAGACCCTGGTCCCCACCGTCAATATCGCCCCGGCCATCGGCTGGCCGGAGGGCGCCAAGCCAACCGCCGCTGCCGGCACCCGGGTTGCCGCGTTCGCCGAGGGTTTGGATCACCCGCGCTGGCTCTACGTACTACCCAACGGCGACGTGCTGGTGGCCGAGACCAATGCACCACCCAAGCCGGACGATTCCAAAGGCGTGCGTGGCTGGGTAATGGAAAAAGTCATGGGCCGTGCCGGTGCTGGCGTGCCGAGCCCCAACCGCATTACGTTGCTGCGCGATGCCGATCACGATGGCGTGGCCGAAACCCGCACGGTGTTCCTGGAGAATCTCAATTCGCCCTTTGGCATGACACTGGTCGGCAACGACCTGTATGTGGCGGACTCGGATAAGTTGCTGCGCTTCCCCTATCAGCCTGGTGAAACCGCGATCAAAGCCCAGGGCACTACGGTCGTGGACCTACCGGGCGGGCCGTTGAACCACCACTGGACGAAAAACGTGGTAGCCAGCAAGGATGGCAGCAAGTTGTATGTGAGCGTCGGTTCCAACAGCAACGTCGGCGAAAACGGCCTGGAGGCAGAGCAGGGCCGCGCCGCTATCTGGGAAGTCGACCGCGCCAGCGGCAAGCACCGCATTTTTGCCTCCGGCCTGCGCAACCCCAACGGCATGGCGTGGGAACCACAGAGCGGCAAGCTGTGGACGGCGGTCAACGAGCGCGATGAAATCGGCAGTGATCTAGTGCCGGATTACATCACCTCGGTCAAGGATGGCGGGTTTTATGGCTGGCCCTTCAGCTATTACGGCCAGCATGTGGATGTGCGTGTCACGCCGCAAAACCCTGATCTGGTCGCCAAGGCCATCGCGCCGGACTATGCGGTAGGTCCTCATACCGCCTCACTGGGGCTGACATTCGCCGAGGGCAATAAACTGCCCGCGCAGTTCAGCAACGGTGCGTTTATCGGCCAGCATGGTTCGTGGAATCGCAAGCCGCACAGTGGCTACAAGGTGATTTTCGTGCCGTTTGAAGGGGGCCAGCCAAAAGGACAGCCGGTGGATGTGCTCACAGGGTTTCTCAACAGCGATGAGAAAGCCATGGGCCGGCCGGTCGGCGTGGTGATTGATCAGCAGGGGGATTTGCTGGTGGCCGATGATGTGGGCAATAAGGTTTGGCGGGTGTCGGCTGTTAAGTAAATCGCCACACACCGATGTGGGAGCGGGCTTGCCCGCGATTACGGTGGCCCAGCCAACTAATCCGTTAACTGACACACTGCATTCGCGGGCAAGCCCGCTCCCACATTTTGGAGTTTTATTGATTCAGGGGTTACGCGCCAGATTCCCTGGCAACACGCGTTTGGCACTCAGGTAGGCATTCTGCCAATACGCTTTGGATAGCGTATCCAGCTTCACCGTACCGCCGGTCTGTGGCGCATGCACAAAGCGCCCTTCGCCGACATAAATACCCGCATGGCTGACCCGCGAACCACCACCGGTGGCGAAGAACAGCAGGTCACCGGTTTGCAGGTTCTGCTCGCTGACGTCCTGGGCACGCATCACAATCAGCTCGCGGGTGGTGCGCGGCAGGGAGATACCGGCGGCATCGCGGAATACAAAGCCAATCAAGCCGCTGCAATCAAATCCCGAGTCCGGCGTGTTGCCGCCCCAACGATAAGGCGTGCCGACCAGGCCCAGGGCGCGGAAGAGCACATCTTCGGCAGCGGGCGAGAAATTCTGGGTGGCGTAGTTGAACACCGGCTTGGGCTTGACCGCTACAGGCGCGGGCGGCGGTGGACGGCTCGCGCAGGCGCTGAGCAGCGCGGCGCAAACAATAAGAATCAGGCGGGCCGAGGTCGACATGTGCAGAACAATCCTGGTCTGGATGCGGCTTTCGCTGCCGAACGTTGAAAACCAGAACGCGCAAGCAAAGCTCGCGCGAACGGATGACAACAATGTCCAGGGATTCTAGCGCTTACACGTCAAACTTCAAGTATCACTTTAACTTTACTTACTAGCGGTAACTGTAGTCGGGGCCATGGCAAGTGCGCGCTTGGCTTCGATAAAGGTTTTGCTCCAGTAGCTGTCACCCAGATTATCGACCCGGACACCACCACTGCGGCGGCTGCTGGAGTGAATAAACTGGTTATCACCCAAGTAGATACCAGCGTGGCTGACACGCCCACGACCACTGGTACTAAAGAAAAGCAGATCACCCGGCTTGAGGTTGTTGCGTGCGACCAACGGTGCATCCACGTTGATCATTTCGCGCGTCGAGCGAGGCAGATTCATGCCGGCTTCTTCACGAAACAGGTAACCGATGAAGCCGCTGCAGTCGAAACCAGCTTCAGAGGTACCGCCAAAACGGTAACGTGTACCGATCAGGGACTTGCCGCGCTCAAGGATGCTGTCAGCCAGCAAAGGCAGCTGGTAAGGCTTGCTGCCGGAGAAATCGACCAGTTCCTTTTCAGTGGCCAGCTCTTCCTCATAAACAGTGGAAGACTGGGCGGCGACAAATTTTTGTTGAGTCTGCTGTTGTGGCTTCTGCTGCTCTACCACCTGCTGAGGGTGGGAGGCGCAACCAAACAACAGGGTAACGAGTGCGAGAGGCACGAGGGGTGCGAAGCGATTTAGCATGGGCACGACCGTGGCTGATGTGTAAAGAAGCCGAGACTATGCCCTCTATCACATCGATTTGCAAATTCAATCGCGATCTATGTGACTTCTGGTTTCGACCATGACATCTAAGCCGTAATTCCATTTATCGCTGCTACTGCGTGGCCTGACGGGCTCAAGCGCAGGTTTTCTGGCGCCTGAAAAGTGCCGAACCATAGCAAATCAATCACTTACCAACCCAAGGTTTCTTTCAGGAAAGGGATCGTCAATTTCCTTTGCGCCTGCAACGAGGCCTGGTCGAGCTGTTCGAGCAAATCGAACAACGCGCTCATGCTGCGAGTGCCACGGGTAAGGATAAAGTGCCCGACTTCATCGGTCAGGTGCAGGCCGCGACGGGACGCGCGCAGTTGCAGGGCACGCAACTTGTCTTCGTCGGACAACGGGCGCATCTGGAAGATCAGCGCCAGGGTCAGGCGAGACTTGAGGTCAGCCAGCTTCACCGGCAGCTCACGCGGTGAAGTCGATGCGGCGATCAGCAGGCGGCGGCCGCTGTCGCGCAGGCGGTTGAACAGATGAAACAGCGCTTCTTCCCATTCCGCTTTGCCGGCCACTGCCTGCAAGTCGTCGAGACACACCAGCTCGTACTGCTCAAGGTTGTCGAAGATGCCGATACCGCGATCCATCAACTCGGCCAGGGGCAGGTACACCGCCGGCTCCCCCATCTGCTCGAAACGCAGGCATGCGGCCTGCAGCAGGTGGGTACGCCCCACGCCATGCTTGCCCCACAGGTAGATCAGGCTTTCAGTCCACCCGGCGTCGGCTTCGCAGAGCCGCTCGACATAGCCGAGTGCAGCGGCATTGGCGCCTGGGTAGTAGTTGATAAAGGTAGCGTCATCACGCAGACGCACACCTAGGGGCAGCTGAATCGGTTTCATGCTGACTGAACGGCTCCCATCGAACCGTTAGTGGCCTCTATGTAAAGTTTGCAAAGTTTATACCCGTGACGCCGGGCGCACAATGCAGCAGACCACAAGCAAAATCAAAGGTTTGCGTTAACCTGGCGAATTTACGCGAATTGTTTGACGCACCCGCCGCCATAAATGACAAACCCGGCCTGAGCCGGGTTTGTGACATCACGATTACAAATCAGGCTCATCAATGCCTGTATACACGTCCGAATCCTTATACAAGTCGTGTACATGCCGTACCAGCACCATGATCACCGCCGCCACCGGCAGCGCGAGCAGGATGCCGGTAAAGCCGAACAACTCGCCACCGGCCAGGATCGCAAAGATCACCGCCACCGGGTGCAGGCCAATCCGATCGCCCACCAGCAGCGGCGTCAGCACCATGCCTTCCAACGCCTGGCCGACCATGAATACCGCGACAATCCCCAGCATCGGGTAAAGGTCGCCGCCAAACTGGAACAAGCCCGCCACCAGCGCCGCACCGATACCAATCACAAAGCCCATGTACGGCACGATAGCCGCCAGGCCCGCGATCAGGCCGATCAACAGCCCCAGCTCCAGGCCGATCGCCATCAGACCGGCAGCGTAGATAACCCCCAAGGCCAGCATCACCAGCAATTGGCCGCGCACAAATGCACCGAGCACCTCATGGCATTCTCCTGCCAGCGAGACGATGCGTTCTTCGCGGTCGCGGGGCAGCAGGCTGCGGATCTTGGCCATCATGATGTCCCAGTCCCGCAGCAGGTAGAACGCCACCACCGGGATCAGCACCAGGTTGGTCAACCAGCCGATCAGCGCCAGGCTTGAAGCGGTCGCCTGGCTGAGCACCACACTGACGATGTCGGTGGTCTTGTCCATGTGCTCGCTGATGGCCGCCTTGACCTTGTCGAACTTCCAGAAACCATCCGCCAGCCCAAACTTGGACTGCGCCCACGGCATTGCCGTGTGCTGCAACCAGTCGAGCATCTGCGGCGCCAGTTCATAGAGACGAAACAGTTGCTTGGCCAACATCGGCACCAGTATCAACACCAGCGCCGTGATAATCAGCGTGAACAGCGCAAATACCGTAACCACACCCCAAGTGCGCGACATACCGGCTTTTTCCAGGCGATCCACCACAGGATCGAACAGATACGCGAGCAGCAGCGCCACCAGAAACGGCGTCAGGATCGAATGCAGCAAGAACACAAAACCGCACAGCAGAACAATCCCGCCAAGCCACACCCAACGACGCGTATCCGCCATAAACCACTCCATCTGTTATCTATCTACGCCCTCCTTCTATATAGAAGGAGGAACATCATTTACCAACGAAAACGCAGTTGCGCCTGGGGCTCAGGTGCAGCCGCCGGTTGCGTGGCATCCACCACCGGTTGTTGAACCGGGACTTCACCTGCGGGAATTTCCTGCAACTTGGCCAGGCTCAACTGGGTACGCAGTTGCTCGGCGCTGCCATTGACGCGATACACAATGCGATTGCCGTCCACTAATTGCGGCTGACCACCAAAGGGCTCCAGCAGGCGACCCAGGGCGGCGTAGCGCTCCAGGTTCATGCCTTGCACTTCAAGCAGCTGCTCGCTGCTCACCCCCGGCTTGACCGCAAAGCGTGGCGCCAGCGTTTGGCTGACCGCCAGCAATACAGCATCCGCCAGTGCGGCAGTATCAGCGCCCTGGGCAGTGCCCTGCTCGGCCTTGTCGCCCAGCCACAGGCGCCATTTGGCCTGCCACTGGCTACCTTCCTGGCGCGCATGCACCGCCAGCAACGCGTCGGCACCGTAACGCTCGGAGGCTGCACGCAAAGGCGTGGCGTCCGGGCTTTCAAGATTCGGCGCGGTGCCAACCACCTGTTCATCCAGGTCTCCCAGTGGCAAGCGCAGCGGCAAACCCCGGTGTTGCGCAGCTCGGCGCAGGGTCTGGGCAACGGCCTGGCCATCGCCGACCAGGCTGCTGCCTTCGGTTGAGTCGTTCAGCCACCAACCCAGGATCGACGGCCGGTTGCTGCCCCAGATCGACAGGCCCGCATCCCGCAAGGCGCGGTCGGTGCTGACCGGGTCGAAGTCCACTTGCAGGCTTTCCGGCGGGCCGGCGTCGTAGCCGTACTGACTGATGATTTGTTGCGGGTCCTTGCGGATCGCCGCCAGCCCAGGGCCGTCGGCGGCCTTGGCGTCGCCGGTCAGGCGGATCACCAGAGTCTGCACGGCACGCTGGGTGGCCTGGTCGCGCTCTTGGGGCGACTGGCTGCTGACGGGCTCGAGTACTTGATAGAGGCCATTGAGGGTTTCGGCATGGCTCGCCAGGCTGACCAACGACAAGCAGCCTACAAAGAAGAATTTACACAGACGCATGGAAGATTCCCGAACGACAAATTAGCGGCTGGAACAGACCGTGTGAAACCGGTTTAGCCAGGCTGTGACCACGCCAGCCAGCAAAACATTCACAGGGCCTCGATAAGTTTTGGTGCTGTCATAACGATTGCAGATCCAAGGCTATACCTTAACAGCCACCCGGGCAGAGCCGATCAGGATTTTTTCAGCGGTTTTCTACCTATATGGTCCTGCCCGTCGGCCCGAGGATGGCCGCTGCCCCTCAAGCCTGATAAAATCGCGCGCCTTCGCAGACCGTCAACGGCTGGGCCTTTTACCAAAAGCGCCTGCCCGCTCGGTCGTTACCCAGAAATCCCCCCTAAAGGCCTGGATCATGAGCAAGCAACCCTCCCTGAGCTACAAGGACGCCGGTGTAGACATCGACGCCGGTGAAGCATTGGTCGAACGCATCAAGAGCGTCGCCAAGCGCACTGCGCGCCCCGAAGTCATGGGCGGCCTGGGCGGTTTTGGCGCCCTCTGCGAAATCCCGGCCGGCTACAAGCAGCCTGTACTGGTGTCCGGCACCGACGGCGTGGGCACCAAGTTGCGCCTGGCGCTGAACCTGAACAAGCACGACAGCATCGGCATCGACCTGGTTGCCATGTGCGTCAACGACCTGGTGGTGTGCGGTGCCGAGCCGTTGTTCTTCCTCGACTACTACGCCACCGGCAAGCTCAATGTCGAGACCGCGACCCAGGTCGTGACCGGCATCGGCGCCGGCTGCGAACTGTCGGGTTGTTCCCTGGTCGGCGGCGAAACCGCTGAAATGCCAGGCATGTACGAAGGCGAAGACTACGACCTGGCCGGCTTCTGCGTCGGCGTAGTGGAAAAGGCCGAGATCATCGACGGCTCCAAGGTGGCGGCCGGCGACGCCCTGCTCGCCCTGCCATCGTCCGGCCCGCACTCCAACGGCTATTCGCTGATCCGCAAGATCATCGAAGTGTCCGGCGCCGACATCGAGAACATCCAGCTCGAGGGCAAGCCACTGACTGACCTGCTGATGGCGCCGACCCGCATCTACGTCAAGCCGCTGCTCAAGCTGATCAAGGACACTGGCGCAGTCAAGGCCATGGCCCACATCACTGGCGGCGGCCTGCTGGACAACATCCCGCGCGTATTGCCAAAAGGTGCCCAGGCGATTGTCGACGTGGCCAGCTGGCAGCGTCCGGCAGTCTTCGATTGGCTGCAGGAGAAAGGCAACGTCAACGAAACCGAGATGCACCGCGTGCTGAACTGCGGCGTGGGCATGGTCATCTGCGTGGCGCAAGAGCACGTCGAAACCGCGCTGAACCTGTTGCGTGAAGCCGGCGAGCAACCTTGGGTCATCGGCCAGATCGCCACTGCCGCCGAAGGCGCAGCCCAGGTTGAACTGAAGAACCTCAAGGCTCACTGATGCCTTCGACCTGTGATGTCGTGGTGCTGCTTTCCGGCACCGGCAGTAACTTGCAGGCCCTGATCGACAGCACGCGCACCGGCGACAGCCCGGTGCGCATCGCTGCGGTGATTTCCAACCGCAGCGACGCCTACGGCTTGCAACGCGCCAGGGACGCGGGTATCGACACCCGCTCCCTGGATCACAAGGCGTTCGATGGTCGCGAAGCCTTCGACCGCGCCTTGATCGAACTGATTGACGACTTTGAGCCCAAACTGGTGGTGCTGGCCGGTTTCATGCGCATCCTCAGCGCTGATTTCGTGCGGCATTACGAAGGACGCCTGCTCAATATCCACCCTTCCCTGCTGCCCAAGTACAAAGGCATGCACACCCACCAGCGCGCCCTTGAGGCTGGCGACAGCGAGCATGGCTGCAGCGTGCACTTTGTCACCGAGGAACTCGATGGCGGGCCTCTGGTCGTACAGGCAGTGGTTCCGGTAGAGTCAGGCGACTCAGCGCAGACGCTTGCGCAACGGGTTCATACCCAGGAACACAGGATTTACCCGCTGGCTGTTCGCTGGTTTGCCGAGGGGCGGTTGATTCTCGGTGACCAAGGTGCATTATTGGACGGTCAGTTACTCGCGGCCAGCGGCCACTTGATTCGAACCTAGGAGATTTTATGCGTCGCGCCCTGCTCTTCGCTTTTGCGCTGTTCGCTTTGCCTGCCGTACAAGCGGCAGACCTTCACCCGTTCTCCGTCAGCTACACCGCCGACTGGAAACAGCTGCCCATGAGTGGTTCGGCTGAACGCAGCCTGGTCAAGAATGGCGACGGCACCTGGACCTTGAACTTCAAGGCCTCGATGATGATTGCCAGCCTGACCGAAACCAGCGTGATCCTGTTCGACAAGGACACCCTGCAGCCCAAGAGCTACAGCTTCGAGCGTGGCGGGCTGGGCAAGGCGAAGAAGGTCAATCTGGACTTCGACCAGAGCGCCAAGAAAGTCACCGGCTTTGAAAACAAAGACCCGGTCAATGTCACCCTTGAAAGTGGCATGCTCGACAAGTCCACCTACCAGCTCGCCCTGCAGCGCGACGTGGCTGCCGGCAAGAAAAGCATGAGCTACCGTGTGGTTGAAGGCACTGATACCGACACCTACGACTTCCGCGTGATTGGCCCGGAAAAAGTCCAGACCAAGGTAGGCTCGATCAATGCGATCAAGGTCGAGCGCGTGCGTGACCCGTCGCAGAGCAAGCGCATTACCCAGATGTGGTTTGCCAAGGACCAGGGCGGCATCCTGGTAGCCCTGCGTCAGGTTGAGACGGATGGCAAGGAATACAACATCATGCTGCAGGATGGCACTGTTGATGGCCAGGCCGTCAAGGGCAGCTGATTGCGCTGATGAGTTGCACGAGAGCCTCGCTGATGCGGGGCTTTTTTTTGCCTGGAATTTTTAAGAGAGGCGACTATCGCTATCGCAGGCAAGCCAGCTCCCACATTGGAATGCATTTCAAGGTGGGAGCTGGCTTGCCTGCGATAGCGGTGCCGAGGTCACCCAGGCGACCTGAACATGAAACTTTTGTCATAAAACCCATGCAGCAGCGGCGCAATGTCTTGGTTTACGCGGCCTGCATGATTGTTGCGCCTCCTGCAATGAATTGTTGCATGCAAAAACCGTTTACTTAGCAAGCTAACAAAACATATAACAAAGGCCTGCGACGACTTGCCGCAGATCAACCAGAGATTGGAGCAAGCAGATGACTGTAAAAGTAACTGAACGCGACGATGCACATATGTCCCACGAAGCATTGGGCCATGGGATTCACATCTGGGATGTACACCAACAAGATTTGCTGGTCGGCATGTTTCACAACGAGAGCGATGCTCATAATTATAAAAACGAGCTTGAAACTCTCGAACTGCAACGCCAGGCACAAAGCTCCTGAAACCCTGAGATCCAGCAGCCACCCAGCCCCACGCAGCTGGAGTGCCTGCAAACAAAAACCCCGCCTTTTCGAGCGGGGTTTTTCATATCTAAAGGCTTACCACATCAGGTCATCCGGAATCTGGTAGGCGGCGTACGGATCATCCTCATCCGGCACCTGGCTCTCGGTGAGGAGGTTGAGCTGCACGATACGCTCAGGCGCCCGCTCCTGGATCTTCAGCGCCGCTTCCCGTGGGATCACCTCATAGCCGCCACCGTGGTGCACGATGGCCAGGGAGCCGTTGCTCAGCTTGTTGCGCATCAGTGTGTTGACCGACAGGCGCTTGACCTTCTTGTCATCCACGAAGTTGTAATAGTCCTCAGTGGTCAGCTTGGGCAGGCGCGAGGTCTCGATCAGTTGCTTGACCTGTGCAGTACGGGCCTTGGCCTCGGCTTTTTCCTGTTGCTGACGGTTCAGCTCCTGGTCACGCTTGACCTTCTCGGCGTGGGCCTCGGCGGCCAGGCGTGCCTGGGTGTCATCGACTTCGGCCTGGCCCTTGTGGACCAGGCGCTGCTGCTTCTGTTTCTCTTTGCCGACCTGCTTGGCCTGCTTTTGGTTGACCAGACCTGCTTTGAGCAACTGGTCGCGAAGGGAAAGGCTCATGGTGCTTACTCACTTAGGCAACTGCTCAACCGCAGCTGGACACATTCTTTTCCTGGCGTTTTGCTTCGCCCCACAGGGCGTCCAACGCTTCGAGGGTGCAATCTTCTATGGGTTGGTGCGTATCGCGCAATGCCTGTTCGATAAAACGGAAACGTCGCTCGAACTTGGCATTGGCGCCGCGCAACGCAGTTTCCGGGTCGACCTTGAGGTGACGGGCCAGGTTAACCGCGGCAAACAGCAGGTCACCGACTTCATCGACAATGGCCTGCGGATCATTATCAGCCATGGCTTGCAGCACTTCGTCCAACTCTTCGCGCACGTTATCCACCACCGGCAAGGCGTCCGGCCAGTCGAAACCGACCTGGCTGGCGCGTTTTTGCAACTTGGCAGCACGGGACAAGGATGGCAAGGCGGTTGGCACATCATCGAGCAGGGAAAGCTGCTCCGGAGCGTCGGATTTTTCCGCGCGTTCCTCGGCCTTGATCTGCTCCCAGCGTTCCTTGACCTGCTCTTCGCTCAATTGCGCAATATCCAGCGGCGCATACAGGTCGCCGGTTGGGAACACGTGAGGATGGCGCCGGATCAGCTTGCGCGTGATGCTGTCGATCACCCCGGCAAATTCGAAGCGCCCTTCTTCACGCGCCAACTGGCTGTAATACACCACCTGGAACAGCAGGTCGCCCAGCTCACCTTGCAGATGATCGAAGTCGCCGCGTTCGATGGCGTCAGCCACTTCGTAGGCTTCTTCCAGGGTGTGCGGCACGATGGTGGCGTAGGTTTGCTTGATGTCCCACGGGCAGCCGTATTGCGGGTCCCGCAGGCGGTTCATCAGGTGCAGCAGGTCATCTAGTGAATACATCGATCTCTTTCCGCTGAATATCTAATGTGGGAGCTGGCTTGCCTGCGATGCGGGCGACTCAGTGCTTCAGTTAAACCGAGGCGATGCTATCGCAGGCAAGCCAGCTCCCACAGAAAATAGCTCCACATGTCGGTCAGCTATCATCCAGCTCATCATGGTGTGCGGTTACGCCGGGTTTCGATGATGTTCGGCAACTGGGAAATCCGCCCCAGCAAGCGCCCCAGCGCATCCAGCCCCGGAATCTCGATGGTCAGGGACATCAACGCAGTGTTGTCCTCCTTGTTCGAGCGGGTGTTGACCGCCAGCACGTTGATCCGCTCGTTGAGCAGCACTTGCGAGACGTCACGCAGCAAACCTGAACGGTCGTAGGCACGAATGATGATGTCCACCGGGTAGGTGAGCACCGGCACCGGGCCCCAGCTGACCTGGATGATCCGCTCCGGCTCGCGCCCGCCCAGTTGCAGCACCGAGGCGCAATCCTGGCGGTGAATGCTCACGCCACGGCCCTGGGTGATGTAGCCGACGATGGCGTCGCCCGGCAGCGGCTGGCAGCAACCGGCCATTTGCGTCATCAGGTTGCCCACGCCCTGGATCTGGATATCGCCACGCTTGCCCGGCTTGTAGCCGGTGGCCTTGCGTGGGATGAGTTCCAGCTGTTCGTTGCCGCGCTCCGGCTCGACCAGTTGCTGGGCCAGGTTGACCAGTTGCGCCAGGCGCAGGTCGCCGGCACCGAGGGCGGCAAACATGTCTTCGGCGATCTTCATGTTGGCCTTTTCGGCCAGCTTGTCGAAGTCCACCTGGGGCAGCCCCAGGCGCGTCAGCTCGCGTTCGAGCAGGGTTTTGCCGGCAGCGACGTTCTGGTCGCGTGCCTGCAGCTTGAACCAGTGGACAATCTTCGCCCGCGCCCGCGAGGTGGTGATGTAGCCCAGGTTCGGGTTCAGCCAGTCGCGGCTTGGCGTGCCGTGCTTGCTGGTGATGATCTCGACCTGTTCACCGGTTTGCAGGCTGTAGTTGAGCGGTACGATGCGCCCGTTGATCTTGGCGCCCCGGCAGTTATGGCCG
Source organism: Pseudomonas libanensis (assembly GCF_001439685.1). Lineage (GTDB taxonomy): Bacteria > Pseudomonadota > Gammaproteobacteria > Pseudomonadales > Pseudomonadaceae > Aquipseudomonas > Aquipseudomonas libanensis. Next base: position 294,199 of record NZ_JYLH01000004.1, read on the forward strand.
ATTTCGGTGTGCACGCGGTAGGCGAAGTCCAGCGGCGTGGCGCCCTTGGGCAAGTCGATGGCATGGCCGTCGGGGGTAAAGATATAGACCCGGTCCGGCTCGATATCCACGCGCAGTTGATCGGCCAGGCCGCCGATGTCGCCGAGTTCTTCGTGCCATTCCAGCACCTGGCGCAGCCAGGAGATCTTCTCTTCGTACTGGTTGGACCCGGCCTTGACGTCGGTGCCCTTATAGCGCCAGTGCGCACACACGCCCAGCTCGGCCTCTTCGTGCATGGCGTGGGTGCGAATCTGCACTTCCAGCACCTTGCCCTCGGGGCCGATCACCGCGGTGTGCAGCGAGCGATAGCCGTTTTCCTTGGGGTTGGCGATGTAGTCGTCGAATTCCTTGGGGATATGACGCCACAGGGTGTGGACGATACCCAGCGCGGTGTAGCAGTCGCGCATTTCCGGCACCAGCACACGCACCGCACGCACGTCGTAGATCTGGCTGAAAGCCAGGCCCTTGCGCTGCATTTTGCGCCAGATGGAATAGATGTGCTTGGCGCGGCCGCTGATGTCGGCGTCCACGCCGGTGGCCTGCAGCTCGGAACGCAGCTGGCCCATCACGTCGCTGATAAAGCGCTCGCGGTCCAGGCGCCGCTCGTGCAGCAGCGTGGCAATCTGTTTGTATTGGTCGGGTTCCAGGTAGCGGAAGGACAGATCCTCCAGCTCCCACTTGATATGGCCGATACCCAGGCGGTGGGCCAGCGGTGCATAGATATCGAAGACTTCACGGGCAACGCGGTTGCGCTTCTCGTCGTCGGCGGTCTTTACCGCACGGATCGCACAGGTGCGCTCGGCCAGTTTGATCAGGGCGACGCGTACGTCGTCGACCATCGCCACCAGCATCTTGCGCAGGTTTTCCACCTGGCCCTGGGTGCCCAGCACCATCGACTGGCGCGGGCTGAGGCTGGCACTGATGGCCGCCATGCGCAGCACGCCGTCAATCAGCTTGGCCACCACCGAGCCGAAGCGCTGGCCAACGGTTGCCAACGGAATATGCCCTTCACGCACGCCGCGATAGAGCACGGCGGCGATCAGCGAATCCTGGTCCAGCTTGAGATCGGCCAGGATCTCGGCGATTTCCAGGCCAGTGCGAAAACTTGAAGTGCCTTCGGCCCAAAGATTCTTGGCCGCATTGTCTTGCTGTTCAGACTCACGAGCGAACTCGCAGGCTGCTTTCAAGGCTTCACGGTCCAGTGCCGGGTCGACACTGACGGCATGATCCAGCCATGCCTCGAGATTGATACTGCCGTCGGTGTTGATCGGCTGGTGTGCTCTCACCTGTACCATCTTGCTTACCTTCCCTACGACGCACCTTCGATGCGCCAAAATCATCGCCGACTTTTACTGCGAGCTCCGTGGCAGTGTTCAGGCCCTGGAGAACGCAGGCCAGTCGGATTAAACGGGCATCCTAGCCCGCTTCAAATAACGCCATGGCCTCGACATGCGCGGTCTGCGGAAACATGTCGAGGATCCCGGCACGCTTTAGCCGGTAGCCTTGCTTGACCAACTCAATCGTGTCCCGCGCCAGCGTGGCTGGGTTGCAGGACACATACACCAGGCGCTTGGCCCCCAAGGCGGCAAGTTTGCGCACAACCTCCAGGGCACCATCGCGGGGTGGATCCAAGAGTACCGCAGAAAAGCCCTGTTTGGCCCATTCTGCGTCGGTCAAAGGCTGGGACAAATCGGCCTGAAAAAACTGCACGTTATGCAAATGGTTGCTGACGGCATTGAGGGCCGCACGGTCAACCATGGCCTGTACGCCCTCCACCGCCACCACTTCGCGTACGTGGCGAGCCAGTGGCAAGGCAAAGTTGCCCAGGCCGCAAAACAGGTCCAGTACCCGTTCGTCGGCTTGTGGCGCCAGCCATTGCAGGGCTTGGGCGACCATCGCCTGGTTGACCCCGGCGTTGACCTGCACAAAGTCGCCCGGACGGTACGCCAGCTCCAGATCCCACGCCTCCAAACGGAAGCCCAGGGCCTGACCCGGTTCGACAGGCTCCGGCTGCCCTTCGCCGTGCAGCCACAATTGGGCGTCATGGAAGGCGCAGAATTCCTTGAGTATCTGCAGGTCAGCCTCGGACAACGGTGCCATATGCCGCAGCAACACCGCGATGGACGAACCGCTGAACAACTCGACATGCCCCAACGCCTGCGGTTTGCTCAAGCGACGCAGCATCATTGGCAAACGCTGCATGATCGGTTGCAAGGCCTGTACCAGCACCGGGCAATCATCGATAGCGACGATGTCCTGGCTAGCCACGGCGCGAAAACCCACCTCGAGTTTTTTCGCCCTGGCATCCCAGCGTACCGCCACACGGGCGCGACGGCGGTAACCGAACTCCGGCCCGCTCAAAGGCGGCGCCCATTCTTGCGGTTCGATACCCGCTACCCGGGACAATTGCTCGGCAAGCATGCGCTGTTTCAGGGCAAGTTGCTCTTCATGGGGCAGGTGCTGCACGCTGCAACCGCCGCAGCGGCCAACATGGGCGCAAGCTGCCGGGCGACGCAGCTCACTGGCCTGGAACACCCGCTCCGTGCGCGCCTCGACCACTTTGCCATGAGCACCCAACACCCGTGCTTCCACCTCTTCGCCGGCCAACGCACCATTGACAAACCAGGTGCGGCCTTCAAAGAACACGATGCCCCGGCCGTCATTGGCCAGGCGCTCGATGGTCAGGCGCTGCTTCTTGCCTATGGGAATCTGCGGGGCCCGGCTGCCGCCCGTCGGTTGGAAGCGCAGGCCTCTCTCGTGCTTGGCCATCAGTTGGGTTCGTCGAAAATGCCGGTCGACAGGTAGCGGTCGCCTCGGTCACAGATGATCGCGACGATCACCGCGTTTTCCACTTCCCTGGACAAGCGCAACATACCGGCCACGGCGCCACCGGAGGACACGCCACAGAAGATGCCCTCTTCACGGGCCAGGCGGCGTGTGGTGTCTTCGGCTTCACGCTGGGCCATGTCGATGATGCGGTCCACCCGCGTGGCGTTGTAGATCTTCGGCAAGTATTCTTCGGGCCAGCGGCGGATGCCCGGGATGGCCGCGCCTTCCATCGGTTGCAGGCCAACGATCTGGATCGCCGGGTTCTGCTCCTTGAGGTAGCGCGAGTTGCCCATGATGGTACCGGTGGTGCCCATGGAGCTGACGAAATGGGTGATGGTGCCCTGGGTCTGGCGCCAGATTTCCGGACCGGTGCTGGTGTAGTGCGCCTCGGGGTTATCACCGTTGGCGAACTGGTCCAGCACTACGCCACGGCCTTCGGCGGCCATGCGCTCAGCGAGGTCACGGGCGCCTTCCATGCCTTCTTCCTGGCTCACCAGAATAAGCTGGGCGCCGTACGCGGTCATCGCCGCCTTGCGCTCGGCACTGCCGTTGTCGGGCATGATCAGCACCATCTTGTAGCCCTTGATCGCGGCGGCCATGGCCAGGGCGATCCCGGTGTTACCGGAGGTGGCTTCGATCAGGGTGTCGCCGGGCTTGATCTGCCCACGCAACTCGGCGCGGGCGATCATCGACAGCGCCGGGCGGTCCTTGACCGAACCGGCCGGGTTGTTCCCTTCAAGCTTGAGCAACAGGGTATTGCTGGTTTCACCCGCCATGCGTTGCAAGCGGACCAGGGGCGTGTTGCCGACGCAATCGGCGATTGTTGGGTACTGCAAGGTCATGGCGTATTCGCAATCCAGACTGCGGGGGCGAACATCATACCGGGAAAGGCCGGCGGGCCATATCACGCAAAGTGTAGTGCTTATGGCTTAAAGGCATAAGCCGGGTTTATGTCGGGTCGCCATGGTTGCGCTGGAATACTTCATTGCCCATCGCAGCAATCTGCCCTTCGATCAGCGCTTCAAAGGGTTTGAGCAGTGGCTCAAACGACGTCGGCGCTTCCAACACCTGCAGCGCTTGCGCAATCGCTTCGACCGTCGATAACGCTCCAGGCCCCGGCGCCTTGCGCAAGCGATACCGGGAGACGCCACCGTTGGCCAATGTCACGTGGGGCAACGCCGCCAGCAACGGGTTGAGGTGCAACAGTTTGCGCGCCTTGCGCCAAGTGCCATCGGGCACCACCAGCAACAGCGGCTGGTCATTGGGCGCATAGGCTTGCAACGGCTGGGCATTATCGGCAGGAAACAACAGCCGCGCCTGATACCCAGGCGGGTTCAATAACGTCGCCAGGTCATCAAACACCTCGCCCACCAGCAACTGCGCATTATTCAAGCCCAACGCCGCCAACCGTGCGGTATTGAGCGCATGGTTGACCTCGCTCGGATGCTGCAACAGCAACACGCGGGTACGGCTGTCGAGGCGGGGGATCAGCGCACAGAGACAGTGAGTGGTCGGCCGCAGGCAGCGCGGGCATTGGGGTCTAGACATATGTTTTCAGGCCTGGTTGAGCTGGGTCTTGAGCAAGTCGCGGAAAGTCTGGATCAGCGGTTCACGGCTGCGACCACGGCGCATGATCATCGAAAACGGTGCCTGGTAGCCGAACGTGGCGGGCAGCAATACACGCAGGTCGCCCTTGTCGGCCCACGCCTGGGCATAGTGCTCGGGCAGGTAGCCGATGTACGCGCCGGACAGCACCAGGATCAGTTGAGCCTCCATACTTTCCACCGTCGCGGCACTGTGCTTGAAGCCGTGGCGCGCCAGCTCGGCCTGGCTCCAATAGCCACGACCGACCATGCGCTGCTGGGTGATCACTTGTTCAGGGATACGCCGCTCATTGAACAGCGGATGCCGGGTGCTGCAATACAGCCAGTGCTGTTCGCGGTACAGCGGCATGTAGACCAGCCCGCTCATGCGATTGGAAAACGCGCCGATGGCCAGGTCCAGGCGGTTGTCCTGTACGCCCAGTTGCAGTTCATAGGGGCTCATCACCGACAGGTGCAGGTGCACTGCCGGGTGCTCCAGGCTGTAGGCGCCGATCACCTCGGCGAAGGGCAAGGCCTTGTCGCTGACGGTGGAGTCGAGCACGCCGAGCTTGAGGGTACCGCGCAGCTCGCCTTTCAACGCCGCGGCGTATTGTTCGAAGCCTTCCAGTTCGCCCAGCAGGCGCAGGGTTTCCTGATGAAACAGCTCGCCCTTGCTGGTCAGGCTGAAACCACCACGACCACGATGGCACAGCACCAGGCCCAAGGCTGATTCCAGCTGGCTCATATAGGTGCTGATGGCCGATGTGGACAGGTTGAGTTCGTGCTGGGCATTGGCGAAACCCTGATGGCGCACGACGCTGACGAAGATGCGCAGCAGTTTCAGGTCGGGCAGGGCGTTGGCCATGGTCGGCTCCGGGCGTGGAGGGAGAATGGAAGTCTACCTGTGCGCATTAGTTTAGAAAAACCTGAACTAAGTATTTGCCCCAGCCGATTCTTCCTACGCCAGGCTTTTCGCAGAATCGGCCACTAATAAACAAAACAACGATGAGGCAATCCCGTGGACAAGATTTTCCACCAACCACTGGGCGGCAACGAAATGCCGCGCTTCGCCGGCATCGCCACCATGATGCGTCTTCCTCACCTGCAAACGGCCAAGGGCCTGGACGCCGCCTTTATCGGCGTGCCCCTGGATATCGGCACCTCATTGCGCGCCGGTACGCGTTTCGGCCCACGGGAGATCCGTGCCGAGTCGGTGATGATCCGTCCGTATAACATGGCCACCGGCGCGGCACCGTTCGACTCGCTGTCGGTGGCCGATATCGGCGACGTGGCGATCAACACCTTCAACCTGCTCGACGCCGTGCGCATCATCGAAGAGGCCTACGATGAAATCCTTGAGCACGATGTGATCCCCCTGACCCTGGGCGGCGACCACACCATCACCCTGCCGATCCTGCGGGCGATCCACAAGAAACACGGCAAGGTCGGGCTGGTGCACATCGACGCCCACGCCGACGTCAACGATCATATGTTCGGCGAGAAAATCGCCCACGGCACCACCTTCCGCCGTGCCGTGGAAGAAGGCTTGCTCGATTGCCACCGCGTGGTGCAGATCGGCCTGCGTGCCCAGGGCTACACCGCCGAAGATTTCAACTGGAGCCGCAAACAGGGCTTTCGAGTGGTACAGGCCGAAGAATGCTGGCATCACTCCCTTGCGCCATTGATGGCCGAAGTACGCGAGAAAGTCGGCGGCGGCCCGGTGTACCTGAGCTTCGACATCGACGGCATCGACCCCGCCTGGGCGCCCGGCACCGGCACCCCGGAAATCGGCGGGCTGACCACCATCCAGGCCATCGAAATCATCCGCGGTTGCCAGGGCCTCGACCTGATTGGCTGCGACCTGGTAGAAGTTTCGCCGCCCTACGACACCACCGGCAACACCTCGCTGCTCGGCGCCAACCTGCTGTACGAGATGCTTTGCGTACTGCCGGGCGTGGCGCATCGCTGATGAGCGCGCACGAGGTATGAAAATAACAAGAACCGTCTTTACACACTGACAACCAAGGGGGTCGTAGAGCCCCCTCCTCGAGATACCAGACTTTTGCTCGCGTGTTTACGGAGCCGGCTGCCGCCTGATCGACCATAAAAAATATAATCGGAGAATCACCGCCATGGCTTTGGATTTATTCGTCGTACTCCTCTACGCCGCCGGCATGCTCGTGCTCGGCTACTACGGCATGCGCCGTGCCAAGACCCACGAAGACTACCTGGTGGCCGGCCGTAACCTCGGCCCGTCGCTGTACATGGGTACCATGGCCGCCACGGTATTGGGCGGTGCGTCCACCGTCGGCACCGTGCGCCTGGGTTATGTGCACGGCATTTCAGGTTTCTGGCTGTGCGCCGCGCTGGGTGCGGGGATCATTGCGCTGAACCTGTTCCTGGCCAAGCCGCTGTTGAAGTTGAAGATATTCACCGTCACCCAGGTCCTGGAAAAACGCTACAACCCAATGGCGCGTCAGGCCAGTGCGGTGATCATGCTGGCCTACGCGCTGATGATCGGGGTGACTTCGATCCTGGCCATCGGCACTGTGCTGCAAGTGCTGTTCGACCTGCCGTTCTGGGTGTCGGTACTGGTAGGCGGTGGCGTGGTGGTGGTGTATTCGACCATCGGCGGCATGTGGTCGCTGACCCTCACCGATATCGTGCAATTCGTGATCAAGACCGTCGGCCTGATGTTCATCCTGCTGCCGATCTGCCTGTACCGCGTCGGCGGCTGGGACGAACTGGTGGCCAAGCTGCCAGCGTCGAACTTCAACTTTACCGCCATTGGCTGGGACACGATCATCACCTACTTCATGATCTACTTCTTCGGCATCCTGATCGGCCAGGATATCTGGCAGCGCGTGTTCACTGCCCGTGATGAAAAGGTCGCCCAATACGCCGGCACGTTCGCAGGTTTCTACTGCATCCTCTACGGCTTGGCCTGCGCGCTGATCGGCATGGCCGCCCATGTGCTGATCCCGGACCTGGACAACGTCAACAATGCCTTCGCCGCCATCGTCAAAGCTTCGTTGCCGGATGGCATCCGTGGCCTGGTCATCGCCGCCGCACTGGCCGCGATGATGTCCACCGCCAGCGCCGGCTTGCTCGCCGCCTCCACCGTACTGACCGAAGACCTGCTGCCACGGCTGCGCGGTGGCAAGCAATCGAGCTTGCGCATCAATCGCTTGTTCACCCTGCTGACCGGCGTCGCCGTACTGGGTATCGCCCTGGTGGTGAACGATGTGATCGGCGCCCTGACCCTGGCCTATAACCTGCTGGTAGGCGGCATGTTGGTGCCATTGATTGGCGCGATCTTCTGGAGACGTGCGACAACCTCCGGGGCGATCACGTCCATGACCCTGGGCTTTGTGACCGCGTTGGTGTTTATGTTCAAGGATGGGCTGGACGCAAACACGCCGATTTACTACAGCCTGGCGGTCGCGCTGGTAAGTTTTGTGCTGGTGAGCTTACTGTCGCGTCGCCCCAACAAAGTGGCGACTGCGGTGGTTTGAGCTATAACAGGGACGGGGATACTTTCTTCAGCGGGCGCGACGTCGGAGGTCGCGCCCGTTTTTTTTCGCCTAGTGCAAAACAACTGTGGGAGCGGGCTTGCTCGCGAAAGCGGTGTATCAGCCAACGAAAAGGTTGAATGACACTCTGCTTTCGCGAGCAAGCCCGCTCCCACATTTTTTGTGACCGCGTAATTAGCGGCGACGTGGCCGACGCTGCTCATCATCCGTACGGATCGGCACCGGTTGCAGCGGCGGCTCGATCAAGCCCAGCGCAACGCCAAGGTCATGGAGCCAGTTCTGGATTTTCTCTTTCATGGTTGCCCCCTTTGAGGGTAGTGCTGGTCGGCGTGAGTTCTGTCGCCGTTTCCTACAGTGATAGTAGCCCTAAGTCCTAGGTATTGCTTGAACGAAACCACAACGAACTATTACTGGATTGATCCGAATCCTGACGGATCGTTCAAGCAATCGCACGGGTATCTGGCAAAGACTCGGCTCTACCCTCTTGCTGCAGGTCGATCCATGCGTTGAGGTTAGCGCCGAGCATACCCTTTCGCCACATCAGCCAGGTGGTTGCAGTGGCAAAAGGCCCAGTCAGCGGATGAACGGACACGCTGTCCTTGCCTGGCAGGCTGTCGAGCATGGATTCGGACATCAACGCCACACCGGAACCGGCGATCACGCAAGCGAGCATGCCCTGGTAGGACTCGATCTCGATCGCCCGCCCCATGGCGACGCGATCGTGGGAAAACCAGGTTTCCAAGCGTGTGCGGTAGGCGCAGCTGCGTCGAAAAGTGAACACCGAACGGCCAGCCACATCCTGTGGACCGCGCACCGGCGGGTGATCAGCCTCGCAAATCAGCACCAGGCGCTCTTCGCACAGCGGCACACCATCCAAGCTGGCGATCGTCATCGGACCGTCCACAAAAGCTGCGTCCAGACGCCCAGTAATCAAACCTTCCAGCAGTTCCCCGCTGGGTGCCGACTGCACCTGCAGGTTCACCATGGGATAAGTCTTGTGATAACGCGCCAGCAGTTTCGGCAAGTGGACTGCCGCGGTGCTGTACATGCTGCCCAGCACAAAATCACCGGCCGGTTGCCCGCCTTGTACGGCGCCGTGGGCTTCGTCATGCAACGCCAGCAGCCGAGTGCTGTAATCCAGCAGCACCTTGCCCGCAGGAGAAAGCTGCAAACGCTGGCGTTCGCGAACGAACAGCTCGACGCCGAGCTGTTCTTCCATCTGCTTGAGCCGGGTCGACAGGTTCGAGGGCACGCGGTGCAGACGCTCAGCCGCACGGGTAATGGAGCCCTCTTCGGCTACGGCCTGGAAAATCCGCAATTGGCTGAACTCCATACCTTTCTCCAAAACTGAACAAGTTACTCACTATTATTCAATTTTACAGAAAGTCAATCCGTCTTAGCCTGCAAGTCATTCGCTTTCTTGCAGGAACCCTGAGCATGTCACCGCTGATTCGTTTACTCGCCAGTTTCATCGCCCTGATGATGGCCATGGGCATTGGCCGCTTCGCCCTCACTCCGCAAATGCCACATTTGCTCAGCGAAGGTCAGATCGACCTGACCGGCGCCGGGCTGATCGCAGCCGCCAACTACCTGGGCTACTTCGTGGGCGCGGTGGACTCGATCTTTGCCCGTAGCCATCAACATGTGCGCGGGCGCCTCTACGGCGGGTTGTGGCTGTGCGTATTGCTGACCCTGGCTTCCTATTGGGCCCATGGGTTCTGGCCACACGTGTTGCTGCGCTTTGGCACCGGGGTCGCCAGTGCCTGGGCCCTGGTGATGATTACCAGCCTGAGCCAGCCCCTGGCGATTGCCGCCGGCCGCCCGCGTCTGGGTGCGCTGGTGTTTGCAGGGCCGGGGTTGGGGATTTTGCTGACGGGGCTGCTGGCGCTGGTTTCGAACCTGCTGGGGCAAAGCTCTGCCACGCTGTGGCTGCTCTACGGGACGGTGGCGCTGGTGATGCTGCTGGCGATTCTGCCGTTTCTACCCAAGCCGGCCCTCACGGTTACACAGGTCGCCAACGCGGGAAGCAACGGCAGTATCGCGCACCTGTGCTGGATTTATTTCTTGTACGGATTGGGCTACATCATCCCGGCGACCTTTCTGTCGCAGATGGCCAGCGCACAATTCAACGGGGCCTGGCAGGCCGATCTGTTCTGGCCCTGCTTTGGCCTGGCTGCGGCGCTGGGTGTGGGGGTGGCAAGCCTGCGCCGCAAGCACCCGAACACCACCCGTCGCTGGCTGATGGCGACCTTATGGCTGCAAGCGGCTGGGGTATTCGCCTGCCTGCTTGGCAATGGCTGGGGTTTGGCCCTGGGCGTGTTGCTGTGCGGTGCGCCATTTCTGGCCTGCATGCAGTTGGTGATGGCGCGGCTGCGCGAGGTCGCGCCCCATGGCTACCAACGCAGCACCGGGTTGCTGACCGCCAGCTTTGCCATCGGCCAATTGAGCGGGCCCCTGTTGGCGTCGGTCAGCAGCCACCTCAGTGGCACCCTGCACCCGGCGCTGGTCGTTGCCGGTACCGGGTTGCTATTAGCGGGCTCAGTGTTGATCAACCGCCCGCTACCGGCGCAGCCGATGTGCGCACAAATGGCCGACGGGGCAGCACATCGAGGTTAGGCACGTGCGAAGTGGTGGCGAGCAAGCTTGCTTGCGCTAGGGTGCCAAGCGCCCCCAAAAGCTTGCGACTGCTGCGCAGTCGAGCGGGAGCAAGCTCCCCCGCCACCGCATCCATCGAAAAGCGAAGCGTACTCAGCTTAGTTCAATGCGATCCGCATGAATCACAATCTGACCCTGCTTGTAGAGCGCACCAATGGCCTTCTTGAAGTTGCCCTTGCTCACGCCGAATAAGTTGCTGATCACGGCCGGATCGCTTTTATCGCTGACCGGCAGGGTGCCATTGTTGTCGCGCAACTTGGCGAGGATCTTGGAGTTCAGGCTGGAGGCCGCTTCCTGGCCGACCGGTTGCAGGCTCAGGCTGATGTTGCCATCGGCGCGGATCTCCTTGATAAAACCTTTTTCTTCCTTGCCGGGGCGCAGGAACTTGAACACTTCGTTCTTGTGGATCAGGCCCCAGTGCTTGTTGTTGATGATCGCCTTGAAGCCCATGTCCGTGGCTTCGGCCACCAGCAGGTCGACTTCCTGGCCCACCTGGTAGTTGGCTGGCGTCTTGTCCAGGTAGCGGTCAAGACGTGCGGTGGCGGTGATGCGCTTGGTGTGCTTGTCGAGGTAGACGTGCACCACGCAATACTCACCCGCGGTCAATTGGCGTTTTTCTTCCGAATACGGCAGCAGCAGATCCTTTGGCAAACCCCAATCGAGGAATACACCGATGCTGTTGACCTCCACAACTTTCAAACTGGCAAATTCGCCGACTTGAACTTTGGGTTTTTCGGTGGTGGCGATAAGTTTGTCATCGCTGTCCAGATAAATGAAAACGTTAAGCCAGTCTTCATCTTCACTGGGAATATCTTTAGGGATATACCGATTAGGCAAGAGGATTTCCCCATCTTGCGCACCATCAAGGTACAAACCGAAGTTAGTGTGCTTGACCACTTGCAAGCTGTTGTAGCGCCCGACTAAAGCCATTTCCAATACCCTCATTGCGTGGGCGGCATTCTACCCGAGTTGCGCCTTGCACGCGCGTACGCCTGAAAAATCACGGGCTGGCATGGCGTACCACTGGCAACGCTCCACTCGTCTGATCAATCGGTTGAATTTTGCCGCGCCACCATCCCCGGCCCGCCCAATGGTTTCGAGCTAAAACAGCAAGTTAGCGCTTTATTTCATCGGTTAACTGCGACTATTTCGAAGCTTGGTACTTATTCTCAGGGGATATTTGCCAAGCAATTGTCAAGTATTTCCTGTACGATGCCTGGCCAAGTTAATTTTCTACAGGTTAGTGGCCGCCATGCGCGTAAAAGCATCCAACAGCAAAGCAAAGCCAGCTCCCGCCGTTGAAACCAGCGAATCGATCAACAGCCAGATTGCTGCGTTCCTCAAGTCCGGTGGCGAAATCCAGCAGATTGCCAAGGGCGTGAGTGGCCAGACTTTCGGCCCGTCCAAGCAGATCAGCCTGGGCAAGAAGTAACACCTGCACGCTGCATCTGGTCCCTAAGCGCCTTGCCCTCAAGGCGCTAGGACTAGAGTTCGAAACGCCCCCGCACCGCATCCAATATCAAGCTAATCGACGAACGGATCTCAACGCCTGGCATTCGCCGGTATCCTTGCACACGTCTAGCACGGGCATCTGCTCGAACCCATCCGTTACTGCTCCTCGCTTTTCATGGAGTGAAGCATGCTTAAACGCTGTATTTTCCTGGTCAGTATTCTGGTCGCCAGCCCATTGGCCGAAGCGCAGATTTTCCAGCGCGAACTGGGTGACTTTGACCTGAAATTGGGCACCACCCCCAGCCGGAGCATGGCCCAGGGCCTGGTCAAGCCGACCTCCCCTGGTAGCGACTCGTTCCACGGCGGCCTGGACTTGAGCCACGACAGCGGCCTGTATTTCGGCCAGTTTTCACCGAACATGGGCCTGTCCTCACCCAACAATCTCGAAGTCGACTCCTACCTGGGTTTCAAACGCCCTTTCGACCAGACCCTGGGCTATGAAGTGGGCTTGATTCACTATAGCTACCCCAAGGTCAGCCCCCTCGACAGCCAGGAGGTCTACGGCGGCCTGAATCTGTTGGGTAACCGCTTTGGCGTGTCTTTCAGCAACGACCCCGACCGCCAGGACAGCACCCTGTTTGCCGACCTCGGCGGCACCCAGCCTTTCGGTATCGGCGTCAGCATGAAGTACACCACCCACCAACTGGGCACACCGGTCTCGGTGGAAAACGGCGCCATCAGCAGTTTCAGCGATTGGTCGGTGCAATTTTCCCGGGCGTGGAAAGGCATTGACCTGGACCTGATTTACAGCGACTCCAGCCTCAGCGGCGGTGACTGCTCGGCCTACTCCGGACACAATTCGCAATGTGACGGCCTGTTGACCTTGAAGGCTGTCCGGCCGTTTTATTGATGGGCTGAACTGTCGCACCCCGCGCAGGTTCACATGCATTAACCCCATCCGTGCAAGGACTCGCCCATGTTGCGCCGGCTCAAACTCCTGATGGTACTGCTGACCATGAGCCTGGTGCTCGCCGGGTGCAATCGCGTGGGCCTGGCCTACCGTAATCTCGACGTGATCATCCCTTGGACCCTCAACGACTACCTGGACATGAACGCCGGGCAAAAGAGCTGGTTCAACGACACCCTCAAGGAACACCTGGCCTGGCATTGCACCACGCAATTGCCGGGTTACCTGGACTGGCTGGACCGCCTGCAGCAAATGGTCGACAGCAGCCAAATCACTGACGCCGCGCTGCAAACCCGAACCATCGAAGCCAAGCAGGCGATTGCCGAGATCGCACGGGAAATCACCCCGTCCGCCGTGCAGTTGCTGCAAGGTCTGGATGATCAACAGGTCAAGGACATGAGCGACGCCCTTGCCAAGGACCTGCGCAAACGCCAGGACGAATACCTCAAGCCACCGCTGGCCCAGCAGATCAAGGAGCGCGCCGAGCGTATGAGCAAGCGCCTTGACGCCTGGATCGGCCCGCTGAGCGCCGGCCAGCAACACCGCGTAACGGCCTGGTCCCTCGCCTTGGGTGAACAGAACCAGGCGTGGATCGGCAACCGCGCCCATTGGCAGGCGCAGTTTATCGAGGCCGTCGAACACCGCCACGACGCCAACTTCCCGCAGAAGATGCAACGTTTGCTGGTGGACAGGGAGAGTTTATGGACGCCTGAATACCGTGCTGCCTATGCCCAGACCGAAGCGGCAGCGCGCAGTCTGATCGTGGATCTGATGGCTGAGAGCACGGTGCAACAGCGGCAGAAGCTGAAGCAAAAAATCGAGGCCGTACGGGGCGATTTCAAAGCTCTTAAATGCTTCAAGGCCGGCGCAAATCAATAGGGATGGGAGCATGGCTCCCGCCCACATTGGATTCAGGGGTTATATAGCGCCACCGGCAATCGCAGCCTCGGAAGCGACCCGCTCAAAGGTCGCCTCATCCAGCGCGTCCTCCTGCTCGTCCATTACGTGCCGGGGATGCTCATTGCCAGGAATCGAACTGTCGATCAACGCCAGCAGGCTTGCACCCCGCGGGGTCAAGATGAAGTTTTCACCGTTGCCGCCCTCCTCTTCGGGGCGCGACTCAATGAACCCGCGCTTGAACAGCAGCGCCTCGTAGTCCGCAGCAGTCTTTTTCAGCGCATCCAGGTTGCCGGTGTCCTCGCCAGCCGTCGCTTTATCAGCGGCTTCCTGCTCGGCGTATTTGCGCGGGGCAAAGCTGCCCTCGCCGTTCTGCACTTCATGCAGCAGACGTTCGATCAGATCCCAGTTGTAAGTCGTCATCCTGATTCCTCCTGCAGGCCGATGGAAAATTAGCCCGTCATAGGTAGTGACACGTGCGGGCACTGGCCGTTCACCCGGATAGACGGGCGCCATTTCTCTGAACTTTCCAGACGTTCGCCGCCTCAACAGCCTATACCGCCAAGGAGGTCCGACCATGAAAACCCTGAGAAACCTGGCCATCGCCGCCACGTTGCTTGCCGCCCTGCCCGCCTGGGCTTGTACGCTCGACGAGGCCACGGCCAAGCGCGAAGAACTGGCCAGGGAAGTGACCAAGCTCACCGAGCAGAACCCAACCAAGGCCAAGGAGATGAATGACGAGTTGCAGAAAATGGATCTGGATAATGAGAGCGCGGAGTTTCCCGACAAGTGCCAGTTGATTGATGCCCGGCTTAAGGAACTGAAGGAAGCTGCGGCCAAGGCCAAAAGCTGAGTAAGGCGGGACGCGGAGCGTCCCAGGCGGCATTCCCACGCGGAGCGTGGGAACGATCAACTGATGGTGAAAAAAAACCGGACATCGTCCGGTTTTTTCATGCCCAACTGCTTATTCGGCAGCCGGCGCTTCAGGCTTGCGGCGCTTGAGCGGCGCCATGCCATCCTTGCTGACCAGCGACAGGTTGTCGGTCTTCGGCCGGTTGGCGATCTTGCGCTTGGTCGGCGATTTGGCGCCGGCCTTTTTCTTCTCACCCTTGGCGTCGGTCTTTTTCTTCTTCACGCCAACGGCCTTGCCCGACGCCTTGACCTTCTTCGGCCCGGTGTAGGTGCCTTTGACTTCCTTGATGGTGCGGCGCTCGAACGACTGCTTGAGGTAGCGCTCGATGCTCGACATCAGGTTCCAGTCGCCGTGGCAGATCAGCGAGATGGCCAGGCCATCGTTGCCGGCACGTCCGGTACGGCCAATACGGTGTACGTATTCGTCGCCGCTGCGGGGCATGTCGAAGTTGATCACCATGTCCAGGCCGTCCACGTCCAGGCCGCGGGCGGCGACGTCGGTGGCCACCAGGATCTTGACGCCGCCAGCCTTGAGGCGGTCGATGGCCAGCTTGCGGTCCTTCTGGTCTTTCTCGCCGTGCAGCACGAAAGCCTTGTAGTCCTGCGCCACCAGGCGACCGTAGATGCGGTCAGCCGCAGCCCGGGTGTTGGTGAACACGATGGCCTTCTGATAGGTCTCATTGGCCAACAGCCAGTTGAGGATCTGCTCTTTGTGCACATTGTGGTCGGCGGTGACGATCTGCTGGCGCGTGGTCGCGTTGAGATCGCTGACATTGTTGACCTGCAGGTGCTCAGGGTTGTTCAGGACCTTGGCGACCATGTCGCGCAGGGTCGAACCGCCAGTAGTGGCGGAGAACAGCATGGTCTGCTGACGATTGACGCACTCGGCCACCAGGCGCTGCACGTCATCGGCGAAGCCCATGTCGAGCATGCGGTCGGCTTCGTCGAGCACCAGCACTTCGACTTCCTTGAGATCAAGGTTGCCGGCATTGAGTTGCTCGATCATGCGCCCCGGCGTGCCGATCAGGATGTCCGGCACCTTGCGCAGCATGGCGGCCTGGACCTTGAAATCTTCGCCGCCGGTGATCAGGCCGGACTTGATGAAGGTGAACTGCGAGAAGCGCTCCACTTCCTTCAGGGTCTGCTGGGCCAGCTCGCGGGTCGGCAGCAGGATCAAGGTCTTGATGCTCACACGGACTTTGGCCGGACCGATCAGGCGGTGCAGGATCGGCAAGACAAAAGCGGCGGTCTTGCCGCTGCCGGTTTGAGCCGTCACCCGCAGGTCACGCCCCTGGAGCGCGAGCGGGATGGCCGCTGCTTGCACAGGCGTAGGCTCGACAAATTTAAGCTCGGCCACGGCTTTGAGCAGGCGTTCGTGCAGGGCGAATTGGGAAAACACGGGTGCTACCTCGAAGAAATACAAAATATCAGCGGCATAGGTTACCGGTTTCGCGCGTCCAAACCGAGTTTCTTTACGCGAACGGTGCTAATCAGCTGGTTTTTTGTCAGCGCATTTGTCTACAACGTCAACTTTGTTGCACTTAAATGCTCTAATCCCCTCGTCTTGCCTTACAGAAGAATCGGTTTCATTCATGGATATCAAACAGCTCTGGCTCAACGCCCAGGACCTCTGGGGCACCCTCGATGAACATCCGCTGCTGCACGCTGGCCTCGGCTTGCTGGTGTTGCTGGTGGTGGCCCTGCTGCTCGGACGGGTAGCGCGCTACCTGATCATCCACGCCATCAAGTTGCTTGGCCGGCAACCGGCCCTGCACTGGCTCAACGACCTGCTGCACAACAAAGTCTTCCATCGCCTGGCGCAGATGACGCCGTCCCTGGTTATCCAGTTCGGCCTGTACCTGGTGCCGGGCCTGAGCAAGACCGCCATCCTGTTTATCGGCAATGTGGCCCTGGCGATCACCATTCTGTTCCTGGTGCTGGCCATGAGCGCGCTGCTCAATGCCCTGCTGGACATCTACGCCCGCACCGAACATGCACGCACCCGCTCGATCAAGGGCTATGTGCAACTGGCGAAGATGGTGTTGTTCGTGTTTGGCGCGATCATCATCGTCGCTACGTTGATCGACCGTTCGCCGCTGCTGTTGCTGTCGGGGCTGGGTGCCATGTCAGCGGTGATCCTATTGGTGTACAAGGACACCCTGCTGTCGTTCGTCGCCAGCGTGCAGCTGACCAGCAACGACATGCTGCGGGTCGGCGACTGGATCGAAATGCCCCAGGTCGGTGCCGACGGTGATGTGGTGGATATCACCCTGCACACGGTCAAGGTGCAGAACTTCGACAAGACCATTGTCTCCATCCCCACCTGGCGCCTGATGTCCGAGTCGTTCAAGAACTGGCGCGGCATGCAGGCTTCCGGGGGGCGGCGCATCAAGCGCAGCTTGTATATCGATGCCAGCGGCGTGCGCTTTTTACGCGATGACGAAGAAGTGCGCATGACCCAGGTGCACCTGCTCACCGGCTATATCGGGCGCAAGCAGGCCGAACTCAAGGCCTGGAACGAAGCCCAGGGCCACAGCGCGCAACTGTCGGCCAACCGCCGGCGCATGACCAACCTGGGCACTTTCCGCGCCTATGCCCTGGCCTATCTGCAAAGCCATCCGGACATCCAGCCGAACATGACCTGCATGGTGCGCCAGATGCAAACCACCGCCCAAGGCGTACCGCTGGAGATCTACTGCTTTACCCGTACCACGGCGTGGGGCGATTACGAGCGGATCCAGGGGGATATCTTTGATTATCTGTTGGCGGTGTTGCCGGAGTTCGGGTTGAGCCTGTATCAGCAACCGAGCGGCAATGACCTGCGCGCCGGCGTATTGCCTGCCTTGGCCGGTGCCGCCCAGGTATCCGCTGTCGAAACAGCATGATGTGACCGCAACAGGATTATGGCAGTGATGCCGTAATCTCCTTGCGGCACACCTCAAGCACTTCATCGGCCAGGGCGGAATCATCCGGGCACGCCCGCGACAACAGGATGGCGCCGATGGCGTGGGCCATCCTGTTGAGCATTTTCGCGCGCACGTCTTCCTGTGGTTCGTCCTGCGCCGCGTTGTACTTTGCCTGCAGCGCTTGCAGCGTGTTTTCCACCCCGTTGGCAAAGGTTTCCTTGAGAGTCTCTGATTGACGCGCAGCGTCTGCACACAACGCCGCCAACGTGCACCCGCCGCCGCGATGATCGCGGTGCTGCCTGGACAGGTAAACGTCAAAAAACTCCCCCGCCTCCATCTCCGCACTGCTCGCGAGCGACTGCGCCAGGCTATTGGCGGCCGCTTCCGCCATCAAGTCCGCCTTGGAGCCGAAATGCTTGTAGAAGCCGCCCTGGGTGAAACCGGCGGCAGCCATCAGTTCGGCCACACCCACACCATCGAAACCGCGTTCACGAAACAGCTCGGAAGCCGTCGCGACGATATGGGCTCGATTGCTCTGTGATTGCGTCTTGGTGATCTTCATTTTTTGCGCTCCTGCTGCCTTGCGATATAGGCATCTTACTATGATGTCGATCATAATCAAAACCGTTGACAGTTTTGATTATGATCGACATCATAAAATCTCATCGCATCCACAGAGCATCACACCATGAGCACTTCCACTACCGTTCTCATCACTGGCGCTTCGACCGGCATTGGCGCCGCCTACGCCGAGCGTTTTGCCCAGCGCGGTCACAACCTTGTATTGGTCGCCCGTGACATCCAGCGCCTGGAAGCGCTCGCCGCCCGCCTGCGCCAACAGCACGCCATCACCATTGATATCCTCCCCGCCGACCTGACTCAAAGCGCAGACCTGGCAGCGGTTGAAGCGCGCCTGCGCGAGGACGCCAGCATTGGCACGCTGGTGAACAATGCCGGGGCCGCGCAGTCCGGCAGCTTTATCGAACAGTCCAGCGACAGCGTCGCTCAGTTGGTTGCGCTCAACACTACGGCGCTGGTGCGACTTGCCAGCGCCATTGCCCCGCGCCTGGCGGCAGCAGGTGACGGCGCTATCATCAACATAGGCTCGGTAGTGGGCCTGGCGCCGGAGTTCGGCATGACGGTGTATGGCGCCACCAAGGCGTTCGTGCTGTTCCTGTCCCAGGGTATGAGCCTTGAGCTGGCTCCCAAAGGTGTCTATGTGCAGGCTGTGCTGCCGGCGGCCACGCGTACCGAGATCTGGGAGCGGGCCGGCATTGACATCAATACCCTCACGGATGTGATGGAAGTGGGTGACTTGGTCGATGCGGCGCTGATCGGCTTTGACCGTCGCGAGCCCGTGACTATCCCGCCGTTGCAGGACGGCGCACGCTGGGATGCCTTGCAGGCAGCGCGACAAGGCTTGCTGGCGCAGATCAAGCAGTCCGAGGTGGCCGAACGCTACCTGGTCAAAGCCTGATCAACCCTTTTGCAGGCGTGCTGTGCTACTTCGGTGCATAGGCGCGCCTGCCCTTCCCGTCGAAGCGATGAGTGTTGAACCATGAAGGCATTTTCAATCGAGCGTTACGGCAAGCACACAGGCCGCATCACCGAAGCCCCGGCACCGGTGGTGGGTGAACATGACGTGCTGGTTCAAATACATGCCAGCAGCATCAATGTGCTGGATGCAAAAATCGCCAAAGGCGAATTCAAACTGATCCTGCCGTATGCGTTGCCGTTGACCCTGGGCAATGACTTGGCCGGTGTGGTGCTCAGCGTGGGGTCCGCGGTGCGACGCTTCAAGCCGGGTGACGAAGTCTATGCTCGCCCTCCCCAGCAGCGCATCGGCACGTTCGCCGAACTGATTGCGGTACGCGAAGACGCACTGGCACGCAAACCTGCAAACATCACGATGGAGCAAGCCGCCTCCCTGCCCCTGGTAGCGCTGACGGCATGGCAGGTACTGGTTGAAACGGCGAGGCTGAAAAAAGGCCAGAAGGTCTTCATTCACGCCGGCTCCGGTGGTGTCGGCAGTATCGCCATCCAGCTCGCCAGGCATCTGGGCGCTTTTGTCGCCACGACCACCAGTACCGCCAACGTCGAGTGGGTCAAGGCGCTGGGCGCGGATGTGGTGATCGACTACAAGCAGCAAGACTTCGAAACCGTGCTCAAAGACTACGACGTGGTCTTGAACAGCCTCGGCCCGGATGCGCTGGCAAAGTCACTCGCCATTCTCAAGCCGGGCGGCCAACTCATCTCCATCTCAGGGCCACCGACGCGGGCATTCGCCCGCGAGCAAAACCTGTCGTGGGGATTGGGCTTGGTCATGGGTGTCTTGAGCAGCGGCATTCGCCGCAAAGCGCGCAGAAAAAACGTCCGTTATGACTTCGTCTTCATGCGCGCCAGCGGCGCCCAACTGGATGAACTCACCGCGCTGGTTGAGTCCGGCATTATCAAGCCGGTGATCGACCGTACCTTCCCTTTCGAGTCGACGGCCGAGGCGTTGAATTATGTCGAACAAGGCCGGGCCAAAGGCAAAGTCGTGATCACGATAAAGGGGACGATACCGCCCGACGCACACCGAGCCGGCTGATCCACACCGCTGCCAGAATCACCAGGCCGCCCAAGGCCAAACGACCCAGCGGCTCGTGCTGGTTCCAGATCAGCAGGTTCAGCAGCAGCCCCACCGGCACATGCAAGTTGTTCATCACCGCCAGGGTGCCGCCATTGACCAGGCAGGCGCCCTTGTTCCACCAGTACATGCCCAGCGCGGTGCTGACCACTCCCAGGAACACCAGCACGCCCCATTGCAGCGGCGCTTGCGGCAGGAAATCAGCCTTGCCGAACAGCAGGAATGCGGGCAACACCACCAGCAAGGCGCCCAGGTAGAAATAACCGAAACGCCGGAAATGCGGCTGGTCACTCGGATAACGCGCCACCAGGTGCTTGTACATGACTTGCCCGGCCGCGTAGGTGAAGTTGGCCAGCTGCAACAGCAAGAACCCCATCAGGAAGTGGGGCGTGATCTGATCAAAACGAATCACTGCCGCACCGCTCACCGCCACCAAGGCTGCGACCAGCGCCCAAGGGTTGAAACGGCGATTAAGCGCGTCTTCGATCAGGGTCACGTGCAACGGCGTGAGGATGGTGAACAGCAGCACTTCCGGCACCGTCAGCACGCGAAAGCTCAGGTACAGGCACACATAGGTCACACCGAACTGCAATGCACCGATCACCAGCATGCCGCGCATGAACGCCGGTTCCACCGAGCGCCAGCGGGTCAGCGGGATAAAGATCAGCCCCGCCAGCACCACGCGCACCAGCACCGCAAAGTAACTGTCGACGTGACCGGCGAGGTATTCGCCGATCAAGCTGAAGGAAAATGCCTGAATCAGGGTGACAACCAGTAGATAGCCCATGCGCGCCTCATGTCGAATGGTCGCGACATTAAAGCTTTTCGCGGTTTGAAGAAACTCGGCGCAAAAAAAACCCGACCTCGCTGAAGCGGCAGTCGGGCAGGAGCACTCAGGAGCTACAAGTGCAAAGGGAGGTTCGATACGCGTACTTGAAGGGTTTGCGTGGCGCTATATAACCAGCGCGGGATTATCTGGCGATTAACGCATCACGCCACCTGCGCCAGCAGTGCTTTAGCCTGATTGACGCCCTTCTCCTGGAAGCCCGCCCCCAGGTTCACCCCTTCGGCGTGAATGAAGGTCACGTCGTGAATGCCGATAAAAGCCATGACCTGGCGCAGGTACGGTTCCTGGTGATCCGAGGTGGCGCCGGCGTGAATGCCGCCACGAGCAGTGAGTACGATGGCACGCTTGCCGGTCAACAAACCCTGTGGCCCGGTGGCGGTGTACTTGAAAGTCACACCGGCCCGCAACACATGATCCAGCCAGGCTTTAAGGGTGCTGGGGATGGAAAAGTTATACATCGGCGCAGCCATCACCAATACATCGGCAGCCAGCAGTTCGTCAGTCAATTCATTGGAACGGTCCAGGGACACCTGTTCATCGTCGTTGCGCTGCTCGGCGGGCTTCATCCACCCACCCAGCAGGTTGGCGTCCAGGTGGGGAACGGGATTGCGCGCCACATCACGCAGGGTGATGCGATCCACCGGATGGGCTGTTTGCCATTGGCCGATGAACTGTTGGGTGAGCTGGCGGGAGATTGAATCCTGCTGGCGCGCACTGCTTTCGATGATCAGGACATTGGACATGGCTTGGTAGGCTCCATCGGTAATTGCTGTAAGTCGATGGAGCGAAGGTTAACCAGGGCCTATTCGATAAAAAAGCGCAAAAAACTGCTATAACCCATCTAGAAATTTGTTGTTAAGCGGAGTATTCCTGTCTGGCATGCTCCGCTGCTTTATTCTGGGGCGCAGGCCAAGGCAATACGCATTTTGATAATCGCGCGGTTGAACTTGGCCGTGGTGTTGGTGCTTTTGCCGGCGGGTACGGTCACGGTGCGACGGCGCGGCGATTCCGGGCCGTTGGTGAAGATTACCGAACACAGCGCATCGTTGGTGCCGTAGTTACTCAACTGGATCGAACTGATATCGGCGTCCACATCGGATGCGGTGTAGTCCACGCTTACGCCGTCGATCTTTTTAGTCACATCGATGGGGTAGGCAAACACGCTCATCGGCAGCAACGCCAGCAACACACAACAGAATTTTCTCATTCGGCAGTCTCCAATAAGGACCGCCAGCTTAGGACAAGAGGAGCTCATCTTGAAAGCGCCCCGCGTTACCCTCGATCAATGGCGCACGTTGCAAGCCGTGGTCGACCACGGCGGCTTCGCCCAGGCCGCAGAAGCGCTGCACCGTTCACAGTCCTCGGTGAGCTACACCGTGGCCCGTATGCAGGACCAACTGGGTGTGCCGCTGCTGCGCATCGATGGGCGCAAGGCGGTGCTTACCGAGGCCGGCGAAGTGCTGCTGCGCCGTTCCCGCCAGTTGGTGAAGAACGCCAGCCAGTTGGAAGATCTCGCCCACCATATGGAACAGGGCTGGGAAGCTGAAGTGCGCCTGGTGGTGGATGCCGCCTACCCCAATGCGCGCCTGGTGCGCGCCCTCACCGCGTTTATGCCCCAAAGCCGCGGATGCCGCGTACGCCTGCGCGAAGAAGTGCTGTCGGGGGTTGAAGAGCTGCTCATGGAAGGCGTGGCCGACCTGGCGATTTGCAGCTTCAGCATCCCCGGTTACCTGGGCACTGAAATGAGTGCGGTGGAATTCATTGCCGTCGCCCATCCCGAACACACCTTGCACCGGATGGGCCGCGAACTCAGCTTCCAGGACCTGGAAAGCCAGATGCAGGTGGTGATCCGCGACTCCGGCCGCCAGCAACCGCGGGATGTCGGCTGGCTCGGCGCCGAACAGCGCTGGACCGTCGGCAGCCTGGCCACCGCCGCCGCCTTCGTCAGCAGCGGCCTGGGTTTTGCCTGGCTGCCCCGGCACATGGTCGAGCGCGAACTGAACGAAGGCGTACTCAAGCAGCTGCCTTTGGCACAGGGCGGCAGCCGCCACCCGACGTTTTACCTTTATTCAAACAAAGACAAACCCCTGGGGCCGGCGACGCAGATCCTCGTGGAACTGCTGCGCACCTTTGACACCGCTCCCCTGGACGCGCCCTTTGCCGCGCCCCTGCAAGCCTGAAACGGAGTTCGCCCATGGCCTGGTTCGAGCATGAAGGCTGCAGCCTGCATTACGAGGAATACGGCCACGGCAACCCGCTGATTCTGATCCATGGCCTGGGCTCAAGCAGCCAGGATTGGGAGCTGCAAGTGCCGGTACTCGCCCGGCACTACCGCCTGATCGTGGTCGACGTGCGCGGTCATGGGCGCTCCGACAGACCCCGCGCGCGCTACAGCATCCAGGGGTTCACGTTCGATCTGATTGCCCTGATCGATCACCTGAATCTGCCTGCGGTCCATGTAGTGGGGTTATCCATGGGCGGCATGATTGCCTTCCAACTGGCGGTAGATGAACCCACACGGGTCAAGAGCCTGTGCATCGTCAACAGCGCTCCCGAGGTCAAGGTGCGCAGTGCCAATGACTATTGGCAGTGGGCCAAGCGCCGGACCCTGGCTCGCGTGCTGAGCCTGAGCACCATCGGCAAGGCCCTGGGCGAGCGGCTGTTCCCCAAACCTGCGCAAGCCGACCTGCGGCGCAAGATGACCGAACGCTGGGCAAAGAACGACAAACGTGCTTATCTCGCCAGCTTCGACGCGATTGTGGGCTGGGGCGTGCAGGAACAACTTTCGAAGATTACCTGTCCAACCCTGGTCATCAGCGCCGACCACGACTACACCCCCGTGGCGCAGAAAGAAATCTATGTAAAACTGCTGCCCGATGCGCGGCTGGTCGTCATTGAAGATTCCCGCCATGCCACGCCCTTGGATCAACCCGAAGTCTTTAACGCGACCTTGCTCGATTTTCTAAAGACCGTCGAAACCACTACCCAGGATCACTGACCCATGCTGAAAAAAATCGCCTTCTTTGCCGGTTCCGTTCTGTTCGCTGCCAACCTGATGGCGGCCGAACCTGCCAAGGCGCCCCACGTATTGATCTCCACGACCAACGGCGACATTGAAATCGAACTGGACCCGGTCAAGGCACCCATCAGCACCAAGAACTTCCTTGCCTATGTCGACAAAGGTTTCTATACCAATACGATCTTCCACCGCGTGATCCCTGGCTTCATGGTCCAGGGCGGCGGGTTCACTGCACAAATGTCGCAAAAACCGACCGAAGCGCCGATCAAGAACGAAGCCAGCAATGGCCTGCATAACGTGCGTGGGACCTTATCGATGGCGCGCACCAATGACCCGAACTCGGCCACCAGCCAATTCTTCATTAACGTCGCCGACAATGCCTTCCTGGATCCGGGCCGCGATGCCGGTTACGCCGTGTTCGCCAAAGTGGTCAAGGGTATGGATGTGGTCGACATCATCGTCAACTCCCAGACCACCACCAAGCAAGGCATGCAGAACGTGCCAATCGATCCTGTCCTGATCAAGTCGGCCAAGCGCATCGACTGAGGTCAGCAGCAAGCTTCGCGCGCAGCCCACAAGGCAGCGCGCGCATTTGAAAGGAGAGCCCGCCCGGCGGGCGTCAAGCCTAATGCTCTATCGTCGTTTTGAACAACTGATCGATATTTTCCGCGACGCGCCCAGCGCCGCGCCTCCCGATAAAGTCCTGCCCTTCTATCTCTACTACCTGCGCCAGGTGTGGCCGCATTTCGCCGCCTTGCTGGTGGTGGGCCTGATCGGCGCGCTGATCGAAGTCGCGTTGTTCAGCTATTTGAGCCGCATCATCGACCTGGCCCAGGGCACGCCGCCCGCCGATTTCTTCCAGATCCACAGCACCGAGCTGATCTGGATGGCCGTGGTCGCCCTGCTCTTGCGCCCGATTTTCGGCGCCCTGCACGACCTGCTGGTACACCAGACCATCAGCCCCGGCATGACCAGCCTGATTCGCTGGCAGAACCACAGCTACGTGCTCAAACAGAGTCTTAATTTCTTCCAGAACGACTTCGCCGGACGCATTGCCCAGCGCATCATGCAAACCGGTAACTCACTGCGCGATTCCGCCGTGGCGGCGGTGGATGCGATCTGGCACGTGGCGATCTACGCCATCAGCGCCCTGGTGCTGTTCGCCGAGGCCGACTGGCGCCTGATGATCCCGCTGGTGAGCTGGATCGTCTGCTACAGCCTGGCACTGCGTTACTTCGTGCCGCGCGTGAAGGAACGCTCGGTGATCTCCTCCGAAGCGCGCTCCAAATTGATGGGCCGCATTGTCGATGGCTATACCAACATCACCACCTTGAAACTGTTCGCCCACACCCAATACGAGCAGCAGTACGCCAAGGAAGCAATCATCGAGCAGACCGAAAAAACCCAGCTGGCCAGCCGCGTGGTGACCAGCATGGACATCGCGATTACCACCATGAACGGCCTGCTGATCGTCACCACCACTGGCCTGGCCCTGTGGTTGTGGACCCACTCGCTGATCTCGGTGGGCGCGATTGCCTTGGCCACCGGCCTGGTGATCCGTATCGTCAACATGTCCGGCTGGATCATGTGGGTGGTCAACGGCATCTTCGAGAACATCGGCATGGTGCAGGACGGCCTGAAAACCATTGCCCAGCCGCTGGCCGTGATCGACCGCGACAACGCCCCACGCCTGAGCGTGCCCCAGGGTGAAGTGCGCTTCGAACAGGTGGATTTCCACTACGGCAAGAAGAGCGGAATCATTGGTGGCCTGAACCTGGAGATCAAGGCCGGGGAGAAGATCGGCCTGATCGGCCCGTCCGGCGCGGGCAAATCGACCCTGGTCAACCTGCTGCTGCGCCTCTACGACCTGCAGGGCGGACGCATCCTGATCGACGGCCAGAATATCGCCGAAGTCGCCCAGGAAAGCCTGCGCGAACAGATCGGCATGATCACCCAGGACACTTCGCTGCTGCACCGTTCGATCCGCGACAACCTGCTGTACGGCAAGCCCGACGCCACAGACGAAGAGCTCTGGGCCGCGGTGCACAAGGCCCGCGCCGATGAATTCATCCCATTGCTGTCGGATTCCGAAGGCCGCACCGGGCTGGACGCCCATGTGGGTGAGCGCGGGGTGAAACTCTCCGGCGGTCAGCGCCAACGTATCGCCATCGCCCGCGTGCTGCTCAAGGACGCACCGATCCTGATCATGGACGAAGCCACCTCGGCGCTGGACTCGGAAGTGGAAGCGGCGATCCAGGAAAGCCTGGAAACCCTGATGCAGGGCAAGACGGTGATTGCCATCGCACACCGGTTGTCGACCATCGCGCGTATGGATCGCCTGGTCGTGCTGGAGAAAGGCCAGATCGCCGAGAGCGGCAGCCATTCCGAATTGCTGGCACATGGCGGACTTTATTCGCGGTTATGGCAGCACCAGACCGGCGGATTTGTCGGAATAGATTGATTTCATTGGATAGATGCATGGGCAATTCCGAACAATTCTGACAGTTTTCTCTATCGCACTGGTCTTGAGACACAATCCTGCTGTACTGCAATCAGGCCTCAGGGAGGGCCCTGATTTAAGGCAGCAGGGAAGCGTCACAGACCCGTTAATCAGATAGAGCGATCTATTAAGGATGTGTTCATGTCACTGTTCAAACGTTCCGTAACGGAAGGGCTGGGTACGTTTTGGCTGGTGTTGGGCGGCTGCGGGAGTGCGGTGTTGGCCGCAGCGTTTCCCAATGTCGGAATCGGCCTGCTCGGTGTGGCCCTGGCGTTCGGGCTCACAGTGCTGACCATGGCATTTGCCATCGGGCACATCAGCGGCTGCCACCTTAACCCGGCCGTTTCGGTGGGGCTGGTAGTGGGCGGACGATTCCCAGCCAAGGAGTTGCCGGCCTATATCGTGTCCCAGGTGATCGGCGGCACCATCGCCGCCGCACTGCTGTACTTCATCGCCAGCGGCAAACCGGGGTTCGAACTGGCCTCAGGGCTGGCAAGCAATGGGTATGGCGAGCATTCACCGGGCGGGTATTCAATGGCAGCAGGGCTGGTCTGCGAGCTGGTGATGACAGCGATGTTCGTGCTGATCATCCTTGGCGCCACCGACCGCCGTGCCCCGGCGGGCCTCGCGCCTATTGCCATTGGCCTGGCGCTGACGCTGATCCACCTGATCTCGATCCCGGTCACCAACACGTCGGTCAACCCAGCCCGCAGCACGGGGCCTGCGTTGATTGTCGGTGGTTGGGCACTCCAGCAGTTATGGTTGTTCTGGCTCGCACCGATCCTCGGCGCGGTGATCGGCGGCGTGACCTATCGATGGCTGGGCAAGGATGAAGGGGCTTAAGGCAAACGGGTCAGCCCTGCCGATAAGGCAGGGCTGAATTCAATTCAATGTTGCTCAACCCTGATGGGCCTGCATGTATTGACGCAACAGTTGATTGATACGTGTCTGGTATCCAGTACCTTGCCCCTTGAACCACTCGAGAACGTCGGCATCCAGTCGAATAGTCACCGCCTGCTTCACCGGGACACGAAGCTCGGCACGCCGGAAAAATTCGACGTCCAGCTCGGGGATATCACTGGTATCGATTTCTTCTTCATTCATCTTGGCCAAGCGCTCCCAATCAGTTTTCGATGTTTGCGTCATAGTATTTGGCCTCCTTCTTGGTTGCTTTTCGGGCCGAGATGATACGGATCACATCACCACGCCGCTCGGTATATACGACCACACCCATTAACAATTTGATCCAGCCAATACTGATCCAACGCTCTTCGCCATAATCCGCCCGATCATCGCGCAAGGCCAGCATTGGGTGTCTAAAAATATCAGGGACGTCGTTAAAATCGATGCCGTGCTTAGAATATTGGCTTTGTTCTTGGCTTCATCCCACTCAAAATGCATGGCACATCCTGTATGTACTTTTGTACATACAGGATAGCGATTCGACCGTTCATTCGCAGTAGTGCCAGACCGATGGTTCAGCCCTGCCGATAAGGCAGGGCTGACCTCGCCTCTTCGGCATACGCCAGAATCCCCACCCGTTCACGCTCAAGAAAGTCCGCCACGGCACTCTTGAGCCCCGGATGACGCAGGTAGTGCCATGAGCGCGTAATCACCGGTTCGAACCCGCGAATCAATTTGTGCTCGCCCTGGGCGCCGGCGTCGAAGCGTTGCAGGCCGTGGGCGATGGCGTAATCCATGCCCTGGTAAAAACAGGTTTCGAAGTGCAGCCGGTCGAATTCCGCCAGGCAGCCCCAGTAGCGACCGTAGAAGCTGTCGCCACCGATCAGGCTGAAAGCCATGGCCACCGGGCGCGAGCCTTGCTTGGCCAGCACCACTCGAATGGCCTCGGGCATGCGTTCGGCCAACAGGCTGAAAAACCCGCGGGTCAGGTAGGGCGATTGGCGGCGGACTGCATAAGTATTGGCATAGCAGGCATAGACGAAATCCCATTGGGCTTCGCTCAGTTCATGGCCTTGCAGCCACTCGAACTCGATGCCCTGCCCCGCCACTTGTTCACGCTCCTTGCGCATCTGCTTGCGCTTGCGTGAACTCAAGGCATCGAGAAAATCCTGGAAGTCGCGGTAGCCGCGGTTCTGCCAATGAAACTGGCAGCCCAGGCGTTGCATCCAGCCCGGCTGCCGGGCCAAGGCTCCATCGGCCAAGGCGTCAGTGAAATTGATATGGGCGCTGGACAGCCCTTCGATCTCAAGGTAGCCCGGCAGACTCTTGAGCAACTCGAAGCCGTCCTCGGCATTGGCGGCCAAAACACGTGGGCCGCTGACGGGACTGAACGGCACCGCCGTCAGCAGCTTGGGGTAGTAGTCGATACCGGCGCGCTCACAGGCATCGGCCCAGCCATGGTCGAACACATACTCGCCATAGGAATGCCATTTGCGATAGCTCGGCAGTGCCGCCACCAGGCGCTGCCCCTCCCAGTGCAGCAAATGCTCCGGCTGCCAGCCCGATTGCGGCCCCAGGCTGGCGCTGTCCTCCAGCGCGCTCAAGAACCCATGCCGTACAAACGGCTGCGCCTGCGGCACCAGGGCGTCCCAGACCTGCGGGGCGATTTCGGACAGGCTGTCCAGGCGTTGCAACGGCATCGGCATCCTCACTGATTCTTGGCGTTAAAGCCTGGCGAGTATCGCTTATCGCAACCCGGTGCACACCTTGAAAACACGCTGACAGACTTGGAAATAAATAGTTCCAACCTCACACCATTTGTCATCTAGATGAAATCACTTAGCCACTACTTCGTCATAAACGGTCGCGATACTGACGCCAGTTTTTAGAGCGCCTGGGTCTGCCGGGCGACATTTTTTTCCGTCCGTCATTGGTCGGTTGTGTCCTGGATGGTTTGCCATCCCTCCTCACTTTCGGAGATTGATATGCGTCTTGCTTCCACTAAAACTGCGGCGGTCCTGTGTGGCGGCCTGTTGCTGGCCCTGAGCCTACCGGCCAGCGCTGCAGTCGACGCTAAATTGCTCGACATGCTCAAGGCCAACGGCCAGATCACTGCGGCGCAGTACAGCGAACTGCAAGCAGAGTTGGCCAGGGACCAGAAAGAACAGCAGATCGCACGGCAAGCTCAACAAGAGACCAACGAGCAGATCGCGGCCACCGCGAAAAAAACCAACGAGCTGAGCAGCTTCGACCAGAAACTGGCCTGGGCGGCCAAGACCCAGTTCAAGGGTGACGTGCGCTTCCGCCAGGAAACCATCAAGATCGACGGCGAGCCCAACAACGGCGGGCGTGACAAGGACCGTCAACGTATCCGTGCCCGCCTGGGTGCCTACACCGAGATCAACCCGCAGGTGGACACCGGCATCCGCATCGCCACGGGGGGCGGCGACGACGCTCGTTCCACCAACCAGGATCAGGATGGCTACTTCGATAAGAAATCGATCTGGCTGGACCTGGGCTACATCGACTACCACCCGGACCAGATCAAGAACCTGCACGTGATCGGCGGCAAGATGCTGCAGCCATGGGTAAACATGGGCGACGTGATCTGGGATAGCGACATCAACCCGGAAGGCCTGGCCGTCACCTACAAATACCCTCTTGGCAGCAGCGCCGAACTGTTCGGCAGCCTGGGCAACTACAACCTCAAGGACAACGTCGACGGCGACGGCGTGCAGTTCCGCCACGACCTGCGCCTGACGTCCGGCCAGTTGGGCACGCGTTTCTCGGTTACCGACAATCTGAAAATGACCTTGGGCGGCAGCATCTACGCCTACAAGAATGACGAAGACAGCCGCTGCACAACCACCACCACGCCTTGCGCATTGGCGGTCAACGGCAACTCGGCCAACAACGAATTCCGCCTGTACGAAGGCTTTGCACAAGCAGACATCGGGGGCCTGGCCGTGCCGCTGTCGTTCTACGGCCAGTACGTGAAAAACAACGATGCGGTGACCGACCAGGACACCGCCTGGTTGCTGGGTGCGAAGTCCAAAGTGTTCGGTTTGAACCTGGACTACAACTACCGCGATGTTCAACGTAATGCCGTCGTAGGCGCTTTCACCGATTCGGACTTCGCCAACGGCACCACCGGTTCGCGCGGTCACAAGATGAAAGTCAGCTACGACATCGACAAGAACTTTGCCATCGGCGCCACCTACTTCCTGACCAAGGCTGACTTCGCCAGCCGGACCCAGCGGGATGCCGATACCAACACCTTGCAGCTGGATGCTGAAGCCAAGTTCTAACCGTTACGGTAGGAGCGAGCTTGCTCGCTCCTACATATCCTTACGGCGCTCGGCTGCCATCTGTTCAGCCAACGCATCAGCCCCCTCCACCGGCTCCTGTGGCATACGCTTGAGCGTCGCCTGCATCAGGCGCATCTGACGGATAAAGCGCCGGCAGTTCGGGCAGAACATCAAGTGATGACGCACCATCAAACGTTCACGAAAGGTCAGTTGCCCATCGAGATAATCGCTGGAGCGTGCTACTTGCTCTTTACAGGTCAACATTCGCCCGTTTCCTCAAAATGCTCCACAGTGGCGAAGACTTTAAGCCGTGCCCGATGCAACAGCACACGCACGTTGGAGAGCGAAAGGCTTAGAAGATTACAGATCTCTTCCAGCTCAAGACCCTGGCGCTCACGCAACACCAGCACAGCGCTTTGCAATTGGGACAGGCTCAGAATCGTATGCTCCAGGCATTTGCGCAACTCATCTTCGGTCAGCAACGCTTCCGGGGTGTCCTGGTGCCAGGCGTACGGGGCGACCGCCCAATGGCCATCATCCGGGCTGAAGCGATCATCACCAATGGTGCCGTGGGGCGAAGGCAAATCGTCGAGCAGCACTTCCCGGCGATTGTGTTTGTAACGGCCTTTGGCAGCGTTGGCGGTGATGGTCAGCAGCCAGGTCTTGAGGCTGGAGCGTCCTTCGAACTTGGCCAGGTTGCGCACCACCGAGAGCCAGGCGTCTTGCACGACTTCGTCGGCGTGGCGCTGGCCGACGATGGCATAGGCCACCGCTCGCATTGCACTCTGGTAAGTGGTGACCAATTCCTTGTAGGCCCGCTGCTCTCCCTTGAGCAAGCGTTCAAGCAGGTGCGCGTCATCCGCTGCTGCCATCGTTTACCTCGATATCGCCTTGGAAATACGGTCAATGTGGGAGCTGGCTTGCCTGCGATGCAGACAACTCGGTGATTCAGGCACACCGAGCCGATGCATTCGCAGGCAAGCCAGCTCCCACATTTGACCGCGTCCGGCCGCGCAATCAGCGTTTACGCAGGATCACGCTGCCGATGGAATAGCCGGCGCCGAACGAGCTAAGCACCGCCACGGCGCCCTTGGGCAAGTCGTCCTGATAGGTGTGAAACGCAATCACCGAACCGGCGGAGCTGGTATTGGCATACGTATCGAGGATCACCGGCGCTTCTTCCACCGATGCCTCGCGCCCCAGCAGCTTCTTCACGATCAGGTGGTTCATGCTCAAGTTGGCCTGGTGCAGCCAGAAGCGCTTCACATCGGTGACGTCCAGCTGGTTTTCCGCCAGGTGTGCACCAATCAACTCGGCCACCATCGGGCAGACATCGCGAAAGACCTTGCGGCCTTCCTGCACGAACAGCTTGTCAGGGGCGCCGATGCCCTCTTCCGCGGTGCGGTTGAGGAAGCCGAAGTTGTTGCGGATGTTATTCGAGAACTGGGTCAGCAGCTTGGTGCTCACCACCTCGAACTGGTGCTCGGACGTCGCCAGGTCAGCGCGCTCCAGGATAACCGCGGTAGCGGCATCACCAAAGATGAAGTGGCTGTCGCGGTCACGGAAGTTCAGGTGGCCGGTGCAGACTTCCGGGTTGACCATCAGGATCGCCCGGGCCTGGCCCAACTGGATGCTGTTGGCCGCGTTCTGGATGCCGAAGGTGGCCGAGGAACACGCCACGTTCATGTCGAAACCGAAACCCTGGATACCCAAGGCTTCCTGGACCTCGATAGCAATCGCCGGGTAGGCGCGCTGCAGGTTCGAGCAGGCGACGATCACGCCGTCGATATCCGCGGCAGTCTTGCCGGCGCGCTGCAGGGCCTGTTCGGCGGCGCCGACGGCCATCTGGCAGAGCACCGACCATTCGTCGTTGCTGCGCTCGGGCAGGCGTGGGGCCATGCGCTGCGGATCGAGGATGCCGTCCTTGTCCATCACAAAACGGCTCTTGATGCCGGATGCCTTTTCAATGAACGCCGCGCTCGACTCGGTCAGCGCCTGCACATCGCCACGTTCGATAGCGGCGGCGTTGTCAGCGTTGAACTGTTGTACGTAGGCATTGAAAGACTGCACCAGCTCTTCGTTGGAAATGCTGTTGGCCGGGGTGTACAGGCCAGTGCCGCTGATGACGACGTTATGCACGGTCGTTCCTCTAAATCTGTCAGGCAGAAGATGTTGGTACCGTCGTACCAAAATTAAAGTCGTTCGATGTCATCCAGCGGGCATCAAACTGGCAATGCTTTTATTCAATCTTGTAACCGCGAAGTTTGCCACAACACCGGGGATTTGGCGCTATAGGCCAAACAAACACCTTGTGCGGGAAGGGCTTCAGGGCTCTACCTGGCTCCACTGCTTGCTCAAGCGCTTATCGGAAATGGGCACTTTGGTGCCCAATTGCTGGGCAAACAACGACACTCGGTATTCCTCCAGCCACCAGCGGTACAGCTCCAACTGCGGGTCGCGCTTGCCTTCCTGGGTGTGTTTGTTCACGCGGTTCTGGTACTGCGCCCACAGGCCACCCAATTCGCTGCTCCACACGCGGTCCTTTTGCACCTGGCTCGGCAGTTTTTCCAGGCGCAGTTCGATGGCCTTGAGGAAACGCGGCAGTTCCTTGAACCACTGGGCCGGGGTTTCCCGCACAAAACCTGGATACACCAGGTTGCCCAGTTGCTGCTTGATATCGTTTAAGGCCACGGCCTGGGCCAGGTCAATCTTGCCTTTAAAGCGCTTTTGCAGGCCGTGCCAGAGCTTCAGCACCTCCAGGGTCAGGCGCGCCAGGCGTTCGGCGTGTTCGGTCCAGCTGCCGCGCTTGCGTTCCGCCAAGGCCGCCAGGCCGGCGCCATCACGAGGCAGGCTGGCTTCGCCTTCCAGGACGCAGGTGTCGAGGCTGGCCAGCAGGATGTCTTCCACCAGCGCGTCGATACGCCCCAACTCGCGGTACATCAAGCCCAACTCGGTCAGGCCCGGCAATTTGCCGCGCAGGAATTTCGCCGGTTCGGCCAATTGCTGCATCAGCAGACGCTGCAACGCGCGGCGATGCTGGAACTCAGCCTCGGCGGCGGTAGAGAAACGGCCTTCCTTGACCGTGCCGTTTTCTTCTACCAGCGCCGGGTACACCGTCATCGACAGCCCGGCGATGTTTTGCTGGGTCTTTTCGGCCACCGCCGCGAACACCTTGGCTTCCACCGGCTGCTGGCTTTTCGCGGTCTGCGGCACAGCCAGGGCGGCCTGGCTGGCTTCGGCAAACCGTGCGGTCAGCTCGGCGAGGTCGCGGCCTTCGCCAAGGAACTTGCCCTGGCCGTCGACCACTTCCAGGTTCATCTTCAGGTGGCTTTCCACCTGTTGTGCCGCTTCGGCCCAGGCTTCATCGCTGACCCGCGCACCGGTCATGCGCAGCAGTTCGCGCCCCAGCGCCTGGGGCAGCGAGCCCTGGCCGAACTCGATGCGTTGCAGCGCCGCCTTGACGAAGTCCGGCACCGGCACGAAGTTCTTGCGCAGCGCCTTGGGCAAGTTACGCACCAGGGCGATGCACTTGGCTTCGATCACGCCCGGTACCAGCCACTCCAGGCGCTCGGCAGGCAACGCCGGCAGCAACGGCGCCGGTACACGCAAGGTGACGCCGTCGCGAGGGTGATTGGGTTCGAAGTGGTAACTCAAGGCCAGCGCCAGGTCGCCCAGGTGCAAGGTGTCCGGGTAATGCGCGGCGGTGACTTCGCTGGCCTCGCGGGCCAGCACATCTTCTTCGCGCATGATCAGCAGTTGCGGGTCTTTCTGGCTGTTGACCTTGTACCAACTGTCAAAGGTGGCCGTCTGGTGGATCTCCGCCGGCAGGCGCGCATCGTAGAACGCATACAGGGTTTCCTCATCGGCGAGGATGTCGCGACGGCGGGCCTTGGCTTCCAGTTCGTCGAGTTGCTCCAGCAGGCGCTGGTTGGCTGTCAGGCACTTGGCGCGGGACTGAATCTCACCGCGTACCAGGCCTTCACGGATAAACAACTCACGGGACACCACCGGGTCAATCGGCCCGTAATGCACCGGCCGGCGCCCGACCACGATCAGCCCGAACAGGGTGATCTGCTCAAACGCCACCACCTGGCCGCGCTTCTTCTCCCAATGGGGTTCGAAGTGGTTTTTCTTGATCAAGTGCCCGGCCAGCGGCTCGATCCAGTCGGCGTCGATCTTCGCCACCATGCGCGCATAGAGCTTGGTGGTTTCCACCAGCTCGGCAGTCATCAGCCATTGCGGGCGCTTCTTGCCGATACCGGACGAGGGGTGGATCCAGAAACGCCGCTGCCGCGCACCGAGGTAATCGCCGTCTTCGGTCTTCTGGCCGATCTGGCTGAGCAGGCCGGACAGCACCGCCTTGTGCAGCTTGGGGAAGTCCGCCGGTTCTTTATTGACGCTCAGCTGCATGTCGCGACAGATCAGGCTCAACTGGCGATGGGAATCGCGCCACTCGCGCAGGCGCAGGTAGTTGAGGAAGTTCTTGCGACACCAGTTGCGCAGCGGGCTGGCGGTCAATGCCTGGCGCTGCTCTTCAAAACCGCGCCACAGGTTGACCAACCCGGCGAAGTCCGAGTCCGGATCCTTCCACTGGGCGTGGGCCTGGTCGGCCGCTTGTTGACGCTCCGGTGGGCGCTCGCGGGGGTCCTGGATAGACATGGCGCTGGCGACAATCAGCACTTCCTGCAAACTGCCGAGCTTGGCCGCTTCCAGCAACATGCGGCCCATGCGCGGGTCCACCGGCAGGCGCGCAAGCTGGCGCCCCAAGGGGGTGAGCTGGCTGTTACGGTCCACCGCCGAAAGTTCCTGCAGCAGGTTGAAACCGTCGCTGATCGCCTTGCCATCCGGCGGTTCGATAAACGGGAAATCGGTGATCTCGCCCAGGCGCAGGTGCAGCATCTGCAGGATCACGGCGGCCAGGTTGGTGCGCAGGATTTCCGGGTCGGTAAATTCCGGGCGTCCGAGAAAATCTTCTTCGCTGTACAAGCGAATGCAAATGCCCGGCTCGACCCGGCCGCAACGGCCTTTACGCTGGTTAGCGCTGGCCTGTGAGATCGCTTCGATGGGCAAACGCTGCACCTTGGCGCGATAACTGTAGCGGCTGATGCGTGCCGTGCCGCTGTCGATCACATAGCGAATACCCGGCACGGTCAGGGAAGTTTCCGCGACGTTGGTCGCCAACACCACGCGCCGGCCCGGGTGGGATTGGAAAATGCGCTGCTGCTCGGCCGGTGACAGGCGCGCATACAGCGGCAGAATCTCGGTGTGCTTGAGCTGGGCCTTGCGCAACATGTCGGCCGCGTCGCGGATCTCACGCTCGCCGGGCAAAAACACCAGCACGTCGCCAGGGCTGCGTCGCTCGCTGCGTTCATAGGCAGCGATTTCATCGAGGGTGGCGAGGATCGCCTGGTCGACGGTCAGGTCGTCCTCGACACGGTTGCCCTCTTCATCCTGCTCCAGGGTCAGCGGGCGATACCAGGTGTCCACCGGGAAGGTGCGGCCCGACACCTCAACAATCGGCGCGTCGTCGAAGTGCTTGGAAAAACGCTCCAGGTCGATGGTCGCCGAGGTGATGATGACCTTCAGGTCAGGGCGACGCGGCAACAGGGTCTTGAGGTAGCCGAGCAGGAAGTCGATGTTCAGGCTGCGTTCGTGGGCTTCGTCGACGATGATCGTGTCGTAGCGCTCGAGGTAGCGGTCGTTCTGGGTCTCGGCCAGCAGGATGCCGTCGGTCATCAGCTTGACCAGGGTGTTGGCGTCGCTCTGGTCCTCGAAGCGCACCTGATAGCCGACCAACGCGCCCAATGGCGTGGCCAACTCCTCTGCCACACGGCTGGCGACACTGCGCGCCGCAATCCGGCGCGGCTGGGTGTGGCCGATCAGGCCGTATTGGCCGCGGCCGATTTCCAGGCAGATCTTCGGCAATTGGGTGGTCTTGCCCGAGCCGGTCTCGCCGGCAATGATCAGTACCTGGTGCTTGAGCAGTGCGTCCTTGATTTCATCGCGCTTGGCGGCAATCGGCAGGCTGTCGTCATAGCGAATCACTGGCAGGCTGGCGCGCCGTGCCGTGACCTGGGCACAGGACGCTTGCATGCGCGCCACCCACTGCGCCAGCTTGTCCTCATCGGGCTTCTTGCGCAGCTCGAGCAACTGCCGACGCAAGCGGTGGCGGTCGGCGAGCATGGCGTGATCGAGGTTTTTCAGCAGTTGGTCGATGGTGGGTGCTTGGTCAGTCATCAGGTACGTTTGGGTCGTCTATTTATGCAGGGGGCGGATTGTCGCAGAAAACCCTGGATGTGCGCGCCCCTCATTCGTTGTCACGGTCCCGGCGCCGGTAGGGGAACACGTCGATGACCTTGCCGGCGCGAATCGCGTCCTGCAGGCCCTTCCAGTAATCGGCGTTGTACAACTCGCCATGCAGCTCGTCGAACAGCTTGCGCTGGCCGGCGTCGGCAAACAGGAACGGCGGGAATTCCTCGGGGAACACGTCCAGCGGGCCGATGGAGTACCAGGGCTCGGAGGCCATTTCATCCTCGGGGGTGCGCGGTGCGGGGATATGCCGGAAGTTGGCTTCGGTAAGGAAACAGATCTCATCATAGTCGTAGAACACCACGCGGCCGTGACGGGTGACGCCGAAGTTTTTCAGCAGCATGTCGCCGGGGAAGATATTCGCCGCTGCCAGCTGCTTGATCGCCAGGCCGTAGTCTTCCAGGGCTTCTCGTACCTGGGCGGGGTTGGCGTTGTCGAGGTAGAGGTTGAGCGGGGTCATGCGCCGCTCGGTCCAGCAGTGGCGGATAAGGACCGTGTCGCCTTCGACCTGGACCGTGCCGGCAGCGACTTCCAGCAGCTCGGCCAGGCACTCTGGCTCGAACTTGCCCAGGGGGAAGCGAAAGTCGGCGAATTCCTGGGTGTCGGCCATGCGCCCGACCCGGTCGACACTCTTAACCAGGCGATACTTCTCGATCACCGTGGCGCGGTTGACGTTTTTCGACGGCGAAAAGCGGTCCTTGATGATCTTAAATACGGTGTTGAAGCCCGGCAGCGTAAACACGCTCATAACCATGCCGCGCACGCCGGGGGCCATGATGAACTGGTCATCGGTGGTGGCCAGGTGGTTGATCAGCGCACGGTAGAACTCGGATTTGCCGTGTTTGTAGAAGCCGATCGAGGTGTATAGCTCGGCAATGTGCTTGCCCGGCAGGATGCGCTTGAGAAAGCCGATGAATTCGGCGGGCACCGGCACATCGACCATGAAATAGGAACGGGTGAACGAGAAGATGATCGACACGTCGGCTTCGTCGGTGATCAACGCATCGATCTGGATGCCACGGCCTTCGCGGTGCAGCAGCGGAATGACCAGGGGCCATTGTTCGTCACGCGTGTAGATGCGCCCTACCAGGTAGGCACCTTTGTTGCGGTAGAGCACCGAGGAAAACAACTCGACGTTGAGGTCCGGGTCTTTGCATACCCAATCCGGCAGGTTTTCCCGCAGTTGGGCTTCGAGGCGTTGCAGGTCTGCCGGCAGGTCGGCGTAGGGCTCGCTGAAACTGTAGTCAGCAAACACCTGCGCGAGCATCTGCGCAATATTGCCGGCTGGCGTGTAGATCCGGGTTTGCGCCGCCCTTGCATGGCGCTGGCTTGGCCGAGTGGTGTGGATGAACATGCAGCGGTCACTGATCAGATCATGGCTGAACAGGCCGCAGAAGATCGAGTTGTACCAGGTCTCGGACAGCTCATCGTCAAAGCGCAGGTCGATCAGGTCGATATAGGCGCTTTTCACCTGGGGCCACAGGTCGATGTCCAGCAGCGCGGCCGCTTCGGTGCTGGCCCGCAGGCGCGCGGTGACCTCGGCGACTTTCTCTTCATAGAGGTTGATACGCGCCGCCGAGGCGGCCTGCCCCTGCTGCCACTGCGCCTTCTCGAAACGTTCGCGGGCACCATCGGTGATCAGGCGAAAGTGCTCACGGTAATCGTCAAAACCGTCGAGGATCATCCGGGCGATAGCGAGGGCGGGCTGCGACATGCGGGAAACCTCGAGCGGGTAGCTGGAAGCCCAGAGCTTAGCCAGTGAACGGTGGCAGGAGAAGGAAGATTTTTCATGGGCTGCGGTACTTAGAGATTGTGTCGACCAGGACGCTGGGCAACACTCCCCCGCCTGATTGGCGTAGGAGTTTTCCGTGAGACCTGTTGATACCCTCTACTTGCTGGGGCTGGCGGCCATTTGGGGCGCGAGTTTCCTGTTCATGCGCATCATCGCGCCGGAAATCGGCACCGTGCCGACTGCGTTTTTCCGCGTGTCGATTGCCGCCGCGGGGTTATTGGTGATCCTGGCGATGATGCGCGTGAGCTGGGATTTCCAGGGCAAGTTCAAGACGGTGCTGCTGCTGGGCGTCATCAACTCCGGAATTCCCGCGACCATGTACTCGGTGGCGGCCCAGGTATTGCCGGCGGGTTATTCGGCGATCTTCAATGCCACCACGCCGCTGATGGGCGTGCTGATTGGCGGGTTGTTCTTCAGCGAACGACTGACACCGTCGAAAGTTGCGGGGGTCGCCCTGGGGCTGCTTGGCGTAGCCGTGCTCACGCGTGCGGGGCCGGTGGCCTTTGATCTGCAATTGTTGATGGGCGCGCTGGCGTGCCTGCTGGCGACCACCTGCTATGGCTTTGCCGGTTTCCTGGCGCGGCGCTGGCTGGATCAACGCGGCGGGTTGGACAGTCGCCTGTCGGCCCTGGGCAGCATGCTGGGCGCTACATTGTTCTTGCTGCCGTTTTTTGCCTACAGCGCCATCAGCCAGCCACCAGCGAGCTGGGGCGGCTGGCAGGTGTGGGCGTCGCTGCTGGGGTTGGGGCTGGTGTGCACGGCATTCGCCTACATCCTGTACTTCCGCTTGCTATCGTCCATTGGCCCGGTCAAGTCGATGACCGTGACCTTTATGATCCCGCCGTTCGGCGTGCTATGGGGCGCGTTGCTGCTGGATGAGCCATTGTCCATGGCCCATCTGTATGGCGGGGTGTTGATTGCCGGGGCGTTGTGGTTGGTGCTGCGCCCCGCAAAAAGGGTAGGAGCGAGCTGACTCGCTCCTACAGGGGTGGGTTTCAGTTTTTACGGAACACAAACACCAGACCGACGATGATCAACGCCATCCCCAACAGGCTCAACACGGCCAGGCGGTTGCCGAAGATCAGGTAATCCATCACCGCCGTCACCGCCGGCACCAGATAGAACAGGCTGGTGACATTCACCAGGTTGCCGCGGGCGATCAGGCGATACAACAGCAGCGTTGCCAACACTGACACCACCAACCCCATCCACAGCACCGGCAGGTAAAAGCTCGCATTGTGCTCGAAATGGAAGGGCTGGAACGGCACGAACACCGCGCACAACAATAGCCCGGCCAGGTATTGCAGCGGCAACGTGCCCAACGGATTGTCGGTGATACGCTTTTGCATGATCGAGCCAAACGTCATGCTCGCCAGCGCCAGCAGCCCGAACAGCATGCCGGCCAGGGACATGCCTGCCAGCCCGATACCCTGGTACACCACCATGATCAACCCGGCCAGGCCCAACCCCAGGCCGAACAACCGGCGCCCGGAGCGCTGGCGTTCCATCAGCACCACGGTGAGGATCGGCTGTACGCCCATGATGGTGGCCATCACCCCAGGGGTGACTTTGAGGTCCAGGGCCAGCAGATAAAAAATCTGATAGGCCCCCAGCAGCACGAGGCCCGTCGACACCGCATACAGCATGGGCTTGCCGGGACGTGGCAGCTGTAACTTGAGGATTGGCACCAGCACCACCAGCCCGACCAGGGCGATGGCAAACCGGATCAGC
The DNA here is from genome assembly GCF_001439685.1 of Pseudomonas libanensis. Taxonomy (GTDB): domain Bacteria; phylum Pseudomonadota; class Gammaproteobacteria; order Pseudomonadales; family Pseudomonadaceae; genus Aquipseudomonas; species Aquipseudomonas libanensis. The sequence goes on from NZ_JYLH01000004.1 coordinate 335,010, forward strand.
AAAAAGGCAAAAGGGGAAGCATGAGCCAGGCCCAGCTTGGAGAAAATCGCCCCGCTGCTCCACAGCAGGACAAACAGGCTCGTCGAGGCCGCCGCGGCCACGGATTGTTTCGAAAGAACAGACATGAGTTACCACCTGTGATCAGGCAAAAAAGCCGACTCGGTAAATACCGAATTCCAGTAGGTTTTTTCAGGTAGGCACAGGGCTACAGCGAACAGCTGATCAGCCCGAAATGCCAACACCCGGCGGTGATACGACTGCGTACACCGGCGTGCTACTGACAGGTGGGGGGTAGTGACTGATCTGCGCAGGCTGCTTGGCGCCGCACGGCACGACCACAGCGTTGACCGCTGAATCGACTACCGCTATGCGCTGGGAAGCTGGCATGTGCTGATCTTTTTGAAGGGATAAAGACGCGTCGACTATAACCACCCGCAAACTTACTTGGCAATCCTTTCTCTACGGCCTTTTTGCGTGGAGGAGTTTTCATGCCGCCGAACCAGGCCGCTCGCTGTAATGCCGCCCAGTTTTGTTGGGCGCGGCGATTGCCACGCACTATGGCTTGAATCCGCTTCACTTCGGGCTGTTCACGTATCCGATGCTGGCCGGCTGAGCGTTAACCCGCTCGTCCGGATTGTTGCAAAAATAAGTTAAATAAATGCCCGCCATGGCCGATAACCCCTGAAAGCCTTGCGGATTGAACAATCATGCGTAATAACCAACCCGTTACCCAGCGCGAACGTACCTTCCCCGCTCAGCAACGGTTGATCTCCACCACAGATGCCAAGGGTGTCATTACCTACTGCAACGACGCGTTTGTCGAAATCAGTGGGTTCACCCGCGACGAACTGACCCGGGCCCCGCACAACCTGGTGCGTCACCCGGATGTGCCGTCGGCGGTGTTCGCGCACATGTGGTCAACGCTCAAACAAGGCTTGCCATGGATGGGCATTGTCAAGAATCGCTGCAAGACCGGTGACCACTACTGGGTTAACGCCTACGTGACACCGGTCTTCGACGGCAACCAGGTGGTCGGCTACGAATCGGTGCGCATCAAGCCCACCGCCGAGCAGATCCGCCGGGCCGAAGCGCTCTATCAACGTATCAACCAAGGCAAGTCGGCCATTCCCCAGCGGGACAAGTGGCTGCCGGTGCTGCAGGACTGGCTGCCGTTTATCCTGGTCAGCCAATTAAGCTTCATGATCGGCGCCACCCTGACGTCCCAATGGGGCTTCGCCTTGGCGGCGGCGCTGTCGGTGCCGTTGGGCCTGCTGGGCCTGAGCTGGCAGCAGCGCGGCCTCAAGCGTTTGCTGCGCCTGGCCGAGCAGACCACCTCCGACCCGTTGATCGCGCAGATGTACACCGACAGCCGTGGCGCCCAGGCGCGCCTGGAGATGTCGATCCTCAGCCAGGAAGCGCGTCTGAAGACCTGCCTTACACGCTTGCAGGACACCGCCGAACACCTCAACGATCAGGCGGCACGCTCCAACACCCTGGCGCACAACAGTTCCAGCGGCCTGGAACGCCAGCGTGTGGAGACCGAACAGGTCGCCACTGCGGTCAACCAGATGGCCGCGACCACCCAGGAAGTTGCCAGCCACGTGCAGCGCACCGCCGATGCCACCCAGGAGGCCAACCGCCTGACCGGTCGCGGTCGCGATATCGCCGGGGAAACCCGCGAAGCGATCCAGCGGCTGTCGGTGGCCGTGGGCGAGACCGGCGTGACCGTCACCCAATTGGCCAAGGACAGCGATGAAATCGGCGGCGTGGTCGATGTGATCAAAGGCATCGCCGACCAGACCAACCTGCTGGCCCTCAACGCCGCCATCGAAGCGGCGCGTGCCGGTGAGATGGGCCGTGGCTTTGCAGTCGTGGCTGACGAAGTGCGCCAGTTGGCCCAGCGGACTGCGGAGTCCACCGGACAGATCCATACCCTGATCGCCAAGCTGCAACACACCGCGGCTGCGGCCGTGCAAACCATGGACGCCGGGCATCGCCAGGCTGAAGAAGGTGTGGCGCGGGTGATGGAAGCGGACCAGGCGTTGGTGGGTATCAGCGAAGCGGTGGCGAATATCACCGACATGACCACCCAGATTGCTGCGGCTACCGAAGAGCAAAGCGCGGTTGCCGAAGAGATCAGCCGTAACATCAGCACCATTGCGCTGTTGGCGGACCAGACGTCGGAGCAGGCGATGAACTCGGCGCAACTGAGTGAAGAGCTGACGCATACCGCCAATACCCAGTATTCGCTGGTAGAGCGTTTTAACCGGTAGACCGCTATCGCAGGCAAGCCAGCTCCCACATTTTGAATGTATTCACAATTCAAAATGTGGGAGCTGGCTTGCCTGCGATAAAGCCCTAACAGGCGCCGAGAAACTCAGCCACCTGCCCCGCCGCAGCCTCCAGATGCTGCTCATGGCTGAACCCCGAAGCCTTCAGCGGCTTCAAGTCATGATCCCCCGCCGTCAACCACATCACCTCGATGCTCTCTGACAAGTCATAACCCTCCACCGCCGCTCGATTGCCCAGCGCATCACGCTCGCCCTGCACAATCAACGTTGGCGTCTTCAACCCGGCCAAGTGCTCCACACGGGGTTTCTCTGGCTTGCCCGCCGCATAGAACGGATAACCCAGGCACACCAAGCCATCGGTCCCCAACTCGTCGGCGACTAAACTCGCCATGCGCCCGCCCATGGACTTGCCGCCAATCGCCAGCTTCCCAGCGACATGACGTCGCACCTCGCCATACACCTCGCGCCAGCACTCCAGCAGTTTCGGCGCCGGGTTCGGCGGGCGCTTGCCACCCTCTACACGGCGCTGGGCCATGTACGGGAACTCGAAGCGCAACACGCTCACGCCATGCCCGGCAAGGCGTGCAGCCATGTCGTTCATGAATGCCGAGTCCATCGGTGCGCCGGCGCCGTGGGCCAGGATCAGCGTGACCGGCCCACCCGACGTCGTGCCCGTGGCGACATCCCACAACCAGCCATGTTCCCGTACACACTGCGCCCATTGATCCCCGTCAATACTGGCCTTGTGCTCTTTGCCCATGCTTGCCTCGCTTTTTAGTCTGCCTATAACTCCAGCCCAAGTGCCGCATCTGCTTGGGTTGAACCGTGGATGGGGAACCATGAACACTACTTTAAGTACCGCCTATAACTACAAGGTGGTCCGCCAATTCGCCATTATGACGGTGGTGTGGGGCATCGTCGGCATGGGGCTCGGGGTTTTTCTCGCCGCCCAATTGGTTTGGCCTGCGCTCAATTTCGATTTACCTTGGACCAGCTTTGGAAGACTGCGCCCGTTGCACACCAACGCGGTGATCTTTGCCTTTGGGGGCTGCGCGCTGTTTGCCAGCTCGTTCTACTCGGTGCAGCGCACCTGCCAGACCCAGCTGTTCGCGCCGAAACTGGCGGCGTTCTGCTTCTGGGGCTGGCAGCTGGTGATCCTGCTGGCCGCGATCAGCTTGCCGCTGGGCTACACCAGTTCCAAGGAATACGCCGAGCTGGAATGGCCGATCGACATCCTCATCACCATCGTCTGGGTCGCCTACGCCATTGTGTTCTTCGGCACCGTGGCCAAGCGCAACACCAAGCATATCTATGTGGGTAACTGGTTCTTCGGCGGGTTTATCCTCACCGTGGCGATCCTGCACATCGTCAACAACCTGGAAATCCCGGTCAGCCTGACCAAGTCCTACTCGCTGTACGGCGGGGCGACGGATGCCATGGTGCAGTGGTGGTATGGGCATAACGCTGTGGGCTTTTTCCTCACCGCGGGCTTCCTGGGGATGATGTACTACTTCGTGCCCAAGCAGGCCGAACGTCCGGTGTATTCCTATCGTTTGTCCATCGTGCACTTCTGGGCGCTGATCACCCTGTACATCTGGGCAGGCCCCCACCACTTGCACTACACCGCGCTGCCGGATTGGGCGCAGTCCCTGGGCATGGTGATGTCGCTGGTGCTGCTGGCCCCGAGCTGGGGCGGCATGATCAACGGCATGATGACCCTCTCGGGCGCCTGGCATAAGCTGCGCAGCGACCCGATCCTGCGCTTTCTGGTGGTGTCCCTGGCGTTCTACGGCATGTCGACCTTTGAAGGCCCGATGATGGCGATCAAGACCGTCAACGCCCTCTCCCACTACACCGACTGGACCATCGGCCACGTACACGCCGGTGCACTGGGCTGGGTAGCGATGATCTCCATCGGCGCGCTGTACCACATGATCCCGAAAGTCTTCGGTCGCGAGCAGATGTACAGCCTCGGCCTGATCAACGCGCACTTCTGGCTGGCCACCATCGGCACCGTGCTCTACATCGCCTCGATGTGGGTCAACGGCATCGCCCAGGGCCTGATGTGGCGTGCAGTCAACGAAGACGGCACCTTGACCTACTCCTTCGTCGAAACCCTGGTGGCCAGCCACCCAGGCTTCATCGTGCGGCTGGTGGGCGGTGCGATCTTCCTCACCGGCATGTTGCTGATGGCTTACAACACGTGGCGCACCGTGCGTTCGGCGCAACCTGCCGAAGTCAGCGCCGCAGCGCAGATGGCCTGAGGAGTCGATGATGAAACACGAAACGATTGAAAAGAACGTCGGCCTGCTGATGCTGCTGATGGTGCTCGCCGTGAGCATCGGCGGCCTGACCCAGATCGTCCCGCTGTTCTTCCAGGACGTGACCAACAAACCGGTGGAAGGCATGAAGCCCTACACCGCCTTGCAACTGGAAGGCCGCGACATCTACATCCGCGAAGGCTGCGTGCAGTGCCACTCGCAGATGATCCGCCCGTTCCGCGCCGAGACCGAACGCTACGGTCACTACTCGGTGGCAGGCGAAAGCGTGTGGGACCACCCGTTCCTGTGGGGCTCCAAGCGCACCGGGCCGGACCTGGCCCGCGTCGGCGCGCGCTACTCGGACGACTGGCACCGCGCGCACTTGTACAACCCGCGCAACGTGGTACCGGAGTCGAAGATGCCGGCCTATCCGTGGCTGGTCACCGCCGCAGTGGACAGCAGCCATACCGAGACCAAGTTGAAAGTGATGCGCACCCTCGGCGTGCCCTATACCGACGACGACATCAATGGCGCGGTCGCCAGCCTCAAGGGCAAGACCGAGATGGACGCGCTGGTTTCCTACCTGCAAGTGCTCGGCACTGCCATCAAGAGCAAGAGGTGAGCCATGGGATTTGAATTCGATGCAGGCACCATCCGCGGCCTAGGCACGCTGGTGGTCGCCATCGCCTTTATCGGCCTGTCGCTGTGGGTGTTCAGCCCACGGCGCAAATCCGAGTTTGACGATGCGACCATGCTGCCGTTTGCCGATGAACCCTCTCCAACCGACGCTCAAGCAGAGCCAGCAACAAGGAGCACTCGGCCATGACCACCTTCTGGAGTACATGGATCTGCGTACTGACCCTCGGCAGCCTGATCGGCCTGACCTGGCTCTTGGTCGGCACCCGCAAGGGCGAAACCAAGGGCAGCGTCGACCAGACCATGGGCCACGCCTTCGACGGCATCGAGGAATACGACAACCCGCTGCCCCAGTGGTGGTTCATGCTGTTCGCCGGCACCCTGGTGTTTGCCGTCGGCTACCTGATCCTCTACCCGGGCCTGGGCAACTGGAAAGGCGTGCTGCCGGGTTATGAGGACGGCTGGACCCAGACCAAGGAATGGGACAAGGAGATGGCCAAGGCCGACGCCAAGTTCGGGCCGATCTTCGCCAAATTCGCGGCGATGCCCGTGGAAGAAGTCGCCAAGGACCCGCAAGCGTTGAAGATGGGCGGTCGTCTGTTCGCCTCCAACTGCGCGGTGTGCCACGGCTCGGATGCCAAGGGCGCCTATGGCTTCCCCAACCTGGCGGACAGTAACTGGCGCTGGGGCGGTTCGGCCGAAGCGATCAAGGCCACCATCATGAACGGGCGCCACGCGGCGATGCCGGCCTGGGGTGAAGTGCTGGGTGAGGACGGCGTGAAGAACGTCGCTGCCTATGTGCGTCACGACCTGGCCAAGCTGCCCTTGCCAGCGGACAACACCGCTGACCTGGCCGCCGGCCAAGCCGCATTCAGCACCACCTGCGTGGCTTGCCATGGCCCACAAGGCCACGGCGTGGAAGCCATGGGCGCGCCCAACCTGACCGAGCCTGCCGGCTTTATCTACGGCACCAGCCTGGCGCAGTTGCAACAGACCATTCGCCATGGTCGCCAGGGCCAGATGCCGGCCCAGGAAGTGCTGCAGGGTAATGACAAGGTGCATCTGCTGGCGGCGTACGTGTACAGCCTGTCCCACAGCGCTGATGGTGCAACGCCAGACAGCCAACCTCAGTAAGCGCTCTATCTGTGGCGAGGGAGCAAGCTCTCTCTCGTCACATGTCCAAGTCGCGACCAAGTGTCGCACCCTCGCAACACCCAACTTTCCCCCCCTCATATTCGGGTCTACGCTTGTCCCCACAGTGGGCCAATCCTGGCGTACGCGACGGTATCCGTTGCGCCCCCTAAAATTCCTGTCCACTTGATCAGCTTTATATTTCGGATTTAATCCTTACACCAAACATGGAAAGGGCGCAGAATCTGGCGTGGAACGCATTGATACAGGTCAGTCATTGCGTTGCAATGGCCCCTCGCTTTCTACATACTTGCGGCCGATTTTACCTATAAAAAAACCTAAACCGTGGAACCTTAGAATGAGCACAGCAATCAGTCCGACTGCTTATAACTATAAGGTAGTCCGCCAGTTCGCCATCATGACGGTGGTCTGGGGGATCCTTGGCATGGGGCTCGGGGTGTTCATCGCCTCGCAACTGGTTTGGCCGCAATTGAATTTCGACCTGCCATGGACGACCTTCGGTCGCCTGCGCCCGCTGCACACCAACCTGGTGATCTTTGCCTTCGGTGGATGTGCGTTGTTTGCCACTTCCTACTATGTCGTGCAGCGTACCTGCCAGACCCGCCTGATCTCCGACAGCCTGGCCGCCTTCACCTTCTGGGGCTGGCAGGCGGTCATCGTCGGCGCCATCATCAGCCTGCCCCTGGGTTACACCACCACCAAGGAATACGCCGAGCTGGAATGGCCGATTGCGATTTTGCTCGCGATTGTCTGGGTGACCTACGCAGTGGTGTTCTTCGGCACCATCGTCAAGCGCAAGACCAAGCACATCTACGTGGGCAACTGGTTCTACGGGGCATTCATCCTGGTCACGGCGATGCTGCACATCGTCAACCACGCGTCCCTGCCGGTCAGCCTGTTCAAGTCCTACTCGGCGTACTCGGGTGCGACGGATGCGATGATCCAATGGTGGTACGGCCACAACGCCGTAGGCTTCTTCCTCACCACCGGCTTCCTCGGCATGATGTACTACTTCGTACCGAAACAGGCCGAGCGCCCGATCTACTCCTATCGCCTGTCCATCGTGCACTTCTGGGCGCTGATCACCCTGTATATCTGGGCCGGTCCTCACCACCTGCACTACACCGCCTTGCCGGATTGGGCACAGTCCCTGGGCATGGCGATGTCGATCATCCTGCTGGCCCCAAGCTGGGGCGGCATGATCAACGGCATGATGACCCTGTCGGGCGCCTGGCATAAGCTGCGCACCGACCCGATCCTGCGTTTCCTGGTGGTGTCCCTGGCGTTCTACGGCATGTCGACCTTCGAAGGGCCGATGATGGCCATCAAGACCGTCAACTCGCTGTCCCACTACACCGACTGGACCATCGGCCACGTACACGCCGGGGCACTGGGCTGGGTGGCGATGATCTCCATCGGCGCGCTGTACCACATGATCCCCAAACTGTTCGGCCGCGTGCAGATGCACAGCGTCGGGCTGATCAATGCGCACTTCTGGCTGGCCACCATCGGTACCGTGCTTTACATCGCCTCGATGTGGGTCAACGGCATCACCCAGGGCCTGATGTGGCGTGCGATCAACGATGACGGCACCCTCACCTACTCGTTCGTCGAAGCGCTGCAGGCCAGCCACCCGGGCTTTATCGTGCGAGCCCTGGGCGGAGCGTTCTTTGCCAGCGGCATGCTGCTGATGGCCTACAACGTCTGGCGCACCGTGCGTGCCTCTGACCCTGTAGAAGCCGAAGCCGCCGCCAAGATCGCCGTTGTGGGAGCCCACTGATGAAGCATGAAGTAGTCGAGAAGAATATCGGCCTGCTGGCCTTCTTCATGGTCATCGCCGTGAGCATTGGCGGCCTGACCCAGATTGTGCCGCTGTTTTTCCAGGACGTAACCAACAAGCCGGTCGAAGGCATGAAGCCGCGCACCGCCCTTGAACTGGAAGGCCGCGACGTCTACATCGCCAACGGCTGCGTGGGTTGTCACTCGCAGATGATCCGCCCGTTCCGTGCCGAAACCGAGCGCTACGGCCACTACTCGGTAGCAGGCGAAAGCGTGTGGGACCACCCGTTCCTGTGGGGCTCCAAGCGCACAGGCCCGGACCTGGCCCGTGTCGGCGGGCGTTACTCCGATGACTGGCAGCGTGCGCACCTGTACAACCCGCGCAACGTGGTGCCTGAGTCGAAAATGCCGGCGTACCCGTTCCTCGTGGAAAACAAGCTCGACGGCAAGGACACCGCGAAGAAAATGGAAGTCTTGCGCACCCTGGGCGTGCCCTACACCGACGAAGACATCGCCGGTGCAGCGGCCGCCGTGAAGGGCAAGACCGAAATGGACGCACTGGTGGCCTACCTGCAAGGCCTTGGCACTATCATCAAAAGCAAACGGTGACCTGCATGGATATCGGGATGATTCGTGGCCTGGGCACCGTTGTGGTGATGGTGGCCTTTATCGGCCTGGCGTTGTGGGTGTTCAGCCCACGGCGCAAGTCGGAGTTTGACGACGCGACCATGCTGCCCTTCGCGGATGACCCCGAAGCCATCAAGCACGTCGAGCAAGCGTCTAGGAGTAACAAAGAATGACTACGTTCTGGAGTCTGTACGTCACAGTCCTGAGCCTGGGTACCATCTTCGCCCTGACCTGGCTGCTGCTGTCGACCCGCAAGGGCCAGCGCACCGAGCAAACAGACGAGACCGTCGGCCACTCGTTCGACGGCATCGAGGAATACGACAACCCGCTGCCCAAATGGTGGTTCATGCTGTTCGTCGGCACCATCGTCTTTGCCCTTGGTTACTTGGTGCTGTACCCGGGCCTGGGCAACTGGAAGGGCCTGCTGCCGGGCTACAACTACCTCGACAACGACAAGCAAACCTCCTTCGCCAACGGCCAGACCGGCTGGACCGGCGTGCATGAGTGGGAAAAGGAAATGGCCAGGTCGGACGCCAAGTTCGGGCCGATCTTCGCCAAATTTGCCTCGATGCCCATTGAAGAAGTCGCCAAGGACCCGCAAGCCTTGAAAATGGGCGGCCGCCTGTTCGCCTCCAACTGCTCGGTGTGCCACGGCTCCGACGCCAAGGGCGCCTACGGCTTCCCCAACCTGACCGACGCCGATTGGCGCTGGGGCGGCGAGCCGGAGACGATCAAGCAGACCATCATGCAGGGCCGCCACGCGGTGATGCCAGGCTGGGCCGAAGTCATCGGCGAGCAAGGCGTGGCGGACGTCGCGGGCTTTGTGGTGACCAACCTTGACGGCCGCAAGCTACCGGAAGGCGCCAAGGCCGACGTGGCCAACGGCGAGAAACTCTTCGCCGCCAACTGCGTGGCCTGCCACGGCCCGGCCGGTAAAGGCACGCCAGCCATGGGCGCGCCCGACCTGACCCACCCGGGTGCGTTCATCTACGGTTCAAGTTTCGCGCAACTGCAGCAGACCATCCGTTATGGCCGCCAGGGCCAGATGCCGGCGCAGGAGCAGTTGCAGGGCAATGACAAAGTGCACTTGCTTGCGGCGTATGTGTATAGCTTGTCTCATGGGGATAAGAAGGCTGAGGAGCAGTAAGACCTCTGAAACAATGGAGCCCCGCGCAGCGAATGCTGGCGGGGCTTTTTGTTTATTGCTCTGAAACACAGCAGGCATTAAGTTTGAGCGCTGACGCTTACAGTCGGGCTGATGCATGAACGAAGACAACATCGACTTTCTCCCTGGGCGCACAACCATTATTACGAGGGCACAGTTCGATGATTGAGTCATTTAAACGGCCACAGTTCTAAAAACGCCGGGATTCCAATGGGGGGCTTGCTCGCTAATACGGAGTACCGGCTACGATTTTCATTACTGGAGACATCGCATTCGCGAGCAAGCCCGCTCCCACATCTGGACTGCCTTGTTCAAAAAAACCGGGTCTCTCAAGTGAACGCCTTTCGGACCTGCCCGTCCACCACAGCGACAAAAACCGTCCATACTTGCCAAGTCAATTGATCCAGGTCACGTACACCATCAATTGATTTCCCCCAACGCGACCAAAGGTCGCACCCTTTGCGCACCATCGGGGGCGTATCATTAGGCCACTGCAACACCCTTAATTTGACCCCGGCTGGCACGTACTGGCCGAGGCAAATCTCCACCGCCGTGGGATGCAATGATGAGCAACCAGATACCGGTACATGACGTTACCCCGCCTGCCAAAAACGCGACCAACAGCGTCGACCTCTACGCTTCGCGTGAGAAGATCTACACCCGCGCCTTCACTGGCTTGTTCCGCAACCTGCGCATGCTTGGCGGTGCCGGTCTGTTCCTGCTCTACTTCGGCACCGTGTGGCTGAACTGGGGCGGTCACCAGGCCGTGTGGTGGAACCTGCCGGAGCGCAAGTTCTTCATTTTCGGCGCGACGTTCTGGCCCCAGGATTTCATTCTGCTCTCGGGCATCCTGATCGTTGCGGCCTTCGGGCTGTTCTTTATCACCGTGTACGCCGGGCGTGTGTGGTGTGGCTACACCTGCCCCCAAAGCGTGTGGACCTGGATCTTCATGTGGTGCGAAAAGGTCACCGAAGGCGACCGCAACCAGCGCATCAAGCTCGACAAGGCGCCCATGAGCGCCAACAAGTTCCTGCGCAAGTTCAGCAAGCACAGCCTGTGGCTGCTGATCGGCTTTGCCACCGGCATCACCTTTGTCGGCTACTTCTCGCCGATCCGCGAACTGGTGTTTGATTTCTTCACCGGCCAGGCCGATGGCTGGTCGTATTTCTGGGTGGGTTTCTTCACCCTCGCCACCTACGGCAACGCCGGCTGGCTGCGCGAACAGGTGTGCATCTACATGTGTCCCTATGCGCGCTTCCAGAGCGTGATGTTCGACAAGGACACCTTGATCGTGTCCTATGACCCGCGCCGTGGTGAAGTGCGTGGCCCGCGTAAAAAGGGTACCGACTACAAGGCCCAGGGCCTGGGCGATTGCATCGACTGCACGATGTGCGTGCAGGTCTGCCCTACCGGTATCGATATCCGCGACGGGCTGCAGATCGAGTGCATCGGCTGCGCCGCCTGCATCGATGCGTGCGACAACATCATGGACAAGATGGAGTACCCACGCGGCCTGATCAGCTACACCACCGAACACAACCTGTCGGGACAGAAAACCCATAAGCTGCGCCCGCGCCTGATCGGTTACGCCCTGGTGTTGCTGGCGATGATCAGCCTGTTGGTAGCCGCCTTCTTCATGCGCTCGCTGGTGGGTTTCGACGTCAGCAAAGACCGCGTGCTGTACCGCGAGAACGCCGAAGGGCGCATCGAAAACGTCTACAGCCTGAAGATCATGAACAAGGACCAGCGCGACCACACCTACGTGCTCGACGCCGCCGGCCTGCCGGACCTCAAGCTGCAAGGCCGACGCGAAATCAAAGTGGCGGCCGGCGATATCGTCAGCATGCCGGTTGAGCTGTCGAGTGCGCCGGAGCAGTTGCCGTCGAGCACCAACGAGGTGACGTTCATCCTCAAGGACGCCGATGACACCAGCGTTCATATTGAAGCCAAGAGCCGATTCATCGGCCCACAAGTCCGTTAACAGGGAATAGAACCAATGTCCTCAGCCACTGCCGCAAGCCCTTGGTACAAGCACCTCTGGCCCTGGATCATCATTGCGATCCTGGCCTGCTCGGTGACCCTGACCTTGTCCATGGTGACCATCGCGGTGAACAACCCGGACAACCTGGTCAACGACAACTACTACGAGGCCGGCAAAGGCATTAACCGCTCCCTGGACCGCGAACGCCTGGCCCAGACCCTGCAATTGCGCGCCAGGCTGCACCTGGATGAGCTGACCGGCGAAGTCGAGCTGCAGCTGACCGGCAACAGCGGCCCGGCGACCCTGGAACTGAACCTGATTTCCCCAACCCAGCCGGAGAAGGATCGCAAGATCGTCCTGGCCCGCAGTGACACTGGGCAGGGCCGCTATATCGGCCAGGTCACCGACAAGGTCGAAGGCCGGCGCTTCGTGGAATTGCTCGGCGTGGAAGGTGACCAGACCTGGCGGATGTTCGAAGAAGAAGAGGTCAGCCATGACAAGGACTTGCTGCTGGGTGACGAGCCGTTGCAGGGCGCCGAAGATCTGAAGCCGTAAAAAAAGCCGCGCTACGCGCATCGCGGGCAAGCCCGCTCCCACAGGAGAACGCAATCGAATGTGGGAGCCGGGCTTGCCCGCGATGAGGCCCTCCCAGCCACCAAAGACCTTGAACCATGACCACCCCCTGCTACCACTGCGCCCTGCCCGTCCCCGCCGGCAGCCGGTTTACCGCCCAGATCCTCGGCGAGCGCCGCGAACTCTGCTGCCCGGGCTGCCAGGCGGTCGCCGAGGCCATCGTTGCCGGTGGGCTCGAAAGCTATTACCAGCACCGCAGCGAAGCCTCGGCCAACCCCGAGGCGCTGCCCGTGCAGTTGGTGGACGAACTGGCGCTGTACGACCGCGCCGATGTGCAAAAACCCTTTGTGCGCCATGAAGGCGACCTTGCCGAAGCCACCCTGTTGATGGAAGGCATCAGCTGCGCGGCCTGCGGCTGGCTGATCGAGAAACACCTGCGCAGCCTGCCCGCCGTGGCCGAGGCCCGGCTGAACCTGTCCAACCACCGCCTGCAGGTACGCTGGGCCGATGGGCAGTTACCGTTGAGCCAACTGCTCAGCGAACTGCGTCATATCGGCTACGCCGCCCACCCTTACCACGCCGACCGCGCCGCCGAGCAATTGGCCAGCGAGAACCGCCTGGCCCTGCGCCAACTGGGAGTCGCCGGCTTACTGTGGTTCCAGGCGATGATGGCAACCATGGCCACCTGGCCGGAATTCAATATCGACCTGAGCCCGGAGCTGCATGTGATCCTGCGCTGGGTCGCGATGTTTCTGACCACGCCCATTGTGTTCTACAGCTGCGCACCCTTCTTCAAGGGCGCCCTGCGCGACTTGCGCACGCACCACCTGACCATGGACGTGTCAGTGTCCCTGGCGATTGGCGGCGCGTACGTGGCGGGCATCTGGACGGCGATCACCGGTGTGGGCGAATTGTATTTCGATGCGGTGGGCATGTTTGCGCTGTTCTTGTTGGCCGGCCGCTACCTTGAGCGCCGCGCCCGCGAGCGCACCGCAGCGGCCACCGCTCAGTTGGTCAACCTGTTGCCTGCCTCCTGCCTGCGCCTGAAAAATGATGGCCAGAGCGAACGCATCCTGCTCAGTGAGTTGGCGCTGGGTGATCGCGTGCTGGTGCACCCCGGCGCGGTTTTGCCGGCGGATGGGGTGATCCTCGACGGCCAATCCAGCATCGATGAATCCCTGCTGACCGGCGAGTACCTGCCGCAGCCCCGGGGGATCGGTGACAGCGTCACCGCCGGCACCCTGAATGTCGAAGGCGCGCTGAGCGTCGAAGTGCGCGCCCTGGGCCATGACACACGATTGTCCGCCATCGTGCGCCTGCTGGAGCGCGCCCAGGCCGAGAAGCCTCGCCTGGCGCAGATCGCCGACCGCGCCGCGCAGTGGTTCCTGCTGTGCTCGTTGATCGCCGCCGCGCTGATCGGCCTGCTGTGGTGGGAGCTGGACCCATCCCGGGCGTTCTGGATTGTATTGGCGATGCTGGTGGCGACCTGCCCATGCGCGCTGTCCCTGGCCACGCCGACCGCCCTCACTGCTGCCACCGGCACCTTACACACCCTTGGGTTGCTATTGACTCGTGGCCATGTGCTTGAGGGCCTGAACCAGATCGATACGGTGATTTTCGACAAGACCGGCACCCTCACCGAAGGGCGCCTGGCGTTGCGCGCCATCCGGCCCCTGGGCGCACTGGACAGCGACCAATGCCTGAGCCTCGCCGCCGCCCTGGAGAACCGCTCGGAACACCCGATTGCCCGCGCCTTTGGGCGTGCGCCGCTGGCCGCCGACGAAGTGCTCAGTTCCCCCGGCCTCGGCCTGGAAGGTCGCGTGGGTGAGCGGCACTTGCGTATCGGCCAGCCGGCGTTTGTCTGTGCGCTCAGTGGTTGCGCGATGCCGGCGGCACCGGATGAAGCCGGGCAATGGCTGCTGCTGGGCGATCGCAACGGCGCACTCGCCTGGTTCGTGCTGGACGACCGTCTGCGCAGCGATGCACCGGCCTTGCTGGCCGCCTGCAAGGCGCGCGGCTGGCGTACGCTGTTGCTCTCGGGGGACAGTTCGCCGATGGTCGCCAGCGTCGCCCTTGAGCTGGGCATCGACGAAGCTCACGGTGGCCTGCGCCCTGACGACAAGCTGCGCGTGCTGCAAAACCTGCACAAGGAAGGCCGTAAGGTGCTGATGTTGGGCGATGGTGTCAACGATGTGCCGGTACTGGCCGCCGCCGATATCAGCGTAGCCATGGGCTCGGCCACGGACTTGGCGAAAACCAGCGCCGACGCGGTGCTGTTGTCCAACCGCCTCGATGCCTTGGTGCAAGCCTTCAGCCTGGCGCGACGCACTCGCCGGGTAATCATTGAGAACCTGCTGTGGGCCGGGCTGTACAATGGTCTCATGTTGCCATTTGCCGCCCTGGGCTGGATCACCCCGATCTGGGCGGCGATCGGCATGTCCCTCAGCTCATTGACCGTGGTGCTCAACGCCTTGCGCCTGACTCGCCTGCCGAGCGCGCCAGCCACCGGCACCACCTTGATAACCCGCCCACTGCCGGCCTGAGCCGCGTGGGCATGGAGTGCAGATGCCAGCTCTATACGTGATGATTCCGGCGGCGCTGCTGTTAGTGGGTGTGGCGATCTACATCTTCTTCTGGGCCGTGGACAGCGGCCAGTACGAGGATCTGGATGGCCCGGCCCACAGCGTGTTGTTCGACGACCAGGACCCGAATCACCTGGCCGCCATCGACGAAGCCAACGGCCCCGAGCAACCGCCTAAAGCCCCGCCCCATGCTTGAGCTGGCGCCCCTGCTGGTCTCGGCGCTGATCCTTGGCCTGCTTGGCGGCGGCCATTGCCTGGGCATGTGCGGCGGGCTGATGGGCGCGCTGACCCTGGCGATCCCCAAGGCGCAACGCAGCCGCCGCTTTCATCTGCTGCTGGCGTACAACCTGGGGCGCATCCTCAGCTATGCAACGGCGGGGTTACTGATTGGCCTGGCTGGCTGGGCGGTGGCCAACAGCCCGGCGGCGATGTTCATGCGCGTGCTCGCCGGGCTGCTGCTGATCTGCATGGGCCTGTACCTGGCCGGCTGGTGGAGCGGCCTGACCCGTATCGAAAGCCTCGGGCGCGGCCTGTGGCGGCATATACAGCCTGTTGCCAACCGCCTGCTGCCGGTGTCCAGCCTGCCTCGCGCCTTGCTGCTGGGCGCGTTGTGGGGCTGGTTGCCGTGCGGGTTGGTCTACAGCACCCTGCTCTGGGCGGCGAGCCAGGGCAATGCGCTGGACAGTGCATTGCTGATGCTGGCCTTCGGGCTGGGCACCTGGCCGGTGCTGCTCGCCACCGGGCTGGCGGCCGAACGCGTAACCGCGTTATTGCGCAAGCGCAGCGTGCGTGTCGCCGGGGGCGTGCTGGTAATGATCTTCGGTATCTGGACGCTGCCGGGCCCCCATCAGCACTGGCTAATGGGGCATTAAAAGCCATGTGGCATAGCGCCGCTCCCCGTTGATGCAAATCAAGATGCCTGCCCGGCCCTGCCCCTAGACTCGGCTCACTAGCCATTCCCGGGGACCACCCGCATGCTCGACGCCATTCGTTGGGACACAGATCTGATTCACCGCTACGACCTGGCGGGGCCGCGCTACACGTCCTACCCCACCGCCGTACAATTTGACAGCCAGGTCGGCACCTTCGACCTGCTCCACGCGCTGCGTGACAGCCGCAAGGCCGTGCGGCCATTGTCGCTATATGTGCACGTGCCGTTTTGCGCCAACATTTGCTACTACTGCGCCTGCAACAAGGTCATCACCAAGGACCGCGGCCGCGCCCAGGCCTACCTGCAACGCCTGGAGCAGGAAATCCAGCTGGTGGCCTGTCACCTCGACCCCAAGCAAACTGTTGAGCAGCTGCATCTGGGCGGCGGTACGCCCACTTTTCTCAGCCACGACGAACTTCGCCAGGTGATGGCCTGCCTGCGCCAGCACTTCAATTTGCTGGATGATGATTCAGGCGACTACGGTATCGAAATCGATCCACGCGAAGCTGACTGGGCCACCATGGGCCTGTTGCGCGAGCTGGGCTTCAACCGCGTGAGCATCGGCCTGCAAGACCTCGATCCCGACGTACAACGGGCGGTCAACCGCCTGCAAAGCCTGGAAGAAACCCGCGCGGTGATCGATGCGGCACGCACCCTGCAATTTCGCTCGATCAATATCGATCTGATCTACGGCTTGCCCAAGCAGTCGCCGCTGAATTTTGCGCGCACCGTGGAGGAAGTCATCCGCTTGCAGCCGGACCGCCTGTCCGTATTCAACTACGCGCACCTGCCGGAACGCTTCATGCCGCAACGGCGGATCAACACCGACGACCTGCCCTCGCCGGCTGAGAAACTGCTGATGCTGCAAACCACCATCGAACAATTGACCCAGGCTGGCTACCGCTATATCGGCATGGACCACTTTGCCTTGCCAGATGACGAATTGGCCATTGCACAGGAAGAAGGCAGGCTGCAGCGTAACTTCCAGGGCTACACCACCCACGGGCACTGCGATCTGATTGGGCTTGGAGTGTCGGCGATCAGCCAGATTGGCGACCTGTACTGTCAGAACAACAGTGATCTGAACCAGTACCAGAAGGCCTTGGCGGGCGCGCAACTGGCGACCAGCCGTGGCCTGGTCTGTACCACGGACGATCGTCTGCGCCGGGAAGTGATCCAGCAGTTGATCTGCAATTTCAGCCTGGCATTCGAGGAAATCGAACAGAGGTACAACATCGATTTTCGCGGCTATTTCGCCGAACTATGGCCGCAACTGGAGACCATGGCTGCCGATGGCTTGATCGAACTGGATGCCCTGGGCATCCGTGTACTGCCTGCGGGGCGCTTGTTGGTGCGCTCGGTGTGCATGGTGTTCGATGCCTATCTGGAGCACCAGAACAGGCAGCGATTTTCGCGGGTCATCTAAAGGCCCTTACTTCATTGCCAGGCTGGCCGCTTTGACCGCGTCACCGGCACTCATCTCTTTCATCGCCTTGGTGAGAGACGCCTGGGCGCTGGTCAAGCTTGCCTGCAGCCCACTCAATGCCGATTGCAGGCCGGAAAGTCGGGCGCGAGCCTGTTCCGGACTGAGGCTCTTGTCGGCCATCACCGCCGCCATCTCAGCCTGCTTCTCGGCAATTTGCTTCTTGATCTCGCGAATCATCTTGAGCAGATTCTTGACGTTGTCCGCCAAGCCACTGTCGTCGATATCACTGTTTGAGGTTTTCTCAGCGGCCGCAGCTTTCATCGCAGCACCTGAAATGGTCACTGAAACGGCGGGCTTGGCTGCATCAGTCGTCGGGACCGCGGCAACATCGGATTCAGTAGCCTTCTTGGTTTCGGGCAGCGCCTGAATCTGAGTTCGCGAAGCGAGTTGAGTACTGAGAGATAACATGGTTTGAACCACCCGCATTCATATTCGATGGCAGTACTATCGGCCGCTTCGGGCAAATCTTTATATTCCGTCAGGTTTTTTGTACACGCTGGCCTCCGTGCCCCCCAGTGCGTTACCCTTACGTCTTATGTGTGTTTTCCCACAAGGATTTAAGAAATGTCTGAGCCAGCCAAACTGCGTGCTCACAGCCAGGTTCACTGCAAGGATTGCAGCCTGGCTCCCCTCTGCCTGCCACTTTCGTTGAATCTGGAAGACATGGATGCGCTGGACGACATCGTGAAACGCGGGCGCCCGCTGAAAAAAGGCGACTTTCTGTTTCGCCAGGGCGACAAATTCGATTCGGTCTATGCAGTACGTTCGGGCGCATTGAAGACATTCAGCCTCAGCGATGGAGGCGAAGAACAAATCACCGGTTTCCACTTGCCCAGCGAATTGGTCGGGCTGTCGGGGATGGACACCGAGGTTCACCCGGTGTCGGCCCAAGCGCTGGAGACCACTTCGGTGTGCGAAATCCCTTTCGAACGCCTGGATGAATTGGCCCTGCAGTTGCCGCAGTTGCGTCGCCAGTTGATGCGCGTGATGAGCCGTGAGATTCGTGACGACCAGCAAATGATGCTGCTGCTGTCGAAGAAAACCGCCGACGAGCGCATCGCGACATTCCTGGTCAACCTGTCGGCGCGCTTCCGCGCCCGTGGTTTCTCGGCCAACCAATTCCGTCTGAGCATGTCGCGCAATGAAATCGGCAATTACCTGGGGCTGGCCGTAGAGACCGTGTCCCGCGTGTTTACCCGCTTCCAGCAGAACCAGCTGATTGCCGCCGAGGGCAAGGAAGTGCATATCCTTGATCCGATCCAGCTGTGCGCACTGGCCGGTGGTTCACTGGAGGTCTGATCCAGACTGCGGCCGCGCCAATCGGCAAGGCCGCAGGTATACTTCGAGTCCGTTTTCCGCCCAGGACTCTGCGACGATGACTTTCGATTCGTTCGACATCAAATCCCTGATTCGCCCCGTCATCGACTTCCCCAAGCCTGGGGTTATCTTTCGTGACATCACTCCACTGTTCCAGTCGCCCCGCGCCCTGCGCCTGGTCGCCGACAGCTTTGCCCAGCGTTACGTCGAGGCCGACTTCAGCCATATCGGCGCGATGGATGCGCGGGGCTTCCTGATCGGTTCGATCATCGCCTACCAGCTCAACAAGCCACTGATCCTGTTTCGCAAGCAGGGCAAGCTGCCAGCGGACGTGCTGGCCGAGGGTTACCAGACCGAATACGGCGAAGCCTTCCTGGAAGTGCACGCCGACAGCCTGTGCGAAGGAGATTCGGTGCTGATGTTTGATGACCTGATCGCCACCGGAGGTACCTTGATCGCGGCGGCTAATCTGGTGCGGCGCATGGGCGCGAAGATCTTTGAAGCCGCGGCGATTATTGATTTGCCGGAGCTGGGTGGCTCGCAGCGGTTGGAAGACATGGGAATACCGACGTTTTGCCTGACGCAGTTCGGGTTGACTGAAAGATAGTCTTTGTCAGGACTGACCCCATCGGGGGCAAGCCCCCTCCCACCTTTGTTCTGTGAACGCAGTCAAATGTGGGAGGGGGCTTGCCCCCGATGAGGCCCTCAAGACCAACACAGATCACAACCCCATCTGCTTGCTGATGATTTCATTCATCACTTCACGCGTCCCGCCACCAATCGACAAAATCCGGTTATCGCGATAAAGCCGCTCCACCAGGCTGCCACGCATATACCCCTGCCCCCCCAGTATCTGCACCGCGTCATACGTCACTCGATCAGCGGTATCGGTGGCCAGGTTCTTGGCCATGGAAATCTCTTTGATCACGCTCTTGCCAGCGGCCATTTTCGCGGCCTGGCGATAGGTGAACTCGCGGGAAACCTCCACGGCGGTAGCCATTTCCGCCAGGCGATGCTTGAGCACCTGGAATTTGCCGATAGGTTTGCCGAATGCCTCGCGCTGGGCGGCCCACTTGAGGCTCTCCTCCAGGGCCAGTTGCGCGGTCATGTTGGCCATCAGCGCCAAGGCCAGGCGCTCGCTCTGGAAATTGCCCATGATGCAGGCAAAGCCCATGTTCTCGACGCCGATAAGATTGCCCACCGGCACGCGGCAATCGTCGAAGAACAACTCGGCGGTGTCCGATGCCCACCAGCCCATCTTTTTCAGCGGCTGGCCGACAGTGAACCCGGGCGTGTCTTTCTCAATCATCAGCAGGCTGATGCCGCCAAAGCCCGGCCCGCCCGTGCGCACGGCTACGGTGTAGAAGTCAGCGCGAATGCCGCTGGTGATAAAGGTCTTGGCGCCGCTTACACGGTAATGCTCGCCTTCACGTACGGCGCGGGTTTGCAGGTTGGCTACATCTGAGCCGCCGCTGGGCTCGGTCACCGCCAGGGCGATGATCTTTTCGCCGGCCAGCACCCGAGGCGCTATGCGCTCACGCACGTCGGGCCTGGCCCATTTGACGATGGGCGGCAGGCCGATATCCAGGGAGCCAAGCCCCGCAACCACACCACCGGAACCGCAGCGCATCAGTTCTTCGCTGGCGGCGACCTTGGCAAACAGATCGCCTTCGTGGCTACCTCCAAGAGCTTCGGGATAGCCGATCCCGAGGATGCCCGCCGCACCGGCCTTGCGATAGAGCCCACGGGGAAAGCTGCCGGCTTCCTCCCATTGCTCGACGCCGGGCAACACCTCGCGCTCGACAAAACGGCGCACGCTGTCGCGGACCAACTGGTGGCTGGGATCGAAGTATTCCTGATAGGCAGACATCGGCAAGCTCCATGGCGGGATGGAGCGAACTTACCAAGCGCTTGCTTGGTTATCAAGCCGAATACATTTTTAACCGTCACACAAAACCAATGTGGGAGCCGGGCTTGCCCGCGATGCCAGCGCCTCGGTCTTTCAGTTACACCGTGGTGATGCTATCGCAGCGATGCGGCGACCCGACAAGCCAGCTCCCACATTGGGACTGCAGTGGGTTTTAAAGCGCGATCGGCTTTCGGCCTGCGAACGAGTGCGCCAGGGTGCCGCCGTCCACCAATTCCAACTCGCCACCCAACGGTACGCCATGGGCGATTCGTGAAGTAATCAAACCTTTATTGGTCAGCAACTGGGCAATGTAATGCGCCGTGGCTTCACCTTCCACGGTCGGGTTGGTCGCCAGGATCACTTCGGTAAAGGTGCCCTGCGCTTCAATTCGTGCGACCAGTTGCGGAATACCGATAGCCTCCGGCCCCAGCCCGTCCAGCGGCGACAGGTGGCCCTTGAGCACAAAATAACGACCGCGGTAACCGGTCTGCTCAACGGCATACACATCCATCGGCCCTTCCACCACGCACAGCAAGGTGTCGTCGCGGCGTGGGTCGGCGCATTGCGGGCAGAGCTCTTCTTCGGTGAGGGTGCGGCACTGACGGCAGTGGCCCACGCCTTCCATGGCCTGACTCAGGGCCTGGGCCAGGCGGGTGCCGCCGCTGCGATCACGCTCCAGCAGTTGCAGGGCCATGCGCTGGGCAGTTTTCTGGCCGACACCGGGCAGCGTGCGCAAGGCGTCGATCAGTTGGCGAATCAGGGGGCTGAAGCTCATGGGCGAAGGGTCCGACAAAACAACGAGACGCGGTTTATACCCGCGCCCCGGATTAGCGTCAAATACTCAATCCTGCGCGACGCGCACCACCAACTTGCCGAAGTTGCGTCCCTCGAGCAAGCCGATAAAGGCTTCGGGCGCCTGCTCCAGGCCATCGACCACGTCCTCGCGGAACTTGATCTTGCCATCGCGCACCCACGGCGCCATGGCGCTGAGGAACTCCGGCTGGCGGTCGCCATAGTCGTCGAACACGATAAAACCCTGGATACGCACCCGCTTGGTCAGCAAGGTACGCTGCAGTGCCGGCAGGCGATCAGGGCCGCTGGGCGCTTCGTGGGCGTTATAACCGGCAATCAACCCGCACAGCGGCACGCGTGCCTTGGGGTTGAGCAGCGGCAGCACTGCATCGAAGACTTTACCGCCGACGTTTTCGAAGTAGATGTCTACACCCTTGAAACACGCCATGGCCAGTTCGTTGGCAAAGTCCGCGCTCTTGTGGTCGATACAGGCATCAAAGCCCAGCTCATCCACGACATAGCGGCACTTGTCCGCACCACCGGCGATGCCCACCACACGCAAGCCCTTGAGCTTGGCCACCTGGCCCACCACCGAGCCCACCGCGCCGGACGCAGCGGCCACCACCAGGGTTTCCCCGGCCTTGGGCTGGCCGATGTCCATCAGGCCCATGTAGGCGGTCATGCCCGGCATGCCCAGCACACCCAACGCCATCGACGGACTCGCCAGGCCCTTGGGCACTGGCATGAGGTTGCTCCCATCGCAAATGCAGTGGCTCTGCCAGCCGGTGGAACCCACCACCAGGTCGCCTACCTCAAATTTCGGGTGACGTGATTGCTCGACACGGCTGACAGCACCGCCGGTCATTACCTCGTCGATTTCTACGGGTGCGGCGTAGGACGGTGCGTCGCTCATGCGCCCACGCATATAGGGGTCCAGCGACAGATACAGCGTCTTCAACAACACCTGGCCGTCTGCCAGCTCCGGCAGGCTCACACGTTCCAGGCGAAAGTTCTCCGGCGTGGGTGCGCCTTGAGGGCGTGAGACCAAGACGATGCGTTGGTTGAGCGTCATTTCTTGAGGCATCAGCGGGGCTCCTGTTATCGATGAGAATTCAACGGTATAGGGTGCAGACCCTGGGTAACGGGTTGGGGTTCGATGTTTCGTCGGCCCAAAAAAAATGCCAGGCGCAATGCCCGGCATTTGAGTCTAGCCAAAGTGTGTATCAGAACGGCAGCTTCATGCCCGGCGGCAATTGCATGCCAGCGGTCACGCCGGACATTTTGTCCTGGCTGTTGGCTTCGATCTTGCGCACGGCGTCGTTGACGGCTGCGGCGAACAAGTCTTCGAGCACTTCGCGGTCGTCGTCGCTGACGCCTTCCAGCAGGCTCGGGTCGATGCTCACGCGCTTGATGTCGTGACGACCGGTCATCACTACGCTGACCATATCGCCACCGGCTTTACCGGTGACTTCGGCGTTGGCCAGTTCTTCCTGCATCTTGGCCATCTTTTCCTGCATCTGCTGCGCCTGCTTCATCAGGCCGGCCATGCCACCTTTCATCATGGGAATCACCTCAAAAGTACGTGGATCAAGTTAGTAGCCCGGAGTCATGACGCCTGGGACACCGGGGCTTCGACAGGTTCAATAGTATCGTGACGGACGACCGCACCGAACTGTTGCATCATTTGTTGGATCAGCGGATCAGCGTGGATCGAATCCTCGGCCTCGCGTTGACGGTTAAGGCGCCGACGGGTTGCCGCCTGGGCCGGGGTTTCCTGCTCGGGCTTGATCAGCTCGATGGCGATAGTCAGCGTGCGCCCATGGTACTGGTTGAGCGCATCGTTGAGCCGACGCTGCTGGGTGGCATTGAACAAGGCGCTATGGGCCGGGTCCAGGTGCAACAGCCAGTGGTCGCCCTCAATGGAAATCAGGGTGCAGTTGGCGGCGATACTGCCGGTCATGCCGGAGATCGGCAATTTCGGAAACAATTCCAGCCATTGCAGGGCCAGGCCGGTGGCCGGGGCCGCAGCCGGTTCTGCCTCGGGCTCGGGCGCCGGCTCGGCGGTGTGCTCGCTGGCCAATTCGTCCAGGTAGCTGTAGGCCGAGTCCATGTCCGGCTCGATGTAGTCTTCATCCAGCGGCGGTTCGTCGTCCAGGTCAATGCCTGGGGTTGCAGCCTCAACCTGGGCGACGGTCGGCTCGGGAACCGGCGCCGGCACCCATTCTGGGGCATCCGGCACCACGCTGTCAGGGGTCTGCGCCGGCATCGGCGTCAGCTCGGGTTGCTCGCCGGTGGTTTCCAGCACGGGCTCCACGGCCGGTTGTTGCTCAGGCTCTGGCTCGGCTTCGACCGGGTCATTCCAGGGCAGGTCGACCACAGGCTCTGGCTCGACAACCGGCGCAGGTTCAACCACAGGCGCTGCTGCAACCGGCACAGGTTCAGGCGTCGGCGCAACCGGTACGGGCGCAGCGACTACTGGCGCAACAGCTGCCGCGCCAGCCACTGGTTTGGCGGAATCAACTGTGGCCTGGCTGATCCCCACTGGCTTTAGCGGCTGTCTCGGCGCGTCTGCCGAATCCGCCGGCCGGAACGCCAGCATGCGCAGCAGCACCATTTCAAAGCCACCGCGCGGGTCCGGCGCCAGGGGCAGGTCCCGGCGGCCAATCAGGCCCATCTGGTAGTAGAACTGCACATCCTCGGCCGGCAGGGCCTGGGCCAGGGCCAACACGCGATCGCGGTCGCCATGGCCGTTGTCGACGCCTTCCGGCAGGGCCTGGGCAATGGCGACGCGGTGCAGCACATTGAGGATCTCCGAGAGCACGCCGTTCCAATCCGGGCCTTGCTCCGAGAGATGGCGCACCGCTTCGAGCAGCGCCTTGGCGTCGCCTTCGATCAGCGCATGAAGCACATCGAACACCTGGCCGTGGTCCAGGGTGCCGAGCATGGCGCGCACATCGGCAGCCATGACCTTGCCTTCGCCGAACGCGATGGCCTGGTCGGTGAGGCTCATGGCGTCACGCATCGAACCGTCGGCGGCGCGGCCCAGCAACCACAGCGCGTCGTCTTCGAACGGTACGTTCTCGACGCCCAGCACATGGGTCAAATGCTCGACCACGCGCTCGGGGGTCATGTTTTTCAGGGAGAACTGCAGGCACCGCGACAAAATCGTTGCAGGAAGTTTCTGCGGGTCGGTGGTGGCCAGGATGAACTTAACGTAGGGCGGCGGCTCTTCCAGGGTTTTCAACAGGGCGTTGAAAGAGTGGCTGGACAGCATGTGCACTTCGTCGATCAGGTAGACCTTGAAGCGGCCACGGCTCGGCGCGTACTGCACGTTGTCGAGCAGCTCGCGGGTGTCTTCGACCTTGGTGCGGCTCGCGGCGTCGATCTCGATCAGGTCGACAAAACGCCCCTCGTCGATCTCGCGGCATACCGAACAGGTGCCGCAAGGCGTTGAAGTGATACCGGTTTCACAATTCAGGCACTTGGCGATGATGCGTGCAATCGTGGTCTTGCCCACTCCGCGGGTACCGGTGAACAGGTAGGCGTGGTGCAGCCGTTGGCTGTCCAAGGCATTGATCAGAGCCTTGAGCACATGGGTCTGGCCGACCATTTCGCGGAACGAGCGCGGGCGCCATTTACGTGCAAGAACCTGATAACTCATCGAAAACCGTCGCAACTGGGAAGCGGAAGCCGGTAATGCTAGCGGAGCAAGGGGGAAATTGCATCCGGCACGCTCGTCTAATCTGACGAAGCTTGCCTGATTGGCCCCACAGCGGGCTTTTGCGCACGCCCTGCATGAACGCTTGAACGCCAGTGGCCCTCCAGACTGATAGCGGCCACGCTGGCCAGTACGATCACCGCGCCCAGCATCACCTGCAGGGCCACATGCTCGCCGAGCAGCGTCGCGGCCATCAGCATGGCCACCGGTGGGATCAGGTACATCGCCACCGAAGCACGGCTGACCTCGACATGCTTCAACACATACCCCCAGGCCAGGTATGCCAAGGCGCTGGGGAAGATGCCCAGCACCAGCACCGCGAGGTTCTCCGGTAACGGTGCCTGTAGGATGGCGGCGGGCAGGCCTGGCAGGTTCACGCAGAGCATCAAGGTGCCGGACCACACCATGTAGCACGCCAGGGTCAACGGACTGTAGCGATGGGCGTAATGCCGCGCGATGGCGAAATACACACTCCACGAGCACGCCGCCAGCAGGATGAGCAAGCCCCGGGGGTCGATGTCGCCCACGCCGTGGTCGCCCCAGATCACCACCAGCACGCCGGCCAGGCCCAATAGCACACAGCCCCAACGCCAAACGCTGACGCGCTCCTTCAAGCAGAAAAACGCGATCAACACACTGAACAGCGGTGCTGACTGTGCCAACACACTGGACGCCGCCGCCGTCACCCATTGCTGCCCGTGGTTGAGGCTGGTGTGGTGCAGGAACACCCCGAAAAAACCCAGCACCAACAACCACGGCAGGTCGCGCACATGGGGCCGGCCAATGCCCACCCAGCAGGCCACGCCCGCCATGAATACCGAGGCAATCAAAAATCGTAGCAACGCCAGTTGGCCCGGACTGTAGCTATGCAGCCCCATGTGCACGCCGATGGGCGAATAGGCCCAACAGAGGATGACGCCGGCAATGACTAGCGTAAGCTTTAGAGGTGATGGGGTATTCATCGACGGCATCCACACATTGAGAAGGCATGCCGTCAGTCTTGGCCCAGGCCGGGCCTAGGACAATTAAGTGTTTCTGACTTCTGAAATCACGGGAACTGAGCAATGGAACTGGCCCAACTGAAAATGGTGCGCGCCGTGGCACAAACCGGCAGCGTGGCCCAGGCTGCCCTGCAGTTGCACTGTGTGCCGTCCAACATCACCACGCGCATCAAGCAGCTGGAAAACGAGTTGGGCACGCCGCTGTTTATCCGCGCCGGCCGCGGGTTGGCGATCAGTGCTGCGGGTGAGATTTTCCTGGATTACTGCGAACGCATCCTGGCGCTGGTGGATGAGTCCAAACGTGCGGTGGATGCCAACGCCATTCCCCGTGGCACCTTGCGCATCGGTGCGGTGGAATCCAGCGCCAGCGGTCGCCTGCCACCGCTGCTGGCGGAATATCACCGACGCTACCCCGAGGTCAGCCTGGAACTGGTCACCGGCGCCTGGGCGCAATTGCTGGACGACCTGCAACACCATCGCCTGGACGTAGCGCTGGTTGCCGCCGGTGGCAACCGTACAAAGCTGGAGCGGAGCGTGGTCTACAGCGAGCGCCTGGTGTTGATCGCCAGCACCTCCAGTGCGCCTATCAACAGCGCCGAGGACCTGGCCGGCCGTACGCTGTTGGTATGGCCGCCAGGCTGCCCCTATCGCGCCGCCCTGGAAAACTGGCTCAAGCCCCATGACTTCAAGCCGGCGATTGCCAGCTACGCCAGTTGGGGCACGATCATCGGCTGCGTCAGCGCGGGGATTGGCGTGGCATTGGCGCCCGAGGGCATTCTGGCGCGCTATGAACAGGCCAATCAGCTGGCGTCCTATCGGTTTGACGAACTGGCGGCAGTAGACAATCTGCTGTTTTGGCACAAGGACACCCAGCGGCATCTGGCCCGGGATGCATTTGCCGGGTTACTGCGCGAGACCTTCGGCTGACACATTCCTAAATGCGGGAGGGACTTCATTGCCCTCGATGGCGGTGACTCAGTCAAATATGAGTTGACTGCCACACTGCTATCGGGAGCAAGTCGAAACGTCGTACCGCCCCCTCTACACTTTTTAGCGCTTCGGTGCCGCCAATCGCGCGTACTGGTCCTGGCTGATCCACCCCGTAAAGGAGCGCTCCTCAGCATTGATAAACTCCACCTGCGCCCAGCCATCCTTGAACGCCAGCACACCCACCACATCATCCTTGACGATGTAGGGACGCTTGGCGGCCTTGGCCCCCGGGGTTTTCAGCAGGTAAGCCTTGTCGGCGGCTACAGTCACCAGGCCGATCCACTTTTTGCTGGCGGTCTGGGTCAGGTCCAGGCCGGTGGCGATTTCCGGCATCAGCACGTTGATACAGCCGGGGTGCTGACGGCCCTGCTCCACCGTCAGGATCACACCGTCGGACGCCACAGCCACACTGCCAGGGTAGGCGGCGTCCAGCCAGGTGGTCAGCGCCTCAGGCTTGCCTTGCAGGAAGAAGGTGCAACGGCGGCTCACGCCCTCGCCCATCGCCTCGGCATAGAAACCCTCGACCTGATGCCCAGGCGTCACCGCCAGCATCAGCCCTTCGTACTTGCCCGAATGCAAGGTTGGCGAGCCAGCCAGTGCCGACGCCACCGTGCACAACGACAACACGCCCATCGCCAGAAAACGAATCATCTTATTTCTTCCCTTCAAAGGCTTCGTAGGCTTGTTTCATCAGCACGTCATAGTTGCCGTAGTCATCGCCGTTATAGTTGCGGGCCATGGCTGTGAAATCCTTGTTTTTCATCGCACTCATCAACGCCGCGCTCTTGCTGCAAAAGCTGATGTAGGCCTTGAGTTGATTACCGGCGTTCACTTTCAACGCTGCGACAAACTCAAACACCGTCTTGAAACCGCAGGATGCGAAGTTGAATCCCATGACCTGAAACATGCCCCACGACGCCGACATCAATGCCGCTTCCTGGTCCAGGGCGAATGCGGTGGCCATGGTTTCCCAGGCCTTGACCTGGTCCTTGTTATTGGTCTGCCACTGCGGTCCGGCTTTTTTCTTGTAGATGTACGACAGCAGCGGGTGCGACTGGTCGTAGATGTGCTTGGTGTACTTGCGAAAGTGGTGGCCTTCGAAGGCGATGATCGGCAACTTGGCCGGCCCGAACCCTACCTTTCCACCGGACTCCACGGTAGCGAAGGCCTTGACCACATTCACCGAGATGCCGCTGCCCAGTTGCTTGGCGGCGTTCTGGAAATCTGTGTCGCTGAGTGTGGTGCCGCCGTCGCAAGTGGCCTGGAGCATCAACTGGCGGTTACGCCGCTCGGCTTCGATCATCGCACGCACACGGTCCAGATAGACGTTCACCGTGGCCTGCACCGCATCGACGTTGTTATTGCCAAACACATTGATAAAAGTCGGAATGCGCATGGTCGGGAAGGCCTTCACTGGCACCTTTACCGCCTCTTCGATCAGACTGTTGAACGTGCGCCCCGTGGGGTCGATCACACCATCGGGGTGGGCGTATTTGAGATGGCGGAACTGATACTGGCTGATGCACTGCACCAACTGGCCGTCGCACTTGCCGTTCTCCTGCAAGGCAAAGCCCATCTTGGGAATGATCAGGTTGAATAGATACTGGATGCACTGAACATCGGCGGGCAAGTTGCGGGCTTTGCCGGGAGCGCCTACCGATGCACTGATAAGACGAGGCAACCCTTGCAGGCTTTTCATAACAGACATCCTTGTGAGTGAAAGAAGTGATAGCACTTCAGTATCAATTCCGTACCCTTGTCATACTCTGAAACAAGTGGCTGGCGGAAGCTAGCAAGGCGGTCTGCGGGTTGTCCAGAAGGCTTTTTGAAAGTTGTGAAATAGCCTGGTAAATCCATCAGTAACCATGGGATTCACGGGTCTTCTGATACTGGTGGTAGTCGAGCCACTCAACCACATCGTAGGGCAGATACAGTTGCATCCTGGCCCGGGAAATCGCGATATAGACCGCGCAGAGTCGCTGGTCGAACGCGTAGGCGTCCTTGAACTTCACGTTGGTCAGCAACTCGGGCGTGAGCAGCACCCGGTCGAATTCCATGCCACCGGCGTCTTGGGCCAGCATCAACAGGCAGCGCTCGTCCGGATGCCCGCTCAGCCTGTTCAAGCGCGTGACATCAGACAGGTTAAAGCCTTTTTCCAGCTCGGCCTCGACCCACAGGAACGCCTCGTCAAACTGGCAGGCTTCGCGCACCTGCTGCCAATCAGCCATATCGCTGAAAAACGGATGGGGGCCGCTGTCATTGAACTCGTTGCTGTAGAAATCAGGCTTGAACAGCGCCACAACCGTATCCATGAAGTATTTGAGCGACTGTTGCGCTTCTTTACTCGCCAGGCCGAATGGGCAGCGGGCTTCGCTCAGTTGCATGGCCCACTTCATGGTGTCCCAATGGGACGCGGTCAGCACCACGCAACCCTGCGGGGGTACGAAACCCTGCGGGTAAAACTCAATACCGACATCGGCATCCCGTGCGCCCTCGAAGAGCACTTTGCTTTTATCCGAGTGCTGGCTGATCAGTGGGTTGACCAGGCGCTCGACATTGCGTCCCGAACGCACGGAGTAGCACACGTCCGTGTGGCGAACTTCACGGGAGCGCTTGACCACGCCCCCACTGGCCTGTTGATACTCATCCCCAAGAGTGATCAGCACCTGGCGGCCACGCTCGATGATCTGCAACAGCGGCGCCGGAATGTCCTGGCTCTCGTCGATCAGTACGTGGGTATAGCGCTCGGGCACCACGCAGCCGGCGAGGCTGGCACGCTTGATCATCAACAAGGCTTCAAAGCCCGTCTGGCTGCCCCAGGCCGGATTCGCCTCAAGGTAGCTCCACAACCGGCTGGCATATTCGAGCAGTGCCCGGGCGTCGACGCTGGACAGCGGCTGCTTGAAATGCGGTAGATGCTTCGCCGACAGGCTGTATTCCCAGGAGCGGCAGTAGGCTTGCAGCACTTTGAGGCAGACATCCACCACCGCTTGCCCCTCCAAGCGCCGGAAGCCGAAGATATTCAACTCCCGAGCCAGTGCCTGCTTGCTCGGCGCCCTTGCTTGAGTATCCAGCGGCTTGGGCCTTGGGCCATGCAACAAGGCATGCGCAAACGCGTAGAAGGTATGCCCGGCCTTTCGCTCGCGAACGCCCACCATGCGAGCACGCAGGGTTTCCAGTTTTGCCGGGGTACGCGCCAGCAACAAGGTTTTCTCCGGACGCAGGTGCTCCATCAAGGCCACCAGCAGGTGACTTTTGCCGATGCCCGCGTAGCCTTGGACATGCAGGTCTTCGTTCAAGTTGGCGCGGAAGGTCCTGACCAGCTTGTCTTGCTCGGCGCTCAACCAGCGTTCGCGGTGCCGGGGCGTGACCATCTGTTTGCTGAACGGGTCATTTGCCTTGAGGTGGCGCACTTTATATTCGACGTCCCATTTGCCGCTGGGCAACAGGTAGTCTCGCGCCTGTACTTCCTCCGCCAGCAGAAAACGCAGCTTGAGGCTTTTGACCACATTGAGGCCGAAGTACAGCTTCCTTTGGTCGAACAGCCGCTGTGCTTCCGACAGCAGGGACACGCTCGTCGAATGGCTGGCCTCTACCGCCCAGTCAATGAGCTTGGCCAACACTTTTTCAGCGCCACTGGCGCTCAGGTCGCTTTCCGGCACCTGCGCCAGATTCTGGATAACCAGCACCGCCGCCAGCTCCGGCTCACTCAGGGCGACGAGCGCCCCTGCACCGTCGCCAGCCAACAAACCCGCACAGGTTTCATCGGTGATCGGCAAGAACACAGGGCTGGATAAATCAAAATGTTCCGAGTGCATACAGCCTCGTAGCCAGGGGAAAGAGACGCTTGGGAGTATGCCACTAGTCGTGAAATGACCGTCATGCGCTGTGCAACAGGCGTCACAGATGACTGGCTGGGCAATAAATACGAATTGGAAATCGAAGAAGGGACTGCAGGAGGAGCGTTATGGAGGCAACCCCACCAGCCACACCCCGGCACACAATGTTCCCGCTGTGGCTGCTGCCTTCCGGCTCTGACCAGGTTCACGGGTAATCGTTGCGGGGGGACCGATGGGGTCACCATAACGACGCTGGCCTCTCGGCAAGCCGCGCCATTGTACCGTTCTCATCGGAAGTTACAACCGTAAAAAATGAGAAGCTTCAAGTACTTGCCATGGCGTTCAACAATTGCACTGTCCAATGTGGGGGCTTACCCCTCCCCACAGGGGTTAATCATTGTGCCTGCAGGACCACATCGGCCCTGCCGCCCTCTTCCTGAATGACCAGGTGAATAAAGTGCAACTTGGCGATCACCGCCGAGGGCAGCACGAAAGGGTAGAAATCCGGCTGGCCCATGGCGCGGGACAGCTCGTTGAGCATGCCGGCCAGTTCGATCCAGGCGTTGACGAAGCTGAGGAATGCCGGGCCGCCAGGATGCTCGGGATCGTACAGCGTCGCCAGGGCAAACGGCTGGTAATCCAGGTCCATCTCGCGGGCGCTCATGCCAAAGCCCAGGGCAGTGTCCACCGCATCCATCATGTGCAGGTAGTGAGCCCAGGTTTCGGCCCAGTCTTCCCAAGGGTGCATCGTGGCGTAGGCACTGACGCAGTTTTGTTGCCAGTCCGGGCGCGGGCCGTTCTGGTAGTGCTGGTCGAGGGCGTCGGCGTAACTGGCGCGCTCGTCGCCGAACAGGGCGCGAAAAGGTTCAAGCCAGTGGCCGTCGGCGATCAGGCGATCCCAGTAATAGTGGCCGACTTCATGGCGAAAATGGCCGAGCAAGGTGCGGTACGGCTCGTGCATCTGTACGCGGACTTTTTCGCGGTGGGCATCGTCGGCTTCCTTGATGTCCAGAGTGATCAGGCCATTGGCATGCCCGGTGGTTGGCGCATTGCCTTGCAGGTCGGTGCCGATGAAGTCGAAGGCCAGGCCAGTGTCCTCGTCGACACTCTTGGGCACCACTTGCAGGCCGAGGCTGATCAATTGCGCCACCAGCCGGCGCTTGGCGGTTTCGACCTTGCGCCAGCGTTCGGGGTTTTGCGCAATCGACAGGTCGGGAATGGTGCGGTTCAGGCTGCAGGCCACGCACAGCTTGGCGGTGCTGTGGGCGGGGATCAGCCAGTTGCACGCAGCCGGGGTATCCAGGTTGGCGCAGCGTCGAAAAGCACCGGCATCGAGATGATCGTCCGCCAGCCAAGTGCCAACCACAGGGCCAGGTTGCAGGGAGGACAGGCGGCTTTGCTGCGGCAGGTAACCCAACACCGCCTGGCAGGCCAGACATTGGCTGTTACGGAAGAATAACGACTGGCCGCAGCGGCATTGCCACACCTTGCTGTTGCGCGAGGGTTGGGCCATGAACGGCGCTGCGATGCGCGAACTGAGTTGCTCGAAGTAGCGGAACATGGCGGGCTCTCCCTGGGGTGACCAAGACTAGATCATTTTCCGTGAGAGAACGTTCCCATCCTTTGCGTGGGAACGACGGCTTGGGCGCGCTTGAGTCGTGACGCGAAGCGTCACCGGATGCATTCCCACGCGGAGCGTGGGAACGACGGCTTGGGCGCGCTTGAGTCGTGACGCGAAGCGTCACCGGATGCATTCCCACGCGGAGCGTGGGAACGATCAGTCAGCGCGTTTCAAACGCTGATGTTGTGCTTGGCCAGGAAGGCCACGAAGGCTTCTTCGTCCAGCACTCTGAGGCCCAGCTCACTGGCCTTGGCCAATTTCGATCCAGCGCCCGGGCCGGCCACCACGCAGTGGGTTTTCGCCGAGACGGAACCGGCCACCTTGGCGCCGAGGCTTTCGAGCTTGTCCTTGGCCACATCGCGGCTCATCAGCTCCAGGGAGCCGGTAAGCACCCAGGTGTGCCCGGCTTCCGGCAAGCCTTCGACCACCTTCTTCTCGCTCTGCCAGTGCATGCCGAAGTCCTTGAGCTGTTGCTCGATGGCCAGGGCGCGACGGGCGTTGTCGGCATTGTCGAAAAAGTCGCGCACGGCCTTGGCCTGCTTCTCGGGCAGCGCCTGGCGCATGTCGAGCCAGTCAGCCTTGATCACGCCTTCAAGGGTGCCGAACTTGTCCGCGAGTTTCTGCGCGGCGCCCGGCCCTACGGAAGGCACGTGCAGCTTGTCGAGCAAGCCGCCCAAGGTGGTGCTGGCCGCGAATTCGGCGCTCAGGTCGCCCTGGTCCTGCAATTGCAGGCCGCATTCGTCCGCTGCCAACAGCGCACCGATCACTTCCTGGTTGTGGTCGTCTTCAAAGAAACTATGGATCTCATGGGCCACTTCCAACCCCACATCCGGCAAGTACGTCAGCACTTCCGGCAATGCCTTCTGCACACGCTCCAGCGAAGCCAGGGAGCGCGCCAGCACCTTGGCGGTCTCCTCGCCCACATCGGGAATGCCGAGGGCATAGATAAAGCGCGCCAGAGTTGGCGCCTTGCTGTTTTCGATGGCGCTGATCAGCTTCTTGCTGGAGATGTCGGCGAAGCCTTCCAGGTCGATGATCTGTTCATACTTGAGCTTGTAGAGATCCGCCGGCGAGCCGATGAGTTTTTCATCCACCAGTTGCTCGATGGTCTTGTCACCCAGGCCGTCGATGTCCATGGCGCGACGCGAGACGAAATGGATGATCGCCTGCTTGAGCTGTGCGCCACAGGCCAGGCGCCCGACGCAACGGTACACCGCGCCTTCGCTGACGGTTTCCTTGCCCTTGCTGCGCTTGACCAACTGCGTGCGCTCGACATGGGAGCCGCACACCGGGCAGCTCTCGGGGATCTGCACCGCGCGGGCGTTTTCCGGGCGACGCTCGGTGACTACCGAGACCACTTGCGGGATCACATCACCGGCGCGGCGGATGATCACCGTGTCACCGATCATCAGTCCCAGGCGTGCCACTTCGTCCATGTTGTGCAAGGTAGCGTTGGCCACGGTCACACCGGCCACCTTGACCGGTTTCAAGCGCGCCACTGGAGTCACGGCACCGGTACGGCCGACCTGGAATTCCACGTCGAGCAACTCGGTCAACTCTTCCATCGCCGGGAATTTATGCGCGATGGCCCAGCGCGGTTCGCGGGCGCGGAAGCCCAGCTCACGCTGGGCGGCGATGCTGTTGACCTTGAACACCACGCCGTCGATCTCATAGCCCAGCGCGTTACGCCGCTCGCCAATATCGCGGTAGTAGTCCAGGCATTCCTGGATGCCCTTGGCCAGCTTCAGCTCGTGGCTGATAGGCATGCCCCACTTCTGCAACTGCTTGAGGTTACCGATATGGGTGTCACTGATATCTGCGGTCACCTGGCCGATGCCATAACAGCAGAATTCCAGCGGGCGGCTGGCGGTGATCTTCGAATCCAGCTGGCGCAGGCTGCCGGCCGCAGCATTGCGCGGGTTGGCAAAGGTCTTGCCACCCACTTCCAGTTGCGAGGCGTTCAGGCGCTCGAAACCGGCCTTGGACATAAACACTTCGCCACGCACTTCAAGGGTGGTGGGCCAACCCGTGCCATGCAACTTCAAGGGAATATTGCGCACGGTGCGCACATTGACGCTGATGTCTTCACCCGTGGTGCCATCACCACGGGTAGCACCGCGCACCAGTTCGCCATCCTGGTACAGCAGGCTGACCGCCAGGCCGTCCAGCTTCGGCTCGCAGCTGTACTCCACCGCCGCGCCAGCGCCGAACAGATCGCCCACCGGCAGGTCGAGGCCCTCGGTGACCCGGCGATCAAATTCGAGCATGGTGGCTTCATCGAAGGCGTTGCCCAGGCTGAGCATCGGGATCTCATGCTTGACCTGGGTGAACGCCGACAGCGCCGCACTGCCGACCCGCTGCGTCGGAGAATCGCGCGTCACCAGTTCCGGGTGCTCGGCTTCCAGGGCCTTGAGCTCGTGGAACAGGCGGTCGTACTCGGCGTCCGGGATGCTCGGCTCGTCGAGCACGTGGTAGCGATAGTTGTGCTGATCCAGTTCAGCGCGCAGTTCGAGAATGCGGGTATGGGCGGCGGTCATGGGTGTTCTCTCATAAAGCAAAAGAGCAGCCGAAGCTGCTCAATATGTTAGTGCATGGATTCTACAGACAACGCTTATGATCGAACCTCAGCGTTTCTGTGTCAGGGCGCGACGCTCGAATTCGACGATGCGCTGACGGTAGTGTTCGATGGTCTGGGCGGTCAGGACGCTGCGTTGGTCGTCCTTGAGCTCGCCGTTGAGTTCCTGGGACAGCTTGCGGGCCGCAGCCACCATCACGTCGAACGCTTGTTTCGGATGACGCGGGCCCGGCAGGCCGAGGAAGAAACTCACCGCCGGGGTGCTGAACAGGTCGATATCGTCCAGGTCGAAGGTGCCCGGCTTGACCGCGTTGGCCATGGAGAACAGCACTTCGCCATTGCCGGCCATGCTTTCGTGGCGGTGGAAGATATCCATCTCGCCAAAACGCAGGCCGCTTTCAAGGATGTTCTGCAACAGTGCCGGGCCTTTGAAACCACCGGCATCGCGGCAGATCACGCTGATGACCAGCACTTCTTCGGCGGCCGGCTGATCGTTTACCGATTGGCGCGCTGCGCTCTTGGTCGGGGTCTCGTCGGGGAAATCGTTGTCGCGGCTGCTGAAGCTCGGGCCGTCATCGACGTCGAGGTTCAGGTCGCCCTGGTGCGGTTCTGCTACTGCTGCACTGCCACGCTTGCCGCGCTTGGACGACGGCTCGCGAGCTTCACGCACCGGCGCGCTCATCGACGGCAAGTCGTGCTCGTCCAGTTGCGGCTCTTTATGGGTATCCAGCACACGGGGCGGCCCCAGCAGCTCGGCGCTGCCGTCGTCGTCGGGCAGGTTGGACAGGTTTCGGTCCAAGCGGAACTTGAGCTTGCCCTTGCCACCGCGCATACGGCGCCAGCCATCAAAAAGAATACCGGCAATGACAATAATGCCGATGACGATCAGCCACTCGCGCAGACCGATTTCCATGTAATCCCGTGCCTCTATAAAAAATGCTGAAAAATAAGGGGTTTAGCACCGTGCAAACCGCTTTAAAACGTGGCGCCAACTCTATGTTCTGGCTGACGTTTTGCCCACGCACACGAAAAATTGACATTAAACTAGCACGACCAAAGACAACTTTACACCGTCTGTCAAAATGCCTTGAACAAATATGTCCTTTTGCCACTTTCGTCAGACCGGTAAACCACCCTACGTCGTGCCGTAAATCCGCTCTCTTGGCTTGACTCAGGATTCCACCATCGCCATCGCTTCTTCCACATCCACCGCGACCAATCGCGAACAACCCGGCTCGTGCATCGTGACCCCCATCAACTGATCGGCCATTTCCATGGCGATCTTGTTGTGGGTGATATAGATGAACTGCACGGTCTGGGACATCTCTTTGACCAACCGAGCGTAGCGTCCCACGTTAGCGTCATCCAGCGGCGCATCCACTTCGTCGAGCATGCAGAACGGCGCCGGGTTCAACTTGAAAATGGCAAATACCAGGGCCAATGCGGTCAGGGCCTTTTCGCCGCCGGACAACAAATGGATGGTGCTGTTCTTCTTGCCCGGAGGCCGCGCCATGATCGTTACCCCTGTATCGAGTAGATCTTCGCCCGTCAGTTCCAAGTAAGCGCTGCCACCACCGAAAACTTTTGGGAATAACGCCTGTAAACCGCCATTAATCTGATCAAAGGTATCTTTGAAGCGGTTGCGGGTTTCCTTGTCGATCTTGCGGATCACGTTTTCCAGGGTATCCAGGGCTTCCACCAGATCGGCGTCCTGGGCATCCAGATAACGTTTGCGCTCGGACTGCTGCTGGTACTCATCGATGGCCGCGAGATTGATCGCCCCCAAACGCTGGATACGTGCGGCAATCCGTTCAAGTTCTTCTTCGGCGTCTTTCTCGTTGGCCTGGGCGGTCAGGGTGTTGAGCACGCCGTGCAGGTCATAGCCGTCCTCAAGCAACTGGTCTTGCAAGGTCTTGCGCCGCACAGTCAAGGCTTGCCATTCCATGCGTTGCTGTTCGAGCTGGCCGCGGATCAACTGGGACTGCTGCTCGGCCATGGTGCGGCGTTTTTCAGCATCGCGCAGTTCACGGTCGGCATCTTCGAGGGCGATCTGCGCGGTCTTGAGTTCTTCGTCGACAGTCATACGCTTATCGAGCAACTCTTCGAGCTTGAGGCGCAGCTCTTCCAGTGGCGCCTCGCCCTCCTCCAGGTTCAGGCTCAGTTGCTCGCGTTTTTCGGTCAGGCGCTCGGACTGCATCTCCAGGCGCTCAAGGGCCTGGCGCGTGGAGTCGTGCTGGGCGCGCAACGAGCCGAGGCGCACCGCCAACTGGTGGGCGTGGTCCTTGTGCTGGCGCGCTTCCTGGCGCACGCGGTCGAGGCGTTCGCGCAGGCTGTCGCGCTGGGCCAGCAGCAACTCGCGCTGCTCGGTGTCCAGGGCCATGCTGTCGAGGGCTTCCTGCAATTGCAGGCGGGCTTCGCCGATCTGTTCGTGTTCCAGGGCGCGCTGCTCGCCCATCTCGGCCACCTCTTCGTCAAGACGGGTGCGGCGCAGGGTCAGTTGTTCGACCTTGGCCTTGCTCGCCGACAGTTGCGCTTTCAATTCGCCCTGCTGGCGCGCTTCGTCCTGCAACAGCCGGCGCAGGTGTTCGCGGCCGGTCTCTTGCTGGCGCTGGGTGGCGCGCAGGGTTTGCAGTTCGGTTTCCAGGCTTTCCAGGGTGGCTTCGCGCTCTTCACGCTCGGCGGTCAGATTGATGATTTCCTGGCCACGGGCCAATACGCCGCTTTCGGCTTCACTGGCACGGCGCACGCGCAGAAAGTGGCGACCGACCCAATAGCCATCGCGGCTGATCAGGCTTTCGCCGGCCGCCAACTGGCCGCGCTGGGCCAAGGCTTGCTCAAGGGACTCCACCGGTTTGACCTGGCCCAGCCACGGCGACAAGTCAATCGCCGCTTCAACCTTGTCCAGCAGACTGCCCGGCACCCGCGTGCCATCGGCCGCCGGGCTGAGCAGGCGCAAATCGCCCTGGGCAAACCCGGCCAGGTCGAAGCCGCCGAAATCATCCACCAGCACCGCTTGCAGGTCGGCGCCCAGCACCGTTTCCACCGCCAACTCCCAGCCGGCTTCGACTTTCAAGCCTTCGGCCAGGCGCGGGCGCTCAGCCAAATGCTGGTCGCGCAGCCATTCGGCGGTGCCGGTGCCGGGGTCGAGCGCGGCTTGCTGCAAGGCCTCCAGCGAAGCCAACCGACCATTGAGTCGCTGCAAATCGCCTTGGGCCTGCTGCTGCGCCTGGGTCGCGGTGTGCAATTGCTGACGCAGTTGCTCCAGGCGCTCCACTTGCTGTTCTTCGCTGGCCTCCAGCTCTTCGAGGGTCATTTCGCTTTCGGCCAGTTGCTCGCTCAACTGCGTGACCGCCGCGTCTTCCGGGTCGGCGGCGAGCAGTACGCGCTCTTCCTGCAGACGGCGCTGGCGCTCGGCCAGGCGTTCCATGCTGGTTTCCAGTTGCTGGATACGCGACTGCTGCACCTCGGCCTGGCGGCGTGGCTCGGCCGATTTCAGGTTGAAGGCGTCCCACTGCTCCTGCCAGCCGTGCATGGTGGTCTCGGATTCTTCCAGGGCGGCGGCGGCCTCTTCGGCGGCGGCGCTGGTGACTTCCTGCTCGGGGGTGAGCATGTCCAGCTCTTCGCCGAGGGTCAGCAGCAAAGTACGGTCATGGCCCAGGTGCGATTCGGTTTCCAGGCGCGCACGTTCGGCTTCCTTCAGGTCGTCCTGCAACTGGCGCAGACGCTGCTGGCCATGCTGGATGCTCTGCTCGACCCGGGCAATATCGCCGCCCACTGAATAGAAACGGCCCTGCACCAGATTGAAGCGTTCGGAGAGTTCATGGTGGCCGTCACGCAGGCGCTCGATGCTGGCGTCGGCGTTGCGCTGCTCGGCCACCAGCGCTTCAAAGCTGATTTCCTGGGTGCCAATGATCGCTTCGCGCTGGCCCACCTGGTCATTCAGCGCCTGCCAGCGCAGGGCCGAGAGTTGCGCCTTGAGCTGGCGTTCTTCGCCCTTGTATTCCTGGTACTTCTCGGCGGCCTGGGCCTGACGGTGCAGGCGCTCCAACTGGCGCTCCAGTTCTTCGCGCAGGTCGGTCAGGCGGGCGAGGTTTTCGTGGGTGCGGCGGATACGGTTTTCAGTCTCGCGGCGGCGCTCCTTATATTTGGAGATGCCGGCCGCTTCTTCGATAAAGTTACGCAGGTCTTCGGGCTTGGCTTCGATCAGCTTGGAGATCATGCCCTGCTCGATGATCGAATAACTGCGCGGGCCTAAGCCTGTGCCGAGGAAGATATCGGTGATGTCGCGACGACGGCACTTGGTGCCGTTGAGGAAGTAGCTGTTCTGGCTGTCGCGGGTGACTTTGCGGCGAATCGAGATTTCCGCATACGCCGCATACTCACCGATCAAGGTGCCGTCGGAGTTATCGAACACCAGCTCGATGCTGGCCTGGCTCACCGGCTTGCGGCTGGTGGAGCCGTTGAAAATGACGTCGGTCATCGACTCGCCGCGCAGGTTTTTTGCCGAGCTCTCGCCCATCACCCAGCGTACGGCGTCGATGATGTTCGACTTGCCGCAGCCATTGGGCCCCACCACCGCCGCCATGTTGCTGGGGAAGTTCACCGTGGTGGGGTCGACGAAGGATTTGAACCCCGCCAACTTGATGCACTTGAGCCGCACGCTTAGGCGCCTGCCAAGGCTGCGATGACCAGCGAACTGCTGCGCTGGCAATAGGCTGTGAGCACCAGGCGAATCTGCACCAGGTCACGGGCCAGCACTGCGGCGAGTAATTGCTCAAACAGCGCCAGGAACTCGCTCATGGACGCCTTGCGCTGATCCAGCGCCAGGTAATAAGCGCGGTTCATCGCCGGCTGCAGGTTTTCGACGGTTTCCTGCAAATAAGGGTTGTTGGCGAAGGGGTACGCGGCGCGCATCACGCTGAAGCTTTCATCGACGAAAGCGCGGATGTCCTCGCGCTCCAAACTGAGCTGCAGGCGTTGTTGAATTTGCAGGAACGGCGCCATGTCGGCCTGGGTCTGCCAGCCTTCGGCAACTGCATTGCCGAGCAGGATGTACATCTCGCCCATCAACGTACACAGGCTCTGCACCTTGTGCGCGGTGAGTTCGGTGACGTGAGCGCCACGGCGCGGCAGGATCGCGATCAGATGGCGGCGCTCAAGGATCAGCAAAGCTTCGCGCACGGAACCACGGCTGACGTTGAGCGCCAGCGTGACCTTCTGTTCCTGGATCCGCTCCCCAGGCTTGAGATCGCCGCGAATGATACGTTCGGCGAGGTGGTGAGCAATTTGCTCGGCGAGACTGTCCGGCGCCTTGAACGTCATGTTTTCCCTTCAAAATCTTCTATCGGTACAAGCGCGGCAGTGTAGCGCATTGGCCCGCTGATGGCGCTACGCCCACCGTGGCGAATTTGGCATGAAATAAGCAACGTTGAAAGCCTGTAAGCCGCCAAAAACGCCGGTTCCAGAAGACTGGACCATAATTGAAAGTGTTGCGACCGCGTTTTCTTGACCCTTAGGTCAGAAAACCATTGACCGAAAAGTCAGACATGACTAGATTCGGCGCAAAGCGGTTAACAACAATAATGAGTCTGCGAGGCCTTCCGTGATCCAGTTTTTACTCAACCAGGAACTCCGTAGCGAGCACGCCCTGGACCCCAACCTGACCGTGCTCAACTATCTGCGTGAGCATGTGGGCAAGCCCGGTACCAAGGAAGGCTGCGCCAGCGGCGACTGCGGTGCGTGCACCGTGGTGGTCGGCGAATTGCACACCAACGATCAGGGTGCCGAGCAGATTCGTTATCGCAGCCTCAATTCCTGCCTGACGTTCGTGTCGTCGCTGCACGGCAAACAACTGATCAGCGTTGAAGACCTCAAGCACCAGGGCCAACTGCACAGCGTGCAACAGGCCATGGTCGAGTGCCACGGTTCGCAGTGCGGCTTTTGTACCCCGGGCTTTGTGATGTCACTGTTTGCCCTGCAAAAGAACAGCGACACCCCCGACAGCCAGAAAGCCCATGAAGCCCTGGCCGGCAACCTGTGTCGCTGCACCGGTTATCGCCCGATCCTCGCCGCCGCCGAACAAGCCTGCTGCAACAAGCCCCAGGACCAATTCGACAGCCGCCAGGCTGAAACCATCGCCCGCCTCAAGGCTATCGCGCCGACGCAAACCGGTGAGCTCAACAGCGGCGACAAGCGCTGCCTGGTGCCACTGACCGTCGCCGACCTGGCCGACCTCTACGACGCCTACCCCCAAGCCCGCCTGCTGGCCGGCGGTACCGACCTGGCGCTGGAAGTCACCCAGTTCCATCGCACCCTGCCGGTGATGATCTACGTTGGCAACATTGAAGCAATGAAACGCATCGAGCAGTTTGACGACCGCCTGGAGATCGGCGCAGCCACCGCCCTCTCCGACTGCTACGCTGCGCTGCACCACGAATACCCGGACTTCGGCGAACTGCTGCACCGCTTCGCCTCCCTGCAAATACGCAACCAGGGCACCCTGGGCGGCAATATCGGCAACGCTTCGCCGATTGGTGATTCGCCGCCGCTGCTGATTGCCCTGGGCGCTCAGATCGTACTGTGCAAGGGCAACACCCGTCGCACCCTGGCGCTGGAAGACTACTTCATCGATTACCGCGTCACCGCCCGCCAGGACAGCGAGTTCATCGAGAAGATCATCGTGCCCAAGGGCCATGCGCTGTTCCGCGCCTACAAGGTGTCCAAGCGCCTGGACGATGATATTTCCGCAGTCTGCGCCGCCTTCAACTTGAAGATCGACAATGGGGTAATCAGCGAAGCCCGCGTTGCCTTCGGCGGCATGGCCGCCACGCCAAAACGCGCAAAAAGCTGCGAAGCCGTGTTGGTGGGCGCTACCTGGAATAGCGCCACCGTGGAAAAAGCCTGCGTCGCCCTGGCCGAGGATTTCACGCCGCTGTCGGACTTCCGCGCCAGCAAGGAATACCGCCTGCTCAGCGCTCAGAACCTGCTACGCAAATATTTCATCGAACTGCAAACGCCGCACATCGAGACTCGGGTGACCGCTTATGTCTAACCATCACGCCGTGGTAAAACCCCAGGCCGAACTTGCCGCACTCTTTGCCCAGGACCTCACCACCGGGGTGGGTCGCAGCGTCAAGCATGACAGCGCCACCAAGCACGTCAGCGGTGAAGCACAGTACATCGATGACCGCCTGGAATTCCCCAACCAGTTGCACCTGTATGCGCGCATGTCCGACCGCGCCCATGCCCGGATCATCAGCATCGACACCGCGCCCTGCTACGCCTTCGACGGCGTACGCATTGTCATCACCCATGAAGACGTACCGGGCCTGAAAGATATTGGCCCGTTGTTGCCGGGCGACCCACTGCTGGCCATCGACACCGTGCAGTTCGTAGGCCAGGTGGTGCTGGCCGTGGCCGCCCGCGACCTGGAGACCGCACGCAAGGCGGCGATGGCGGCGGTGATCGAATATGAAGACCTGGAGCCAGTACTGGATGTGGTCGAGGCGTTTCGCAACAAGCACTTCGTGCTTGACAGCCACACCCACCAACGCGGCGATTCGGCCGCGGCGCTGGCGAGCGCCAAGCACCGTATACAGGGCACCTTGCATATCGGTGGCCAGGAACACTTCTATCTGGAAACCCAGATTTCCTCGGTCATGCCCACCGAAGACGGCGGCATGATCGTCTATTGCTCTACGCAAAACCCCACCGAAGTGCAGAAGCTGGTGGCCGAAGTGCTTGACGTGTCGATGAACAAGATTGTCGTGGACATGCGTCGCATGGGCGGCGGGTTCGGCGGCAAGGAAACCCAGGCCGCCAGCCCCGCCTGCCTGTGCGCGGTGGTGGCACGCTTGACCGGCCAGCCGACCAAAATGCGTTTGCCGCGGGTTGAAGACATGCTGATGACGGGCAAGCGTCACCCGTTCTATATCGAGTACGACGTGGGCTTCGACGACAACGGCCGCCTGCACGGGATCAACCTGGAACTGGCGGGTAACTGCGGTTGTTCGCCGGACCTGTCCAACTCGATTGTCGACCGCGCCATGTTCCACGCCGATAACTCGTATTACCTGGGCGACGCCACGGTCAACGGCCATCGCTGCAAGACCAACACCGCCTCCAACACTGCCTACCGTGGCTTCGGCGGCCCCCAGGGCATGGTCGCGATCGAGGAGGTGATGGACGCCATCGCGCGTCACCTGGCGGTGGACCCATTGGCCG
Organism: Pseudomonas libanensis; assembly: GCF_001439685.1. Classification (GTDB taxonomy): domain Bacteria; phylum Pseudomonadota; class Gammaproteobacteria; order Pseudomonadales; family Pseudomonadaceae; genus Aquipseudomonas; species Aquipseudomonas libanensis. Next base: position 378,459 of record NZ_JYLH01000004.1, read on the forward strand.
TGCGCAAGGCCAATTACTACGGCAAGACCGAGCGCAACGTTACCCACTACTACCAGACCGTCGAGCACAACATGCTCGAAGAAATGACCGCCGAGCTCGAAGCCAGCAGCCAGTACGCCGAGCGCCGCGAAGCGATCCGCCTGTACAACGCCCACAGCCCGATCCTGAAAAAAGGCCTGGCGTTGACCCCGGTGAAATTCGGCATCTCTTTCACCGCAAGCTTCCTGAATCAGGCCGGCGCGCTGATTCATATCTACACAGACGGCAGCATCCACCTGAACCACGGTGGCACCGAGATGGGCCAGGGCTTGAATACCAAGGTCGCGCAAGTCGTGGCCGAGGTATTCCAGGTAGAAATCCACCGCGTCCAGATCACCGCCACCAACACCGACAAGGTGCCCAACACCTCGCCCACTGCCGCTTCCAGCGGTGCGGACCTTAACGGCAAGGCCGCGCAGAATGCCGCCGAAACCATCAAGCAGCGCCTGGTGGAGTTCGCTGCGCGCAAGTACGACGTGAGCGAAGCGGACGTGGAGTTTCGCAACGGCCATGTGCGCGTGCGCGAACAAATCCTGACGTTCGAAACGTTGATCCAGCAGGCGTATTTCGCCCAGGTCTCGCTGTCGAGCACTGGTTTCTACAAGACGCCGAAAATCTTCTACGACCGCAGCCAGGCGCGTGGTCGGCCGTTCTACTACTTCGCCTTCGGCGCCGCCTGCTGCGAAGTGATCGTCGACACCCTGACCGGCGAATACAAGATGCTGCGCACCGACATCCTCCACGACGTGGGCGCCTCGCTGAACCCGGCCATCGACATCGGCCAGGTCGAAGGCGGCTTTATCCAGGGCATGGGCTGGCTGACCATGGAAGAGCTGGTGTGGAACGACAAGGGCAAGCTCATGACTAACGGCCCGGCCAGCTACAAGATCCCCGCCGTAGCGGACATGCCGCTGGACCTGCGAGTCAAGCTGGTGGAAAACCGCAAGAACCCGGAAGACACTGTGTTCCATTCCAAGGCCGTGGGTGAGCCGCCGTTCATGCTCGGGATTGCTTCGTGGTGCGCGATCAAGGATGCGGTGGCGAGTTTGGCTGACTATCGCCAGCAACCGAAGATTGATGCACCGGCCACGCCCGAGCGGGTGTTGTGGGGGTGTGAGCAGATGCGGCAGTTGCGGGTGGCGAAAGCTGTCGAGGCTGACACTGAATTGGCTTCGCTCTAGACCCAGGCGCTGCAATCGCGGGCAAGCCCGGCTCCCACATTTTGAGGTGCTAACCCGATCAAATGTGGGAGCTGGCTTGCCTGCGATAGCGGCCGAACTAACAGCAGAAATGTTGAGGTAGACATGAACAACTGGATCAGCGCCCTCGCCACCCTGCAAGACCAGGGCGAACCCTGCGTACTGGTGACCATCATCGAAGAGCTCGGCTCCACGCCGCGCAATGCCGGCTCCAAGATGGTAATCAGCGCCGCCCAGACCTTCGACACCATCGGCGGCGGGCACCTGGAATACAAGGCGATGCAGCTCGCCCGCGACATGCTCGCCCGCGGCCAGCAGACCACCCACCTGGAACGCTTCAGCCTCGGGGCCAGCCTCGGACAGTGCTGCGGTGGCGTGACCGTGCTGCTGTTCGAACCCATGGGCCAGGTGCAGGCGCAGATCGCGGTGTTTGGCGCCGGCCATGTGGGGCGTGCGCTGGTGCCGTTACTGGCGAGCCTGCCGTGCCGGGTGCGCTGGATCGACTCCCGCGATCAGGAATTCCCGCAGCACATCCCCCAAGGCGTGCGTAAAATCGTCAGCGAAGAGCCGGCCGATGAAATTGCCGACCTGCCAGCGGGCAGTTACTGCATCGTCATGACCCACAATCACGCATTGGACCTGGAACTCACTGCCGCCCTGCTCAAGCGCAATGACTTCGCCTACTTCGGCCTGATCGGTTCGAAGACCAAGCGCGTGAAATTCGAACACCGCCTGCGTGACCGCGGCTTCGACACCGCTCAGTTGCAACGCATGCGCTGCCCCATGGGCCTCACCGAGGTGAAGGGCAAGTTGCCGGTGGAGATCGCCATTTCCATCGCCGGCGAAATCATCGCCACCTATAACGCCAATTTCGGCCAGCACACTGCCGGCGCCGAACCCATTGCCAAATTGCTGCCGGCTTCGCGCCGCAGCCAAGCTATCTAAATTGAGATAACCATGCCTTTGACTCGCAAAGCCTACCGTGCCGCCATCCTGCACAGCATCGACGACCCTGCCGTCGTTGGCATCGAAGCCTCCTACGAGTATTTCGAAGACGGCCTGCTGGTGATCGATAACGGCCAGATCAGCGCGCTCGGTCACGCCAGCGATCTGCTGCCGAACCTGCCTGCCGATATCGACATCACCCACTACCAGGACGCGCTGATCACCCCCGGCCTGATCGACACCCATATCCACCTGCCGCAGACCGGCATGGTCGGCGCCTATGGCGAACAGTTGCTGGACTGGCTCAACACCTACACCTTCCCGTGTGAAAGCCAGTTCGCCGACAAGGCCCACGCCGAGGAAGTCGCGGACATCTTCATCAAGGAACTGCTGCGCAACGGCACCACCACCGCGCTGGTGTTTGGCAGCGTGCACCCACAATCGGTGAATGCATTCTTTGAAGCGGCCGAGAAGCTCGACCTGCGCATGATCGCCGGCAAGGTGATGATGGACCGCAACGCGCCCGATTATCTGACTGACACGCCTGAATCCGGCTATCGGGAAAGCAAGGCGCTGATCGAACGCTGGCACAGCAAAGGCCGCCTGCATTACGCGGTGACGCCACGCTTTGCCCCCACCAGCACACCGGAGCAATTGACGCTGGCCGGGAAACTGCTGGGGGAATACCCGGACCTGTACATGCAGACCCACATCAGCGAGAACAAGCAGGAAGTCGAGTGGGTGAAAGAACTGTTCCCGGAGCGCAGCGGCTACCTGGATGTGTACGACCACTACAAACTGCTGGGCGAGCGCTCGGTATTTGCCCATGGCGTGCACCTGTGCGATGACGAGTGCGCACGCTTGGCAGAGGCCGGTTCGGCGGTCGCATTCTGCCCGACCTCGAACCTCTTTCTCGGCAGTGGTTTGTTCAACCTGCCGATGGCGGAGAAACACAAGCTCAACGTGGGCCTGGGCACCGACGTGGGTGGCGGCACCAGCTTCTCGCTCCTGCAAACATTGAATGAAGCCTACAAGGTCATGCAGTTGCAGGGGGCACGGTTAAGCCCGTTCAAGTCGCTGTACCTGGCGACCCTGGGCGGTGCGCGGGCATTGCGTCTGGAAGACAGGATCGGCACGTTGCAGCCGGGGACGGATGCGGACTTCCTGGTGCTGGACTACAACGCCACGCCACTGCTGAGCTATCGCTTGAAGCAGGCCAATAACATTGCCGAAACGCTGTTTGTGTTGATGACGCTGGGGGATGATCGAGCGGTGTTGCAGACCTATGCGGCCGGGCAGTTGGTGCACCAGCGCTGACTCAAGCTACACACAACCAATGTGGGAGCTGGCTTGTGTGGGAGCTGGCTTGCCTGCGATAGCATCACCGCGGTGTAACTGATACACCCCGGCGCCTGCATCGCGGGCAAGCCCGGCTCCCACAAAAACCAGCTCCCACATTTGATCGGGTTTACAGCTTTACAGACGGGCGGCCTGGCTTCCTGGTCTGCAGCAAATGCGAAAACACCGCATGCAAATCATCCGACGCGCTCTCTTCATCGAGGTTGAGCTTGCTGTCGATATGATCCATGTGATGCATCATCAGGTTCACCGCCAGCACCGCATCCCGGGCTTCGATCGCGTCGATCAACTGGGTGTGCTCATCGTAGGAGCAGTGCGAGCGGTTGCCGCTTTCGTACTGGGCGATGATCAATGAAGTCTGGGACACCAGGCTGCGCTGGAAGCTGATCAACGGTGCGTTTTTTGCCGCCTCGGCCAGTTTCAAGTGGAACTCGCCCGAAAGACGGATACCCGCACCGCGGTCGCCGCGGGAGAAGCTGTCACGTTCATCGTTGACCATTTGGCGCAGCTCGGCCAGTTGCTCGGCCGTGGCGTGCTGCACCGCCAACTCGGTGATCGCCCGCTCCACCAGACGCCGCGCCATGAACACCTGGCGCGCTTCTTCCACGCTTGGGCTGGCAACTACCGCGCCGCGATTGGGCCGCAGCAGCACCACGCCCTCATGGGCCAGGCGCGACAGCGCGCGACGAATGATGGTGCGGCTCACGCCGAAGATCTCGCCCAGTGCCTCTTCACTCAATTTGGTTCCGGGTGCCAGGCGTTGTTCGAGGATCGCCTCGAAGATATGCGCGTAGACGATATCGTCCTGGGTTCCGCTGCGACCGGCCTTGCCGGCTCGCGGTTGTTTCTTGAGAGGTTGCAACTGTTCGTTCATGGGCACTCGGGTTTGGAGAACGGCGGCGAAATAACGGTAATACGGCAACGACGCTACGCTGGCAAGTATCACCTAAAAACAGGGCACATTGTACACAACCCGATGCGCCAACACACTGTACGGCTGTTTGCGGCCCCGGCTGTATTGCAATGCCTCGTTACGTTTGAGTTTAGGCTTGAATCTGCGCCATCACCGGCAAAACCCAGGTAAAAGGAATACCCTTCCATGACCGATGCCACCCAAGCGCCCTTGCGCCCGCTGGCCGACACTTCTGCGTCGGCCATCGTCGCCGGCTTCATCGCCATGATGACCGGCTATACCAGCTCCCTGGTGCTGATGTTCCAGGCCGGCCAGGCCGCCGGTTTGACCACCGCGCAGATTTCCTCGTGGATCTGGGCGATTTCCATCGGCATGGCGGTGTGCAGCATCGGCCTGTCGTTGCGCTATCGCACGCCTATCACCATTGCCTGGTCCACACCGGGCGCGGCGCTGTTGATCACAAGCTTAGGCGGCGTGAGTTATGGCGAAGCCATCGGCGCCTACATCACCTGCGCGGTGCTGGTAACCATTTGCGGGCTGACCGGCAGCTTTGAAAAGCTGGTCAAGCGGATCCCGGCGTCGCTGGCGGCGGCATTGCTGGCGGGGATCCTGTTCAAGATCGGCAGCGAAATTTTCGTCGCCGCGCAGCATCGTACCGGGCTGGTACTGGGGATGTTTTTCACCTACCTGGTCATCAAGCGACTTTCACCGCGATACGCCGTGCTCGCTGCGTTGGTAATCGGCACCCTGCTGTCAGGGCTGATGGGGTTGCTGGATTTCAGCGGCTTCCACCTGGAAGTGGCAACGCCGGTGTGGACCACGCCGCACTTCTCACTGGCGGCGACCATCAGCATCGGCATCCCGCTGTTCGTGGTGGCCATGACCTCGCAAAACATGCCCGGCGTTGCCGTACTGCGGGCCGACGGCTACAACGTGCCGGCATCGCCGTTGATCACCACCACCGGCCTGGCCTCGCTGGTGCTGGCTCCGTTCGGCTCCCACGGTATCAACCTGGCGGCCATCAGCGCGGCGATCTGCACCGGGCCCCATGCCCATGAAGACCGCAACAAGCGCTACACCGCAGCGGTGTGGTGCGGGGTGTTCTACGGGATTGCCGGGGTATTCGGCGCGACCTTGGCGGCGTTGTTCGCAGCCTTGCCCAAGGAATTGGTACTGTCGATTGCAGCGTTGGCGCTGTTTGGCTCGATCATCAATGGCCTGAGCATCGCCATGAATGAGCCGAAGGAACGGGAAGCGGCGCTGATCACCTTTATGGTCACCGCGTCAGGCTTGACGTTGTTTTCCATCGGTTCGGCGTTCTGGGGGATTGTGGCGGGGGTGTTGACGTTGCTGATTCTGAATTGGCGCAAGGCATAAAAAAACGGCGACCCTCAGGTCGCCGTTTTTTTAAGTATCACTTGGCCGCGTTGATCGGCTTTTCCGGATACCACACGTCCAGCAGCGGGCTGACTTCAGCCTTGGTCAGCTCGGAACGGGTTTTCAGCCAGGCTTCAACAGCTGCGCGCTGCTCTTCGGAAACCGAGCCACGCTTCTGCAGGCAAACCAGACCGTAGTCGTCGCCGCCGACATAGCCCAGACCGTTGGCTTCCATGGCTTCTTTGATGAATGCTTCGAGGAAAGCGTCGATAGCTTCTTCACTCAGGCCTTCTTTGAAGTCCAGGTTCAGTTCGAAACCCAGCTCTTGAAATTCATCAACGCACAGTTTTTTGCGCAGACGCTGGGAACGGTTAGTCGCCATTGGAACAATCCTCATAAGTAATAACGGGCGGCACTTTAGCAGTTTAAGGCGGCAATTGCCCGACTCTCTGGGACGGGCGGGCAAAAGCCGACAAAAAAACCGCGATTAGCAGCTATCGTTGAGCTACAAGTGGTGCCAGCTTGGGGCATAATGCCGACACTTTCGTGACCATTGAGGGATTTTCTTGCATACCCCTCACCTTTTCACCCTCCTCAGCAGTAGGGTTCTACCTCTTATGATCAAATCTTTACGTTCAGTGTTATTCGCCGGTTTCCTCTTGCCACTGGCCTTCTGCGCCACTGCCGCCCCGATTAATACCACCCTGCCGCCCAGCGTTGCCCAGGCCCTGCAGAAAGCCAAGCTGCAAAACACCGCGCTGTCCCTGGTAATGCTGCCGCTGAACGGCCCCGGCACAGCCACCGTGTTCAACGCCGATGTCTCAGTGAACCCGGCCTCCACCATGAAGCTGGTCACCACCTACGCGGCCCTGGAAATGCTCGGCCCCAACCACCAGTGGAAGACCGAGTTCTACACCGACGGCACCCTCAGCGGCGGCGTGTTGCGCGGCAACCTGTACCTCAAGGGCGGTGGCGACCCCAAGCTGAACATGGAAAAACTCTGGCTGCTGATGCGCGACCTGCGCGCCAATGGCGTGCAGCAAGTCACTGGCGACCTGGTACTGGACCGCAACTTCTTCAACCAGCCGCAATTGCCTGAGTTCAACGACGACGGCAATGACGAAAACAAGCCGTTCCTGGTCAAGCCCGATGCCCTGCTGGTCAATCTCAAGGCCCTGCGCTTCGTGACCCGCAATGATTCGGGACGGGTCATCGTGTCGGTCGAACCGCCGATTGCCAGCATTCGCATCGACAACCAAGTGAAAGCCACCAACGCCAAGCAGTGCACCGGTGACGTTCGCTACAGCCCAGTGACCGCCGCAGACGGCAGCGTGACCGTGACCGTCAGCGGCCAACTGGCGGATGGCTGCAGCTCGCAGACCTACCTGTCGCTGCTTGACCACGCCACGTACACCGCCGGTGCCGTGCGCGCAATCTGGAAGGAATTGGGCGGCACCATCCAGGGCCGTGATATCCAGGCGCCGGTGCCCAAGGATGCCAAGGTGCTGGCCCGTGCGTTCTCGCCGGACCTGGCGGAAATCATCCGCGACATCAACAAGTACAGTAACAACACCATGGCCCAGCAGTTGTTCCTGAGCCTGGGCGCGCAGTTTCGCAACGATGCCGATGGGGACGATGCCAAGGCCGCGCAACGCGTCGTGCGCCAGTGGCTGGCGAAGAAAGGCATCACCGCGCCGCACTTGGTGATGGAGAATGGCTCCGGTCTGTCCCGCGCCGAACGGGTCAGCGCCCGCGAGATGGCGGCCATGCTGCAAGCAGCCTGGAGAAGCCCCTATGCGGCGGAGTACATCAGCTCGATGCCAATCGCCGGCACCGATGGCACCATGCGTAAACGTTTGAAGACCACCGCCATGCGCGGGGAAGCCCATGTAAAGACCGGCACATTGAATACCGTGCGTGCCATCGCCGGGTACAGCCGCGACAACAACGGCAATACCTGGGCGGTGGTGGCGATCCTCAATGACAACAAACCGTGGGGTGCCTCATCGGTGCTGGACCAGGTGCTGCTGGACCTGTATCGCCAGCCGAAGGCCGTTGCAGCCGCGCCGGTTCTCTAAAGCATCACATCACCCTGTAGGAGCGAGCTTGCTCGCGAAAATCGTCAACGTTAACGCGTGTCTCCTGAATAAACGCGGCGTCTATGGCTTTTTCGCGAGCAAGCTCGCTCCTACAGGCATCAGGGCTTGCCCACTCCCACACGCCTCGACCCGGTCCCTGCCCGCCTGCTTGGCCACATACACTGCCGAATCAGCGCGCAGCAGCAAGCCATCTATGTCTTCATCGATCCGCCAACTGGCCACGCCAAAGCTGGCGGTGACGATACCCACCGGTTCCATCGGCGTGTTGCGCAGCGACTGCCACAACTGCGTCGCCAGGCTATAAGCCTGGGCACCATCGGTGCCGGGGCACAGCACCGCGAACTCTTCGCCGCCTACCCGGCAGAATACATCGGTACGCCGCAACCGCTGGCCAATGCGCTTGCACAACTCCTGCAATACGCGGTCACCCATGGCGTGGCCGTGCTGGTCGTTGATCCGCTTGAAGTGATCGATATCGAGCATGATTAACGACAGAGCACCGGCGCTGCGGTTGAGGCGGAGCATCTCGACCTTGAGGCGATCCTGAAAATAACGGCGGTTATAAATGCCCGTCAATGAATCGGTGATGGACAGCGCACGCAGTTCTTCCTCGACCCGCTTGAGATCGGAAATATCCGATACATAACCGTGCCAAAGCGTACCGCCTCCCGGTAATTCCTCCGGTGTCGCCTCGCCGCGAATCCAGCGCAGGCCTCGCTGCGGCAATTGCACGCGGTACTCTTCGCGCCAGTGGCTTAATTGCAGGGCCGACAAACGAATCGACGCCTGCACCCGCTCGGCGTCCAACGGGTGGATGCGCTCGAACACCGTGCGCGCATCCTGTTGCAACACACCGAGTTCGATTTCATAGATATCGCGCATGCCTTGGCTGGCGTAGATGAAACGCCAGTTGTCCTGGGGTTCCAGGGTGAACTGGAAGATTCCGCCAGGCACATGACTGCTGAGTTTTTTCAGCAAGCGATCCCGCGCGGCAAGAGCTTCGTAGGCGCTCTTCTGCTCGGTGATGTCCAGGTAAATCGCCAAATGCCCGACCCATAGGCCGTAGTCGTCCAGAAGTACCGTTACCAGCATGTTGACGGTCAGCTGGCTGCCGTCCTTGCGCTGCAGCGTCCATTCGCGGGCTTCATGTTGACTGTCGGGGGTTTCCACCAGCATCGCCTGGCTCGGCGGGATGCGCTTGCCCAACGCCGCGCTCAAGGGCACAGCGCGTGCTTCAAGTTCCGAGGCCAGGTGCAGGCTCTCCAACTTCAGGCGGCCCAGCACCTCTTCGCTCTTGAACCCCAGCATGCGTTCGGCACCAGCGTTGAAGGTGTTGATCACACCGCGCAAGTCGGTAGCGATGATCGCCACTTGGGTCGCCGCGTTCAGCACACTGCGCAGCTGACCATGGGCCCCACGTAACTCCTGCTCTCGCAAGCGCAACTGCACGGTACGCTGCTCCACCAGTTTCAACGCGCGCTGGCGCTGGCTGACCAACACGTAGAGCAAGGCGCTGAGCAAGGCACTGAGCAGCACGCCCATGGCCAGGACGGTGTTCATGGACGAGTGATTCGCCATGTCGAACACCTGGCTCGCACGCACGCTCAGGGCGTAGACATGGTCACCGAGGGCAAGACGGCGCGTAGACGACAGGTCACTGTTGCCCGGTGCATTGCTCGACGCATACAACTCCCGCTGCTGGCTGTCGGAAGTATCGATGATCTGCATCACCAGGTTGTCGCGGTTCGGCTTGGGTAAACCGTCGGTCACCAGCTGGCGCATGCTGATCACCGCCATGACAAAACCGTAGGGCTCGGTATCGCCAGCTTTGCTGACCGGCGCTACCAGCAACACCCCGGCCGCATAGGCAGGCTCGACGCCCACCAATTGCATGGGTTGTGACACCGCAGGCTTGCCGCTTTGTTGTGCACGTTCCAGGGCTGAGCGGCGCAAGGGCTGGGCCAGCAGGTCAAAACCCAAGGGGGCGCCCAGCAGGCTTTGCGTCTGGCTGTAGAGTACCGGGACGTATTCATCGCGCTCGGCGGCCGGTGCCAACTCGCCCAAGGCATTCAGTTCACGGATCGCAAAAGGTACGCCGCGCTGGCGGGAGATCTGTTGTTCAAACTGGCTGCGCTGCTCGCGAAATACCCGCGGCGCCCAGGAATAGGCACGGGCATGCAGCAACAGCGGTTGGGCAAAACCGTCGAACTCGCTACGGGACACATCAGCGGAATTGGCGAAGAAACGCTGCAAGCTCCCCAGGCGTTGTTCCTGGTCTTCGAAACGTTCCTGGATACGAGTGAAGCGTTCGTTGACCAACAATTGGAAACGCTGGTGCACCTGCTGCTGATACAGATCGGCCGCCGCCCACGCGACAACCACCGTCAACGCGCTACCGACCGACAGTACGACCAACGCCACCAGCCAAGCCGACGCCTGCTCACTGATAAAACCAAGGATTTTCGGGCGACCGGCTTGCATCGGCATGGGCAACACTCGCAACGCCAGCGTGCGGGGGGTCACTATGGCTAGGCTTTCAGTTATAGCCATTGGCCCAGGGTTTGACCAGCGTAAAAACTGCGGGCGCTTAATGTGGGAGAGGGCTTGCTCCCGATAGAGGTGTATCAGTCAATACATCGGGTGACTGACACTCTGCTATCGGGAGCAAGCCCCCTCCCACACTGGATACTCAGCGCATTCAGAACTTCTGATGTTTAATCAGCGTGCGGTGATTTTCCAGGCCCGGTGGATCTTCGCATTGCGCGCAAAGTCCGGGTCGATGGTCTTGTCGCTGATTTCCTCGACCGCATAGCGTTCACTGACGTTGTCTTCCAGCTGGAACTTGCGGAAGTTATTGGAGAAGTACAACACGCCACCCGGCGCCAGGCGGGCCATGGCCAGGTCGAGCAATTGCACGTGGTCACGCTGCACGTCGAAGATGCCTTCCATGCGCTTGGAGTTGGAGAAGGTCGGCGGGTCGATGAAAATCATATCGAACTCATCGCGGCTGGCCTCCAGCCATGCCATGACGTCACCCTGCTCCAGCCGGTTTTTGTCGGAGAAACCATTGAGCGAGAAGTTGCGACGCGCCCAGTCCAGATAGGTCTTGGACAGGTCGACGCTGGTGGTGCTGCGCGCGCCGCCCTTGGCGGCGTGCACACTGGCGGTGGCGGTGTAGCAATACAGGTTGAGGAAGCGCTTGCCCGCCGCTTCCTTCTGGATACGCATGCGCATCGGGCGGTGATCGAGGAACAGGCCGGTGTCCAGGTAGTCGGTGAGGTTGACCAGCAACTTCACGCCGCCTTCACTGACTTCGGTGAACTTGCCCTGGGCGCTCTGACGCTCGTACTGCTTGGTACCGCTCTGGCGCTCACGACGCTTGACCACCACGCGGCTCTTGTCGACGTTGAGTGCCTGGGGAATCGCTGCCAGGGCATCGAACATGCGGGCCGAGGCTTTTTCCGGGTCGATGGATTTCGGCGCGGCGTACTCCTGCACGTGCACCCAATCGTGATACAGGTCGATGGCCATGGAGTATTCAGGCATGTCAGCGTCATACACACGGTAGCAATCCACGCCTTCACGCTTGGCCCATTTGCCCAACAGCTTGAGGTTCTTTTGCAGGCGGTTGGCAAACATCTGCCCGCCTTCGCTCAAGCGCGCCTGTTCCACCACGGGCGCCGGGGCCGGCTTGATCGGGTTGCCGTTCTTGTTGTACTGGCGCTCTACCGGCTCGGTCGGGGCCTGGTCGTAAGCCGCTTGCTCACGCTCGGCCTGGCGCTGTTCCGGGGTACGGCGCTCGCCGGTGACGAACTGATCCGGGTTGACCTTGATCAGCAGCAATTTGCACGGCAATGCGCCGTTCCAGAAGGAATACTGCTTGTGACTGCGGATGCCCATGCGCTTGCCCAGGTCCGGCGCGCCGGTGAACACCGCCGCTTCCCAGCCCATGCAGGCCTGGCGCAGGCGCTCGCCGAGGTTCTGGTAGAGGTACAACAGGCTGGCTTCGTCACCCAGGCGCTCGCCGTAGGGCGGGTTGCAGATCACCAGGCCTTTCTGATTCTGGTCCGGGCGCGGCTCGAAGGTGCCGACTTCGCCCTGGTACACCTTGATCCAATGGCTCAGGCCAGCGCGTTCGATGTTATTGCGTGCCGGCTGGATCAGGCGTGGGTCAGCTTCGTAGCCTCGTACCCACAACGGCGGTTTGTTCATACCGATGGCCGCGCGTTCGGTGGCCTCGCTGTGCAGCTTCTTCCACAGCGCCGGGACGTGGCCCAGCCAGGTGGTGAAGCCCCACAGTTCGCGGTTGAGGTTGGGGGCCATGTCGGCGGCGATCATCGCGCCTTCGACCAGGAAGGTGCCGACGCCGCACATCGGGTCAGTCAGCGCGCCACCTTCGGCGGCAATGCGTGGCCAGCCGGCGCGGATCAAAATCGCCGCCGCCAGGTTCTCCTTCAACGGTGCCGCGCCCTGCTGCAGGCGGTAGCCGCGCTGGTGCAGGCTGTGGCCGGACAGATCCAGGGACAGGATCGCTTCGCCACGGTCCAGGCGCAGGTGAATGCGCAGGTCCGGGTTGATTTTGTCGATGGACGGACGTTCGCCGGTCGGGGTGCGCAGCTTGTCGACGATCGCATCCTTGACCTTCAGCGCGCCGAAGTGGGTGTTGTCGATGCCCGAGCCATGACCGCTGAACTCCACCGCCAGGCTGCCATCGGGCACCATGTGGTCGGCCCATTCGATATCCAGCACGCCATGGTAGAGGTCTTCGGCGTCCTTCATCGGGAAGCGCTTGAGCACCAGCAGCACACGGTTGGCCAGGCGTGACCAGAGGCACAGGCGGTAGGCGGTTTCCATGTCGGCCATGCCGCGCACAGCCGAGGTGTGCTCGCGGGCTTCCTCAAGGCCAAGCCCGACGGCTTCCTCGATCAGCAGGCCTTCGAGGCCCTTGGGGCAAGTGAGGAAGAGTTCAAAACGGTCCGACATGGGGCATTCCAGGCTTTTCAGCAATAAATGAACGGGCGACGCATCGCCGGCTCGGTTTTCAATCAAGCACTTTTCTTGAAGAGTGCTCGCGTGGCACGAATGTGCCGTCCCACCCCGTCTGACGGGCCCTCGGGCCTTTATTGACGGGGCAGAGAGAAATTTTTAGCGATTACATCCGCAACAAAACGAAATATTCTGACCCTTCGTCGAATAATAACCGACTGCAACAGGCGGAAATTCTCACTAAAGGATTAAACCCTTTCGCTTTGCAGGGCACATCATAGCTGGCTTTGCCCAATAAAAGGGACGAAAAGCCATCCCAGCTTATGGCTATAGCATCGTTATCGTTACGTGCTTATGACAAAACGATCATTGAATCCATGTGACCTATTGGTTAGAACTCAACACAGGTTGGCGCCGTCACGACGCCGACACATCGGCTCGCCACGCCGGCAGCGAGCCCACCAACGGCAGAAAAACTCTGCCCGGCCTTGGACAAGGCCGAAGGATATCTAGACAGTCAACAAGTGAGGGAAACACCCTATGAGAAGACTTAAGCGTGATCCGTTGGAAAGAGCATTTTTACGCGGATATCAATATGGTGTTCATGGAAAATCCCGTGAGCTTTGCCCATTTACTCTACCGTCGGTACGCCAAGCCTGGATCAACGGCTGGCGAGAAGGACGCGGCGACAATTGGGACGGTATGACTGGCACTGCGGGCATCCACAGACTCAACGAACTTCACGCCGTCGGCTAATCAGGGCACTTAAATTCCGACACACACCTTTGAATATGTAGCGACTTAACCACGCGCGCCCCATCCGGGCGGCGGGCTTCGGCCCAGGGGCTCCTTTATGGAGCCCTTTTTATTACCTGCCGATTAGCCGTTTGCATCAGCGCAAGGCAGCGATGGCATCCACCGACTGGCGTATCAGCGCCGGCCCTTTGTAGATAAACCCTGAATACAACTGCACCAGGCTCGCGCCAGCCGCGATCTTTTCGGCAGCGTGCTTGCCTTCGGTGATACCGCCCACCGCAATGATTGGCAAACGCCCAGCCAACTCGGCCGCCAGCACCTTGACGATATGGGTGCTCTTGTCCCGCACCGGCGCGCCCGACAGGCCGCCCGCCTCGTCACCATGGGCCAAGCCTTCAACACCTACGCGGCTGAGGGTAGTGTTGGTCGCAATCACTGCGTCCATCCCCGACTCCACCAGGGCCTGGGCCACCAGCACGGTTTCTTCATCGCTCATGTCCGGCGCGATCTTGATCGCCAATGGCACGCGCTTGCCGTGGCGCACGGCCAGATCTTCCTGGCGTTGGCGCAAGGCTTCGAGCAGTTGCTTGAGGGAATCACCAAATTGCAGGCTGCGCAGGCCCGGGGTATTGGGCGAGCTGACGTTGACGGTGACATAGCTGGCGTGGGCATAGACCTTGTCCAGGCAGATCAGGTAGTCATCCACCGCGCGCTCAACCGGCGTATCGACGTTCTTGCCGATGTTGATACCCAGGATGCCTGTGTACTTCGCCGCCTGGACCCGCGCCAGCAGATGGTCGACGCCCAGGTTGTTGAAACCCATGCGATTGATGATCGCCTCGGCTTCCGGCAAGCGGAAAATGCGTGGTTTGGGGTTGCCCGGTTGTGGCCGCGGGGTCACAGTGCCGATTTCGACAAAGCCGAACCCCAACTGCGCGAACCCATCGATGGCCGCGCCGTTCTTGTCCAGGCCGGCTGCCAGGCCGACCGGGTTAGGAAAATCCAGCCCCATCACCGACACCGGCATTTTCGCCGGTGCCTTGCATACCAGGCCATTGAGTCCCAGGCGGCCACCGGCACCGATCAGGTCCAGGGACAGATCGTGGGAGGTTTCCGGGGAGAGTTTGAACAACAGCTGGCGGGCCAAGGTATACATGGGCGGGCTAGACTCGGATGGCGGCAAAAGGTGACGCCGATTATAGCCGGGGTGGCGGGCCGCATGCGAGGCGCGCCGCGCTGATCTCATTGACGCTGCGAAACCAGCGCTTCATAACGCACCCAGATCCTTTCCGCGTACCGCAGGCGTAGTGCCTCACGCTGCGGGCCTGGCCCCGGCCCGACGTTGTAGGCACCCACCGCCGTCCAGTTATATCCGAAACGCTGGATAAACTCAGCCAGGATCGAGGCACCGACCTCCACTGACAGGCAAGGCTCGTTCAGCAGACGCTCTTCGGTAATGCCCTGCTTGAGCAAACGCGGCAGGTGGATGCTGTTGATCTGCATCAGGCCGATATCACGCGTGCCGTTGCGGTTGGTGTAGTTCATTGCCTGGGAGCGGTAACCCGACTCTACCGCAGCGATGGCCTGCAACAACTCAGGTTCCAGGTCGTATCGCCGGGCCATTTCGTCCCAGCAATAGGCCAGTGCCTGGTTGCTGCCCATCAGCAAGCCGAGCAGCAGGCCCCTGCTCCACCCCTTAAGCATTGCTGGCCTGACCGCAGAATGAGCACACATGCACAACGTGCCTTGATGGGTTGCTCACCACACGCACCGGGCAGGTAAAGCGATACCCCTTGCCGTAGATCGTCTTGATAAATCCTTTGTCAGCACCCAGGTGCTTGCGCAGGGAGTAAATGCACCGCGTCAGTGATTCATCGGCCACCTCGCCACGGGACCAGGCCAGTTCCAACAAGCGGTCCTTGGTCATCAACGTGCCACCGGAGGCCAGCAGCAGACGCAGAACCTGCCCCTCCTTGGGTGGCAACTGAATATCCGCGTGCCCGCCCGTCAACCGGCCATCGCCATGCAAAGTCCAGCGAGCAAAGACCAGGGAAGTCGCAGGTTCAGCAGTCACGACGACCATACGCACCTCTGCATTCGACTACTGCCATTCAAAATCCTTATTTCCTGTGCCAGCTCGCGCCAATGTCACAACTATAGAAATCGGCACTTCGGCCCGCGTTAGGACAAAACCCATTCAGCCGACTTTTTTTTGCACCCTCCGGTAGGACAATTCGCTACCCGCCCTTATTGAGAGATCCACTCCTGATAGGTCTCCTGCAACTCCACCCCCAGCCGGTCCTCCAGTTGCACCAGCTCACCCAATGCCATCAGTTGCCCGTTGACCCGCACCTCCACACATCGGGTTACCCCTGGATCCAAGGGCAGTACCTTCCCCGGTGCGAACGCAGCCAGACGCTTGCGGCTGATCAGTTGTTCCTGCAACAGTATTTCCAGGTGCATGGACAAAGGCCTTTTTCAGGGGAAACACTCAGGATTCCTGGGCTGTATGGCTTGAAGAAGCGGCCATACTGCGAGGCGCAGGAGGTTCAATCATGATGGAAAGCTGACGGCAGAACCCACCCTCCAGCCCATGGCATGTGCCTTGCTATGCACTCTGTAACAGGCCCGCGCCAAAGACTCGGCGAGCCTACGCACATAGGCGTGGTTACCCTGCAATGGCCTGCACCGCCACCCCAGGGAATCACGGCTTTCCTGGAAAAAGGCAGGTGTTGATGAACGATCCACTGGCTTGGGTAAACGGCAGTGACGCCCCGGAAAAAAGCAGCCTCGACCTGGGCTTCATGGCATTGACCGATTGCGCCTCGCTGGTAGTTGCCGCCACCCAGGGCTTTGCCCAACCCTATGGCCTCACGCTGAATCTCAAGCGCCAGTCGTCCTGGGCCAACCTGCGTGACAAGCTGGTCAGCGGCGAACTGGACGCCGCCCACAGTCTCTACGGGCTGATCTATGCCGTGCATCTGGGCATCGGCGGTGTCGCCCCTTGCCCCATGGCGGTGCTGATGGGGCTGAACCAGAACGGCCAGAGCATCAACCTGTCCCGCGGCCTGCAGACCCAAGGTGTGGTCACTCCTGAGGCACTGGAGCGCCATGTGCACCAAAGCCGGACGAAACTGACCTTTGCCCAGACATTTCCCACCGGCACCCACGCCATGTGGTTGTATTACTGGCTGGCCAGCCAAGGCATTCATCCGTTGCGGGATGTGAACAGCGTAGTGGTGCCGCCACCGCAGATGGTTGCGCACCTGCAAGCCGGACGCATCGAGGGGTTTTGTGTCGGCGAACCCTGGAGCGCCAGCG
Organism: Pseudomonas libanensis; assembly: GCF_001439685.1. Lineage (GTDB taxonomy): Bacteria > Pseudomonadota > Gammaproteobacteria > Pseudomonadales > Pseudomonadaceae > Aquipseudomonas > Aquipseudomonas libanensis. The sequence goes on from NZ_JYLH01000004.1 coordinate 395,453, forward strand.
CAGTGAAGGAAAATCAAGGCTTTACCCTGGCGACCAGCCAGTCGATCTGGCCCGATCATCCGGAAAAAGTCCTGGGCTGCACCCAGGCCTTCGTCGACGAGTATCCCAATACCGCCCGCGTGCTGGTGATGGCGATTCTCGAGGCCAGCCGGTTTATCGAACAGGGCAGTGAAAACCGCCGCTCCACTGCGCAATTGCTCAGTGCCCGTGAGTACCTGGACGCCCCACTGGACTGTATAGAGCCGCGACTGCTGGGCAACTATGACGATGGCCTGGGCAACCAGTGGCAAGATCCCCACGCATTGCGTTTTTTCGCCGGTGGCGAGGTGAACCTGCCCTACCTCAGCGACGGCATGTGGTTCATGACCCAGTTCCGACGCTGGGGCTTGCTGCGTGAAGACCCTGACTACCTGGGCGTCGCCCGGCAGGTGCAGCAACTGGCGCTGTATCGCCAGGCGGCCGAGACGCTGGGCATTGCCGCCGGCGACTCAGAGATGCGCAGCAGCCAGTTGATCGACGGCAAGACCTGGGACGGCTCCGACCCTGCCGGCTACGCCCGCAGCTTCCGCCTGCATGCCCTGGCCGATGACGCCAGCCGCCAAGCGCTGCGCTGAAAGGGGTATGACAATGCTGCGAATCCTGTTGATCAATGACACTGCGCGCAAGGTCGGGCGCCTCAAGGCTGCGCTGACCGAGGCTGGTTTCGAAGTGATCGATGAGTCGGGCCTGACCATCGACCTGCCCGCACGCGTCGAAACGGTGCGCCCGGACGTGATCCTGATCGATACCGAGTCACCCGGTCGCGATGTGATGGAGCAAGTGGTGCTGGTCAGCCGCGACCAACCCCGGCCCATCGTGATGTTTACCGATGAGCACGACCCGAACGTGATGCGCCAGGCAATCAGGGCCGGGGTCAGTGCCTACATTATCGAAGGCATCCAGGCCCAGCGCTTGCAACCGATCCTTGATGTGGCCATGGCCCGCTTCGAGAGCGACCAGGCCCTGCGCGCCCAACTGCACGCCCGCGACCAGCAGTTGGCCGAGCGCAAGCGCATCGAGCTGGCCAAGGGCCTGTTGATGAAAATGAAGGACTGCAATGAAGAAGAGGCCTACACCCTGATGCGCCGCCAGGCCATGAGTCGCCAACAGAAACTGATCCAGGTGGCGGAGCAGATTATTGCCATGAGCGAGTTGCTCGGCTGATCTGGCTCAGCTCTTGCTAAACAATCCTGACAGGTAGCCAACGGCGGTTGCCCCTCCACGACAAAGACGTCGCCCATCCGGTTTGCCCCTCGCGAACCTGGTGGCGGCGTTTTTTGCGTTTTGGCCCCCTAGCCCCCAACCGTTGAGGTGCATGATGAAATCAAGCTTCTGGAAATCCGGGCACACCCCGACCCTATTCGCCGCGTTCCTGTATTTCGACCTGAGCTTCATGGTCTGGTACCTGCTGGGCCCGCTGGCGGTGCAGATTGCCGCCGACCTGCAGCTGACCACTCAACAGCGTGGCCTGGTGGTGGCGACACCGATCCTGGCCGGCGCGTTGCTGCGTTTTCTGATGGGCATGCTGGCCGACAAGCTGTCGCCCAAGACCGCCGGGCTGATCGGCCAGGTGATTGTGATCGTGGCGCTGTTCTGTGCCTGGAAACTGGGGATCCACAGCTACGAGCAAGCCTTGCTGCTGGGCCTGTTCCTGGGCATGGCCGGTGCCTCCTTTGCAGTCGCCCTGCCCTTGGCGTCCCAGTGGTACCCGGCGGAACACCAGGGCAAGGCCATGGGCATCGCCGGGGCCGGTAACTCCGGCACCGTGTTTGCCGCATTGCTGGCACCGGTGCTGGCGGCCGCATTCGGCTGGAGCAATGTGTTCGGCTTTGCACTGATTCCGCTGGTGCTGACGCTGATCGTGTTCGCCTGGCTCGCACGCAATGCCCCAGAGCGGCCGAAAGCCAAATCCATGGCCGACTACTTCAAGGCCCTGGGCGACCGCGACAGCTGGTGGTTCATGTTCTTCTACAGCGTGACCTTCGGCGGTTTTATCGGCCTGGCCAGCGCCCTGCCCGGCTACTTCAACGACCAGTACGGCCTGAGCCCGGTGACCGCCGGCTACTACACCGCCGCCTGCGTGTTCGGCGGCAGCCTGATGCGGCCCTTGGGCGGCGCCCTGGCGGATCGTTTCGGCGGGATCAAGACCCTGCTCGGCATGTACAGCGTGGCAGTGGTGTGCATCGCTGCCGTAGGTTTCAACCTGCCGAGTTCTTACGCGGCATTGGCGCTGTTCGTCTGCACCATGCTCGGCCTCGGCGCCGGGAATGGCGCGGTGTTCCAACTGGTGCCCCAGCGCTTTCGCCGGGAAATCGGCGTGATGACCGGGCTGATCGGCATGGCCGGCGGCATTGGTGGCTTCGCCCTCGCCGCCGGTATGGGTGCGATCAAGCAGAGTACCGGCAGTTATCAACTGGCCCTATGGTTGTTCGCCAGCCTCGGTGTGCTGGCCTGGTTCGGCCTGCATGGCGTGAAACGGCGCTGGAGAACCACCTGGGGATCGGCCGCCGTGACCGCCGCACGCGTCTGATGAGCCTGCAACTGAGCGTCGCCCAGGCCAGTGCCATCGGCCCGCGCAGCGAAAACCAGGACGCGCTGCGCGTGGTCACACCCATGGCGGAACTGGCGGCGAGCAAAGGCTACCTGTGCGCACTGGCCGATGGCGTCAGCCAATGCGCCGACGGTGGTCTGGCCGCGCGCTCGACGCTGCAGGCCCTGGCCCTGGACTACTACGCCACGCCGCAGACCTGGGGCGTAGCCCAGGCGCTGGAGCGCCTGTTGCTGGCGCAAAACCGCTGGTTGCAGGCCAATGGCGGCGGGCAACCGCTGCTGACAACCCTCAGTGCCCTGGTGTTTCGCGGCCGGCGTTTCACCCTCGCCCATGTCGGCGATTGCCGAGTATATCGCTGGCTCAACGGCGAGTTGCAACGCATCAGCGAAGACCATGTGTGGGAACAGCCGGGCATGCAACATGTGCTCAAGCGCGCCCTCGGCCTGGATCAGCACCTGGTGCTGGATTTCCTCGACGGCGAACTGCGCGAAGGTGAATGCTTCCTGCTGCTCAGCGACGGGGTGTGGGCCACGCTGGGCGACGCCAGCATCGGCACGATCCTGCGTGAACAAAGCGACCTCGACCTGGCCGTCAGCACCCTGGTCAACGCTGCGCACCTGGCCGGCAGCCAAGACAACGCCAGCGCCGTACTGGTGCGTATCGACCGACTCGGCGCCGCCACTCTCGGCGACGCCCTGGTGCAGTTACAGCAATGGCCGCTGCCGCCAGCGCTGAAGGCCGGCCAGATCTTTGAAGGCTGGCGAGTAGAGAGCGTGCTGGCCCAGAGTCGGCAGTCGCTGCTGTACCGGGTCCGCGATGCCCAGCAACAACCCTGGCTGCTCAAGACCCTGCCACTGAGCCACGACGACGACACCGACGCGGCCCAAGCCTTGTTGTCGGAAGAATGGTTCCTGCGCCGAGTCGCCGGCCGCGCCTTTCCTGAAGTCCACGCCGCCAGTGGTCGTCAGCACTTGTACTACGTGATGCGCGAATATCCCGGGCAGACCCTGGCCCAGCTGTTCCAGCAGCAAGGCCCGTTGCCGCTGGCGCAGTGGCAGACGATCGCCGAACGTTTGCTGCGGGCCGTGGGCCTGTTGCATCGCCGGCAGATCCTGCACCGCGATATCAAGCCGGAAAACCTGCTGCTGGGGGACGATGGCGAACTGCGAGTGCTGGACTTCGGCCTGGCCTACTGCCCTGGGCTGTCTGAAGACCGCGCCCATCTGCTGCCCGGCACCCCGAGCTTTATCGCACCGGAAGCCTTCGGTGGCGAGCAGCCTACGGCGCAACAGGATTTGTATGGCGTTGGTGTGACCTTGTATTACCTGCTGACCGGGCATTACCCCTACGGCGAAATCGAAGCCTTTCAACGCCCGCGCTTCAACCAGCCGGTCAGCGCCAGCCGCTATCGCCCCGACTTGCCGGATTGGTTGCCCCTGAGTCTGGAACGTGCCGTAGCCGCCCTTCCCGCCCAACGCTATGAAACCGCCGAAGAATGGCTGCTGGTACTGGAACAGGCCGACCGCCGCGAACTCAGTGTACGACCACGGCCTTTGCTGGAGCGCGAACCGCTCAAGGTGTGGCAGACCCTGGCGGTGGCTTCGCTGCTGATCAATCTGGTGCTGATGTACTGGCTTTTGCACCACTAACGGGCAAAATCCGCCGAGGCTCTATTTAAACGCCCAATAAAACTGGGGCCATGGGAACTTGGCACAGCTGCTGCATTAGCTTTCCCAACAACCCACATACAGCCGCCCCTTCAACGACGAAGGCGCGTGCTTCCCGAGAGAACGGGACCAGGACAAAGGCGTCCTCGCTAGCTGACTAGCGGGGACGCCTTTTTTTGTTTGCGCGTGTTTGGTCGGAGAGCGACATGAAAAAACTCAAACTGGTGATGATCGGCAACGGCATGGCCGGGGTGCGTACCCTGGAAGAATTGCTCAAGCTCAGCAGCGACATTTATGACATCACCGTGTTCGGCGCCGAGCCCCACACCAACTACAACCGCATCCTGCTGTCGCCGGTGCTGGCCGGTGAGCAAACCTTCGAAGAGATCGTGCTCAACGACCTGGACTGGTACCTGGACAACAACGTCAAGTTGCTGCTCAACCGCAAGGTGGTGCAGATCGACCGGGTCAAGCGCAGAGTCATCGCCGAAGACGGCACCGAGGCCGAATATGATCGCCTGCTGATCGCCACCGGCTCCACGCCGTTTATCCTGCCGATCCCCGGCAACACCCTGCAGGGCGTGATTGGCTACCGCGATATCGCCGATACCCAGGCCATGATCGACACCGCCAAGACCCACAAGCATGCGGTGGTGATCGGCGGCGGCCTGCTCGGCCTGGAAGCTGCCAATGGCCTGATGCTGCGCGGCATGCATGTAACCGTGGTGCACCTGGGCGAATGGTTGCTGGAACGCCAGCTGGACAAAACCAGCGGCCAACTGCTGCAGACCGAGCTGGAAAGCCGTGGCCTGGTGTTTCGCCTGTGCGAACAGACCCAGGCCCTGCACGACGCCGGCAATGGCCGGGTTGGCTCGGTGCAGTTCAAGAATGGCGACGTCATCCCCGCCGACCTGGTAGTGATGGCCGCCGGCATCCGCCCCAATACCGAACTCGCGGAAAAGTCCGGCATCCCCTGCAACCGTGGGATCCTGGTCAATGACACGATGCAAACCTATGACCCGCGCATCTATGCGATCGGCGAATGCGCCAGCCATCGCGGCATCGCCTACGGCCTGGTGGCGCCCTTGTTCGAACAGGCCAAGGTCTGCGCCAACCATCTGGCCCAGCTGGGTTTTGCCACCTACAAGGGCTCGGTCACCTCGACCAAGTTGAAAGTCACCGGCATCGACCTGTTCTCTGCCGGCGACTTCATGGGCGGCGAAGGCACCGAGACCATCACCCTCTCCGATCCGATCGGCGGCGTGTACAAGAAGCTGGTGATCAAGGATGACATCCTGGTCGGCGCCTGCCTGTACGGCGACACCGCGGATGGCGGTTGGTATTTCCGCCAGATTCGCGAGAACCACGCCATTGGCGAAATCCGCGATCACCTGATGTTCGGTGAGAATGCGCTGGGCGACGTCGGCCATCAAGGGCAGGACAAGGCCATGAGCATGGCCGACAGCGCCGAAGTCTGTGGCTGCAACGGCGTGTGCAAGGGCACCATCGTCAAGGCGATCCAGGAACAGGGCTTGTTCAGCGTCGACGAGGTGAAAAAACACACCAAGGCCGCCAGTTCCTGCGGCTCCTGTGCTGGCCTGGTGGAACAGATCCTGATCAACACCGTGGGCGGTGCTGCCGACGTCAAACCCAAAAGCGAAAAGGCCATCTGCGGCTGCAGCGATCTCAATCACGGGCAGATCCGCCAGGCCATCCGCGAGCAGCACCTGCTGACCATCGACGCCACCCTGCGTTACCTCAACTGGCGCACGCCCAATGGCTGCGCCACCTGCCGCCCGGCCCTCAACTATTACCTGATTTCCACCTGGCCCGGCGAGGCCAAGGACGACCCGCAATCGCGGCTGATCAACGAGCGGGCCCACGCCAATATTCAGAAAGATGGCACCTATTCGGTAGTCCCACGGATGTGGGGCGGTGTGACCAACCCCTCGGAGCTGCGCCGAATTGCCGACGTGGCCGACAAGTACAACGTGCCGATGGTCAAGGTCACGGGCGGCCAGCGTATCGACTTGCTCGGCATCAAGAAGCAGGACTTGCCGGGCGTATGGAAGGATCTGGATATGCCGTCAGGCCACGCCTACGGCAAGTCCATCCGCACCGTGAAAACCTGCGTGGGCAGCGAGTTCTGCCGATTCGGTACGCAGAACTCCACGCAACTGGGCATCGAGCTGGAGCATGACCTGTTCAATATGTGGTCGCCCCACAAGGTCAAGCTGGCGGTCTCCGGATGCCCACGCAATTGCTCGGAAGCGGGGATCAAGGATGTCGGAATCATCGGCGTCGACTCGGGCTGGGAGATGTACATCGGCGGCAATGGCGGGATCAAGACCGAAGTCGCGGAGTTCTTCGTCAAGCTGAAAACCGCCGAGGAGGTGCGCGAATACAACGGCGCGTTTCTGCAGCTGTACCGCGAAGAAGCGTTCTACCTGGAGCGCACGGTGCACTACCTGCAACGGGTTGGCATGGAGCATATCAAGAAGGCGGTGCTCGAGGACCCGGCCCGCCGCAAGGCCCTCAACGAGCGCCTGCAGTTCTCGCTGTCATTCGAGCAGGACCCGTGGAAAGAGCGCCTGGAACAGCCGCTGCTGAAAAAGGAATTCGACGTTATCCCTGTCAAACAGCTGGAGGTCTCGCTATGAACTGGCTGGATATCTGCGCCCTAGATGAAATCAATACCCTGGGCTCGCGCATCATCAGTGGGCCGAAAGGCGATATCGCGATTTTCCGCACCAGTGACGACGAAGTCTTCGCCCTCGACGACCGTTGCCCGCACAAGGGCGGCCCGCTGTCCCAAGGCTTGATCTACGGCAAGCGCGTGGCCTGCCCGCTGCACAACTGGCAGATTGACCTGGCGTCCGGCGAAGCCCAGGCCCCGGATATCGGCTGCGCCCACCATCACCAGGCCCGGGTGGAAAACGGTCGGGTGATGCTGGCCCTACGGGACGCTGGTTGATGAACCGCCAGACCACCGCGTCCACCTGCTGTTATTGCGGGGTGGGCTGCGGCGTGCTGATCGAGCATGACGGCGAACAGATCCTGGGGGTGCAAGGCGACCCGAGCCACCCGGCCAACTTCGGCAGATTGTGCAGTAAAGGCGCGAGCCTGCACCTGACCGGCGATTTAAGCGCCCGCGCCCTGTACCCGGAGTTGCGCCTGGGCAAGGACTTGGCACGCACACGCACCGATTGGGGCACCGCCCTGGAACACGCGGCCACTGTGTTCGCCGATACCATCGCCGAACATGGGCCCGACAGCGTGGCGTTCTATATCTCGGGGCAACTGCTGACCGAGGATTACTACAGCTTCAACAAATTGGCTCGGGCCTTGGTTGGCACCAACAATATCGACAGCAACTCACGGCTGTGCATGTCTTCGGCCGTGGTCGGCTACAAGCGCAGCCTGGGCGCCGATGCGCCGCCGTGCAGCTATGAAGACCTGGAAAACAGCGACTGCGTGATGATCGTCGGCAGCAATATGGCCTATGCCCACCCAGTATTGTTCCGACGCCTGGAGCAAGCCAAGGCGCAACGCCCGCAGATGAAAGTGCTGGTGATTGACCCTCGGCGTACAGACACCTGCGATTTGGCCGACCTGCACCTGGCAATCCTGCCGGGGACAGATGTGGCGTTGTTCCATGGGATCTTGCATCTGCTGCTGTGGGAAGGCTGGATCGACCACGCCTTTATCCAGGCCCACACCGAGGGCCTGGCCGAGCTCAAACGCCTGGTGCATGACTACACGCCGCAAATGGTCACGCAACTGTGCGGCATCAGTGTCGAGCAGTTGCGCCTGTGCGCCCAGTGGATAGGCACTTCCAGTAGCTTTTTGTCGCTGTGGTGCATGGGGCTTAACCAATCCACTGCTGGCAGCGCGAAAAACAGCGCGTTGATCAACCTGCACCTGGCCACGGGCACCATTGGCCGGCCGGGCTGCGGGCCGTTTTCCCTGACTGGGCAACCGAATGCCATGGGTGGGCGCGAGACCGGCAGCCTGTCCAACCTGCTGCCGGGCCACCGCGACGCGGCCAACCCTGAACATCGCGCCGAGGTCGCGAGCTATTGGGGCGTGGATCAACTGCCGGCGCCCACCGGTCTCACTGCGATCGAACTGTTTGAACAGGTGCAGGCCGGCAAGATCAAGGCGCTGTGGATCGCTTGCACCAACCCCGCCCAATCCTTACCGGACCAGAATGCCGTGCGCGCAGCCCTGGCGGCGTGCCCGTTCGTGGTGTTGCAGGAGGCGTTCCGCACCACCGAAACCGCTGCCTATGCCGACCTGCTGCTGCCTGCTGCCAGCTGGGGTGAAAAGGACGGTACGGTGACCAACTCCGAACGGCGCATTTCCCACGTACGCCGTGCCATCGCCCCACCGGGAGAAGCGCGGGCGGACTGGGCAATCACCGTGGATTTTGCACAACGCCTGGAACACCGCCTGCGGCCGGGCGCGCCCAGCCTGTTCGCCTTTGAAGGGCCGGCGCAGTTGTTTGATGAATTCAAGCAACTGACCCAAGGCCGTGACCTGGACTTGTCGGGTATCAGCCATGCCCTGCTCGACCAGCTCGGCCCACAGCAATGGCCATTTCCCGAGGGCGCGCAGACGGGTACGCCGCGTCTGTACACCGACGGTATTTTCCCCACGGACGATGGCCGGGCGCGGTTTGTCGCCGACCCTTACCGCGCCGCCAAGGAACAGCGTGACGCACGCTTCCCCCTGACCCTGATCACCGGGCGCCTGCGCGACCAGTGGCATGGCATGAGCCGCACCGGCACGGCCGCGCAGTTGTTCGGGCATGTCAGCGAGGCATTGCTTGGCCTGCACCCGGACGAACTGCGTCGCCATCGTTTCAAAGAAGGTGACCTGGTCAACCTGAAAAGCCGTCGAGGCAATGTGATCGTCGCCGTCAGCAGCGATGACAGCGTGCGCCCCGGCCAGGCGTTTCTGCCTATGCATTGGGGCGACCGCTTTCTCAAGGGCGGCGTGAACGTCCTCACCCAGCCGGCGTTCGATCCCTTGTCCAAGCAGCCGGAACTCAAGCACAGCGGCGTGCGCCTGGAAGCGGTGCAACTGCCATGGCAACTGTTCGCGCTGATCGAGGGCGATGTGCAGCAACACTTCGACGCCCTTCGCCCGCTGTGTGAGGGCTTTGCCTACGTGAGCCTGAGCCTGGCCGGACGTGAGAGACCGGCCCTGCTGGTGCGGGCGGCACATACCGAGGCACCCGACCTGGGGCTGCTGAACCGCATTGACCAATTGTTGGGCCTGAACGACGGTCCGGTTATGGCCTATGACGACCCGCGTCGTTCAATTGGCAAACGCGTGAAGATCGAGAAAGGTCGTATTACTGCCCTGCGCCTGGCCGGCGAAACCCTGGCCCGTCACTGGCTGCAAAGCCTATGGCTGGAAGGCCGTGCCGACGAGCAACTGCGACGCTGGCTGCTGGCGCCATTAAGCGCGCCACCAGGCGGTGCGGCGGCCAGCAGCAAGATTGTGTGCAACTGCAAGAACGTCAGTGAAAACGCCGTATGCGCAGGTATTGCGCAGGGCCTGGGCCTGGACGGCCTCAAGCAGGAACTGGGCTGCGGCACGCAATGCGGCTCCTGCGTACCGGAAATCAAACGTCTTTTGGCCAGCACCCCGCAGCCAATCGCGATCAGTGTGTGAGGGAAAAACATGAGCGCAAAAGTGTGGCTGGTAGGCGCCGGGCCCGGTGATCCGGAATTGCTGACCCTCAAGGCGGTCAGGGCCCTGCATGAGGCGGATGTGGTGCTGATCGATGACTTGGTCAACCCGGCAGTACTGCAACACTGTAACGCTGCACGGGTGGTGACTGTCGGCAAGCGCGGTGGCTGCCGCTCCACGCCCCAGGAATTTATCCATCGCCTGATGCTGCGTTATGCACGCCAGGGTAAATGTGTGGTGAGGCTCAAGGGCGGCGACCCGTGCATCTTTGGTCGCGGTGGTGAAGAGGCGCTGTGGCTGCGCGAGCGCGGCGTTGAAGTTGAATTGATCAATGGCATCACAGCGGGGCTGGCCGGTGCGACCAACTGCGATATTTCACTAACGCTGCGCGGTGTCAGTCGCGGCGTGACATTAATCACAGCCCATACCCAGGACGACAGCCAATTGAACTGGCGCGCACTGGCCGAAGGTGGGACCACCTTGGTGGTGTACATGGGCGTGGCGAAGCTGGAGGAAATTCGCCAGCAACTACTGGAAGGCGGCATGGCGGCTGATATGCCTGTGGCGATGATTGAAAACGCATCGCTGCCCCAACAGCGCGAATGCCGCAGCGAGCTGGCGCGGATGCATGAGGACGCGCAGGCATTCGCCTTGAAAAGCCCGGCGATCCTGGTGATTGGCCACGTTGCTGCTGCCGCACAGACGGCTTGGGTAGCTGCAGCGGCCAGCGCCTGAGGCAAATCGCAGGCGAAAAAAACCCGGCCTAAGCCGGGTTTTTTTATAAAGCCAGGCTAATTACTTAGCGGTGGCTTCAACAGCAGCTTCTACGCGACGGTTAACAGCGCGGCCAGCTTCAGTTGCGTTGTCAGCAACTGGGCGGGACTCACCGTAACCTACGGAAGTGATGCGGCTAGGAGCTACGCCATCTTTAACCAGGACTTGCTTAACAGCGTCAGCACGACGCTGGGACAGCTTCTGGTTGTAGGCGTCTGGACCGATGGAGTCAGTGTGACCAGCAACTTCTACGTTGGTGTCTGGGTACTGAGCCATGAAGTCGGCCAGGTTTTTCACGTCGCCGTAGCTGTTAGGCTTAACAACCGACTTGTCGAAGTCGAACTTAACGTCCAGCTCAACACGAACAACCTGAGCAACCGGAGCTTCTGGCTCTGGAACTGGCTCTGGAGCTGGTGCTGGGGTAGGAGCTGGAGCAGCTGCGCCAGCGTTACCGCCGAAGTTCACGCCCAGGCCAACCAGTGCGGAGTAGTCCCACTTGCCGTTGTCCAGACCGTAGTCAGCTTCAACACCAGCACGTGCGTACAGGTTGTTGGTGAAGTAGTACTTCACGCCGGTACCGATGGTAGCGAAAGTGGTCTGGTCGCGACCGCTGTGGCCATCAGCCTTGACGTTGGTACGGCTCTGGTGGCCGAAACCGCCTTCAACGTATGGACGCAGGCTATCAACGCCAGCCTGACCGAAGTGGTACTGGGCAACGAGGCTGCCAGTGTCACCTTTGATCTTCTGGTTGCCAGTGCCGTCGTTCGAACGGGTGTGGTTGGTCTTGTCGTACGACAGATTCAACGACAGATCGTCGGTCAGGAAGTAACCAATGCGAGCGCCTGGGTTGAAGCCGTCTTCGATGTGCTTGACGCTATCGTTGTACTGCTTCTTGTAGAACAGCTCGCCTTCAACTGCGCCTTGGCCTTGTGCCAGAACGCCGAAAGAAGTAGCGGCAATAAGAGAACCAATGGCCAAGCCCAAGGTGTTTTTCAGTTTCATCCGTTAAATCCCCATCTGGTGATTGTAAAGCAGTCCCACAAACCGGGGGACAACTCGGCGACAAGTCTAACAGAACTTGCCTACACGTAAGAGATATTTGCTACGCACTAAGTTTCAGTCTCGCCCGCAAATTTCTCACGTAATTTATCAAGAGCACGTTTGTAACGCATTTTTGTAGCACTCAAGCCCATATGCATGATGTCAGCGATTTCCTGGAATTCCAGCTCTGCGACAAAGCGAAGCACCAGAATTTCCCGGTCAATCGGGTTCACATGCACCAACCAGCGATCAAGTCCGCCCTTCTCCTCGGGTGCCGGCGCCTTTTCCTCAGACGCCTCCTCAAGGGGGTCCAGACTCAAAGCGTCCATCAAGCGACGCTTTCGCCGTTCCTTCCGATACTGCGTGATGCACTCGTTGTACGTGATGCTGTACAGCCATGTTTTGAACTTCGATTTGCCCTCAAAGTTCTTCAGGCCGTAGAGCACCTTGAGCATCACTTCCTGACAGACATCGTCCGCATCTCTATCGTTCCCCAAATACCTTGAACAAACGTTGAACAGAGTGCGTTGATACCTGCGCATCAATTCTTCGTACGCACGTGTTACGTGAAACAGCTCCGTGTGCGAGCGCGCGACCAACTCCTCATCAGAGAGCTCACGTGGGTCATAGCGCGTGGACAGCGTTTGGGCTTTATTCAAAACAAGTCGTGCCGACAGTCAGGTCAATGTCCGTTGCAACCCGGTCACCCGGGTTCGCGGCGGCGTACATTAGCAGGGTTTGCCGGGTTAGCGGCTACTGACCTGCTGCTCAAGGAGAATCCGGTTGGACAGCGACACCAGTTCCCCGTCATCGGTCAGCACGGTTGTCTTGACTGTGCCGATCTCCTCGATTTGCCCTTCGACCTCGCCCACACGCACCTGTTGCCCAACTTGATACAGCTCACGCACATAGATTCCCGCAAGAATCTGGCCGGCAATTTCCCGGCTTCCCAAGCCCATGGCCAGCGCAACGGCCAGACCAACGGTAATCAAAACAATCACAATCACGTGGTTGAGCAGGTCAGTCTTGACCTCCAACTGGCTGATCGCGACGGAAATACTGATGATGATCACCAGCCCCTGGGCGATTCGCCCCAGGCCTGCCGCGTAGTCCAACCCCACGCCTTCGGCGGCCCCGCGCACCAGCCCGTTGGCCAGTTGCGCCAGTAAAACCCCCACCAGCAGCACCAGCGCGCCACCGAAGACTTTCGGCAAATACAGTGCCAGCATGTCGAGCGTAGCTGAAACTCGCTCAAGTCCAAGGGACTGAGCCGCAGAAACCAGAAAAATAAGTAGAACGAACCAGTACACGATCTTGCCGATCAGGGTCGAAATCGGCACTTGCAACCCTGCCCGGCCCAGCAACTTGGTAAGACCGGTGCCGGCCATCAGGCGATCCAACCCCAGTTTCGCCAGCAACTTGGACAGCAGGGTATCGAGCAACTTGGCCACGACAAAACCCAGCAATACCAGGACCAGGGCACCAAACAGGTTGGGAATGAAATTCGCCACCTTGGTCCACAATGCGGTCATCGCAGTGACCAGGCTCTGGGTCCAGAGATCAAGTTCCATATTCAATCAGCCTTATCAGCAGTGCGAGCAAGAGGTTTACGACGGGAAACCGGTGAGACATGGGCCGAACCGTTGTTCAGGGCCATCATCAATGCCGGCAGCCAGCGCCCGAGCAGACCGAACAGATCTCCCGCCCCGACCTGACGGTTGGCGGTTTTGAGTACGCGACCCAGGCAAGCATCGTCATCACGGTTGGATGGCGAGGCATTGAGCATGTCACGCAAAGACTGTTCGAACGGATCGTGCATAAGAGACCTCTCGCAAGTGTTTTAAAAGACGAGGGTAAATTTCATGGGGTCACATCGGCCCCTTCTTACGTTCAGCTCATATTCAGGTCAAACCCAGCGCAATCGTCGAAATAACCACCACTGCCCCAATGCCACCGAGACCATCAACAGGCAGGCAATCATGAATCCATAAGGGCTGGCAGAGAACGGAATGCCCCCCACATTGATACCAAGCAACCCGGTGAGAAAACTCATCGGCAGGAAGATCCCGGTGATGATCCCAAAGCGGTACATGGTGCGGTTCATGCGCACGCTCAAGCGCCTATCTTCGGCCTCAAGCACAAGCCCCACGCGCTCTCGCGCCAATTCCAGCTCTTCCAGGTAACGGGTCAGGCTGTTGTGCAATTCATTCCAATAGTCGGCATCGTCGTCACAAAACCACGCCAGTTTGATTCGCGTCAGTTGGGCAAAAATATCCCGTTGCGGCGCCAGGAAACGCTTGAGCCCTGCCGCTCGCCGACGGATCTGCAAGACACTGCCGTGCTCCGGGGTATACCGTTCGTCGGCATCGAGTTTTTCTTCCTCGGCATCGACGATTTCAGACAAGGACGTGACCAGATCCTGCACTTTATTGGTCAGGTATTGGGCCATATAAAGGATGAGTTCAGAAGCAGTCCGTGGGCCCTTACCCTCCGCCAATTGCACCAGCAGCTCATCGGTCGCACGCAGCGGACGCAAACGCAGGGAAATCACACGATTGGCGGCGGCGAAGATACGTACCGAAACCATGTCCTCGGGCTCGGCGCCCGGGTTGAGGTTGATCCCGCGCAGAAACAACAGCAATTCGGCGTCCGGCAGCGGCAACAGCCGTGGGCGAGTGTTCTCTTCCAGCAGCAGGTCACAGGCAAACTCGCTCAGGCCGCTGGATTTGCGTAGCCAGGTCTGGGTCTGGGGATGGCTGCGATCCCAATGCAACCACAGGCTTTCATGGGGCTGCACTTGCAAATCGTCGAGCTCAGTCCGGGCAATCGAACGCGCACCGCCTTTACCGTCCAGCACCAGGGCATGCACAAGCCCCCATTGCGCGTTCTCTTCCTCGAACATCCTCACCCCTATCGGCTACTGCGGTTTATTCAGGCATTTTCAGCGGGCTGGGCGATACGATCACGCCGTTGTTATCGGCATAGATGTACTCGCCCGGACGGAACGTCACGCCGGCGAACGTCACCACCACGTTCAGGTCACCCAGACCACGCTTGTCGGTTTTCATCGGGTGCGAGGCCAGCGCCTGCACACCCAGGTCGGTTTGGGCGATAACGTCGACATCACGGATGCAACCGTAGATCACCAGCCCTTCCCAACCGTTTTTCGCGGCTTTCTCGGCGATCAGATCCCCCAGCAATGCACGACGCAGGGAACCGCCGCCATCGACCACCATGACTTTGCCGGCGCCTGGCTGGTCCGCCTGTTCCTTGACCAGGGAGTTATCTTCGAAGCATTTGATGGTGACAATCTCGCCACCAAAGGAGTCTCGGCCACCGAAGTTGCTGAACATCGGCTCCACTACCTGCACCAGCTCCGGGTAGGCGTCACACAGGTCGGGGGTCACGTAATGGTTCATCGAGAAACTCCTGTCGTCAAAGAAGAGGTCAAACATCCACGCTGTACATCAGGAAAACGCGCCGCGACAGGCATTCTTTAAGTGCGTGTCGGTCAGCGGCGGCCATGATCAGATCCACCTCGGTGCAACGCAATACACGTTGCGCGACTGAATATGACCAGAAGTGCCTGGCGCGTCATATCTTAGCCGCAACCACTCAAGAGTGAAACGCCCTTGGTAGAGCGTTTCGTCAAACCGCCGCGGCCATGTCGGGCTGCGTACCGAATAAAGGTGTCAGCGGCTCTCGCAACCAACGCTCCACCAATGGCCACACTTCGGCCTGCGCGGCCTTGCTGACCAGCATCTGCACATGCCCGAAATCCTCACTGAAACCTTGTTTGCGCCCCAGGCACAGGTACTGACGATGCTCGCTGCCGACTTGTTCGAAGAGCTGGCGGCACGCCCAGTCAGGATCTTGGCGGTCACCGGCCGCGCTGACCGCCAGCAGTGGCACGTCGACCTCTGCCAGGCCCTTCCACCAATCACGCTCGGCATCGCCAAACCGGCCAAACAGGCCGTTCCAGCGCATCGCTTCGATCATCACACCGGCCGGCTCGTCCTCCGGGCCGCGCTTGAATCGCGGGCCGGACACCTGGGCGAGGCGCTTGAGGATAAATCGACCGCCCCACTCCACCGGTGGAATTTTCAATGGCCAATGGGTGCGACTGACCTGGCAGCCGAACAAGGCCACCGACGCTACCAATGACGCCCCCAGGTGTTGGCCCCCCAGGGCCGCCGCCAAGGTCGTGGCACCCAGGGAATGCCCGATCCAATGGGGAATTTGCCCGCTTTGCTCACGCACAAACGCACCGATGGCAGGCAAATCGTAGCGTGCGTAATCAGCAACACGGTTTCTGGCGTAATCCTGGTTGCGCTTGGACAGGCCATGCCCGCGCATTTCCGCAACCCACACATCAAAGCCCCGGCGCGCCAGGTAAGCGCCCAGGCCGATGCCTTTGGGGGAGTACCAGAAGCGTCGATTGGAAAAACTGCCGTGCAACAGAATAATCGGCGTGCCCCGGTTTTCAGGGACATTGGCCAGGCCCAAACGGGTAACGGCCAGTTCGACAGTGCCGTCGGGACTGTTGCCGGGCTTGAGCCGGTACACATCTTCACTCAGGTCGCCACGACGCTCAGCGCTGATCAAGGCGACAGGAAATAGTTTGCTGCTGCTTTGCATAATGCTCTTGCACAAAAAAGGGCGGCGTCCGCAAGGAGTTCCGCCCTGTACAGATAAGAATGCCGGTCACCCTCTACGAGTGACCGGCACTTTTGACATCGCGACCTTAGGCGGACGCTTGGCCTTCCGCCAGGAAGAACCAGGTTTCCAGCACGGAATCGGGGTTCAGCGAGACGCTTTCGATGCCCTGCTCCATCAGCCATTTGGCCAGGTCAGGGTGGTCCGAAGGGCCCTGGCCGCAGATACCGATGTACTTGCCGGCCTTGTTACAGGCCTGGATGGCGTTGGCCAGCAGCTTCTTGACCGCAGGGTTACGCTCGTCGAACAGGTGAGCGATGATCCCCGAGTCGCGGTCCAGGCCCAGGGTCAGCTGGGTCAGGTCGTTGGAGCCGATGGAGAACCCGTCGAAGAACTCCAGGAACTCTTCAGCCAGGATGGCGTTGGACGGCAACTCGCACATCATGATTACGCGCAGGCCGTTCTCGCCACGGGTCAGGCCGTTTTCGGCGAGCAGGTCGACCACCTGGCTCGCTTCGCCCAGGGTGCGCACAAATGGCACCATGATCTCGACGTTGGTCAGGCCCATCTCGTTGCGCACGCGCTTGAGTGCACGGCACTCGAGCTCGAAGCAGTCACGGAACGCTTCGCTGATGTAGCGTGAAGCACCGCGGAAACCCAGCATCGGGTTTTCTTCTTCCGGCTCGTAGAGCTTGCCGCCGATCAGGTTGGCATATTCGTTGGACTTGAAATCCGACAGGCGCACGATGACCTTTTTCGGGTAGAACGCCGCCGCCAGGGTACTGATGCCTTCGACCAGTTTCTCGACGTAGAAGCCTACCGGGTCGTTGTAGCCGGCAATGCGCTTGTCGACGCTTTCCTTGATGTCCAGCGGCAGGCCGTCGTAGTTCAACAGGGCCTTGGGGTGCACGCCGATCATGCGGTTGATGATGAACTCCAGGCGGGCCAGGCCCACACCGGCGTTCGGCAACTGCGCAAAATCGAATGCGCGATCCGGGTTGCCGACGTTCATCATGATCTTGAACGGCAGGTCAGGCATGGCGTCGATGGAGTTCTGCTTGATATCGAAGCCCAGCTCACCTTCGAAGATGAAGCCAGTGTCGCCTTCGGCGCAGGACACGGTCACACCCTGGCCGTCCTTGAGCAGTTGGGTGGCGTTGCCGCAACCGACTACCGCAGGAATCCCCAGCTCACGGGCGATGATCGCCGCGTGGCAGGTACGCCCGCCACGGTTGGTGACAATGGCGCTGGCACGTTTCATCACCGGTTCCCAGTCCGGGTCGGTCATGTCGGAGACCAGCACGTCGCCGGGCTGGACCTTGTCCATCTCGGACACGTCCTTGATGATCCGCACCTTGCCGGCGCCGATGCGCTGGCCGATGGCACGGCCTTCCACCAGTACGGTGCCGGTTTCCTTCAACAGGTAGCGTTCCATGACATTGGCCGAAGTGCGGCTCTTCACGGTCTCGGGACGGGCCTGCACGATATACAGCTTGCCGTCGTCACCGTCCTTGGCCCACTCGATGTCCATCGGGCACTTGTAGTGCTTCTCGATGATCATCGCTTGCTTGGCCAGTTCGCTGACTTCAGCGTCGGTCAGGCAGAAACGCGCGCGCTCGGCCTTGTCGACGTCAACGGTTTTCACCGAGCGACCGGCCTTGGCCTCGTCGCCGTAGATCATCTTGATCGCCTTGCTGCCCAGGTTGCGGCGCAGGATGGCCGGGCGGCCGGCCTCAAGGGTGTGCTTGTGCACGTAGAATTCGTCGGGGTTGACCGCGCCTTGCACGACGGTTTCGCCCAGACCGTAGGCACCCGTGATAAATACCACGTCACGGAAGCCGGATTCGGTATCGAGGGTGAACATCACGCCGGCAGTGCCGGTTTCCGAACGCACCATGCGCTGCACGCCGGCAGACAGGGCCACCAGCTTGTGGTCGAACCCTTGGTGTACGCGGTAGGAAATCGCACGGTCGTTAAAGAGGGAGGCAAACACTTCCTTGGCTGCGCGGATCACGTTTTCGACGCCGCGAATGTTCAGGAAGGTTTCCTGCTGGCCGGCAAAGGAGGCGTCCGGCAAGTCTTCGGCGGTCGCCGAGGAGCGCACGGCCACGGCCATGTCCGGGTTACCGGCGGACAGGGTCGCGAAGGCGGTACGGATTTCTTCGTTGAGCTTCTCGGGGAACTCGGCTTCCATGATCCACTGGCGGATCTGGGCGCCGGTCTTGGCCAGGGCGTTGACGTCATCGACGTCCAGGGCGTCCAGCGCCGCGTGGATCTGGGCGTTGAGGCCGCTCAGCTCAAGGAAGTCGCGGTAAGCCTGGGCCGTGGTGGCGAAACCACCAGGCACCGAGACACCAGCGCCTGCAAGATTACTGATCATCTCGCCGAGGGATGCGTTCTTGCCCCCTACGTGCTCTACATCATGGACGCCGAGCTTATCGAGGGAAACTACGTACTCTACCAAGGTGATCTCTCCACTTTCTGTGTTGGAAAAGCTCAGGACGCCGGCTGCTCAGTAGGAGCTAACGCCAGCGCTTGTGGCCTGGACCTGGAAAATAAGTGAGAATGCGGCCCACTGCGGGACGGCAAAATCGCGCCTATCATATCCAAGATTCGCCATCAGCTTAAGGCCCAGGGCTCAAATGAAACGATCTGCTTTCTTTATTTCCGACGGCACCGGCATCACAGCCGAAACATTGGGCCAGAGCCTGCTCGCGCAGTTCGAAAACATTACCTTCGCCAAATTCACGCGGCCTTATATAGACAGCGTGGATAAAGCGCGGGCCATGGTACAACAAATCAATCTGGCGGCTGAAAAAGACGGATTTCGTCCGATCATTTTCGACACCATCGTCAATCAAGACATTCGTGAGATTCTCGCAACGTCGAATGGTTTCATGATCGACATTTTCTCGACCTTCCTGGCGCCGCTGGAACAGGAGCTGAGCGAGCATTCATCGTACTCCGTCGGCAAGTCCCACTCCATCGGGCACAACTCCAACTATATGGAGCGGATCGAGGCGGTGAACTTCGCCCTCGACAACGATGATGGCGCCCGCACCCACTACTACGACAAGGCCGACCTGATTCTGGTGGGCGTGTCGCGCTGCGGCAAGACCCCGACCTGCCTGTACATGGCCATGCAATTCGGCATCCGTGCGGCCAACTATCCGCTGACCGAAGATGACATGGAGCACCTGACGTTGCCTGCCGCCCTGCGTGCGCATTCGCACAAGTTGTTCGGCCTCACAATCGACCCGGACCGGCTGACCGCCATCCGCAACGAGCGCAAGCCCAACAGCCGCTATTCCAGCTATGCCCAGTGTGAGTTTGAAGTGCGCGAAGTAGAAAATCTGTTCCGTCGCGAGAATATTGCGCACATCAATTCCACGCATTTTTCGGTGGAAGAGATTTCAGCGAAGATTTTGGTGGAGAAGGGTGTGGAGCGCAGATTCAAATAGTTGTATTGCCTGAACTGGCGCTTTCGCGAGCAAGCCCGCTCCCACATTTTGACCGTATTCCAAAGAAGGATTTCGGTCCAATGTGGGAGCTGGCTTGCCTGCGATGAACGGTAACGCGGATTTACAGATGAAACCGCCCGCCCCCCTGCCCCAGCGCGGTCGCCAGCGCATCGAAGCCCTCGCGCAATAGCTGATCATCGCCCGACGTGTTGCAGATACTCGCCCGAATAAACTGCGGCACCGCCGTCTGACCCACGGCGAACGCCTCGGCAGTAGCGATCAGGTAATTATTCTGCTTGAGCTCTGCCTCGATTTCCGATGCCCGCCAAGGCTCCGGCACTTCAATCCAGAAGTGCGGGCTATTAAGGTGAGTGCGATAGGCCAGGCCGCCCAACTGGTCGCTCACCAAGGCTTTGCGCCGGCTGATTTCGCTGATCTGCTGGCGCAACAGGTACTCCGCCGTGCCGTTCTCGATCCATTGAGTGGCCAGCTCCAGGGTCACGGGCGTGGCCATCCAGCAGGTCGAGCGCAGTGCCGCCGAGATGCGGCTGACCAGTGCCGGTGGCGCGTGCACGTAGCCCACCCGCAACCCTGCCGACACTGCCTTGCTCAGGCTGCTGATCAAAATCGTACGTTCAGGCGCGAAATAGCTGAGGGGCGGCGGACGATCTTCCACCAGCACGCCGTGGGCTTCGTCTTCAAGAATCAGCAGGTTGTGTTCGCGGCACACCTTGGCCAAGGCTTCGCGGCGCGCAACCGACAACACCGCCGTCGTCGGATTCTGGATAGTCGGCGTGCAGTACAACGCCGAGATCCGGTGATTACGACAAACCTCATCCAGCGCCGTGGGCAGCACGCCCTCCTCATCCATTTCCAGGCCGATCAGCCGCACACCCAGCATGCGCGCAGCGGTAATCAGCCCCGGGTAAGTCAGTTGCTCGGTGACCACCGTATCGCCAGCGCGCAGCAACGCCATCATTGCGCATAACAAACCATGCTGGCCGCCATTGACGCAGATGACCTGCTCGGGAATCGGATGGAAATCGCGTTGCACCAGCCACTGCGCACCGGCTTCACGGTAACGCGGCAGGCCGGCGTCGGGGGTGTAGGCACTGATGTCCTGAAGAAACTTGGCGTTGGTCGACAGGGTTTGGAAGCTCTGGGCGAGAAACGCCGTCTCCTGCCCAGGGATATGCATGTTGCGGCTCATGTCGAAGTATTGGCGCGGCTCCTCGCTGAAATTGCGAAAGCCCTCATCGCGCTGGCGCTCCATCCCACGCTTGCGCACGAAGGTTCCATCACCTACCCGCGCGACCACCAACCCCAGGCGCTCCAGCTCACCATAGGCGCGGCTGATGGTGCCGATGGTCACCCCCAGATTGTCGGAAAGCACCCGATGGGGAGGCAGCTTTCGTCCCGGTTCAATCAAGCCTTCGAGGATGCCCCGCTCCATGACATCGGACAAGCGCTTGTACTTCACGCCCTGCCCGCTGGACAACCCCTCACGCATAATTGACACCATGTCAATATTTGTTTTGACAGTCATCTTTTGCCCTAATAGTGTGCTTTTACGGGTTCAATCGCCGATAAACATACCTCATTACAAGTTCAATATAGAGTTCAATTTCGGCTCAGGGAAGCAATAAACGATGCCAATGTCCGCCGTTCTCGAAAGCACCGCAAAAACAAAAACGCAAAAACAGTGGTTGGCCGGGCTGGTGACCAGCGTGATGTTCCTCATCGTATGCCTGAGCTGGGGCACTACCTGGCTGGGCATCAAGATTGCCGTGGAGAGCGTGCCGCCGCTGACGTCTGCCGGCCTGCGCTTCCTGATTGCCTTTCCGTTATTCCTGTGTTTTGCCCTGGTGCGGCGCGAGCCGATCCTGTTCCCCCGGGAAAGTCGCTGGTTCTTCGTATTCGTGACCCTGTCCTACTTCAGCATTCCTTATTACCTGCTCAACTATGGCGAGATGCATGTGTCGTCCGGGCTCACCGCCCTGCTGTTCAGCTGCATGCCGGTGTTCATCCTGATCTTTTCCGCGCTGTTCCTGCGTGAGCGCATCTACTTCTCACAGGTGGTCGGCATCGGCATCGGGTTCGCCAGCCTCTACATGATCATCAGAAGCCAGGGCCTGCACCTGGACCACGCCGAGTTCTTCGGTGTACTGGCTATCCTGAGCGCGGCGATCATGCATGCCTTGTGCTATGTCATCACCAAGCAAAAAGGCAGCGCCATCAGCGTGATTACCTACAACACCCTGCCCATCGGCATTGCCGGGCTGATGCTGTTCGTGGCCGGCCTGTGGTTTGAAACGCCGGTCTTCAACGCCATCACCCTGCGTTCCTGGAGTGCGCTGTTCTACTTGGGGCTGGTGGCCTCTGTAGGCGGGTTCATCGTGTATTTCATGCTGCTCAAGCGCCTGAGCCCGATCATCCTGTCGTTCGTCTTTATCATCTTCCCGGTGTTCGCGGTCATCATCGGTGCCTGGTACGAAGGCGTGGAAATTTCCCGCGACCTGATGCTGTACTCGGCGATCCTGCTGGCCGGCTTTGCGATCACCAAGTTGCCCATCGAAAAACTCCTGGCCAAGAAAAATTGACCCCTAACCAACGCGAGAGAAACATGGAAGTCCTCCGCCCAACCGCCCTGGAACAAATCTATGCCCACGCCAGCCGCAGCTACCCCGAGGAATGTTGCGGTTTTGTCTTCGCCGACGGCAGCGTGTACCTGGGCAGCAATATCCAGAACGAGTTGCACCGCAAGAACCCCGAGATGTACCCGCGCAGCGCGGCCAACGGCTACACCTTCTCGGTGCCCGACACCCTGCTGCTGAACAAGGCGTTTCGCAGCGACAACCCGGTGGTGGTGATCTACCACTCGCACCCGGATGTCGGCGCTTATTTCAGTGAGGAAGACCAGGACAAGGCGCTGTTCCTGGGGGAGCCGATCTACCCCGTCAGCTATCTGGTGGTGGATGTTCGCCAGGGCCAGGCCCTGGGCTCGAAGCTGTTTGCCTGGGATGGCAGGCATTTCGCCCTTCAACCCTTCAACGACCTGCACACGGAGTTGTCCATGAACGCTGTCTCTTTCCCCGACATTCTGGTTCGCGTGGCCAAGCTGCCGGAATCGACCCTCGAGGGCGCCGGATCGACATTGCGCGAAGTCATTGAAAATCTCTGCAGCAGTTACCCGCAGTTGCGCCAGCACCTGTTTCATGAAAAGAACAACCAGCTCAAGGAACACTTCCTGTTCACCGCCGAGGAAGAACTGATCGAGGCCGACGAACGCTTGCCGGAAAAAGCCCGGATCGAAGTGTTGCTTGCCACCTCCGGTGGCATGGACGTCGATACCCTGAGCAATGAAGAAGTGCAGCGCTACGTGCGCCATATCACCCTGCCCGGCGTCGGTCGCGAGGGCCAGTTGAACCTGAAGAAAGCCAAGGTGCTGATCATCGGCACCGGCGGCCTGGGCTCGCCCATCAGCCTGTACCTGGCGGCGGCCGGCATCGGCACCCTCGGGCTGGTGGACTTTGATGTGGTGGAAAGCAGCAACCTGCAACGCCAGATTGTCCACGGCAACAGCACCCTGGGAATGCCCAAGGTCGAATCCGCCAAGCAACGCCTGCAGGACCTCAACCGCCATATCCAGATCAACACTTACGACACGGCGCTCGACGCCGACAATGCCCTGGAGCTGGTGGGCGCCTATGACCTGGTGATCGACGGCACCGACAATTTCGACACCCGCTACCTGGTCAACGATGCCTGCGTCCAGCTGGGCAAGCCCTTGGTGTACGGTGCCATCTACCGCTTCGATGGGCAGATCAGCGTGCTCAACCATAAAGGCGGGCCGTGCTATCGCTGCCTGTTCCCCAAGGCTCCCCCTGCCGAACTGGCCCCCAATTGCAGCGCCGGCGGCGTGATCGGCGTGCTGCCGGGCGTGGTGGGAATGATCCAGGCGACCGAGGCGATCAAGTTGCTGATCGGCATCGGCGAGCCCTTGTCAGGCCGCCTGATGCGCTTCGACGCGCTGGCGATGAAGTTCACCGAGATCCGCTTCAAGCGCCGCGCCGACTGCCCTTGCTGCTCGGAGCTGCGTCACAGCGAAACCGTCACGCCCGCTACCTGCGCAGATGCCGTACCAAGCCAACCGTCCCTGGCGGCAGAGCGCTACATCAAGCCCCAAGGCCTCAAGCAAGTGCTCGAACACCCCAGCAGCGCCGATGTACTGCTGGATGTGCGCGACGCCAGCGAACTGGAAGTGTGCAAACTACCGGGCGTGGTGCATATCCCCCTGGCCGAGCTGGATGGGCAATTGGCCAACCTGAGCCGCGACAACACCCATTACCTGATCTGCTATGCGGGCACCCGTGCCGAGCAAGCCGCCAGCACCTTGCTGGCGGCCGGCTTTGCCAATACCAAAGTTCTGCAGGGCGGTATGAAGCACTGGGTTCGCGACGTCGAACCCGACATGCCTTTGTACTGATCGTGGGGGCTTGCTGATGCTGCATAACTCGATTCTCGACGTCATCGGCCAGACGCCGATCGTGCGACTGGCGCAGTTTTCCGAAGACCTTGGCATCGAGGTCTACGCCAAGCTGGAGTCCCTCAACCCCGGCGGCAGCCACAAGGCGCGCATCGCCCTGGGCATGATCCTCGATGCCGAGCGCCGGGGCGTGCTGATCCGTGATTCCGGGCAAACCATTATCGAGCCAAGTGGAGGCAACACCGGCATCGGCCTGGTGATGGCCGGCAACGTGCTCGGCTACAAAGTAGTGCTGGTGATCCCTGACAACTACAGCCCCGAAAAGCAGAAACTGCTGCGCCTGTATGGCGCCAGGGTGGTGCTGTCGGACAGCCGCCTGGGTAACAATTCCCACGGCGAAAAATGCATGGAACTGCAGTTGGAGAACCCCAACTACGTGATGCTCAACCAGCAGCGCAACGGCGCCAACCCTCAGACCCACCGCGACACCACCGCACCGGAAATCATCCGCGCCTTCGGTGAGCGGCGCGTGGACTACTTCGTCAGCGGTATCGGTACCGGCGGTCATATCACCGGCATCGGCGAAACCCTCAAGGCGGCCTGGCCGGCGCTGCGCATCATGGGGGTGGAGCCGGAAGAATGCGACCTGTTGAAAGACCAGCACGCCGCGCACGCGATCCAGGGCCTGTCGATTGGCCTGATCCCGAGCATTCTCAACCTGGATGTGATCGACGGCATGCTCAAGGTGTCGCACGCGGCATGCCTGGACATGATCAAACGCATCATGCGCACCGACGCCATCAGCCTGGGGTTGTCCTCGGCCGCCAACATGGTTGCCATCGCCCAGCTCGCCCCCGAATTACCGCCTGAAACGGTGGTGTTGACCATGGTCTACGACAATGCCGACAGCTACCTGCCCAGTTTCGAGTAACGGGTTTTCCAACCATCCAGAATGCGGGGGTGCCTCCATGGGGGGCTTTATCGACATGCAACAGCTGCACGATGAGCTGCTTACCCATCTCATCACGACCCTGACGCCCGGGCAGATGAAGCAGCTGGAACCGCACCTTGCGCCGCTGATCCAGAACGCGGCCCAGGCAGTGGCCGACGACCTGATCGCCTACGCCTATCGTGACCCCGCATCGCGCGGGCGCGGGGAGTTGATCCTGGAATCCTATGCCTCGTTCAAGGCAGTGCTGTTCTATCGCCTTGCGCATCTGGTGTGGAATTTCCCCGACCCTGGCCACGCGATGTTTTCGCGCATGGCCCTCAAGCTCAGCAACCAGGGCAAGATCCTCTCCGGCGCCGAGATTCACCCGGCGGCGCGCATTGGCCGACGCTTTGTGCTGGACCACGGCTTCGGCACCGTTATCGGCGAGACCTGCGTGATTGGCAACGATTGCTACATCCTCTGCGGCGTGACCCTGGGCGCCCGCGGCATCGCCAACAACCCGGACGGCAAGCGCCACCCGCGCCTGGGCAACAATGTCGAGGTGGGCGCCGGAGCCCGGGTGCTGGGTTATGTGTCGATTGGCGATAACGTGTTTATCAGCCCCTCCTGCGTGATCACCCAGGACGTGCCGGCAGGCACCAAGGTCAAGGTGGTCAACCAGATCCAGCTGCAAAAGAACGATGAATCGGACCACAGCAACTACCTCGGCGCCTTTGCCCTGGATGAGCGCTTGCATGTCGTCGGCGAGGTCAGTGCCGGCCACAAGGTCACCGTGCTGGATGCTGACTTTCATCCGCTGCAAGGGTTGATGCTCGAGCCCACGGTAAAAGAGCGGCATCACCTGCAATTCCGCCTGCATCGCCTCGACACCGGTGACCAACTGCCGCGCCTGCCGTTGAACCTGAAAGTCTGCGGACCAGAATTTGAAATCACCCTGCTCTCTCCTCCTGGCTTGAGCGCAATGGTGCGCCACCTGCTGCAAGCCAGCCCACTGATCGTCGGAGGTTGAACATGTCCGTGCACACCATGGAAACCCTGGCGCTGTTCGACAGCGCGCCCTACCAGAACGCTTTCAGCGCCCGGGTGATTGCCGTCAGCGAACAGGGCATCGCCCTGGAGCACACGCTGTTCTACCCCACCGGCGGCGGGCAACCGGGCGATACCGGCCATCTCACCCTGGCCGATGGTACGCAGGTCGAGGTGACGGGCACCGTGCGCGACCCGGTGTTGCGCTCGATCATCTGGCACCAGGTGGAGCATTGCCCCGAGCAATTGACCGCCGGCGTCCAGGTCGACGCAGGGCTGGATTGGGAGCGGCGCTACCAGCACATGAAGATGCATACCTGCCTGCACTTGCTGTGCTCGCTCATCGACGCGCCGGTGACCGGTTGCAGCATCAGCTCGGATAAAGGCCGCCTGGATTTCGACCTGCCGGAAATGACCCTGGACAAAGACAGCCTCACCCGCGACCTCAATGCCCTGATCGAGCAGGCCCACGCGGTGAAGACGCTGTCGATGCCCGCCACCGAGTACGCGACGCTGTTGCAGATCACCCGCACCCAAGCCGTGGCGCCACCGGTGGTCTCGGGTTCGGTACGGGTGATTGAAATTCCCGGCATCGATATCCAGCCATGCGGCGGCACCCATGTGCTCAACACCGAGGAAATCGGCCGGGTGTTCTGCGAGAAGATCGAGAAGAAGAGCAAGCACAATCGCAGGGTGATACTGCGGTTTGAATAGATTCTGAAGCTGGGCTCGGTCAATTGTGGGAGCTGGCTTGCCTGCTCCCACATTGACCGTGTTGTTTTTCAGATCGTGAACAGGCCCATGAAACGGTTCACAGGCGTCGCCTCAAGCCGCGCCTGGTCCTTGCACAACGCAAAAATTTCGGCGCTGCGCTGCGCGGTAAACCTCGTCGCCAGGTTGGCTTTGAACTTGTCTTCCAGCAATGGGATACCGTCCACCCGACGGCGGCGATGACCAATCGGGTACTCCACCGCCACCTGCTCGGTGCAGGTACCGTCCGTAAAGAACACCTGCACCGCATTGGCAATGGAGCGCTTGTCGGCTTCCAGGTACTCGCGACTGTAGCGAGGGTCTTCGACGATGACCATCTTGGCGCGCAACTCATCGATGATCGGGTGGGCCGCGTGGAAGTCATCTTCGTAGTGCTCGGCCACCAGGTTGCCGAACGCCAATGGCACGGCGGTCATGTATTGCAGGCAATGGTCACGGTCGGCGGCGTTGGCCAGTTGGCCGACCTTGGAAATGATGCGAATCGCCGACTCATGGGTGGTGATCACGATGCGCTCGATCTCGTGCAGGCGCGGCTTGACCTGCGGGTGCAGGGTCACCGCCGCTTCACAGGCGGTCTGCGCGTGGAACTCGGCGGGGAAGCTGATCTTGAACAGCACGTTTTCCATCACGTAGGTGCCGTAGGGCTGGGACAGGCTGAAGGCGCGTTTGTCTTCAGGCTTGAGCGCCAGGTCCTTGTTGGTGTGGCTGAACAACACATCATAAAAGCCCCACTGCGGCGCACTCAGCACACCGGGGATGCCCATTTCGCCACGCAGGGCGATATCCGCCAGGCGCACGCCGCGGCTCGATGCGTCCCCCGCGGCCCAGGATTTGCGCGAGCCGGCATTCGGCGCATGCCGATAGGTGCGCAACGCCTGCCCATCGACAAAGGCGTGGGACAGAGCCGATAGCAGCTGTTCACGGTTAGCACCCATCAGCTTGGCGGTGACGGCTGTGGAGGCGACCTTGACCAGCAGCACATGGTCGAGACCGACGCGGTTGAAAGAATTTTCCAGGGCAATCACACCCTGGATTTCGTGAGCCATGATCATCGCTTCCAGCACCGCACGCACGGTCAGCGGCGCGTCACCATTGGCCACGCGTTTTTGTGAAAGGTGATCGGCCACCGCGAGAATGCCGCCGAGGTTGTCCGAGGGGTGCCCCCACTCAGCGGCGAGCCAGGTGTCGTTGTAATCGAGCCAGCGCACGATGCAGCCAATATCCCAGGCGGCCTTGACCGGGTCGAGGCGAAACGACGTGCCCGGCACCCGTGCACCGAATGGCACCACAGTTCCCTCCACAATCGGCCCCAGGTGCTTGGTGCACTCGGGGAACCGCAGTGCCAGCAGGCCACAACCGAGAGTGTCCATCAGGCAGTTGCGGGCGGTGTCCAGTGCATCCGGGGAATCAATGCGGTAGTTGAGGACATAGTCGGCGATGTCCTGCAAAACCAGGTCGTAGTCGGGGCGGTTGTTCTGGTCGACGTTGGCGCTCATGGCAGTCTCCTAAAAGGTTGGTTTATTCCTCAGAATCACGGTTGATCGTCAGGGCAGGTCTGGTTGTCTGCCTTGGAATAAAGGTTCCATGTGGGAGCGGGCTTGCCCGCGATTGCGATTTTTCAGTTGATAAAGATGTCGACTGATACTCCGTCATCGCGGGCAAGCCCGCTCCCACAGGGGTTCTGTGTAGGCCTTTAGAACGCATCGCCTGGGACGCGCACGTAGCCTTCCATCAGCACACGCGCACTGCGGCTCATGATGGCTTTCTTTACCACCCATTCACCGTTCACCTGACTGGCCTCAGCGCCCACGCGCAAGGTGCCGGACGGGTGCCCGAAGCGCACGGCATTGCGCTCTACGCCGCCCGCCGCCAGGTTGACCAAGGTGCCGGAAATCGCCGCCGCGGTGCCAATCGCCACCGCCGCGGTGCCCATCATCGCGTGGTGAAGCTTGCCCATGGACAGGGCGCGCACCAGCAAGTCCACATCGCCGGCCTTGATCGCCTTGCCGCTGGAGGCCACGTAATCGGCAGGCTTGGCCACGAACGCCACCTTGGGCGTGTGCTGGCGCTGGACGGCTTCGTCCAGGTGTTTGATCAGGCCCATGCGCAACGCGCCATACGCCCGCACGGTCTCGAACATCGCCAGGGCCTGGGGGTCGCTGTTAATCGCGCCTTGCAGCTCGGTGCCGGTGTAACCCAGGTCTTGGGCATTGATGAAAATCGTCGGGATACCGGCGTTGATCAACGTGGCCTTGAAGGTACCGACGCCGGGTACCTCCAGATCGTCGACGAGGTTGCCAGTGGGGAACATCGAACCCCCCCCGCCCTCTTCTTCCGCCGCCGGGTCCATGAATTCCAACTGCACTTCGGCGGCCGGGAAGGTCACGCCGTCCAGTTCGAAGTCGCCGGTCTCCTGCACCGCACCGTCGGTAATGGGCACGTGGGCGATGATGGACTTGCCGATATTGGCCTGCCACACCCGCACAACGGCTATACCGTTGTGGGGCACGCGGGCCGGATCGACCAGGCCCGCGCTGATGGCGAAAGAGCCCACCGCCGCCGATAGGTTGCCGCAATTGCCGCTCCAATCTACAAACGGCTTGTCGATGGAAACCTGGCCGAACAGGTAGTCCACGTCGTGATCGGCGCGGGTACTTTTGGCGAGGATCACGCTTTTGCTGGTGCTCGAGGTAGCCCCGCCCATACCGTCGATCTGCTTGTCGTAGGGGTCGGGGCTGCCAATCACCCGCAGCAGCAAGGCATCGCGCGCCGCCCCCGGGACCTGCGCCGCTGCGGGCAGGTCCTTGAGGCTGAAGAACACGCCCTTGCTGGTGCCGCCACGCATGTAGGTGGCGGGGATCTTGATTTGCGCTACGTGTGCCATGGTAATCCTCTTCAGGCGGTCGCCTTTGATTCCAGGAAGTCCTGGGCAAAACGTTGCAACACGCCGCCCGCCTCGTAGATCGATACTTCTTCGGCGGTGTCCAGGCGGCAGGTCACCGGCACTTCGACACGCTCGCCATTCTTGCGGTTGATCACCAGGGTCAGTTGCGCCCGCGGGGTGCGTTCGCCGACCACGTCATAGGTCTCACTGCCGTCGATCTGCAGGGTGTGGCGGTCGGTGCCTGGCAGAAACTCCAGGGGCAACACGCCCATGCCCACCAGGTTGGTGCGGTGGATGCGCTCGAAACCTTCGGCGGCAATCGCTTCCACACCGGCCAGACGCACGCCCTTGGCCGCCCAGTCGCGGGACGAGCCCTGACCATAGTCGGCGCCGGCGATGATGATCAACGGCTGCTTGCGCGCCATGTAGGTCTCGATGGCTTCCCACATCCGCGTGACCTTGCCTTCCGGCTCGATACGCGCCAGGGAACCCTGCTTGACCTTGCCGTTTTCCTGCACCATTTCGTTGAACAGTTTCGGGTTGGCGAAAGTAGCGCGCTGCGCAGTCAGGTGGTCGCCACGGTGAGTCGCGTAGGAGTTGAAGTCGACCTCCGGCAAGCCCATTTTCGCCAGGTATTCACCCGCAGCACTGTCGAGCATGATCGCGTTGGACGGCGACAGGTGGTCGGTGGTGATGTTGTCCGGCAGCACCGCCAGCGGGCGCATGCCCTTGAGCGGTCGCGCACCGGCCAGCGCGCCTTCCCAGTACGGCGGGCGGCGGATATAGGTGCTCTGCGGGCGCCAGTCGTACAGCGGGGTGACTTTGGGGCCGGTGTCTTCGTGGATCGCGAACATCGGGATATACACCGCACGGAACTGCTCGGGCTTGACCGATGCCTTGACCACCGCGTCGATCTCTTCATCGCTCGGCCAGATATCTTGCAGGCGGATTTCCTTGCCGTCGGCGTCGAGGCCGAGCACGTCCTTCTCGATATCAAAACGGATGGTGCCGGCAATCGCATAGGCCACCACCAACGGCGGCGACGCCAGGAAGGCTTGCCTGGCGTAAGGGTGGATGCGCCCGTCGAAGTTGCGGTTGCCCGACAATACCGCGGTGGCATACAGGTCGCGGTCGATGATTTCCTGCTGGATCACCGGGTCGAGGGCACCGGACATGCCATTGCAGGTAGTGCAGGCAAACGCCACCACGCCAAAACCGAGCTTTTCCAGCTCATGGCCGAGGCCGGCTTCTTCCAGGTACATGGCCACGGTTTTGGAGCCCGGCGCCAGGGACGACTTGACCCACGGCTTGCGGGTCAGCCCGAGCCTGTTGGCGTTGCGCGCCAAGAGGCCTGCGGCGATCACGTTGCGCGGGTTACTGGTGTTGGTGCAACTGGTGATGGCAGCGATGATCACCGCGCCGTCGGGCATCTGCCCTGGCACTTCGTCCCACTGGCCGCTGATGCCTTTGGACGCCAGGTCGCGGGTGGCAACACGGGCGTGGGGGTTGCTCGGGCCGGCCATGTTGCGCACGACGCTGGAGAGGTCGAAGGTCAGGCCGCGCTCGTACTGCGCGCCCTTGAGGTCATCGGCCCACAGGCCGGTGTGGCGGGCATACTGTTCCACCAGGGTGACTTGCTCATCTTCGCGGCCGGTAAGTTTCAGGTAGGCGATGGTCTGTTGGTCGATATAGAACATCGCTGCTGTGGCGCCGTATTCCGGGGCCATGTTGGAGATGGTTGCGCGGTCGCCCAGGGTCAGTGCCGAAGCCCCTTCGCCGAAGAACTCCAGCCAGGCGCCGACCACTTTCTGCTGACGCAGGAACTCGGTGAGCGCCAGCACCATGTCGGTGGCGGTGATGCCTGGTTGCAGCTTGCCGGTCAATTCCACGCCGACGCTTTCCGGCAGGCGCATCCAGGATGCACGGCCGAGCATCACACTCTCGGCTTCCAGGCCACCGACGCCGATGGCGATCACGCCCAGGGCGTCCACGTGCGGGGTGTGGCTGTCGGTGCCGACACAGGTATCCGGAAAGGCAACGCCGTCGCGCACCTGGATCACCGGGGACATTTTCTCCAGGTTGATCTGGTGCATGATGCCGTTGCCCGGCGGGATCACATCGACGTTCTTGAAGGCCTTTTTGGTCCACTCGATAAAGTGGAAGCGGTCTTCGTTACGACGGTCTTCGATGGCGCGGTTTTTCTCGAATGCCTGCGGGTCAAAGCCACCGGCCTCGACGGCCAGGGAGTGGTCGACGATCAGTTGGGTCGGCACCACCGGGTTGACCTGGGCCGGGTCGCCGCCTTGCAGGGCAATGGCATCGCGCAAGCCGGCGAGGTCTACCAGCGCAGTCTGGCCGAGGATGTCATGGCATACCACGCGGGCCGGGAACCACGGGAAGTCGAGATCGCGCTTGCGGTCGATCAACTGGCTCAGGGACGCGTTGAGGGTGGCCGGGTCGCAACGGCGCACCAGGTTCTCGGCGAGCACGCGCGAGGTGTAGGGCAAGGTGGCGTAGGCGCCGGGGCTGATTGCCTCGACAGCCGCACGGGCGTCGAAGAAGTCCAGGCGGCTGCCGGGGAGCGGTTTGCGAAATTCAGTGTTCATCGTCAGGACTCGGTCACGGTAAGTGCAAAAGGTGAACTGTCGACACTGGCTTTGTTTACTGTGGGAGCTGGCTTGCCTGCGATGGCATCACTGCGGTGTGACAGGTACACCGAGGTGATGCCATCGCAGGCAAGCCAGCTCCCACAAACAAGCACATTAGCCAGCGGACACAGCCCATCCCATTCAGCGACGTTCGATTGGCACGAACTTGCGCTGCTCAACGCCGATGTACTCGGCGCTTGGACGGATGATGCGGTTGTTGGCGCGCTGTTCGAACACGTGCGCGGCCCAGCCAGTCAGGCGCGAGCACACGAAGATCGGCGTGAACAATTTGGTCGGGATGCCCATGAAGTGGTACGCCGAGGCATGGTAGAAGTCGGCGTTGGGAAACAGCTTTTTCTGCTCCCACATGGTCTTGTCGATGGCCTCGGAGACCGGGAACAACACGGTGTCGCCCACTTCATCAGCGAGTTTTTTCGACCAGCCCTTGATCACTTCATTACGCGGGTCGCTGTCTTTATAGATGGCATGGCCGAACCCCATGATCTTGTCTTTGCGCGCCAGCATGCCGAGGGTGCCTTCGACCGCGTCTTCGGCCGAGGAGAAACGCTCGATCATTTCCATGGCCGCTTCGTTGGCACCACCGTGCAGCGGGCCGCGCAGGGAGCCGATGGCGGCGGTAACGCAGGAGTACAGGTCGGACAAGGTCGAGGCACACACCCGAGCGGTAAAGGTCGAGGCGTTGAATTCGTGCTCAGCGTAGAGGATCAGCGATACGTTCATGACCTTCACATGCAGCTCGCTCGGTTTCTTGCCATGCAGCAGGTGCAGGAAGTGACCGCCGATGCTTGCTTCATCAGTCACGCAATCGATGCGCTTGCCGTCGTGGCTGAAACGGTACCAGTAGCACATGATCGCCGGGAACGCGGCGAGCAGGCGATCGGTGACATCGCGCTGTACGCTGAAATCTTTCTCCGGCTCGATATTGCCCAGGAACGAGCAACCGGTGCGCATCACATCCATCGGGTGGGCGTCCGCGGGGATGCGTTCGAGTACTTCCTTCAGCGCCTGGGGCAAATCCCGCAGCTTGCTCAGCTTGGCGCTGTAGGCGGCCAGTTCGGCCTTGGTTGGCAGTTCGCCGTACAGCAACAGGTAGGCGACTTCTTCAAACTGCGCATCGGCAGCGAGTTCGCGCACGTCGTAGCCGCGATAAGTCAGGCCGGCCCCGGCTTGGCCCACGGTGGACAGGGCAGTCTGCCCGGCCACCTGGCCACGCAGGCCGGCGCCACTCAATACTTTTGCTTCAGCCATGTTCGTTCTCCAATCTTGAATTTATTAGGGAGGCGCACCGCATCACTTTTTCGCGGCAAACAGCGCGTCGAGCTTCTGCTCGAAGGTGTGGTAGTCGATGCGATCGTAGAGCTCCATGCGCGTTTGCATGGTGTCGATCACGTTCTGTTGAGTGCCATCGCGACGGATCGCGGTGTAGACGTTCTCGGCGGCCTTGTTCATGGCGCGGAAGGCCGAGAGCGGGTACAGCACAATGGAAACATCGGCAGATTTCAACTGTTCGGTGGTGTACAACGGGGTCGCGCCGAACTCGGTAATATTAGCCAGGATCGGGGCCTTTACGCGGGAGGCAAACAGCTTGTACATCTCAAGTTCGGTAATGGCTTCCGGGAAGACCATGTCGGCACCGGCTTCGATACAGGCCGCGGCACGCTCAAGGGCGGACTCCAGGCCCTCGACAGCCAGGGCGTCGGTGCGCGCCATGATCACGAAACTGTCATCGGTGCGCGCATCCACGGCGGCCTTGATACGGTCGACCATTTCCTGCTGGGACACGATCTCTTTGTTAGGGCGATGCCCGCAGCGCTTGGCGCCGACCTGGTCTTCGATATGGATGGCGGCGGCGCCGAACTTGATCATCGACTTGACGGTGCGCGCCACGTTGAACGCCGAGGAGCCAAAACCGGTGTCCACGTCGACCAGCAACGGCAGATCGCATACGTCGGTGATGCGCCGCACATCGGTGAGTACGTCATCCAGGCCGGTAATACCCAGGTCCGGCACGCCGAGCGAGCCGGCGGCTACCCCGCCACCTGACAAGTAGATCGCCTTGAAACCGGCGCGCTTGGCCAGCAGCGCGTGGTTGGCGTTGATTGCGCCGACCACTTGCAAGGGCTTTTCGCTGGCAACTGCGTCACGGAAACGCTGGCCGGGAGTGCTGTTGTTGTTGGAACTCATGACTCACCTCGTGATGAAGGAGCGCCGTCCGGGAAGTGACGGGCAATGTTGCGTTTGGATGCGCCGATATGCCGGCGCATCAACAGTTCGGCCAGTTCCCCGTCGCGATCGGCAATCGCGTCAAGAATGCGGTGATGCTCGGCAAAGGCCTGGCGTGGACGATTGGGGGTGGCGGAGAACTGGATGCGGTACATGCGCACCAGCTGATACAGCTCGCCGCACAGCATCTGCGTCAGGGTACGGTTACCGGCGCCCTGGATGATCCGGTAATGAAAGTCGAAGTCGCCTTCCTGCTGGTAGTAACCGACACCGGCCTGGAACGCCGCATCCCGTTCATGGGTGTGCAATACCTGGCGCAGCTCTTCGATTTCCGCGTCGGTCATGCGCTCGGCGGCCAGGCGGCAGGCCATGCCTTCCAGGGACTCGCGAATTTCATAGAGTTCGATCAACTCGGCGTGGCTCAAAGACACCACCCGCGCGCCAACATGGGGCACGCGTACCAGCAGGCGCTGGCCTTCCAGGCGGTGGATCGCCTCACGCAGCGGGCCGCGGCTAATACCGTAGGTGCGTGCCAGCTCCGGCTCGGAGATCTTGCTGCCGGGGGCAATCTCGCCCTTGACGATAGCCGCCTGGATACGCCGGAAGACGTTCTCAGACATGGTTTGGGATTCGTCTGACGTCGCTATCGGAATTTCCGCCTGATCCAGCATATTGTCGACACCTTTAAAATCAATGTCGCAAAAACTAGCCAATCCACCCGTAATAGTCAAAGAATAAATAGGTATTGTCGACAATCGTCTAATGCGCCCGTTTTACTTACGCCGGGCATGGCCGCCTGCCAGCGCTGGCGCCA
Source organism: Pseudomonas libanensis (assembly GCF_001439685.1). Classification (GTDB taxonomy): domain Bacteria; phylum Pseudomonadota; class Gammaproteobacteria; order Pseudomonadales; family Pseudomonadaceae; genus Aquipseudomonas; species Aquipseudomonas libanensis. The sequence continues at coordinate 431,167 of NZ_JYLH01000004.1, forward strand.
AAAAAGCATCATGTTAGAATGCCCGGCGTATTTGCCTGACATCTCTGGATGAAACGGCGCACGAGGGAGTTTGCGCAGCAATGCCAGTCGCCTTGAATTGAACATCGCACGGCACCGCCTCAGGATTTATGAGACTCAAGCCCTTCCCCCTGTTTTTCTGCCTTCTGTTTATACCCAGCCTCGGCATTGCCGCCGAGAAGACGGTGTATGGCCTCAATGAATACGCCAAGCTGGACGGCATTGACCTGGAAGTCGCGGCCAAGCTCGACACCGGCGCCAAGACCGCCTCGCTGAGTGCCCGTGATATCAAGCGTTTCAAGCGCAACGGCGAATCCTGGGTGCGCTTCTACCTGGCCATCGACACCGCCCACTCCCACCCCATCGAACGCCCCCTGGCCCGCGTCAGCAAGATCAAGCGCCGCGCCGGTGACTACGACCCCGATGAAGACAAGAACTACACCGCCCGTCCGGTGATTGCCCTGGATATCTGCATGGGCACTGCTTTACGCAGCATAGAAGTGAACTTGACTGACCGCAGCGCTTTCCAATACCCGCTGCTGATCGGCTCCGAAGCGCTCAAACGCTTTGATGCGCTGGTCGACCCCAGTCTTAAATACGCAGCAGGCAAACCTGCCTGCGCCGCCGACGCTCATACCGCCGAGTAAACCGAATGCGCTCTCTGACCCTGCACCTGAAAATCCTGATCACCTTGCTGGTGGTGCTGGGCATTTCGGTCACCGCCTATCAGATTTTCGTGCTGGGCATCCCTGTCACCGAGGATGCCACTGACGACTTGTGGAACATCGACGCCAAGGTCGAGTTCGTCGCCAACCCGAAAGACCCGGTCAAGATCCAGATGTTCGTGCCGCCCCTGAGCCGCGACTTCGTCAGCCTCAACGAAAGCTTTATCTCGAACAACTACGGGGTGAGCGTCAATCGCATCGACGGCAACCGCAAGGTCACCTGGTCGGCGCGCCGGGCCAAGGGCAACCAGACCCTGTATTACCGCCTGGTGCTGACCAAGCGCTACAGTGGCGAGAAGATCAAGATCAAGGGCCCGACCTTCCGCGATAGCATCGCCGTGGAAGGCCCGGAAAAAATCGCTGCCGAAGCCTTGCTGGCGCCGATCCGCCAGCACTCGGCCGACGTCGAGACCTTTATCAGCGAAGCGATCAAGCGCACCAACAACCTAAACGACGACAATGTGAAATTGCTGCTGGCCGGCGACCCCTCGACGCCGCACAAAGCCAAGATCGTCGAGCTGCTGCTGTCCATCGCCCATGTGCCGGTAGAGAAAGTCCACACCATCCGCCTGGTGGCAGACCAGCCGCAAACCCCGGAACTGTGGCTGCGCAGCTTCAATGGCAGCGACTGGCTGTACTTCAACCCTGAAACCGGTGAACAGGGCCTGCCGGCCGACCGCCTGCTGTGGTGGACCGGTGATGAAAACCTGATCACGGTCGATGGCGGCAAGAAAGCCATGGTGACTTTCAGCCTGAACAACAGCGAAATGAACGCCATTCGCCTGGCCAAGCTGACCGACGAAAACACCGACGCCAATTTCCTCGAATACTCTCTATATGGCCTGCCGCTGCAAACCCAGCAGACCTTCATGATCATGGTGATGATCCCGATTGGCGTGCTGGTGATCCTGATCCTGCGCAACCTGATCGGCCTGCAGACCCTGGGCACCTTCACGCCGGTGCTGATCGCCCTGGCATTCCGCGAGACGCAGTTGGGCTTCGGCATTGTGCTGTTCACGATCATTACGGCGCTGGGCTTGTCCCTCAGGTCGTACCTGGAACATTTGAAACTGCAGATGCTGCCGAGGCTGTCGGTGGTGTTGACCTTCGTGGTGGTGCTGATTGCCGCCATCAGCCTGTTCAGCCATAAACTCGGGCTGGAACGCGGACTATCGGTCGCGCTGTTCCCGATGGTGATCCTGACCATGACCATCGAACGTCTGTCGATCACCTGGGAGGAGCGTGGCGCCAACCATGCGCTGAAGGTGGCGATTGGCACACTGTTCGCAGCGTCCCTGGCGCACATCATCATGAGCGTGCCGGAGCTGATCTACTTTGTGTTCACCTTCCCGGCGATCCTGCTGATCCTGGTGGGCTTCATGCTGGCCATGGGGCGTTATCGCGGCTACCGCCTCACCGAACTGGTGCGTTTCAAGGCATTCTTGAAGGCTGACTCCTGATGTTCGGCTTCTGGAAGACCTGGAAAGCCCTGGAAGCGCGGGGAATCATGGGCATCAACCGGCGTAACGCCGACTACGTGCTCAAGTACAACAAGCGCAGCCTGTACCCGATTGTGGATGACAAGATCATCACCAAGGAACGGGCGCTGGCGGCCGGTATTCACGTGCCGGAAATGTACGGGGTGATCTCCACCGAGAAGGAAATCGACAAGCTCGACGAGATCATCGGCGGGCGCAGCGACTTCGTGATCAAGCCGGCCCAGGGTGCGGGCGGTGATGGCATCCTGGTAGTGGCCGACCGGTTTGAAGGACGCTATCGCACGGTGTCCGGCAAGATCATCAGCCATGAAGAGATCGAGCACCAGATTTCCAGCATCCTCACCGGCCTTTACTCCCTGGGTGGTCACCGCGACCGGGCGCTGATCGAGTACCGCGTGGTGCCCGACCAGATCTTCAAGAGCATCAGCTACGAAGGCGTGCCGGATATCCGCATCATTGTGCTGATGGGCTACCCGGTGATGGCGATGCTGCGCTTGCCGACCCGCCAGTCAGGGGGCAAGGCCAACCTGCACCAGGGCGCGATTGGCGTGGGCGTCGACCTGGCTACCGGGCTGACTTTGCGCGGCACCTGGCTGAACAACATCATTACCAAGCACCCTGACACCACCAATGCCGTGGATGGCGTGCAACTGCCCAACTGGGACGGTTTCATGCAGCTTGCGGCTGGCTGCTACGAGCTGTGCGGGCTGGGCTATATCGGCGTGGACATGGTGCTGGACCAGGAAAAAGGCCCGCTGATCCTTGAATTGAATGCACGGCCGGGGCTGAATATCCAGATCGCCAATGACTGCGGGCTGACCTTGCGCACCCATGCGGTGGAGGCGCGACTGGAGGAACTCAAAGCTGCCGGCGTGACGGAAACCCCGCAAGAGCGGGTGAAGTTCGTGCAGGAGATGTTTGGGCATATACCGCCTGTCGAGGGCTGAAGGCCAAGGCCTGGCGGGATGGATATCCCGCTATTGCCTCTAGGAGCAAATCCTACAGAAGACTACAATCCCCTCCCCCGCGCCATTGGCTGATCCACCCCCGCATGTCGACCTGCTCCGTATATCCGTTGCCCTACCGGGCCAATCCCGCCGAATATTTTGCGGCGATTCGCCATGCCCCAGGTGCAGTGCTGCTCGACAGCGGCCGCCCCACGGCGGAGCGCGGGCGTTATGACCTGCTCAGTGCCTGGCCCGAAGCGACCTTGACGGTAGGGCCGGACGAAAGCGGCAGCGATTTCCTGCAACGCTTGCGCAAGAACCTGGCGCAACTGGGCGAGGCGGCCTTGCCTGTCGGCTATGACTTGCCGTTTGCCGGCGGTTTGATTGGTTACTTGAGCTATGACTTTGGTCGGCATCTGGAACAGGTGTCGCATCTGGCCGTGGACGACCTGCATCTGCCGGATGCGCGATTCGGGCTGTATGCCTGGGCACTGGTCAGCGATCACCTGGCGCGCACCAGCCAACTGGTGTTTCACCCGGTGCTGGCCGATAGCGAGCGGCAACGTCTGATCGCCCTGTTCAGTCATGCAACAGGTGACACCCCCACCGCCTTCAAGCTCCAGGGCACCATGGCGCCGGACCTCAGCGTGGATGCGTACCAGCAGGCCATCCTGCATATCCAGGATTACATCCAGGCCGGCGACTGCTACCAGGTCAACTTTGCCCAACGCTTTCGTGCGCCGTGCATCGGCGATCCATGGGCAGCCTACTGCGCGCTGCGCGAAGCCTGCCCGACGCCGTTTTCCGGGTTCCAGAGTTTGCCCGATGACGGCGCGGTGCTGAGCCTGTCGCCGGAACGCTTTGTGCGCATCAGCGAGCGCCAGGTGGAAACCCGCCCGATCAAGGGCACCCGCCCTCGCGGTTTAACACAGGAAGAGGACGCTGCCAACGCCGCTGAGTTGCTCGCCAGCCCCAAAGACCGCGCAGAAAACCTGATGATCGTTGACCTGCTGCGCAACGACCTCGGCCGCAGTTGCCGAATCGGCTCAGTGAAAGTGCCGGAGCTGTTCAGCCTGGAAAGCTACCCCAACGTGCACCACTTGGTGAGCAGTGTCACTGGCATATTGGCCGACGACAAAGACGCCCTCGACCTGATCGCCGGCAGCTTCCCTGGCGGCTCCATTACCGGCGCGCCGAAGATTCGCGCCATGCAGATCATCGACGAGCTTGAACCCACCCGCCGCGGGTTGTATTGCGGCTCGCTGGTGTACCTGGACGTGCGCGGCGAGATGGACAGCTCCATCGCAATTCGCAGCTTGCTGGTCAAGGACGGGCAAGTGTGTTGCTGGGGTGGCGGCGGGATTGTGGCGGATTCGCAGTGGCAGGCTGAGTATCAGGAGTCGCTGACGAAGGTGCGGGTGTTGTTACAAACGTTGGAAAATCTGTAGGGCACAGCCCCTTCCTAGCGTTCGAGTAGAACGCCATGCGATAGAAAAAGCCTGAATCAGAACCGCTGTGGACGGGATAGACGCTTGCAGATAGCGTCCGGATCGACCGTCCACCCGCCACCTGTGAAGGATCACATGAAGCGACTGCCTCCTCGTCTGGAAATATTTCCGAGATTGCCTATCCACGCAATCGCACCTATGATCTCCCAAAACGGGAGGTTGAAGCGATGCGGATAATCGCTCTATCTACCCTACGAATATTCTGGGAAAGCCATTCAGCTTATAGCGACGCCAGAACACCGCTGGTCGAGTTGTATCGGCACATGGAAAAGGCCAATTATCCAACACCGCAAGCACTCAAGGCCGAACTCAGAACAGCGAGCATTCTTAAGGGCGGCAGGGTCGTGTTCAACGTCGGCGGCAACAAGTATCGAGTGATCATGGCGATCGACTACCAGCGACAACTAGGGTTTATACGGTTCGTGGGGACCCACGCTCAGTACGACCAGATCAACGCGGAGACTGCGTGATGAACATCAAACCTATTCACTCCCAGGAAGACCTGACTGCGGCACTCGTACGAGTCGAGCAGATATGGGGAGCACCACCCGGCTCGCCTGAAGGTGATGAGCTGGAAATCCTGGCAATCCTCATCGAGAAGTACGAAGCCGAGTATTACCCCATGCCCCCTTCGGATCCGGTAGAGGCTATCAAGTTTCGCATGGAGCAATTGGGCATGACCGCCCGCGATCTAGAGCCGTTTATCGGCACCAGTGGGCGGGTGTCAGAGGTGCTGAACCACAAGCGCAAGCTGAGCCTGTCGATGATCAAGCGTCTGCATGAAGGCTTGCGTATTCCTTATGAGCGCTTGCTGGCCGAGGGTTAGGCGGTGACGGCGCCGACGCCATCGCAGGCAAGCCTGACTCCCACAGTTGACCGCGTCGTTTGACGTTACATGATCGACGGTGGGAGCTGGCTTACCTGCGATGAGGCAATCAGCCGCGCCGCATAACTTACAGGCTCAGCTGCCGATTCGACGCCTTGATAAACTCTTTCTTCAGGTCTTCAAACGTATGCACCGCCGGGAACTGCGGGAATTCGCTAATCACATTGTCCGGCGCATGGAACAGAATCCCGCGGTCCGCTTCACCCAGCATGCTGGTGTCGTTGTAGGAATCACCGGCGGCGATCACGCGGTAGTAGAGGGTCTTGAATGCCAGCACCGATTGGCGCTTGGGGTCTTTCTGGCGCAGTTGATAGCTCACCACCCGGTCGTGCTCATCGGTGATCAGGCGGTGGCAGAGCAAGGTCGGGAAGCCCAGCTGGCGCATCAGCGGCTGGGAAAACTCGTAGAAGGTGTCGGACAGGATCACCACCTGGAAGCGCTCGCGCAGCCAGTTGACGAACTCGACGGCACCGTCCAACGGCTTGAGGGTGGCGATCACTTCCTGGATATCGGCCAGCTTGAGCCCGTGCTCGTCGAGTATGCGCAGGCGCTGTTGCATCAGCACGTCGTAGTCGGGGATGTCACGGGTGGTGGCCCGCAGGGACTCAATGCCGGTTTTCTCGGCAAAGGCGATCCAGATTTCCGGAACCAGTACCCCTTCCAGGTCAAGGCAGGCAATTTCCACACGACACTCCTGTTAGATGTTGTTAGTTGAGCGAGCAAAAGGACTGCCGAACTCTAGCGACTCAAGCACGCCGCCGCAACGCGGGACAGATTTTGATACCATCGCCCCCCTATAGAGCGCTCAGCGCCACTGACCTGTAGGAACCGTCCTGATGAACCAAGCCTTCGACGTCGTTGAACTCGCCACGACTTATGCCAACAAGTCTGCCCAGGACATTCTCAAGCTGGCGTTCAGCCAGTTCGGCGATGACCTGTGGATTTCCTTCAGCGGTGCCGAGGATGTGGTGCTGGTGGACATGGCCTGGAAGCTGAACAAGAACGTCAAGGTGTTCAGCCTCGACACCGGCCGCCTGCACCCGGAGACCTACCGGTTTATCGAGCAGGTGCGCGAGTTCTACAAGATCGACATCGAACTGATCTCGCCGGACCAGAGCAAGCTGGAACCCTTCGTCAAGGAAAAGGGCCTGTTCAGCTTCTATAAGGACGGCCATGGCGAATGCTGTGGCATCCGCAAGATCGAACCGCTGCGCCGCAAGCTTGCAAGTGTAAGTGCCTGGGCCACCGGCCAGCGCCGCGACCAGAGCCCCGGCACTCGCAGCCAGGTGGCGGCGCTGGAAATCGACACGGCCTTCTCTACCCCGGAACGCACCCTGTACAAGTTCAACCCGTTGGCACAGATGACCAGTGAAGAGGTCTGGGGCTATATCCGCATGTTGGAACTGCCCTATAACAGTCTGCATGAGCGCGGGTTTATCAGCATCGGCTGCGAGCCGTGCACACGGCCGGTATTGCCTAACCAGCATGAACGGGAAGGCCGCTGGTGGTGGGAAGAAGCGACGCAAAAAGAATGCGGACTGCATGCGGGGAATATCATCAGCAAGGCCTGAAGTCCTGAAAGTTGATGCGGTAGAGAAAAAATGTGGGAGGGGGCTTGCTCCCGATAGCGGTAGGTCAGTTGCAGATTTTCTGACTGACATACCGCTATCGGGAGCAAGCCCCCTTGTGTCTTGAGCCAGGATTAGACTGAGGGTGAGAGCGGTGAGTAGCAAGCTGAATGCCCCGAGTGCTTAAAGCACGTGTGGGAGCCCACGCTGCTACTCACCCCTCCGCTCTGGAC
>NZ_JYLH01000005.1 GCF_001439685.1 Pseudomonas libanensis
TCGGGGCAGCATCGGCGTGCTCTTCATAACAAAACGCCCCAGACCGGCGAGGCCCAGGGCGGTGAAAATGTCAAAAACCCGGTATCCGGTTAACCGCAAAGCTGCTCCGCTTAAGTGAACAGCATTGGGGTCAAGGATTGGGCTTTTTCGGCAGCGGCCCTGGCGCGGCTGGCGCTGTTGAAGATGCGCTGCGGATCGACGCCGGGGCGCTTGGCGCTCTGTTGGATCAATTCGAGATAACCCACCATCACCTGCAGCAGATTATTGAAGTCGTGGGCGATGCCGCCGGTCAGTTGCCCGAGGGCCTCCAGGTCCTGGGCGCGACGCACACGCAGTTCCGCATCGTGACGCCGGCTCACATCCAACTGGGAAGCGAAGAAGTACACCAGTTGCCCTTGCTCATTGAACAACGGCGAAATGAATACTTCGTTCCAGAACGTCGAGCCGTCCTTGCGGTAGTTGAGTACTTCCACACACACCTCATGGTGGTGTGTCATCGCGCTATGCACTTGCAGCAGGGCACGCTTATCGGTCTGTGGCCCTTGCAGCAGCCTGCAATTGCGCCCGATGACTTCATCCTGTTCATACCCCGTCAACCTCAGGAACGCCTGATTGGCGAAGATGATCGGGTTGTCGGGTTGGGCGGGGTCGCAAACGATCATCGCGCTTTGGCTGGTTTCCATGGCCGCGAAAAACAGGTCTTTGCGGTTGGAAGAAAGCCGCGCTGGGTCGATACGGTCGACCACGGGCTTTTTCTTGCTTGCCAAGGTTCACCTCCAGTTTCGTGGTGCGTGTTCCATGGACCGTGAAAATGTTGCGCAGTGCCGCCCTGCGCTGAACAGGCGCCCGCCGTATGCGGTCGGGCGCCGCGCATTGCTTTAGCGCTTGGCTTCTTTGTCGGGGTCGGCTGAGCGACGCAGGAACGCTTGGGTCAGTTCCGGTAAGTGCTCCAGCAGCCACTCGGCCATGGCGATTTCCTGGGGCAGGATCTTTTCGCAGGCCGCTTGAGTTTGCGAATCGCCGGCCTCTTTCGCAGCGGCGATAAGCGCGGTGTAGCTGGCAATTTCCATGTTTTCGAACACGTAGCCGGCCATCGCGCCCTTGATGACTTCGTCACTCATCAGCGAGCCACCGACTGCCTGGCCGAACGCCATTAGCTTGCCACCCATGTCTTTCAAGGTAGACGAGCTGCCGCCCAGGCGCGCCAGGCACTGGTCGATCAACTGCTGCTGGCCGAGGGTTTCCTCGATGTGCTGGTCGATCCGCGCTTTGAGCTGCGGGTAGTGTTCGAGGCGCTCGGATTGCGCCTTGAGCATTTTTTCGGCTTGCTGCTCCATCGCATGGGCATCACGTAGCCAATCAAGCAGGTTTTCCTGTGGAGTTGCCATATCGTCAGTCCTCTTGATGAAAAAATCATGGGCCGCACGCCCGAAAGCGTGCGGCTGTCCAACGTCAGATTTCAGGTTTAGGTTGCATTCCCGAGCCCAGGTCAGCGCCCGTCACGGGGTCGCTCGTCACGTCCGAGGCCGTGCGGATCTTCATCGCGCTCAACGTCGCTTCGTCATCGGCATCCAACTGCACAGTGGCCAAACCATCACCACCATCGACCGCCGGTTGCGGGCTTTCCACGAATTCCCATTCTTCGCCCTGGTTCCAGGGACCACGCATGCTTTGCGCGCCTTGGGACATGTTGTAGTAGACCTGCGTGAACTCCGGCATGCCCGGCAGCTTGCCTTGAGGGAAGTTCGGCTGAATCGAATGCAGCGCCTTTTCAAAAGACACCTGATGCGCGATTTCCCGCGTCATCAAAAAGCCCAACGCCTCTTTTACGCCCGGATCATCGGTGACGTTCATCAGCCGCTCGTAGACTATTTTGGCGCGGGCTTCGGCTGCGATGTTGGAGCGCATGTCTGCGGTGGGCTCACCGATGGTGTCGATGTAGGCCGCTGTCCACGGTACCCCGGCGGAGTTGATCAATGGCGCACCGGCCCCGTACAACAGGCTGGTGATATGGGAGTCATTGCCAGCGCCGTTGAGCGAGCGATACAACTCGCCCTCCTCTTCCACGCCTTCGGCCATGCGCCCCTTGGCGCCTTTGTTGAGCATCACGATGATTGATCCGACGATCTCCAGGTGGCTGAGCTCTTCGGTGGCGATGTCCATCAGCAGATCTTTGCGGCCTGGATCGTCTTCAGCCAAGGCCTGGGTGAAGTAGCGGGACGCTGCGGCCAGCTCCCCTTGTGCGCCGCCAAACTGTTCCAGCAGCAAGTTGGCCAGGCCCGGATTAGGCTCGGCGACACGGACGGTGTATTGAAGTCGCTTGTTATGTAAAAACATGAACAAATCTCCTCGGGCTTATCGAAAAAGAGACGGCCTTTGTAATGCTCGCCTACTTTCATGTGAAATAACCCGCGCTGGAAATTTCAAAAAAATTTACGCATATCTCGACCAGTGGTTACGCCTGAATGGCCAAGCGAAACGGCCGTCCGCGATGCCTGGCATTCAATCGGCGCGCACGTTGTCAGAGGGAACGCTGTCTATTTCGGGTGTTCCGTGGGGAGCTGGCCATGGAGAACGAACAACCACCATTTAATGGCGAACGGGAAAAAATCAGGCAAGAGATAGCGCAGGTGCCATCGCAACCAACCAAGGGCGATAACCAGGGGAGGGGGGCAAAGCAAACTCCAAAACCTAACGGGGGAGTAGATGGGGGAACAAAATCATCAGACACAAAAAAGCCCCGTAAAAACGGGGCTTTTCAGTAAATAATGGCGGAGAGATAGGGATTCGAACCCTAGGTACCGGTGAAGGTACAACGGATTTCGAATCCGTCCCATTCGGCCACTCTGGCATCTCTCCAACGGCGCGCATCATAACAGTGTGTTTCGTGGAAGCAAACCCCAAAGGTGATTTTTTTCCGTGCTATCAGATGCTTGCGTCGATTACAGCGGTACACCAAGGCGGTTGGCGACTTCTTCGTAGGCTTCGATCACGTCACCGAGGCCCTGGCGGAAGCGGTCTTTGTCCATCTTCTTCTTGGTGTCCTTGTCCCACAGGCGGCAGCCGTCGGGGCTGAATTCGTCGCCCAGGACGATGGAGCCGTCATGGAACACGCCGAATTCCAGCTTGAAGTCCACCAGTAACAGGCCTGCATCGTCGAACAGCTTGGTCAGCACGTCGTTGACCTTGAGGGACAACTCCTTCATGCGCGCCAGTTGTTCAGCGGTGCCCCAGCCGAAGGCCACGACGTGGGATTCGTTGATGAACGGGTCGCCCTTGGCGTCGTCCTTCAGGAACAGTTCGAAGGTGTAGGGGTTGAGCTTAAGGCCCTCTTCCACGCCCAGGCGCTTGACCAGGCTGCCGGCGGCGTAGTTACGTACGACGCATTCCACCGGGATCATGTCGAGCTTCTTGACCAGGCACTCGTTGTCGCCCAGCAGTTTGTCGAATTGGGTCGGGATGCCGGCCGCTTCGAGTTTCTGCATGATGAAGGCGTTGAACTTGTTGTTCACCATGCCTTTGCGATCAAGCTGTTCGATGCGCTTGCCGTCGAACGCCGAGGTGTCGTTGCGAAACAGCAGGATCAGGCGGTTGGCGTCGTCGGTCTTGTACACCGACTTGGCTTTGCCGCGGTAGAGTTCTTCACGTTTTTCCATGATGGGCTCCGCTTTGAGTAAGGTGGGCTAGGCGATGTGTCGCCAGTCGAGCCCTGAATCTTGATCGGCCAGTTGCAGCCAGTCCGGGTCGCACCCAAGGGTGTCGACAAAGCATTGCCGGGCAAGCGTCGGCAGGTTGTTCTTGCTGCTCAGATGGGCCAGGACCAGGTGTTGCAGGTCTTGCCAGCCCAACTCATACACCAGGTACGCCGCCTGGTGGTTGTTCAGATGTCCCAGCTCGCCGCCCACCCGTTGCTTGAGGAAGTAGGGGTAATGACCGCGCGCCAGCAGGTCTCGGCAGTGGTTGGATTCGATCATCAAGGCATCGAGGTCCCGGTAACCGTCCAGCACCTTGACGCAGTAGGAACCCAGGTCGGTCAGCACGCCAAAACGCCGCTGACCGCCACTGAATACGTACTGCGTCGGCTCCAGGGCATCGTGAGCGACCGCAATGACATCGATGCTCAGCGCTCCGACTTGCAGTTGCTCGCCACCAGCCAGGAAGCCTGCGGGTTCAATGGGTTTGCGCATCCCGCGCAACGTGCCACGACTCATGTACACCGGAAGATTGTAGCGCCGAGACAGCAAACCCACGCCATGCACGTGGTCGGCATGTTCGTGGGTCACCACAATTGCGCTCAACTGCGTGGGGTGAACCCCCAGGCGCAGCAGGCGCCGCTCGGTTTCCCGCAGGGAGAAACCACAGTCGACCAGCACATACGTGTCGTCATGGGCGACCAGCGTACCGTTCCCTTGGCTACCGCTGCCGAGAACGGCAAAACGCACCGGATCAGCCCAGGTTGTCTTGAATCACGCCCAACACTTTGCGCGCTGTTTCAGCTGGCGCGACGGTGTTGATGTTCTTCTCGACGGTGACTTGCACGCTTTCGCCAACCTTGCTCAAACGAACCTGATAACGCTCGGCGCGGGTTTCGACCTCTTCCTTGGTCGGCGTGCTGCCGAACAGTTTGCCGAAGAAACCTGGCTCGTCGTCTTTCTTCTCGGCCTTTTCAGCCACGTTGATGTAGTACAGGCCCAGACTGCGGTTGATGTCTTCAACGCGCCAAGGGCCCTGCTCCAATGCACGGCCGACACTGGCCCAGGCACGGTCAAGGTCTTCACCCAGGTTCAGCACCACGTTACCGCTGCCGTCTTCGGTGAGGCTGACGCGGTTAGGCGTGTCGTAGTCACGGGCTGCGAGCAGGGAAACGGAACCGCCCTTCTCGGAGATACGGCTCATGCTGGCCAGCATCTCGTCGACCAGCGCAGCATCGACACCGGTATTGACCGAGCGTGGTGTGAAATCAACGTTGGCCGTGCTGCCGGCAGGACGCTCGGCGCTGACCACATAGACTTCACTGGTATTACGCTGCACACCCGGCTCGATGCGCACACGCACACGGGCTTCGCTGTCGGCGGCTACACCGCCAGCCAACAGGCGCTGGGCCATGTTCGCGGACAGCTCGCGACCTTGCTGCCACGCCGTGGTGAACTCACCGGTTTGCGGGCGTTGCTGGTCGATGCTAAAACCGTTGTCCTGGAAGAACTGCACCGCCACCGGCCAGACTTCGGCGGGTGGGCGCTGGGCCACGATCCAGCGGTTGTCGCCGCTTTTCTGCAGGCTGTAGTCGCTGGCATCCGCCACTGCGGTAATCGGCTGTGGACGCGGTACCACGTACTCGCCCTTGACGGTGTCGTCGGCAACGTTGCGCGGGATCGGCAGTAACGGGTCAAGGCGCTTGGCGACATTGACGTCAGGCGGCAGTTGCATCGGTTTGGTTGCTTGCGCTTCCAGGTAATCGCTGCCGCGGTCACGGAAGTAGCCTTCCGGGCCCCATACCCAACCGCAGCCACTGGTGCTGGAGATAATCAAGGCAAGTGCGGAAAGTCCGGCCAATCGCTTCATGCGTAGTGCTTCCTCAATTAAACCAGGACGCCGGACTGGCGCAGGGCCTGTCGCAGCGGTTCGTGACAGGCTTCGCTGAGCCGGGTGAGCGGCAGACGGATACCGTCCGGCATCAGGCCCATCTCAAACAGCGCCCACTTCACGGGAATAGGGTTGGATTCGATAAACAGCGTTTTGTTGAGCGGCATCAGCTTCTCGTGGATGCCGCGAGCAGTCACGGCGTCGCCGGCGATGGCGGCGGCGCACATTTGGCTCATGGCACGCGGGGCGACGTTGGCGGTCACGGAGATGTTGCCCTTGCCGCCCAGCAGGATCAGCTCGACAGCGGTGGCGTCATCACCGGAATACACCAGGAAGTCGCTGCTCACGCCGGCCAGGATGTCCTTGGCACGCTGCAGGTCGCCGGTGGCTTCCTTGATGCCGATGATGTTCGGCACAGTGGACAGGCGGATCACGGTCTCAGCCTTCATATCGCACGCGGTGCGACCCGGTACGTTATAGAGGATCTGCGGGATGTCGACCGCTTCGGCGATGGTCTTGAAGTGCTGGTACAGGCCTTCCTGGGTCGGCTTGTTGTAATACGGCGTGACCAGCAGGCAAGCGTCGGCGCCGGCTTTCTTGGCGTTACGGGTCAGCTCAATCGCCTCACGGGTGGAGTTGGCACCCGTTCCGGCAATCACGTGGATACGGCCCGCGACGCGCTTGACCACGAACTCGATTACCTGGATGTGCTCTTCCACATCGAGGGTGGCCGATTCACCTGTGGTGCCGACCGCCACAATGGCGTTGGTGCCCTCTTGCAGGTGGAAGTCCACCAGTTTGCCCAGGCTATCCCAGTCGAGACGACCTTGCGCATCCATGGGTGTGACCAGTGCCACCATACTGCCCGCAATCATGCAACCGCTCCTGCCGGAAAAAGAGAGCCGTAATGGTACTGGCGCCAAGATGCTTGTACAAGCGAAGTACCGCGTGAGGATGCGTTCTGGACCAACTAAACGTCGGGCAATGCCATCATTGGGCCAAAGCACTGCCGGAAGCCGACCGATCACACAATGAAAACGCCACCTCCTAGCCCTTGGCGACGGTTTTCGCTACCCTTCATCCTTTGATCGATACGGCCCACACGGTATCGACCGCTCATCGCTTTAGGAAGGCTGCATGTCCACCCCCACAGTTCGCGAACAATTCCTTGTTATCAGTGCCCTCGGCGCCAACCCCATGGAGCTGACCAACGTCCTGTGCCGCGCCAGCCATGAGAACCGCTGCGCCGTCGTGACCTCCCGCCTGACCCGCCACGGCGAGTGCAGTGCGCTGGTGTTGCAGATCTCCGGTTCCTGGGACGCCTTGGCGCGCCTGGAAACCGGCCTGCCGGGCCTGGCCAAGAAACACGACTTCACTGTCAACGTGGTGCGCAGCGCCGCCCTGGAAAATCGCCCGCAAGCCCTGCCTTACGTGGCGTATGTCAGTTCGGCCTACCGCTCGGACATCGTCAACGAGTTGTGCCAGTTCTTTATCGACCACAACGTCGAGCTGGAAAACCTGACGTGCGATACCTACCAGGCGCCACAGACCGGCGGCACCATGCTCAACGCTACGTTCACCGTGACCCTGCCGGCCGGCGTGCAGATCAGCTGGTTGCGCGACCAGTTCCTGGACTTCGCCGATGCCCTGAACCTCGACGCCTTGATCGAGCCATGGCGCCCACAGAACCCAATGTAAGGAAACACCCATGCCGGTAGCCATCGACAAACCCGTGGCCGATTTCGAAGCCCAGGCCACCAGCGGCCAGACTTTCAGCCTCGCGGCCCTCAAGGGCAAGCAAGTGGTGATCTACTTCTATCCGAAGGACAGCACCCCAGGCTGCACCACCGAAGGCCAGGGTTTTCGTGACCAGTACGCAGCGTTCAAGGCCGCCAACACCGAGGTGTTTGGCGTGTCGCGTGACAGCGTGAAGTCCCACGAGAACTTCAAGGGCAAGCAGGCGTTCCCCTTCGAGCTGATCAGCGATAAAGACGAAGCGGTTTGCCAACTGTTCGATGTGATCAAGCTGAAGAAGCTGTACGGCAAGGAATACCTGGGCGTGGATCGCAGCACCTTCCTGATCGACAGCGAAGGCGTGCTGCGTCAGGAATGGCGGGGCGTGAAAGTACCGGGGCATGTGGATGCGGTCCTGGCCGCGGCGCAGGCGCTGAACAAGGCCTGATCTTGCGCCTGCAAGGCTATCAGGCCTTGCGCAACCAATAATGGTACACACCAGCGGCCTCTTCTTCGTGGAGCAGCGTATGGCCTGCCAGCCTGGCGAAGGTCCTGAAATCACGCTGTGAGCCTGCATCCGTGGCGGTCACCTTGAGCACGGCGCCGCTGGCCATACGATTGAGTTCCAGCTTGGCCTTGAGCAAGGGCAACGGGCAATTGAGGCCGCAGGCATCGAGTTCGGCGTCAAAGGCTACAGCGTCGGTCATGGTGTTACTCCAGGCAAACATTTGGGCTGCTTAGAATATCTGGTCCCAAGCTCAGTGTCCGGCTACAGTAAGCTCTTTGTCGAAAGGCTTTGTGCATGACTTTTTTGCGCCCTACCCTGCTGACGCTGGCCTGCCTGCTGGCCTCCCCGGCCTTCGCTGACGAGCTGCCGTCACTTGGCGACGCCAGTTCTGCCATTGTCTCGCCCCAACAGGAATACCAACTGGGCCGCGCATGGCTGGCCTACCTGCGCGGCCAGGTCTCGCAGCTCAATGACCCGCAACTCAAGGATTACGTCGAAACCAGCGTGTACAAACTGGTGGAGACCAGCCAGGTCAATGACCGGCGCCTGGAATTCATCCTGATCAACAGCCCGCAACTCAATGCCTTTGCGGCACCTGGCGGGATCGTCGGGGTCAACGGCGGCTTGTTCCTCAACGCCCAGACCGAAGGTGAATACGCATCGGTACTGGCCCACGAACTGGCTCACTTGTCCCAGCGCCACTTCGCCCGGGGCGTCGAAGCGCAGTCACGCATGCAACTGCCGATGATGGCCGCCCTGCTCGGCGGCATCATCGCCGCCGCCGCCGGTGCAGGCGACGCGGGTATCGCCGCGATTGCCGGCTCACAAGCCGCAGCGATCCAGGAACAACGCCGATTCTCCCGGCAGAACGAACAAGAGGCCGACCGTATCGGTATCCTCAACCTGGAGAAAGCCGGCTACGACCCGCGCTCCATGCCGACCATGTTCGAACGCCTGATGCGCCAATACCGCTTCGACGCCAAGCCACCGGAATTCCTGCTGACTCACCCGGTGACTGAATCGCGGATCGCCGATACCCGTAACCGCGCCGAGCAGGCCAAACCCGGCGGCAAGGAAGACAGCCTGCGCTATCAGTTGATTCGCGCACGGGTGCAATTGAAGTACGAAGACACGCCAGGCCTTGCCGCCAAGCGCTTCCAGGCCCAGTTGGACGAGAACCCCAAGAACGATGTGGCGCGATATGGTCTGGCTATCGCACAGATCAAGGGCACCCAACTCAAGGAAGCACGGGAGAGCCTGGCACCGCTGCTGGCCAAGGCGCCCAACGACATCACCTACAACCTGGCGCAGATCGAGCTGGACATCACCAGCAACCGCATGCCGGACGCACAGCAACGTACCGACCGCATGCTCACCCAGTACCCCAGCAACTATCCGCTGAATCAGGTGCGGGTGGATTTGTTGCTTAAGCAGAACCGCACCGCTGATGCGGAGAAAGCGCTGGACGGGCTGCTCAAGTCCCGCCCGGACGATCCGGACGTGTGGTACCAGGTCGCCGAGACCCGCGGCTTGTCCGGCAACATCATCGGCCTGCACCAGGCTCGTGCCGAATACTTCGCCCTGGTGGGTGATTTCCAGCAAGCCATCCAGCAGTTGGACTTTGCCAAGCGCCGCGCTGGCAATAACTTCCCACTGTCCTCGCGCATCGATGCCCGTCAGCGTGAGCTGATCGAACAGGAGCGCTTGGTCAAAGGCATGATGAGCTAAACCCATCACCCACAAAAAAGCCCCGCTGTCGTTAACCGACAGCGGGGCTTTTTTGTGGGTTAGTGGATTACTCTGCCAGCTTGAAGGTGATGAAGCTGGCTCGACCTTGACGCAGGACGCGCATCGACACCGAACGATTCTTCGGCAACGCCTTGGCGATGTCGGTGAACTCCTTGGTGGAGTCGATCGCCTGGTTGTTCAGATGGGTGATGACGTCGCCAGGCTGCAGGCCGATCAAGGCGGCCGGGCCATCCTGGACTTCCTTGATCACGACACCGCTCTGCAGGTCGAAGGTTTTCTTCTGCTCGGCGGTCAGCTCAACCACGGCAATACCCAGGCGGTTGCTGCTGCGTTCAGCACCTGGCTTGGCATTGCCCAGGGCATCCAGGGTCGCACCTTCTTCCGGAATGGCGCCGACGGTCAGCTCAACGTTCTGACGCTTGCCGTCACGGATCACTTCCAGCTTGGCTTTACCGCCGGCCTTGAGCGCGCCGACCAGATGAGGCAGGTCGGCCGACATGATGATTGGCTGGCCGTTCATACTCAGGATCACGTCGCCGACTTTCAGGCCGCCCTTGGCTGCAGGGCCATTGTCCTGGATCTGTGCAACCAGCGCACCGGCCGGCTTGTCGAGACCGAAGGACTCAGCCAGATCCTTGTTCACTTCCTGAATAACCACACCCAACCAACCTCGGCTGACCTTGCCACCGCTCTTCAACTGGTTGGAAACATCCATGGCCACGTCGATCGGGATTGCGAAAGACACGCCCATGAAACCACCGGAGCGCGTGTAGATCTGCGAGTTAATCCCCACGACTTCGCCGGCCAGGTTGAACAGCGGGCCACCGGAGTTGCCCGGGTTAATCGGCACGTCGGTCTGGATGAACGGTACATAGTTTTCGTTCGGCAGGCTGCGACCGATGGCACTGACAATGCCCTGGGTAACGGTATGGTCGAAGCCGAACGGTGAACCGATGGCTACCACCCATTGGCCGGCTTTCAAGTCCTGGGATTTACCGAGCTTGAGAACCGGCAGGTCCTTGCCATCGATTTTCAGCAGCGCCACGTCGGAGCGTGGGTCGGTGCCGATCAGCTTGGCCTTGAGTTCACTGCGATCAGCCAGGCGTACGAGAATCTCGTCAGCATCGGCAATCACGTGGTTGTTGGTGAGGATATAGCCGTCGGGCGAGATGATAAAGCCGGAACCCAGCGACTGGGCTTCGCGCTGACCACCGCCGCCACGAGGGGCGCGGGGTTGCGGCATGCCGCGCTCGAAGAACTCGCGCAGCATGGGCGGCAGGCCTTCCAGATCCGGCATCTGCTGGTTCGATACTTTGCGATCCGGCAGTTTTTGCGTGGTACTGATGTTCACCACCGCAGGCGAGGCCTGCTCCACCAATTGGGTGAAGTCAGGCAGTTCGACTGCTTGCGCAGGCAAGGCCTGACCCAGCACCAGCACCGTGGCGACTATGGATAGGTAAGACTTCAAACGTGGTATCGACATACAGCTCCCGTTACGACGAGCAGGGTTGAGCGACAGGGTTCAATAAATGCCGGAGACTGCGACCGACAATTTTGTCCCGCTAACAAAACAAGGCCAGGGCCATCAAACCCTGACCTATAAAAAACATAGGAAATTTTTGCAAGTGAAAATGCTGATCCAGAGATTTCATACGCTCAGCACCCAACCAACGATGGGCACAGATTGAAAGATCAGCATGAACGCAGGATTAACAATTTCATGGCTTGGCAGTGGCCTCCCCACTACGCATCGACAAGGCGATACGCTCGGCAGTGCCGATGGGAATTTCGCCTACCACCGTCACCATCACTTCACCTTCCACCGTATTCAAGCGTCGGGATACTGCTACGGTTGGCCCAAGCTGAGCCCGGGTTTCATTCACATCAGCACCTTTTGCTGACTCCAGAAACACGGAGAAACGCGCGAGCCCATCGCCAAACATCAGGCTATCGACCGTGGATTTGGTTTGGGTATCTTTGCGCGTGACGGCACTGATCTGTTGGAAGCCAGGCGGCAGCCAATCCAGATGCCACACCTGGGTGGCAGGCATGTCGGAGGCTTTAGGAGAGGAAACAGCGACAGGCGAACACTCGCGGCCAGGCTGCAAGTCCTGGTCGGACGGAACGGCGCGGGTATCCAGGCGCGTATACTGAAAGCGCTCCAACAACTGCCCCTGATCATTGAGCAGCAAGGATTTGAGCGGCAGCGCGGTTTCACGATCCAGGTGCAATTCAAAACCATAGCGATATTGATCACGCGGACTGATCGACACGATCACCGCATTACGACCGGCCACGCGGGATTTACCGATAACGGCCAATTCATAGAATTGAGTGAGTTTTTGTGGATCGAGTGCACGCGAAGGTGCATCAGAGGAACTCGTCAGGCCAGAAACCAGCGCACCGCTGACACATTGTGTACGACCGTCTACCCTAAGGGCTTCCTGGGCAACGCCATCGAGCTGCAACAAGCGCTCACGTACGTGGCCATCCTGGACGCGATGCCAGATGTCATGGGTAGAAAAACTACCATTACGTTCGTAGACAAACGTGCCTTCAAAGCTTTGCTGCTGCTCTGCACGCCCAAGTCGAGTCAGCCAGTCTTGGGCTTCATCGGCATGGGCGGATAGTGCAAACCAACTACTGAGCCAAAGCGTAAGGAGCGGTATGGCGCGCATAGGGCTCCTTAGCGGATCAACGGTTTTCCTGGCTTGCTGCGCGAGCGTATGGCAGAGCGCTATCAGTGTCTTTCGAAGCCGATTCCTGCGTATGTTGACGCAGGTAGCCTGGAAGACGCTGGTCCTGCCAACCGGATTGCCCTTGAAGCACACCATTAGCCATAGGGCCGGTGGTATCGGAGCTTTCCTTGTAGCCTGCCAGTACAGCCGGACCTTTGACTTGCGGACCGGCCATGACCGGTTGCTGAGTCTGTTGGGCCAACTCGTTGCCAGCAATCTCGTCCTGGTTGTACAGGCGAACACCAGCCAGCACAGCGACGGTGACCGAAGCAGCTACTGCCAGGCGACCCAGGCTACGCCATGGACCCCGTGCAGCTTTTGCCGGAACGGCTTCATCAGCAAGCGCAGCAGAAACGGCCGCAGCAATATCCAGACGAGGGATTAGAAGATCCTTGTGCATCACCGCCCGAGCGACTTGGTAACGAGACCAGGTATCACGGGTTTCGGCATCATCAAATGCATTGAGCACCCGACGAAGTTCCAGTTCATCCGCTTCGTTATCCATCACTGCGGACAGCGATTCCTGCAGGGCATCACGACTCATGGCGGTTCCTCTCTTGGCTGTCGCCGCTGTCTTTAGTTTTCCTGCAACAAAGGTTGCAAGGCTTTGTCGATGGCTTCCCGGGCCCGGAAAATCCGTGACCTTACAGTCCCCACCGGACATTGCATGACGCTCGCAATGTCTTCGTAACTCAGACCATCAAATTCACGTAAAGTTAACGCCGTACGCAAATCTTCTGGCAGTTGCTGAATTGTGCGATGGACGGTGCCTTCGATCTCGTCGCGCAGCAATGCACGCTCCGGCGACTCGAGATCTTTGAGGCCGTGATCACCATCGTAAAATTCTGCATCTTCTGAACTGACATCACTGTCTGGTGGGCGGCGGCCGCGAGACACCAGATAGTTCTTCGCCGTGTTAATGGCGATGCGGTAGAGCCACGTATAAAACGCACTATCACCGCGGAAATTTCCCAGTGCACGGTACGCCTTGATAAAGGCTTCCTGTGCAACGTCCTGCGCTTCATGGGTGTCGTGCACAAACCGCACGATCAACCCGAGAATTTTGTGCTGGTATTTCAGCACTAGCAGATCAAATGCTCGCTTGTCGCCGCGTTGTACGCGCTCGACCAGCTGCTGATCCTCTTCCTGGGTTAGCATGAACACTCCTCGTTGTACTCGAAGGAGGCTTGCATAACTAAACGATCAGGCTTGCAAACATAGACTCGGGCTTTTCGCAAAAGTTCTCCCCCTTCAAGCAAGTTTCCGGCATGCACTGATTTGGCACACACGAAAAACGCAGCCCGGGCGGCGCCGGCTGCGCGAATAATCTTGTCGCCGGTTTCGTGACGCGTCCAATGCTCCCGACGGGCCAATAAACTCAACGTTTTCCCAGCTTTCGGGCAACCTGCTATTGAGTCGGTACCCATGCAAAAAGTTCCCGCCTCGCCAACCGGCCATTTCCCAAAGCTGCGCAGCATAATCTCACAATGCCACGAATGCGTGGCTATTGTGCCGCTCCCCCCCTCTATATACTAGTGGCCCGTGTGCCCCTTTGATTCGCCGATCCAGGCGTCCTGTTTGCGCCGCTCCTTCGGATCGCTTTTTGCGGAATCCATTCAATGAGCCAACAGTTCCAACACGATGTCCTGGTAATCGGCAGCGGCGCGGCCGGCTTGAGCCTTGCGCTGACCCTGCCCAGCCACCTGCGTATCGCCGTCTTGAGCAAAGGCGACCTGGCCAACGGCTCGACATTCTGGGCCCAAGGCGGCGTCGCCGCGGTGCTGGATGATACCGACACGGTGCAATCCCATGTTGAGGATACCCTCAATGCCGGCGGCGGCCTGTGCCATGAAGAGGCGGTGCGCTTCACCGTCGAGCACAGCCGGGAAGCCATCCAATGGCTGATCGACCAAGGTGTGCCGTTCACCCGCGATGAACATGCCGGCAGCGACGACGGTGGCTTTGAGTTCCACCTGACCCGCGAAGGTGGCCACAGTCATCGGCGAATCATTCATGCCGCCGACGCCACCGGCGCAGCCATTTTCAAGACGCTGCTCGAACAGGCCCGCCAACGCCCCAATATCCAATTGCTTGAACAACGTGTCGCCGTCGACCTGATCACCGAAAAACGCCTGGGCCTGGCGGGCGAACGCTGCCTCGGCGCCTACGTGCTTAACCGTGCCAGCGGCGAAGTCGATACCTACGGCGCACGTTTCACTATTCTTGCCTCGGGCGGCGCGGCCAAGGTCTACCTCTATACCAGCAACCCCGACGGCGCCTGTGGCGACGGCATTGCCATGGCCTGGCGCTCGGGATGCCGGGTGGCCAACCTGGAATTCAACCAGTTCCACCCCACCTGCCTGTATCACCCCCAGGCCAAGAGTTTCCTGATCACCGAAGCCCTGCGTGGCGAAGGCGCACACCTGAAGTTGCCCAATGGCGAACGCTTCATGCAGCGCTTCGACCCTCGCGCCGAGCTGGCACCGCGCGATATCGTCGCCCGCGCCATCGACCATGAAATGAAGCGCCTGGGTATCGACTGCGTATACCTGGACATCAGCCACAAGCCCGAAGCCTTCATCAAGACCCACTTCCCGACGGTCTACGAACGCTGCCTGACCTTCAATATCGACATCACCAAAGGCCCGATCCCGGTGGTCCCCGCCGCGCACTACACTTGCGGTGGCGTAATGGTCGACCAGCATGGCCGCACCGATGTGCCCGGCCTGTACGCCATCGGCGAAACCAGTTTCACCGGCCTGCACGGCGCCAACCGCATGGCCAGCAATTCACTGCTCGAATGTTTTGTGTATGCACGCTCAGCCGCAGCCGACATCCTTGAACAACTGCCGCGCATCCCGGTACCGGCCGCCCTGCCCCGCTGGGATGCCAGTCAGGTGACCGATTCGGACGAGGACGTGATCATCGCCCACAACTGGGACGAGCTGCGACGCTTCATGTGGGACTACGTGGGGATCGTGCGCACCAACAAGCGCCTGCAACGCGCCCAGCACCGGGTGCGCCTGCTGCTGGATGAAATTGACGAGTTCTACAGCAACTACAAGGTCAGCCGTGACCTGATCGAATTGCGCAACCTGGCCCAAGTGGCAGAGCTGATGATTCGCTCGGCTATGGAGCGCAAGGAAAGCCGAGGCCTGCATTACACCCTCGACTACCCGCAGATGCTGCCCGAAGCCCGCGACACTATCCTGGTGCCAACCACCTACGGCGGCTGAACTTCAGGCGTACCCGCAGGCGCCGGTGTACATCGGCAGCCAGTGCGTCCTGCGGCACACAGATCGAACGCACTCGCCGCTCACCCTGCACTCGGTAGCGCAACACAACGATCAGCGGCAACGCGAGGCTGTCGGGACGCAATTGCACCGCGTGCCAGCCGCGCGAGGCGTTCCATAGCTGCCAGCCATCGTCGTCACGGCGCAGGCCACGAATCGACGAACGGTGAGTGAGCAGGATATGGCGCGGCAGCACCCAGGTGCAGTGAGCCAGGCATAGCAGGACGCCAAGGCTTGAATAAGGCAGGTTCAGCATCAGCAGGCTACCCAGCGCAATCAGCTGGGCAAGCAGATACGCCGCCAGCAACAACCGTGAGGCCTGCCAGCGGCATTCGAAGCGGTTACTTGGGCTGGACACGGTCCAGAATCTTGCGAACCATGCGCTGCAGCTCCGGATCTTCAGATTCGGAGCGCTCCATGAACCAGCCGAACATATCCTGGTCTTCGCATTCGAGCAGCCTGACGTAGAGGTCGCGATCGACTTTATCGAGCGTCGCGTACACTTCTTTGGTGAACGGCACCAACAACACATCCAGCTCAAGCATGCCACGACGGCTGTGCCAGAAGAGACGATTGATTTCTACATCTTCGACCATGGAGCCCTCCTCAAATAGAGCGCCAGTATACAGCCCCGGCGAGACCGGGACACTCGGCTTTGGTCGCCCATACGGAAACTATCCATTTGCCGGGCGCCCCTCTATGATGCACCCATGACTTTTTGATGTGCGATGACCCATGGCCGACTCTGCGTTTTTTTGCCCACTGACCCACGAAGGCGTGCTTGCCGTCCGCGGCTCCGATGCCGCCAAGTTCCTGCAAGGCCAACTGACCTGCAACCTCAATTACCTGAGTGATACCCAGGCCAGCCTGGGCGCGCGGTGCACACAAAAAGGCCGCATGCAGTCCAGCTTCCGCATCCTGCTGCAAGGCGACGGCGTACTGATGGCCATGGCCACCGAGCTGCTCGAACCGCAACTGGGGGACTTGAAGAAATATGCGGTGTTCTCCAAATCCAAACTCACCGACGAAAGCGCCGCCTGGGCACGCTTCGGCCTGGCAAACGCAGACGCTTCCCTTGGCCTGGCACTGCCGGCCGAGACCGACAGTGTAGTACGCACCGATTCGCTCATCGCCATTCGCGTCTCCTCTAACCGTGCCGAACTCTGGGTGCCCGTAGAGCAAGCCGACGCCGTGCGCAGCCAACTCGCCGCGCAGCTGCCACAGGCAGACTTGAATGCCTGGCTGCTCGGCCAGATCCGTGCCGGTATCGGCCAGGTGATGCCGCAGACCCGCGAGCTGTTCATCCCACAAATGCTCAACCTGCAGGCCGTGGGTGGCGTGAGCTTCAAGAAAGGCTGCTACACCGGCCAGGAAATCGTCGCGCGCATGCAGTACCTGGGCAAACTCAAGCGGCGCCTGTATCGCCTGAGCCTGGACGTGGCCGATCTACCCGAACCAGGTACGCCATTGTTTTCACCCAACCACAACAGCGCGATCGGCGAAGTCGTGATCGCGGCAAAAGCGGGCCAGTCGATTGAACTTCTCGCCGTGCTGCAAGCCGAAGCTGCCGACAATGGCGACGTGCGCTTGGGCACCTTGGAAGGCCCTGGCTTGCACCTGCTCGACCTGCCCTACCAACTGGACCGTGATCGCGAGATCCAGCGTTAATCGCCGTACCTTTTTGCAGCACCCTAGAGAGCATGAATGAACAAGCTGGCGGAAAAAGTCCAACAGGCGTTGGTGATGGCCATCGACAACGATGACCTGGTTCTGCCGACACTGCCGGAGGTAGCCCTGAGGATTCGCCAGGCCGCCGAAGACCCGGAGATCAGCATCAGCCACTTGAGCAAGGTGATCAGTCGCGACACCGCCTTGTCGGCGCGCCTGATCAAGGTGGTCAATAGCCCGCTGTTAAGGGCCAGTCAGGAAGTCACCGACCTGCACACCGCCATCACGCGGCTCGGCACCAACTACAGCAGCAACCTGGCTATCGGCCTGGTGATGGAGCAGATCTTTCACGCCCGCTCCGAAGTGGTTGCACAGAAAATGCGTGATGTGTGGTGTCGCAGCCTGGAAGTAGCCGGCGTCAGCTATGCCTTGTGCCGCCGGCATAGCCACCTCAAGGCGGACCAGGCGGCCCTCGGTGGTTTGGTGCACCAGATCGGCGTGCTACCGATCCTCACCTATGCCGAAGACCATTACGAACTGCTCTCGGACCCGGTCAGCCTCAACCACGTCATCGAGAGCATTCACCCGTTACTGGGCGACAAACTGTTGGGCGGCTGGGACTTTCCGGAAATGCTGGCAAAACTGCCAGGGCAGTACCTGAACCTGGAACGCGACTCTGCCAGGCTCGACTACGTCGATCTGGTGCAGATCGCCGTACTCTACTGCCACCACAACACCGACCATCCGCTGGCGAAAGTCGACATTACCAGCGTGCCGGCGATGCAAAAGCTGCAGGTTGATCTCTACAGCGAAAAGTCACGCGCCGAACTGGATGAAGCGCGCTCAATGTTTTACTGATCAACCCGCAATAAAACTCACGCGGACTTTCAGCCCAGCCAACTCACCATCATGCAGGCTGATCCGCGCCAGGTGCGCGCGGCAGATCTCCCCGACAATCGCCAGTCCCAAGCCCGACCCCATGCCCTGCTGGCTGCGTCGGTAAAAACGCTCGAATACCCGGTCCCGCTCATCCAGCGGGATGCCCGGGCCATCATCTTCGACCTCCAACACCGCCGGTGCCGTCACCCGCAGAATCACATTGCCGCCAGGTGGTGTGTGGGCCAGGGCGTTATCCACCAGGTTGCTCAGTAACTCGTTCAACAGCGTCGGTTCGCCGCGCAGCCATATGGGCTCGTCCGCCTCCAGCGCCAAAGCCACTCCCCGCGCATGGGCCAGTGGCGCCATGGCCATGCCCAGCTCACGGGCCAGCTGGCTGAGGTCGAGCAATTGCGCACCGCCCTCGGCAATGGCCCGGGCACCGTTTTCAATGCGGGCCAGGGACAACAACTGGTTAGCCAGGTGCGTCAGGCGGTCGGTGCCTTGGGCGGCGCTTTCCAGGGTGCTGCGCCAGGTGGCTGGCTCTTCGGCGCGCAGGCCCAGCTCCAGCCGGGCCTTGAGCGCCGCCAGCGGCGTGCGCAGTTCATGGGCTGCATCGGCAATAAACTGCGCCTGGCGCTCGAACTGCCCGCGCAGGCGTTCGGTAAAGTGGTTGAGGGAACGCACCAACGGGCCGAATTCATCCTGGACTTCCACCAATGGCAGCGGCCGCAGGTCATCGGGCTGGCGCTCTTCCACCGCCGAGCGCAGGCGTTCCAACGGGCGCAATGCCGCGCTCACGGCGAACCACACCAGCAACAGTGCACCGATGGCGAGCATGCCCAGGCGCAACAGCGTGTCGGCCATCAAGCTGCGGGCCATGGCGACCCGTGCTTCGTCAGTTTCAGCGACGCGGATTTCCGCCATGCCATTCATATTCGGTTCGGAGACGGCCTTAAGAAGGCTCACCACCCGTACAGGCTGGCCTTGATACTTGGCATCGTAGAAGCGCGCCAGGGCCGGGTAATCGTCGGTGCGCGGCGTGCCGGGGGGCGGGCCGGGCAAGTTTTCGTAGCCGGAAATCAGCTTCTGGTCGATGTCATTGACCTGGTAATAAATACGCCCTGCGCTGTCATAGGCGAAGGTGTCCAAGGCCACGTATGGCACATTCGCGCTAAGGGTGCCGTCGACCTGGGTCAAGCCGGCGGCAATGGTGCGCGCCGAGGCCAGCAAGGTGCGGTCATAGGCGGTGTCGGCGGCTTCGCGGCCATTCCAGTAGGCACTCATACCGCTGGCGAACATCAACAACACCAGCAGCAGCGCCAGGTTGCACAGCAGGCGCCAGCGCAGGCTGCTGGGCTTATGCATCGCGGGCTTCCAACAAGTAGCCAAGGCCGCGGAACGTCACGATGGCGATGGGCTGGCCGTCGAGTTTCTTGCGCAGGCGGTGCACGTAGATTTCGATGGCGTCGGGGCTGGCTTCCTCATCGAGGCCGAATACCTGGGAGGCCAACTGTTCCTTGCTCATCACGCGGCCCGGCCGGGCGATAAGGGCTTCGAGCACAGCTTGCTCGCGGGAGGTCAAGGTCATCAGCTCGCCCCCAACCGTGAAGCGCCGGGTGTCGAGGTCATACACCAGCACCCCGCACGCCTGCTGGCGCTCCCCGCCCAGCACGCTGCGCCGCAGCAGCGCCTTGACCCGTGCTTCCAGCTCCGTCAGCTCAAACGGCTTGGCGAGGTAGTCGTCGGCACCCAGGTTCAGGCCGTGCACGCGATCTTTCACATCGCTGCGCGCCGTCAGCATCAGCACCGGCAGGTTTTTGCCACGGGCCCGCAGGCGCGCCAGCACCTCGAAACCATCCATGCGCGGCAGCCCCACATCGAGGATTACCGCCGCGTACTCCTCGCTGCCCAAGGCCAGGTCCGCGGCCACGCCATCGTGCAGCACGTCGACCGTCAAACCCATGCTCTTGAGCGCCTGGGCGACACTTTCGGCGAGTTGCAAATGGTCTTCAACCAGGAGGACACGCATGGATTTCTACCTCATGAGGGGTGATCGGCGCGACTTTTTATCGACCCGCTGGCCGGCGAGTTTACAGGCGCCACCTGCCCTGTGAAGCCCGAAAACATTGAAAGGCCATTGAAAGGTTAGTGAAAGCTTCGCCCTTTAGCATCCAGCCACGGTGGTCTATGCCTGCCGAGCTACCTGATCCGTAGCATCCGAAAAACGCCTCGAAGCGTTTTCGTCAAAAAATAAGAACAATAACGGAGAAATCCCATGACATCTTCACTACGTAGAGTTGCCCTCGCCGCCGGCTGCATGCTGTTCGCCGGCCAACTGCTGGCCGCTGACGAACCCAAGCGTCCCGAATGCATCGCCCCGGCCTCCCCTGGCGGTGGTTTTGACCTGACCTGCAAACTGGCGCAAAGCGCGCTGGTGAACCAAAAGCTGCTGAGCAAGCCGATGCGCGTGACCTACATGCCCGGCGGCGTGGGCGCGGTGGCCTACAACGCCGTAGTCGCCCAACGGCCTGCAGACGCCGGCACCCTGGTAGCCTGGTCCAGCGGCTCGCTATTGAACCTGGCCCAAGGCAAGTTCGGCCGTTTCGATGAAACCAACGTGCGCTGGCTGGCGGCGGTGGGCACCAGCTACGGTGCCATCGCGGTGAAAAGCGACTCGCCCTACAAAACCCTCGACGACCTGGTCCAGGCGTTGAAGAAAGACCCGAGCAAGGTCGTGATTGGTTCCGGCGGTACCGTCGGCAGCCAGGACTGGATGCAAACAGCACTGATCGCCAAGGCGGCCGGCATCAACCCGCGTGACCTGCGTTACGTGGCGCTCGAAGGTGGCGGCGAAATCGCCACGGCGCTGCTGGGCGGCCATATCCAGGTGGGCAGTACCGACATCTCCGACTCCATGCCACACATCCAGAGCGGCGATATGCGCTTGCTGGCCGTGTTCGCTGAAAAGCGCCTGGACGAACCGGAAATGAAAGACATCCCGACGGCCAAGGAGCAAGGCTACGACATCGTCTGGCCGGTGGTGCGCGGTTTCTACCTTGGGCCAAAAGTCAGCGATGCCGACTATGCCTGGTGGAAAGATGCGTTCGACAAACTGCTGGCCTCCGAGGACTTCGCCAAGCTGCGTGACCAGCGCGAGCTGTTCCCGTTTGCCATGACCGGCCAGGAGCTGGACACCTACGTGAAGAAACAGGTGGCCGACTACAAAGTGCTGGCCAAAGAGTTCGGCCTGATCCAGTAATCGCCCCCTGTTCGCGCGGCCATGCCTTTGTGCATCGAAGGCGTGGCCCAGGAGTTCTCCATGCTCTTTCAACGCATTTTCGCTGCCGCGATGTTACTGGCCTGTATCGGCCTGGCACTCATGGCCTGGCCGTATCAGGCGGCCTTTTCCTACGAACCGGTAGGGCCTCGAGCCTTCCCCCTGCTGCTGATCGGGCTGATGGGCCTGGCGCTGATCTACATGCTGATTCGTCCGCAACCGACCAAGCACACCGACGATGAGCCGGCGCTGGACCGCCCGACCCTGGTCAAGATCGGGATTTGCGTAGCCTTGCTGCTGGTGTTTGCCGGCACTTTCGAATCCCTGGGTTTCATTCTCAGCAGCATGCTGATCGGTATTCCGATGGCACGGCTGTACGGCGGCCGCTGGTTGCCCAGCGTGGTCATCATCACCTTGATGAGCATCGGTCTTTATCTGCTGTTCGATAAAACCATGGACGTGCCACTGCCCCTCGGTCTGCTCGACGTTCTGGAGAACTGATATGGATACTTTTGGCTATTTGGGCCAGGGTTTCGGCGTCGCGCTGAGTCCCTACAACCTGGTGACTGCACTGTGCGGCACCCTGATCGGCACCGTGGTCGGCCTGCTGCCAGGCCTGGGCCCGATCAACGGCGTGGCACTGTTGATCCCCATCGCGTTTGCCCTGGGCCTGCCGCCCGAATCAGCGCTGATCCTGTTGGCAGCGGTGTACCTGGGTTGCGAATACGGCGGCCGGATCAGCTCGATCCTGCTTAACATACCGGGCGAAGCCTCCACCGTGATGACTACGCTGGACGGCTATCCGATGGCCCGCAAAGGCATGGCCGGCGTGGCGTTGTCACTGTCTGCCTGGAGCTCGTTCATCGGTGCGTTTATCGCCACCTGCGGCATGGTGCTGTTCGCCCCGCTGCTGGCCAAATGGGCAATTGCCTTTGGGCCGGCGGAATACTTCGTGTTGATGGTATTCGCGATTGTCTGCCTGGGCGGCATGGCCGGCGACAAGCCGCTGAAAACCTTCGTCTCGGCGTTGATCGGCCTGTTCCTGGCCTGCGTGGGCATCGATGCCAACAGCGGTGTGTATCGCTTTACCGGCGACAATATCCACCTGACCGACGGCATCCAGTTCGTGGTGTTGGTGCTGGGCCTGTTCTCCATCAGTGAGATCCTGCTGCTCCTGGAAAAAACCCACCGTGGCCAGGAAGCGGTGAAAGCCACCGGGCGCATGATGTTCAACGTCAAGGAAGCCTTGTCGGTGTTGACCGTAAACCTGCGTTGCGGGGTGTCGGGCTTTATCATCGGTGTTTTGCCAGGTGCTGGCGCGACCATGGCCTCGGCCGTGGCCTACATGACCGAGAAACGTATCGCCGGCGCCAGCGGCAAGTTCGGCCAAGGCGACATGCGCGGCCTGGCAGCACCTGAAACCGCCATCGGCGCTTCGGTCTGCGGCGCCATGGTGCCGATGCTGACCCTCGGCGTTCCGGGTTCGGGGACCACGGCCGTGATGATCGGCGCGCTGTCACTGTACAACATCACCCCTGGCCCGCTGCTGTTCCAACAGCAACCCGATATCGTCTGGGGCCTGATCGCCTCGTTGTTTATCGCCAACATCATGCTGGTGGTCCTCAACATCCCGATGATCCGTATCTTCACGCGCATCCTTGCCGTGCCGAACTGGGCGCTGGTGCCGGTAATCGCCATTATCACTGCGATTGGTGTGTACGCCGTACATGCCACCACCTTCGACCTGTTCCTGATGATCGCCATCGGCATTTTCGGCTACATCCTGCGCAAGCTGGATTTCCCGCTTTCGCCGTTGCTGCTGGGCTTTATCCTTGGGGGCCTGATGGAACAGAACCTGCGTCGTGCGCTGTCGATTTCCAATGGCGCGCTGGAGATCCTGTGGTCAAGCCCGATCACCTTCGGTGTGTGGGTAATGACCGCCATCATGCTGCTCGTACCGTTGCTGCGTATCTGGCGCAAGCGCTCCTTGCAGCGTCGTGCCGTAGCCGATGCCTGAGGTCAGCTTTAAATATTGGTGGGGAACACCGCTGGTCGGCCTGGCCGGCGGTTACCTGGCCAGCCTCGTCGGCTGGCCGTTGCCGTATATGGTCGGTTCGTTGCTGGCGATCATCCTGGTGCGCTGCCTCACGCCCTGGCAATTGGCGGAGATTCCCGGCGGACGCAAATGCGGGCAATGGGTGGTGGGCATCGGCATCGGCCTGCACTTCACCCCGGTGGTGATCGAACAGGTGATGAGCCACTTCGGCCTGATTTTCTTTGGTGCCTTGGTTACGAGCTTGTCGAGCGTAGTCGGCGTTTGGTTGATGCGCCGCAGCGGTGAAGACCGCGCTACGGCGTTTTTCTCGAGCATGCCGGGCGGCTCCGGCGAGATGGTCAACCTCGGCGCACGCAATGGTGCGGTACTCAGCCGGGTCGCGGCGGGACAGAGCTTGCGCGTGCTGGTGGTGGTGCTGTGCGTGCCGGCGATCTTCAAGTATTTGCTGGGCGGCGGTGCACCGCAGTTTCATCCAGCGCCGGTCGACTGGGCTTGGCTGGCCCTGCTGTTTCCGGTAGGTGCGCTGGTGGCCTGGGGCTGGCAGCGTCTGCGCCAACCCAATCCTTGGCTGTTCGGGCCATTGCTGGTGAGTGCCGTCGCCAGCGTGACCTGGGATCTGCACATCGGCTTGCCCGATGGTGGTAGCCAGATTGGACAATGGCTGATCGGCAGTGGTTTGGGTTGCCACTTCAATCGCCAGTTCTTCCGACGGGCCCCGTCGTTCATGGGGCGCACCTTGATCGGCACGGCCTTGACCATGGCGCTCGCCACGTTGGCGGCGGTGGGCTTGAGTGCGCTGACGCACCTGGACCTGCGTTCACTGACGTTGGGCATGATGCCCGGTGGCATTGCCGAAATGAGTCTGACGGCGCAAACCCTGCAATTATCGGTGCCGTTGGTGACGGCAATGCAAGTCATGCGTTTGTTATTTGTGCTGTTTTTGGCGGAGCCGTTATTCAGGCACTGGAACCGTCAGCCGGAAACAATCTAAGCCCTCAATGCGGTTCAAATGTGGGAGGGAGCAAGCCCCCTCCCACACTTTGAATTTGCTTGGCGTTAGAGCGGCGGCAAACGCCACTCTATCGGCATCTCGCCATTCTGCTCCAGAAATTTGTTGGTCCGGCTGAAATGCCCACACCCAATAAACCCGCGGTAAGCCGACAACGGCGACGGATGCACCGAGGTCAGCACCAGATGTTTGGTGGCGTCGATCAGCTTCTGCTTGCTCTGGGCATGGGCGCCCCACAGCAGGAACACCAGATGGGGCTGATGCTCACTGGCCACCTCAATAATCCGATCGGTAAAGAACTGCCAGCCCTTGCCCGCGTGGGCATTGGCATTGGCGCGCTCTACAGTCATGGTGGTGTTGAGCATCAACACACCCTGGTCGGCCCAGCTTTGCAGGTAGCCGTGGTTGGGGATGTCGATGTTCAGGTCGCGCTTGAGTTCTTTATAGATATTGACCAGAGATGGCGGCGCCGGCACGCCAGGTTGTACCGAGAAGCACAGGCCGTGGGCCTGGCCGGGCCCGTGGTAGGGGTCTTGGCCGAGGATCACCACCTTGACCTTGTCCAGGGGGGTGGAGTTGAGGGCGTTGAAAATCAGCGGGCCAGGTGGGTAGATCTCTTTGCCGGCAGCATGTTCCTGGCGCAGGAACTCGCGTAACTGGGCCATGTAGGGCTTCTCGAACTCATCGCGCAGGGCGTGTTTCCAGCTGGGTTCGAGTTTGATACGGTCGCCATCGGTCATAGTTGAATTGTCTTGTAAAAAAGAATGAGGCGAACCCTAGGAAAGCCGCCCCCGCTTGTCAATTGATCTGACACACCACCGGCGCTTTCCCACGAAGGGATCATACTCATCCTTCACCTTCTCGACTGAGGTCACGATGAACCTGCACTTCGAAGAACTGACCGGCAGTGGCGGTGCCCGCATTGGCATCGCCAGCCTGGACGCGGAAAAGACCCTCAACGCCCTGTCCCTGCCGATGATCCTCGCGCTGGGCGACCGCCTGGATGCCTGGGCCAAAGACCCGCAAGTCGTCTGCGTGTTGTTGCGCGGCAATGGGCCCAAAGCCTTTTGCGCCGGTGGCGAGGTGCGCAGCCTGGCCCAGGAATGCCGTGAACAACCCGGCGAAGTCCCGGCCCTGGCTGCGCAGTTTTTTGCTGCCGAATATCGCCTCGATTACCGCCTGCACACCTACCCCAAGCCGCTGATTTGCTGGGGCCACGGCTATGTGCTGGGCGGCGGCATGGGCCTGTTGCAAAGCGCCAGCGTGCGTATCGTCACACCCAGCAGCCGCCTGGCCATGCCCGAGATCAGCATCGGCTTGTACCCGGACGTGGGTGCCAGCTGGTTTCTGTCACGCCTGCCGGGCAAGCTCGGTTTATTCCTGGGCCTCACCGGTGCCCATATGAACGGTCGTGATGCGCTGGACCTGGGCCTGGCCGACCGCTTCCTGCGCGACGACCAACAGGACGAATTGCTCAATGGCCTGCTGCAACTGAACTGGCAGGAACAGACCGCCATGCAGCTCAACAGCTTGCTCAAGGCCCTGGCCCAGGAAGCGGTGAGCCAGCAACCCGAAGCGCAGTGGCTGCCACGCCGCGGGCAGATCGACGAGTGGCTGGATGTGGGGGATGTACGCTGCGCCTGGCGTGCCTTGAGTCTGCTGCGTGATCACAGCGACCCGCTATTAGCGCGCGCCGGCAAGACCCTCAGCGAAGGTTGCCCACTCACGGCTTACCTGGTGTGGGAACAGATCCAACGCGCCCGGCACCTGTCCCTGGCCCAGGTGTTTCAGATGGAGTACACCATGAGCCTCAATTGCTGCCGTCATCCGGAATTCGCCGAAGGGGTTCGGGCGCGCTTGATCGATAAAGACCAGACGCCCCATTGGCACTGGCCGGATATCAACACGCTTCCGGAAACGGTGGTGCAGGCACATTTCAACAAGGTATGGGAAGGTAGGAGCCCCCTGGCGGATTTATCTGACTACTGACAGGTCAGTGCTCCTGTCGTTGACGTTGAAGGCACAGTTGTCCGGTTGGCTGTCCGTGCAGGTATACACCGGCAGTTTGAGCACACCGGGCCGCAGCTCCCAATATACGGTACTGGTCAACGACATATTGATCACTGCATTGCCGCTGTCTGGCCTCAACGCGACAACTCCGTTCCAACTGGTACGGTAGATGCATTTGTCCATGTAGCCGTGCTCCCTATCTTCGCCCTCCCCCGGTATAAAGACAGCGCCGCTGAAACCGTCGATAAGGCCCCGATACTTGACCTTCGGGCTTTGCCACCGCAGGCCGTTGTCCTCGACGCGATAATGGCCGTTGACGTAGGTGACCGTCGACGGATAAGGACAGCCTTGCTCCGCTCTCGCCGATGCAATCACGCAGTTCATCAACAGGAACATGCATATCAGTTGTTTGAACATGTATTCCATCTGCTCAGTCTCACTCTGGAAAAGCACAAGGCTTTTCGCTAGTGAAATACAGCTAGCGCTTCAAAGGTAGCTGTTAAATCTGACAGTACGGACATACGGTACCTATAAAAAACGGCGCATGATGCGCCGCTTGTTTTTCAAGATATTTAACGATGACCACCGCGACCACCGCCATGGTCGGAACCTCGGCCATGCCCGCCGTTGCCCCAGCGATTGCCCCACCCCTGGTCCTGATAGGGCCTGTAACCGGCACTCGGGTAATAACGCGGCGCGGGCTGGTAGTAACGCGGCGCGGAATAATAACGAGGCGGTGGCGCATAGTAGCGAGGCGCTGGAGCGTAGTAACTACGCCCATACGGGGAGTAACGCGGGCCGCCGTAGTAATAGGCTGGCGCCGGCGCCGTATAGACTTCGGAGCGATAGTAGGTGGTGCCTCCATCATAGTAGGGCACACAAGCTGAGAGGGTCAGGCCGAGCAAAGCGATAAGTAGCAGTCGTCGATACATGGCGGCCTCCTGGACCGCGGAAGAGCTCCTCCAGCGACGCTGGGAAGCGGCATTCAGCTTTCACTGAATGACGAAATATCTGACATCAAAAACAGAATCTGGTGCGTTGGCGACACAAGTAGAAACATCTGTTTCAGACGAACTGAATACTGGCCTTTAGAGCGTGGAGATGGAACGCGACTGAGCAGCCCTGTATCGTGCAAGAACTTGCGCGACCCTGCCCGTTTTCTGCCTGAACCGACCGATGACCACGCCAACCCTCTGCCCCGCCTGCGGTGCCCGCAACGACTGCACCCTGGCCGACCCGCGTACCGCCGACCAAGCCTGCTGGTGCTACAGCATCACCATCGACCCGGCGGTACTTGAAGCCTTGCCTGATGAAGTGCGCAATCAAGCCTGCTTATGCCCGCGCTGTGCCCAGGTGGACGCCCAGTTGCGTCAGCGCAATGCGCGTTGACCGTTTCCTCAGCAACCTGCCGCAGTTCAATCGCCAGCAAGTGCGCCTGCTGCTTGCGGAGCGACGGGTGACCGTCGATGGCGTGGCGGTCAGCGATCCCCATCATGACGTGCGTGAATTCAGCCTGGTCTGTGTTGATGACGCCGTACTGCAGCCGGGCAAACCGGCGCGCTATTTCATGCTGCACAAACCCCAGGGTTGCGTCAGCGCCACTTCGGACCCACAACACCCCACGGTCCTGGACTTGCTGGATGAACCGGACAAAGCCGAACTGCATATCGCCGGCCGCCTGGACTTCAATACCACCGGCCTGATGCTGATAACCAACGACGGCCAGTGGTCGCGGCGCCTGACGCAACCACAAACCAAGTTGCCCAAGGTTTACTACGTGCAAACCGAGCAGGACATCGGCCCGGAATACGCGGCGACGTTTGCCACAGGTGTGTACTTCGCCTTCGAAGACCTCACCACCCAACCCGCCGAGCTTGAACTATTGAGCTCAAGAACGGCGCGGTTGAGCATCATCGAAGGGCGCTACCATCAGGTGAAGCGCATGTTCGGGTATTTTGATAACAAGGTGATCGGCCTGCATCGTGAGCGAATGGGGCCTTTGGTGCTGGATGCGGCGCTGGCGCCGGGCCAATATCGGCCACTGACTGACGAAGAAATCCGACAAGTCTGACGACCGTTCAGCCGGTGATGGCAAAAAACCAGTCTTTAACCTTGCGACGTGCCAACTGTACTGCTTGAATCAGGGCATCAACCAGTTTTATGACTGGCGAGTCACCCTATAACCTCCAAGAAATATCTTGCCTGGCCCGCCCTTGATCGACGGGCCTTTCCGGCAAACAGCCCACCCTAGCAATACCCGTCGGCCAGCCGTCATCGGACCGACAGGGGCCCTCATTTTCCAGGCGTATGCCTACCTGTCACAAAGCTCGTGCAGAGTGATCTGCGCGCACTACCCGCTTGCCAGGAGTCTTACGACATGAGGCCAGAAATCGCTGTGCTGGATATACAGGGGCAGTATCGGGTGTATACGGAGTTCTATCGCGCGGACGCAGCTGAAAAGACCATCGTCCTGGTCAATGGCTCCATGGCGACCACGGCGTCCTTCGCTCAAACCGTGAAAAGCCTGTACCCGCAATTCAATGTGGTTTTGTACGACCAGCCCTACGCTGGCCGCTCAAAAATCCATAATCGTCATGAGCAGATGCTGACCAAGGAAGTCGAAGGCCAGATCCTCTTGGAACTGCTCGACCATTTCGCCGCCGAGCACGTACTGTCTTTCTCCTGGGGCGGCGCTGCCACTCTGGTCGCCCTCGCGCACCGGCCTCGCCGCGTAGAGAAAGCCGTGATCAGCTCATTCTCGCCAGTGATCAACGCCCCCATGCGTGACTACCTCGAACGCGGCGTCGACTATCTCGGCAACCTCGACCGTGACCGCGTCGGCCAATTGGTCAACAGCACCATCGGCAAACACCTGCCGTCGCTGTTCAAACGCTTCAACTACCGCCACGTCAGCAGCCTGGCCGAGCACGAATATGGGCAGATGCACTTCCACATCAGCCACGTGCTCAACAGCGACCGGCTGTGCTACATCAAGGCGGCCAGGCAGATCGACATTCCGGTGCTGTTCCTGAACGGTGAATGGGACGAATACACCAGCGCCGAAGATGCCAAGCTGTTTGGCCAGCATGTGGCCAAGAGCAGCTTCAGCACCATCCAGGCGACGGGGCATTTCCTGGATATGGAGCATAAAGCGGCGTGTCGGGACAGCCGTGAGGCGGTGGTGGGCTTCTTGAAACCGGAGCGGCAGGTGAGCAGGTTGCGGTATCAGCAGGGTCACGCCCAGCAGGCGTTTGCCATCTGAAATGAAGGCTGACGGGAGCGGCTTGGGGTGCGAAGCAGATCCACTGTCTGTCAGCAGCGCTTCGCACTCCAGCGGGAGCAAGCGCCCTCGCCACACGCAACCCGCACATTTTTCGAAGAAAAACTTCAAATCCTGGCGGACATCTGGTACAAAGTCAGCCGCTCTGAGCGGGTATAGTTTAGTGGCAAAACGAAAGCTTCCCAAGCTTTAGTTGAGGGTTCGATTCCCTCTACCCGCTCCACTCAGATTTTGCGCTTGCGTCGGGATGGTTCTGGCGCGAATGCATAAGAACCGGCCCTTGGTGGCCGGTTTTTTTATGGGTCATGGTACGCGGATCAGCTCAGGTTTAAGGGGCTTCCAGCCGGCCGACGCGATCAACAGGGTCAGTACCTGGAAACCAATGATCAGCCCCACGCAACCGGCCCAGCCCCAGCGCTCCCAGATCAGTGCCGGGACGATAGCGCCGCAGCTCCCCCCCAGGTAATAACAGGTGAGATAGACCCCCACCGCCCCTGCCTTGTCGGCGCCAGCGGTGGCGGTGGTGAAGGCATTGGCAGTGGCTTGGGCGAGGAACACGCCGGTAGAACTGAGTGCCAGGCCCACCACAATGCACCAGAGGGAAGGCACCAGGGTCAGGGCCGAACCACAGACGCCCAAGATGGCGGCAACGCTCAGCAATTCGACGTGCGGGCGGGCTTTGCTGAGTCGGCCAGCGATGGGGATCACGATCAATGCCAATAGAAACACCATGTACAGCGCCCCCAAAGCGGCAGGCCCGAGGTTGAATGGCGGTAAGCCAAGGTATAAACCTGCGTATGTAAAAGTAGCGACTTGCGAGAACAATACGCAAAAGCCTACGGCGTAAGCGGCCAGCAAAGGCCTGCGCCAAACGCCTGACGAAGCCGCCTGGACTTGCTGCACCCGCGGGCGGTTGGCCGGCAGCAGGAACTGAATAAAACCGCCCACCATCAAGCTCAGCACCGCCAGCCACTCAAATGCTTCACGCCAGCCCACATATTCGGTCACCACCCCAGTGATGAAGCGCCCGCCAAGCCCTCCCAACACGGTGCCCGCCACGTAAAGGCTGGTGACTTCGGTCACCGTGCCGCCGCGCCAGCGATCGCCGATGTAGGCCACGCTGGAGGCAAACACAAACGGGATCAACATGCCCTCGATAAATCGCCACACCAGCACTTGCGCGAAGCTGTCAGCATAGGCCGTCATCAGCACCGGCCCGGCCAGCAGCAACGCCGCAGTCGAGATCACAGTGCGCTGTTCGAAGTGCCGGGTCAGGCGGCTGACAAACGGCGCAGTCATCGCCACGGCCAGTGTGGTCACGGTAATACTCCATCCCGCGGTCTTGGCGCCGATATGAAATTGCGCGGCGAACACCTGCAGGATGCCCTGGGTGGCGTAGAGATTGAGAAACGCCGCGCAGCCACACAGGAACAGGGCAAGGCGGGCACAATGCAGGCGTGGTTTCATGAAACCTCTCGTTTTATTTTGTGAGGTCTTTATAGAATGCCGGGTAACTCTTAACCAATACCGAATTCCGACCGATTGATACCCAAGGACCAGGATGCTCGACCTACGCAAGCTGCGTTACTTTCTGACGGTCGCCGAAGAGCTGCACTTCGGCCGCGCAGCACTTCGCCTGCACCTGGCCCAGCCGCCGCTGACCCGGCAGATTTCCGCCCTGGAAGCCGAATTGGGGTTCAAGCTGTTTGATCGCACCAGCCGCACGGTCACTCTCACCGCCCAGGGACGTGCCTTCCTGCCCTACGCCAGGAGCGTGTTGGAACAGGTGGAGTTGGCGCAGGTGATCGCCGGTAAATTGGCTGCCGGCACGGCGGGTCAGCTGACATTGGGCTATGTCAGCTCAATCGCTCTGTCAGACCTGTTCAGCCGCGCCATCCAGGCCTTCGCCCAGCGCTTTCCCGATGTGCAACTGACCTTGGTGGAGTGCGCCTCCGGCAGCCTGGGCGCGCAGGTGGCGGATGGGCGCCTGGATATTGGCTTGAGCCGGCTGCTGCCAAAAAGCACTGATGTCCAGGTATTGTCATTGGGTGAAGAACGGCTGGTGGCAGCGGTCTCCAGCGACAGCCCGTTGGCGAGCCAGGCGACGGTCAGCCTGGCGCAACTGAGCGCTTACCCGCTGATTCTGTTTCCCGCTGACTATGGGTCTGGCTTGAACCAATCCATCGAACGACTTTACCGCCACCACGGCCATCCGCTGCGGCCTGGCCCGACCGGGCGGCAGATCACTTCGATCATCGCCCTGGTGGCGGCCGGGCAAGGCGTGGCGCTGGTGCCGGACTGTACGCAGAGTTTGATGAACAGGGGCGTGACCTATAGGCCAATGCAGGAAGTGGATGCGTGTGCGCAGTTGCTGGTACTGACCCCGGCATCAGCAAGAAGTGTGTTGGCGGATGCATTTCTTGGCGTACTCGAGCAGTCACTACATACCCGCTAGCCCCTGAAAATCCTTGCAATACCTCTCCACAGCGCCTTTTCTGCGCGCCCATACACTTCATTCAAGGCCTACTGAAAAACCGCACAGCTACCGCTGGTAGGTAGCGTGTTGATTATTTTTTTTCAGTGGTTATAGTCACCACCAACACACACCACAAGGAGGTGATGTGGACAGTCGATATTTGATCGGTCATATCGTTGCAGACGGTTGGTATCTTGTACGCATCAGGGGCAGTCATCACCATTTCAAGCACCCGACGAAGCCAGGGTTGGTAACGATCCCTCATCCAAAAAAGGACCTGCTGGATAAGACCGCCAAGAGCATCTTGAAACAGGCTCTGTTGAGTTAACCGTCCCTGGAGGGCAACACACATGCTTTACCCCATCGCAATTTCAACCGGTGACAAGGACCACGCGTGGGGCGTGGAGGTCCCGGATATTCCAGGTTGCTACTCCGCCGGCGATGACCTGGACGACGCCATGGCCATGGCCCGCGAAGCCATCGAAGGGCACTTCGAGATCCTGGCAGAGGATGGCGCGCCGATTCCCAGCGCCCAGAAAGTCACCCTGCATGCCGCCAACCCACAGTACGCCGGCTGCACGTGGGCAGTGGTGGACATCGATGTCACCAAGTACCTGGGCAAGGCGCAAAAACTCAACATCACACTGCCGGGGTACCTGTTGAATCGCATCGATGAATATGTGTTGAATCATCCGGAAGAAAAAAGCCGCTCGGGGTTCCTGGCATCGGCAGCGCTCAAGGTATTGCAGCAGAATCGGTGATTACATCTAAGTAAAATCTTACGGTGGTGACGAATACACATCGTGATGATGTCAGCTCGTCGATTCAGAGATCCGGAGCACTTCATGCTTGAAAAACCTATCCTGCGCCAGGTGGTCGGCTGGGTGGTGGTGGTGCCGCTGCTGGTCTCGTTTTTAAGGCTGCCATTTCCCCTTGGCTGGTTCCTGATAGTCGGATCGATTGCAGCATCGGTTTACGGCGTAAGGTTCGCCTTGCGCCATGCCAGCCGACGCGTGACGTTTTTCGCGCTGGTCATGACCGTGCTCAATGTGATTTCCTCTGTAATGATTGGTTATGCATCAGTACCCATGGCGCTTTATAGGATCACCTGGCTCTACTGGTACCCGTACTATTCCAGTTGGATTTATTGGAATTTCTAGACTGACAAAGAATTTGACCGCAAGAAACGCAGTTTCCTCGTCGGCGGCTGGCATTACAGTAGCGTTATCCCCATTAACGCCCTTTCGAGGAGCCTGCTCGTGACTTACCAATACAAGCTCATGCCTTCCCCCGTCGGTGAACTGACCCTGGTGACGCGCAATGACAGGCTCAGTGCCATCCTGTGGGAAGTCGAGCGCGCCAACCGCGTGCGCCTGGGTGAATTGATCGAAGCCAACGACAATCCGGTGCTACTGGAAACCGAGCGCCAATTGAGGGAGTACTTTGCTGGAACGCGCAACCGGTTCGAGCTGGAGCTGGACTTCACCGGCACCGACTTTCAAAAGCAAGTCTGGCAGGCCCTATTGACCATTCCGTTCGGCGAAACCCGCAGCTACAGCCAGATCGCCCAGCAGATCGGCAACCCGAAGGCCGTGCGCGCAGTAGGCGCCGCCAACGGGCGCAATCCGATCTCGATCATCGCGCCGTGCCACCGCGTAGTGGGTGCATCGGGCGGGCTGACCGGGTTTGCCGGAGGGCTTGAGGCCAAACAGTATCTATTGACCCTCGAAGATCGCGGCCAAATCAAAATGGCTTTCTGATCACAGGCCTGGTACAGCCACGCGAACAAAAGCCCGATAGTCGAATAAACGCTCGAAACCCAACTTGCGATACAGCGGGACGGCGCCCTCCGATGCCTCGAGAAAGCATCGCTGGGCGCCCAGGCTCGACGCATGACACAGGGCCTCTCGAATCAAACGCGTGGCATAGCCTCTTCCACGCAAGTTAATAAGCGTGCCAACATCATTAAGCCGGGCCTCTCCGTTGCATAGGGACAAGGTCAACGAGCAGCTCACCTGCCCCTCGGCGGACAGGGTGAAATGATAAAGGCTTTCATCAGCGTCCAGGGCCCTCTGGTGTCGGGCCTGATAATGCGCCACCACCTCGGGCAGCATCGCGTACGCATTGCCAAGCGGAACGGCCCACTCATTCAAATCCCGTGTCAGGCGGACCTGCACATCGCCCTCGCCCTCTGATGGAGTAAGCGCTGACAATGGGAGGACCATTGCCGTGGTCTTCTCAGCAGAGTGAAAATCGAGCCCCGTTAGCACTTCGCGCAAGCCCTCGACCTTTTGCTCATGAATCACTATGCGTACTTCGATCAGGGTGCGTCGGATCAGCTCGAGGATCGCAGCCATTTCCTCACCCAGTGGGGCGCTGCCCAGGCGAATGAACAGCAAATTCCACGGGAAATCATGCTCGTCAATAAAATAGGCGTTGATGGCTGCGCAATAGCGTCGGTGCGTCAGGCAGGTGGCGGCAAAATAGTGGTCCTCGGTCAGATGATAAAGCGTGGCTAGGTCAAAGGCGGGATTGGCATCCATGAGGCGATAT
The DNA here is from genome assembly GCF_001439685.1 of Pseudomonas libanensis. GTDB lineage: Bacteria > Pseudomonadota > Gammaproteobacteria > Pseudomonadales > Pseudomonadaceae > Aquipseudomonas > Aquipseudomonas libanensis. The sequence continues at coordinate 34,814 of NZ_JYLH01000005.1, forward strand.
CCAGATAAAAACCCAGTCTTGCCCTGGCCGCCTTGGGGCGCCGTAGGTTCCTGCCTAAATACCTGGAAGAAAAACCCACAATTTTGTTCACATGCTAAGTTGTAAAAAGAAATTTCAGCGGCTGGCCGCGGTCAGTATTTTCATCACCCTTTTTGAGGAAAAACGGTCATGAAATTCTCTGCAGTCTCCCAAGCCCTGTCACGTTGGGCAGGCAGCCCCAGGACCTTCTACGCGGCAGTCGCACTGATTCTCCTATGGAGTCTGAGCGGGCCGTACTTCCACTACAACGACACCTGGCAACTGATCATCAACACCTCGACCACCATCATCACCTTCCTGATGGTGTTTTTGATCCAGAACACGCAGAACCGGGATAACGACATCTTGCATATCAAGATCGATGAACTGTTGCGCGCATCCAAAGACGCACAAAATGCCGTGCTCAGCCTGGATGGCCTGGACCGCAAGGAACTCGAAAAACTGCGCAAGGAGTACCGCAGCATTGGCAGCAGCGACAAGGTGAGTTTGAACAGCAGTTGCGGGGCCACGGCCGACGATGCAGCGCAGATCAAGACTGACCTGAACCAGGCCTGAAAAAAAACGGCGGTTGGAGTGATCCAATCGCCGTTTTTTATTTCACGTAATAACCTCAGCCATCACCTTGATGCCCCTTGCCATAGGTCGATGCCAAGGCGCGGGCTTTTTGCAGACGCTCTTCGAGCTTGGGCAGCGTCTCATCCACCAGCGCTTTTATTTCCGGCACATCCGACGCGGCGCCTTCTTTTTTGAACAGAGCGATAGCGTCCTCGTTTTCCTTGACCTGTTGCGCGGTGTAGGCCGCGTCAAAGGAGTCGCCGTCCTTGAGTTCGGGCATCAGGGTTTCGGCTTTATCAACGATCTTTTCCCGAGGTGCTACCGGCAAGTCGAGCTTCTTGGCGATGGCTGCCAAGTGCTGGTTGGCCAGGGTACGTTCGTTGATGACTTCGATGGTGTAGTCCTTGATCTCTTGGGATGAGGTCTTGGCGTGGGCCATGCGACTGGTTTCGATATCGGCCATCCCTTTGGCCGAAGCCTGCTCGATGAATTCGGCAGGCGACTGGGCGAAAGCATTGCTGGCGCCGAGGCCCAGCAGCATCGCGAAACTGGCGGTGCGTAACCGGATAGCCATGCGGCTCATGATGGGTTCCTCCAGGGCAAAAATAAGTGCGGGGAAAACACGCCCCGCCCTGAGTTCGAATTTTTTGCGCGGCAAAGGTTTAGAAAAAACCTGCCAGTGCGACGAACGGTCATGGATGCGTCAGGCCGGTTCATTGGCGAACAAGCCCGGTAACGCATGCGCCAAGGCGTTGATGGCGAAGCCGATAAACATCACACCGCAGAGCCGGGTGATAAGGATTTCATGACGCTGGTACAGCGTACGCACCCGCTGGGCGCCGACCACGCCGATCAGAATCGCGTAGGCCAACAGGCCACCGATAAAGCTCAGGAAAATCAGCGACGGCAGCATCGACCACGTCAGCAATTCGGCACGGCTGGACAGCAACGCCGTGAAGGTCGCCACGGCAACCGGGTATGCCTTGGGGTTGGTCAGGCCGAACAGAATGCCATGCCAGAACGGGTGCCGCGCCGCGCCCTGAGGCGCATCGCTGCTGCGGCGCTGGGTGCGGATTGCCCGCCAGCCGAGCCAGAACAAATACACACCGCTGAGTACGCCCAATACATCGAACGCGCTGCTGCCGACTTCCCGCGCACCGACGATGGCGATCAGCGCCGTGCTGCACCACACCACATCGCCGAGCAAATGCCCACACAGGAAACCCGCCCCGGCACGTCGACCACGGGCAGCGCCGATGCCGAACACAGCCAAGACACCCGGGCCTGGGGTAATACCGTAGATAAAACCCGATGCAAGGACGGCGAGCAGCAAGGAGAGGGTCATAGGTAGGCGCTCTGACAGACGTGGGAGGGTGATTGATTTTGCATGTTTCAGCGCGGCGGGTAAAACTTCATTCCCGCATAAGGCTTGGCGCTACAGGCTTGCAGGCGCGAGGCCAAGTCGCCGACATGGGCCTCCAGTTTGTGACCGTCGGGATCGAGGAAATAAAACGACGCGCCTTCGCTACGGTTGCCGCGCCACTCCTGCACGCCAGCCGCCCGCAGGCGCTCGACCAGCGCGCCGAAATGAGCAGCATCGGCGGTGAAGGCATAGTGGGTGTAGTCTGCTGCCGGCACGGGCGGGCGCATCGGGTCCAGTGACAGGCAAAGCCACAGGCCGGGTAATGAGAGGTAGGCGCCGTTGTCCCAAGTGGCGTCGAGCTTCAGCTGCAGCAGCTCGTGATAAAAACTGACGCTGCGCGGCACATCGGTCACTGCCAGGGTCAGGTGGTTGAAGCCGCTGAGCATGTAAATTTCCCGTGGTTATTGGTAACCATCTGACAATACACCCCGTACCCGCCCAATCAACCACTGCAACCCCAAATCCCCACCCCGCCGCGCATGCCAGGCCAGCTCAAAGGCAAATGACGGAATATGAAACGGCGGCGGCACGGCCAACAGCCGTGCATGATCGATATCCAGTAAGCCGCGGGACGACACCGTCAAAATCAGGTCCGTGCCCTCGATCAACTGCGGTGCCACGCCCCAATGCGGCAGGCTGATCGCCACATGCCGCCGTTCACGTATCGCACTCAGTGCCCGTTCGATTTCCGGCGTACCGCTGCCGCGCATCTCCAACAGCACATGGGGGCGCCCCAGGTAAATCGGCAGGTCGAGCACGCCGCTGGGTGCAAGGCTGTGGCGGTCGACCAAACAGGTGTAATGCTCTTCGAACAGAAGCGTAGTACGCAGTTCGGCGGGCATATCGGGGAATACACCAGCCGCCAGGTCGAGATCCCCATTGAGCACGCCGTCGACCATACCTTCACGGCTGGCCTGGATGATCTGCAGATCAATGCCAGGTGCTTCATGGCGTAGGACACGGACCAAGCTGGGCAGGAAAATCGCCGCGCTGTAGTCCGACATCGCCACACGAAACCGGCGCTTGGCCGAGTCAGGCTCAAACCGATTCGGTGCCAACAACGCCTGCACTTGGGCCAGGGCTTCAGCCAATGGCGCCGCCAGTTCCAGGGCACGGGCCGTTGGCACCAAGATGCCACCCTGGCGCACCAGCAACGGGTCACCGAGCATATCGCGCAAGCGCGCCAACGCATGGCTGACTGCCGGCTGGCTCAGGTGCAGGCGCTCGGCAGCGCGGGTGACATGTTGCTCGCTGAGCAAGGCATCGAGGATCACCAGCAGATTCAGGTCGATGCGGCGCAGATCATTCATCAGCTGCATGCTCGTCATAAGAATTTGGAATTTAAATTTGCGCGACGAATAACCTAGAGTCCAGCAAAACCTCTGGGAGATTTGAAATGACGACGTTGCATTGGCTGGGTTTGTTAGCGCTGGCGGTGATTGCCGGGGCGGTGGTGCCGTTTCAAAGTGCGATCAACGCCAACCTCGGGCGCGGGCTCGGGCATCCGTTATGGGCCACCCTGGCGTCATTGCTGGTAAGCATCATCGTGCTGCTGCCGGTGATGGTGGCGCTGCGTTTACCGCTGCCGAGCCTGGCTTTTATCAGCAAGGCACCCTTGTGGATGTGGGCCGGCGGTGCGTTCGGCGTGTGTTTTATTTCGTTGGCGCTGATGCTGCTGCCCAAGCTGGGCGCATCGGGGTTTATTGCGCTGGCCATGGCCGGGCAGATTCTTGCGTCGTTGCTGCTCGACCATTTTGGCCTGTTCGGCCTGGTGGAACGCCAACTGAATACGCCGCGGGTGCTGGGGGCGGTGTTGTTGATCGGCGGCGTGGCGTTGATTCAGTTCAGCGCCGCACCCGCCCGGGCGCTGGCAACTGCGAGCTGATCAGATCGAGCGCTTGTGCAACCTCAATGGCGCTCCACAGCCAGGCGATTGATCTCGGCCTGCTCCACCACCGGTTGCGGCGCGCCATGGCTTACGGCTTGCAACATCGCCCGGCCTACGGCCTCGGTGCTTACCACCCAAGCCGGTTTTACCCGACGCACAAACGAGAGCACAGGCCCAAGCACGCTGTAGAAAGATTGGTACAACGGCGTTTTCGAACGCACACCATGCAACGGCTGGATAATCCCCGGACGGAACAGGTACACCGCCTTGAACGGCAGTCGCAGCAAGGCATTCTCGGTCTTGCCCTTGACCCGCGCCCACATCGACTTGCCCGCCTCGGAACTGTCCGTGCCGGCACCGGACACATAGATAAACGTCATCTGCGGATTAAGCCGCGCCAGGGTGCTGGCGGCGACCAGGGTCAGGTCATAGGTGAGGTGGGTGTAACGTGCTTCGTTCATGCCCGCCGAGGAAACGCCGAGGCAGAAGAAACACGCGTCAAAGCCTTGCAACAGGTTTTCCAGGGGTTGGAAATCCAGCATGTCGCTGTGCAACACCTGGTGCAGCTTGCCGTGTTCCAGGGTCAGGGGCGTACGGCCGACGGCGACGACTTCCTGCACATCAGGCGCAAGCAGGCATTCGCGCAGCACGCCCTGCCCGACCATGCCGGTGGCGCCGAATAACAGAACTCTCATCAGGGGACCTCAGCGGCAAGCCGCAAGCTTGCTCAAGTTAAACGCGTTCAGCGTGTAGCTTAACGCTTGCGGCCAAAGGCTGCCCCCCTATCAAAACGCGCTACGGAAAATCTCTTCGATCTGCCGCTGATCTGCTCGTCGTGGGTTGGTCAGCCCGCACGCGTCCTTCAACGCATTGGCAGCCAGTAGCGGGATATCCTGCAATTTGGCGCCAAGTTCGCGCAGGCCAGCGGGAATATCCACGTCCTGGGACAAGCGGCGAATCGCTGCGATGGCCGCCTGGGCGCCCTCTTCCACCGTGATGCCCCTGATATCCGCGCCAAGGGCATGGGCCACGTCGCTCAGGCGTTTGGCACTGACACTGGCATTGAAGCTCTGCACATGGGGCAATAACACCGCGTTGCACACGCCATGGGGCAAGTCGTACAAACCGCCCAACTGGTGAGCCATGGCATGCACAAAACCCAGGGACGCGTTATTGAAGGCCATGCCGGCGAGAAACTGCGCGTAGGCCATGTTTTCCCGTGCCGCCATGTCACTGCCATCGCGCACCGCCAGGCGCAGGTTGGCGCTGATCAGCTCGATGGCCTTGATGGCGCAGGCGTCGGTGATCGGCGTAGCAGCGGTGGACACGTAGGCTTCGATGGCGTGGGTCAGCGCATCCATGCCAGTGGCAGCGGTGAGCCCCTTGGGCATGCCGACCATCAGCGCCGGGTCATTGACCGACAGCAGCGGCGTGACGTTGCGATCAACGATGGCCATTTTCACGTGGCGGGTTTCGTCAGTGATGATGCAGAACCGCGTCATCTCGCTGGCGGTGCCGGCGGTGGTGTTGATTGCCACCAATGGCAGTTGTGGCTTGCTCGATTGGTCGACCCCCTCGTAATCGCCGATACGCCCGCCGTTGGTGGCGCACAGCGCGATGCCCTTGGCGCAGTCATGGGGCGAGCCGCCGCCCAGGGACACCACGAAGTCACAGGCACTCTGTTGCAGCAGTGCCAGGCCTTTCTCGACATTATCCACCGTGGGGTTGGGCCTGGCGCCGTCGTAGATCGCCGAATCGATATCCTGCATCGCCAGCTTCTCGGCGATCATGCTGGCCATGCCGGCTTTGACCAGGCCGGCATCGGTGACGATCAAGGCTTTACGAAAGCCATAATTGCGAATGGCGATCATGGCTTCGTCGAGGCAGTCGCTGCCCATGATGTTGACGGCGGGGATAAAGAATGTGCTGCTCATGGTCAATCCTCAGAGGCTTTATGCCCACAGAATCAACCTGTACCGCATGGCGCATCTTGATCAGGATCAACGTCGGCTCGTGATAAAGTCACCGCCCAGCCGATTTCGAGTAGACCCGCCGCAATGAAGGATTTCCAGGATATTGACGCCCACCTTGAAGACTGGAGCGCCCTGCGCGCTACCCTCGACTTCAGCGGGATTCTGATCGGCAACGGCGCCAGTCGTACGATTTGGGAAGACTTCGCCTACGACTCGCTGTTCGAAAACGCTCGCACCGTTGAAGAAAAGCCCCTGAGCCAATCCGAACTCAGCGTATTCGATGCCCTGCAAACCCGCAGCTTCGAACAAGCCCTGGGCGCCTTGAAAACCACCAGTCGGGTCAACAAGGCCCTGGCGGTGAGTTCGGCCGCGCCGCGTAACCGTTACTACGCGATCAAGGAAGCGCTGATCAACACCATTCATGCCGTGCACATTCCCTGGCGCCTGGTGCAACCGTCGACGCTGACGACGATCAACGCGGAATTGGCCAACTACGCCACCGTCTTCACCAGCAACTACGACTTGCTTAACTACTGGGCGATCCTGCACACGCCGGGCATTGATGACCTGTTCCGCAGCGCCGACTCAAGCTTCGACCTGCGCGATACCCATACCGATACCACGCGCATTCTCTACCTGCACGGCGGCCTGCACCTGGTGCGCAACCTCGACGGCACGGCGCGCAAGCTGCCGTCCACCGACAGCACCTTGCTCAGCAGCTTTGCGATCAACAACACGATCAAGACCCTGGACGATGTGCCGCTGTTCGTCAGTGAAGGCAAGGTGCAAGAGAAGCTCAAGAGCATCCGCAGTTCGGATTACCTGTCGTTCTGTTATGAGCAATTGCTGAACCATGAAGGCGCGTTGTGCATCTTCGGCCATGACTTGGGGCCGCAGGACAAGCACCTGGTGGATGCAATTCGCCAAGCCCGCATCAGCACCCTGGCGATCTCGGTTTCGGGGCGCAGCGATGGGTTTATCCGTCAGCAGAAGCGCCGGTATATGGAGTTGTTCGAGGGCTCTGCTGTGGAACTGAGGTTCTTTACAGCGCGTACGCACCCACTGGGCAATCCGGCATTGTCCGTCCCTGTGGAGCGCTGAGCAAAATGTGGGAGCTGGCTTGCCTGCTCCCACATTGACTGCATTTCAAGTCGGGATCAGCCTCATTCCTCAGCGCTGTGCACCACCACCAGCAACTGCGCCTGCACCTCTCCCACCGAACGAAGGCGGTGGGGCTTCTGCGCATTGAAATGCAAAGCGTCACCACGCTCCAGCAACACCCGCTCGTTCATGAAATCAACTTCCACCCGGCCTTCATGCACGAACAGAAACTCCTCCCCCAAATGCTCCTTGAAAGTCTTGTCGCTGAACTGGGCCGGTGGGTAGATGATGAATGGCAGCAGGCTGCGCTCGCTGACTTGATGGGCCAGCACCGCATAACCCGGCGAGGTGTCGGGCCGTTCGTGGCTGCGCACCAGGCTGTAGCTGTCGAGGCTGACCTTGTCTTCGCTGAACAGCTCTTCGACCTTCACGTTCAATGCCTTGGCCAATTTCAACGCAGCGGCAATGGAGGGCGTGTTGAGCCCGCGCTCCACTTTCGACAGATAACTCTTGGTCATCCCGGATTTTTCAGCCAGGGCTTCCAGGGTCACGCCAAGTTTTTTTCTCAATAATTTCAATCGGATAGACATTTGCTGCGGTTAATCCATGCAGAAAGCGATGAGTCATGCTTGCCAATGACACAATGTGTCATATAGCATCATTCGTGTCATTTGCATTCACCCAACGACCTTGCGAGCAGCGGGCGAGCAGCAAATCCGACGTCCATTGAATCATCCAAAGGACACCGATATGGCCAAGACATTAGCACTCCCAAAAGACCAACTGGTCAAGCAAGCCCTGAGCCAGATGCAAAACAATCTGGCGGATAATACGTGGACCGACCGGCAAAAGCTGGCGCTGACCTGCCGAATCCTGTTCGAGCACGGTCACGACTCCGGCCTGGCGGGGCAGATCACCGCGCGCGGGCCCACCCCTGGCACCTACTACACCCAGCAGCTGGGCCTGGGTTTTGACGAAATCACCGCCGGCAACCTGCTGCTGGTCAACGAAGACCTTGAAGTGTTGGAAGGCCATGGCATTCCCAACCCGGCCAACCGTTTTCATACCTGGGTGTACCGCGGCCGCCCGGATGTAAACTGCATCATCCATACGCACCCGACACACATTGCCGCGCTGTCGATGCTGGAAGTGCCGCTGCAGGTGTCACACATGGACCTCTGCCCGCTGTACGAAGACTGCGCCTTCCTGCAAGCCTGGCCCGGCGTGCCGGTGGGTAATGAAGAAGGGGAAATCATCACCACGGCCCTGGGCGATAAGCGCGCCATCCTGCTTTCGCACCACGGCCAGTTGTCCACGGGCGCCAGCATCGAAGAGGCCTGCGTCATCGCACAGTTGATCGAACGTGCGGCCAAGTTGCAGTTACTGGCGATGGCCGCAGGCACCGTCAAGCCGATCCTGCCGCAGTTGGGGCGCGAAGCCCATGACTGGATCTCCAAGCCCAAGCGCCACGGCGCCGCGTTCAACTATTACGCCCGGCAGAACCTGCGCAAGCATGCCGATTGCCTGAACTGATTGCCCCTTTTAGACCGGAGTTTGCCCATGTCCAACCCAACTATTCACGGCATCATCGGCTATACCATCACCCCGTTCAGCGCCGACGGCCAGCGTATTGACCTCGACGCCCTCGGGCGCTCCATCGACCGCTTGATCGACAGCGGCGTCCACGCCATCGCGCCCTTGGGCAGCACCGGCGAAGGCGCCTACCTGAGCGACGCGGAGTGGGACGAAGTCAGCGCCTACAGCATCAAGAAAGTCGCCAAGCGTGTGCCGACCATTGTCAGCGTGTCCGACCTGACCACCGCCAAGGCCGTGCGCCGGGCACGCTATGCCGAAGCCCACGGCGCCGATGTGGTGATGGTACTGCCCGCCTCGTACTGGAAGCTCAGCGAAGCGGAAATCCTCGCCCACTACGCCGCGATTGGCGACAGCATCGGCGTACCGATCATGCTCTACAACAACCCGGCCACCAGCGGCACCGACATGTCGGTGGAGCTGATCCTGCGCATCCTCAAGCAGGTCGACAACGTGACCATGGTCAAGGAGAGCACCGGCGATATCCAGCGCATGCACCAGCTCAAACTCCAGAGTGACGTGCCGTTCTACAACGGTTGCAACCCGCTGGCCCTGGAGGCTTTCGCCGCCGGTGCCAAAGGCTGGTGCACCGCGGCGCCGAACCTGATCCCCCAACTCAACCTGGATTTATACCAGGCAGTGCTGGCCAATGACCTGAACCAGGCGCGGGAGCTGTTCTACCGCCAGTTGCCGCTGCTGCAATTTATCCTCAAGGGTGGGTTGCCGGCGACGATCAAGGCCGGGTTGCGGTTGACCGGGCTGGAAGTGGGTAATCCACGCCTGCCGGTATTCCCGCTGGGTGAAGCCGGTATCGAGCAGTTGAGGACATTGCTGCGCTGAAACTGAGCAAATGTTGGAGGGCTTGCCCCCTCCAACATTTAGGCGAGTAAATTCTTTAAATAGAGACAAATGACAATAATTCTCGATATCATTCGCGACTTTTCCACGTCGTGCTTCGTCAAGAAGGATATCCATGTCTCGTCCCAAGCCCGACCCGTCGTCGGCCGATGCCTGTCGCGGGTTTTATGCAGATATTCTGTATTTCCTGCGTAAACGCACGGACAACGCCAGCGACGCGGCGGACATGACCCAGGATGTCTTTACCCAATGGCTGGGCTACCGCGACCGGGCCAAGGTCGAGCAGCCACGGGCGTTTCTGTTCCAGATGGCGCGCAACCTGCTGCGCGATCACTGGCGCAAGCAGAAGGTACGACAGACCGTCCACTCTGACCCCGCCGAAATGGACGCCGAGCCGGCCACCGATGAGCAGCACGACCCCATGGCCGCCGCCCTGCGCCTGCAACGCCTGGAACAGTTGAAAGAAGTCCTTGCCGAACTCTCGCCCCGCCGGCGAGAAGCCCTTATGCTGCACCGCTTCGAAGGCCTGAGCCAGGTGCAGATCGCCGAGCGCATGGGCATTTCGACCAGCATGGTAGAAAAGCACATCGCCTTTGCCCTGCTGCATTGCAAGCGACGCCTTCAACCCGACCCCGGCACGGAGCAGCCAGAATGAACCGCCTGAGCGACATCGACGCCCTGGACATCGAAGCGAGCGACTCCATCGACGCCCAAGCCGCCAGCTGGTTTGCACGCAACTGCAACGAGGCGAGCCGCGCCGACCGCAAAGCCTTTGCCGCCTGGCAGGCCGTGCCTGCGCACGCGCGGGCCTATGCCGAATTCGAACAGCTGTGGGCCGACCTCGCCCAATTGCAACAACTGAACAAACCCGTGCCGCTGCCCCAGCGCAAGCCCAGCCTCTGGCGTCCTGCCCTGGCGGTAGCCGCTGCCCTGCTCTGCGCCGTGCTGGCGACGCCTCTCGGCGCGCCCCGCGAGCTGTATCACACCCAGATCGCCACCCAGGCCAAGGGCATGCGTATGTTGAACCTGCCCGATGGAAGCAGCTTGTATGTGAATGCCAACACCCGCATCCGTGTGGACTTCAACGCCCACCAACGCATCCTGCACCTGGACAAGGGCCAGCTGTATATCGAAGTGGCCGCCGACAAGGAGCGCCCACTCTACGTACAGGCCGGCGAGTCGAACGTACGGGTGGTGGGCACCCGTTTTGATGTGCGCCGCGGCCAGCAGCAACTGGTGGTCAGTGTTGCCCATGGCCAAGTGGCGTTCGAAACGGATGGCAAAAGCCCGGTCACCCTGCTCGGCGCCCGGCAACGCGCTGCTTACAACTACGCCAAGGGCACCTTGCAACAGCAAACCCTCAGCGCCGAAGAAGTGGCCGATTGGCGCAGCGGGCACTTGTCGTTTCGTAATCGCGAGCTGGCCGGCCTGGTCGACGAATTGAGCTTGTACCGCCCCCAACAACCACTGCAGGTCAACAAGGCGGTCGCCCAACTCAAGGTGTCGGGCAACCTTGATGTGAATGACCCGGACGCCCTGCTCAACGCCCTGCCCGCATTGTTGCCGGTGAAAACCGTAGTGTCGGCCGATGGCATTATGAGAATCGAGCCAAGCAAATAGCCTGCAAAATCCGCACATGAGAATATCTTGCATTCGCATGTGTGGATTTTTTTGCCTGCCCCGTCTCCCTCCTGTCTGCGTTTGATACGCACACCTTTCTGGCTATTTAGCCGCACCGGGGGATTTCATGTTTCGCGCGCCTTGCCACGCTTCGCACCTGTTTCTTCGACCGACGCTCATCGCTACCTGCCTGGCCTTCAGCCTCAGCGCCCAGGCCGCGTCGTTCAAGCTGCAACTGCCGGCCCAGTCGCTGGCCACGTCCCTGAGCCAGGTGGCGCAACAGGCGCAAATCCAGCTGCTGTTCGATGAAAGCCTGCTCAAGAACCTGCAAGCGCCGGCACTCAACGGTGACTACACAGCGGAAGCGGCGATTCGCTCCCTGCTCAAGAATGGCGACTTCACCCTGATCAAGGTCGGCAGCACCTATGTCGTGCGCCCGGATGAAGGCAAGACCACCCAAAGCGGCGCGATCCAGCTGGACACGTTGAGCGTGATCGGCACCGGCAACGAAGTGAACTCCAGCACGGTCAACCGCTCCACCCTGACCCAGGCCGATATCGACCGCTACCAGTCCAATAACATCCCGAGCCTGTTGCAGACCCTACCCGGGGTCAGCCAGGGCGGCTCGCTGAAACCCGGCGGCCAGACCATCAACATCCGTGGTTTCGGAGATGCCGAAGACGTACCGCTGACCGTCGACGGCGCCACCAAGACTGGCTTCGAGCGCTACCAGCAAGGCACCGTGTTTATCGAGCCTGAGCTGATCAAGCGCATCGAAGTGGAAAAAGGCCCGAACTCGCCGTTCACCGGCAATGGCGGCTTCGGTGGCACGGTCAACATGATCACCAAGGACGCCCCGGACCTGCTCAAGGACGGTCGCAATAGCGGCGCGATGCTCAAATACGGCTACTCCAGCAATGACCATGAACAGGTCTACAGCGGTGCGGTGTATGGCCGTACCGACGATGGTCGCTTCGACGCCCTGGCGTACCTGACCCAACGGGACGGCGGTGATATGAAGGTGGCCGCCAAGTTGCCCAACGAGAACAACGAGTACCCCATCAACCCCCAGCGCCTGCCCAACAGCGCCCAGGATGTGGACGGCAAGCTATTCAAGGTCAACGCGCATTTCACCGATGAGCACAGTGTCGGCTTGTCGTACTCGCGCTCCCATAGCAACCGCTGGACGCCGTTTTCCGCCGCGAGCTATCCGACGCCGCCCACCCAGTTCAACATCGACCGCTACGGCTACGAAGGGGCGTTAAAACGCTTCCTGGCCCTGCGTGACACAGTCGACACCACCTGGTCGGGCAAGTACGAATACCAGCCCCTGGACAACCCGCTGGTGGACTTGACCATCAAGTATTCCCAGTCCGACACCGAGCAGACCGACGAGCGTGACGCCACGGCGTTTTTCCAACTGGCCACCGGCGGGCGCAAGATGGACACGTCCTATACCGACAAGAACCTCGATATCCGTAACGTCAGCCTGTTCGATACCGGGCCCTTGCAGCATGCGGTGACGGTCGGCGGGCAGATCCGCAAACACATCCGCGAAACCGAAATATGGATGCCCGGCACCACCTACAACACGCCGCGCTACAACTACGGGCACTTCCAGCCGGGCTTCATGCCCCACGGCAAGGTCGACACCAATAGCTTCTTTGTCCAGGACGCGGTGACTATCGGCGACGTGACAATCACGCCGTCCCTGCGCTACGACCATGTGCGCAACCGCGGCGAAGGCAACGATGCGCCCTATTACAACAACCCCGACCCGGCCGTTGGCCACGACTACAGCGACCGCACCTACACAGGCTGGTCGCCACGCCTGGCGCTGTTCTGGACCGTGACGCCGAACGTCGGGCTGTTCGCCAACTGGAGCCAGACCTGGCGTGCGCCGGTGATCGACGAACAATATGAAGTCCAGGGCCTGGGCAGCCGTACCGCCACCAGCGTGGACCTGGACCCGGAACGCATCACCTCGATCACACTGGGCAATATCACCAGCTTCGACAACCTGATCGCCCAGGACGACAACCTGCAACTGCGTACCACCCTGTTCCACAACAAAGTCGAAGACGAAATCTTCAAGGCCACCGGCGTGGGTTGCCAGAACCAGGCCATCAACGGCGGCAGCATTGCCTCTGCCTGCCCGCCGGGGCCGATGTCCAACTACCGCAATATCGGTGGCATGACCATCAAGGGTGTCGAGCTGGAGTCGATCTATAACTCCACCTACCTGTTTGGCTCGGTGTCGTTCGCCTATGCCAAGGGCCAGCACCAAGGCGCCTACACCAACCCCTGGGGCCCTGATGTGGCAGCGCGGGATATCCCGCCGACCAAATGGGTGCTGGTCTTGGGTACCCACATCCCCGCCTGGGATGCCCAGGTGGGCTGGATGGGCCAGTTCATCGGCGCCACCGACCGCCTGCCCAGTGATAAATACTCCGGTGGCCCGGGCTCCGGTGTGGGTGACTTGTTCTTCGACCAATACGGCAACAAGCGCTACAACACCCAGGGCCTGTTCGCCAAATGGGCACCACAACAGGCGTACCTCAAAGGCACCGAGGTCAACTTCACCGTGGACAACCTGTTCAACAGCAACTTCCGTCCGGCCTTGAGCGGCGACCGCGCCTACACCAAGGGCCGCGATGCGAAGATCAGCGTGACGCGGTTCTTCTGACCACACACGCATTCCAAATGTGGGAGTTGGCTTGCCTGCGATAGCGGTGGTACAGCCACCATCGTCATCGCAGGCAAGCCACCACAGGGAACCGCGCTCACTTCAGGCCAGGTAGCCATCCCCGCGCAGCAGGGTTTCCAGGCAGTGTTCCGTGATGTGGTAGAACGCCTTGAGCTCCTGGATTTTCACCAGCAACTGCGCGTTGTCCAAAGGTTGCGCACGCTTGACCGCAAGAATCATCTTGTTCTTGTTGGTATGTTCCAACGAGATGAACTCAAACACCTTGGTCTCGTAGCCGCAGGCTTCGAGGAACAACGCACGCAAACTGTCGGTGACCATCTCCGCCTGCTGGCCCAGGTGCAGGCCGTATTGCAGCATCGGCTTGAGCAGCGCCGGGCTCTGGATTTGCAGGCGGATCTGCTTGTGGCAGCACGGCGAGCACATGATGATCGACGCGCCGGAACGGATGCCGGTGTGAATCGCATAATCAGTGGCAACGTCACAGGCATGCAGGGCGATCATTACGTCCAGCTCGGTCGGCGCCACGCTGCGCACATCCCCGCATTTAAACACCAGCCCCGGGTGTTCAAGGCGGGCGGCGGCGCTGTTGCACAGGGTGACCATGTCTTCGCGCAATTCAACGCCGGTGACCTCGCCCTCGGCCTTGAGGGTATTGCGCAGGTAGTCATGGATGGCGAAGGTCAGGTAGCCCTTGCCCGAGCCGAAATCGGCAACGCGCACCGGTTGATCGAGCCTCAGCGGCGACGTCGTCAGCGCATGACTGAACACTTCGATGAACTTGTTGATCTGCTTCCACTTACGCGACATCGATGGGATCAGCGCCTGCTTGGCGTCGGTCACGCCGAGGTCGGCGAGGAACGGCCGGCTCAGGTCGAGGAAGCGGTTCTTTTCACGGTTATGCTCGGCCGACGGAGCCTCGCGCAGTTGCTGCGGCTTGCTTTTGAACAGCGAGCTTTTGTTCTTCTTGCTGTATTCCAACTGGGCTTCGTCGGTCAGCGACAGCAAGTGCGCATTCTTGAACGACGCCGGCAACAGCGCGGCAATCGCTGCCACACCCTCGGCCACGGGGAAGTTCTTGGTGATGTCGCGGGTCTTGTAGCGATAGACGAAGGACAGGCACGGCTGGTCCTTGACCTCAACCTGCTTGATGATCAGCCGTTGCAACTCGGCTTCATCGCCCACGTACTTGGCCAGCACCAGCTTGATAAAGGCGTTCTGGGCCAGGCTGGTGCCGAGCAGTTCGATGAACTGGGCATGGTGATCCGGCGCAGGGTGGGCGGGTTGAGCGGTGAAGGACATGAACAAAAACGCCTCGGGTAAAGAATGCCGGGCATTTTAGGGGGGATAGGGGCTCAGGGCACGGGGTTATTTGATCAACGGTAATTGGATTGGACAACACCGAACACGATGTGGGAGCGGGCGTGCCCGCGAATGCGGTGGGTCAGCCACACATGTATTGACTGACACTGCACATTCGCGAGCAAGCCCGCTCCCACATTTGGATCTATGGTGTTGCAACTATTCGAGTACGACCAGGCGATTAGGCAGCTCATTGCGCGTCTGCGTCACCGGCACATGCACCTTGAGCAACTCGCCACAGGCCTCGACACAGGCGATAAACCCGGCCAGGGTCTGGCCCTGTTTCACCTGCTGGGTAAACGCCTGGACGATGGCATCCCAGTTGCTGTCATCCAGGCGCTGGGAAATCCCGTCATCCACCAGGATCTCCACATAACGCTCCGCCTCGCTGACGAATATCAGCACGCCGGTGCTGCCCACGGTGTGGTGCAGGTTCTGCTCCAGGAACTGCCGGCGCGCCAGGTTCGAGGCACGCCAATGGCGAACCGAACGCGGGATCAGCCGCGTGGTGACCTTGGGTAAGCGAAACACCAGGCACAACACAATGAACGTCGCCCATTGCGCCAACAGCAAGGTGTACATCGTCAGGTAGCCCGACACGTAATGCACCACCCCCGGCACCACCAACGCGATCAAACTCGCCCACAACAACGGGATGTAGGCGTAGTCGTCGGCCCGCGCCGCCAGCACGGTCACCAACTCCGCGTCGGTGGTTTTCTCGACCCGGGCGATGGCTTCGGCGACTTGGCGTTGCTCGTGTTCAGTCAGTAATGCCATGGTTGTAGATGCTCTTTTCTCGTTATTGTCATTACCAGCCCCCCGAAGCCCCGCCGCCGCCGAAGCCACCGCCGCCGCCCCGGAAACCGCCGCCACCGCCTCCCCCACCGCCGCCGCGTGCGCTGCTGCTGAGAATGGCCAGCAGGATAGCGCCCACCGGCAGGCCCATGCGATTGCACAGCCACAACACGCCGATCAGCAGGATAAACAAACCGATGGAGAACCCTGGATTATCCTTGGCGAAATTCGCATCCGCCACATGGGCTGGCACCGCCAAGGGTTCGCCGCCCACCACCTGCAGCATCGCGGCCACGCCGTCGCTGATGCCCTGGCTGAAGTTACCGGCCTTGAACTTGGGCAGGATCACCTGATTGATGATCACCCAGGATTGCGCATCCGTCAGCACACCTTCCAGGCCGTAACCGACTTCGATGCGCACTTTGCGGTCATCACGGGAGACGATCAGCAGCGCGCCGTTGTCCTTGCCCTTCTGGCCAATGCCCCACTGGCGACCCAATTGATAACCGTAGTCTTCAATGGGCACGCCCTGCAGGTCGGGCACGGTGACCACCACGAGCTGGTCGCCCGAGCTTTGCTCCAGCGCCTGCAACTGCTGGGTCAGTTGCTCGCGCACCGCCGGATCGATCATCTGGGCGCTGTCCACCACACGCCCGCTCAGCGCCGGGAAGGTCAACGCTGCCTGGGCCACGCCCACGCAGGCCAACAGCCACAACGCCAGGCCTATCCGTAATAAACGCATCGACACCTCAGCGCTGCCTTATTTGAACTTCACTTGCGGCGCTTTATCGGCGTCGGCACTGGTGGCTTCAAACGTGGCGCGGATCGGCAGGTCGCTGTACATCACGGTGTGCCACAGGCGGCCAGGGAAGGTGCGGATTTCGGTGTTGTAGGCTTGCACGGCCTGGATGAAATCACGACGAGCCACGGCGATCCGGTTCTCGGTGCCTTCAAGCTGGGACTGCAGGGCCAGGAAGTTCTGGTTGGCCTTGAGGTCCGGGTAACGCTCGGACACCACCATCAAGCGGCTGAGTGCACCGCTCAGGCCATCCTGCGCTTGCTGGAACTGCTTGAGTTTTTCCGGGTTGTCCAGGGTGCTGGCATCCACCTGGATCGAGGTGGCCTTGGCCCGCGCTTCAATCACCGCGGTCAGGGTGTCTTGTTCATGGGCGGCGTAACCCTTGACCACCTCCACCAGGTTGGGGATCAGGTCGGCACGGCGCTGGTACTGGTTCTGCACCTGGCCCCAGGCCGCCTTGGCCTGTTCGTCCAGGGTCGGGATGTTGTTGATGCCGCAACCGCTCAGCACGCTGCTGATCAGTAGCAAAGCCGCAGCCTTGAAGCCCCAGCGGTAATGTTGTGCTGCTTGCATGGTGTTTCTCCTGCCCGATCTCGATGGAATTTGATGACTAACCCTACAAACGACGCGCTTGGGGCATAATCCGCCACCACTGGCATGCATCGAGCCAATCAGCTACAAAGATGCCCAGCGCGAAAAAGAGTTCAGAGTGTGCTGCATTTATCTGAACAACACCCGAACAACAATAGACGTTCCCCACATTTTGGCCGACAGCATCTGTTTCAATGCTGCGCAGTAGCCGAAAAAGGATATTCATGAAAAAGCTGTGTTTGCTCGGCCTTGTTGCCACTCTGGCCACCCACCCCGTATGGGCAGAAACAAAGCCTGCTGCGCTTAAAGACAAGGACGCCTTCGTCAGCGACCTGCTCAAGCAAATGACTCTGGATGAAAAGATCGGCCAGTTGCGCCTGATCAGCATAGGCCCGGAAATGCCCCGGGAACTGATCCGCCAGGAAATCGCCGCCGGCCGCATCGGTGGCACGTTCAACTCCATCACCCGCCCGGAAAACCGTCCGATGCAGGACGCGGCCATGCGCAGCCGCTTGAAGATCCCGATGTTCTTCGCCTACGACGTGATCCACGGCCACCGCACGATTTTCCCGATCAGCCTGGCCCTGGCTTCCAGCTGGGACATGGACGCCATCGGCCGCTCCGGGCGCATCGCCGCCCAGGAAGCCGCTGCCGACAGCCTCGACATCACCTTTGCGCCCATGGTCGATATCTCCCGCGACCCACGCTGGGGCCGCACCTCCGAAGGGTTCGGCGAAGATACCTACCTGGTCTCGCGCATTGCCGAAGTCATGGTCAAGGCGTTCCAGGGTACCAGCCCCGCAAATGCCGACAGCCTGATGGCCAGCGTCAAGCACTTCGCCCTGTATGGCGCGGTGGAAGGCGGGCGCGACTACAACGTGGTCGATATGAGCCCGGTCAAGATGTACCAGGACTACCTGCCGCCTTACCACGCGGCGATCAAGGCCGGCTCCGGCGGCGTGATGGTGGCGCTGAACTCGATCAACGGCGTGCCCGCCACCGCCAACACCTGGCTGATGAACGACCTGCTGCGCAGGGACTGGGGCTTCAAGGGCCTGACCGTCAGCGACCACGGCGCGATCGTCGAACTGATCAAGCACGGCGTGGCCAAGGACGGGCGCGAAGCTGCCAAGCTGGCGATCAAGGCCGGCATCGACATGAGCATGAACGACTCGCTGTACGGCAAGGAATTGCCCGGGCTGCTCAAGTCCGGCGAGATCGAGCAGAGCGACATCGACAATGCCGTGCGCGAAGTGCTCGGCGCCAAGTACGACATGGGCCTGTTCAAGGACCCGTACCTGCGCATCGGCAAGGCCGAGGATGACCCGGTCGACACCTACGCCGACAGCCGCCTGCACCGCGCCGAGGCCCGGGATATCGCACGCCGTAGCCTGGTGTTGCTGAAAAACCACAACGAAACCCTGCCGCTGAAAAAGTCCGCGACCATCGCCCTGGTCGGCCCGTTGGCCAAGGCGCCGATCGACATGATGGGCAGCTGGGCTGCAGCCGGCCGACCTGCGCAATCGGTGACCCTGCTCGACGGCATGAACGCGGTGATCGGCGAGAAGGGCAAAGTGATCTATGCCCGCGGCGCCAACATCACCGGCGACAAGGCGGTGCTCGATTACCTCAACTTCCTTAACTTCGATGCCCCGGAAGTGGTGGATGACCCGCGCCCGGCCCAAGTGCTGATCGACGAAGCAGTGAAAGCGGCAAAGAATGCCGACGTGATCGTCGCGGCGGTGGGCGAGTCCCGTGGCATGTCCCACGAGTCGTCGAGCCGCACCGACCTGAACATCCCGCAAAGCCAGCGCGACCTGATCAAGGCCCTGAAAGCTACCGGCAAACCGTTGGTTTTGGTGCTGATGAACGGCCGTCCGCTGTCGATCCTCGACGAGAGCCAGCAGGCCGACGCGATCCTGGAAACCTGGTTCGCCGGCACCGAAGGCGGCAACGCCATCGCCGACGTGCTGTTCGGTGACTACAACCCGTCGGGTAAGCTGCCGATCACCTTCCCGCGTTCGGTGGGGCAGATTCCCACCTACTACAACCACCTGACCATTGGCCGGCCATTCACCCCAGGCAAGCCGGGCAACTACACCTCGCAGTACTTCGATGACACCACAGGTCCCCTGTTTCCATTTGGCTATGGCCTGAGCTACACCACATTCAGCCTGGCGGACATGGCGCTGTCGTCCACCACCCTGAACAAGACCGGCAAGCTCGACGCCAGCGTCACGGTGAAGAACACCGGCAAGGTCGATGGCGAAACCGTGGTGCAGTTGTATATCCAGGACGTGGCCGGCTCGATGATCCGCCCGATCAAGGAGCTGAAGAACTTCCAGAAGGTCATGCTCAAGGCCGGCGAAGAACGCACGCTGCACTTCACCATCACCGAGGAGGACTTGAAGTTCTACAACGCCCAGCTTAAGTTCGCGGCGGAACCGGGTGAGTTCAATGTGCAGATCGGGCTGGATTCCCAGGATGTGCAGCAACAAACCTTCGAACTGCTCTGATCTGAAGCTGTAAACACGGTCGGTGTGGGAGCTGGCTTGCCTGCGATAGCGGTGGAATATTCACCACCGCCATCGCAGGCAAGCCAGCTCCCACATTGGGTTGAGGTGACCCGCCTAGCCGCGCCGATCCAGCAAGTTCACCACCAACCGATCAATCCACCCCCACACCCGCTGCTTCACCCGCTTCCACAACGGCCGCGCCTTCCAGGCCTCCAGGCTCACTACCTGGCTTTGGGCAAAATCCACTTCGAAACTGCTCACCACCGCCGCCGTCAATCCCGGGTCCAGGGCTTCGAGGTTGGCTTCCAGGTTGAAGCGCAGGTTCCAGTGATCGAAGTTGCATGAACCAATGCTCACCCAATCATCCACCAGCACCATTTTCAGGTGCAGAAAGCACGGCTGGTATTCAAAGATCTGCACGCCTGATCGCAGCAGACGCGGGTAATAACGATGGCCGGCGTAGCGTACTGACGGGTGATCGGTACGTGGCCCGGTGAGCAGCAAACGCACATCCACGCCCCGCCCGGCCGCCCTGCGCAAGGCACGGCGGACGCTCCAGGTCGGCAGGAAGTAAGGCGTCGCCAGCCAGATCCGCCCCTTGCTGCTGTTCAAGGCGCGGATCAGCGATTGCAGGATATCCCGGTGTTGACGGGCGTCGGCATAGGCCACACGACCCAGGCCGGGGCCCATCGCAGGCACCTTGGGCAGGCGCGGCAAACCGAAATGGGTCGCCGGTTTCCATTCACGGCGCGCCGCGTTGGCGTGCCATTGACGGTCGAACAGCGCCTGCCAGTCCAGCACCAGCGGGCCGCTGATCTGCACCATCACTTCATGCCAGTCGGCGCTGTCTTGCCCTGGCGTCCAGAACTCATCGGTGACGCCCGTGCCGCCGACCACGGCGACACCCTGGTCGATCAGCAACAGCTTGCGGTGGTCGCGGTACAGGTTGCGCATCCAGCGCCGCCAGTTCAGGCGATTGTAAAAGCGCAGCTCCACGCCCGCATCGATCAAGCGCTTGCGCAGCCCGAGGGTAAACGCCAGGCTGCCGTAGTCATCAAACAGGCAGCGCACCTGCACGCCGCGCTCGGCGGCCAGCACCAGCGCCTGCACCATGGCGTCGGCACAGGCCCCGGCTTCGACCAAATACAATTCAAGATCGACCTGCTGCTCGGCCCGGGCAATGCCCACCAGCATCTGCGGGAAGAAACTCGGCCCGTCTATCAGCAATTCAAACTGATTGGCGCTGCGCCACGGGAACACTGCGCCGCTCATGTCAGCGCGCCGTGAAAATCAGTACCGCACCCACCGGCACCGACAGGCTGATCGACTTAAGCCCGGCAGCCTTGCGCAACGCCGCTACGCCCGGCGCCAGGTCGAAATCCTCGGCATGCAACACCACCGGCTCCAGGGTCACCACCTGGAAGCGCCGCTCATCCAGGCGCGTGGCGAGCAATTCGGCGCTGTAGGTCTGGGTCTTGCCGTGCAGGGTAACGCTCAGCGGCAGGCGCAATTCCAACTGCGCGCCGGGCGCCAGGTCGTTGATCGGTTGCAGATTGATCTGTGTGCTGATCTGCGCTTCGGGGAAGCTCTTGATCTGGAACAGCTCCTTGCGCATGCGCTCGTCGCGCAACGGAATACCGCTGTTGATTGAGTCCAGCTCCACTTCCAGCCGAGCCGCGCCTTTGGCGTCGACCTTGCCATGCAATACCAGGAAGCGCTGGACTTCAGCCACCTCGGTGTTTTTAGTGGTGACGAAGGACAGGCGTGAGGATTCGTTATCCAGGTACCAGTCGGCGTGGGCAGGCACTGCTGCACAGGCCAGCAGCGTGAAGACCAGAGGTTTGACGTTGAACATAGGGACTCGTGGGGCAAAAAACCTGGACGAACCTTAAGCGCAATCTCACAACCGGCGCAAATTCAATGTGGGAGCTGGCTTGCCTGCGATAGAGGTGTGCCAGGCGAGAAATGGTTGACTGATACATCGCCATCGCAGGCAAGCCAGCTCCCACAGGGTTTTGCAGTGTTTTTAATCCAGCGTTCGCTGCACTTCGCACACCGCCTGTTCAAGGCTGGCCATATGCAGGTTCAACACCCTCTCCACAGGCGCCTGATGCATCGGCCAATGCAACGCCATGCTCCCCACAAGGCGGCCATTGGCGCGCACCGGCAGCGCCACCGCCCGGATCAGGAAGGGCAAACGCACCGGGTATTCCCAATAGCCTTCGGTACGCTGGCCGAAGCCCTGGTGCTGGGATTGCTCGCATGCGCGATATTGCTCGTCTGCCGCCACATGATTGCGGCCTGCCAGGCGCTGTACTTCGTCAGCCGGCAATTGCGTCAGGCAGGCCTTGCCCATCGCCGAGTGAAACAGGCTGGCGTACTGACCGACGATCTGGCAGTTGTTCGGGTACAGCTTGCGCAACACGCTGGGAATCGCGCTCTCCATGACTTCCAGACGCTCGCCGTCGAAGCAGGACAAGTCCACCACCAAGCCGGTACGTTCGCTGAGCTCCACCAAGCACGGCGCCGCGCTTTCCACCACCTGGCGCCTGAAGCGTTGCTGGGTATCGCCGAACAAACGCCGGGCACGCAGGCGGTAGCGCCGATCACTCAGGCCGCGATAGACCCAGCCCTGTTCCTGCAAGGTCAGCAACATGCGCGACACCGTGGCCTTGGGCAGGCGCGTGAGGTAGTGCAGCTCCTCCAGCCCCAGGGCCTGGTGCTCACCCAGCAACTCGACGATTGCCAGTGCGCGCTCAACCGAGCGTACGGTGCCTGTGTCCATGTTCGATCTCCCTGTTGCCGGTGGATGATCATTTTCACAGCAAGATGCAGGCCCGGTCGCGGCTCAGCCGGTCGCTGCAAGACATTCCGGCGGCCGGCGTCGTACCCATTGGGTCAGCTGTTCATGGGCATAGGCCAATTGCAACACGGCGCGGTCCGCCTGGGCCGGGCCGATGATTTGCAGACCCATGGGCAGGCCCCGGGAGTTGAAGCCCACGGGGATACTCATGCTCGGCAAGCCGGCCAGGGTTGGGCCGATCACCACTTCCATCCAGCGGTGATAGGTATCCATTTCGCGCCCGGCCACATGACACGGCCACGCTCGTTGTGCGTCGAAAGGGAACACTTGGGCGGTAGGCAGCAGCAGGAAGTCGTAACGTTCGAATAGCTTGGTCAGGGCTCTATACCACTCGCTACGATCCACCGAAGCCTGGTACACCTGCTGGGCGCTCAAGCCCAGGCCGCCCTCCACTTCCCATTGCGCTTCGGGCTTGAGCAGTGCGCGTTTCCTGGGGTTGGCATAAGCCGCGCCGAGGTTGCCGTGCACCAGCCAATGGCGGTGTACCAGCCAGCAGCGCCACAGTCGCGCCATTGAAAAGTCCGGCTGGCAGCTTTCTACTTCGCAGCCAAGCTCGGCGAAGTCACCCAGGGCCGTTTCGCACAGGCTCATCAGGCCATCTTCCATCGGCAGATAACCGTCGTAGTCACCCAGCCAACCGAGGCGCATGCCGTTGAAGTCGCGCTGCAACGGCTGGCCCAGCACAGCGGGATCGTCCTTGGATGACAACGGCACCCGTGGGTCGTAACCGGCCTGAATGCTCAGCAACCGCGCCACATCCGTTACGCTGCGGCCCATCGGGCCTTCGGTGCCCAACTGCTGTACGAACAGTTCCGGCATCGGCCCGTGGGGCACGCGCCCCTGGGACGGGCGCAAGCCGAACACATTATTGAACGCCGCCGGGTTGCGCAGCGAGCCCATCATGTCGCTGCCATCAGCCACCGGCAGCATGCGCAGCGCCAGGGCCACCGCCGCCCCGCCGCTGCTGCCGCCGGCCGACAGGCGCGGGTCATAAGCATTGCCGGTGGTGCCGAACAGCGTGTTGTAGGTATGGGAGCCCAGGCCGAATTCCGGCACGTTGGTCTTGCCGATAATGATCGCGCCACTGGCCCGCACCCGCGCCACACTGATGGCGTCTTCATTCGGCACATGCTCGGCAAACAACGGTGAGCCCAGGGTGGTGCGCAAGCCTTGGGTCGCCGCCAGGTCCTTGATCGCCTGGGGCATGCCATGCATCCAGCCGCGGGAGTGGCCCTGGTCCAGCTCACGATCACAGGCTCTCGCCTCGGCCAGCACGGCATCGCTGTCGCGCAACGACACCAGCGCATTTACCTTGGGATTAAAACGCTGGATCTGCGCCAGGTACGCCTGCATCACCTCTTCACACGACACTTGCCGCCCATGGATCGCCCGCGACAGTTGCGTGGCATCCCAATCAACAATGCTCAAGGCTTCACCTCGCTTGAAAACGGCAGCGGTTTTTTTGCCCGCGGTGCCTCGTGCATGCAGTAAGTGCCCAGCAGCGTCAGCACGCAAGCGAACAGCACATAAAACGCCGGGGCTACGGGTGTACCCAGCACCTTGCTCAGCCAAGTCACGATCAACGGTGCAAAACCACCGAACACCATCACCGCCACGTTATAGGCCACCGACACGCCGGTGGAGCGCACCTCGATGGGAAACTGCTCGGCCAAGGCGGTCGGTGCCGGGCCGAAGAACCCGCCGATGGCGGTGCACAGCATCACTTGCATTACCAGCAAACGTTCGATGGACGGCGCGGCGGCCACCCACACATAGAGCGGGTAGACCATCACGAAGAAGGCCAGGGTGAACGCCATCAGCACCGGCCGCCGCCCCAGGCGATCCGAAAGCAGGCCGGACAACGGAATCACCACGGTCATCAGCGCCACCGCAAACATCTGCACCATCAGTACCTGATCCAACGGCAGGCCGAGGTTCTTGTGGGCGAAGGTCGGCATGTTCACCAGCACCACATAGAACGACACCGTCGCCCCACAGGCCAGGCCCATGGACACCAGGATGCTGCGGCGATGATCACGCAACACATTCATCAGGCTCGGCGCCGGGCCGGTCGCGTTTCTGCGCGCCTCAATGAACTCTTCCGGGTCTTCCATGTGCCGACGAATCCACAACCCCACCGGGCCGATCAACAAGCCCAGCACAAACGGCAGGCGCCAGCCCCACAGGTCGAGGGTTTCGGGGGAAAAGAAATGCGTGACCAGCGCCACCATCGCCGCCCCACCAAACACCGCCAGGCACTGCCCCACCAGTTGCCACGAGCCGTACAAGCCCTTGCGATGGGCCGGCGCACTTTCCACCAGGAACGCCGTGGCACTGGCGTATTCCCCGCCGGTGGCAAAGCCCTGGAGCATGCGCGCCACCACGATCAGCAGCGGCGCGCCCATGCCGATGGCGGCATAGTTTGGCGCAAAGGCGATCAGCGCGATGGACACGGTCATCAGCCGGATAATTAATTGCATCGCCGCCTTGCGGCCTTTGCGGTCGGAGTAGATGCCCAACAGGATGCCGCCCACTGGGCGCATGAAAAAGCCCACGCCAAAGGTGGCCAAGGCCATCAGCAGCGAAGCGTATTCATCCTCGGAGGGGAAGAATTGCCGGGCGATGATGCTGGCCAGAAAGCCATAGACGATAAAGTCGTACCACTCCAACGCGTTGCCGATCACGGCCGCCACCACTTGGCGGGTGCGGGAAACGCCAGGTTTTGAAGTCTGCATGAGGAACACTCCATTCAACCGATAAGGGAAAGGGTCCAGCGGCAGAAAAAGTGCGGTTGTCAGGCGGGCTTGAGCCAGCTCTCGGCCAGTGCGCCCCAATAGGCGGCGCCGGTCAGCAGGATGTCGTCGTTGAAGTCATAGGCGGGGTTATGCACCATCGGCCGCGATACGCCATTGCCGATGAACAGGTAGCTGCCAGGGCAGCGCTGCAACATCCAGGCGAAGTCTTCGCTGCCCATCAGCGTGCGGGTGTTGCCGTCCACGGCGTCGGCGCCGAGCAAGGCCACGCCGACCTGGCGGGCAAACTCGGTTTCTTCGGCATGGTTGACCAGCACCGGATAGGCCGGGCGGTGTTCGATCTGTACCGTGCAGCCGAAGCTGGCGGCCTGGGTCTGGATGATCGCGTTGACCCGCTCCAGCATTTGTTCACGCACCTTGGGGTTGAGTGCGCGCAGGCTCAGGCGCAATAACGCTTGCTGGGGAATCACGTTGGCAGCCTGGCCGGCCTGCAAGGCGCCGACGGTGACCACGGCGGCTTCCTGGGTATCGATATTGCGCGCCACTACCGTCTGCAAGGCCATGACCATACTCGCGGCAGCCACCAATGGATCGACCGTGAGGTGCGGCATGGAACCATGGCCGCCGACGCCTTCGAGGGTGACCGTGAGCAAGTCCTGGGACGCCATCATCGGGCCAACTCTTAATCCCAGATGCCCCGCCGGCAAACCCGGCATATTGTGCATGCCGAACAACCCATCACAGGGAAAACGCTCCAGCAGTCCATCCGCCAACATCGCCTCGGCACCGCCCTGGCCTTCTTCGGCGGGTTGGAAAATCAGATTCAGGGTGCCGTCAAATTGCCGCGTCGCCGCCAGGTAGCGGGCAGCGCCGAGCAACATGGTGGTATGGCCATCATGCCCGCAGGCGTGCATGCAACCGGCATGCTGGCTGGTATAGACCGCGCCGGTATTTTCGATAATGGGCAAGGCGTCCATATCGGCGCGAATGCCCAGCGTGCGCGAGCTGCTGCCGTTACGCAGCACGCCGACCACACCGGTCTTGCCGATACCGGTATGCACCTCATACCCCCACTCCCGCAATGACTGCGCGACCAGTGCCGAGGTACGGTTCTCTTCAAAGCCAAGCTCAGGATGGGCATGGATATCGTGACGCACAGCGTGCAAGTCGCTGGCGACGTCGCTGAGCCAATCCAGAATGTGCTGGTGTGGGCGCATGGTGATTCTCCTCACAGGCGGGTGTTCCCGTTCTTGTTGGCGACACACCGCCAGCTAACCGCGATGTGGGCCTGAGGACAATCAAAGGTGGTTCCACCCTGTGGAACCTAGGCCAACCATTTACTTAAAATCTCTGGAGATCAAAATGTGGGAGGGGGCTTGCCCCCGATGACTGAGTGCCAGCCAAAACATTTCTAACTGACCCGCCGCTGCCATAAGCATGCTCGCTAAACACAACAGCCATTTGCCTCGGTTTCCAGCCCGCGTACAGCTGCCACCCTTCGCCTGGAAACGTAAGTGGCAGCTCTTTTTGTTCATGCAAAAGGACTCTGCTATGCCAAATGCTCTATCAGCCGAAACCATCGGCGCCGCCACCTTCGCAGACTGCGGAGAAAACAAAAGCCCTCTGAAACTGTTCCGCGTCAACGCCGGGGTTCCGCTTGTGGAAGCCCTCAAAATCAAAGAATCAGGCGCAATACCAGCCAATACGTAAGTTGACTGACCCACCGCCTTCGCGAGCAAGCCCGCTCCCACAGGGGTAATGTGGGGTGTCAGGGAGTCAGGCGACACCCCTGCCGCTCCCCCAACCACCTAGCCGTATGCGTACGCCCCAACCCACTCGCCGTCACTTCGCTGCGCTCAGGCGTGTCGATCAGCGCACTGGTCGGCACGTACTGCTTCACATACCCACGGCAATACTGCGCAGGGTTGTTCTCCACATACCGGCACGAGCAATACTCCTTGGCGGTGTACGCCGCGATGATGTCGGGGAAGGCTTGCAGGTTGACGCGCTCGTGCCAGATCCAGCCCAGCAGGGCGAGCAACAGCAGCAGAAACAGACTGGTAAACGGCCGACGGCGGATCATGGCTGCACCGCCGCCAGTACGCGCTTGAGCAGTTCGTTATGCCGGTAGCTGCCGTCGCGATCATCGCCGTAGCGCACGATCACCAGGTGTTCGTCGGGCAGCACAAACAATGCCTGGCCCCAGTGGCCGAGAGCGGCGAAGGTGTTGGTGGGGGCATCGGGCCAAGGTCTGGGCGCGCCTGTGTTGAGCCACCACTGGCCGCCGGGGACCGCTTCATCCTGGCCGCTTTTGTATTTGTCGAACGGCTGGCGATTGAAGGCCACCCATTCTTCAGGCAGCAACTGTTGCTCGCCCCAACGCCCGTCCCGTGCCATCAGTAGCCCGACACGCGCCAAATCGCGGGCGGTGAGGTAGGCATAGGACGAGGCGACAAAGGTTTCATCAGCATCGGTTTCCCACGTCGCATTGCGGATGCCCAACGGCTTGAATAACGCATCCCACGGATAGCTCATATACGCCTTGTGGCCGAGCATGCCTTTGAGGGCCGCAGACAAGATGTTGCTGTCGCCACTGGAATAACGAAACGCCTGGCCCGGGGCAGCAGCAGCGTCGGTATTGGCGGCAAACTCGGCCATATCGCCACGGCCTCGGGTGTAGAGCATCGCCACCACCGAGGATTTCAACGGTGCGTACTCATAGTCTTCCTGCCAGTCCAGGCCCGAGGCCCAGTGCAGCAGGTCGGCCATGGTCACCTTGGGATGCTGCTTCATCGGCGGGTAGAAACGCGCAACGGGGTCGCTCAGCTTGAAGCGGTTTTCGCCGTAGGCCACGCCGAGCACGGTGGCCATCAGGCTTTTGCTCACCGACCAGGTCAGGTGCGGCGTGCTGGCGGTGGTTGGCGCGGCGTAGCGTTCGTAGATGATTTCGCCATCACGAATGACCAGCAGCGCATCGGTACGAATGCCTTGGCGGGTGGTGTCGTCACGGGGCGGGAAAGCGTAGGCGTCCAGTGCATCGACAGCGGGGCCATTGAGTGGTGTGCCCATGGCCCAATCCTTTTCGGGCCAGGTTTCGGCGCGGGCGGTAACGGTGACAAACAGCAGGGCAACGCACAACAGGCCTCGGACCATGGACGCAAACTCAAGGGGGGGCATTCAAGCCCGCGAGCCTAGCGCAGGCCAATGACAGATTTGCTACACAGGGGCTGTCATCCAACCGTCACCGTAACTTCATGGAGATGACACCGAGGCTACATAGCCTGACTTTGGACAACAAAGTCGACTGGCCGTACAACCTGGCCGGCACTCGGAGACTCGCTATGACTCAGATCGCCCGCATCAGCGACAAAGGCAATGAACGCCGTCTGCAAGCCGAACGCCTGGTGGGCGCACAGGCTTTGCAGGAAGCCCAGGCCCTGCGGTTCAACGTGTTCAGCGGCGAGTTCAACGCCAAGCTGAAAGGCGCGGAACTGGGCCTGGACATGGATGACTATGATGTTCACTGCAGCCACATCGGCGTGCGGGATTTGAACAGCGGTCGACTCGTCGCCACCACCCGCCTGCTCGACCACCAGGCCGCGAGCACCTTGGGCCGGTTCTACAGTGAAGAAGAATTCAGCCTGCATGGCCTGCTGCACTTGCAGGGCCCGATCCTCGAAATCGGCCGCACCTGCGTCGACCCGGCCTACCGCAACGGCGGCACCATTGCGGTGTTGTGGGGCGAGCTGGCCGAGGTGCTCAATCAGGGTGGCTACAGCTACCTGATGGGCTGCGCGAGCATCCCGATGCACGATGGCGGTATCCAGGCCCACGCGATCATGCAGCGCCTGCGCGAGCGTTACCTGTGCAACGAACACTTGCGCGCCGAGCCGAAAAAACCGTTGCCGGCCCTGGACCTGCCGTCCAACGTCATCGCGGAAATGCCACCGCTGCTCAAGGCCTATATGCGCCTGGGTGCAAAGATCTGCGGCGAGCCGTGCTGGGATGAAGACTTCCAGGTCGCCGACGTGTTCATCCTGCTCAAGCGCGATGAGTTGTGCCCGCGTTATGCGCGGCACTTCAAGGCGGCCATGTGATGAGCCGCCTGCGTGTATACGGGCGCATCGCCCGGGTGCTGCTGGTGGTGGCGCTGGGTTTGAGCATGGCCAGTGTGTTTGGCCTGTTCGAGCGCTTGGGTGTCGCCAACTCGATGGTGCGGCGCCAGCGTTGGTCGCGGTTCTTTATGGCGCGCCTGAGCAACGCCCTGCCCTTTCGCGTGACGGTGCACGGTGAAGTGCCGCAAACGCCGATGCTGTGGGTGAGCAATCATGTGTCCTGGACGGACATCCCGCTGCTGGGCATGGTCACGCCGATGTCGTTCCTGTCCAAGGCCGAAGTGCGCACCTGGCCGGTGGCAGGCTGGTTGGCCGCCAAGGCCGGCAGCCTGTTTATCCGCCGCGGCGCGGGCGACAGCCAGTTGATCCGCAAGCAGATGACCCGCCATCTGGAGCAACAGCACCCGCTGCTGATGTTCCCCGAAGGCACTACCACTGATGGACGCAGCCTGCGTACGTTCCACGGGCGTTTGCTGGCCAGTGCGATCGATGCGGATGTGTCGCTGCAACCGGTGGCGATCCGGTATCTGCGCGACGGCCAGGTCGACCCGTTGGCACCGTTTATTGGCAATGATGATTTGCTCTCGCACCTGATGCGCTTGTTCTCCAATGACCAGGGCGATGTGGAGATTCATGTGCTCAAACCGATTGCCTGCGCCGGACAGGAGCGTGCGGCATTGGCGTTCCAGGCGCAGCAGGCGGTGCAGAAAGCGTTGTTTGGGCCGGTGCCGGAAACTGAGCAAGTGGCTGCTCGGCCTGCATTCGCAGCCTGAAGCAATGTGAACTCAATCCAAATGTGGGAGCTGGCTTGCCTGCGATGGCGGTGGGTCAGCCATAACATTCTCAACAGGTAGGCCGCTATCGCCGGCAAGCCAGGTCCCACATTCAGATCTCATGTAGTCAGTTGAGATTGTGCAAATTTCTGCAACTCTGGGTAGAACAGTCGAAAGTCCCCACTCAGGGGCTCATACAAAACCCGCAACTCCTGCATCGCATACCCCAGTTCCTCGGGCTGTGTCAGCCGCCGCGAAATCCCGCGCAGCACCTGCTCCATCACCGCAAACTCGCGGTACGAGCCCAACCAATCATCCGCCGCCATATACGGCGCAATCTGCGCCAACCGCCCCGGTAGTGCGGGTTCGGCGGCCAGTGCCCGATATACCTGGGAGGTGAACACCTCCAGAGGCTGCTCGGCATACAGCGCCCAATCCCGCGCCAGACAATGGTCGAAAAACACATCGAGGACGATCCCGGCATAGCGCCTGCGGGTCAGACTGAAGCGCGACAACGCCTCGCCCACCAGCGGATGGCTATCGGTAAAGCGGTCGATGGAGCGATGCAACTGGATCGCCGCTTCGATTTGCGGGCTGAACTGGCCCTGCAGGCGGCCTTTGACGAAGTCGCCATAGAGGCTGCCCAGCAGTTGTGCAGGAAGTTGGCCGCCCAGGTGCAGATGTGCGAGATAATTCATGGCGCGCAGTCTACCACTGCCTTCAACGTATCGTTATAACCCGATATACCGATTCAGCCTGACCTCAGATCAAATTCATATTGGTATA
The DNA here is from genome assembly GCF_001439685.1 of Pseudomonas libanensis. Lineage (GTDB taxonomy): Bacteria > Pseudomonadota > Gammaproteobacteria > Pseudomonadales > Pseudomonadaceae > Aquipseudomonas > Aquipseudomonas libanensis. Next base: position 65,921 of record NZ_JYLH01000005.1, read on the forward strand.
TCGGGATAGACCGATTTAAAGTTCGCCTCATCGCGATATAACGCTTTACGACACCGAGCACCTGCCATGTCCATTGACCTCGACGAAATAATAAAAGCCCTGGCGCACCCAGTACGACGAGACATCCTCACCTGGCTGAAAGACCCGAAGGTGCAATTCCCCGAGCAACTGCACAACCACGAATACGGCATCTGCGCCGGGCAGATCGACCAGCGCTGCGGCCTGTCCCAGTCGACCGTGTCGGCCCACCTGGCCACCTTGCAACGCGCCAGGCTGATCAGCAGCCAGAAGGCCGGGCAATGGCACTTTTTCAAACGCAACGAGGCAGTGATCCAGGCCTTTCTCGCGGCGCTCACCACTGAACTCAGCGCCGATATGAGCGCACCGCTGTAATAAAGGAAACGTAGATGCCCCTCTCGCTACTCATACTGGCCCTCAGCGCCTTCGCCATCGGCACCACCGAATTCGTCATCATGGGGCTGCTGCCCGATGTGGCGGCTGACCTGGGCGTGTCGATTCCCGGCGCCGGTTGGCTGGTTACCGGCTACGCCCTGGGCGTGGCCATCGGCGCCCCCTTCATGGCACTGGCCACCGCCAGGCTGCCACGCAAGGCGGCGCTGGTAGCGTTGATGGGCATTTTCATTATCGGCAACCTGCTCTGCGCCCTGGCCAGTGACTACAACGTGCTGATGTTTGCCCGCGTCATCACGGCGCTGTGCCACGGTGCCTTCTTCGGGATTGGTTCCGTGGTGGCGGCCAACCTGGTGCCAGCCAACAAGCGCGCTTCGGCCGTGGCCTTGATGTTCACCGGCCTGACCCTGGCCAACGTGCTCGGCGTACCACTGGGTACCGCCCTGGGCCAGCAAGCTGGCTGGCGCTCGACCTTCTGGGCGGTGACCGTGATTGGCGTGATCGCGTTGATCGGCCTGATCCGCTTCCTGCCGGCCAAGCGTGACGAAGAAAAACTCGACATGCGTGCCGAACTGGCAGCCCTCAAGGGCGCCGGCATCTGGTTGTCGCTGAGCATGACAGCGTTGTTCGCCGCCTCGATGTTCACCCTCTTTACCTACGTTGCACCGCTGCTCGGCGATGTCACCGGCGTGTCACCCAAGGGCGTGACCTGGACCCTGCTGCTGATCGGCCTGGGCCTGACCGTGGGCAACATCATCGGCGGCAAGCTGGCGGACAAACGCCTGGCGGCCACCCTGATCGGCGTGTTCATCAGCATGGCGGTGATCTCAACTGTCCTGTCCTGGACCAGCGTCGCGGTGATACCGACCGAAATCAACCTGTTCCTGTGGGCCACCGCCTCGTTTGCCGCCGTACCGGCGCTGCAGATCAACGTAGTGACCTTCGGCAAGGCGGCACCGAACCTGGTGTCCACCTTGAACATCGGCGCCTTCAATATCGGCAACGCCCTCGGCGCCTGGGTCGGTGGCAGCGTGATTGCCCACGGTTTCGGCCTGACCAGCGTGCCGCTGGCCGCCGCAGCACTGGCGATCCTGGCCCTGCTGGTGACCCTGATCACTTTCCGTCAGAGCGGCGACGCCGACCTGGCCCCTGCGACCAACTGATCAATTCACTTAAAGAGAAGGGTGTTATCCCATGACGACTATTTTCGATCCAATCACACTGGGCGACCTGGAACTGTCGAACCGCATCATCATGGCGCCGCTGACCCGCTGCCGCGCCGACGCCGGTCGCGTGCCTAACGCGCTGATGGCCGAGTACTACGTGCAGCGTGCCTCCGCCGGGCTGATCCTCAGCGAAGCCACCTCCGTGACGCCCATGGGCGTGGGCTACCCGGACACCCCGGGTATCTGGTCCAACGACCAGGTGCGCGGCTGGGCCAACATCACCAAGGCCGTGCACGGCGCGGGCGGCAAGATCTTCTTGCAACTGTGGCATGTGGGCCGCATTTCCCATGAGTCCTACCTGGACGGCGAAACCCCGGTGGCCCCCAGCGCGATCCAGGCCAAAGGTCACGTCAGCCTGGTGCGCCCGCTGGCCGACTACCCTACGCCGCGCGCCCTGGAAACCGCTGAAATCGCGGACATTGTCGACGCTTACCGCACCGGCGCCGAAAACGCTAAGGCCGCAGGGTTTGACGGCGTGGAGATCCACGGTGCCAACGGCTATTTGCTCGACCAATTCCTGCAAAGCAGCACCAACCAGCGCACCGACAGCTACGGCGGCTCCCTGGAAAACCGTGCGCGCCTGCTGCTGGAAGTCACCGACGCCGCCATCGAAGTCTGGGGCGCCGGCCGGGTGGGCGTACACCTGGCACCACGTGCCGATGCGCACGACATGGGCGACGCCAACCTGACGGAAACCTTCACCTACGTCGCCAGCGAACTGGGCAAGCGTGGCATCGCCTTCATTTGCTCCCGTGAAAAAGAAGGCGCGGACAGCCTCGGCCCACAACTGAAAAAAGCCTTCGGCGGCGTGTACATCGCCAACGAACGCTTCACCAAGGACAGCGCCAACGCCTGGCTGGCCGAAGGTAAAGCCGATGCCGTGGCTTTCGGCATTCCCTTCATTGCCAACCCAGACCTGCCGGCGCGCTTGAAGGCGGATGCAGCACTGAATGAGCCGCACCCGGAAACCTTCTATGGCAAAGGCCCGGTGGGTTATATCGATTACCCGACACTGCCGATCTAAACCTAATCCGCAAAACCAATGTGGGAGGGGGCTTGCCCCCGATAGCAGTGCTTCAGTCAACACATCAGTGACTGATACACCGCAATCGGGGGCAAGCCCCCTCCCACATTTGCCTGTTTGTAGCGCCTGCGGAAACATTGCTTCACAGAACCGCAACAAAATCTCTACAAAATACTTAGGCCGCTACCTATCAACCGCAGGCCAGCCCGTATATAAAGTCACCCCGCCAATCAGGCAAAGGGACGATTGACTGTCTCTGGTCTTTACTATTGACACAACTGGACGCAATTACGCATTTTGTCTCAATTGCGCAGGCTGGGGCTCAGGCGCAGCATGTCCAGCCCTATGTCGGCCCAACGCTCGGCGTCTTGATGCAGTTGAAAACTGTCAGGCACCAACAGCCACTGACCGATCAGACCGTGGATAAACGCATGGATGCATATGGCTCCGCGGGTGGTATCGAGCGTTTCCGGAAGCTGCCCGCGATGGACTGCGTTACGCAACGTCAAGCCGATTCGCAGGTTGCATTCGAGAGTATGGGTCTGGCGTTGGCGGCGCATGTCACACATTTCATCGGTGAACTCGCACTTATGAAACAGGATTTCGTTGATGCGCCGGGTTTTCGGGTCCAGGGCCACTTCATGATAGAGATGAATCAGCAACTTGCGCATACAGCCCAGCGGGTCGACTTCATCCTCGCTTTCACTCGCCCGGGCCAGTTCGTCCAGGGGCTCATGCAGCGTGTCGAGCAATGCCTGGAGCAAATCGGACTTATTGCTGAAATGCCAGTAGATAGCACCGCGCGTGACCCCGGCCAGCGCGGCGATGTCCGCCAGGGTGGTGCGCGCCACACCACGCTCATAGAAGGCTTGCTCGGCGGCTTGGAGAATCTGGCTGCGCGTTTCCTGAGCTTCCTCTTTGGTGCGACGAACCATGGCAGTAAAACCTCAATCGGGACACTGTGGATGGTACTTGACCATCATCTGAATAATTGTGGGACGCCGCCGTCATGGGCGCCGAACGTACTAGAATCGAGACTTGGGGCGCTGCTTTGTCAACATTGCGCACGGCCTGTCAAGAGTTTACAAACAACCATGAACGTAAGTATATTGCGTAGCAAGCTACTTATCCACTCACAGCCTGTTTTTTACCCTTCCACACTTCTTGTGCGCACTCTGCGCGCCTGACCCGAGGATCTTCATGCAACTTAAGCCAGCTGTTACCGCTCTGGTCACTGCCGTCGCCCTGGCATCGCTGCTCAGCGGATGTAAAAAGGAAGAAGCGGCACCGCCCGCTCAAACCCCTCAGGTCGGCGTGGTCACCCTTCAACCGCAAGCCTTTACCCTGACCACCGAGTTGCCAGGCCGCACCACGGCCTATCGCATCGCGGAAGTCCGGCCTCAGGTCAACGGCATCATTCTCAAGCGCCTGTTCAAGGAAGGCGCCGACGTGAAGGAAGGGCAACAGCTCTACCAGATCGACCCGTCGGTGTATGAGGCCACGCTCAAAAGCGCACAAGCCAGCCTGTCCCAGACCAAGTCCATCAGCGACCGCTACAAGCAGTTGGTCGAGGAACAGGCCGTCAGCCGTCAGGAATACGACACCGCCGTCGCCAACCGCATGACCGCCGAAGCAAACGTTCAAACCGCCCAGATCAACGTGCGCTACACCAAAGTGTTTGCGCCAATCTCCGGGCGCATTGGTCGTTCCTCGGTGACCGAAGGCGCACTGGTCAGCAATGGCCAGGCCGATGCCATGGCCGTGATCCAGCAACTGGACCCGATCTACGTCGACGTTACGCAGTCCTCGGCTGAAATGTTGAAACTGCGTCGCGACCTTGCCAGTGGCCAACTGGAGAAAGCCGGCGAAAACGCGGCCAAGGTCAAGCTGACCCTGGAAGACGGCACGCCCTACGCCCAGGACGGCAAGCTGGAGTTCTCCGAAGTGTCGGTCGACCAGACCACCGGTTCCGTGACCCTGCGTGCCGTGTTCCCCAACCCTGACCATGTGCTGCTGCCGGGCATGTTCGTGCACGCCCAGCTGCAAGCGGGTGTGAACAGCAAGGCCATTCTCGCTCCGCAACAAGGCGTGACCCGTGACCTCAGGGGCATTCCGACGGCGCTGATCGTGAACAAGGACAACAAGGTCGAGCAACGCGAACTGGTTGCCAACCGCACTGCCGGTGCCTACTGGCTGGTGGAAAAAGGCCTGGACGCCGGTGACCGCGTGATCACCGAGGGCCTGCAATTCATCAAGCCGGGTATCGAAGTCAAGGTCAAGGACGCCGACAACGCCAAACCCGCCGGTACTGCTGCAGCGCCTGCTGCCGCTGCTGGTCAAGGGGAGTAATCCATGTCGAAATTTTTTATCGACCGTCCCATTTTTGCCTGGGTAATTGCCCTGGTGATCATGCTGGTCGGGGCACTGTCGATCCTGAAGTTGCCCATCAACCAATACCCGGCCATTGCGCCAACGGCCATTGATATCCAGGTGACCTACCCAGGCGCGTCCGCACAAACCGTGCAGGACACCGTGGTACAGGTCATCGAGCAGCAGCTCAACGGTATCGACAACCTGCGTTATGTCGCCTCGGACAGTAACTCCGACGGCAGCATGACCATCACCGCGACGTTCAACCAGGGTACCAACCCGGATATCGCCCAGGTCCAGGTGCAGAACAAGCTGAACCTGGCCACCCCGCTGCTGCCGCAAGAAGTGCAGCAACAGGGTATCCGCGTGACCAAGTCGGTGAAGAACTTCCTGATGGTGATCGGTCTGGTGTCGGAAGACGGCAGCATGACCAAGGACGACTTGTCCAACTACATCGTGTCCAACATCCAGGACCCGATTTCCCGTACCTCGGGTGTAGGTGACTTTCAGGTCTTCGGTTCGCAGTACGCCATGCGTATCTGGCTCGACCCGGCCAAGCTGAACAACTACCAGCTCACCCCGGTGGATGTCAGCAACGCCATCAAGGCGCAGAACGTGCAGGTGGCCACCGGCCAACTGGGCGGCCTGCCTGCCCTGCCCGGTACCCAGCTGAACGCCACCATCATTGGCAAGACGCGCCTGCAAAGCGCTGAAGAGTTCGCCAAGATCCTGATGAAGGTGAATACCGACGGCTCCCAGGTTCGCCTGGGTGACGTCGCGCGTATCGAACTGGGCGGCCAGAACTACAGCATCAGCGCACAGTTCAACGGCAAGCCGGCCTCGGGTATGGCCATCAAGCTGGCGGCGGGTGCCAACGCACTGGACACCGGCAAGGCCATCCGCGAAACAGTGAAGTCCCTGGAGCCGTTCTTCCCGCCAGGCATGAAGGCGGTGGTGCCGTATGACACCACCCCGGTGGTGACCGAATCGATCTCCGGTGTGGTTCACACCCTGGTTGAAGCGATCGTGCTGGTGTTCCTGGTGATGTTCCTGTTCCTGCAGAACTTCCGCGCCACCATCATCACCACCATGACCGTACCGGTGGTATTGCTGGGCACCTTCGGGATCCTGGCCGCGTGCGGCTTCACCATCAATACCCTGACCATGTTCGGCATGATCCTGGCCATCGGCTTGCTGGTGGACGATGCCATCGTGGTAGTGGAAAACGTCGAACGGGTAATGGCCGAGGAACACCTGTCGCCCAAAGAAGCGACGATCAAGTCCATGGGCCAGATCCAGGGCGCCCTGGTGGGTATTGCTTTGGTACTGTCGGCGGTATTGCTGCCGATGGCGTTCTTCGGTGGTTCCACCGGGGTGATCTACCGACAGTTCTCCATCACCATTGTTTCGGCGATGGCGTTGTCGGTCATGGTTGCCCTGATCTTCACCCCGGCCTTGTGCGCCACCATGCTCAAGCCGATCGATCCGGAAAAGCACGGCCAACCCAAGCGCGGCTTCTTCGGCTGGTTCAACCGCACCTTCGACAGCGGCGTTCTCAAGTACGAGCGCGGCGTGGGCGGCATGATCAAGCACAAGATCCCGGCATTCCTGGTGTATGTGCTGATCCTGGCCGGCATGATCTGGATGTTCACCCGTATCCCGAGCGCGTTCCTGCCTGAGGAAGACCAGGGCGTGATCTTTGCCCAGGTGCAGACACCGGTCGGCTCTTCGGCTGAACGTACGCAAAAAGTCATCGATGACATGCGGGCCTTCCTGCTGCATGACAAGGAAGGCGAACCAGGCGAAGGCAAGTCCGTGAACTCGGTATTTACCGTAAACGGCTTCAACTTCGCCGGCCGTGGCCAGAGCTCGGGCCTCGCGTTTGTGATGCTCAAGCCGTGGGATGAGCGTGACTCGACCCAATCGGTATTCGAAGTCGCCAAGCGGGCCCAGGGTTATTTCTTCGGAGCCTTCAAGGACGCAATGGTATTCGCCATCGTGCCACCTTCGGTTCTTGAATTGGGTAACGCCACCGGTTTCGACGTGTTCCTGCAAGACCAGGGTGGCGTCGGCCACGACAAGCTGATGGCTGCACGTAACCAGTTCCTTGGTGCGGCGGCGCAGAGCAAGGTACTGGCAGGCGTACGTCCCAACGGTGTGAACGATGAGCCGCAATACGAGCTGACCGTCGACGACGAGAAAGCCAGCGCCCAGGGCATCAGCCTCGCCGATATCCAGCAGACCCTGGCCATTGCCCTGGGTGGCAGCTACATCAACGACTTCATCGACCGTGGTCGTGTGAAGAAGGTGTATGTGCAAGGTGACGCTGCCAGCCGTATGGCGCCGGAAGACCTGGACAAATGGTACGTGCGCAGCGAGTCCGGGAAAATGGTGCCTCTGTCGGCCATCTCGTCGGGCAAGTGGATCTATGGTTCACCGAAGCTCTCGCGATACAACGGTGTAGCGGCGATGGAAATCCTCGGTACCCCGGCGCCGGGCTACAGTACCGGTGACGCGATGGCGGAAGTCGAACGCATTGCCAAGGAACTGCCGGCCGGCATCGGCTACTCCTGGACAGGCCTGTCGTATGAAGAACGCCTGTCCGGCTCCCAGGCACCTGCGCTGTACGCACTGTCGCTGCTGGTTGTATTCCTGTGCCTGGCGGCACTGTACGAAAGCTGGTCGATCCCGATTGCGGTGATCTTGGTTGTGCCACTGGGTGTGATCGGTGCGCTGATCGCTACCAGTATGCGTGGCTTGTCCAACGACGTGTTCTTCCAGGTGGGCTTGTTGGTGACGGTGGGCTTGGCGGCGAAAAACGCCATCCTGATCGTGGAATTCGCCAAGGAACTGCATGAGCAAGGCAAAGGCATCGTCGAGGCGGCGATCGAAGCTTCGCGGATGCGTCTGCGCCCGATCATCATGACGTCCATGGCGTTCGTGCTCGGCGTACTGCCGCTGGCGATTTCCAGTGGCGCCGGCTCAGGTAGCCAACATGCAATCGGTACCGGCGTAATCGGCGGTATGATCACCGCCACCGTGCTGGCGATCTTCTGGGTGCCGCTGTTCTATGCAACCGTGTCCTCGGCTGGCGAACGCAAAAAGAAAGACACTACTGAAACTCCTAAAGAGGCTGGCCAATGAGCAAGTCGCTACTTTCCCTAGCCGTCACGGCATTCGTGCTCAGTGGCTGCTCGCTGATACCTGACTATCAGCGTCCCGATGCGCCGGTGGCCGCGCAGTTCCCGCAGGGGCCGGCGTATTCGTCGGCCCAGGCGCCGGGCCAGGCCGCTGCCGAGCAAGGCTGGAAGCAGTTTTTCCATGACCCTGCCCTGCAACAGCTGATCCAGACCGCGTTGGTGAACAACCGTGACCTGCGTGTCGCGGCCCTGAACATCGATGCCTATGCGGCGCAGTACCAGATCCAGCGTGCCGACCTGTTCCCGGCCGTGTCGGCCACCGGCAGCGGCAGCCGCCAGCGCACCCCGGCCAAGCTGTCGCAGACCGGCGAAGCAGGCATCAGCAGCCAATACTCGGCCGGCCTCGGGATCAGCTCTTACGAGCTGGACCTCTTCGGTCGCGTCCGCAGCCTGAGTGAAGAAGCGCTGCAGAAGTACTTCGCCACTGAAGAGGCGCGGCGCAGCACCCAGATCAGCCTGGTGGCCAGCGTGGCGAATGCCTACCTGACCTGGCAGGCCGACAAGGAACTGCTCAAGCTGACCCAGGACACCCTCGGTGCTTTCGAGCAGAGCTTCAAGCTCACCTCGCGCAGCAACGAAGTCGGCGTGGCCTCGGCGCTGGACCTCAGCCAGGCACGCACCTCGGTGGAAAACGCCCGGGTCCAACTGGCCCGGTATACCCGCCAAGTGGCCCAGGACGAAAACAACCTGACCCTGCTGCTGGGCACCGGCCTGCCGGCGAATATCGCCAGCAAGCCACTGTCGGATAACCTGCTCAGCGAAGTGCCTGCCGGGTTGCCATCAGACCTGCTGCAACGTCGTCCCGACATTGTGCAGGCCGAGTACAACCTCAAGGCGGCCAACGCCAATATCGGCGCGGCCCGTGCTGCGTTTTTCCCGAGCATCAGCCTGACCGCCAGCGCCGGCACCGCCAGCCCTACCCTGGGCGGCCTGTTCAAAGGCGGTTCGGGCACCTGGGCGTTCGCCCCGCAGATCAACATCCCGATCTTCAATGCCGGTAGCCTGCGCGCAAGCCTGGACTACTCGAAGATCCAGAAAGAGATCAACGTGGCCAACTACGAGAAAGCCATCCAGACCGGCTTCCAGGAAGTCTCTGACGGCCTTGCCGCACGTGCGACCTACAAGCAGCAACTGGACGCCCAACGTGGCTTCGTCGAAGCTAACCAGGACTACTACCGCCTGGCCGAGCGTCGCTACCGCATTGGTGTCGACAGCAACCTGACCTTCCTCGACGCCCAGCGCCAGCTGTTCAGTGCCCAGCAATCGCTGATCACCGACCGCCTTGCGCAGCTGAACAGCGAGGTCAACCTGTACAAGGCCCTCGGCGGTGGCTGGAACGAACAGACCGCGCAGAACGAGCCGTTGAAAGAAGAGGCACCGCCCTTGAAGTTGTTCTGATAGTGCAGGTGTGAAAAACCGCTTCCCTCACCGGAAGCGGTTTTTTTATGCCTGGATTATTACCTCGCCAACTTGCGTTCGATCATCGCCCACTACCCACCCTGCCCCGATTGAATCGCCCCCTCGCCGCCGCGCACCATGGCCGCCACCTGCATAAGCCCAATAACAACAGGTCCAACGCCATGAGCACTTTCCCACCGCGCCAGCTGTTGCTGGCGACCGCTGTCGCCAGCCTTGCCCTTCCCGCTATCGCCGAAGAACACGGCTTTCTCGAAGACGCCAGCGCCAACCTCAACCTGCGTAATTTCTTCTTCAACCGCAATTACACCAACCCGACCAAGGCCCAGGGCGGTGCGCAGGAGTGGACGCAGAGTTTCATCCTCGACGCCAAGTCCGGCTTCACCCAGGGCACCGTGGGTTTCGGCGTGGATGTGCTCGGCTTGTACTCGCTCAAGCTCGATGGCGGACGTGGCACGGGCGGCACCCAGTTGCTGCCGCTGGACCATGACGGCCGGCCGGCGGACGAATTCGGACGCCTGGGCGTGGCCTTCAAGGCGCGGTTTTCCAAGACTGAGCTGAAGGTCGGCGAATGGATGCCGGTGCTGCCGATCCTGCGTTCCGACGATGGCCGCTCGCTGCCGCAAACCCTGCGTGGCGGGCAAATCACCTCGAAGGAAATCGACGGGCTGACCCTGTATGGCGGCCAGTTCCGCGCCAACAGCCCGCGTGATGACAGCAGCATGAGCGACATGTCGATGTTCGGCAAAACCGCCTTCACCTCCGACCGCTTCAACTTCCAGGGCGGCGAATATGCGTTCAACGACAAGCGCACCCAGGTTGGAGTGTGGAACGCCCAGCTCAAGGACATCTATAGCCAGCAGTTCTTCAACCTGCTTCACAGTCAGCCCGTCGGCAACTGGACCCTCGGCGCCAACCTGGGGTTCTTCTACGGCAAGGACGACGGCAGCGCCCGCGCAGGCAGCCTGGACAACAAAACCTGGTCAGGTCTGTTCTCGGCCAGGTATGGCGGCAACACCTTTTATGTCGGCCTGCAAAAACTCACCGGCGACAGTGCCTGGATGCGCGTCAACGGCACCAGTGGCGGCACCCTCGCCAATGACAGCTATAACTCGAGTTACGACAACGCCGAGGAAAAGTCCTGGCAGGTGCGCCACGACTACAACTTCGCCGCTCTCGGCATACCCGGCCTGACGCTGATGAACCGTTATATCAGCGGCAGCAACGTACACACCGGCACCATCACCGACGGCAAGGAATGGGGCCGCGAGAGTGAGGTCGGCTATACGGTGCAGAGCGGCGCACTGAAGAATTTCAATGTGCGCTGGCGCAATTCGAGCATGCGCCGGGACTACAGCAACAATGAGTTTAATGAAAACCGGTTGATCGTCAGCTATCCGATAAGTCTGCTGTGAACCGGCGCCGTACTTACTGTATGGTGCGCGCCTGCCGCTGCTGATCCCCCCAGCAGCGGCCTTGATCGAGCCTGCGTACCTGATGAAATCCTTTGCCGCAGCGAGCGTATTGTTTGCCCTGGCCCTGAGCCTGAGCGGCTGCATCAGCGCGCCCATTGCCCTGACACCGGCAACCCAGCAACGCTTGCAAGCCCAGGCTCCTATCCGCTTCCTGCTGACCTTCGACGATGGCCCAAGCGCCTCGGGCTACAACAACCCGAGCCGTTCGGTAGTGGCCGACCTGGCCAATAACCCGGTGTTACCGGGGATCAAGGCGGTGTTCTTCCTGCAGACCGAAGCCGCTCGCTCCGGCGGCAGTTCCCGGGGCCGCAAGACCATGGAGCGTGAATTCGCCGCCGGTCATATCCTGGCCTTCCACACCGCCACCGCGTTCCACACCAATCACCGCTGGCTGAACGATGCCACGCTTGAACACACCCTTGCCGAAGGGGCCACGGACATTGCTGCCATTACGGGCAAGCCCCCCGTGCTGGTACGCCCGCCCTTCTGGAACTACGACAAGCGCACCTTCGCCGCCTACCAACGCCACGGCATGCAGGTACTGCTGACGGACTTGAGTGCCAATGACGGCAAGATCTGGGGCTTTAACGCCAGCCCGCGCCGTCGGGCCAACCTGTATCGACAATTGTCGGTGGTGCGCGAACGTATTGCCTTGGGTGAGCTACCGACGGTGGATGGCGTCATCCCCGTGGTGGTGACCTTCCATGACATCAACCGCTACACCGCCCGGCATATGCAGGAATACTTGCAGATCCTGATGGACAGCGCCCGAATCAACGGTTTGAAGACCGCTGTCGAGCCGTTCTACACCGACACTGCCATGCTGCAACGAGCCGCCCTGGCCCGCACGGTCAAGGGTGAGAACGAGCTGGTGCACCTGCCGGGGGTGTGGAATTGGGTGTGGGATGCTGATTCCCACTGATACCTTAAACCTGTGACGATCCCCTGTGGGAGCTGGCTTGCCTGCGATGCAGACAACACGGTCCCCAGTCAGACCTCGTCGCTGCAATCGCAGGCAAGCCAGCTCCCACATTTGATCGCCTTTCACATTCAGTCTTGTTGGCGAGACTCCACACCCAACTCATCCCACACTGACTCCGCCAGGTGAAACATCGCATTCGCCGCCGGGATCCCGCAATAGATCGCACTTTGCATCAGCACTTCCTTGATCTCGGCACGGGTCACGCCATTACTGGCGGCCGCACGCAAATGCAGTTTCAGTTCTTCACTGCGGTTCATGCCGATCAGCATCGCGATGGTGATCAGGCTGCGGGTATGCCGAGGCAGGCCGGGGCGGGTCCAGATGTCACCCCAGGCGTGGCGGGTGATCATTTCCTGGAACTCGCTGTTGAACTCGGTGAGGGCATTGAGGCTACGGTCGACATGGGCATCGCCCAGTACTTCGCGGCGCACCTGCAGGCCCTCGGCGTAACGTTGTTTCTCGTCCACAAATAGCTCCTCAGCGGGCCAGCAAAAATTCGATCACCCGGTCGCTGAACGCAGCACCGGCCTGAACGTTGGACAGGTGCGCCGCATAGAACTCGGCATACTCGGCACCCTGCACATGGTTCTGGATAAAGTGGCCGCCGGCTGGCGGCGTCACCGCGTCTTCGGTGCCGGCAATCACCAGGGTCGGCACCTTGATCGACGCCAGTTGCTCACGAAAATCCGCATCGCGCACGGCGCCGCAGTTGGCGGCATAACCCTCGGGCGACGTGGCCGCGAGCATGTCGGTGATCTGCTTGGCCTGGTGCGGGTTGGCGGCGGCGAAATCCGCGGTGAACCAGCGCGCAATCGACGCATCGCGCAGCGCCACCATCGCGGCTGCGCCATCACGCAGGACCATTTCGATACGCGGGTTCCACACCTCGGGCGTGCCGATCTTGGCCGCGGTATTACACACCACCAGGCGTTGCAGGCGCTCGCCGGCGTGAATGCCCAGCCATTGTCCAATCAAGCCGCCCATGGACAGCCCGCAAAAATGCGCCTTCTGGATATCCAGCGCATCCAGCAGTGCGATCACGTCGGCGCCCAGTTGCTCGATGCTGTAGGGCCCGTCGGTCACCAGGGATTGGCCGTGGCCACGAGTGTCGAATCGCAGCACACGAAAATGCTCGGTGAAGGCCGGGATCTGGATATCCCACATATGCAGGTCGGTACCCAGGGAATTGGACAGCACCAATACCGGTGCGTCGGCGGGCCCCTCGAGTTGGTAATGCAGTTCGCCCTCGGCGAGTTGTACAAAAGCCACAGCGGTCTCCTCAGGCAGTCAAAGCGAAATGTTCGGTCACCGCGCGCGTGACCCAGGTAGACGCCTGGCCCAGGTAGTGGGCCGGGTCGAGCAGGCGGTCCAGTTCAGCCGCTGACAGCTCGGCAGTGACGTGCGGCTCATCCGCCAGTACCGCGCGCAAGTGGCGCTGCTCGGCGACCGCACGTTTGCAGCACTGCTCCAGCAGACGGTGCGCAGTGTCGCGGCCCACGCGTTGGGCGAGCACGGTACTCACCGCTTCGGCCAGCACCAGGCCCTGGGTCAGATCGAGGTTCTGTGCCATGCGTTCGGCATTCACCTCCAGCCCTTCACTGACCAGAATTGCCTGGTGCAAGGCACCGGACACCAAGCGGCAAATCTCCGGCAAGGTTTCCCATTCGGCATGCCACAACCCCAGGCTGCGTTCGTGCTCTTGAGGCATAGCGCTGAACATCGTTGCCACCAGGCCTGGTACGCGGGTGGCCGCGCTGATCAGCACCGCAGCGCCCACCGGATTGCGCTTGTGCGGCATGGTGGACGAGCCACCCTTGCCCGGCGCCGAAGGCTCGAACACCTCCGCCGCTTCGGTCTGCATCAACAGGCTGATATCGCGGCCCAACTTGCCGAGGCTGCCGGCGATCAGGCCGAGCAGGCTGGCAAACTCCACCAGGCGATCACGCTGGGTGTGCCAGGGTTGCTCCGGCAAGCCCAGTTGCAACTCGGCCGCCAAGGCCTCAGCCACAGGCATGGCGTATTCGCCGAGGGCCGCCAAAGTGCCCGACGCGCCGCCAAATTGCAGCACCAACAAGCGAGGTTTCAATTCGGCCAGGCGCTGGCGACTGCGCGTCACCGCGCCCAGCCAACCGGCGATTTTCATCCCCAGGGTGACCGGCGTCGCGTGTTGCAACCAGGTGCGCCCGGCCAACGGCACGGTGGCGTAATGCTGAGCCTGGGCGGCCAACAGCTCCCCCAAGCGAGCCAGGTCGGCCTCGATCAATTCCACCCCACGGCGCAGTTGCAGCACCAGGCCGGTGTCCATCACATCCTGACTGGTTGCGCCCAGGTGTACATAACGCTCGGCGTCGGCGTCCTCACTGGCGATCAACTTGCCCAACGCCTTCACCAATGGAATCGCTGAGTTGCCCGCCGTGACAATCGCGCGGCCAAGGGCATCCACGTCATACAGCGACGCCAGGCACGCCTGGGCAATCGGTGCGACAGCGGCCTGGGGAATCAACCCGACCCGGGCCTGCGCCCGGGCCAGTGCGGCTTCGAAATCCAGCATGCCCTGCAGGCGCCCCTGGTCACAGAACACTTCGGCCATGCTGCCGGCGGTGAAGTAAGCGTCGAACAGTTGATTGCTCGTGCGCAGCGTCATAACTCATCCCTTACAGATCGTGATGCAGGTACGCCGCCTGTTTCGGCAAGCGCAAGCTGAACAGGAAGGCCACCGCCATCATCGCGGTGACGTACCAATAAAAGGTGTTTTCCATGCCGATGGATTTGAGGCTCAGCGCGACCACTTCTGCCGAACCGCCAAACACCGCGTTCGCCACGGCATAGGCCAGGCCCACACCCAAGGCACGTACCTGGGGCGGGAACATCTCGGCTTTGACCAGGCCGCTGATGGAGGTGTAGAAGCTGACAATCGCCAACGCCAGGGTAATCAGCACAAAGGCCAGGAACGGGCTGGTCACGGTTTTCAAGGTCAGCAGGATCGGCACGGTGAACAGGGTGCCAAGGCCGGCAAACCAGAGCATGGAATTGCGGCGGCCGATCTTGTCGGCCAGCATGCCGAACAGCGGCTGCATGCACATGTACAGAAACAGCGCGCCGGTCATGATGTAGCTGGACGTCTTGGCGTGCATGCCGACAGTGTTCACCAGG
Organism: Pseudomonas libanensis; assembly: GCF_001439685.1. GTDB lineage: Bacteria > Pseudomonadota > Gammaproteobacteria > Pseudomonadales > Pseudomonadaceae > Aquipseudomonas > Aquipseudomonas libanensis. Next base: position 81,178 of record NZ_JYLH01000005.1, read on the forward strand.
TACTTCTGCATGTAGGTGGTGAAGGTATAGAAAATCAGCGAGCCACCGGCGGTGTAGCCCAGCACCGTAATGAAGGCTTTGCCGTGGTCGCGAAACAGCGCGACGATACTGCCGGCGTCCTTGTCTTCGCGCATTTCCTTGCTGGTGGTTTCTTTCAGGGTGCGCCGCAGCAGCAGGGAGATCACCGCAGCAATGGCACCGATCACGAACGGGATGCGCCAGCCCCAGGCACGCAGTTCTTCTTCGGTGAGGATCTGTTGCAGGATCACCACCACCAATACCGCCAGCAACTGGCCGCCGATCAGGGTCACGTATTGGAACGAGGCAAAGAAACCGCGCTGGCCCTTGAGCGCGACTTCACTCATGTAGGTCGCCGTGGTGCCGTATTCGCCTCCCACCGACAAACCCTGGAACAGCCGCGCCACCAACAGCAACGCAGGGGCCCAGGCACCGATGTCGTTGTAAGTGGGCAGGAAGGCGATGACCAGGGAGCCGCCGCACATCATCAGCACCGAGATCATCATCGAGTTCTTGCGCCCGTGCTTGTCGGCCACCCGGCCAAACAGCCAGCCACCGATGGGCCGCATCAGGAACCCGGCGGCAAACACGCCGGCGGTGTTGAGCAGTTGCACCGTGGGGTCGTCCGAGGGGAAAAACGCCGGGGCGAAATAGATAGCGCAGAAGGCGTAGACGTAAAAGTCGAACCATTCGACAAGGTTGCCGGATGAGGCACCGACAATCGCAAAAATCCGTTTGCTGCGTTCTTCTCCGGTGTAGTGGCTGGTTTTTGTTGTCATGTTTTTTCACTCAGTGGGAACGGTTATAGCCTAGACATACTTTGCAACAACCCTGTTCCGCAAGCAGACTTTTGGATAGGTGGAGCCTGAGAGGGCCTCATCGCGGGCAAGCCCGGCTCCCACATTTTGTGTTGTGAACACATTCAAAGGTGGGAGCTGGCTTGCCTGCGATGGGGCCCTAGAGCCCACTCAATAGTCGAAGAACACCGTTTCCTTATCTGCGCCCTGCAAAATCACATTCCACTGATAAACCCCTGCCGCATCCGTCTTGGCAATCAATGTGCCATGACGTTCTGCCGGCACACACGCCAGCAACGGGTCATCGCCATTCAACGCCTCACCGTCAAAATAAATCCGCGTCAACAAGTGCTTCACCAACCCACGGGCAAACACCAGCACCACCAAGTGCGGCGCCTGGGTGGTGCCCTTGAGCCCCGGCACGCTGCCCGGCTTGATGGTGGTAAAGCGGAAACGCCCTTCGGCATCCACCGGCACGCGGCCAAAGCCTTCGAAGTTCGGGTCTAGCGCTTTGTCCTGCTCGTCTTCGGGGTGGGCATATTTGCCGGCGGCATTGGCCTGCCAGACTTCCAGCATGGCGTCGTTGACGACATCACCGTTACCGTCCACCACTTGCCCGCTGATTGCCACGCGCTCGCCAAGGGTGGCGGTGACAGTCAGGTCTTCACGGTTCAGCCAGGTCAGACCGATGTGGTAATACGGCCCGACGGTGTGGGACGTGGTCGCGTTGAGTGTCATCTCATTTCTCCATCGGCGTGGCGTCGCGGCCGCGCAGGACGATGTCCCAGCGGTAGCCGAGGGCATAGGAAGGAATGGTTTTTTCCAGGTCGAATCGCGCGATCAGGCGCTCCTTGGCACTGGTATCCGGCACGCAGTTGTAGATCGGGTCGTATTCCAGCAACGGATCGCCCGGGAAATACATTTGCGTCACCAACCGCGTCAGCACACTGGGGCCGAACAGCGAAAAGTGAATATGCGCCGGGCGCCAGGCGTTGTGGTGGTTGCCCCAGGGGTAGGCACCGGGCTTGATGGTCTGGAACTGGTACCAGCCATCGGCGTCGGTGACAGTACGCCCGGTGCCGGTAAAGTTCGGGTCCAGCGGTGCGTCGTGCAGGTCGCGCTTGTGGTTGTAGCGACCGGCGGCGTTGGCCTGCCAGATCTCCACAAGGATGCCCGGCACCGGCAGGCCGTTCTCATCGAGTACCCGGCCATGAATGATGATGCGCTCGCCTTGGGGCTCGCCTTCATGCTGGGCCGTCAGGTCGTTGTCCTTGTCATTGATACGCTCGGCGCCGATGGTCGGGCCAGTGATTTCCGACAAGGAATGGGGCAGGAACACCAATGGCTGGGACGGCGAACGCAGGTTCGTCGACTGGTAGGCCGGGTGCAGGTAATCAGGTTGGGTGCCCGCGCGCGGGCGCCGGTAACCGGGCTTGTCACTCATGGAGCAATCCTCTCTTATTGGACGCGTTCAATCGCCAGGGCCAGCCCTTGGCCGACACCCACGCACATGGTCGCCAAGCCTTTGCGGCCACCGGTTTTTTCCAACTGGTGCAGGGCCGTCAGGACCAGCCGCGCACCGCTCATGCCCAGGGGGTGGCCGAGGGCAATGGCGCCACCGTTCGGGTTGACCTGGGGGGCATCGTCGGCAAGCCCCAGCTCGCGCAACACCGCCAGACCTTGGCTGGCGAAGGCTTCGTTGAGTTCGATCACGTCAAAGTCAGTGACCGCCAACCCCAGGCGCTCCACCAGCTTGCGCACCGCCGGCACCGGGCCGATGCCCATCACACGCGGGGCGACACCGGCACTGGCCATGCCCAGCACGCGGGCGCGGGCGGTGAGGCCGTGTTTCTTTACTGCTTCGGCAGACGCGAGGATCAATGCCGCAGCGCCGTCGTTCACGCCCGAAGCATTGCCGGCAGTGACGGTCTTGTCCGGGCCGTTGACCGGCTTGAGCTTGGCCAGGGCTTCCAGGTGCGTGTCCCGTGGATGCTCATCGTGCTCCACCACCGTTTCACCTTTTTTATGGGCGACCCGCACCGGCACGATTTCCTCGGCGAAGAAGCCGGCAGCTTGCGCGGCGGCAGTGCGCTGCTGGCTGCGCAGGGCGAAAGCGTCCTGGTCGGCGCGGGAAACCTGGTAGTCGTCGGCGACATTGTCGGCGGTCTGTGGCATGGCATCCACGCCGTACTGGGCCTTCATCAGCGGGTTGATAAAGCGCCAACCGATGGTGGTGTCCTCCAGCTTCATGTTGCGCGAAAACGCCGCATCAGCCTTGCCCATCACGAACGGAGCACGGGACATCGACTCGACGCCACCGGCAATCGCCAGCTCCATTTCGCCGCTGGCGATGGCGCGGAAAGCCGTGCCGATGGCATCCATGCCCGAGGCGCACAGACGATTGAGGGTCACGCCTGGAACGCTGTCCGGCAGCCCCGCCAGCAACAGTGCCATGCGCGCCACATTGCGGTTGTCTTCGCCGGCTTGGTTGGCGCAGCCGAGGAACACCTCGTCCACTGCGTTCCAGTCCACCGAGGGGTTGCGCTCGATCAGCGCCTTGATCGGCAGCGCCGCCAGGTCATCGGTGCGTACAGTCGACAAGCCGCCACCAAAACGGCCGATAGGCGTGCGAATGGCATCGCAGATAAATACGTCGCGCATCAGGCTTCTCCCGGCGCTTGGCCGTGGGCCGCGGCGGTGCGTGCTTCGAGATCACGCAGGGCGGTCAGTTCTGTCTCGGTGGGCTCAGCAGTGACGCTGACCTGTTCGGCAAAGCGAATCGCCCAGCCGGTGGCGGCCACTACCTGTTCACGGGTCACGCCGGGGTGCAACGCGGTGACCACGAATTCATGGCTGCCCTCCTCCGGTTCCATGATGCACAGGTCGGTAATGATGCCTACGGGTCCTGCGCCGGGCAGGCCAAGACGCTTGCGTGAGTCGCCGCCTTCGCCGTGACCGACAGAGGTGACGAAGTCCAGCTTGTCGACAAACGAACGGGACGATTGCTTAAGGATGATCAGCACGCTCTTGGCCGAACCGGCGATCTCCGGCGCGCCACCGGCACCGGGCAAACGCACCTTGGGCTGGTGATAGTCACCGACCACGGTGGTGTTGATATTGCCGAAACGGTCGACCTGGGCCGCGCCGAGAAAGCCGACGTCAATGCGCCCGCCCTGCAGCCAATAGCGAAAGATCTCACCGGTGGGCACCACGGTGTCGGCGGTCTCCGCCAACTCGCCATCGCCGATGGACAGCGGCAGCACGCTGGGCTTGGCCCCAATCGGGCCGGACTCGTAGATCAGCACCACGTCGGGCGACGAAGTCAGGCGCGCCAGGTTGGCGGCCTTGGACGGCAGACCAATACCGACGAAGCACACCGAGCCGTTCTGTAGGCGGCGTGCAGCGGCGACAGTCATCATTTCATTGGTGGAGTAAGCCATTACTTGGCCTCCTGCGCGGTAGCCAGCTTGGCCTGGAATTCATTGAAATCGGCGGTGCCGTGGATGTATTCGTCGATCCAGGCGCTAAAGGTTTCACGGTCGCGGGCAATCGGATCCCACGCCTGGTAGAAACGGTTATCGCGCTCGTTGTAGCCGTGGGCGTAGGACGGATGTGCACCTCCGGGTACGTGGCACACCGCCGTCAGCGCCCAGGTCGGCAACACGCAGCTGTTCATCGGCGCATTCAGGTCATCGACGATTTCCTCGACGGTGACGATGCAGCGCTTGGCCGCAAGGGCCGCTTCCTTCTGCACACCGAGAATGCCCCAGAGCAGCACGTTGCCCTTGCGGTCGGCTTTCTGTGCGTGGATCACGGTGATGTCCGGACGTACCGACGGTACCGCCGCCAGCACTTCGCCAGTGAACGGGCAGGTAACGGTCTTGATCAGTGGATTGACCTTGGGCAAGTCAGAACCGGCGTAGGCACGCAGCACCGCGAACGGTAGACCCGATGCCCCGGCGACGTAGGCATTGGCCAGGTCGGCGTGGCTGTGTTCTTCAATCTCCAAAGGCTGCGGCCATTGCTTCTCGACCGCGTCGCGCAGGCGATGCAGGGAGCCCACACCCGGGTTGCCGCCCCAGGAAAAAATCAACTTGCGCGCACAGCCGGCACCGATCAACTGGTCGTAAATCAGGTCAGGGGTCATACGTACCAGTGTCAGGTCTTTCTTGCCCTGACGAATGATTTCATGACCTGCGGCCGTGGGGATCAGGTGGGTAAAGCCTTCGAGCGCGACGGTATCGCCGTCGTTCACGAAGCGCTTGACCGCATCACGCAGGGTGAGGATTTCAGCCATGGGGTTGGGCTCCCGGTGTTGATCGAAAAAGGCGCTGAGGGGGGCGCCGAAGTGCTTGAAGGTTAAGCCGGGGATAGAGGCCAAACAATCCGATAATCGACTCAGTGTTCGATTATCGAACCGATTGTTGCTTAACTAACATCTGCAAGAACACGGTCAATGTGGGAGCTGGCTTGCCTGCGATGATGCCAGTGGATTCAGCACCGCTATCGCAGGCAAGCCAGCTCCCACAGGAATAGTGATCGGTTTCAGGTCGCATCGGCATGGCTGACCATGCCTTTGATCAACACCGCGGTCGTGGCCAACGCCGCCGGAATCACCAGTGCCGTAAGCACCTGCTCGAAACTCCAACCCAGGCCCAGCAAGGTGGCGCCCATCCATGCGCCCAAAATTGCGCCGAAGCGGCCAATGCCAAGCATCCACGACACACCAGTGGCACGCCCTTGGGTTGGGTAGAACCGTGCGGCCAGGGACGGCATCGCCGATTGCGCACCGTTGACGCACATCCCGGCGATCAGCACGAGGGTCGCCAGTAGCGTGATATTGCCCAGGCTCTGCCCGACCGCGTAGGCAAACACTCCGGCCAACAGATAGAAGGTACCGATCACTTTGTGCGGGTTGAACCGGTCCATCGCCCAGCCCACGCCCACTGCACTCAACACCCCGCCAAACTGGAACAACGCGCCGATAAACGCGGCCTGTTCCATGCTGGCGCCGCTGTCGCGCATCAACGTGGGCAGCCAACTGGTCAGCAGGTACACAATCACCAGGCCCATGAAGTAAGTGAGCCACAACAGCAAGGTGCCGACGCTGTAGGTGCCCGAGAAGATCACCGCGAACACATTGCGGGCCTTGACGGTTTTTTGCTCCGGCACGCTGAAAGCGCTGGCTTGGGCCACGATACCGGGCTCGATGGGCGCAAGGGTTTTGCGCACCTTGTCGGTGCCGCGATTGCGTACCACCAGGTAACGCGCCGATTCCGGCAACCACAGCAACAGCACCAGCGCCAGGATCAATGGCAGGATGCCGCCGATCAGCAACAGACTGTGCCAGCCGAAGGCCGGAATCAGCTTGGCCGAAATAAACCCACCGCCAGCCATGCCCAGGTTGAAGCCGCAGAACATGCTGGTCACCAGCAACGACTTATGGCGCTCGGGGGTGTATTCGGAGAGCAAGGTAGTGGCATTCGGCATGCCGGCGCCCAGACCCAGCCCGGTGAGAAAGCGCAGCACCAGCAACTGATCGACATTACTGCTGTAGGCAGATGCCAAGCTGAAAGCTCCAAACACCACCACCGCGCCTACCAACACGACTTTACGACCAAAGCGGTCGGCCAGCGGGCCGGAACCCAATGCGCCGAACACCATGCCGATCAACGCGGCGCTCATCACCGGGCCGAGGCTGGCGCGGTCGATGCCCCAGTCCTGGGACAGTGCCGGTGCGATAAAGCCCATGGCCGCCGTATCGAGGCCGTCAAGAAAGACAATCAGGAAACATAGAATGACCACGCGCCACTGATAGCGTGACAGTGGCTGAGTATTGATGAAGGACTGCACGTCCAGGGTGGTACCGACAGAAGGCTGATTCATTATTTTTATTCCACACCGATGGCGGGCTGACGACCTCAGGTCATCATTATTATTGGGCAGCTCCTCAGAGCGCTGCCGCACATTAATAAGCCAGGGGAAACACCGTCAATCGAGCCAACCGGGATCTGTGCGGTCACCGAACAGCTTAGGCAAACAACTGCGCACTCAACTCGCGGCTGGCGCTGAGCATGCTCGGCAAAAAGCGCTGTTCCAACTCACTGCGGCTGACTCGTCCGGCATGGGTGCTGACATTGAGCGCGGCCAGTACCTGGCCAGATGCGTCATACACCGGTACGGCAATAGAACGCAGGCCTTGCTCCAGTTCCTGATCGACAATGCACCAGCCTTGCTGACGGACCTGTTGCAGGCATTCGAACAGGGCCTCAGGCGTGGTCAAGGTACGGCTGGTCTTGGTTTGCAGGTCGGCATGCTGGAGATAGTCCTGCAACGAAGCATCGTCGAGGGCGGCCAACAGGATGCGGCCCATGGACGTGCAATACGCCGGCAAGCGCCCACCCACCGACAAATCAACGGAAATCAGCCGCTGGGTAGTGGCCGAGCGGGCGATATAGAGGATGTCGTCGCCTTCGAGAGTGGCCATGTTGCAGGCTTCATGCAGCTGCTCGCTCATGCGGTCCAGATAGGGTTGGGCCGACACGGCCAACGGTGTGGACGACAGATAGGCATGACCGAGGGTCAGAACCTTGGGCAGTAACGAGTAAGTGCGCCCATCCGTGGTCGCGTAGCCAAGCTTGATCAAGGTATGCAGGCAGCGACGCACGGCGGCCCGAGGGATTTCGGTGCGATGGCTGATCTGGGCGATGGTCAGGTGCCGCTTGCGCTCCTGGAACGCCTGCACCACGGCCAGGCCACGGGCCAGGGAGGTCATGAAATCCGGATCACCGGTGAAGGCCTGGATGCGCTTGGCCGGTGAAGCCACGATCGGCGGCGCCACTGATGCAAAGGAGTTGCGCAATTGATCGTTCATTTCAGGGATCCTTTCTCTTGTTTTCACCACGGGGAGGTTGGCCGCCATTACAAGCCGTGCCGGTCGCGATGCACAAGACAGCGCCGGCAACATTGGGCGATTATCGGACGATCATGCGATTATCGCAATTTGACCAGCGCTGGCGCGAACCCCGTGGTCAACGTTCCAGATTTGCCTGATAAACCTGAAAAATGTGGGCGTTTACCCTGCTATTTAGAATGAACCTAGAAATCCGAATGACGGCGTTCACACATACTGGCACCCACATGTAATAAAACTCTCACACAGCGTTGACGCTTTTTAACTTCGTAGTGATAGTGTTATTCAAATGCGCCGCTATAATGCAACCTGTGCAGAGGTCAGCCCGGTACCACTATCGGAATTGGAGCTCGCCAGGCGCTGCGGGATGTATGCAGCGTCGGTCACAATACCCGCTTAAAAGAACTGCCCTCAGGTCTGCGTTCCAAGTTAAACAGTTCGACTGTTCAACCTGAAACCATCCGAGGACGACTTTCAGGCATGACACTGTGCAATCAATAAACTTAACTCAATTAGGTAATACTGTGACGAAAGATGAACTGCGCGCGGAACTTGAGCGCCAGGAGCAACGTTACAAGGACGTCTACGGCGGGGAAGTCACCACCTACGCCGCGCAACCTGAGCCAGAACGCAAGCCATGGCGCAAGCGAGCCAATCTGCTCGACCAAGCCTTTGCCCAGGAAATCCAAAAGATAGAACAGGAACTCAAGACGCAAGAGCCATAAGCACTTGCGTTCGAGCTTCCAGGGTCTGCTGTCTCTGCCGGTCCACCACTGGCAGAGGGCTCCATGGCGCAACGCCCGCTGGTCAGTAACCTACAGCCGCCAACGAAATTTCATACAAATGTTTCAGGCATGACATTTTCATGACCAATGCCGGTCTTTTCCGGCCTGAGCTTTATAAATCAAAGACTTGCCAAAGCCCCGGAAACCCTGGGATGCGTCCGTCCTGGCAGCGGTTTTTCAATGAAGATTGTTACCGATGAGCAGCTAATGCATCGATTACCGATGTTTTCTGGCATAATCGCGCCCCCTTACGACCGGGTCAGAAAACCTTCATGATCGATTTATTCAGCGGACTGGATGCTTGGGTTCTAGTGAGCCTGTTGCTCGCCCTGGCCTTTGTCCTCGCCTTCGAGTTCATCAATGGCTTTCATGACACCGCTAACGCGGTGGCCACAGTCATCTATACCAAAGCCATGCCGCCACACCTGGCCGTGTTCTTCTCCGGGGTATTCAATTTCCTCGGCGTATTGCTCGGCGGTGTCGGAGTCGCCTACGCCATCGTGCATTTGCTGCCGGTAGAGTTGCTGATCAATGTGAATACCGGCCACGGCTTGGCGATGGTCTTCTCTTTATTGGCTGCGGCGATCACCTGGAACCTGGGCACCTGGTACTTCGGTATCCCCGCCTCCAGCTCCCATACCCTGATCGGCTCGATCCTCGGTGTCGGCCTGGCCAATGCCCTGATCAACGACATCCCCCTGGCTGACGGTGTGAACTGGCAAAAAGCCGTGGATATCGGCGCGTCCCTGGTGTTCTCGCCGATGGCCGGCTTCCTGGTCGCAGCCCTGGTGCTGATCGGCCTGAAGTGGTGGCGCCCGCTGTCGAAGATGCACAAGACTCCGGACCAGCGCCGCAAGCTCGACGACAAGAAACACCCGCCGTTCTGGAACCGCCTGGTCCTGGTGATTTCGGCCATGGCCGTCAGCTTCGTGCACGGCTCCAACGATGGCCAGAAAGGCATCGGCCTGATCATGCTGGTGCTGATCGGTATCGTGCCGGCGCAGTTCGTCCTTGACCTGGGCAGCACCACTTACCAGATCGAGCGTACCCGCGACGCGACCCTGCACCTGAACCAGTTCTACCAGCGCAACCATGAGACCCTGGGCGAGTTCCTGGCCCTGGGTAAAAGCGTGAAGGATGACCTGCCGGGCAAGTTCCGCTGCAACCCGCAGCAGACCGAACCGACGATCAATGCGCTGCTGGGTACCTTGAAAGGCGTTTCGGACTACCACTCGCTGACTGCCGACCACCGCATTGAAGTACGTCGCTACCTGCTCTGCCTGGACGACACTGCGAAGAAAGTCGGCAAGCTGCCAGGCCTGGATTCCCGTGAGAAGTCCGACCTCGACAAGCTGCGCAAAGACCTGACCGCTACTACCGAGTACGCCCCGTTCTGGGTGATCCTCGCGGTCGCACTGGCCCTGGGCCTGGGCACCATGGTGGGTTGGAAGCGCGTGGTACTGACCATCGGCGAGAAGATCGGCAAGCAGGGCATGACCTATGCCCAGGGCATGTCGGCCCAGATCACCACCGCCACCATGATCGGCTTCGCGAATATCTTCGCCCTGCCGGTGTCCACCACCCATGTGCTGTCCTCGGGCGTGGCGGGCACCATGGTTGCCAACAAGAGCGGCCTGCAAGGCGGCACCGTCAAGACCATCCTGATGGCCTGGGTATTGACCCTGCCGGCCACCGTTGGCCTCTCGGCCGGGTTGTTCTGGTTGGCGTCCAAGGCATTGGGCAACTGATAGCCAGCCGGCCATAAAAAAGGTGCGATCCGCGAGGGTCGCACCTTTTTTTATATTCGCGGTTAGAGAAAAGCAGAATAAAAAAAAGGGCGACCGAAGTCGCCCAAAATGCCTTGCGTGCTCATGTAATCCGGAAAAACCTAAGGTTTTTTACGCTTGTTCGCGTCTTTCCAGATAAAAAATCCAAACCCTACAAAAAACAGCACCATGAGGCTTACAGTCAGCACTCCGGCAAAAACCACATTATCGATAAACATGACCGGCCTCCTGCACTTGCCCTGTTGCGATAGGGCTAAGTTAATGGAGAAGGCGCGGTGGGAAATTGATCAGGATCAATGTCGCCCGTAACGGGGCGTAAAGAAGGGTAATAACTGACCTGCATCAATGGATGCAGGCTGTTTCAACGCTTTTTCGGTTTGTTTTTCGACTTCTTCTTGGTTTTTCCCAAGGGCATGGCTTGTTCAAACGCTTGGCGCACTTCATTCAAGCGCTTGTCATTGAGGTCGTGTACACGCTTGGCGCGTTCTGCATTCAGGTCAATCAGCTTATCGTCACTCATGGCTTGGCTTACGTCGTGGCGGGAATGCCCCAATAATGCGGCCTGCCCCGCCCGACGGCAAATCAGCGGGCGACAAAATGCAGGGCATCGACCAAAATCGGCACCTTCCACGAGCGGCTGATGACGGCCCTGGTTGAACTGAGCGACTAAACCTCGATATCCACCCACAAGCCCTGGCGCGGCGCGTCTTCGATCAGCGGCGCCACGGGAACGGTGTTGTCCGCATTGAGCAGGTCGCCGGGAATGGGCAAGTGCTGCTGCGCCTCATCGTCCGCTTCGCGCCGGCGTTTCTGCTGCTCTTGCTGGCGGCGTTGTTCTTCGCGCAGCAAAAAGGTCGATTGCTCGGCATCGCCCTTCTTCAGGTCGATGGTGCTCTCGTTGGAGCCCGGTTGAACGGGTACCACCGGCGGAATATCCGGCTTCTGGCGTGCCGGATCGAGTTGCGACGTGACCGGCACAACACTGACGGGCAGCATGGGTGGAAGCATGATAGTTATTCTCCTGATCAACAGGCTGTCGGCGGGTGGCAAGGCGACTTGAGCACCGGCGTGCCAAGCTGTGACCCAGTCGACACTCGCAAGTGCCCGCCATCCGTCGATTCAACTCCCGGCGCACCTCACAAACCGCGTAGTTTTTGTCAGAGTCCTTGGGCGCAGGGGCTTGTTCCGTTAAGATAGTCGGCTTTTTCACGGCGGGAGTCAGGCAGCATGGCGCAGCAGTATCAACCGGGGCAACGCTGGATTAGTGACAGCGAAGCAGAGCTGGGGTTAGGCACCGTTCTGGCACAGGACGGGCGCTTGTTGACCGTGCTCTATCCGGCCACTGGCGACACCCGCCAGTATGCGCTACGGAATGCGCCCCTCACTCGCGTGAGGTTTTCGCCGGGTGACACCATCACCCATTTCGAAGGCTGGAAAATGACCGTACAGGAAGTCGACGACGTCGATGGCCTGCTGGTCTACCACGGCCTGAATGGGCAGAACGAGCAGGTCACCCTGCCGGAAACCCAACTGTCCAACTTTATCCAGTTCCGCCTGGCCAGCGACCGTCTGTTCGCCGGGCAGATCGACCCGCTGGCCTGGTTCTCGCTGCGCTACCACACCCTGGAACACACCAGCCGCCAACTGCAGTCCTCGTTGTGGGGCCTGGGTGGCGTGCGCGCGCAACCTATTGCGCACCAATTGCACATTGCCCGTGAAGTCGCTGACCGTATCGCGCCGCGGGTATTGCTGGCTGACGAAGTGGGCCTGGGCAAGACCATCGAAGCGGGCCTGGTGATCCATCGCCAACTGCTCTCGGGCCGTGCCAACCGCGTGCTGATCCTGGTCCCGGAAAACCTGCAGCACCAGTGGCTGGTGGAAATGCGCCGCCGCTTCAACCTGCAGGTCGCGCTGTTCGACGAAGAGCGCTTTATCGAAAGCGATGCCACCAACCCGTTCGAAGACACCCAGCTTGCACTCGTTGCGCTGGAATGGCTGGTGGATGACGAGAAGGCCCAGGACGCGCTGTTCGCGGCGGGCTGGGACTTGCTGGTGGTCGATGAAGCCCACCACCTTGTATGGCATGAAGACAAGGCCAGCGCCGAATACAGCCTGGTCGAGCAGCTTGCCGAGGTTATCCCAGGCGTGCTTCTGCTGACCGCCACCCCGGAACAACTCGGCCAGGACAGCCACTTTGCGCGCCTGCGCCTGCTCGATCCAAACCGTTTCCACGACCTGCAAGCCTTCCGCGCCGAGAGCGAGAACTACCGCCCGGTGGCCGAGGCCGTGCAGGAACTGCTGGACAAGGGCCGCCTGTCACCGGCCGCGCACAAGACTATTCAGGGTTTCCTCGGTAACGAAGGCGAAGCCCTGCTCACCGCCGTCAACGATGGCGACAGCGAAGCCAGCGCCCGCCTGGTGCGTGAACTGCTCGATCGCCACGGCACCGGCCGCGTGCTGTTCCGCAACACCCGTGCCGCCGTGCAAGGCTTCCCCGAGCGCAAGCTGCACGCCTACCCCCTGCCGAACCCGGATGAATACCTCGAATTGCCTTTGGGCGAACACGCCGAGTTGTACCCGGAAGTCAGCTTCCAGGCGCAACCGGACATTGAGGAAGAAAACCGCTGGTGGCGCTTCGACCCACGGGTCGAGTGGCTGATCGACCAACTGAAAATGCTCAAGCGCACCAAGGTCCTGGTGATCTGCGCCCACGCCGAAACCGCCATGGACCTGGAAGACGCGCTGCGCGTGCGCTCCGGCATCCCGGCCACGGTGTTCCACGAGGGCATGAACATCCTCGAGCGTGACCGCGCCGCCGCCTACTTCGCCGATGAAGAGTTCGGTGCACAGGTGCTGATCTGTTCGGAAATCGGCAGTGAAGGCCGCAACTTCCAGTTCTCCCACCACCTGGTGTTGTTCGACCTGCCGTCCCACCCCGACCTGCTGGAACAGCGTATCGGCCGTCTGGACCGGATCGGCCAGAAACATGTGATCGAGCTGCACGTACCGTACCTGGAAACCAGTCCGCAACAGCGCCTGTTCCAGTGGTATCACGAAGCACTGAATGCCTTCCTCAACACCTGCCCGACCGGCAACGCCTTGCAGCATCAGTTCGGCCCGCGCCTGCTGCCATTGCTGGAAGCTGCCGACGACGGCGAGTGGCAAGCCCTGATCGACGAAGCCCGTGCCGAGCGCGAACGTCTGGAGCAGGAGCTGCACACCGGTCGTGACCGCTTGCTGGAACTCAATTCCGGCGGTGCCGGTGAAGGCGATGCGCTGGTCGAAGACATCCTCGAGCAAGACGACCAGTTCGCCCTGCCGATCTATATGGAAACCCTGTTCGACGCCTTCGGCATCGACAGCGAAGACCATTCGGAAAACGCGCTGATCTTGAAGCCCAGCGAAAAAATGCTCGACGCCAGCTTCCCCCTGGGTGACGACGAGGGTGTGACCATCACCTACGACCGTAACCAGGCACTGTCGCGCGAAGACATGCAGTTCATCACTTGGGAACACCCGATGGTGCAAGGCGGCATGGACCTGGTACTGTCCGGCTCCATGGGCAACACCGCCGTGGCGTTGATCAAGAACAAGGCGCTCAAACCGGGCACTGTGTTGCTGGAATTGCTCTATGTCAGCGAAGTGGTGGCGCCGCGCTCGCTGCAACTGGGCCGCTACCTGCCACCGGCCGCCCTGCGCTGCCTGCTGGACGCCAATGGCAATGACCTGTCGGGGCGCGTGTCGTTCGTGACCTTGAACGACCAACTGGAAAGCGTGCCACGGGCCAGCGCCAACAAGTTCGTACAGGCCCAGCGCGACCAGCTCACGCCGCGCATCAACGCCGGTGAAGAGAAGATCGCCCCGCGCCACGCCGAGCGTGTGGCCGAGGCCAAGCGGCGCCTGGCCGCAGACACCGACGAAGAACTGGCGCGCCTGACCGCGTTGCAAGCGGTCAACCCCACCGTGCGTGACAGCGAGTTGGTCGCCTTGCGCAACCAGCGCGAGCAAGGCCTGGCCATGCTCGATAAAGCGGCACTGCGACTGGAAGCGATTCGGGTGTTGGTGGCGGGTTGATTACTGCCTGAATAAGAAAGGCCCGCATACAATGCGGGCCTTTTTTATGTGCCTTCAGGGCCCATCGCGGCATAGGTATCTACACAACTCTATAGCGCTCAACGGTAACCACGATGCGAAGCGAGCCGCTCTTGATCTTGATCTCAGGCGCCCCGTTAAACCACGCTGGCCGGAATTCGACAGGGATTTGGGGGGTAAACCGGCAGGGATGCCGGTTTAGCCGCCCCGCGCCATGGATGGCGCGTGGCGGCGACCCCCCAAATCACTGGCGAATTACGGGCACACCGAGCCTAGGCGAGGTGCAGAGTGGTGGGGCAAGAGCCCTTTGGTTACTTTGGGGCTCTTTTCCAAAGTGACCCGCTGTCAGAGCGGAACCCTAAGTGGCCGTTACCGCAGGAATGGATATGTACCCGGTATAGCTGTGTCGCCTGTCAGGCCGCCTTCGCGAGCAAGCCCGCTCCCACAGTTTGATTGCGGGGTGTCAGGTAGATTGGCATCGGCTGGCAGGCCGTCATCGCAGGCAAGCCAGCTCCCACATTTGGATCGCGGTGCGTCAGCTAGATCAGCGTCGGCTGTCAGGCCGTCACGGGAGCAAGCTCCCTCGCCACAGATTTAGCCTCGTGCCGAAGTTGTGTAGATACCTATGCCCATCGCGGGCAAGCCCGGCTCCCACAGCTGACCGAGCAAGGTTCAGTCAACTCGGTCAAAGGTGGGAGCTGGCTTGCCTGCGAAGGGGTCACCGCGGTCTCACGCCGTTGCCGCAGCCGCCGGCACCTCAACCGCACTCAACCCTTCCTTCATGCGCTTGGCATCACGCACAAAACTGCGTGATGCCTGGAACAGAAACAGCATGGTCAAGAACAGCGCCACCGGAATCAGGTACATGGCGTCATGCAACCCCACGGCTTTATAAGCCTCAGTCATCTGCTCCGCTCCCGCCGCATACATTGCCGCATGGGCAAAGTGATCAGACAGCCCGCCCACCACGATCGGTCCCATCCCGCCGCCCAGCAAATACAACCCGGCAAAGAACAGCGCCATTGCCGTAGCGCGCAAGCGTGGTTCGACCACGTCCTGGATCGCCGTATAAACGCAGGTGTAGAAGTTGTAGGCAAACAACCAGCCCACACTGAACAGCGCGACAAACACGCCAATTTCTATACGCCCGGCATGCAAGGCCCAGGCGGTAGTCACTGTGGAGATAATCAAGCTGCACGCGGCAAACAGCAGGCGACCATTGGCGACCCGCTGATGGATCTTGTCGGCGATCCAGCCACCCAGGGTCAAGCCCACCAAGCCGGTCAAGCCGACAATCACACCGGTCGCGACAGCCGCATCCTGCAATGGCATCAAGAAATACCGTTGCAGCATCGGCACCAGGAACGAGTTGCACGCATAGGTGGCAAAGTTAAAGCACAACCCGGCCAGCACCAGCCACAGAAAGGTCGGCACAGCCAGCACGCGACGGATCGGGCGGTCGACGCGCTCCTGGGAGACTTGCACGGTTTCCGCCGCGCCGCGCTTGGGTTCTTTTATATAGAACATGAACACCGCCAGGATCAGCCCCGGCACCGCCGCGATAAAGAACGGCGCGCGCCAGCTGTCGAACGCCTTGACCATCGCACCGATCGTAAAGAACGCCAGCAACAGCCCCAACGGCAAACCAAGCATGAAAATGCCCATGGCGCGCGCGCGGCGGTGGGCGGGAAACAGGTCGCCAATCAGCGAATTGGCAGCCGGTGCATAGCTGGCCTCGCCAATGCCAATGCCCATGCGCACCAGCAGGAAGGTCCAGAAACTGCCGACCAAGCCGTTGACCGCCGTCAGCCCGCTCCAGGCGAACAGGCCCCAGCCCATCAATTTGCTGCGTGAGCCGGTATCGGCCAGGCGCCCGAGCGGCAGCCCGGCGATGGCGTAGACAATGGTAAAGGCGGTGCCGATGATCCCGAGCTGGAAGTCGCTCAGGTGCCATTCCATACGGATGGGCTCGATGATGATCGCGGGGATGGTGCGATCGAAGAAATTGAACAGGTTGGCGAGGAACAGCAGGAACAGAATGCGCCAGGCATTCGCCGCTTGGGTCGAGTTCTGCATGGGTCCGTCTCTTTTATTGTTATGAGAGCTGCGATGCCCGACGCATCCTGCCCGGTTCCTGCAACATAATCAGGCTGGCAGCGGTTGTCTGTAATGATTCGTAAAGCTGATAGGGCATGATTTCGCCCGGTAACGCGGGATTTCACCCACAAAAATATAAGTGCTTGCCCCCCTTCCCAATGGCCTTGGCACGGATAGAATGGCGAGCCTTCCGTAGTACCCCCCTCTTACCTTCTTATCGATGACGCCCATGTCCGAAGCCAGTCCGTGTCTGAATTGCGGTGCCTGCTGTTCATACTTTCGTGTGTCTTTCTTTTGGGGTGAGTGCGCCTCATCCGGGGGTACGGTGCCCGATGACCTGGTGGTGCAGATCAACCCCAGCCGAGTGGCGATGATCGGTACCGACCAGAAGCCCGCACGGTGTTGCAGCCTTGAAGGTGAGGTCGGGCAGGCAACCAGTTGCTCGATCTATGAACAGCGTTCCAGCGTATGCCGCGAGTTCGATTCTTCCTGGAGCCAGGGGGTGCAAAATGTCGACTGCGATGCGGCGCGCGCCGCGTTCGGCCTGGCACCCCTAGAGGAGCAACACTTCGAACTGGCATTGCCCATCAGCGCTTAGCACCAAACGCTATGTGCGACATGCCAAAATCATTGAAATCAAAGTGCCATTATTCATGGCAAATACCACGAGGCTTCTATACTCGACGTCATAGGTCATCGCTTCTGGCAGTGACGTGGCTTCAAGACGGGATAAGCTATGGAATGGCTGGGTCAGCATTTTTTTACCGACCTTCCAGACAGCGGGCATTTATTACTCAATTGCAGTCATAACCCCTTTCTGGTGCTGCTCGCCTACCTGGTCGCCTGTGCAGCGGGTTTCGGTACGCTGGACATGGCCGAACGCGTCGGCCATGTCGAAGACCCCACCGCCCGCCGTCATTGGTGCTGGCTGGGAGCGGGTTGCCTGGCGGGCGGAATCTGGTCGACCCACTTCATCAGCATGCTGGCCTTCCAGGCCCCTGTCGCTATTCACTACGAATTGCTCACGACCTTCGCTTCGCTGCTGATCGCCCTGATCGCTGCGCTATTGGCCATGCAAACCCTCAGTCATGCCCATTTGCGGCTCCATCAATACCTGCTGGCCTCAGTGTGGATGGGCCTGGGCATCGCACTGATGCACTACGTGGGCATGGCAGCCATGCGCTCCCAGGCCCAGGTGTACATTGAATCGCGGCTGTTCATGGCGTCGGTGGCGATTGCCATCGGTGCCAGCCTGGCGGCATTACTGCTGTCCAGGTACCTGCGCAACGGTGCCGGGGTCTTTCATCAATTGCTCAAATACGCCGCCAGCCTGGTGCTGGGTGCAGGAATCCTGACCATGCATTTCACTGGCATGGCCGCCATGCAAATGCTGGTACTCAATGATGCGGACCTGTCGCTGCCGGTGGATAACAACCCGATTCAACTGGGCCTGTCGGTGGCGGTGATTACCTTGCTGGTGATCGGCAGCAGTGTCAGCGCAGCCCTGGCGGACAAAAAACTGCAACACAAGGAGCATGACCTGCGCCGGGTCAACGCGCTGCTCAGCGAACTGGACCAGGCTCGCGCCTCGCTGCAGCAGGTGGCCCACTTCGACGCATTGACCAATTTGCTCAACCGCCGCGGGTTCAATCAGATCTTCGCGGAAAAAGTCGTAGAAAAAACGCGAAATAAAGGGATGATGGCGGTGATCTTCCTCGATATAGATCACTTCAAGCGAATTAATGACAGTCTTGGGCACGATGCCGGCGACCAGTTGCTCACCGTATTGGCCGGGCATATCAAAAGCTCGGTACGCAGCCATGAGGATGTGGTCGCACGGTTTGGTGGCGATGAGTTCTGTATCCTGATCAATATCCATCACCGCGACGAAGCACGGCATATGGCCCTGCGCATCATGCAGAAAATGAAAGAACCCATCGAACTGGCCGGCCGACGCATGGTGATGACCACCAGCATCGGCATCAGCCTGTTCCCGGATGATGGCCAGACCTGCGAAGAGCTGCTTAAAACAGCGGACCTGGCGCTTTATCAATCCAAGGACGCCGGGCGCAACAGCCTACACTTCTTCAGCTCCAACCTGAAAAACCGCGCGTTCCTGGAACTGCAGTTGGAAGAAGAGCTGCGCGCTGCCCTGCGCGCACGCAGTGGGTTGGTGCTGTTCTATCAACCGATCTTCGACATGAAGCTTGCCAAGGTCACGCGCCTGGAAGCCCTGGTGCGCTGGCAGCATCCGCAGCACGGGCTACTGGCACCGGACCGCTTTATCGGCATCGCCGAGAATAACGGGCTGATCGCGGAGCTTGACCACTGGGTACTGCGCCAGGCCTGTCATGATCTGAGCCTGCTGTCTGACCGAGGCTACACCGAACTGACCATGGCGGTGAACTGCTCGGCGCTGAACCTGGCCCGGGACGAGCTGGCCGATGAGATCGAAGCCGCCCTGCGCTTCGCCGCTGTGGCTGCCAACCGCCTGGAGCTGGAAGTCACCGAAAATGCACTGATGGGCAATATCAGCAGCACCCTGGCGCTGTTGCGGCAAATCCGTGCGTTGGGCGTCTCCCTGGCGATCGATGATTTCGGCACTGGCTATTCATCCCTGGCCTACCTCAAGCGCTTGCCGCTCAACACCTTGAAAATCGACCGCTCGTTTATCCAGGACATACCGAGGTCCAGAGCAGACAGCGAAATCGTCCAGGCGATTATCGGCATGGCCCACACCCTGCACTTGCAGGTGGTCACAGAAGGTGTGGAAACCCAGGAGCAATTCGAGCTGCTACTCAAACATGGCTGCGACTATATCCAGGGCTACCTGCTCAGCCCGGCGGTGCCCTTCAACGAGATCATCGGCGTGATTCAAGGCATTGCGCTGCGCAACCCGCTTCACCCATTCAGCGTGGAAGGCGCCACGGCCCCCCCACCGCCGAACGACCCTGCGCCGGCGCGCATCGGCCCGCCTTCAATCGTCAGGTCAATTCGCTGAGACCGAGCGTTCGAATGGACAGTCCAGTCGCTGAATCCAGCGCCCTGGCACACCCGGGAACAATTCGTCCTCGATTTCCGGTCGGTATCAACTGTTCCCGTGACGTTTACGTCACCGTCGGCTGTGACCTTTCTCTACGGCAAGATGCCATCACCGGCCGGGCGGTTACTCCGCTACACACTTGCAGAGGTAGAAAAGGCGCACCTTTTTAGTGCGGTCAATTCTTACGCTGCCCTTTCCTGGATCAGGATCCAAGGCGACACGACCACCGCCCACAGGCTCGGGTCGCGCCCCACCAAGTCCAATGCCCGCGTTGCAGACACTTCGCCAAGGCTCCCCGCAGCCAGCCAGGCGGCGACTTTCTCACGGTTGTCCTCGGCCATTCCCTCAGCCGCTTCGATCAGATCCAGGCCGGCGTCGACCCACAATAGGGCACCCTTGGCAAAGAACGGCTCGAGCTCCTTCCAGGAAATTTCGGCGGTTTCACCGAGCAGCTTGGCATAGAGGGTGCTAGGTTCTTGCGTCATGGGAGTTCACCTGAGTAAAAAATCGGCGCAATCATAGCCTCGTAACCCAGGCAGAAAAACCCAGTAGCAAATGAGGTAGCGATTGAAAGTGCCAGGAAAGCCAAGGAATGCCTTAAAGGCTGATATGAACCCGCCGCAATTCTGTCTTTTTCTTTCATTTAAGCGACATAGCGGTGGTATGCCCCCAGCTGCCAGCTTTTCAAGCGATCAACCGGCGCTCTACACTGTACCGGTACAGTTGCCAGGGCAATGCCGGGGGGATATCCGCGATATCTGATCCGGTTCTGCAGCTCACAAGGCCGCTAGAACTATAAAAAATACAACAGTAAGAGTGGAGCACTATGAATAAGGCTACTAAGCAGATTTCCAAACTGTTTGCCGCTATGGTCCTGGCTGGGGTTGCCGGCCATTCGTTCGCAGCCGACACCATCAAGATCGGCATCGCCGGTCCCAAGACCGGTCCGGTAACGCAATACGGCGACATGCAATTCATGGGTGCCAAGCAGGCAATCGCCGACATCAACGCCAAAGGCGGCGTAGACGGCAAAATGCTTGAAGCCAAGGAATACGACGACGCCTGCGATCCGAAGCAAGCCGTGGCCGTCGCCAACAAAGTGGTCAACGACGGCGTCAAGTTCGTAGTCGGTCACCTGTGCTCCAGCTCCACTCAGCCAGCGTCGGATATTTATGAAGACGAAGGCGTCATCATGATTACCCCAGCCGCCACCAGCCCGGAAATCACCTCCCGTGGCTACAAGCTGATCTTCCGCACCATCGGCCTCGACAGCGCGCAAGGCCCAGCGGCCGGCAACTACATCGCCGACCACGTGAAGCCGAAGATCGTTGCCGTGCTGCACGACAAACAGCAATACGGTGAAGGCATCGCCAGCGCCGTGAAGAAAACCCTTGAAGAGAAAGGCACCAAGGTTGCCGTCTTCGAAGGCCTGAACGCCGGTGACAAGGACTTCTCCTCGATTATCCAGAAACTCAAGCAAGCCAATGTCGACTTCGTCTATTACGGCGGCTACCACCCTGAGCTGGGCCTGATCCTGCGCCAAGCCAAGGAAAAAGGCCTGAACGCCAAGTTCATGGGCCCTGAAGGTGTCGGCAACGACTCCATCTCGCAAATCGCCCAGGGCGCTTCCGAAGGCCTGCTGGTGACCCTGCCGAAATCCTTCGACACCGACCCTGCCAACAAAGCCATCGTTGAAGAGTTCGCCAAGAACAAGCAGGACCCAACCGGTCCGTTCGTGTTCCCGGCCTACTCGGCCATTGAAGTCATTGCAGGCGGCATCAAGGCGGCCAAGAGCGAAGACACCGCCAAAGTGGCCGAGGCCATCCACGCGGGTACCTTCAAGACCCCTACCGGCGACCTGAGCTTCGACGCCAAGGGCGACCTGAAGGACTTCAAGTTCGTGGTCTACGAATGGCACTTCGGTAAACCAAAAACCGAAGTTTCCCCTCAGTAAGCCAGGCATTACTGGTCAACAAGCCCACTGTGCAAGCAGTGGGCTTTGTTTTACGAGGTTTATGGGCCATGTCACCCGCGATCCGGGCGCTGGCTCACCTGAAAATCTTAAAACCGTCACCAGCGGTTCGCTGGCAAACGCTTTGTGCAACCTGCTCACAGAACAGGGCACCGAGCCGGAAATGACTCCACCAGTGAAATGCGTATCGGGTTTTTAGGAGCGCTGTAATGCCTGAGATCTATCATTTTTTCCAACAGCTGGTTAATGGCCTGACCATTGGCAGCACCTATGCCTTGATAGCCATTGGCTACACAATGGTTTACGGCATCATTGGAATGATCAACTTCGCCCATGGCGAGGTGTACATGATTGGTTCCTACGTGGCCTTCATCGCCCTCGCCGGGCTGGCCATGATGGGGATCCACTCCCTGCCGCTGTTGATGACCGCTGCGTTCCTGGCATCGATCATCGTGACCAGTGCCTATGGCTACAGCATCGAGCGGGTTGCCTATCGTCCCTTGCGTGGCAGCAACCGTTTGATCCCGCTGATTTCTGCCATCGGCATGTCGATTTTCCTGCAGAACACCGTATTGCTGTCCCAGGACTCCAAGGACAAGTCCATTCCCAACCTGATCCCGGGGAGCATCTCCTTCGGCCCGGGTGGCGCACAAGAAGTGCTGATTTCGTACATGCAGATCCTGGTCTTCGTCGTCACCCTGGTGGCCATGCTGGGCCTGACCCTGTTCATCTCCCGCTCCCGTCTGGGGCGCGCCTGCCGGGCCTGCGCCGAAGACATCAAGATGGCCAACCTGCTGGGCATCAACACCAACAACATCATCGCCCTGACCTTCGTCATTGGTGCCGCACTGGCGGCCGTGGCGGCCGTGTTGCTGAGCATGCAATACGGCGTGATCAACCCCAACGCCGGTTTCCTGGTGGGCCTGAAGGCCTTTACCGCAGCGGTATTGGGCGGCATCGGCAGCATTCCGGGCGCCATGCTCGGCGGGCTGGTGCTGGGAGTGGCCGAAGCCTTTGGCGCCGATATCTTCGGTGACCAGTACAAGGACGTCGTGGCGTTCGGCCTGTTGGTTCTGGTGTTGTTGTTCCGTCCGACCGGCATCCTGGGTCGTCCGGAGGTTGAGAAAGTATGAGCAGATATCTTAAATCGGCGTTTTTCAGCGCCTTGCTGGTATGGGCCGTGGCCTTTCCGGTACTCGGTCTCAAGCTGAGCATTGTCGGCATCAACCTGGAAGTGCATGGCACCGGTCCCGTGACCCTGGCGGTCATCGCCCTGTGCTCGGTGCTGATGTTCCTGCGCGTGCTGTTCACCCAGCAGGTCGGTGCCTTGTTCAAGGGCAATCGTGGTCCATTGGTGTCGCCCAAGGTCAGTCAATTCCTTACCCTGCCGCGCACCCAGCGCTACATCATCATCGGCCTGATTATCGCCGCGCTGATCTGGCCGTTCTTCGGCTCCCGCGGTGCGGTCGATATCGCCACCCTGATCCTCATCTACGTGTTGCTGGGCCTGGGCCTGAACATCGTAGTGGGCCTGGCCGGCCTGCTCGACCTGGGTTATGTGGGCTTCTACGCCGTGGGTGCCTACACCTACGCGCTGCTCTCACATTACCTGGGCTGGAGCTTCTGGATCTGCCTGCCACTGGCCGGTATGGCGGCGGCGACGTTCGGCTTCCTGCTGGGCTTCCCGGTGCTGCGCCTGCGCGGTGACTACCTGGCGATCGTGACCCTGGGCTTTGGTGAAATCATCCGTCTGTTCCTGCGTAACCTCACCGATATCACCGGTGGCCCCAACGGTATCAGCAGCATCCCCAAGCCGACGTTCTTCGGGTTGTCGTTTGACCGTACCGCAGCCGAAGGCATGCAGACCTTCCACGAGTACTTCGGGATTGCCTACAACCCGGTCAGCAAAGTGGTGTTCCTGTACCTGGTGGCGCTGTTGCTGGCGCTGGCGGCACTGTTCGTGATCAACCGCTTGCTGCGCATGCCCATCGGCCGCGCCTGGGAAGCGTTGCGCGAAGATGAAATCGCCTGCCGTGCCCTGGGCCTGAACCCGACCATCATCAAGCTCTCCGCATTCACCCTGGGTGCCGCGTTCGCTGGTTTTGCCGGTAGCTTCTTCGCCGCCCGCCAAGGCCTGGTAACCCCCGAGTCGTTCACCTTCATCGAGTCGGCGATCATCCTCGCCATCGTGGTGCTCGGTGGCATGGGCTCGCAACTGGGCGTGATCCTGGCGGCGATTGTGATGATCCTGCTGCCGGAAATGATGCGTGAGTTCAGCGAATACCGCATGTTGATGTTCGGCGCCTTGATGGTGCTGATGATGATCTGGCGCCCTCAGGGCCTGCTGCCCATGCAACGTCCACACATGGAGCTGCGCAAATGAGCCGCGAGATCCTGAAAGTCGAAAACCTGAGCATGCGCTTCGGCGGTTTGCTGGCGGTCAACGGCGTAGCCCTGACCGTGAAAGAGAAACAGGTTGTAGCACTGATCGGCCCCAACGGCGCCGGTAAAACCACAGTGTTCAACTGCCTTACCGGCTTCTACAAGCCCAGCGGTGGCAGCATCCTGCTGGACGGCCAGCCGATCCAGGGCCTGGCCGGCCACGAAATCGCCCGCAAGGGCGTGGTGCGCACCTTCCAGAACGTGCGGCTGTTCAAGGACATGACGGCAGTCGAGAACCTGTTGATCGCCCAGCACCGCCATTTGAACACCAACTTCTTCGCAGGCCTGTTCAAGACCCCGGCGTTCCGCAAGAGCGAGCGCGAGGCCATGGAATACGCGGCGTACTGGCTGGACAAGGTCAACCTGACCGAGTTCGCGAACCGCCCCGCCGGCACCCTCGCCTATGGGCAGCAGCGTCGCCTGGAGATCGCCCGTTGCATGATGACCCGCCCGCGGATCCTGATGCTCGACGAACCCGCCGCCGGCCTGAACCCCAAGGAAACCGAAGACCTCAAGGCGCTGATCAGCGTGCTGCGTGAGGAGAACGACGCCACGGTGCTGTTGATCGAACACGACATGAAACTGGTCATGAGCATTTCCGACCACATCGTCGTGATCAACCAGGGCACGCCGCTGGCCAACGGGACGCCGGAACAGATCCGCGACAATCCTGAAGTGATCAAAGCCTACTTGGGGGAAGCGTAAAATGCTGCAATTCGAAAACGTTTCCACTTTCTACGGCAAGATCCAGGCCCTGCACGACGTCAATGTGGAAGTGCGCCAGGGTGAGATCGTCACCCTGATCGGCGCCAACGGCGCCGGCAAATCGACCCTACTGATGACCCTGTGCGGTTCGCCCCAGGCCCACGGCGGCAGCATCCGCTACATGGGTGAAGAGCTGGTGGGCAAGCACTCCGCCGAGATCATGCGCAAGAGCATTGCCGTGGTACCGGAAGGTCGTCGGGTGTTCTCGCGACTGACCGTGGAAGAGAACCTGGCCATGGGCGGGTTCTTCACCGACAAGGGCGACTACCAGGAGCAAATGGACAAGGTGCTGCACCTGTTCCCGCGCCTCAAGGAACGCTTCAGCCAGCGCGGCGGCACCATGTCCGGCGGTGAGCAGCAAATGCTCGCCATCGGCCGGGCGCTGATGAGCAAGCCCAAGCTGTTGCTGCTGGACGAGCCCTCCCTGGGCCTGGCACCGATCATCATCCAGCAGATCTTCGACATCATCGAACAGCTGCGCAAGGACGGGGTGACGGTGTTTTTGGTGGAGCAGAACGCCAACCAGGCGCTGAAAATCGCTGACCGTGCCTATGTGCTGGAGAATGGCCGGGTGGTGATGCAGGGGACTGGCGAGCAACTGCTGACGGACCCGAAGGTGCGGGAGGCGTATCTCGGCGGCTAAGACCCGGTAACTGAGTAAACCGGATCTAAATGTGGGAGGGGGCTTGCCCCCGATGGCAGGCTGATAGTCACTGCATCTGGTGACTGAACCACCGCTATCGGGGGCAAGCCCCCTCCCACATTTTTTGTGTGAACCGAAAGATTCTGGAATTATTTTCGAACTCTTTGTAACGAACTCACCCCCCCTCTCTCTAGTGGTGCAAGCAGGCAATCAAGCCCGCTCATTCAACCCACTGCTGGAGTTATACCCATGACTACCAAACTGTCCGCCGCCTCCCTCATCCTGGCCCTGGGCTCGGCCCTGAGCCTGTCCGCCCTGAGCACCACTGCCCACGCGGCCGACGACATGCAGAAATGCTTCGGCGTGGCTGAAGCCGGCAAGAACGACTGCGCCGCAGGCGCCGGCACTTCCTGCGCCGGCACCTCCAAAACCAAAGACCAGGCCAACGCCTGGAAACTGGTGCCCGCCGGCACCTGCACCCAGACCCCAAGCACCACTTCGCCGACCGGTTTCGGCCAGGAAGCCGCCTTCACCGCCAAGTCCTGATCCCGTCGCGAGCCTGAGTACTGATGATGACGCCAACACCCGACTCCATGGTCTCACCGGCTCAGGCACCTGGCCTGCCCTTGCGGGCCGGGCTGGGGCTGAAGACCGAGCACTTTACCCAGGTGCTCGAGACCTGCCCCGACATCGGTTTTTTCGAAGTGCACGCCGAAAACTACATGGTGGCCGGCGGCCCGTTTCATCACTACCTGGGCTTGATCCGCGCACAGTACCCACTGTCACTGCACGGCGTGGGCCTGTCCATCGGCGGCGAAGGCCCACTGGACCGTGAGCACCTGGCACGCCTGGCCACGCTGATCGAACGCTATCAACCCCAGTCTTTTTCCGAACACCTGGCCTGGTCCAGCCACGGCCCGGTGTTTCTCAACGACTTGCTGCCCCTGGCCTACGACGCCAGCACCCTGAGCCGGGTATGCGCCCACGTCGATCAGGTACAAAGCACCCTCAAGCGGCCGATGCTGTTGGAGAACCCCTCGACCTACCTGCAGTTCCAGCGCTCCACCCTGGACGAGACCGACTTCATCGGCGAGATCATCCGCCGTACCGGTTGCGGCCTGCTGCTCGATATCAACAACGTCTATGTCTCCTGCATCAATCACCAGCGCGACCCACTTGCCTATATCGACGCCCTGCCATTGCGCGCAGTCGGTGAAATTCATCTGGCCGGTTTTGCCGAAGACACCGACAGCCTGGGCGACCGCCTGCTGATCGATGACCACGGCGCGCCTATCGATAACGCCGTGTGGCAGCTGTACGAACAGGTGCTGGCACGGACCGGGCCGGTAGCCACGCTGATCGAACGGGATAACCAGGTGCCGGCGTTCAGCGTGCTGAAGGCAGAGGCCCAGCAAGCCCAATGGTATTTGTCGCAGGTGGCCCGATGAGTATTCAACAGGCATTTGCCCAGGCCTTGCTGGCGACCGATGCAGTCTGTCCCGAGGGTTTGTTCAGCAGCAACGGTGCCGACCCGGCAAGCCGCTTCGCGGTGTATCGCAATAATGTCCACAGCTCGCTGATCGAGGGGCTGGCATCCGCCTATCCGGTGGTGCGACGACTGGTCGGCGATGAGTTTTTCCATGCCATGGCCGGCCTGTACGTCCAGGCTTATCCGCCCATTAACCCGTTGATCAGCGAATACGGCAGCTCTTTGGCTGACTTTATCCAAGGGTTTGAGCCGGCTTCGAGCGTGCCTTACCTGGCAGATATAGCGCGATTGGAACGCCTGCGGGTTCGCGCCTACCACGCGGCGGATCGCCAGGCGCTGGACCAGCCCAGCGTTCTTCAACAACTGCAAGGCGCAGAGCAACTGGGGCACCTGCGTGTGCAACTGCACCCATCGCTCGCCACGCTGAACTCCCCCTACGCAATCGTCGCGGTATGGGCCGCGCATCAGGCCGAGGACGCTATCGCCATGTTGAACCCCTGGCATGCCCAGGGCGCACTGGTCTTGCGCCAAGGGCTGGCGGTCAAGGTTTTCGCCATCGACAGTGGCTCGGTCATCTTTATCAATAGCCTCAAGCACGGCGCCAGGCTAGAGGTGGCCGTTACCAATGCGCTTGAAAACGCGACCGAATTCGACCTGCACCAATGTCTCACGCTGCTGATCAGCCATGACGCCATCACTCATTTGCATCTGGATCAAAAGGTATCGCCATGAACACGCCCGCTCCCTGCCTGGTAAAACGGGCCGTCGCCCTGTTCGAAAACATCCCCTACAGCCTGATCGCGTTTATTGCGCGCTTCTCCATTGCAGCAGTCTTCTGGAAATCCGGGCAAACCAAAGTCGAAGGCTTTGCCATTGACCTGGTCAGCGGCACATTCCAATGGGGCGAGCCCAAGCTTGCTGCGTCGGCGTTGTGGCTGTTTCGCAGCGAGTACCACGTGCCGTTGCTGGCACCGGAAGTGGCCGCGCATATGGCGACCTTTGCCGAGCATTTTTTCCCGGTGCTGATCCTGCTGGGGTTGGCTACGCGCTTCTCGGCCCTGGCCCTGATTGGCATGACCTTGATCATCCAGTTGTTCGTCTACCCTGAAGCCTATCCGATACACGGCACCTGGATTGCGCTGCTGTTGCTGCTGCTCGCCAAGGGACCGGGCAACCTGTCCATCGACCACTTGATCGCCCGTCGCTTACGTTAAAGTCGATCCAACGCCTCGCCGCTGCGCCTGAACCAGTCCACCAGGTAATCGGCCAATACCTGGGTACGCCGCGGCAGGCCACCCTGGTAGGGATGCACCAGGTACATCGGCATGCTGCGCGTCTGATAGTCGCGCAGGAGCCAGCGTAACCGGCCGTCAGCCAGTTCCTTCGGTAATACGTAGGACGGCAGGCGCGCGATACCGGCGCCTACCAGCGCGGCTTTTTTCAACAGGTTGTAGTGGTTGGAGGCAAACGTGCCGCTTACCCGCACCCGCAGCAATTCGTGTTGCTGGTGATACAACCATTCCTCGCGGCCGCTGTAGTGACTGTTGAGCAAACAGATGTGTGTCGCCAGGTCCGCCGGGGTCAGTGGTTCGCCGTGCTGTTCCAGATAGGCCGGGCTGGCGCAGGTCATCTCGCGCCACGCCAGCAGAGGCTTGGCCACCAGGCGTTCATGTTCGATGGCACCCGAGCGTACGCCCAAGTCAAAACCATCCCGGGCCAAGTCGCGGTAACTGTTGTCAAGCTCCAGTTCGACCTGCACCTGCGGGTATTGCTTGGAGAACTCCAGCAATAAGCCATCAAAGAAGGTCTCACCCAACGAGACCGGAACGGTCATGCGCACAGGGCCGGTCAAATCATCTTTGAGCCGCGCCAACGCCTGGCGAGCGCGCTCCACTTGCACCACCAGCGCTTGTGCCTGGGGCAGCAACGCCGCGCCGGCAGCGGTGAGGCTCAGTTTGCGCGTCGTACGGTGCAGCAGCACCACGGCAAACTGCGCTTCCAACTGGCTGATGCGCTTGGACAGCTGCCCCTTGCTGCAACCCAATTGCTCGGCCGCCAAGGTGAAGCTGCCAGCTTCAATCAGCACCGCGAAGGCCACCAGGTCATCTATCTCGCTCATGGATTGTTTCCATTTGAGAACCAAAGGTTGCCTATTAGCGCGTTTATCCGCTGAAAAAGCCACACTAGACTGAACCTTCACTTACCTTGGAGGAACAGCACGATGAAAATCCTATTGATTGGTGCCAGCGGCACAGTTGGTTCGGCGGTGAAGGCGGAACTGGTCCAGCGTCACGAAGTGATCAGCATCGGTCGCACCAGCGGCGATTTCCAGGTGGACATCAGCGACAGCGCTTCGATTCGTAAATTGTTTGAACAAACCGGCAAGTTCGACGCACTGGTTTGCGCAGCGGGCAGCGTCAATTTCGTAGCCTTGGGCGAGATGAGCGAAAGCGACTTTGAACTGGGCCTGCGTGACAAGCTGATGGGCCAGGTCAATCTGCTGCTGATCGGCCGTGAGTATGCCAACGATGGCGCTTCGTTCACCTTCACCAGCGGCATCCTGAACCGTGATCCGATCCGCACCGGCGCCTCGGCGGCGTTGGTCAACGGTGCACTGGACGCATTCGTCAAAGCGGCGGCCATTGAATTGCCACGTGGCCTGCGTATCAATGCTGTGAGCCCGACCGTTCTACTGGAAGCCATGGGCAGCTATGCACCGTATTTCCGTGGCTACAAACCAGCTCCAGCTGCCGATGTGGCACTGGCTTACGCAAAAAGCGTCGAGGGCCTACAAACCGGCCAAACCTTTATCGTAGGCTGAATTTGATATCTGTCAGAAACACCTGAAGCCGGCGAGCGGGCTTGTGATGCAGCGCCAGCCTGCGTAACGTGGCGGCACTTGTTTGGAGACCCAATATGCGTGCCGCCCGTACCCTCGCCCTGTGTGCCTTGCTTCCTTTGTTCGCCGCTTGCCAGCTGTTCGAAAGCGAGCCAGCCAAACCGTCTACCGTCGGGCTGACCCGCATGCAGGGTGAACTGACCGCGGTGGACGGCAAGCTGTTGTTCCAGCCGTGCGGCGACCAGCGTAACTACGCGGTCAAGGATACCGGCGGCACCAGCATCCTGCAGGAAGCGGCCTCCCTGGCCGGCCAGCAAGGCGCACTGTTCGCCGACCTGCGCGGCAAGTTTTCCGGGGTTGCCACCGGCACCCAGGGCGAAGTCGAGCTACAACAGCTGTACCGCGTCGAACGTTCGACCTCCGCCTGTGCCGACCCGGACTTCAAGCGCATGATCCTGCGCGCCAACGGCCATAAACCGGCCTGGGCGATGAACGTCACGGCCAAGGGCATGGTGCTGGAACGTGAGGGCCAACCGCCGCTGGCAGTGCCGTACGTCGAAGAACAGCTGGGCGACGGCCGCTTCAACCTGATGACCGAAGCCAATAACCAGCACATCGAACTGTGGGTGGCGCCCCAGCGCTGCGTCGACAGCGTGAGCGGCAGCCTGCAACACATGAGCGCCGAGTTGCGGGTCAACGGCCAGGTGCAGCGTGGTTGCGCAGCCTTTGGCGGCTCGCGGGACGACTGATTCGACCCTACGCTGTTTTAACCTGACGGAAAGTCGCCATTGGGGCTTATAATCGCCGGTTTGCAAAACAGCCGGCCTTCTCGCCCGCCGCCTACCGGATCCTGTCATGTTACGAATCACCGAACTCAAGCTGCCCATCGACCATCCCGAAGAAGACCTGCGGCCAGCCATCGTGCAGCGCCTGGGCATCGCCAGTGATGACCTGCTCGATTTCACCCTGTTCAAACGCAGCTACGATGCCCGTAAAAAATCGTCGGAGCTGTGCTTCATCTACACCATCGACTTGAACGTGAAGGGCGAAGCCGCCCTGCTGCTCAAGTTTGCCGACGACCGCAACGTCAACCCGGCCCCCGACATCAGCTACAAGGTGGTGGGCCAGGCGCCGGCAGATCTGGTCGAGCGGCCGATCGTGGTGGGGTTTGGTCCCTGCGGGATCTTCGCCGGGCTGCTGCTGGCACAGATGGGCTTCAAGCCGATCATCCTCGAGCGCGGCAAGGAAGTGCGCCAACGCACCAAGGACACCTGGGGCCTGTGGCGTAAAAGCGTGCTTAACCCCGAATCCAACGTGCAATTCGGTGAAGGCGGCGCCGGCACTTTCTCTGACGGCAAGCTGTACAGCCAGATCAAGGACCCGAAATTCCATGGCCGCAAGGTGCTGCACGAGTTCGTCAAGGCCGGCGCGCCGGAAGAGATCCTCTACGTCAGCAAGCCCCATATCGGCACCTTCCGCCTGACCGGCGTGGTGGAAAACATGCGCGAGCAGATCATCGCCCTCGGCGGTGAAGTGCGCTTCGGGCAACGCGTCACCGATGTGTTGATCGAAGAGGGGCAGTTGAACGGCGTGGTCGTCGACGGCGGCGAGCAGATTCTCTCCAGGCATGTAATTCTTGCCCTGGGCCACAGCGCACGTGACACCTTCCGCATGCTCCATGGCCGCGGCGTGTACATGGAGGCCAAGCCGTTCTCGGTGGGTTTCCGTATCGAACACCCGCAGTCGCTGATCGACGCCGCACGCCTGGGCAAGTACGCTGGCCACCCGAAACTGGGCGCAGCCGACTACAAGCTGGTGCACCACGCCAAGAACGGCCGTTCGGTCTATAGCTTCTGCATGTGCCCGGGCGGCACGGTGGTGGCCGCGACCTCGGAACCCAATCGCGTCGTTACCAACGGCATGAGCCAGTACTCGCGCAACGAGCGCAACGCCAACTCCGGCATTGTGGTCGGCATCACGCCCGACGTGGATTACCCGGGTGGCCCGTTGGCCGGTATCGAGTTGCAGGAGCGCCTGGAGTCCCACGCCTACATCCTCGGCGGCAGCAACTACGAGGCACCGGCGCAGTTGGTGGGCGATTTTATCGCCGGCAAACCGTCCACCGCCTTAGGCAGTGTGGAACCTTCCTACAAGCCCGGCGTATCCCTGGGCGACCTGGCCCTGGCCTTGCCGGACTTCGCCATCGAAGCCATCCGCGAAGCCTTGCCGGCGTTCGAGAAGCAGATCAAAGGGTATTCGCTGCACGATGCAGTGTTGACGGGGATCGAGACCCGCACGTCATCACCGTTGCGCATCACCCGCGATGAGTCGATGCAGAGCCTGAACGTAAAAGGCCTGTTTCCGGCCGGGGAAGGTGCGGGTTATGCCGGTGGGATCCTGTCGGCGGGTGTTGACGGGATTCGGATCGCCGAGGCGTTGGCGCGGGATATGCTGGGTATCGAAGCCTAAAGCACTCTGTCGGCAAGCATAAATCCAATGTGGGAGCTGGCTTGCCTGCGATACGGTGGTCCAGTCGATAAACTTGTCGACTGACATTCCGCTTTCGCAGGCAAGCCAGCTCCCACACTGTTTTGTAGGGTGTCAGATATTAGCGCGCATGATGTTACCGGGTAGCGGTTCACCCTGCTCGACACTCGCCCCAACCGCCGTGATCAGGCTCTGCAGCTCATAGCCCTGCCCCGCCAGCCATGCTTGATCGTAATAGGTTGTGGCATAGCGCTCACCGCCATCGCACAAGATCGCGACAATCGACCCCGACTCCCCCGCCGCTTTCATCTGTTGCGCCGCTATCAAGGCGCCGATCAGGTTGGTCCCGCTGGAACCGCCGACCCGTCGTCCCAAACGCCCAGCCAGGTAATGCATGGCCGCCAATGACAAGGCGTCTGGCACCTTGACCATTGCATCAATCACCGCTGGCAAAAACGAGGCTTCCACCCGCGGGCGACCAATCCCTTCGATCCGTGAGCCACACTCCAGGCGCAGGTTGGCGTCGCCGCTCTGGTAGAAGTCGAAGAACACCGAACGTTCGGCATCGGCACACAGCACGCGGGTGCAATGCTGGCGATAACGCACATAACGGCCCAGGGTCGCGGTAGTGCCGCCAGTGCCGGGGCTGGAAATCAACCAGCTGGGCTCCGGGTGCTGTTCAAAGCGCATCTGCTGGAAAATCGACTCGGCGATGTTGTTGTTCGCCCGCCAGTCGGTAGCACGTTCGGCATAGGTGAACTGGTCCATGAAATGACCGCCACCTTCCTTGGCCAGGCGCTCGGATTCAGCGTAGATCTGCGTCGGATCCTCAACCAGATGGCTCTTGCCACCATAAAAGGCGATCTGGGCGATCTTCTCCTGGGACGTGGTAGCAGGCATGACTGCGATGAACGGCAAGCCCAGCAGGCGAGCGAAGTAGGCTTCGGAGATCGCCGTGGAACCGCTCGATGCTTCAACCACCGGGGCGTCTGGCTTGAGCCAGCCATTGCACAGTGCGTACAGGAACAGTGAGCGGGCCAGACGATGTTTCAGGCTGCCGGTGGGGTGGCTGGACTCGTCCTTGAAGTACAACTCGATGCCTGGCAACCCCGGCAGCGGCAACGG
Organism: Pseudomonas libanensis; assembly: GCF_001439685.1. Taxonomy (GTDB): domain Bacteria; phylum Pseudomonadota; class Gammaproteobacteria; order Pseudomonadales; family Pseudomonadaceae; genus Aquipseudomonas; species Aquipseudomonas libanensis. Next base: position 114,472 of record NZ_JYLH01000005.1, read on the forward strand.
AATCAAGTGGGTGTCGGCGCTCCGCTGGAAGTCCGCTTCAATGATGCGAATGGCTTCGCGGGCCCAGGTACGGTGGTCGCTCATGGTAGGTTCTCTAAAGGTTTTCAGCCTTGATCTTAAGATGTTTCCTACACTCCACACAGATACAGTACCGACTCAATTGGACACACACTTGCTAGTCTTTGGCGCGTCGACAACCCGGCCGGTTTCTTATAACAAATAAGAATATAACTTTTGTTTTAACAACTAACAGTACGGGTTAGGGTACCCACCTATTGAACCTGGAATGGAGAGCATCCCTTGCCTCTGCGTAGCACTTTCACCCGTTTCTTCCAGCTGGAAGCCGCCAGTGGCCTGTTGTTGATCGCCGCTGCCGCCTTGGCGCTGATCATTAACAACTCGCCGTTGTCGCACCTGTACAACGCCTTCCTCGAGACCCCAGTGGTCACGCAGGTGGGAGCGTTGAGCATCGCCAAGCCGGCGCTGCTGTGGATCAACGACGGCCTGATGGCCCTGTTCTTCCTGTTGATCGGCCTGGAGGTCAAGCGCGAACTTCTTGATGGCCACCTGTCCAAGCCTTCCCAAGTAGTACTGCCCGGCGCAGCAGCCATCGGCGGCATGGTGGTGCCGGCACTGATCTACTGGGCGCTGAACAAGGACAACCCCGCCGCCCTCGCCGGCTGGGCGATCCCCATGGCCACGGATATTGCGTTCGCCCTGGGTGTCCTGGCCCTGCTGGGCAAGCGCGTACCGGTGTCGCTGAAGCTGTTCCTGATGACCCTGGCAATCATTGACGACCTCGGTGCCATCATCGTCATTGCGCTGTTCTATTCCGCCGATTTGTCTGGCGCATCCCTGGCTGGCGCGGGGGCGTGCTTGATTGCCTTGATTGCGATGAACCGCCTGGGCGTGATCAAGCTTGGGCCGTACCTCATCGTTGGCTTGATCCTGTGGGTGTGCGTACTCAAGAGCGGTGTGCATGCCACGCTGGCCGGCGTGACCCTGGCGTTCTGCATTCCACTGCATACCAAAAATGCCGAAACCTCACCGCTGTTGACGCTGGAACACGCCCTGCACCCCTGGGTGGCCTACGCCATCCTGCCGCTCTTCGCATTCGCCAATGCTGGCGTCTCCCTCAGCGGCGTCAGCCTGGACAGCTTCACCCACCACGTGCCCATGGGCATCGCGGCCGGCCTGTTGATCGGCAAGACCGTCGGTGTGTTCGGCCTGACTTGGCTGGCGATCAAGACCGGTATCGCGTCACTGCCCAGCGGCGCCAACTGGGGCCAGGTGCTTGGGGTGGCGATCCTGTGCGGTATCGGCTTCACCATGAGCCTGTTTGTCGGCTCCCTGGCGTTTGTGCCGGGTGCCAGTGAGTTTGCTGGTGAGGACCGCATGGGCATTCTGACCGGGTCAATCCTGGCGGCCTTTATCGGGTACGCGGTGACGGCAATGGCGAGTCGCAAAAAAGCCTGACCCTCTGGGAAAACAGTATAAAAAAACCCCAACCGGTCACCCGGCTGGGGTTTTTCTTTGCCTGCTCGCCAGCGCTTAGCGAGTAACGCGGCTGGTACCGTCAACGGTCATGATGCGTACGCGGTCGCCGATGCGGAAGATTTCATTTTCCTGCACGGCTTGTACGTAGGCACGCATGCTGCCGTCGTCTTCGCGAACGGTGATTTCCACGCCCTGGGTACGGGTCAGGCCTTCTTCGGTGGCCGAGCCCAACAGGCCACCAGCGACCGCGCCGATCACCGCGGTGACGATGCTGCCACGGCCGCCACCGATGGCGCTGCCGCCAACGCCGCCGATGACTGCGCCTGCAGCGCCGCCGATTGGGGTCTTGGTGCCTTCGATTTTCACCGGACGCAGGGATTCGATGGTGCCCATGCGCACGGTCTGTACACGACGCGCCTCATCGCGAGAGTACGAATCGCCGGTCAGACTCGAGGCGCAGCCACCCAGGAGCAACGACAGGGTGGTAAAGCAGGCAACTAGTAAAACGGACTTACGCATAGCATCAACTCCAAAGGACAGGTATTCATTAAACGCTCTGGTTTGGCGCCTGTCACGGCAAGCCAGGCAAAAAATTGTTTTCATTCAGCCTGAGTACAGACTGCCAGCACCGGAAAACTCGACGAACGGTAACCACGGTTATGGCGCCGAACGATGCCATAACCTGTTTGATCAGTGTAGCCGCGCAGCCGAAAGCGCCGAGGTCTCTTGATCAGGGACTCCAGCGCAATAGCTTTGATTCAGGCGGGATGACGAAAGGTGACGCTCAGGGCGCCAGGCGCTCGCGGGACCATTGAGCCCCTTGCAGGCGATAGTTGAGGCGGTCATGCAGGCGGCTGGCGCGGCCTTGCCAGAACTCGATGCGCTCGGGCAGCAAACGGTACCCACCCCAATGCTCAGGGCAGTCGGGCTGGGTATCGCTGAAACGCTGTTCAGTGGCCTTGAGCAGTTCCTGCAGTTCCTCGCGGTCACGGATGACCTGGCTCTGCGGAGAAGCCCAAGCCCCCAGGCGGCTGCCCAAAGGACGCACCTGGTAATAGGCGTCCGACTCTTCAGGGGTGACCTTGACCACACGCCCTTCAATGCGCACCTGGCGTTCCAGGGTCGGCCAGAAGAAGGTCATGGCCGCGAACGGCCGCGCCGCGAGTTGTTCACCCTTGGCGCTTTGATAGTTGGTGAAGAAGGTAAAGCCCTGTGCATCCAGGCCCTTGAGCAACAGGATACGACAGTGCGGACGACCGTCCTGGTCGACCGTCGCCAGGGTCATGGCATTGGCCTCCACCGGTGGCTGTTCGGTTTTCACCGCATCGCCAAACCATTGGTGGAACAACGCAAACGGTTCATCCGGGGCCTGGGCCTCGCTCAAACCGTCCCGTGTGTAGTCACGGCGCATATCGGCCAGTGCCTGGGTCATGCGGCTTTATCCTCGTGGTTCAACGGCTCAGTTCTTCGCCTGGTCGTTCGAAGCGGGTGCAGCAGCCTTGGCTTTGGCGGCAGCGGGTTTCTTCGCAGCCGGTTTGGCCGCAGCCTTTTTAGCCGCGGGCTTGGCGGCAGCTTTCTTGGCCGGGGCCTTTTTGGCTGGCGCTTTTGCCTTTGCCGCGGGTGCCGGGGCTGGAACGTCCTGCACGGCCACCATTTCAGCAACAGGTGGGGTCTTGCCCGAGTTGTACTTGCTCAGCAGTGCCAACATCGTTGTACGCTGAGTGAACATGATTTCCATGCGACGATTCAGCGCACGGCCTTGATTGCTGTCGTTGGCGGCACGTGGCATAAGGTCGCCCATGCCACGCAGCATCAGGCGGTCCTGCTTCAAACCACTGAGGCTGAAAATCGAAGCAATCGACTGCGCACGCTCCTTGCTCAACGCCTGGCTCGCCGGCGCGCTGCCGGTGGCGTCGACGTGACCCAGGACCAGTACGGCGGTCTTTGGATCAGCCTCTACAGCCTTGGCCACACGGGTGAACGGGCCCAGGGTCACCGGCAGCAACATCGCCGGGCGCTTCGGGTTGTAGGAACCGTCGACCGGGGCAATCACCACCAGCACGTTGTCGCGACGTTCCAGTTGCAGGCTGCTGCCCTTGATGGCCTCCCGCAGGCGTGGCTCGTAGTCGTCCAGCCAGGCTTGGGTGATTTTCGGGTCAGGCATCTGCACGTTGGTTACGTCGACCTTGGCCAAGGGCTTTGGCTTGCTTTCGAACGGCCACCACCAGTGAGGCTCGGTGTTGGTCTTGGCGACCACAGGCGCCGCGTCCGACGTCGGGGTGGCGGCCTTGAGGTCGGCTTTCAGGTCAGCCTTGGCATCGGCGGCCTTCTCTTCAGCACTCTTGGTGGAGAACGGCCACCAGCTGTAACCGGTATCAGCCTTGGCGGCCGGAGCCGGTGCAGCAGCAGCGGCGACGGGCTCAACAGGCTTGGCGCCCGCGGCAGGCTTGGCATCGGGCTTGGCATCGGGCTTGGCGTCGGTTTGGGCCACTGCGTCCTTGGTCGCAGTCTTGTCCGATCCGAATGACCACCAATGCCCACCTTCGGCATCATTTTGTGGAGTTTGTGCGCAACCTGTAATAGTGAGGCACAGCGCCAGTGCCAAGGACTTGTTCGATAACATGAGATATCCACAAAATGAGAAAAAACCAGGGGGTCTCGTGACCCGTTAAACCGACGCTTAAAGAACATTCAAGTTACAACGTGTCGTTCAGCATCTTTCTTATACTTGCCTTTGTAACAAAAAATTGTGAAACAGCAAGGGGTTTATAGACAACCGGCCAATATTCCGACCAACTTCTGCGCACGCGGGTCCATAAGTACGTAGGGGCCCAGGGTATTAGTCACAAAACCGAATGCGACATCATGTTCAGGGTCGGCAAACCCGACTGAGCCGCCTGCCCCGGGATGCCCGAATGCGCGTGGCCCCAGGCCGAACGTGGCATTGGGCAACTGCGGTTGATCCAACATGCAGCCCAGGCCGAAGCGGGTTTGGGTCAATAAGGTTTTGTCCAGCCCGATACTGTGTTCACGGGTCAATTGTTCGAGCATGTCGCTTTCCAGCAAACTACCGTCCAACAACCCGCTATAAAACCCGGCCAGGCTGCGTGCATTACCATGACCATTAGCCGCGGGCTGCTGCATGCGTCGCCATTCAGGCTTGTTAGTGCTGGTCAGAATAGACGGTGGATTGGCAAATGCACGTGTGGTCATTGCCTCAGGTTCGCGCATCATTACTTGAAGTAACCGTTGTGCCGCTTCATCGCCCATATTGCCTTTACTGCGGGCTATATGGGCAACACGATAAAACTCTTCATCCGCCAGGCCCACATGAAAATCCAGCCCCAAGGGCCGTGCGACCCGCGCCACGATGGACTCCCCCGGCCCGCGCCCATCGGCACGGCGCAGCAATTCGCCGACCAGCCAACCGTAAGTGATCGCCTCATAGCCATGCCCCTCGCCCGGTGCCCACCAGGGAGCCTCGGCCGCCAGGGTATCGACCATCAATTGCCAGTCGTAGAGGGCCTCGGTAGGCAGCATTTCGCGGATGGCCGGCAGCCCGGCCTGGTGACAGAGCAACTGGCGCAGCGTAATCGCTTCCTTGCCCGCCGCGGCAAATTCCGGCCAGTAATCGGCCACAGGCGCATCGAGCTTGAGCTTACCTTCGGCGACCAGTTGCAGGGCGGTAACGGCCGTGAAGGTCTTGGTGCAGGAGAACAGGTTAACGATAGTGTCGCTGTGCCAGGCTTCGGCCCCGTCCTTGTCGGCAGTACCGGCCCACAGGTCGACGACGGTTTGCCCGCCGATCTGGATGCACAACCCGGCACCACGCTCCTGGGGGTCATCGAACAGTGCGGCGAAGGCTTCGCGTACCGCTTCGAACTGGAGCTCGTAATGACCCTGAATCTGCACCTAAGCCGCCTTTGAAAATACTGTAGGAAATGGTCGACATTGTTCCAGTCATTGTCGGTTTTGTGAACCCGTCAACGATGAATCAATGGCCATTTCCAGAGTGCCCACCGGCCTGTCCGGCGCCCTGCCCCGCGCCTTTGCCCGCCTGGGCGGATCGGCCACCTTCGTGCTCACGCACGGCACCGGCCGCCTTGGCTTTTTCGGCCGCCTTGCCCAATTGGTCGACTGCCGCAAGATTGCTTTTACGGACGCTGTCGACGAAGCCCTGGAACGGCACATCGGTGATGCCGACAAGGCCGAAGTGGCCGTTTTCGCCATCCAGCAGACGCCCTGTCACCGGCTGGTCGAGGTACTGGAACCAGTGCACGCCGACAATCGACGGCTCGGCCATGGCCTGCTTGAGAAAGGCGCTGTACGCCGTGCCGCGGTCTTCTTCGCGGGCCAGCTGTGTCACGCCGCCCCAGAACGGGCCACGGTCGGCGGAGCCAAAGTTGAATTCGGTGATCAGTACCGGTTTGTCCAATGCGCGCAGGGCGGCGAAGTCATAACCGTCCTGGGGCTTGAGGGTGTACATGTTAAAGCTCAACACGTCGCAATACTGTGCGCACGACGCCACCGCTTCCGGCGTGCTCACTGCAAAACGGCCGCCCAGCAACAGCTGGTTGGGCGCGTGCCACTTCAGCGAGTCAGAGAGGGTCTTGAAGTAGGCATCGGCGAACGTCTTCTGGAAATACTTGAAGTCGGCTTCGATTTCCGGGTGCTCCGGGTTGGGCATCGGTGGCTCGAAGCCTGGGTCTTCCATCAGCTCCCAGCCCGCCAAATGAATGCCCCAGGCTTTGGACAGGCCTTCTTCGTTGCGGTATTTGTCGCGCAGTTGCTTGAGGAAGGCGCGCTTGGCCGGCACATCGGTGGTCATGCGCAAGGTGCCGTAGGCCAGGGCGTAGCGGGACTTTGGATCGTCACCGGGACCTGCCCAGGCCAGCTCGTTGTCGGCAAAGAAGCCGATCAACCACGGGTCATCGCGGTGATCGCGCGCGGCGATGGCCACGGCGCGTTCGGTGGCCATGGCAAAGCGCGGGTCGAACGGGTCGGGCATGCCGCCCCACCAGTCAGTGCCGGTGCTGATGCTGGCGTAGTCACCCACAATCGACAGCGGCAAGGTGTACGGCACGCGGTCGGCCGTGGCCAGGTCCGCATCGCTCCAGTTGCCCACAGTGTTGAAACCCCAGGCTTGCAGGCGGTCGAGGGTGTGGGTAACCCAGCGCTTCTGGTCCAGACCTTCACCGCCATAAGTGCGTTGCAGGTTGGCGCCATAGAAATCGTACCAGCGGCCCGAGCCAAAGCCACGTCCTTCGCCGGCACCGTTGCCGCTGCGGTTGTCGCCGCTGCCGTAATACTTGTCGAAAGGTTCGCCGGCCTTGGGCAACGCCGCGAACATCCATTCACGCCCCGCCACGTAGGTCTGGCTGTTGTCCGGCGCCACGGTGTTGACACCCAGGGAATAGAACGGATGACCGTCGGGCGTCACCAGGTACCAGCGGCCGTCACGCTTCTCGGTGCGGAAAAAGCCGCTGGCGTCGAATGCCGGGCCTTTGTTCCAGCCGCCATATGGGTCCAGGGAGGATTTGTCTCGCTCGGCCAGCCAGGTCTTGAGCTGCTGCTGTTCCTTGGCGGCCAAAGCCTTGAGCTGGTCATCGCTGCTGACCTTTTCCGGCCAGCGCGCGCGGGTCGACTGACCATAGGCGTCGACCAATTCGCTATAGGCGGCCTTCAACACTGGCTCGCTGTCCTGCACGCCGAAGCGCTCCAGCAGGATGCTTTGGGCGGCGTTGGGCTTGATCATCGACAGGGTCACCGAGACCACTTGGCTGCGGTCGATCTCCCCGGCGCTGGCGGCCAGTAACACTCGCTGGCCGTCCACCGTCACCGGCATCGGCGGGCCCGCTTTCATGCCCTGGCTCAGCGGCGAGTTGGCTTGCAGCGGAACCAGCAGGGTTTGGGCCGGGCCGGCCGGCAGGTCGACGCGGCTGACCAGGGTCTTGCCGTCAGCGCTCTGCACCTTGATGTACAGGGTCAGCGCCCAGTTCATGGCGCTTTGGATACGCAGGCTCATGGCACTCGATTGCGACCAGTCCCACGCGCCGGTTTGCGGACTGAGCACCAGGCTCGGCTCAGTCGCCGGGTTGAAGGTGATGCGGCGCAGCACCTCGCCTTCGGGCGTTTGTTCAGCGTTGTATTGCGGCAGGCTGGCGTCCTGGGTCGCCACCTTGACCACATCGGCAGGCCGGACAAAGTTGAACAGCGTTTGTTGCCCCGCTGGTGCGGCCATCAACGGCGCAGCGAACAGTAAGGCAAACAGGGCGGGCAGCGTGCGAATCATACGAACAAGGTTCTCCCAGACGGCCGATGAATGGCCTGATGATAGTGATGAGATAGACCACGCAGTGGGCGAATTTGCCCACGGTGGCTTAAGAAATTTCGCGCCTGAACGGCGGCAAGGCATTGAGGATAGCCTTGCCATAGCGCTGGGTGACCAGGCGGCGGTCGAGCAAGGTGATGGTGCCCCGGTCTTCTTCGGTACGCAGCAAGCGCCCGCAGGCCTGCACCAGCTTCAGGGAAGCATCCGGCACCGAGATTTCCATGAACGGGTTACCGCCCCGGGCTTCGATCCATTCGGCCAGTGCGGCCTCGACCGGATCATCAGGCACCGAGAACGGGATCTTGGCGATTACCACGTGTTCGCAGTAGGCGCCGGGCAAGTCCACGCCTTCGGCAAAGCTGGCCAGACCAAACAGCACACTGGAATCACCGCCATCGACCCGCGCCTTGTGCTTGTTCAGGGTTTCCTGCTTGGACAGGTTGCCCTGGATAAACACCTGCTTGCGCCAGTCGCGGTCAAGGCCATCGAACACGTCCTGCATCTGTTTGCGCGACGAGAACAGCACCAGTGTGCCGCGGGAGCCTTCGACCAAGGACGGCAGGTCGCGAATGATAGCCGCGGTGTGCGCCGCCGCATCCCGAGGATCGGCCTTGAGGTCCGGCACCCGCAGCACACCAGCGTCGGCGTGATGAAAGGGGCTTGGCACCACGGCGGTGACGGCCTTTTTCGGCAGGCCGGCGCGCATGCGGAAACGGTCGAAGGTGCCCAGGGCGGTCAGCGTGGCCGAGGTCACCAGGCAGCCGTAGGCCACGTTCCACAGATTGCGGCGCAGCATTTCGGCGGCGAGGATCGGGCTGGCGTTGACCTCGATATCAAACAGCGCACCGCTTTCCGACAGGGTCAGCCAACGGGCCATCGGCGGGTTGTCTTCCGGGTCTTCGGCGGTGAAGGCGGTCCACAGCTCCCAGTTGCCCTGGGAGCGGGACAGCAGGCTGCCGAACAGCGGGTACCATTCTTCGGCCTGGTTGCTGGCGATGCCGATATTGACCTCGCCATCCATGCCTTCCTTGAGCAAATCGGTCAGGCGGGTGAACAGGTCGGTCAGGCGTGAAAAGCCCTTCTTCAACTCGATGCCCATTTCGCGCATGTGCTCGGGAATCATCCCACCGACAAAGCGATGGCGCGGGCGCTCACGGCCCTCGACGTCTTCACCGGGCTTGAAGTCTGCAACCTGTTCGCAGGCGCTGAACATGAACTGCTGCTGGGTCTTGATCTCACGCGCCAGTTCCGGCACCTGCTCGATCAGCTTGCCCAGGTCACCGGGCAGCGGATGCTGGGCCAGCAACTTGGTGAGGTTCTTGGCGGTGGTTTCCAGCCAGTCGGCGGTGGAACGCAGGCGTGTGTAATGGGCGAAGTGGCCGATGGCCTTGTCCGGCAGGTGGTGACCTTCGTCGAATACGTAGAGGGTGTCGCGCGGATCGGGCAACACGGCGCCGCCGCCCAGGGCCAGGTCGGCCAGCACCATGTCGTGGTTGGTGACGATGACGTCAACCTTGCCCATGCCTTCGCGGGCCTTGTAGAAGGCGCACTGGCCGAAGTTGGGGCAATGGCGGTTGGTGCACTGGCTGTGATCGGTGGTCAGGCGCGCCCAATCGGAATCTTCCAAGGCGGTGGGCCAGCTGTCGCGGTCGCCGTCCCATTTGTTGCCGGCCAGTTTCTCGATCATGCTGGTAAACAGCTTCTGGCTGGCCTCGTCCACCTCGATCTTGAAGCCTTCTTCTTCGAACAGCGATGCGGTGGCCGTTTGTGCATGGCCTTCCTGCAGCAATACGTCGAGCTTGGACAAGCACATGTAGCGGCCACGCCCCTTGGCCAGGGCGAAGGTAAAGCTCAGGCCGCTGTTGCGCATCAGGTCGGGCAGGTCTTTGTAGACAATCTGCTCTTGCAGGGCGACGGTGGCGGTGGCGATCACCAGGCGCTTGCCGGCGGCCTTGGCGGTGGGGATCGCGGCGAGGCTATAGGCCACGGTCTTGCCGGTACCGGTGCCGGCCTCGACAGCCACGACCGCGGGTTCGCCTGCGCGGCGACCTTCGTCGTCGGTGTCGATATCTCCGAGGACTTTCGCCACTTCGGCGATCATCAGGCGTTGGCCGTAGCGCGGTTTCAAGCTCTTGGCTTCGAGAAAACGCGAATAGGCGCCCTGGATCGTGGTTTTGAGTTCAGTGCTGATCATGGATAGTCGGGCGCAAAAAACGCTGGATAAATTTTCAGTGGTTCGGATCGGCCGCTATCATACCCCGCTAATTAATCCCGCGCAGAACGGAGTACCACAATGACCGCGTTTAGCTTCGCTTACACCCTGCATGTACTGGCTGCCCTGATCTGGGTCGGCGGTATGTTTTTCGCCTGGATGATCCTGCGCCCCGCCGCTGTGGCGGCCCTTGAGGGCCCCGCCCGACTCAAGCTGTGGGCGAATGTGTTTCAACGTTTTTTCGTATGGGTGTGGGTGACGGTGCTGGTTTTGCCGATCAGCGGCATAGGCCTTTTGCACCTGCGCTTCAACGGATTTGAGACTGCACCGCGCTATGTGCAAGTGATGATGGGTTTGTATCTGGTAATGACGGCGCTGTTTATCCGCATCCAGGCGTTGAAGTTCCCGGAGCTGCGCAAGGCGGTGGCGGCCGAAGATTGGCCGGCGGGCGCGGCTGCGCTGGGTCAGATCCGCAAATTGGTGGGCATTAATTTGATCGTTGGGTTGGTGGTGGTGGCGATTGCTTCGGCTCGACCGATGTTCTGAGGCGGCGCTTATATCGCTATCGGGGCTTAGGTATCTACACAACATCTTGGTCGGCTGTCAGGCCGCCATCGGGGGCAAGCCCCCTCCCACATTTTGGAATGCATTCCAAAATGTGGGAGGGGCGATTCGACTTGCCCGCAATAGCGTCAGACCAGGCGACTCATAGCCGCTGAATAGTCACAGACCCTGCAGGCCCAGCCGGCCCCGGCTGCCCTTCCAACCCGGCCCGGCCCTTGTCGCCGCCATCAGCACGGTACACCAGGCACCCCTTCGACTGCCCACCCTTCCCGGGCTTGCCCGCTATACCCGCCAAGCCGCCAGCACCACCGTCGACCCAGACCTTGATCTTGTCGCCGGGAAAGTCTTGCGGCAACTCCAGCCGCACACTCGCCCCCGAAGCACCCGGCAGGCCGTCGCCGCCGTTATCACCGTTGGCCCCGCGCCCAGCCGAACCCCACGTACATCCCGGGTCCTCGCCATTGGCACCATCGAGCCCCGCATACCCTTGGGCACCGGCACCGCCGCGGGCGTCCACGGACAATTCTTCAGCGCTAAGGTCGTTGATCCGCAAGATCAGGTCACGCCCGGCCTTGGCTGGTTTTTCATGGGTGCCGGGAGCCCCGCGTGAAGTGATCTGGCTACCGTGCTCCAGTTGCGCCTGGCGCACTTGAATTTGCAGTACGGTACTGCCGGGGACAATGGCGATGCGTGCGTCGCGACCCAGGTGCAGCTCATCCACCGTGACCTGGCTGATAGTGGACGGAATCAGCAAAGTGCCGTAGTCCGCCACCTCCAGGCGCTCCAGTTGCAGCACGCTGGTGCTGCTGGGCAGGCGCATCAACGAGTTGGTTTCGACACTGACGCTCTGGGCCAGGGCAACGGGGCTGACCAACAGGGCCAGCAGAAAAACCTTACGCATCATGGGGCTCCTGAGTGTTTTCAAATTTTTCTTTGGATGCACAGTAACGACTTCTACAGGCGATTTGCCAGTGAAGGATCAAAAAACTTCCAGTGAGACGGTTACTGCCAGATGGGTATCGACCGTCGCGCTCTAGGCCCACGCGCTCAGCCGCGCTAGTCTCTACGGTCTTGATGTGAGGATTTGCAATGACCGCTGGAATTTCTTCCCGTACGCCCCAGCAAGCCTTGGCTGCCTTGCTGGATCTTCAAGGGCCAAAGCGCCTGCTGCTAGTGGGTGCCAGCCAATTCCCGGCGCTGGATGCCTTTGCACAGGCCCATCCTGACACCCAGGTTTTCCGGGCAGCCCCAGGGCCGTTACCGCCGGAACTGGCGGCGCAGCGTTTTGACCTGGCGTTGGTGGTCGACTGCCTGGAGCACCTGTCAAAAGCGCAGGGCCTGACCTTGCTCGGCGGCATTCGCAACCTCAATGCCAGCCGCATTGCCGTGCTGGTCGACCTGGGCGCCTGCGACTGGAAGGAAACCGATTTCTTCTCCCTGGCCTTGCAAGCCGGCGAGCGCTTCCAGCGCGACGAGCAGGTCCTGACGCTGTTTACCTATGATCTGCTTGACTATAAACAGGTGCCGGACTGGCTCAACGCCCGCTTCTGGGCCAACCCGGAAAATTTCGGAAAGTATTGGTGGTAACCCGATGAGTACATCCATTTGCCCGTGCGGCAGCGGCAATCTGCTGGATGCCTGCTGCGGCCACTATCACGCCGGCCACCCGGCACCCTGCGCGAGCGCGTTGATGCGCTCGCGCTACAGCGCCTATGTGCTGGGCCTGGTCGATTACCTGATAGCCACTACCCTGCCCGCGCAACAGGCCGGGCTGAACCGTGACGCCATCGCCGCCTGGAGTGCCCAGAGCACCTGGTTGGGCCTTGAGGTGGAAAGCTCAGAAGTGTTCGGCGGCCAGCCGGAACACGCCTTCGTCACCTTTACCGCGCGCTGGCATGACAGCAGCGGCGAACACAGCCACCGTGAGCAATCATCTTTCGTACAGAATGATGGGCGCTGGTACTTCATCGACCCGACGGTGGTCGTGACGATCGGACGTAATGATGTATGTTTGTGTGGCAGTGGGCAGAAATTCAAGAAGTGTTGCTCCAGCTACCTCTAATCACTCGAAAGGGATAACGCCATGCTTCGGATGTACAGCTTGATGCTGGCGTTGACCCTGGGCCTCACCGGCTGCGCATCCTGGTTCGAAGACGATTCGCCTGCGCCCCACGTATCCCTGGTCAAGGTCGAAGTGGTGCGGGCCAAGCTGCTGGAGCAGAAGTTCAAGCTGTACTTTCGCGTGGACAACCGCGACGACGCCGACCTGACGGTGCGTGGCCTGGTCTATAAGATCAGCCTGGGCAACCTGCTGCTGACCGAGGGCGAGTCCAACGAATGGCTGACCGTACCGCCGCGCAGTCATAAGTTCTTCCGGGTTTCGGTACGCACCAACCTCTGGCCGCAGGTACGTGACGTGGTACAGATGCTGAAAAACCCCGACCAGCCGGTGCCTTATCGCCTGGAAGGCGAGTTGAAAACCGGATTATTCATCGGTAATGACGTGCAGGTCGCGCACAATGGCGAGATAATCCCCGGCGATTTTATTCCGGAGCAACATCGATGACTCAGCAACCCCATGTCCATGGTCCCGACTGCAACCACGATCATGAACACCATGACCACGACCACGGCCATGTCCACGGCCCGAACTGCGGCCACGCTCACCAGGAGCCCGTGCGCAATGCCTTGAAGGATGTGGGTCGTAACGATCCTTGCCCGTGCGGCAGCGCGAAGAAATTCAAGAAGTGCCATGGTGCATAAGCCACACTGAAGACCAAAATGTGGGAGGGGGCTTGCTCCCGATTGCAGTGTCAGCTACAGATGAGCTGACTGATTCACCGCAATCGGGAGCAAGCCCCCTCCCACATTGATTTGCACATAGCTTGAGCGCTCACGCAATTACACAACTCCTGCTTGCGTCGTATCGCCGCGCTCACTAACGTAGCGCCTTTACTGACGCTACCCCCGCAGGAGCTTTGCCATGGCCTCGCCAGCCCTCTTACAATTTCTTCCCCGGTTCGGCGTTGCCGCGGCAGTGGCCAGTGCCTTGGGCCTGGCCGGTTGCCAGCTCCAGAGCACCCAGGACACCCTTCCCCCCGTTGCAGGCGTGCAGCCGATCAAGGGCCTGGCACAGAATGTGTCGGTGCGCCGCAATGCCCAGGGCATGCCGCTGATCGAAAGCAACACCTTCCATGACGCACTGTTCAGCCTTGGGTATGTGCACGCCAGCGATCACATCACCCAGATGGTCACCCTGCGCCTGCTGGCCCAGGGTCGCCTGGCGGAAATGTCCGGGCCGCAAGTATTGGATGTCGACCGTTTCATGCGTGCGGTCAACCTCAAGAAAAGCGCCGGCGAGCTGTACAACGCTTCGTCGCCACGCCTCAAGCGTTTCTTTGAGGTGTATGCCCGGGGCATCAATGCCTACCTGTTCCGCTATCGCGACAAGCTGCCGGCGGACCTGGCCCAGAGCGGCTACAAACCGGAGTACTGGAAGCCGGAAGATTCGGCGCTGCTGTTCTGCCTGCTGAATTTCAGTCAGTCGGGCAACTTGCAGGAAGAAATTTCATCCCTGGTGCTGGCGCAAAAAGTCGGCATCGACAAACTCGCCTGGCTCACTCCGAGTGCGCCGGACGAAGCGATCCCGCAGGCAGAAGCCGACAAGCTCAAGGGCGTGAACCTGGGTCAGATCACCGGCCTCGCCGGGCTGGACACGGTCAGCCAGCAATTGAACAGCCTCAACGCGCTGGCGGTCACCACGTCAAGCAACTGGGCCATCGGTCCGCAACGCAGCCGCAGCGGCAAGAGCCTGTTGGCCAATGATATCGCGGCCCAACCGCAAGCGCCGTCACCGTGGGGCTACGTGCAGATTCGTGCACCGAAATACCAGGCCGTCGGGGCTTCGATCGCCGGCCTGCCGACCCTGCTGTCCGGCTTCAACGGCAAGGTTGCGTGGAGCATGAGCGCGGTCAAGGGTGACACCCAGGACCTGTTCCTGGAGAAGGTCAAGCGCCAGGGCAGCGCGTTGTACTACGAGAACAACGGCAAATGGCTGCCGGCTGGCGTGCGTAACGAAACCTTCTTCATCAAGGGTCAGCGCTCGATTCGCGAAGTGGTGTACGAAACACGCCACGGCGTGCTGCTCAACAGCAGCCAGGCGCTCACCAGCGGGCTTGGCCTGGCCTTGCAAACCGCCGATTTCAAGGACGACAAGAGCCTGGATGCGCTCTTCGACCTGTCCCGTGCGCAAAACGCCGGCAAGGCGTCGGATGCCACCCGTGAAATCCGCGCCATCGCGTTGAACATGATCTTCGCCGACGCCAGCAATATCGGCTGGCAGGTCACCGGCCGCTTCCCCAACCGCCGCGAAGGCGAAGGCCTGTTGCCGTCGCCGGGCTGGGATACGCGCTTTGACTGGGACGGCTACGCCGATGCGATGCTGCATCCCTACGACCAGGACCCGGCCCAAGGCTGGATCGGCACCGCCAACCAGCGTACTGCGCCGCGTGGCTACGGCATGCAGTTGTCCAACTCCTGGGACGCACCGGAACGCAGCGAACGCCTGGCGCAACTGGCCAATGCCGGCAAGCATGACAGCCGCAGCCTGATCGCCATGCAATACGACCAGACCACCACTTTCGCCGCCAAGCTCAAGGGCATGTTCCAGGCGCCAGGCATGGCCCAGCCGCTCAAGCAGGCCATCGAAGCCCTCCCGGCGGCGGATCGCGCCAAGGCTCGCGAAGCACTGGACCGCCTGCTGGCCTTCGATGGCCGTCTTGCGCCTGCTTCGGCTGACGCAGCGATCTACGAACTGTTCCTGCAGGAAAGTGCCAAACAGATCTTCCTCGACAAACTCGGCCCGCAGAACAGCGCCAGCTGGAACGCCTTCGTCAGTAATACCAGCCTGTCCTACTCGGCCATCGCCGATCATTTGCTGGGGCGTGAAGACAGCCCATTCTGGGATGACACGCGCACACCGCAAAAAGAAGACAAACCCGCGATCCTGGCCCGTACTCTTGCCGCAGCCATCAGCGCTGGCGACAGTCAATTGGGTGCCGACCACAAGGCCTGGCAGTGGGGCAAGCTGCACAGCACCACGTGGAAAAATACCAGCGGTCAGGTCATCCGCGGCCCCCTTGCCAGCGGTGGCGACCACAACACCCTGAACCCGGCGCCATACAGCTGGGGCCAGGATTTCAACACCACCCAGGTGCCGGCGCTGCGCATGATCATCGACTTCGGCCTGGCGGAACCGATGATGGGCCAGGGCGGCATCGGCCAATCCGGCAACCCGGCCAGCCCGAACTTTGCCAACGGCATCGACCCGTCGCTGAAGGCGCAGTACTTGAGTTTCCCGATGCAGCCGCAGAACTTTGAGAGGGTGTACGGGAAGGCCAGGCTGACCCTGACGCCCGGCAAGTAACCCGGTTTCCCCTGACGAAACCGGATAAACCTGTGGGAGCTGGCTTGCCTGCGATAGCGGTGTATCAGTCACTGAACGGCTGACTGGCACACCGCTATCGCAGGCAAGCCAGCTCCCACCTTTGCACGGCCTGCATTCAGATAGAACTTCTGCGCCCAGCCCCGCCTCATAAGTAACAAGCCCACCGCCCCGGCAACCCCATGGACCTCGTCATCGCCCGCCCTGAAGGCCTTTACTGCCCTGCCGGTGATTTTTATATCGACCCTTGGCGCCCAGTGGAACGTGCGGTCATTACCCACGCCCACGGCGACCATGCGCGCACCGGCAATCAGCATTACCTGGCCGCCGCGCCCGGCGAAGGTATCCTGCGCTGGCGCCTGGGCCAGGACATCAACCTGCAAACCCTGGCCTACGGCGAACGCCTGGTACATCACGGCGTGACCTTGAGCTTTCATCCGGCCGGGCATGTGCTCGGTTCGGCCCAGGTCCGCCTGGAATACCAGGGCGAAGTCTGGGTAGCCTCCGGCGACTACAAGGTTGAACCCGATGGCACCTGTGCGCCGTTTGAACCGGTGCGTTGCCATACCTTTATCACCGAATCCACGTTCGGCCTGCCGATCTACCGCTGGCAGCCCCAGGCGCAGATTTTCGCGGGGATCAACGACTGGTGGCGGGCCAATATCGCCAACGGCAAGGCGAGCGTGTTGTTCTGTTATTCCTTCGGCAAGGCCCAGCGCATTCTCCATGGCCTCGACGCCAGCATCGGCCCGATCCTCAGTCACGGCGCAGTCGAGCCCTTGAATCGGGTCTACCGTGAAGCCGGCGTCTACATTCCCGAGACGCTGTATGCCGGCGATTTCAAGAAGACCGACCCGCTGTTGCGCCAAGCACTGATCATCGCCCCGCCCTCCGCCGGCGGCAGCACCTGGATGCGCCGCTTCGGCGACTACAGCGACGCCTTCGCCAGTGGCTGGATGCGTCTGCGTGGTACCCGTCGGCGGCGTGGCGTGGACCGTGGCTTTGTGCTGTCGGACCACGCCGATTGGCCCGGGCTGTTGTGGGCCATCGAACAAACCGGTGCCGAACGGGTAATGGTGACCCACGGCTCGGTCGGCGTACTGGTGCGCCACCTGCGTGAAAAGGGCTTGGATGCCCAGGGTTTCAGCACCGAGTACGGTGATGACGAAGAAGAGGCTACGGCATGAAAGCCTTCGCCGAGTTGTACGCCAACCTCGACGCCACTACTTCCAGCAATGCCAAGCTCGCGGCGCTGCAGGCCTACTTTCTGCAAGCGCCGCCAGCAGATGCTGCATGGGCGGTGTACTTCCTCTCCGGTGGACGGCCGCGGCAACTGGTGCCCACGCGCTTGCTCAGGGATATGGCGACTGAGGCGGCGAACATCGAGCCGTGGTTGTTCGAAGAGAGCTACCAGTCCGTAGGCGACCTCGCCGAAACCATCTCCCTGCTGCTCCCCGAATCGACCTACAGCTCTGAAGACGGGCTTGCCGTGTGGCTGGAAGAAAAACTGCTGCCCCTGCGCGGTCTTTCGCCCATGGACCTTGCCGAGCGCCTGCCGGCGTTATGGGCGCAACTGGATCAACCGAGCCTGATGGTGTGCATCAAGTTGATCACCGGCAGCTTTCGTGTCGGCGTCTCCAAGCTGCTGGTTACCCGCGCCCTTGCCGCCATGGCCAATCTGGATAGCAAGCGCGTGGCCCAGCGGTTGGTGGGCTACACCGACTTGTCTAATCGCCCGACGGCCGAGGGTTATCTCAAGCTGATCGCTGCCGAATCGTCCGACGAGCATGCGCAACGAGGTGGGCAGCCGTATCCATTTTTTCTTGCCCATGGCTTGGCGCAACCGGTGGAGCAATTCGACACCCTGCTCGGCTCCCCCGCCGACTGGCAGGTGGAATGGAAGTTTGATGGCATTCGCGCGCAACTGGTCAAGCGCGAGGGGCGCCTGTGGATCTGGTCCCGGGGTGAAGAGTTGGTGACTGAGCGTTTCCCCGAGCTGCACAGCCTGGTGAGTGGCCTGCCCGACGGCACGGTGATCGATGGCGAAATCGTGGTATGGAAAGACTCGGTGCAACCCTTTGCATTGCTGCAACAGAGAATTGGCCGCAAGACCCTGAGCAAAAAAGTCCTGGAGGACGCGCCGGTTGCAGTGCTCGCCTATGACCTGCTGGAATTTCAGGGCGATGACTGGCGCAACCATATCCAGGCTGAGCGTCGCATACAGCTGGAGCGCGTGATCGCTGAGTGCAACCAACCCGTGTTGCTGCCCTCACCGTTGCTCGAGGGGCCGACCTGGGCAGCGTTGGCCGAGCAACGCGAGGCCTCGCGCAGCCTCGGTGTCGAGGGCATGATGCTCAAGGATCGCCAGGGCCTCTATGGCGTGGGCCGCACCAAGGATATGGGCCTGTGGTGGAAGTGGAAAGTCGACCCCTTCAGCGTCGACGCCGTGTTGATCTACGCCCAGCGCGGCCATGGCCGGCGCGCCAGCCTGTACAGCGACTACACGTTCGCGGTGTGGGATGGCCCGCCAGGCAGCGAACGCACCCTGGTGCCGTTCGCCAAGGCGTACTCCGGGTTGACCGACGAGGAAATGCGCAAGGTGGACGCCATCGTGCGCAAAACCACGGTGGAAAAATTCGGCCCGGTCAGCAGTGTGACGCCAAGCATGGTGTTCGAACTGGGCTTTGAGGGTATCGCCCTGTCCAAGCGGCACAAGAGCGGGATTGCGGTGCGGTTTCCGCGGATGTTGCGCTGGCGGCAGGACAAGACGGTGGAAGAGGCTGACAACCTCGCCACACTGCAGGACTTGCTGGCCTGACACTGAGCAATGTGGCAGGGGCTTGTCCCCTCCCACATTGGAATCTCCACACGACCTGAAATAGTGCGCTCATTTTCAGATGCCCATTTTCGGGCATCTCCTACACTCCGACTTGCCTTTTCCCACCTTTTAAAAAGCCCATCCGGAACTATGGTGCAGAAATTGCTACTTGTGATCCGTCTGACACCGCTCAGTAACAGTCCTAAACGCGCCAAAAGCGCTTATCTTGGTTTCCAGGGATTACCTAATGAAAAAAGCATTGCTGACCCTTTCTGCACTGGCTCTGTGCATGGCTGCTGGTGTTGCCAGCGCCAAGGAATACAAGGAACTGCGTTTTGGTGTCGACCCTTCCTACGCACCGTTCGAATCCAAAGCCGCCGACGGCAGCCTTGTGGGCTTCGATATCGACCTGGGCAATGCGATCTGTGCGGAGCTGAAGGTCAAGTGCAAGTGGGTCGAAAGCGACTTCGACGGCATGATTCCGGGTCTGAAAGCTAACAAGTTCGACGGTGTGATTTCGTCCATGACCGTGACGCCAGTGCGCGAGAAGGCGATCGACTTCTCCAGCGAATTGTTCTCCGGCCCGACTTCGCTGGTGTTCAAGAAAGGCGCAGGGTATTCGACACCTGAATCCCTCAAGGGCAAGTCCGTAGGCTACGAGCAAGGCACCATCCAGGAAGCCTACGCTAAAGCCGTGCTGGATAAAGCCGGTGTGACCACCAAGGCCTATGCCAACCAGGACCAGGTTTACGCTGACCTGACCTCCGGGCGCCTCGATGCTTCCGTGCAGGACATGCTGCAAGCTGAACTGGGCTTTCTCAAGTCGCCAGCCGGTGCCGGCTACGAAGTCAGCGCTGCCATCGACGATCCGTTGCTGCCGTCGAAAACCGCCATCGGTATCAAAAAAGGTAACACTGAGCTGAAGGCCCTTTTGGATAAAGGTATCAAAGCGTTACACGATGATGGCACCTACGCCACCATCCAGAAAAAACACTTTGGCGATCTGAACCTGTACAGCGGCAAATAATGCCTGGGGCGCCCTTCCTCGGGAGGGGCGCTTTTCTATCGCCATAGGTCCTGATTTATGTTCGAAGATCTGTTGCAAACCCTCGGGCTGGGCGCGTTCAGCTTGAAGGGTTTCGGCCCGCTGTTGCTGCAAGGCACCTGGATGACCCTCAAGTTGTCGGTGCTGTCCCTGGCCGTCAGCGTCTTGCTGGGCCTGCTCGGCGCCAGCGCCAAACTGTCCAGCCTGCCCTTCCTGCGCATTCCCGCCCAGCTCTACACCACGTTGATTCGCGGGGTGCCGGACCTGGTGCTGATGCTATTGATTTTCTACAGCCTGCAAACCTGGCTCAGCGGCTTTACCGACTTCATGGAATGGGAATACATCGAGATTGATCCGTTCAGCGCCGGGGTGATTACCCTGGGTTTTATCTACGGCGCCTATTTTACCGAAACATTCCGCGGCGCGATCCTCGCGGTGCCCCGCGGCCAGCTGGAAGCCGCCACCGCCTACGGGCTCAAGCGCGGCCAGCGGTTTCGCTACGTGACCTTCCCGCAGATGATGCGCTTTGCCCTGCCGGGTATTGGCAATAACTGGATGGTGATGCTCAAGGCCACCGCGCTGGTGTCGATCATCGGTCTGGCAGACTTGGTGAAAGCGGCCCAGGACGCGGGCAAGAGCACCTATCAACTGTTCTATTTCCTCGTACTCGCCGCGCTGATCTACCTGTTGATCACCAGCGCCTCCAATTTTGTCTTGCGCCGGCTTGAGCACCGCTACTCCGCAGGCGCCCGGGAGGCAGTGCGATGATCGAACTGTTGCAGCAATACTGGCGCCCCTTTCTTTACAGCGACGGCCAGCACATCACCGGCCTGGCCATGACGATGTGGTTGCTCAGCGCCGCCCTCGTCATCGGTTTCCTGGTGTCGATCCCGCTGTCCATCGCCCGCGTCTCGCGCAAGCGCCTGGTGCGTTGGCCGGTGCAGTTCTACACCTACCTGTTTCGCGGCACGCCGCTCTATATTCAGTTGCTGATCTGCTATACCGGCATCTACAGCCTCGCCGCAGTACGCGCACAACCGGTGCTGGACGCGTTCTTTCGCGATGCGATGAACTGCACCATCCTGGCGTTTGCGCTCAACACCTGCGCCTACACCACGGAGATTTTCGCCGGGGCGATCCGCAGCATGGCCCATGGCGAAGTCGAGGCGGCCAAGGCCTACGGCCTCAGCGGCTGGAAGCTGTACGCCTACGTGATCATGCCGTCGGCGCTGCGTCGCGCGTTGCCCTACTACAGCAACGAAGTGATCCTGATGCTGCACTCGACCACGGTGGCGTTTACCGCAACGATCCCGGACATCCTCAAGGTGGCACGGGACGCCAACTCCGCCACCTTCATGACCTTTCAATCGTTCGGCATCGCCGCGCTGATCTACCTCGCGGTGACCTTTGCCCTGGTCGGCCTGTTTCGCCTGGCGGAGCGCCGCTGGCTGGCCTTCCTCGGGCCGAGCCACTAAGGAGCCTGCATGCGACATCAGCAACATGACCTGATCGCGCCGGTGCCGGGCACGGCGCGGCAACTGCACAGTTTTCACTTCGGCCCGGAACAGGCCGTGGGCAAGGTTTATATCCAGTCCTCCCTGCATGCCGATGAACTGCCGGGCATGCTGGTGGCCTGGCACCTCAAGGCGCGCCTGGCAGAGCTGGCGGCAACCGGACGCTTGCGCAGCGAAATCGTACTGGTGCCTGTCGCCAATCCGGTGGGCCTCGAACAAGTGTTGATGGACATCCCCTTGGGCCGCTACGAACTGGAAAGCGGGCAGAATTTCAATCGTCTGTTTGTCGACCTCAGCGAAGCGGTCGGCGACCAAGTTGAAGAGCGCCTGGGCGATGATCCCCAACACAATATCCACTTGATCCGCACAGCCTTGTCCAACGCCCTGGCCGCGCAGACGCCCCAGACCCAGCTGCAATCCCAACGCCTGGTGCTGCAACGCCTGGCCTGTGATGCCGACTTGGTGCTCGACCTGCACTGCGACTTCGAAGCCGTGGCGCACCTGTACACCACGCCCCAGGGCTGGCCGCGAGTGGAACCCCTGGCGCGCTACCTCGGCTCGCAGGCCAGTTTGCTGGCCACCGACTCTGGCGGGCAATCCTTTGATGAGTGTTTCACCCTGGTGTGGTGGCAGTTGCAGCAACGCTTCGGCGAGCGCTTCCCGATCCCCATGGGCAGCTTGGCAGTGACCGTCGAGTTGCGCGGCCAAGGCGATGTCACCCATGGCCTCGCTGCGTCGGACTGCCAGGCCATCATCGATTACCTGATCCACTTCGGCGCCATCAGCGGCGACGTAGCGCCATTGCCCGCCCTGGCCTACCCGGCGACTCCATTGGCAGGTGTGGAACCGGTCATCTCCCCGGTGGGCGGCTTGCTGGTGTTCAGTGCCTTGCCGGGTGACTACCTGGAGGCCGGGCAGTTGGTCGCCGACATCATCGACCCCATTACCGACCGTGTGACACCCGTGCACTGTCAGCACGCGGGCCTGCTTTACGCCCGCTCACTACGCCGCATGGCCACTGCCGGAATGGTGATCGGCCATGTCGCCGGCACGCAGGCCTACCGCAGCGGCTATCTACTTTCGCCTTGAGGATGCACGCCACCATGTACAAACTGACCGTTGAAGGCCTGCATAAAAGCTATGGCGACAATGAAGTGCTCAAAGGCGTGTCGCTCAAGGCCAGGACCGGTGATGTGATCAGCCTGATCGGCGCCAGTGGCTCGGGCAAGAGCACCTTCCTGCGCTGTATCAACTTCCTGGAAACCCCCAACGATGGCGCCATGACCCTGGACGGCCAGACGATCCGCATGGTCAGCGACCGCCACGGTATGCGCGTAGCCGACGATGCCGAGCTGCAACGCCTGCGCACACGGTTGGCGATGGTATTCCAGCACTTCAACCTGTGGAGCCATATGAGCGTGCTGGAAAATATCACCATGGCCCCGCGCCGCGTGCTGGGGTGCAGCAAGAAAGACGCCGAAGACCGCGCCCGTCGCTACCTGGACAAGGTCGGGCTGCCGGCACGTGTAGCCGATCAATACCCGGCGTTCCTGTCCGGCGGCCAGCAACAGCGGGTAGCCATCGCCCGCGCTCTGGCCATGGAGCCGGAGGTGATGCTGTTCGATGAGCCCACCTCGGCCCTCGACCCGGAACTGGTGGGTGAAGTGTTGAAGGTGATCCAGGGCCTGGCCGAGGAAGGCCGCACCATGATTATGGTGACCCACGAGATGAGCTTTGCGCGCAAGGTCTCAAGCCAGGTGCTGTTCTTGCACAAGGGCCTGGTGGAAGAGCAAGGCACCCCGGAGGACGTGCTGGGCAATCCGAAAAGCGAGCGTTTGCAGCAATTTCTAAGTGGCAATTTGAAGTAAACCTTTGTGACGCCTGGAGGGTCTCTGCAATAGAGCCTCCAGAGCGTCCGCTGCCGCATGGCAAAAAACCACGATTTCGCAAAACAATGGTTTGCCGCCAAAGACTGGAAACCGTTCGCCTTTCAGAAACACGTATGGGCAGCGGTCAAGGCCGGCCAGTCGGGGTTGCTGCATGCCAGCACCGGCGCAGGTAAAACCTATGCCTTGTGGTTTGCCGCCCTCAACCGTTTCGCCATCACCCGCCCGCCCGCTACCG
Organism: Pseudomonas libanensis; assembly: GCF_001439685.1. Lineage (GTDB taxonomy): Bacteria > Pseudomonadota > Gammaproteobacteria > Pseudomonadales > Pseudomonadaceae > Aquipseudomonas > Aquipseudomonas libanensis. The sequence continues at coordinate 138,020 of NZ_JYLH01000005.1, forward strand.
GAAAGCGCAAACCACCCGCTGAGCCGCTGACGGTGCTGTGGATCACGCCGATGCGTGCCTTGGCCGCCGACTCCGCACGCGCCCTGCAGGCACCGCTGGAGGCCCTGCAAATTCCCTGGAGCGTGGGCCTGCGTACTGGCGACACCAGCAGCAGTGAACGCGCACGCCAGACCCGCCGCCAACCCACCGCTCTGGTCACCACCCCGGAAAGCCTGACGCTGATGCTCGCACGGGCCGACAGCGAAACCAGCCTGGCGCACCTGCGCATGGTGATCGTGGATGAATGGCACGAGCTGATCGGCAATAAGCGCGGCGTGCAATTGCAACTGGCGCTGGCACGCTTGCGGCGCTGGCACCCTGAGCTGATGGTGTGGGGCATTTCGGCGACCTTGGGTAATCAGGCCCACGCGTTGGAGGTGCTGGTCCCACAGGGTGGCGGGGTCAATGTACAGGGGCAAACGGCCAAGGAGCTGAGGGTCGACACCTTGCTGCCGCCCGTCACCGAGCGCTTTCCCTGGGCCGGGCATATTGGCTTGAAGATGTTGCCGCAGGTGGTGGCACAGGTGGAGGCCAGCAGCAGTTGCCTGGTGTTTACCAATACCCGGGCGCAATCGGAGATCTGGTATCAGGCGATACTCGACGCCCGCCCGGATTGGGCAGGATTGATTGCCCTGCACCACGGCTCGTTATCCCGGGAAACCCGGGACTGGGTGGAGCGTGCCTTAAAAGACGGTCAGCTCAAGGCGGTGGTGTGTACCTCAAGCCTGGACCTGGGGGTAGACTTCCTGCCAGTGGAGCGGGTATTGCAGATCGGCTCTGCCAAAGGCGTGGCGCGGCTGATGCAGCGCGCCGGGCGCTCCGGCCATGCGCCCGGGCGGCCATCACGGGTGACGCTGGTGCCGACCCACAGCCTGGAGCTGGTGGAAGCCGCGGCGGCCCAGGAGGCGATTGCCCAACGGCGCATCGAAGCGCGGGAATCGCCGCACAAGCCGCTGGATGTGCTTGTACAACACCTGGTCAGCATGGCCCTGGGCGGCGGATTTACCCCAGATGCATTGCTGGCGGAAGTGCGCGGCGCCTGGGCCTATCGCGACCTCACCGACGCGGATTGGGCCTGGGCCCTGGGGTTCGTGCGCCACGGCGGCCTGTCACTCACCGCCTACCCGGATTACCGCCGTGTAGAGCCCGACGAGCACGGCATCTGGCGTGTCCCGGATGCACGCTTGGCGCGTCGCCATCGCATGAGCGTGGGGACCATCGTCAGCGATGCCAGTATCCAGCTGAAATTCTGGAGCAAAGGCGGCGGCGGCAAGCACCTGGGCAGTGTCGAGGAGGGCTTTATTGCCCGGCTCAAGCCCGGGGATGGCTTCTTGTTCGCCGGGCGCTTGCTGGAGTTGGTACGGGTGGAAAACATGACCGCCTATGTGCGCCGCAGTAACGCCAAAAAAGCCGCCGTGCCCCGCTGGAATGGCGGGCGCATGCCGCTTTCAAACGAGCTGGCCCAGGCGGTGATCGAGCGTTTTGACGCCGCGGCGCAGGGGCACTTCGAGGGCCCGGAGATGCAGGCGGTACAACCGTTGCTGCAAACCCAGCTGCGCTGGTCCGGCCTGCCGACACGCGAGAATTTGCTGGCTGAAAGCCTGCAATCGCGGGAGGGCTGGCACCTATTTCTCTATCCCTTCGCCGGGCGCCAGGTGCACTTGGGGTTGGCGAGCTTGCTGGCGTGGCGCGTCAGTCAACAGCAGCCGCTGACCTTTTCGATTGCCGTGAATGATTATGGCCTGGAGCTATTGAGCGCTACCGAGGTGCACTGGTCAAAGTTGCTGAATGCAGCATTGCTGAGCCCCGAGCACTTGCTCAACGACGTGGCCGCCAGCCTTAATGCCGGCGAGCTGGCCCTGCGCCGCTTTCGCGAGATTGCGCGGATCGCCGGGCTGGTATTTGCCGGCCATCCCGGCGCACCGAAGAGTACGCGGCAGGTGCAAGCGTCCAGCGGTCTGTTCTTTGAAGTGTTCAAGCAATATGACCCACAGAACCTGCTGCTGGCCCAGGCCGGGGAAGAAGTGCTGCGCGATGAGTTGGATATTCGTCGGCTGGAGCAGACCTTAAGCCATTTATCGGCGCTGAAGCTGGATCTGCACCTGGTCCAGCGGCCTACGCCCCTGGCCTTCCCGCTGCTGGTGGAACGTATGCGCGAGAGCATGAGTTCGGAAAAACTCTCGGAGCGCATTGCGCGGATGGTCAAGGACCTGGAAAAAGTCGCAGACAAAGGAACAGGTTGATGCATCGCGCACTGACATTGGAAGGCGAAGAGCTGTGGTTATTGGCGGCCAAGGCCGTGTACTGGCCCGCCCGTCAGTGCCTGCTGGTTGCCGATGCGCATTTTGGCAAGGCATCGGCCTACCGCAGCCTCGGGCAACCTGTGCCCCAGGGCACCACCACGGCCAATCTGGAACGCCTGGACAAACTGTTAGCGGCCCTGCCTTGCACACAGTTGATCTTTCTCGGTGACTTCCTCCACGGACCTGGCTCCCACGCCAGCGGCACCCTCAGCGCGATCCGAGCCTGGCGTGCACGCAATCCGACCCTGGTCATGACCCTGATTCGCGGCAATCACGATAAACGTGCGGGTGACCCGCCTATGGACTTGAGGATTGAGGTGGTGCCTGAGCCGCTGCTGATGGGCCCTTTCGCCCTGCAACATGAACCGGCCGACCATCCCACCCATCACGTACTGGCGGGACATGTGCACCCTGTGTATCACCTGCGCGGCAAAGGGCGCCAGCGTCTGCGCCTACCGTGCTTCCAGATCGGCCGACGGGTCAGCCTGCTGCCAGCGTTTGGCGCATTTACGGGCGGGTATGCCGTGGAGCAGGACGATGACCGCCAAATATTCGTGATCGGCGATCACGCGGTCTGGCCGATTCAGTGAAGTGCTGACCGGCCATCCAGATATCAGGCGACAGGTGCCGGTGGCGGCTCGTCTGGCAGGGTCGGCTCACCGGGTTCGGCGGGCTGTGGATAATCGGGTTCGGGCTGGCCGGGAATGCCGCCGGCATGGGCGGGATTGGCCATCAGGGACCAGGCCAGAACGCCAATCTGGTTGGGTTCAAGCCGGGCAAGTTCTGCGCTGATTCGCGGGTCGATCTTCATAAGGTACTCCTCAAGCGTGGCCCGGCGCGTTTTGCACGCGCCGAGGCAGTACACCTAGATAGAGTCACTTTATGCAGACTAATTCCCTTTACCAGCAGGAGCTTTCGATCAAGCGCGTGGAAGCGTAACGCCACGCTGGCCCTGATACTTGCCGGCGCGGTCTTTGTAGGACACTTCGCACGCTTCGTCGGACTGCAGGAACAGCATCTGCGCCACGCCTTCGTTGGCGTAGATTTTCGCCGGCAACGTCGTGGTGTTGGAGAATTCCAGGGTCACATGGCCTTCCCATTCCGGCTCAAGCGGCGTCACGTTGACAATAATGCCGCAGCGCGCGTAGGTGCTTTTACCCAGGCAGATGGTCAACACGTCACGGGGAATACGGAAGAACTCCACGGTACGCGCCAGGGCGAAGGAGTTTGGCGGGATGATGCACACGTCGCTCTTGACGTCGACAAAGCTCTTTTCATCGAAGTTCTTTGGGTCGACGATGGCCGAATTGATGTTGGTGAACACCTTGAATTCATCGGCGCACCGCACGTCGTAGCCATAGCTGGAAACCCCGTACGAAATCACCCGCTCGTCGCCTTCGCCACGAATCTGGCGCTCGACGAACGGCTCGATCATGCCGTGTTCCTGCGCCATGCGGCGAATCCACTTGTCCGATTTGATGCTCATGGCGGTGTCCTGAATAGCGAGGTAGAAAAAACTGTGGGCCATCTTACCGGGGCCGGCGTTGGGGTTCAAAGGCCGCAGGGGTTTTCTTGCTGAATGTGCTGCCGTCTGTACGCCGTAGCCAGCGGGGCCGGGTCCCGAATCGCTGCCAAGGGTGACGGTAAATACCACCGCCAGTCACGAAAATAGAGAAACCTTCGGAAATACCATTGGCACGTTCCGGAAAAAGGGTTAAGGTGGCGCCACTGTGCTGCTTGTGTCACTGAGAATCTCTACACGATATGTTGAATTTCGATCCAACCATCTCCAAGAATTTTTCCTGCTCTTTGCACTCAGTCTCGGCCAGGGCTTTTCCTGAGTCGCAGTTAACTTTGTCCAAGGAGATACACCATGTCTAATCGCCAAACTGGTACCGTTAAGTGGTTCAACGATGAAAAAGGCTTCGGCTTCATCACTCCACAATCCGGTGACGACCTGTTCGTTCACTTCAAAGCTATCCAATCCGACGGCTTCAAAAGCCTGAAAGAAGGCCAACAGGTTTCTTTCATCGCTACCCGCGGTCAGAAAGGCATGCAAGCTGAAGAAGTTCAAGTTATCTAACTTGTACTGACTTAGTCGAAAAAACCCCGCCCTCAAAAGCGGGGTTTTTTTATGCCTGGAATTTGGCACTAGTGCGAGCCTGATGCCTGGCACAAAAAAATGTGGGAGGGGGCTTGCTCCCGATTGCGGCAGCCCAGTCGATGCATCTGGCGACTGTTCCACTGTAATCGGGGGCAAGCCCCCTTCCACATTCAAGCGTTCAAGCGTTCAAGCAGGATCGTTATTGGAACAACGACTCGCTCGACAAGCCATTCTTCTCCAGGATCTCACGCAAGCGCTTGAGGCCCTCCACCTGGATCTGCCGCACCCGCTCACGGGTCAGGCCAATCTCCAGGCCCACATCTTCCAGGGTGCTGCTCTCATGGCCGCGCAGGCCGAAGCGGCGAATCACCACCTCACGCTGCTTGTCGGTGAGCTCCGACAGCCATTGGTCAATACTTTGGGAAAGATCATCGTCCTGCAACAGCTCACAAGGATCTGTCGGACGATCATCTGTCAGGGTGTCCAGCAGGGTTTTATCCGAATCCGGCCCCAGCGAGACATCAACCGAAGATACGCGCTCATTGAGGCCCAGCATGCGCTTGACCTCCCCTACCGGCTTTTCCAGCAGGTTGGCGATCTCTTCGGGTGAAGGTTCATGATCGAGTTTTTGCGTCAGCTCACGGGCCGCCCGCAGGTAGACGTTGAGCTCCTTGACCACGTGGATCGGCAACCGGATCGTGCGGGTCTGATTCATGATCGCCCGTTCGATGGTCTGGCGAATCCACCAGGTGGCATAGGTTGAAAAGCGGAAGCCCCGCTCAGGGTCGAACTTCTCCACCGCCCGGATCAAGCCCAGGTTACCTTCCTCGATCAGGTCCAGCAGCGACAGCCCACGATTGACATAGCGTCGGGCGATTTTCACCACCAGGCGCAGGTTGCTTTCAATCATGCGTTTACGCCCAGCCGGATCACCCTTTTGCGAAAGGCGCGCAAAATGGACTTCTTCTTCGGGGGTCAGCAGAGGGGAAAAACCGATTTCATTGAGGTACAGCTGGGTAGCATCGAGCGCCCGCGTGTAATCAATGTATTTGTGTTGCTTCAACGCGGTGGAGTTCTTGGATTTGGTGCGAACTGAAGGTGGTGTCGCTCCTTCATTATCTGACATCGAATCCATATCGATACCGGCCTCCATAAGGAGAACCTCATCGTCGATGTCAAACTCCGGCGCTTCTTTACTGAGAGCCATTGTTATAGTCCTTTGGTGAGTTCGACCTCAAGCTCAAGCGACGCCTTTATCCTTGGCAACGCTGGAGCCTGTTCCTTCTACGCTAGGAACAGGCTGTGCAACCTATCAACGACGGGGCAGGAATTGCAGCGGATCTACAGGTTTCCCTTGGCGGCGAATCTCAAAGTGCAGTTTCACCCGGTCTGTACCCGTTGAACCCATTTCGGCAATTGTCTGTCCGACCTTGACCTGCTGCCCCTCCCGAACCAACAGCCTGCGGTTATGACCGTAGGCACTGACGTAGGTATCACTGTGTTTGATGATGACCAGCTCGCCGTAGCCCCGCAAACCACTCCCGGCGTATACAACTGTCCCATCAGACGCAGCTAAAACAGGCTGTCCCAAATCCCCGGCGATATCAATGCCTTTATTCAAACTACCGTTTGAAGAGAATTTTCCAATCAACACTCCGTTTGAAGGCCACCCCCAACCTGTCGGCGCAGGCCCGGCAGGTGGCAATGGCGCGGGTGGCGACTTGCTCGCAACCGTAGGCGCAGCGCTGCCGGCCGGCCGGGTTATGACGGTGGTTTTGCTCGAAGACGATGGCGAGGAACCGGACTTTGTCACAACTGCCGTGGGTGCCGACCCGCTGCGACCATCGAAACGGATGGTTTGCCCCGGGTGTATGGTATAGGGCACAGGAATGTTGTTACGGGCGGCCAATGCCTTGTAGTCCCAGCCGTAGCGGAAGGCAATCGAAAACAGGGTGTCGCCTTTGCGCACCACGTATTGGCCGGTGGTCACCGTTGGTCTTTGCGGTGCGGCGTTGGTGCGGTCAACGACACGCGCACCGCCGGATGGCGTGCTCGAACAAGCCGCCAATAAGGAACTCAAGACAAGGCCAAGCACCAGTCGCTGAAAGCTTGTTTTACTCATTCGCTGCGCAGGACCTGTGAGACTCACCCGCCGCTCCCTTTGTGGTGGCTGAACATTAACGCCTGTATCAGGCTTGAAATATGACGCAAGTATAACTGGGCATTGGCCTTTTACTGGCACATGACTGAAACGAAAAATTCATCATGTTTAATACCGATCGCCAAGCATGTTGATTCAATAGACCCCGCCGTAAGACACATACCCGCCAACAGAATTCACTGTTTGCAAATAAATGATCAGGCCAGCGGACCATTGAGCAACGGCACGAAGCGCACCGCACCCAGCACATGCCGGGAAAAACCTTCGTCTTCACGGATGATAAGCATCAACTGTTGCACTTCGCCGGAGCCCACTGGGATGACCAGCCGCCCGCCAGGTGCCAATTGATCCAGCAAGGCTTGCGGAACATCAGTGGCCACTGCAGTGACGATGATACCGTTGTACGGCGCCAACGCCGGCCAGCCTTCCCAACCGTCGCCCCACCGGAACACCACGTTGCGCAGGTTCAGCTCGACCAGACGTTCCTTGGCCCGGTCCTGCAGCACCTTGATGCGCTCCACCGAAAACACCCGCTCCACCAGTTGCGACAGCACGGCCGTCTGGTAGCCGGAACCGGTACCAATCTCCAACACCTTGTCCAGCGGCCCCGCCGCCAGCAGCAGCTCGCTCATGCGCGCAACCATGTAGGGCTGGGAAATGGTCTGGTTATGGCCGATGGGCAACGCCGTATCTTCATAGGCGCGGTGCGCCAAGGCCTCATCGACAAACAGATGCCGCGGCGTACGCCGGATGACTTCCAGCACCTGGGCGTTGGACAGGCCTTCTTCATAAAGACGCTGGATCAATCGCTCCCGGGTGCGCTGGGAAGTCATGCCGATGCCACGGCGCAGCAGGTCGTCTTGTTCACGAGCCATCAACGCAGTCCCTCCAGCCAGCCATCGAGACCACTGAAGGCATCACTGAAGGTGCGATCAAACTGCAACGGGGTAATGGATACATAACCTTGCATCACCGCATGAAAGTCCGTCCCCTCGCCCCCATCCTCGGCATCACCGGCCGCGGCGATCCAATAGCCTTCCTTGCCCCGCGGATCGACCACCTTCAAGGGCGCCTTCGCACGGGCGCGATGGCCCAGGCGCGTCAACTGGATACCGCGGATATGGTCGAGGGGCAAGTTGGGGATATTGACGTTGAGCACAGTACGCGGCGGCAGGTCCAGGGAACCATGGGCCTCCACCAGCTTGCGTGCGAAATAGGCCGCCGTCGGCAGGTTATCCAACTGCCGCGAGGCAAAGGAAAAAGCGAACGCAGTGCGCCCGAGAAAGCGCCCCTCGAGAGCTGCCGCCACGGTGCCGGAATACAGCACGTCATCGCCCAGGTTGGCGCCCAGGTTGATACCCGAGACCACCAGGTCCGGCTGATGCTCCAGCAAGCTGTTGATCGCCAGGTGCACGCAGTCGGTGGGAGTACCGTTCACGCTGATAAAGCCATTGGCCAGGACCTGCGGGTGCAGCGGACGGTGGAGCGTCAGCGAACTGCTGGCGCCGCTCTTGTCCTGGTCGGGGGCAACCACCACGCACTCGGCATAATCTTGCAGCGCAGCATAGAGCGCGGCAAGACCGGGTGCGGTGGCACCGTCATCGTTTGATATCAGAATACGCATGGGCTGTCCGTCTGCCCCACCGGCACCAGATCAACAAGCTCGCGCACCAAGACAGTGGCGAAGCATCCGGCCGGCAGGACGAATTCCAATTGCAGAATGTCAGGCCCGGGATAATGCCACGTCAACCCGCCAATGGGCAGTCGCAGAATGCGACGTTCCTGGCTCATGCCCGCATTCACCAGCCAATCACGCAGGTCGGCTTCGCTGGCGGCGACAGATTGTTCCAGTTCATGTGTAAGACCTGTCGCTGGCGAATCACCTTCGCCCCATTGCGGACCGGTCGGATGCAAGTCCAGGATCGCCAGGCGCGGGTCGCTGCATTCAGCCTCCCCGGCCGGGAAAAAACTGCGACTGTCGGTAAACGCCAGCAGGTCACCCACCTGGGCACGTTGCCAGGAGCCGTCGGCGACACGCGCCGCCAAGACTTTGTTGAACAAGTAGCTACGGGCAGTGGACAGCAGCCGCGAGCGCACATTGCGTTGCTCCGGCAGGGCCTTGCGCGCCGCCCATTCGCGGGCATCCACCACATTGCCGCCATTGTGGCCGAAACGCTGGGCGCCAAAATAATTGGGTATGCCGTGCTGGGCAATCAACTGCAAACGTGCGTCGATGGCGGCGGTATCGCCGGCCAGTTGGGTCAGGCGCAAGGTAAAGCCATTGGCCGAATGCGCGCCACGCTGCAACTTGCGCTTATGACGGGTGGTTCTGAGGATCTTGAGGGTGTCGTTTTCCGCGCTGCTCAGGTCCGGGTCGGCCTTGCCGGGCAACTGCACACTGAACCACTGGCGGGTCAGGGCCTGACGGTCCTTGAGCCCGGCATAGCTGACGGTGCGCAACGGCACGCCGGCAGCCTTGGCGATACGCCGCGCGGCTTCTTCGGTATTCAGGCCGCGCTTTTCCACCCACAGCCACAGGTGCTCGCCCTCGCCCGTCAGCGGGATATCCAGCACCTCATCCACCTGGAAATCCTCAGCCGTCGCTTTCAGCACCGCGCTGCCCAAGGCCTCGCCGTAGGCCCGTGGGCCAAGCAGTTGCAGGTCGTTCATGCGCGCAGCAACAAGGCGACGGAGTGCACCGCGATGCCCTCTTCGCGACCGGTAAACCCGAGCTTTTCGGTGGTGGTGGCTTTCACGTTGACTTGATCCAATTCAATTTGCAGGTCCGCGGCAATCAGTGCGCGCATCGTCTCGATATGCGGGGCCATTTTCGGTGCCTGGGCCACGATGGTGTTATCCACATTGCCGACCTTCCAGCCCTTGGCGTGGATCAAGCCGACCACATGGCGCAGCAATACTCGGCTGTCCGCGCCCTTGAAACTGGGGTCGGTGTCCGGAAAGTGCTTGCCGATATCGCCCAACGCCGCCGCGCCGAGCAAGGCATCGCTCAAGGCATGCAAGACAACGTCGCCGTCGGAATGGGCCAGCAACCCATGATGGTGTGCAATGCGCACGCCGCCCAAGGTGATGAAATCGCCTTCAGCGAAACGGTGCACATCGTAGCCGTGGCCAATACGCATAAAAAAACGCCCCGATTTAATTCAGGGCGTGATTCTACCTACTTTTGCCTCACATTAACCGAGCAAAGCGCGAGCATGATGTCGCAAATGGTCTTCGATGAAGCTGGCGATAAAGAAGTAGCTGTGGTCGTAGCCGGGTTGCAGGCGCAATTCCAGCGGATGGTTGGCCGCCTTGGCCGCTTGCACCAGGGCCTGCGGCTTGAGCTGAGCCTCGAGGAAGTCGTCACGATCTCCCTGATCCACCAGCAGCGCCAGCTTTTGCGAGGCTTCGCTGATCAGCACACAGGCGTCCCATTCACGCCACTTCGAACGCTCTTCGCCGAGGTAACGGGAAAAGGCTTTCTGGCCCCACGGACAGTCCATCGGATTAGTGATCGGCGAAAACGCCGATACCGACTGGTATCGCCCCGGGTTACGCAGCGCACACACCAGCGCACCGTGCCCACCCATGGAATGACCGCTGATGCCGCGTTTTTCCGACGCCGGGAAATGCGCCTCCACCAGTGCCGGCAATTCCTGCACCACGTAGTCATGCATCCGATAGTGCTTGGCCCAGGGTTCCTGGGTGGCATTCAGATAGAAACCGGCACCGAGGCCGAAGTCCCAGGCGTTGTCCGGATCGTCCGGTACACCCGGACCACGAGGGCTGGTATCCGGTGCGACGATGATCAGGCCCAGCTCGGCAGCCATGCGCTGGGCGCCGGCCTTCTGCATGAAGTTTTCATCGGTGCAGGTCAAGCCGGACAGCCAGTACAGCACCGGCAACTTGCCACCCTGCTCCGCTTGCGGCGGCAGGTAGACGGCGAAGGTCATGTCGCAACCGAGCACGTCGGAATGATGCTTGTAGCGTTTATGCCAGCCGCCGAAGCTCTTCTGGCATGAAAGGTTTTCCAGACTCATGGCCGACCTCAGAAGTGGATGACGGTACGAATGCTCTTGCCTTCGTGCATCAGGTCAAACGCTTTGTTGATGTCTTCCAGGCCCATGGTGTGGGTAATAAAGGTATCCAGCGGAATTTCGCCGGTCTGGGCCATTTCCACATAGCTTGGCAATTCGGTACGCCCACGCACGCCGCCGAACGCCGAACCGCGCCAGACGCGCCCGGTGACCAGCTGGAACGGACGCGTGGAGATCTCCTGGCCAGCACCGGCCACACCGATGATCACCGATTCGCCCCAGCCCTTGTGGCAGCACTCGAGGGCCGCACGCATCAGCTGCACATTGCCGATGCACTCGAAGGAAAAGTCCACGCCGCCGTCAGTCAGGTCGACAATCACGTCCTGGATCGGGCGGTCGTAGTCTTTCGGGTTGATGCAATCGGTAGCGCCCAGTTGCCTGGCGATTTCGAACTTGGCCGGGTTGATATCGATGGCGATGATGCGCCCGGCCTTGGCCTTGACCGCACCAATCACAGCCGACAGGCCGATACCGCCGAGGCCGAAGATAGCTACGGTATCGCCAGGCTTGACCTTGGCGGTGTTGAGCACCGCGCCGATGCCGGTGGTGACGCCGCAACCGAGCAGGCAGACTTTTTCCAGTGGTGCTTCTTTAGGAATCTTGGCCACGGAGATTTCCGGCAACACGGTGTACTCGGAGAAGGTCGAGGTGCCCATGTAGTGGAAAATCGGTTGGCCCTTGTAGGAGAAACGCGTGGTGCCATCCGGCATCAGGCCTTTGCCTTGGGTAGAACGGATGGCCTGGCACAGGTTGGTCTTGCCCGACAGGCAGAATTTGCACTTGCCGCATTCCGGGGTGTACAGCGGAATCACATGATCGCCGACTGCGACCGATGTCACGCCTTCGCCGATGGCTTCCACCACTGCACCGCCTTCATGGCCAAGGATCGACGGGAAAATGCCTTCCGGGTCTGCGCCCGACAACGTATAGGCATCGGTATGGCACACGCCGGACGCCACCACCCGCAACAGCACCTCGCCGGCCTTGGGCATGGCGACATCCACTTCAACAATCTCAAGGGGTTTCTTGGCTTCGAAGGCTACGGCGGCACGGGACTTGATCATCCGGGTTTCTCCATCGGGTTGAAAATTAAGAGGTGCAGTGTAAAACATAGCCCAATGATGAATAATCCGGGCAAAAGCAAAACATTATTGCTGTACAGGGACAATCACAATGTTGGAGAACCGCTGGGAAGGCATCGATGAGTTCGTTGCGGTGGCCGAATGCAGCCAGTTCACGGCGGCAGCGGAGCGGCTGGGGGTATCGTCCTCCCATATCAGCCGGCAAGTGGCACGCCTGGAAGAACGCCTGCAAACCCGCCTTTTGTACCGCAGCACCCGCAAGGTGACGCTGACCGAAGCCGGACAGACCTTCCTGCAGCACTGCCAGCGCCTGCAGGACGGGCGCGAAGAAGCCTTGCGTGCAGTGGGCGACCTCGCCAGCGAACCCAAGGGCATGTTGCGCATGACCTGCGCCGTAGCGTACGGCGAGCGGTTTATCGTGCCCTTGGTCACCCGGTTCATGGCGCTGTACCCGCAGTTGCGCGTGGATATCGAGCTGACCAATCGCCCGCTGGACCTGGTCCATGAGGGGCTCGACCTGGCCATTCGCCTGGGGCGCCTGCAAGACTCGCGCATGGTCGCCAGCCGCCTGGCGCCGCGGCGCATGTACCTGTGTGCCTCGCCTTCCTACCTTGAACGTTATGGTCGGCCACATAGTCTGTCGGAACTGAGTCGACATAATTGCCTGATTGGCAGTTCGGATATCTGGCAACTGGCCCAGGACGGGCGGGAATTTTCCCAGCGCGTGCAGGGCAACTGGCGCTGCAACAGTGGGCAAGCGGTACTGGATGCTGTCTTGCTGGGCGTGGGTTTGTGCCAGTTGCCGGACTATTACGTGCTGGAGCATTTGCACAGCGGCGCGCTGGTGTCGTTGCTGGAGGCCCACCAACCGCCAAATACGGCGGTGTGGGCGCTGTATCCGCAGCAGCGGCATTTGTCGCCGAAGGTCAGGAAGCTGGTGGATTTTCTCAAAGACGGCTTGGGTGACCACCCCGTCTATCGAGCATAAACAGCTACCGCCCGCGCATTGCCTGGTTACCGGTAAATAGCCGTTTCCACTGCAAAACCAGGCAAGCCCATGACCTCCAATGCCCAACAACTCCAGCATATCAATCATTTTGTCCGTAAGGTCCTCGCCGACTTTCCGGTGCCCAGCGCTATCGCCGCCCAATTGCTTTGCGAGCATTTGCAACCGTTCAGCCAGGAACCGGTGGACCCGGACACCACGCTGCTGACCACCCTTGAATACAACATCGACAACCCCAACGCAGCCTACAGCGCACAGATCGTCCAATCCATGAGCCTGACCGAGGCCATGATCTGCAATGCACCCCACGCCCCTGGCGGCATAATCAACACCACGGGCTTTTCCACCACCGCGCCGTATTTCAATATCGTTGATGAATTACCGCGCCTGATGGATAACCGCATTGCGCAAATGTTCAACGAAGAGTTTATTACTTCCGGCTGGATCCCGCCCAGGCGGTATGAGGCGCTCTACCGGCAAAGCGAACCCCAGGTCTACGACCCGACCACCCAATTGGAGATCGCGCCTGCCGTTCTCAGAAAGGTCATTGACTCAAGCAACTTCGAACAAACCTACGACAAGGCCATCACACTGTTCTGGGGCGAGCATCGGGACAATTACACCACCCTGATGCGCATCGCGTTCACAAAGGCTTACCTCAATCAGTACGAGGAATTCACCCTCACCCAAGCAGAACGGCAATTGGCCGCCCGGGCGGCAGGTATCGGCATCGACAAGAACGCCAGCAACCTGACCCTTGAAGACTTCCAGGCGCCCTATTCACCCGACGCAAACCTGTCGGTGCGCATGCTGCGCATTCATCAATCCGAAGCCACCGACATCCTCACGATTACCGACAACCAGAGCCAGATCACCCTGCTATACATCCCGGGAAATTCCTCGCCCATCCACGGTTTCAATACCCCGACGGACATGCGCAATGCACTGGTGAAAGTGGCCAGGAACCCGACGCAGCGCAAAGCCCTGACCAACCACTTCGAACCCGACACGATCGACTCGGGCCTGCTCTACAGTGGTGTCGAGGAAGCATTGATCGGCATGGCGATGTACCCGGAATCTTCCAGCCCTCCCGGTTTTTTCAATAGTTTGTTGCACAACGGTTACTGGGACCCCGAGCAATACATCAATAACCCAATGTATCCGGCGCTCAGAAGTAACCCGTTTGCGTTTATCACGCGGCAGATCCGCGCTCGCATTGCAAAAATGGCGGCAAAAACCATTGTCTCGCCCTTGGATACGTTCAAGGCTGACACCCTCGACGCGTTGGAAAAAGCCTGCCTGCTGGCGATCCCCGTGGCGCTGACCATGGGCACGGCATTGCTGGCGGAGTTTTGCTTCGTGACCTCGGGCTTGGCCGGAATGGCTATCGGCGTCGATGACGTGCTCAAAGACAAACCCCACGCCGTTGAGCGCATCGTGTTCGGCGCCCTGAACGCGCTTCCGGTGGTTATCCACGGCATCAGCAAAGGCGTGAGCAGACTTGAGGCGTTGCGCCCTGCGCTTGGCCAGGCCACGCGTGCAGAGGAGGGTCAGATCAATGCCAGGGTCATCACTCAGGCCCCCGCGTCGGTCCAAACTGAAACTCGCCCCCTGGTCGCTACGACAGCCCCCAGCGGCTTGCAGACCATCAAGCTACAGGGCGAGACCTTCCTGACCTACAAACAACCGAATGACTGGGGCTTTTTTGAACTCTTTGTGAACAATCCAGAAGCCCCCGGGACGCTCCAATCCACTGGCCTCTATGCTATCCAGAGCAGCGACCTGCAATGGCGGCGTGCCGGCTTGGCCGGAGGTGGGGCATTTCGCAATGCCTGGCAACGGGTTTACAAACTGTTCGGCGGCACCGAGCAGTCGAGTTTCTTCATCGCCTACCAGATGCCAGCGCCGGTGCGCGAGACCCTGGTGCAGATGCTCACCGATACCAGCTCATTTTCGGAAGACTTCGAACCCTTCGGCGTGGGCGCACAATCGATCAAAAACGCCCGGGAACTGTTTTTTGAGAAAAGAAGCCAATTAAACCAGGATTCGGCGATCTTCTTTCACCACCTGCCCTATTCGCCCCTGCAGCCGGTACTCCCTCGCTTGAGCTTGAACGAAACACAGCAAAACATTATCGAGAAATTGCTACGTGCCAGTGACGGCCTCGTGATCGGCGAAAGCCACAGCGCCGAATCGAGCAAAGCCTTTCTGATCAACAACATGCAGCTACTCGCCAGCCAAGGCGTCAAGCGCATCTACTTCGAACACCTGCTGACGGATGTGCATATTCCGATGTTGAAGGCTTTTTACCGGTCGAAGAGCGCACCCATGGCCGAGGAGCTGACAAACTTCCTGAACGGGATCTACCCACTGGCCCGAAACCACTATTACTCATTCACAAACGTCGTGACCAAAGCCCGAGACGCCGGGATCAAGATCCAGCCGATCGACTGCACCGTAAGCTACATACTTCGCGATATGCGCGACAACGCGGGGACCCTGCGCCAGCAGATGATGAACTATTACGCCACCGAGGTGATTCAATGGATCCAGACTACCAAGCGCCAACCAGGTAAATGGGTCGCACTGGTGGGCGATACCCATACCAATACCTTCAAGGGCATCCCCGGGATTGCCGAACTCACTAGCAGCATCGGCCTGCGGATAGAAGATAGAGTGGGCGCCCAACCCTTGGGCATCGAAGTCGATCCGGGGCGCACAGCCAGCCTGGGACTCAATAAAGGGGAAGGTACGGTCAAGGCCAACCTGGTCTTGCGCGTTGATCCTGCTGCCTTGCAGCAATCAATGGAACCACAGCCCGGCCCTTCGCACAGTCGAGTAGTGAAGTCGGCCCAGACACTGCTGACACGGCCGGGCCAATTCATGCTCACCGAGGCTACCCACATTGACTATCGGTCCCGACGTGGGGACCTGCGCAGTTTCAGGATCAACAGCCAGGAGGGCCGCTACCTTATCAACGTGGCCGGCTGGCCTATTGATGAGAAGCCATTCGACAGCATTGAGGCATTGGTGAGCGAGCTGAAAACCCTGCCCGGGTTAGAGCAAGTCTACGGCTGAGGGTCAGGACGCGTGATAAGCCCGGCGCTGACGCAGCCATTCGAGGTCTTCGGGGCGGGTGACCTTGATGTTGTCCGCACGCCCTTCGATCAGGCGCGGCGCCTGGCCGGACCATTCCATCGCCGAAGCCTCGTCGGTGATCACCGCATCGGCTACCAGGCTGTCGGCCAAGGCGCGGTGCAAGGCCCCGAGGCGGAACATCTGCGGCGTATAAGCCTGCCAGATCAGGCTGCGGTCGATGGTTTCCACCACGCGGCCATGCTTGTCGACGCGCTTGAGCGTGTCGCGAGCCTGCACCGCCAGCAGACCGCCCACCGGGTCGTCCGCCAGTTCAGCCAAGAGTTTGTCAAGGTCATCACGGCCCAGGTTGGGCCGCGCAGCGTCGTGCACCAGCACCCAGTCGTCATCGCTGGCGCCCAGGGCATTAAGGTGCAGCAGCGCATTAAGCACCGAGCCCGAGCGCTCCGAGCCACCGTCCGCACGCTGGATACGCGGGTCAGTGGCGCACGCCAGGGTGGGCCAATAAGGGTCATCAACAGCGAGGCTGACCACCAGGCCCTTGAGCGATGGATGGCCGAGAAAACAGCCGAGGCTGTGTTCGAGAATAGTGCGCCCGCCCAGTTGCAGGTATTGCTTGGGACGGTCCGCAGCCATACGGGCACCAACGCCCGCGGCAGGAATCACGGCCCAGAAGGCCGGTAAATCACCGTTCATTGGGCCAACTGGTAGAGGGTCTCGCCCTCCTTGACCATGCCCAACTCATGGCGAGCCCGCTCTTCAACGGTCTCGGTACCTTTCTTCAGCTCAAGCACTTCGGCGTCGAGGACGCGGTTGCGCTCCAGCAGGCGTTCGTTTTCGGCACGCTGGTCGGCAATTTGCTGGGTCAGCTCTTCCACCTGCGCAAAGCTGCCATTACCGACCCATAGGCGGTACTGCAGGCCAGCCAGCAACAAGAGCAAGACGAGGAACAACCAATTGGGACTGCGCATCGAAATCCGGGTATCCAGTGAAAAAAGACAGTCATGCAAACCTTTTGCAGCAACTGATAGCACAAAGCCTGGATACACCAGGCTTGCGCTTGTCAGTCAGCAGATTAGCGCCGAAATTCACACTTTCGTGAGATTTCCGACGCAATCCGCCGACTTTTTACCATTTACTGCTTAGCCGCGAAACTCAGCGCGACCGTTGTACTTGGCTTTACCCGCCAATTGCTCTTCGATGCGCAGCAATTGGTTGTACTTGGAAACGCGATCGGAACGGCACAGGGAGCCCGTCTTGATCTGGCCCGCCGAAGTACCCACGGCCAGGTCGGCAATGGTGGAGTCTTCGGTTTCGCCGGAGCGGTGGGAGATCACCGCGGTGTAACCGGCGGCCTTGGCCATCTGGATGGCTTCCAGGGTTTCGGTCAGGGTGCCGATCTGGTTGAACTTGATCAGGATCGAGTTGGCGATCTTCTTGTCGATGCCCTCTTTCAGGATCTTGGTGTTGGTCACGAACAGGTCGTCGCCCACCAGCTGGATTTTCTCGCCGATTTTGTCGGTGAGGATTTTCCAGCCGTCCCAATCGGACTCGTCCAGGCCGTCTTCGATCGAAATGATCGGGTAGCGCTGGGTCAGGCCCTTGAGGTATTCAGCGAAACCTTCGGAGCTGAACACCTGGCCTTCGCCGGACAGGTTGTACTTGCCATCCTCAAAGAACTCGCTGGCAGCGCAGTCCAGAGCCAGGGTCACGTCGGTGCCCAGTTTATAGCCAGCGTTGGCCACCGCTTCGGAAATGACTTTCAGTGCGTCTTCGTTGGAGGCCAGGTTCGGTGCAAAACCACCTTCGTCACCCACGGCGGTGCTCAGGCCACGGGCCTTCAGTACAGCCTTGAGGTGATGGAAGATCTCGGTGCCCATGCGCAGGCCTTCGGAGAAGGACTTGGCGCCAACAGGCTGCACCATGAATTCCTGGATGTCGACGTTGTTATCAGCGTGCTCGCCACCGTTGATGATGTTCATCATCGGCACCGGCATCGAGTAGACGCCCGGGGTACCGTTCAGGTTGGCGATGTGTGCGTAGAGTGGCAGGTCCTGGTCCTGGGCGGCAGCCTTGGCGGCAGCCAGGGACACGGCGAGGATGGCGTTGGCGCCCAGGCTGCCTTTGTTTTCGGTGCCGTCGAGCTTGATCATCGCGTGGTCCAGGGCTTTCTGGTCCAGCGGGTCCTTGCCCAGCAACAGGTCACGAATCGGACCGTTGATGTTGGCTACAGCCTTGAGTACACCCTTGCCCAGGTAACGGCTCTTGTCGCCATCACGCAGTTCCAGCGCTTCGCGCGAACCGGTGGAGGCACCGGACGGTGCGCAGGCGCTGCCGATGATGCCGTTATCGAGAAGCACGTCGGCTTCGACGGTGGGGTTGCCACGGGAGTCGAGAACTTCACGACCTTTGATGTCGACGATTTTTGCCATTGTTGTAAACACTCCAAAGTTGACGAAAACGACGCAGCTGAAGGAAATCTTTGACCGACCGCAAGGGTGGAACAACGGGGCAGGCTTGCAGAGGGCAAGGCCCAGGCCCGTGGGCCTGAGCGTAAAGCGTGGGAAATTCTACCGGAGAAATGGCAGTTACGCGGTCTCTACCGTCGGAAAACTCTTGACCAGTTCGTCCAACTGCTTGAGCTGGGCCAGGAATGGCTCCAGCTTGTCCAGGCGCAGGGCGCATGGGCCGTCGCACTTGGCGTTGTCCGGGTCCGGGTGCGCTTCGAGGAACAGGCCGGCCAGGGACTGGCTCATGCCCGCCTTGGCCAGGTCGGTGACCTGGGCACGGCGACCGCCGGCAGAGTCCGAGCGACCACCGGGCATTTGCAGCGCGTGGGTCACGTCGAAGAATACCGGGTATTCGAACTGCTTCATGATGCCAAAACCGAGCATGTCCACCACGAGGTTGTTGTAGCCGAAGCTCGAACCACGCTCGCACAGGATCAACTGGTCGTTACCCGCTTCCACGCACTTGCTCAGGATATGTTTCATTTCCTGGGGTGCGAGGAACTGGGCTTTCTTGATATTGATCACAGCGCCGGTCTTGGCCATCGCGACCACAAGGTCGGTCTGGCGCGACAGGAAGGCCGGCAACTGGATGATGTCGCACACCTCGGCGACCACGGCAGCCTGCTCAGGCTCGTGGACGTCGGTGATGATCGGCACGCCGAAGGCTTGCTTGATGTCCTGGAAGATCCGCATGCCTTCTTCAAGGCCCGGGCCACGATAGGAGGTCACGGAGGAACGGTTGGCCTTGTCGAAGCTGGCCTTGAATACATAAGGGATACCCAGTTTCTGGGTAACCCGCACGTACTCTTCACAGACCTGCATCGCCATGTCGCGGCTTTCCAGCACATTCATGCCGCCGAACAGCACCATGGGCTTGTCGTTGGCAATCTCGATGTCGCCTACGCGAATGATCTTCTGGGCCATCAGGTTTACGCCTTCTTCTGATGTTGCGTCAGTGCTGCTTTGACGAAACCGCTGAACAACGGGTGACCGTCGCGCGGCGTCGAGGTGAACTCAGGGTGGAACTGGCAGGCCACGAACCACGGATGATCCGGCGCCTCGACCACTTCAACCAGCTTGCCATCACCGGAGCGACCGGAAATTTTCAGGCCAGCTTCTTTGATCTGCGGCAGCAGGTTGTTGTTCACTTCGTAGCGGTGACGGTGACGCTCGACGATCACGTCCTTGCCGTAGCAGTCGTGCACCAGAGAACCTGCTTCCAACAGGCAATCCTGTGCGCCAAGGCGCATGGTGCCGCCCAGGTCGGAGCTTTCGGTACGGGTTTCAACCGCGCCGGTGGCGTCTTCCCACTCGGTGATCAGGCCCACGACCGGGTGGCCGCTGCTGTGATCGAACTCGGTGGAGTTGGCGTCTTTCCAGCCCAGCACGTTGCGGGCGAACTCGATGACGGCCACTTGCATGCCCAGGCAGATGCCCAGGTACGGCACCTTGTTTTCACGGGCGTATTGCACCGCGGTGATCTTGCCTTCCACGCCACGCAGGCCGAAACCGCCGGGAACCAGGATCGCATCTACGCCTTCAAGCAGCGCGGTGCCCTGATTCTCGATGTCTTCGGAATCGATATAGCGCAGGTTGACCTTGGTACGGTTGCTGATACCGGCGTGGCTCATCGCTTCGATCAGCGACTTGTACGCATCCAGCAACTCCATGTACTTACCGACCATGGCGATGGTGACTTCATGCTCAGGGTTGAGCTTGGCGTCGACCACGGCTTCCCACTCGGACAGGTCCGCGCCATTGCACTGCAGGCCGAAACGCTCGACCACGAAATCATCCAGCCCCTGGGAATGCAGGATGCCCGGGATCTTGTAGATGGTGTCGGCGTCTTCGAGAGCGATCACCGCACGCTCTTCAACGTTGGTGAATTGCGCGATCTTGCGGCGCGAGGAAATGTCGATCGGGTGATCGGAGCGGCACACCAGCACGTCCGGCTGCAGGCCGATGGAACGCAGTTCCTTGACCGAGTGCTGGGTGGGCTTGGTCTTGGTTTCGCCGGCGGTGGCGATGTACGGCACCAGTGTCAGGTGCATCAGCATCGCGCGCTTGGCGCCGACTTCGAAGCGCAACTGGCGGATGGCTTCAAGGAACGGTTGGGATTCGATGTCACCCACGGTGCCGCCGATCTCGACCATCGCCACGTCGGCATCGCCTGCACCCTTGATGATGCGGCGCTTGATTTCGTCGGTGATGTGCGGGATCACCTGGATGGTTGCACCCAGGTAGTCACCACGGCGCTCCTTGCGCAGCACGTGCTCGTAGACACGGCCGGTGGTGAAGTTGTTGTTCTGGGTCATGGTCGTGCGGATGAACCGCTCGTAGTGGCCCAGGTCCAGGTCGGTCTCGGCGCCGTCGTGGGTGACGAACACTTCACCGTGCTGGAACGGGCTCATGGTGCCCGGGTCAACGTTGATGTACGGGTCCAGCTTGAGCATGGTGACCTTAAGTCCCCGCGCCTCCAGGATGGCCGCCAATGAAGCGGAGGCAATGCCTTTCCCCAATGAAGAAACAACACCGCCCGTGACGAATATGTAGCGCGTCATGAAAAACCCTAGAAGTCTGCGTTAAAGCGGTCCGAGCCGCCGGGGAAAGCGAAGGAAGGCCGAAGCCCCCGATCACCTGCATTAATCACAGTGCACCTTTCAAAAAAACCGCCGCGTTGTGACAGACCAGCAATGGAACACCGGTACGTTGATCGCTACACATTTTTTGGAATCGCCCAGCAAAGACTGCTTGGTAATCGGCAACTGCTGCGATTCAGTCGAATCCACAGAAGTTGTATCAAGAAGGGAGCGTAGTCTACCGGAAAGGCTCTATCAGCTCAAACCTTGATCGCAGGTCTGTGGCAACCAATGTAATTGCCAGTCATCCAGCGGGCTGGCCCAAAGCCCCGCAAGCGTCGGCACAGCCAGCAATTGCTCGCCCCGATAGACCAGCGGCAATCTGCCACGGACGAAGCCCGGCATACCACTTTCATTCAGCAGGCGCTTAAGATCACGCCGGCCTCGACCTGGCACTTCGACGATTTCGCCACCCTGGCGATAACGAATCGACAAAGGCCCTTCGGGAGCCTTGCCGGCAAACATCAGTTGGCCGTTCCCGGTTAACTCTAGTGGATTTCGCGGATCGGGCCAGCCCACCGGCGCGTCGGAAAATTCCGACCAAATGGTAGGCAGCCACCAAATGCGTTCGCCGCAACGATGAAGCTGACCGTCTGCCAGGCGCCATAACGGCTGTGCGTCCGCCTTGGCATCGCGCAGGGCGTACCAGTTGGCCCAGTGGTCACTGTCGGGCAGTCGAGTCAGCGGATTCAACCAGTGACGCAAGGCATTGCGCTGGCGAGCATCGGAAAGATCGCGCAACGGAGCAAGGGCCAGGGACGGCAAAGGCAACCACGAAAACGTTGAAGGCTGATCGGCGGCGGTCAGATCCATGTGCGCCAGCTCATCGAGCAGGCTCTGGGCTTCACTCAGGTGCTCGGCAGTGCGGGCCAGGCTCGAGACTGCCTGTGGCCAGCGTTGCGTCAGCGCTGGAAAGACCTGATGGCGCAGGTAATTACGCGAGAACCGTGGATCGCCGTTCGAAGGGTCTTCAATCCACTTCAATTGGTGTTCGTGGGTGTAGGCTTCCAGCGCTTCCCGGGAGACTGCCAGCAGTGGCCGCACCAAGTGCCCCGTCGCCAACGGGCGACACTCGGGCATCGCCGCCAACCCACGCACTCCGGCGCCGCGCAACAGGCGGAACAGCAGGGTTTCGGCCTGATCGTCGCGATGCTGGGCGGTGAGCAGCACCTCCCCTGCCCCGATCACCTCGGTAAACGCCTGGTAACGTGCGTTACGCGCGGCCCGCTCCTGGCTGGCACCGGGTTGCACCTGTACACGCAAGACCTGCAAAGGTATGCCCAGGCTGTCACATAACGCTTGGCAATGACTGGGCCAGGCGTCAGCGGCCGCTTGCAGGCCATGATGGACATGCACAGCGCTGATGGGCGGCAGGCTTTCGGTGTTTGCCAGGGAGGCCAGAAGGTGCAGCAGGACGGTGGAATCGAGGCCACCGGAGAATGCGATATGCCAGGCAGGTGCATTGCGCCAGGGGGCCAGGGTTTTCAGGAGTCTGGCGGGTAGAGCCGGTTTCATCAGATGTCACCGCCACAAATCTGGAATACATAGGCCGAGCATACACAAAGCAAATGTGGGAGGGGGCTTGCTCCCGATAGCGGTGGATCAGTCAGCAGATACAGTGACTGACACCCAGCAATCGGGGGCAAGCCCCCTCCCACATTGGTACTGCTGCGACTTTAGAGACCGTAGCTCATCAGGCGCTCATAACGACGAGCCAGCAGCGCTTCGTTATCGAGCTTCTTGAGCATCGCCAATTGCGAGCCCAATTCTGCACGGATGGTCGCAGCAGCGGCAGCCGGATCACGGTGGGCGCCGCCCAGTGGCTCGGCGATGACCTTGTCCACGATCCCCAGGCCCTTGAGGCGATCGGCGGTGATGCCCATGGCTTCAGCCGCATCCGGTGCCTTCTCTGCGGTTTTCCACAGGATCGAGGCGCAACCTTCCGGGGAGATCACCGCGTAGGTCGAGTATTGCAGCATGTTCAGCTGGTCGCAGACGCCGATGGCCAGTGCACCGCCGGAACCACCCTCACCGATCACGGTGGCGATGATCGGGGTTTTCAGGCGCGCCATGACTCGCAGGTTCCAGGCAATCGCTTCGCTCTGGTTACGCTCTTCGGCATCGATGCCCGGGTAGGCGCCCGGGGTGTCGATGAAGGTCAGGATCGGCATCTTGAAGCGCTCGGCCATTTCCATCAGGCGACACGCCTTGCGGTAGCCTTCCGGACGCGGCATGCCGAAGTTGCGGCGCACCTTCTCGCGCACTTCACGGCCTTTCTGGTGACCGATCACCATCACTGGCTGGTCGTCCAGGCGAGCGATACCGCCCACGATGGCTGCGTCATCGGAAAAATGGCGGTCGCCGTGCAGCTCGTCGAACTCGGTGAAGATGTGCTCGATGTAGTCCAGGGTGTACGGACGGCGCGGGTGGCGAGCCAGGCGCGCGATCTGCCAGCTGGTCAGCTTGCCGAAAATGTCTTCGGTGAGCGTGCTGCTCTTGTCTTGCAGGCGAGCGATCTCATCGCCGATATTCAGCGAATTGTCATTGCCGACCAGGCGCAGCTCTTCGATCTTGGCTTGCAGGTCAGCGATCGGCTGTTCGAAATCAAGAAAATTCGGGTTCATAAGCGTCCGTCTTGGGTCGACGGCCAAGGAGTGCCTGGCCAGCCGGTTGTCTATTCGCGCCCTACCTTAAGGGAGAGGCGCGTTTAGGTCGAGATTAAATGTTCAGCCGAGGTCAGGGGTGCTGACCGTCAACGGTATTGGAGGAAGACGTTGTCTCGCCCGAACTGGTCACGCAATGCTTGAATCAAGCCATCGGCGGGATCAATCCGCCACGTCTCGCCAAACTGCAACATGGCCTTGGCGTCGCTGCCGGTGTACTCCATGGTCACCGGGCACGCGCCGCGGTGACGTTTGAGCAGGTCACCCAACCAGCGTAGCTGATCGCCCTTGAGCGCTTCGGTCTTGACCTTCAGGCGCAGGCTCTCGGCGAGATTGGTACGGGCATCTTCCATGCTCATCACCCGCTTGACACGCAGGCGCAGGCCACCGGAGAAGTCATCATTGCTGACCTCCCCTTCCACCACCACCATGGCGTCGGTCTGCAGCAGCGACTGGGCGGAGTGAAACGCGTCGGCAAACAATGACGCTTCGATGCGGCCCGAGCGGTCATCGAGGGTGATGAAGCCCATCTTGTCGCCCTTCTTATTTTTCATCACCCGCAGGGCGATGATCATACCGGCGACGGTCTGGGTATCGCGCGCCGGTTTCAGGTCGATGATGCGCTGGCGGGCGAAACGCCGGATCTCGCCTTCGTATTCGTCAATCGGATGACCGGTCAGGTACAGGCCCAGGGTGTCTTTCTCCCCCTTGAGACGTTCCTTGAGCGTGAGCTCCTTGGCCTTGCGATGGTTGGCGTAGACATCGGCATCTTCTTCGACAAACAGCCCGCCAAACAGGTCGGCGTGGCCGCTGTCATGGGTGCGGGCGGTCTGTTCGGCGGCCTTGATTGCCTCCTCCATGGCGGTGAGCAGCACTGCACGGTTGCGATCGATATTGGCCTGGTAAGCCTTGGGCTCATCATGGAAATACGGGCCGAGCCGGTCGAGTGCGCCGCTGCGGATCAAGCCATCGAGGGTACGTTTGTTGATGCGCTTGAGGTCAACCCGTGCGCAAAAATCGAACAGGTCCTTGAACGGCCCGTCCTGGCGCGCCTCGGTGATGGCTTCCACCGGGCCTTCGCCCACGCCCTTGATCGCGCCGAGGCCATAGATGATGCGGCCTTCGTCGTTCACCGTGAACTTGAACTCCGAAGCGTTCACGTCCGGCGCGTCGAGGCGCAGCTTCATGGTGCGCACTTCCTCGATCAAGGTCACGACCTTGTCGGTGTTGTGCATATCCGCCGAGAGTACCGCCGCCATGAACGGCGCTGGGTAATGGGCTTTCAGCCAGGCGGTCTGGTATGACACCAGGCCGTAGGCGGCGGAGTGGGATTTGTTGAAGCCATAACCGGCGAATTTCTCCACCAGGTCGAAGATGTTACCCGCCAGATCGGCGTCGATATTGTTAGTTGCGCAGCCTTCAATGAAACCGCCACGCTGCTTGGCCATTTCCTCGGGCTTTTTCTTACCCATGGCGCGACGCAGCATGTCCGCTCCACCAAGGGTGTAGCCCGCCATCACCTGGGCGATCTGCATCACCTGTTCCTGGTACAGGATGATGCCGTAGGTCGGCGCCAATACG
The DNA here is from genome assembly GCF_001439685.1 of Pseudomonas libanensis. Classification (GTDB taxonomy): domain Bacteria; phylum Pseudomonadota; class Gammaproteobacteria; order Pseudomonadales; family Pseudomonadaceae; genus Aquipseudomonas; species Aquipseudomonas libanensis. The sequence continues at coordinate 163,301 of NZ_JYLH01000005.1, forward strand.
GGCTTGAGACCCTCGTACTGGTAGTCGGAGTGCGGGTACGCCAGTTCGGCGCGGCCGTGCTTACGGTTGATGAAGTCGTCCACCATGCCCGATTGCAGCGGGCCCGGACGGAACAGGGCCACCAGTGCGATCAAGTCTTCCAGGCAGTCGGGCTTAAGCTTTTTGATCAGCTCCTTCATGCCCCGGGATTCAAGCTGGAACACCGCCGTGGTTTCAGCTTTTTGCAACAGGCTGTAGGTCGGTTTGTCATCCAGCGGGATAAACGCGATATCCAGCGGTTCTTCGCCGACCTTGGCACGGTCGCGGTTGATGGTCTTGAGCGCCCAGTCGATGATGGTCAGGGTGCGCAGGCCGAGGAAGTCGAACTTCACCAGGCCGGCCGCCTCCACGTCATCCTTGTCGAACTGGGTCACCAGGCCGTCGCCTTCTTCATCGCAATAGATCGGCGAAAAGTCGGTCAGTTTGGTGGGCGCGATCACCACGCCACCGGCGTGCTTACCGACGTTACGCACCACGCCTTCAAGCTTGCGCGCCATCTCCCAGATTTCCGCGGCTTCTTCATCGACCTTGATGAAGTCGCGCAGGATCTCTTCCTGCTCGTAGGCTTTTTCCAGGGTCATGCCGACTTCGAACGGGATCATCTTCGACAGGCGATCCGCCAAACCGTAGGACTTGCCTTGCACCCGCGCCACGTCACGGATTACCGCCTTGGCGGCCATGGAACCGAAGGTGATGATCTGGCTTACCGCGTTGCGGCCATATTTCTCGGCCACGTACTCGATGACCCGATCGCGGCCGTCCATGCAGAAGTCGACGTCGAAGTCGGGCATGGATACCCGTTCCGGGTTCAGGAACCGTTCGAACAGCAGGTCATATTCCAGCGGGTCAAGATCGGTAATTTTCTGCACATAGGCCACCAGCGAGCCAGCGCCTGACCCCCGGCCCGGACCGACCGGCACGCCGTTGTTCTTGGCCCACTGGATAAAGTCCATCACGATCAGGAAGTAACCGGGGAACCCCATCTGGATGATGATATCCAGCTCGAAATTCAACCGGTCGACATACACCTGGCGCTTGGCTTCATAGTCTTCGGTGGTGTCCTTGGGCAGCAGGACGCTGAGGCGCTCTTCCAGGCCATCGAACGACACCTTGCGAAAGTACTCATCGATGGTCATGCCATCGGGAATCGGGAAGTTGGGCAGGAAGTGCTTGCCCAGCTTCACTTCAATGTTGCAGCGCTTGGCGATCTCGACGGAGTTTTCCAGGGCCTCAGGCAAATCGCTGAACAACTGCGCCATTTCTTCGGCGCTTTTGAGGTACTGCTCTTCGCTGTAGTTTTTCGAGCGGCGCGGGTCATCCAGGGCTCGGCCTTCGCCGATGCACACGCGGGTTTCGTGGGCCTCGAAATCTTCTTTCTTGATAAAGCGCACATCGTTGGTCGCCACCAGTGGCGCGCCCAGCTTGTCGGCCAGGGCCACGGCGGCATGCAGGTGCTCTTCATCATTGGGACGGTTGGTACGTTGGACTTCCAGGTAGAAACGGTCCGGAAAAACCTGCATCCACTCGCGGGCCAGCACTTCGGCTTCCTGGGGATTACCGCCCAGCAGCGCGATACCGATTTCGCCTTCCTTGGCCGCCGAGAGCATGATCACGCCTTCGCTGGCTTCGGCCACCCACTCGCGCTCGATAATAATCGAGCCGTTGCGCTGGCCGTCGATAAAACCACGGGAAATCAGCTCGGTAAGGTTGCGATAACCCACGCCGTTCATCGCCAGCAGGCTGATGCGGCTAAGGGGGTTATCCGGGTCTTTGTTGGACAGCCACAGGTCGACACCGCAGATCGGCTTGATGCCGGCGCCCATGGCATTCTTGTAGAACTTGACCAGGGAGCACATGTTGTTCTGATCGGTAACCGCCACCGCAGGCATGTTCATGCCCACCAGGGTTTTGACCAGTGGCTTGATTCGTACCAGGCCGTCGACCAGGGAGTATTCAGTGTGCAGGCGCAGGTGAACGAATGAAGCCGGCATAGTGATCCTGTCTTGATACATGGAAACAACAAGGCCCGGATTGTACCGGGCCTTGGTAAAAACATCAGCCTTGGCGCTAAACCTCGATCAGGCTCTCACGCGCCTCATAAGCCTGGCGCACCGGGGCAAAGGAACGACGATGGATAGGCGTTGGGCCGAGGCGGGCCAGGGCTTCCAGATGAACGGGCGTCGGATAGCCCTTATGCCCACCCATGCCATAGCCGGGGTAGATCAAATCGAACGCAGCCATTTCGCGGTCACGACTGACCTTGGCCAGGATCGACGCCGCAGCAATGGCCGGAACCTTGCCATCGCCCTGGACCACGGCTTCAGCGCGCATCGCCAGTTTCGGGCAACGGTTGCCGTCGATCATCGCCAATTTCGGGGTGATATGCAGGCCTTCCACCGCACGCTGCATGGCCAGCATGGTAGCGTGCAGGATGTTCAATTCGTCGATTTCTTCCACTTCTGCCCGGGCAATATGCCAGCTCAGGGCTTTCTCACAGATTTCGTCGAAGAGTTTTTCACGACGGGCTTCAGTAAGTTTTTTCGAATCATTGAGGCCCAGGATCGGACGGTTCGGGTCAAGGATCACCGCTGCCGTGACCACGGCACCGCACAACGGACCGCGCCCTACTTCGTCAACGCCGGCCACCAGCTCATGGGCTTGGGCAACCAGGCTGAAATCCAGGCCCATTTGCGTGATCATAAGGCTCCCTGTTTTTGGCCGATCAAGGTCAACACGGCGTCGGCCGCCTGGTTCGAGGCATCACGACGCAGGGTACGGTGAATATCGTCGAAACCACGGGTCTGCTCTTCGCCACCGTCGATCAAGGGTAGTAGAGTTTGCGCGAGCGCTTCGGGCGTTGCATTGTCCTGCAATAACTCCGGCACCAGCAGGCGCTGGGCCAGCAGGTTGGGCAGGGAGATGTAGGGGCTCTTGACCATGCGCTTGAGGATCCAGAAGGTCAGCGGCGCCAGGCGATAGGCCACGACCATGGGGCGCTTGTACAGCAAGGCTTCCAGGGTGGCAGTACCCGACGCGATCAGCACGGCATCGCAGGCTGCCAGGGCCAGGTGGGACTGGCCGTCGAGCAGGGTCAGCGGCAGGTCGCGACCTTCGAGCAAGGTTTCGATCTGCACGCGACGTTGCGGGCTGGCGCATGGCAATACAAAACGAACGCCCGGTTTTTGCGCTTGCAGACGTTCGGCGGCGTCAAAAAACAGCGCACCCAAGCGCCCGACTTCACCGCCACGACTGCCCGGCATCAACGCCACCAATGGGCCGTCGGGCAAGCCCAATTCGGCACGCGCCGCAGCACGGTCAGCGTGCAAGGGAATGGCATCGGCCAGGGTATGGCCGACAAACCGTACCGGCACGCCCTGCTCTTCGTAGAACCGCGCCTCGAATGGCAACAGGGTCAACATCAGGTCGCAGCCTTCGCGAATCTTCAACACGCGCTTCTGTCGCCACGCCCACACGGACGGGCTGACGTAGTGCACGGTCTTGATTCCAGCCTGACGCAGCTTGAGTTCGATATTGAGGGTGAAATCCGGTGCATCGATACCGATAAACACATCGGGCTTTTCTTCAATGAGCGTCTTGATCAGCAGTTTGCGACGAGCGAGAAGCTCGCGCAGGCGTCCCAATACCTCCACCAGGCCCATGACCGACAGACGCTCCATGGGAAAATAGGAGGCAAGCCCTTCGGCCTGCATCAAGGGGCCACCCACCCCGATAAATTCCACCGCGGGATGCTGGGCCTTGAGGGCACGCATCAGGCCAGCACCCAGGATATCGCCGGAAGCTTCACCGGCCACTAGCGCAATACGCAGGTTGGCCATGATCAGCGGGTGATGCCGCGAGTCGACGCCTGGATCGAGTCACGGAACACCGCGACTTCCGGGAACAGCGTAGCCGGCTCGGTCAGTTCGGTCAGGGCCTGCTCAACCGTCAGTCCTTGGCGGTAAACGGTCTTGTAGGCGCGGCGCAGGGCGTGGATCGCATCCTCGCTGAAACCTCGGCGGCGCATGCCTTCGAAGTTCATGCTACGGGCTTCGGCAGGATTGCCGAACACCGTAACGAATGCCGGAACATCTTTGCCGATCGCAGTGCCCATGCCGGAAAAGCTGTGGGCGCCGATATGACAATACTGATGCACAAGGGTGAATCCGGACAGGATCGCCCAGTCGTCAACGTGCACGTGGCCTGCCAGCGCGGTGTTATTGACCAGGATGCAATGGTTGCCGATCACGCTGTCATGGCCGATATGCGCATAGGCCATGACGAGGTTGTGATCACCCAAGGTGGTTTCGGCACGATCCTGCACAGTCCCGCGGTGAATGGTGACGCCTTCACGGATGATGTTGTGGTCACCGATTACCAGGCGTGTTTCTTCACCCTTGTACTTCATGTCCGGGGTGTCTTCGCCTACCGAAGAAAACTGGTAGATACGATTGTGTTTGCCAATGCGGGTCGGACCCTTGAGGATCACGTGCGGCCCGATGACAGTCCCCTCGCCGATTTCCACACCTGCGCCGACGATCGACCAAGGGCCGACCTCAACGTCGGCGGCCAGTACGGCCGACGGATCGATGATTGCGCGAGGGTCAATCAAACTCATAGTTTGCGTTCCGCACAGATGATCTCGGCAGAGCACACCGGCTTGCCATCTACCGAGGCCTGGCATTCGAACTTCCAGATCTGGCGCTTGCAGCTGATGAACTTGGCTTCCAGGATCAACTGGTCACCCGGAGTGACCGGGCTGCGAAAACGCAGTTTGTCGGAACCCACGAAATAGTAAAGCGTACCGTCGGCAGGCTTGAGGTCGAGCATTTTAAAACCAAGGATACCGGCAGCCTGGGCCATCGCCTCGATGATCAACACACCCGGCATGATTGGATGCGCAGGAAAGTGACCGTTGAAGAATGGTTCGTTGATGCTGACATTCTTGTAGGCACGAATGCGCTTTTCCTCGACGTTGAGGTCCACTACGCGATCCACCAGCAGGAACGGGTAACGGTGAGGCAGGTATTCGCGAATCTCGTTGATGTCCATCATTTCGGGGGGAAGCCTGTAATAAAGATTGGGGGCGGGCGGACTAAGCGCACGCCCCGCTAGCAAATCAAGGGAGCAGTCTAGCGGCTGTGCACACTTGATATGGAAATGGTATCAGCCTTCTGATGAAGCATTACCGCCAGGGGTCACGTCCCCAACACGCTTTTCCAGCTGTTTGATGCGTCGTGCCATGTCGTCGATCTTCCTCAACCGCGCCGCACTCTTGCGCCATTCAGCCGCAGGTTGCATGGCGGTACCGGAAGAATAGGCCCCAGGCTCGGTAATCGAGTGGGTCACCATGGTCATGCCGGTGATGAAGACGTTGTCGCAAATGTCGATATGCCCGACCAGCCCGACACCACCGGCGAGCATGCAATGCTTGCCGATCCTGGTGCTGCCGGAGATGCCCACGCAGGCCGCCATGGCGGTGTGATCGCCAATCTGTACGTTGTGGGCGATCTGGATCTGGTTATCGAGCTTCACGCCGTTGCCGATCACGGTATCGGCCAGGGCCCCGCGATCAACAGCGGTGTTCACGCCGATCTCCACATCGTCGCCGATCAATACGCCGCCGACCTGGGCGATCTTGTGCCAGACACCCTTGGAGTTGGCAAAACCGAACCCTTCACCGCCGATCACCGCACCCGACTGAATGACCACACGCTGACCAATACGCACATCGTGGTAGAGAGTCACACGGGGAGCCAGCCAGCCATCGGCACCGATTTCACAGCGCGCACCGATAAAGCAGTGGGCGCCCACGGTCACGCCTGCACCGATACGCGCGCCACTCTCGATCACGGCAAACGCACCAATGCTGGCCGAAGGGTCAACCTGGGCATCCGTGGCGATCACGGCTGATGGATGAATACCACCGGCCGCCTTAGGCTTTGGATCGAACAGGTGTGACGCCTTGGCGTACGACAGGTACGGGTCGGCCACCACCAACGCATCCCCGACAAAGCCTTCGGCGTCAGCGGCCTTCAGCAACACGGCTGCGGCCTGGCAATCGACCAGGTACTTACGGTATTGGGGGTTTGCAAGGAAGCTCAACTGAGCTGGGCCAGCCTCCTGCAAGGTGGCTAGCCCAGTGATTTCTTTCTCCGGGGAGCCACGCAAGGTGGCTCCCAGGAACTCGGCCAACTCGCCGAGCCTGATAGTCGCGGTCATGGGTTACTTCAGCTGGTTCATGCGCTCGATCACCTGGCGGGTGATGTCGTATTGAGGCTTGACGTCAATCACGGCGCCGCGCTCGAACACCAGGTCGAAGGCACCCTTCTTGATGACTTCTTCCACGGCGCTATCGAGCTTGGGCTTGAGCTGCTTGAGCATCTCACGGTCAGCCACAGCCTTGGCTTCGTTCAGCTCCTTGGACTGGAACTGGTAGTCACGGGCCTTTTGCTTGAATTCAAGCTCCAGACGCTCGCGCTCGCCTTGCTGCATCTTGTCGCCACCGGCTACCAGGCGATCCTGGATGCCCTTGGCGCTGCTTTCCAACGTTTTGAGCTTGGTCAGTTGCGGACCGAACTTCTTCTCTGCATCCACGGCGTACTTCTTGGCCGCGTCGGATTCCAGCAGGGCCATCTGATAGTTCAGTACGGCGATTTTCATTTCGGCGAAGGCCGGGGTGGTTACCAGCACAGTGGCCAGCAGGACCAATTGAGTCAACTTACGCACGATGTACTCCTACAGAATCCGTTGTCGTTATCTTAGGTCAGACGCTTAGAACGTCTGGCCGAGGGAGAATTGGAAAATCTGGGTTTCAGCGTTATCCGGTTTCTTGATCGGCATGGCCAGAGCAAAGCTCAACGGGCCCAGCGCCGTCACCCAGGTCACACCCACGCCCACGGAGCTCGCCAGGTTGCTGAGGCTCACGTCGTTGCATTGGGTGTTGGACCGCGAACCGTTCGGGTTGGTGATTTGTTCACACTTGGAGTCGAACACGTTACCCACGTCCCAGAAGACCGAGGTGCGCAGCGAACGCTGGTCCTTGACGAATGGCAGCGGGAACAGGATCTCTGCACCACCCTGGATCAGCACGTTACCACCGAATGGCAGCGGATCGTTGTCGTCGTCACGTCGAGTTCCGACGTTACCGGTGTCAGCAAAACCACGGCTTGGGGTACCACGCGGGCCCAAGGTGCTGTCCTTGAAGCCACGTACCGAGTTGAAACCACCTGCATAGTAGTTTTCATAGAACGGCAAGCCATCAGTGGAACCGTAACCGTCGCCATAACCCAGCTCAGTGTGCAGGCGCATGGTGTAGTTATCGCTCAACGGCTGGAACAGCTGGCCGCGGTAGTCGAGCTTGAAGAACGACAGATCGCTGCCCGGCGTGGTGACTTCTGCAGTCAGGCTTTGGGAATGGCCACGGGTTGCCAGCACACCTTTGTTCAGGGTCGACTCGGACCAGCCGGCAGACGCCTTGAAGTTCAGGAACTTGTCGCCTTCACGACGGGTGAAGTCAAAGATCTCATCCACGGTGTACACACCGGTCTTGATCTCATCCTGTTGCGCAGTGATGCCAAAGGTCAGACGCGAGGTCTCGCTGATCGGGTAACCGATGTTGGCGCCCACGCCCAGGCTGTCGATCGCATAGCTTGCAACGTCAACGTCGAGGTCTTTGTAGTCGGTGGTGCGGTAGAAGGCGTTGTAGCCCAGACTCACACCGTCAGCTGTCCAGTAGGGGTCGACATAACCGAAGTTATAGCGGCTCTGGTATTCGCTGCGGGTCAGGCCGATGGACACCTTGTTACCGGTACCGAGGAAGTTGTTCTGGGTGATCGAGCCACCGAGGATCAGGCCGGCACTCTGTGCGAAGCCGACGCTGGCGGTGATCGAACCCGAGGCTTGTTCTTCAACGGCGTAGTTCACGTCAACCTGGTCATCCACACCCGGTACGGCCGGGGTTTCGACGTTGACTTCCTTGAAGAAGCCCAGGCGCTCAAGACGGGTCTTGGACTGGTCGATCAGGTAGGTCGAAGCCCAGCCACCTTCCATCTGGCGCATCTCACGACGCAGCACTTCGTCGGCCGACTTGGTGTTGCCGCGGAAGTTGATGCGGTTGACGTAGGCACGCTTGCCCGGGTCGACGACGAAGGTGATGTCCACGGTGTGGTCTTCATCATTCGGGGTCGGCACACCGTTGACGTTGGCGAAGGTATAGCCTTCGTTACCCAGGCGACGGGTGATCAGTTCGGAGGTGGTGGTCATCAGCTTGCGCGAGAAGACCTGGTCCTTCTGCACCAGCAGCAGGGACTTGACCTGGTCTTCAGGGACTTTCAGGTCGCCGCTGAGCTTGACGTCACGAACCTTGTACTTCTCGCCTTCGTTGACGTTGACGGTGATATAGACGTGCTTCTTGTCCGGGGTGATGGACACCTGGGTCGAAGCAATGTCCATGTTGATGTAGCCACGGTCCAGGTAGTAGGAGCGCAGGCGTTCCAGGTCGCCGGAGAGTTTTTCACGGGCGTACTTGTCATCGTTCTTGAAGAACGACAACCAGTTGGTGGTCTTGAGTTCGAACAGGTCGACCAGGTCGTCATCAGCGAACTTGGTGTTGCCCACCACGTTGATGTGCTGGATGGCCGCCACGGTGCCTTCGTTGATGTTGACCTTGAGGCCCACACGGTTACGAGGCTGCGGGATCACTTCGGTTTCCACGGTCGCGGAGTAGCGGCCCTGAGCAACGTACTGGCGTTGCAGCTCGTTACGCACACCTTCAAGGGTAGCGCGCTGGAAGATCTCGCCCTCGGCCAGGCCGGATTGCTTGAGGCCCTTCATCAGGTCTTCAGTGGAGATGGCCTTGTTACCCTCGATCGCGATACTGGCGACGGAAGGTCGCTCGACGACCGTGATAACCAGGACGTTGCCTTCGCGACCCAGCTGGATATCTTGAAAGAACCCGGTTTTGAACAGCGCACGAGTGGATTCCACCAGGCGACGATCATCCGCCTGTTCCCCGACGTTCAACGGCAAGGCACCAAAGACGCTACCGGCGGATACCCGCTGGAGGCCGTTGACACGAATATCGGAGATAGTGAAGGACTCGGCGTGAACTTCGGCGATCATCAATACGGTGAGAACCGCAGTTAGCAGCAGACGTTTCATGAAGTCCTTTCTTATTCCAACTGGCAATAAACAAACTGCCGCAAAATGCGGCAGATTCGCAATTCAGCGAAGCGTTACAGTCGTCCCAGATCGTTGACCAGAGCTAACAACATCACTCCGACCACCAAACTGATACCGATCTGTATCCCCCAACCCTGCACCCGATCCGACAAGGGGCGACCACGCACCCACTCGACCAGATAAAACAACAGATGCCCCCCATCCAATACTGGAATGGGCAGCAAATTCAGAACCCCAAGGCTAATACTCAGATAAGCCAGGAAATTCAGGAAATCCGCGACACCCGACTGGGCAGAAGCGCCCGCCACTTTAGCAATGGTTATCGGTCCACTCAAGTTTTTTACCGAGAGCTCACCGAACAACATTTTCTTGAGGGATTCGAGGGTCAGCACGCTCATGGTCCAGGTGCGTTTCGCGCCCTCGCCAATCGCGGCCAAAGGCCCGAAGCTGACCTCTCGCACCATCGATGGCGGCCACTCGACACCTTTGACGCCGGCCCCCAGGTACCCCCCCGGCCGCCTTGGCCTCGCCACGAACCGACAAGGTCACAGGCACATCGATCTGAGCACCGTCTCGCTCAACTTTCAGCACAATCCTGGTATCAGGACGTACACGCACCAGGTCGACCACTTGCTGCCAGTCACCCAGCGCCTGGCCATCGAGGGCCAACAGGCGATCACCGGCTTTCAGGCCCGCGGCCTGGGCCGGGCCTTTCGGATCAAGCTCAGCCAGCACCGGCGGCAATGCCGGGCGCCAAGGGCGAATCCCCAGGGATTTGATCGGATCCGGCTCGTCGGCCCCCTTGAGCCAATGATCCAGCGCCAATGCCCGCGGGGTTTCGGCGCTGGAATCCTGGTCACGCACCACCACATTGACGGTGCCGCTTTCACCGAGGCGACGCACCAACTGCAAATTGACCGCGCCCCAACCCATGGTTGGCTCGCCATCAATGGAAACAATTTCCTGCCCAGCGATGAGGCCGGCCTTGGCCGCGATGCTGTCCGCCTCGACCGCGCCGATAACTGGACGCACCTGCTGGCTGCCTATCATGGCCAGCACCCAGAAGAACACCATCGCCAACAGGAAGTTGGCGATCGGGCCCGCTGCAACAATCGCGATACGCTGACGAACGGTCCTGCGATTGAACGATTGGTCCAACTGATCGGCGGGCACTTCGCCTTCACGCTCATCGAGCATCTTGACGTAGCCACCCAGCGGGATAGCGGCGATCACAAACTCGGTGCCACGGCGATCATGCCAGCGCAACAACGGCATGCCGAAACCGACGGAAAAGCGCAATACCTTGACGCCGCAACGACGCGCCACCCAGAAGTGGCCAAATTCGTGGAAGGTAACCAGCACACCCAGAGCAACCAGGGTGCCGACAATCATGTAGAGCGCACTCATCTAATTTCTCCGCATTTCAATCCAATGCCTGAAGGCTCGAACCCACCCACAGCCTAACGCGTATTGCGGCCCAGCCATTGTCCGGCCAGGGCTCGCGCCTTGGTATCCGCCTCAAACACGGCCCCCAGGTCATTCACCGCCACGACAGGCTCAAGACCCAGGACGTCCTCGATGATACTCGCGATCTGTGGAAAGCGGATGCGCCGTTCGAGAAACGCCGCCACGGCCACTTCATTGGCCGCATTCAGCATCGCCGGCGCTGTGCCGCCCGCCTCGGCCGCCTGCCGCGCCAGGCGCAGGCAGGGAAAGCGCTGCTCGTCCGGCGCTTCGAAGTCCAGGCGCGCCACTGCAAACAGATCCAGTGGCGCTACACCGGAGTCAATCCGTTGCGGCCAGGCCAAGGCGTTGGCGATCGGTGTACGCATATCCGGATTACCCAGCTGCGCCAACACCGAACCGTCCACATAATCGACCAGGGAATGGATCACGCTTTGCGGGTGAATCACCACTTCGACCTGGTCAGGCCGCGCATCGAACAACCAGCAAGCCTCGATCAACTCCAGACCCTTGTTCATCATGCTCGCCGAATCCACGGAGATTTTGCGCCCCATGGACCAGTTCGGGTGAGCGCAGGCCTGATCGGGCGACACATGTTCCAGCTCGGCCAACGGAGTCTGCCGGAATGGACCACCAGACGCCGTCAGCAGAATCCGGCGCACGCCGACCTGGCTCAAGCCACGGGCAAAATCCCCTGGCATGCACTGGAAAATTGCGTTGTGCTCGCTGTCGAGTGGCAGCAGCACCGCACCGCTCTTGCGCACCGCCTGCATAAAGAGCGCGCCGGACATGACCAGGGCTTCCTTATTGGCCAGCAGAATCTTCTTGCCGGCATCGACTGCAGCGAGGGTCGGGCGCAAACCCGCCGCGCCGACAATCGCCGCCACGACGGTATCAACCTGCGTATCGGCCGACACCTGGCACAGCCCCGCCTCACCCACCAGGACTTGCGTGGCCAGCCCGGCAGCCCGCAGGTCATCCTGAAGGCTACGGGCTGCCGCGGCCTCAGGCACCACGGCAAAGCGCGGCGCGTGGCGCACACACAAGGCCAGCAACTCGCTCAAGCGCGTGAAGCCGGTCAGGGCGAAAACCTGATAGCGATCAGGATGACGGGCAATGACGTCCAGGGTACTTAGCCCGACCGAGCCGGTCGCCCCCAGTACGGTGACCTGTTGCAGGCGGCTCACGAAGCGATCATCCACAGCAGCACGGCGAAGATCGGCAGCGCCGCAGTCAGGCTGTCGATACGATCCAGCACACCACCATGCCCCGGCAGCAGGTTACTGCTGTCCTTGATCCCGGCCTGGCGCTTGAACATGCTTTCGGTGAGGTCACCCACCACCGAGATGAACACGACGATAGCCGTGCCCAGCAAGGCCAGGAAAATCTCCTTCACCGACCAGCCGCGTACCACACCGACTACCAGCGTGATCAGCAGCGTCAATGCCAAGCCGCCGTATACGCCTTCCCAGCTTTTGCCGGGGCTGACGGCCGGGGCCAGCTTGCGCTTGCCGAAGGCACGGCCGGAGAAGTAGGCGCCAATATCTGCGCCCCACACCAGCACCATCACCGCCAGGATCAATTCGTTACCGAGGGGGTAACGCTTGATTTCCACCAGCCCTTGCCAGGCCGGGAGCAGGATCAGCAGGCCAATCACCAGCTTGCAGGCCACGCTCGACCATTGACTACTGGTGCGCGGGTAAGTCAGCACCAGGAATGTCGCCAACGCCCACCACAGCACTGCAGCACCCAGTACCCAAGGCGCAATGTCCGGCAGGATGTACATCAGGAACAACAGCACTGCGACTACTGCCGCATACGCCATACGCGGCAATTGGCTGCTGAAACCCGCCAGGCGCGCCCACTCCCAGGCTCCCAGCGTCACGACCAGGCCGATAAACAGCGCAAAGCCGGAACCTTCAAGCAGGAAAAAACCACACAAGGCAATCGGCAGCAGGATCAGCGCCGTGATGATTCGTTGTTTTAACATTTAAACCCGGGCTCCAGCTTCGATCTGTTCGCTCGTTTTACCGAAGCGACGTTGACGGGAAGCGAAATCAGCCAGCGCATTACGCATGGCATCGTGTTTGAAGTCCGGCCAGAACAGGTCGGAGAAGTACAACTCGGTGTATGCCAGCTGCCACAGCAGGAAATTGCTGATGCGATGCTCGCCACCGGTACGAATGCACAAGTCCGGCAACGGCAGGTCGCCAGTCACCAGGCAGGTTTGCAACAGTTCAGGCGTGATGTCGTCCGGTCGCAGGTGACCGGCCTGCACTTCGCGGGCCAGCCGCTGCGCTGCCTGGGCGATATCCCACTGACCACCGTAGTTGGCTGCGATCTGCAGCACAAAGCGGTTACTGCCTGCGGTAATAGCCTCGGCTTCGCGCATGGCGGCTTGCAGTTCCGGGTGGAACCGCGAGCGGTCACCAATGATGCGCAGACTGATGTTGTTGTCATTGAGGCGCTTAGCCTCTCGACGCAGCGCCTTGAAGAACAGGTCCATCAAGGCGCTGACTTCATCGGCGGGCCGCTGCCAGTTTTCACTGGAGAAGGCGAACAAGGTCAACACTTCGACCTTGGCCTCAGCGCATACCTCAATCACCGCCCTTACCGCGTCAACACCCGCTTTATGCCCGGCAACACCCGGCATAAAGCGTTTTTTCGCCCAGCGATTATTCCCATCCATGATGATCGCGACATGGCGCGGCACCACGGAGGGCACAGTCTGCTTGGTCTTTTCCATGAAGGCGTCCTGACCCCTTATACGGCCATCAGGTCCTTTTCTTTTTCTTCGGTCGCCTTGGTGATCTGGGCTTCCGCGTCCTTGGTCAGCTTGTCGATATCAGCGACGGCACGACGCTCTTCGTCTTCGCTGATTTCCTTGTCCTTGACCAGCTTCTTCAGGTCACCCAATGCATCGCGGCGGATGTTGCGCACGGCGACGCGTGCATCTTCAGCGGCACTGCGTGCCTGCTTGGTGAAGCCTTTACGGGTTTCTTCGGTCAGGGCAGGCATGGAGATCAGCAACAACTCGCCCAGGTTGGTCGGGTTGAGGTTCAGGCCGGCGCTCTGGATCGCTTTGTCCACAGCAGCAAGCATGTTGCGCTCGAAGGCCACGACTTGCAGGGTGCGCGAATCTTTTACGGTAATGTTGGCCACTTGGGTGATGGACGTGTCTGCGCCGTAGTACGGCACCATCACGCTACCCAGAATGCTGGGGTGAGCCTTGCCTGTACGAATCTGACCAAATGCATGGTTCAGGGAGTCCAGGGATTTTTGCATACGCGCCTGGGCGTCTTTCTTGATTTCATTGATCATTGTTGGCCTTCCTCGATCAGAGTCCCTTCTGCGCCGCCGTGTACGATGTTCAGCAGGGCGCCGGGCTTGTTCATGTTAAATACGCGCAACGGCATCTTGTGGTCGCGGCACAGGCAGATAGCCGTCAGGTCCATCACACCCAGCTTGCGATCCAGCACTTCATCGTAGGTCAGATGATCGAACTTCTCGGCATGCGGGTCTTTGAATGGGTCTGCAGTGTATACGCCGTCTACCTTGGTCGCCTTCAGCACCACGTCGGCATCGATTTCGATCGCGCGCAGGCACGCAGCCGAGTCGGTGGTGAAGAATGGGTTACCAGTGCCGGCAGCAAAGATCACCACTTCCTTGGAATTCAGGTGGCGCATGGCTTTGCGTCGATCATAGTGATCAGTCACGCCAACCATGGAAATAGCCGACATCACGATGGCCGAGATGTTGGCGCGCTCCAGGGCGTCGCGCATGGCCAGGGCGTTCATCACAGTGGCCAGCATGCCCATGTGGTCGCCAGTGACCCGATCCATGCCAGCCGCACTCAGCGCCGCACCGCGGAACAGGTTGCCACCACCAATCACCAGGCCGACCTGCACACCGATACCGACCAGTTGGCCGACTTCCAGCGCCATGCGATCAAGCACCTTGGGGTCGATCCCGAACTCTTCCGAGCCCATCAGGGCCTCGCCGCTGAGCTTGAGTAGAATGCGTTTATAGCGAGCCTGATAACCACTGCCCTGCTGAGCCATTGCGAATCTCTCCTGCGGCGTATTTTTTTAAAAAATTCTTGGCGAGCCGTTTACGGCTTGCGTTCACTCTAGCTGGACGCTATCACAGCGCCATCAGAACACGGCTTTGTAAGCCAGTTCCGAGAGGAAACCAAATAAAATTGGTCTTCCCATTTGAAAAGAGGCTGCGCGCGTGAGCGGGCAGCCTCTTTCGGCGACAGTCTTAAACTGTCTTATTGCTTGGCGGCAGCCAGCTGGGCAGCAACTTCTTCAGCGAAGTTGTCGACCGGCTTCTCGATGCCTTCGCCTACTTTGAAGTAAGTGAAGGAAACGATTTCAGCACCAGCTTTCTTGGCCAGCTCGCCAACCTTGATTTCAGGGTTCTTGACGAACGCCTGCTCAACCAGGCTTGCTTCAGCCAGGAACTTGCTGATACGGCCTTTGATCATGTTTTCAACGATGTTCTCTGGCTTGCCGGCGATCTTGTCGGCGTTGAGGCTCAGAAACACAGCTTTTTCACGTTCGATTGCGTCGGCAGACACTTCCGAAGGCAGCAGGAACTCAGGGTTGCTTGCAGCAACGTGCATTGCGATGTCTTTAGCCAGCTCAACGTCGCCGCCTTTCAGAACAACTGCAACACCGATCTTGTTGCCGTGCAGGTAACCACCAACCACATCACCTTCAACGCGAACCAGGCGACGGATGTTGACGTTTTCGCCAACCTTGCCGACCAGTACCAGGCGATCAGCTTCTTGAGCTTCGATCAGCGGGGCGGCGTCAGTCATTTTCTCGGCGAACGCTTTTTCAACGCTGGCAGCAACGAATGCCTTGAAGTCGTCCTGCAGAGCCAGGAAGTCGGTCTGGGAGTTCACTTCCAGCAGAACGGCGGACTTGCCGTCTTCTTTCAGAGCGATAGCGCCTTCAGCAGCCACGTTGCCTGCTTTCTTGGCAGCCTTGATGGCGCCGGAAGCACGCATGTCATCAATGGCTTTTTCGATGTCGCCGCCGGCCTTGGTCAAGGCCTTTTTGCAATCCATCATGCCTTCGCCGGTACGCTCACGCAGTTCTTTAACCAACGCTGCAGTAATCTCTGCCATTTCAAAATCCTCTTGGATAGGTTTTCAACCATTCCACCCGATCAAACGGGCGATCAATTCTTCCCGAATCTCCGTTGTAGGCCGCTGCACGTTACAAATAATGTAGCTGCGCTGCCGACAAATGGTTTTCGAGGTGGCAAAAAGGGGGCCAAGCCCCCTTTTTGCTTACTGAGTCAACGCCAGGGCGTCAGTTACTCAGCGGCAGCTACCGGAGCTTCTTCAACGAACTGCTCGGTACCACCAGCAACGTGGTTGCGGCCACGGATTACAGCGTCAGCCATCGAACCCATGTACAGCTGGATAGCGCGGATTGCGTCATCGTTGCCTGGGATGATGTAGTCAACGCCTTCCGGGCTGCTGTTGGTATCGACTACGCCGATAACCGGGATGCCCAGCTTGTTGGCTTCGGTGATCGCGATGCGCTCGTGATCAACGTCGATAACGAACAGTGCGTCAGGCAGACCGCCCATGTCCTTGATACCACCCAGGGAACGATCGAGCTTTTCCAGGTCACGAGTGCGCATCAGCGCTTCTTTCTTGGTCAGCTTGGCGAAAGTACCGTCTTCGGCCTGCACTTCAAGGTCACGCAGACGCTTGATGGAAGCACGGATGGTTTTGAAGTTGGTCAGCATGCCGCCCAACCAGCGGTGATCGACGTACGGCGAACCGCAACGTGCTGCTTCTTCAGCAACGATCTTGCCAGCGGAACGCTTGGTGCCGACGAACAGGATCTTGTTTTTGCCCTGGGCCAGGCGCTCTACGAAAGTCAGCGCTTCGTTGAACATTGGCAGGGTTTTTTCAAGGTTGATAATGTGGATCTTGTTACGCGCGCCGAAAATGTACTTACCCATTTTCGGGTTCCAGTAACGGGTCTGGTGACCGAAGTGCACACCGGCCTTCAGCATATCGCGCATGTTGACTTGGGACATGATAGTTCCTTAATAAGTCGGGTTTGGCCTCCACGTATCCCAATGACCAACCAGCGGCATCAAGGCCTCCGGCACCCAGGTCATCGTGTCGACACGTGTGTGGATTTAAGCTTCGCGGGGTATCCCCGGAAAGCGGCGCATTTTATACCACAGCATCGACAAAAACGGAACCCGCAATCACATTTGCCCCCGCTGCCTTTAGCCAAACCCTTGAATAGAGCCACCCTGGCGCTACCTTGATAGAGAGAAGCGATCACCAGACGCTCATGATTTGACACCATCGTCTGTTAGAATCGCGTTTTTTGGGACTTGCGCGAACGCTTCACCCCTTTGTCGCGCCCCCTTGAACCGTATTGATTTCAGCGCGTCGCGCTAGAGAGAGCCTGTATGACCGTTACCTTGAAAACCGCCGAAGACATCGCAGGCATGCGCGTTGCCGGCAAACTGGCTGCCGACGTGCTGGAAATGATTGCCGAACACGTCAAGCCCGGTGTCACCACCGAAGCGCTGGACCGTATCTGCCACGACTATATAGTCAACGTGCAAAAGGCCATCCCTGCCCCGCTGAACTACAAAGGCTTCCCCAAGTCGATCTGCACCTCGATCAACCACGTGGTCTGCCACGGGATTCCCGGTGACAAGCCGCTGAAGGATGGCGACACCCTGAACATCGACGTCACCGTGATCAAGGATGGCTACCACGGCGACACCAGCCGCATGTTCCACGTCGGCAACGTGCCGGTGTGGGCCGAGCGCCTGTCCCAGGTCACCCAGGAATGCATGTACAAGGCCATCGAGATCGTCAAGCCTGGCTGCCGCCTGGGTGACATCGGCGAAGTGATCCAGAAGCACGCGGAAAAGAACGGGTTCTCGGTCGTGCGCGAATTCTGTGGCCACGGCATCGGCAAGGTGTTCCACGAAGAACCGCAGATCCTGCACTACGGCAAGGCCGGCACCGGCATGGAACTCAAGGCCGGCATGACCTTCACCATCGAGCCGATGATCAACCAGGGCAAGGCCGACACCAAGGTGCTGGGCGACGGCTGGACCGCCATCACCAAGGACCGCAAGCTCTCGGCCCAGTGGGAACACACGCTGCTGGTCACCGACACCGGCTACGAGATCTTCACCCTGCGCGCCGACGACACAATCCCTCGCGTCTCTGCGTAAAAAGCTGTGTTGGTTTTCCCACGCCGTGCTGTGACTGACTATTAGATAGAAAGGAAAGCCGATCGATGCCCCAGGTGGATCCCGAACTCTTCGACCGCGGCCAGTTCCAGGCCGAGCTGGCACTGAAGGCGAGCCCCATCGCCGCCTTCAAGAAGGCCATCCGTCAAGCCCGCGAGGTGCTCGACGCGCGCTTTCGCAGCGGTCGGGACATCCGTCGCCTGATCGAGGATCGCGCCTGGTTCGTCGATAACATCCTGCAAAAGGCCTGGGAACAGTTCAGCTGGAGTGCAAACGCCGATATCGCCCTGGTGGCGGTCGGCGGCTACGGTCGCGGCGAACTGCACCCCTACTCCGACATCGATCTGCTGATCCTGCTGGACAACGCCGACCATGAGATCTTTCGCGATTCCATCGAGCGTTTTCTGACGTTGCTGTGGGACATCGGCCTGGAGGTCGGCCAGAGTGTGCGCTCGGTGGCCGAGTGCGCCGAAGAAGCCCGCGCCGACCTGACGGTGATCACCAACCTGATGGAAAGCCGCACCATCGCCGGCCCCGAGCGCCTGCGCCAACGCATGCTCGAAGTCACCAGCACTGCACACATGTGGCCGAGCAAGGATTTCTTCCTGGCCAAGCGCGCCGAACAGAAGGCGCGGCACCACAAGTACAACGACACCGAGTACAACCTGGAACCCAACGTCAAAGGCTCCCCGGGCGGACTGCGGGATATCCAGACGATTTTGTGGGTGGCGCGCCGCCAATATGGCACGCTGAACCTGCGCGCCCTGGCCGGCGAGGGCTTCCTGGTGGAAAGCGAAAACACCTTGCTGGCCTCGTCCCAGGAGTTCCTGTGGAAGGTGCGCTACGCCCTGCACATGCTTGCCGGGCGTTCCGAAGACCGCCTGCTGTTCGATCACCAGCGCGCCATCGCCACCCTGCTGGGTTTTGAAGGCGAAGACGCGAAGACCAGCATCGAAAGCTTCATGCAGCAGTATTACCGGGTGGTCATGAGCATCGCCCAGCTCAGTGACCTGATTATCCAGCACTTCGAAGAGGTGATTCTGGCTCCCGAAGACGAAGCGCCGCCACAGCCGATCAATGCGCGCTTCCAGCTGCACGATGGCTATATCGAGGCACGCAACGACAACGTGTTCCGCCGCACTCCGTTCGCCATGCTGGAAATCTTCGTGCTGATGGCCCAGCAGCCGGACATCAAAGGCGTGCGCGCCGACACCATTCGCCTGCTGCGGGAAAACCGCCACCTGATCGACGACGAATTTCGCAACGACATCCGCAACACCAGCCTGTTCATCGAGCTGTTCAAGTGCCGCATCGGCATCCACCGCAACCTGCGGCGCATGAACCGCTACGGCATTCTCGGGCGCTATCTGCCGGAGTTCGGCTTTATCGTCGGGCAAATGCAACACGATCTGTTCCACATCTATACCGTCGACGCCCACACCCTGAACCTGATCAAGCATCTACGTAAGTTGCAGTACACCCAGGTGTCAGAGAAATTCCCTCTGGCCAGTAAGCTGATGGCCAAGCTGCCCAAGCCCGAGCTGATCTACCTGGCCGGCCTGTATCACGACATCGGCAAGGGCCGGCATGGCGACCACTCGGAAATCGGCGCGGTGGACGCCGAAGCCTTCTGCCAGCGCCACCAGCTGCCCCTGTGGGACAGCCGCCTGATTGTCTGGCTGGTGCAAAACCACCTGGTGATGTCGACCACTGCCCAGCGCAAGGATTTATCCGACCCGCAGGTGATCCACGATTTCGCGGGAGTCGTCGGCGATGAAACCCGCCTCGACTACCTGTATGTGCTGACGGTCTCCGACATCAACGCCACCAACCCCACACTGTGGAACTCCTGGCGTGCCAGCCTGTTGCGCCAGTTGTACACCGAGACCAAGCGCGCCCTGCGCCGCGGCCTGGAGAACCCGGTGGATCGTGAAGAACAGATCCGTCGCACCCAGAGCGCGGCCCTGGATATCCTGGTGCGCGGTGGCAACGACCCGGACGACGTCGAGCAACTATGGTCGCAACTGGGTGACGATTACTTCCTGCGTCACACCGCCGGCGACGTGGCCTGGCACAGCGACGCGATCCTGCAGCAACCCGCCGATGGCGGCCCTTTGGTGCTGATCAAGGAAACCACCCAGCGCGAATTCGAAGGCGGCACGCAGATCTTCATCTACGCGCCGGACCAGCACGATTTCTTCGCCGTGACCGTGGCCGCCATGGACCAGCTCAACCTGAACATCCATGACGCCCGGGTCATCACCTCCAGCAGCCAGTTCACCCTCGACACCTACATCGTGCTCGACACCGACGGCGACTCGATTGGCGACAACCCGGCGCGGGTGAAAAAGATCCGCGAGGGCCTGACCGAAGCCCTGCGCAACCCTGACGATTACCCGACCATCATCCAACGCCGGGTGCCGCGCCAGCTCAAGCATTTTGCCTTTGCGCCCCAGGTGACCATTTCCAACGATGCCCAGCGCCCGGTAACGGTGCTGGAGCTCAGCGCGCCAGATCGCCCGGGGTTGCTGGCACGCATCGGCGGGATCTTCCTGGAATTCGACCTCTCATTGCAGAACGCCAAGATTGCGACTCTCGGCGAACGGGTGGAAGACGTGTTCTTTATTACTGATGCCGACAACCAGCCACTGTCCGACCCGGAGCTGTGCCGACGCTTGCAGGACGCCATCGTCCAGCAATTGAGCGTGACCCAGGAACCCGGTGTTGAGCTGACCAGACTGACTATTTGAATTCTTAACTTTGTGAACACGAGTCATGTGGGAGCTGGCTTGCCTGCGATGCAGACACCTCGGCCCGTCCGATCGACAGCAGATCGCAGGCAAGCCAGCTCCCACAGGGTCCGCGCTCACCGTGATAGAGGCTTATATGAACAACGCCCTTAACCAGTTGCAGCCCTACCCCTTCGAGAAACTACGCGCCCTGCTCGGCAGCGTGACGCCGAACCCGGACAAACGCCCGATCGCGCTGTCCATCGGCGAGCCCAAGCACACGTCGCCAGCATTCGTTGCCGAGGCATTGAGCAACAATCTCGACCAGATGGCGGTGTACCCCACCACCCTGGGTATCCCGGCACTGCGCGAAGCCATCGGTGCCTGGTGCGAACGCCGCTTCAACGTGCCTAAGGGCTGGTTGGACCCGGCGCGTAACATCCTGCCGGTCAACGGCACCCGTGAAGCCCTGTTCGCCTTCACCCAGACCGTGGTCAACCGCGGCGATGATGCGCTGGTGGTCAGCCCGAACCCGTTCTACCAAATATACGAAGGCGCTGCGTTCCTGGCCGGCGCCAAGCCGCACTACCTGCCGTGCCTGGATGCCAACGGCTTCAATCCGGATTTCGAGGCAGTTCCGCCGGATATCTGGAAACGCTGCCAGGTCCTGTTCCTGTGCTCGCCAGGCAACCCGACCGGCGCGCTGATCCCGGTGGGCACCCTGAAAAAACTCATCGCCCTGGCCGACGAACATGACTTCGTGATCGCCGCCGACGAGTGCTACAGCGAGCTGTACTTCGACGAACAAACCCCGCCGCCGGGCCTGCTCAGTGCCTGCGTCGAACTGGGGCGCCAGGACTTCAAGCGTTGCGTGGTGTTCCACAGCCTGTCCAAGCGTTCCAATCTGCCGGGCCTGCGTTCGGGCTTTGTGGCCGGCGATGCCGACATTCTCAAGAGCTTCCTGCTGTACCGCACCTACCACGGCTGCGCGATGCCGGTGCAAACCCAACTGGCGAGCATTGCCGCCTGGCAGGACGAAGCCCACGTACAGGCCAACCGTGACCTGTATCGAGAGAAGTTCGACGCGGTGCTGGAAATCCTCGAACCCGTGATGGATGTGCAGAGCCCGGACGGCGGTTTTTATTTGTGGCCGAACGTGAATGGTGACGATGCCGCCTTCTGCCGCGATTTGTTCGTAGAGGAACACGTGACCGTGGTGCCGGGCTCTTACCTGTCGCGGGAAGTGGATGGCGTCAACCCAGGCGCCGGGCGTGTGCGCATGGCGTTGGTGGCACCGCTAGCTGAATGCGTGGAAGCGGCCGAGCGGATTCGCGACTTTATCCAACGGCGCCGATAAAGGCAGCCCATGGGTCACTTCATGTGACCCAGGTTCGCCTCACTCATATCCAATTCTGCCAGCACTTCCCTCAAAACGTCATCGCCAATCTGGTGATGGCGGCTCAAACTATATAGCTCCAGGCGTTGTGCACGCAGGGCCTTGAGCCGCAGTTTGCGCTCCAGCTGATCCATCTGTTGCGCCAGCGCCTGGGCTTCGGCCGAATCATTGAAGACCTCCAGTTGGTGGCGGTATTCCGACATCAGCCGGGCCTTCAGCTCCGTAGCCAATGCAGCCTGGGCCGCATCCGACGGTTCGGCCTCTGCGGGCTCCTCGGCCTCGAGCGCATGAATTGCCGCCACCGCAGTCTTTTTCCATGCCTCACGCACCTCGTTATGGCGCTTTTCATCCGGGCTCTTTTCTACACCGCGCAACAGCAGCGGCAGCGCAATGCAGGCAGCAACCAGCGACAACAGAATCACCCCCGCCGCAATAAAGATCAGCAAGTCGCGCTCAGGAAACTGCTGCCCAGGCGCCAACAGCAGCGGCACCGACATGACGCCGGCCAAGGTCACCGCCCCGCGGACACCGCCGACGGTCAACAACCAGCAGGAACGGGCAGTTGGCACCAGGGTGAGCGCACTTTTCCCACGCAACCTTCGGAGCAGGCCCGACAGGCGCCAAATGCTTTGCACCCAGATAAAACGTAATACCACCAGCACCAGGAAGATCGCCACCACATCCAGGCAGCGATACAACAGGGTGGGCCACAGCGTGGTTTCGTGACTCACCACCGCCTTGATGATGTCCGGCAGTTGCAAGCCGAGCAGCAGGAAAATCAGGCCGTTGAAGGCAAATTCCAGCAACGACCAGACACTGCGATTGAGCAAGCGCGTACTGGTCTGGCGTGGCAGCAGGTCCAGCCAGCTCTGCATCATGCCCGCCGCCACCGCCGACAAAATGCCCGAAGCGCCCAGGCGCTCGGCCAGCACGTAGGCAGCAAAGGGCAGCAACAGCATGAACACCACATGGGTCGCCGGATCATCCCAGCCCCGCGCGATCATCCAGGCACGCAGGCGACCAACCAGCCAGCTCAACGCCACGCCAACCGCCAGGCCGCCCACGGCGACCAACACAAACGTCAGACTGGCATCCGCCAAGGAAAACACCCCGGTCAACGCCGCCGCCAGGGCGAACTTGAAGGTCACCAGGCCCGAGGCGTCGTTCATCAGCGCCTCGCCTTGGAGCATATGCATCAATGGCTTGGGCAAACGGTTCTGGGAAATGGCCGACACTGCCACAGCATCCGTCGGTGATAAAACTGCTGCCAGGGCGAAGGCCACCGGCAACGGAATCGTCGGCAATATCCAGTGAATGAAATACCCGGCGCCGACCACGGTGAACAACACCAGCCCTACCGCCAGCGTCAGGATCGGCCCGCGCAGACGCCACAATTCGCGCTTGGGCATGCGCCAGCCATCCGAAAACAGCAGCGGCGGCAGAAACAGAAACAGGAACAGCTCCGGGTCCAGGGCCACATGCAGCCCCAGCGTGGGCCAGGCCAACAAGGCTCCGGCGGCAATCTGCACCAGCGGCAGGGGCAGAGGAATGACACGCCCGACAAGGCGCGAAACGCTGACCAGCATCAGCAGGATAAGAACGGTATAGGCGGTTTGCATAACGCGGGTTTCCCGGGAAATCGACTTGCAACGACACACGTGAGGCAACAACTGGCCGTTGAAGTGCCATATTACCCGGCTATGTTACCCGCTCATGCCACGTGCAGGCTTTTGCACAAAAGTCGCAGAGTGTTGACGAGCGGCGCCGAAACTCGCTGGTCGTGGCATAATCCGTGACCTTTCATTTTCGTACGTCCAAAGGGGGGCAATTCCTTGACCGCTTCAAGCAAAACCTTGCACCTTTTCGGCATCAAAGCCTGCGACACCATGAAAAAGGCGCGCACCTGGCTCGATGAGCACGCGGTGAGCTATGAGTTCCATGACTACAAAACGGCCGGTATCGACCGCGAACACTTGACCCAATGGTGCAACGAGCACGGTTGGCAGGTGGTTTTGAACCGTGCGGGCACCACCTTTCGCAAACTCGAAGACGAACGCAAAGCCGATCTCGATCAGTCGAAAGCCATTGAATTGATGCTCGCACAACCCTCGATGATCAAGCGCCCGGTGCTCGATCTCGGCGACAGAACCCTGATTGGCTTCAAGCCAGAAAGTTATTCGGCGGCCCTCAAGTAGGCCAGCCTTCCATTTTTGTAGAGGTAACAGCATGTCCAATTCCCTGTTCAGCCTGGGCTTCGGCGTCGGCACTCAGAACCGCCAAGGTGCTTGGCTGGAAGTGTTTTACGCACAACCGTTGCTCAACCCGTCGGCCGAGATCGTTGCCGCCATTGCGCCGATCCTGGGTTACACCGATGGCAACCAGGCGATCACGTTCACCATCAGCCAAGCGCTGCAACTGGCCGATGCACTCAAGAACGTTGACGCCACCCAAGCCGCGCTGCTGAATCGCCTGGCTGAAAGCCACACCCCACTGGTTGCCACACTGCTGGCCGAAGACGCCGCGCTGACCTCCACGCCTGAGGCCTACCTCAAGCTGCACCTGCTGTCCCATCGCCTGGTCAAGCCTCACGGGCTGAACCTGGTCGGCGTGTTCCCGCAGTTGCCGAACGTGGCCTGGACCAGCCAGGGTGCCATCGATATCAACGAGCTGGCCGAACGCCAACTCGAAGCGCGCCTGCGTGGTGAGCTGCTGGAAGTGTTCTCGGTGGACAAGTTCCCGAAAATGACCGACTACGTAGTACCGGCCGGCGTGCGTATCGCCGATGCCGCGCGTATCCGCCTGGGCGCCTACGTGGGCGAAGGCACCACGGTGATGCACGAAGGCTTCGTCAACTTCAACGCCGGCACCGAAGGCCCGGGCATGATCGAAGGCCGTGTATCGGCCGGTGTGTTCGTCGGCAAAGGCTCGGACCTGGGCGGCGGTTGCTCCACCATGGGCACCCTGTCGGGCGGCGGCAATATCGTGATCAAGGTGGGCGAAGGCTGCCTGATTGGCGCCAACGCCGGTACCGGTATCCCGTTGGGCGATCGCAACACCGTGGAATCGGGCCTGTACATCACCGCCGGCACCAAGGTTGCCCTGCTTGACGAGCAGAACCACCTGGTCAAGGTGGTCAAGGCGCGTGAATTGGCCGGCCAGCCGGACCTGCTGTTCCGCCGCAACTCCGAGACCGGTGCCGTGGAGTGCAAAACCCACAAATCGGCCATCGAACTGAACGAAGCGCTGCACGCTCACAACTAAGCAGCCACTCGATGCCACTAGCGGGCCGCACCTTCGGGGCGGCCCGCTTATACGAGTCTTGATCACCATGCTTGTGCCCTCCCCCTGGCGCGCCGATTTCCCGGCCATCGCCACCCTGCAACGGCAGGACCAGACCTACCTGGACAACGCCGCCACCACGCAAAAACCCCAGGCCCTGCTGGACGCGATCAGCCATTACTACGCCAATGGCGCCGCCAATGTGCACCGCGCCCAACATTTGCCCGGCGCCCATGCGACCCAGGCCTTTGAAGACAGTCGCAGCAAGGTCGCGCAGTGGTTGAACGCAGGTGACAGCGGGCAGATCGTGTTCACCCACGGAGCGACCTCTGCGCTGAATCTCCTGGCCTATGGCCTGGAGCACTTATTCAATGCGGGCGATGAGATTGTCGTCAGTGCCCTGGAACACCACGCCAACCTGTTGCCCTGGCAGCAACTGGCCAAGCGTCGCGCGCTCACACTGGTGGTACTGCCCCTGGGTGATGACGGAGTGATCGATCTTGCGGCCGCCGCCGACTTGATCGGCCCGCGCACGCGCCTGCTCGCCGTAAGCCAGTTATCCAACGTGCTCGGCGCCTGGCAGCCGTTGGAAGCCTTACTGGCGATGGCCAAAGCAAACGGCGCCTTGACCGCGGTGGATGGCGCCCAAGGCATCGTCCATGGCCGCCACGATGTTCAGGCCTTGGGCTGCGACTTCTATGTATTTTCCAGCCACAAACTCTACGGCCCGGATGGCGTAGGCGTGCTATTTGGCCGCAATGAAGCCCTGCACCACCTGCGTCATTGGCAATTCGGCGGCGAGATGGTGCAACAGGCGGATTACCAGAGCGCCAGTTTCCGCCCCGCGCCCTTGGGCTTCGAGGCTGGCACGCCGCCGATTGCCAGCGTGATCGGCTTGGGGGCGACCCTCGATTACCTGAGTTCCCTGGATCAGCCCGCCGTTATCGCCCATGAAGCGGCGTTGCACGACTACCTGTTACGTGGGCTCAAGGCACGCAATGGCGTACGCGTACTCGGATCGCCGCACGTGGCGCTGGTCAGCTTTGTGGTGGACGGCGTGCACAATGCCGACCTCGCCCATCTCCTGACCGAGCAAGGCATTGCCGTGCGCGCCGGTCATCATTGCGCCATGCCATTGCTCAAGGCGATGCAGTTGTCCGGGGCCATTCGCGTCTCCATCGCGCTGTACAACGATTCCGATGACCTGGAGCGCTTGTTTGAAGCGCTGGACCAGGCGCTGGACATGTTGCGATGAACTTGCCAGTGGACGCGATGGCCGCGCTGGAGGCATTCCAGGCCGTCGGCAGTTGGGAACAGCGCGCGCGGATGCTGATGCAATGGGGCGAACGCTTGCCCGTCTTGGCTGATGACGAAAAGGTCGACGCCAACCTGGTGCAAGGTTGTGAAAGCCTAGTGTGGTTGGTGGGCCGCCTGCAGGACGGTCATTGGCAGTTTGCCGCCAGCGGCGAGGCGCGCATGATCCGTGGGTTGGTAGCGTTGCTGCTGGCGCGGGTCAATGGGTTGTCGGCTGATCAATTGCAAGCGGTCGACCTGCCTGGCTGGTTCAATCAACTGGGCCTGTCGCGCCAATTATCGCCATCGCGCAGCAATGGCTTGAATGCCGTACTGCAACGCATGCGAGACCTGACGCGTACACAGAAATAATGTGGGAGCTGGCTTGCCTGCGATGGCGGCGAATCAGTCAGTATTTTCAGTGGCTGACACACCGCTATCGCAGGCAAGCCAGCTCCCACAATTTGGATCTATGTTCGGCAGTGAGATTTAGCTGGGTTTGATGCGCTCTGAGGGACGGCGCACTCCCGCCACAATCTTATCCACCGCCTTGGTCGCCGCGACCATGCCGAACGAAGCGGTCACCATCATCACCGCGCCAAACCCTCCAGCGCAGTCCAGCTTGACCCCATCCCCGACAAAACTCTTCTGCAAACAGATACTGCCATCGGGTTTGGGATAGCGCAGCTGCTCGGTGGAGAACACGCAGGGCACGCTGTAATGGCGGGTCACCGTGCGCGAAAAGCCATAGTCGCGGCGCAGGGTGGAGCGCACTTTCGAGGCCAGGGGGTCATTAAAGGTACGGTTCAGGTCGCACACCTGGATCAACGTCGGGTCAATCTGCCCGCCGGCGCCGCCGGTGGTGATGATCTGGATCTTGCGGCGCTTGCACCAGGCGATCAGCGCCGCCTTGGCGTTGACGGCGTCGATGCAGTCGATCACGCAGTCGATGTTCGGGGTGATGTACTCGGCCATGGTGTCGCGAGTGACGAAATCCGCCACGGCATGCACGGTGCAATCCGGGTTGATGCCTCGCAGGCGCTCGGCCATTACCTCGACCTTGGGCTTGCCCACGGTGCTGTCCAGGGCATGCAGCTGCCGGTTGCTATTGCTGACACAGACGTCGTCCAGGTCAAACAGTGAAATCTCGCCCACCCCGCAACGGGCAATAGCTTCCGCCGCCCAGGAGCCCACGCCGCCGACGCCGACAATTGCCACATGGGCCGCTTTCAAGCGTTCCAGGCCCTCAATGCCGTACAAGCGGGCGACGCCTGCAAACCGCGGATCTTCTGTACTCATGATCATTACCCCAAAAACCGGCGCGCATTATGGACTACAGAGCGACAAGTTCGAAGCTTCCAGCTACAAGTAAAGAACTTAGGTGAACTTTCGCAGACTAACGTCCGGCTTTTCCTTGTCTGCTATACGCTCAGGGAGGGGCCGGTGTAGGATGCGCGCCGTTCGGCGTAGGCCGACACCTCTTTTCGTTCCACACCTTTTGGAACCCGAAATCGCCATGTCATCGCGTAAATTTGGACTCAACCTGGTGGTAGTGCTGGCAATTGCCGCGCTGTTCACCGGCTTCTGGGCGCTGATCAACCGCCCGGTCACTACCCCCAACTGGCCTGAACAGATCTCCGGGTTTTCCTACTCGCCGTTCCAGCAGGGCCAGTACCCGCAGAAGAACCAGTTCCCCACTGACGAACAGATGCGTCAAGACCTGGCGATCATGAGCAAGCTGACGGACAACATCCGTACCTACTCGGTCGACGGCACCCTGGGTGACATCCCCAAGCTGGCCGAAGAGTTCGGCCTGCGCGTGACCTTGGGGATCTGGATCAGCCCGGATCTTGAACGCAACGAGCGTGAAATCCAGCGCGCCATCGAAATCGCCAACACCTCGCGCAGTGTTGTACGCGTGGTGGTCGGCAACGAAGCGTTGTTCCGTGAAGAAATCACCGCCGAAGACCTGATCGTACTGCTGGACCGCGTACGCGCCGCCGTGAAAGTGCCGGTGACCACTTCCGAGCAATGGCACATCTGGGAAAAGAACCCGCAACTGGCCAAGCACGTTGACCTGATTGCCGCGCACATCCTGCCATTCTGGGAATACATCCCGATGGACAAGGCCGGCCAATACGTGATCGACCGCGCCAAAGACCTGAAGAAAGCCTTCCCGAAAAAACCGCTGCTGCTGTCGGAAGTTGGCTGGCCGAGCAACGGCCGTATGCGCGGTGGCAATGAATCGTCCCCGGCCGACCAGGCGATTTACCTGCGCACGCTGGTGAACAAGCTCAATCGCCAGGGTTACAACTACTTCGTGATCGAAGCCTTTGACCAGCCTTGGAAGGTCAGCGACGAAGGTTCGGCGGGCGCCTACTGGGGCGTGTTCAACGCCGCACGCCAGCAGAAATTCAATTTTGAAGGCCCGGTGGTAGCGATCCCGCAATGGCGCGTGCTGGCCATCGGCTCGGTGGTGCTTGCATTGCTGTCCCTGACCCTGTTGATGATCGACGGTTCGGCCCTGCGCCAGCGTGGTCGTACCTTCCTGACCTTTATCGCGTTCCTGTGTGGGTCGGTGCTGGTCTGGATCGGCTACGACTACAGCCAGCAATACAGCACCTGGTTCAGCGTCACCGTGGGCATCCTCCTCGCTCTGGGCGCCCTCGGTGTGTTTATCGTGTTGCTGACCGAAGCCCACGAACTGGCAGAAGCGGTGTGGACCCACAAGCGTCGGCGTGAATTCCTGCCGGTGATCGGGGATTCGCACTACCGCCCGAAAGTGTCGATCCATGTGCCGTGCTACAACGAGCCGCCGGAGATGGTCAAACAGACCCTCGACGCCCTGGCCGCCCTCGATTACCCGGACTACGAAGTCCTGATCATCGACAACAACACCAAGGACCCTGCGGTGTGGGAACCGGTGCGTGACTACTGCGAAACCCTGGGCCCGCGCTTCAAGTTCTTCCACGTCGCCCCTCTGGCTGGTTTCAAGGGTGGCGCGCTGAACTACCTGATCCCGCACACCGCCAAGGACGCCGAAGTGATCGCAGTGATCGACTCGGACTACTGCGTGTCGCCGAACTGGCTCAAGCACATGGTGCCGCACTTCGCCGACCCGAAAATCGCCGTGGTGCAGTCGCCCCAGGATTACCGCGACCAGAACGAAAGCACCTTCAAGAAGCTCTGCTACGCCGAATACAAGGGTTTCTTCCATATCGGCATGGTCACCCGCAACGACCGCGACGCGATCATCCAGCACGGCACCATGACCATGACCCGGCGCTCAGTGCTTGAAGAACTGGGATGGGCCGACTGGTGCATCTGTGAAGACGCCGAACTGGGCCTGCGCGTGTTCGAGAAAGGCCTGTCAGCGGCTTATTACCACGACAGCTACGGCAAGGGCCTGATGCCGGATACCTTTATCGACTTCAAGAAACAGCGTTTCCGCTGGGCCTATGGTGCGATCCAGATCATCAAGCGTCATACCGCCAGCCTGTTGCGCGGCAAGGACACCGAGCTGACCCGTGGCCAGCGCTACCACTTCCTCGCCGGCTGGCTGCCGTGGGTGGCCGATGGCATGAACATCTTCTTTACCGTCGGCGCGCTGTTGTGGTCGGCGGCAATGATCATCGTGCCGACGCGGGTCGACCCGCCGTTGCTGATTTTCGCCATCCCGCCCTTGGCGTTGTTTGTGTTCAAGGTCGGCAAGATCATCTTCCTCTACCGTCGTGCGGTAGGTGTGAACTTGAAAGATGCGTTCTGCGCGGCGCTGGCTGGGTTGGCGCTGTCCCACACCATCGCCAAGGCGGTGCTGTATGGCTTCTTCACCACCAGTATTCCGTTCTTTCGTACGCCGAAAAACGCGGATAACCACGGCTTCTGGGTGGCGATCTCCGAAGCCCGCGAAGAAATGTTCATCATGCTACTGCTGTGGGGCGCGGCGCTGGGGATCTACCTGGTGCAGGGTTTGCCTAGCAATGACATACGCTTCTGGGTAGTGATGCTGCTGGTGCAATCGCTGCCGTACGTAGCGGCGCTGATCATGGCGTTC
Organism: Pseudomonas libanensis; assembly: GCF_001439685.1. GTDB lineage: Bacteria > Pseudomonadota > Gammaproteobacteria > Pseudomonadales > Pseudomonadaceae > Aquipseudomonas > Aquipseudomonas libanensis. The sequence continues at coordinate 193,989 of NZ_JYLH01000005.1, forward strand.
CTGTCGTCGCTGCCCAAGCCGGCACCGAAGGCAGAGTCTGTGCCTGCGGTGTAAAAACTTGCGCGATGCACTAAACGGCGGCCTCTGGCCGCCGTTTTGCTATAAGATAACGGCCCTTTTGTGTGCCCGCCCCGCTCTTCCAAATACGCTTTCCGGAGTTTCCCCATGACGGCCCATGCCGACCTTTCGCCGACCCTTCAACTTGCCATCGACCTGATCCGTCGCCCATCGGTCACGCCGGTCGATGCCGATTGCCAGAAGCTGATGATGCAGCGCCTGGGCGACGCCGGTTTTGCACTTGAACCGATGCGCATCTTCGACGTGGACAACTTCTGGGCCACCCACGGCAAGCATGAGGGCCCGGTGTTGTGCTTCGCCGGTCACACCGACGTAGTACCGACCGGCCCGGTGCAGGCCTGGCAGAACGACCCGTTCGATGCGTTGATCGATGAAAATGGCATGCTCTGCGGGCGTGGCGCGGCGGACATGAAAGGCAGCCTGGCGGCGATGCTGGTGGCGGCGGAACGCTTCGTCAGCGACTACCCGGACCACAAGGGTTCGGTGGCCTTCCTGATCACCAGCGATGAAGAAGGCCCGGCACACCACGGCACCAAGGCCGTGATCGAACGCCTGGCGGCACGCAAGGAGCGCCTGGACTGGTGCATCGTCGGCGAACCGTCGAGCACCACCCTGGTGGGCGACGTGGTCAAGAATGGCCGTCGCGGCTCCCTCGGCGCCACCCTGACCGTACGCGGTGTACAGGGCCACGTGGCCTACCCGCACCTGGCGAAGAACCCGATCCACCTCGCCGCGCCGGCCCTGGCGGAACTCGCTGCCGAGCACTGGGATGACGGCAACACCTTCTTCCCGCCGACCAGCTTCCAGATTTCCAACCTCAATTCCGGTACCGGCGCCACCAACGTGATCCCCGGTGACCTGACGGCGGTGTTCAACTTCCGCTTCTCCACCGAATCCACCGTCGAGGGCCTGCAACAACGGGTCGCGGCGATCCTGGATAAACATGGCCTGGACTGGCACGTGGACTGGGCGCTGTCGGGCCTGCCGTTCCTCACCGAGCCGGGGGCTCTGTTGGATGCGGTATCCGCCAGCATCAAGGCGATCACCGGGCGTGAGACCAAGGCGTCCACCAGCGGCGGTACCTCCGATGGGCGCTTTATTGCCACCCTGGGTACCCAAGTGGTCGAACTGGGCCCGGTCAACGCGACGATCCACCAGGTCAACGAGCGCATTCTCGCCAGCGACCTGGATGTACTGACCGAAATCTATTACCAGACCCTGATCAAGTTGCTCGCCTGATGCTTGCCTGCCCGATTTGCAGCGCACCGCTCAACGCAGTGGACAATGGCGTGGCCTGCCCGGCCGGGCACCGTTTCGACCGCGCGCGCCAGGGTTACCTGAACCTGTTGCCGGTGCAGCACAAGAACAGCCGCGACCCGGGCGACAACCTGGCCATGGTCGAGGCACGCCGCGACTTCCTTAACGCCGGGCACTATGCGCCAGTGGCCAGGCGCCTGGCCGAACTGGCCGCCGAGCGCGCACCGCAGCGCTGGGTGGACATTGGCTGCGGCGAGGGCTACTACACCGCGCAAATCGCCCAGGCTCTGCCCGGTGCCGATGGCTATGCGCTGGATATCTCCAAGGAAGCGGTCAAGCGCGCCTGCAAACGCAGCCCGGCACTGACCTGGTTGATCGCCAGCATGGCCCGCGTGCCCTTGGCCGACGCCAGCTGCCAGTTCCTCGCCAGTGTGTTCAGCCCCCTGGACTGGCAAGAGGCCAAGCGCCTGCTCAGCCCCGGCGGCGGCTTGATGAAAGTCGGCCCCACCAGCGGCCATTTGATGGAACTGCGCGAACGCCTGTATGACGAAGTGCGCGAATACACCGACGACAAACACCTGGCCCTGGTTCCGGACGGCATGAGCCTTGCGCACAGTGAAACCCTGGAGTTCACCCTGAGCCTGGCCGCCCCCAAGGACCGCGCCAACCTGCTGGCGATGACGCCCCACGGCTGGCGCGCCAGTGCCGAGCGTCGCAGCGAGGTGATCGAGGCGGTTGAGCCGCTGCTGGTCACTGTGTCGATGCGCTACGATTATTTCGTGCTTCAATAACCGCCTTTCAAGCATCCGCGAATGGATTTTCGAATCCCGCAACGAGGAACATCCATGCGCCAACCCGATATTGAGATTTACCTGAAAGACGCCGACGTCGATCACAAGGCCATCGCCGCCTGGCTCGGCGCCGCCCTGGGCCCGTGCACCGAGTGGGTCCAGAAAGGCCAGACCTACAAGTGCAAGGCCGGCAGCGTGCCGGTCACCTGGCTGCCGAAAGCCGTCGGCAAGTGGAACAGCCTGTACCTGGAAAGCGACCAGACCCCGTGGGAAGACGACATCGCCTGCGCCCGCGCTGCGTTCGCCGCGCTGAACGTCGAAGTGCGCTGTGCACCGGGGACGTGGGTTGAGGAGGAGGGTGAGGAAAGTGCCGACACCTGGATTCGCATCAGCGTAGACGGTGAAGAACAAATCACTTGGAAAACAGCCTGACAGCGGATTGCTAACCCAATCAATGTGGGAGCTGGCTTGCCTGCGATGCAGACACCTTGGTCTATCAGTCAGACCACAGTGATGCTATCGCAGGCAAGCCAGCTCCCACAATTGATTGGGTTAGCAAAACAAAGTTGTTACAGGCCCACCACATCCTCCGCCTGCAAGCCCTTCTCACCCGTCACCACGGCATACTCCACCTGCTGGCCCTCGGCCAACGAACGGTGGCCTTCACCTCGAATGGCGCGATAGTGCACAAACACATCCTTGCCATCTTCACGCTGGATAAAGCCGTAGCCCTTTGCATCGTTGAACCACTTCACATTGCCGGTTTCGCGCGTTGCCATCAGTTCACTCCCACTTGGTTTTTATTGTTGAGTCGTTGCATTGAACTGCCGAGTATAAGACAGGCTCAAAAACCATCAACTCAAGTTTACATCGCTGCTTTTTTGCCGATTTTCGGCGAATACGGCACACTACCCGCCCGAGCGCCTGCTCGGTTTTTTTCCACTTGAAGCAGTTCGCCTATGACCCGCTCCCCGTTCCGCCGTCTGGTGTTTGGCACCTTGCGCCGACTGTTGTACCTCTGGGTTCGCTCGGAGACGATCAACCAGTCGTCCCTAACCCTTAACCTGGACCGCAGCCGGCCGGTTTTCTACGTCCTGCAATCACCCTCCCTCACCGAGTTGGCCGTGGTCGATGCCGAGTGCACCAAGGCCGGCCTGCCGCGCCCGGTGCTGCCGGTCTCGGTGGGGCCGCTGCTGGAGCCCGCGGCGTTTTTCTACCTCACGCCGGATCCGGACTGGCTCGGCCGCCAGGACAAGCGCGGTACGCCGCCTGCCCTGACGCGCCTGGTCAACACCCTCACCGCGCACGCCGAAGAGAATGCACAAATCATTCCGGTCAGCGTGTTCTGGGGCCAATCCCCCGAAAGCGAGTCCAGCCCGTGGAAGCTGTTATTCGCCGATAGCTGGGCGGTCACCGGGCGCCTACGCCGGTTGTTGAGCATCCTGATCCTGGGGCGCAAGACCCGCGTGCAATTCTCCGCGCCCATCAACCTGCGTGAATTGATCGAGCACAATAAAGGCCACGAACGCACCGTGCGCATGGCCCAGCGCATCCTGCGTGTGCACTTTCGTAACCTGAAGACGGCGGTGATCGGTCCCGATCTGTCCCACCGTCGTAATCTGGTGAAGGGCCTGGTCAATATGCCGCTGGTACGCCAAGCCATCCTGGATGAGGCCGAACGCGAAAAGATCTCCCCGGAAAAAGCCAAGGGCCTGGCTCTGCGCTATGGCAACGAGATTGCCTCGGACTACACCTATACCGCGATCCGCTTCCTGGAAGTGGTACTGAGCTGGTTCTGGAACAAGATCTACGACGGCATCAAGGTCAACAACATCGAAGGCGTGCAGAAGGTCGCCCAAGGCTACGAGGTGATCTACGTACCTTGCCACCGCAGCCATATCGACTACCTGCTGCTGTCTTACCTGCTGTTCAAGAATGGCCTGACCCCGCCGCACATCGCCGCCGGGATCAACCTCAACATGCCGGTGATCGGCAGCCTGCTGCGCCGTGGCGGGGCGTTTTTCATGCGCCGCACCTTCAAGGGCAACCCGCTGTACACCTCAGTGTTCAATGAATACCTGCATACCCTGTTCACCAAGGGTTTCCCGGTGGAGTATTTCGTCGAAGGCGGCCGTTCGCGCACTGGGCGCATGCTGCAACCGAAAACCGGGATGCTGGCGATTACCCTGCGCAGCTTCCTGCGCTCCTCGCGCATGCCGATCGTGTTCGTGCCGGTGTATATCGGCTATGAGCGTGTGCTCGAAGGCCGCACCTACCTGGGCGAACTGCGTGGCGCGAGCAAGAAGAAAGAATCGATCTTCGATATTTTCAAAGTGGTCGGCGCCCTCAAGCAGCGCTTTGGCCAAGTGGCGGTCAACTTTGGCGAACCGATCAAGCTGGCCGAATTCCTCGACGCCGAGCAACCGGATTGGCGCGCCCAGGAACTGGGCCCGAACTACAAGCCGGCCTGGCTCAACGAAACCACCAACCGCCTCGGCGAGCAGGTGGCGCGGCACTTGAACGAAGCTGCAGCGATCAACCCGGTGAACCTGGTGGCCCTGGCACTGCTGTCGACCACCCGCCTGGCCCTGGATGAGCAAGCCATGGCGCGCCAGTTGGACCTGTACCTGGCGCTGTTGCGCCGCGTGCCCTACTCGCCCCATACCACCCTGCCGGAAGGCGATGGCCTGGCGCTGATCAAGCACGTCAAGGACATGAAGCTGCTGTCGGAACAGAGCGACGCCCTGGGCAAGATCGTCTACCTGGACGAACAGAACGCCGTCCTGATGACCTACTACCGCAACAACGTGCTGCACATTTTTGCCCTGCCGGCGTTGCTCGCGAGCTTCTTCCAGAGCAGCTCGCGGATGAGCCGCGAACAGATCCTGCGCTACACCCGCGCACTCTACCCGTACCTGCAATCGGAGCTGTTCATCCGCTGGTCGCTGGAGGAGTTGGACACAGTGGTCGACCAATGGCTGGACGCGTTCGTCGAACAAGGCCTGCTGCGCTTCGAAAACAACGTGTACCTGCGCCCGGCCCCGAGTTCGAGGCAGTTTGTGCTGCTGACGCTACTGTCCAAGAGCATCGCCCAGACCCTGCAGCGCTTCTACATGGCGATCTCGCTGCTACTCAACAGTGGCCAGAACAGCATCAGCGCCGAAGAGTTGGAAGACCTGTGCACGATCATGGCCCAGCGCCTGTCGATCCTGCACGGCCTCAACGCCCCGGAATTCTTCGACAAGAGTCTTTTCCGACATTTCATCCAGACGTTGCTGGAGCAAGATGTGCTGCGCCGCGATGAAGCGGGCAAACTGAGCTATCACGACCTGCTTGGCGAGCTGGCCGAAGGCGCGGCGAAACGCGTGCTGCCGGCCGATATCCGCCTGTCGATCCGCCAGGTCGCCTTGCACCGCGTGGATGGCGCCGCCGAGACACCGGCCGAAGCGGATGCGGTGCCCCCTACAGAAAGCCGCTAGATTGACTGAGGCGCCGGGCGGATTCCGGCGCCGTTGAAAAGGAGCTGCACCATGAAAAAGATCATCCTCCTTGGCCTGACAGCCCTGCTCGGAGCCTGCCACTCGATGACGCCAACCCCGAAGGCCAGCCTCGACGGCGAAGTGTTCTACCTGCAACGCATTGCCTTGCCGCCTGCCGCCACACTGAGCGTCAGCCTGCAAGACGTGTCCCTGATGGACGCTCCGGCCGTGACCCTCGCCGAACAGAAAGGCCCGGTCAAAGGCCAGGTGCCGCTGCCGTTTCACCTGAGCTATGACCCGGCCCAGGTCAAGCCCGGCCACACCTACTCGGTGAGCGCTCGCATCGAGCTGGACGGCAAGCTACTGTTTATCACCACCGAGCGGCACGCCGTGCAGCTCAATGGCCAGGATCCCCAACCGCTGCGCCTGCGGGTTGATGCGGTCGCACGCTGATCATTCCCACGTCATAAGGAAGCGCCCATGCTTCGTAAAACTCTTCGCCTTACCGCCCTGTGCGCCGGACTGATGTTCGGTGCCAACGCCATGGCCCTGGATCTCGGTAGCCTGTCCCAGGGCGACGCCAGCGGTGGCCTCAAGGATGCCCTGACTCAGGGTGCGCAGATCGCCGTGAAGCAACTGGGTAAACCCGGTGGTTTCAGCGACAACCCGCAAGTGAAAATCGGCCTGCCGGGCAAGCTCGGCAAAGTCGCCGACAAGCTGAAAATGTTTGGCATGGGTGACCAGGTCACGCAGCTGGAAACCAGCATGAACGCGGCGGCTGAAACCGCCGTGACCCAGGCCCAGCCGATTCTGGTCAACGCCGTGAAGAAGATGAGTGTGACCGACGCCAAGGGCATCCTCAGCGGTGGCCAGGACTCCGCCACTCAATACCTGAACAAAAGCAGCCGAGAGGAAATCCGCGCCAAGTTCCTGCCCATCGTCAAAGCCGCCACCGACAAGGTCGGCGTGGCCCAGCAGTACAACGCCCTGGCCGGCAAGGCCGCAGCTTTCGGCGCCGTGGATGCCAAGAGCGCCAACGTTGAAAACTACGTGACCGAGCAAGCCCTGGATGGTTTGTTCAAAATGATTGCGCAACAGGAAGAGACTATTCGCAAGAACCCGGCTTCTGCAGCCACCAGTCTGGCGAAAAAGGTGTTTGGGGCGCTGTGACCCTCAACTGCACCTGTTTACCACTGCGCCAAGGCCGCTTCTTACGGCCTTGGCGCAGTTGTTTCAGGTAACGCCTACTAATGGCTCAACGAAAAAGCGGGTACAAGGGTCTGTGGGGCGAGTGATAGCCGCTGACCGGTAGGTGATGCTGGTACGTCGTCAGGGGTCGGGTGTGGCTGAAGTGGGGACGGTGATGGCCCGAAGCCCCTTCATCAGGCCTGTAGGGTCGGGTGGTGCCAACGTCATCACGAGGAAAATGATTACCTAGCAAAGCCCCGAGAAACGCCCCTTTGAAAGCTGCAATGGCATTAAAAAACGACATGTAGAACTCCATATACTCATTGAAAACGACCTGGCCGCCAGATGGCGATGCCAAGTCTTCTGCCTGTCCATCAGGCATTTCTGAGTCGGGGAAACAGGCGCAGGCGTTCCAACTGAGCTGCGGGGGTTTGCATCAGCATGTGAATCAGAGCGCTGGGATCAATGAATAACCAGCCAACAGCCTGGGCCTTGGAGCATTGCTTGACCGTAAACGGCAAACACTTCGCGGGGCGCGAAGTGTTTGCGCTTACCCAACGACAAAAAGTGACAAAGGCTCACTCAATGCACTGGGCGTCCCAATTGGGTGTTGCTATTGGCATTGGAATTGGCGTTGGCAATGCTGTTGTTGATTGTGATATTGCCCTTAGGCTGTGAATGATCATATTTGAAGGACGCGAGCGCCTCAGTCAGCTCGCGCCGGCTGACTGAGTCATGATGCAAATGTTTTTGAGGTAGCCCCCCTCCCAGCAGCATGCCGATCCCGGTATAAAAGTTACCCAATGCTTGTAGTAGCATCTCAGTTCCACCTCTATGAATGTTCTGGAAACTTGATCCTGGCGATTAAATCGACTGGATAAATACCTGCCTGACAGGTAACCATATGTGGCAAGCGTGAAAAAAAGGTTCCCGCCCGGCTTACCAAAACATTCGCAGATTTACACCCCATCCTTCCTGATTCTGAACCATGCCGCGTAGAGCGCCGGCAAGAACAACAGTGTCAACGCCGTCGCCACAATCAATCCGCCCATGATCGCCACGGCCATCGGCCCGAAGAACACGCTACGCGACAGCGGAATCATCGCCAGCACGGCCGCAAGGGCCGTCAGCACGATGGGCCGGAAGCGTCGGACGGTGGCTTCGATAATCGCCTGCCAGGGCGCCAGGCCGGCCTTGATGTCCTGCTCGATCTGGTCGACCAGGATCACCGAGTTGCGCATGATCATCCCCGACAAGGCGATGGTGCCGAGCATGGCGACAAAACCGAAGGGTTGGCGGAATACCAGCAGAAACAGGGTGACGCCAATCAGCCCCAGCGGCGCAGTAAGGAAGACCATCGCCGTGCGTGAAAAGCTGCGCAACTGCAGCATCAGTAACGTCAGCACCACCACAATAAACAGCGGCACGCCCGCCTTCACCGAGTTCTGCCCACGGGCGGAGTCTTCAACCGTGCCACCCACGTCCAGCAGGTAGCCGTCCGGCAGTTCGGCGCGCACCTGTGCGAGGGTCGGCAGGATCTGCTGGACCAGTGTCGCCGGTTGTTCCTTGCCGTAGATATCGGCGCGCACGGTCACCGTCGGCAGGCGGTTGCGGTGCCAGATAATGCCCTCTTCAAAACCATACTCGAGGGTGGCGATTTGCGAGAGCGCCACGCTTTTACCATTGTCGGTAGGCACCGCCAGGCTTGGCAGCAGCGACAACTCGGTACGCTCATGGACAGTGCCGCGCAGGAGGATTTCGATCAGTTCATTGTCCTCCCGGTATTGGCTGACACTGGAACCGGTCAAGGAACTCTGCAGGAATTTCGACAGGTTGGCGGTGCTCACGCCGAGGGCACGCGCACGGTCCTGGTCGATGTTCAGGTAGACGATTTTGCTCGGTTCTTCCCAATCCAGGTGTACGTTGACCACATGGGCGTTTTCGCGAACCTTGGCCGCCACTTTGCGGGCCAGGGCGCGAACTTCTTCAATGTGCTCGCCAGTCACGCGAAATTGCACCGGGTAACCCACGGGCGGGCCGTTCTCCAGGCGGGTGACCCGCGAGCGCAGGTCGGGGAATTGCTCGTTGAGGGTTTCGATCAGCCAGGTGCGCAGGCTTTCACGTTCCTCAATGGTGTTAGCCAGCACCACGAATTGCGCAAAGCTGGCGGCCGGCAATTGCTGGTCCAAAGGCAGGTAAAAGCGCGGCGAACCTGTGCCCACATAAGCCACGTAGTTATTGATGCCGGCGTGCTCCTTGAGCAACGACTCCAGGCGCTTGACCTGGTCGGCGGTGTTGCTCAGGGAGGCGCCTTCGGCCAATTTCAGATCGACCATCAGCTCCAGGCGCCCGGAGGCCGGGAAGAACTGTTGTGGCACGAAGCGGAACAACGCAACCGAGCCGATGAACAGCAGCAAGGTCAGGACGATGACCGTCTTACGCCGACGTACGCACCACTCCACCAAACGTCTTACGCGCTGGTAGAAAGGCGTGCCGTAGGGATCAGGACCATCGACGCCATGCTTGGCCGCATGAATCTTTGCCAGGTCCGGCAAGAGCTTTTCGCCCAGGTAGGGTACAAACACCACGGCGGCTACCCAGGACGCCAGCAAGGCGATGGTCACCACCTGGAAGATCGAACGGGTGTATTCGCCAGTGCTCGATTGCGCGGTAGCAATCGGCAGGAAGCCCGCCGCCGTGATCAACGTACCGGTGAGCATGGGGAACGCGGTGCTGGTCCAGGCGAAGCTGGCGGCCTTGAGGCGGTCGTAGCCCTGCTCCATTTTGATCGCCATCATTTCCACGGCGATGATCGCGTCATCCACCAGCAAGCCCAGGGCCAGGACCAAGGCGCCGAGGGAAATCTTGTGCAGGCCGATGCCGAGGTAATACATGGTGGCAAAGGTCATCGCCAGTACCAGCGGAATCGCCAGCGCAACCACCATGCCGGTACGCACACCGAGGGAGAAAAAACTCACCAGCAATACAATCGCCAATGCCTCGGCCAGTACCTGGACAAATTCGCCAACGCTGGTCTTCACCGCGGCCGGCTGGTCTGACACCTTGCGCAGCTCCATGCCTGCTGGAAGGTTCTTCTGCAAGCGTGCGAATTCACCTTCCAGGGCTTTGCCCAGTACCAGGATATCCCCACCGTCGCGCATGGCCACCGCCAGGCCGATGGCGTCTGCGCCCATATAACGCATGCGCGGTGCCGGAGGGTCATTGAAGCCACGGTGGATATCGGCCACATCACCGATGCGGAAGGTGCGATCCCCCACACGGATCGGGAAGTTGCGGATTTCCTCCACGGTTTTGAAATTGCCCGATACCCGCAACTGCACGCGCTCGCTCGGGGTTTCAAAGAAACCGGCGGTCGAGACCGCATTTTGTTCCTGCAACGCCTGCTGTACCGCGGCCAATGGCAACCCGAGGGTGGCGAGCTTGAGGTTGGACAGCTCGATCCAGATCTTCTCGTCCTGCAGGCCAAGCAGCTCGACCTTGCCCACGTCCGGTACCCGTTGCAGTTGAATCTGGATGCGGTCGGCGTAGTCCTTGAGCACGGCATAGTCAAAGCCGTCGCCGGTCAGCGCATAGATGTTGCCGAAAGTGGTGCCGAATTCATCGTTGAAAAACGGTCCCTGGATGTCAGGCGGCAAGGTCTGGCGGATGTCGCTGATTTTCTTGCGCACCTGGTACCACAGCTCAGGAATCCGTGCCGAAGGCATCGAATCGCGAGCCATGAAGGTCACCTGTGATTCACCGGGGCGCGAGAAGGACACGATGCGCTCGTACTCACCGGTCTCCATCAGTTTTTTCTCGATGCGCTCGGTGACCTGGCGCGACACTTCCTGGGCCGTGGCACCGGGCCAGTTGGTCTTGATCACCATGGCCTTGAAGGTAAAGGGCGGGTCTTCGCTTTGCCCCAGCTTGGTGTAGGACAAGGTGCCGACCACCGCCAGCAGGATCATCAGGAACAGCACGATCTGGCGATTACGCAACGCCCATTCGGAGAGATTGAAACCCATGGGACTACTCCTTGGCCGCCAGATTCACCACACGGTTGGAGCGATCCACCGGGCGCACTTGCTGACCCTCATGGAGCACATGCACGCCTGCGGCAACCACCCAGTCGGTGGGGGTCAAGCCTTCCAGTACCGGCACGGTTTTTTCACCGAAGGCGCCAATGCGCACCGGGGTGCGCTCAAGCGTGTTGTCCGGCTGTACGCGCCAGACGTAGGACGCGCCATTCTCGGCGCTGAGGGCAGACAGTGGCACCGACAGTGGAATGACACCGTCAGCTTGTATGAACACACGGGCACTTTGGCCCAGCTCGGCGGGGACTTTGCCACCCGTGAAGGCCACGCGAGCGGCGAAGGTGCGTGATTTCGGGTCGGCGGCAGGTGACAGCTCACGAATGCGCCCGGCGAAACGTTGATCCGGCTGGCTCCACAATTCCACCGACACCGCTTGGCCAATCTTGAAACGGCCAAAGCCATGCTCGGGCAGGCTGATCAACACCTCACGCTCGCCATCGGTGGCCAGGGTGAACAGGGTCTGGCCAGCGGAAACCACTTGGCCTACTTCCACTGCACGCTTGGCGACCACCCCGTCCTGGGGGGCACGCAGCACGGCGTAGCCGGCCTGGTTGCTCGAGACCTCGTGCTCGGCCTTGATCTGCTTAAGGCGTGCTTCACCCGCCCGGTAGAGGTTTTCGGAATTGTCGTACTGCGAGCGGCTGACCATCTGACGATCCATCAGGGTCTTGTAGCGATCACGCTCTGCACGCACCAGGCTCAGGTTAGCCTCGGCGGCGGCCACTTGGGCACGGGTGGCTTCCAGTTGCAGGCGCACATCCTGGGGGTCGAGTTCGGCGAGCGGCTGGTTGGCCTTGACCCGCTCCCCCTCCTCCACCAGGCGCTTGCTGACTTTGCCACCGATGCGAAAGGCCAGGTCCGGTTCATAACGGGCACGCACCTCGCCGGGGTAGCTGTCCATCGCCTGCGCGGAGGGTTGCGGTTGTACCACCATGGCTGGGCGGACGCTGGTTTGGGTCGCTTCTTCATGGCCGCAGGCGGCCAACAGGAAGACCAGGCTGACAGGCAAAGCAAGGGGCAGGACGGCGCTGCGCATGCTGAAGGACCTTTCGCAAATAGAGCTGGGAATAATTATACTGGCCGGTATGTTATTAATACCAAACTCGCCAGTCCAGTATTAAAGGTAAAAATGTCCGACAATCCTGTGAACACCGCCAGCCCCGGGCGTCCCAAGGACATGGCAAAACGCCAGGCAATCCTCGAAGCGGCGAAATCCCTGTTCTTGAGCAAGGGTTATGCGAACACCAGCATGGATGCCGTCGCCCTGGCGGCCGGCGTATCGAAACTCACCGTCTACAGCCACTTCACCGACAAGGAGACGCTATTCACCGCCGCGGTGGTGGCCAAGTGTGAAGAGCAATTGCCGGTGATGTACTTCGAGCTACCTGCTGGCATGCCCGTCGAGACTGTGCTGCTGAACATCGCCCGGGGCTTCCATCGGCTGATCAATAGCGAGGAGTCGGTGAACCTGCATCGCCTGATGATGACCACCGGCAGTCAGGACGTGAAACTCTCACAGATCTTCTTTGCAGCCGGGCCCATGCGCATGCTCCAAGGCATGGAGCGCCTGCTCGGCAAGATTGACCAGAGCGGTGCCCTGCGCATCGATAAACCATTCAAGGCAGCCGAACACTTCTTTTGCCTGCTCAAGGGCACGGCGAATTTTCGCTTGTTGTATGGCTGCGGCGGGCAACTGAGCGCCGTAGAGGCCGAGGAACATGTGCAGGAGGTGGTGAGGTTGTTTATGCGCGCGTTCAGGCCCTGACCCCATCGTTCCCACGCCCCTGCGTGGGAACGACCAGCCTCAGGATTTCAGGGCTTTTTTAGCATAGATGTCATAGCGGCTGGATTTACCATCCAATGCATGGCTCGGCTTCGGCCCGTCAATGCAAGGCGCCTTGCGCGGGCGCTTGACCACCACGCGGTGGCTGGCCAGCGCCAGGGCAGCCGCGAGCAATGCCGGTGCATCCGGGTCATCGCCTACCAGCGGCCGGAACAGGCGCATTTCCTTCTTCACTAGGGCAGTTTTCTCACGGTGCGGAAACATCGGATCCAGGTAGATCACCTGCGGTGGCTCACCTTCCCAATTGAGCATCACGTCGATGGAGTTGCCCTTGAGCAGTTGCATGCGCGCCACAATCGGTGCCACTTCAACATCTTGCGCAGCGCGTGCCAGGCCGTCTTCGAGCAAGGCGCCGATCAATGGCTGGCGCTCGATCAGGCTCATCTCGCACCCCAGGCTGGCGAGTACGAACGCGTCCTTGCCCAAGCCAGCCGTGGCGTCCAGCACCCGGGGCCGCACGCCTTGGGCGATGCCCACGGCCTTGGCGATCATTTGCCCGCTGCCACCGCCATATAGACGCCGGTGCGCCGCGCCACCCTCGATAAAGTCGACCCGCACGGGCCCCGGCACATCAGGCCCAAGCTGTTGCAGTTGCAGGCCCTGCTCCCCGACTTGCAGGGCAAAATCCGCATCCGCCACCTGCAGGGGCAAGCCCAACAGCGCAGCCCACTGCTCGGCGCAGGCCTGGAACCTGTCGGCCAACGCCTCGACCTGGATGCGGCTGGCCGCTGGTTGTTCGCTCATCAATCGCTACGCTCGAAAATATTAAGGATCGGCCAAAAACGGCCGATAAAAACAACAGTCAGGTATTTTGCCAGAGCTGAGCGACGACCGAGAAAAATGTCAGACATTCTTCCTCTAACCATCGGTGTACTGCCGACCCACAACCACTACGGCCTGCGCAATACCCAAGCGCTGGCCGGGGTGAGTCATGTGTGGCAGGACTTCTTCGCCCGGGCATTGGCCGAGCAGCTCGGTGAAACATCCGACGCGCTCGCCGCCAAGGCGCCCGCACCGCTGGACCCAGCGGTTGAGCCCAGTGAAGGCGCCGACCTGTTGTCGCAGATCCTCACCCAACGCGAGTGCGAGGTCAAAGACACCGAGATCGCGCCACCCGAGCCGCTGTTCCTGCCGATAGCCGAATTCGAAACCGAGCTACTGCCACCGGCAGCGACACCGTTCCCGGAAGACGAAATCATCGCCCAGCAGCGCCTGCAGGATTTCGACAGTGGCTGGGTACGCCCGATTGTCCTGAACGCCGGCCAACCGCTGCCAGCGCCAGGCCCGGCGCCGCAGCCACGCCCACTGCATTTGCCGATTGCCGAGTTCGAACTGGACCTGTTGCCGCCGGCTGCTGCGCCGTACCCTGAAGAAGAGCTCGTGGCACAACAAAAGGCCTTGGATTTCGACTACTACTGGGCACGCCCGCTGGTTACCCAAAACCTGCGCCTGGCCGCTTAAACCTCAGCGACACACCCACCAGCGTCCCATATCCAGATGAAAATGGTTGCGATGCGCCGCGTTGTAGTCCGGGCTCAATACCACGTTGAAATCACCACAAGCGCCATCGCGTACCTGGCGCAGGAAACGCGCACTGTCACCCTCCCCCGGCCAGTCCTTGAGCACGCTGATGCTGCGCCCATCCGCCAGGCGAAAACCGGCGATGTCCAGGGCATTGGCCGAGGCGTGCTGGCTAAGTCGCCCTTCGGCTCGGTTGTAGACATTGCGACAGGCAAAGCTGCCCAAATGCTCGACGCGGCTCACCCGCTGGCCAAAAATCGCCCGGGCCGCCGGTTGCAGGCTGTGACGCTCGAACAAGGCAAACGCCACGGCCAGCGGGCAACTGGCGAGAAAGCTGCTGCTCAAGGCCACGTCAGCGCCCTGTACCCGCAAGATATTGCGCAAGGGGCACGCCGCATCGGCCGCGGTGTCCGCCTGGCGACTTACCCGCAGGCCGGAGGTTTGCAATACCTGGTCACACAGCGCCGGATCGTCCTGCAAACGGCTAAGCTTGTAGCGCGTCAGCAGGTTCGGGCTGGCGCGCACATCCAAAGGTGCCCAGGGATTCCATTCAGCCGGCATCGGCACCCAGCCCCGCCAGACTCCCAGCGCGAACGCGCACGCCAACAATAGCAACGCACCCAACACTTTTATCCCGCCCACGGCTCAGCCCTTGAAGAATTGAGTGGCCTGGGCATAAGACATCGAACGCTCGGTAAAGGTGAATGTGCCCTGTTCATGGACTTCCCGCGCAGCGCGATAGAACTCGCCATACGCCGCCAACGCCATGGCCGAACCGACGCTGATGCGCTTGACGCCCATCGCGCTCAACTGCGCCACGCTGAGCTTAAGTCCACCGGACATCAACACATTCACGGGTTTGGGCGCCACCGCCTTGACCATCGCCAGCACCTCTTCGGCGCTGCGCAAGCCCGGGGCATAAAGCACGTCGGCACCGGCTTCGGCAAAGGCCTGCAGGCGCCGGAGGGTATCGGGCAGGTCCAGATGACCGTGCAGGAGGTTTTCTGCGCGGGCAGTCAAGGTGAAGGGGAATGGCAAACTGCGGGCAGCGGCGACGGCGGCCTCCACACGTTCAACCGCCAGATCGAAGGGATAGATCGGGTCTACGGCAATGCCCGTGGCATCTTCGATGGAGCCACCAACAATCCCGCTGGCCGCCGCCCGCAAGATGGTCTGGGCGCAGCCTTCGGGGGTATCACTGAAGCCGTTTTCCAAGTCCGCCGCGACCGGCAGGGTGGTGGCGTTGGCGATCATCGCAGCATTGAGCAGGGTGTCCTCGAGGGTCAGGGCGCCCTCCGCATCCGGCCGCCCCAGGCTGAATGCATAACCCGCGCTGGTGGTGGCCAGCGCCTCGAAGCCCAGGCTGGCGAGCATGATCGCCGAGCCCGCATCCCAGGGGTTGGGCATCACAAACGCACGGTCACGCTCATGCAGGGCCTTGAAGGTTTCGGCGCGTAGGGTTTGGGCATCCATGACTGACTCCTGGCGAGAAAAGGAGCCTTAGAGTAACCCCAGTTGCTCCGCTTCGGGCGCTCGATGCAAGGTGGGCAGCGGCGGCAAGCCGGGCAGGCGCGCCATCAGCTTGGCGTGAAAGCGCAGGGCCAGTTGTGCGGCGAGGCGGTTATCCGAGGTGTGCAGGAACATGTAGGGCGTACGCCCCTCTTCGATCCAGCTGGCGATCTTTTCCACCCACGGGATCAGGAACGGGTCGTTGGCCTCAAGCTGCGGATGGCCGATAAAACGCACCTGGGGAAACTGGGTCAGCGCCGCCGGGCGCGGTGGCACCCTGGGCTTTCTTGCCTGGGCATGCAGCACCGCCGCCGAAGTGGAGGTACAGCTGAACAGGGCACGGGGATCCAGGCAGATGCGCTCGACGCCACGGTCACGCAAAAGGCGGTTGAGCATGCGTTCGGCGTCGCCTTTGGCGAAGAACTGCTCATGCCTGACTTCCACGGCCAGCGGACGATCAATGCCATCAAGGAACCCGGCCAGCTCAGCGAGGCGCTGCGGTGTAAAACCCTTGGAAAGTTGCAGCCACAGCGGCGAAACGCGCGCTCCCAAAGGACTCATTAGCCCGACAAAACTTTCGGCAGCCGGCAATTGCTCACGCAAATCGCCGGCGTGGCTGATATCACCGGGGAATTTGGCGGTGAAGCGAAAGTCATCGGGCATGATGTCAGCCCAGCGCTGTACCGTGGCGGCCGAGGGGCGAGCATAGAATGTGGTATTGCCTTCAACAGCGTTGAAGACTTGGGAGTAGAGCCCAAGGTAATCGCCGGAACGAGCATCCAGGGGATACAGGTATTCGCGCCAGGCGTTTTCACTCCAGGATGGGCAGCCGATGTAGTAAGGCAACCCCATCAGATATGGATATCGAGACCCAGAACTTCCATATCCCACTCGACAAAACCGGCAGTGGTCAGGTAACTGGCCAAGGCGGTGGCAACGCTTTTGCTCATGGAGCGGGGGAAGACCATGTCTTGCTGACGGGCGGGAACGCCGCTGGTACGGGCGCCGCCAGCACTTTGGGTGCGGGAGGGCGACTCAGAGTGGACTTCGATGAAGTCCGGCGAATCCTCGACCGAATCATCTACCGTCACGTTCGCCTTGCGCGGCTTACGCTTGAGTGGGTAGGACTGTGAGGAAAAACCGTCTATACGCATACATGCAGACTCGGTATCAATGATGGCAATTTAGCGGCACTTTCCGTAGTGCGCAAATGCTCTGGTGATAACTAGAACACATAATTCGTAAAAGGTTTAAAAACTGCGGCAAATTCTGACGATTGGCGAAATTTGCCACCCAATGCCTGCATTCTTGACGTCAAATAATTCCGCGTTCGGCCTTGGTCTGCGCCACTTTATCGCGCAGGTAAACCGGTGCCGCCTGATCTGCCGCAATGGCCTCGCCGCGCTCGAATGCGAACCGTGCCAATGCCAGCAAATCTTCGGCATGGGGCAACATCGCAGCGTCCCGTCCTGCCAACTGCACCTTGATGCGTTCGCCATAACCCCAGCCCGTGCCGGCACCAAACCAATCTCCACTGGCGTCATCCGGTAATGTCACCGCCTGCGGCGCCTGTACCGCTTCCACACCCACCAGACGCATTTCGCCGGCGGTCTCGCGGTAGCAACCCCAATAGACTTCATCCATGCGCGCATCAATCGCCGCCGCCACTTGCGTGGCACCATGTTCACGCAATGCGCGCTGGGCCAGCACGGCGAGGTTGGACACCGGCAGTACCGGACGCTCCAATGCAAAGGCCAGGCCCTGCACCACGCCGATGGCAATACGCACACCGGTAAAGGCACCGGGGCCACGACCGAAGGCGATGGCATCCACACATGCCAGGGTGGTGCCGGCGTCTTCAAGCAACTGCTTGATCATCGGCAACAGCTTCTGCGCATGCAGGCGCGGGATCACCTCGTAGTGGCTCGTTACCTTGCCATCGTGCAGCAAGGCAACGGAGCAAGCTTCAGTCGCGGTGTCCAGGGCCAGCAGGGTGCTCATCGGTGTAGGTGTCCAAGTCGGAAAAAAGTGCGCCAGTATAAACAACAACGGCCCGCAAGCGGGCCGTTGTACGTAAAGCCGATAACTGGATCAGCTCAATGCTTGCAGCACCTTGGCGGTGATGGCTTCTACCGAGCCCACGCCAGGGATATGGCTGTACTTCGGCTTGCCTTGGGCTGCGGACAGCTTCTGGTAGAAATCCACCAGCGGCTTGGTCTGGGAGTGGTAGACCGACAGGCGATGACGCACGGTTTCTTCGGTGTCGTCTTTACGCTGCACCAGGTCTTCGCCGGTGACATCGTCCTTGCCTTCCACTTTCGGCGGGTTGTAAACGATGTGGTAAACGCGGCCCGAGCCTTCGTGGACACGGCGGCCAGCAATACGCTGGACAATTTCTTCATCTTCAACCGCGATTTCGACCACGGCATCCAGCTCCACACCCGCCTTCACCAGGGCTTCAGCCTGGGGAATGGTGCGTGGGAAACCGTCGAACAGGAAACCGTTCTTGCAATCGTCCTGGCTGATGCGTTCCTTGACCAGGTTGATAATCAGGTCATCGGAGACCAGGCCGCCGCTATCCATCACACTCTTGGCGATCAGGCCCAGCTCGGTGCCAGCCTTGACGGCCGCACGCAGCATGTCGCCGGTGGAGATTTGTGGAATGCCGAATTTTTCAGTGATGAACTTTGCCTGAGTACCTTTACCGGCCCCGGGAGCTCCCAGCAGAATGACGCGCATCGATGTGCTCCTCAATTTTTTATAGAGATGACGCTCGGATTCGCCGCGTGGGGCCAATCTCGTAAAAATGTGGTTCCAGGCCGATCAAACGGCCAAAGGCTGATCAAGATACACAGCAGGCCCTTACCATACAAGCCGCCAAAAGTAGGAGAAACCCACGCCCGGCATGCGTCAGCGACGGGGTGTGCCTGAGCGCAACCCGCCCCCTCAAACGATGACCGCCCTTTTCAGGGCGGTCATCGGGGTTTATCCGCAAGCCGTTGAGAACACGCAAGAAACCTCAACCGGTGTTGCGCAAACCGGCGGCAATACCGGCGACGGACACCAGCAGCGCCTGTTCCAGAGGGCTGTCTTGCGCCGCCTCCTGTTGACGCGAACGTGCCAGTAACTCGGCCTGCAACAAGTGCAAAGGGTCGAGGTAGGTGTTGCGAAGACGGATGAACTCCAGGGTGTCGGGGCTATGGGCCAGCAGCTGAGACTGCCCGGTCAGGCCAAGCACCACGCCACACGCCTGCGACAATAGGTCGCGTAAGTGCGCACCCAATGGCAACAGGTCCGCCTGCACCAGGCGCTCATCATATAGACGGGCAATATCGGCATCCGCCTTGGCCAGCACCATTTCCAGCATGTCGATGCGCGTGCGGAAGAACGGCCACTGCTCGCGCATCTGCCCCAGCAACTCGCCTTCACCGCGCTCCAGCGCTTTGCTCAGTGCCGCTTCCCAGCCGAGCCAGGCGGGCAGCATCAGGCGCGTTTGGGTCCAGCCAAAGATCCACGGGATGGCCCGCAAGCTTTCAATCCCGCCCGCACGGCGTTTGGCCGGACGACTGCCCAGGGGCAAACGGCCCAACTCCTGCTCCGGCGTGGACTGGCGGAAATACTCGACGAACTGCGGATTTTCCCGCACTACGGCACGGTAAGCGCTGACACCGTCTGCCGCCAGTTCGTCCATCAGATGACGCCAGGCAGGCTCGGGAGGCGGTGGCGGTAACAGGGTCGCTTCCAGCACAGCGGCCAGGTAGAGGTTGAGGTTTTGCTCGGCGATATCCGGCAGGCCGAATTTGAAGCGAATCATCTCACCCTGCTCAGTGGTACGGAAACGCCCCGCCACCGAGCCTGGCGGCTGCGACAGGATGGCCGCGTGCGCCGGGCCGCCACCACGGCCGACGGTGCCCCCGCGGCCATGGAACAACAGCAGCTCCACCTGTTGCTCGCGACAGATATCCACCAGGCGTTCCTGCGCCCGGTACTGCGCCCAGGCGGCGGCCGTGGTGCCGGCGTCCTTGGCCGAATCCGAGTAGCCAATCATCACTTCCTGCGGGCCCTGCAAGCGCGCGCGATAACCCGGCAGCTGCAGCAGGCGCTCCATCACCGGCCCGGCATTGTCCAGGTCGGCCAGGGTCTCGAACAACGGCACTACGCGCATCGGCCGTTGAACGCCCGACTCTTTTAACAGCAGCTGCACCGCCAGCACATCCGACGCGGCACCCGCCATGGAGATGACATACGAACCCAATGATGCCGCCGGTGCGGCGGCGATTTCCTTGCAGGTATTCAACACCTCGGCGGTGTCCGCCGACGGTTTGAAGTAGCCCGGCAGCAACGGCCGACGATTGGCCAGCTCCTGGGTCAAGAACTTGATGCGTGCGTCTTCGTCCCAGTCTTCATAACGCCCCAGGCCCAGGTAATCGGTGATTTCAGTCATGGCCGCCGAGTGACGGCTGGAATCCTGACGCACATCCAGGCGCACCAGGAACAGGCCGAACGTCACGGCCCGGCGCAGGCAATCGAGCAGCGGGCCATCGGCGATCACGCCCATGCCGCATTCGTGCAGGGACTGGTAGCACAGCTCCAGCGGGTCCAGCAGGTCGCGGTTGTTCTGCAACACCTCAGCGGGTGCCGGGGTGGTGCTGGTCAACGAGGTGTGGGCCCACTGGCGCGTGGCGCGCAGGCGTTCACGCAACTGCTTGAGCAAGGCACGATAGGGTTCGACGCTGTCGCCGACTTTGGCGTGCAACGCCGGGCTGGCCTGCTGCATCGACAGCTCGGAGGCCAGGTGATCGATGTCGCGCAGATACAAGTCCGCCGCCATCCAACGCGCCAGCAACAGCACTTCGCGGGTGACCGGCGCGGTGACATTCGGGTTGCCGTCACGGTCACCGCCCATCCACGAGGCAAAGCGAATCGGCGCAGCCTCCAGGGGCAGGCGCAGGCCGGTGGCGGCATGCAGGGCCTGGTCGGCCTTGCGCAGGTAATTGGGAATGGCGTGCCACAGCGAATGCTCGATCACCGCAAAGCCCCATTTGGCTTCGTCTACCGGGGTGGGCCGCACGCGACGGATTTCTTCGGTATGCCAGGCTTCGGCGATCAGTCGTTGCAGGCGTGTGCGGATCTGCTCGCGCTCGGCACTGGTGAGGTCGCGGTGATCCTGCAAGGCCAGTTGCGCGGCGATGGCATCGTATTTCTGGATCAGGGTACGGCGGGCCACTTCGGTGGGGTGGGCGGTGAGCACCAGCTCGATGTCCAACCGCGCCAATTGCCGGGCCAGGGACTCATTGCTGTGCCCCTCGCCTTGCAGGCGCGCCAGCAACTCCGGCAAGACCCGGGATTCGAACGGCGCGGGTTGCGATTCATCGCGCCGATGAATCAACTGATATTGCTCGGCAATGTTGGCCAGGTTGAGGAACTGGTTGAAGGCCCGCGCCACGGGCAGCAATTCGTCTTCCTGCAACTGGTTGAGACGGGTGCTCAGTTCATCACCGGCGCCGCGGCGGTCGGCCTTGGCACCTTTGCGGATCTGCTCGATCTTATCGAGGAAATCATCGCCGTACTGCTCTCGAATGGTGTTGCCCAACAGCTCACCCAGCAGGTGAACATCCTCACGCAAGCGTGCATCGATATCACTCATCAGCCAATCTCCAGCCAGAAATCCGGGACGCGCAGGTGTTCCAGAGTGCCGCCCGCGTCGGTATCTGACAAGGCCGAACGCAAACGACTTTAAACCTTGTGGCTGACAGCTAGTCTCAAGAGTGAGCCGCCACGTTATCCACACCGGCGGCTGGTCACTCATCACCGCCTGCCATCGCAGGCTTATTGAGGTTGCCATGAAGATTCGAGAACTGCCCCAGCACTGGGAAGAAACCGCCAAGGGTCGCCTGACCCAGACTGAATACGCGATTCATCTGGATGTGGAGTCCGCGGCACGCTTGGCTGCCCTTGCCGAGATGTATCCCAAGCGCCACACCGAGGAATTGCTCGGCGAGCTGATCGGTGCCGCCCTGGAAGAGCTGGAAGCCAGCTTCCCCTATATCAAGGGCCAGCAGGTGATTGCCACCGACGAGGAAGGTGACCCGCTGTATGAAGACGTTGGGCCCACCCCACGTTTTCTGACCCTGTCGCGCCGTTATCTGCATGATCTGTCAGCCAGTGCCGACGAACAAAAGCACTGATAAACGTCCACAATGCCTATCTGAATCAAGTAATCCGGGCCTCTTAGAGGCTCGGCGTACCTGTGCGAGCGCTGAAAGTTCCATATTTAAACTCTGACCGATCAGTCAGATATTTTTTTAGGCAAATCGCCATCTTCTCTGAACTTTTGAAAAAAGCCGCCGGTCACAGCCAGTAAGCCATCACTTGGAACGGTCGTTTGAAACTGGCGTCATGTGCTTTATCGCCGGGGCCGCAATCGATACGCCAGGATGGATTTTGATGTTTTTCAGGAGTTATCCAATGGAGTTGAAGACGATGAACACCAGCACTGCCAAATCCTCGTTTAACCACCTGCGCGGGCTCAAATTGGCCGCGCTGGCTATCGGCACCAGCTTCGTTCTCGCGGGCTGCGCCGGCAACCCTCCAACCGAGCAGTACGCCGTGACTCAATCGGCTGTCAACAGCGCCGTGAGTGCCGGCGGCACCGAGTATGCCGCCGTGGAAATGAAGGCGGCCCAGGACAAGCTCAAGGAAGCTGAACTGGCCATGCACGACAAGAACTACGACAAGGCTCGTATGTTGGCCGAGCAAGCCGAGTGGGACGCTCGCGTCGCCGAGCGTAAAGCCCAGGCTGCCAAGGCTGAACAGGCGGTGAAGGATTCCCAGAAGGCTGTTGAAGAGCTGCGTAAGGAAGGCATGCGCCCGGCTGCTATCCAGCAGAAGTAAGCCGCAGCCCCTTGACTGCATCGCACCTGATATCGAATTGAAAGGACGACACGACTATGCGCAAACAACTGATGATCCCTGCCCTGCTGGCGATGAGCGTTGCCTTGGCGGCCTGCTCCACCCCGCCGAACGCGAACCTGGAAAATGCACGGACCAACTTCTCGGCCCTGCAAACCAACCCGCAAGCCACCAAGCTGGCAGCCCTGGAAACCAAAGACGCCAGCGAATGGCTGGACAAGGCTGACAAGGCGTACCGCGACAAGGAAGACGAGAAGAAGGTCGACCAACTCGCCTACCTGACCAACCAGCGCGTTGAAGTCGCCAAGGACACCATCGCCCTGCGCGAGAACGAAGCCAAGCTGAAAAACGCCGGCGACGAACGCGCCCGCGCCCTGCTGGACGCCCGCGATGCGCAGATCAAGCAACTGCAAAACAGCTTGAACGCCAAGCAGACCGACCGTGGCACCCTGGTGACTTTCGGTGACGTGCTGTTTGCCACCAACAAGTCCGACCTGAAATCCAGCGGCTTGGTGAACATCACCAAGCTGGCTCAGTTCCTGCGCGATAACCCGGACCGTAAAGTCATCGTTGAAGGCTACACCGACAGCACCGGTTCGGACTCGTACAACCAGAGCCTGTCCGAGCGCCGTGCCGCTTCCGTGCAACGTGCACTGGCTCAACAAGGCGTGGACATCTCGCGTATCGTGACCCAGGGCTACGGCAAGGAATACCCGGTTGCCGACAACGGCAGCGTGTCTGGCCGAGCCATGAACCGTCGCGTTGAAGTCACCATCTCCAACGATAACCAGCCGGTCAAGCCACGGTCTTCCGTTGCTTATTGATCGTTGACGCTGGATAAAAAAACCCACCTTATGGTGGGTTTTTTTTGATCAGGAATACTTGATCGTGCGATCTGTATCTTCATCTGGCGGCGTTATCATTGCTCCACTACGGGAGGTATCGGCCAAATCGTCCGCCCAATTGTTACGCGCCTGCTCTTGCGCGTTTTGCCGCTCCAATGCCTGATGTGCCCTGGCCATGGCCACCATGTTGTGTATCGCATCAATATTAATCACTGCTTCCCGGCCCCGCTCCGTGTAAAAGTTATATGCCCTCTGTGGCTATTTACACAAAACGGTTCCAGATAATTTCGTCACATGCGAGCTTCTGCGTGAAGCCAGGGGATCAATCCGATTCGTCTCTGCACGCATGGAAACCCGCCCATAAGCGGCGGGTTCAACAACCATCAATCAGTAGTTGACCGGACCCTGGCTAGGGGCCCCACCTGCCTGGATCTGGCCACCACCTTGCGTGGCATCCTGACCGCCTTCACCACCTTGGCCGACCTGGGCAAGCAGCTGTTTCAGCTTTTCGAGCAGCTCCTCAAGGCTATCGCCGCCTCCAGCCCCCTGAGCGCCTGCGCCCCCTTGTGAGCCACCGGCCCCTTGACTGCCGCCTCCACCCTGCCCGCCTTGGGCCCCCTCGGCAAGCTTGCTGTCAATTTGATCCCTGAGGTTTTGAATCTGCTGAGCAGGGCTTTGCTGCGCCTCTCCGACATTGCCCTGATTGCCCTGATTGCCTGCGCTCTGTACGCCACTGACACCACCCATAATTGCATGCTCCAGATTAATGAATACGAGGAACTGATCGGCCAAGCCAATCAGTCCACAATCTGTGGCAAGCACGCCAAAGTGGTTCCAGCCTGTAACGGTTCGCAGCAGTCTTAAATGACTAATCGGCATCTATAAGGGAGTTTTCCCACAGAGGCGATGCAGCGCCTCACTGTTGCAACTGCGGGGTTTCCTGCCCCATGCAACGAACGGCCTGCTTCTTGTTGTTCACCAGTACACCGCTCAAGCCTTTCTGTTCGGTATCAAACATCACCAACACACCGTCGACGCACTGCGCCACTTGCGCGGCGGGCGTCAGGGATATTTTGTAATCCTCACCCGGCAAGGTCTTGAGCATGGTGAAGTCGCTGAGCAGCAACGCATCCTCCGGCTTGGCGAAATGCAGATAACCGTAGTACCACAGGCAGCCGACGGTGCCGATGATGGTGCCGATACCGGTGAGGATCAGCGGGATCATGTTGCGTTCTTCACTCATTGCGGGCTCTCTGATGGATCAACTTTAGGCGTTGGATAATTCGGGATTTCGCCCAGGCGACGCAGGCCATTGAAATGCTGTGGATCTTCCAAGTAACGCAGCATCACGGTTTGCCAGGTCTTGTCGGCAAAAGTCTGCACATGGCCGCCACGGGTCAGTTGCAGCACCCTTGGCGGTGGGGCCGCCTGATACAGGCGCAGCCCATTGGACACCGGGACGATCGGGTCATCCAGGCTGTGAAACAGCAGTTTTGGTACGCCGGTCAACTGGGGCATGGTGTTGATCGCACTGTCGGCGTCGGGCACCAACCAAGACAAGGGAACCTGGAACGGCCAGGTTAACCATGAAGTGCTCAGGGCGAATTGTCCTACGTCACGATAACTGGCCGGCACACCGTCCAGCACCAAGGCCTTGAGTTGGCTTTGACGCTCCGGATGGGCTGCCAGGTAATGCACGGCCAGTGCGCCGCCCAGGCTTTGGCCCAACACAATCAGCGGCTGGCCTTGGGTTTGGGGCGCCTTGTCGATCCAGCTGAACGCGGCGTCGATATCCTGATAGATCGCTGGCAACGACGGCTTGCCTTGCGAGAGTCCATAGCCGCGATAGTCCAGCAGCAGCACTTGATAGCCTTGCTCGGGCAACCACCAACTGCCACCCAGGTGCCAGGACAGGTTACCGCCGTTGCCGTGCAGGTGCAGCACCGTGCCCTTGAGCGGCACATCGGGTTTGGCCGGCAGCCACCAGGCGTGGAGCTTGATGCCGTCGGCGGTGGTGATGGTGACGTCGCGGTAGTGCAGGCGGGCTTTTTCCGGCGTAAACGGCAGGCCGGGTTCGGGGTAGAACAGCAAGGAGCTGCAGCCATTGAGTGTAAGTAGCAGGCATAGAATGCCGAGGATTCTCATCCGTTGAAACCTCGCTAACAAATATGAAGTCCCTTGGAGACCCCCTAAAGGATATTGGAGTAATCCGCCTCGATCCGGTCCAGGCTCAGGTGGTTGAGGAAGTTGGAGAAACACATCCACGCCGCCAGCGCGTTCATGTCACGAAACTGATCCGGCAGGTACTTGGGCGGTACCACCAGGCCTTCGTCGACCAATTGGCGCAGGGTACGCATGTCTTCCAGGGTGGTCTTGCCGCAGAACAGCAATGGCACTTGTTCCAGCTTGCCTTTACGCACAGCAAGCTGGATGTAGTTGTAGACCATGATGAAGCCCTTGAGGTAGGACAAATCCTTGGTAAACGGCAGGCCGGTCGGCACCGAGCCACGGAACACCCGGCTGGCGTTGCCATAGCTCTCAGCCATTTCAAAGCCTTGCTCGCGGAAGAACTCGAACACCTGCAGGAAGTCCGCGCCCTCCTCCACCATGTGGATGGCGCGGGTACGGTTGGTCAACTTGCGCAGACGGCTGGGGTAGGAAGCAAACGTGATGATTTCCATCAGGATCGCCAGGCCTTCCTGGGTCACGGTGGATGACGGCGGCCCCTTGGACAGGAATGTGCAGATTGGCTGGTTCTGGCCATTGAGGGTGGTGCCCACATGCACCAGCCCTTCATGCACTTCCAGGGCGCGCACGTCGCGATCGTTGAACATCGCGTCGGCACGGATCTTGATGTAGTCGGCGCCGGCTGCCGCATCGGCGACGATCCCGTCAGACTCGAACACCCGAATGGTTTCCTCCGCTTCACCAAACACCTTGTTCAAGCGGGTTTGCAACAGGCTGACCGCATCCTTGGCCGTGAGGGTCTTGGCTTCGTCTTTGAGGTCGCCACGGCCATCAATATTGTTCAGGTAGTCGGACAGCATCAGGCCCAGGTCCGCCAGGGTCGGGTCGCCGGCGTGGAAGGCATCCGAAGCGGCGCCATACAGCTCCTGTGAGATCAGGCCGAAATCCTCGGTGCCGCGTGCTTCGAGCATGCGCACAACCATGCGGTATTCGCGGCACATGCGGCGCATGATCTGCCCCACCGGGCTGAACTGCCCCAGGCGACGGGTGATGTCGCGCTCGATGTTCTGAAACTCCAGCTTGACCGCACTGGAGTCGAACGACAGCGGCCGGTTCAGGTAGTAATCGCGGTCCACGGCAGGCATGGCCTTGCCCTTGGCCTTGAGAAACCCCTGGCGGATATTCTCGTCCCATTTCACCGCGTCGAGGACGCGGATCGGTGTTTGCGCCAGCACAATGCGATCGGACAAGGTGCGTATCGTCTGCTGGTATTCGTCCACCCGGAGCTTCCTCTTTAAACGTTATTTACCCACGCGCCGGTAGCGCACGGCTTCAACGAACACATCGGCATTGGCCGGGTCATCCAGGTAGGCAAACACCTGGTCCATGGGGCTATCCACCAGCACACCGGCGCCTTCGACGGTGTCTACAGTGCTGCCGTGCAAGGCCTGCTGGCCAATGGCTTGGTGGATCTGTTCGAGGTCGAGGTTGTAGACCACCAGTTCGTGCTTTTCATCAAACTCAAAGCCCGCCAGGATGAAATGCCCGCCCAGTCTTGCAGGCAGCGGCGCCGACATATACCAGCGGCTGCCGTGGCGCGAGACGCTAAACAGATACTCATCGCGCTGGCCCGGCTTGGCTTCAGGGTAGCTCACCGCTTTATAACGATGCTCGCCGGCCCGGGTGATCTGCAGGTTGAGCGGCTCGCCCCACGCATTCCTGCTGGCCCACTTGCCTAGCAGAGCCTCTGGCGCGGCTTCAGCCGTTGGCAATGGTTCCTTGAAAGTCACCAGGCAACCGCTGAGCAACAGGACCAACAAGGCGA
The DNA here is from genome assembly GCF_001439685.1 of Pseudomonas libanensis. GTDB lineage: Bacteria > Pseudomonadota > Gammaproteobacteria > Pseudomonadales > Pseudomonadaceae > Aquipseudomonas > Aquipseudomonas libanensis. Next base: position 221,518 of record NZ_JYLH01000005.1, read on the forward strand.
TTACCGCGACGCGCCAGACTGTCATTGGACATCCCCCGGTGTCAGACCGAAGCCAGCACCAAATGCATGTAACGCTTGAGGATTTCAAGCATTTCTTCCCCGGTCAGCGGCTCCGCGCCACCAAGCAGGCCCTGATATTCCATCCGACTGATAATAGCCGTCAACACTTTGGCATCCTGTTGCGGCTCACGGGAGCCCAATACCTGGAAAAACTGCCCGGTGCCCTGCAACAGGATCTGCTGGTGGGAACGCACCAGCTCGGCCAGGCGCGGGTTTAACAGCGCCTCTTGGCGAAAGGCCTGTTCGGCCATCAGGTATTCGCGACGGTTGGTCAGTTGGCGCAGCACGTAGTCGGCGGTCAGCCGGGCGATGTCATCGGCCAGTTGCGAACGCGACTGTGGGCTGCCATCGCCATAGGCAACCATCTCGCGCAGCAAGCCCTCGTTGCGCACCCACAGCTTGCCCATGAACGCGGCGCTGCGTTCGACGTACTGGGCGAAGGTGTCGGTAAGCAGGTCGTCGATATCCTTGAAATAGTAGGTAGTGGCCGAGAGCGGCACGCCGGCCTCCGCGGCCACGGCCCGATGGCGCACGGCGCGTACGCCTTCGCGCACCACGATGCGCATGGCCGCATCGAGAATGTCCTGGCGGCGTTGCTCGCTGCCCCGGCGACTGGCCTTGCGGCCTTGGTACTGAACGCTTTCAGCCACGGCGGCAGCAATGCCGGCGGCACCTTCTTGAGCCATTACGCGGTTCACCAAACACATCCTTGAATAGATCAAAACCTGGCGCTGTTCGCTTGACGCTTGAATACGCCACATAAAAAAGCCGCCTTATAAAAGGCGGCTTCGGTTTTCGCTACGGTTACGCTTGTGGCCGCATGTGCGGGAACAGGATCACGTCGCGGATCGACGGCGAGTTGGTCAACAACATCACCAGCCGGTCGATACCGATGCCTTCACCGGCGGTGGGCGGCATGCCGTATTCCAGGGCCCGTACAAAGTCGGCGTCGTAGTGCATGGCTTCGTCATCGCCGGCGTCCTTGTCGGCCACCTGGGCCATGAAGCGCTCGGCCTGATCTTCCGCGTCGTTAAGCTCGGAGTAGGCGTTGGCGATTTCACGGCCACCAATGAACAGTTCGAAACGGTCGGTGACGTTCGGGTTGTCGTCGTTGCGACGGGCCAGCGGCGACACTTCGAACGGGTACTGGGTAATGAAGTGCGGCTGTTCCAACTTGTGCTCCACCAGTTCTTCGAAAATCATCACCTGCAACTTGCCCAGGCCTTCGAAACCCAGCACCTTGGCCCCGGCTTTCTTGGCGATGGCGCGGGCCTTGTCGATGTCATTCAGGTCGTCGGCCGTCAGCTCAGGGTTGTACTTGAGGATCGAGTCGAACACCGACAGACGCACAAACGGCTCGCCGAAGTGGAACACCTTGTCGCCGTACGGCACGTCGGTGCTGCCCAGGACCAGCTGTGCCAGCTCGCGGAACAGTTCTTCGGTGAGGTCCATGTTGTCTTCGTAGTCGGCGTAGGCCTGGTAGAACTCCAACATGGTGAATTCAGGGTTGTGACGGGTCGAGACACCTTCGTTACGGAAGTTGCGGTTGATCTCGAACACTTTCTCGAAACCGCCGACAACCAGGCGCTTGAGGTACAGCTCAGGCGCGATGCGCAGGAACATTTCCATGTCCAGGGCGTTATGGTGGGTTTCGAACGGCTTGGCTGCGGCACCACCTGGGATGGTTTGCAGCATCGGCGTTTCCACTTCGAGGAAGTCACGCTGCATCAGGAAGCTGCGGATGTGCGCAATGACTTGCGAACGCACGCGGAACGTCTGGCGCACGTCTTCGTTGACGATCAGGTCGACATAGCGCTGGCGATAACGCTGCTCGGTGTCGGTCAGGCCGTGGTGTTTGTCCGGCAGCGGACGCAGGGACTTGGTCAGCAGGCGCACGCTGGTCATCTCGACGTACAGGTCGCCCTTGCCGGAACGGGCCAGGGTGCCCTCGGCGGCGATGATGTCGCCCATGTCCCAGGTTTTCACCGAGGCCAGGGTTTCTTCAGAAAGGGTCTTGCGGTTGACGTAGACCTGGATACGCCCGGTCATGTCCTGGATCACCATGAACGAGCCACGGTTGAGCATGATGCGACCTGCCACCTTGACCGGGATCGCAGCCTCTGCCAGCTCTTCCTTGGTCTTGTCCGCGTACTGCTTCTGCAAGGCATCGCAGTAGTTGTCGCGGCGGAAGTCGTTGGGGAAGGCGTTACCCTTGGCGCGCTCGGCAGCAAGCTTTTCCTTGCGCAAGGCGATCAGGGCATTTTCTTCCTGTTGCAGGGCTTGCGGGTCGAGTTGTTGGTCGCTCATGTCTTTAAATATTCCATCAGGTTCGTTGCCCCCAGCCTTCGGCGGGGGATCGCGGGCAAGCCCGCTCCCACAGAGGGTGTTAGAGGCCGGATTTGAGGCTGGCTTCCAGGTATTCGTCGATATCGCCGTCGAGTACCTTGTCACAGTCGCTACGTTCGATATTGGTGCGCAGATCCTTGATCCGCGACGCATCGAGCACGTACGAACGGATCTGGTGACCCCAGCCGATATCCGACTTGGTGTCTTCCAGCGCCTGGGAAGCGGCATTGCGCTTCTGCATTTCCTGCTCGTACAACTTGGCCCGCAGCATTTTCATGGCGGTGTCCTTGTTGGCATGCTGGGAACGCTCGTTCTGGCAGCTGACCACGGTGTTGGTCGGTACGTGGGTGATACGTACGGCCGAGTCAGTGGTGTTTACGTGCTGGCCACCGGCACCGGAGGAACGGTAGGTATCGATGCGCAGGTCGGCCGGGTTGATCTCGATTTCCACCTTGTCGTCGATTTCGGGCGAGACGAACACTGCGGAAAATGAGGTGTGCCGACGGTTGCCGGAGTCGAACGGGCTCTTGCGCACCAAGCGGTGCACGCCGATCTCGGTACGCAGCCAGCCAAAGGCGTATTCACCCTTGATGTGCACGGTCGCGCCCTTGATACCGGCGACTTCACCGGCGGACAGTTCCATGATGGTCGCGTCGAAACCACGCTTGTCGGCCCAGCGCAGGTACATGCGCAACAGGATGTTGGCCCAGTCCTGGGCCTCGGTGCCGCCGGAACCGGCCTGGATGTCCAGGTAGGCGTTGTTCGGGTCCATTTCATGGCTGAACATGCGGCGGAACTCAAGCTTAGCGAGGTTTTCCTCAAGACGGGCCAGCTCGGCGACGACATCGCCCACTGCGCCTTCGTCGTTTTCCTCGACGGCCATGTCCAGCAGGTCACGGCAATCACCCAGGCCGGTGTTCAGTTCATCGAGGGTATCGACGATCTGCGCCAGCGCAGAGCGCTCGCGCCCCAGCTCCTGGGCGTATTCAGGTTTGTTCCAGACGCTCGGATCTTCAAGCTCGCGATTGACCTCGGTCAGACGCTCATGCTTTTGATCGTAGTCAAAGATACCCCCGAATAGTTTCGGAGCGCTCGGACAGGTCCTTGATGGTGTTAAGGATCGGGTTGATTTCCATGGCGGGCAGCACTCGTTGGCGAACTTTTGAAAGCCGGCGAGTATAACGGCAAACGGCTGGAAACGGCAGCCCGCTTGGCCGAAAAGGCGGGGGTTTGTACAGGATCCGCAGCAGAATACAAATCAAATGTGGGAGCTGGCTTGCCTGCGATAGCGGTGTGTCCGTCACAGAAGTATCGACTGATACACCGCTATCGCAGGCAAGCCAGCTCCCACAGGGGGTGGGTGGCGCGTGTGGCTACTCGATACCCACCTGATTACGCCCATTATGCTTGGCCGTATACAGCCCCTTGTCCGCCGCCATGATCAACTGCCGGCAATCCGTGCCCTGTACCGGTGTCATGGTCGACAAGCCGATACTGATGGTCAGGCTCGAACCTTCCACCGGCGCATTGTGCGGGATTTTCAACGCGGCCACCGCCATGCGCAGTTTTTCCGCCACCAGCCGCGCACCGCCCGGGGAGGTATTGGGCAGCACCAGGGCGAACTCTTCACCGCCGTAGCGCGCCGGCAGGTCCGAAGGGCGGCTGCTGGCATCGCGGATGGCTTCGGCGACTTTGCGCAGGGCTTCGTCGCCTTCGACGTGACCGAAGCTGTCGTTGAAGGTCTTGAAGAAATCCACGTCGATCATCAACAGCGACAGTTGGGTCTGATCGCGCATGGCGCGGCGCCATTCCAGTTCAAGGTACTCGTCGAAGTGGCGGCGGTTGGACAACCCGGTCAGGCCGTCGGAATGCATCAGGCGTTGCAGCACCAGGTTGGTGTCGAGCAGCTGTTGCTGGCTGACCCGCAGTGCGCGGTAAGCGGCATCGCGCTGCAACAGGGTCATGTAGGATCGCGAGTGGTAGCGGATGCGGGCCACCAGCTCGATGTTGTCCGGCAGCTTGACCAGGTAGTCGTTGGCCCCGGCGGCAAAGGCCGCGCTCTTGATCAGCGGGTCTTCCTTGGTGGACAGCACGATGATCGGGATATTCGCGGTGGCCGGGTGATTGCGGTATTCGCGCACCAGGGTCAGACCGTCGAGGCCCGGCATCACCAGGTCTTGCAGGATCACCGTCGGCTTGATGCGGATCGCCTGGGCAATCGCCTGGTGCGGGTCGGCGCAAAAGTGGAAGTCGATGTTATCTTCATGGGCCAGGCCACGCCGAACGGCTTCGCCGATCATGGCCTGGTCGTCGACCAGCAACACCATGGCGGCGTTTTCGTCGGTCTTGAAGTCGTCGAGCTGTAAATCATTCATGTGCAATCACCTGAATTACTACCTGCAAGCCAGCACGGCGGGAGATTTTTGTTCATTTCGCAAAGACCTCCAGCAATCGGGGCGCAATTCTATCCAGTGGGCGAATTTCAACAGCGGCGTCGATCGCCGCTGCCGCTTTGGGCATGCCATACACCGCCGAACTCTGCTGGTCCTGGGCGATGGTCAAATATCCTTGTTCCCGCATCAACTTGAGGCCCTGGGCGCCATCGCGCCCCATACCGGTCAGCAAGACGCCGACGGCATCGCCGTTCCAGTGACTGGCGACGCTTTCGAAAAATACGTCGATGGAAGGCCGGTAGATCTCGTTCACCGGCTCTGCCGTATAGGCTAGCGTGCCATTTTTCAACAAGCGAATATGGTGGTTGGTACCGGCCAGCAATACCACGCCGGTTTGCGGCGGCTCGCCTTCACAGGCCAGGCGTACCGGCAGGCCGGAGGCGCTGCTCAACCATTCGGCCATGCCCGCGGCGAACACCTGGTCCACGTGCTGCACCAGGACGATGGCGGCGGGGAAATTGCGCGGCAAACCCTTGAGCAGGATCTCCAGGGCCGCCGGTCCACCGGCCGAAGAACCAATGGCCACCAACCGTTGACGCTTGCCAGTGATGCGCTGCGTCGGGGTTTCGACACGCACGCGACTGCCGCGCTGGCCGACCAGCCAGCCGATATTGAGGATCTTGCGCAACAACGGCGCGGCCGCATCCTTGGGGTTGCCCACACCCAGCGCCGGCGTATCCACCACGTCCAGGGCGCCATGGCCCATGGCCTCGAATACGCGACTGACGTTGGCCTGGCGGTCGACCGTGACGATCACGATCGGACAGGGTGTGTCGGCCATGATCTGGCGGGTAGCCTCGACCCCATCCATGACGGGCATGATCAGGTCCATCAGGATCAGGTCCGGGGTCAGTTCGGCGCAACGCTGCACCGCTTCCAGGCCATTGCTGGCCACCCACACCACCTCATGGGCGGGCTCGAAACTCAAGGCACGACGCAATGCCTCTACGGCCAGGGGCATGTCGTTGACGATCGCAATCCTCATGCCCGGGCGCCTCCGATCAGTTCAACCACGGCGTCGAGCAAGGCGTCGTCATGGAAACTGGCTTTGGCTAGATAATAGTCGGCACCGGCGTCGAGCCCACGGCGCCGGTCTTCTTCACGATCCTTGTAGGAAACCACCATCACCGGCAACGATTGCAGGCGACTGTCACGACGCAAGAGTGTGACCAATTCAATACCGTCCATGCGAGGCATATCAATGTCAGTGATAAGCAGGTCGAAGTCCTCGGAGCGCAATGCGTTCCAGCCATCCATGCCATCGACCGCAACAGCCACTTCATAACCACGATTGAGTAATAATTTGCGCTGCAGCTCGCGTACGGTCAGCGAGTCGTCCACCACCAGCACGCGCTTGCGCGGTGCTTCGCTGGCCTGCTGGCTGCGCCGGGCGATACGCTCCAGGCGGCCGGTGTTGAGCAACTTGTCCACCGAACGCAGCATGTCTTCGACGTCGACGATCAACACCACCGAGCCATCATCGAGCAGGGCCCCCGCAGAAATATCCTGCACCTTGCCCAGGCGATCATCCAGGGGCAACACCACCAGGGTGCGCTCACCGACAAAGCGTTCCACGGCAATCCCGTACACGGCGTCACGCTCGCGGATCACCACCACTTTCAAGGTCTCCGAAGGCGTTTGCCCCGGCGGGCGCTGCAACAACTGGCTGGCGGCTACCAGGCCGACGTGCCGGCCCTCATGCCAAAAGTGCTGGCGGCCCTCCAACTGCACGATGTCGTCGGGCGCCAGGTCGCACATGCGTTCGATATGGGCCAGCGGAAAGGCATAGGCTTCTTCGCCCACTTCCACCACCAGGCTGCGCACCACCGACAAGGTCAACGGCACTTCCAGGTGGAAGCGGCTGCCCTGCCCCGCCGTCTGCTCCAGCACCACCGCGCCGCGCAGTTGCCGGACCATGTGCTGCACCGCGTCCAGGCCGACGCCGCGCCCGGACACTTCGGTGACTGTGTCGCGCAGGCTGAAACCGGGCAGGAACAGGAACGTCAGCAGTTCCTCTTCGCTCAAGCGCAGGGCGGTGTCGACCGGCGACAGGTGCCGGTCGACGATGGCGCCGCGCAGGCGCTCGAGGTCGACACCGTTGCCGTCATCGCTCAACTCCAGCACCAGCAGCCCGGCCTGGTGGGATGCACGCAGGCGGATCAGGCCTTCCGCGGGCTTGCCTGCCAGCATGCGCTGTTCGGGCGTTTCGATACCGTGGTCGACGGCATTGCGTAGTAAATGAGTGAGCGGCGCTTCGAGTTTTTCCAGTACATCGCGGTCGACCTGGGTCTTCTCGCCCTCGATCTCCAGGCGCACTTGCTTGCCCAGGCTGCGGCCCAGGTCACGCACCATGCGCACCTGCCCGGCCAGCACGTCGGCAAACGGACGCATGCGGCAGGCCAACGCAGTGTCGTAGAGCACCTGGGCACGCTGCCCGGCCTGCCAGCCGAATTCATCCAGCTCGGCGTGTTTTTCCGCCAGCAGCGTCTGGGCTTCGCCCAACAGGCGACGGGTATCGGCCAGGGCCTCCTGGGCTTCCAGGCTCAAGTCCAGGGCCTTGAGCTGACCGTCCAACGTGTCCAGGGCGCGCAAGCCGTTGCTTTGAATGCGCTTGAGGCGTTGCATGCTCGCCAGGTACGGCTTGAGCCGTTGGGTTTCCACCAGGGACTTGCTGGACAGGTCCAACAGGCTGTTCAAGCGCTCGGCCGTCACCCGCAGTACGCGCTCGCCGCCTTCGGTCATGCGTTTGTTCTGGCGCGGCCCTTCACTGCTGGCCGGCGGTGCTGGCTCCGGTTCCTGCGGCACTTCCTCAACGAGGGGCGCAGGCCCGGACTTTGGCGCACCCATGGCGGTGGGCTGTGTCGGATCGAGCAAACGCTCCATCAGCGCCACATACACCTCGATATCTATGGCCCCCACATCATTGCCCGGCGTGGCGATACGCATCAGCAGATCGGTGCCTTGCAGCAACGCGTCGATATGTTCGGGTTGCAGATACAGGCGGCCTTCCTGGGCACTGACCAGGCAATCTTCCATGACGTGGGCCACGCTGACCCCGGCATCCACGCCGACAATCCGCGCCGCGCCCTTGAGCGAGTGCGCGGCGCGCATGCACGCCTCGAGCTGGTCGGCCTGGGTTGGGTTGCGCTCCAGCGCCAAAAGGCCCGCGCTCAATACTTGTGTCTGCGCATCGGCCTCCAGGCTGAACAGTTCCAACAGCGAGGCATCGCGCATCTGGTCAGGGGTCATGCGAGGCTCCGAGTCACGGCGGACAACAATTGCGCTTCGTCCAGCCAGCGCAGGCTGCGGCCTTTCCACTGCAACACGCCCTGGGTGTAGCGTGCGCTGGCCTGGGTACCGGAGGCCGACGCCGCCTTCAGGATGCGTTCATCGATGGCATGGATGCCATCCACTTCGTCCACCGGCACGACCACCGGGCCGTCCTGAGCCGCGATGATCAACATGCGCGGCATGATGCGCACGCCGCTGGCACCGGCACTGGTACTGTCCAGGCCCAGCAGTTCTACCAGTGACAGGCACGCCACCAACGCGCCCCGCACATTGGCCACGCCCAGCAGCGCCCGGGAACGCTGGTGCGGCAGGGAGTGGATCGGCTGCAATGGCGCCACTTCCACCAGGCAGCGGGTAGCAATACCGAGCCATTCCTCGCCGAGGCGGAACATCAACAGGGAACGGGTGACTACCTCGTTATCCGCTTCGACGGCAGTCTGCGGGCGATGGTCGTCCTGCTGCAATGCATAGCGGTCCAGCAGGCGCGTGGCGGCGGCGGAGTACACCGAACAATTGCGGCAGTGGATGTGCTCAGCCAGCAACGGGCAAGACTTGTCGCCATGAATGCCGATGCGATTCCAGCAGTCGTCGATGGCTTGGGTATCGGTCAGCGTCAGGTCCAGGCCTGCGGTGTCGAGCGCGTCAGGGCTACTCATGGTTTGGACTCACTGTCTGCTCGCTCGCTACGGGCGGCACGCGCCTGAAGACGGCGCGCCCCCGCACTGTCGCCCTGGGACTCGAGCAGCGCGGCCAGATGCATCAAGGCCTGCGGATGCTGCGGTTCCAGGTACAAGGCTTTGCGGTAATACCCCTGGGCCTCCAGGGCGCTGCCGGCCACATCGCTGAGCAGCCCCAGCCAGCAGAACACCTGGGCAGCCGGTGGATGGCTGCCCAAATAGCGTTCGCAGGCGGCTCGGGCGTCGGCACTTTTGCCTTCATTGGCCAGGGTCGCGATCTGGCTGAGCAGCTCGCCGGCATCGGTGGGTGGCATTTTGGCCGGCGGCGCTGGCGGGCAGGGCTTGCTGAACGGACGCGGCTTGAGCGGTATCGGTGCCGCGCTGCGCTGCGGCGTTGGCGCGGGCATCGGTACAAATACCGGTGCCGGCGGTGTCTGTTCTATATGCCGGCTAAAGGCAAAGGATTGCGGTACGCCAATCGAACGCATGCCGTGGCGCCCCAGCAGGCTGCCCTCGGCCGGGCCGATAAACAGCACGCCGTCCACGTGGGTCAGTTCCTTGAGCACGTCAAAGACTTGCTTTTGAGTCGGCTGGTCGAAATAGATCAGCAGGTTGCGGCAGAACACAAAGTCATAGATTGGCTCGTTGGCCAGCAGTGCCGGGTCGAGCAAGTTGCCGACTTGCAGGCGGACTTGCTCACGTACCCGGTCGGCGATGCGGTAACCGCCCGCCTCTTCGGTGAAATGGCGGTCGCGAAACTCAAGATCGGCGCCGCGAAACGAGTTCTTGCCGTATACACCGTGCCGCGCACGCTCCACCGACAAGGGGCTGACGTCCATCCCCTGCACCTTGAACTGATGGGGTGCCAAGCCCGCGTCGAGCAAGGCCATGGCAATCGAATAGGGCTCTTCGCCGGTAGAACACGGCAGGCTGAGAATGCGTAGGGCGCGCATCTGCTTGATGTCGGCCAGGCGTGCCTGGGCCAGGCGAGCCAAGGTTGCAAAGGATTCGGGGTAGCGGAAAAACCAGGTCTCGGGGACGATCACCGCTTCGATCAGCGCCTGCTGCTCGTCATGGGAGTTTTGCAGGTGCTGCCAGTAAGCCTGCGCCGACTGTGCCTGGGATGACTGGCAGCGCTGACGCACGGCACGCTCGATGATCGCCTCGCCCACCGAAGCAACGTCCAGGCCGATGCGTTCTTTCAAGAACGCCGAAAAACGCGGGTCGCTGCTCATAAACTCAACTCGGCGGAAAACAGCAAGGCGCGCACTTCAGCGGTCAGCAGCTCGGCGACGCCAATCCACTGCGTCAAGCCCCGGGCATCCTCGCGCACCGGCCCCAGGTACGGCGCCTGCTGGTTGTCCAGGCCATAGGGCTGGAACTCGGCGGGGTCGCAACGCAGGGTGTCGGTGGCCTGCTCCAGGATCAGCCCCAGCCAGCGCGCTTGGCTCCAGGGCTGCGGCTGGTAATTGACCAGCACCAGCCGCGTACTGGTGCGGGCCCGGGCCGAAGTGCCGAACGTCAGGGCGCTCATGTCGATCACCGGCACCAGCGCCCCGCGATGGGCGAAGATACCCGCTACCCACAGGGGCGCATGGGCGATGGGTTTGAGCGGCAGGCGCGGCAGCACCTCCGCCACTTCGGTGGCCTTGAGGGCAAAGCGTTCGTTGCCGATGTGGAACACCAGGAACAACGCCTTTTTCGCTGCCGGGACGGCGCCGCGTTTAGCCGCAATATCGCTCATCAGACTTTGAAACGCGACACGCCGCTGCGCAGACCGACCGCAACCTGGCTCAGTTCATCAATGGCGAAGCTTGCCTGGCGCAGGGATTCGACGGTCTGGCTGCTGGCATCGCCCAATTGCACCAGCGCGTGGTTGATCTGTTCGGCGCCGGTGGCCTGGGCCTGCATGCCTTCGTTGACCATCAACACCCGCGGCGCCAGGGCCTGGACCTGATGGATGATCTGCGACAACTGCTCGCCGACTTGCTGCACTTCGAACATGCCCCGGCGTACTTCCTCGGAGAACTTGTCCATGCCCATCACCCCCGCCGACACTGCCGACTGGATCTCACGCACCATTTGCTCGATATCGTAGGTGGCTACGGCAGTCTGATCGGCCAGGCGGCGCACTTCGGTGGCTACCACGGCAAAACCACGACCGTATTCGCCGGCTTTCTCCGCCTCGATAGCGGCGTTGAGCGACAACAGGTTGGTCTGGTCAGCCACCTTGACGATGGTCACCACCACCTGGTTGATATTGCCGGCCTTCTCGTTGAGGATCGCCAGCTTGGCGTTGACCAGGTCGGCCGCGCCCATTACCGAGTGCATGGTTTCCTCCATGCGCGCCAGGCCCTGCTGGCCTGAACCGGCGGCGACCGAGGCCTGGTCAGCGGCGGTGGACACTTCGGTCATGGTGCGGACCAGGTCCTTGGAAGTGGCAGCGATCTCGCGGGACGTGGCGCCGATTTCAGTGGTGGTAGCCGCGGTTTCGGTAGCAGTGGCCTGTTGCTGCTTGGAGGTCGCGGCAATCTCGGTGACCGAGGTGGTGACCTGCACCGATGAACGCTGTGCCTGGGATACCAGGGCGGTCAGTTCGGTCATCATGTCGTTGAAGCCGGTTTCGACAACGTTGAATTCGTCCTTGCGCTCCAGGTTCAGGCGCTTGCTCAGGTCACCGGTGCGCATGACTTCGAGGATTTCGACGATGCGCTGCATCGGCGCCATGATCGCGCGCATCAGCAACAGGCCGCACAACGCGGCGGCGAGAATCGCCAACAGCAGCGAGACGCCCATGCTGACCTTCGCGGCCGCGACGGCATCATCGATGGCGGCCGTGGCATTGTCGGCGACCTGTTTGTTCTCATTGATAATGTCGTTGAGCTTCATGCGGCCTGCGGTCCAGGCAGGCGTCAGTTGCTCGTTGAACAGTCTCAGCGCCTCAGCCGGATTGTTGTTCTGATGGGCCGCCAGGACCTGGGCGAGAATCGCGTTGTAGTTCTGGTGCAGTTTTTCGAAGGCGTCGAATTGGGTGCGGTCCTGGGTAATATTGATCGTCCCCGCGTAGCTGGCCATGTGCTGCTCAAGCCGCGCCTCGAACGACTTGTAGTCCTGCTTGTCTTCCTCGGAAATGCTCTGGTTCTCGTGGATCCCGACCAATTCCTGGGTCTGCAGGTAGCTGTCGACCCAGGCACTGCGAATCATCGAACTGAAAAACACCCCTGGCACGGCATCGTCACGGACTGAATTTTCGCTGGCTTCGATCTTCAGCAGACGCGAATACGAGAGCACCACCATCAGTAGCATGATCGCGATAATTACCGCAAAGCTCGCCAAAATCCTTTGGCGCAGGGTCCAGTTCTTCACAGTAATTCCTCGCAGGGCCATTCAAATGGAGGGGAGTATAGCTGAGCGGATGCCTGCGTTTATCAACGCTTTTGAGGGCGCGTGCACAGAATGAAAATGTTGGATGGATATCACCTGTGGCGATGGACCTTGCTCCCTCGTGGGCCCGAAAGCCCACGCAGATCCAACTGACGGACCTCAGTTCAAATGTGGGAGGGGGCTTGCCCCCGATGGCGGCCTTGGGGCCGGCCGGGATACAGAGGCGGGACGCCTGAGATCAGGATCAAAGGCAAGATCAAGTGCGGCCCGCCTCACATCGTGCTTACCGTTGGCCTACAGAGTTGCGCCGGTTGCCTTAACTTATGTGTTGAGGCGCACCTGCTTTTCCAATTCCAGCTTCAAACCGGGCTCAAGCTTCAGTTGGCGAGCCAATTCGTCCAGATAGGACTTCTCCATGAAGTTTTCCTCGTCCACCAGCATCACGCTGGCGATGTACATCTCGGCAGCCATCTCCGGGGTGCTGGCGGTACGGGCGACGTCGGCAGGGTCCAGGGGCTTGTTGAGTTCGGCATGCAGCCAGTGCTGCAGCTCCTGGTCGTTGTCCAGCTTGGTGAATTCCCCTTCGATCAACGCACGTTCGCGTTCATCCACATGCCCGTCAGCCTTGGCCGCCGCCACCAGGGCCTTGAGGATGCCCTGGCTGTGTTGCTCGACCTGGGCCGGTGGCAGGCGGTCGATGGTTTGTGGCTCGCCCTGGGGAGCGCTGGCCTGCTGGGCCTGCCAGTTGCCATAGGCTTTGTAGGCAATCACACCCAATGCAGCCAAGCCACCGTATGTCAGGGCCTTGCCGCCGAATTTGCGCGCCTTCTTGTTACCCAGCAGCAAGCCCATGGCCCCGGCCGCCAGGGCGCCGCCGCCAGCACCGCCGAGCAGGCCACCGAGCCCGCCGCCGCCGAGCAAACCGCTCAGGGCGCCTTTGTCATTGGACTTCCCCTGGCCGCCAGCCTTGTTCTGCAACATGTCCTGACCAGACTTGAGCAACTGATCGAGCAATCCACGGGTATTCATTTGTAGCCTCCAGACACTTGAGTTCGTAGGAACAATAGGCCCTCAGCGTAAAACTAAGTGCCAAGGAGCCACGATCTAGAGTGCTTCCAGATGTAACGTTTGCCTGCCACGCTGGAAATGTCTTGTTGCACATGCAACGCCATCATCACGCCATCAATCATTTTTCCTTATCCATCGAACCGCTTAAGCTATCCGGCGTCTGTTTAATGTCCGTTGCGTTTGGCCGAAGGCATGTCCGAACCGTTATTTCTGATCCATTACGTGCCAGGAACGGCGCGGGATTTGCTCACGACAGGTTGTCTCTATGCACCGCAGGAATTTGCTCAAAGCATCCATGGCCATTGCGGCTTATACCGGTTTGTCGGCCAGTGGCCTGCTGGCCGCGCAGGCTTGGGCCGGGAACCGGGCCGCCGATGGCAAGGCCGTGGCGTTCGATTTCGAATCGCTGAAAGCGCAAGCCAAGCAATTGGCCACCCGTGGCTATCAGGACACTAAACAGGTACTGCCACCGACCCTGGCAAGCATGACCCCACAGAATTTCAATGCCATTGGCTATGACGGCAACCATTCATTGTGGAAAGAGCTGAACGGGCAACTCGACGTGCAGTTCTTCCACGTCGGCATGGGCTTCAAGACGCCGGTGCGCATGCACAGTGTCGATCCCAAGACCCGCGAGGCCCGCGAAGTGCATTTCCGCCCTTCGCTGTTCAACTATGAAAAAACCACGGTGGACACCCAGCAACTGACTGGCGACCTGGGTTTTTCCGGCTTCAAGCTGTTCAAGGCGCCGGAACTGGACCGCCATGACGTGCTGTCGTTTCTCGGCGCCAGCTACTTTCGCGCAGTGGACTCCACCGGCCAATACGGGCTCTCGGCCCGTGGCCTGGCGATTGATACCTACGCGAAAAAACGCGAAGAATTCCCCGATTTCACGCAGTTCTGGTTCGAAACCCCGGACAAGAACGCCACGCGTTTTGTGGTCTATGCCCTGCTCGACTCGCCAAGCGCCACTGGCGCCTACCGCTTCGATATCGACTGTCAGGCCAATCAGGTCGTAATGGCGATCGATGCGCATATCAATGCGCGCACCGCCATCGAACAACTGGGCATCGCGCCGATGACCAGCATGTTCAGCTGCGGTACCCACGAGCGGCGCATGTGCGACACCATCCACCCGCAAATCCACGATTCGGACCGCCTGGCCATGTGGCGCGGCAATGGCGAGTGGATCTGCCGCCCGCTGAACAACCCGGCCAAGCTGCAATTCAATGCGTTCGCCGACACCGACCCCAAAGGCTTCGGCCTGGTGCAGACCGATCATGAATTCGCCAGCTACCAGGACACCGTCGACTGGTACAGCAAGCGCCCCAGCCTATGGGTAGAACCTACCACTGCGTGGGGCGAAGGCTCGATCGACCTGCTGGAAATCCCCACCACCGGCGAAACCCTGGACAACATCGTGGCCTTCTGGACCCCGAAAAACCCCGTGGCCGCCGGTGATTCGCTCAACTATGGCTACAAGCTGTACTGGAGCGCATTGCCACCGGTGAGCACGCCGCTGGCACAGGTCGACGCGACTCGTTCGGGCATGGGTGGATTTACCGAGGGCTGGGCGCCCGGCGAGCATTACCCGCAGGTGTGGGCACGGCGTTTCGCCGTCGACTTCAAGGGCGGCGGCCTGGATCGCCTGCCAGCGGGCACCGGCATCGAACCGGTGGTGACCTGCTCCCATGGTGAGGTAAAGGATTTCAGCGTGCTGGTGCTGGACAATATCAAGGGCTATCGCATCCTGTTCGACTGGTACCCCACCAGCGACAGCGTGGAGCCGGTGGAGCTGCGCCTGTTTATTCGCACCCAGGACCGAACCTTGAGCGAAACCTGGCTCTACCAGTACTTCCCGCCTGCGCCGGAGCAGCGCAAGTACACCTGAGGTGAGCTTCGCGATCATTCCCACGCGAGAACGTGGGAGTGACCGCATATAGCTCAGAAGCGCGATACGCTTTTCATCGCACCAATCAAGTACCGCATCGCCACCTGATCGCTTTCGGTCAGCGCCCGATACTGGGCCAGCAGCTCCATTTCATCCGAACTCAACCTTCGATCCCGCAAGGACATCCGGCGGCTGAGGAAAGACGCCACCGCACCCGCTACGCCATAGGACTTGGCCATGGACTGTTACTCCTGATATCAGTCAAATACTCCTGGTGCCCACTTCCCAACTCCCCGAAGCGCAACGCTTTCGTGGACAAGCAACCTGCCTCCCTGGGCCAGGAACCAGACTTACCCTAATCTTAGAAACTATCTCGCCGCACGTGGGATTTTTTTAGAGTATTAACTTAAAAAAATAGCCTGGGTAATAAAACCCTACAGCCGTTACTCACACAGTGGTCGATACAGGTGAATGTCTAACGGCTCCTGTGCATACAGCTCGGCATGGGGTTGCTGCAACAGTCGGCAACCATGGCGCAGGTAAAAGTCCACGGTGTTACGCGACGACGTGGCCGAGATATACAGCGCTTGAGCCCCCACTTGCCGGCCGTGCTCGCAGGCCAGCACCAACAACCGGCTGCCCAGGCCCGAGCCACGGGCCGCGTGACTGACATGCAGGAACTTCAACTGCCGCATCAGCAAGCCCTGTTGATGGAAAGGCCGATTGTCCACCACCACAGCGGCGACCAGCGTCTGGCCGTCAAATACGCCCCATAACCATCCGCCACGCTGGAGGCAGGCCCGCAGAGCCACTGCATCCTGCTCGGCCTCGCCTTCGGGCCAGCCGCGCATATCATGGTGCGCGGCATACAACACCAGTTCACCGCGATCCATGCGATAGCACGCCTGGATCAGTTCCGTACGGTCGATGGTTGCCAGCAAGGGGATATCGTTTTCGGTTAACGCGCGTTCCACCAGCATAGGGGTCTCCTGCTTCACGGCCACCAAGGATCAGCCTTCCGTTAAACGCGAGCAAGAAAAAACCCACCGTGTCAGGGTGGGTCTGGCAGGGCCGTGTGCAAGATCAATCGCGCAGATCCGACTCATGGATCGGCTGGTCGCGATGGGTCGCCCGCTGGTATTGCGCCGGCCAGATGGCCTTGCGCCCACCCAGGTCATCGTCGGCATGCAGCGGCCAGTACGGGTCGCGCAACAATTCACGGGCCAGGAAGATAATGTCGGCCTGGCAGGTGCGCAGGATGTGCTCGGCCTGGGCCGGTTCGGTGATCATGCCGACCGTGCCGGTGGCGATGCCCGACTCCTTGCGCACCCGCTCGGCGAAGCGCGTCTGGTAGCCGGGGCCGGTTGGGATTTCGGCATTGGCGGCAGTGCCCCCGGACGACACGTCGATCAGATCGACGCCCAGGTCTTTCAGGCGGCGCGCCAGCTCCACGGTTTCATCCGGGTTCCAGCCGTCTTCCACCCAATCGGTGGCCGATACCCGCACAAACAGCGGCAACTCCTGGGGCCATGCGGCGCGCACCGCCTGGGTCACCTCAAGCACCAGGCGAATGCGGTTTTCGAACGAGCCACCGTAGTGATCCTGACGCTGGTTGCTGATCGGCGAAAGAAACTGGTGCAGCAGGTAACCGTGGGCAGCATGGATTTCCACCACTTTAAATCCGGCACTTAAGGCGCGATTGGCGGCGGCAACAAAATCGGCGATCACTTGCTGGATCTGCCCTTCGTCCAGTGGCTTGGGCTGGGTGTGATTCGGGTCGAAGGCAATCGGTGATGGCCCCACCGGCACCCAGCCGCCTTCGTCCGGCTTGACGCTGCCGTGCTTGCCGATCCAGGGCCGATGGGTGCTGGCCTTGCGCCCGGCATGGGCCAGCTGAATACCTGCCACCGCCCCCTGAGCCGCGATAAAGCGCGTGATGCGCCGCAGCGGTTCGATCTGGGCGTCGTTCCACAGGCCCAGGTCCTGGGCGGTGATGCGCCCGTCGGCCGTCACGGCGGTGGCTTCGGTGAAAATCAGCCCGGCGCCCCCCACGGCGCGGCTGCCGAGATGCACCAGGTGCCAGTCGTTGGCCAGGCCATCATCGCTTGAGTATTGGCACATCGGCGAGACCGCGATGCGGTTGAGCAGGGTCAATTGGCGCAGGGTATAGGGTTCGAGCAGCTGACTCATGGCGCACCTCTTCTGGGTTCTATGGGCACTGTTCAACAGTGCTTAGAGCCTAGTCGACAACCATCGATTGCACAGGGTTCAGAAAGGAAAGCGGGAGCCGATTGCCGGCTCCCGTGGTGCAGCGCCTTACATTTCGACCTGGGTGCCCAGCTCGATCACGCGGTTTACCGGCAGCTTGAAGAAGCGCAGGTTGCCGTTGGCGTTCTTCAACATGAAGGCGAACAGGGCTTCGCGCCAGCGCGCCATGCCCTTGATACGCGAGGCGATCACCGTTTCGCGGCTGAGGAAATAGGTGGTGCGCATCGGGCTGAAATCCAGCTCATCCAGATGGCACAGCTTCAGTGCTTCGGGCACATCCGGCTCGTCGGTAAAGCCGAAGTGCAGGATCACGCGGAAGAAGCCTTCGCCGTAGGAATCCACCTCGAAGCGCCGTGCGGCAGGCACCCTCGGAATATCTTCGTAGACCACCGTCAGCAACACCACCTGCTCATGCAACACCTGGTTATGCAGCAGGTTGTGCAACAGCGCATGGGGCACCGCATCCGGACGTGCGGTGAGGAACACCGCAGTACCCTGCACGCGATGGGGCGGCTGCACGCGGATGCTGTTGATAAAAATCGGCAACGGCAAACCGCCTTCGTCGAGGCGCTCGACCAGCAATTGCTTGCCGCGCTTCCAGGTGGTCATCAACACAAACAAGACGATCCCGGCCAGCACCGGAAAGGCGCCACCCTGGATCACCTTGGGCACGTTGGCCGCGAAGAACAGGCCGTCCACCAACAGGCAGCAGAGCAACACCGGCACAGCCAGCACCGGTGGCCATTTCCACAGCAGCAGCATGACCGCCGACACCAGGATAGTGGTCATCAGCATGGTGCCCGTCACCGCTACGCCGTAGGCCGAAGCCAGGGCGCCGGAGGACTCGAAGCCCAGCACCAGCAGGATCACACCCACCATCAGCGACCAGTTCACGGCGCCGATGTAGATCTGGCCCTGCTCGGCGCTGGAGGTGTGCTGAATATGCATACGCGGGATGTAACCGAGCTGGATCGCCTGGCGAGTCAATGAGAACGCACCAGAGATCACCGCCTGGGATGCAATCACCGTGGCCAGCGTGGACAAGCCCACCAGCGGGATCAGCGCCCAGCTCGGCGCCAGCAGGTAGAACGGGTTGCGTGCCGCTTCCGGATCACCCAGCAGCATGGCGCCCTGGCCGAAATAGTTGAGCACCAGCGCCGGCAGCACCAGGATGAACCAGGCACGGGCAATGGGTTTGCGGCCGAAGTGGCCCATGTCGGCGTACAGCGCTTCGGCGCCGGTCAACGCCAGCACCACCGCGCCGAGGATCGCCACGCCGATACCGGGATGCACCATAAAGAAGCGCACGCCCCATGCCGGGTTCAGTGCATTCAACACTTCGGGCTGCTGCAGAATGCCGTACACACCCAGCCCTCCCAGCACCAGGAACCAGGTGACCATCACCGGGCCGAACAGCTTGCCGATGCGATCGGTGCCGTGCTTCTGGATCAGAAACAGCGCCACCAGCACAATCAACGCGATGGGCACCACCCATTTTTCCAGGCCGTCGAACGCCAGCTCCAGGCCTTCGATGGCCGACAACACGGAAATGGCCGGGGTGATCATGCTGTCGCCATAGAACAGCGCCGCGCCACACAGGCCGCATACCACCAGGAAACTGCGCAGTTTTGCACGCTCCCCGGCCGCTCGCCGCGCCAATGCAGTGAGCGCCATGATGCCGCCCTCGCCCTGGTTGTCGGCACGCAGCACGAACAGCATGTACTTGATCGACACCACCCAGATCAGCGACCAAAAGATCAGTGCCAGGATCCCCAAGACGCCGTCATGGTTGACCTGCACCCCATAACCGCCGTTGAACACCTCTTTAAGGGTGTAGAGCGGGCTGGTCCCGATATCGCCATAAACCACACCGACCGCTGCCACCAGCATGCCAATCGGCTTGGCGTTTGAATGCTCGGCACCTGTTGCCTGACTACTTGCCTGACCCATCAACCACTCCTGCCCTTTGACCCGAGGTCTTTTATAAACAGCACGTCTAAGCTGACCTAGCATGCGCTGTTTTACTTCTCGTAACAGACGTTTTATTGACCCAAGGGCTTTACCCATGAGCAAGGCGCGAAGCATAGCGCAGCACTCGTCGCATTTCCCTGTATAAAGCTGGTCAAGTGCGTTGCCCGTCGCTAGAATTGCGCACTTTTTGATCAGAGGCGCACCAAGCGCCCATCCGTTGCTTTGTCGTGCACGACTGGCAGCGTCATTCAATACCGAGGTTAGCCAACCCCAAGGTTGGCTTTGTTTCCCTGGGTTGCCCCTAAGATCTTTACTCCACACCTTCATTTTCTTGATCTTTAGTAACAACCCCCTTAAAGGCAAGGCCATAGGCGGTTGGCAAAAATGGGATAGAATGAAGGCTGACGGAGGGATACAGCGTGAACAAAGCAGCTCAGCAAAAAAAACATACCCGAATTACGTACGGCAAAATGGTGTCCGTGACCATTCGTGGCCGGGACGGAAGCTTCAAGGCTCTCCTTTCAAGCGCGGACGATGTGGTTGAACGGCATGTCACGAAAAGCCTTTCGAGCAGCGTTTTGAGTCAAAAAGACTCAACGCATCGTCCAGTGCGTGCGCCCCACCTGGCGGGCCTTGAACGCGATCTGGAAGAGCTGAAGAAGGTTGTTGCGGCACTGGCCGTGCGCTCGGTTGCGCATGAAGAGAAGGCCGCTGATTTTGATGTCGAGGGCTTAACCGTGCTTGACGCCAACACAGCGTACCAACTGCTAGATAATCCCCCCGAGCCCACTGACACACTTCGCAACCTGCTTGCCTTGCGCTAAGGGCTTTCAATGGACTTCATCACTGTCGACTTCGACAAGTCGATTGATCGCTCTGCATTTGATTGCGGGGCACACCCAGCCTTGAACACGTACATTGCCCAGCACGCAGGGCAAGACCAAAAGCGAAACGTCTCCCGCACATTCATGTACGTCGAAGATGGGGCGATGCTGGGCTATTACACCCTAGCGAACGCCTCTGTAGCCCTTGAAGAGCTAAGCGATGACCAAAACGGTACCCTATGCCGGCAGTGCTTTTGAGTCGTCTGGCGATCGACAAGGGTACTCAAAGCAAGGGGCTCGGCCAGAGATTGATGTCTGACTTCTTCCGCCGTGTGTACACGGTCTCCAAGCAGTCTGGTGTAGCGTTTGTGATCGTCGATGCAAAAGACCAAGATGCTGCGGATTACTATCAACGTAAGTTAGGGTTTCTGCCATCCACGAATAACCCCCTTCGCTTGGTACTTTCTACCGCAACCTTCATCCAGACGTTGGATGCACGAAAGTAACCTCCCGCAGACATAGCTCGTACCTGGTCATCCACAGGGCAGCAGTGCACTTTGATTGCCCTGGTAGTCGTCGAACAGTTCCACCGGCAGTTGCAGCGGCGAGCGAACGCCAAAGAAGCTGTCGGCCCAAGTGCCTACGAACAGCTCCCCGTCACCCTGCTGCTGCCAGACGAAGTCGGCGATGTTGAAAACCCGGGCCGGGCTATCCATGGCTTGGTAGCCAGCGGCCAGGCTTTAAAAGAACGGCGCGTTGACGCGGGCGTAAGCCAATCCGAGACACGCAAGCACAAGCAGAAGTGTTGATTGGTCTAGATTGGGGCAATGCACAGGTCGAGCGCAGCACTCGTCGCATTTCCCCGCATAAAGCTGGTCAAGTGCGTTGCCCGTCGCTAGAATTGCGCACTTTTTGATCAGAGGCGCACCAAGCGCCCATCCGTTGCTTTGTCGTGCACGACCGGCAGCGTCATTCAATACCGAGGTTAGACATGTCAACCACCATCGCAAAAGCCAACCCCAAGGTTGGCTTTGTTTCCCTGGGTTGCCCGAAGGCCCTGGTCGACTCCGAGCGCATCCTCACGCAATTGCGGATGGAAGGCTATGACGTCGTGTCCACTTACCAGGACGCCGACGTGGTGGTGGTCAACACCTGCGGCTTCATCGACTCGGCCAAAGCCGAGTCGTTGGAGGTGATTGGCGAAGCCATCAAGGAAAATGGCAAGGTCATCGTGACCGGCTGCATGGGTGTGGAAGAAGGCAATATCCGCAACGTGCACCCAAGCGTGCTGGCCGTGACCGGCCCGCAGCAGTACGAGCAGGTGGTCAACGCCGTGCACGACGTGGTGCCACCACGCCAGGACCACAACCCGTTGATCGACCTGGTGCCGCCCCAAGGCATCAAGCTGACCCCGCGCCACTACGCATACCTGAAGATTTCCGAAGGCTGCAACCACAGCTGCAGCTTCTGCATCATTCCGTCGATGCGCGGCAAACTGGTGAGTCGCCCGGTCGGTGACGTGCTCGACGAGGCCCAGCGCCTGGTCAAGTCCGGCGTCAAGGAGCTGCTGGTGATCTCCCAGGACACCAGCGCCTACGGCGTCGACGTGAAATACCGCACCGGCTTCTGGAACGGCGCGCCGGTGAAAACCCGTATGACCGAACTCTGCGAAGCCTTGAGCAGCCTGGGTGTGTGGGTGCGCCTGCACTACGTTTACCCGTACCCGCACGTGGACGAGCTGATCCCGTTGATGGCCGCCGGCAAGATCCTGCCGTACCTGGACATTCCGTTCCAGCACGCCAGCCCTAAAGTACTCAAGGCCATGAAACGCCCGGCCTTCGAAGACAAGACCCTGGCGCGGATCAAGAACTGGCGCGAGATCTGCCCGGAACTGATCATCCGTTCCACCTTCATCGTCGGCTTCCCCGGCGAAACCGAAGAAGACTTCCAGTACCTGCTCGACTGGCTGACCGAAGCGCAACTGGACCGCGTTGGCTGCTTCCAGTACTCGCCGGTGGAAGGCGCTCCGGCCAACCTGCTGGACCTGGCCGTGGTGCCGGACGACGTCAAGCAGGACCGTTGGGAGCGTTTCATGGCACACCAGCAGGCGATCAGTTCGGCACGCCTGCAACTGCGCATCGGCAAGGAAATCGAAGTGTTGATCGATGAAGTCGACGAGCAAGGCGCGGTTGGCCGCTGCTTCTTCGATGCCCCGGAAATCGACGGCAACGTATTTATCGACGATGCCAGCGGCTTGAAGCCCGGCGACAAGGTCTGGTGCACCGTGACCGATGCCGACGAGTACGACTTGTGGGCTGAAAAACGCGACTGATAGCATTTGCGTAATTGATCGTTCCCAGGCTCTGCGTGGGAACGCCTCAGCGTCCCGCCAGCCGGCGCCGACAATGAGGATCAAGAGGTAATATTTTTGAAAAAGCCCTGCCTCTGACAAGATGCGGGGCTTTTGTCGGGCTATCGTTTTGCCCATCAACGCCAATTACGGCAAGGGGCAGCGGGCATGCGGCAGCATTCGGTTATCCACACACCTAAAAACAGCGACTACGAACGCCTGACGCAAATCTGGGAAGATTCGGTACGCGCCACCCATGACTTCCTGCCAGGCAGCTATATCGACTTGCTGAAAAACCTGGTGCTGACCCGCTACCTGGATGCGGTGATGCTGATCTGCACCAAGGACTCACGCCAACGTATCACCGGGTTCGCCGGGGTGGCGGCGGGCAAGGTAGAGATGCTGTTTATCGACCCGCAATACCGTGGCCAGGGCCTGGGCCGGCAGTTACTGGCCTATGCGATCGAACATATGAATGCCGAGGAGCTGGACGTCAACGAACAGAACCCCCTGGCCCTGGGCTTTTACTTAAAACAAGGCTTCGAGGTGATCGGACGCACGGAGCATGACGGCCTTGGCCAGCCCTACCCGTTGCTGCATATGCGTTTGCGCCAGGCGCGACAACAGACGCGCCAGGGCTAAATGAAATGGGCTCGGGATTAACCGGCGCCAGGCAGGTACAATAGCCGCCCCCTTTTGCTACGGCCCTTGTCATGACTGACCCCATACGCCTCTCCAAACGTCTTATCGAACTGGTCGGCTGCTCCCGTCGGGAGGCTGAGCTGTTTATCGAAGGCGGCTGGGTCTCGGTGGACGGCGAAGTGATCGACGAGCCGCAGTTCAAGGTCACGACCGAGAAAGTCGAGCTGGATCCGGAAGCTAAAGCCACCGCGCCAGAGCCGGTCACCATCCTGTTGCATGCACCGGCGGGCATGGATGCTGAAACCGCCATGGCCTTGATCAGCGCCGAGACCCTGTCCGAAGAACACCGCTTCAGCAAGCGCCCGCTCAAGGGGCATTTCCTGCGCCTGACCGCCAGCGCCGACCTGCAAGCCAAGGCCAGCGGCCTGCTGGTGTTCACCCAGGACTGGAAGATTCTGCGCAAGTTGACTGCCGATGCCGCCAAGATCGAGCAAGAGTACGTGGTAGAGGTCGAAGGCGACATGGTTGCCCACGGCCTCAACCGCCTGAACCATGGACTGACCTACAAAGGCAAAGAGCTGCCGGCCGTCAAAGCCAGCTGGCAGAACGAAAACCGCCTGCGCTTTGCGATGAAAAACCCGCAACCCGGCGTGATCGCGCTGTTCTGCGAAGCGGTTGGCCTGAAAGTCATCGCCATCCGCCGTATCCGCATCGGCGGCGTGTCCATCGGCAAGGTGCCAGTTGGCCAATGGCGCTACTTGTCCGGCAAAGAGAAGTTCTAAGTCGTTCCCCCTTTCCCGACACCGCCCGATTGGGCGGTGTCCACCGTTGAAAACCAGGATTGCCCACCATGATTCACAACGACGTACTGCGCAGCGTGCGCTACATGCTCGACATCAGCGACAACAAGATGGTCGAGATCATCAAGCTCGGCGGCATGGACGTGACCAAGGAAGACCTGCTGACCTACCTCAAGAAAGATGAGGAAGAAGGCTTTGTGTTCTGCCCGGATGAGGTCATGGCCCACTTCCTCGATGGCATGGTGATCTTCAAGCGCGGCAAGGACGAAAGCCGTCCGCCGCAGCCGATTGAAACCCCGGTGACCAACAACATTATCCTTAAAAAGCTGCGCGTGGCCTTCGAGCTGAAAGAAGACGACATGCATGCGATCCTCAAGGCAGCCGAATTTCCGGTGTCCAAGCCTGAACTGAGCGCGCTGTTTCGCAAGTTCGGTCACACCAACTACCGCCCGTGCGGCGACCAGTTGCTGCGTAATTTCCTCAAGGGCCTGACCCTGCGGGTTCGCGCTTAAGCCATGAGTTACCAGGTCTCGCCCGTCGGCTTCGTACGCTCCTGCTTCAAGGAGAAGTTCGCCATCCCGCGCCAACCGCAACTGGCGCCGGCCGCCCGCGGCGTGCTGGAGTTGGTGGCGCCGTTCGACCAGGGTGAGGCGGTGCAGGGGCTGGAGCAGGTCAGCCATGTGTGGTTGCTGTTTCTGTTTCACCAGGCTCTGGAAGATAAACCCCGATTGAAAGTGCGCCCGCCACGTTTGGGTGGCAATACGTCCATGGGCGTGTTTGCCACCCGTGCGACCCATCGCCCCAATGGCATCGGCCAGTCGGTGGTGAAACTGGACAAGGTGGAGCCGGGGCGACTGTGGATTTCCGGCATTGACTTGCTCGATGGCACGCCGGTGCTGGATATCAAGCCGTATGTCCCTTATGCCGATATCGTTGATGCGGCCACCAACGCCATCGCCAGCGATGCGCCCCCGCTGATCGGCGTGCAATGGCTCAAGGCTGCACTGCAACAGGCGCAAGGCCACGCCCAGCGCCTTGGTGAACCGTTGGTGGAGCTGATTGAACAGTGTCTGGCACAGGATCCGCGGCCGGCGTATCAGGTTCCTACGTCCGAACGGGAATACGGTGTGCGGTTCTGGGATGTGGATGTGCGCTGGCACTACCCGGAGCCGGGGATGATTTGTGTACTGGAAGTGGTTCCCGCCGGATAAATCGGAGACTGAATGTGGGAGGGGGCTTGCTCCCGATAGCAGTGGGTCAGTCACCAGATGCAGTGACTGACACTCCGCCATCGGGGGCAAGCCCCCTCCCACATTTTGGATCTGCTTACCGACGCTGTATTACTTCTCGACGAACGCACGCTCGATCAAGTAATCACCCGGCTCACGCATCCGAGGCGAAACCTTCAGACCGAAGCTGTTCAACACTTCGCTGGTCTCGTCCAACATGCTTGGGCTGCCGCACAGCATGGCGCGGTCGTCCTCGGGGTTGATCGGCGGCAGGCCGATGTCGCTGAACAGTTTGCCGCTGCGCATCAGATCGGTCAGGCGGCCTTCGTTTTCGAACGGCTCGCGGGTCACGGTCGGGTAGTAGATCAACTTTTCACGCAGGGCCTCGCCGAAGAATTCGTTCTGCGGCAGGTGCTCGGTGATGAATTCGCGGTAGGCGACTTCGTTGACGTAACGCACGCCGTGGCACAGGATCACTTTTTCGAAACGCTCGTAGGTTTCCGGGTCCTGGATCACGCTCATGAAGGGCGCGAGGCCAGTACCGGTGCTGAGCAGGTACAGGTGCTTGCCCGGCTTCAAATCGTCAAGCACCAGGGTGCCTGTCGGTTTTTTGCTGATGATGATCTCGTCGCCTTCCTTCAAGTGCTGCAATTGGGAAGTCAGCGGGCCATCGGGCACCTTGATGCTGAAGAACTCCAGATGCTCTTCCCAGTTCGGGCTGGCAATCGAGTAAGCACGCATGAGCGGGCGGCCGTTGGGCTGTTGCAGGCCGATCATCACGAACTGACCGTTCTCGAAGCGCAAGCCCGGATCGCGGGTGCACTTGAAGCTGAACAGAGTGTCGTTCCAGTGATGAACACTGAGGACACGCTCGTGGTTCATGTTGCTCATGTACGGGGGACTCCTGGAAATGGGTCTGCGCCAAAGATACAGATGCGCAATTGCACAGTATTCTAATGGCGGCGACAATATCTGTTAACTGGATTATTAAGATAAGGGTTATCGGTTATATCGATATGCGATTTACTCTCCGTCAACTGCAAGTCTTCGTCGCCGTCGCCCAGCAAGAAAGCGTCTCCCGCGCCGCTGGCCTTCTGGCCTTATCTCAATCCGCCGCCAGCACCTCGATTACCGAGCTGGAGCGCCAATCCAGCTGCCAATTATTCGACCGCGCCGGTAAACGCCTGAGCCTCAACGCCCTCGGCCATCAGCTGTTGCCCCAGGCTGTGGCGCTGCTGGACCAGGCCAAGGAAATTGAGGACCTGCTCAACGGCAAGTCCGGCTTCGGTTCCTTGGCGGTTGGCGCCACCCTGACCATCGGCAATTACCTGGCGACATTGTTGATCGGTAGTTTTATGCAGCAGCATCCCGAGAGCCAAGTGAAGCTGCACGTACAGAACACTGCGCATATCGTGCATCAGGTGGCGCACTACGAAATTGACCTGGGTCTAATCGAAGGCGACTGCAGCCACCCGGATATCGAGGTGCAAACCTGGGTGGAGGACGAACTGGTGGTGTTTTGTGCGCCGCAGCATCACCTGGCCAAGCGTGGCGTGGCAAGCATGGAGGAGTTGACCCATGAAGCCTGGATCTTGCGGGAACAAGGCTCGGGCACGCGCCTGACCTTCGACCAGGCCATGCGTCACCACCGCAGCGCGCTGAATATCCGCCTGGAGCTGGAACATACCGAGGCGATCAAACGGGCGGTGGAGTCTGGTTTGGGGATTGGTTGCATTTCGCGGCTGGCGCTACGAGATGCGTTCCGTCGTGGCAGCCTGGTGCCGGTGGAGACTCCGGACCTGGACCTGGCCCGGCAGTTCTACTTCATCTGGCATAAGCAGAAGTACCAGACCTCGGCCATGCGCGAGTTCCTGGAGCTGTGCCGCGCCTTCACCGCGGGGGTGCAGCGCAGCGACGAGATCGTACTGCCGAGTATCGCTTGATGCTCAGACGAGGATCACCGCCCATACCAAGGTGATCATGGTCAGCGCCACGAATTGCGCGGCGCTGCCCATGTCCTTGGCGTTTTTGGACAAGGGATGGCGGTCCAGGGAAATGCGGTCAATGGCTGCTTCTACCGCAGAGTTGAGCAATTCGACAATCAACGCCAGCAGGCACACCGCAATCAGCAGCGCCCGCTCAACCCGGCTGACCTGCAGGAAAAAGCTCACTGGGATCAGGATCACGTTCAGCAACACCAACTGACGGAATGCCGCCTCGCCAGTGAAAGCCGCGCGCAGGCCATCCAGAGAATAGCCCCCTGCATTGAAGATACGTTTGATACCGGTTTGACCCTTGAAAGGCGACATAGATGTAGGCAACTGAACCAAAGAAGTGGGGAAGCTAGATCACGCAAAGTCAAAAAAGCGTGAAGCGGTTGTAACTTAATGCTGCGAAATTGACTCAAGTTGTTGCAACAGCAGTGCCGCCTGGGTTCGCGTACGCACCCCCAGCTTGCGGAAAATCGCTGTGACGTGAGCCTTGATGGTCGCTTCCGACACACTCAGCTCGTAGGCAATCTGCTTGTTCAGCAAACCTTCACAGACCATGGTCAGCACCCGGAACTGCTGGGGCGTAAGACTGGCCAGGCCATCACGGGCGGCCTTGGCTTCCTCGGACACATTGATTTCTTCAAACGCCTGGGGTGGCCACGACACATCACCGCCCAGTACCGCGCGCACGGCTTTCTGGATATCTTCCATCGCGCTGGACTTGGGAATGAAACCGCTGGCACCAAACTCCTTGGAGCGTACCACCACGTCGGCTTCTTCCTGGGCCGAGACCATCACCACGGGTATCTGTGGGTATTGCCCGCGCAACAGCACCAGCCCCGAGAAACCGTAGGCGCCCGGCATATTCAGGTCGAGCAATACCAGGTCCCAGTCGGATTTTTCGGTGAGGCGGGCTTCGAGTTCGGCGATGCTGGCCACTTCGACCAGGCGTACATCAGGACCAAGGCCCAGGGTTACCGCCTGATGCAGTGCGCTGCGAAACAGCGGGTGGTCATCGGCTATCAGGATTTCGTATGTGGCCATTGGTTAAATGATCCTGTTTTTTATGGGAGCCCTGATGGGTTCAGGGTTCACCAATACACGAGGCGACGGCCAGGCAGCCATCGCCACAGGGCTCGCCCAACGCCAAAAGCACATGAAACGACGTCGAGCATTCACGGTTGCGCCCCAATCGGCGCCCAGCATGCCCAGCGCAGCCTGGAGGGTCAAGCACTACGCCCGTGGGCATTCTAGCGGGTGGCGGGTTCAGGGTGCCATCATGCAAACGTCGTCTGGCTAGACTGCCGGTATATAGGGTGCAAGGCGCGTATGGACAGCGTCCATCGGGTCCAAGGGCATTTGGAACTTGGCTGCCAGGTAATGGGTGCTGAATACATCAAGATAAGCATCCAACACTTCGCTGGCAGCTACATCTTCGGCCAGCTCCAGGCACAGCGCCGCCACCTCGGCAGTACAGAAATGGTCATCACGCTTGGAACGCCGCAGCTTGTAGCGCGATAACTGCTCAGGGGCCAGGCTCAGGACTGGCAAATGTTCCAGGTAGGGGCTTTTGCGAAACATCTTGCGCGCTTCGCTCCAAGTGCCGTCCAGCAGGATAAACAGCGGACGCTTGCCCTCCTCCACGCGGACTTGACTGACCACCCGTTGCGGCGCCACGAACTCGCCAGGAAATACGATGTATGGCTGCCACTGCGGGTCAGCCAACAACGTCAGCAAATCCGGCTCCACCTCGGTACGTGACCAGGCAAATGCCATGGTGTCGCCGATTACATCGGCAATCAGCCAGCCCGTGTTGCTCGGCTTCATCGGTTCAACGTCGTGCATCAGCAGGCACATGGCTGACTTGGCCGCGACTTTGGGTCGCCAGGCGCACAAGCAATACTCGGGAATCACCCGACAGCCGGGGCAGCGCTCAGCCCGGGAACCACGATTGAGAAACGGCCTGACGGCACGCGCCAGGCGCTGGGTGCGCAAGCGGGAAACGGCGTGGCTCATCGGGCACGCGGCGAAGAAAAGGAAATCGACACGGAACAAACTCGTGAAAAACAGAAGTGCCCGCAGTTTACCAGCGATACGCCTGGCTGTAGTGGCAAGGGCTCACCTATAATTGCGCGCCACTGAACGCACAGCGCAGTGGCTGGTCTATGCACCAGTAACCGAATCAGGAGAGTTTAATGCTGCGTTCCATGCTGCGCCTTGTTGCCCCATCCGTCGCCCTTGCGTTGGCCTTGCCTATGGGTGCCCATGCGGCCTCGCTGCTGGAGGCTCAAATGAACAGGAAGCTGCAAAGCGTCGCGGCTGAAAGCAACAAGGACCTGCCCCGGGAAATCGATGAAAAGACCCTGGAAGTGGCCTACACCGTCGAAGGCATGCAGCTGATTGATCACCTCAGCGTGCTACCTGATCGCGCCGAACAGATGCGCGCCAACCCCAAGGCTGTGTACTTCCAGCTGGGCCGCAGTGTGTGCACCAACCCGGGCTATCGCGAGCTGATGGCCAAGGGCGCGGTGATGCGCTACGAAATCACCGAAAACAAGACCAACCGTCCTGTGGCGTCGGTCAAGTTTGTAGAGGCCGATTGCCCGGCACCGGCAAAGAAGAAAAAGTAACCATTGCTGACACCTCACGCGCTGCTGTCCAGTAGCGCGTACGCCCCACTGCGTTTCCTGCCAACAACCGAACTTCGTGATGGGTGACCAATAAGCGGTTGCCAGCCAAGGGTTTTTCGGCCCATGATCACGCCATCCCATACGCCCATCCACAGCAGTTTCAATGCTGTTCTGTAGTACTTTCAGGGCAAGAAAGGCCTGCCCTCCTGCGGCATGTCGCGACACATGCAGTGTCGTGGCCCCGACGACGCTCTCGTCGACTACCCAGGCCCTGCAAAGAAGGAGAAGTTGAATGCCTTATGAATCGAATGAGCAGTTGCTTCGTCATTTTGAAGAAAACGGGACCGACCTCACGCAGCAGGTCGACGCACAAATCCAGCTGATCGCCCCTAACAGTCCAAATATTGCCCTTTATCGCGACATGATTCTCACCGTTCTGCGCATGGCCCAGGACGACCGCGACCGCTGGAACGCCAAGATCACCCTGCGCGCCATCCGCGAACTGGACCACGCCTTTCGTGTACTCGAACAGTTCAAGGGTCGGCGCAAGGTGACAGTATTCGGCTCGGCACGTACACCTGTGGAAAGTCCACTGTATGCATTAGCCCGAGAAGTGGGCGCTGCGTTGGCGCGTTCCGACCTGATGGTCATCACCGGTGGCGGCGGCGGTATCATGGCCGCAGCCCACGAGGGCGCGGGCCTGGAGCACAGCCTGGGGTTCAACATCACCCTGCCGTTTGAACAGCACGCCAATCCGACCATTGATGGCACCGAAAACCTGCTGTCCTTCCACTTCTTCTTTACCCGCAAGCTGTTCTTCGTCAAGGAGGCCGACGCGCTGGTGCTGTGCCCGGGTGGTTTCGGCACCCTGGATGAGGCACTTGAAGTGTTGACCTTGATCCAGACCGGCAAGAGCCCACTGGTGCCGGTGGTATTGCTGGATGCACCGGGTGGTGGGTTCTGGCAAGGCGCGCTGGACTTTATCCGCAGCCAGTTGGAAGCCAATCGTTACATCCTGCCCACCGACCTCAAGCTGATCCGCCTGGTCTACAGTGCCGAGGAAGCGGTGGATGAAATCAACCAGTTTTACGCCAACTTCCACTCTACCCGTTGGTTGAAGCGTGAGTTTGTGGTGCGCATGCACCATCCCCTCAGCGACCGTGCCTTGGCCCATTTGCAGGAAGAATTTGCCAGCCTGCGGCTCAGTGGTGAGTTCCAGCAACTTGCCTATACGGGCGAAGACCACGACGAACCGCAATACAGTCATTTGACCCGCTTGGTGTTCAACTTCAATGGCCGCGATCAGGGGCGGTTGCGAGAGTTGGTGGATTACATCAACCTCCCGGAAAACTGGGCGCAGGCTCAGGGCAAGACGCAGCAACGGGTGACGCCAGAACCAGCGTGACGTTATTGCAGGCGAAAAAAAAAGGCCCACTATTTTCATAGTGGGCCTTTTGTTTTTGCAGCGTTCAATCGTCCATACCCCGACCGCTTAACAAGCGACTGATCATGTCCATGGAAAACCCACGATAACTCAGAAAACGACCTTGCTTCGCACGCTCCCTGGCATCAATCGGAAGGTGACCTGCAAACTTGCGACGCCAAGTGTCTTCCAGCTGCGACTGCCAACTGATACCGCATTCACGTAGCGCGAGGTCGATATCGGCACGTTGCAGGCCACGCTGGCTCAACTCTTCGCGAATTCGCGCTGGGCCATAGCCAGAGCGCGCGCGGTAAGACACAAAGCTTTCAAGGTAACGGGCTTCCGACAACAGCCCCTCTTCCGTCAACCGGTCAAGGGCTGCTTCGATCATCTCAGGCTCTGCGCCGCGCTGACGCAATTTGCGCGTCAGCTCGACTCGACCATGCTCGCGGCGAGCGAGCAGGTCCATCGCAGTGCGCCGAACGGCGACGAGTGTATCCAGTACCACAGTCATCGTTTGCTTCAGATATCAGTGTCGGCTTCTTCCATTACGTCAACCGGCTCGCGGCTGGCAGCAGCTTTAACGTCTGGCGCTGGGGTCAGCAGCTTGTCGCGAATCTGCTTCTCAAGCGTGGCGGCGATATCCGGGTTGTCTGCCAGGAACTTGGCCGAGTTGGCCTTGCCCTGACCGATCTTGCTGCCGTTGTAGGCATACCAGGCACCGGACTTCTCGACGAAACCGTGCAGCACGCCCAAGTCAATCATCTCGCCGTTCAGGTAGATACCCTTACCGTAGAGGATCTGGAACTCGGCCTGACGGAATGGCGGAGCCACCTTGTTCTTCACGACCTTGACGCGAGTTTCGCTACCGACAACCTCATCACCTTCCTTCACCGCGCCAGTACGGCGGATATCCAGACGGACCGAAGCGTAGAACTTCAGCGCATTACCACCAGTGGTGGTTTCCGGGCTGCCGAACATCACGCCGATCTTCATACGGATCTGGTTGATGAAGATCACCAGGCAGTTGGCGTTCTTGATGTTACCGGTGATTTTACGCAGCGCCTGGGACATCAGGCGGGCTTGCAGGCCCACGTGCATGTCGCCCATTTCGCCTTCGATTTCAGCCTTGGGCACCAATGCGGCCACTGAGTCGACCACGATCACATCGATGGCATTGGAGCGCACCAGCATGTCGGTGATTTCCAGGGCCTGTTCGCCGGTGTCCGGCTGGGAAACCAGCAGGTCATCGACGTTGACGCCCAGCTTGCCGGCGTATTCAGGGTCCAGGGCGTGCTCGGCGTCGACGAACGCACAGGTGGCGCCCATCTTTTGCGCCTGGGCGATCACCGACAGGGTCAGGGTGGTTTTACCGGAAGATTCAGGACCGTAGATTTCAACGATACGGCCTTTTGGCAGGCCGCCAATGCCGAGCGCGATGTCCAGACCCAGAGAGCCAGTGGAAATAGCCGGGATCGCCTGACGGTCATGATCGCCCATACGCATTACGGCACCCTTGCCGAATTGACGTTCGATCTGACCCAGGGCCGCAGCCAAGGCTTTCTTCTTGTTGTCGTCCATTAAAGTCCTCACGTAATCAATAAGGCCTGACGGCCAACACCTGTATAAGTAGACAGTATTGTTCCACAAAGATCCGGGATCGCCTACCCCTGTTTTTCTATTTCTGCTGCAGCTCGTCGCAACAAGCCTTCCAGCGCGGCTTTTACCGTTTGTCGGCGGACGTCGTCGCGGTTGCCGGGAAAGTGCGCAAGCTCGGCCGTTATCTCCTCGCCCACCGCAAAGGCCAGCCAGACAGTACCGACCGGCTTGTCCGGCGAACCGCCATCCGGGCCGGCGATACCGCTGACCGCGACGGCAAATCGCGCCAGGCTTTTTTCCTGCGCGCCACGGACCATTGCCTCCACCACTTCCTGGCTGACAGCGCCTACTTTGGAGAAGAGTTTTTCCGGCACGTTCAACTGCCGCGTCTTCTGCCGGTTGGAATAGGTGACATAGCCCGCCTCGAACCAGGCCGAACTGCCCGGTATCCGCGTAATGGCCTCGGCAATCCCGCCGCCGGTGCAGGACTCGGCTGTGGTTACGTGGGCATTGAGCACCTGCAAACGGCGCCCAAGGTCGGCAGCCAGTTGAGTGATTTCCTTCACGGTCTTCTCCAGAAGTGAGCGAGGGGTTCACCTACCCTACAGGAGCTTATCGACCATGCAAGATACGGAGTGCATCAAGACACTAATGCCCGACGGCCCGCACATAAGCCTGGCAAGCGCGCAAGGCGATCAGGGCGCTGTCGCCGTCGTCGGTGATGCGGATAATTCGCTGAGCATGCGCCGGGTCAAGTCGGGCTCGCGGGGTTGCATGAACCACGCCGCCGGGGCTGGAGGTGGCAGGCACTGCGCAGCCACTGGCGGTGGTGTCGAGAAGGACTGACAACCGCACATCAGCAGTGGCCAGGCGGTCACGCAGAGCAGCTTGGTTGCGTTGGGCATTGGTTAATTCCTGGGTGTGTTGCTGGTCGCTGGTGGTGAGTTGTAACTCAAGGGCCAGGCGCTTTTCCTGTTCCGTCCTCTGCCGATTCAGCGCCGCCTGGTGTTGCTGGTTCAACGCTTGCAAATGGGAAGCGGCCTGATGCTCCAGCTGCGCACCATATCGCCAGGCCTGCAACTGCCACACCAGCGCCATGGGCAGGCATAATCCGATCCACCGCAACACACTTAGGAAACGCATAGCACCGCCTTCGCCTGCGCCCACAACTGCAGGCGGCCCTCCAGGCCGTTGAGTCCGCCGTTGATACGCCGGGTAATGGTGGTGAACTGGTTTTTGTCAGCCAGCTCGTTGAGCCCGTTGCTTTGCCAGAACCAGGCGGCGGATTCACATGCCCATCGAGGTTGTTCCAGCAACTGCGGATGACCAAGTAAATCCAGGCCCAAAGCCTCGCCACAGGCAGCATAATTAGCCCGCCCCGTGACCTGTATCAGGCCTCGGCCGCGAAATTTGAAACCATCCCCCGCCTCCGAATTGCCCAGATCAGTGCGCCCCTCATACCTCGCCTGCTGAGCGGTCGGCCCCCAAAGCTCTTTCAACCAGCGCAACTGTCCAGACTCATGCCCAACCTGGGCAATAAAGGCAGCCATCCTCGACGGGGTAATAACGTCATACGCATGCATTGCGATGTTTAAGGCAGGAACAAAAACGCCGGCTTGGCGGCCGGCGTCGGGGAGGATCTGTAGTAACTGCTGCGGCGTCATCATCATTAAGATCTCCAGGTGATAAAAACGCGCGACAAGCAGTCAAGTTTCGACATTGGATACACCGCTGACGATATCCAACGCTGCCTTGCGTTTTTGCATCACGTCATCAGGAATGGGTCGGGCACGCTCATACTTGGCGATCACCTGCCAGTCGGTTGATTGCAGATAAGCGACTGCCTTCGTCCTGATCAGCTCGCCGTCCTCAGCGACACTGCCAATTTTCTCAAGGGCGTTAAGTTTTATCAGGCTCATACATCAACCTCGATGGGTTTGATAACCGGTGCAGCAATAACCGGCGCTCTTGGAATAGAAACAGGCCCCTCGCTCGTAACGGCCAGCGGTTCCGGGTTGCGCATGAACTCAGGCGAATCAGCGCTTACCGGCAGCTTAAGAGTCAAGCTCAATACGCCGTTGTTACGCTCAATCACCGACATGGGTGCCAACCATTTACATTCGACGTCGCTGGACTTGACTTGATAACCGTCGGGAATCAACGACAGATCCAAGACATCTTTGCCAACGGTCAATAGCTCACCTTCAAGGCTAGCCGTCAACTCGCCATCCATCAGAACGGCAAACAGTTTGATAATGATCATTTCCAAGCCCCCACTACCTGTACCTTGAAGTTTGTAAATTGCTGCGCCGTTGCACCGTTGCGGCAACTAAATCCTACTGAACCACCGTCTGCGTTGACCCATTTTGTGGTGATTCCGAAATGGTCATAACTAATGGTCGGCTGGAAATTAACCTCACATACGGCGAAACGTGGATCGACAACTTGGACAGGGAGCGCAACGATTTGGGTGATGATATCCCCAGGCTGCAGCGTCACACTTGTGCCGGTCCAGATATGCATGACGACTTTCCCGTTCTTGTAGCGCCATACGGCAGCATTACCATTCATCATGGTCAGGTCCATCAACCCGCTGCGCTCACCATCATTTACCGGTTGCAGTGCACTGGCACTGTCCATGACCAATCGCCAAGGGCCCCAGCGCGTTTCACTGGTGCCATAACCCGTACGCCTATAAGCGTTCTGGGTAGCGCCTGGAAGACCAGTCAAACCTACGAAATCCTGAAACACCTGGTCGCCTGAATTCAGCACCGTGTTGACGACACCATAGGCATATCCAGAGGGCAGGGTGCCTGCGGTATTCAGAGAGACGTACCCATACCCTTGTACTTGGGCAATAGAAACATCATCGATATTGGCAACGTAAGTATAGGGGTTAAAGATTTTGAGACGACGGCGCACCATGAGTGCGGCGTCAATATCCAACTCGCCATATATGCCACTTTGCCAAGGCTTAGCGACTGTTCCTTGGGCATATTGCCGGCTCCATTCGCGCTCACTGAGCAAGTCGAAAGCGATTTGTCGTACATGTCCTCCACCGGCGCCACTTACAGTTTGAATGATAAAAACATAGCTCGACGGGAGCGAAACCCCACCATTGCCGAACATGAACAAACCATTGATTGCCG
Organism: Pseudomonas libanensis; assembly: GCF_001439685.1. GTDB lineage: Bacteria > Pseudomonadota > Gammaproteobacteria > Pseudomonadales > Pseudomonadaceae > Aquipseudomonas > Aquipseudomonas libanensis. Next base: position 257,564 of record NZ_JYLH01000005.1, read on the forward strand.
GTAGGGCGTCGGCGCTATCTGTAGGTTTCATAGAAATAGGAACGCTTGCCCCCCAGCCGCTGGCTTTGGCCATAGCATCGCCCTGATATAACTCTGCGGTCATTGCATTGAGCTTTATCATCGCACTACGTGGAGTATCACCACCCACACCGCTGGGGCGCGTGCCCAGATCAATTTCTTGTCGTGCCATTTGAAGCTCCCAAAAACAGGCAAAAAAAACCGCACTACGGCGGACGTTAAAAACATAAGTCATCTGTTAAAAACAGCAGGTACCACTACTGGAATTGTTATCCGACTTCACAATGCAGAGAAAATGAGCCTACCCACTCATAGGGCTGCGGGTTTTTAACTTAACCGTTATGACTAGAGCACTGCTAGCGTCCAATGCTCATTCCCCCTCACTCTCACTCTGTAGTTCCACCCACTACCTTCAGGTGCAAGTGAAACAACGCCAAATGCATCGCGTACCTCGCAGACCCCTCGGGCATCTCATTAGAGCTGTGCTTCATGTAGCGCTTTTAGATATTTAAAATCGGCATCGCAGGAAAGTCATAAACTACAGCACCAGGAATACCACCTAAAAACATACCGGAAGGCGCATCCATAAAAGACTCCAAAAATAGTAAGGGTATTCCACTAGCAGCCCAACCCAGTCCTACTTCCGTAACCACCGATACCTGTCCACGACTGCTATTGGTAATCCCAAAAAATGCAAAAGGAAGTACCCCTATGGCTACATACTGCCCATTCTCTATCGGAGCCTTCCGATAGTGATAGAGATCGTCACGACCATTTACAAAAGGACTACCACTCACCCTAACCCAATCCTCTGCTTTACCGGATACCTCTCCAGAAAATGTGAGCATTCTCCGACTAGCATCAAAAACTCTATTGCTGACATCGTTGAATACCGACAAAGACCACTCTTCATCAGGGGGTAAATTCGTCGTATACGCTTGCCAGTTCAACGTAATGTCTGCTTGCCTCACCCGAACAGAAAAACCTGTCCACGCTCCGACCGAACCTATCGGTGTGATTCCCCCTATTTGTCCTTTACCCAGCCACTGGGCAGCGCAGGCGATAGGCGGATCGAATGAAGTGATTATTGTCGCGAATGGTATAGAAGTGAGACCAATTGCACAGTTCGTAGTACCAGACTCAGCCAAGGAATAATTCAAAAATGTAGAGTCGACGAGGATTTCCCCATCCGAATTTCTTACCGCTAATCCAAAGCTCATTTGTACGCCACCAAAATTAGCACGCTAGAACACAAATAAGCTGGGCGGTAGTACCATTCATAGCCCCAAACTATTTGCCCCTCTAAAAGAGAAGCGGAGACACCTACCTGCCCGGCCCACCCTATGGGTATCGAATAGAGATAAGCATTAGCAGGACCATACCCAGGTACAGCCTTACTTCCTTTCGTCAGTGCCTCTACCGAAAACTTCTCTATAACCCGCAATGCCTGGCCTGTCATTGTGTTAATGGAAGCCCCCATAGAATTGAATGTTATAAGTCCAAAACTCATGCACTCAAATCTCCCATTTGAACCCTAAGGGTACCAACCGAATCAAACACTTTTATCGCTCGATTATTCATCAGCATTCTTCCTGCTCCTGGCGCCGAGCCGTTGATTTCGAATGTACCATCGAAGAACAACCTCCAACCTCGCTCCGCCTCCTTATAATTATTAGATTGAATGTAATTACCGATCTTGGCATTGGTAATAGTTCCATTCCCAATAAAGGCATCAGCAATAATCGTCTGCCCGTCCTGAATAACAAACGGGAATTGATTCTTCTGTCCTACTGCAAACCGATCAGCACTGATGATGAATTGACTCTCCAACCCACCCGGCCCGTTTTCCAACCCGAGCCCGATACCGGCATAGGAATATTGCCCTTTGCCCGCGTCGTACTGCATGCGCACGGACCAGTTGGCCGAGACCTTACCGTCAACGGTTTGAATGGCTGTTGAGTTGGTCTGGATAGCCACTGTGTGACCACCCACCGTGGTTTGGACTGTGTCGATACGTTGGCCCAGAGCCTGGTCGCCGCTTGTCCGTGCGTTGATCTCGTTCTGAACAGCCGCTTTATTGGCGGCGCTTTGTGCCGTGACAGTATCAATCCTGCTCCCAAGCGCCCCATCAGCATTGATACGAGCCGTCTGCTCAGACTGAACAGCCGCCTTGTTAGCATCGGCTTGCACCATGACAGTGTCGATCCTGCTACCCAATACCCCGTCGGCACTGATCCGCGCAGTCTGTTCAGACTGAACAGCCGCTGTAGTCGCAGCATGTTTTACTTCCAATACGTCCGTGCGTTGCCCCTGGATCAGGTCGCCCTCGATAATCGCCGACTGAATCGACCAGACGCCGACGCTCTGCTGTTCGGAACCCTGCCACCCAGCTTCGTCACCCTGCATAGAAGGGTTAACCTGCAAGGAGATGCCATCAACCCGTTCTGCAGTGGTGGTGACCTTGCCATCTAGCGTGGTCACGGTAGCCTTCAAGGTGTTCAACCCATTCGCTGTAGCGCTTACACCCGTGACCGGATCATCAACCGTGACCTTCACAGCATTCAGTTGCTGGGCCTGAGCGTTGATGTCGCTGCCATGCTGAGCAATTGCCGCCGAGTTCTGCTGTATGTGTGCAGCCAGTGCCGCGGTGGTTTGCACAAGCGTGCCGATGTCCAACCAATACGTTGTATTCGGTGGTGTATTTCCAGCAGGCACCGAAGCAACAGCTTGGTAAAGGTGATTGCCCAACCGCACAAACTCACCACTGGCATATGCCTTGGCCGAATCAAACAGCAATGCATCCGTTACCTGATCCACCAGCCCTTCAAGATCCTTGCGCGTCTTGTCCAGACGTTCATTGACCGAGCCCACGCCCACACCGTCAATCAGCTCGATGCGGTCCAACAGGTGCTTACCCAGCTGCGTCTCACCAATTTTTCCAGCGATCAGATCCAGGATCGGCGAGGCATCCGAACTGCTTTGCCCCAGTACGCCAGACCCCGTCGGAAACCACGGCCCGATATTGCCCGTGCGATCCACCAAGCGCGCCCAGAAGAACAACGACGTCCCGGCCGCCAGCCCCATCATGGTCAAATCGGTCTGCGGATAGGCGTAATCCCCCAGCTTAGTCGCCAACGCCAGGTCGGCAGTCTTCCCATACCAAACCTCCGTACGCTGCAAATCCGCCGTGCTCATCCCCTGCGGAATCTGCCATTTCAGCTTGATCGCAAATACCAACGACTCTGTCGTCAGCGCAGCCACCGTCGGCGGCAAGGTGGTCTTGCCGTTGAGCACGGTCTCAACCGACTCGCTATACAACGAGCCAATATCCAAGGCGTTGATCGCCCGCACCTTGGCTACGTAGCGTCCAGCGTAGATCCCGGAAACTTCAATCGAAGTCCCGCCGGTACGCCCGGCGTAGATCCACTCGCCGTCGTTTCTACGCCAGTAGACCTCGAAGGCAATCGCATGCGCCGGACGTTGCCAGTCGATGGTCATGACATTGACCGCACTGCCTTGCTCGACGAAGTGGTCATTGCTGACCGTCACGCCGGTCGGGGCCGCTTGCACGCTCGGCGGAATCACGCTGATCGGTGGGCTGTCGATTTTCGCGCCGTTGTCAATAGCGGCAAATTTGCTCGGTACATGCTTGACCGCGCTGAGGCTGTATTTGATTTCGTCATCCGAAAAATCTTCGGAGATCGACAGTACGCGGAACTGTTGCAAAGCCAGGGTCGCGGAGTCGATGGCCCAGATCGATTGGGCCGGGGGCAGTTCGTCGAGCTTGGTTTGCAACACAACCAACTGCCCGTCCGCACCTGCGGCGCTGACGGATTTGACCTCCCTGGACACCGCCTTGCCGTTGGGCATCACCAGGGTGATGGTGTCGCCGGCAGTTGCGGTGACTTCGGCATCCAGGGTCAGGGTGTCGAGTGTGGCAGCACGCAGGCGCCCGCCAATTCGGCGGCCGGCGCGGTCGTTGTCGGCTACGCGGATGATCTGGCCGGGGCGCGCCAGGGTGCCGTCGAGGCCGACCGCGAAGGTCACGCTTTCGGTTTCCAGGCGGTTGGTCAGCAAGGCCCATTTGCCGATGCGTTGGGCCTGCGCCTGGGACGTGCAACCGGTGGCACTGATTTCGGTTTGCTGGATGCCGTAGCGCGCGATGCCTTCGGCGTCATCGACGTACTGCACCTTCTGGCGATAGAAATCCGTCGGATCATTCCAGCTGACCAGGGCGACGGTGTAGCGGGTCTTTTTCGCCGACCCGCCGTAGATGAACTGGCCACCGATCACGTTGGCGTTGGAGTAGGTGTAGACCGGGTCTTCCGGCATATCTGCTACTGCCATCACCGAACCCGCGCCCCAATAGGCCATGCCGCGGAAGGTGGTCGCCAGGTCCTGCAGCACCTTCAGGGCATCGGCGCGCACCGACAGGTACAGGTTGCAGGTGAAGCGCGGTTCGGTGCCGCCCTTGCCGTCGGACACTGGCTGGTCGCAATACTGGCCGATGCGGTACAGCTCCCACTTATCCACTTGGCCGGCGTTGAGCAGGTGGCCGAGGCCGTAGCGTTGGTGCAACAGCAGGTCGTAGTAGATCCAGGCCGGGTTGTCGGTCCAGGCGGATTTGAACGTGCCGTCCCACACGCCGCTGTAGGTGCGGGTTTGCGCGTCGTAGTTACTCGGCACCTTGATGATTCGCCCACGCAGTTCGAAAGAGCGCGAGGGGATCGACTGGAATTGCGCGGCATCGAATTGCAGGCCGATCAACGCCGAGCCCGGGTAGCGCAGCTTGGCGTCGATCACCTCGGTGGACGACTCCACGGTGGTGGTATCGGCGATCGCGCCACTGGTGGAGTTCGGTGTGATCCGGCGCAGACGCAGGGTCCAACTCACCTTCGCAGGAGGCAAGTCAACACGGTGGGAACGTTCGTACTTGGTGGTGGTTTTACCGCTGAAGGCTGCCGCCAGTACCTGCACGAAGGCGCCGCCATCGGTGGATAGATCAATAGCGTATTGCACCGTGTAGCCGTTGGTGTCGCCGTTGCTGGTGTTGGTCTGCGACAACCGCGTGACAGCCAGGCGAACCCGCACCGCCGACAGTTGCAGGTTGGAATAGGACTTGGTCCAAGGCTGATCGCTACGCAGCTCGACGGACACCGGGCTTTCGTTTTCCACGGCAGGGAAGCCTGGGATGTGCGTCTGATCCTGGCTGCCGTTGCGTGTATCGAGGGTCACGCCACTGAAATTGAGGCTGCCATCGGCGTTGGCCAGCGGAGTCTCGTCGAGAAACACCGAGCGCTTATCGTTTTTCAAACCGACAATCTCGCCTTCGCTGACGAGATCGAGGATACGGGCATAGGCCGTACTTTGCAGGCTGTCTGGCGCCTCCACGGAGGGACGGGGCTTGGACGCGCCGCCTTTGCTGCCAGCGAGAGTGAGGTCAGTCATGGCTTTCCTTCAGGCGAAATAAAGCCCGCACTCGGCGGGCTGGGTGAAAAGGAGGACGGTTAGAGTTGGTCCTGGGCGTAGATGCCGGCACTGATCACAGCACTGCCGACGACCAACTCGCCGTAGAGCAAGCCGACCGGATTGCCCTGGGCGTTGGTGTTGACCGGGCCGTTGAAGCTGTAGCTCGGGCGGTTATTAGGACTGTCCTGGGCACCAAGCCCTTTGGGGGGCGGTGATAACATCTGCATGACACCGCCCATCGCCATGGACGCCCCCGCCATCAACATCATGCTGGCAGCCGGCCCCGTCAGGAAACCAAACGGGTTGTAATACGCCACCGCGATCAATACCGCACCGATAATGGTCTGCAACCCGCCTGCGCGCTTGGAGCCGGTCAATACCGGCGCGATGCGGATCACGTCCTTGCCAAGGGGCTTTTGAATATCGTCTTCGGCGATGTTGCGCTTGCCGTTGAATACGGCAAAGCGCAAACCTTTATCAGCGCTCTGCAGCATGTAGCGCTCAAAGCCAGGAAACTGTTTGAAGTAGCCCATTACATCCTTGAAACCACCCGCGGTGGTCACGCGATGTTCTCGACCGAAAAGCCTGGCGAGCGAGCCTGATAGCAGCACCGTTCGCATCGTATGTTGTTCGACTGCCAATCCCATGAGCACTCTCCTGATCATCTTCGAAACGTTGGCTAGAGCTGATCCTGCGCATAGATACCCGCACTGACCACCGCACTGCCCACCGTCAGCTCGCCATACAGCAAGCCCACCGGGCCGCCCTGGATGCTGGTGTTGACCGGGCCGTTGAAACTGTAGCTGGAGCGGTTATCCGGGCGGTCCATGGTGCTCAGCCCCTTGGGCATCGGCGACATCAACTGCATGACCCCGCCCATGGCCATGGAGATCCCCATGCTCGCGGCGAAGGTCCAGCCGGTGGTGGATGAAGCGCCGATCAAGGTCGAAGAACCACCGGAAGCGGCGAGGCCACCAGAGAAATATGACGCCGCGACAATCAGTGCGACCCCGATAATGGTTTGCATCGACCCTGCGCGCTTGCTGCCCATCAGCACCGGGGCGATGCGGATGTCCGAGGTTCCGGAAGGTGCGTTGAGCCGGTCCTGGCCGATATTGTCGCGGCCCAGGAAAATCGAGTAGGTCACGCCACGGTCCTTGGACTCCATCAGGAAACGCTCGAACCCGGGCACCAGGATGCACAGCGCGTGAATCGCTTCCGAGGCGTTCCTCACCGCCAGCCGATGCACTCGGCCGAAGCTGGCGCCCAGGCTGCCGTAGAGGCGCACCGTCCGGACTTTTTCATGATGCATGGCATCCTCCAGGCGAATGAACCGCCGATGTGGTTAGTGTTTGGCCCGCAGGCCATGTCGCCAATAGCTCACCGTCACCTCGCCCCAATAGCCGCCGTAGATGTCGCGTTTGCTATCGCGGCCATACAAGTGGTGCAGGATCGAGCCGGGCGCGGGGTAATGTTCGGGTTCGCTTTGCAGCACCCCATCAGCCAGGTAAATCGCGGCATGATTGGGCACTGGCGCACGGATCTGCATCAGCACGATATCGCCCTGTTGCAGTTGGCTGACCTGCACAAAGCCGGCGGCCGGCAGGTTGTCCAGGTAGAGATTGCCGCCCTTGTCCCACCAGCCGTCTTCGCGTTGATAGTCGCCGAGCTCGATGCCCAACTCGCGGCGGTAGTAGTCGAGGATGATGCTCAGGCAGTCATGCACGCCGTGGGCGAAAGCGCGACCGATCAAGGGCGCCTGGTAGCCATTCGGCGTGCAACTGGCCCATTCACCGGTACACACCTGCCCGTCGTCCCCCTTGCGCACTTCGACAATGTGCCAAGGCAACCCTGAGGCTTCGCACGCCACGCGGTCCGCTTCACTGGGCGTCGCCGGGCAATCTGGATGGCTGTGCACCACCGCGAGAATTTCGCCACGCTCTTCGGCGGCGGCATAGTCCTCGGGTGCCAGGCGAAAGTGTTCGCTGGGCGTGCTCGCCGTATTGCGACACGGCACATACACACGCTTACGCCCTTCGCGAATCATCAGGCCGCAGCACTCATGGGGGTAGTCGGCCACGGCGTGCCGGGCAATCGCCGCCAGGTTGGTCTTGTTCATATTCAGCTCCGCAACAGGCCCGCAGCCGGAAATGAACCGTAGGGTAATGGGTTGTTTTCGCCGAAACGCAGCTTGCAGCTGGTCAGCCGCCCACCGCATTTATCCTTGGCCGCATCCGTGACGATCACGTCATTGGCATCCGCCACCGGGCCGCCGTTGTAGCCGCAATAGGGGCCGCGGTAACCGCCGCAGCTGAGCCACCAACACACGTTGGCGACGATCTGCCGACGGGGCAGTTGCACGCCATTGAAGTCCAGCGCGCTGGCCAGTTCGAACTTCACCGTCTCGCTGCTTTCCGCGACTTTGCGCTCGACATACCAGATGTCCGGCGGCAGTTCCTCTTCCGGGTCCGCTTCGGGCTGGCCGTCGAGGTACTTGGCCAAGGTGCGGTGACGGATCAGCCGAGCGCCGACCAGGTCCTCGAAATACAACACCAACGCCGTGATGAAACCACCGACGTTACCTACGGCCAGCGTTGGCGTCGGTTGGGTGCCCTGCCCCGACATTTCAAAACCCTCGGCCTGGATCGGCCAAGGTGAATACTCGTGGCCCTGCCAGAAGATCGATGACTCCTGAGGGTAACCGTGAAACCGGTACAACTCGGCACCCAGGGTGGTGGCATCGAGCTCGAAAAGCTCCACCCAGGCCCCGGGCTCCAGGGTCTGGATATCTGCAGTGATGGACATATGATTCTCCGGGCAAAGAAAACCCCGCACTGTGGCGGGGTGTAGGCGCCACAGGCGGCGCTAGGGGTGGAAGGCTTGCTCGAACGTCGCGGTCAGGGAGTAGAGCCCGGCGCCCATGGGCGTAGGCTGGTAACCCCTGCAGCGATACAACGCAGGTTCTGCCAGGGGTGCGGTCCAGTTGAACGCCTTGGCACCGGCATGGCGATCGAAAAAAGCGACAATCGCTTTGATCCGCGCTTCGTCACCCACGAAGGTCAGTGGCCAGGACTGGGTCTTGTTGTTGATCCCATCCGCAGCCGTTTGCTGGTAGCCGTCGCCGAACTTGGCCGACTTGAGGCGAAACTCGACGCTGCCGACGGGTTCCACCTTGGGCACCCAAGTGAATATTTCTGTGCTCATGTTATCTCCAGGCGTAAGCCGTTGGTGGTCAGCGGCCGTTGATCGCCGACCAGATTTGCCCGCCCGGCTTGAGGTCGCGGGCGATCTGTTCAGCAGCACCCTGGCGGGCTGAGCCGGCATAGGCGCGGGCGACGTTCTGGGCGTTGGTGTCGGTGCCTGAGCCCTGGCCGTCGGCGACGTTGATGGTTTGCTGGATTACCACCTGGTTGCTGCAGGTAGTGCCCGACGGGCCGCCGCCTAAAGCGCGTACGCCGAGGGAGCCGTCGGAACCTCGGCTCAGAGGCATGATGGCTTCGGGGCCGGCTTCGCCGAAGAGGGCCATGGGGGCCAGTGTGGGGCTGGTCGCAATGGAGTTGGTGAATACCCCCCCATTGGCATACTTAATGCCGGAGACATTGAGTTCATTTTGATACCCGCTTGGCCCCAGCACTGAACCTGCTGGAACAGAAGGGCTCAACCAACTGGTGATGGCCGAGCCGGCCAAACTGAACAACGACTTCAGGGCACTAGAGGCCGCCGTTTTGGCAGCCATCGCCGCCATGTCTTTAAGTACCGAGGTGGCAAAGTCAGAGAAGTTGAACTTCCCCGTAGTCGCAAACGTCAGGACCGCGGCGTCCATCTTTTCAAAAGCACTGGCGAACACCGCCTTCGATTGCTCGGCTGCCGTACCTGCGCTAGTAGAATACTCTTTGAACGCGGCACTGGCGCCTTCGCGCCAATCATCGAGCAGCTGGGTCATATCGGCGAAATTACTTTTAACCTGCCCAGTTTTTTCTTCACTCAGAAGAGCCATCCCCTCCTGATCCGATGAAGCTGCATCCCCATACGGCCCACCCGTTGGAAACTTCAGCCCCGCCCGCTCGGTGTAATTGGACTGCGCCTCCAGCGCACCCACAAAATCATTCTGCGCACTCTGGCTCTGCTTGAGCACTTGCACCAGTTGCGCATTTTTTTGAATAAAATTTTCCGCCGCGTCCGTGGCCGGATCATAGGCCTTTTGAAAGGCCTTGAACTGGCCGGACGTGACCTGTAGCGCCGCTGCGGCAGAGGCGCTGACCTTTTTACTGGCATACTCGATCTTCTGCTGCATCTCGCGCATGCTGTTTTCGGTAATCCGTGACGCCTTCGCCAGGGCCTGCTCCAGGCTGCCGAGGTTGAGCGTCAGATTACCCTGGGAAGCAGTTGCCATAGGTTTCTCCGGGTCATGGATAAAACCCGCCGAAACGGGTTTCAAGGAAAGTGGCGTCGTCCTTAACGCCACTCGTTCATCGCACGTTCGAGCGACACACCCCGGCGCAGCTCATGGGGCATGAAATCAATCAGCTCGGCCGTGCCGCCGCCCAACCGGTGGGTCTGCAGCGCCACCAACGCGCTGCCCGCCTCCAGCCGCCTACCGGCGTGCAGGGAACCATATCGGTCGATATAGCGTCCCCAGGCCAGGGCTTCGTGGTAGGTCATGCGTTCTTTGGCTTCGGCGATCGTGCGGCCACCCACTCCGTTCAGCACCAGTTCGTGCCAGAACTCATCGGCGACCGTCAGCTCTTTGCGCCGCCACCTTGAGTGCCATTGACCTCATTGACTGCATTGAGGATCACAAACCCCAATGACGGCTCAAGCCCGAAGGCATCGTCGTAACTCAGGGCTTCATCACCCTCGGCACCCAGCGACACTGAGGCCGCGAGGTAGCTTGCATTGCGGCTCTGTGTCGACTCGCCCTGGCTGAACAGACGCTCGATCACGCCGAACGACTGGCGGCGGATGTGCAACGTGAAGGTGTCGGTGACTTCCTTGCCGGTTTTGCTGTCCAGATGCGTCCAGCTGATCTCTTTCTTCACCGGTTGGCCATCGACGATGCCGCCCTTGGCTTTCAGTTGTTTGAGGTTCATGGCGTCTCTCAGGCTTTCTTGATCCAGGCGCTGGCGCCGGTGCGTTGGATAGTGACGGTGGTGGTTACGACGGCGTTCAGTGCAAAGTTGAACGGGAAGTCCGACACGTAGCCGTCGAAAGTGAACCAGGTACGGGTTGCCGGCAGTTCAAAGCCATCGCCCTTGGCGTTCAGGGTAGGTAGCACGTCCTTGCCGTCGGACCAGCCCACCGCCCACTTCACACCGGTATCGCCCTTGGCTTCAGACAGCTGGTGCAGGCGGATATGGCTGGCGTTGGTCGGGTCGGCATTCAGGCCCAAGCTCGCAGTGCCTGGAGTGCGCAAACCTTTCTTGTAGCTGCGCTCTTCGGCATTGAGGCTGGTGTCTTCAATCTGCTCGGCCGGCGCGCCGCCCGGTTCGAATGAAGTGGCGTGCTCGATTTCCAGCACGGTGTAGGGCCCGGTGCCGGAGGCCGGCGGGACGAGGGCAAAAATCTGGGTACCTTGAGTAAGAATCGACATCGAGTGTTCTCCATGAACAATAAAAAACCCGCGAAGGCGGGCTGTGGGGTGCAACGGCTGTGTTGCTGGGTACTAGGCAGGTCGAGCCGCGATCAGGGCGCCGGTTTACCATCCAGGTAAGGCGGTACATTCGGGTCCGGTTCTCGGCTCTTGATCAGGTCGACCAATGCCTGGTTGCTCTGGGCCAAGAGTCGAATGGCCGCGTTGAGCGCCAGTTGGCCATCAGTCTGGGTTTGCAGGGCGGCGATCAAGCGGTTGATCGCGGCCAATTCTTCGTCGTTCATAGGCATCTTGATTCCTGTATCACGTCAGGTAGGCAGGGGGTGGGGAGCGTCAACAATGCGCAGCGGTGACGATCAAGACGCCAACCCACCGGCCATGATCGAACTGCGATACCCCGTCGCCGGGTCGCCAACGTGGGTCACTTGGATAATCGACCAACGCCCCTGCATATACGAAGGCCAGGTTTCATCCAGCACCAGCAAGCCTTCGGCAGCAAGCAATGGGTTACCAGGGCAATCGATCTGTAATTTCAAACCTTCACGGCCCACCCGCCGCAGTTCGCCTTCGGCCACGGCACGGGCTTCGGCTTCGTTCTGGCAGCGCTGACGCAAGGTTTTGAATGGGGCAATCCCTACTTGGACCACGCGCTGCTTGCCGGCGGCGGCGTCCCACCAGCTGACGCGGCTGCCCATGTATTTGGAGCGGGCTTTTTCGTCGAGCTTGGCGGTAATGAAGGCGTGCTCACCGGGCCGGTTGTCCTCGGTCACCGATAATTTCACTGGCGGCAATAGCTGACCGGAGAGTGATTTGGCCTGCCCCGCCTCGGCCAGTACATAGAGTTCGTTGAACGGCTTGGTGACCGCGTTGTAGCGCTTGGCCAGGCGAGTGATGAAGGCCATGTCGCTTTCATTGGACTGGTCGATGTGCGCAATCGCAATGCCGTCCAGCGTCGGTGCCACTCGCGGTGAAAAACCATGGCGGCTGACCAGTTGGCGAAACAATGCCCCCAATGTCGTCGGCCCGTGGCTGGCGGAGCGGCGCTGGCGGTACCCGCTCTTATCCACCTCACTGAAGGGCGCGGCCGTGGCCACGATCATCAGGCGCATCGGAAACAACACTGGGGTTCGTTGGGTGACGACAAACTCGCCTTTTTCCACCAAACCGGTTTCCTGGTAACCGACGCGCAGGCCGATCTTGCCACTCAGGCTGGGCAGCCCCTCCAGCCCTTCGATATTGAGGGTCAATTCCAGGCGGTCAGTCTGGATACCGGCAGCGTCGGTGTGGCTCCAGTGCATCAGGCGTTGATTGAGCAGCGCCGCGTTGGCGCCGTAGAACTCTACGATCGGGGTAAATCCCTGTGCCATGCAGCCTCCTTAATCCCACGCCAGCACGGGGCGCACGGCCGCCGGCCTGGCTTGCATCTCAGGCACGATCACCCATACGCCGGCCGGCAATACCGGACCGTATTCAGCCAGTTCAGGGTTCAAGCGCCAGAGGGTTTCTTCCGCCGTATCATCGCAACGCCCCAGCTCGCGGTAGAGCAACAGGTTGACCGAATCACCGGCGATACTTCGCACTCTACGCATTGACGAATTCCTCCAGTTCCAGGGTCCAGGCCATGACCATGGCGGTGCCGTCATCGATCACGTTGCTTTGGGTTTCCACCACCGAATTGATCCGCCACAGGCCCCAATTACGGCCGATGCCATCGACCAACGGCAAAGGCGCCCGCGCATTTTGCAACGCGCGCAGTTCGTCCAGGCGCTGCATACCGGTGGCGTACATGGCTGTACCGCTGAACGTGAGCTTTTCCAGCTTCTGGCCGTTCTGCCGCGACTGGGGTTTGCTGGCAATAATCGCCAGGTCACTCCAGCCGCCGTCGCTGTTGCGGATCAACGACGAATAGGCAAAGCCTCGGGACAAACCAAAGATAAAGTCGCCGAGTACCATTTGTTGTCGCATCAATCACCTCCTGGAGGATCGGCCAGTGCCGCGTTGCGCCGGATGCCAAGGGAATCGGTGACCATGGGCATGCATTGAAATTGCAGGGCCTGGATCACCTGGTTGACGACCTGCTGGGCATCGGCAGGGTTGACGCCGGTGATCTGGATACTCGGCGCTATCGTGACCTGGACGTTGTCGGTGCGGGCACTGTTGAGCTCCTTGCTTAGTGCATTGGGCGCGGGCAAGCGATCATTTGAGCTGAACAATTTGTCACCGAGCCAACTGCCTGCTTCGCTGCCCAGCAAACCACCGATGGCGCCGCCGACTGCGGTGCCGATACCAGGGAAAACCAGGGTGCCGAGCGCGGCGCCGGCGGATGCTCCCGCCCAGGCGCCGCCTGCGGTGCTAAGGCCAGCACCGACGGCCTTGGCGTCGCCATTGCGTACGCCCTGGACCACGTCAACGGCGGTGTCGACATACTTCAGCGGGCCAAGACGGCGGGCGCCGGCAGACTCCAGCTTACTCATCACACCCAACAGCCCCGAAGCCGGTACTTTTGGCGAGGGAGTCACCACGGGCATGACTGAACGCTCATGACTGACGGTCTGTGAGTGTGGCTGGGTCGTTGCGCGAGCTTCGGAAGGCAGGGGCAGGCCCCTGCGTTCCAAGGCTTCAATCAGCCCCGGGGCTCTACTTGGGATCGAATGACGCAGATCAGTGTGAGTCGTTCGGTTATTGGCCTGGGCACCACGCGGCTGCAAACCTTGCACGGGTGCTCCGGCATGGAAACCGTTGGACTGCGCCGGGGATAAGGGCTTGATGAAGCGCTCAGACAGACTGCGCAGCGTCGACATCACGCCAGCGTTTTTCACAGGTGCCCGCTTTGTAATCGCCGGCCTCGCCACAGACGCCTGTTTCTTCTGCGCGTTGCGCGCCTTCTGGTTTTTCTGCGACTTGGGCCTATTGCTACCCTTTTTCTTGGCAGCAGAGCCTCTGCGACTGGAGCGGCGACTGCTCAGTGAGGCTTGGGTTGCAGTGGCGCAGCAGCATGACTGATCCTTTTTAAAGCCGTCGCTCTTGAACAGTTTGCCAACCACTCCAGGCAGTTTGCCCAGCGTCACGTCGACCACATTGCTCGTCACCCGACTTTTGATCGTGTCTCCCAAACCTGAGAAAAAGCCGGTCACCACAGGTGAAAACACCGGCAGAATCACCGCCTCAGCGGTTTTCACAGTGGTAGCGGCTGCTGGCGATGTGCTGGCCCAGGCATTGGCACCGTCCATCACGTCGGTCTTTTTTTGAAGCCACAGGTCTTCCCAGAGTACCGGTGCTGGCTTGAGCGTCGTGGAGAGCCGCTCCTCACTTTTTGAGGACGCCTCGCGCAGCTGCGCTATGGTTTTTTCCTTGATGGCTGGCGCAGCAAACGATTGTTGAAAGGCCGCGACCGGATCGAGGCTCTTTACCTCGCGCAGCGTCATGGCTTCACGGATCAGCCGCAGTTCTTGCGATGTGCTCGACGTAACTTCGGTGGTTGTCGTCTGATCGCTGCGTTTTTCGATTTTGGACGGTTCAATGCCCATCGCCTTAAGCTGCGGCAAGGAGGCTTGCAGCGCGTCCACACTATCGCGCAGTAACCCCAGGGACAGCGAAAGACCCTGGAGTTGCAAGCCGGCATTGGTCAGCTCCAGGCCCATCGAGGACAATGGAGCCGCCTCTGCATGACTTTCAGATGCCAACGGGCCCGGGTTAACACTATCGGCACCCTTTGCGCCGCCTGCGTTGCTGAATACACCCTGGCCATCCTTGACCATGGCATATGCGAGCGAATACTTGTCCTGCATCCCGCTTACTCCTGTTTAACGCCAAGGCGAGTGATCGCAATGTCGTAGCGGCGCAATGCTTTTCCGGCGTCCCAGTCGAGGATCTCCGCCTCATTGACCGAGTAGATCAGCGGCACCACATCGAGGATTACGTCGATGTCGCGCTGCGAAAGAAGTCCGCCGGTTGATTTAAAAAATCGTCGATGCGCTCCTGCAGTTCCGTCCAGTCGGGCACGGTCAAACCGGCCAGGTCAGGGATCATCAGGCCGGTGCAATGGGCGGTGATGAACTCGGCGCGCTCTTTATTGGTGGCAAGCTTTTTCATCACTTTGGTGGCGCGCAGGGCGGGCATTTCCAGGGGCAGTTCGGTCAGGGTTCGGCCGGCTGCGTCCAGGGGCAATAGCAACTGGATGGGTTGGTCGTGGGGTGTCGCGTCCTGTGCGTTCAGGAAGAACGACGCAGGGCGCGTCGACATCTCATGTACGTACTGGGCAATGCTCACGTAGTCCGGGCGCTTGAGTTGATCGAGCTCTTTTTCCGACAGGCCGGTGGCGAGTTTCGCCAGTTCAAAGAACTGGTCGTCCTCGTCATCACCGGCCCGGGCCAGCGCGTCTTTTTGCGCGGCGTAGAACAACGGTTTGAGTTGAACCTGCTGGATCGTTGCGCCGGTATCGGCGGTGATCGGGGCCAGCAGGAGGTGCAACGGTGGCATCCAGGCCATGGGGCAGTTCCTTGATGAACGGTATTGAAAAGCACGGAAATCCAAATCTGAGCACGGTCCCTGTGGGAGCTGGCTTGCCTGCGATAGCATCAACTCGGTGCTCCAGACACACCGAGTCGCCTGCATCGCGGGCAAGCCCGGCTCCCACATTGACCGTGCCCTCTTGGATTGCAGTTATCCTTACGGCATGAGCACGGCGCGGCGCGCATCGCCAAGAATGTCGACGCCGTTGAGCACGAACTTCTGGGTGCGCACGTCGATGTCGATCACCGAAATGCCATTTTCCAGACGGTTGTAGGTACGGCAGGACAGTTCCAGCGTGGTGAGCGCCTTGTCGCCCATCTTCAGCTTCGCCTCCTCCAGGGATTTGAGCTTGCCGCCGACGGTGTGGTAGGTGAAGTAGGTCTTGCCGTCCTGGTCCTGGCCGGCTTCCCGCACATTCAGCAGGATGTCGTCACCCATGCGCACGCCCAGGGCCAGCATGATTTCCGGGCCGGCACCTTGGAGGACCAAGGTGGCATTGAGCACCTTGCCGCTCTTGGCCATTTCTTCGGCGATGAAACGCCCGCCGGACATGGCTTCCATGTCGAACTCGATCTTCGGCGGGGTGAACTCTTCCACGGTTGCGGACAACGGCAGGCCTTGAAGGGTGGCCGCAATGGCCTGTCTGACTCGGTTGGTAAACATTAGAGAACGTCCTCCAGGAACTGCTCGATGATTTCATCGCGGGCGTTGAGTTGATAAACCATGTGTTCGTTCGGCGCGTAGCGGCCGTAGTCGATAACGATGAACCAGGTACCGTTCTTGTACTTCTCGACGCTGTTCAGTTCCGGATGCAGGTACACGCTGCCGCCGGGGATGGTCTCGTCGGCCACCAGGGTTTGCAGCCAGTCGTTGATGCGCTTGACCTCCTGGTCCATGAAGGACTTGGTGAGGTTCTTGGCCATGGCTTTCTGGCCGGCCTTGACCAGCTTGCGACTGATGGCATCTTCCAGGCCGACGTAGCTGATGAACTTGCCGGTGATGGAACGGTTGCCCAGCAGCGAGAAACCGCCGAGAACAGTGCGGGCGTAGTAGCTCACGCCATAGCGGTTGAGCAGGTCGCCTTCGGTGGAGGTGTCGAGGATGTTGTACTCGACGACGCGGGAAACGTCCTCAGCGAAGGTCACCTGGTTGCCCGGGCTTTCCCACTGCTTGACCTTGGCCAATGCGGCGATGGCCAGCGAGGATGGCGACAGGAATACGTTTTTCTTCGCGGCCTTGGAGTACACCGACGGCATGTTGTGTACCAGCAGGCAACGGTCGAAACCAAGGTCGGCACCGCCCAGCTCGCCGCTGTAGGTCACTTGATCGGCCACCGAAGCGTCCTTGCCATCCAGTACCACGCGGGCCTTGATGCGCTTGCCGAAGGAGGCGAACTCACCGGCCACGGCCTTGGTGCCGGTAAAGCCTGGGGCGCCGATGATGGTCAGGTCTTCCGGGACGCTGCTCAGGGCCGCCAGGCCGAGCTTGCGGCCGGTGACCGGGTCGTTGCCGCCGATCACATTATTGATCGTATCGGCCGGGGTGGCGCCTTCTTCGACGATGACCACATAGACCGGCACCTTGACCACTTTGAGGATCTGGTACACGGCCTGGAACAAGGTGCCCGACTCAGTGCCGGTAGGGTCCAGCAACGCCTGGGTGGTGAAGCTGTTGATACGGAACGGCGCGTTTTTCGGAATCGACGCGTGGGCATTCGGCGCAGTGCCGACCAGGCCGATCACGTTATCGCCAAGGCCGCCCATGGCCTCGGGGGATTCAGTGGCATTCACAGTGATGCCGTTGTGCTCGAAGTTCAAAACCTCAGCCATGATTAATCAGCCTTCTTGGGGGTGGAGTTGAGGACGCTGGTCAGTTCCAGGCGGCCAGCGGTGCGCAGGGCGGATGCTTCGACGTCGAGCAGTTCCAGCTCTTCGCCGGCGGTGGACCAATGGCCATTGCCGATGGGGAATGGAATGAGGACGGTGTAGGTTTGGCGGGTGGGCATGGGTGGAAATCTCCGGGTGGGAAATGCAAAAGCCCTGCGGGAGGGGCTTTTGAGGGGCGAAAAAAAACCGCTTTCGCGGTGGGGTGATTACTTATCTTCCGGCAAAGGGAACCGCGCCTTGATTTCGGCTACTTTGGCTCGCCATTCTTTCTCCTTCTCAGCCGTACCATCGAATTGCCATTCCAGGTACATCGGGTCGGCTTCGCTGACGTAGGCAGAGCGGCGCGCAGCAATGGTGCTAGCGAGCATAGCAGCGGAAGTGGCGTTCTCAATCAGAGTCTGGGCGGCCTCATCACTAAAACCCAAACCTTTAAGGGTCTGCGCATTGGCGGGTACGTTAATCAACGAGTCACCTGCAGGGGTAACCAATTTTTCGATAAACAAATTCATATGTCCGGTCCTTAAACCTTCGCGGTATAGCGAAGGTCGTTATCGTGGGAATAGGCCAGGCGCTTCTCTTCAAGGGTCTTCCCGAGTGCAGCATCAGCCTGAGCCAAGGTATAAGGTTTCACTGCCCAACGAACTTCCCAATCGGCATTAACATCATCCTTCATGACCACTTCAGTGTCTAACTTGCTGTAATTCACAGGATAATCAAACGTTTTCGTGATGGTGTAACTCAGGCCGCCCCTCAGGTACATTCCAGAAAACTGAGGCGCATTTGTTAGTTGACCAGCAACCAACCCCAAATACATGGGTTTGAGCCCAGTTACGGCACGAGCAGTACAAATCATACCAAACGAAACACCTCGTACCGTTTCACGGTAGGTTTGGGACACACGCTTGATAGCTAGAAAATTAGCATCACCGTTCCATAGGAATCCGACACCCTCGAGTTGCAAGTTCAAGCCAGCGATATGGTAAATACCTTCGCCAAAGGGTGCCTTTTCGCTATCTCGGGAAAATATACGAGAGATAGTGATTTCGGTTTCACCCGCGTCGTTCCCGGGCATGGTCCACCACACAGGATAAAGTACATCTGTAGACAAACCAGTAAGGTCAATATCCTGCCTGTAGAGAGCACGGCCATTAATATCTTTGGCCTGTACACTATTACGCCACGCCGTGAACTGACTCGACGCCGCGTCTACTCGCGCATCAATTTTACCAATTTGGTTAGTAACCGTTTCCGTCAGCTTATTACAAGCATCCACAACTTTAGTGATAGTCGTTTCAATCCCCATCATCAACTCCCTGTCAATTAGTCTTTCCAGCACTTTTGTAAGTGCAATTACTTCGCTTCGAGACGCATGACCCGAAACATCAAATCAAGGTGGCGAGACATATTACCAACCGAAGCCGCCGCTATGATTGCGATTTCCTCAGCCAACAACAAATTCAAATTCTCACTCCCCACCACAATCGTCACGCTATCCGCCGGCAATGGCGAAACATCCAGCGTAAACTTCTGCAGCACCCGCGCCGCCGCCGCTTTATACGTCAGCAACTTCCCCGCCACGGAATACACCGCCAGCAAAGTCCCACTGGCGAGGTAAAACCCGAACTCGCCAATCTCATACTCACCGTCGCCATCAAACAGCGCGGCCATCCTGAGTTGACGCTCGCCCAGGTCTTCGTAATCGACGATAGCCACCCGTTGGCGCTCGTCACGCAAGGCCACTTCGCTGCCGTCGGGGTTGTAGCGGCCGGTGCCGGCGCCGATGTGGGTGATTTCGCCTTTGAGGCCCTGGTTCTTTGCCTGCAGCACTTCATCCAAACCCTTGGAGGTGAAGCGCACCAGGCGCGTGATTTCATCTGTCATGGCTGCGCCCTGAGGTCGTAGTCGTTAATGGTGTAGTGCTGGGCAACCCCGGCACTGTTGAGCCGGGCAACCAGCGCCAGTTCCGGCAGCGCTCCGTTCAGGCAGAACTCCCCATCGCTTAAAGGAGCGTCGAGGACTTGCGTGAGCGCAAGCTGACCTTCGGTTTCATGCACGATGGTAATCGTCGCCTGATCGCGCTCACTCTTGGCCGCATTGATACGCCGGATCAGCCGGTTGTGATCGCCGCTGGACCAACTGCGCCCGATGATCGCCTGTACGTCGAAGGTATAAGGCACACCCAAGGGGCGCTGCTGATACCAGGCGCTGATGTTGGGGGTAAAACCCAATGACTCCACCGCATGACTCAGCGCCTTGGGCGTACCGGCCTGGCGTTGGATCTGCCAGGACAACGCCACGGTCAGGCGCTTTTCCGCCTCGCTGGCCTCGGCATCCCATTCGCTGACGCCGCGGTCGGCGGCCAGGTAAGGGAGGAATTCGCTTGGGGTTTGAAGTGGATTCATCAGCGCTGGAAACGGCGGCGTGACACGTTCAAGCAATGTGCCGAAGCCCAGGTCCAAAGCCTTTTCCAGCGGTGAACTGTTGGCCGGCAACAAACTCGCTTTAGGTTCACTCATAGCGTGCGCACCTCCACCTCGACACCCGTGCAATACGGGGCCTGGAACGCGGTGCTGACAATCGGTGCCAACGGTTCAAGGATGTGCAGTTGCGCAGCGCCAGCGCTGTGGATGGCGTAGTCGATCCAGCTGGGGTCAACCCGCCCTTCCAGGCGATGGCAGGACTCTGCGTAGTCTTGCAACAGCTTCTGCGCGGCCACTTGGGTCAACCCGGAGTCCGGGCCGGCGTTGATCTTGGCCACCACGCGAATTTTATAAGGTTGAATCTGTGCACCTTGGACGGTGACAAGGTCGGTTTCCGGCCGGACGTCCGGCCGTGCGAAATGTCGACGTACACCGTCAAGCAAGTCGGCAGATGGCGTACCGTCGCCCTCTCTGGAAAGTATGGTAACCATGACTTCGCCTGGTGCGGTACGTCGAGCGTTGCCGTCCTTGACCTGGGCCGCATAACCATCCGGATCGAAAGTGTAGATGACGCTCACCACGCCAGGTGTCGCGCTCTGCACTTTCACCGCAGGGCGCTCGCCAAGGGTGAAGACTTCGCGGCGATACTGCATCCGCGAGCCGGCCGCCGGAGCATGGGGCGCCAGGTAGTAACGCAGACGGGCGTCGTCATCGCTTTCCAGGGTCGGCGGCACCGGCGGGAAAGCTGCCGGGTCGCCAGGGTCGAGCACTTGGCGCTCCAGGCCCATATCGGCCAGGCGCGCATCCAGGTTGCTGCCGGTGGCCCACCACGCGAGCATCTGCTTGATACGGGCGTTGTATTTGCGCTCGTGGGTTTGCAGGCGCACGCAAAACGCTTCCAGGGCCAGGGTCAGCAGCTCGCTTTCATTGTCGAGGCTGACCTTGAGTTTGGCCGCGCTTTGCGGCGCTCGGCTGGCAACGTAGTCGATGACGAACGCCTTGAACTCGGCCAGCAACGGTTCGAACTCATCCACCTTGATGATGGCCGGTTCCGCCAGTTGGTTCTGGCCGGGGATCAGCATGCTCATGTCACGACCTCGAAGGATTGTTGGCGGTTTTTCCAAGTGCCGGCAAACCGCAGCAACAGGCCGGCGCCTTGGCGGGTGGCGACGATGACCTGGGGGTCAAAATCGCCGATGCCGTTGTGGGTGTTGTAGAACGCCTGGGCGGCGTGGCTTTGGGCGAGGATCAGCAGGTCATCACCGAGGTTTTGCCCGAGCAACTGCGGGATCAGCGAGCCGTACAACGGACGCTTTTGCCGAGTGCCCACGGGGGTGGTCAGCGCTCGGGTGGCGCGCTGCACAAATTGCAGCCAGTCGTCGACGGCTGCCCCGGTGTTCCTCTCGATTCCGAGCATGGGATGTCCTTATCGGGGGCTGATGAGTCGTCCCTGATGGTCCACCACCGGGCCGCTGAAGTGCGCGCCGCCGGCATCGAGCAACAGGCTTGTACCACCGGTCTGCAGGGTGATGCCCTGGGCGTTGAGGGTCAGGCTGGTGGCGCCGACCTTGACGTCGACTTGTTCGCGGGAGCCGCTGAAGGTGGTGGGGCCATTGACCCAATTGAAGGTATGACTGGCATCGTCGTAGTCGCTTTGGGTGCCATCTTGATGGCGCCGCCGTGTCAGCGTTGCCACACTGGAAACCGGCGGAAAACGATCACTATTGAGACCGAACAGTGCCACTGACTGCGCACCGCCCTCCCCGCCCCCGTAGTTGAGCAACAGACATTGTTCACCCACCGTGGGGATGCGGGTTTCGGTTTGCGCACCGGCACTGGGGTTGAAAAAGCGGATCGCTGGGGTGAGCAAGTCACCGTGACTGACCTTGCAGGTATTGCTGGCAGCATCGACCTGCTGGCAAACGCCAATCCGGCAGAAGCTTTCGGCGCGTCGATAAAGGTCTTCGAGTTGGGTCTCCATTTCCGCCAGGCGTTCGATGATCGGTCCCAATTGCATGCGTAACAGCGCGTCGAACATGGGCTACTCTCCCAGTGGCCTGTATTGATCCGGGTCGTCGATGTTCGAGACGTCCCAGGTGCAGGCGAACAGCGGTCGACCGGCAGGGTCTTCAAGCAGTGGCGGGCCGAGGTAGAGGGTTTGGATAAAGGACACGGTCCAGGTGTCGTAGGCAATTGGCACATCGCTCTGTGCGCCAGGCGCGGCGACGATACCGGCCGGTAGATCACACTGCTCCGGGGGCAAACCCCAGCGGTTATCCAGGACCAGGTCCATCAACTGGCTCGCCAGATCGCAGGCCTCGAACGGCGCACCTTGGATGATCATGGCCTTGAGTGAAATCGACAGCGCGTGAGCTTTACGCCCCTCCAGCGAGCGGATACCAGGGCCGTTACGTTCCACGGTGATCAGTACGCCTGTTTTATCCTCTGTGATTTGAAAATCCTGGTAATTGCCTACACGTAATTGGGGAAAGGCGCTTTTGAGCACCTCGCCAATGGCAATGGGAAGCTGGGAAGGTTTTTCGATAAACGTCATCTGTCGCGTCCTTGCAGGTTATTGCTGATCCGTGCGGAAAGACGGGGCGTTGTCTACAGCAACTGGCCTGGTTACCCGTCATGGGCATTTTTCAGGCAAGCCGGGGCGCCCCGCACAGCGGCGGGGGGCTTCCTGCTGGTGGGAAATGGGCTTAGAACGTCCAGCTCCATGCCGGAAAGGTAGGTAGAGGACCGGTACCGTGATCCGGGTAGAAAACGTGGGGCGTAGGCGCCGCAGTTGGCGTAAAGCCAAAACGAGCCCACATCGGCACGCCATCGATCAAGACAATGTTGCCGTCATCCTGCAATTGCAGGTAGGTACGATCTGGTCGGCCACTCTGTTCTTTAACTGGAATCCAGCTGGTCAGGGCGATCCATGTGCGGCTATGCACGTGATCAACGAGAAAAGCCCCACCTTGCATGTAGAAACAATTAGCCAAATCCGAATTCGGACGATCGTCCACATAGGTATAGGGCACAGTACTATCAGCTACCCAGATCTTCACGCCGTTGTCGTAAAGCACCAGGTTTGCGTCGGCCTCCAAGATCAGCTTGTACTGCTTGCTCGGAGACTCGAGATACTGCCCAACAAACATGACGTTGCGGGGAGGTAGCACCGAGCTGCCGTCTTGGGTAAACGGAATAATATGAAATCCACTGCTGGACATGTTGATCACCTTTTTGGTCGATTTATTGCGGAGAATTCCGCTTCACGTCGCTCGAAGGCGATTGCTCGAGGCTCGTAGCCTTCACATGATTCAACGTCCCACACCGGGGACACTTGATCTGGAGCTCGTTACACCTGCCTGCTCGGGCAAGTAATTTATTGCAGCTGCCGCATCTGAATTCTTTGAGCATGCAGGGACTCCTTTCGCGAATTTATGACCCAGGCGCGCAGGGTCTGGGCTTGTCATTCATCGCGGCGAATACCCGGTCATCGCACCGATCACTGTTGATCCGGGCGTGTGGTAGGAGGGTCATTGACCCCAATACGCCTGGCGGCCCACCGCTCATAAAGGCCGATGGCCACGTCGGCACCGGCCATGGCGGTCAGGCAACCAATGGCACCGGCGGTCCAGATCGACATGCCGGCGGCGTAGCACAGCATCAGGGCCGAAACCCCGCAGACCATGCAGGCCCCGGAGCGCAGGGCCAGACGACGAATCAACGACCAACCGCGGGCACCTTCCTTGTCGGCGCGCCACATTTCTCCAGACACTCCGCCGATCACGGCCAATACAATCACCAGCCAGATAGGCATTTCCGCTAACGCTTGCTGTTCATTTGTCATGTCACGCCTCCTGGCTGAGCAATTAATAATCCATATTTCATTTACACATGCTTCACTAGGTAGGCATTCCAAAAAGCCCGGTTGCCCGGGCTTTTCAGTAATGCTGTCCTCGGACTTTCGGCGCTACTGGCGCGGTACGGCCCTTTCCTCAATGTTTTTCCGACCACGATCCCTGTCTGCCGGATAACTGCTTCTGGTGCTTTACGCTGCACACCCGGGTCAGTTGCCAACCCTCTGAACCGTCAAGGCCGGTTCATCGCTGCCTGTTTTTGAAGCGTTGAAACTAAAGAGCGTCGGCATCCTTGCCGGTGTTGCCTGGCATCCCTGCCATCGCTTCGATGGCGTCCTTGCCGATGTTGCGTGCCTTCCTTGTCTTCCTTGGCAGCATCCTTGCCGCCTCCACCAGGCCTTGTTGGCTGGCTTGAGGTGAAGAATATGCATGTATGCATATACAGTCAATGCACAAATGCATTTATTTTTGCTATGGAAATGCACATATGCATTTACAGCTTTGCGGGCCAGGGGTTTGGCGGTTTTCTGCGGGCGAAAAAAAACCCGCTCATGGGCGGGTTTCGTCTTACGCGAGGAGGTTAACGGGCGTACATGCCCCACCAGAAAACATGTCCGAGGATGCTGATCTGCTCATCCTGGATATCCTGGAAGCTGTAGTCCTCATCCGGATGCTCATCACGGTTGAAACTGCGCAGGCGGATTCCCGAAGGCAGGCGATAGAGCTGTTTGACCCGCAGTTGGCCGTTGTGGTTGATAGCGTACAGATCACCATCGACGATATCGCCGATGCCGCTCTTGCCGGCATTCACGCCAACCGTGGCGCCGTCGCGTAGTACCGGCAGCATGCTGTTGCCGCGCACCGTCACGCACTTGGCCTGGTCGAACTGCACGCCGTTATGCCGCAGGCTACGCTTGCCGAACCGCAGGCTGGCCTTCTCGCTTTCCTCGATGACGAATCTTCCTGATCCAGCAGCCAATTCAACCTCGCGCAGAAAGGGGATCGACACCTCGTCATCATTGACGGGAGTGTCGTCGTCCCACAGGCTTATGTCCTTGAGTTCCGAATGCATCGGGTCGCGCCCTTCGTCGCGCAACCCACCCACCGCAGCGCGCCCGCGCAATTGGTCGGTGCTCACGCGAAAATACTCGGCAATGCGGGAGATGTGTTTATCCGACGGATCAACGATCTTGCCGCTGAGGATCCGGGACAGTGTGGATTGAGGTACGCCGGTACGCCGGTGAAGCTCCGTGGGGGAGATCCGGTCGCGGTCCAGCAGCTCTCTTAAGACGATAGAAACGTTGCGTTTTTGCATAACGCGGATAGTGACGGGAGTTTTCGGGGTTGGCAAATGCTAATTTGCATATTTATGCATTAAACAGCCGATTCTGATTAGCCTGAAACAAAATACTGTATATGCAAACAGTTAAATGCTCACTATTATCCCCAGCGGCCTGAGGTAAGACGCGGCAAATGAACAGGCTCCCTTGCTTATCGACAATTCAGGGGCTATGTATAAAACTCGTCAATCACCTAGCCAGCAACGACGGAGGTGCTCATGGCTTATTCAGCGCTAGCTGTTGCTAACGCCTTCATTGAACGCGCGAAGGAAGGCAAGGTTTCGGGCCTGACCCCGATGAAGCTGCAGAAACTGCTGTTCTATACGCAGTCCTGGCATTTGCGCGAACGGGACCAGCCCCTTATGGATGACCACTTCGCCCGCTGGCAATATGGCCCGGTCATCCCGTCGCTTTACCATGAGTTGAAATCCTACGGTAATCGCCCGGTGACCTCGCTGCTCAGCAACCTGAAGCCCGACGCCGAAGACATTGTCTTCGTGACACCGAGGGTTCCTGAGAGCGATACCTACACCCATCGCTTGATTGACCGGATCATTAACAAATACGGCAAATGGTCCGGCACCCAACTGTCCAACCTTTCCCACGAGGACGGCACAGCCTGGGCCCTCAAGGGCGCCGACGGTTCCGCCATTGACTGGGAAGACATGGCAGCACTCATTCACCCAAAGAGCCGCATCCGTGAGTGAAGAACTCGACAACCTGGAACTCACCCTGCCCCCCGTGGCAGGGCCCGACCAGGACACCCAGGCCGGTGGCGAGCAAGCCCTGGGCACCGACGATGAAAGAAGCCAGAACCTCAAAGACCAGAAGGCCGAACGGCAACTGCGCAAGAAGTATGCGGGGCGTGCGTTTTGGTTCGCTGCCTGCGGGGTGATTTTCTGGGGGGTCCTGCTGGTGTGGAATGGCTGGTCGACGTATTACTCGGGTAAAGCGCCGTTCTCGGACAATGTATTGATTGCCATCACTACGGCGACTTCAATCAACTTGTTTGCGGCGTTTCTTGGGGTGATCAGAGGGTTGTTTCCGGCTAGTGGGCGTAAATCCAAATAGTCTGGTCGTACTCATGCCCTGACTTCTCTATATCCGGCATTGAGTTGTGAGCCCGCAAAAGTCAGCTCATTATTTTCAAGGCACTGATCGGTTTTTTAGTTTTTGCCCACCTTATCCAGCAGCGACCGGTTGCAAAGATCGCACCGCGGTGGAGTTTCATCTTGCGACCGTAGCGTGAAGCCGCACCCGCGGCGGCTTCTGTCAATAGAGGTTTGCATCATGTGGCCTTCTTTGTGGCCTGGGTCAACGCGCGGTGGCGGCAGCACTGAATGCGTGGATCTTGTCGACGATCTGGCGTGACGCCGTCCGGATTGCCGTGGTGGTATTGCCAGCGATGTGCGGCGTCAATTGCGCATTGGCAATAGCGGTCAATGGCGAGTCGAAGCGGTCTTTTTCAAGGGCAAAGGTATCGATGGCAACGGCTTTGATATGCCTGGGAAACTGGCGCATGAAGGCGGCCAGCTGATGTTCGTCGACGATCCCGCCGCGCGCGGTATTGATGAGGATTGATCCCTGGCGCATCTGCTGGAACTCGGCAGTGCCGAACAAGCCTCGGGTCTGCGGGGTGAGCGGTACGTGGATCGAGACGATATCCGCCTCGGGCAGTAACTGTTCAAGACCTGCCCGTCGTTCAAGCCCAAGGCTGTGCGCCACCGGTTCGGTAAAACGTTCGGACCCGGTGGCGATCACCTTGATGCCCAGCGCCGCAGCCTTGCGCGCCACCTGCCGGGCAATGCTGCCGGTGCCCACCAGCCCAAGCGTCAGTTCGGCGTATTCGCAGGCAGGAGCCAAGGAGCCTTTTGCCCAATGGCCGTTGTGCGTTTCGGTGTTGTAGTCATCAAGGTCGCGCGACAGAAACAGCGCCTGGGCCACGACGTATTCGGCAACAGCGGCCGCGTTGGAGCCCGGTGTGTTGAGGATCGCCACGCCACACTGCTCGCACGCCAGCCGATCAATATGATTGATCCCTGTGCCAGCCTGGGCAATGGCGCGCAGTGGCGTGGCCAACCCCGGCGAGGTGGCAGCGCGGATCAGGCCAGCGCCCAAGGGGATGTTCAGGCGCGTCTTGAACACGCTGTAGCCCCCGGCCTGACTCACGGCGGCAATAAATCCAGGCTCGTCATGGCAGTTGATATCGGCATAGTGAATGCGCGTGCCGTAGTGCTGCCGAATGCGCTCTTTGTCCGCGGAATAATGCAGGTTGAGGGTGATGCCCAGGCCCAGTTCAAGAAAGCGATCGACTTCCTCAAACAGTAACGGCGGCCCGGGGGCGTCCAGTATCAGGGTGGTAAATGCCATACAGTTGGTCCTCTTGGAGGGTAGCGCCTGTTAGCGATTCGTGCAGAACGAAGGGATGGTCATCTTCATTAAAGAGTTTGAATAAGGGAAGAGCGTGTCCACGAGACAAATTTGCTAATTTCGCCCGTCAACACTACCAAGTGGACAAACCACGTCCCCAGTTGCCCCCCACCATCACGCCGGTTGCCTTGATTGCCGGTTTCTCACCCTGCGCACAGCTGCCACCCAAACCTGTGAGAAGGTTCGTGGCAGTTCCTCAAATCAAGGAGCTTTCACTTATGTGCTTCTATATTTACCGCACCAAACGGCGTCGCCCCTCTCGATTCATTTCCTCCGTGCTCGGAGGTGCTGTATGAATTCTGTGCAAGACCTGACCACCCTCGGCGTCACCCCCTTCTCCTTTCACTCCGACCAGCCTCTATTCCGCGTCAACAGCGGTGTTTCCCTGCAAGAAGCCTTGCATCACGCCTCCAATCTTCTCCATGTCGCCAAGCTGCTCGCAGAAGACGCGGCGATGACTAAGGAGACGGGCCGTTATGCCTGGACGTCGCATTACTTGCAGGAAATGGTCAAGGCAGTGGTTGATGATGTGGTGAAGGTGTTGGACTCGCCGGTTAATGCTCAGTAAGCCGCGAAAATAGAAAAGGCGGGTAACCGCTAACCTGTGTCGGCGCCGCTTCTTTAGTGATGGATATCGGGGCGGCACCGCTTTTGCTTTTTACCTATCCGTTTGCGACCTGCGCCCCCCCGACCTCGCGTGTTAACCTTGCCGCCATCGCACAAAATGCTGGGCCAAGCGCCCCCTTTGCCCCATCACTTTCAACGAATTTGCCTACTACCCAATGAGTAAAAACACTTCAGACCTGTCCTCCCACACCCCAATGATGCAGCAGTACTGGCGCCTGAAAAACCAGCACCCTGATCAGTTGATGTTCTATCGCATGGGCGACTTCTACGAGATCTTCTATGAAGACGCGAAGAAGGCCGCCAAGCTGTTGGACATTACCCTGACCGCGCGCGGGCAGTCGGCGGGGCAGTCGATTCCGATGTGTGGGATTCCTTATCACTCGTTGGAAGGCTACTTGGTCAAGCTGGTCAAGCTGGGCGAGTCGGTGGTGATCTGTGAGCAAATCGGTGACCCGGCCACCAGCAAAGGGCCGGTGGAACGCCAGGTGGTGCGCATTATTACCCCGGGCACGGTGAGTGATGAGGCGTTGCTGGATGAGCGTCGCGACAACCTGATCGCTGCGGTATTGGGCGATGAGCGGCTGTTCGGCCTTTCGGTGCTGGATATCACCAGCGGCAATTTCAGTGTGCTGGAGATCAAGGGCTGGGAGAACCTGCTGGCGGAGCTGGAGCGTATCAATCCGGTGGAGTTGTTGATTCCGGATGATTGGCCCAAGGACTTGCCCGCAGAGAAGCGTCGTGGGACCAAGCGTCGTGCGCCGTGGGATTTCGAGCGCGATTCGGCACTGAAAAGTCTGTGCCAGCAGTTCTCGGTGCAAGACCTTAAAGGTTTTGGCTGTGAAACCCTTACATTGGCCATCGGCGCCGCGGGTTGCTTGCTCAGCTATGCCAAGGAAACCCAGCGCACCGCCCTGCCGCATTTGCGCAGCCTGCGTCATGAGCGTCTGGACGATACCGTGGTGCTCGATGGCGCCAGCCGTCGCAACTTGGAGCTGGACACTAACCTGGCCGGTGGGCGTGATAACACCCTGCAATCGGTGGTCGACCGTTGCCAGACCGCCATGGGCAGCCGCTTGCTGACCCGTTGGCTGAACCGTCCGCTACGGGACTTGACCGTGCTGCAAGCGCGTCAGACGTCTATTACCTGCCTGCTGGACGGCTATCGCTTTGAAAAGCTGCAGCCGCAACTGAAAGAAATCGGCGATATCGAACGTATCCTGGCGCGAATCGGCCTGCGTAACGCGCGGCCCCGTGACTTGGCGCGCCTGCGTGATGCCTTGAGCGCCCTGCCGCAGTTGCAAGTGGCGATGACCGAACTGGACACGCCGCACCTGCAACAGCTTGCCGTCACCGCTGGCACTTACCCGGACCTCGCGGCACTGCTGGAAAAAGCCATCATCGACAACCCGCCCGCGATCATCCGTGATGGCGGCGTGTTGAAAACCGGCTATGACAGCGAGCTGGATGAGCTGCAGTCCCTGAGCGAAAACGCCGGGCAGTTCCTGATTGACCTGGAAGCCCGCGAAAAAGCCCGCACCGGCTTGGCGAACCTTAAGGTCGGTTACAACCGTGTCCACGGTTACTTCATTGAGCTGCCAAGCAAGCAAGCCGAGTCGGCGCCTATCGACTATCAACGCCGTCAGACCCTCAAGGGCGCCGAGCGTTTTATCACCCCGGAGCTCAAGGAGTTCGAAGACAAGGCGCTGTCGGCCAAAAGCCGCGCCCTGGCCCGGGAAAAGATGCTTTACGAAGCCTTGCTCGAGGATTTGATCAGCCGTTTGGCGCCATTGCAGGATACCGCCGCCGCCCTGGCGGAGCTGGATGTACTGAGCAACCTCGCCGAACGAGCGCTGAACCTTGACCTGAACTGCCCACGGTTTGTCAGCGAGCCGTGCATGCGCATTGTTCAAGGCCGCCACCCAGTGGTAGAGCAGGTGTTGACCACGCCATTCGTCGCCAACGACCTGTCGCTGGACGACGATACCCGCATGTTGGTGATCACCGGTCCGAACATGGGCGGTAAATCCACCTACATGCGCCAGACCGCCTTGATTGTGCTGCTGGCCCATATTGGCAGCTTTGTGCCGGCGGCCAGCTGCGAGCTGTCCCTGGTGGACCGTATTTTCACACGGATCGGCTCCAGTGATGACCTGGCTGGTGGCCGTTCGACCTTCATGGTGGAAATGAGCGAGACCGCCAACATCCTGCACAACGCCACCGAGCGTAGCCTGGTGCTGATGGATGAAGTGGGTCGCGGCACCAGCACCTTCGACGGCCTGTCCCTGGCCTGGGCGGCGGCCGAGCGCCTGGCGCATTTGCGCGCCTATACGCTGTTTGCCACCCACTACTTCGAACTGACGGTGTTGCCGGAAAGCGAACCGCTGGTGGCCAACGTGCACCTCAATGCCACTGAGCACAATGAGCGCATCGTGTTCCTGCACCATGTGCTGCCGGGGCCGGCCAGCCAGAGTTACGGCCTGGCCGTGGCGCAGTTGGCCGGTGTGCCGAATGACGTGATCACCCGCGCCCGCGAGCACCTCAGCCGCCTGGAAACCACGGCCCTGCCCCATGAAACGGTGGTTGCCAGCCCCACCAAGGCCAGCAAGAAACCCGCGGCGCCGTACCAGAGCGATCTGTTCGCCAGCCTGCCCCATCCGGTACTGGATGAGTTGTCCAAGCTTGACCTGGATGACTTGACACCACGTAAAGCGCTCGAAATGTTATATGCACTGAAGACTCGGATATAACGCAGACGCTTGCAAGCTGGTAGACTCTCGCGCGGTTTGGGATGCTGTGGGCTTTTAGCCTGGCCTGCAGACTATCGCTCCCAAACCTCGCGAGCCCCGCCGGAAGGGGTTTCGCTGCCGCCGCCTGAGGAGAAAATTAGAAATGACCTTCGTCGTCACCGACAACTGCATCAAGTGCAAGTACACCGACTGCGTAGAAGTGTGTCCGGTGGACTGCTTCTACGAAGGCCCGAACTTCCTGGTTATCCACCCGGATGAGTGCATTGACTGCGCCCTGTGTGAGCCGGAATGCCCGGCCGTCGCAATTTTCTCCGAGGACGAAGTCCCGGCAGAGATGCAGGAGTTTATTCAGTTGAACGTCGAGCTGGCGGAAATCTGGCCGAATATCACTGAGAAGAAAGATCCGCTGCCCGATGCCGCGGAGTGGGATGGCAAGAAAGGCAAGATTGCAGACCTCGAGCGCTGATAGCATCGTCGCCCCCTAAAAGGCCCCTTGCGGGCCTTTTTGCGTTTCTGAAGGACGCTTTTACTTTTCTGCAGGCGAAAAAAGGGGCGGTATGACCCGCCCACATTTTTTCCCTAGTCCCTTTATTCCTTTTCATCGTCCTGATGAATCGCATCCTGCGACGTTCCTTCAAACCATCGTTCCTTGATGGCTGTGTCAATCCGTGGACACAGGACTGATCTTAGAGGGTTCAATGAGAAGTTCAACGGGATCCAACGTGCGAACTGACACGCGCCCTCACCAAGATTAAGATAAATAATTGTTATATTTCAAATAGATAGAAAAAACCCGCACGCATTTGAGACGTACACACCCAGCAAAAAAACCAAACGCTTACGAGAAAGTAAGCGAATGCTTACACGCCCAATTGGGTAATGCGCGAAGTCGCGTGCTTGACCTGTAAGCGAGCCAAAAAAAGCCCCGACCACGTCGAGGCTTCTTGTCCTTCGACTGGATCAGTCGTCACTGACAGTAATCGTCGGCATCGCTGGGGCAGCCGCTTCCTGCAACACGATGCGCGCCCCCACATGACGGGCCAGTTCCTGATAGATCATCGCAACCTGCCCATCGGGTTCGGCCGCAACAGTGGGTTTGCCACCATCGGCTTGTTCGCGGATATCCATCGACAGTGGCAACGAGGCGAGCAGTTCGACGCCGTATTGTGTCGCGAGCTTCTCACCCCCGCCCTCACCAAACAGATGCTCGGCATGACCACAGTTGGAACAGATGTGCACCGCCATGTTCTCAACGACGCCCAGCACCGGAATATTGACCTTGCGGAACATCTCTACGCCTTTCCTGGCGTCCAGCAGTGCCAGGTCCTGGGGCGTGGTAACGATCACCGCACCCGCCACCGGGACTTTTTGCGCGAGGGTCAGCTGGATGTCGCCTGTGCCTGGCGGCATATCGATCACCAGGTAGTCCAGGTCGCCCCAGGCCGTCTGCGTGACCAGTTGCAGCAACGCACCGGAGACCATCGGCCCCCGCCAGACCATCGGTGTGTTGTCATCGGTGAGAAAGGCCATGGACATCACTTCCACGCCCAGCGACTCGATGGGCACGAACCATTTCTGGTCCTTGATCTTAGGCCGTGTGCCTTCGGCGATACCGAACATCACGCCCTGGCTCGGCCCGTAGATATCGGCGTCGAGAATACCCACCCGTGCACCTTCCCGGGCCAGGGCCAGGGCCAGGTTGGCCGCGGTGGTGGACTTACCCACGCCCCCCTTGCCGGAGGCCACCGCCACCACGTTCTTGACGTTGGCCAGGCCCGGGATCTGCGCCTGGGCCTTGTGCGGCGCGATCACACACCGGATGTCGACCTTGGCCGAAGCCACGCCGTCCAGGCCCTCGATGCCCATTTGCAACATCTGCGCCCAACCGCTTTTGAACAGGCCCGCGGCATAGCCCAGCTCCAGTTGCACCGACACCTGGTCACCCTGGACCTCGATGGCACGTACGCAACCGGCACTGACCGGATCCTGGTTCAAATAAGGGTCGGTGTATTGGCGAAGAACGGCTTCCACCGCTGCGCGATTGACGGCGCTCATGGGCTACTCCCGAAAAAAGACTGACTGAAACAGGCGGCTATCCTAACCGTTCCAGCTGATGAACGGCATGCTTTCTGAGGCACCGAAAATTCTGAAACAGCCTCACGGGGTGAAATAAATTTCCCGGCGCTTTATAGTGGCCGACCTCCGTTTCATCAAGTAGCCGAGCCCCATGTCCGAGCCACGCAAGATCCTCGTCACCAGCGCCCTGCCCTATGCCAATGGTTCCATCCATCTTGGCCATATGCTTGAGTACATCCAGACCGATATGTGGGTGCGCTTCCAGAAGCATCGCGGCAATCAATGCATTTATGTCTGCGCGGACGACGCCCACGGTTCGGCCATCATGTTGCGCGCCGAAAAGGAAGGCATCACCCCGGAACAACTGATCGCCAACGTGCAGGCTGAACACAGCGCCGACTTTGCCGAGTTCCTGGTGGACTTCGACAATTTCCATTCGACCCACTCCGACGAAAACCGCGAGTTGTCGAGCCAGATCTACCTGCGGTTGAAGGA
Organism: Pseudomonas libanensis; assembly: GCF_001439685.1. Lineage (GTDB taxonomy): Bacteria > Pseudomonadota > Gammaproteobacteria > Pseudomonadales > Pseudomonadaceae > Aquipseudomonas > Aquipseudomonas libanensis. Next base: position 291,028 of record NZ_JYLH01000005.1, read on the forward strand.
AGCCGGGCACATCGACCAACGTTCGGTGACCCAGTATTTCGACCCGGAAAAGAAAATGTTCCTGGCCGACCGCTTCATCAAGGGCACCTGCCCCAAATGCGGCACCGAAGACCAGTACGGCGACAACTGCGAAAAATGCGGCGCGACCTACGCACCGACCGACTTGAAGGATCCCAAGTCGGCGATCTCCGGTGCTACTCCGGTACTCAAGGACTCGCAGCACTTCTTCTTCAAGCTCCCGGATTTCCAGCAAATGCTGCAAACCTGGACGCGCAGCGGCACCTTGCAAGACGCCGTGGCCAACAAGCTCTCCGAATGGCTCGACAGTGGCCTGCAACAGTGGGACATCTCCCGCGACGCGCCGTACTTCGGCTTCGAGATCCCGGGCGAGCCGGGCAAGTACTTCTATGTATGGCTGGATGCGCCGATCGGCTACATGGCCAGCTTCAAGAACCTGTGTGATCGCACCCCGCAGCTGGACTTCGACGCGTTCTGGGGCAAGGACTCCACTGCCGAGCTGTACCACTTCATCGGCAAGGACATCGTCAACTTCCACGCGCTGTTCTGGCCGGCGATGCTTGAAGGCTCGGGCTACCGCAAGCCGACCGGCATCGCCGTGCACGGCTACCTGACGGTCAACGGCCAGAAAATGTCCAAGTCCCGTGGCACCTTTATCAAGGCACGCACCTACCTGGACCATCTGTCGCCGGAATACCTGCGCTATTACTACGCGTCCAAGCTGGGCCGTGGTGTGGACGACTTGGACCTGAACCTGGAAGACTTCGTACAGAAGGTCAACTCGGATCTGGTGGGTAAAGTCGTCAACATCGCCAGCCGTTGCGCCGGTTTTATACACAAGGGCAACGCCGGTGTATTGGTAGCCGAGAACGCCGCACCGGAACTGACCGACGCCTTCCTGGCCGCCGCGCCGAGCATCGCCGACGCTTATGAAGCCCGCGACTTTGCCCGCGCCATGCGCGAGATCATGGGCCTGGCCGACCGCGCCAACGCCTGGATCGCCGACAAGGCGCCGTGGTCGCTGAACAAGCAGGACGGCAAGGAAGCTGAAGTTCAGGCGATCTGCGCCACCGGGGTCAACCTGTTCCGCCAGTTGGTGATCTTCCTCAAGCCGGTGCTGCCATTGTTGGCCGCCGATGCCGAGGCGTTCCTCAACGTGGCGCCGTTGAGCTGGAACGATCACACCACTTTGCTCGGTAATCATCAGTTGAACGCGTTCAAGCCCTTGATGACCCGGATTGACCCCGTGAAAGTCCAGGCCATGACCGATGCTTCGAAAGAAGACCTGGTCGCCAGCCAGACCGATACCGGCCAATCCGCGCCGGCGGGCAATGGCGAGCTGGCCAAGGACCCGATTTCCCCGGAAATCGATTTCGACGCCTTCGCCGCCGTGGACCTGCGCGTGGCGCTGATTATCAAGGCCGAAGCCGTGGAAGGCGCCGACAAGCTGCTGCGCCTGACGCTGGACATCGGTGACGAACAGCGCAACGTGTTCTCCGGGATCAAGAGCGCTTATCCGGACCCGTCCAAGCTCGATGGTCGCCTGACCATGATGATCGCCAACCTCAAGCCACGGAAAATGAAGTTTGGCATTTCCGAAGGCATGGTGATGGCAGCTGGCCCCGGCGGCGAGGAAATCTACCTGCTGAGCCCGGACAGCGGCGCCAAGCCGGGTCAACGTATCAAGTAAGTCCTGCAAAATGCCCCGTTTCAACGACGGGGCTTTTCAGCTTGCCCACCTCACAGGGCCGGGCGTCAACGCTATGATCAACGCATGAACCTCATTCAACGTATCGACGCGCTGCTACCGCAGACTCAATGCGGCAAGTGCGGGCACCCGGGCTGCAAGCCTTACGCCGAGGGCATCGCTAAAGGCGAGGCAATCAACAAGTGCCCGCCGGGTGGGCAAGAAACCATCGCTGGACTTGCGTACTTGCTAGGCGTACCGGTGCTGGACCTGGATACCAGCCGCGGTGAAGCCCCGGCGCAGATTGCCTATATTCGCGAAGCCGAATGCATCGGTTGCACCAAGTGCATCCAGGCTTGCCCGGTAGATGCCATCGTTGGCGCCGCCAAATTGATGCATACGGTGATAATCGACGAGTGCACCGGTTGCGACCTGTGCGTCGCCCCCTGCCCTGTCGACTGCATTGAGCTGCGCCCACTGGTCAGTGTGGTCCCCATAGTGGGTGGCCTGGCGACCAACGATCTCGAGCGCCATGAACGTAGCCTCAAGCGTGATCGGGCACGCAGGCGTTATGAACAACGCAATGCGCGTCTGCAACGGGAAGAAGAACACAAGCTCGCTGAACGCCTGGCTCGTTCCAAGCGGCCGGCGCCGACGGACGCAATACCTGTAGATAACCATCAGGTTGTTCAGGATGTGGCGATCAAGAAAGCCAAGGTCGCCGTCGCGATGAGCCGCGCCCAGTTGTACAAGTCCTTGAAAGCGTTTGGCCATCCACCGACTTTTGAGCAGCAGTCGCAATTGATCGTCCTGCAACGGCAATTCGAAGCTGCGGAGCAGGTGCTGGCCATGCTTGAGGGGGACAGCCCGCCAGCGACAGCAATACCCAAGGACCCTGCACTCAAGCGGGCCAAGATCCAACTGGCCATGCGTCGCGCGGAATTGAAAAAGGCGCAGGAGCAGCGTGCTGACAACCAGCAACTGGCCACATTGAGTGCCGCGCTGACCGCCGCCGAGCACGACCTGCATGAAGCCGAAGCAGCCTCCGAGCAGCCGCGACCGTCTTTGCAGCGCGTGGAAAAACGCCCTATCGACAGCCAACTGCGTCAGTTGAAAACCGCGTTGGCCTACGCTCGCGCTGATGTCAGCAAATTGCAACGCCAACCGGCCCCATCTGTAGATGAATTGAACGCCGCACAGCGAAGGCTGGACGAGGCAGAGCGTCAGCTGCAAGCCCATAGACCGAGCCCGGAATGAGTCGGGGGGCTTGCTACGCGACATGGCCGCCACCACATTGATACGTGCCGGGTTCAGCCCTGGGCCCTTTTTTCAAATGACGTAGACCACCCGCAAGGAATCGCTCTGCCCATGAACGCCGCAAAACGCCTGGAAATTTTCCGCAGGTTTCACGAAGACAATCCGGAACCCAAAACCGAGCTGGCCTACTCCTCGCCGTTCGAATTACTGATTGCGGTGATCCTGTCGGCCCAATCCACCGACGTGGGCGTCAACAAGGCGACGGCCAAGTTGTACCCGGTAGCGAATACCCCCGCAGCGATTTATGCCCTCGGCGTGGAAGGCTTGTCCGAATACATCAAGACCATTGGCTTGTACAACAGCAAGGCCAAGAACGTGATCGAGACATGCCGCCTGCTAATGGAACTGCACGCAGGCGAAGTACCGCAAACGCGGGAAGCCCTTGAGGCCTTGCCGGGCGTAGGGCGTAAGACGGCTAACGTCGTGCTCAATACGGCATTCCGGCAACTGACCATGGCGGTGGACACGCACATTTTCCGCGTCAGCAATCGAACCGGTATTGCACGCGGGAAGAATGTGGTCGAGGTGGAAAAGCAACTGATGAAGTTCGTACCCAAGCCATATCTGCTCGACTCCCACCACTGGCTGATCCTGCACGGGCGCTACGTTTGCCAGGCGCGCAAGCCACGCTGCGGCAGCTGTCGTATCGAAGACCTGTGTGAATACAAAGACAAGACGTCCGACGATTGAGCGATCATTAGGTTTCTTGATCAGTCGATTGAAAAAATCTTTTTTACCCACTCGCGGTTTATCGCTATAAGGAGCCCCAACGGCAGTCTTAGCCTGGAGTTAACCTTATGAGCACTGGCAAAGAACAACTGGAAGTGGACGACGACCTCGTTGAGTCGGACGACGATGTGGTAGAGGCACCTGTGGCAGAGGTGGCCAAGACCAATTTAAGCAAACGCCGCACTATCGACAATCTTCTGGAAGAGCGACGCTTGCAAAAACAGCTGGCCGATTACGACTTCGACTTCTGATCGATGCGTCAACGACCGGAAGCCTCCCTGACGGAGGCTTTTTTCTGCCGGTTACACGGGTGTACGAGTGGTGCAATGCCCGCCTAGACCAGGCCGTTGCGCTGGGCCAGTTCGATCAGGTCCACGAGGGAGCGGGCATTGAGCTTGAGTAGCAGGCGAGTCTTGTAGGTACTGACCGTTTTGTTGCTGAGGAACATGCCGTCGGCAATCTCCTTGTTGGTTTTACCACGGGCCAATTGTTGCAGCACCATCATCTCTCGGCCTGAGAGGCGTTCGACCATATCGGCTTCACTGGCGTTGCCCATGGTTGAGCGCACCGAGTTCAGCGCCTGGTTCGGGAAGTAGCTGTAGCCGGAAAGCACCGCCTTGATGGCACTCAACAGTTCTGTCAGATCCTGCTGCTTGCACACATAGCCGGCCGCCCCTGCCTGCATGCAACGCATGGAAAAATGGCCGGGAGCCTGTGACGTCAGCACCAGCACCTTGAACGATACAGCCTGCTTGGTTGAAGCCAGCCGACAAATAACTTCCAGGCCATCGAGCTTGGGAATTCCTATATCCAGTATGACAATGTCCGGCATATGTTCCCGTGCAAGTTGCAATGCATCGACACCGTTATCAGTCTCGGCAACGACCTCATAACCATGACGCTCCATTAGCATGCGCACAGCAAGACGAATGACGGGATGATCATCCACGATCAGCACTTTATTCATGAGAAAGTCCAATTTCGCTGTTCGAATTATTTAGAGCAAGCACAATAGCCTAGTCGATTGCTAGTTGGCATAGCGTTCACCCCCGAGCAACAGTAAGCAGAGACCCACCCCACAAGAAGATAGGAATTAACCTACAAAAAATCGCCAACTTAGAGGTATGTGGCTTTATGCTTCCTTTCAGACCTTTCTCGATACGTACATATTTTGAGTGAAATATCTTCGGCATAAGCCGCAAAAGGTAAACGCACCGCACATGACTTTCAGGAAATGCCCCTTGTTTCTCGCGATCATGCACGCAAAGTGGTGAGCTCATTCCATTTACGTTAGTTCCATTTAACATATTTACACACACTCAAAATTCCTACAGAAAATTCAACAACTCGCATACCTACATCACTTACATGAGTGAATTTTCTGTCAGAAATAGTTCCTCCTCAGATGTAAAAAATCATTCATCCTAAAAACAAAAGACAACAACCGAAATCACCCTTGCAAGTTGCGGAAAAACTTACACAAGCTAAACGCAAATAAACATCAACACCTACTTAACGCTGGGCTACCAATACCCAGGCAAAAAAAATGGCCCCTTGAACAAGGGGCCATTTTCACAATGCGCCTGACAGTCAGAACAACGAACGGCCCTTGTTGGCAGCAATACGCATGCGCAGTGCGTTCAACTTGATAAACCCGGCCGCATCCGCCTGGTTGTAGGCCCCGCCGTCTTCTTCGAAGGTGGCGATGTTGGAATCGAACAGCGATTCATCGGACTTGCGGCCCGTGACAATCACATTGCCCTTGTACAGCTTCAGGCGCACGACGCCATTCACGTGAGCCTGGGAAGCGTCGATCATCTGTTGCAGCATCAGACGCTCAGGGCTCCACCAGTAGCCGGTGTAGATCAAGCTGGCGTACTTAGGCATCAGCTCGTCTTTGAGGTGGGCCACTTCACGGTCCAGGGTGATGGACTCGATGGCGCGGTGGGCGCGCAGCATGATGGTGCCGCCAGGGGTTTCGTAGCAACCACGGGACTTCATGCCTACGTAGCGGTTCTCAACGATGTCCAGGCGCCCGATGCCGTGCTGGCCGCCGATCCGGTTCAAGGTCGCCAGTACGGTGGCCGGGGTCATTTCAACGCCGTCCAGCGCAACGATATCGCCGTTACGGTAGGTCAGTTCCAGGTACTGTGGCTTGTCAGGAGCGTTCTCCGGGGAGACGGTCCATTTCCACATGTCTTCTTCGTGCTCGGTCCAGGTGTCTTCCAGCACACCGCCTTCATAAGAGATGTGCAGCAGGTTGGCATCCATCGAGTACGGCGACTTCTTCTTGCCATGGCGTTCGATCGGAATGCCGTGCTTTTCAGCGTAGTCCATCAGCTTTTCACGGGACAGCAAGTCCCATTCACGCCAAGGGGCAATCACTTTTACCCCTGGCTTGAGAGCGTAGGCACCCAGTTCGAAACGTACCTGGTCGTTGCCCTTGCCGGTGGCGCCATGGGAAATGGCGTCGGCGCCGGTTTCGTTGGCGATTTCGATCAGGCGCTTGGCGATCAGCGGACGTGCGATGGAGGTACCCAGCAGGTACTCGCCTTCGTAGACAGTGTTGGCGCGAAACATCGGGAAGACGAAGTCGCGGACGAACTCTTCGCGCAGGTCGTCAATGTAGATCTCTTTCACGCCCATGGCTTGCGCCTTGGCACGTGCAGGTTCGACCTCTTCGCCCTGACCCAGGTCAGCGGTGAAGGTCACCACTTCACAGTTATAAGTATCCTGCAGCCACTTGAGGATCACCGAAGTGTCCAGGCCGCCGGAATACGCGAGAACGACCTTGTTTACGTCGGCCATGCCATCACTCCACGGGGTTGTACGGAAAGGCGTCGATTCTACCGATCAAAACCGTGAAATTACAGGGGCGCGACAGCAAATGAAGATAAAGCGACAGATTATGTCGAGTGGGCGACCGATGGTCGCACCTTATGATGTGGCGGCAGGATTGCTCGGCGCAGTAGCCTGGGGTGCCGGTTTCTCGGGGACCGCTACCCGCTCCAGCTGGATATTCACACGACGGTTGCGGGCGCGGTTGGCCGCATTGGTATTGGGCGCCAAAGGATAGCTTTCGCCATGAAACCGCAGGGTGATCTGCGATTCCGCGATGCCGTTGGCCTTGAAATAGTCCATCACCGCCAGGGCGCGCCGGCGCGAGACATCGCGATTGGTCAGTCGGTTGCCACTGTTATCCGAATGGCCGTTCAACTCGACGTGATTAACCGTGGGGTCGGCTTTCATGAATGCAAGAATCACCGACAGCTTCTTCTTGGCAGCCGCGTCCAGTTCGATGCCGCCACCGGGGAAGCCGACTTCAGTCTGTTTGACCTGGTCATAGTTCATTGGCAGCAGCTTGGTGGTGCACAACTGATAGTCGCTGTAGGCCTTGTTGAACTTCACCGGCAGCAGGCGAATTTCCGAATACCTCCCCTCACGTCCATAATGCCGCACGGTCGGGCTACGCCCCTCGAGCAAGCCGGCGAACAGACGTCCGGCCTGGGCTTGGGAGCTGTTGAACAATACGTCACCACTGCCGACCCGTACGGCGCCGAGGTTGATATCCCCTCGGCCCGGCTGCCAGGGCGCAGCAGCAGCCAACAAAGTCGCCGAACCTGCGCCGAATGAGCCGCTATAGGCTTTCAAGCGAAACGTCGCCTGCTCACCGGCGCGGCGCACGAATTCGCCGGAGCCGAAATCGGTGATCGGCTGGGTCAGGCGGCACTCGAACTGGTCACCCTCTACCTTCCACTCAATATTCTCCAGGCGCGTCTGGAACGTGAGGGCCATCGCAGGCAGGCTGGCGAACACACTGAGCAGGGCTAGATAATGCTGGCGCACGGGAAGGCTCCACTGGTTTCTACAACACTTCAAAGCGTCATACATCGTTAAGGCATACCCGGGAATATCGGTCGCATCCGGCAAAACTTGATAGCGAGTGCCTGCAAGAGTCTTTTCCGGTAGCATTCCCACCAGATTGACCCGCCTGGAATCCCCAATGTCCGACCGCCTGACCCTGCTGCGTCCCGACGACTGGCATATTCATCTTCGCGATGGTGCTGCGTTACCCCAAACCGTGGCCGATGTGGCGCGCACGTTTGGCCGTGCCATCATCATGCCTAACCTGGTACCTCCGGTGCGCAATGCCGCAGAAGCCGACGCCTATCGCCAGCGCATCCTCGCTGCACGACCGGCCGGCAGCCGCTTCGAACCGTTGATGGTGCTCTACCTGACCGACCGCACCCAGCCTGACGAAATTCGTGAGGCCAAGGCCCGCGGCTTCGTGCACGCCGCCAAGCTGTACCCGGCCGGCGCGACCACCAACTCCGACTCCGGCGTGACCAGCATCGACAAGATCCTGCCAGCCATCGAAGCCATGGCCGAGGTCGGCATGCCGCTGCTGATCCACGGGGAAGTCACCCGTGGCGACGTGGACGTTTTTGATCGGGAGAAGGTCTTCATCGACGAGCACATGCGTCGCGTGGTCGAGCTGTTCCCGACCCTGAAGGTGGTGTTCGAGCACATCACCACGGCCGATGCCGTGCAGTTCGTCACCGAGGCTTCGGCCAATGTGGGCGCGACCATCACCGCCCATCACCTGCTCTACAACCGCAACCACATGCTGGTGGGCGGGATTCGGCCGCACTTCTACTGCCTGCCGATCCTCAAGCGCAACACCCACCAGGTGGCGTTGCTGGACGCCGCCACCAGCGGCAACCCGAAGTTCTTCCTCGGCACCGACTCCGCGCCCCATGCCCAGCACGCCAAGGAAGCCGCGTGCGGTTGCGCCGGTTGCTACACGGCGTTCGCCGCTATAGAGCTGTATGCCGAAGCGTTTGAACAGCGCAATGCCCTGGACAAACTCGAGGGCTTCGCCAGCCTCAATGGCCCGCGTTTCTACGGCCTGCCGGCAAATACCGACCGCATCACCCTGGTTCGTGAAGACTGGACCGCCCCTGCCAGCCTGCCATTCGGCGAGCTGACTGTTATCCCGCTGCGCGCCGGTGAAACACTGCGCTGGCGCCTGCTGGAGGAAAGCAAGTGAGTGAAGACCATTACGACGACGAACAAGAGCACAGTGGTGGCGGTTCCCGTCACCCGATGGCCGAGCGGTTTCGCGGCTATCTGCCGGTTGTCATCGACGTAGAAACCGGTGGTTTCAACTGCGCCACCGACGCCTTGCTGGAAATCGCCGCTACCACTATCGGCATGGATGAACACGGTTTTGTATTCCCGGAACATACCCATTTCTTCCGCGTCGAGCCGTTCGAAGGCGCCAATATCGAAGCGGCTGCCCTGGAGTTCACCGGCATCAAGCTCGACCACCCGCTGCGCATGGCGGTGAGCGAAGAAGCGGCGCTGACTGATATCTTCCGCGGTGTGCGCAAGGCGCTGAAGGCCAATGGCTGCAAACGCGCGATCCTGGTGGGCCACAACAGTAGCTTCGACCTGGGCTTCCTGAATGCCGCCGTGGCGCGGCTGGACATGAAGCGCAATCCGTTTCACCCGTTCTCCAGCTTCGACACCGCCACCCTTGCCGGCCTGGCGTATGGCCAGACCGTGTTGGCCAAAGCCTGTCAGGCGGCCGGTATCGACTTCGACGGACGTGAGGCTCACTCGGCTCGCTACGACACCGAGAAGACTGCCGAGCTGTTCTGCGGCATCGTCAATCGCTGGAAGCAGATGGGCGGCTGGGAAGACTTCAGCGATTGAAGTTGAACCCCGCGCATAAAAAAACCGGCCTTCTCAGGCCGGTTTTTTTGTACCGTGAAACGGGCGCTTACAGCTTGCCAGCGTTCTCGGTCAGGTAAGCAGCAACACCTTCTGGCGAAGCGTTCATGCCCTTGTCGCCTTTTTTCCAGTTGGCAGGGCAGACTTCACCGTGCTCTTCGTGGAATTGCAGGGCGTCAACCAGGCGGATCAGCTCTTCCATGTTACGACCCAGCGGCAGGTCGTTGATGATCTGCGAGCGAACGACGCCCTTGTCGTCGATCAGGAACGCGCCACGGAAGGCTACGCCGCCTTCGGATTCAACGTCGTAGGCCTTGGCGATGTCATGCTTCATGTCGGCAGCCATGGTGTATTTGACTTTGCCGATGCCGCCATCATTGATGGCAGTGTTGCGCCAGGCGTTGTGGGTGAAGTGGGAGTCGATGGAAACAGCCACCACTTCTACGTTGCGCGCCTTGAAGTCGTCCATGCGGTGATCCAGGGCGATCAACTCTGAAGGGCAGACGAAGGTGAAGTCCAGCGGGTAGAAGAAGACCAGGCCGTATTTGCCTTTGATGGCTTCGGACAGTTTGAAGCTGTCAACGATTTCGCCATTGCCGAGGACGGCTGGGACGTCGAAATCCGGGGCTTGTTTACCGACGAGTACGCTCATTGGATATCTCCTGACTATGGGATGACGATTGAAGCAAAAGGACCGGTCGAGTCTGCCAGTAGAATCCGACAGAAACATGACGCAATCACGCTTCGTGAAGACCGACCATCATACACTGAAAAAACCGTTCGTCAGCGCATGGGCAAAGCGCGGCTGATCGTTGATGAAACTACTTTGACAATCATTCTCGTTAACATTAAGATCCATCGCACTTAAGCCACAAACCCGCGACGGTTCTCCCTTATGTATGTCTGCCTCTGCACTGGCGTCACCGACGGACAAATCCGCGAAGCAATCTACGAAGGTTGCTGTAGCTACAAAGAAGTGCGTGAAACCACCGGCGTTGCCAGTCAGTGTGGCAAATGTGCGTGCCTCGCCAAGCAAGTGGTACGGGAAACCCTGACGCAGCTGCAAACAGCCCAGGCCGCGCTCCCCTACTCGACAGAATTTACACACGCCTGAAAAGGCTGTTTTAAAGAACCGGACCTAGTGTCCGGTTTTTTTATGCCTGTAATTCAATTAGTTAGCACCAAGACGCGGAACACAAACATTCTTATTCCGATTAATTTTCATTTATTATTCAATAACTTAGGTTTGACACTAGGATTTTCACCGCTCAGACTCTGCCCTATACACAGCTATTACAGGGCAGGACCCCAGTCATGAAAGGCGACATCTCAGTCATCCAGCAACTCAACAAAATCCTTGCCAATGAACTGGTCGCGATCAATCAGTACTTTCTGCATGCGCGCATGTACGACGATTGGGGCCTGGAAAAGCTTGGCAAGCGCGAATACAAAGAATCGATCAAGGCCATGAAGGACGCCGACGCGCTGATCAAGCGCATCCTGTTCCTGGAAGGCCTGCCGAACGTGCAGGACCTGGGCAAGCTGAACATCGGCGAGCATACCCTGGAAATGCTCAGCAGCGACCTGGGCTTTGAGCGCAAGAGCCATAGCGACCTCAAGGCCGCCATCGCCCATTGCGAAACCAAGGGCGACTTCGGCAGCCGTGAACTGCTGGAAGACATCCTTGAAGACCAGGAAGAGCATATCGACTGGCTGGAAACCCAGCTGGGCCTGATCGACAAGGTCAGCCTGGAGAACTACCTGCAATCGCAAATGGGTGAATAACCCGCAGGTACAAAAAAGCCCCGCTCTCGTATTGAGAAGCGGGGCTTTTTGTTGCAGGTCAATCAAGCTTCAGTCTTGGCTGCCGCTTTTTCCGCTGCGTCTTTGATCAGCGCTTGCAGCGAACCATCGGCTGCCATTTCAGTGATGATATCGCTGCCGCCAACCAGCTCACCGGCTACCCACAGTTGCGGGAAAGTCGGCCAGTTGGCGTATTTAGGCAGGTTGGCGCGAATTTCCGGATTCTGCAGGATATCCACGTAGGCGAACTTCTCGCCACACGCCATGATGGCCTGGGAGGCTTTTGCGGAAAAACCGCACTGAGGAGCGTTAGGCGCGCCCTTCATGTAGAGCAGAATGGTGTTGTTGGCAATCTGGTCTTTGATCGTTTCGATGATATCCATGGAACACCTCGGCTGGAACTTTGCGACTCACAGGTCGGCACGGTGGCGCATTGTAACGCAAAATCCCAGCGCGGTGCTCGGGCACCTCACGCCGCTGCCACTTGCACCGGCACGCCATTGAGCGCGGCGTTACCCGACAACTCGTCCAATTGCCGCTCGTCGGTCAAGTCATTAGCGCTCGCCCCGGGCTGAGCACTGGCGATGCTCATTTGTACGCCCGGGCGGCCATGCCCCCAGCCATGAGGCAGGCTGACCACCCCCGGCATCATATCCAGGCTGGCCACCACATCTACTTCGATCATCCCGATGCGCGAACTCACCCGTACCCGTTGACCATCATTGAGCTGTCGCCTGGCGAGGTCGTCAGGATGCATCAGCAATTGATGGCGTGGCTTGCCCTTCACCAACCGGTGGTAATTATGCATCCAGGAATTATTGCTGCGCACATGGCGACGGCCAATCAATAGCAGTTCGTCAGCCACCGGCAGCGGTTGCGCCTTGAAGCGCGCCAAGTCAGCGAGAATCACGGCAGGTGCCGCCTGGACCTTGCCATTGGCGGTCTTCAAACGCGCCGCGAGATTGGTCTTGAGCGGTCCCAGGTCCACACCATGGGGATGATCGGCCAGCATCGCCACCGATAGTTTGTGACTGGATGCATCGCCATAGGCACCTGCGCGCAACCCGACATCGATCATCTGTGCCGGAGGCAGGGTTGACTTGAGCGCTAGGCCGGTCTGCGCCGCGAATGCCTTGGCCAAGCCGACAAAGATCTCCCAGTCATGCAGCGCACCCTCGGGCTTGGGCAGGATCGCACGGTTGAAGCGGGTGACGTTGCGCACCGCGAACATATTGAAGGTGGTGTCGTAGTGATCGTTTTCCAATGCAGAGGTGGACGGCAGGATCAGGTCGGCATAACGCGTGGTCTCGTTGATATAGAGATCGACGCTGACCATGAACTCCAATCCATCCAGCGCCTGCTCCAACTGGCGACCGTTGGGCGTCGACAGCACCGGATTGCCGGCCACTGTCACCAGCGCGCGGATCTGTCCTTCGCCTTCGGTGAGCATTTCCTCGGCCAGGGCCGACACCGGCAACTCTCCGCCGTATTCCGGGCGCCCGGACACACGGCTCTGCCAGCGATTGAAATGGCCGCCACCAGTCGAGGCCACCAGGTCGACCGCCGGGCTGGTGCACAGCGCACCGCCGACGCGGTCGAGATTGCCCGTTACCAGGTTGATCAACTGGACCAACCAGTGACACAGGGTGCCGAACGCCTGGGTCGAGACTCCCATTCGGCCGTAGCAAACGGCTTTGTCAGCGCCAGCGAAATCGCGGGCCAACTGCCGAATCTGCTCGGCAGGCACTGCGCACTGGCGACTCATTGCCTCGGCGCTGAATCCGACAATTGCTCGGCGCACGTCTTCCAGCCCTTCAACTGGCAAATGGCTGTCGCGGGTCAGCCCCTCAGCGAACAAGGTGTTGAGCAGCCCGAACAACAGCGCCGCGTCGCCTCCGGGGCGTACGAACAAGTGCTGGTCGGCGATGGCGGCTGTCTCGCTGCGCCGAGGGTCGACCACCACCACTTTGCCGCCACGCGCCTGGATGGCCTTGAGGCGTTTTTCCACGTCCGGCACGGTCATGATGCTGCCGTTGGAGGCCAGCGGGTTGCCGCCGAGAATCAACATGAAGTCGGTATGGTCGATGTCCGGAATGGGCAGCAACAGGCCATGGCCGTACATGAGGTGGCTGGTGAGGTGATGGGGTAACTGGTCTACCGAGGTCGCGGAAAAGCGATTGCGCGTTTTCAATAGCCCGAGAAAGTAGTTGCTGTGGGTCATCAACCCATAGTTGTGCACGCTGGGGTTGCCCTGATACACCGCCACCGCGTTCTGCCCGTACCGGGCCTGGATGCTCGCCAGCCGTTCGGCCACCATGGCAAACGCTTCATCCCATGCGATCGGCTGCCATTCGCTGCCGACCCGCAGCATCGGCTGGTGCAGGCGGTCCGGGTCATTCTGGATATCCTGCAGGGCCACGGCCTTGGGGCAGATGTGCCCGCGACTGAAACTGTCCAGGGGGTCGCCCTTGATCGAGGTGATCGCCAGGCTGCCATCGTCAGCCTGGGTGGTTTCCAGGGTCAGGCCGCAAATGGCTTCGCACAGGTGGCAGGCACGGTGATGGAGAGTCTTGGTCATGGCCAGTCTCTTTATATAGGGGCTTTGGCTTAACTATGGGCGGCGAACTGCCAGCGCGCCAGCAACCTTCGTACTGTGAATCGGTGGGCATAGGCCAAGGCATGGCTAAGCATGAGTAAATGTTTCAGAAATCCTCCACCCAGTGGCTAAAACCGACGCTACCTGGCTTGGGCCCGCCTCGGCGCATTGCAAAAGGCCTCGGCGCCAGTGTACAAATGACCCGCTGCTGTCAGGAAATCGTCTTCAAACACGCGTCAGCGCCCTGCTTGAACACCCCTAAAAACCGTAGCCCTATTGGTAAGACGCGACATTTAATGTCAATATCGCGCCTTCCCCTATTTCGTCGCCCCGTGCGGCTTCCGCCGCAGGTCTCGCCCGTTGTCACAATAAACAAGGCTTTGAGTATCTGCGGTCTGTTGCAAAAAGGTAGTTAATGATGAGCGCAAGGCACTTTCTCTCCCTGATGGATTGCACGCCCGAAGAGCTAGTCAGCGTGATCCGTCGAGGCATTGAGCTTAAAGACCTGCGTAACCGCGGCGTACTGTTTGAGCCTTTGAAAAACCGCGTACTCGGGATGATTTTCGAGAAGTCCTCAACGCGTACACGCCTGTCGTTCGAAGCCGGCATGATCCAGCTGGGCGGCCAGGCGATTTTCCTGTCACCGCGTGATACCCAACTGGGCCGTGGTGAGCCGATCAGCGATTGCGCCAGGGTCATGTCACGCATGCTCGACGCGGTGATGATCCGTACCTTCGCCCACAGCAACCTGACTGAATTTGCCGCCAACTCCCGCGTGCCAGTGATCAATGGCCTGTCCGATGACCTGCACCCCTGCCAGTTGCTGGCCGACATGCAAACCTTCCTCGAACACCGGGGCTCCATCCAGGGCAAGACCGTGGCCTGGATCGGCGACGGCAACAACATGTGCAACAGCTATATAGAAGCGGCGATCCAGTTCGACTTCCACCTGCGTATCGCCTGCCCTGAAGGCTACGAGCCGAGCGCCGAGTTCATGGCCAAGGCCGATGGTCGCGTGCAATTGCTACGCGACCCCAAGGATGCCGTGGTCGGTGCCCACCTGGTCAGCACCGACGTCTGGACCTCCATGGGCCAGGAAGACGAAACGGCCAAGCGCCTGGCCCTGTTCGCGCCGTTCCAGGTGACCCGTGCCCTGCTCGATACGGCCGCGCCCGACGTGCTGTTCATGCACTGCCTGCCTGCCCACCGTGGCGAAGAAATCAGCCTCGACCTGCTCGACGACCCACGTTCTGTGGCTTGGGACCAAGCCGAGAACCGCCTGCATGCGCAAAAAGCCCTGCTGGAATTTCTCGTCCCACCTTCGTACCACCACGCATGAGCCAGCCACTCCTGCTGAACCTGCGCAATCTGGCATGCGGCTATCAAGACCAGCGGGTGGTCCAGAACCTCAACCTGCACCTTAATGCCGGCGACATCGGTTGCCTGCTCGGCTCCTCGGGATGCGGCAAGACCACCACCTTGCGCGCCATTGCCGGCTTTGAGCCGATACACGAAGGCGAAATCAGTCTGGCGGGTGAAGTCATCTCCAGCGCCGGTTTCACCCTGGCACCCGAGAAACGTCGTATCGGCATGGTGTTCCAGGACTACGCTCTGTTCCCGCACCTGAGCGTGGCCGATAACATCGGCTTCGGTATTCGCAAACATCCGCAAAAGGATCGCGTAATTGCCGAGTTGCTGGAACTGGTGAATCTGAAGGATCTGGGCAAGCGCTTTCCCCACGAGCTTTCCGGCGGCCAGCAGCAACGTGTCGCCCTCGCCCGCGCCTTGGCGCCGGAGCCACAATTGTTGCTGCTGGACGAACCTTTTTCCAACCTGGATGGCGAACTGCGCCGCAAGCTGAGCCACGAAGTGCGCGATATCCTCAAGGCGCGGGGCACCAGTGCGATCCTCGTTACCCATGACCAGGAAGAAGCGTTCGCCGTCAGTGACCATGTCGGCGTGTTCAAGGAAGGTCGCCTTGAACAGTGGGACACGCCCTACAACCTTTATCACGAACCGCAGACGCCTTACGTCGCGAGCTTTATTGGCCAGGGGTACTTCATTCGTGGCCGCTTGAACTCGCCGGAATCGGTGAGCACTGAACTGGGTGACTTGCGCGGCAACCGCGCCTATACCTGGGCTATCGGCGGCGCGGTGGATGTATTACTGCGCCCGGATGACATCGTCTACGCACCGGACAGTGCACTGAAAGCCCGGATTGTCGGCAAGACCTTCCAGGGGGCCTCGACCTTGTACCGGTTGCAACTGCCAACGGGCGCTCAGTTGGAATCGATTTTCCCCAGCCATGTTGATCAACAGATGGGGACGGATGTGGGGATTCGAGTGGCGGCCGAGCATCTAGTGCTGTTCCAGGCGTAAGCAGATTCCTGAGGAAACCGGGTTAAAGATGTGGGAGGGGGGCTTGTCCCCGATAGCGCTGGGCCAGTCAGTTTATCGGTAGCTGACCCAATGCAATCGGGGGCAAGCGCCCTCCCACATTAGATCTCCACAGGGCTGGTCATCAGGCCCGGCCGATGGCCGCGAATTTGGCCTGGGTATGTTCAGCCAGCACTGCTGCGGGTAACTCCACCTCCAGCCCCCGCCGCCCCGCACTCACAAAAATCGTTGCAAAGGGTTGCGCCGTTTCGTCGATAAACGTACGCAGGCGCTTCTTTTGCCCCAGCGGGCTGATGCCGCCCAACAGGTAACCGGTGGAACGCTGAGCCGCCGCCGGATCGGCCATTTCGACCTTTTTCACGCCCGCCGCATGAGCCAGCGCTTTCAAATCGAGACTTCCGACGACCGGCACCACCGCGACCAACAATTCGCCTTTCTCACTGCTCGCCAGCAGCGTCTTGAACACCTGCGCGGGGTCGAGGCCCAATTTTTCCGCGGCCTCCAGGCCATACGAAGCCGCCTTCGGGTCATGTTCATAACTGTGGATGCGATGTTCGGCGCGAACTTTTTTCAACAAATCCAATGCGGGCGTCATGGAGTCTCCGGGCAGGGAAAACAGGGGTCCAATTCTAGGCCAAGCGCAGGCAAAACGCTCTAGTTCAAGCGCTGCTGACGCATAGGCCAAACCTAACCTGCGTGATCATTCACCAGACCAATAGTTAGAAAGTGACTGCCGGTTCACTTTCGACCTTTGACAGCGGTCATTCTTGTCTATATTTTTTCGTTTCCGAATACTGTAGGAATACTCATCAGTACTCCAGCAGTAAGCCGCGACCCAGGATGGGGATCCTTGTCACGGTGAAAATCGCGCAACCGCCCGCTGAGGCAGTGCGCCAGACAAGAACAACAATCGAGGTTTTCCATGACAACTGCTCTTCAACAGCCTTCACTTTCGAGCCAATGC
This sequence comes from Pseudomonas libanensis, assembly GCF_001439685.1. Lineage (GTDB taxonomy): Bacteria > Pseudomonadota > Gammaproteobacteria > Pseudomonadales > Pseudomonadaceae > Aquipseudomonas > Aquipseudomonas libanensis. The sequence continues at coordinate 308,275 of NZ_JYLH01000005.1, forward strand.
ATGGCCGAATTCCTGGGGACCGCACTACTGATCTTCTTCGGTACAGGATGCGTCGCCGCGCTCAAGGTCGCGGGTGCGAGCTTCGGCCTCTGGGAAATCAGTATTATCTGGGGGATCGGCGTGAGCATGGCGATCTACCTGAGTGCCGGTATTTCCGGGGCTCACCTCAACCCGGCGGTCAGTATCGCCCTGTGCATTTTTGCCGATTTTGAAAAGCGCAAACTGCCCTTCTATATTCTGGCCCAGGTCGCCGGCGCCTTCTGCTCCGCCGCCTTGGTATATACGCTCTATAGCAACCTGTTTTTCGATTACGAACAAACCCACCATATGGTCCGCGGCTCCCAGGCCAGCCTGGAACTGGCATCCGTGTTCTCTACCTATCCCCATGCACTGCTGAGCACCGCCCAGGCATTCCTGGTGGAAATGGTCATCACCGCGATCCTGATGGGCGTGATCATGGCCCTCACCGATGACAACAACGGCCTGCCACGCGGCCCGCTGGCCCCGCTGCTGATCGGCTTGCTGATTGCCGTGATTGGTAGCGCCATGGGCCCGCTGACCGGCTTTGCGATGAATCCGGCACGGGATTTCGGACCCAAGCTGATGACCTTTTTCGCCGGCTGGGGTGAAATGGCCTTTACTGGTGGCCGCGACATTCCTTACTTCCTGGTGCCGATTTTCGCCCCGATTGTCGGCGCTTGCCTCGGTGCCGCGGCCTATCGCGGGCTGATTGCCCGCCACCTGCCAAGCGCCGCACCTGCTATAGCTGAAACACCTGACACGGCTGTCAACGGCAAGACCCGTATTTCCTGAAAGCGCCAGCCTGGTCCCCTGCCCTTCGCGGCCCAGGCTGATTTCTGACTTCCTTATTTCGTAAGGCACCTGACATGACCGACATTCAGAATAAGAACTACATCATTGCCCTTGACCAGGGCACTACCAGTTCCCGGGCGATCATCTTCGATCGTGACGCCAACGTGGTGTGCACCGCCCAGCGTGAATTCACCCAGCATTACCCGCAAGCAGGCTGGGTCGAACATGACCCGATGGAAATCTTTGCCACCCAGAGCGCGGTGATGGTCGAAGCGCTGGCGCAAGCCGGCCTGCACCATGACCAGGTCGCCGCCATTGGCATCACCAACCAGCGCGAGACCACCGTGGTCTGGGACAAGATCACCGGCCGCCCGATCTACAACGCGATCGTCTGGCAGTGCCGCCGCAGCACCGAAATCTGCCAGCAGCTCAAGCGCGACGGCCACGAGCAGTACATCAACGACACCACCGGGCTGGTCACCGACCCCTACTTTTCCGGCACCAAACTCAAGTGGATCCTCGATAACGTCGAAGGAAGCCGCGAGCGTGCACGCAATGGCGAACTGCTGTTCGGCACCATCGATAGCTGGCTGATCTGGAAGTTTACCGGCGGCAAGACCCACGTCACCGACTACACCAACGCCTCGCGTACCATGCTCTTCAACATCCACACCCTGGAGTGGGATGCGAAGATGCTGGAGATTCTGGATGTGCCGCGGGAAATGCTGCCGCAAGTGAAGTCTTCCTCCGAAATCTATGGCCGCACCAAGAGCGGCATCGCCATCGGCGGCATCGCCGGTGACCAACAAGCCGCGCTGTTCGGCCAAATGTGCGTGGAAGCCGGACAGGCCAAGAACACCTACGGCACCGGCTGCTTCCTGCTGATGAACACCGGCGACAAGGCAGTGAAATCCAAGCACGGCATGCTCACCACCATCGCCTGCGGCCCACGCGGTGAAGTGGCCTACGCCCTTGAAGGCGCGGTATTCAACGGCGGTTCCACCGTGCAATGGCTGCGTGACGAGCTGAAAATCATCAATGACGCCCACGACACCGAATACTTTGCCGGCAAGGTCAAGGACAGCAACGGCGTGTACCTGGTCCCGGCTTTCACCGGGCTGGGCGCGCCCTATTGGGACCCGTATGCCCGAGGTGCGCTGTTCGGCCTGACCCGCGGCGTACGCGTGGACCACATTATTCGTGCAGCCCTGGAGTCGATTGCCTTCCAGACCCGCGATGTACTCGACGCCATGCAACAAGATTCTGGCGAACGCCTCAAGGCCCTGCGTGTGGATGGCGGTGCGGTTGCCAACAACTTCCTGATGCAATTCCAGGCCGACATCCTCGGTACCCAGGTCGAACGCCCGCAAATGCGTGAAACCACTGCCCTCGGCGCCGCCTACCTGGCCGGCCTGGCGTGTGGCTTCTGGGGCAGCCTGGACGAACTGCGTGGCAAGGCGGTGATCGAGCGCGAATTCGAACCCCAGTTGGACGAAACCACCAAAGAAAAGCTCTACGCCGGCTGGCAAAAAGCGGTGAGCCGCACCCGCGACTGGGAACCGCACGAAGGCGCTGAATAAGCCAAGCGCCGGATCCATATCTGGTTGTAACTGGCAGGGAGCGGATTCCTGCGTCATCATGGGCCACTTTTGTATGGCAGCCCAAAGGACGCCCCATGAATCTGCCTCCCCGCCAACAACAAATCCTCGAACTGGTCCGCGAACGCGGTTATGTCAGTATCGAGGAAATGGCGCAGCTATTCGTTGTTACCCCGCAAACCATCCGCCGCGATATCAACCAGCTGGCGGACGCCAATCTGTTGCGCCGCTACCACGGCGGCGCCGCCTATGACTCCAGTGTCGAGAACACCGCGTATGCCATGCGTGCAGACCAGATGCGCGACGAGAAACAGCGCATCGGTGAAGCCATCGCCGCGCAAATTCCCGACCACGCCTCGCTGTTTATCAATATCGGCACCACCACCGAATCCATCGCCCGTGCACTGCTCAATCACAACCACCTGAAAATCATCACCAACAACCTCAACGTCGCCACGATGCTCAGTGCCAAGGACGACTTCGATGTGTTGCTCACCGGCGGCAACGTACGCCGCGATGGCGGTGTGGTCGGCCAGGCCAGTGTCGATTTCATCAACCAGTTCAAGGTCGACTTTGCCCTGGTGGGCATCAGCGGTATCGACGAGGACGGCAGCCTGCTCGACTTCGATTACCAGGAAGTGCGGGTTTCCCAGGCAATCATTGCCAATGCGCGGCAAGTGATTCTGGCGGCAGACTCCAGCAAGTTCGGGCGCAATGCCATGATTCGCCTGGGGCCGATCAGCCTGGTGGACTGCCTGGTGACTGACCAACAGCCGGTGCCGGCGTTGGTGCAAGTGCTGAATGAGCACAAGGTGCGACTAGAAGTCGTGTAGCGTCTGGACTGACGCCATCGGGGGCAAGCCCCCTCCCACATATGAATGGGTTCACACATTAAAGTGTGGGAGGGGGCTTACCCCCGATGGCGATCTGTCCAGCACTGCATTTCCTGAGCCTTCCCCAAGCTCGTGTTCACAAATTTTCCTTTTCCCACCCTTCGATGAGTTTTTTTAATCGAAGTCGGGTGGCTGTGTGCGCATTTATCAGCTACCATTTTCGCAAATGAACATTAATGTTCGAATTCCAAGACGAAAAGATCGCGAGGCTAGCCGATGAACCCTTCCACCTTGCCTGCTCCACCGCTTGCCGAAGTCTATGACGTTGCCGTAATCGGTGGCGGGATCAATGGCGTCGGCATTGCAGCAGACGCAGCCGGTCGCGGTTTGTCGGTATTCCTTTGCGAAAAGGACGACCTGGCCAGCCACACCTCATCGGCCAGCAGCAAGCTGATCCACGGCGGCTTGCGTTACCTGGAACATTACGAATTCCGCCTGGTGCGCGAAGCCTTGGCCGAACGTGAAGTGCTGCTGGCCAAGGCACCGCATATCGTCAAGCAGATGCGCTTCGTACTGCCCCACCGTCCGCACTTGCGTCCGGCCTGGATGATTCGTGCCGGCTTGTTCCTTTATGACCATTTGGGCAAGCGGGAGAAACTGGCGGGTTCCAAAAGCCTCAAGTTCGGCGCCGACAGCCCGCTGAAAAGCGAAATCACCAAGGGCTTCGAATACTCCGACTGCTGGGTGGATGACGCCCGCCTGGTGGTACTCAACGCCATGGCTGCCCGTGAAAAAGGCGCGCACATTCATACCCAGACCCGTTGCGTCAGCGCCCGTCGCAGCAACGGCATGTGGGAAATGAACATGGAGCGTGCCGATGGCAGCCTGTTCTCGATTCGCGCCCGCGCACTGGTGAATGCTGCCGGCCCGTGGGTCGCCAAGTTCATCAGGGACGACCTCAAGCTGGATTCGCCCTACGGCATCCGTCTGATCCAGGGTAGCCACCTGATTGTGCCAAGACTGTACGAAGGTGCCCACGCGCACATCCTGCAGAACGAAGACCAACGCATCGTCTTCACTATTCCGTACCTGAACCACCTGACCATCATTGGCACCACTGATCGCGAATACACCGGCGACCCGGCTGCAGTTGCGATTACCGAAGGTGAAACCGACTACATGCTCAAGGTGGTCAACGCGCACTTCAAGAAACAGCTGAGCCGTGACGATATCGTCCATACCTACTCCGGCGTACGCCCACTGTGCAACGACGAGTCGGACAACCCGTCGGCCATCACCCGCGACTACACCCTGGCGCTGTCCGGCGGCAACGGCGAAGCGCCGATTTTGTCGGTGTTCGGCGGCAAGCTCACCACCTATCGCAAGCTGGCCGAGTCGGCCATGGCCCAGCTGGCGCCGTACTTCACCCAGATGCGCCCAAGCTGGACCGCCACGGCCAGCTTGCCCGGCGGTGAAAACATGACCACGCCGGAAGCCCTGGCCGATGCGATCCGCGCCAAGTTCGACTGGATCCCAAGCGAAATCGCCCGCCGCTGGTCCACCACCTACGGCAGCCGCACCTGGCGCCTGTTGGAGGGCGTGCAATCGCTGGCCGACCTGGGTGACCATCTGGGAGGCGGCCTGTACACCCGCGAAGTTGATTATCTGTGCGCCGAAGAATGGGTGACGCAGCCGCAGGACGTACTCTGGCGCCGGACCAAGCTTGGCCTGTTCACCACGCCGCAGGAGCAGGACAACGTGCAACGCTACCTGGCGAAGGTCGAACAGAGCCGTAGCAAGATCGAAGCGGCCTGATAGCCATCCCCACACTGGAGCGAGCTTGCTCGCGAGACACCTGAGAGCGCCGCGTTTATTCAGAATAAACGCGGCGCTTTTGCGTTTTCGCGAGCAAGCTCGCTCCTACAGGTCACTTGGACGCATTCGGTTTTCCGAACGCAACTTGTCGCCCTATTCGGTTTGCCGGACCCGGCGTCGAAAATCGCGTCGCAACATAAAATTAATCTCGATATAAATCATGCAGTTAACCTTTTACTTTCGGTATGGCACGACTCATGCTCTACACTCTTTGACGATTACCTGAGGCGCCTTAGGAGCCGTCACGGGCATTCGCTGTACAAAAGAGCCGTTTAGCTGGCTTCATAAAAAAAACAAATGTCGAGGAAGTATTGATGCGCATCGTTCCCCATATCCTGGGCGCAGCTATTGCTGCTGCTCTGATCAGCACTCCAGTTTTCGCCGCCGAACTCACCGGCACACTGAAGAAAATCAACGACTCCGGCACCATCACTCTCGCTCACCGCGACAGCTCCATTCCGTTTTCCTACATCGCGGATGGTTCGGGCAAACCCGTGGGCTACTCCCACGACATTCAGCTGGCCGTCATTGAAGCCCTGAAAAAAGACCTGAACAAGCCCGACCTGAAGGTCAAGTACAACCTGGTGACTTCGCAAACCCGTATTCCGCTGATCCAGAACGGCACCGCGGACCTCGAGTGCGGCTCCACCACCAACAACGCCGAACGCGCACAGCAAGTTGACTTCACCGTCAACATCTTCGAAATCGGCACCCGCCTGCTGGTCAAGAAAGACAAGGAAGGCAAGCCCTCCTACAGCGACTTTGCCGACCTCAAGGGCAAGAACGTCGTGACCACCGCCGGCACCACGTCCGAGCGCATCATCAAGGCGATGAACGCCGACAAGCAGATGGGCATGAACGTCATCTCCGCCAAGGACCATGGCGAATCCTTCCAGATGCTCGAAAGCGGCCGTGCCGTTGCATTCATGATGGATGACGCCCTGCTCGCCGGTGAAGAAGCCAAGGCCAAGAAGCCGGACGACTGGGTCATCACCGGTACTCCGCAGTCCTTTGAAGCCTATGCCTGCATGGTGCGCAAAGGCGACCCGGCCTTCAAGAAAGCCGTGGACGACGCCATCGTCGGTTTGTTCAAATCCGGCGAAATCAACAAGATCTACGCCAAATGGTTCGAGAGCCCTATTCCACCAAAAGGCCTGAACCTCAACTTCCCGATGAGCGAAAAGGTCAAGGAACTGATCGCGAATCCGACCGACAAGCCGGCACCGGAAGTAAAGATCTGAAAACCTGACTAACCTTATCGCCAGGGGGGCTCACGCCCCCCTGGCATCTGTTACTACCTGCTGGCTTTAATTTGGAACACTCGACTTGGCGGTTTCCGAGCCGATCGTGTGTGCCTGGCATTCATTGCCAGGCGGGAAAGGATCTTCCCCAAGCAGGTGCTTGTACATTGATCGATCTCGAGGGGAGACCCTAATGAATTACAACTGGGACTGGGGCGTGTTCTTCAAGTCCACTGGCGTTGGCAGCGAGACGTATCTCGACTGGTACATCGCCGGCCTGGGCTGGACCATCGCCATCGCTGTCGTGGCATGGATCATCGCCTTGCTGCTGGGCTCCATTCTGGGGGTCATGCGCACCGTGCCAAACCGCATCGTATCGGGCATTGCGACCTGCTACGTGGAACTGTTTCGTAACGTGCCGCTGCTGGTTCAGCTGTTCATCTGGTACTTCCTGGTGCCCGACCTGCTGCCGCAGAACCTGCAGGACTGGTACAAGCAAGACCTGAACCCGACTACCTCGGCCTACCTGAGCGTTGTCGTGTGCCTGGGCCTGTTCACCGCCGCCCGTGTGTGTGAACAAGTGCGTACCGGCATCCAGGCGCTGCCCCGTGGCCAGGAGTCCGCGGCACGCGCCATGGGCTTCAAGCTACCGCAGATCTACTGGAATGTGCTGCTGCCCCAGGCCTATCGCATCATCATTCCGCCGCTTACCTCGGAATTCCTCAATGTGTTCAAGAACTCCTCCGTGGCGTCCTTGATCGGCTTGATGGAACTGCTGGCGCAAACCAAGCAGACCGCCGAGTTCTCGGCCAACCTGTTCGAAGCCTTCACCTTGGCCACGCTGATCTATTTCACCCTGAACATGAGCCTGATGTTGCTGATGCGCATGGTCGAGAAGAAAGTCGCAGTGCCCGGCCTGATCTCTGTGGGGGGTAAATAATGGACTTTGATTTCAGCGGCATCATCCCCGCCATCCCGGGCCTGTGGAACGGCATGGTCATGACCCTGCAGTTGATGGTCATGGGCGTGGTCGGCGGCATCATCCTGGGTACGATCCTCGCGCTGATGCGCCTGTCATCCAGCAAACTGCTGTCGCGTGTGGCCGGCGCCTATGTGAACTACTTCCGCTCGATCCCGCTGCTGCTGGTGATCACCTGGTTCTACCTGGCGGTGCCGTTCGTGCTGCGCTGGATCACCGGCGAAGACACCCCCATCGGTGCGTTCACCTCCTGCGTCGTGGCGTTCATGATGTTCGAGGCCGCGTATTTCTGCGAAATCGTGCGTGCCGGCGTGCAGTCGATTCCCAAGGGTCAGATGGCCGCGGCACAAGCCATGGGCATGACCTACGGGCAGACCATGCGCCTGATCATCCTGCCCCAGGCGTTCCGCAAGATGACGCCATTGTTGCTGCAACAATCGATCATCCTGTTCCAGGACACTTCGCTGGTCTACACCGTGGGCCTGGTGGACTTCCTCAACTCCGCCCGCTCCAACGGCGACATCATCGGCCGCTCCAATGAGTTCCTGATCTTTGCCGGTGTCGTCTACTTCATCATCAGCTTTTCCGCCTCGCTGCTGGTCAAGCGTCTGCAAAAAAGGTTTGCCGTATGATCTCTATCAAGAACATCAACAAGTGGTATGGCGACTTCCAGGTGCTGACCGATTGCAGCACCGAGGTTAAAAAAGGCGAAGTGATCGTGGTGTGCGGGCCGTCCGGCTCGGGCAAATCCACCCTGATCAAGTGCGTTAACGCTTTGGAACCGTTCCAGAAAGGCGACGTAGTGGTCGATGGCACCTCCATTGCCGACCCGAAGACCAACCTGCCGAAACTGCGTTCGCGGGTGGGCATGGTGTTCCAGCACTTCGAGCTGTTCCCGCACCTGACCATTACCGAAAACCTGACCATCGCGCAGATCAAGGTGCTGGGCCGCAGCAAGGAAGAAGCCACCAAGAAAGGCCTGCAGCTGCTCGACCGTGTGGGCTTGTCGGCACACGCCCACAAGCACCCTGGCCAGCTCTCCGGTGGCCAGCAGCAACGTGTGGCGATTGCCCGCGCACTGGCCATGGACCCGATCGTCATGCTGTTCGACGAACCGACCTCGGCGCTGGACCCGGAAATGGTCAACGAAGTGCTCGACGTGATGGTGCAATTGGCCCACGAAGGCATGACCATGATGTGCGTGACCCATGAAATGGGCTTTGCACGCAAAGTGGCCGACCGCGTGATCTTCATGGACGCCGGCAAGATCATCGAGGACTGCCCGAAGGAAGAGTTCTTCGGCGACATCAGCGCCCGCTCCGAACGTGCGCAGCACTTCCTTGAGAAAATCCTGCAGCACTAAGTACTACTTAGCTAAGCACACAGCTCCTACTGTAGAAACCGGGTCAATGTGGGAGGGGGCAAGCCCCCTCCCACACTGGACCACACAGGCTGGCAGCTCTGGTTGACCCAAGGCATCTGTGATGAAATGCGACCCCAATCAATATCGCGCCGCGCCGCCATCACTTGCCGTGAAGCCTCGTCTGATTCGCCAACTGTTCCTGCCGCCGTTGATCATCGCCCTGATGGTCGGCTTGGGTTATATCGGCTTCTGGGTCAGTGAGTACTATGGCATCCGCACCCTCAGCGACAACGGCGAACGCCAGTTGGAGCTGCACGCCCGCACCGTCGAAAGCGAACTGAGCAAATACACCTACCTGCCCAGCCTGCTGGAACTCGAGTCGAGCGTTTCGCAGTTGCTGGCCGACCCGAACCAGGAAACCCGCACCACGGTCAATGCTTACCTCGAGGGCCTGAACCGCCGCAGCCGCAGCCGGGCCATCTATGTGATGGACACCACCGGCCGCGTGCTGGCCACCAGTAACTGGCGCGATGCCGACAGTTACCAGGGCGAAGACCTGTCCTTCCGCGCCTATTTCCAGAATGCAGTACGCGGCCAGCCCGGCCGTTTCTATGGCATCGGCAGTACCAACGGCGAACCCGGCTATTACCTGGCCCATGGCCTGGAAGAGCATGGCAAGATCATCGGCGTCGCGGTGGTCAAGGTCCGCCTCGAAGCCTTGGAAGAACGCTGGCAACGCGCCCGCCTCGAAGCCTTCGTAAGCGACGAGAACGGCATCATCATCCTCTCCAGCGACCCGGCCCGCCGCCTCAAGGCCGTACGCCCACTGAGCGAAGACACCAAGGAACGCCTGGCCCACAGCCTGCAATATTACTGGGCAACGCTCAACGAACTGCAGCCCCTGGCCCGTGAGCGCCTGAACGAAGGCACCGAGAAACTGACCTTCCCGGCCAACAGCGAAGTAGTCAACGACGAGCACGCCGTCAGCTACCTGGCGCAAACCCGTCCGCTCAACGACACACCGTGGCATTTCACCTTGCTCACCCCGCTCAACGACCTGCGCCGCGCCGCGATCAACCAGGGCATCCTGGTAGCCGTTGCCTTTGGCCTGGTGGCCTTCTTGCTGATTGCCTGGAATGAACGGCGCAAGGTCATTGCCACCCGCCTCGCCGCCCGGGAAGCCCTGCAGGAAGCCAACAGCCAGCTGGAACGGCGGATTGCCGAACGCACCGCCGACCTGCGCGCCAGCAACGAACGGCTCAAGGGCCAGATCCGCGAACGGCGCCAGGCCGAAGAAACCCTGCGCCACGCCCAGGACGAACTGGTGCAGGCCGGCAAACTCGCGGCCATCGGCCAGATGTCTACCAGCATCGCCCACGAATTGAACCAACCGCTGGCGGCCCTGCGCACGCTGTCGGGCAACACGGTGCGTTTCCTCGAGCGCGGCGCCCTGGACACCGCCAGTACCAACCTCAAGGCCATCAACGAATTGATCGACCGCATGGGCCGCATCACCGCCAGCCTGCGCTCCTTTGCCCGACGCGGTGACGACCAGGGCGAAGCCAACCTCGGCAAGGCCGTGGACGCCGCGTTCCAGGTGCTGGGCGCACGCCTGGACGGCCTGCCGTTGACCTTGCACCGTGACTTCATCAACGTCCAATTGCAGATCGACCAGACGCGCCTGGAGCAGATCCTGGTCAACCTGATCGGCAATGCCCTTGATGCGATGCAAGCGCAAACGGCACCGCAGTTGTGGCTGGAAGGCCAGGTCGTCGATGGCAAATACCGCCTGCGGGTGCGTGACAACGGCCATGGCATCGACCCCGAGACGCGCAAGCATTTGTTCGAACCGTTCTTCACCACCAAGCCTGGCGAGCAGGGCCTGGGCCTGGGCCTGACGCTATCGGCCAGCCTCGCAGCGGCCACCGGCGGCAATCTCGCCGTGGAGCACCCTGCCGGTGGTGGTACTGCCTTTGTCCTGAGCCTGCCGCTGGTGGGCGCTCAACAAGCTGAGTCGACATGAATACAGACACTACAACTGCGACCGACGACCTCACCGTGCTGATCGTCGAGGACGACCCCCATGTGCTGCTCGGCTGCCAGCAAGCCCTGGCGCTGGAAGACATTCCCAGCGTCGGCGTGGGCAGTGCCGAAGAGGCGCTGCATCGCATCGGCGAAAACTTCGCCGGCATCGTCATCAGCGATATCCGCCTGCCGGGCATCGACGGCCTGGAACTGCTGACCCGACTCAAGGCCCTGGATAAAAGCCTGCCGGTGGTGCTGATCACCGGGCACGGCGACATCTCCATGGCGGTCGGTGCCATGCGCAATGGCGCTTACGATTTCATGGAAAAGCCCTTCTCCCCCGAGCGCCTGGTGGAAGTCGCCCGCCGCGCCCTGGAGCAGCGCGGGCTGGCGCGGGAAGTCTGGTCGTTGCGGCGCCAACTGGCCGAGCGCGACTCGTTGGAAGGGCGCATCATTGGCCGCTCGCCGGCGATGCAAAACCTGCGCGAACTGATCGCCAACGTCGCCGACACCTCGGCCAACGTGCTGATCGAAGGCGAGACCGGCACCGGCAAGGAATTGGTCGCGCGCTGCCTGCATGATTTCAGCCGGCGCCATTCCCACCAGTTCGTCGCCTTGAACTGCGGGGGCTTGCCGGAGAACCTGTTCGAAAGCGAAATTTTCGGCCACGAAGCCAATGCCTTTACCGGCGCCGGCAAGCGCCGCATCGGCAAGATCGAGCACGCCCACCAAGGCACACTTTTCCTCGATGAAGTGGAAAGCATGCCGATCAACCTGCAGATCAAACTGCTGCGTGTCTTGCAGGAACGCACCCTGGAACGCCTGGGTTCGAACCAGAGCGTGGCGGTGGATTGCCGGGTTATCGCCGCCACCAAGTCCGACCTCGACGAACTGAGCCGCGCCAGCCAGTTCCGCAGTGACCTGTACTACCGCCTCAATGTGGTGACCCTGGAACTGCCGCCCCTGCGCGAACGGCGCGAAGACATCCTGCAGCTGTTCGAACACTTCCTGCAGCAATCGTCACTGCGCTTCGACCGCAGCGTCCCGGACCTCGACAACCAGACCCTGTCCAGCCTGATGAGCCACGACTGGCCGGGCAACGTGCGGGAGCTACGCAACGTCGCCGAACGCTTCGCCCTCGGCCTGCCCGCCTTCAAGAAAAGCGGCACCGGCAGCGGTAACCAGGGCCTGGCCTTTACCGAGGCAGTGGAAGCCTTTGAGCGCAACCTGCTCAGCGACGCCCTGCAACGCAGCGGCGGCAACCTGACCCAGGCCAGCCAGGAACTGGGAATGGCCAAGACCACGTTGTTCGACAAGGTCAAGAAATACGGGCTGAGCCACTGATGGACCTGTTTTTGAAGGCCGCCCTCGGCGCGGCGGTGGTGTTGATCCTCGCAGCGTTGGCCAAGACCAGGAACTATTACATCGCAGGGCTGGTGCCGCTGTTTCCGACCTTTGCGTTGATCGCCCACTACATCGTCGGTAAAGGCCGTTCGGTGGAGGATTTGAAGACCACCATTGTGTTTGGAATGTGGTCGATCATTCCGTATTTTGTGTATCTGGCGACGCTGTATGTGATGGTGGACCGGATGCGGCTGGAAGCGTCACTCGCTGTGGCGGCCGTGGCGTGGTTGATGGCCGCGACGGTACTGGTCAGCGTGTGGGTACGCCTCCATACCTGACTCAACTCGGGCAAAAATATGGGAGAGGGGCAAGCCCCCTCCCACTTTTTTTGCCCGCAGTATGTCAGCGGACTATCTTGTCGACTTGGATGCCTAGCTTTTTCAGGCGATACCAGAAGCTGCGCTCGGAAATCCCGATGCGCTGCGCCGCCGCGGCCTGAACGCCATTGCTCTCTTGCAATGCCGCGAGGATGTAGGCCTTCTCCACCTCCGCCAACGCCGCATCCAGGTCCCGCGGCACGCCCGGCCCGTCGCTGAGGACCGCCGTCATCTCGCTCGGCTTGGAAGCAAACAGATACCCGGGCAAATCAATATCTTCGATCACCGGCGACGCCGCCACGATGGTCGCACGCTCCACGCAGTTCTGTAGCTCGCGGATATTGCCCGGCCAGTGATACGCCGCCATGGCCTGCAACGCCTCGGGGCTGAAACCGGTAATGCGTTTGCCGGCAGTGGCGCTCAAGGTCCGGGCAAAGTGCCGGGCCAGGGGTGCGATGTCTTCCACGCGCTCGCGCAAGGCCGGCAGCGGAATCGGGAACACGTTGAGGCGGTAATACAGGTCTTCACGAAACTCTTTGTTGGCCACTGCATCCAGCAGGTTCTTGTTGGTGGCGGCGATCACCCGCACATCCACCTTGCGCTCCCGCGGGTCGCCCACCGGCTCGATCACCCGCTCTTGCAAGGCACGCAAAATCTTGGCCTGCAATGCCAGTGGCATATCCCCGACTTCGTCGAGAAACAACGTGCCTTTGTCGGCTTGCATGAAGCGCCCGACCCGGTCGGCCACGGCGCCGGTGAAAGCGCCTTTGCGATGGCCGAACATTTCACTTTCCAGCAGGCCTTCAGGAATCGCCGCGCAGTTGACTGCCACGAAAGGTTTGTCGGCGCGGCTGCCGTGCTTGTGGATGGCGCGGGCGACCATTTCCTTGCCGGTACCGCTTTCGCCGGTCAGCAGGATGGTCGCGCTGCTGTCACGTACCGAATCCACCGCCTGCAATACCTTGCGGAACGCCGGGCTGTCGCCGACCAGGCTGTCAAACTGTGCATGCTCGTCCAGTTCGGCGCGCATGCGGGCGTTATCGCGCATGATGTCGCGAAATTGCAGGGCCTTGGCCACGGTGATGTCCAGCTCGTCGATATCGAACGGCTTGGCGATGTAGTCATAGGCGCCGTTGCGCATCGATTGCACGGCATTTTTCACCGTGCTGTAGGCGGTCATCACGATCACCGGCACCTGGGGGTAGCGCAGCTTGATCTCGGCCAACAGCGCCGGGCCATCCATGCCCGGCATGCGCCAGTCGCTGATGACCAGGTCGATGTCCTCATCTCCCAGTACCTTGAGGGCATGCAGGCCGTTGCCCGCGCTGAATACCTGGATGCCGTTCTGGCTCAGGGCGGACGACAACAGGTCACACAGCTTGGGCTCGTCATCCACCACTAATACGTTATGCGTCATGCCCGTCCTCGTCTTCGCCGTCGTCTTCACCGTTAGCCGGAATGTACAGGCTGAACGTGGCGCCGGCATCTTTCTCGCTGGCGCATTCGATGCTGCCGTCATGACTTTCCATGATCGAATAGACTTTGGCCAGGCCCAGCCCGGTGCCCGACGCCTTGGTGGTGACGAATGGCGTAAAGATGCGCTCGACCATATCCGTGGCAATGCCCTGGCCGGTGTCGGCGATGCTGATCACTGTGTTGCCGCCGACGCTGCGGATCCCCAGGGTCAGGCGCCCGCCTTCGGGCATCGCATCGATAGCATTGAGAATCAGGTTGAGGCAGGCCTGCTTGAGCTGCTTGGCGTCGGCGTAGATGGTGGCCTCGGGCGCCTGGTCGTCAATCTGGGCATCGATGTTGTGGCTGCTCAGCTCCGGGCTGCAGAAACCGAGGATCTCTTCCACCAATGTGCGGGCCGGCTGCAACACGCGGATCGGTGGGTTGGGCTTGGCGAAGTCGAGGAACTCGGTGATCAGGTCGTTGATGCGGCTGACCTCGCTGATGACATATTCCAGATGGCGCTTGTCGGTATCCGCGAGGTCGGCGCGCCGGTGTAACAGTTGGGTGGCGGTCTTGATGATGCCCAGCGGGTTGCGGATTTCGTGGGCCAGGCCCATGGCGACTTCACCCAGGGCGTGCAGGCGATCACGTCGGCGCAGTTGGGCTTCGAGGTGATGCAATTCACCCAGACGCTCGGTCATGTGGTTGAAGGTGCTGCTCAATTGCGCCAGTTCGTCACCGCCGCTGACCATCACGCGGTGCGTGTAATTGCCCGAAATCACCGCGTCCACGCCCTCGGACAAGTCCCGCAAGGGCTTGGTCAGGCGCCGCGACACCAGCAACCCGGCCGCCAGGGACAGGGCCGAGCTGAGCAGGAAGATCAGCACGAACAGGTTGCTCTGGTTCACCAGCCCCACCAGGCTGGTATGACGCAACAGGCCGCTGAAGATCACCCCTTGCAGCTCGCCGGCATCGTTGAAGATCGGCCAATACAAGCCGCTGTACTGGTTGGTGAACTGCTCGCTGGGTTGTTTGGTACTGCGCAGTGCAGCCTCGACGTTTTTCGGGATGCGCGACGGGTGATTCTCGAAGCGCTGGGTGGAAAATATTTCGGAAAAGCCAGCGGGGTTGGCCAGGTAAAGACGCAGGTCAAGGGAGTGCACATCGGCCACGCTGGTAAGGAAACTGCTGTCCAGATAGGTCGCGACCAACAGCAGGTAATCAATGCCGTCACGGCTGGTTTCGAAAGTCGACACCACCAGGCCGGTGCTCACCCCGGCGACTTGCACGGTCTGCAGCACCGCGTTGCTGGTCAGGCTGATCTGCCTGACGATGTCATCGGCGGCCGTGCTGAATACCACTTTATGGTCACTGGTGCGAATCAGCGCCACCACGTCGATATCGGTAGCCTCGGCGATATCGGCGGTCAGCCGGTCATGCTTGGCGGCTTGTTTGGACGACGGCGGGCTGGTGTAGCGCAGGAACAGTTTGGCCATGCGCGCGTTGTCATGAAGGATGTCGCCGATCTCGTCCTTGACGATCTTGGTCGACTCTTGCAGCCAGATGCGTACGTTGCTGTCGAAAATCTGCGACAGCGTGGTGGCGGCCAGCTCGGCCGCGATCATGGTCGGAATAACGCTGACCAGCCAGAACGCCAGCACCAGCTTGCGCTGGACGCTCCAACGCGAAATGGCAAAGGGGCGGGCTTTCTGGCGGGTCTTGGTGATCATCAGGTTTCGCTTATCGCAGCAGCCATGGCAGGGTCGGAACGATCCGGTCGAATAAACAGTTTCACAAGCTTGAGCAGGCCGTTGACCAGCCGGTTGCGGTGGCGGAAGAACAGGCTGTTGCCCTGGAACTCGCACCCCAGGCGCAGTTTACTGGCATACCCGGCCTGGCCGCACTCGTACAGCGGGATATTGTGTTGAATGCAATAGTCGACATTGGTCAGCCAACTGCGAAAGTACAGGTTGTATTCGCGGCTGAACTGGATGTCGTGGCCAAAGAACTTGTCCACCAGCCGATGCTCGTCCAGCAGGATCAGGTTGAACGCCACCAGGTGTTCGCCCACCCAGTAAAGAACACAGACCGCCCGCTCGTTGAGTTGTTCGAGCACTTGCGTGAAGTAACCGGCGGGCAGGCGCTCGAACTGCAGGTCCGCGCGCATCAGCGTTGCTTCATACAGGCGCATGACCTCAGGCAGCACGTCATCGATATTACGGCGCCACTCGACCCGCGGCCCCGGTGCGCGCAGCTTGCGGCGCAGGTCCTTGCGCGTGGATTTGCCCAGCGACCCCAGGTACGCGTCCACCGAACCGTAGGGCAGCGGCAACACACCAGTCGGCAGACTTGGCATGCTTTGAAAGCCCGCGGCGCGGCAGCTATCGACCCAATGCGGGTCGTTGCTCGGCGCGTCCTTGACCGCCACCAACCCGATACCGAACTGATTGGCATCGCCACGCGCAGCCGCCAGCAACCGTTGCAGCAACAACGGGCGCCGGGCCTCTGGCACATGGCTGGCGACCCCGGCATCACAGCGCTCAGCCACCGGCGAACCGATGGCGTACAACGCCACTTGCAAAGCACCCGGCCACAGCCGGTCCAGGCGCTCGGTCAGGCGCTTGCCGGCCCCCGACACTGTGGTGTCGAGGCGATAATGGGTGATGAACGCGGCAGCCACAGCCACCAGGGTTTGATCCTGGTAGACCGCCAGGTAACGCCACTGAAAGTCATCGATGGCGGCGTTTTCCACGGCCAGGTAATAGTCCCAATCCTCCAGGGCACCGGGAAAACAGTCGTTCCAGGCATCGCGCTGAATGGCGCGGATGGTCGGGAAGGCTTGGGTGGTTAGCACAGATTGCCCTTATTTCTATGGCGAACGCCGATCCAATGTGGGAGCTGGCTTGCCTGCGATGCAGGCGCCGCGGTGTATCAGGCGGATTGCAGTGATGCCATCGCAGCGGTGCGGCGATCCGACAAGCCAGCTCCCACAGGGGCCTGCATTGATTTGAAGACTGTGTGCTGCGCGACAAACCCGGCACTCAACTCGATCACCCGCCGGTACTGCAAATCGACCGTGATCATGTGGTAGCAGTTGTCCAACAGGATCTTGCTCACCGGTCCACCGAGGTGACGCTCCACGTAGTCGGCGTTCCAACGGCTGGTGATGTCATCCTCGATGGAGTGCAACACCAGCGCCGGTACCTTGACCTGGGGCATGCGTTTCTTGACCACGGCGTTCATACGGTGCAACTCGCGCACTGTGATGCCTTCCATGGTCAGCAACCCCGCCTCGCTGCTTTCCCCTTCCTTCATCTGCCGCTCGACGATGGCCCGCAGGCGCTCGTTCTTGATGCCGTAAGGCGGCTTCTCTTCGAAGCGGCAGATGTGCACGCCGAACGGAATCTTCATCAGCAACGGCGTGAGGAACGCCAGCTTGTTAATGCTCCAGCCGTCGTACTTCAAGGTGGTGGAATACATCAGCAGCCCGTCGACTTGCCCTGGGTGTTCAGATGCGACATACATCGACATCACCGCCCCCATGGACAAGCCACCGACGAACACCTGCTCGTGGCGTTGCCTGACCTGTACGAAGGTTTTGCGCACGCCTTCGTACCAGTCCAGCCAACCGGTGGCTTGCAGGTCGCTGTTGTCGCCGCAATGCCCGGCCAACGTCGGCACATACACCGTGCAGTTACCCGCCTTGACCAGGCCCTTGGCGACCTGGCGCAACTCGGTCGGTGTGCCGGTCAGGCCGTGGATCAACAGGATCCCGACCGGACCATCACCGAGAACGAAGCCGGCAGTGCCTTCACCGAGGTCGATCCCTTGAGCATTCACCGCTTGGTCGCTCGCACCAGCAGTTGCTCCAGCAACTTCAGGCCCAGGTCGATTTCCGGGTAGCTGATTTCCAGGGACGGGGCCAGGGTGATCACGTTCTTGTAGTAACCGCCTACGTCGAGGATCAACCCCAGTTTCTGGCCGTCTACGACCATGTCGCCTTTCATGCCTTCTTCGACCATGTAGTCCAGGGTCGCCTTGTCCGGTGTGAAGCCGTCCGGCCCGCAGATTTCGCAGCGCAGCGCCAGGCCCAGGCCATCGACGTCGCCGATGATCGGGAAGCGTTTCTGCAGGTCTTGCAAGCCTTCCAGGAAGTATTTGCCCTTGGCCATGACCATCGCGCCGTAGTCGACTTCGCTGGTCATCTTGAACATCTCCAGGCCCACCGCCGTACCCAACGGGTTGGAGGCGAAGGTGGAGTGGGTCGAACCTGGCGGGAAGATCTTCGGGTTGATCAACTCTTCACGGGCCCAGATGCCGCCCAGTGGGTTGAGGCCGTTGGTCAGCGCCTTGCCGAACACGATCACGTCCGGCTGTACGTCGAAGTGTTCGATCGACCACAGCTTGCCGGTGCGGTAGAAGCCCATCTGGATTTCATCCGATACCATCAGGATGCCGTGCTGGTCCAGCACATGCTTGAGTTCGCGATAGAAGTTCATCGGCGGGATCACGTAGCCGCCGGTGCCCTGGATCGGCTCCACATAGAACGCTGCATATTCGCACTGTTTGGTTTTAGGGTCCCAGACGCCGTTGTATTCAGTCTCGAACAAGCGCGCGAATTGTTGCACGCAGTGGCTGCCGTATTCTTCCTTGGTCATGCCTTTCGGGCCACGGAAGTGATACGGGAACGGGATAAAGTTGGCGCGCTCGCCAAAGTGACCGTAGCGACGACGGTAGCGGAAGCTGGAAGTAATCGATGAGGCGCCGAGGGTACGGCCATGGTAGCCGCCCTCGAAGGCGAACATCAGGCTCTTGCCGTTGCTGGCGTTACGCACCACCTTCAACGAGTCTTCAATCGATTGCGAACCGCCGACGTTGAAGTGCACACGGCCATCGAGGCCGAACTTGTTCTTGGCATCGACCGCGATCATTTCCGACAGCTCGATCTTGCCTTTGTGCAGGTACTGGCTGGCGATTTGCGGCAGGGTGTCGATCTGCTTTTTCAGCGCGTTGTTCAGGCGCGGGTTGGCATAGCCGAAGTTGACGGCCGAGTACCACATTTGCAGGTCGAGGTAGGCCTGGTCTTCGGTGTCCCAAACATAAGAGCCTTCGCAGCGACTGAAAATACGCGGCGGCTCGATGTAGTGAACGGTGTCGCCGTAGGAGCAGTACTTGGCTTCTTTATCCAGCAGAACCTGGTCTTCGGCGGTAGCGATACGGATATCAGACATGATGGAAGAGTTCCTGATTGTCAGCAGAGGTATTGAAGGTGGTGGCGTTGGCGGCGATGCCCTGTGGCAGCTTGGCCAGCAATGCAGGCACTTCGGCGAAGGTGTCGAAGCGCGCGTGAGGAATCTGGTTGGCGACGCAATATTCGGCGAGGCTGCCTTTGGCGAACACGAAGTCCGCAGTGGAGGCCACGCACATGTCCGATTTGCCGTCGCCGATCACCAGCACGCGCTTGTTGCGCGGGGTGGATTTGCACTTGCAGTTGCCGGACGCGGCGCGGCACGCATCGCTGGCATAGGGGAAGTCGATGCGCCAGCTGTTGTGGTCGACCTGGCGCAGGCGGTTGGCAAGGATCGGCAGCAGGGTCACGTAGTGGCGGGACAGGATGCGGGCGATGCCTTGTTCGATGCCGTCGCTGACCACTTCGATGGTCGCGCCCAGGTCCATGACGTGATCGACGAAATCCGGAAAATCCGGGTCGATCTCGACGCTGTCGAAATACGCCAGCAGTTCACTTGGGGTCGCCTTGATCAGCGCCAGTTGGCGGCTCAGGCATTCGCGTGAACCGATGTGCCCATCCAGCCATTGCTGTTCGATGGTTTCCCACTCGGGGCCGGCGAAGCGTTGGAGTACGTTGTCGATGACATCCGTGGGGGTAATGGTCCCATCGAAGTCACACACGATATGCCAGTGGATCATCTGCCTTTCCTTTAGGTAAAGGGCCTTGGAGAGTGCGCTGTATGCGCTTGCCAAGGGATAGAGCAGGGACTGTGCCAACTGGCCAAAGCCCAGCGGGGCTGGGGGTTTTCAGGATTTTCAGAGGACAACGTGTCTTGGGAGCTACAATTTTTGTAGCTTGCTACAAACAAGATGAGTGCTTGCACAGAGGCGAGGGTTTGCGCGTTCATGCGCGCCTGTCCACCTTAGGAAAACGCACCATGTCCAAGCTCACATCTGCTGTATTCACCGCTCTACTTGGGCTGTGCAGCGCTTCCAGTGCCGCGTGGGCGGACGGTATCAGCGGCGACGTGGGCGCGGGCCTGAGCTATCAGCCCCATGACCCCAGCGGCAGCCGTTACGAAACCCGGCCCGTGCCCTACCTGGACCTGGACTGGGGAGACGTCAGCCTGAGCACCGATGACGGCCTGACCTGGAGCGCGCTGAACAGCCACGGCATCACCGCCGGCCCTTATATCAATTACCTGGCGGGGCGCACTTCCAACGGCGAGTTGCAGGGTTTGCGCAACGTGTCGGACATGGCCGAGGTCGGCGGTTTTATCCAGTACGCCCCGGCCGATTTCTGGCGCGTCTACGCGCAACTGGGCCAGGCCGTGGGTGGCGGGCATTCCCAGAGCGGCACCCTGGGCAAAGTCGGCGGTGAATTGGGCTACCCGCTGGGTGGCGAGATTATCGGCAGCAGTGGCCTGGTGGCGCATTTTACCGATGCACGCCAGGCCAACACCTTCTTCGGCGTCGACAGCAACGAAGCCGCCGCCACCGGCTTTCGGCCCTACAACGCCAGCGGCGGTTTCCAGAACGTGACGCTGAGCCAAAGCTTCGCCTTCCCCCTGGCGCCCCATTGGTCCCTGCTGACCAGTGCCAGCTGGGTGCACCTGGTGGGTTCGGCAGCCAGGAGCAGCATCGTCAAGCAGGCAGGCGATGTGAACCAGGGCCAGGTGCAGACGGCGATCAGCTATACCTTCGATTAAAAGCCAGAGCAAAAAGCAGGTATAGATCAGCCTGATGTAAGAAAATCAAAATGTGGGAGGGAGCTTGCTGCCGATAGCGGTGGGTCAGTCAATTAATAAGTTGACTGACACCCTGTCATCGGGGGCAAGCCCCCTCCCACATTTTGAACTGAGTCCGACATACCAGCCCACTCAGCTCTCCTCCCCCTCCGCCAACAACACAATCCCCGCCACAATCACCACCACGCCCACCCAATGCAACAGGCTGATGTGCTCCCCCAACCCCAGCCAAGAACCCAGCAGCACCGCCACAAACACCAGCGAACTCAACGGAAATGCCAAGGACAAACTGCTGCGCCGCAGGATCAGCATCCATACGAAAAACGCACCGAGATAACTGGCAATCGCCGCCAGGATCCCCGGGTTGCGCGCCACGTCAGCCAGCCACTGCCAGGTGAAATCCATCTGCCCCAACTGATCACCGGCCACCTTGGTAAACAACTGCCCGGCGCTTTCGGTGGCGATCAGCAGCGCCCACAGCACCAGGGTGCCAACACGCCCATGCAGCCAGCCGGTATTGATTGTTTGCGTTGTCATGCCTGGTTCCCCGCTATTGCTACCAACATCACACCCAAAGTGATCACCAACGTGCCCAGCCAACGACGGCGGCTGACGGTTTCCTTGAGCACCACCCTGCCCGCCAGGACCACCAGGCAATAGGCCAACGCCGCCAGTGGAAACAGCAAACTCAACGGTGCGCGGGACAGCGCTTCGAGCCAGACAAAAAACTCAATCACATAGGCCCCGACGCCGGCCCACAGCAGCGGCGCATTGAATACCTGGCCCCAGAATGCGCGCAGGCGAAAGCCGCCATCGAGCTGGGGCAAACGGTCCACGCCCAACTTGAAACACACCTGGCCAATCACATCGAGGACGATGGAAAAGGCCAGCAGCAACACCACGGTCAGGGTCACGGAAACAGCTCCTCAAACAGGTCGATCAAGGCTTCATTGGTCGCGGCATTGCGCTGCAGATCCTGCGCACTCCAGCGCTCCGGTGGCGGCTGGTCGGACTTGGCTTCCCAGCGCTTGAACGCGTTGCTGAACGCCGGCACAGCGAACTCACCGCACACGTCGATACCAATGATGCGTTTATGCGCCGCCAAAGCCCGCAGGGCCTGGAGCAAGTGGGTCAGGCGCATGCCGCCCTGGTCCCAGTTGGTGGCGGCGTCTTCGCTGGCCAGCACATCTTTGTCGATGGTGATCCAAATCGCTTCGGTGGGCAGGCTGGCAATCATCTGGTCGAGGAACGCTGCCCAGTCCAGGTCCGCCAGGTTGCGCCAGTGCAGGTGGTTTTCCTGCTGCTGGTGGCCGGCACCGTCGCCGACCCGGCCCCAGACTTTCGACGGCGGGTGCTGCCAGGGAAACAGCTGCAAGTGGCCGCGCTTGAGGGCGCCGAGGTTGCCGCCGCGCAATTGCGGGTTATGCAGGTCATCACTGCACGGGCCGAGGGTAACGATGCGTTTTATCGCCGGCATCTTCAGCGCACGGTTGACCCACGAACCACAGTGGCGTTTGGGCGCAAAGCGCACCCAGTCGGGGTGATTGTCGAAGTGGATCAGGCTGATGGGTTCTTTCAGGTCGGCCAAAAAGGCCGGCGTGAGATGATGATAGTCACCGGAGCCGACAAACAGGATCTCCGGTCGCGCATCCCTGGGCCTGGGCCGTTGGGCCAGACGCGCTACAAAGCGCTTCCAGGTTTTTTCGGTGGCCCACAAACGCAGTTTCGGGCCCAGGTCCAGCAGATCAAGGCGCGTGGCCCGGCCGCTGGCCAACTGCCGGGCAATCGGCGCCTGGCCGGTGAGGCTGTGGTCGAGGTCAAGAATGTTCAAGGTAAGTTTCACCCCTAATGGCAGCGCCCAACCGCAGGCCGGTTGGGCTTTAAGGGGGTAATGCAAGGGATGGGCCAGCGCTTGGATGAGCGCCATTTTTGCAAACAATGAGTATCAAGTGTGGGAGCTGGCTTGCCTGCGATAACGGTGTGTCAGCCAGCCCATTTGCAACTGACAGTCCGCTATCGCAGGCAAGCCAGCTCCCACATTTTGCTCCGTGCCCGGCCTCAGGATTTCGATTCGTTGATGATCTGGCGAATCGCGCCAACGAAGGCTTCAGCCGGCTGCCCACCGCTCACCGCATACTGGTCATTGAACACAATGGTCGGCACCGAACTCACCCCACGGGAAACCCACAGCTGTTCCTGCTCGCGGACGTCGGCGGCATATTCATCGCTGGTAAGAATCTGGGCGGCGCGCGCAAGGTCCAGCCCTACGCTTTCGGCGATGATCGCCAGGGTCGCGTGGTCGGATGGGTCCTGGCCATCGCTGAAATACGCCTTGAACAGTGCTTCCTTGAGGTTGTACTGCAAGCCTTCAAGCCCAGCCCAATGCAACAGGCGATGCGCATCGAAGGTGTTGTAGATACGGCTCTGGCCGTCGGTGCGAAACGCAAAGCCCAATGCGGCGCCCATGTCGCGGATACGCGCACGGTTGGCTTGGGACTCTTCAACCGTGGAACCATACTTTTCAGTGATGTGCTCGACGATGTTCTGACCGATGGCGGGCATGTTCGGGTTCAGTTCGAACGGCTGGAAATGAATCTCGGCCTGCACCTCGCTGCCGAGCTGGTCGAGGGCTTCGGTCAAGCCGCGCAGGCCAATGACGCACCAGGGGCAGGATACGTCGCTGACGAAGTCGATTTTCAGGGGAGTACTCATGGTGAAGCAACCTCGCGGGCAGTCTGCGCATAAAGGTTGCACGATACACCACCTTCACAGCACCTTCGAAGGCTCGCTCAAATCGATCTGCGCCCAGTGCGCGGTATCCTGGCGATGGGCTTGCAGATAGGGCAGCACCGCCGCCAGCAAGGGCGCCTTGAACGCTTCTTGAAAACGGTGGGCCAGGCCGGGAATCAATGTCAACTGGCTGCCGTGAATATGCGCGGCCAGGTGCACGCCGTGCATCACCGGCAGCAACGGGTCGGCGGTGCCATGGACCACCAGGGCAGGCACGCGCAGTTGGTTGAGCAAGGGCACACGGCTCGGCTCGGCCAGGATCGCCATGATCTGGCGCTTCACGCCTTCGGGGTTGAAGGCCCGGTCATAGGACAGCGCCGCCTGGTGCAACAATGCCTGGCGATCGTCCTTGATGTCCGGGCTGCCCAACGCCGCGAGCAGATCCGCCTGTTGCTCCAGCGCCACCTCACGATTGGGCGCGCTGCGCCGCGACAACAATTGCACCAGCGCCGCGTTCGGCGCGGGCAGGCCCTCGGCGCCGGAGCTGGTCATGATCAGGGTCAGGCTTTCCACACGCTGTGGCGCCATGGCCGCCAGGTGCTGGGCGATCATGCCGCCCATGCTCGCGCCGAGTACATGAAATTGCTGCACCTGCAGCGCATCCATCAAGCCCAAGGCGTCGTCGGCCATATCGGTCAAGGTATAGGGCGCCGCCACCGGCAGGCCGAGCTTGTAGCGCAGCACTTCAAAGGTCAGGTTGGCGCTCGCCGGCGCCTGCCGCCAGGTGGACAGGCCGACGTCGCGATTGTCGTAGCGAATCACCCGAAAGCCTTGCTCGCACAGGGCAACCACCACTTCATCCGGCCAGTGAATCAACTGCCCGCCCAGGCCCATCACCAGCAGCAGGGCCGGGTCAGACGCACGCCCGATACTCTGGTAGGCGATGCTCACCTTTTCCAGATCGACCGTTTGGGTCGGGACATTGACATCACATCGAGAAGCCGCAAAAGACGGCAGGCCGAACAGTAGAGCGGCCACTAAAAACAACGCACGCATGAAAAACACCAAAACGCAGAACCCCAGTAGAGCGCGAGTCTGATGAAGTTTGTTCAAGCGCGCTGCCACAGTTCGATGACAGTTTGATGAAGTTCGCCCAGCGGTCAAGTCGATAGCTATATGCCGCCGACCGCAGGGCAAGTCGCTCTCTAATAGGTTTTTTACCTTTATAGAGTCGACAAGCACCATGACCTCGTTCCTCACGCCTCTCCCCCAGCTACCACCACTGACACAGCACAGCCTCGACGATGACCTCGTATGGGATGCTACCCAGCGCTGGCAGGACTGCCACCGCGAACTGCGCACGCTGATGGCCGGCATCCCCAGCGTGCGCAGTTCAATCAATCAGTTGCTGCAAGAACACCTGCAACTGGATGGCGAACGCGTGGGACTGCAGTTCGCTGCCAACGAGCAGCGTGGCAGCAGCCGGATTTCTCTGACCGAAGCCTGCCTGTACATGCAGCAGCACCCCAACCTGGACACGACGCAACTGCCACCGGCAGCTGTGCTTTACCTGCCTGCGCAACACTCACTGTCGCTGTACACCCCGAGCATGTTGCTCGATCAACTGAAAATCCTGGACCTGAAACAAGCCATCGACAACAACTGGCTGCGGTATTGGCGTACAGCGCGAGCCCCCGACTCCCCGGCCACCTGCCTCAAGCGGGCGGAAGAACTCTACCGGGTGCATTTCGAAGCCAGCGCCGAACACTTGCTGGCCGAGGGCAAGGTCAATAGCGAAGTCCTTGCACCGCTGTTCCGGCTGATTAACCCGACGCACACTACGCCCGAGCCGCAAAACGTCTGCTGCGAGCAGGTGTTGCTCAAGCCCGCAGCCTCAAGCGCCATCGCCCTGCCGGGTGCCTGGGTGCTGACCCTGGACAGCGAACAGCCGGTCAGGCAGCTGCTGTACGTGCCTGCCTTCGCGCCCGCATGGTACATCTTTACCCGGCGCGAGGATTTGGAGCGCTGGGTGCTCGACCGGCAAACGTTGCTGTTCGCGACCGCCAGCAGCGATCCACAGGCAACCATTGAGTACCGGATCAAAAACAACCCGCTGGACGACGGCATCAGTCTCTGGATCAAACAGCTGACCGAGGAGCAGTACCAGGACGCGATCAGGCCGGTGGCGGGTGCCACCCTCGACGATGCCTTTTTGGCGCGTCTGCACATCGATCAGCTTGACGCTCGGCGTCAGGGGCTTTCATTGTTTGCCGAGGCGCCGCCGCTGCCGCAGGTGGATGCCGCGCAAGAAGCGCAACTCCCGCAGTTCGGGCAGTTGCACAACGGTGTGGATGCCGCTCAACGTGAAGCGCTGGTGCGCCATCAGCGCGACGCACTCGAGCGCCTGTTTGCCAACGACTCGCCTGTCGGCCCCACAGGCACACGCTGGCAAGCCTTCAGGCTAAAACTGGACGAGTTAAAGGCACAGCAGCGCGCCGGCGAGGCGGCAGCACAGGCCATGCTGAACCGCCGGCCCTTCGATCTAACCACACTCAACACGCAGTATTCAGCGCTCTATCAGGCCCGCCTGCAGGGGCTGCGGATAGAGGCGCAACTTCAGCAGATGCTCGGACAGATCAGCGAAGATGAACTGCAACTGATCGAAAGCGCCGTCGCCACTCCGTTGCCAGACGTGGTGGCATTGGCCTTTTCGATCAAGCTCCCTGACCACGCCAACCCGACCGTGCGCGCACTCAACGGGCCGCTGGTCTTCCTGCCGCCACAAAACCCGCAAACACCTGACGTGCGCGACGGCTGCCACGTCCTCTATTGGCCTGGCAACGATGGCGGGGTGCAGCGTTTCGCGTCGCGACAGGCCCTGGAAGAGCAAGTGTTCAGCATCCACCCTGAGGATGATGTCCTGGCCCTGCAATTCATCACATTGAGCGCAGACCCGTTCGATCACAGCTTGAGCAGCCAACAGACCGCCTTTGAGGAGCAAGCCGCACGCTTGCACCAAACCTGGTCCGCCCCCGAACAGGCCACTAGGCTGGCCAGCGAGCTGGAACTGCTGCGCGAACAAACCGTGCCGACCCTGCTGATACCGGATAACACCGCGCGTGAGGTCGCGCTTGTGCAGCTTGTCGAACAGCACAATGCTCGCCTGCTGGCCGAACAATTGCCGTCGTGGCTGCGCACGCAAACGACTGAGGACCACAAGACGCTCAAGGTCTTGCTCAACTCATACATCGACGCCCTGGGCCGTTCGCAAGCGCTGCAACAGCGCTCCCTGCTATCACGCGACGCGTTTGTCGACCAACAGATACAAGCCCGCTTGCGCAAGGACTTTGCCCTCCAGAAAGGCTTCACGCTGCAACTGGACCTGCCCGACATTGTGGAGCAAAAACGCGACATTATCTCCGGGTCCGCACCGGGCACGCCGATCAAAATCATTCATGTTCCCAGCAAAAAACGCAGCAAGATGAGCCTGAATGAACTGGCCCTGCGCAACATCGACAGCGATATCAGCCAGCGCCTGTTTCACATGAAAGTCGAGGCGACGGCCGATGACGCCAGCGAGCTCGCCACCCTGAGGGCAGGGATCACCTACGACTACCTGAAAAGCACCGTGAGCGACCTCGACCTGGCAAAACGCTATGAAACGTTGATCCTGGAAACCTTCAGGGGTGCTGGCAACGAATCCTTGCACGAGAAACAGTACCGCCGCGAGTGCCTGATAAAACCCCTGCAGGTGATGCTCAAGGCGCAAAGCCTGCTGGCGCGCATGCAAAACCATATCAGCGCCGACGAGCGGCATATCCTCGACATTGCCATCGATGCCGATACGCGTGACGCCTGGCGGGTCGACGGCAAGCACATCAGCCTGCTGCCCGCACACCTGAGCGCGGGTGGCAAAGACACCAACGACGAGAGCCCCATCACGTTGTCGGGCATCACGTTCATCGAAGAAAAAATCTCGGGCACCACCCTGCTCTACCTGCCCGATACGCCCGACGGACGCTGCTTGCGCGGTTTCGCCAACCTCAATCAAGCGCGCATCGCCCTGTTTGACCTGTGCCGACTCGACAGCATGGTGGAGTATGTCGCGGGCCGCGCGATCAAGGGTGATGTACGCGCGCACATCGAGCGAATCGATCGGGCCATTCGCCAAGACTACGACGCGATGATTCAGGCCGGCCTGGCCTGGCCGGCCACCACTTCGTTGGCCGCACACCTGTTGAATGCGCATATGGGCCGGCTGATCGAGGCTAATCGCAATGACGCACGCTCCAACGATGACCTGGCGCAAGAGAAGTACGCGCTCAAAAGCGGCGAGTTGCTCAACGGCATCAAAATTGCGTTGGGATTTGTGCCGTTCATCGGCACCGCCGTGTCTCTGGTAGATGCCGGCATCAGCCTGTATCAGGCGGTGGAGGCGTTCAGGCGCGGCCAGACCGGGCACGGCATCGACCAACTGGCCTCGGTGTTCGAGTGCCTGGTATTCGCGGTTCTGGATGCCGTCGGCATTGCCGCTGCGCCCGCAGCACGCGGCAGCTCGGCCCGACAATTGACGCGCGCCCGCCAAGCCAAGCCCTGGCCCCGCCCAAGCTTCTTGCGCTCGGTAAAGTCACGCCAGGCTACCCCTGCCCGCCATCGCTTTGCTGGCTACGAACATCCCGAACCTCTGCAAGTCGGCAGCCTGCAACCCGTGCAGGTGGGGCCTTATCGCCACACTTTTCGCCACACCTCGGGCGAGCACTTCATCCTCAGTGAAGGGCGCTATTTCAAGGTCAAGTTCGATCCCACGGCTCACGAAATGCGGCTGAGCGTCACAGGCAAGTCCTACGCACCGGTCATCGCGCTGGATCACGCCTTGCAGTGGGACACCTACTCGGCCCTGCACCGCGGCCAACTCACCGCTTATTCGGGCGGCACTGGCCGGGGGCGTGGCAGGGCGCGTGGTGCTGAAGCGCCCACATCCTCTGCCGTGGCACGACAGACTCCGCCCGAGGTAACTCAGGTACGCACACAACGCCAGCACACAATCGACCAACTTAGTACGCAGACCCAAGAACTCGCCAAACAAGCGCTGGAGACCAACACAGCAATAGAGAATCTGGCGGATCAGTTCAGAGCCCCCACTACCGAGACAGGCATAACTTCGAAACACCGGGCGACCCATGCTCTGGATGTGATCCTGACCAGCGAAGCTGACCGCGCCAAAGAGCTATATGCGTTAAGTCAAACAGCCTCGACGCTTCCAGGCAGTACCCTGCGTCAGACCGCTATTCAAGGTCAAGACTGGAGCGCTATGGTCGTGGGCAATCGTAACGCGCATCTGGCCCTGAATGCCCGCCGACGGATGATTGGCCTGCGGGAACAGTTCGTCACGTTAAAGGCACGCATGGCGGCGCTGACGCCTGGCAGCACCGAATACTTGAGCGTCGATCGCGCGCTCAAACAGTGCCGAGTCGACATGTTCAACGACCTGAAAAAGATAAAAAGTGCGCTCAAAGACGTGGATATCTGGTTAAAGCGTATATCTGCCCCCTCCAGGCGTTCGGAAGTTACCAACTTGGCATCGTCACTGCAGGAAACATTCACCCCATTGCGCGTGCAGACATCGCAGGCCGAGCTGTTGTCAGAACTCGTGCAGGGTCAACGTCAGGCCGGGAACCCTGGATGGATCTATCAAGAAAGGCTGCTGAGACCGGCCATCGACAAACTCAAGCGCACCATCGCCACTCATCGAGATTTACCCGAGGCCAACATTAGTCACACCCAGCGCAACCAAGTGCTGAATAACATCATCGAGACATATGAGCAGTTTAACCGCCATCTGACCACCTGGAGTGCCCTCTCACCGGACCACTTTGACCCGAGCCATGTTTCACACATGCTGGAAATCCTGCCTAAATTGATAGAACGCGCTCGCCGAAACATAAAAAAGACTTACACCAACCCGCAGCCACAGCACACTAAAACACTCTTTGAAACGGAAGATGGCCAGACGCTGGTGGGCGCAGAGAGGCCACCGCAGCAACAATCACCGCGGCAATTCATCGTCACCGACAGGGACGGGCAACCTATCGAGGTCTGGGAGCAGATCTCCGACAGCCGGCGCTACCGCCTGAACATCGAGCAGAGCCAGCCCAGAGCTTCGTCCCCGGCACTGCCCAGCGACCTGCCAACCATAGTTAACGAGGCCCAGGCCCGCTTGGATGCAGTGGACGCGCTCGAAAGCAAAGTTCGCGCTTACAACACAATGGAGCCGATCAACCTTGAACACATATTGGTCAATGAAGCCGAGGCGCTCGAGTTTCGCGCCCACCAAGTGCAAAGCCTGGCCCCCGATCATTTGCTGATCGAACAACTGCGCAGCCGGGCAACACTGCTCAAGAGCGCCGCTGAGAACTTGCGTATCGAGCGTACGTTGGCCAGCAAAACACCCACCGAAGGCTATGTGGACTATCTGATAGAAAAGAACCGCCTGGAGGTACGCAAAGTCGGTATCCGGCGAGAGCTGAAACAGAAACGTCCCGATGGCAAAACCGATTATTTGCAGGAATACGCCCTTCACGACCGCCAGCAAACATCGGATCAACCGCTGTGGTACGCCCATTTTCACTATGTCGAGGCCAACTCAGCGTTCGACACCTTTGCCAAGGCACATGTGAAAATCCCTGAGCAACGTTTTCAGGGCCTGCACTGGCAAATGGCGGCAGAAGGGCGTGGCGTCGGCTTCGCCGACTTGAAAATCTGGCGCGGAAATATTGAAAAGCCCTTCGCCAATAAACACTTTGCAGCGATCGAATAACCATTGCGGGCGGCCTCGCTATAAACATGAACAGAACTCAATGGGTTAACATTGAACACAAATTCTGCTCATGGAGGCCACCGTGCTGGAAATACGCCACCTCAAGACCCTGCACGCCTTACGTGAAGCCGACAGCCTGGTGGAAGCCGCTGAGCGCCTGCACCTGACCCAGTCCGCTCTGTCCCACCAGTTCAAAGAGCTGGAAGAGCGCCTGGGCATGCAGCTGTTCGTGCGCAAAACCAAGCCGCTGCGCTTCACCAGCGCCGGCCTGCGCCTGCTGCAATTGGCCGATGCCACCCTGCCGCTGCTGCGCGGCGCCGAGCGGGACATTGCGCGTTTGGCCGGTGGTACCGCCGGGCGGCTGCACATGGCGATCGAGTGCCACAGCTGCTTCCAGTGGCTGATGCCGACCATCGACCAGTTCCGCGATGCCTGGCCGGAAGTCGAGCTGGACCTGGCCTCGGGTTTTGCCTTCGCGCCGCTGCCAGCGCTGGCCCGTGGCGACCTGGACCTGGTGGTGACCTCCGACCCGCTGGAACTGCCGGGCATCACCTACGTGCCACTGTTCACCTACGAAGCCATGCTGGCCGTGGCCAACCAGCATGCGCTGGCGAACAAGTCCTACATCGTCCCGGAAGACCTGCTGACAGAGACCCTGATCACCTACCCGGTGGAACGTGACCGCCTGGATATCTTCACCCGCTTTCTTGAACCGGCCGACGTCGAACCCGCCCAGGTGCGGACCTCGGAGTTGACCGTGATGATGATGCAACTGGTGGCCAGCGGCCGTGGGGTGTGCGGCATGCCCCATTGGGCACTGCATGAATACAGCTCACGCGGGTATGTGAAGGCCAAGCGTTTGGGTGAGAAAGGGTTGTTCGCCACGTTGTATGCAGGCATTCGTGCCGACATGCTGGATGCGCCCTATATGCGCGACTTCTTGCTGACGGCCAAGGACACGTCGTTTTCCACATTGGATGGGGTCAGCGCCGTGCGTTGAGCGGGCTTGTGTGGGAGCCGGGCTTGCCCGCGATGCAGGCACCGCGGTGGTTCAGTTACGCCGTGGTGATGCCATCGCAGCATGGGTATCTACACAACTTTGGTACGCCGCTGCTCCTATGCAAGGGTGCTTGCTGCCTGGCAGCTTATAGCTATCTAACTGATGCACCGCGATCCAAATGTGGGAGGGGGCTTGCCCCCGATGGCGGCCTGACAGCCGACCAGGATGTTGGATCAGACTGAGTACATATCCGTTATTTAGGTAACGGCCACTTAGGGTTCCGCCCTTACGGCGGCTAAACCGCCATCCCTGCCGGTTTACCCCCCAAATCCCTGTCGAATTCCGGCCAGCGTGGTTTAACGGGGCGCCTAAGATCAAAAGCAGATCAAGAGCGGCTCGCTTCGCATCGTGGTTACGGTTGAGTCGGCTGATATAAAGTTGTGTAGATACCTATGGCCATCGCAGGCAAGCCAGCTCCCACAGTGAACTTCAGTCAACCTATAGTTCGCGCCACATATGGATCTTGTCGAAATACTCGACGCCCACCCGCACCGCCAAAGGTTCCAGGCCGTACTGGATAAACCCGCACCGCCGGTAGAGCGCAAAGGCTGCGTCATTGCCGGCGGTGACGGTCAGTTGAATCAGCTTGAGGCGAGGATGTTGGCGTGCCTCTTCGAGCGCCGCTTCCACCAGCTGGCGCCCCAACCCTTGCTGTTGATAAGCCTCGGTCACGTACATACCGAACAAGGTCACCTTGTGCCGTGCCTTTTCCCGGGGCTCGAACGCCAGGCCGACAATGCCCGCCAACTGATCGCCCTCGAACGCGCCAAGCAGCCGGTCCAGCGGGCTGTCGAGGCGCTTCTCCCACCAGCTCAACGGCATCGCCGCGCGCTCAGCCACGCTGGAGGTGAACGCCTGCGGGTAAGCGCTGTAAGCCTCGAGCATCAACGCCCGATAGGCTTGCGCATCGTGGGTGAGCAGTTGACGGATCATCAATCGGTAGCCAGCGAATCGCGATAGAACGGCAGGATCAAATCGCGCGTCAGAGGTGCCAGGTGCAGGCCGCCGTCGCCCGCAGGATCGATCCAGCATATTTCTTCGATCTCCGCAGCAGGGGCCACCACCTCGTTGACCTGCATTTGGAACAGCTCGGCCTGCACGGTAAACCCGGGTTCATTGGCGGCAGGCGCCGAGAACTGTCCTAGGTAGACGGCGGTACCCGGATCGATGCGCAAGTTCAACTCCTCATACAATTCACGAGCAAGCGCCTCGACGGGTTGTTCACCGGCGTCGATCTTGCCACCAGGCTGCATGAAGGCCTGGGTACCGCGCTTGCGTACCAGCAGAGTCTGACCATCGTCGCGGATCAACAGCGCGGCGGCAATGCGGATTTTTTTGGCCATGGGAAGCCCTTCCCCTCAGATTAAAAAGTCGTCAAGGATCCCATGCACAGTCGGCGCAAGCAACTCGCTCACCACGACGACATTTTGCCGACATACATGCACCGCAAGGCCCACTGCCGCCAACTCTACACTCGCAAACTCAATTTAAGCCGCGCTCGCCGCCCCTGTGCGCCAT
This sequence comes from Pseudomonas libanensis, assembly GCF_001439685.1. Classification (GTDB taxonomy): domain Bacteria; phylum Pseudomonadota; class Gammaproteobacteria; order Pseudomonadales; family Pseudomonadaceae; genus Aquipseudomonas; species Aquipseudomonas libanensis. The sequence goes on from NZ_JYLH01000005.1 coordinate 341,280, forward strand.
GCCCTTTTACAAGAGTTTATCCATGCATATTTCCGCTCAAGAACCGTCTGCCGACGAACCACAACCGCAGCAGGCCGATGAACAACTGAATGACCTCATCCGTAAACTCGACCAGCTCAATGCCCAGACATCACAGTTGATCCAGCAACAGCCCAGTGTGGGCGGCGTATACCAGCAACAACTGGCAGAGATGTTTCCCGATGTGCATTTGCCCATCGATCCAAATCAGATTTTTTACAGTCGCTATCGCGAGGTCCAGGACGGGCAGAAGCAATTACTGTCCTGCGAATCTCTGGGCTCGCTGCTGACCAGGTTACGCGCCCCGGATGCCAAGACCTATCTGACCGAAGAGAGTGGTGCTTTCTACCGGCAATGCGACACGCTGGACGCTGACCAGCGCCTCAGCGCCACTGCCTCGCCGGCGATCTTGGCCGTCAGGCTGGAAATGGCCATTACCCAGAGCCTGAACACATTTTGGGAATCCGCCGAGCCTGGTCAACCCACTCCAGAGTCACAACTGATCGCATTGCGTCGCCAGGTGCTGGCTCAACAACTGGCATTGCGCACACTGGATGGCACGCTGTCGGCCCAAGGCCGGGCGCTGGCGGACGCGGTTCTCAAATATCCCAGTGATGCGGCGCGGGAAAAGGCGCTCGCCGCCGAAAACCGGCCGCAGGTCTATCAGTTGGCACTGGAGGACGGCAGTGAGTTCGCCGCAGCCTTCATCCTGAGCCCCCCACACGACACGTCTGCCAAGGGCCGCGTGATGCTGTATAGCCCGAGCGAAGAGTTTGAGGAATTTGACAACCTGCAACGTTTGAATGAAACCGTCTCGGCGCGCATAGCAGAAGGTGGCCCGGCAGGCCAACTGCTGATCGCCAGCCTGTTGAACGCCTCGGGCGCCGCTCTGAGCGGTGCATACATGCTGGCGGCACAACCCCCACGGATCAGCACAGACGTGATTGCAGCCAGTGTTCGCTCACTGCGCATGCTGCAACATTATGCGATCCGTTACGCCGTGCGCAGGGCAGTATTGCCGGAGCCAGACGAGCTCGATCGGGTTGCAGACCTGGCGCTGCAACTGGATGTCGCCGGCGCTTTCGCCGCACGCAACCTGCGCCTGGTGGACGTAGAACCGACGTGGTTGAAAACCGTCAGTGCGCAAGATCAAGCCCTTTACCGACAACTGGACAAGGCGTTGCTCGACAGTAACCAGGTGCTTATTCCGTTACTCGAGAACATATCGAGCCTGGAGGCGTTCTCTGAAACGGAAACCGACAGGGTACTCAAAACCCAGAAACCGGCGTATGCCGACGTGGACGTCGACACTTACAGAAGCCTGGTGTATTTGCGTGCGTCAGCGGAGCAGGCATCCAGGTCGGTGGAGGTGCGCGGCTATCGCGACATAGACAGCGCCGTCGTCTACGTCAGCGAAGACCCCAAAATCGATATCCCGCAGTTTTTACAGGGTAAACACCTGACGTGGGGCACCTGGAGGACCTCCGTTCTCGTAGACCTGCGCACATTGGCCAGTTATGCCCGACGCAACGTCGAACCGTTTTCCGTGGGCGGCCTGCTGACAACGATCAGCGCTACCGCCAGTATCGTCGACACCGCCGGCGTCCAGCATGGCAGGCTCGGCAATAGCGATTTGCGTGCGCTCGCCCAGGCGGCCGACATTGGTCAGAAATACGACACATACCTGCGCAGCGCCTTCGCGCACAGTGGCGCCGGGCGCACCTTCGCCACCGCCTGGCAAAATGCCTGTGCGGCGCAATTGAACCTGGATGCCCTTGAGGCTCGGCTGAACCCCGATGCCCATAAGCTGTTTACCTTTCACACCCCCGGCAGCGGGCTCGACTGGATACAGGCGATAGCGCTGCACCCCGACTCAACCAACCGCCCCAAAGTCAGCGACCACGATATAGAGGTCAACCTGCTGGTAATGGGCGGTGCGCAAGCCAGGGGGCAAGGTGGGCAAGTGATCAATCGCGTGCTGGTCATCAATCGCAAGGGCACCCAGCCATCCGGGGTCAGTGTGCTGTATACACCGCAGTCACCGGATGGCATGCCCTTCAGGGAGCTGGCCAACGGCCTGGCAGACCTGGATACGCTTAAGGCAAAACCCGAATGGCAGGCTTACTTCAGGCCGCGAATGGCGACTCAGGATGCACAGGAAGTTGAACGCATTTTCAACGATAAGCGCGATGTACACCGTTATGTCTTGACGCCCATCACCGGGCATTTGCATGCGTACTTGTATTCGGCGCAACTGGGCTTTCAACTGGCGCACGCCGATTACCGTACCCGCAGCAATGCGCAGATTTTGCGCGAATCGGTGGTGAACACCCTTATGTTTGGCGTTGATGCAGCCGATTTGCTGGTGGGACTGATCCCCGGTAAGGCCACGCTGTCGCTGCTGCGTCGAGGTATCAATCGTGGCCTGGCCCTGTCCAAACGGCTGGGGCGTCGGCTCCCTGGGCTGGTCAAGAAAATCGGTACTGATAAGCACACCAGCATCGTGCTGACCAAGGCCTCAATCCGCCCGTTGGAACCGGCCTGGGTCGATGTGGCGCCGTATCGGTTGCCTGAACGAATCGAGGCGTTCTTTGACGTCGAGGAGTTTGCCCTAACTCACCGATACAAGTTGTCACGCCAGTCCGGCAGCGCGCCGTTTTTTTTGGACAAACACAATAACCAGTTCATCGCAATGCGCGACCAGACAGGCCGCTATCACCTGTATCAATCCTATGTGGACGACGGCGCACGCTATGTAAAAGACCCGGCGGGCAACAAGGTGGACTTTATGGTCGTGCCGGGAGACGCAAAAAGCTGGAAGCCGCGCTTCCAACGCAACGCCCAAGGCGGCGGTTCCGTTCTAGGTGCCCTGCGCGCTCCTCTCACCCCTGAACAGCAAGTGGATGCGGACCTGATCGCCGCCACACGGATTTTCGCAACAAACGAACGGGAGATGCGCGACTTCTTGAGCGTCATAGAACAAACCGGCGCCTCCCAGAAACTCAACTTGATCACGCACGCCCGACAACGGCTCGGCGACCTTGATGAAGCTGAATTTCGTCGTTGGCTGTCGAACCAGAAACGCTTGAGCCGCGCCAATCAGGAGCGATTACATAACGCCCTGTTAAACCTGCGGTTCGAACTGGCCACGCTTGAACATATACACCTGTCGACACAGCACTTTACGCCCCCTCTATCTGCGCTGGACAAGGAGGAACTGTTTAAAAAAGTCAAAAGGCTCATTGGCAAAAACGACAACTTCAACAAACAAATCAGAACTTCGATTGCCGTTGCCGACCCCGATACAGGCGCACAGTTTGTCGGGTATGCCATCACGAATAAACACCAGACGGCGATGGATAAATTCTCGGCTAAATATGAACTTGCTACCTGGCGAGACGCTGCGCTAATAGAATTTGCAAACGATCCCGCACGCCTCGCACGCATTCATGAACTCGCCTCAAATCTCGGCATTACACGACAAGAGGCGACCTATCGATTCTTATTGCTGCCTGAGACCCAAGAAACCCTGAAGGCATTCCTCAGAGATACCGTCAAGGCAAAACTCGCCAGGCTTCAAGTCCCCTCCTTTTCAGAAGATTTCAAAAAAGCCGGCATTCCCTATATCGCCCTATCCCGAGGCCAGCCTGGTGCAGGCGCTGGCGTAGCCATGGTGGACAGTCAAGACGTCACAGCTTTTGAAAAAGCCCTGCCCAAGTTTTCAACGCCTCTGGAGTTTGAAGTGCCCCGCGCTCAAACCCATAGGGTTGACAGGCCAGGGCTGCCACCGCAAGTCGTCCCGGAAGTTCTGCCCACTCGCGATCCACTGATCAACATCGTGAAGCTGGATGATCTGGCGCAAACCCAGAAAAAACTCCTGCCCGCCTCCGCCACCGCCAAACTTGAGCAAATCACCCAGGATATCCAGGCCGGCCGTCTCAGCCGCAAGCGAATAGGTAACTTCACCTATGTCGATCTGCCCCAGGTACAGGCAGGCTCGGGCCGTGGTCTCTGGCGCGTGGCAATTGAACAAAACGGCATAGAAGACGGCAAAGATGTCTACATCATCAGGGGCATCTTTGATTACCACGGCAGCAAGCACGTAGCCTGGGGCGTATAGCTACAGGAGTGGCGCCACCTCGTCGGGCATCTTGATAAACACACTGTACTTGGCGCCCTCCATGGCCTCGAACGCGATCAGCTTGTCCACCAGCGGCAAGTTCAGTACCTTGCCGGCATTGAGCAATAACATGCCGTTGTCGGCATTGAGGTTGCGCGCCAGCACCATACCGGCTTCCAGCTCACGGGTGGTGAGGACTTTGACCGTAGGATCACCCAGGGTCACATCGCTGAGGAAAGCCGCGCAGGCTTGCACAAAATCTTCCACCAGCGCCGGGTCATACAGGCGCCCGGCGTACTTGCGGATATACAACAGCGCTTCGTCGCTGTTGAGGTGCCGCTCCAGGATCAAGCCTTTCTGCAATTCGATAAAGTCCACCGCCAGCTTCAGCAGCCGTGAGCCGGGCGGGATCGTATCGCCCTTGAGGTGGTCGGGAAACCCCGTGCCGTCCCAACGTTCCTGGTGATGACGAATGATGCGCGCCGCGTCCTTCATCGGTTCCAGGGTCATCAACAGCGACTCGCTTTGCGCCGGATACTCCCGGTACAACCCACGGTCGGTGCTATACAGCTTGTCCGACGGTGCAATCATCATGCTGTCGGTCCAGCTCAACTTGCCGATGTTGTACAACGCGGCGGCCATGGTCAGGTCACGGGTGCTGGCTTCGTCCATGGCCTGGGCGGCGCAGTACACCCGAATCAACTCGATCAGCGCGCGGTTGGTCTGTTTATCCTTGGGCAAGCGCAGGTTGGCCAGCAGCGAAAACACTTCGGTGCCGGTCACGTAGCTGCGCTTGAGCTCGTCGTAGGCCAGGTCGAGCATGTCGGCGGTTTGTTGCAATTCGGCGGTACGCGCCGCCACGCGTTTTTCCAGGGTGGTGTTGAGCAGCTTGAGTTGTTCGGTCTGATCCCGAGCCAGGCGCTCAAGCCGTTGATGCTCAAGGGTCTGCTGCAACACCAGCTGCAACTCATCGTCACTCCAGGGTTTGCTGATGTAGCGGTGGATCTGCCCGTCGTTGATCGCCTTGATGATGGTGGTGAGGTCGGCGTAGCCGGTGAGCAGGATGCGGCTGGTGGCGGGATACAGCCGGTGGACCTCGGCCAGCAGCGTGGCGCCGTCCATGCCGGGCATGCGCGCATCGCTCATCACCAGATCGATGGGCCGGGTCGCCATAATCTCAAGCGCCTGGGCGCCGCTGGTGGCCAACACCACATCATAGGGCTGGCCGCGCAACAGGCGGCGCAGGCTGTTAAGGATCGACTCTTCATCGTCGACCAGCAAAACGGCGGGCTTCGTAGCGAGTTGTTCTTCCATGGCGACTCTGCCTTCAAATTAAACGAAGTTAAGCTAAATTGAATCCGCGCAATACAAAGCGCGATTGATTTGACGCCAACTGGCCGTCGATATCAAGGGAACTCAACTATGCTGCATTGCATGTTGTGTCCCGTTCTGTTGTCGAGCCAGGGAAGGAGTTGTCATGCTATCAAGCCTTTTGCATGTACCGAGCGCGCCATGAAGACGGCGTCGGGCCGGGCCAACCGGCGCATCCTGATCGTCGACGACACCGCTTCGATCCACCAGGATTTTCGCAAGATCCTCTGTGCCGACGAGCACGGCGAGCCCTCCCTCGACACCCTGGAGTCCGCCCTGTTCGGTACCACGGCGCCGGTGCGCCAGGCGTTTGACCTGGATTCCGCCTACCAGGGCCAGGAAGCCTTGACGCTGGTCAAGAAAGCCGTGGATGCCCACTTGCCTTACGCCATGGTGTTTATCGACATGCGCATGCCCCCTGGCTGGGACGGCCTGCATACCGTCGAACAGTTGTGGGAGGTGGATCCCAACCTGCAAATTGCTCTGTGCACGGCCTATTCCGATTATTCCTTTGAGGCCATCGAAGCGCGACTGAAATACAACGATCAACTGCTGATCCTGAAAAAGCCCTTCGACCACCTGGAAATCCGCCAGATGGCCAGCGCCCTGACCTGGAAATGGCAACTGGCCCAGGACGCGGCCCTCAAGGTAATCAGCCTGGAGCACACCATTGAGGAGCGCGTACAGGAGCTGCTCAAGGTCTCGCATTTGTTGCAATACGACGCGTTGACAGAGTTACCCAACAGCACGTTGCTGGGCGACCGCCTGACGCAGGCGATCGCTTTGGGCCGCAGGCACGACACGCAACTGGCGGTAATGTTTCTGGGGCTCGACCGCTTCAAGCGCATCAACAACGCCCTGGGCTATCCGGCGGGCGACGAGGTGCTTGCGCAAGTCAGCCTGAGCCTGGTAGCGGCGGTGCGGGCGTCAGATTCGGTATTTCGTTACGGCTCCGACGAATTCGTGGTGCTGCTCAACGATATCCAGCATCCCCAGCAAACCCAGCACATTGCGCAAAAGGTGCTCAATGCCGTCAGCGCGACTCGCCATGTCGCGGGGCATGACCTGAGTGTGAGCGCCAGCCTTGGCATCAGTATTTACCCCAATGACAGCGATAATGCCGTGGGCTTGCTCAAGCACGCTGAAACCGCCATGCGCACCAGCAAAGAACGCGGCCCGGGCGATTTGAGCTTTTACACACAAGACATGAACCTGCGCGCCCAGCACCAGCAAAACCTGGAAAGCGCGATCCGCCAGGCGCTGGACCGCGATGAGTTTGTGCTGCACTACCAGCCCAAGCTGGCGCTGGAGTCCGGGCGTATCGTCGGAGCCGAAGCGCTGACACGCTGGTTTCAACCGCAGTCGGGTTGGATCAGCCCGGCGGATTTCATTCCGGTCGCCGAAGACAGCGGCCTGATCGTGCGCCTGACCCAATGGGTATTGCGCCAAGCCTGCGCACAAGCCCAAGAATGGCGCGAGATGGGCCTGGCGCCCTTGTGCATGTCGGTGAATATCTCGGCGATCGACTTTCGCCAACGGGACTTCGTCGACAACCTGGCCGCTATCCTCAAAGAAACCGGCCTGCCACCCACCCAGCTGGAACTGGAAATCACCGAAAGCGTGCTGATGCAGAACGTCGATGAAACCGTGGAGACCCTGCAAAAGATCAAAGCCATGGGCATCCGCCTGACCCTGGATGATTTCGGTACCGGTTATTCAAGCCTCAGCTACCTGCGGCGCTTTCCCATCGATGTGCTGAAGATCGACCAATCCTTCGTGCGTGGCCTCAGCGTAAATAGCCAGGACGAACAGCTGATCAGCGCTATCATCGGCATGGGCAAGAGCCTGGAGCTGAACATCATTGCCGAAGGGGTGGAAACCGTCGAACAACTGAATTTTCTCAAAGCCCAGCGATGTGAAGAGGGCCAGGGTTTTCTGTTCAGCAAGGCGTTGCCGCCCAAGGATTTCGTCCAGTTGCTGCAAACGGGTCGCGCAACACTGATGCCCGACCAATAGCCATAGGCCTGCAAGGAGTGCTCGCTTGAGCAACGTCGTAAACCACCGTTTTGGCCTGATGTTCGCGTTGTGCCTGGGCACCGGCGCACCGCTGTCGGCCGCGCCGCTGAACGAAGCGCTCAAGCCATTGCCGCCGGTTCCAGTACTGGACCCGGCCAAGGTAGAGCTGGGTCGCCAGCTGTTCAACGAGCCACGCTTGTCGGTCAACAACACATTGTCCTGTGCCAGCTGCCACCAACTGACAACCGGTGGCGCCGACAACAAGCCGTTCTCCATTGGCTTCGATGGCAAACCAGTGCAGATCAATACCCCTTCGGTGTTCAACGCCAGCCTGAACTTCAAACAGTTCTGGAACGGTCGGGTGGACACGCTGGAAGCCCAGGTCGCACAGGTGGTGATCAGCCCGGTGGAAATGGGCAGCGACTGGAACACCGTGGTGCACAACCTGGCCGCCCTGCCCGCCTACCAGAACGCGTTCAAACAGGCCTACCCCGATGGCGTCACCGCTTCCAATGTGCAAAACGCCCTGGCCACCTATGAGCGCACGCTGCTGACACCGAACTCGCGGTTTGACCAATACTTGCTGGGTAACACCGAAATCCTGACCACCCAGGAAAAATACGGCTACCAACGCTTCAAGGACTACGGCTGCATTGCCTGCCACCAGGGCGTGAACATTGGCGGCAACATGTTCCAGAAGTTCGGTGTGATGGGCGACTATTTCGAGAAGCGCGGTAACCCGCTGGAATCGGACCTGGGGCGCTACCTGCTGACCCAGGATGAAGAGGACCGCCATGTGTTCAAGGTGCCCAGCCTGCGCAATGTGGCCGTCACCGCACCCTACTTCCACGACGCCTCGGCCAAGACGCTTGAAGAGGCGGTTGACGTGATGTTCAAGTACCAGTTGGGGCGCAACCCTTCCCAGGAAGACAAGGACCTGATTATCGAGTTTCTCAAGACCCTGACCGGCGAATGGGCGGGCAAGCCGCTATGAGACGAGTGTCACGCCGGCGCACCAGCCAAATACTGCTTGGCCTCATGGCCTTGCTCCTGGCCTCCACCCTGGTGTTTTTGTACCTCAAGTCTTCTCGCGACCAGACAGCCACTTATACCCAGTCGCGGGACTTGATCCGCCAGCTCCAGCAGCTCAATGCCCAGTGGGACAGCGAAGTGCTCAAGGCTCGGATCGCGATTACCCACAACTACGATCCACTGGTCACACCGCTGACGGACATGACCCGCCTATGGTCCGACCTGCAGGGCCGTGACACCTACCACAACCCTGCCGACCTGCCAGGTTGGCAAGCCAGCCAAGCGGAGTATCTGACGGCCATCCAGGAAAAAGCCCGGTTGGTGGACCAGTTCAAGTCCCACAACGCGGTGCTGCGCAACTCCCTGGCCTTTTTGCCGACCGCCGAAGACGACATCCAGGCCCAATTCAATCGCATTAACGATGAAGGCCGACTGCAATTGCAAGGCGTGGCCACCGACACCTACGACCTGCTGCTCAGCAGCCTGGAGTTCGCCCAGGTCACCAGCGACGATCGCGCCGCCGATATCCTGGTGGGCCTGGGCAAACTGGCAATCAACAAAGAGAGCCTGCCCAGTGAGTTCCAGGCGCCGGTGGATATCCTCAGCAATCATATTTCGCTGATTCTGCGCGAACAGCCGGTGGTCAACAGCCTGCTCGAACGGATTGCCGCTGTGCCTGTGGCCGCACGCCTCGATGACCTGACCACCCACCTCAATCAGGACCAGCAGGCCGCGGACCTCGTTGATCATCAGTATCATCGCTACCTGCTGATCTTCTCGACGCTGCTGGTGGTGCTGTTGCTGTACCTGGCGGTCCGTTTGCTGCGCAGTTTCGCCGAGATCAACCGCGTCAACCGTGCCTTGCAGTCAGCCAACGAAACCCTGGAGCAACGGGTGGAGCGGCGCACGCAACAACTCAAGGATGCCCAGAGCGAGCTGATGGACAGCGCCCGCCAGGCCGGCATGGCGGAGATCGCCACCAACGTGTTGCACAACGTCGGCAACGTGCTCAACAGCGTGAATATCTCCGCCGACCTGGTCACCCGCAAACTGCGCAGCAGCAAAGCCCTGGGCCTGGGCAAAGCCATGCAGTTGATCAACGCCCATCAGGGCGATCTGGGTACGTTTCTCACCGAGGATGAAAAGGGCAAATTGCTGCCGGGCTATCTGAACCAGTTGGTCGAAGCGATTGCCGTCGAACAGCAAGGCATGAGCGATGAGCTGACACAACTGAGCAAAAGCGTGGACCACATCAAGGACATCGTCTCGACCCAGCAATCCTATGCGGGCGCGTCTAAGTTGCTGGAGCCGGTCAACATCAGCGCCTTGATGGACGATGCCCTGCGCATGAACGCCGGCGCGCTGAGCCGTCACCATGTCACGGTGCTCAAGGCGTACGCACCGGTGCCGGAAATCCTCGGGGACAAACATCGGTTACTGCTGATCATGGTCAACCTGATCAGCAACGCCAAGTACGCCATGAGCAACCTTTCTGAGCGGCCACGGCAAATTACCCTGACGGTTGAGACGGAGGGCGACGATACGTTGAAGATCAGCGTGAAGGACGACGGCGAAGGCATACCGGCCGAGAACATGACCCGCATCTTCACCCACGGTTTTACCACCCGCAAAGAGGGCCATGGCTTCGGCCTGCACAGCTGCGCCCTGGCCGCCGTGGAAATGAACGGCCAGCTCAGCGCTCACAGCGACGGGCCGGGCCTTGGCGCCGTCTTCACCTTGACCATCCCCCTGACCCTTGCCGGAAGCAGCTCATGAACCAACCTCCCAACCGGCGCATCCTGCTGATCGATGACACACCGTCCATTCATGAGGATTTTCGCAAGATCCTGATGCCCGACGAAGCCTCCACCCAGGCGCTGGATGAGATGGAGTCAGCGTTGTTTGGCGACGCAGCCAAACCTCAAGCCCAGGCGTTCGAGCTGCACTGCGCCTATGGCGGCGAGGAAGGCCTGGGCCTGCTGACCACTGCCATGGCGCAAGAGCAGCCTTATGCGTTGGCCTTCGTTGACATGCGCATGCCCCAGGGGTGGGACGGCGCCAGGACCATTGAAGAACTGTGGAAAGTGGCCCCCGAGTTGCAAGTGGTGGTGTGTACCGCCTATTCGGACTATTCCTGGGAAGACCTGTTGTCTCGCCTGCACGCCTTTGACCGCCTGCTGATCCTGAAAAAGCCGTTCGACAATATCGAAGTCCAGCAAATGGCCAACACCCTGGCTAACAAATGGGACATGGCCCGGCGCGCCTCCCTGCAAACCTCGCAGTTGGAGCAGTTGGTGGAAGAACGCACCCAAGCGCTGCAACTGGAGATCGACGAGCGCAAGCTCCTGGAAAGCCAACTGGTGCAGTCGGAAAAGCTCGCCTCACTGGGGCAACTCGCGGCCGGCGTCGCCCATGAGATCAACAACCCGGTGGGCTTCATTTCGTCCAACCTCAGCACCCTCGACAACTACTTCAAGCAATTGCAACAAATGCTCGATGCCTACCAGCGCAGCGAAGCACACATCGACGCGCCAGAACATCGCGACCCACTCACGGCATTGCGCAGCGAGCTGGAACTGGATTTTCTCAAGGACGACATTCCGATCCTGATCCGCGAATCCAAAGAGGGCATTGGCCGTGTGGTGCAGATCGTCAAGGACCTGAAGAACTTCTCACGGGTGGATAACGGCCAGACCTGGCAGTTCGCCAACCTGCAGCAAGGCATCGACTCGACGCTGAACATCGTCGCCAGCGAACTCAAGTACAAGGCCGATGTGGTCAAGCAATACGCACCGCTGCCGGACATTGAGTGCCTGGCTTCTCAACTAAACCAAGTCGTCATGAACCTGGTGATCAACGCCGCACAAGCCATGGGCCCTGAGCGCGGCACCATTACCATCAGCAACGGGGTGGAAGGCGAAAACGTGTGGCTGGAAGTGGCAGACAACGGCTGCGGAATTGCTCCCGAAACCGTGCAGAAAATCTTCGACCCGTTCTTCACCACCAAGCCGGTGGGCGAAGGCACGGGGCTGGGGTTGTCGTTGTCCTACGGGATCGTCAAGAAACACCGGGGCGATATCAGCGTCAGCAGCGAGGTGGGCAAGGGTACGAAGTTTCGGGTGGTACTGCCGATTCGGCAGACGGCGGCGTAGGGTACGCCGCCGAATCATGCTCATGCGTCAGCTTTTTTTGGACTAGACCCAAACGACGCAAAGCGCTTGTTGAAGCCTGCAATACGGCCTTCGGCCTGGGTCTTGCGCTGTTGGCCGGTGTAGATCGGGTGCGAGGCGCTCGATACGTCCAGCGGGATGTAGGGATAGGTGTTGCCGTCGCTGTGTTTATGGGTGCGATCGCTGTCGGCGGTGGAACCGATAAGGAAGAACACGTCGGCGGCGGTGTCGTGGAACAGCACGGTGCGGTAGTCGGGATGGATACCAGCTTTCATAAGGCCTCCTGGGCATCTGGGTGCAGTTGATGTGTTATACAGTAACACGATAAATGCATCCAAACGAGAACCTATTGCAATAAGGTTAGGCCAAGCGCTTCTATAATAGCCGCTGTTGAGGCCGGCTACAGACTGTCAATTTTAATAGTGGACGAACCGACCCAACCGCCGCCAGTTGTCTATCCCGGGCCAGTCTGTCCCACTGATGGGCATAGGTATCTACACAACTGCGATACGAAGCTGAACCCGTGGCGAGGGAGCTTGCTCCCGTGACGGCCTGACAGTCGGCGCCTATCTCCCTAACGTGCCGCGATCCAAATGTGGGAGCTGGCTTGCCTGCGAAGGCGGCCTGGCAGCGAACTGGGAAGTTGGATCAGACCGCGTACATATCCGTTATTTAAGTAACGGCCACTTAGGGTTCCGCCCTGACGTGAACTGTCCCCCAAAGTAACCAAAGGGCTCTTGCCCCACCACTCGGCACCTCGCCTTGGCTCGGCCAGCGTGGTTTAACGGGGCGCCTGAGATCAAAAGCAGATCAAGATCAAGAGCGACTTGCTTCGCATCGTGGTTACCGTCGGCTGATACAACCTACAAAGTTATGTAGATACCTATGCAGTGATGGGGTCAGACTGAATATTCCCACAGGTTGTCTATGGTTTCCTGACAAGCGCAGAATGGTGGATCGACCTGAAGAGTCCGAACCCAAGGAAACCGTATGAGCCTGTCCTTGTTAAGCCGCTACGCCTTCTTTGCTGTATGCGTCATTTTCACCCTCGCCAGCCTTCCTTTTATCGAACATGAATGGTTGTGGCCTATCACGCTCGTCACGGCTGTACTCAGCCTGATCGGTATTTTCGACCTGCTGCAAAGCCCCCACGCGGTGCGCCGCAACTACCCGATCCTGGGCAATATCCGCTACCTGGTGGAAGCCATCCGCCCGGAAATCCGCCAGTACCTGCTGGAATCCGACAGCGACGCCCTGCCCTTCTCCCGCGCCCAGCGTTCGCTGGTGTACTCGCGGGCCAAAAATGAAACCGCCGACAAACCCTTCGGCACTTTGATCGACGTGTACCAGTCGGGCTTCGAGTTCATCGGCCACTCCATGCGGCCCGCACCGCTGAGCGACCCCAGCGCCTTTCGCGTGATGGTAGGTGGCCCGCAGTGCACGCAGCCGTACTCGGCGTCGGTGTTCAATATCTCGGCGATGAGCTTCGGCTCGTTGAGCGCCAATGCGATCCGCGCACTCAACCAGGGCGCCAAGCTCGGCAACTTCGCCCACGACACCGGCGAAGGCAGCATCAGCCCCTACCACCGCGAAAACGGCGGCGACCTGACCTGGGAATTGGGCAGCGGTTATTTCGGCTGCCGCACCAGTGACGGCCGTTTCGATCCGGAACGCTTTGCCGTGCAGGCGCAGAACCCGCAAGTGCGCATGATCGAAATCAAGATGAGCCAGGGCGCCAAGCCCGGCCATGGCGGGATTCTGCCCAAGCACAAAGTCACCCAGGAAATCGCCGAGACCCGCGGCATCATAATGGGCGAAGACTGCATCTCGCCGTCACGCCACAGTGCGTTTTCCACCCCCATCGAACTGATGCAATTCATCGCCCAGTTGCGTGAACTGTCCGGCGGAAAACCAGTGGGTTTCAAGTTCTGCCTGGGCCACCCGTGGGAGTTCATGGGCATTGCCAAGGCCATGCTCGAAACCGGCATCCTCCCGGACTTTATCGTGGTGGACGGCAAGGAAGGTGGCACCGGCGCCGCCCCTGTGGAGTTCACCGACCATATCGGCGTGCCGCTGCGTGAGGGGTTGCTGTTTGTGCACAACACCCTGGTCGGCCTGAACCTGCGCGACAAAATTAAACTCGGCGCCAGCGGCAAGATCGTCAGCGCATTCGATATCGCCAGCGTCCTGGCCATCGGCGCCGACTGGGCCAACTCGGCGCGCGGTTTTATGTTCGCCATCGGCTGCATTCAGTCACAAAGTTGCCACACCAACAAATGCCCCACCGGCGTAGCGACTCAAGACCCGCTGCGCCAGCGCGCGCTGGTGGTGCCGGACAAGGCCCAACGCGTGTTCAACTTCCACCGCAACACCCTCCACGCCTTGGCGGAAATGCTCGCCGCCGCTGGCCTGGATCACCCGTCGCAATTGTCGGCCAAACACTTGGTGCGGCGGATGTCGGCGACGGAGATCAAGCTGTTCTCGCAGTTGCATGTGTTCTTGAAGCCCGGAGAATTGCTCACCGGGGACGTGAACGGCGAGTTCTATTCGCGCATGTGGCAGATGGCACGGGCGGACAGCTTTGAGCCCCATGAAACCGTTGCAGCCTGAAGGAGGCCTACCATGCTAAAAGTCATCGCGGAGGACTTTATCAAGCCCGAACACCTGGAAACCGTGCGCCCGTGGTACGCCGAATTGGTGGAAAAAACCCGCCAGGAACCGTTGTGTATCGCCTACGATTTGTTCATCGATCAAAAAGACCCGGGGCACTTTGTTTTTATTGAACAATGGCCCGATCAGGCGGCGCTGGATGCGCACTGCCAGACCGAGCACTTCAGACGGTTGGTGCCCCAGATCAATGAGCATCAAGCCAAACCATGCCGGGTCTTGTTGATGGATGCTTTCTGAAAACACCCATTGCCCGCTGAGCCGGACCACAGACGGCATCGTTAAAAACAAGGAGTCATACATGCCGTTATTGGATTTCACCGCCATCGCCGAGCAATTACCAGAAAGCTGGAAATCCATCGGCCTGGGCCAGGTTGGTCCGGCGCGGATCAAGGTATTGCGCATGGATGGGCAGGCGTATGAGGAAGAAACCCACAACTACAACGAAGGCTTGTTGGTGATCAGTGGGTACTTGCATCTGTGCATCGGTGATCAAGCCATTAGGGTGGACGCCGGCCAGATGTACCTGGTGGAAGCCGGCACTGCCCACGGTGTACTCACCGGCAGCCAAGGCATTCTGGTGATCATTGATGTCTAGAGACATTCAGTAATATCCAGCCTTTGCAATTGCTTACAAATACCGCCACCCTGCGCCCGCCCGACGTGCGGCGTACGACAACGCACGCGCTCACCTATCGTCATTCAACAACTTGTTCAAGAGCCCGCTGCCATGCTGAACGGACGCGACCCGCGCATCGATTTTTTTCGGGGCCTGGCGTTGATCTTCATTTTCTGGGATCACGTGCCCCACAACCCCCTCGCCAACGTCACCGTGCAGAACTTCGGGTTCAGTGACGCCGCGGAAATCTTCGTGTTCCTGGCCGGCTACGCGGCGGTACTGGCTTACGGCAAGATCCTGCAGCGCGACGGCTATTTCATCGCCTGTTTGAAAATCCTGCGCCGGGTGTGGACGCTCTACGTGGTGCATATTTTCCTGCTGGCGCTGTTGATGGGCATCGTGATTTTCGCCAACAGCCATATCGAAACCCGCGACCTGGTGCAGGAGATGGGCCTGGAGTATTTCCTCAACAATACCCAGCAGGCCTTGGTCGATGAGTTGCTGCTGCGCTTCAAACCCAACCTGACCGACCCGCTGCCGCTGTATATCGTGCTGATACTCAGCCTGCCCCTCACGCTGCCGTTGCTGTTGCGCGTGCCCAAGGCCACTGTGGCGATCTCGCTGGTGGTGTACCTGCTCGCACCCTGGCAGGGCTGGAACCTGCCGGCCAGCAACGGCGGGGTCTGGTACTTCAATCCCATCACCTGGCAGTGCCTGTTTATTCTCGGCGGCGCAGCGGCCTTGCGTTCAGCGCGCCCTACCGTGCAGCAGCCACTGCTGCGTCAACCGTTGTTCATCGCGGCTGCAGCGTATGTGCTGACGACCTGCATGATCGCCCTGTCATGGCGCTGGCCCGACGTGCACGATGCCTGGATGCCACACCTGATCGGAGAATGGCTGTACCCCATCAGCAAGACCGACCTGTCGCCGGTGCGCTTGCTGCACTTCCTGGCCCTGGCCTACGTCACCGCCAAATTGCTCCCCGGTGTCGGCTGGACGCAACACTGGTTGGCGCAACAACTGACGCGGATGGGGCGCTACTCCCTGGAGGTATTTTGCCTGGGTGTGGTGCTGGCGCCGTTGGCCGATATGGTCAACGCCGTGACCGGTGACAGCTTCGCCATACGACTCGTCACCGCTGTGGTGGGAGCCGTGGTCATGGCCCTGTTTGCCGCGTGGCTGGAGTTCAACAAGCGCTTGGACCAACGGCGAAGCACTGCGCCCCCCTCTCCTGCTACATAGATAGCGCCAGGCTCGCCCACCGTGGTGGTTCCATTTCTGTCCACTTAAACAGTGAAAGGGTTGCCTATAGGGTTGCTCTTCTCGACAGGAACCCCACGGATGACCCCGCTGAATCAAAGCAAGAGCCTGCGCCGCGATGGCGACAGGCTGATGACCAGTGCCTTGGTCGAACATCTCAAGGCCGCCACGCCAACGTCCGGCGCATCATTGCCGATCCCCACCCAGAGTTCTCTGGGCTGCTGGTTGCAGCTGTACCGCCAGGCGTTCGAGCGCCCACGCTTCCTGGACTGGGCCCGGCGGCAGTCGTTGAACCTGGCTGACCTCAGGGTACACAACGGTACGCTGCATACCCAAAGTGAAACCTTCACCCTTGACGACCAGAGTGACTGGTACCAGCTCGCGCCTCCCATCCTGGCCATCAGCCGGGTACTCGACCCCGACGCGATGGGCTTGCCGTTTCCCGGCGAACACCCGGCACTGAGCGCCCGACAGATTCTGAGGTTTTACGGATACCCACAGCCGACCACGGGCGCCCTGCGAGGCGCTCTGATTGACACCTTAAGCCAGCTGCAATCGTTTTTCTGGCGCGCCGAATCGCCGTTGTCAGAAGCCTTCAAACAATTGGAAGAAGACCGTCAGACAGTGGCGCAGCAGCTGGTGGCCGGGATCGAAGCAGAGGATGACAACGACCGCGCATTCAGCCTGTTCACCCTGTACCGTATCCGCTGCTGGCTGACCTCACTCTCGTTTTGGGCGACCAGCATGGCAACCGCCTCGGCCCTGCTCCAGGGCATTACTGAACACCCGAAGTTCCTGGCACTGGAGCAAACCAGGGACCTGGACCCCGAGCACTATCTCTTTGACGTCACTCGGCAGTCGATCAGGGGAGCGGGGCCCAGTGGTACACCGCTCGAAATCGACTACGAACATCTTGCCCAGTTGCCTCTGGATGGCGTCTTTGAACGCTTGCAAGCCCTGGCAAACGCCATGCAGCTGTCTATCTCCCTGGATGGCAAATTCAACCTTGCGCAACTGCTTGCCCTGCATGAACTGCCTTTACCCGATACCCGCGAAGCAGCCTGGGACCTGATAGGACAGTTGCGGCGCCCGTCCCCCGTCAGCGTTCCGCCGATTTGCGACCAGGCCGATTCCGACATGGCCATGCAGGTGCATCGGCAATCGCTCATCATAGAACGCGAGCGCGATAACCAAGCCCACGCCCAAGGCTCCCGGCTCGCATGGGGGCCGCCGGTAAAGCCGCGCCTGGGCAATTATTGGGAAGGCCTGGGCCTGCCCCAATCCGGCGCATTGACGCTGTCGGCCGAGCAACGCGTCACGGTCGTGAACATCACTCGCAGGTTTCTGCCACAGCCCAATCAAGGGCTGCTTGAACTGTTGAGCGCCGACCTGTTACCCGGCCCACACGAGGAACAGGTGTACCAGCTACTGGCCCGTCCAGCCGCGCAAATATTGGCCGATCAATTAATCGACGCCATGCAATGGTACGGTCATGCCCCAGGTCAGTTGGCCAACCGCTCCAGTCGTGACACCTTGGTGCTGAGCGCCTTGATCCTGGATCTCGACCCCCAGGCCGGTCAAACCCGTTACACCCTCGCCGGCCTCAACCTGAACCACCGCGATTGTTGGGGCCACCGCTATACAGACCTTCGCCGCACAGTGGAACTGCACCTGATCGAGAGCGGTGCCGCCACCTCGCGCTCCACCGCATTGGCTGCGCACCTGCTGCTGGCCGGTATCGCCCCGGAGTTTCTGGTGGGCAAGCTCCCCGACTCGCTGTACTTCATGACCTCCCATGCCTGGTTGCTGTTAAAGCAAGGTGTGATGCTGGCGGAAGCGCTCGCCTGCGGCTCATCGCGGCACCTGCGGTTCAACGACATCGTAGCGCTCGCCACCCAGGAGCTGGACGCGGCCGAACAACCCCTGTGGCGTACTCACTACACCACCAGCACCTTGATTGACTGGGGGCTTGCACAGGGCCAACTGCCTAGCGGCGATGAGCACGACACCTATAACCTTGAGAACATCCACACACTTCAAAACACCCTCACAGCACGTGTCGATGCGTTGGGCGATGCGTCCAAAACCTTACGAACCACGCTCGTCACACGCCGTCGTATTGCGCTCAATGACTTGAAAAAAATATTCCGGGGAAACAGGTTACTGAAGAGAAAATGCCTGCGCTGGGGACAGGGGCCACTGCGGCGACCGTCTTATCTCCCAGCCCACGGCACACAGCTGCAATCGCTGGTCGACCTGCACATGAGTGGAGCCCTTCAGGCTATCGCGCAGCAGTGGAACTCGGTCGACCCGGCGCTGAATTTGACCGAGATGAAACAGCACTTCAGCCGACTGAACAATGTCAACAACCTGTTCCAAGAGGCCAGCGTCGCCCATGTCGCGCGCCTCAAGGAGGCCTATACCACTGTCATCCGTTACCTGCTCGCACAATTACCCTTCAAGGATCGCGAGCACTTGCAAAAAGCCGCCGTGCAATTGCTGGTACTGAGGCAACCGGCGAACAAGCCACAGATCGAAGAACAACCGGGGCAGAAAATGGCCCGCACCGGCCGCTTCGGCTTGATCCTGCGGTGCGAGGAGCTGAACGGCCACCATGACTACGAACTGTTCCCCCTGTTGAACCTGGCGTATAAAAACCTCCGCCTTCCACACACCTTGGACCTGGGAGGCACTCCTCTGACGGTCAAGACGGGCAGCCCCCATAGCACGCAGCCGACCTCGCAGCTGCATCTGGGTAGTTCGCTGGCCCTTGACGAAGCAGCCTACATGACCGGCAGCCCACCCAGAGCGGATCAGTCTTCAACGGTCATCATCGATCGGTTGTGGCGCGTGGAGGCATCGGAGTCCGCCAGCCAGGCGCTGACGTTCGATTCGCCCAGGGCCTTCACCCTGGCGACGGCCATCGTCAATCAACACTTCTTCCTCGACATCGATGCCCTGGTGGTACAAGCCAGAGGCTCAACACTCCAGGAAGACCGCCAGAAGACCGCAGAAGCGGTTTACCAGGCGTTGCTGGGCCTGATCCCGTTGTGGTCATGCACTCAGGATCTGGCCTCGGGCGATACGAAACGCATGATCGCGGGCGCCTATGGGTGCTTCTTCGATGTGTTTGGCCTGCTTGCACCCACCAAAGGCTTACTGCTCACCGGCATGGCGCGCCTGGGCAAAGCCGCGCCCGCCTACATCAAGCTGCTGCAACTGGCCACGCTGGGCGCCACCTACCTGAATGCGGTATTCAATCCTTTCGACAGCTTGCCGTCATTGCTACGCCTGGGCCGTCATGGCCTGGTACGTCTGAATCAAGCCGGCATGCGCGCATTGGAGGGCGCTGTCCGGCATACGCGCCTGCGGCTGGCACCCGGGGCCGCCGTTGACTACACCCGCTTGCTCAACAGAGCCGACATCGCACCCGCCACCCTGATGCATGCCGATGGGGTGACGCAGGTGCTGGCGATAAAACGCGCCAGCGCCTGGTATGCCTTCGACCCTATCAGTGCAAGACCTTATGGGCCGCCGCTTGCAGACCTGCGGCTGGACACGGCGATAACGGTCATCCCGTACCGCTCGGTGGATGGCTATAAGGCCAGGATGACCGAAACACTCTTCGACAAGCCACCGCTGCTGATTCAGCGTGCCAACGCCACCGACCTGCTGGACCAAGGCCGCGTGTGGCGCTTACCCCACGATGGGGCCACACACATGAACGAACTCACCTCACCGACCTATGCCCGGCAAGTCGATACCTTCGACAATCTGTGCACGATACGTAGAAATAAACGCAGCCCCGTCCCTATCGTCTGCTTCACTAAAAAACTGCATGAATATGCGCATTCGATCCACTTGCGCCGGGTCCAGGCGCTGGACCATGTTCGCCTGATACCCGCTCCGTTGGCCGGCGAACAAAAGCGTCAACTGGTCTATTACCGATGCATCCATGAAGTAACGCCGCGCGTTACCGAATTCGAACTGACACCGCTGCCTGCATCGGCCCCCCTGACTTACAAAACCCACATCACCGGCAGACGCATTGATAACGAGCCCCAGTTCGGCCTACCGGTAGACGATCTGGACACCGTGCTTAGCCGACAGACTCAGGTGGTAGAACTCGACGGCATCGTTGACGGCATCAACGACAGCCGCACCCTGAGAGCGTTGCTGGTCAGTGTGCCTGGTACGGACCACTGGGTGGTCGAAGCCGATGTCGGCGTCTTTTATCGAGTGCCCGCAATATCCATCGGGCCTGGCGCTCTGCGCTTTGAACAACTGGATTACAGCGTCGGTGGCGAGCATGTCGCACTGATCGATGCCTTTGGTGAACGCAAAAATCAATTCTTGAAAGCGGCGGAGCGCCTACCCGACCAGCCATTGGTTGCACTGCCGACGCTGGAAGTCTTGTATCGACAGTTAGCTCGCCGTGGCGTCAGCGCCGAAAAAATCGAGCGGGTCCGTGAGCGGGCCGCAAGCCTTAGAACCATCAAGCAACGCGAGCTGCTGCTCCACCTCAGCGACCAAGGACGCAGCTTGAACTTCAACTTCGTGTCCCGTCCTGTGCAGCTCGATATCTGGCCGCCCCGACCTGACACACCCGCACGACCTACTGCCTGGCAGATCAATCGCCACCTGGCCGAAAAAGCCAACGCCAGCACCTCGGCGCTGATAGAGAGAACCCAGCTCAAGTCCGCCAATGTCCAAGGCCCCACGCTGGATGAACTACGCCGGGTGCAGGAGGCCCAGTCCGTGGTGATGTGGGAGTACAGCAAGATCGGCCAGCCGCACTACACGGAGATCATCCTCAAGACCGGTGCCGGCAATTGCGATCAGATGGCCCATGCGGCGTGCGAAATGATACGAACCAATGGCGGGACGGCCCAGGTCTGGGTCTGCCAGGTTCACACCTTTGTCGTGGTGGGCACCCTACCCGCGGGCTTGAACCTGACGTTGGATTTCCAGGAAAGCGGGTGGGCCGATTTATGGATCAGTGATCCTTGGGCGGCCATCACTTGCCCGGCAAAGGAGTACATGAGAACGCTGCATATAAAAATGCTCACCTGGGACCTTGAAGATATTGCGGTGTTTTTCAACGACGGGAACGCCTATCGCTGGGCGCGAGCTAACGACCCGGACTGGTTGCGGTTGTTACTCACCACGCCCAAACAGCCACGGCCATAAAGGCCGCACACAAAAACCCCCGGTCCGTCAATTAACGGCCCGGGGATTTTTTCAACACCCATCTCGATGAGCATTACGAGTCAGGGCGAATCGCTGGTTGCACCAACAGGTCTCTCTTTTCGACGTCCCAGTTGTGCAATCAGGTAGGCGACGGAGTCGGCGTTGTTAAGTACCGTAATGATGCGTTTAAGCGGATCGGTACGGAAAACCCGCCGGGCATCGGCAAGGGTCTGGGTGCCAGTGACGCTGAGCAGCCTGTCGAGCACAGGCTGTGTTGACGTGCCCTTGGCCGGGTCTGTTTTGAGGCCGGTTGCAATATCGACAACCTTGAACAACTCCCGGATCGGGGTATTGAGCGACAGCCTTGCAAGATGGCGGTTTTCCAGGGCTATTTTAGTTTTACTGCCCTCAGGTGTTTGGGGGTCAATCAGGTCATGAAAGGGATGGGCGGAATGCACGTAAGCCAAGTCCAGCGTCTCACATACATGATGGGTGATTTCGTGAATAAGGGTGGTCGCACGGGCATGGACGCTGACATAGAACGGTTTCATCAGCAAATGACTGTATTTCAGGCCCGGACTGAAAAACGCCTCGGTCAAGTACACCAGCTGAAGGGGGTCGGGGACAATCGTAAAGGCCATCAACGTGTGTACGCCCTGAAGGGCCGGCACCCGCGAACGACCAATGACAAATCGCGTAGAGTTCGAGGAGGTCAGTGAGGGCTCCATCAACGCAATGCATACCTTGTCGACGGTCTCCTGAATTTTTTCAAGGTGTTCGACCTCAAGCGTCTGCAAACCGAAAAACGTTTTGATTTGGCTGACGAGCTCAGGTGCAGCAAGGGGCGTTTGTATGATCAGGCGCAAATTTTCCTGGGCGTTCTGTGTATAAAACGTCGCCAGAGCAAGTGCATCGGTGATAAGCCAAGATTCCCGAGCGTAAAGCGCTCGAATCTCGCGCATTCCGCTGGCCAGGATATTCATACTGGAGCGCGCAAATGGCTCGGAGTAAAAGCGATTAGTCAATCGTGCAAGGGTTCGTCGCCCCGTCAGCAATAGGTCAGTGCTACTGAGCATCCACTGTTGTCGAGTGTTGCTGTGCACCACAGGGCCGACTTCGCCATCACCGGTGATGCGCCAATCCAGGCCGTGCTTGATGACTTGGAACACTTTCCCTGCCACCGCCGCGTAGTAGTGGTTGGAGGCCGATAGGTAAAGGTTGAGTGAGGTGTCTTTGCTCAGGCTGGCCAGGCTCGGCTCAAGGGCTTCGAAACGCTGGAGCCGGGTGCGTGGCGCAGCGGTAATGTCCAGCGCGGGCCAGGACACCACAGAGGTCGCAGGCGTGGGAGGCGACGGGCTCGGCTCGGGCGCCGCAGGTATGCCGCCCTCTGATACGGGAGGCATGGAATCGCGCAAAGCGACCAGCAAGGCGACACCGCTTATAAAATGCCCCAGTGCCTCATGCCATTGGTGGGCTTGCAGCTCCTCGGCAGACGCTTTGAACAGTTTATAGCTCTGCCAGACCAAGAAGGGGTAAGCCAGTTTGCCGGCAAAAAACACAACAGCCTGCTGCACCCCCTCGGAGAACACGGCTTTGGCCGTCTCCCAAGCAGTGCCTGCATTGGCCGTTTTTTGGCAGCCCAGCAGCGTTGTCAGCAATTCGACATTGTCGGTGAACAGCTGTTTGAACAGAGGCGCATTGATGGGGTTGCATGCCAGTTGGAGGGGGGTACTGGCTTGGGGTTGCTCCAGCGCGCTTGTCAGTGCCGAGAGGTCAACGGCCGGGACCACCTGTCGAAGCCAAGTCTGTAAGGCACCGGAGGCTGTCAGCTCAGCACGCAGAGCGGCCTCAACGGTGTATTCCTTGAGGGTGTAGCCAGGACTGTAGGGAGCATAAAGAACTTGAGGCCCCTCTGCACATGAGGCGGGACCGATCAGGTAAGCCCCAGGGACCTTGATCGTTTTCTTTCCGGCATCGACCAACAGCTCCAGCGGGCGGATCATGGCGTTGGCGCCCACCACTGTCGCACGGGCGATCGCATCGGGCATGTCCATGATCTGTTGAATGAGCCCGAAGGCCGCCGGTGAAAGCTGGCCTTGCAACGTCATGCTGTGAGCGTATTGCATCAGTTGCCACGGCAGTTGCTTGGCAAATCGCGTAAACCGCTGCTCAAAGTCCGGGCTGGCAGGGCCCAGGAAGGACTTGATATACGTTTGGTAAGCCGCATTGATGTTCAGCGCCTGTATCCGCGTTTTCAGCGTCTGCGCATCCAGGGTGGAGGGCAACGGCGTTGTACCGGTACTGGCGAAGAGAGGCACCTCATCGTTCCAATACGATTGATGACTCAAGGCATAGTCCAGCAGCGACTGGTTGCGGGCCGGCGTACTGCCCTGCGCGGGCAGCCCCACTTCGATTTCGTCAGGTGTGACGCTGCCCTGATCGTCAAGCTCCTTGAGTAAAGCGCTGAGTTTCTTGCGCGTGAACTGAGCCAGCGAGTCGATCCCGTGCAGGTAATCCTGATTGTCGGTGACGTTGTTTCGATATTGCTCCAACAATTCGACATGGAGCTGTTGATCGACGGCACTGGCGTTGCCGAACCATTGCAAACCCTGTTGCAGGATCATGGCCTGGACCATGTCCATGGCACGCTGCACGTTGGTGGGAGCCAGGTCTTGTGTGGCTTGAACTTGCCACAGCTTGCGCAACTGTTCGACCGACAGTTTCATGGACAGGATTTGCGCCAGTTCACGGTCTTTTTGTTGAGCATAGGTTCGTTGCAAGTGCTCGACGAGGTTGCCTTCGATCAGTTCAAGGGAACTGAGCGCATAGGTCGGGTGTGAATGCCAGTCCGGTTGCGCCAGGTTCGCCAGGAAAACCTGGCGTTCGTCCGGGATTGCCAGGCGTCGATCCACCTCTGCTTTGAAGTGACTCAATGAGTGGAAACTTTCCAGGCCCAGCGCGGGCGTCCACAACAGTGTGCGACCGCAATACTGAGGGTCAAGCCCGCCGCGCTCGGTCAGCACGAAACAGTTAATGAGTACCCGCGGAGTATTTTGCCCAACAGGTGTGACGCTCAAAGAAAACGCGTCAGGGCGAAATCCGTTGACACTAAGGCGTAAGTCTCTGGCGTAAATACCCAGTACGGTCAAGAGCACTTCGTAGTCGGGGCGTAATAAAGCGTTGTTCCAAAGCCTGAGCTGCGTTTCTCCGGTCAAGCCCATCTCCATTGCTTTTCTCAGCAGGGGCTCCATGTTGGGGGATACGCTGTGGGTTCTACGCAGATACTGGTTAAAACCGTCGACGGCACTGTCGATCAGCGTATTGAAGGTGGTGAGCTCCAAGCTTGAGATCTTAGTGGCGGGTTTGTCAGGAGCGGTTGAGTAGACGTGGGTGTTCAGCGGGTCGATGAGTGGATCCACTTCGCCACATAAACGTGCCAGGAAATAGTCGACCATGCGGCTCGATGACAGCAACTGAGGTGTGGCAGTGTCGCTCGAGGGGCTGCTGTATTGGCGGACCGAGAGGCATGCAGCCTGCAGGTGTTGCTGCCCGATAGCGTACAGTCTGGTGTTGAGATAGGTGGTGGCGCAATGCTCAAGCGAAGGGCGAAACGCTACGTGCCGTTCGATTTCGGCGCTGATGTTTTCGAGCAAATGTACGGTGGTGCGCATTGCAGAGAGCGTTGGCGGAATGCTGGGTTCTGTCACCGTCGCCGTCCAGGTGTCTGCCAACTGGGTACTCCAGCGCCCCATGGGTTCGAAGGTCAGTAACTTTGGATCAATCATGCCACGCACATCCAGCACGTTATCCACCAGGGCGTCGATGTCCATCGTGCCCTGGCTCAGGCGGTACTGATCGAGCGCGTACTCAAGGTTGCAACCTTGTTTTTCAATGATGCCCTCCATGATGCTTTGGAAAATAACCTCGGTGATCGGGGCTTGGGTGACATCGCGAGCCAACAGCTCGGCTTCGCTATAGCGCTGCGACCTGGACAGGTGTTTTCTCCAGGCATCGGAATGCTGTCGGGGGTTGAGACGCTCGATAAGGTGGGTTTTCAGCGCATCCAGTTCGCTAAACGTTTGCAGGCCTTGGTAGGGGGTATAAAGCAGCCAGGGCGAGTCATCCGCGTTCTTTTTAGTGCTGATGATGAGTGTGCCTGCCAGCTCAACAGGGGACTGGTCAGGCGCTTTCAGCAGTGCCTTTTCAACATTCATGGCCGGAGCAAGCGTTGCCGCAGGGAGCGCAGCCTTGAGCGGCAAGGCCTGTAGTTGCAAACGCTGGTCAACCGTAATCGTTGTTTGCTGTTGCTGGTCCAGCGCCACCGTGAAAAAGGCATTGGCCATGGCATGGGTAAACAGTTGCAGCCGTGAGCATCCGGTGGAAGCAGGCTGCTCCCAGAATGTCTTGGGCTGTTGCTTCATATGGGCTTTCAAGCCCCGGGCCAACCCTCGGACGCAGGCTTCCCAACGCAACTGATCGTCAACCGCCTGAATGGGCTGCTGGGTATCAGGGACATGTTGGGGGTTGTAGTAGCGCCGGGTTTCCCCCGCAGGCCAGCCATTGGCAACGAAATACCTGAGGACGGTTTCGCTCAAGGAGCGGGTGGTCGTGTGTCGGGACGTTGGCGTACCAGAGTTGCCTGATTCGCTGGAGGCATCGATGACATAACTCTGCACCTGGATCTGGCGATGATCGACACCCGTAAAAGACTGCGCCAACTCAGTGGAAATGTATTCATCCAGCAGAGAAGTGAAACTGGGCAGTTTGAGCAGCTCCTCGCGCATCAGACGGGCATTTTCAAGCAGGTTATTGGAAAGGGTCGTTTGTTGTGCTTCGAAGACAGCGCCGGCCACGGTATGCGCGGTAATCGTCAGAGTCGCAGTGGGCGTCAGGGTGACTTGCTGGGAGATGGAAAGATAATCAAGCAACCCTTGGCGCTGCGACGCGTCTTTGAGCCACGCCCCCAGTTGCGTCTTGAGTGTTTCATGGCTTTCCAGCTTTTCCAGACCACGCGCTGGCGTATAGAGAAAAACCCCTCCTTGCGGAGCGGGGCTCATGACGAATGCGCCCGCCAGTTCAATAGCCGGTTGACCGAGCACGTTCAGTTGCAGGGTTTGCACGTGCATCGGCGCTTTTTGTGCCCGCCGCAAAGCGTCGGTGGCCAGATAGACGGAGTCGAGCCAGTCAAGGTCCTTGAGGGTGAAGTTGCGTGTGCGTTGGCGCTCGCTCAGCTGTGTGCGATCGGTTTGGGTTTCACTGAAAAAATACGGTGGGTTGTCAGTAACCATTGAGTGCTCTCCATGCCGGATTGGCTGCAGAGGTGAGCAGCCGTGAGTGATCTGAGAGGATCACTCTGGCGTTTCAAGTTTCAATCGAGAGCTACATATGCACCCGCGCTTCATGCCCTAATGCCGTTCAGTTAAGCGAACACAATGCTCAAAGCAACGAGGATCAAATGTGGGAGCTGGCTTGCCTGCGATGGCGGTTTATCAGTTACAGATTAGTTGACTGACCCACCGCCATCGCAGGCAAGCCAGCTCCCACAGGAAATTTGCGCTTAACTGAACGGCATTACCTCATACCCCGGTGGAATGCTCGACGCATCGCCCACCTTCACCCCGAAAAAGCGCCAGCGAGCTCGACAGCGTACGGGTATCCCCCTCAGTGATGAACAGGTCACGGAAGGCTTTCCCGGTCTGCGGGTTGAACAGGCCATCACGCTCAAACCGTTCAAAAGCCTTGCGGGCCAGGACACCAGACCACGCGTAGGAATACATTTTGGCCCCATAGCTGCCCATCGGTTGTTCGAAACTGTTGATCGGGCGCGCGCCATCAGGCCACTGCATATATCCGACTTCACGGTTGACCTGGGTGAAAACCTCATGGGGTGTACGTCCGTCGCCGTAGGTACGGTGCAATTCGAAGTCGACGAGGCCTGTGAGTAAAACGCTGGCGGTTTCCTGACTGGTCTGAGTGTGAACAAATCGGCTCATTTGATGGGCCACATCGTCAGGCAAGGGATCTTGCGTTTGGAAATGGCCGGACAGCCAGATCAGGAACGAGGGAGTAAAGCAGAACTGCTCCAACACTTGCCCGAAGAACTCCGCCGTATCATGGCTTAACTGGCCCATACCGGAAATCGCCCGGTAGGGAGCGGCGCTCAACAGGTGCTGCAGGCAGTGGCCGAATTCATGCAATAAGACCCTCAATTGCAGATGATCCAGTAAGCAGGGCTGGGTCGCTGTAGGTCGTGGCAACTGGCTGCGTAGCACGGCTATGGGCCGTTGTGGACGCCCCTCGGCCGTCATCCGGTGATTGCGCAAGCCCGAGGCGGCGCCAATCTCGCCGCCCGCCACACGACGATAAGGGTCAATAAACAAATGTCCGATCGGCTGCGCGTATTCCCTGAGTTCAAATACCCGCACATCCGGGTGCCAGGTATCGACAGTGGTTTGTTCGATCAGCTCAACGCCGAACAGGGTTTGGGTGAACGTGCACAATCGTTGCAGCACCGTTTCCAACGGGAAGTAGTTGCGCACTGCGTCCTGGGAAACCCCAGCCACGGCCTGGCGAATTTTCTCCGAGAAATAGTTGTAATCCCAGGGTGCCAGGGCATCGATCCCCCGTTGCGCGGCATAGCGTTGCAGTTGTTGTGTCTCATAGGCAAATGTCGTGCGGGCCTGATCAATCTGCTGGTGCACAAATGCCGTGACCTCATCGGTCGACTCCGCCATTTGCTCCACCAACGCCAACTCGGCGAAGTTGGCATAGCCCAGCAGTAGTGCTTTCTGGTGACGACTGTCGAGCAACACGGTCAGCACCAGTTCATTGTCGGTGGCAATGGCGTCAGGGCCCGTGCCCACGGCACGGCTGTAG
Source organism: Pseudomonas libanensis (assembly GCF_001439685.1). Taxonomy (GTDB): domain Bacteria; phylum Pseudomonadota; class Gammaproteobacteria; order Pseudomonadales; family Pseudomonadaceae; genus Aquipseudomonas; species Aquipseudomonas libanensis. The sequence goes on from NZ_JYLH01000005.1 coordinate 369,619, forward strand.
TAAGCCAGCATCATTTCCTGACGCAAGGCTCGATGGTCGGCATAGCTCATCACATCCCGAAAGCACTGCTCGCAAAGGGTTACTAACCAGCCATCCAGGCCTGCGTCCCGAGCCGCGACCTCCATGCGTGCCAGGGCCGAATCAGGCAACCCGCTCAGCAGCGCCTTGTCTTGGATGTGCTTACGCCATGCATGGTTGGAATCTCGCACGCGGTGCAGGAATTCCTGACTGAGTTCGTCGATTTGCAGGTTCAACGCTTTCAGCTTCAGTTGCTGCTCAGCAGAGAGATCAAGGCCAGCCAAGTGGTACTTGCGCAATATTTTACGCAACGCGCTTTGGCGTTGTTCATTGAAAAGGGCCGCGATCGGGCTATCGGCAAGTTGTCGATGGAGCTGATACAGGTCATTGTTCGCGGCCAACTCGGCGCGGTACTGCATTGCAAGCTCATAACTGCGGTGTGATGCCAGCTTCCATGCCGCCCCTTGGGGAAGGGAGTCAAACAGTTCAATGATTTTGAGAACGCTATCCAGACGGGCCTCCAACGCCTCAACTGCTTGCACCAGGTCATCCCAGGTGGGGAATGGCGCCTGGCTGGCAATGATCGTGGCGGTGGTGTTGCGGCTTTCAGCGATGATCTGCTCAATGGCGGGCACCAAGTGCTCTGCTCGGATGGCTGAGAACGGTGGCAAGTCGAAGGGCAGTAGAAGTGGATTGCTTTCGGACATGACGTCACTCTGCAAAGGTAGCTGTCGAAGCAGCCAGCCTAGGGAATGAATCATCGTTGAAGGGATAGATAGGTATGGGTAAACGGACCAGAAAAGCGATAACGCGGGCAGTCGAATACCCCCGCGTTATGCTCAAGCGCGTCGCGCAGGCAGTCACATGTCCTTAAGTGCCGCGCCTTCGCCCGCGTTGCTCGGTTGCAACTTGAACACGTAGAACAACACCGTCAACAGCACCAGGAACGCAGGCCCCACATACAGCGCCACGCGGGTATCCGGGAAGTACGCCATCAGCCCCACCACCAGCACCAGGAACGCCAACGCCAGGTAGGAACTGACCGGGTACAGCCACATGCGGTACTTGAGACCCGCCTGCTCGGCCGGGCTCAGGCCTTTACGGAATTTGAGCTGGGCCAGCAGGATCATCAGCCAGGTCCAGATCGCACCGAAGGTGGCGATGGAGGTCACCCACACGAACACCTGGTCCGGCACCAGGTAGTTGAGCAGTACGCCCAGCAACAAGGCAAAGATCGACAGCAGCAGCGCCTTGCGTGGCACGCCGTTACTGGACGTGGTGCCGAACGTCGCCGGCGCCTGGCCGTTCTGCGCCAGGCTGTAGAGCATGCGCCCGGTGCTGAAGATGCCGCCGTTGCACGAAGACAGCGCGGCGGTGATCACCACGAAATTGATGATGCCCGCTGCGGTCTTGATCCCCAGGCGCTCGAACGTCATGACGAACGGGCTGCCCTGGGTGCCGATTTCGTTCCACGGGTAGATCGACAGGATCACGAACAGCGCGCCCACGTAGAACAGCAGGATGCGCCAGAACACCGAGCCGATGGCGCTGGGGATGGTCTTTTGCGGGTTGCGCGCCTCACCGGCGGTGAGGCCGATCATCTCCACGCCCAGGTAGGCGAACATCACCATCTGCAACGACATCAACACACCCTGTACGCCGTTGGGCATGAAGCCGCCGTGGGCCCACAGGTTGGAAATGCCCAGCGCCACGCCGTCGTTACCGAAGCCGAAGGCAATAATGCCGACGCCGCCGATCACCATGGCAATGATGGTGACGATCTTGATCAGTGCGAACCAGAATTCGAACTCACCAAAGGCCTTGACCGCGATCAGGTTGATGGTGCCCATGCTGATCAGCGCCGCCAGGGCCCAGATCCAGCGCGGCGTATCGGGAAACCAGACGCCCATGTACACCGCCACGGCGGTAATTTCCGCCACGCAGGTCACCAGCCACAGGAACCAGTAGTTCCAGCCAGTGAGAAAGCCTGCCAGAGGGCCCAGATAATCTTGTGCGTAACGGCTGAACGAGCCGGCGACGGGGTTATGCACCGCCATTTCGCCGAGGGCGCGCATGATCACCAGGATCGCCAGGCCACCGATGATGTACGACAGCATGATCGCCGGGCCGGCCATTTCGATGGCCTTGGCCGAGCCAAGGAACAGGCCGACACCGATACAGGCGCCGAGCGCCATCAGGCGGATATGCCGCTCACCGAGTTCGCGTTTGAGCGGGCCGCCTTGAGCGGTCTCGCCAGGGGGCAGTGGTTTGCCGACAGGCATAGGAATACAACCTCGTTTTTATTGGAGTTAGCCACCAAGTCTTCGGCATGCAGGCGGATGGGCCTGTACACCGGCTTGACCGGGTCTGCCTCGTGGGCAGAGCCGCCTGGCCGTGGTCATCGGCCGGGTCAGCGGGCATGCAGTATAAAAAGCTACCGTCAGGGCTTTTCACTCAATAAACAGCAATATTTGGCGATAAGCCCCGATAAAAAGCCAATCGACGGAGGGCTTCGCCAAGCGTCTAGATCGGCCCTCATGGCGCAAAACGGCGCAGAGTATTACATATCGGCACTGCGCCTGAGACTTCAACCGCTCACATCGACGTCATCGTTCGCCTCCCTCCTCGAAAAACCTCAGCGCGCCTCGTAGCACCAGCAATCAGCGTCTACGCTTCACACAGGTCCGATCAATCTGCCGGCATGGATCAATCGACTATGGGCGCTTTGTGGCAAACCGATCCGAACAAGGCTGAAGTCGATCCCGACGGCCCATCACCCGCGCCTTTGCCGAAAAAACCCACCCCAAGCCGCCCCTGGCGCCGGTTGTTCTGGCTGATTGGGTTAATGGCACTGCTTGCCCTGGGTTATGCAGCCATGCGCGAGGCGCAGACCGCCCATTGGCAGTCGCGCCTGCTCAGCCAGTGGGCGTCCCGTCTGACCTACACCGTGGCCCCCGGCGCCAGCGACGCGATTGTGTATCCCGGCGCCGGCCCGTTTGACCGGCGCCTGGGCTACAGCGCTCTCGGCGAGTGGCTGCCACGCCTGCTCAAGCGAAACTATGTGGTGCAATCCCAGGCACGGTTCTCCGAAGCGCTGATGGACTACAGCCGTCACGGCCTTTTTATTCCCTATGCGGAGAAAATACAGGCTGGGCTGTCCATCACCGATTGCCGCGCCGCACCGCTGTATCAGTTCAACTACCCTACCCAGCTGTATAAACGTTTCAGCGACATTCCAGGGCTGATGGTCCACAGCCTGCTGTTCATCGAAAACCGCGAGCTGCTCGACCCCGACCCACCCCAGGCCAACCCGGCTGTGGACTGGCCGCGCTTTGCCAAGGCCGCATGGTCGCAGGTTGCGCGCCAGTTGCATCTACCGGGGCAAACGGCAGGCGGCAGTACCCTGGCGACACAGCTGGAGAAGTACCGTCACTCGCCGGACGGCCTGACCCTGTCGGGCAGCGAGAAGCTGCGCCAGATGCTGTCCGCCAGCGTACGCGCCTACCAGCAAGGCCCCAACACCCTCGCCGCGCGGCAAAACGTGGTACGCGACTACCTCAACAGCGTGCCCTTGTCGGCCGTGCCCGGCCACGGCGAAGTGCATGGCATGGCCGAGGGGCTGCGCGTGTGGTACGGCGCCGACTTCACCCAGGTCAACCAGGCGCTGGCCGATCCCACGCAGACGCCGGCCAGCCTGGCGGCGCGCGGCCTGGCATTGCGCCAGGTACTGTCACTGATGATCGCCCAACGGCGCCCCTCCCATTACTTGACCAACGGTCGCGATGAACTGGCGCAACTCACCGACAGCCACCTGCGGCTGCTGTCCCGGAACGCCGTTATCGACGCCGCGCTGCTCAAGGCCGCCCTGGCCGCCCATGTCACCTACCGCGACTGGCTGCAACAACCGACACTGCAACCGAACGACACCAACAAGGGCATCAGCGTCGCCCGCAGCCGCCTCGCAGCCCTGCTCAACCGGCCGCTGTACGACCTCGACCGCCTGGACCTTGCCGCCACCAGCACCCTGCAGGCCGAGCTGCAAAGCCAAGTCACCGGCTATCTCAAGCAATTGGCCGACCCCGCTTTCGCCGGTAAAACCGGCCTGCTCGGCGAACGCCTGTTGACCCCGGCCAGCACGCCTCAGGTGCGCTACAGCTTCACCCTGTTCGAACGGACTGCGGACGGCTCGCGCGTACGCGTGCAAACCGACAACACCGACCAACCTTTCGACATCAATGAAGGCAGCAAGCTGGAACTGGGCTCCACCGCCAAGCTGCGGGTGCTCACTACCTACCTGCAAATCATCAGCGAACTGCATGATCGCTACGCCGCGCAAGCGCCCGCCACGTTGAAAAAAGCTGACATTGCCGAGCAGGATCGCCTCAGCCGCTGGGCCGTCGACTACCTGGTCCAGGCCCCGGACAAATCCCTGGCCAGGATGCTCGAAGCGGCCCTCGACCGAACCTATTCGGCCAACCCCAACGAGGGCTTTTTCACCGGCGGCGGCATGCATTACTTCCACAATTTCCGCAGCCAGGACAATGGCCGCAACCCCACGCTGCGTGATGCTCTGCGCGAGTCGATCAACCTGCCGTTCATTCGCCTGATGCGCGACCTGGAGCGTTACGTCACCTACGCCGGCCCCAATAACAGCGCGCAGTTACTCAAGGATGACCACGACCCACGGCGTCAGGAATACCTGGCCAAATTCGCCGACCGCGAAGGCACCACGTTCCTGCTCAAGTTCTGGAAGAAGTACCAGAAGAAGGACACCCAGGCGCGCCTGGAAACCTTCCTCGACAGCCTGCACCCCACTGCCATACGCCTGGCGGCGGTGCACCGCTATCTGTTTCCCGAGGCCAACCCGGACACGTTCAAGCGCTTCGTACGCTCACACCTGATCAGCAGCAAACTCACCGACGAGCGCCTTGAGCGCCTGTACACCGACTACGGGCCCGGCGCCTATGACTTGCCCGATCAAGGCTATATCGCCAAGGTCCACCCACTGGACCTGTGGCTGCTCGGCTACTTGCTCAACCATCCGCAGGCCACCTTCAGCGAGGTGGTCAAGGCCAGCCAGTTCGAACGTCAGGAGGTATACAGCTGGCTGTTCAAGAGCCGTCATCAACGCGCGCGTGACAGCCGAATTCGCACCATGCTGGAGGTCCAAGCGTTCCTGGATATTCATCAGCGCTGGCAAGCGCTGGGCTACCCGTTCGACCACCTGGTGCCCTCCCTCGCCACCGCGATCGGCAGCTCCGGCGACCGCCCGGCCGCGCTGGCGGAACTGATGGGCATCATCCTCAACGACGGCGTGCGCGGCAAAGTGCTGCGCATCGACAGCCTGCACTTTGCCGCCGGCACGCCCTACGATACTCGCGTGGTCAACAGCCCCGATCCGGGTAAACGGGTGATGCCGTCCGAGGTCGCCAGCGCGTTGCGCGGCGCGTTATCCCAAGTGGTGGACGCGGGCACCGCCAAGCGTGTGTCCGGCAGTTTCATGTTGGCCGACGGCGCACCGATGGCCATGGGCGGCAAGACCGGCACCGGCGACAACCGCATTGCAGCGATGGGCGCCGGTGGGCGGGTGATCAGCTCAAAGTCGATCAACCGCACCGCGACCTTTGTGTTCTATCTGGGGGACCGTCACTTCGGCACCCTCACCGCCTTCGTGCCCGGCAGCCAGGCCCAGCAATTCACCTTCACCTCGGCGCTGCCGGTGCAAGTGCTTAAAGGTATGGCACCGATTCTGCTGCCGTACTTGCAGCCGGGCAGCCAGACCCTGTGCCGGCCGCAGGCTAGTCCACACTGAAAAACAGGCGCCGGGCAAACGGCCGGGTGATCTTCGCCCGGTCGATTTCCAGGGTCTGGCGCACACGCCCGGTCTGGCCGGTGCGCATGCGCGCGAACGCTTGGGCCTCGACCCTGGCCTGAGCCCGGCGCCCCAGGCGTTCCTGCTCGGGGCTTTTGAGGTGCGGGTCGCCCTCGTAGTGATCATCCGGACCTTGACTGCGCTTGTAGTGAAAGTGGGCGAAGCACAACGCTCGATTGATGTCCCGCGCATCGACGACCTTATACACCTGCAGATAATCATCGGCTTTGCCCTCGAGGCGAACGCGTGGGCCCTGGCGAAAAATTCGCACCTTATCGTGGCGGTGAAGAAAGTCGACATGCTCCTGGGTGGTGGGGCGTGCGAGCGTCGCTCTGATTCGAGCATCCAGCCCGGCGGCCTTCAAACGGTCCACTGCCAGGCGCAGCTCGCGTTCCATCGCCAATGCCTTGGCTTGTTGCGCAGCCAGCAGCCGGGTGGTTTCCATGCCCTGGCGCCGACGGACTATTGCCTCAGCGGTCCACAGACGCGTGTTGGCCTGGGCCTCGAGCAAGTATTCCAGCGAAGACACATCGTTGACGCGCTCGATCAGGGCCTCGACCTGCTGGATGGCTCTGGACTCGTCGTCGAGCAAAGCCTGGGCTTTTTTCATCAGGCTGCCGAGCTGTGCATCGGGCCTGGGGGCGGGCTTGATGGAGTCCCAAACGCCGTCCTGCGCCTCGGTGAATGAGCCGATGACCTCGCCGCCCGCCTCGTGCAGCTCGGCGGTCGCCGGCGCCTGCTGGGTGGCCTCGCGGATCTGCGCCACATACATATCCTGATTGCGCGTGCGGATGATTTTTTTGCGCCGGCTGCCCTGAGGCGCGGGCGCTGGAGAAGGGAGCGGTGGCGCCTGCTCGGGTTGCAGAAGGTCAGCCAGGTCCTTTTCGACCTCCTGATGCAGACGGGCCAGCAGCTCTTGAAGTTTCTGCAGGTAGCCCAGGTCGAACTTGTCAGGCTCCATGGCACGCCAAAACTCAATCTGATCGTCGGTCTGGGCATAGATGCCATCAACATGCTTGAGCAACTCGATACGCTCGGAGGGGGTTGTTTGTATCTGTTGCAAGTCCGCCAGGGTGCGACTGGCCCGGCGCGCACGGTTAACGGTTTCACTGACACTGTTGAAAAAATCATCACTCATCGCCGGGCCTGCGACATCAATGGAGATGCCCCACAGGGTGGTCAGTTGCAAGGATTGCAGGTCCCGTATCGAAGGGCGTGCGATTATAGCCAGCCCCTTGGCTTTATTCCGGCCCAGGCGTGGCACCCGGTTCAGTTCGTCCAGGTATCCGGCTTCCAGCGTCCGCACGCGAATGGCATTGTCCTGCACGGTCGCCAATTCGCGCATGATCATCCCCAGCTCGGCGTGATCCTGACGGTTGATATCCGACTCGGCCTCGTCTGCTGTCTCATCGCTGAGCCGGTCCAGCAACGGCCTGAGCCTGGCATTAAGCGTCGTTATATGGTGCCTGGAGTCGCTGTCCAACAAGCGCGCGGTCAGAATTACACTCTCCAGCGCGTCGCACAGTTTCTTTTCATAGTCAGGGCGAGGGGCCAGCTCGCGCATTCGCTTGAGTATTTCCAGTTCATTTTGCGCAGATGTGAATGTGTTGCTCATTTCCCGGGCATAGCGCTCCCATGCCTGGCTGCGCTGCTGCTCGGTGATCTGCCCGGCGGGCCGGTTCGCCAGGGTACGTGCCAGGCCCATGGCCGTAGTGGCGCGTGTATGGTTCGCCTTGGCTTTTTCGTACTCAACCTCGAGCGCCGCAAGGGTGGCCGGCGGCGCTTGGCGGGTACGTTCAAGGGCCTCGTCCGCGTTACCGCCGGCCAACCGCAGGCGCAGGTCAAAGTCCCATTGGCCACGTCCCACATGCCTGAGCCAAGGCCCAAGGGTGGCGCCGTCGGCGCTGACCACCCTGACCTTGCCCTGTTTGACTTGCACGCGATACAACGCGCCTTGCACCAGCGCTTGCCATTGCTGTGGAACCTGGGAAGTGTCGCGCAGCAACCCCCAGGTAGCGCCACGGGTCTCGGCATTTTCCAGGGTCGTCGGCCAGGGTTTGGCGAACGTCTTCAGGCGTAACGGCTCAAGCCGTGCACGCTGCTGCGCTGTGAGCACCTGCCGCGCATTGGCCCAACGCATCGGCGGCTGGAACGTCGCGGGTACGGGCACCGCCGTGAGCGGCAACACGCGGTGCGCAGCCTGCGCCGCCCCGACGCGCGCCAAAGGCGCAAACACCGGGTGTTCCAACGCCAGAGACTGGTGGGCATCCTCTGGCGCGGCTTGATGGGCGACAATCGCCATCAGGTTGGCGAATAAATCGGTGAGGGCTACGCTGCGCGTTTGCCCATCGCCACTGCTCAGGCCTTCGATATCGTGCTGTGCACTGTCCACCAACTGCACCAGCCCCCCCCCCAGTTTCAACGGCCCGTTGAGCAGCGGCAGCAGGGTATTGAACAACAACCAGCCGGCATTTTTCAGGCTGCGCCAACGCTGTTCGGCGTTGGACACCGACTGGCGGTCCGCCAGGGTCACCAAGGCGTTGGCGGTGGCGCTGAACACCTGATGTGCCGGGTCGCTGGTGACCACCTGCTTGCTCAGTTGGGCCGGCGCCGGTTTTTCATACACGGTGAATTCATCGCCCGGTAGAAAGCGGCGGATGTGCGGCTCGTTAAAGCCATTATTGGCATACACCGCCTGGCGCGAAGCCGCGATCCAGGCCAACACGTTGTCCTGTAACGCGCCAGGGGTCTTGATGGCGGTGAACAAAGCCTCCAGCGACGCATACTCCTGCAACGGCGGGCTGAACAAAGGCCGATATAACAGGTGCGGCCCGCTGTCGCCCTCTAACGGCCCGATGACGAACATATTGGCCGCCTCATCTGCACGGGCATGTTCCGAGGCCTTGAACGCCAACGGCCACAGCGCGACAGCTTGCCCCTGCACCGTGCGTTCGCCAGCGCTGGCCTGCAGGGCGGCCCGTACCCTCTGAAAGCCGCTCAAGGTCAAACCGTGCTCCCCCTTGATCTTCGACTCCAGGGCCAGCATCGGTAGTTGCACACGCAATTGCCGGCTGAACTGTTGTCGACGGCGAGTGGCCTCAGCGACATCGTCGATCAAGCTCTTTTTCAGCAAGGCAGGGTACACCTGCCCCACGTCCGCCTCATTCACACACTGCTTGATCCGCTCATAGGTCAGCCACGCCGGTGCCGCCGCCCCGCTGAGCGTGATGCGCTTGGCGGTGTGCGTGAAGCCGGCAAGGTTCTCCAGGGCCAGCTCGGTCAGTGTCAGCGTCACAGGTTCCACCTCCCCGGCGATGAACCCGCCCGGTACCGGCACTGGCGCGGCGATGATGCGTTCGAAGGTCAGTGAAACCTCGTCCAGCCGGATGGCTGTTGCACCGGGCTGCCTCTTCAGGCAGTGCTGCAAGCGACGTTCGGCGCAAGCCTCAATCGATTCGATGCCGTCGAGAAAAGAGCTGGCCCCGCTTTCATGCTGAGCCAGCACCCACTGCTGCAACAGGTGTGCATAGGCGATGCTGTCCTCGGCGCTCGCCTGGGCCAGCCACAACGGTAATGCCTGGCGCAAACGCTGCTGGCGCGTGCTCAGCTCGCCGATAAACCAGCGGCGCGGATTGGTGATGTAGGTCAGCAGCGCCGGATACTCTTCAGCCGTTCGCGGCACATTGCGCTGGATGCTGTCGATCTCCAACAGCTGACGTGCCAGGTAGCTCGCTGCCAGGGCATCGAACGGATCGCCCTGCACCTGTTGGGTGAACCATTGATCAGCCGCATCGGTGAGTGCCGCACTGGTGTACGCCGGTAGCCACGCGCCGATGTCGTCCAGGCTGTCGAGCACGTGAATGCCGCTGGCCGGGCTGAACAGCAGCGTGTTTGAAGCATGGCTGAGTACCAAAAGGGGTAGCATTTGCGCCTGCTCGCCGGTTTGTCCCGCCCCCAGCAGATGCACAGTGCGCAGCTGCAACGGGCCTTCCTGCGCATCCCATTGCGGATCGGGCCGTGACGGCCGTAACAGGGCTCGGGGAAACAAGGTGGCGAAACGCGCTGCGTCCATGCCGGGTGGCTTGGGTGAATCGTAGAGCAGCGCCATCAGGTGGTCGGACAGGGCTCCCCAGCGCACCCTATTGGCCGGTACAGATTCACGCCACCAGGTTTGCAGGCGCTGGGCATAGGAGGTCAAGAGCGCAGGGCCGCAATGGTTGATCAGCCTTTCCAGCTCGGCAAGCGTCGGCCCGCCGGGTGCGTAGACCTCGCGTACCCGGTGGACCACGACATGATAGTTCTCCACCAGCAAAGTCGGCCTGGCGTCTGCCAGGCGCTGCACCACAAGCTCAGGCAAGGATTGGTAAGTGAAGGAGGTATTGTCTGCGGTTGGCGTGGCCAGATAGAGCAGCCCGGCGGGCCAGAGTTTCGTCTGCTCATTCAGGTAGGCCTGGGCTGCCTCCTGCGCCACCGCCTGCAACGACGGCGGATCGCGAAACAGAGCCTTGATGTGCTCGATATGGGTTTGGCGCAGGGATGCTGAGTTTTGCGGAGTAGACGTCATGAGTGGGTCTCTCAATAGGATAGATCCCCGACGCTACAGGCTGTACGACGCTCGGTGTCGATAGACAGCTACCGCCCGGCAGGTCTCTGCGCAAGCCTAGTCTAGGCGCCCGAGCAACCACGAAAGACGCGCCATGACTGCACAGAACTCCTCGACCAACGACGACAAAGGCCAGCACTACGAACTGATCCGCACTGCCTTGCCCGACTGGATCAACACGCTGACCCCAGCACGTATCAGCGCCTTGAAAACCAGCCGAAAAAGCATTCCGGCCTGGTACAAAAGCACTTCACCTCTGCAGCACCAGCTACTCAAGACCGAGATGGCTGAATACTGGAAAACCCAGACACTCATCGACCGCAAACTGGTCCCCATCACCGACCTCAAGCGCTTTGCCGAACCCTTGTTGAGAGCTGCCCTGAAACGGCACCACAACCTCGACGTGGACGTACGCAGTACCTATCTGCGCCTGTATGCGCCAGCCACACAACCCTGGTGGGTCAAAGACTTCAGCGCAGGCGTGCGCAGCCGCACGGTATCGTTGCTGGACGCCGCACTGCATAACTTTGCCGACACCGAAACCTTCAGCGCCGACTCGCAGTTCATCACCCAGCCCGATGCCTTGGGCCACTTCGACGTGTTGCCGCTGGCCCGCACGCTATCGATCGCGCAGTTCAAGACCCTGGTGCGTAACCTGGACATTGGTGCCCAGTACCAGCAGCACCTTGAGGAGCACCTTGGCCGTACCGCCCCGGTGGTGGAAGGCGTGCTGCGCGCCCGGGTGGTGCTCAACCAGCAGGCCGCACTCAAAGTTGCCGCACGCATGGCGCTGGCCAAAGGCGACATCCAGGCCGAGGACCATGCCCTGATCAACGCGCTGATCGAGGGGCGTACGGACCTGACGCTCGATGGCAAGGCCGCGCACAGCCATGACCTGAGCCTGATGGATGCGACCTTGAGCGGTGTCGTACTGATCGCCGCCGACCTGGAAAACAGCCGCGAGGCACTGCCCGTTATTGCCTATGTGCCAGATGACCCACAGCACCCCTTGAAGCGCTATGCCTCAGCGCTCGAGTTCATGCAGGCCCTGACCCGGCAACTACGACAGCCCGACTACCAACCATTCTTCAGCCGGTTTGTCGAACATCAGTACCAAGGGCATTTCTTCAGTCAGTTGGGGCAGCGCTTGCATCGAGTGAAGTGGCATCCACATACGCCAGGCGACCCGCAGCCCAGCTGGCGCGAAGTGGCACTGGACAACCCCAACCTGCAGTTCAGCCTCAGGCGCGTGCGAGCGCCGCTGTGGGAGCACCTGTACACGCAAAAGCTCAACAAAACCCTCAACGATGCGCGTGAACTGGCGGTGTCCACCGCCTACGCCGACCGCATGGCGCGCTGGGCGTGGTGGGACAATCTGGAAAAAATCTTCTCCGACATCCTCAACGTGGCGTTGCTGGTGGTGACGCCGTTCGTACCGTTTTTGGGCGAGCTGATGCTGGCCTACACCGCGTATCAACTGGCCGACGAAGTGTTCGAAGGTCTGCTGGACTGGGCCGAAGGCCTGGGCGTCGAGGCCATTGAACATGTGGTCGGGGTGGCGGAAAACGTATTGCAACTGCTCGGATTCGGCGCTGCCGGGCAACTGGCCCACCTTAAGCTTTCGACCTTTGTGGAGGGGTTGAAACCTGTGACCCTGGCCGACGGAAAAACGCGTTTGTGGCATTCGGACTTGAGCCCCTATGAGCAAAAGAATCTGATCCTGCCCGCCGATGCGGCAGCCGACGCCCAAGGTTTTCACCACCACGCCGGCAAAAAAATCCTGCGCCTGGACAATAAACACTATGAGGTCAACCAGACGCCCGACTCCGACCAGCATCACCTTGTTCACCCGCAACGTCCGCAGGCCTATCGTCCCGAGGTAGTGTCCAACGGTCGCGGTGCGGTCGTGCTGGAGGGCGAGGAACCCAGGGCCTGGGACGACACACAACTGCTGCGCCGTCTCAATCCGCAGACCGCCACCTGGCCCGAGGCGCGCCTGCGACAGCTGCGCGATACCAGTGGCGTGGAACCCGGCGCATTACGCCACATGTACAGCGAAAACCTGCCCCCACCACCGCTGCTGGCCGACACTCTGGAGCGTTTCGAACTGCGCCGGCAGATCGAAACGCTCGCGGAACCAGGCGCCGACAGCGGCGACGCAGCGTATTGGTCGGCCGACATGCTCACGCGCATGGACGGCTGGCCCGGCGGCAAAGCCATCACGGTGTTCGAGGCCTCGGACCTGAGTGGCGAGCCGATCCGTCATGGCGCACTGCAAGCAACACCGCAACAGACACTGGCGATCAGCCGTGAAGACCTGCAGGCAGGTCGCCTGGCCCAGCGAGTGGTGGACTTTCTCGACGCCGATGAACTCACCGCCTTGCTCGGCGAGCCGTTGCCCGCCGATCCAAGCGTGCGAGCTCAAACGCTACGCGAGCAACTGAGCCGCTACGTGGCCTCGCGCAAGGGCGACATCTTCGAGCATCTTTACGGCTTCAAACGCCAGTCGAACAGCGCCCATGGCTTGCTGCTGCAACAACGCTTTCCCGACCTGCCCGACAGCCTGGCCCAAGCGATACTGGCCCAGGCTCGCCCCGCCGAAGTGCAACACATGGACCAGACGCAGCGTGTGCCGTTGCGCCTCAAGCATCAGGCCAGGGAGTTGCAGTTCGAGGCACGAGCCACACATGCTTATGAGGGTGTCTGCCTGGATGACGCCCCAACTCCCGACAGCGAACGCTTACTGCTCAATGCCTTGAAGATTCACAGTGACGCCTTCGGCCAGCTGCGCGTGAGCATTCGCGAGCAACTGCCCAACGGACAACTGCGTTGCCGTATAGGCCCCGACGACGCAAAGACACAAGCACTGCTGATCCGCATGGCGCCGGGACGCTACGCCCTTCACGGTTCAAGCGTCGAGAGCACATGGGATCTGTATGAAGCCGTGCTGCAGATACTTCCCCCCGATACCCTGGGCTTTGCCCCCGGCCAAGGTGAAGCCTTGCGCCAATGGCTCACGCGCACCCTGCAACCGCCAGCCGAACGCCGCGCCGTGCTGGCCGAACCACCGATCCTCAGCATCGCCCCTCCAGACACCGAGCACCTGCTGCAAAAGCCACTGTTCAGCGCACTGCGCCAAAGGCTGAGCCGCGGCCACGGTAATAGCCATGTTGAGGAGCGAATCAAGGCCCTGTATCCGACATTGACCGATGAGCAAGTGACGGACTACGCCCAGTCCTTCAATTCGGCCGAGGGGCAGCGCCTGCTGCGCACACTTGAAACCCAGAAGACAAACCTGCACAAGACTCTGAAAAAATGGCGGCACCTACCCGCTGCTGGCACCCGGCAGCGTCGGCCGGCACTGCCGGAGCAGCTGTTCAGAAAGCGCCTGAGCGCGCTGATACGCGAAAGCTGGGAGAACTCGGCCCTGGGCCATGACACGGATTTCGGCGAGCGCCGATTAGGCAGCGAACTGGACCTGCGCGGTGAGACCATCTACGGCTTTCTGCAGAACTTCCCTCAACTCGAAACTCCGTTGAACCACGTCACCAGCCTCAACCTGGCGGGGACCCACTTCACTGACGCCGATACCCCGTTCCTGCACAACTTTCCCAACCTGCGCAGCCTGGACATTACCGGCATGCGCCTGACCACCCTGCCCAATGCCATCGTCGGCATGCGCCGGCTCACGCACCTGGGCCTGGCGGAAAACCCGATCAACTGGCATGCGCAGAACCTGGAGCATCTCCAACAGTTGAACCATCTCAGGGTCCTGGTGCTTTCCCACAATGAACGTCTGATCACACCGCCGGACATCAGCCGCATGCCTGAACTGAAGGTGCTGGCGCTCAACAACACCGGCCTGAACCAATGGCCGCTGGGCCTTTTCGACCTGCCCCGTGCGCCGGACTTCCACTTGAACCTGCTGAACACCGCCATCACCCAAGTGCCCATCGTCGAGCCGGGCTCGGCGTCGGCGGAACTGGTCGCACGCACTCGCCTGGATCGCCAGAAGCTTGAGCTGGACGCCGAGGATCGAATGGTCAGCTACCGTCGTGCCGCCGGCCTGGACCCCTATCGCACCTACCCACCACGTGGCGAGCAGGACAGCCAATTCTGGCTCGGCCACCTGCCGACCGAACAGCGCCAGGGGTGGCAGGAAATCTGGGATGAGCTGGAGTGGGAACACGGCTCCCAGGGTTTTTTCGAGGTCATCAGAAGCCAGCAACAGCCAGCCCCCGAACTCGTCCAGACGCCGGATGACCTGCTGCGCTATCAGCACAACCTGGCGCAGCTGCGCATCAACGTGATGCGTCTGTTAAGGGCTGCCGACAGCGACGAGCCCACCCGCACGGCGTTGTTCAACCTCGCTGCCGAGCCCATCCGATGCGCCGATGCGGGTGCCCAATTGTTCAACGCCATGGGTGTGGAAACCCTCAAGCTCGAAGCTTCGCGCTTGCCCACCGCCCAGGCCCGGAGCAACGCGCTGGTGCTGCTCGCCAAACAAAAGGCGCGGCTGGACAAGCTCAATCAAATCGTCAAGCAGGACATCCAGACGCGCCTCACCACCCCCACCCGCAACGAGGACGGCAGCGAAGGCCCGCCCCTGCGGCTGACCACCGATATCGTCGACGGCGTACCCGGCACGCTGGACGAGGTCGAGGTGTACAGCGCCTACCAAACCGGTCTCAAGGCACGCCTGGGCCTGCCGTGGCTGGCCGACCACATGCTCTACCGTGAGACCGGCAATGTGCAGGCCAGGCAGTTGGTCAGTGCCTACAACAAAGTGATCGAGGATGAGCAAGGCGACGGGCTGGTAGAGCAGATGCTCGAGCAGATGTTCTGGAGCGATTACCTGCTTGAGGCCCACCCCGAGGCGTACCGACAGATCAAGTGCCAGCATGAACAGGCCAGTGAAACCATCGATGACTTGCGCCAGGCCCAGAACGCCTTTGCCGTAGCCGAAAAACAAGCGCAGGAACAACTCAGACAACGCTTGATCGAGTTGGCAGACACGCTCAACGTCCCCCATGAGCAAGTCCTGACCGGCGAACCCATGACCGATGAGGTGTACTTGAACCTGTTTCTCAAAAGCTTTCACAACGAGCAGGAACTGAGCCGACGCCTGACCCGCCAGGCCCTGATTGCCGCCGGGCTCTAACCTTCCACCGCAAACCAATGTGTGGCTGGCTGGCTTGCCTGCGATAGCGGTGGTTCAGTTAAAGATTCAGCGACTGACACTCCGCTTTCGCGGGCAAGCCCGCTCCCACAGGGGATCTGTGCCAGGCGTTGATTCTGTGGGCAATACATGACCAATGTGGGAGCTGGCTTGCCTGCGATGGCGGTGGTTCAGTTAAAGATTCAGCGACTGACACTCCGCTTTCGCGGGCAAGCCCGCTCCCACAGGGGATCTGTGCCAGGCGTTGATTCTGTGGGCAATACATGACCAGTGTGGGAGCTGGCTTGCCTGCGATGGCGCTGGTTCAGTTAAAGATTCAGTGACTGACACTCCGCTTTCGCGGGCAAGCCCGCTCCCACAGGGGATCTGTGCCAGGCGTTGATTCTGTGGGCAATACATGACCAATGTGGGAGCTGGCTTGCCTGCGATGGCGGTGGT
>NZ_JYLH01000006.1 GCF_001439685.1 Pseudomonas libanensis
GTTCATCGCGCTCGGCGATGATTTTGCCGTAGGGGTTGTAGCTGAATTCCCGAGTGGCGCCGCCGGGCTGGGTCAGTTTCAGCAGACGTCCTACGGCGTCCCATTCATAAAGAGCCTGCGCGCCATGCTCATCCTCACGCGCAATCTGCCGCCCTAGATCGTCATAGCGATAGCGCTTGATCCCGCCATTGGGCAATTGCTCCTCAAGCAACTGCCCTCGCTCATTCCACACCAACCGATGACAACTGTGATCGGGGTACCAAACTCCAGTTAACTGCCCGCGTTTGTTGTAGCTATAGTCCGTGACCTGCCCATCGGGATCGGTCCTGCGCGTAACATCGCCCTGGTCATTACGCTCATAGTTCCAGACCGCCTCGCCACGCCTGACAACCCGTACGAAACCGTTGTCATGCTCGTAGGACGTCGGCTCGTCATCCCCCGGAAACAACGCCACCAAGCGTCCGGCTTCGTCGTACTGATAGGCCGTCACCGCCCCCAGCGGATCCTGCTCGACGGTCAGCCGGCCTTTGTCATCGTAGGATTTGAAGTGCTGGGCGCCGTCCGGATCAATGCGCTGTACCAACCGCGCCCGGTCGTCGTGGACATAGATTTCCTGGCTGCCATCGGCGTTATGCACGGTGACGCGGCCGTCATCCCCCCAGGCATAACGCGTGTCCATCTGCGAAAAACTCGCCCAATGCCGGACACAGCGTGCCGCCTTGCCGGAGCCTTCCCACGCCCAAAAGAAACTCGCCCCACCGGCCAACTGCCGCTCGAGAATGACGTGCTGCTCGTCGTACCGATAACGCTCGCTTTCACCGACGGCATTGGTCGCGCAAACCAGTCGTCCGTCTTCGTCATAGGCGTAGGAAACGACGTTCTGCTCGGTCTCCCAGACGTAGGGTCCACGGTCTTTGGCGCGATGAACCTGGTAGTCCACCGCGACGATGCGATCCAACTCATAGCGCAGCAGCAGCGAACGGCCGAGACCGTTATCCAACCGCTCAATCCGCCCTGAACGATCACGCACAATGCGCAGGCGGTTGTCATACGCATCACTGATCGAGACCAGTACACCGTCACGAAAGTGATAGAACCGCGACGCCTGGGCCAACACCAGTTCATCAACAGCCGAGCCCAGATAGATCGCCGCTTCGGCCAGGCTATTGGTGATCGCCGGTCGAGAATCGGTGGGCAACGGAAGCTGCGTACGGCGGTTCTCATGATCTGTCCAAACAACCGAGTCGCCCGACACAGCAAGCCTGTGCGCCAGCCCATGACTCCAGCCAAACCCCAACCCGCAATCCACTTCCACCGCACTGGTGCGATACAGCCGCGTCCACTCAAACGGCAAAATTCCATCCAGCACGCCATCGGTAAGGGTCAGTAACTCTTCCCCGGTGACCATCGACACCGGGCAGCCATGAGTGACCGTCTTGTCCGCAGGCGCCGCCGCATCGCCCTTGGGATTCGACGCCATGGCCGGTGCATCATCGACGTGCTCCTGCCGGACCAATACGGTCTGCCGGGCCTTGCTGCGCACTGCGGGCACCGGGTTCGAAACCAGTTGATCCCCAGCCTTCAACGGTACAGCCGGCACCCCCTTGATCGGTGTCGCCAAACTCCCCAGCAACAACGGCTTAGCCGCCTCCACATGCGGCCCCAACCCAGGCCCCACAAGCTGCTTGGCCAGCATCTCTAACAACGCCCGCGCACGGCCAGATTTGATATGACCGAGCACCTGAGTCCCCAGCCGCGCCGTTAACCCCATCGCCCCCAAGACGCGAATCAACAGCAGGCTGATCAGCACCTCACCGCTGATTTCGCCCCACAGCTCACTCATGTCCGGCGGCGGCAACATGCGCATCCAGCTGACCATCGCCGCCACGTAGATAAACAACAGTGGCTCATCACTGAGCACCAGCAGGCCCTGGGCAATCGCGTCTTGGCCCAGCGTCAACAGCTCATCCAATTCCGCTTGAGAGAGGTACTGCAGCAGCTTTTCGCTGTTGGGCTTGAGATCGGCCAACAGGTCGTACAGCTGGGTAACGTTGTCCCACAGGCTGTAAAGCGCCTTGCCCATACCGCTGAGAAATGCCGTTTCCAGCAACCGACGTCGGTCAAGCGGTGTCGCGTTGGTGTAGCCTTTCCACTGCGCCTGGAACCTGCTGTCCCACGCTTCACGCAAGCCCACTTCCAGCCCGCCGATCACTGACTGATAAGACGCATACCACGCCTTGACGTGATCGCGTGAAACGTTGGGGTAAAAGCTGACCTGGTATTGCTGGTTGCGATCACACTCGGTGACTTCGAGGATGCCGCTCGGGCCGATGGTCTTATGGAGGGGCTCGCCCAGTGGGCCGCCGTTTGGGTCAACGCGTTGCAACATCACCGGCGTGTTGCCGATGGGGACGAACCGGGTGCTCTGGAACATATGCACCAGGGTCAACGTACCGCTGGCCGGGCATGTGGCGACGGTGCTGCTGGGAAGCAGGGAACGGTTGATCGGTGCAACGAGCGCTACCTCATCCCCGACCTTGAACACCTGCTCCACATCCAGCGCCGAGAAGCTCCAGAAACTCTCGGCCCAGGCGTCAAAGGTATTCAGGCAATCGCGAAAATCGCGCAGAACCCCTTCAACTTCGGGTGTCTGCACATCCATCGGGGTCAGGGCCAGCCTGCCGATGGCCGGGTTCAAGCAGCAGCCCCGGCAACCAGGGCTCTAACGGAAAAAGCCATCTGCAATCCCTCGCACTGTTCAATCAGGCGAGGGACTTTGCAGCGGTTCCCGGGGCTGGGGAGTAAAGCTTATCCGGCAGTTATGTGGGATGTTTCAGCTACGGCCAAGCAACCGGTTCTGCACACCGACGAACCCCGGTTAGACTTACCTGTCGATATCTGCACTGTCCGGCCCGTCGTTCATCAAGGAAGCCCCATGTATTCAAGCCGTCTGCTCCTCTGCCTCATGCCTTTGCTGGTGCTCGCCGGTTGCTCCACTTCACGCGGTCCGCAGCAGCCTGAGCGCAGTGAAGCCGAGGTGAAGGCGCAGATCGTGCGCCTGCTGCCGGCCAAGGTGGCGGACCGCAACGGTTGGGCCCAGGACATCTACACCGCCTTCGACACCCAAAAGATCTACCCCAGCACTGAAAACATCTGCGCCGTACTGGCGGTAACCGAGCAGGAATCCACCTTTCAGGTCGACCCACCAGTGCCCGGCATGGGCAAGATCGCCCAGGATGAGATCCTGCGCCGTGCCGGCAAGGTGCATGTGCCCGCATTCGTGGTACGCAGCGCATTGCAATTGCGTTCGCCCACCGGCAAGACCTACGCCGACCGCTTGAATGCCGCACGCACCGAAAAGGACCTGAGCGCGATCTTCGATGACTTCATCAGCATGGTGCCCCTGGGCAATACGCTGTTTGGCGGCTTCAACCCGGTGCACACCGCAGGCCCGATGCAGGTCAGTATCGACTTCGCACAAAAGCAGGCGCGGGGTTATCCCTACACGGTGGACGGCACGATTCGCCGCGAAGTCTTCACCCGTCGTGGCGGTATGTACTTCGGTATCGCCCATCTGCTCGGCTACCCGGTGAGCTACGATCAGCCGCTGTACCGCTTCGCCGATTTCAATGCCGGCTGGTACGCCAGCCGCAACGCGGCGTTCCAGGCGGCCGTCAGCCGCGTCACCGGCAAAGAGCTGGCACTGGACGGGGATCTGATCCGCTATGGCTCCTTGCTGCCCGGCACCACCGAGCTGGCGGTGCGCTCACTGGGGGCAAAACTGGACATGCGTAACCCGAGCATCCGCAGCCAGCTGGAGCAGGGCGAGCAGTTGGATTTCGAAGACACCACCCTTTACAAGCGCGTCTTTGCCCTGGCCGATCAGGCCGCGGGCAAGCCGCTGCCGCGGGCGATCCTGCCGGGCATTGTGCTCAAAAGCCCGAAGATCACCCGCAACCTGACCACGGCATGGTTCGCCAAGCGCGTGGATGAGCGCTATCAGCGCTGCATGAAACGCTGACGCAGCAACTCGCCACGCATGGCGGGGAATTTGCGCGGCTGATGGTAATGGCGGCTGCATGACGCTTGGCGTACATCTTGGGGCTCGTTCCAGGGAAGAGCCGCCATGACCACCCACACCGTTCCTCAAGGTTTTGTTCCATTACCGCGCAGCAGCCCATTGCTGGACCTGCTCGGCCCGGCGTATTGCCGGGGCGAAGGCTTGCAGCTGGAAATCGGCCTGCGCGCCGATAATCGTCACGCCAATGGGCGCGGTACGGTGCACGGTGGGGTGCTGGCAACCCTGGCGGATATCGGCATGGGCTACGCCATGGCGTTTTCCAGTGAGCCGCCGTTACCGTTGATTACCGCCAGCATGACCGTGGACTATCTGGGCGCTGTGCAGGTAGGGGAGTGGATGGTGGTGCGCTTGGACAGCCACAAGCGCGGAAGGCAGATGGCGTTTGCCACGCTGAGTTTGCAAGTGGATGAGCGGGTTGTGCTGCGGGCGAGTGCGGTGTTTGCGGTGCCACAGAGTGACAGACAATGAGATCGAATGTGGGAGCTGGCTTGCCTGCGATAGCGGTGTGTCAGTTAGCAATGATTTGACTGATAGACCGCTATCGCAGGCAAGCCAGCTCCCACATTTTGACCGAATTCATTCAGGGACATCGATAAAAGAAAAGGCCTGGCTTTTCGTGGAGCCAGGCCTTTTCTGCATTGCTCTTACAGGTCAGTTGCGCTCGAGCGCCAGGGCCACGCCTTGCCCGCCGCCGATGCACAGGGTTGCAAGACCTTTCTTTGCATCTCGCTTGATCATTTCATACAGCAGGGTCACCAGCACGCGGCAGCCTGAGGCACCAATCGGGTGGCCGATGGCGATGGCGCCGCCGTTGACGTTGACCTTGTCGGCGTCCCATGCCAGCTCTTTGCCCACCGCCAGGGATTGCGCAGCGAAGGCTTCGTTGGCTTCGATCAGGTCCAGGTCAGCCAACTGCCAGCCGGCCTTGTCCAGGCAGCGGCGGGTGGCCGACACCGGGCCGATGCCCATGATGGCCGGGTCAACGCCCGCATTGGCGTAGCTGGCGATCCGTGCCAGTACCGGCAGGCCGAGGGCCCGGGCTTTGTCGGCGCTCATCAGCAGCACAGCGGCGGCGCCATCGTTCAAGCTGGAGGCGTTGCCGGCGGTGACGCTGCCGTCTTTCTTGAACGCAGGCTTGAGCTTGGCCAGGGACTCGGCGGTGGTGCCGGCGCGGGGTTGTTCGTCCACCGCGAAAGCCACCGGGTCGCCTTTACGCTGGGGGATCAGGATCGGTGTAATCTCATCGGCAAAGCGCCCGGCTTCGATGGCGGCGGCGGCTTTTTGCTGGGAGGCGGCGGCGAAGGCGTCCTGGGCTTCACGGCTGATGCCGTACTTGTCCACCAGGTTCTCGGCGGTGATACCCATGTGGTAATCGTTGAACGCATCCCACAGGCCGTCGGTGATCATGCTGTCGATCATCTTTGCATGGCCCATGCGCAAACCGGTGCGCGCGGCGGGTAATACGTACGGGGCCAGGCTCATGTTTTCCATGCCGCCGGCAATGATCACCTCGGCGTCGCCGCAACGAATGGCCTGGGCGCCCAGGTGCAGGGCCTTGAGGCCCGAGCCGCAGACCTTGTTCAGGGTCAGGCTCGGCACGGCATGGGGCAGGCCGGCGAGGATCGAAGCCTGGCGCGCCGGGTTCTGGCCTGAGCCTGCGGTGAGTACCTGGCCGAGGATCACTTCATCGACTTCGGCCGGATCCAGGCCGGTCTGTTCCAGCAGGCGGCGGATCACCGCAGCGCCCAGTTCCGGGGCCGGGATGTTCGCCAGCGAACCTTGGAAGCTGCCCACGGCGGTGCGGGTGGCAGCAACAATCACGACGTCTTGCATGGAATCTGTCCTCACTGGAAGTGCATTTCTGGAACGTGGTCCGGGACGATCAGTTTACCGGCGGTCTTGCTCACAATCTCTTCAACGCTGACGCCAGGTGCGCGTTCCTTGAGGACAAAAGCGCCATTTTCGATTTCCAGGTACGCAAGGTCCGTCAGCACACGCTTGATGCAGTTCGCGCCGGTCAGCGGCAGGCTGCACTGGCTGAGCAATTTGGACTCACCGTCCTTGGATGCGTGGGTCATGATCACGATGATATTTTCCGCGCCAGCCACCAGGTCCATGGCGCCGCCCATGCCCTTGACCAGCTTGCCGGGGATCATCCACGAGGCGATGTTGCCTTGTACGTCCACTTCAAATGCGCCGAGCACGGTGAGGTCGACATGCCCGCCGCGAATCATTGCGAAGGACTCGGCAGAGGAGAAGATCGATGCGCCGATGCGCGCCGTGACGGTTTGCTTGCCGGCGTTGATCATGTCGGCATCGATAGTGTCTTCGGTAGGAAACGGGCCCATGCCGAGCAGGCCGTTTTCCGATTGCAGCATCACTTCCATGCCGTCGGGGATGTAGTTGGCCACCAGGGTCGGAATGCCGATGCCCAGGTTTACGTAATAGCCGTCCTGCATTTCGCGGGCGACGCGTTGAGCCATCTGTTCGCGGGTAAGCGCCATGATTATTTCCTCTTATTGTTCTGGACGGGATTATTTGCGGACGGTGCGCTGTTCGATGCGCTTTTCGAAGGTGCCGCAGATGATCCGGTCGACGTAGATGCCAGGGGTGTGGATCTGCGCCGGGTCCAGCTCGCCCGGTTCGACGATTTCCTCGACTTCGACCACGGTGATCTTGCCGGCGGTGGCGGCCAGCGGGTTGAAGTTCTGGGCGGTGTGGCGGTAGATGACGTTGCCGAAGTGGTCGGCCTTCCAGCCTTTGACGATGGCGAAATCGCCGGTGATGGATTCTTCCATCAAGTAGGGGCGGCCATTGAATTCGCGGGTTTCCTTGCCTTCGGCAACCGGGGTGCCGACGCCGGTGGCGGTGAAGAAGGCCGGGATACCGGCGCCGCCTGCGCGCATTTTTTCCGCCAGGGTGCCTTGGGGAGTGAGCACCACTTCGATTTCGCCGCTGAGCAGCTGCTTTTCGAACAAGGCATTTTCACCTACATAGGAGGCGATCACTTTGCTGATCTGTTTTTCTTCCAGCAGCACACCCAGGCCGAAGCCATCGACGCCGCAGTTGTTGGAAACCACTGTCAGGTCGCGGGTGCCTTTGCGCTTGATTTCGGCGATGAGGTTTTCCGGAATACCACACAGGCCAAATCCGCCGGAGAGCACGGTCATGCCATCTTCCAGGCCTGCCAGCGCTTCTTCATAGGACGCCACGCGTTTATCGAAACCTGCCATATGCACCTCTTTTATTGTTTGTGGTCCAGCCAGTGAACCGAGTGTTGCGCTGATGGATTGATTTGTTAAGTTGTTTTTTAAGGTTGATTGATTTAGAAAACAGCATAGTCGATCCTTCGTTCGGAGCAGTGTCATGACCGTTAAACAGATGCGTGCCTTTCTGGCCGTGGCCCAGAGCCTGAGCTTTGCCGCGGCCTGCGAGCGCCTGCACCTTTCTCAATCGGCTCTGAGCTTAACGATCAAGGGCCTGGAAGAAGGGTTGGGTGGACGCTTGTTCAGCCGTAACACACGCAATGTCGCGCTAACCCCTGAAGGTGAGTCGCTGTTGCCCCTGGCACGTCGATTGATTGCTGACTGGGACAATGCCGAGGACGAACTGCGCCAGCGGTTCACGCTGCAACGCGGGCGGGTAACGGTAGCGGCGATGCCATCGTTCGCTGGCAACCTGTTGCCGCCGATCCTGAAGATATTCCGCGCCCGTTACCCCCAGGTGAATGTGACGGTGCATGACCTGATCAATGAGCAAGTGCTGGAGATGGTGCGTGATCGCCAAGTCGAGCTGGGCGTGGCATTCGAGCCGTCCGAAGGGTCATCGTTGGCCTTCACGCCGCTGTACCTGGACCGCTTTATTGCCGTGGTGCCGGGAGATTCGCCCTTGGCGCAATGCGCTGAAATCGACTGGAAAACCCTGTTGGAGCATCCGTTCATTACTTTGCAGCGGCCATCTACGGTACGGGTGATGCTGGAGGAACACCTCGGTGCCTTGCAGATGAAGTTGCCCGTGGCGCTGGAAAGCCATCAATTGGCGACGGTGGGCAAGATGGTTGCCAGTGGCTTGGGGGTCAGCGCCGTGCCGGCCTTATGTGCACGGCAAATGGAGGAAGCGGGGGCGCATTGCATTACCTTGAGCGGCCCGGTGATCGAGCGGCCGATTGGCGTTTTGACCAAGCCCGGGCATGAACTATCGGCGGCAGCCCAAGTATTGTTTGATATTTTTTGCGATGAAGCTGGGAAGGGCAGGTTTCCAACTTTTTGAACAGGTCACAAAAAATTATGGGAGCTGGCAAGCCAACTCCCACACTTGATCGAATGATGCTTATTAGTAGTAGCGATCGATCACTTTAACCTGCGAGTTATCCTTGAAAGATGCCCAGGCATTGTTAAGTGTATCGAACACCTGCTCGATAAAATTGCGGTCGGCCGCGGCTTTCTTGCCGACATAACCCTGGCCTCGGCGGTACATCTTCAGGCGCGCCGCCAGCTCACGGTTATTGCGGTCGAATTCGGCCTCTTTGGTGTTGGGAGCCAGGCAGTCAATTTGCACTTCGCCCGATTTGCCAATCCACAGGATATGGTCGTCGAGTGTGTCTTTCTGCGCTGCGAACATCTCAGCCAATTCATCGATAGTTGGTTGGTTGTTCAGATTCATGTGTAAGCCCCTTGACCAGTTGGCGATCTATCAGTTGATTCGTTAAAACTCTTTAGTTATCTCCGGTTCGGAAAACCGGGCGTCAGCGACGGTCTGCCGAATACGGGCAGGGTCTTGAGCCTGTTGCATGTAGTCTTGCTGATGAACTGCTACGCAATGCTTTCATAACGAAGACAAGCAGCGTTCAGGCTCCTTGCACCTGTCCCTTTCGGGGCTGGTCAGCTTCATCAATCCGCCTTGTGGGCAGTGCACATCCGGAAAAACAGCTCGGCGGTCAGACGAGCCTGTTCAAAACGCGTGTTACCAACGCTCCCGATCCGGGAGACGTCTAGATCATGCAAGGACAAAAAGCTTACGTCAACGATTATGTAGTGATTATTTTTGCACACTACATAAATCGTTGTAGGGGCGGGAGAATGCGGGAAAACGTGACTTGGGCGTCATTTTTTGGAGGTGTAGGTCTGGAGTCTGTCGACCAATAACGGCAGAAGCTGCTCGCAGGAGGCCTGGATTTTAACCTGCAGCAGTTCATCTCCTCGGGTCTTGCCCAGGTTGATCGCAATCACCGGCTTACCCTGTTCGACCATCGCCTTGCACAAGCGGAACGCCGAATAGGCCATCAGCGACGACCCCACCACCAGCAAACCGTCAGCATGGTCTACCGCCGTCATCGCCTTAAGCGCAGTTGCCGGTGCGACGTTCTCGCCAAAGAACACCACGTCAGGTTTGAGACGTTCGCCATTGCAATGGGGGCAGCGGGGTACCTGGAAGCGCTGTTCGAACGCGGTGTCGAGCAAGCTGTCGCCATCTGGCGCTTGCACGGCATGCACCTGCGCCATGTGAGGGTTATCGACGTCCATCTGCCGCTGGATCGCATCGCGTGCGCTGCGCAGTTGGCAATCCAGGCACAGCACCCGATGCAGGCTGCCATGCAGCTCAATCACATCGTGGCTGCCGGCCTGTTCATGCAGGGCGTCGACGTTTTGAGTGATCAGCCCACTGATCAGCTCGCGCTGTTGCAGCGTCGCCAGCGCCCGGTGGGCCTTGTTCGGTTGGGCAATGCGTACCCGGGGCCAACCCAGCATTGCCCGCGCCCAGTAGCGGCGCCGCGCCTCTGGGGTGGCGAGGAATTCCTGGTACATCATTGGGGCCTTGCCCCGGCGCACACCTTCACTGTCGCGGTAATCAGGGATGCCCGACGAGGTGCTGATCCCTGCACCGGTCAGCACCACAAAGCGTCGTCCGGCCATGGCCCCGTGCAGGGTATCGAGATGGTCTTCCTGATGTACCGAGGTGTCGAGCATGGGTTCCCCCTATTCGCCGCGGATGTACTGCTCCAACTGCTGGATCAAGGCGGCTTGTTCGGCAATGGCTTCCTTGACCAGGTCGCCGATGGACAGCAGGCCAAGCAGTTTGCCGTCTTCAACCACCGGCAGGTGACGCAGGTGACTGTCGGTCATGATGTTCATGCATTCCTCGACACTTTTATGGGTATCGACGGTGATTACCGGCGAACTCATGACATCGGTGACCCGGGTAGTCACCGACGACAGACCCTTGAGTATGAGTTTGCGTGCGTAATCCCGTTCACTGATTATCCCCACCACCACACCTTCCTTGACGACCGGCAAGGCGCCAACGTTTTTTTCCGCCATCCGGACCAGGGCTTCAAAGACGGTGTGATCCCATTTGATCGTGTGGACGTCCTGGTTTTTTTGGTCCTTGGCTTTCAGCAATTGTGCGACGGTCTTCATGGCGGCCACTCCGGTATTGTTGTAGGTAGTCCAGATCCCCTACAGAATCCTAGACGGCCCACGGCAGGGCAAGACCCAAAGCGGCGTTAAACCCGTCGAAAAACGTCATTTGCCGGATTTTTTCCGGTTTTACCCTGCCGTTGCCGGTTTTTTCGCCCGCTTGGGGCTGGCTGCCGTCTTGCGTGGGGCGTTCTTGCGTTTCTTCTTCCAGGGTGTGGCGCCTCGGCCTGCGGGGCTGGCGGGGCCGGTGATGGTCATGCGCATGCCGTTGCAACGCGCCACCTGCTTGCTCATCCACGCCGCTTGCTTGGCGACGAATTCCTCCAGGCTCATTTCGCCGCTTTGCACCATGTCCAGCGCCTGTTCCCAGATGGCGGTGGTGCCGGGGTCGGCAATGGCGCGGGGCACTGCGTCGATCAGGCTGAACGCCGCCGGGGTGGCCGACAGGGCCTTGCCGTTCTTCACCAGGTAGCCACGGTCGAGCAAGCCCTGGATGATCCCGGCGCGGGTGGCTTCGGTACCGATGCCGGTGGTGTCCTTGAGCTTTTGCTTGAGCAGTGGGTCTTCCACCAGCTTGGCGACGTTTTTCATCGCCTTGATCAGGTCGCCTTCGGTAAAGGGCTTGGGCGGTTGGGTCCAGAGGTCCTTGAGATTGACCTTGGCCACGCCGTAGTCCTGGCCCTGCACCAGCGTCGGCAAGGCCTGTGGCGCGGGCGCTTCACGGCCTTTGGCGGGGGCCAGGGCTTCGGGTAATGCCCGCTTCCAGCCTGGCTCGATAATGACCTTGCCTACCGCGCGCAATGCCTGGCCCGCACAGTCGAAGTCCGCCTGGGTACGGTCATATTCATGGTTGGGCAGGAACTGCGCCAGGTAGCGCGCACGTATCAGGGTATAGACCGCACGGTGCTTGCCGGTCAGTTGGCTTAAATCCTTACCCGCCCCTGTGGGGATGATGCCGTGGTGGGCGCTGACCTTGGCGTCGTTCCAGGCCCGCGAGCGGCGCTGGGGTTCGATATGCGGCATCAGCTCGTTGACTGCCGCATCCGCACGGCCCAGGGCCGCGAGAATCTTCGGTGCTTCATTGTGCTGGCTCAGCGGCAGGTAGCCGCAATCGCTGCGCGGGTAGGTGATGACCTTATGGGTTTCGTAGAGAGATTGGGCGATATCCAGGGTCTCCTGAGCGCCCAGGCCGAGCTTCTTCGAGCAGATTTCCTGCAGCGTGCCGAGGTCGAAGGGCAGGGGCGCCACTTCGCGCATGCGTTCAGTGCGCAGCTTCACCAGCCGCGCAGTGGCGGCGTTAAGCATGGCGTCGGCGGCGTCCCGCGCCAATTGCGGGTTGAGGCAGCGGCCCTGATCGTCGCAGGCATCGTCATGGGCGCGCCACTGGGCGGTGAAGGTCATGCGCTCGTGGTGCAGGTCGACATCGATGGCCCAATACGCCACTGGCACGAAATCGGCGATGCTGCGGTCGCGGTCTACCACCAGGCGCAGGGTCGGGGTTTGCACCCGGCCTACCGGCAATACGCCCTGGTAGCCGGATTGGCGCCCCAGCAGGGTAAACAGGCGGCTCATGTTCATGCCGATCAGCCAGTCGGCGCGGGAGCGGCCCAGCGCCGAATGATACAGGCTGAAGGTTTCGGCTCCGGGCTTGAGCGCAGCCAAAGCCTTGCGAATGGAGGCGTCGTCCAGTGCCGACAGCCACAAGCGCTGGATCGGCCCGCGGTAGCGGCAATGCTCCACCAGTTCACGGGCGATCATCTCGCCTTCGCGGTCGGCATCGGTAGCAATTACCAACTCCTGGGCTTCCCCGAGCAAGCGCTTGACGGCCTTGTATTGGCTGGCGGTCTTGGGCTTGACCAGCATCTTCCATTTTTCCGGCACGATCGGCAGATCGGCCAGCACCCAGCGCTTGTACTTGGCGTCGTAGGCGTCGGGCGGAGCGGTTTCCAGCAGGTGGCCGATGCACCAGGTGACGGTGACCCCATTGCCCAGCCAGCAACCGTCGCCGCGGCGACTGGCGCCGAGCACGGCCGCGATATCCTTGGCCTGGGAGGGTTTTTCACAGAGGTACAGCCGCATGGTCATCCCATCAGATTGGATTGATGCCTTGCAGGATGCTCAGTCAGAGGGATTTGAGCAACCATTATCTGTATGGATGTACAGCAATATGTGTGAGCAACAAAAACCAAATGTGGGAGGGGCGGTGCGACGATTCGCACCGCCCCTCCCACAAGGGATCTTCGGTGTTCAACCGAACTCAGTTATTGTCGATATCCACATGCCGGGTCTCTTTGAGGCAGAACAACCCGACGATCAAGCTAACCCCTGTCACCACCACCGGGTACCACAGGCCATAGAAGATATCGCCGGTGTACACCACCAGGGCAAACGACACCGTCGGCAGGAACCCGCCAAACCAGCCGTTGCCGATATGGTAGGGCAGGGACATCGAGGTGTAGCGGATGCGCGTCGGAAACAGCTCCACCATCAGCGCCGCCAATGGCCCGTAGCACATGGCCGCGATCAGGATCAGCACCACGATCAGCACCACCACCATGACTTTGTTGACCTGGGCCACATCCGCCGACGTCGGGTAGCCGGCCAGGGCCACGGCGCCGCGCAGGGCCGCCTCATCGAAGCCGTCGATACGCACATCGCCCACGCTCACCTGCACCGGGCTGCCCGCTGGGGCGGCGGCGCTGCTGTAGGGCAAGCCCTGTTTGACCAGGAAGGTCTTGACCTTGTCGCACGGGCTGTCAAAACGCGCCTTGCCCACCGGGTCGAACTGGAAGGTGCAGGTGGCCGGGTCGGCCAGTACGGTAATCGGGGCCTGACGGCTGGCCTGGTCCATCGCCGGGTTGGTGTAGTGCGCCAGGCCCTTGAAGATCGGGAAGTACAGCGCCGTCGCCAGCAGCAGGCCAAGCATCAGCACCGGCTTGCGTCCGACTTTGTCGGACAGCCATCCAAACAGGATAAAGAACGGCGCGCCAATCACCACGCTGATGATCAGCAGCATATTGGCCAGGGCCGGGTCCATCTTCAGGAACTGGGTGAGAAAGAACAGCACGTAGAACTGCGCCGCGTAAAAGGTCACGGCCTGGCCGCCGTTAATGCTGAACAGCGCGATCAGCACCACTTTGAGGTTTTCCCATTTACCGAACGACTCGCGGATCGGCGCCTTGCTGGCCTTGCCTTCCTCTTTCATTTTCAAGAAGGCCGGCGACTCGTGCAGGCTCATGCGGATCCAGGTCGAGATGCCCAGCAGCACGATGGAAAACAGGAACGGAATGCGCCAGCCCCACACTTCGAACTGATCGCCCGTGAAGTAACGGCAGGCCAGCACCACCAGCAACGACAGCAACAGGCCGAGGGTGGCAGTGGATTGAATCCAGCTGGTATGCAGCCCGCGCTTGCCCGGCGGCGCGTGCTCGGCCACATAGGTGGCCGCGCCACCGTATTCGCCGCCTAGAGCCAGGCCCTGCAGCATGCGCAGCACGATCAGGATGATCGGCGCGGCAATGCCGATGCTGG
Source organism: Pseudomonas libanensis (assembly GCF_001439685.1). Taxonomy (GTDB): domain Bacteria; phylum Pseudomonadota; class Gammaproteobacteria; order Pseudomonadales; family Pseudomonadaceae; genus Aquipseudomonas; species Aquipseudomonas libanensis. The sequence goes on from NZ_JYLH01000006.1 coordinate 14,029, forward strand.
CGTAGGTGGGCAACAGCCCGACGCAGAAGGTCGCCACGCCCATCAGGATGATGGTGACGAGAAAGGTGTACTTGCGCCCGATCATGTCGCCCAGGCGGCCGAACACCAACGCACCGAACGGCCGCACCACAAAACCGGCGGCAAAGGCCATCAAGGCGAAGATAAACGCCGTGGTGTCGTTGACCCCGGCAAAGAACTGTTTGCTGATCACCGCCGCCAGGGCGCCATAGAGGAAAAAGTCATACCACTCGAACACCGTCCCCAGGGACGAGGCGAAGATGACCTTTCTTGATTCGTTGGCGGTGCTTGCACTGGCCGCCGAGCCCAGGGGTTGAGCATGTTCTGACATCGGGTGTCCCTCACAGTGATTATTTATTGTTGTTCCACTGTCGGCGCCAGGTTTGACGCCGCTATTCAGATTGCATGAACCAGTTCTTTCTGCGCGACGAGGCTCCTTGTAGTCGGTGAAAGGATCAGCTGCGCGGCCTTCTCCGCGATCATCAGCGTGGGTGAGCAGGTATTGCCGGAGGTGATGCGCGGCATGATCGACGCATCGGCAACGCGCAGGCCGGGAATGCCGTGCACGCGCAGTTGGCTGTCGACTACGGCGTCTTGGTCATTGCCCATGCGGCAGGTGCCCACCGGATGGAAGATGGTGGTGCCGATACGGGCGGCGGCTTCGTGCAGCTGTTCTTCGGTTTGCAGCGCATCGCCGGGCAGGTATTCCACCGGTTTGAACTGGCTGAGGGCCGGCGCGGCGACGATGCGTCGGGTCAAGCGGATAGCGTCGGCGGCTACGCGCAGGTCCTCGGGATGGCTGAGGTAATTGGGTTGTATCAGCGGGGCATCCGCCGGATTGGCCGAGCGAATATCCACGCGGCCGCGGCTTTGCGGGCGCAGGTCGCAGACCGATGCGGTAAACGCCGGGAAGCCGTGCAACGGCTCGCCAAAGCGCTCCAGGGACAGCGGCTGCACATGGTATTCAAGGTTGGCCGAGGCCTGCTCCGGGCCGGAGCGAGCAAATGCGCCCAGTTGGCTCGGCGCCATCGACAGCGGGCCGCTGCGGTCATACAGGTAGCGCAGGCCCATGCCCATTTTGCCCCACAGCGTGCCGGCAATCTGGTTGAGGGTGCGGGCATTTTCCAGCTTGTAGATCAGCCGCAGCTGCAGGTGATCCTGCAGGTTGCCGCCGACCCCAGGCAGTTCATGCACTACGTCAATGCCCAGTGGTTTAAGCACATTGGCGGGGCCGATCCCCGAACGTTGCAGAATGCCCGGCGAGCCGACGGCGCCGGCGCACAGTACGATTTCCTTGCGTGCTTTGCAGCTTAGCTGCTGGCCGTGTTGGCGCCCGACCACTTGGGAGGCGCGGCCGTTTTCCAGCAGCACCCGGTCAACTTCCACGTCAGTCAGCACGGTCAGGTTGGGCCGCTGGCGGACTGGCTTGAGAAATGCCTTGGCCGCATTCCAGCGCACACCGGCTTTTTGATTGACCTGGAAGTAGCCGCAACCTTCGTTATCGCCCTGGTTGAAGTCATTGATATTGGCGATACCGCTCTGGGCGGCCGCTTCACGAAACGCATCGAGGATCGGCCACGACAGGCGCTGTTGCTCGACCCGCCACTCGCCGCCATCGCTGTGGAATTCAGAACCGCCGGCAAAGTGGTTTTCGCTGTGCTTGAACAGCGGCAGTACGTCCTTCCAGGCCCAGCCCGGATTGCCTTCTGCCGCCCAGCCGTCGTAGTCCTGGGCCTGGCCGCGCATGTAGATCATGCCGTTGATCGACGAGCAGCCGCCGAGCACCTTGCCCCGTGGGTAACTCAAGGCGCGACCTTGCAGGCCGGCCTGGGCTTCGGTCTTGAAGCACCAGTCGGTGCGCGGGTTACCAATGCAGAACAGGTAACCGACGGGAATGTGTATCCAGGGGTAGTTGTCGCGGCCACCGGCTTCCAGCAGCAGGACGCGGTGGGCAGGGTTGGCGGACAGACGATTGGCCAGCAGGCAACCGGCGGGGCCGGCGCCGACCACGATGTAATCGTATTCAGCAGTTGCAATGGGCATCTGGGGTCTCGCTTGTTTTTCTTATTGCCCCCATCCTAGTTGTTAGTTTTCGTCTTAAAAATGTTAGTTTTTACCCAGCTGCTGTGCGTTTTTAAACAGCGTGGGCCGGGTTCAGGCAAGGGAGGCGACATGTTCGACTGGAATGACCTGCGGTTTTTTCTCGAGTTGCAGCGCAGTGGCCGCCTGCTCACCGCCGCGCAACGCTTGAAGACCACGCATGCCACCGTGGCCCGGCATATCGAGGCCATCGAAAAAAGCCTCGGCACTGCGTTGTTCGTGCAACATGCCCAGGGCTATGAGCTGACGCCCTCGGGCGAAGCGCTGCTCAAGCATGCCGAAGCCATGGAAAACGTAGCGTTGCTGGCCGAGGACGAGCTCACCCACTCCGCTGCGCCCCTGGGCAAGATCCGCCTGGGTGTGGCCGAAGGCTTGGGCGTGATGTTCCTCGCCGGTCGCATGGGGGGATTGTTCGAACGTTACCCGGGCTTGGAAGTGGAGCTGGTCGCGGTGCCGCGCTTTGTCAGCATCCTCAACCGCGAAGCGGAGATCAGCATCCATCTGGAACGCCCCAGCGTCGATCAACTGGTGACGCGCAAACTCACCGATTACCGCCTCGCGCTATATGCCAGCCGCGCTTACCTTGCGCGCAACCCGCCCATCGAAAAGCGCGAAGACCTCGCCGCCCATGCCTGGATCGATTACGTGGACGACCTGTTGTTCAGCCAGGAATTGAAATTCCTCAGCAGCTTCTGCCGTAACCCCAAGGTGGTGTTCCACAGCACCAGCGTGATTGCCCAGCACCAGGCGGCGCGTTCGGGGTTGGGCATTGCCGTGCTGCCGTGCTTCATGGCGGCTGGCGACGCGGACCTGGTGCCATTGCTGCCGGGGGAGAGCATCCAGCGCAGCTACTGGATCAGCTCGCGCCGGGAGCTGCACAAGTCGGTGCGGTTGCGGGTGTTGTGGGATTATGTGGTGGAGTTGTGTGCGCGGGAGCAGGGTTTGCTGCTCGGCGAATCCGACTAACGGAACGGAGAAAATGTGGGAGGGGGCTTGCCCCCGATAACAGTGGTTCAGTCACAGTTGCATTGACTGATACACCGCCATCGGGGGCAAGCCCCCTCCCACATTTGGGTTGCGTTGTGCCAGGGAGATCTTAGAGCTTCACGACTTGATGCACCTGCTCGGCACAGGCCCGAGCCTCTTCAATCATCTTGCCGAACGCATCATTGGCCACTTCCTCATGGGTCAGCCAGCGCTTCTTCTGGCTCAGGCGATAGTGATAGCGTAGCGAGCCTTTCTCCAGCTTCCCATCCAGGTCGAGGTCGTACCATGGCGAGCGGACCTTGCAGCCGGGGACGGCTTTTTCCATCTTCCCGCCTGCCAGCGTATAGGTGTAGTCATAGGTTTCAGGGTTGCCCAGGTAGAGGTCGGCCTGTTGTCCGTGACGGCGATAGTTGATGTAGCCCTCCCAGCGGTCTTTCAATGACGGGTCGGTGTAGACGTAGTCATTGCCCAGTTTTTCCAGGGCGCGCTGGTCGTTCATGCGGGCGGTTACGCGGTAGCCGTCATGCACCACAAAACCCGTGGGTTCACGGGTGATCTGGCAGTCGCTGATGTCATTGCCGAAGTTGGCGCAGATGTTCTGGTCGGTGGCGGTGGTGCCTTGTTGGCGGTCGGCGGTGCTCAATTGCATCAGCCACAGGCGGCTGAAGGTGACGGTGGCCTCGACTGCGCCATCGCCTTCCTTACCGAACTGTACATGTTTGTCCAGGCGCACCACGACCTCGGGGCGCTCCAGTGGGATGTGTTCTTCGCGCACCTGGCCCTGGGCATCGTTGACCAGTACCCAGCGGTCCTGGATGTCGGGCATGGTCTGGCCGGGGGAGAAGACCGGGTTGGTGGGGTCGAGCCACCACACTTGCCCATCCACTTCGGCACGCACGATGGCGTGGTTTGGCGCCTGCGGGCCCGGGATCAGCAAAGCGGCCGCCCCATCTCCACGGCTCACCCACGCGGTCTCGGCCTTGATGCCACTGGCCTTGAGCATGGCGATCAGCAGGGTTGCCAGGTCTTTGCAGTCGCCGTAACCGTGCTGCTCGATTTCCGCCAGGCTAAATGGCACGTAGCCACGCTCGGTGGCGCGCCAGTCACCCAGGTAGCGGTAGTGATCATTGATGTGCTGCATCAGCGCAGCCACTTGTTCGGCCGGCGCCAGGCTGCGTGCGGCGGTCACGGCGGCGGCGGCTTGCGCCGGCAGGCTGGCACCGAGGATCTGGTTGTAGCGCTGGGCTAAATCACCGAAGTAGGCTTGGCGCTCCACCGCGCTGCCCACTTCCAGGCGTGGGATGCGCAGCAGTGCGGCGGCGGAAGATTCATTGATGTAGTTGACGTAGATCGGAGCGTTGAGCACCACATCCAGGGTCTTGCCGTTGCTCGAAGGAGTGACCTTGAAACCGTCGAACATTTCACTGCGCCACTGGATCGGCCGTTCGGCGGTGAAGCGCGCCTTGAAGCGGTCACGGCGGGCCGCGCCGGGGCCGAACTTGAGCACATAGTGGAACTGGGTCACCAGCGGCTTGGCTGGGTAGTGCTCGCGTACGGTGTAGCGGATCTGTGTGCCCACCCGCAGGTTGGGGAAAGCCAGGGAGGTTTGCTTGTCGCGGCTGAAGCCCTGGTCCGGGTTGGGGGCAGTGCGCGTGTCGATTTGCGTGTCGGCCAGGGCCACCGGCTTGGCGCCAGGTTGAGTGGATTGTGCGCTGATCACTTCAAAGGTATCGCCCTCGGAGTAATCGAAGTCGATACGCGAGAGCATTTCGCGGCCGCTGGGCTTGAGGATGGTGTAGTGCTCGGTGGTGGTGCAGTCGGTGCTGGCGTCGCGGTTGAAGTGGCAGTGCAGCTCGGTGTCGCTGGCCAGCGGGGCTTCGGCCATGGGTTGCAGTGCAGCACAAACAGAATGGCTGACCAGCCCCAGGCTGATCGCAATCAAAGGGCGGTGAAACGAAAAACGGTACATGGGCGCCTCGGGTGACACATTGAAACAACTACCCTGCGGGTAGCGAGAAGGCGCCGGATGATAATGGGTCTCAACGACGAAAGCCAGGATTGTTCGACAATTTATCTGGCTGAAAGGCCCGTGCTAGAGCCTTTTGTTTGATTCAGGTCAAGGTTTTAGCAGTTCGAATTGCGCGCTGGCGAGGCGCTCGCCGTTGACCAGCACGTGCACCCGGTGCGTGCCGGGATAGTGCTTGCGCGTGGTCAATTCTCGGATGTGCTGCTCGCGGTTGATACGCTGCCGTGCGCCTGCGCCCAGGGTAAAGGCTTTGAGCTTGAACACTTTGGACGCGCTATGGCCGGCGCTCTTTATGTAATCGATGGCGTAGTCCACCACCAGTTTTTGCGCTTGGGGAGCGGTGGATGTCAGGTTGAACGACAGGCTGATCCGCTCGCCCAGGCGAATCGCCGCCGGGGTCACGCTCAGCTGGTCAATGGTCACCTCGGCCTTGGCCCCGGCGCCCATGATCGTCAGTGCGCGGGTGTTGCCTTGCTTGATCAGGCTGCGCAACGCATGGCGGGCGATCCAGGCAGTGTGCGGGTTATCCAGGTCCCAGCCTTCGATCAGGCTGAGCACCCAGCCCGGATGGTCCTTGGTGATGTCATTGAGGTGGTTGGCCACCGACTTGCGCACGTAGAGGCTGCTGTCGGCCTTAAGGTTATCCAGGATCGGTGCGCACAGCTCGGGGCTGGCTTGCACGTTGGCCAGGCGAAACGACCAGGGCAGGCGAGGGCGTGATCCTTCGCTGGCCAGGCGGCGTACGTGTTCGTTGGCATCCAGCGACCATTGTTGCATCACCGTCAAAGTGCGCTCGAAGTCGTGCAGCAAGAAATGACGAATGGCGAACTCGGCCGAGCCAAAGGTGGTGAAAAATTTCAGCGCTGCCATGGAGCGCTTGAAGTCATCCAGGCCATAGCTCGCCACGTAGTGCGGCAAAAACAGGCTGACAAAGCCGCTGTTGATGCGCGGCGCCAAGGCGTAAAGGTGCTTGAGGGTTTGCGCGTAATCCAGAGGGATCACCGCGTGCAGACTCTCACTGACCCGCGCCATGCGTTGCATCACCGACAGCTCGGCCAGCCCGGCTGTGGCGTGCGTCAGAAAGCCCCTGGCGTCGAATGCCGGGTACACCGCGCTCATCTCGGTGGCGATGTGTTGCAGGCGTTCGACGTTGAAGAGTTCCTTGAGGGCCGGGGCGCTTTGATCGGTCATCGGTGCTTCCATGGGGTTGAGTCAGAGAAACCAGCGGTATTCCCGCGCATGAATTTCCTGCTGAAAGGCCAGATGATCCTGGCGTTTGTTTTCGCAATACACATCGACAAATTCCGCACCCAGCTTATCGCGCACTATCGGTTGCTGCTGCATGGCGCGTACGGCGTCAAGCATTTCCACCGGGAAGTCGGTGCCGCTGCTGCGGTCCTCGTTCAGCGGCGCGATGGGCTCACGCTTGGCTTCGAGCCCGTGCTCGAGCCCCGCCAGGATCGCCGCCAGTACCAGGTACGGGTTGGCATCGGCGCTGGCCAGGCGATGTTCGATGCGCAGGTTACGCGGGTCGGACTCGGGGATGCGCACGCAGGCGTCACGGTCTTCAAAGCCCCAACTGGCACGTGTCGCGGCATTGACTGTGCCACCCAGGCGGCGGAAGGCGTTGTGGTTGGGCGAGAAGATCGGCATGCAGTGGGGCAGCAACTCCAGGCAACCGGCCACCGCATGGCGCAACGCCTGCTGCTGATGGGCCGCGAGCAGGTTATTGCCCGCCGCGTCGTAGAGGCTGACATGCACATGCATGCCGCTGCCGGGAAATTGCAGGTAGGGCTTGGCCATGAAGCTGGCGCGATAACCATGCTTGAGCGCCACGCCACGGGTGCAGCGGCAGAACAGGGCGGCCCAGTCAGCGGCGCGCAGGCCGTCGTCACAGTGGCCGAAATTGATTTCGAACTGGCCAGGGCCGATTTCGGCGGTGATCACCGTGATGTCGATGCCCTGGGCCTTTGCGGTTTGCGCCATGTCGTCCAGCACCTCGCTGAAACGCGAGAGCCGTTCGATATGCAGGTTGGGCTGGTCATCGGCATCATCGCTCAGCGGGTCACGGGCAAATTGCGGCAGCCCGTTTTCGAGCTTTTTATCGAACAGATAGAACTCCAGTTCAAACGCTACCACCGGGTGAATGCCCTTGTGCTGCAAGCGTTCAAGTACCTTGGCCAGGACTTCGCGGGGTTCGAATTCAATCGGTGCCTCGGTGCCGTCCGAGGTGATGAGCATTTGCCCCAATGGCTGCGACTCCCAGCTCACCGGCTTGAGCGTACCGGGCACCAGTCGCCGGCTGGCGTCCGGGTCCCCGTCGTTGAAGCAGTAGTCGCCAATCTTGAACAACCCGCCTTGGGCGCCCAGCAATACGGCGTTCTGCGGCAGCTTCAACGGGCTGCCGGCGGCGACTTTTTCAAGCATCTCCACCGGGTAGCGCTTGCCGTAGAAATGCCCGGGGATGTCCAGGGCGATCAAGTCGACATAACGCACGTCGGGGTGGTTCTGGCGAAAGGTCCGTACTTCGGCCAGCAACGTGGAGGAATGGCTTTTCACGGGTGCAGCTCCTAGTTGTAGACCCACAGGACGCGGGCGGGCAGGTCGGTCAGGTTGGCGTAGCGGCAGTGGGCGAAACTGGCCAGGTGGAAGCTGTCGCCGGGGCCGAGGGTGACCGGGTCGGCCTCATCGTCCACCCATAGGGTCAGCTCGCCCTCCAGCACAAAGCCGGCCTGTTCGGCGCGGTCGCTCATGCTTTGTTCACCGCTATTGGCACCGGGGGCCAGCAGGCTATCGAGCATCGAAAACGCGCCGTTCATGCTCGGCGATACCAGGATGTCGGTGATGCCATTGGCGTAATACACCGTGCGCCGCTCGTTAGGGCGGGTGACCCAGTCCACGGCCTTGGGTTTGGGCAGGCTGTAGAAATAGGTGGTGGGTACGTCAAGGGCGTGGCTGATGGCGGTCAGGTCGGCCACGGTCGGGCGCGACAGGCCGCGTTCGACCTGCGACAGGAAACCCACTGACCGCTCGATTTTTTGCGCGAGTTGGGCCAGGGTGAGCTTCTTGTGCTTGCGCAGATCGTGGATCAGCGCTGCTAGGGTGGCGAGTTCTTCTTGTGGGGTCATGAAATTTGTATCGGATAATTTCATGAAAAATTACAGGATTAATTTCATGGAGGCAATGGTAATGGAACTCGAGGCGCATTTACTCGTGCTGGAACAGGAGCTTCAGGCGTGTACGACGCGCTCGGATGCGCACCGGCTGGGGCAACTTCTGGCGGATGATTTCGTAGAGTTTGGCGCCAGTGGCGCTGTCTGGGGCAGCAAGGCCGAGGTGATTGCCGGGTTGCAGGATGAGGTGTTTTCCGAGCGGCGCATGACTGAATTTGCGCTGAAAATGCTCAGCACCAATGTGGCACTGGTGACCTATCGCAGTCACCGCCAAGGCGTAGGGAATTCATTGCGCAGTTCGGTGTGGCGCGAAGAGCACGGGCAATGGCGGATGGTGTTTCATCAAGGTACACCCGCTCAGTAGCTGGGGCGCGAGACAGTCAAACAGCTCTATTGGCGCTATAGCGACAAGAGCGTTTTTTTACTAGCCTTCTACACACATCATCCTTTCCACGCAGTCGGGTCCGTAGTAATGCCCAGTCACCAAGATAGAGGCTTATTGCGATGGAGCAATTTTCTGCTGGCTCGTCGTCCGTTATTTCGCCCTTTATTGTGCGTACGCTTCGTTGTCCTTCTCCCACGCGTATAGATGATGCGTTGGGGCGAGAGGTCAACAATCGGTTGATGAGATGGATCAAGCGTATTGGCATCTTCGCTGGAAAACTGGACAAGATCCGAGCTTCGGATTTTGGTCGCTACGCCATGTTGTGCCATGTAGACACCGACGATCCTGACCGTCTCCTGCTGCAAGCACAGTGCCTGGCGGCCTTGTTTGCTGTTGATGACCATTATTGCGATGACCGTTCATTGGGCTGCGATCCCAGGCACGTTGCCCCCCGTTTATCATTCGCGATTGCCGCGATGGATCCCTCTTACCTGCCTAAACCTTTTGATGCCCAATTGGAGACCCAGCTCAACGCTGATCCGGTTCTGGTGGGGCTGCGTGCCTACATGAGGCGAGTCGGCAAGTTTTGTACCCCCTCCCAGGTTGCCCGGGTTCGCCAAATCAGCATCGCGATGTTTGTAGCCATGGCTGCCGAGGGCGCGTGGCGTGTGTATGGTACGCGGCCGACCGTGGCTGAATACCTTGGCAGTCGACAAGTAAACAGTTTTTGGCCATGCCTTGTATTGATCGACCCCATCGGCGGTTACGAAGTACCGGCCAATGTGTATTCGCAGCCGGACGTACACAGAGTCACTGCCTTGGGGGCCCTGGCGACCACGCTGGTCAACGATATGTACTCTGCCTACAAGGAACATTTGAATGAGGTGGGTACGTTTAAATTGCCGTATTTGTTAGCGTCACTGCGCCAGTGCTCCCTTCAACAAGCGATAGACATGATTGCCGACATTCATGACGACGTAATGCTCCAGTACGAACAGGCGGAGCATGCTTTGCTGGTTGGGGCGACTCCGCTGTTGCAAAGGTATCTTGCAGGGCTTAAGGCATGGATTGCGGGGAATCTGGAATGGCACAAACACAGTGCTCGTTACCGAGCTGATTTTACGCGGTGAATGATTACGCGCCGCCGCGGTCGGACCCAGGGTACGCACCATTAATTGAAGGAGCACCCATGAAATCTAAAACCCTAGCCGCCTGCCTGCTGATCACCGCCGGCCTGTCCACCGCCAGCTTTGTCGTGCAGGCCGGTGATACCCCTCAGGAAACCGTGCAACCTTCAAACATCAATGCCCGGGACCTGAAAGAAGGTGATCGCGCCCCGGATATGCTGATGCGCAAGGAGTCGGCGGTCAGTGACTGGAAAAAACGCGGCCTTAAACAGCCAGAGGAAGACAGCCAATGGGCGCGGGTAGGCGACAAGTTCGTGCTGCTCAAGACCACCAACGGCACGATCCTTGAGATCACCCCGGTGAAGAAATAATCCCGCACCACCACCTGCTGCTTTGCAGGTGTTCTGTTTTATTGCCGCGTCGATGAAGGCAAATCATCGAGGGTGAGCTTGCCGACGTTGTTGCTCTGCAGCTCGTAACGCAGCTCATCCACCATCTTTTCCACTTCCTGTGGGGTCTGCAGGCGGTTAGTGCTGATGCCGGTGACCACCAGGTCGACTCGGCCGGTCTCGGCGTCGTAGACCTTCAGGGTCAAGGACGCATCCCGGCACAGGGTGAATTCGCACGTCAGCGGTGACAGGCCTTCTTCGATGCAGTTGCGCAGTTGGGAGAGGGTAAACATGCGGGTTCCTTCAAGGCAAAAGTACGATCCCTTGAAGGTTATTGATTGCACCCCCGCCCAATAAGGCGAATTCGCACTAGCTGGACTAGTGCATTTGCATGTTCAGCGCTTGTTTTTAACGCGCAATTCGCCGGCAAACAGCCCGCGTTCACGGGCCCAGACGATGGCGGCACTGCGGCTGTGCACCCCCAGCTTTGAATACACCGTGGCCACATGGTTACGCACGGTGTTGGGCGCCAGTTTCAGGCGCGAGGCGATCTCCTTATCGGCCAGACCCTCGCAGATCAGGCCCAGTACATCACGCTCCCGGGCGGTCAGGTCGGTGAAGGCTACATTGGGCAGGTTGGGGCTATTGACGCTTTTGGCGTTGGCCAGTTTTTCGATCAGGGTCTGGCTGAACCACGACGCATCCTGCATCACTTCCTCAATGGCCGCCACCAGCTCAAGCTCAGAGCGTTTGCGTTCGGTGATGTTCATCAGCACCATCAGGTAGCAGGGCACGTCCTGGATGATCACGGTATCGGCGGACACCACGCAGTCGATCACTTCATTGCCTTTCTTGCGCACCTTGAGGTCCTGGCCGTCGAGGTTGCCGGCTTTTTCCAGGGTGGCAAACAGTTGTGCACCGGCCTGGGGGCTGTCGATAAAGTTGATCTCTTCGATGGATTTGCCGATCAGTTCCTCACTGATATAACCGGTGATCGTCATGAAGGCTTCGTTGATATCCACTACCTGGCGGTTGACGGCGCTGCACACCAGGGTGGGCACCGGTGTCAGGCGGAAGGATTTGGCGAAGCGCTCCTCACTCTGGCGCAGGGCAATTTCCGCTTTGCGCCTAGGCTCCAGGTCGGTGAAGGAAAACAGCATGCAGTCTTCCTCGTTCATGTCCAACGGCTGGCCGGCCACGATCACCAGTTTGCTCCCGCCTTCGGGCAGTCGCAGTTCGGCCTGCATCTGCGGGATGGTCGCGCCTTCGCCCAGGCGCTGGATGGCCAGGTCCTTGCGCTCGGCTTGTTCCAGCACATCCAGTTCATACACGGATTTGCCGATGACCTGGTCGCGGTTGTAGCCGGTCATCTCCAGGAAGCCCTGATTGACCTTGATGTAGCGCAGATCGCTCAGGCGGCAGATCACCGCGGGTGCCGGGTTGGCGTTGAAGGTTTTCTCGAAGCGCTGCTCGGCGCTGGCCCATTCGGTGGCGTCGCTGAGGATCAGCACCAGCAGCTCCGGCTCGCCCTTGGAGTCGGTCAGCACCAGGCTGCGTAAGCGATGTACCCAGCACCGGCTTTCATCGGCAGCAGGGGTGACTTCCACTACCACATCGCTGAATTCTTCACCGGTCGCGACGCGACTTAGGGGGTAGCTGTCCAGTTGTAACGGATGATTGTTGCGATAGCGCAGGGCAAAACGCTTGGCGTACGCCTCGGTATTGGTGCCGAGCTCCTCGACTTCATTGACCCCATGCATGGCCAATGCCGCTTCGTTGGCCCAGAGGATGGTCTGGTCGACTTCGGCCAGGATCACGCCGTCGGACAGCCCGGAGATGATCTGCTGCAATTGGCGGCGGTTGGTTTCTTTGGCAAGGACATCCTGGGTCATGACTGCTCCAAAATAGAAAACGCGCGAGTTTTTGTAGGGGCTGGGCGCATGGGAATACGACCACCCGGCATCAGGATAGTGCAGAGTGATTAACCGCTGAGCAGTACGAATGCACTGGTGGGCCTGGTGCATATGCGCCTGAACCTGAGCTTCTTTATCGGGCGTTTATTCCTGACAAGCCACCGCATGCCCTTGGCATAAAAACGCCCACGACAAGGACGCCGACTGGCTGAGCGCGTAAAATGCCGGCTTTTTACGCGTATCCCGCAAAGGTGCCCCTTGAGCGCAGGCAAAACCGTAGGACTGTTATTACTCACCTCTCTGTTGGCGGCGTGCGGCACCTCGCCGCCACGCACGCCCAACGATATCTGCGGCATCTTTCGCGAAAAGGATGACTGGTACGACGCCGCCAAGGTCACGCAAAAGCGTTGGGGCGTACCGATCCAGGTGCCGCTGGCCATCATGTATCAGGAGTCGGGCTTTCGCCACGACGCCAAGACCCCGCGTAAATACCTGCTGTGGATCATCCCCTGGGGTCGCGTGTCCACCGCTTCGGGCTACGCCCAGGCCAAGGATGAAGTGTGGAACGACTACCGCAAAGCCACCGGACGCAGCGGCGCTGATCGCGAAGACTTCGACGACGCCATCGACTTTATCGGCTGGTACATGGACAAGACCTACACCATCAATGGCGTCTACAAATACGACGCCTATGGCCAATACCTGAACTACCACGAAGGCTGGGGCGGCTACCGCCAGCGTACCTACGCCAGCAAAGCCTGGCTGCTACCGGTGGCGAGCAAGGTGCAGGCGCGCTCGCAGATGTATGCGCGGCAATATGCCGGGTGCAAGAATGAGTTGGGGCGTGGGTTCTGGAGCCGGTTCTGGCATTGGTTATAAAAGACTTCCGGATGCATGCAGACCCAATGTGGTAGGGGGCTTGCGCCCGATAGCAGGGTATCAGTCAATGATGTTGAGACTGATGCGCCGCCATCGGGAGCAAGCCCCCTCCCACATTTAGTTTTGCATTAACGCGGCAGTATGCATTCCAGCGAACGGTCCACCATCACGCTGGCCATTTCAACCAGGTGCATGACCGAAATCACCAGGGTGCGGGAAGTGCCATCCAACTGCTCACCCGCTGTCTGCGCGGCAACGGCTGCGCAACGCAACACGCTGCTGGCATGGGCCAGGGCGTCTTCGAAGCTGAGGTCGGGTGTGGTGGCGAAGAATTGCAGTTCTGCGGCGGGTGGTGCGGGGACGAGCTTTTCCATGGTTTGACTCCTAATCTAAGTTAGAAGGCGACCACCATCGCTACCAAACGACTTTTAGGGTGGTGGCCGTACGCAGATTGGTAGACCGGTGATTAGGACCCGGTGCACCCGAAGGTGCCCTGCGCACGGCCACCATAACGCAGGGCCGAAAAAAAGCGCCTTGCAGAAGGGGGCGCTTAGCGCCTAATCATTCGCGGTCTACCAAACCCCGAGTCACTGAATTGGCAGTGACCGACGAAGACTAGCCACGCAATGTGAGCGGCGCAAGCGGTTGGGATTCTCTCGGAAACGTCCTTCAAGTTAAAGGGAAATGTCATTGTTCCGACTGTTCCTACACTTGCAAAACCCGGCCGATTCTGGGAAAACCCCAGCCTTCCACCCCTTCAATGAGACGCCCATGAGCAACAACGAGCTGCAGATCACCGACATCCGCCCGGGCACCGGCAAAACAGTGGTCAAGGGCGCGCTGATCACCACCCAATACACCGGCACCCTGGAAGATGGCACGGTGTTCGATTCGTCGTGGGAGCGGGGCAAGCCGTTCCAGTGCGTGATCGGCACCGGTCGCGTGATCAAGGGTTGGGACCAGGGCTTGATGGGGATGCAAGTCGGCGGTGTACGCACGTTGCATGTACCGGCGCACCTGGCCTATGGCGAGCGCTCCATGGGCGCGCATATCAAGCCCAACAGTAATTTGCGTTTCGAGATTGAATTGCTGGAAGTGCTGACTCGGGATGATTGAAGAGATTGAACATGGACGTTGATCTACAGGTGTTGCCTGGCTGCTCCCTCGAAGACATTCGGGTGGTTGAGCTGCTTGGCTGCGATGAGGCTGAGCTGCAGCAGTTTTTTGAACAGGCGCCGGGTTACTTTATCGCGGTGAATGGCGAACCGGCTAAGCCGACCGAAGCACGGGAAGAATTACACGGCCAGTTACCCGCTGGCTGGCAGTGCAGCCGCATGTACTGGCTGGGCTACCGCGATACGCAGGACCAACTGGTCGCCGTGGTGAATATCGCCGCAGATTTGCTCGCCGCGGGGGTATGGCATATCGGCTTGCTGCTGGTGCATACGCGCTGGCACGGCAGCGGGCTGGCGCAGCGCTTGCACTCGGACCTTGAGGCATGGGCGGCGGAAAAGGGTGCCCAGTGGCTGCGATTGACGGTGGTGGTGGGCAATACCAGGGCCGAGCGTTTTTGGCCCAAGCTTGGGTATGTACAGGTACGAACTCGCGAGGGCATCACCATGGGGCGCCAGGTGAATAGGGTGTCGATCCAGGTCAAGCCTCTCGGCAACGGGACCATTGACGGCTACCTGGCGTCGGTTGAGCGGGACCGGCCCAGTACGCCGTAGCCTGTACCTGTCTTATGTGGGAGCGGTGCCTGATTGCTCCAGTTCTTTGTTTTCAACCATGATTCCAAATCTGCCGTACAACTCCTTTCGCCCCTTGGGCGTCAGTGCCAACGCCCGACTATCAAGGTCCTGGATTACCCATTTGCGGCTTATAACGGCTTGCAGAACAGCGGCCCCCAGTGCGCCAGCGAGGTGAGGGCGGCGCACGCTCCAGTCCAGGCATGGGCAAGCGAAACGACGTCGCTGTGCCCTTACGGTTTGTATCTCGACACCGAGCCCTGTCATCGCGGTTTCGCCTTCCACTGTGAGCTGATATGTACCGTCAGCAGCCACTGGCATGCTCAACCAGCCGGAGTCGATGAAATAGTCGTGCAGTTGTACAGCCAAGGATCCTGCCATGTGGTCATAACAGGTCCGCGCCAACTGCAATCGATTGGGGGTCGTCGAAACAAACCGGGTCTGCGCGTTTCGGCTGATCACCATGAGGGCTTCAATAGCTTGGGCCACGTGCGCGTCTGCCAGGCTGAAGTAGCGGTGCCTGCCCTGCGTGTGCAGTTTTATCAGACCGTCCTCTTTAAGCCTTGCCAAGTGCGCGCTCGCCGTGGATGCACTGACGTCGGCGATAACGGCCATTTCGGTACTGGTACGGGCATGACCGTCCATCAGTGAACAAAGCATTTTCGTCCTCGCGGGTTCTGCAATGGCGCCTGCGACACGAGAAATGGCGGTGTCATTGCTTTGGGAATCCATATTTCGTTCCTGAGCGAATTGTCGATGTGACGATTGTTCGATAGTAACCGCTCTTTGTGAAAAGGACTGCCAAAATGACGCCGTTTGAAGCCGCCACTCATGTCGATCCCTACGATTATTACTCACGCTTGAGGCGACAAAGGGAGCTGTTATTCGATGCAGATCGGGGTTTATGGATTGCCAGTGGTGCCTGCGTTGTCGAGGCCATTCTGCAGCATCCCGATTGCTGGGTACGCCCACCGCACGAGCCGATTCCAGCTGCCATTGCACAAGGCGCCGCAGGCAATATTTTCGGTCGTTTGATGCGCATGAACGAGGGGATGCGACACCAGTGCCCCCGCCGGGTTATCGAACCCGCCTTGGCCTCGATAGACACGGAAAACATCGCAGGCATCGTGGCGAAGGTCGTCGAGACACTTGATGTCTCGGTCGATAACCCGAATGAGTGGATGTTCGCCTTACCGGTTTCGGTCATTGCGTCCTTGATAGGTTTCACATCCAGCCAGCTACAAGAAGTCGCGCAGCTGACACGGGATTTTGTCGCTTGTCTTTCACCTTTAAGTGACGAGGCTCAACTCAGTAAAGCCAACTGTGGGGCGGCTCGGTTGAGCCAGATATTTCAGGCGCTGCTGAGTAACGATGATAACGGTAGCGGCGTATTGAGCCGTCTTTATAGCGACTACCAAACCTCGGCCTGGAAAGACGATGATGTGTTGATAGCGAATCTGATCGGGTTATTGTCACAGACCTGCGAAGCCACTGCCGGGCTGATCGGCAATACCCTCATAGCGTTGCAACGAAACTCCGATCTGTTTGAAGGCATGCAAGCCACACCGACGCTCGTCGCTGAGTGGGTTGCAGAGGTGGCACGCTACGATTCACCGGTACAAAACACTCGGCGGTTTGTTGCGAAGCGGTGCACGATTGGCGACAGCGTTTTAGAAGCGGGCGATACCATTTTATTAATGCTCGCTGCTGCCAACCGAGACCCTTGCGCCAATCCAGACCCCGACCGTTTCTTGCTCAAGCGAACGCAACGAAAAATCTTCAGCTTCGGCTCAGGAAGACATCAATGTCCAGGCCAGCCATTGGCATTGGCTATTGCTTCAGAGGTGGTTTTGGCGTTGTTGCATCGACAGCCAGCCTCATCTGTTCGTGCCTATCGCTGGCGTTATTTGCCTTCGCTTAATGGCCGTATCCCGCAGTTCTGCCGTGATGGGGAGATTCAGCAATGATCGCAGTTATTTTTGAAGCCTGGCCACACGAGGAGCCAACACATCGCCATCGGGAGCAAGTCCCTCCTACATTTGTTCACCGATGTGGTTGAGAGCTGTGTTCCTGAACCCATCCTGAAGAAATTTCTTATTCTCCATGCGGGCACTTTCCTACGGTTTACTCTGCCAACATCGGGGCGTAAGCTTCGCGCGTTTTCATTAATAGCGGAGACCCTCAGTGGGTACTTGTTCGAGTGACAGTTGTCGGCCGGTCTCGGTAACCGGCGCATTCTTGGCAAGATAACGCGCATGTTCCAGATGCCGTTGTCTCGCCTCACAAAGCGAGAAGCGGCATCCCGGCAGTGGCCCGTCCTGGCGCCTGCCTGAATCCCTCTCATCGACGCTGACCAGCACCTGGGTAACCTCGGGATGCTACGGACGCGCCTGCCTTTTACGGTGGGCGGGCCAGGTTCGGCTGTGCCTGTGTGACGGGCGCGGTGCGGATGGGCAGTACCTGCATAACGGGTTTTCCTCGCGCAGGAGTAACACCATGAACCTCACGCTGCTCAAAGAGTTCTTCGCCGGCTTCCTGCGGACCCGGCATATCGCCCGGCATTTTCGCCGGCTGGCAATGCTCGAAACCGTGACCGACGCCAGCGTCAGCCGCGAAGTGCCGCCAAACCTGGCGCACACCCTGGTGGCTGCGGCCAATGGCAGTGCCGTGCAGTTGCTGGGTGTGCTGGGCAGTCATTCGGCGGGGCTCACTATCCAGGAGGCCGACGCCCTGCGTGTGCAATACGGCCTCAACGAAGTCGAGCACGAGCAGCCGCTGCCGTGGTGGGTGCACCTGTGGCACTGCTACAAGAACCCGTTCAACCTGCTGCTGACGTTGCTGGCAGTGATCTCCTGGCTGACCGAGGACATGAAGGCCGCCACGGTGATTTTTTCCATGGTGGTGCTGTCGACCCTGTTGCGCTTTTGGCAGGAGGCCAAGTCGAACAAGGCTGCCGACGCCTTGAAGGCCATGGTGAGCAACACCGCCACCGTGCTGCGCCGCGATGCCGCCAAGCGTATTGAACTGCCGATCAAGCAACTGGTGCCGGGCGACCTGATTGTGCTGTCGGCCGGTGACATGATTCCCGCTGACTGCCGCGTGCTCAGCGCCAAGGACCTGTTCGTCAGCCAGGCGGCGATGACCGGTGAGTCCATGCCGGTGGAGAAGTTCGCCCATCAGCAGGATGCCCATACCCGCAACCCGTTGGAGCTGGAGAACATTCTGTTCATGGGCACCAACGTGGTGTCCGGCGCCGCCACCGCAGTGGTCCTGGCCACCGGCAACAGCACCTATTTCGGTGCGTTGGCTCAACGTGTCACGGCCACTGATCGCGCGACCACTTCGTTCCAGCACGGGGTCAACAAGGTCAGCTGGTTGCTGATCCGCTTTATGTTCGTGATGGCGCCGCTGGTGTTGTTCATCAACGGTTTCACCAAGGGCGATTGGACCGAGGCGCTGTTGTTTGCGCTGTCGATCGCCGTGGGCCTGACCCCCGAAATGCTGCCGATGATCGTCACCTCGACCTTGGCCAAGGGCGCGGTATTCCTGTCGCGCAAGAAGGTCATCGTCAAGCGCCTGGACGCGATCCAGAACTTCGGCGCCATGGACGTGCTGTGCACCGACAAGACCGGCACGCTGACCCAGGACAAGATATTCCTGGCGCGCCATGTGGACGTGTGGGGTGAGGAGTCCGAAGACGTACTGGAAATGGCCTACCTCAACAGCTACTACCAGACCGGCCTGAAAAACCTGCTGGACGTGGCGGTGCTCGAACACGTGGAAATCCATCGCGAACTGAAAGTCGGTACCGCGTTCCATAAGGTCGATGAGATCCCCTTCGACTTCAACCGCCGCCGCATGTCAGTGGTGGTGGCCGAGCAGGACCGGCCGCACCTGTTGATCTGCAAAGGTGCGGTGGAGGAGATCTTGTCGGTGTGCACCAGCGTGCGCCACGGCGACGTCAATGAAGCTCTGAGCGAAGAATTACTGGCGCGCATTCGCCAGGTGACCGCGGCCTTTAACGAGGAAGGGCTGCGTGTGGTGGCGGTGGCGGCGCAGCCGATGCCGGCCGGGCGTGACACCTACAGCCTGGCGGATGAAAACAACCTGACCCTGATCGGCTACGTGGCGTTTCTCGACCCGCCCAAGGAAAGCACCGCACCCGCCCTCAGGGCCCTGAAAGCCCATGGCGTGGCGGTCAAAGTACTGACCGGTGACAACGAACTGGTCACGGCGAAGATCTGCCGCGAAGTGGGCCTTGCGCAACAAGGCTTGCTGATGGGCAACGATATCGAAGCCATGACCGATGCCGAACTGGCCCTGGTCGTGGAAACCACCAATGTGTTCGCCAGGCTCACACCAAGCCATAAGGAACGCATCGTGCGCCTGCTCAAGGCCAACGGGCATGTGGTGGGCTTTATGGGCGATGGCATCAACGACGCCCCGGCATTGCGCACGGCCGATATCGGTATTTCGGTGGACAGCGCGGTGGACATCGCCAAGGAAGCGGCTGACATCATCCTGCTGGAAAAGAGCCTGATGATCCTGGAGGAGGGCGTGCTGGAAGGCCGGCGCACCTTCGCCAACATGCTCAAGTACATCAAGATGACCGCCAGCTCCAACTTCGGCAACGTGTTCTCGGTGCTGGTGGCCAGCGCGTTCATCCCGTTCCTGCCGATGCTGCCAATGCATTTGCTGGTGCAGAACCTGCTGTATGACATCTCCCAGATTGCGATTCCGTTCGATAACGTCGATGACGAAATGCTTGCCAAGCCGCAACGCTGGCAGCCAGGGGAGGTGGGGCGCTTCATGCTGTTTTTCGGGCCGATCAGCTCGATCTTCGACATCACCACGTTCGCACTCATGTGGTATGTGTTCGATGCCAACACCCCAGACCACCAGACCCTGTTCCAATCCGGCTGGTTCGTGGTGGGGCTGCTGACCCAGACCCTGATCGTGCACATGATCCGTACCCCGAAAATCCCGTTCCTGCAAAGCCGCGCAGCGCTGCCGTTGATGCTGATGACGGGCGTGATCATGGCCGTGGGGATTTTCCTGCCGATGGGGCCGCTGGCGCACTACTTCAAATTGCAGGCGCTGCCGTCGCTGTATTTCGTATTTCTGCCGGTGATTCTGCTGGCGTACATGGCGCTGACCCAGGCGGTGAAGGGCTTTTATATCCGCCGGTTCGGCTGGCAGTAATACGCTCCATGCAACATCGCAAAACCCTGTGGGGGGCGGCTTGCCGCCCAGCAAAGATGATGTTGGCTGACCCGCCGCCATCGGGGGCAAGCCCCCTCCCACATGTCCAGCGGCGTGCCAAAAATTGTGTAAATACTCACCGCCCTCGCAGGCAAGTCAGTTCCCAGCGGATCCATGGTGGTTCCAACGTGCTGCTGCATTCATGGAGATTTTCTTATGCAGGCAATCAACAATATCAACCTCAATTCCCTGATCGACACGGTGGTCAGCCTCACCGCGGCGTTTATTCTCGGTGGCCTGATCGGCTTCGAGCGCCAATACCGCCAGCGCACCGCCGGCTTGCGCACCAATGTACTTGTGGCGGTCGGCGCGGCGATTTTCGTCGATATGGCCAACCGCCTTGGCGGTGCGGAGGGTGCGGTGCGCGTGGTCGCTTACGTGGTCTCGGGCATCGGTTTCCTCGGCGCCGGCGTGATCATGCGTGAAGAAGGCAATGTGCGCGGGCTCAATACAGCCGCCACCCTCTGGGCCTCGGCGGCAGTGGGTGCCTGTGCCGGCGCCGACCTGATCCTCGAGGCGTTGCTGGGCACGCTGTTTGTGCTGGCGGCCAACACCTTGCTGCGGCCGATCGTCAATAACATCAACCGCCAGCCGTTGGACGTGGTGTCGGCGGAGGTCACCAATATCCTCTATGTGATTGCGCGGCGCAGCCAGCAACAGGCAGTGATGGTGTTGCTGGAAGCCGAGTTGGCCCGCTGCAACTACCCGGCCAGCGATGTCGACGTGCGACCGTTCGGCAGCGAAGAAGTGGAAATCGAGGCCACCCTGGCGGCGACGTCAGTCGATGGCGACGAGCTGGATGCGCTGGTGGCGCGCATCTCGACTTCGACTCTGGTGGTACAGGCGTTCTGGAGCCCGAGTACCACCGACTGAGCGTTATGGATGTGCCGCGGGTGGCTAAACTTGATCGTGGAAAAATCCTACAAGTAGTCAGGATTATCCCTTCAATCTAAATATTTATGCGTTGCTAAGGTTGGGCACTTACAGCTGGCGAGCCCACCAGGCCCGGCTGCTGTACGTGTGGTGTTGCAATTGAATGGGCCAGGCATCGCTTGGTTATCTTCCTGAGTTTGCGCAGTGCCGTTGGTCGGAACTGTTATTTCTCACAGGTACCCAGGTCCGATGTGATGTGTAAGGGTATTTTGTCCGTATAGGGAAGTTTATGAGCAAAGCATTAATTGTGGATGACCATCCGTTTATCCGTGCAACGGTCAAGCATCTGCTGCAGTTGGAAGGGTTCGACGACATCTATCAGGCAGGTGATGGTGCAGATGCCATGCAGTTGGCAAGGGAACAGCGCCCGGACTTGATCATCCTCGATCTGGCGATGCCAAAGCTGGGTGGGTTGGAAGTGATCCACCGCATCAAGACCCAGGGCCTGCCGTGCCGCATCCTGGTGCTCACCTCTTACCTTGCAGTGTTCTTTTCCACCCGCTGTATGCGCGCCGGAGCCATGGGGTTTGTGGCCAAGACCGGCGAGTTGGATGAGCTACAAAAGGCCATCAAGGCGATCATGTCGGGCTACAGTTGCTTCCCAAGTTTGCCGACCAGTTCGGTACGCCGTGACGATCTGCAGGAAACGGAACGACAGATGATCGAGTGCTTGTCGGACCGTGAGTTGACCGTATTGCAAATGCTGGCCCTGGGGCTGGGCAACAAGGAAATTGCCGAGCAGATGCTGTTGAGTCACAAGACCATCAGCACTTACAAGACTCGACTCAAGGAGAAGTTGCGTATGTCCTCGGTAGTGCACTTATCCAAGTTTGCCCAGCGCAACCATCTGATTTGAAATGATCACCACCGCGTTTACGAGGTTCGCCACGATCCTTTGGGTGAGCCTGTTACCCCTGATCGCGGTGGCCCTTGACGAGCCCCACGCTTTGCGCCTGCTGGGGCATTCTCATATCGAAACGCCCGAAGTGACGCTGGACGAGGCTGATTGGCGTTGGCTGCGCGAGCGGCGCACGTTGTTGATGGGGGTTTCCGCCCCCGATTACGCGCCGTTTGACCTGACCAATAACAACCACGAACTCGAAGGCATAACTGCCGATTTTGCCGCACTGATCGGCCAGGCTCTGCATATCGCCATCGAAGTCCGGCGCTACGACACCCGTGATGAAGTGATCGAAGCCCTCAAGCAGGGGGCCGTGGATTTTCTCGGGTCTGCCAACGGCTACGAAGCGGCCGACCCGCAACTGCATCTGTCTCGCTCCTACGCCAATGATCAACCGACCCTGGTCACCCGCACCGGTGACAGCCAGGTGTTGAGTGACGACCTGGCGGGCAAGCGTGTGGCGATGCTGTACCACTACATGCAGCCCGACGCTGTGCGCGCTTTTTACCCCGATGCCCAGTTGGAGTTGTTTGCGTCGACCTTCGAAGCCATCGGTGCCGTGGCATTTGGTCGTGCTGATGTGTATCTGGGCGACGCCATCAGCGCCAATTACTTGATTAACCGTAACCACCTCAATAACGTGCGCATGGCCGATTTTTCAACCCTGGAAGTCAACCCGTTTGCATTCGCCGTGGCCCGGGACAATACACGTCTATTGCCCATCCTCAACGCCGCGCTGGAGGCGATTCCTGCCAGTGAGCAGATGGAGGTCCTGCGCCGTTGGAGTGGGGGCAACCTCGGTATCGTCGGCGTCGATCGGTTGCAACTGAGCGCCAGTGAGCAGCGCTGGGTGCAGAAGCATCCACGGGTCAAGGTCGCAGTGCTGAACAACTACCTGCCGCTGTCATTTATCAATGACCAGGGGCAGTTCGAAGGGTTGAGTGCCGAGGTGTTGGCGCGTGTCAGTTTGCGTACCGGCTTGAAGTTCGATGTGGTGCCGGGCACCTCGTTACCGCGCCAGATCAATATCGTCAATGCGGGCACGGCGGATATGCTGGCGGTCGTGACCCCCAGTGTCGAGCGCGCCGAGAAAGTGCGGTTTACCCGGCCCTACCTCACCAACCCCTTTGTGCTGGTGACCCGTAGCGGTGACTACAGCCCGGCCACCCTGGAAGATATGCTCGGCAAACGCCTGGCAATGGTAGCCGGCAACGGCCTGCACGATGAGATCGCGCAGAATTTTCCCGGCATCTCGTTTGTGGATGTGCAAAACCCGGAGCAAGCCATGGCGTTGGTGGCCAAAGGCGACGCCGAGGGCGCCGTAAACTCGCTGATCAGCGCGCGCTATGTGATAGCCCGGGATTATCGCGACCGTTTGCGTATCGCCAGTACTGTCGGCACCGAGCCGGCACGCGTGACATTTGGAGTCAATCGCAGCCAGTTGGAGCTTTATTCGATCCTGGACAAGGCGCTGCTGAGCATCACCCCGCAAGAAATGGACGAACTGATCGGGCATTGGCGCAGCGAGATCATCATCGAGGACAGCTACTGGTTACGCCATCGCAACGTCATCCTCCAGGGCTTCGGGCTGGCGGCACTCTTGCTGGTGATCACGCTGGGTTGGGTCATCTATCTGCGCAGCCTGATTCATAAACGCGTGCAGGCCGAGCGGGCGCTGAGCGACCAGATGCGGTTCATGAGCGTATTGATTGACGGCACCCCGCACCCGATTTATGTGCGCGACCGTCAAGGGCGGCTGATGGCCTGCAATAACGCTTATCTTGACGTTTTCGGCTACAAACTCGAAGACGTGATCGGCAGGACCGTGGTGGAAACCGACACCAACAATCTGCCCCAGGCCCAGTCGTTTCATGAGGATTATCTGCGCCTGATGGCCGGTGGCGAGCCGCAGATTCATGATCGGATACTCAAGGTGCCCAGTGGTGAGATCCTGACGATTTACCAGTGGATGTTGCCGTACCGCGATGGCGACGAGAAAGTGGTGGGCATGATTGCCGGCTGGGTGGATGTGAGCGAGCGGCAGCGCTTGCTTCGCCAGTTGCAGGAAGCCAAGGACGATGCCGATGCGGCCAGCCGGGCCAAGACGACCTTTCTGGCCACCATGAGCCATGAGATTCGCACGCCCATGAATGCCGTGATCGGCATGATCGAGCTGGCCCTGAAAAATGCCGAGCAGGGGCGCGCCGACCGGGATGCGCTGGAGGTGGCATCGGTGGCCTCGCGCGGCATGCTGGAATTGATCGGCGATATTCTCGATATCGCGCGAATCGAGGCTGGGCATTTGTCCCTGGCCCTTGAACCAGCCAACCTGCAAGAACTGCTGGCATCGGTGGCACGCGTGTTCGAAGGGTTGGCGCGGGCCAAGGGGCTGGCGCTGCAGGTTGAACTTGACCCATTGATTGATCGGGTGGTGCTGGTCGACCCGCTACGCTTCAAGCAGGTGGTGTCGAACCTGCTGAGCAATGCGATTAAATTCACGGCCAATGGCCAGGTAACACTTGGGGCCAAGGCAGGCCTGGAGGGCGAGCGATTACGCTTGCAGTTGTGGGTGCAGGACACCGGTATTGGTATCACTGTCCAAGACCAGCAGCGATTGTTCAGCCTCTTTATCCAAGGCAGCAACAACGAGCAGTCGGCGCGCAGCGGTTCTGGGCTGGGGTTGGTGATCAGCCGCAACTTGTGCGAAATGATGGGTGGCCAACTGCACTTGAACAGTGTGCTGGGGCAGGGTACCCGGGTAGATGTGACGTTGGCATTGGCCATGACCAACGTAGCGCCCGCGCAAGTTGCGCCAATGGAAGACTTGGCCCCCCCGAACCGTGCGCTGAGCATTCTGGTGGTCGACGACTATCCGGCCAACCGTCTGTTGCTGGGCCGGCAATTGAGCTTCCTCGGGCACCGCATTATTACCGCCGAGGATGGTGTCCAGGGGCTCGAACGGTGGCGCAGTGGTCAGTTCGATTGCGTCATTACCGATTGCAATATGCCCTACAAGAACGGCTATCAGTTGGCACAGGATATCCGTGCACAAGAACGCGAGCGGGGATTGTCGCCTTGCCTGCTGTTGGGGTTCACCGCCAACGCACAACCGGAAGAAACCGAACGCTGTCGGCAAGCAGGCATGGATGGCTGTCTCTTCAAGCCTACCGGGCTTGACGATTTGCGATCAGCGTTGGCGTCGCGCGCGGCCGACCCTGGCCTGCTGCGCGTGGCGGCTTTTGACTTAAGTACCCTGATTGCGTTGACAGGGGATGACCGCCCCGCGCTTATCGAGTTGCTGGCGCCGTTGCTCGAGAGCCTGAAGGCCGATCGTGCCTTGCTGTCCCCGCTGCAAAGCCAGGCAGACTTCGCCAAGCTGCACGACCTGGCCCATCGCGCCAAAGGCGGTGCACGGATGGTCAAGGCTTACGGGTTGATCAGGTGTTGTGAGGCATTGGAGCAGGTGTGTGAACAGCAGAACCGTCAGGCATTGGGGTCGACGGTCGAGGACGTGGGTGAAGCGATTGATACCTTGCATCATGGCCTGAGGGTTTATTGCAATCAGCCTTGACTGCGGTTGATCACCATTCGGGGAATTTGGGAGAACTCCTACGTGAAGGGGGAATATGCCTGATTTTGTCGTCGGCATATGTCTGGAAAATGGGGCGCGCTCACTGCCGAGCACAGCCTGTCCAGGGGTTTGCCATGCCGAACAAAGCACTGACTATCCTGATTGCCGATGAGCAGCATCTGCAACGTTTATACATCGAGAAAATGCTCAACCAGTTGGGGTATTACCGGATTGTGCCGGTCCAAACGCTCGAAGAGGTGCAGATTCTGACCGCCATTCCGGCCGAGCCCTTCGATGTACTGATCATCAACGCGAGGCTGATGGCCCATATCAGTGGGCCTCAGGCTCAGGTGCGGCATGTATTGGTCTATGACCACCCGCAATCGAATGCACCCACAGGCGTAATGCCAGAGCTGCGGGTACGCCTGCCCGGGGTGCCCGATAATCTCAATCTCGAACACTTCATGGACATCATCGACCCACCCGAGGCCAGTCAAGGCCTGCGGGTACTGCCGTGGCTGCGGGAGTTGTCCCGTATGCCGGTGGCCGGGGCCTAGTCCCACTTCGGCGCAATGCCCCTGGGACTGGTCAAGCGATGGCTACGCTCCAGGGCGGCAATCTGCTGGCGCTCCTACAAAAAATCCTAACTGATTGACATCAGGGCAAGCCTCACATTTGGCCCTGCGTCAATCTGCTGCTTTGTGGTGTTCGCGCAAGCGCTCTGCCGCACTGCGCAGCAGCTGCTCGGTAGCGTCCCACCCCAGGCAACCATCGGTCACCGATACGCCGTATTTCATCGACGTGCTCAACGGCTGGCAACCCTCGAACAGGTGGCTTTCAAGCATCATGCCGATCAGCGATGTATCGCCCTGCAAGCGCTGCTCCAGTACCTCGTTGAATACTGCCGGTTGACGCAACGGGTCCTTGCCGCTGTTGGCATGGCTGCAATCGACCATGATCCGCGCTGCCACCTTGGACTTGGCCAGGTCATGCTTGATTTGGGCGACGCTTTGCGCATCGTAGTTCGGCCCACGATGACCGCCGCGCAGCACCAAGTGGGTGTCGGGGTTGCCCGGGGTCTGGATGATCGCCGGATGGCCCTGGCTGTCGACGCCGAAGTGGCGATGGGGGTGTGAGGCGGAGCGCATTGCATCACAGGCAATCGCGACGCCGCCGTCGGTGCCGTTCTTGAAACCCACGGGCATGCCCAGGCCGCTGGCCATCTCGCGGTGGATCTGCGACTCGGTGGTGCGTGCGCCAATCGCGACCCAACTGAGCAGGTCATCGAAGTAGCCGGCAGCCATGGGTTGCAGCAGCTCGGTAGCAACCGGCAGGCCCAGGCGCAGCATTTCGCGCATCAGCTCCCGCGAGAGCCTCAGGCCGGCGGCCATGTCATCGCTGCCGTCCAGGTGCGGATCGTAGGCCAGGCCTTTCCAACCGATGGTGGTGCGGGGTTTTTCGACGTAGGCACGGATTACCAGCAGCATCTGATCGCTGACTTCAAGCGCGAGCTTCTTCAGGTTGCGTGCGTATTCCATGGCCGATTCCGGATCGTGGATCGAGCACGGGCCGACAATCACCAGTAAGCGTGAGTCTTCGCCATTGAGGATGGCGCGCGCAGCTTGGCGATGGGCGTGGATCTGTTCATGGAGGAACGGGCTGAGGGGCAATTGGTGCTTGAGCTCCAGGGAGCTGGGCAGGCGCTGGGTCAGGGCTTCATTGGCGCTGTTCAGGGCAGAGACGGGCAAAGCGGCGACGGAGGAATTCATATTCAAGGCTTCCTGGGCAAGCGGCGGGCGATTCCCGCACGCTTGGCCTACTGGGGTGTTCGACAATTGGCCGTATCGGCTGTACGTGTTGGCTTGCCACCAAGAGGTGACCGGTCGGAGGCGGCAGGCTGTCCCGAACGGAGCTGGCTAAATCGCCATGCGGTGCAAGTGTCGTAGCGGTAATAGGTGGCGTAGTTCATGGCGTGGTTCCTTTAAGTGTTCTTGAACAAACAAAATAATAAGAGGCTGAAAAAACAAAACCCCCGGTCGGGGAGCCGACCGGGGGTTTAGATTTCTCTGGTGGGCGACCCTTGAGTAGTGGGCGCCGATTTCAGGTATCAGGCGCGCCAGTGGCTAAACCAATACCCAAAATAAAAGCCAGCCAGTGCGCTCGAACCGTTCACGCGGGTAGCCGACACCGAGCGCAAGGCGCTGGCAGCAGGGCAAACCTGAGTGTGGGTGAGTTGCGACATGAGTAGCTCTCCAAATGTTAGGGGGAGCTTACTAGAGGCGTGCGGTTGGATTCAATCAGTAATTTCTATTGCGTGGGGGGACTTACGGCTATGGGTGTGTGCCGATATGCTGATGACACTTAAACAATGATTGCCAGGACGCGACCATGACTGCCTTGACCCTTGCTGCGGCGCAAACCCTTTCCATTGCGGGCGATGTTGCGGCCAATATCCAAAGGCACCTGGTCATGATGCAGGCTGCGGCCGAGCACGGTGTGCAATGGTTGGTGTTTCCGGAGTTGTCGTTGACGGGTTATGAACCATTCCTGGCGGTCGACCTGGCTATCGCCCCGGAGAGTGACGTATTGGCTCCGTTGCGTGAAATGGCGCGGGAGTTGCGTTTGACAGCTGTGGTGGGCATGCCGGTGCGGCTGGCGCCACAAGCGGGTGTAATGATTGGCGCGCTGGTGCTGGGAGCGGATGGTTCAGTTAGCGTCTACACCAAGCAGCATCTGCACGCTGGGGAAGAGTTGGCATTTGCAGCGGGGCAGGGTGGCGAGATCCTGAGATGGGAAGATGAGCGCATTGCGCTGGCGGTGTGCGCGGACTTTTCCCACCCCAGTCATCCACGCCAGGCGGCGGAAGCGGGCGCCACGGTATATGCCGCCGGCGTGCTGATCAGCGAGGGTGGCTACGCGGCGGACAGCGCGCTGCTTCAAGGGTATGCGGCTGAACATGGCATGCTGGTACTGATGGCTAATCATGGTGGCCCTTCGGGAGGCTGGACCTGTGCAGGTCGCAGCGCCGTCTGGACCGCAGATGGCAATTTACTTGCCGCTGCGCCCGGTGTCGGCGACGCGTTGGTGATCGCCCGTCGCGAAGGCGGGTTGTGGACTGGCCAAGTGGTAGCCCTCTGAATGACGTTTCACCTACGCCAGGCGACGGACCAAGACCTGCCCTTTGCCCGAAGCCTCACCTATGAAGCCATGAACCGCTACTACCTGCAGTACGGCTTGTTGTGGTCCAACGCCGGTTTCGATACTGCATGGGCGGGTCGCGAGAACTGGCTGGTGTGCAACGATGATGGCGTAATGGGGTTTGTCAGCCTGAGTCGCGACGCAAAGGCTTTGTATATCCGCGAGCTGCACATGCTGGAGTGCTGCCGCAAGCAGGGGGCGGGCAGTTGGGTGCTGGAGCAAATGGCGCTCAAGACACATACCGAGGGCCTGGGCTTGTTACGCTTGACTGTATTCAAAACCAACCCGGCAAGAAGGCTGTATCAGCGCCTGGGGTTGAGTATCGTGGGTGAAGAGGACTGCTTCTGGCGCATGGAGCGTGAGTGTCGGGCACCCACCTCGGACTAAAACAGGCATGCCGTACGAATAAGCGCATACTGCTGTCAGCTATTGCCTTGCTGATCGTGGATTCGAGCGTCGGGCTCATCCACGATAATCCCTTCTTTCATGCCCAACAGGACCGCCACCTTATGGGCTTCTCCACGCCGTCCCTTTTTTCGCCCAGCGAGCACTTGATAGGTGGTTGCCGGGTCCACGCCGTGCTCCCGGGCAAACGCTTGAACTGACTTTCCTTGGTGTTCAAGCCAGGCCTTGGCTTGTGCAGCAGTGCGGATACCGGGCATAGTTCAAAACCGTTCAAGTTTGTTTAACGAAGTGATGGTGTGTCACCTCTTGGGGTGTGCCAATCTAGGATCATACATCCAAATGAGTGGAATCGGTTCGCGCTTAAGGCAAGAAAGAGAGCGGCTTGGCCTGTCGCAGAAAGTTTTTGGTGAGATAGGAGGCGTGGAAGCCAACGCACAAGGCAAATATGAAAATGGCGGTCGTGCGCCCAAGGCCGACTATCTGTCTCGTGTCGCCGCAAAAGGTGTGGATATCCTGTACGTGTTGACCGGCAGCCCAACGCCGATCCAACTGGACAACCTCAGCCAGGTCGAAGAAAAAGTATTGGGCAACTATCGCGCGATGCTCAAGGAAGACCAGGATGCAATCCGTCGCTTGACCAGCACATTGGCCGAGCATTCATCCGTATTGAACGGAAAATCCAAGCTCCCCGCCCCGGATTCCTGACTTTTCACCCAGGAAAAAGCGCTGTTCGCCTCCCGGCGAACAGCCGCAGCGCGTCAAAACTCTATATATATGCCACTTGCACCTAGGTCTGCGCCTTGGTTTTTTGCTAAGGTGTTCAGCAATCTATAAGACCATATCGCGAGGTGTCTGCTTGATTAGGGTGCTAGTAGTCGATGACCATGATCTCGTTCGTACAGGCATTACACGAATGCTGGCTGACATCGACGGCCTGCAAGTAGTCGGCCAGGCGGAGTCGGGGGAGGAATCCCTGATCAAGGCCCGAGAGTTGAAACCCGATGTGGTGTTGATGGACGTCAAGATGCCGGGCATCGGCGGCCTGGGCGCCACGACCAAATTATTGCGCAGCCATCCGGACATCAAGGTCGTGGTGGTGACGGTGTGCGAGGAAGACCCGTTTCCGACTCGCCTCCTGCAGGCCGGTGCAGCCGGGTATCTCACTAAAGGCGCGGGCCTGGCGGAGATGGTGCAAGCCATTCGACTGGTGTTTGCCGGCCAACGCTATATCAGCCCGCAGATTGCCCAGCAATTGGCCATCAAGTCTTTCCAGCCCACCAGCGATTCGCCGTTCGATGCGCTGTCGGAGCGGGAAATCCAGATTGCCCTGATGATCGTCGGTTGCCAGAAGGTGCAGACGATCTCCGACAAGCTGTGCCTGTCGCCCAAGACCGTCAACACCTACCGCTATCGTATCTTCGAGAAGCTCGCCATCAGCAGTGATGTTGAATTGACCCTGCTCGCGGTGCGCCACGGCATGGTGGACGCCAGCGCCTGACATGACCACATCGTTTGATCCAAGTGCCTTTCTCTCAACCTGCAGTGGCCGCCCCGGCGTGTACCGCATGTTCGACAGCGAGGCGCGCCTGCTGTACGTGGGCAAAGCCAAGAACCTGAAGAACCGTCTGGCGAGCTACTTCCGCAAGACCGGCCTGGCGCCGAAAACCGCTGCTTTGGTGGCGCGTATCGCCCAGGTCGAAACCACCATTACCGCCAATGAAACCGAGGCGCTGCTGCTTGAGCAGACGCTGATCAAGGAATGGCGGCCACCCTACAATATCCTGCTGCGCGACGATAAATCCTATCCCTATGTGTTTCTATCGGACGGCGATTTCCCACGCTTGAGCATTCATCGTGGGGCGAAGAAGCAGAAGGGCAAGTATTTCGGCCCCTATCCCAGCGCGGGCGCGATTCGTGAAAGCCTGAGCCTGCTGCAAAAAACCTTTTTTGTGCGCCAGTGCGAAGACAGCTTCTACAAGAACCGCACGCGGCCGTGCCTGCAATATCAGATCAAGCGCTGCAAGGCGCCCTGCGTAGGCCTGGTAGAACCGGCAGAGTATGCCGAGGATGTGCGCCACTCGGTGATGTTCCTCGAAGGGCGCAGCAATGCGCTCACCGATGAGCTGTCCGTGGCCATGGAGCAAGCCGCCAGCAGCCTGGATTTCGAGAAGGCCGCGGAGCTGCGCGACCAGATCTCTTTGCTGCGCCGGGTCCAGGACCAGCAAAGCATGGAAGGCGGCACCGGCGACGTCGATGTGATCGCCGCCTTCGTCAACCCGGGGGGGGCCTGTGTGCACCTGATCAGCGTGCGCGCTGGCCGGGTGCTAGGCAGCAAGAACTTCTTCCCGCAGACCGGTATCGACGAAGATGTCGCCGAGGTGATGGCCGCGTTCCTTGGCCAGTACTACGTCAGCAGCCCCGAGCGCGACCTGCCGTCGGAGCTGATCGTCAACGTGGTGCACGAAGACTTCCCCACCTTGATCGAGGCCATCCACGAGCTGCGCGGTCGTGAACTGGACATCAGCCACCGCGTACGCGGCACCCGTGCGCGCTGGCAGCAACTGGCGGTGACCAATGCCGAACAGGCCCTGGGCGCACGCCTGGCCAATCGACAGCATGTTGCCGCACGCTTCGAGGCCTTGGCCGAGGTCCTCAACCTGGACGAGCCGCCCCAGCGCCTGGAGTGCTACGACATCAGCCACTCCAGCGGTGAAGCCACGGTGGCCTCCTGCGTGGTGTTCGGGCCGGAAGGGCCGATCAAGTCCGACTACCGGCGCTACAATATCGAAGGCGTTACCGCCGGGGACGACTACGCGGCCATGCACCAGGCGCTCACGCGGCGTTTCAGCAAATTAAAGGACGGGGAGGGCAAGCTGCCCGATATCCTGCTGGTGGACGGCGGCAAGGGCCAATTGTCCATGGCCCGTGACGTGCTCAACGAACTGGCTGTGCCCGACCTGATCCTGCTTGGCGTGGCCAAGGGCACCACGCGCAAGGCCGGTTTCGAGACGTTGTACTTGAATGATGCCGCCCATGAGTTCACTTTGAAGGGCGACTCACCCGCGCTGCACCTGATTCAACAGATCCGCGACGAAGCCCACCGTTTCGCCATTACCGGCCACCGGGCGCGGCGTGGCAAAACCCGGCGAACCTCAACACTGGAAGGGGTTGCTGGGGTAGGTCCGACGCGGCGTCGCGACTTGCTTAAACATTTTGGTGGCTTGCAGGAGCTGTCCCGTGCCAGCATTGACGAGATAGCCAAAGCACCCGGTATCAGTAAAAAGCTCGCTGAGCTGATTTATGCAAGCCTGCACAGCGAATAGAATGCCTTCTCACCTCGTAGCCAGTTGTGCCGATGAATATCCCTAATCTGATTACCGTTCTACGTGTCCTGCTCATCCCGATTTTCATTTTGTTGTTTTATTTGCCGTATGAATGGAGCTATGTAGCCTCAAGCTCGGTCTTCGCCTTCGCAGCCGCCACCGACTGGCTCGACGGCTACCTGGCGCGCCGCCTGGAACAAAGCACGCCTTTTGGCGCGTTCCTTGACCCGGTGGCCGACAAGCTCATGGTGGCCGTCGCCCTGGTGCTGCTGGTGCAGGAGCACGGCAACCTGTGGCTGACCCTGCCCGCGGCGGTGATCATCGGTCGCGAGATCGTCGTCTCGGCCCTGCGCGAATGGATGGCCGAAATCGGCGCCCGCGCCCACGTCGCCGTGTCGAACATGGGCAAATGGAAAACCGCCGCGCAGATGCTCGCGCTGGTCATCCTGCTGGCCAACCCATCGGACTTCTCGTTCTGGGTCCTTACGGGCTACGCCTTGCTGCTGATCGCCGCCGGCTTGACCCTGTGGTCCATGCTCCAATACCTGCGCGCCGCCTGGCCGCATCTGCGCACCACGGTTGAAAAGAAATAAAACTTTTTTGAATCAAGGGCTTGACGGGTGCTGAGGATTCTATAGAATGCGCATCACCAAGCGGGAATAGCTCAGTTGGTAGAGCACGACCTTGCCAAGGTCGGGGTCGCGAGTTCGAGTCTCGTTTCCCGCTCCAAGATTCAGAAAAAAGCCACTCAGATGAGTGGCTTTTTTTTGCCTGAGATTTATGTGCAGGAGGCGTCGGCCTTTAGAGTTTGTGGTCAATCGTTGGGCAGATGCAACTGCACCTCCATCTGCCACCGCGCCCACTCCGGCAATCCACACCACTGACTCAGCCATTCGCCACAGGAGATACGTGGGTAACAATCTACCCATCGCCGGGCGCTAGGAATAAGAACATCGATATCTAAGGTTATGCTCGCACGTCTCCGACGTACGGGATCGGAAGGTGCGGCCTGTGAGCGATAGGTTCAATGCCCTACCAATTCTTCCAGCAACTGCTCCTTGTACCCCTGTAGCACTGATGATGTCCGATCCCTCGGATGGGGCAGGTCTACCCGGATTTCATGTTTGATCCGGCCCGGATGTGCGTCCATCACGATCACTCGATCTCCCAGGTATAACGCCTCTTCAATATCGTGGGTGACCATAATCACCGTGCAACGCTGCTGTACCCAGATGCGTTGCAGCTCGCGTTGCAGGTGCACGCGGGTCAAGGCATCGAGGGCGCCCAGCGGTTCATCCAGTAGCAACACTTTGGGTTTGTTGATCAGCGCCCTGGCGATCGCGGCGCGCTGCGCCATACCGCCTGAGAGCTGATGGGGGTAGGCATTTTCAAATCCTTCAAGGTTCACCAGCGTGATGTGTTCAGCTACCTGACGGTCTTTCTCCACCTGGGGCAGCTTGTGGTTTTTCAGGGCCAGGGCGATGTTCTGGCTGACGGTCATCCACGGGAACAGGCGGTGGTCCTGGAACACGATGCCGCGTTCCAGGCTGGTGGCGACGATACGTTTGCCGTCCAGCAAAATATCGCCTCCGTATTCGGCTTCCAGGCCGACAATCAGTCGCAGCAGAGTGGATTTTCCGCAGCCGCTGGCGCCGACAATGCTGACAAACTCGCCAGGGCGCACGTCGAGCTGGATGTCGTGCAACACCGGCAGTGAACGGCCCTCGATCTGGTATGTCTTGTTCAGGCCGCGAATCTGCAGCGCACCGGTTTGCACGTAAAGGGGGGAAGCGATTGCGTTCATATCAGGGCCTTTCAACGGAGGTTGCGCCAGCGCAAGAGGTGGCGGCTCAGCAGGGTGAATAACAGGGTCATCAGGTAGCCGAGCAAGCCGATGCAAAGCACGCTGAGCACGATCACTTCCATGCGCGAGCCGGCCTCTGCGTTCATCATCAGATTGCCCAGGCCTGCCCCGGAGGACAGGAACAATTCACTGCCTATCGCGGTGACCCAGGCGAATGCCAGCGCGTGCAGCACGCCGGTGGCGATACTCGGCAGCGCCGCCGGCAGCAGCACCTGCGTGAATTGCTGAACAGGGGTGAGCACCAGCACCTGGCCGACTTCCCGGTAACGGCGCTCCACATGGCTGAAACCCTGGTAGGTGTTCAGTACCATCGGGTAAAACGCGGCAAGGGTGACGATCAGCACTTTGGAAAACTCGCCGTTGCCGAACCACATCGCAATTA
The DNA here is from genome assembly GCF_001439685.1 of Pseudomonas libanensis. Lineage (GTDB taxonomy): Bacteria > Pseudomonadota > Gammaproteobacteria > Pseudomonadales > Pseudomonadaceae > Aquipseudomonas > Aquipseudomonas libanensis. The sequence goes on from NZ_JYLH01000006.1 coordinate 48,610, forward strand.
GCGGGATCCAGCCAAGCATCGGCACCTGACGAATCGAGTGGAACAGCGGGCCGATCAAACGGTGGGCTACGCTGGACAGCGCCATCAGCACCCCCAGCATCACGCCGAACACAATGCCCAGTAGCAAGCCAGTGCTGGTGCGCGCCAGGCTTGCCAGGAGGTTGACCAGTAGTTCGCCGTTGCAGAGCATTTCCAGCAACGCCGAGCCGATTGCCGATAACGGCACGAAGGCATAGGCGCCGGCAGCGTCCTGACGTGAAGCGTATTCCCAGGCGAGCACCAGCAGCAGTGGCAGCAGCAGTCCTCGGGATTTTTTCAGTAAGGTCAGCATATGAGGCTCCTAGCGGGTCTGCCAGCGAAACAGGCGCTGTTCGATACGGCGAAAGGCATAGTCGAGGGCAAACCCAATCACCCCGGTGACCACTACACCGACCATCACCACATCGATGCGCAGCATCTGCCGGGCCATCTCGATCATCTGCCCCAGCCCACTGTCGGCCGCCAGCAACTCAGTGGCCACCAGCACCACCCATGCACGGGTCAAGCTGATGCGAAAGCCGGTGATGATCGGCGGCGCTGCGGCGGGCAGGGCCACCAGGCGCACAAAGGTCGGCCAGCGCAGGCGGTACACGTCGGCCACTTCGAAGTAACTGCGCGGAATGCCGCGTACTCCTTCTCCTGCCGCGAGTGCCACCGGGAAGAATGCGGTTTTGGCGACGATGATGATCTTGAAGGTTTCATCAATGCCGAACAGCAGCACGAACATCGGGATCAAGGCGATGCTGGGGATCTGGCGCAGGGTGTGGAACAGCGGCCCGCAGTACACCTGGACGTTCTTGGACAAGGCCATCAGCACGCCGAAGGCCAAGCCACACAGCGAACCAATACCAAAGCCCAGGCCGAGCCGCGACAAGCTATTACCCAGGTGTTCGAGCAATTCGCCGCTGGCGAGCAGTTCTTCGAAGGTGTGCAGCACTTGGGCCGGTGGTACTAGCAGGTTGCGCGGGAAAATCCCGAGATGGGCCACCCACGTCCAGACGGCGAGCAAAGCCAGGGGCGAGATAAGCCAGGTGAGAGCGGTAAACAATCGATGGGTGCGCATGGCAAGTCTTTTCAGCGAAGTACAACGTGTCCATCGCAAAACATGTGCCACAACCCAACCCGTCTGCAGGAGCCCGGCTTGCCGGCGATGAGGCCCGTAAGATCAGCTCATGGCAAACGAGCAATTGGTGATGGGGTGCTGCTGGGGCACCACCCATTCAGCAGCTGCCTCAGAAGTCGTAGCTCACGCTGGTGTAATAAAACGCCCCCTGTGCGCCTTCCGGGCTGGTGATCGAGTATTTCGGTACGCCGTACAACTGCGCACCATCGGATTTGTCAGGGTGGGTATCGAACAGATTGATCGCACCCACCGAGACTTTTACGCCCTTGTGGAAGGTGTACGACAGGTCGAGATCGGTCACCCATTGCGGGCTGTAGGTTTGATCGAGGCTGGGATTGGTGGCATTCAGGCTTTTCCATTCGCCATAGCGGCGCTGGGCCACGGTCAGGCCCCAATTTTCATACAGCCAGTTGGCGCTCAGGGTCAGCTTGGTGTCCGGCGTGCCTTCCTCGATCAGGCCCTGTGTGTTGCGCCCGACAATCTGCGAACCCTTGATATTGCCCACATCGCGCAAGCCAGTGATGGTGGTGTCGGTCTTGGCAAAGCCGCCGCTCAGGTTCAGGCGGCCCCATTGCTGCAGGTCCCACTGGTAATTGCCGGTCAACTCGATACCGTCGGTGCGGGTGTCGGCGACGTTGGTGTAGAACGCCGCGCTCTGGATATTGGCGTAAGGCGTACCGGCAAAGATCGGCGTGACCACGCTGGCGGGCAACTGGTCGGAAAGCGTGATGCGGTTATCGATGTTGATGCGGTACGCGTCCACCGTGACCGAGGCATTTTCCAGTGGGCGCCAGACCAGGCCCAGGGAATAGTTGGTCGACTCCTCTGGCTTGAGCGCCTTGCCGCCAAGCGCCTGGGCTTGCGGGCTGTTGGCGCGCAACGTACGTTGTTGCACCTCGACAAAGTTGCCGCTGCCCGGCGGTTGCTCTACCACCTGCACACTGAACGAGGACATGCCGCTCTGCACCAGCGAAGGCGCGCGATAGCCGGTGCTCGCAGTGGCCCGTGCGGCGATCTGTGGGTTGAAGTCGTAGCGTAGGGACAGCTTGCCGTTGGTGGTGTCGCCAAAGTCCGAATAGTGCTCGGTACGCACCGCCACGCCGGCCTGAAATTTCTCGGTAATCTGGCCTTCGACGTCGATGTAGGCGCCCAGTACCTTTCGATCCAGCGAGGCCGCATCTACTTGGGTGATGCCTGAATAATAACCGGGAATCCGGCGCCCGGTGATCGGGTCGGCCGTATTGAACAGCGGGCCGTTCTGCCAGCCTGCCGCTTCACCCGCGCTCAGTTGATAGTTTTCCTTGCGCCAGGCCAGCCCGGCGGAGAGCGTCAGCGGCTTGAACAACAGGTCGGTGGGGAAGTCACGCACCCAGTCCAGGGTCAAGTTGGTCTGGTCGTTTTCGCGCTCTCCGGTGTAGATCTTCGATGGGCTATTGGTGCCGTAGCTGGGGTTGATCGCATTGCGGTCGGTGGATTTGAGGGTGTTGTTGCCATGGTTGAGCGCCAGGTCGAATTTGCCCAGGTGCTCGTTCTCCCAGCGCAGCCCGCCGGTCACTGCATAATCTTCCAGGCCGTAGCGGGTGATCGGCAAACGGCCTTCCGGGTAGCGCGCCAACGCGTTACTGCCGTAGTTGTTACGCAAGGTGGTAGGCGGGTCGAAGAAACCTTCGGCGTCGGTATTCTTGTGGGAGTAGGTGGCGAAGCCGTAGGCAGTCAGGCTCTCGCCGATGCCGACCTCGCTGTTGGCCACGAAGTTGTACTGGTCCGAGACATTGCCTGCACCCCAACGCCAGGTGCGGTAGCGGTTATTCTGCTCGCGGGGCGTGTTTGTGCTGGTATCGCCGGGGTAAAAGATCCGGTTGTCGGGGTTGGTGTCGCTGGCCGGGTCCTGGCTGCCGGCATCGAAGCTCAAAGTCAGGAAGCCGTCGTTGGGCAGGGTGAAACCCTTCCAGCCGCTGAGCTTACGCTGCAGGCCATCGCCTTTGTCATAGCCCCCAAAGCGATAGCCCAGGTTGCCGCCGTCGTCGTTTTCCTTGAGCACAATGTTGATTACCCCCGCAATGGCGTCGGAGCCGTATTGGGCTGCGGCGCCGTCGCGCAGGATCTCTACGCGCTGGATCGCACTCAACGGAATCAGGCTCAAGTCCACCGCTGCCGCGCCACGCCCATTCACCAGGCTCTGACGGGTGATGTTTGCGCTGCTGTGACGGCGCTTGCCGTTGACCAGCACCAGCACTTGGTCCGACGCCAAGCCACGCAGCGAAGCGCCCTGGGCGATGGAGCCGCCGAAGGCGCCTTGGGGCGATTGTGGGAAGTTGAAAGACGGCGACAAGGCGGTGAGGGCACCTGAGAGGTCGGTGGCGCCAGTCTGCTGCAATTGCTCGCCGGACAGTACGTCGACGGGGGCTGCGCTTTGCAGGGCGGTCAGGTCGCTGCGGCGGGTGCCGAGTACCACTACGGTGTCCAGGCGATCGTTTTTTGCAGTGGGCTGCATATCGTCTGCCGCAAATACAGGCACGGCAAGGCTGACCATGGCCAGCGCAATGGCGCCAACCAACGGAGTGCGTTGGAACATAAAAAGGCCCTTTCAGGATGTAGGAGCCCGGCTTGCCGGCTCCTACAGGGAATGGAGGTGTGGTTGGGTTAGAAGCGGCTGGTCACGCTCAGGCCTACGGTGCGAGGGTCGCCGTAGGTGATCACGTACTGGCCCAAGCCACCGTTCGGCCGGCCATGGACTTGGTAGCGGCGGTCGGTGAGGTTGTTGACGAAGCCGGTGACGCTGAGTTTTTCGTCGGTGCTGTACCAGGTCAGTCGGCTGTTGGCCAAGGTGTAGTGAGGCTGGCTCAGATCTTTGTCGGCGCTGCTCTGGCGGTCGGCGAGGAAGTATTCCTTGTCGCGAAAACTCACATCCGCCCCCGCCACCAGCTTGCCGCCGATTTCCAGTGGGATGGTGTAGTCGCCGCCCAAGGACACCACATTGCGCGGCGAGCGCACGAAGCTGTTGCCGCTGTAGTCGCCGGTGACGGCGCCGGTGGTGGGGTTGGTGTTTTTGAAATCGGTGTATTCGCTGTCCAGGAACGAGATCGCTGCGCGCAGGTGCAGGTAGTCGGTGGGTTGGCCTTCCAGCTCCAGCTCGGCACCTTTGACCTTACCCTTGGCGCCGTTGGTCAAGGCGGTTGTCAGTACTCCGTTGTTAACCGTCAGCAGGTTCACCTGAATGTCCGAATAGTCGTAGTAGAAGATATTCGCGTTGGCGGTCAGGCGATGGTTGAACCACTCGGACTTCACGCCGAACTCATAGGCGTCGAGTTGTTCCGGGTCGACCGTGGTCAGTTGCGACAGGCTGGTGGACAACCCGGTGTTGAAACCGCCGGAACGGAAGCCATGGGCGTAGCGGAAAAACACGCGCACGTTGTCGTTGATGCGGTATTCCGGGGTCAGGTCGTAGGTCCAGGCTTCCCAGGTTTTATCCTCCTGGCGATTGCCGTTGCTGCCGGCGGCGGCGAGCGGGATCAATGGGCCGTTGGCGGTGGCGCGAGTCAACTGGGTCAGGCTGAGGTCGATGTCTTTCTTTTCCTGGGTCCAGCGCAGGCCACCGGTCACGCTGAAGTTGTCGGTGAAGTCGTAGGTCAGGTTGCCGAATAGCGCGTAGCTGTCAGTCTTATGGTCGTAGCTCAGGTCACGAAAATCCGTGGCGCCCCCAATCTGGTTCGAGCCTGTGCCGTTGGGGGTCGGGCCGGGCTGGATAAAACGCCCGGCGGTGCTGTCCAGGTCTTCATGGAAATAGTGCGCACCGGCCAGCCAGCGCAGGGTTTCCTGCTGAGGCGAGGCCAGGCGGATTTCCTGGGAATACTGAGCGTATTTGTTGTCGGCGGTGGAGGTCCCGTTGACCTCGTACGGCGTGTAATCGCCGTCACTGCTGGACTGGCCGCGAATATAGTCATAGGCGGTGATGGACGTGAGGGTGTAGTCGCCCAGGTGCCAATTGAGGGTCAGTGAAGTACCGTCGTGATTGAGCTTGGAATCGTCTTTCACATTGAGCGCGATATCGCGCCCGGCCGGCCGCTGGTAGCCCACGTTGTAATAGCGGCCCAGGGTCAGCGCACCGTTGGCACCATCGCCCTTGAACTCGCGGCTGTGGATCTTCCACAGCGCGTCCAGGTCGTCGTTGAGCTGGGCGAAGAACTGCAGGCGCACGGCCTTTTTGTTCACGTCACCGTAGGTGTGATCGTCCACCAGGTTCTTCTGGAAACCGTCGCGCTCTTCGGAGTACAGCGAGATCCGCGCGGCGAGTTTCTCATCCACCAGGGCACCGCCGAGGGCGCCGCTGAGGATGCGTTCGTTCTTGCTGCCAAAGCCGATGGTGCCGAAACCGTTGGTGTCGAACGTCGGTTTCTTCGAGATGATATTTACCGCGCCGGCCGTGGTGTTCTTGCCGTAGAGCGTGCCCTGTGGCCCGCGCAGGATCTCGATGCGCTCCAGGTCCCACAGCGGGCCGCCACCGGCAATCGGTGCGTTCAGGTACACGTCATCGGCATAAATGCCTACTGGGTAAACCGTGGCCGCACCGGTGTCGCCAGTGCCCAGCCCGCGGATGTACCAGCGCGGGCGACCGTCGCCGTCGGGGTTCTTGGCCGAGGCGTTGGGAATAAAGGTGGTGATGTCGCCCATGTTACGTACGCCATCGGCGACGATGCTGGTGCCCTGGACCGCCGATACCGCCACCGGAACCTCTTGCAGGGTTTGCTCGCGGTGTTGCGCGGTGACGGTCACGGTCTTGAGTGACGGCTCGGTCTTACTGGCGTCGTCTTCAGCGGCGTGCGTGCTGCCGGCGACGAGCAAAGCGAGCCACAGGCCCTTGGTGATCGGATTGATTTTATGCATTGCAGTCTCCCCCGGAAAGTGTGTCCTTGAAGGGGCTAGAGCAGAGATCGTGCCAAGAGGATTTCAGTGTTGATACATGGTCGTAACCTTATGATTTTAATAATAAAAATATTATATAAGGCTGAATTTTATAACGCTTTCAAGGAGCGTGAAAACGGCATGCGGAGGATTCAGCAGAAAGTGCGCGCAGGGTGCTGCTGGAGCAGCAGGAGAAGTGTTGCCAGGCCAACACAGCTGGCACTGATCACACATTAATTGTAGGAGCGCGGCTTGCCGGCGATGGCATTTTCACGGCTGCCATCGCCGGCAAGCCGGGCTCCTACAGGTAGGGTCGGACTAAACAGCGACGCGCGAAGTGGAACCGATGACTTTTTCCAGCACGCTGAAGTCGATCCAGTCGCGTACATCGAAGCGGCGCGGGATGAAGTTCCAGCGGAACAGGAAGTCGGTGAAATCCTGCAACGCATCGATCGAGCGCGAGTCCAGCGTGGTCCGCAGTCGACGGTGCGCATCTTCACCATAGGCGGCCGTGACCCAGTATTCACTGGTATTGAGTTCTTTGGCGAGAAAACGCCGGGTTTCATCCGGGTTGGCCCAGGCCCATTGCTCGGTGCGCAGCACGGTATCGACGATTTTCACGCTGGCATCGAAATGCTCTTGCAGCAGGTTGATATCCACGGTGAGGGTGCGCGGCGTGCCGTTGTTGCTGCGGATCAACGGGTCAGGGTGCGAGCCAGTATCTACTACGACATGCAAGCCGAACTCATTGGCCAAGTGCACAGCGTGGGCGCCCTTGAGAAAGATCGCGTCGATATCGCCGCGCAGCAGGCCGATCAGTTCATTGTTGCGCCGACTGAAGCGGCTGACCCCCAGTCCGATTTCGGGGCCATACACATAGGAGGTCTGGTTATCGCTGTAGGTCCCGCCATAGGGGTAATCCACCAGTTCCACGTCCGACACGTTCAAGCCTTCAAGTTTGAGTGCGTTTTCCAGGCCACGCAGGGCCTGGGCACGCGTGAAGTCGATCTGTACGTTGGCCCACTTGGGCAGACCGAAACGGCGGTTTTTCAGGTCGCGTACGCTCTTGACACCGCTCTCTGCGGTGGTGAGGATCAGCTGCACCTCGTCGCTCCACGACAAGCCCAGCACGCGGGTTTCGACGCCACTGGCGTAGGCCCAGATCGCCGGGATATTGCCACCGTGGCGCACCGAATTCTGCAGGTGATGGTCATAGTGGGCTTCGCGCACTTCCCGCTCGGTGGATTCGCGCAACGATTGGATATTGGTGCCAAAGGGCAGGAAGGCTTCGGCCAGTCGCCCGGACTGCACCGCGATGCCAAGCCCGGTGGGGACCGGGCTGTGGGTATACCAGAGAGTATCGAGTGGTTTGCTCATAAAATTCTTCGTTCAAATCCATGAAATGTTTGCACATTGCAGGAGCCCGGCTTGCTGGCGATGGCGCCCGTGAATGATGCAGTGATCATTAGGAGGCCATCGCTGGTAACCCAGCTTCTGCAGGGTTGGCGCTCTCGTTGAGCGCTGTGCTCAACGGCCGTGCATCGATCCATTCACGCACATCGAAGCGCTGTGGAATAAAGCACCAGCGGTGCAAAAAGTTGGTGAAGTCCTGCAGGGCGGCAATCGCCTGTTCATCCAGCTCGGTACGCAGGCGCAGGTGCGCGTCCTGGCCATAGGCGGCTGTCACCCAATACTCGCTGCTGTTGGTTTCCCGCGCCAGGTAACGGCGGGTGTCTTCCGGGTGGGTATGGGCCCACTGTTCGGCGCGCAGCACCGCGTCGAGGATGCCAGTGGCCACGTCAAAATGGTTCTCCAGCAGATTCAGGTCTACCGCCAGCGTGCGTGGGGTGCCGTTGTTGCTGCGGATCAGTGGGTCGGGGTGGGCGCCGGTATCAATCACGATATGCAGGCCGAAATCATGGGCGTGCTGGGCGGCGCTGGCGCCCTTGAGGAAAATTGCATCCACCTCGCCGCGCAGCAGGCCGATCAGTTCCAGGTTGCGCGCGCTGACCTGGGTGTTAACCGGCGTGCCGGCCACATTGCGCACGGCGCTGTCACTGAAGGTACCGCCGTAGCGGAAGTTGACAAGCTTCACATCGCCGACTTTCAGGCCTTCCAGCGACAGCGCGTTTTCCAGGCCGCGCAGGGCCTGGGCGCGGGTGAAGTCGATTTGAACGTCGGCCCAGTCCGGCAAGCCGAAGGTGCGGCCCTTGAGGTCCTTGACGGTCTTGATGCCGCTGGCCGGGCGGGTCAGGATCAGTTGCACTTCATCCGCCCAGGACAAGCCGATCACCCGGGTTTCGCGGCCTTGGGCACGGGCCCAGATCGCCGGGATATTGCCGCCATGGCGCACCGAGTTCTGCAAGGTGTGGTCGAAGTGCGACTCGCGCACGGCCTTGTCATTCGATTCGCGCAGGGACTGCACCTCGGTGCCCAAGGCGCCGACGGTGTCTTGCAACCAGCCCTTTTGTACGGCGATGCCCAGCCCGGTTGGCACGGGACAACGGGTATACCAGAGAGTGTCGAGGGGTTGTGTCATCAGAGATTCTCCCCCAGCGCTCAGGCGCTGGCTTTCAAAGGTTGGATCGCCGGGCGTTGGTGCACCAGCGGCAAGACTTCCTGACCAATGCGCAAGGCTTCCTCAAGGTGCGGGTTGCCAGCAAGGATAAAGGTCGAGAAGCCAGCGTCGCGGTATTCCACCAGGCGCTCGGCGATGTTTTCGTGGCTGCCCACCAGGCCGACGGTGGGTCCCGGCTTGGCCTTGGCGAAACCAGCCCAGAGGTTGGGGCCGATGGTCAGGTCGTCGAAGCGGTCGACGTTCTGGTGATAGGCGGTCTGCCGTGCGCCGCCGACTGAATCCGAACCGCTGGTAAAGCCTTTGGCAACCGTACTGGTCTTGCCTTCGAGTTTGTCGAATTGACGTCGCAGGTCTTTCCAGGCCAGCTCTTCGGTCTCACGGGCGAACAGGTCGACCCGCAGGCCGAAACGTACCGTGCGCCCTTGTTTGTCAGCCAACTCGCGTACGCGCTCGATATGCGGCTTGAGCTTGTCGATGGGCTCGGCCCAATTCAGGTACACGTCGGCGTGTTTGGCGGCAACGCCCAACGCAGCATCGGAGAATCCGGAGAAATACACCCCCGGCTTGCGCTCATGACGCAGGCCGGTGGGCAGGGCACCGTTTTCCAGCTGATAGATCGCACCGTCGTAGGAGAATTTTTCGTTCTCCCACAGGCCCTGGATGATGTCGAGGAATTCGCCGGTGCGCTTGTAGCGCAGGTCATGTTCGAGGAAATCACCATTGGCGCGTTGGCTCGCGGGGTTACCGCCGGTGATGATGTTCCACTCCAGGCGGCCACGGCTGAGGTTCTGCAGGATCGCAGCTTGCTGCGCGGCGTAGGCGGGCAGGGTCCAGGTGGCTTGGAAGGCGATCAGGAACTTGATGCGCCGGGTTTCGCGGGCCAGCGCTGCAGCGGCGATCCAGGGCTCGGGGCCGGTGGGCAGCAGGGCGCCTTCAAAACCTGCAAGTTCGGCGGCCTTGGCCACTTGGGCGATGTAGTCGATGTAGGTGAAGTCATCCGGCTCGCCGTTGGGTAATCGCCCCGGGGCGATATTGCCGGGCCGGTAGTCGGGGTTGCCACGGTTGTGTTTGTCGGTGGTCAGTTGCGGACCGTCGGTGCCCAACGGCAGGCGCCAGAAAAATTCAGTGCTCATGGGTGCTCCTGATTTGAGTCGTGCAAGGGGCGCAGACCTAATGCTCAAGGTCTGTGCAACGTGCATGCCATGGACGCTTCGGCCAGTGGCTACGGGGGCAACCGCACTTCAGAAGTAGAGGGCTGCTGCTGTAGCAGCAGCCTCCCAGCAACCAATGCTGGACGCGCAACATAGGCTTTCAGGGGGGGCCGGCAAGCCGGCTCCTATAGGGCGATGGCGTCAGGTTGATGGGCGCTGCGCAGGTAGGTGTGGTACAGCGCTGCATAGGGCCCGGCCTGTCCGATCAATTGCTGGTGTGGCCCCAGTTCCGCCACTTGGCCGTGGCGTACGACGGCAATCCGGTCGGCATCCCGAATTGTTGTCAGGCGGTGGGCGATGATGATTGCCGTGCGCCCCTCGCACAGACGTCGCAAGGCTCGTTGGATACGCCGTTCGGTATGAATATCGACCGCCGACGTCGCCTCATCCAGTACCAGCACCGCCGGGTCCGCCAGGTACGCGCGCACCAGGCACACCAGTTGCCGCTGGCCATGGCTCAGATGAGCCCCCAGCGGCCCTACTTCAGTGTGGTATTGATGGGGCAGGCGTTCCAGCACTTCATCGGCGCCCAGTTCACGGGCAGCGGCGACCAGCGTTGCATCATCGGCATGGGGCGCGGCCAGGCGCAGGTTGGCGAGGATGCTGCCGCTGAACAGCACATTGTCCTGCAACACCACGCCCACATGGCGACGCAAGGTGTGTTGCGCCAGGTCGCGCACATTGATGCCGTCGAGTCGCACGGCTCCGGCTTGGACTTCGTAGAAGCGTGTCAGCAGTTGCACCAAGGTGCTTTTGCCGTGGCCGGACGGACCGACGATCGCCAGCACTTCTCCGGCTGGAATATACAGGTTCAAGCCTTTGATGACGGGCGCCTGACCATAACCGAACTCCACTTGGTCAAACTGTACTTCCCCGCGAGCGCGTTCCAATGCGCGGGGGGTGGCGCTGTCGACGATCTGCGGGCGCGTGTCAAGCAACAGGAAGATCCGCTGGGCCGACGCCGAACCCGTGGCGTAGCGTTCAAACAGGTCCGAGAGCTCCTGCAATGGCCCCAGGAACAGAAACACGTAGAACAGGCTTTCTGCCACCTGGCCGACACTGACGTCACCCGCCGCCAACCCATACGCACCCGCCAGCAATAACAGCGCGATGCCTGCTGAACTGAGCAGTGCGGTAAACGGTGCAAACCACGACGAGCGCAAACTGCCGCGAATCAGTGCATGGTTGAAATCATCCAGCAGCACGCGATAGCGCTGCAGGTTCGGCGCTTCCTGGGCGCACTGTTGCAGCAAGCGCGCACCGCTGACACTTTCCACCAAGTGCGCGGTAAAGCGGCTGCGGTTCTCTGCGACCTTGGCCCAGTTGCGCTGGGAAATACGCTTGAAGCTCCATGTCGCGAGCACCAGCAATGGCACCGTCGCCACCAGACTGAGGAAGAACCGTGGGTCGATGCGCCAGAGCATCACCGAAGCCAGGCCGCAGCGCAGCACGGCGCCCAGCAACTCCGGCGGACCCTGGATCACCAGCGGTTCGAGGGCGTCCACATCGCGGTCGACCCGGGAAATGATGCGCCCTGCACGGGTCTGGTCGAAGTAGCTCACGCTCAGGTTCTGCACATGGGCAAATACCTGCACGCGCAAGGCATTCAACACGCGGATCGCCGCGCCGCCGGCAACAAACTGCGAGACCCCGGCCAGCAGGAAACGCGCCAGCCAACTGGTCGCCAGGCCCAGGCCCAGCCATAGCACCAGGTGTTCATCCAGCAACCAGTGATCGGCTTGCCGGATCAACCCTCGGTCCAGCAGCTCGCGCACAAACCAGGGCCGCAGGAACACGGTGAACACCAGTAGGATCTCAATGCCGATAACAGCCGCAATCTGCCGACGGATCGGTCGCAGCAACGGCAGCAAGCGTTTGAACATGCCACGATCAAGGGCCTTTTTCGCCAGCATTTCTTCGATTTCGATATCGCTCAAGGCTTTGCCTGGCAGCGGGTTAGCCATGGTCTATCCCCAGCAGGTCGCGGTAGTGCGCATTGGTTGATTGCAGTTCAGCATGGGGGCCTTGGGCGGTGATCCTGCCTTTGTCCAGCATCAGCACGCGGTCGGCCAGCAGGATGGTCGAGAGCTTGCTGGAGATCACCAGCACCGTGGTGCCGCGCAGGTGTCGCAGGTTGTGCAGCACCTGGCGCTCGCTGATGGCGTCGAGGGCGCTGGTGGCGTCGTCCAGGCACAGGATGTCGGGTTTGCCGAGCAGCGCGCGGGCCAGGCACAGGCGTTGGCGCTGGCCGCCGGATAAGGTCACGCCCCTATCGCCGAGAGGGGTTTCAAGGCCCTGGGGCAGGCGCTGCAGGACATCTTCAGCAGCGGCTTGATGCAACGCTTCGCGCAGTTCTTCGTCAGTGGCATTAGGCGCGGTCAGGCGCAGGTTGGACGCCAGGCTGCCGGCAAACAGGAAACTCTCCTGGGGTACCACATGCACCCGCTGACGCAGCGGGCCCAGTTGCAGGTCACGGATGTCCTGCCAGCCGTCGTTGTCCGAACCGAGCAACAGGCGCCCGGCGGTCACATCGCTCAGGCGTGGCAGCAAGCTGGCGAGCAGGCTCTTACCGGTACCGGTTGCGCCCACTAGCGCGACGATTTCACCCGGCTGCAAGGTCAGCGAACAGCCGTGCAAAATGTCGCGGCCACCACCGGGCGCGGTCACGCTGACCTGTTCCAGCTTAAGTCCCAGCGGGCTGGCGGGTAGGGTGGCAGCACCGCTGCGGATCGCGGCCGGGGCGTCCAGCAGTTGCCAGATGCGTTCGGCACTGGCGCGGGCATCGGCGAAGGTCTGCATTACCCGGCCGATGCCCTCTATACGAAACACCAAGGTGGTGGCGATCAGCAGCGAAGTGACCAATTCGCCGATTCCCAGTTGACCGGTCGCCACCAGGTGCGCGCCGTATACCAGGATCCACACGTGACCCAGCGCCACTACCGCCTGGGGCAGCGGAATACGTGAGCTGGAATAAGCCAGGGCCTGGCGCGCCAACGCAGCAAACACCGCCACCTGATCGGCAAAGCCCTGGATACGCCGCTGTTCCAGGGCGAACGACTTGATCACCCGTACGCCGCCAATGCCTTCGCTCAGGTCCTGGTTGACCCGGTCATAGGCGCTACCGACCGCGCGATCCAGGCTCACCAGCTGTTCGGTCTGGCGCACGAAAATCGCCAAGCCGGTCACCGTCAGCAATAGCGGCACCAGCCCCAGCAGCGGGTTGTACCAGCTCAGCAGGCCAACCGTGGCCAGCACCACCAGCGGTGTCTCTACCAACTGCCGCCAGAAGGTGATCAACGCGTCGCGCACTTTGTCGGCATCACGGGTGGTGCGGGTGATCATTTCACCCATGCCGTGCTGCCAGTGATAGCCCAGGTGCAGGCTTTGCACCTGGGCCAGGATGCGTTCGCGCAGGCGCGTCAGCAGTTCCTGGCTGATCACCAGCGACAACACGCTGGCGACGTATTGCAGCACGCCACGGCCCAGGGCCACGGCCAGCATCAGGCCCAGCCAGTACCAGCCAAGGCCGGCATCCAGGCTGCCGTCGCCGAGGCGTACCACTGCACGCCCGGCGCTCACGTCATTGACTGCATGGCCGATCAGCCATTGCTGCCAGACCAGGCCCAGGTTGATGGCCACGTACAGCGCCGCCACCAGGGTGAATCGCCAGGGCATTTCCCTATAGATCGCCAGGCTGCGTAGAAGAGGGTGTCGTTCGATCATGAAAAGCTCATTGGCATAAACGGCGTATAGGGGCACACATAAAAACCCTGAGGTGAGTTATTTGCGTGTAGCGCCCTGGGTTTCCTTGGCGTTGAGGATCGCGGTGTATTCACCGGGGTCCACGCCATTGAGGTAGTAGTTGCCCACATGGTGCAGGCGCCAGCGGATCGGGTCGTGGGTGGTGTGCACCCGGGCATTGCGCCAGAAGCGGTCGAGGTTCCATTTGCTCAGCGATGAACTGGCCCCCAGCAGCGAGAAGATATCGCTGGAGATCTTCAGCGAGGCGCTGTCCGAATGGGCACGGGCAGTGGCCACCGAAAGGATCAGCTCGTCTTGCAGCTCTTTGTTTTCCGGGTCTTGCTCATGGCGGTCAAATATCCGGGCCGCATCGCGCAGCAGGGATTCAGCGGCGCGCAGGGCCACGGCGTATTCGCCAATCTGTTTGATGATGTGCGGCTCTTCATTGGCATGGTCTACGCCGCTTTCCACCCAAGGCCGAGCGTTGTGCTTGAGGTAATCGACGGCCGCCGACAACGCGCCGGCCGCGATACCGGTATCAATGGCCGCGTGAAGGATCTGCGGGAAGGTCAACCCCGTACGCTTCATTGGGCCCTTGCGGCGTGAAACAAAATCGTCATCCAGCACGATATTGTCGAAGTTCACCGTGCCACTCACCGAGTTGTTCTGGCCGAAGGCGTCCCAGTCGTCCACCAGGGTCAGGCCTGGCGTGTTGCGGTTGAGCAATACGCCGGCACCGCCGTCTTCGGATGCGGCCGTGAGGGAGATCCATTCGGCCAGGTAAGAGCCCGTGGAGTAGAACTTGCTGCCATTGAGTATCAGGGCGCCGTCCTCGCGGCGTTCGACGCGGGTCTTGAGGGCGAACTTGTTCTTGCCGCCTACCTCGGCCAGGGCGTTGCCGAAACGCTTGCCAGCCAGGACATCGCTGACCAGTCGATCGCGTACTGCGTCCGGGTAACCGTTGAAAATCCCGCGCAGCATCACATTGTGGATTTGCAGCAATTGCCCGACGCCGCCGTCGGCCACCGAAATGATGCGCACGGTTTCGACGATGGTCTGCACCGATGCGCCCAGGCCGCCGAAGGCCTTGGGTACACCGATGGCGGTGATGCCGCTTTCGGACAGCAATTGCGCCTGGCGCCAGGGCAGTTGGCCATTTTGCTGGGTGTCGGCGGCAATGCTGGCGATCTCCACGGCGATTTCTCTGGCGGCGTCGATGGCCTCGGTTTCGCTGTGCAGGTGGCGGGCGGGCGCCTGTTCATACGTTGTCATTCATTCATCCTTTGGTTTGCCCCGTTCCCCCTATGGTTGTGCGTCATCGTTGACGAACATCGCCGGCAAGCCGGCTCCTACGGGGAGGTTGGTGTTGGGAGGGCTTGAGCAAGTTCTGCGCCAACGAGCAAACCCCTGCTGTACGGGGTAGGGGGCGTGCCGGTTTGCTGCTGGGGAAGCAGTGTCGTGAAACGGCTGCTGGAAGAGCAGCAGTGCTGTTGGCAGGCCAGCAGTCGCGTTTGGATGTTTGTTTCCATGTCCTTGTAAACCGGGGCTTTGAGCGATTGGCACGCCCTCTGCAATACCGTCTCCACTGACTTGCCCAATTTAATGGAGCTGCCCATGACACTTTCCGCTGTCCTGCCCACGCCTGAGCTGGAGCAGATCTGGTTTACCCGTTGCCCGGTGCCGACTGCGTCCGGCATCGCCTACAAGCTGGGCTGGTTGACCGAGGAGTTCGCCCCCGACGGCCTGCCGGTGTCCACCTTGCAGGAGGCGCGTCAGTTGGGCCGGCACCATTACGATCACGATTTGCCGGGACTGTTTCGCGAAGGCGGCAACGTCCCTGCATTGGCCGCACGTGCTGCGGGTGCGCCGAGCCGCTTGATCGGCCTGACCTGGATCGAGGAATGGCAGACCATCCTGGTCCGCCCGGACTCCGGCATCACCCGTCCCGCAGACCTCAAAGGCAAGCGCCTGGCCCTGCCGGCCTGGGGTGAAAACCGTCCTGGCAGTATCGCCCGCGCCATGAGCCTGCATGGCTATAAGGGCGCATTGAGCCTGGCCGGCCTGGGCTTTGATGATGTGGAACTGGTGGAAGTGGCATTGCAGGACCAGGAACAAGCGCCTGACCCGCAGCAAGGTTTGCAGCGCTTGTGGTCCGGCCTGAATTACCTGGTGCGTGGAGAGGTGGATGCGGTTTACGTCAAGGGCGCTTCGGCGGCCGACGCCGCACGCCGCCTGGGGCTGGTGGTGGGGATCGACTTGGACCTGATCGCCGAGCCGCGCTACCGCATCAACAACGGCACGCCGCGTCCGATCACCGTTCACCAGAGCCTGCTGGACAACCACTTTGACCTGGTGGTGCGCTTTCTCGCGCAAACCCTCAGCGCCGCCGATTGGGCGGCCAACAACCGCGACAGCCTGAACGCCATTCTAGAAGAAGAAACTCGCGCCGGCAGTGCCGGTGTGGCCGAGGCTTATCGCGGTGATTTCCACACCACCCTGGCGCCGGAGCTGTCTGCCCAGCGCCTGGAATGCCTCGACATCCAGAAAGATTTCCTCTACCTGCACGGCTTCCTGGAGCGCGATTTTGCCATCGCCGACTGGGTCGACCCGCGCCCCCTGCAAGCTGCCCATGAACTGTTGGCCAAGCGCCGCACCTGAATCCGGAGAATCCCCATGACTGCCATTGCCCACGCACAACCGATCAGCCAGGAACTGCAAACCTTTATCGATAAGGTCCTGCTGGAAGCCGAAGAAGCCTTCACCGTATTCCGTGAAACAAACACTATCACCGCTGCTGGGACCGTCGGCTTTATCGAACGCGTACCTGGCCAGGAACTGTTGGTGTCGGTGAACTACGCAGGTCCCTGGAACTACCGCAAACCGCTGCAAGCCACGGTTACCGACTTTGCCGGCAACGTGGTTTTTGGCAAGGGCAAGGGCGGTCTGGGGCGCTACACCAAGCTGTTCCAGCAACACCCGGATGTGACCACTGTGTCCCACGTGCATTCGCCGTACCTGGGCGCCTGGGCCCAGACCCACCGCACCTTGCCATTCCATTACGTGCCGGTGCAGCGCTACCAGTTGGCCCGTGAACTGCCGGTGTATATCGACCGTCGCCAACAGGAAGTGGACTTTATCCTCGACAAAATCGCCGAGAACCCCTTCAACCTGGCGATCCTGGAGGCCAATGGCGGCTCTACCGTGTGGGGCAAGCAAGGCCTGCGCGCTACCGCCGAATTCATCCTGTTGCTCGAGGAGGGTGCACAACTGCAATTGCTTGCCGATGCGCTCGGTGGCTCACGGGCCTACGGGCCGGGCGTGTTGACCCAGCAATGGAAAATGAGCGGCCTGTTCGAACAAGCCACGGCACTGGGCCTGGTCCCGGCCATCGACCGCCGCTAACGCCATACCAGCTCCCACAGGGTTCTCTATTTCAAGGATGTTTTTTATGGCTGTAAAAATTCTTTGGTACTTGACCACGCCCGATGGCCCGTACCCATGGGAGCCGGAAGGCCGTTGGAACACTGATTTCCAGCACCTCAAACAGCTCGCCGTGGCCAGTGATCGCCTTG
This sequence comes from Pseudomonas libanensis, assembly GCF_001439685.1. GTDB lineage: Bacteria > Pseudomonadota > Gammaproteobacteria > Pseudomonadales > Pseudomonadaceae > Aquipseudomonas > Aquipseudomonas libanensis. The sequence continues at coordinate 65,776 of NZ_JYLH01000006.1, forward strand.
GCTACTACGGTTCGCTGCTCGGTTCCAGCCCCAATGAAAGCCTGGCGGTGGCCGCGTCGTTGGTCGACGCCACCCAGCGCCTGCGTTTTCTGGTGGCGCAGCACCCGGGCGAGTTATCGCCAGCGGTGTTGGCCAAGTGGGCGCTGACCTTCGATCAGTTCTCCAATGGCCGCCTGCTGTTCAACGTGGTCAATGGCAATGACGCAGGCCTTGCGACACTTGGGGTGCACTACCCGCATGACGAGCGATACGCCTTCAGCCTGGAATACTGGCGGGCGTTCCAGGGTTTCTATGCCGGCGACACGCGTGGCTATGACGGTGAGTACGTCAAGCTCGCACCGCGTTCGCCGGGCGCAGCCAACCATCCGCTGGGCGGCTGGCATCCGCCTTACCAGAAGCCGGGCATCCCGTTGTGGGGCGCCGGAACCTCAGGGCCCGGCGTCGAGCATTCGGTGCAATTGCTCGACGTGTACCTGAGCTTCGCCAATACTCCGCCAAAACTCGGCGACAAGTTTCGCAAAGTCGCCGCTGAAGCGGCGAAGATCGGTCGCGAACTGACCTTCGGCACACGCTTGCAAATCATCGTGCGCGAGACCGAGGAAGAAGCCTGGGCCCACGCCGAAAGACTCCTGCAACGCACCTCGCTGCAAACTGCGCGCTACGCTATCGAGCGCCAGTTGCCGGCCGGTGTGAGCCTGGAAGATTTCCACAGCGACGACCCGCAGACCCAGCGTAACGTCGAGACCATTCGCGCCGGTCGTTTGCCGACCGCGCGTGAGCTGGAGATCTATCCTAACGTATGGCTTGGCCCGAGCCTGTTCGGTTTCAATATCCTCGGGCCGGCCGCTGGTACCTACTTGGTGGGCAGCGCGGAACAGGTCGCCGAGCGCATCCGCGAATACGAAGCCCAGGGCACTTCCTCGTTCATTCTGTCTGGCTTCCCGCTGATCGATGAAGCCCACCGCGTGGCCGACCTGCTGTTCCCGCTGCTGGACCTGGACCACGGCTTTGAAGCGCCGCGTCTGGGTGTCAGCCCAAAGTCGCCGCAGCGCCAAGAGGCTTGAACCATGAGTGATGGATTTTCTCGCCGGGTGTTTCTTGGCAGCAGCTTGGCCATCGGTGGTGGTTTGCTGTTGGGCGGCTGCGACAGCGGCGCGACGACTCAGGGTGCCGCCGTACTGAGCGGTAAGCCCGTCAGCGGTGGGCGCCTGCGCATTGGGATTATCGATGGCGATCAGTCCGGCAACCTGGATGCCCATAAACCGGTGGGCGGCGGGATCATTCGTGGCTGGGCGTTGTACAGCAAGTTCTGGGAATGGAACACCGATGTCAGCACACGCCTGGCCCTGGCCGAGTTCGCCGAACCGAATGCCGATGCGAGTGCCTGGACTATCCGCATCAAGCCGGGCCTGGAGTTTCACCATGGCAAGACCATCGGCGCTGACGACATGCTGTTTTCGTTGTTGCGCCTTACCGATCCCAAGCTGGCATCGCCGTTTGCCGGCCTGGTCGGTGCCATTGACCGCAATGCCTTACGCAAGCTGGATGAGCGCACCATCGAAATTCGCTTCAAGCAAGGCCAGAGCTTCTTCCCTCTGGATGAAACCCTGATCAGCTTTGGCGGCATCGTCCCCACCGACTATGACCCCATCACCAATCCGGTAGGTGCCGGCCCTTATAGGCTCAAGCGTTTCGTACCCGGCCAGCGCTCGTTGTACACGCGGTTTGAGAACTACTACAAACCCGGCCAGCCTTATGCCGATGAGCTGGAAATCATCGAGTTCAAGGACCAGGTCTCCCGTGTTGCCGCGTTGCGCGCCGGACAGATCGATGTGGCCAGCGGTGTGCAGGCCGAGCACAGTGCGTTGCTCAAGGCCGACTCGCGCTTGTCGTTGTGCGTGTCGCCAAGTACGTCGTTTACCGGTTTCAATCTTAACCTGGCCAAGCCGCCCTTCGATGATGTGCGGGTGCGCCAGGCGTTTCGCTTGCTGGCGGATCGGCGAGAGCTGGTGGACCGTGGCCTCAACGGTTTCGGTCGCATTGCCAATGACCTGTATTCACCTCACGATCCCACCTACGACCATGCGATTGCCCAACGGCCGTATGATCTGGAGCAGGCCCGCTCGCTGCTGCGTCAGGCCGGGCAGACGGATTTGCGCGTGGAACTGACCACCACGCCTGGGCCCGGTGTAAACGCCGCGCTGGTGTTTGCCCAGCAAGCGAAAAAGGCCGGTGTCGAGATACGCGTGACCCAAGTGGATGGCGCTGTGTTCAACGGCCCGCAGCGTGAGCAGTGGCAAGTGTCGCCCGGATCTACGCCGGCCCGGGGTTTTCTGGCCTCGGCACTGCACAACGACGCGCCGCTGGCGATCTACAACCGCAGCAACTTTCATGACCCGCGTTTTGATGACCTCTACCGTAAGGCCCTTGCGCAGCCAGACCTGGAGTTGCGTAAAGGCCTGGTACACGAGGCCCAGCAGATTCAACACGAGCGCGGCGGATTGCTGATTTGGGGCTTCAACGATGTGCTGGACGCCGCCTCGGTCAAGGTCGGCGGTTTGGCACCAGAGCAGACCACCTTTGCTTCCTGGCGGTTTGACGAACTGTGGTTGAAGCATGCTTGAGCCTGCCAATCCTCCACGCACGCCTGCTTGGTTGTCATGGTTTATCGGGCGCCTGGGTTACGGCCTGCTGACGGCCTGGGTTATCAGCCTGGTGGTGTTCATCGCCACCCAGGCCCTGCCATCCGACCCCGCGCGGGTGATCCTCGGCCCGGACGCGCCGCTGGAAAGCATCCTTACCCTGCAACACCAGTTGGGGCTCGACCAGCCCATCCTGTGGCAATACCTGCGCTGGCTCGGCAGCGTCTTGTGCGGAGACCTCGGGGTTTCCCTGGACTCCAACGCGCCGGTCAGCCGTATCCTGTGGGGGCGTTTTGGCTACACACTGGCGTTGCTGGTCGGGGTGATCATCGTGGTAGTGCCTGGCGCACTGGCCCTTGGCGTGGCCCTGGCATTGCGACGCGACAGCTGGCTGGATCGCTGGGGCCTGTCGTTGCTGATCTTTCTGAAAGCCACGCCGGGGTTTCTGTTGGCGATTGGCCTGGTATTGCTGTTTTCCATGCCGCACATGGATTTCTTACCCGCGGTATCGATCCTGGATCCCGACCTGTCGCTGCTGCGCCAACTCAAGTCTCTGGTATTGCCGATATTCGCCTTGAGCCTCACTGCATTGCCGTACCTCACGCGCATGGTAAGGGCCGCCATGATCGAGGCCCAGGAGTCCGACTACGTGATTGCCGCCAGGCTACGCGGCATTGCGCAGCGGCGGATTGTCTGGTGCCATACTTTGCCCAATGCGCTGGTACCGGCGATCCAGGGTGTGGCGCTGACCTTGCGTACGTTGATCGCAGGTGCAGTGCTGGCGGAAGTCATCTTCAGCTATCCCGGTATCGGCACCGCGCTGAACGCCGCGATCCAGATGCGCGACCTGCCGATGATCCAGGCGATTGTGCTGGTGATCACCCTCGCGGTGGTGCTGATCAACCTCCTGGCCGACCTATTGACCGTACTGCTTACACCCAAGCTGCGCACCGCACGGCGGGTGACCCTGATTCAACGCAACCGAAGGGGAATAACCCCGTGGTGGCGCCGTTCCCGAGGTGATGCATGAGTGCCCGTCGATGGTTGGCCGAGCCACAAACACGTAAGGGCGCGTTGATCACTTTGCTGGTGGTGGTCGTGGCGCTGTTGGGGCCTTGGTTGGCACCTCACGGGTCGACGGACATGGTCGGTCCTGTCTACGGCGCGCCTGCAGGTGATGCGTGGCTAGGGTATGACTTCCTGGGGCATGACGTGCTGTCGCGGTTGCTCAGCGGTGGTTTGTCGGTGCTGTGGATGTCGGTCGCAGCCGCCAGTATTGCACTGGCGGTGGGGACTACGTTGGGGTTGCTGGCGGGTTTGTCGCGTCGGCGCCTGGATCAGTTTATTACCTGGTCGGCGGATGTGTCCCTGGCGTTCCCCGACCTGATTCTGGTGCTGCTGATTGTGTCCATGTTGGGGCGCGCACCGTGGTTGATCGTGCTGACAGTCTCCATCGCCTTTATACCGGGCGTTATCCGTTTGACGCGGGCGAGTGCGGTAGCAGTGGCAGGTCAGGAGTTCGTTGAAGCGGCGCAAATGATGGGCTATTCGCGACGCCGAATTCTGTTCAAGGAGATCCTGCCGAACATCCTCACGCCCCTGCTGGTGCATTTCGGCAACATGCTGACCTGGGGTGTGGGCATGCTGTCGGGCCTGAGTTTTCTTGGCTACGGTGTGGCGCCACCCACCGCTGACTGGGGGCTGATGATCAATGAAAACCAGGCCGGTCTGCTGGTGCAACCCTGGGCCGTATTGGCTCCGGCGGTGCTGATCGGTGTGTTTGCCTACGGCACCAATATTTTGGCTGAAGGCATCGGCCGCAGCAGCGCAAGGCTGGGAGACAGACAAGCATGAATGCGATGACCGAAATCGACGCCGGGGTGTTGCAGGTCCGCGACCTGCGGGTGGAATTGCCGGGGCAGGTGGATGTGGTGTCGGGCATCTCGTTCAGCCTGGCTGCCGGGGAAATTCTCGGTTTGGTGGGGGAGTCGGGCTCGGGCAAGACCACCTTGGCGACTGCGTTGCTGGCACATGCCCGGCGCGGTGCACGGATTGTCGGCGGGCAGGTGCACGTAGGTGACCAGGCATTGCTGAGCCTGGAAGGCGAAGCCTTGCGCCGTGCCCGTGGCAGCCTGATCGGTTATGTCGCCCAGGACCCGGCCACCGCGCTCAATCCGGCACTGCGCATCGGTCACCTGTTGCGTGAGACCCTGGCGGCGCATCCTTCTGGGCTTGACCGCGAGGCGCAACAGCAGCGCCTCATCGAGACCCTGCGTGATGTCGGCTTGCCGGACGATCACGGGTTTCTGCGGCGCTTTCCCCATCAACTGTCCGGAGGCCAGCAGCAACGGGTGATGCTGGCGCTGGCTTTTGTGCTGCGCCCGCGCCTGATCGTGCTGGACGAGCCGACCACTGCGCTGGACGTCAGCACCCAGGCGCATATCCTCGCCACGTTGCGTCGGCTGTGCAAAAGCCAGGGCGTAGCGGCGGTGTATGTGTCCCACGACCTGGCGGTGATCAAGGACCTGGTGGACCGGGTGATGGTGATGTACGCCGGGCGCATCGTTGAAACGGCGACGCGGGATGAGTTGTTCAGTCGACCGTCCCATCCCTATACCCGAGGGTTGCTGGCGGCGATTCCGGATGTGGCGGGACGGCGCGAATTGACGGCGATTGCCGGGCATGCACCGGCGCCGGGGCGTCGGCCCCAGGGGTGCAGTTTCGGGCCGCGTTGTGAGCGGTTTACGGCTGGGTGCGCGGTGGCTGAGCCGTTATTGCAGATGAACGCGGCCGGTCGTGGGGTGGCTTGCCTGGCGCCTCACGATCAGGCGTTACAGGTCAAGGCACTCGCGCCAATTGCGGCCTTGAAGGGGCGGGTAGAACTGCCACTGCTGTCGGTCAGTGGCTTGAACGTCGCCTATGACCGGCAGGTATTGTTCGATGTCTCGTTGCAGGTGCAGCCGGGTGAATGCCTGGCGATTGTGGGTGAGTCGGGCTCGGGCAAGACCAGCCTGGCGCGGGCTATTGCTGGCCTTGGGGAGAATGCCGAAGGGGCACTGGACTACGCCGGCCGGCATTTACCGTTGCACGCCCGCCAGCGCGATGCAGGCCTGCGCCACCAGATTCAATACATCTTCCAGAATCCATATCGCGCGTTGAACCCACGGCAAACCGTGTACCAGACTCTGAGCGCGCCACTGGCGCATTTCTTCGGCGTAAAAGGGGCGCCAGCACGGGAGCGAGTGGAAGCCGTGCTCAAGCGTGTGTCACTGCCGGGATCAGTCGCCGGCCTCTATCCCCACAGCCTGTCAGGTGGTGAACGCCAGCGAGTGGCCATCGCCCGTGCGTTGTTGTGCGAGCCCAGGTTGCTGATCTGCGATGAAATCACCTCGGCATTGGACGTATCGGTACAGGCGTCGATCCTGGACCTGCTGCGCCAGCTACAGCGTGAAGGGTTGACGATGTTATTCGTGACCCACGACCTGGGCGTGGTGCGGGCAATTGCCGATCGGGTGCTGGTGTTGAAGGTGGGAAGGGTGGTGGAGCAGGGGGCCGTTGATGATGTATTGGATCATCCGCAGGCGGTGTATACGCGGACGTTGTTGGAGCATTCGCCGTCGTTGAGGTGAATGGCACTGCTGCGCAGTAATCGCCGGCAAGCAGGTCCCTACAGGTGCACAAAGCCCTTGTAGGGGACACCTTGCCGGCGATGGCATCCGCCGTCGTTAAGCAATTTTTGCCTTGCGTCGCAACGCCTCTTCACGCACCGCGGGGATAATCCACCGCCCATAATCCACTGTGTCGTACAGCGGGTCATAACCACGGTTCAAAAACGTGGTAACGCCCAGGTCCACATAGTCCAACAGCGCCTGTGCCACTGTTTCCGGTGTACCCACCAGCGCGGTGGTATCGCCATAAGCGCCCACCGCAGTCGCCGTCGGCATCCACAACGCGCGATCATGACGATCACCCAACGCCGCAGCTGCTAACAGACGTTCTGAGCCGGTGCCTTTGATCCGCTTCTGCCACGGACTGCCTGCGGCAAACTGTGGATTGGCTTTGATCTGCTCCAGGATTTGCTCGGCGCGTTGCCAGGCTAATGCCTCTGTTGCCCCCAAAATCAGCCGTACCGACAAACTGACCCGTGGCGCTTCAACACCCGCTGTTAACGCAGCCGCCTTCAGCTTGGCAATTTGCTCAGCCACGCCGCTTAACGGCTCGCCCCACAGCGCATACAGGTCCGCATGCTTCACCGCGATCTGATAGGCAATGTCGGAAGAACCACCAAACGAGATTGGAATATGCGGCTGTTGCAACGGTTTGACCGGTGAAAACGCGCCCTTGATGTTGAAGTACTCACCTTCGAAATCGAACGGCTCTTCGGCCGTCCAAGTGCGTCGCACAATCTCCAGATATTCATCGGTACGCCTGTAGCGTTGGGTCTTGTCCAGCAGGAAGTCGCCTTCCTGTGGCTCGGCTGTGATGCCGGTAATCGCGTGCAACCGAATGCGCCCGCCGCCAGTGGTGTGGTCCAGCGTGGCAAACGAGCGGGCAGCGACGGTCGGCGCGGTGAGGCCGGGACGATGGGCGATCATCAAGCCCAATCGCTCAGTGTGCGCCGCCGCATACGCGGCAATTTGCAGGCTGTCGGCACTGCCGGGGCCGCTGGCGATCAGCACGCGGTCGAAGCCTGCATGTTCATGGGCCCGGGCATGGTGACGGATAAAGTCGAGGTCGAAATCCGGGCTGCGAACGCCACGGGTTTCGGACCACTGGCGAGGGAAAATCATGCCGACAAATTCAATAGACATAGCGTGCTCCTGGTGCGGATCAGAATTGATAGTCGACCTGGGCCAACACGGTGCGGCCAGGCATGGGTTGCAAAAAGGTGTTGGTGGAACCGGCCAGTCCGCTGACGAAGTTCAGTTCATTGGTCAGGTTCAGCACTCGTAATGTGGTGCTCCATTGCGGTTGGCGGTAGTACACGGCGAGATCGAGGTTGTATTCATTCGGGATCTTTACGGTCTTGCTGAGGTTCAGGTACCAACTGCTGGTCCACCAGCCTGAAAGTTCGGCGCCAAAGCCTGAGTCGAAGCGGTAGTCGACATACCCGCTGGCGGTGTATTCAGGAATCTGCACCGCGTCGTAACGCCCGGATGGCCGCTGGTTGAGGCTATTGTTATCGCCGAACACTGTGCCGTTGTCGGGAATGAACCCCGCTGAGGCAAATCCGGCCTGGGAGGTGAACTCGTTATAGGCGTTGAGCTTGGACAGGTTCAGACCGCTGCGAAGGTGGTCGTCCGGTTGATAGCGTACGGTGGCTTCCACCCCCTTGATCATCAGCCGCGCAATGTTGTTATTGCTGTCAGGCGCCTGGTCGCGGGCTTGTTTGAACGCCGCCAATGTCATGAACAGCTGGTCAGGCACTGCTTCGACCTTTACCCCGACTTCATGCAGCACGCTCAAGCTCTGGAACGCCAGCGGGTTGAGCTGGTTGGCGCCACTGCCGCTGCCCCAGCCAAGGCCGTTGGAAAAGAACCCGGTGTTGACCGCCAACGAGCGGTCGAAGGTGTAGTAAAGCGTGGTGTTTTCAGTCGGTTTTACATACGGGCTGACCTGGAAAGCAAACAGCCGGTAATTGTCGCTATCCTTGCGCCGGTTGCCACCGGCGAGTACGAACGGGTTGTCGATCTCGGCCTCGATCCAGCTGCGGCTGGCGCCAATATTCAAGCCGAAATACTCGCCGTACTTGAGGTTGTGCTGGCTGAACAGGGTCTTGGTGGTCCAGGTGCTTTCAGCGGTGTAGGGCGCCACCGATTCGGCGTAAAGACCGTGCCCAGCTGCATACATGGGCGGCAGGTTGAGCCAGCCGTAGTAGTTGGAGTATTGCGGTACGCCGGGTTGTCCGATCCACGCGCCGTTGCCGCCGGCCGGGTTGCTGGCGTCGAGGCCGAGCAAGTCGCCGGGGTTTTTGCCGGAAGGGTCCTGGGTCAGGTCATAGGCATTGATGGTCGAGCCAAAGCTGTTGTTCGCAGCAATCGACTGGTTGAATTCGCGGCGGTAGATCAGGCCGGTGTTGCTGTCATCGCGCAGCGTCCAGCCGCCCAGCCGGGTCTCGTTGCGCGAGCGGAACTCGAAGCGGTTATCGAAAATGTTGTCCTTCGATTGCACCTGGAATGCGCCCACGGCATCGGTAATGTCCTTGGAACGTTCATAGAACGTGCTGTTGGCTACGGTGATAGTCGGCGACAGGTCGGCCTCGATACGCAGTTGCGTGGTAAAGCGCCGCGAGCTGCTTTCGTCCTCTTTGCGCTGCCCGGTCTGTGATGACAGCGACTGCTCGCCATTGCCCGCCAGCGTCGGGTCATACACCCAGCCACGCAGGCTGCCGGGGTTGGCCTGGGTATTCGGTGAGGCGGTCTGGAAGCTGCCGTCGACCACACTGTATTGGCCCTGGGCGTTGCGTTGGCGTTTTACCCAACCGAGAGTTGGCGCATCGGCGGCGCCCGAAGCCAGTACCGGCGACCACAGGGTACTGCCGTTCTGGATAATCGGCGTGGCGCGCCCGGCGTAGTATTTGCCGTTGTCCACCAGGTCCTGGGTAGCGCGGTTCCAGCCGTGGGTGATGTTGTAGTCGTAGTAGTTGTCGTAGCTGGCGTTCCAGTCGACGCGCACGTTCTCGTTGCGCCAGGCCAACGCGCCATAGAGGGCGTCAAAATTGTTCTCGACATTGTCATAGAAGTCCTCCTGGCGCTGCTTGGTGATGCTCACGCGGTAGGCCAGGTTGTCACTCAGAGGCCCGGTGTTGTCGATGCTGAATTTGTTGGAACTGCGTGAGGTGCCGTCCGGAACCCACGAACCCAGTTCGCCGCTGAGTTTGGTCTTGAACCCGTTGAAGTCGGGTTTCTTGCTCAGATAGTTGACGTAGCCGCCGCTGCCGGATACCGAGCCGTAAGTCACCGAGGACGGGCCGGCAACGATGTCCGCACCTTCATAGGCGTTGAAGTTGGCGGGGTGACGCACGGCGTAACCACGCTGGCCGTCCTGGAAAGTCTCCGAACCCTGGCCACGAAACTGCGGTGCGATCCCCGCGTTTTGCCCGCCGCCCCGAGTGATGCCGGGCGCATATTTGACCAGGTCGTCGGCGCTGTGGATTGCGCCGCTCGCCAATTGCTCGGCATTGATTTGCACCACGGAGCGCGGCGTGTCCAGCACTTTGGTTTCCGTGCCGCCGTACACCGAGGTCGGCGGGCGGGTGGGCAGTGCGTCGTCATCCGACTCGCTGGCGCTTGCCTGCACGGTCACGGTCTGTAGTTGGGTCTCGGTGGCAAAAGCCTGCAGCGGCAGGGTGACTGCCAGCAGCAGGGGTAAACGCAAGGCGATAGCGTGCATGGCAGAAATGACTCCTGTCGAAAAATGGGTATCAATGTGATGCCCCGTAGGCGTCCGGTTGATCGGCGCAAGGCTTGGGGGCCTCATCGCCGGCAAGTCGGGCTCCTGCGGGGAATGAGGTGTCAGGCCGTGTCTTTGAGCCAGAGCTTCTCGAAGCGCCAGGTACTGAACAGCGACTCTTCTGCCTGGGCCCCACCGACGCGCGTGGAAACGCTGTCCAGAAGGTCGGCATAACCCCAGATCAACATGCCGCCGCGTTCGTACTGGATCTGCTGCACCTGATGCACCAGAACCTTGCGTTTTTCCAGGTCGGGCTGGGCCATGGCGGCGAGGAACAGTTCGCTGAATTGCGCGTCGTTGAAGTGGGTCTTGTTGGATACTGCAAAGGGTGCGTCGGTGTGGATTGCACTGGCGAGGAACGGTGCACCGATGCTGCCCCCGGTGCTCAGGGTCCAATCGTTTTTCAGCGGGCCCTGGAAAGTGGCGAGGTCTACTTGCTTGACCTTAAGGGTGACGCCGATGCGCTTGGCCTGCTCAGCCAGCACTAATGCTGAACTCAAGCCTGGGCCCGGGGTGGTGATCAGTTCCACCTCGAGGTTTTCCTGGCCAGCGTCCTTGAGCAATTGCGCTGCGCGCTGAGGGGCGTACGGTCGCGGGCCAAGGCTGTGGTTGAAGGTGGGGTCACTGGGCGCATACAAATCATTGGCCACTCGGCCCTGGCCATTCAGCGCGCGGCGTACCAGTTCTTCACGGTCGGCCAGCAAGCGAAACGCCTCGCGCACCCGCGGATCGTTGAAGGGCGGCTTGTCCAGATTCATATCGAAGGACAGCCAGTTGCCGGTCACCGATTTGATGACCTTCAACCTAGGGTCCTTCTCCAGGATCGGCAGCTGTTCGGTGGGCATCGAGTTGGCCATGTCGATCTGCCCGGCGCGCAGTGCGGCGAGGCGTGAGACCTGATCCTTGAAATCGATGATTTCCAGCTCATCGGCGTACGGCTTACCCTCCTTGTAGTAATTCTCGAAACGCGCGAACAGCGAGCGCTGGCCGGGGGTGAAACTTTTCAGTTTGTAGGGGCCGGCGCCCACTGGATTGGTGACCGGGTGGTAATCCACCGGCACGATACCGCCGAAGTTGACCCAGGTTTCGGCCAGCGGCATATAGCTGCGGCCGTCGCGAAAGTTCAGGCGCACGGTGCGGTTGTCGAGTTTGACCAGGTTGTCGCGGTCTACCCAGTGCAGCAGTGCCGCATACGGCGAGGCCAGTTGCGGATCGGTGAGCCGGCGGATCGAGAACATCAGGTCGTCGGCGTCAATGGTCTTACCGTTGTGAAACTCCAGGCCCGGACGCAAGCGCAGGGTCCAGGTACTGGCATCTGCGTTGGGCTCGGCAAACTCGGCCAGTGCCAAGCGCGGCTGCATTTGCTCATCCCACTCCCACAACTTGCTGTACAGCGCAAAGCCGCGAACGATGCCGCTGCCCACCGGTTTATGCGCGTCCAGGTTGCCGCTCTGGTTGCCGTCGAGAATCCCCAGGCGCAGGCGGCCGCCGTAGCGTGGCTGGTCGCTGCCGGTGGCAGCCGGTGCGTCATTCGGGCCGCAACCCGCCAGCAGCAGTGCGCCGCCGACGGTCGCGCTGTAGCCGAGAAAGTCTCGACGGCTCAGCAGTAAGATCATGGTTTCAGGCTCCGCCGTTGGCCGAGTGCAGTTCGCGCACCGGCTCCAGGGGACGGCTCAACACCGAGCGTTCGCTGCGAAAGTGCGGCAGGATATGCTCGCCGAGTCGGTAGGCTTCTTCCAGGTGCGGATAGCCGGCGAGGAAGAACAGGTCGATGCCGAGGTTGTTGTATTCGCGAATCCGCGCCACCACGTTTTCATAACTGCCTACCAGCGCGCAGCCTGGTGGGATGCCGATATAGCCGAAGCCAGCCCACACGTTCGGGTGGATAAAAAAGTCATCGAAACCCTGCGCCTCGTTTTTCTCGGCAAAACCGTGCTCATAGCTCAGTTTGCGCGCGGTGCGCAGCCCGGCGTGGGCGGCCACGGCCTTGACCACGCCACGGGCGATGCCTTCGTCGAAGAAACGCTTGGCTTCAGTGCGCGCCAGTTCTTCGGTTTCGCGGGTGATCACGTCTATCGACAGACCAAAGCGCATATCGGTGCGCCCCCATTTCAAGGCACGTTGGCGCAGGTCGGCGATCAGAGCGGTGATTTCATCCGGGTGCTCGGCACGCATCAAGTAGAAATCCGCGTGCTTGGCGGCGAACTCCCGTGCAGCGATGGATGAGCCAGCGGTGCAGATAAGTGGCAACTGCGCCTTTTTCAGCGGCGCGCGCAAGCCACCACCGTCGGCCTTGTAGAACTTGCCATCATAGTGAAATGACTCGTTGTGCCAATAGCCCTTGACCACGTCCATGAATTCGGCGGCGCGCTCGTAGCGTTCATCGTGGTCGCTGTAGTCGCCGACCTGGCGCTGGATCGCGTCCGAGCCACCGTTGATGATGTTCCATACCAGGCGGTTGCCGGTGGCGCGTTGGTAGGTCGCCGCCTGCTGCACGGCCACCCATGGGGTGTAGTGGTAGGGCTGGAACGCGGTGACGAATTGCAGGGTACGAGTTTCGCGGGCCAGCAGCGAGCACACCGTCCACGGTTCTTCGCCGCTGGGCGCGTTGACCATCAACACACCGCCGAACTTATTGATCTCGGCGGCCTTGGCGATCTGGCCCAGGTAGTCGATGTAAGTGAAGTGGTCGCCCACGCTGAACCCGGACACCGCCCCGGTGCTGTCGGGACCGCCCCGATGCCAGTCGCCACGGTTACGTGGGTCGCCCGGCAGGAACTGGGTTTCGCCGTGCAGCGGCAGGCGAGTAAAAAATTCGATGCTCATGCAAGCCTCCTGCTTACTGCGCGGTTGGGGCGCAGACTGGGGTGATCGGCTGGTCGTTGATGACTTTGTGGGCGAATGGGATCGAGTCCTTGAGCGAGGCATTGACCGTCGCGCTGTGGCCCAGGCCTTTGTACAGGTGGCCTTCGACTACGGAACCGGCGTTGCAGGCGTCCTGCATCAGCTTGACCTGGGTCGCGGCGGCTGGGGTGACGTCTTCGGCACCGGTACCGATGAACACCGGTTTGGATGTTTTCAGGGTGGGGTAGGCGACTTGCGCGAGCCACGGCGCGAGCTGTTTGCCTTTGTAATCTTTCTTGGTGTTGGCAATGCTCAGGCCCAGGCCCTCCACGTCGCCTTCCAGAGCGAACAGACAGCTAGTGCGAGCCTGTTCGAAAATGGGCAGCGCCTTGTCGGTGTAGAATTCCGCCGGGTTGATGCTCGGGTCGTATTGCTGGGCGGCGAGCAAGGTGTAGAAGCCGTAGGCCAGGGTCGGGTCGACTTTATTGCGCACTTCCTCGCTGGGGTTTTTCGCGTAGTCGAGGGTGTAGATCACGCCGGTGCCGATGCTGCCCTTGACGCCAAGGTCCGGGGCGTAAGTGGCGGCATAGGCAGCTGCGGCAAACGCGCCGGCCCCGCCTTGGGACTGGCCGACGATCAATACCTTGTCAGCCAACCCAGGTACGCCTGCAACTACGGCCTTGGCGGCGTCGAGGATGCCGTAGGCGGCCATGCGGCTGTTCAGCAGCGGGTGACCGCCGGGTACGCCGAGCCCTTGGTAGTCGGTGGCGACCACCGCAAACCCTTCTGCCAGCCAGCGGTTGAGGTACGCCACATCGCGGTAGGAGCGACCTTGCCAGGACGGTGCACACACATCTGCGACGCCGACTGTGCCATGGCCCCAGCTTGCGACCGGCCAACCACCGGCCGGCGGTGTGCCCTTGGGCAGGAACAACGCACCGGAAACCACTACTGGGGTTTTATTATCGATGCCATCGGTGGAGGTGTAGAGGATGCGTTGGGCGCTGGCGGCGTTTGCCAGGCTGATGGTCTTGTCCAGCGGTTCGCTGCGTAACAGCTTTCCGGGAATGGCTGGAATGGCCTTTTCCCAGGTGTAGAACGCCGAGACGCGGCCATCACCTTGCAGTGGGTCCGGTTTTGGGGCGTATACGTCAGCGGCGAACGCGCTCATGGACAAGGCCAGTACGCTGAGACCGTAGGCGAAAGAGTGCGGCAGTTTCATTATCAATTTCCCTATCAAGGATTGGTGCTGACCTGGCCACGCAGGGCCGGCCAGTAGTCGGTGAGTTTCAGGTCGATCAAAGCCTGGTTGGTAAAGCCGGTAGCCAGTGACGGGCCGATGTCATAGCGTCGCGAATCAGATGGTTGGCCAGGGCGTAGGCGGTGAGGGCCTGATAGTGGGCCTTGAGTTGCGCATCGCTTTTCGGCGCCCAGCGTTCCTTCCAGGCCACCGGGTCGTTTTGGTCGTCGCGGCGCAGCACGCTTTCAGCGGTACCGGCGCGAGAGGACAGCTGGTAATAGGCATCCTGGTTTTGCGGTTGAGAAATCCACCACGCGGCCTTGACCCAGGCGGTCGCCAGCAATTGGGTGATGTCTGGATGCTGCTGCACGAAAGAGTCGGTGCCCCACAGGTCGGAAATCAGGCGCCAGTCATTGTTGCCCTGTTTGGTCGACCAGATGATCTTGCCCACGCCTTTGTCTTCCAGGGCATAGGCCTCGCTGAGCAACACGGCTGCATCGACCTTGCCGGCAGATACCGCTGCCGCGCCGACCTGCGGGTTGAGGTTGGCGATCTTGAAGTCATCGAGTTTCAGGCCTTTGCTGGCGAGGAAGTTGCTGAATGCGAACTCCCAAGGCCGGCCACGGTGCAGGGCCAAGCGCTTGCCCTTGAGGTCATCGATGGTCTTGGCGCTGGAGCCTTTGGGCACCACCAGGTAAACGTTGTTACCACTGCCGCCGGGCACGATCAGCTTGCCCGGCACACCGCCGGCACCGGCGATCACTGAGGGCAGGTCTCCGCGTACGGCGAAGTCCAGGCTGTTGTTGCTGAACCCTTCGTTGATCTGCGGGCCAGCGCCAGCGTGGGGTAGGGCGATCCATTCGAGTTTCACCCCGCGCTCGCGCAGTTGGGCTTGCAGCCAACCTTCTTCGATCACGCGGCCGGCAATCCCGCCAAACACTGGCTTGCCACCTTGCGTGTAGGCCACGATAGCGATTTTTACCGAGGCCGGGGCAGCCGACTCGGCGAGCGCCGCGCTGCTTGCCAGTAGGCCGAACAGAGCGATGAGGCTTCTGTGCCAGAAATTTCTCATGAGGTTTCTCCCTACCTGAATTCAAAACCCTTTGTAGGCGCGGGCTTGCCGGCTCCTACAGGGGATCGTGTTGGGAGCGAGAGAGCAGATTGCATGCCAGCAGCTGGAAAAATCGCTCTAGACCGCGTGCTGCATGGGCTGCAGCGTTTGAGGTAGCAATGGCCTGTTTGATCTGCTGCTGGTGGACGAACACGTGGGTGCTGGCCGGTTGCTGCTCCAGCAGCAGTGGTCGGTCATGTTGTTGTTATATGCGATAAAGGAATATATAAATATTAATTTATAATTAAATGGTCTAGAGAACTTCATGCACTATTGAGCACGCGCTTTTACTGCCAGGAACGCACCATGTCGCTGATCACTCATCCTAATCCTCGCGAATTGACCAAGTCGGTGCGTGCCACCGTGCTGGTCTTCAAGGACCCGCGCTCCCAGGAATTACTGGCACGTATTGAGCGTCTGGCACCCAGCGAAGCCAATACCTTGATCATTGGCGAGACCGGGACCGGCAAGGAATTGGTCGCACGGCATATCCATCATCTGAGCCGCCGCGGACGTGAACCTTTCGTGGCGGTGAACTGCGGCGCGTTTGCCGAGACCCTCGTGGAAAGCGAATTGTTCGGCCACGAGAAAGGCGCGTTCACCGGCGCTACCACCCAGAAGGCCGGTTGGTTTGAAGCCGCCAACGGCGGCACGCTGTTTCTCGATGAGATCGGTGATCTGCCGTTGAACATGCAGGTGAAGTTGCTGCGCGTTTTGCAGGAGCGCGAAGTCGTGCGCCTGGGCTCGCGGACACCGATCCCGATCAATGTGCGGCTGGTGGCCGCCACTAACGTTAACCTTGCCGATGCCGTCGTGGCAGGTAACTTCCGCGAAGACTTGTTCTACCGTCTGCACGTCGCCACCATTCGACTGCCGCCTCTGCGCGAGCGGCCGGGCGATATCCTGCCCCTGGCGGAATTTTTTCTCGAAGAGCACTGCCAGCGACTGGGGTACAACCGCGCCACGTTGAGCATCGATGCTGAGCGAAAGCTGTTGGAACATAGCTGGCCGGGCAATATCCGCGAGCTCGAAAACGCCATTCACCACGCCTTGCTGGTGTGCCGCAACCAGTTGGTGCAGCCGCCGGATCTTCATCTGGTGGACATGCGATCCTCGGGTATTCGCCAGGATGAGGCTACCCATACTCCAGCTGCCCTCAGCGGTCCCGTGGACTTGGAAACGGCCCTCAATGCGTTATTCGAAAAGAATATTCCTGACCTTTACGAGCATATTGAAGAGACGATCTTTCGTGCTGCTTACCGATACTGCCATGGCAACCAATTGCAGACTGGGCGCCTGCTCAATATCAGTCGCAACATTGTCCGGGCACGACTGGAAAAGATTGGTGAGTTGGGAGCGTCAGCGAGAATTTAACTGATAGCTAGCCGGGGCGAGAAAGCTTAAGTTAATTCCAAAAAGATATTTATTTGTTCTTTTTAAGATCGATTAGCTTTATGTCTCTGGAAAGCGTTGCGCTCCCTGCGCGGCGCTTTTTTTGCTTCAGGGCACGGTGTTCGGATCATGGCCTGAGGCTCAGCCAATTTTCTACTCTGGGGCGAGCGCGTTGCCCGCATCCAGGGGTCGCTTGCCCGGAGCTCCTGTGACACTTATTCAAACCTCTTTGGCAACTGCCCTGATCGACTCATCTCAACAGCGTGTGGAACCCTTCAGCGATCACGCCAATGAGGCCGACGTTGTGCTTGAGTTGCGAGACGTCACCAAAGCCTATCTGCGCAAAGGTTCGTCAGTGCTGCCGGCCGTCAGCAATGTCAGTTTGAAGGTGCGGCGCGGTGAAGTTCTGTGCCTGATGGGCACATCAGGAAGCGGGAAATCCACGCTGCTGCGGCATATCAATCGCTTGATTGAGCCCTCGAGTGGCGATGTCTTGGTCGAAGGGCAGACCATCAGCGGTTTGAGCCACAAAGCTTTGCGCGACTTGAGATCGCGCCGCATCGGGATGGTGTTTCAGCATTTTGGCCTGTTGCCCCATCGTACGGTGCTGGACAACGTCGCGTTGCCCCTTGAGTTGCGTGGTGAACCCGAGTCGATTCGTCATGCTGCGGCTATTGTGCAGTTGCAGGCGGTAGGTCTGGAGGGGTGGGGCGAACATTATCCCCATGAGTTGTCCGGTGGCATGCAGCAACGGGTTGGCCTGGCACGCGCATTGGTGATTGATCCCGACATTCTACTGATGGACGAGCCGTTCAGTGCGCTGGATCCGACCATTCGACGCGATCTGCAAAGTCATTTCCTGGCACTGGTGCGTGAGCGCGGTATCAGCACATTGCTGGTCACCCATGACCCGGCCGAAGCCATACGCCTTGCTGACCGCATCGCAGTGCTGCGCCGAGGACGGCTGGTGCAATTGGGCACGCCCAAACAGTTGCTCGAGCATCCCGTTGACGCCGAAGTTGCGGACTTTTTCCGGGACTTCAATCCAACCCATACGCCCCTTCACAGCGTCGACAGCGTTGGCCTTCAGCTCCCCGAAACCGCTCCTCGTGGGCCGCACGTCCACCCCGGCTTGCGCGGGTGGCAGGCATTGTTGCTGGGGCCTGCGGCGCTTGCTGCGCGAGGCAAGGGCGGTTTGTTTTGGCTCGGCTTCGCAGTTGAGCTCGCAGCGCTAGCGGCATTGGCCCAGGGCATTGCCAGTTCATCCTGGCTGGCGATTCTGGCGGCGGTGATGGTGTTCACGGCCAGTCGTTTCACCGCGTTCTCGTTGAGCCGCCAGCCTGTGCTGCGCAACGTATCGGGTTGGGGGCTGCCTTTGGCTGTGCTGATGGTCAGTCAGGCATTGGTGATCTGGCGCGTCGTCACACCTGACGCCACCGGTGTGCTGCTGCAGTTCCCGGCCAATCGCCAGGCCTTGCTGCTGGCGGCACAGAGCATTGATGAATTCATTGGCTGGTCGCAGGTGACGTTCGAGGGGGCATTCGTCGGCGTGATCGTTGCCGTTCGCACCGTCATCGAAGGCATTGAAAACCTGCTAGGTTGGTTGCCATGGCCGGTTTCGGCACTGGCACTGGTGTTTCTGGCGTGGCGTTCAGCTGGCTTGGCGCTGGCACTGACCAGCAGCTCAGCCTTGTTGTACATCGGCCTGTTTGGCTTTTGGGAGCGAACCATTGCCACGCTGGCGCTGGTCGGTTCTTCGGTACTGATTGCCCTGGTCATTGGCGTACCCACAGGCATCCTGCTGGCGAAGCGTCCGCTTGTACGGCGGGTGATTACGCCCCTGCTGGACGTTATGCAGACCCTGCCGACGTTTGTGTACCTGATTCCTGCCGTGGCGTTCTTTTCTGTCGGCAAGACCCCCGCCGTGATCGCGACCGTGATTTTCGCCCTGGCGCCGATGATTCGTCTGACGTCGCTGGGTATCCAGGAAGTTGCGAAGGATGCTGTCGAAGCGGCGGTGGCACACGGTGCCAGTCCTTGGCAAACCCTGATCAAAGTGCAGCTGCCCTTGGCTCGCCGCTCGCTGTTATTGGGGATCAACCAGACCATCGTCATGAGCTTGTCGATGGTGGTGGTCGCTGCCCTGATCGGTGCCGGTGGCCTGGGTTATGACGTGATGACGGCGCTGCGCAACATCAAGGGCGGCGAAGGTGTGCTCGCCGGCGTGGCGATCGTCCTGTGTGCACTGATCCCTGACCGAATCATTCAATCGAGCTTGCGCAAGCAAGACCACCGGCACAACTAACTGAGAGATTTATCGTGAAGACACATCTGTCGCGTACCTTCGGTGCGGCCGCATTACTGGCCTCCCTGATTCTCCCGGCCACCGTCTTCGCCAAGGACAAAATTGTCATTGGCGAGCAGAACTGGACGGGGGCTATCGCCATTCAACACATACTTGGTGAGGTCATCAAAAGCCGACTGGATGGCGATGTGTCGTATCTGGCCGGGGATGTCGCGGTGCTGTTCAGCGCAGCCGCCAAAGGCGACGGCTCGGTCGACGTACTGACCGATATCTGGCTGCCTAATCAGTCGGCTGCCTGGGCTAAATACGTCACGGGCGGCACCCGGTCATTGGTGCCGAACACTCATCCGTATGCGGGCGAACAAGGGTTTTACATTCCCGGTTATTTGCAAGACAAGTACGGGGTCAAATCCATCTACGACCTGAAAAAACCTGAAGTGGCCAAGCTTTTTGAGCCACTGGGTGGCGGTAAGGCGGAGTTGCTGGTGGGGCCGGCGGGCTGGGAGTCGACTTACATCGGCCAGATCAAGGCCAAGGATTACGGGTTTGCCGATAAATTCGAGTCGGTGTCCACCGAAGCCTCGGTGACCTACGCCAAACTCGCCTCGGCTTACAAGGCGCAACGTGGCGTGGTGTTCTATGCCTACACCCCGGACTGGATCTTTTCGGCCTTTGACCTGCGTCGCCTGGAAGAGCCGGCATTCGACGGTTACGCCCAGGACAACAAAAAAGATGACCCACTGTACAAGGCTGATGGTTGCTGGAAATTCATCAGTCCGACCGTCGACCCGGACTGGCTGAACAAGAGTCAGATCACCTGCGCCTTCCCGGATGCCAAGGTGCATGTCCTGGCGTCCGCTGCCTTGCAGAAACGCGCACCGAAAATTGCCGAGTTTCTGCGTAATATTGCGATCGAACCTGCGCAACTCAATGAGCTGATCCTGAAGATCGAAAAGGAAAAACAGCCAGCGGACGTCGCGGCCAAGGCGTGGGTACAGGCGAACAGTGCCACGGTTGATCAATGGCTCGCCGCCTCGGCGCCGAAAGCGAGCGCGATCCAATGAGCCAGGCGTCCTTGCGTTTGCTCGATGGCGGCATGGGCCGCGAATTGCAGCGTATCGGGGCACCGTTTCGCCAGCCGGAATGGTCGGCCCTCGCGTTGATCGAGGCGCCTGACTATGTGCTGCAGGCTCATCAGGCATTTATTGAGGCCGGTGCGCGAATCGTCACCACTAACAGCTACGCGGTGGTGCCGTTTCACGTCGGCGATGAGCGCTTTGCCGAGCAGGGCCGTGCGCTGGCCGAACGGGCCGGACGCCTGGCTCGTCAGGCGGCGGCCGGTAGCACCGAACCGGTCACGGTGGCCGGGTCGTTGCCGCCGGCGCTAGGGTCTTATCGACCTGACTTGTTTGATCATCAACGTTCGGTCGTGATCCATCGCGAGCTCATCGCCGGATTGCAGGCGCACGTTGATGTCTGGCTGGCGGAAACCCAGAGTTCCATCGCTGAAGTCCGGGCAGTCGTCGAGGCGCTTGGCGCAGAATCGAAACCGCTTTGGCTGTCGTTCACGCTGCTTGATGAAGCCGGCGAGCCACCGCGATTGCGTTCCTCGGAGTCAGTCGCCGAGGCGGTACAGGTAGCGGTCGAATTGGGGGCGAGGGCGGTGCTGTTCAATTGCAGCCAGCCGGAAGTCATGGCAGCGGCGCTGGCGGTGGCGCGGGATGTCCTTCTACGCCTCGATCAAAGCATCGAGCTGGGGGTTTACGCAAACGCGTTTCCGCCTGTCAGCACAGAGGCAAAGGCCAACAGCACGCTGCTGGAGATTCGCCGCGACCTGGGCCCTGAATCCTACCTGCACTGGTCCAGAACCTGGGTAGCGGCGGGTGCCAGTATTGTCGGTGGATGCTGCGGTATCGGGCCTGAACATATTGCGCAGTTGCATGCGCATCTGCTGCCAAACGAAGCGGTTGTCAGCGCATGACTGTGAGGGGTGAGCACAACGTTTCGCGTGGCCATAATTAACTCCAGCTCTGGGCAAGCAGGTTTTTTCGATCATTGGCATTTTATGCCATTTTGCCCACGAGCCCATCGTTTGAGATTTGGATCTCTCTGCGGTGATTTTCGTTGATTACAGTCAATCCTCGTAGCCAAGCGATTTTAGGTGGTTCATTGATGATCGAAAGGCTTTTTTCCATGGCTCAGATCGCCCAGAAGTTTGCCGGCAACCGCTTCCTCTGGAATTGCGATCCCTTGGTTGTCCATAGCTGCACGGAGCTCTTTGTCCCATAAAGCCTCGATCCCGAAGGTATCCAGATCGCGCGGTCGTGTTGGCGCTACCCTCATTGCCTCCAGGTAGTCATTGCACCCGAATCGCCAAGGGATTGCCTGCCAGGTGCGCATGACATGGTTACCGATGCCGATCCCAGGCCAGTCGTAGTCGCCGTGGTAGTACAGTTGTGCGCCGGCAGAGGACAGTTGGTCGAGCAGGATTCGCTGCGCGGCGGCGGGCATGCCGTCTGTACATACTAGCGGAGCACTGTCGGCACCGAGGCGGTCGGCGGCGATGGCCACGATGTTTGGATTTTCACACACGTAAACATTGCGCCCATCTACTTGCCAGGAATATGGCTGGCGAACCAGTTGTCGCAGAGAAAGGTAGCCGGGTTCGCCTGGCAGCCAGGTGCGGGGGGCATCCGGTTCCACGGGCAGGTTGAGGAAGAGAGCAGGGCGGGCCAGTTCGTTAATGAGAACTCCCGCTCTTGACCAGACTTCGCGTAGACGCTCTTCGTTACCGTCATTGCTCTGGCCTGTCGCTTTGTCGTCCAGTGCAGCTTTCGTGCGCTCACGTAGTCGCCATGCCGACAGTACCAGGCTTGCTACTGGACGACCGGCGTCCAGTGCGTGGGCATCGCCCAGGGTTTCGGCGGCCAGTTGTGAGCGAGGCAGTCCCTCCGCCGGTAATCGGCAGAGCACGCGGTCAGCTGCTGTCAGCAACTGGCCGGCGTGCGTGGGATCGCGTCCCAGACGCTTGAGTAAAGGTAAGGATGTAGCGGTATCTTGCAGCCAGCTACTTAAGAGAGGACCGCTTGCGGCCGACGCGGATCTTGTCAGCGCCGCCCATTGCGCCGATAGCTCTTTGCGCAGACTAGCTTTGGCAACGATAGGGCCATCCAGATGCTCCAGTGCATTTTGTAGTGAATCAGCCAACCCGGCGGCTCGCAACCGCGCGTCAAGGTCGGCGATATCCAATGTCATTGAGCGCGCTATACGTGAAGGGCGGCCGGTCAGTTGACAAAGAGCCGAGTACTCCGCTGAATCAAGGTTGTTCAGCTGAATCGAGGATGGCGAATGTTCCGCATCGGCGAGTTCAAAACGACGGCGCAGGCGTTGACGTAGGGCGGCCAGTGCTGGTTCACCTAGCAGACGCTGTAGGCGCGGGTCGACGGTGGTTTTCATACTGATGGGAACCTGCGGTCAGGATCTTCTTCGAGCCGTTTAGCCCTGCCATCCCAGGTCCAGCGTGAGACAAACACCGCATCGATACCTTCACGACGCTGCAATTGGCAGATCGATACTCCAGGCAGTTCCGCGTAGCAGGCCCACTCCCGCTCGCTGGTCATGACGAAGTCCAGGTCGAACTCCCGCACCAGTCCCATGCAGTGAGCCCGCGCGGTGTCGTCGATACCGGCGAAAGCCTCATCAAGCAGTATCAAGCGTGGCGCCAATGGACTGCCGCCGTGGCCGTAGAAGCTTGCGATGGCGGCAAACAGCGGTACGGTCAGGCCAAGTGCGCGTTCGCCGCTGGAGGCGGGGCCGGACAGCTTGCGCCACTGGCCATCCTGCTGGCGCTGGATACGGAAACGGTGCCAGTAGCGATAGTCCAGCGCGTGTGCGAGTTGATCGAGCAGGCTTCTGCCGGCGCTGTCGGCGTCGGCCAGAGCGCGCTCGGCGGCGATCTGCTGTTGCAGCATGACGCCTACCGCCCGCCGATCTTCGACCGCCCAAAGGTCTGCGCTGGTATTGAGCAGGCTCTGGCGGGCAGCTTCCAGGCCAGCCGGGGCGCCGTCCTCGGTAGATAGTGGCTCCCATAGAAGGCGGTAGCGTACGCCTGTGGTGGTTGGGCGCTTGTGCAGTTCGTGGTTTATTGCCTTGACGCGGTCGTCCGCGGATCGCATCAGGCGCTGCAGTTCGGCGGCGATTTCCGCCTGGAGGTGGTTTTCCAATACTTCACGTTCGCGCGCAGATAACAATTCGTTGCGCTGGGCGATATCCTCGGCCAGCCGCAGTGCGAGCGTATCGGGGCGTTCGGCACGATTCTGGTACTGGATGGTGACGGTGATACCCCAGTCATTGGGTACCGAGATAGCCTGGTGATTCAAGGCGCTTAGGCCACGTTGGAGTTCGCTCAGGTCTTCGGCAATCTGATTCTGTACTCGAGTCCAGGTCGCGTCGTCATCGGCAATCCGGGTCAGCGCCTGCTCGATGCGGCGTGCCAAATTCAGCGCGGGGTCGATGCTCCAATGCTCGGGCAGCTCCAGGTCACGCAATGCGGCCGCCAGCAAGCCACTGGCGCAGAAGTGGTGAAGACGTTCGACGGCCGCCGCTCGGTCGTCGCTGCGCTCGCGCAAGGTCTGCTCGCTTTGGCCGACAAGCGTTGCGGCCACGGCCAGCCGTGTGTCCGTTTTGCCTAGCACCTCACGGCACGCCTCTGTGTCCTGTTCGGCCTGGGTTTGTATTGCTCGCGCGGCGCTCAGTTTGGTCAGTAGTTTTTCCACTTGCTGGCCTACGGACTGTTGTAGGGTCTCGAAGCGTACCCGTGCCTGCTCGGCCTGCTCCTCGGCGATCACCAGACTTTCGTCGGTCTGTTCCAGGATCCTGCGCGCCTCATCTTCGCGTTGCTGCTGGTGGCGCTGATCGGGCAATGCGCGCTGCCATTCGCGTACTGCCTGCACTAGAAGTGCCTGGACGACATCGAAGTATTCCAAAGCCTCTTCGGTTGCGGCTATCCGCTCGGGTTCGGAGGGGAGACGCAGGTCGGTCGCGTCGTGCTCCAACTGCTCGCGTGCCGATTGCCAGGCGTCTTCGACCTCCTGGCAACGTGCCGTCGCCATTGCCAGCCGCTGCCGGGTTTGATCCACCACGCGAGCGGCCTGCAACGTAGCAGCGATTGCATCGTGCAGAGGACGCTCAGGCGGTGAGGCTTGCCTTTCCAGATCGGCTTGGGTGCGTTCTGCGGCCAGGGTTTCGGATCGCCGCGCCAGTTGTGCTTGCGCAATGTCCAATTCAGCGAGGAGCGTCGCGAGGGCCTCCAATCGACGTTGCCGGGCCAGTTCTCGTGCGCTGCGGCCGATGTAGTCTGCCTCGGTTTTTTGCCAGGAGCCTGTCAACGGCCCCAGGCGATAGCGTCCATCGGGAGAGAGCCAGGCTTCGACATCGCCAGGCTCTTCGGTGCCATATGCAACACACGCCAGCAGGCCAGTCAGGGTTGCCTGTTCGATTGGACAGGCTTCGAGCACCGCAGGAATCAGCGCAGAGTTCAGGTCGGTACCGTTCACCGAGGTGCGCTGGCGCCAACTGTTATCCAGAAGCGGCTTGCCGTTGTCATCGTTCAATACTCCATCCGGCGACAGCCAGGCGTCGAGCAGGCCGCTAGCTTGCAGGGCGGCCTCCAATCCGGCACGTTCTGTCGTATCCAGGCTCGGGTGGAAGTCCACCAGACGCCAAAGTGGCGCGCCGTGACGTTGCAGGCGCACACCTCTGGCACGGGTAGGCGGCTCGGGGGGGAGTGCATCCTCGCCGGCGGCCAGGCGGGTGCGCTCGTCCTCGATATCGGCGCGCTGTTTGTCCAGATCTGCAAGGCTGCTGTCCAACGCCGCCTGTCGGTCGGCGTGTCGTTGCAGCGTCTGGCGCCAGGCCGTATCCATTGCCGCTTGTACCGGGTTGTCACCTTCCGGGCGGGCCACCCATTCGGCCAATTGCTGCAAGGTGGGTTCAGCCTCGAACCGCAACTGTACAAGGTTTTTGCAGAGCTCGGACCAGGCATCAAGCAGTGCGCCTGCCTGCTGTTCGGCCTGTTGGTCGGCCTGCTCGCGTTGTTCCAATGCAGTGTCCAGCTCAGTACGAACGGTGCGGACGTTCTCTTGGGCGTTCGCCCGTGTGGTTTGGTGCTGGTTGACCTCTGCGTGGCGTCGGCGTAGATGCGCGATGTCCCGGCGTCGCTCCCTAACCTGCTCACGCAAGGCCTCTTCGGCTGCCCTGTGCCCGAGCGGTAGTTCTGCGAGTACTTCGGCTTCGAGACTGAGTAGCGGATTGGTCGCGACGTTGGCTGCAATGGCAATCGCTTCGGCTGCATCTTGCGTACAGGTGCGTGCCTTTTCCAGTTCATCGCGGGCCTGGGTGGCCTGGACGATCCGTTGCTGGTTCAGGTCTATTTCGCTGATGAGTCTGGTGCGGGCTTCATTGCGTTGTCGGGCCGCCGCAAGCGCTGCACGTTGTCGTTCGGCGGCATTGTTTTGTTCCTGGACGAGACGGTTGGCGTCCTGGTTGGCAGGGTCGCTCTGGAGTGTCTCGACTTGCTCCCGGGCGGCCGAATATGCCAGCTTTGCAGCCTCGTATGCGGCTTTGGCGGCATCTTGCTCGTCTTCTGCGCCGGCGAGCTCATCTTGCGCTCGGTTACGCGCCTCGCTGGCATTATCAAAGGCGGTCTGGGCCTGGCGCAGTTCACGCGCCTGGCGTCTCGCTAACATACCGGCGTAGACGCGGTAGCGCTGTTCAAATTGAGTGACGGTTTGTTCCAATCGGCGCGCATCTTCCAATTGAATGCGATCCTCTTCCAACTGGTTGAGCGCCTCGGCCACATCGCTCAACAGTTCAGGTGCCAGCGGAGGCAATGACTCGCTCAGCGCGTTGGAGAGGCCAGTCTCGTCGGGTTTCTTCGACAGCTGCGGCTGACGTAGCTGGATTAGTGTATCCATCAGAGCATCAAAACGTCGTGTGCCCAGCTGGAACAGGCGCTCATCCACAGCGCGACGATAGAGTTGGTGGTTTTCGAACAGTTGGCCTCGTCCTCCCAGTGCATCGCGCAGGCGTTCGCGCGTGAGAACCTGGCGCTCCGCAGTCGTCAGCCACAAATCTTCGCCGATACGTGGGTCCGCTGTCGTACCGTCGCCTTCGATGATGAAAAACCAGCTGTCCACCTGGGACCGACCATCGACTGCAGACATGCCAACCCCCAGAGTCAGGTAGCGGGGGCGGCCATCGTGCTCGCGCCGGCCGAACTCGATCCAGCTATAACCGATGCGGCGGGGATAGGTGCCGACCAGGAGGTTCCAGGCCATCTTCTTACCGCTGTCACCGTCAGGTTCGACGCGTGAGGAGCGCAATTGTGCGTCCAGCAACAGTGGTAGAGTCAATGACAACACCTTTGACTTGCCGGTGCCGTTATTGCCGCGTAGCAGTAAATGGCCGTCATGGAACCAGAACTCCTCGCTGTCGTAGTGGAACAGTTCGACAAGGCCCAGGCGTAGTGGCTGCCAGCGCTCGCGTAAAGGTTCGGGTAGCCTGGGGCGGGAGGAAGTGATGAAGAGATCGCTGCTCATGCATTGGGCTCGGGTAGAAACAAGGATTCGGTGCTACGGGCATTGCGCACCTCGGTCTGCCCGAGTGAAAAACGAGCAATGGCGGGCAATGGACACACATCATGCCCATCGCGCAGCATCAGACCCAGACGGCATAGGCGCGTGATGGCGATCTGCGTTAGCTCGTGTTCGGCGCCAGGCGCGCGTGCCGACTTGCGCCAATAACGGCCATAACGCTCCGTGGCCTGGCGCAGGAACAGAGCAATGTCGCTTTCGGCCACTCGCAACGGCGCGCGCTCTTCCCGCAGGCGCCGAGCCAAGTGCTCAGCCACCAGCAGGGTTACATGAGCCTCGGTGCCTTCCGCCGGCATGGACACATCAGTGAGCTGCCCGCTCTCGTCGATCAGCGCCAGACCTTCGGCACGTTGCTCGGCAACCAATCCGGTGGCTTCGCACAAACGACTGGCGAGAACACCGCGCTGATTGACGAAATAGCTGCGCGCCTCTTCGTCCAGAGTGTCGGTGTACAGCACCGGATCGTCCAGCAGGCGGCGCGCCAGGTAATGGCGTATGGCATCGCGTCGGCCTTGTTCGCTATCTACCGTAAAGCCGGTCACCAGCGCATTTAACCGCGCCTGGGTGTTGCCCGGGGTATCCTCTGCGTTCCAGGTCGAGGGCCCGCGCACCGCCGCCAGCAGGCCGGCCAGCAGGCGACGATGAATATCGTAAAGCGCGTCGGACTGTGGTCCGCTGCCGTCCTGCACGAAGCTTTCCTCCTCGCCGGCGACACGTTCCAGGATGCCCTGACCCAGGAGCGTGCGGCAGACCATGACCAGTTCGCGTCTTTCGTTAGCACCGTTCAGGGTGAAGGTGAATCCCAAGGCTTCCAGCGCAGGGTCGGCGGCTTGTTGTACGATTCGTCCGCCAATTTGTCGCAGGGTAATTTGTGGATCCGCTCGTTCCAGTACTGCTGCAGCGAGACACAGCAGTACGTAGCAACGCCGGTCGTGGTCCGGCAGGCCGCGGGTCGGGTCGGACAAATCGGCTGGACGCTTGAGCAGCCGCGCACCCTCGCGGTCCACATGTAGTGGCCAGCCGGCCTCGCGGGCGAACCACTCATGAAGGCGGTCGGCCTGACGCCGTACGGCGGGAAAGTCGGCGTGCCCTGGCGGCATGAGCGGACACATCAGCAGGCTGCGCAATGCCCGGCGAAATTCGTCCTGCTGTTGCGCCTTCTGCGTTTCTCCGACATGCCTGGTGTCGCGGCGGGATGAGGCAATAGTCATGACCTTTCCTCGGTGAGCCGGATCGTTAATAGATGATCACGGCCGGAGAACACCCCGGCTGCCGTGCATATGCGGGCACGACTGTCTTCAGCCAGAGGCTCCAGGCGAATGTGCAACAGACCGTCGCCCGTCTGTCGCTCGACAGAACTACTCGGGTCGTGCTGCTCGGCCAGTGCCTCGCCAAGCAGTCCCAGGAAGAGGCTGAAGGCAGGCGCATCGAGCTCTCCCAGCTCCGACAAACGCGTTGTGCGACCGGTCGCCAGTCGCCGACGCGCAGCCTCGACCTGACGCGACTCCTGTGCCAGTTGCTGAGCCATCAGGGCGCGATCCCGGCTGCGATCCCGCACCTTAGCCAATGCGCCTCGCGGCGCGGCTTCGCCATACTCGCGCAGGCGAGGATTAATGATCAGCGGCGGAGCATCCAACCAGGAAGTGCTCGCCGGCACGTCTTCGGCGTCAGCAACCTCGAGCGAGAAGTGACGAGCCGGCTGCAGGGCGAATGCCGCACGAGCGAGGCGGTGGGCATCGTCGTCGCTGTCGCAGGCGGCGAACCACTGCGCCAGAACCCGGAAGTCGGCTGACCGGTCGCTGCGCCCGCTGCGTCGCTCATTAATCGTCGCAATGGCGTTCAAAAGTTGTGGAATCGCTGAGCGCGCACGCGCACGCAGTAGTTCTGCCTGAGGCGGTTCGTTACCGGTCGGCAAAAACCAGCCGCGCAATCCTTTCCAGCGTTCGCGCCAGATCTCCCGGCGACGCTGTGTTTCCTCGACCTGTTCGCCAGTACCGTTGGGCGCTGCGTCTCGTGCCTCACGCGCAGCCACCTGAAGCAAGATAGGGTCGATGGAGACGGACAATTCATGCAGTATGCGGGCGATGGCATCGGAGCGACGGATCAGATCGCCCATGAATCGCTCGAGATAGTCGATTAGCCGTCGCTTATAGGCAACCAAAGTGGTTGCGTCGGCTTGCTGCAGTTCCAGGCTACGTGTCACTCCGGCCATGAATGCCTGGGCATTTTCGGTGAGTCCCTCAAATACTCGCACTAGGTCGCGCAGGATCTCATGCGCCTTGGCAGTATCCAGGTTGCCAGACGACTGCGCCTCAGCTACCAATTGCTGCAAGGCTCGCAGGCGGCTGTCGATGTCCTCTAATGCTACTGTCTGCAGTTCCGCACGATGGCGCAGGCTGTGCGCGAATGCGAGCAGGCCCGTCTCTACAGCCTCGCCGCCGTGCGAGAGTCGATAGAGAAAACGTGCCCGGTAGTAATCGTTGAGGGTGGAAACACGCGTCATGTCCGGTTGTGATTCGAGGTTACCCCACATAGCCAGTTGGCTCAGTGCGGCGGCGACTTCCTCATGAGACGGTGGTGTCCGGTGGCCCCAGTTTGCCTCGGATAGTACCTCGTCAGGTCGTAATTGCAGACGGTACTGGCGCTTGGCGGCGGCGAACACCTCCATAATGGCACGATAGATGGACGCCTTTTCTGCAGTGGCGTGGCGAAACAGGTCTGCTGACGCCTCCGGCCAGTATGTGTCATGAGTGATCAAGTTTCGCCTCGGTGTCCTGCCGTGATCGATAAGGCCATTCTTCAGATCTCTTCGCTATTTGCCAAGCTTTGCCTTTGAGCCATATTTTTACTTCATTTTGTACGGCGATGCGTGATCGGTTGCAATGTCCTGAAGTAGGCCTATAGCCCATCCAGTGTTCCGGCAGTGATGGACATCTTCCTGTCAGCGGCCTTCGCCGCGCTGGCGGTGTTCAATGACCTCACCGCCAGCACCTCAAAATTCAACTTCGTCCAGCACGTACTGAGCATGGGCGCCCCATTCTCCGGCAAGGCCGCCATGTCGCGTGCGCTGCCCGCACCGGATGTCGGGCTTACTTTGTGCAGGTCAGCCGCGAGTACGTCGGCGGCTCAAGCAGGATGCCCGGGGTCATGAATGTCGAGCAGTTGAATACGCGTCCCTTTGCTGTCGTGGCTTTAAATGTCAGTTCAGCACCACCCAGGAAGTCTTCCTTGCCTTTGGTCACTGGGCCCATGGTCAGCTCATCCGTTGAGGCGAGGCCGATCGCTTCGGCGGTGACTTTGTGCATCTGCAGGACATTGGGGGTGGTGGAACAACCTGTTAGCAGGCTGGCCAGTGCAAACAATAAGAGGGTGGTTGAGGTTTTGGTCACGGGTGTGGCTCCTTGCGAGTGGCGGCGGTAGCGAGCAGGCAGTTTTGCTACATGCCGCCTGTTCGAATCTTCGAAGGGACAGGGATTTGCCCTACGGCTGCGGAGTCTAGGAACACGTAATTGCTCCCACAATCACTTGGACGAAATCGAGACGGAACCCACGGCAGATATTTCTGGATCTGTAGGAAATCAGCTACAGCAGGGTCTATCGTCCCGTTGTTGCTTATCGGCCACACGGCTGGACTCTGACTGATCAAGCTATTGGAGCGGCCCCTGTCCGATTGCAATGAGCGCATTGTCGTGTTCAACCGACGAGGCTTTGCAGCATAGAAATTGGGCTAGGTGAGCGTCGTGTTTATACTCAGCGAGCCCGCATCGTGAACGGGGCAAAAAACACAGGGAGTTACACAAGGAGCAAGGAATGGCCTTTGGGCAAGGGAAAAAAGCGTGTATGGCGCGACAATCAATGACCCTTCGGGCTGTCAGCGCGGAATGCTCCGGAGGGCGTCTGCGGGTGTTGTTGAATGAGTGCAACATCTCGCCAATGGATTTCGCACTGTTTTTGAAGATCAGCCCCCAGCGGCTGAACAACTGGTTTGCACGGGGCATCCCGCACTCGCAGCTCGATCGGATCGCACGACTGTTGAGCGTCAACGCCCACTGGCTGAAAACAGGGGGCTGAGGAGAGGTTCCTGGCGACAAGAGCTGGAGCACACAGCAGAGAGCCCGCGGCAGGCGATTGGCTTACGGCGTGACGGCTCGCAACGGTAATTAACTTCTGAACGGTAGGGTGTTGGCGACAGGCTCCCGGCAACGTATCCAACCCCGCAGGTACTTCATCGTCGCCGCCCCATGACTGCGTCACTTTTTATGGGTGAGGGCATTCGGACCCGCTGGTTTCCCTGACCGCAAACATCAGGCATCGCACGGCTTCACGATCCTGTTCCGACAAGCAACGGTAGTAGCGCACCAGTTGCTCTTCCTCTCGGGTGAGCTGGTGGGGGTGCAGGGATGTACCGGGGGCAGTACGCAGTGTGGGGGAGTGTGGAGTACTTGGCATGATCCTGATTCTTCATGAAATGAATGGATATGTGGGCTTCTTGCCCAGAACAACTGAATACATAACGTTTATTTTGGAAAAGGGCTCGTTATTTTTTGTGACTGTTGGGTATTTCAGATGGGGCTGTCGGAAGTGTTTGGAGGAGGTGTAGGAGTGATCTTTCTAGGCGGACTGGATAGAGGCACGGTTGAGCTCAGAGCGCATCACGTTGGCATCCATCATCAGATTGGCGATGGGGGTATATCTATCAAAAACGGGACACCTCCTTGAAGGCGCTGGTCAAATAGCGCATGGCTACACGGTCGGCTTCCGACAGCGTGCGGAAGTGCTCAATCAAACGTGCTTCTTCATCCGTGAGGATGCGCAGCCGACGCCTTGGCCAAAATACAAAAATTAGCTGTGAAACCCCTTTGTTTGACGACATGAGTCTTGTTCTCTATCGTGATAAAACAACTGATTGTGTTGGGTGCCCTCGACCATGTCTGGACAATCTGATCAAACAAATGACGGGCGTTTGAGCAGAGTGTAGAAACCTGGTTTGAATTGTGTGAAATATTTTTTTACCGATAATTTTGTTGTCAAAAAGCGGGCATGGCGTCGACCAAGACGCGTCCGGTTGGCTATGCTTGATGACCCCAGGCCTGCTGCGAAAAGATAATAAAGAAGAGTCCTGGAAAGGGGCTCGAAGAGGCAGCGATCAGGATGGCAAACCCAGTCGATCCCCCGTGCGCCCAGTCCGGAATGCCCCCGACTTTAGAGTCAGACGCGAAGGCAGAGCATTGGCGTCGTGTTCGCGGAGCAATGGCGCCGACGGTCAGTACTCATCAAGCAGGAACACTCCAGTAAGGCGGCCCGTTCGGTGGAGGTGCAGAGGACCAGCCGTCGCTGATGGTGTAGGACGACAGCAGGTAGCCGCCGCCACCGGCGAGATTGGCTTCGGCGCTGGAGCGTTGATCGCCAGCTTTTTCATAGACCGACAGTTTGCTCTCGCCAGGGGCGCCACCCGGCGTCGGGGGCACACCACCTTCGCCGCGGCCATTGTATAGCGCCTTGGAAATGATCGGCCGGTCGATGTCGCCGTTGACGAAATGCACCAGGACTTCTGGTCAATGCGCGGCAGAAATTGGGCGCCGAAGCCTCTGCCCGCGAACGCCTGACCGACGCGGATCCAGCAGGCACCGCTGTCGTTTTCGGCCTGCCAATGAAAGCGCACCCTGACCCGACCCAGTGCATCGCAGTGCACAGGCCCGCTGCTGCCGGGCGTGGTTTCACCTTCGGGGCCAACGACTATGGCGGTCTGCGGCCCATGAGCGGTCGGGCGTGGATTCAGGCGTTGGCCGGTGCCGTCGACGAGGGTAGGGCGCCAACGCTGGGTGTGCAGTACCGCGCGAAATTGCTGGGCGAAACCACTGCGGTCAGCTTCACTGAGTACTTCTGTGTCGAGCGTTTCCAGGCGCAGCAATGCTGCTGTATCAGCATCCAGTTCAGGCACACCAAATTCCAGATTATTGATGCCGTAGCTGCGTACTTCGGTGAACAGAAAATCCTGCATATCACGCATATGCTCGGCAGCGGCCCAGGGCGTCTCGCCGAGATGAAACCGCGTGCCGGTCCGGGCGCTGCGCACGGCGCCGCGGCCTTGCCAGGACGCTTGTTCAGTGTGCATCGCTTCGATATGCAATCGGGTGTAATGCTCGGCTTCGTTGAGGTTGGCGAAGGCGTAGTCACCCACCGGGTCATAGCTTTCCAGACCTTCGCGTTCCGGGCCGATGGGGCGCGAGGCGCTGATGGCCTGGCGACTTTTATAGTCGCAGCTCAATAGCGTGACGCGGTGGCTGCCCAATTGATGGACGCGGCCCATGAACTGAATGGTGTCCTGTTCTTCTGTCGCATCGGCGCGGTGAAAGCGTAAGCCGGTGGCACCAGCGGAAGTCGGGTCCTCAGGCAGCATGGGGCTGTCACCGAAGATGACCAGGCGATGTCCGGAGGGGCTCAGTTCATCTTCGACGAAGCAGTAGCCCAAGCCTTCCTCGGCCAGCAGTCGCTGCACGAAGTCAAAGTCACTCTCGCGGTACTGCACGCAATAGCTACGGGGTCGCACCGCGCTGAGCAGTTGCACGGCGTCGCTGGTGAAGCGCCAGCTGGCGTAATCCGCATACCCTGTGAATACCTGGTCGATGATCTCCTGCACGGTCTTGTCTTGGAACACCCTTGAGCGAAAGCTCTGGGTCAGGATCCACAGCCAAGGCACCAGTTGCACATGGTAGCGGGTCAGCGCGCCGTCGCTGCCGATGCGCCGTGCCACATTGACCAGCCCACTGCGCCGGCACTGACGGCTATCCGCCAGGGTGGTCAGCAGGGTGAACTTTTGGCCGAGGAGGGTGTTGAGCGGCAACGCGTGGTCGCCGGTCAAGGCCAGTACATCCCAGCGGTAAAGATCGGACAGCACTTCATAACCGGACCAACGCTCTACATGAAGTTGGTCTAGTGTTGATTCAAGCGAGTGCAGGCGTGTGTGACTGATAATGATCGGTGCAGTTGTGCTCATCGGCGTTGAAATCCGTGTCGTACGCTTTATGCCTGCTGCTAAGCGAAAGTTTTAAGCGCAGGCTTGTCTGGTGGAAAAAACACAGTGATGATTATCTGGCGTAGTTTCTGACTGGGCGTAGTGTAATCACTTACAACAGAATATTGCATCACCGGCAGGGGGTTTTAGTGTCTGATCTTGAAATTTTGTTACGTGCTATAAATGGCTTACATGGTGAGGGAAAAGATCTTACATACTCGTCTGAGTTTGATGAAATACAAAAACTCCGGGAATTTGATGATCCAACGTTAGAGCAAGGTGAGTGGGTTGCCGATCTTAAAGTCGCTAATTGGCCGGAAGTAGTTAAACGGTGTTCGAAACTGTTGCGAGAGGATAGTAAAGACCTGCGTGTTGCAGGATGGCTGACGGAGGGTTGGGTCTACACCCAGGGATTCTCAGGGCTGGCCCAAGGCTACAGCTTGATTGCAGGGTTGGTTGAGCAGTACTGGGACGACTTGTTTCCCGCCATCGAGGACGGAGACGATGTTGAGCAGCGGGTTGGTTGTCTGGCGTGGGTGCTCAAGCAGAGCTTGCGCTGGGTGTCCTCAATTCCTGTGGTGGATGATGGTGTGCGGCCGTACACGCTCTCTGACTATGCCGTGGCGCACCAGCGATCTGGCGGTGCTCGCCTTGGGGATTCCGAGCATGTAACGCTGGAGCAGTTGGAGCGTGCCAGGGCTGCAACGCCGGTAGGGTTCTATCAACACCAATGGCTTGCAGTTCAGGAGGCAGTCGCTGCGCTAAGCGGTCTGGAGCACCAGGCAGTGGCGCGTCTAGGTGATCAGGCGCCCAGGTTTGCCGCAATCCGAGAGACGTTGGACTCCGCTTGCAGCAGTATTCAGCGGTTGGCCAAAGAAGCGGGTGTGGATGTGCGTGGGGGGGAGGAATCGAAAATTCCAGTGCTTGAGCAGCACTCCAGTCACTTGCTGCCTCCTCCTGCTGCGCCGTCAGTAACTGATGTTCAGGTCGCGGTGTCAGGCATTGCTTCGCGCGAGGAGGCGCTGAATCGGCTGCGCGAGGTGGCAAATTACTTTCGTCAGGCTGAGCCCCATAGTCCGGTGGCTTACATGGCAAACCAAGCGGCTGAATGGGGGGAGATGCCTTTGCATGAGTGGCTCAAGGTGGTGCTGAAGGATGACGCCGCACTGGTTCGTCTGGAACAGGTGCTGGGTGTGGCCAAGGCTGCCGAAAGTGGCGGCTGACCTCTGGGTTTACTGGTGGTCAAGGCGAGGGGCACAAGCTCACCGAGCCCGGAAGGTCGGCGCAAATACGCTGACGACAGTCAATGCCCGCTTCGGTGTTGGCTGCCGGGCAGGCTTTGATACGTTCTTGCAGGGCTTTGCGAGTGGGCGGGGAGAGGTCGTTGTCCGGGCTTTCGATATAGCTCATCAGAGCAATCAGCACGTCTACATCGCTGGCGCGAGGTGAGGAAGTTGTGCTGTTTGCCGAGCGTGCGGCAGGGGTTTTGTGGTGAGGTTTTGCGGCTGGGGTAGGTGGTGTTTTGCTGGGAGGTGGGCTGGCGCCGGTGGCGCTGATGAGGTTTGCGGGTTGCTCCGTAGGGGCTTCGTTAAAAATCTGGGCGGACTCACTGATCATTGGTGGTGGCGTTTGCTCGCTCATGGAGGGCAAATGGTCGGGGGCATCTGTGCTGCTGGCGGTATAAGCCTCTGTGGGATTTTCAGCGACTTGAGGCGCCGAATCGAATACCCAGGCCACGCCGGTTGCGAGTGTCAGCGCGATGATGCTCAGCCAAATGTACAGAGTCTTCCTTGAGCGGGTGCTGGACTGGCCTGCGTTGTTAATCGGGCGGATATCGGGAGTGCTGCCGTCTTGAGCGTCCGCTAGCAAGCTGGGCGCTTTTGAATGTGCGTTACTTGATGTCACGGCATCGATTCCGGTATTTGGCGGCTGTTTCGCCAGTGAGGTGGTGTGCGCTTATTTGCGGGCTGGCAAGTTTGAGTGGCGCAAAATGTTGCCAGGGATTTAGGCGCAGCTCTATTTAATTTTCAATGCTGTCATTTTGATGGTGCGTCAAATTGGGGTCGCCGTTTGACGCTGGCTCTATATTTTTTTTTGAGGCGGGTTGTATACTTCATGCTATTGCTCGTAGTTTTTTGTTTGACCGCAAGTGCGATTGTTTACTTGTGGTGGTTGTTGTTTCCTGAGCGCGTGTCGGCATACTCAGGATCAATAGGATGCCTCCTAAAGTCTTGTAGGAAGATTCTCTTTTCGGGCGTGGGAAGTTCTGTTTCTGTTTCTAGCAGTAGTGTTGCTCGCCTTGGATTTAGTTGTAGGCGCTGGTTATTGCCACTCGTTCATTACCAACGCCTCCTTTGGCTAATGCTTCTCTTGCTGCTGTTGCCGCCCGCATTGGTTTTCAATTTGCGCGGGACGGTGGAGCTCGAAGGGTATGGCAGCGATGTTCATCGTGGAGAGGCGCCAAGCTTGATTGCAGAGCTGTTGCGTGGTGAGCGGTTGGTGCCGCCCCGCGCGTTGCCGCCGCAGGTGTTCACCTCCCGAGAGGTAGAGCGAATTCGACCCCGCACCGGCGCGGCAGACAGGTCATGGGACAAGATGGATGCCGACTTCGTCCAGCGCCTGCTGGTGGTTTACAAGGTGATGTTGGAGCGCCATGGGTACGAAATGGTGTTGCTAGAGGGCTATCGCAGCCCGGAACGGCAAGACGTTCTTGGCCTCCTGCCAGGAACGACCAATGCCAAGGCCTGGCAGAGCTACCACCAATACGGTCTGGCGGCGGACAGTGCGTTTTTGCGAGAGGGGAAGTTGGTGATCACCGAGAAAGACCCTTGGGCGATGCGCGGATACGAGTTGTACGGGCAGGTCGCTGAAGAGCTGGGTTTAACCTGGGGTGGCCGCTGGAAACTGATGGATTTCGGGCATGTGGAACTGCGCACTGCCGGCCGTGGGCCGTCGGCCAGATCCACGCCTCAACCCTGAGCAGATGCAGTGCTTGGGCCTACATGGAGAGCGAAGATGACGCGACCTTTGATTGTAAAAGGGGATACGACCAGCCACGGCGGGATGGTGATGGAGGCCAGTGATGATTCGACGATCAACGACAAGGGCATTGCCCGCGTAGGTGATCTGGTGGCTTGTCCTGTCCATGGCCCCACAGTGATAACGACTGGCGACGGCGACTATGAGGTGGATGACAAGGCTTCGGCCCGCGACGGTGATCTCACCACATGTGGCGCCGTGTTGATTGCAGGCCAATCCACGACGTACAGGCCGTAAGTATAGGGCGAGCAGGAATGGAATCTGATGTTTAAACGAGTCCTTGGCTACAAAACGCTGTGGGTAGTGTTGGTCTTTGCCGGTAGTTGGGGCTTTACCCTGTGGTCCTGGCGTGACCATTACCGTCTGCCGACGGCGGAAGACATTGTCGCCCACTTTTTGGTGATACCCACGGCGCTGTGCCTGGGGTATTGGGGGTTGTACCAGGGCGTTGAGTGGCTGAAGCGCCGCCGACAGCCGGGGCCTGCGGAGGATCTGGCGGATGTTGAGCCGATGCTGGCCGCTGAACACGTCATGCCAGTTCAGATACGGGATTGGAGCCTGTATTTGCCGCTTGGCGATGAGCCTGCCGGGGTTATCGAAGCGCTGAAAGCGCGTGACCGACCGGCTCTTCACCCCACACTGAAAGACACAAACGGGTTCCCACGTCGTATTGCCTGGATTGATGCCTTGAGCACTGAGGATTTCATCGAATCAGGGCAAGACGATCCGTTACCCATCGATGTTCGACGCGCATTACTGTTGGCTTCAGAGGTTCTCGAACCTTTGCTGATGCGCCACTTGGAGCGCGACAGTATCGATGGGAGCGAGCTTCGAAGTCCCTTGCCTGTGCATGTCCTTGTCCCCACTCGCTGGTCGATCGATACCCAAACAACGACACGCCAATGGCTGGCATCCGCCTTTACGCCGTTCTCCGAGCATGGCCTGGAGTGCCCCGTGTTTGTTCACGGTGCGAGCGACACTCGCCAGGTGCTGAATTTTATCGAGCAGTTGCGCCATGCCGAGGGTTTGGACGCGAAGTCCCATCTACAGGTCGTGGTCGCCATTGATTCGTTTATCCAGGACGATGCGCTACTTGAGGCGCTGCCGGAGGTCTCCGGAGAGGGGGCGTGCGCTCTGCTGATCGCATGTGGGCTCCCCACGGCCACAGGGCCCGTAGCGGCGATTATTCATCCGTTTCGCAGCGAACAACGAGCGCAATCGGCGGACTTGCCCGGAAAGGTGCGAGCGGCGACGCTCCAGCGCCTGCTCGAGCAATACAGCATGGACCTTCCACTGGTCAGTGTGGTGATCGCCGATGCGGATCAGCGTACCTCTCGGCAGACCGAAATCTTGGCTGCTTTGCACGCAGCGCTTCCCGAGTTGGACCCTATCGATGAATGCCTGAGTTTGCCGGTGTGCTGTGGGGAGATGGGTGCAGTGACAACGCTGGCCTCATTGGCATTAGCCGCGTCAAACAGCCTTGAGGCGCAGCAGGAAACCTTGCTGGTGTCGGTTCAGGATCCCTTTTGGCGAGCAGTCTGCCGCATTCAGCCCTCGCCGCCACCGGCTCCAAAGCCTCTTCAAGACTTCGCATGAATTTGCGTATCACGTTAGCCCCGGGAACTGTTCACAATGATTAACCGCTTCTCCGCTTTTTTTTCCAACTCTCGCGTGCTCGCTGTTGTCGGGCTCTTGATCGTTGCAGGCTTGCTCCTTCTTAATGCTGCCACGTTGAAAAAAGTGCTCCTTGCGCTCCTGGTGTTGACGCTTGTCGCATTGGCAGCCGCTTGGTTGTGGCGGCGAATCGTGGCCAAGAAATCGGCTGTGGCGTTGCATCAGATGGTGGCCGGTGGAGAGGGGGACACTCCAGAGTTACGCCAACGGCTTGAAGAGGCACTCCACGCGATCAAATCCTCGCGCCTTGGTCGGCGCAGCGGGTCAGAGGCACTGTACGAATTGCCGTGGCTGATGGTGATCGGCAACCCGGCAGCAGGTAAAAGCACAGCGGTCTTGAACTCCGGGTTGACCTTTCCCTTCAATGATCAAAAAGGCTCTGCGCTGCAGGGGATCGGTGGTACGCGCAATTGCGATTGGTACTTCACCACTGAAGGCATCCTGCTGGATACCGCCGGGCGCTATTCGGTGCAGGACGCGGACCGGGGAGAGTGGTTGTCGTTCCTGAGCCTGTTGCGCAAACACCGCCCGCGCGCGCCGATCAACGGGATTATTATCGCGGCCAGCGTTGCCGAGCTGACCGGAAATTCGCCGGAATTTGCGATTGATTTGGCCAAAAAGCTGCGCCAACGTATTCAGGAGCTGACCGAGCGCCTTGAGGTGGTCGCTCCGGTCTACGTGGTGTTCACCAAGGTCGACTTGATCAATGGTTTTAATGATTTTTTCCAGACGCTGGGACCTCAGGAACGAGAAAAAGTGTGGGGAGCCACCTTCGCTTTCAATTCTCAATCAGGCCCCGAGGCTGTCAGCCAGTTTGACCAGCACTTCGATGAGTTGTGTGACGGCCTCAAGGAGATGAGTCTGGCGCAGATGGCGCTTAACCGTGGGGGTGTCCAAGCACCGGGGTTGTTGACCTTGCCGCTTGAGTTCAAAGGCATCAAGGCCAGCCTGAGCACGTTCTTGATGGCGCTGTTCGAGGAAAATCCTTATCAGTACAGGCCGGTATTTCGAGGTTTTTATTTCACCAGTGCTGTCCAGGAAATTGCCAGCGTTTGCGGCATGTCCAACGAAATTGCGCGGCGCTTTGGTCTGAGCGCCGCGCAACAATCAAATGTGCCTGGTGAAGAACAGCAGTTGTCCCGCCACAGCTACTTCCTCCTGGATCTGTTCCGCAAGGTGGTGTTCGCCGATCGGCAGTTGGTGCGCCAGCATTCCAGTCGTTCACGGACTCGAAAACGTTCTGTAGCGTTCCTCGGCACCGCGTTGTTGCTCGGCGGTAGCTTGGCGGGTTGGACATGGTCCTACACCAACAATCAACAGCTGGTAAGCAACGTCCAGGCCGATTTGCGTAAGGCCCAGGACATTCAGAAGGATCGTATTGACCTGCAGTCGCGCCTTGAAGCATTGCAGGTGATTCAAGATCGGCTGGGCCAGCTACAAAAGTACCGTGACGATCATCCGTTGATGCTGGGGCTGGGCCTCTATCAGGGTGCAGCACTGGAAGCCAAATTGCGTCATGAGTATTTCCAAGGCATGCGGCAGGTGATGCTGACGCCGGTGGCGGAGCAATTGGAATCCTACCTGCGCCAGGTCAGTGCGAAATCTGCTGCGCTGAAGCCAGCGAAATCGATGGCGCCCGTCAGTACAGCTTCCGTCGGGGTCTACCAGCCCCCATCGCCGAGCAATGTCCAGGATGCTTACAACGCCCTGAAAGCGTATTTGATGCTGGGGACTGCCGAACGCGTAGAACCCGCACACCTGAGTGACCAGCTCACCCGTTTCTGGCGCCTCTGGCTGGAAGACAATCGCGGTGGCATGGACCGCGAAGACATGGCACGCCGTGCCGAACGCTTAATGAGCTTCTATATCCGCCAATCCAATGCACCCGACTGGCCCGTCCTGGATACCAAGGTCACCTTGACTGATGACTCTCGTCGTACGCTCAGTGGCGTGATGCAAGGGCTGCCGGCGCGAGACAGAGTCTATGCAGAGCTCAAAGCCAGGGCTGCCACACGTTATCCGAGTGTGACAGTTGCGGGATTGCTGGGGGAGGGTGACAAGATCTTTGCTGGAAGTTATGCCATTTCTGGCGCCTTCTCTCGAGAGGCGTGGGAAGGCTATGTGAAACAAGCCATTCGCGACGCTTCCCATAAAGAGCTGACCACCACGGACTGGGTGCTGCAGAGCGCGCGTGCGGATGACCTGACGCTGTCAGGTAGTCCAGAGCATATCCAAAAAGAGCTGGAGCAGTTGTATACCCAGGAGTACATCGCAGAGTGGAGAAAGTTTCTGCAAGGCATCACCGTTGCCAGCTTTTCCAGCTTCAGTGACGCCAGTGCGGCGATGAACCAGCTGGGTGACCCGCAGAACTCGCCTATGCGCAAGCTGATGGAGGCGATCTACCGGCAAACATCGTGGGACAACCCCTCGCTGATCAATGAGGGGCTCAAAACGGCCAAGGGTGGATTTTTGAGTTGGTTTTCCAAGGCCCCTGACGACGCGCAGGCGTTGGCAGGCGCCAATGCCGGAGAAATTCCGGTCGGGCCCGTAGGTCTCGAGTTTTCCGGGATTGCTCGACTGATGGTGGCTCGCGACAGCGCGCCTTCACTGCTGCAAAGCTACCTGCAAAACCTGTCCGGCATTCGTACGCGTTTGAATGCCATCCAGACCCAGGGCGACCCAGGGCCAGGTGCTCGTGAGTTGATGGTGCAGACCCTGGATGCGAGCGCCACCTCCGAGTTGTCAGCTGGGCTCAGGCTGGTCGATGAGCAACTGCTGTCCAGCATGGAAGATGGCCAGCGTCGCACGTTACGGCCGCTGTTGTTATGGCCGATGATCCAAACATTCGGTGCACTGATTCCACCGACTCACAACGAGATCAACAAGGTCTGGAAAGCCCAGGTTCATGAGCCGTTCCAACAAACCTTGGCGGGCAAGTACCCCTTTGCCCCTGCGGGGCAAATTGAAGCAGGCACTGCCGAAATTGCCCAGGTGTTTGGACCACAAGGGGCTATCGCACAGTTTGTTAACGACAGCCTCGGCCCGTTGGTGATTCGTCGCGGAAACAGCTTGGTCAGCAAGCAATGGGCAGATGTCGGGCTGAGCCTGTCGCCGTCCTTGATGAGCAATTTCGCGCAATGGGTTGCCCCGTTGGGCCAAACGGCTGAAGGCGGTGCGCTGGTGACGTTCCAGGTATTGCCTGGCTCTGCTGCCGGGTTCAGTGAGTACAGCGTGCTGGTAGGTGATCAACAGCTGCGCTACCGCAACACCCCCGCTCAGTGGAACAACTTTGTCTGGGACAGCAGCAAGCCGAATCAAACCGCCAAAGTCAGTGTGGTGACCTACGACGGAAGGACGATCGATCTTCAAAGCTTCGTCGGTCAAAACGCGCTGGGCCAACTGATTCAAAGTGCTCAGAGTCGACAAAACGCTGATGGCTCATACGAGCTTCAGTGGCGTCAAGACGATTGGGTTGTACCTGTCACCATGAAGGTCATCAGTAATCCACGCGCCAATGCCGATGGCAGCCAGCGTAAAGGGTTGGATGGTACGCAATTGCCGCTGGCTGTCGTTGGCCTGGATGCGACCTTGGAGGAGCGGCCATGACCTCGGACGATCTGATGTCACCCATCAGCTACTTTGGTAAATTGCCAGCGCACGGTGATTTTGTAAGGGCAGCGAACAATCATCGACCGTTGATTGCCATTCTCGATCGGTGGGCAACTGAGGGGTTGGATTTACTGGCCCAGGACGTTGCCTGGAAATCTCTCTATGACCGCGCACCTGGGTTTCACTTTGCCTTTATGGGCTCTCGCCATCGATCGGTGATCGGTGGGCACCTGTTACCCAGTGTCGATGCGAGTGGCCGGCGATTTCCGTTTATGGCCGGTGTTACCTTTGAAGTGGCAAAGCCGTTGGAGTTTCTTGCGCGCAGCCCATTGGCGTTCACCCGAATGTGGTCGCGGCTGGGCCGTGAACTGTCGTTGGCGAAGCAGGCCGGCGAGCCGACACTCATCTTGAACGAGCTGAGTGAGCATAAGGCCAACCTTACGGTCAGCTCCGACACGCTACACCATACCTTTGCCAGCTTTCTGCAAGCGCAGACGATGGGCTCGCTACAGCAGATGCTCAACATGGCCGGGCACCAGGTTGATGTTCGACGGATCTTGCTGGCCCTCGGTTTGCTGCTCCGTCCGGTCATGAGCACGGGAGCGCCAAAAATGGGTAAGGGTTTGCGCTTGCCACTCCCATCCGATCCGCTCCACCGGCATCTGGTTTCGGCATTTTGGCTCGATTTGATCGCCGAGTTTTTGGGGCGAGCAGATTTTGAATTGATGCTGCTGCAACGTGGTGAACATCAACCGACGATGACACTGGGTTTTGGTGGCGCCTCCGCCCGAGGGCTGTACGGTGTCATTGATCCGCGAATTGAAGAACAAGACACCATCTGGCTTGCAGACCCTCAGTGGGTCGAGCAAGAGGTCGGCGCGAGCTACGCATTGAAAAAAATGTCGACCTACACCAGTCAGCCGGGGCTTTGCTTGAGCACCGCCAGAGATACTTTTCGCGAAACTTTTTTGGGGTTATGACATGCGTATTGCCTTAGGCTTTTTGCTCTCATTGGTGTGCCTGGCCGACGCTGCCCTGGCTGCTCAGGACAAGATTGTGGTCAGCGGCACCGTGCCTTCCGAGGCGATGAGGGCGCAGGTGCTCTCACGTTTGCGTGACCTGTACGGTGCCGAGAAAATTACCGATCAAATGGAAGTGGGGAATGTCGTAGCCCCGGCGAACTGGGATCAGTACGTATTGAAAATGCTTAGCCAAAATCTTCGGAATATTTCGGCCGGGCAGGTGCAAGTGGAAGGCAATCAGATCCGTGTCAGCGGTAATGTGAAGAACGAAGCGTTGCGTCAGGAGGTCACCAGTACGTTGGCCAGTTCCTTCAACCAAACCTATCAGGTGCATAACACCTTGCAGGTCAGCTCAGGACAGCAAGCACTGGATGAAACGCTGGGCCAACGCACCATTGAGTTTGAAAGCGGCAGTGCGATTCTTACCGCCAAGGGCCGTATCGTGCTGGATGAGATGGCGCAAGTTATACGCGAGCTGGACAATGCCCGCATTGCGATCATCGGCCACACCGACAATGTTGGGTTGCGTGAGAGCAACATTGAACTCAGCTTGGCGCGTGCGGCGGCGGTGCGTCAGTACCTGATCGGCAAGCGGATCGAGTCCAGCAGCATGTCAGTAACGGGGAGCGGACCGGATGCGCCGATCGCTGACAACAGTACGGTTGAGGGGCGGAGCAAAAACCGTCGAATTGACTTCAAGATCTTGAATTGAAGGTCAGCACTTAACTGCGAAATTTACCCGCCTGGTGGGTTAAGTACTGGTCCAGCGCCAGGAAGCGTTTGCGCGTTTCATACTCAAACACCCGGATAGCCAGTCCGTTGACTAAACGGGCAAGCACGGCGGGCCTCAGCTGTAACGTGAATGAGTAAACCAACTCCGAAGTGCCGCCGCTCAGGTCGCGGTGGCGCATTGTTGCAGCCCACCACGCAAATGGGCCACTGGGCTCCACCAGCACTGCTGACGTCAGCTCCGAGGTGCGGTAGTTCACGAATCGAGTGCGCATCGACAGGCACCTTTTCCAGCCGCGTCCTTGGTTGTAACTGATAGCGTCGATATAGGGATGGCAACCGCCACCTTCGATCTCGGCGCGGGACAACAAGGTGTCCCATTCCAGGCGTACTCGATGGTTATGAAAAGCCTCAAACGTAGCCGCCGCAGTGGCGGGCATGGTGAGTACGATGCGTCCTCGCATAATCATTTATCCACAGCCAAGTTGATATATCTGTTTGCGTGCGTTGTAGAGGGATCCTGTGTGGACCGACTGAATGCCTCGATACCCAGCCGTCGCCTTCGTTTAAGTACCGCGCCACTGGTCACTCCGGCCAATCTGGCTATCACGCTGTCGGGTTGAGTGCCAAGCAGCCCATCGAGACCTTCCAAGGGCGATGGCTGTCGACTGCGTTGGGATTTGATTCCTAGCTTTGTGCGCCGAAACGTTGCGGCTGCCTTTGTCACGCCGGCGAGATGAGCCACGAGCTGGTCGGACAGTACGCCTAACAAG
Organism: Pseudomonas libanensis; assembly: GCF_001439685.1. GTDB lineage: Bacteria > Pseudomonadota > Gammaproteobacteria > Pseudomonadales > Pseudomonadaceae > Aquipseudomonas > Aquipseudomonas libanensis. The sequence continues at coordinate 110,275 of NZ_JYLH01000006.1, forward strand.
AAATCATATCTGGCAATACGGCTTGGAGTTTTACTGTTGTACGAGGCAATGCCCAGGCTACGGCGGCGCTTGTTGACAGCACCTTGTGAGACTCTGGCCAGTTTGGCGATCTGCGCGTCAGGTTGGGTGCCCAGGAGGGCGTCAAATTTGTATAGATCGCTCTTGTTTTTCATCGGTATTCCACCATCACATCAGTCGCTGACGGCGGCTTGTAGCCAAGGCCATTTGCAGAGTAACGGGGGAGAGGCGGGCGGCAGGCAATCTTCAAGGACCTTTGCCAGAATCACCAATAACAACAACGCGAGCCCCGAAATGATCAGGTAGTGGCGCGGGAGCAGACGCTCGTTGGAGGGCTTTTTCGAGTTGAAGTGAATAGGGGCTGTTCATTGGCGAATCTCGCATCGTCCTTTAGTAATTACTTCATGCATTGCGCGACTACAGTGTCGGCGCAGATTGATCCGGGCTCCATTGCCAGAACGTAGAGCCGTAGTCACTGCCGTCTATTGCCGGAAAGATGACACCTTGTTGAACGTAGCGGCGGGAGTTGAGTTGGGCGGGGGTGAACCACCAGCCAGATTTTGGGCAGGACTGTCCTGCCGCAATGTCGGCATTAGTTGCAGGATCGCGTAGGGCTTTTGTATCAGTTAAATATTTGGTTTTGTTGGCTCGGTACCAAGCAACCAAGTCCTTGGGGTAATAGAGGTATTTGTGAAGGCTGCTGTCATCCTCTATGCCTAGAAGAACAACGGCAGCTCCCGCTTCAAAGCTCCAGTAACCAAAGTATCCACCCTCAGCTTTATGGCTGTCGTGCCACGCACAACCCGCGAGGTCTTTATACCAATGCTTGAGGTAAGTATTTAGCTCTTTAAGTCTTGCTTCGTCAGATAGCTCTGTCAAAGCATGGAATAACGCCCGGTATGGTTTGGTGCAACACAGGTAGTCGCTTTGATAGCGCTCCTCGGGTCCCATTCCATAACACATGAATTCTTCGAAAAGCGTATCCATGCCAGCATTTTCTTTATTAACGCCGTCTTGCAGGGCGGCAATTCTTGGCAGCAGATCGTATCTGTGCAATAGAAAGCAGAGTCCGATAATTTGCATTAGGGTGGTGTAATCATCAATGAAGGCTAAATCAAATGCAGGGCGGTTGTCGTCATCGTAATATTTCCAGAGGAGGTTTACATATCTTTCGTAATTAGCAATAATTCCTACAATTTTTTCTCTTAAGATAACTTCGCTCTCGCCAGCAGTGTAGTCCAGCATTGATAGATTGAATTTGTCGTTGGCGATGCCGTGCGCAAAGAAGACCTTTTCTTTTGGTTCGGTTTTTGAAGAGGCCAAATTTGCCTCAAGTCCGTCGTCATCGTCAATTATTTGGTTGTGAATCTCGGTGGCTAGCTTGTAATGTTTTTCTAAAAAGAACTGTTGTCTTTTAATCAAGTGAAAGCTCATGACGTTAACCTACCAAACTGTACCCGCACTTGGTGGTCACGGTTGCTGGTGAGGATTGCTGAATAGATCGGAAAGTATCTGTAGAACAAAAAGTGTTGGGGAAATGCTTAAAAGCAAATCTGCGAGAATCCAAAGTGCGATAAAAGCCAAGATCGCAGTCAATATTTTGAGAGATTTTTTCATGGGGTATTTAATCCGGTAAAGAGTTCTTGAGACCGTTAATGTGATGTTGTCGGGTGAGAAATTGCCTCAATTTCCAGACGGCGACGCCGTTTAAGGACTGCGCCGCTGGTAACTCCAGCTAATTTGGCAATCTCACTGTCTGGCTTTGTACCTAGCAACTTTTCGTAACCGTCCAGCGGTGCTGGACTTTGACTGCGTTGGGACTTGATACCCAGTTTTGCACGGCGAAATGTCACAGCTGCTTTTGTAACTCCCGCGAGATGGGCAACGATCTGGTCGGTCAATACGCCCAACAAGAAATCGTATCTGGCAATGCGGCTCGGGGTTTTACTGTTGAACGAGGTGATACCCAGACTACGCCGGCGCTTATTGACAGCACCTTGAGAAACTTTTGCCAGTTTGGCGATCTGCGCGTCAGGTTGGGTGCCCAAGAGGGCGTCAAATTTGTATAGATCGCTCTTGTTTTTCATTGGAACTCCACCATCACATCATTGGCTGACGGTGGCTTGTAGCCAAGGCCATTTGCAGAGTAACGGCGGGGAGGCGGGCGGCAGGCAATCCTCCAGGAGCTTTGCCAGAATCACCAATAACAACAACGCGAGCCCCGAAATTATCAGGTAGTGGCGCGGGAGTAGACGCTCGTTGGAGGGCTTTTTCGAGTTGAAGTGAATAGGGGCTGTTCATTGGCGAATCTCGCATCGTCCTTTAGTAATTGCTTCATGCTTTGCGCGACTACAGCGTCGGCGCGGATTGATCCGGGCTCCATTGCCAGAAGGTTGTGCCGTAGTCGCTGCCCTCTATTGCCGGAAAGGCGATATCTTGTCGGAAGTAGCGACGGGAGTTGAGTTGGGCAGGGGTGAACCACCAACCGGATTTCGGGCAGGGTTGCCCTGCCGCAATGCCGGCAGCCGTTATGGGATCGCTTTGAGTTTTTGTATTAGTTGAATATTTGCTTTCATTGGCTCGGCACCAAGCAACCAGATCTTTGGGGTAGTACAGGAATTGATGCAGACTGCTGTCATCTTCTATACCAAGTAAAATTACCGCAGCACCGGCTTCGAAACTCCAATAGCCGCAGTAGCCACCTCCGGTTTTATGACTGTCGTACCATGCGCAACCAGCTAGATCTTTATACCAGCGGCTCAAAAAGAGGGTGAGTTCCTTGAGTTGCTTGGAAGGTTCATCTTCCGTAAGTCCATAAAATAAGGCTTCATATGGTCTCAAAGCACAGAGATAATCACTTTCGTACCGTTTGTCGTGACCTACAGCGTGAATCATAAACTCTTCAAAAAGTGCATCAGTACCTCCATTTTCACCGTCAATACCATCTTGTAGAGCCGCAAGTCGGGGCAGTAGATCTTGGCGGTGCAATAGGAGGCATAGGCCAACTAATTGCATTAGTAGTACATAGTCATCTGAAACCACAAAGTCGAAAACTGGCTCATTACGGTCGTCGTGTAGTTTCCAAAGCTGCTCAGCGTAAAATTCATATCCCTTTATTATGTCTTCGAGTTCCTGGCGTAATGGCTCGATGGGTTCTCCAGCAGTATATTCAAGAAGTAATTTTTCATAAAGGTTTACTGCAATTCGTCGTTGTGAAATCATCCAGCCCTCTTGCACTGATGTACCGGAGCCTGCGGGGTGAAGACGAAACATTTCGATGACTTCAGGGATTTCCTTAATTGTTTCGGAGTAAAGTTTTTCGCCAAGAAACTGCTGTCGTCTTTTTGATATAAAATCCACTGTTATTTACTCGCTCTATTACGAGCTTGCACCGAAAGTGCTGCTCGATTATTTGCTACTTTCTGAATCTCATTGTCACGCCATTCTCGTGTTACCTCATGAGCAGCATGCATCGTTGACGTAGTCGCTGTGTTGGTCGAATGTCGTAATAACGCTTCCGAGTGTGCGATCGCTTGAGGGACAGAAAAAAACAATATATGTCGTGAGTAGCCGCTACGTATTATTGTCTCGCTTAATTTTTTTGATAAAACAGCGGGCTGTAGACGGTTTTCTATCCATGCCGTACTCATCTGCGTTACCTTCCCATTTACTTGTCGGACCTGTCCCGACCCACCTCCAATGCTTCCGCTTTTCCCTGTCCTTCGACGAACACTTCCACCATTGAGAATATTTCCTTCCGTTTTGTCGCCTGCCGCACCAAGCAACTGCCCCAATGACTTAGCAGGATTAAAACTAGCCTTGGCTTCAATGATGGCGTACGGCTTACGCCCATTGGATTTCCACACCGCATCAATCCCACGACCTCGCGGCACGCACGGCCACAGTTGCACCATACGATGCTGGTCATTCAGCTTGGCCAGGTTTTTCGCGCCTACATCGTGGGACGCTTGGCCTTTGCCCCAGCCCTTGACGTCCTGGCAGTGGTAGTCGGCCATATGCTCACCTAGCACCCCGAGCAACTTGTTGCTGAGCGTCTTGAAGCGGGCCGTTCGCTGGGTGTGAGCATTGGGTTGATTTGGATGTGCATCGTTGCTGGCGTCACGCCGAGCATTGCGGCCTTCACCGTTCGGGCTGTTGGGTTTGCTGTCAGGGGTTCGGGTGGAGGGCGTGCTTCTGACCGGTGCTTCGGCACTGGTTTTGCGGCCTTGCCCGAGCCAGCCATCCACTTCTTTTTTGAAGCTTGCAAACTGCTTGTCGAGGCTGTTGCGGATGCGACTGACCTGGGCACGCATTTGCGGGGAGAGCTGATTGATCAGGCGCGGATTATTGAGGATTTCGTCGAGCTTTTTACGCAACGGCCCAAGGTCCATCACTTGTCGCAGCAGCTTTTCCGGGTCGCCGGAATAGAAGCGGCGGATCATGGCCAGCAAATCATCAACGTTTGCCGCACCGCTTTTAACCGCACGCAACGAGCGTTTGGCCGCGTCACCACCGCCAGGGATCAGACCTATCAGTGCTGTAATGACATTGAACCAACCCGCCGCACTATCGGGCTTCCCGGAGACTTCGACTAAGCCCTTAACGATATCGCGTGCGTCAACGATCTGCCCGAGCACCGGGACGCAACCAATAGCTGTTTCGGCGAGGATCGCCCAAGGCGCGTTGTTGTCACCTTTGAGAAAACTCAACGATTCAGATTTCAACGATTCAAACCAGCCCTGGCGTGGGCTGGGTGTTTTGGATGCTGCAGATAGGCTGCTCATGCGTCGTCTCCAGCCAAGGTCGTGCGTAGTTTTTCTTGTTGAGCCGGGTCCAAGTAAGCCCACAAGCTCTCTTCAGAGTCGGACACGGAGTCACTGCTCAACTCACTCATCGTTTCGCGTTGCTCTGGGTCAGCTTTTTGCTGCCAGAATTGGTCGGACTGATTGAGGTAATGCTGAATATTGGCGAGTGCTTGCTCATTGTTGCTGGACTGGGCTTGGAAGGTGTTTTCGGGCAACGGAGTTCGCGTTTCGGGTGGTCGAGGATCTTCGCCGTAGTACACCTGTGCGGGCAGGTCAGGAACACCTTCCAAGCGTGCGTGTCCCTTGGTATCTAACTCACCTTGTCGAACGGTACCGTCTTCAAAAAGCACTGTGTAGGGCGCACCTGCCAGGGGTGTTAATGCTTCGTCGTGGTAATTGAGTTCCATGGCAATGGGAGGCTTTAACAGAGTGCCTACGGGTAAGGCAGGAAGTGATGGTGTGTTTTTTGCCCCACCTAACAGTGGATGCTCACTACCCTTGACACTGAACACCCCCGGACAGGCAAAGGTGATGTCGCCGCCTTGCAACGTAATGCTCGCCGAACCGGCTTGCAGAACGATTCGGGTCTTGGCGATCAGGTCGATCCTCCCTGCCGTGGCGGTGAAGGTTGCCGCTTGGTCAGCCAACACCTCCATACGGTCGGTGTGTGCCTGCAGGCTGACCGCAGCGGTCTCAGCCACGACCTTGGCGCCACCTTTGGCGGTATACCAATGCAGGTTGTCACCGCTGGCCCCCGCGATGGTGTGGGCGGCGCTCAAATGCAGGTCCTGTTGACTGGTCACCTGTAGCTGCTGCCCGGCAAACACATTGCTGCTGGCGGGGGTGGCGACCGTTAGGTGATCTGGCGTTTCCAGCACTAAATGCGGCGCGCTGAAGCGTTCCACTGCTTGTTGCGTGTCGGGTTGAGTGGCGCTTTGTCCATTGACCTGGGCGGGGTAGTGCGCGCCCTTGCGCGGGTTCAATTCATCGCCTAACGCTTGTTGCGCAGCGTGAGCGGCCATGATCCCTGCCTGAGCTTGCTGCGCGGCCTGGCTCAAACGTTCGGCGGTGTTCATCGCGCCGTAGAGTTGGTCGAGGGCGTCGCTCATCTGCATCTGGGTGGCGTTTGCGCCAGTCTGGAGGCTGGCGGACAGGAGCAATCCTTCAGCGGCCCGAATCTGCCCCCAGCCTTGGGTGGTCTGGCTGAACCCTAAGCCCTGATAAGCACTGCGTTTGCTCCCTTCGCTGGCAATCGCATACCCCAGGGTGAGGGTGCTGCGCGCGGTCTGGTTACCTAGCTGCTGACGCAATTGGCCTTGGGCGTCATCCAGCTGCCAATGGCTGGCGGGTTGGCCATCCAGGCCAAGGGTTTGCACCCCACTAATCGTACCGGGATGGTTGGCAGGCGCGCCGATACCGGCACTGAAGGGGGCCGTTGCTTCGCCGTTGAACACCTGCGCAATGACCACCGGTTGATCAATGTCGGCATGGGCGTAGCTGATCACCACTTCACTGCCAATGCGCGGCGTGAAGTTCTGACCAAAGTGCGCACCAGCCAGGGCTTCGGCGACACGGATCCACGTGCCCGACGTTTCGTTGCCAGGGGCATGCGCGTTGTCCTGCAGGCCCCCCGGCAGAGGGCTTTCACCCCGTTGCAAAAAAAACTGTACCCGCACTTGGTGGTCATGGTTGCTGGTGAGGGTTACTGAATAGATCGGAAAATATCTGTAGAACTAAATGTGTTGGAGAAATGCTTAAAAATAAATCTGCGAGAATCCAAAGTGCGATAAAAGCCAAGATCGCAGTCAATATTTTGAGAGATTTTTTCATGGGGTATTTAATCCGGTAAAGAGTTCTTGAGAACGTTAATGTGATGTTGTCGGGTGAGAAAACGCCTCAACTCCCAGACGGCGACGCCGTTTGAGCACCGCGCCGCTGGTAACTCCAGCTAATTTGGCGATCTCACTGTCTGGCTTTGTACCCAGCAACTTTTCGTAACCGTCCAGCGGTGCTGGGCTTTGACTGCGTTGGGACTTGATACCCAGTTTTGCACGGCGAAATGTCACGGCTGCTTTTGTAACTCCCGCGAGATTGGCAACGATCTGGTCGGTCAATACGCCCAACAAGAAATCATATCTGGCAATACGGCTCGGGGTTTTACTGTTGTACGAGGCAATGCCCAGGCTACGCCGGCGCTTGTTGACAGCACCTTGTGAGACTCTTGCCAGTTTGGCGATCTGCGCGTCAGGTTGGGTGCTCAAGAGGGCGTCGAATTTGTATAGATCGCTCTTGTTTTTCATCGGTATTCCACCATCACATCAGTCGCTGACGGCGGCCTGTAGCCAAGGCCATTTGCAGAATAACGGGGGGGAGGCGGGTGGCAGGCAATCTTCCAGGACCTTTGCAAGAACCACCAATAACAACAACGCGAGCCCCGAAATGGTCAGGTAGTGGCGCGGGAGCAGACGCTCGTTGGAGGGCTTTTTCGAGTTGAAGTGAATAGGGCTGTTCATTGGCGAATCTCGCATCGTCCTTTAGTAATTGCTTCATGCTTTGCGCGACTACAGCGTCGGCGCGGATTGATCCGGGCTCCATTGCCAGAACGTAGAGCCGTAGTCGCTGCCCTCTATTGCCGGAAAGGCGATGCCTTGTTGGATGTAGCGTCGAGAGTTGGCCTTGGCGGGCGTAAACCACCAACCGGATTTCGGGCAGAGTTCACCGGCAGTCTTGCGCGATATTGCAGAATTATCAGGTTGTGGCCTGCCCGGGGGACTACCAACGCTGCGGGCGTAATCCACCAGATCTTTTGGATAAAAGGGCATGTCGCGGTAGCTACTGTCGTCGATGCCAAGTATGAAGGTCATAGCTCCTGCCTCAAGTGACCAGTAGCCGGGAAAGAACGAACTCTTGTGTCGGTCGTGAAAAGGCTCGCGACGACTGGCCAAATACCACTCTTTGAGATATTGAGACATCAGGGTTGGTTGTTCTTCAGGATCAGCCTGGAAAATTTTACGTGTTTTGCGGTAGGGAAGTTGTCGCGTGTAAACAGTCGCTACCGGGCGCCCAAGTAAGTATGGTGCCACTAAGTCTTCCAGTAACGAATCTTGGTCGTCGTTTTCATGAATAAGGAGATCTGCGATTTTTGCGAGTTTATCGCTGTGGCCAAGTAGAATGGCAAAACAGATCAGTTGCAGGGCTTCCCAATATTGACTGCCATAAAGGTCTAAGTGTGGAACTCTATGCCCATCGTTGTCGGTGCTAGATTCAAATTGAATTTGAGGTTCCATTGAGGCTAGCCAGAAATTGACTACCTCAGGGAAGAGATTAGATAACTCAACGATAGGGTGTCCCGCCGAATATCCGTAAATAATTGACTCGAGTCCTGCTTCAGCACGGCGCTTTGCTCCCCGCATAATACCCGCTTTGGGGCTGTCTTTTAGTTTTTCGGGATTATTGAGGTTGTCGGTTATAATTTTGATGCTTTTATTTGCTGACTCTATTACGAATTTATAGTCAGCGTATTTTTGGAGTGGTTCGCGATGAGCTGCAATCCATGATTTATTTTCGAGAATTTCCATTTGATCAAGTTTCCAGGATGTGATCTGGGATTGTGACTATAGGAAGCTGGATTTTGTGTCGCGCACCTTTGCTTCTGTCGTGTATTTCATATTGCTTGCCCGTGACCATAAAGATTTCCCTGTTGTAGCAACTGATGCGTGAGAGTGACTCCTCTGCCTCGCGAATAGCTGTCAGTAGTTTCATTTTGTGAGAAGAAGGTATTGTCGTTTCTGAGGTCAGTGATTGTTTTATCCAAAGGTGACTCATCTGCCGTCCTTTGGTTTTTGTTGAGCTCAATGTTCCTGTCTGCTTGTCTGGGTCTGACAAGGCTTTTTCATTATCAATAGTGGCATAAGTATTACTTGAAGAGTCTTTGCTCATTGCTGTGTCTGGGTTGTATGGCTGTTTGTTATCCAGTACTTTGGCGGTATCGGCGCGGGTGCCTTCAACAGCTTTCCTATCGCCTTCGCTCATTGCCGCCAAGAAACTGAACTGTGCCCAGATACTGCCTTTGGTCTCGCCAACGGTATAGGGTCTTCCTCTATGCTGGCCAAACCACAAGTGATCCAGTCCCTGACTACTTACGGCTGATTGGCGATGGGGTGTGCTGCCCTTCTTTTTGCTGCTTTCCCATTCTTCAGTCAACCGCCCGTTGTCGTTAATTTTTCGGCATGCTGGACGTGCGCTTTTTACGTAGTATTCGACAATATGCTCCGCCGGTACGCCCGTGGCCCAACGCTTGCGTTTACTCTGGCGAATTTGGTGGACTGTTGGCGTCTGGCTTCGGCTCGCGGGGTTCTTCCCCGTATTGTCAACTGCGGGCGAGGATGGCGTTTTGTTGCTGGCAGTTGCAGGGGAGGACGACGTTCGAGCCGCCGCCGGTGGCGCTGGCAAGCTGCGTTGTACTCCGGAAACCTGTGCGGTGCTCAGGACTTGGGGTTGGGATAGAAGCCCATTCACGGTTTTTTTTAGTTCACCAATAGCTTTTTTTAGCATTGGCGAAGCTTGATTTTTCAGGTTGGTCAGTCCCTTGATCAATTCATTGGCTTGATTCCGGCCGGCCACCAGTTTTACCAGCCAACCATCGAGTGCTCTGATGAGGTTGTCGAGAATGCTATTGAGCATTTGCAGTGCCTCGCGCTCGACCTTGCTCCAATCCATGCTTTGAATTGCTGCGCGAGGGTTGACGCGCGTATAGGTACGCATGGCATCGAACACGCGATTAGCATTTTGCCCGCTGCGTGCCAGTTTAAAGGCTGCTTTAAAAGCGTCCCCAAAACCAGGAATACAGCCGATCAAGGTAATCAGCAGTTCCACCCAGCTGCTAATGCTGGTGGGCGACGCAGTGAGGGTGATAATGCAACGAATCAAATCGCGCAGATCGAATAGTTGGCCGACTACTGGAACGCAACCGAGTACAGCTGTAACGATGGCATGGGATGGTGTATTGCCCTTGCCGTCAAGCAAACCCAATAACCACTGGCCTGCAGTCTCGTCGGCTTGGCGTACCTGACGTGACAAAGCCGGTGCGGAAGACGGAGCACTCATGGATCAGGCCTCCTGCACTGGGCGAGGTGTGGGGTGGTCTTTTTTATAGTTAGCTACGTTGGGATCTGACTCTTCCGGGAGTTGGTATTCAAGAAACCCCTCGTGCTCTACTGGCATGCTTTCTTCCTGTATAGCTGCTATTTCATCGTCAAAGAAATACTCCTCAAGATGTGCTTGTTCAGTTTTTGAAAACTGCTCCAGCACTGACAGAGTTTCATTCTCGCTGTTGGGGGCTTTACCAAACGCCGGGTTCTTTAATGGAGGAATGAAATCATCGGGCTTTGTGCGATCGGTTTCTCCGTATTCGACTTCAGCCGGGAAGGGTGGTGGATTGTCAATAACTGCGGTGCCTTGTTCGTTTAGCGTTCCCGTCAAGGTTTGCCCATTACTGAAGCGCAGTGTGAAAGGAGCGCCGGTGACTGGAGATTGATCAAGGTAGTGATATGCAAGACTGAGGACTGCGGGCTTTACGCCGTCCGGCAGAATGGGGGGATTGAATAGTCCTTTTGCCCCACCCAGCAATGGATGCTCACTGCCCTTGACACTGAACACCCCCGGACAGGCAAAGGTGATATCGCCGCCTTGCAACGTAATGCTCGCCGAACCGGCTTGCAGAACGATTCGGGTCTTGGCGATCAGGTCGATCCTCCCTGCCGTGGCGGTGAAGGTTGCCGCTTGGTCAGCCAACACCTCCATACGGTCGGTGTGTGCCTGCAGGCTGACCGCAGCGGTCTCAGCCACGACCTTGGCGCCACCTTTGGCGGTATACCAATGCAGGTTGCCACCGCTGGCCCCCGCGATGGTGTGGGCGGCGCTCAAATGCAGGTCCTGTTGACTGGTCACCTGTAGCTGCTGCCCGGCAAACACATTGCTGCTGGCGGGGGTGGCGACCGTTAGGTGATCTGGCGTTTCCAGCACTAAATGCGGCGCGCTGAAGCGTTCCACTGCTTGTTGCGTGTCGGGTTGAGTGGCGCTTTGTCCATTGACCTGGGCGGGGTAGTGCGCGCCCTTGCGCGGGTTCAATTCATCGCCTAACGCTTGTTGCGCAGCGTGAGCGGCCATGATCCCTGCCTGAGCTTGCTGCGCGGCCTGGCTCAAACGTTCGGCGGTGTTCATCGCGCCGTAGAGTTGGTCGAGGGCGTCGCTCATCTGCATCTGGGTGGCGTTTGCGCCAGTCTGGAGGCTGGCGGACAGGAGCAATCCTTCAGCGGCCCGAATCTGCCCCCAGCCTTGGGTGGACTGGCTGAACCCTAAGCCCTGATAAGCACTGCGTTTACTCCCTTCGCTGGCAATCGCATACCCCAGGGTGAGGGTGCTGCACGCGGTCTGGTTACCTAGCTGCTGGCGCAATTGGCCTTGGGCGTCATCCAGCTGCCAATGGCTGGCGGGTTGGCCATCCAGGCCAAGGGTTTGCACACCGCTGATCGTCCCGGGATGGTTGGCAGGCGCGCCGATGCCGGCACTGAAGGGTGCCGTTGCTTCGCCGTTGAACACCTGCGCAATGACCACCGGTTGATCAATGTCGGCATGGGCGTAGCTGATCACCACTTCACTGCCAATGCGCGGTGTGAAGTTCTGACCAAAGTGCGCACCGGCCAGGGCTTCGGCGACACGGATCCACGTGCCCGACGTTTCGTTGCCAGGGGCATGCGCGTTGTCCTGCAGGCCCCCCGGCAGAGGGCTTTCACCTCGTTGCCAAAAAAACTGTACCCGCACTTGGTGGTCACGGTTGCTGGTAATGATGTGCTGTTGCGCTCCGACCACGGTGGCTGTTTGTACACCGGGTGCCTGCGGACGAGGTAGTCGGGTTGGCACGATTGGCACATTCGGCGCAACGGCGTGGAAATGGTTGGCGTAGGTGCCTTGCTCCAGAGCAGGTTCCCCCAGCCGGCTGGCGAGAAGAAGGCCGAGATTATTGCTTGCCACATGCCTGATCTGCCGGCACACCAGAGGGAGGGCACCCAGGGCTGGATGTTGCTCCACGGTATAGCGGATGCCCAGCTGCAGTGGCCGCGTCGCGCTATCTCCCTGATAGCCGTGGCGTGCCAGACGACGCGCGCTCAACAGATGGTTGGCGGTCTGGCGTGCCTCGTTCGACGTCTCGAAAATGGCCGAAGGGTTTGTATCGAACACTTCCAGCTCAGGCAACGCAGGTCCTTCGGTGATAGGGCTCTCAGCGGTCCCGCTCAACCCCAGCAATTGCTCGGCGTTCCAGGCGCAGGTTGTGGCTGCATCATTGGTAATTTGGCGCTGCTCTTCCAGGCGACGAATACCGTCATCCGCCTGCGGGGCATCTTCACGGGAAAAGACCAGCACACCACCGTCAGGCCATTGGTAGTCACGGTCAATAATCACCAGCCTGGCGCTATCCTTCCCGTTGCCCCCGTGTTCAAAATAGAAACTCAAGCCCTCTTCGGATAACAGCCGGCAAACGAACTCAAAGTCGGTCTCGCGGTACTGCGTGCATAACGCACGTCTTGGCAGCAGCTGGGTAACCCGTGCGTCCCACTGGGCTTGAGGGTAGTCGGCAAAAATTCGCGCGACGATCTCCAGTACATCCAGATCCTGGAAGATCATTGTATTGCGCTGTCGCTTGAGTAAGCTCAACCAGGTTGCGGCGTGCAGTCGATAGCGTGCGATACCACCGTCGCTGCCGTGCTGTTCTGCGCTGACCACGATGCCTTGCCAAGTGCGCTGCTGACCATCCAGTTGCGTCAGTTGCAGCTGCAGGGCCGTTCCCGGTAATGCAGCCAGATTCAACAAGGCTGAAGGGCTGATGCAGTCGAGCGTGAAGATGGGTTCTTCATTGATCGCTTCGAGGCCTTCCCAGTGCTCCACCACCAAGGCGTCGGGCAGAACCGTTTGCACGTGCAGCAGGCGGTTGTGCTGCGAAAGCAACGAGGACCAGTCGGTGGCATCCATGTCAGCCAGTGCGGGCATGTGTAGCTCCTTCAGGGGAGGGTGATGGTCAGGCTGGCCGTGCGGGTCGGAAGCTGAATCACGTTGTCGAGCAGGGCCATTTGCGCTTGAGTGTCGGTTGAAAGCGTCAGGCTGAACGCGGTAAAACTGATTGCCCCAACGATCCCCAAGACTAAGGCGGGCGTCCATAACGGCACCTGACGACGCAGGAGGTGGGCGACACGGTCTGGGGAGGCCCAATGGGGGGCGAAGGCGGTTCGTTTGCCTTTGAGAAATACCAGCTCCTCGCCCAGGCGCGCCGTCAGATAGCCCAGCTGCTCCGAACCTTCCAGACGATATTTGCCCTGAAAGCCGAGCAACAGGCACACGTGGTAGACCTCCAGTGCCTGCAAGCGAACCCCACCTTTACTGCGCAGATCTTCCAGATAGGTGAAGAACTTGTCCCCCGCCAACTGATCACCGAACATCACCAACTGCATCGGATTGAGCTCCCACTGGTCGCGGAAGGGGCAATCGGATGCGGAGAGAATCAGCTCGTCGATGGTTGCGCAAAACGCGTACTTGGCCGCGTAGATGTCTTCGCTCGCGATACCCGCAGTAGCGGCAGCGTTCTCTATGCGGGTAAAAAACTGTTTGATCGCTGCGCTGAACGCTTGGTGGTGTTCAGGAACTTGGCGGCGTTGAATCATCAGCAGCAGATAAAAGCCATCGGACATCAGGTCGATCAGGCGTTGTGGAGCGTTGCCTGTGGGGCTGAGAAGTCCTGCCGGAACAGGCATGTGAGGGGCGCTGGTATAGGTCATGGCATTAGGGCTAGCAGTTCAAGTTTCAATTCGGAGAGGCCGTTGGGGATGTACACCGTGACGGTCTGGCTTTTAAGCATGTGTTCGTACAGTGCGCCGCGCGGTTCAAGGGCGAAATACAACATGCCTGGCCGCACAGGGATCGCGGACGGTGGCACGGGGGTGTAGGTCAATGTCACACCGGGCATAGAGGAGGTGACGAGTTTTTCAACCGTGTCCGGCGAACCAATTTTTACCGTGCGCGGCACGATTTCCGCGAGCTCTGCGCCGGCCTTTTCCGCACTGACACCCAGGTAGAGGGTGCAATTGCCATCAATGCGCTCATTGTCCAGACGCCCTTGGTGGTACGCCGGTTTCACTTGGGCGAGCGCAATGCTGAAGTAACGAGCAGAAATAACGGTGTCTACCAGCGTGTGAATAATGGCGAACAGGGTGTTGAAGCCTGGTGCCGGGTGGCGATGGTCGTAAGGCGGTAGATCCGCAAGGCGATGGGTCTTGGAAAACGTCAGCAGGGCGCCTGCCAAGCGAAGCAGTTCTTGATGCACGCGCTCGGGATGCAGGCCCGGGTGCTGGAAGAGGTGAGAAAGGCTGGCGCATGCGGTATTGCTGGTGTGCAACAACCAGAATGACGCGATATCTCCGGCGCGGAACTCAACGACATTCTGAGAGGGTTCGCGGTGAGTTTCTTGCATGACCTGGACCTTGGCGTCTAGGGCTTCAAGCAGCTGTCGCAACTTTATCAGCAGGCTGGGCATGGCGGCCAAATTCAAGGCGGGCGCCATGTACTGATCATCCACCTCAAAGCCTCCGGTACTGCTGCGTTTCAAGCGCGCTATCGGGATGACTTCAAATGCGTCGTGCGCCTGGTCGTCCGTCAGCAAGCGAACGGCGGGGGCAAGGAACGCCACTTCGCTTTCTTCCGCTTCGGTGAACATATCCGGTATTAGGGCGTTGTTCTGTGCATAGCGGCCAACGTCTATACCTAAGTCGCTGGCGGCCAGGTTGCGACCGTAGGGGGTCAGCTGCGGCAATGCCAGATACGCCGTGATTTCGGACACGCTGAGATCCTGAAGCGCGATGGCCGGTGGCAGTGTGGCGCCCTCCGGCGCAGAGTACAGCTCACGGCCCGGGAACACGGCTGACACTTCCAGCACGCGCAACGTGCCTTGCGCCAGACTCGCTTTGTCGAGTTTCAGGTGTTGAATACCCCAGGCATAAGGCTGCAACAGCTGACTCATCTGGCTCAGCCTTGCCTCGTGATAGCGGTCCTGCTGTTGAAAGAGCTGCGGGCGCAGGAACAGCCCTTCGCCCCACAGGATTTTGGCGTTATAACTCAATGGAGAAACTCCTTGCAGGGCGCTGTGGATGGGGCTATCACGCTCGTTAGTTGCTCAGGCATTTGACGGTAGCCAACGTATCGGTGGCGCCGGTTGTGGTGCTGATCAGCGCTCCTTGCGTGGAGGTCAGGGCGCAGGCATGAACACCTACGGTGATGCCCGTGGGTGCCGAAGCGTTGGCGTCGTACGCAAAGCGCCAACGACGCTCGGCGGGCTCGCGGAAAAACGCCACGATTCCGATGTAGGCGGCACCGTTTTCCAGCTTTTCGTTGAGTTCGTAATGCTGTTCGGGCAGCAGCAACATTTCCCTTGAATTGACCAGATCTGAGCCCAGGGCTCGGAGTTCTTGAGTGTCATCCAGAAAGCTGTCGAAGGATGTTTGTTCGAAACGTTCTGTTGCACGCAAATGGTAAATTTTGATGACTTGGGCCAGAGGTTTCTTATGGGTTCCTTGATTCATATTGGCGGCGGCATGAATGCGTAGGGGAATCAGGGGGGGCTTATCCTCCTGGGTTTCATTGCTTGAGCATCCCATCAAGAAAACTATCCCCACCAGAACCAGATACTTAGTGGTACTTACAAGTGCAGTTATGAAGGCGATGAGAGGATAAAGGGCGCGCTTTTTTTGTGTTTGCATCGGCAAGTAGCTCTAGAACATATAAACGTGGTGTGGCCGTTGAGTTTTACTCTAAGTTGGTATGGAGGCTATCGGCCACTCGGAAATTGCTTGCGCTGAGCAGTGCTGCTCTACATCGCGCGCATAGTGTCTATAGGACTTTATTACACTCGACGGGATTTCATGCTCTCAATTTGAGAGGTTTGTCTGGTTTGGTCAAGCCTGAACAAGAGATTTTGTTGTTTTAGTTGCTGTAAAGAGGGTGCTGGTATTTGGTTGTGTAGGATGGTTTTGTTTGTTATGTGGGAAATATTACCGATTAAAGGGTTCCGTTAGGATTCGATAGAATTTATTTGCAAGTGTATTTGGGTTGATATACGGTTCGGTTTCTTACTCGTGCTGGCAAAAGTGGTTTGCTGAGTGCGGAAAACTCTAACGTCTATATACGGATCTTTTACTCGGGGAGGGATCGCTGTGCGTGCCATTCTTATTGTGATCGGTTTTCTAATGGTGTCAGGGTGCGCAATGCAATCTGCACAAGAGCCAGTACCAACGTTTGAACACTTAATGTTTAAAGCAGATGAGCGTATTCAAGCGCGCAACTTCGAAGCGGGTAGGAAGTTGCTGTCGGAAGCTGCATCCATGGAACCCACTCGAAAAGAGCCTTGGTTGCGCCAGGCTGAACTGGAATTCGAAGCTGAGAATTATGGTGCGGCGATTCTGGCCGCGCAGGAAGTGCTGCAGCGCGATGCAGCCAACACCCGTGCTGACGCCATTCTGACGGTGTCCGGCTTGCGAGTCGCAGTGCAGTCTTTGGGAAGGCTGCGTGATGAAAAAGACGTAAACGGCCCTGTGCACCAAGAGGCGCAAAAGCTTGCGGTGAGGCTGCGCGAAACTCTGGGCGCCAAGGCGTTGCTGCCCAAGGCCAAAGCTGCACCGCGTAAGTCGGTGCCTGCACCAGCCAAAGCTACGCCAGCGGCGTCGAGCTCCGATCCGTTCTCCAGCCTGCCGGGCATGAATTGAGCGTGAACCCTTAAGTAAGTATTTGATTGAGGCGGTACCTGCTATGGCTAAGAAGGAAAGTGTGCAGAAACGCCTGCAAAAGGTGCGGGCGCCGAGGATTCAGCTGACCTACGACGTTGAGATTGGCGATGCCATCGAGCAGAAAGAGCTGCCCTTTGTGGTCGGGGTGTTGGGTGATTTTTCCGGAAATCCGGAAACGCCCCTGGCACGTCCGAAGGATCGCAAATTTGTGTCGCTTGATCGGGATAATTTTGACGAGGTCATGGCGGCGATGGCGCCACGTGCCACGTATCGGGTGGCCAACGCACTGACTGGGGAGGGGGAGTTCGGCGTGACCTTAAACTTTCAATCACTGGAAGATTTTGGACCAGAGGCCCTCATTCGCCAGGTGCCTGCACTGCACAAGCTCCATCAGGCCCGGAGCAAGCTGGCGGACATGCGCAACAAGATCTCGACCAACGAAACCCTTGAGGATGTGCTCAGCGACGTGCTGACGAACACCGAGCAGATGGCCGCGATTCGCCGCGAATCCCAGGGGGATGTATGAGCACCGCAAACGCTTCCGGTGATATGAGTGCTCCACTGTTAAATGAAGGGGCCAGCTTGCTTGATCAGGTTGTCGAGCAAAGCAAGATTGCCAAATCCGAGTCGGAACACCTTCGAGCGCGCGACCTGATCGCCGAGTTGGTTGCTGAGGTCATGCAGGGGACGGTCGTGGTCTCGGAGAACCTCGCTCGTAGCCTGGATTCGCGTATTGCAGAGCTGGATCGGATGCTCTCTGAACAGCTGTCGCTGGTCATGCATGCCGCAGAGTTTCAAAAGCTCGAATCCAGTTGGCGCGGCTTGCACCATTTGGTGACTGAATCGACTACCGGGGCCATGATCAAAATCAAGGTCTTTAACGCCTCGAAAAAAGAGCTGATGCGCGACTTCAAAGCTGCATTGGAGTTCGACCAAAGTTCACTGTTCAAGAAGATCTACGAGGAAGAATTTGGCACCTTTGGTGGTGCGCCGTTTGGTGCATTGATTGGTGACTATGCGATCACCCGCCAGCCAGAAGACCTGTACTTCCTTGAGCAAATGTCCCATGTCGCGGCTGCCGCCCACGCGCCATTCATAACGGCGCCTGCGCCGGAACTGCTTGGCCTGGAGAGCTTTGCCGACCTGGGCCGTCCGCGCGATATGGCCAAGGTGTTTGATACGGTTGAATACGCCAAGTGGAAATCCTTGCGCGACTCTGAAGATGCGCGCTATGTGGGCTTGGCATTGCCGCGCTTCCTGGGGCGTCTACCGTACAACCCTATTGATGGCATCACCATTGATAGCTTCCCATTCGTAGAGGATGTAGACGGTCGCGATCACTCCCGATACCTGTGGTGTAACGCTGCTTATGCCCACGGCGTGCGTCTTACACAAGCGTTTGAGAGCTTCGGATGGTGTGCCGCTATTCGAGGTGTTGAGGGTGGTGGTCTGGTGGAAGGGCTGCCGACTCATACCTTCAACACCGATGATGGTGAAGTGGCGCTCAAGTGCCCGACTGAAGTGGCCATCACTGACCGCCGTGAAAAAGAACTCAGCGATCTGGGCTTTATTTCCCTGGTGCATTGCAAGAATACCGATTACGCGGCTTTTTTTGGCGCGCAGTCATTGCAAAAGCCGCGTAAGTACAACACCGACGCGGCCAACGCCAACGCGCTGCTGTCCTCGCAACTGCAGTACATCTTCGCTGTGTCGCGGATTGCTCACTACCTCAAGTCGATGATGCGCGACAAGATTGGCAGCTTCGCTTCGGTGTCCAGCGTTTCAACCTTTCTGAACACCTGGATCAGCCAATACGTGCTGCTCAATGACAACGCAAGTCAGGAGGCCAAAGCCCAATATCCCTTGCGTGAAGCGTCTATTCAGGTCTCCGAAGTGCCCGGTCGTCCTGGCGTATTCCGCGCCGTGGCGTTCTTACGCCCCCATTACCAACTTGACGAACTGTCGGTGTCTCTGCGCCTGGTCGCGGAGCTGCCCGCGGGCGTGAAGGCATAAAGTCACTGTTGCACCAACCCTCCCTAAAAAAGGATGAAGTAATGAAAGACATCTACCTCAAAATTGGACAGCCAGATGTGAAGGGTGAGTCTCTGGATAAGGACCACGCAGATTGGTTGGAAATCGATTCCTGGGTACATGAAATTCGCCAGCCAAAATCGTCAACGGCGTCTGCAACCGGTGGCAACACGGCCGAACGTTGCGAACACGATGCAATGGAGTTCACCAAGACGATGGATGTCACCAGCCCGCAGCTTTATGAGGCAGCGTCGAGTGGTACCACCTTCAAAGAAATCACCATCGAGTTCTTTAAACGGGACGGTGAAGGTCAACGCGTGAAGTACTTGGCGATCGATCTGAAAAACGCCGTGGTAGCCAGCATCGCGCCCAAAGTGGTGGCGGGACAGGAGCCTATGGAAACCTTCAAGTTGAAGTACGCCGCCGTGCAATGGCGCTACACCCAGAAAGCCAGTGGTGGCGGTCAGCAGGGCAACACCCAAGGCGCTTGGAGCTTGACCAAGAATGACAAGTCGTTCGCGGTCTGATTGATGCGTGACGTCGGGCCATGACGTGGTCATGGCCTCGTACTATTTTTCAAAAATATTGATGCATGGCTCTGGGTGAATACCTCTCGGACCAAAGGACGACTTCTGCGTGAAAGGATACGAACCTAGCCTGCTGGAAAAGCTCTTTGATGAGGCGCCGCACAGCGTTGCTCAGGGTAAATTTACCCGGCATACCCTGGAGCAGTTCAAGGAGTCCGTTGCGCTGGATGTTGAGGCTTTGCTCAACAGTCGGTTGGTCATGGAGGAGCACGTTTTAAAAGAATTCCCGCATTGCCAGGCGTCATTGATGACCTACGGCTTGCGCGATGTTTCAAGCCGCAGCTTGGCCAGCTCGGTGGACCGTGCGTTTATCTGCACGGCATTGGAAAAGGCCATCACCCTGCACGAGACCCGCTTGAAGGATATCCGGGTATCTCTGGATGAGCACCGACGCGCGTCGGGGGGCTTGCGCTTCTCGATCAGCGCCATGCTGATTGTTCATCCTGCCCGCGAACCCGTCAGTTTCGATGCGTTGTTGCAGCCCAGCACGTTGCAGTACCGCGTCAGTAAAACCCGACGTTTGGCGGTGAGTGAATAAATGTCCATGGATGATCTCCTGCCGTTTTACGAACGCGAGCTGGCATTTCTGCGCAGCTACTCTCGTCAGTTTTCTGAACGCTACCCGAAAATTGCCGGGCGGCTGCTGCTGGCCGGTGACGTCAGTGAAGATCCCCACGTCGAGCGAATGATTCAGTCGTTTGCCTTGATGGGCGCACGCATCTCGAAAAAGATCGAAGACGACTACCCCGAATTTACCGAAGCACTGCTGCAAGTGCTGTACCCGCATTACCTGCGACCCTTTCCTGCTTGTTCGATTACCGAATTCGATCTCGGCTATGGTGCCGGGAATCTGTCCGAATGCGTGACATTGCAGCGCGGAACGGAGTTGTTGTCCCGTCCTGTGCGGGGTGTGGAATGCCGGTTTCGTACGGTCTACGACGTGACCTTGGCGCCATTGCGTATTGCTTCGGCGCGTTTTAGCCCATTGGTGCAAGCACCCCGTGCCGTACAACTGCCGCTCAAGGCCAGCGCCCAGCTTTCAATTACCTTTGAGCTTTTGTCCACCCATGGCTCCATGCGGGAGCTGGGTCTGGATCATGTTCGATTGTTTATCGACGGTGAGCCGTCGTTTTGTGCAGTGCTGCGCGATGTGCTCGCGCTGAACGTCGCCAAGGCCTATCTCGAGCCGAATGACAGTGGGCAATGGCAGGCACTCTCCGCATCCCCAATGAAGAGTGTCGGTTTTGCCGAAAATGAGGCGCTGATTGACTGGCCGGCACGGGCCCATCCAGCGTATCGGCTATTGACAGAATTTTTCGCGTTTCCAGAGAAATTTGGTTTCTATGACTGCGATTTGAGCGGCGCTCAAGGCCGGCGTTTCACGCTGCATCTATTGCTCAGCGATGTGCTGCCTGGTTCGACCGCTTCGCGCCTGTTGGAAGGGTTATCCGTCGCCAATGTGCGCTTGCACTGTACGCCAGTAGTGAACCTGTTTCGACAGCATGCACGTCCTATTTTGGTGTCGCACCAGGCCGTGTCTTACAACGTTGTCGGAGACCAACAAGCGGCGTCTGCGTTTGAAGTGCATGCCATTGAATCGGTCACCCGGACCACCGAAA
The DNA here is from genome assembly GCF_001439685.1 of Pseudomonas libanensis. Classification (GTDB taxonomy): domain Bacteria; phylum Pseudomonadota; class Gammaproteobacteria; order Pseudomonadales; family Pseudomonadaceae; genus Aquipseudomonas; species Aquipseudomonas libanensis. Next base: position 131,160 of record NZ_JYLH01000006.1, read on the forward strand.
CAGCGGGTGGAGAATCCCGGAGTGAGATTCGGCCGTTTTATTCGTTGCACCATGGCGAATGCCAGGAACGTAACGGCCTTTACTGGGTGGCACACCGGGATGAAGATCTGGCGCGTAGAAGCCCTGGTAATGAACTGCAATTGACCATCGTCGATCCAGACATGGACCCCATCTCTCCAGGCAATTCTTCGCTAAGCCTGGAGCTTACGTGCAGCAATCGCAATCTCCCTGAACAACTCGCCTACGGCGTGCCGAGCGGCGATCTACGCATGCCCGGTGGCTCTCTGGCACAGCGTATTTCCCTATTGCGCAAACCGACGGCGGCCGTGCGTTTTGCCTGTGATCGCGGTGCGCAATGGCGCTTGATTTCGCATTTGTCGCTCAACCATTTGTCGCTGGTCGAGGGCGGGGCTGCGGCGTTTCGCGAAATGCTCAAGCTATACGACTTGCAACGCTCAGCCACGACGGCCCGACAAATTGAAGGCATACACGCGCTGAGTCACCGCCCGGTCACCGCCTGGCTGCCCGGCAAATACTTCGCCAGCGTGGCGCGTGGAACTGAAATACGGCTGGTGATCGATGAGGACAGCTTTGTCGGTATCGGCTTGCACATCTTTGCCCAGGTGGTGGATCACTTCTTTGGGCTTTACGTTCATGCCAACAGCTTCACGCAGTTGGTGCTGGTATCCAAACACAGCGGTGAGGAGGTCCTTCGATGCCAACCCCGAAGCGGCGACTCGATACTGGTGTGATTGCTCGGATGGTCGAGCAACCTTATCGCTATGAGTTTTTCCAGGCGGTTCGGGTGCTGGAGCATCTGTTCGTTGGACAAGGCGACCGCCCAGGCGATGTGGTGGGTAAGCGTCTGCAATTTCACAACACCCTAACCCTGGGCTTTCCCGCCAGTGAGCTTGAGCGGATGGAGGTGTTGGCAAACACCCCCGAACAGGGGTTGGAACGTATTGAGCGATGGCAGGCGCATTTTCAGGGCCATCTTGATTCGGTGGCACTGACCCCGGCGTTCTTTGGCCTGCTGGGAGGGCAGGGGGCGCTACCACTGTCCTACACCGAGCGTCTGGGAGAGCGGGAGGTGGTCCACCGTGATGGGGCCGCGCGCGCCTTTCTGGACATCTTCAGCAACCGCGCCACGGCGTTGTTTTACGGCGCCTGGAAAAAGTACCGACTCGCCTTGCAGTATGAGCTGGATCGCCAGGGGCGTTTTCTACCATTGACCCAAGCCTTAACCGGGTTGACGCAACGTTCCCTTTCCAACGACCCCGTATCGGGTGGTGTATCCGACCAGGCCCTTGCGTTCTACAGCGGGGCCATCGGTCATCGGCCGTTGTCGGCGGCATATTTGCAACGCGTGCTCAGCGAATATTTCCAGGTGCCCGTACGAATTGAGCAGTTTGTTGGCGGTTGGCATTCGGTACCGACGGATCAACGCTCCCACCTTGGCGCCCCCGGCTTGACGTTGGGACGCAATGCCTTGGTCGGTGGCCGTGTCTGGCAGCGCGATTTGCGCATGCGCTTATGGATAGGTCCGCTGTTGCGCGAAACGTTTGATGACTTTTTGCCCGGTGCGAACGCTGCCAAGGCGCTGGCAACATGGCTGACCTTGATAGTCGGCAGCGGCCTGGAGTTTGAGGTGTGCCTGGTCTTGCAAGCTGATCAGGTAGACGGGGTAACCCTGTCACCCACGGCCAGCAGACGGTTGGGCAGGGATGCGTTTCTGGTCACCCAGGCGCAACACATGGATCGGACCGATGCCCGTTACCAGATCGCCACATTGCATTGAACACCTCGGTCAACGCTGACGGCTTGACCCCGACATTTATCAAGGACGCACGATGAGCGCTTCACTGAAAACCCTGATCGCCAAACTCAACGCCACCTGCCGTCAAGCCGCCGAACAAGCTGCCAGCCGGTGCCGGGCGCGTGGGCATTTTGAGGTGGAGGTTGAGCATCTGTTGTTGGCTTTGCTGGAGCAGCGCCACAGTGATGTGTCCGTCATCGTCAAACGCAGCGGCTTGAGCCTGGAGAAGCTGGAAGCGGAACTCAGTCAGGAACTGGGCACGTTACGCGACGGTAACACCCGCACCCCGGTGCTCTCCACGCAACTGCCGGTGTGGTTGGAGAGTGCCTGGCTGATTGCTTCCCTTGAAGCGCAGGACGGCGCTATTCGCAGCGGTCACTTACTGTTGGCGCTGCTGACCCAGCCGGCCCTGGTGCAAAGGGCGACCCGTAGCTCAACGGTGCTGGCGCAGTTATCGCCTGAAGACCTTAGGGCTCATTTTGACCGGTTCACCGAAGGCTCCCTGGAACAGGATCATGTCAGCGGTGCTGCCCCTGAGGCAGAGGTCAGTGAGGGGGCGGCTGTACGGGTGAAAACACCGGCGCTGGATCAGTTCACCACCAGCCTGACCCAGCGCGCCCGCGACGGGCACCTGGACCCGGTGATCGGGCGCGAGGTGGAAATTCGACAAGTGATCGACATCCTCATGCGCCGTCGGCAAAACAACCCGATCCTTACCGGTGAAGCCGGTGTGGGCAAGACGGCGGTGGCCGAAGGATTGGCGCACGCCATCGTCGTCGGTGATGTGCCAAGTGCGTTGCTGGGCGTTGAATTGCTGGCGTTGGACATGGGGTTGTTGCAGGCCGGGGCCAGCGTCAAAGGTGAGTTTGAACTGCGCCTTAAAAACGTGATCGAGGAGGTCAAAAAACACCCGGTTCCTATCATTCTGTTTATCGACGAAGCCCACACGTTGATCGGCGCAGGGGGCACGGCCGGGCAAAATGATGCTGCCAACTTGCTCAAACCGGCCTTGGCGCGCGGGGAGCTGCGTACCTTGGCGGCCACCACGTGGTCCGAGTACAAAAAGTACTTCGAAAAAGATGCGGCCCTGACCCGTCGCTTTCAGATGGTCAAGGTGGATGAACCGTCCGAGCCGGTCGCAGCCGCGATGTTGCGGGCGTTGGTTCCGTTGATGGAACAGCACTTCAACGTACGTGTGCTGGATGAGGCTGTCACTGAAGCGGTGCGGTTGTCGCATCGCTATATCAGTGCCCGGCAACTGCCGGACAAGGCGGTCAGTGTATTGGACACGGCCTGTTCAAGGGTTGCTTTGAGCCAAGGGGTTCGGCCCGCTGTGATCGCTGACCTTCAAAAACAGCTGGAGCAACTGGAGGTCCAACGGCAGGCGTTGAATCGTGAGCTTGCCAGCGGCGGTCAGCACGAAAAGCGCCTCAGTGAACTGCAAGCTCAATCCGCGACGCTGAAGCAACAGCTGGACGACGCCAATGCGCTTTGGCAGCAAGAAGCGCAGTTGGTCCAACGTATCGCTGAACTGCGTGGTGAGTTGGAGGAGGGAATGCCCTCGGTCAATTCGGCTACGAAGGGACGTAAAAAAGCGCCCGTGTCACCTCAACGCTTGGAACTGGCCCGGGCGATGGAGGCCTTGGCCAACGTGCAAGGGGAGAACCCCTTACTGCCGTTGCAAGTTGACGCCAATGTCATTGCCCAGGTGGTGTCCGCGTGGACCGGTATTCCTCTGGGCAAGATGGTCAAGGACGAGCTTCGCACGGTGCGTACCTTGGGTGGCGTGTTGGAGGCCCGGGTGATCGGGCAGTCCCACGCCTTGGCCGCTATCGCACAGCGGGTACGGACCGCTCGCGCTTATCTTGAAGATCCCAATAAGCCCAAGGGTGTGTTTCTATTCGTTGGACCTTCCGGCGTAGGCAAGACTGAGACCGCCCTGGCCCTGGCCGATGCGCTGTATGGCGGCGAACGCAAGTTGATCACTTTCAACATGAGCGAATACCAGGAGGCCCACAGCGTCTCAGGACTCAAAGGCTCACCGCCCGGCTACGTCGGTTACGGCGAAGGCGGGCAACTGACCGAAGCCGTAAGACGCAACCCCTACAGCGTAGTGCTGCTCGACGAAGTGGAAAAGGCCCACCCGGACGTGCTTGAGCTGTTTTACCAAGTGTTTGACAAAGGCGTGTTGGACGACGCCGAAGGCCGTGAGATCGACTTTCGTAACACACTGATCATCCTCACCAGCAACACCGCCTCGTCGCTGATCATGCAGGCCTGCCTCAACAAAACACCCGATGAACTGCCGGATGTCAAACAGTTGTCGGAACTGATTCGCCCAACGCTGTACAAGACCTTCAAGCCCGCCTTTCTGGGTCGGATGGATGTCGTGCCGTACTACCCGATCAACGATGATTCGTTGGCCGCGATTATCCGCTTGAAACTGGATCGCGTCGGGCGCCGTGTCGAGGCCAATCACCAGGCCGAGTTCCGCTACGACGATGCGCTGGTCGAGTCACTGCTGATGCGTTGCACCGAAGTCGACATCGGCGCCCGTGCCGTTGACCAGATCATCAATGGCAGCCTGCTTCCGGAAATCGCCGATGCCGTGTTGGCACGCATGGCCGATGGGCAGGCCCTGTCTCGAATCAAAGTCGGCGCCAATAAGCGCGGCTTTACCTACCAGATCAAGTGAACTCCATCAGGAAGGATGACCTGTGACGGCCTCTACCGCATTGACGCAACAGCAGCGCCTTTTGCAACTGCACACCCCGCTTGGCGCAGACACGCTGGTCGCCGAATACCTCGACGGCTGGGAGGCACTGGACCAGCAAGGGTATTGCTTGCAACTGAGTGCCTTGTCCGCGGATGGGTGTTTGCCCATTGAACAACTGATCGGCGCACCGGTGTTGGTGCAACTGCAGTGTGCTGACTCGCGCACGGACTTGCGGCCTTTTCACGGGCATGTCAGCCAATGCACGCGCGTCGGCAGCAATGGCGGATTGGCCCGTTATCAGTTGCGGATCGAGCCATGGTTGAGCCTGTTACGACACCGGCAAGACAGCTACGCCTTTCATGACCTGACCGTGATGGAGATTTGCGAGCAAATTTTCGGTTTTTATAGCAAGGGCGTGATTCAGCCGCAGTGGCGCTGGGCCCTGGAGGTTCCGGGTGTTTATCGCAAGCGCAGCCTGACCACGCAATACCAGGAAAGTGACCTGGCGTTTGTGCAGCGGTTGCTGGCGGAGGAGGGCATTGCCTATCACTTTGAGCATCTGGGCGATCCCCAGGCCCCGAACTTGGGCAGCCATACCTTGGTACTGACCGACAGCAACCGCAAGCTGGCGCCGAATGCACCGGTATCCGTGCGCTTTCATCGCAGCGACGTCACCGAGGCAGAGGACAGTGTGCAGCAATGGGCGGAAGAACAGCGCTGGATGGTGGGGCAGGTACAGCGCCAAAGTTGGGACTACCGCAGCCATTCATTGTTATCAGGACACGCTCAGGGCGACACCGGCATCAGTGGCTGTGTGGACCAGGACACAGCCGGCCCTTATGCCTGGACGGACACCGCTCAAGGAGAGCAGCGCGCACGCCAGCACCTGAATGCTCAACAGGTTGCGCGTCGCCAAGTACACAGCCGGGGGACATGGCGACGTTTGGCGCCAGGGTCGACTCTATGCCTGAGTAACCACGACAGCGTGCAGGCGGACGAACCCATGCTGTGCATACGTGTGCGTCATCAGGCCCGCAATAACCTGGATGCTCAATTGCAAGCGGCGGTACTGGCAGGGCTGGGGCCTGTACCCGGCCGGCCGGAGACCGTGTATTGCAACCACTTCACACTGATCCCCGCCAGTCACCCTTATCGCCCGCAAACCCAAGACGGTCACGGGCGCCGCTTGCATCCCATCCCAACCGTCCACGGTGCACAGAGCGCCATTGTGATCGGCGACGGCGGCCCCGTGCTGACCGATCGCGACCAACGCATCAAGGTGCAATTCCACTGGCAGCGCGGTGAACGCTCATCCAGCCATCGCCCCCATCCTCGTGCTACCGACAATGCGCCGGCAGACGCCAGTGTTGGCACTTGGGTGCGCGTGGCCGCGACCCAGGCCGGTGGCAATTGGGGGAGCGCCTGGGTGCCCCGGGTCGGGCAGGAGGTGCTGGTGGAGTTTGTTGAAGGGCATATCGACCGCCCCGTGGTCATCGGCTCGTTGTACAACGGCCGGGGCCAGGCCGAAGCGGCGCATAACCAGATCGCAGGCGGCCCCTCCGGCAGTACCGGCAATGCACCGGCGTGGTTCCCTGGTAACCAACACGCCGGGGTACTCAGCGGCTGGAAAACCCAAGACCTGTCCACCAGCGCCACCGGCAGCGGCGGCTATCGACACCTGCAGTTCGACGACACCCCGGGGCAAAGCCGCGTCCAGCTCTACACCACCGATCACGACAGTGGCTTGACGTTAGGGCACCTCAAACAGAACAAAGACAACAAACGCCTGGCTGACCGAGGCTATGGCGTCGAGCTGCATACCCAAGCGCAAGGCGCTTTACGCGCCGGTACCGGACTATTGCTGACGACAGAGCCGGCTGACCAGCAAATGCAGGCCAAGGGTCTGTTGGCCGAACTGGAAAAAGCCCAAGACCAAGTGGATCAATTGGCCGACAGCGCCAGACAGCAGAAGGCTGGGCTAGCCAGCGACGGCAAGCAGTCGCCCACCAGCGAAGCTCTGCAGAACAGCCAGGAAAGCCTGAAGGCGACGCAGCAGGGCACCGCGTCAGGCATGGGCATCGGTGGTGGCGAAGGGCAGGTAGCGGCGTGGAGTAAGCCGCTGCTCGCGCTCTATGGCCAAGCCGGCCTGCTCAGCTTGACCCCCAAGCACCAGATTTGGGCGACGGGTACGCAATGCCTGCTCAACGCCCGAACGGACATCAACTTGACCGCCCAAGGTCATGCAGCCTTTCTCGCGGCGCAAGGCTTAGTGCTGTTTACCCGTGGCGCAGAGGGCGACAGTCGCCCCATTGCGAACACCGGGATTGCCCTGCACGCGGCCACCGGCGCGGTCAGCGTGCAAGCGCAAAGCGACAAGATCAGCGTTGCCGCACAGCAAAATATCCGCATGGTCAGCACCCAGGGCAACGCTCATGTGCAGGGTAAGAAGCACCTGTTGTTGAGCGTGCAAGGCGCGACCGTTCGACTGGTGGGGGGCAACATTGAGATTCATGCACCGGGGGCGGTGACGTTCAAGGCGCAGCGTCATCAGTTGACCGGGCCCCGCAAAACCACGCCGATGTTACCCGCACTTAACAAGCCGGTGTGCGTGGAATGTATGCGTCGATCAGCGCAATCCCATCAGCCCGTTGCGATTCGAGGTTAGGCGCATGAACACCTTGCTGGAGCGTTGGCACCTCGCCGCGCAACAAATTCAAGAGACCCATCCCGCACTGCAACGTTATTTGCTGGTCGATGCAGCACAACTGTCGCGCAACGCTCTGCCGTGGAAGGATCTGGTCGAGCGCGAACAAGTCGAAAACCTGTTAAAGGGCCAGCCCGAAGCCAGCGCCCCTGAAGTCTGCGCCCTGTTAATGTCCTATGAGTCACATTGGGTGGACGGACTACTCACGCGCGCTCTCACCCGTCGACCTTTTGCGTTTACGTTGCTGGTCAGTGCCTTGTCCCAAGAACAGTTGGCTAGTGCTTTGGCCCGCAAAACCAGTATTGCGCTTTCGGGGCATCGCACTGGGTTGATGCGTTTTTACGACTCGGCGGTGTTGCAATCGCTGATCCAGGTGCTTGGACCACGGCGTAGTAATGCGTTGTTGGATGAGGCCAAAGCCTGGATGTTTGTGCGACGTGATGGTGAGGTTGAGACGTTGACGCCTTCGATAGACCAGCAGGGGCGTTCCTGGGCGTGGGAGCTCAAGGATCGAGACTTACAGGCTTTGGAGCGACTTAGCCTGGTTGACCGCATTACAGCGCAACTGCGCTGGCAGGGTGTCCTCGCAGTGAACTCAGATCCTATTCAGACCTATCAAGATATTTTTACGCTGTGTGGAATGCTGAGCAGCGACAAAGAGCCCGAAGGAAAACTGCTTTATCAAGTGTGTGCATTGATATTGCCGGTTGCCGCCAAAGAATTGAATGATCCTGACCTCAAGTCTGTGTTTGAACAGTATCGAGATAAAACTGAGGTGATTCTGGAGAGGGTGTTGATTTGGGTGGAAAGTATGAAGGAGAGAGTTTGATGGTCTGCTTGTTAATTAGAGTGGCGGCAATTGTTGCTGGAGTACTTTTTCTTTCTGCGTGTGGAGATATTTTTCCACCATCCCCTAAAACGGTTTGTATCAGTGGATACAATCAAAATGAACGAAAGATACATATGTTTTGGTTGGATAATGAAAGTAAGGCAGGTTGTTGGGGGAACCCTCCAGGAAAGGATGTCGATCAGATTTACGGTGGCGGTGGGAAGTTTAACTGTGGATGTCGAGTTACTCCAGGGAAAAAGGTCGGCTTGACTTGGGATTTTGCACGCAGCCGAAAAGAAGTTGAAGCAGGCATGCCGAAAAAAGAGTTTTTTACGCAGGTAACTATTCCGCAACCCGAATCTTCAACGTCGCGATATTTTCGTGCGTACTTCATGAAGGATGGTACTGCCCAGCTCCAATGGGTTGATAGTATGGGCGCGCCAGAGCTAGTGCCGCCTGAGGGGGCAGAATAGTGAATGATCAAGAGTTAGACATTAAGGGAAGCGTTTTAGATCGTATTAAATCCGAGTCTGAGCAGAGCTGTCCGGTTTGTCAGCAAGTAATGTGGATGAGCTTTTATTTTGATGGCTTTGGCTTCTCTGATAAAGCTGGCGTGCCCTCGAATATCGTCAAACTTCATCTGGCAGCTTATGAACGTCCAGATAAAGGTCAGCGTGCATTTTATTATTCGGGGCTCGGCACTGAATTCGACCCCGAGTCCGGCGTATTGGCCGCAGCCCTAGCCGATAGAGCACGTAGAGATGCTGCCAAGAAAATAAAGGACACAGCAAAAGACAAAGCTAAAGAAACAGCCACCGAGACGGTAAGTGACGCTTGGAGCCGAAGCAAAGGTATTCGTAATAGAAGTCTGCCTCGGCGTGCCATTTGGACGACCGGTGAAGTGTGGGACGAAGGAAAGGAGTCGGTTGGCAACATGGCCCGGCAGGTTAAGCGCCTGGCTAAAAAGCCTCGCAAACAATGGGCGCGAATCGAACGTAACTTGCGTCGCGAGTGGCAGGCCTATTGGCGTGAAGTGACGCGTCATCCTTGGCGCGCGGGCAAGACGGCAGCACAAGCCGGTGTCAAGGTAACAGCGGGTTATGTTGCGGAGTCATCGGGCTTGCTGCGTGATGCGTCGATGATCGCGGCATTGTTCAACACGGGCGTTGACTCCCGATTGAATGCCGCTCGGCGTGACTTTCAAATGGCGATCCTGAATGCCAAGGAACGCTTGCCCATTAACAAGATTCAAGTCGCGATCTTTGGCTACGACATGGGCGGTGGTATGGCCCTGGCCTTCGCTAATCGGCTGCTGGATGAGATTGCCCCCGGTGGTTTGTACGAGGGAGTCCCCGTGCAAATCAAGTTCATGGGCTTGTTTGATTGCGTCACCAATCGCTATGACGACAACTTCCTCACGGGCTTTATGCCGTTGAGCAACAAGGTGTCCTCGGAGCTAGTGGTGTCGCCGCAGATCGAACGGTGTGTGCATTACGCCGCAGCCCATGAACTGCGTTTTTATAAACCACTGAGCATGATCGGCGCCGATCCCGAGGACTATCGCGGACCACGTCAGGAGCGCTTGTTCCCGGGCTCGCAAGTAGATGTGGGCGGTGGAGCGGTGGACGGTGAAGACGGCGTATCCGATAAGTTGTCACGGTTACCGTTGCAGATGATGTACCACCGTGCCTATGGGGCAGGGATTCCTATGCCTAGCCTTGATAAGTTGGCGGAAATTGATGATGACTTGCACCAAACATTTGTCATAGATACCGAGATCACCGCTTTCCAGCGCAATTACCGCAACGCGGTTAAAAAACTGGTAACGGTCACCCGCGATATCCCATCACTGGTGCTTGAATTGGGGCGCCCTGTAGAGCGTTTTAAACCAGATATCATTAAAGTTCAAATTTCGCCATCTCAGTGCGTGGCCCCCTGCGTTCCGCAATCAGTTACCCTATTGCCGAAAAACATCGAAGAAGAATTAAGTGGCCACACTGCTATTTTTATCCACTGGCTGCGTATGTGGTACGACCAGAACGAGGCCCGTGCCGGGCGTAAGACCATGGGCTGGGGCTTGGGTGTACCGCTTGATCCTAAGGCCTACGGCCGTTATCAGAAGTTGGTCGACGAACTCGCATATTTGGAACGCAACGCTCGTTCCACTCCCCAATTTAATGAAAAGCAAGCCATGCGACAAATTAACGGCGAAGTAACGCCAGATGTTTTTGTGACCGATCCGCAAGGGCAGGCACTGTATTGGTTGTGGAATAATCCCGGTGCTCGTATTCCAGAGATTGAGGCGTTGTACCCGCATTTTATCAACGATGTTCATGACAGCATGGCTGAATCTGATCTCGAAGCAACGTTCGGCAATCTAGTGTATTCGAAGCACTACATGAATAGGCGCCTGATTCAAAAGCTGTCGACTAAACCCGCGCGAAGTGTATTGGATTGGATGGAGTTGGCGTACGAGAAGTTTTTTAGCAAGTGAATATAGTCTATTCAGTCTCTCGCGCATTGACGCAACAGCAGCGCCTTTTGCAACTGCACACCCCCCCCTGGGCGCAGACACTCTGGTCGCCGAATACCTCGACGGCTGGAAAACCCAAGACCTGTCCACCAGCGCCACCGGCAGCGGCGGCTATCGACACCTGCAGTTCGACGACACCCCGGGGCAAAGCCGCGTCCAGCTCTACACCACCGATCACGACAGTGGCTTGACGTTAGGGCACCTCAAACAGAACAAAGACAACAAACGCCTGGCTGACCGGGGTTATGGCGTCGAGCTGCACACCCAGGCGCAAGGCGCTTTACGCGCCGGTACCGGGCTATTGCTGACGACGGAGCCCGCAGACCAGCAAATGCAGGCCAAGGGGCTGTTGAAAACGTCAGGCAGCACACCGCTTCATGACCCTGTCCCGACAAGCAACGGTAGTAACGCACCAACTGCTCCTCCTCTCGATTGAGCTGGCCGGGGCACAGGGATGTACTGCGCTGAAAGCCGGAGTTACAACGGGAGATGTCGAAACCATAATAGGCTCGCCCAGTGACTGACAACCCCAGCTGGCTGACACCGCAGAAAATCCTTCCCATTCATCCCCTCCCGCAAAGCTCTCATCCGTTCGCGCAAAGGCCTCGGCAGGTCTGCACCTCGATAATCACCCTTCACTCAACCCTGCCGCTGCAACCGAGCACCGCGTACCATGAACCTGCGCACCTTCATCCGTCGCTACTGCCTCAACTCCAGGCTTGCCACGCACGCACTGACCCGCCTGCACAAATCGCTCTCTTTGCTGGTCTCCTATCTGGCCCAGCAAGGCTTCGATTCCAACACCTGGCCGACCCGTCGTGACGAAGGCGCTTACGAGCGTCGCCTCAACAGCCTGTGTCCGGAGTTGGCCGCCACTGTGTTCAGCCACGCTCGCGACGGCATTATTCTCGTCGACCCGTTTGGCCGGGTTATCGCGGTGAACGAGGCGTTCACCCGGCTCACCGGCTACGGGCAGGACGAAGTGCTGGGGCGGGAGTTAAATGCTCATCGTCTGGTGCGTCGGCTCGCGACGTTTTATACGCCAATGAAGAACGCGCTGGATTTCCACGGGCATTGGTCCGGTGAGATTCAAAGCAGCCATAAGAACGGCCGGGAAATGACCTCCCGCATCAACATCAGTGCGGTGCATGACCGTCACGGGAATGTCCAGCACTATGTAGCGCTGTTCAGCGATGTGACGCAGATGAAGCAGCGCCTTCAGTTGCTGGAGCGCGATGCCCGGTATGACGCGCTCACGCAATTGCCCAATCGGCTGCTGTTGGCCGAGCGGATGCGCCAGGCGCTGGGCAAGGCGCGTATGCATCAGCAGAAAGTGGCTATCGCGTTTATTGACCTCGATGGGTTCAAGGCGCTTAACGACAGTTATGGGCATGATTGGGGTGATCGGGTCCTGGAGATTGTCGCGGCACGGATCAATGCGACGTTGCGTGAAGGCGATACCCTGGCGCGGCTGGGGGGCGATGAGTTTGTGGCGGGGCTGGTAGGTTTACAGGCCGTGGAAGACAGCGAGCCTTTGCTCAAGCGAATGCTGCAGGCGGCCAATGCCCCGATTGTGATTGGCGCGCAGACGGTAGAGATTGCGGCGAGTATCGGGGTGGCGTTTTATCCTGAGCATGGGGTGGAGATCGATGGGCTGATCAGCAAGGCGGATCAGGCCATGTACCTGTCGAAAAAGGCCGGCGGTAACCGTTTGGCGTTTTGTCCGACGCGGTTCATTTCGCTCAATAACGAAGCCTGACGGTGGTGCCGAGGGTGCGTTCGCTGCCGGTCATGACGCCGTAGTCACCGGCGCCGAGCAGTGAATACACGGCGGTGATGTAGTGGCGATCGAAGAGGTTGCGCACCCAGCCTTCCACCTCCCAGGCACGGTCCTGGCTGCGCAGCCCCAGGCGCAGATGGGTAAGGCCGTAGCTGGGTTGATAGCTACCTTCGCCGCCTTCGAGGGTGCCGTAGTAGCCGGACCTGAAGCTGTAATCGATGCCGCTGTAGGCTTCCAGCCCATGCGGCAGCGGGTGGCTGTGGTCGAGGCCGCTGCTGAGGTTCCATTGCGGCGCGTTGTAGAGGCGATTGCCACTGAGGTCGCAGGTCCATTGGCCCGAGGCGGGCGGGCATGGCGCGTTGGGGAAGCTGCGGTAGCGCGCGTCGCTCCAGGCCAGGCCCAGGCGCCAGGTGAGTTGGGGCTGCAGTTGCCAGGCGGAATCCAGTTCGATGCCGCGCAGGCGGACTTTGCCGACGTTGATCAGGTTGTCGCGCAGCGGGGGGGCGAACAGCGATGTCGGCGGGCTATAGGTCAGCGCTTGGTAGTTGTCCACGTCGGTCTGGTAGACGGCGAGGTCGAGCATCGCGCGCTCGTCCCAGAAGCGCGTTTTAATGCCCAGTTCCAGGGAGGTGGCACGCTCCGGCTCGAAAGTGGGCGCGGTGAACGGGCCGACCACGTCGAAATTGATGCCGCCGGCCTTGTAGCCCCGCGACCCGCTGATATAGCCCATCACGGCATCGTTGAAGCGGTAGCTGGCACTGAGCAAACTTGAGACGTTGTGCTCTTCAATCGTATCTTCACGGTAATAACCACCGCCCAGGGCGATGCCGCGCAGCAATTGGCCGCCCGCCTGGAAAACCGCGGGCAAGCCATTTAGCGGGGCGAGATTGCTGACGTCGCGGGAGACCCAACCGTCTTTGCGATCCTGGCTGTAGCGCAGGCCGCCGGTGAGTTCCAGCGCCTCAATCGGGCGCCAGGAAAGCTGGCCGAAAATGGCTCGGCTGTCGCCCCTTTGCTTGCCGTTGTAACGTTGTTGGGCACCTTCGAGCAGCATGGCCGGCACCTGCTTTGGATCGGTGAAGTTAATGCCATAAAGTTTTTTCAGCGGTTCCAGTTGATCGCCGACGAACCAGGGCGCGGCGTCCTTGCCGAATTCAACGTCGATCTTACGGTCGAGCTGCTGACGCAGGTAATAGAGCCCGGCGACATAATCGACGGACGAGCCGGCGGTGCCGGACAGGCGCCATTCCTGGCTGAACTGGCGGTGACCCAGCTCGGTTTCGGATTCGGCCACCGACAGCGCAGTGCTGTCGCCGTCGCGAGCGGCGCGGTAGTCCCAGTCGCGGTAGGCGGTGATGCTGGTCAAACGCAGCGCCGCGTCGAGTTCCCAGTTCAACTCCAGTGAGACACCGTTCTGTAAGGTATGCGGACGCCCCGGCGCGTCGATGCGGGTCTCGCGTTTGTAAGGGGCGGGTGCTGCCAGCGGATAGCCGAGGAACTTGGCGCGCTGGCGAGTCTGGGCGCTGTAGTGATTGACCAGCAGCACGTTGCCGGCCTCGTTTTGCTCGGCATGGTCGGCGATCAGGCGCGCGCTGAAGTCCGGGTTCGGCGTCCACAATAATTGCCCACGCAGGCCCTGGCTGTCGGCGTCGCCGAGGCGGTTGCCATCTTGCAGATTGTCCACTGAACCATCGACCGAACTGTTGAAGACGTTCAGGCGCCCGGCCAATACGTCGCCCTGCAGGGGGCCGGAAATCGCCCCGCGATATTCCCGCAACCCGTGCTCGCCGTAGCGTGCTTCAAAGTTGGCCTCGGGTTGAAAGGTCGGCTGGCGGGTGATGATGTTCAGCGCCCCGGCGGTGGTGTTCTTGCCGAACAGGGTGCCCTGTGGCCCGCGCAAAATTTCGAGGCGCTCGATGTCCATCAATTCAGTGAAGGCCATGCCCTGGCGCGCTTGGTAAACGCCGTCGATGTAGGTGCCAACGCTGCCTTCCAGGCCATCGTTGTAGGCAGTGGCGCCGAAGCCGCGCAGGCCGAACCCGGCGAAACGCGCATCGTGACCGGACACCACCAGGCCGGGCACCCGTTGTTGGATGTCCTGAAGCCGATGCAGGCCGGCCTCGTCCAGTTGCTCGCCGTAAAGCACGCTCATCAGAATCGGCACGTCTTGTGGGGCTTCCTCGCGGCGTCGGGCGGTGACGGTCGTGTTGTCGAGCGTGAGGGTGCCGGGCGCCTCTTGTCCGGCATCCACCGACGCCCAGGGCCAAGCCGCAAGGCAAAGCAAGAGCAGCCGATAACCCGAGCCCGGCATGCTAGAACTCCCGGGCTATTGCGCGGCGCACTGTATCCGTGCAGGCCAGCATCTTGACCCAAGCCAGCAATTCTCGGCTGTCGGCGGGCTTGAGCAGTACCGCATCGAATACCAGATAGTCTGGATAATCCTGCGGCCTGCGTGGCGGGACCGCGGAAAACAGCATCACCGGCAAATCACCCCAGCGCTCGCGCACCTGCCGCAACAGTTCCCAGCCGTCCATGCCGGGCATCATCTGGTCGCTGATCAGCAGGTCTACCGATTGTCCGGCCAGGCAGGCCAAGGCGTCTTCGCCGTTCGCCGCCATGCTCACGTCAAAACCGTAGCCGGCCAGCAGGTCATACAGCCATTCGCTGTTCTGCTCGACGTCATCGACCAGCAGAACGTGCTTGCCCTGGCCATCGAGCGGCGTGGCGTTGTTGTCGACGAGGCCGAGTTCCAGGTCATGTTCTTCAGCGCATCTGAGTCGCAGGCGAAAACTGAAGTGGCTGCCGCCTTGCTCGGTGGCCTGGGGTTCGAGCCGGCTGTCCATGCGCTCCAGCAGTTGCGTGACGATCGACAAGCCCAGCCCGCTGCCGTCGTAGCGCTGCGCATTGCGGCCGCGGCGGAAGGGTTGCAGCAGTTGTTCGAACTCTTGCGGATCAACGCCGATGCCGGTGTCGATCACGCTGAAGCGCAATTGCACGCCATCGGCGTTTGCCTGCGGGTAACCGCTCACTTCGAAACGGATCTGGCCGTTGTGGGTGAATTTTGCCGCGTTAGCCAGCAGGTTCATGAGGATTTGCCGAAGGCGTTTGAAGTCGGCCTCGACCAGAGGCGGCAGGTCATCGGCCAGCACCGCTTCGAAGCTGTTGCCCTGACGCGCGGCGAGAAAGCCGGCTTCGTCGGCGATCTCCTTGAGGAAACCGTACAAATACCCCGGCGCGAGGGCCAGTTGCATTTGCTCCAGCTCGCCACGGGAAAACTCGAGCATCTCATCGATCAGCTCCAGCTGCTGGCGGGCGTTGCGTTCGATCGTGGCTGGGTAATCGCGGTTTGGCCCGGCGTGCAACAGGCGCGCGTAGTCGATAATGCGTACCAGCGGCGAGCGCAGATCGTGGCTGATTCGCGCCATCAACGCACTGCGAGCCGTCAGGGAGTCGCGCAACTGTGCGGTGCGCAGCGCCACGGTGCTTTCCAGGCGCTCGTGCTCGGCGTGGCGCTGTTGTTCGAGGCTGGACAGCGCGTGCTTTTCGCGGTCGCGGCTGCGGACCACTTCCATGATCAGGGTGCACACCAGCAACGCCACGCCTGCCAACGTAGACGATAAGCTGTATTTGCTTTGCGCAGACTGCCAGGGCAGCTGTTCCTGAGGGAAGAAAATCCGCATCAGCAATTGGCCCAGCAAGAGCCCTGGCACCAGCCAGGCCATCCAGCTGTAGCTCAGGCGCCGGCGCCAGGCCATGAATAACGTCGCGAGCAGCACTGCGTAGAAGCTCATCAGCGATACCTGGACCAGCTGCGCGCCCTGGACTGCATCGACTTTCAGCCACCAGAGTCGGCCGAGGATACAGCCCGACAGCGGCACCCAATAGCTCCAGCCAATGATGCGGGGCAGGCGGGACACCTGCAACAACACGCGCATGTAGGCCAGAAACAGAACGAACGAGACCGCGCTGGCGCAGGTCAGCAACTCGCGTGTCCAGCCCAGCGCGGTGGGCCAATAGACCAGGTAGCCGTTGAGGATGCAGGTGAGCAGGATGTAGCTCAGCACCGCGCCTGCGTTCACGGTCAGCAAGGGGGAGCGCAGGATCCAGCCGACGATCAGGCCGAACGGCACGACCAGCAGGACAATGCCGAGGGTGAGTCCATCGCTCAGGTAGGTCTGTTGCTGACTGCGCAGCAGCGCCGGTTCGGACCACAGTTGCGGTTCCAGCAGCATTTGGAAATTGCTCGCCACTCGGACGAACACAGTGACGCTTTCCCGTGCCGCCAGTGAGATCGGGAACGCCGGCTGGCGCGCCGGTGGCTGGGGCCATTCGGCCAGGGGATGAGCGCTTCCCGCATGCGCATCACTCCAACGTCCGCCGGTGGACAGATAGACGCGGATGTCCTCCAGGCGCGGCGCCCCAACCACCAGCAGGCGCGAGCAGGCCGCATCGCTTGAATTGGTGAGCTGCATTTTTAACCAGAACGCGGAGCGGCTATAGCCTTGGGGTGGCCAGTCTGAGGTCGGGGTGTTGAAACGCGCTGCGGGCAATCGAGCCACTTCGTCCAGGCTCAGGCTGGCGTGAGTGTCCTCGAAAATTTGCAGCGTGGACATCAGATCCAGTTGCTCGGCCCGGCAACTTTCCACAGGGGCGGCGCGCAGCAGGCCTGCGGATAACAACGCCAGCGTCAGCAACAACAGCTGTAGACGCCGCATCAGGTGCGTCCGGCCGGCTCTGCATCCTCAATGCCCAGGGTTTGCCGGCGAAACTGACTGGGCGTCATGCCGATTCGCTGGCGCAAGGCGGTGGCGAAGTTGCAGGCGTTGCGAAAGCCCACCAGCTCGGCGACGTCTTGCACGCTCATGGCGCTTTCGCCGAGCAGTTCCTGGCCGCGACGCAGCCGGGCATCGCGTATATAGGCGAACACGGTGAGCCCCAAGTGCTCACGGAAGATCGCGGTGAGACGTTTTTCATGAGTGCCGACTTTTTGTGCCAGCCAGGGCAGGGAGGGTATATCGTCCAGCTGGTTTTCAATCAATCGCATCGCCGCCCTCAGCACGATTTCATCACCTTGTGGTTGCGGATCGACCGGGCCGTCGTGAATGGCCGGCGGCGCTCGCCAAGTCAATTGCAGGTGAATCTTGATGCGTGCCAGTACTTCTTCGGGGGCGTAGGACTTGGGGATGTAGTCGACCGCGCCGACCGCCAGCCCCTCGAGGCGCTCCAGTGGCGTATTGGCCGACGACAGAAACAGGATCGGAGTAAGCCGGGTGGCCGGTGCCTCGCGTAATAGCCGGCACAGGCTGAAGCCATCCATCTGTGGCATGTGAACATCCAGCACGATCAGATCCGGGCGCAGGCTGAGTGCCCGTTGATAGCCCTGATGGGCGTCGCTGGCCAGCGAAAGGCGCCAAGGCTGGGTCTTTAGCAGAACGAGCGTGGCACGGATATCTTCAGGAACATCGTCGATCAGCAGAATATGCGGCAACGCGTCGGACACCGCCGTAGCTGCCCGCCTTGCGTACTGTCCATTGTCCATTGGCCACGTTCTCTTATGATGTTTCGCCAAGTCATTGCCGCGACATTGCCAGCGAGCCCCCCGGAGACTCGCAGCAGGTATTCACTCAAGAGTTGTCTACCTGCCGGATTGCCTCGTCGACAGTTTGCAAGATAAGGCACGTTACTAACGACGACAAATCGATATAGCAATAGCGGCAGATGAAGCGAGAACTGAAGCTATCAAATTTTTACTCGGCGATAAATGGTCCGTAGGGCGCGCTACGCTCTATGACTTTCGCTGCAGCGTGTGATAACCCAGCAGGCTTCTCGCTTCCTTCAGGGTTTTTCCTTCAGCGCTCAGGGGCGAATATCAGCTTCAACCTTCTCGATGTTATGTGCGCATTCGGCCACTTCGCGTGCTTTGTCACGCACGACAACGACTACGCCGTTGGCATCCGCAATGCCGATGCTTCTGGCACCTGCGTATTGGGTCATGATGTCACCCCATACTATGCAGTCGGTACGGCCATTATTGTCGATAACCACAATGTCGCCTGGCGCAACGTCTTCGATGAAGTCGCCGTAAACGCTGGGCCTATGACGACCTTGGAGTTACCCAGCGGCATCACCGCGAAGCATTGGCCCGGCAGTTCGAGTTTGTCCAGGGCATCTGAGTGAGGAAGTACCTTGCCGCCAGGTTCAACTGACGGTGACCGCCGCTAACCCCGCTGCTTGCCAGGGATGGGCTCGGCAATGGTCAGCAAGAGGACGAAGCTTGTGAAGGAACCGATTGCAAGGAAGATGAAGACATAGTTCCAGCCATAGCTGTCCAGCAGAAGGCCGGTTAAAAAGGGGGTCGCCGCAGCACCCAGCTGTCCAACCATGTTCACGATCGCGTTGGCGATCGGGAAGCTGGCTTTGGACGCCAACCCCATCGGGTAGGACATGTAGGATGAAAAACCCAGGCTCAACACAACACCCGTCAGCATCAGCAGCAGCCCATAAGACAGAGGCTCTGCGGGTGAGTTGATCAGCAGGTACATCATCAGCGACGTACCGATCGCGGACAGCAGCATGCCAGGCTTGCGGCGCCCACCCAGGAAACGGTCAGAGAAGTAACCGCCAAGCAGGTTGCCCAGTACCGCTCCCACCCATGGCGCTGCTGAAACGAGCCCCATATTCATGATGGAAAAGTTCTTTACCGTAATGAGGTAGGTGGGAATCCAAGTCAAAAGCACACTGGAAACACCTAATTGGAAGCAATAGCTGGTCGCACATCCCCAAATATTCCAGGATTTGAAAACCTGACCGTTTGAAGTGAGCGCGGGCACCGCGCGACGTTTGATGATTCTGTCCAGTGTATTCAGCCAATTTGCAGAGGGCTTGCTCAAGTCGGTTGCATTCGCCTGCA
Organism: Pseudomonas libanensis; assembly: GCF_001439685.1. GTDB lineage: Bacteria > Pseudomonadota > Gammaproteobacteria > Pseudomonadales > Pseudomonadaceae > Aquipseudomonas > Aquipseudomonas libanensis. The sequence continues at coordinate 150,448 of NZ_JYLH01000006.1, forward strand.
TGGGGTCGGACTGCTCAAGTATGTACTCAAGTTCAGCCTTGTTAACGAAGCGACTTTTCGACGGGTGATCAGCAACCAGGAAATACCAAACGAGCGACAGGATGATGCCGGGCACGGCGAAGAATATGAAAATCTCTCGCCACCCCCATACCGAGATGATGATCGCGCAGAGGGGAGGAACAATGACCGGGCCAAACTTGACGGCAGACAGGAAGATGCCAGAGGCAATACCTTTCTCTTTCGCGGGGAACCAGTTGTTGATGGTCGAGGTCATGCTGATCGGCAATGGGCCTTCAGCAAGCCCCAAGCCAAACCGGTAGATTTTCAGCATCAGAAGTGATCCGGCAGTGCCCACAAGCCCTGTCAGAATCGAGGTCAGGATCATTGCCCCCGGCAGTATTTTGCTGACGCCTATGCGGGCAAAGGCAAATCCCGCCGGGATTTGCGCCAGTGCGTAAGCGAGGAGGAAAAGGCTCATAAGGCCGCCTGCCTCTGCGTTACTCATGTCGAATTCTTTACGGATGAATGGCATCGCGACGCCCAGGTTGGCCCTGTCTGCTGCCGCGATGGTGTAGATGATGAAAATCAAACCTGCTACAGCCCAGCGGTAACTGCTGCGAGCAATAGGCTTGGCAGACTGCGAGATAGCCATGGTGCGACCTTATTGTTGTAGGTATTCGCACTTAATTTAGAGTGGGCAAACAATCAATAAAAGCGACAAATACTCATTGGAAATCATCTCTTTAAGTTATGTTTTCGATTGTGCCTGGACGCTGGGCTAGTCGTCATACACCTCGATTACGGATAAGCAGCCAGGGTATAGATTTACTATTAGCGATGAGTTGAAGTAATAATCGGGTAATTATTTTCAGGTAGGTGTCAGAATGATTACGCTCAAACAGCTTGAAGCCATCTACTGGATCGTTGAGCTGGGGAGCTTCGAGGCCGCATCCATCAAGCTCAGTATGTCCCAGTCAGCCATATCAAAGCGTGTTCAGGAGCTGGAGGACGCTTTCGACGTGCCCATTTTCGACCGCTCCAAACGCAACGCTCGACTGACGCCCAAGGGCGAGGAGTTGTTCGAATGTGCAGTTGAGATGCTGCGGCAGCGAGACTACTTATTGGATCGAATTAGCTCCAAAGAGGCACTGGTCAGGCGATATCGATTAGGGGTCACTGAGCTGACGGCCTTGACGTGGCTACCATCGCTTGTCGAGAAGATCCGCGCGGCGTATCCAAAAGTGGCATTGGAGCCCTCCATTGAACTGAGCTCCGAGTTGTTCAAAAAGCTGGAAAACGATCAGCTGGACTTGATCATCGTGCCAGAGATATTCAGTGATGCACGTTTTGCCAGCACCCAGCTCGATGCGGTTGAGAACGTCTGGATGAGCGCTCCGGACCTTTATCAGGAAAACGAACCAATGCAATTGCAGTCGTTGGCGTCTTACACCGTGCTGACTCAAGGCGGTAGTTCGGGTACCGGGCTCATTTACGAGCGCTGGCTGGCCGAGCACGATGTTCGATTGAATAGAACATTGACCAGTAATTATCTTGTGGCTCAAGTGGGGCTAACCATTTCAGGGGTGGGTATCAGTTATCTACCAAAAAATTGCCTTGCTTCCATCATCAAACAAGGTCGTCTGAAAATCATCCACACACAACCGCCCTTGCCACACATTCGCTACGCTGCTGTGCATCGCGCCGATCGCCTGCAAGGATTGAGTCTTGAGATCGCACACCTTGCTCGACAATGTTGTGACTTCAGCCACCTCATCCTGGATTCCTCTTTGGGAGAGAATGAATAAAAGTGATGGGTTTGCATGACTAAATATCGCTAAAAGTAGCGTTTTTATTTCCTTAACATGACTTCAACCCAGCAGGGCTTAATTCGGTTCAGGAGGTCATCATGTCTTTCCCAGGTTCTCGCATCCTTACATCCCCACCTCTCGCGTCAGCGGATCTTATCGACGCCTTCCGCCGGGTTGTAACGCCTCATATCAGCGACAACATGGGGCGACACATTGGTGCCAGAGGCTTGAACCGCTACAACCGTACGGGAAAGCTTGTCGGTACTGCATTGACGGTCAAGACCCGGCCAGGTGACAACCTTTACATTTATAAAGCACTGACGTTACTTGAAGAGGGCCACGTGCTTGTAATTGATGCTCAGGGCGATACCCATAACGCAGTGATTGGCGAGCTGATCAAGCTGTATGCTCAGAAACGTGGATGCGTTGGCTTCATTGTGGACGGTGCAATTCGTGACGTCGCAAGTTTCGAAGACACTCCTTGCTACGCCCGCAGCGTGGTGCATTGTGGTCCCTATAAAAGCGGTCCGGGCGAGATCAACGTTCCCGTGTCCATCGGAGGAATGCTCATCAACCCAGGCGACATTATCGTCGGCGATGAAGACGGGTTTGTTGCGTTTTCTCAGGATGACGCAGAAGAGGTGTTGGCCAAGGCACGTGCTCATGAGGCCCATGAAGAAAAGGTAAAGGCCGAGATCGCATCCGGCGTGATTGACCAATCATGGTTGGACAAGGTGCTTGAAAAGGCCGGGCTTGCACACTGAGCAAGCAGGATGAACAAGCGGTTTCTTTCGACGCCTGTGCTCGGTATTGAGCCCTCGCCGGACGGAACTTTTGGCCGGATCGATTCGCTGGTTCAACGGTATCACCCATTACTCAGCCTTGAACCACGCTGGATGAAGCGCTGGGAAGTGTTCGCGTAGCCAATCTGCAAACGCATGCACCTGTGGCGCGAGGTGCGTCCTGCTGGGATACAGTACCGAAACCTTGCGTCGCGTGGGTCGGTAAGGTCGCAGTACTTCCCTAAGCTCGCCACTGGCCAGCGACGCGTCGACGGTGATGCCCGGTGCTTGAATGATGCCGAAGCCCGCCACGGCGCAGTGGACGTAAGCATTCGATTCGTTGACGGTGATGGTGCCGCGACAGGTATAAGGCTGATCGGCTCCTTTACCTCGAAAAGACCAGGAAAGCGGCCTGTTGCTTTGCCCTGAGAGGAAGTTGACGCCTCTGTGGTTGACCAGCTCGTTCAGTGTCTTGGGTTCTCCCCATTCCTCTAGATAGGCTGGCGAGGCGCAGGTGACCATTTCCACTGTTCCAATTTGACGAGCCACCATGCTTGAGTCAGGCAGTTCGCCAATCCGCAATACGCAGTCAACGCCTTCTGCAACAAGGTCGACTGTCCTGTCAGTAATGCCCACGACGAGTTCGATGTCAGGGAACGCTGCGGTAAACGTTTTCAGGCTTTCGATAAAGCTTCGCTGTGAAAAAGCGCTGGGGATGTCGACACGCAGTCGGCCTTGCAACATGGCTCCGCTGGAATCGAACATCGAAGTGGTGTTCGAAATGTCAGCCAAAATGCATTTGACCCGCTCGTAAAATCTCTCCCCTTCGGCCGTTAAATTGACCTTGCGGGTGGTGCGTTGGAACAAGCGCACGCCCAGAGAAGCCTCTAACTCCTGAATCGATCTGGTGATGTAGGGGCGCCCTGTTTGTGTAGCCTCTGCCACCTTGGTAAAGCTGCCTGATTCGGCGAGTCGGACGAACACGCGCATTGACTGTAAGAGCTCCATTCGAGTCTCCAAGTGTGATAGCAGGGTGGGTTTGTTACCTGGCAGGGTAACAATCTTGTACATCGTTGAACATTTATCCGAATCGCTCCAAGCGAAACAATGCTCTGGGTAAACAGGCTGTCGAACCGACCGTCTGGCGTCCACTTCGAATGGAGAGAAAAAATGAAAGCGTGGCTTCTGAAAGATTTTGGCCTGGATAACCTGCAACAGGGAGAGACTGAAACCCCAACGCCCAAGGCAGGCGAGCTGCTGGTCAAGGTCGGTGCCGTGTCTCTCAACTTCCGCGATAAAGCCATCGTTGATGGTATCTACGAGCCCCATATGGTTCCCAAGCCGCTGATTCCGGTAAGCGACGCGGCCGGCACCGTCGTGGCAGCGGGCGAGGGCGTCAGCCGCTTCGCTGTCGGCGACCGCGTCAACTCCCATCTGTACTCGCGCTGGATCGATGGCATGCCAGCCCATGACGAGCCCGATTACTGCTTCGGCTCACCCCTGCCTGGCGGCCTGGCTGAGTTCATGATCATCCATGAAGACAGCGCAGTTAGGGCGCCTGACGATATGAGTGATGAAGAAGCGTCGACCCTTCCAATCGCAGCATTGACTGCCTGGTATTCGCTGGTGGATTTCGGCCAGATCGAAGCAGGCCAGACCGTACTGGTACAGGGCACGGGCGGTGTATCGATCTTCGCCGCGCAGATTGCCATGGCACTGGGCGCCAAGGTCATCGTTACTTCGAGCCGCGACGAAAACCTTGAAGCCGTCATCAAGCTGGGTGCAATCGCGGGTGTGAACTACCGCAAGACGCCGGATTGGGCTGCCGAGGTCCTCAAGCTTACCGACGGCAAAGGCGTTGACCTGTTGCTGGAAGTGGCCGGCGGCGACGGTGTCAACGATTCTGTTCAAGCAACCAAAGTGGGTGGCCGTATTGCTCAGATCGGTTTCCTGACAGGCCAGACTGCTGCGCTGAACTTGATGCCGATGATCTTCCGCCAAACCACGATTCGCGGTATCGCCGTTGCGCCACGCTCTTCGTTCGACCGCATGAACGAGTTCTTGAACACCCATCACATCCGCCCCGTGATCGATCATGTGTACCCGTTTGCACAAGCGCGCGAAGCCTACGAGCACTTGGCTCGCGGTCCGTTCGGCAAGGTCGTGATCAAAATCAGTTAAAAGGGTAGGGAGGGGCCGGTATTCCACCATGCTCCTTCCATCGACCATAACCCGGCCATGGCCGGGTTTTGTTCATTCATCAGCGTTAACGCAAGGACGTACAGAACATCCGGATAGCCTCGCAAGCTTGGCGCAATGAGGCGTCGTCCAGTGCATAGGCAATACGAATGTAGGGGCCAAGGCCAAACGCACTGCCATGCACCACTGCCACGTCTGCTTCGTCGAGCAGCGCATGGGCGACATCTTCGTCGGTGTGCAGCACTCGCCCGGCGGGCGAGATGCGGCCGATCAGGCCCGCGCAGGAGGCGAACGCATAAAACGCCCCCGCCGGGGTTACACATTCCAGCCCTGGCGTGTCGTTCAGCAGCGCCACCATCAAGTCGCGACGGCTCTGAAAAGCAGCACGGCTTTCGCGGATAAAGTCTTTCGGCCCCTCCAGCGCGGCGAGCGCGGCTTGCTGCGAAACCGAGCTGGCGCCCGAGGTCTGTTGGCCTTGCAGTTTTTCCATGGCCTCCAGCAACCAGCGCGGCCCCGTGGCAAAGCCGATGCGCCAGCCAGTCATGGCGTAGGCTTTGGACACACCGTTCATGGTCAGGGTTCGTGGTGCCAGTCGTGGCTCCACCTGGGCCAGGGTGTAGAACGCCTGATCGTCGAAAATCAGGTGTTCATAGATATCATCGGCCAGGATCAGAACGTGGGGATGCTCCAGCAGCACTGCCGCCAAGGCACGAAGCTCCGTCTCGTTGTACACCGCGCCTGTCGGATTGGACGGGGAGTTGAGGATCAACCAACGGGTCTGCGGGGTGATCGCGACGGCCAGTGCCGCGGGCGTCAGTTTGAAACCGGTAACGGCATCGCAGGTAACGATCCGCGCTTCGCCGCCGCACAGTTGCACCATTTCCGGGTAACTGACCCAGTATGGCGCCGCTACGATGACCTGGTCGCCCTCGTTGAGAGTAGCGGCCAGGGCGTTGTAGATCACCTGCTTGCCACCGTTGCACACCAGCGTGTCTTGCCAGCTTACGTCCAGACCGTTTTCGCGACGGAACTTGGCCGCCACCGCTTCGCGCAATGAACGTACACCGACAACCTGTGTGTAGCGGGTATGGCCATGCTCGATGGCGTGAATGGCGGCCTCACGCACATGTCTGGGGGTATCGAAATCCGGTTCGCCGGCGCACAGCGAGATGATCTTCGCTCCTTGAGCCCGGCGCTCGGCCACTCGATCCATGATCCGATAAGTCGCCGAGGGCTGCGCATTCGCCAGGCGTTGGTTCAGTCGCTGAAAGTCGGTGTTCATGCCCGGCGCCTCCAGTCGGTGAGGTTCATCAACTCCAGAGTGGAGCCGCCCGATGCTTTTGCCTGTTCTTGAAAATTCGGGGGAAGGGGGAGCGTGGTCATCAGACTTTCCTCTGCAGGCTGTGGTAACCCAGCGCATCCCGGGCTTGTTTAAGGGTTTTTCCTTGAGCGATCAAGGCGCGAATGTCGGCTTCGACTGATTCGATTTGACGAGCACATGCCGCCACTTCCGGCGCACGGCCGCGAGGCACGATCACTACGCCGTTGGCGTCGGCCACCACGATATCGCGGGCACAGACTCGGGCTGTACCAACGGACACCGGTTGGTTGACCGACTGCACCTGCACCCGGTCTTTGCCCGTGCGCATGAAGCGGCCTTTGCTGAAGATCGGGTAGCCATCGCCCAGGGCTTTGTTGACGTCACGGCACACACCGTCGATGACGGTGGCTGCGATATGCCGGGTACCGGCGTACTGGGTCATGATGTCACCCCAGACGGTACAATCGGTACGGCCGCCGTTGTCGATGACCACCACGTCGCCGGGCGCGACGTCTTCGATGAAATCACCCACCGTGCCCGGCGGGACACTGGCCGGGACGTACTGCACGGTGAACGCCGGCCCGACGATGACGTGGCGGTAATTGTCCAGTGGTGCCACGCCAAGGCATTGGCCGGGCAGGCCGAGCTTATCCAGCGCATCGGAGACGCCAGGGGTGTCCAGGCCATCAAACAAGGCGATCAGTGCTTTGTCTTCAAGATTCATCAGGCGCGCTCTACGTGGATCGCTTCGAATTGGGTGTCATGCATCACTTCGGCGACCGAGCGGCCGCTGCGAACGGCCTCGACCATGCCGTCCTGGCGGCGGGCAATCCGCTCGCCAAGATCGATGACTTTTTCGATATAGGCTGAAGGCACGAATACGGTGCCGCAGTTATCGGCGATCACATAGTCGTTCTCGCTGACATCGACGCCGGCTACGCTGATGGTGATGGCAGCATCGATCTGAACCACCCGATTGCGGGCACTGATCATGGTCACGCCGCGTCCGTAAACCGGATAGCCAATCGACGCGCTGCCATCGATGTCCCGACTGAAACCATCGATTACCGTACCGCGCACCTGCTTGCTGGCCGCGGCGTTGGCGAGAATATCGCCCCAGCAGGAAATGCCTTCGATGCCGCCGGCGATGACCAACACACGATCGTCACTGTCGATCTGCTCTACCACCGGGGTAATCAGGTGCGCAGTGGGAGCGGTGTCGGATTTAGGCGCCAGCAGGACAGTGCTGGCGCGGCCGACGATTTTCGGGCAATTCCACAGCGGGCGTAGCCCAACGGTGGCACCTGGCAGGCCGAGGAAGTCGAGTGCGTCGGAGACCGTGTTGGTGTCCAGTGCTGCGAAGCGATCCAGCAAATTCAAAACGCTCATGGGGTAGCCTCTGTGGTAACGGAGGCGTCCAGTGTCAGCGAGACAATTTGATAGGTATATTACTAATCACAGAAGCGTTCTATACGCTCAACCTATGGATTAATCATGATCAACTTTCGTCTGATACGGCACCTCTGGTTGTTCCTGGCCGTGGCCGAGGAACAGAATTTCGGCCGCGCCGCCAAACGCCTGGGCATGTCCCAGCCGCCGCTGAGTGAGCAGATCCAGGTGCTTGAACAGGCGCTCAAGGTCAAGCTGTTTGATCGCTCTCGACGCGGCGCGAAACTGACGCCGGTCGGTGCCGCTATCCTGCCGGCGGTGCGCAAGTTCGCCGACCAGCTGGAGCGCCTGGAGCTGGCCGTGGAGGAGGCGGTGACGGGGCAGTCGGGGATGTTGACCATCGGTGCGATCTCTACGGCAATGTTTGATGTCTTGCCGGGTTTGATCGAGCAATTGAAGAGTGATTACCCGCACCTCACCGTATCCGTGAGGGAGATCGACAGTGTCGATGCCGTTCCGGCGCTGGAGGCCGGCGATATCGACCTGGCCTTCGCTCGTTTGGATGGAGACCTGGGGGCGTCGATCAATTCGCTGCCGCTGACCCAGGATCGCTTGATGGTAGCGATGCCCAGTGATCATCCCCTGGCTTCGCGCACGCGAATCAGTTTGTCCAGTTTGTCCAACGAGCCGTTGGTGATGTTTTCTCGCAAGGTCAGCCCGGTCTATTTCGACAATCTGATTGCGACCTGCCGCACCAGCGGCTTTTCCCCGCGAGTTTTGCATGAAGTGCGCTCCGTCGCCTCCCAAATTGCCTTTGTCAGCTACGGCCAAGGTATTGCACTGGTGCCCGCGTCGTTGAAAAAGCTGGCCCCGGGCAACGTTGTGTTTCGCCCACTTACCCAGAAACTCAATGTTGTGACTACCGCAGTTGCCTGGCATGCGCACCGCCCCAACCCTGTGGTCGAGGAAGTGGTTGCGCGGTTACGGGCCAAGGCATGAATGGCCAAAGGGTTGCCCACGAACAGCGACGATAGGTTTGACATATGAAAGCATTCCCTAATTAGGAATTTACAAGCCACTTGATAAGCCTGAAATTGCGTGTCTGTCAGCCGGTGAACCTGGTCCGGTGCAATTTTTTTCGTTCAAGGAGTCAACAACGTGCCTTCTCCAGAAACCTTTGCTCATGAGCAACTACCGTTGACGATAGAAGGTGTCCAGTTGAGCGTTGCCGCCCTACATCGCGATGGTGTCCGGGCGCCGATCGTGTTCCTGCATGGGTTTGGCTCGACCAAGGAAGACTACGCCGACATCGTGCGGCAGGCCGCGTTCGTCGGCCATCCTTTCGTCGCATATGACGCACCGGGTTGCGGAGAGAGCCAGTGCAGTGATCTTTCGCGGATTTCCATCCCCTTTTTGCTGAAAACCGCGCTGCAGGTGCTGGAACATTTCGGTATCGAACGCTTTCATCTGGTCGGTCATTCCATGGGCGGGTTGACTGCGCTGATGCTGGCTCATCAATGCCCGGAACGGGTGCTCAGCTTTGTTGATATCGAAGGCAACATTGCCCCGGAAGACTGCTTCCTCAGTCGGCAGATCGTCGATTACCCGGCGGATGATCCCGACGTATTTTTCACCGCTTTCATCGAGCGCGCCCGTCACGCCCCGGCCTATGCCACTGCGCTCTACGCCGCAAGCTTGCGGCACAAGGTTCGCGCAGGCGCTGTACGCGGAATCTTCGAATCGATGGTCGAGCTCTCCGACAACGCCGATTTGATGGGTAAGTTCCTCGGCCTGCCCTGTCCGCGCATGTTCATGTACGGCGAGCAGAACGCTTCATTGTCCTACCTGCCGCATATCCAGGCCCAGGGCGTGCGTTTGGCGCCAATTGCCCATTGCGGGCATTTCCCCATGTACTCCAACCCGGTCGCGATGTGGCAACAGATCGCCGACTTTCACGCAAGCAGCCTTACCGGGTAAATTCAAAAGCGCTTTCGGTCAGGGTCGGTATGCGCGTGCTGCGCGACTATGATCATCGCACGCCCAGCCTTCGAGTTTGGGATATCGGGTTTCTTAAGCACCTTGCCGACGGTGTTGATGGCGATGTCCGGCCTGCCTACAGCGCTGATGGCGTCGGCAAACAGCTTCTCGACGGCACCCGCTGTGGTCAGATCAGCCTGCAACGCGACGGCTTGCGCACCGCAATGGCCTTGTCTGGATTACTTGATTGATGTCAACCGCAGGCGTCGGCCTGCTCTGTATCCTGTGCTCAAACCCACTCTGCAGGCTTGAACCTGAATGTTGGCGCGGCGGTTTTGCTTGAGCATCACCCCGGCATGACCGCAAAGGTGTTGGCCAAGATCGCCGACGAAGCACGATGGGCCCGACGGTTGCCTCGCCGTAAGTCAGCCGTGACCAGCTCAAATGAGAGCGAGTACCCCATGCTCTATCCGCTGTTTCTGACGTTGCATCTGTTTGCCGCGCTGATTTTCATCGGCACGGTGTTCTTCGAGGTACTGTTCCTGGAAAGTATTCGTAAACAGCTGCCGGTCAAGGTCATGCTGTTGGTCGAGCAGGGTATCGGTCGACGCGCGCGCACCCTGGTTCCATGGGTTTTGCTGGTGTTGTTTGGGGCCGGGGCGGGGATGGTCTGGTTGCGCTATTTGCCGACCCTTGCCACACCATTGGCCTCATCGTTCGGCACATTGTTGATGTTGAAGATCGCAGTCGCCGTCAGCGTGCTGCTGCACTTTCTGGCCGCCATGTATCTGTTCAGAAGTGACCGGATGAGTGCTCGATACCTGCATTTCATCCATGCCAGCCTGTTCTGCCACATGATCGTCATCGTGCTGCTGGCCAAAGGGATGTTTTACCTTGCGTGGTGACCAGGCTTGCCCGGCGGTCTGTTACGGCAGCATTTGCTTGTGCTTGATACAAATCAAGACGCATTGATCGCCAGGCCCTGACACTGGTAGTGCGCAGCCAGTCTCGGAGACCCGTCATGCTCAATCCATCTCACAACCGCGGCGAGCTGAACGTTCGGTACGATCAAGGCGTGCTGGATCCCGACTGCCCTGTTGGCACTGAAAAGTTCCATGAAGGGATCGGCTCCCTGGATTTGCTTCGCGCGTTACGTGTCAGCCGCCAGAAATGCCGTCCGCTGTCGCTGAACGTGCAACTGCCGTCTAACCCGAGGCCTGCCTTGTGTTCCCCTGACGATGGTTCATGCGAATACAAGGGCGGGGAAAACTACCTACGGCGTCTGCAGCACGAGATTGACCTCGTCAGTTGTCACCTGGGCACGGGGCAGCGGGTCGAGCAGTTTCATCTGGGGGGCGGTTTACCCGCAATCGCCCAGCTCAAAAGGCTGATGAGCCATCTTCGTGGCCGATTCAACCTTCTGGGGCATGAGTGCGGTGAGTACAGCATTGACGTTGACCTGCACCACACCGACTGGTCGACCATGGGCGTGCTGCGCGACCTGGGGTTCAACCATGTCAGCATCGGCGTTCCGGACATCGGTGCCGACAGTGATATGTCGGTGGACTGCTACCAGAACCCGGCCCCCATCCATTCGCTTATCGATGCCGCGCGTACCTTTGGTTATCGTTCCATCAATGTGGATCTGGGGTATGGCCGTGCCTGGCAGACGCCGGAAAGCTTCGCACTGAAACTGGCCACTCTTATCGAACTGGAGCCGGACCGGCTGCTGGTATTTGACTACTCACGGCCACCCCAACGCTATCGGGCGATGGCCGGGGATACGATCAGAGCGCTGTGCAGCCTGGATGATAAAAGCGCGATGCGCCAGAGCTGTTTTGAACAGTTGCTCGGCGGGGGGTATCACTACATCGGCCTGGGGCAATTCGTGCGGCCCGACGATGATTTGGCGATAGCGCAGGAGCGCGGCCGGTTACGCCGCACCAGTGAAGGTTTTACCCGCCACGGGTATTGCGATCAAATCGGTTTCGGTCTGGGCGCCATCAGTCAGATTGACGAACTGTACGCGCAAAACACCGACCAACTGCAACGGTACCAGCAATGCCTGGACATCGATCAATTGCCGACGAGCCGTGGCTGGCGTTGTGAGCCACGCAGCCAGATCAGGCTCATGGTCATGGAACGCCTGGCGTGTGATTTGGAGCTGGATATCCAGGCCATCGAGACGCGTTGCGGACTGGTCTTTCGCCAGTACTTTTACGCCGCCTGGCCTGTGCTGGAGCAGTTGGCCGGTGACGGGTTGATTGAGCTGTCTGAGCGTTTCATCAGCATCCTTCCGGCCGGTCGGCCGCACGTAGATGCCATCTGCAACCTGTTTGAAAAGGACTCGGGCGGCACGGCGCGTAAACCCTATAGCGAGTGGATTGATCATGACACCTTCATTTGATTTCAATCGCGCCCTGGTCGAAAAATATGACCGACCGGGGCCGCGCTATACCTCCTATCCAACCGCACCGCAATTTCATCAGGCGTTCGCCGTCGATGACTATCACCGCGCCGTCACCGATAGCAACCTGGCGCCGGTGCCCAAGCCCCTGTCGGTGTACATTCACATTCCGTTCTGCAAGAGCCTTTGTTACTACTGTGCCTGCAACAAAATCATTACTCAGAAAACCCACCGTGCCGTCGAATACCTGACCTACCTCAAGCGCGAAATCGGGATGCAAGCTGCCTTGTTCGACCGCACGCGCAAGCTGACGCAACTGCACCTGGGCGGGGGCACGCCGACCTATTTGACCCGCGAGCAGCTGGCCGACCTGATGGGCTGTCTACACCAGGCATTCGACATGGACGACAGCGACGACCACGAGTTTTCCATCGAGGTCGATCCGCGCACCATCAGCACCGAACGGATCCAGTCGCTGCGCCAGCTGGGCTTCAATCGCCTGAGTTTTGGTGTGCAGGACTTTGACCCCGACGTGCAGGTGGCAGTCAATCGCCAGCAAAGTGAAGCGCAGATTTATGCCCTGGTCGCAACGGCACGTCAGGCGCAATTCAAGTCGGTCAGCGTCGACCTGATTTACGGCCTGCCGCTGCAAACGGTGAAGAGTTTCGATGTCACCCTCGGCAAAATCATCGCGTTGCGTCCGGATCGAATTGCCGCCTACAGCTACGCCCATTTGCCGGAGCTGGTGCGCGCGCAACGATTGATCCGCCCAGCCGACATGCCGCCACCGGAACGTAAGCTGGAGTTGCTTGAACTGACCATCCGGCGCCTGACCGAGGCCGGTTATGTCTATATCGGCATGGATCATTTCGCCTTGCCGGACGATGAGCTGGCGCTGGCCCGGGCCAATGGCACGTTGCAGCGCAATTTCCAGGGCTACTCCACCCATGCCGACTGCGATTTGATCGGCCTGGGGGTGTCATCGATCGGAAAGGTCGGCGACAGCTACAGCCAGAGTGTCAAGGAGCTCTCGCAGTACTACGCCCGTATTGATCAAGGCTTGCTGCCGGTGCATCGGGGTTACCGTTTGAACGCCGATGACCTGCTGCGCCGTGACGTGATCAGTGAACTGATGTGCCATGGCCGGATCGACTTCGGTAAATTCGAGGCGGGTCATGGCATCTGCTTCACCGAGTATTTTGCCGACGCGCTGGGGCAACTGGACGAGCATGTGCGGGACGGGCTCCTGAAGATTCATCACGGCCAGTTGCGGCTGTTGCCCCAAGGGCATTTGATGATGCGCAGCGTCGCAATGGCGTTTGACGCCTACCTGGGTGAGGCACAGAAGGGCCGGTTTTCCCGCACCGTTTAAGGCGTTGAAAAAACACCTGCAAAGAAAACCGATCGCCTTCAAGTCAGTAGGCTTGCACCTGTCACCTGGATGGAGAAAAGCGCGCCGGGTATTGCAGTGGTTGTTCGGCGAACAGATTGACCACTGTGCCGATCACCGTCAGCGTCGCAATGCCGGGCGGGCACTTAAGCCCCAGGGCCGGCAGTTGGTGCAGCGGGCCACGCACGACATGCTGTTCAGGCCGTGTGCCGTTGCTTATCAGTGCCGCCGGTGTGTCGGCGGGCATTCCGGCCTCGATCAAGCGCTGGGCGATAACCCCAAGATTCGCTAACCCCATGTAAAAGACCAGGGTTTGACTGCAGTCGGCAAGGCTGCTCCAGGGCAACGACAACGCGCCATTGTGCTGCAGGTGCCCGGTGATGAAACGGCAGGAGTTGACCAGGTCCCGGTGGGTCAGTGGAATCCCCGCATAGGCGCTGCAGCCGGAAGCGGCGGTAATGCCCGGCACCACCTGGCAGTCGATGCCGCGTTGCAGCAAATATTGAAGTTCCTCGGCACCGCGCCCGAATATGAAGGGGTCGCCACCCTTGAGCCGAACCACCCGTTGGCCCTGGTCGGCAAGGTGGGCGAGCCGTTCGTTGATCTGTTCCTGGGGCAAGCTGTGGCAGCCGCTGGCCTTGCCGACGTAATGCCGCGCGCAGGTCGGTGGGATCAATGCCAGCAATTCATCGCTGATGAGACGGTCATAGACCACAGCGTCGGCCTGCATCAGCAGGCTCCAGGCGCGCAGGGTCAGCAGCCGGGGGTCGCCGGGGCCGGCACCGACCAGGGCGACTTCCCCCGGTCTGAACGCACACTCAAGTGCGGCCGGTATAACAATGGATGCAGGCATAGAGCTTCCTTGGTGCTTAATATCAGAGGGTTTACCGCACGGACGATTCAGTCTGTGGTGCAAGGGATGAGCGGTGACGGCTGCACGCCGATCTCTTCATCGCTCAGATGACAGCCGGGGTCCTGGCCCCAGAGGTCGCCCTCGGCCCAGGCGCGGGTGCGGGTATTGCCGTTGCAGATGAGCAACCAGCGGCATTGCGCGCAACGGCCGCCAACAGCACGGGGGTGCTCACGCAATTTCGACAGCAGCGCATCCGGCTGATCAAGCCATAGCGTGCGAAAGGGCGTGTGCCGGACATTGCCTACCGAGTGCTGCCACCAATAGGTGTCCGGGTGCACTTCGCCGGTATTGTCGATATTGGCGATGCCGCTGCCCGAGGCATTGCCGCCCCAGGCGCGAAGCATGTTTTCCAGGCGCGGGTAGTGCGCAGGCAAGCGGCTCGCGGCCCATTGCAGCAAGAGAATGGCATCGGCATCGTTGTTGCCACTGACAAAATCGGTGTCATGGCCTTGTTGAATGTCTTCCCAGGCGCGTTCGAAGATCGAGGTCATGGCGTCGCGGCTCATCTGCCGCTGCGCATCAAGCTGGCGACTGCGTTTGCCGCGGCCGCTGTAGTTGAGGTGCGACAGGTAGAACTTCTGGACGTCGTACTCGCGCATCAGTGCCAGCAGTTGGGGCAACTGCGTGTGGTTCTGCTGGGTCAGCGTTGTACGCAGGCCCACGCGAATGCCTTGTTCTCGACAGAGCCGGATCGCGTGCATGGAACGAGCGAAGCTGCCTTTCATTTGCCGAAAGGCATCATGGGTGGCTTCCAGGCCATCGATGCTGATGCCCACATAGTCAAACTGCGCGGCACTGATCTGCGCGATGTTCTGCTCATCGATCAGCGTGCCGTTGGTGGACAGCGCCACAAAGAAACCCTTGGCGCGGGCATAGGCGCTGAGCACAAACAGATCCTCGCGCATCAGCGGCTCACCGCCGGAAAATATCAGTACTTTCACGCCGGCATCGTGCAGGTCATCGATCACAGTAAGGGCGGCGGGCGTATCCAGTTCGTCGCGAAAGACACTGTCGGCCGAGGTGGCGTAACAGTGTTTACACGTCAGGTTGCAACGCCGCAGCAGGTTCCAGATCACCACCGGTGGCCGGTTGCTGCCCGGTGGGCTGGTTTTGGGGGCGGGCGCCTGGCCGCCCAGGGCGCGCAGGTATTGGCTGATCCTCAACATGTAAATCTCCTTGATTCAGATGGGTTCAGCGTGGCGCTTGGGGTAGCCGCAAACCGGTTTTCTTCAGGATGCGGCTGCTCACCAGCATCTCGTCGGCGACACAGGCGTCACCCAGTAATTGGCGCAGGTGCTCGCGGTAGTGGTTGATCTCGTCGCTGCTGCGGCCATGGACCATGGCGAACAGGTTGTAGCGCCAGGCGGTTTGGCGCGGGCGTCGGTAGCAGTGGCTGACGAACGGTTGCGCGCCGATCAATGCGCCGAGGCGCGGCATGTCGGCGTCTCGCACGTCCCAGACGGTCATGCCGTTGTGGCGATAGCCCAGGCGATAGTGATTGGGGACGGCCGCGATCCGGCGGACCGCGCCCTCGGCTTGCAGGCGCTTGAGCAAATCCAGGGTGGCCTCGACGCTCATGTGCAACTGTTCAGCGAGCCAGGCCCATGGGTCGTCCACCAAAGGCAGGCCGGCCTGGGTCAACTTGATCAGATGCTGGGCCAGGGTATCCTCAGACCGGGAAATATACACCGACATGGTAGGTCTCCTCTTTAGGCAGGTTAAGCAGTGGCAGGCCGGTCAGGGTTTCGATGTGGTGCAGGGTTTCGGCGATCGCCTGTTCTGTCGAACAGGCGAGCACGAACCACATGTTCCAGGCGTGTTCGCGTCGATAGTTGTGCGCCACTTCGGGCAGGGCGTGCAGTTGTTCGGCTACCTGTTCGAAGCGTTCTTCCGGCACCGCCAGCGCCGCGAGGGTGAACGCGCCGCCCAGCCGCTCGATGTCGAACAGTGGGCCAAAGCGCGTGAGTATTCCGTCAGCGAGCATTTGGCGCAGACGCTCAAGCAGTTGCGTGCTGCTGCTGTCCAGTTCGGCGGCCAGCGCCTGCCAAGGGTGGCGTACCAGCGGTAGACCCCGTTGCAAGCGGTTGATCAGCCGGCGGTCGAGGTCATCCATGGCACGGTGCTCCCATTGACGGGGCTGCAAAGCGTGCGCCGCACTGTTTGAAGGCGTGGGTGCTGAACAGCAATTGGTGGGGCAGGTCGCTCAGCAGGTGTTCGTCCAGCAATTGCTGAATCCGGGTTTCGACCTGTTGACGTTGACGTCCATGAACCATGCAGAACAGGTTGTATCGCCACTGCGGCAAACGCCGCGGCCGTTGATAGCAGAGAGTGATGCCCTGCGCTCGCCCCAGGCGCTGGCCGACCTCGTCGATCAGTGCATCCGGAACATCCAGTACCAACATTGCGTTGGCGGTAAAGCCCAGGGCGCGGTGGTTGAGCACCAGGCCGACCCGGCGGAACAAGCCCTGCTCATGCCACTGATGCATCTGCCCCAGCACCTGGTCTTCGTTGGCGTTTATTCGCTCGGCGAGGCATTGGTAGGGGCGCGATACCAAGGGCACGCCAGCTTCAAGGTGCCGACGCAGCGCCAGCGTTTGTCTAGGGGTCAAGCCGGTCTTCATGGCGTTTCTCCCAGGGAAAAACCGAGGTCGATGCGGTAGGCGGTCAACATCGGCAGGTCCAGTGGCGTGAGGCCGGTGTCTTTTTCAAGTTCGTTGAGTACGCGTTGGATGTGCGGGCGATCAGGGCCGGTCACCACAAACCACAGGTTGTAGAAATGCTCCCGTGCATAGTTGTGATTGACCTCGGGATACTGGCTGACGCGCTCGGCGACCTGATGCAGGCGTGTGGCGGGCACGGCGAACGCGGCGAGGGTACTGGCTCCGGCACGGCGGTGGTCGAACACCGCGCCGACCCGGGAGAGGGTGCCGGCCTGATCCATGGCGTGCAGGCAGGCCAGCACGTGCGCCTCGTCGCAACCGAGGGCGACGGCCATGGCCTTATACGGTTCCGCGCACAGCGGCATTGCGTGCTGGAAGCGATCCATCAACTGGCGACTCAGCAGGTCCAGGTCCATTTCAATAGCCCATTTTTTGTGCGCGGCTGCTGAAGAAGATGCCGCTCGGCGCGCTGGCCGGCAGGGTGGCCAGCCGTTTGAGGGTGTACGGGTCCCAGACTTGGACCTGATCGCCGTCCCGGGCCGACAACCACAACTGGTCGCCACGGGCGGTGAACTCCATGTGCAGCACGGCCGGGCCCGGTCGCAGGTCGGCGATCACGCGATGGGTTTCGGTGTCGATCACCTGAACCCGATCATTGTCCGGGTAGGCAAAGTTGACCCACAGCTGCCGGCCATCTGGCCGCGAGGTGACGAACACCGGCTGCCCAGCCACCGCAATGGTTGCGGTCTGCTGCCAGCTGCGCGAATCCATCACCAGCACCTGATGGCGGCCGACGGCGGGCACAAAGGCCTGGTTGTCGGCGACGGCCCAGCCTTCCAGGTGCGGCATTTTGTAGACCGGGAGTTTTTCCTGGCCGCGACCGTAGTCGCCGAGTATTCGCTTCACGCCTCGTTCCGGATGCCAGAGATCGAGTTGGGCCATACCGTCTTCGCCGAACAGCCCGGCCATGTAATAACGCCCATCCGCAGTTATCAGTGCATCGTAGGGTTGCTGTCCGATGTCTTTGAAGCGGTGGATCACTGGCGAGTTGCCCTGGGCGAAATCCGCGCTCCAGATTTCGCCGGTATCGAACAGGCTGAACACAAAGCGTTGTCCGGGGGCGTCCACCAGGCCCACCACACGAGAGCGCTTGCCATCGGCCAGCGCCGTGGCGGGGATGTCCGCTACCTGTTGCAGGGTGCCGGCATCGAACACCTTGACTCCGCCGGGGACGTAGTTGGACACCGCGATCAACCTGCCGTCCTGACTGATGGCGCCGCCGATGCTGTTGCCGCCCTGGATGACCCTGTGGTCGATGCGCTGGGTCAACAGGTCGATTTTGCTCAAGCCCCCGTCGCGGCCGAACACATAGGCATAACGCTGGTCAGGGGAGAACACCACCGAGGCATGGGACAGATCGCCAAGGCCTGTGAGTCGAGCCAGCGCGGTGTGTTTCTGGCTTTCGATAATCTGGATGCTACCGGTGCCGCGTTCCACCACGACCCCCAAGTCGCCCGTGCCCCGCAAAGGGGGTGAAGCGCAGGCGGATAACAAGAGGCCGGTCGCCGCGAACAGCAGGATTGAACGGATCATGGTGCGGGGTATCCCTGGAGAAGAAGATCGACCAGCCAACGGATGTCGTCGGCACTGAGCAGCGCGCCCCAGCCCGGCATGGCGGTGCCGGGGCGCCCTTGGGTGACGGTGGCGATCAGGCTGGCCCGCGACTTGCCGGCCAATGCCGCGCGGGTCAGCTCGGGGCCCAGCCCACCGGTCATGTACAGCCCGTGGCAGGCACCGCAGTCCTGGGCCAGCAAATGTTCGAGCTGCGCCTGGCGCTTGGCGTCCGGCGCCGCAACCGAGCTTGCACACATGAGCAGGAGGGCCGCCATAATCGCAGCGTGTCGATAGGTGTTCATGACGCCCTCCCGGTGGTTATTTGAGCGTCAGTACCCAGGTCGCAAGGGTCTTCGCTTCTTCTTCGGTGACCGGGTTGGCCGGCATCGGTATCGGCCCCCAATTGCCTTGCGTGCCGTTTTTGATATGGCTCGCCAGGGTGTCCACGGCGCCGGCCACACCGGCGCTCCTGGCCGCGACATCCTTGAGCGCCGGGCCGACCATCTTGGTGTCGATGGCGTGGCAGGCGGCGCAAGGCTTACTCTTGAACAGCTCCAGTGCGTCTTGCGCCATGGCCGGCTGCACATTCAGCCAGGCAGCCAGGGCAAACAATGAAAGCAGCGTATTTTTCATGGCGATTCCTTGCATTGATGGAGCTCAATAGATGTCGTGTTGGGTGTTGTAGACGTTGAATTTTCCGGTGGGCGTAATCAGCCGCTTGTCTTTGATCACCGCTTTGAGCTTCAGGGTTTTGTCGTCGATCACCACCAGTGCCGACTCGTCTGCCTGCCCGCTCCAGACGGAGAACCAGACCTCGTCCCCGGCCTTGTTGTATTCCGGCTGCACGACCCGCATAGCGCCTTGCTTGATGCCGGCGTACTCGGCGATGGGCAGTACGGTGTAACCGGCGTCGAGCTTGTCGAGGTTGAACACCGCCACCGATTGACTGAGCTTGGCATCTGGGTTGAACGTGGTGTCGACGTACAGGTGGCGTGAGCTGGGGTGGGTTTTGATGAACAACGAACCGCTGCCCTGGCCTTTGAGTGAGGCGACCTGTTTCCAGGCGTATTGCGGGTGTTTGACCGGGTCGGTGCCGATCAGTGAGATACCGTCATCGCCCAGGTGGCTGGTGGCCCAGACCGGACCGTAGACGGGGTGCTCGAAGTTGGCGCCGCGACCCGGGTGAGGGATCTTGCCGACGTCCACCAACGCCGTCAGCTTGCGCTCCCTGGAATCGATGACGGCGACCTTGTTGGAGTTGTTGGCGGCGGTCATGAAGTAGCGATGGGTGCTGTCCCAACCACCGTCATGCAGGAACGGCGCGGCATCGATGTAGGTGATGGTGAGGTTCTTGATGTCCTGGTAATTGACCAGCATCACCTTGCCGGTTTCCTTGACGTTGACGATGAACTCGGGCCACTCGTGGGAGGCGATGATCGCCGCGACTCGGGGTTCGGGGTGGTATTCCTGCGTGTCGACGGTCATGCCGCGGGTCGAGACGATTTGCTTGGGCTCCAGGGTTTCGCCATCCATGATGGTGAACTGCGGCGGCCAGTAAGAGCCGGCGATGGTGTATGTGTCTTCGTAGCCCTTGAACTTGGAGGTCTCGACCGAGCGCGCTTCAATACCCACTTTGACTTCGGCAACCTTGGTCGGCTCCGCCGGCCATAGGTCGATCATGTCGATCCGGGCGTCTCGACCAATCACCAGCAGATAGCGACCGGAGGCGGAAATTCGTGAGATGTGTACCGCATAACCGGTCTCGATCAGCTTGACGATTTTCTTGCTGTCGCCATCGACGAGAGCGATCTTGCCGTCATCACGCAAGGTCACCGAAAACAGGTTCGGCAGGTTGAGCGTGCTCAGTTGTTTCTTCGGACGGTCTTCAGGTTTGACCAACACTTTCCAGGTCTTGCGCGTCTCGGCCATACCCCATTCCGGCGGTGTCGGCGGTGTGTGTTGAATGAACTTTGCCATCGCGGTGATCTGCTCCTTGGTCAGGGCGTTGGACGTTCCCCAATTCGGCATGCCCGCCGGTGACCCATAGGTAATCAACGCTTCCAGGTAGGGTTGTCCGCGGGACTGGGTGATGTCGGGGGTCAAGGGTTTACCTGTGGCCCCTTTGCGCAGGACGCCGTGGCAACCAGCGCAGCGCTGGAAATAAATCTCTTTGGATGAGTCGAACTCGTCTTGGCTCAGGTCAGGCGCCCCGGCGGTTTTCACCATGGGCGGGGTGGCCGCCGCCGTGGCGGGTTCGTCAGCGCCGGCGACCTGGCTTATCGCCAAATAGAGTGTGGCGACGGCCAGGGCAAACGTTTTTCTATTGCTGATCAGCATTCCATTTCTCCTCAGGCAAGACCTTTGCGATGTGCTGGAACGCCAGCGCAGAACGCAGGTTCTTAGTGCGTTGCAAGGCTATGCCCGCGCAGCCCAATGCTTGCTTGACGGCGATCAAGTTTGCCGGCCGTGTCACTTGCCAGGTTGTCGCAGGCGCCCTTAGCGTGTGCCTTGAATCCGCTTTTGGAACAGGCAGCCCATGGACCGTATCCCGTCGTGCGAACAGGTCGAACCTTTCTATCAACCGCTGAACAATGAGCAGATACTATTCGAGCAGGCCTGGCGTCACGGCATGCCGGTGCTGATCAAAGGCCCGACCGGATGCGGCAAGACCCGTTTCGTCCAGCACATGGCCCATCGCTTGAAACTGCCGCTCTACACCGTGGCGTGTCACGACGACCTGAGTGCCGCAGACCTGATCGGTCGCCATTTGATCGGCGCCAAGGGCACCTGGTGGCAAGACGGACCGCTGACCCGTGCGGTCCGGGAAGGAGGCATCTGCTATCTCGACGAAGTGGTCGAGGCACGCCAGGACACCGTGGTGGTGCTGCATCCACTGGCCGATGATCGTCGGGAACTGTTCCTGGAACGCACCGGCGAAGTGTTGAAAGCGCCGTCGTCCTTCATGCTGGTGGTGTCTTACAACCCCGGTTATCAGAACCTGCTCAAGGGCATGAAGCCCAGCACCCGCCAACGGTTCATGGCGATGCGCTTCGGCTATCCGCCAGTGGCCGACGAAGAGCGCATTGTCGCCCGGGAGGCCCAGGTGGACAGCGCGCTGGCGGCACAAGTGGTCAGGCTGGGGCAGGCCTTGCGCCGGCTCGATCAGCATGACCTGGAAGAAGCCGCCTCGACGCGACTGCTGATTTTCACCGCGCGCATGATTCGCTCCGGCCTGAGCCCGCGAGAGGCGTGCATGGCGTGCCTGGCGGAGCCGCTGAGCGATGATCCGCTAACGGTCGCTGCACTGATGGACGTGGTTGATGTCCACTTCGGCTGAGCCCAGCGAGCTGTGCCGTGAACACCTGCCGGGCGATCTGGCGATGTGGTTTTTCATTCTGGCCGAGTTGTCGGTGTTCGCGATTTTGATTCTGGCGTTTACGGTGACCCAGGCCCTCAAGCCACAGATGTTCAGTGACAGCCGACAGTTGCTTGCCACGTCTACCGGTTTGGCGATGACATTGAGCCTGATCACCGCCGGGTTGTTCGCTGCATTGGCGCAGGAGCGCATCCGGCGCTCACGGCCACGCCACGGCGCGGTTTTCCTGTTGCTCGCGTTGCTCGCCGCGAGTGTCTACGTAGTGTTGAAAGTTACCGAATACCGGCACTTGCTGGCCTCGGGGCTGGGTATGGAGCACAACACGTTTTTCACGCTTTACTGGATCCTCACCGGATTTCATTTTCTCCATGTATTGCTCGGCATGTTCATCCTCGGATGGCTGGCCGAGCGTTGCCGTCGAGGCCTGTACGACGCCGCAAACCACAACGGCTTTGAATGTGGCGTGCTGTATTGGCACATGGTCGATCTGGTCTGGGTGGTGCTGTTTCCGCTGGTCTACGTGCTCAATTGACGGGAGGATATATGTCCGCGTCCAGGTTATTGCTCCTCTGCTGGGCCGCGTTGGCCACGTTAAGCCTGTGTACGGTGGCGCTGGCACAGGTCGGCGCGTCGGGGTGGTTGTCGATGGCCATCCTGCTGGTAGCGGTCGGCAAGGCCTGGCTGATCACTGACGGCTTCATGGAGCTGCGCCACGCCCCGCGCCTGTGGCGTCGGTTGATGCTGAGCTGGGCGCTGGTGTTGGCGGCCGTTGTCGGGCTGACGCTCGTATTGTTCCGCTGAAGGAGCCTACTGATGTGCATGGGTATCCGCACTCGGTAAAAGTGTGGGAGGGGGCTTGCCCCCGATGGCGGCCCCAAGGCCAACCAGGATGTTGGATCAGACCGAGTACATATCCGTTGCTGCGGTAACGGCCACTTAGGGTTACGCCCTTACGGCGTGTCACTTTTGTAAAGGCACAAAAGTAACCAAAAGGCCTTCGCCCCAACACTCGGCACCTCGCTTAGGCTCGGTGTGCCCGAACGCAGGCTTGAAGCCGTGGGTAACCCGGCAGGACGCCGGGTTAGCCGCCCCGCGCCATGGATGGCGCGTGGCGGCGGCCCACGGATTCAAGCCTGCGTTCGGCCAGCGTGTTTGACGGGGCGCCTGAGATCAAGATCAAAAGCGACTCGCTACGCATCGTAGATACGTTGGCGGCGCTTCTGCTTTTCTGTGGGAGCGGGCTTGCCCGCGAAAAACTGGAGGGCGCCGCGTTCATCCTGATTTCCTGCGTCATCGTTAACGACCATCGCGGGCAAGCCCGCTCCCACAGGAGGTACGGGCACGCCTCGACGATCAGGTCGGCTCTAAGGCCGCCTCGCTGTGCTTTTGATTTTGATCTTAGGCGCCCCGTTAAACCACGCTGGCCGGAATTCGACAGGGATTTGGGGGGTAAACCGGCAGGGATGCCGGTTTAGCCGCCCCGCGCCATGGATGGCGCGTGGCGGCGGCCCCCCAAAACCATGGCGGATTACGGGCACACCGAGCCTGGGCGAGGTGCCGAGTGGTGGGGCATGAGCGTTTTGGTTACTTTTGCGCTTTTCAAAAGTGACCCGCTGTAAAGGCGGAACCCTAAGTGGCCGTTACCGCAGGAATGGATATGTACTCGGTCTGATCCAACATCCTGGTGGGCTGCCAGGCCGCCATCGGGAGCAAGCCCCCTCCCACAGGGTCCTGCGGTGTGTAGATACCCTACGGGTTGTCATTAATACCCGACCAAAACCATCTGGCTTTCTTGATCGCCATCAAGCAGGTTTCAAGCCCTCGCTTCCTATCATGGACGGGCCAAGCAACGAGGAAGCGACCATGTCAGAGACCTTCACAAAAGGCATGGCCAGGAATATCTATTTCGGAGGAAGCATCTTCTTCTTCCTGATATTCCTGGCCTTGACCTATCACACGGAACAAACCTTTCCCAAGCGCAGCAATGAAGCGCAATTAACTCAATCAGTGATACGCGGCAAAACAGTCTGGGAGCAGAACAACTGCATCGGCTGCCACACATTGCTGGGGGAGGGTGCCTACTTTGCGCCTGAGCTGGGCAACGTGTTCCAGCGCCGGGGCGGGGAGGACGGCTTCAAACCCTTCCTGCAGGCCTGGATGAAAATGCAGCCGCTGGGCGTACCGGGCCGACGAGCGATGCCCCAGTTCAAGTTGAGTGACCAGGAAGTGGATGACATCGCCGAGTTCCTCAAATGGAGCTCGAAAATCAATACCAACGGCTGGCCGCCCAACAAGGAGGGCTGAGAGATGAGCATGGCAAATCCGCATCTGAAATTCGCCTCACAAGCCGTGGCCAAACCTTACTTCGTGTTCGCCCTGATCCTGTTTCTCGGTCAGGTGCTGTTCGGTTTGATCATGGGCCTGCAATACGTGATCGGGGATTTTCTGTTCCCGATCATTCCCTTCAACGTGGCGCGAATGGTCCACACCAACCTGCTCATCGTCTGGTTGCTGTTCGGCTTCATGGGCGCCGCTTACTACCTGATTCCGGAAGAGGCCGATCGTGAGTTGCACAGCCCCAGGCTGGCGATCATTCTGTTTTGGGTGTTTGCCGCTGCCGGTGTGCTGACGATCCTCGGCTACCTGCTGGTGCCCTACGCGGGCTTGGCGAGGTTGACCCACAATGAGCTGCTGCCGACCATGGGCCGGGAATTTCTGGAGCAACCGACCATCACCAAGATGGGGATTGTGCTGGTGTGCCTGGGCTTTCTCTACAACATTGGCATGACCCTGCTCAAAGGGCGCAAGACCACGGTGAGCATGGTCATGATGACCGGGTTGATCGGGCTCGCGGTGTTCTTCCTGTTCTCCTTCTACAACCCCGGCAACCTGGCCCGCGACAAGTTCTATTGGTGGTGGGTGGTGCATCTTTGGGTGGAAGGCGTGTGGGAATTGATCATGGGCGCGATGCTGGCTTTCGTGCTGATCAAGATCACCGGTGTAGACCGGGAGGTCGTAGAGAAATGGCTGTATGTGATTATCGCCATGGCGCTGATTACCGGGATCATCGGTACTGGGCATCACTTTTTCTGGATTGGCGCGTCCGAGGTCTGGTTGTGGGTCGGATCAATCTTCTCTGCGATGGAGCCGCTGCCCTTCCTGGCGATGGTGATATTCGCCTTCAGCACGGTGAAGAACCGCCGTCGACAACACCCCAACCGCGCCGCGACGCTGTGGGCGAAGGGCACCACGGTGACGGCCTTCTTCGGCGCGGGCGTCTGGGGCTTTCTACACACCCTGGCCCCGGTCAACTTCTATACCCACGGTTCGCAACTGACCGCGGCTCACGGCCACCTGGCTTTCTACGGCGCCTACGCGATGATCGTGATGACCTTGATCAGCTACGCCATGCCGCGTCTGCGCGGGCTCGGTGAAGCCGCTGACGAACGCTCGCAGACCCTGGAGATCTGGGGCTTCTGGATGATGACCCTGTCGATGGTGATGATCACGCTGTTCTTGACCGCTGCCGGTGTCGTGCAGGTCTACCTGCAACGTTGGCAGCCCGACGGGATCGCATTGCCGTTCATGGCCACGGTCGAACATTTGCAGGTCATGTTCTGGGCGCGCCTGGGCGCAGGGGTCGGTTTCTTCGCGGGGCTGCTCTGCTATTTGTTCAGCTTCAAGCAGCGGGGGCGCGCAGCCTTGCGTGCACCAGCGGCGGTGGTGCCTTCATGAATCGGCATAACGGCTAGAAAAGGTCGGCCCGGCTGATCCAGCGGGCCGTTTGTTTGCTTTCCAACAAGGGCAAGTACCATGGCCTTTACCGTCGAACTGGAAGAGTGGGTAGGCAGCGTCTGGCATCGCTTCATCACCCGGCGCGCCAGCCCGGATTTTCCCGAAGCCCGGGTTGCACTGATCAGCCAGCAACGCCCGCTGGCGCTGTTGTTTCGTGCCATGGGCGGTGCCAATGGCATGGGCGTGGAAGCGGCCAGTGACCGCGACCTGTTACTGCGGCGCAATGTGCTGCAGCAGATCGCCGGCACCTGCAAACAAGTGCCGTTGGCCTGGTGCGACGAAAGTACCCTGCGGCTGCCGGCGAGCCTCGCGGTCTTCCCTCAAGTCGCGCTGAACGAGGAACTCTATCGTTGGCTCGCATTGCTGGCCGCGCAGGCCGGACCGATGCGGCATTGGGGGCGGGACAACCAGCGCTGGACGCAACAGCTGTTGCGGCGTTATCCAGCGCTGCGCCCGCGCTACCAGCGACTGGTCGAAGCCCACCTGCGATTGCGCCCGGATCCGGCTTCATTGAGCCGTGCTGAAGCGGCGCTGGAGCGCGCGTTATGTCAGGCATTGCGCCAGCCGGGCAGTGTTGAGGATTTTCCGCGCAGCGAGCGTGCGGTATGGCCGCTGCCGCTGTGGCTGTACCCGCCGCAACAGCTGGCCAGTCCGCTGACGGCCGATCTGGGCGATGAATCCGAAGACACCTTGGCGACAACGCCCGACGAGCAGAAAGGCGGGCGCAAACGCGCCAAACGTATCGATGACAATCCGCGAGACGGTGGACTGTTGGTGGTGCGCCTGGAGAACCTGTTCAGTTGGACCGAGCACGTGGACCTGGACCGCTGGTCGGACGACAGCGAAGACCCGGATGCTGCCAGGGTCGCCGACGATCTGGACGAGCTGACCCTGTCGCGCACGCGACTGCGCAAGGGCGGTGGCTTGAAGCTGCACCTGGATTTGCCGCCCGCGGATGTCGACGATATCCCCTTGGGCGAGGGCATCAAGTTGCCCGAGTGGGACTATCGCAAGCAGCGGATGCAGGACGCTTTCGTCAATCTGCAAATGATGGTGCCCCGTGACAGTCAAGTGCAGCCGCTGCCGCCACGGTTGAAGGGGTCGGCGCAGCGTCTGCGGCGTCAATTCGAGCATTTGCGCACTGATCGTCAGTGGCTGCGCCAGCAAACCCAGGGCTCGGAGCTGGACATGCAGGCCTGGCTGGATTTTCACGTTGAGCGCGAGCATGGCCAGTGCGCCGAGCGCGGTCTGTTCATGGAGCAACGCCAGACGCGCCGTGACCTGGCGTGCCTGTTGCTGGCGGATGTCTCGATGTCCACCGACGCGCACCTGAACGATGAGCATCGGGTCATCGATGTCATCCGTGACACGCTGTTGCTGTTTGGCGAAACCCTGTCGGGGCTGGGGGATGATTTCGCCCTGTACGGGTTTTCCTCGCTGCGCCGTCAGCACGTGCGTATGCAGGCACTCAAGACCTTCGCCCAGCGTTATGACGACCACACCCGGGGCCGTATTCAAGGGCTCAAGCCTGGGTATTACACGCGCATGGGCGCGGCTATTCGCCAGGCCACGTGCCTGTTGGGCAGCAGCAAGCGGCGCAGCAAGCTATTGCTGCTGCTGACCGATGGCAAACCCAATGACCTGGATCTGTACGAGGGACGCTACGGTGTCGAAGACACCCGCGAGGCGGTGCTCCAGGCCCGGCGTCAAGGGCTGACGCCGTTCTGTATCACTATTGATCGCGAGGCCGGGGATTATCTGCCCTACATGTTCGGTGCCAATGGCTACACCTTGATCCGTCAACCTGAGCAATTACCCCTGCGCTTGCCGCAACTGTATCGCCAACTGACCCGGCTTTGAGTCCAGGTCTGAATCTGCGGCCTCAATTGATGCTGCGCGGCAACACGAAAAACATCGTAATGCAAAAGATCGTCAGGCCAACGCAGAACCATTTGAACCGGCGCAAACGACCTGCCTCGACGCGTTCGGCCATCACCGGCAAGGGCATGCCGCATTGCAGGCATTCAGATTGCCTGGACGGGTTGGTAGTGTGGCAATACAGGCAGACGGGCAGGGTGCTCATTCGAACTGTTCCAGGCGCAGACGATCAAGAATGGCGATCTGGCGGCCGTCCTGGGTGATGATTTTTTCATCGATCAGGCGGCGAATGATCCGTGAAAAGGTTTCCGGCTGGATCGACAGATGCCCGGCGATCAATTGCTTGGCCATCGGCAGCTCGAATTGGCTGTTGACCGGCCGCAGGCGCACCAGTTGCGTCAGCAAATAACGCACGACCCGGTGGGTGGCATTTTTCAGCGACAGGGTTTCGATTTCATTGACCCGCTGGTGCAAGCGAACGCAGAGCTTGCCGAGTAACGCAAAGGTCAGCCGGCTGTTGCTCTGAAGCAGGCGCATGTAGGTGGCGTTGGACAACCGGTAGAGTTGAGTGGGGCAGACCGCCTCGGCCGAGGCCACGTAATTGGGGGTATCCATCAACATCATCGCCTCGGCGCAGGTTTGTCGATCGCCGATGACTTCAAACACTTTTTCCTGCCCATCGGGCGTCAGTCGGTAGATTTTCACTGCCCCGGCAATCACGAAATAGAACGAATCGGCGGGCTCGTCTTGCCGGAACAAGGGTTCGCCTTTGTCGATGCTCAGCAAGTGGCTGGTACTCATCAATTCATCCAGCTGTTCTTCGTTCAACGGCTCGAACAAATGATGACTGCGCAAAATCTGGTGGTGAACGCGATGAAGCACCATGGGAATTCGTCCTGAAGGTAAAGAAAAGGGGCGGCCAACGAGTCAGACGAGGCCCAGGGAAAGGCCACTGGCCAGGGCCAGGACTGAGGCCAGCAGCACAAACCAGGTCAGGGGTTGGATGACTTTTTTCATGACGACTCCCGCGGATCGAGGCTTTCATTGAGTACCCGATGCTTGAGCAAGACGCGGGCCATGCCTGGAGGCCTTGATTCATGGGGATGGGAAGGCTCGAGGGTAAAAATAACCCTGGCCGACAGGGTCTAAATGACCGTATCGGGGTTGTTTTCACCCTGGTCCGTTCACCGTTGCAGCCGCGCGGGCCCGCACCGGCAATAAGTCGCCGCAGGGCACGGCCCTTGCACTCTTGATCTGCGACAACGGCGACTGATCGCCTATACCCGATGATGCATCCGGATTTACCTCGGCACTCGCGACTAAGTGTCAGGTCGCCAACACGTTAGAGGAGTGGCGTTATGCAAGTGCTTGAGCGGCGTAAAGCGATGGCGATCCCGCCGCTGTTACGGCTGGCCTTCCGGCCATTTTTCCTTGCCGGCTGCCTGTTTGCGGTGTTGGCCATTGCGCTGTGGCTGGCAGCCTTCGGCGGTTCGATTTCCCACTGGACTCCCGCAGGCGGTTGGCTGGGCTGGCATCGGCATGAACTGCTGTTCGGCTTCGGGCTGGCGATCATCGCAGGTTTTTTGCTGACGGCGGTGCAGACCTGGACCAGTCGCCCCGGGCTCAGCGGCAAGCCGCTGGCTGCCCTGGCGCTGTTGTGGCTGTGCGCACGGGCGGCGTGGTTGCTCAATGCGCCATGGTCGCTGCTCATGGTGCTGGAATTGGCGTTCCCACTGGCGGTCGCATTTTTCATGGGGTTGAGCCTGTGGAAGGTACGACAGAAACGTAACTATCCGATTGTGATGGTGTTGCTGCTGTTAGCCGTGGCCGATGGGTTGGCGCTTTATGGCGTACGCGAAGGCCATGAAGGCTGGCAGCGCCAAGGCGTACTGGCCGGCATCTGGCTGGTGGCAGCGATGATGGGGTTGGTCGGCGGGCGGGTCATTCCGTTTTTCACCCAGCGTGGTCTCGGTCGGGTCGAGGGAGTTGCTCCCTGGCCGTGGCTGGACGGGGTGTTGTTGATCGGTGCGCCGCTGGTTGCGTTGCTGTATGCAGCGGGGCCGGCCCTCATCCCTAATGCCTGGGTGGGGCTGCTGTTCGCGGTGTTGGCGGCGGGGCATCTGGTGCGCCTGGTTCGCTGGCATGATCGGGCACTTTGGCGCGTGCCGTTGTTGTGGTCGCTGCACCTGGCCTATGGCTGGTTGGCAGTGGCGTGCCTGGGTATGGCGCTGTGGCATTTCGGCGTGCCGGTCAACCCGAGCCTGGCGGTGCATTGCCTGACAATCGGTGCCATGGGGGGGTTGGTGCTGGCGATGATTGCACGGGTCAGCCTGGGGCATACCGGTCGGCCACTTGAGCCGCCCTCGGGCATGACCCTGGCGTTTATCTTGCTCAATCTGGCGTGTCTCAGCCGGGTTGTGTTGATTGTGTTCCTGCCCTTGCCGGCGCTGTGGCTGGCCGGCCTGTGCTGGGCGCTGGCGTTTGCGTTGTACGCCTGGCGTTACGGGCCGATGCTGCTGCGCACTCGGGTTGACGGTCATCCGGGTTGAGCCGGCGAATCAATGGAGGTGGACAGTGATATACCCCTTTTTACTGGTGACCCACTTGCTTGCGGCAATCGCCTTCATTGGTACGTTGTTTTTCGAAGTGGTGATCTGGCATCACGCCCGCCAGCAGTTGCCGGATGCGCCACAGTCGACGGCCGATCAGGCCATTGCCCTGCGCTCGCGCAAGGTCCTGCATGGCGTGGTGGTGCTGTTGTATGGCGCCGGCATCAGTTTGGCGTGGCAGTACCGGGGCGCCTTGAGCCAGCCGCTGGCCAGCAGTCTTGGCACGTTGCTGAGCCTGAAGATCCTGTTGGCCCTGAGCATCATCGGGCATTATTTGCTGTTGGCCTATTGGCTGAAAAACGCTCGGCTGAGCGCTCAGCGGGCAAGCTGGATTCGCCGCAGCATCCTCGGGCACATGGTATCGATCGTGATCCTTGCCAAGGCCATGTTTTATTGGCATGGCTGATCGATAAAAGTGCCCGGCAGACGAAACCCGCGGCAACCGGTGGGCTGGCGCGGGTGGGTTGTAAGCGGCGATCGATCAGTGTCTGGGGTTCAGGGCGTTTACGAACAGCACATTGTTTTCCAGGTGGATGTGGTGCATCAGGTCGTCGCGAAACTCCAGCAGCCCGCGATACAAGGCACGCCAGGTGTTACAGGCATCCGCTGGCGGGGTGATGTTGTTGGTCAGGGCCAGCAGTGCCTCCAGCGCCTGGCCATGCTGGTCATGTTCGAAACGCAGCACCTGGATCGGCGGGGCGGCCTGGAGGCCGATGCCCTGTTGCAGCATCGGGAAGAGCACTTGTTCTTCCTTGAGCATGTGGCCTTCGAGTTCTTGTTGAATGTCGGTCAGCAGGTCGGCCAAGCCGTTGGGACAACTGCTGCGTGCGCCGTGGACCTGCTCGACCCGACGGGCCAGGCGGATCAGTTCGGGCAGTTGCTCGCGGTGGCGAGCGTGGTAACGCGTAAGGAGGTGAGCGATCAACACAGGCAACGGCTCGTTGCGCCAGTCAATTTGGGTTTCACCGGCGTCTTGCAGACTGTGCAGGGCTTCGGCAATCAGTGTCGGGTCGAGGTCCTTGCCCAGTGCCGCTTCACGCAGGCTTTTATGACCACCACAACAGAAGTC
The DNA here is from genome assembly GCF_001439685.1 of Pseudomonas libanensis. Classification (GTDB taxonomy): domain Bacteria; phylum Pseudomonadota; class Gammaproteobacteria; order Pseudomonadales; family Pseudomonadaceae; genus Aquipseudomonas; species Aquipseudomonas libanensis. Next base: position 181,635 of record NZ_JYLH01000006.1, read on the forward strand.
CAGCTTGAAGGTGTGAAAGATCCGGGTGGCACCGGGAATGTCGCAGGCCAGTTGGCCGAGGCTTTGTTCCAGCAGGGTCTGGCTCATCAGGGTTCCTTGATTGGATTTCAACGGTTCCCCAGCCTTGTTGCATCCGGCATGCCATATTTAACTGATTGATAAATAACGATTAATTATTAGGTGTGGTGATAGTTACCCTGACGCTCTAGGGTGAATGCCACCATAGAGGGTGATGATTACCATGCTGCGAGAAAGCCTGGCCGCCGACTTGATCGTCGAGTTGCCCAATGCCGTACGGTTCCAGCGCCTGGTCCAGACCCTGCGCGAATATTTCAACAGCGGTGCCGTGGGCTTGCTGCGCCTGGATGAAGACAGCCTCAGGCCTGTCGCGACAGTGGGGTTGGTCCACGAAGCGTTGGGGCGCCGATTTGTCATCGCTCAGCATCCTCGACTGGCTGCGATCATGGCGTCGCGCGAGCCGACGTGGTTCGAGCCTGACAGCCGCCTGCCGGACCCCTACGACGGCTTGCTCGACAATCACGTGGGTGAACCCTTGCCGGTGCATGACTGCATGGGTGTGAGCCTTTACGTGGAGGGACGCATCTGGGGCGCCATTACCCTCGATGCGTTGCATGCCGGCACCTTCGACAGCCAGGCGCGGGAGGAACTCAAGCGTTGCACCTTGCAGATCGAAGCCGCCGTGCGCGTCACCCGCCTCGAACAGGAAAACCGCAGCTTGCGTTTGTCCCGCAGCGGCCTTCAAGACGTGCGCTTGCCCGCCGATGAAGGCGAAATCCTCGGCCAGAGCGAGGCGTTGCACCAGTTGCTCAATGAGCTGGATGTACTGGCCGATTCCGACCTGCCGGTGTTGCTGTTGGGCGAGACCGGTGTCGGCAAAGAGTTGTTCGCCCGGCGCCTGCATCGTTTGTCGGGGCGCAGCCACAAGCCGCTGATACAGGTCAACTGCGCCGCCTTGCCGGAATCCTTGGCAGAAAGCGAGTTGTTCGGGCACGTCAAGGGCGCCTTTTCCGGCGCCACCAGTGACCGCGCCGGACGTTTCGATGCGGCCAATGGCGGCACACTGTTTCTTGATGAAGTCGGTGAGTTGCCGCCAAGCGTGCAGGCCAAGCTGTTGCGCACATTGCAAAACGGCGAGATCCAGCGGCTGGGGGCGGACAAGCCGTTGCACGTAGATGTACGGATCATCGCCGCGACCAACCGGCACCTGCCCGACAGCATCCGCGATGGCCTGTTCAGGGCTGACCTGTATCACCGGCTCTCGGTGTACCCGGTGCCGATTCCGCCTCTGCGCGAGCGCGGTAACGATGTGCTGATGCTCGCCGGGCATTTCCTCGAACTCAATCGGGCACGGCTCGGCTTGCGCGGTTTGCGCTTGTCGCCCGCGGCCGAGCGGGCCTTGCTGGCCTATTCCTGGCCGGGCAATGTGCGCGAACTGGAACATGTGATCAGTCGCGCCGCGTTGAAGCAACTCAGCCGCGGCACCAGTCGCGCGCTGATCATGACGCTGGAGGCGCAAATCCTCGATCTTGACAGTGCAATGGGGGCGTCGGGAATGCTCGTCGAGCGGCCGTTGGAGCTGATGTCTGATGCGCCATTCCAGGCCCTGGGCGCTGCGGTGGATGACTGCCAGCGAGAAAAAATCCTTCAGGCCCTGAGTCTTTCGGCCCAGAACTGGGCCGGCGCCGCCCGGCTGCTGGAGATCGACCCCAGCAACCTGCACAAACTGGCCCGGCGTCTGGGGTTGAAATAAGCCGTGGCGGCGCCGCCTGTTGATGGCGATCAAGGTGAGGCCAGCCAGTGGCTTGCACACTGGGCCAAACCCCACGGAGATCACCGTTATGCCACTTTCCCTGGCCCAGATGCGCCGTAACTACACCCTCAACGGTCTGCTGGATGAGGCAGCGCCGGACGATCCACTGGCCATGTTCCGCCAATGGCTGCAGCAAGCGCGTGACACCGAATGCGCGCCTGTCGAAGCCAACAGCATGATGTTGGCAACGGTCGATGGTGACGGGCAACCGCACTGCCGGGTCCTGCTGCTCAAGGGCTTGAGCGACGATGGCTTCACGTTTTTCGGCAATTACCAGAGCGACAAAGGCCTGCAACTGGCCGCTAACCCGAATGCCGCCATGACGTTTTTCTGGCCAGGCCTGGAGCGTCAGGTGCGCATTGAAGGTCAGGTATCCAGGCTCGATTCGCAAATCTCGGACGCGTACTTCGACTCCCGCTCAGTGGCCAGCCGCCTGGGCGCCTGGGCTTCACCACAAAGCCAGCCGCTGGCCAGCCGGGCAGCGCTGGACCTGCGTTTGGCCGAAACCATCAAGCGTTTCGTTGGCCAGGCCGTGCCGCGACCGCAGCACTGGGGTGGTTACTGCCTGCGCCCGGCACGCCTGGAGTTCTGGCAGGGGCGTGCCGATCGCCTGCATGACCGACTCGACTACCGTCTACAGAACGGCGAATGGTGTCGCCGCCGCCTGGCGCCTTGAGTCTGTATTCGCCCTGTGGAGGTACCTCGTTGGAGGAATAGGCCGGGCGGCGATTCCGGTTCAGGCTTGGCCAAACCCTCATCTACGGGAAGGCTTTTATATGGCCCATTTGGCGCAACGCACCTTTGTTCCCCTGCACATCGCCGTGCTGACCATCAGCGATACGCGCACCTTTGACACCGATACTTCGGGGCAGACCCTGGCAGGCCTGCTGCAGACCGCCGGCCATGTGCTGATCGACCGGGCGCTGGTCAAGGACGACATTTATCAGATTCGCGCCATTGTTTCCCGGTGGATCGCCGACCCCCAGGTGCAAGTGGTATTGATGACCGGCGGCACCGGTTTCACCGCGCGCGACAACACGCCGCAAGCGGTGCTGCCATTGCTCGACAAACAGGTTGAAGGCTTTGGCGAACTGTTCCGCCAGGTCTCCCTGGCGGAAGTCGGCATGTCCAGCTTGCAGTCGCGGGCCCTGGCTGGAATGAGCAATGGGGTCTTGGTGTGTTGCGTCCCGGGTTCGCCAGGGGCATGCCGGACAGCCTGGAACATGATCCTGCTGGAACAGCTGGACAGCCGCACCGGCCCCTGCAATTTCGCCCCGCATTTGAAACTGCAGCCGCAACAAGGCAATGAAGCCTGCGAGACGCGCTCATGACCGGTGGAGTGTGCGACCTCGGTCAGCTGATGCCGGTGGACGAGGCCATCCAGCGTTTGTTGGATCAGGCCCCGACACCCCCGTTGGCGCAAATGATCGGCCTGGATCAAGCCTTGGGACGAGTGCTGGCAACCGACATTCATTCCCTGGTGAACCTGCCGGCCTGGGACAACAGCGCCATGGACGGCTATGCGCTCCGGGCAGCCGACCTGCCATCCCAGGGCGGTTACCTGCCCATTGGTGGGCGAATTGCTGCCGGGGATCAAGCCGGCTTGCCGTTGCTCGCCCAGCAGGCGGTGCAGATTTTTACCGGCGCGCCATTGCCTGCGGGCGCCGATACAGTGGTGCCGCAAGAGTGCTGCCGGATCGACGGCGAGCGCGTCTGGTTCCCGTCCGTCAGTGCGGGCGATCACGTGCGCAAGGAGGGTGAAGAGGTTCGCCGTGGGGACCTGTTGCTCAAGGCCGGCAAGCGCCTGCGTGCACAAGAATTGGGCTTGCTGGCTGGCGCAGGCGTGGCGCGGGTCGCGGTTCATCGACCGTTGCAAGTGTGCTTGCTCAGCAGCGGCAATGAGCTGCGCGAACCGGGCGATGCCTTGGCGCGGGGGCAGATCTACAACAGCAACCGCTATTGCCTGTCTGCGTTGCTGCGCGGCTGGGGCGTCGAGGTGCACGACTATGGCGTCATGGCAGATGAGTTGGCGGCCAGCCGCGATGCCTTGAGCCTGGCGTCGTCGGAGTGCGATTTGCTGCTCAGCTCCGGTGGTGTCTCGGTCGGCGAGGAGGACCATCTCAAACGGGCGATCGAGGAACTGGGTAGCCTGGATTTCTGGCGGCTGGCCATTCAGCCGGGTAAACCCCTGGCCTTTGGTGAAGTCGCCGGCAAACCCTGGATCGGCATGCCGGGCAATCCTTCGGCGGCACTGATTACCGCGTTGGTGGTCGTGCGGCCGTTCCTGCTCCGGGCGCAGGGCGTCACGGACGTGATGCCTGTGCCATTGGCCGTACCAGCCGGGTTCGACTGGTTGCAACGCAACAAACGCCGTCAGTACCTGCGGGCCAGGCTGACGCCTAGTGCCGACGGCCAATTGAGCGTGGCGCTGCACCCTCAGCAAAGCTCGGCGATGTTGACGGCTGCGTGCTGGGCCGACGGGTTGGCCGTGATCGAGTGCGAGCAGCAAGTGCTCAAGCGCGACACCGTGATGTTCCTGTCCTTCGCCGACCTGATGCATTGATCGCAATTGATTGTCGTCAAGGCCATGGCTGCTGGTCTGGCTAGACTGGCAGCGCCTTTCTGATCGGTGCACTACCGATCCCGGGCGAGCGTCAAGACGCGTTTTTCATGAGGATTACCCATGCAACTGGTTTGTCCGGCAGGGAATCTGCCTGCGCTTAAGGCGGCGGTGCGCGAAGGCGCGGATGCCGTCTATGTCGGTTTTCGCGATGACACCAACGCCCGGCATTTTGCGGGCCTGAATATGGATGACAAGCAGTTCGACGCTGCGGTCGCCCACATCCGCCAGCATCAACGCAAACTCTACGTCGCGGTGAATACCTATCCGCAACCCAAGGGCTGGGAACGCTGGCAGCGGGCAGTCGACCGGGCTGCCGATTTCGGCGTGGACGCGCTGATCGCCGCCGATCCCGGGGTGCTCAACTATGCCAGCCAGCGGCACCCGCAACTGGCGTTGCACCTGTCGGTCCAGGGCTCGGCCACCCACGCTGCGGCGCTGCAGTTTTACGCCCAGCGCTATGGTATCCGGCGTGCGGTGCTGCCACGGGTGCTGTCGTTGGCGCAGGTGCGCCAGGTCGCCGCCACCAGCCCGGTGCCGATCGAAGTGTTTGGCTTTGGCAGCTTGTGCATCATGGCCGAGGGGCGTTGCCACCTGTCCTCCTACATCACCGGCGAGTCGCCGAACCTGTGCGGTGTCTGTTCGCCGGCCAAGGCTGTGCGCTGGAGCGAAGACGCCCAAGGCTTGAGTGCGCGGCTCAGCGAAGTACTGATTGATCGTTATACCCCTGACGAGCCGGCCGGTTACCCAACGTTGTGCAAGGGCCGCTTCCTGGTCGACGGCAAACGCTTTCATGCACTGGAAGAGCCCACCAGCCTCGACACCCTCGACCTGCTCCCTGAGCTGAGCGCCATCGGCGTCGAGGCGGTAAAAATCGAAGGCCGCCAACGCAGCCCGGCCTATGTCGAGCAAGTCACCCGCGTCTGGCGGGCGGCACTCGATGCCCATCGCGGCTCACCGGGCAGTTTCCAGGTCAAGGCGCAATGGCGCCAGGTGCTGGCTGGTTTGTCCGAAGGCAGCCAGACCACCCTGGGTGCTTATCATCGATCGTGGCAATGAGGGACGAAACATGCAGCTCAGCCTTGGACCGGTCCTGTTTTATTGGGACAAAGAGCAACTCAGCAACTTTTACGCCGAGATGTCGGCCTTGCCCCTGGACGTGATTTATCTGGGGGAAACCGTGTGTTCGAAACGTCGGGCTTTTTCACTGGATCAATGGCTGGGGCTGGGGCGCGAGTTGCAGGCCTGCAGCCAGGCGCAATTGGTGATCTCCAGCCTGACGCTGATCGAAGCCGCGTCCGAACTTTCCAGCCTGCGGCGGCTCTGCGACAACGGTCAGTTGCTGGTGGAAGCCAATGACATGGGCGCGGTGCAGTTTCTGGCTGAACGCAAGTTGCCGTTCGTGGGCGGCCCGGCGCTCAACCTGTACAACGGGCATGCGCTGGCGCAATTGCTCGACTGCGGCATGACCCGTTGGGTACCGCCGGTGGAATGTTCGGCGGCGTTGATCGGCGATGTGATCGAGCAGGTTCGCGAGCTCGGCCGTGACGTGCCGCAAGTGGAGATCTTCGCCTATGGGCATTTGCCGTTGGCCTATTCCGCCCGCTGTTTTACCGCCCGCGCGGAAAATCGGCCGAAGGACGACTGCCAGTTCTGTTGCATCAACTACCCCGATGGTCTGGCGCTGGCCAGCCAGGAAGGGCAGCCGTTGTTCACCCTTAACGGCATTCAAACGATGTCGGCGCAGGTGACCAATCTGCTGGCCGATTATTCCGGGTTGGTGGCCTGCGGGGCCGATCTGCTGCGCCTGAGTCCGCGAGCCCAGGGCATGAACGAGGTGATCGAGGCGTACCAGCGGGTTCGTCTGGGCCAGGCACCGCCGCTGTTCGTCGACGGTTGCAATGGCTACTGGCATGGCCAGGCCGGCATGCTGCATGTTGAGGAGGTCGGCCTGTGTTGAACCGCAAAGCGTGGCTATTGAAAGGCGCTGATCGCTTACTGCCGCTGGTACGCCGGGTGCCCTTTGCGGTGCAGCGCCTGGCGCTGCAGCAGGCGCTGAATCGCTGCCTGGCCGAGCCATTGCGCGACGGTGAATTCGAAGTGCTGCGCGGGCGTTGGCTGTGCCTGCAAATTGCCGATCTGGGGTTGTCCTGGTACCTGACCCTGGGCCGCGAGGGCTTGCAAATTGGCCGTCAGGCCCAGGCTCACGTGACCATCAGCGGCAATTGGCGAGAGTTCCTGCTCCTGGCCAGTCGCCAGGAAGATCCGGACACGCTGTTTTTTCGTCGGCGCCTGGTGATTCAGGGCGATACCGAGTTGGGGTTGGCGCTGAAAAACCTGATCGACAGCCTGGACCCCGACGTCTTGCCGGTCTGGTTGTGGCGTAATCTTGAGCGGGCGGGCAAGGGGCTGGCGGTGCAGTAGTTGAATAGGTATCTACACAACGTTGGTACGCCGCTGCTCCCTGGCAGCTTATAGCTATCTAACTGATGCATCCAAATGTGGGAGGGGGCTTGCCCCCGAAGGCGGCCTGACAGCCGACCAGGGTCTTGGATCAGACCGAGTACATATCCATTATTTAGGTAACGGCCACTATTGGTTCCGCTTTTACAGCGGGTCACTTTGAAAAGCGCAAAGTAACCAAACGCTCTTGCCCCACCACTCGGCACCTCGCTCAGGCTCGGTGTGCCCGTAATCCGACAGGGATTTGGGGGGCCGCCGCCACGCGCCATCCATGGCGCGGGGCGGCTAAACCGGCATCCCTGCCGGTTTACCCCCCAAATCCCTGTCGAATTCCGGCCAGCGTGGTTTAACGGGGCGCCTAAGATCAAGATCAACAGCAGATCAAGATCAAGAGCGGCTCGCTGCGCATCGTGGTTACCGTCGCTGCCACACAGTGTGCGGGTATTGCGCATTCATCGCAGCCAATTGCGCCTATTGGAACGCAGCCAGATCCTTTTCGGCGAGGATGCTGATGTTGCGTCGTTGCATCTGGATCAATCCGCACTCGACCAGGCGATGCAAAATCCGCGAAAAGGTTTCCGGTTGAATCCCCAGCTTCGACGCCACCAGGCGTTTGGATACCTGCAAGACAATCTGCCCGGTAACCGGGTGGCGTTCCTGGAGCAGAAAACTGATCACCCGACGGCTCGCGCTCGCCATGGTCAAGGTGTCGATGTCCCGCAGGCGCAGGTGCAGATGGACGCTCATGCTCGCCAGGATAGCCAGGCAGACTTTCGGCTGGTCTTCCAGTGCCTTGCGATAATGGTGGCCCTCGATACTGACCAACACGCTGTCCTTGAGGGCGGTGCCGCTGACCGGGTAAAGCCGGGCCTGGCTGAAGAGCAGGGCTTCGGCGAAGGTCTGGCCGGGCTGAATGATTTCCACCAGGTTTTCCTGGCCTTCACCGTTGAGGCGGTAGAGTTTGATCTGGCCGCTGACCAGCAGGAAAAAGCGCTTGGCCGGATCGCCCTGGTGCATCAGCGTGGCGTGGCACGGCAGGCGCTTGAGCATGGCCAGGCCGCAGACTTGCTCGAAAACGTTCTCCGGCAATTGGCTGAACAGATGATGACGACGCAGCGTCAAGACGATGGAAGGGTGGGTCAGCATGGCGTACCTCCGCTGACGGTCATTGTAGAGCGCGCAGGGGGGTTGACCTATGCCTCTGCCGGCCTACCTCCAAGGAGGCATGCCTCAGCCCGTAATGCGCAGATGCTCCATGGCCCACACCGCCGCTTCGACCCGTGAACGCAAGCCGAGTTTGTGCAGCAGGTTCTTGACGTGGACCTTGACCGTTCCTTCGGTGATGCCCAGCTTGTGTCCGATAACCTTGTTGCTGTAGCCGCTGGCGATGGTCTTCAACACCTGGCGTTCACGCTCGGTCAGTTCTACCACCGCTTGACGCGGCGGTGAGCGCAACGCCTGGGCCATGACCTGCGTCAGGCCAGGGCTGATGACCAATGCACCTTCGAGGGCATCGCGGATGTACTGGATCAGCAGCTCGGGTTCCATGTCCTTGAGCAGATAACCGTCGGCATCCAGGCGCAGCGCATCGCGAATGTCGTCTTCGGCATCCGACACGGTAAACAGCAGTACCTTGCCGGTGTAATGCATGGCCCGTAATCGGCGCAGGGTTTCAATGCCATTCATCTGCGGCATGTTGTTGTCGAGTAGTACCAGGTCCGGTTGGAGTGGCTCGATCAGGGTGAGTGCTTCTTCGCCATGGTTGGCTTCGCCGACGATCAGGAAATCATCTTCGAGTTCAAGCATCTGGCGAATGCCGCGACGCATCATGGGATGATCGTCTACCAGCAGGATTCTATGGTGGGGGGACGGGGTCATGCGACGCTACCTTCTGTTTGCCGTTCGAGAAACTCGGGATGAAACTCCAGTTGGACGCGAGTCCCTTGCGGCGTCCTGGAAAATATCTGCAACTGGCCGCGCAGGCTGCGCGCACGTTCATCCATGATGTTCAGGCCGTGGTGTTCGCGTTGGTCGACAGTGCCGCTGAAGCCGCGCCCGTCATCTTCGACCGAGAGCCTGACGGTTTCGCCGTCCTGGCGCAGTTGCAGCCAGACGTTTTGCGCGTGGGCATGGCGCAGACAGTTGGAAAGCGCCTCGCGGGTGATCTGCAGGATGTGGATTTGCTCGCTGGCGCAGAGCTGGAAGGCCAGCGCATCGACGTGCAGGTGGACCTTGAACTCGCCGCGACGGGAGAACTCCTCGGCGGTGTCCTTGAGCTCCTGCACCAGCCCCGCATCATTGATCTGCAAGCGAAAAGTGGTCAGCAGTTCGCGGAGCTGGCGGTAGGCATTGTTCAGGCCCTCGCGCAACTCAGCGGTGACGGTTTCCAGGGTTTCGACCGGCTCGCCGCGGCGCATCAGGGTCTGCATGCGGCTGACTTGCAGCTTCATGTAGGACAGGGCCTGCGCCAGTGAATCGTGCAATTCGCGGGCGATGATCGTGCGCTCTTCAAGTAGCAGCAGGCGATGGTCCTGTTCCCGTTGGCGTTTGAGCGAAAGAGAGGTGCCAATCAGGTTGGCGAGGGCCTGGATCAGTTGGGTTTCCCAGGCTTGCGCGGGGTGGCCGTCGACAAAGTGGGCCTTGAGCTCACCCAGTTCGCTGCCCTGGTTGCTGATGCTGAAGGTTTGCGGGCTGGTTTTGTGGTGTTTCTGGCACGTGGCGCAATCGCTGCTGGCGCAGACATCCCGACTGTTGGCGCCGTGCAGGGCGAGTAATTGCTGGGCCGGTGCCTGCAAGTGACCTTGCAGGCACAGCGACAGGCGCAAGCCGGGCAGGCGTTGCTGGAAGCGCCGGATCAACTCATCCAGCCCCTCGGCATTGGCCAGGCGCGTGGCCAGGCTTCGGCTGCTTTGATAGAGCAGTTCCAGCGCCGCGTTGGCTTGCTGCAGGTTCAAGGTCTTTTGCTGGACCTGGCTTTCGAGCGTGCGATGCGACTCCTCGATCGTCTCGGCCATGGCGTTGAAACTGGTGGCCAACTGGCCCAGTTCGTCATGGGACTGATGGTTGACCCGCACCTGGAACTCGCCGCGACGAAAGCGCTGGGTGGCGGCCACCAACTCTTGCAGCGGCGAGACGACGCCATGCTGCAGTTCGTAGAGCCCGAGCAGCAAGACGATCAGCGTGGTGAACAAGGCCAGGCCTTGAATGACCTGTTGCCAACCTTGCTTTTGCTCGCTCTGGCGTTGCAGCAGGCTGACGAACTGGTTCAGTTGTTCAACGAAGGGCAGGGCCATTGCCTGAAAAGCACTTGCATCGCCACGTTGAAGTGCCGGGTGCAAATCATCCTTCCAGCGTTGCTGGATCTGCCCATAGCTGATTTGCAAATCGGTGGTCGGGCCATCTTCCAGCACCGCTTTGAGGGAATGGCTATTGAGGCGGGTTTGCAGGCTGTCGGTGATAGCAGCGATTTCTTCGCGGGGAGCGCCAGCGGCCAGTTTCCAGCTCAGGTGGTAAGTCTCCATGCGCACCGAGCCAGCGGTATTGATGGCGGCGGCATCGCCTTGGCTGAACCAGGCGATCAACCCGGCACTCAACGAACTGGCCAGGGCGAGGATGGCGATGAGGATCACCGCCAGCCCGGCGCGAGCGGGCAGGGAGCTGCGCAACCAGCGCATCATCAACGCTGATCCTGGGCACAGACACGAAAACTGAGCATACGGCGTCCCGGAACACGGTTTTGCATCCCGTCCCGGGTGCGCTACCTCTAAAGAGTTGCCGACCGCTCCCTGTCAGTAAAGGTGGGGCTGTAAAACCTTAAGAAGCTGATAAATAAAGGCTTTCCAGGTGTCCATGGACTACCTCCTTAGAGGTAGACAGGCTAAGCATAGGCCTATGCCCCGTTGGGCTTCGTTGACATGGGTCAAGTTTTTGCAGGGTTGGCGTCTCTAGTCTGCCGGCATGGCTAGCTGACTGGAGAACATTGTGACCCAACCCCGTGTACGACAAGGCTTGGTGCTTGGCATGAGCACACTGGCCTTCACCGTGTGTTTTATGGTCTGGATGATGTTCGCCGTGCTCGGCGTGCCGATCAAGGAACTGCTCCAGCTCAACGAAACGCAATTTGGCCTGCTGGCCGCCACCCCGGTGTTGACCGGCTCACTGGCGCGTCTGCCCCTGGGCCTGCTGACCGACCGCTTTGGTGGGCGCAGCGTGTTCCTGGTGCTGATGCTGACCTGCGTCGCACCGTTGTACCTGATCAGCCACGCCACTGCTTACTGGCAGTTCCTGGTGCTGGGCTTGTTCGTCGGCCTGGCCGGCGGCTCGTTTTCGGTGGGGATTGCCTACGTCGCCAAATGGTTCGACAAAGAGAACCAGGGCTTTGCGATGGGCATCTTCGGCGCCGGCAACGCGGGGGCTGCGGTGACCAAGTTCCTCGCGCCGGCCCTGATCGCCGCGGGTAGCTGGCAACTGGTGCCGAAAGTCTTTAGCGCCATCCTCTTTGTCACGGCGTTGCTGTTCTGGTTTCTCAGTGCAGAAAACAAGGACCATCGCAGTGCGACCGGCGCCAGTTTGCGTGAGCAATTGAGCGCCCTGAAGGACCCTGCGGTGTGGCGCTACTGCCAGTACTACTCGATCGTCTTCGGCGGCTATGTGGCCCTCGCATTATGGATGACCCAATACTACGTGCGCGAATACGGTTTCAGCCTGCAAAGCGCCGCGTTGCTGGCCGCCTGTTTCTCCCTGCCCGGCGGTGTATTGCGTGCCGTCGGCGGCTGGATGTCGGATCGCTGGGGCGCGCAAAGCGTGACCTGGTGGGTGTTGTGGGTCAGCTGGATCTGCCTGTTCCTGCTCTCGTACCCACAGACCCAGCTGCAAGTGCAGTCGATCAACGGCCCGGTCAGTTTCCACATCGGCCTCAACCCCACGCTGTTCACCGTGCTGCTGTTCGTCATGGGCATCGCCTTCGCGTTCGGCAAGGCCTCGGTCTTCAAATACATCGCCAATGACTACCCGCACAACATGGGCGCGGTGTCCGGCATCGTCGGCCTCGCGGGCGGCCTGGGCGGCTTTGTGTTGCCGATCCTGTTCGGCGCCCTGGTGGACCTCACCGGCGTGCGCTCTTCCTGCTTCATGTTGATGTACGGCGTGGTCTGGGTCTCCCTCACCTGGATGTACTTCAGCGAAATACGCAAGCGCCCGCTGCTGGGCAAACAGCCGCCAGCGACGTCGTCCCCGTTTTCCAGCATTGCCCAAGGAGAAGAACATGTCCGTTCTGCAAAAGCCTGACAAAGGCCCGGTCATCCATGACTGGCGCCCCGAAGACCCTGCGTTCTGGGGAAGCAGCGGCAAACAGACCGCCACCCGCAACCTGTGGATCTCCATTCCTGCACTGCTGCTGGCCTTTGCGGTGTGGATGGTCTGGAGCACGGTGATCGTGCGGTTGAACGCCATCGGCTTCAGCTTCACCACCGACCAGTTGTTCTGGCTGGCGGCATTGCCGGGGTTGTCCGGGGCGACCCTGCGCGTCTTCTATTCGTTCATGGTGCCGATCTTCGGGGGCCGGCGCTGGACCGCCGTGAGCACCGCGTCACTGCTGTTGCCGTCGATCTGGATGGGCTTGGCGGTGCAAGACCCAAGCACCTCGTACAGCGTGTTCGTGTTGATCGCCTTGCTCTGCGGTTTTGGTGGCGGCAACTTTGCCTCGAGCATGTCCAACATCAGCTTCTTCTATCCCAAGTCTCAGCAGGGTACAGCCCTTGGTCTCAACGCCGGGCTCGGCAACCTGGGCGTTTCGGTGATGCAGTTCTGCGTGCCGCTGGTGATTACTTTTGGCGTGTTCGGCTTCCTGGGCGGCCAGCCGCAAGTGCTGCAGGACGGTGCTCAGTTGTGGTTGCAGAACGCCGGGTTCATTTGGGTGCCGTTCATTGTATTGGTGACGGTGTTGGCCTGGTTTGGCATGAATGATCTGTCCAGTGCCCGCGCCTCGTTCAGCGAACAGGCGGTGATCTTCAAGCGCAAGCACAACTGGTTGATGTGCTGGTTGTACTTGGCGACCTTCGGTTCGTTCATCGGCTTCTCCGCGGCGTTTCCGCTGCTGATCAAGACCTCCTTTCCGGACGTCATCGCCTTGAAATTCGCGTTCCTCGGCCCGCTGGTCGGCGCATTGGTTCGTCCCCTGGGCGGCTGGCTGGCGGACAAGCTCGGCGGCGCGAAAGTGACCCTGTGGAACTTCGTGCTGATGATCGTGATGGTCTTCGGTGTGCTGCACTTTTTGCCCCAGGACGGATCGGGCGGCAACTTCTACGGCTTCCTCGGCATGTTCATGCTGCTGTTCATTACCACCGGCGTGGGCAACGGCTCCACCTTCCGGATGATCCCGGTGATCTTCCGCACCCTGCATGAAAAATCCGCTGCGGGTAAACCTGCCGCCGTGCGCGAACAAGCGCTCAAGGACGCCGGCAAGGAATCGGCCGCCGTCCTGGGTTTCAGTTCGGCCATGGGCGCCTTTGGTGCGTTCTTCATTCCCAAATCCTTCGGCACTTCGATGGCCCAGACCGGCGGCCCGGAGATGGCCTTCTACATGTTCGTCGGCTTTTACCTGAGCTGCATCGTGGTGACCTGGTGGTGGTACGCGCGCAAAGGCGCCGCGACACCCTGCTGAGTCGAACCCGAATCCAACCATTGCGTGGGCGGGGCACAGAACCCCGCAGCAAGCCTGAGAGGTGTACACCGTGAGTCATTTACTGGACCAATTGCGGTTTTTCAATCGCAAGCAAAACGAGTTTTCCGACGGTCATGGAGAGACCCGCAAAGAGTCTCGCGACTGGGAAAACGTCTACCGTTCCCGCTGGCAGTACGACAAGATCGTGCGTTCCACCCACGGGGTGAACTGCACCGGGTCCTGCTCGTGGAAAATCTACGTCAAGAACGGCTTGATCACCTGGGAAACCCAGCAGACCGACTACCCGCGCACCCGCAACGATCTGCCCAACCATGAACCCCGTGGTTGCCCGCGTGGCGCCAGTTATAGCTGGTACATCTACAGCGCGAACCGGCTCAAGTACCCGAAAATCCGCAAGCCGTTGCTGAAACTGTGGCGCGATGCGCGCCAGACCCTGGCGCCGGTCGAAGCCTGGGCGAGCATCGTCGAGGACAAGGCCAAGGCCGACTCCTATAAAAGCAAGCGTGGCATGGGTGGCTTCATTCGTTCCAACTGGGAAGAAGTCAACGAGATCATCGCGGCGGCCAACGTCTACACCATCAAGCAATATGGGCCCGACCGCATTGTCGGCTTCTCGCCGATCCCTGCCATGTCGATGGTCAGCTATGCCGCCGGCTCGCGTTACCTGTCGCTGATCGGCGGCGCATGCCTGAGTTTCTATGACTGGTACTGCGACTTGCCACCGGCCTCGCCGATGGTCTGGGGCGAGCAGACCGACGTGCCGGAATCGGCCGACTGGTACAACTCCAACTACATCATTGCCTGGGGTTCCAACGTCCCTCAGACCCGGACCCCGGACGCGCACTTCTTTACCGAAGTGCGTTACAAGGGCACCAAGACGGTCGCCATTACCCCCGACTATTCGGAAGTCGCCAAGCTCACCGACCTGTGGCTGAACCCCAAACAAGGCACCGATGCGGCACTGGCGCAGGCGTTCAACCATGTCATCTTCAAAGAATTCCACCTGGACAAACCGAGCGCCTATTTCACCGAATACGCCAAGCGTTTCACCGATTTGCCGGTGCTGGTGCTGCTCAAGCAAATGGTCGACAAGGCACCGGGTGCAGGCTATCAGCCGGACCGTTTCCTGCGCGCCAGTGACCTGACCGACAACCTCGGCCAGGAAAACAACCCGGAATGGAAAACCATCGCCCTCGACGTCAACGGTGAGTTGGTGTCCCCTCAGGGGTCCATCGGTTATCGCTGGGGAGAGAAGGGCAAGTGGAACATTCTTGCCCGTGAAGGTGGCGAAGGTCGCGAGATCGATCTGAAACTGAGCCTGATGGGCGATGACGTCGCCGAAGTGGCGTTCCCGTATTTTGCCGGTGAGTCCCACGAACACTTCCAGCACGTCGCCGGCGATGCCGTGCAATACCGCCGGGTGCCGGTGCATAACGTGGTGCTGGCCGATGGTAGCGTCGCTAAAGTGGCCACGGTGTTCGACCTGTCGGCGGCCAACCTGGCGATTGATCGTGGCCTGGGCGGTGAAAACGTCGCCAAGGATTACGACGACGCCTCGGTGCCCGGCACCCCGGCCTGGCAGGAGAAAATCACCGGCGTGAGCCGCGAAAAAGCCATCCAGATCGCCCGTGAGTTTGCCGACAACGCCGACAAGACCAAGGGCCGCTCGATGATCATCGTCGGCGCGGCGATGAATCACTGGTACCACATGGACATGAACTACCGCGGGCTGATCAACATGCTCATGCTCTGCGGGTGTGTCGGCCAGACCGGTGGCGGTTGGGCGCACTACGTCGGCCAGGAAAAACTGCGCCCACAATGCGGTTGGCTGCCCCTGGCGTTCGGCCTGGACTGGAACCGTCCACCGCGGCAAATGAACGGCACCAGCTTTTTCTACGCCCACAGCTCGCAATGGCGCCACGAGAAGATGAGCATGCACGACGTGCTCTCGCCGTTGGCCGATAAATCGCAATTTCCCGAACACGCCCTGGACTACAACATCCGCGCCGAACGGGCCGGCTGGCTGCCCAGCGCACCGCAACTCAATACCAATCCGCTGCACATCTGCCGCGATGCCGCCGCCGCCGGCATGGACCCGAAAGACTATGTGGTCAAGTCGTTGCAGGACGGTTCGCTGCGCTTCTCCTGCGAGCAGCCGGACAGCCCGGTGAACTTCCCGCGCAACATGTTCATCTGGCGTTCCAACCTGCTGGGCTCCTCGGGCAAGGGGCACGAGTACATGCTCAAGTACCTGCTCGGCACCAAGAACGGCGTGATGAACGAAGACATCGGCCAGGTCGGCGACTGCAAGCCCGAAGAAGCCGAATGGGTCGACGAGGGCGCCATCGGTAAGCTCGACCTGGTGACCACGCTGGACTTTCGCATGTCCTCGACCTGTGTGTATTCCGACATCGTCTTGCCGACCGCGACCTGGTACGAAAAAGACGACATGAACACCTCGGACATGCACCCGTTCATTCACCCCTTGTCGGCCGCCATCGACCCCGCTTGGGAGTCGCGTTCCGACTGGGAAATCTACAAAGGCATTGCCAAGGCGTTTTCCAGCATGTCCGAAGGGCACCTGGGCGTTGAACAGGACCTGGTGACCCTTCCACTGATGCACGACAGCGTCGGCGAACTGGCTCAGCCGTTTGGCGGCACCGACTGGAAAAGTGAAGGAGTGGCGCCAGTGCCGGGGAAAAACGCACCGAACCTGCATGTGGTCGAGCGTGATTATCCGAACATCTACAAGCAGTTCTCGTCCCTGGGGCCTTTGCTGGAAAAACACGGCAACGGCGGCAAGGGCATCAACTGGAACACCGAAGACGAAGTGAAATTCCTCGGTGAGCTGAACCACCACGAAGGCGATGCCGGCATCAGCCACGGTCGGCCGAAAATCGACACGGCCATCGACGCCGCTGAGGTGATCCTGTCCCTGGCGCCGGAAACCAACGGCCAGGTCGCCGTGAAAGCCTGGGCCGCGCTGTCGGAATTCACCGGCATCGATCACAGCCACCTGGCGCTGTCCAAGGCCCACGAGGCAATTCGTTTCCGCGACATCCAGGCCCAGCCGCGCAAGATCATTTCCAGCCCGACCTGGTCGGGTCTCGAAGACGATCACGTCAGCTACAACGCCGGCTACACCAACGTGCACGAGGCGATCCCATGGCGCACCATCACCGGCCGCCAGCAGTTCTACCAGGATCACCCGTGGATGCAGGCGTTCGGCGAACAACTGATGAGTTATCGCCCACCGGTCAACACCCGCACCATTGAAGGGGTGAAGGGCAAGCGCAGCAATGGCGAGATCGAGATCGTCCTGAACTGGATCACCCCGCACCAGAAATGGGGTATCCACAGCACCTACAGCGACAACCTGCTGATGCTGACCCTCAGCCGTGGCGGGCCGATTGTCTGGCTCTCGGAGAACGATGCAAAAAGCGCCGGTATTGAAGACAACGACTGGATCGAGTGTTTCAACGTCAACGGTGCGCTGACCGCCCGTGCGGTGGTCAGCCAGCGGGTCAAGGACGGCATGGTGATGATGTACCACGCCCAGGAACGAATCGTGAACGTGCCCGGTTCCGAAACCACCAAGACCCGTGGCGGCCACCACAACTCGGTGACCCGCGTCGTGCTCAAGCCGACCCACATGATCGGTGGCTACGCCCAGCAAGCTTACGGTTTCAACTATTACGGCACCGTCGGCTGCAATCGCGATGAGTTTGTCGTGGTGCGCAAAATGTCCAAAGTCGACTGGCTCGATGGTTCGTCCGGTGATGACCTGCCGCGTCCGCTGCCGACCGATATCGAGGAGAACTGAGATGAAGATTCGCTCACAAATCGGCATGGTTCTGAACCTGGACAAATGCATCGGTTGCCACACGTGTTCGATCACCTGCAAAAACGTCTGGACCAGCCGCGAAGGCATGGAATACGCCTGGTTCAACAACGTTGAATCGAAACCGGGCATCGGCTATCCGAAGGAATGGGAAAATCAGGACAAGTGGAAGGGCGGCTGGATTCGCAACGCCAACGGCACGATCAACCCACGCATCGGCGGAAAATTTCGCGTGTTGGCGAATATTTTTGCCAACCCGGACCTGCCGAGCCTCGACGACTACTACGAGCCGTTCGACTTCGACTACCAGCACCTGCACACCGCACCGCTGGGCGAGCACCAGCCCACCGCGCGTCCGCGTTCGCTGATCTCTGGCAAACGCATGGAAAAAATCGAATGGGGCCCGAACTGGGAGGAAATCCTCGGCACCGAATTCGCCAAGCGTCGCAAGGACAAGAACTTTGACAAGATCCAGGCGGACATCTACGGCGAGTACGAAAACACCTTCATGATGTATCTGCCGCGCCTGTGCGAGCACTGCCTCAACCCGACCTGCGCGGCGTCGTGCCCCAGCGGGGCGATCTACAAGCGCGAAGAGGACGGTATCGTCCTGATCGACCAGGAAAAATGCCGTGGCTGGCGGATGTGCATCAGTGGCTGCCCGTACAAGAAGATCTACTTCAACTGGAAAAGCGGCAAATCCGAGAAATGCATCTTCTGCTACCCGCGTATCGAAGCCGGGATGCCGACTGTTTGCGCCGAAACCTGTGTCGGCCGTATCCGCTACCTCGGGGTGCTGCTGTATGACGCCGACCGTATCAGCGAAGTCGCCAGCACCGCCAACGAGCAGGACCTGTACGAAAAACAACTGGAGATCTTCCTCGACCCGAACGATCCGGCGGTCATCCGCCAGGCCTTGGCCGATGGTGTTCCGCAGTCGGTGATCGACTCGGCGCAACGCTCGCCGGTCTACAAGATGGCCGTGGACTGGAAGCTCGCGCTGCCGCTGCACCCGGAATACCGCACCTTGCCGATGGTTTGGTATGTGCCGCCGCTCTCGCCGATCCAGAACGCCGCCACTGCCGGCACCGTGGGCATGAACGGGGTGATCCCGGATGTGGACAGCCTGCGCATTCCACTCAAGTACCTGGCCAACCTGCTGACGGCGGGCGATGAAAAACCGGTCAAGCGTGCGCTCAAACGCTTGTTGGCGATGCGCGCCTACAAGCGTTCCGAGCAAGTCGATGGCGTGCAGGACTTGCAAGTGCTGGCGGATGTCGGCTTGAGCGTGGCCCAGGTCGAAGAGATGTATCGCTACCTGGCGATTGCCAACTATGAAGACCGCTTCGTGGTACCGAGTGCCCACCGTGAAGATGCCATGAGCGACGCCTTCGCCGAGCGCTCCGGTTGCGGCTTCAGTTTCGGCAGCGGTTGCAGCGGCAGCTCCGACACCAACCTGTTTGGGGCGAAGAAAGCCAACCGCCGCGACATCCTCAAAACCGTGCAGGTGTGGGAGCAATGAGCATGCAAATTCTCAAAGTGATTTCGCTGCTGCTCGACTACCCGACGGAGGCACTGACGGGCGGTCGCGACGAGCTGGAGCAAGCGATTGTCCAGTCCCGGGAAATCAGCCCGACGCAACGCGGCGCATTGTTCGAGTTGCTGGAACTGATCTGCGCCAATGACCTGATGGACGGGCAGGAGCACTACGGTGCGCTGTTCGGCCGCGGGCGCTCGCTGTCGCTGCTGTTGTTTGAGCACGTACATGGCGAGTCCCGTGACCGTGGCCAGGCGATGGTCGACATGATGGCCCAGTACGAAGCCGCCGGTTTTGCCATCGGCGTCAAGGAGCTGCCGGACTATATCCCGCTGTACCTGGAATTCCTCTCGACCCGCGAAGACATCGAGGCCCGCGAAGGCCTGGCGGATGTGGCGCATTTGCTGGCCTTGCTTGCGGCGCGCCTGGAGGAGCGTGAAAGCGCTTACGCCAGTTGTTTCCGGGCGTTGCTGCAGATCGCCGGGGCCGAGCCCCATCAAGCGGTGGCTGACCTGCGCGAACAGGTCGCCGCAGAACCGCGCGATGACTCCCTCGAGGCCCTCGACAAGATCTGGGAAGAAGAGGCCGTGGACTTTCTGCAGGCGGAACAGCAGGACCGTTGCAGTTCGCTGCCAAGCGCGCCGGGCAAGGCCCGGGAAGAAAGCGCGGTGCCTCTGCACTGGGTCGATTTTCAGCATGAAGGGCTGGCCGCTGTGCCAGCCGAGGAGGTGGGCAATGTCTAAATGGAATCTTTTGCTGTTCGGGGTTTACCCTTATGTGGCCCTGGCGATTTGCCTGATTGGCAGTTGGGCACGCTTCGATCTGTCGCAGTACACGTGGAAGGCCGGCTCCAGCCAGATGCTCAACCAGCGCGGCATGCGCGTGGCGAGTAACTTTTTCCATATCGGCGTGTTGTTCGTGCTGGCCGGGCACTTCGTCGGCCTGCTGACGCCGGCATCGGTCTACCACCATGTGATCAGCACGCAGAGCAAGCAGTTACTGGCGATGGTTTCCGGTGGGGTGTTCGGCCTGTTATGCCTGGTGGGGTTGCTGATGCTGATCAAGCGGCGGCTGACCGACCCACGGGTTCGCGCCACTTCCAGCCCGTCGGACATCTTGGTCCTGCTGGTGCTGCTCGCGCAATTGCTGCTCGGCCTGCTGACGATCGTCGCGTCCACCGACCACATGGACGGCTCGGTGATGGTGATGCTCGCCGATTGGGCGCAGAACACTGTGCTGCTGAGGCCAATGGAAGCGGCGGCGTCTATCGCGCCCGTCGGGCTGACCTACAAGCTGCATGTGTTTCTCGGCTTGACCTTGTTCGTGCTGTTTCCCTTCACCCGTCTCGTACACATGATCAGCGCACCGGTCTGGTACTTGGGGCGTCGCTATCAAATCGTTCGGCAGAAATTCTGAGGAGACAATCATGTCAGGTGGATGTGGATGTGGCGGCGGTAACGGGGGCAGCGGTGGCTGCGGTTCTTCAAAAAAAGGCGAGGCCGATGTGGTGGATATCGCGCCGACCGGTGTGGTGCAGGTTGACGAGCTGCCGGTTGCGCCAGCGGCCGATGACGCCCCGGCGCAGTTGATCGCCAGCAGCGAGCAGGAGTGGCCGATCATCAGCGTCAATGAGGTATCGATCACCCCACAGGCGCTGGCCCAGGAGTTGCAATATCACCCGGCGCCAACCCGCGAGGAGGCGGTCTATCAGGCCGCTCGAGCGCTGGTGATCCGCGAGTTGTTGCAGCAACGCATTGCCGAACTCGGTGTGTCGCTGCAGATCGGCGCCGGTGAGAATGAAGAAGAAGCAGCCACGCGCTTGTTGCTTGAGCGTGAGGTGCATGTGCCGCAGTGCGACGAAGAAACCAGCCTTCGTTATTACGCAAACAACCGCGGGCGCTTTCACAGCGCGCCGTTGCTGGCCGTGCGGCACATCCTGCTTGAATGTGCGCCGGACGATGCCGAGGCCCGTGCACTTGCGCATGCCCAGGCTGAAATCCTGCTGCAACGGCTGGCGGACCTCCCCGGCAGTTTTGCCGAGTTGGCGGTGAAGTATTCGGCCTGCCCGTCGAAGGCTCAGGGCGGTTCCTTGGGGCAGATCAGCAAGGGCCAGACCGTGCCCGAACTGGAACGCCAGCTGTTCACCCTGGCACCGGGGCTGGCCAGTAAACCTTTGGAAAGCCGTTACGGCTGGCACGTGGTCAGTGTCGATCAGCGGATCGAAGGCATGCCGTTGCCCTATGAAGTGGTGTCGACGGCGATCCGCACGCAGTTGCAGCAAGGCGTCTGGCAAAAAGCCCTGGTGCAATACCTGCAAACCCTGATCGGCGCGGCGGATATTCGCGGCATCCATTTACAGGGTGCCGACTCACCACTGGTGCAGTGAGCCTTTGGGGGCAACGGGAGAAGTGATGAACGCGGTCATGCAGGATGGTTTTGGACGGCAGATTGACTATCTGCGGATGTCGGTGACGGACCGTTGTGATTTTCGCTGTGTGTATTGCATGGCGAAAAACATGACGTTCCTGCCGCGCCAGCAGGTCCTGACGCTGGAGGAGTTGCAGCGCCTGGCGAGGCTGTTCGTCGGCCTCGGCGTACGCAAGATTCGCCTGACCGGCGGTGAGCCGCTGATCCGTCCCGGCATTGTCGATTTATGCCGCAATATCGCCGCCTTGCCGGGTTTGCGCGAACTGGTGATGACCAGCAACGGCTCGCAACTGGGCCGTTTGGCCCGGCCGTTGGCGGAGGCGGGCGTCAAGCGCATGAACATCAGCCTCGATAGCCTGGACGCGCAGAAATTTCGCGCGATCACCCGCAACGGCGATCTCGACCAAGTGCTGGGCGGCATTGAAGCGGCGCGCGGCGCGGGGTTTGAGCGGATCAAGCTCAACTGCGTGGTGATGAAGGGGCGCAACTTCGATGAAGTGCTGGGGTTGGTGCAGTACGCCATCCGGCAACGCATCGACATCAGTTTCATCGAAGAAATGCCCCTGGGCGACGTTGGGCGCTCGCGGGGCGAAGCGTTTTGCTCCAGCGATGAGGTGCGAACGCTGATCGCCAGTCGGCACCGGCTGCTCGACAGCGCCGAAAACAGCGGGGGGCCGGCGCGCTACGTGCGCCTGGAACGCCATCCCGATACCCGCATCGGCTTCATCTCACCCAACAGTCACAACTTTTGTGGCAGTTGCAACCGGGTACGGATGACCGTTGAGGGCAAGCTGTTGCTGTGCCTGGGGCAGGACGACGCGCTGGATTTGCGTGGCTTGCTGCGCCGCTATCCGCTGGACGATCAACCGCTGATCGACGCCGTGCACAAAGCCCTGCACGGCAAGCCATTGCGCCACGACTTCAACCCTGGCGGCGAGGTGCAGGTAGTGCGCTTCATGAACATGAGTGGCGGCTGAACGGGATACGCCGAGCCACCGTGAACCCTCGTTGGCCATGTATTCGTCACCGGTCCTGAGGGCGGTTTTTTGCCTCACAATCTTGATATTGATCAATTGCAAAACCGCCTATTGCCCGTAGTCTTCACTGCATATTGTGTTTTTTGTTTATTAAATACCTATATGTAGTGTTTGGAGGCTTAATGCAGAGCACGCTGGTTTCAGTGGGATGTACCCGTTTGCACAAGCGCGACGGCACCCTGGTCGCCTTCGATGCGGACAAAATCCGTCAGGCATTGATCGCGGCGGGCAAGGCCACCGGGGAATATACCGAGGTCGAGGCCGAAGGACTGCTGCAGGCGGTACTGGCGCGGCTGGAAGGCTTGTCCAGGCTGCATGTCGAACAAATCCAGGACCGCGTTGAAAGGGTGCTGATGGACGCCGGTTATTTCCTTTCCATGCGGGCCTACATCGTCTATCGCGAACAACACGGGCGTTTGCGCCGTGACCGGCGGACCCTGGTCGAAGTGGCGACGTCGATGAACGAATACCTGGACCGTGAAGACTGGCGGGTCCAGGCCAACGCCAATCAGGGCTACTCCCTGGGCGGGCTGGTGCTGAATGTGTCGGGCAAGGTCACTGCCAACTACTGGCTGGACGAGGTGTACAGCGAAGCCATCGGCCAGGCCCATCGCGAGGCTGACCTGCATGTGCACGACCTGGACATGCTGGCCGGTTATTGCGCCGGCTGGTCGCTGCGGACCTTGTTGCACGAGGGGCTCAATGGCGTGCCGGGGCGTGTCGAAGCAGGGCCGCCGAAGCACTTGAGCAGTGCCCTGGGGCAGATGGTGAATTTTCTCGGCACGCTGCAAAACGAATGGGCCGGTGCCCAGGCTTTCAGCTCGTTCGATACCTACCTGGCGCCGTACCTGCGTAAGGATCAATTGAGCTATGCGCAGGTTCGCCAGGCGATCCAGGAATTCATCTACAACCTCAACGTACCGTCGCGCTGGGGCACCCAGACCCCGTTCACCAACCTGACCTTCGACTGGGTGTGCCCGCAGGATCTACGCGAGCAGATCCCTGTCATCGGTGGTGAGGAAATGCCGTTTGCCTACGGCGACCTGCAAGTTGAAATGGATATGCTCAACCGCGCCTACATCGAGGTGATGCAGGCCGGTGATGCAAAAGGGCGGGTATTTACCTTCCCGATCCCGACCTACAACATTACCCATGACTTTCCGTGGGACAGCGAGAACGCTGACCGCCTGTTCGAAATGACGGCCCGTTATGGCCTGCCGTACTTCCAGAACTTCCTCAATTCCGATCTGCAACCCAATCAGGTGCGGTCCATGTGCTGCCGGTTGCAGCTGGATGTACGCGAATTGCTCAAGCGCGGCGGCGGTTTGTTTGGCTCGGCGGAACAGACAGGATCGCTGGGCGTGGTGACTATCAACTGCGCGCGCCTGGGTTATGTGTTCAAGGGCGACACCAGCGGTCTGCTCAAGCGGCTGGACTCGCTGATGGAGTTGGCGATGGAGAGCCTGGAAGTCAAACGCAAGGTCATCCAGCACCATATGGATGCCGGTTTGTACCCTTACACCAAGCGCTACCTGGGTACCTTGCGCAACCATTTCTCCACCATCGGCCTCAATGGCCTGCATGAAATGCTGCGCAACTTCACCGCTGACAAAGAGGGCACGCACACCGAACAGGGCCGCCAGTTCGCCCTGAAGCTGCTGGACCATGTGCGCGCCACATTGCTGCGTTTCCAGGAAGAAACCGGGCACCTCTACAACCTGGAAGCGACCCCGGCGGAAGGCACCACCTATCGCTTCGCCAAGGAAGACCTCAAACGGTACCCCGACATCCTCCAGGCCGGCACGCTGCAAGCGCCGTATTACACCAACTCCTCGCAACTGCCGGTGGGCTACACCGACGACCCCTTCGAAGCCCTGCAACTGCAAGACGAACTGCAATGCAAATACACCGGGGGCACGGTCTTGCATCTGTACATGGCCGAGCGGATTTCCTCGACCCAAGCCTGCAAGCAACTGGTGCGCAAAGCCCTCGGACGCTTCCGCCTGCCGTACCTGACCGTGACCCCGACGTTCTCCATCTGCCCGGTGCACGGTTACCTCGATGGCGAGCACGAGTTCTGTCCCAAATGTGACGAGGTCCTGCTGTTGAAAGAACAGCAACCCGGCACCGTTCATTGATTTCGATCCACTCAATCGTAAGGAGCTTCACCATGACAGCATCGCAAACACTGCCCCAGGCTCAACGTCAACGCTGCGAAGTCTGGACTCGGGTAATGGGTTATCACCGTCCGGTATCGGCATTCAATCCGGGCAAACAGTCCGAGCACCGTGAGCGGGTGCACTTCACTGAAAGCGCGGCGCTGGCCGCTCGCCAATGAGTCGAGCGCTGCGGGTTGGGGGCATGGTGCCCCTGACCACCATCGACTATCCGGGGCAGCTCGCCTGTGTGTTGTTTTGCCAGGGGTGTGCCTGGCGTTGTCGTTACTGCCATAACCCGCAGTTGATCCCGCCTCGCGGCACTGACGAAGTCGATTGGCGGCGGGTATTGGCGTTTCTGCAACGCCGGCAGGACCTGCTCGATGCGGTGGTGTTCAGCGGCGGTGAGCCGACCTTGCAAGAGGGTTTACTGGGCGCCATGGACGAAGTGCGGGCGATGGGCTTTCGCATCGGTCTTCACAGTGCCGGCATCAAGCCAACAGCCTTTGCCAAAGCGCTGACCGGTGCCGATTGGGTCGGTTTCGATGTCAAGGCGTTGCCCGAGGATTGCCAGGCAATCACTCGGGTCGAAGGCAGTGGAGCAGCGAACTGGCGCAGCCTTGAGCATCTTCTGGCCAGTGGGGTGGACTACGAATGCCGTACCACCGTGCATTGGCATCTGTTCAAGCCGGCAGGTCTGTTGACCCTGGCGCAGCGCTTGAGTGAACTGGGGGTCAAACGCTTTGCCGTGCAACTGGTACGCACCGAGCAGATGTTTGATCCTCAGCTGCCGAGTGTGCTGGCACCTGCCTTGCTTGCGGATCTTTGGGCGGCCATGCGCGAGTTGTTTCCAGCGTTCGTGTTGCGGAGGTAATCGAGGCGACGGATAAAACCTTTATTCGAGGTTGAAAGCTTGATATCCGTCAAGGATGGCTTCGCACGCAAGCTGTAGGTTGTACAAACGCCTCTCAATGATCGGAGATCGGCATGGCCAAGCACTTCCCCGTCAACCCCAGCCACCCCGAACGAATCTGTTGGGGGTGCGACCGCTATTGCCCGGCCAAGTCATTGGCGTGCGGCAATGGCTCCGAGCGTACGATGCACCCAGCCGAACTGTTTGGCGAAGATTGGTGCGTGCCCGGTGACTGGGGAATCGAGCGACCTATCGTCACCGACAAGGCGGCGGATGAACGCCAGTCGTAGGTCAAACCCGGCGGCAGTCGTTCACCGCAGCTTTCGCCCAC
Organism: Pseudomonas libanensis; assembly: GCF_001439685.1. GTDB lineage: Bacteria > Pseudomonadota > Gammaproteobacteria > Pseudomonadales > Pseudomonadaceae > Aquipseudomonas > Aquipseudomonas libanensis. The sequence goes on from NZ_JYLH01000006.1 coordinate 207,473, forward strand.
CAGCATCGCTCTCGGCATCCCTCGGACCGCAGGCTTTTTTACGATGGTCTCAGCTTGCTTTTCATCTGCAGGGAAAGTATGCCGATGGCCACCAACGCAGCACCTACGCCGGCAATCGGTATAAAGGCGAGCCCGAAATGGGTAATGATCCAGCCTGCGCCGATGCCACCCAATGCGGTTCCGAGGTTGAACGCAGCAATATTAAGTCCTGAAGCCACGCTACTGGATTGCGCAACATAGTGGTGTGCCAGGCGCAGCAGGCGCAGGGTCGACATGGTCACGATGGCAAAGAACACCACACCCAATAACCCCACCAGCATTAACGTGGCAATCATCGAGTCGCCCCACACGTACAAGCTCAACAGGTTAAGCATCAACGCCGTCAACCCACCGAGCAAACATCGATCGGCGTCGAATGCATCTACGAGATAGCCGCCAAGCAAATTGCCGAGAATGGAGCAGACACCAAACACCAGCATCGCCAGGCTCAGGATCTGCGGCTGCACACGGGTGATATCCAGCAGGAACGGCGAAACGAAGGTAAAGAATGAAAAAGTCGCCACGCTCACCAGCATCGCGATCGTAGCCGCCACCAACAGTTCGCGGTGCAAGAGGGCCGCGAAGCTTTGTTTCAGGTCTGTGGCTTGGTGAGTCGAGCAAAGGCGGCGCCGGCGCATCAGAAGCGCCAGGCCTGCGGTGCTGATGAGGCCCAGGCCACCGATGGCCAGGAACACGATGCGCCATGACCAGTAGCTGCCGAGGAAGGTGCCGATAGGCACGCCAAAGGCGACCGAAAGGGTCAGCCCCATCCACACCAGCGATAGCGCTCGCCCTGCGCGTATCGGGTCGACCAGTTTGACCGCGGCGTTGGAGGCTACGGCCATGAATACCCCATGGGCCAGGCCGATAATGAAACGTACGCCATGCAGGGTCAGAATATCAGGCGCCAGGCTGATGACCACGCTGCCAGCAGCAAGCACGCCGAGGGTCAGCAGCAATACGGTTTTGTCGCGCCAGTTGGCCAACAGGGCCGTAATGATCGGGGCGCCAATGGCGGCGCCCAAAGCATAGGCCGCGATGGCTGAGCCGACGTGCGAGATGGACTCATGCAGATCCACCGAGATGGCCGACACCAGGCCGGCCACGACGAACTCGGACAAGCCAAATGTAAAAGTACAGAGCGAAAAAATGTAGATGACGGCTGGCATTCAGCGTCTCCTTGTCGGTGCATGAATCGGGGATCCAGCCGGTGCAAGTGCACTAAGTTGGCGTCGTCATGAACCGACTGCCGTGGTGATGCCTGGAACTCGTTCTTGCAAAAGTGGCGGTGATAGTGCGGTGCTGACAGAGAGATGAGAAATACTATAAAAGTCTCTGTTTAAGACTATTGGCGGGCATTAGTCACGTGTTGATGACAGGAGTATCAATCCCGGGTGAACGGTTTGGTTAGTTGTAATACGTAGCAGGGTGGTATATCGCGGGGAGGGGGGCACGAATATAACTAACTAAGATCCTCCCCCTCAACCTGGGAAACGGCATTGAAATCGAGCATGGAAATGAAACTGTCCATCAACGGTGATTCGTTGTGGGTGTTCCAGCTCATGTACAGGCCGATTGCCGGGTTGGGGGAGGCGGTCACGGGGTTGATCCGGCGGAACAGGACCTTGTCGCGCATGATTGAGTTGGCAATCGACTCAGGTACCAGTGCGACGCCGAAACCACAGGCCACCAGGCCGATCAGGGTATGGATCTGCGCGGCCTCCTGCGCCACCTTGGGGTAAAAACCAGCGGCTTCACACAAGGCGATAAGCTGACTGTGATAGCCGGTACCCAGGGCTTGCGGGGTGAAGACGAAGTCTTCCCCGGCGAAATCCCTCAAGTCGATCTGGCCTTCCTTGGCCTTGGGGTGATGGGCGGGCAGCGCCATCACGATCTCTTCATCCAGTAACAGGCGTGACTCGACGTTTTCTGCCGAGATCGGCAACTTGCGCATGAAGGCAATATCCGCTTCTCCCGACAGAATGGCCTTGGCCTGGCTGGAAGAGGGCATCTCCTTGATGATCAACTGGACTTTGGGGTAGGTCTCGCGGAACTGGCGCAGGGTACTGAGCAGTGACTCGTAGTAGGCGATCGATACCGCAGTCACCGTGAGTTTGCCGGCAATCCCCTCGGACACTTGGCGGGCATGTTCTATGCCCAGCTCCAACTCCTTCAAGGTGCTGTAGGCCGCGCTCAGGAATGCGCCGCCGGCCGGGGTCAGCTTGACCCCGCGTTTATTGCGGGTGAACAGACTGAACCCCAGTTTGTCTTCCAGGCGCTGGATCGCCTGGCTCAATGGCGGCTGGGCCATGTGCAGGCGCATGGCGGCCTTGTGGAAATGCAACTCTTCAGCCACGGCGATAAATTGGCGCAGCAGGCGGGTTTCGATCATTTCTTCTGTTCCTTCATTTGAACTGATCAGTGGACTGGGGCTGCAATGGTACCTCATCAAGGATTACGCGGATTTAACATCAACTTGATATGCGCCGAGTATCAACTTGCGCCGCCGTTAGTATTAAACAGCGTAGATAGACCTTGTTAAGGTGAGGGGGCACTCAAGAGGAAACAGCAATGAACTTTACAGGCAAGACTGCCGTTGTAACCGGCGCTGGCCGGGGGTTGGGTTTTAGTTACGCGCAAGCGTTAGCCTCGCTGGGCGCCAATGTGGTGATCAGTGATATCGGCGCGGACAAGCTGGGCGCGGGGGGCGATGGCTCCATCGCCATGCAGGCTGCTCGAACCCTCAGTGACCAGGGTTTCAACGTGATAGGACACCATGGCGACCTGTCCAGCGAACAAGGTTGCGAGCAACTGGTGGCAACGGCCATCGAGGCGTATGGCCAACTCGATATCTTGATTCACAACGCCGGTTGGGTCGGTTATCAAGCTATTGAGGAGGCCGATGCCACTTTCATAGGCCGTGCGGTGGATATCAATATCTATACCCCCGTGTGGCTATGCAAACATGCCTGGAAATACCTCAAGCAGTCTAGTGCCGCGCGGGTCGTGCTGACGTCATCCGACCGTGCGATGTACCAGCAATATGCCCAACCGGGCCTGGTGGCGTATGCCGCCGGCAAGATGGCACAACTGGGCATCATGAATGCGCTGAGCATGGAGGGCGCCCAAGCAGGCATCCTGGTCAATGCGGTATCCCCAGTGGCCAAGACCCGCATGTGGGGCGTGACGGGCGAACCGGAGAACCTCAAGCCTGAATGGGTGACGCCTGGCGTGGTGTTCCTGGCGTCGCAGCACTGTCAGGACTGCGCTTATGTGTTGCGCGCCAGCAATGGTCAGTTTACGGCGACGCGGTTTGTTGAAAACCCAGGCGTCGACTACCCCTTCGACCTGGCCCGAGTGAAGGCCACCAGCGCCGAACAAGTTGCCCAGCTTTGGGATCAAATCAAGGAGTGTTGAATATGTCTGCTCAGGAAGAGCTCCATCTGATCCAAGAGCCCGGTCTGCCCAAGGCCTATATCGGGAGCAAGTCGAATCGTCGCACCGCCCCTCCCACATTTGCCCGAGGCGTGTCACGTAGATGCCTGTCGATTATGAGGCCACAACGCCTGTTCCTGTATGAAGCGCACAGTGTAGCCAATACAATCGGTGGCTTTCTGACCTGAAGACTTTAAAGCACAGAATCACCAGGGATACGACTGTTGGATAATGAATTGGATATCGCTAAACGTTATGGATTGTTCTGGGCATTAAGCCTAGTGACGCACGACGACGGGACGCCAATAGCAGATGGAACTTATATTCACCAGCCTGAGCGATTTTCCGAGACCTTCTGGGTTCTCTTCGAAAAGCTTCAGCAGCTTAATGACTACTGCTTCCTGCAGCTCGTGACGGTCGATCAGCACCACTCAACACTCGTCGATCAACGCGAGTTGTACATGGCGGACTCGGGAACCGGCGCTGAAGCGCTGGACTGGCTCGATGACCAGATTCCACGCTGGGAAGACAATCTGACCGTAGTCACTCAGGCGACCTCCATTGTGTTGCTATGCAGCTTTGTGGAGTGGGGTTTGAAGCGTGTGGTGAAGGATCTGTATGGAGCTATTGCGCGCAAACCTTCCGGGTCTCGCGTGAGCGATATCCAGTTCCTCTTGGAGCACCTTGAAGCCTCAGGACTGGCTTATGTGGTAGATCCGCAAGTCCTGCATACCGTTCACAGCTTTCGAGACATTAGAAATGCTTTTGCTCATGGTGAGTGGGCCGCTATTGAAGAGCAGCTATCCAGTGTTTCGCTACGCGACTGTTTCGAAAACGTTTCACAGTTGTTTGCGTGTTTAGAGGCAGCCTCGTGGGACGGTCCCTGGAGGAGCGACGTCTTGTCGTTATCGAAGCCTGTTGCTTCGTAGCCAGGTGCTTATGGCTTCGACCAGGTCTAAGATCATGCTACGTCGACTGATAAACTCGAAGCGACAGCACTATAAATGAACCTTATGCTTCATGTTTCGTTCCCATTTAGTCTTCCAGTGCCTTTAGCTCCCAGGCAATGTCTTGCGTGTAAATGACATTTATCCAACGTGCAATCCCGTTTCACGACATACACTCAGGGAAGAGCTGAAGGCGGCAAGAGCAGGCGCGTTTTCAACACAGGTGCATTGAGGATGAAGTATGTTGAATGTTGACCAGTCCCCCAGAGACACACGTGAACCCAGTGAATACGAGAGCCTGGTCGCGATGGGGGCTCACTCGCTCGATGTCATTCCGGGGGCGATCTACCTGTGTGACCGCGACGGGTGGCTCGTCAGGTTCAACAGCGAAGCGGTTAATCTGTGGGGACGAACGCCTGCCCTGGGTAAGCATGGGGACCGCTATTGCGGCTCATATCGACTTTATACGACAGACGGCGCGCCATTGGCGGTCGACGAATGTCCGATGGCGTCGACGCTCAACGCGGGCTTATGCGCGCGTAATCAGGAAGTCATGATTGAGCGCCCGGACGGGGCGCGATTCTTCGCGCTCATGAATATCCGCACCCTCAGAGACCGGCGTGGAGAAATCCAAGGCGCGATCAATTGCTTTCAAGACGTCTCGATGCACCACGCAATGGCCGAGGAATTGCGGCGCAAAAGCTCCGATCTCGAAGACTTTTTCGAAAACAGCGCCGTGGGCCTGCATATTGTCAGCGGCGAGGGCATGATCCTGCGCGCCAATAAAGCCGAGTTGTCGCTGCTGGGCTATAGCGCGGACGAATACATCGGCCGTCATATCACTGAATTTCATGTGGATGAACCGGTGATCGGCGACATCCTCCATAAACTCGGCAGCGGTGATTGCCTGAACAGTTACCCGGCGCGCCTGCGCGCCAAGGACGGCACCATCAGGCACGTCGCGATTACCTCGAATGGGCGATTCGAAGACGGTAAATTCTTCAACACGCGTTGCTTCACCATTGACGTGACCCGCGTACACGATGCCGAAACCGGGCGTCAGGAGAGCGATGACCGGCTGGCGGCAACCTACGAGGCGGCGACCATCGGCATTGCCGAGGCGGGCGAGGACGGCCGTCTGCTGCGGGTCAACGATGCCCTTTGCACCATGCTCGGGCGGTCTCGTGAGCAATTGCTGGCGATGACCTTCCTGGACTACACCCACCCAGACAGTGTCGAGCAGGACGCGACGTTATACGCTCGGCAGGTGGCGGGTGAACTGGATAACTACGTGCTGCGCAAACGGGCGGTGAAGCTCGATGGCCAGGCGCTTTACCTGGATGTGCATAGCTCGTCGGTCAGGGCGCGTGATGGCCGCTTCCGCTATGGTGTGCGGGTCATCCAGGACGTCACGCTGGCCCGAGAGATGGAAAACCGGGTGCGTGAAAGCGAGCGGCACATGCGCGATCTGCTCGAGGCGCTGCCGGCGGCGGTCTACACCACCGACGCCGAGGGGCGTATTACCTTCTTTAACCGCGCTGCCGTCGAGTTGTCGGGACGCACGCCGCAACTGGGCGACCTCTGGTGTGTCACCTGGAAACTGTTTAACACCGACGGCTCTTTTCTGCCTCACGACCAATGCCCGATGGCCGTGGCGCTCAAGGAAAACCGCGCCATACGCGGCGTCGAAGCCGTCGCCGAGCGCCCGGATGGCACCCGCGTGCCTTTCACGCCTTATCCGACCCCGCTGCACGACGCCGATGGCAACCTGATCGGCGCGATCAACATGCTCGTGGATATTACCGAGCGAAAGCAGGCCGAAGACCGACAAAAGAACTTGATCGACGAACTCAATCATCGGGTCAAGAACACCCTGGCCACGGTCCAGTCCCTGGCGTCCCAGACCGCGCGCAATGCGCAGGATGCCAAGGACGGCTACACCCGGTTCGAAGCCCGGCTGCTGGCCTTGTCGCGTGCCCACGACCTGCTGACGAAGCGTCATTGGGGCCTTACGCCGCTGGAGGTGCTGGCCCGGGAAGTGTTGTTGCCGGTATTTGGCCATGACCCCGGCCGCGTGGTGATCGCCGGTGATGCCATCGAGGTCGACACCCGTGTCGCCCTGAACCTGACCATGACGCTCAACGAACTGGCGATCAATGCCCTTAAATACGGAGCGATGTCCACCGACACCGGGACACTCTCGGTGGGCTGGAGCGTGCGGCCCCAGCCGAGCGGCGCGCTGCTGACCGTGGATTGGCGCGAACAAGGCGGGCCAGCGGTGTCCACGCCGGAGCGCGAAGGCTTGGGTTCGCGGTTGATGAAGCGTTGTATCGAGCGTGATCTGGGCGGTTCGTTCGAACTCGACTTCGCCCGTGAGGGCGTTCACTGCCGCTTCTCGTTTATGCTCGCTGAGAACCAGACATGACCACGTTCCCAGGCACCAAAGTGCTCCTGGTTGAAGACGAGGGCACCATTGCCATGTTGATCGAGGAAATGCTCGAAGACCTCGAGTGCACCGTAGTCGCCTCCGTGGCCCAACTCGCCAAGGCGATGCAAGTGGCAGATGTGGTGGATGTCGACTTGGCGATCCTGGATGTGAACCTGGCGGGAGAGCGCGTCTTCCCTGTGGCGCGGATTCTGCGGGCCCGCCATATTCCGTTTTTGTTCAGTACGGGCTACGGCGGCAGCGGCGTGCCGGAGGAGTTTAGTGACTGTCCGGTGCTGCATAAGCCGTTTGCGGAAAAAGACCTTCGGTTGAAAATTGCGTTGACGCTGGAGTCTTAGGTAAAACCCGCGATCCTGTCACCTGGGCGTCGAGCTGTTCACCCGCAACGTCGCCCTTACCGCGGCCGGCCGGGCGTTTTTCATCGAGGCGCAGAACCTGCTCGAGCGCGCCCAGCAGGCCGCAGTGACCGCCCGGCGTTTTGCCTCAGGGCCGCCATCGGGGCATAGGTATCTACACAACTTTGGGGCGACGCTGGACCTGTGGCGAGGGAGCTTGCTCCCGTGACGGACTGACAGCCGACGCTGATCGAGCTGACGCACCGCGATCCAAATGTGGGAGCTGGCTTGCCTGCGAAGGCGGCCTTAAAGCCGACCAGGATCTCGGGTCAGACCGCGTACATATCCGTTTCTGCGGTAATGGCTGCTATTGGCTCCGCTTTTACAGCGGGTCACTTTTGAAAAGAGCCCAAAAGTAACCAAAAGGCTATTGCCCCACCACTCGGCACCTCGCTCAGGCTCGGTGTGCCCGTAATTCGCCAGTGATTTGGGGGGTCGCCGCCACGCGCCATCCATGGCGCGGGGCGGCTAAACCGGCATCCCTGCCGGTTTACCCCCCAAACCCCTGTCGAATTCCGGCCAGCGTGGTTTAACGGGGCGCCTAAGATCAAAAGCAGATCAAGATCAAGAGCGACTCGCTTCGCATCGTGGTTACCGTCGGCTGCTACAGCCTACAAAGTTGTGTAGATACCTATGCTTATCGGGGGCAAGCCCCCTCCCACATTTGCACCGCTCGGCATCAGTTGGATCCCTGTCGTCCACCAGGCCGTCACGGGAGCCCACGCCAAAGTTGTGTAGATACCCATGCCCCCTGGGGGCCAGCCACCCGGGTCCGTCACCTGATGGTCATAAAACAGACGGAAGGCACATCAGAATCCTAAAGTTGCGAGGTACCGGGCAGATACCCCCTATATCCGCAACACTGTTCAAGGATCGAACTCATGACCCAGCGTCAATCCGGCCGCATTTCCCCTCCTGGTTATCCGCGTTTTTGCTGGTTTGCCCTTATACCGGTCGTGCCTGCCATTGGGTGGCTGCTGGTGCAATCAGCCTCCTCGGCCAATCTGCTGGCCTGCGCGGTACTGGTGCTGACGGGCTTGGGCGCTTGTGCCTGGAACACACATTCGCAACGCAACGCTGTACTGCTTGCGACGGCGCGGGCGCAGGAAGATCAGTCGGCTGTGGACGCAGCGCACCACGGCATGGCTTCCCGCGCACAGCTCGATGAAGTACTGCTCGGCGCCATGCCGATCTGGGCCAAGCAGGTGGAAAGCTCGCGGCACCAAACCGAAGAAGCGATTGTGAGCCTGGCCAACCGTTTCACCGGGATCGCCGCACGATTGCAGGAAACGGTACAGGCCTCGCAGCAGGCTGCCGGCGAACTGGACGGGCAGTCGGCCGACGGCGCGCTCGAGGTGCTGGCGCGCAGCGACAGCGAGCTGAGCCAGGTGATCAATTCGCTCAAGGCCACACAGACCAGCCGTGACCAGACCCTGGTCCAGGTCCGCAGCCTCACTGCCTATACCAAGGAACTGCGCGCCATGGCCGCCGACGTGGCGGCGATCGCCGCGCAAACCAACCTGCTGGCGCTCAACGCCGCCATCGAGGCGGCGCGTGCCGGTGAGGCCGGGCGCGGCTTTGCGGTGGTGGCCGATGCGGTGCGCAGCCTGTCGAACAAATCCAGTGAAACCGGCCAGCAGATGTCGGCCAAGGTCGACATCATCAATAACGCCATCACGCAATTGGTGCAGGCCGCGTCCAGCAGTGCCGACGAGGACAGCCACTCGGTGGCCGAGTCCGAAAACAGTATTCAAAAGGTGCTCGAGCGCTTCCAGAACATCACCGGGCGCCTGGCCGAATCTGCCGACCTGCTCAAGCAGGAAAGCTACGGCATCCGCGATGAGATGACCGAAGTGCTGGTCAGCCTGCAATTCCAGGACCGCGTCAGCCAGATCCTCAGCCACGTGCGCGACAACATGCACGCCTTGCACGACCACCTCCTGCAGGCCAGCCAGGCACCGGACCAGGCGGTGGGCGTCGACGCCCGGCAGTGGCTGGCGCGCATGGAAGCCACCTATGCCACCGACGAACAGCGGCGCCTGCACCACGGAGTGGCAGCCGCGCAGCCGAATTCCCAAGACATCACCTTTTTTTAGGAGTACACCATGGCGAAGAATGTATTAGTGGTCGACGACTCCAGCAGCGTGCGACAAGTGGTTGGCATTGCCTTGAAAAGCGCCGGCTACGACGTGATCGAGGCCAGCGACGGCAAGGATGCCCTGAGCAAGCTCACCGGGCAGAAAGTCCACCTGATCATCAGCGACGTGAACATGCCCAACATGGACGGCATCACCTTCGTCAAGGAGGTCAAGAAGCTGGCCAATTACAAGTTCACGCCTATCATCATGCTGACCACCGAGTCCCAGGAATCGAAGAAGGCCGAGGGCCAGGCCGCCGGCGCCAAGGCTTGGGTGGTCAAGCCGTTCCAGCCGGCGCAAATGCTCGCAGCCGTTTCCAAGCTGATCCTGCCTTGATCCTCTGGCGCCAGGGAGGCTGCCATGCCAATCAGTACTGAAACACTCGACAGCACCACCTGCGTGCGCATTGACGGCGAGCTGACGATCTACACCGTGGCCGAACTGGCGGCTGCGCTGCTGCCGCAGATGGGCGCCACGCCCCGCCTGGAGCTGGACCTGTCACAGGTCACGGAAATGGATGGCGCCGGTTTGCAGTTGCTCGCGGTCCTGCAGCGTGAGGCGGGCGTTGCCGGTACAGCCTTGAGTGTGACCGGCCAGAGCCAGGCGGTCATGCACGCACTGCAACTGTGTCGTAGCGCGGCCTCGTAGTCAGCACTTCCCATGTTTTTTGATCGACAAGGACAGTCCAGGTGAGCATCAATCTCGATCAGGCACAGCAGACATTCATCGTTGAGGCACGCGAACTGTTGCAGGCCATGGAGCAATCCCTGCTGCAATTGGAAAGCGAGCCCGGCGACCAGGACGCCATCGGCGCGATTTTCCGCGCCGCGCACACCATCAAGGGTTCGGCGGGCCTTTTCGGTCTGGCGTCGATCGTGGGGTTCACGCATATCGTCGAAGACGTGCTTGACCGCCTGCGCGAAGGCAATGTGGCGGTGGACGCCGCATTGATCGCCCTGCTGCTCAAATGCGGCGACCACATGCTCGAACTGGTCGAAGTGGTCGCTAACCGTGGTGAGGTGCCGACACCTGCCGCTCTGGAGCGCGGTGAGGCATTGCGCGAGGCGCTGAGTGCCTATCAGCCGATGCGAACCGTCACTGCCAGCGTCGAAACCGCTGAGGTGGCCGACGACACGGCGGTCGAAGTGCTCTGGCACATCTCCCTGCGCTTCGGCGTGGACGTGTTCCGTAATGGCATGGACCCGCTGTCTTTTTTGCGCTACCTCGAGACCCTGGGGCAGGTGCTGCAGGTCACCACCCTGACCGACAGCATCCCGCCCATAGACCGCTGGGACCCGGAAAGCTGCTACCTGGGGTTCGAGATCGGCCTGCGTTCGACGGCCAGTCACGCCACCCTCAACGAAGTGTTCGACTTTGTGCGTGACGACTGCGAGGTGCACATCAGTGCCGTCGACGAAGCGCCTGGGAGCACTGCGGTCGTTGCCGACGACCGGGTCACCCAGGCAGAACAGGGCGTCGTGGCGGCGACACCGCAGCGTTCTGCGCCAGCCACCGAGGCGAAACCCCGCGACGGCAATTACGTGCGGGTCAACGCCGACAAGCTCGACGAGCTGATCAACCTGGTCGGCGAACTGGTGATCGCCAGTGCCGGCTCAAGCCTGTTGGCCCGTTCCTGTGACAACGACCCCTTGCAAGAGGCGACCTCGACGGTATCGGCGCTGGTGGAAGAAATCCTCGATGGCGCCCTGCACCTGCGCATGATCCCCATTGGCGACACGTTCAACCGCTTCCGCCGTGTGGTGCGCGATATCAGCCAGGAACTGGGCAAGGACATCGAACTGATCATCAGTGGCGCGGAAACCGAACTGGACAAGACCGTGGTCGAGAAAATCGGCGACCCACTGATGCACCTGCTGCGCAACGCCATGGACCACGGTATCGAAAGCGCCGATGCGCGGCAGGCGGCTGGCAAGCCGGGCAAGGGCCACCTGAGCCTCAATGCCTACCATGACTCGGGGAGTATCGTCATTGAAATTGCCGATGACGGCGCCGGGCTCAACCGCGAGCGCATCCTGCAAAAAGCCCAGGAACGCGGATTGGTGGCCAGCGGTGCGGTGTTGACCGACCAGGAGATCTACAACCTGATCTTCGAAGCGGGTTTCTCCACTGCCGAGGCGGTGACCAACCTGTCCGGGCGCGGCGTCGGCATGGACGTGGTCAAGCGCAATATCACCTTGTTGCGCGGCACCGTCGACCTGGACAGTCGCCCCGGCGAAGGCACCGTGGTGCGCATTCGCTTGCCGCTGACCCTGGCGATCATCAATGGGTTCCTGGTCGCCATTGACCAGTCCACCTATGTGATCCCCCTGGACATGGTCCAGGAATGCATCGAACTGGATGAACGCCAGCGCCAGTCCAGCCGCGACGACGGCTATCTGGACTTGCGTGGCGAGGTGTTGCCGCTGGTGGACCTGCGCGAACACTTCAGCCACGAAGGGCCCGCTGCTCGGCGCCAGAACGTGGTGGTGGTGCGCTATGCCGAACACAAGGCCGGACTGGTGGTGGATGACCTGCTCGGCGAGTTCCAGACCGTGATCAAACCGCTGGGCAAGCTGTTCGGCGCACTGCGCGGCATCAGTGGCTCGACCATATTGGGCAGCGGCGCGGTGGCCCTGATCCTGGATGTACCGGCACTGCTCAACCAAATCGTACAACTGGAAGCCCGCACGCCCCAGGCGCCTCAATCGCCGCCGGTCGTCGCTCGCTGATGTCTTTGCAATTCCATGGAGGTTCCCCGATGAAATGGTTCTACGATCTCAAGATTTCCACCAAGTTGATCAGCTCGTTCCTGGTGGTCTTGGCGCTCACTGCGGCCATGGGCGGCTTCGCCATCCTCCAGCTCGGCGCTGTCAACCATGCAGCCCAGGACATCAAGGGCAACTGGATGCCTTCCATGCGCGCAGCGGCAGGCATGCGTTTTTTTGCCGCCAACTATCGCTTGAAAGAAAACCGTCACCTCGCGACCGAGATCGCCGAGGAAAAGGCCCAGGCCGAACGTGAAGCCGCCGACGCGCGCCAACAGTTCGAAACCCGCATGGGCACCTATGAACAGTTGCTGTCGACTGATGAAGATCGTCAGCTGCTGGCCAGCGTAAAAAGCGCATGGGATGCCTACCTGGCGAGCAGCAAGCAATTGCTCGAGTTTTCCCGGCAGAACCAGGAAGTCCAGGCACGCGGTTTGCTCAGGGGAGAGTCCAAGGGGCATTTCGATGAGGTGACCAGTCGCCTGCAGAAAATGGTCGAACTCAATGACGCCGGCGCGACGGTCGCGGGTGACAAAGGTTTGGCGCTGTACGAAAACGCACGCCTGTCGATCATCGCGGTACTGGTCGCGGCCTTGTTGATCGGCCTGGGCCTGGCGGTATTCATGGCCCGCATCATTTCCCGCCCACTGCGGCAAGCCGCAACCGCCGCCGAGCAATTGGCTGAAGGCAACCTCAACACCCACATCGAACCGGGTGCCAAAGATGAAACCGGCATGGTGCTCAACGCTATGCGCAATATGGTCGGCAAGCTGGCGCATATCATCGGCGAAGTGCGCAACGCCGCCGATAACCTCGCCAGCGCCTCCGAGCAGGTCAGTGCCACCGCACAATCGATGAGCCAGGCCACCAGTGAACAGGCCGCCAGCGTCGAGGAAACCAGCGCCTCGGTGGAGCAGATGAGCGCCAGCATCAACCAGAACACCGAAAACGCCAAGGTCACCGATGGCATGGCCAGCAAGGCCGCCAAGGAAGCCACCGAAGGCGGCGAGTCGGTACAGCAGACCGTGGTGGCGATGAAGAAAATCGCCCAGCGCATCAGCATCATCGATGACATCGCCTACCAGACCAATCTGCTTGCCCTCAATGCCGCCATCGAGGCCGCCCGGGCCGGCGAGCATGGCAAGGGCTTCGCCGTGGTGGCCGCCGAAGTGCGCAAGCTGGCCGAACGCAGCCAGGTCGCCGCCCAGGAAATCGGCGAGCTGTCCTCCAGCAGCGTGGACATGGCTGAGAAGGCCGGCAAGCTGCTCGACGAAATGGTGCCCTCCATCAACAAAACCTCCGACCTTGTGCAGGAAATCAGCGCTGCCTCCGAAGAACAGGCCGCGGGTGTCGGGCAGATCAACACGGCCATGACCCAGCTCAACCAGGTGACCCAGCAAAATGCCTCGAGCAGTGAGGAACTGGCGGCCACGGCCGAAGAAATGAGCAGCCAGGCCGAGCAACTGCAACAGGCCATGAGCTTCTTCGTGCTGGATTCAACCCCCAGGGCCGCAGTTCAAGGCAGCAGCGTCGACAGCCCCGGCAGCAAGCCAAACCGTCAAACGCCACGGCCGAAACCACAGGCATCGCGCAAGGCGTTCGCCTACAACCTGGGCAGCGCGCCGGACGAATCGGAATTCACCCGCTTCTGATCCCACGATCGATGCGGGCCTACAAGGAGAGTGACATGGGCGCAGTGATGACGACTCGGCATACCGCGGTTGCGGTGGATGAGGATGCGCAATACCTGACCTTCATGCTTGGCGGCGAAATGTTCGCCATCGGCATCCTGGGGATCAAGGAGATTATTGAATACGGCAGCCTGACCGTGGTGCCGATGATGCCGACGTTCGTGCGTGGGGTGATCAACCTGCGTGGCGCGGTGGTGCCGGTGGTGGACTTGTCGGCGCGCTTTGGGCGGGCCAATTCGGCGATCACCCGGCGCTCCTGCGTGATCATCATCGAGGCGAGTAGCGAAGATGGCCAGCCACAGGATATCGGCTTGCTGGTCGATACCGTGTCGGCGGTGCAGGAGATCCCGGCCGCGCAGATCGAGCCACCGCCCAGCTTCGGGGCGCGGGTTCGCGCCGATTTCATTGGTGGCATGGCCAAGGTCGACGGCAAGTTCGTGATCGTGCTGGAGGTGGACAAGGTGCTGTCCATCGATGAGATGTCCAGCCTTGCCGAGGGCGGCCAAGCGCCGGTCCTCGACCTCGATCCGCGTTGAGTGCCGACCATGCCAGATACTGCCTCCATCGATGATCGTGAATTCGGCCAGTTCCAGAGCTGGCTGTACCGTGCGGCCGGCATCAACCTGTCACCGGCCAAGAAGGCCCTGGTGGCCGGGCGCCTGTTCAAGCGCCTCAAGCATTATGAGCTGCACAGCTATGGTGAATACTTCAAGCTGATCATGAACGACCAGCGCAAGGGCGAGCTGCAGGTTGCGCTGGATTTGCTCACCACCAACGAAACCTATTTTTTCCGCGAGCCCAAGCACTTCGACTTCCTGCGCCAGCAGGTGCTGCCCAAGGCGGCGCCGGGCAAGGTCTTTCGCGTGTGGAGCGCGGCCAGCTCCTCGGGCGAAGAGCCCTACAGCCTGGCGATGACCCTGGCCGAGAGCCTGGGCACCACCCCCTGGGAAGTGATCGGCTCGGACATCAGCACCCAGGTGCTGGCCAAGGCGCGCAACGGCCATTACGCCATGGAGCGCGTCGGGACGCTGCCCCAGCCGCTGCTGACCAAGTACTGCCTCAAGGGCACTGGCCGCCAGGAGGGGACGTTCCTGATCGACAAGGCCTTGCGTAGCCGGGTCAATTTTGTCCAGGTCAACCTTAACCAAGCGCTGCCGGCACTGGGCGAGTTCGAGGTGATCTTCCTGCGCAACGTGATGATCTATTTCGACCAGCAGACCAAGAGCCAGGTGGTCGCGCGTCTGCTGCCGCTGCTCAAGCCCGGCGGCTATTTCATTATCAGCCACTCGGAAAGCCTCAACGGTGTAAATGACACCTTGAAGCTGGTGGCGCCGTCGATTTACCGCAAGCCATGAAAAAACCAGACGATGCGAGCGAAGTGGTGTTAGCGCCTGGCCAGGTCAGCTTTGCGACGCGGCCGACGCGCCTGCGCACCTTGCTCGGTTCCTGCGTGGCGATCACCTTTTGGCACCCGCAACGGCGGATCGGTGGCATGTGTCACTTCATGCTGCCGGGGCGCCTGCGCGATCATCAGCCCCTGGATGGCCGCTATGGCGACGAAGCCATGGAACTGCTGCTGCGCCACGCCCAGGCCAATGACACACAGGCACGGGATTACCAGGTCAAGTTGTTCGGCGGCGGCAAGATGTTCCCCGATCAGCCGCGCCGCTTGCCGACCCAGGACGTGGCCAGCCTGAATATTCGCGCAGCGCTGGCCCTCGCCGAGCGCTATCACCTGCACCTGATGGCCCAGGACATGGGCAGTACCGGTTATCGCACGGTCATGTTCGACCTGTGGAACGGCAACGTCTGGGTCCGGCACCAACCAATGGGAACACTTCAACAAGATGCCTACCAAAAAAATCAGTGTGCTGCTGGTCGATGACTCGGCCGTGGTGCGCCAGGTACTGCTGGCGATTCTCGCCGACACGCCGGACATCCACGTCATGGGCGCCGCCTCCGACCCGATTTTCGCCATGGACAAACTCACCCGGGAATGGCCGGATGTGATCGTGCTGGACGTCGAGATGCCGCGCATGGACGGCATCACCTTTCTCAAGAAAATCATGAGCGAACGGCCGACGCCGGTGGTGATCTGCTCGTCGCTGACCCAGAAAGGCGCGGAAACCTCCCTGCAGGCGTTGGCAGCGGGCGCCGTGGAAATCATCACCAAGCCGACCACCGGCTTGAAGAACTTCCTGATCGAATCGGCGGCCGAATTGGTGACAGCGATCCGTGCCGCGGCGAACTCCAACGTCAGGAACCTGGGCAAGCGCAGCGTCAGCCCGGCGCCATTGGCCCCGGCCAGCAAGCTCAGCGCGGATGCGATCCTGCCCGCCGCCAACGGCCATGCCATGGCGCAGACCACCGAACGTATCGTCGCCATCGGCACCTCCACCGGCGGCACCCAAGCGTTGGAGGCGGTGCTGACGGCGCTGCCGCGGGTGTGCCCGGGCATGGTGATCGTGCAGCACATGCCGGAAAAATTTACCGCCTCGTTTGCCGAGCGTCTCAATAGCGTGTGCGAGATCGAGGTGCGCGAAGCACGCAACAATGACCGCATCCTGCCTGGCCTGGCCCTGATCGCCCCTGGCGGCAAACACTTGATGGTCACCCGCAGCGGTGCCTATTACCACGCCCAGGTTATCGACGGCCCGCTGGTCAACCGGCACCGGCCGTCAGTGGACGTGCTGTTTCGTTCGGTGGCCAAGTTCGCCGGCAAGAACGCCACGGGCATCATCATGACCGGCATGGGCGACGACGGCGCGCGCGGGCTCAAGGAGATGCTCGAGGCCGGTGCCGCCACGGTGGCCCAGGACGAGGCCAGTTGCGTGGTGTTCGGCATGCCCAAGGAAGCGATCAAGCTCAACGCCGCCCAGCGGGTCATGGCGCTGGAGGATATTCATCGGGCGATTTTGCATAAGTAATAAGGCGTTTAGTTGTCTTAACACCCATCCTGCTATTGCCAGGTGTTTTGCACATCCGAGGTATTGGGAAACATGAATCGCCACGCACAGGTAATGGCTGAGGATGAAAAGTTACGTACCCTCGAGAGTGTGCTCGGCTGCCTTTCGGTTGCGGTTGCGGCGTTGGATCGAGCGGCGCGGGTGGTCACGGGCAACCCGGCGTTCTCAAATCTGTTGGTTCAAAACGGCGTTTCTGCTGGCATCGGCGGCGAGTTTGTCTCACTCCTGCGTGCCGAAGACCATTGGCTTTTTTACCTCGCCCTGGAAAAAGCCGGCGCAAATAATCGCGCAGTTTTCGCAGCGGTAGGCGAGGGGCTGGGCCTGCTGGATGTCTGCCTGACGCTGTGGCACGACGATTATTTTATCGTTGAAGTGATAGTGCGCCAGGCGTTATCGGCACCGCCACCCGCGATCGAAAGTTATGCGCAGATCCCGCTCAGGTCGATTTTCGACGCCTCCGGCACCGGCTTGGCGCTGGTGTCACTCGAGGGCCGTTGGCTGCGCGCCAACGGTGTCATCTGCACCATGCTGGGCTACAGCGAAGCACAGTTGCAACGCACCACGTTCATGGCGCTGACCCACGCCGACGACATGCA
The DNA here is from genome assembly GCF_001439685.1 of Pseudomonas libanensis. Classification (GTDB taxonomy): domain Bacteria; phylum Pseudomonadota; class Gammaproteobacteria; order Pseudomonadales; family Pseudomonadaceae; genus Aquipseudomonas; species Aquipseudomonas libanensis. The sequence continues at coordinate 224,891 of NZ_JYLH01000006.1, forward strand.
GGTCGGCAAGCAACTGATCGAAGAGTTGAAATGCGGTGCGAGGGCGGGGGTGACCTTGCACAAGCGCTATATTCATCGCGACGGACGGGTGGTGTGGGCGCGCTTGACCGTGGGCCTGGTACGTGACGACCAAGGGCAACCGGCCTGTTTCGTTTCTCAACTGGAAGACATCACCGAGAATTGGCAGCTGCGCGAAACGTTGATGGGCAGCGAGCTCAAGTTCCTCACCCTGGCAGAGAACTCCCCCAATATCATTGTCCGTTACGACCGCAACCTGTTGCGCACCTACGTCAATCCGGCCTATCTGCGCTTGACCGGCAAGACTTGTGACGCGGCGATAGGCGTCAGCCCGGATGAGGAAGCCAGTGATTACCTCAACCAATTGCGTCGTGTGGTGGCAACGGGCGAGACCGCGCAGTTTGTCGACAGCTGGAGCGTCGCCAACGGTCTCGGTTACATAAGTTGTGCGGTCAGCCTGATGGCCGAACGCAGCAACACCGGCGAGGTGATCGGTGTGCTCTCGTTGGCCCACGACATTACCGAGCTGCGCAGGCAACAGCTGCTGGAAGATGCGCGTTTGGGCATCTTCGAAAAAATGGCGACGGGTGCCTCCCTCGAGGAAACGCTGGCACTGCTCGTGGGGTATCTGCAATTGGCCTTGCCCCAATGGTCCTGCCGCGTACAGCTGGTGGAACCGTTCGACACTGGCCTGGCGACGTACCGGGTTTGTGCATCTGAACTTGCAGACGACTCATGCTGGTGCGAACCGATCATGGACAAACAAGGGCAACGCCTGGGAGCTTTCGAATTATCCCGGTTGCCTGGTTCCGCGACGCACGAGAGCGATATTCAGCCTGTACGGCAAACCTGTCACATTGCCGCGATCGCAATTGAACGTTGGCAATCGGAGTCGTTACTGCGCGAGCGTGAGCGCCGTTACCGGGATATTTTCGACCATAACCTGGACATGCTCCTGTTGTTGGAGGTGACACCGGCCGGCGATTTGTCTTGTGTCGAAGCCAACCCGGCGTTGTCACGCGCGCTGGGCAAAGCCCATGAGGTGCTGATCGGCGCGACGCTGGTGTCGATATTCGGCCGGTTGGGCGCGCAGAAGCTCCAGGGGCTTTGCGAGCAGTGCAGGGTTGCCGGTCGCACGGTTGAGTCAGATGAGAGCATGCTTCTGCTCAACGAAGTTCGTAACCTGCATTTCACCCTGGTACCGGTGGCCGATCCCGGGCGCACGGGCTCGCGCATACTGGTGATCGGTCGCGATACCACCCTGCTGACCCGCGCCCGGCACAAAGAGCTGGAGCGCCAGCACGACATCAACACACTGGTAGAAAACAGTCCGGACGCTGTCGCCCGGTTGAGTGCCCAAGGTGACGTGCTCTACGTCAATGCGCGGTTAAAGACCTGGGTAGGCGACGCCTGGCCGAAGCTGATCGGCATGCCTATGGATGCGTTGGCCCCCCTGAATCACCAGTCCCAGCTGTTTCGTGAATTGGTTGCCCAGGTGATTCGTGAAAACAAGGCAACCGAGCAGGAGTTTCGACTCTCAATCTTGAAGACGGCCCCCAAAGTGGTGCTGATCCACTTTGTTCCGGAGGTGGATGGTGAGCGAGTGGTCAGCGTACTGGCGGTAGGGCGCGATATTTCCACGCTGCGAGCGGCGGAGCGGCGCCTGGCCAATTCCAACGCGCAGTTGCGCGATCTGTCGACCCGCCGCGAAACCGCCCGGGAAGAGGAGCGCAAACTGATCGCCAGGGAGGTCCACGACGAATTGGGCCAGCACCTTACCGCATTGCGCATGGGGATCTCGTTATTGCGGTTTCAGTTCGGCGCCACCACGCCGGAGCTCGCGCCTCAGGTGGAACGCTTGCTGGCGCTGACCGACAAGACGATTCAGGTGGTGCGCAATGTTTCCACCAGCCTGCGACCGTCCGCCTTGAACCTGGGGCTGGTCTCGGGCCTGGAATGGCTGACCACCGAGTTCTCCACCTTGACCCTGGTTCCGTGTGTGCTGCACTTGCCTTCGATTCCCCTGGTCCTCCCTGATACGCACATTACCGCCGCGTTTCGCATCGTTCAGGAATCGCTGACCAACATTGCGCGATACGCCGAAGCGACACAGGTCAGCGTCACCCTGACCCCGCAGGAAACCCATTGGCTGCTGGAGGTGCAGGACAACGGCAAGGGTTTCGAGCCGGAGGCGCTCACGCGCCAGACCCTGGGCCTGGCGGGCATGCGTGAGCGCGGCCTGATGTTGGGCGGCAAAGTCATTATTTTCAGTCATCCCGGGCAGGGCACCACGGTCCAGGCATTTATTCCGATGCACAAGGATACGTATTGATGATTCGCATGCTGATCGCCGATGACCACACCATCATGCGCGAAGGGCTCAAGCAACTGTTTAGCCTGGTGGCCGATGTGCAAGTAGTGGCCGAAGCCGAGAGTGGAACACAGCTGATCGAACTGTTGCGCCAGGTCGAGATCGACCTGCTGCTGCTGGACATGAACATGCCGGGTATCAGCGGCGAGATCCTGATCGCCCGTTTGCACGCCCAGTACCCGAGCCTGCCGATCCTGGTGTTGAGCATGCATAACGAAATCCACATTGCCCAACGCGCATTACGGGCTGGAGCGCTCGGGTACCTGACCAAGGACCGCGACCCCGAGACTTTGCTGGCTGCCATGCGGCGGGTGGTCAGTGGGCAACGTTACCTGGACCCGGGCCTGGCTGAGCAGATTGCGCTGCAAAGCAGCGGTTTGAAGCAGCAGACCTACGTCGAAAGCTTGTCTGATCGCGAGTTCCAGATTCTGCGCCTGCTGGCGCACGGCCTGAGCGTCAACCAGATTGCCGAACAGTTGGTCATCAGCAACAAGACCGTCAGTACCCACAAGACGCGCTTGATGGAAAAGATGGGGTTCGGCTCAACGGCAGACATCGTGCGCTTTGCCATGACCTTGGGTATCTCGTGATGCGCGCGTTCGTGTAGGGATTTTCCTAGCCGGTTTCCCGGTATCCCTACCCCAGAATAGGGATGGTCCGATGGTTGCGTTGCTGTCATTGAGCCATTATTGCTCCCAGGCCGTCGAACTGCCGATTCACCGGCGACGACAGGCTTCGACTGGGAGACACACCGTGAGTGAACAGGCCCCAACCCCTTCAGCTGCCCTGACCCTGGTTCCGGTGATGTTTGCCGGCCTGCTCGGCGGCAGTGCGCTTGCCTACAGCGGCGGTTTCAGTGCCTGGGCCTTAATAGCGGGAGTTGCGCTGTTGGCGCTGTGCACAGGCCTGGGTTGCCTGGCGCATCGGCGTTACCAGGCACACTGCAAACACCTGTGCCAGCAGCTTGACCATCCAGCAATTGCTGCGACGGTGGTGGCTGTCGATAACGGCCTGGCAGACGTCTGCGTCCACGTCTTGCCCATCTGGACCAGGCAGATCGAAGCAGCGCGTGAGATCAGCGAAACCTCGATCCTCAAGCTCAGCGAACGCTTCAGTACGCTGTCATCCGACATCAGCCACAGTGTGTCCAGCCAGGGGGCGCAAGACGCTTCCAAGCAATTGGTCGACTTGCTGGAAGTTGGCCAGCGTGACCTCAACTCCATCGTGGTAGCGCTGCGTGCTGCGCTGTCCAATAAAGAGAACGAACTTAAGGAAGTCCTGCAACTGTCCGGGTTCACTGAGCAACTCCAGCAGATGGCCAAGTTTGTTGGGGACATTGCCAGTCAAACCAACCTGCTGGCGCTCAACGCTGCCATCGAAGCGGCGCGTGCCGGCGAGGCCGGGCGAGGTTTCGCGGTGGTGGCCGATGAAGTGCGCAAACTCTCAAGCATGTCCGGCGAAACCGGGCGCAAGATCAGTGAAACCGTCAATACCGTCAACGCGGCCATCGCCCGTACGGTGCAAATGTCCCGTCACCACGCCGAACAGGACACCCTGACCCTCGCGGATTCGGAGCGTGTGGTGTCGCAGGTCATCGAACATTTTCGCGGTACCGCCCAAAGCATCGTGGGCAACAGCCATGACCTGCAGCAACAGAACGCCAATGTGGCCGGCGAAATTGCCCAGGTGCTGGTCGCCCTGCAGTTCCAGGATCGCGTCAGCCAGATGTTGACGCTGATTACCGGCGACTTGGGCAAGCTGCAGCAACAGTTAGGCGAGCGCCAGGAAGCGAGCCTGAGCGGTGGCGCCCTGATGCCGATGCGCGGAGACCAGTGGCTGCAGGCGCTTGCAACGGGCTACACCATGCCGGAGCAGCACGCCATTCATGGCGGCAAAGTGCACGCCAAGGTGCAAGCCAGCGAAATCACCTTTTTCTAGAGGAGTTTTTCCGATGAGCAAAACCATTCTGATCGTCGACGACTCGGCCTCCATCCGGCAGGTGGTGAGCATCACCCTCAAGGGGGCGGGTTACGACGTGATCGAAGGCTGTGATGGACGTGATGCGTTGAGCAAGCTGGACGGTCGCAAAATCCACTTGATCGTCAGCGACGTGAACATGCCCAACATGGACGGCTTGAGCTTCGTCAAGGCCGCCAAGCTGTTGCCGGCCTACAAGTTCACCCCGGTCATCATGCTGACCACCGAGGCCAGTGATGCGATGAAGCAGCAAGGCCAGGCCAGCGGTGCCAAGGCGTGGATGGTCAAGCCTTTCCAGCCTGCGCAAATGCTCACCGCCGTCTCCAAGTTGATCCTGCCATAGCGATGACCAGCGAGCGCTGGCCAGGAGGTTTGCATGAAAAACACCGTCCCGATGCTGCGTCGAATCCAGGTCATGGAAGGCCCTCTGACGATCTACACGGCCAGCGAACAAAAAGACGTGTTGTTGTCGTTGTTTCCCCTGGCCCATGAGGTTGAGCTGGACCTGTCCAATGTCGACGAACTGGACAGCGCCGGTTTGCAATTGTTGATTCTGATCAAGCGCGAATCGTTCAAGGACGGCACGCAGCTGGTGCTGAGCAACCCCAGTGCGACGGTACTCGAAGCCCTGCGGCTCAGTGGCCTTGACGACTACTTCGCCAATCCCTCTTTCACTGTATCGGCTGGAGCATGACCCTATGGCCCAGCCCATGAACATGGATGACGTGCTGCAAACGTTCATTGCCGAGAGTCGCGAGCTTCTATTGCAAATGGAAGATGCGCTGCTGCAGATCGAGCAGTCCCCGCAGGACCTGGACACCATCAACGGCCTGTTCCGCGTGGCCCACACCATCAAAGGGTCGGCCGGCCTCTTTGGCCTGATGCCGATCGTTGAGTTCACCCATGTCGCCGAGAGCGTCCTGGATCGTGTACGCAGCCTGGAAGTGAGGGTGGACGAGGCCTTGAGCGCGCTGTTTCTTGACGCCCGTGACCATATCGGCCAACTGATCGACCTGCTGGCCGAGGATGGCGACCTTGACCGCCTGGGTGAACCGTTGCGGGTTCAGGGCCAGCGCTTGGCTGAGCGCCTGTCGATGTATCTGCAAGCGCCCGTCGCGCCGCCTGCATCGGTTCCTCAAGACCAGCCGCCAGCGGCTGCCGAAGGGCCCGGTCACTGGCATCTTTCCGTGCGTTTTGGTGCGGACATGTTTCGCAATGGCATGGACCCCCTGGCGTTCCTGCGTTACCTGAGCACCCTGGGGCACTTGGCGCATACCGTCACGCTGCTCGACGCATTGCCGCCTTTGCTATCGATGGACCCGGAAACCAACTACCTGGGCTTTGAACTGGCGCTGGTCAGCGACGCCTCGCGGGAAGTCATCGACGGCGCCTTCGATTTTGTCCGCGATGACGCCCTGGTGCTGATCCTGGCGCCCCAGGCCGATATCCAGGCGTATCGCACGCACATCGACGGGCTGCCGGAAGACAATGCGGTGTTGCTGGAGCTGTTGGTTCGCTGCGGCACTTTGACTGAGGCTCAGGCCGCGCTCGTTATCCAGGAAGGGTCGCCAATGCCTGCCGCGCCTGAAGTCGCACAGGATTCGCCGCCCAAGGCCGGTAAAGGCGCGGCCAATAATGAAGGCAGCCTGATTCGGGTCGATGCCGCCAAGCTGGATCAACTGATCAACTTGGTCGGTGAGCTGATCATCGCCGGCGCCGGCGCCAACCTGGTGGCGGTGCGCAGTGGGATTGGCGAGATGATCGAGGCGACCAGCCTGTTATCGCGGTTGGTGGAGGAGGTGCGTGACTCGGCACTGACCTTGCGCATGGTGCAGATCGGCGCAACCTTCACCCGCTTCCAGCGCGTGGTCCGGGATGTGTCCAAAGAGTTGGGCAAGGACATCGTGCTGCGCATCGGCGGTGGCGAAACCGAACTGGACAAGACGGTCGTCGAGCGCATTGGCGACCCGTTGACGCACTTGGTGCGCAATGCCATGGACCATGGCATCGAGGCGGTGTCGACTCGCCTGCAACGGGGCAAGCCGGCCCAGGGCACCGTACGCCTGAATGCCTACCATGAATCCGGCAGCATCGTGATCGAGGTGTCGGACGACGGTGGCGGCCTGGCCAAGCACAAGATCCTTGCCAAGGCCCGCGAGCGTGGCCTGGTCGGGGAGGGCCAGGTACCGGCCGACAAAGACATCCTGAACCTGATCTTCGAGCCAGGCTTCTCCACCGCCGATCAGGTCAGCAACCTGTCCGGCCGCGGGGTCGGCATGGACGTGGTCAAGCGCAATATCACCGCATTACGCGGCAGCGTGAGCCTTGAGAGCGAAGAGGGGCAGGGCACCACGGTACGCATTCGTTTGCCGCTGACCCTGGCAATCATCGACGGCTTTCTGATCGGTGTGGGCAAGGCCTCTTATGTCATCCCGCTGAACATGGTGGAGGAGTGCATCGAGTTGGCGCCTGGGCAGGGGGCTGAATCCGGCTTCCTGGACCTGCGCGGCGATGTGCTGCCGATCTTGCGGCTGCGCGACATGTTTGCCGTGCAAGAGCCGGGCGGCATCCGCGAAAACGTCGTCGTCGTGCACTACGCCGGCTTGCGTGCCGGCCTGGTGGTCGATCGCTTGCAGGGGGAGTTTCAAACCGTGATCAAGCCCTTGGGCAAAGTCTTCGGAGAGGCCCATGGGCTGGGTGGTTTCACCATCCTCGGGAGCGGGGCCGTGGCCCTGATCCTGGATATTCCCAATCTGTTGGGACTCGTTGCCAAGGAAGCCACCAACCGTTCGATCCCACGTCCTTTATCGATCCAATAAGCGTCATCAGGAGTTCCTCGCCATGACCGTTATCAAAAATATTACGCTGTTGATTTTCACGGCAATGCTGGGCGTCGTCGTGTTGGGTGGCACCAGTTTCTATCTGACCAGTGAAGTCAACTCCAGCGCCAGTTTTGCCAGCGTCAACACGGTACCCAGCCTGCTTGAGATCGATCGCGCCGCCGAGGCTTTCGCCAGCCTGCACGCCTTGCAATGGGAGCACCTGAATGAATCGGGCAAGAGCACGGTTGCGCCGTACGCCGCACTGATAGCGCAGCATTTGGGTAATATCGACAACGCCCTGGAGCGCTACCGGACCCAACTGGCTATCGACGCGCATGATGCGGCGTTGTTGAGCCAGTTGCGCACCCGGTTTGACGAGTTTGCAACCTTGCAGGGGCGATTCGACAAACTGGTTGAAACAGGCGATATCGCCGGCGCTCGCGCGTTGCTCGAAGCGAGCCAGCCTCTGCAAACGGCGACCCAGGCGGCAATCGCCGATGTGCGCCAATACAACCTGGAGCTGGGGCGCAAGGCACAGCTGCTGGCCACCAGCACTGAGCAGAATGCCCGCTACATTATTGTGCTGATCGGCGCGCTCACACTGCTGGTCACTGGACTGATGGGCTTACTGCTGGCACGCAATCTCATGCGCCAGCTGGGTGGTGAACCCGCGAGCGTCCGCGCCTTTGCTGCGCGCTTGTCAGCCGGCGAGTTGGAAGCAAAAGCCACCCTCAAGGCCGGTGATACCACGAGCTTGATGGCTTGCATGCAACAGTTGGGCGCGAACCTGCAGGCGCTGGTCGCGCAGATAAACACGATGTCCAGCGAGCATGACAAGGGTGAGATCGACGCACAGATCGACGTAAATCGCTTTCACGCAAGCTACCGTTCGATGGCCCAGGGCATCAACGACATGGTCAACGGCCATATCGCGGTGAAGAAAAAAGCCATGGCGTGCATCCGTGCCTTTGGCGAAGGTGATCTATCGGCGCAGTTGGAACAGTTCCCCGGCAAGAAAGCCTTCATCAATGAAAATATCGAGCTGCTGCGTAGCAATATCCTGGCGCTGATCAATGAAATGCAGCACATGTCCAGCGAGCACGAGAAAGGTGACATTGACGTCATGATCGATGTCGAGCGCTTTAGCGGTTCGTACCGTGAAATCGGCCAGGGCATCAATGCCATGGTCAGTGGCCATATCAGTGTGAAGAAAAAGGCCATGGCCTGCATTCGCGCGTTCGGCGAAGGCGATTTGGCTGCGCCCCTGGAGCAGTTCCCTGGCAAGAAAGCCTTCATCAACGAGAACATCGAGCAATTGCGCGCCAACATCCTGGCCCTGGTCGAAGACACGCGCCAGATCAGTGACAGCGCGATGATCGGCAAACTCGATACCCGGCCGGATGCCTCTCGCCATCAGGGCGATTTCCGTCGCATCATCCTGGGAATCAACGGCTCGCTGGATGCGATCATCGTGCCGATCACCGAAGCCATGGACGTCCTGGCGTCGATCTCCAGTGGCGATCTGACCCGGACCATCGTAGGTGACTATCAAGGCAAGTTCCTGGAGCTGAAAAACTCGGTCAACGGCACCGTGGAAAAACTCTCGGAAATCATCGGCGAAGTGCGCGGGTCGGCCGACTCGTTGTCCAGCGCTTCCGAGGAGATCTCCGCCACCGCCCAGAGCATGGCGCAATCGGCGTCCGAACAGGCGGCATCGGTGGAGCAAACCTCGGCGTCGATGGAGCAAATGTCAGCGTCCATCGCCCAGAACACCGAAAACGCCAAGGTAACCGATGGCATGGCGGGCAAGGCTAACAAAGAGGCGTCCGAAGGCGGTCGCGCCGTGAAGGACACGGTGGCGGCGATGAAGACCATCGCTGAAAAAATCGGCATCGTCGATTCCATCGCCTACCAGACCAACCTGTTGGCGCTCAACGCGGCGATTGAAGCGGCGCGGGCCGGCGAGCACGGTAAAGGCTTCGCGGTGGTGGCAGCCGAGGTGCGCAAATTGGCCGAGCGCAGCCAGATCGCGGCGCAGGAAATCAGTGAAGTGGCCAAGAACAGCGTGGCCCTGGCCGAACGGGCGGGCAACCTGCTGGATGAAATCGTGCCTTCGATCGCCAAGACCTCTGACCTGGTGCAGGAAATTGCGGCCGCCTCGGAAGAACAATCCATTGGCTCCGAGCAGATCAACAGCGCGATGTCGCAAATGAGCCAACTGACTCAGCAAAACGCATCGGCCTCCGAAGAGTTGGCCGCGACTGCCGAGGAAATGAGCGGCCAGGCCGAGCAGTTGCAGGAACTGATGGGCTTTTTCACCGTACAGGGCAAGCGCGTCGGGCGCGCTGTTGCACCGTCGGGTCTGGGGCGTGCGGCGTCGCTGTCGGATCATGACAGCCGTGCGGTGGAGAGCGGTTTCGTCCGCTTCGGGAGTTGACCCATGAGTGCCTCAGCCGTTGTGCCTGGCACTTCAGCCCCAGCGCTGCAAGGCGGCGAGCCCTTGCAGTACCTGACCTTCTCGGCTGATCAGGAGATGTACGCGGTCAACACACTGAGCGTTCGCGAAATCATCGAATACAGCCAGGTGACCAGCGTGCCGATGATGCCGGAGTTCCTGCGCGGGGTGATCAATCTGCGTGGCTCGGTGGTACCGGTGGTGGACCTCAAGGCCCGGTTCGGCAAGGGCGTGACGGACCTTGGCAGCCGCACGTGCATCGTCATTCTCGAAGCGGCCAAGGAGGGCGAGTCCCAGGTGCTGGGAGTGGTGGTGGACTCGGTCAGCGAGGTGATCGAGATCCTCGATATCGACATCAAGCCCGCGCCGGCCTTCGGCAACCCTATTCGTACCGACTTCATCAGGGGGATGACCAAGGTGCGAGGTGCGTTTGTCACGCTGCTGCAAATCGAGCAGGTGCTGTGCGTCGATGAGATCGCCGGCCTGATGCGCGCTTGAGGTGTACGACCGTGCCCCCCAGGTGCGGGCGCAAAGCAATTGATCCGAGGTGAATCATGGCGTTATCCATCGAAAGTCCTGGCAGTGCTGCGATCTCGGGCCCGAGCCAATACCTCACCTTCGAGTTAGGCGGGGAGATGTTCGCGGTCGGCACGCTCAACGTGCGCGAGATCATCGAATATGGGCCGATCACCCATGTGCCGTTGCTGCCGGCCAGCCTGCGCGGGGTGATCAATCTGCGAGGCGCTGCGGTGCCGATACTGGACCTGGGCGTGCGCTTTCGCGGCGAACGGACGCTGCAAACCTCAAGAACCTGCTTTGTGATTCTGGAGGTACTGGTCGGTAGCGTGCGCAAGCCGGTGGGCATCATTGTGGATGCAGTCAGCGAGGTGCTTGAAATCGCCGAGCAGGATATCGAACCTTCGCTGAGTGTCGGCACCGAGGTCAGGGCCGATTTTCTGTTGGGTATCGGCAAATTGGACAGCGGTTTTGTGCTGTTACTGGATATTGGTCGCGTGTTGTCCCTGGAACCGATCGAGGTGCTGGCAGACCTTGAAGCCTTGCTGCCTGCCACCGCCTGATCAACTTTTGGGATGCCCTTATGAACGTTATTCTTTCCGACGCCGAGTTCCAGCAGTTTCGCAGCCTTATCCATCAGATCGCCGGCATCAGCCTGTCCGATGCGAAAAAACAGTTGGTCAGCGCACGGCTTGCCAAGCGACTGCAGGCGTTCGAGCTCACGACCTACGGTGCTTACTACAAGGTGTTGATGAAGGACGCCACGGAACTGCAGGTGGCAGTAGACATGCTGACCACCAACGAGACCTATTTTTTCCGTGAGCCCAAGCATTTTGACTTCCTGCGTGACGTGGCCCTGCCCGAACTGCGTGGCAACGCAACGCTGCGGGTATGGAGTGGCGCCTGCTCCACCGGTGAAGAACCTTACACCCTGGCGATGGTGCTGGCCGACAACCTGGCCGGTCGGCCCTGGGAGATCATGGCGTCGGACATCAGCAGCCGTGTGTTGGATAAAGCCCGCCAAGGGCGCTACCCCCTCGAGGGTATACGCGGCATTCCCGAAGCGCTGCTGCACAAATATTGCCTCAAGGGCGTCGGCGCCAACCACGGTTGCTTCATGATCGAGCCGGCGCTCGCGGCGAAAATCGATTTCCAGGCGATCAATTTGAACAATCCGCTGCCGAAAGTCGGCATGTTCGACGTGATCTTCCTGCGCAACGTGATGATCTATTTCGACAGCGATACCAAAGTGCAGGTCGTCAAGCGTCTGGTCAGCCATCTCAAGCCCGGCGGCTATTTTCTGGTCAGTCACTCGGAAAGCCTCAACGGCGTGACCGACGAGCTGAAGCTGATCAAGCCGTCGATCTATCGGAGGCCACATGCCTGACACTCAACCTTCCCGCGAGGTGTTCCTGAATCCTGGCGAGTGGTTTTTCGGCACCGGCGCGATCCGGCTGCGCACGGTGCTGGGCTCCTGCGTGGCCCTGGTGTTCTGGCATCCGCAGCGCTTGTTGGGCGGCATGTGTCACTACCTGCTGCCCCAGCGTGCTGCGACGAGCGCCAAGCCCCTGGACGGTCGATATGGCGATGAGGCGCTGCAACTGCTGCTCGATGCCATGCGCGCGAGCAAGGTGCCGCCGACGGAGTTCAGGATCAATGTGTATGGCGGCGGGAATATGTTTCCCGGGCTGGTGCGCCCGGACAACCACTACGTCGGGCAACGCAATGTCGAGCAAGCCCGGCGCCTGCTCGACGTGCATCACCTGCGGTGCCTGAACTGGCACGTGGAAGGCGTGGGGTATCGCGCCGTGGTATTCGACCTGGCCAATGGCGATATTCAACTCAACTATCTGGCGCTGCAGCGCCCCCTCAGCAGCCCTCAACGAGAGCGTGCGCTATGAGTCCTATCAAAGTACTGATCATTGACGACTCTGCCGTGGTCCGCCAGGTATTGACGGCGACCCTTGGACGAGACCCCGCCATTGAAGTGATAGGCGCGGCGGCGGATCCGGTGTTCGCCATGGATAAAATGAACAAGCAATGGCCGGATGTGATCGTGCTGGACGTCGAGATGCCGCGCATGGATGGCATTACGTTCCTCAAGAAACTCATGGCCGAACGCCCCACGCCGGTGGTCATCTGCTCGACCTTGACCGAGAAGGGCGCGGCCACCACCATGCAGGCGTTGGCGGCAGGGGCCGTCAGTATCGTCACCAAGCCGCAGTTGAATTTGCGCCAGTTCCTGACCGACAGCGCCGATGAACTGGCGGGGGCCGTCAAGGCCGCAGCCAAGGCCAACATGAAACGGATGGTGGCGTGCGGTGAACGTGCTCCCCAGAGGGTGAGTGCCGACGCCATTCTTGCGGCGGGCGCCCAGGCAATGGCGCGTACCACCGAAAATATTGTCGCCATCGGCACCTCAACAGGCGGTACTCAAGCCCTGGAGTTCATACTGACCGCGCTGCCCAGGGTGTGCCCGGGCATCGTGATCGTGCAGCACATGCCTGAACACTTCACCGCGGCGTTTGCCGAGCGACTCAATCGACTGTGTGAAATCGAGGTCAGGGAGGCGAAAAATGGCGACCGGGTCATCCCCGGTTGCGCATTGATCGCCCCCGGCGGCCGACACATGGTGCTCAAGCGCAACGGTGCCCAATACCAGGTGGAAATCGTTGACGGCCCACCGGTGAGCCGGCATCGGCCCTCGGTTGACGTGCTGTTTCGTTCCGTTGCCCGCAGTGCCGGTGGCAACGCGCTGGGCATCATCATGACCGGGATGGGCGACGACGGCGCGCGCGGGCTCAAGGAGATGTTCGACGCCGGTGCCGCCACGGTGGCCCAGGACGAGGCCAGTTGCGTGGTGTTCGGCATGCCCAAGGAAGCGATCAAGCTCAACGCCGCCCAGCGCATCATGGCGTTGGAGGATATTCATCGGGCGATTTTGCATCGGTGAACTTGTCTGCCAGGCTGCTTATGCCGGTACACAACTCTGGCGTGACCCTGAACCTGTAACGAGTTAGCTTGATTTCGTGGCGGTCTGCTTGACTGCACGCGATAAAAATGTGGGAGGGGGCTTGCCCCCGATGGCCATAGGTATCTACACAACTTTGGGGCGACGCTGGACCTGTGGCGAGGGAGCTTGCTCCCGTGACGGACTGACAGCCGACGCTGATCGAGCTGACGCACCGCGATCCAAATGTGGGAGCTGGCTTGCCTGCGATGACGGCCTGCCAGCCGATGCCAATCTACCTGACACCCCGCAATCAAACTGTGGGAGCGGGCTTGCTCGCGAAGGCGGCCTGACAGGCGACACAGCTAGGAGGAACCGCGCGTAAAGGCTGCGCTGTTACGTAGCCTGCTTCTGTTTGGATTGTCAGATGAGCTCACGTAGAGCTGGAATGCTGAGGTGATAAAGGACGAGACCACATGAACGTGCGCTTTTCTGTTCGAGCTTGATATCCCCCAAAAAAACTACACATCCACTGCGGCGGCTTCTTACACACTTTAAGCGTGTTACCGGCTCATTACCGCAATGTGGTATTGCGCAGGTAACGGGCCGGTGAGGTGCCCAGGGTTTTACGAAACATCGTGATGAACGAGCTGACAGACTCATAGCCGAGGGCTTCAGCGGTTCTCTGCACCGATTGCCCTTCGGCCAGGCTTTGCAGGGCGACGATGATCTGCCACTGCTTGCGCCATTGCCCGAAGGTCAGGCCGGTTTCGGCTTTTACCAGGCGGGCCAGGGAGCGTTCGCTCATGGCGACGTGACGCGCCCAGCTCGCCATGGTGGCGCGGTTGGCGGGATCTTGCGCCAGTGCCCGGGCAATGGTGCGCAGCGGGTTTGAGGCGGGTAAAGGCAGGTAGAGCTGTTCGGTGGGGGCCAGTTCAAGTTCTTCAAGCAGTACGTGGGCCAACCGCGCACTCCGTGAGTCGGCCGGGTAATCCTGGGCCTGGCCGCTCAGGTGCAGGATCAGTTCCAGGATCAATGGCGACAGCGCCAAGGTACAGCAGCGATCCGGCAGCGACGCGACGCCGGGCTCCACGAACAGAAAACACACCTGCCCGTTGGCCGTCACGCGGTTGCTGTGGGCGACGCCCCCCGGAATCCACACGCCGAACCCTGACGGCACCATCCACACGCCATCTTCCACCGTACACACAATGCCACCGCAATACGCCACCACCAGTTGCCCCTTGCGGTGCTTGTGTACGGCGGACTCGCTGTCGTTGCGCTGGGTTTCCAGCATCAGCGCTACGGCGGGCTGGGAAAGGGTGTCGTACTCAAACTGATCGACGTGGATTTCGGCCATGCACGGTCATCCAAGGTTGTCCGAATTTGGTTATATTTTGGCAGTGTACTCAATATCGGCAGTGGCAGTCATTCCCTAGCATTACCTGCAAGCCCCGCCTTCAGTAGGCGGGCGAATGCCAGACCTTCCGAACCCGGTGCTTGCCATGCTCAGCGAAATCTCGATTGCCAACCTCTACTTTCCGCCCTTGCTGGTTTACCTGGGTGCATCCGTCCTGGCCTACCAGTTGATCGAGCGCCTGACCCGCCGCTGGCTCGACCGGGCGTGGCACCCGGCGCTGGCGCGTTTTTTCGTCTCGCTCATTGTCGTGTCGACGATGGTCGTCAATTACTGAGTGAGGCCGCGCATGTCTATCGTCAAACTCCTTAAAACTGCCGCCACCCTGGGGCTGGGCGTGTTGGCCCTGTTGTTTTGCCTGCAACTCTGGCGGGCCTACGTGCTGGCGCCCTGGACGCGGGACGGGCGGGTGAGTGCCCAGGTGATCCGCATTGCCCCCGAGGTGTCCGGCCAAATCGATCAGCTGTGGGCCAGTGACAACCAATGGGTGGCAAAGGGCGACCCGCTCTATCGCATCGATGCGCGTGCTTATCGATTGACCCAGCAGCAGCGCACCGCAGAGTTCGCAGAAGCGCGCAGTGTGTTCGAGCAGCGCAGCGCGCAATTCAAGCGGCGAGCGCAGCTGGGCGGCGCCATTGCCCGTGAAGAGATCGACAATGCCGCGCGTGACTTGGCCGTGGCCCAGGCGCGCCTGGACGCGGCACGCAGCCAGTTGGCCCAGGCCCAGCTCGACCTGGACCGCACCACCATTCGTGCACCGGTGGATGGCTATGTCACGCAACTGCGCCTGCAGCCCGGTGACTATGCGCAGGCGGGCACCACCAACCTGTTTGTAGTCGACGGTCATAGTTTCTGGATCACGGGCTATTTTGAAGAGACCAAGCTGCCGGGCGTACGCATCGGCGCAGCGGTGTCGATCAAGCTGATGGGCTTTGACCCGCTGCTGCAAGGTCACGTGGCAAGCCTGGGCAGAGGCATTGCCGACACCAATGAGTTGCGCAACGACAGCGGCTTGCCCCAGGTGAGCCCGACCTTCAGCTGGATTCGGTTGGCGCAGCGTGTGCCCGTGCGCATCGAGTTGGACAAGGTGCCGGACGGGGTAGAGTTGGCGGCGGGCATGACCGCCAGTGTCGAAGTGACGCAGCCGGGTGCCGCACCGCGTTGGCGACTCACCCAATGGCTGCAGGCGTTCATGTGATGACTGACCTGGCGACACGCTTTTTCGCGGCGATCCCTCGGCCCTGGACATCCGCCACGCTTGCCTACGTGCTGCGCAGTCTATTGGCGGCCGGCCTGGCACTGTGGCTTGGCTTGCAACTGCATCTGGATTCGCCGTTCTCGGGTGCTTCCACCGTGTTGCTGCTGGTGCAGCCTATCCAGGGGGCGGTGCGAGGCAAGGGTGTGTACCGGATGCTGGGCACGCTGGTCGGTATGGTCGCGGCCTTTGTGCTGATGGGGTTGTTCGCGCAACAGATGCTGTTGTTCATACTGGGCGTCGGCATATGGCTGGGCCTGTGCGTCGGTGCAATGACGGTCCTGCGTCATTACCAGGCCACCGCGGCAGTGGTGGCGGGCTATACGGTGTGCTTGGCGCTGGGCCCTGCCATCGTCGCCCCGGAACAGGGCTTCGACCACATCATCACCCGTGGCACGGCGGTAGCGCTCGGCGTGCTCAGCTTGAGCCTGGTAGCGACGCTGTTCAGCGCCAAGACCATGGAGCATAAAGTTCGAAGCTCGCTCGTCGACGCCTGCGCGCGCAGTGCCCGGTTGCTCGCGGCAAGCCTTGTGGGCGAAGAGCCTGCGCAGCTGGCGACGCAACGGCACCAGCTCGCGATCGATATCGGTAAGGTGGACGACCAGCTGGGGCTCGGCCGTGGCGAATCGTCGCTGATCCGCTCGCGGCAGCTGGCGATTCAGGCCGGTCTGGCGCATCTGCAATCGGCGGTGCTCGACGCGCACCCGGAGGACCCATACCACGGAATCGACCCGGCGTTGCGCGCCCGGATAAGCACAGGGTTGCAGCAACTGAGTGAACGCCTGGCGGATGCTCGCTGCGGCTTTCGCGCCGCAGCCGATACGCTGGAGCCGTTGCGTCGCTGGGCGGATGATCTTGCCGACTCAAGCCCACACTCGCGGTTGCGCAGCGAACGCTTGGACGACCCACTGACAGATCTGCGCGAGGCCCTGCTGAATTTCTCCAGCCTCGACCAGGCTCGGCGCGGGCCGATACGCGCCGTAGGGTACCACCGCAATTACGCGGATGCGGCGCGAAACGGCATCCGGGCACTGCTCGCCACACTGAGTGCGGGTGCGATCTGGTATTTCAGCGGTTGGGATCAGGGCCCCACCTTACTCGCGGTGCTGGGGCCGTGCTGCACACTGGTGGCGACGGCTGCCGCGCCGGCCCAAGGCATCAACGGCTTTATCCGCGGCACGCTCTACGCGATTGTGGCGGCGGCGCTGTGCAAATTCCTGCTGATGCCCCAGATCAACGGGTTTCCTCTATTACTCCTGGTAATGGCTGCGTTCTGGTCATTCGGCATCCATGCGACGAGCCAGCCTCGCCACGCGCTGCAAGGGGTTGCCTACCTGATCGGGTTCAACACCCTGGTGAGCACCGGCATGACCGCCACCTACGATTTCGTCGGTTTCGCCAACCAGGCGCTGGCCTGGATCGTGGCGATGCTTGTATGCCTCTTGGCGTTCCAGATCCTGCCCAAAGACCCAGCCAGGCAGGTACGCGCATTGAAACGTGCGCTCCACCAGCACACACGCCTGCTGCTACGCCAGGCCAGTACAATCGATCATGCTCAATGGCAAGCGAAGCAACAACACCGGTTAGTTACGTTGAAGAGTTTGCTTGGTGCTGATCACCCGCACATTGACCCGGCGGGCTACTTGTCGCTGCAACTGAGCAAGCAATTGAATCGGCTACTGCGCAAAGCCAGCGGTATTGATCCGGCATCTCCCGTCGCCCGATGTGTGCAAAGCGGTGCGCGGCGGGTTGCACGATATGCCCATCATCCCGCAATCGGCGCCGCACAGGCGCGGCGCACATCCCGGTCGTTGAGCAGGCTCGGCGCGCCTCATCTGGCGAGCGGTTATCAGGACTTGGCGTGGTTGCTGGAGCAGTACGCGAACATCGTGCATTAGCGCTAACATGAGTCAGCGTTCATGCTCAGCGCTTACTGCCAACTCGACGGACCCTGCCTATGAGAGATCTGCCGCCCACTGCGACCTTGCGCGCCTTTGAAGCCGCCACTCGGCACCCGACCTTTACGGCGGCCGCCCAGGAGTTGCATGTCACCCAGAGCGCAGTCAGCCACCAGCTCAAGCATCTGGAGGCGCTGTGGGGCTTGGCGTTGTTCGAGCGTGGCCAGTCGTTACGCCTGACCCCGGCGGGGGCTACGCTGGCGCCCATCGTGCGCGAATTCTTCACGAGCCTGGAGGCCACCCTGGCCGACCTGCGCGAGCAAAAGGGCAGGGTGCGACTCAAGGTCAGCACCACTTATTCCTTTGCCTTGAAATGGCTGCTGCCACGCTTGCCGAACCTCGCGCGCCAGCACCCCGAGCTGTTGGTCGCGCTGGACACCACGGACAACGTCATTCACTTTTCTGACGCCCAGGCCGATGTCGCGGTCCGGCTGGGCAAGGGGAATTACCCGGGCCTGTATTCGGAGTTTTTATTCGGCGAGCAGGTGTTTCCCGTGGCCAGCCCCGAACTGTTGCGGCGTCTCGGCACCCCGGACAGCCCCGCCCATTTGTTGGATTTCCCGCTGCTGGCCCGGGATGGCGCCGAGCTGGCGCCGAAATGGGAGGTCTGGTTTCAAGCCGTGGGGCTGGCCTTTTCGCCGCTCAGGGAAAGCGTCAGGTTTGGCGACACCAACATGACCGTCGAGGCGGCCTTGCTCGGTCATGGTATCGCCTTGGTGCGCAGCGGGCATGTGGAGCAGGAAATCAGCGATGGCCGCCTGGTGCGCCTGTTCGATGTGCCGTTCCCGTCACCGCTTGCCTACTATTTTGTGTGCCCCAAGGGCATCGAGTCGCAACCCCATGTGGTCAGCTTTCGTCAATGGTTGCTCGCAGAGTCGCTGAAACTGCAACGGGCGGTATGAGTATCTGTTCATGCTGTGATGAGGAGACTTCGCTGTAAGCCGGGGCCTTGGCTTGCCTAAGATGGCGCATGCCGACTCATATCATCTTCCTGGTGCTGTTCGCCGCACTGCTGCATGCCAGCTGGAACGCGCTATTGCGCGGTGGTGCCGACCGGCTATGGTCGATGACGGTCATGTGCATGGCCATTGCCGTCACCTGTGTCATCGCCGCAGCGTTCATGGCACCGCCGGCGATTGAGAGCTGGGGCTATGGGGTGCTTTCGGCGTTGCTGCATGTTGGCTACAACCTGTTCCTGGTGCGCAGCTACCGGGTGGGCGACCTGGGGCAGATCTATCCGATTTCCCGTGGCTCATCGCCGGCACTGATCACCCTGGGAGCTGCGGTCTTCGCCGGGGAGCGCATCGCCCCCAGCGAGTTGCTGGGGGTTGCGCTGGTGTCAGGCGCGATTA
Source organism: Pseudomonas libanensis (assembly GCF_001439685.1). GTDB lineage: Bacteria > Pseudomonadota > Gammaproteobacteria > Pseudomonadales > Pseudomonadaceae > Aquipseudomonas > Aquipseudomonas libanensis. The sequence goes on from NZ_JYLH01000006.1 coordinate 243,982, forward strand.
TTTCCCTGGCCTTCAGTGGGCGCCGGCTTTCGGTTCCCAGCCTGCCTTATGCGCTGGGAACGGGTTGTTTCATCGCCGCCTACAGCGTCGTCGATGGCATTGGCGCCAGGCTCTCCGGCGCGCCGCTGGCCTACACCGTATGGATGTGCGCGTTGTGGGGCGTGCTGATGCCAGCGGTGTACATCGGCCTGCGCGATGCCCGCAGTTTATTAAGCCTGCGCCCCGGAACCCTGGCCGCGGTGGTCGGCGGGCTGGTGTCTTTGCTCGCCTATGCGATCGTGATCTACGCCATGAACGAAGCGCCGTTGGGCGCGGTGTCGGCATTGCGCGAGACCAGCGTGTTGTTCGCGATGTTGATCGGCTACTTTTTTCTTGGCGAAACCCTTACCGCACGCAGGATCCTGGCGTGTGTGGTGATCGCCGGCGGCACCTTCATCATCGGCTGACATAGCCATTTTCTAAGGAGGTATTTTCAATGGTTGACGTATCGCAGGCACCGCTGATCCTGATCACCGGTGGCAGTCGCGGAGTGGGTGCCGCGACCGCCCGGCTGGCTGCCGCAAAAGGCTATGACGTGGCGATCAGCTACGTTGCCAACGAGTCCGCGGCGCTGGCGGTGGTTGCGGATATCGAGGCCATGGGCCGCAAGGCCCTGGCCGTACGGGCCGATAGCGCCGACCTCGATCAGGTCGCCGATTTATTCACGGCCATCGACCGCAGGTTCGGGCGCCTCGACGTCCTGGTCAATAATGCCGGCGTGCTGGCGACTCAGTCGCGCCTTGAGGGCCTGAGCCTGGAGCGCATGCAGCGCATTTTCGCGGTCAACGCCATCGGCCCGATGCTCTGCGCCCAGCAGGCGGTGAAGCGCATGGCGTACCGGCACAACGGTGCGGGCGGCGTGGTGGTCAATATCTCCTCGGCCTCGGCGCGCCTCGGCAGCCCGAATGAATACCTCGACTACGCGGCGTCAAAGGGCGCCCTGGAAACCTTCACCATCGGGTTTGCCAAGGAAGTGGCCCGGGAAGGCATCCGCGTCAACTGTGTTCGCCCCGGGCACATCTACACCGACATGCATGCCAGCGGCGGCGAGCCGGGGCGGGTTGATCGGGTCAAGGACTCGATCCCCATGGGGCGTGGCGGCCAGCCGGAGGAGGTGGCGCGGGCAATTTTGTGGTTGGCCAGTGCCGAGGCGTCATTCGTGACGGGTACGTTCCTGGATGTGACGGGAGGCAAATGAGTCAGTCATGCCGGCGTCGGTGAGCGCCGGCCAGGCCTGACGGCAGTCTAGACCAACGCTGCTTGGATTTGATCATCAAAGCCGGCGAGAAAATCCTGCATGCTGATTTCTCCGAGATCTACCGCTTTAGCGCCGCCGGCTGCAATAAAGGTGATATCGGTGATGCCCAGGACATTCAGGATCAGCTTCAAATACTGGCTCGCAATGTCACGCTCCCTGATCGGCGAATCCCCGCTGTACACACCGCCCGAGGCGATCAGCACCGTGGCCTTTTTACCGGTCACCAGCCCCTTGCCGTCAAAGCCCAACGTCAGGCCTTTGCGTACCACGTGATCCACCCACGCCTTGAGCGCGGCAGGCACATTGTAGTTGTAGACCGGTGTCGAGATAACCAGGTGATCGGTTTCCAGTAACTCGGCCACCAACTGATCAGAAAGCTGCAACACGGTTTTCATCTCTGGCGAGTGTTGGCTCTCTGGCTTGAAGTAAGCCTGGAGCCAGGGAGCCTCCACGAACCTGAGCGGCGTGTCAGTCAGATCGCGTATTTTGATCGTGCCTGCCGGATGTGCAGCTTCCCATGCGTCGATAAACCGGCGAGTGAGTTGCCGGGAAATCGAGGCAGCGCCGCGTGGGCTGGTTTCAATGCTCAGTAGCCGGGACATGAACGTAACTCCTGGGACGATGGTGTGTTTTGCGTTGTCGCTGTCGGCGATGTGCGACACACTCTATCCAATGCGATCTCTAAGCAGGAGTGATGTAAATATGATTGAGTCCATCTGTCCAAGTGATAGGTCATGATCGGGAACCTCAGCCTGGATCAGTTGCGGATTCTGGTCACCATCGCAGATACCGGGAGTTTTTCAGCCACCGGACGCCAGCTGCGCCGCGCTCAATCTGCCATTAGTCAGTCAGTTGCCACGCTCGAGTCCGTTCAAGGTGTGCAACTGTTTGATCGCAGCGGCCATCGTCCGATGCTCACTGAGGTGGGCAGGGTGCTGGTGGTTCAGGCTCGCGCCGTGCTGGCCAGCGCTGCCCAGTTCGAAGCAATGGCTGCCAGTACGGCAGCAGGGCTTGAGCCGGAGCTGGCGCTCGCCATAGACCCGCTGGTCCCCAGCGCACCGCTTATTGAAAGCCTGCGCGCTATCCGTGAGGCTTTCCCGCACCTGGCCGTGAGTTTTTCCACGGAGGGCCTGGGTGGGGCAGAGCGCCGACTGCGTAACGGCGCGGCGGCATTGGCGCTGTGCACACTGATTCCCACCGTGCCCGATGATATCCACGCCTTGGCGCTGCTCAGCGTCGCCCTCAGGCCTGTCATCGCCAGCGGGCACCCCTTGGCGATGCTGGGCCGTCCGGCTACCCGTGCGGACCTCGCGCCCTATGTACAACTGGTACTCTCCGATCCGGTTTCCCCCGACGGCCCCAACTATGGGGTGGTGGGCAGTCAACCGTGGCGGTTTGTCGACCTGGCACGGCGCCTGGATTTTTTGCTCGCCGGGTTTGGTTGGTGTCGCATGCCCGAGCATCTGATTGCCGATCATCTGGCATCAGGGCGCCTCCTGCCCCTTGAACTGAGCGCCGAACTTCAGCGTACCCCCGACACACTGACGATCTATGCGGCGCACATGCAAAATCGTTCTCTGGGCATAGCAGGCCGATGGCTTCTGAATGATCTGGCCCGGCGTCTGTGCGGGTAGGTCTTGACGCAACAGCACGGATTCAACCTATGCGCTCACAGTAGCTGCAGCCACGCCAGACTGCTTGTATGCTTGCGCCGCGGAACATGTGGCCGCGGTAAGCGCCGGCGTTTGAATGACGACTGGAGTGGGAAACCGGACTTCCTTAAGGGGCTGACGTGAAGCGTGATATTCGCCTGGTGATGCTGTTGCTGTTGGTGATTGGCTGTTCCCTGACCTCCCTGACCATCTGGAAAGTCCTGTCTTCCCGTGAGCGCGCGCTGGCGGAGGTGGACGTGCACGGCCTTAACCTGACCCAGGCACTCACCACCTACACCGAAGGTATCGTGCGGCAAAGCTCGCTGCTGTTGCTCGGGCTGGTCGAACGCCTGGAAACCGAAGGCAGTGGCCCGGCGCAGATCCAGCGCATCAGTGCCTTGATCGGGCGTCAGCAGCCGTTGATGCCGCAACTCAGTGGCATCACCGTCTACGACCATCACGGCCACTGGTTGATGTCGTCCAACCGGCCGATCCCAGCGGGTGCCCACAGCAGCGATCGCGCTTATTTCATTCATCATCGCGATGATCCGAGCCGTGAGCCTTTTATCGGCCCGCCGATCCAGAGTCGTACCAACCATGAGTGGGTGGTGACCATCAGCCGCCGCTTCAATGATGCATCGGGCAACTTCGCCGGGGTGGTTGCGGTCACCCTGGGGGTGGAAAACTTCCTGCGCGTATTCGGCAAACTCGATGTAGGCCAGGAGGGGGCGATCGGTTTGTCCTACGCCGATGGCACGCTGTTGGTGCGCTATCCTTTCCGCGAACAGGACATGGGCCGCAACTTTTCCAAGTCGCCTATCTATGCCAAGTACCTTGTCGACCAATCGGTCGGCACCGCCGCCTACACTTCCAGCCTGGACGGTGTGGAGCGGCTCTACGCGTTCCGCAAAAGCGAGACCCTGCCGCTGATCACCACTGTCGCATTGGGCAAGCATGAAGCCCTCGCTGCGTGGCGTATCGAGGCGGCGTTGTCCGCAGTCGTGGTGGCAGGGCTGCTGGGGCTGACAGGGTTGATCGGCTGGTTCCTGATCCTCGATATCCGCCGACGTACAGCGGCGGAAGATGCGCTGCGCGTCGCCCAGCAACAGTTGCTCGACTCCAATCGGCAATTGGCGCTATTGGCCAGGAAGGATGCGCTGACCGGCCTGGCAAACCGCCGCTGCTTCGACGAAACCCTGGCCCTGGAAGCGCGTCGAGCGCAGCGTGAAGGCACCTCGCTGGCGTTGCTGATGATCGACATCGACTATTTCAAGCGCTACAACGACGCTTGCGGTCACGTCGCGGGAGATGCGTGTTTACAGGCAGTCAGTACACTGTTGGAGGGCTGTGTGCAGCGACCATCAGACTTGGTGGCGCGCTATGGCGGAGAAGAAATAGCGATCATCATGCCGGCGACCGACAGCGAAGGCGCGACGGTGGTCGCAGAAAGGATCCTTGCGCGACTGCAGCAGGCAAACATCCCCCATCCCGGCAGCCCTTTCGGGCGCGTGAGCGTGAGTATCGGCATTGCGACGGGTACAGGCTCACGGCTGGAGCCAGTATTAGGTTTGATCGAGGCGGCCGATGCGGCGCTTTACGGTGCGAAGGCTGCCGGACGCAATGGGTTTTCCCGGCAGCCCACGGACATTGCTTCGGGCGGCTGAAAACGGCCTGTACTTATGTGCTTGCCGGGTCGCAGTTCACATCCCAAGTGTCGGCATCGTGAGTTCGCCGCACTCCATGAGCTGGCCAGCTGTGACTTGTAGCTCGGTTGTGGGTTTCGCCGCATAGCCAACGATGAAGCCGGCGCTGAGCAGTGAAAGGCAGAAGGCGGCTTTAATCAGGATCAAGGTGGTTCTCACATCAGCTCAAAAGGGTGAACCACAGATTGTGTATTCAAGAAAAGGTTCCTGGGGCGCCATCAGCGCTCCAGCACATCACCTTTTCCAAGTGACCCGTATGTTCGTCCCGCTGTTCGTTGAGTACGATGAACCCGTGCTTCTTGTAAAAGTGCAGGCTGGGTAAATTTTGCGAATACACGCTCAGTTGTAGAACTGATCGGGACCCCATTGCGTCTGCAAGCAACTGCGTACCCACGCCGCTGCCCTGATGCGCGGGCGCTACAAACAGCGCCGCCAGGGTGTCTTCATACACGCAGCTGAACCCGAGGACTTTGCCGTCGGCCTCAAACACGCGTGTCACGGCGCTGGGCAGGTAGACGTCACGCATGGCGTCCAGTTGCTCATGCCAGAACGCCGGGGCGATGAAATGATGGGCCAGGATTGACGCTTGCAGCCAAATATCCAGCACAGGTTCCAGGTCAGTGTGTTGAAAGTCGCGAATCATGATGCCTCAACAGTTGAGTGAACAGGCCGAACCCCAGTGTGGCGGCCGACAGTACTGCGCTTGAACGCCCCTGCGGCAGCGATTTTGAGCAACCGCTGGAAGTTCGGGCATTGCGCGTGGTTGGGGGCAGGGCAAGCGGCGGCGTGACGTAAGCCTCGACTCATGGCCTTCAGTTGTTTGACCGTGGCATCCATCTCGTCGGCCTTGGCCAGCAGCACACTTCTATCCACCTCGGCCTGGCCATTGGGCGACAGCATGACCTGTATCTCATCCAACGACAGTCCACCGGCCTGGCCGAGCGCGATTACCGCCAACTGTTCAACCACTGCCGCGGCAAACTGGCGGCGAGCGCCCGGTTGGCTGGTCGAGGTGATCAAGCCTTTCTTGTCATAAAAACGCAACGTGTGGGCAGGCACGCCGGTGCGTTTGACCACCTCGGTGATATCCATTGGCAGACCCTTGACTTGAAGTTGACTTCAACTTCTATGATGCCTGCGCAGGTTCAATGGGTCCATGGATATGAGGTGGGTATGGCGGTGTTGGAAGTGATTGCACAGGTGGTGTTGTTGGGCACAGGGGCCACTCTGGTGATGGATATGTGGATGCTGCTGATGAAGGCCCTTGGCGTGCCAACGCTGAATTTCGCGTTCGTGGGGCGTTGGGTTGGTCATGCGTGCCAAGGCCGTTTCACTCATTCGAGCATCGGGCAGGCGTTACCGGTTCGAGGGGAAGTGACCCTGGGCTGGATCGCGCATTACGTCACGGGTGTGGTTTTTGCGCTGCTGCTGGTGTGGGTTGAAGGAGCTGACTGGTTGCAGGCGCCCACCTTTGTGCCGGCCCTCGTGTTGGGTGTGGTCACCGTGGCTGTCCCGCTGTTGGTGATACAGCCCGCCATGGGCGCAGGGTTTGCTTCATCCAAGACGCCTACGCCCCGCAAGAACTGCCTACGCAGCCTGATCAATCATGGGGTGTTTGGTGTGGGCCTCTACTTGGCTGCGTGGGTGATCGCCTGGGCGTGATCAGTCACAAATGGATCTGTAGATCAGCGAATGAATTTGACGTACACCCGCTCAGGGTCACCTTCGTCAAGGTTCTCGATCTGCCCGCTGGGGACAAACCCGGCCTTGGTCATGAGTGCCTGGGATGCGGTGTTGGAGGCATTGGTCGAGGCGAAGAGCTTGGGCGTCTTGCAGGCCGCTTCGGCTGCCGCCAGCAGACGCAGGGCCACCCCCTGACGCTGGTGCGCGGGTGACACAACCACCAGCGCGACGAAGCCGTGATCGAAAAAGTCATGGTTGAGCACCAGGTAGCCGGCGCATACGCCAGCGTCGACGGCGACCAGGCACTGCTGGCGAACCACGGCGTCGTAGATAAACACGCGACGGCTGGCGTGGGCGGTGGCGTAGGCATCCAGTTCGACCAAGGCATGCACATCATCGGGCATGGCCTGACGGATCAGCACCTGTGGAGGGGCGGGGGTAAAGCGGGATTGAGTCATGAAGGGCCCGCTTCGATTTGCGCTTTTATCCAGCCTGCTTGCTGATCAGTCACAGTCATGGTGTTCCGTACAGTGGCAGTGGAGAGGGGCCAGATCGAACCAATCATACAGGGTTGCCCACTCTCAATCGGCGCACACCAGCGAGGGCCTGCGGTTTTTGCCCAGGCGCTCGTGGCGTGTGTGTTCATGCCCGGTGATGGGCGTCGGCGCTGTGTCGGCGGTAATCGCCTGGTCATGCAGCGCGGCTTCCAGCGCTTGAAGATGACGCGAGAGGATCTTCACCGACCCACTCGGGTTGGCCGGGTCGAACGGGATCCTGCCATTGGCAATCAATACCATGGCCAGTTCCCAGGCGCGTTGTGAGTCGTTCATCAGGCCACCTCCTTGGCAATTTGCACGTTTCTGGAGCGCTCATTTTCATGCAATGAAGACGGTGCCGGAAAATGCTCGTTGAGCACGCCGAGGTGATCAATCGCTTCACGGAACAGCGCCTCAGCCTTGCCGCGCAGGTGCAGGTATTGATCAAACAGCTCGCTGTCCAGGTCGGGCCTTTCCAGCAATTGGAATGCGCTGCGGCTGAGGGCATTGGCCTGGTCGAACAGCTTCTGGTTTTGCTCCATCGCCAATTGACGGCAGGCCATCATCTGGGGGTACGTGTCGTTGTATTGCATGACGAAGCTCCTGGTTAAGCGGGACTGATAGAGCTGTGACCCGCTCAGGCAGGCTCGGTATCAACTGGGTTGCCGTTGAAATTTCGATCATTTCAACGATTCAGTTCCGCCCAAACCATCTTCTTTTTAGATGGTGGCGGGGTGGTCCCGCGAAAGAATGAACCCACGCGGCCCCACGCACACCTAAGACGTTATGAACCGGACCCGGGGACAGGGTATGAAGCCGCCAGACCATCGTGACCTGCATAGCCGCAATTACCCGGTCAGCGAGGACATGACTTTGCAACGCAAGGTCTGGCGCTTCGAGCGATGGGGTTGGTATGCAATGGTGCTGCTGATGGGCTTGACCTTGGCCGGCCTGTTTTCCAAGGGCCCATTGAGCAGTGCCGAGGTACGCAGCGCCGATGGGCAGCTGCGTGTCGAGTACCAGCGCTTCCTGCGCAATGGTTCTTCCGATGCACTGGTGATTCATGTGCGAGGCCGGGCGCGTGAGCCCCTTGAAGTGGAGCTCAGTGGCGCGCTGTTGCAGGGCTTCAATGTGCAAATGCTGCAACCCCAGCCACTCAAGGCCAGTACGGCAGGCGATGGCATGAAGGTGTGGGTGCTCAGCGACAACGACGGTCATGCGAGGCTTCACGTGACCCTCAACAGCGACGGTGTTGGCAGCTTTCAAACCAAGGTGGCGCTGGCATCGGGCGCTTCAGTGGGCCTTTCCCAATTCATTTATCCCTAGGGGCGACCATGGACTCTGTGTTGCGGGCTGCGGCGATTTACCTGGTACTGCTGGTGCTGTTCAAGGTTGCCGGCAGGCGCACACTGGCTGAACTCACCACCTTTGACCTGGTGCTGTTGATGGTCATCGGCGAGGCCACCCAGCAGGCGCTGCTCGGCGACGATTTCTCGCTGACCAATGCCGTGATGGTGATCGTCACCTTGATTGTCATCGACATTGGCCTCTCACTGGTCAAGCAGCGCTCAACCTGGTTTGCACGGGTACTGGATGGTGGGCCGACGGTGCTGGTCGAGGATGGCCAGGTACTGCACAAACGCCTCAAGCATGCGCGCCTGGATGAAGGCGACATCCTTGAGGCGGCCCGGTCCACCCAAGGGCTTGTCGAGATCCGGCAGATACGCTTCGCGATTCTGGAGCGCAACGGCAAGATCTCGGTTATCCCCTACGAATAACGCCCGGGTTGGCGCTTACTTCCCTTCGCCCGATGGATTCGCATCCATTCCTGATACGCCGCCGTGCGTTGCGCATCCGCGAGCTTCTTGGCTTCGGTGAAGCGCAGCCAGGTGTTCGCATCGCCGCTGTAGGACTCGATGATTTGGTACGCCAAGGTATCGAGCCGATCGGCTTCGAAAAACATCCGGGTGTTCCGTGCTATTTCGTCTTCCCATGCCTCTGAAGGCGTGTAGTCGAGCGTCTGGCTGTTCATTGTGTCAAATCCTCCGCCCACTGGAGTTGCGCCGCACCGCACCAGCGCACATCAGTGATGCCATATTTTTCCGCCATCGGTTTGGAAACGCGCTTGAGGTTGTTTTGCCCGAACCTCGGTATGACCGCCACACCGGCATCGCAACTTGCCCAATGCCAGGCGTCGGCGTTATTCATCTGCGGCGCACGCAAGATGAACGACTTGGGCTTGCCGTGAAGTTGATACTCGATGGTAAACAGTTCGTTGGTTTTCATGAGGCCTCCCTAAACTCATGTGCTACAGATATTTGACGCCAGAAAAAATTCAGAAAGATTGTCGGATACCTCGATAGCTGGCACTGCGGTGGTCAAGCGGTCAGTGCCGGTGGGGAGTCTGGGTCGGATCGTCGATCTGGATAATCGTGCCTTGGCGCCACGCGTCCGCCCCTGGAGCAATGGCGCGTGTGGCGATATCCGCGCGTGCGGCCTTCTTCTGGTTGCTGTCCACACCCAGGCGCTTATCCCGCTCGGCGACCATCTTCGGGTCGGCCTGGCCGTCGGCGGTAAACCCCATCATCAGTTGTGGCACGCCCAACGGCAGCTGCTTGTGAAGGTCCGTATGCCAGGTGTGCCAGGTCTTGCCATAGGTATGCACGAGTTTCTCCATCAGGGCATGTTCAGCCACTTGTGGAATGCCCGGTGCAACCAACTGGCCTGATTTGACCTCATGCACGTGGCTATGCCACAGCGCCTTCTCCTGCGCGGGCAGGGTGTTGAACAGCTGCTCGCTGATGATGTATTCCACACCCATCAGCTTGGCATCCTTGCGGTTGCCGTCGTAGATCACACACTGGATCACTTCTTCATTGAGGATCGCGCAGTAGTGGTGGGCTTCCATCTGCACATCGGGGTGGCCGTTGTAGAAATGGAAGCCGTCCAGGTAGGCATTCAACGCATCCACCGGCGGGCGCGATTGCAGCACCGCAGCGCCAGCATCCAGGGTGCGGGTGCTGGGCGACTTTGCGTCACCGGGCGCAACCACATTCGATGGTGAGTTGTTGCTGGCGCAGGCGGTCAGCAAGGCAATGGACAGTGTCAGGCTGAGTTTTTTCATCGTGGATTCCCTCCATGGGCAGTGAGTCTGTACCGAGGGTTAGAAGGCTTGGCCGAGCAGGTGTTCAACCGGATTGGCGGGCGGCTGTCGATAGGCGCCGCATCGCCGGGGAGGCAGCCTAAGTGCTAAAAGTTTTGGAACGCTGGTCAACGCGACGGGTCATTTTTCATAAGCGCTCAAGCGCGGCGGTCGATGCAGCGAACAGCGTCGCCCATGAACCGTCCGATATCGATTTCGACAAGGGAGAACCCGGCGGATGCAGCCCCAGCCAAACGATGACCATTCCAACGACGATGCACAGGGCGTGGCACAACTGCTTGAACGGCTGTTGCGCGCGCGCGGCCCCGGAGGCCAGGAAGACGAGGTGCGTGCCATTTGCCTGGAAAGCCTCGGGCCGCTGTGTGACGAAACCTGGGTCGATCCCGCTGGCAATGTGATTGGCCTGGTCAAGGCGACGCAGGGCAGCCACGAGCCCGGGCGTGCGGTGAAAATCATGGCGCACATGGATGAAATCGCCATGGTGGTCAAGCATGTCGAAGCGGATGGCACCTTGCGCGTGACGGCGTTGGGCGGCGCGAACCCGGTGAACTTCGGCATGTGCCCGGTGGATATTCTGGGCGATCACCAGTTTATCCCGGGTGTGCTGTCCTTTGGCTCGATGCACATGACTGCCAACGCGCCCCAGGGCGCCGATGTGTTGTCCGGGGATGTGCACTGGAACGATGTGCATGTCATCACGCGTTGCTCAAGTCAGACCTTGCGTGACTATGGGGTGCGTCCAGGCAGCCGCGTGACCCTGAGCCAACACTGGCGCGAGCCGTTTCGGGTGGGGGATGCCATTGCCGCGCATTTCCTGGACGACCGTGCGCCCATCGCCGCGGTACTCTTTGCTGCGCAGTGCCTGAAGCGACGACGACAAGCGCTTTCCTGCGATGTGTACTTCGTCTTCACCACCCTTGAAGAAGAGTGCAATGCCGGCGCGATGTACGCTGCGGCAACGCTGCCGGGCGATACCACTATCGCGGTGGAAGTCGGCCCGGTGATGCATGAGTACGGTACGCGTCTGGGGGTAGATCCGATTATCAATACCGGTGACCTGAAAAGTTATTACACCCGGTCGGTGGTGAGCGGCCTGGCGGCTGCAGCGCAACGCTGTGGTTATGCGCCGCAATATGCCCTGCTGGTGGATTTTGCCTCGGATGCCAGTGCGGTCATGAGTAACGGCACCTCGGCCCGCGCTGGCTGTGTGGCGATTCCCACGGAAAACACCCATGGCTATGAGGTGATTGTCGACGGTGCGATCGAAGCGTGCGCACAGACTTTGGCCGACTACCTGGCCACGTACTGAACCAGCATCAGGCTCGCACATGACGTGCAGGAGGATAAAACCGTGTCTATCGCCGTTTCCACTATTGACTACCTGAAACAATACGATATGACCCTTACCACGGCCGAGTCCTGTACAGCGGGGAAAATCATCACCCTGCTGTCGGAAGTCGAGGGCGGTGGGGCGTGTATCGAGAGTGGGTACGTGGTGTATTCCCCTGAAGCCAAGCAGCGTTTGTTGGGTGTGCGTGCGTATACGATTGAGACCTTCAACCTCACCAGTTGCGAGGTCGCCCGCGAGATGGCCGCGGGCGCGATGCGCGACAGTCCGGCGGACGTGGCAGTGGCCACCACTGGCCTGCTCGGCCCTGACGACATGGATGGCATTCCGGCCGGGACCATTTGCTTCGCCTGGGCCTATCGGATGGGGCAGGGGGTGAATATTTTCAGCCGCAAGGAACGCTTCCTGGGTTCCCGTGAGCAGGTGCAGCTTTACGCAGCGGAGCATGCCTTGAAGTGGCTGTCACATTTTCACCAGCGCGCCCTGGCCGGCGAGCAAGGCTAGCGAAGCCTTATTTGACTGGCTGCGAGGCCCATTCGCCGCCGGCTTTTTCACAGTCGATCCTGGCTTGGACCAAGTCATTGGCGGCATAGTAGTAGGTCACTACGCTGGCATTTTTGGGCAGCAATGCGCCTTCGTGATCCGGCGCCTTGGACGTCGAATGGGGGTTGGCCAGGGCCTCTTGGGTCGGCGTGGCCTTGCAGCTGGCGACATGGTTGCTGGCACAGGCCGCGACCTTGTTTTTCGTAGTGGGCATCATCTCCTTGTTCTCGTTGCTGCAAGACCAGTCGATGGCTTCAGGCGGCATGCCCTCGTAGCGGTAGCAGGTATGTTGCTCGACCATCGGCACTTGGTCGCTTTGCCCGCGTGTAACCACATCGCAGGCGTCGGCCAGGGCTGTGGAAGATGTGAAAATCAACAGCAGGGTGATCGGCAGTCGTACGTTCATGAACCTAATCTCCGCGCTTGCTTGAAGGGGCGAGTAAATGCCCCGCCGCATACGGATTGGAAGGGGCCATGTGAGCTAAAGTTTGAACAATTTGCACAGGCTTCGACGAGTGGCCGACCATTCGTCCAAGCCTGCGCCGATTTGTTGAACGCCTGCACCTTCATTTCGGACAGATACATCAAGGGCCGACGAACGTTGCGCTCGTCCGGCGCCCTGGATATCACTCACTCAGCAGCAGGTGAATCATCATGAAGAAGCTCTATATGTGCCTGGGATTGTGCAGCGCGTTCATGCTTCACGGCTGTTTTGACAGCTCTGACAACACCACCAAGGACAATACCAGCGGGACTAAGTCGTCGGTGCAGATGCAGGAAGGCAAGGCTGACGAGAGCAAGTAGAGGCCCCTGGACTAAATGTGGGAGGGGGCTTGCTCCCGATATAGGTGTGTCAGTCTATGCAACTGTGACTGAACTACCGCCATCGGGAACAAGCCCCCTCCCACAGTTCATACATCACTCAGCGCATATGCAGGATGATCGGGCTGCTGCTGGCGGGGTCGGTGTGCCCGCGCAGTTTGCCGACGGCCTTGGTGTCGACTGTGCCGCCCTGATTGCCCCAGGTGCTGCGCACGTACGTCAGGACCTGGGCGATTTCCTCGTCTGACAACTGCTCGCGAAAGGCCGGCATACGGTAAGCGTCCGGCAGGCCGGCGGTCACCACGCGTTGCGAGCCGTTGAGGGTGATGTTGATCGCGGAGGCATCTTCCTTTGCCAGCGCTGAAGTGGCCCCAGCCAATGGCGGCATCCACTCCGGCTGGCCCTTGCCGTCCAGGCCGTGGCACGAGGCGCAGCGGGTGGCATAGGTGTGGGCGCCCAGGTTTTGCGCCGGGGTGATAGCGACGGCCTGGTACTGCCAGGGCGAGCCATCACGCTGCGGGTCGCCAGGCAGGGATTTGAGATAACGAGCGATGGCGGCGAGGTCTTCGTCCTGCATGAACTGCGTGGAGTTGTTGAACGCTTCGGTCATCGAACCGTAGACCACCGCATGGGCATTGCGCCCGGTCTTGAGGAACTGCACGATCTGCGCCTCGCTCCAGCGGCCCAGGCCGGTGTTGTGATCCTGGCGCAGGCTCGGCGCGTACCAGCCGTCGAGCAGGGCACCGGCGAGGAACGGTGCGCCGGACTCATCCAGGGCTTTCTCGTTGAAGGCCAGGCCACGGGGTGTATGGCAACTGCCGCAATGGCCGGGGCCCTGGACGATATAGGCGCCACGGTTCCACAGTGCGTCCTGGCCGGGGTTGGCCGCATAGGTGGCGGTGGGGGCGAACACGCCGTTCCACAGGGCGATGGGCCAGCGCATATTGAGCGGCCAGGGGATGTCACTGGGGATGTTCGCTTGGTTGGCCGGTTGTACGCCTTGCATGAAAAACGCGTACAGCGCCTTCACGTCGTCATCGTTGAGCTTTACATAGGACGGGTAGGGCATGGCCGGGTACAGCCGCCGCCCGCCTGGCGCCACGCCATGGCGTACGGCACGGTCGAAGTCGGCCAGGCTATAAGCGCCAATGCCATGCTCGCGGTCGGGGGTGATGTTGGTGGCGTGGATCGCCCCCAGCGGTGTGGCCATTTCCAGGCCGCCGGCAAAGGGCTGCTTGCCGGTCAGGCTGTGGCAGGCCACGCAGTCACTCACCCGCGCGACATATTCGCCGCGACTGACCAAGGCGGGCTCGAAACTTGTAGCCTGTTGCTGTTCAAAAGGCGAAGCGGGCTGGCGTGTGACGTACCAGGCCAGCAGGCCCGCGGCGACCACGCAGAGCAGCACCAGCCACCCTGCGGTTCTTGCGAATCGGCGGTTATTCATGGCGTTCCCTGTCGGTTAGCTAAAGGTGTAGCGGCTCAATGGCAGGCTGCGGATGCGCTGGCCGGTCAACTGCGCCACCGCGTTGGCCACCGCCGGCGCCACTGCAGGCAGCGGCGGTTCGCCGATACCGCCCATCTTTTCGCCACTCTCGACAATACGCACATGCACCCGCGCCATCCGCGCAGGCGGCAGCACTGGGTAAAGGTCGTAGTTGCGTGCCCGTGGCTTGCCGTCCACGTACACCGCTTCCTCGACCAGCGTTTGCGACAGTCCCAGGGCCACGGCGCCGTGGACCTGGGCTTCAATGATCGCCGGGTTGACGATGCTGCCGGGGTCGATGGCCTGCCAGATGTCATGCACCTTGACCTGGCCGTTTTCAATCGACACTTCGGCGATCACCGCCGCATGGGAGCCAAACGGTGACGCCATGGCCACGCCCCGTGCACGCCGGCTGCCGTCTTCGGCGGTGAACGGGCCACGCTTCCAGCCACCGGACAGCTCACCCACGGCTTGCAACAGGGTGGTCAGTCGCGGGTTATCACGTAGCAGGTGCAGGCGCAGGTCGAAGGGGTCTTGACCGCCTTTGTCCGCCAGCTCATCGAGAAACGCTTCGTAGAAGAAATCGTTGAGCGAGTTGCCTACAGAGCGCCAGTAGCCCAGCATCACCGGGCCCTTGACGTAGATCTGCGCGATGCGTTTGTTGGGGATTGCATAGGACTTGCCCGACAGCCCCTCCATGGCGGTGGGGTCGATTTTTTCGCCCTGTTTGCCGGCGAGGGCTTCGGTCGGTCCTTCGGTGGCGCTGACCGCCTCGATGGCCACCGGCAGGCCGTTGGCGTCCAGGCCGGCGCGGAACTTGACCACCGCCACCGGGCGCAGCACATCGCGCAGAAATTCTTCTTCACGGCTCCAGATCAGCTTGATCGGGCGCCCCACGGCCTTGGCCAACTCGATGGCCTGGGGGTAAGGATTGGCGGATTCATAGAGAAAATGCCGGCCAAAGAAACCGCCCAGCAATGGCGAGTGCAGAGTGATTTTCTCGGCGGCCAAGCCAGTGCGCTTGGCAATGTCGTCGCGGAACATATCCGGCGCCTGGTTGGGCAACCACACCTCCAGGGTGCCGTCCGGGTTGTAGCGTGCCAGGGCCGACGGTGGCTCCAGTTGGGCGTGGTTCAGGTATTGGTTGTGGTAGGTGGCTTCCACCCGGGTCGTAGCGCCGGCAAGGGCGCCGGCCACGTCGCCTTCATTTTCGTCATCGCGGGCCGGGCCTTGCTGGGCGGCGAGGAAGTCGCGGTGCTTGTCGCTGGAAAAATCCGCCGGCATCACCCGTACCGTCGAATCGGCAGGGGCTTGCTGCCAGTCAACCTGGATGGCCTCGACCGCGCGTTTGGCGTGCCACCAGCGCTCGGCCACCACCGCCACCGCGCCAGGCAGCACATGCACCGAGTGCACGCCTTGCATGGCTTGTACCTCGGCCTGGTTGCGCAGGCTGCCCACGCTCATGCCCAGGCGAGGCGCATGCTGCACGGCGGCGTGGAGCATGCCGTCGACCTTGAGGTCGATGCAGTACTGCGCCTTGCCGGTGGATTTGTCGTAGGCGTCGAGGCGCTTGACCGGCTTGCCGATCCAGCGAAACTGGCTCGGGTCGCGCAGGGTGATGCTGGCCGGGTCGGGCACCGGCATGTCCAGGGCGCGACTGGCCAACTCACCGTAGCCCAGGGAACGGCCCGACGCGGTATGCACCACGAGGCCGGGTTGCGTGGTCAATTGCGCCACCGGCACACCCAATTGTTCAGCCGCCGCTTGCAGCAGCATGGCCCGCGCGAGGGCGCCGAGGCGGCGCATGGTCGGGTAGCTCAAGCGCACCGACATACTGCCGCCGGTGATGCGCAGGCCGTTTTCCATCACTACATAGGCTTCGCCGGGCGGCGCACTTTCGACGATGAAAGTGGCCGGGTCGGCATCCAATTCTTCGCCGACGATTTGCGCCATGGCCGTGTGGGTGCCTTGCCCGCCTTCCATGAACGGGCTGAGCAAGCGCACGCTGCCGTCCGGGCGAATCTCCAGGAACGCCGGCACCTGGGTGCCACGTTCGGCGGCGGTGGCGGCTTGTACCCGAGCCGAGCCCAGGGGCAGGCCGAAACCGATTACCAGCGCGCCCACTGCGGTACTGGCCAGGAAGCGGCGGCGGGACAGGTTGATAGGCTCACCTGATGCCAGATCGAGCAGGCCTTGAGGAAGCTTGATGGGCGTATTCATCAAACGCTCTCCTGCTTGGCCAGGTCCTGCATGGCGCTCTGGATAGCGTTATAAGTGCCGCAGCGGCACAGGTTGATCATCGCCGCGTTAATCTGCTCAGCGGTGGGCGCCGGGGTGTGCTTGAGCAGCGCAGTGGCCGCCATCACCTGCCCGGACTGACAGTAACCGCATTGCGCCACTTGGCGTTCGACCCAGGTGGCGACCACGCGCTTGCCCACCTCATCTTCTTCGATGGCCTCGATGGTGGTGATTTCGCGGCCGACCACGCCGGCCACCGGGGTGACGCATGAGCGCACTACATTGCCGTCCACCAGCACCGAGCAGGCGCCACATTGAGCCAGGCCGCAGCCGTACTTGGTGCCGGTCAGCCCCAAATTGTCGCGGATCACCCACAACAAGGGGGTGTCGGCTTCGGCATCGACTTGATAGGCCTTTTGGTTAATACGTAATTCCATGGCTCACCTGCTGATCAACGGTTGGTGGTGCTTTGTTTTTTTATAAGGGGAGTGCGGCATGGCCTTCCCTTGGGGTCGCTCACGGGCGACTTGGTGTGGCGGCGCGGTCGGGCAGGATTTTCATCCCCACCCCGCGCGCATTATTGGACTCTAGACTACGGCGCAAGGCCTATCTATGGCAGGGGCTGATAAGTCGGAGGATCAGGCAAGTATTCGCGAGGATTGAGCTATAGCAAATGTGGGAGGGGGCCCCGATGGCGGTGGGTCAGCCACAGATGCACTTATTGGACGCCCTCATCGGGGCATAGGTATCTACACAACTTCTGGTATGGCGCTGTACCTGTGGGAGGGGGCTTGCCCCCGATGGCGGCCTCAGGGCCGACCAGGATGTTGGATCGGGCTGAGTACATATCCATTATTTAGGTAACGGCCACTTAGGGTTCCGCCCTGACGGCGGGTCACTTTGGAAAAGAGCCCCAAAGTAACCAAAGGGCTCTTGCCCCACCACTCGGCACCTCGCCTAGGCTCGGTGTGCCCGTAATCCGACAGGGATTTGGGGGGCCGCCGCCACGCGCCATCCATGGCGCGGGGCGGCTAAACCGGCATCCCTGCCGGTTTACCCCCCAAATCCCTGTCGAATTCCGGCCAGCGTGGTTTAACGGGGCGCCTAAGATCAAAAGCAGATCAAGATCAAGATCAAGAGCGGCTCGCTGCGCATCGTGGTTACGTATCGGGGGCAAGCCCCCTCCCACATTTTCGCTGATGTCAGCCAATACCACCTTGATCAAATGAACCGAAACCCTCCCGCCAGTTTCTCCTTCAAATACCCCACCAATGCCGTCACTGCCTTGGGCACATGGGGCGAGTACGGCCGGATCAAATAGATCTCATCGGCAAACGCGCCCTTTAGCGTCCACCCTTTCAACACCTGCACCAACTTGCCGCTGGCTAAAGCGGCCTGGGCGCTGAAGTCTGGGAGCAGGGCGATGCCCAGGTGGTTGAGCGCCGCGTCACGCAAGGCTTCGCTGTTGTTGGTGGAAAAGCTGCCGGCGATGGGCACGGTGACGCGTTGGCTGTTTTTGCCGCCGCGCTCGAAGGTCCAGGCCGGCTGGTCGCTGCCCCGTGGGTAGTAGAGGCAGTTATGCGCGCTGAGATCTGCCGGGGTTCGCGGTTCGCCGTGGTGTTGCAGGTAGTCTCGAGTGGCGACCAATACCGAGGTGGTGTCGCACAGCTTCCACGCCACATGGGTTTCCGGCACCTGGAAACCATGGCGCACCGCCAGGTCGTAACCCTCGGCAGCCAGTGAGCTCAAGGCGTCGGACACATCGAGCTGAATGCGCACCTGCGGATACTGCTGCAAAAAACCGGAAAGGTGCGGCACCAGTTGTTGCCGGGCGAACGCCACCGGGGCGGTCAGGCGTACCAGGCCGCGAATCTCGCCGACGGAATCGCGCACCGAGGAGAAGCTGCGGGCGATCTGCGCGTAGGCGCTGCGCACGTCGCGGGTCAAGGACAACCCGGCCTCGGTCAGCCGCACGCTGCGCGTGGTACGGGTCACCAAGCGCGTGCCGGTGGCTTTCTCCAGGTCGGAGATACGCTGGCTGACCGCGGATTTGCTCACCCCCAGGCGCGCAGCCGCAGCGGTGTAGGTGCCGTGTTCCTCCAGTACCGACAGCCAGTGAATGTGGGTCCACAAGCCTTCGATCTCAGCCTTTTCCATGGGTGTATTGTTCGCCTATAAGGACAATAAGTTCTGGATTCTGCTCTGGTTTGGAACAAATCGAAAGCCTATCGTGTGTTCCAACGCTACCCACCGGGGATCCACTGCCATGACCGCAACCATCGAGCACTACATCAACGACCAGCGTGTAAGCCGCGATGATCGCTACCAGAACGTCTACAACCCAGCCACGGGCGAAGTGACCGGGCGCGTGGCCCTGGCCAGCCGCCAGACCGTGGCCGAAGCCGTCGCTGCCGCCCAGGCTGCATTTGCCGGGTGGGCCGACACGCCGCCGATCCGCCGCGCCCGTGTGCTGTTCGAATACCTGCACCTGCTGCGCGAACGCAAGGACGACCTGGCGCGCATCATCGTCGCCGAGCATGGCAAGGTCTTCACCGATGCCCAGGGCGAAGTCGACCGTGGCATCGATATCCTCGAATTCGCCTGCGGCATTCCCAACCTGCTCAAGGGCGAGCATTCTGACCAAGTGTCCCGTGGCATGGACAACTGGACGATGCGCCAACCCCTGGGCGTCGTCGCTGGCGTCACGCCGTTCAACTTCCCGGTGATGGTGCCGATGTGGATGTACCCCATCGCTATCGCGGCGGGCAACACCTTTATCCTCAAGCCCAGCCCCACTGACCCGAGTGCCGCGCTGTTCATGGCCGAGCTGCTGCGTGAAGCCGGCTTGCCCAAAGGTGTGTTCAACGTGGTACAGGGCGACAAGGAATCGGTGGACGCACTGATCGAACACCCCGACGTCAAGGCCGTGAGCTTCGTCGGGTCCACGCCCATCGCCCAGTACATCTATGAGAGCGGTGCCCGTCACGGCAAGCGCGTGCAGGGCCTGGGCGGGGCGAAAAACCATATGGTGGTGATGCCCGATGCCGATATCGAGCGTACCGTCGACGCGCTGATGGGCGCCGCCTACGGCAGTGCCGGCGAGCGCTGCATGGCGATCTCGGTGGCGGTGCTGGTGGGGGATGTGGGCGATAAAGTCATTGCCGCCTTGACCGAGCGCGCCAAGACGCTGCGCATCACCGATGGTCGCGATTTGAAAGCCGAGATGGGCCCGATCGTGTCGCGGGCCGCGCTGGAGCGCATCAGCGGCTATATCGAGCAAGGCGTACAGGCCGGCGCGCACTTGTTGCTCGATGGCCGTGACTACGTGCCCACCGAGGCTGGCCTGGAAAACGGCTTCTGGCTCGGCGCCACCTTGTTCGACCACGTGACCCGGGACATGAGCATCTACCGCGAAGAAATTTTCGGCCCGGTACTGGCCTGTGTACGCGTGAATGATTTTGCCGAGGCGGTAAAGCTGGTCAACGACCACGAGTTCGGCAACGGCGTCAGCTGCTTCACCCGCGACGGCAACATCGCCCGCGAATTCGCCCGGCGCATTGAAGTGGGCATGGTCGGCATCAACGTACCTATCCCGGTGCCGATGGCCTGGCATGGTTTTGGTGGCTGGAAGAAGAGCCTGTTCGGCGACATGCATGCCTACGGCACCGAGGGTGTGCGCTTCTACACCAAGCAGAAGTCGATCATGCAGCGCTGGTCGGAGAGTATCGAGCAGGGCGCGGAATTTGCGATGCCTGTTTCAAAATAAGGTCTCACAGGTACTGTAGATCCAAGTGTGGGAGGGGGCTTGCCCCCGATTGCAGAGTGTCTGGCACTGTAAAGGTGGCTGATACACCGCAATCGGGGGCAAGCCCCCTCCCACATTTTTATGTGTTTGCCCTGAATTGACGCGAAGAACATTAAAGTCCAGTATGGAATTATAAGTACAAATTTATCGCTGCACGTTTTTCTTCACTCTTGCCAAACCAACAACAACTTGCGAGAACCCAAATCATGAAGAAACGCCACCTCATTCCCGCCCTGGCCCTGAGCCTGTTTGCCGCAAGCCACTTGCTCGCCGCCGAGAAACCGCTGCGCATCGGCATCGAGGCCGCTTACCCGCCGTTCGCCTCAAAGACTGGTGACGGCAAGATCGTCGGTTTCGACTACGACATCGGCAATGCCCTGTGCGCGCAAATGAAGGTCAAGTGTGTGTGGGTCGAAGGTGAGTTCGACGGCCTGATTCCTTCCCTCAAGGTCAAGAAGATCGACATGGCGCTGTCGTCCATGACCATCAACGAAGACCGCAAGAAATCGGTGGATTTCACCCACAAGTATTACTTCACCTCCTCACGCCTGGTGATGAAGGACGGTGCGGTGGTAGATGACCAATACGCCAGCCTCAAGGGCAAGAACGTCGGTGTGCAGCGCGCCACTACCACCGACCGCTATGCCACCGAGGTGTTCGAGCCCAAGGGCATCAACGTCAAGCGCTACAGCAATAACGAAGAAATCTACATGGACCTGGCAGCAGGGCGCCTGGATGCGATCTTTGCCGACACCATCCCCCTGAGCGACTTCCTGGCGATGCCACGCGGCCAGGGCTATGCCTTTGTCGGCCCGGAACTCAAGGATCCGAAATACGTGGGCGAGGGCGCGGGGATTGCGGTGCGCAAGGGCAATACCGCATTGGTCAGCGAGTTGAATGCCGCTATTGACGGCATTCGTGCCAGTGGCGAGTACCAGAAGATTTCCCAGCAATACTTCAAGGCCGATATCTACGGCGACTGAAGATCACTGCCGCAGAGGCGTGGTGGCGGGCGTTAACCCTTCAATTCCTTCAAATGCTTGTAGACCGTCGCCCGCCCCATGCCCAATACATTGGCCACATAGTTGGAGGCGCTCTTGCCCTTGAATGCGCCTTCGGCATGCAGCGCCAGCACCAGTTCACGTTTGTGGTCGCGGGTCAGCAGGTTGAGGCTCAACTGGCGTTCGCGCAGCCAGGCATGCAGGAACGTGTTGATGCGTTCCTGCCAATCATCGCGAAACAGCGCATCCGGCTGGGCGATCAGCTTGCTTGGCGACAGGAACAAATCCAGCGCCGCCTTGGCGGTTTCAAACATCGAGATATTCAGGTTGATACACAGCACGGCCAGCCGGCGGCCTTTGTGGTCGTGCAGCACGGTGCTCAAGCTACGAATTTTCTGACCGTCCCAGTTGAGCTTTTCGTAGGGGCCGATATTCACTTCGCTGACGTCACCGTCCAGCATGTCCTCCAGCGACGAATCATCACCCAAGCTGCGTTTAGACAGATTGTTGGCGATGTAGTCGACGGTTTGCGTGCGCAAGTCATGCAACACCACTTCCGCATGGGGAAAGAACAGGGTGGCGATCGCATCGGCGATCCCACGAAAGTTCTGCATGACGGTGTCTTGTTCGGCGATGGTCATCAATGGGGCTCCAGGCGGACGGGGGAGAGCATACCAGCGTCCAGGCCGAACCGCGTCAGTGCCTCGGGCAGCGGCGCGCCACGCACCAGTGCGGCGCTGGCCTGGCCCATGGCGGGCGACGTCTGGATGCCATAGCCGCCCTGTGCCGCGACCCAGAACAGCCCTGGCACGACGGGGTCGAAGCCGGCCAGCAAGTCGCCGTCGTGCACGAAACTGCGCAGGCCGGCCCAGGTGCGCGTGGGGCGGCGGATGGTCAGGGTGGTGGCTTCCTCAATCTGGTAGATGCCCATGGCGATATCCAGCTCTTCGGGCTGCACGTCCTGGGGCTCCACTGGGTCGGCGTTGGCCGGCGAGCCAAGGAACATGCCGGCATCCGGCTTCATATAGAAGGCTTCGTCGAGGGCTACCAGCATTGGCCAGCCGTGGCTGTCCATGCCGTCGGGGCCGGCAAAGATAAAGGCCGAGCGGCGCTTGGGTTGCAGGCCGATGGACGCCGCGCCGGCCAGCCCGCCGATATGGTCGGCCCAGGCGCCAGCGGCGTTGATGATGACTGGGGCGCTAAAGGTTGCGTCCTGGGTACGCACTTGCCACTGACCTTCGGCGTCACGACTCAGGCCCAACACATGGCTGTCGGTGCGCACCTCGCCGTGGTTACGGCGGATACCGCGCAGATAGCCCTGGTGCAGGGCGTCGGTGTCGATATCACAGGCGGTCGGGTCATAGATGGCACCGTGGACTTTTTCACGACGCAGGATCGGCAGCCGTGCACAGGCTTGGTCGGCACTCAGGCGTTCCACCTGTTCCACGGTAGCCTTGGCATTCAGGTATTGGCTGTCCAGCTCCGCCGGATCGCCGTTAAAGTCGACGGTCATTTCGCCCCGGGGTGTGAGCAGTGGATGCTCGCAGAAGCCCGCTGGCGGTTGATCGAAAAACGCCCGGCTGGCCAGCGTCAGCGCACGTACTTGCGGGGTGCCGTAGGCGGCCGTGTAAAGCGCCGCCGAACGGCCGGTGGAGTGATAGGCCGGATGGTTTTCACGCTCCAGCACCAGCACCTTGCCATGCTGCGACAACCAGAAACCGGTGGACGCGCCGGCAATGCCGCCGCCGATGATGATGAAGTCTGCCTGGTGCATAACAATCTCCGGGTTAGCGCTGCAGTTGGTACAGGGCATTGGCCAATGCAATATCTTCCAGGCCCAGGCCGATGGAGCGGAAAAATACAGGCCGATCGTAGTTTGGACGCTGCGCCATGTCGCTGAGCAATTCGGGCAAGTCGCCGAGCACTGCGCGCTTGTCCCAGCCGTGCTGTTCGCTGGCAATCAGCATATCGCCGGCCGCGCCCGGAGTGGTCTGCCGATAGTCGCAGTACACCTGCATCTGGTTGAGGCATGCCGGGGGCACTTCATGGGCACGGGGTGCATTGGTGCTGATGGAGGTGATCAGGGCAGGCTTGCGCAAGCGCATCGGGTCGATCACCGGGCCTGCCGATGAGGTGCAGAGCATGATCACATCCGCGTCCTCTACCGCGGCATCGCAAGTTTCAGCGAGGGTCAGGCGCGGGTCCAGGCCGGTCAACTGTGCGCGGGTGTCGGCGCTGGCACTGCCAAGGCTGGGGGAATACAGGCGAATGTGCTGCCAGTCGCGCAGGTTGTGCACGTAACGCAGGTGCGCCTGGGCGACCTTGCCGCTGCCGATGATCGCCAGGCGCTGCGCCCTCGCCGGGGCCAGGGCGTCCACCGCCAGTGCGGTGGTCGCAGCGGTGCGCGCGGTGGTCAGCTCAGAAGCGTCGCACAACAGCAACGGCTGGCCACTGTGCATCGACATCAACAGCGTCCAGGCCGTCACGTGGGGCCCTTGCTCACCCACGATATAGGGTGAGGTCTTGACCCCATACACCCCGTCTTCGGCCAGCACACCCAGGTAGTTGATAAAGTCACCGGCGCCGTGGGGGAACTCTACCAACTGCTGCGGCGGTTGCACGGCCTGCCCGGCGGCCAGGTCGCGGAACAGCTTGCGCAGGATCAGGGGCACGTCGACCTGGGCGAGCAATGCCCGCGCCTGAAATTGATCGATGATGAAGGGGGCATTGGACATGGATGTCTCCAGGTAAACTAATTTGTCTATTATGGACATTTAGTTCTTGTGCGCAATAACCCCAGGAAAAAATGCAGATCAATGTGGGATGGAGCAAGCCCCCTCCCACAGTTTTAACCGCGTTTTTATGCAGTGGCTTTTGTGCAGGTCAGGCATTCGATGGAGCGATCCACCGTGGTCTTGGCTATCTCCAGCAAATGCCACACCGCCAGGATCTTCGCCCGCTCGGGGCTTTGCAGCAGCTCGCCGCAATCCAGTGCGGTGGCGGAGGCGCTGTCGAGCAGGCTGGCGGTGTAGAGCAGGGCATCTTCGAAGCTCAGGTCTTCGTTGACGCAGTGGAAGCCATGGGTGGGCAGGTAGTGGACGATGGCGCGGTTGAAGGCGGCGCGGTCTTTTGCGGGATCGCGGGGTGGATCGGGTAGGACTTTGTTCATGGTGTAGTTCCTGTCTGAATATCAAGGAGCTGACACCTTTCGCGACTAAACGAAGGTGGCGGCTGTACGCAGGTTAGTCGACCGGTCAGAACAGGAACCCGGCGCGCCCGAGGGCGCCCTGCGCACAGCCACCATAAAGCTTCATGGGAGCATGTGCCTGTTCAAAATCCGGGCGACTAAACCCGATCACTGAATTGGCAGTGACGGACCGCAGACTAGCCACCGATTCCAGCAGGCACAAGGCGGCAGGGATTGTCTAGGAAACGTCCTGCAATTTAAAGGGACCCGCCCTGCTGGCCCTTTAAAAACCATGACCAAATGCCACCAACCCCTCATTTGGAATGCAGACAAGTGTGGGAGGGGCTCCGGTGTTGGTAAGTATGGGTTTACCGCCGACCCGCCCGCGTGCTCACATCCACCCACACCGCCAGCACCAGAATGCTGCCCTTCACAATCATCTGCCAGTAACTGTCCACATCCAGCATCGACATGCCGTTATCCAGGCTGGTAATCACCAAGGCCCCGAGCAACGCGCCGTATACCGTGCCCGAGCCGCCGCGCATCGAGGTGCCGCCAATAAAGCAGGCGGCGATGGCGTCGAGTTCGCCCATGTTGCCCGCCGACGGTGACCCGGCGGCGAGGCGCGCGGTGTTGACCAGGCCGGCGAGGGCGCACATTACGCCCATGATGCCGAAGATCCACAGTTTCACCGCCTGCACATTGATGCCCGACAGCCGTGTGGCTTCCATATTGCTGCCCACCGCGTACACCCGCCGGCCAAAAACGGTCTGGCTGGTGACGTAGCTGAACACGCCGAGCAGCACCAGCAACAGCAGCACCGGCACCGGAATGCCGTCGTAGCTGTTGAGGGTGGTGACAAACCCGGCGAGCACCGCGCCGATCAGCATCACGCGCAGCCCGTCACGCACCAGCGAGTGCGCGGCCAGGCCATGCAGTGCGCGGTTGCGCCGTTGTTTCCAGGTCAGAAAAAGCGTCAGCGCGAACAGCACTACACCCAGCCCTGCGCCCACCGTGTGAGGCAAGTAGCCCTGGCCCACATACACCAGCGACGGCGACACCGGCGCGATGGTGGTGCCGCCGGTAATCCCCAGCAGAATTCCGCGAAACGCCAGCATGCCGCCCAGGCCGACAATGAACGAGGGGATGCGCAGGTAAGCGGTCATGTAGCCGTTGGCCAGGCCGATCATCAAGCCGCACAGCGCCACCAGGCTGAGGTTGGCCAGCAGCGGCACGTGATAGACCACGTCGAGAATCGCCGCCAGCCCGCCCAGCAGCCCGAGCAATGAGCCCACCGACAAATCGATCTCGCCACTGATGATCACCAGCACCATGCCGCACGCCAATATCCCGGTGATCGACATCTGCCGCAGCAGGTTGGACAGGTTGCGCGGGGTGAGGAAGCCGCCCTCGGTCTGCCAACTGAAAAACAGCCAGATGAACGCCACGGCGATCACCAGCGCGAGCATTTTGTAGCGGGTGAAAAGGTGTTTGACCTGATTCATCTACAGGGCCTTCCGATGGTTATTAGGTTGGCTGAGCGCCGCGGCGAGCACCTGTTCCTGGGTCAGGCCGGCATTGACGAAATCGCCCCGCAGCTGGCCGTCGCCCATCACCAGCACGCGGTTGGACACCCCCAGCACTTCGGCCAGCTCCGAGGAGACCATGATGATCGACACGCCTTCGGCCGCCAGCGCGCCCATCAGCTTGTAGATCTCGTACTTGGCGCCCACATCCACACCCCGCGTGGGTTCATCGAGGATCAGCACCTTGGGCTTGGCCATCAGCATTTTCGCCAGCACGGCCTTCTGCTGGTTGCCCCCGGAGAGGCTGGTGATCGGCAGGAACGGGCTGGCGGTCTTGAGGTGCATGCGTGCGATCTGCTGGTCGATGCTGCCCAGTTCGGCCTCGGCGTCGATGCGGGTCAGGTGCGCATAGCTGTCGAGCACCGCCAGGGTGATGTTATGGCCCACACCCAGGTCGGGAATGATGCCCTGGCGCTTGCGGTCCTCGGGCACCATGCACAGCCCGGCGCGGATCGACTTGAGCGGCGTGCGCGTGTCGATCAGTTGCCCGTCCAGCCACACCTCGGCGCTGTAGCGGCCGGGGTAGGCGCCGAACAGCGCTGACACCAGTTCGGTGCGCCCGGCACCTACCAGCCCTGCAATGCCGAGGATTTCGCCGCGCTTGAGCACGAAGGACACATCATCGACGCGCTTGCGCCTGGGGTTGTCGACGTCATGACAGGTGACGTGGCGCGCCTCGAAGATCACCTCGCCCACAGCATGGGGTTGGGTCGGGTAGAGGTTGCTCATCTCGCGGCCGACCATCTGCGTGATGATTTGCGCGATGTCCATGTCCGCCATGGCGGTGGTCGCGATGTGCTTGCCGTCGCGAATCACCGCGATGGTGTCGCACACCGCCGCCACTTCATCGAGCTTGTGGGAGATGTACACGCAGGCCACGCCCTTGGCCTTGAGGCCTCGGATAATATCCAGCAGCACCTCGATTTCCGAACGGGTCAACGCCGAAGACGGCTCATCAAGAATCAACAGGCGCGCCTGCTTGTTGAGGGCCTTGGCGATTTCCACCAGTTGCTGGTAGCCGCCGCCGTACTGCGACACCGGCAGCGCCACATTCATGTCCGGCACCTTCAGCTCGCGCATCAAGGCTTCGGCACGGTGCAGCATCGCCGGGTAATTCATGCGCCCGCCGGGCAGGGTCAGCTCGTGGCCCATGAAGATGTTCTCGGCCACCGACAGGTCCGGCACCAGGGTCAGTTCCTGGTGGATGATAACGATGCCGGCCGCCTCGGTTTCGCTGATGGATTGGGCCTTGAGCGGCTGCCCATCCCAAAGGATTTCGCCCTCCCAGGTGCCGTAGGGGTAGACCGCCGACAGCACTTTCATCAAGGTGGATTTACCGGCACCGTTCTCGCCGCACAGGCCGACGCATTCCCCGGGCCTGACTTTGATATCGATGCCATTCAGCGCGTTGACACCGCCAAAGCTTTTGACGATGCCGTTCATTTGCAGCAGGTAGTCGGCCATGGCGGTCACTGCCCGGCGATCTGCTCTTTGGTATAGAACCCGTCCTTTTCCAACAGGTCGATGTTGGCCTTGGTCAACGGCGTCGGGGTGAGCAGGATGGTGTCGACCTTCTTGCTGCCATTGTCATACTGCGAGCTGTAGGTGGGTTTTTCGTTGCGCGCCAGTTGCACCGAAAGCTTGGCGGCTTCGGTGGCGATCAGCTTGAGCGGCTTGTAGACGGTCATGGTCTGGGTGCCGTCGATCACGCGCTTGACTGCCGCGAGGTCGGCGTCCTGGCCGGAGATGGGCACCTTGCCCGCCAGCTTCTGCGCAGCCAGGGCCTGGATCGCGCCGCCGGCGGTGGCGTCGTTGGAAGCGACGATGGCGTCGATCTTGTTGTCATTACGGGTCAGGGCGTTTTCGACGATGCTCAAGGCTTCGGTGGGGTTCCACTCCTTGACCCACTGCTGGCCGACAACCTTGATATCGCCCTTGTCGATGGCCGGCTGCAGCACCTTCATCTGGCCTTCGCGCAGCACCTTGGCATTGTTGTCCGTCGGTGCGCCGCCGAGCAGGAAGTAATTGCCCTTGGGCGCCGCCTGCAGCACACCGTTGGCCTGCATCTCGCCGACTTTTTCGTTATCGAAGGAAATGTACGCGTCGATATCCGCGTTGAGGATCAGGCGGTCATAAGACACCACCTTGATCCCGGCCTTCTTGGCTTCGGCGACGGCATTGGTCAGCACGGTGGCGTTGAAGGGCACGATGACGATCACATCGACGCCCCGGGAGATCAGGTTTTCAATCTGGGAAATCTGCTTCTGCTCGTTGGCATCGGCGGACTGCACGAACACCTTGGCGTCGAGTTTTTCCGCCGCCGCGACAAAGTAATCGCGGTCGCGGGACCAGCGCTCCAGGCGCAGGTCATCGATGGAAAAACCGATCTTCGGATGGGCAGGATCGGCCATCACTGGCAGGGCAAGCAGGGCCAGGGCGCTGGCGAGCAGGGTGCGTTTGAATGATTTCATGGTGGTGCGTCCTTTTATTGTTGTTGGAAAGACACAGGGTGATGCGGGTAGAACTGTAGAGCGTCCCATGACGCTCTGTGCATAGATTTGTCGTGCAAATGTCACCGATAGATAAACCGATTCACAACCCCCTCCAGCATCTCCTGCCGACCACTCACCGCCTGCGGGTTCAGCTCCTGGGCAAACGCATGCTCAGCCAAGGACTGCAGGCTGAACTCACCCGCAAGCACCGCCTGGCCCAACGGCTGCTGCCAACCGGCATAACGCTGGTCCTTGAACTGCTGCAAGCGGTCGTCCTGCACCATCGCTGCCGCACGCTCCAGGGCCAGGGCCAGCACATCCATGGCCGCTACATGGCCGTGGAACAGGTCCACCTCGTCCAGGCTCTGGCGCCGGACCTTGGAATCGAAGTTATAGCCGCCGTTCTTGAAGCCCCCGGCCTTGAGGATTTCATAGGTGGCCAGGGTCATTTCCTCGACGCTGTTGGGGAACTGGTCGGTGTCCCAGCCGTTCTGCGGGTCACCGCGGTTGGCGTCGATGCTGCCGAAGATCCCCAGTGACACGGCGGTGGCGATCTCATGATGAAAACTGTGCCCGGCCAATGTCGCGTGGTTGGCCTCGATGTTCACTTTGATCTCGTGTTCCAGGCCGTACTCATGCAGGAAACCGAACACGGTGGCGCTGTCGTAATCGTACTGGTGCTTGGTCGGCTCCTGGGGCTTGGGCTCGATCAACAGGTCGCCGGTAAAGCCGATCTTGTGCTTGTGCTCCACCACCATGCGCATGAAACGTCCGAGCTGTTCACGCTCGCGCTTGAGGTCGGTGTTGAGCAGGGTTTCGTACCCCTCACGGCCGCCCCACAGCACATAGTTGGCACCCTTGAGCCGCAGCGTGGCGTTCATCGCACTGAACACCTGGGCGGCAGCGAAGGCGAACACTTCCGGGTCCGGATTACTCGCGGCCCCAGCGGCAAAACGCGGGTTGCTGAAGCAGTTGGCGGTGCCCCATAGCAGCTTGATGCCGGTCTGTTCCTGGTGACGCTCCAGATGATCGACCATTTGTGCAAAGTGGTTGCGGTACTCCTTGAGCGAGCTGCCCTCCGGCGCCACGTCGGTGTCGTGGAAACTGTAGTAGTCGATACCCAGCTTGGAAAAAAACTCAAAGGCCGCCTCCGCCTTGCCGATTGCCAGCTCCATCGGATCGCCAGTGCGCTGCCATGGGCGTTTGAACGTGCCCATGCCAAACATATCCGCCCCTGGCCACACAAAGGTGTGCCAGTAACAGGCGGCCATGCGCAGGTGCTCACGCATGGGTTTGCCGAGGATCAGTTTGTTGGCGTCGTAATGGCGAAAGGCGAGGGGGGATTCGCTGGCAGGGCCTTCGAAGCGAACCTTGTCGACACCGGGGAAGTACAGCATGGCGGTTTCCTTATTGTTCTGGGCGGTGTCTGGATACTAGCAACGGCACCTGGGGTGCTGATTATGAAAATCACCAAGGTGTAGTGCGATTTTGAGTGGGGTGTTCAGAAAGGCTCAGGGAGTACGTGATTTAGGGAAACGTCTGACTTTACGGTGGGGATATGCCTCTTCAAAGTTTGGGGTGCCAGTCATTGTCTTGATGTGAATAGGCGAGCGCGGCGAACTAAGCTGAGAATAAGGGATATAGAGATGAATAAGTCGCAAGCCTTGCTGTATACCAACGACGTATCGCTTGAATTTTTGAGTGAGTTAAATAAGTCATCGTTCACCGAGCAAAAACGTTCGGAATTCACCAAGCAAGTTTTGGACGTGATTGATGAACAAAATGCCTACCGCAAAGCTCATCCGCCTATTGCGATTTATCGAGTGGCGGCCGAAGGCAGCCAGACGCGTAACGGTGGGGTGATTAAAAAAACCACATCGCAAATGGCATTCAAATTGGCTGATGGTTCGCAAGTGCGTGCTGCGCACAAAGGGGATTGCGTTGTATACGCCGACGGCACGACGGCGCAGATCGTGACGTGTGCGGGTGAAGCTAATAGCCATATTGCGCTTGTGGGAAGCACGCTCAGCAACGGTGACGAAATTATCAATACGCCACAAGGTTCAGTACTGCTGATTGCTCGTGAAGGCGTGCAGAAGGCAGATGATTTTTTATGAGGGATCACTAAGTGCGTTGTGTATGAGTTAGTTGTTTTTTTCGCGCTGTGCAATTGGGTAGATAAAACTTTAAAAGAGGGGGCGTGAATGAGTGAAGGGTATTTTGTCGGTTTGGGTGATAATACAACCTGTGGCGGAAAAATTATCGAGGGCGATCCTAGAGTTAATATATATGGAGTATTCCATGCTCGCGAAGGCGACTTGGTTACTTGCGGAAAACATGAAGGTACGTACCAGATTTTGGGTGGCATTTCTCATATCGAAAGTCATGGAAAACGTGTGGCCGGCACGCTGGACAGCTTCAGCAGCTGCCCCTGTCGAGCTCGGCTTATTCCTTCGGTTTACTCCGCCACCTATGAAAATGAGAGTTCAGAGCCGCCAATTAATCAGCGAGTTGATCAACCGAGCACATCATCTGCAAATGGCAGCCCTGTGGCGCCGCGTCGGTCTGGTTTCGCCCCGTCGGGTCGTACAGTTCCAACGGCATACAACGGCATGAATGGCCATGAGCCAGGCTTCTATATCGTGCCTAAGAGTATGACTCGCGAAGCGCTGGAGGCCACACTTTTTCCGACTCTCGACCCGGCTGTAATGCGCAAGTTTCAAGCACTGAACCCAAATACGAGCCACGTCAAAGCCGGCTCGATGATCGTGCTCAGCGACCCGAACAACGGCTCCTGTACTTATCAGGAAGCGCAGCTTATGCAGGCTGCTCAACACGTCGATGCATCTCTGGATTCCCTGACGCCCGACGAGGCCGACTTTCTGTATCGCCATGGAGCTGAAATCGCTGGGTTCATCGGCCATACCT
The DNA here is from genome assembly GCF_001439685.1 of Pseudomonas libanensis. Taxonomy (GTDB): domain Bacteria; phylum Pseudomonadota; class Gammaproteobacteria; order Pseudomonadales; family Pseudomonadaceae; genus Aquipseudomonas; species Aquipseudomonas libanensis. The sequence continues at coordinate 275,449 of NZ_JYLH01000006.1, forward strand.
CAACCTGGTTAGGCGTCAGTGCGGTGGTGATGGAAAAGCACCTGAACAACCTGCGCGAGACGCTGCAGGCCATGGAGCGCCTGCATCAGGACAGCTATCGGCAGCACGGCCACCTTAGATCGCCGCAGTTCTTTGCTGATCGTCAGCGGCTGATGAACCAGCTGGACGCCCATTTGCTCAACTCCACGCGCCTGCGCGGGCAGACAACTTTGGGCGATCACCCGAAGTTGAAAACGGCCCTGGGTATTTCCAGCCGCAGCCTGGTGCATCACTGGGACAAGGCGGGCGGGCCGGGGCAGATTCCGGGGTATGCCGCTCATGTGGAGGCGGTTAGTCGTGCCACGAAGTATATGAAGGCAGGGGGGTACATCGGTATAGGCCTTGGTGGGGGGGCTTCGTTGTTGGCTATTCAGCAGGTCTGCAATGGGGATTCTGGAGCAGCATGTAAAAAGGTGAAGTTTACTGAAGCAGGAAAATTTGCAGGGTCCACGTCTGGTGGTTATGTAGGTGGGGAGATAGGTAAGTACGCCAGTGGGCCTATTTGTTTGGCGCTGGGTGTTTCTACAGGCGTAGGAGGTGTTGCCTGCTTAGCGACCATAATCGGAGCTGGCGCGTGGATCGGTACTAATGTGGGTGAAAGAGGTGGCGAATATATGGGTGAAAAAATTCATGAAATTAACCAATTATGACCAGTATTGACGCGTGGTCGCCCTGGGTTGCGCTAATCATAGTAGGTGCTCCAATCCTGCTAGCGATGGTGAGCTTTGTATATAGTTTGTATCTGCGCAGTCGTCATCTAGATGCCATAAAAGAGGCGTTGAAGAACAGTCATTATATCTACCTATGGGGGCCGAGCTTGGGGCGTCGGGGTTTGATTTGGTCCCTCTTGGAGATCGTAAAAATCACTGGGATGATAACAATGCCAAAAACACACATCCGTCTGGGTGATTTGGCCCCCATGGATGCTGAAAATTTTCCTCCTCGCCTCAGACGGCTTTTGAAAATTAAAGCAGTGATAATGATTGGAGGCGGAATCTGGTGGGCTGTTGTATTTGCGCTACTGCAATTCAGGTAGCGTACTTGAACTCGCCAATTATCGAAAAGATACTTTTGGCATATCTAGTAGACGCTTGCCGCATTACTGGAACAGGGAAGTTTGGTCGCGGCTCATACCCGGTATTCGGCTCGTGGAGGCGGCGAGTCGGGCTGCCTTTACAGGCCAGTGGTGCTGTCTGCCTGGCGCTAGGTATCTCTACAGGTATAGGAGGTGTTATTTGTGCTGCGGCACTGGTAGGAGCTGGTGCATGGGTGGGCACGACTGCAGGTGGAATGGGAGGGGAACTAGGTGGAGAAATCCTGTACGAGAAAACTGCACCATGACTGAGGAGGAATTCTGGAAGTCCTGGTTCGCTTTTTTGATTCTTTGCGGTGGTCCTTTTTTGCTTGGAATTATAAGCATTGGATACACGTTGTATCTGAGCCGCTGTCACTTGGACGCCATGAAGGACGCGTTGAAGAATAGCCGTTACATTTACTTATGGGGACCGAGTTTGGGGCGGCGGGGTGTGATTTGGTCCCTGTTGGAGATAGCTAAAATCGCAGGAATGGTGACGTGGTCGAAGGTGTATATCCGAATTGGGGATGTAAACGCTGCTGATCTTGAAAGCTTTCCACCTTACCTAAAGCGACTGCTGGTTATTGATACGGCTATGAAAGTAATTGGTTTTACTTGGCTTGTCACCGTAGCTGTACTACTGAAGTTTAAGTAGTTGAGGGGGTGACATCCCTACTTGAAAAGCCCTCGGCGTTTCCAATTCGTAGCCTGACGCATCACTAGGTTTTAGTGGGTACGCCGATGCAAACCTCAGGAGTGAAAAAATTTACAAGACCAGGCAACCATGACCAGTATCGACACTTGGCCTCCCTGGATCGCAATCATCGTTACAGGGGGCCCAATTTTGCTTGCTGCTGCTGGCATTACTTTTAGTCTTTACCTTAGTCGTCGACACTTGGACTCTATGAAAGATGCGCTGAAAAATAGTCGTTTTATTTATATCTGGGGAACAAGCCTGGGAAAGAGGGGGGTAATCTGGTCGCTTTGGGAAATATCAAAAATTGCCGGAATGGTGACGTTACCGAAGGCGTCTATCCGCATCGAAGAACTCGACCCTGTCGATCTTGAAAATTTCCCCCCTCATCTAAAACGACTGTTGACCATCAATATGATGATGTTGATCGGTTCTGTGTTTTGGGCAGCAGTTGCAGCCATGTTCGTGGAATTTAGGTAAGTGCCGATCGCCAGCTCCGTCGGATCGCCACTGCGTTGTCAGGGACGTTGGAACGTGCCCATGCCAAACATATCCGCCCCTGGCCACACAAAGGTGTGCCAGTAACAGACGGCCATGCGCAGGTGCTCACGCATGGGTTTGCCGAGGATCAGTTTGTTGGCGTCGTAATGGCGAAAGGCGAGGGGGGATTCGCTGGCAGGGCCTTCGAAGCGAACCTTGTCGACACCGGGGAAGTACGGCATGGCGGTTTCCTTATTGTTCTGGGCGGTGTCTGGATACTAGCAATGGCGCCTGGGGTGTTGATTATGAAAATCACCAAGGTGTAGTGCGATTTTGAGTGGGGTGTTCAGAAAGGCTCAGGGAGTACGTGATTTAGGGAAACGTCTGACTTTACGGTGGGGAAATGCCTCTTCAAAGTTTGGGGTGCCAGTCATTGTCTTGATGTGAATAGGCGAGCGCGGCGAACTAAGCTGAGAATAAGGGATATAGAGATGAATAAGTCGCAAGCCTTGCTGTATACCAACGACGTATCGCTTGAATTTTTGAGTGAGTTAAATAAGTCATCGTTCACCGAGCAAAAACGTTCGGAATTCACCAAGCAAGTTTTGGACGTGATTGATGAACAAAATGCCTACCGCAAAGCTCATCCGCCTATTGCGATTTATCGAGTGGCGGCCGAAGGCAGCCAGACGCGTAACGGCGGGGTGATTAAAAAAACCACATCGCAAATGGCATTCAAATTGGCTGATGGTTCGCAAGTGCGTGCTGCGCACAAAGGGGATTGCGTTGTATACGCCGACGGCACGACGGCGCAGATCGTGACGTGTGCGGGTGAAGCTAATAGCCATATTGCGCTTGTGGGAAGCACGCTCAGCAACGGTGACGAAATTATCAATACGCCACAAGGTTCAGTACTGCTGATTGCTCGTGAAGGCGTGCAGAAGGCAGATGATTTTTTATGAGGGATCACTAAGTGCGTTGTGTATGAGTTAGTTGTTTTTTTCGCGCTGTGCAATTGGGTAGATAAAACTTTAAAAGAGGGGGCGTGAATGAGTGAAGGGTATTTTGTCGGTTTGGGTGATAATACAACCTGTGGCGGAAAAATTATCGAGGGCGATCCTAGAGTTAATATATATGGAGTACTCCATGCTCGCGAAGGCGACTTGGTTACTTGCGGAAAACATGAAGGTACGTACCAGATTTTGGGTGGCATTTCTCATATCGAAAGTCATGGAAAACGTGTGGCCGGCACGCTGGACAGCTTCAGCAGCTGCCCCTGTCGAGCTCGGCTTATTCCTTCGGTTTACTCCGCCACCTATGAAAATGAGAGTTCAGAGCCGCCAATTAATCAGCGAGTTGATCAACCGAGCACATCATCTGCAAATGGCAGCCCTGTGGCGCCGCGTCGGTCTGGTTTCGCCCCGTCGGGTCGTACAGTTCCAACGGCATACAACGGCATGAATGGCCATGAGCCAGGCTTCTATATCGTGCCTAAGAGTATGACTCGCGAAGCGCTGGAGGCAACACTTTTTCCGACTCTCGACCCGGCTGTAATGCGCAAGTTTCAAGCACTGAACCCAAATACGAGCCACGTCAAAGCCGGCTCGATGATCGTGCTCAGCGACCCGAACAACGGCTCCTGTACTTATCAGGAAGCGCAGCTTATGCAGGCTGCTCAACACGTCGATGCATCTCTGGATTCCCTGACGCCCGACGAGGCCGACTTTCTGTATCGCCATGGAGCTGAAATCGCTGGGTTCATCGGCCATACCTCAACCTGGTTAGGCGTCAGTGCGGTGGTGATGGAAAAGCACCTGAACAACCTGCGCGAGACGCTGCAGGCCATGGAGCGCCTGCATCAGGACAGCTATCGGCAGCACGGCCACCTTAGATCGCCGCAGTTCTTTGCTGATCGTCAGCGGCTGATGAACCAGCTGGACGCCCATTTGCTCAACTCCACGCGCCTGCGCGGGCAGACAACTTTGGGCGATCACCCGAAGTTGAAAACGGCCCTGGGTATATCCAGTCGAAGTCTGGTGCATCACTGGGATAAGGCTGGCGGGGCGGGGCAGATTCCGGGGTATGCCGCTCATGTGGAGGCGGTTAGTCGTGCCACGAAGTATATGAAGGCAGGGGGTTACATCGGTATTGGTCTTGGGGGCGTGTCTTCGCTGTTGGCTATACAGCAGGTGTGTAATGCGGATTCTGGAGCTGCATGTGAGAGGGTTAAGTTCACTGAAGGGGGGAAGTTCGCAGGCGCTACATTTTTTGGTGTAGGAGCAGGAGCGTTAGCCGGTGCGACAGGCGGCTCAGTCTGCTTGGCACTGGGTGTTACGACGGGAATAGGGGGAGTGGTCTGCGTCGCGGCTTTAGTAGGAGCTGGCGCATGGGCAGGTACCACCTATGGTGGTCAAGGTGGTGAATACGTGGGTGAAAAGATCTACGAGGCCATACAACCATGACTAACATGGATACTTGGCCACCTTGGGTTGCGATTATCTTTGCCGGAGGCCCTATTCTGCTTGCAGCTGCTGGCCTTGCTTTTAGCCTTTACCTTACTCATTGTCATCTGGAAGCCATGAAGGAGGCTCTAAAAAATAGTCGTTATATGTACATATGGGGGACAAGTTTGGGGAGGCGCGGTTTGATTTGGTCTCTCTTGGAAATGTCGAAAATCGCCGGAATGGTGGTTTGGCCAAGGGCCTCTATCATTATGGGAGAGGTTGATCCAGTCGACATCGAGAAGTTTCCTCCCTACCTGAAGCGACTTTTAGTTATCGATTTGGCAATGATGATAGTTGCCTGTATTTGGATGGGTGTCGTGGTTGTACTGCTTAGATTTAGGTGACCTCAAAGCGGGCCTCATATGAGGCCCGCTGTCCTGATCAGGCAAACCTCCGCGTACTCGTTACTGGCAATTCAGCAGGTGTGTACAAGAGTCTCTGGGGAGGATTGCAGGAGGATCAAGTTTACGGAAGCGGGGAAGTTCGCTGGGGCCACGTTCTTCGGTGGTTTGGGTGGATGGGCGGCGCTGTTATCTGTGTCGCAGCCATTGTAGAAGCTGGCGCATGGGCAGGTACCACCTACGGTGGCCAAGGTGGTGAATACGTGGGTGAAAAGATCTACGAGGCTATACAACCATGACTAACATCGATACTTGGCCACCTTGGGTTGCAATTATCTTTGCCGGGGGGCCTTTTCTGCTCGAACTCGTGAGTATTGCGTACAGCTTGTTCCTGAGTCATCGACATTTGGATGCGATAAAAGAGGCATTGAAGAACAGTCGCTATATTTATCTTTGGGGGCCGAGCCTGGGGAGGCGCGGCTATATTTGGTCGTTGCTGGAGATGGCAAAAATTACCGGGATGATAGCGATGCCAAGGACATATATCCGCATTGGTGACTTGAGCCCTATCGATTATGAAAACTTTCCCCCGTACCTAAAACGCCTGTTGAACCTACATTTAGCAATGGTAGTTGGCACTGGCGTTTGGCTAGGAACTGTATTTATAGTTTTAAAATTTAGGTAGATAGAACGGGCCTCCCTGAGGCCCGATATGCCCAGACAGCCCCCAGAATGCGACATCGATTTGAATCTAGCTAGGCGTCCGTAGTACACAAGCCTAATCTGCACCCACCGGCCCCAGGACAAAAACAATGAAAACCCTACCGCCCGTGCACCGCATCGCCTTGCTCTTCAACGGCAGCAAAATCTACGACCGCGGCATCATCACCGGTATCGGCAATTACCTGAGCAGTACGCGCGCGTCCTGGGACCTGTTCCTGGAGGAGGATTTTCTCTGCCGTCTGCGCGGTATCGAGCGCTGGCAGGGGGACGGGATCATTGCCGACTTCGATGACCCGCTGATCGGCGAGGCGCTGGCTGGGAGTCGGATACCGGTGGTGGCGGTGGGGGGATCTTACGAGGACGCAAGCTCGTACCCCAAGGGCATTCCCTATGTCGCCACCGATAACCACGCCTTGATGAAGCTGGCCTACGAGCATTTGATCGAGGCCGGGCTGACGCGGTTTGCCTGTTTCAGCCTGCCCGAAGCCCAGGCCAATCGTTGGGCCCAGGAGCGTGAGAAAGCCTTTCGCTGCTTGATGCAACGCGATGGCTTGCAGGTGGAAATCTATCGTGGCCTGGGTACCAGCGCGCCGTTGTGGGACAGCGCGGTGGAGCAGCAGATTGCCTGGCTGCACAGCCTGCCCAAGCCTATCGGCATCATCGCCGTGACCGATGCCCGCGCCCGGCAATTGCTGCAAGCCTGCCTGACCGCCGGGATTGCCGTGCCGGAGGAAGTCGCGTTGATCGGTATCGACAACGACCCGCTGACCCGCACCCTTACGCGGGTGCCGCTGAGTTCGGTGATCCAGGGCACCGAGACCATGGGCCGTACCGCCGCGGCCTTGCTGCACCAGATGCTGCATGGCAAGCCCTGCACCGGCACGCAGGTGCTGGTGCCGCCGGATGCGATCAACGTGCAGGCCTCCAGCCTGCATCAGCCCCTGGGTAACCCTTATGTGATGCAGGCGCTGCTGTTTATCCGGCAATACGCTTGCCAGGGGATCAAGACCGACCAGGTTGCCGCTTATGTCGGCGTCTCACGCTCTTCCCTGGAAGCGCACTTTCGCAAGGTGCGCGGCTGCAGCGTGCATGACGAAATCCTCGGTTTCAAACTCGCCGCCGCCGCCAAGGGCCTGGAGAACCAGGACCTGGCCATCGCCGACATCGCCGCCAGTTGCGGCTTCACCTCCGCGCAGTACTTGCATACGGTGTTTCGTCGTGAGTTTGGCTGTACGCCACGTCAGTATCAGCAGGGCACGCCAGTTGCAGCGCCTGTTGCATGCTTGCCAGCTTGATCTGGGTTTCTTCGTATTCGTTGGCCGGCAGCGAGCCTTCGACTATCCCGCAGCCGGCAAAGGCATGGCAGTGTCTCGGCGTGATCAAGGCCGAACGCAGTGCCACCAGGAAGTCACCGTTGCCATTGGCGTCCAGCCAGCCCACCGGCGCGGCGTACCAGCCACGATCGAAGCCTTCGTGTTCACGGATAAAGCCCAGCGCAGGTGCCCTGGGCAAGCCGCCGACGGCGGGGGTGGGGTGCAGCGCCTGGACGCCGTCGAGCAGGCGCTTGCCGACATTCAGTTGCGCGGTGATGGGCGTGCTCAGGTGCTGCACGGTGGCCAGTTTCAACAGGCCAGGGCACGGCGCGGCGTGCAGGTCGGTGACCTTGTCGTGCAGAGCCTGGGTGATGGTCTGCACCACCAGCTGATGTTCGTGCTGCTCCTTGGGGTCGGCCAATAACCGCTCGCCCAGGGCTTGGTCTTCATCCGGCCAGAGCCCGCGACGGGTGCTGCCCGCCAGGGCGTGAGTGGTCAGGCGGCCCGCCGCGCAACTGAGCAATCGCTCTGGCGTGGCGCCCATGAAACAGTGCTCGCCACGGTGGATGGCGAACAGGTGCGAGGCATTACGGCGTGCGTGCAAACGGCCCATCACCGCGCCGGTATCGAGGGTGGCGTCCAGGTGGTGGTCGATATGTCGCGCCAGCACCACCTTGTTCAACTCGCCCCGGGCGATGGCGTGCAGCGCGGTGTCGACCTTGGCCTGCCATTGATGCCGGGGCAGTGCGTTGCGCTCCAGCACATCGGGTGTAGAGGTTACATGGGGGGCGGGGTTGAGCAACTGTTCATAGGCGGCCAGGCTTTCCTGCACCAATGCAGCAGGATCGCTGCCCGGCTCGACCACACGTTGGCAGCGCAGCCAGCGCCCCGTGGCGTCTTCGCTGAGCAACCAGTGGGCGAGGTGGAAGCTGGCGCCGGCAAACGGCGCCCAGTGGGGCGCGCAAGGTTGCTGCTCATCGAAGCGCATGCCACCCAGCAGCAACGGCGGGCAGGGCCCCTGCACCAACGCATCGGCGCACAGCGCAAACCATTGGCGATCCACCTCAGCCATGCGCCCAGGCCCGCAGGCTTCGATCTGCCAGGCGCAGCCCAGGCCGAACAGGCTCAGGTCCGGTGAGTGCGCGCACCAGAAAAAGCCCTGCCGGTGGGCTGCATACAGTGCCAAAGGCGCCAGCGTCGGTGCGGGGTGCGCACTGACGGCAATCACCGGCCGCTGGTATGCCACTGCCCGTTGGTGCGCGGCCTGGAACACCTTGAGCAAGTCGGCGGCGTTCATACCGCCTTGCTCTTTTTCTGCAGCCAGAAGGCCGTCTGCTCGGCGATGTACCAGTGGATGATCTGGTTGAACAGGCTTTCGATAAATTCCCCATCCAGCCCCACGTCCTGTGCCCATTGCCGACGCTGGGGCAGCATCGCCGCGACGCGCTCCGGGGCGGCGATGCTGGCCTGGTCCGGCTTGAATGCCGAGGCGGCCTTGACGTACTGCATGCGCAAGCCCAGGGCGTCGATGATCTGCTGGTCGAGGCTGTCGATGGCGTGGCGGATGTCGTGAAGGCCAGTGCAGTGTTCCGGGGTTTTCATTGTGAGTCTTCCTGAAGGTAGGCGGTGCGCTGCAACAGGTGGTGGATCACCGGTCGCGGCTGATGCTTGAGGTAAAAGTGGTCGCCGTCGAACCAGCGGATATCCGGGGTGTGGCGGCTCAGGCCGGCCCAGGCGCGGGCCTGCTCCAGGCTGACCTCGGCGTCGTCGTGCGCCAGCAGCACATCGAGCGGTGCGGCCAAGGGCAGCAGGTGTGCGGGGCGCCAGGTCTCGATGGCCTGGTAGTCGCTGCGCAACACCGGCAGGAACAGCGCACGCAACTGCGGGTTGGCCCACAGGCCGGCGGCCTGGGCATCCTGGCGCAGGATGTCGGCGATCAGCGTGGCGTCGTCCTGGCGGTGCAGGTCGCTGGGCGGTTGTCGGTGCGGGGGCGCGTGGGCCGAGACGAATACGTGGGCAGCACCCATGCCAGCGGCTTCAAGTTGTACGCCCACGGCATAGGCAAGCGCTGCGCCCATGCTGTGGCCGAACAGCCACATGGGCCGCGTAGGCAAGGCCAGCAACGCCTGGCTGATGTGTTCGGCGAGGCTCGCCAGGCAGGGGATATGCGCCTCGTTGAAGCGCTCTTCACGGCCCGGATACTGCACCGCCAGCAGGTCGATGTCCCCCGGCAGGTGCGCCAGCCACGGGCGGAAAAAACTCGCGCTGCCGCCGGCATGGGGCAGGCATACCAGGCGTGCGCGGGGCTGCGGGCCCTCACGCAACACGCGCAGCCACGGGCTCATGAGGCCAATACCTGTTCGGCCAGGGCCTTGCGGTTGACCTTGCCCAGGCGCGTCAGCGGAAACTCGCGCAGCACCTGCAAGCGGTCCGGCAACTTGTAGGCGGCCAGCCCACGCTCGCGCAGCCAGGCGTTGATCGAGGCCAGGTCCAAGGGTTCACCGTGGGCCAGTACGCAGGCGCAGCTGCGCTCGCCCAGTAACTCGTCGGCCAGGGCCACCAGCGCCACATCGCGGATCAGCGGATGGCCGAGCAGCAGGTTCTCGATCTCTTCCACCGGGATCTTCTCGCCGCCGCGGTTGATCACATCCTTGCTGCGCCCCTCGACAATCAAATGCCCCTCGGGCAGGCGCCGGACCAGGTCGCCGCTGCGATAAAACCCGTCGGCGGTAAACGCCCGCTGGTTGTGCTCGGCGGCGTTGTAATAGCCACGGATGGTGTAGGGCCCGCGCACCAGCAATTCCCCCACGGCACCGGGCGCCACCTGTACATCGTCGGCATCGACGATACGGATCTCATCTGCCGTCGTAAGGGGAAGGCCCTGGGTGTCGAAGACCCGTTCCTCGGGATCGTCCAGCGGCGTAAAACACAGCAAGCCTTCGGCCATGCCGTACACCTGCTGCAGGCCACAGCCCAGGCCCGGGCGGATACGGGCGGCGATCTCGGCCTTGAGCCGCGCGCCACCGACTTGCAGCCACTGCAAGCTGCTGAGGTCGTGGTCGGACCATTGCGCGACTTCCAGCCACAGCAACACCAGCGGCGGGATCAAGGCGGTGTGGGTGATGCGTTCGCGTTCGATGAGTTCGAAGGCGGTGTCGGGGCTGGGCTCCGGCGCCAGTATCAGGGTGGCGCCGACACTGAACACCCCGAGCGCGCCAGGCGAGGCCAGCGGGAAGTTGTGCGCCACCGGCAGCGCTGCCAGGTAACGGGTGTGGGCGTCGAAGCCGCAGGCGCGGGCTGCCAGCCGCGCATTGCACGCGTAGTCGTCATGGGTGCGCGGGATCAGCTTGGGCAGGCCGGTGGTGCCGCCGGACAACAGCAGCACCGCGACGTCCCGGGCATCCGGCGCGGGGAATTCGCGGGGCACGGCGACGCAATCGGCCAGGGCCACGAACTCCTCGGGCGCGCCCACCACCCACACCTGTTGCAGGCTCGGCACCTGCTCACGCAGGGTGCGCGCCAGCGGGCGGTAATCGAAGCCCAGGTGCTGATCGACAATCACATAGGCCACCGCCTGGCTCAGGTGGGCCAGGTGCGCCAGTTCATGTTCGCGATGGGCCGGCAACGCAAACACCGGGATCACCCCCAGGCGCAGCAGGGCGAAGGTCAGGCTGAAAAACTCGGCGATATTCGGCAGTTGCACCAGCACCCGCTGGCCGGCGACCAGCCCGCGTTCGGCGAGGCCGGCGGCCAGTCGGTCGGCCTGTTGGTCCAGTTCGGCGTAGCTCCAGCGCCGATTGCCATCCACCAGGGCTTCCTGCTGCGGCGTGCGTCGGGCTTGTTCGCGCAGCAGTTGGCCCAGGGGTACGCCTTGCCAATAGCCTTGCTCGCGGTAGCGGCGGATAAAGTCTTCGGGCCAGTCAGTGCAACCATCAAGCATGGGAATCTCCTTGGGCAGTCGGGCAGCCCAGCAACTGGGCGCCGTGCAGGGTCAGCGGTTGCGCCAGGCCGGCGATTTGCACCGCCTGTACGCCGGTACATTCAGCCGGATGCAGGCGCAACATCGGGTCGTCGCCCGCCAGCAGGTCGAGGGCGGTGCGGTCGGCAGGGCTGACCCCCAGGTGAATCGCCGTCAGCCCGGTGGCGCCGTTGGGGTGGATCAACCGCTCCGGATGTTGGGAAGGCGTGTAGGGCGTGACCAGGAACGGCAGGCGCGCATGGCGCGGGTAGACGAAACGAAAGCGCGTCTGGCTGCCGTTGGCACAGGTGCGCTGCCACTTCACCACCCGGCCCATGGCTACGCCGCAGGCGGCGAGATCCTTGAGGCGCGGTGCCAGGCGCGGCTCATCGCAAAGCAAGGCCAGGTCGCAGAAGCCTTCGCCGTGGGCGGCCCAGCGCAACATGCGCTGCCCGGCACCTCGGCCGGCCAGGCAGTCGATGGGCCACTTGAACAGCCAGGCGTGGCGGGGTGTGGTGAGCAGCTCGATGATCGGCCCGTGGCTGAACCAGATATGCGCGTGTTGGGCGCGAGCCTCGGCGGTGGCGTAAGTGACCTCGAAGCCGGCAGCACGAAAGTTCGCCACGGCCTGGTGCAGGTCGCGCACCCACAGCAGCACATGGCTGCAGGACGAGGGGGATTGGGCAGTGTTCACAAGGGCAGGGCTCCCAACAGTTGTGCGCCGGGGTCAGCGCAGGGCGGTTGCACCGCGTCGGCGCGGCGATGCAGTTCGGCCAGCGGCAACGCCCGGGGCACCGGCGGTTCAATCAAGGCGGGCATACCGATCAGGCTGTTCATCTCGCGCCAGGCCATCGACACCTCGGTGGCCCACAGGCCGCTGCGCAGGCGCCGCGCCGGCTCATCGATGTCGTCGCACAGCGCGTCGAGGGCGAGGCTGACTGCGTCCGGCCAGAGCTCGCTGAATACCTGGTGATAGCTGGCGGGTATCTGCAGGTCGAGCACCACCATGCTCGGCCCGGCCAGCCGCTCGCTGCCTTCGCCTGCCATGATCAGGCGGTCGGTGGCGTCCCGTGGCGCATGCAGGCGCGGGTTCCACAGCACCGGACCGTGGGTGTCGCACAGGCTCAGCACGCCGCCTTCACAGCCGACTTCAAGGCGATGCAGCAGGAACGAGTGGTTGTCCGGGTCCTGGGGATGCACCTGGTTTTGCACGCGCAGGCTGATCGGCACGCCATTGAAGCTGGCGTTCAATCGTGTGAAGGGCTGCGCGCCGACGCTGGCGGCCGGTGCCGCAAATGCCCAGGGCCGCAAACCACCGGCCAGGCGCCCGAGAATATCCAGCAAGGGGTAGGCCACCTGGCTGTTACAGGCCGCGTCGATATAGGCCAGCCCTTGTTGCTCACGCAGGTACGCGGCCACCGCCAGAAAGCGGCGGATCGCAAGGATATTCGGGTACAGCGTATTCACCGCGTAGGCCGCCCGGCCCTGGCGCGCCGCCTGCATGCACGCGGCAATTTCGCGATGGTGCACCGGGTGTTCCTGCAACACGTGGATGCCACGGCGCAACAACTGCTGGGCCAGTTCGCTGCCGGCGCCTCCGGTGGCGCCGGAACGCACCACCACGCAGGCGATATCCACCGTATTGGGCACCTGCTCGACCGCTTCGAACAGCGGTACGCCATAGTGCCTGGCGCAGGCTTGGGAATAGGCATTGCCCCGCGAAAGGATGCCCACCAGTTCATAGCGCTCATGGGCACGGGTCAGGGCTTGCAGGTAGATGCGGCCGAACGCGGTGCCGGCGACGATTACGCGTTTACGTGCGCCCCTCATGACCAGGTCACCGGCAGGCAGTGGGCGCCGCGAAAGAACGTCGCGGTTTTCCACTGCACCTCACCGCAGCGTTGCAGGTTGGGCAGGCGTTCCACCAGCGCTTGCAAGGCCTCCTGCAATTCCACCCGCGCCAGGGCCGAGCCGATACAGTGATGCAGGCCATGGCCGAAGCCGACATGGCCGCTGGCATCGCGTTGCAGGTCGAGGGTCTGCGGCTCTGCAAAGCGCGCCGGGTCATGGTTGGCTGCACCAATTGAGGCGAATACTGCCTCGCCCTGGCGCACCAGGGTTGCACCGACCTGGATATCCTCCAGGGCGTAATGCACAAACATCGCCGCCGAGGCCAATGGGATATAGCGCAGCAGCTCTTCCACCGCCTGGGGGATCTGTTCGGGATGATCCTTCAACTGCTGCCACTGCGCAGGATTGTCCAGCAGCACCTGGATGAAATTGGGGATCTGCGACGCGCTGCCTTCGTAGCCAGCGACGAGGATGGCGATGCACAACAGCAGCAGTTGGTCTTCGCTCAGGCGCTCGCCGTGTTCATCGGCCTGGGCCAGGGCGGTCATGAAATCGTCCCGTGGCTGGCGGCGGCGCTCGGCGACCAGGCCCTTGATATACGCCGCGAGTTCGCCCAGGTGTTGCTGGGTCAGGGCGGCATCTTCGGGGCGGGTCGACAGCAGCGAGTCGTTCCACAGCTTGAAGCGTTCGCGGTCTTGCAGCGGCACGCCGAGCAGCTCGCAGATCAATGCCAGGGGCAGGGGCAAGGCATAGTCGTTGACCAGGTCGGCGGGCGGGCCAGCAGCGAGCATGCGGTCGATCAATTCATGGGCGTAGGCCCGGGCATGGGGGCGCAAGGCTTCGACGCGGCGCCGGGTGAATGCCTGGGCGGCGCGGGAGCGGATACCTGTGAGTTGCGGCGGGTCCATCATCACGATGCCGCCGGCAATCCGCGGGAACGCCCGTGGAGCGTCGTCACGACGAAACGCTTCGCTGCGGCTGAAACGCCGGTCACCCAGCACCAGGCGTACATCGTCGTAACGGGTGGCGAGCCAGGCGGGCGCGCCGATGGGCATCTGGATACGCAACAGGCCCGGTGCCTGCTGGGCATGGCGGTATGGCTCAGCCAGCTCCAGGTCGGTGAAGGCGTTGAAGGGGTAGGCCAGCGGGGTCATGGCAAGTCCTTGACGTTAGGCAGGTCGGGCAAATGGTCGAGCAGTTCAAGCTGCAGGTCGGGGTGTTCCAGGTGGGCGGCCAAGGCGGCGCGGCTCAGGCGCTGGCTTGGCACCTGAGCGACGAACACCCGATGGCCCAGGCATGCCAACGGGTGATCGGCAGCGGGCAGGCTGCGATTGCCCTGGAAGCCGGCGCGGGCCAGGGCGGTCTGCCACTGCTCGAGGTTGAGGAAGGTGCTGCGGCCCAGCGCACGCTCGTCACTGGCCTGGTTGAGCATGAACGCCTGGGACGCCATGACCCAGAATTCCTCCTGGGTCGGCTCGCTGAACACCAGCCAGCCGCCCGGCTTGAGCAAGGCCAGCAGGGTGGACAGCGAACGCTGGGTGTCGCGGGCGGCGTTGAGCACGCCACCGGCGACGATCAGGTCCCAGCTCTGGGTTGGATACCCCTGAGACAGGACGGCGCGGTCGATATCGAACACGCCGTGGCGCACCCACGGCCAGGCGCGCAGGCGCTCGGCGGCCTGTTCACTGAAGTAGCGCGACACGTCGGTGCACAGGTAGTCCACCGTTAGATTCGCCAGGGCCGGCAACACCGCCTGGGTGGTGGCGCCGGTACCAGCCCCCACCTCCAGCACGCGCAAAGGTTCAGTTGATTGGCGTGCAGCCCAGGCCCCGATCCAGTGGGCCACGGCGCGGTGCTGGTACTGCGCCGCCAGGCTTTCGCGATACAACGCCGCCGCACGTTCGGTACGGCCTTCGGGAAACAACAGGTGCACCGCCGCACATTCACCGCGCATCAGCGCCGGCAACTGGCGAGCATTGTCCCGCGCATAATCGAGGGTGGCGCAGCCGCCGGTGTTGTGTTCCCAGTCCAGGCTCAGTTGCGCCCAGATAGCGTCCAGGCTGGCGTCGCTCCAGGCGTTGGGGTCGAGGTTGGGATGCAGGTGGTCGCCTTGGCGGCGCAGCAGTTCCTCGGCCTGCAACACGTCCAGCCAGCGTGCGATCAAGGGCCGGTGACCAGGGGCGATGCCGGCGTTGGCGAGGCTTTGCGCCACGTCGTTAAGGGGCGAGGGCAGCAGGCCGCATTGCTCAAGGCCGTTAAGCATCGACAGCAACGCGGCGTGGCTCAAGCGTTGGTTCAACTGCACGGCGTCGTGCAGTTGCGTGGCGCTGAACTGTTGATCGACGGCGGCCCGGGTCGTGTCCAGATGATCGTCCACTGCCGCCGGTGCGCAAGGCTGGGGTACGGCGAACAGAGTCTGGCCATGCAGCGCGACCGCGCTGACCTGAGGATGCGCCAAGGCCTGCTCACACCAGCGCTGGTGCTCACGCTTGGCGCTGGTCAGCTCGCGCCCGTCAACGGTAAAGCCCTGCACGCGGCAATCGAGTTGCGCCGCGGCGCGTTCTGCCAGTTGCCAGTCGCCTGGGCGCGGGCTGACGAATAGCACCTGTTCCAGATAGCTCAGGTCACTCAAGGCCAGGGCAGGAAAGTCCAGCAGGCGCTGCAGTTGCTCGGCACCCATCACCACCACCGCCGGGCGCTGGCGTTCGAGTACTGCCAGCACCCGGGCCGGAGCCTGTTGATGCACGCCCAGGTCGGTAAAGGCCGGTAGATGCCAAGGAAAGGCGGCGGCGGGTAAGTCGATCAGCAACGCGTCGACATTCATGTTGAAACTCCTCTGGCATGGAACAAGCGTTGCCCCGCAGCGGCGAGCGGTTCCGACGCGGCGGGCCATACCTCGAGCAACTCAAAGCCGGCCGCCTGCAAGGCCAGGCGCCACGCGTCGGGCGTCATGAAGGCTTCATCGCTGGCGCGCAACGGCGCATCGGCGGGGGGCGACAACAACAGGTGCATGAAGGTCAGCATCGCGGGGTTGTCGGCGATGGACTCGCTGAACAGCAAGGTGCCGCTGTCGCTCAGGCTGGTGCGGATCTGCCCCAGGCAATCGGGCAGGTCCCGGGCGTTGTGCAGCACATTGCCGGCGATCACCAGGTCCTGGCTGTGGGGCGCAATACCCTGGTCGCTGAAGCTGCGATCGAGGTCGAGCAGAGCGAATTGCATCCCCGGTTCGAGGCGAAACTGCCGCTGCGCCGCGCCGGTAAACAGCGAGCTGATGTCGGTGAAGCGATAGTGCTTTTCACGCGCTTGCAGCGCCGCCAGCACCGCGTCGGTGGTGCAGCCGGCGCCGCCGCCCAGTTCCAGCACCCGCAACGTTCCACCCGCGGCGCTGACTTGCCGCGCCCGTTCGGCCAGGGCTTGATTGATCGCCGCTGTGAAAGGGTTGTGCTGGTAAGCGCCCAGCACTTTGACCGGGTCCCCGCCGCGCATCAGCAAGTGGGTGAGGGTCAATTGATCGCGCAGCAGCTCGGGCAGGCACTCGATGACTTGGGTGTGCAAACGCGCCATATAGGCCGGGAAGCCCAACTCGGCATACAGGCGCGGCAGTTCACCGACCTGCGGATCGAGGGGTGTTGCTTGCCAACCCAGCTGTCCACCGTCTTCGCGCAGCATGCCCGCACGGGTCAACGCCGCCAGCCAACGCCGCACCACCCAGGCATGCCGTGCAGCCGTGCCCAGCGCTGCGTTGATCTGTTCGGCGTTGCGCCAGGCGTGCAACGGCAACGCCTGGGTGTGCAGCAGCACCTGGGCCATCACGCCCAGGCTCAAGTGCTCCAACTCGTTCAGGGCGGTGTTCATAGGCAACCTTCTTCGGCGGCATGCAGTTGATCGAGCGGGCTGTGCAGCAGGTTCAAGGCGCGGATCGCCGAGGTGCGCAGCAGGCGTTCAAGGCTGGCGGCGGGCGGCAGGGCCTCGGCGGCCGCATGGCAGCCGGACCGGATCTCGCCCGCCACCACGCTGATCACCGTGGTGGCGGCCATGGCACCGGTCAGCGCTGCATTGCCGGCGCCGCTGAGCACCAGGCTGCGGGTCCGGGCCTGCGCGTGGTGCAGGCCATCGAGTTGCAGCAGCAGCGTCACGAACGGCGCCTGGCCGCTGAGGTCCAGGCAGCTGGCGGCGCACAAGCGCTGCACGGCGTCGGCCCGTGGCAGGCCGTGGGCCTGGTCGAGGGCCTTGAGCACGTAGCCATCGGTGATCACGTTGAACCACTGGCCGACCTCCAGGTTCAGGTCCATGGCCAGGCGTTCACCCTCGAGGTTCAGGTAGGGCAACAGCTGGACCTGGCCGGGGAAGCACGGCACCGACACCTGGCGCTGACGCCGCAGTGCACGGCTGCAACGGCCGTTGCGCCAGGCCGCCAGCGGTTCGCTGCTGCCGTCCACCGCGCCTTGCAAAAAGTCGTCGGCGGCCACGGCGGTGAAGTGATCGCGCAAGCCGAAATAGCTGGTCAGGCTGCGCACCCGGGTGAATGCCTGCTCGGCCAGCCAGCGCGGCAGCAGGCCAGTGAGCCCGGGTTGCAGGCCGGCATCCAGCACCGCGCAGCGACCACGCCATTGGGCCGGGTCGAGGCGCATGTGGCCGGCGGCATCGACGTAATGGGCGTCGGCCTGCAACGCGGCGTGTGCGGCACGCGCCTCTACGCGCCAGGACGGGCCGGCGCAGTTGAGCAGCACATCGCAACCACCGGCGAACGCGGCCAAGGCCCTGGCATCGTTGAAGTCCGCCGCGGCCCATTGCAGGCGTGCCTTGGGCCATTGCTGCTGGAGCACTTGCACGCAGTGCGCACCTTTGACCGCATCGCGCCCGCCCAGGCGCAGCTCATTGACTCCCAGCGTCAACAACGCCTGGGCGCTGGCCAGCCCCACGTCGCCACTGGCGCCCAACACCCCGATCAGCATGGCTGGGCCTCGGCGTTCAGGCGCCAGCCACCGGCGCGCTGGCGGTCATGCCAGAACCCGGCGTAGCGACCGTTGCGGGCCAGCAACTGCGCATGGGTACCGGACTCCACCAGGCAACCTTCATCCAGCACCAGGATCTGGTCGGCGGCCATGATGGTTGGCAGGCGATGGGCAATCACCAGCACCGTGGAGCTTTGCATCAGGCTGCGGATCGCTGCCTGTACAAAGGCTTCGTTGTGCGGGTCCAGCGCCGCCGTGGCTTCATCCAGCAATACGATGGGCGCGCGCTTGAGCAGGGCCCGGGCCAGGGATACGCGCTGGCGCTCACCGCCGGACAGCGCCGCGCCGCCTTCGCCCACTGGCGTGTTCCAGCCTTGGGGCAGGCGTGCGACGATTTCATCCACGCCGGCCAGCCGCGCCGCTTCGGCCACTTGTTCGGCACTGGCGTCCGGGCTGCCGACGCGAATGTTGGCCTCAAGGCTGTCGTCGAACAGGTACACGTCCTGCATCACCAGGGACAATTGCGCCATCAGCGCGGCATTGGACAGCTCGCGCACGTCCACGCCGCCGACCTTGACGCTGCCCTCGCTGGCATCGAAAAAACGCATCAGCAGGCGCGTGACGGTGGTCTTGCCCGAGCCCGAGGCGCCGACAATCGCGGTCATGGAATGGGCCGGGGCGTTGAACGTCAGACGGTGCAGCACCTTGGGCCCGCTGGGGTAAGCGAAGCTGACCTGATCAAACGCCAGGCTGCCGGGCGCCGTCAGCGCTTGGCTCACCGCCGGCTCCGGCAACGACGGCTCGCGCAGGATGCTCACCAGTTGGTCGAGGTCGTTACCGGCCATGCGCAACAGGCCGCTGCGCGCCGCCGCTTCGGCCAGTGGCCCGACAAAGCGCGCCGCCAGGGCCAGCAGGGCGACCAACTGGATGGCATCGATTTCACCGTGGGCGGCCAGGGCAATGCCCACTCCCACCAGCAGCGCAAAGGCCAACTGCACGGTCAAGCCACCGGCCAGCAACTTCGGAAAGGTCTGGGACAGCATTGAGCCGCCCGCATGTTTCTGCGCCAGGTTGGCGGCCTGCAACGGCGCGTACCCGTCCTGGGTGCGACCAAAGGCGCGCAGCACTTGCTGGTAACGGGCGAACTCCACTACGCGGTTACCGGCCAGGGTCGCGGCGGCTTCCACCCGTGCGTCGTTGCTGCCGATGGCCGCCGCCGACCAGTGATGGGTGAAGTAGATCAGCGGCGCACACAACACGGCCGTCAGGCCCAGGCGCCAGTCGAACACAAACAGGCTCAGCGCCACCGTGGCCGGTACCACCACGCCGGATACCACCGGCCCCAGGTAATGGGCAAACAAGCCGGTGACCATCAGGGTGCCGCTGGTGGCACTGCGCGACAGGCGCCCGACCTTCTCCGAATTGAACCAGCCCAAAGGCAAGGTCACCAGGTGCTGGCCGAGGCGATCATGCAGGGTGGTCAACACCACCAGGGCCAGGGCAAACCCCTTCATCGCCTGCTGGTAGTGGGCAATGCAGGTCAGCACCACCATCGCCGCCAGGCCCGCCAGCCACTGAAAGGCGCTGTACAGGTCGCCGGCAAACAGCGCGTGCAGGATCGGCACCAACAACGCCACGGCCACCCCTTGCAACACGGCACTGGTCACCAGCCAGGCGAGGTAGCGGTACAGGCGTGCGGCATGGGCCGGGCCCAATAAAATCAAGAGGCTGCGGATCACAAGGACATCTCCAGGTCGGGGGCGGTGGTTTCGGCGCTGGCGCGCCACAGGCGGGCATAGGCGCCGTTGGCCCGCAGCAGCTGGTCATGGCGGCCGCTTTCGAGGACGCGGCCCTGGTCGAGCACGACGATCTGGTCGACGCCGCAGATACTCGCCAGGCGATGGGCGATCACCAGCACCGTACGACCGCGGGCCAGGGCAGACAGCGCGTCCTGGATCAAGGCTTCGGACTCGGGGTCGGCGTGGGAGGTGGCTTCATCGAGGATCAGCACCGGCGTATCGGCCAGCAGCGTGCGGGCGATGGACAGGCGCTGGGCTTCACCGCCGGAGAAAATCGCGTCTTCGCCAACCACCGATTGATAGCCCCGGGGCAGGGCCTGGATGCGTTGATGAATCTGCGCCGAACGGGCGGCGGCCTCGACCTCGGCATCGCTGGCCTCAGGGCAGCCCAGGCGCAGGTTGTCGGCCACTGTGCCGTGCACCAGTTGCGCGTCCTGCAACACAAAACCCACGTGCTGATACAGCTGGCGCGGGTCGATCTCGCGCACATCCACACCGCCCACGCAGACCCGCCCGGCGCTGACGTCGTGAAAGCGCGGCACCAGCTTGGCCAGGGTCGACTTGCCCGCGCCGGAGGCACCCACCAGCGCGGTGACGCTGCCGGCCGGGCAATGCAGGTCGACGCCATTGAGGATCATATGCGCGGGGTCATAGCCGAACTGCACCTGTTCAAAGCGGATGTCGCTGCCCTGGGGCGGTACGCAGACCTTGGGCGTCGGCAGCTCCTCGACGCCCAGCAGCGCTTCGATGCGGTCGGCCGCCGCCAGGGCGGTACGCTGCGCGGTGAGGCTCTGGTTGATCACCAGCAGTGACTGTGGGATCACCACCGCCACCAGGGTTTCGGCGAACAGCTGCAATGGCGTGATCCAGCCCTGGGCCAGCAACAGGCTGCCCACGCTCAGGCTGACCAGCAGGATCACCGGCACACTCAAGGCCATCGACGAGAAGGCTTCCAGGCGCAGCAGTGGCTTGACCCAGCCGGCGTATTGGGTGCTGAACTGGTTGACCGCCTGCTGATAACTGCGATGGGCCTGGCCGACCTGGCCGAACGCCTTGACCACGGCGATGCCGTGGACAAACTCGACAATCGCCGCGCTGACCCGGGTCATGCTCTTGTCGAGCAACTGCATCTTGGCGCCGAAGCCGCGCATCATCAGGCTGTAGGCTAGCGCGTAGATCGGCAGAGTGAGCACCGCCAGCAGTGCCAGGCGCCAGTTCAACGTCGCCAGCCAGATCAATCCCGCCAAGGGCGTGACAATCGCCGCCGTCACTTCCACGGCGTGATGCGCAACCAGGTGGTGCAGGTCTTCGAGGTCGTCCTGCACCACCTTGCGCACGGCGCCGGACGTGGTGTCGGTATACCAGCCCAAGGGCACGCGCCCCAGCTTGCGCACCATGGCCTCGCGCAGGCTCGATTGCAGGCGGTGGTCGGCCAGGTGGGTCAGCCACAGTGCGACGCCGCTGGCCATCCATCCCAGGCTCAGGGCGACCACCACCAACGCTGCCCACTGCCACAGGGTGGCGCTGTCGGCGTTGCCGGCGAGCAGCAGGTGGCCAAGTTCAGTGAGGCCGATAAAGGGCACCAGGTTGACCAGCGCACCGACGGCGGCAAATACCACGCCGAGGCGGATCAAGCGGTTGACCGGGCGTTTCAGGGTATCCAGGGCGGTGGTCATGAGTTTTTCCGAAGGGCCTCAAGCAGGTGCGCGGTGACGGTGTGCACGTGGGGTGGTTCGATCACGCTGAAGTGGTTGCCGGGCACGTCGATCAAGTTGAACTGGCCCAGGCATGCGTCCTCCCAGAACGGCGCCGCCAGGTGGCCGACACCGCCGGTAATGCCGAACGACTGCTGCTCCAGACAGCGCAGGTAGGTCATGTTGCCGAGGAATGGTGGTGGGTCGAACCGCGCCGCCCGCATGCTGTGGCGACACACGCGAAACAGCGTCGGCACCAGCTCGGGGCCGATCGGCACCCCGGCCTGGCCAGACGCCAGGCGGGCGTACTCGGCCAAGCGCTCTTCCTGGCTGCGCGCCGATTGTTGCCGGACCGCCAGTGCCAGTGCCTCCAGGCCCGGGTCGCCGCCCAGGACAGCCATGGCCCCGGCGGGCACGCGCCGGTTATCGCGGGCCATCAGCAGGTCGATGGCGCGGTACACGTCGTAGTCTTCGATATGGGTGCCGAACACGGTCTTGACCGGGTCGAGGTTGAGGTTGGGCACGAAGATCGCCTCATAGGCCAGCTCTTCGTCGGTGTCGATAAACATCGGGATGCTGTCGATCAGGCTCAGGTCCACCACCTCCATGCCGCGCTCCAGCAGGCGCCGGGCGACTTCGGTAGCGAGCAGGCCGCCAAGGCAGTAGCCGATCAGCTGGAAGCGCTGATGGCCGTCGGCGATCAAGCGCTCGGCGTAGTCCTGGGCCACGCTTTCGATCAGGCGCTTGGGTTCCAAAGCCAGGTACTGCGCGGTGTCGGCCACCGCAAAGCCAATCACCGGCCCGGCCTGCTGGGCGGCGAGCGCACGGCCCAGGTGCTGGAAATAATCCAGGGTGCCCAGGGCGGCATGGAACATCACCCGTACCGGGCCGACCTCGCCACCGCCAAACGGCACCACCAGGGCGTTGCTGTGGGTGGCGCGCAGCGACTGGTCAGGCGCCGCGGCGGTGGGCGTGCTTTCATCGTGATTGAGCAGGCGCGCCAGGGCGCTGACCGTCGGCTCGTTGAGCATCTGCCGCAGCAGGGTGTCGTAGCTCAGGCTGTGCGCCTGGGGCAGTTGTTCACGCAGCTGGCCGGCAACGCGGGCGAGGATCAGCGAATCGGCGCCTTTCTCGTAGAAATTGTCGTCGGCGCCGATCTGCGTCAGGCCCAGGGCTTCGGCCCACACCCGGCACAGCTCAGCGGTGAGCGGGTCACTGGGCACCGCTTCGTTGCCGCCGGCCTGTGCATCGATGGCGGGGCGCCAGTTGGCCAGGGTCTTGCGGTCGACCTTGCCGTTGGCGGTCAGGGGCAGGCGGTCGAGCACTTGCAGGTGCGCCGGCAGCATGTAGTCCGGCAGGCGTTGCGCCAGGGCGCGGCGCAGGCTGTCGACGCTCAAACGTTGCAGCCCGGCCTTGAAGCGAGCGGCGAACACCTGCATGCCGAGGGCGGCCAGCGGGTGGTCGGCGTGGGGCAGGGCCGGCAGGCATTCGCCGCCGAACGCCTGGACCCGTGCCTGCCAGATATCGGCAGCGCGCAAACCGCTGCGGCCCACGTCGTGGTCGTCGCCTGCCGGGGTCATCATAAAGCCTTGGGTCAGCAGGATCGGCGGCCATTCGCCGGTCGGTTCGCTGAACACCAGCCAGCCACCGGGGCTGAGCAATTCGGTGATCTGGCCGAGGGCGTTGTCGATGTCCTTGACGCTGTTGAGCATGCCCGCGCACAGCACGATATCCACGCTGTTGCTGGCCAGGCCCTGGGGGCGGATATCCTGGTCAATGTCCAGCACGCCGTAGCGCACCCAGGCGTGATCAGCAAAGCGCTGCTTGGCCGCCGGCAGGAAAAACGCGGTCATGTCAGTGAACAGGTAATCCACGTCCAGGCCGTCGAGCAGGCTGATCACCGGCGCGCTGGTGGCCCCGGTGCCCGCACCGATTTCGAGGATGCGCAGCGGGCCATCGCCGTCATGGCGGGTGGCAAGCCGGTTGATCAGCGCGGCGATGCTGTGGTTGTTGTAGCGCGATACCGCATCCCCGCCATACAGCTGCAACGCCAGGTCTTGCTGGCCCTGGGGGAACAACAGATCGAACGGGTTGACCTCGCCGCGCAGCAGTTGCGGCAGTTGCGCTACATGGCTGAGCTGGTAGTCGAGCAGCGCCTGGCTGCACAACCCGCACGCCACCGCCCGTTCCACCCGGCCCCAGGCCAGCGCCGGGGTTGGCTCTCCATGCAGCAGGCGATAACGGGATTGTTCGCGCTGCAACAGGCCCGCCTCACACAAGGCCAGCAACCAACGCCGCACCAACCAGTGATGGCGCGGTTGCACCTGCAAGGCACTGAGGATAGCGGCTGCATCCGGCTCGGCCAGCGCGCCGTTGAACAACTGGGCCTTGAGCATGATATCCAGCATTGAACTCAAGGCGGCGACGTTGAGGTCAGCCTGATAGTCCCGTACCTGCTGCGGGTCAAAGTTGCCGACCTGGCTGTCGGCATAACGTTGCACCGCCGTCAGCAGTGGTGTGCCCGGCAGCTGCTCGGGTTCGATGCGCGCCGCCGTGACAAAGGCCAGCAGCTCGCCGCTGAGCAGGCTGACGGCGCTGTCCACGCCTGGGGTGGCGAGCAGTGCGGCGTCGATTTCTCCAAGCTCTACGCGGTGCCCACGGATCTTGACCTGGCCGTCGTCACGGCCGAGAAACTCCAGCTCACCCCCCGGCAGGTAGCGGCCACGGTCACCGGTGCGATACAGGCGCTGGCCGTCGAGCGGGTGAGCGAAGAAGCGCGCAGCACTCAACGCCGGGTCGCCGAGGTAACCCTGGGCCAGGCCGACCCCGGTGATGTACAGGTCGCCCGGCACCCAGGTCGGCGCATCGCGCCATTGGTTGTCCAGCACGCGCAAGCCCTGGTTGGCCAGCGGCAGGCCGTAGGGAATGCTGCGCCATGCCGGATCGATCGCGCCGATGGGGTGCAGGTTCGACCAGATCGAGGCTTCGGTGGCGCCGCCCAGGGCCACCAGGGCCAGGCCCGGCAACAGCGTTTGCAGCTGTGGTGGCAGGTTCAGCGCGATCCAGTCACCCGACAACAGCGCCAGACGCAGGCTGTCCAGGGGGCGTGGCTCGGCCTGCAGGTAGTGGGCCAGCATGTGCAGCTGCGCCGGCACCGAGTTCCACAGCGTGACCTGATGGCGCTGTAT
This sequence comes from Pseudomonas libanensis, assembly GCF_001439685.1. Classification (GTDB taxonomy): domain Bacteria; phylum Pseudomonadota; class Gammaproteobacteria; order Pseudomonadales; family Pseudomonadaceae; genus Aquipseudomonas; species Aquipseudomonas libanensis. The sequence continues at coordinate 300,063 of NZ_JYLH01000006.1, forward strand.
CAGCTCGGCCCAGTGCGACGGGTCGGCGCCCCGTGCCGGGTCGGGCAGCACCAGGGTGCCGCCTACGGCGAGGGGGCCGAACAGGTCATACACCGACAAGTCGAAACTCAATTGCGCCAGGCCCAGCACACGGTCCGCGGCGTTGACCGCAAAGCGCCGGTTGATGTCCTGCACGGTATTGAGGGCGGCGCGGTGGCTGATCATCACGCCTTTGGGCTCGCCGGTGGAGCCGGAGGTGTAGATCACGTAGGCGAGGTCGTCGGGGCTGGCGTCCTGTGCCGGCAAGTCCGGCGTGGCAGCTGCCAGTTGGTCCACCCCATGCCAGTGCACACCCTCAGGCAATGGCGTGTCTGGCACTGCCTGGGAGTGGCCGAGCACATGCCGTACCTTGGCACTGTGCAGTACGCGGTCGCGGCGGGCGGCCGGGGCGCTGCTGTCCAGCGGCAGGTAGGCGGCGCCCGCCAGCAGCACGCCGTAGGCCGCCACCACTTGGTCACGGCCCTTGGGCATCAGGATTGCCACCGGTTCCTGGGCGCGGCAACCGGCGGAGCCCAGGGCTGCGGCGACTGCCAGGGCGCGCTCCATCAGGGCGGCGTAGGTCAGGCTGCCGTGGGCGTCGACCACTGCCAGGGCCTGTGGCCGTTCCCAGGCCATGGCCAACAGGCCGTCATGCAGGCGGCCGGTGGGCAGCGGCGCGGCGGTGGCATTGGCGGCGAGGCGTTCGCGCTGTTGCCAGGCCGGTAGCGGCACTTGCATGGGCTGGTCCCAGGTGGCCGGGTCGAGGGCCAATGATTGCAATTGGGCAACGAAGGCTTGCTGCATGTCCTCGACCAAACCGTCGGGGAACACGCCTTGGCGCACGTCCCAGTGGATGTGCAAGCCGTTCGCGTCGTCCATCACCTGGCAGTCAAGAGTTACCTGCGGGGTCTGGGTGATGCCGTGGCCGACCCGGCGCTGGCTGGCGGCCTGCGGTTCAATCGCCAGGCCGATGGCACTGGTGAATACCACCGGCATGGCCGCCGCCTCACGCCCGCGACGGCGGCCGATTTCGCGCATCACTTGAATGCCGGAAAACAGCCGGTGCTCCAGGTCGGCGAACAGTTGGTTGCCCAGTTGCCGTGCCTGGGCGGTGAAATCCAGGCCCTGGGGATCATTGACCTGCAACAGGCTGACCGAGGTGAAATCCCCCACCAACTGGTTGACTTGTGGGTGCAGCGCCAAGCGGTTGAGCAGCGTCAGGTTGAGGCTGAACGCCGGTTGCTGGCTCCAGCGTTGCAAGGTGCCGGCATAGGCGCTGAGCACTACGATGGAGGGGGTGAGGCCGAGGGTGCTGGCGGCTCTTTTCAGGGCGGCCCATGGTTGCGCTTCGAGGTGCGTCGAGTGGCGTTGGAAGCGTGGCACCGTGGTGTCTTCGCCGCTCAGGGGCGCCGGCAGTTGCGGGGCTGGGGGCAGTTCATCGAGACGCGCCAGCCAGTAGTCACGGTCGCGTTGATGGCGGCTGCCTTCGAGCAGGCCGCGTTCGGCCAGCAGGTAGTCGCGGAAGGTGATGTCCAGGTCCGGCAAGCTGGCCTGGGGATCGTGCAGCAACTGCTCCAGCTCATTGAACAGCAGTTGCGCGCTGGCCCAGTCGGCGATCAGTGAGTCCATGGAAAAGTGCAGGGTGTCGCCGCTGTCGCTGCGGCTCAGGCGCAATTCGAACAGCGGCCAGGTCTCGGTGGGATAGAGCTTCTGCTCCATGGCCTGGCGAATCTGTTGTACGGCATGCTGGTGCTGCTCGCCAGTGCCGCCGCGCAAGTCCGCGACAGCCAGTGGGTAATGGGCGACCTCGGCCAGCACGCGTTGGGAGCCTTCGCTGGCAATCACCGCACGCAACATGTCGTGGCGGGCGATCAGGCGGTTCCAGGCCTGTTCCACCTGCTGCGGGTCGAGGCTCGGCCAGCTCAACTCGAGATAACCGTGGCACGCCACGTTGCCGTAGCCGAATGATGATTGGCGGCCGAGCAGGTAGGCATTCTGTACATCGGTGAGCGGGAAGGGCGCGTGACGTTGCAAGGGGTCGGCCACCACCTCGGGCCGCTCCTGGGTTTGCAGCAGGTGCAGGATCTGATGCTTGTGCTCGCGCAATTGCGCCAGGCGTTCGGCGTCGAGCAGGCCCTGGGGCGCACGGAATTTGAGTTGGCCATCCTGGGGCCAGAGTTCGACGCCCAGGGACTTGAGTTCGCTTAACAGTTTGGCGGCGGGCATGGGGACAGCTCCTGGGATAAGGGGAGGTTGTGCGGGCATCAGATAACGCCCTCTTCAACGGGGTGCGGGGCGGGCTGGCGCTCGAGGGTTTGCGCTACTTCGAGCAGGCTGGCGGCGCCGAACAACTGGCCCATGGGCAGTTCCACACCGATGCGGCAGCGCAGCATTTCGAGAAAACGCGTAGCCAGCAGGCTGTCGCCGCCCAGGCGGAAGAAATTGTCGTGGCGCGACACGCAGGGCACGTTGAGCAACTGCTGCCACAGCTCGGCGACCAGCTGTTCAGTGGCGCTCAACGGCGTTTCATCCAGCGTGGGGCGTGAGTGGGCAGCGGCGGCCAGCGGCGCGAGCAAGGCGCGGCGATCGACCTTGCCGTTGCTGCTCAGGGGCAGGCGATCGAGCACCAGGATCTGTTCCGGGCGCATATACGCGGGCAGGCACTGCTCCAAGTGCAAGGCCAGCACTTCGGCGCAGGTGCTGGCAGCGACGGCGGCGAGCAAGCGCTGGTCCGCGACCAACGCCACGGCCTGGTTCACGCAGGGGTGACGGGCCAGGGCCGCTTCGACTTCGCCCAGCTCGATGCGATGGCCGCGCAGCTTCACCTGGGTGTCGGCGCGGCCGAGGAATTCCAGCAAGCCGCCGGGGTGGTAGCGGCCCAGGTCGCCGGTGCGGTACCAACCGTCGACGAAGCGCTCGGCATTCAATTGCGGCGCATGGCGGTAGCCACGGGCGACGCCGGCGCCGCCGATCCACAACTCCCCCGTGACCCAGTCCGGGCAGTCGCGGCCAAGGGCGTCCACCACGCGGTAAGCCTGGTTCGCCAGTGGCACGCCATAGGGGATCGAACGCCAGCCCGGCAGCGGTTGCCGTACCTCGAAATGGTTGGACCAGATCGCCGCTTCGGTTGCGCCACCGAGGGCGATAAAGCGGCAGTCCGGGGCCTGTTGCCGCAGGCGTTGCGCCAGGTCGAGGCCAATCCAGTCGCCTGACAGCAGCGCCACCTTCAGCGCCAGGGGGTGCTGCTCCACCGCGTTGGCTTCGAGCAGCATGTCGAGCAACGCCGGCACGCTGTTCCACAGGCTTACGCGGTGGTGTTGCAGGGCCTTGAGCCAGGCACGGGCGTCGCGGCGCTGCTCTTCATCAATCAACACCAGGGCGCCGCCCACCGAGAGCAGGCCGAACAGGTCATACACCGACAGGTCGAAGTCCAGCGCCGACAGCGCCAGGCCACGGTCCGAGGCGTCGATGCCGTAGCCGCGGTTGATCTCGGCCACGGTGTTCATCGCGGCGCGATGGGTGATTTCCACGCCCTTGGGCTGGCCGGTGGAGCCTGAGGTGTAGATCACATAGGCCAGTTGGTCGGCGCTCACGGGCAACGGCGCGTGCAGCGGTTCGGCGCTTTGCGCCTGGGACGGCTTGAGGTGCTTGACCCCGGGCAATTGCGGGTCGTGCTCGGCGAGGATCAGGCTGACGCCGGCCTGTTGCAGGATGCGCTGGCAACGCTGTAGCGGTTGGTCCACACCCACTGGCAGGTAGGCCGCGCCCGCTGCCAGCACCCCCAGCACACTGGCGATCTGTTGTGGTCCCTTGGCCAGGGACACTGCCACCAGATCCCCGGCTGTCACGCCCGCGTCCAGCAGGCTGCGGGCGATGCGCAGTGCACGTTCGGCCAGTTCGCCGTAGCTCAGGCTGCCATGCTCGCCCCACAACAATGCCGGGCGTTGCGGGGTTTGCTGTGCGTGTTGAAAGAAACCCTGGTGCAAGGTCGGGTCACCCGGTACGCCGGGACCGGGGGCATTCAAGCGGGCGCGCAGTTGGGCCTGGGCCACCGGCAGCAGGTCCGGCGGGGCGCTGTCCCAGGGGTGTTCGGCGAGCCAGTGGAGGCTGCCCAGGTAGGCATCGAACATCGCTTCGACGAGGTCGTCGGGGAACAGGCCGACCACCCGGTCCCAGTTCAGGGCGATGCCGCCGTCGGCTTCCACCACCTGATGGTCGAGCCACACTTGCGGGGTTTGGGTCAGGCCGAAGACCTGCCTGGCGAACGGGCCGTCCACCGGCGCGGCGGTGCCATCGGGCACGCCCAGGGCGCTGGTGAATACCACCGGCATGCTCACCTGTTGCTCGCCGCTGTCCCTCGCCAGTTGGCGCAACAGGCTGACCGAACCGACGCAGCGGTGCTCCAGGGCTTCGCCCAGATGCTGCTGGGTGCGACGTGCACGGTCGAGCCAGCGTTCGCCCGCCACGGGCTCATAACCGAGCAGCGTCAGGGAGGTGAAATCGCCCATGACCTGATCGATCTGCGGATGCACCGGGCGGCGATCGAACAGCGTGAGGTTCAGGCTCAGGTCCGGGCGCGCACTCCAGCGGCCCAGGGTTTCGGCAAACGCACAGAGCAGCACTGCCGAGGCGGTCAAGCCATGCTGCTGGGCCTTGGCCAGAATCGTTTGCCAGGCATCCGTCTTGACTTGCCCTTGCAGGCGCTCGAAGCGTGGCCGGCCCAGACTGGCAGGGTCGGCCGCCAAGGGCAGTTGCGGGTGCGGCGGCAATTGGGGCAAACGTGCCTGCCAGAAGTGTTGCGCGGCGTGCAGTTCGGCAGGCTGCACACCGGCCTGCAGCTGATAGTCGCGAAACGACAGTTCCAGCGGCGCCAGGGCCAGCGTCGGCTGGCGATACAGCGCGTCGAGTTCGGCGTAGAAGCGCAGGATGCTCAGGGCGTCGAGGATCAGGTTGTCCAGGCTGATCGCCAGCCGGGTGTGTCGGCCCTGGGTCACCGCCTGCACATCGAACAGCGGCCAGTGGGCAGGATCGAACACGCGGTGGGCACAGTGTTCGCGCAGGTCCTCGATGCAGGCGTAGCCTTGGCCGATCACGAAGGTGGGCACCTGAGGAAGGATGCGCGCCTGGCCGCTTTGATCGAACACTGCGCGCAGCATTTCATGGCGTTCGATCAGGCGCCCGAGTGCGTGTTGCAGGCGTGGCAGGTCGAGGTCCGCGACGTCGTATTCGCGGTAGAAGTGGCAACTCACACCGCCCAGCACCAGGCTTGGATCGCGGCCCAGCCAGTAGGCTTGCTGCACCTCGGTGATGGGGAAGGGCGCATGGCGCTGGGCGAGGTCCGGCATCAGGGTGCGCGGCGGCTCGGCCTGGGCCTGTTGATGCAGATCGGCGCAAAACTGTGCCAGCACCGGCTGGGCGAATACCTGGGCGATGCGTGCGCCGCCCACGCCTTGCTCGGCCAGCAGGCGCACCAGGCGCGTGGCGCTCAGGGAGTCGCCGCCCAGGGCAAAGAAGCTGTGCTCACGACAGACTTCGCCACAGCCGAGCAACTGCCGCCAGGCGTGGGCGACCTGTTGTTCGATGGGCCCGCAGGGCTGCGACAGCTGGCTCGGGGCGCCGCCGCCGTGTTCCGCCAGCCAGCCGTTGAGGACCTTGCGATCCACCTTGCCATTGGTCGTCAGGGGCCATTGCGCGCAGCCCAGGATCAGGCTGGGGATCATATAGGCCGGCAGATGCTCGGCCAGGCTCGGGAACGCCAGTTTGGTGGGCTGCGCCGGGCCGTGCGCCAGGCGCACCACCGCCGCCAGGTGCTGGCCGGCGAGCAGCGCCACTGCCTGCTCGACGCCGGGGCAGGCCAGCAGCGCGTGTTCCACTTCACCGGCTTCGATACGGTAGCCGTGCAGCTTGAGTTGGAAGTCGGTCCGCCCAAGGAACTCCACCGTACCGTCGGGGTGGTAGCGCGCACTGTCGCCGGTGCGGTACCAGCGCAGGCCCTGGTACTGCACAAAGCGTTCGGCACTGCGCAGCGCATCGCCCCGGTAGCCCTCGGCCACCCCGGCACCGCCGATCCACAGTTCACCGGCCACCCAGTCCGGGCAGTCATGGCCGTGCGGGTCGACAATGCGCAGGCTGACGTTATCCAGTGGCTTGCCGTAGGGCAGGCAATGCCAGTGCAGCGCCTGGCCGGGCACGACTTCGAACAGCGTTGAGTGAATCGCCGCTTCCGTTGCACCGCCCAGGGCCATGAAGCGGCAACCGGGGGCTTGGGCCCACAGGCGCGGCGCCAGCTGCGGCGCGACCTTGTCACCGCCGAGCAAGACAGCGCGCAGGGGCAGCGGCGCGTCGGCGCAGCCGAGCAACATGTCGAGCAGCGCCGGCACGCAATTGAGCACGCTGGCGCGGTGCTGCACCGCCAGTTCGCGCCAGCGTGGCGCGTCGCGCTGAGCGTCGGGCTCGATCAGGATCACCGCCGCACCGCAGGCCAGCGGGGCAAACAGGTCGAATACCGACAGGTCGAATTCCAGCGCCGAGAGTGCCAGGACCCGGTCATCGCGGTTGAGCTGCAAGCGCCGTTGCAGGTCCTCCAGGGTGTTGGCGGCGGCGAGATGGCTGATTTCCACGCCCTTGGGCTCACCGGTGGAGCCGGAGGTGTAAAGGATGTAGGCCAGGTCGCTGATTGCACCGGGGCGGGGTGCTTGCAATGGGCTGGCAGCGTCCGGCAACTGGGTAAGCAGCAAGCGCGCACCGGCGGCCTCGCAGATTTTGCGGCAACGTGCGGCAGGCTGGTCGATGCCGATGGGCAGGTAGGTGGCGCTGCACGCCAGGATGCCCAGCACCGCGATCACCTGTGCGGGGCCTTTGGGCAGTTGCAGGGCCACCACGTCACCGCGCTTCACGCCTTGGCCTTCGAGATAGGCCGCGACGCCCAGGGCACGCTCGGCTAACTCGCCATAGGTGATGGCCTGATTGCCGTACAGCAATGCCGGCAGGGTCGGGGCCAATTGCGCTTGGGTGAAGAAACCTTCGTGCAGGCGCTCGACCGGCAGCGCGGCGGGCTGGCCCTGGGCGGCGCTGCGTACGCCAAGCTGACTGGCGGGAATCAGCGCCGGCACCGCCTGATCCCAGGCCGCGGCGTCATGGCACAGGCGCTGTAACAGGCCGGTGTAGGCGTCGAACAGCCCATCCAGTACACCCTCGGCAAACAGCCCTTCACGGGCATCGAGGTTGACCAGGATGCCGCCGTCCAGTTCGGTGACCTGGGCGTCCAGCCATACCTGCGGGCCCTGGGAAATGATCCACGCCGGCTGGCCGAAACTCTCCTGCACACCCTCGGCGAACAACTCCCCCAGGCCCAAGGCGCTGGTGTACACCACCGGCGCCAGTACTTGCTCTCCGCGATGGCGCGACAGTTCGCGCAACACTTCAAGCCCGGAAAACGCGCTGTGGGCCGCGTCACCATGGAAGCGTCGTTGTAACGCTGTGGCTCGGGCGGCAAAGGTGCCGGACACACGGCCATCCCAGGCCAGCAGGATCGACGAGGTGAAGTCTCCGACCAGGCGCTCGACATCGGCATGCAACGGCGTGCGGTTGAACAACGGCAGGTTGAGCAGCAGTTCGGGCGCCTCGCACCAGGCCGCCAGGGCCTCGCAAAACACCGCTGCCAGGGCCATGGCCGGGGTGAGGGCGTGCTCGCGGGCATGGCGCTCAAACGCCTGGCGCTGGGACGGCGATAACCAGTGGTGACGGCGGCGCACCTGGCCTTCATCACCCTGGGGCTTGATCGGCAGGCGTGGGGCACCCGGCAATGCGTCCAGGCGCTGCAACCAGTAATCGCGGGCTTGGCGATGGCGCTCACGCTGCTCAGGGCTGGCCTGTTCCTTGCGCAGGTCGGCCAGGTAGCGGGGGAAGCTGTAGTCCAGCGCGGGCAGGGGTTGTTGGCGGTACAACTGCACCAGGTCGCCCAGCAGGGTGCGCAGGCTCAGGGCGTCGGCGGCGAGCATGTCGAGGTTCAGGTGCAGGCGTGTGCCCTGGGGCAACAGCGATAGCTGGATGTCCAGCACCTGGCCGTGTTCCACCGCCAACTGGCGATGGGACAACTCGGCGCGCAAGGCCTCCAGTTGCTGTTGCAGCTGTTCGGCATCGGCCTGGCGCAGGTCATGCACCTTCAGCCCCGGCCATGGGCTGTGGGGCAGGATCTGTTGGCGGCCATCGTCGAGGAACTGCGCCCGCAACATCGGATGGCGGGCCAGCAAGGCCTGCACCGCGGCTTCCAGGCGGCTTGGGTCAACGTCGTGGCCGTCGAATTCGTTATAGAAGTGCGCGGCCACACCGCCCAGCGCTTGGCCAGGGGCGCGGCCGATCCAGTAGGCGTGTTGCATGGGCGCCAGTTCGAAGGGCAGGCCGTCGTCCGCACTGTGATTGGCGGGGGCCGGAGCGACGCGGGCGGTCTCAAGCAGCGTCAGCCACGTGCACAGGCGTGGGTCGGCTACCAGCTCGGCGAAACGCGCGGCCAGGCCCTGGCGCCGCCATTGGCCGGCGAGACGGATCAGGGTGACTGAATCCAGCCCCCATTCAATCAGGTTGGCCTCCAGGGGAATCTGTTCGGCGGGCTGGCCCAGGGCTTCGGACAGGGAACGGCGCAGCAGGGTTGCGGTTGAGGTGCTGGGAGTGGCCATGGCTCAACGTCTTCTCATCGCTAGGGCCCGGACCGGGGTTGGCCCAGGCGCTGGGGGCAGGTCATTGTGTGGAAGCAGATGCTAGTCATTCTCATTGTGACGACTACCCGGATCGAATCGTTTTTGCCCCGTATCCGTTTGCCAGACGCGGGTTCTGGCGTGACGGCGGTGGGACATAACGCTGATCACTGAGCGGGATACGGTTGGAAAATGACTTGAATCGGGTAGAACCGCGTTGCCGGCCTTGACTACCGTCGCTCGCCGCCCTTTTGCAGGGCTTGTCCTTGATGGAGTTGTGGATGTCAGTCGATTCAGGTTTACAGGTGCGCGGCTTGTGCAAGCGCTACAACAACGGTGTCGAGGCGCTGCGCGGTGTGGACCTGAGCGTAGGGCCGGGCATGTATGGCTTGCTTGGCCCCAATGGCGCAGGCAAGAGCAGCCTGATGCGCACCCTGGCGACCTTGCAGCAACCGGACGCCGGCAGCATTCACCTGGATGGCGTGGATGTGTTAGCCGATGCCGAGCATCTGCGCCGTCGGCTGGGTTACCTGCCACAGCAACTGGGGGCGTACCCGGGGGTAAGTGCGCGGGATCTGCTCGATCGGTTTGCCTGGCTCAAGGGGCGTACCGACACCCGCCAACGTCGCGAAGAAGTGGAGGGCCTGCTGGCCAAGGTCAACCTGCAAGACGCCGCGCACCGGGCGCTCGCCACGTATTCGGGGGGCATGTTGCGTCGCTTCGGCATCGCCATGGCCCTGATCGGCTCGCCGCGTTTGCTGATTGTCGATGAGCCCACCGCGGGCCTTGACCCGGCCGAGCGCAATCGCTTTCACCGGGTACTGGCGGACGTGGCGGCCGAGTCCATCGTGTTGCTGTCGACCCATATCGTCGAAGACGTCGAGAACCTGTGCAGCCGCCTGGCGGTACTGGCCGGTGGGCGGATTATTGTCGAAGGCCGCCCGGCGGATTTGCTCGGTGCCGAGCAGGGTCGCCTGTGGGAGGCGTCGTTTGGCCGAGGCGAGCCACTGCCCGCCGCCTTGCACGTAGCCGCCAGCCCCGCCGGTAGCCGCGTGATCGTGCACGGCGAACGCCCGGCCGATCCGCGCTTCACCCCTCACGCGCCGCGTCTGGAAGACATCTATTACCTGGCGTTGGCCCAGGCCGGTGAGGCGCTCGAGGCATGAATACCTTTGTTCTGTTGATGCGCGAGGCCTGGGTGGAAGCCCGCGCAGGGCTGCGCAGCGGTATTCCGTTACTGGTGTTCCTGGGCCTGACCGGTTATTTGCTGATGTCCCTGGCCAATGCCGACTACGTGCAGAAAATGGGCGCCAGCGACATTGCGCGCAACGCGCCGAGCCTGATCTACCTGATGTCCTGCGGGTGCATGTTCTTTCTGTTTTTCGCCTGGGCCTGGGTGTTCGCGCAACCGGCCTTGCGCGACCGCAAGGCGCAGTTGGAAGAGGTGTTGCTGGCTTTACCGCTGTCGCTGCCTGCGCTGCTGTGGGGACGTTTTATCGGCGCGGCGCTGGTGGGCGGTTTGCTCGCCAGTTCGCTGATCGTCGGCTTCCTGGTCAGCCCGGTGCTGGGCTGGCTCGGCTGGGTGCCGGCCGCCAGTATCGGTGCGCCGATGTGGTCGGCCCTGGGGTTTGCCTGGGTCGCCTTGCTGTTGCCAGTGAGCACCGGGATCGGTGCGTTGTATTACCTGCTGGCGCTGCGCAGCCGTGGCCTGGCGGCGCCGTTCGGGTTGGCGACGGTGTTGATGCTTTTGTGGATGTTTGCCGTGGTGGTGCTCAAGGGCGGGCATATCAACCCGCTGCTGGCCGCCAGCCTGGACCCGTCATTGTTCACCTTTGCCCAGGCCCAGGTGGAGACCTGGAGCGCCGCGCAAAAGTCCCAATCGCTGCTGGCCTTGACGCCGGGGTTCTGGCTTAACCGTGTGTTGTGGTGCGCAGTGCCGCTGCTGTTGCTGGCCGTCGTATTGGCCCGCACCACGCGTCAGGGCTTGATGGGCAAGCGTAGCGGGGCCGTGTTGGCCGAGCCGCCGATGCTGCTGGCGATCGGCGTGACCTTGCCTGGCCCCCTGGTGCGCAGCCAATGGCCGCGAGCCCTGTGGTGCGAGGCGCGTTGGCAGGTACGCCAGCTGTTTGCCCGGCGCATCTGGTGGGTGGCCCTCGGATTTCTGTTGGTGATGGGCGTGCTCAGTGGATTTGTCCACGGGGTGTGGCATGCCCGTGGGCCGATGGTGCCTCGAGCGGACCTGACCCTGCCGTTGCTGTCGAGCGCGTTGTTCCTGGTGATCGCCTTTATCGTCGCGGCCCTGGTCGGGCTGGTGTGCCGGCGCGATGACGTCGAAGGCTTTGGCGCGATGTTGCAGGCGACCCCGGCCCCGGCGTGGCTGCGCCTGTTGGGGCGGGTGGCGTGTGTATTGATGGCGACGCTGGTCCTGGCGTTGGTGCCGGGCCTGGCCAGCTTGCTGATCAGTGCGATGGCCGCCCCCGAAAGCCTGGCGCCGGGTTTTGTGCTGGTCTATCAGGCGCTGGTATTCGCGCCACCGCTGGTGGAGCTGGCGATGCTCACGGTGCTGGTGCATGCGCTGGTTCGCCGCTCCGGACTGGCGTACGCCACCTCGATGCTGCTGACGTTTTTCCTGGTGCTCAACCATGAGTTGGGGCTGGTGAGTTACCCGCTCTATGCCATGGCGATCCCGGCGCATGTGGGGGTTTCGTTGCTGACAGGATGGGCGCCATGGCTGGGGTTTCTGGCCACCTTGGCCAGCTGGAAACTCGCCGGTTGCCTGGTGTTGCTCGCGGTGGCGGCACTGGCCTTGCCCCGTGGGCCGGAGCGCCGTCGGCTGAGTGATGTGCGCCGCGGTTTGCTTGGCCTGCCGGGTGCGTTGCTGGCCTTGGGCATCGTCGGCTTGCTCGCCAGCGGCCTGCTGTTGCAGCGGCATCTGGTGGAGCAGGGCGATTACCAGTCCGTCGCCGAGCAACGTGCCGAACGTGCCGACTGGGAACAGCGCTGGCTGCCCGGGGCGAGCGCCTGGCAGGTGGCGGGTGGACAGTTACAGGTGCAGGTTGATTCGGCGGCGCGGCAGGTCCTGGGCCAGTGGACGTTGGATGGGGTGGTCGCTGCCCATCTGGACGCTGAGTTGCCGCCGGGCCTGCAGGTGACGGCGGTCAGCGTGATGGGGCGAGCGGTCGCGTTTGAACAAGCAACCGCGCATCTGCGTATGCCTTTGCAGGGTTGCGCAGCGAGTGGTTGCCAGGTGGTGTTGAACTGGACGCTGAGCGCTGACGGCTGGCCTGCCGAAGGCGAAGCGTTCTGGCTTGGGCCCCAGGGCGTATGGCTGGAAGCGCGCCGCATGGTGCCGCGCCTGGGGCTGGACAGCGAGCGACTGTTGCGTGCGCCGGCCCAGCGCAGCGAAGCCGGTTTGCCGGTCGCGGTGCCCCGGTTGCCAAGGGGGGCTGAGGTGGCGGTGGATGCCGTAGCACCGGCCGGACACTGGCAATGGCAGCTTGAGGTCGATGGCCAGGCCTTGACCGGCAGCAGCCTGGGCCCACTCGACTTCGGCTATGCCACGCCGGTTCGCAAGGATGCCAGCCGTGAGCACACCGCCCGTGAAGTGCAGGAAGACTTGGACCTGATGAGTGCCTGTGTGGCGCGACGCCTGGGCAGCCGCCCCAGCGTCGAACACCTGAGCCAGTGGCCGGCCGGCATGGGCGCCAGCCGCTTGAGTCACCGCCATCTGCTGCTCAGCCAGTCGCCCAATTGGGACGTGGCGCCAGCAGGCGTCGGGCGCTGGACGCGTCGCGCCCATATTGCCGAACTACTCGCCCGCCGCATGTTGACCGACGCCAGCGACCTGCGTCAGGCACCCGGTTACCTGTGGCTGAGCCAGGGTGTGGCGGGGGCGCTGGGCCTGCTGTGTGTGGAGGATGCCGATGGCGCTGACGCCCGGGCCACGCTGGTCAAGCTGATGGCCGATGACCTGACCCGCGCCCTGGGCAACGACGGCGAGCCCGTCGGCATCCTGGCCGATGCCCGCGAACAAGGCTGGGCCGCCAGCTATGCCGCGCTGGTCAGCCTCGACTGGGTCGCCGCGCAAACCCCCGAACACCTCACGGCGATGACCGCCGACGTCCGTCACGGCCAGGGATGGCCCGCCGCGATCCAGGGCCTGCTGGGCGCGCCCTCCGATCCGGCGATTGCCGCCGCGCTCAAGCGCTGGGGGCCTGCGCAATGAAGTTTGAATCATCCCTGTCTTTTGGAGCTTTGCCATGACATCTGAACTGTCTATCCAGCCGCTGCGTCGTCCTCTCGGTTGGCGGGCCAACGTATTGACCCAAGCCATGGCGCTGACCTTGTCCAGCCAGATGTGTGCGGCCTATGCCGCTGACCATCAACCGGCCGCCAGCGCCGAGACCATCGAGCTGGCACCGGTGACGGTGAGTGCCCGATTGAATCAGGAAAGTGCCAAGGACATTCCGTTCGGCCTTTCGGTGCTCGATGGGCAAACCCTGGAGACCCGCCGCCTGCGCACCCTGGAAGAGGCCTTGCGCACCACGCCGGGGGTGGATGTGAACTCCTGGGGCGGCGCCAACGATGCCAATGTGCGTATCCGTGGGGTCGGCTCGCTGAACCAGATGAGCATGGACGACGGTTCGGTGGTGCTGAACGTGGACGGGGTGCCGATGTCAGTGCGCAACGCGGCCATGGCCACCCTCGACGTGCAGCAAGTGGAAGTGCTCAAGGGCCCCCAAGGCACGCTGTTCGGGCGTAACAGCGAAGCGGGGGCGATCAACGTCACCACCCGCAAGCCCACTCGCGAGCTGGAAGGATATGTGCGCGGCGAAGCGGGCAACCAGGGCCAGTTCATGACCGAAGGCGCAGTGGGCGGGCCGCTGACCGACTCCCTGGCCGGGCGTATTGCGGTGCGGCGCAGCGGCTTTGATAACTGGGTCGACGACCAACAGGACGGCGACCCCCTGACCAAGCCACGCGACCTGGCCCTGCGCGGCAGCCTGCTGTGGGACAACGACGAAGACACCACCGGCCTGCTGACCGTCGAGCGCCAGCGCGCTGACCACTATGCCGGCTCGGAGATCCTGCGGCCATTCGGCAATCGTCCCAGCCTCGACTACACCCCCGGCACCTTCGATAGCAACAAGAAGACCAACGAGCGTTATTCCTTCGAGCTCAACCACGACCTGGCCCAGGCCCGGATCACCTCGATCAGCGCCTACACCAGCACCGACTTCAAGGCGATCAAGGGCTATGATCGCAACATCACCCAGGCGTTGTACGGCCAACCCTTCGAGTACCTGGTCGAAGACGCGGCCCATGAGCGGGTCTGGAGCCAGGACCTGCGCCTGGGCTCCCTGGCGGATGCCGAGGTGTTCTGGGTGAGCGGGGTGAACCTGTCCCGTTCAGAGCGCAGCTTCGATTCCACCAACTTCACCAACGGCGCCAGGCAGATGCGCGACTTCACCACCAACAGCTATGCCGCCTACGGCGAAGTAACCTTCCCGATTGCCGAGGATTGGAAACTCACCACCGGCCTGCGTCACACCTGGGACCGCAAGACCTATGGTGCCGACTACAGCAGCGGCGGCAACCAGGTCAGCGACAGTCGTCGCTTGCAGGACGACTACAACACCGGGCGCGTGGCCCTGAGCTACGCATGGACGCCGCAGACCAACCTGTATGCGGTGTTGTCGCGGGGCTATAAGTCGGCCGGGTTCAACGATTACGCCACCTCAGTCAAGGACAGCGAGCCTTACAAGGCGGCCAAGGTGAACTCCGCCGAAGTCGGCTTCAAGCATGAAAGCGAAGGCGGTGCGTTGAGCCTGGAAGGCGCGTTGTTCATCACCCGTGTGCAGGATGACCACCTGTTGGGGTACGACTTCAAAAGCATGGCAGTCAGCGCTGTGAATGCCGACACCCGCAGCAAAGGCGCTGAGTTGTCGAGCACCTGGCACGTCACCGATGAGCTGACCCTGGGCAGTGCCATCAGCTACACCAACGCAGTGGTCACCTCGGACGCGCCGGGGGTTTCCGGCGGTGATGTGGCCAAGGGCAGCCGTGTGCCGGATGTGCCGTTGTGGAGTGGCAATTTCAGCGTGGCCTGGAACAAACCCCTGGGTGAACTGCTGGGCTTGCCCGCGCCGCGCTTGAACACCTTGCTCAACTACCGCGTGCAGAAAAACCGCCCGGCTGATCCGCAGAACCACTATGACCTCCAGGGTTACGCCAAGTTGGACTTGCACCTGGGTGTGGAGAGCGGTGGCTCGGAAGTTTATTTGTGGGGCGATAACCTGCTGGATGCACGGTATGACCTGTATGGCGCGTACTCCACCGACACGGTGCTGACCGGGATGCCGGGGCGCGGACGTTCGGCGGGAGTGGGGTATAGCTACCAGTTCTGAGGTAGCCACTCGGTGCAATGTGGGAGGGGGCTTGCCCCCGATGGCGGCCTGACAGTTGACCAGGATGTTGGATCAGACCGAGTACATATCCATTATTTAGGTAACGGCCACTATTGGTTCCGCTTTTACAGCGGGTCACTTTGAAAAGCGCAAAGTAACCAAACGCTCTTGCCCCACCACTCGGCACCTCGCTCAGGCTCGGTGTGCCCGTAATCCGCCATGGATTTGGGGGGCCGCCGCCACGCGCCATCCATGGCGCGGGGCGGCTAAACCGGCATCCCTGCCGGTTTACCCCCCAGATCCCTGTCGAATTCCGGCCAGCGTGGTTTAACGGGGCGCCTAAGATCAAGATCAAAAGCAGATCAAGATCAAGAGCGGCTCGCTGCGCATCGTGGTTACTGACGGTGGCTACGTAAGAGTCGTGTAGATACTCATGCCAAGATGAGGGAGTGTCAGTGAACACATCTGAGGCTGACACACCGCCATCGGGGCAAGCCCCCTCCCACATTTGGACGGCGTACAGTCAATCGAATCGCCGTCAGTTCAGAATTGATAGGTATAGCCCACGCCCAAGGTACGCCGACGCGATGGCCCACCATAGGCCACCGGGTCACTGTAGAAACCATAGGTGTCATACGTCTGGTTCAACAGGTTGTCGGCAAACGCATACACCTCGCCAAATTTGCTCTCCAGCCCCGCCCTCAGATCAAGCTTTTCATAGTTATCCAGGTTGAAATGATTCTGCGGATCGGCCGCGCGTTCGCCCACCAGGTGGTAGTTGAGGCTGGTGTTGAGGGTGGTTTCGCCGAGGCTGGCGAGACTGCCTAAAGGCTGTTTCCAGCTGGCGTTAAAGTTGCCGCTCCAGCGCGGCACATCCGGGGTGCGGTTGCCGGCGGCAACGTCACCGGCCTGGATGCCTTGCACACCGCTGGTGACCTTGGCATCGAGGTAGGTGGCGCTGGCAGCCAGGGTCAGGCCGTAGTCGAAGCGCCAGCTGCCTTCCAGCTCGGCGCCGCGGGTGCGGGTGTCGGCGTTGAAGGCGTTGGTGGCGAAAGTCGCGGCGTCGTAGCCGAGCAAGTGGTCGTCGTGCACACGGGTGTAGAACAGCGCGCCGTTGAGGCTGCCGCGACGGTCCTCTGTCTCGCTCTTGAAGCCAAGTTCAGCGGCCTTGCTGACGGCGGCCTTGTAGGGCGCGCTGTCGCTGACCTGGGAGGCATAGTCATTGAACCCGCCGGATTTATACCCCCGCGCCAGTTGCACGTAGACGTTGGTCTGCGCGGTGATCGCGTAACTCAGGGCGGCGCGGCCGGTGCCGTAATGGTCGGTGAGTTTGCGTGAGTCATCCACGGCGCTCGAACCTGCGAAGTATTGGCCGTCGTACGTCTTGCGGTCCCATGAGTGGCGATAACCGGTGGTGAGTTTCAGGCGTTCGGTCAGCGGGAACGTCACTTCGCCGTAGCCGGCATAGGTGGTGGTGGTGAAGTCGCGGAACTTGGCGCCGGAGGTACCGTAGGTATTGCGCGGGGTGTCGTAGCTGCGCTCGTTGCGGCTGGCGGCGACGCCTGCGACCCAGAACACGTCAGCGTCGGGCAGTGAGCCCAGGTGCAGGTCCTGGCTCCAGCTGCGCTCGAAGGATTTGTCCACCACCCAGAACTCGCCGGGCGTGCCATAGAGCGCGCCCATCAGCTTGCTGTCGTAGGCGATCAAGCCGGTGAAGTCGGCGGTGCCAGTGGCGGTGGTGGAGGTCAGGCGGCTGTTGGCGAAGTCATGCTCTACCTTGATCGTGTAGCGCTCGGTGGTCTTGCCATTGTCGTCGAACAGGCCGGGGGTCAGGTCCAGGCTCGGGTGGCTGCCGTAGGGGCGCAGTACCAGGGAGTTAGTGGCGCGTTCGGTCTGCTGGCGTTCGGCGCTGAACAGTATGTGGGTGTCATCGTTGAGGTCCCACAGCAAGCTGCCGCGATAGGCATCATTGCGCGGTTTGGTGATGGGGTGGTTGGTCTGGTCGTTGTCGATCCAACTGTCGTAACCGGCACGGCGCACCGCCAGGCGGGCGCTGAAGCTGTCACTGAGCGGCCCGCCAATGGCGCCTTCGGTGAGGAACTGGCCTTGCTGGCCGACTTCGCCACGTACATAGCCTTGCAGGTCGCGGGTGGGTTGGCGGGTGGTGATATTCACCGCGCCGGCCTGGCCAATCGCACCGGACAGAGTGCCCTGGGGGCCCTTGAGCACTTCGATGCGGTCCACATCGAGGGTGCCAAAGCCCAGGCTGCGCGACGACACCGGCACGCCGTCGATGTTGAACGCCACCGAGCTGTCATCCATGGACATCTGGTACAGCGAACCCACGCCGCGGATCAGCACGTTGAAATCATTTGGTCCGCCTGAGGAATTGACGCTGACCCCGGAGGTGTTGCGCAGCGCGCTTTCCAGGGTGTCGAGGCGTTGGCTGCGCAGTTCTTCGCCACTGGTCACACTGACGCTGATCGGCACTTCCTTGGGGTCTTCCTTGGCCATGCGCGCAGTCACCGTCGAGGCGGGCAATTGCAGGGGCTCGCTGGCGGCGAAGGCTGATGGAGACAGTGTCAGTGCAATTGCTATTGTTATAGTATTACATTTGTAGCAAGATTGGCGGGTAGCCGTCGTGTTGCATCGTGCAGACATGATGGGACCTTGACTGAGAATTCTGATCGGCGCGCGGTGCACAGGGGCAGCGGCGGTTTGGTGTAGCGTTTGCGGCGCGCCAAATGCTAATAATTATCAATTGCGCACATCTACCCCAATGTGATCTGATTCGAGCCGTATCCGGTCAGCCAGGAGATTTACGATGTCAGCCGTTCAAGGAGGCGCAGGGGAGCCGATGCCGGTCTCGCGAATCATTACGGGAGGCTATGGAAGCGATCTCGGGCCAGGGGCGCATTGCCGGGTCACCCGCATGACGCTGCAGGAGGGCCTGGATATCGTGCGCTGGCAAAGTACGTTCGAGCAGCCGGTGGAACTACCGTTGCAGGACGACAGCGAGTGCATTCACTTCAGCTTCACCAACCTGCTCAAGGGCAAGGCCGCGTGCAGCTTTCGCGATGGGCGTCGGCAACGGCGCTACGCGATTGACGAAGGCGCGGGCAGCATCAGCTATGGCCGCTGCCGCCATGGCCTTTATCACCAGCACGGCGAGATCGACAACATCACGGTCATGATCCGCCCCGAACTGCTGACCCAGTGGGAACTGAAACTCGACCCGCTGCTGAACCAGGCGTTGGCTTGCGAGCAGTGCTTTCTCGACGGCCATCGCAGCGGTGAAATGAGCGCCACTGCACATATGCTTGGCCTGGCCATGGATCAAGGCGCCAGCCTGCCATCGGTCCAGCCACGCAGCAGCCTGTGGTTGTATGGGCAAAGTGTCACGTTGGTGAGTTTGTTCCTGGAAGCGCGCCAGGATGCGGAATGCACCTGCCGTGTCAGCCACACCGACCGCCAGCGGCTGGTGCGGGCCCGCGATCGTTTGCTCGCCGACCTGGGCAAGGCGCCGAGCCTGTCGGAGTTGGCCCGCGAATCCGGCCTGAGCCAGCCCAAGCTCACCCGCGGGTTTCGTCAACTGTTCTCCAACAGTGTCTATGGCGTGTTCCAGCAGATGCGTATGATCCAGGCGCGCAGCCGCTTGATGAACGGCGACGAATCAGTGATGCGCATCGCCTCGGACCTGGGTTATGCCAACGCCAGTCATTTCGCCACGGCGTTTCGCAAGCAGTTTGGGATCAACCCGTCGATGCTCAAGAACGGTGGCCGTGGCAAATCCTTGGGCGCCGGCTGAAGCTGCCGTTAGAACACCGCTTTGACCTGCAGGCCCAGCACCAGTGCGTTGTCGATGTTGTCGCCGGAAAACGCCCCCGGCTCGATGATGTATTGCACATCCGGGCGCAGGGTCAGCCATGGCGTGGCCTGGTAGCCATAACTGAGTTCGATCAGCTGTTCGGCTGTGTCCAGGTCCGGGTAGGCCGTGCCTGCGTTGAACGCTGCCAGCTCTTGCACATCGCGGCTGCGGGGGTTGGGTACCGCACGGCCATAACCCAGGGCGACCGTATCCCGCGGGCGACCTTCGAGCGGCTTGTACAGCACCACGCCCGCGCCATACCACTTGGTGAATGGCGACGCGGCTTCGCTGGCGGCGGAGTACTGGCCAAAGGCGTGCAGGCTGCGACCTTCCGATGACCCGGAAGCCCACACGGCCTGATCGATCAGCAGGTAGTGGCCGCCACGGCCGCTGACCTTCTTATTGCTGCCGATACGCTTCACATCGGAGCTGTCGTAGTAATACCCCAGCTTGTATTCACCCGGCAGGGCGCCTGTGTGCTTGTAGATCAGCTCGATGGGCACCACGGTACCGGTGGTGTGCTTGGGGCCCACATGCCAGGCGCGGCTGGCGTTGCCGTTACTGGAAGGGTCGACATTGAACGCCGCCACGCGCAGCTGCCAGTTTGGCGAAAAGTCATATTTCACCCGTGCGCCCAGGTGCGCATTCGGGTAGTTGGCCCAACCGCTGCCGCCGGACATGTTCAGCGGATGCCCGCAGAAACCGGCGTTCATGAAGTTGCACAGGATGCCGCTGTCCAGGCCGCCCAGGTCGTTGCCCATGGCCATATAGCCGAGTTTCACATTCAGCGCGGGGGTGAACAGCGTGCGCTCGTAGCTCAGCTCGGTGAGGCGGGTGTAGAGGCCGCCGTAGTTTTCCTGGATCGGCAGGCGGTTGCCGACCAGATCCTCGGAAGCACTGTTGCCGCGGCGGTCATTGATGGTCAGTTGGATACGGTCGCCGTTGTTGAAACCGTAGAGCTTGCCCAGGTCGAACTGCACGCCGAGCTTGAGGTTTTGCGAGTAGCGTGCCGAACGATGCTGGCCGCCGTGAGCGTTGTAGGCGGTCTCGCCGCTGTAGTCGCCGGTAAAACGCACACCTTGTGCGTCGAGTTCGCGACGCAGGCCGCCCCAATCGCCGGTCAGGGTAGTGTCGTCGGCTTGGGCGGGCAGGGCGGCAGTCAGGGCCAGGCCCAGCACCAGGCGGCCAAAGGACGTATGAGAAGTAGGGGTCATGCGCAGGGTTCCAGGCACAGAGCGCGGTGCCGGAGCACCGCGCGAACAGAGGGGTTACGGCAGGGCGTAGGCGATCACGTAGTCGCCACGGTCGGTGGACTGGCGTGCGCCACCGGCGGTGACCACGATGTACTGCTTGCCGGTTTTCGGCGACACGTAGGTCATCGGCCCACCCTGGCTGCCGACCGGCAGGCGGGCTTTCCAGATTTCATCGCCATTGCCGCTGTTGAAGGCGCGCAGGTAGAAATCCTGGGTGCCGGCGATAAAGATCAGGCCACCTTGTGTCGACAGCGTACCGCCCAGGGTCGGCAGGCCCACCTTGATCGGCAGGTGCATGCGGATGCCCAGCGGCCCGGTGTCTTCAACGGTGCCCACCGGTACTTGCCAAGCGACCTTTTGCGTCTTCAAGTCGATGGCGGTCAAGGTGCCGAACGGCGGCGCCTGGCAGGGGATGCCGGCCACCGACAGGAAGCGGTTCTTGTTCACCGCGTAAGGCGTGCCCTTGAGCGGCACGGCGCCCATGCCGGTGTTCAGCGCTTCACCGCCGGAAGAGGCCTGGGCCTTGTTCTGCGACGGCACCATCTGGATCCACAGGCCCAGGCGCATGTCATTGACGAAGATAAAGCCGTGCACCGGGTCGGTGGAGATACTGCCCCAGTTCATGCCACCCAGGGAGCCCGGGAAGCTCAGGGATTTATCGGTGCCGGGTGCGGTGTACAAGCCGTCGTAGCGCATGCCCTTGAAGTCGATGCGGCACAGCAGCTGGTCATAGGGTGTGGCGCCCCACATGTCCGATTCGGTCAGGGTCTGCGCGCCGATCTGCGGCATGCCCACGGATTTGGGTTGGGTCAGGGAATAAGGCTCGTTGGGAATGTTGGCGGCCTTGACCGGCACTTCCTGCACGTCGGTCAACGGTTTGCCGGTGGCGCGGTCGAGCACATAGATCTGCCCGGCCTTGGTGCCGATCACCACGGCCGGTACTGCCTTGTCGCTGCCTGGCGGGGTGAAGTCGATCAGGCTGGGTTGCATCGGCAGGTCGAAGTCCCACAGGTCATTGTGGACGGTCTGGTACACCCATTTTTCAGCACCGGTGGAGGCGTCGAGCGCCAGTACTGAAGCGCCATACTTGTGGTTGAGAGCGGTGCGCTCCACGCCGTAGATATCGGTGGATGAACTGCCCATCGGCAGGAAGACCGTGTTCATCTGCGGGTCGTAGGACATCGGTGCCCAGCTGTTCGGGGTGCTGCGCACGTAGGTGCTGTCGCCCGTCGGAGCCTGCTTGTCTTCGGGGTTGCCCGGGTCGAAGGCCCAACGCATCTGGCCACTGATTACGTCGAAACCACGGATCACGCCACCGGGCATGTCGGTCTGGACATTGTCGGCGACACGGCCACCGACCACCACGGTGGTGCCGGCAATCAGCGGCGCAGAGGATAGTTGGTAGTAGCTGTCCGGCACATTGCCCAGGCCGGCTTTCAAATCGACCTGGCCATGGGTGCCGAAGTCTTCGCAGAACTTGCCGGTGCCGGCGTCCACCGCGATCAGGCGTGCATCGATGGTGTTGGTCAGCAGGCGACGCTGGCACTGCGCGCCGGCTGGCACGCTGGCGGCAATGATCGGTGAACTGTTGGGTTGGGTAGGTTGGGCAATGGGTGCAGTGGCGTCGAAATACGCCATGCCCCGGCAACGCTGCCAGACCGCCGATTTAGCGTTGACCTCGTTCTTCCACAACTCTTTGCCGGTGTCGGCATCCAGTGCGATCAGGTTGTTGTGCGGCGTGCAGATAAACACTTTGTTGCCGATCTGCAAGGGTGTCAGTTGGTCTTCGGCCCCGTTGCCGTCGCTGAGGGCTACGTCGCCGGTGTGGTAGGTCCAGGCGACCTTGAGCTTGTCGATGTTGTCGCGATTGATCTGGTCCAGCGCGGCGAAACGGCTGCCACCTTCGGTATTGCCGTAGTGCGCCCAGTCTTTCTGCGCATCGGCTGCAGCTACCGGGGTGATGCCCGGGCCAGTGCCGGTGGGCGCCACGCTCGGGTGGGCGACAAACATATTGCCTGCCGCTACCGCTACGCCCACGGCCAACACGGCGGCGACGCCATAGGCCCCCCGCGCACGTTGGTTGACGAGCAGCGGGTAAACCAGCGCTACCACCATACCGATGACCGCAAACATGAACAGTCGCGAGAACAGCGGCCAGAACACCAGCCCTACATCCGCTATGGCCCAGATGGCCGTGCCGACCAGGAAGGCCGCGAACAGCCAGGCGCCGGCCGGTTTGCGACAAGCGAGCAACAGCCCTGCAATCGCCATGACCGCGCCGCCGATCAGGAAGTACCAGGAGCCTCCCAGGCTCACCAGTTTGACGCCGCCGATGGCCAGCGCGAGGCCGAGCAGGGCGATGATGACGCCCAGGCCCAGCAGTAAGAATCTAGAGGCGCCAGCGGCGCGCGATGCTCGTTTCATGTCGATCAGGACTCGAGTGAGGAAAGGCAGGGGCCGGATTTTAGCAAGATAAGTAACCAGTTAGTACATTTAGCTCGGTAATGCACTCTTACAAATCCTGCGATTATCCCAGGCAGCAAAAAGCCGCGTGCGTCAAAAGGCGCAAGCGGCTTGAGTGGGCCAGTACCCGGGTCAGAACTTGAAGCGACCGACCAGCCCCTTGAGTTGCCCGGAGATATCCGTCAATCGGCCAGAGCCGGTCTGCGCCGAGTGGGCAAACTCTTCGACCAGTTGCGCATCGGCATGGATTTGCGCGATGTGGCGGTTGATCTCCTCGGCGACCTGGTGCTGCTCCTCGGCGGCGGTGGCGATCTGGGTATTCTGGTCGCGAATCGAGTCCACCGAGCCGCGGATCTTGTCGAAGCTGTCGCGGGCCTGTTGGATGCGTTCGACGCTGGCGTGGGACACCAGCAGGCTGCCCTGCATCTGCTGGGTGACCTCCTGGGTGCGGCGGGCGAGGTTGCCGAGCAGGCTGTCGATTTCGCCGGTGGAGTCGGCGGTGCGACGGGCCAGGGCGCGAACCTCATCGGCCACCACGGCAAAACCGCGGCCCTGGTCGCCGGCCCGCGCAGCCTCGATGGCGGCGTTGAGGGCCAGCAGGTTGGTCTGTTCAGCGATGGAACGGATCGTATCGAGGATGGTGTTGATGTTCTTGCTGTCCTGCTCGAGCAACTCCATGGTCTGGGTCGACTTCTGCAGGTCCGCGCTCAGTTTGTGCACGCTGCTGGTGGCTTCGCCGATATGTTGCTGGCCGTTGTGGACATCGCGGTAGCCTTCATCGGCACTCGTCGCTGCCGCGCTGCATGAGCGCGCCACTTCGTTGGCGGTGGCCACCATTTCGTTGAACGCGGTGCTGACCAGTTCCACCGCTTCACGTTGGCGCCCGGCCGCCTGGTTCATGTTGCGCGCCACTTCGCTGGTGTCGGCGGCAGCGGTTTGCAGGTCGGAGGAGGCATTGCCGATGCGCTGCACCAGTTGTGCGATCACGCCCAGGAACTGATTGAACCAACCCGCCAGGCTGGCGGTTTCATCCTTGCCCTGCACCTTGAGTTGGCGGGTGAGGTCGCCTTCGCCTTCGGCGATCTCTTGGAGGCCGTCGGCCACGCCGCGAATCGGTCGCACGATCACTCGGGCAAAGCTGGCGCCGACAATCGCGAACACCAGGGCGAGGATCGCCGCGATGCCGGCGATCAACCAGGTCAGGCGGGTGGCGCCGGCCATGACTTCGTCGCGCTTGATCAAGCCGATAAAGCGCCAGCCCAGCCCTTGGGAGCTGACCACATTGGCCATGTAGGGCACGCCGTCAATGTCGATCTGGCTTACGCCGTCGCCACGCTTGGCCAATTCGGCGTAGTTGGCGCCCAAGTCTGCCAGCGGCTTGAAGTTGTGCTTGGCATCGCTGGGGTCGACCAGCACGTTGCCGTTGGCTTCCACCAGCATCAGGTAGCCACTGTCGCCCAGCTTGATGTTACGGACCAGCTCGGTCAGTTGCTTGAGCGACACATCCAGGCCGACCACGCCGAGGATATTGCCGCTGGCGTCGACGACGGTGTGCACGGTGCCGATCAGGGAGACGTCGTCCGGCGCCCAGTAATAGGCGCCAGTGCGCACGGTGGTGCCTGGCGCGGCAATGGCGGCCTGGTACCAGGGGCGTACGCGCGGATCGTAATGAGTGAGCTTGGTGTCGTCAGGCCAACTGGCATAGCCGCCGTCCTTCAAGCCCAGGGACAGGTAGGCGGTGCTCGGATGGCTCTTGGCGAACTGGTCGAAAATCGCCAGCAGTTCTTGATTGGTCGGTGTCAGCGGGATTTGTGCCGCATCGGCGCCGGCATAGCTTTTGAGGCCCTTGGCTGCGACAACGCGCGGGTCCTTGGCCACGTACTCGACGTTCTGGCTGATTCCGTCGAAGAACTGCTTCATGCCATTGTCGATCTGGCGGATTTCGCGGCCACTGCTGTCGAGAAAATTCGCCAGGGCCCCCTCGCGCAGGTTCAGCACCACCAGGACGGCCACCAGGATGACTGGCAGGCACGCGATGGCGGCAAACGCCCAGGTCAGCTTTTGCTTGATATTCATGACTTCTCCCGCGGGTATTTATAATTTTGGCAAGGGGGGAAACGGTAGCGGTGAGCGTCGCATGTGTTGTTTTGCAGTCTGAGCGGCCCATGCTTACCCCTGTATATCGACTGCAAGGGCAAGCACTTGAGGCCAGGGCCAAGGTTTAACCGATGTGCTCGGCGCCCAGGGACTCCACCAGGCCCACCGGCACGATCAGGCAGAACAGTGAAATGAACACTTTCGTGCACGGGGGAAGGTGTGCGAGCTATTGACTATCTTCGATTGCGCAATACATTTTTATGAGTGTGGTTGTGATGTCGTCACTTCTCTACGTTTGTTGAGCACACTCGCCAGCGCCTTGGCTACGTGATGGATGTTTTTATTGTTCAGCCCTGGCATGCACAAGCGTCCGGAATCCAGCAGGTAAATACCTTCGTTAATGCGCAGGTGTTCGACCTCACTCGGCGTCAATCCGGTGTAGCAAAACATGCCACGTTGCTCAAGCAGGTAACGACAATCTACTGAGGGCGCCAATGTGCTGAGGGCATCATAGAGTTGCTGGCGCACCGTGGCGATACGATTGCGCATTTCAGAGATTTCCTGGCGCCATTGTGCTTGCAGCATGTCATGTTGAAGGATCGTGGTGATGAGCAGGCTCGCGCGTGAGGGGGGAGTGCCATAGCTGCCAAGGGCGCGAGACTTGAGCTGGCCTACTACTCGCTTTGCTTGCGATTGGGTTCGGCACACCACGTTCACGCTACCGCAGCGTTCACCATACAAAGAAAAATTTTTCGAAAACGACTGCGCAACAATTGTCGTTATTTCTGTGTTGGCGATTGCCCTCACAACCCATGCATCTTCATCAAGGCCTTCACCGAAGCCTTGATAGGCCATGTCCAGCAGGGGTATCAAATTTTTCCGGCCAAGCAGGTCGATGACCTGCAGCCACTGGTCCCGGCTGAGGTCCAAGCCTGTAGGGTTATGGCAAGACGGTTGCAGCAGTACCACGCTTTTTTCGGGAAGGCGTTCAAGTGCAGCCAGTAGGCGGCTGAAGGCGATCTTCTTGTTAACCGGGTCGTAGTAGGGATAGCTGTAAACTTGAACGTTGGCGTTTCGGAAAAAAACTTCGTGGTTCCCCCAGCACGGGTCGCTGATCCATATTGCACTGTTGGGCAACCAGTTTTTGATCAGGCTGGCAGCCATGGCCAACGCACCCGAGCCTCCCAGGGTCTGGATGGTCGCTACCCGACGTTCATGCAAAGCACTGTGGTCATTGCCAAATATGAGCGCTTGTGTGGCATGCCGGAAGTCAGATTGCCCCTCAATGGGTAAATAGCTACAGGGGCTCGCGTCGTTATCGGTAATGTGCGCTGCTTTCTGAACGGCTTTGAGGTAGGGAATCTGGCCCTTATCGTCGAAGTAGAGTCCTATCCCAAGATTGACTTTGGATTCACGAGGGTCACGCTCATAGGCGTCAAGTAACACGAGCGCAAGGTCACCCGCGTAATTATCCAGATGTTCGAACATAAATTATTTTCTCGCGTTTTTGTAGTTGCGATATTTGATCAAGAGCGGCATTGATATGTAGCAACTAGCGCAACGCGCGCCTTACGTCAACGTCAGATGAACTTAGTTGTTAGGCTTGTTTTTCCCATACGAGCGTTGCATGGACGGCTTGATCGTCCTGAGTAATGGGGTTCACGCTGCGTAGTTGAAGCCGATTTCCCTCTATTGAAATGTGTCGACATTGGTCTGTATTTGCCCAGGCTTCGTAAGTACTGAGTTGAATATGATGGGTTATGACAGCGTTACGCTCGTCATATGTATAGTGGCCGCTATAAGCCATTGGTTGTCTGGCAATTGCGGTCGTTGCCAGAGGGTTGCCTGCAATGTGTACGGCCATGAAATGCTGCTCGTAGATAATCAGACCTTCAGGACGAGTTCCGAGCGGATGATGTTTTGTGGGCGAGGATAAAGGCACGACTGAATACTCAATTAATCGCCATGCGCCAATCAATTCGCAAACAAGCGGTTTAAGTGTTTGGGACGGGTTCGTAAGTTTCATGGTGAACTGTCGAAGTTGGGGTAATGGTCAATGGCTTTTCCAGGGGAGCGAGTTTAATCGGTAGCCGAGTGAGCGAACGTACGGACAGATTTATCTGCCAGTCTGGTCGGCTTTCCACGAGTTTGATAGAGCGCGTGCGCTTAAATAGTTCGGTAAACAGGATCTGGGTTTCAAGTTGTGCCAGCGTATTCCCAGGGCATAGGTGTATTGAGTGACCAAATGCCAGGTGGTTTTTAGTGTCCCTCTCAATATTGAATTGGTCCGGGTCTGGGAATTTTTGATCATCTCTATTTGCCGAAGCCGCCATTAAAAATATCAAGTCGCCACGTTTGATGTGTTCATTTTGTAGTGTGAAGTCGTCCACCGCCATACGCGAAAGCCTTTGCACCGGGCTCTCGTGGCGCAGCATTTCCCCAATCGCGCCTCGCATCAGGTCGGGATTATTTCGTAGCTGAGCCTCGATGTGTGGATGTTGCAAGAGCAGGAGCAGGCCATTGCCGATCAGATTGGTAGTCGTTTCAAACCCTGCAAAAACCATCATCAGACACGTGGCAAGGATTTCCTCTTCACTCATGAC
This sequence comes from Pseudomonas libanensis, assembly GCF_001439685.1. Taxonomy (GTDB): domain Bacteria; phylum Pseudomonadota; class Gammaproteobacteria; order Pseudomonadales; family Pseudomonadaceae; genus Aquipseudomonas; species Aquipseudomonas libanensis. The sequence goes on from NZ_JYLH01000006.1 coordinate 327,465, forward strand.
ATCGCCGCGCTCTTCGGCCTCAACCAATGAAGATATAAGATCGGCAGCAGGCTGTTTACGACGCATCAGCAAAATGTCGCGAAGCATTTGTGTCGCTTCACTGATACTACGCATTGCGGTCTTTGCCCGCACTTCGTATTCATGGGGCGGGCTGCCGAAGAAGTTGACGATATCCACCGCACAGGCTTTGAGTAAAGGGCGTCCTTCCACCGGTGCACCAATGATCTCAGACACCACATTCAATGGATAAGGCGTGGCGATGTCGGCGATGAAATCCACACTGTTGCTGGCCAGTGCTGAATCAAGAAGTTCGTCCACCTGGCCTTGAATGACCGGAATAAAACTTCGCACTATTCGAGGTGTCATCGCCTTGTTGATCAATTGACGCAGGCGAGTGTGGTTGGGGCGCTCTAACATGAGCGGCCACATCGACAGGGTTCTTTCCAAGGGCGCCAGTTGAATTCTTAATGCTTCCGGCATTTGTTGCATGCGCGGAAGTATCCTGTTCGCGGAAATTCTCGGGTCATGCAGGCAAGTGAGCACATCCTCATATCGTGTCACTACCCACGCTTGTATTTGCTCGCTCCAGTAGACGGGCGCTTGCTTTCTGAGTTTAGCGTAGGTGGGGTAAGGGTTTTGTTGAAAGTCGAGACAAAAGAGATCTGCAATTGGACGGGGTTTCAAGCTTCGATTCCTTATGGTGACTCTGGCCGACCTTGGCGTGGGTTTAAACGTACCCGTTTATGCAGGAGACCAGAGCGCATAGATTTGCCTGAAAAAATTATGTCGTCTGTAAGAGTATTCTTAGGAACAGTACGGATGTTGGTCCTTTTTTAAATGGTTTAATCCGGCTCAGTTCAGGTTCCAAGCACTTTGTTGTAACGGTTTGATGAGTTATGGGCAGCCAAGAAACGGCTGCATATGAAGCTCTCTGGCCTTTTGCGTCGCTACGCTCTGTCAACGAGCGGGCGGCATTCGCTGCTCAGGAAGCATGATCACCCAGGGCATCACGCTGCATCGACTGCAGGTTCTTCTCGATGGTTTCGCAGATGCTTTCCATCTGGATCTGGTGTTCGCTGGAGTTGAACGGGCTTTGCAGGTCGGTGCCGATGCGTTCGATGGCCAGCAGCATGAAGCCCACCACCGTGGAGGCCAGCGGCGTGAACCAGCCCAGGGACTCCACCAGGCCCACCGGCACGATCAGGCAGAACAACGAAATGAACAGCCGCGGGAAATACACGTAGGGGTAGGGCAGCGGGGTGTTGGCGATACGCTCCATGCCGCCTTGGGCATTGGACAGGTCCACCAGGGTCGATTCCAGACGTGCCAGGCGAATGCTGTCCAGGCGCCCGGCCTGGTATTCGCGGGCCAGCAAGGTGGCGGAGCCGGTGAGGATGTCGTTGGCGAAATTATTGGTGGCGCCGTTGCGCGCAAATTCCTCGGCGGGGATAAATGCCCGCACTTCTTCCGGGCACGGCTGGCCCTTGAGGTGCGCGGCCAGGCAATTGACGTAGGCCACGTGCCGGCGCAACAGCGTCGACTTGACCGGGTTCACCTCACCGGGAGCGTCATCCAGCAGGGTCAATACTTGCCGGGCAAAGCTGCGCGAGTTGTTGACCATCGCCCCCCACAGCGTGCGTGCTTCCCACCAGCGGTTGTAGGCGCTGCTGTTGCGAAAACTGATCAGCACTACCAGCGCCGAACCAAGCAAGGTCAGGGGCATCAGCGGCAAGTTGATCTTAGCGGTGAGAAACAGCATGAAGTCCACCGTCACGGCCACATCCCATAGCAACAGCCAGAACAGCGCCCAGCCCACATAGCCCATGGTCTTGATGATCAGGCGGTATTTTTTCAGGACAGCAGCTTTCAAACGAGCACCTCGCAGTGGGTGGTTGGCAACAATGCCCTGTTACGACGTCGCGAGAGAGGGAAGGTTCGCAGGGTGCTGAATCGATTAGTTGATAAGTCGCTAGCCCGGGAGAATGTAACGAGAGATGTCGCGCAACTGCAGGCCACAGATGATTTGAATGTGGAACAACTTTGGTACTGATGACGTCTGGTGCGGCAATCGCTGTACATTGCGTTCGAGGCAAAAAGCCATTAATGGCAGGGTTTTTGACGTGATTTGTTTTTGGGGCCTGGCTGCAGGGATTTCGTAGCCGAGATCAGTGGAATAATTGGTTGATCAGGGCTCTTTCATGCGTGTCAGTTCGTTGAAGTCAGCTATGTGTAATACCGCGCAAGCACTCGAACGTCATAGGGATTTTGAAGCGTGCATGAGAGCGCATTACCACGTGCTGCTCGTGCCCTATTCAAGACGACCGTTTTTCTACAAGAGTGCACTTAAATACAGCCGCTTGATGGTGTCGTTTGCGTTATTGAGCCGGTACTTTTCCACCCCTCTGCCATTGTTGGCAGAAGTTAAGGCCCTGTGCGTGGCGCGCAGGTATTGTTCGAAAAACAGCCTGGAATCAATCTTCCTGTTGTTTCGGGCCCTGGGTTTCATGGAGGTTGCACCGCACCCCGAAGACAGTCGCTTCCGGGTGTATTCACCCTCGGATGAAGCTTGCCGTGAAGCGCGCTTGATGCTGACGGCGCTTACTGAGTCGTTGGCGCTGCTGTACCCGGAACGGGAGATTTTCCGGCAGATGCGCGACCTTGATGATCGCGGGTTCCTGGCCCTCTATTTCAAGGGTTTCGCCGTGATCCTCGCCTCTGAACTGACGGTGGATGTGTTACTGCCCGAGTGTTACTGGCTGGTGAAACGCGACGCCGGGCATCTGTTGATGCTGGCAATCTATAACGATGCCTTTGCGCCGGACAATGACCGCGCTACCTTCAGGTCGTCGTCCTACCTGGCATTGGCCAAGCAACTTTCCGTGTCCAAGACCCACATTATCCGCATGGTGCAGGAGGGCGTGGAGAAGGGCTATTTCAAGGCTCACTCCAAGACCCGGCTGGAAGTCCTGCCGCCTTTCGCCAGTCTGGTAAAGCGCTTCATGGCCTTTTCATTTGCGGTTGGCCTGCATGCTATTGAGATGGGAGCGTAGGGATGCCTGCTAACTTGAAGTTGCGGCCCCGGATGCGCAGTTTGCTGTCGCCCGCCGTGACGCAAGCCGAATGGATAGGGATTATTGCCTGGGTCGGCATGTTGTTGATTCATCCGGCCCTGCAGTTGGATATTTATACGGTGGGCGTCACTCTTGGCCTGTTGGTTGTCTGCCGCGTGCATACCAGGACCGCCAACTTTCTACTTTGGCGGGTGCTGGGGGTGACCTATATGGTGCTGTTGTCGGTCGGCTTCGCCTACATCATTCGCTTGAATGAAGAGTTGCGCATTTATGGCCTGCCATTGGCCGTCACCCTGGTGGTGGGCAGCGCCATCTTGTTTATCAGTATCCAGGATTATCTGGCCGACGCGCTCCTGGTCTGGCTTATTCTGTGGCCGCCGATGCAGGCCGATATATATGCGGGCACCGAGGTCTATCTGCTGATGTTTTGTGCTTCTTCGGTGTCCATTGGTTTTATCTTGAGTTACTCCTATCTGAAGAACCTGCGCTCGGTATTGCTGGTGGAAAGTGAGTTTCGCGCATTGGCCGAAACGGATTATCTGACCTCGATCCTCAACCGGCGCGCCTTTATGCAAAGTTTCGAAAAGTTGCTCAGTGATGGCCAGAGCGGCTACTTCATCATGTTGGATATCGACAGTTTCAAGGAAAAAAATGACCTGTATGGCCACGATGTGGGCGACAAGATCCTGCGCGCCATGGCCGTGTGCCTGAAAAACGCCAAGGGTAGCCACAGCTTTGGTCGGATCGGCGGGGAAGAGTTCGGTGTGTTGTTGCAGGGCGATGACCCGGAACTGGCCTGCGATTTTGCCCTGGCGTTACTGCAGTCGATCCGCAGCAGTGTCGCTGCACCGCATCACTACACGTGCAGTGCGGGCATGGCGCGCTTTTCGGCGGGCGACGACCTGTCGACGGTGCTCAAGATGGCAGACAAGAACCTGTATGGCGCCAAGCGCAACGGCAAGGACTGCGTGCATCTGGACGGTGCGCTGCTGCAGCCGGTTTTATCCTGACGCGCAGGCGTCCTCTACAGCTGCGACAGAATACTCGCCAGCAACCCGGGAAAGCGGCTCTCCAGTTCGTCGCGACGCAACGAATTCATATGGGTAGTGCCCACGTTGCGGGTGTGCACCAGGCCGGCATCGCGCAGCACCCGGAAGTGGTGGGACATGCTGGATTTAGGCCGCCCGCCATCCAGTTCACCGCAGCTGGCTTCGGGCACGCCGGCCAGGCAGCGCACGATGTCCAGGCGTACGGGGTCGCTCAAGGCGTAAAGCACGCGCTCAAGCGTCAATTCTTGCGCAGTAGGGTGTTTGAAGGCTCGCATGGGCGGATCATAACAGGGGGGTAGCGTTCAATACCATAGTTCGATTACCATCGAACTATCGAATCAAACACCCTTCCTTGGAGTATCTGATGTCCGCCTTGTTCGAACCGTTCAAACTTAAAGACGTTACCTTGCGCAATCGCATTGCCATCCCGCCGATGTGCCAATACATGGCCGATGACGGCATGGTCAACGATTGGCACCACGTACACCTGGCCGGCATGGCCCGTGGCGGGGCCGGCCTGCTGGTGGTCGAGGCCACCGCCGTCGCTCCCGAAGGGCGTATCACCCCAGGCTGTGCCGGTATTTGGAGCGATGCCCATGCCCAGGCGTTCGTGCCCATGGTCAAGGCCATCAAGGCCGCAGGTTCGGTGCCGGGCATCCAGATCGCCCACGCCGGCCGCAAGGCCAGCGCCAACCGCCCATGGGAAGGCGATGACCACATCCCGGCTTCCGATGCACGCAGCTGGGAAACCATCGCCCCTTCGGCCATCGCGTTCGGGGCCAACCTGCCCAACGTACCGCGTGCCATGACCCTGGACGATATCGCCCGCGTCCAGCAGGACTTCGTCGACGCCGCCCGCCGTGCCCGTGACGCCGGTTTTGAATGGATCGAGCTGCACTTCGCCCACGGCTACCTGGGCCAGAGCTTTTTCTCCGAGCATTCCAACCAGCGCACCGATGCCTACGGTGGCAGCTTCGACAACCGCAGCCGCTTCCTCCTGGAAACCCTGGCCGCCGTGCGTGAGGTCTGGCCGGAAAACCTGCCGCTTACCGCGCGGTTCGGCGTGATTGAATACGACGGCCGTGATGAGCAGACCCTCACCGAGTCCATCGAGCTGGCTCGCCGCTTCAAGGACGGTGGCCTCGACCTGCTGAGTGTCAGCGTCGGTTTCACCATTCCCGACACCAACATACCGTGGGGCCCGGCTTTCATGGGCCCGATTGCTGAACGTGTACGTCGTGAAGCCGGTATCCCGGTGACATCCGCCTGGGGCTTCGGTACCCCGCAACTGGCCGAAGGCGCGTTGCAGGCCGGGCACCTGGACCTGGTGTCGGTAGGGCGTGCGCATTTGGCCGATCCACATTGGGCGTACTTTGCGGCCAAGGAGCTGGGTGTGGAAAAATCCTCCTGGACCTTGCCGGCGCCTTACGCGCATTGGTTGGAACGCTATCGCTGAGGCGGGCCAGGCATACACAAGAGCCACTCAAGTGAGTGGCTTTTTTTCGCCTGGTGTTTATGCACGCACTACGGAGGCCAAAGGTCTGAGCGAAAAATAACAAATGAGAATGGATGCCAAATGAGAATCGGCTGGGCTATGATGCTCGCGAATTCTTGGCAGGTTTGCCGTCCCATCTGGCTCTTTCACTAGGTTCAACACCCATGCGTCGTACCCTGATTTCCATCTGCGTGCTTCAGGCGTTTTCCCCTTTTTCGTGGGCAGAGGATGCCCCGGCAGAAACAGCCAGTATCGAGTTGCAAGCCACCAACGTCACCGCCACCGCCGACTTCGAGTCGGCCCAGGGCCCGGTGCAGGGTTACCACGCCACACGATCAGCCAGTGCGACGCGTACCGACACCTCCATTCATGAAACCCCGCAATCCATCAGCGTTGTATCCAAGGACGTGGTCGAGGACATCGGCGCGACGCGTCTGCAGGATGCCCTCGACTATGCCGGTGGTGTCGGCCGCGCCAACAACTTCGGCGGCCAGGGCCTGACCACCTTCACCGTGCGTGGCTTTACCACCGGTGAGTTCTACCGCAATGGTTTCCCGATCAACCGCGGCTACCCGAACATGCCGGACGCCAATACCATCGAGCGTCTTGAGGTATTGCGTGGTCCGGCGACCATGCTCTACGGTCGTGGCGACCCCGGTGGCACCTTCAACGTTGTGTCCAAGCAGCCGCTGGCCGAGCGTACCGTCACCCTGGGCAGCCAGGTGAATGACCAGGGCATGAAGCGCGGCACCCTGGATGCCTCCGGCCCGCTGGACGAAGAAGGCCGCCTGGCCTATCGCCTGAACGTGGTAGGTGAGGGCGGCGATACCTTCCGCGATCATGTCGAGACCGAGCGCTACGGCGTGACGCCGGTGATCACCTGGCAGGCCAACGATGACACCAAGGTGATCTTCGAAGGCGACTTCATGCGCAACAACCACCCGTTGGACCGTGGCCTGACGCGCCTGCCCAACCAGCGCAGCACGCCGTCGCGCGATACGTTCTGGGGCGACAAGGACGCCGGCAAGCTGCACAACGACAACAACATGGCGCAGTTGCGTTTCGAGCATGCGCTCAACGACAACTGGACCCTGGGCGGTGGTTTCCAGTGGTTGGACGGCAGTTTGAAAGGCAACGCCATCGAAGCCAATGGGGCGGGCAGCCTGGGCACCGATGGCCGCACCCTGCAACGCAACTTCAACTACCGCAAGCTGGAATGGACCGACAAGGATTACCAGCTCAACCTGACCGGGCATTTTTCCACGGGCGGCTTCGATCACACTTTGCTCACCGGTATCGAGTACGAGGATTACGACTACAAGTCGATCATCCAGCGTTCCAGTGCGGCCCTGGGTACCTACCCGATCGACATTTTCAATCCGGTGTATGGCCAGGCGCGTCCGCCGCTGACGCGTACGCCGACCCACGACAAGGAGAACCTCAAGACCTATGCCGCGTTTGTACAGGATCAGGTGGCGCTTACCGAACGTTTGAAAGTGCTGGCGGGTGCCCGTTTCGAACGATTCGAGCATGATTACGAAACCTATGTACCCCTCGGCAAGAACTGGCAAGCCGCCGACAACGCGGTCACCCCGCGTGTGGGCGTGATCTACGACCTCACCGACACCGTCGCGGTCTATGCCGACGCCGCTCGTTCGTTCAAGCCCAATACCGGCGCCAGCCGTGAAGGCGGTGGTTTTGCGCCGGAGAAAGGCAAGTCCTATGAGATGGGGATCAAGTGGGAGGCCCTTGACCGTCAACTGAGTGTCGACGCGGCGATCTACCAGATCGAAAAGAAAAACGTGCTGACCAACGACCCGGCCGACCCCACCAACACCTTCAGCGTCGCCGCTGGCCAGGTGCGCAGCCGCGGCTTCGACCTGAACGTGGCGGGCAACCTTACACCCGAGTGGCGCGTGATTGGCGGCTACGCCTACGTGGATGCCGAGGTCACCCGCGACAACACCTTCCGTGCCGGCACCCGTCTGATGAACATTCCGCGCAACAGTTTCAGCCTGCTCAACGTCTACGAGTTCCAGGACGGCGCGCTCAAAGGCCTGGGCCTGGGGGCCGGCGGCAAGTACGTCGACCAACGCGCCGGCCAGACCGCCAACACTGGCTTCTCGATGGACGCCTACGCCGTGGTCGACCTGCTCGGCTACTACAAGGTCAATGAGCAGGTACGCCTGAACCTGGACGTGAAGAACCTGTTCAACCGCGAGTATGAGGAAGGGGCGTTCGGCAATATCTACGCCTACCCTGGGGCGCCGCGTACGGTGCAGGTCGGAATCTCCTACACCCTATAACGCGCTGTACACAGATCCAAAATGTAGGAGGGGGCTTGCCCCCGATAGCATTATCTCAACCAACATAAGCGCCGGGTCACAACGGCGTCAGCACATTCATCACCGTATCCAGCGCCACCCGGGTGTCATCCAATTGCACCAGCGAGGCATGTCGCGCACCCAGTGCATCGCGGTTCTGGATCGCGGTGAGGATCGCCTTGTGCCGGGGCAGGCTCAAACCCTGGATATCCGGGCGGCGGTTGGTGATGTTGATCGACTCGCGCAACGGCAGCGAAAGCATGTTGCACATATAGGCGAGCAGGTCGTTGCGGGTGGCGTCGGCAATCGCACGGTGGAAGTCCAGGTCGGCCTGCAACAGCTGTTCGTGGGTCTGCGCGGTTTCCATGCCCTGGTAGGCTTGTTCGATGGTGGCGATGTCTTCATCGGTGGCGGTGGTCGCGGCCATGGCGGCGATTTCCGGCTCCAGGATACGACGCACCCCGGCCAGGGTGTTGAAGAACTCGCTGTGGGGTGTGGATTGCATCAACCAGGACAGCACGTCCGGGTCGAGCAGGTGCCATTTCAAGCGTGGCCGCACCACCGCGCCCACCCGTGGCTTGGAATACACCAGGCCCTTGGCACTCAGCACCCGCGTCGCCTCGCGCAATACCGAGCGGCTGACCTGGTATTCCTCGCACAGCGTAGCTTCCATGGGCAGCCGTTCTTCGGGCTTGAAGCGGCCGGAAACGATGTGCATGCCCAAGTCCTGGACGATCTGGGCATGCTGGCTCTTGCGCGGCTTGGGCGGCTGGTGATCCATAACGACGGATAGGCTCTGGCTTAGATTCGCCGCATCATAGCATCCCAATTAGTGGGAATGCCGTGGGACTTCGGCGCCGCGGCAACCCACCAGGAAGTCGAAATCACAGCCCTGGTCGGCCTGCAGCACATGGTCGATGTACAACTGGCGGTAGCCGCCGACGATCAGGTTCTGCGCCGGCTTGAGGTCGGCCATGCGTGCCGCCAGCTCGGCGTCCGGGATGTCCAGGTGCAGGCGGCCATTGGCACAATCGAGCTCGATCCAGTCACCTTCCTGCACCGTGGCCAACGGCCCGCCGGCAGCGGCTTCCGGTGCCACATGCAAGACCACGGTGCCGTAAGCGGTGCCGCTCATGCGTGCATCGGAAATACGCACCATGTCGGTCACGCCCTGGGCCAGCAGCTTGGCCGGCAAACCCATGTTGCCGACTTCGGCCATGCCCGGGTAACCCTTGGGGCCGCAGTTCTTCATGACCAGGATCGAGTTGGCGTCCACGTCCAGGTCCGGGTCGTTGATGCGCGCCTTGTACATGTCGAAGTTCTCGAACACCACCGCACGGCCGCGATGCTGCATCAGCTCGGGACTGGCCGCCGATGGCTTGAGCACCGCACCCAGGGGCGCCAGGTTGCCGCGCAACACGCAGATGCCGCCGTCGGCGCGGATCGGGTTGTCGAGTGTGCGGATCACTTCATCCTGGCCATAGATCGGTGAGTCCTTGGTGTTCTCGCCCAGGGACTTGCCGTTGACGGTCAAGGCATCGGGGTGGGGGATCAGGTTGGCTTCACCGAGGCGCCGCAGCACCGCGGGCAAGCCACCGGCGTAGTAGAACTCTTCCATCAGGAAGCGCCCGGACGGTTGCAGGTCGACGATGGTCGGCATGCCGCGGCCGATGCGGGTCCAGTCATCCAGGTCCAATTCAACCCCGATGCGCCCGGCGATGGCCTTCAAGTGGATCACCGCATTGGTCGAACCGCCGATGGCCGCGTTTACCCGAATCGCGTTTTCAAACGCCTCCTTGGTCAGGATCTTCGACAGCTTCAAGTCTTCGCGCACCATCTCCACAGCACGCATGCCGGACATATGCGCCAGCACATAACGCCGTGCATCCACCGCCGGGATCGCCGCGTTGTGGGGCAGGGACGTGCCCAGTGCCTCGGCCATGCAGGCCATGGTCGACGCCGTGCCCATGGTGTTGCAGGTGCCCGCCGAGCGCGACATGCCGCCTTCGGCCGCGAGGAAGTCATCCAGGGTGATAGTGCCGGCCTTGACCTGTTCGCTGAGCTGCCACACCACGGTGCCCGAACCGATGTCCTGGCCCTTGTGCTTGCCATTGAGCATCGGCCCGCCGGTGACCACGATGGCCGGCACATCGCAACTGGCCGCGCCCATCAGCAGCGCCGGGGTGGTCTTGTCGCAACCGGTCAGCAGCACCACGCCATCGATGGGGTTCCCGCGAATGGCTTCCTCCACATCCATGCTCGCCAGGTTGCGGGTGAGCATGGCGGTGGGGCGCAAATTGGATTCACCGTTGGAAAACACCGGGAATTCCACCGGGAAGCCACCGGCCTCGATCACGCCGCGCTTGACGTGCTCGGCGATCTGGCGGAAGTGGGCGTTGCACGGGGTCAGCTCCGACCAGGTATTGCAGATGCCGATGATCGGCTTGCCATGGAACTGGTGGTCGGCAATGCCCTGGTTCTTCATCCAGCTGCGGTACATGAAGCCGTTCTTGTCGGCGGTACCAAACCACTGGGCGGAGCGTAGGCCGGGCTTTTTGTCAGGCATGATCGATTCTCTTATTGTATGACTATATGTTCTATGCGTGGTTAAACATAAGCGCAAAATCGAAGCTTTGGAAGTGTTGTTTTGCAAATAGTCATACTATATAGTCGATCTCAACTGAGGTATGACCCTGGCGGATTTCGCGAGAGGCGTCCCCCGAGCTTCTATAAAAACAACAATCGGAGATCGACCCATGAGCCAGGAATTGCGGCTTATTCGGCGCATCACGCTGAAACTGATTCCCTTCCTGATCCTGCTGTACCTGATCGCCTACGTGGACCGTTCCGCCGTAGGGTTCGCCAAGCTGCACATGGGCGCCGACGTCGGCATCGGTGACGCCGCCTATGGCCTCGGTGCCGGGCTGTTCTTCATTGGCTACTTCCTGTTCGAAATCCCCAGCAACCTGATGCTCGACCGCTTCGGCGCGCGGCGCTGGTTTGCGCGCATCATGATCACCTGGGGCGCCATCACCATCGGCATGGCCTTCGTGCAAGGCCCGCACAGCTTCTATGTGATGCGCTTTTTGCTCGGCGCAGCGGAAGCGGGGTTCTTTCCTGGCGTGCTGTACTACATCACCCAATGGTTCCCGGTACGCCATCGCGGCAAGATCCTCGGGCTGTTCATCCTCTCCCAGCCCATCGCGATGATGATCACGGGGCCCGTGTCCGGCGGTCTGCTCGGCATGGACGGCATCCTTGGCCTGCACGGCTGGCAGTGGCTGTTTATCGTGATCGGCACCCCGGCGATCCTGCTGACCTGGCCGGTGCTGCGCTACCTGCCGGACGGCCCGAAACAGGTCAGCTGGATGAGCGAGCAAGAAAAGACCTGGCTCACCGGCGAGCTGGAAAAAGACCTGCAAGCCTACGGCCAGACCCGCCATGGCAACCCGTTGCATGCCCTCAAGGACAAGCGCGTGTTGCTGCTGGCGCTGTTCTACCTGCCGGTGACCCTGAGCATCTACGGCCTGGGCCTGTGGCTGCCGACCCTGATCAAGCAGTTCGGCGGCAGCGACCTCACCACCGGCTTCATCTCCGCCGTGCCGTATATCTTCGGCATCATCGGCCTGCTGATCATCCCGCGCAGTTCCGACCGCTTGAATGATCGCTACGGCCATCTCGCGGTGCTGTATGTGCTCGGCGCCATCGGCCTGTTCTGCAGCGCCTGGCTGAGTGTGCCGGTGTTGCAGATGGCTGCGTTGTGCCTGGCGGCATTTGCCATGTTTTCCTGCACCGCGGTGTTCTGGACCTTGCCGGGGCGCTTCTTTGCCGGGGCCAGCGCGGCAGCCGGTATCGCCTTGATCAACTCGGTGGGCAACCTCGGCGGCTACATCGGTCCGTTTGTGATCGGTGCACTCAAGGAATACACCGGCAACCTGGCCTCGGGCCTGTACTTCTTATCCGGCGTGATGGTGTTCGGGCTGGTCTTGACCTTCGTGGTCTACCGCGTGCTGGAGCGCAAGCACGTGCTGCCCGTCGACCAATTCGCCGCCAGCGCCCGTGGCGCCACACGTACTTAAATCCTGGAGAAAATGCATGCGTCTAGTTCAGTTCGAGTTGGGTAACGGTGAGCGCCGCGTCGGCGTTGTGGAAGGCAACACCCTGCGCGAAGTGCAGGGCGCACACAGCGTGCGCGAGTTGGCGCTGGCCGCCATCAAAGCCGGCACGGGCCTTGCGCAACAGGTGCAGGGCCTGGGCCTGGGCGATAGCCATGACTACGCCGCGCTGCGGGCCGAGCTGAAAATCCTGCCGCCACTGGACCACCCGGACCCGGCCCATATGCTGATCAGCGGCACCGGCCTGACCCACCTGGGCAGCGCTTCGGCCCGCGACAAGATGCACCAGCAGGCCGGCGACGACAGCGCCATGACCGACACCATGCGCATCTTCAAATGGGGCGTGGAGGGCGGCAAGCCTGCGGCGGGCCAGGCAGGCGTGCAGCCGGAGTGGTTCTACAAGGGCGACGGCAGCATTGTCGTACGCCCGGGCGCCGCCTTCCCGGTGCCGCCGTTTGCCGAAGACGCTGGCGAAGAGCCGGAGATCGGCGGCCTCTACGTGATCGGCCACGACCGCAAACCTTATCGCCTCGGCTTTGCGGTGGGCAATGAGTTCTCCGACCATGTGATGGAACGCAGGAACTACCTGTACCTGGCCCATTCCAAGCTGCGCAGTTGCAGCTATGGCCCGGAACTGCGCGTGGGCGAGCTGCCCCAGCACCTGGCCGGCAGCAGCCGCATCCTGCGCAACGGCGAGGAAATCTGGCGGAACGAATTCCTCAGTGGCGAGGCCAATATGTGCCACAGCCTGGAAAACCTTGAGTATCACCACTTCAAATACAGCCAGTTCCTCAAGCCGGGGGATGTGCACATTCACTTCTTCGGCACCGCTACGCTGTCATTTGCCGACGGTATACGTACCCAGCCGGGCGACGTGTTCGAGATCAGCCAGGCTGAATTCGGCGCGCCGTTGATCAACGGTATCGGCAGCAGCGATGCGGCATTTGAACCCGGCCAAGTCACCCCCCTTTAAGGAGATCAACATGACCCAGTTCCTCGGCCACAACTACATCGGCGGCCAGCGCAGCGCCAACGGCAACGTCAAGCTGCAAAGCGTCGATGCCACCAGCGGTGAAGCCTTGCCGCAGGATTTCTACCAGGCCACACCGCAAGAGGTCGATGCCGCCGCCAAGGCCGCCGCCGCTGCGTATCCGGCGTTCCGTGCGCTGAGTGCCGCGCGCCGTGCGCAGTTCCTGGACACGATAGCCGACGAGCTGGATGCCCTGAGCGATAACTTCATCGACTTGGTCTGCCGCGAAACCGCGCTGCCCGCCGCCCGCATTAAAGGCGAGCGCGGGCGCACCAGCGGCCAGATGCGCCTGTTCGCCACGGTGCTGCGCCGTGGCGATTTCTACGGGGCGCGTATCGATAAAGCCTTGCCGGATCGCCAGCCGCTGCCACGCCCGGACCTGCGCCAATACCGTATCGGCCTGGGCCCGGTGGCGGTGTTCGGTGCCAGCAACTTCCCCCTGGCCTTTTCCACGGCGGGCGGCGATACCGCCGCTGCGTTGGCCGCAGGCTGCCCCGTGGTGTTCAAGGCCCACAGCGGGCACATGGCGACGGCCGAGCAAGTGGCCGATGCGATCATCCGCGCGGCCGAGGCCACCGAGATGCCGGCGGGGGTATTCAATATGATCTTCGGCGGCGGCGTCGGCGAAGCCCTGGTCAAGCATCCGGCGATCCAGGCCGTGGGTTTCACCGGCTCGCTCAAGGGTGGCCGTGCCCTGTGCGACATGGCCGCGGCACGCCCGCAACCGATCCCGGTGTTCGCCGAGATGTCGAGCATCAACCCGGTGATCGTGCTGCCCCAGGCCTTGCACGTCCGCGCCGAAAGCGTGGCCCGCGACCTGACCGCCTCGGTGGTGCAGGGCTGCGGCCAGTTCTGCACCAACCCCGGCCTGGTCATCGGTATCGCGTCGCCACAATTCACGGCGTTCACTCAACAGGTCGCGCAATTGATCGGTGCGCAACCGGCGCAGACCATGCTCAACGCCGGCACCTTGGACAGCTATGGCAAGGGCCTGGCAAAACTCCTGTCCCACCCAGGCATCCAGCACCTGGCGGGTAACGCGCAATCGGGCAACCAGGCTCAACCGCAGCTGTTCAAGGCGGATGTACGCCTGTTGATCGACGGCGACGAAGTGCTGCAGGAAGAAGTGTTCGGCCCCACCACGGTGTTCGTCGAAGTGGCCGACCAGGCCCAGCTCAGCACCGCCTTGCAGGGGCTGCACGGGCAATTGACCGCCACCATCATCGGCGAACCGGCTGACCTGCAACAGTTCGCCGAACTCACGCCGCTGCTGGAGCAGAAAGTCGGGCGCATCCTGCTCAACGGTTATCCCACTGGCGTCGAAGTCTGCGATTCGATGGTGCACGGCGGGCCGTATCCGGCAACGTCCGATGCCCGTGGCACCTCGGTCGGCACCCTGGCCATCGACCGCTTCCTGCGCCCGGTGTGCTTCCAGAATTACCCTGATAGCCTGCTGCCCGAGGCGTTGAAAAACGCCAACCCGTTGCGTATCCAACGGCTGGTGGATGGCACGCCATCCCGCGACCCGTTGTAAGTCACCAGGAGGCTTCATGTCAGTGAATGCAGTGACCCCACACCGTGCCCGGTTGGGCGAGGGGCCGTTCTGGGACAGACCGACCCAGGCCCTGTATTGGGTGGATATCGCTGCCCGGCAGGCCCTGCGCCTGATGGGCGGCGAGTTGCAGGTCTGGCAATTGCCCGAGCATGTCTCGGCATTCATCCCCTGTGAACGTGGCGATGCGCTGGTGACCTTGAGCAGCGGCGTGTATCGCCTGGACCTGGCCACCGAAGCGCTGACCCTGCTGTGCGTCGCCGACCCGCAAGCGGGCAACCGTGGCAATGAAGCGCGCTGCGATGCCCAGGGCCGGCTGTGGCTGGGCACCATGCAGAACAATATCGGTGAGCAAGGCGAGGACTTGCCCATCACTCGGCGTTCCGGAGGATTGTTCCGCATCGATGCCGATGCCACGGTCACGCCGCTGCTCAGCGGCCTGGGCATTCCCAACACACTGCTCTGGAGTGAAGACGGTGGTCACGTGCACTTCGGCGACAGCATGGACGGCACGCTGTACCACCATCCAATCCAGCCTGACGGCCAACTCGAACCCGCGCGGGTGTGGTTCGGCCCCCACGAGCGGGGCGGGCCGGACGGTTCGGCCATGGACGCCGAAGGCTACATCTGGAATGCCCGTTGGGACGGCAGTTGCCTGCTGCGCCTGACGCCCCTGGGTGAGGTGGATCGCATCATCGAACTGCCCGTCAGCCGTCCCACCAGTTGCGTGTTCGGTGGGCCCAATCTCACCACGTTGTACATCACCAGTGCCGCCAGCCCTTTGGAACACTCTTTGGACGGTGCGCTGTTGGCCATTGAGGTCGATGTGCCTGGCAAACCTTGTCACCGCTTCGCCGGTTAAACCCAAGACTCAAAAACAACAACAAGAGGTGTCGTTCATGAAAAAGGTTCTACGCGTTCTGGCTGCCGCCGTTGCTTTAAGCAGCCTCAGCAGCATCGTATCGGCTGAAGAAGTGAAGATCGGCTTTCTAGTCAAGCAGGCCGAAGAACCCTGGTTTCAAACGGAATGGGCCTTCGCCGAAAAAGCCGGCAAGGAACACGGTTTCACCGTGATCAAGATCGCCGTGCCCGACGGCGAGAAAACCCTCTCGGCCATCGACAGCCTGGCCGCCAACGGCGCCAAGGGTTTTG
>NZ_JYLH01000007.1 GCF_001439685.1 Pseudomonas libanensis
GCGTGATCAATGAGAAGTGCCTGCGTGAGCCCTTGGTGTTGCACTCTGATAACGGAGCGCCAATGAAATCGGTGACGCTGTTAAGCAAAATGTATGAGCTGGGCATCACGCCTTCTCGCGGTCGTCCACGCGTAAGCAATGACAACCCGTACTCGGAATCACTGTTTAGGACACTGAAGTACTGCCCGCAATGGCCCTTGGAAGGCTTCGCCAGCTTGGACGCTGCGCGGACTTGGGTGAGGGATTTTATGCGGTGGTACAACAGCGAACACCGGCACAGCCGGATCCGCTTCGTCACCCCATCAGAGCGCCATGGAGGGAAAGATCATCAGATCCTGGCACTGCGCCATGAGCTGTATGAGCGGGAGCGCCGGAAAAGACCTGAACGGTGGTCAGGACAAACACGTAACTGGGAACCGGTAGGAACGGTGCTGCTGAATCCAGATCGGGAACAGCAGACCGAACAAAAAGCGGCATAGCAGAACGGTTGACGCGACAACTACCTTGAAAAACGCCGGGGGCAAGAGCCCTTTGGTTACTTTGGGGCTCTTTTCCAAAGTGACCCGCTGTCAGAGCGGAACCCTAAGTGGCCGTTACCGCAGGAATGGATATGTACCCGGTATAGCTGTGTCGCCTGTCAGGCCGCCTTCGCGAGCAAGCCCGCTCCCACAGTTTGATTGCGGGGTGTCAGGTAGATTGGCATCGGCTGGCAGGCCGTCATCGCAGGCAAGCCAGCTCCCACATTTGGATCGCGGTGCGTCAGCTAGATCAGCGTCGGCTGTCAGCCCGTCACGGGAGCAAGCTCCCTCGCCACAGATTTAGCCTCGTGCCGAAGTTGTGTAGATACCTATGCTGACCCTGGGGCTCACCGGTAACTCAGGGTAAACGAGGCCAGGCCGTTGGCGGTCCCAGGCTTGATGGTCGACGCGGTTTGAACGTAACGGGCGGTCAAGGGAATCGTCAGGGTGCCGTTGCCCGTGTTTGCGACCTGCCATTGGTTCGGGTTGCCCACGCCCGAGGAATCGGGCCCATAGCTTACCAACCGGTCGCCACTGAGCAATTGCAGGGCGACGCCACGGGCGTCCGAGTTGCGGGTCAAGGACAACTGGTTACTGCGGTTGCCGGGTTCCGTCTGGTCAGTCACGGTGATCCATACATCCAGGATGCCGCCGGTGCCGCCGGCACAGTCCAGGGTTATGTTGCGACTGACGCTGCCGGCGCTGCTGCCGACGCCCTTGAAATCACGGCTGGGCACCTGCCCCAGCGGCATCGCAAGCGACGGCGTGCTCACCCGGCAAGTCGGCTTTTGCGGCGGCAATATCACCGTATCGGCAAAGTTGACCGAGGCAGCGCCGGGGCTTTGGATGTTGACATTGGTCAGCACATACCTGGCGACTGTGTTCCCAGGGAGGGTGCCCGACGTGATCGGGCCCGTTGCCACCAGGTACACGCGCCCTTGCAGGCCCCAGCCATTGGGTTTGTTGTGCTTGATGTCCAACAGCGTGACGCCGGTGTGGGTGATGACCTTCAAATACTGGGACGGATCCCTGGCCATCATGACGAACCCGACGCCAGGGTAGCTGGTCGCATAGACGGGCAACGTCAGCCCATTGGCGTTGAACGTCATGCCGGTTGCCGGCGAATTGACCACGCTGAGGTTGGCCGACACCGGATGCGACAATGGCCAGTCGGTGTAGCGGCACTGCATGACAAAGCCATTGCTGGCGAAGTCATAGCCGCTTGGGTAGCCAATCGCCTCGCCCACTTGCAGGTTGTTAGGCAGGGTGATGGGCGGGAAGGACAGCGTCACCGGGGCTTGGGGGGTACAGACGCCTGCATTGAAATGCGCCTGTGCGTCCATCGCGACTGCACAAATACTCAAGCACACGCCAATCTGTAAAAACCTGAACATAAATTGCCGGACACCGTTCATATCGCCAAATCCTTAGTGCGCCCCAAAGACACTGCGTGCGTACGCGTCATGCCATGGTCATCCAGGGTGGTAAATCGCAGCGCGGCCGTACCCTGGCCCTGCGGCGCCCCGCCCTTCAGCACGATGCGGGCAACCGAATGCGGCAACAGCATCGGCGGGGCCTCACTGTGATACTCGACGCCATCGACGGTCAGCAACACGCTGGAAAGCGTCACATGAAAGGCACTGGGATTGCGCACCTGCAGGACCGGGCCGTCGCCCGCCAGGCGCCACTGCAACGTATCCACCGCCTCCTGCGCTTGGCCTGGCAACGCGTCCGGGCGCAGGAAGAGCTTGATCCGTGTGCGAAAGGCAAATTGCAGCTGGTTGCCGGTGTCGACAGACGGGCGGATCCCCAGCACATTCAGCCAGTACACCGACTCCTGAGGCACGGCCATGGCCTTGTCTTGGGTTGCGTGGTACATCACCCGCAGTGCGCGGTGCTTGCCGGCATCCAGGCGCAGGATCGGCGGGGTCACCGTAAAGGGCACATCACTCGACTCAGGCGCGACCTGCGGGTCGCCCGCATCGATCCACACCTGGACCAATCGCGGGCCGTCGGCCTCATTGTGCAGGTTGACCGTTACCCCAGGGGCACTGGCCGTGTAAATGATGCGCGTGCGGTCAATGACGATTTCCCCATGGGCCAATACTGTCTGCACCGCCAGGGCCAGGCCAAGCACCGCGTTGAACAAGCGACGAGTCATCAGCTGCGCTCCTCGTCCGCATCGCCATGGTCGGCACATTGACTGACCAACTGGTCCGCGTTTTCCTGGCGTTGCTCGGGCCTGCGCGGTGGCAAACGGTAATGGATGAAGCACTGGTCACCCGCCCCTGCATTCCAGCGCACCGTCAACCGCCCCTGGTCGGCAACCCCGCGCACAAAAGCCTTGCCAGCCTGGCCGATCACGCCGATTTCGACGCCGCGCTCGTCAAACACCTGGGCGGCAAATGGCAACGGCTTGCCACCCATATGGGTGGCCTTGATCACCACGGCACGGCCACTGATGGTCTCGAACCTGACCAGTGAGACGGCCCCCAGCGTCGGCACCACGGCGTGACTCGATTCCTTGAGTTCCACATCCATGGGCATGCCCTCGGGATCGATATCTACTTCATTGCGCTGATAAGCCCTGAGGGCTGGCAGCACCGCATAACCCTGCTTATCGATACGCGCCCCGCTGCTGCCGAGCCGGGCACCTTGTGCATGCGGCGCATACACCAGTGCCGAGGCTTCACCGAGGTTTTGCGCGAAGGTCACGCCACCCTTGTGGGCTATCAGCCCGCCATCGGCACTCATGGATAGTTGCGAACTGTCGCGGGCCTGGGCATAGCCGGCCCGCAGGCTCGCAGCGCGGCTGCGATAGCCGGCGTAGGCATTGAAGCTGGAGCCTTGCTGGTGGCCGTTGCCACGGCTGCCGGACAGCCCGTAGCTGGCTTCACCGGTGTCACCCAGCAAACCATTGATTCCCACCTGATGCTGGCTGCCGCGTGAATCGCCAGCATCGTGCGACAGGCTGCTGCTCAGGGTCGGCGCACGCGTTCCTGCGCCCAATGGCATGGACAGTGTCAGCACCAGGTGATTATCCACGCGCCCGGCTTGCGCCGACCGGCCAAAAAAGATTTCGTCGCTGCGCTCGTGATCGTTCAATGGATGGGTTTCACTGACACGCGAGCGCTGCGCCGAGAGGTTCCAGTTGAGTGACTTCCAATTAGCCGCATAACTGAGGGTGAAGGATGTCTGGCGCCCTTGGCGGCCCGCCCAGTAGTCGATGGAGCTGCCATACAGGCTCAGCGAGCCTGCGCCCAACTGCTGGCTGATTGTCAGGTCGAGGCGGCTTTTCTGCCTGGCGTAACTGTTGATACTCCCGCCTTGGCGGGCCAGTTCCCGCACATTGAGCGCATCAGGCAGGTTCAGGTATCCGGCCGTGGAGAAACGATAGGCGCCCAGCGCAAAGTGCGTCCCCGAGAACGGCAGGTTCTTGTTATAGGCCAGGCCCCAGCTTTGCCCGCCGACTACCCCCAGCCCCTGAATCTGGGTGCGCGACTGGGTGCTGTCGAGGGAGAACGCGCCAATCGGAGTACTCATCGCCAGGCCGGCCTTGGCCTGGCCGTAGCCTGGGGAAAGCGTATTGCCACCATAGGCGCTCAGACGATCGCCCAGGCCATGCTGCAGCGTACCCTGCAAGATCAGCGGGCTGGCATCGCTGACGCCGTATTGCTGCAACTGCCCCAAGGTCACGCTGTAGTGGCTGGCACCGTCACGCAGCAAGTAAGGCGCCACGGAGTAAGGCACCACGAAGCTGCTGCGCCGGCCGTCGACCTCGGTGACACTGACTTGCAGGTCGCCGCCGTACCCGGTGGGGTAAAGGTCATCGATGACAAACGGCCCCGGGGCCACTGTGGTTTCGTAAAGGGTGTAGCCGTTCTGGCGCACTGTCACCGTTGCATTGCTGTCGGCAATGCCTCGCACCTGAGGCGCATAGCCTTGTTGCGACTGGGCAAGCATGCGGTCATCGGTCGCCAGGGTGATGCCGCGTACACGCACACCGTCGAGGATCTGGCCACTGCTGAAGCTGTCGCCGACGGTCAGCTGTGAACGCCAGGCGGCAAGGGGCCGTTGCAGGTAGGTGGCGGTGTGTTGATAAGGCGCCAGGCCGCTACCGGATGCCCATGCCTGCCCACCCTGATGGCGTAGCCGCCAGTCGCCCAGGTTGAGACCGCCGTTGAGGCCCAGGTAGCCACGATCCTCACCGGCGCCCGCTGTCGCCGTCGCGGCACTGAAGTTGTAGTTGAGCAGCGCGGCGTCAATGCCATTGTCCCACTCAGACGGGTCAATGTAGCCGCGCGCGGAACGGTTGATGTAGATCTGGGGGATGCTGACATCCAGGGTCAAGGTCTCGATATCGACGCGGCTGCTGGCCATGGGTATCCACTCGGCAAAATCCTGGCAGGCATGCTCGGTGTTATCCGCCAGCGCCTGCACAGAAACCCCCAGTTGGCCAAGCTCGGCAGCGTTCAGGCAAGGCTGGGCGTCGTCCTGCCCGGCAAGGGGGGCGAAGGTGATCTCGCGGCGTCCCATCGATTGCCCGTTGAGCATCACATCCACGCGGTAGACACCTGGCGCCAACACGTTGCTGGTATTGAAGCGTGAGATATCTGCCGAAGAGGACAGGCCGCTGGCGAACGCCTCGATGTCAAACAACAGTGGCGCGGCCTCTGCCGACATCAATAAGGTACTGAGCAGGCCCAGCCATAGCAGTAACCTGGGGTTGGCAAACAGCCAGGCAGTGAAGCGGTGAACGGGTATTTGCAATAAGGCATACATGATCAGAACTTCAGGGGAGCACGCTGCGGCACGGAGAATGCGCCGTAATCATTGATGTATTTGAAATGCACCTGGGCGTCCGCGGGTATTGCTTGTGCGACATCCCTGACGGGCAGCTTCAGGCTGCCGCCGGGAGGCACCATGCCCTCTCCTGCCGGTAACAGGCGAGCACCCGGGCCCGAACCCATGGCCAAGGCAACCTCATTGAAGGTCACGTGATAAGCCGATGGGTTGTGCACTTCCAGTAGCGGTCCCTGGGCACTCCGGTGCAGGGTCCAGCGTAAGTGGGTGGGCGCCTCGTCCGCGGAACCCGGCAATCGGGCCGGGCGGAAAAACACTTTGGTGCGGATACGAAAAGCGAACTGCAGGTGGTTCGAAGGGGCCTCTTGCGGGCTGCCCGGTGCCACGTTGACCTTGGGCGGTATCTCCAGGGCGTTGAGCCAAAACAACGATTCGCGGTCATCCGGCAGTGGGTCCTGGGTATAGACCAGTCGCACCACCTGGCTTTTGCCCGCGTCCATGCGAAACACAGGCGGCGACAGGCTGAACGGCACGTCGCTGCCGGAGGGGTCTTGCGCCGGGTCGCCCTGGTCCAGCCACACTTGGACCAGGCGCGGCGCTCTCTGATCGTCATTGGTCAGGCGCAGCGTGATTTCTCGACGCTGCTGCGGATAGATGTGCCGCGTGCCGTCGATCACTACGCCGGCGTGAGCGACGGATAGCAACCCGACACTGATCAGCAAGTGGGTCAATAGCAATGTTCGGGCAAACATTTTGTCTGTCCTTGCCTGGCGCACGGCCAGGCAACTGGGCCCCGATCAGGGGAACGTCACCGAATACAGCACTTGGGTGCTGACCGGGCCTGGCGTAGCGGTGCCCGTGGCGATGTATTGGGCGGCAAAGGGCAGCGACACCTGGCCGCTTTCCGGGACTTTCGCGGGGCTGGAGTTCTGGCCCAGGCGCAAATCCATGGGCTGGCGGGTGACGCCATCCACGAGTTGCACCTCAACGAAGGTGGCAGGCGTCGGCTTGGCGGGTGCCTGGTTGACCAGGTTACCGGTCGCCGGGTTGATCGCGGGGCTGTTGCTCTCATACATCACGGCGACGGTCGTATCCTTGGGGCAGGAACCGACATGGATGTAATAGGGTTTCGCCCCGGCAGTCTGGCCTGGCGCCTTGAGCGCGCTGGCCTGGACCTTGTTGAGTGGCACCGAAAAGTCCGGGCTGGTGCCGGGCGCAGAGCCCGTGCCACCACTGATGCTGCAAGTGGTGCCGGTGATTTCACCGGTCAAGGTGATCTTGCCGTCTGCGGCAACAGCAGGCAGAGCGGCAACGCCGGTGACCGCCAGCAATACAACTGCCAATGCGATAGTTTTCATTACAGATACTTCCTGGTGAATGTCAGTGAAAGTGTTGCAAGCCAGGACTCATCAATCGAAGGGCGAGACGCGACGGTCCCGCCAAAATTGGGCTGAGTGGCAGTGAAAGAGGCTGTAGGGGTTAAGTGCTACTGAGTCTCTTACGTTTTGCAACGAAGTTTATGTTGCCAAGTTGAAGTGCCCGCCACAACTGACCGAACGGTTAGGTCAGTAGGCGTTAAACAAGTGAGCAGCCCCGTGCAATGCCATCTATCATCGGCAGAGCCCACTCTCTTTTTCACGATTGATTGCCCCTATGCCCCTGACCGCCAAAGGTCCACGAAGCCGAGCCGCCCGCTATTTCATCAGCACCCTGTGCGGGCTGCTGCCCATTCTGTTGGGGGTGGTAATTCTTTACTGGCAAGCCGAACGCACGCTCGAGCAAAGCACGGCCCAAACCGCTCAAGAAGCGGTGCGCCAGTTCGACCTGATGCTCGACAATACCGCCCTCGCCGCCCAGGCTTTGTTGCCTTTGGCGGGTAAGCCATGTGATAGCGAGGCACAACTGGCGCTGCGCGAACAGGTCACGCGCCGCCCGTTTGTACGCGCCACCACCCTGTCCTGGCAAAAAAACATTTATTGCAGTTCGCTGTTCGGCGGCAACCATCAGTCGCCGGTTAACCCGGATGACTACGTCAATGGCCGGTTATGGCTGATGAACGGCAACCCCGTCACGCCGGATACCGCACTGTTGGTCTACCGCCTCGTGGAAGGCGACCAGGGCGCGTTCGCCTCGATTGACAGCTACCACCTCACCAACGCCTTGCGCTTGATCAGCCGTTACGCCCATCTGGTCTTGCAAGTCGGCCCCCATTGGCTGGATGCCGAGGGCAAGGTGCATGACAGCGCGGTGCCGGTATTTGCCGTGGCCCATCATCATCTGACGTCCAAGCGTTATTACTACAGCGTCGAGGCGGGTATGCCGGAAGGAGAAACCTGGCGTTATATGCAGGCCCGTTATCCGGCGCTGTTCAGCCTGGTGGTGTTCTTCGGTGTACTGGCCGGCATCCTCGCGCATTGGTTGCAAAAACGCTCGTCCGCCCCCACCCAGGAGTTGCAGCGTGCGTTGAGTGCCAACGAATTCATCCCGTATTTCCAGCCAGTGGTACGCGGAGACACGCGTCAATGGGCAGGCTGTGAAGTGCTGATGCGCTGGAAACACCCGAAAGAGGGCCTGGTGCGGCCGGACCTGTTTATTCCCCTGGCCGAAGACTCGGGCCTGATCGTGCCGATGACCCGCGCCCTGCTGCGCCAGACCGCTGCCCAACTGGCGCCCCACGCCGCGCGTTTCAGCCCCGGCTTCCATATTGGCGTGAATATCACCGCACGCCATTGCCAGGACCTGGCCCTGGTGGAGGACTGCCGGGAGTTCCTTGCCGCCTTCGTGCCTGGCCAGGTCAGCCTGGTGCTGGAGTTGACCGAGCGCGAGCTGATCGAGCCCACCGATATCACCCGCCAGTTGTTCGATGCCCTGCACCAGTTGGGTGTACTGATCGCGATCGATGACTTTGGAACAGGCCACTCCAGCCTGGCTTACTTGCGCAACTTCAACGTCGATTACTTGAAGATTGACCAAAGCTTTGTCGCCATGATCGGTGCGGATGCGCTGTCAGGACATATCCTGGACAGCATCATAGAACTGTCCGGCAAGCTTGACCTTGGCATTGTTGCCGAAGGCGTGGAAACAGCGCAACAGTGTGAATACCTCGTTGCCCAAGGCGTAGATTTCTTACAAGGTTATCTGTTCGGCCGACCGTTACCCTGTGATGAGTTCATTAACTCGTTGGGCAATCATTGAATAGCCCTGCGCCACCTTCGATGAAAGATTGTTATTTTGACGGCAGACATGATTTACTCGAGATGGATTAACTACTACAATTTTTCCTACCTGTGCAGAACTCGCAGAGGGGTCTTTTTCGTTGAGTTACCTTAACGTTCCTGGCTTATAGCTTTGTCTGCCGTTGATAACAGCAACTACACTATTGGAGTACAGATTTTGTCCAGACTCGCCGAATTTCGCGCAGCAGAAAAAGCCCTTCAAGAGCAGCTTGCGCAGCTGGAATCCTTGAAGAACGATGCAGGCCTGAAGAAAGAAATCGAATTCGAAGAAAAACTCAAGAAGCTGATGGACAGCTACGGCAAAAGCCTGCGCGACGTCATCGCCATTCTTGACCCAACCCCACGCAAAGCCGGCGCAGCCGTTGCCGCGGCACCCAAGCAGCGGCGTGCGCGGGTCGTCAAGGTGTACCACAACCCGCATACCGGCGAGCTGATCGAGACCAAGGGCGGCAACCACCGCGGTCTTAAAGCCTGGAAAGAAGAGTACGGCGCCGCCACTGTAGATTCCTGGCTTCGCGGCTGATCAACAGGCACTAAAAACAGAGCCCCGCCGACGCGGGGCTCTTGTGCTTTATAGGTTCGAAAACGAACTTTTCCAATCGCTCATTTTGTTCAGATTCGCTCAACTTGGCCGAGTCATAATTTCAGGCTATTACGCACCGAACTCACTTCATCCTTGCTTGCGTCATAGGCTTGCACCTGGCCTGCGTATGAAAAGACATAGGCTTTATCGACATCCACTGCACCGACTAATGTCTGTGACAGAACGTGCCGGCCATTCTCGGTAATCACACAAGTAGTTTCGAGCGCTTCGAGACGACTCAATGTGCTGGGGTGCATTTTGCTGCACACGCTTTGATAACCGCTTCGGGCAAAATCCTTCTGGATGGATTTGCGCATCTCAAGCAATACGCCTGGAAGATTAACTTTATGTCCGTCTTCAATCGGTGTACCGGTCAACTCCATAACCATCAGGGTCGCGCCATTTTCATCATTCTTGATCGCACGCTGGCGCGACACCGCTTGAGGCTTGGCGGGTGTTTCGCCGTCAGGCACGACTTCCTCGACCTGCCAACCACTGGGCCAGTGAATCTCCGGGTCGGCGGCCAGTACCAACGGACTGGACAGCAGCCCACACACAGCGCTCAACAGCAATCTACGAAACTCGATCATTGCACAAAACACCCAAGGTTCAAGCAGCAAAGTTTGCGGCCCAGCCGGTGCGGGTCGCAAGGGCCGTGTGCGCTTTTTCATTTGGCGCAGCGGGCAGGCCTTGCGTATCATGGTCCGGCTGCACGGAGGCTGCCGCAAGCCAAGGGACCGCTTTGCCCCATTTTTCTGGAGGGCCCATGAGCCTGCACGATCTGAATACTCTCCCGGGCGTCACCGCCCAGCCTGATACCGCTACGACGAACTTCGTGTTCAACCACACCATGCTGCGGGTCAAGAACATCACCCAGTCACTGGATTTCTACACCCGTGTCCTGGGGTTTTCACTGGTTGAAAAACGCGACTTCCCGGAAGCCGAGTTCAGCCTGTACTTCCTGGCCCTGGTGGACAAGGCCCAGATCCCGGCCGACGCCGCCGAGCGCACCCAGTGGATGAAGTCGATCCCGGGCATCCTGGAACTGACCCACAATCATGGCACTGAAAACGACGCCGACTTCGCTTACCACAACGGCAATACTGACCCGCGTGGCTTTGGCCATATCTGCATCTCGGTGCCGGATATTGTCGCGGCATGCGAGCGTTTTGAAGCACTGGGCTGCGACTTCCAGAAGCGCCTGACGGATGGCCGCATGAAGAGCCTCGCCTTCATCAAAGACCCGGATGGCTACTGGGTCGAGATTATCCAGCCAGCGCCGATGTAATCCTCGCACGACAGAAAACAAAAAGCCCCATGAGTAATCATGGGGCTTTTTTCAAGGGCTCGGTTATGCCGGAGCCGACGTACGAATCAAGTGATCAAAGGCGCTCAACGAAGCCTTGGCCCCCTCACCTACCGCGATCACAATCTGCTTGTAAGGCACGGTAGTGACGTCACCGGCGGCAAACACGCCTGGCAATGAGGTCTCGCCACGGGCATCGACGATGATCTCGCCGCGCGGGGTCAGTTCTACAGTGCCCTTGAGCCAATCGGTGTTGGGCAGCAAGCCGATCTGAACAAAGATACCTTCCAGGTCGATGGTCTTGAACTCGCCGCTGTCGCGGTCCTTGTAGGCAAGGCCGGTGACTTTCTGGCCGTCGCCCTTGACTTCACTGGTCAGCGCGCTGGTAATCACATCCACGTTCGGCAGGCTATAGAGCTTGCGTTGCAATACCGCATCAGCGCGCAACTTGCTGTCGAACTCGAGCAGCGTGACATGGCTGACGATCCCGGCCAGGTCAATGGCAGCCTCAACACCAGAGTTACCGCCGCCGATCACCGCCACGCGCTTGCCCTTGAACAATGGGCCGTCGCAGTGCGGGCAGAAGCACACGCCCTTGGCCTTGTATTCCTGCTCGCCCGGAACGCCCATCTCTCTCCAGCGGGCGCCAGTGGCCAGGATCACAGTCTTGGACTTGAGGGTCGCGCCGCTTTCGAAGCGAATTTCGTGCAACTCACCAGGAGTTTTCGCCGGAACCAGGCTACTGGCACGTTGCAGATTCATGATGTCCACGTCGTACTGGCGCACATGCGCTTCCAACGCACTGGCCAGCTTCGGCCCTTCGGTTTCCTGTACCGAGATAAAGTTCTCGATCGACATGGTGTCCAGTACCTGGCCACCAAAACGCTCGGCGGCAACACCGGTACGAATGCCTTTGCGCGCCGCATAGATGGCTGCCGAAGAACCGGCCGGGCCACCGCCGACGACGAGTACGTCAAAGGCGTCTTTTGCGCTGATCTTTTCCGCGGCTTTTTCGATGCCGCTGGTGTCGAGCTTGGCAAGGATTTCTTCCAGGCCCATGCGGCCCTGGCCGAAGTTGACCCCGTT
The DNA here is from genome assembly GCF_001439685.1 of Pseudomonas libanensis. Classification (GTDB taxonomy): domain Bacteria; phylum Pseudomonadota; class Gammaproteobacteria; order Pseudomonadales; family Pseudomonadaceae; genus Aquipseudomonas; species Aquipseudomonas libanensis. Next base: position 11,533 of record NZ_JYLH01000007.1, read on the forward strand.
CAAGTAGACACTCGGCACCGCCATGATCTGGCGCTCGTCGACCTCGGCCTGGAACAGCGCACCGTCGATGGCGACGTGGCGGATGTTCGGGTTCAGCACGGCCATCAGGTTCAAGGCCTGGACCACGTCCGGGCAGTTCTGGCACGACAGCGAGAAGTAAGTCTCGAAGCTGAACTCGCCTTTGAGCGCGCGAATCTGTTCAATCACCTCGACACTGGCCTTCGACGGGTGGCCACCGACTTGCAGCAGAGCCAGCACCAACGAAGTGAATTCATGACCCATGGGGATGCCGGCGAAACGCAGGCTGATATCAGCACCCGGGCGGTTGATGGAGAACGATGGCTTGCGCGTATCATCGCCATCGGTTTTCAGTGTAATCAGCGTGGTGAGGCTGACGACGTCCTGTAAAAGGGCAAGCATTTCCTGGGATTTCGCGCCGTCGTCGAGGGAGGCGACGATCTCGATCGGCTGGGTGACCCGTTCCAGGTATGACTTCAACTGAGCTTTAAGATTGGCGTCCAACATACGGGCGATTTCCTATTGATTCGGTTTATTGCAGACAAAAAAACGCCCGAGCGAATCTCGCCCGGGCGTTTTGAGGGCGGATGCAGCTTACTTAAGTGCGGATTCCCGCCCTTGATGCGTCTTCACAGACTTAGATCTTGCCGACCAGGTCCAGGGACGGAGCCAGGGTGGCCTCGCCTTCTTTCCACTTGGCTGGGCAGACTTCGCCTGGGTGGGCAGCGACATACTGAGCGGCCTTGATCTTGCGCAGCAGCTCGGAAGCGTCACGGCCAACACCGCCGTCGTTCAGTTCAACGATCTTGATCTGACCTTCTGGGTTGATGACGAAAGTACCGCGGTCTGCCAGGCCGGCTTCTTCAATCAGCACGTCGAAGTTGCGCGAGATGGTCAGGGTTGGGTCGCCGATCATGGTGTACTGGATCTTGCCGATGGCTGGCGAAGTGTTGTGCCAGGCAGCGTGGGCGAAGTGGGTGTCGGTGGACACGCTGTAGATCTCGACGCCCAGTTTCTGAAATTCGGCGTAGTTGTCAGCCAGGTCTTCCAGTTCGGTTGGGCAAACGAAGGTGAAGTCAGCTGGGTAGAAGAACACGACTGACCACTTGCCTTTCAGGTCAGCATCGGTCACATCGACGAAGCTGCCGTTTTTGAAAGCGGTGGCTTTAAACGGTTTTACTTGGCTGTTGATGATAGGCATCGTTGACTCTCCGTCAGGGGTTAGTAAGTTGATGAGATGAATCCTACCGGCTCTCTCGGTCGATGGCTCATTGGCAAACCTGATGTTGACGATTGGTTTTCTCTATCAGGTAACAGTATTAATAGAAGAAATCTCACAACAGCGGTTGGGTGGCCAGGGTCATACCAAGAAATGGCGTCGCTTCAACATAGCGCATGGCGGATTTCATGTCGCTCCAACCGACGTAACTCATCAGTGACTTCAAATCCCAGCCACTGCGATGCGCCCAGGTAGCGAAGCCTCGACGCAGGGAATGACTGGTGTATTGCTCAGCCGCAATGCCAGCGCGTTCAAGAGCCTGGCGCAATAAGGGGATCACACTGTTGGGGTGCAAGCCCTCCTCGCCCAGGTTGCCCCAGCGGTCAATGCCGCGGAAGACCGGGCCGCGCACCAGGGCCGAGACGCTGAGCCATTCGCTGTAGGCCTGCACTGGACAAAGGCGCAGCAGCGCCGGGGTCTGGTAAGTCTTGCCGAGATTGTCCCGGTCGCTTTTGCTGCGCGGCAGGTAGAGGCTGATGCCGGCACCGGGCACTGCCTGGACATGCTCGATACTCAACCGACACAGCTCATCACTGCGAAAGCCGCGCCAGAAGCCCAGCAGGATCAGCGCGGTGTCGCGTTTGGCGCGCAGCAATCGAGGGCTGTCCTGATCAGTAGCGGCCTGCCTCGCCTCACTTTCGAGGGACGCTACTACCTGCTCCAAGTGCCTGAGCTGCAAAGGCTCGGCCTGCCTTTCTCGCGCCGGGTGCACCGCACGGATCCCCTTGAGCACCTTGCGCACCACCGGCGCCTTGGTCGGGTCGGCGAAGCCTTGGCTGACATGCCATTGCGCCAAGGCCGAAAGCCGCAGCTTAAGGGTGTTCACCGCCAGCACGCCGGCGTGCGCCACGAGGTAACGCGCCACGCTGTCGCTGGTGGCGGGCAGGAACCCGCCCCACGTCACTTCGAAATGCTCGATGGCAGCCCGATAGCTGCGGCGCGTGTTGTCACGGGTGGCGGCGTCTAGGTATCGATCCAGGTCGCTCATTGGCGTCCTTCGTACTGTTGGCGGATGGGTTGGCAAGGAAAATCCCTATGACACGGGATAATACGCCAATATCCCGCCTGTTAAATCATCAATTTCAACGAATTTTTAGACATGCTATAGTACGTATATACATAATACGTACCACATTATCAAATCGACGGAGACCCCATGGCTCGCGGCGGCATAAACAAAGCAGTAGTTCAGACGGCACGCCTGGCAATCCTCGCCCGTGGCGAAAACCCCAGCATCGATGCCGTTCGTATCGAGATGGGCAATACCGGCTCGAAAACCACCATTCATCGCTATTTGAAGGAGCTGGACGAGAGCCAGACCCGCCAGGCGATCACCCAGGCGCCGATTGACGACGAGCTGGGCGAACTGGTCGCGCGCCTGGCCCAGCGCTTGAAAGAGAAAGCCCAGGAGCCGATTGACCTGGCCCTGGCGCAATTCGAACAACAGAAAGCCGCCCTGCTCGCCCAGGTTGAAACCTTGGAAGAGGCGCACGCCCAGCTCAGGCAGCAATTGGATATCCAGGCCGCGGCCCTGAAGGAAGAAAGCGCCGCCCTGCAAACCGCCAGCACCAGCCTGCAGGCCGAACAGACCCGCAACGCCGGGCTGAGCCAGGCGTGCAGCGATTACGAGCTAAGGATCAGCGACAAGGACGAGCAAATTCGCTCACTGGAAGAAAAGCACCTGCATGCCCGGGATGCGCTTGAGCATTACCGCAATGCAATCAAGGAACAGCGTGAACAGGAGCAGCGCCGCCATGAAGGTCAGCTGCAACAGATCCAGGCCGAGCTGCGCCAGGCCCAGCAAAGCGCACTGGTGCGCCAGGATGAAATCACCCAGTTGCATCGGGACAATGAACGCCTACTGATTGAGCAGCGTGTGACGGTCAAGGAACTCAATGCGCTGCAAGAGCAGGTCCGCAAGGATCAAGCCGCACAGCTCAAACTGAACGAGCAGCTCAGCCGCATCGACAGCGAGCGCACCCTGCTCCAGGAACGCTTGCGTGTTGCCATGCAGGACAGTCAGTCACGCCAGGAGGCGCTGCTTGAGCACCAACGGCACAACAAGGCGCTGGAACTGGACCTGGTCAAGGCCCAGGCCCGTATCGACGCGCTGCGCCTGGCGGCCGTCGTTGCGACGGCGCCAGAGGCAACGGAGCCAACGGAGCCAACCTGATCAGTCGGCCACAGGCGTGCGCATGGTGACGAATTCTTCCGCCGCCGTAGGGTGCACGCCGATGGTCTCGTCGAAATGCTGCTTGGTCGCGCCCGCCTTGAGCGCGATCGCCAGGCCTTGCACGATCTCACCAGCATCCGGGCCAACCATGTGGCAACCCAGCACTTTGTCGGTATCGGCGTCGACCACCAGCTTCATCAGGGTCTTTTCCTGACAGTCCGTGAGGGTCAGCTTCATCGGCCGGAACCGGCTTTCGAAGATCTGCACCTTGTGGCCTTTGGCGCGCGCATCCTCTTCGCTCAGGCCTACGGTGCCGATAGTCGGCTGGCTGAACACCGCCGTCGCAATATTGGCGTAATCCACCGCACGGTATTGTTCGGGCTTGAACAAGCGCCGCGCCACAGCCATGCCTTCGGCCAGTGCCACGGGCGTCAGCTGCACACGACCAATGACATCACCAATGGCCAGGATCGACGGCTCGGCAGTCTGGTACAACTCATCCACGGCGACGAAGCCGCGCTCATCCAACTTGACCCCGGTATTTTCCAGGCCCAGGTTGTCCAACATCGGGCGGCGACCGGTGGCATAGAACACGCAATCGGCCTCCAGCACACGCCCATCCTTCAGAGTGGCCTTGAGGCTGCCGTCGGCTTGCTTGTCGATGCGCTCGATGTCGGTATTGAATTGCAGATCCAGGCCGCGCTTGGTCAGCTCTTCCTGCAAGTGCTTGCGCACCGAGCCATCAAAGCCGCGCAGGAACAGGTCGCCGCGGTACAGCAATGACGTCTGCGCACCCAAGCCGTGGAAAATGCCGGCGAACTCAACCGCAATGTAACCACCGCCCACCACCAACACACGCTTAGGCAGCTCTTTAAGGAAGAACGCCTCATTGGAGCCGATGGCATGTTCGCGCCCTGGAATCTCAGGGATCTGCGGCCAGCCGCCGGTGGCGATCAGGATATGCTTGGCGGTGAAGCGCTCGCCGTTGATCTCCACCTGATGGGCATCAACCAGGCGTGCATGCCCTTCATGCAGGGTTACACCGCTGTTGACCAGCAGGTTGCGATAAATGCCGTTGAGGCGATTGATCTCGCGATCCTTGTTGGCGATCAGGGTCGCCCAATCAAAGTTCGCCTCCTCCAGCGACCAGCCGAAACCGCTGGCCTGTTCGAAGTCTTCGGCGAAGTGCGCGCCGTATACCAACAGCTTTTTCGGCACGCAGCCGACATTCACGCAGGTGCCACCCAGGTAGCGGCTTTCAGCCACGGCCACCTTGGCGCCAAAGCCCGCGGCAAAGCGCGCCGCCCGAACACCGCCGGAACCGGCGCCAATTACATACAGGTCAAAATCGTAGGCCATTTCATTCTCCTCGGCAGGACGCCAGCATACCGACTTACATGGGGCTGAAAAACGAAAAAGCCACCCGAAGGTGGCGTTCTCTTGAACAGACGGGCTAGCGTAAATCAGTAAGCCTTGCCGGTCTTGTAGAAGTGCTCGAAGCAGAAGTTGGTCGCTTCGATGTAACCTTCAGCACCACCGCAGTCAAAACGTTGGCCTTTGAACTTGTAGGCAATCACGCAGCCATCTTTGGCCTGCTTCATCAGCGCGTCGGTGATCTGGATCTCGCCGCCCTTGCCTGGCTCGGTTTCTTCGATCAGCTTGAAGATATCCGGGGTCAGGATGTAGCGACCGATGATCGCCAGGTTCGACGGCGCGTCTTCCGGTGCTGGCTTCTCGACCATGTCGCGCACGCGGATCAGGCCATCACCGATATCGTCACCGGCGATTACGCCGTACTTGTTGGTCTGCGATGGATCAACTTCCATCACCGCAACGATGGTGCAGCGATACTTCTGGTAGAGCTTGACCATCTGGGTCAGCACGCCATCGCCTTCGAGGTTCACACACAGGTCATCGGCCAGCACGACTGCGAACGGTTCGTCACCGATCAGCGGGCGACCGGTGAGGATGGCGTGGCCAAGGCCTTTCATCTGGGTCTGGCGGGTGTAGGAGAACGAGCACTCGTCGAGCAGCTTACGAATACCGACCAGGTATTTTTCCTTGTCGGTGCCCTTGATCTGGTTTTCCAACTCGTAGCTGATATCGAAGTGGTCTTCCAGGGCGCGCTTACCACGGCCGGTCACGATGGAGATTTCGTTCAAGCCGGCATCCAGGGCCTCTTCGACGCCGTACTGGATCAGTGGCTTGTTCACCACCGGCAGCATCTCTTTGGGCATGGCCTTGGTCGCTGGCAAGAAGCGAGTGCCGTAACCGGCTGCTGGGAACAAGCATTTCTTGATCATATGAGTCCTTACAAAGGGCTGTGCGTACGGAATTCGGCGCAGTCTAATCAGGCCGCAGTCACCTTACAATGGGTCCTGCTGGCGTTGCGATGTCATCATAGAGAAAAAATGTCGGCGTAAGTTCCGCTGATCTTACAAAGGGCTTCACCAATGGTCAGGCAAAAAACGCCCGCCCCCTTTATTTAAAGGCTGCCAACCGTTTTAGCACGCTTTCAGCCGCAGGACACTGGCCTGCAACATCTTGCCCGCCCCCAGGGTATTTGGCGCTATCATGGGCAGCTTGAATCCGACCACGAGATTGCCAATAGATGTCAGAACCAAAAGGTGTAAACGGCTACCTGATCACACAGCGAGCGGACGGCTGGCACTTGATCAATTTCCACGGCGACAGCGTTGCCGGGACATTTGCCACCGAAAGCCAGGCGATTGCGGTCGCCGAAGTGTTTGTGGATGAAGCGGGCCATGCATCGAGCAAAAGGCCGAAAGGCAAGTAAGCCTCCAATGCAGTACAAGAAGCCCCGGTTAACGGGGCTTCTTCGTGGAGGCGCCTATCTGGCTGAGGGCAAAGGGCGCACAGATCGAAGATCTTGTATCAGGGCCTGTGCACTTGGTGGCAGTTCGCTATAATCCGTGCCAACGCCCCACGACAGTGTCAGCGCCCTCCACTTCTCTTAACGATGACCCACTATGAACAAGATCCTGGCACTGACCGCGGTACTGGCGCTGGCCGGTTGCACCACCACTTCCGACACCCTGCTGAAAAATGGCGAGCAAGGCCTGACCATCGATTGTTCGGGCGAGGCCAACTCATGGGCCAGTTGCTACGAGAAAGCCGACGCGTCCTGTGCGGGCACCGGCTACCGTATCGTCGGCACCAATGGCACGCCTGCCCTCAAGGAGAGTGACAAGACCCTGGGTCAGGATGTGGGCAATTTCAAGGGCCGTAGCGTCGTGGTGGTCTGCAAGTAAGCCGGCGTGCTACAGATGCACTTCGGCGAACTTGATCCCCAGGCCACGCAGTATTTCGATCAGGTCATCCAGGCGCGGGAATGACTCGACTTCATCCTGATCGTCCACCAGGAAGTAGCTGCGACCGCCGCTTTTCTTGAAGAATACGATCCACTCGCCCAGGTCGGCGGGGTTCTGGATGACATGGGTCGCCGCAATCTGACCTTCAGCATGGCGAGCTTTGACGAGTTCTCGTTTCATAACAGGCTTTCCAGAAAAAACAAATGCCGCTCAAACCCAAGGTCTGAGCGGCATCTTTATAGTGAATGCCCGACAGTTTAACGGATGCCCTGCCCCAAATGCATGCCGCCACTGACGGCTGATGGCTTTTTTATCGGCGCCAGTGCGCAGGATAGGCCTGGGGCTCAGCCAGAAATGCAGTCTTCCCCGGCTTTCTTCACGTCGCCCGGGCGAATCGGCACATTGGACATGCTCTCATAGAGCTTGATGCTGCTCCCGCTGGAGCGGTCTTCGATTAGGAAGATCGCCGAAGGGTCCGCCGAGAATTTTTGCGGCACAATCACCTGAATACCGTCTTTATGGGGCTCGATCTGCGGTGGCCGGCGGGTCGCTTCCAATTTACGTACAACACACGCCGCATATTCCTGCGGCTTCTTGCCTGAGATGACCACCAATGTTGGCGGGGTCTGCTTGATATCTGCAACCGAAGCACACCCACCTATTGCCAAGGCCAGCACCAACACACTCCACTTCATACAAAAACCTCCGATAAAGACCCTACGACAGCGGGGATGGTAAATTTCTCCCACCAACGTAGGATTTATCTCTGATTACAGGGTAAATAACTGTTTTAAATTGTCGAAGACGTCGACGACGGCCCGATAATAAACGCGCTGGGGCTGATAAACTCCATCTTAACCTACGTATCATTCTGATTTTTCAGAAAAAGCCCTTCTGGAGACACCCCATGAAATTCATCCACCAGCGTGAGCACCTCAACGAGGGAGACATTGTCGTCATCGAATGCTCGCAGACCTGCAACATTCGCCTGATGAGCGACGCGAACTTCCGCAGCTTCAAAAATGGTGGTCGCCATACTTACCATGGTGGCGCATTCGATAAGTTCCCAGCCAAGATCACCGCGCCCAGCACTGGGTTCTGGAATATCACCCTCGACGTGGTGACCCGTCGTGCCATCAGCGTGACCCGCAAGCCGGCGCTGTCCCACAAGATTCGCATCGTTCGTCGCACCAGCACCAAGTTGAGCTGATCCGAACACCTGAAAGGAAGAAAGCTGTGACCCCTACGACCAAATACGTCATCAAGTACAAACTCAACGGCGAGCGCCGCTTTGAATTTGCCCAGTTGCAAACCGACAGCGTCGAGGAAGCCAAGCAGGCCCTGGCGAAAATTCATGATGCCAGTGACGAAATCACCGACATCAATGTGAGCAAGGCGCTGTAAGACATGTCAGGGCCGACTGCCGATTTATTCGCCGATGCTGCCCTGCAACAACCTGGGGGGCGCGAGCAGATTGGCGAAGAGTCCTACGTCCTTCGGGGCTACGCCTTGCCCTGGATTGAGCGGTTGCTGCCCGAGCTGCGGCGTGTCCTGGCCCAATCTCCGTTTCGACAGATGGTCACGCCCGGCGGCTTCACCATGTCGGCGGCGTTGAGCAGTTGCGGCGACCTGGGTTGGACCACCGATACCCGCGGCTATCGCTACAGCCCCCTCGACCCGCGCAACCAACAGCCCTGGCCCGCCATGCCAGACGCTTTGCGGCAACTGGCGGTGTCGGCGGCAACGGAGGCCGGCTTCAGCGACTTTTTACCCGACGCTTGCCTGATCAATCGCTACGTGCCTGGAGCAAAGATGTCACTGCATCAGGACAAGAACGAGCGTTGTTACAGCGCACCCGTGGTCTCGGTCTCCCTGGGTCTGCCGGCGACTTTCCTGTTTGGTGGCCATCAGCGAGCTGACAAACCGCAGAAGGTCTCGCTGTTCCATGGCGATGTGGTGGTTTGGGGCGGCGTTGATCGCCTGCGCTTTCATGGGGTGATGCCAATCAAGGAAGGCGAACATCCCGTCATGGGCCCGCAACGCATCAACCTGACCTTTCGCACTGCCGGCTGATTTGACCGCAAGCTTCGGAGTGTCATGGGCAACCGGCACGGTTAATCTGCTCGTGAACCGTCAAGAGTGCAGGCCATGAACAACGATCACGATCCGCGCTGGGCCGCCATCATTGCCCGCGATGCCAAGGCAGACGCCTTGTTTGTCTACGGCGTGAAAACCACCGGCGTATATTGCCGGCCCAGCAGCGCTTCGCGTTTACCGCGCCCGGAAAATATCGAATTCTTCGACACCCCGGCGCAGGCCGAAGCCGCGGGTTATCGTCCGAGCAAACGTGCCGCGGGCGACCGAACTCAACTGGCCGCCCATCATGCGCGGTTAGTTGCCAATGCCTGCCGACAGATCGAACAGGCAGAAACGGCCCCGAGCCTGGAAGTGCTCGCGCACCAGGCCGGGTTGAGCCCTTTCCACTTCCATCGTGTGTTCAAAGCCAGCACTGGCCTGACCCCCAAGGGCTATGCCCGTGCCCTGCGTTCGCGCAAGGTTCGCGACGGCCTCAAGGGCCAGCACTCAGTGACCGACACGCTGTATGGCGCAGGTTTCAACTCCAACAGCCGCTTCTATGAAACCGCCGATCAATTGCTCGGCATGAAGCCCCGCGATTACAAAAGCGGCGGTGCCAATAACACCATTCACTTTGCCGTGGGCCAATGCTCGCTGGGGGCGATTCTGGTGGCACAGAGCCAACGTGGCGTGTGCGCGATTTTGCTCGGTGACGATCCGGACAAGCTGGTGCGCGACTTGCAAGACCAGTTTCCCAAGGCCGAACTGGTCGGCGCGGATCCGGGCTTCGAACAGCTGATCGCCCAAGTCGTGGGGTTTGTCGAAGCCCCTGCCCTGGGCCTTGATCTGCCCCTGGACCTGCGCGGCACGGCGTTCCAGGAGCGCGTGTGGCAGGCTTTGCGCGAGATTCCGGTGGGCAGCACCGCCAGCTATGCGCAGATAGCCGAGCGTATCGGCGCCCCCAAATCCTTTCGCGCCGTGGCCCAGGCCTGTGGCGCCAACCACTTGGCGGTGGCGATTCCCTGTCATCGCGTGGTGCGCAGCAATGGCGAACTGTCGGGTTACCGCTGGGGCGTCGAGCGCAAGCGCCAATTGCTCGAGCGCGAGACACCGCACTGAAACCTGACCCCCACAAAACACTGCATTCGTCCAGTGAATAAAACAGACTGGCCGGCTGCCAAGTGCCCTGTTAAAACAGCGAAACGCCCTACCGACGCTGGAGACGCATCCCATGAGCACTTGGCCAGACACCCGTATTCTCGACCTGCTCGGCATTGATGTGCCGATCATCCAGGCACCGATGGCCGGAGCGACGACCACCGCCATGGTGATTGCCGCCCAGCAAGCCGGCGCACTGGGCTCCATGCCCGCCGCCGCGCTGAGTATCGAGCAACTACGCGAAGCCCTGACCATTATCCGCCAAGCCAGTACGCGCCCGTTGAACCTGAATTTCTTTTGCCATCAGCCGCCCGACGCCGATGAAGCGCGTGACCGCCGCTGGAAGGATTTGCTGCAACCCTACTACCTTGAACTGGGCGCTGATTTTGGCGCGCCGACGCCTATGTCCAATCGCGCACCATTCAACGAGGCCGCTTGCCAAGTGGTTGAGGATTTCCGCCCTGAGGTTGTGAGTTTTCACTTCGGCCTGCCGGAGAGATCCTTACTGGAGCGCGTAAAAGCCACCGGGGCGAAAGTGCTGTCATCGGCGACCACCGTCGAGGAAGCCCTCTGGCTGCAAGAAAAAGGCTGCGACGCGATCATCGCCATGGGCATTGAAGCCGGTGGGCACCGTGGCCTGTTTCTCAGTGACGACCTCAACAGCCAGATCGGCTTGATGGCCCTGGTGCCGCAGATTGTCGATGCGGTCAGGGTGCCGGTGATTGCTGCAGGCGGCATCGGCGATGCGCGGGGCATTGTCGCCGCCATGGCTCTGGGCGCCTCGGCGGTACAGATTGGCACGGCGTATCTGTTCACGCCCGAGGCCAGCGTCACTGCTTCCCACCACCACGCGCTACGCCATGCACAGGCCAGTGAAACCGCACTGACCAACCTGTTCACCGGCCGCCCGGCGCGGGGCATCGTCAACCGCGTGATGCGTGAACTCGGCGCCATCAACCCGGCCGCGCCGGCGTTCCCAAAAGCCGGTGGTGCATTGATGCCGCTCAAGGCCAAGGATGAAGCGGGTTTCAGCAACCTGTGGGCGGGCCAGGCCCTGGGGCTTGGCAAAGACCGGTCCACCTATGACCTGACTTGCGAACTGGCCGAGCAGGCACTGGCCAGGTTCACGCGTAACTGACCTCACGCAGAGCGTACATCGCCCTCTGTAAGAGCGAGCTTGCTCGCTCTTGCAAGAGCGTTAACTGACTGACATCGCACCGCCCCTGGGCAACATTGCGCTGTACCGACAATGGCCACTCGCTATATATTCACCTACATAGCGATTAACCTTTCAACTTGCCTACAGCGCACATCCCAAGGAGCTGCTCCATGATCACCCGCGTCTCACGCCTGGCCCCCCTGCTTGCCGTATTTGCCTTGGGCTCGGCCCACGCTGATGAAGTGCAAGTGGCCGTGGCGGCCAACTTCACCGCACCGATCCAGGCCATTGCAGCCGACTTCGAAAAAGACACCGGCCACAAACTGGTCGCCGCCTATGGCGCCACCGGGCAGTTCTACACCCAGATCAAGAACGGCGCGCCGTTCGAAGTGTTCCTCAGCGCCGATGACACCACCCCGCAAAAACTCGAAGCCGAAGGCGATACCGTCAAGGGCTCGCGCTTCACGTACGCCGTCGGCACCCTGGCGCTGTGGTCGGCAAAGGAAGGCTACGTAGACGCCAAGGGTGACGTGCTGAAGAAAAACCAATTCCAGCACCTGTCCATCGCCAACCCCAAAGCCGCGCCCTACGGGCTGGCCGCCACCCAAGTGCTGGCCAGGCAAGGCTTGACCGAACAGGTCAAGGGCAAGCTCGTCGAGGGCCAGAACATCACCCAGGCCTATCAGTTCGTGTCCACCGGCAATGCCGAGCTGGGCTTTGTTGCCTTGTCGCAGATCTATAAGGACGGCAAGGTCACCCGCGGTTCAGCGTGGATTGTTCCTGCGTCGATGCACGACCCGATCAAACAGGACGCCGTGATCCTCAACAAGGGCAAGGACAGCGCCGCCGCCAAGGCCCTGGTTGACTACCTGAAAGGGCCGAAAGCAGCGGCTGTGATCAAATCCTACGGTTACGAGCTGTAAATGCCCCTCTCGAGTGCTGATTTTTCCGCAATCTGGTTGACCATCAAGCTGGCATCACTGACCACCGTGATCCTGTTGATCATCGGCACTCCGATTGCGCTGTGGCTGTCGCGCACCACCTCGTGGTGGCGCGGCCCCATTGGTGCAGTGGTTGCATTACCGTTGGTACTGCCGCCAACGGTCATCGGTTTCTACTTGCTGTTGACCATGGGCCCCAACGGTTACTTTGGCCAGTTCACCCAGTGGCTGGGCCTGGGCACCCTCACCTTCAGCTTCGCCGGGCTGGTGATCGGCTCAGTGATCTATTCCATGCCCTTCGTGGTGCAGCCATTGCAGAACGCCTTCTGCGCCATCGGCACCCGCCCGTTGGAAGTGGCCGCGACCTTGCGCGCCAATCCGTGGGACACGTTTTTTACGGTGATCCTGCCCCTGGCACGCCCGGGGTTTATCACCGCATCGATCCTCGGCTTTGCCCATACCGTTGGTGAGTTCGGCGTGGTGCTGATGATCGGCGGCAATATCCCGGACAAGACCCGGGTGGTCTCGGTGCAGATCTACGACCACGTTGAAGCCATGGAGTATGCCCAGGCTCATTGGCTGGCCGGTGCCATGGTGGTGTTCGCGTTCCTCGTATTGCTGGCGCTGTACTCCAGCCGCAAAACCAAGATGGGCTGGAGCTGAACGCGATGATTGATATACGCCTGCACTTGAAATACTCCGCCTTTGCCCTGAACGTCGACCTGCAATTGCCCGGCCGCGGCGTGACCGCGCTATACGGGCATTCCGGCTCCGGCAAGACCACCTGCCTGCGCTGCATCGCCGGTTTGGAGCGCGCCGAAGAGGCGTTTGTGCAGATCAACGATGAGGTCTGGCAAGACAGCCACAAAGGGCTGTTTGTGCCCGCGCATAAACGCGCCTTGGGTTATGTGTTCCAGGAAGCCAGCTTGTTTCCCCACCTATCGGTACGGGCCAATCTGGCGTTCGGCCTCAAGCGCATTCCACGCCAGCAACGGCGCGTGGACATGGCCCAGGCCACCGAGCTGCTGGGCATCGGCCACCTGCTTGAGCGTCAGCCGCAACACCTGTCCGGCGGCGAGCGCCAACGCATCGGCATCGCCCGCGCCTTGCTGACCAGCCCCAGGTTGCTGTTGATGGATGAGCCCCTGGCGGCCCTGGACAGCCAACGCAAAAGCGAGATCCTGCCTTACCTGGAACGCCTGCACGACGAGCTGGATATTCCGGTGCTGTACGTCAGCCACGCCCAGGATGAGGTCGCGCGACTGGCCGACCATATCGTCTTGCTCAGCGAGGGCAAAGCCTTGGCCAGCGGGCCCATCGGCGAAACCCTGGCACGGCTCGACCTGCCCCTGGCCCTGGGCGACGATGCTGGCGTGGTGATCGCTGGCCGGGTGATTGCCTACGATGAGAACTACCAGTTGCTCACTCTGCAACTGCCCGATTGCCCGTTACAGATTCGCGTGGCTCATACGCCGCTGGCGCTGGGCCAACTGCTGCGGGTCAAGATCCAGGCACGGGATGTAAGCCTCAATTTGCAAGCGGAAGCACACAGCAGCATCCTCAATCGGCTCCCCGTCACCGTCACCCAGGACATTGCCGCGGATAACAGCGCCCATGTGCTGGTGCGCCTGGATGCAGGCGGCACGCCGTTGCTGGCACGCATCACGCGCTTCTCACGCGACCAACTGCACCTGCATCCGGGCCAGGCATTGTGGGCGCAAATCAAGGCGGTGGCAGTGCTGGCCTAACCAATTGGCACGACCGAAAGACGCTGCGGTCAATCAGTCATACCGGCCTGATTTGTTGTCAAGGAACCCGCACCATGCCTGATTCTTCGTTGCCCGCCGACCTGCCCCGCGACCTGCATTACGTTGACGACACCCAGCCTGGCATTCGCCGCAAGAAGGTGCGGGGCAAGTTCCAGTACCTGGACGCCAAAGGCGAGCGCATCACCGATGCCGATGAAATCAAACGCCTGAACGCCCTGGCCGTGCCGCCCGCCTACACCGATGTGTGGATCTGCGCCGACCCTCGCGGCCACTTGCAAGCCACCGGCCGCGATGCCCGTGGCCGCAAGCAATACCGCTACCACCCACGCTGGCGCGAAGTGCGTGACAGCGACAAGTACTCGCGCTTGCAGGCCTTCGGCAACGCCTTGCCGAAATTGCGCAAACAGCTGGAAGCACAGATCGCCGAGCCGGGGTTTACCCGCGAAAAGGTCCTGGCGACGGTAGTGATGTTGCTGGATGCCACGCTGATTCGCGTCGGCAATACCCAGTACGCCCGCGAGAATAAATCCTACGGCCTGACCACCCTGCGCAACCGCCATGTGGATATCAAGGGCAACGAGATCCAGTTTCAGTTTCGTGGCAAGAGCGGTGTCGAGCACCAGGTCAGCGTCAAGGACCGGCGCCTGGCCAGTGTGGTCAAGCGCTGTATGGAGCTGCCCGGGCAGAACCTGTTCCAGTACCTGGACGAAGACGGTGAACGCCATACCGTCAGTTCCCACGACGTCAACGCCTACCTGCATGAACTGACCGGCGAAGACTTTACCGCCAAGGACTATCGCACCTGGGCCGGCACGGCCATGGCGTTGGCGGTGTTGCGCGAGTTGGCGTGGCAACCGGAGTCCGACGCCAAGCGGCATGTGGTGGCGATGGTCAAGAACGTTGCCAGGCAGTTGGGCAATACGCCTGCGGTGTGCCGAAAATGTTACATCCACCCTGCGGTGCTTGAGCATTTCAGCCTCGGTGAATTGTCCAAGCTGCCCAAGCCCCGGGTGCGCAAGGGCCTGAAAGCCGAGGAAGTGGCCCTGGCGATGTTCCTTGAGAAACTGGCCAAGGACTTGCCGCACAACGCCAAGGTGGGTTAGCCTCTGCGTCCCTTCTGATTAACGGGATGACCGCCGACGTGAACAACTAAGCCTTCCAAAATGTATCTGCAACGAGCCGCCTGGTGCGCTTGTTGGCCTGTTCGACATTTTCTTGGAGGTGCTGATGACTGACGTCAACCGGCTGCCCGTGCTTGTTTCCCTGCAACATGTGTCTTTCCAGTTCGCCAATGGCGAAACCTTGCTGGAGGACCTGAGCCTGTCCATTGATCACACGCCCACCGGTATCGTCGGGCGCAATGGGCGTGGCAAAAGTATCCTGGCGAAGTTGCTGGCCGGGGCATTGCTGCCTTCCTCCGGCAGCTTGAAAAAGCCGTCCAGCGTCGTCTATGTGCCCCAGGCGCTGACGGTTCAAGCAGACGCAACGGTCGCCCATATCACCGCCACAGCCCCTGCCTTGGCTGCCCTTGAGCGTATGGCCCGAGGTGAGGCCCGTGTCGGTGATCTGGAGTTGATCGACGATCGCTGGGACCTGGCCGAGCGCTTGCGCCTGGCACTGGATGCGGCGGGTTTGCCAACCCTCAGCGCCGACACCCGAACTGATCAACTCAGCGGCGGCCAATTGGCTCGGGTCGCCCTGATCGGTGCGCTACTGGCGGCGCCGCAGTTGCTGATTCTGGACGAACCGAGCAACCACCTCGACAGTGCCGGGCGCGCTTGGCTGCGACGGGTGCTGGGCGATTGGCGCGGCGGCCTGGTGGTGGTCAGCCATGATCGACAGTTACTCAACGCCATGGGGCGCATCATCGAATTGTCCCCCCTTGGTATCCAGGTCTACGGCGGCAACTTCGATGCCTATCGCCAGCAACAGCAGACACAGCAACAGGCCGCCATCGCTGCATGGGAACATGCGCGCCAGACACGTAGCCGTGAGCGTCGACGCCTGCAAAAAGACCATGACAGTCTGCAGCGCAACGCCGCACGCTCGCGTAAAAATGCCGAGACCGCCAACGTCGACCGCTTCACCAGGGCACGCTGGAAAGGCGCCGCTACGGAAATTGTCAGCACTGTGCGCAGCGCTCATCACGCGCACAAAAACCAGCTGGATGACCAGGTGCGTCAAGCCTACGAGCGCGTGGTGGACGAAACGCCCACCCTGCTTGCCTTGCCAGGCTCGACGGTGCCCAACGGCCGGCAAGTGCTGGCCCTGGAAGGTGCGCAGTTGCCCTGGCTCGATCCGCTGGCGCCCTCCAGCTATCTGACCATTAACCTGGCGGGGCCCGTGCGCGTTGCCGTGCGCGGGCCTAACGGTTGCGGTAAATCCACCCTGCTCAAATTACTCGCCGGCCAATGGCAGGCCGTGAGTGGCGAGTGCCAGGTGGCGGTGTCCAGCGCTTATCTCGATCAGCACCTGGCGCTGCTGGATGACCGGCGTTGCATCATCGAACAACTCAACCTGCTCGACACCCCGCTGGCAGAAGCTGAGCTGCGTACGCGCCTGGCGTTGCTGCAATTGGATGCGTTGCGGGTCACCCAACCGGTGGCGCAACTCAGCGGCGGCGAACGCCTGAAAGCCGCGATGGCTGTTGCCTTGTGGCGTGCTATCCCCGCACAACTGCTGCTATTGGATGAACCCACCAATCACCTGGACCTGGAATCGGTGCTCGCCTTTGAGCAAGCGTTGAAAAGCTTTACAGGCGCGATGCTGGCTGTCTCCCATGACGAGGCTTTTCTACAGGCGATTGAGCCGACTCATCATTTGACGTGGCACAGCACCGGCTGGCAACTGGAGCATGCCTGAGGTCATTGCACCCGCACGCAAAGCGTCCTACGGTAATGGCCGGATAATCTCACCGAGGAAACCGGCCCCATGCTGCCTTCGTCCCGCAAGCCATACACCAACGTTACGCTCGCCCATCGACAGCGCTGGCGCGGACGGGTAGGCATGATGCTGGTGGCGTGCCTGTCGGTGCTGGCCGGCATGACCGACGCCATTGGCTTTATGGCCAGCGGCGATTTCGTCTCGTTCATGAGCGGCAACACCACCCGGCTGGCGGTGGCCATCAGCGCCGGCGACCTCGGGCTCACCGGACGCCTGGTGCTGTTGATCGCAACCTTTGTGCTCGGTAATGCCTTGGGCGTGATGGTCAGCCGTTTCAGCAAGCGCCACGCGTTGCCGCTCTTGTTGTGCATCGGCGCCTTGCTCTGTGGCGGGGCGCTATGGCCGTCGACAGCGACCTTACCGGCCTTGCTGGCGGCGATTATCGCCATGGGTATGCTCAACGCGGCCGTCGAGGAAGTGAATGGCTTGCCGGTGGGGCTCACCTATGTCACCGGCGCGCTGTCGCGCTTTGGTCGCGGGCTGGGGCGCTGGCTATTGGGCGAGCGTCGCAACGGCTGGCGCGTGCAATTGGTTCCCTGGGCCGGGATGTTTATCGGTGCGGTGATCGGCGCGCTGCTGGAGCAGCAGATGGGCCTGCGTGCACTGTGGGTCAGCGGTGCGATGGCAGGGTTGTTGGGGCTGGTGACACTGATGATCCCGCGGCGCTGGCACCTGGGTTTCATGCCGCGTTGAGGCGGGACAAAGAGGTGCTCGCCCGACGTTTAGGCCTCGACATCCGTGTACCGGTAAAGAGCCATCACGTCGAGCGAGCGAGTGAATCATAAGACAATGCCCGGCGGCTGTCCCGCCAGGCGTTTCGCAATATGACTAAGGCAAGGTATTACAGACAAGTGGCGAGCGCAGCCAGGCGACGCTTGGCCGGCATATTGTCTTCAACGGCGTAGTACTTGACACTGGAACCCGCACCCGTGCTTTGTACGTCGACAAAGTAGTCGCCACCCGTGGTGTAGACCGTGAAACCACCGGCCTCGGTAGCCTCCTTGAAACCGCCGGCGTCGACGCCAAACACGCTTTCATCCTGCCAGCCGAACTGGATGCATTGGGCAACCACCAGGGTGGCCTTGTCCGATGCCAGGGTCTTGTAGGGGCTGCCGGCACGGGCCTCTTTCATCTTCGAACCCGCGCAGCCGGCCAGTGCTGCCAATACCAATGCGCCAATTACCAGCTTGTGCATGCCATTGCTTCCTTGGAAAAACCGTGACTCTACCATTGTGCCGGGGTCAACTGACGCGCCCATGAACTTTGTTTCACTGTGAAGGGCAAACTCGCCGCCTATAGTGGCCAAGCTCATTTTCAAGAAGCCTCCCTTGTGCCCGCCCTCCCGCGGGCGTTTTTTTGCCTGGCTATCAGAGCCACCAACGAAACAGATAGAACAACGCCATGCTCGACAACACGGTGATCAATACACTGCGCGTCCAGAACATCAACGCCACGGCGCAGATGGCGGCCAGCAAGTAGGGGTTGGTCGGGCTCAGGTTGAGCTGATGGTCCGCCAGGAAAATAATCGGCCCGCAGATTGCCGTTAGCATGCCCGGCACGGCGAACCCCAGGAACTCACGGGCGCCGCGATTGAGCCGCACGGGCAGGCGCGGTTCGAGAAACACATAGCGATTGAAAAACACCACCAGGCCCATGGCCACAATCATCAAGTAGATCATCGTTGCCCCACTCCCAGGCGCTTGCAGGCAAACCCTGCGCTCATCCCCAATACCCCCGAGACCACCACCGCCGATTCCCAGTGCAAATAACTCAACCACACCGAACACAGCAGCGAAACCGCCACGCACACCACCGTGGGCACATCGCGCACCACGGGGGTAATCAGGGCGATAAAGGTGGCGGCAATCGAGAACTCCAGCCCCAACTGGTCCAGGCCGGGAATGCTCTTGCCCAGCACAATGCCGGCCAGGGTGAAGAGGTTCCAGATGATATAAAACGTCAGGCCGACGCCCAGGGCATACCAGCGATTGAAGGTCTCGCGGTCGTAGTGGTTGACCAGGGCGAAGAACTCATCGGTCAACAAGAACCCCAGGCTCATGCGCCAGCGGGTATTGAGCGCCGACAACGTGGGGCGCATATGCATGCCGTAGAGCAGGTGCTGGGAGGTCAGCAGCAAGGTGGTCAACACGATAGAAATCAGGCTGGCGCCGCTCTTGACCATGCCGATGGCGACCAACTGCGCCGCACCGGCAAACACGATGGCAGACAGGCCCTGGGCTTGCAGCGGGGTAAATTGCGCATCGATGGCCATGGAGCCGGCGAGCAACCCCCAAGGCGCGCAGGCCAGGGACAAAGGAATAACGGCGATGGCGCCGCGGGTGAAGGCGTAATGAGGTAATGCAGTGGGCATGGAAACGGCTCATCGACAGACAGTCGACAAGCATGCCAGCGCAATCAGGGGCTTGTCTTGAACGATCTTGCTCAGGCGAGCTTCACCGAAACCAGCTCCACCGACTCCCGCGCTTCGCGCAATTCGTAAGCATCCTGGTTGAGTCGGTGGATGGTGTTGAGCAAGCGTTGGCGCAGGACCTCATCGCCGAGTTTTTCCACGGCGCGCATCAGGTCGAACGCCGCGGTTTCGTTATTTTCCGCGACGGAATCCAGGGTCTTGCGCAGGTTGCGAGTGGCACGGGTCACGCGGGTTCTTCCTTCATCGGCAATAGGCAGGCACTTTAGGACCTTTGTGTTTCATTTTAATTTCAAACAGTTGTGGCTGTTTCCAGGACATTTGATCCATATCAAATGAAACAAGGTTTGACCGAAACATATGGAAATACGTATATTCGAATAACCATATATAAAGGCATTGGTCATGTCCGATTTCCTCTCTCCTCCCACCCTGTTCAAATGCCTGGCTGACGCCACTCGCGCACGCCTGGCGTTATTGATCCTGCGCGAAGGCGAACTTTGTGTGTGCGAGCTGATCCATGCCTTGGACAATAGCCAGCCCAAGATCTCCCGTCATCTGGCGCAACTGCGCAGTTGCGGGCTGCTGCTGGACCGCCGTCAAGGGCAATGGATCTACTACCGCATCAATCCGGCACTGCCCGCCTGGGTGACTCAGGTGCTGGACACCACCTTGCAAGCCAACCAGCCATGGTTGCAGAACGACGCACTGCGTCTGGATGCAATGGGCAACAGACCACAACGGGCAAGCACCTGCTGCTAAGCCATCGGAGCCTTTATTCATGCTTGTCGCAATTGGGATTTTCCTTGTCACCATCGTGCTGGTCATCTGGCAGCCCAAAGGCCTCGGCGTGGGTTGGAGCGCCACCCTGGGGGCGATCCTGGCCCTGGCCTTTGGGGTAATCAGCCTGGCGGACATCCCGGTGGTATGGCACATCATTTGGAACGCCACCGGTACCTTTGTCGCGTTGATCATCATCAGTCTGTTGCTCGATGAAGCCGGGTTCTTCGCCTGGACCGCCCTGCATGTGGCCCGCTGGGGCCGTGGTCGTGGCCGGCGCTTGTTTGCCTATATGGTGCTGCTCGGCGCGCTGGTGTCGGCGCTGTTTGCCAATGACGGCGCGGCGCTGATCCTCACCCCCATCGTGATGTCGATGTTGCTGGCCTTGCGCTTTTCTCCGGCGGCGACCCTGGCATTTGTCATGGGCGCCGGCTTTATCGCCGATACGGCGAGCCTGCCGCTGGTGGTGTCAAACCTGGTGAACATCGTCTCGGCGGACTATTTCAAGATCGGCTTCAACGAATATGCCGCGGTAATGGTGCCGGTGAACCTGGCCAGCGTCGCTGCGACCCTGGCAGTGCTGTTGTGGTTTTTCCGCCGCGATATTCCCCAGGTCTACGACCCGGCCGACCTTGCAGCCCCTGCCAGTGCCATCCATGACCGTGCGACCTTTCGCGCCGGCTGGTGGGTACTGGGCATTCTGCTGGTCGGCTGTTTTGCCCTGGAGCCGCTGGGCATTCCCATCAGTGCGATTTCCGCGGTATGCGCGGTACTGTTGCTGGTGATTGCCGCCAAGGGCCACAAGATTTCCACGCGCAAGGTCCTCAAGGAAGCGCCCTGGCAGATCGTGATCTTTTCCCTGGGCATGTACCTGGTGGTGTATGGCCTGCGCAATGCCGGCCTGACCGACTACCTGGCGACCTGGCTCGACACCTTCGCCACCTACGGTGTGTGGGGCGCGGCCATGGGCACCGGCGTGCTGACGGCACTGCTGTCATCGGCGATGAATAACCTGCCGACGGTGCTGATCGGCGCGCTCTCCATCGAATCCAGCCATGCCGTGGGCGTGGTCAAGGACGCGATGATCTACGCCAACGTGATCGGCAGCGACCTGGGCCCGAAAATCACCCCCATCGGCAGCCTGGCGACCTTGCTGTGGCTGCACATCCTGGCGCGAAAAGGCATCACCATCACTTGGGGCTACTACTTCAAGGTCGGCATCGTGCTGACCTTGCCGGTGCTGTTGATCACCCTCGCCGCCCTCGCCCTGCGCCTGAGCGTCTAAAGGAGACTGCAATGAAAGTGCTGTTCATGTGTACCGCCAACAGTTGCCGCAGCATTTTGTCAGAAGCGATGTTCAACCACATGGCGCCTGAGGGCTTCGAGGCGATCAGCTCCGGCAGTTTTCCCAAGGGCGAGGTTTTGCCGCGCAGCCTGACGACGCTGCAGGCGGCGGGCATCAGCACCGAAGGTTTGTACAGCAAGGGCAATGACGCTTTTGAAGGCAGCCCGCCGGATGTGGTCATCACGGTGTGTGACAACGCGGCCGGGGAAGCTTGTCCCGTATATTTCGGCGCGGCAGTGAAGGCGCATTGGGGGCTGGAAGACCCTTCCCACGTGCAAGGTGATGAAGCCCAGGTAGATGCAGCATTCAAGGCCACCCTCCACATCATCGCCGCTCGCTGCGAGGCGTTTTTTGCGCTGCCATTTGCCAGCCTCGGCTCGGATGAATTGAAGGTTGAGCTCGAGCGTATTGCCCCCTCCCACATTTGGATCGTGGACCATTCAAATCAGCATGGTTTCTTAACCCTTCGCTGACGTATGCTTTCGCACTTTCCTGAAAGGACGCGGGCATGCTGACGATCTTTTTCTACGCACTGGTTTTCGGTTTCGTATTTTGCCTCTCCCCCGGCGCCGTGCTGGCGGAGACCCTGCGCCGCGGCTTGCTCCACGGTTTCACACCGGCGCTGCTGGTGCAGTTCGGCTCGCTGGTGGGTGACGCCGTCTGGGCCGTGATTGGCCTCACCGGTATCGCGCTGCTGATCCAGCATGACGCGGTGCGGGTGCCACTGACGATCGTCTGTGCGCTGTACCTGGCATGGCTGGGCGTCCGCAGCCTGATTGACGCCTGGCACCTGCCCGCAGCCAGTGACGCGCCGGCCAGTACCCGACAAAATGCGCTGGCCGTGGGCGCGGCGATCTCCCTGGCCAACCCGAAGAATATTGTCTATTGGGGCGCGCTGGGCAGTGCGCTGTCGGGCATCGTCGGCGCCACGCCCAGCCACGGGCAAACCCTGATGTTTTTTGCCGGCTTCATGCTGGCCTCGGTGCTCTCGTGCTTCCTGATCGCCGCGCTGGTAAACCTGCTGCGCAAGAACGCCTCGCCCACTTGGCAGCGTGTCAGTTATGCCGCATGCGGTTTGGTATTGATCTACCTGGCGATACTCGCCGCCCAAGGTATATGAAGTTATATACCCAGCAACTTTCGCATGTCCCTTGTCTGAATGAACTCTGAACGCGGGTTGATTTAATTAATCATGCGTTGACATTCTGACAGGGTCTGAGTAGATTGCCCGTGCCCGCAACTGGGGCCTTTTTTAAACCTCACAAAAGAAGCCAATGGACACAGTATCTAGTCGCTGTCCGAGCACCGCATCCGCGGGCATCGGGCGCCAAACCCAGAATATGACAGGACTCGCCTTCCCGGTCCGGTAAGCTGCGCTAGAGCTCGATGCTCCACCGTAACTGCCTCACCGGTCGCGTGTCCGGTCCCGAGGTGTGTTATGACCTTCCAACTCATTGCTTTGCCCGATGTACGCACGCTGGCCGCCGCCCTGCGCGCCAAGCTGTGCCGGGAGCCCGTGGGCTTTACGCCAACCCGCTCAACCTTTGCTGCACCCTCCCCTCAAGCGCGCCCGGCACCGCCGTTGGCGCACTGGCGTATCTGCCCTGACAGCGGCCAACTGGTGCAGCACTGGGACCACGCCGACCCTCAAGACCCGCACAGACCCAAGGTTTCCAGCCTGGCGCAAGCCAGCTTGATGCTCGGTGTTTATGTGAGCGCTCGCGCCGCCTGACCTGGCTGGAAACTGCAACTTTCTTATTAAGACCCTGGAGTTCTTTATGAACAAGTCCAGTAGTAGCCCGCTGCGCGCATATTAATTAACGCGCTGTTAGCGGGCACTCTAGAAGTTACTTGAACACTTTATTTAAACCGATCGCGAAGTCCGCGGCTCGGCATGCTTTCGCTCGCCTCTATGCAGGTAAGTACCGGGTATGTTTTGTCGAGAATTGGCGACAGGAGTACAGACAATGAGCGCCGTAAAAAACACGCCTCTGCACAAGAAAAATGGCACCGCTGCCGACACCAAGCTGTCGATGCGCGCCGCCCGTGAAGCCCAGAACGGCCTGGCGGCTACCCTCGCCAACGTACGTGCCACCCAGGACGGACTGACCGAACTGGACGCCTCGGCGCGCCTGCTACGCGAAGGTTATAACGAAGTCGCCCATGACAAGCCGCCACACGCCATCGTCCAGTTCCTGCAGGCACTGAACAACCCCTTCATCTACGTGCTATTGACCCTGGGGGGCATCAGCTTTGTCACCGACTATTGGTTGCCACTGCAGGCAGGTGAAGAAGTCGACCCGACCAAAGTCATCATCATCATGACCATGGTGTTGCTCAGCAGCCTGCTGCGTTTCTGGCAGGAGCACCGTTCGGCCAAATCCGCCGAGGCGCTCAAGGCCATGGTGCGCACCACGGCCACCGTGCTACGCCGCGAGCAGGTCGGTGCCCAACCTACCCTGCGTGAAGTGCCGATGCGCGAACTGGTGGCCGGCGATATCGTGCAGCTGTCGGCCGGTGACATGATCCCCGCCGACATCCGCCTGATCGAGTCCCGCGACCTGTTTATCAGCCAGGCCGTACTGACCGGTGAAGCCTTGCCGGTGGAGAAGTACGACACCCTCGGCGATGTCACGCAAAAATCCGCCTCCAGCCTGGCCGCCGACCAAGGCAACCTGCTCGATCTGCCAAACATCTGCTTCATGGGCACCAACGTGGTCAGCGGCCGCGCCAAGGCCGTAGTGGTCGCCACCGGGCCGCGCACTTACTTTGGCTCCCTGGCCAAGGCGATTGTCGGTTCGCGGGTGCAGACCGCCTTCGACCGTGGAGTGAACAGCGTCAGTTGGTTGCTGATCCGCTTCATGCTGGTGATGGTGCCCATTGTGTTTTTGCTCAATGGCTTCTCAAAGGGTGACTGGAGCGATGCCTTGCTGTTTGCCCTGGCGGTGGCCGTCGGCCTCACCCCGGAAATGCTGCCGATGATTGTCAGCGCCAACCTGGCCAAGGGCGCCACGGCCATGGCCAAGCGCAAGGTGGTGGTCAAGCGCCTCAATGCGATCCAGAACTTCGGCTCGATGGATGTGCTGTGCACCGATAAGACCGGCACCCTGACCCAGGACAAGATCATCCTCGAACATCACGTCAACGCCTTCGGCCAGCGCGACGATGCGGTGTTGTCCCTGGCCTGGCTCAACAGCTTTCACCAGAGCGGCATGAAGAACCTGATGGACCAGGCCGTGGTGCAGTTTGCGCAACAGAACCCCAAGTTCCAGGTGCCATTTGCCTATGGCAAGGTCGATGAATTGCCGTTCGACTTCGTACGCCGTCGTCTGTCTATCGTGGTCAAGGACGCTGCCGGTGACCATCTATTGGTGTGCAAGGGCGCCGTGGAAGAGATGCTGAGCATTTCCACCCACACCCTGGAAGACGGCGCCGCCGTGCCCCTGGATGATCGTCGGCGTGAGGCGCTGTTGGCACTGGCTAACGACTACAACGAAGACGGTTTCCGTGTGCTGGTGGTCGCGACCCGTAATATCCCCAAGGCGTTGGCACGCCAGCAGTACACCACTGCCGATGAACGCAACCTGGTGATCCAGGGGTTCCTGACCTTTCTGGACCCACCGAAGGAAACCGCAGGCCCGGCGATTGCCGCGCTGCAGCAGATTGGCGTGGCAATCAAGGTGTTGACCGGCGACAACGCGGTGGTCACCAGCAAGATCTGCCGCCAGGTCGGCCTGCAGCCAGGCCAGCCGCTGCTGGGCGTGGAAATCGAAGCGATGGACGACGCCACCCTGCTGCGCCGCGTGGAAGAGCGTACGGTATTTGCCAAGCTGACGCCGCTACAGAAATCGCGGGTACTCAAGGCGCTGCAAGCCAACGGCCACACCGTCGGCTTCCTCGGCGACGGTATCAACGATGCGCCGGCGCTGCGGGATGCTGACGTGGGTATCTCGGTGGACAGCGGTACGGATATCGCCAAGGAATCGGCCGACATCATCCTGCTGGAAAAGAGCCTGATGGTGCTGGAAGAAGGTGTACTCAAGGGCCGCGAGACCTTCGGCAATATCATGAAGTACCTGAACATGACCGCCAGCTCCAACTTCGGCAATGTGTTCTCGGTGCTGGTAGCCAGTGCGTTCATCCCGTTCATGCCGATGCTGGCGATCCACCTGCTGCTGCAGAACCTCATGTACGACATCTCCCAGCTGGCCCTGCCGTGGGACAAGATGGACAAGGAATACCTGGCCAAGCCGCGCAAGTGGGATGCGAAAAACATCGGCCGCTTCATGATCTGGATCGGGCCGACCTCGTCGATCTTCGACATCACCACCTTTGCCCTGATGTGGTACGTGTTCTCGGCTAACAGTGTGGAAATGCAGACCCTGTTCCAGTCCGGCTGGTTTATCGAGGGGCTGCTCTCGCAAACCCTGGTGGTGCACATGCTGCGCACCCGCAAGATCCCGTTCTTCCAGAGCACCGCTGCCTGGCCGGTGTTGATGATGACCTGCATCGTCATCGCCCTGGGCATCTACGTGCCGTTCTCGCCTCTGGGCACCCTGGTAGGCCTGCAACCCCTGCCGATGGCCTACTTCCCATGGCTGGTGGGCACCCTGCTGGCGTACTGCTGCGTGGCCCAACTGATGAAGACGATCTACATCCGCCGCTTCAAGCAGTGGTACTGATCTCCCCGCCGTTCAAACGGTGGCGGTCGCCCGACCGTCACCGTGCAATACAAGGATGCACCCTATGCGCGTCTTGATCTGTGCAGGTCGTCATTACGCCGACACCAAAAAGTCCCGCCATGTGCTGGACGCCTACCACCGCCTGCGCCCGGTGCAGGTATTGATTCACGGCGGCAACCAGTTCCTCGGCAGCGAGATCGAGGAATGGGCGCGGGAAATCGGCATCGATGTGGTGCGCTACCCACCCAATTGGCAACGCCACGGCAAGCAGGCCGAGCGCCAACGCAACCACTTCATGCTGGCCGACAGCCGCCCCGACGTGATCATCGCCCTGCCCGGTGGCGACGACACCTTGGAGCTGGTGTGCCAGGCCAAAGCCCTGGGCATTTCGGTGCTGACTGTAGAAAGCTGAATTCAAACGAGGTGCATCATGCACAAACGACACATCCCAAAGCGGCAGGACGGCTTTGCCAAATACCGTGCGCGCCACTATCGCGGTGCCCGCCACACCTTGCTGTTGTTGCCACCGGCCAAGCGCCGTGCATTGCAGCGCAACCTGATCTTTATCGGCGTGAGCCTGGGCGCTGTCTTGCTCATCGCCCTATTTTCCAAGGCCCATGCCGCAGGCGGTGCTTACGTGGTCGATGACGGCGCCGTCAATGCTCCGGGCGAATGCAATGTCGACGCCTGGTACAGCGCCAATCGACACGCGGCCAGCACCCATAACGCCACCCTGTCGCCCGCCTGTACGTTCAGCGCCATGCCCACCGTGCAATGGGGCGCCGCGTTGTCACGCGCCACCACCGCAGGCAAAGGCGAGACGCAGATCAGCCCGCAGGTAAAGGCGCAGGTGTTATCACGGGAAGACGTGGGGCTTGAGCTTGCGATTGCCGCCGGAGCGCATGTGGCCCTCGATCGCCAGCACGGGTTTGACGGGGCCGATTTGAATGTTCCGTTGACCTGGCAGCCCCTGGCGCCATTGCGCCTGAACCTGAACGCTGGCTGGAGCCACGCCTATAACGACGGCGATCAACAGCACCGCCTGAGCTGGGGCACGGGGTTCGAATATCAGTTGGCGGAGGGACTGACCCTGATCGGCGAACGCTACGGCCAGGAAGGCGGTGAGCAAGCTTGGCAGGCAGGGCCGCGATTCCACATCGGCAAGCGGGTCGATGTGGACGTGGTGGTCGGGCGCAGCCTGATTGGGGAACGCGCCCAGTGGCTGACCACTGGGACAACGCTGAGGTTCTAGGCTTTGGCCTGCTGTTCCAGGTGCAGCTGCAACTGCGGATCGATTTGCAGCTGCCCGGCCAGATCGTCGAGGTAATTGCGCTCAGCGTCCTGCTGATCACTGACCAGCATCACGCTGGTCAGGTAAATCTCCGCGGCGAGCGCCGGGTCATGGGCATACTCGGCAAAATCCGAGGCATCCAGGGGCTTGGCGACTTCAGCGTCGAGCCACTGCTGCAACTGGGGGTCGTCGGTGTGACGGCCGATCTCGGCAGAGATCATCTGCTGCTCTTGCGCATCAATAGCCCCATCGGCCTTAGCTGCCGCGATCAACGCACGTAATACGCCATGGCTGTGGGCTTCGGCTTGTGCGCCTTCAAGCTGGTCAACGGTCTGGATGGCTTGCTGTGGGGCTGTGGCCTGCTGGCGCTGCCAGGCTTGATAGGCCTGGAAAGCCGCCATCCCCAGGGATGCCAGCGCCGCGTAATTCATCCCGCCGCTTTTGCGCGCCTGAGCGCCACCGCCGGCCGGCGCACCGCCCAACAAGCCACCCAGGCCACCCAGTAATCCACCTAAGCCACCGCCAGCTGCAGCACCACCGGCACTGGTGCCTTTCAATAACCCCCCGAGCAACCCGCCCAGGCCACCGCCCGAAGCGCTGCCGCCTTGCTGCCCTGCACGCAACAGTTGTTCCAGTAGATCGCTGGTATTCATGGTGTCGCCCTCCCCGGGCGCAAAAGTGGCGTTGATCAAACATAGTCCGCCTGCGATGGAACACCATGACCGCCGGGCGGGCAAGCTTTATGATGGCGCCACTACACCGTCAAGGGAGAACATTGGTGAACCGCATCGAGCATATCGCGCTGATGGCCAACTACAACCAATGGATGAACCGCAAGGTCTATGACGCCGCCGGCACGTTGACCAACGCGCAATTAATCCTGGACCGGCAGGCGTTCTTCGGCTCGATCCTCGGCACCTTGAATCACCTGGTGCTGGGCGACACGGTCTGGCTCAAGCGCTTTGCCGAGCACCCAGCTGATTTTTCGGCACTGGCGCCATTGAGTGCCATCGCTGCCCCCGCCGATCTCAAGCAACTGGACTTTGCCGATCTAAGTGAACTTTCGGCGCATCGCGCCTGGCTGGACCAACTGATCGTCGAGTGGGCCCACAGCCTGCACGAGTCCCATTTTGACCAGGATCTGCGCTACCACAACATGCGCGGTGCGGCCGCCGAGAAACCCTTCTTCGGGCTGCTGGTGCATTTCTTCAACCACCAGACCCACCACCGGGGCCAGGTGACAACACTGCTGACCCAGGCGGGGGTGGATGTAGGTACTACCGACCTGCTGGCGCTGATTGATTGAGCGCGGCGTAGGCTTGCATCAAGCGTGGGAAATCTTGCGGCTCGGGTAACTGTGCAAAGCTTTCCACCGCTGGCGTGCTTGCCCAAGGCAGCTTTTCGCTGGTCCAGGTTTCCATGAATGGTACGTAGTCGTGGGCATTATCCAGCAAGGTCGCCCGCACGTTGACGAACTCATCGACGCCGTGAGGGCGGGTAAACAGCCAGCTCATACAGTGGGGGCATACGTAGTGGCGATCGATGCCATGCAAACCACCGATCACCGGGCAGCCCTGGGTCACTGTAAAGCCACTGGCAGGAAACAGCGCACTGAGAGAGAACGCACTGGCGGTCATTTTCTGGCAACCGGTGCAATGGCAGGCCATGGTGATCACAGGCGGCACGCTCACGCTGAAACGTACCTGGCTACAGCGGCAACTGCCTTCCAGCGGCAGGTTTTCATCGCTCATCACTCACTCCTTTTTATGATTAGTGGCGTGGCAGGTTAGCGCCTGCTCCTGCCCCATGAACAGGCCCAGTGTCACTTCACCTTATTACTCAACGTCTCCACACTGCGCTTCAAATCGTCCATGGAACGCTTGAGGCCATCGATCTCGTCTTTCTGCCGATCAATCGTACTTTTCTGCTCATCCACTGTGCGCTTGAGACTCGACACCTGACTGTCACTGCTGCTTGAACTCGACCCGTCCTTACGCTTGAACTCGTCAAATGCCCGATCCTGACCATCCACTTTGGTTTTCAGGCTTTGCAGCTCGCTCTCGCTACGCTTTTGCGCCGCTTGCAGCGCCTCGATATCGCCGACGGAAAGACTCGACGACTTCAGCACATAGGTATTGCCAGCCTCTACCGAGGCGCCCGTCAATCTATCTGTCGACGATGCACTGAACTCTCCCCAACGCACCGCACCCGCCGCCTGCGTCGGGCCGGCCATGGCCAAACCCAACAGCCCTGCTACACCAAAAGCCATCATCCAAGAATGCTTACGGACACTGGGCATCAATTGATTCCTTCGCAATTTGCCAGGATGGCATATCGCTATGACTGTCATTTATGAGGCTTGTTCCTGCGCCGCGTAAATTCATCAGGACTCAACTCGGCGGACATGTAGATGACTGATCTGCCACGCTTTTTCACGCATATCTTTATGCAGGAAAGCGCGCTTCGAGGTTGCGTCGAAGCGACAGGATCTATATATTCCCAACCCTGCTACACCGCGCTACCGCCCGAATGGCGAAACTGGTAGACGCATGGGACTTAAAATCCCCCGCTCGTAAGGGCGTCCCGGTTCGATTCCGGGTTCGGGCACCATCTCTATAGTCCACTGACAGCCAGTAAAGTCTGTGGGACCCTTTAAAACCCGCCGTTTGGCGGGTTTTTTCGTTTATGGCGTTCCGTCGGCATCCGGGGAACGGTGAGCTTTTAGAGAGTAATATTTACATCTTTGGTCAGCCCAACGGACGCAAGGGCTGGCGCGGATGCGAAAGGTCAGACCTGATGGCAAAGAGGATCTGACGCGACTGACTAATTCATACGACATGCGCAATAACAACCGTCGAGACACAGCTGCTATCCGCTGCATTGTCTGACCGAAATTACCTCGACAAAGCGATATTTTTTCCTCGCGGCCTTGGCAGCCTCTTGCTCAGCAACAAGGGAACTGAGCGTATCAGCCTCATGCACTATTTCGTACATTTTCCCTTCAAACTCATTACTTACTCTGAGCTTCACCCGAAGTTTAGAGGTGAAAACCTTTGAAGTTATTTGTTTTTCTGATTTTACGCTCAGTATCGTTGAAACTTGCGGAGCAGGATGCTTTCTATGTTTATTGCCCGCCGACACAACGGGTTCAGACACACCAAACAATGCCCAGCGCATCTCTTTTTCAGTTATCTCATTCTTCACTTTATTACTCAGCAAACATTCAAAAATAACAGAGGTCCAGCATTCTGATATTCGAGAATGGCTTATTTGCATGTTTCCGAGAGTTTGATCATCAGCGGTTGATACACGCTGGGATCGACTGATGAAAACACTGCCATACCTTGGACCGGGGCGCCTACTTTTAATTTTCCGACGGTGAGCACCTCATCCACAGTATCCAATTTGAATTCTTGGCCTTCAGCCCCGTAAGCTTTCAAACAGTAGCCAGCCAAATCAAGTCCGCGTCCCTTGAGATTCCCAAGGAAAATTTCAAAACTTTGTGTATAGGCACTTTTCTCGCCCACAGACATAGTACCGGAAGTTTTTTGTGTCGAGACTACTATTACGTGATCCAGACCTTTTGCATGTGCGCTGAGAGTAATGAAGCTCAGAGTAACTGAGGCAATGACACTTGAAATTTTCATAGTAAGTCCGCTGAATGTGTTAAACCTCAATCCTAAACAATTGAGCTCAAAGCCATGCGTGAATTACACGCAATCCACCTACTTTTCAGGTCGCTAAACTGTCGCTCTTTAAAAAGGACGTTCGACTGATAAATCAGCATAGCTATTTCGATAGCCGCACCTTTCGAACGCAGAAAGGGAAAATGCGCATCACACTACTTAATCATACTGAATAATTTTGAAACCATCCTGCGAGGCGTAGCAACCGCCTTCAGCCAGATGAAGGCGGCCTTGTAATCGCTATAAAGTCATTAACGAAGCGCGCCATGTCGGACTCACTATGAATAACTCTGAATTACGCTGAATAGCTGTATCAGAACCATTCTATTAGATGGCACTTTAATGGTTCTCTGATAACAACATCAGCGTCTATCCTCCTCACCGTCCTCGACATGGAAGCGACAAGCATGCGCCATCACCAGCAAAAAAACTGCACTTGCGGCATATGGCGCGTTGATGAAGACCGGGTTGAGCTGACACCTTATTTCGGTTGTCCCTGCCGCTACTGCATCAAGAAAGCCAGCACTGTGCGCTGCGACGCCCTATCGATGAGTGAAGAAAACCTCATTAATGCCATAGAGTACGTACGCAAGGATGCACGCATCACCCAAGCCTCAATCGTTGGCGGCGACCCGCTGGTAAAACCAAAACAGCTGTTCGCGTTGCTGGAAAACCTGGCGAGCATCCCTCATCTCAATAACATTCGTATCGCAACCCGGCATGCCCTGCTTCAACCAGAATGCATTAATGAAGCATTTATCGAACGCATGGCCAGTTATAACTATGTCGATTATGCCTATCCTCTGCGCTCCACAAGCGTGTCTCTGGACGTTGCAATCAACCACGCCAGTGAGCTGCAAGCGGACGTCATCAGGACACTCAATGGCTTCAGCCGTCGGGGCATCAACGCACGTGGCCACGCAGTACTGCTCAAAGGGGTCAACGACGATTTCCACAGCCTTAAAAATCTTATCGATCTTTTCCTTGCGGTTGGAATCACGCCTTATCACTTAATGCACTGTGCAGATGCTCCAGGTCAGGCACCGCTGCGCACCACGGTGCAAAAAGGCAACACCCTAACTACCCAATTGATGGCGTTTTCAGGCACCTATGCACTGCCTTATGGGTACGTCACGGCTGTGGGCACGCACTACATCACACCAGGCCAAGTCCTGCGCTACGAAAATATTGGCGGACAGCGTTTTATTCGTGCCCGCTCACCCTATTCAGCCGAGCGCTATAAAGCACTTTCCGGTAACTCAAGCCTGCCGCCCCTGCACGAGATTGATGATCAAGGCTACATCGTCTCGCACTACCCGGATGGCAACGACGCCCTTCTCGTCTATTGACCCACTAAGCGCCCTATGAAACCACTCACTATTATCGTTATAGAAAACTTGATCATCCGCCTGCCAAACTTACATGCCATTGCCGTCGCGGCCACTCAAGCCGAGTTGACTATGATTGCCGTCGTACCTGACACCCTCACCCCTGATGACATAGACGCCTTGCCATTTCGCGCCATCCCCATTCAGGACTGGAGCAGCGCCGGCCTGGAAAAAATGGTGTGCAGCCTGGAACGATACGCAACCGTGGTCGGCATCGGCACCTGTATCGGCTTCTTCACACCCGAAGGGCTATTGGGAGCCCAGGTCGCAGAACTTTGCGCACGGCGCGGTTTGCCGCATCCTCCTGTCGACGCGTTGTACCTCGCCAACAACAAGTTCGCCATGCGCCAGCGCCTACGTGAACGCAATGTTTATACCGCACGTTACGCACGCGTTATCGGCGATGCCAGCCTTGTAGTCGCCGCCGAGCATGTGGGCTTTCCACTGATACTGAAACCCGTGGTGGGTTTGGGCTCAAGTTTTATTTCACGTTGTGAGAATATTGCCGACATGCGCCGCGTATTCCGCCATTACCAGGAGCATGCTCGCCATGGTTATTACACTGAATATTTTTGCGCCCACGACATTGGCGACGAACATTTCGAGCCCATGCGTGAGATGCTCGCAGAAGAGGCGATTAATGGTTATGAAATCAGTGTCGAGTGTTTATGCACCGGACATCACATCCTGCCGCTGGTGATGCACGATAAGTTAGACGTGGAGCAGAGCTCATACACCTCCTATGAAAACCTCTTGGTCAGCCCTCCCGTTCGCCTTACGCTCAACGAACAGCAGCAAATATTGATCTACACGCGCGTTGTATTGAACGCGCTGGGTTTGAGGAATACTTTCTGTCACGTTGAATTACGATACGACTCCAAAGGCCGTGCCAGCATCATCGAAGTTAATCCGCGCGTTGGTGGAATGCGTGTGCGGGAAAGTCTGCTGGCTTTACGTGGTGTTGATTTTGCAGCTGTGTACGTTCAACAACTGCTGGGCAAACCGTTTAGTTTTCCCGAGCCCCCCATAGCGTCTGGGTATCATGGGATGTCTGCGGTTTACCCACGAGTAAGTGGGATTTTAAGGGGAATCCACGGCGTCGAAGCGGCACGCCAACTGCCCGGCGTGCTCAGTGTGAATACCCATATAGCACCCGGCACGTCCATCGGCGGCGATTTTGAGGAGGTGTTTGCAGTGGATGCGTGGTTACGAGCAGATACACCGGCGGCTATCAAGGCGCTGGATCGGAAAGTCAGAGAACTGATCAAGATCGATATTGAATAGTGATACGACATTAAAAACGTGAGCGCAAACCAGCCCGGCAATCGTCGGGCTATTTCTTCTTTAGATTTCCAGCTTCACTTGTTACGCGCCCGTTCTCTGGCAATCAGTTCCTCCGCCGGTGCCAAATGCACAGCGGGCTTGACACGTTGAAGGCAGCAGCCTCTGCACCGCCCACTCCCATCTACGAAAACGCCCCGCTCTCTTGTAAGAAAGCAGGGCGTAGACGAAGGCGAATTAGAAACGGTAAGTGACCCCCAGGCCGAAACCATTAGCGCTGTTTTCGTACTTGGCCTTGTAGTACTGGCCAAGCGCGTTGGTGCGGTCAACCTTGACCGGCGCTTCCTTGAGATAGGCATAAGCCACATCGACGGTCATGTTCGGCGCGACATCGTAGCCAGCACCGAGACTGAAGATGGTCCGATCCCCGGTAGGAATACGTGGCGAGCGATCCGTGTTGTTGGTCGGCGACTGGTCAACCGTCAAACCGGTACGCAGCACCCACTGTTTGTTCAGTCGGTAGGAAGCCCCCACGGCATAGGCCCAGGTATCGTGCCAGTTTTGCTCTTCTTTAATGGTAGTGAGCAAAGCCTGAGCATACACACCGTCGCTATTAGTAACGCCCTCGTTCTTGACCGTAATGTCTTTCAGGCGACTCCAACGTGTCCAACTGGCCCCGGCATAGAGCTTCCAATCGGCATTTACATCTTGCGTCACAGAGAAATCCCAGGATTCTGGCGTATCAATTTTGAGTGATGCGTCGTAGAGGCCACTGCTCAATACTGCGTCAGAAACGTTGGCACCTTTAGTGACTTGAGTGTGCCCCTCCAGCTTGTACTTGACCTGCGAATGGTAAGTCAGGCCTACCCGCGTGCTGTCTGTTGCCTGAAGCAACACGCCAGCGTTAAAACCCAAGGCGGTGTCGTCACCCTTGATTTTGATATTGTTGGACGCGAGACTTGGGTTCGGAAGGTTGATATCCGACTCCAGGGTACCGGAAACCCGGTTGATGGTCGGGCCAAAGCCGATAGATAACTTATCGTTGATGGCATAGCTGACGGTTGGCTGGAGCGTGATGACTTTCACCTCGCTCTTGCTGCCGAAAGCTTTGCCCTGGAAGCCTTTTTCATAATCGGCGACCATGCCAAATGGCGCGTAGAAACCAAAGCCGACAGCCCATTGCTCGTTCAGTTTTTGGGTGTAGAAAGCAAAAGGCACGCCGGTAAGCGGCACCATGTTGCCCTTGTTACTGCCACTCGAACTGCCGCTGGCCTGGCTGATGTTGCTCGTTGCATCAATAACGGCTAGACCACCGGTTATTTGCTGGCCGTCCAGGCGAACCATACCTGCGGGGTTGCCATAGACAGTACTGGCATCTTCGGCCGATGAAGATCGCCCGGCGAAACCTGTTCCCATCCCACTGATACTTTGTTCATTTAATGCAAAGCCAGCCGCAAACACTTGTGTAGATGCCAGGGTAATAGCCAGACCCAGTGTTTTTTTCAACATTACTTTCTTCATTAGTTAGAGCTCCGTGGTGATCACCACAGAGGAAAGTAACAATATTTAAATGTCAGTGTTGTAGGGCAACTTGTAGGAAATAAATCTGCATAGGTTAGTTCCGCCGATGCCAACCTTGCCCCCGGCAACACTTAGTTACGCACCCAGCGAATAAGGGCAGCGAAACGCTCGCACATTGACGTCGCCGAAGGGTTGCTCAAGCCCCACACTGCGTATCTGCAATACGACGTTATAGCCCTCAAATGAAAGCGTCAGCCACTGAGTATCGGCAGAAGGGCCGGCGCTCAGCAGCCCTTGGTCGATCAACCGAAACCACGCCCACGTGCCTTCCTGCGACTGTCGTATGGTACGCCCATCCAACAGAGTCACCACCGCGTTAAGTCGCGTACCCAGCACTTGAGAGGGCCAGGTAAACAGGCTCGGCAAAATAGGGCCGTGAGAGTAACTCAACTGCCGATCATCCACGATCAGGCTGAAGGAGGCGATCTCTTCGTCCATGGTCACCGGGCTAATTTCGAAATCAATGCGCGCCTGCGCGGCGCCTGCAGGAAAAAAAACCTTGCCGATATGTTCTGCGCGGTCAAATTGCAGCAGAACCAAAGGGTCGATCTCATCACCCTCAACCGCTCTGTTGTCGGGGCGAAGTAAGGTGCTTTCGTCTTTGTGACGACCAGGATAAAAGCGCCCAAATGTTTGCAGTAACCCGTCAGCGGCAAACAGCTGGTTAAAAGCCTCCAGTGGCACATCGGCGCTTGCATTGCGATCAAAAGGATAGCGTTGCTGGACCACACGCTCGCAGTAAGGCCCAAGATCCTGTGCCCATTTTTTTGTAAGGGTCACGGACTGGTGTGCACGTACCCAACCTTTACCGACTTTGACGATGTCACTGAACAGCGGCCTTATCAGCGGCGGCAACGTACTCGTCAGTGAGTCCAAGCGCTCAAGCGCATTGACGTCGGGTGGTGATAAACCCGAGGCTGTTGAAGCTTCACGGGCAGACAGATAAACCCCAGCGTAAGCCATCGCTTCGCGTAGTTGATCCAAGAGGCCGGGCCGCCCCTCGACAGTCCCGCTCAGTTGATGAAACGAAGCAAAGTGTTGCGTTACAGCAGTTTGCTCCGATGCGCCCTTGAGATTGTCCTTGGCGTTGTCCTTGACACCCAAACGTGTCGTCAGCGCAACGAAGCGTTGGCTAAGACGCTTGATCATGCCTTCATTGTCAGCATTGAGGCTTAGGCGGGTTTCACGGTCGATCAACTGTAACAATCGAGTCAATACGCCGTCCTGCTGTGACAGGCGCTCCAGACGACCCGGCAACTGTTCAGGTTCATTGAGACCCGCAACTTTTAAGTCAGAGACGAAATACTCCCAATGCCTCACATAGTCACGTTGATAAAGACCCAATATTTCGGCCCGCACGTGGTGCTGAGCTTGCTGACGAACCGATCCCATAACCCAGCTTTCACCACGCAAAGCCTTGGCAATGAAACGCTCCAATCGTTGGTTCAAGTGCGTATAACCTTCCTGGGTAAAGAGCCAAGGCACCCCCTGCGTCATAGAACGGCCAGAGCGCGAGGCAAATAACATCAAGCCTCCTGTCCCGATTTCGCTGGCAACGCTCAACTCCTTGTGGGGCAGGTTTCGCAACACGGTCGATAGCTGGCGGTAAACACGCTGCGCCACCGGTTCACGCGAGATGCTCTCTCTGGCCTGTTCCACCAGAGCTTCGTTGACGCTCAACAGTGCAGCAGCACGTATCGACCGTACTGCCCGCTGTAAATGCGCGTTCAGCCATTCACGCTGCGGTTGAGGTAGCCGCTGATCCGACAATACCTTAAGTTCGCGCGCAATGAAGTGGATATCCAAATGACCTTGCCCACCCAGCATCAAATACAGGCGCAGATTGTCGTAAGCGTGCGCCTTAGGATTGTTGAACCGCGCTTCCAGCACGTTGGCCAATGGTTGCGCAATGACCTCGTTCAACGCTTGCTCGTATAACGTTTGAATCAGTGTCACCAGGCGCTGTTGCTGGTTAAGCCGCAAGCTGGGCAGCCAACCTTTATCCTGCGAAACATCAACCATATCGGTCAGCAGGGTGAGCCGCTCAAGTCCACCCTGGCGAAGGTTAAATAGCGCTTCCCGCTGCTCGGCCAGCTTATCGAGCATGCGCGCCTGATGATGATAATGATGGGCCAGAAAAGCACATACACCCGCCACGATCAATATCAAACACACCCGAGCATGCGAGCGTACCCAACCTGCAGAGTGCTTGATAAACATACGCCAGGCTCCATGACGCTCACACTGCTGCAAGGTCCGCAGTAACAGCGTCGAACTCGTAGCCCCTTGAACATCTTCAGCCAAATCCCCCGCCGTGAAGCGCAGCGACTGCAAACGCGCCTGATCATGAAATACCGCCTGCAAAAATGACTGTACGTGCCCGCTGAACAGTCGCCACAACGGTGAAAACCCATAAAGCTGAGTCCGCAGCAAGGTCAGCGGCTCCCTCTGCAATCGGTCAAGCAGGCTGTCATCAAGGGACTCGAGTCGGTTACCCATGCGTTCGGCCAATCGCAAGAGGTTGGATTGGTTAGCCCCCAAAGGAAAGCCAATCGCCAAATCACGCTCCTCTCCCTGCAATCCCATAATCGAGGGCACATAGCCCGGCAAACCGGAGCAGTGGCTCACAATAGCCTGGATCGGCAAGCCCTTACCGATCGCGCCCGCCAGTTCCTCCAGGCGCTCGCGCAGGCTTAACGCTTGCAACTCCTGGCCGTCATCGGCTCCGAGCAGCTTCTGAGCATTCAATAACAACAGGCCGCCCACCAAAGCGCATCGGTCACGTTTAGCGTCTTTGAGCTCATTCAACAAACATTGCCAGCGTCGCGACTCAGCCTCGGACAGCAAGCGGCCACTCACCGTCAGCACGCTGTAACGCCCTACCCGCTCAATACGCAGGTCAACGGTCGAGGTGGTATGCAAGTCGAAGAGCAAAAATGCTGGCCGAACACCCTCAACCTGTGTTTGCAAGCGCCATTGTGTGAGCTGCTCACGCAATTGCAACTCACGCTCACAGGGAGCTACCCGTTTTTCCAGGTCAACTTGAATTTGTATAGCGCGGCGTTTGGCGCGTTGCGCATGAACTTTCCATCTCCAGCAAAACCAGATCAGCCCGCCAACGTATAACGGTAACAATACCCCCCATTGCTGCCATGTCTCAGCGAACAGCATGCTGCCATCTATCGACAAGCGAGGGCCGTAATCACGCACCAGCACCGTTAACCAATACAACACCGCGACCATCACGGCCGCCCGTGACAGCGTTTTAAAGAATCGCAAAAGCATGACGCCAATCATCCACACATAGGAGGGGGAAATTTCATTAGCCCATCAGGGGGTCGCCACAGGCTCTGGGGCATAGATCAATATCTCGACGCGCCGGTTGCGTGCCCGGTGCTCCACACTATCGTTTGGGAACAGCGGCTCGGCAGCACCGCGACCTTCGGCCTTGAAGCGCAGAGGGTCACGCTTGTCGCCCACCAACACCTTCAGGATTGACTGGGCGCGTGCGAGCGACAGCGCTTCATTGGACCCCAGTCGTCCAGCCACGGGGGTGTCGTCACTGTGGCCAATAACCTGAATCCGGCCCTGCCACTCGCCCAATGCCTGCGCAATTCGCAACAGCAGCGAACGCGTCTGTTCGGCAATCTCGCTGCCACCGCTGGCAAACAAACCAGTGGAACTGAGCACGATGCGCACGCTCCGCCCATCATCAATAAGCGTCAGTCGATTGGCCTCGATGTCGGTGGCCAATTTTTCGGCCAGTGTTTGTGCAACCGTGGTCGACTGTGCCGGGCGCAGCGCTTGCAGAGCTTGCAGTTGTTGATAGGAGCGCTTCTCGAAGTAAAGTGCTCCGGCCCCCGCCAGCACCAGCAAGCAAAAACAAAAGCTCCACCAGAATAGGCGTTCGCGCCGACTGAAATAGTCGTGGTTCAAGGTGAGCAAGTGCTCATTCAAACGCACTTTTGGATGATGGCCCCGCTGCAACCGAATGGTTTCGTAAAGCTGACGCCTGCGCAACGCTAAGGCCGCACGCCCCTCGCTCTGAATGCGATAGCGCCCTTCCAATCCGAGTGCCAAACACAGGTACATCAATTCCAGCAGCGCCAGATTCTCCACAGGTCTGAGTTCAGCTGCATCAAGGTGAACGAAGAAGCCTTCCCCACCGGCTGTCTCGTTGTGAAAGATCATCAACAGGCTTTGCTTGGACCACGCGCCCTGCCCCCAGTCACAGTTGGCAATCACCTCGTCGAGCAACGTGCAGAGCGCATACTTGGCATGCTCCTGGGTATGCTGATCGATCCCCGCTTCCAGCGCATTGCGCTGAAAACTACGCACTTGGGTAATCAACCGGGCGCGTAGCTCATCGATATCCGGGGCATGATTCAAGCCACGCAACGGCACGACTTCGTAGAGCAGATCGCCTGCCAACTGCACCAGCACTTCATTTGCCGAAACCGAAACGGTACGTGCCGACTCATCGTAGCCATCATTGAGTGGCCGTTTGCGTCGCGACATCCAGCGGCGCCAGTAACCTGGCTTAGCGGTACTCATTGGCCAGCCTTAATAGCCCAGAAAGCCAACTGCAACCCTGGAAAATCCCCGGCAAGGTGCAAACCAAACCCGGCACTGCTGCTCAAGCCAGCCCACAAGGGATGTTCACTTTCCAGTTCGAAATAACTGAAGCCTGCGTAATACGGTAGCTCACGTGGCGCAGCGGGCAGGACATGCACCTTCAGGCCGGGTAACTGCAGGTCAACCAGGTCGCGCATACACTCGATCGGGCCAATCTTCAGGTTGTGCGGGAAACGTTTACGCAGCTCATCGTCAGGCAGTTGCGCGCGTACAGCCAACACGAAACGCGCCGACCGATACAGCTGCGAGTCGGGCACCGACGCGAAGCGCACCCCCAACTCCCTGTCACTCAACGCCAGTGGAACCACATCGGAGCCGGCTTCAGCACTCAGGGCATGACGAAGGTCCTGAATCACTGGTGTAAAGCAGTCGGCCAATTGATCGTGGCGGTAGATCGGGTATTGCTTGGGCCGCTTATTCTCTTCAACAAAAATGGCTAGATCACCCGCCAACGTTACCAGCGAACGATAGAGCTGCTCGGGGTGCAATCCCTCACGACTGGCCAGTTGCACCAGCAAGGGTTGAGCGCGATTGAGCGTTTGCAGCATCAAAAAGTCCTGTACTTCGGAAACCCCGCCCAACCCCTGCACCCCAAGGTTCGCGGCCAGCGTAAAGGCGCGCTGGCGAACCCGCCCGATGATGTCATCGACAAACTCCGCAAGCTTTGGCGAACGCCGCCAGGCCATGACCGGCGCAATAAACTCCTCATCCAGCAACACTTGTCCCCCGGGTGAACGCTCAAGCACCCTGGCGACAGTTAAAAACACATGGGAGACCACCACATCCTGCTCACGGGCCAACTTCAGGTTCAGTTGACCCAACTGCAGCGTCGCCGCCTCACTGCCCTGGACATTGCTATCAGGCACGCACGCCTCAACCACCCGATAGCGCACAAGGCTGTCGGCAGAAGGCGCCGTTTCCGTGTCCACACCGTGACCGCGTTGCAGCGCCAATGCCAATACCACCGGCTGGTCCCGCTCCCCTTCCATCACTGTGTAACGCAACAACGCCAATTCATCGTCGCCAAGCACAAAAAAACTGCCATCCGGCAGCACGCCTGCACACTCGGTCAAGACGATAGATCCCAGGGCCAACTGCCCTTTGTCAATTTTAAGCGCGGTAAACCCCCAGGCATCGACTTGCAGTGCACGCAGTGCTTGAACCAGCTGGGCTTGAATGTAGCGTTCGTGTTGCTGGAAGTGTTGAGGCTGAAGGAACATACCTTCGGACCACACGACTTTAGGTTGGTTAATCATTCGTTTGCAGCTCTATCATTGAGGGGGCCATGAACTCGATGGCATGCCGTCCGATCTGGACGGATAGCTCCGGGGTCTTGCGTTGATCCAGCAAGGTGATGGCTCGCCAGCGCGCCTGATCAATATCGCGGTACTCGGCAATGATGCCGATGTAGCGCATGCGTGATTCGGGGATAAAGTGGTAGCGATAACGTTCGCCGGGGCGCAGCACAACCACCTCCTGCCCCAGCCAGTCAGCGCGTAAAACCTGCTCGGCCGCCGAACTCAATTGAGCCAGGCTGGCTTGCTCGAAGGCTTGACGACGCAGCAGTTGAAACACCTGCACCCGCACCGGCGATGGCCTGCCGTAAAGGTTGCGATTGGCGTCCAGAGACGTCTGCAAGGCAAGGGTCAGGTGAGGGTCCGCGACGGGTTCGGGTACGGGCTCGGCCAAGAAACTGCAACCGGTCATGCACGCCGACAATCCGCTCGCCAGCCACCACCGTGCCGGCGACTCAAGCCTGACCATTGTCGGCTTCCTCCGGCAGTGTCGCAGTGACGGGCTGAGCTGCATCGGCACCGGTAGCAGCGCCACCGCCACCGCCGTTGATATCGACCTTTGCAGAGCCGTCAATCGTGACTTGGACGCCATTGATCGCTACGCCCGAAGCGCTGAGTACCAATGAGCTTGAACCGACCTTGAGCACCAACTCACTGCCGGCTTCAAGGGTGATCGTCTGCTGACCTTTGAGGTCGATACTGCCTGCGGTCAAATACTGTTTACCCCCCACTTTCGAATGGCTGTCCCCGTCAATACTCAAGGAGCAGTCCTTGCTTACCTTGACATTGCGACTGCCTTCCACCGACTCGTGCAGGTCCTTGGCAACCTTGACGAACTGGTTGGCTCCCGTGCTGATATGCCAATCGTTGCCCACACTGACGAACGCATCATTGCCAACCGTGACATCCTGGTTGCGCCCCGCATAAATCAGCAGTTGTTCAGCGTCCTTCTTGTCTTCAAAACGCAGCTCGTTGTACATCTGCTGGTCGCCAAGCGATTGCGATTTAAAGCCAGAGCGTGAAGCCTGGTCGGGTAAATCCCAAGGTGGCCGGGTTCCAGCGTTATAAACGCCGCCGACCACCAGAGGTCGGTCCGGGCTGCCGTCCAGAAACTGCACCACCACCTCCTGCCCTACCCGCGGCAAGAACATTGCGCCCCAGCGTTTGCCAGCCATCGGCTGGGCGACACGTACCCAGCAGGAACAGTTTTCGTTTTCCTTGCCGCTGCTGTCCCAGTGAAATTGCACCTTGACCCGGCCATGTTTATCCACCCACTGTGACTCGCCGGATTTACCCACCACAAAGGCGGTCTGCGGCCCGCTAATGACCGGCGTTGGCGTGCGAATGGGCGCACGGAATATCTGGCTGGTTTTGATCACCTCAACCCAGCCTTCAAAGCGAAGCTCGCCAAGCCCGCCCGTCGACTCTGGGCAACTGCCTGTCAGGGTCGATCGCACCACCAGGTATTTGGCGTTATGAGCCGACTGCGGATGATCGGTGAGTTCGAAGCGATGACCAGGCGTCAGGTAGGGTGTCGAGTGGGTCGCCTGCGCCACGCATTGGCGAGCGAACAGAGCCTGCGCCTGTACCTTGGCAAATGCATCGCCGGCACGCTGATCGGCAAAGAAACCGGGGTACGACGACCGCTCATAATCGTCCAGCTCATACCCGGCAGCGACAGCGCTTTCGCCACGTTGAACGCTAGCCTCACGGCTGTTGGCCTTGCTGAAATCGTAGTCATGCAGCGAGACTTTTCCCGTCGTCATTTCAGAGCGCGATACCCAACTGAAAACGCTGGCGATGAAGTGGGGCTGGTGCGGTCGGTAGCTCATTTTGTCGCAGTGAGCTGCCGTTTTGTGGGCGCTCATGGCATCGACGATAACCAACTCGTGGCTACCGTCCTTAAAAGTGAAAAAATAATAAAGCCCTGCACGCTCCATCAATCGGCTGAAAAAATCGAAATCGCTTTCGCAGTACTGCACGCAGTATTCCAAGGCGTCATAGCGCGCCGTCACTTGCCAGTCCACCCTGCCCGGGTACTCGTCCAGCACCGCCGTCAGCACCTCGACTACCGTTTTTTCCTCAAAAAAACGATTGTGGCTCGCCAGCGTCAACAACCACAGCCACGGGCGCAACGTCAGCGTGTAGCGCCCCTGCTGGCCAAGTCGATCATCCTGGTCCACCGCGCTGATATGCCCGTGTATCCAGCGCACACCGCCATCGGAGGCACTCAAGCCAACACCCAGTGTCTGGCCGAGCAACCGATTGGCGTCCAACTCGGTTTTGCTGCCCTGTACCTCAAGGGTGTACTGCGCGAGCATGCTCAGCCCCTCGCTCGCTTCAAAATGAATCAGCGATAACGTGCCAGCCGCTGAAGGCGCCTTGATCTGACTAGCCTTGAAGCTGCTCATCGTGGGACTCGCTTCATCATGAGATCAGTGTTTTCCGGGTGCCTGGATCCGCAACCTGAATTAGGCCTGCCCAGGTGCAGGAGCAGGTGGCGGTACTGCCCAGAGCAGGGAGTTTGCCGATCAAAGTCTTTGTAACGTCGGGAATCCATGGCGTGACCGTTACCGGCAAACACGGCATCGGCGTCAATGCCCCCATCGCTGCCGATGTCGCCGCCGCGACCTGTGGATTGGCCAGGGAGCTGCACATTCCAAA
This sequence comes from Pseudomonas libanensis, assembly GCF_001439685.1. Classification (GTDB taxonomy): domain Bacteria; phylum Pseudomonadota; class Gammaproteobacteria; order Pseudomonadales; family Pseudomonadaceae; genus Aquipseudomonas; species Aquipseudomonas libanensis. Next base: position 55,437 of record NZ_JYLH01000007.1, read on the forward strand.
CGAGCAGATATTGACCATCGGCAGGTGATCCATGATGGTCGCCGCTAATTGACCTTCGACAAACACCCGATTGATGGGCAGTACAATCAACTTGGCTTGCGTATTGCCGAATGAACAGCGCAACGAAGCCCCCATGACCACTTGTGCCGGCATATGCCTTTGCTCCTGAATCAGTCACTGAAAAAAACGTGCCGCTGTGAAACGCCAATGCCGATGCCTGCGCGGCTCGCCGACCGCCGCCAACCAGGTTGCCTGGCCCAGCGGTAATTGGCTTCCCAGGCGCAACTGCACGACCTGTGCAGGATCGAGCTGTAATTGAAGGTCCCATTGAAAAGTGCGGCCGACATAACGCTCGACCAACTGATAGAGCGGCAAGAGGAACGCTGCGCCGGGTAAAAGCCTCTGGTAATCGCACCACGACAGTGGCCCCAGTTGCAGCGTAAAACTGTGTTGGACATTCCAGGCATGCTTGCCCACTAGCGTTGCCACGCCCAGTTGGCTGGACTCCTGTCGACGCCCGAGCCTGAGGCATTGCTCAGGCTCTAAGGCTGCACGCCGCCCAACCAAGGTTTGCACACTGACCGGCACCTGCAAAAAGTCCCTGACCATCGCAAGTAAACCGCGAGCACTGCGTCGCTGGTCGACCATCTGGTTGACGTAATAAGTTCCAGCCCCGGGCAATGCGCTCATTCGTGCGGGTGAGAAAGCCGATACATAGTCGCGAAAGCGATCTTGTGCTGGCCGATCAGCCGACACCACCGGGCGAGCCATGGCCCAACTGCGGTAGAGCAGACTCAACAATCGATGATGAAAGACATCCAGAAAATGCGCGGCGCCAGGGTCGTTATGATTGACCTGCAACGACAATAGCCTTTCACTGAAATGTAATGGCATCGGCCCATTAACGCCGGTCAAACCGAAGAAATTGACCAACAGGCAGGCCGCTTGCCCTTCACGCAGGCGCCAACCGGCAATCATCGCCGGCTGAAACGCCAGGGACACTTGCTGCGCCAGACGCACAGGGTCGTCGCGCAGATGGTCAGCGGTCCCCCAGCGTGGCATCTTTGGGTAGGCAGACTCAATACAGCGCATCGCACTGAAAAATTCATAGCGCCATGGCCATTGTCCTAGAGAGGGTCGGCGAATCACAAGGTCATGCATTGAGTCGCCCTCGCCGGCCATGTCTTGATATGACCACGTGTCGCACTGTGCAGCTCGGTCTCGGTGAACGAGTTAAGTGCGCAGTAATGTGCGAAGAACGCCTCCAGTATCGAGCCGAACGCGTAGGTCCCTGTGCTCTCACAAGCGCCGTCGTCCAGCGTCAACATGAGTTTTAACCCTCGGCCAAACGTCACCGGGCCAGGCCCCGGAAGCCGTCGCGTGATCACCTGTGCACGCAACGAATGGATAGCCTGTAACAGCCTGCTGCTCACGCTATCGTCGGCGATGTATAAGGACAGCAGATCGCACAGCGCCCGCGCGCCCGCCTTACCATCCTCTTCGGCCAGCGGCAAAAAGTTGCGCGAAAGATGGCGTATCGCTTGCCATTGCCGCTCCCCCTGAAGCGGCGCGGGTACCGGCTTGGAGGGGCCGGCGACACAGCGCACGGACAAGACTGGCGCACTGACATCGAGTGCAAAATCCGTGTTGCCCTGCCCCAGTGGAATCCTCAACGGCAAATCACGATTGGAGCACCGTACTTTCAGCGCCAGTTGCTGAAGGTCACTCTCGCCCTCGGGAAGCGAAGCGATAACCAACGACAGGCTGACATCGCTGCCTTGATAGTTGGACTCACGGCTCATCGCCCTGTCGGGCCTGCGGCTCAGACCGCGATGCAACTGATAAAAACCCGCCGCTCGCACGCCGCTGCCAGCCAGTGCCTGAGGCGCATAGAGAGGCAAAAACACCAGCCGTTCCCTGGACCCCGCGCAATAACCATGCACCGAGAGAACGTCCAGCACCTCGTGGGCCAGACGATTGGACTTGTCGACAACCACCGGCAACTCTTGGCGGTGCGGGTCGTACGCAACGTGATCGGTATACTTGGCAAACAGGTTGATCGCCGGCGCACAGAACAGCGCAAAACTGCTGACATCCAAACGTGCGGGGAGCGGTAACGTGAGTGATCGAAACAGAATCACCAACTCCAACTGATCAGAGCGGCATGCGCGCACCGCCGGCCCTAATCCGCCCAATGTCACGAAGCGTTGTGCAGGCGCGAATGCCAAAAACTGCCTCAACTGGGCAAACGCTGAATCGCTCACCGAGGAGGGTACTGGCTGTCCTTCCTCGCGGGGCTCACGATAGGTCTGCGTTATCTGGTGCGGTTCGATCCTATGCTCCCATGGTGCATCACTTTCGGCCGGTCGCACGAGTACGCCACACGCATGTGCCAGCAACGCCTCCTGTAAAACCATCGGCAATGAATCGGTGCCAGGCAGAAACAATGTCAGCGCCTCAATTGCCAATTGCTCGAAGCGTAGGCCCGAGGTCGTACGTACATTCAAGCGCAACGCAGACACGGCTTGATCGGCCAATGCCGACGGCAAACCTTTAAGCAATCGGGAGCTGGGAAGGTAGCCCACAGATTCCAGACGAATCGGCCACAACGTGACCGGCGCAAGGCTTCTGAACTCGCAACGAGGCACTTGCCCCTCGCGATCCAGGCTTGAACGCAGGGCCGTATCGCTGGGTAGGGTATAACCCGACGCCAAGTTGCCCTCTTGCAGGTCCGGAGCAAACTGGACCACCGCCATTGAGGGCACCGGCAACAAAAACTGTGGTTGAATCAACGCCAACAGGTTCTGTGTGAACGTTGGAAACTCCGCCTCCATTTGCAGTTGCACGCGGGCGGTGAGAAAACTCAAGCCTTCGAGCAAGCGCTCCACCGACGGGTCCGTGACCTCGTCATGGCCCAACCCCAAAGCGCTGGCCACCTTCGGGTAATCCTTGGCGAACTCACTGCCCGCCTCGCGCAAAAAATTCAGCTCGCGCTCATACAAACGTAATAGGCGATCATCCATGATGCTTGCCATATGGCTGGACGCTCACTTCACCGCTCTCGGTATTCCACGAAGCCTGCAGCCGAAACGACCACTGCGAGGCGCGGTGACGCGTTTCGCCTTGTAACAAAAACTTGAAATAGCTGGAGCTACCAGAACCAGGCAACAGTTGTACCTGCAAAGTATGGCTGAGCACCCGGGGCTCAAAATCTCGAATCAAGGTACGGATACGAAGTTCCAGTGCTTTGAGGTCAACGCTCGATAACAGCACACCTGCAAAATTACCGAGACCACAATTGAGTACCGAACGGGCAACCCGCGGCTGCCCACTCAGTTCATAAAAGCAGCCCAACCCTGTTGAGTTGAACAACTGTGCCAACTCATGACATAGCCGCCCTACACCGTCTGGAGGCGCCGTCAGGTCATTGCCATAGGCACCGGTAGAGCTGGTCAATCGATCCAGCAGTGATGCTGTGGCAATAGACATACAGAGACCTCAACAGACTATTGGGCGGTTATCAAACAACTGAAGAAACCCATCACCCGGCTTTTTTGGCCAGCAAATCGTAGGTTTTTTCAACATCGCCATTCTTGGTATTACCGTTGAACTCAACGTACTTGAATTTGATTTTGGTGAAGCTCAAGTGAAGACGCTCGGTCGGACGACTCTTGGAACCTTCAATGACATAGCTGGTGAGCAGTGCATCACTCAAGGTAATAATCAAATACGGTTGCGTATCTTCCGTACTGCCGCCGGTCTGCAGCACCGTCAGCGTGGCCACGCCCAACGACTTGCCATTGGTCGATTGCAGAAACAGATCGGGGGAAGAAATATCGGTGGACTTCGTCAGGCTCATTTCCGAAATATTCGAAACGCCGGTTTGACGCTCGCCGTCATTAATCGCTACGTAACGGGAAGAACCAAAAGAGTAGGAGTCAATAACGATCTCGCCTTTATGGTTCGCTTCGGTGCAGGTGCCTTTAATCTCGGTTTCAAACTTAAGTGCAATCATGATGAGCCTTCTGGTTCAGGAAAATAGTGCGTTAAATAACAGATCGAGCGCTAAACTCGTCGGCCTCAGTTCTTGACGGAGGGCAGTTGAGAAACCAGGCGCAGCGAGACGGTCAGGCCTTCCAATTGGTAATGCGGGCGCAAATAAAACTTGGCTTGGTAAAACCCTGGATTCTCCACAATGTCCTCGACCACAACCTCGGCACTGGCCAATGGTTTGCGTGCCTTATCGGCATCCGTCGCGGTACTTGGGTTGCGCTCGACGTAACGGATAATCCAGTTGTTAAGCCAGGTCTCCATGTCGGCGCGTGATTTGAACGAACCGATCTTGTCGCGCACGATGCACTTGAGGTAATGCGCGAAACGGCACGTGGCAAACAAGTAAGGCAGGCGCGCAGACAGCTTGGCGTTGGCTGTCGCGTCAGGATCACTGTATTCCTGGGGCTGGTGCAGCGACTGCGCACCGATAAAGGCCGCCAGTGTCGAATTTTTGCAATGCACCAACGGCATAAAACCGTTCTTTGCCAACTCCAACTCACGCCGGTCGCTGATCGCGATTTCTGTGGGGCACGTCATGTCCACGCCGCCGTCTTCAGTTGGGTAGGTGTGCAGGGGCAAATCACTGATCGCGCCGCCCGATTCAATCCCGCGAATACGTGAGCACCAGCCGTATTCTTTGAACGATCGGTTAATACTGACGCCCATGGCGTAAGCCGCGTTGGTCCACAGATAATTGTCGGCCTGCCCATCGGTCACTTCCTCGAAAGCGAATTCGTCCACCGGGGCCGTTTTAGCGCCGTACGGAATTCGCCCAAGAAATCTCGGCATTGTCAGCCCCACATAGCGCGAGTCTTCACTAGTGCGCAGGTTGCGCCACGCCGCATAATCAGCGGTTTGAAAGATTTTCGTCAGATCACGCGGGTTGGCCAGTTCACGCCAGGAATCCATCATCAGCACGCTTGGCATAGCCGCACTGATCAACGGTGCATGGGCCGCCGCTGCAATCCTGGCCATAGAGGCGAGCAGCGTCACATCCGGCGGGCTGTGATCAAAATAGTAATCGGCAATCAACACTCCAAACGGTTCACCACCAAACTGCCCGTATTCATGCTCATAGATTTTCTTGAACAGCGGGCTTTGGTCCCACGCCGCGCCTTTGAATTTTTTCAACTCATGAGCGACTTCAGCCTTCGATGCATTGAAAAACCTTATTTTCAATTGCTCGTCGGTTTCCGTGTTGCTGACCAGATATTCCAGGCCCCGCCAGGCCGATTCAACGGCTTGAAAATTGGGGTGATGCAACACAACATTGACTTGCTCGGCGAGTTTTTGATCAATCTCGGCGATTAACGCCGAAATGGTACTTAACGTGTCATCGGCAATCAGCTGAGTATTGCGCAATGCATGCTTGGCCAGCGTGTGCACGGCCGACTGAATCAGGCCCCGGGCCTGCTCACTGCGAGGTTTGAATTCGCGTTGCAACAGATCATTAAACTCACTGTTGGAAACGACGACTGGAATGGACTGCTGAACAACACCAGACATGGGTTACACCTGTTCAAATAAGAATGGAAAACACGCGTCAAACATCCACTGCCGCATCGGCAGGCGGATTGCTGTGTGCCAGTAACGAGGCCATTAACACGGGGTCTTCCAGCAATTGAGCCATCAATTGCTCAGCGCCGCTTTTACCATCCATGTACGTCAACAAGTTTGCCAGTTGATTGCGCGCTTCAAGTAACTCGCGCAACGGCTCGACATTGCGTGCGACCGCACCCGGGGAAAAATCTTCCATCGTGCTCATGCTCAGTGAAATCGCCAGGTGGCCGTCACCGCTGAGTTTATTTGGCACCGTCATTTTTACTTGAGGGTTGATCGCACCCATGCGGTCATCAAAGTTATCAATATCAATATCCAGAAACTTACGCTCAGAGAAAATTGGCAACAGACTGCGGTTCGCCCCTGACAAATCAGCAAACACACCGTTAACAAACGGAATGGCGACGGTTTTCTCTGCGCCGTACAGTTCAACTTCATATTCAATTTGCACGCGTGGCGCACGATTCCGGCCAATGAATTTCTGACCGCTGTTATTACTCGACATACGACTCGACCTGGTAAAAGATTAATTAATCCGCGACGCGACCGCCCAAGCGGCGCAAGTCGGTAACAGAGTTAGGTGCCAGTTCCTCGATAATATCGATGAAACTCATGGTGGTAATTCGGCGAACCCTGGCAATCAAAAAGGGAACCGGGCTTGAAGGTTCATGCCGTTGGTAGTACGAGCAGATCGCATCCAAGGCGCGAACCACGTCCTCCCGAGACTCACAAGTGGAGCCAGTGCGTTCGTGGTTTTGGGCCCTTGAGACCGAAGATGCACGTTCTGAGGGTTGTACCGATGGCCGTTTCGTCACTACTAAACGTAAACGGTCTTCGATCACCCGCCCCCACTTTTGCAACGATTTGCTTAAGCCAAGAAAAGGTGAAATCCCCTGCACAGCGGTTTTTTCGTCCAGATCCGCCGTCATTTCATCAAGCACAGTACGCAAAGCATTTATCAGCCCAAGACTGCGCATTAATTCAGTCGAGCAGTTGGGTTCTATCAACTGGGTCAACAGTGCCAAGTGCTCGCTATGCTGCGCGCCCTCAGTGCTGCTAATAGTGTCCAGGTCTCCAAGGCAGAGGGTTTGGCCGTCCTCGGTGCGTGCCAATACCTGACGCTTGAGCACGCCAATCACGGTGGACGGTACCACCAGCTCTGCCAGGGTATTAATCCGAATCAATGGATCGAACTGATCCTCGGCGACTAGTTGGGGGTGCACACTTTCCCAGCGTTGCCGCACCAGCCAGGCCACAAGGCGCAAACCGTCCAAATACCCATTCAAGCCACAGCGGTCAAGTAACGCGCGTGTCAGAATTACCATCACCCGCAGGTCCAGTGTCTGCTCATACAAACCTCGACATAGGGCCTCAACGTGCGGCCAATCTGTCGTCTGGGTGACATACACATGCTCGCCGTATTCAACAGTTTCGGCTGTACGTGAAGCTTGCTCCAGCTCGACGAATTCGGCCGTATACTCAAGGTCGCGGCCACAGGAGCGATTACTGAGCGCGCTAATATATTCATCTACATAATTCATAAGCGCAGAGCGATCTCAGTGTTTACTTATTACAAGGCGTAAAGATACTTGGCGCGATATTCAGCACAACATTAATTCACATCAATATTGAATGAAATTAATCCACAGTATTTCAACGCATCAACAGTATGCGAATAATGCCAGGCACGCCAAACAACGGAAAATTCGAAACCCCGGCCTTCGCGCCACTCGAATCATTAAACAACTTCGCTAGCGCTGGAAGTACTCCAGCAGTGGCCTGCACTCCTGGATTGTCACGCTTAAATGCATCCTCCAGACCATAGACAGCCACGACAAAGTGCGTATCGGTCTCACGGGTGAAAGAATCCCATTTCAACATGCCTACTATGCGATGCCGGACGTTGCACGCGCGTAATATACTCGCCACTTTTACCGCACAGTCGAAACATCTAGCCCGTGGCATTCGCATGTAGTCCACGATTTCAGAGTTTTGCGTGATCAGCGTTTCTACCTGCGTAGAATCCATCTTCCAAACCTTGTACAGCTGCCAGCCTGCCGCTCACCTGAGTAGTCACCGTCCGTATGGCTACCAGTCTTAATGGTCAGCTGCGCAAAGAAAGCAGTAACATTTACGTTTCCTTGTCCAATCATCATAAACAGCTGACGCAACAGCAAGTGAATAGCTGTGATTAAGCTCAATTCAGCCGATCCTTCCGGTAGCATCTACGCAGGCAACCGAGACAACTCACGCAACTAAGCTCGCCTTCTCATCCATAGCGCCATGACGACTAGCGCGGTTAACGGCAAGCCATGGAATAAAATAATTACCTGGGCCGGAGTCCAGGCCAAATAGAACGGCCCAGCCACCAGCATCCCCACGCCGAAGCCCGCCATCTGAATCAGCGTCAATAAGCTGAATAATGGCAAACGCAGACTATCAGGCTCGCTTTGCGCACGAGAGATCAGAGCCACCTCGGATAACCCATCGCCCAACCCAGCCCACACTACCAGCAGCAGTGCCACCCATAGCTCGGTTTGCTGAAAGGTAAGGACAAAACCGCTGGACATCAGCGCCACGCCGAGCATGAACAAACGCTCCATGCCGTGGGTGCTACGGCCTCTCAATACGACGCTGGCCAGTCGCGCCCCAACGAATTTGCCACAGGCCCAAACCGCCAGCAGATAGCCCATGACCGTTTTCGCGGTGTCAGGCGAAATCAGCTGGGACAGTACCGGCCAGCCGACGTTATGCGCCGCGCTGCCTAGGGTGTCGAGCATGCTGATCAGCAACATGGCGGCCAGCACCGGCGCGCCACGTAGCCCCTTGGTCAACTCCTGCCATTCGGCGGCGAGCCCGCGATGGGCGGCAACGGTCGAGCGATACAACACGCGCAAGGGCAAAACCAGGCAAGCAGCGATCACATAGGTACCGATGTTGGCGGCAAACACCGCTTCAAACCCTCCCGTGGCGATCAGCAAGCCGGAGAGCAAACTGCCGAAAACCGCACCGGTGGCCGCTGCCGAGGTGATCCAGGCATTGGTATTCACCCGTTGCTCTGGCGCGACCCAGGTGGGCAATTGGCTATTGAGGCCGATGGCAAACAACGAATTGCACAATCCGATACCAAAGGCGATAAAAGGCAGCAGATTAAGTTGATGAGCCGGTATCAGCACCAGCAACGGCATCAGTAACAACGCCCTCGCCAAGTCCAGCCCAGCCAAGGTGCCGCGCCCGGCGAAGCGGCGAAAAAATGGGATGCCAAATAGGCTGGCGACAATCCCGCCGGTGACCCGGCACGCCAGGAAGAGGCTGACAAACACCACGCTCTGACTAAGCCAGTACACATACGTGGACAAAGCTACCAAGTTAAGGAACGCGCCGAAATCCGAAACACCGCGAGCAAAGATGATCAGGCGTGCGTTGCGGATCGATAGGTACAACTGTTGATCATCGCTCATGTCGGCTGCGCCTCTTCGACCCTACGTAGACTGACCAGCAGTACATCGCGCCAGGCGGGCGCGGTGCCTACCAGCGGTCGCACGTCCGCGGCCCGGTGGTAATAAGCACGATCATTGATCACGATGGTTTCAAGAAACTGCTCCATTGCCACGTTGAACATGCAGCTTTGCTCCGTGTCGTCGGCAAACACCTGCGATACCACCGGCACTGTATTGCGCTCGCCTATAAAGTGCATGAACACCCAATCCAGACCGTCCTGATGGATCCCTGAGGTCGTCGGGCTGCTCGACTGCCCATCCGCCCGTACCCGGAACTGATGAATATCAATCGTGCAGGCCTGATCGCCTAGATGCGATGCAATCACCGCGAGGTCTGTGGCCAACAACTTCTGCAGGAGTGGATGCTCGATAAAGCCGTCCTCGCAATAGCTTAGGTCGTTCACGCCCTGGCGATAATTAACGGCATAGGTGACCATCGATTTGAACGCGGCATCCCTGTCGATCTGCAACTGACGGGACGGCGACAAGCGATAGCGCAAAATGCGCCGCTCGCGATGGGTGTACGCCCTGAACGCCTCGTCGCGCACCAGATTGTTCCAGTACGCGCGAAAGCTTTGCTCGTCGCCCGGGCTGAACGTCGATCAACTCACGAAAGTCTCGACGATGACAGTACTGATGCTCGCGCAGGTGCGCTGAAATCTGTGAAATATCCATAGCGCTATCCTGCGTCCGGCATATCGATGACCACGCGTAAGTGGTGTGTTATTGCATCATGCAGGGCATGGGCGTCTGCCGCATCGCCAACCTTGGCCCAGCATTTGAGCAAGTAGTGTTCCTCGATATCTGCATCGATACAGACGCCAGCCTCTTGCTGGGCATATTCGAGCACCTGCTCGTTTTCAGCCAGATAGCCCGTACCTTCAATACCTTTGAAGTGACCACTGTGATCCGGATAGATCGCCAACATCGCGTAATGTTGCCGCGCATCAGCAACCTTTTGCACAGCAGCGCCCAGTTGCGCATCTATGCCCTGCTCGCCCAGCAATAGCGAGAGATACACTTGGTAAGGGTTGATCGCCGCCAGGTCACGGAATGCCGCGTTGACATAGAGGCCACCCAGGCGCGGGTTGATCTCAATGGCCACAGGCCCCGCCTCAGTCATTCGGAACTCGAAATGCACCACAGCGTTGGTCAACCCTGTCGCGCGCAGGCAGTCAACGGCGTACTGACGGATCTGTGCGCACTGAGCCTGGTTGAACGACGTCGGCGGAGAAATCAGCAGGTTCTCGAGGACCGTGCCGCTGCGCTCGGTCAGCAGTAATTTTTCATTGATCAGCAGCGGGTAGACCCGTTCGCCCGCAATCACGCATTCCACACTGCCTTCGATGCCGGGAATATAGCCTTCCAGCAGAATGCTGCGCCCTGGCACATAGTCACGCCGCAGCCCATCTTCAGACGGCAGAACGTGCGCGCAACCGTAGAAGTCCGCATAAGCCGCGGCGCCATGATCACTTACAAAATGCGCATAGTGGCTGCGTAGCTCCGCCCAGTTGGAACACTTCTTGATAAACGCCGAGGCACCGCCAAAGGGAGGTTTGGCGATCAGTGGATAGCCCACCTGCGCGGCACCCAGCTGGAGTTCCTGTTCGTTGTTGCACAGCGCGGACGGCACGGAACGCAGCGCATGCTGTTTCAACACGCGGCGCATCAGGAACTTGTTATTGCACACTGCAATCGCTTCTGGGCGGCTGTGCACCAGACCGAGCTGCTTGCAGACGCGCGCGACTATACAACCCACCTCACCTTGAGCAGACGGGTGACCTGCCTGGCAGAAGACCGCGCGCACGTTGTATCGCCCATCCAGTTCACCAATCAACTCAAGAATGGCCGTTTCACTGAGCGTTTCCAGCAAGAACACTTGATCACTGTCGTCACACAGCCGTTGCAAGTGACGACGTCCCAATAACCCGGCCGTCAAACATTTCAACCCCTGCTCACGGGCGACGGCAAAGTGTGGTTCACGGTAGCGGTAACGAGTAGAAGCACTGTCATCGATATCAATAAAAAGAACAGCGTCTTGGTTTATCATGGGTCCTGCCTCAATCCGTAAGTCCGTTCAGGCGTCATGCCAACTGCACCATTGATTTTCCCAGTTACGAAAGCAGTAATAGCGCTGCCCGTCACGGACTTCGAAGTGCGGCAGTTCTTCAGGCTTTTCAAAATCCAGCAGCGGGACGGTGAACTTTCCTTGTGCGTGCGGCAGCACATATTCGGGCATCGCAATGTTGGAGACCCGTCGTTTGAGACGCCCCATGATGGCAATGGCATGGCTGATAGAGGCCTTATACTCGGACGCGCCTGGTGAAAACGGCATGAAGTGGTAGAGGTAATACGGCTTTACACCCAGGCGATAAAGTTCGATGAACAGCTTATGCAACGTGGCTTCATCATCATTGACACCCCGCAACAACGGCATATTGGAAAAGACAATCGGCACCACACTCTGGATACGTTTAACCGCCGTGGCAAAATCGTCACTGAGCTCCAGCGGGTGACACACGTGGACGCCGAAGGCATTAACCTTGTACTTCTCCAGCATAGCGATCAACGCATCGGTGACGCGAAAGGGGTTGAAGCTCAAGGCACGTGAATGAATACGAATCAACAGGTCGTCACTGATCGAGCGTAACGCCGCCAGGTTCTCTTCCAATCGGCGGTCAGCCAGCATCAGCGGGTCACCACCGCTGAGGATGACCTCTTCAATGGCCGGATTGTTGCGTACGTACTCCACCGAGTCCAGGAACGAGTTGGTGTTGGCATTGGCCTTTTCGGTATCGACCTGCAAGGTACGCAGGGCTTCGAAGCAGAACTGACAATACGCGTTGCAGGTGTTGGTCATCCGCAAGATAACGCGGTTATCGTACTTGTGCTGGCAGATGGGGGTTTTCATCTCGTGATGCAACTCCCAGTTCTCCGAAGTACCGTCGTAGTCACCCGGCACATTGTCATTCCAGTAAGGCACAACCTGTCGCCACAGCGGATGGTCCGTCACCTGGTCACCATCGAGCGAACGCATGATCAAATCAATATAGTACGGCGTAATTTGCATCTTACGATCTTGCAAATTTCGTTCAATATGAGCAGTCACCTCTTCACTCCAACCACCGCAGGCCTCGCGAAGCGAGGGCTCATCGCGCACGGCATTTTTCTGCTGCCAACGCCAATCAGTCCACTGAATCGAACGATGGGATATCTGATCCAAAATCGACATTTTCTCTGAAGCCTCTATAAGTGGCGCGTGTCAGGCTGTCACTAATCATAAGTTGTGAAAAAAACAGGACGGGGGTTGATATTGCTTTCGCAATTTCGTAAAGCAACCTAGTCCGCGAAGCCGTTACGCTTGGCAACTTCGAACAAATGAACCAGAGAAAAGACATTGAGCTTTTCCAATAGTCGTGCCTTATAGGTGCTGATCGTCTTGTTACTCAGCTGCAAATGGTTGGCTATCTCCTTATTACTCATCCCCCGCACGAGCAGTTCAAATGTCATTAACTCGCGATTGGAAAGCGTATTGATAAGTAGAGCCTCATTGGCGAAACTGTCACTGACCGCAGGCAGTCGATCAATGCCACGAGGCACATAGACCCCGCCTTTCATTAACAGGTTGACGGTCCTTTGCAACTCTTCAACCGTGCACGTTTTCGACAAAAACGCCGACGCGCGCGCCGCACGGCAACGATTGTAATAATGGCGCGCCGAACAGGATGTCAGCACCAGGATTTCAATACTCTTATCGAAGCTGTAAATTTTCTGCATCACCTCCAACCCCGCGATTCCGGAGAGCTGGATGTCCAAAATCACTAAATCAGGTTTATGCTCACGTACCAAGTCAAGGCCGTCGGTACCATTATCAGCCTCTGCTACCCAGGCGAAGTCATCCTGACTTAGAATGGATTTAATAGCCGCTCGCACAAGCGGTTGCCCATCAATAACAATGACTTTGAACATCGGCACCCCAGCGTTTCAGTCAGATAAACTACAGAAAACTTCTTATCCGACAATCCTACACACGCGGCGACTGTCACTTAACTAAAATACTAATCTGCTAAAGAAATTAATAAGTTATCACACCCCTCCATTGTGCAGCCAGCGCCCTTAAAGTAGCTCAGATTAATACCACGCCTGCACTAGCGCCCGGAATTCGCAGTTGAGCCAGGCGCGTGCCAACCCTCCATTAATTCTTAATTCACGCTTATTCACTTCGCGATAGCTGGGATTTGCCTGAACCTATGGCGCGCCCTCACTGCTGATCAGAAAATGTGGGGCATGCCCCTGTGTTGTATAACTCATTCCCTGAGAAACTTATGAAGCTTATTAATATCCTGTCAGCCATCAGCCTGGCCTGCATCACCTCCCAGGTCTTCGCTAACCAGAGTGACTTGACCCTTATCCACTTCAAAGGCCCGCTCTACATCGTTGAAGACAAGGAGTATGTGCAGGAGAACTCAATGGTCTACATTGGCGAGCAACACATCACGGTTATCGGCGCAACCTGGACCCCCGCCACCGCTGAAAAGCTGGAGCAGGAAATCAGGAAAATCAGCCCCCTGCCCATCAAGGAGGTGATCAACACCAACTACCACACCGACCGTGCGGGAGGTAACGCCTACTGGAGGAAGCTCGGCGCCAGTATTGTCTCCACGCAGATGACTTATGACCTGGAAAAAAGCCAATGGCGCAGTATTGTCGACTTTACCCGGCAAGGGATGGAACACTATCCGGTCCTGGAACAAAGCCTGCCGGACCAGGTTTATCCGGGCGACTTCGCCTTGCAAAACGGTCATGTTCGAGCGCTGTATTTAGGCGCGTCTCACACCGAAGATGGGATTTTTGTGTACTTTCCAGAAGAACGTGTGTTGTATGGAAACTGCATCCTCAAGGAAAAGCTGGGGAACATGACGTTCGCCAATCGCAGCGAGTACCCGAAAACCCTGAAGAAATTGCAAGGGCTGATCAGCAGCGGTGAATTGCCCGTTGAAGCGATTATCGCAGGACATAACTCACCGATACAGAGCGTTGAGTTGATTGACCATTATCTGAACCTGCTCGAACACGGCGAGCAGTAACATCTGCGGAAATTTTTCCAGTGCGGGTGAGCTCAGCGTGATGAAATATCGCGACTGCGCTCGCTCCCCAGGCACAATACGCGCTCGAGCTCTTTGATATAAAAACACGGCGTGTCCGGGTTCAGGTCTAATTTATAAAAGGTCAATTGTGACGCATAACTGGATAAATAAGCGTAATTAAAGGCAACGTCTCGATCCCGCACTGACATGCTTCTAAGCAGCTCATTGCCGCTTACTGGATTAGTCATAAATCTTGCACTACCGAAGAAGTTATTAACCAGCTCAAACGAAAACTTCTGGCTATCATGGTTGATTTTCTCAAAATCATGAATTTGATTGCCATGCGACTGGAGCCTGATCAGCACATTTAAGATTTCACCACTGCTCATGATCATCGAGCCGGTGGTGAAACAAGCGCCTTTAAGTACATCTTTACGCGATGCTGATGAATACATCAAATGCAAAACCACGAGTAACACGATGCCCATCAATAGTCCAACCCTGCGTTTGCTCACTTCAGGCACCTGTCTAACTGTTCGTCGGTCAAGAGGGCCAACTTCGAATTATGCACTGAAACAAATTCCACCGTGCTGCCACTGATGCAGAGGATTTCGTAAAAGCTGTGCATCGTATTTAAAATCACTGTGCCGGGCACTTCCAACAAACTCTCCATGCGCCGTAGCACCGGTGCCATGCTCACTTTTAGCCTCTCGACTTCCGGCGTATTTGCACCGGTGTACCACACGGTCAGCAAGCCCTGCGTGTCTGTTTCTTTGACGAAGTCCGGCTGCAGCCAAAGGGTCCAATCAATCCGCCAAAGAAAACTCATCGCTAATATCAGCGTCGCTGTCATCAAGATATTTTCAGTGCTTAGCCGGCTTCTCAGCCATGAGAGCCTAACCTGCGGCATTTCCGGGCTTGGTGCGGCGCCCAACGTTAAAGGAACCGGAGCGCTCATGTCGCTAACTTGCCCGGGCGCAACCAAGAACTCAGAATTGAACTGGTAACCCCTTCGCGGAATAGTCTGAATGATCTCACGATGCTCATCATCGGCCAGCAGCTCCCGAATCGTTGAAATAGCCTGGTTCAGGCTGTTCTGCCCAACGATACGGTCAGGCCAGCCAAAGGCAAAGATTTCATCGCGACTGACAATGGTGTCTGCCCGGTCAATCAGAATTTCCAGGATGCGACTGGCACTGTACCCAAGCTCAACTTTGCGCTGGTTATTACGCTCATGAATAACCAACGTATTGTGCGAAGGCCAAAATATAACTTGCCGCCCTTCAGAAGCACACAGAATTAATACTTTTTTAGCTTCTGCTTGAATACCCTTATCGCTCGACGTCGGGACAATCGATGACTGCATGCTCTTTTCCTTGCAATGATAACGGTGAGTACCTATATCTTTAGATCACCCGGTTCATATCCGGATGAACTAATGAGAAATAGCCATGCACCAAGTCTTCCGCAGTCAAGTCCTTTGAATAAAACCAACCTTGGGCGGTGTCTGCCCCTAAGGCAAGCAGACGCTCCACTTGCTCGGGTGTTTCAACCCCTTCGACGATTACGTTGAGTTTGAGGTGTTTGGCCATATTCAGTAGATGAACCAAAATCGTATTGGCGCGTCCGTGGTCTTTTTTGCTCACAAAGCAACGGTCAATCTTAAGAATGTCCAGAGGCAGGAAAGCCAGATAAGACAAATTTGAATAGCCCGTACCGAAGTCATCCAGGGCAATCTTATGGCCTTGGTCGCGTAATTGCTTCAAATGCATGATGGCTTCGCGCTTATCAAGTACGACACCCTCAGTGACCTCAAATACAATGCGTGACGCGGGGAGACGATATTGACTCAATAATTGTTGAACAAACGCAGGGAACGTGGGGTCGGATACATCTTGAGAGGACAAGTTTATATTGATATAAAACTCATCACATGCCCATAGCAGGCACGAATAATCTTCAATAACGCGCTGACAAATCCAACGGGTTGTCAACGGCATGAAGCCGGATCGCTCGATCAACGGAATAAACACCGCAGGGCTTATCGCCTTTCCTTTATGGTTCCAGCGTAGTAATGCCTCAGCGCCGACCCACAGGCCAGTGTTCATATTCACTATCGGCTGATAGTGCACGCTCAACTCACCGTTAACCAAGCCTCTGTAAAACCTTGCTTGCATCGAAAAGTAATGCGTATAGACCGAGCTGAAAGCCTTATAGAGGCCCATAACGGTACATACTCCAGCAGCCACCACAAACAATAAAATACAGTACTTTATAAATGCGTAGGCTTTAGCCAATAGCGAAGGCCACTCCTCACCGGTGGCCTGATAGTTACCTAGCGCTTTCAACTCACTGAGTATGCCAGGCTCAAAACCAGAGAAGTTGCCATTGCTCAAATCGACAATATTACTCAGGCGCTCAAAAACGTACATTTGCGCCAAATGCTCCGCCGAGTACAGCGACGCCCAAACCATCAGTAATGCGGCGATCAACCAAAGCGCGACATGCGCGGCTGCTCCCTGAGACCACATTGAAGACATATAATTTGCCCATGAGCGCTCAACAGAACGCCCACGCTTGAGAACGCGCTTGATTGCTTTCACGTATCAACCTGTTAGGTAAAGTCGTTTCTAGAACTGCGGGGCTAAATCTGAATAACACTCACAAGCGGGCGAATTAAGTGAACCCGGTTGTTTCATGGCTACGATAATGATTTATTGACTGCCCGATTTGAATACCCAGCATAAAGCAGATTGGCGTAGAGGCGAGGTGATGAGTGGTGAATTCATAATTATTCACCCGCTTGATCTTACTATAAGCACAGCCTGGATGCCGCGGCGGCGCGCGAAGGCCACCCATCCCACCCCCCTCATGCGTGGATCTCGGCAACATCAAACAAAGGGGCACCATTCAACAGGTTCCGAAAGTTATCGCTAAGCACTAGAGCCCCCCCTCAATCTATCGATTGAGCCCTTAAGGCACGAAGGCATAGGGGCAGCGCGTGCTGCCCTGCCTCGAACGCTCAGGGCTAGAGCACCTGAACAGCCACAAAAAACATCACAAACTATGAATTCATAGCTATTCACTCTAACTTGGCAAAGGTTGGCCTTACTCTTTGTTCGTCATTGCTACCTGACGGAATCAGGGATGTATGACCCTACGCAGACAAATAGATGAACGTAGCGGACGTGACAGTTAGAGTAAAACAGATTGGCAACGGATTGGCATTCGTCACACACCAGTTATAAGGCTCAGTGAATAAGAGCCTTTGCCAATTTTTGACACATCGGAGCAACACCCTTGAAGCAAATCTACGTAATTTCCGCCCTTGTCCTCGCTATGGGCTCTTCCTTCGCTGTGAATGCTAAAGACGCACAAACAGGCAAGGATGAAGAAACTCTGCATGTCACAGCCAAAATCAATGCACCCGTGTGCGATTTTGAAATGGCCAATAGCGGCGAAGTTAAATTTGGCGACATCGCCCCGGGCATTTTGAATGCAACCGCCGTTACCGCAGGCGCTATTGTTCCGGTTGCAGGTGCCTTCACTGTGAAATGCACAGGCAAAACCCTAACCAGAATCGAAGTAAAAGATGCTTACGCCGATGCCCTGTGGGCAGGTCAGCACAGTTCATTGTTTGCTCGCCGTCACGGACCTTCTGCTCAATTTGGTCTGGTCGATGACATCAGCCAGCAACTGGTAGGTAGTTACATTATTACGCCTACCATCACTACAGTAACCGACGGCGTTAGTGCAACAAAAAACCTCCACGTGCAAGGCGGTGGTCATACCGGCGTGTTCCTCAGCACCAAAAGTGACAGTGTCCGAGACCAGCAGACTCTGGTGCTGCAAGATGGCAATGGCTTTTACACAAACGACATAACCGTTGATTATAAAATTGAACCTCAGTTCCTGCCCCGCAACGACTGGAATGCATCAAGCGCTGACGTCAACATCGTCGGGGAAGTAGCATTCTCAATGGTTTATCTGTGATTCGTTGGTGATGTGTAACTACCTGACAGGAATTCAGGTAAAAAACAACGTGTCACCTCTATAACGTAACACTCACAGTATACGTAACGGATCGGCAACGGATTGGCATTCGTCACACCCCAGTTATAAAGCTCATGCAGTGAGCCTTTGCCAATTATTGATACACCGGAGCACTACTTTGAAGCAGCTTTTTGTTATTCCAGCACTCGCCCTTGCCATGGCTTCCCCCCTTGTTGCCAATGCTGCTACAGGCCAAACAGGCAAAGACTCAGAGACTATGAAGGTCTCTGCTTTTGTGGCTGCACCTATTTGCGATTTTAATTTGAACGACAGTGAGCCTGCCAATTTCGGCGTAATCGAACCTACAAAATTGACATTGCACAGCGTTTACACCCTGCCAGAACAACAGGTCACCATGACTGTTGATTGCAAGGGCAAGACACTGGTCCGAATGACAGTCGAAGATAAGTACCTAGATATTCTGCGTGCCAAAAATGCCCCTGGCATGCGTCATGACGCTACTCGACAGTTTGGTCTGGTTGATGTATCCGACCCAGCTGAGACCAAGTTATTTGGTAGTTATACAATTGAAATCAAAACACTCAACGCTACCATCGATGGCGCTGTCAGCCAGCCTGGCATGAGTGCCGCTGGGCGAGGTAGAACAAATGAAATATTCTCCAGTAAAACCGCAACAGGCGTAGAGCCAGAAACCATGGTGTTCGGTGATGGCAATGTCTACGCAAATAAAATTGACGCCGTATTCAATATTATTCCTACCATCCTGCCTGCTTCCACGCTTGATCTTGGCCGTGACGTTGACCTTGTCGGCGAAACCACCTTCAAGATGGTTTACATGTAATCACATGGCTTAAAGCTAGCGTTACATCCGTTTGGCCTGCCACTAATTGAATGATTAATGGCAGGCCTTTTTTATGCCTGTCAGTTTTACCACCCAACGCACAAACGGCTGAATCCTGATCTTCAACCAATGCCTTGAGTATCTATTTCCACCGCCCTCTATTTTGTTATTCCCCAACAGGTGCACTGTGCAGTCCGACAACAGTGCATGAGACAACATGAATCCAAAATAACAAGGGTGAAACACAGTAATTTCACTATTAACCGCTTGTCATCCATGCCATAAAAACAGCCGCCACACGGCTTATTAATTATATGGAGTTAAGCATGCACCCCACCCCATACGGTCCGGATACCACGGGCATTCATAACAAACTGTTCAATAAAAAAAAATACCTCCATACCGTCTGGGTGGGAGGCCCTCTACCAGTCATTACCCAGTCTTATCTAGGTGTCTGGAAAACGGTTGATCCAAAGAAAATATATACACCCACCACGTGGGTAGATACCGACAACATGTTGGTAGCGCTCTACAACAAGGCCGTCAAAACACTTCGTACCGAGCTTCTTAACACCAGCCTAGAGAGCAACCCTACCTGGACAGCAGTGGAATATTATGAAAAAGCCGTGGTGTTTGAGAAGAGCATCAGAGAACTACACCCACACAGCAATGACGAGGAGCGAAAAGACACTATCCGGCTATTGGCCGACAGCTTAAGCCCCTCAAAAAGAAATGAATATGAACACCAGATAGACATCATAGAACATGAAAAGAGCGCGATTATTAAAGGCCACAAAAATAAAAAATATCAGGAAGTATCAGGCCTCTTTGAAACCTTCTCGAAAAAAGAGCCCGTAAGAGGCAAAAAATTACGTGCCATTTATAATAAAGAACTCAACGATCGGGGCAATCTGGCTGCGGCATCAGATCTAGTCAGGTTTATAGCGCTCCACGAATATGGCGGCGTCTATATCGACATGGATTTATTACCCACTCTCAATTTGGATTTAATTCGCGGCACCGACCTATTCCCCAGCAAACACGTAACGGATCAGCACACACAGATTACGTCAGAAGAACCCTTCGACAAAACTTACGGCGCTGATATTTATATTGAAATTGAAAAATTTCTCACCCTGCCAGGTTCAAAGACCACAGGTTTGCGAAGTCGTTTGAATGAAGATCAGATAGTTTTTATTCAAAACCACATGAACAGTAATCAACTGTTTAACCCCTTGGACTCTTTAAGCTCTGGGGTTTTCCATATAGCGAATACCCGTGATGGCTACACCAACTCTCAAATGGGGTGTGAAAAATCAAACCTCTTCCCTGACAGGATGTTTGATGCCTTTATTGACGGTTATGCCATGCTGGAGATGTTCAATGGAAAATTGGGATTCCCCGTCACATCGACGACGCTAACCCACGAGGTGGAGAACGACATTGACAGGCAATTTGGGGAGCGCGACATCAACTTCGCGATCATCTCAAAGCTTAGAAACTATTATCAAGACTCCATTTTTCCAAGGCGGCCTATAGAAACCGCCACGCTGGCCCTGACCGGTCCAGGAATTATTGGCACACTTATCGGTCGCAGTGATACAGGTGCCGCAATCATCCACGACACCTCCATTGCCAGCCTGAATACGGTCGAAGAGAAGTTCAGTTCATGGGCAATAGAACAAGATGTCGAGCTCGCCTTTGTCCTCGAAAAATCTAAGCTTGGTATAGGCTTAACACCCCAAGAAACCCACGACACACGCACTGAACTGTTCGATAGACTCGATTCCCGAACATCACTAACCCCAGATGCGATTAGTTTCCTCCAGCGCCTTGATAAGTTCTCCCCTGAAGAGGTGCAAACCCTCAAAACAGCGGCGGCGCTGTCTGACGCTTACCTAGCGCTCAGCACACATGCAGAGGCATTGATTGATAGCCTTGCAGGCGTCGGCATTGAGCATTGGGCGCGCCCTTCGGTCGAACAATTACACGCCCTTGCCGAACAGCACGGCGCGCCAGAATTTGACAGCTTCCACTATGAAAAGCAGCTGATCGTTCAGTTACAAGGCGATGATGTTTGCTTTCAATCGGCGCAGAACTTATTTAGCAAACACCCCAAGCAAAGTGAGTGGCTGCAACTGGGCGATACGCTCACTCCTGGTGTGCTCACTTGGTCAGAGGCGGAGCAAACGTATCGCTACGCGCCCCCGCTTGTACTGGAAAATGAAGGTGCTGTACGCATTACCCTGGTTGGGCACGGCACCACCACAGACGGGACTCCCGCGCTAGGCGGGATGAACCTGGAAAAAATCATCCAAACCTTGAGCGGTGTGTTTGAGTCCGCAGGAGGTCATCTTGCAAAAGCAACCAGCCTCAAGCTCAACCTTGTCGGCTGTGCGCTGTACGATGCTGCGCGGCCCATTACCGACACGCTGCCAGGGCAGGTTACGCAATGGATGAAAGGCCAATCAGAGACGCTGGGCATTGCCCGTGACCAGTTTTCAATCGTGGCCTATCAATACCCGCTTCGGGTGACTGAAAACGGTAAAAAAGAAATCTACTTCAATGGCCAGTGGCTGGACAAAGAAGTGGCCGCCATTGAAGGCTTGCTAACCAAGGTTGAGCTGTCGTGGGACGCTAGAACCGGCAGTATTATCAAGCAGCCCGTCAGCATGGCGGAGATTACAGAGGCCGCTCACGGTATTGATGCAACCATGAAGTCTTTTTCAGAGTTAGGCGCTGCCTCTCAGGAGCAACTTAACGTGCTCCATGAAATGAACAGCCAGCAAATACGCGAACAACTGTTCCTTCAAGACAAACCGGCGTCTTATCGAACCGATGTGGAAAAGAAAGTCATTCAAGCGTTAACCCTCACCAACTTAAGCCAAGAGTGGAACGAGGCAGCCGCTGATTTACACGCCAGCAATAACCTCGACAAAGAGTGGCATGCTACCTTTACGACGCGCCCCATAGAAACAGGGCACGAGGTGTTGTTCGTTCACGAAACAACAGGGGACCACCAGTGGCTCCCTACCCAAGAGGACATATTCAAAGCATTTGGATCGCAACATGAGCAACTCAGCGCACTGCTGGGCAGTACGCTGCAACTGGATCCGGCGTCTGGTCATATCAGTGCCAAACCTGGTATTGGCGAAGCAGAAGCTATCCACACGCTCAATGCCGCATTTTTGCTGCAAGCCATCATGGGCGAACACGACACAGCCTTGGCCTGGTCTTCTCAGTTGCAAAACTATGTTGGCCTGATTCAACCCTCATTAGGCCTGGTTGAAGATGTTGCACACTTGGCCAGCCTGGTTACAGGTGCAATGAACATCGAAATCAAGCCATTAACCCAAGCGCTGACGCTGCTACACGCCGCGGCACCTGCACTGAGTGTTGCTGGGTTATTTTTGGATGCAGCTAATATCGTCGGCATTATCGGCGACCTGGCCAACACCAAAGATCCAGTTGTCATTGCTACCAGCAGCACCAACCTGGTATTGGCAGGGCTGTCTTCCGGGGTGAATGTCGCCGCCATCGTTACCAGTTTTATACCGGCAGCCGCTGGTGCCAGCGCACTTTTGGGCCTTGTTGCCGTTCCATTGGCAGGCATCTCCGCGGGTTTGCCCGCAGTTGTCTCGGGGTTCAGCACTATTGCCAAGTCATGCCAGGACACCTTTGATGAGTTTGACCACGTGCAAGCGCAAATCGCAACGCCATCACAACTGCAAATAATCGGTCCCAAAGACGCCACGCAGCCGCTATGGGGGTTTGCTGAAGGCGCGGTGGTTACACAGATCAACTTCCAGAACAACACCGTGCAATACGGCAACGTGACCATGATGGGCACCCAGCCCGGCTCAGGGTCGGGCCATACCCGCGTGGGTGGCTTCGACAGTTACTTCTCTGGCCCGGCACTCGACACTCGAGCCAAGCTGGATGTGTACGCCGGTTTAGGGGTCAATCCCAAACTACAGCCCATCAACATGGCAGACACTGCGCTGCTTTCTCTGCCCTCAGGTCTGAACAAGCACTACACGTTTGATTACGACTATTACTCCTTTCACCGAGGCGCCGCCGCACCCGCACTTAGACGTTTGAGCGCTTACCACGGCAAAGCGTTGATCTGGCATTTCAATGCGTTTGTTTCTGATTACGCAGTTTGCCACCATGCCTTTAAGGCATCCGTGACAGCAATCAATGTCACACTGGATCACAAGAATCGAACCTTGATCCTCCCGGCAATTTCAGACGATGACGCACGAAGCAAACTGTCCTATCACATGGTGGGCGCCGGCGGAAAATACGAATTGATACTGGCCTATAAGCCACTGGCCATTGAGATTTCTGCCAGCCCTAACGCCAGCGAGCAATGGACTATCGATGTCGAATATGTACTCAAAGCCACCACCATCAAGGATGGCAAGGTCGTTTTAGGGGGGCTGCAACCGGCATTACTCAAAACAATGAAAGTCAGCTCATCAGAGCTGCGTATTGGCAATCAGCGCATCACGTTTGCGACTAACCACTCGCCCAACGAGCTATTGCTACTGTGCAGGCTGGATCTACCCGCACAGAGCCCAACCCAGCAAAAACTGCTGCAAAGCCTGAGCCTGGGTATAAACGTCAATCTCAAAACAGCCAAACAGCAACCCTTTCTGATATTTGCAAGCGACGGTGTTCAACCCGTGCGGGCGCAGGTATTAGCCGCTGCCGCGAACGCTTTAGAGTTAAGCGGTATTCTTCCAATTCTGGTCAATGGCAAAAATGGCTTGCTCAATATCAGTGAAGCAAGTGCTGTATGGGTCGCCAGTGCAGGCCCGAACTCAATCTGGTTTAGCCAACATACGATAAGCCGTGAATTTAGCATTCCGGGCAATGTTCAACTGCTGTCCAGCGCACATGACATTTTGCTGACCACTACCTTTAAACCAACCACCCCCCAGCAGGGGGATATGGCATTTACTTTCCGGCCTGAGTACAGCCACGCCGACATCAACTTGGTCTTCAACAGCGCCGATGTCGATGACCACGTTGCCATCAAAGAACTCGACAAACTGTTAGACGCCCCCTTTGAGGCCAAACACTTTGTGGGTTGGATTAATAGCATCTCCGGCACCGCTTGCAAACTAGAAGCGAGTGCATGGCGTCTAGCTGAGGATATGCCCTTGCGGACAAAAACAGCCGCAGGCAAACAACTGGCTTTTGTCTACAAAAATCAACCCGCACCGGGTAGCACAATGGGCCACTGCGTCTTGACGTCAGCCCACTGGCTAGCGCCAGACATAACGTTTACCTATTCAATGGCCCCCGCCCCGGTGTTCGTTATAAACGCAACCCATGTCACCACACTCGTGCTCAGCCCAGCCGATATTGACCTTAAATGGCGCGCGGCAAACACAGAGCTGATACTGAACGTCAGTAGCAAAAAAGCCACTTCAGCCCTCACATTGCCTCACGAAACAACCCTCTACTCAAAAACACTCATCCTGATGCCAGAGAACAGTGCATTTGAACTGACCCTCAGCGGCATACGGTTTACAAAGGATATGTTCCGACTGGTAGGGCCTGACCTGGCGATTCAATATGGCGCAGGCAGCATGCTGGAGATTGCAAATGCGATCAAACCGGGCGTGAAATTGATCATGCACTTTGAGAACCGGAAAAACGTGACCGTCGACGACATTATCGCCGCGGCGTTCATTGACAGTGAGTTTGCAATTAAGGAGGTCAATAAATACTTCACGCTTGAAAACATCACAACAGCTTTTGAACGTGAAGATAAAGTCATACAGTTTACCGGCCCGTCTGGCCTGAACTATGAAATGCGGCCCAATGAGGATGAAGTGTCCATCCTCAAAGGATTTCTGTATAGGCGCGTGCTCACCGACTACCAGGGCGCAGAAAACATCACCTTGGCCCGTGCCGAAACGTTTAATTATATTCCAGCCATTATTGCAATTGCCACGCACCGAGCGCTGTTCAAAAAAGCACTTGTATTGCAATTGCAGAGTATTGGCAACACTGGAAACCTGCAGCTGTACTGGTATAACAGACAACTGACATTCTCAGCTATTGAAATTCAGTCCCTGATAAGTCGGAAGCTACTCACAGTGCTATCAAACAGCGGCTGGGTGGGCGGATCGCATGTCTATGGAAAATGTACACTTGATATCAGCGGTCTGTACGCAACGCCACAGTGCGCTGTCGATTTGATCGGTGCGCTTGAACGCGCGGAGCTCTCGGAGCTTAGCCCTGTGATTGCTAAATGGTTGGTCTCGTTGAAACTACGTCCTGCCGAAAGCGCTATCAACGCTGGGATTTTAGCTGAGCCTATTGCTTATGAAGTTAATGAGCAGCTGGCCTATCAATCAGGACAACCGCCTATGCTGTCTTGGGAAACAGTCATAAAGCCTTAAAATCTCGTAACCCCGCCCTCCACGCCCGCCTGTAAAAAGGTCGGGCGCGTCTCGGTATTTAGCCTCGCCCCCTCTATTTCAAGCCTCTGAAAGCATCAACAACAGTGAATTCACATCTATTCACTCCGGGTATTAGCGTTTGCTCGTTATGCTCTGCGGTGTCACTTTCACCTTCAGGGACTACAGGTCTGTGACCCGGCTCTATTTGATGCAATATCGAGAGCAGGCTTAACGTAAACGGATTGGCAAAGGATTGGCTTTCGTCACATAAGTTTAAGGTTCTTACAACCTTGGCCAACTTTTGACACACCGGAGCTGCACACGTGAAACAGGCTTTTTTGCTATCTGTCCTTGCCCTTGCTATGGGTACGTCAACCTTTGCCAATGCTGCGTCTCAACAGACAGGCTCTGATGAGAACGAAAAACTCAAGGTAAATATCAATATCCGTGCACCGGTCTGCAACCTTATCTTAAACAGTGGTGCGAATGTCGAGTTAGGCATCATCAACCCAAGCCAACTAAGCAAAGATCACGCATTCAAACTTCCAGCACAAAAAAAATTAAGCCTTAATGTCGACTGCGAGGCCAAGGCATTCGTGTCCATGAGCCTTGTCGATACCTATGCCAATACGCTGCTTAACGGCGAACACAGGATGATGCACGGCGGTGTTGGCCCCTCAACGCAGTTTGGTCTTGTTGATGCGAACAATAAGGATAATGTGTTAATCGGCAGCTATCGCATGCTGATGACTGATGTTCGTGATACGGATAACGACCGACATTTCAACCTGAAAAGTGTGAACAACGGCTTCCGTAGAGACCAACTCTTTCAGTCCAGTATTAATGATGATAACAGAGCGCCAGATACCATATTTTTTTCCGATAAAGATAAATCAGAAACGCTGCACCCTTCAAAAAATCTGGTTATCGAATTCGACCTATACCCTGAAATACTGCCCACTGGCAAGATCAATGCCGAGTTGAATACCGTCGTTGATGTTGTCGGCGAAACAACGTTCAAAATGGTTTACCTGTAAGTCTTTGCAGAAAGCCAACAAACAACGTGCACGTTTGCTATCGCGTCGATGGTAAACGTGCGCATGGCCTACGCAACATCAGCCATCGCACCATGACTTATTTGCTCTTTGAGCAGATTAAGGACACCTCAACAATTAACGTTTTAGCACGTCAAACTATAGGCTCCATTATGAAAACTTGTTTTAAATTCCCGTTATCTTTCACCGCACTGTTATTCCCTGTTTTAATGTTGGGTTTTGCTCAGGCTCACGCCAGCGGCATGAGCCCGGATAGAACCGTGCTCCTGATTGATGAAGGTCAAGGCGAGGCAACAATCAATGTTACCAATACGGACAAAGGGCCTTCGTTGTTGGTCAGTGCCGTTTACAACTTGGACAGTGATAACGAGGACATCATTGTGGTGAGCCCGCCCATGGCTCGGGTAGAGGCAGGAGACACACAATCGGTTCGCTTTATTCTGGAACAAAAAGAACCCTCCACCGTACAACGCTTGCGCCGTGCGACCTTTGAGGGCATCCCGCCCAATAGTGATTCAGGGTCATCAAAAGTGGGCATGACGCTGATGCATGACATGCCTGTCATTATCAGTCCAAAAGGATTAAAGAAAGACCTGACCCCATGGAAAAACCTGACGTGGACTTCGGCGCCAGGAAAGTTAGTGGTTAAAAACCCAAGCCCTTATGTAATTCGATTGCTGCCTGTTGTGGAACTGTTGCCCGGCGACCAGACCGTGACGCTGCCCAATACCTATATTTTGCCGGGCCAAACGTTGAGCCTTGATCTGCCTAAAGATCAGCGCACTGTCGCGACCCACATCAAAATTAAACCGGCCAACTTGCACGGTTACGCGGCCGACCCGTTCAGTGCACCTATCGAGTAAGTGCAGTTTCCCTTAGCAACTGACACTCGAGCACTGATTAAAACCAACATGAATGCATCCGTTTACCGAGCTCTTTTGTTACGCCCTGCTGCACGCCTGATTGGGTTTGTGTGCGTCAGTACCTCGGTACAGGCTGCCGTTGCCCAAACAGTAAAGCCTGACAGCGGGGCAAGCTCAGTCAAAGAAATTACCTACGACTTGGGCAGGCTCAAGGGCCGGAAATTGGACCCCAAACAGGTGGCATTCTTTTCGCGTTCTGCACGCTTCCTCGCAGGACGCCAACCCGTGAGCTTATTCGTAAACAGTAGCCGCAAAGCCGATATGATCGCCTCGTTCAATCACGAAGGGCAGTTGTGCCTAAACGCCGAATTGTTGGAAAACGCCCATCTGATAACACCTGAAGGCGCATCCGATAAGGATGCAGCCTGCGACTCAGTCGAGGGCGTTGACAGCCTTGGTTTTTTGTCCCGGTTCCCAAAAACCGTCGTTGACCTGCGCCCAGGAAAATCAGAAGTACACCTGATCGTGCCAGTCAATGCGTTGCGACCTCGCGAGTCTGAGGATCGCTATTTCAATCGGGGCGGCACGGCGGCCATGCTCAATTACGAGGTCTTTACTTCGCAGAGCGAGTCCAAAGGCAACATCAAGTCGTACCAGAACGTGAATACCGTGGCGGGGCTCAACACCGGTGATTGGCTATTTCGCAGTGGCCAGAATTACAGCACCTCGACCTCCGGTGGCCAATGGAATCATCTGTATGCATATGGTCAACGCACCTTCAGCGCCATCGACTCTACCGTTCAGGGTGGCCAGATCAACATTGCCAACTCGGTTTTTTCAGGCATTGCACTTTCCGGTATTCAAGTAGTACCCGAAGACAGCCTGCGACTGGGTGCAGGCGAAAGCCCGGTGCGCATCGAAGGCATGGCACGCTCGCCAGGCCGGATTGAAGTGCGGCAGAACGGCAATCTGATTCACACCTCAGTGATTGCCGAAGGCCCTTACTTATTGACCGACCTTGCGCTCAATAAACGCCTTGATGTGCTCGTCACCGTGATTGAAGACAACGGCTCAAGAAGCTCATTCACATTGCCAGCCTCAAGTCTGGACGGCAGTGCGTTTGACACAACGCCCGGCTACTCATTTGCCGCCGGGCAATATCGCTCGACCGATGATCAAAGCGAAAAACCTTTGCTAATGAGTGCCAGCGGTACTTGGCCCGTGAGTCAAAGTACTCAACTGACAGCCGGGGTATTGGCCAGCGCCCACTACCAGGGGCTCGCGTGGTCGGCTGGGTATCGGCTAACCCCAGAAACCACCTTGGCCATGTCGCAGTCAGCCTCCAGCAGCACCAAACTGGGTCAGCGCGGCACCCAAATCAGCGCCTCTATGTCAACCCGGCTACACAAGAACGTGTCCTTGGGGCTGAGCACTACGCAACAAACCGAAGGCTATCGCGACTTTTTGGACAGCGTTTATAACGCAGACGACGTTGAAGACATTCTTGAAACCAGCGGAGCACTAAAAACTGTTGACGGCTTTAAAAGCCAAAACCGTGATCAGTACGGCCTTTCTCTGGGTGTGGGGAATACCGTTGTTGGCAACTTCAATCTGTCGACCTCTTACTCGCGCACCTTTGACAATCAAAGCGCACAAAACCTGTCTGCCTCATGGTCTGCGTCTTACAAACGTGCCACTTTCAATGCCAGTGTGCGCAAAAACATCGGTAACAGCGCCTACGACAACGGCCTGACCACCTCACTAAGCGTCAGTGTTCCTTTCGGCGACAACATAAGAACCTATGCCAATGCCGACAAAAACGGCACGCGCAGTGGCGTAGCGCTCAACCAAAAGCTCAACGAGAGCGTCAACTATCAGCTTCGGGCTGATCATGACGACTTCACCCACCGTACCAACTTTTCAGCGTCGACCAGCCTGTTGCCGCGCTACGCGCAAGCCAATTTGGGCTATGCCAGATCAAGCGAGGGCAGCACCAATTACAACGCACGTCTGACCGGTGCAGTGGTGGCTCATGGGAATGGCGTGACATTGTCACCCTACCCTGTTGACGACACCTTCGGCGTACTCTCGGTAGGCGACTTGGCCGGGGTAAAAGTGATGACCCCGCGCGGGCCAGTATGGACTGACATGTTTGGTCAGGCCATCGCTCCTAGCCTTACACCTCATCGTGAGAGTCAATTGGCAGTCAGCGGGGCATCACTGCCGCGCAATGTTGACATCAATAATGGGATAAAAAAATTGAAGGCCAGCCGGGGCTCGGTTAACCACATCAAATTCGACGTCAGTACCACACGGCGCACCATGCTGGTGGTCACAGACCCCCAAGGCACGCCGTTGACCAAAGGGCTCGCGGTCCAGAACGAACATAAACAGTACGTCACAACCACTATCGGCAACGGCAAAATTTATTTCCCAACCCTAGAGCCGGGTACAACGTTGAACATCGTCCTCAACGAAGAACAAACCTGCCAGGTCCGTTATTCACAACCCAAGTATGCCGATTTGTCAAAAACCATCGAAACCATCGAAGCAACGTGCGTGGCTATTTAAGGTGAACACATTGAGACCAATACTGAGCACACTCACCACCCGGAAAGTCTTCCAACACCTGTTGCGAGCATTGGCAGTCCTTGCAGTCTTGGGTCTTGGGGTGGTTAAGAACCCGACACATGCACAGCCGCAATGCCAGCTACAGCTCAACGAAACAACGATCGACTTAGGATCCTTTAGCCGCGACCAACCAACGCAGATCCCGGGCGTGTCCTTGCTGAGCCTTGGCAAAAGAACGATCAACCTGACTGCCAGCTGCGGCACAGACACCGTAATTGCCTTGTCTTTTAGGGCCTCGCAAGGCAGCGAGGTGGGTTATCGCTTCGCAAAAAATGGTGTCTTTACCTTGAAAATCATCGACGCCCAACTGGATGGTAAACCGGTTCGGTTACGCACACTTGACACAACAACCCCTACTTCCAACCAGCCGCTTCTACGACCTGGAGATAAACTTGCCCCCTACTCAGGGCCAGTGCTGGCATCGGGTGAACACCTGAGCCTACAAATCGAGATCGAAACGATGATTGATCGTGAAGGTACTCGGGTGAACGCAGATGAAGAATTAGAAGGTATGGGTCGCTTTGAAGTGCATGCCATACAGCCCGATTAAAATCTAAAAGCTGGTAAATAATTTCATAACTCGATGGGCGATCGGGAAATACCGCGCCTTAATCTAGCGAGACTACCGATTTGGATGGCCATGCAAACAATCATCAAAACCGGGCGATCCACCGCACAAGAGTACTGCCAATCAACTTATCAATAAATTCTAACGAGCTGTTAACAAGTAGACAGCAACCTCTCAAAACACAAAGCCCACCTGTTAATTGGCACATTTAAATCTAAATAAATACGAGCTGCTTTAAGCCCCTACCTAGACGAAATAAATAATGATTCCAACAATAACGAGTAAAGATACCACCACCACACGAAAATCCATCACCTCTATTCCGAACATTGATGAGAGTAATATAATTAGTCTATTAAAGTGCCCAATTGAATGTTCAGATATCACACCTGAAACGCTAATACAGGAAATTGTTCTAGAAAAACGCAGCTTGAAACCATCAGCACACTGGGCGCTGTATGTGCCCTATCGTACAGGCACCCATTATGTAAAAGTAGACCTTAGGTCGGACACCTATCAACTTTTGTATCATGCGACACTGCCAAAAATCACCGACAGCATCAGAATGTATAATTTGAAGCTGGATCACCCAGTACCCCTTTCATTTATCTATAACGCGGCCTATGAGCTGGCCAAGAAGCACGGCGAATGGAAAGGCGGCGACGTATATAACTGCCAGGACTTTGCAATCATGCTAATGGATAAGTTAAATATAGAGGGCAAAATGCTCAATAGGTTTAAGGATGAACGGACTCTCGCAAAAGACATCTATCTTTGGTGCGCGAATGTGCGTGCCCAATTCAAAACTAAGGACACTTATACCACGAGCATTGATTCCGAAGCCGATGCCCGTTACGCGGAACATGAGAGACTAAGATTCTAGCGTGTTTAACACGGCTAAACGCACACACATTTCAGTATGTTTACGCCCCATAAGGGGTTCTATATTGAGTACACCGCGATACACCCGTGGGGTAATAACCTCACGGGTAAACATCCCGATCAAGAAGTGCATGTTTAGTATCACCGTCTGCCGTAGAAATACGAAACCCAGCGACAGGGTGTTTACTCGACACTGAAACGCTTCGAAATTTCAGGGGTGTACGTCTGGGAGCGGGCCAGTGAGCACGCAAGGGCATCGGAAGCTGCACCCTATTAATGCCATAACTTAACTTCGCGGCCGGCCACACACACTCACCCGCATGATAGAAGTGATGAGCAGGCCTCACACTTTGCGAAATGTAGGATCTAGCTTATTCGAACGTCTGATTTGGGTGACTGGAATAGATCAGATCGAATGCTAACTAGGGTGACGAGCGATGAATTCGCAATTATTCACCACTCATCGAGTGAGGTTTCGCGCTTGGCGTGTTGCGCAAACAGTCGGCGATTAACTAGTCATAGGCAAACGTTATGCTCGCGACAGCATTTGCCTCCCCTGGTGTAACAACAGATTCCGTCTGAATGTACTGCGCCATTAAGGTAAACGAAAAATTATTGCTGTCTGTAGACGACTTGATACGCCATTGGCCTGGCCCACCGCCAACTACACTTGAGCTCGGCCCATACTGAACTATTCCGCCATCATCTTTGATAAATTGCACACCAATGCCTGAAGCCTTATTGGGTACATCTGTCAGCGTGAGCGTTGTTTTATCGCTCCCAGGGTCATTTTGATCCGTCATCATCGCGTGTACGCCGAGTCCATCGTCACACACAAGATTGATTGTTGTGGCTGAATGCGCAGTGACCGTAGCCCCTACCCCATTAAATTGATCGAGCGGTATAACCCCCATATAAATATTCGGTGGAAAACTTGCTACACAACCCAACTTCTCATACGTAAGGGTAAAACCGTCAAGCGTAACAGCGCCTGTATCATTACATCCCCCTGCGCCGCACATGACAGCAGTGGCAATCTCTTGGGGCGAAACTGATACGTCGCTCTGAATAAAATCTGAACTTAACGCAATGAATTTTATATTATAGTCATACTCTAAACCTGACGCGAGGATGCCTCCATTCCTGAACGATTGAAATTCATTTTGCCCAGCGGTGATTGCATAAGGACCGGTAGGATGCCAAATACAACCTATAGGAAACAAATAAAAGCAGTCACTGGATGCAATACGCAACACAAACCCAATATTGGGCGAGCTATTTAAGGCATATACCGTATAAGCGACACCGCCTTCAGAATAAGGTATCGCCGTCGGGCTAGCACGCATCGTTAAACCGAACTGTCCCCAGGGGCCCGTCACGCCAACAGTTCTGTATGGCGTATTGATCCAGCCGGTTAACGCTTCGCCAACAATAGAGTTGGTCAGGGCTGGTTTTTTTATTAAAATATTTTGAGCTGATACAGATGAAGGCCTACCGTTATTAATAGCAGCTTCAACTCGGTCAATCATGCTTAACGACAGAATCGAGACTATAAGCATTACGCATGTGCTTATTGCAGCTCTCATTATTGATACTCCAATACAAAATTCGCCGTCGCGTTAGCTGCCCCGGTTGTTACAGGCCCCGTGGAACGGTATTGAGCCTGAAACTCTAGCTGGTTTGTGGCCAGCGCCGGATTAATTAGCCACTCAGAGTCCAATTGAACACCGAGAGGAATGAGCACACCGTTCATATCCAGGAATTCAACTCCAACCCCTGTGGCAAAACCGCCTTCTTGCTTGACCGCAAGCAATTTTGGATTCACCAAATCAGCATCCCCTGTAAAAGTAACTTTCACGCCTTTCGCAGCAGGACCACAACTTTCAAGATCAATGACAAATTTACGTTTCGCCCAAGGTATGTTTTCCGAGTAAAACTGTTTAGTCGATACATTGCCAAAATCCACAGTCATGTTTTGTGAATTTATTGATACGCGGCAACCGTTATCTGCAACTGCGCCATACACATAAATCAAGGCGTCATAGGCGGCTGCGTTGTGATAGAAAAACATGCCCACAATTGCAAAACAATAGCGCCAGTTCATTACAGACACTCCGCATCTA
The DNA here is from genome assembly GCF_001439685.1 of Pseudomonas libanensis. Classification (GTDB taxonomy): domain Bacteria; phylum Pseudomonadota; class Gammaproteobacteria; order Pseudomonadales; family Pseudomonadaceae; genus Aquipseudomonas; species Aquipseudomonas libanensis. The sequence goes on from NZ_JYLH01000007.1 coordinate 89,033, forward strand.
ACTTGCTGATGTCCTTATATTCACTGCCTTCATCCAATTGATAGTCAACGGTACATTGCCCTTCCGGACCGTCACTCCAGCGCACGTTTAACCGTCCTTCAAGAGCCAGCCCTGAGAGAAACACCTGACCGTTAGTACCTACGATATTGTCGTTTGAATGATCGAGTTGGGTCACGCTGGCCCCGAAGGGAACAGGTGCGCCCTTGTAAAAGATGTTCATTAATGCACGCACACCAATGCGCACATTAAACGTACTGCGTACAAGCGCACCTTGGGTCGGCACGACATAAGTAACGGGGTCATCAATTTCTATATTATTGGCTAAAGAGTTGGTATCCAGCGCGACACGATTTTGACGGTAATTCATGCCTGATGGAATAACCGCATAACCTTGTTTATTCGTTTTTATTCCCACGCTATTTGCGATTTTCACATCTCTGGCAAGTGGCGCTTTGACAAGTATATTGGTGTCTCCCAGCGGTTGGCTGAAGGTAACACCGTCAGCGTGCGCGACGACCCCTCCACTTAGCCCGTAATTAAGACGGCTGTTTTCTTTGCTGTAACTATACGCGGCTGAGGCATTGCCCGTGGGGCCACGATATATACCGTTTACGTTACTGCTGGCCGCGTGACTTTGATCGTTGTAACTCTGCTGCATGCCGTAACTGAAATTATTGTTTTCCAGGGCCGTGCCCGATACGCCTGCGTTGTAACGTGTGTGGCCTTCATCGTTGACTGTCTGACCATAGGTAGCGTACATGCCGCGGGATCTGCTGTTTCTTTTACCAGACCAAGCGCCATCCCCCAGTGGCATGGATATGTTCAAGGCAACGATCCGGTCCGGCTTATCAATCCATGCACCATTGTTGTAGTTATAGGACAACGAGTAGTTAACACCTTTTATAGTATTCTGATAACCCGCTTGCAAAAGATCAGTGACTTCTTTGGTATTCCAGAATGTTTGCCGGTTGCCACCGACGTACAGTGAACCCATACCGCCCAACGGCTGGCTGATATTTAACTGAGCGCTACTGCGCTTTGGATAGTTCAGGTTGAAACGATCAGCAAAATCAGGTTTTTGATAAATCTCGCCATCCTGAGCAATAACGGTCGGGTTTCTTTCCATCATCTTACTGGCCGTGTCAGTAAAATTGTAAAAACCGCGAGTCGAGTATTGATAGCCGGCCAACTTAAAGTTCGTGCCGGAAATGGCCAATGTTTTTGCATATAACATGCGCAGCGAATACCCGGTATGTTCGCTGTGATCAGGTAATGTGCTGTTGGCCGCAGTCACGTCAAACGATACTGCGCCCCAGTGCCCTAGATTTTGCCCTACCCCCAAGGAGTACGACTGATATTTTTCAGCATTTTGCAGACCGCCGTAAAGCGTCAACCCAGCGGGCAACCCCCAAGCAAGCGTGCCTTGAACGATGCTAGGGCTTTCCTGATAACTGTTACCGCGCAATGTGCCGACAACCACGTCATATTTCAGCTGACTTTCGCGCTGCATGATAGGCAACGAAGCAAAAGGGACGCTGTACTCATTCACCCTGCCGTCTGCTTCAGTGACACTGACTTGCAAATCACCATTCGTTGAACTTGGATATAGATCATTGATGGTGAATGGCCCAGCTGCCACATAGGTTTGATATATCACGTTGCCGCTTTGACGGATGGTAACTTCGGCGTTACTGCCGGCAATGCCCCGAACCACCGGAGCAAAACCTCTTTCACTGTCCGCGAGCATACTGTCATCTGAAAACAGTCGCACCCCATCAAAACCAAAGTTGTTAAAAACAGTTGTAGACGTGGTCGCCTGCCCCAGTACCAGACTGCCTTTTATTCCCGGTAGAGCACGCTGTACATAGCTATTAAGCGTAGTCCAGTTAACGCCGCCTCCCGAGTTATAACGATTGCCCTCACTGACCGTCGAATTATTCCTCAGGCGCCAGGCCCCCACATTAAGTCCAGTATTAAGATTCAAAAAATAACTGTCTTTGCCCGTGGTATTGGAGTCACGGGTATGGGCTCCGGTGAAATTATAATTCACCAAAAGAGCGTTGACCCCGTTATCCCATTCATCAACAGGTACTAAGCCTCTGGCTTGAAATGTCAACATCGCCTGAGGCACGCTTAAATCTAACCTTAACTGTTCTAAATTCAACGTGCTTTGCGCTTGGGATATCAACGTTTCTAGTTGAATACAGGTGCCTGGAGCCACGCTATCGAGTCCCACTACAGCCGCAGGATTGATCTTAAAGTCAATAATTTCTTGCTGTGTAAAGCATGCCGCAAGCGCTGTAGCGCCTTCATTTATCTGAGTACTAGGTTCAAACAATACATCGCGTGTATTGATAAACACACCATTCAGATAGACATCAACACGGTAAGTCCCGGGTAGCACCGCATCTACCTTTTCAAAGCGCGACAAGTCGGCCACTTTTGATTTGGTATCCGTCAAGAAAGCAGGATCAAAATATTGACCACCCTGGGCCAAGCCACCATAGATCACAAGCATCAAACAGGCATACGCCTTGGCATAACCAAAAGACAATCGGTTAACTCGGTCACTACAAAGGGGCAGCCCGACCTTAACGAAACAGGGAACATATCGCATTTTTTACTCCATGTTTAATACGACCTTCACAACGCTTTACTGTCTTGAAGCAATCACCCCTCAAGCACCTGCTCCATCGGGCTCACGTTGTTCAATACCCGCCTAACGCAGTAACTAACATTTAAAATGCAGCACTTTGCCATCGCGTACGGTACACAGCAGCCGTTGGGTATGAGTGACCGCACGTCAGTTGTTTGCCAAGTGATTTTGGCGATATTAGATATAAAATATCAGCACTTCGATATTGCATCAGAGGCCGTTGTGCTCTTACTTGACTTTAACAATCCCACCGTAATCACTGATAAATGAATAGCTAATTTCTCCAGCCGCCTTCATCGGGATGTCAACCTTAACTTCAGAGTAGGGCCCGACCATCGTATTCTCAAGCTGCTGAGTACCTACCTTTAGCTGGACAAGGTTAACAAAGTAAGGAGAAGGATTATTAATTAGCACATGTTCACCCACGCGGTTAACTTTCATATCCAACGCAGCATCACGCGAATCCCCCGTTAACCCCTCGGGCCGGTAAAACATCTTTATTCGACTCACCACGGCTAATCGAAGTTGGTTTTTCCCTTCAGTTGCTTCTTTATCTGTGGAAGGGATAGCTTTAACATTGACCCAAAATAGTGTTTCACGATCTTCTGACAGGGGGGGGCCGCCGTATACTAGGCGCAAGGTGTTTTCGGATTGTTTTTTGATCACAAAAAGTGGGGGGGTAATCGCAAAATCTTGAGTGACCAATCCCTCAGCGCTCTCTACCCAGGATTGCAACAGGAAAACGTTTTTTTTATCGGTATTGGTTACTGCTAAAGCAGCCTGCTTAGTCTCGGCGGGATAAATAATTCGCGTCGCGCCAAGGCCGACTCCGCCAGCATGGGAGGCGCTGGAGAGTAGAGACATAAGTATCGCGGCGCATAGCGATATTTTTTTTCTAGAGGGATAGAAAATATCCAAAATCTGCTCCATATAAAACGTTAAATAACATGCTCTGTTCAATCCAAATCACTGATAGGTCAGCGTAAAATTTGCCCACGCATCAGCGATCCCTGGAATTGGGTGTTGTTCTGCAAGCCTATATTTGGCGAAAAAATGTAACGTATTCACTCCTTTGTTCAAAGGCGTGAAATTGACAGGCAAGGTATTGATAGGTAAAAACTTGTTATCCGCATCAAACAGCGCCACACCAATACCTTGAGCTGCATTAGGCCCTGGGGAAACAGCCAAGACCTCAGCATCATGCTCATTCGCAACACCCACAAAACTGACGCCTATGGAATCACGAATATTTCTGACGCAATCCTCTAGCTGGATGGAAAAAGCCACTGGCTGAGCATCACTACCCACTCCCAAAAACTGGTTACTCCTCACCTCACCCATTTGTACTACTTTGTCGGTATTGCTCGTACTGACCAAACAACCACTATTAATTACGGCGCCTACCACCGTCACCCTGCCTCCAGGAACTGATACAACAGTGGTGCCCTTGGCGGCATTCGCTATTGAGTGTGCGGACATGTTGAGAAAAACAACCAACAGTACGGCCCACTTCGAGAGTCTGCAAACACTCAAATACCACACTCCTTATATCAATAAGAGCTGCTAGATTATAAAATGCCCAACTAGGCATTTTATAATTTGACGACGACTCTATTAATAGTAATCGACATTAAAATTTACAGTCGCTGTCACATCACCGACTGTAATTTGATCTGAAGGAAGTACCGACACATAGCCCGCGCTGAAAATAAATTCATTCTCACCAGGTTGCAAAGTAATGGCCTGGGTTCTAGTCAAGCCATCCACTTTAACGGGTAAGTTACTCAAATCGAAAATTTGCAACGCAACACCTGAGGAGGCTTGAGCGCCAAGCCCAGCGACAATCATTGTCCCCGCATCCGGCAGAGAAGACGATAAAGCATCAGGGTCGGCTACCGCTGAAAAACGTACAGCAGCGTTCGATGAAACATCCGGATTGCACCCACCTAACTTAATCTTGAAGGGCAATCTGGCTTTAGATGCGACACCGGCGGGCTTCACGGCAGCGGTAGGATCATCGCCGGTGAACTGGGCGATTCGAATTTCATTGAAGTCAACAACCAAATTTGCCGACTCTGATTCCACCGCACAGGCAGTATCAACCAAATAGCCAGTAAACTTAATCTCGCCGCCTGTGGAACTTGTCATGGCAGCACTGACTAAGCCATAAGGCGCTGCCAAGACAAAACCACAAAGAGCCAATATTTTGTTGTTCATGATGTAAATTCCATTTCAATTGATTTATTTAGCTACAGTAGTTGCACGGTCACTTAAAGCGCGGTCAACGCGACTAAACGCAGTTCAACGCCATCACGCTCGGTGACGGTTGCGCAAACACATGGCGCTGTTGGTTCAACACACCCTTTGACACCACAAAAATTTGTCACCAATCGTAATGCCCCGCAAATCAATCACCGTGATTTCATAACTATTCACCCAAAGATGTCTTATTCCACGACCTCCCAATGCGCGGACACGCAAATGCCTCCAGGTTCCTCTAGGCATGGGCAGATAAATTCTAATTAATGTTTTTCATCTACAGGCGCCCAGGACGGGCGCCTGCGTAACATCAGAAAAGGCCTGACGGTATGGGTCGACTCAGCGCTCAATACCAAAGCAGCGTATAGCCTCTAACTCCTTGATATAAAAACACTCACTTTTGGAGCGGGTCGTTAACTTATAAAGGCTTAACCTGGAAAAGACGTTCGAGTAATACGCGTAATTGAAAGCAATGTCGCGATCGATGCTCAGGTTGTGCTTAAGCCATTCATTGTCTCGCTCTTGGCTAATCACGAATCTGGCGTTGCCAAACAAGCTGCTTTCCTGGGTCAATGCAAAATCTTGACTGTTTTTATTGACCTCTTCAAAGTCATGCAGTTTGTAGCCATGAGACTGTAAGCGCAGTCGTGTGTCATAGACGTCGCCATTACTCATGATGATCCCGCCAGAGGCGAAAAAAGTCCCTTTAAATATCTGCCTGCTTGACTGGGCAGAATAGGCGATGTGCAAAACCACCAACGCAATCACTGCCACCGTTAAGGCAATGGTATAGCGAATATTAAGAGGCTTCAATTGACGCACCTCTGTAATTGCTCGTCCGTCAGTTGCGATACCTTTGATTTATGGACGGTCAAAAACTGCACGGTCTTTCCTTGGTCAATGCACACTATTTCATAAAAGCCGTGCATTTTATTAAAGAGGACAGTTTCCGGTTTTTTAACATACGCGGCTAAACGATCACGCAACGGTTGCAAATCCTGGCGCAGCTTGGTCAGTTCTTCTGGGCTCTCCGATATGTATTCAACATTCAAGTCACCCGTCGATTCAGTGTCACGGTACATCCCTTGCTGTAGCCAAAGCCCCCAGTCAACACGCCAGACCAGACTGATGGTCAACGCCACGACTAACGTTGCGAGCACATAATTGGTGTAGCCGGACAGGGCTTTTAATGAATAACCCACTTTTGATGCGCCACCCAATACTGGCGCAGCGCTAACACTTGCAATACTTGCCGCTATTTCTGGGATAACGATTTTTTCTGTGGTGACAAACGGAACCTCCGTTTCGCTCAAAAAAACGGAGTTGAAGCGATAACCACGACGAGGAACGGTCTGAATGATGGTGCGTTGCTCATCGTCACCCAGCACCTCGCGAATATTGGAGATTGCTTGATTAAGACTGTTTTGCCCGACCACCCTGCCCGGCCATCCAAAGGCGAACATCTCATCACGATCGACGATCAGGTCCGCCCGGGAAATCAACAATTCAAGGAGCCTGCTTGAGCTGTAGCTCAACTCCAGTCGGGTGATAGTGCGTCCATCACTTACCAGCAAAAGATGCTGGCTGGGGGTAAATTGCGCATAGCGCGAAGTGTCATGAAGTTTGAGTGTCACCTGCTGATGCCCCACCGACGGTGGAGTATTGCTACCAGCGCTTTCAATGGGTTGCATTACCGTTATTACCCCGCACCCGCCTACGACATCCTGGATAGATTGCGAATACACCTAAGCAACCGGCGGCACGCTTAATGAGCGAGAGTATAGACACATTCATACGGGCCTGACGCCCGATATTTCTGACTACTGGTAGTTGATCGTAAAGGTCACGGTGGCATTCGCCGGGCCGCTTTGCGCCACTGCGTTGGCTTGCTTGATGTAACGCGCCTTGAGACGGATAAGATAACTCCCTCCTTCGTTCGACTGCAGTGAGAGACCACTGTCAAGCAAGGCGGACAGCTTGATCGGTTGAGCGCTCTCTTGAGCGATTTGCACGCCAATGCCTTGCGCAGCTTTCACTGCACCCTGCAGGCCAGGCGTGAGACTCAAGATCCCCTCTTCATTGGATACGGCCGGTTGGGTGGGATCGATTCTGAACGTCACTTTGTTGGGGTTTAACACCACACCCGGTTCACCACCCACCGCACCCGCAGAGTAATAGCCGTGAAACCCGGGACACTGATTGAGTGCGATGCCAAAGTCCTGCCACGGGGTGTAGCCGAGATGCTCAAACTCACTGATTGGATGCCTTCCCAGATTGACCTGAACATGGGGCGTCCGGCAGGTCTGTGACGCGACTCTGAGCAGGCCAGAGAGTCGTACTTTACGCACCGGTAGCTGCTGCCCTCGGATGTCATAGCTGATAAGCACAGTGGGCAATGTTGCACTGGAAATAGCTCCCGCCTCTACGTTGGCGCTGACTTTTATAAACGACAGAGTGAATTTATCCAGACCCTGATTGCGCAAAACACACCCTTCCGATCCAGGGCAGTTGGGGCTCCTTGTGATGGATGGAAAGGGGCGATTATCCGCGTCCAGAATTTGCACGCCGATACCTGCAAGATTGGTCGGGTAAACGCTGCCCCCCGCGCGCGTTTGATAGCCGGGAATCGCTGCAGAGGGGGTCTCCACGCTACGCCTGACACTGATGTCATCTACCCCCGGGGCGCAGCGAATCGCAGGATTGCCTGCAAGATTGAACACTTGCCGGTAGACCTCGGTTCCCACTGCAATGTCACGCCCAACGGTAATCTGAACGGCACGCAACGCCAGGGTCGATTGGATCAACCCGCCTCTCTCCACCAACTCACAAGAGGCCATGGCGGTACCAGACGCCAGTGCAACGACCCATGCCAATGCATATCGAATACCGATAGGGATGAACATGTTCCCTCTCCTCAGGCCAGAACGGATTAGTGTTGGATGGGTGTACATACGCCGCCTTGTGACTGTAAACCTTGCCCTTTTTCGTCTGGCGCCGGGAGCATCAGCAGGCACTGCTGACTGGCCTCCCGCCCCCAACTGACCCGTACCTGATCCACGCCTTCTGGCACCCGCGCGTAGAGCTGCCCTCCCTGGCCAACCATGCCCAATGGCTGTCCAGCAGAAAGGCTCACGCTCGCACCGAAAGGCAGAGGGCTGCCATCGACCAAATGCACGTTAAGTAACAGCGCCCTGCCAGTGTTGGTCGCGAAATCAACCGCCAACACGGCGCCAGCGGTTGGCGCAACTTTGCGGCTGGACTCAGCCAAATCAACCCCACTGGATGCACCGCGAGGGTCGATGCCCACTTCGTTGAGTTCATAAGGACGCAGGTAAGGCACCACCGCATTACCCTGCCCATCCAGCCTGACTCCCGGGTAGCCCAGGACTTCTGCACCCTGCGCCCCAGTTGCACTGACCACCGCGATGGTGTCGCTACGAAACGGGCTGAGCGTAATCCCCTTCGGGTGGGCTACCAGACTGCCACCCATGCTCAGCCCCAGAGCGGCGTAACCGTCGCCCTGACTCAACGATCCGCTCATAGCAGTTTTTGTCCCTTGGTACTGGCCATTCCATGAAGTACCTGTCGCACCGCTTGCACCGTCACGTTGGACGCCCACACTGTAACTGTATTGATTATTCTCTCCGGCACTGCTGCTCAGGTATAAGTCTTCGCTGAGTTTGCCTTGTGCATCGCGCCCCAGGCGCGCCGACAACTGGGAATAACCGCGCCTTGCGCCGAACTCCAAGGGGAAATTGACAGTCAGCAGGTAGCTGGTGTCCATCGACCCCAATGCCAGGCGGCTACGGTTGGCATTTAGACTAAGGCCCACACGTCCCACCTGGGTGCTGTAGCTGAGCTGATACTGCAAGTCATTCCCGGCAGCGTTCCAGTAGCGCTGGGAAGACGCACTGACACCCAGCTGTCCCCAGTCTCCAACACGCTGATTGGCGCTCAGAATTACGCGATTGCTCACAAGCGAAAGTACAGAGCCACCGGATAGAGCACTCTGTTGAAGCTCCAGGCGCTGCGCGGCATCGTTGAGGTCCCGTGCGCCCGTCGCCGAGTACCAATAAGACGCCGCAGTGAAGTAGCTACCGGTGGCGAGCACATTTTTGCTGTACAGCAAGCGCAGGGTCCTGCCGTCCTCTGTACCTCCGGAAAACCGGGTTTTTGAGTGCGTGAGGTCTACCGCCAGTGCCCCCACTGGCGTATTCATGGCTACCCCAGCCAACAATGCATTGTACGAGTCGCTGGCTTGTACGCCGCCTTCGCCCGTAAAAAGGTTGTTCAGGCCATGTTGAAAGGTGGCCTGGACGAAGCTGGGCGGATGATCAAGGTACTGGTTACGCAATTGCCCCGCCGTCAGGCTGTAACGCGAAACGCCGGGGCGCAGCAACTGGCTGACCGACGCGTAAGGTACGGTAAAGCGTTGCTCGCTGCCGTCTGCTTCAATGACGGTTACGCTCAGATCACTGCCATATCCACTGGCGTAAAGATCATCGATCACAAACGCGCCAGGCGCCACCAGGGTCTCCAGCAAAACGTTGCCTCCCTGGCGCACGACTACGCGGGCGCTGGTGCGGGCAATACCGCGAATCACTGGCGCATACCCGCGCAACGATTGCGGCAGCATTCGATCGTCCGTGGCTATTTGCGCTCCTCGATAGATCACACTGTCAAATATCTCGCCCGTGGTGTTGGCTTCGCCCAGGGTTAGTTGGCTTTTAAGTGCCACCAAGTCACGTTGCAGATAAGTGCTCAGGTCCTGATACATTGACCCGCTCGTGGGCTGCCAACTTACCGAGCCGTTATGGCGGGCACGCCAATTGCCAAGGTTCAATCCGGCATCAAAGTTGAGGTAAGCCGAGTCGTCGGCGTCGCCCTTGAGGTTGCGAGTGGCGTTGAGGCTATAGCCAAACGTCGCCGCGGTCGCGCCACGACTCCACAAATCAGGGTTAACGTACCCTCTGGCGTCACGGCGCATCGCCACCTGAGGAACATAAACACGTAAGGCCAAGGCCTGCGAGTCGAATGCCACGCTGCTGCCGTTGACGGTATCCGGCAATACCAGGCACGTTGGGTGGTCTGATAAGGCTCCACCTAGCGCGTGCGAATCGACCCCCAATTCATCCAGCAGCACCGGCGTGAAACAGGGCACTACATCACTCCCCAGCGCGGAAAAAAGGATGCTTTTTCGGCCGATGGCCTGATCGTTGACGAACACGTCCACCCGGTACGCTCCCGGTAAAACGACACTTCCCTTTTCAAACGGCGTCAGATCCAAATGCTCCGACCCCTCAGGCAGGAACGCACTGTTAAAACGTACTTCAGCTGCCTGGGCCCCCTGCAAAGGCTGCATGACCGCCGTGAACATCCAGACAACGATTGGCCTGGACAAACGTGAGGCACACAGATACCGAGCTAATTCGGCCCAGGAATAAAAAAGGATCTTCATGGATTACTCGTCTGCGCTATACGCGCCAATAGCGTCTAAGGCGCCAGTGGCCGTTTGATCACCACATCCGCGCCATAATCATTGATAGCGCTGAGTTCCACTTGGGCCTGAGGCCCTGGCAAATGCTTGAGCGCAGGCAAGACAAAAGCTTGGGTAGCCCCTGGCGCAATCATTTCGCTGCCACCCGCAAAGCGTTGCTCACCGTCCACCAACACCACGCCGGTCACGGTTATATGAAAACCAGTCGGGTTATGCCCAACCAATGCAATACCACCTGCCTGGCGAGCAACCCGCCATTGAACTCGCTCAATGGCGTCCGACGCATCACCCGCTAGCGTTTGGGGCCGGTAGAAAATCTTGATTCGCGAACGGAAGGCCATCTGCAATATGTTGACCGGTGTACCGGTCTCTGGGGGGGTGGCGGGAACTTCAAGCAAGTTGAAGTAATAAACCGACTCTTTATCCTCGGGCACGCTCGCGCCGGTAAACATCATCCTCACGCTCTGACCTTTATTGGGGTCCATACGAAAAACAGGAGGGGATAACACAAAAGGCGCCGTTGAATGAGTTGGACTTGACGCCGGGTCGCCGCTGTCAACCCAGGTTTGCACTAATACCGGCAACTCACCGTTATTTTTCAGCGTCACGGTAATTTCTGTTTCGTGTGCGGGGTAGATCAGACGCGTGCCGCTAATCACAACACTGGCCGTTGCTTGGCAACAGGCCATTAACGTCATTGCTGCCACTACACCTTGGCGTATCAACGTGAAGTAAGCCATAAAGTCCCTTGTCTGGCTGCCCAGCTCCCCCCGCTGTTGTCTTGATGGGCAAAGATAACGAGAGAAGCCAGGACGCTGTTGCTTATTGGTAGTTAATGGAATACATCACGGCACCCGCGAACTTACCCGCTGTTGGCGCTGGATTGGTCGTCACATATTGAACGGTATAGGCCATTGAGGCATTGCCATTTGCAATTGGCGTGAGGCTCGAGGTCAGCTGATTGGAGCTGCCAATGGTCACAGGGAAATTGCCGGAATCGTTGATTTGCAGCGCGATACCCGTCGCAGCAACACCGCTAGGCGCAGTGTTAGCCACTGTACCATTCACAGTAATACCCGAGCCGCCTTGAAAAAATACAGATGCATTCGACGCCGTTCCTGTGCAAGCAGTCAGCGCAAAATTAAGTGCAGTGCTCCCTTTGGTCAGGCCCACTGCGTTCATCCCTGCGGTGGAGACCGTCGGCAAAATAACACTAGGTGACGAACCATTGTTATTAACATTAATGGTGCACGTTTCAGCAGTAATTGCACCCGTAAAATTGATAGTGCCGTCACTGGCAGCGGCATTAGCGAACTGAACAGACGATGCAACCATCAACAATGATACAGCGATTATTTGACGTTTCATTTTAAGAACTTCCTTGGTTAAACTTAAAAATCAGATGCCACACAACATAAAGAGCCCTTCGCACTTCTTATTGCGCGGCACAATCAGTCAATCATGGTCTACGACATTCGAACAACTCAAAAAACAACATTCACACCTCAATTCACTACCCGATCAACGCCATCCTCCAACGCGTAGGGGCATAACCTCCATCTATTAAAACCACTTCAAGTTACTACCTACTTCTTCATTGGTAGCTGATTGAATAAGTTACGTTCGTGAAAAATTTTCCGGAACCTACCGCGTCGCTATTAACGACATACTGAGCGGTGTATCCCATCAGACCGCCAAAGGTGGTGGCTGGCTGATTTAACTGAGAGGGGTCTCCTATCAAAATGGGATTCATCGAAGCATCATATAACTGTAGCGCGACGCCCGTGGCCCCATGGAAAGTGATGGCGTTTCCCAGTGTGCCGTCCGAATTGACATGCGGCCCACCTTGGAAAAATACCTTCGCCTTAGTAGCAGTACTTCCCGAACAGCTTGTCAGTTTAAACGTAAAATCAGTACCACCCTTGGTGCTGCCTTCTGCGACCATACCCGTCCGACTCACCTTGGGTAGCGCTATGTTTGATGTACTACCCATCTCATTGTTGACAGAAATGGTGCATGTCTCCGTCACCAAACCACCATCAAACAGAATTTGGCCATCACCTGCAACCGCTACAGCAGCGAGGGCAGGCTGGGCAGACATTACGAGCAGCGATACCATGCCGCCCGTCACTGCCCATGCCTTGCATCTATACATCATTATTCATTCACTCCTCTACTAACGGTGGAGTTTTGCCAAATCATATAGCCACCTCCGTTAAAGCAACTCTAGTCTCAATTCGGCGCGTCACAAATCAAGAATAATGATTCACAGGTTTTCACACATAAATCCATCCTGATGGTCTACCAGACTTTGAGCATGGAGGAGCGCCAGGCGATCAAAGCAACTTATTGCGAACTGCTAACGCACTTAACTGCGCCATTGACTGCAGCTGTATTTTTTCGAAAATATTGGTTTTATAAACACTGATAGAGCGACTACCAATTTTCATTTCCTCAGCAATCTTTTGATTGGTCAATCCTGCAGCCAGGCGCTGAAACACCATCAGCTCGCGATCCGTCAGCGTTGCAATTAAACCCGCATCACTATCAAAAGATCGCTCCCGGGTCTTTATGGGGGAATGAATAAAGTCGAAATAACCGTAACCCGAACGTATTGCTCGAAGAATGAACGCGACTCCCCGCATATCACCACACACTCTTAGCAGTACGCTTGCCCCGGCTCGCCTGTAGCGCGCTGAAAAATGGGAGGGATTTTGTTCTGTCAGGACAATTATTTTCAATCCCCGGTCCTCCTCACGCATTTGCCTGATCAGGTGGATGCCCTCGATATCGAACGCAGGAATATCCAGCACTGCAATTTCAGGGCGTTTAATTCGTGCTACTTCAACAACCTTCACTGCGCACGGCGTATTAATCAATACACCAACAGACGCTTGCTCCAAAACACCGGCTATCCTATCTCTCCTTTGAGAGTGCCCGCTCAGTGCAACAGCTGTTATTTTTCCCATCGTTCATTCCGCCTGTCACAGACGCTTGCCTCTGATATCAGTCAAGCCAAGCCAACTATAGAAGTCTCACCAGAATAATCGAACACATGGGCACTCAAATCTAAAAAACTCTATTTTTAGCTAAATTATGTCAAAGGTGCCCGGCAACCTGACTCACGTTTTCCGGCATGCTCTCGATCGACAATTAAATTGGTTTTTCATTATTTTTGATTTAAATTTCAGCCCGTTCACGCAGAGCATGTACAGGCAACAACCATCACGGAGCAATGTACATGGAAATTATAAATTTGAATGTCGGTGATACCTGTCACTTGAGCTTTGAGACTACACTGCGAGTTCTAGCCACTCGAGGTAATAGTGTTCAGTTAGGGTTCGAGGCGCCGAAAGATGTGCATATTTATCGCTCAGAGCTCATATTCTCGCCAGATAAGCGACGGGACCAGACAGGTAACCGCCGTGGTTGACTGACCTGATAGCCCCCTGGTAAAGCTCGCCAGTCGTGACCTGATGGCGACCTGTTCACTCAGGGCCCCCTCAATACTCATGGATCGCCGCATTGCATTTACCGCTGTCGTCACCTCAGCATGCTCCTGGCAGGCACATGCGAACTCCAACCACCCACACGCCGTTGTCACTTTGTCTCCATTGATAACTCTGAAGCCCCCTTTATTCGATGTCCGTCAAGGTCGATGCCTCCCAAAAAGACTGCTGAGTCCAACGCTCCGACAGCATCAGGCAGCTCTATAAATTCAGCAGGCTGAAGGTTTGAACAGGCAAATATCCATGTCGGCATCGCGACGGCGAGCTTTCCCTTCCTGATGGGCAGTCGCAGTAGAACCAAAAATTTTGCAAGGCGGCCTGTTGTTAATTAATTCGTACGTGCGAATCGCACGAGCCAGCTCTCTCGCTGCACCAGATAGCCAAGCGTACCGGGTTGTTTTGCGTCCTCCTGAAAAACAGATCAGAAGGTGTAAACCTTATTCAGGACGGGACAAAACTTAAAAATAAATCTGTCATCTTTTTTGGTCGTCCCCTTTTTTAGTCCCGAATTTCAAGGTCTCAGCGTTCGAGGGACGACGCAGGTCGTTATCGAGTTGTTATCTATTTACACCAACAGGCCGTGAGAACTGCCGACGTAATAGCGTGACCACGCCCGTCGCGAGCACAATGGTCGACAGCGGCAATGCCAGTAATATTCCGGTAACTCCGAGCCAGGGCGCTAGTATCAGCAAAAACGGAATTTGAATGCACATATTTGCCAGCGTAATCATGGTCGCGCTTCTGCTGTCGCTGATCGCTTGATAATACGCCGCGGCGAGCACTAGGAATCCGTCCAGAAACAGCACAAACAAATGCAGGCGAACAGCGTCGATGGCTGCCACATCCAACGCAGGGTCTTCGTCGCTGATAAATATTCGCGTGCCAATGTGTGGGTAGATCAGAATCATCAGTACCAACACCACGCCCGTGCCCATCACCCAGCGCATGGCCAGAAAGAACACCTTACGGACTAAAGCCGGTTGCCCGGCACCATGAAAGTAGCTGACCAGAGGTTGCATGCCACTGGCCAAGCCTTCGGCCAGCAAATAATAAACCGTCATTAAATACCCGGTTATGGCATAGGCCGCCACGTTCACGGTACTGCCGTAATGCATCAACGCGGTGTTGTGCAATAACGCTGCGAAGCTGGCGTAAAGGTACATCAATAAACTGGAAAACCCATTAAGCAGAATCTGCCGACAGGATGCCGGCTGTAGACCGAACTCGCCCAGGGCCAGGCTTAACGGCAGGGAACTGTAACGGGTGAACAGAAACACCAAGCCGATCAGTGCCGAGAGCGACTCGCCGGTGACTGTCGCAATGGCCGCCCCCTGCAGACCCCAGCCCAACTCAACGATAAATACGTAGTCCAGCACTATATTAGTGAGTGCGCCTACGAGCATCATGATGGTGGCCAACATGGGAGCACCCAAGTTTCTGACCAGAATGGGCATGGCAATACTGGCCATTACCAACGGTGAGGACCAACCGATAATTTGCAAATAGCCACTGCCATGGCGCTGCACGTTGGCATTGGCGCCTTGCAAAGCAAGCAAGCTATCGCGCCCAGCGATAATCAACAGGCCAACGACAACGCCTAATAATGCCAACAGCCACAAGCCCTGTACGAGAAAGCCCTTGGCCCTTTGGAAGTGCCCTTCGCCCTGGGCGATTGAACAATGAGTGCCCGCCCCCGCACCAATCATAAGACCAACACCGGCCATCAGGCCGATCCAGGGCCACGCCATGTTAATAGCTGCCAGCCCTTCGGCGCCCACTACATGCCCAATAAAGATCCCGTCGACGATCTGATACAGACCACTGACCAACATTGCCATGACCGTGGGCAAGGCATAACGCCAATAGGCTGCGGCCACGTTATCAGGCGTAACAGCGTCTGAGCGCCTGTTCATATTGCTGACCTGAGCTGATTTGAGAGTAAGGAGTCCAGTCGCTTGCCATATGCATAGCCCAGTGTTGCTCTCGTTGAAAATAGATTCACCTCAAACTCAAACAACGTAAATGCGCAGCGCAAGTTACATCAATTTTTAGCGAAAAAAGGCTAAAAAGTCATTAATTCACAGTTTCTCACATATCTGGCCAGTGGCGCCATTTTCATACGCCGCGCCGAGATACTCTTCAAAGAAAATAGAGTCCACCATTTAAACCAAGCACAAGCACACCCATTCACCGTCAATAATAATTTTTCATGAGATTATAGAAAACAAATCAAAAACTCAGCCTACACTGCACATAGACCGAAGATTTTGCGGCTTCCGATTTATGTAGCACCCAACAACTTCCGAGAACTGTAGGGCAAAAACTTCCAACCCTCGCAGTTACTACGTTAGCTCTAAAAAATAGCAGATTCTAACGCCCTCGCCTTCGAAATCATAAATCAATGAGCAATCTATTCCTATGCCGCCACCCATCATCATTGTCAACATGGGGAAATCCGTTTCCCTGACCGGAGGGGACGCTGTCCTTTCCACCAGCGGGCTCTCTGACTGCTCTGCCTTGGCGATATTATCAAACTGGAACGGGCATACTTACCATAGGCGCACACTGATGCATTTAGTCGGCAGCAGCCTCGACAGCGGATTATGGGGTATAGATGTTTACTCAGTAATTTCACGACTTAAAATCTCACTAAGCGCTGGTGGAAAAATCATTCTTGTGGGCGGCCTCAGTTCGCAATCCAATTGCGGGCTAGCGTTGACGATCGGACAATCTACAAACTCGGACAGCATGCCATTAGCGGATCTTTTAAGAACAAAGAATGTGTCAATCGTCGTGGCCGGCGCGTCCTCAGTCTCAATAAGCCCCAACGGTGAGTTTGTTCTGCTCAACAACGGGCGAGGTGTACTAAACGAGGCCGAAGTAAAAGCTGTTTTTGATTCCATCTGACACAGACCAAAACAACGCAACAGTCTTCAGGAGCAAACATACTATGGATACTCAAGCCACATTGACCTGGCAGCATTTCCCTGCTGACTTACAGGGTTTTTTCCGGGCGCCTATTCTAATTTCCGGTGAGCGCGAGGCTATTCTGATTGACGGTGGCTTTACGCTTTCGGATGGGAAATTAATGGTTGAAGCCATTAAAAACAGCGGAAAGGTCCTGACAACGATTTATATCAGTCAAAGCGATCCCGATTACTACTTCAGCCTACAGCCCATCAAGGCTGCGTTCCCGGAGGCCAGAGTAATCGCTGCTTCGGCGACTATTGCCGCGATCAAGGACAGCGTCGGAAAGAAGCTGGCGACCTGGGGGCCTCAGCTCAAAGAGAACGGCCCGCAAACCTTGGCAGATGTGGTGATTCCTGAAGCCTTTGACGAGCCTGCCCTCAACCTGGAAGGCCATACCATTGAGGTCGTCAAGGCCAATGGTCTGGTCAATCGCAGCTATCTGTGGGTGCCATCGCTCAGCGCCATTTTCGGCGGCGTCCTTGTATTTTCTGGGGTTCACGTATGGACCGCTGATACCAAAAATCCTGGTGCCCGTGCGGCTTGGGTAAACAATCTCAACGCCATGATCGCACGCAAGCCTCAGGTAGTCGTCCCTGGCCACTTGACCCCCAATGCTCAGGTAAACGCCTCAGCAATCCACTATACCCGCGACTATCTACTCGCATTCGAGCATGAGCTTGCCAAGGCCGCCGACAGCGCGGCAGTGATAGAAGCCATGACCCAATTGTATCCCGATGCCGGTATGGGTATTGCGCTACAACTTGGGGCCAAGGTTGCCAAAGATGAAATGGAGTGGGGTTCAGAGCAATAACAAACCCAGGGCGACGATCCGCTATTTCACTTAGCGATGGGCTTTGGAGAAAGCACCTTTTCTCCCCTCCAGAAAAGCTAAGCTATTTTAAAATGGAGAAAAACAGTGAGCAAAAAAATTAATATACTTCTCGTCGGCTGGCATCCCAACGCAGTGGATTACAACAAATGGCCGGGGCTGACGCACGAGAAACTACAGGCCGCGCTGGACGCCGATAAAAACACGTTTGAAAGCCTCGGCTACGCGACTGAACTAGGCTTAATCCAAAGTGAACAGACCGCAGAAACGCTCCTTCTCAGTCTTCTTCAGGAGAAACCACGTGATTGCGTCCTGATCGGAGCAGGCGTTCGTACTGATGCAGCGTATCTAAGCCTCTTTGAACGCCTCATCAACACAGTTCATGAACATGCACCCAACGCAAAAATATGTTTCAACAGTGGGCCATTCGATTCGCTTGAGGCTGTGCAGCGGTGGGCTCCTTGAGCACAACCGCCAATATGCAACGCCACTGATTGGGAATCCGTTGTTGCACCAGGTGCTGCTCGTACCGTTTGGATAAAACCGCACCCGCTCATTGTCATTTCCCGCTTTCGATACGCGATTATTCTTCGTAGCCAAGGTCCAGCAATGCCATTCCGAATAGGATACTTTTAGAGATAGCACTCTCAAAAACGCCGCACAAAAAACAGGATTTTCAATCCTTTACCGTGTCGTTCGATTCCGGGTTCGACCATAGATATCAAGGGTTTGCCAGGGAACCTGGGCAGGCCCTTATCTTGTATGTTCCGCAATCATCTCCTCCGCGTTTTGTCATATCCAGCTCCCTCCTTAAATCTCAACCGAACTACCCACGCTTTCAAATGCTCTACCGAAAGACGCCTGAACATCTCCAGGCCAACCCGCAGGAGTGGACTATGTCTGACGATCTGAAAAACCGTGGCCCTCAAGACCGTGCCCGGGTGAACACTTCAGAAGCTTGGGAGTTGAAGTATTGGACGAAGGAGTTTGGCGTGACTGAGCAACAGCTCAAGGATGCGGTAAAAGCCGTTGGCCCGATGGTTACAGATGTGCGTAGGAAACTCGGCCAATAGCATCAAACTCGCCCTGCGCTTTTGCGGGGCGCGTTAATGATCGTCGCCCACAACACTCAAGCGCTTTTTTGAGCGGCGTGTGTCGTACGGGAGCTATCGGCTGAAAAGGCCTGGATCCGACTGCTGTCAGGAAAGTAGAAGAGCACGACAGAGGCGAGCCGCATGATTGAACCGTTGCCCGCTGAGAGTCGGTGGAGGTGGCGCCCGATGGCGTCTACCTCTGCGACCACCTGGAAGACGTGATCGAGCATTGCTACAGGAAACTGCGCGACGAGGCGAACCAAAGCCAGATGGTGGCTTCGGGCTGGATCGCCATTCCCGAGGCGGTATCGCTGGACGAGGCGCACGCCGCGCGGATATTCGAAGCCGTCGGCGCCTGGCGCCAGGTCAAGGTCGACCCATGCAACGCATAGCCCGTATCCAGCAACGCAAAGGTCAAACCTGGCTCGCACTTGCGACCAGCGTGATAGAACCGTCAGCTGAAACCGCCCCCCCTTAGGATAAAACAGAGCTTTCGAGTCAGAGCTTTATTTTGCCTTATAACTAATGGAACTCGAACTAATTCCGTAAAAAACCCAACAACCAATTCGCTATAACACACCCTTATAGCCGAATAACTGATCAGCCAAAATTACAATCTCAATTTAATATCAATTTGCCACCTTAAAAACTTGTGAACTCTAAATTCTAGAGCTAAGTTGAGTTCCGTTGGCAATCGCTAACAAAAACTCAGGATGAGGATACTGCAATGAGCGACTGCACTTGCAAAGAACATAAAAACTCAGATTCCAACGAACACGTACCCGATTATTCAACTGTCGGGTTCGGAGCAACTGCTGTCTCAAGCCCTAAGCTAGATGGTGTGCTAGCGCTTAGGATGTCCGTGTGTGTTGGGGCCAGCTACACTCAGGCCACCAATCAAATCTGCTTCACCATCCCCATATATGGCGATTACTGTTTAAAATCGCCAATTGCAATTCCAGTCAGCGGACAGCTAAAAGTTTGTGCCGAGACATGTGGATCTTTCATACCCACAGGTCTTAAGGCTACTGTGTACTTGAACGGGACTGTTCTTTTCACGGCGACTCTGTTTGGCATCTGCTAAAACTTCAAAGACCAACCGATAGATCCCAAGGAGATACTAAAGACGGTATCTTTTTGGGCTATGTTTGGCTTTTACGCGAAATAAGCAAAATGCACGCGCTAGAACAACTTGTTTTTTATCCCTACACGTTACGAATATCCAGAATTAAAGATAAGCAATAGTGAGTAACTCCATGAGGTTTCTCATGGCAGCAGTACCGCAGAAAAAACACTCGGCCAAGTCTGCCAGGAAGCGCGTGGCACTTGCCGAAGTGGAATTGAGGCTCAGGGTTCGCCCCGGCATCCGGCAGGTCCTGGCCGACCTGATGAAGTGGTCAGGCATTACTGAGCAGGGCGAAGCGATGACGCTGATGATTCATCACCTGCACGCGATGGGTTCGGCGAAGTGCCAGCCACTACTGAATCCGCCGCGCCACGAATCGAGATATCGCAAAACGTGGCGCGGGAATATTGACCTCAGGAAGAAAAAACTTCAGCGCCTTGCCGTGCAGGCTGGTGATATCGAGGCATTTGCTGCCTGACCAATTGCGCCTGAACCCCCGCGACCGCATCGAGCACTCTCTGCGCCCACTGCTCATCCTGCGGGTCAACCACGACCACACGAAAGCCATGATCGTGACCTTCAATGCGCACGCCCTCGGAGTCATCCACGTGCAAATCAATATCGAAAGCCGGCGGGAATTTCGACGGTGTATTGGCCAGCCCGTGCGCACTGAGGGCGTCGTTATGCAGGGTGCTATTCACCACCCCGTCAACGCGGATTCCGTACAGCATCAACCAGCGCCTGATATAGGAAGGTGCCCGACCGGACGAGGTATAGACCCAGATGCTGCAACCCTGGCGCCGCAGCTCACGGGTCAGGGAACGGGTGCCGATACGCAGCGGCTCGCCCCACCAGCGATGGGCGCAGGCCGGCAGCCAACTGCTCTCCACGGCGGAGTGATGAAGTTGGCAGGCCAGGGTGTCGTCGATATCAAACGAGATTCGTATGCGCGGGCGCGTGTGCACCTGCCTGGACAGGGACTGTATGACTCGGCGGGCGGACGTTCGGCATTTGCCCGCGAGTGTTGGATACCAACGCATCAGTGGCCTCCCCCATAGATGGGCTGCGGTGTGTCGCTCAAGAAAAAGGCCTTTGGATCAGGTGCCTGCTCCTCCAGGAAAGCCGCGTATTTTTTTTTGATCTTGGGCAATTCATACAACGCCTTGACGCCATGCTTGGCCGAGTTGCGGATCACCGAGGACGGGTTGAAGTAGCCCTCGGCATTTTCGAGCGTCAGCACGAACGGCGGCAAACCGGCGCGCATCAGCAGGTAGCTGACGATCAGCGAGCCGCTGCGGTTGTTGCCTTCGATAAACAACTGCGGCTTGCTGAGGATACGTACATACACACCCGCCGCCCGCTTCCAGACGGACTCACTGCGATACGCGCAATACCAATTGAACAAGTCCTTGATGCCGCCTTCAACGTTGTTGAAGAAGTGCTCCTCGGTCGCGGCCAGGTGCTGGGCGTATTCCACCCGACGCGCCGGGTCCCGACCGCACAGGACCGTGGCGTTGATCTCCAGCATCAAGTCGAGATGATGAAGATCAAACAGGTCGACGCCCCGGGCCACATAGTCGTCAATCAGCGCGTAACCCTCAAGTACATTGAGCAGCACTTCGTCGGTCAAAGGGTCACGCGGCTCGGTAAATTGCGTGCTGAGCTCGGCGAAGCGGCTCTGCACTTTACGCAGGGCGCGTTCAATCGCTGACAAATCAAGACGATGGGTTACAGACATTGATATTCCTGGCAAACGTGGCCACTGGTGTGGCCTTTAGCGAACATTGATGGCTCAGCTGAACTTACCGCTGATGTAATCCTCGGTCATTTTTTCCCGTGGGTTACCGAACACCTGGGTGGTCGGCCCCATCTCCACCAGGTAGCCAGTGCGGGTGCCCTGGGAAATATCCACCGAGAAAAACGCCGTGGTGTCCGCCACGCGGATGGCCTGCTGCATGTTGTGGGTCACCAGGGCGATGGTGTAGTCCTTCTTCAACTCCACCATCAGCTCCTCGACTCGGCGCGTAGCGATGGGGTCGAGTGCCGAGCAAGGCTCATCGAGCAGCAGCACTTCCGGCTCTGTGGCGATCGCACGGGCAATGCACAAGCGTTGCTGCTGGCCGCCGGAAAGCGACAGGCCGCTGACCTTGAGCTTGTCCTTGACCTCATCCCACAGCGCCGCGCCTTGCAAGGCGTGCTTGACGCGGTCGCCCAGGTCGCCCTTGTAGCGGTTCAGGCGCAGGCCGAACGCAACGTTGTCAAAGATGCTCATGGAAAACGGGTTGGGCTGCTGGAACACCATGCCAATGTAGCGGCGTACCACCACCGGATCGACGCCCTTGCCGTACACGTCCTGGCCGAGGAAATGCACGTGGCCCTCGAAGCGGAAGCCTTTTACCAAGTCGTTCATGCGGTTGAGGCTGCGCAGTACGGTACTTTTGCCGCAGCCCGAAGGGCCGATAAAACCGGTGATCTTGTTTTTTTCAATCGGCACATGGCTGTCACGCACCGCCATGAAGTTGCCGTAGAAGATCCTGTCCAGCTTGCAGTCCATGACCACAGGCGCCTGGGTGACAAACGGAGCGGCTACTTGCGCAGTTGATACGTTCAAAATTCAGATGCTCCCGTTCTTAATACTTGGGCTTGCCGAAGATACGGCTGACGATATTGACGACCAGCACGATCATCACCAACACCAACGAGGCCGCCCAGGCGAGCTCGAGTTGGTTGTCGAAGGGCATGCCGGAGAAGTTGTAGATCAGCACCGCTAGGGAGGCAGTCGGGTTCATGACCGACAGGTCGCCGTCGTGGAAGATCCAGTAGTTGCTGAACAGCGCGGTAAACAACAGCGGCGCGGTTTCGCCCGCAGCGCGCGCCACGGCGAGCATCACGCCGGTGAGGATCGCCGGCAGGCCGGTGGGCAAGATGATTTTCCAGATCACTTGGGAACGGGTGCAGCCCATGCCGTAGGCAGCGTCCTTCATGACCTTGGGCACCATGCGCATCGACTCTTCAGCGGTCAGCACAACAATTGGCAGCATCAGTACCGCCAATGCCACACCACCTGCGGGTGCCGAATAGGTGCCGGTAGTCATCACCACCAGCGCATAGGCGAACACCCCGGCCAGGATCGACGGCAGGCCCGTGAGCATCTTGGCGGCAAAGCGTGCGGTGTTCGCCAGTTTGCTGTCCGGCCCCAGTTCAGCCAGGAAGATCGCGGCCAGGATGCCGACCGGCACCGCGATGGCGGCGGCGATGCCGACCATCACAAAGGTACCGGCCATCGCGTTGCCGAAACCACCGCCGGTCTCGAAGCCGGTGGGCGGCAGTTCGGTGAACACCTCCAGGCTCAAGCGTGCGCCGCCACGGGTGATCAGCATGTAGAGCACGGAAATCAGCGGCACACTGGCGAGCAGCGCGCCAAGCCAGACCAGCGTGGTCAACACCAGGCTGCGCAATGCGCGCCCTTCGAACTTGCGCTGCAGGCTGGGCACGGCGGTTATAGGAGACGTGAGGTTCGTCATTGTTTAGTACCCCGCTGGGCGTAGAGCATGATCATGGAGCCGATAACGTTCACCAGCAGCGTGATGAACATCAGCACGAGGGCGGCGTACATCAACACCTCGATCTCGTTGGGCCCGGCTTCGGGGAAGTTCAGTGCCAACAAGGCGGCCAGGGTATTGGCCGGCGCGAACAGCGACAGTGAAATGTTGTTGGCGTTGCCCACCAGCATCGCCAGCGCCATGGTTTCACCCAGTGCGCGGCCCAGGCCGAGTACCAGGGAACCGAAGATACCGGTGGCGGCGGATGGCACCATCACCTTGAGAATCGCTTCCCAGTGGGTGGTGCCCATGCCATAGGCGGCCTGTTTGGTTTTCATCGGCACGCTGGTCAGCGCGTCCTGGGAAACGGCGGCAATCGTCGGCAGGATCATGATCGCCAATACCAGCGCCGCCGGCAGCAGCCCCGGCCCGCTCAACGATGTGCCGAAAAACGGTATCCAACCCAGCTCGCTGTTCAACCAGGTGGTCAGGGGCCGGATCGCCGGAATCACCACGTAGATGCCCCACAGGCCATACACCACGCTGGGGATGGCCGCGAGCAATTCGACGATGGTACGAAATACCGCGGCCAGCTTCGCCGGCAGGAAATCCTGGGTCAGGAAAATCGCCATGCTGACGCCGAAAGCGCCTGCAATCAGCAGCGCAATCAGGGCGCTGTAGAGCGTGCCCCAAATGGCCGGCAGAATGCCGTACTTGCCTTGGTTAACGTCCCAGACACTGCCAAGCAGCACGTCGAACCCGTGCTTTTCCATGCCTGGGAGGGCCTTGCGGCCCACCTCAAAGACCAGGGCGACGACCAACGCCAGAATCAGTACCACCCCGATTTTCGCAAGGGCACGGAAGGTGCGGTCAACCAGGAAATCCTTTGCCGAGGGGGGTTGGCAGGCAGAGTCCGGGTTAACCGGTACGACGAAAGGTTTGATCATTGGTCAATTCCGGAACAAAGGGGGAAACGCTCCCGGCATGGCTGGCAGCACACACCGGGAGCGGCCGCACGGGTGTTACTGGATGTTGGCAGACGCTTTGCGCACCTGATCGACCACCGATTGCGGCAGCGGGATGTAACCCATCGAATCGGCGATTTTCTGCCCTTCGGTCAGGCTGTATTCGACCATTTCGCGCATGGCCTTGGCCTTGGCCGGGTTACCGTTGTCCTTGCGGAAGATCATCCAGGTGTAGGAAGTGATCGGGTAGGACTTGGCACCGTCCGGATCCGGCAGCCAGGCCACCAGGCTTTCAGGCATCTTCACCGCGGCCAGGGCCTCGGCGCCGCTTTCGGCGTTCGGCACCACATACTGGCCAGCCTTGTTCTGCAACTGGGCAAAGTCAACCTTGGCCAGTTTGGCGAAACCGTATTCGATGTAGCCGATAGCGCCCGGGGTTTGGCGTACGGTGGCAGTCACGCCGTCGTTCTTGGGCGACTTGATGAACTTGTCGCTGGCCGGCCAGTTAACGGTGTTGCCCTCCCCCAACGCCTGCTTGAACTCAGGGTTGATGGTCGCCAGGTGCTTGGTGAAGACCGCCGTGGTGCCGCTGGAGTCCGCACGTACCACCACGGTGATCGGCGTATCGGTCAACTTCAGGTCGGGGTTGGCGGCCACGATCTGTGGGTCGTTCCACTTGGTGATCTTGCCCAGGAAGATATTGGAGTAAACATCGCGTGGCAGCTTGAGGCCCTTGGGATTGCCCGGCAGGTTATAGGCCAGCACGATTTCACCCGCGGTCATCGGCAGCAACTGCACGCCTTCGGCCACCTTGGCGATGTCTTCGTCTTTCATGGCCGAGTCACTGGCGGCGAAATCGACGGTTTTGTTCAGGAAGTCCTGCACACCGGCGCCGCTGCCCTTGGATTGATAATCCACGGTAACGCCAGCGGTTTTCTTGCTGAAATCCTTGAACCAGGTGAGATAGATCGGTGCAGGGAAGCTGGCGCCGGAACCGGTCAGGCGCACGTTCTCGGCGGCAAAGGTCATGGAGGAGGCACAAAGAGAAACCGTAACGGCCAGTGCAGCAGACTTCATCAAGCTTTTCATTAAAAGGAACTCGTTGTGGTGACGGGCTCCCGAACTGTGCAGCAGGGTTGTTACATTTTTATGAAAATTGAGTGGCAAACCGGGGTTTTGTCCCGGTTTGCCACTACAGCCCTATATTTTTAGCGCATTGGTTAGTAACAAAATGCGACTGAAACGCTCGGATCCTCCAGCGCCTTAATGGTAGCCATCGCCAATCCTCACTTTGCCGCGAAATACGTAGTAGCTCCAGCAGGTGTACATCAGGATGATCGGCAGAATGAACAGCGTGCCGATCAGGATGAACAACTGGCTGGACGGCGGCGATGCAGCCTCCCACAAGCTGATGGATGGCGGCACAATGTTCGGCCAGATGCTGAAGGCCAGGCCGATATACCCCAGGAATACCAGGACCAGGGTGAACACGAACGGCCAGTGCGAGTGGTGTTGGCGCAAAGTCTTCAACAGCCCCACCAGTGCCAGTACGGCCAGCAGCATCAGGCCGCCGAACACCACAATGTGCGCCTGGGCAAACCAGCGCAGGGCGATTTCCGGGTGCAGCCACGGCGTCCACACGCACAGCACCGCCACCACCGCCATCAGCCCGAAGGCCAGGTAACGGCTGAACAGGCGCATGCGCGATTCGAGCATGCCTTCGGTCTTGACCAGCAACCAGGTGCTGCCCAGCAACGCGTAGGCCACCACCAACCCGACCCCGCAGAACAGCGGGAACGGCGACAGCCAATCAAGGTTGCCCCCGGCAAACTGGCGATTGACCACAGGAATGCCGGCGATATAGGTGCCGATCACTACGCCCTGGCAGAAAGTCGCCAGGAACGAGCCGCCGATAAACGCCATGTCCCAGATATGCCGCTTCTGCGGGCTGGCCTTGAAGCGGAATTCAAACGCCACACCACGAAAGATCAGCCCGGCCAGCATGAAAATCAACGGTAGGTACAACGCCTCCAGGATCACTGAGTACGCCAGCGGAAACGCCCCATACAACGCCGCGCCGCCGAGTACCAACCATGTCTCGTTACCGTCCCACACCGGCGCCACGGTGTTCATCATCACGTCGCGTTCCTGCTCGTCCGGGATCAGCGGAAACAGGATGCCCAAGCCCAAATCGAAACCATCCATGATCACGTACATCATCACCCCGAAAGCAATGATCACGCCCCAGATCAACGACAGGTCTATACCTTGAATGCCCATGTGCAATCCCCTTGATCAGTTGGTGTGGTCGCCGGACGCGAGCGTCTCGGTGACAGCGGACAGAGGACGGCGCGGTGTGCGTTCCTGACCGGGGCCGCCCTGTGGCGGATGGTCGTGATGGGGCTGCGGGCCCTTGCGCACCAACTTCATCATGTAGCCGATACCCACGGCGAATACCGAGAAGTAGATGAGCACAAACAACGCCAGGGAGATGCTCAGTTGCGTGACACTGTGATTGGACGCCGCGTCGGCGGTGCGCATCAGCCCGTAGACCACCCAAGGCTGGCGCCCTACTTCGGTGGTGATCCAGCCGGCCAGCATGGCGATCAGCCCGGTCGGCCCCATGAACAACACCAGGCGCAGGAACAACCGATTGCGATACAACGCGCCGTTACGACGCAAGGCCAAGCCCAGCAAGCCAGTAAGGATCATCAACATGCCCAGCCCGGCCATGATGCGGAAGCTGAAAAAGATGATGGTCGAGTTCGGCCGGTCTTCCTTGGGGAAGCTCTTGAGCGCCGGGATCTGTTTGTTCAGGCTGTGGGTGAGGATCAGGCTGCCCAGGTACGGCACTTCAATTGCAAAGCGGGTCTTCTCGGCCTGCATGTCCGGGATGCCAAACAACACCAGCGGCGTTGCGCCATCGCCGACGTTTTCCCAGTGCCCTTCAATCGCGGCAATTTTCGCCGGCTGGTGCTCCAGGGTGTTGAGGCCATGGGCATCACCCACGATTGCCTGGATCGGCGCCACGATCAGCGCCATCCACATCGCCATCGAGAGCATTTTGCGCACCGCCGGCGAGTCGTTCTTGCGCAGCAGGTGCCAGGCCGCCGATGAGCCGACAAAGAACGCAGTGGCAACAAACGCGGCAATCGCCATGTGCGCCAGGCGGAACGGGAACGACGGGTTGAACACGATAGCGAACCAATCCAGCGGCATCACCCGGCCATCGACGATGGAGAAACCTTGAGGCGTTTGCATCCAGCTGTTGGACGCCAGGATCCAGAACGTCGAGATCAACGTACCGATGGCGACCATCACCGTGGAAAAGAAGTGCAGGCTGCGCCCTACCCGGTTCCAGCCAAATAGCATCACTCCGAGGAAACCCGCCTCCAGGAAGAACGCCGTCAGCACCTCATAGGTGAGCAACGGCCCGGTGATGCTGCCGGCAAAGTCCGAGAAGCGGCTCCAGTTGGTGCCGAACTCGTAGGCCATGACCAGACCCGAGACCACGCCCATGCCAAAGTTGACGGCGAAGATTTTCGCCCAGAAGTGATACAGGTCCTTGTAGACCGCGTTGTTGGTTTTCAGCCACAAGCCTTCGAGCACCGCCAGGAAACTGGCCAGGCCGATGGTGATAGCGGGGAAAACAATGTGAAACGAGACCGTGAACGCAAATTGTATGCGTGCAAGGTCCAGCGCCTCGATATTTAACATGGCAATACCCTTATGGAAACTTGATGCGCGCGCACCTAGCCCGGCGTGCCTCAGGCCTGGTGGCCTGGGGCAAACGGATGTGCAGTGATCAGGAAAACCCAGGGCGCCGTACCGGCCGCCCCGGTACGGCTCAAGCGCCGTGGGACTGGATCAGATTGCTGGCCGGCGCGGGTTCAAGCCGGATGGCGATGAACTTCGACGTAGGGGTAAAGGTGCGGTCGCCGTAGCTTTCCAGCGGCACCAACGGGTTGGTTTCGGGGTAATAGGCGGCGGCCTGCCCGGCGGGAATGTCATAGGCGATCAAGGTGAAGCCGCTGACCCGACGCTCACGGCCATCGCCCCACAGCGAGACCATGTCGACTTTCTGCCCCGGCTCGTAGCCCAGCTTGCGAATGTCCTGTTCATTGACGAACACCACATCGCGCATGCCATAGACGCCGCGATAACGGTCATCAAGCCCGTACAGGGTGGTGTTGTACTGGTCGTGGGAACGCATGGTCTGCAGGATCAGCTCCGGCTTGACGTCCAGGTTGCGCACGCCTTCGCTGACCAGATGCGCCGGCAACACGCTGCAGACAAACTGGGCTTTGCCGCTGTCGGTTTTCCAGATGCGTCGCGCTGCGTCGTTACCCAGGTGGAAACCGCCCGGGTGCAACAGTTTGGTGTTGAAGTCCTTGAAGCCGGGAATGGTGTCGGCAATCAAGTCGCGGATGCGGCCGTAGTCGGCCACCGTCCACAGCCAGTCAATCGGGTGCTTGCCCAGGGTCGCATTGGCGATCCCGGCAATGATTGCAGGTTCCGAACGCATCAGCGGCGACTTGGGTTTCAGCTGGCCGTGGGAGATGTGCACCATGCTGAAGGTGTCTTCAACGGTCACGCCTTGCGGGCCTTCTGCCTGGATGTCGATATCGGTGCGGCCCAGGCACGGCAGGATCAAGGCTTCGCGGCCCGTCACCAGATGGCTGCGGTTAAGCTTGGTGGCGATATGCACGGTGAGATCGCACTTGCGCAGCGCCGCATGGGTGCGCGGGGTGTCCGGCGTGGCTTGGGCAAAATTGCCGCCCAGGCCGATGAAGACCTTGGCGCGCCCGTCCTCCATGGCCGCAATTGCCATGACCGTGTTGTGACCATGGCGGCGCGGCACCTTGAAGTCAAAACGTGCTTCCAATGCGTTGATCAACTCCGGCGGCGCCAGTTCGTTGATGCCCATGGTGCGGTCACCTTGCACGTTGCTATGGCCGCGCACGGGCGACAGCCCCGCCCCTGGCCGGCCGATGTTGCCGCGCAACAGTTGCACATTGATGATTTCCTGCACGGTCAGCACCGAGTGTGTGTGCTGGGTCACGCCCATCGCCCAGCACATGATCACCCGCTTGGCGCGTCGGTACATGCGTGCGGCCAGCTCGATATCCTCAAGGCTCAGGCCCGATTGCTCGACGATATGCTCCCAGGAAGTCGCGTCCACTTGCGCCAGATAGCGCTCCAGGCCCGAGGTGTGCTGGGCAATGAAGGCGCGGTCGAACACTGCCTCGCCATCGTTCTCCAGGGCTTCACGTTCCCATTTGAGCAGGAACTTGGCGATACCACGAAAAGCCGCCATGTCGCCGCCCAAGGCCGGGCGAAAGTATGCCGATGAGGTGGGTTCGGAACCGTTGGTGAGCATCTCCAGAGGATGCTGCGGGTGTTGGAAACGCTCCAGCCCACGCTCCTTGAGTGGGTTGAAACAAATCACCTGGGCACCGCGTTTTACCGCCTCGCGCAGTGGCTCAAGCATGCGTGGGTGGTTGGTGCCGGGGTTCTGGCCGATGACGAAAATCGCGTCGGCTTCTTCCAGGTCGTCGAAGGTCACCGTGCCTTTGCCCACACCGACACTGTCGTCCATGCCCAGGCCGCTGGCTTCGTGGCACATGTTCGAGCAGTCGGGAAAGTTGTTGGTGCCGTAGGCGCGAACGAACAGTTGGTACAGATAAGCCGCTTCGTTACTGGCGCGGCCCGAGGTATAGAACTCGGCCTGGTCCGGCGATTCCAGCTCGTTGAGGTGCTTGGCGATCAGGGCAAAGGCATCGTCCCAAGAGATTTCGACATAACGGTCCAGGGAGTCGTCATAGCGCATCGGGTGTGTCAGGCGGCCCTGGTATTCGAGCCAATAGTCACTTTGCCCTGCCAGCGACGACACCGTGTATTTGTTGAAGAACGCCGGGTTGACCAGGCGCCCGGTGGCTTCCCAGTTGACCGCCTTGGCGCCGTTCTCGCAGAACTTGACCATGCCGCTCTCCGGCGACTCGCCCCAGGCACAACCGGGGCAGTCGAAACCGCCGTTCTGGTTGGTCTTGAGCATCGCGCGGATGTTCTTGAGCGCGTTTTCACTGCCCAGCCAGTTTTTCGTCACCGCGATCAGCGCGCCCCAACCGGCGGCCGCCCCCTTGTAGGGTTTATAACGCTCAACTTCGCTCATGATGCTTCTCCAGGACTTCACGCATAGGCAGCGCCTAACTTAAAGCCTTTATTGATGGTTATTTTCAGGCATTGCAGAACGCAAACAGTGTTACCGCCAACTAAACAGTGTTTGCGTCGGTCTGTTTCACGGTCACGACTTTGGCTTGCGTATTCAGCCTAGGCCTTGCATAAATACCTGTCTAATCACAAATAATGACCACCTCATCGAATACATCTATCACGACAAAAATCTTTATTTTTCATTTAGATAAAAACATATAGACCAAAATAAAACCACCATAGACCTCATCGATCACTCGGTTGCTAATAGTGATTAGACGCTCTTAAAAAACAACTTTAGTCTTGAAATCAAACAAGGCTCTTATAACTATCGAGCCCTCAAAAGCAACGTCATGGCTACGCTTCTATTGAGTCGCTGCCGGAGGTTTCAATGACCGATAAGATCCTGATGGATAGTTTTTCTCGCCGGGTCGACTACCTCAGAATGTCGGTGACCGACCGCTGCGATTTCCGTTGTGTGTATTGCATGGCCGAAGACATGCAGTTCCTGCCGCGCCAGCGCATCCTCACCCTGGAGGAGCTGTATCAACTGGCTGAAAGCTTCGTCACCCTGGGCACTCGCAAAATCCGCCTGACCGGCGGCGAGCCGCTGATTCGCCCGGGAGTGGTTGACCTGTGCCAGCGCATCGCCGCCCTCCCCGGGCTGCGCGAGCTGTGCATGACCACCAACGGCTCGCAGTTGGGCAAGCTCGCCGCCCCCCTGTTCGACGCCGGCCTCAAGCGCCTGAATATCAGCCTCGACAGCCTGGACCCAAAACGCTTTCGCGAACTGACGCGCACCGGCGACCTGGCCAAAGTCATAGCCGGTATTGACGCTGCGAATGCCGCGGGTTTTCAACACACCAAACTCAATTGCGTGGTGATGAAAGGCCGCAACGATCACGAGATCAACGACTTGGTGGCGTTCGCCATCGAACGCGGCGTGGATATCAGCTTTATCGAGGAAATGCCCCTGGGCGTGATCAGCGAACACAGCCGTGCCGAGGCGTTCTACTCCAGCGCGCAAGTGCGCGAGCGCATCGCCGAACGCTACACCCTGATCGACTCGGCCGAATCGACCCAGGGCCCTTCTCGCTACTGGCGCCTGGCCGAAGCGCCGCATATCCGCCTGGGCTTTATTTCCCCCCACAGCCACAACTTCTGCGGCACCTGCAACCGCGTGCGGCTGACCGTTGAAGGCCGCTTGCTGTTGTGCCTGGGCAACGAGCATTCGGTCGACCTCAAGGAGGTGCTACGCCGTTATCCGGGAGAGCCGCAACGGCTGGAGCACGCCATCCTCGAGTCGATGAAGATCAAGCCGTACCGACACAACTTCGAGCTCAACGATGACGTGCAGGTGGTGCGTTTCATGAACATGACCGGCGGCTAATCGACCGGCTTTCCCTTTTTTATCGAGCTGCCCCGAGATGCTCCATGCACGAGGGCACTGGCGGTGAAAAGCTCGTACTGGATGAGTCCCCGCACACCATTGCAGACGTCAGGCAATTGCTATGCGACCGCGGTGAGACCTGGCAGCGAGTGCTGGGTGAAACCAGCCTGATGTGTGCGCTGAACCAGGAACTCTGTACACCGGAGGCGGGTGATCGAAGACTTCGACGAAATCGCATTCCTCCCCCTAGTGACTGGAGGCTGACCCATGCCGGTTCAGGTGCAGAACGAGTTGTTCGACCTTCTACACAACTTTGGGTGCGCCGCTGGACCTGTGGGAGGGGCTTGCTCCCGATATAGGCCTGACAGGCGACCAGAATGCTGGATCAGGCCGAGTACCTATCCGGTATTCAGGTAACGGCCGCTTAAGGTGGCCGTTGTCGCAGGAATGGATATGTACACCGACAGGCCCAATCAGGAGCAAGTCGAATCGTCGCACCGCCCCTCCCACATTCGGAGCGCGGGGCATCAGTCAGATAGCTACAGGCTGTTGGATCAAGACTGATTACTCTTGCCCGACCACTCGGTACCTCGCCAAGGCGCAGCGTGCCCCAATCAGAACAATTCAGAGAACGGTATAAACCGCGTCATATCACC
The DNA here is from genome assembly GCF_001439685.1 of Pseudomonas libanensis. Lineage (GTDB taxonomy): Bacteria > Pseudomonadota > Gammaproteobacteria > Pseudomonadales > Pseudomonadaceae > Aquipseudomonas > Aquipseudomonas libanensis. The sequence goes on from NZ_JYLH01000007.1 coordinate 121,739, forward strand.
CATCTGCAACGTGCTGCCCTCGCAAATTTCAACCAACCCATCCGCCCACGACGCACCGAGCATCACCCCGGAACTCTGGTTCGGATACAGCACCGCCCTGCCCGCCTCGATCCTGGCTCGCAGGTATTCGCGGCGACTGCCGGCCCTGGGCCAGTCAAACCCCGCACTCACCGCAAAGCTCATCGGCGTGACGTCATCGACGCCCTGGATACGCAGGAGATAAGCCCGCGCCAGCAAGCCGAAGGTCACCAGTGCCGAGGCCGGGTTGCCGGGCAGGCCAATCACTGGCACACGGCCAAACGAACCGACAGTCAGGGGTTTGCCCGGTTTGATCGCAAGCTTCCAGAACAACGGCTTGCCGCATTCACGCAGTACCTGGCCGAGGCAGTCAACATCAGCCCTGCGCGGCTCATCCTCGCGTGCCGCACAGAGCCACCGGCTTAAGGTGCGGCACGAAGTTACATGGGCGGTGGCGCGCATCGAGCTGCTCGGCAAGAATACCTTCCCACGCAGTGCGGCAAGCACCGGTCGAGCCCGGCAGGCAGCACACCAGCGTGCCGTTGGCCAGGCCGGCCAAGGCGCGGCTCTGCACCGTGGACGTGCCAATATCAAGAATCGAGATCGCACGAAACAGCTCACCGAAACCGTCAATATGCTTATCCAGCAAACATCCCACTGCCTCGGGAGTGCTGTCGCGGCCGGTAAAGCCGGTACCGCCGGTGATCAATACCACCTGCACACGCTCATCGGCGATCCAGGTCGCCACCTGGGCGCGAATTTTGTACAGGTCATCCTTGAGCAGGTTGCGCTCCACCAGGCTGTGCCCGGCTTCCAACAAGCGGCTGACCAGCAATTGCCCGGAGGTGTCATTGGCATATTCGCGGGTATCGCTGACCGTCAATACGGCAATATTCAAGGGTACAAACAATGCATCCGACGTTATGCTCATGTGATTCTCCGGCAGGCGATTATCAAGACAATGGCCGCAGGCTAAAGCGCTGAAACGATGGCTGTCTAATCGTTACGACTGACCGGGTTATCGAGCGTTTCTATTACGGCTTTTACTGCCGGCCCTGGACTGTTATCGAGTGCATCAATCGCATCGTCAATACAGGTGATTGGACGTGCCTGCCGTTACAATGAGATCGTCTGTTCATTCATTCGCCGGGTTACGCGAGCTTCCAGCACCTCGCGCCTTGAACGGCTTCTCACTTATTCCCAGGCAGGTGCCTTAATGGACATCAAGCAACTCAAATTCCTGATCGCGCTGGAGCAGACCCGGCACTTCGGCCAGGCTGCCGCACGCTGCCATATCACCCAGCCAACCCTGTCGATGCGCCTGCGCAACCTGGAAGATGAGCTGGGCCTGGAGCTGGTCACCCGCGGCCAGCGCTTCGAAGGCTTCACCCAGGCCGGTGAGCGCGTGCTGGCCTGGGCCCGAACCCTGCTCGCCGCCCACGACGGCCTGTTCGCCGAAGCCGCTGCCTGCCGTGGCCAATTGGTCGGTAACCTGCGCCTGGGCCTGGTGCCGCTTAGCGGGTTCAACCCGATCAGCTACATCCAGGGTTTGTCCCATACCTTCCCGGAACTCAAGTTCAGCCTGACCTCCATGAGCTCGGACAAAATCATCGAAGCCTTGGGCACCAACCAGCTCGACCTGGGTGTGTGTTACCTGGACCATGTAAACGCCAACTACCTGGATTTTTTCGAACTGGGCGAGACCCGCGTCGGCCTGCTCTACGACACCCGTCATTTCCATTTCGAAGGCACGGAAATGAGCTGGGAAGACGCCGCCGAATTACCCTTGGGGATGATCAGCAATGGCATGCACTATCGCAAATCCATCGACCTGAGCTTCCGCAGCCGCGGCCTCGACCCGCAGCCAATCCTGGAAAGCGATTCGACGTACCAACTGTTCCAGGCCATCCACGAAGGCTTCTGCTGCGCGATCATGCCCCTGGACAGCGGCCTGGAGAGCCCGATCGAAAACCTGGCGTTCATCAACCTGCCGGACGCCAGCGTCCTCGCGCCCCTGGGCATGGTGATGCGCAAGACCGAACCACGCTCGGCCATTGCCGAGAAGTGTTTTGCCGAGGCCAGGAAGTTGTTTGCGGTCAAGACCGAGGTCTGACGCGTACAAAAAGGCGCTCCGTAGAGCGCCTTTTTACCGCCGTTTGCTTTACTGCACACTTACCTGACGCAGTTCAGGCTTGGCCTCGCCGCCAATCGTGATGCGTTTGGGTTTGGCCTCTTCAGGCACCTCGCGCAGCAGGTCAATGCTGAGCAACCCGTTGGTCAGGGCTGCACCACGCACTTCGATGTGGTCCGCCAAGCGGAACGACAGCCGGAAGGCACGTTGGGCAATACCCTGGTGCAGGTAAGCGACCTTATCGTCGGTTTCGCGTTTTCCGCCGGAAACCGTCAAGACGCCCCTTTCGACCTGGATATCCAAGTCCTCCTCGGTCAGGCCAGCGACGGCGATGACAATGCGGTACGCGTCGTCACCGTGCTTTTCCACGTTATGAGGCGGATAGGAATTCGGAGCCTCGCTACGCAGCGCCGACTCGAACAGGTCATTGAAGCGATCAAAGCCCACCGATTGACGGAACAGTGGGGCCAACGAAAGGGTAGTAGCCATTTTTAAAATCTCCTGAGTTTCTCCAAGTGATTTAGTACGCGACCCGAATTCGGCATCGCGTGATCAAAAATTTATGGACGCGGAAATGGAATTCAAGAGGGCTGCAAGAAATTTTTTCTTGCCCCAATGCCAATCGCGAAAACCGCAGAGATACCGCGTGTGCTCTAATCTGATTGCCAGGCGTGCTTTAAACCGTGAGCGCCTGAGACAGCCCTTGAGGTACAAAAAGATGAAAATGACATTCCCTGCCCTGGCATTGGGCATTCTGCTTTCCCAAGGGGCCCTGGCCGCCGGAGATGGCACTGCCGCGTTGGGCGGCGGTGTCGGCGGCGCGTTGGGCAATGTGGTAGGCCAACAGCTCGGCGGATCGACCGGCGCGGCCATCGGTGCAGGCGTGGGTGGTGCCGCCGGTGGCGCGGTTGGCGCACAAAAGGGCAATAAAACCGAGGCGGCGATTGGCGGCGGTTTGGGTTCTGCCGGCGGGTCGCTGATTGGTAATCGCCTGGGCGGCAGCACCGGTTCGACCATCGGCGCAGGCGTCGGGGGAGCAGCCGGTGGCGCGCTGGGCAATAACCTGGCCGATGACGAGAGCAATCATCGTTCAGGCGGTGCGAAGCACAAAGGTAACAAACATAAGCACAAGAATAAGCATCATTGATGGTCTGATGCTGTTCTGATTGCAAACTGGCCAGGGTCGAGGGCATTGAGAGCCTCGACCCGGCGTGTCAAAGCCGGCGACTCAGCTCTGCGTGCTGCTCACAACACTTCACGACAGCTGAGCAGTGGCGCTATCGCTCCATAGAGGAAGCGGTTCAGATCGCCTGTCGACCAGGGCGCCCAACTCCAAGTCAAAAGGCACCACCCATAGTTGTAATTGCGGCGAGAAGCGGAATGGCGCGAGTGGCTGATCAAAGCTCGCTTTGCAGGGATAGATCAGGAGCATTTCGCCTTGTGGCTGGTCTCTCAGATAGTGCTGTCCATAGGCATAGAGTTGATAAAAGTCCGCTTGACTTAAACCGTACTTATTTGTGCCTTGATCCAAGCGCTTCCATTTAGTGTCTACAACCCAGCGTCGAGTATCCTGTGTAATGAGCATGTCAGGTTTCAGCTGAAACATACCTTGTTCGTTGTGCCAACATAGGAACTCTTGCTTGACCTGTCGTTGCAACGTTGCGCCAGCCGGCAACGTTCTTCGTAGACAGGCCTCGACATAGCGTTCGAACAGTTTCTCCATGGGAAACAACAGGCTGATTCCATGCCAATTGCCCGACACGGCGGTCGGCATACTCTCTCCAAGGACCAGTTCACACCAAGGTTTTACGGGCTGGTAATGGGCCATCAAGCGGTCATTACGCCAAAGTTTCAGGTCGGCTTTTACATCGCGGCTGGCAGGAAGCTCTTGCAACAGTCCCCGGAGTTCATGGGCCAAACGCCAACTGTCAGGTTGCTGCGTCGCCGTACAGACTTTCTGCAAAGCCAACATCAGCAGGCGATTCTCCGGGCGATCGGGAAGGAAAACATCATGGCGCAGTTGAAACTGATGCTGGCGACCCGGTGGTTGGCGAATCTGCCTGACGATATCCAGTTGACCACGCAGATAGCGTTGCTCCTCCTCGACCCGGTGGTAGTCAAAGCGCAGCCCGCGCTTGACCAGGTGATCCAACTCCAGCAAGAACTGGAGCATCACCCATTCGCTGAGCGGCGCATCGAACAATGTTAAGTCCGCAGGGCCAACCTGACGGGTCTTGAGGTTGAAGGAGGTTTGAATCATCTTGCACAGCAATTTACGATTCAGCGCAATGCAATCGCCCTGTTCAAAATGCTTGGGCAGTATCTCCAGCCGCATACCGCAAGGGCTTTCCAGCACGCCGACAAAATTGTCCAACTTCAACCAGCACTGACCAGCGATCTGCGCCAACGCCGTCCCTGCCTTGGTGAAAGAATCATTCAGGTCACATAGCCACTTAAAAGCGGAGGGAGGGATTTGCGCACGATCCAGACCCGACTCAATCTCGTCGGTGGTCAGCCAGGCATATTCGCGCACCGTGACGGAAGGATTCAACGGGCGACCCTATTGATCGCAAAATAGGCCTGGATACGATCAAATGCGCGCTCATTTAGCTTCCAGCGCTGGGTACGCGAGTCAGCCGGCCCTTTATCGCCAAACAATTGCAGGAAGTCTATTTCTACTTCTTGGACGAACTGATCATCAGGGTGTTTATTGTGATCATTAAGCACCCAGTGAATACGCTGCCAGTCTTCAAAGAAATACTCTTGCAACAGCGGCAAGATCTGCTGGCGAAAGATAGACGCCAGTAAAGACAAGCTCGGCTCATCGCGCAACGGCAGGAAGTAGGCATGCCCCAGGCAATGATCGCGATCAAGCAGAACTTCAATCCGCTGATTCAGCGTAATCAACAGTTGCTTGATGTCCACGCCGCCTTCAGTGGTCACTTCATCACCAGCGTTGACAAAGATGCCCTCCAGCAAATCTGGCTTGGGTGGCATTTCAATAAAGTTAAAACGACGGCGTAGGGCTATATCCATTGAAGCAAGGGAGCGATCTGCCGTATTCATCGTGCCGATGAGGTAAACATTGTCCGGAATGCTGAACGGCTTTTTCGAGTACGGAAGCTGGACACTCAACGCTTCGTTCGATTCTGCATTCAGTCGCTCACGTTTGCTCGGCTCGATCAGGCTGATCAACTCGCCGAAAATACGCGAGATGTTACCCCGATTGATTTCATCGATCACCAAGACGTGGGGCTTGCGTATCCCGTCAGATTGTTCGAAGGGCTTGATGGGCTTGGCGTCCGACTTGTTCAAATAACCCAGCAGGTCACCCCAATTGAAGCGATCCAGTGGATATACAGTCTTCTGGGTAAATAACGTCTCCCCATTGATCGGCAGGACCGACAGTTGAAGATCGCGATACAGCCAGTTAACCGGTAATACGTGCGGATATTCACGCACAATACTGGGCGGGCTTGCCTCATACCGATAGTCACCGGTAACCACGCCAATGGCGGAGATCAGTTCCGCTGAGTGGATACACACCAGGATATCGCCGGGCTGAATCTCCTTTGCAAAGGCGTTCAAGGTACCTTTGCTATGGCTATGGAGTTGATCGTAATACGGTGTGAGTTTTTCGGCCTTCATATCACCGGCGCCCACCCAGCCAATACGCGCCTCGCCGTGTTCAAGGCAATAACTCAGCTCGGGGCTGCCCCAGGTGCCATTGATGGAGATTTTCCAGATGCGCGGATTGCTACTGGTGCCGGCATTGGCAGAGCTGGTCCGCGCCTGATCACAAAGGCGCTTGAAGACGCCTGGCTCAACCGGGTACTCAATTTGACCCTTGTCGTTACTGACAGCGCGCAAGCCTTCAATGAAGTCTTCATAGCTGAAACTCTGATGAAAGGTGACGAAGCGAATACGCCCTTCACGTTCCAGCTCGTCGACGCGGGCTTTCAGCGCATGGCGCAGTTCATCATCCGCAGAGCTGTTCAGGCGCTGCTCGGCAAGAAATTCCGGGTCCAGCACTTCCAAAGAGGCCTCGATGGTCGAGTAGGTTTTACCGGTACCCGGTGGACCGAACAGAATGCGGTTCAGGGCAACTTTTTCAGCGGCCACCGATGGCGAAGCCTGCGCAAGTGTGGAAGGTGCCGTCAAGGTGTTGTCCCAATAGAGGCGGCGAGGGTTTTCCCCTTCTGATTGCAACCGAGGATAATTATCCTCCCAGCGGCCACGAGAGCCGTATATCTCACGGGCTATTTGGGACACGAGCGCATCGTCAGTTTGGATAGCCTTGCTGCGCGCTTTTTTTTCCTGGCACTCAACTGGATACAAACGGAACAGTTCCCACGCCAAATCACTGGGTGTCCAGCGCTTGCCAGGAGTTTGCTGTAGTAATTCGAACACACGGTTGCGCAACTTCAATGTCATGTGAAACGTCCCGATGGAGATAAGTGACGGTGAAGCTAGCCATTTGACATCATCTTGTCCAGCTCAACACCACAAAGCTCTCAGGGATGTCTCGTAACGTCCTCACCTGCACATCTAAAGCATCGGCGTACTGCTCACCACCCGCAACGCCAAGCCTTCATAGGCATCCAGCGTGATAGTGAAATCGCCCTCGGCCGTCAGGTCGCCCTCCACCCGTTCATTGATAATATCCACCACCATCCCCGCCGCGATATCGGGCAGGTGCAAGGTTTCGGTGATCGGCGTCGCACCGAAGTTCAGCGCGGTGATCTGCGTGCCCTTACCGGCCGGCAATTCGTGGACCATGATCAACAATGCGGGGTTTTCCACGTCCGGCACCAGGATCTGGCGGCTGGCAGCGATGTCGTAGGCGCGGCGCACGGCGAGGATTTTTTGCAGTTGCGAAGCAAATGACTCCGGGTCTTCCAGCTGGCTGTTCAGGCTGCCATACAGGCTTTTCGAGCGTGGCATCTGCCCGGCCGACAGCTCGGCGTCGGGGTTGAGGTCCACCAGGTCGTAGGCGCCGCGATGAATCCAGCGGGTATCGCCATCGTCCATCAAGTGCGCGACTTCCTCGGCCGCCAATGGCAGCGCGCCCACCAGGTCCCAGCCGGACAGCGCAAACACCCCGGGCTGCATGGCGTTGTACATCACCAACAGCAGATGGATCTGGCGAATCTGCTGGATATCGGCCGGGGTGATCGCTTCGAGGTCGCGAATACCCAGGGCAGCGGTGATGATGCTGGCGGTGGTGCAGGACACGCCGTTGGTGACGAACTTGAGGTTATACGGCGCATGCTCGCCGGTCAGGCGTTCGTACATCTGCTCGCGGATGTGCTCGCGCAGGATGTTGCCCGGGAAGGTCTGGCCCTGGAACAGGAAGGTGTCATGGGCATGCAGCGTCCAGAAATGCACCAGCTCCAGGGTCAGTTCGTCATGGTTCTGCAAGGCGTGGATCAGTGACCCCGGATCGATGCCAAGGTTATGCATCTGGCGCAGCATCAAGCGCAGGAATTCAGTGTCGCCCATCAGCAACGCATGCTGGTAGGCCGGCCGGGTGATGAAGTCATAGGACAGGTCGGCGCCGCCGTGGGACATGGACGCAATATCGTCCACCGTGAGGTTGAGTTCCTGGAAACTGAACCCGCCGGCCTTGCGGATCGCCCCGCCGAGCAACTGGTTGCCGGTGATCGACAGTGGATGGCTTTCCGACCAGGCCGTGCCGTCGAGCTTGCGCTCCACGCCGAGAAAACCGTTGGCGTCCAGGCGCAGGATCTTCGCGCCCATCACATCGATGGCGTGCAGCGCGTCACCGATGATCATCTGCTGCGCGGCGAACGAGGGGTCCAGCCAGTTCAGCGACGGTTGGCCTTCCTTGAAATAATGCAGATACACCCAGCGGCGTGGCTTGCCATCCACGCCAACCACCACCGGCGTGGCGCTCCAGTCGGTTTCCTTCACGCCAGGCTCGAAGAAAATCACCCGTTGCAGTTGGCCGACGATGTAGTGCTTGTCACGCAGCGCGTCCACCTGCAGCGGGCTGAGGTTCTGCGCATCACGGCCCTCGGCCACCTCAGGCAGCAACGGCCAATCTTCCTCACGGATTTCCACCATGTGGTACAGCCCGGGGTAGTCCTCGTAGGCCATTTCCGCCAGGCGAAAGTCCGCGCCCTTGCCGGTGTGGGATGGGATCACGTCATCGATGATCACCGCATTGTGCGCGGCGGCCATGCGCGTCAACGCCTGCAACTGCGCCTCGGTGCCCAGCTGTGGGTCGATATCGAAACTGATGCGGTCGAAATTGCCGTCGATGGTCGGGGTGTGTTCGGTGCCAGCCAGGCCACCGGACTTTTTCAATGGGCCGTTGTGAATGCCTTGAATGCCGATTTTCGACAAGGCGTGCCACAGGGTTTCATCCCCCAGCGCTTCGAGCACCGTGCCGCCTTCGCGGGTGACAATCGACGCCGGGTAGGCGGTGAACCACACCGACGACAAGGCTGACGCATCACGCGGCCGGGTATGCGCGTAGGGCTGCTGCCACAAGCGCCCTTGCCCGGAGTAGAGCTTGGCCCGCTGTCGCGCCGCGTGCAGCATGGATTGCTGCACCAGCCAGTTCACATGATCATTGTTCGCCGCGGTCATAAGCTCGGTACCTGTGGTCGTTTAAGGTTACTCGTAAGCATATGAGGGGCGTGCGCGCCATTCGTTGCATCGACTTGGCTTCATCCAAATGTGGGAGGGGGCTTGCCCCCGATGGCGGTGGATCAGATAAAAATATGCTGGCTGACACACTGCTATCGGGGGCAAGCCCCCTCCCACATTAGACTTTCATCTGGCCTACTGCCTTGCGTCGCTTGCCGGTACTGCCTCGGGGTGAACCCGGTCGAAGATTTGAACTGCCGGGTAAACGCGCTGTGGTCGGTGTACCCGCATTGCAGCGCCACCTCGGTAATCGGCAGGTCGGTGTGCAACAGCCGCCGGGCATGTTCCAGGCGCACTTTCTGGATCATTTGCCGCGGCGTGAGGTGGAAGACGCGTTTGCAGTAGCGTTCCAGTTGCGCCACGGAGATCCCTGCGATTCGGGTCAACTCACCGAGGGTCACGCGGCGGTTGAAGTGGGCGCGAATGTGTTCATCCACAGCCGCCAGGCGTTGATAGGCCGGGTGGGTTTCGCTGGCCGATTGCAGGTCGACCGAAATCCCGGCCAGGCCGATGATCGCGCCGAGATGGTTGTACAGCGGCCACTTGTGCGTGAGGCACCAGCCGGGTTCACGGGTGCCGTAGAGGTGCAATTCAAGCTGGTCTTCAAGCACCAGCCCCTGCTCAAGTACACGCCGGTCTTGCTCGGTATAGCCCGGCCCCAGCTGCGCGGGAAACACCTCGGCGCTGGTCTTGCCCAGCAGCGGTTGCAATTGCCGCAGGCCGCAGCGCTGCACCAGGGTGCGGTTGGCGAGCACGTAGCGGGCGTCGATGTCCTTGATAAAAATCGCGGCGTTGGGCAATACGTCGAGCATCGGCAGCAACTGCTCTACACCGCTCAATAGCTGTTCGATGCTGTGGGGTCGACTGCCTTGGAAAAGGTTCGCAAACGCGCTGTGCAACATGACTATCACTGCCCTTTTCATGCTTTTTAAACGAGCAGATTGCGCCATGCGCCAGGCACTGTCGAGCACGGCAAACTGTGCTGAATTCGTCATCCATCCCCACGCAAAACATCAATCGCTGCCATGTCGATGGGTTCACGATAGCGCCACTGCATGCCTATCCAATAACTCACAAGAAGGCGCCGCTATGTCAGGCCAAGGCAAGTTCAAGAAACAGCTGTCACTGATGGACCTCACCTTTATCGGGTTGGGGGCCATCTTCGGTTCGGGTTGGCTGTTCGCTGCCAGCCATGTGTCGGCCATCGCCGGCCCGGCGGGGATTTTTTCCTGGTTGCTGGGTGGTTTCGCCGTACTGCTGCTGGGCATCGTCTACTGCGAACTCGGCGCCGCCCTGCCCCGCGCCGGTGGCGTGGTGCGTTATCCGGTGTACTCCCATGGCCCGCTGCTGGGCTACCTGATGGGCTTTATCACGCTGATTGCGTTTTCCAGCCTGGTGGCGATTGAAGTGGTTGCCTCGCGCCAATACGCCGCGGCCTGGTTTCCCGAGCTGACCAAGGCCGGCTCCAGCGACCCGACCACCCTGGGCTGGCTGGTGCAGTTCGCCCTGTTGTGCCTGTTCTTTGTCCTCAACTACCGCAGCGTCAAGACGTTCGCCATCGCCAATAACCTGGTGAGCGTGTTCAAGTTCATCGTGCCGTTACTGGTGATCGGCGTGCTGTTCACTTTCTTCAAACCGGCGAATTTCCAGATGCACGGCTTTGCCCCATTCGGCCTCTCAGGCATCGAGATGGCGGTGTCGGCAGGCGGGGTGATCTTTGCCTACCTGGGGCTGACGCCGATCATTTCAGTGGCCAGCGAAGTCAAGAACCCGCAGCGCACCATTCCTATCGCGTTGATCCTCTCGGTGCTGCTGTCGACAGCCATCTATGTGCTGCTGCAAACCGCGTTTCTCGGCGGCGTGCCCACCGAAATGCTCGCCAATGGCTGGGCCGGGATCAGCAAGGAACTGGCCCTGCCCTATCGCGATATCGCCCTGGCCCTGGGCGTGGGCTGGCTGGCCTACCTGGTGGTGGCCGATGCGGTCATCTCCCCCAGCGGCTGCGGCAATATCTACATGAACGCAACGCCGCGCGTGGTGTATGGCTGGGCACAGACCGGGACCTTCTTCAAGATCTTCACGCGCATCGATGAAAAGTCCGGCATCCCGCGCCCGGCGCTGTGGCTGACCTTTGGCCTGTCGGTGTTCTGGACCCTGCCGTTCCCGTCCTGGGAAGCGCTGATCAACGTGGTGTCCGCGGCGCTGATCCTCAGTTACGCCGTGGCCCCGGTGACCGTCGCCGCGCTGCGCCGCAATGCGCCGGGCATGGCGCGCCCGTTCCGGGTCAAGGGCATGGCGGTGCTGGGCCCGCTGTCGTTCATCATCGCCGCACTGATTGTGTACTGGTCGGGCTGGAGCACGGTGTCCTGGCTGCTGGGCCTGCAAATCCTGATGTTTGTGCTGTACCTGCTGTGCGCACGCTGGGTGCCGACCGGGCACTTGAATCTCAAGCAACAAGTGCGCTCGTCGGCCTGGCTGATCGGCTTCTACGCCGTGATTATCCTGCTCTCCAAGCTCGGCAGCTTTGGCGGCATCGGTGTGATCAGCCACCCGTTTGACACTCTGGTCGTGGCGGCCTGTGCTCTAGCCATCTACTACTGGGGCGCCGCCACCGGCGTGCCGGCCCACCTGGTGCGCCTGGAACACGAAGACGACGAAAGCGAAGCCGTGAACGACGCGCCTTACAGCGCCCCACTGTCCCCGACTACCCACTGATGGAGCGTTCTATGAAACGGCTGCACGTGATCGACTCGCACACCGGCGGCGAACCTACGCGCCTGGTAATGAGCGGGTTCCCTGAGTTGCTCGGCGCCTCCATCGCCGAGCAACTGGATTACCTGCGCACCCACCACGATCAATGGCGCCGCGCCTGCCTGCTGGAGCCTCGGGGCAATGATGTATTGGTCGGCGCGCTGTACTGCGCGCCCGTCACGCCGGGCGCCACCTGCGGGGTGATCTTCTTCAACAACGCCGGCTACCTGGGCATGTGCGGCCACGGCACCCTCGGCCTGGTGGCGTCGCTGCATTACCTCGGGCTTGTCGCCCCGGGTGTGCACACCATCGACACGCCGGTGGGCCCGGTGGCGGCCACCCTGCACGAGGACGGCAACGTGACCCTGCGCAACGTGCCGGCTTACCGCTACCGCCAGCAGATAGCGGTGCAGGTGCCTGGGCATGGCACGGTGCTGGGCGACATTGCCTGGGGCGGCAACTGGTTCTTCCTGGTCTCGGACCACGGCCAGGCGTTGCAGATGGACAACGTGGAGGCCTTGACCGACTACACCTGGGCGATGCTCAAGGCCCTTGAGGCCCAGGGTATTCATGGCGCCGATGGCGCGCTGATCGACCATATCGAACTGTTCGCCGACGACGACCACGCCGACAGCCGCAACTTCGTCATGTGCCCCGGCAAAGCCTACGACCGCTCACCCTGCGGCACCGGCACCAGCGCCAAGCTCGCCTGCCTGGCCGCCGACGGCAAACTGGCCGCAGGAGACACCTGGGTACAAGCCAGCATCACCGGCAGCCAGTTCCAGGGCCACTATGAATGGGACGGCGAACGCGTGCGCCCCTTCATCACCGGCCGCGCGTACATGACTGCCGACAGCACCTTGCTGATCGACGAGCAGGACCCATTTGCCTGGGGCATCTGAGCCTTTTATTTATTGACCTGAATGGAGTTAGCACCATGAGCGACAACATCTTCACCGGCTGCATGCCCGCCCTGATGACCCCTTGCACCGCCGAGCGCCAGCCGGACTTCGACGCCCTGGTCGCCAAAGGCCGCGAACTGATCGATATCGGCATGAGCGCAGTGGTGTATTGCGGCTCTATGGGCGACTGGCCGCTGCTCACCGAGGCACAGCGCCAGGAAGGCGTGGCGCGCCTGGTCGCGGCCGGCGTGCCGACCATCGTCGGTACCGGCGCGGTGAACAGCCGCGAGGCGGTGGCCCACGCGGCCCATGCCGCCAAGGTCGGCGCCCATGGCTTGATGGTGATTCCCCGCGTGCTGTCCCGTGGGGCTTCGGTCACCGCGCAAAAGGCCCACTTCGCGGCGATCCTCAACGCTGCGCCCAACCTGCCGGCGGTGATCTACAACAGCCCCTACTACGGCTTCGCCACCCGCGCCGACCTGTTCTTCGAACTGCGCCGTGAGCATCCGAACCTGATCGGCTTCAAGGAGTTCGGCGGCGCTGCCGACCTGCGCTACGCCGCAGAAAACATCACCTCCCAGGACGATGACGTAACCCTGATGGTCGGCGTCGACACCCAGGTGGTGCACGGTTTCGTCAACTGCAACGCCACCGGCGCGATCACCGGTATCGGCAACGCGCTGCCACGGGAAGTCCTGCAGCTGGTGGCCCTGAGCAAAAAAGCCGCCAAGGGCGATGCCAAGGCCCGTCGCCAGGCCCGCGAGCTGGAAGCCGCGCTGGCGGTGCTGTCGTCGTTCGACGAAGGCTGCGACCTGGTGCTGTATTACAAGCACCTGATGGTGCTCAATGGTGACCAGGGGTACGCCCTGCACTTCAACGAAACCGATGTGCTCAGCGCTGCCCAGCGTCGGTACGCCGAGCAGCAATACGCGCTGTTCCGCCAGTGGTATGCCAACTGGTCGGCTGAACAGAACGTCGCTTGAATTTCTGTAGGAGCGAGCTTGCTCGCCCCTACAACACCCCTCTGTTTTCCAGGATGCCCCATGACTCTGACAGGCAAGATGCTGATCGGTCAGCAATCCCTTTGCGGCCATCGCGATGCGATTCGCGCCATTAATCCCGCCTCCGACACGCCACTGGAACCCGCCTACGCCGGCGGCGACGGCGAGCAGGTCGAACAGGCCTGCGCATTGGCATGGGCCGCGTTCGACACTTACCGCGAAACAACCTTGGCAGATCGCGCCAGGTTTCTTGAAACCATCGCCGACCATATCGAAGCCCTGGGCGATGAATTGATCGAACGCGCCAGCGCCGAAACCGGCCTGCCCCGCGCACGCATTCAAGGCGAACGCGGTCGTACCTGCGGGCAGTTGCGCGCCTTTGCCCGCACCGTGCGCCTGGGTGAATGGCTCGACGTGCGGATCGATACCGCGCAACCCCAGCGCCAACCGCTGCCTCGCGCCGACTTGCGCCAACGCCATATCGCCCTGGGCCCGGTCGCAGTGTTTGGCGCCAGCAACTTTCCCCTGGCCTTCTCCGTGGCGGGCGGCGATACCGCATCGGCACTGGCGGCCGGTTGCCCGGTGGTGGTCAAGGCCCACAGCGCCCACCCTGGCACCAGCGAGCTGGTGGGCCGCGCCATTGCGCAGGCGGTCAAACAGTGTGGTTTGCCCGAAGGTGTGTTTTCACTGCTCTATGGCGCGGGTAACGAGATGGGTATCGCCCTGGTGACCGACCCGCGCATCAAGGCCGTAGGCTTTACCGGTTCGCGCAGTGGCGGTATCGCGCTGTGCCAGGCCGCCCAGGCACGCCCGGAACCGATCCCGGTGTATGCGGAAATGAGTTCGATCAATCCGGTCTACCTGTTTGCTGCCGCGCTTGAAGCACGGGCTGAAGCATTGGCCGAAGGCTTTGTCGCGTCACTGACCCAAGGTGCCGGCCAGTTCTGCACCAACCCCGGCTTGGTAATCGCCGTGAAAGGTAGCGCCCTGGACCGCTTTATCAAGGTCGTCAGTGATCGGCTTGCACGTTGCCCTGCCCAGACCATGCTCACCCCGGGCATGTTCAGCGCCTACGAAACCGGCGTGAGTGCATTGGCCCAGCACGCCCAAGTCGCCGCCAAGGGCGTGGCGGCCGCCGGGCCAAACCAAGGCCAGGCCCACCTGTTCGTGAGCCAGGCCCAGGCATTCCTGAGCAACGAACACCTGCAAATCGAGGTCTTCGGCGCCGCCTCGCTGGTGGTGGAATGCCGCGATGTCGAGCAAGTGCGCCAGGTATCCGAACACCTGGAAGGTCAACTCACCGCGACCTTGCATATGGATGACCAGGACCTGCTACAGGCCCGCGCACTGCTGCCGGTACTGGAACGCAAGGCTGGGCGCCTGTTGGTCAATGGCTGGCCGACCGGCGTGGAAGTCTGCGATGCGATGGTGCATGGCGGGCCGTTCCCGGCGACCTCGGATGCGCGCAGCACCTCGGTGGGCACGGCGGCGATCCACAGGTTCCTGCGCCCAGTGTGCTATCAGGACTTCCCCGATACTTTGCTGCCCGATGCCCTCCAACAGGCCAACCCGCTGGGGCTGCGGCGCCTGCTTGACGGCCAGAGAGAGGCGTAGCCATGGCCGAGCCCAATCGAGCGGATATCGTGGTGGTCGGCGCCGGCATCATCGGCGTCGCCTGTGCCTTGCAGTTGGCACGCCAAGGCCGGCAGGTGCGGGTGATCGACGCGCAGGCGCCGGGCATGGGCGCCTCCTACGGCAACGCCGGTCATCTGGCGACGGAGCAGGTATTCCCCATCGCCGACCTGTCGATCCTCAAGCGCTTGCCGGCCATGCTCCTGGACCCCATGGGCCCGTTGCGGCTGGATTGGACCTACTTGCCCCATGCCCTACCCTGGTTTATCCGCCTGCTGCTGAACCTGCGACCGGCGAGCTACCAGCGCACCGTGGCCGGCCTGCGTGCCTTGAACGAAGGCAGCCTGGGTGCGTGGCAGCGTTTGCTGCATTCCATTGGGCAAACGCAACTGCTGCGCGAAGATGGCTCGCTGCTGGTGTTTGAGCGCGCCGAATCCCGCGTCGCCCTGGATGCGTTGCAGCAACGCATGCAACAGCAAGGCGTAGCCGTGGAATTCTGGAGCGACGAGGCGGTGCGCACGGCCGCGCCGCAATTGAGCGACGCCATACAAGGTGGTTTGTTCTTCCCCAGTACCGGGCATTTTCTCGACCCCTATACCGTGGTCGGCGAACTGGTGAATGCGGCCAAGGCCGAGGGTGTGCAGTTTCTCCAGCAGCGTGTTCTGGATGGACGCCTGGAAGACAGCGGTGTTTCACTGATGACCGATCAAGGCGTAGTGACGGCGCGCCAGGTGCTGATCGCCTGCGGCGCCCACTCGGCCAAACTCACTGCGGCCCTGACAGGCATACAGGTACCGCTGGACACCGAGCGCGGCTATCACCTGATGCTGCCCCACGAACACCAGCGCCTGCCCTTCGCCGTCACCTCGCTGGAGCGCAAGTTCATCATGACCCCCATGGCCGACGGCTTGCGCCTGGCTGGAACGGTCGAATTCGCCGGCCTCGACCGCCCGGCGAATATGCAACGGGCCTGGCAGCTGCACCGCTTGAGCCAGGGGCTGTTTCGCCACGACCTGAACGACAGTGACGCCACAGCGTGGATGGGCTTTCGGCCGTCCCTGCCCGACTCGCTGCCGATCATTGACCGGGTGTGCGAGGGTAAGGTGCTGCTTGCGTTTGGTCATCAGCATCTGGGGCTGACTCAGGCGGCGGTGACGGCTGAAAGGATCGGGCAACTGGCGGCAGGAGAGTCAGTGCCTGAGTTACAGTCCTATCGACTGGACCGTTTCTGAGACGACTGATCCCGAAACACAAGGGTGGGAGCTGTCCAGCTACTTGACCAACCGCTTCTCCTTGGAGGGGCGATAGCCGAAATACGCGCTGTAGCACTTGCTGAAATGACTAGGCGAGACAAACCCACACGCCACCAGCACGTCCACCTGTGACAACTCGGTGTGTTGCAACAGGCGGCGCGCTTCGGTGACGCGCAGCTCCATGTAGTAGCGCTGCGGCGTGGTGCCCAGTTGCTCCTTGAACAGGCGCTCCAATTGGCGACGGGAGCGGCCGGCGTATACGGCGAGCTGATCGAGTTCAAGCGGTTCTTCGAGGTTGGCGTCCATCAGCTTCACCACTTCGCGCAGGGGCGCGCTGACGCAGACGTTCTCGGTTGGCTTGATGCGGCGGTAGCGTGATTCTTCGAATGCCAGGATGTCCTCGATACCTTCGACCAGCGCCTTGCCGTGCAGGCTCTTGATCCAGTCCAGGGCCATGTGGAAGGCGCCGGAGGGGCTCGATGCGGTGAGGCGATCGCGGTCGATCACATAGGGCTCGCTGGTGACCTGGGCCCCCTTGGACACTTCCGCCAGCGCCGGGCGGTGTTCAGGGTGGATCGCGCAACGGTAGCCCTGCAACAGCCCGGCGCGACCGAGAAACCAGGAACCGTTCCACAAACCGGCAAGGCGAATGCCCGCCTCCGCAGCGCTGCGCAACAGTTGAATGAACGGTTCGCTGGCCTTGAGCTCGGTGCGAAAACCACCGCAGATGACCAGCAGGTCCAGATCCTGAAGTGCCGACAACTCCAGATTCGCATCGGGTCGGATCACCAGCCCAAGGTCGCTGATCACTTCACCCTCGCCCCAGCCGAAGGTGCGCGAGGCAAACAGCTCGGGGCGCAGCAGGTTGGCGGTCACAAGGGTGTCGAGGGTCTGGGTGAAGGCCGGCAGGGAGAAGTGTTCGAGCAGCAGGAAACCGACTTGGGTAACGGAGGTTGCTTGCTGGGTTTTGTCATTGAGGTAGCGCAGGTTCTTGCCTTGCATGCCACCGCTGAACTGGCGTCTTTCCATCGAGGGTTGGCCCACTCTTATTGTTGATGCAATGGGCGCTATCTTAGGGGCAAACGCTGTCACTGTCTCAATCGGCGTCCCTGATATTGATCAATCAAAGATGCTTCAAAAGCCGCAGCCCAGCTACTGCGGCATCATCTGATACGGTTTTTTCTCTGTCATCTGCACCTGTATTGAACGCCGTCCCAGGCGGACAATAGGCGCCATCTCGACATCCCTGTCGCTCCCCGCCCTTCGGAGGCCTTATGACCAAAATGGCAATTTTCCTGTTCGGCTTTTTGGTACTGACCATTGGTATCGGTTTGCTGGCGACTATTTCGCCGGTCTGAACCTGAATCAGCTCACGAAAAGCATCGGATACAACGACAACACCAGCAACCCAGCCATGGACCAATTGAACATCCGCAGCCAGCGCGGCTCGCGCAATACATTGCGCAGGCCGCTACCGCAACCGAGCCATACACACACGCTTGGCAGGTTGACCACGGCAAATACCACCGCAATCACCAGCACATTAGTGGCGTAACCCTCGGCCGGCGTATAGGTGGTGATTGCACCCAGCGCCATGATCCAGGCCTTGGGGTTTACCCACTGGAAAGCCGCCGCCCCCAGGAACGTCATCGGCTTGCCCTGTTCGTTATCACTATCCGACATCCCGCCAGCGGTAGCGATCTTCCACGCCAGGTACAGCAGGTAGGTGGCGCCAACATAGCGCAGCAGCGTGTACGCCCATGGGAACAGCTTGAACACTTCCCCTAGACCCAATCCGGCGCAGATCACCAGCAACATGAACCCTATGCTGACACCCAAGGCGTGAGGGATCGAGCGACGAAACCCGAAGTTCACTCCCGAGGCCAGCAACATGGTGTTATTGGGGCCAGGGGTGATGGAAGACACGAAGGCAAAAAGCACGAAGGCTGACAACAGGCTGGTAGACATGAGCATGGGGCGCGGTATCCAAACGACAGTGATATGCCTGCGACGTTAGTGGGTTGCGGCGCCCATCGGCCCATACAGCTGGAGACAGATCGAGGCGTACACTTTGGCGGTCTACATCACTCACACCGACGCAGGTCACGTTTCACAACCCTTTCACAGACCAGCATTTATGGTGGCCTCAGCTCCTTAATCAGCTTCTCTTAGCCCGCGCCCCATCGCGGGCTTTTCTTTGCCTGTTATTTGCGCCAGGCTAAAAACATTAACCCCTGGATGAATATCATGCCGTACGCATCTATTCGTTTTAACCCAAACAGACCAGAGTGAACGCTTTGATAGAAGACCTTGAAGGCCCCAGGACCGCGCAACAGGAATTGTTCTATGACCTTGAAGACGCCAGCGCTGTTATCGGATGGTCGGTGGTTGAGCTGACGGCATTGGCCGCCGGCGGGCTCTCAGGTGACGCGGTTGCTTTAAGGAAGGTCTGCGCGTTACTCGCCGTTCAGCAGCAAAGACTTGAAGCCTATGCCAATGAAGTCAAAGCACAGAAAATCAACAGATCCGAAGCCAATGGCAAACATTTTCAGGGTGGTCGGCAAATGCTCGAGTGACAACCCCAACCGGGCTGGGACCCTTGCTCTAGACCTGTCACTCGTCGAAAATGCCTCAATGGTGTTGCCGGTTGCTTGACGGTATCCCGCTTAGATTTTTCACCCGTGGAGAAAGGAATTCCCAAGTGCCGTTTTCATTGGAAGAAAGAACCGCGCTGCTTGCGCTCAAAGGCGTTGGCCCTACCGTGATCGCACGGCTGGAGCAAATGGGTATTGACTCGATGGAGGTACTCGGAAAGTCGCAAGTGGGAGATATCCTGGCGCATGCTTCTGCCGCATTGAAGTCTACCTGCTGGAAGAACAGCCCTCAGGCCCGGGCGGCAATAGCGGCTGCGGTAGAGCTTGCGAAGGCTCAAGCGATAACACAGGAGAGTTTGATATGCGCCAACTGAAAAGCGACCACCCCGATCCAGTCAAGCCATCGCGCTGGGGCCTGCTCAAGGACGGAACATGGTTTGCCGCTTTCATAACGCTAGCCATCTACGCATTTACGGTTGTGGAAGACCGGGGCCAGTTGCGAAGCGACGCAAGACATTTAACCGACTCATTGACGCAGGCACGCAAAGACCTGGACGCTGCTCGCTTGGACAACAAGCAGTTGGCGGACTCTCTGCGAAAGGCTGAGGTAGAACTCGCCAAAAAAGAAGTTCGGTTCAACGAGACAGAAAAACAGCTGACTTCTGCGAGCCAGGCCGCGCTCAACTCCCAATCCGAAGCACAAGCCTACAAAGCCCTGGTGGCTGCAGACAAGCGCTGCGCGCCCTACAGGGACGAGATTGCACATCTGGAGAACAGCCTGGCGATGTCGGGCCTTGATGTGTATTCACCCAAAGGCGCTCGTCGCCAGGAGCTATTGAATAACCTCGAAAGAAGCAAAGACGCCTACGATGCATGCATGGGGCTCAAGCGTTAGCTCCCGCTGCGCACAGCCCGTTACGTTGCGGGACACTCGATAAACGCCGGCAATAAAACCCCGTAGACACCCACACCGACCTGCCCTGGCTCTCCCTACTTATCAGCTCCGCAAGCGTCCTGCTCGACCACCAGATCCAACACGTAGACCGTCGAAGGCGCATCGGCTGGCGGATTCTTCCATTCGTATTGCTTGACCCGCAATACATTGCGCACGCCATCACGATGCTCAAAGCCTTCGATAGACTGATACAGCGGGTGCCATGGGTCCTGGGGCGGAAGTTGCAGGCCAGTGTCGTCATAGCGGCGCTCGCGTACTTGCAAGCACTGATAGTCATGGATCATCGGGTGACTGCACTTGACAGTCTTGGGCGCCACTTCCAGGAACTTGACCTCGCCCTGGCTACCGTAGCGGGTCTCTGGAGTGGCTTCACCCTGTAGCTTGAGCACCGAGCCGTCCACTGTAATCAGTTGCAGCATCGGTTCGGTGTTATCGCCAGTGATGACGGCGCGCAGATCACCCTTGAACAGTCGGCCTACCTGGGCGTCAAGGTCCATCAGGCTCTTATCGCAGGCCATAAGCGTAGAGGCCAGTGGCTGTACCTTCAAAACCCCTCCCTGATAGTGATAGCCGCCGAACTGGCCATTGCAGCCACCGCTGATGTTCAGGTTTTTCTCACCAAAGGAAACGCGCAGCTTGCGTTCGACACCTTTGTTCAAAGCAACGAGAGGTTTGCCCGAAGCATCAGTCGCCGAGACCAGGTTCCAGTAGTAAGCGGATAAGGCTGGCTGGGCTATAGCCGCCGAGGTAGCGGTGGGCATGGAGGGTGACTCTTCAGGGCTTTTGGAGGTGGCGGCACAGCCTTGGATCAATGCAGCACAAACGGCCACGAGAAGAATGTTCTGTTTCATGGTTCACCCTGTCAGCTTTGATGATTACGAGCATTATCCTGCACAGGCAGGATAGACGCGCGGCTAAACCGGCATTTGAGGTCGCCCGATGAATTCATGGAAGCGACCGTCAAATCCCAGCCAATAAAAAACCCCGTAGAGGTTAATCTACGGGGTTTCTAAGAGTGGAGGCCGAGGTCGGAATCGAACCGGCGTAGGCGGATTTGCAATCCGCGGAATTTTTCTTATTTATCAGCAACTTAATTGGAAATAAATTCCGCAATACCACTTTATCTGCTGCGTTGTAACCCGCTAAATTCGTGGCAGTTTAGTCGGATTGCGGAATTGATTTCTGACCTAAACTGCTAAGCTCAACCTTTATCGAGGAAAGCCCATGCCCAACTCAGACATACTCCCAACCTTGCTTTCAAAGCTATACGAAAATCAACTCGCCTTGGAAGCCTCCATCATGGAGCTATCAAACTGGGTGGAGCAGCGTGGCTCCGCGGAAGTAGCAGAAAATATTCGCGGTGCCCTCCATGCCATCGACGATAACGAGGAATTCATCAAGCTGACTCTGGCGGTATTGATGAGTCCGGAATAACGGCTACTTGCAAGCTACAGCCCAAAGTTCGTCCAGCTTGGTGGTGTAACTCTGGCTCATCATCTCCCGACGCATACCCCACTCGGGATTGATGGGCACGCTAGCAGAACGAAGCGTTCCCCTTCCCCACCTCTCGTTGATCTGGTCAAGGACAGTCATAACCTGGGTAGCCTTGGTCGGCTGCGATATTGCAAAAAGATCATCGGTATATTCGCCTGGCTGGCACAGGTTGAGCAGCATTACCTCTGCCTTGCTGTATTTGAAACCTGGCCGGAAAATCCTGTCGAGCGCATCGACGGCGGCTTTCGTGAGCAGGCGCACGTCATCGGTGGGGTACGGCATATCGACTACCACACCGTTGGCATACTTCGCCTCCTCGGGGTTGAACATCCCGGTGCGGATGCAGACGCGGACCTTCTTACAAAGTGAGTTCTGGGCGCGCAGCTTTTCTGAGGCGCGCATCATGTAGGTGGCCACCGCCTCCTTGATCGGTGACAGCTCAGTCAGCCGCTTGCCGAACATCCGGCTGCAGCAGATTTCCTGCTTCGGCGGGTCGGGCTCGTCCAGCTCCAGGCACGACGTGCCGGCCAATTCACGCGCCGTCTTCTCGACCACTACGCTGAATTTTTTACGGAGCGTCCAAGGATCTGCCTTGGCCAGGTCCATCGCTGATTTTATGCCCATGGCGTCGAGGTGGAGTTTCATTTTGCGGCCTACGCCCCACACTTCGCAGACGTGAGTATTACGCAGCACCCAATCGCGCTTCACCGGATCGGTAATGTTCACCACGCCACCGGTCTGAGCTTGCAGTCGCTTTGCGGTGTGGTTGGCCAGCTTGGCCAAGGTCTTAGTGTTCGCTATTCCAACACCCACCGGTATGCCAGTGCAGCGCAACACCCGTGCCCGGATCTGTCGGCCCAAAGTATCCAACTCAGGAATACCCGATAGGTCAGCAAAGGCCTCATCGATACTATAAATCTCGACGGTAGGAACCATCGATTCGATTAGGGTCATTACTCGCTCGCTCATGTCGCCATAAAGCGCGTAGTTGGATGAGAAGGGAACGATGCCGTGCTGTTTGAGCTTGTGTTTGATTTGGAAATACGGCTCGCCCATCTTGATAAAAGGCTTGGCGTCATAACTCCGGGCAATGACGCAACCGTCGTTATTGCTCAATACCACGATGGGCACCTTTGCCAGATCCGGACGGAAGACACGCTCGCAACTTGCATAGAAGCTATTGCAGTCAATCAGTGCAAAGACTGGCGTGTCAGACATGGCTGCGCACCGTGCTGATGATCACGCCCCAAATCGATAGCTCGTCACCCTCCAAAACATACCTCGCTGGGTATTTCGGATTTTCTGACAGGAGAATCACCTCTTTCCCACGCTTGCACAGTCGCTTGCAGACGGGATCATTGTTTAAAAGTGCCACAACGACGTGCCCGTGGGCCGGCTCAATTGAACGATCCACAACAGCCAGATCTCCCTCGAAAATTCCCGCCCCTTGCATGCTTTCGCCAGTAATCGCGATCAGATAGACGTGCGGCGCCCTGATATTTAGAACCTCATCCAATGAGATATGCTGCTCAATGTGATCGGCCGCTGGTGATGGGAACCCAGCCGGTACACGAAATGAGCAGTAAGGCAGCTTCGTGCCGCCTTCGGATATAGGGCCTAAAATGGTAAAGCTCATGATGCAGCCTTCTACATATACTGTACGAATGTACAGTTAACTTTGCAGCCGGCTTGCGGTCAATTTTTCTGTCGGGGATTTCGACGGACGGAGACGTGCTTATGTGCGGGAGGCTTTCACAATACAGCGGCATCCACGACTTCGTTGCGGCGCTGAGTATGCCCAATGCTCTGGCGAACTCCGTAGGCGATCAGCCGCTAGAGCGCTACAACGTCGCACCGACAACCGCGGTTGCGCTGCTGCACCTGAAGGGCGATTTACTACACGCTGACCCGGTGCGCTGGGGATGGCGGCCATACTGGGCCAAGGATCGTGCGGCGCCAATCAATGCACGCGTGGAGAAAGTAGCGCTCAGCCCTTTCTTCCGGGCGATCTGGCCGCACCGGGCAATCACGCCCATCGATAACTGGTTTGAGTGGGTGGACGAAGGCGGACCAAAGAAGCAGCCCTACCTCATCCGCCGGCGAGATGGGGCGCCCGTGCTGTGCGCTGCCATTGGCCAACTGCCCGACAGCGAAGAAGGCCCAGGCGAGCATGACGGGTTCGTGATCATCACCGCCGACAGCGCCGGCGGTATGGTGGACATCCACGACCGGCGCCCCGTGGTGTTGACGCCGGACCTGGCCCGAGAATGGCTGGACCCGGCCACGCCTAAGGAGCGCGCCGAGCAGATGGTGCTGCACCAGGGCGACCCGGCCGAGGCCTTCGAATGGTTCAAGGTCGATACGGCCGTGGGCAATGTACGGAACAAAGGACCAAAGCTGATACAACGAAGCTCCTAGGTGGCCCTCCTAATTCAGGAGCCTCCAATCCATGCTGCAAGAAGGAGCATGAAAAATCGTATACAACGCGAACAACATGATAGATTCGCATAATTGTCACCTGGAGTAAGAAAGGCCCATTCTGTTCCGCCGAGGAACCCTGTGAGCCGAAAGCGAGGCGAGCCATTACATCTCATCGAATGGAAATAGACCAATATGGCAAATAATAAAATATGGAGTTCCATTACAATTTTTGAAACGGGGCTATCCGCTGCCGAGTGGGGATGGCGCATAATAACTTTAGTTTTCATTGGGGGTAGCGCCACCGGCTCCGCTCTAATCGCCAAAGCTGACCCTATCCTAAGCCAGTTCGGGCCAATTTACTGGATTGCCACAGGGATAGTTGTTGCGCTGGCCCTATCATTGATATTTTTCCTAATTAAGTCGGCAATGCTTAAGCAGTCAATAGCGGATCTTTACAAAGTTCAGCTAATGAAAAAAAGCGATGTAAATCCATTAGCCGAAAGTTTCACAAACCTGATAATCCATATTGAAGACCTAAAACTGCCCGGACAGCAACTCCATAAGAACAAACACTTTAAAGGATGCGTGTTCACTGGCCCTTCCACACTTGCGATTATCGGGGGCTTATATCGAGATAACTCTTTTAATAACTGCGGCGAAATAATCGCACTTCCTTCAAACATTTTCCTTTCAGGTGTAACGTTACTTCTCGACTGTACAGTCGAAAAATGTCAATTTCTTCAGCTAACTATTCTTGTCGATCAAGCCACTGGCAACGAGATGCTGGCGCATGGCGCTCCAGTTAGGGGAATCGAATCATCTAACCCCGAGCCAATATGATAACCAGGATTTATCGAGATACCTCTCTAACGTAAGCCTGGCACGCCCTTAGCGCAATCAATCCTTGGTCGCCGGCGTTGGTGATGCCGATAATTCGTTGAGCATGCGCTGGGTCAAGTTGGGCTCGACGGGCTGCATGAACCACGCCGACGGCGCTGGAGGTGGCAGGCACGCTGCAGCCACTGGCTGAATCCGTGGCGTCGAGAAGGACTGACAGCCGGAGTTCAGTAGTAGCAAGGCGATCACGGATAACAGCCTGCTTGCGTTGCTCATCGGATAATTCCTTTGTGTGTTGTTGGTCCTGGATAGCGAGTTTCTGCTCGATGACCAGGCGCTTGTCCTGCTCGGCGCGCGCCTGGGTGGTAGCGGCATTGCCGAGCGCGTCGAGGTCCGTCTGAAACTGCCCCGCTTGCTTGGCCAGCTTCCCGTCATACCGCCAGTCCTGCACCTGCCAGGCGGCGCCGAAGCTCACGGCCATGGCCAGCAGGACCACAGCCAACTTCTGCACCAGCGTCACGCCAGCACCTTCAGCGCCTTGCCATACAGCGCCTGACGGTCGGCCAGTCCGTTGGTACCACCGTTGATGCGCTTAGTGATCTTCAGCAAATCGCCCTGGTCTGCCAGGGTGTTCAGCCCGAGGGAGGACCAGAACCACGCCGCCGACATAGCTGCGTACTGCGGCTGCTCGAGCAGTGCGGGCTGATTGATCAGGTCCAGGCCAAGCGCCTCACCGCACGCTGC
The DNA here is from genome assembly GCF_001439685.1 of Pseudomonas libanensis. Taxonomy (GTDB): domain Bacteria; phylum Pseudomonadota; class Gammaproteobacteria; order Pseudomonadales; family Pseudomonadaceae; genus Aquipseudomonas; species Aquipseudomonas libanensis. The sequence goes on from NZ_JYLH01000007.1 coordinate 147,147, forward strand.
ATAGTTCGCCCGGCCGGTAACCTGGATCAGGCCACGTCCACGGTATTTGAAGCCATCGCCATTTACCTTGTTGCCCAGGTCGAAACGGCCTTCGTACCCGGCCTGTTGCGGAGTGGGGCCCCACAACTCTTTCAGCCAGCGGAACTGCCCCGACTCATGCCCGACCTGAGCGATGAACGCGGCGGCTCGCAGTCGAGTGACGATCCCGTACTTTGTCATGGCCGTATTCAGTACAGGAACGAAAACGCCGGCTTGGCGGCCGGCGTTCGGGAGTATCTGCAGCAACTGCTGCTCTGTAATTGACATAGCTTTCTCCAGCCGTAAAAAAGCCCCGCATAAGCGGGGCAATATTGTTGTTAGCAAAGAATCAGGCGATCAGGATTCGCAGCGCCGTGGAGTTTCAATTCTCCATCTTCCCACCAGGTAGCGAAGTTCGATCCAAGCCCACCCGCTGCGCCAGCCTGCCGGGTGTCGATTGCGAACGGTTTGCCTTGGCTACACACAGCGGGTAGCGGCAGGAACCCGGTCACCACACAGCCTTTGGGAGATGCGCCAGGAACTGCGTTGCGTCGCTCCAGCACCACCGCACCTAAAGCAGATGTGCCGGTCTGTTTGGCATACACATTCGTAATCATCACGTAGTCAACGTCGGTCACCAGCACCACGGCATCACCGCAATCGCCATAGACCCCGTTAACTTCAACGTCAAAGCTGCCCACGCCGAACAAGTCAATTATTTGCCCGGTCACGTTGTCAGCAACGTTATCAATGAATTTATTCCGACCGTAGGAGCTGACTAACTCGTAGCAGTCCTCCGGCGCCCCGTTGGTCCAGCATTCCTGGATCGTCAAACCTGCAGACTCCCAGAACTCGCATACCTCGTTCCCTGCGGTATTGCCGCCTTGCAACTTCGAAAAGTAGCAACGAAGTACTGTCACATCACTGGTACGACGCCATTCAAAGAGGCGGCGATCTGCGACGTTCCCGTCAAACGAACAGTTTTCAAAAGTGCACTTATCGGCGCCATTGCCGTAAGCGGCTGTTTGCGTGACACCTGGCGTATAGCTGAAACGAACATTTTTGAAGTGACTACGCCGAATCATGTTGGGAAGCTGGCTGAGGATATTGCCACCAGGCTTCAAATAGTTGAGGTCGCCAATCCCCACAGCGCAACCGCCAATGATGGTGTCTTGGACCTGGACATAATCAATCGTCCATCCGTTGCCAACGTGCCAGTGGAAGTGCCGCGAAGTGAATGAGCAACGGTAAATTTCAACTATGAACTCGCCAGCTGCTGCCGCATAAAAAACACCATTGGTGTTAACGGCCTTTGCAGTACCGACGACGATACAGTCAGTCAACTTCACCCTCTTCGAAGTAAGTCCGGCTCCTACAAAGCAATAACTAGACATGCCTGAGACTTCGCAGCCATACAGCTCCAATGCACCCGCGCTGATGGTCGCCAACGTCTCATCACCGGTACCGCTAGCTCCGGCAAACTTGCATCGTTCAAATGTTATCGGTGTCCCAAAGGCGACCATATTGATCGCGGACGAACCGTTGGACGTACCGGACGCCTGCACGTTGTAAAATCGAACGTAGTAAGTAGCGGAAGGATCGTTGAATACGAACGCGGGCGTACCGCTGGCGAATGTCAGGTTTCTGTTTTTGATGATGTAAGGATCAAGCGCGGTACCCGTGCCGCCAGCTGCCAAAGCTTGCGCACTGGCAGCCGAAGTAATCGAGATTGCTGCCGAGTTGACGCGCGGGTCTGTGGTAACGCCCACTTTTGTCATATCAGCCGGCCCGAGCGTTACCCAAGGCTGACAGCCCGCTTTACGGCGAATAGCCTCAGCCTTGAACATCGCCTGCATTCTGAGTACTTCTGCAACCACCGGACTCCCAATTGACGTAAATACTTCGGCAGCGCTCGGTGTGAACGGCTTCTTATCCCGAACCCACCGCCCCACCGGCACGCCCGCTACTCCATAAACATTCTTGCCATCAGCTGGCGCTGTGCTGGATGCCCGCCAAGGCAGTAAGCCAGCAAACCCGTCCGATTCCGAAGTATTACCGGCCAGATAAACCACATCACCCTCATAGCGGCCCTTAACGGTACTGAGTTCGGCCGCTGTATGGATGAAACCAACAGCACGGCCAACCTTGCTGAACCCCGTATTTGCTGGATCGAGGTAGTCATAAAGCTCCTGACGCAATGCGTCATCACCGACAAATGAAAGCTTCAGTGCGTCTGTCGCCCAGGTGCCAGTCAGGGTCAAAGGCAAATCATCAGGATTTAGAACCCGGTAGCGACGATCCTCCCGCTGGACCAATTGGGTGATGCGCTCTATCACCACGCCCGCCCCGTAGGTCAAGAACGCGCTTTCATAACCAGAGTTTTTCAGAAGCTGATAGAACTCGTCCTCCATAGCAACCAACGAATCCGAGATCTTCCCCAATGCTGCATCAATCTCGCCCCGTACCTGCTCTACGGCCGTCGCCACGTCCAAGGTCGAGATATCCATGATCCTGGGCGCAACGTAGCCATAGCGGCTGATCTGAATGTCGATGCGATTAGTAGTTGAGTAGAAGAACACCCGGGCGTTGGCGTCAGCGAGAAACGGGTTGCTGAGCGGCATATTACCGGCAGAGTCTGAGAACAAGACGGCACGCTCCTGCGATCCATGAACGAACACGTCCACGCTTGCTCCAGGCAATAGGGCACCGTCTTCGGCCCGTGCGGCGAAGAACTGAATAGGCTGCATAGTTAATCTCTGTCAGGTTTTAAATGTAATCGCAGGAGCGAAATTGAGTTGGGAGCGGACGCTGCTCCACGTATCGAACGCGGCAGCGCGCAGGTAGTAAGTTGTGCCTGGCGCCAGGCCTGTGATCTGACCGGCGACTGAGGCGCCCTGATAGCCGATGGTGCCGGTGATAGTTGGATCAAACCCAGGCGAAGTGGCGTACACGAACATGTAGCCTGCGACGTCAGGCGCAACACTTGTGCTGCAGCTGACGTTGGCGGTCGTGCCACTAACCGTCGCACCGGTACCTGACACAGCGGGCGGCGCCGTGTTGACCACGACTAGGGCGGCGACTGGTGCGCTCCCCGCTGAATTGCGCTCAATGACCTCAACCCGGTAGCTACGGACCAAAGGACCGTCAACCAAGGCGTCTGCCAACTGGTAGGTGAACGTGGTGCTGGTGGTGGCCACCTCACGCAACAAAGCGTTCGTGCTGGCATTGCGGATCCTGATCAAGCGATCTGCTGCATGGGCCCCAGCGGACCAGCCAACGGTGAAATAAGGCGCCTCAAACGCTCCGACCAGCGCAAGCCCCTGCGCCACACCAGGGACAACCCGAGCCGGCAACAACGTGATGCTGTAGGGTGTTACGTCGGCCAGATCTTCAAGCGAGCGGCCAAACACGTTAAACGAGCGGAACTTGACCCAGACGGTGTGGCCGATCTGGTCCGCCGTGTAGCTGTACTTCCAAATAGCGTCATCCAGGCGCACGAATGACGCATCCACAGGGTGGTTTGCCACGGATGACCCCAAGCGGCCCCGGCGCAAGTACTGCAGGTTGTAAGCTCCTGGCCCCGTGAGGATCGCATCGCGGTAACTGATCAGTTCGCCGTCTATCCAGCACAGTGTTGCACCGCTATCTGCTTCAGCGGTTGTAGCGGCGGTCAACTGATCGGCGACCGAGAGTTGCACTGCCAAATTGTTGGTGGTGTCAGGATCACTACCAGGAGGCAACGGCGACGTTAGTCGTCCAATACGTGAGCGACCGTAGACACTCTGCACCATCCGATAACTGTCACCGTCGGCGCTGATCCAGACTTCACAGCCACCCCAAGCCTCACCGGCACCGGCGACCGCGCCCCAGACCTGCGTCTCCCCTGGTAGCAGCAGACTTTCTGGTGGGTTGAAAATAATCGGTGGCAGCACTGGACCTGGCGCCGCGTTCTGATTGCCCTGATAACCCGTCTTGCTTTGCACAGGATAATTCGGTGCGCTGCCCGTCCCCAGCAAGGCATCCTCAGCCACAACAGCCAACTTGCCGTCTTCATCTTCCTCAACAGAAATCAGCCGGACCAGGCGGCGATCAAGCTTCAACGCCGGCTCTGTGATCGTGACCAAATCCATCGGTTCCAGCAGCACATGCTGCCAACCGAGGGAAAATTGGTATTCATTGCGGATATACAATTTGCGTTGCACCAGCAGTTGCGCCGAGTGCGACGCAATGGCCGTGTTGCAGATCTCGTAAGCCTTGATGGTGTCCATCGGCTTAGAGCCAAACTGCTCGATAGCAGCTTGATCCGGTGCGCGTACTACATCGGTGTTGTACTCGTGATCGCGGTCGAGGATCTCCAGCGACACTTCGTTGTAGCTGTCGGCCTGGCTCTTGATCTTCAACTGAATCGGCGGCTCACCCTCCTCCGTCAAGAAGTCATCATCCGTGAGGTGTGCCACCGGAGTGACATTCGGGTACCAGGTCACTCCGTTGCCAGTGACCACCTGATCACCGAAGGGAATCACCTTCATTTTTCCAGCAGACCAAATCACCTCGCTGTTGGTCAGCTGCAACCAGCGCGTGATGGCTTCGCTACACGGGGCCTGCTCATCCAGCACGGGACTGAGCAACAAGTTCTCGGCCAGGCAGTAATCGCGATAACTGCTCAGGTCATCAATCCAACGAGGATCAAAACCTATGCCATCCAGCGGGTCCAGCAACAGCCCCGGCAGAAAGAGCCCAGGGTTAGCATCGGGCAAGCCAGGCACCTGATAAGGGCCGTCAACCTCAAAGGTATGGTTCTGCACGCCGGCGTTGTCATTGAGCAAGTAGCGCGCCGCATACACATACGATGTATCCGAATAGGCGATCGCCTCGGTCGGGTGATTAGTCTCCAGGTAACCCCAGACAGGCTGGTCTGCTGTGCCCGGCATGAAGCTCAAACCTATCTGAGCCAGTGCCGACTGCGTGACACCATCGACAACCTTATCGGCGAAGACTTCCTTGTCACGAAAGATCCGCCGCACCGAGCCGAGCTGGCCCCGGCCGATACCGAGGATGATTGCCGCATAGTAGGTATAGCTGGTGTCTTTCTGTGTGGCTCCGCCGCCGCCCTTGCCGCCAGTCTTGGTCTTGGTGGTTTTGGCAACCGCATCGAAGTCTGTGTAATAGATCAGGTTGGGACTGATCCGGTTACGTCCAGCAATCCAGGCGATGGGCTTGCCACTGGCACTGCTCTGGATCTGCAGCGCGTTGATGCGCGTTGCACTATTGGAAATTGAACTACCGCCACCTCCCCCCATCACTGCCTCCAAAACTGTTGAGTGTGTAATAACGCACCGGTCTGCTTGCCAAGCGCTCTTCGCGCATATCAGCCACTTCCACACCGATATCTAAAAAGGCGTGAATGACTCGGTGTTCATCGATAACGACTGCCCCATGACTGTAGGTGCGGCCGAACTTCCAGATGGCGACATCGCCGGGTTGCGGGGTTTCGACTTGCCGCCCGTACTCTTCCAGCCAGGCCAGATACAACTCTTTGCTGCGGTGCAAGTGCCAATCCTGGGCGTAAGACCCAGGATCAATCCAAGGTAAGAGGCCCAGCGAGTGATACACCTCGATCAACAGCCAGGCGCAATCCACGCCCACGCCCAGCAAGTGCTGACGGTGCTGATAAGGCGTCCTGAGCCAGCGCCTTGCCTCGGCGACCACGGCTTCGCGCTGCTGCAACTCCAATTCGGTCATACGGAAGTCTCCGCAACAGGGATAAACGGCATGCCACGATAACGCCCGCGATTGCCAAACTTGTTCGTGCAGGCGTCCAGCGTGCGGGGGCAACCGGGATAAATCAGGAACTGGTCCCCCGGTTGCGGCTCTGCCGGCAGACCAAGAATCACAGTGACTGAACCGTCAGCCGTCTGACGACGGACAGTGCGCGCAACGCCGGCATTGCCGCCGTTCACGAACCGGATCACCCCCTGGTCAAACCAACCGTTTTCGGCGCCGATATCGGTACGAATGCGTAGACCGCTAGCAGCCTCCAGCACCGAACCTGCAGTTTCGAACAGCGAGCGATTAACGCCGCAATCAGCGCTGTAAACCGTCCGCAGGCATCCAGGCTGATAGACCCCCTTAGGCACCTTGGTATCGAGCAGCTCCATCGGCGATTTAACCGAGAACGTCGCCTGCTCGCGATCAGCAGGATCAACCTCGGCAACCCGCCCAATGAAGCGCAACACGGTACCGACTACTGGAGCCGTCCAATCGGGCATAAACGCCCGGGCCAGGCTCAATGACGCGCCATCGAAACCACCACCGGCGATGAACGCCAGAATCGGTTCCCCCAGCAACGTGTCCTCGACGCCGGCGTAGAGGGTGACGCTCAAGGTGTCGACCTCCACCCCTCGAACCGTGCGGATGCCGGTACGTTTGAGCAGGGGGCCGGACGCGGAATAATTCGCGCCATCGGCGAACAATTGCACGCCGGCATCGGTGTAACGCAGCACCTGACCACTTGCCAGGGTAATGGTGTAAAGATCGGCCATCACAAAGCTTCGGGCCGTAGCCAGAAACTGTTTCAACTCAGGACTGACATCGATCATGGTTTGATGCTCGTGAAAGAGACGTTTTTCATCTCCCAGATCCGCCCGAACGGCTGGGCGCCGTCTAGCGAATCTGAGTCGTATGCACAGCGGAAAAAGAAGGCGCCTGTCCACTCCAAGGCCTGGCCGAGCCCGGGTGCCTGGGCGAACGTGACCTGGCCGAGAGCACTGACGCTGTAGGCCGTCACAGGCGCTCCGGCGATGGTCATCAGGTCAATGTTGACTACTCCGTAAACGGGTTCGACCCACCCTTCAATGGCCCGCGTCAGCTGAAACGTTCGGGTAACCCCGTCGCCGAAGCCAAAGCGGTGCTTGGTCACCTGGTGATCGGTCCTGTCGAAATACAGAAAGTCTCCGAACTGCCCTTTTCGGCGATTGAAGAACGCCACCAGCCGCGACCATTCATCAAGACCTGGACGTTTGCGCACCGCGTTGTAGTTGATCTGAAAGGTCCAGAACGGCGCCGGGTAATACGCTGTGGTACGACGTCGACCGCTGGCCGACGTCTGTACTCCCGTGCTCCACGCTGGAGACTTCTTGGCGAGGTACGTCTGCCCTGGCATGTAGGGCAACACGTCGTCCGCCATAACACCGCGATCCGGTAAACCGGCAATCCATCGCGCTGGAAAAAATGGCCCGAGCAGCATGAAAACTCCTTATGCCTTGAGTGCACCGTTGCGCTGCAGCTTCTGCATTTCGAGAGCAAACACCCGGGCGTTGCGCCGAATGTCCGCCGGTGTGAGCCGGCCGCTGCTGTCGTGATAGTGGTAACCCCCGCCACCACCGCCGCCCAACTGACCTTCGCCGTTCGCTGCCTGACGGATTACGTTGGCGTACTGCTTGGGCAGAACCATTTCCTGTTCGTGGAGTTGGGTCATTGGATTCACCCCGGCCGGGATGTCGTAGCCGCCTTCAGCAGACGCCACGTTCTTGATCAAGCCGAACACGAACGCACCAGCAGCAACACCCGCTGCAACCCCCAAAGCCGGGCCGATGATCGGGATTGCCGACATCGCTGCAAACGCGCCCGCGATGGCCTGGTAGGCGCTGGAAATGATGTTGCTGATGGTGGCCGCGCCCCAGACCGCTACAGACATCGCGGCACCTCCAACCTCGGCGGCAGTTCGCAAGCCGACGCCGGTTACAGTCGCGCCCGTTTTCGCCGTCTCGCCGAAGATCCAGGCCATCAATGGCTTGGTGACCATGTTTTCGACGAACGCCGTACCGATGCTGCCGAAAATCCCTTTGAGCAGCCCCTGTGTGCCCATCGTGCCAGTGAGGATGCCGTTCATCCCGCTAGACCAGCTGGACTGCAAACTCCCCATCATCCCGGTCCAGTTGCTCTGAGATTCCATGGTTTGCTGCCGGCCGATCACGGCCATGCTGTTTCGGTGAGTCTGCTCCAGGGCGAGGATCTGCTGCTGGACCTGCTGCAGCGCGACCGGATTACGGTCAGGATCCTGATCCAGCAGGGTCTTGCGTTGAGCCAGCGCTTCAGCCTCGATGGCATACCGTTGTTTTTCAAACTCGGCTTGGGATTGCAGTAACTGAGCCTGGGTGATCAGATTGGCTTGCAGGTCCAACTGAGCCATTTGTTCGGCATGGGCAACATCGGTCAGCCGGGCTTGCTTATCAGCGGCATATTCCTGCTGTTTCATGTTGGTGAGTTGCTGCTGTTTCTCCCGCTCGATGGCGACGACCTCAGACGCCGCCCTACGGTATTCCTGACTGTCCTGGCCATAGAGCTGCCGGCTGCGCTCCAGCGTCTGCTGAGCGATGTTCAAACGCGCATCCATGTTGTTGCGAAACTGCTGGGCCTGGGCCTGGAGGTCAGCAAATGCCTTGCCTTCATCCTGGCGACGTAGTGAACCCAGAGCCGTCAGGTAGTTGCGTTGCACGCCCAGGCGTTCCTTGGCCGTCAAGTCGGCGCGTTTGAGGATACCTTGCCAGTAATCCGCCTCCTGCTGCTGGGAGAACTGGAGAAACGTGCCCTGCTCTGCCTGCTGCTGGGCGTGAGCGACTTTTTGCGCATCCAGCGCTTCGGACCATTCGCTTACTCGCGAGGTTGCTTTGCCGGGTGCTGTTGCAGGGGTATCAGTTTTTTTCGGTGGCGTTGTCGCCTCCTCGACCTTTTTTCGATGCTCAATTGCGGCGGCATAGCCGGCTTCAAGCTTGGTCAGACGGGCGATCTCGATGCCGTAAGCTGTTGGCGCCGTCCTACCTTGCTGCGGAGCCTTAGTTAGCGCCGTGTCACCCGTTGCCGCCATGTCAGCCACCTTTCGGCGCTGCTCTTCAATACGCGCAACACGAGAACGCATACCGGCGTCCACTTCGTCTACCTTGTTGGAGACAAGCTGCATGTTTTCCAGCAATAAACGCTCTTCCACCAAAGCCGCTTCGAGCGGCGCTTTGCTGCCGTTACCCCGCGGGCCTGGCTTGAAATCCTTGAGGATAGCTTCGTAGCGGGCGACATTTGCAGCCACCTCATCCACGGTGGCGCCTACACCTGTCATGCCTTTCAACAAGCTATTGAACCAACCTGCGGTTTCAGAGAGTTTCTTATTTAAGCTAACGAAGACAGGCTCAAGAATGGTTCCAATAGTTACCTGAAGCTCATTGCTTTTAGAGTCGAGTTCGGCCTGGCTACCGGTTAGCCCTTCCGCCGCTTTCGCCGCGTTACCCACCTGTGCAGTTGTCTCTTTCATCACACCGTTGTATTCAGCGGTGATCTTCTGCGAGTCAGTCAACTTGTCGCGGGTAGTGCCAATACTCTTGGCATATTCGTCCCACATTTTTGCAACGTTTTTCGTCACGCCAGCGTTATCGACCAGTACCGAGTTTTCATTCTTCAAACCTTCGGTAGCTGTCACCACTGCCTCAGACATGCTGAGATTCGCTTGGCGGTTGAACGCTGCAGCGTCCTTCAAACGGGTAATTACTCCTACGGCCTGATCGACGCTATATCCCCGACTCAACAGATTTTGAAGCGCCTTCGCTGCATCACCGACGCTGAGTAGACCGTCAGCCGCGAGCTTATTCGCCTCATCCATAGCGCGGCCAATACCCACGCCAGCATGGTTGGCTACGGCTTCCAAACCACGATAAGCAGCTTGTTGCTGAATCGCCGCATCCTTGCTGTCCGCAACTAGCTGCTTGACCTTGAAGGCACCCAGCGCAAACACGCCGATCAACCCAGCAGCCACACTGGAAAGCCCTGAACGCATGATCGTGCTAACACCACCGAGAGCGTCATTTACCGCTGGACCAAAACGGCTTAGCTGGGCCTGACTTCCCACCATCTCTGTATTGATGGCCCTCAGTTCCCGACTAAACGTAGTCCTGGCATCGCGCATGTTACGTTCAATACTTTCAATTGCTCGATCAAAGCCCTGAGTACCGGCAGTGAACTGATACGCAATATTCCTATCCATGCCAGGGCCTCATATCGCAGAGAATAAAAAACCCCGCCGAGGCGAGGTCTTGTTTTTACAGGCAAACTTATTTAGGACAAACCATTTGATAAATTTGATCGAATGTCTCAGGCGAGTCCTCTTTGAATTTCACAGAGGCGCCTGTACTGAAAAACCTTTGATACCCGGCATAACCCCCGTACTTATTTTTAGAATTCACCTCTCCACAAATAACCAGATTTCCATTTGGTAATTTGTTTGCGTAAATCCCTTGAAACTTAACAGCATCAGGATCTTTGAGTCGCGCTTTAACCAATGTTTTTGCGAGAGCAGTTTGTTTGAATTCCTTATCAGTATCCGCCTCAGCACTGAAAGCAATCACTCCAATCATTAAAGCAACCAAATAACGCATCAAATAGCCTCCCTGGTTTGGTGTCGGGAGGCTAACGCGGCAGCGCTATGGCGTCCAGTCACTAACCGGGCGCCACAAACGCGTCCAGCGCCCCGCGCAGATGCTCTGGCAACTCTCCGCGCATATCCGCAGCCATTGCCGCCAGGTTGCTCGCCAGATCAGGCGCATCCGTGACGTCTCCTGCCGGTTTATAGCCCATATACCCGGCCACCAGCACATGCACGGGCGGATGGTGCCGCCAGTAGTCCGTCATATGGCCCACCATCACCATGTCCCAGTCACGCCGCAGGGTGACCGGACTTTGGCCCGTACTGGCAATCAGGTGAGCGTAGAGCTGGCCCCAGTCGAAGGGGCCTGGCCTTCCCCCGGCGCCGGCTCCGTCACCTCAAGCCCAGACGCCCCCATAACGGCGTTGAGTGCTTCGCGCATGTTGCTCAGGTCCAACAGGTTGGCGACCTCATTGCGCTCCATATCAGGGTAGTTTCGACGAAGCGCCGCATGGGTTGCGTCGATCACCGTGGCGATACTGTCCTTGTCCATGTTGCCGGCCATGACCCGGTTGATCCGATCCAGCAGCTGCTCCAGGTCGCCCAGCGTCAGCGGCGGAATAACCAATGTCTTACCGGGGAACGGGAAGCCAACACCTGGGATATTAACGACGGTCATTCGCTGGAACTCCAGTAAGCGACTTCGCCAAATTCATCGGCATAGCCGGTGAATTCAAAGTCAGGGATGGTGTAGTCGTCCTGCTTGGTCGAAAGGCTCAACTTATTGCTGACGAAGTTGGGCACGCGCACGTAGATCGACTTGCCTTTGTATTTCAGGTACAGCTCGCCCTGGAACACCGGCATATCGCCCATCGGCAAGTTGCGCACTGAAAGGCTCTTGCCGGTGGCGACCGAGTAGCGATAGTCAATAAAGACCGGCACACCGACGTCCGCAGTGGCGAACGCGTATTCACCGGTACTAGAGTCGAAGGTGTATTCCCCCTTCTCCGGCGCCGCCAGAACACGGGTAAAGGGAGCTGCACCACCGCCGCGAACCCCCAGATCACCCGACAGCAAACCAGCACCTGGTGCGGCGACAATGATTTTGCCACCCACCGGGATGTCCTGGGGCGTGGTCGCGTGGTGCACCAGCACCTGGCCGGCCTGCAGGGTTTGCCCGAACACCAGCGCATTCATTTGCGACAGGCTGATCTGGGCGGCCTTGGCCTTGCCAGACAACTTGCCCTGACCGCGCGCCGCATCCACGGCGAACTGCTCGCTACCGAACAACTCCTTGGAGTCGTAGGACAGATCAACCGATGCTTCCTGCATGATGCCCAGCAGGATCGGGGTGGGTGACGCCAGGGCGTTGCCATAGGCGTCCATCAGCGGGGTGGCGTAAAACAACCCACTGCCGAATGCAATTTGCATAGTTTATTCCTCAGTAAAAGGTGGGGCCGGTGGTCAAGTCGCCGGTGTTGCACAGGTAGGTAAAGCGGTAGCGGACCAGGCAGTTGCCGGCTGTGTTGTCGCCTTCGTCCTCGATCCAGTCGATGTAAAAGCGCTGTACCCGGTCCGCTTCAGGAAAGGCATCCTCGGTGGTCAGCACAGCGTGCACGGCGACCTTTACGAGGTCAGCCACCTGGTCCCAGGCGTCTCCAGTGACAGTGTCTTCCCGGGCGATGATTTCCACCGTCAGTTCGAACTGGTTGCGGTCCACGGAAAAGCTTTCCCGCTCAGTAGTTTCGAGGCTGGGCCGCAGAACGAGCGCTGGAGTCATGTCGCGCGTGATCGCCTCGGTACGGCTGCGAAACACGCGATCAGCCGCCGGCGTGTCGGCAGCCAGGATCAGCGCCTGCGCCTTTGCGACGATGCGTTCTTGGATCGAAGGCATGGTTTAAACCTTGGTGAGTGAGGCTAGGCTGAAGGCGCCGTCATCGATCATCCGGCAGTCGCGCACCCGGTAGGACACACCACCGACGGTGATCAGCTTGGAATTTTTGATACCGAGGCGTTCGGCGTCCGAGGTGATGACAAGGATCTCGTAGCCGGTGGATTGGCTGTTGGTGCCGCCCATGCCATGGATCTCATCAGGCATGTCGCGTGCCGCCAGAAACGGCTCACCATCAACCACCCCGCCGACGTCGAAGTCCTCAAGGAAGCCCCTGAGGTCTTCGTCAAGCATCGGGACTCACCTTCGACTTGCGTCCACCATCACCAGCCGGCGCCAGCGATGGACCGGGCACCACGACTTCCAACTGGTGACGAAAGCGATCTGCCACATCGTCCGGCAGCTCGACTACGCCACCTTGGCCCACCAGGCTGTTGTCTGGCCGGCGGAAAGAACCTGACAGAACGGTATAGGTTTTATTCGGCATCGCTGGCCCCTCCTGCCTTGTCCACTTTTACAAGCCGCTGCTCCAGCGCCTTGTCCGGCTCACCAGGAATGACGATCACCTCCCCGACTTTGAACTGGACAGGCTCCAGAATGGTGTAGCGCCCCTTTTTCTTTTCGTCCGGCTCCAGGCAGTGCTGGCGTGCGCTAGCCTGAGCGGCTGTCAGGATCAACTCCCCGCCGTAAAGGGTGATGGTCTCTTTAACACGGTATTTCGGCATATCAGTGTCCTCGGTGAGGTGGCAGGCCGACCGGCTTATGCCACCAGTTGGTTAAGGACGGCGTACTGCCAGCGGCCAAAACCGGCGTTGCGCCAGGTGTCGACACCGTACTGATGAGCGTCGTTGTCAAACTCGTATTCCGAGCCTTCCGCCTTCGCCTTCATCGCGACGTCGGTTTCCTGCTGACGGATAAACGCTTTCAAGCGGCCATCGGTACGCAGGGTCACGAACTTGTCCTGCCAGGCATTGAGTCGCACGTTGCCCACCACCCGAACCACAACGTTGTCGGGCATAACAATCTCGTTGATGTTGGTGCCGCGTGGAACGCTCAACGCTGACTGAGCAACGCTCAACAGGTTGAACGGCACCATCACCAGGAATTCCCGGGCCAGTTCGTTGATGGGTTCGCCCTGATCATCCTTGAGACTGGTCAATTGGGTAACGGACCGAGCAACTGCCTGCTGAAACTCCTCAACACTCGGACGAGTCGGCGTGCCATGAACAGTCGCGGCCAGTTCCGAAAGCTTGGTGGTGATTTTGTTCGACTGCACCCCGCTCTGGCCTTCTTCGTGGTCGGTGTCGAAGAAGTACTGGCCGTCGTAGCAGACCTGGGTTTCGCCATTGAGCAACAGTACCGAGAGCAGTCTGGCCCAGTGGGCATTTGTGCGGTCAGCCAATTCACCAAGGCGGATCCGCAGCTGCCCGGTTTTGTCTCGGCGCAGCTCCTTGACCAGAACCTCAATGGTTGCTTCGAAGTGCAGGTTTTCGATTTCGAGTTCAGCGCCGATGAAGCCCTTGGCATGACGGCCACCGATCCACTCACGCAGCGTTGGCACCATGCCAATCCACGGGTAGGTTTCTTTGGCCTGGTCAGAATCGAACAGGTTGGACACGGCGTCGATCCAGTTCGACCCCACATTCTGTTCGAGCATTTCGTAAAACATGCCTATGACGGCACGGCTGGAAAGTACTTCAGCACCCATGGGTGATTCTCCTGAAGAAGGATACGGTCAAAAAAGGGGGTTGGGTGTTGCGTTAAGGCGCGACGGGTACTGGTTGGGCGGCGAACTTGACGATGCCGACGCCGGAGCGGACAAAACGGTGAACATGGCCAACCAGGCTATTCCCGGCGGCGGTCAGCAGGAACGCGCCGCTGTCGCTGGCGTAGACCTGCTTGCCGATATCGGCAAGTGCCAGGGCAGCCACAGGCAATTCAATCTTGCCTTCTTCGCAAAGACGGACCCGCGCGGCCGCAGCGGCGCCGGTGCGGTTATCGACGCCGCGATCAGCGAAACCGACAAACAGGTCACCCGCCGCCAAAGGGCGAGCAAGGCCACTAGCAGCGATGATGCCAACGGCCGAGCCTTCGAAGATCTGCACACCGGCGGCAACCGACAAGTCGTTGATGGTGCCGATCTCGTAAGCGCGGGGGGTATCGAGTGTAAGAGGCATGGGATTCTCCAGAGCCAGGGTTTAAGGGTCGGACCAGGGCTTACTTTTTCAGAACCTTGACCAAACCACGGTCGGTGGCCTTGCGATAACCGTGATAGGCCTCGAAAGTGCCAAACTCGGCGCGCAGATCCTTGTCACCGTCCCAGGTCGCTTTGGCGCGCTCTTCCAGGGGCGCCTCCGGATCCTCTTCGGCGGCAACTGGTGCAACCGGTGGAGTGAGTGCGTTGGGTACAGGCGCAGGGGCCTGGCTGCGGATGTCGGCAAGAGCAGTGGCGCGCTTGGACTTTTCGGCGCCAATCACCTGTGCAGCCGCTTCAGCGCCGCTGGTTTTGCCATCAAACTTGAGACTGGCGATCAGCTCTTCATGCCCGGGCAACGCGGCCGCCTCGACTGCCTTGATGCGATCGCACTCGGCGCGAGCGCCAGCTGCATGTGCGTCATGCTCCAGGCTGGCAAGCAACTCAGCATGGTTCGCGGCGAGGTATTCACGGGTAATAGCTGGTTTTTCTGGCGTCGGTGCGGGTGCGGTGCTGCTGGTGGTAGTAGACATGGATCGATCTCCAGAGGGACTGCCGTTGAATTCGGCGATAAGGTTTTCAAGGGTGGATTCACGGTCGGCCATGCCCAATGCCACGGCATCCGAGCCAATCCGCATGTCGCCCTGGCCGAAGTCCGCCAGAACGGTTTCAACACTGAGGCCGCGATAGTTGGCAACGTCCTCGACAAAGATGTCGGTCAGTCGGTCAACGTGCGCCTGTGCAACAGCACGGCCAGATTCGGTACCGAAGTCAGGCCGCTTTTTCGGGCTCTGGCTGCTGACGATCTCGAAACTGCCGTCGTCTTCGCTTTTACGCACCGTCAACACCGTGCCAATGGAGCCAACGGCGCCGGTACGGCTCATGACAATTTCATGTGCCGCTGCCGCCATCCAATAGCCTGCGCTGGCTGCGTTGCCGGATACGTAGGCCACCACCTGCTTGGGAGAAGCACGGATCATCTGAGCGAACTCAGCGATACCACTGGCAATGCCGCCCGGTGTATCCATCACCAGGATGATGGTGTCGGTACGTGGATCGTCGACGGCATTGGTGAACTCTTTGGCCAGGACATCCAGCGAGGTTGCACCGGACAGCGCCGTGAACAAGTTGGCATAGCGAAACACCGGGCCAGTGACTGGCAACAAGGCAACGTTGCCGCGTTGAGTCACCACCCGACTGTTTTGCAGGGGCTTGCCCTGCCTGGCCTCCAGCGCTTCTGGGCCTTCATGCTCCCGACGGGCAATGGCGGTGATGGTCTGCAGCATGTCCGGGGTAATGGCCCAGGGCTCGCGTGACACCAGGTCGAACGCCGTCACCCGGTGCACGGGTGCATCGGTTGGGTTGTCGCTCATAGTTAGGTCCGTTCAGGTAGGTCGGGATTGGCCGGCGGTTCATTGTCCGGGCGGGCCGTCGGTGAAGCTGATAGCCCGTCATCGCGACGGCGCTTCACTTCCAGGGCGCGCTGTTCGTGGTTTTCCTCCCAGTCGCTGCCGTCGTAGAGCATGGATTCCTTCGCCAGCGTGCTGACGCCGATATCGATCCGCTTTTCAGCGGCGTTGATATCCTTCAGCGGATCTACGGTGCCAGGACCATCGCCCACCCACAGCGAACCGCAGTAGGCATAGCGCAGTAGCGGGTGATCGAAAAACCCGGGGGCCTCGATATCACCCTGCGCAATGGCCTCTTCAAGCCAATGCTCGTACACCGGCTGGCAGAAGTGTGAGCCCAGGAAGTCACGGCAACCGCGAACAAACTGCCACGCTTCCATGACGGCTGCACGCGCGGCGGTGTAGCTGGCAGTGAAGTGCTTGATCAGCACCTCATAGGGCAATTCCAGGGCCATGCCGATCTGGCGCAGCATAGCCAGCACGAACGGGTCAAACGCCATGTTCGGGCGGCCTGGGGCCGCAGTGTCGATGGACGCGCCATCGTCCAGCTCGGCGACAATGCCGCCACTAAGTGAACCGTCCCAGCCACCCTGTTCCCTTCCCGCAGGCCGGTCACCACCGACAGGCGTGTTGCCGGTGGCAGCAGATGCCAATGGGCTTAGGCTCCCGCCTGTCCCCGGTTTGATGAACACAGCGAAGAACGCCGAAACCACCGCGGCTTCCAACTCGGCATCGGTGTAGCGGTCCAATTGCTTGAGCTTTTCGATCACCGGCGCAAGGTACGGCACGCCCCGCGGCTGGCCCACCCGGCGGCGTCGGTACACATGCAACAACACCCGCCCCCCACGCTCGTTGAAGAACGGACGCTCATCCCATACCCGTTCTTTAACGCCCAGCGCACCTGGGTGGCTGCGCAGGATGTGAGCCTTGATCGGAGCGCCGTCGGCATCACGTTCGATACCGGCGGTGAGGGTTTCCGTATCAGCTTTGCCCGACGGGTTGCAGATTCGGTCAGCTTCAATGAGCTGTATACACGCCGAGTAGTGATGACCAGGGCGCTCCTTGTGGGTCAACAGCGGAAACACATCACCGCTGCTCAGTACCGAACGCCACGTCAGATCCTGCAAGCCATAGAAGTTTTGCTCGCGGGTGATGTCGCAGCAGGTGGTTTCCGCCCAGGACTTGAAGAGCGATTCAGTCTTGCGCTGCCACTCCCGGGCCTGATCTTCATCCCAGCCGAGGATCTGGCGATTCACCACGGACTTGAGCGCTAAGCCGGTACCGACCGTTTTAGTCGTCACCGTGTTGATCGCACCGCCGCCGATGGGGTTGTTGCGCTCAAGGTCACGGCAACGCTCGCGCAGCGTGGGTAAGTCGGGCAACAAGTCAGCCGCTGCACTGCCGGCGGCCGGGTTCCACGCGCTTAACGAACGCTTGGCCTTCGATGCGCCGCTGTAACCGCCCAGCGCGGTCATTGTGAGGCGGGCATGCATGCGCTTGGCGCCGCGTTCAGGGCTCAACCAAGTGATGGCCTTGTCGAGCAGTGTGGGTTCTGGGGCTTTCGGTGCGCGGCTCATCGCGGCGTGATTCCACGCAGGACAATCCCCCGTGGCCGGCCGCTTTCCAGGCCATCAACTTGCTTCTGCCAGTAGTCGATCGTTTTGGTGATCTCGGCAAGGTCAGCGTACTCCAGCTGTCGGGTGCCGATCCGGTAGCTTTGCTTCTGGCTGACCTTCATGCTCGCATCGAGCCAGGCTTGGAGCTGGCCCTGTGCTTGTTCCAGGGTGATAGCCATGATTAATTCCTACGTTGGGAGAGCACGCGCATTGCACTGCGGCGCCCAGAAACAACTCTCCCGCCAGCAGGCGGGAGATCGGGTGGTTCAACTGGTGGTGATGGTTCAGGGGCCGCCCCTTCGATATCGGGCTCCGTCTCTGGCTTAACCGGATCGGGCTGATCGAACAACCCACCCTGTCGGATCTGTGCATCGAGTGCCGCCCAATCCTGCTCCTGCAGTAGGTGCGTTTTCAGAGAGCGGGCCGCGTGCAAGGCATACGTTTCACAGTCCGTGCCTTCGTTCGGCTCACCAGCCTTTTTCTGCCACACCTTGCGGTAGTGATGCCGACGACTGGGCGCCTTCACTTCGGCGGTGATCTGCCGGAAGTAATCCGGACGCACCGTCTTGTAAAAGTGCATGCGGCCAGGACCATCACCGGTCAACGGCAGCCGACCCTCGATCCACAGATCCTTGGCCCGCGACGTGCCGACGATGTAAGGGCGCAGGCCGTACTTCGATGCCTTTTGCTCTTTGTCGGTATCGACGCCCTGCCGAGGCGCGCTGAAGATTTCCCGGCGCTCGTCGTCGCGGGTGTTGCCGCGTTCGCTCGCGCCCTTGATCGCCATCACGCCGTTGCGTTGGTGTTTGCGGCAGAACGCATAAGCTGCGTCCTGGGTGATCGTGCCGTCGGAGGTGTCGAGTGACGTAGCCAACACCTTCAGCTTGGCGCCGCAGGCGTGTGGAATTGCCGCAAACAGCAGCTTTTCCAGATCCAACCAGACGCCCTGGTCAGGCAACACCACCTCACCGTAGATCTCACCCCAGTAAAGCAACCAAGATTCCTCACCTCGCCCCCAGGCACGCATCACCACCGCCAGGCGATCGTGCTGCACATCGACGCCGGCGGTGACCACGATCCCGCCCATGGGCACGTACATCTCCGGGTAGTCCTCTGCGCGTTCGGCCAGCTTGTAAGCTTCGGGCAGATCAGATTTGTACTCGTAGGCCCGGCCTTGCTTCTGGTTAACGAACTTGATCAGCAGCGACAGGTCGCCCATCGACGCCCGGTGCTCGGCGTTGAGTTTTTCGCGCACGATGTCGGCCAGGCTGGTGCCGGGCAAACAGGCATACAGTTCATTCAGCTCAATGAACCCGGCGCGCCCGGCGAAGGGCTTGGTCGGAACCCAACCGCAGTACGGGTCGCCGGCTTCGACCGCATTGAACACCGTGTTGCGGATGTTCTCTTTACGCTGGTAGTCGTCCCAGATCTCGCCGCAGTGCGGGCAGCCATAGCCAGCGGTATCAGGATCCGCGCGGCCGTAGATATCATGAGGGGTTGCTTCTTCCTCAATGTCGAGCCACTTGATATGAGCGAAGTCCAGCACATGCGCCTGGCCGCAGGAATGGCAGATAACCGGCAGTACCCGGCAATCGGTCTGTGCAAGGCGCGCCTCGGTCTTGCTCGCGCCCTTGATTGCCGGCGTCCCGCCAACCAGCATCTTAGAGCCGGGATAGCGTTTGCCACGCTCTTCCAGCAGAGCGATCGCATCGCCCTGCCCCTTCACGTCGTCGCTGGTATCGTCCGGTTCCTCTACCACCGACAAGCCCACAGAAGACGTGGATTTGACGTTGCCCGGGGAGTTGGACGCGACCAGCTTGAGGAACCCGCCTGGAAAGGTCTTATGGTCCCATCGGTTGCCCGATGTGCGGCTGACGTCCACCGGCATGAGCTTCGCCACCTCGGTATTCGCGTTGACGCCGAACTTGAGCTTTTCGTCGTGAAAGTTCTTGCCGTCCTTTTCCTTGGCAAACAGGATCATGATCGGACGCGGCAGGTTGTGGATGAACTTGAACAGGTAGCCGATCAGGAACCACGTCCAGCCGATCTGCGCCGCTTTCATCAGGTCAACTTCGCTCACCCGAGGATCGTCCAGGGCGGCGGCGACGCCGAGAAAGTAAGGCGTGTATTGGAAGTCGTAGAGCCCGTGCAGCACACCGCTCTCGGCGGGCAGGTAAAACTCGGTGCTCATGTAATGCGCGGTCGGGATATCACGGGGCGGGTTGAATTTCCCCGCTGCTGCCGACAAGCTCCGCGCCAAGTTTTCGCGCGTAGCCTGCAATTCGCTCGGTTGTAGGTCCAGCAACTTTGGCCACCACTGTTCGATCTACCGTGAGTTTCTGCACGTTCTCGATTTCCTGAATGATTCGTTCAAGGCCGCCCAGGTATTCCCGGTTTGCGAAGCTGGCCCAGTCGGACAGCACCCGCTCAGCCTCACTTGCCGGGATCAGTGATCTCAGTTTTTCGTGATAGGCCAACCGTCCGTTTGCCGACTTCTGCTGCAGGTCATCGATGCGCGCTCTGTTGAGCTGTTCCAGCTGGCTGCCCCCACGCCCAGCGGCTTTTCCGCGCAGGTCGCGGATATAGGCCGTCCGGATCTCGTCCAGGCTTGCGGTCTGCCAGTCCAGGTCCAACGCCTTGAGCACATCGCGGGCATTTCGCTCGCTCATGTCCAGGTGATCAGCGACTTCACGTTGGGTTTGCATGGTCTTGTCCTATTGCCGACATGGAAGCGGAACCCCCTATGTCAGGTTGAATCTGTGAAAAAGTCGGGGTTCGAATTACCCCGTTGGCCCCGGTGCCCGGAAGGACCCATTGATTTCGGGGCACATATGCCCCTGTCAAGACTAAAACCTGCCAAATCATTGAAATGTCGCCACTTTTTAAGAGAAAAAGCACGAAATCGACGGGAGGTCAGCCCCTTTCCATCTCCCGAGCCAGGGCACGCCGGAACAGCGGTTCGAACTCGGCCTGGGCCACGCGATTGGCGACCCCGTAGAAGTCAAAGCGCCGTCGATAAGTTGGGCGCTTGACGAAGATCAGAACGGGCCTGGCACCACTGCCGACCCGCTGCCAGATACCGCGAGGTCCGGTGCCGTTACCGGGCCGACCCACGAAGTAGTCCGGTGCATTGCGGTTGCGTCGCTTGCTTCGTTTCGTGCGGTTAGCCATGAAGCCCGACACCCGCTCTGCTGCGCCGAGGGCGGAAAGGATCTGCACGATCTGGCCGCGACTGATGTTCCCGTTGCCATCCATTCGGGCACGCCGACCTGGTACTGCATACATGTCAGCAGCCATCAGGCCGTAATGAATCAGCGCCTTCTCGAAGCGCTTGTGCGGGCGGTTGCCACCATCCATGTGTACCGGCAAGTACTTGGACGCGGGCACACCTGAGCTGGCTTCATCCTTGACCCACACCCGGGCATACAACCGGTTGACCGTGGCGCTGCGCTTGAAGATGGCGTTCAGTGTCCAGCGTGTGGGGCGATCAAACACCCGCGCCAGTTCAGCCTTCTCGGCGGCCTGGACGCGCTCTGCCGTGAAGGTCAACGCCTTGGCTGCTGCCGTGGGCACCTTCGACCGGCTGATGCCACGCATCTCCTTGACGATCTGGTCGATGTTGTCGCGCATCTCAAGCCGCATCATGTGCATCATCTCCGGCCATCACAGTTAACCGACTCGCCATACGCGGGCCAGGTTGCCCGAACTCTGGCACACCGACCCAACGAACACCGCCAGCAGTACCACCAGCGGCCACGCGTTACGCGGCATGATCAACTGGCCTTTGCCGATGTAAACAATCACTGCACCGGACGCCACCATCACCATCCAGGCAAGGCAGCTCATGTCGCGGCGAAAGCGCGCCCCACGGCGCCGGAAGGTGAACAAGCGAACGAACAACGCCACGCACAACCAGAACGTGGCCTGGGTCAGCACTGCCTGAATCACGTGACTATCCATCCTGCCTCCCTTGCGGCTCGGCATCGAGACCGCGTCGCTTGATGATGGCAAGTGCAACCGTGACAACCAGTACCGACGCACCGAACGCAGCCGGGCCGGAGTGCTTGAACGGTCGAATGCCCCACAACTCCAGTTCACCGAGACCTGGGGCGAACAAGTAACCCATCACGAATGACACCAGGAGGAACACCAACCTCTTCCAGACGGGCAACTCTTCGGTCGTGGTAAAAAATACAAGTGAACCGGCAAGAGCGCCGATTACGGCAAGCCCATCAACACCGGTCAGCAACCCCGTTACAGCAGTACCGGCGGCGCCGGCCACGACAACAGTTGCAGCCGTGCTCGCTGGCTCGCCCATGCTGATAACTCCATTGCAAAAACCCATCGGGCAGAAATTAAAAACCCCGCACAAGGCGGGGTTGAGGAACCGGTCTAGGGGAACCGGGTGAAGCTGCACAGCACGTGCGAGGTCAGCGCCGAGGCGCAAATTCCATATCGTGGGGACTTTTTACCCCTTGAGTACGGAACCGAAAAGGGGGCAATTTCGGTTAATTCGCTCGACGCAACTTTGACGCAACTTTGAGAACACTTTGAGTCTGTCCGCCCCGACGAACGGCCAGTTGTTTTCGAACCTCTGCCCGGCGGGTCAGCGCTTGAAGCAACCGCAGATGCAAAGCGTGCACCTGATCGTAATACGTCTGACGGGCCGTAGATGAAAAGCCCGCCAGATGCATCTGCATAAGCCAGCTTGGTGTGGGGTCACTCCCATACCGAACAACCGCCAACCGGGCCAGTGCCTCGCCACGTTTGTCCTGGCGCTCAATCTCAGACAAACCAGCAGTGACCTCTTGAGCAACACCATCAGGACCAGCGCCAGCACCAAGGATAATGCGGGGGCCAGGCGTACCGCGAGGAGCGCAACCACCCCACTCCATTATCGTAGCCATGGGGCTTCCCATTCCGCCGCCCATCCCATTGCTTCGGCATTGCTCGGCCCAGTGCTTCAACAGAGTTTCCATTTCTTCGATCATTGCCCCGCTCCCCCGCTAAAAACCCAACCCAACACAAAAAACGCCATACCCAACACAAACCCAACACAGCTAAAAGCCTTTAAATTCAATAGCTTTAAAACGTCTGTGTTGAGTGTGCTGGGTGTGTTGGGTTTAACGGTCATCGCATAAGAAAAAAACCGTGCCGTCATGGATTGAAATAGTGTCACCCATGCGCGTGCGCGACGGCAAACCCAACACACCCAACACACAAGCCGGAAAGCCGCGAAATAGAAGGCTTTAAATTGTGTGGGGTATCGAAAACCAACCCAACACACACCCAACACACCCAACACACTTTTAGTCGGATTCATGCTGCCGCCGCCTTGATGTGGTCCCAGTTGTCGACGTTCCAGCCCGCCAGGCGTGCCGCTGCCCTCCAAGCAACCACCGCCTTCCCCAGGTCGGCCGACCTGAGTGATGGGGGCTGGGAAGCTTGGTCATCACGCGGAAAGAAGAACGCCCCGAACTTGCGATTGCTGCCGTCGGTCCAGGGGATGGCGCGGGTCTTATCCACCTCGGAGCTGATGAACAACGAGAACTTCGTCTGACTCATCACATGCTCTTTGTTGCGGTGGCACCACTCCAGGAACATCGCGTAAAGGTCTGTCGATAAGCAGGCGCCCCACATATCGCGCCCAAGTTCGCCGTATTGCCAGAGGAACAGGAAAGTCTGCCAGCTGGCCCGACTCAACGCCACCAGCCGCTCACGGGCATCAGTGCTGGGCGGCCTGGTACGCTGGTCGAAGTCGCCCAGGTCGATGGACAACAGCCACGCATAAAGCGCCGCTACACCGCCGTTTTCCAACTCCCGGCCAACCGCCTTCTGCCGCTCAACCGGTAACGTTTCCATCGGCCAAAGCACCAGCATTCGGCGGTCGCTTGGAGCAATCGGCCACGGCATAATCTCGTTGCTTAGGAACGCCGCGTTCATGTGGTTGGCCTCTTCCCAACCGTTGATAAACTTCGACTCCATACGCACCGTCTTGCCGGTCACCAGGTGCTTGATCTTACCCACCTGGTTGTAACGTTGGTCTCGGCTGACCACTTCCTCAAACACCGCCCACAGCTTCCGGCTTTGCCAGGCGTTGAAGTTGCTTTCCAGCTGGGTCTGGCCGACCGTGGCAGCGTATTGCCCGTACAACAAACCGAAGGCATCAGCGAACAGCAGGCTTTTACCTGAGCCCTCCATGGTGGAATGAGCCAGCACCGCCGTATCCATTTTTGCACCAAGGTGCTGCAAGGGATACGCGAGCCACTTCACCAGCCAATCGTTCGACGACTTATCGTGGTTGCACAGGAAAGAGATCAACCACCGCAGGTTCTCGCACGCCGCGTCATCGCGGCTCGGTTCCATGGGCAGTCCGTCGAAGGTATTGATATAGACGTTCGGATCTTTGGTCATTGTCGGGTCGAACACGATGTTCTCCACGTCAACCACACGGCGAGCCGGGCTGTTCAACCACATGCCGTACATGTCGCCGAGGGCCATCTTGACCGCCCCCTCTGGAACACGACGCTTCTTCTCTCGGTCCCAAACATCCTTGGTGCCGTCGATATAGACATAGCGCTCAATCGGCTCAAGGTTCAGCGCCCCACCCTTCTTGCCCGCCATCTTGCGGGCCTGCTCAATCTCTTTGACCTTATCGTCCGAGATCAGCTTTTTCTGGGTGTCATCCATCCACTGTTTCGCCAGGGGCTTACCGACACGGGCCTCAAACGCAGTTTTCTTCATCGCCCGCGCTTTATCGAGGTCCCACACCTGGGTTGTGCCCTCGACCAGCACGTATCGCCGGAGTACCTGCTCATATGTCAGCTCTTCCCCCGCGCCCCCGTCAGCAGCCGGAGCGGCCTCGCCATTCGGCACGCCAGAGTCCTGCCCGACTGCATCCGCAGATGGGGCTGGGGGAAGATCGTGCGGACCTGGCCGCGTTGAATGCTGCATGCCCAACATCCGGGCGGCGTCCTTCACTGCCTTCGACTGGTCACCATCGTGGTCCAACAGACAAAACACTTCAAAGGCATCATTTTGGTGACCGTTGGCAAGCGGATCGGCACCGTGGTGGGAGTAGACCTTGCGGTCAGTGACAGTCACACCTGGCAGCCCGGTGCTGCTGTGTGGATACAGCCATTTGTTACCGCGCTTGATGTAGTCGTGGGCGCGCAACAGCTCTTCCACATCGTGGCACCGGTTGAACTCATCAATCACCGAGAGCTTGCCATCAGCAGGTGGAGCGCGCTTGATAGGTTTCGCGGCGGGCTTCTTTGGCTTTGGCGCCCATGGGCACGCCGCTTCGGCGTTGCGCTTGAAGACGTCCCAATTCTGCCAAATGTTCAGCAGCTCATTGGTTAGGACCGGCAGGCCATCCGCTGCATTCGGCGGCGTGCGCCAGGTGTACGGCTTACCAGTGCCAGGATGGATTGATGGCGGGAATACGTCCTGCACCAGGCCCGCCCGCAGCTCAAACACCGTGAACCGCTTGTATTCGTCGGCCTCAGCTTTTGCAGCCGCCTCACCAGCGGTGTCCCCCTGCTCTTTCGCCGCCTTCGCCCGAGCCAGCAGCCCCTTGTGAATCGACCCATCGGGGTCGTTCTCATTGGGCCAGGAAAGCGAGTGGCGCGTCAGCTCCATGTCATCCGGCATTTTAAACAGCACGCGGAACCGCAATGGGTTACCCACGATGGTCGGATAGACCAGCGCCATTGCATCTAAATCGAGGCCCATCTGGTCGAACAGCACAAACCGCGTCCACGGCACATCGTCAACGTCCAACGAGCAAACCCGACTTGGCCCGAGCACTACGCCCAGGTTGTGGTTGGGATTACGTTGCCAGAATGCTTCGGCGGCGGCCGGGTCGGTGATGTAACCGCCTGGCTTGTTCCACCCCACGCCCTTGGGCGCCTTTTCGCCTGGGTCAATAGGGACCAGTGCAAAGTTAAAGGTTTCGATGTAGCGGCGCGCCCAGGACGATATCGCTGTGCTGGTGGGTTGCTCACTCATCGCCGCCGCTCCCGCAACCCCTGACAACTGACGCAGGTCGCACAACCCTGGATCGTCTGCTGACGAAGTAACGGGATAGGCTCGTCGCAATCCTCACAGAACTGGGCACTGACGGCGCTTGTCGGGCGCTGACGGCGATCAAGTGCGACCTGTAGAAAGTACTCGGCCTGATCGTTGGCAATATCAATGATGTCAGTCATTCTGGCGGGCCTCCATTGCTTGCCTGGCCCCAGCCATAATGCCCAGCACCGCACGGATCACATCGGCGCCGTGCTTCTCCAGGCATTCAACCTCATGCGGCTCCCAAATATTGTCGGCAGCACCTTCATGCATGCTGGAAACAAACAGGCCCGTCCGGTGCAACACCTTGCTGACAGCCAGCAAGGCTTCCTTGGTAGGCGCCGCCGCTTCCGGCTTGTACCAGACCATACCGGCAGGTCGCATCAGCGCATCGAGTAACGAGGGATTTGCCGTCAGCCGTATCAGCTCTTCCAGCTCATCGGGATCAAGCCAGCGCTGTTCAAAGTCATGTTTGACCTTCTTTTGCAAGCTGTCGTATTCCATCACCATATCGAGCGCCAGGGCGGTGACACCGCCGCGGTAATCATGCGCCGCACGATAGATTGCCTTGCGAAGTGAAAGAACCGGCGCAATGGCCGGTGACTGTTCTGTTCGACTCATAACCGTAAATACTCCGTTTACGGTCTAGCCATAGAAACGGGCACGCCCTATCCTACGACCACGACCGATGTGCATGTGCTGTGTATCGTCGTAGCCGGGCTGGGGGATCTTTGGTGAGAGGCCCCGGCCCGGCGCCTTTTTTAAGCTGCTTGCAGGTCGACCGGTAGCAAAAAAACGTCAGGACGCAATGCGTCTCTCGGGACTCCGGTCAGTTTTTCGACTCGCAATACCATCTCAGCAGGAAGCTCGCCCCTTCTGAACCAGTACGAGACGAGCTGTTGAGAGACGTTCCGCTCTGGCGTCGAGACCAGCACCGCGAACGCGGCCTGGCCGCCGGCAAGGCTGATGGCCTTGGCAAGCGCCTCACGCATGGAATTCGAAATGCTCATCTCAACCCTCGAACTAAAATCACAACGAGAAATTACAACTATTTTTGTTATCTCTCAACATCTTTTTATGTTTGATGAAATACAAAACTTTTTGTAGCCTCGCTTGATGACTAAACAGCTCCCCACCCCAAGCCGCCTGGCCCTGAAATTCAAAGCCCGCCGCGAAGAACTTGATTTGACTCAAGCGGATGTCGCCACGCGCGTCACAGCCCTACTCGTTCCGCCTAAAAAGCTCACTCAACAGGTGTATGCGGCATTCGAGGGCGGAAAGTCTCAGACTACTAAGCACGCTATGAAAATTGCCCAGGTGCTTAGCATGCCTATGGAGGCGCTCGACGAGAGCTGGGAGCTTTCATCGACAGTCGCGAAGCAATCCAACGCCAAGTTAATTGATGCCCCTATAGCTGTATGGGAAGACGGACCTCCACTTGAAAATGAAGTCGAGGTTCCCATGCTCAAGGAAGTTGAACAGCCCGAAGGTTCTGGGCGTACGGAAATAGAAGAGCACGGCACGGTAAAGCTTGGCTTTAGTCAATCGTCGCTACAATCACTTGGAGTCGACGCTAGCAACATCGTATGCATCGTCGTCTCCGGCAACAGCATGGCTCCAGTTATCCCTGATGGCAGCTTGGCCGGGGTCGATCGAGGGAAGACAGCCATAAAGGACGGGGATATTTTCGCTATCAGTCAAAACGGGCAGCTCCGAGTGAAGATCCTTTACCGACTACCGCGCGGTGGCTTACGTATGCGGAGCTTCAATAGGGACGAGCACCCAGATGAAGAGTACCCGGAGGAACAGATTCAGACGGAAGGGATAGTTATTTTGGGCCGCATTTTCTGGTATTCCGTTTTACGCTGACAGCGAATGTTGTACGAAAAGCCCGCGCAATGCGGGCTTTTTGTTAATCAAAGAAACAATTACAAATTTTCCTGTTGACCAAAAAACAAATAAACGCGTATTGTTTGTTCGTACCCCTCTCACCAAAGAGTACGAGACATGCAAACGACACAGCACAGCAACACCCGCTGCCCGGTCTACCTTCACCCGGCGGCGGCGACCAGCCCCGCCGCAGTAGAGCGTATCCAGCGCAGCACTGGCCTTCTTGTCATCGTCAATCTGGGACGCGCCACCATTGCACCAGCCCCCGCAGCCGTCGCCAGCGATGACCAGGGTCCATGGGGAGGCAACGCAGCATGAAGCCTCTTTTGATTGGCCTCACTGGTCGCGCACGCTCCGGCAAGACGACCGCCGCCGAGCACCTGGTAGGCACTTACCTGCTGGAGCACTACGCGTTCGCTGATCCGCTCCGCGATGGCCTGATGGCGATCTTCAACCTCGACCCTACCGACTTCGAAGGCGACCGCAAGGAGCAACCACTGGCCTGGCTGGACCGGTCGCCGCGTCAACTGATGCAGTCGATGGGCACCGAATGGGCACGCGACACCATCCACCCGGACGTGTGGGTGATGCTCGCAGAGCAGAACCTCGACTACATCACTGCCGCACTGGGTGCGGTGATTGGGTTCGTGGTTAGCGATATTCGGTTCGAGAACGAAGCGGACCTTATCCGCCGACGCGGCGGCACGGTAATCCACATCAACCGCCGCAACGCAGAACCCGTAAACGCGCATATCAGCGAGACAGGGGTTAAAGCCAACGACAACGACCTATATCTGCGCAATGACGGGACCGTCGAAGAGTTCCTGCGCTCGCTGGATGAAACCTTTCGCTGCCTACGTGAACGCCACAAACGTCGCGAACAGCAATTCGCCTGAGGTCTGCCGCCATGAACCGCACCCTGGAACAAACCGCCGCTTTGCTCGGACTCAAGCCCCGCGCCTTCCGCACCAGGTTGCGGGAACTGGGCGTGTTGAATTCATCCGGCGACCTTGCCAGCGCTCACCGTGAGCGTGGCTACCTGTTTTCCGACCCACGCAGCCGCTGGAATCCGGCACTACGTAACTACACCCATTATTCCGTGGTGATGGTCAAGGAAGCGGGCGTTGAGTGGATCGCCAGAAAACTGGACATCACTATCACCAAGAAGGACGCCGCAGCATGAAGCCCACCGCCATCAACTCCGCTGTAGGCGCCCTGAAATTGGTGCCGATGTACCTCAACCATCCAACAGTGATCAGCCGCTCCACCCTGATTGGCGCCTCAGCCGAAGCTGTCGCATTGCTGGAGGCATTGCCCTGCGTGTCGGTGGAACTTGCCGAAGTGTTCCGCTGCGTTGATGCAGTGATCGCCGACGGCCAAGTCGCCTACGTGACACCGGTCAAGTGCCCGGAATATCCATACGGTGCCGTCGTTGCAGACGCCAAGGGCAACGTCCTGGCAGCGGCCAAGGGCAAGAGCAAAGAAGGTCTCGCCGAACTGATCCGCCTCAAGCTGGTGCCCCGAAAGGAGGGGCATGGGGAGGAATCCGCGTGACCACCACCCTGGAACAACTCCGGCGCCAGTTCGCCACGCCTTGCCCAAGTTTGACCGCCGTGCGTGAGCAGTACTTCACGCACATCCGCACCGACCGCCACCTGCTCAACGAAATCAAGGCAGGCCGGATCGAGCTGGTAGTCAAGCGCCTGCACTGCTCCGTACGCGCCAAGCCTGTCGTTTATCTGCACGACCTTGCCGACTACCTCGACGCCCAGGCGACGAGCCAAGCGGCCTGATTCAAACGGTAGCCCCTGCCGACCAGGGGCAATAACCCAATGAGGCACAGCACATGAGCACCAAAGCACGTCCCTTTGTGGACACCCTGCGCGACATCGAAGCCGGCGGCCTGCTGGATGAGCTAACCGAGGCCCAGCACAGCCTGATCGACGCCATCCGCATGACCGGCAAGGGCGGCGATTTGACCATAAAGCTCACCTACAAGCCTGATGGCGGCGGCCAGATGACGGTGAAGGCCGACGTCAAGGCCAAAGAGCCTGTTCTGGCTCGCGGTACGTCCCTGTTCTTCCTCACGCCCGAAGGCAACATCACCCGCCGCGACCCGCGCCAGCAGGAAATCCCGCTGCGTAGCGTCGAGGGCGATCCGGCGCCCGGTGCCTTGCGCCAGGTCAGCCAGTAACAGCCGTAGCACCAACCTCTCACCAAATCGCAAACCACTGGAGCACATCCAATGCAACAAGCCCTACAGCACCTGGTCACCCTGGCTCAATCTCTCGGCAAGCCAATGGAAGTCCCAGGTATTCCCGCACCACTTGCACTCGTACCGAACGGTGTAAATATCGAAAGCCTGGAAAATCTTCTGCCTGCGCCATCACGCATCAAGCAGAAGCTCACGGTACTCGACGCCGAATCGTTCATCAGCTACGTGAACCGCTTTGCCACTCAGGCCACCGCCGTGTTTTGCAATGGCCCCGAAGGCCGCACCTTCACTGCCGTCATCGACTACCACGACCCGGCCGCACCAGCCTGGCGCGATCACGTCGCAACGTACCGCTGCCCGACCACCGTTGAATGGGGCAACTGGAAAGATAAAGACCGCAAGCGCATGGACCAGGCGACCTTCGCTGAATTCATTGAAGACAACGTGAAGGACATCACCCACCACCCCGAGCAGAACAACAGCCCCAGTGCCGCAGACATGCTGGAAATCAGCCGCACGCTGGAAGCCAAAAAGAACATCACGTTCCGCCAAGGCACCCGCCTCGACAATGGGCAGGTTCAGCTGACCTACAACGAAGAAATCGAGGGGCGCGCCGGCGAGGCAGGCCAGCTACGCATCCCGGAAGAGTTTTTCATCGCGCTCAAACCGTTCCTGGGCGGTGAAATGTTCTGCGTGCCAGCCCGCTTCCGTTATCGCATTCAGGAAGGCCGCCTGACGATGTGGTTTGAACTGGTACGCGCAGACAAGGTGCTTGAGGAAGCCTACAACGCTGTGCGCGCCAAGATCGAAGGCGCCATTAACGACGTGCCGCTCTACGAAGCAACGTTCTAGCTAACTCTTTGCAACACCCCGCCGCCGTCCTCTCACCAAAACTGTCCGGCGGCGGGCTCTAACGAGGCATACAGCACATGCAAACCGAAACCACCATCATCGTCATTGGCTTGTTAATCGGCTGGATCGCAACTGCGTTCTACCTGATCAAGGCCAGTCAGAAAGCTTACGCCCGCGGCCTTGCAAAGGGCTTAAATGGCCAAAATGAATTGCATCATCAAGAGGCTCAAGCCTTGAGGCATGACCTCCAGAACCAAATCAAACTCCGCCACGCAGCACAAGCTCGGGCTAAATCAGTCTGCACTTTTGCAGATCATGAACTGCTGACCAACGTAGGCACGACGCTGCGTCTCGCAGTGGAAACATGGCAAGCATTCCCCGGCACCGAAACAATGGTCAGCAAAGTAACCAAACAGCAGCGGGACCTCATCGCCTTCGCCGCGAAAATGTGGGTGTCAGCCTACCCAACTCAATCAGTGGCGGAGGACGCAGCATGAAAACCATGTGCATCTACCACGGCAATTGCGCTGACGGCTTCGGCGCTGCATGGGTTGTTCGAAAGGCGCTCGGCAGCAATGTCGAATTTGTGCCAGGGGTTTACGGTCAAGAGCCACCAGACGTTACCGGGAAAGACGTTGTCATCGTCGATTTCAGTTACAAGTACGACGTGCTATCGGCGCTTGCCCGCTCGGCCAACACCATCATCGTGCTCGACCACCACAAAAGTGCTGCCGACGATCTGGTGCGCTTTGAGCAATTCCACGCTGGCATTGAAGAGGATGCCTACCAGGACGGCGGCCCCCAACTGCTCGGCTGGAAAACAGCACACGATTTTGCCCGCACACATAATTGCCCGGCAATTGCTTGCTGTTTTGATATGAACCGCAGCGGCGCGATGCTCGCCTGGGACCACTACTTCCCCGACCAAGAGCCGCCACAACTACTGCGCCATATCGAAGACCGGGACTTATGGCTCTTCAAGTTGGACGGTACCCGAGAGATTCAAGCAAACCTCTTTAGCTACTCGTACGACTTCGAAGTCTGGGACCAGTTGATGGCCGCCGACGTCCAGTCCCTTCGCTCAGATGGTGCGGCGATTGAGCGCAAACATCATAAGGACGTGGCCGAGCTGGTGGCCGTCACAAAACGCCGCCTCACGATTGGCGGTCACGACGTGCCCGCTGCAAGCCTGCCATACACGCTAACAAGTGACGCCGGCCACCTGATGGCGCAGGGCGAGCCTTTTGCCGCCTGCTATTGGGACACACCGACCGGGCGCGTTTTTAGTCTGCGCAGCACGGACGAAGGCATGGACGTATCGGAGATAGCCAGCCAATACGGCGGCGGCGGCCACCGCAATGCGGCGGGATTCCGAGTTTCGTTTGACCATGAACTTGCCGGGGCGAATACAAGCGAACACCGCGAACAATCGGGAGGTGCGGAATGACTAGCGCGCACATCGACGAAAAGAAACTTGAGCGAGCGATCCGCAAGATCAAGCACTGCCTTGCCCTCTCCCAGAGCGCCAATGAAAACGAAGCGGCTACGGCCCTTCGCCAAGCTCAGGCCCTGATGCGCGAATACCGCTTGACTGAGATGGACGTCAAGCTCAGCGACGTCGGCGAAGTCGAGTCACAGTTTTCACGCAACGAACGCCGACCAGCATGGGACCAACAACTCAGCGCATCTGTTGCCGCAGTTTTTAACTGTTCCTCACTGCGCGTTAGAGATTGGTGCAAAACCAAGAATCGAGTGGTGGAGCGGGCTTCGTTCATCGGAGTGACACCCTCTCAGCACATCGCCCTATATGCCTATGAAGCCTTGCTCACCAAACTAAAACTAGCACGCAAGCAGTACGCTGCCGGCGTCCGCTCTGGCAAGTACCGCAGCTCGTACTCCGCAGAAACGGCTGGTGATCACTTCGCCCTGGCATGGGTTGCCCAGGTCTACGGAAAGCTTCTGGCATTGGTCCCACAGGGCGAAGACGACACCAGCGCGACAAGTGATGGCCGTGAGCTGGTGGCAGTACAGCGCCAGGACAAGGCGCTGATAGCGGAATACCTATCAAACATCACCATCGGGAAGGCACGCAAATCCCCAGATATCGAACTCGACCTTGACGCCCAGATCGCGGGCATGTTGGCGGGCAGGAAAGTTGATTTGAACGCTGGCATCGCTCGGGGAGGTGACAAACCATTGTCGCTACCTGCATCTTGCTCCACGGAGGCCGCATGATAAAGGCCAAAGAACTTCCCATCCTGTTCTCGGCGCCGATGGTGCGCGCCATCCTGGAAGGCCGGAAGATGGTCACGCGCCGGGCGGTGAAAGCGACCAAGGCGCACGCCGACGGCTTCATGATGCTTGACCACGGCAACGGCTGGTGGCCATACAACGCGTTTGGCGACTTCACGTCTGACCATGAAGGCATGGAATACCCAATTGCCTGCCCTTACGGCAAGCCTGGCGACCGGCTGTGGGTGCGCGAGACATGGATAGCTGACACACAGGTTGACGTGCTCGCGCCGCGACACCTGAGCCAGGGCGAGCCGATCCTGTACCCGGCAGATGGGGCTATTAGGCAGGCCGGATGCGAAATGATCACCCCAGGGAAATTGCGCCCATCCACTCACATGCCGCGCTGGGTCAGTCGCATCCTGCTGGAGATCACCGACGTGCGCGTCGAGCGGTTGCAGGACATCACGCCAGAGCAATGCATCGCTGAGGGGGTCGACGCTGAAATGTGCAGGCAGTTTCTGGAAACCGCGCCGTCACGTCACACGCTCAAAGAGGCCGAGATTCACGGATTCTCCGGGTTATGGAACTCCGTCGGCGGCGACTGGGACACCAATCCCTGGGTCTGGTGCGTAAGTTTTCGGAGGATCGCGTGATGAAACCGAACATTCAAGCGGCACTCGACTATTCGCGCAACTTCGCAACAGCCAAACCCAACATCGGCCGAACCGAGAAAGAACACATTGAGGGACTGGCGAACCTGCTGGAGCGAACAGCACTGGAGAACTCAGCCCTACAGCGCCAACTGGAGCAGCTGAAGCGTTTCGTCGAGATCAACGCCAACTCAGCCCATGGCAAACACAGAGAGGCCCTGCAATACCGTGCCGAGCGGGACGCCCTGCAAGCCCTGCTGAACGCAGCGATTGAGCGGGTGGATGACGCCGTAAATCTGTTGGAGATATGGCGTACCTGGCTTGGCCCCTGGCGCGAAAGCTGCGACGAGACCGGCAAGAAAATCTGGGACCGTATCGACGCCGTGACTGCACTCAAGCCGGCAGAGGGTGGTAGAGAACTGTACAGCGAGCACTTCGCGCCGGTATCGCAGGTGCTACCGGAGCGCTCACCAAAAGACTACGCCATCGAACATGCCGAGTACATGGCAACGTCAGCAGATGACGTACTGGCGAAGTTCCAGGCATATGGCCTGGCTCTGCTGGCCGTCGATGAGGGCGGTGACGACGGCGAAGGTGAGCTGCTTGAGAATATCGACTCCGCCCGCGGTGACCTGCAGGAGTCACTCGTAGAGCTGCGCAGCATGATTTACGAATTTCGTAAGCGTCGTGCTCGCACTGATGCAGCCGGCCCGACCGCGGAGGCATGATGATGGAATTCCAAAGCGAAACCCTGACCGACGAAGAGCTGGCCACCATCACCGGCTATCAGATGCCTTACAAGCAAATCCAATGGTTAATCGAGAACCATTGGGAGCATGTTTTGACCGGCGCCCGGCGCCCAATCGTTGGCCGGGTGTACGCCCGAATGAAGCTGGCGGGCGTCACACCCTCCGCTGTAAATCCTGCGGCTGAGACCTGGACGCTCGACCTGGCGAATGTGAGCTGATCAATGCGCCAGAAAACCACATCGAACCGGGACTTGCCCCCGCGCATGCTCCGACGAAGCCACAAGCGCAAGAGCGGAAAAACGTGGATCAGTTACTACTACAACGGCAGGGATGCCGAGGGTAAACGCAAGGAAATCCCACTGGGAAGCGACCTTGACCAGGCTAAAGTGGAATGGGCAAGGCTGGAGCGTCGAGCAGCACCGAAGCCCAGCCACTTGCTGGGCTATTTGTTTGACAGGTATGTGAAAGAGATCATCCCGACCAAGGGTTTACGCACCCAGGACGACAACATGAAGGAACTCAAACAGCTCAGGAAGGCATTTGAGCAAGCCCCCATTGATTCGATCACGCCCCAGGTAGTCGCGCAGTATCGGGACGCCAGGACCGCAAAGGTCAGGGCCAACCGGGAAATCGCGCTGCTGTCGCACATGTTCACGATTGCCCGCGAGTGGGGCCTGACCAACAACGCAAACCCTTGCTTCGGTGTGCGCCGCAACAAGGAGACACCACGGGATTATTACGCGGGCGATATCGTATGGAATGCCGTGTACGACTCAGCAGTTCAGGAACTCAAGGACGCTATGAAACTGGCTTACTTGACGGGGCAGCGCCCCGCCGACGTCTTGAAAGTGGCAACCACTGATTTGGTCGACGGGTTCCTGATGGTCAAACAGGGCAAGACGGCCAAGAAGCTGCGCCTGCGGCTGGAAGACGAAGGTGTTCAGTCGGGGTTGAGCGCGTTTATCAATGACCTACAGGAACGCCGGGCCCTCAGCGGTATTAAAACATCGAGGCTGATTACCAACACATCCGGCCTTCGGATGAGCCAACAGATGCTGCGCAACCGCTGGGACGAAGCCCGAGAGAAAGCGGCCATCAAGGCCGGCGCCGACGGCGACTCGGCATTGGCAGTGCTGATCCGCCAGTTCCAGTTCAAGGACATCCGCCCGAAAGCGGCCAGCGAGATCGAGCTGGCGCACGCTAGCCGGCTGCTTGGACACTCCACCGAAGAGATGACCAAAAGAGTCTATCGACGTGTGGGCGAGATTGTAAAACCCACGAAATAACCCGCCATTACCCCACGCCACCAGACGAAATCCGCTCCCCCAAACGCGTCCCAAAACGCCGGGGGTTGCGGAACGCATGCCAAAAGTTGCGGAACGGCTCTCAAATCGCAGGCATTAAAAAACCCCGTAGACCATTGATCTACGGGGCTTTAAGAGTGGAGGCCGAGGTCGGAATCGAACCGGCGTAGGCGGATTTGCAATCCGCTGCATAACCATTTTGCTACTCGGCCTCAAACGATCAATGCCCTGGCTGCTGACATTCACCGCATACAAACTTGAGTGGGCTATGTGAAGCTCGCCTCTACTCTAACTCATTGAATACATTGAAGTTTTTAATGCTTCATTGCGTTCGATGGGCGCCATTATGTACTCATTTGCCTATGCCTGCAACCCCTTGATTTCAAAAAATATTCTGTCTTGACATCAAGGGGTTGCAAGCCTGCCCTACTCCTTCACGGTCTGGACCTGGTACTGCGGATCGGCCTTGATCTGGGCGTCAGTGAACGGCAGTGGGCGCAGTTTTTTCTCGGAGAAGGCTTGGGTCTGGTCCTTTGAATAGTTGGACGCCGGGTTGCTGGATTCGGAGAACGCCAGCACGCCTACCGCGTTGGGGCCTTGGTCGTCGAAAGTAACGATTTGCAGGTAGCTGGTGCCGCTGACCACTTCGCGTTTGCCGTCTGCACGGGGCACGGTTTGCATGGCGTTGTAGATACCCAGTTCCTGCGGGCCACCGTGGATGGGAATTTGGCCGGAAACTTGGATATCGCCCCAGCGCTTCAGGCCAAGTTTGTTGACCTCTGCACTGGAGGCCAACATGGCTTCACGCAGGGCCTTGGCAACGGGTGCGCGGTCGATGGCGAGGCCGGTTGGGGTGGTCAGGGGGCGGGCCGGGTCGAAGGCCACACGCCAGGCGTCGGGAATTTGCTGCAGGTGCTGCATCAGGTTGATGAAGTGCACCAGGCCCACGCCGCTGTCGAGGTTGGCGTGCTGATCCCAGTCTTTGAGGCTGGCGCACAGCGGCTGTAGCGCAGCGGCGTCGGCGCCCAGGTGTTTGGCGCAGAACGCCAGCAGGTCGGGCATGACTTGGCCCGCCAGATACACTTGGTTGTCCATCACCATGTCTTGCAGGTCTGCGATGCTGATGGGGTGCTTGTCCAGGGATTGCAGGCGTTGGATGGCGAAGCGGGCGCGTGGGCCGAGGCCGATGTTGTCCTGGCTGATCACCGGCGAGAAGCCTGTCAACGGCGCTTTGGGGTTGGCCATCCAGGCGGAATCGTTGGAGTGCTGCACATAGTCGGTGCGCTGCAGCTGTGGCAACTGATCAGCCGGGAAGATGCCGGCCTGGGCAGCACGCGGGTCGATGTCCCAGGCACAGGCGCTGTGAGCGCCGTCGAGCATGATCATTTGCAGGCCGGCCCGCGGGTCGCTGCATTGGGCGAGCTTGGCGGCGCTGACGTTGGGCACCACCGACAGGTTCATGTACAGGCTTTGGCCCTGGTCATCGGCGGCCAGGGTGTTGACCCAGGGGATGCCTTGCAGCGTGTGTACCGAGGTTTGCAGTTCCTTGAGGCTGCCGGCGCGGTTCATGGCGTACCACTGTTGCAGCACGCGATCGTTGTCCAGGTTGGCGTCGCGCAGGCTGAAGGCGTAGTGGCTGTCCCAGTCGAGCTTGCCCGGCCATTGCACTACGGGGCCGAACTGCGAACTGTAGACCGTATGGGTCACGTCCTTGAGGCTGCCGTCAGCCTGCTTGACCTGTACCGTCATAGTCGTCTTGTCCAGGGGGATGGACGTGCCGTCCAGCAGGTAACGGGTGGAATCCTTGGGATCGAGGGTCAGGCGATACAGGGTGAAATGCTTGGACGTGTCCACTGTATGGGTCCACGCCACGTGCTGGTTGAAGCCGATGTTAACCACTGGCAAGCCCGGCAAGGCGGCGCCCATCACATCCAACTGGCCGGGAATGGTCAGGTGCATTTCATAAAAGCGCATGCCGCCTACCCAGGGAAAGTGCGGGTTAGCCAGCAACATGCCACGGCCATTGAAGGAACGGTCACCGCCGACGGCGACGGCATTGCTGCCTCGGTCCAGGGTGAAGCGCTGCTGGTTGGCGGTGGCCAGTTCAAAGGCTTTGGCGCTGGATTGCACACTGGCGGTGGCTTGGGGTGGTGTGGCCCCTACCAAGGCTTCGGCGAATTGGCCGACACCCCCTTCCGCCAATAGCCTGCGGGTTAACTTCACAAGATCTTCAACCACCAACGGCCGAACCCAGGCTGCCTGGCATTGTGCCGGGGCGCCCTGCTCCTTCAAATAACGGTTATAGCCGGCCACATAGCCTTGGATGCGCTGTTGCAGCTCGGGGGTTTGCGCTTTCCAGAAGGAGGCCACCGCTTCGGGGTTATTCAGCCAGGTGAAGAACACATCGCTGGCGAGGTTGTTGCGTTCTTCCAGGGTGGCTTGTTCGGGGCCGAAAAACTTGGCGCGCTCGCCATTGACCGTCACTACTTCATTAGCCAGCAGGCACAAGTTGTCCTGGGCATAAGCGTACCCGATACCAACTCCCAGGCCACGCTCATCGTTAGCGCGAATGTGCGGTACACCGTAACTGGTACGCCGGATATCCGCCGACGCCTGCGTTACTGGTTCCCGTGCCGATGCGGCCAGGCTCAACCCCAGCAACAGCCCTGCCACGCATACCCTGGACAACCCGTTGGAAATAATCACGCCGACTCCACAGTCAAATTGAACACCCTTACGAGGGATGGTTACCCCACCGTAAGAACGCGAATAGCCAGGAGTAATTTAGTCGGCAGAGACGATTATCAGTGGCGGTCGAGGTGTGTCCAATCCGATACCGACAAATTTTCTACATCCACCGTTTCATGATTTGCGCCCCTCGTTCGTCTTATTACTTAAGAGCGCCATCTTTTTCTGATCCGGCTCTGAAAAGGAGTTTATGCATGTATAACCCGCAAGTGCCCACGGATGGACATTCACCGACTGCCGATTCCAACTTCGGCAGTAGCACACAAGCGTTCGGCAAGCTGCCCGAACAGCAGGGCAACCAGCGCATTCGCCATTTGCTCAAGTGTTTCGGTTTGCGCACCAGCCTGATTC
Organism: Pseudomonas libanensis; assembly: GCF_001439685.1. Taxonomy (GTDB): domain Bacteria; phylum Pseudomonadota; class Gammaproteobacteria; order Pseudomonadales; family Pseudomonadaceae; genus Aquipseudomonas; species Aquipseudomonas libanensis. The sequence continues at coordinate 185,747 of NZ_JYLH01000007.1, forward strand.
GGCTGAAGGTCATCGACGCCCTCCTCACCGCTGCCGACAACCAGCGCACCCTGGGGGTGCGGGGTGTGCACAGCCATTTGCTGGAGCTGGGCATCCCGTTGTCGTTTCTCAGTGTGCGTGAGGTGCTCAAGCGTCTGTGCAGCGAGGGCGTGATCACGTTGAATGCCGACAAGAGCTACAGCCTCCATGAAGAGGCTGCCAAAGTGCTCGAGGGTCGGGCCTGACTCAGAAGTTGGGCTTGACCTTACGGCGCATGATGCCGTTGATAACCACGACCACCACGGCAATCGCAATGGCCAGGTACTGGAAGGTTTTTTCGCTGATCACCCCGATATTCTGCAGATAGGACAGGCCAAACATCGATGCCAGCACTACCAGGGAAATCAGGATCGAGTATTTCAAGCGTTGCTTTTGGGTCATGACGGGTTCCTGGACCTTGGATATGTAACAAGATTACCTCCCCATAAGCGCAAGCAAGCTCGGTCCTACAGGGAGGGTTATGTTACAGCCGATAAATCGCTTTGGCTCCCCTGGCGTTCAATCCGCGTGCACCCATCGCTGATGCAGCCATCGCGCAAACGCATCCAGGGCAAACCCCAGCAACCCGATCAACACCACCATCGCCATCAATTCCGAATACGCCAGGCGGTCGCGGGTATCGAGGATGTAATAGCCCAACCCCGCGCTGACCCCGAGCATTTCACACGGCACCAGCACGATCCACAGGATGCCGATCGCCAGGCGCACACCGGTCAACACATGCCCGACCACGCCGGGAATGATCACCCGGCGCAGCGTCTCCCAACGCGTGGCACTTAAGCTTTTACTCAACTGCAACCAGCGCGGGTCCAGCTGACGCACGCCCGCTGCGGTGTTGAGCATGATCGGCCATACAGCGGCAAAGGCCAGCAGGAAGTAGATGGGCTGGTCCCCTACCCCCATCAGCATCACCACGATCGGCATCCAGGACAGTGGCGAGATCATGCGCAGAAACTGGAAGGCCGGCGTGGTCGCCGCCTCCAGATTGCGCGAACTGCCCACCAGCAACCCCAGCGGCACACCCACTAACAATGCAAGAAACAACCCGACGAAAATGCGTTTCAGGCTGACAGCAATATGCAGATACAGCTCACTGCGCCCAAGCAATTCCCACAAACTGCTGAAGGTGGCTTCCAGGGAAAAGCGCGCCGACAAACCATCGGCCTCGCCGAACACCTTTACCCCCAGCCACCACAACACCAATAAACCTGCCAGGCCACTGATACCGAGCAGCCAACCTGGCCACACGCCAGTTTTGCCGTTGTTCAAACGCCAATCTCCTCGTGCCGCTCATAACCGTCCGGCAAGCCGAACGTCTTCATGCCACCCACTGCTTCGATCGCATGACGGACGAAACGGTCGTCCACCAGGTCCTTGGCAACGAAGGCCGGATCAAGGTCGGCGAGAAATTTCTTGTCGCCTTCGATCAGCGTGTCTTTCAGGCGCTTGACCAGCTCCTCGGTATAACTGGGGAATGGGTAAGGCTGGAAGTCGATGCGGTGCTCGTCCCAATTGGCGTGCTGGATCGCACCGTCCGCGAGGTAGCCAGCGCGATCGCTGGCAGCCGGGGCCAGGACTTTACTCAACACCGGCTCGGCATGTGGCGTGTAACGGTTCGGGCCGTCCTTGGACAGCAACTTCACCGCCTCTTCGCGGTTGTCCCGGGTCCATACCTGGGCTTTGACGATGGCGTTCACCACCTTCTGCGACCACTCCGGGCGGTTGGTCAGGTCATGCTCATGCATGAATACTACACAGCACGCATGGTTGCGCCATACATCGCCGGTAAAGCGCTGCACGCGGCCCACCTTGAGGTTCTCCGCCAGGGCGTTGAACGGCTCGGCGACGATGTAGCCGTCGATGCGCTTGCTGGCCAGTGCCGGTGGCATGTCCGACGGCGGCAACACGATCAGGTTGACTTCATTGGCGGCAATGGCACTCCCCGTGCTTCGGGTGACCGGCGTCAGGCCGTTATCGCGGAACAGTTGCTGCACCACCACGTTATGGATCGAATACCAGAACGGAATCGCCACCGACTTGCCACCCAATTGCTTCACGTCGGTAATACCTGGCGATACGGTCAAGCCCGAACCGCCGACATGGTTCCACGCCACGACTTTGGCCGGCACCTTGCTGCCGTAGCGCGCCCACACGGTCATCGGCGACAGCAGGTGAATCACGTTGACCTGGCCCGAGATAAACGCCTCGATCACCTGGGCCCAGCTGCGGAGCAGCACCGGGCGTTCAGCCTTGATGCCTTCGGCTTCGAACAGGCCGTTATTGTGCGCAACCAGCAGCGGCGTGGCGTCGGTGATCGGCAAGTAACCGATGCGTACCGGCGCGTCAGGCTCATTGGCGGCACGGGCCTGCAGGCTGCTCAGCAACGGCAAGGCGCCGGCGGCACTGAGCACGGCAGACAGTTTGAGAAAGTCACGGCGCGAGTGGGTCAAGTCATCCAGACACATGGCTAAGCTCCTGTTGTTCAAGGGGGTTGGATTGGGGGCGGCTTGCCTGCCGTAGGGTTTTGAGAATATCGATACGCAGAGCGCCGATGGCCTCGACCTGCTCTTCCCGTGGGTGCGGCAAGTCGATATACCATTCTCCCAACGTCCGCGCCGGGCGGTTACCCAGTAGCAGGATGCGGTCGGACAGCAGCAGCGCTTCGTCAATATCGTGGGTGATCAATACCGCCGCCGAACCTTGTTCGCGATTGACCTTGAGCAACAGGTGCTGCATATCGGCGCGGGTCACTTCATCCAACGCGCCGAAGGGCTCATCAAGGAGCAACACCTGGGGCTGGCGCGCCAGGCAGCGCGCCAGCGCCGTACGCTGGGCCATGCCGCCGGACAGCTGCGCAGGGAACTGTTGCCGCGCATGTTCCAGGCCAACGGCGGCAATCGCATGGTCGACGCGGTGGCGTCGCTCTTCTGTGGCCAGGTGCGGCTGGCGAGCGAAATCCAGGCCAAAAGCCACGTTCTTTTCCAGGTTCAACCATGGCAACAGGCTCGGGTCTTGAAACGCCACCGCCACCCTGGGATGGGGACCGCGCAGTGGCTCGCCCAGGACCTGCACACTGCCACCCTGGGCCACTTGCAAACCGGCAAGCACGCGCAACAGGCTGGACTTTCCCACGCCGCTGGGACCGAGGATCGACACCACTTCGCCCGGCTGCAGCTGCAAGTCGAAGCCTTGCAGCACCGGCCCGCCGGCGTACCCCAGGCAAATTCCCCGGGCCGTCATGACCGCCTGGCTCATAGCTGGCCCTGGCGGTGCAACTCGGTGCGCAATTGCACCAGGCTTGGCGTCACAATTGGCACGAACGCCGATTCGCGCCAGCGCCGGGCGAAGCCGCTGCCGTGTGCGGTCAGGTAAGCCTTGCCACCGCTGGCTTGCAATTCAAGCTGCACGGCGCCGGCGGCCGTTTCGGCCAGGGCGATACGCAACTTGAACAAGGGCACCGGGTCGGCGGCAAAGCGCCCGGCCAGCAGGCCAGCCTTGAGCTCGGTGACCAGATGATCCAGGGTCAGGCGCAATGCTTCCAACTCTTCACGCAATACCGTACGACTGGCGCCCAGGTGGTGGGCCACCTCAGCCAGTGAACGGCGGGCCAAGCCAATCGACATGCCGCACTGCAAGCCCAGGAACGCCGGGCGCACGGCCGGCAGGAATTTGCGCGCATCTTCATGCAGCAACCAGTCGCGGCTCAATTCCACGCCTTCCAACCCAAGCGCGGCGGTGTTACTCGATTGCAAACCGAGCAGTTCCAGGTCGCGGGAACGCTGCAAGCCTGCCACTGAGTCCGGGATCGCCAGGATAAACGGCGTACCGCCTCCCGCATGTTCAATGGCCGCCGCGGCGACAAACCCGTTCTTGCGCAGGTTGGTCACCCAATGCAGACGACCATTGAGCGTCCACCCATGCTCGTTGGGCTCGGCGCTGATCTGCAACGCCTCAATGCCCGATATGAACTTCATTGCATTCGACAGCCCGGTTGCCCCGGCCAACTTGCCACTGAGCAGGTCCGGCATCAGTTGCTCGCGCAACCGTTCATTCGGACTCTGCAACAAATACTCGATAAACGAGCGCTGGCCCCAGCATACAAACGCCGCCGCCAGGGAATGGCTGGCAACGTTGGCAATGGCCTCGACCGCACCCGCCACATCACCGCCCAGGCCGCCCAGTTGGGTGGGCACGCCGATTTTCAGGATATTGGCCTCTGCCAGGCGTGGCAGCACTTCCTGTGGATCGCAACTGCCCACGTCCAGGGCCTGCGCTTGAACATCGAGCCAACGGCTCAAGATTGGGTCAAGCATTCATGTATCTCCTTATTACAGCAGGTGGACCAAGGCCGCTTCAGCTTGCCGGTTTTTCCCAACGGTATTGCGCCAGCTCCGGGTTCAGCGGGGTGCGGGCAAACACGTTGGCGAAGTTGCACAGGGTTGCCAGGCTCACCCCCAGGATCACTTCCAGAGCCTGCCCGTCGGTGTAGCCGGCGGCGCGAAACGCTTCAAAACCTGCGTCGCTGACATCGCCACGGGTGGCAATCACTTCACGGGTAAAGGCGGCGAGTGTCTCATACCGCGCATTGGGCAGCTCACCACGCTGGCGCAGGGCCTCGATTACTTCCTCCGGCAGCTTGGCCTTGTTGCGCGCAACGGCGGTGTGGCCGGCCACGCAGAAATCGCAACCGTGGGTGGTGGCGGCAATCAATTGCACCACTTCGCGGTCGGCCAGGCTCAGTTCGGCTTTGGCGTTCAAGCCGGAGACGGTGATATAGGTTTCCAGTGCAGCCGGTGCGTTGGCCAAAACGGCCAACAGATTAGGAATAAACCCGGAGGTTTTTAGCGCATTTTCCAGGAACGGCTTGGCCGCTTCCGGAGCGGTTTGAGGGGTGAGCAAGGTTACGCGGGACATGGCGTGGTCTCCTGATGGGTTCATCCCCCAGTCTGTTGGTTCTAAAAAATCGGCTCAATAGGCTAAAGTAGCGATTACTTGCTCATGAGTCTTTCCATTAGATGAATTCGTCCGATGTGCTTGTCGATTGGTTATTAGATAGCCTCGAACTCAACACCAGCCTGTTCCATGTCGGCCGCTATTGTGGCGATTGGCACGCCAGCACGCACGGCCTGGCCCAGGCGAGCTTCCATTTGATTGTGCAGGGCGAATGCTGGCTGCATATCGACGGCGAACCAACGCCCCAGCACCTGAATAATGGTGACGCGGTGTTTCTGTTGCGCGATTTTGCCTATCGGCTGTCCGGGGAAGCCATGGCGGCGGCCGCGCGCGCGTGCCCGCGCCGTCCGATGCTGCCCCTCGACAGCGACGCTACGGACGGGGTGGGACTGGTGTGCGGGTTCTTTCACTTCCAGCCTGGCCTGTCAACGCTGATTGTCGACACCCTGCCCAGCTGGATCATCCTGCGTGCCGGCGATCCGTCGCTGACCGCTGCGCGCAGTCTTTTCGAGTTGATTCTGAAAGAATGCGCCCGCACGCCGGCGCCCTCTTCCGCGCTGCTTGAGCGCCTGTGCCACCTGCTGTTTCTGTATGTGCTGCGCCAACAAGTGCTCGACAATACCGACCTTGGTGGCCTGGCAGCGCTGGGGCGGGCACCCGCATTCGCACACCTGCTGGAACAATTGATCGCACGCCCGGCAGAGCCCTGGAGCCTGGAAAGCATGGCGGCCTGCACCGGTTTGTCACGGTCAGCGTTTTTTAAACGCTTCTGCGAGCTGTGCGGCCAATCGCCAGGGCACGTGTTACTGATGATGCGCATGCGCCACGCATGTCGGTTGTTCAAGCAAGACCAGACCGTGGCGGATGTGGCCTTGGCAGTGGGTTATCAATCGGTGGCCGCGTTTACCCGGGCATTTCGTAAAACCACCGGACAGCAGCCTGGTGCTTACCGCAAAGATCAGTTGCGAAGCTAAGAAGCGAGTGAGTGGTGCTGCCTTCTATTGCCAGAAAACCATCGCTGGCAACCCTGGCAGGTTGTCGATGCAGGCCTGGCACAAATATTGACGCAAACCCTTCTCCGCCATCAGGAACCCTTTCGGCCGATCTTCCACGCAAGAGTAGTCATGACGCACCGTCAGACTTTCTGCGACCAACCTGAAGGACAACCGATGCTATCGCCCCTCACTCAACCCCCAGCCAATACCGAAACAAGGTCACCCTCACGCCGTCCAACTTTGCACCAGCGTACCTAAAGCTTCTCCCTGCCAAGCCGATAGCCCGACGAAGCTCTAACAAAGCCACGTCGACAATAACGCTTCGTAAGGACGACCCCCCATGCCCCCACTGCGCTCGATCCAAGCCCGCTACACCCTGTTCCTGGTGCTATTTGTCCTCGTGTTATTCGTATTGACCGTGGTGGGTATCGGCCAACTAGTCGCGCCCAAGCTGCAGCACACCGAAGAACAGGTAGTGCTCAACCGTGTAGCCGAAGTGGCCGAGCAGATCCAGGGCGAACTGAACAAGGTCCAGGCCCAGCAACGCAGCATCACCCAGACCATCCCCCTGCTCGACAGCGATGCCATCGACAAGGTCTTGCCTGGTCTGGTGGATCAATACGGCGAGCTGAAAGTATTTGGCGGCGGTATCTGGCCGTTGCCCAATCAGCGGACACCGGGGCGCAACAAGCACAGCACCTTCTGGCACCGCGATGCCTCCGGCAAGCTGGTGGTCAACACCTTCTGGAACAGCGACCCGGCCCCCAACTATTACGACCAGAGCTGGTACAAGGGCGGCCTCGCCTCCCCACGCGGCCAATGTGCCTGGGCCGCCGCCTACAAGGATGATGCCAGTCAGGAGCCGCGCACCAACTGCGCCATGGCGATCCAGCGTGACGGCGCGGCCTATGGCGTGGCCACCATCGACGTGACCCTGGGTTTCTTCAATGAGCTGGTGGCCAGCAAGGAAAAAGACATCGGCGGGCAAATGCTGATCGTCGAGGCCGATGGCAAGATCATCAGCAACAGCACGCGCTTGAGTAGCCCTGTGGTGTTGAAGAACATCAGCGAACTGGCCGGCACCTCGGCCTTCGCCGCGCAGGTCAGCAAAGCCCTGACCCATCGCGACCAGGGTTCGCAACGCAGTGAATTCGACAACCAGGGCGTGGCCAGCACCTTCTACATGCGTGCCATCGAGGGCACGCCGTGGTTCCTCGCCACCGCCCTGCCCACCTCGCTGATCACCGCCCAGCGCAATGATGTGCTCGGCAGCCTGGCCCTGGTGCAGATCCCCATGGTGCTGCTGCTGGTGCTGCTGGCCGCTTATGCCATCCGCCAACTGGTGCAGCGCATGAAAACGCTGAAAACCAATATTGACGCCCTCTCTACCGGCGACGCCGACCTGACGCGACGGATCACCATCCGGGCCGAAGACGAGTTGGGCGCTATCGGTCACTCGGTGAACCGCTTTATCGTTTACCTGCAAAACATGATCGGCGAAGTGACCCAAGCCACCGGCGCCATGTCGTCCGGGCTTGAGCAGTTGCAACGAACGTCAGCCCATACCAACCAGATCCTGGTCAGGCATGCCTCGGAAACCGACCAGACCGTCACCGCCATCACCGAAATGAGCTCCACCGCCGACACCGTGGCGCAAAACGCCGCCGAGACCGCCTCGTTCACCCAGCGTGCAAACGAACATGCCGACCGCTCCCGGGTGGTGGTGGGTGAAGCCTCCACCAGCGTCAGCGCGTTGATCGGTGAAGTGGCCAGCGCCACCCACACCGTGGAAAACATGCGCCAGGACGCCGCACGCATCACCGAAACCCTCGGCGTGATCGGCGCCATTGCCGGCCAGACCAACCTGTTGGCGCTCAACGCCGCGATTGAAGCAGCACGTGCCGGCGAGCAAGGCCGCGGCTTTGCCGTGGTAGCCGACGAAGTGCGCGCACTGGCAGCCCGCACCCAGGCCAGCACCTCGCAGATCAACGAGATGCTGGCGCGCCTGACCACCGGCGTGAGTTCCTCGGTCGCCGCCATGGAAAACACCCAGGCCAGTTGCCAATCAGCAGCGGATGCCACGGCTCGGGTCAATACCGGCCTGGATGAGATGGCCGGTTCGGTCAGCCATATCAACAACCTCAGCACCCAGATTGCCACCGCCGCCGAACAGCAAAGCGCGGTGACCGAGGAGATCAACCGCAGCATGGTGCAGATCCGCCATATGGTCGACGAACTGGTACAAAGCGGGCATACCACGCAAATCAATACCCAGAGCCTGCTGGAGGCCAATGGCCGGGTGATCAGTTTGATGGGGCGCTTTAAAGTACGCTGATCAATGCTCTGAATACTCCCGTGCGAAGCGCGGGAGTCGACTATCCTGAGAGCTCCAGTGTTATAACGCGCCACACAGGAGGTGTGTCATGCATGCGACTGAGCATTCGATCCGCTTGGAGCGGATCAGTCAGGAGCGCTTCATCCAGGCGCCTGTCGATAGCGTCTACGTCTATGTGACCCAGCCCGACCGCTGGCACGAATGGCACCCCACCTCTCTCAATGCCGACACTGGCATCACCGGCTCAGTGCCGGTCGGTGCACGTTTTACTGAAACCATTGACTTGCTGGGCATACGTGTCCCCATGAGTTACCGCGTGCAAATCGCCCGCTGCCCCAATGAGTTCAGGGCCGTGTTTACCTCCTTGGCTGTGGACGGTGCTATCCATTATTTCCTGCAACCTCATCGTAACGGCACACTGTTCAAGCGCGTACTGACGTATGAGACCGAGTTGCAGCTCGCGACCTTGCACGAACACATTGCCAAGCTGTCCGCCATCGCGCTGGATCAGCTCAAGTGCCGGCTGGAAAGCCCCGGCTTCGTATGATTTAGAAACATTACTGCGTCACCCCGATGCGAAAAGCAGGGAGAATGCCCGATTTATTGCCGCGCTTTCAGTGAGACCCTCGATGAAAAACCCATTGCGACTGGCCCTGCTTTCCTGCGTCCTGCTCTCCACCCTGGCCCAGGCCGCAGACCTGATCCCCATCGATGTGCACCGCGACGCCAACTGCGGCTGCTGCAAAAAGTGGATCAGCCACTTGGAGAGCAACGGTTTCAAGGTCAATGACCATGTCGAAGCAGACATGAGCGCAGTCAAGCAACGCCTGGGCGTGGCCCCACGTCTGGGTTCATGCCATACCGCAGTGATCGACGGCAAATTCGTCGAAGGCCATGTGCCCGCCGAGCAAGTGCTGGCCCGGCGCAAACGCAACGATCTGCTCGGCCTCGCTGCACCGGGCATGCCCCTGGGCTCGCCAGGCATGGAGGTGGAGGGTCGCAGCGAAGCCTATCAAGTCATCGGCCTGACCCGGGACGGTAAAGACGTAGTGGTGGCCGAGTACCCGGCACACTGACCGGTGCTGATGGGTTACCTGGGGCTGTTCGCCGCGGCGTTTGGCGCCGCGACGTTACTGCCCTTGCAATCGGAAGCGGTACTGGTCGGTCTGCTGCTCAGCGGGCATTATCACCTGTGGCTGCTGCTGGGTATCGCCACCCTGGGCAACGTGCTGGGTTCGGTGGTCAATTGGCTGCTGGGGCGTTCGGTGGAACGCTTCAAGGAGCGGCGCTGGTTTCCGGTGAGTGCCAAGCAACTGGACAAAGCCCGCAGTCATTACACGCGCTGGGGGCATTGGACGTTATTGCTCAGTTGGGTGCCGATCATTGGTGATCCCCTGACGCTGGTGGCCGGGGTGATGCGTGAGCCTTTGTGGCGTTTCCTACTGCTGGTCACCCTGGCCAAAGGCGTGCGTTATGGCGTGCTCGCAGCGCTGACCCTGCAGTGGGTGTTAATCCCTAGTTAATCTCTTCCAAAGAGCATCCGGTCATCTCTCTTGGAGCTGGAACCCATGCCTTTTATCCGTGCGTTGTGCGTCGCTGGCCTGTTTTCAGGCGCTGCCGCTCCCGTGTTCGCCGCCACCTATGGCTCCGAGCTGCAAGGGTTTCAATACCCTTATCCGCTGCAGCATTTCTCCTTCCAATCCCAAGGCAAATCCCTGCAAATGGGTTACATGGACGTCCCCCCCAAAGGCACAGCCAACGGTCGCAGCGTGGTGCTGATGCACGGCAAGAACTTCTGCGGCGCCACCTGGGAAGGTTCGATCAAGGCCCTGAACGAGGCCGGTTACCGCGTGATCGCGCCGGACCAGATCGGCTTCTGCACTTCCAGCAAACCCGACCACTACCAGTACAGCTTCCAGCAACTGGCGACCAACACCCACCAATTGCTGGAAAAACTCGGCATCCAGAAGGCCACAGTGATCGGCCACTCCACCGGCGGCATGCTCGCCACCCGTTATGCGCTGATGTATCCGACCCAAACCGAGCAGCTTGGGCTGGTGAATCCTATCGGCCTGGAAGACTGGAAAGCCCTGGGCGTGCCCTACCAGAGTGTCGACCAGTGGTATCAGCGTGAGTTGAAGATGAGCGCCGACGGCGTGCGCAACTATGAGCGCGACACCTATTACGTCGGGCGCTGGAAACCCGAATACGAGCGTTGGGTGGATATGCTCGTCGGCCTGAACAAAGGCCCTGGGCACACCCAGGTGGCACGGAATTCGGCGTTGATTTACGACATGATCTTTACCCAGCCGGTGTACTACGAATTCAAGGACTTGCAGGTGCCCACCTTGCTGCTGATCGGCACCAGCGACACCACCGCCATCGGCAAAGATGTCGCGCCGCCGGCAGTCAAGGCCAGGATTGGCAATTACCAAGTGCTGGGCAAGCAGGTGGCCAAGCTGATTCCCCACGCCACCCTCGTGGAATTCCCAGGCTTAGGCCATGCGCCACAGATGGAAGAGCCGGAGCAGTTTCATAAAGCGCTGTTGCAGGGTTTGAAAACCCTTTGATCCAACCTTTGCGAGGCACGCGTAAATGTCGGTACAGATTGCAGTGATGGATGATTGGCAGAATGTAGCCAGGGGTGTGGTGGATTGGTCGGTGCTGGACGCCGTGGGCCAGGTGCATTTTCTCCACGATTACCCCGCCGACACCGCCACGATGGTCGAGCGTCTGCAGGGCTTCGACGTGATTTGTGTGATGCGCGAGCGCTCAACCTTCGACAAGGCGCTGCTGCAAGGCCTGCCGACGCTCAAATTGCTGGTGACCGGCGGCATGCGCAATGCGGCTATCGATATTCCCGCCGCCAAGGCCCTGGGTATCCAGGTGTGCGGCACCGACAGCTACAAACACGCGGCACCGGAACTGACTTGGGCGTTGATCATGGCCTCCACGCGCAATCTGCTTGCCGAAGCCAACTCGCTACGCGCAGGCGGCTGGCAGGTTGGCCTGGGCGGCGACCTGCATGGCAAGACCTTGGCAATTCTCGGCCTGGGCAGTATCGGCCAGAAGGTCGCCCGGTTCGGCCAGGTGTTCGGCATGCGGGTGATAGCCTGGAGTGAGAACCTTACGCCGCAGCGGGCGGCAGAATCTGGGGTCACCTGGGTCGGCAAGCGCGAACTGTTCGAGCAGGCCGATATCCTGAGCATTCATTTAGTGCTCAGTGAACGCAGCCGTGGCTTGGTGGATACCCAGGCGTTGGGCTGGATGAAACCGACGGCGCGCCTGGTCAACACCGCACGCGGGCCGATTGTGGACGAACAGGCCCTGGTGCAGGCGCTGAGCAGCGGCCGCCTGGCCGGAGCGGCGCTGGACGTATACGCCGAGGAACCGCTGCCGGCTGACCATCCGTTGCGCAGCTTGCCCAACGTGCTGGCGACGCCCCACATCGGGTATGTGAGCGAGCAGAATTACCGGCAGTTCTATCAGCAGATGATCGAGGACATCCAGGCCTGGGCCAAGGGTGTGCCCGTTCGTATACTCGGCTGACGCACCAAATCAGTGCGAGCGCCTGCTTAGCCTGCCCCTGGAGCGAGCTTGCTCGCGAAAACCGCCAATGATAACGCGGACCTTCAAGGTGCGCGCGGCGCTCTCGAGTGCGTCGCGAGCAAGCTCGCTCCTGCGAAGAGAGAAGGCTAATCGCCAGCAGCCTAAGCTTAAAAGTTTTTTGTCCTACAAAATCCCGCTGAAAACCCTACAGGCGCTGGGATCTGTCCTAGACTGATGACCGATGGGTCCGTTCCAAAACAAAAACCCCGCAAAAAATCGAAACTTTCGAACTCTGCCGCAGGTCCAGTTTTAGGTAAGGACGAGCATACGCGCATCACGCCAAATGCCCGTCCATCCAATCTTTTTTAGCCTGAGCCGCAACTGGCATACGCCTTGCCAGTTTGTACAGCGCTTGTGTGCCTGGCCGCAGGATGCGGTCAATCGGAGCCGATGGCAGCGGGCCATTAGCCAACCAACAGTGGGAGTGCATTATGATCAGTGCCGCAGTAGATACTCAGGGAGAGCGTTTTAGTCAGCCGGCAGGGGGGGCTAAGTCTTTGGCCGACCTGCCCAACACTGTGCGGCCGATCGTGAGTCAGAACCCGAATCGAAAGAAAGTGTTGTTCGTCACCTCCGAATTCGCCGACCTGGTGAAAACCGGCGGCCTGGGTGATGTGTCCGCCGCCCTGCCCCGCGCCATGGCGCACCTGCACGATGTGCGGGTGCTGATCCCCGGATACCCGCAGGTGATGGAAAGCGACAACCCGATTCACATTGTCGGTGAGCTGGGCGGCCACGCCGCGTTGCCACCGTGCAAGATCGGGCGCATGGACCTCAAGGACGGCCTGGTCATCTATGTACTGATCTGCCCCGAGCTGTACGAGCGCGAAGGCACGCCCTACGGCGCCGACAACGGTCGCGACTGGCCCGACAACCATATTCGCTTCGCTCGCCTGGGCCTGGCCGCCGCCGACATGGCCGCCAACCTGGCGCAAATCCACTGGTGCCCGGACCTGGTGCACGCCCACGACTGGCCCGCTGGCCTGGCCCCGGCATATATGCACTGGCGTGGGTCACGCACGCCGACGCTGTTCACCATTCATAACCTGGCCTACCAGGGCGTGGTGAGCCTGGCGTCGACGCCCGAGCTGGGCATTCCGCCCCACGCCTTGCAACAGGAAGGCATGGAGTTCTACGGCAAGATGTCGTTTCTCAAGGCCGGCATGGCCTATTCAAGCCATATCACCACCGTGAGCGCCACCTACGCCCAGGAAATCACCACCCCGGAATTCGGCTGCGGCCTGGATGGGTTTCTCGCCAGCAAGACCCAGCAAGGTCTGCTCAGCGGGATTCCCAACGGCATCGACGAAAGCTGGGAAACCTCCACCGACACGCACCTGACCCACAACTTCAATATCGGCGACTGGGAAGGCAAGGCCATCAACGCCGCCCATGTGCGCGAGCTGTTTGGGCTGCAGCCATCCAGCGGCCCGCTGTTCGCTGTGGTGTCGCGCCTGGTCTACCAGAAGGGCCTGGACCTGACCGAGGCGGTCGCCGGTTTCATCGTCGAAAACGGCGGCCAGATCGCGATCATCGGCCGTGGCGAGCCGGAAGAAGAACAGGCCATGCGCGAGCTGGCGTTGCGCTTCCCGGGCCAGGTAGGCGTGCGCATTGGCTTCAACGAGACCGATGCTCGACGCATGTTCGCCGGCAGCGACTTCCTGCTGATGCCGTCGCGCTATGAGCCGTGCGGCCTGAGCCAGATGTATGCACAGCGCTTCGGCTCGTTGCCGGTGGCACGTAACACCGGCGGCCTGGCGGACACAATTGAAAATGGCGTCACTGGTTTTCTGTTCAACGAGTCCACTGTGGACAGCTACAAGGAAGCCCTGAGCCGCGCCTTCAAGGTCTTTGCCCTGCCTGGCCTGCTCAACGCCATGCGCAGCTGCGCCATGACCCAACCTTTCAACTGGTGTCAGGCGGTAGAACCCTACGCCGAACTCTACGAACAACTGGTGGCCAAGGCTCTGGGGAAATCGACTAAATAATCATTGGGAGGGCTTCATAGATGCCACCACGGACTCTGGAAACCTCGTCCCACGGCGCAATCATGCTGGACGCGCAACACACGCGTTTTGCTCTGTGGGCGCCAGATGCGCTTCATGTCAGCGTTGAATTGGAACACGGGAAATCCATTGCCATGCTGCCCCAGGCAGATGGTTGGTTCGAAGTAAAGGCGGCGTGCCCTGCCAGCACGCTCTACCGCTTCAACATCGATGGGGAAAAGGCGGTGCCCGACCCCGCGTCCAGGGCCCAGGCCGTGGATGTGCACGGTTGGAGCCGAGTGGTTGACCCGCACGCCTATGAGTGGCGCCATAGCCAGTGGCATGGCCGCCCCTGGCATACGGCGGTGATCTACGAACTGCACGTTGGCGCCATGGGCGGTTACGCCGAGGTGGAGAAGCACCTGGCGCGCCTGGCCGAGCTGGGCATCACCGCCATTGAGCTGATGCCTTTGGCGCAATTTCCCGGCGAACGCAATTGGGGCTACGACGGCGTGTTGCCCTACGCGCCCCACGCCTCATATGGCTCACCCGAGCAACTCAAGCACCTGATCGACAGCGCCCATGCCCACGGCCTCGCCGTGATCCTGGATGTGGTCTACAACCACTTCGGGCCCGACGGCAATTACCTGGGCCAGTACGCCCAGGGGTTCTTCCAGGAAGACGTGCACACGCCCTGGGGCGCAGGCATCGATTTCGAACGCCGTGAAGTACGGGATTTCTTCCTCGATAACGCCTTGATGTGGTTGCTGGAATACCGCTTCGACGGCCTGCGCCTGGATGCGGTGCACGCCATCGATAATCCCGGTTTCCTGAAAGAACTTGCGCAGCGAGTGCGTCAGCGGGTGGACAGCGGGCGTCACGTCTGGCTGGTGCTGGAAAACGAGCTGAACCAGGCCAGCCTGCTAGAGGAGGATTTTGACGCCCAATGGAATGATGACTTTCATAACGTGCTGCACGTGCTGCTGACCGGTGAAACCGATGCCTATTACAGCGACTTCGCCGAACAGCCCACTGCCAAGTTGGCACGCTGCCTGGGCGAAGGGTTTATCTACCAGGGCGACACCACCCGCCATGGTCATGCACGCGGCGAACCCAGTGCCGATCTTGCGCCCAGCGCCTTCGTGGCGTTTCTGCAGAACCACGACCAGGTCGGTAACCGCGCCCTGGGCGAACGTCTGCACCAGCTATGTTCGCCCCAGGCGCTGAAAGCGGCGACCGCCCTGTTGCTGCTGGGCCCCATGATTCCGATGATCTTCATGGGCGATGAGGTTAACGCCACCGAACCCTTCCTGTTTTTCACCGACCATCACGGTGAACTGGCCGAGGCGGTGCGCGAAGGTCGGCGCAATGAGTTCGCCGATTTCGCCGCATTTCACGACCCCGAGCAACGCGAGCGCATCCCCGACCCCAACGCATTGCCCACCTTCCTGCAATCGATGCCTTCATTTGTCGAGAACGACCACGCCCAGTTCTATCGTCACCTGCTGAGCCTGCGCCACCTGCATGTGGCGCCGCATCTGCCCGGCGCCACGGCCCTGGGCGCACAGGTGCTGGCCGAGGGCGCCGTCACGGCGCGTTGGCGCCTGGGCAACGGCAGCCTGTTGCAGATCGACCTGAACCTTGGCGAACAGCCCCTCGACCACCCGGCGCCCCGACACCTCATCTTCCAAACGCCGGCCGAGCAAGGTGCGCAGTTGCCACCCCACAGCGCCCGCGTTTCCCTATCCCCTGCTGGAGAACACTTTTGAGCGAAGCGAACCTGGAACTACTCGCCAGCCGCGCGGGCCTGGCCGTCGATTGGATCGATGCCAACGGTCGCCCGCAACATGTGCAAGCCGATGCCCTGCGTGCGGTCCTCAAAGGGCTGGGGCACCCGGCCGACACCGATGCCGAGATCGACGCCAGCCTGCGCGAGCTTGAGCAAGTACAACAAGACACCCACCTGCCGCCGTTGATGACCACCGACAGCGGTGAAGGCCTGGACCTGGCGCGCTACTTCGCACCGGACACCCCGTGTCGCGTCAGCCTCGAAGGCGGTGAAACCCTGGAGCTGCGCCTCGACGGCGATGCCGTGCTGCCCGGTGTGATCGCCCTCGGCTACCACCAGGTACATATCGACGGGCAAACTTTCACCCTGGCCGTTGCCCCCGCCCACTGCTTCAGCGTGGCCGACGCGGTGGACAGCCGCCCCGCCCGAGCCTGGGGTTTGAGCGCGCAGCTGTATGCCCTGCGCCGCCTCGGCGATGGCGGCTTCGGCGACACCCTGGCCCTGGAGCATCTGGTGCGCGCGGCCGCCGAGCGCGGTGCCGAGGCGGTGGCGATCAGCCCGATGCACGCGATGTTCAGCGCCGACACCGAACGTTTCAGCCCTTACTCGCCGTCCAGCCGCCTGTTTCTCAACAGCCTGTATGCTTCGCCCGCGTGCATCCTGGGTGAGCGTGAGGTGCGCAATGCCATCGAAGCCGCCGGGCTGGCGGACGAACTGCACGCACTGGAGCAACTGCCCCTGATCGACTGGCCCGCCGCCGCCAAGGCCAAGCAACGCCTGTTGCGTACGTTGTATGAAGACTTCCGCCAGGGCGCGCACCCGCAGCATGCCGACTTCCAGAGCTTCCGCCAGTGCGGCGGCGAAGCCCTGGAAAACCATTGCCGGTTCGAGGCCATACAAGCCCAGCGCGCCGCCGCCGGCGAAGACCTCGACTGGCGCCATTGGCCCGAAGCCTGGCGCACCCCGCAAAGCCCGGCCCTCGCGCAGTTTGCCGAGCAAAACCGCGATGAGATCGGTTACTTCGCCTTCACCCAATGGCTGATTGCCCGCAGCCTGGAGCGCGCACAACAAGCCGCCCGTGGCAGCGGCATGGGCATCGGCCTGATTGCCGACCTGGCGGTGGGCGCGGACGGCGGCGGCAGCCAGGCCTGGAGCCGCCAGGATGAGCTGCTGGCCGACCTGACCGTCGGCGCACCGCCGGACATTCTCAACCGTGCGGGCCAGGGTTGGGGCATCTCGGCGTTCTCCCCCGAAGGCCTCAAGCGCAACGGCTTTCGTGCCTTTATCGAAATGCTGCGGGCCAACTTCGCCCATGCCGGCGGCTTGCGTATCGATCATGTGATGGGCCTGCAGCGCCTGTGGGTCATTCCCCTGGGTGCCTCGCCCCATGAAGGTGCCTACCTGTATTACCCGGTGGACGACCTGCTGCGCCTGCTGGCCCTGGAATCCCACCGCCACCAGGCCATCGTCCTCGGTGAAGACCTCGGCACCGTGCCCGACGGCCTGCGCGAGAAGCTCAGCGCCCGCTCGATCCTGGGCATGCGCGTGCTGCTGTTCGAACAGAACCATGAAGGCCAATTCAAGCCGATCCTGGACTGGCCTGACAACGCCTTGGCCACCACCAGCACCCACGACTTACCCACCCTCAACGGTTGGTGGCACAGCCGCGATATCGAATGGAATATCCAACTCGGCCTGATCGACGCCCCGACCGTGGAGCAATGGAGCGAGCACCGCTTGCACGAACGCCAGGCGCTGCGCCAAGCCTTGGGTCAGGACCCACAGAACTTTGTCGATGAGATCCGCAACGACACCGACCATATGATCGACGCCAGTGTGCGCTACCTGGGGCATACCCGCGCGCCACTGGTGTTGCTGCCGCTGGAGGACGCACTGGGCATCCAAGAGCAAGCCAACCTGCCCGGCACCCTCGACACCCACCCCAATTGGCGCCGTCGCCTGCCAGGCGAGGCCGCCAGCCTGCTCGACAATAATAGTGCTGCGCGCCGCCTCGAACTGCTGGCGGTAGCGCGCAACCAAGCTTATGAGCGTGACCGATGAAAGCACTGCCCCTGCGCGCAACCCAGCGCCTGCAATTTCATAAAGACTTTACCCTTGATGACGCGGTGCCGTTGGTGCCGTATTTCGCCCAGCTTGGCATCAGTCATTTGTATGCCTCGCCGCTGCTGAGCGCCCGCGCCGGCTCTATGCATGGCTATGATGTGGTCGACCCCACCCGTGTCAACCCGGAGCTGGGCGGCGAAGCGGCGTTGCGGCGCCTGGTCGCCGCCCTGCGCGAGCACGACATGGGGCTGATCCTCGATATCGTTTCCAACCATATGGCGGTGGGCGGTGCGGATAATCCCTGGTGGCTGGACCTGCTGGAGTGGGGGCGCTTGAGCCCCTACAGCGAATTCTTCGATATCCAGTGGCATTCGCCCGACCCCCTGCTCAAAGGCCAATTGCTCATGCCGTTCCTGGGCAGCGATTACGGTGAAGCCCTGCAGAGCGGTACGCTGACCCTCAAGTTCGATCCCGCTCACGGGGCCTTCTACGTCGAACACTACGAACATCGTTTTCCGATCTGCCCAAGGGACTACGCCTTGATCCTTGGCCACGACGAGGGGCTCAAGCCGCTGGCCGAGCGCTTTGCCGCCCTCGCCTATCAGGACGACGCCTACGCCGAAGCCGCCTGGCTCAAGCAAGCGCTGGCCGAACGCGCTACCGAAGTTCTGCCGGCAATCGAACAGCGGCTGGCCGCCTTCGATGGTCGCCAGCCCGAGGGATTCGAGCGCCTGCATCATCTGCTCGAACAACAGGCCTACCGCCTGGCCAGCTGGCGCACCGCCGCTGACGATATCAACTGGCGGCGCTTCTTCGACGTCAATGAGCTGGGCGGCCTGCGTGTAGAACGCACGGCGGTGTTCGAAGCCACCCATGGCAAGATCTTCGAGCTGATCAGCGAAGGCCTGGTGGACGGTCTGCGCATCGACCATATCGACGGCCTGGCCGACCCGCGGGGCTATTGCCGTAAGTTGCGTCGCCGCGTAGATGCTTTGTCGCCCCAGCGCCATTTGCCGATCTTCGTGGAAAAGATCCTCGGTGAAGGGGAAACCCTGCGTGAAGACTGGCAGGTGGACGGCACCACCGGCTACGAGTTCATGAACCAACTGTCACTGCTGCAACACCACCCAGACGGCTTTGCCCCGCTGGCCGAATTGTGGACGCGGCACAGCGAACGCCCTTCGGCGTTTATCGAAGAGGCCCGGCTGGCGCGCCAGCAGATCCTCAACGGCTCGTTGGGCGGCGACTTCGAAAGCGTGGCCCAGGCCTTGCTGCAAGTGGCCCGCGACGATGTGATGACCCGCGACCTGACCCTGGGCGCCATCCGCCGGGCCTTGCAGGAATTGATCGTGCATTTCCCGGTGTACCGCACCTACATCAGCGCCAGGGGCCGCAGCGCGGCCGACGACAAGATATTTCAGCAGGCCATGGACGGTGCGCGCAGCACCCTCAACGAAGGCGACTGGCCGGTGCTTGAGCATCTGGAAAAATGGCTGGGCGGCCAGCCTTGGCGCAATCGCCCGGTGGGCCGTGAACGCAAGATCCTCAAGCATGCCTGCGTGCGCTTCCAGCAGCTGACATCGCCCGCCGCCGCCAAGGCCGTGGAAGACACCGCGTTCTATCGCTCGGCGGTGCTGCTGTCGCGTAATGATGTGGGCTTCAGTACCGAACAGTTCAGTGCGCCGTTGGCGGACTTTCACGTTGCCAATCAACAGCGCCTGGAGGCCTTCCCCGACAACCTGCTGGCCACGGCCACCCATGACCATAAACGCGGCGAAGATACCCGTGCGCGCCTGGCGGTGCTCAGCGAGTGCGCGCCCTGGTATGCCGAACAGGTAGAGCACTGGCGCAGCCTGGCGGCGCCCTTACGGGAAAATGCTGACAGCCCCTCGGCGGGTGATGAGCTGATTTTGTATCAGGTGCTGCTCGGCAGCTGGCCGCTGGAGCACAACCCAGACCTGAAGGCCTATCAGCAACGCCTCTGGCAGTGGCAGCAAAAAGCCCTGCGCGAGGCCAAGTTGCAGAGCAGTTGGAGCGCCCCCAACGACGCCTATGAACAAGGTGTCGAAGGGTTCCTCAAGCGCCTGTTACTCAGTGAAGCCGGTGCGCCGTTGCGTAGTGCGCTCAACAGCGCCGCCCAAGCCATCGCCCCCGCCGGCGCCCTGAACGGGCTGGCGCAAACCTTGCTTCATCTCACTGTTCCGGGCGTACCGGATGTGTACCAGGGCGATGAGTTCTGGGACTTCAGCCTGGTGGACCCGGACAACCGTCGCCCGGTGGATTTCGCTGCGCGCCAACACGCGCTCGATACCCCACCGGATATCGGCGAACTGTTGTTCAACTGGCGTGACGGGCGTATCAAACAGGCGTTGATCGCCCAGGTGTTGGGCTTGCGCAAAACCTGTCCCGAGTTGTTCCGCCACGGCAGCTATACCGCCCTGGAAGTGGTCGGCCAGCATGCCGAGCGGGTGGTCGCGTTCTATCGCCAACATCAAGGCCAACAGCTGGTGGTGGTGGTGCCACGTTGGCCTTATCAACTGCTTGAAAATGGCATGTTTCCCCAGATCAATGCGCCGGTTTGGGGCGACACGCGGGTTAAATTACCGTTCGCCGCCACAACACAAAACTGGAAGGGACTTTTTCAAACACGCGCAGTCACACCCAACAAGGAGCTGTTGATCAACGCTGCCCTGGGGGATCTCCCGGTCAATGTCTTTATCAATCCTGATAATCAAGAAAGCTGAACATTTTCTGTGAGGAGTTTGTGATGAGTAAAGAAGAGGAACGCATTCGCGAATTGGCGCATCAGATCTGGGAGTCCGAAGGCAAGCCACACGGCGAGGATGCCCGTCACTGGGAGATGGCGCGCAAGTTGGCCGAAGCCGAAGCGCTGACCCCTAGCAAGCCCAAGCCAGCCGCCAAGCCGAAAACCGCGCCCAAGGCCGCCGCCAAGCCTAAGGCCGCACCTGCCGCAGCAAAGCCTGCGGCGAAGAAACCAGCCGCGCCGAAAAAGCCCAAACCGCCCGCCCCATGATTCCTCGGGCCTCCGTACTGGAGGCCCGTTTGCGCCCATGTCATACGCTGAAGCACCGTCAGTACGGTTGCGCTCGGCCCGAAAAAAGACTTTTTGCAGGAGCAACTCAATGAGCAAACCCGATAAAACCACAGCGACGCAGGAACATGAACCGTCGCGGATTCGTGAAGGTTTGCCCTTCCCACTCGGTGCCACCTGGGATGGCCTGGGCGTCAACTTTGCACTGTTCTCGGCCAACGCCACCAAAGTCGAGCTGTGCCTGTTCGACGATGCCGGCGAGGTAGAGCTGGAGCGCATCGAACTGCCCGAATACACCGACGAGATCTTCCACGGCTACCTGCCCGACGCCCATCCCGGGCTGATTTACGGCTACCGCGTGTATGGCGCTTATGACCCGGCCAATGGTCACCGTTTCAACCACAACAAGCTACTGATCGACCCCTACGCCAAGCAGCTGGTAGGCGAGCTCAAATGGTCCGAGGCATTGTTCGGCTATACCATTGGCCACCCGGACGACGACCTCAGCTTCGATGAGCGCGACAGCGCGCCCTTCGTGCCCAAGTGCAAGGTCATCGACCCGGCGCACACCTGGGGCAACGACCAACCGGTCCGGGTGCCATGGGACCGTACGATCATCTATGAAACCCACCTGCGCGGTATCAGCATGCGCCACCCGTCGGTGGGCGAGTCGGTGCGCGGCACCTGCGCCGGCCTGATGGAAGACGATGTGCTCAAGCACATCCGCCAGCTGGGTATTTCCTCGGTCGAACTGCTGCCGGTGCACGCCTTCGTCAACGACCAGCATCTGCTGGAAAAAGGCATGACCAACTACTGGGGCTATAACAGCATTGCGTTCTTCGCCCCCGACCCGCGCTACTTGGCCAGCGGCAAGATTGCCGAGTTCAAGGAGATGGTCGCGCACCTGCATGAGCAGAAGCTGGAAGTGATTCTCGACGTGGTCTACAACCACACCGCCGAAGGCAACGAGCGCGGCCCGACCCTGTCCATGCGCGGCATCGACAACGCCTCCTACTACCGCCTGATGCCCGATGACAAGCGCTTCTACATCAATGATTCGGGCACCGGCAACACCCTGGATCTGAGCCACCCCTGCGTGCTGCAAATGGTCACCGACTCGCTGCGCTACTGGGCCACCGAGATGCATGTGGACGGTTTCCGCTTCGACCTGGCGACTATTCTGGGGCGCTACCGCGATGGTTTCGATGAACGCCACAGCTTCCTCGTCGCCTGCCGCCAGGACCCGATACTGCGCCAGTTGAAACTGATCGCCGAACCCTGGGATTGCGGCCCCGGCGGTTATCAAGTGGGCAACTTCCCGCCAGGCTGGGTGGAATGGAACGACCGCTTCCGCGATACCGTGCGCGCGTTCTGGAAAGGCGACGACGGCCAACTGGCCGATTTCGCCGGGCGTATGACTGCCTCGGGCGAGATGTTCAACCATCGCGGGCGCCGGCCCTACAGCTCGGTGAACTTCATCACCGCCCATGACGGTTTCACCCTGCACGACCTGGTCTCGTACAACGACAAGCACAACGAGGCCAACGACGAAAACAACCAGGACGGCAGCAACAACAACCTTTCGTGGAACCACGGCGTCGAAGGCCCCACCGACGATCCGGAAATCAACGAACTGCGCCTGCGCCAGATGCGCAATTTCTTCGCCACCCTGCTGCTGGCCCAAGGCACGCCGATGATCGTCGCCGGGGACGAGTTCGCCCGTACCCAGCATGGCAATAACAACGCCTATTGCCAGGACAGTGAGATCGGCTGGGTCAATTGGGACCTGGACGACGACGGCAAGGCCCTGCTCAAGTTCGTCAAGCGCCTGATCAAGTTGCGCCTGGCGTACCCGATCCTGCGCCGTGGACGCTTCCTGGTCGGCGACTACAACGAAGATATCGGCGTGAAGGACGTCACTTGGTTGGCGCCGGATGGCAACGAAATGACCACCGAGCAATGGGAAGACAGCCAGGGCCGCTGCCTGGGCATGCTAATGGATGGCCGCGCCCAGGAAACCGGGATTCGACGTGCCGGTGCGGACGCTACCTTGCTGCTGGTGGTCAATGCTCATCACGACATGGTCAATTTCCGCCTGCCGCCGGTGCCAGAGGGTGAGTTCTGGACATGCATGCTCGACACCAACGATCCGGCGGTACGCGGTCAGGAGCGCTTTGATTTCGAGCATGAATACGCGGTGACCAGCCGCTCGCTGCTGTTGTTTGAGCTGCAGCGTGAAGGCGAGGTGTGAGATGGCGTTGCACGGTTTCCTTCAGGGCTACCGGGGTTATGCGCATACGCAGGCCCTGGGTGACGCACTGAAGGCACTCCAGGAGGAAGGTCTGGATCAACTGCCGCTGCCCGGCAGTGGCCAGACCCTGGCCCGCTTCAGCAGGCTGGCGCAGGTGGCGGGGCATGATTTGCGCCTGTGCAAGTTGTTCGAAGGCCATACCGATGCGTTGGCGATCATTGCCGAACTCGACAGCCCGCTGCACGCGACCTTGCCGCCCTGGGCGAACAGGTTGCCGGCGAACCCATAGGGAGGTGGCCGTTATGAAGCCCAATCCGATTGTCGGCCAAGGTGCGTCGCTCAATCACTGGCAAACCTCGGCGCGGCTGGCCGAGTTGCCGCACATCAGTGTCGCGCAGTTGGTACCCGAGGGGCATCGCGCGGTGATCATCGCCCCGCATCCGGACGATGAAGTGCTTGGCAGCGGTGGCTTGCTGCAAGGTCTGGCACTGCTGGGCCGGCCCATCCAGTTGATCTCCGTGACCGACGGCAGTGCCAGCCATCCTGGTTCCCGGCGTTGGCCGGTGGCGCGCCTGAGCGTGGTGCGCCCCCAGGAGTCGGCCCAGGCCCTGCATCGCCTCGGCCTGCCGCTGCACAGCTTGAAATGGCTGCGTGCCGGGTTTGCCGACAGCAAAGTGGCCGAGCGCGAAACCCAGCTTTGCGAGTTTATCCAGCGCCACCTCAAACCCACCGACGTGGTGTTCGCCACCTGGCGCGAAGATGGCCATTGCGACCACGAAGCCGTAGGTCGCGCCAGCGCCAAGGCGGCCCAGGCCGTCGGCGCGACCTTGTATGAACTGCCGGTGTGGACTTGGCACTGGGCCACGGCTGAAGACGACATGGTGCCTTGGCATCGGACACGCAAAATCCCGCTGACCATCGAGGCCGTGGCGCGCAAACGCCACGCGATCCACGCCTTCGCCAGCCAACTGGAAGGCGATCCGCAAATCGGCCTGCCACCGGTACTGGCGCCCTATGTGGTGGAGCGCTTGCTGCAACCTTTTGAAGTGGTGTTCATATGAGTGTGGCAACACTGGCGAGTCGTTGCGATCGCCTGGACTGCCGTGCCCAGGGCGGGTTCGGCGACTACTTGAAAAGTCTGATGCAAGTTTCGTAAAAAAACCACACGCCAACGTGTAAAAGCCTCAGATCCTTGTCTATGCTCATAACGCCTTGCACGGCACGCCAGGGTTGGCGTGCCGTGCACTCACCCCAGCGGAGCCTGGGGTGAAAACAAGAGCGTCGTCCCGTCAACGGGGTACGACCCAGCATTAACCGACAAGGATATGTCACCCCCATGAAGCCTGCCTCCTTAAGCGAAGGCCGTCGCGGCCCCGCGCAAATCTGGAACAGTGCGCCGCAGCTGGCACAGGTTCCTGCCATCGCACTCGCCAACCTGGTGCCGCCCGGCGCACGCGTCGTGATCATTGCCCCGCACCCGGGCGATGAAGTACTGGCCTGCGGCGGTTTGCTGCAACTGCTCAGTACCCGCGAACACCCCTTGCAATTGATCTCCATCACCGATGGCAGCGCCAGCCATCCCGGCTCCCAGGTGTGGCCGGCCAGCCGCTTGAGCGTGGTGCGCCCCCAGGAAAGCGCCGAAGCATTGCGCCGCCTGGGCATGCCGTTGCACAGCCTGAAATGGATCCGCGGCGGGTTTCGCGATGACGCGCTAGCCGCCCACGAACAGGCGATGAGCCAGTTCATCGCACGCTACCTGCAGCCGGGTGACAGGGTGTTTACCACGTGGTGCCACGACGGTAATGACGATCACGATGCCGTCGGCCGCGCCAGCGCCAAGGCCTGCAACCTGGTGGGGGCACAGCTCTATGAACTGCCGGTCTGGGCCTGGCACTGGCCGGCACGGGAGGCTTCCATGATCCCCTGGCAGCGCGCACGCAAGGTACGCCTGGATACCTGGAGCGTGGCGCGCAAGCTGCACGCGACCCATGCCTATGCCAGCCAATTGGTCGGCGATCCGCAGATCGGTTTGCCGCCCAAGCTTGTCCAAGTGTTGCTCGAGCGTATACGCGAGCCCTACGAGATCGTGTTTGCCTAGACGCTGACTCGTCTATACCTGTTATTTCTTACAGTAGCAGCCCATCAAATCTACGGCTAAGGTGCAAAAAGTCCTGCACAGGTTAAGGTGCAGTCGAGAAAGCCATGCCAACCCTTTGCATTGGCCGGTGTTTTCAGATGCAGGTAACCCGTAGTCCCTGATCCGTACCGCGTTCGTCGTTGCCATGGTTTTGAACCGCGCCTGGTGTGCCAGGTGCCGGGACATCATTGTGCTCAAGCGAGGGCCGACCATGCGCACACGGATCACTTCTCTGTTGTACTCAGGCATTGCCTCAGCGATCGTACTGGCGGCCTGGCCGCTGGCCTCGTATGGGGCGTGTACCATCAACAATACGGCGGGCAACGACGCCTCCAAATGCGACAGCGCCACCGCGCCGGGCTTTAGCGATTACGGCGGCGATAACACGCTTGAAATCACCGCAACCGGCAGAGTGAGCGCAAATGTGGTGTACGGGGGCGGCAATGATCTGGTCGATGTGAACGGCCCGAGTGCCGGGATCGATGGCAGCCTCGACCAAGGCGACGGCAACAATATTTTCCGGCTTAACCTGGGCAGTATCACCGGGTCGGTCAGCCAGGGCTCGGGCGCCGATGTCGCACAGATTTCCGGAGGCCAGGCCGGTGCTGTCACCCAGGGGTCAGGCATCGACCGTTTTGCCATGAGCGGCGGCACCATCGCCTCGCTGGAACAGGGCGACGGGCTGGACGTGTTCTCGATGAGCGGCGGTAGGATCATCGACGCGTTCGACGACGGTGACAGAGCGGTGATGACCGGGGGCAGGATTGGCCGCGTCAACATGAAACTTGACGACAACTTCTTTGATATGTCTGGCGGCACGATCGACCGCAACCTGGTGACCGGCTTCGGCAGGGACACTATCCTGATCTCGGGACTCGCGATCATCGGCGGCAATATCAGCGTAAGCGGCGGCAACGATCAGGTGGTCATCTCCGGTGGCACCGTCCACGGGCAGCTGCTGCTCAGCTTCGGCAATGATGACTTGGTCTGGTCCGGCGGCAACCTGCATTCTTCCGTGCTGATGGGGGAAGGCGACGATACCGCATTGCTTCAGGGGCTGGTGGCAGCGCAGGTGGCTGCGGCGCAATTGCTGGATGGGGGCCTGGGCATCGATACCCTGACCCTGGACAACACCAAGGTCGGTGACCCCGCCCTCTTCACCCAATGGGAAAACATCCGCCTGGGCAACGGCTCGCAAATGATCCTGGGCGGCACGTTGAAGCTGGGAGACAGCGCGACCGGCAGCGGTGCCCTGTCCATCGATGGCAGCAGTGCGCTGCTGGTCGGCACCGGCAGCATCGACCCATTCACCGCCGGCCAGCTGGTCAATGTGACCAACAGCGGCACCCTCGACATGACCACCGGCAGCTCCACCGCCAGCGACACCTTGACCATCAACGGCAATTACACCGGCGACGGCGGGCGTCTGGCATTGCAAACCGTGTTGGGGGCAGACGACTCGGCCAGCGACAAACTGGTGGTCAGCAGCGGCACGCTGCAAGGCAGCACACGCCTGCTGGTCACCAACCTTGGGGGTGCTGGCGCCGCGACGTTGCAGGACGGCATCCAAGTGGTGCAAGCGATCAATGGCGCGAGCGGGACTGGTACGGCCTTTACCCTGGGCAACACGGTCACCGCCGGGGCGTTTGACTACTACCTGTACAAAGGGGGGGCCACGGTCGGAACCCGGGAAAACTACTACCTGCGCTCCACGATTCCAGCCACGCCGCAGCCCGAACCTGAAGGGCCGGTCACGCCGTTGCCGGAACCGGTAGCTCAAACCCCACCACTGCCACCTAACCCCACCGACAGGGAGATCCCGCTCTACCGTCCCGAAGTGCCGCTGTACGCTGCGCTGTTTCCCGCCGCCCAGCAAATCGTGCAAGGCATGCTCGGTACCTACCACGAGCGCATGGGCGACCAGAGCCGGCAACAACAAACCGGTGCCTTGCCGGCAGGTTGGGGCCGGATCTACGGCAACAGCAGCCGCCAGAGTTTCACTGGTGCGGTCAGCCCTACCCTGGATGGTTCGCTGACAGGCTTCCAAGTGGGCACCGATGTGTTCGCCAGCAGCCTGGACAACGGCCTGCTACAACGCCTCGGCTTCTTCGTCGGTCATAGCCGCCTCAAGGGCAATGTGAAAGGCTTCAACGGCGGCTGGGAGGACAAGGACGCCGGCAAGACCACATTGCGCGGCGACAGCCTGGGGGCCTACTGGACGCTGATCGGCGCCAACCAGGCTTATCTCGACCTGGTGCTGATGGGTACTCGCTTTGATGGCAACACCGAGTCCGACCGTGGCGTGAAGATGAAAACCCGCGGGCATAACGTCACCGCCTCCGCCGAAGTCGGCTGGCCGCTGGCGCTCAGCGCCGACTGGGTCGTGGAGCCCCAGGCGCAGTTGATTGTCGGCAAAACCAAGCTGGACAGCCAGAACGATGGAATTTCAGACATTTCCTATGACGCCGACACCAATGTCACTACGCGCCTGGGCGTGCGCCTGCGCGGCGACTACAGGGTCAATGGCATGCCGCTGCAGCCCTATGTAAGGGCCAATGTCTGGCACGCCAGCGCCGGGGACAACAGCGTGCTTTTCAACCATGAGACCCGTATCGACACCGAGCAGAAATCCACCACGGTGGATGTCAGCCTTGGCGCTACCCTGGAAGTTGCACAGGATGTGAGCCTGTACGGTGAGATCGGTACCGAAAAGAATCTGGACAGCAATATGCTGCGCGGACGCCAAGGCACATTCGGCGTGAGAATGGAGTTCTAAAACGGCCTTTGTATCGCAGTGTATGCGGGGGCCACTGCGGTACATAGTCTTTAACTCGGCGGGTTTTCTGACACCGACCAAATACATTGCCGCGTTCAACTGAGTGCAAGGTATCCATCCAGCTCCGGGAGGCTCGCCATGCAACGCCTGGCCCGCAACTCCTGGAAAACTCCGTTAACTAATTCTTCCCCAAGGCTTTTTCCTGTGGATTCAATCTGCCACACTGATGCGAATAATTATCAACAGATTTATTATTCGCCACGGATGGCCTCTGGGGAGCCCTATAACAATGTTTGTGCAACAACGCGGCGGCAACGTTTTTTCACCCAGCCTGATGGCGATTGCCATTTGCCTGACAACCTCTCACGCGGCCCTGGCCGCCGATGCCGAAGCACCGGCCACCATTGAACTGGGCGCCACCGAGGTCTCCGGCCAGCAGCTTGGCCAAACCACCGAGGGCACCGAGTCGTACACCACTGGCTCGATGAGCACCGCGACCAAGCTCCCCCTGACCCTGCGTGAAACCCCGCAGGCCGTGACCGTGATCACCCGCCAGCGCATGGACGACCAGGCGATGACCAGCATCAACGATGTGGTCAACGCCACGCCCGGGCTGTTCCTGAACTACTCCAACGGCCCTGGCCGCCAGGCCTTTACCGCCCGCGGTTTCGACATCGACAACCTCATGTATGACGGTATCCCCAGCGGCTATAACGGCGCGTCAGTGGGCGCGCAGCCGAACCTGGCGATGTTCGACCGCGTCGAGGTGGTGCGCGGCGCTACCGGTCTGGTCACCGGCGCGGGCAACCCATCGGCCGCCATCAACCTGATCCGCAAGCGGCCTTTATATGAGCAGAAAGTCACCCTGACCGGCGCCGCCGGCAGCTGGGACGACTACCGCGGCGAGCTCGATGCATCCAGCCCACTCAACGACAGTGGTACCTGGCGCGGCCGGGTCGTGACCTCCTACCGCGATGCCAACAGTTTCATCGATAAAGCCGAGCAGGATCACGGCCTGTTCTATGCGGTGACCGAAGCCGACCTGAGCGAAGACACCAGCCTTACCCTCGGTTTCTCGAACCAGAAGGACAAGACCAACTACTTCTGGGGCTCATCGATGATCGGCCAGGATGGTCACCACCTGAACCTGTCGCGCTCCTACAACCCGGGCACCGACTGGGAGAACAAGGACCAGGAAATCAACACGGTATTCGCCGAGCTGCGCCAGCGCCTGGCCAATGACTGGAACCTTCAGGTCAACGCCAATTATTCCGAACAGGATGCGTTGTTTTCCGGCTCCTACCAGTCGCGCTGGGCCGACAACACTCTGGCCCGCACGGTGTACCAGGCCACTTATGATGAAAACCAGGCGGGTCTCGACGCCTTTGCCAGCGGCCCGTTCCAGGCATTCGGGCGCACCCACGAACTGGTGGTCGGCGCCAGCAAGCGTATCTACGACATGACCACCCACAACTACAGCCCGTACGACATGAACTGGCCGCTCAATGCCGGCAAGCCGAATTTCGTCCACACCAACAACGCGCGCGACGTCACCACCCAGGATGGTTTCTACCTGACCACGCGCCTGAGCCTGGCCGACCCGCTCAAGCTGATCCTCGGCGGGCGCCTGGACTGGTACGACTACGATAACCGCGATGGCGACGGCGACTACAAGGTCACCCGCAACCTCACCCGCTACGCCGGCCTGATCTACGAGCTGGACGACCAGCACTCGGTGTATGTCAGCTACAGCGATATCTTCACGCCACAGAAGGAAAAGAACACCAGCGCGACCCCGCTCAAGCCGATCGTCGGCAAGAACTATGAAGTGGGTATCAAGGGCGAATACCTGGGCGGTGCGCTGAATGCGAGCCTGGCGGTGTTCCGCGTCGACCAGGAAAACCGCGGCGTACAGATCGTCGTGCCGGATTGCCCGCAGGCCTCCTGCTACCAAGCTTCGGGCGAAATCCGCAGCCAGGGCATCGACTTCGAACTGCAAGGCGCCTTGACTGAGAACTGGCAGGTCGGCGGTGGTTATACCTACGCGCGCACCCACACCATCAAGGACGCCGCCAACCCGCAGAAGGTCAACAAGCAGTTCGACACCGACACCCCGGAGCACCTGTTCAAGCTGACCACCCGCTATAACTTTCAGGGCCCGCTGGAAAAACTTCGCGTGGGCGGCAACATTTCCTGGCAGAGCCGCATGTACAACGACATCGCACTGGCAGATGGCAGCCAATACCGGCTCAAGCAAGGCGGCTATGCCGTCACCGACCTGATGGCCGGTTACCGGGTCAACCAGCACCTGGACCTGCAGCTCAACGCCAACAACATCTTCGACCGCAAGTACTACCAGGCCATCGCTGACTCCGCCAGCTATGGCGGTGATTCCTATGGCGCTCCGCGCAACATGATGCTGACCGCCAAGTACAGCTTCTAAGCGCCCATGCTGCTGCGGCTGCCTGTTCGGGCAGCCGTTCTAAAGTCCGCAAAAGGTCCGCCGATAAAGCGTTGGCAACCGCAAAAATCCCGAACATCTGCTTCACTCCACAGCGGCAGGCCTTCGTGGCACGCCGCGTGCTTGCTCGACCTCGGCCACCCCACCCTCATGGAGTAAGAGTGAATGCCCGTCCGCCCACGTTTTCTTGAGCACTACCGCAAGGCCGACCGCATCATGCTGGCATTGATCTGGCTGATGTCGCTATTCTCCCTGGGGTTGGCGTTCTGGCATGACACCTGGCTACAGGCGCTGATCGTCGGTGGCGGCACCGGCGTGGTGCTGACCGCGCTCTACCGCCTCATCGGCGGCACCCGTGTGATGCGCTGTGCACTGGGCGCCGGCCTGATGGTGATGGCGGCGCTGCACATCAACCAGGCCCATGGGGTGATCGAAGCCCACTTCGGCATCTTCGCATTACTGGCGGTGTTGACCTTCTACCGTGACTGGCTGCCGATCCTGGTGGCGGCGCTGACCATCGCCGCGCATCACCTGGTGTTCCACGCGTTGCAGCATCAGGGTTTTCCGGTGTTTGTGATGGAGCATCACGGCGGCTGGACGATGATCTTCGTTCATGCGTTCTACGTGGTGATGGAAACCGTCGCCCTGCTCTACCTGGCGGTGCACAGCCAGGCCGAAGCGGTCGAGAGCCAGGAAATGCTCGAGAAGATGCTCGCCGTCACCTCGCAGCTCACCGTGGAATCGGCCAAAGGCGAAGGCAAGTCGCGAGTCTCCCTGGCCACGCGTTTCGACCACTTCCTGCAACAGCTCACCCACCTCATCGATGGCGTTGCCCGCGATTCCCACGGCCTGGGGCAACTCGGCCAGGAACTGGCCACCGCCAGCGGCACCCTGGAAAAAGGCGCGCACCATCAACTGGCGCAGATCGGCGAGATGACCGGTTCGATGCAGCGCCTGGAAGCCGCCACCGGTCACATCACGGTGCAGGTCGAACAAGCGGTGGAACACGCAAGCCAGGCCAGCCAGCAGATTGTCCGCGGTCAGGAAAGCGTCGGTCGCGCCCAGTATGAAATCAGCCAATTGGCGTCACGCATCAACGACACCGAATCCACCGTGCAATCCCTGGCCGTGCAGGCCGAGCAAATCGGCTCGGTGCTGGAAGTGATCAGCAGCATCGCCAACCAGACCAACCTGTTGGCCCTCAACGCCGCCATCGAAGCCGCCCGCGCCGGCGAGCAGGGCCGGGGCTTTGCCGTGGTGGCCGATGAAGTGCGCAGCCTGGCCCAGCGCACTGCCCTGTCCACCCAGGAAATCAAGACCATCATCGAGGGCCTGCAACAGGGCAGCCGCCAGGCCGTCGAAGCCATGCACGCCAGCCGCGAAGGCGTTGAGCGCTGTGTGGAAGATAGCCAGTTGGCGGTGGACATGCTTCACGCCGTGGGCCAGGACATTGCCCACATCGATCAACTCAACGGCCATATCGTCACCACCACCCGCGAGCAGAGCTCGGCGAACCTGGAAATTGTCGAGCGCTTGCAGTCTGTGCAAACCATCGCCCGGAACACCGCCGACGACGTCGAGACCCTCGCCCGCAGCAGCGAACGCCTGCCGCCGATTGCGGTGCGGCTGGATGCGCTGGGGCGCAGGTTTCATTCTTAAGTAGAGCTCCAGACACACGAGGGTCAAAATCTGGGAGGGGGCTTGCCCCCGATGGCCATAGGTATCTACACAAGGTCGGCTGTCAGGCCGCCATCGGAGGCAAGCCTCCTCCCACAGTTGGACCGCGGCTAGAGTGCACGCCACCGGTCGAGCTATTAAAGCAACCGACAACCTCCTACACTGCCGACATTCATGCTTACCTGCGCAGCCTCGCTTTTCTGCCCGCCTCGCCTCCTACCAGGACTCCAGACATGCGCCTGCCCGACTTCATCCTTGAGCACCTCGAACCGATCCTGCAAGCCTGGGAAGATTTCGCCAGAACCATCAAGACGCCGGGCGGGGACCTCGATAGCGTGGCGCTGCGCGATCATGCCGAGCAGATGTTGCGGGCAATCGTGAGCGACTTGCGCACCACGCAGACCAAGCGAGAGCAAACCGCCAAGGCCCAAGGGCTGATTCCGGCCGATGACCAGGAAACCGCCGCTGAAACCCACGCAATCACGCGCCTGATGGCCGGTTTCACGATTGATCAAATGGTCTCGGAATACCGTGCACTCAGAACCAGTGTCGTCAGCCAATGGATGAGGCAGGTCAGCGAGGGCACGCCAATCAATGTCGACGACATGACCCGGTTCCACGAGGCCATCGATCAGGCGCTCGCCGAGTCCATCGCCAGCTATTCACGTGCGGTCGAAGCGTCACGCAATGTGTTCCTGGGCATACTCGGCCATGACCTGCGCACGCCGTTGGGCGCGATCCTGCTGGGAGCCGACGTGCTCAGGCGTTCAAAGGGCATCGGCGCCCGGGACAACAAAATCGCCAACCAGATGTACACCAGCGTGCGCCGAGCGAGCCAGATTGTGGGCGACCTGCTTGACCTGACACGCTGCCAGATGGGCCCGGGCATCCCGGTAAAAACCGCGGATATTGATCTCGCCCCGCTGTGCCAGCGGGTGGTGGAAGAAATCCAGGCGTTTCATCCTGAGGCCAATGTCATGTTCGACGTGAAGGCTGCGGTTTCAGGCAAATTTGATGGCGCCAGAATGGAACAAGTCTTCTCCAACATTATCAGCAACGCGGTACAGCATGGGGATACCACACGCCCTATCAAGGTCGAGCTGGGAACCTTGGAGGATTGCGCGGTATTCACCGTACACAACAATGGCGAGGCGATCCCCGAGGACGTGCTGCCCTTCATATTCAACCCCATGGGCCGTTTCTCACAGCGCTCGGCAATCGATCTCGGCTCCGCAGAAGGATTGGGCTTGGGCCTCTTCATTGCTTCGGAAATCGTCGCATCCCATGCCGGCTCCATCGAAGTCAGCTCGGATGCAGAACAGGGCACAGTCTTTAGCGTGAGGCTTCCCCTCGACCGGTAAGCCCCCCACGGGGTTAAGGGCTTGATCGGGCGATAAGAGCGCTTCACTAGAAACTGTAGCGCGCTGTCAATTTCAAATTACGTGGGTCGCCATAAATGTCGTACGGGTTATAGGCGCCATCGGCCACGCTGCTGTAGTACACACGGTCGAACAGGTTGTTGACGTTCAGCTGCAGGTCCAATTGATCGCTGGCCTTGTAGCCTGCTACCAGACCGACCACGGTGTACGAGCCCTGTTCGTTTTTCCAGGCTGTGGCACCGGCGCCTCCCGAGGTGCGGATGCGGCTTTGCTGGTAGACATCGCCCCCAACGCGCCAACGCTGCAGCTCACCGGGCAAGGTGTAGATGGTCGAGAGTTTGAACAGTTGGCGCGGCTTCTTGCGATCGAAATCTTCGCCCTCGCGCGCCGCGTTGGCATCGCTGACGTATTGGGTCTGGGTGTAGGTGTAGCCACCCGCCAATTGCCAGTTATCGGTGAGGGCGCCCTGGATTTCCATATCAATACCGCGACTGCGTACCAGGCCGGCAGCTTCATAACAGGCGCTGGCCGGGCCCGAGCCACAGCCTTTGATGTCAGGCAGTTCTTGGGCGCGATTCTTCTGGTCAATCTGGAAAACCGCCATGCTGGCATTCAATGCGCCGTCAAAATATTCGCCTTTAATACCCACTTCATAGTTCTCACCCACGACAGGAACGAGCGCTTTTGCATCGACGCCTTTTTCGCTCTGCGGCTTGAAAATATCGGTGTAGCTGACATACACCGAGTGATGGGTATCCAGGTCGTAGACCAGGCCGGCGTAGCGCGTCAAATTGCGCGTGACCTTGTAGTTGCTTTCACTGTTTGCGCTGTCGTCAAACTCATACCAGTCGACACGACCACCAAGGATCAGCGAGAGCGGCTCAGTCAAGCGCAGACGGGTACTGGCATACACGCTGTCCTGGGTGGTGGTTTCGGGAAGGCCATTACTGCCTCTGACGTAATCCGGCTTGGCATGCCCACGTGGGTCCCATGTGAAAG
Organism: Pseudomonas libanensis; assembly: GCF_001439685.1. Lineage (GTDB taxonomy): Bacteria > Pseudomonadota > Gammaproteobacteria > Pseudomonadales > Pseudomonadaceae > Aquipseudomonas > Aquipseudomonas libanensis. The sequence continues at coordinate 220,248 of NZ_JYLH01000007.1, forward strand.
GGTTGATACCAGCATCGGTGTAGGCGCTCCAGGCTTTGCCGGAGCGATAATCCAGCTTGCGCTTGCTGACGCCCAGGGTCAGGTCATGCTGTTGACCGAGCAATTGGAAGGGGCCGCTGAGCGCCAGGTCGTAGCCGGTTTCCTTCTGTTCCATGGCCTCCGTCCAAAGATACCGACGGTTGTATTCCCAGATCGAAGAGGCCAGCACGTCGGTGTCGGTCTTGGACTGCATGGCGGCCGCACGCAGCGTCCAGTCGTTGGGTAAACCTTGCTCCAGGGTAGCGAAATAGCCGGTGGTGCGATTGTCCGAGTATTCCCAGTCCTGTCCCAGGAAAGTGTCGCGGGGCAGTCCAAGATGACCGCCACCACGGACCATGGGCAATCCGCCCCAGATATAGTTGGTGTGGCTCTTTTGCCGGTAACCGCCCAGAGTCAGGGTAGTCGTTTCACTCAGGTCGGCGTCGACCACGCCGTAGAACAGATCATTATCACTCTCTACCGAGTCGCGGAAACTCTTGGCGTCCTGCCGTGAAACCACGGTACGCGCACGCAGGGTGCCGCTGTTATTGAGCGGCCCACCAACATCCAGCGTACCGGAGTAATCATCCCAACTGCCGGCACTGGCGGTGAACGTGCCCTGAAATTGAGGGGTCGGACGCTTGCGCACCAGATTGATGGCGCCCGCAGGGCTGCCGGCGCCCTGGGCCAGTCCGTTGGGGCCGCGCACGATCTCCACTCGGTCATACATCGCCAGGTTGGCCTCGCCGCTGGGCAGATAGGTGAGGAAGCTGGTGGGAAAACCGTCGTACATGACGTTATCGACGTCAAAACCCCGTGAGCTGAACGTCGGCCGTCCAGCACCGCCGGAGTTATTCAGGAAAAGCCCCGGAGCACTTTTGACCACGTCGCTGATGCTGGTCATGGCTTTGTCATCCATGCGCTTGCGCGTCACCACGCTGACCGATTGCGGCGTTTCGCGCAGGCTCAAGGGCAGTTTGGTGGCAGTCTGCATAGTTCCGGTGGTGTAGGAGCCGCTGTTTTCGGTCGTGGCTGTCAGACCTTGGCCGGTGATGCTGGTCGCGCCCAGCTCGAGGGCTGAATCCGCCACCTGCGGTGTCAACACGTAGAGACCATTACCCTGCGCCGAGGCTTGCAGGCCGGTGCCCTGGAGCAGTTGCTGCAGGCCACCGTCCACGCTGGTGGCGGCATGCAGGCCAGGGCTGCGCAGACCTTCTACCATCCCAGGCTCGATCGGCAGCGTAATACCCGCCTGGCTGGCAAAGGTAGAGAGTGCACTGCTCAGGTTGCCGGCCGGCACCTGGTAGGCCCGGCTCTGCTGCGCGCCCTGCTCGGCGGCCAGCAGCGTAGCGCAAGTCAGGCCGCCGCCAGCAATGATCAGGCCCAGCGCGGCCGCGTGTACCGCCCGCGCCAATGGTTGCATGCCCAGCGTCGTCGCCATGTGTTCATCCCCGCCCATGAAAGTGATGTTGTTATGAGAGGGACACGTAGCTCGACAAAAACACGACACGCTTATTTATGCGTTTCTACGCGTGGTGACAGTCACCCAATAGGGCGTGCGGTAAAGGACGCTTACCGGCAGTGTCTGGCTGAGAGCCAGGAGAATCTGGTCGGTGTCGCGCAACTGGAAGGTGCCGGAAATCAGCAACCCGGCGACGGCTGGATCGCAACGCAGCAGGCCGGGACGATAGCGATCCAACTCAGTGATGAAATCATCCAGGCGCATCTTTTCTGCGCGCAGCACACCGGCAAGCCAGTCCAGACGGTTATGCGCCAGTGCCATCGGAGGCTCCACGGCCTGGTTGTTGACGTAGGTCTGCCGATCGGCCGCCAGGCGCATCATGCCCTCCTCCCTGGGTAACATCCGCGGGCGCACTACGGCCGTGCCGTCCAGCGCGGCGAGGTAAGTGCGCTGCGGGTATTGGCGCACCATAAGGCGGTTGCCGAAAAGGACGATGTGGGCTTCGGCGGTGTCGACGATGAACGGCCGCCCCGCAGTCATATGGGGCATCTCAAAGAGCATCTCGCCGGCGATAAGACGTATGCGACGAACACTGTCGTCGTAGGCAATGTCGACCGCGCTGCCAGTGTTCAGGCGAATCTGCGCGCCATCCGGCAGGTTCAGGGTGCGCTGCTCGCCTGCGGCGGTGCGCTCGTCCGCCTGCCACTCGCGCCATGGCAGCCCACGATGGGCGGCAAGGCCCAGCGGAGCGGCAGCGATCAGCATCGCCAGAGTCTTTAGCACCTGCCGCCGCTCCAGGCCGCGTGGGCGCTCAAGCGCTGCGCGCTCTGCACGTGCGGCAAGCTGCTGGGCTCGACCGCAAAACTGCTCGGCCAGTTGCCAGGCCCGTTCGTGGTCGGCATGCCGCGCCCGCCACTCGGCGCCAGCGGCATGCTCGGCGGCGCACGCGTTGCTGTTCTGCAAGCGCACGTACCAGTTGGCCGCTTCGCGGGCAATACGCCGGTCGATGGGCGTGTTATTCATGCCGCGCTCTGGCTGGCAAGCACAATGCACTCTTCCAGAGCCCGCGCAAGGTAGCGCTGTACCGAACGCACGCTGAGACCGAGCCGGCTGGCGATCTCTTCCTGCGTATACCCCTCCAGTTGTGACATCAGGAACGCTTGCCGGGTTTTGGCCGGCAAGAGCGCAAGTACCTGGTCGATCTCGTCGAGGGCTTCAAGCACCAGCGCCTGATGTTCCAGCGACGGCGCCAGGTCTTCCGGGGTTTGCGCCAGCGCAGCCAGGTAGGCCTGTTCCAGTGAGCGGCGGCGGTAGAGGTTGAGGGTCAGGCGATGGGCAACAGTGGCCAGATACGCACGTGGAGTTGTGAAGTTCAGCGGCTCGCCAGGCCCACTGCTGAGCAAACGCACGAACGTATCCTGGGCCAGGTCTGACGCATCAGCCGCATTGCCCAAACGCCTGCGCAACCAACCCTGCAGCCAACCGTGGTGGTGGCTGTAGAGTTGCCCTATGGATTGAGACACGTGACGATTGGCTGGTGAAGTAGGTTGCACGGTATAAGACAGATGTTAATGAGAATTCATCGCATTCTATCAGTGAAACGTCTTACCCGTACACGTAAAAGGTCCTGCAATGAAGCAGCGGTGATTGTGGGCGACCAGGGAAACCAGGGCTTGCCCTGGCTTGAGGCGTACCTCCCTGGAAAGTCCTTCCACCCCATCGGGGCGCACCCCCAGGAACAACAGGTCCGCCTGATCGACCACGCTTTGGTTGTCGGCCATAACCTCACCCGCCCAGGCCCTGCCCAACTGCCGGGCGCGCTCATGGTTGCGTGGCGACAGCAGCACCCGTCCACTGAAACCGCCACGGCGCAGGCCGATCACCACTTTTTCAGTCAATTCGCCGATGCCCAGGATACCGATGCTCAGCAAGGTGTTTCCTCCGTTTCGAAAGCCCGTGATAGGTGTCGCAGCATCATAGCCAGATTACAAGACCCCGGGCCAACGGGAGGATTGTCCAACCGCGCCGCGTAGCCTTATGCTCATGCCTTTGCCACCCACTCGGAGCTGCCATGGACCTCGCCACCCTCGCCCTCTTCCTCCCCGCCTGCTTCGCCCTGAATATGGCGCCCGGCCCCAATAACCTGCTGTCGGTGAGTAACGCCACCCGCTACGGCTTTCGCACCTCCTGCCTGGCCGGTCTCGGCCGCCTGCTGGCCTTCGCCGGCATGATCGCCCTCGCCTCCGCCGGGTTGGCGGTGGTACTGCAAACGTCGGAGTTGTTGTTCTACGGGATCAAGTTGCTCGGTGCGGCGTACCTGTTTTATCTGGCGTATCAACTGTGGGGGGCCGATCCGCAGAAGGAAGCGCAAACTGCCACACACAAGGTGGGCTTGTGGGCCCTGGCAAGGCAGGAGTTTCTGGTGGCAGCGGGCAATCCGAAAGCCATCCTGATCTTCACCGCCTTCCTCCCCCAGTTCGTGGTGCCAGGCCAACCCATCACCGCACAATTCGCCCTGCTGGGCGCGATGTTCCTGGTCCTGGAATGGGTCGCCATCAGCGCATACGCCTATATGGGCCTGCATATGCGCCGCTGGTTCGCCGAGCCACGTGGCAAGCGCCTCTTCAATCGTTGCTGCGCGGCGTTGTTGTCGGCGGCGGCGACGGTGTTGTTGACTGCGCGCAGGGCTTGAACGCCAGGGTCAACCCACTGCAAACACAGGCGTCGGGTAGAAGCACAATCGAATTACTCCTTCATCCTGCTGCAACGCTGCAATCAAGCGGCTGGCTGAGGTGCGCAGCAGCAAACGCGATTTGATCGAAGCACAGCGCCCAACCGCCATCAGCCAAGCCCAGGCAAGGTCAGTGCGGGTCCAATCCAGCGCCGGCGTGAAGTTGTAGCACACGATATCGATACCGCAATTCGCCGGGTTGCGCACGCTTTACTGATAATTGGCGATGTACCCGTCACGCCGGGCGGCAGCCGCGTTTGAACTTCACTTCCGTGGGATTGAATCAAAGAATAGCAAATGCGGATATGGAAATAAGAGCCTAAACACCTATAATGCCAATTCGATATCATCTTGCTAACCTGACACGCGAAGACCAAAATGACAGCTGCTATTGAGACCGACCGCTTTAAAGCCAAAACCAAATCAAAAGAAGCCTACATCGTCATTGAAAAAACCAAGGAAACTAAAGAGCCAAGAGGCCAAGGCGAACAGACGGTTATCACCTCGCAAAAAACATATTTTTTAGACACGGGAGAAAAAGTCAACAAAGTTAACAGCGCAGACTTTCTGATCATCAAAAAAAACCTCGTAATACGCAAGGTAGAGCCATTCTTCAGCAAGCCATTTATCGTTGACATTAAAACTCTTTTTGACGGCCTTAAAAACCTGGCGTTATGCCTTGCTATGCTTGTGGCGCTTCCGACAATGCAAGCAATGGCGGCGTTAACCTATGATCACCGATTTTTTGTTGTCGCTTTTACCTGGGCCGCTTTAGTGGTGATTATAATGCTCGCTGGATACAATTTCATATGGCTCTATAAAACAATGGAGGCAAAACCAAAATCTAAAGTCTTAGATAAAGCTGCTTGGTTTGTAACTTTTTTAATTGTAGCGTTTATTTTCTTTTGCGCGATAGTTATCACATATCCGAAACTGGTACTCTCGACAGCGGGTTCGAGCTCTGTTATTGACGCCACTAATGCAACACCCAACGAAGTTCCCACCCCTCTTTTGAATAATCTCTGTTCTAAATCCTGAGACATCGCCAAATGACCGCTTTTGGCCGGTTGCTGCCCTCAGTAACTTGCAGCAATCGGACAAGAGCAGCCGTTCATGAACGACGGCCTCGGAACAAAGCCCGCCCTCTGCCCATGACAGCTCAATGTGGGCTGGCAGTCGGACGCACCCGGGCACACCACGGTGACGCGAATCATGTCCGTTTCCTGCCGCAGGCCATCCGAAATAGCCCTTACTGCGAATCGTGCATCATCGCTTCAAGGCAGTGACCACGATGAGCCCGCTGCAATACCAGAAATCCAAAGACACCAACCGGACTCGCCGCCCTGCGTGAAAGTCTAAAGAGCGGCCCACTTATCGATGAGTATCCACCTCTTCAGCCGGATAAAACTCGCCCTTCTTCCCCATCTTTTCCAGCCGTTCGCGCGCGATCAACTCAACGCTGGCCACTGCGGCCTGATCATCAGGGTTGACCAACTGCAAGCACAGGCGTCGCACGTTCTGATCGTGGGTGCCCTCGCTGAGCATTTCGTGGGTGAATACTTGTTCGCCACGCCATAGGCATAGCTGGGTATGCGTGCTGCCGAGCCAGATCTCATTGATGGATCCAAGGTCAGTGGTAGCCAGTTGATCCACGGTGATTGTCTTGTCCATTGCCCTATACCTTACCCATGATTGGATACAGGTAGACTTCCAGGCACAGTCGGTCGTTCCCGGCGTGTGCGGTTCAACTGCGCCGATGCACAATGATGTCGAGGGCTTAAGACTCAGGATCAGCTGACCACACCGCCAGCTCGTAGCCATCTGGGTCGATGAAGTGAAAACGGCGTCCACCTGGGAATGAGAAAACCTCACGGCTGATCGTCGCGCCCGCTGCTTTGAGCCTGAGTTCGGTTCGGTCTAGATCGTCGGCATACAGAATGACTAAGGGGCCTCCCGGCCTCACCGGTTCTCCCGTGGTGAATCCACCGGTCATACGACCGTCGCTGAACTCGCAATATGTCGTGCCATAGTCCACGAAGCTCCAATCGAATGCGCTTGCATAAAAGTCCTTGCTTCGGGATATGTCGACGACATTGAACTCGATGTTGTCGATTTGACGGTCTTTTCCTCGGATTCCCATTAACGTTTCCTGGCTGACTGGAAAGAGACAAGCTTAGAGCATAACGATGTCCCTATGCACCGGTGTGAATTACTCGGCCTGGTGAATGACCGCAGGCCGATAACTGCCCGCCTCAGGTGTCCCCAAGCAACATGATATGGGTGGCGTGGGCATCATCTGTTCGCTTGAAACCACAGTGCGTATAAAACGCGTTTCCTTCAGACGTATCAGTGCAAAGACGCACGATCTGAAACCTGAGAGCGGCACGTGCAACAAGCGCCTTCACTAGCGTCTGTCCCACATGTTGCCCCCTTGACGAAGCTGCGACGTATACCCGTCGCAGTCTAGCCGCATTACTTCCAGCGTATGGATCAACTGACAGACCTCCAATGCCTATCAGTTGCTGGTTCACATAGGCCGCCATCAGGCACTCGCCGGGGGCATCAAAGCGGTTTACCCCGGATTGCCACTCGGTAATCAGCCGTGTGAGGAACCTGAAACCTTCACCAACGGCCTCTTTTTCCAGCGCCAGGATCTGTGGTGGAAGCTGCGCGATCTGTTGAATCTCAAATCGTTTCATAACATCCCTGTCCTGATATGAGCTCGTTTTGCTGCTGAGAATATTCATTTAAACCCCGCCACCGTTGCCGGATCACTTCTCGGGTTTATAGAGGCTTGGCCGCGACGTCACCCTGGTAGCACATCAGTGCACAAAGCCCCCTGCCCCTGCACACCGTGCTGTGGAGCCAGGACAGAGGCATGAAATGGGCAGAGTTCCAGCTATACCGGTTTACGCCTCACCCACCTGGACTATCGTCTTGCCAAAGTTACGTCCCTTGAGTTGGTCGATCAAAGCCTGCGGCGCCGTATGCAATCCATGGGTAATCTGTTCGCGATAACTCAATTTTCCATCGGCGATCCACTGGCCCGCTTCCTCAAGAAAATCAGCTAGCTGCTCTTGCGCATATTCCGTCTGGATGAAACCACGCAGGGTCAGGCTCTTGCCCATAATTTGCGCCATCGTGTTGGAGAGGCGATCGGTGTGTTCCTGGGCACCGGACGGTTTCTCGTATTGAGAAATTACCCCGCAGACAGGTACGCGAGCGTAAGTATTCAAGAGCGGCAGCACGGCGTCCCAGATTTTTCCGCCGACACTTTCAAAGTAGACGTCAATCCCGCCCGGGCAGGCTTTGGCCAGTTGTTCCGCGAAGTCTGGCGCGTTGTAATCGGCCACTGCATCGAAATGCAGTTCGTCCTTCACGTAAGAGAGCTTCTGCGCCCCGGTAGTGATGCCTACCGCTCGCGCACCACGTAGACGGGCGATTTGTCCGACCATAGAGCCGACCGCGCCGCTGGCAGCCGCAACCACTACGGTTTCGCCCGGCTTGGGCTTGCCAATGTTACGCAAGCCCGCATAGGCCGTGAAACCAGTCATTCCAAGCACGCCCAGTGCGGTGGAAGGCGGCGCCAGGTCTGGATCAAGTCGACGCAGGTCGCTGCCGTCTGAAACAGCAAAGCGTTTCCATCCGGAAAAAGCCAATACCCAAGCACCGACTTGCCAATCGGGGTGATGGGACGCCCTCACACGGGACACCGTAGCACCGACGATGACCTGATCGATCTCGATAGGATCGTTATAGGACTTTTCAGCCCTCATCCACCAGCGCATGTAAGGGTCAATGGAGAGGTAAATGGTTTCCAGCAGAACTTCGCGCTCGCCAGGTATCGGTACGGCTACATCCTCAAGACGTAGGTCGGATGGCTTCAAGTCTCCATCTGGACGCGCCGCCAATACGACCTGCTGATTCGATAGGTTTGTCATTACATTCTCGCGCTTAGGTTGATCAAATGATGCAGTAGGCAGCTCCCGCCGCACTCACATACAAAATGTATGCGATTAATGTATTAACATACGCTCTGCATGTCAATGCATTCATGATTTAGTAAGGAGAGCCTGATGGCGCGACAAAAACGTGCAGATATGATTGCATCAACGCGCAGCAAATTGATCGCGGCAGGCCGCAAAGCCTTTGCAGAGAAGGGCTACGCCGAAACTGCCATGGAGGATCTGACAGCGGATGCCGAACTGACACGCGGCGCGCTCTATCACCACTTCGGTGGCAAGAAAGGCCTGCTGGAAGCCGTGATTGCCCAGATAGACGAAGAATCCTCGGCGCGCCTACGTGCAGTCGTGGAAACAGCAGATACGCCGTGGGAGGGTTTCGTTGAGGAGTGCGTCGAGTGGATCAAGCTTGCACTTGAACCGGAAATTCAACGTATCGTGCTGCTGGATGGCCCTGCGGTTCTTGGCGATCCGGCGCGGGCCGCCAGCCAAAGCGCGTGCCTTGCCAGCACCATGCACAGCATTCAGGTGTTGATCGATCAGAACGTCGTCAAACCCGTGGATGCACAGGCGACTGCCTACCTCGTCAACGGCGCAGCCTTGAATGCGTCTCTGTGGATCGCTAGTTCGGCTGATCCACACCTGGCATCGACGCAAGCAATCGCCAGCTTTCGTATTTTGCTATCGGGGCTGCTGCGATAGGGGAGTAAGCTTGCTCTCCTTGGAGCCTGACAGCCGACCGCTATCTAACTGATACTCTACGATCCAAATGTGGGAGGGGGCTTGCCCGCGAAGACGTCAGCCCAGCAAACATTGATGTTGGCTGACCCGCCGCTATCGAGAGCAAGCCCCCTCCCACATTTGAATCGCGGCGCATTGGTTGGATACTGACACCTGTCCGCCTGCAAAAATGGGCCTTGTGGAATGGAAGTCATCTCATGTTCGAACGTAACAAACTGGTTCCGGAGTTAATGGTTACCAACCTGCAGAGCAGCTTGGCGTTTTGGGTTTCCTGCCTGGGGTTCAAAGTAGCTTATCAACGCCCGGAAGATGGGTTTGCATACCTTGATTTGAATGGGGCTCAAGTAATGCTTGAGCAGATTGATTCGCACGCGGGTCAATGGCTGACGGCGCCGTTGAGCAGGCCGTTTGGAAGAGGCATGAACCTACAGATTGATATTGAAGCTGTCGCCCCCGTCATCCAAAAACTTGATCAGGCTGGTGTTTCACTCTATCGAGAATGCAAAGACACCTGGTATCGGGCTGAAAATGTAGAAGTAGGCCAGCGAGAATTCATCGTCCAGGATGCCGACGGTTATCTCGTAAGGTTGGTAGAGCGGTTGGCCGAGCGTCCGCTCTCGGTCGAAAATGGTCGTTAGTAAGCGGCAGCTATCGGCCAAAAGCGGACGACCAACTCGGTTCTGGTTTCGCCCAGCTTGCCTCCTCCGCAAGTGCAAGCTGGCTCACTTCTCTGCCTCTTGGATACGCCTGGTATGTCAAGTCGGCTAAAGGCCACGCCCCCGATGCGCATTGATTCGGCTCACGTTTAGGTTTGAACTATCCGCAATGTCCGGATAGCCACCTATCGCTGGAATTCTGAATACGCTAAGCTAAAAGGCATCCAATGCTCTACACAGCCCTGCCTTCTCAACAGGCTCGCTTTCAGGTTTTCCAGCTGGGTTTAAGCGCTGCAACGCGACCAGGCACTGGCCACCGTCCAGCAGGATCAGTTCGTAATCTTGCCCGGCCTTGGGGGTGAAGTGAAAGCTCTGCCTGCAGCTATAGGAATTGCCGCCAGAAACATAGCCCTCACTCTGGAAGTTCATGGCAAAAGGCTTGTTCGCCGGCACCTTCAGTTCGCTTCGCGCCGAGCCTTGCGCCTCCACCCGGCGGTTGCTCTCGGGCATGCCCAGGCTGCGGCCATTATTCTGACCCGCAAAGCCGGATTCGGATACGGCCATCACCCCGGCGCCAGGCACACGCCAGTCGATGCAGTCACGGCCCGGCACACCGCGCGCCACGCCATTGGTGATCACGCGCAAGCGTGCGGTATCCCCTGCTGTGGGTTCAACATAGGGCGTGTTGTAAGCACGGATATTGGAAATATTGCCGCAGCCACTCACGGCCACGGCCAGGCCGGCTATCAGAAACGCTCTCATGGAAGTCCTTTTTTGAGGCTTAACGGCAGTGATAAGGACTTTCGCTGCTCAGTTCCTCGCCGGTCCGGGCATCGCGAATGATGACCGTCGCCCCCGGCGCATTGAGGCAGAACGCATTGCGTATGGGGTAAATGTTATGGCCCTCGGCGGTGAACGTGCCGAGCTTGGTTAACGGGGCGCCGGAGGCGTCCTGAGCCGTCACGGTGTACTCACCCGACATGGTCAGACAGCCGCTCAGTAACAGCAGCAAGGTGGCGCAGATTGCATATTTCACAGGTGATGTCCCTATCGTGTTGAGTGACGAACCCTCAAAAAGAGGGCGGTTTTTTTGTGGTTTCATTGCGCCGACTCACAGGCCTTCAACGGTTCTTGGGTGCGCAACGCACAGACGTCAAAACCATCACGCCGGGTGTAGCCCGAGCGCTTCATACACACAAAGCGCTGCGCCCGCTCCTGGAAGCTGGCATTGGGATCGATGCCGGAGCCATTCTTCTCACCGCAAGCCAACATGGAGGCCAAGACATCCTTGCTGCTCGCGCCGGGTTTCTCCCATAAGTCCGCATCAGCCGCCGGGGGCTGAAAGGGCTCGCTGAAACAGGCGGTGACGAGGGTAGCAAGCAGCAGCGCCAATGCCATAGGTTTAAGCCACATGATCAATCTCCTTATTTTCTTGGGCTGACAGGCACCAGCACCGGCTTGCCTTGCGGCCAATATCTTGCGCAGGCTTGCGCACCACTGCCATAACAGCTGTGCATGGTCGTATCACCGGTGAAGACATTGCCCAACTCCTTGAGCAAGCTGCTGCCCTCAGGTATTACGCCGCCAGTACCCGGGTTATTGCCCATGAAGAACCACCTGCCCACCGGGTCGTTGTTATGAACTTCGTATTTAAGAACCATCTTCGCCTGTTCGACTGGGTCGGTGACGGCCGAACGGTTTTGCAAAAAGGCCAACTGTTCATCGGCGGTGTAAACATTGAACGCTCCACCGAAGTTATACACCGTAGTCTTGCTGAGTAACCCGGCAGCATCAGGCATGTTGTAAATGGATTGTCGGGAGTTGCCACCGGTCATAGTGCCGCGACTGTGTTCAGTCAGGTGCAAGCCAGTGGCGCCATAGTCGAGCTGCAGCTGGCGCGAGGCCGCGGTGTAGTTGGTCAAGCCGAAAAAGTCGTTATCCATCGCCTTCTGATACCCGGCAATCAACAGCTCCGACAGGGTATTGCCCGCCTTGGGAAACCACATGAAATACTGTGGCCCGGTCGCACCAGGGTCGCGATGCTGAGCCGCGTATTTAGCCGCGGCTTTGTCGTCGTTGAAAATGCCATTGAGGGCTACGTTGATCACGTTGTTTTCATCCGCCTGCAGATGTTGCCTTTCTGCATCACCCACTACACGGAACAACGGCTTGTGGTCCGCGCCTTCCTTCACATTGCCCTGTTCATCCAGCTCCAGCGCCAACATCTGTGGCGGCGTTTTGAACATGGTGCGATACGCCTCATCGGTAAACTGCACCCCTTGGCGATAGGCCTCATTCTTGATCGACTGCTCCGCCTCGGCGGTACGCTGCAGTTTGTCCAGGTCCTGACGCTCGGCGCCAACATGGGAGTGGGCGGTGTCACGGTTAAGGCTGGCCACGGTTTGACTGGCATCACGGCCGGTCAATTGCTGCTGGCGGTAGGCATCGGTAATGAGGATATTGCCGGCACTCACCGCGCTCAGCGTGTTGCCCTCGGAAGAGTCCGAAGCCTTCCCTGCATCCAGGTAGTTGCTGAACAAGGCCTTGCTGGCGCCGTACATGCCCTGGCCGACAAAGTCGCTGCTGAGGGTGAGCCCACTGCTGTCGGCGCTGGCCTTGGCGCTGTTGTGCAGGTCAGCGGTGGTCAATGAGCCGGTACTCAAGCTGTTCTTGCTATCGGCAATCGCCTTGTCGTTGCTGGCGATCACGCCGCCCACCAAGTGGGTGTTGCCCTTGACCTGGATATCAAAACCACCGTCGCCGGCCCGAATGCCGCTCTGCTCAGTGACACTTTCAAAGTTGGATTTCTGAATGCCTTTGTTCTGACTCAACGTGAAGCTCGATGAGCCGATGCAGAATGGCGGCACGCAAATACTCACGCCCACGCCCAGGCTAGTCTGTTTGGCCTTGTAGGTACTGGTGTCCTGCAGGCTTTCGACACTGAAATCACCGCCCACATCGGCCGTGACTTGCTTGCCGCTCACCACTGCGCCCTTGAGTCGGGTATCGCCACCGGAATCGAGCGAGACCTTATTACCGGCGTCCACATGGGTATTGCTCCAGACCACATCATCGCCATCGGCCTTGCCGCGGTTTTGGGACGCCCCTGCGTTAAAACTGATGCCAGTGGTTTGGCCGCCGATGGCAATGCCAATCCCAAGGCTGGCGTTGCTGCCCTTTTCGGTCGTGCGCTGTAGCACCGTGTTTTGCGCGGCCAGCAAGGCAATAGCGCCGTCGGCCTTGAGGTTAACGTCATGGCCGGCGGTGATCTGGCTGCCTTGTACGGTCAGGTTACTGTTCTTGCCGGCGCCGGCCGCGGTAATGTTGACATCACCACCGGCCAACACCGACGAGCTGGCGGCCGAATTGGAGGTCTGCTCGGTTTTACTTTCCTTCTTGCTGGTGCCGGCCGAAATGCTGATATTGATGCCGCCGGCCATGGACCGGTCCTTGTCATACTGGATATAGCCGTTGCCCGCCCCCATCAGGGTGTTGACCAGCGCCAGTGTTTTGAGCCGGCCATCATCGGTGCGGTCGGACGCGGTTTTCATGCGCTGGGCGGTCTGCACGGCTTCGATCACCGGGTTGGTTACGGTAATCGTGAGGCCGCCTTGCTTGAACTTGGTCTCCTGGGTGATGTGTTGCTGGTCACGGGCCTCAAGGATATCGACCAACCGCGCGGCAATGTTCACATCGCCCTTGGGCGCCGTCACTTGGCTGCCGACCTGGCGGTAGGCATTGCCGGCCAGGATACTCACGTTGCCATCGGTGGTGCCGATGGTGCTGGCCGCCGCCGTTTCCCTGTCGGTACGGTTTTTGTCGCTGCGCTGCTGGCTGCCGATGGTCACCGCGATGGCGCCACCGCTGAACAGCCCGCTTTGCTTGACCTCCTTGAAGTGCTGTTCGCTGAGCTGGTCGGTGGCGGCCACCACATTCACATCGTGCCCGGCCACTAGGGTGGTGCCACTGGTGGAGACCACGTTACTGCCGTGCACATTCAAGTCATTGTCGGCCTTGACCCACGCGGTCTCGCCACTGAGGGTGGTGGCCTGGGCGCGGGTTTCACTCACGGTGTCGCGGGTTGTAGTGGTCTTGCTGGAGAACAAGCTGTTACTGCCGGTGACCTTATGGGCCTCGTCGACAAAGTTGTAGCTCTGGCTGGTGCTTAAATTGACGTCGCGGCCTGTCGAAACGGTGACCCCGCCCTGCTCGCTGACGACCTTGGCGCCTCGGGCATTGAGGTCATTGTCGGCGATCAGGCGTACCTCGCCCTCACCCTGGATAACACTGCCGACATCGGTGCGGCTCGCGTCCTTGCGCCAGTTGCTGGCGTTCCATTGCACGCTTTGTTCACGGCTCTGGGTCACCGTGCCCAGGTTGATATCGTGGCCAGCAACCACCGTGGTCTTGCCGTCCTTGCCGGAACTGACGATCTGCGCCGCACTCAGGTTGATATCGCGCGCCGCGTTCACCACCAGTTCACCCTTGGCATCGGAGACAAACAACCCGGCAACCCGCGAAATACCCGTGGCGGTGCCCTGGGCACTTTCGGTGTTGCGCGTGGTGGACACCATGTTGATATCGCGACCGGCAACCGTATTCAAGCGCGTGGAGGCATCGATCAACCCGCCGAGGTTGTTCAAGTCGGTGCGGGCTTTTACCTCCACCTCGCTACCGGTCAGGCGCCCGCCCAGGTTCTGCAGGTTGTCGGCGGAAATCGCCAGCACGCTGCGCCCGGCGATCGTACCGCGGTTAACCAGGTCGCCTTGTAGCTTGAGGTCGACCACGTTGCCCGCCATTAGTGCACCGGAACCATCCAGGTCGCCGTCGCGCACCCGCACATACACCTGCGGCACCAACGCCTGCGTCACGCTGCCGTCGGCAAGGGTCACGTCCTTCTTCACCAGCCAGACGATGTCGCTGGTCAACTGGGCCATTTGCTCAGGGCTGAGCGCCACACCCGGCACCAGCTTCCACTTGCCGGCGTAGGTCAGCGCACTGTCGAGCAACGCGCGGTACTGGGTCTCATCATTGGCGTAGCCGTCGAGGAAGCGTCTGCCGGTGAGTTGGGCGATCTGTTCGCGGATCAGTTTTTGCTCATAGAAACCATCGCCCAGCCGCATAAGGGTCAGGCCCGGATCCAGTTGCAGCCGATCCAGCATATAGTTGGAAGACAACCAGGAACGATAACTGGTGAAACGCGGGTCGCTCTCCACCAGATAGTTCGGGTTGGCCTGGGGATTGAGGTGGAACAGGCTGTTGTCCGGCACCTGCACATTAAGCCCGCCGGTACGGATTGACTCACCTACGCCTCCCGCCGCCGTCGCTTGCAGCGCCGCCACTTCCAGCACCGGGCCAGGCGCTCGGCCCTTGCCCACATTGACCTTGGCCGCACTGGCACCGCCGGCAGCCTGATCGACGCTACTGGTCAGGCGAGTGCCGAGTTGCAGGCCGCTGCCGGTATGGGCGGTGTTTTGCAGGTACTGGGTTGGCCGCAGGAAAATATCCGTGACGCTGGCGGCCGGGTTGTAGGCGGCTGTCGAACGGCCCTGACGGTCACGGCCCTTGCGATGGATGCGATACAAATGGCTGAACGTGCCACTGTCCGTCACCGTCTGCTGCCCGGTGACTTCGGTGTTGTTGAGCTGTCCGATAGTGCCCACCAACGTGCCGCCGGCGATGATCCGGCTCTTGTCGTTCAACACCGAATTGGCGGTCAGCAGCATTGAGCCGCCGGAAAGGATTTCACCCGGGTCCGAGGTGAGTATCTGGGTCTGGGTAGTGGTACGAGTGTAGTCGTAGCGGTTGTAGTTATCGGCCACGCCCTCGGGGCTGACCAAGTGGCTGACTTCGTCGTTGTAGAGTGAGATCTGATCCGGGCGATAGCGATTGGCAGAGCCGGTGTGCTGGAACTCCTGGACGCCTTCGCGGCTGACCTCAACCACTTGGGTGCTGAAGTGTTCGTTGGTATTGCGCAACTCGGCACTGTTAAGGCTCAGCCCGCCGAGTGCTTCGATACTTGCGCTGGCGTTATGCACCAGCCCGGCCTGGCCGGTGGCCTGGCCCTGGGCATCCAGCGCGCCGCCGATCAACAAGTCACCGGCACTGAAAAGCATGGCGTGCTCACGGTTGACCAGCGTCCCGACGCCAATGTCCAGGCGTTCGCGCGCGGCGATCACGGCCGCTCGGGCATCTTCCACATCATTGGTCAGTTGCCCCGCCGCAATGGATACGTGATCACCATAAATACGGCCGCTGCCAAGGTTGTTGAGCACCTGGGTATTGATTCGGGTGATCTGGGCATCGATCAAGCCACGGTTATTCAGGGTATCCCCCACATCGAGGGTCAATTGCGCGGCACTGATCTCACCGTTGGCGCGGTTTTCAACCCCACCGCTCGATACCCGCAATTGCTTGCCGGCCTGAACCCCACCCTGGTTGTCAAGCGTGCCTTGCAGGGTCACCTCTAGATTACCGTTGGCTTGCAGTTTGCCGGTATTGACCAACCCCGAAGCCAGGTTGAGGCTGATGTCGCCCAGGCTAAACACGCGGCCATCGCCACTGAGGCTGGCGCTGGTCAGGCCGAGCCGTTCTCCGGCGATCAATGTACCGGCACTGTTGAGCAGCGCTTGGTCTGCGTTGATCGACACTTGCTTGCTCGACGAGATCAGGCCCGCACTGTTGTCCAACTGCCCGGTACTGTTGACGCTCAGCAACTGGTCGGCACGAATGGCACCCGAGCGGTTAAGCAACTGCGCCAGGTTCAGGGCTAACGACTGCCCCTCTACGCCCTGGTTGCTCCCTTGGGTCTGCTGGTTATCCAACTGTCCTGCATCGACCGTCAAGGTGCCCCCGGCACGCAGCAGGCCGCCGACGTTATCGAGGTGACCGCTGCCGATGTCCAGCCGCGCGTTCCCCAGGCTCTGCAGCTGGCCGCCGCGATTGCTCAGGCCGCCAGCGGTTAGCAGCAGGCTCTTTTCACTGCTGAGTACACCGGCGTCGAGGTTATCGACCTGCGCGGCATGGATCGCCACGTCGCCTTTACTGCCGATAAAGCCGGCGTTGTTGTTCAGGTTGCCGGAGCGCAGCGTGATACCGGCCTGCCCGAGGATGCCATTGGCGCTGCCCGAGTCAGTATTGGTCAACGTTTGCCCATGGGTGTCGAGTGTGATCGCACCGCTACCCTGGATAAGCCCGGCCTGGTTCTTGAGCTCACCACTGCGCAGGTCCACGGTGCCGCTGCCGATAATGGCGCCGCGCTGGTTTGACAGGCCTTGCCCGGCACTGTCGAGCAACAAGGCCGCGCCACTGATCAACCCATCGTCGTTATTCAGGCCCAGGCTGGTAATTGTCACGCCTTGCCGGGCCTGCACCACACCGCCGATGTTATCGAACGCGCCCTGGCTCACCGTCAGCACCAGCGGCCCGCCGACCGAACCCACGGTGCCCTGCCGGTTACGCAATGCGTCGGCGCTGACACAGAGTGCGCCGATGGCCGCCAGCGTGCCGTGGTCATTGTTCACCTGCCCGCCGGACAGCGTGAGGCTGTCGCCCGCAGTGATCTTGCCTTGCGCGTTGAGCAACTGCCCGGTACTCAACTGTGCGCCCTTGGCTGCGGCCAGCGTGCCCGCACTGTTGTCCAACAGCGTATGCGCGGTGACCTTGAGGTTGCCGGCCACCGCCGCCTGAACCGCGCCGCCTTGATTGAGCAAGCGATCAGCCGTCAGGCTGATATCACTGTCACTGGCCACTGTGGCGCCCGTGTTGTCCAGCAGGCCCATGGTGTCGATGCGCAACGTGCCCGCGCCGGTCTGCAGGATGTTCCCCTGCCGATTGGACAGTTGGTTGGCGTCGATTTGAATCTGCCGGGCTACGGTGGTGGCGCCGTCCAGTACCGCGTCGGCAACGGTGACTTGCAGTAGCCCATTGCTCTGCAGGCTGCCTTGGGCACCTGTCAGCGCCTGGCCCTGAAGGGTCAGGCTGCCCGTGCCGGCATGCTCGATCCTGCCCTTGGCATTGGACAGGCGCGCCGCCGAAAGGCGTACGTCGGTCGCATTGCTGGCGATGCGTCCTTCGGTGTTATCCAGGCTGTCGGACACAGCAATCACCGTGGCGCCCTTGCCGACCTGGACGATTTCACCTTGGCGGTTGGACAGGCTGCCGGCGGCCAATTGCACACCTTCGGTGTTGATTTTGGCACTGTCGGTGGTCAGGGTTTGTCGCACCGCTGTGCTCAACGTCCCTGTCGCGTCCAACGCTGCACCGCTTAAGTCAGCGCCGCCCGTGCGGGCAGTAAGCATGACATTGTGCGCAGCGGTCTTACTCGCATTGAGGTCAAGGTTCTCGGCGCTCAACTGCAGATCCCCGGCAGCAATCGCCGAGCCTTGGTGCTTGAGCGTCTGGCTGGCGCTGACGCGCAGTGCGCCATTGCCACTGACCGCGCCGTCAGCTGCCACACCTGCGCCCAATATCGACTTGCTGGCGTTGTCGATGGTTTGGGCGGTCAGGGTCAAGTCCTGCTGCGCAGCCACCACCCCTTGGTTGTTGATATCGCCACGACTGGACAGCGTCGCGGCGCCCTTGCTGTACAGCGAACCGCTGTTATCGATGCCCAGCTGGCTGTCCACCTGCAGGTTCTGACTGCTGCTGATTTGCCCGCTGTTGCCCAGGCGCCCGTCGGCGCTGATGACCACATCGCCGGCACTCGAACCTATTTGCCCGGCATTGCGCACGCCCAGGCCGGCTTCGGTACCCACCAACTTGATTTTGCCGGCATACATGCCACCCAGCTGCGCCACGTCAATGGCGACCTGGGGCTTATCGCCGGAACCGTTGATGACCGTCGCCTGGGTATTGTCGGCATTGACCTGGTTGGCGCCACTGGTCACCCGCAGGTCCTTGGCCCAGATACCGGCATTGACCTCGACCGAGCGTGCGATGACATCGGTAAAGTCGGTCTGCGATGCGTCCAGGCCCTTGCCGGAGATAACCACCTTGCCGCTTTCAACGCGGTAGCCTTGCAATTGGCCGTCCTGCATCTGCGCACTGCCGCTGGTCAAGGTGGCACGGTTGGCGTTGATAAAACCACAGCCGTCACAGGCGATGCCCGACGGGTTGGCGATCACCACCTGGGCTCGGTCACCGGCGACTTCGATGTAACCACGCAATTGGCTGGGGTTGCTGCTGTTGACCTCATTAAGGATCACCCGCGCCGTACCGCCGGCCAAATGCGCATTGCCCTCGATCCAGCCACCCAGCTGAGTTTGGGTATTGGTGCGCGCATTGTTGAGGATCGCGCCTTGGGCATTAACGTCGAACTGGCTGTAGGTGTTACGTGACACCCCTGCCGCACTCGGGGCCTGAATGTTGACTTGGGGCACACCGTTTGCGGCGTTGATAATCACCGGTTGCTGGCCGGGCGCAGCGCCACGGTCAGCCACAATATCGCCCCAGGCCAGCGGCGAGGCCAATGTGATCAAGCCCAACGCCGCCATCAATGAGAACCGCAGGGGACGCAGTGTCAGCACAGTGTTCAAGACGACAGGGGCGACACCGATCCTGGTGCCTGAGGCTTTTTTGCTGCCCAGCACGTTTTCGGCCACTACCATCAGCAGGCCACGGGCTTTGTTAAAAACGATCCTGTAGAGGTGTTTGTTCATGACGATCCCTGTGTCTTGAAAGCTCTAAAATGCCGCAGGTACTACGATTGGCGGGCAACGGCCGCGATCGGCCACTTCAAGCGCGCCAGAGCAGCACCTTGAAACCGCTTGATCCGTAACCCGCGCTCGTTGCCCCGGTGATACAGAGCGCTGAACCGGCTGTCGGCAAACAAATGGCGCTGCACTAAGCGTGCAAGGCGGGCGCTGTGACCAAAAGGCGCCACCCAGTCCAGGAACCACAGTCGCTCGCCGCTGTTCCAGTCGTGCGCAGGCAGGCTGATGGCAGGATTTTGCACATAGCGCTGCTCGGCCTCGACGCTGAACCAACACCAGGCGGCGTAAAACACCGGGCGCCCCGATTCGTAGCCGATGATGAACTGGCGGTTGGCAATAGCTGGCAACAGCAGCGCGTTCAGGGTGTGCAGCGGCACATCGCGATGGCTCGCCGAGTGCATCCACAGCCATACGGCGGCACCCAGCGCCTGGGCCTCGTTCCATGGCTTTTCGCTGAACGCCGGCGCGATCAGCTCAAGGTTATCGAGTTGCATGGCAAACCCTCACATCGACCACGTCAGGCTGAAACCTGCCGTGGTACTGGCAGTCTCGAAGCCCTTGGGTTTGCTGATCGGTTGACCGACAAACACGTCGTAAGACACTTGCCGGTAGCCACCGCGCAACCCCACCACGTACCCGGCCAGATGATCACCAATGAGGTATTGGCTTGAAGGCCCGCCCACCTTGCCGTAGTCAACACCCAGGTAGGTTTCCTGCCCGGAGTTGCCCAGCGCCAGGCCGAGGTCGTTACGCACCAGCCAACCACGGTCGGCCGACAAAATGTTTTCACCGTCAAACCCGCGCACGCTGTAGCGCCCGCCGATCGAGAAACGATCCTGCGGCACCAATGCCGTGCGGTTCCACTGCGCACGCCAGGCCGCGGTGTAACGCAAGCGCTGCGTGGCAAGGCCAAACGGTACGGAAAATTGCGCGTCGGCGTTGATGATCTGCGAACGCGAGGTCCCTTCGTCAAACGCCTCCTCAGGCGCAGCGATTGCGTTGCGCGCACCTGTGCCCCGGCGATAGCTGGTGCCCAGATCGAGCGTGGCGGTACCGATGAACTCCCGATGACTCAGCCCCAGCGCCCAGCCTGCCATGCGTCGGCGCTGAATTTCGATCTCGGTATCGTCGATATAGTTTTGCGAAGTGCGCGTCCAGCCACTGAGCTTGAGCGTGGTTTTGCGCACGGCATCGCGATACAGCAAGCGAGACGCGCTGATCTCATTGTTTTTGCTTTCTCCGGTGTACTTGTAAGTCTGGTTGGCCCCAGCGACCGTCTGGTGATAGTCATACTCGCTGGACGTGACGCCAAACAGCCAATAACCGTAGGGGACAGAGTAGTGCAAGGTATGGCCCTTGGAACCACGATTACCCGCGTCCCCCCCGCCCAAGTCGTGGTTGAAGCTGGCGTAGAACAAATCGTTCAGGCTCAGCAGGTTGTCCAACGACACCGAAGCCGAACCCAGGTATTTACCTGTGGCGTCGGTTCCCGAATCATCTACCGACACGCTCAAACGCACGGGAAATGCCTGTTTCCACGCGATAACCAAGTCACTGTCGCCCGGCTTTGCGTCCATCCCCTGGGCCGCGGCGATTTGGATATCCGCCTCAGCCGTGGGCACGCGTTTGAAGTTCTCCAACGCTTGCTCAAGATCACGCAGGTTCAGCAGGTCACCTGTTTTGGCAGGCACCGCGTTCCAGGCATTGGCTCGGGTAGAGGTGCCTTCGGCGAAGCGGATGGAATGAATGCGCCCCGGAATCAGGGTCAGTTGCAGCACACCGCTGTTTAAATCCTGAGGCGGTGCAAGCACGCGTGTCGTGACAAACCCGCGCTCGATGATTGCATTCTGGATTCGCTTCATCGTCAGGTTGATGCCTTGGGCACCCAGACATTGACCGGTGGCCGGGTCATTTTTGGGATCGGCGCTGCGCAGTGCCCATTGAAAACCTTCAGCCAACTCGCCGTTCAAGACGACCTGACGAATCAGGAAACAGGGGGATTCGCGCTTCTCAAGCAAAACCCCGGCGGAGGATGAGGGCGGCGCCTCAAGGCGCACATCCGGCGACGGCTCAAGTTGCTCGCGCAACGCTCGCTCGCGGTCCTGCTGCAATAGCAACTGTTGGGCAGGTGCGGGAGGGTCAGCGGCCTGCACGCCGAAACTGCTGATCAAACCGAACAACAATACGGCCACCGAATGAAGGGACGGTGGCAGTTTTCTAACAGGCAAGTACAACGTACCGAAACGGGCCAGGTACTCCTTAGGCCGGAAACATACTTTCATTTCGCATCCCTGTGAAATCTTCCTGCGAGTGCAGCATGCACCAGAACGGCACGTGATCTGCGAGAATTGCCTCTGACAGGCAACTCCCCTATGAACAACTGTTGCTCATTAAAGTTCAAGGGCGCGCGAGAAATTTCCTACACTTAATTTCCCCCCCGGCTTCTTAGACCCCTCTAAGAGAGTACTCTTGGCCGGTGAGCGACCGTCGCTCTGATTAGCCATCCTTGTCTTTCCACACGTGGAGGACTTGTTATGAACATCATCGCTACCTGCGGCCGTCAGCCCTGGAACAAAGGAAAACTAGTCGGGCAGAAAGCCCCACTCCGACTGAGAGATATCTGGGCCATCCGAGTAAGGCTTCAAATTGCGGAAAGAACCCGGGATCTGGCTCTCTTCGATCTGGCCATCGACAGTAAGCTTCGAGCCTGCGACTTAACCAAGCTCCGCGTGCGCGATGTCGCCCATGGCGAACACGTATCATCACGAGCCATGGTGATGCAGCAGAAAACGCAGCGACCAGTGCAGTTTGAGACCACTGAGCAAACACGGTCAGCTCTCGTGGCATGGATACATCAGGCACAACTACGCAGCGAGGACTGTCTTTTTCCTAGTCGGCTACATACCTCAGACCATCTATCCACTCGTCAATACGCTCGTATCGTCAAAGGCTGGGTGAAAGCCGTAGGCCTTGATCCAGCCATGTATGGCACTCACACAATGAGACGTACGAAGGCATCACTAATCTATCGAAGAACGAAGAACCTACGGGCGGTTCAGTTGCTGCTCGGCCATACGAAGCTGCAGAGCACTGTTCGATATCTGGGGATTGAGGTCGATGACGCCCTGGAGATGGCGGAGCAGACTGAGGTTTGATCATGCATAGCGACGGTCGAAGTCAGACCTTCGCTAACCGGCCAGAAGCGGACATCCCAGTCCACATACTGCCAGCCTCACGCTTCATGCATTGGAGAGTCGCCACTGGCTGGGTGAAACCTTCTCCCACTGCCAAAAAGCACGGCAATAAGAGCTTACGCTTACTTATAAACTTATTGAGGCTTAGTAATGTCAACCAACCTACCCGACTTCACCACACGCTTGCTGATCGACGCAGGAATCGCAAAAGGGATGCGAATCCTGGACGTAGGCTGCGGCTCGGGTGATGTTTCATTTCTGTTGTGTGATTTGGTGGAGGATGACGCAGAGATCATCGGAATCGATCGTGACGCCGCAGCCATCGCCAGTGCACGCCAGCGCAATGCATCACGAAACCACCCTTCGCTGAAGTTTCTGCAGTGTGATGTTTCAGAACTGCAAGACTCTCTCGGCACTTTTGACGCAATCGTTGGGCGGCGTGTCCTGATGTATCAGAAGGATGCAGTGGCGACGATCCGTGCGCTGTCGAAGTACTTGCGCCCCACTGGCATCGTGGTCTTTCAAGAGCACGATACGACGATGGTGCCTGCAAGCCTGGATCCCTTCCCTTTGCATAAAAGGGCGCAATCCTGGATACAAGAAATGATTGCTCGCGAAGGGACCGATCTGCACATCGGTTTTAATCTGCATGGCATTTTTACACAGGCAGGCTTGACTGTTGAAAGCGTGCGGGCTGAATGCCTGATACAAACACCTGATACACCCTACAGCCTTGGCGCCATCGTTCGAGCGTGCTTACCGCGGATCACTGCATTAGGGGTGGCCAGTGTAGAAGACGTCGACATTGAAACGCTGCAAGAGCGCTTGGACCAGGAGCGTTCAGCCTCTTCAGGCATCTACATCGGCGATGTGATGTTCGGGAGTTGGGCACGCAAAGTTTGACTCTTTCAAATGTCGATGCTGCCCCGACGTTTTTACCAATCTCCGCCCCAGGACAAGCGTCGTGGGCCGTCACCGTGTATTAATTAACGTGTTTTCAAAAAACCTCTTCTTCAACCCTCAATCTCCCCCTTGCGAATCGCAATCCTGACGGCCTGCGATGTCGTCGCCACCCCAAGGCGCCGGCGCGCCGAGCGCAAGTGATTCTCCACGGTGCGCTCCGATAAACCAAGGGTTGCCGCGATATCGGCCTGGCGCCGGCCGGCAGCCGTCCACGCCAGCACTTCCCGCTCACGCTGGGAAAGCTTGCCTACCCATTCAGCCACCGGCGGCTCAAGCAGCCTGCGTGCGCAGAAAAAAGCCGCCGTGGCGACCATGCTCAACCCCAGGCGTACTCGCGCCGAGCCGTCCACCCGCTCGCCGCCCAGGCTCATGGCACCCTCGAGCCCTTGCGGACCGAACACCGGCACCTGCAGGCCTTGCACGCCAGGGCCGCTTGGTGCACGAACCACTTGGTAGCGCTCCCCGCCTTGGTCCTGCACCTTGATCCAGAAGAAGGCTTCGCGATTATCCAGTACATGGCGCGTGATCGGGCAGCGACGCACATAGGTCTGGGCATCCACACCTTGGCCACTACCGAACCAATCGCCCTCCACCCAATAGATACGCTCCACCACCTCTTCACTCGCTGACGAGGCGGAAAACAGCACAAACCGATCATAGCCGTAGGCCTCGGCGAAACCACGCACCGCCTGCTGGATAGCCTCCAGCGTCTGCGCCGCCTCGACCGCGAAAACGGCACGCATCGCCCTCTCCGCAGTGGCCTCAGTCACCCCGCCGCGACCGCTTTGAGCAATGCCTGCGCGGCCAGCTTACCGAGATTGTTGCCTGCCAATGGGCTGTCGCCGGTCAGCAACTTGCGATCCTGCAGCGTCGCACCGGTAATGTCCTGATTGACGATCTCAACCCCCAGCGCTTGCAGTTGCTCGCCGAATTTCCAGGTCAGATGGCCGGGCATATAACCGATGTCAGGCGTCGTGGCATCGAGCGCATCGGGAAAGGCGCAGATCTTATAACCGCTGAACAGATAGGAATCCCTGGACTCGCCCACACCCGCCGCAAGCAGCGCAGCCGGGCCATGGCACAGCGAAATCACGAACTTGTCCTTCGCGACCATCCACTCCAGTACCGCCTTCACCTCGGCACTCTGCGGCAAGCCAATCAACGCTCCATGCCCACCGGGGATAAACACGCCGATATAGTCCGAGTCCTCACCCAGCGCATTCTCGATCACCTCGGCCAGCTTGAGCGGGCGCTTGAACTGCTCGCGGTATTTGGCATAAAAGCCCTGCACTTCCACATCTTCGGACGGCATGGCCCAAAACTCGAACTTCACCGGGTTGCCCGACAGCGTCGCGATATCGAACGTGAAGCCGGCTTTATCCAGGTGATACATGGGCAGCAGGGTTTCCACCGGGTGATTGCCGGTGGAGAACATCGTGCCGTTGTCGGTCAGCAGGTAACGCTCATCGGCGCCGATCACCAGGACCTTCCAGCGCCCGCCCTTGTAAGGGTTGGGGTAGTCGGCGCCACTGAGGTCGGATTTGGGTGAGGTGAATTGGCTGAGGGAATAGGGAGAGGGGAAAAACGCGTTGTTTTCTGCAGGATCCGGGGTGGGTTGCTTGTCGTTGCTGCGATGGGCGGTCATGAGCTTTCCCTTTGAACTGGCTGGGTGTCGAGGCTCATGCTAGTAGGGGGATAGGAGCGCTGCAATGAGGGATTTCCCGCAATGCGGGCTAGAGCCCTGCGTGGGTTTAGCGCATCCATACCGATCAACCGCTCAAGGTCGAGCACGCTGGCTGACCTTGAACAAGCCGAAGGGATCAGACGCGAACAAGTTGCCCAGGAGCTGCAATATCGTCCGCACCGATCCTGCCTGTGTTACCCCTTGGTCAAATCAACCAACGGCGTCTGCCGCACCTCAGTCTCCCGCCCGGCCTGAATCTCGCTCACCTGCTTCAAGGCCTTGTCCACCGCCGCCTTATCCGCCAACAAGCTGTAGCTGATGCGGAACTGCTTGTGTTCCTTCGGCCCAATGGTGGGCACCAGGTTCAGTGGCCGCTGATACCGGCGGTTGTAGGAAAAACTCGTGCCCGGCTCCAACCCCGTGACATAGCCCTGGCCTTGGGTATCGGTGTTTTTCCACAGGGAAAACACCGGCAGTGTCTGCGTATTGAAGCCTACCGAAACGCCCAGGCTGCCGGCCTTGTTATGCAACACGGTCAACGTATCGCCCTTGGCGTCGGCATACGGCACCACGTTGTAAACCGTTTCGTCGTAGTCCTTGGTGGGTGCGCGGTAGGTTTGCCAGTCGGCCAGTTCGCCCTTGGCCTTGTCGTTG
This sequence comes from Pseudomonas libanensis, assembly GCF_001439685.1. Taxonomy (GTDB): domain Bacteria; phylum Pseudomonadota; class Gammaproteobacteria; order Pseudomonadales; family Pseudomonadaceae; genus Aquipseudomonas; species Aquipseudomonas libanensis. The sequence goes on from NZ_JYLH01000007.1 coordinate 246,026, forward strand.
AACGGCGACACCTGTTTCACCGGCGCGGCGAAACGAGCGCCCTGCTCCAGGAACGGCGTGCTGAAGTTACTGTGGTACAGCGCCTGGTATTCCTTCGGATAGTCGCCATTGTTGGTCAGAGTGTCGTTGAGGGCGAACACCACGCTGCCAGCCTCGGTGACCAGTTCGGTCGCGACGGAGAAGTCGACCTTCTTGAACGCCTGCTCTTTCAGCTCGCCACGCAGAGTGATGGCGTACGGTGGTTTTTCATCGATGTGCAGGGTGACTTTGTTCGCAGGAATGTTGGCGGCGCGACCGTGCAGGGTCAGCAATTCGCCGTTGTCGATGCCGGGGTGGCCGACCCACTCGTATCCGCAGCGAGTGACCAGCTCATTGAAACCTTCCAACCAGCCCAGGCCGCCACGGCCATTGAGTTCGATGAAGGACGGATTGACCACCTCCTTGACTGGCGAATCCCAACCCATGCGCACATCGCCGACCGAGGCCTGCAACACGTTCATCCCGCGTGTCGGCACTACCGAGAGCTTCATCGTGCCGTTATCGATATCGACGATGCTGACGCCCTCCTGCCGACCACCGTGCAAGGTGCGCAGGGTAACGCTGAAGGGTTTGTCGGTTTGTATGCCGAGTTGCTGGCTGGTGACCTGCCAGTTCTGGGCGGCTTTGTCGGTGTCGAGCAGGACGTAATCCCAGGCCATGGCGTGGGAGGCAGCGGACAGTGTGCTGAGGGCGATGAGGAGTTTGAGCGGGGTCATGGCGGTAGCCTTTCTTGGAGTTGTAGCGGTTTTATAAACTCGATGAAACGTTTCAGCAAGCTTAAAAAGCGAGATGGTGCGGGAAAACGACAAGAAGGAGATGAGGCTAATCAGAGGGAAACTGGAGCATAAAAACGGGATGAGCGGCGTATCAGCTTCAGTCCATCCGTGCCGATTACAACCTAGGCGTTGATTGACAGATGTGTCCTGATGGATGTTATCGGACGACGGGTGCGCGAGGAGGTTTCCAAGGTAGAGATTGAATCTGCCGCGACCGTTAGATAGTGGATGATCTCCACGCGTTGGGGTGAAAACGGCCAGCGCGTGGAGATAGAGTGAGCATTATTTCATCGACTGCAATCAGCCAATAGCAGACGTTCAGCAGAGAATAGAATCGGCCAAATACCGGGGCAATGGACATGCAGCTGATCCAGCAGTAATGTACTCCTAAGTCATGTCGCATTTACGTTGCGACACCCAAGTCGGACAAGGAGTTAAACATGGGCTGGGAGCTTTGTCAGTCACAGAAGTCAGAAAAAACGTCACTTGAGCCGCCCACTTACGTTAAGATTTATTGGGGTGCGATTTGACAACTCAAGAGATCTTATTATTTTTCTCCGCAAACAAAGACTCAATAGTAACCATTGCAGCCCTGGGCGCTTTGATGATGACCGCCATTACAGCCACTCTCAGCTTATTCGGAACTATTGCAGCAAAAAAAATAGATGAGCGTATAAAGCGTCAAGAATCCATTAGAATATTATTAGAAAACAGCATGATTAGTGTCGGCGAAAATATGCACGAAATACTATCATCAGCGGATATTTTAGTTAAAAAATTCAAACTAAAGACCCATAAAAACAACCTAACACTCGAGACATCAATCGCAAACTACAAAAACAAAATTGACAACAACAAAAAGCACCTTATCAAATCAAAAACAGTTTACCGATATAAGCTATATGGCTTAGAGGATGGGCTTTCTATCATTGCTCGAAGCGCTGACTGGGTTAAAGGCTTGAGAGACAATGTACTTCTCGCAGAAAAAATCCTTAAAGAGGCTGATAAAATCCGGCTTATAATCGATAAAACCATTATAAAGTGTTATAGAAAGGGAGATTATCCTGGCAAATTTGTTCGCCTACGCATCAGTTATCACTCCTGGCGAATCAGACGTATGTGGGCAGTCCGCAAAACCAAAATATAACACGGGGGAATGCCCGAGGAGCTATTGAACGAATTCGTAAGGACACTAGGCTCATTAAACTGCCACTAGTTCGCTTGAGAAGGGTGAATCTCAGTTGAATGTAAGGTAATCGCAAATAGAACCTTGCATAAGTAAGCGTCTTCTCTGGGGATGAAATCTTCGGGATTTTCATTACAGGAAAACGCTTCAAAAACGTGGTTGATAATTTTTTTTGCTTGGTCCGTAGTAACGACACGAATGTCTATAAGGTCCAGAAGAGCATCGGCTATTTCGTTTAAACTGATGCAGTATTCGTCAGCGGCAATCCTAAGCAGCGTTCGCACCTCCCTAGATCTACCATCTGAATTTATATTGTTTTTCAGGAACCCAAGTGGTTCTTCCAAGATTTCAAAAGGATACATCCTTTGATACCTGTCGCAGTATTCTATAAGGGCCCGCCTAACCTTCACGCCATCAAATTCTTGAGAGCTAGCACCTAACAGTGCATTAATTTTCGTATTAGCTATCCAGCTTTTCATCGCGAAATTTACCTTACCTAGCGCTTACTTAAGGGACGTCGACAGGTGGCCCTTGGCCGAAACCCGCCGCCCCCTCCAAGAGATCCAATCCTACACTTAGTCAAACCCCATGCCTCTCCACCAAAAAATCCACAAACGCCCTAACCCGCGCCGGCATCGCCCCTCCCCCCACAAACACCGCATGAATCGGCTCCACATCCCCCGGGTTAAACTCCTGCAGCAACACCACCAACTCCCCCCGCCTCACCTCCTCCACCACACTAAACGCCCCAATCCGTGCAATCCCCGCCCCCAGCTTCGCCAACTGCGCCAACGCCTCTCCACTATTGCCCTCAATCGTCCCCGTCACTTTCAACGAAAACTCCCGCCCTTCCATCCGAAACGGCCAATTCGGCGTCGCGCGGCGGAAGTTGAAGCGCAGGCAGTTGTGGTTGAGTAAATCCTGCGGCACAACCGGGGTGCCGTGGCGCGTCAGGTAGTCGGGTGAGGCGACGATAACCTGGCCGGTGGAGCCGATGTGGCGGGCGGTCAGGGGGCTGTCGGCGAGGGGGCCGAAGCGGATGGCGACGTCGGCCTGGCCGCTGAGGATGTCCACGACTTCATCGCCGAGCATCAGGTCGACGACGATGGCGGGATAGCGGGCGCTGAAGGCGGCGATCAACGGCACGATGGTCATACGGCCATGGGCCAGGGCGGCGCTGACTCGCAGGCGGCCACGGGGGGCGCCTTGGTCGGTGATAGCGTCTTCGACTTCGGCCATGTCTGCGAGGATGCGCCGAGCGCCGCGCAGGTAGGCTTCGCCCTCGGCGGTGAAGGTGATGGCGCGGGTGGTGCGCAGCAGCAGCCGGGTACCGATGCGCCGTTCGGTGCGGGTGATGATGCGGCTGATGGACGATGGCGTCAGCCCCAGGGCTCGAGCCGCGCCGGACAGGCTGCCGTGCTCGGCGACCATGGCGAACACTTCCATCTCTCCCGAACGACCACCGATGTCCATTTGTGCCTCCTGCGCAAAGCTGTAGTTCCCAACCAAGGGGTACTGCTGCAAAAGCCTGGATTGTAGCATTTGACACACAGATGAGGAGTCAAGCATGCGTATCAATCCCCCCCTTGTAGCCTTGTCCATCGGTGCCTTTGGCATCGGGGTCACGGAGTTTGCACCCATGGGCATGTTGCCCGGTATTGCCGCCGATCTTGGCGTATCCATTCCCGCCGCGGGGCTGTTGGTGAGCGCCTATGCCATGGGTGTGCTGATCGGCGCGCCGATCATGACCCTCGCCACGGCCAGGGTGCCACGCCGTTACCTGCTGATCGGGCTGATGGCAATTTTCACCCTGGGTAATGTGCTCTCGGCGTTGGCCACCAACTACCAGACCTTGATGATCGCCAGGCTGGTGACGTCGCTGAACCACGGGGCATTCTTCGGCATTGGCTCGATTGTGGCCGCGAGTGTGGTAGCGCCAGAGAAACGTGCGGGGGCGGTCGCGGCGATGTTTCTGGGGCTGACCTTGGCGACCATTGGCGGTGTGCCCCTGGCCACCTGGTTTGGCGAAAATTTTGGTTGGCGCACGGCGTTCTGGGGCATCAGTGGGTTAGGTGCAGTGGTGATGGCGGCGCTGTGGTGGGCATTGCCCAATGCTCCCGCGCCGAAAAGTGGCAGCCTGATGGCGGAAATCCGCGTACTGGGGCGCGGGCCGGTGCTGGCGGCGTTGGCGCTGACCGTGGTGGGTTCCAGTGCAATGTTCACGGTGTTCACCTATATCGCACCGATTCTGCGTGACGTCACCCACGCCTCGACCAACTTCGTCACCGGGATGCTCGTGCTGTTCGGTATCGGCCTGACCCTGGGCAATGTGTGGGGAGGCAAGTCTGCGGACCGCTCGGTGGACCGTACCTTGATCACCTCGCTGGTGGTGTTGATTGCCGTGTTGCTGGCCTTCTCGGTGCTGATGCAATGGCCGCTGCCTGCTGCCGTGTCGATCCTGCTGTGGGGAGCCGCGAGTTTTGCCTTGGTGCCGCCCTTGCAGATGCGGGTGATGGAGGCTGCCAAGGATGCGCCTAACCTGGCTTCGGCGATGAACATTGGCGCGTTCAATTTCGGTAATGCAATTGGCGCAGCGTTGGGCGGCGCGGTGATCAACGCCGGGCTGGGCTACCCGGCCATTTCCTTGGCTGGCGCACTGATGGCGGGCCTCGGCTTGCTGATGGTGCTGGGATTGGGCTGGCGTTCGCGGCGTGCTGGTTTACGTACTTGCCGGGAAGCCGTTGAAGCCTGAGCCGCAAGCTGGAAAGCTCCCGCCAACTGCCTTATAACTACGCCCCCTAGTCAAGGAGACGCGTAATGAAAACCATGGTAGTTGGCGCCAGCAAATCCCGTGCATGACGTGGTGCAAGTGGTGCGCATGACGCTGAGCCTGTCCTCGGCCAGTTTCGTCAAGGACATCATCTTGCCGGCGATTCTGGATGAGCGGTTTTAAACCGGGAAAAACACCAGGGGCTATCGTCTAGACTTCATGCACTTTCAACCCGAGGAGCTTGCGATGAACAACAAAAATACCGTCTGCCTCTGGTACAACGGCGATGCCCTGGAAGCGGCTACTTTTTACGCCAAGACCTTCCCCGACAGCAAAGTGAACGCAGTGCACTACGCCCCTGGCGACTACCCCTCCGGTAAACAGGGCGATGCATTGACGGTAGAATTCATCGTCATGGGCATCCCATGCATCGGCCTGAATGGCGGTTCGGCGTTCAAGCACAGCGAAGCGTTTTCCTTTCAGGTGTCCACGGACGACCAGGAGGAAACCGATCGGTTATGGAATGCCATCGTTGGCAATGGCGGAAAGGAAAGTGCCTGCGGCTGGTGCAAGGACAAATGGGGTTTGTCATGGCAGATCTCGCCACGGCTGTTGGTCGATGCCGTGACCAGCAAGGACACGGCCGTCGCCAAGCGTGCGTTTGAGGCGATGATGACCATGACCAAGATCGACATAGCGGCTATCGAAGCCGCCATTGCCGGTGACTGATGTGGGAGCGCACGAGCTTTAGCGAGGCCGCGATGGCGGCGGCACTGCTGGCATTTGTGCTGCCTGACCCACCGCCATCGCGGCCTCGCTAAAGCTCGAGCGCTCCCACATTTGATCTGCGTCGGCAGCCCACTTTGAGTCCCCCCCCCCATCACCCATGCGCCAAAAAAAGTCATGCATCGGACCGCCAGGTTGCGACCTGGGCGATACCGGCCTATGTTCGAAGTCATGCATTTTGCTGTCCCCCTACCCTACGCCCATCCCGTAACCTGGTGACGACATGCCCACACCTTCACGTCCTGCCGTACTTGAGCTGATCGGTAACACACCGCTGGTCAAGGTCAGCCGCTTCGACACTGGCCCTTGCACGTTGTTTCTCAAGCTTGAATCACAAAACCCCGGCGGTTCGATCAAGGACCGCATCGGCCTGGCGATGATCGATGCCGCCGAGCGCGACGGGCGCTTGCGCCCTGGTGGCACCATCATCGAAGCCACCGCCGGCAATACCGGCCTGGGCCTGGCGCTGGTGGGCCGGGCCAAGGGTTACCGGGTGGTGCTGGTGGTGCCCGACAAGATGTCCACCGAAAAAGTTCTGCACCTCAAGGCCATGGGCGCCGAGGTGCATATCACCCGTTCCGATGTGGGCAAGGGCCATCCCGAGTATTACCAGGACGTCGCTGCACGCCTGGCCAAGGATATTCCGGATTCCTTCTTCGCCGACCAGTTCAACAACCCGGCCAATCCGTTGGCCCACGAGACCAGCACCGCGCCGGAGATCTGGGCGCAGACCCAGCATGATGTCGACGCCATTGTGGTGGGCGTCGGTTCGGCCGGCACCCTCACTGGCCTGACCCGTTTTTTCAAGCGCGTGCAGCCTGAGTTGGCCATGGTACTGGCCGACCCGGTAGGTTCGGTAATGGCCGAATACAGCCGCAGCGGTCAGCTGGAAACGCCTGGCTCGTGGGCCGTGGAAGGCATCGGCGAGGATTTCATCCCCTCGATTGCCGACCTCTCCAGTGTGCGCCACGCCTACTCCATCAGCGATGAAGAAAGCTTCGACCACGCCCGCCAGTTGCTCAAGGCCGAAGGTATTCTCGGCGGCTCGTCCACCGGCACCCTGCTCGCCGCCGCCTTGCGCTACTGCCGTGAGCAGACCGAGCCCAAGCGTGTGGTGACCTTTGTCTGCGACACCGGCACGCGGTACTTGTCGAAGGTCTACAACGACCAATGGATGAACGACGCCGGCCTGTTGCAGTACAAGCATTACGGCGACCTGCGCGACCTGATCGCCCGCCGCTTCGAAGACGGCCGCGTGATCAGCGTCAGCCCCGATGACACCCTGCTCACCGCCTTCCAGCGCATGCGCCTGGCGGATGTGTCGCAACTGCCGGTGCTGGTAGACGGCCAACAACTGGTGGGCGTCATCGATGAGTCCGACATCCTGCTGGGCCTGCACCACGACGCCGCGGATTTTTCCATGACCGTCGCCAGCGCCATGACCGACACCTTGCACACCCTGGCCCCCAGCGCCAGCCTGGCCCAATTGCAGGCCGAACTGGATCGCGGCCTGGTCGCCATCATTGCTGACGCCTCAGGCTTCCATGGCCTGATCACCCGCGTCGACCTGCTTAACCACCTACGGAGATCCCTTGCATGAGTCAGCCCGATAACAGCGCGTTTGCCACCCGTGTGATCCACGCCGGGCAGTCACCCGACCCGACCACGGGCGCACTGATGCCGCCGATCTACGCCAACTCCACCTACCTGCAAGACAGCCCCGGCGTACACAAGGGCTTCGACTATGGGCGCTCCCACAACCCCACGCGCTTTGCCCTGGAACGCTGCGTGGCGGACCTTGAAGGCGGCAGCCAGGCGTTTGCATTTGCCTCGGGGCTGGCGGCGATTTCCACGGTGCTGGAACTGCTGGATGCCGGCGCACATATTGTCTCGGGTAATGACCTGTATGGCGGCACGTTCCGGCTGTTCGACAAGGTACGCCAGCGCAGCGCCGGGCACCGTTTCAGCTATGTCGACCTGAGCGACTTGTCGGCCTTTGAAGCCTCGTTGCAGGACGACACGCGCATGGTCTGGGTCGAGACCCCGAGCAACCCGCTGCTAAGCCTCACCGACCTGCGCGCCGTTGCGCGTATCTGCCGTGCCCGCGGGATTATCTGCGTGGCCGACAACACCTTCGCCAGCCCGTGGATCCAGCGGCCGCTGGAGCTGGGTTTCGATATTGTGGTGCACTCCACGACCAAGTATCTCAATGGGCATTCCGATGTGATCGGTGGTATCGCCGTTGTGGGCGACAACCCTGAGCTGGCAGAACGCCTGGGCTTTTTGCAGAACTCGGTGGGCGCCATTGCCGGGCCATTTGATGCGTTCCTGACCCTGCGCGGGGTAAAGACCCTGGCGCTGCGCATGGAGCGCCATTGCAGCAATGCCCTGGACCTGGCCACCTGGCTGGAACAACAGCCGCAGGTATCGCGTGTTCACTACCCAGGCTTGAAATCCCACCCACAGCACGAGTTGGCAAAACAACAGATGCGCGGGTTTGGCGGGATGATTTCGGTGGATTTGAACAGCGACCTGGCCGGTGCAACGCGCTTTCTGGAAAACGTCAAAATCTTCGCCCTGGCCGAAAGCCTGGGGGGCGTGGAAAGCCTGATCGAACACCCGGCGATCATGACCCATGCGAGCATCCCGGCGGCGACGCGGGCGCAGTTGGGGATTGGCGATGGGCTGGTGCGATTGTCGGTGGGGGTTGAGGATGTGGAGGATCTGCGCGCGGATCTGGCCCAAGCCCTGGCACACATCTAACGCCAAACATCGATCAAAATGTGGGAGGGGGCAAGCCCCCTCCCACATTGAATGCGCAATCAGCTCGAGATTACGTTGGCCCGCGCCGCATGCAGCTTCTTGTAGCTGTCGATCAGGCGCAAATGCCGATCCAGTCCTTCCAGCTTCATGCTGGTCGGCGTCAACCCATAGAACCGCACGCTGCCGTCCACCGAACCAATCACCGCATCCATGCGCTCATTGCCAAACATGCGCCGGAAGTTGGCTTCGTAGTCGGCCAGCTCCAGGTCGTCATCCAGTTCCATCTCCAGTACCGCGTTCATCGCCTGGTAAAACAGGCCGCGCTCGGCGGTGTTGTCGTTGTACTGCAGGAACATCTCTACGCATTCCTTGGCCTCTTCATACTGCTTCAAGGCCAGGAAGATCAGCAGCTTCAGCTCCAGAATGGTCAGTTGGCCCCACGCCGTGTTGTCATCGAACTCGATGCCGATCAGGGTAGTGATATCGGTGTAGTCGTCCAGCTCGCTTTCGATAAGGCGCTCGACCAGTGCCTGCAACTCGTCCTCGTCGAGGCGGTGCAGGTTGAGGATGTCTTCGCGGAAAAACAGCGCCTTGTTGGTGTTGTCCCAGATCAGGTCGTCCACCGGGTAGATTTCCGAGTAGTCCGGCACCAGAATGCGGCAGGCTGTGGCACCCAGGTGTTCGTATACCGCCATGTACGACTCTTTGCCCATGCCTTCGAGGATGCCGAACAGCGTCGCGGCTTCCTGGGCGTTGGAATCTTCGCCCTGGCCGGAGAAGTCCCACTCGACGAATTCATAATCGGACTGGGCACTGAAGAAGCGCCACGACACCACGCCGCTGGAATCGATAAAGTGCTCGACGAAGTTGTTCGGCTCGGTGACCGCCTGGCCTTCGAAGGTCGGCTGCGGCAGGTCGTTCAAGCCTTCGAAGCTGCGGCCTTGCAGCAGCTCGGTGAGGCTGCGCTCCAGCGCCACTTCCAGGCTTGGGTGCGCTCCGAACGAGGCGAACACGCCACCGGTGCGTGGGTTCATCAAGGTCACGCACATCACCGGGAACTCACCGCCCAGGGACGCATCCTTGACCAGCACCGGGAAGCCCTGGGCCTCCAGGCCCTGAATGCCCGCCAGAATGCCCGGGTACTTGGCCAGCACTTCGGCCGGTACGTCCGGCAGCGCGAATTCGCCTTCGATGATTTCGCGCTTCACCGCCCGCTCGAAAATCTCCGACAGGCACTGCACCTGGGCTTCGGCCAAGGTGTTGCCGGCGCTCATGCCGTTGCTCAGGTAAAGGTTTTCGATCAGGTTGGAAGGGAAATACACCACTTCACCGTCGGACTGGCGCACAAACGGCAACGAGACAATGCCGCGGGCTTCGTTACCGGAGTTGGTATCGAACAAGTGCGAGCCGCGCAGCTCGCCATCGCGGTTGTAGATCTTCAGGCAGTAGGCATCGAGGATTTCACTCGGCAGCTCATCGTCCGGGCCCGGCTGGAACCAGCGCTCATCCGGGTAATGCACGAACGGCGCATTGGCCAGCTCCTCGCCCCAGAACTGGTCGTTGTAGAAGAAGTTGCAGTTAAGCCGCTCGATGAACTCGCCCAGCGCCGACGCCAGTGCGCCCTCTTTCGTTGCCCCCTTGCCGTTGGTAAAGCACATCGGCGAATGGGCATCGCGGATATGCAGCGACCAGACGTTGGGCACGATATTGCGCCACGAAGCGATCTCGATCTTCATACCCAGGCCGGCGAGGATGCCAGACATGTTGGCGATGGTCTGCTCCAGCGGCAAGTCCTTGCCGGCGATGTAGGTGCCGGCCTCAGACGTCGAGTTGGGCATCAGCAATGCCTGGGCGTCGGCGTCGAGATTCTCTACCTCTTCAATCACAAACTCCGGCCCGGCCTGCACCACCTTCTTCACAGTGCAACGGTCGATGGAACGCAGGATGCCCTGGCGATCCTTGTCGGAGATATCCGTAGGCAGCTCGACCTGGATCTTGAAGATCTGGTTGTAGCGGTTTTCCGGGTCGACGATGTTGTTCTGCGACAGGCGAATATTCTCCGTGGGAATATTGCGCGTCTGGCAGTACAACTTCACAAAGTAGGCCGCACACAACGCCGACGAAGCCAGAAAGTAGTCGAATGGCCCCGGTGCCGAACCATCGCCCTTGTAGCGGATGGGCTGGTCGGCAATGACCGTGAAGTCATCGAACTTAGCTTCAAGCCGAAGGTTGTCGAGAAAGTTGACCTTAATTTCCATGCGGGCACACCAGAATAACGAGCTAAACAAATTGGCCGCCATTATGAAGATTTTCGCCGGGAAGTCTCAGGGTTTTGCGTGTGGGCTGCTGATCGGTGCTAACGGTCGCCCCCTCGCCTTCGTCGTTCCCTGCTCATACCTAAGACAACGCAAGATATCGCACCAGCGTTACGCACTGCCGCAGGAAAGCGCACGTCTGAAATTGCAGCTTACATTAGGCATCATGCCAATAGGATCGTGGTGCTGTACACCGCAACTGGCGCCGTTTCACGACGGAGCAACGCATGGCATAATGCCACAACTCAAATAACCGAATAAAATCATGATAAGTAAAATTGAAGTCGACGATCGGGTCATTAACCTAAACCTTGAAAAGGACGGAACACCGAATATCTTCGATATAGATTCAATATCGTTAATTATCGGAAACAACGGCTCAGGAAAAACGACTATTTTCAAAAAAATAATCGATAAATTTTTACCTTCTTCACGGTTCGGGAGATACTTCTGCGATGTCATACTTGACTCACAAAAAGAATTGACATACGAAGAGATGCGAAATCGATGGGGGGTGATCTACTATTCCCCAGTCCAGCATGGGCGCCGTGTACACGCCACCAGAAATTTTGTGGACGTGTCACCTAAGTGGGGAGAATCGATCTCAGCATTTGATCTTCGCCCTTACACTCAAATTCTTAGTGCATTTGATATATCTCCTAAAATCTATGTCAGCAAAACCATTAACATAAGAAATACCTGTAAAAAACTGATTGATTTATTATTGGTTAAATCCGAAACCAATGACGTGCCGATAAAGCTCGCTGAACTATTTCCGGACCTCTTCAGGTATTTCGATCACTTACGCAACCCCAAACCAGTCATGAGCTTGGAGTTTTCGTCGTTCTCGATAGAAGAGAAAAGTGATGAGCCCATTGAAGAAGACGTAATCAAAAAGCGAATAATTGACGTTTCAGCAGACATACTTTATTGTGAATTACGGCAGAACGCGAAAAACAAAGAGTCGTTGTTTGCACTTTTCATAGTACTGGAATATTACCTGACCACTCGAACGCCCGACCGCGTGTTTCAGCATATAGTTTTCGAGGCCATCGGTATACGAGACGCATGGTTTATTGGGGCTCGCCCAGAAAAAGCAGAGCGCCTTTATGAAGAAGTAGACGCAATCGATAAATTTCTAACCCTTCGCGCCGCGCATATTACATCGGGTAGCAAAGCGTATGCCGAGGTTGCCCTCGCGCCCTCTGAAGATGCATCTTTCTTGAAAAACTCGGGCATTGATCATTTTTTCGATGTCGGCTTTCAAAACATGAGTTCCGGACAATTTGCAGTGGTAGCGCAACTCGCACTGCTCTCCGATGCAATTACAGCCTACGCCAAGAAAGGCATCGACAAATTACTGGTACTCATTGATGAAGGTGACGCCTTCCTGCATCTCGAGTGGCAGCGCAGATATATAAGCCAGCTCAATTCATTATTGTCTGATCTAAAAAAACAAAGGCAAATCAGCTCGCTCCAGCTAATCATTGCCACCCACTCCCCATTACTGGCCACCGACATCCCCAAACAATTCATCTGTAGAATGGAATCTTTCGGCGAAAGCATCACCCCCAGCGCATTCGCGGCGCCGTTACACACCCTGCTCAATCAGTCATTCGGCGCCAAAACGATCGGGGAATTTGCATCCACAAAAATAAAGAGCGCCATCGATGCCATAAAACTGGGCCAAGATTCCACCCTAGATAACTTCATAGTTGAAAGCATCGACAACTCCATTATAAAAGCCGAGATTTTACGCATCTCCGAATATACCAAGGACAGAAATTGATAGTCTCAATCAATGAAAACTGGACAAATGCCGAAACCGAACACACAGACCACCTAAAAAAAATAATCCGTAATTTCCTTTACTCACAGCTTAGTATTTGCGGTCCCAAAACGCCTGCATACTATTTCGTTCGCGAAACAAGAAAGCTCATTATTTCGCACAAACTAACAGACATCTCGAGCAGCATAACAATACTTGGCGCCCACACCAAGCGTTTAGGTCGGCAAAAAACTCGGCTACTCAAAGAACTAAAGAAGGTCTTCAACTATGATAGATTTATCAGCAAGTATGGAACTTGGAACGCATACACCTTATGCAAAAAGTCTAAAGCCAGGATTTGCCCTTACTGCAATCATGCCTATGCATTCACTATAGAATGCAAAGACGGTGCCTTTCGCCCTACTCTAGACCATTTCTTCTTGAAAGATCAGTATCCTCACCTTGCGCTAACGCTGTACAACCTTGTACCAAGCTGCTCAAGCTGCAACTCCAGCCTCAAAGGCGAAGAAGACTTTCACCAAACGCCTCACCTAAACCCTTTATTTGACAATGAAAGTATCACTTTCCAGCTTTTCAGCACTGTGAATCCTTCAGGGCTTCTGGATGACATTTCACTCAACCTTCAAAATGTGAAGTTGGCAGCGACAGCGCCACTCAATTGTGTCAAATCCCAAAACTCCCTTAAAACCTTCATTATCAACGAGAGATACGAGGTTCTCTTGATGGAGGCAATTGATTTCTTTGTGGCAAAAACTGATTACGAGGAAGCAAAAATCAATACTCAACTTGAACTACAATTTAGCGAGGCATCGCTACTCAGATTTGACCGTACCAAGTACAACAGATATTTATTAGGAAAAATGTTCGCCGATCTATACGATGCTTTTTAGCAATTTTTTACTTTCTGAAAAGTCACGCTTTAGCATATGCATACTAAGCACGTCGTATTTAATCTTGAAGCCAAGTATCACTTTTTTTTCGCGAGCAAACACCACCTACAACAAAAACGTCAGTTAATACTAGGCAGTTTGAAACTTTTCGAGTAGAGCAGGATTTAAGCTATGCCAGGGTGTTCCAGACCAGCGAGATCCTGGCGAATCATTAACAAGGAAGCGAATATGCATCAAGGCAAGCGCATTGTGGTGATTGGTGCCGGTATCGTGGGGGCTTCACTGGCCTATCACCTGGCCGGCAAGGGCGCGAATGTGACGGTGCTCGAGGCCGGCGAAGTCGCGTCCGGGGTCACGGCCACCTCATTTGCGTGGCTCAACACGACCCACGACGCACCCGACCCCATTGCCGCTTTGCGCAGCGCCGCAATTGACGCGTATCACCGCCTGGAGCGCGAGCTGCCCGCCGTGAAGATACGCTGGACAGGCGCCCTGTGTTACGGCGCAGACATTCAGCCTGGGGCGGATTCACGGATCACTCGTCAGCGTATCCAGGCACTTGAGCCGCGTTTGAGAAACCCGCCTGAGCAGGCCCAATTCAAAGCCGAAGAAGGCGCACTCGACGCGGTGCAAACCACCCATGCGTTGATTGCCGGTGCCCAGGCCCACGGTGCCACGCTGCTGACACACACTCGGGTGTTGGGTTTCAGGATGCAGGGCTCACAGGTCACCGGCGTTGAAACCAGCTTGGGCGTCATCGATGCCGACGTGGTGGTGCTCGCAGCTGGCACCGGGATCCCAGCGCTGACGAAGCTGTTGGGTGTGCCCCTGCCGATTGAAGCCTCCCCCGCGATCTTTATCCGCTACAACGCCCCACCCGGCATCGTGCGCACGCTTATTTCCAACCCTGCAATGGAGGTGCGCGAAGGTGCTGAGGGGACCTGGCTGGCAGCCGAAGACTATCTGGGCGACGCCCCGGAAAACCAGCCGGCCGCTATCGCTCGGCGCACCGCCCAGGCTATTGCGGACGAACTCGAAGGGGTCACGTTCATCGAGCCACAATTAGCCTGCGTTGGGCTGCGGCCCGTACCGGCCGATGGCATTCCGATCATTGGCCAATTGCCAGGCGTCAACGGTGTGTACGTCTGCGCGATGCATCCTGGTGTGACGCTGGCAGCCATAGTGGGGCGTCTTGCCAGCGAAGAGATCATGGAGGACAGGGTCTGCCCTGCCCTGAGGCCTTGCCGGCCCGAACGGTTCTTGCGACCTGAAAACGGTTAGAAGGCGCCGGTCTCCTCGAGCATTTCCACCAGCGCCTGCGGCCACACCGTGTCCGTCGTAGTGCGTAGCGCCTCTGCCGACCACCAACGATGATCCGCCATCACCTGGGTCTCTTCCGCCGTCCACTCGGCCCTGGACAGTGCCTCGCTGGGCGCCTGCACCACGAAGTAGCGCTCAACCGCCAGCACGGTTTCGCCGCCGGGTAGCATCAATGGGAAACTGCGTTCTGCCACGGATTCGCCAACGCTGCTGACGGTGATGCCGGTCTCTTCGCGCAGTTCACGAATCGCGGCGCTGTGATAGGTTTCCCCGGCTTCGACGCCACCGCCCGGGGTGGCCCAGTAATTCCTGCCAGCCAATGCGCCGTCTTTATGCACGAAGCGGAACAGCAGCACCTGCTTTGCAGGGCTTATCACCAATAGTCGTGCGGCTTTGCGTTCACGCATTTGATTGATTCCTTTCCCTGAGCGCCGAAACCATCCAACTCAAAAACGCCCGTAGCCGCGTGGAAAACACTTCGCACTCAGCGCTGGGGTTACGCGCTTCAAACAGGAAGTACGCGATTTGCACGCGCATCGAGGGGTACTGCTGAACAAACAGCGCGACGTACTCTTCCAGGGTGTGCGGCCACATATGCGCATCGTCTGCGCGCAAGGTGTGGGTGGCCCGGATCAAGGCCCGCGATGCTTCACGCTGCAGGCGATGACGTGCGTGCTCAGTGCCGGCCTGTTCGATACGCACGAGATACGCCGTGAGCGCCTGCTCGAAGTCGCCATTGACCGCCATGGCAATGGCACGGGACGGGCGAAACGGCTCGAAGTACCGTGCAAGGTCTTCGCCCCCTACACACCGGCAATGATGCTTGAGCCAGAAGCCCCAACTGTTGCGATTTTCCGGCGCCAACACTTGAGCGTGATGACCGATATCGAAGTCGATCTTGGTCACTTGTGCATGCCGTTGTTCCAAGGCAATTCGGGTTGTTTCAATTTGCTCGAGCACCGAGGCATCCGGGGGATCGTTGAGTATCAACGAGAGGTCGAGATCAGAAACCCCGACCTCGGCCTGGCCTCGTGCGACGCTGCCATACAGATAAATCCCGTGCAGCCCGAACGCCGCCTGGAACAGGGTTGCGCAGACATCCGCCAGCACGGGCTGGAACTCGATTTGTACGGGAACATCGGCGACGGTGAGGATAAACCCGTCGGCATCGACGCCCGTGGTTTGCAGGAGGGTCACGGGCGATGCACCTCAATCACCAGGCCTTCCTCTTCACTCGGCACACTAAAGTGGCGAGTGATCAGGTCAAATTCGGCGTCAGTCGCAGCAAAGTCATGCTCGCCCTGAGCGTTGCGCGCGTGCAGGCGGGCACGGCAGGTGGCATCGTCCAGTTCCAGATAATGCAGGCGGTGGGGCACTTTGGCCGTTTGGGCCAGGCCGAGCAACCACTCACGGTTGGCCAGGGTGTTGGCCGGGAAATCCAGGACCACATTCACGCCGGATTCCAACAGATTGACCACCAGCGGCCCGAGTACACCGCGCACCCGCTGGGCACAGCGCAGATAGTCGGCGATGGCCTGGATTTCACCGGGGTAAAGACTGGCCAGCCAGTGGTCTT
This sequence comes from Pseudomonas libanensis, assembly GCF_001439685.1. Lineage (GTDB taxonomy): Bacteria > Pseudomonadota > Gammaproteobacteria > Pseudomonadales > Pseudomonadaceae > Aquipseudomonas > Aquipseudomonas libanensis. The sequence continues at coordinate 262,236 of NZ_JYLH01000007.1, forward strand.
CGCTGAGCACAATAGCCCGGTGCTCGGCGGCCAGAGTCTTGGCGAGGGTGGACTTGCCGGAGGCGATCTTGCCGCACAGCAGATGCAGGGTTGGCATAAGGCGTTTCCTCTTGTCGGCCCGGCAGGATGAATCATGCAGCCGCGGCCGTAAACACATCCAGTTGAATCCTGGTTTGCAAGCGAGGTCACCTATAAAGACACGACAACGCAATGGGAGACCGTGATGAACCTTGCAATGACACTCTTCAGCCTGTTTGCCGGTTGGATGGCAATTGTAATGTCGATGCTGTGGGGTGTGCTGCGGGTGCTGCATCGGCATCATGCTTAGCACACCGGACGGCCGCTATTTTGTGGTCATGGGCGAGCGTGGGCCGGCGTGGTGGCACGATGGCGCTCCGGATTACAACCGCTGCAACAGCAGCAATACCCCCTATGCGGCATGGTTCGAAAAACATCTCGACACGACCTCCCAGTGAACTTTCTTACAAATGCCATGCTCCTTTCCTATGCGAAGTCAGCGCGCCCTGAGCCCAGGGTGCAGAACGATAAGGAGCCGCCAACCCCATGACTACCCTCCCCACTTACCCCGTCGTCAGACCTGGCCCATTGCATGGGACCTTGCTGGCAGGCACCGTGCCGCTGTTTCTCGGGGCCTTGCTCAGTGATATCGCCTACGGCCAGACCTACCAGATCCAATGGGCCAACTTCGCCTCTTGGCTGATCGCCGGGGCGCTGGTGTTCTGCGGCCTTGCCCTGTTGTTTGCGCTGGTCAACCTGGTGCGCGCCGAGCATAAGGGCGGGCGCCCTGTGGCTTACTTCCTGCTGTTGCTGGGCACCTGGGTGCTTGGGCTGGTCAATGCGTTCCAGCATGCCAAGGACGCCTACGCCATGATGCCCACCGGCTTGATACTGTCAGCGATTGTCACTGTGCTGGCGATCATCGCGACCTGGATCGGCTTGACCAACCTGCGCTCAGGAGCTGCCCGATGAAACCACTCAATACACTGACCTTGCTCAGCGCAGCCCTGCTGCTCAGTGCCTGTGGTGGCGAAGGCGACAAGACCCAGGCCCGCGGCCCTGACCCTAAACTGCCTGAACAACAAAGCAGCCTGTTGCCGAGCATGAAAATCGCGCAGCCCACCCCGTGGGGCGAGCAAAAGCCCAAGGTGCCCGAAGGCTACAGCGTGAGCGCCATCGCCACCGACCTGGCGATCCCGCGCCAGACCCTGGTGCTGCCCAACGGTGACATCCTGGTGGCCGAAGGCCGTGGCGGCAGTGCGGCCAAGCTCAAGCCCAAGGACGTAATCGCCAGCGTGATCAAGGCTCAGGGCAATACTAAGGTCAAGGGCGGCAACCGCATTACCCTGTTGCGCGACGCCGACGGTGACGGCACCTATGAGCTCAAGACGGTGTTCGCCGACAACCTCAACGCGCCCTATGGCCTGGCGTTCGCCGACGGCAAACTCTATGTGGCTAACCAGGACGCACTGGTGCGCTTCGACTACGCCGACGGCCAGACCAAGGCCAGCGCCCCGCCCGTCAAGGTCACCGACCTGCCGGCGCAGATCAACCACCACTGGACCAAGTCATTGGCCGTGAGCGACGACGGACGCCAGCTGTATGTGGGGATTGGCTCCAACAGCAACATCACCGAGCGCGGCATGGAAGTGGAAATTGACCGCGCCATGGTCTGGCAGATCGACGCGGCCACCGGTGCCCACAGGCCCTACGCAACCGGCTTGCGCAACCCCACCGCGCTGACCATCCAACCGGGCTCCGGGCAACTGTGGACGGTGGTCAACGAACGCGATGAACTCGGCCCCGACCTGGTGCCGGACTACCTGACGTCGGTGCGAGAAGGCGCCTTCTACGGCTGGCCGTACAGCTACTGGGGCCAGAACGTCGACCCACGGGCACAACCGCAGAACTCGGCCAAGGTGGCCGCGGCGATCAAGCCCGATTACAGCCTGGGCTCCCATGTGGCGGCATTGGGCGTGGATTTTTCCATCCCGGCCATGGGTGAAAAATTTGCCGATGGCGTGTTTGTCGGCGAACACGGCAGCTGGAACCGCGACAATCCGGTGGGCTACAAGGTGATCTTCGTGCCGTTCAGCAATGGCAAGCCTGCTGGCGAACCCATCGACTTCGCCACCGGTTTTCGCGGTGACGATGGCAAGACCCGTGGGCGCCCGGTGGGCGTGACGGTGGACCCCAAAGGCGCGCTGATCATTGCCGATGACCTGGCCAATACGGTTTGGCGAGTCACCCGTAACCGTTAACCGGAGATGACAGGGGTGGCGACGCCCCTGTCAGCCGTCACTGTGCAATTGCGCTTGCAGCCACGCCAGCAGCGCTTCGACCTCGCCCCGACTGCCCACCCCTTGCTGCTTGTAGACCGAAATTGCCTCAGGCAAAAACACGCTCTCAGCACAGGGCCGGACCAACGCCCCACTGTCAATCAGCCGGCTTGCGGTACGACGCCAGCCCATGGCGATACCGTGCCCCTCCACCGCGGCCTGCAACATCAGCGGGTAGCTGTCGAAGTTGGCACTGCGCGCATCCCTGGCCAACACCCGGCCGAACACCTGCAGCCACTCATCCCACTCCATCAAGTGCGGAGGTTCGGCGCTGTGGTGCAAAAACGTGCAGGGCTGTAACTCAGACAGCGATAACGGCTGTTCCGGGCAAAGGTAGACCGGGCTGCACACCGGGAACACCTCGTCGGAGGCGGTGAACATCAGCCTATGGGCGCCACTGGCGCGCCGGGTACTTTGCAGGGCCACATCGAAGTGTCCATCGAACTGGGTGATAGGCCGCGTGCAGGTCACCACCTGGATTTCAATCTGCGGGTATTGCTGGTGAAACGTCGACAAACGCGGCATCAACCAATAGAACGCCTCGCACAACTGGCACAGCAACACCACCCGATTGCGTTGCGGGGAGGCGCGCAGGTTAGCCGCACCATCACTGATGCTTTGCAACGCAAGGCTGACCACCCGCCCCAATTCACGCCCCTCTTGCGTGAGGAACACCGCACGGTTGCGCCGGATGAACAGTTTCACCCCCAGGTTGTCTTCCAGCCCACGAATCTGCCGGCTGACAGCCGCCTGGGTGATGTACAGCTCATCGGCCGCCTTGGAGAAACTCTCCAGGCGCGCCGCCGCTTCAAACGGCAACAAACTGGCAAGGGGCGGTAGGGTTTTGCCGAGTAGATTCATAATCTGAGGTTATGCATTCAAGGCCGAGAACTCGTTTGTAGCACACCCACGCGGCTGGGCACCATGGATGCATTACTTCATGGATCAGCCCGATGAGCACTTCCCCAACCTCAGTTTCTATCGGCGTGATATTCGCGGTAGTCGCCACTCTCGGCTGGGCGCTGAATTTTATTGCGCCCTACGTCACCGGTGCCTACAGCCTCTACGACCTGATGGCCGTGCGCTTCTTGATAGCCGGTGGGCTCGGTATCGTCTGGATGATCCTGTGCCGGGCGCAACTGCCTGTGCTAAGCCCAGGCCAGCGTCTGTTCGCGGCGGTACTGGGCGCATTGGGTTGCCTGGGCTATGGCGTCTGTATTGCCGCCGGCGTGATATTCGGCGGCCCGGTATTGACGCCAGCCTGTGTTGCCATGGTCCCGGTGCTACTGGCGCTGGTAGGCAACGCCAGCCATAAGACCCTGCATTGGCGCCAGTTGGTGCTGCCGCTGTCTTGCCTCACGGTGGGGCTGTTGCTGGCCAACATCAGCAGCCTGCACCAGCCCTCGCTGGGTAGCGGTGCCTGGCTGGCCGGGCTGTGCTTTTCGTTGGGTGCGGTGGCCTTATGGCTGGGGTTCAGCGTGATCAACCAGAAGCAGCTGGCGCGCCTGCCGGCCGGCGCAACCGGTCTGTGGACCGCCCTGATGCTGGTAGGTGCAGGCGTCGCGGCGCTGTGCCTGCTGCCCTGGATATACGCGCTAGGCTTGTTGCAGCTGCCAACCCTTGGCGCTGGCTGGAGCCAGGCATGGCCATTGTATGCCTGGAGCCTGGTGATCGCGGTGATGTCCACCGTCGTCGGTGCGTGGGCCTGGAACGCAGCGACGCGGCGCCTGCCCATGGTGCTGAGCGGTCAATTGATTGCCCTTGAATCCTTGTTCGCCACGCTGCTCGGCCTTTGGTTTCATCAGCGCTGGCCGACGCCCGTGGAGACCGCGGGCTTGGCTGCTGTGCTGATCGGCGTGGTGATGGCGGTGCGTATCATTTTGGCGGGTGCAAAACCCGCCACCAATCTTTCGGTGCCTGAAGCGCCAACTACAAGTCAGTAATTTCTTTGTGGCGCGGCACCAGGGCCTTCATCACGCTCCAGGCCACCAGGTAGGCCAGGGCGCAAATGGCAAACATGATCATGTAGCCGGTGTGGATGTCGTTGATCGACTTGTAGTAGTCGAACACCCAGCCGCCGATCTTGGTCATGACCACGCCGCCCAGGCCACCGGCCATGCCACCGATGCCGACCACCGAGGCCACGGTTTTCTGCGGGAACATGTCGGACACGGTGGTGAAGATATTGCACGACCACGCCTGGTGCGCCGAGGCGCCCACGCCGATGAGCAGCACCGGCACCCAGAAGCTCAGGTAGCCCAACGGCTGCGCCAGCAACACCACCAGCGGGAACAGCGCAATCACCAGCATGGCTTTCATGCGCCCGTCATAGGGTGCATCGCCACGCGCCATGAAGTAGCTGGGGAACCAGCCGCCACCGATGCTGCCGACCATGGTCATGCTGTACAGCACCGCCAGCGGCATGACGATATCGGCGCCTTTCATGCCGTACTGTGCCGACAGGTAGGTGGGCAGCCAGAACAGGAAGAACCACCACACGCCATCGGTCATGAATTTGCCGAAGGCGAACGCCCAGGTCTGGCGGTAAGTCAGCAGCTTGAACCAGGAGACTTTCTTTGCGGTGGCGCCTGTAGGCGCTGGGGTGAAAGGTTGTACGGTCTGATCGCTGCGGATATAGGCCAGTTCCTCGGCCGACAGGCGTTTTTGCTGTTCCGGTTTTTCGTATACCGCGGCCCATACCGCGACCCACAGGAACCCCAGCATGCCGATGACCATGAAGGCCGCTTCCCAGCCCCACAGGCCGGCAATCAGTGGCACGCAGATCGGTGCCAGGATCGCACCGACGTTGGCACCGGAGTTGAAAATACCGGTGGCCAGTGAGCGTTCTTTCTTGGGGAAATATTCGGCAGTCGCCTTGATCGCAATGGGAAAGTTGCCTGCTTCACCAATCGCCAATACTGCGCGGGACAGCATGAAACCGGCAATCGACACCGGGATCACAGCCAGGCCGATTGCCCCGCTGATCGCGGCGATGCCCTCGCCCATCGGCACCGAGAAAGCATGCATGATCGCCCCGGTGGACCAGATCCCAATCGCCACCACGTAAGCGGCCTTGGTGCCAATCTTGTCGACGAACCGCCCGGCAAACAGCATGGAAATGGCATAGACAAACTGGAACACCGCCGCGATGTTGGCGTAATCGGTGTTGCTCCAGCCAAATTGTGTCGAGAGTTGCGGTGCCAACAGGCTGAGCACCTGGCGGTCGAGGTAGTTGACCGTGGTGGCGAAAAACAGCATCGCGCAGATCGTCCAGCGATAGCTGCCGACTGCCTGGCCGACACGATGGGCACTGATGGGCTCGTTCAGATTCATGGCATCACTTTTTATTTTTGTTAGGTAGGACATATGCAACGTCATATGTCGTCGTACAACTGCGACTTTTATATCGGGACGCCCACGCAGTGTCAATCAGAAAAAGTGCCGTTTATCCAGGAATCAGACGGGTATAAGAAATGTCAGTCTTGAGCAGTTGTAGGATGACAAACCCGCATCACCAGGCTAGGTGCCTGGCCTGGTACGTCGTCCAACAGGCCGAAAGGTTGCATACCGATCTTTTCCAGCACACGGATCGACGCGACATGGTCGGGTCGTACCAGGCCGAAGACTTCCGGCAGACCGAGGGTTTCAAACGCCAACACCAACGCATCACGCCCCACCTCGGTGGCGTAGCCCTGCCCCCAGGCTTGGACGGCAAAGCGATAGCCGAGGTTGACGCGTCGTTGTGTCAGATAGTTGAGCGGTGCAATGCCACCAAACCCAATGATGTGTCCGGGCGTTTCTCTACGGGCAATCGCCCACCAGCCGTAGCCGTGACTGGCCCATTGCTCCATCCAATGGGCCAGCAAGCGCTCGGCCGCCGCAAGATCAGGCATGGGCCCGGCGGGGTTGAACAAATTGGTCTGCGGGTCGCCGAAGATCGCGAGCAATCGCTGAACATCAGCGGACCGTGGTTGGCGGTAGGTGAGGCGTGAATAGCTGCTTGGCATATGAATGACTTCCCTGTTTTGCCTGACTGACAATGACAACCCCTGTGGGAGCGCTCGAGCTTTAGCGAGGCCGCGATGGCGGTGGGTCAGGCAACATAAATGCCAACATTACCGCCGCCTTCGCAGCCTCGCCGGGGCTCGACAACTCCCACATTTGATCTGTTTTGCCGCTAGTTATGCATAGGCCTCGAAAACCCAACGTTTCATCCCATGCGAGAAAAAATACACAAAGCGGTGAATTATTTCGTGTCCTCTTGTATCTGAACTGACAGAGTGGTGCCATCGTAGCGATGGCACCTCCCCTGTTCAGCTTTAAGAGTGGCCCGCATGAAACTACGGAAAAAACGCGTCAAACCCATCGGTTTGAACGACATCACCATTGTCGACGACAGCAAGATGCGCAAAGCAATCACTGCCGCCGCACTGGGCAATGCCATGGAATGGTTCGACTTTGGCGTGTATGGCTTTGTCGCCTATGTGCTGGGCAAGGTGTTCTTCCCCGACGCGTCCCCCAGCGTGCAAATGATCGCTGCACTGGGCACCTTCTCCGTGCCTTTCCTGATTCGCCCATTGGGCGGCCTGTTCTTTGGCGCTCTGGGCGATAAGTACGGGCGGCAAAAAGTCCTCGCCGCCACCATCGTGATCATGTCCCTGAGCACCTTCGCCATTGGCTTGATTCCCGGCTATGCCTCTATCGGCATCTGGGCGCCGATTTTGTTGCTGTTGTGCAAAATGGCCCAAGGTTTCTCGGTGGGTGGCGAGTACACCGGCGCGTCGATCTTCGTCGCCGAATACGCCCCTGACCGCAAGCGCGGCTTTCTCGGCAGTTGGCTGGACTTCGGCTCGATTGCCGGTTTTGTCCTCGGCGCAGGTGTGGTGGTATTGATCTCCACCGTGCTCGGCGAAGCGGAATTCGAAGCCTGGGGCTGGCGCCTGCCGTTCTTCCTCGCCCTGCCCCTGGGCATGATCGGCCTGTACCTGCGCCATGCGCTGGAAGAGACCCCGGCGTTCCAGCAACACGTCGACAAGCTCGAACAGGGCGATCGCGAAGGCCTGACCCACGGGCCGCGAGTGTCGTTCAAGGAAATCGCCACCAAGCACTGGCGCAGCCTGTTGACCTGCATCGGTATCGTCGCGGCCACCAACGTGACCTACTACATGCTGCTCACCTACATGCCGAGCTACCTGTCCCATAACCTGCACTACGCCGAAAACAGCGGCGTGTTGATCATCATCGCGATCATGGTCGGCATGTTGTTCGTGCAGCCGTTCATTGGCTTTGTCAGCGACAAGATCGGCCGCAAGCCGTTCATCATCGCCGGCAGCATTGGCCTGCTGTTCCTGTCGATCCCGGCGTTCATGCTGATCACCAGCGGCAAGACCGGGCTGATCTTCAGCGGCCTGCTGATCCTGGCCATTGTGCTGAACTTCTTTATCGGCGTGATGGCCTCCACCTTACCGGCGATGTTCCCCACTCACCTGCGCTACAGCGCCCTGGCCAGTGCATTCAACGTCTCGGTGCTGATTGCCGGCGTCACGCCAACCGTCGTCGCCTGGCTGGTGGAAAGCACCAACGACCTGTACATGCCCGCCTATTATCTGATGGTGTTCGCCGTGGTCGGCCTGGTCACTGGCCTGACCATGAAGGAAACCGCCAACAAGCCCCTACGCGGTGCGGCACCTGCGGCTTCCGACATGGCGGAAGCCAAGGAGCTGCTGCAGGAACATCACGACAATATCGAGCAGAAAATCGAAGACATCGATGCCGAGATTGCCGCGCTGCAAGCCAAGCGTGAAAACCTGGTGCAGCAGCATCCACGGATTAACTAAAACCTGACTGTGCATGGCCGCTGCGAGCGGCCATGCCATTGGAGTATTCAACATGCTTCCAAGCGTCACCGCACAGTTGTTACTCAGCGCAGACGAACGCGCCGCTATCGCAGAAATCGAAGCTACAACCAACATCCTCAAGCTGGTCACGCGCTTGACCGGCATGAGATTTGCCGGCATCGCCAAATTTACCGACCTGGAATGGGTGGTCTGCTCGGCCTACGACCCTCTGCAAATGGGCATCAATGTCGACGATGTACTCGACTTGGAAACCACCCTGTGCAGTGAGTTCTGCATCGACCCCCAAGCCTTGTTCATCCCGCAGATCAGCCAGAACGGCCGCTTTGCGTCACGCCCGGTGGTCAAGCAATACGCCATCGAAAGCTATGCCGGCGCGCCGATCTTTCTGCCCGATGGCCGTCTGTTCGGAGCGCTGTGTGCGCTGGACTCGCGGGCGATGCTGTTCGATGACCCCAACTTGCCGGAAACCCTGAGCCTGTTCGCACGGCTTATCGGCTGCATCTTCTACGCTAATCTGACCCCGGCGGATCACTGACACTCGCCCTGCCCCGCAGTGTTGCCATATCGCGCTTGGGCGGCACCCCAAACAGCCGGCTGTACTCACGGCTGAATTGCGACGGGCTCTCATACCCGACTTTGAACGCGGCACTGGATACATCCTGGTGCTCGTTCAACATTAATCGTCGTGCTTCATTCAGACGCAGCCATTTCTGGTATTGCAGCGGGCTCATCGCGGTCAGTTGCCGGAAGTGATGGTGAAAGGTCGCCGCGCTCATTTGCACCCGCGCTGCCAGCTCTTCCACACGCAGGGCCGCGTCGAAATTCAACTTCAGCCAGTCGATGGCCTTGGCAATCCGATAGCCCTGCCCGTCCACCGAGCAGATCTGGCGCAGTCGGCCGGCCTGGTCGCTTTTCAGTAGCCGGTAATGAATCTCGCGCTGGATCAATGGCGCGAGTACCGGAATCGCTTCGGGTTCATCCAGCAACGCCACCAGGCGCGCGAATGCGGCCAGCATGCCGTCGGTGACCGTGCCGATCCCCACGCCCTTCATGACTGCGCGTTCACGCACCGGCGGCAAGCCACCCTGGGCGATCAGCTCGGCCAGCATGCGCAGGTCCAGCTTGAACGTCAGCCCCAGGCACGGCTGCTCGGGGCTGGCCGCCAGCACCTCGGAATTGGCCGGAATGTCCAGCGACGTCACCAGGAACCGGGAAGTGTCGTAGGGGTAGCCCTCGCCGCCGACCCACAACTGCTTCTCGCCCTGGGCCACCAGCACGATGCACGGCTCAACCATGCACACCACCGGCGCAGCGGGTTGCTCACGCCGATAAAAGCCCAGGCCGGGGATCGGCATGGCGTAGTCGCCGGGCGACGGCGTGCGCGAACCAATCGATTGGATCAGCGCGTTCAATGGGGTGGGAGTGGACGTCATGACAGACCCTCTCAGTGCTTCATTGCACTTTACTCGCGCAAGCCACGGGCGTCGTCATCTGGCACTGAAACTCAGAGGATCAGGCAAGTAATCCACTCAAATGCACTATAGAAGCCCTGCCGTCACCCGGAAAATGTGCGGACACTTTACGAGGAACATCCCTATGAAACGCCTCTTGCTCGCCCTGGGTTTGCTGGTGACTTCTCTTTCTTCATTTGGAGCCGATATGTCTAACGGTGCGGATAACTTCTACAGCAGCGACACAGTGACGGCCGAACCTGTCACCTTCAACAATCAATACGGCATGCAGGTCGCAGGCACGCTGTTCGTGCCCAAGCACCTTGCCCCAGGCTCAAAGCACGCAGCCCTTGTCGTCGGCCACCCGATGGGCGCCGTAAAAGAGCAAAGCGCCAACCTTTACGCCACCAAAATGGCTGAGCAGGGTTTCGTGACCCTGTCCCTGGACCTGTCGTTCTGGGGCCAAAGCGCCGGCACACCACGCAACGCGGTGTTGCCCGACCTCTACGTGGAAGACTTCAGCGCCGCCGTGGACTTTCTGGGCACTCGCCCACAGGTCGACCGGGAACGCATCGGTGCCATCGGCATTTGCGGCAGCGGCAGTTTTGTGATCAGTGCTGCGAAGATCGATCCGCGTCTCAAGGCAATCGCCACCGTCAGCATGTACGACATGGGCGCGGCCAACCGCAATGGCCTCAAGCACGGCATGACCTTGCAACAGCGCCAGCAGATCCTGCGCCAGGCCGCCAACCAGCGCTATGTAGAGTTCCAGGGCGGCGAGACCCTCTACACCGGTGGCACGCCGCAAAGCCTTACCGGCGACCCGGTCGGCGACGAGTTCTACGACTTCTACCGCACCCCTCGCGGCGAAGTCACCCCGGCGGGCGCCTCATCGCAAACCACCACCCGGCCGACGCTGACCAGCAACGTCAAGTTCATGAACTTCTACCCATTCAACAATATCGAGACGATCTCGCCGCGCCCACTGCTGCTGATTACCGGGGCCTACGCGCACTCCCGTGAATTCAGTGAAGACGCCTATCAACGCGCCGCCGAGCCCAAGCAATTGCTGATCATCCCCAACGCCGGCCATGTAGACCTGTACGACCGCGTCGAACTGATCCCGTTTGACACGCTCATCACCTTCTTCCAGAGCCACTTGCAGTGAGTTCCGTTACCCCTCAACCGCAACGCTGGGGCGCGGTGCTCGCGATGTCGCTGGCGGCGTTTGCGTTGGTCGCCTCCGAGTTCATGCCGGTCAGCCTGCTGACACCGCTGGCCGCTGACTTACACATCACTGAAGGCCAGGCCGGCCAGGGTATTTCCGTGTCCGGGGTGTTTGCCCTGCTCACCAGCCTGGTCATCGCGGCGGTTGCCGCGCGGATGGATCGCAAGCGCCTGCTGATGGCCTTGACCCTGCTGATGATCGTCTCCGGCAGCGTGGTAGCGTTCGCGCCGAATTACGCGGTGTTCATGCTCGGGCGCGCATTGATTGGGGTGGCGATTGGCGGCTTCTGGTCGCTGTCGGCGGCCACGGCAATGCGCCTGGTCGAGCCCGCCCAAGTGCCACGGGCCTTGGCCATCGTCAACGGTGGCAATGCCCTGGCGACGGTGATCGCGGCGCCGCTGGGCAGCTTTCTCGGCGGCCTGATTGGCTGGCGCGGCGCATTCTTTTGCGTGGTGCCAGTGGCCGTGATTGCGCTGGCCTGGCTATGGCTGAGCTTGCCTGCGCTCAAGCACAGCGGCGCGGCAAACACCGGCAATGCACTGCGCCTGCTGAAAAAACCCAAGGTGGCCTTGGGCATGTGCGCCGTCAGCCTGTTCTTCATGGGCCAGTTCATGCTGTTCACTTACCTGCGGCCGTTCCTGGAAGGCGTGACCCGGGTCGAGGTGTCTACCCTGTCGTTGATGCTACTGGTGCTCGGCCTGGCCGGCCTGGCGGGTACGGTGTTGATTGAGCATTTGCTCAAGCACCATCTCTACCCGACGCTGATTGCCATCCCGCTGATCATGGCAGGCATCGCCTTTACGCTGGTGGAGTTCGGCGGTTCAGCGATTGTCACCACCGTGCTGTTGGGCTGCTGGGGCCTGGTGGCTACTGCTGCGCCCGTTGGCTGGTGGACATGGCTGGCGCGCACCTTGCCCGACGACGCTGAAGCCGGCGGGGGGTTGATGGTAGCCATCATCCAGTTGGCGATTGCCGCCGGCGCCACCGTCGGTGGTGTGGCATTCGACTTGAGCGGTTATCAGGCCACCTTCGAGTTGAGCGCCGCCTTGCTGGTAGTCGCCACGCTGCTGGCTTACCTGACATCCCGGCGCCCTGCTCACGCGCCCATGGCAAACGGCACTACTTGAAAAACTGACTCGGCGTCCTGCCAAACTGTTTCTTGAACATACTGGTAAACGCACTCGGGCTTTCATACCCCAGCTCAAACGCCACATCGATAATCTTCTCCCCCACCGCAATGCGCTCCAGCGCCAGCAGCAACCGCGCCTGCTGGCGCCATTGGCCGAAGGTCATGCCGGTTTCCTTGCGGAACAGGCGCTGGATGGTGGTTTGATCCAGCCCCAGGCGCGCACTCCAGTGCGCAACGGTGGAGGCGTCTCCCGGTTCGTTCTGCAACGCCAGGCAGATCTGGCTCAGGCGCGGGTCGGCAGGCTGTGGCAGGGACAATGGCAAGGCTGGAAGGTTGGCCAGTTCATCGAGGATCAGGTGCATGATCCGGGCATCGCGTGAGTCCTCGGCATAGGGCGGTTTCAGGCTGACCGAGGCCTTGATCAGCTCGCTCAGCAACGGGGAAACCGTCACCGTCTTCGGCTCGGTCGGCAGGTTCGGGAAACTGTCCGGGCGCACGAACACGCTGCGCATCTTCAACGTGCCCACGCAGCGCAATGAGTGAACTTGACCACAGGGCATCCAAAAGCCACGATTGGGCGGTACCGTCCATTGCCGCAGGGCCGAATACACCACCATGACGCCACCGATGGCGTACAGCAGTTGATGCTTGTTGTGGCTGTGCTCAGGGATCACCCAGTTTTCCGGATAATCGGTAGCCGAGCTGATGACAGCCCAGTCGCCCTCATCGATATCCCGAAGAAATTTATCCAGTGATCTGATCATTTTGCCCTTTTTGCGATGGTTTCCGCCCGAATTGCGCGAGACAGGCTTTTTCTTCGAATTTAGCATAGCTTTCGAAACAATTAGAAATGGCTGCCAGCTAAAGTCCTGTCTGCCCCTGTTTGCTGCCTTGTATGGAATGCCTGCATGTCGAGCCTTACCGCGACACCCGCCGCTGCCACAACGACGCCCCAGATAAGCCCCCTGGTCATGCGCGTCCTCGGCGCCTGTGCCCTGGCGCATATGATCAATGACCTGATCCAGGCCGTGCTGCCGTCGGTCTACCCGATGCTCAAGGCCAACTACGGCCTGAGCTTTACCCAGGTCGGCCTGATCACCCTGACCTTCCAGTTGACCGCTTCCCTGTTGCAACCCTGGATCGGCTATCACACCGACCGTCACCCCAAGCCGTGGCTGCTGCCAGCGGGCATGGTGTGCACCTTGATCGGTATTTTGATGCTGGCGTTTGTCGGCAGCTTCCCGGCGATTCTGCTCGCGGCAGGGTTGGTCGGCGTTGGCTCATCGACCTTCCACCCGGAAACCTCTCGCGTCGCCCGCCTGGCCTCCGGTGGCCGCTATGGCCTGGCGCAATCGACCTTCCAGGTCGGCGGCAACACCGGCAGCGCCTTCGGCCCGTTGCTGGCGGCGGCCATCATTATTCCCTACGGCCAAAGCCACATTGCCTGGTTCGGCCTGTTTGCGGTGTTCGCCATCCTGGTGCTGTACGGCTTGAGCCGCTGGTACCGCCACCACCTCAACCTGTTCAAGCTCAAGCAGGGCAGCCAGGCGACCCACGGCTTGTCCAAAGGCCGCGTGACCTTCGCCCTGGTGGTATTGGCTGTGCTGGTGTTTTCCAAATACTGGTACATGACCAGCCTGACCAGTTACTTCACGTTCTACCTGATCGAGAAATTCCAGCTGTCGGTAGCCAGCTCGCAGATGTACCTGTTCCTGTTCCTCGGCGCGGTGGCCGTGGGCACCTTTGCCGGTGGCCCGATCGGCGACAAGATCGGCCGCAAGAAAGTCATCTGGTTCTCCATCCTCGGCGCCGCACCGTTCACCCTGGCCCTGCCCTACGTCGACCTGTTCTGGACCGCGGTACTCAGCGTGGTCATCGGTTTTATCATCGCCTCGGCGTTCTCGGCCATCGTGGTGTTTGCCCAGGAATTGGTGCCGGGCAATGTGGGCATGATCGCCGGGATATTCTTTGGCCTGATGTTTGGTTTCAGTGGGATTGGTGCGGCGCTGCTCGGGATGCTCGCTGATCATCACGGCATCGAGTACGTATACAAGCTGTGCTCGTTCCTGCCGCTGGTGGGCATCCTGACGGTACTGCTGCCGTCGACCAAAGGCGTTTGACCGGTTTGCGGGGCCGATAGTCGTAGGTATGTGTGGCGAATCGGCGCCTATCTACCTGAAACCCCGCGATCTCAATGTGTGGGGCTTGCCTGCGAAGGCAGCCTCACAGTCGACACAGCTATATCGGGAGCAACAAACCTCACTTCATGGCCCGACGAGAAAAGCCATTAATGACGATATAAAGCAGCGGCCCCACCGACACAAACACCGCCGTCAGCACAAAGTACGGCAACACCGAGCCTATCGACCGCCCTCGCCCACGCGCATCCCGGTACATCCACACACACGCCAGCACTGCCATCAGATACAGGTCAATCACCACCTGCGCCGTATCGGGCCTGGACATCAGTTCCCATCCAAATGCCAGCAGTGATTGTTCGGCCGTGAGCATGGTCGCCACGGTATAGACGGTAAATCCCAGCAAGGCAGCCAGGGCGATATAAGGTTTTTGCATGGTCTCTTCCTTGAAGTGCAACGTTAATCAGCGCGGCCACCTTAGCGATAAGAGGCTGCCGCTCGCAATCCTGCTGACATCTTTCTCCAGATGTCCTGCGCGCCGCCTACACGAAGTATGCCGCGCTGGTTTTGTGAAATATCTGTACGTAGACTGCCGCCATACCCCCACTTGAAGGCGGCGAAAAAAACGTGATGCAAGTTACTGAAGTCTCCATTGCCCAATTGCGCGCTGCGCTGGAAGCCGGCCAGACCACGGCAGTTGAACTGGTCCAGGCCTACCTGGCGCGGATCGATGCCTACGATGGCCCGCACACCGCCACCGCATTGAATGCCGTCGTGGTACGCAACCCCGACGCCCTCAAGGAAGCCGAGGCCTCTGACGCGCGCCGTGCCAAGGGCCAGACCCTGGGGCCGCTGGATGGCATTCCCTACACCGCCAAGGACAGCTATCTGGTCAAGGGTCTGACGGCTGCATCCGGCAGCCCCGCGTTTGCCAAGCTGGTCGCCCAGCGTGACGCCTTCACCATCGAACGCCTGCGAGCCGGCGGCGCCATCTGCCTGGGCAAGACCAACATGCCGCCGATGGCCAATGGCGGCATGCAGCGTGGCGTGTATGGCCGCGCCGAAAGCCCCTACAACGCCGACTACCTCACCGCGCCGTTTGCCTCCGGCTCTTCCAATGGTGCCGGTACCGCCACTGCCGCCAGCTTTGCGGCGTTTGGCTTGGCCGAGGAAACCTGGTCGAGCGGTCGCGGCCCGGCCTCCAACAATGGCCTGTGTGCCTACACGCCTTCCCGCGGCGTGATTTCGGTGCGCGGCAATTGGCCGTTGACCCCGACCATGGACGTCGTGGTGCCCTATGCGCGCACCATGGCCGACCTGCTCGAAGTGCTCGATGTGGTGGTGGCCCAAGACCCTGACAAGCGCGGCGACCTGTGGCGCCTGCAGCCCTGGGTGCCGATCCCCAGCGTCACCTCGGTGCGCCCGGCTTCGTACACTGCGCTGGCAGCCAGTAGCGAGAGCCTGGCCGGCAAGCGCTTTGGCGTGCCGCGCATGTACATCAACGCCGACCCGGATGCTGGCACCAGCGAAAACCCGGGTATCGGCGGGCCGACCGGGCAAAAGATCCACACCCGTGCCACGGTGATCGAACTGTGGCAAGCCGCGCGCCAGGCATTGGAAGCGGCGGGTGCCGAAGTGATCGAAGTGGATTTCCCGCTGGTGTCCAACTGCGAAGGCGACCGCCCCGGTGCACCGACGGTGTTTACCCGTGGCCTGGTTTCCAAGGAATTCCTCCACGACGAACTGTGGGAACTGTCGGCCTGGGCTTTCGATGATTTCCTGCGCGCCAACGATGACCCTAGCCTGAACCGCCTGGCCGATGTAGACGGGCCGAAAATCTTCCCCCACGACCCCGGCACCCTGCCCAACCGTGAAGACGACCTGGCCGCCGGCATGGACGAATACGTGCGCATGGCCCAACGCGGCATCACGCCATGGGACCAGATCAGCACCCTGCCCGATGGCCTGCGTGGCCTCGAGCAAACCCGGCGTATCGACCTGGAAGACTGGATGGACAACCTCGGCCTCGACGCCGTGCTGTTCCCGACCGTAGCCGATGTGGGCCCGGCGGATGCCGATGTGAACGAAGCGTCTGCCGACATCGCTTGGAGCAACGGCGTGTGGGTAGCCAACGGCAACCTCGCGATCCGCCACCTGGGCGTGCCCACCGTCACCGTGCCGATGGGCGTGATGGCGGATATCGGCATGCCAGTGGGGCTGACGTTTGCCGGGCGCGCCTATGACGATTCGGCACTGTTGCGCTTTGCCGCGGCGTTTGAAGCCACCGGCAACAAGCGCATGATCCCGCCGCGTACGCCACCGCTTGTAGCCCGCTAAACACAGTCAATCTGTGGGAGCTGGCTGGCCTGCGATGGCGGCCGTTCAATCGACAGAGATGTCGAATGTGCTGCCCCTCAGGTAACCATGATGCGAAGCGAGCTGCTCTTGATCTTGATCTGCTTGTGATCTTGATCTCAGGCGCCCCGTTAAACCACGCTGGCCGAACGCAGGCTTGAATTCGAGGGTAACCCGGCAGGACGCCGGGTTAGCCGCCGTCAGGGCGGAACCCTAAGTGGCCGTTACCGCAGAAATGGATATGTACACAATCCAAATGTGTTGACTGTCAGGCCGCCATCGCAGGCAAGCCAGCTCCCACAGTTGGATCCCGGGGCGTCAGGTAGATTGGTGCCGGCTGTCGGGCGCCATAGGGGGCAAGCCAGCTCCCACATTTTGCCCGTATTTCAAATCAAGCCCTGTGGCAGGGTGTTCGCTCACCACGCCACCACCTTACGCACCTTCACCAGCGCCTCACGCAACGCCGCCATGGGCACCGAACCCAGGGCCAGGCGTAGCGCGTGGGGCACCTGGGCCGAGACCGCGAACGGTTCGGCGGTTGAAACCGAGATGCCAGCGCGCTGCAAGGTCATGGCGACCTGATCGGCGCGGGCGTCTTCCGCCAACGGCAGCCACAGAAAGTAGGATGACGGGTGGCTGATGGTCTTCACACCGCTCAGCACCTGTGCCGCCAACGCCTGGCGAGCCTGGGCATCCGCGCGCTTTTGCGCCTCCAGTTGCGCCACCGTACCGTCTTCGAGCCAGCCCACCGCAATCGCACTCATCACGCCCGGCACGTTCCAGGTGGTGGCCATGATCGTGCGTTCCAAGCCGTTGACCCAAGCCATAGGCGCAGCGATAAAGCCCACGCGCAAACCGGTGGCGACGCTCTTGGACAACCCGCCGATATACACCGTGCGCTCCGGGGCCAGCGTCGCCAGCGGCGCGGGCGCATCGTCGGCGAGAAACGCATAGGCGCCATCTTCGATGATCATCAGGTTGTGCTGCCGTGCAATCGCCACCAAGCGCTCGCGCTGTTCCAGGCTCAGCACCCAGCCCAGCGGGTTATGCAGGGTCGGCATGCTGTACACCGCACGTACCGGGCGCCTGCGACACAGGTTGTGCAGGTGGTCCAGGTCCGGGCCACTGGCGGTGACCGGGATGGCGACAATTTCCAGATGCAGGGTTTCAGCCAGCACCTTGAAGCCTGAGTAGGTCAGCGCATCCACCGCGATCACATCCCCAGGCTTGAGCAACGCCATCAGGGTCACCGCCAAGCCATGCTGCGCGCCGCTGACCACCAGTACTTGCTCGGCATCCACCGTCAGCCCCCGGTTCAACAAGTGTCGCGCCACAGCGGCGCGCTCATGCACACGCCCGGCATGGGGCTGGTAACGCAGCAGCGCCTCCAGGTCGCCGGACAGCGCCAGTTGACGCAACGCCGTGCGCAACAGTTCGGCTTGGCCCGGCAAGGACGGGTAGTTGAAGTTCAGATCCAGCAGGCCCGCCGCCACCGTCATCTGCCCACTGCCCTGCCCCGGCGGCAACGCAATCTCGCGCACGAAAGTACCGCGACCGGTCTCGCCACTGACCAGGCCCATGGCTTCCAACTCGCTGTACACTCGGCTGGCAGTCACCAGCGCCAAGCCATGCTCGGCGGCCAATTGCCGATGGGTGGGCAGGCGCGTGCCAGGTAGCATCTGGCCGCTGCGGATGGCCTCGGCGAAGGTATCGACCAGCGTCTTGTAGCGAGCACGGGGCATAGGGATGTATCCATGACAATTTTTTGATTGTCTTAATCTTCAATCCTAGGATGCCCAGCACGCAACTGCCATTTTCGGACAGGTCCCCCATGGAACGCACTTCTCCTCTCGCCACTCTGGACAGCAGCACCCAGGGATGGATCAACGGTTTTATCGGCGTGGTGATTTTCAGCGGCTCGCTGCCGGCCACGCGCCTGGCGGTCATGGAATTCGACCCGGTGTTCCTCACCATGGTCCGCGCCACTCTCGCTGCGCTACTGGGGTTGTGCCTGCTGGGGTTATTCAAGGAAAAACGCCCCACACGCCAGCAATGGGCACCGCTGGTTATCGTCGCGCTTGGCGTGGTGATCGGCTTTCCACTGCTGACTGCCCTGGCCCTGCAATACGTGACCTCGGCCCACTCCATCGTCTTCATCGGCCTGCTGCCACTGACCACGGCAGTGTTCGGCGTGCTGCGTGGCGGTGAACGGCCCAGGCCGGTGTTCTGGTTATTTTCGATCCTGGGCAGCCTGTTGGTGATGGGTTATGCCTTGGCCCAAGGCTTGAGCGCCGCTCCTGCAGGCGACTTATTGATGCTGTTGGCCGTGCTGGTATGCGGCCTGGGTTATGCCGAAGGCGCCAAACTGTCGCGCAGCCTCGGCGGCTGGCAGGTGATCTGCTGGGCGTTGGCGGCGTCGCTGCCGGTGGTGGCGCCGCTGAGCCTGCTGCTGGCGCCTTCGACCTTCAATGGCATCAGCCTGCCGGCGTGGCTGAGCCTGGGGTACGTGTCGCTGTTCAGCATGCTGATCGGCTTTGTGTTCTGGTATCGCGGCCTGGCCCAGGGCGGTATTGCAGCGGTCGGCCAGTTGCAGTTGCTGCAGCCGTTCTTCGGCCTGGCGCTGGCGGCGGGTTTGCTGCACGAACAAGTCAGCCTGGGCATGGTGCTGGTGACGGTGGCAGTGATTGGTTGCGTGGCCGGGGCGAAGAAGTTTGCTCGCTAACCCCTGGCCTGCTAAATAGAAGCGTCGCCCAAAAAATAACAAGGACTCTGCATGCACAGCGCTTCTCTCCAGGACACCACGGCGCCGGAAGGCATCTGCTACGGCTGCGGCAGCAGCAACCCCCATGGCCTGCACATCAAGAGCCGCTGGGATGACGATGGCGTGCACGTCATTGCCGAGCATCAACCCGAGGCTAAATACAGCGGCTGGCCAGACCTGGTCTACGGTGGCCTGATCGCCATGCTGGTGGACTGTCACTCCAACTGGACCGCCATGGCCTACCACTACCGCGCCGAACAGCGTGAACCCGGCAGCCTGCCGCGCATCGACTGCGTCACCGGCAATCTGGGGATCAAATTCATCAAGCCCACGCCCATGGGTGTGCCCCTGGTCCTGCGGGCTCGGGTCGAAGGCGAAATCGGCCGCAAAAGCCGGGTGGTCTGCGAAGTGTATGCAGGCAGCGTGCTCACCGCCGTCGGCGACTCGGTGTTCGTGCGCGTCGACACCGGCCAACTGGCCGCGGCCGCCCATGGTCGCGAGGTGTGATCCGGACTGAGTTGATCAGAAATGCCCTACTTGCTTTTGCTGCGGGCACAGCCATGATCTGACACCCTGCATTGAAGAGCATCTAGAGATGACATGTGAGATTTGTCTGGGGCTCAATGAGCAATTTTCCGAGGGTCATAACCTGACCTGGCTGAACTTCGGCCTCCAGATCACCAGCGTGCCTTACGCCGAGATCAGCCTGCAGGAACAGTGTTTCTATCGGTTCCTCTTCGAGAGCGGCCTGGTATGGAAAATCGACCACGTCGATGCTTATGGTGATTACTGGCTGTGCGTGCAACATGACGAACACAGCTATGAAATGCTCGCACCCGTTGCGGGCAGCTTCAAAAAAGTCCCCTGTGACCGCCCCTACCCAGTGACCGCACACTCGCCTCTTCACGCAACCACCCCTTGAACGCCAACATCGCCGGTGTCTCATTGCGCGACTGCAAACGCGTCAACCAATAGCTGCCGGTGGTGATCCCCACCGCGAACGGCTGGCGGAACACATCGCTCTCCAACTGTCGCGAAAACATCAGCGCCGGCGCCAGCGCCACGCCGCTGCCTTGCAGGGCGGCTTCCATCATCGCCAGCGAGGAGTCGAACACGATACTGCGCGGCACCCGCGTATCGATGGGCAAGCCGGCGGCCTGGAACCACAGGCTCCACTCATCGACACGGTAGGAGCGCAGCAAGGTGTGCTTCAACACGTCCGCCGGGCTGTGCAGTTGCTCGGCAATCTGCGGTACGCACAACACCGTCAACGGCGCCTCCAGCAATGGGCACGCATCGGTGCCGTGCCAGGCTCCGGCGCCAAAGCGTATCGCG
Source organism: Pseudomonas libanensis (assembly GCF_001439685.1). GTDB lineage: Bacteria > Pseudomonadota > Gammaproteobacteria > Pseudomonadales > Pseudomonadaceae > Aquipseudomonas > Aquipseudomonas libanensis. The sequence goes on from NZ_JYLH01000007.1 coordinate 282,848, forward strand.
TAGTCCAGGCCTTCGGCGGCCACATCCACGCGGTTGTTGTGGGTGGACAGGCGCAGGTCGATAAACGGGTAGCGACTGTGAAAGTCCGCCAGGCGTGGCAACAGCCAGCCCACCGCAAAGGTGCCGACCGCCCCCACCGTCAGCACTTCACGGTAATGCCCGCCTTCGAACTGGCCCAACGTCAGGGCAATGCGATCAAAGGCATCACGCAGCACCGGCAGCAGGGTTTCGCCTTCGCTGGTGAGCATCAGGCCCCGAGGCAAGCGCTTGAACAACGTGACATTGAGTTGGGCTTCGAGGCTTTTGACCTGATGACTGACGGCCGCCTGGGTCACGCACAGCTCAATGGCCGCACGGGTAAAGCTCAAATGGCGCGCCGACGCTTCGAAGGCACGCAGGGCATTAAGCGGCAGGTGGGAACGCAGCAAGGCTTACCCCAATTTTTCTAATGGCAGGTGCGAGATATCATCGTTTGCCGACGCCCGGAAATCCACCTACATTTGCCACGCCTGCGCAGGCCCTGCCCATCATTGCCACCTTTACATGGAAGCGATTCACCATGAACTATCAGCCCAAGTACCTGGTTTCAGCGTTGCTGCTCTTGTCCGGCAGTTGCATGGCCGCCACAGACATGCGCCAGGTCGTGGACAGCAACGTCAAGCCCTTGATGCAACAGCAAGACATCCCCGGCCTTTCGGTCGCGGTGATCAACCAGGGCAAGGTGCAATACTTTAACTACGGCGTAGCCGCCAAGGACACCCAGGCCGCGGTCAGCCAAAACACGCTGTTCGAAATCGGTTCGGTGAGTAAAACCTTCACCGCAACCCTGGGTGGTTATGCCCAGGCCATCGGCAAGCTCAAGCTGTCGGACAAGGCCAGCCTGTACTTGCCGTCCCTGGCCGGCAGCGCGTTCGATCGCATCAGCCTGCTGCAACTGGCGACCTATACCGCCGGCGGCCTGCCGCTGCAATTTCCGCAGGCGTCCGACAGTGCAACGACCATGCTCGGCTACTTCCAGCACTGGAAGCCGACTTACGCTGCGGGTGAACAACGCTTGTACTCCAACCCCAGTATCGGCCTGTTCGGCTACCTGACCGCGCAAAGCCTGGGCCAGCCGTTCAACGTTGCCATGGAGAAGACCCTGCTGCCCAAGCTAGGGTTGACCAACACCTATGTCAGCGTGCGCACCGACAAGGCCAGCCAATATGCCCAAGGCTATGACAAGCAGCAAAAACCGGTGCACGTCGGCCCCGGCGCCCTGGACAGCGAAGCCTACGGCATCAAGACCAGCAGCCAGGACCTGGCGCGCTATGTGATCGCCAATATGCACCCGCAGACCCTGGAGCAGCCGTTACAACAAGCCATTGCCGCCACTCACGCCGGCTACTACACCGTCAACGGCATGACCCAGGGCCTGGGCTGGGAACGCTACCCCTACCCCATCACCCTACAAGCCTTGCTGGACGGCAACTCCACACCCATGGCGATGGAGCCGCACAAGGTCAACTGGCTGAGCCCGGCCCAGGCGCAACCGGCCAACGTGCTGTACAACAAGACTGGCTCCACTGGCGGCTTTGGTGCGTATGTGGCGTATGTGCCAAGCAAGGACATGGGCGTGGTGATCCTGGCGAACCGCAACTACCCGAATGCCGAGCGGGTGAAGGTGGCGCACGCGATCTTGAGTGCACTGGGCCAATAAGGCCGAACACAGTACAAAAAATGTGGGAGGGGGCTTGCCCCCGATGAGGGCGTGTCAGTAATGCATCTGTAACTGACCCACCGCCATCGGGGACAAGCCCCCTCCTCCATTACATTCCCAGCCACTGCGGCAGTGCGAGGGAAATAAACGGCAAATAAGTGACCATGATCAGGAACACCAACAGAATCATCAGCCACGGCATCGCCGCGCGGATGGTCTGCCCCAGGGTCAGCCCCGTCACCGCCGAGGTCACGAACAGGTTCAGCCCCACCGGCGGGTGCACCAGGCCGATTTCCATGTTCACCACCATCACAATGCCCAAGTGAATCGGATCAATGCCGAGCTTCATCGCAATCGGGAAGAAGATCGGCGCCAGGATCAGCACGATGGCCGACGGTTCCATGAAGCTGCCGGCAATCAGCAGCACCACGTTGACCATAATCAGAAAACCAATCGGCGTCAGCCCTTCGGAGATCACCCACGCAGTGATTTCCTGGGGGATCTGCTCAGTGGTCAGCACATGGGCAAACAGCATGGCGTTGGCGATGATGAACATCAGCATGATCGACAGCCGCCCCGACTCCAGCAACACCTTGGGGCAGTCGCGCAGCTTCATGTCCTTGTAGACGAACAGCGCGACAAATGCCGAATACACTGCTGCCACTGCCGCCGCTTCGGTCGGGGTGAACATGCCGCTGTAAATGCCGCCGAGGATGATCACCAACAACAACAGGCCCCAGAACGCCCGGCGTGCGCAACTCAGCCACTCACGGAACGTCGCCCGTGGTTGCGCCGGCAATTTCTTGATGCGTGCGACGATATAGATCGCGATCATCAGCATCAGGCCCAGCAACAATCCCGGGATCACCCCGGCCATGAACAGCTTGCCCACCGAGGTTTCGGTCGCCGCCGAATACACCACCATCACAATCGACGGCGGAATCAGAATGCCCAAGGTCCCGGCATTGCAGATGATGCCCGCACCAAATTCCTTCGGATAACCGGAACGTACCATGCCCGCCACGGCAATCGAACCCACTGCTGCCACCGTGGCCGGTGACGACCCGGACAGCGCCGCAAACAACATGCAGGCCAGCACCGCCGCAATCGCCAGGCCGCCACGAATGTGGCCCACACAAGCATTGGCAAAGTCGATCAGCCGCTGGGCCACGCCGCCGGTGGTCATGAACGCGCCGGACAACAGGAAAAACGGAATCGCCAGGAAGGTGTAGGCATCGCTGGTTTCAAACAGTTTGATCGCCAGGGAACTCACCGAGTCCTGGCTGAACATCAAAATCGACACCGCACCGGACAGCCCCAAGGCAATCGCAATCGGCACGCCCAGGAACATGAACACGAACAACAGCAGAAACAGACAGAGCACGGCCATCAGTGACGCTCCTCATGGCTGCCGGCCAACTTGCTGGCCTCACCGGCCTCGTCGGCCAACCCCAACCCGACCTGGCGGTGGGTAAAGATGCGGTAGAAAATTTCCAGGTAGCGGATCAATACCAAGGCAAAACCAATGGGCACGATCACCACGATGTCGCCGACATCGATGCCGAACTGGTCGAGGTCTTCGGCGCCGATATGCGCGGTCATCACTGCGCTCACCCACTTGTAGCTGGCCACCATGAACAACCCGGCATAGGCCAGGCAGCACAAGCAAGCGAGCATGCCGAGCAGGCGTTGCACCGGGCGCTTGGTGAGCCTGACCAACGCGTCCACGCCGAGGTGGCCGGCGGTGCGTACACCGTAGGAAATGCCGAAGAAAATCAGCCAGCCGAACATGGCCTTGGTCAGCGCCACGCTCCAGGTCATGTCCTGGGCCCAGGTCATGGTGCCGTCGCCCAGGACGTTGAAGAAATTGCTGCTCCAGGCCCATTTATCCGCCAGGGCGAAGAACAGGGTGTAGATGTTGTTGAGCATGACGTAGACGAATGTCACCAGGGTCATGGCGGCCAGCAGGAAAGCGATAAAGCCTTCCTCCAGGTGCTCCCAGACGCGCCTTAGCGTTTGCATGGCAAAACCTCGCGAGGCAGAGATAGGTAAAAAGCCAGGTCAACCTGTGTGTGGCTTGCCTGCGATAGCGGTGGACCAGCCGCCAGTTGTATCAACTGACACACCGCAATCGCGGGCAAGCCCGCTCCCACAGGGGATTACTGGTTGGATGCGTCCGCCGCCTTGATCAGATCAGCCCCGATCTCGCCTTCGAACTTCTGCCACACCGGGCGCATGGCCTCGCGCCAAAGGGAACGTTGCTCTGGAGACAGTTCAATGATTTCGCTGGTCTTGGCGTCGATGATTTTCTGCCTGGCCGACTGGTTCAGCGCTTCGGCCTGTTTGTTCACCTCGACGGTGACCTCAACCATGACCTGCTCCAGGGTGCTGCGGATATCCGGCGGCAGGCCATTCCAGAACTTGGCGTTGGTGATCACCATGTAGTCGATCAGGCCATGGTTGGACTCGGTGAAGTACTTCTGCACCTCGTTGACCTTCTGGCTTTCATAGTTCGACCAGGTGTTCTCGGTGCCATTCACGGTGCCGGTCTGCAGCCCTTGATAGACCTCGGCGAAGCTCATCTTGCGCGGGTTGGCGCGGATTGCCTTGAACTGCTCCTCGAGCACGCTGGAGGCTTGCACGCGGAACTTCAGGCCACGGGCGTCCTTGGGTTCATGCAGGGCCTTGTTGGCGGAGAGCTGCTTGAGGCCGTTGTGCCAATAGGCCAGGCCGAGGATGTTCTTGTCCTGCATCGAGGTCAGCAGCTGCTTGCCCTCGGCGGCCTGGAAACGGTCGACCGCGGCCAGGTCGTTGAACAGGAACGGTAGGTCGTAGATCTGCACTTGCTTGGTGTACTGCTCGAACTTGGCCAGGGACGGCGCCAGCATCTGCACATCGCCCAGCAGCAGCGCTTCCATTTCCTTGCCATCGCCGAACAGCGACGAGTTGGGGTACACCTCGACCTTGACCTTGCCGGGCAGGCGCTCTTCGGCGAGTTTCTTGAACAGCAGCGCGCCCTGGCCCTTGGGGGTGTTTTCGGCGACCACGTGGGCAAACTTGATCACAATCGGGTCTGCCGCATGGGCCAGGCCTGCGGTAAACAAGGTGGCGGCGCACAGCAGCGCCCGGGAAAGCTTGAGCATGGGAAATCACCTTCTTATTGTTGTGTTGTCAGGCAAGGTGCCTGATGTGATGCGTGTTGAGAATTTCGAATTTTAGATACCTGCGTTCGGCCTGGCCGAACGCAGACCTGAAGCCTTACCGCGATTCAGTGTGGGAGCTGGCTTGCCTGCGATAGCGGTGTGTCAGGCAACACAGACATTGACTGTTTTACCGCTATCGCAGGCAAGCCAGCTCCCACATTTTGTTCACGGTTCCGGCAGTCAGGGCTGGGCGGCCAGCAGCCGTTGCGCGCGCAGCAACACCGGCGCATCCACCATCTGCCCATCAATCTGATAAGCCCCTGCCCCATGGGCACCCGCCTCCACCACCCGCCTGGCCCAGGCCAGCTCTTCGGCGCTCGGCGCCAGCGCTGCATGGATCACCGCAACTTGCTTGGGATGGATACACAACGCCCCGGCAAAGCCCATTTCATAGGCATGCCGGATCGAGCGGCGCAGGCCCTCGGGGTCGTCGATGGCGGGGTGTACGCCGTCCAGCGGTGCGACCAGCCCAGCGGCGCGCGAATGCACGATCAGCGCCAGGCGCGCCTGGTCGAGGGCGAACTCAGCGGCGCGCGAATGGCTGCTCAGGTTGAGGTCCAGGGCCAGGTCCAAGCCACCGAACGACAGCCGCTCCACCAGCGGAGCATGGGCAATGTCGGCCACCGCCAACAAGCCGCGAGCGCTTTCGATGATCGGCCAGATGGGTTTGCCGGTGGCAGCTACTACGGCGACCTGGGCTGCGCTCTCAACCTTGGGTAGCAGTACACCCGCGACATTTGCATGGGCCTTGCAGAACGCCACATCTTCAAAATGCTCGGCGTGCTCCGGCGCATTGATACGCACCCACACCTGGGCTCCGGGATGGGCGTGCAAAAACACCCCCAGGTTGTCCCGGGCCTGGCGCTTGAGCGGTTCTTCCACTGCGTCTTCAAAATCCACGATCACCGCGTCGGCGCCGCTGGCCAGGGCCTTGGCAAACCGCTCCGGGCGGCTGCCCGGCACAAATAACGCTGAACGTACTAAGGGCTTTGGCATCGCTGAAATTCCTGGTTAGATAACGCCGCGTGCACGCAGGCTGTCGATGGTGTCGGCGCAATAACCCAGCTGGTCAAGGATACCCTGGCTGTGTTGTCCCAATGCCGGCACGCCATCCATGCGCGGGGTGAACGCGGCATTGCGTGCCGGTGGCAACAGCGACGGCAACGGCCCGGCCGGGCTGTCGACTTCGCGCCAGCTGTCACGGGCCTTGAGTTGCGGGTGGTCCCATACGCCTTGCATATCGTTGACCAGGGCGCTGGCGATCTGCGCGTCCTCCAGGCGCTGGATCACCGCCTCGGCGTCCAACTGGGCAAAGCTTGCGACAATGATCTTGCGCAACGCGTCGCGGTTGGCCGAGCGCTTGAAATTGGCGCTGAAACGTTCGTCCGTCGCCAGCATCGGGGTGAGCAGTACTTTGTTGCAGAACGCCGCCCACTCACGCTCGTTCTGCAACCCGAGCATCACCGTACCGCCGTCACCGGTAGGAAATGGCCCATACGGGTAAATCGTCGAATGCGCCGCGCCGGCACGAGGTGGCGGTGGCGCGCCGTCGAAGGCGTAGTACATCGGGTAACCCATCCACTCCACCAGGCTTTCGAGCATGCTCACGTCGATGCGGCTGCCCTGGCCGGTTTTGCCGCGCAGCAGCAGTGCCGACAGAATGCCGCTGTAGGCGTACATGCCGGCGGAGATATCGGCGATCGAGCAACCGGCCTTGGCCATTTGCTCGTCACCCCGGCCGCCGGTCACCGAGAGAAAGCCGCCTTCACTCTGGATCAACAGGTCGTAGGCTTTCTTTTTCTCGTAGGGCCCGCCTTCGCCGTAGCCGGAAATATCACAGACGATCAGCCGCGGGAAACGCTCATGCAGTGCCTCGAACGACAAGCCCATGCGCGCCGCCGCGCCGGGGGCCAGGTTCTGCACCAGCACATCGGCATCGGCGAGCAGCGCCTCGAGTATGGCGCCCGCCTCGTCCTGCTTGAGGTCCAGGGTGAGGCTCTCCTTGGAACGGTTGGTCCAGACGAAATGCGACGCCAGGCCACGCACGCGCTCGTCATAGCCCCGGGCAAAGTCACCGGCACCGGGACGCTCGACCTTGATCACCCGGGCGCCGAGATCGGCCAATTGACGGGTGCAGAATGGCGCGGCAATCGCGTGTTCCAGGCTGACGACGGTAATGCCGTCCAGCGGTCGTTGATTACTCATGACAAATCCCTCAAAGCCAATGGGCCATGGACGCGGTGTGACGCAGGTTCCACACCTGCTCGATCAGGCCATTGGCCTGGGCCGGTGTGCGGGCACCGCTGAAGTGGGTCAGGCGCTGGAACTTATCCGCCAGTTCGGCGCGGCTCAGGGTGTTGCCCGGGTCACCCTTGGGCTCGTCGATGGCGCCATGCAGCGTGCGGCCATCGGTGGTGGTGACGGTGACGCGGCCCAGCCAGCGTTGCGGGTAGGCAGCATCGACCTCGGGGTCGAGAGTCATGCTGACCTTGTCGCGAAAGGCCGCGACGGCGGGGTCGTTCAACGCCAGTTCATGAAATTCAGGCAGTCCAGCCTTGCCATGCACGGCGATCAGGCCGAGCACGGTGCCCATGGAGAATTTGGCTTGGTGCACCGTGGTCGGCACCGTCACTCGACCGAGCACATCGATGGCGCCTTGATGCACGCGGGTCTGTACTCGAGCAATCTGTGCGGCGCCCAAGCCTTCGCACTGCATCACCGCCAGCAGCGCATCGGCGGCTGGATGGGTGTGGCGGCAGGAGGCGTGGAATTTGAACGAGGTTTCCACCAGCGCCCAACGGCTGCCCAGGCCGGCGGATAATTTGCCGGGTTCGGCATCAGTGGACATGCCCGCCGCCAGGCCCTGGTCGCCTTCCAGGATATTGCGTGCGCCGGTCAAGCCATCGGCGGTGAGATAGGCCGCCAGCAAGCCGTCCGCCGCGGCCTTGGCCGTATGCAGTTGCTTGGAGTCGGCGGCATCGCGCAAGAACTCCCACAACCCGGCCGCCTGGGTGCCGGCGCTGCCGAGCAGGTTGATGAACTGTTCCTGGTTGAAATCGAACAACTTGCCCACCGCGACCGCCGCCGCCAGGGTGCCGACCGTGGCCGTGGTGTGGAAGATGCGGTAATGGGAGCGGCCCATGAATTCACCGATGCGAATCCCAGCCTCATAACCGGCCACCGAGGCCAACAACAACTCGCGGCCTGATTTATTGAGGTCCTGGGCAGCGGCCAAGGCGGCAGGAAACACCACCGTGGCCGGGTGCAGCACCGAGCTGTTGTGCAGGTCATCCTGCTCCACCAGATGGGATGAGGCCGCGTTGACCAGCGCGGCAAAATACGCGCTGGTGCCGGTGCCGTTGACGATCACCTGGGCCGGGCCGCTGCTCGGCCCCATCTTCTGCGCATAACGTTCGAACAGTGGAATCGGATGGGCGCCCTGGCTGGCCAGCGCCGAAGCGAGCCAATCCAGATACAGCTCTTCGATGCGCGCCAGTACCGGCTCGGGCACCTGTTGGTAAGTCAGATCGGCGAGGAAACGGCACAGGGCCTGGGTATCGCGCATGCTCAGGCCCTCAGAAGCTACGTGGCAGTTCGAGCAAATGCTCGGCCACGTAGGACAGGATCAGGTTGGTGGAGATCGGCGCCACCTGGTACAGGCGGGTCTCGCGGAATTTGCGCTCCACGTCGTATTCGCAGGCAAAGCCAAAACCGCCGTGGGTTTGCAGGCAGGCGTTGGCCGCTTCCCAGGACGCCTTGGCCGCCAGGTACTTGGCCATGTTGGCGCTGGCCCCGGCGTGCTTGCCGCTGTCGTATTCCTCACAGGCGCGCCAGCGCATCAGGTCGGCCGCTTCGATCTCGATATGGGCCTCGGCAATCGGGAATTGCACGCCCTGGTTCTGCCCGATGGGCCGGCCAAACACCACGCGGTCGCGGGCGTAGGCGCTGGCCTTTTCGATAAACCAGCGACCGTCACCGATGCATTCGGCGGCGATCAGGGTGCGCTCGGCATTCAGGCCATCGAGGATGTACTTGAAGCCCTTGCCCTCCTCGCCAATCAGGCTGTCAGCGGGCAACTCGAGGTTGTCGAAGAACAGCTCGTTGGTCTCGTGGTTGACCATATTGGCGATGGGCTGCACGGTCAGGCCGTTACCGATGGCGTCGCGCAGGTCAACCAGGAAGATCGACATGCCTTCGGACTTTTTCTTCACCTCGGCCAAGGGCGTGGTGCGCGCCAGCAGGATCATCAGGTCGGAATGCTGCACCCGCGAGATCCAGACTTTCTGACCGTTGATCACGTACTTGTCGCCACGCTTGATCGCGGTGGTCTTGATCTTAGTGGTGTCGGTGCCGGTGGTGGGCTCGGTGACGCCCATCGATTGCAGGCGCAGCTCACCGCTGGCCAGCTTGGGCAGGTAGAAGCGTTTCTGCGCCTCACTGCCGTGACGCAACAGGGTAAACATGTTGTACATCTGGCCGTGTACGGTGCCGGAGTTGCCGCCGCAGCGGTTGACCTCCTCGAGGATCACCGAGGCTTCGGCCAGCCCCAGGCCTGAGCCGCCGTATTCTTCGGGGATCATCGCCGACAGCCAACCGGCGTCGGTCAACGCCTTGACGAAGGCTTCGGGAAAGCCCTTTTGTTCATCGATGCTGCGCCAATAGGCGGCATCGAACTCGGCGCACAAGGCACGCACGCCTTCGCGGATGGCATTGAGTTCTTCGTTGTCATTTGGGTTCATTAACGGCTCTCCGCCTGTTGTTCTTGGATTATTCGAAATGCACCTGGGCGGTCTGCGCCAGGCCTTCGGCATTGCCGGCCCAGAGTTCTGCGACCCCGGTTGCGGTGAGGCGCCCGCCCACCTCAAATGGCTGCGGTGCAATCAACGGGCGTATGCCGCGATAACTGAAACGACGCAGCGTCGCGTCGGGATGCGCCCGGCAGAATGCGCGCAGGCTCATGGTGGCGATCAGCGGGCCATGCACCACCAGGCCGGCATAACCTTCGGTACCGGTGACATAGGGGTAGTCGTAGTGGATGCGGTGGCCGTTGAAGGTCACGGCGCTGTAGCGGAACAACAAGGTGGGCGTCGGCTCGACCGTCTCCGTCCACTCGCCCTGGGCCAGGGCATCGCCGCTGCCGGGCTTGGGCGGTGTCGGTTCGCGGTAAACGATGTCCTGTTCCTCGCGGATCGCCAGGCGGCCGTCCTGGGAGTAGTCATGGCGCACAGTGACAAACAGCAAGGAGCCGGTGCGCCCGGCCTTTTCTTCGACTTGGGTGATGGTCGACACACGGGTGGCCACCTCGCCGGCACGCAGCGGGTGCAGGAATTCAATACGCCCACCGGCCCACATGCGATTGCGATTATCGGCCGGCGGCAGGAAGCCGCCACGGGCCGGGTGACCGTCGCTGCCCAAGGCCGATTCCGGCAGTGGGTCCTGGAAGAAGCACCATTGCCACAGTGGCGCAACGGCTTCGCCCTCAGCGGGCACGCTTTCGCCGAACGTAGCGGCGATACGCTTGAGCAGGTTATGGCTCAGGTGGTCGTGGGCAGTTTCACTTCGGCCGATCCAATCAGTGGCACTCATCGGGTGCAGATCCTCAGGCAGTGGGTGTCTGCTGCGGATCATGCAAGGGTCTGGCCGTTCTGAGAATTTGCATTTCAATAAACCAGCGTTCGGTTATGCTGAACGCTTACAGCCACACCGTGAACCAATGTGGGAGCTGGCTTGCCTGCGATAGCGGTATGTCAGTGAGCATTTCCGTTACTGACACACCATTATCGCAGGCAAGCCAGCTCCCACAGGAACCGTGCTCATCCCGGAGCCACCATGCATTTTGATCTCGCCGACCTGCGCCTGTTTATCCATATCGCCGAATCCCCCAGCCTGACCCAGGGCGCCAAGCGGGCGTTCCTCTCGCCGGCCGCCGCCAGTGCGCGGATCAAGGCCCTGGAAGGCCAGCTCGACACCCGCCTGTTGTACCGCGACAGCCGTGGAGTGGAGATCACCCCGGCAGGCGAACGCCTGTTGCACCACGCACGGTTGATCATGCGCCAAGTCGATTACCTGAAAAGCGAGTTCACCCAATACGGCGTGGATTCGGCCGGGCATATCCGCATCTTCGCCAACACCACGGCGGTCACCGAGTTCTTGCCGGAAGTGCTGGCGGGCTTTTTGTCCCAGCGGCCGGGGGTGACCGTCGACCTGCAGGAGCGCCTGTCCCGGGATATCGTGCGCGGCGTGCTCGATGGCACCAGTGACATGGGCATCATTGCCGGTCCCGTAGAAGCATCGGGTTTGCAGGTGCTGCATTTCAGCACCGATGAACTGGTGCTGATGGTGCCGGTCGGGCATCCCTTGGCAGACCAGCCGTCGGTCACCCTGGAGCAGACCCTGGCGTACCAGCATATCGGCCTGCATGAAGGCAGCACGCTGTTGAGCTTTTTACGCGAACACGTTGAGCGCCTGGGCAAGCAGTTGTCGCTGCGCATCCAGGTTTCGAGCTTCGAAGCGATCTGCCGGATGGTCGAGGCCGGGGTGGGCATTGGCATCATTCCCGAGTCCGCTGCCCTGCGCCACAGCCGCACCATGCAGTTGGTGACCGTGAAGCTGGACGAGCCCTGGGCGATTCGCGAGCGCAGCATCCTGGTGCGCGAATTGGAGGCGCTGCCGGGGACCATTCGCGCACTGATCGCTACCTTGATGCCCTGATATTGTAGGAGCGAGCTTGCTCGCGAAAAACCAAAGGCGCCACGTTCATTCAGCAAGCACGCGTCATCGTTACGATTTTCGCGAGCAAGCTCGCTCCAACAGTTGGCCGTTAACAGTCTTTGACAGTTTCTCGACAAAGCACTCAAAGATTGTTGGCCCCCGCAGCCCTAGCATTCGAGCATCCAAATACCAATCGAGTGCTCTTTCATGTTTCGCAGATTGCGCGGTATTCCGCTGTTGGGTTGCCTGCTCGGCAGTATCGGTTGCCACTCGCAGCCGCCTGCCCCGCCGACGATTCAAAAAGGCGATTACGGCGCGATCATCCGTTACCTGCAAGCCCGCATTCCCAAGGACATGGCGAGGGAAAATGTAGTTGGCTTGTCGATTGCCCTGGTCAACGGCCAGGAGCTGATCTGGGCCCGTGGCTTTGGCGTGGCCGATAAGGCCCAGGGCGTGCCGGTCACACCCAACACGGCGTTTCGTGCCGGCGGCATCTCCAAACTGATCACCGCCACCGCGGCGTTGCAACTGGTAGAGCAACAACGCCTGGCACTGGATGCGCCGATCCAGCAAACCCTGCGCGAATTCTACGTACGCTCACGCTTTCACAGCGACCAGGCCGAGGCTGACCGTGCGATCACCTTGCGGCGTTTGCTCAGCCATCAATCCGGTCTACCCAGCGAACATCTGCGCGACGTGCACAGCACCTACGCCATGGGGCAAATGCCGATGCGCGTATCGGGCGTGTGGCTGAGCAGCCTGCCAGGTTCCCAGGTGGCTTATTCCAACCTCGGTTATTCACTGGTGGGCGCCGCCATCGAACGCAGCAGCGGCAAAAATTTCGAAGCGCAACTGCAAAGCAGCCTGTTCAAACCCTTGCAGATGAACCAGTCCAGTTTCCTCGGCACCGGCGCGCACTTGAGCTTTCGCGCCCGGGGCTATGAGGACGGCAACGCGAGCACCGACGCGCAGGTGCGCGACCTCGCCGCCGGCGGCCTGTGGGCCAGCCCCAAGGATCTGAGCCACTATGTACAGATGCTGTTCGCCAAGGGCAGCTACAAAGGCAACCGGGTGCTGGAAGGCGCCTCGATTGACGCGATGTTCACCCAGCAGAACACCGGCAACGCTTTGGATTTCGATTGCCAGATGGGCCTGGGCTGGTTCCTCGCACCCTGTGGTGACGAGCCGATTGGTCCGGGCGTGCGTACCTACCAGCACAGCGGTGGCGGCGACGATTTCGCCGCGCAATTGACCCTGCTGCCGGACCAGCAACTGGCCGTGATCATCATGGCCAACGACAGCAATGCCGAAGAGATGGTGGTGTCGCTGTCCACTGACAGCCTGCGCCTGATGCTTGAGGCCCAGACCGGTGACCCCGTCTGCGCCGACGACTGCCAGGCCCCCAGCCACGGCCTCAAGCTGCGTCATGTGCCGGCAGCCGTTGACCGCAAGCGCCTGGCCGGGTTCTACGCAACCGCGTGGGGGGTGTTCCGCATCAAGGATGACCATGAACGCCTGGCCGGTGAACTGGCCGGCTATGACTTCGAGTTATTGCGCGATGACCAAGGCTGGTTGCGCGCGCAGAAAAAGGTGCTCGGTTTCTGGCTCAAGGACCTGGGCGACCTGGGTCGCATCCAGCTTGATGTAGTGAGAGTTCAAGGCCGGCAGATACTCACTGCGCGCAGTCACGGCCAGCGCATCGCCATTGGCGAGCGCATCGAGGCACCGCCCTTGCCCACGGCGTGGGCCGACACTATCGGCACCTACCAGGTGCTTAACACCCATGAACCCGACGCGCCATTGAGCGGCATCAGCGTGCGCCTGGAAGAGGGCTTCCTGGTGATTCGCGGCCAACTGCATGACGAGCCACTGACCGACTACATCCTGCTGCCCGTGGACAACGCCCATGCGGTATTGGCCGGCAGCGGCTACGGCCTGGGAGACACCGTCAGCCGCCAGATCAACGGCCTGAGTGCTTCGGGCTACTCCTTCAAACGTACGCACTCTCCCCACACCCCCCTGAATTTCTAACCAGGAGCATCCCCTGATGTACCCAAAGAACCTGTGCCTGTCATTCACCTCCTTGTGGCTGCTGGCCACTGCCGGCACGGCCCTGGCCGAAGACTGGCAATACAGTCTCAAGGCCGGCGTGGCCAATGCGCCCCGCTACAGCGGCAGCGATGAACGCATGACAGCCCCCGTGCTGGGCGGCAAAATCGTCAGCCCCTGGGGTATCTTCCTCGACACCGACACGGGCCTGGGCTGGGGCTATGAAGGTAATGCCTTGAGCCTCAGCGCCTACGTCGGCGCAAGCGATTCTCGCAAAGATAAAAACCAAAGCATGCATGCCGGCTCCAAACGCCTCAAAGGCATGGGCGAAATCAAATCACGCCCGCAATTGGGCATGAGCGCAGCCTACAACCTCGGTGGTGTGATTATCGGCGCCACCCTGGAACACGCGCTCAAGGAAGATGACCACAAAGACACCGGCAAGGCCTACACCCGCCTGGAGCTGAGCCTGGGCACCAATCTGTATGAAGGCCGCTTCGGCTCTGTCGATGCCAGCCTCAACAGCCACTTCGGCGACCGCGACTACCTGCAGACCTGGTACGGCGTGACCACCGGCCAGGCCGCCCGCAGCCGCTTCAAGGAATACAAGGCCGCAGGCGGCAATATCAGCAATGGCATGAACCTGGTGTGGAGCTTGCCGATCAACGAGCACACTCAGTTCTCCACCTTGCTGGATGTGCAGTACCTGGCGGATAAAGCGGGCAAGAGCCCGATTGTGGAGCGGCGCTTGCAGACGTCGGTGATGGGGATGGTGGAATACACCTTCTGATTCAAGTTGGTAACCCAATCAGAATGTGGAAGGGGGCTTGCTCCCTCCCACATTTAGCCTGCGCAGTATTCAAAAAGTGTTACTCGGCATACGCCCAGGTCATCCGGAATGACGCCCCGCCCCACTCCGAGTCCAGCACTTGCACCTGCCCGCCATGCCATTGACTCACGCGCTTGACCAGTGCCAGACCCAGGCCAAAGCCGCCGGTGCGGCGGTCGCGGCTGGTGTCGAGGCGCAGGAAGGGTTCGAAGATCTTGGTGCGGCCCTCCAGCGGTACGCCCGGACCGTCGTCATTGACCCGCACTTCGTAACCGCTGCCGAACTTGACCAGCGACACCTCCACACGGCGGTCGGCATAACGAATGGCGTTGCGCAACAGGTTGATCACTGCGCGCGCCATAAAGCGTGGCTCGATCCGGATAAAGTCGACCTCACAGGTGCGCAGTGACAACTGCACCCCTTCCGCCTCGGCCTCCAGGGCCACGCTGCCAATGACGCTGTCGAGCCAGCTGTGGGCCTCGATATTCTCGCGGGTCACCTGGGTGGCGCCGCGCTCCAGGCTGGCATAGGTCAACAGCTCGGAAACCATTTCCTCCAGCTCCCCCAGGTCGGCGTACATGTCGCTGATCAGCTCACGGCTCTGGCGTGGATCACTTTGCTGCCTGAGCTGATCGAGCTCGAACGACAAACGCGCAATCGGTGTGCGCAATTCATGGGACACGGCATTGGTTAGTTCGCGCTGGTTGGCGATCAGGCTTTCGATGCGCTCGGCCATCTGGTTGAAGTGCCCGGCCAGTTCGCGCACGGTGGAACGACGCGGCAGCAGGATGCGCGAACCGAGGTCGTTGTCACCAAAGCGTTGCGCGGCCAGGCGGATGTGCTCCAGGTCGCGCCAGTGCGGGCGCACCCAGAAATACAGGACAACGGCCAGGCTCACGCCCAGAAAGCCATAGGCCCACAGGTACAGCCATTTGGGTTCTTCCGGCAGTTGTATCTCAAGCAATTGCGGGCCGTTGTCGATGGGCGCCAGGAATTTCATGAAGTCCTCGCGCACCACCACCTGGTCATTGGCCAGGAGCTTCTGTTCGCGCTCGCTCAGGTGCTGGGCGTCGCGCGGCACCAGTTGCAGGCGCAAACCATAATGCGGTTGCAGCTCAGCCAGGCGTGCCTGGCGCGCGTCACCCCGCACCGGTCGCAGTTGTTCCACCAACGCCCAGGCCGGGCCGCGCAGGGCTTCACGGTTATAGGTCTCGTTGGACTCTGGCATGTACGCGTCCAGGCCGTAGTTAACCAGCCAGATCGACCCGGCCAGGCCGAGCGCGAGGATGACATAGAGGCGCAGATACAAGCGCAGCATCTAGGCCTCCCACGCGAACGGATTGAACAGGTAACCCTTGCCCCAGATGGTCTTGATGCACACCGGCTCGCGGGGGTTGTCGTTGAGCTTGCCGCGCAATTTGCTGATATAGACGTCGACGCTGCGATTGAGGCCGTCGAAGGCAATGCCGCGCATGCGATTGAGGATGTCATCGCGCGAAAGAATCTTGCCCGAGCTGCTGGCCAGCAACCACAGCAGCTCGAACTCCATGGTGGTGAGGTCAATGTTCTCGCCACCCAGGCTGACCACCCGGCAACTGCGATCGATCGACAAGCGGCCGAATTCCAGGGCACCGCGCACCGTCGGTTCGGGCGCTTGACGGCGTTGCAAGGCGCGCAGGCGAGCCAGCAGCACCGGCGGTTTGATCGGCTTGATCACGTAATCGTCAGCGCCGGACTCAAGGCCGAGGATATGGTCCAGGTCATCTTCCTTGGCGGTGAGGATCACAATGGGCGTATCCGACACATTGCGAATCTCACGGCATACATGCAACCCGCTCTGGCCCGGCAGCATCAAGTCGAGCACGACAATCTTCGGCTTGAACTCAATGAACGCCCCCAAGGCTTTATCGCCCCGGTGGACCACCCGTACCTCAAAACCATGTTGCGATAGAAAATGTGCGATCAGCCCTGCCAGCTTCTCATCGTCCTCAACGAGCAGGACCTTGCCCAGACCCAGGTTTTCCATAAGTTCTCAGTGTGGATAGGCGGATTGAAGTGTGGGCATTATAGGTGGCAAGCTGGCCAACAGAAGCCGCTGGCCAGTACGTGCCGACTAAGCTTCATGCTTTTAAGAGTTTTTAACAAATAACCTGCAATCTTTTACGCCATTCACAGGGAGTTCCATGCGCAAGGATTACCTGGCGTTCTTCGTTTCGCTGTTCCTGTCACGGCTGGCCGACCAGATCCTGCTGTTCATCGTGCCGCTGATCGTATTCCAGACCACCAAGAGCGTGTCATGGGCGGGCCTGGCATTCTTTGTCGAGTCGCTGCCGCGCTACCTGGCGTTTCCGGTGTGCGGAGCGCTCTGCGACAGGTTTTCACCGGTGCGCATCCTGCATATCAGCCAGGTGTACCGGGCATTGGCCTGTGTGGTGGCGGTGGGGCTGTATGGACTGTTCGACGGCATCCATTGGTTGGTGATCCTGTCCGCCGTGTGCGGAGTATTGACCACCCAGGGCATCATGGCGCGGGAAGTGGTGATGCCGCATATCTTCCAGCATTACACCTACGCCAAGACCTTGTCCTACTCACAGATCGCCGATCAAAGCGGCCTGGTGCTCGGGCCGTTGCTGGCAGCGCTGATGCTGGAAGTCTGGGCGTGGCCCTGGGTAGTGCTCGGTGTCGCCGCACTGTTTGTGCTGGCTGACCTGGCAATGCTGACCTGGCAGCGCAACACCACGGTGAACCTGAAGATCCATGAGCAGCACCCGGGTATCTGGCTGCAACCCCTGCGCACCGCGTTCGGCCACATCCGCAGCCGGGTGGAGTTGAAACGCATCATCACCCTGGCGGTCGGCGTGAATCTGATTGTCGGGGTGACGCTGGCCACTTCGGCCGCGATGGTCACCGGTCATTACGCCGCCGACAAGGATGCCTACGCCCTGCTGCAAGCCGCCGGCGCGCTGGTCACCATCATGATTCTGTTTTATCTGGCGCGCTCATCATTGCCGCTGAAGGTAATGGGCGGGCTGTCGTATTCGATGATTGCCGTCGGCGCGCTGATCACCGCGATCAGTCCCGGCGTGTGGGCCTACGCAGTGGGGTTCCTGCTGGTGACCGGCTTCGACAAGATGTTCAACCTGTACCTGCGCAGCACCCGTCAACGGGTCATTCCAGTACAGGATTTCGGCAAGACGGTGGGTGTGATCACCTTGCTCAACAACCTGGCCCAGCCATTGGCGGGCCTGATGATTGCTGTGCTGGCAGCGCCCTTGGGCATGCGAACGGTGATCCTGCTGCTGGCCGGCATCACCGCCTTGCTCGGTGTGGCCGTGGCCTCAGGCTGGCACGCCACTGTGAAAGCGGAACTCGATGTCGGGTGATTCGATCAGTTCCTGCTCGGCCGCCCTCACCCGCTCGATGACCTGGGCGATGTCCTTGGTGTCGCCATATTGGTACGCCAGCTTCAAGTACCCCTGGAAGTGCCGCGCCTCGCTTTTGAGCAAGCAGAAGTAGAACTTGCCGAGTTCTTCGTCCAGGTGCGGCACCAACGCTTCGAAACGCTCGCAACTGCGTGCTTCGATAAAAGCGCCGACCACCAGGGTGTCCACCAGCTTGACCGGCTCATGGCTGCGCACCACCTTGCGCAAGCCGGAGGCATAACGGCCGGCGTGCAGTTGGCGCAGCTCGACCTTGCGTTTTTTCATCAGGCGCATGACTTGCTCATGGTGCACCAGCTCTTCGCGGGCCAGGCGCGACATCATGTTGATCAGGTCAACATGGCCGTGATACTTGGCCATCAGGCTCAGGGCGGTGCTGGCCGCTTTGAATTCGCAGTTCTTGTGGTCGATCAGCAGGGTGTCCTGATCGGCCAGGGCAGCCTGCACCCACGCGTCAGGGGTGCGGCAGCCGAGGAATTCATGGATTTCGGGCAGGTTCATCGGGCTCACGGGCAAAGGGTCACAAAAGGCCGCCGATTATACCGACCCCGTCGAAGACCACCAGCCACCGGCCTTGATGTGTATCAACATGACGTCTGGCGGGCAGCAACTATAGTTGTTGCACGCCCTTTCCTGGAGATCCCGATCATGCAAGCCATCCGCAGCATCCTGGTGGTCATCGAGCCCGAACATTCGGAAAGCCTGGCCCTCAAGCGCGCCAAGCTGATCGCCGGGGTAACCGACGCACACTTGCACCTGCTGGTCTGCGACAAGAACCACGAGCATTCGGCGCTGTTGAGCGTGCTCAAGGAAGGTTTAAGGAACGACGGCTACAGCGTCTCCACCGAACAGGCCTGGAACGACAGCCTGCATGAAACCATCATCGATGTGCAGCAAGCCGAGGGCTGCGGCCTGGTGATCAAGCAACACTTTCCCGACAGCCCGCTGAAAAAGGCCCTGCTGACGCCGGCGGACTGGAAACTGCTGCGCTATTGCCCAACGCCGGTGCTGCTGGTCAAGACCGCCACACCATGGGCCGGCGGGGTGATTCTGGCGGCCATCGATGTGGGCAACACCGACGGCGAACACCGCTCGCTGCACAATTCGATCATCGACCACGGCTTTGATATCGCCAGCCTGGCCAAGGCGCAGCTGCATGTGATCAGCGCCCACCCGTCGCCAATGCTGTCGGCGGCGGATCCGACCTTCCAGCTCAAGGAAACCATCGAGGCGCGCTATCGTGAGCAGTGCAAGGCATTCCAGGCTGAATTCGACGTAGACGACAGGCACCTGCATATCGAGGAAGGCCCCGCCGATGTGCTGATCCCACATATTGCCCATCGACTGCAGGCGGCGGTGACCATTATCGGCACGGTGGCGCGCACGGGGATTTCCGGGGCGTTGATCGGCAATACCGCAGAAGTGGTGCTGGATGCGGTGCAAAGCGATGTGCTGGTGCTAAAGCCGAAAACGCTCATGGATCATCTGGAAAAGCTGGCGACCAAACCCTGACACCACCTCTTCAGGCAATGGAAATCAACTGTGGGAGCTGGCTTGCCTGCGATTGCGGTGGGTCAGCTGGCGCATTTGCTCCTGATACACCGTTATCGCAGGCAAGCCAGCTCCCACATTGATCTCGCCAGTCAGTGCCCCAGCGCATCTTTCAAAAACCCCGGCGCGATATAGCGCTGGTAATGCGCCTCGGACAAGATAAAGAACTCCCGATCAATGGCATCGCGCAGTTCCGGCAGCGCCCAGTCGCGAAACTCCGGCAACAGCACCATGCCATAGGCCTCCAGGTTATTGATCACCCGCGCCCCGCGTGCAATCAACTGGTAGGCCCAGCAATACTCGGACTGGTGCGGCACAAAGCGAATCTTGCGTTGCTCCAACTGCCCGCGCAGGGTCTTGGGGTCGAAAACCTCCACTTTGCCGGCCATGACCTGCACCAACAGCTGCTCAAGCCTGAGCCAGACCGCGCGTTTCTCTTCTTCGTTATAGCCGTTCCACTGGATCACTTCATGGTGGAAGCGCTTGCAGCCGCGGCACACGAGATCGCCGTAGACCGTGGAGCACAGGCCGACGCAGGGGGTCTTGATGGTTTGGTTGGGCATGGTCAACAACACGCAAATCAGCGAAACAGTGCGCCATGTTAGCCCTTTGTCTAAGGTTGATCACCCAGCAAACTTGGCCAGGCAACTTACCTTTAGATTTTTTTTGCCGTAGAATCACCCGGCCTTGTAAGGCGCCAATAATCCGCTGGAAGCTGTTTTCAAAGCGTCACGAGCACAGTCGTTCCTTCAGAACGGTGTTGGCGTGGGCTCGACCCGGTAGGTCAGAACCCGCGCCAACCCTCATCAGCTCCGTTCTGCAGGCGTAAAACTTTGAAAGCAGCTTCTGTAAAGGAATGACGGCAGCGCTGGCTTTGCGGCTCAAAAAGCCCCCGAGCGCATGCGTGCCGTTCACGCCTGGATGAGCGTCCCGTGGGACCACTGATGAGGGTAATAACTGTGCTTGAAGCCTACCGCAAACATATCGAAGAGCGTGCCGCCCTGGGTATCGTTCCCCAGCCGCTTAACGCCGAACAAACCGCAGGCCTGGTCGAGCTGCTGAAAAATCCTCCGGCTGGCGAAGAAGAATTCCTCGTTGACCTGATCACCAACCGCATTCCACCAGGCGTTGACGAAGCTGCCTACGTCAAGGCCGGTTTCCTGTCTGCCCTGGCCAAGGGCGAAGCCACTTCCCCCCTGATCGACAAGAAACGCGCTGTTGAACTGCTCGGCACCATGCAAGGCGGCTACAACATCGTGACGTTGGTCGAGCTGCTGGACGACGCCACCCTGGCGCCCGTCGCGGCCGCCCAGCTCAAGCACACCCTGCTGATGTTCGATGCGTTCCACGACGTGGCTGAAAAAGCCCGCAATGGCAACGAGCATGCCAAAGGCGTGATCCAGTCCTGGGCTGACGGCGAGTGGTTCCGTAACCGCCCTACCCTGGCCGACAAGATCAGCCTGCGCGTGTTCAAGGTCACCGGCGAGACCAACACCGACGACCTGTCCCCTGCGCCTGACGCCTGGTCCCGTCCAGATATCCCGCTGCACGCCCTGGCCATGCTGAAAATGGCCCGTGAAGGCATCGTGCCGGACGAGCAAGGCAAGACCGGCCCGATGAAGCAGATCGAAGAGATGCGCGGCCAAGGCTTCCCGATCGCCTACGTCGGTGACGTGGTCGGTACCGGTTCGTCGCGTAAGTCGGCAACCAACTCGGTACTGTGGTTCTTCGGCGACGACGTGCCTTACGTGCCGAACAAGCGTGCCGGCGGTTTCTGCTTCGGCAGCAAGATCGCTCCGATCTTCTACAACACCATGGAAGATGCGGGCGCACTGCCGATCGAATTCGACGTGACCAACATGAACATGGGCGACGTGATCGACCTGTACCCTCATGCTGGCAAAGTCTGCAAGCACGGCACCGATGAAGTCCTGACCACCTTCGAAATGAAGACCCCGGTGCTGTTGGACGAAGTTCGCGCCGGCGGCCGTATCCCGCTGATCATCGGTCGTGGCCTGACCGACAAGGCCCGTGCCGAACTGGGCCTGGGCCCTACCGACCTGTTCAAGCTGCCTGAAGCGCCTGTCGACACCGGCAAGGGCTTCACCCTGGCACAGAAAATGGTCGGCAAGGCCTGCGGCCTGCCAGAAGGCAAAGGCGTTCGTCCTGGCACCTACTGCGAGCCGAAGATGACCACCGTGGGCTCCCAGGACACCACAGGTCCCATGACCCGTGATGAACTCAAGGACCTGGCGTGCCTGGGCTTCTCGACCGACCTGGTGATGCAGTCCTTCTGCCACACCGCGGCCTATCCAAAGCCTATCGACGTGACCACCCACCACACCCTGCCTGACTTCATCATGACCCGTGGCGGTGTATCGCTGCGTCCAGGCGACGGCATCATCCACAGCTGGCTGAACCGCATGCTGCTGCCGGACACCGTCGGTACCGGTGGCGACTCCCACACCCGTTTCCCGATGGGCATCTCGTTCCCGGCCGGTTCTGGCCTGGTCGCGTTTGCCGCAGCCACTGGCGTGATGCCACTGGACATGCCGGAATCGATCCTGGTGCGCTTCAAAGGCAAGATGAAGCCTGGCATCACCTTGCGTGACCTGGTACATGCCATTCCTTACTACGCGATCCAGGCTGGCCTGCTGACCGTAGAGAAGAAAGGCAAGAAGAACGCCTTCTCCGGGCGCATCCTGGAAATCGAAGGCCTGAACGACCTGACGCTGGAACAGGCTTTCGAGCTGTCCGACGCCTCGGCCGAACGTTCGGCTGCCGGCTGCACCATCAAGCTGTCCAAGGACTCCGTCACCGAGTACCTGAACTCCAACATCACCCTGCTGCGCTGGATGATCGGCGAAGGCTACGGCGATGCACGCACCCTGGAACGTCGCGCCCAAGCGATGGAAGCGTGGGTTGCCAACCCGGAACTGATGGAAGCCGATGCCGACGCCGAATACGCCGAAATCATCGAAATCGACCTGTCGGAAATCAACGAGCCGATCCTCTGCGCGCCAAACGACCCGGACGACGCCCGTCTGCTGTCCAGCGTGGCTGGCGAGAAGATCGACGAAGTGTTCATCGGTTCGTGCATGACCAACATCGGTCACTTCCGCGCTGCCGGTAAGCTGCTGGAGCAGGTCAAGGGCCAGCTGCCAACCCGTCTGTGGCTGTCGCCGCCGACCAAGATGGACGCACATCAGCTGACCGAGGAAGGCTACTACGGCATCTACGGCAAGGCTGGCGCGCGCATGGAAATGCCGGGCTGCTCGCTGTGCATGGGTAACCAGGCACGGGTAGAGCCGAATTCGACCGTGGTGTCGACCTCGACCCGTAACTTCCCGAACCGCCTGGGTGACGGTGCCAACGTCTACCTGGCGTCGGCCGAGCTGGCGGCAGTCGCTTCCACCCTGGGTCGCCTGCCGACCGTCGAAGAGTACATGGGCTACGCAGCGAAACTGGACACCATGGCCAGCGACGTCTACCGCTACCTGAACTTCGACCAGATCGCTGAGTTCCGCAAAATCGCAGCAAGCGCCAACATCCCGGTGATTCAAGCTTAACGGTGTGTTGATGTGAAAAACGCCGCGTATCGCAAGATACGCGGCGTTTTTTATGCCTGGAACAAGGCATCTGCCACACCACAAAACAAATGTGGGAGCAGGCAAGCCAGCTCCCACCTATTTATTTCTGGACAGTCAGATAGACCGCATCAGGGCTCAAGCAACCAGCGAATACACCAACGCCGTAATGGCAACCAAGCCAACTGCAGTCACAAACACATTCGACGCCTGCCCACGGTACTTGGCCATGGCCGGCACCTTGCGGATCGCGTACATCGGCATCAGGAACAGGATCGACGCAATCACCGGCCCACCCAGGGTCTCGATCATGCCGAGGATGCTCGGGTTGAGCGTGGCGACGATCCAGCACACCACCAGCATGAAGGCGGCAGTCATGCGGTCCAGGGTTTTCGGTGCCGGGCGACGACCGGTCTTGGCCACCAGGCCCTTGAGGCCCTCGCTGGCACCGATGTAGTGGCCCAGGAACGACTTGGCAATCGCCACGAACGCAATCAACGGTGCGGCAAAGGCAATCGTCGGGTTATCGAAGTGGTTGGCCAGGTACGAAAGGATCGACAGGTTCTGCGCTTTGGCTTCAGCCAGTTGCGCGGGCGACAGGGTCAGCACGCAACTGAACACGAAGAACAGCACCATCGCCACCATCAGCAGGTGCGCACGGGACAGGATCTGCGAGCTGCGCTCCTCGGCGTGAGCGCCGTACTGGCGCTTCTGGTCCACCGCAAAGGCCGAGATGATCGGCGAATGATTGAACGAGAACACCATCACCGGAATCGCCAGCCATAGCGTGTTGAGCAACGCCGAAGGGGCCGGCACTTCGCTGGCGGTGCTGAGAATGCCGCCGTTCCAGTGCGGAACCAGGTACACGGCCAGAAACAGCAAGGCGACGATAAACGGATACACCATCAGGCTCATGGCCTTGACGATCACCTGCTCACCGCAACGCACCACGGCGAGCAAGCCGAGGATCAGCACGAACGCCAGGATCGCCCGGGGTGGCGGCATGATATGCAGCTGATGTTCCATGAAACTGCTGACGGTATTGGTCAGGGCCACGCTGTAGATCAGCAGGATCGGGAAGATCGCAAAGAAGTACAGCAACGTAATCAGCGCACCGGCCTTGATACCGAAATGCTCTTCGACCACATCGGTGATATCGGAGCCTTCACGGCCCGACAGGACAAAACGTGTCAGCCCACGGTGGGCAAAGAATGTCATCGGGAAGGCCAGCAGCGCGAGGATCACCAGTGGCCAGAAGCCCCCCAGGCCTGCGTTGATCGGCAAGAACAAAGTACCGGCGCCAATGGCGGTACCGAACAGCCCAAGCATCCAGGTCGTGTCCTGGCGGCTCCAGCTTGTGAGGGTTGCAGGTGTCGTTGCATAGCGTTCGTCGACGCTATTGGCCTGATCATTCATCCGGTCGGATCTCCGCATTCACACGGCCAGGACGAGTCAGAAAAACCTGACAGGCAGCGCCCTGGCCATAACAAGGGCCGGATTGTCCGGGATTCTCTTGGAGAAGCAAAGACTTAGCTGAGGAATGGTTAGGCGGGACCGCCCCAAAAAGCGCTTATGGGGCCCCAAGCGCGGCAAACGGGGACTGTTCAGTAGCTGGCGCAACAACTAAGTAGCCGAGGTTCCCAGGTTTGGATTGCGCAGCTCGCCCTGTATGGCGTTCTGCGCAATAGCCAGTTTTTCTACCAATTCAGGTGTCTCGTGGGCAGTCAGCGCCATAAGTGGAAGGTCCCAGTCATAGTCCTTGATGACGTTTATCCGAAAACCACCCGCTGCATCAAATTCCGGGTACCAACCCACATCCAGTAACAATCCCCCGGCGAACTCCACCTGGAGCATATCTTCCTTCAGCAGATCGACCTGCTTGGCCACTGCAATATCCTGCAGGTGCGACAGGTCGTCATGGGTGATTGTACCGCCGGTAAAGTTAAGCGAGATCAATTTGTTAACCTCCTGAATTCCTGTTCAGAAATCGGGTGACCATGGATAGCACCGGCGCTGAGCTCTATTCGCACCCAGCGGCTGAGTTTGCCATGGCTGGCACCTATGCAGTGGGAGAACTCCATCACTTTCCGGGGTTTTCCATTGGTGGTGGGTATTCCGTTTTTATAAGCTTCCCTTTCAATCTTTTCAATAGCGATGCCTGGCCTGTACTTGGCGGGGCCAATCAGCGTACTGGCAATCACTGTTCTCCAGGGAACCTGGGCTGAGGGACAGTGTTTGTAACCATACGGTGTCCATTCGATCTCTTCGGGTGCGGCAGGAACAGGCATCCATATCGTCTCTGCTGGTGGAAAAGTCATTGAAGTCTTGCGCAAAAAAGCGGGCGCGGATGGACGGTCTGTGAATTCAGACGGGCCTTACGAACGAAGAAATTTTTCCACCCCAATAAAACGCTGCGTCTTACAAATCCCGCATACTCATGCTCTCAAACCCTTCAGGAAGAGCCTTGCGATGCCCACCACTGTTCTGGTCCTGGTTGAAACCATCAACGAATACCTGCAAATCATTGAAAGCAGTGATTTTCATGTGATCCTGGCGCCGACGCCCGCAGAACGGGCGCAGGCGATCAAGGCCCACGCAGGGCAGATCAAGGCCGTGCTGACCCGCGGCCCCCTGGGGCTGTACGCCGAGGAAATCGCCGCGCTGCCGTTGCTTGAGATCATCTGCGTGATCGGTGCCGGCTACGAGCATGTAGACCTGCAGGCGGCGAGTAACCGTGGGATCGTGGTGACCAACGGCGCCGGGGTGAACGCGCCCTCGGTGGCCGACCACGCCATGGCGTTGCTGCTGTCACTGGTGCGCGGCATTCCCCAGACGGATGCGGCCGTGCGGCGCAGCGAATGGCCGAAAGTCATGCGCCCTTCCCTCGCGGGCAAGCAATTGGGGATTCTCGGGCTTGGCGCCGTGGGCATGGAGATCGCCAAGCGTGCCGCGCTCGGCTTCGGCATGGAGGTCAGTTACCACAACCGCCAACCCCGCGATGACGTGGAGTACACCTACTGTGCAACCGCCGTGGAGCTGGCCCGCAACTCCGACTTCCTGGTGCTGGCGACACCCGGCGGCGCCAGCACCCGGCACTTGATCGACCGCCATGCCTTGGACGCACTTGGACCACACGGCTTCCTGGTGAATATCGGCCGCGGCAGCGTGGTGGTGACCGCCGACCTGGTGGCCGCGCTGGAACAACGGCGTATCGGCGGCGCAGCGCTGGATGTATTCGACGATGAGCCCAAGGTGCCGGACGCCCTCAAGCGCCTGAACAATACCGTGCTCACCTCCCACGTGGCCGGCCTGTCACCGGAAGCTACCCACGATACGGTGCAACGGGTGGCCGACAACCTGGTGGAATACTTTGCCGGCCGCCCCGTACTGACGCCGGTCACGTTGCCAGCGCCCGCAAAATGACCAATCAGGCACGCTGATCACCCTTCAACACGCTAACCTATTAAACCGCCCCAACCTTGTCGCTGGGCGGTTGTGCGCATTAGATTAGGAAATAATCCAAGGCCTTTAGAATAAGCAGAAGGGATAAGCATGGCGCTGAACGACCAATCGACCCAGATTCGCCCCGGCGAAGAGCTTGATGCCAGCCTGATCGATCCCTACCTCAAGGCTCATATCCCAGGCTTGCAGGGAACGCTCAAGATCAGCCAATTCCCCGGTGGTGCCTCAAACCTGACCTACCTGCTGGAGTACCCGGGCCAGGAATTCGTGCTACGCCGCCCTCCGTTTGGCCACAAGGCCAAGTCCGCCCACGACATGGGCCGCGAATACCGCATTCTCAATCAACTTAAGGATGGCTTCCCGTACTGCCCCAAGGCTTACGTGCACTGCACAGATGAGTCAGTAATCGGCGCCGAGTTCTATGTGATGGAACGGGTCAACGGCATCATCCTGCGTTCCGACCTGCCGACCGAACTGGGGCTGGACGCGACCAAGACCGAAGCCTTGTGCAAAAGCTTTATCGACAAGTTCGTCGAGTTGCATCAGGTCGACTATGCGGCCTGCGGCCTGGCCGACCTGGGCAAGCCCGAAGGCTACGTGGCAAGGCAGATTCGCGGTTGGAGCGACCGCTACGAAAAGGCCCTGACCCCCGACGCGCCAAAATGGGAAGCCGTGCGCACCTGGCTCAATGACAAAATGCCCGCCGACCACCCGACCTCCAGCATCGTGCACAACGACTACCGCTTCGATAACGTGATCCTCGACCCACACAACCCGATGCAGATCATCGGCGTGCTGGACTGGGAACTGACCACCCTGGGCGACCCGCTGATGGACCTGGGCAACACCCTCGCCTACTGGATCGAAGCCGCCGACCCGGCGCCGGTGCAACTGATGCGACGCCAGCCGAGCAACGCCCCGGGCATGCTCACCCGCCGCCAGTTCGTCGACTACTACGCCGAACGCTCCGGCATCCAGATCGACAATTTCGATTTCTATTACACCTACGGCCTGTTCCGCCTGGCCGGCATCGTGCAGCAGATTTACTACCGCTTCTTCCACGGCCAGACCCAGGACAAACGCTTTGCGCAGTTCATCCATATGAACACATTGCTTGAGCAGATGAGCCTGAATGTCATCGACAAATCCGCGCTCTGATTGCAACCACAAGGAACCCTCATGTCCAAGACCAACCTGTTCGACCTTGACGGCAAGATTGCTTTCGTTTCCGGCGCCAGCCGTGGCATCGGCGAGGCCATCGCCAAGTTGCTGGCCCAGCAAGGCGCCCATGTGATTGTTTCCAGCCGCAAACTGGAAGGTTGCCAGCACGTGGCCGATGCAATCATCGCCGACGGCGGCAAGGCCACCGCCATTGCCTGCCACATTGGGGAAATGGAGCAGATCGCCCAGGTGTTCGCCGGCATCCGCGAGCAGTTCGGGCGCCTGGATATCCTGGTCAACAATGCCGCGACCAACCCACAGTTCTGCAACGTGCTGGACACGGACCTCGGTGCATTCCAGAAGACCGTTGACGTGAACATTCGCGGCTACTTCTTCATGTCGGTGGAGGCCGGCAAGCTGATGCGCGAAAACGGCGGCGGCAGCATCATCAACGTGGCTTCGATCAACGGCATCTCGCCGGGTGTGTTCCAGGGCATCTATTCGGTGACCAAGGCCGCCGTGATCAATATGACCAAGGTGTTTGCCAAGGAATGTGCGGCGTTCGGCATCCGTTGCAACGCGCTGCTGCCGGGCTTGACCGACACCAAGTTCGCCTCGGCGCTGGTCAAGAACGACTCGATCCTGAAAACGGCCCTGGCCCAGATCCCGCTCAAGCGCGTGGCCGCTCCCAGCGAAATGGCCGGCGCGGTGTTGTACCTGGCCAGTGATGCGTCGAGCTACACCACCGGTGTGTCGCTGAATGTGGATGGCGGCTTCCTGTCCTGACATCGTCTGGGTTTCTTCGGATCGGTTTGCGCGTAACCTTGGCGCAGATCGATCTGCCCCAGGATGAAACATGGAACTGCACCTCGTCATCACCGGCCGCAAGGACCTGGCTGCCCAGCTTTACCAGCAGTTGCGCGAAGCTATCGCCACCGGGCGACTCTCGGCCGGTGCACAACTGCCTCCCAGCCGGCTGCTCGCCGAGCAACTGGGCCTATCGCGCAAAACTGTCTCCGACACCTACGCCACCTTGACTTACGAAGGCCTGCTGATCGGCAAGATTGGCCGGGGCACCTTCGTCAATGCGTGGGCGCCACAGCCCGACCGCGTGCAGACCGCCGCCGACCTGGCCTGCGCCGCCAACCTGGGCAAGTGGGCGGCACTGCCCTCGCCCATGGGCCACCCCGCCCGCGAGAAGATACTGCGCTACGAATTTATCGGCGGCGCGACGACACGCCACCAATTCCCCCAGGATGAATGGCGGCGTTGCACCCAGGATGCGTTGCGTCGAATCGCCCAGAACAGTGGCTTTTACAGCCAGCCAGAAGGCGTGCCCGCCCTGCGCGAAGCCATCGCCGGGCATATCGCGTTTTCCCGTGGGGTCAAATGCGGCGCCCGCGATATCGTGGTCACCAACGGGGCACAGCAGGCGCTGGACCTGCTTGCCCGCGTGGTGCTTGAGCCCGGCAGCCTGGTCGCGATGGAAGACCCTGGCTATAGCCCCGCACGCCAATTGTTCGTCGCGATGGGCGCCCGCGTCGCCAGTGTTGCCGTCGATGAACAGGGCCTGCAGGTCGACCAGATCCCGGATGGCACGCGCCTGATCTATGTGACGCCATCCCACCAATTCCCCCTCGGCATGCCCATGAGCCAGGCGCGGCGCGAGGCCCTGCTGGACCGCGCCATTGCGCTCGGCGCGATCATCATCGAAGACGATTACGACAGCGAATTCCGCTATGAAGGCCGCCCCACCGACTCCCTGCAAAGCATGGATACCCGAGGCGTGGTCACCTACGTCGGCACCTTTTCCAAAACCCTGTCGCCGGCGTTACGCCTGGGCTATGCGGTGCTGCCGCCGGCCATTTATGGTGCGGTGCTCAAGGCCAAGCAATTGACCGACCAGCACAGCGCGACCTTGCCGCAGTGGGCGCTGGCCAAGTTCATCAGCGAAGGTTACCTGCTCAAGCATATTCGCCGCTGTCACGGCGTCTATGCGGGGCGTCGCGAACGCATCCTGCAGCGTCTGGCGGGTGATCTTTCGCCGTGGTTCGAGGCAGTACCGACGGTGGCGGGCTTTCACCTGGCGGCCCTGTGCAAAGTGCCGGTGAATATTCCATTGCTGATAAAGCGGGCGCGCCAGGTCGAGGTGGGGTTATATCCCTTGGACGTGTTTTTTCACGACAAGCCTGTGCGCTCGGGGCTGATTCTGGGGTTCGGCGCCATCGAGACTCTGGACATCGACCCGGCGCTGGACAAGGTCCGCGACATACTCCAGCAGATTGGCTAGGCGGTTTTCCGGCGCATTGGTCATTGGTGGCAAGCCCCTGGCGGCGTAGGGTGAAGCGGTCTTTCACCCGATGGAACCCTCATCATGAAACGCTTACTCGCTGCCACACTGATGCTCGCCTCCCTCAGTGCATTTGCCCACGATCCGGTCTACAACAAGGAAACGCTCAAGGTGCTGCAAGAGCACGCCTTGACCAACGTGCCGGGCAAGAAAACCATCATGCTCACCGTGGACTACGCCCCCGGCCAGGCCACCGTGCCCCACAGCCACACCGGCACCGCCGTGGCTTATGTGCTCGAAGGCGAGATCACCTCGCGGGTCAATAATGAAAAGGCGATCACCTACAAAGCCGGCGAGTCGTTCTACGAACCGGCCGGCTCGCGGCATTTTGAGTCAAGCAATGCCAGCCAGACCCAACCGGCCAAGCTGCTGGTGGTGATGGTGCTGGATGACAAGGCTGAGGTACTCACCCCGCTTCCCCAATAATCAGCAACACCACAAAACCCATGTGGGAGCTGGCTTGCCTGCTCCCACAGTTTTAACCGTGTCTGGTCAGGGACGTTTGAATAGGTTGCGCTGGTGTTCAATGCGCGGCCGGCACACGCACCCTTCCAGATGATCATTGACCATCCCCATCGCCTGCATCAACGCATACATCGTGGTCGGGCCGACAAAGGTCCAGCCGCGTTTCTTCAGGGCTTTGGACAAGCGCACCGAAGCCGCCGAGGTCGGATTGGCCGTCCAGTAAGCCATGTCCACCACTGCCGGCCGCTCTTGCGCGCCGGGTTCGAACGCCCACAGCCAGCGCGCCAGCGAACCGGTCTCCTCCACCAGTTCACAGGCCCGGCGCGCGTTGTTGACGGCCGAGACGATCTTCGCGCGATTGCGCACGATGCCCGGGTCGCTCATCAACCGCTCGATGTCCGCCTCGCCGTACTGCGCCACCCGGCGAAAATCAAAACCCTCGAACGCCTGACGAAAGTTTTCGCGCTTGCGCAGGATGGTGATCCACGCCATCCCCGCCTGAAATCCCTCCAGGCAGATTTTCTCGTACAGCGCGATGTCATCCGCTACCGGCACACCCCACTCGTGGTCGTGGTAATGCAGGTACGCAGGCGCTGCAGTGCGCCAGGCGCAATACATTCGCCCTGCTTCGTCGGTTGTCAGCCCTGATTGGTCCATCCATCACCTCGTATGCCGAGGGCGATGATACGCAAAAAAAATTAATCCCCGCCAACCGCTCAAGCATCGTACTTACCGACCAACTGGTCAGACCGGGACCTGCCAGCCGCCAAATATTTACTTGTGATTTGAAAAAAACCGGGCGTAGACTGGCCCCGCACTGGACTTACCGGTAAGACCACAACAATTAAGCCCTGGAACCACCAGGGCACCGAATAGAGATCCTTCCCATGCTCAGATGGTGCTCGCGTTCGATTTTCCTGCAAGTCGTGATTGGCCTGATCCTAGGCATCGTCTGCGGCCTGGCCCTTCCCGAATTCTCCTCGCAACTCAAACCCCTGGGCGACGGCTTTATCAAGCTGATCAAAATGCTGATTGGCCTGATCGTCTTCTGCGTGGTGGTCAGCGGTATTTCCGGTGCCGGCGATTTGAAGAAAGTCGGGCGCATCGGCCTCAAGTCGGTGATCTACTTTGAAGTACTCACCACCGTCGCTCTGGTGCTCGGGCTGATCATGGCGTTCAGCACCGGCATTGGCAGCGGCGCCAATATTCATCTGGAGCAACTGTCGTCAGCTGGCTTGAACGAATTGGCCGACAAGGGCCAGCACATCAAGGGCACCAGCCAGTTCCTGATGGACCTGATCCCCAATTCGGTGATCGGCGCATTCGCCGACAACAACGTGCTGCAAGTGCTGCTGTTCTCGGTGCTGTTCGGTAGTGCGCTGAACCTGGTGGGCGAAGCGGCCAGCGGCATCTCCCGGCTGATCAACGAGCTGAGCCATGTGATCTTCCGCATCATGGGCATGATCGTGCGCCTGGCGCCAATTGGTGTATTCGGCGCGATCGCGTTCACCACCAGCACCTATGGCCTCGACTCCCTGCAACATCTAGGCAGCCTGGTGGGGCTGTTCTACCTGACCTGCTTTGCTTTCGTCGCGCTGATCCTCGGCCTGGTGATGCGCCTGTCGGGCCTGCGCATGCTGCCGCTGCTCAAGTACCTGCGTGAAGAGCTGCTGATCGTGATGGGCACCGCCTCCTCCGATGCGGTGCTGCCGCAGATCATGCGTAAGCTGGAACACTTAGGGATTGGCAGTTCCACCGTGGGCCTGGTGATTCCGACAGGGTATTCATTCAACCTCGACGGTTTTTCCATCTACCTGACCCTGGCCATCGTGTTTATCGCCAATGCCACCGGCACACCCTTGTCGATGACCGACTTGCTGACGATCCTGCTGGTATCGTTGATCACCTCCAAAGGTGCCCATGGTATTCCGGGCTCGGCACTGGTGATCCTGGCGGCGACGCTCACGGCGATCCCGGCCATTCCGGTGGTCGGCCTGGTGTTGGTGCTGGCGGTGGACTGGTTCATGGGCATTGGCCGTGCATTGACTAACCTGATCGGCAACTGCGTGGCTACCGTGGCGATTGCGCGCTGGGAGAAGGACATTGATATCCAACGCGCCAACAAGGTGCTGAACGGCCAGCAAGGGTATGCCTTCCAGGCCAAGAAACCGGTACTGCCGGCGCATCAGGAATTTTAATGTGAGGGGCTTGCCCCCTCCCACACTTTGATCTTCAACAGTTTGAACCTCGTATTCGCAACTTCAAGGAGCACACGACGTGATCAGCACTTCAACCGTCGTCAATTCAGTTGTAGAAAAACTGCGCGCCGCACTCAAGCGCGGCCAGTGGCGGCGCGGGGAAATGCTGCCCGGCCAGCGTGAATTGGCTGAACAGTTGGGCATCAGCCGTCCGAGCCTGCGTGAAGCCGTAATCGTGCTGGAAACACTCGGCCTGGTGCGCTCCATGCCCGGCAAAGGCGTAGTTGTGCTGGAAACCAGCGTCAGCGAGCCGCAATCGAGCGACGCCGTGGCCGATGCCAGCCTCGAAGACATCCTGCAACTGCGCTACACGCTTGAACCCTTTATCGTCGGCCTGGTGGCCCAGTCCATCAGCAGCAAGGAAGTCGGCCAACTGCGCCTTACCCTGATGGACATGCGCGAAGCCCTGGATGCGGGTGACGCCGAAGCCGGCATGAATGCCTACATTGACTTCCACGAAGAACTGTTCGCCCTCACCTCCAATCCGATTTTCCAGAATGTGGTGCAGCAAACCAGCACCGCACTCAAGCAAAGCGCACAAGTGCTGCGCAACTCGCCTGAACACCTGGCTGAGCGCCTGCAGGAAAACGAAGCCGTGGTGCGCGCCATCCGCAACAAGAACAGCGCCCTGGCCAGTGCTGAAATGCGTCGGCACATCCTTCAGGAAGGCTTGCGCATGGGCATTCGCCTGAATATCCCGGACGACCATCTGGGCAGCTGATTTTTTGGAGGCAGGCCATGCATGCTCACGCATTGCACTACGAAACCACCCTTACGCCCCTGCGCCTGGTCGGCGGCAAAAAGCCTTCGGTGGATGACATCTACCCTCGACTGTTCGACGCCATCCTGGAACAACGCATCGCCCCCGCCAGTCGTTTTACTGAGGAAGGCCTGGCTGAGACCTTTGGTGTGAGCCGAAGTGTGATTCGCCGCGTGCTGGCAAAGTTATCCCAGCAGCAAGTGATCATCCAGCGCCCCAACCAACGCGCCCAGGTGGCTGCGCCGGACGCCTTGCAAACCCGGCAGATCCTGGAAGCGCGGCGCATGGTCGAAATGACCGTGGTGCAACTGGCGTGCGCTCAGTCAACGCCTGTCCAGGTACGCCAACTGCGCGAACTGATCAACCGCGAACGTGACTGCATTGCCCGTGCACAACGCGGGGCCGCGATCCGCTTGTCGGGGGAGTTCCATCTGCAATTGGCAATGATGGCGAAGAATGCGCCACTCGCGCAATTCCTCAATAGCCTGGTGCCTTTGACGGCACTGGCCATTGCGCAACATGAAGAAACAGCCCGGATGAACTGTGCGTGGCAAGCACACGCAGCGATTGCCGATGCCGTGGAGCAAGGTGATTGCAAAGCCGCTGCAGAACGAATGACCCAACACCTGAATCGCCTCGAATTCCGCCTCGTGGCCCCACCCCTAGATATATAGCGCCGCCTTACCGACATCTTTCCATAGTCTGGATTGCGCACTGATTGAGTGCTTCATGACTGGCATTGAAGATGATCATTGATACAAGAGTTTACGAGAACCTCTACACCCTGATTAGCCAATTGAACGAGCAGAAAGCCTCTCTGGCAGAGCCGCTAAAGACCTCACTGACCGAGCTGACCCATTCGGCAAAAGAGATCGGAACTGCATTGTTCCATCAAAAACGCTTTGACGAAGCCGAGTTCTATTTGACCTTCCCTGGACTGGCTGGCGACGCCGAAGCGCAATACGGCATGGCTACCTGTACCGGTTACCAACTCGG
Source organism: Pseudomonas libanensis (assembly GCF_001439685.1). Lineage (GTDB taxonomy): Bacteria > Pseudomonadota > Gammaproteobacteria > Pseudomonadales > Pseudomonadaceae > Aquipseudomonas > Aquipseudomonas libanensis. The sequence goes on from NZ_JYLH01000007.1 coordinate 317,369, forward strand.
AGCATTCCGCTACCCGTTCCCGCGAACAGTGGGATGGCTCAAGCTCGCAGCGGCACAGGATCATGTCCTGGCGTTGATGTGGCTGGGTGATACCCAATCGCTGGCAAAGGCCAAGGCCCTGTCCACGGCGGGCGCAGCCCAGGGTGACATACAAAGCATGTTCAATTTGTATACCTTGACGGATGACTTCACCTGGCTGACCAAGGCTGCCGAAACGGGCAACCCCAGAGCCTTATTCAAACTCGCCCAAACCTATCGGAAACACCCGGGACTGATGCCCAACGCCGTAGAGCGCACGGCAGAAATTGAAGTGCTGTGTCAAAGAGCCGCTGATAGCGGATATCCATTGGCACTCGCGGACCGTTTGTTCTCCCCGGCCTCAACCGCCACGATGGTTGAAAAGCAGCGAAGGCTTGTTCAATTGGCGTGGACAGGTGACCAGGACGGGTTACTGGAGTATGGCTACGCACTTGCCGCCCTTCCACGGGAAAAAACCAGGCCTGCTCGTACCTATGGCATGGACAGAGACCTGCCCAAGGCCTATGCCGCGCTGAAGTTCGAGTGGGATAGAACGGCTACTACCAGGCCAGTCCCAGGGCTGGAAGAGACCCTCGATTTCATCGCTCATCAGATGAGTCCGGTTGAGCATGATGCCGCCCCAGCTATTCGGTCGGAGCTGGAAAGCAAAATAGCCTCGGCGCCTAAATACTACGAACCCAAGGTAGTAGTAGGTTATTCACCCAACTGATCGTGCCTTGGCCTGGAGCCTGATTGGCGCGGCTGAAAAAAAACCTCGTGTCTTACGACACGAGGTTTTTTCGGTTTTAACGCTCTGCCAGCACTTACAGCACCGACTGACCGCTCAATGCCAGGTCCAGCAACTCACGGTTGGCCACCGCATACATGGCGTAGTCCGTGCCCACGGCAGCACGGATTTCCACCATCATCGCGCGCCAGCGATCAGCCATGTCCTGGTGTTGCTCAAGCCACAGGGCCACGCGGGCTTCCATGTCCTGTGGCGCATCAGCCATTTGCAGGACCGCGATGGTGATTGCCCGTTGCTGCCAGTCCACATCGTCGCGGAAGGCTTCGCGGGCCTGGGCCTGCCAGTTGTTGGCTACCGGCAGATCGCTGATCTGCTGCAGGTACCATGGCAGGTCCAGGGCGCTGCCAACCGCGAAGTAGGCCTTGGCCACTTCGGCGGCGTCATGCCCGGTCACGTCGGCCGCTTCGATGATCGGCAGCAAGGTGTACAGGTGAGTCGTACCGGCCACCATGCGCGCCAGCAACTCCGGCACACCGGCTTCGGTATACGCCTGGTAGCGGGTCTGCCAACCTTCGCGGGTCGGACCTTCCAGCAATTCGTCGAGTTTGAGACCCAACGCGGCCAAGTGCGGACCGAAGTGCGCGGTGTCACGCCCGGCGTCCTGCTCGTTGCGACGGCTGCGCAGGAACCAGCGCGTAGCGCGACGGCCCAGGCGCATCAGCTCGTCCATCAGCTCCAGCTGCACGTCGGCAGAGACCTGGTGGTCCAAGGCCTCAATCTGACGGAACCAGTGCGGGAGGTGGAAGATGTCGCGCACGATCACATAGGCGCCGGCCACGTTCGCCGGGCTCATGCCGGTCGACTCCTTGAGGCGCTGCACGAAGGTGATGCCCATGTGGTTGACCAGGTCGTTGGCGATCTGGGTGCTGACGATCTCACGCTTGAGACGGTGACGACGCATGGCCTCACCGAACTTGGCCACCAGGCTCGGCGGGAACGCGGTCTCCATGTCACGGGTCAGGTACTCGTCATCCGGCACCAGCGACTTGAGCAGCGCTTCCTTGAGGTCGATCTTGCTGTACGAGATCAGTACCGACAACTCCGGACGGGTCAGGCCCTTGCCGGTAGAGGCGCGCTCGCTGAGCTGCTCTTCGGTCGGCAGGTACTCGATGGCGCGGTCCAGCTTGCCACGACCTTCCAGATCGCTCATCAGGCGCTTGTACTCGGCGGCACGCTCGTAGGCACGGCGCGCCGCCAGGGACAAGGCCTGGGTCTGCTTGTAGTTGTTGCCCAACACCAGGTGGCCGACTTCGTCGGTCATGCTCGCCAGCAACTGGTTGCGTTGCTTGTCGGTCATGTCACCGGCCTGCACCACTTCGTTGAGCAGGATCTTGATGTTCACTTCGTGGTCGGAGCAGTCCACGCCACCGGCGTTATCGATGAAGTCGGTGTTGGAACCGCCGCCATTGAGGCCGAATTCCACACGGCCCAGCTGGGTCATGCCGAGGTTGCCGCCCTCGCCCACCACCTTGCAGCGCAGCTCGTTGCCGTTGACGCGCAGCGCGTCGTTGGCCTTGTCGCCCACGTCGGCATGGCTCTCGGTGCTGGCCTTGACGTAGGTGCCGATGCCGCCGTTCCACAACAGGTCCACCGGCGCTTTGAGCAAGGCGTTGAGCAGTTCGGTCGGGGTCAGCTTGTCGGCCTGGATGTCAAAGCGCTCTTTCATCTGCGGCGAGATGGCGATGCTCTTGGCGCTGCGCGAGAAGATACCGCCGCCTTCGGACATGATGCTGGTGTCGTAGTCGGTCCACGACGAACGCGGCAGCTCGAACAAACGCTTGCGCTCGACGAAGCTGGTGGCCGGGTTAGGGTTCGGGTCGATGAAGATATGCAGGTGGTTGAAGGCTGCGACCAGTTGCAGCTTATCGGACATCAGCAAGCCGTTACCGAACACGTCACCGGCCATATCGCCGACGCCCACCACAGTGATGCTGTCTTCCTGCACGTTGATGCCGCGCTCACGGAAGTGACGCTGCACACCGACCCACGCGCCCTTGGCGGTGATGCCCATTTTCTTGTGGTCGTAACCGGCCGAACCGCCGGACGCAAATGCATCGCCCAGCCAGAAGCCGTAGTCGATGGCAATGCCATTGGCGATGTCGGAGAAGGTCGCAGTGCCTTTGTCCGCCGCCACCACCAGGTACGGGTCATCATTGTCATGACGCACGACATTGGCCGGCGGCACCAGGGCGCCATCCTTCAGGTTGTCGGTGATGTCCAGCAGGCCGGAAATGAAGATGCGGTAGCAGGCGATACCCTCGGCCGCGATCTCGTCACGGCTGCCGCCCAATGGCAGGCGACGCGGCAGGAAGCCGCCCTTGGCACCCACCGGCACGATCACCGAGTTCTTCACTTGCTGGGCTTTTACCAGGCCCAATACTTCGGTACGGAAGTCTTCTTCACGGTCGGACCAGCGCAGGCCGCCACGGGCGACATTGCCAAAGCGCAGGTGCACACCTTCGACACGCGGCGAGTAGACGAAGATTTCAAACTTCGGTACCGGCTTTGGCAGCTCAGGAATCGCATGCGGATTGAACTTGAAGCTGAAGTACGGCTTGTTCTGGCCGTTGGCGTCGGTCTGGTAGAAGTTGGTACGCAGCGTGGCCTTGATCAGGTCCAGATAACGACGCAGGATGCGATCTTCGTTGAGCACCTGGACGTCGTCCAGGGCGGTGAGAATCGCTTGTTCCAGGCGCTGCTGCTTGTCTTCCAGGTCGTCGGCGGTGAGCTTGCGCGCCAGGTAGAAGCGGGTCTTGAACAGCCGGGTCAACTCGCGGGCAATGTCAGTGTGGTTGTTCAGGGTGCTGGCGATGTAACCCAGGTCGAAGCCCAGGCGGATCTGCTTGAGGTAGCGAGCATAGGCACGCAGCAGCGCCACGTCGCGCCAAGGCAGGCCGGCGGTGAGGACCAGGCGGTTGAACGCATCGTTCTCGGCATCGCCATGCACGATATGCACGAACGCGTCCTGCAGGGTGTCGTTGAGCTGCTGGATATCCAGGTTCACGCCTTCGGCGGCGATGAACGCGAAGTCATGGATCCAGAATTCACGGCCATTGGCATGGCGCAGGCGATACGGGAACTCACCCAGCACACGCAGGCCGAGGTTTTCCAGGATCGGCAGCACGTCCGACAGCGCCAGCGGGGTATCGGCGTGGTAAAGTTTGCAATGCAGCTCACGCTGGCCGGAGACCTGGCCCAGGGGCTGATAGAAGCTCATCACCAGTGGGTTGGCTTCGGTGAGGCTGTTCAGGTGCTGCATGTCGACCACCGCCGAATGCGCGGCAAAACGCTCGCGGTAGCCCGCCGGGAAACCTTTCGGGAAGTCCGCCAGCACGTTGGTGCCGTGGGCTTCGCCGAAGCTTTCCACCACCAGGCTGGCGTAGTCGTCCTGCCAGCTGCGGCAGGCCTGCACCACTTCTTTTTCCAGTTGCAGCGGGTCGATGTCCAGGCGGTTCTTCGGGTCAACCCGCAGAATCAGTTGCACACGGGCCAGGACGGATTCGGAGAAGAAGGTCCAGAACTCGCAGTCTGACGCTTTGAGGCGATCCATCAGCACTTGCTGGATCTTCTGGCGCACTTCGGTGGAGTATATGTCGCGCGGTACGTAGGCCAGGCAGTAGCAGAATCGACCGTAGGGGTCTTTGCGCAGGAACACGCGGATCTTGTTGCGTTCCTGGATCTGCACAATGGACATCACGGTGCTGAACAGCTCGTCGACCGGGGTCTGGAACAGGTCGTCACGGGGCAGCACTTCAACCACCTGGGCCAGCTCCTTGCCCAAGTGCGCCTTGGCCTGGAAGCCCGAACGGCGTTCGATCTCGGCGACCTTGCGACGGATGTAAGGAATCACTCGCACGCTTTCGCCGTACACCGAGGAGGTGTACAGGCCCATGAAGCGGTGTTCCTTGATGACCTTGCCGTCGGCGCTGATTTCACGGATAGACACATAGTCCGGGTAAGCCGGGCGGTGCACTCGGCTTGGGTGCGCAGCCTTGGCGAACGACAGCACGGTCGGTTCGCGCAGGTAGGCCACGGCATAGTCTTCGATGCGCAGGTCTTCGGCAGTGAGGCCGGCGCGCAGCAGCTTGGTCAGACCGAGGAAGGAATCGGCGTCATATTCGATATGACCGCCGTCCGCCTCGTCACGTACCACGAACTCCTCGTAGCCCAGGAAGGTGAAGTGGTTGCCCACCAACCACTCCAGGAAGTTCTTGATCTCGGCTTTTTCTTCGCCGTCGATGGCAAACGGGCTGGCATCGATACCGGCCAGCAGGTCCTGGACCTTGGCTTTCATCGGTTCGAAATCGGCTACGGCCACACGCACTTCGCCCAGCACCTGCTCAAGCTCTTTGCTCAGCACGTTCAATTCGGCGGCGTTGGCGCAACGGTCGATTTCCAGGTACATCAGCGATTCTTGCAGGATGCCGTCGCCCTGGGTGCCTTTTGGCAGGATTTCCAACAGCTCGCCCTTACTGCCACGACGCACGCTGAGCACGGTGGTTTGCAGGGTGTGGATACTGTAGCCGCGGCGGTTGAGCTCGGTGCGTACCGAGTCCACCAAAAAAGGCAGGTCATGGTGCAGCACTTCGACCGCAGTGTGGGTCGATTGCCAGCCATGACGTTCGTAATCGGGGTTGTAGACCCGCACCTGCGGTTGGGTGTGATCAAAGCGCTCAAGCAGGCGCCAGGCAGACAGGGTGCAACCGGCCAGGTCGGAAAGGCGACGCTGGGTCAGTTCATCCAGGGAAATGATGCCGAAGAATTGTTCAGCGAACAGCGCCACTTGTGGCAGTGCCTGTTCACTGATGTGCTGGGCCAGTGCCGCTTGCAGTTGGTGCTGGAAGTCGGCCTTGCTGGCTGCGGTGAAGAACGCCATCTGTGGTACTCCGCTTGGGCTTGTTATTGATGGAAGCGTCGCGTGTTATCCCCTTGCGGGGAGACCGTCGGCTCTGTTCGTGGGACACGATAAACGAATCAGGGCGACAGGTGGGTGAAGCTGGACAAGACAGTCAGGTCACATACAACGTCCATAAGATGTGTCCCTGCCGGGTGACGGTACGACGGGCAGGTCAAGCGCCTGGCGCGGGGCACATACGTTGCGCAGCTTAACGAGTGTAGGAAGACTGGTGCTTGCTGCACTGCGACATATTCGGTCAACAGCAGGCAGACAAAGGTTGCACAAAGGGCAACCCAGGCTCGAAAGGTTAACGCTGGATCAGCTTCCTACATTCTTAAATACATCGATCTCACAGCCATTTTGGAACCATCTCTAAATTCGAACCAATCAAATCAGGCATCAGACGAATCAAGGAAGATCTCTTTACATCCCCATTCTGAGGTCGAATATGTCTATCGCTCCGATCAATCCTCCTTCAGTACAAATCCCTTCCCCTCCTCCGGCAGACGCCTCTGCCGGTAACGCCCAACCTGACGTTACCCAGCAACGGCCGGGTTGGTTGAACTGGCTGAACAAGCAGATTGACGCTGAGCCTTATAAGCGGCCAGCCTTTTTGAACACACTCAACGAGGCGGCTCAGAATCACGCCGTACTTACGCCGGAGGGGGCCTCACGCGCCTATTTCCACGCACCGGTCAAGCGCAATGAGGCGCTGGATGATTACGCCAGACACTACACCCCCGTCAAGACACCCAACGAAATCACGTCAGAACAGGTAAAAGCCCATATCGAGGACACCTTCGGATTCATCGACGTTGATCCCGATAAAACCTTTCTTGTGACCATTGTTTTCAATCACAAGAGTGACAAAGAACATAACAAAGGCGTTATCACCCAGAAAATATCCTTAACAGATGCGGCCCGACTTAATATTCAAGGCATTGAACTGCCTTTTTTCAGTGGCCCTGACTCGAGAAGTGAATACCGCGAGGGGCCTCCATTGATTAAGATAGATCCAAAGTCCCGCCACACCGGCCCTCCAAGCCCTGACGGCCAATACTCAGTTCCGGAAAATTTCACCTACAACAAATGGGCCCACGGTATCTATCTCGAGCCTTATCCGGGCGCGCCCGACATCTATGACCACAGCAACCACCATCCGATCGACCCTAACCAATTCAAGCAGATGGTCTGGGACAACGCCTATAAAAAGCCTTACGACAATTATTTGAAAAATTACTGGAACGCCAATACACGCGCCCAGTTTACGGCCACCTCGACGGTTGCGTACTTGACGGCAGCGCATATTCAGCATCACGACCAATCGTTGACCGAAAACGACAGGAAAATTGCCATGGGTGTAGCCGGCCTCCCCCCTGACAAAACCTACCTGAGCGCGACGCCAGACGATTTGAAACAACCGTATAAAGCTGACCCGAATTTGGAAACCAAATTCCTCACGTTCAACGGTTTTGAATCGCGAATGTTCTACACACGCGACAAGACAACTGGGCGAATACTTTTGTATGTCCCTGGCCTCCTGCCCCCGCTGCAGGGGTTTGACTCGGTTGAACCCATGAATCGCTGGCTGGGCGAACAATTGAGGGATCCTGAAAAGCGCGAGCCATTTAAACTGCTGTTCCGACCACAAGATCGCCCTACCGCCGGCCCCATGGCAGGCCCGCTTGGAGGCTGGAGTGTGGGCGTGGACAAGCACATCGATCGAGTTGCCGATGATCTGGATCGGACTATGTCGGAAGAAGTCCAGGCCCGCCTTGGCTATTGGAGAGAAGGCGGCTTGTTCGATGGAAAAGTATTCGAGGGCAACCCCTTTGAAGAACTGCAACATCGCACAGAACAAGCGGCCAAGGCGGCGACCGATCAGCAATTCGTACTCAATAGCGACCAACAAAAAGCCACGGCAATGAGCTGGTTGAAGCTGGCCTCCTACGGTTTGATCCTTCTTGCGCCCCTTGGCATGGCCTTCCCTCCTGTGGGCGCGGCCCTCACTGCAGTCGCTGTCGGACTCGGTGCAGCGGAGCTGGGGATCGGCATCGATGACCAAATCAACAACCGGCCAGGCGCCTCTGAACGCATAGTCAGCGGCGTAACCAACACCCTCAAACCCCTCGTGAGCGAGGGTTTCGGCAAAGCGTTCACTCCCGTTACGAATTCAATCAAAAATGTTGTTTTCAAGGTCTGAGGCCGCAGACCTAGAACAGTCAGCCTGCGTAAAACCACTTAAAGCGACACGAGATCGCAGGTAATGGCAGAATCACGCGCTACCGCGCTTAAACAGGACTTTCCATGCAACTGACCACCACCCACCTGCTCGTCAACCCCTGCGATGACGAAGAAGACAACATGGCTATGCTCTGCTGCCACGGCAAAAACGGCGAAATGTTCATGCTCAGTCGTTACCCGGATGAAGATGAAGTGGAACTGACCTGGGATTACCAGCCGTCGACCCTGGATGGCCTGAAGATCACCCTGAGTGACACGACCTTGGTGGTAGATCTCGCCGCAGGCGATGCCGATGCATTGGGTGGCGAGGATCATCTGGAGATCACCCACGCCACGGCCGCATCCGACCTGGCCGAAGTGGAGGAAACCTTGCAGAACATCCTCAAGGGCACTGGCACTTTCATCCGGATTCAAGCTGCACCATAGATCAAATGTGGGAGGGGGCTTGCCCCGGATGGCCATGGGTATTTACACAACTCTGACATAGCGACCGTCAGTGACCACGATGCGAAGCGAGCCGCCGTTGATCTTGATCTGCTTTTGATCTTAGGCGCTCCGTTAAACCAGCCAGGCCGCCATCGGGGCATAGGTATCTACACAACTTCGGCACGAGGCTAAATCTGTGGCGAGGGAGCTTGCTCCCGTGACGGGCTGACAGCCGACGCTGATCTAGCTGACGCACCGCGATCCAAATGTGGGAGCTGGCTTGCCTGCGATGACGGCCTGCCAGCCGATGCCAATCTACCTGACACCCCGCAATCAAACTGTGGGAGCGGGCTTGCTCGCGAAGGCGGCCTGACAGGCGACACAGCTATACCGGGTACATATCCATTCCTGCGGTAACGGCCACTTAGGGTTCCGCTCTGACAGCGGGTCACTTTGGAAAAGAGCCCCAAAGTAACCAAAGGGCTCTTGCCCCACCCGGCGTTTTTCAAGGTAGTTGTCGCGTCAACCGTTCTGCTATGCCGCTTTTTGTTCGGTCTGCTGTTCCCGATCTGGATTCAGCAGCACCGTTCCTACCGGTTCCCAGTTACGTGTTTGTCCTGACCACCGTTCAGGTCTTTTCCGGCGCTCCCGCTCATACAGCTCATGGCGCAGTGCCAGGATCTGATGATCTTTCCCTCCATGGCGCTCTGATGGGGTGACGAAGCGGATCCGGCTGTGCCGGT
>NZ_JYLH01000008.1 GCF_001439685.1 Pseudomonas libanensis
TGATTATTTTCAGAAGCTTTCGAAGATTTCTTCAACAACTTCAACCACTTGCGCTTCTGATCTCTCATCAGCGGGAGGCGAATTCTACAGCGTTACACGCTGCTGTCAACACCTCTTTTTCAACTTCCTTTAGGCTTCGATGAACTGAAGCAACTTGCTGCCGAAAACTTCATAACTCTTTGTTTACCAAGGAGTTTTCCGTTTCGACTGCGCCGGAAGTGGGGCGAATTATAGGCTTCCAGAATTTGCCGTCAAGGCTTAATTACACTTTTGTGGCAGAAGGTGCTTTTTTGCTAATAAGACGAGGAATTCGACGCATCACGGGCGGCCACCGCAGCACCAGGAGCAGCGCACCAATAGACGCATAGATAGCCCACTCCTTAAGATCGGCCCGAACTATCCACAGCATGTGCAGCAAGCCTAGCCCAAGAATTACGTAGACCAAGCGATGCAACTTCTTCCAGCGACTGCCCAACCATCGCTGGCTATAGCGATTCGATGTGACAGCCAGCACCAGTAGAGAAACAAACCCCAATGCACCGACAATTATGTAGGGCCGCTTGCGCAACTCCACGCCGAGCTGCGACCAATCCAGCCCCAGGACAAACACGCAATAAGCCGCCAGGTGCAGCACAACATAGGCAAAGCACCACAACCCCAACTGCCGGCGCACCGCTATCCAACCCGACCAACCGCTCAACTTCTGCAGCGGCGTCATCCCAAGGGTAATCAGCAATAGAATCAAGGTGCCCAGACCCAAGCGATCAACCAACACTTTTCCTGGATCAGGTCCCAGGGCAAAACTCCATGCCTCATAGAGCCAGAACAATGGCCACGCCGCCGCCGCGATAAACACGCCCAAACGCCAGATCGGATAGCGCATCAGTAGTTCTTCCGCAGATCGAGGTTGCTATATAAAGAAGCGACCTCGTCCGAGTATCCATTGAACATCTGCGTCTCGCGCACATTCGGGCTGAACAGTCCACTGGGGAGACGTCGCTCCCGCGCCTGGGTCCATCGCGGATGGTCGACCGTAGGGTTCACATTCGCATAAAACCCATACTCCTCGGCCGCAATGCTCTGCCAGGTGGTTTTCGGCTGTTCGCTGACTAGGCTGATCCGTACGATGGATTTCACACTCTTGAAGCCGTACTTCCACGGCACAACCAGGCGCAACGGCGCGCCATTCTGGTTAGGCAATTCGCGCCCATACATGCCAACAGCGAGGATCGCCAGTGGATTCATCGCTTCGTCCAGACGCAACCCTTCTACATAGGGCCAATCGATCAAGCCAAAACTTGAGCGCTGCCCCGGCATGCTCTTCGGGTCCTGAAGGGTCTCGAACCGGATGTACTTCGCTTTGGAGGTCGGCTCAACCTGCTTGAGCAACGCTGAGATCGGAAAGCCGATCCACGGGATTACCATCGACCAGGCTTCGACACAACGCAGGCGATAGGTGCGTTCTTCCAGTTCATAGGGTTTCATGAAGTCTTCCAAGGCATAGCGCCCCGGCTTGGCTACCTCACCATCAATCACAACACTCCAAGGCTCGGTCTTGAGCGAACCTGCATTCGCCGCCGGGTCGCCCTTGTCGGTACCGAACTCATAAAAGTTGTTGTAGTGGGTTGCGTCCTTGAACGGCGTGATTGCCTCGTCCTTGACCGTCACCACCTGCCACCTCGTACCAGGAAGCTTCTCGGCAAACCAGTTGGGCGCCCTGCCCGCTTCGACATCGGCATAGCGCGCTGCATCGTCCGCACTGGCCCAACGCGGCAAGCTACTGGCGGCAATACCGACCAGCGCACCACCGAGCAAGCTGCGGCGAGAGAAATAGAGCGATTCAGGCGTGACATCCGATTCGTGGCAATCGGAAGCTTTAGGCAACTTGATTAACATGGCAACTCCGCAGCATTGGAGAACTGATGCACCAATAGACTGCGGAGTATGGGGGAAATTACATTAAGACAATGTTTTGTCCCGGCGCAGATGCAGCAAGTACTGAATCGGCCCCGAAGCCGCGTAGACGAGGAACGCCAACAGCAGAATACGCGGCGGATCGCTGAACACTACTGCAAACACCAGCACCACCACGAGGATCGCCACAAAAGGCACGCGCCCCTTGAGATCCAGCTCCTTGAAGCTGTTGTACTTAATATTGCTGACCATCAGCATGCCGGCCGCCGCAACCATCAAGGCGACCAGGAACGACATTTTCGAGCCCTGAATACCGTAGTCACTAAATGCCCACACAATACCGGCTACAACACCTGCCGCTGCCGGACTGGCCAGACCGATGAAGTAGCGCTTGTCGGCGGTCCCGACCTGGGTATTGAAGCGCGCCAGGCGCAAAGCAGCACCGGCAACATAGATGAAGGCGACCATCCAGCCGACCTTGCCCATGTCACCCAATGCCCAGGCAAACGCCAGCAGCGCAGGTGCGACACCAAAGGCGACCATGTCCGACAGCGAGTCGTATTCGGCGCCGAAGGCACTCTGGGTATTGGTCATCCGCGCTACGCGCCCATCCAGGCCGTCGAGTACCATGGCCACGAAGATTGCGATGGCAGCAAAACCAAAATACTTGCTGGCACTCGCCGCATCACCTGCAGCCAGTGCACTTTGGGCACTCATGGAGTTGATGATGGAATAAAAGCCGGCAAACAGGTTCGCCGTCGTAAACAGATTGGGCAGAAGATAGATGCCACGATGCCGGACCTTACGGCCTTCGGCGTCATGCCCTTCTTCGACATGTTCATCGATCGGCAGCATGCTTTCGGCGTCGGAAGCCTGGTTTGGCTCTTCGGGACGTTCGCTCATGGACTTTACCTTGCAACGGTGTGAAAAAATTCGACAGATACTTGCGGCGAGTGTTCGCCCGCAAACGATGCAGCTTTATACCAGAACCGGCCCCTCAAACGAAAAAACGCGGCCTAAGCCGCGTTTTCCCTTGATGCGTACGACTTAGTTCTTGGCTTTGTCGACGATCTTGTTGGCACCGATCCACGGCATCATGGAGCGCAGTTGCTCGCCGATGACTTCGATGCCGTGAGCGGCGTTATTACGACGCTTGGCGGTCATCGAAGGGTAGCCGGTAGCGCCTTCGCTGATGAACATTTTGGCGTATTCGCCGTCCTGAATACGTTTCAGGGCGTTGCGCATGGCTTGGCGGGACTCGGCGTTGATCACTTCCGGGCCGGTCACGTACTCGCCGTATTCGGCGTTGTTGGAGATCGAGTAGTTCATGTTGGCGATACCGCCTTCGTACATGAGGTCAACGATCAGCTTCAGTTCGTGCAGGCATTCGAAGTAGGCCATTTCCGGCGCGTAGCCAGCTTCAACCAGAGTTTCGAAACCGGCTTTCACCAACTCAACGGTACCGCCGCACAGAACGGCTTGTTCGCCGAACAGGTCGGTTTCAGTCTCGTCCTTGAAAGTAGTTTCGATGATGCCAGTACGACCGCCACCAACGCCGGCTGCGTAGGACAGGGCAACGTTCTTGGCATTGCCCGAAGCGTCCTGGTAGATCGCGATCAGGTCAGGGATACCGCCGCCTTTGACGAACTCGGAACGCACGGTGTGGCCCGGCGCTTTCGGCGCGATCATGATCACGTCCAGGTCAGCGCGTGGCACAACCTGGTTGTAGTGAATCGCGAAACCGTGGGAGAAGGCCAGGGTGGCGCCTTTCTTGATGTTCGGCTCGATTTCGTTCTTGTACAGCGCGGACTGGAACTCGTCCGGAGTCAGGATCATGACCAGGTCGGCAGCTGCAACGGCGGAAGCGACGTCTGTCACTTTCAGGCCATGGGCCTCGGCCTTGGCAACGGTGGCCGAGCCTTTGCGCAGGCCAACAGTGACGTCTACGCCGGAATCTTTCAGGTTGCACGCTTGGGCGTGGCCCTGGGAACCGTAGCCGATGATGGCAACTTTCTTGCCCTGGATGATCGACAGGTCACAATCTTTATCGTAATAAACTTTCATGAGGTTCCTCTATATATCCAGGCCGTAAGGCCATTCGCTAATTTGGGTTAAATGCTGAGTACTTTGTCGCCACGGGCAATCCCGGTGACACCACTGCGTACGGTTTCCAGAATCGAGGCCGTCCCGATCGACTGGATGAAGCTGTCCAGCTTGTCGCTTGTACCGGTCAGTTGCACGGTATAAACGCTGGCGCTCACATCGACGATCTGCCCACGATAAATATCGGTAGTCCGTTTGATCTCGGCACGTTGGGCGCCCGTGGCCTTGACCTTGACCAGCATCAGTTCGCGCTCGATGTGGGCACTTTCCGACAGGTCGACCAGCTTGACCACTTCGATCAGCTTGTTGAGGTTCTTGGTGATCTGCTCGATCACCTCGTCGTGCCCCACGGTGGTCAACGTCAGGCGCGACAGGGTCGGGTCTTCGGTCGGGGCCACGGTCAGGCTTTCAATGTTGTAGTTGCGTTGCGAAAACAGGCCGACAACACGGGACAGGGCGCCGGGTTCGTTCTCCAGAAGCAGGGAGATAATATGCCGCATGATTAAGTACGCTCCGTCTTGTTCAGCCACATGTCGCGCATAGAGCCGTCTTTGATCTGCATCGGATAGACGTGCTCGCTGGTATCCACCTGAATATCGATGAACACCAGGCGGTCCTTCATGGCGAACGCCTCTTCCATCTTCGGCTTCAGATCTTTCAGATCGGTGATGCGAATGCCGACGTGGCCATAGGCTTCAACCAACTTGACGAAATCCGGCAACGATTCCATGTAGGAATGGGAGTGACGGCTACCGTAGCTCATGTCCTGCCACTGGCGAACCATGCCCAGTACACCGTTGTTCAGGCAAACGATCTTCACCGGAAGACCGTATTGCAGGCACGTCGACAGTTCCTGGATGTTCATCTGGATGCTGCCTTCACCGGTGACACAAGCGACATCGGCATCCGGGAAGCTCAGCTTCACGCCCATGGCTGCAGGGAAACCAAAGCCCATCGTGCCCAGGCCACCGGAGTTGATCCAGCGGTTAGGCTTGTCGAACGTGTAGTACTGGGCGGCGAACATCTGGTGCTGGCCCACGTCGGAGGTCACAAAGGCGTCGCCCTTGGTCACTTCGCACAGGGTTTCGATCACGGTTTGTGGCTTGATGATGCTGCCGTCGCCCTTGTCGTAAGGGAACAGGCCACGGTCACCGCGCCATTCGTCGATCTGCTTCCACCAACTGGCAACGGATTCCTTGTTCGGTGCCTCGCCAATGTCCTTCAGTGCAGCGACCATTTCGGTCAACACGCTTTCCACCGGCCCCACGATCGGCACATCGGCCTTGATGGTCTTGGAGATAGACGCCGGGTCGATGTCGATGTGGATGATCTTGGCATTCGGGCAGAACTTGCTCGCGCCGTTGATCACACGGTCATCGAACCGCGCGCCCACGGCCAGGATCACGTCGGCGTGGTGCATGGTCAGGTTGGCGGTATAGCTGCCGTGCATGCCAAGCATACCGACGAACTGACGATCAGAGCCCGGGAATGCACCGAGGCCCATCAGGGTGTTCGTCACCGGCAGGTTGAGCAACTTGGCCAACTCGGTCAGTGGAGCAGAACCACCACCCAGAATCACGCCACCGCCGGAGTAGAGCACTGGACGCTTGGCCGCCAGGAGCATTTCTGCCGCCTTGCGGATTTGCCCCGAGTGCCCACGCACGGCCGGGCTGTAGGAACGCAGCTTGGCTTTCTTCGGGAAGATGTATTCGAATTTCTCAGCCGGGTTGGTCATGTCTTTCGGGATATCGACCACCACAGGTCCCGGGCGACCGGACTGTGCGAGGTAGAACGCCTTCTTCATGATTTCCGGGATTTCCGATGCATGCTTGATCATGAAGCTGTGTTTCACGATCGGGCGGGAAATACCGATCATGTCGGTTTCCTGGAATGCATCGGTACCGACCATGGTGCTGGCGACCTGGCCGGAAATGATCACCATCGGGATGGAGTCCATATAGGCAGTCGCGATGCCGGTAATAGCGTTGGTTGCGCCTGGGCCGGACGTTACCAGTACCACGCCGGCTTTACCGGTGGCACGGGCGTAACCGTCAGCCATATGGGTCGCGGCCTGTTCGTGGCGAACCAGGATGTGGGTAACAGCCGGTTCCTTGAACAGTGCGTCGTAGACATGCAGCAGAGCACCACCTGGGTACCCGTAGATATAGTCGACGCCTTCGTCACGCAAAAAGCGGACGAGCATCTCACCGCCAGATAAAAGCTCCACGTTGTTCACCTCTAAAACGCCAGAATACCGTCCGTTAAAAACCGACGGGTCTTAATAGGTTTACTTCTCAACAGAGCATGAGCGACGGTGGTCGCCGACTACGTCAGCACTGACTGAGCAAGTATTGGGATCGTCCCAAGTGTTGCGGGCTTTTCCCACCCAGCGCGAGGTAACGCGTTGCGGGTGTTACAGGTCGGCGCGGATGTGCGCCTCATGATCTGCTGAGCGGGCCTGCTTCTGGCAGTCCCGATACAGCGGACTTTGGATTCTTCTGTTTCAGGCCGTTCAAGTCAAGCAATAATTGCGCTTTTTTCCAACTAAGCGCATGAGAACGTAGAAGAAATGGCTTTGAGGAGGGATAAAACTCGCCTGAATGTCGTCAAGCGGTAGAAATGTGCGCAAGACTGCCGAAAAAACCGGCAGTCAGGCAATTAACGAGCGTCGACGATCAATTGGTCGAACTTTTTCAGCGCATTGCGCAAGCCAAGGCTCTCCAACGGACGGTCGGCATAGACCATCTCGGCCATTTCCAGGATCCCCGACGCATTCGGCAATGGCAGGTCATGCTCCAGTATCTGCTTCATGCGCACGAGGAAGATCCATTGCAGCCATTGGTGGAAGTCCAGGGTATCGACTGAAAAGGGCTCGACGCTGTTGAGCGCTTCGGCACTTGGGGACACTTCGTCCCACCAGCCCTGCATACGCAGTTCGCGCTCAATCAGCAATAACTGTTCGGCAATCGCTGGAAAACGCACATCCATCAGAGGCTGACCTTGGCTTTCTGTCGTGCCTGGGCGGCACCCGCAGCATCGCCCTGGGCGGCACGTGCATCACCGATCAAGGCCCACAGGCTGGCTTGCAGGGCCGGGCGACCATTGGCCAGGGTCAGGCCACGGCGAGCGAATTGCTCCGCTTGGGGTGCATCGCCCTGGGCCATGCGCACCTGGGCCAGGCGATACAACACTTGTGGTTCGCGAGGCGCCACGCGCTGGGCGCGCTCAAGGCTCGAGGAGGCGCCATTCAAGTCGCCCCCCGCCTGCTGCTGTTGAGCGGTGGTGAGCAGCGCCAGCACCGGGCCATCCAGTTGTTCGTCAGCCGACAGCCCGCCGGCGCTGGATGCCGACGGAATCCCGCTTGGCGTCGATGGCATGGTGTAGGTGCCCTGGTTGACCGGCGCAGTTTGAATCGGCGCGGAATCCACCGGCCCGGAGGTGCTGGGGCCTGGAGTCCATGGCTCGGCACTGATAGGCGCCGAGGTCGCGGCACCACTGCCAGGCACCATGACAACCACGCCTGAATCCTGCGGTATCGCTTGGTTTGCAGCTTGGGCAGGACGCTTGACCACGGTCTGGCGAAAGCCGCCATTGGCCGAGATGCGGTCGTTATTAGAGACGGACGTGCTTGAGTCCACCACGGGAATAGAGCCGCGCTGCACGCTGGAGCAACCGCCGAGCAAAGCCAGAGCCGCAATCGCTGGAATCCACAACTTGTTCACTTGAAACCCTCTTTGCTTAATTCATCCAGCCCTTGACCCAATCCATCACCGATTCCGCGTCAGCAGGGGCACTGCCACCGCATGCGGCGCCGGGAGGTGGTTCGCTGCCGCGAATATACGGCATCTGTACCGCGCCCGGACAGTTGGCATCAGAGCCTTGGCCGGTGTGCGGGTCGATCCAGGCCTGCACGATATTGTCCGGCTGCGGCATGTTGAGCGGCAACGGGTCGGCCTTGCGCATGAAACTGGTCCACACCTGCAACGCACCGGTGGCACCGGTAAACGGAGTCTTGCCGTTATCGTCACGCCCCAGCCACACCACTGCCAATACATCCTGGCCAAAGCCCGCGAACCAGCTGTCACGCGAATCGTTACTGGTACCGGTCTTGCCGGCCAGGGTCAGGTTCGACGGCAGCACGTTATAGACCGAACGCCCCGTCCCCTCACGCATCACGCGCTGCATGGCGTTCTGGATCAGGTAGATAGAGCCCGCGTCGAAACGCTGCTGGATCTGGAACGGATAACGCTTGAGCGGTTCGCCATCGGCGGTCAGCACACTCCGGATACCGCGCATCGGCGTATTGAAGCCGCCGTTGGCCAGGGTTTGGTACATGGTGGCCACTTCCATGGGAGTCATGGCCGCAGCGCCGAGTAGCATGGACGGAAACGCCGGGAACTCACGTTCGACCCCCAGTCGCGCCACCGTCTTCAGCACATTCGGCACACCGACCTCAAGCCCAAGGCGTGAGGTCGAGATGTTGTAGGAATGCGCCAACCCCTGATACAGGAACACCGTGCCGTGGGAACGGCGGTCGAAGTTCTTGGGCGTCCAGACCTGGCCGTCAGCGCCTTTAACCGACAGCGGGTCATCCGACAGCCAACTGGTCAGCGTGTACTTGCTGGGTTTTTCCAATGCGCTCAAATAGACAGCAGGCTTGACCAGCGAGCCTATCGGACGCACAGCATCCAGCGCACGGTTGAAGCCGGCGAAGCTGGCCTGGCGGCTGCCGATCATGGCCTGGACTTCACCGGTCTCCGGGTTGGTCACGACCATGGCGGCCTCGACTTCATCCGAGCCTTTGCGGCCGGTCAGGCGCTTGAAAGTGTCGTTGACCGACGCCTCGGCCTTCATTTGCAGGATCGGATCGAAGCTGGTGAAGATCCGCAGGCCCTCTTCGGTCAAGTCTTCGTCACGGTAGTCTTCACGCAGCTGACGCTTGACCAGGTCGATAAAGCCGGGGAATGAGCTGTCCGCCAGCTTGCCGCGGGTGGTCACACCCAGTGGCATTTTCTTCGCGGTGGCCACCTGCTCGGCCGTGGCAACACCTTGCTGCTCCAGCACATCGAGTACCAGGTTACGGCGCTCAAGCGCACGCTCCGGGTTGCGGCGCGGGTTGTAATAGGACGGGCCCTTGACCATCCCCACCAGCAACGCGACTTGATGCAACTTCAACTCGGACAATGGCTGCCCAAAGAAGAATTGGCTGGCCAAGCCGAAACCGTGCACCGCGCGCTGGCCATCCTGACCGACGAATACCTCGTTGAGGTAGGCCTCGAGGATTTCCTGCTTGCTGTAATGCAGCTCCAGCAACATTGCCATCATGGCTTCAGTGAGTTTACGGGTCAGGCTGCGCTCACTGGTCAGGTAGAAGTTCTTGACCAGTTGCTGCGTGAGCGTACTGCCGCCCTGGGTCATCTTGCCGCCGGAGGTATTGACCCAAATGGCGCGGGCAATCGATTTCGGCGAGACGCCCCAGTGGCTGTAGAAGTCGCGGTCTTCCACTGCCACCAGGGTTTCCAGCAGGTACGGCGGAACCTGATCGAGTTTGATCAGGATGCGATCTTCAAGGTTTTTCGGGTAAATACCGCCGATCATCAAGGGTTCCAGGCGCACCACCGGCAGCTTGGAGCCATTGAGCGACGACAGCTCAGCCACATAGTCGCCGGAAAAACGCACGCGCACAGGCTGAGCTTTTTCCAGGCCTTCGTAGAACTGGAAGCCACGGGTGTTCAGGTCGACGGTATTACCGCTGACAGCCGCCGCGCCCGGGCCATTGCTCACGGGTTCGCGACGGTAGCCCAGTGCGTCGAGCTCGGTCAGGAAGTCTTCCTTGCTCAGCTTCTGGCCAGAGAACAACTCCAGCGGGCGTGCGTACACCTTGGCCGGAATGGTCCAGCGCTTGCCGGAGAACTTTTCCTGCACCACGGCATCCAGGTACACCGCAAAGCCGGCGATCACCACAAGGCCGACCAGGCCAAGCTTGAGCGCCCAGCCCAGCCAGGGGCGCAGGCTGCGGGAAGGAGGTTTTTTACGGGAACGGGGAGATCGGGTTCGAGTCATGGCGGCGGATTATACGCACTTTATTGATGATCAACATGAGCCGGACAGCGGTTTGCACGACTGTCATCAGCAGCCATAATGCCCACCATGATTTCTCCCCGACTTTGAAGGATCGCCCGTGAGCCAGTCCCTGATCGCTGCCCTGCAAAACCCGGCTTTGTACCCTCATCCGGTTGAAGCGTTTCAAGTCATCGAGACCCATATTTCCTGGGTGATACTGACAGGCGCCTACGCATATAAACTGAAGAAGCCGATGAACTTCGGCTTCCTGGACTTTACCCAACTGGAGGATCGCGGCCACTTCTGTCGCGAAGAACTGCGCCTCAACCAGCGCCTGACCGCAGATTTGTATCTGGAAGTGTTGCCAATTACCGGCACCTCCGAGGCACCGCAACTGGGCGGCGATGGCCCGGTGATCGAGTACGCGCTGAAGATGCGTCAGTTCCCGCAAAGCCAGATGCTCAGCACCCTGCAAGCAAACGGCGAACTGACCTGTGCGCACATCGACGAGATGGCCCAGCAGATTGCGCACTTCCACCTCACCGCCCCCAAGGTCCCACAAGAGCATCCGGCCGGCACGCCGGAGGAAGTGATGGCTCCGGTGCGCCAGAACTTCGACCAGATCCGCCCGTTTCTTAGCGACAAGGCCGACCTGACTCAACTGGAAGCCCTGCAAGCCTGGGCTGAAAGCAGTTTTGAGCGTCTCAAGCCCTTGCTGGAGCAGCGCAAGCTCAATGGCTATACCCGCGAATGCCACGGTGATATCCACCTGGGCAACGCGACCCTCATTGATGGTCACGTGGTGATCTTCGACTGCATCGAGTTCAACGAACCCTTTCGTTTTACCGACGTGTACGCAGACACCGCCTTTTTGGCCATGGACCTGGAAGATCGCGGCCTGAAAAGCCTGGCACGGCGTTTTATCAGCCAGTACCTGGAACTGACCGGTGACTACCAGGGCCTGGAGCTACTGAACTTCTATAAAGCCTACCGTGCGCTGGTTCGCGCCAAAGTTGCGCTGTTCAGCATGCCGAGCGAAGCAAGCCCGGTGCAACGCGCCAACACCCTGCGCCAGTACCGCAATTACGCCAACCTGGCGGAAAGCTACAGCACTATTCCGTCTCGCTTCCTGGCAATCACCCATGGCGTTTCAGCCGTGGGCAAGAGCCACGTCGCCATGCGCCTGGTCGAAGCCCTGGGCGCCGTGCGCCTGCGCTCGGATGTGGAACGCAAGCGCCTGTTTGGCGAGCAACAGATCGAAAACACACCACAGGCCGGTATCTACAATCATGAGGCCAGCGCTGCCACCTACGCGCGCCTGAACGAAATGGCCGACACCGTGCTGCGCGCCGGTTACCCGGTGGTGCTGGATGCGACTTTCTTGAAACGCGCTCAACGTGACGCGGCTGCCCAAGTCGCCGAAGCTACCGGAGCGCCATTCCTGATCCTCGATTGCAACGCGCCTCAAGCCGTTATTGCCAGTTGGCTGGCACAACGTCAGGCGGATAAAAACGACCCGTCCGACGCAACACTGAGCGTTATCGAAGAGCAGCAAGCCAGTCGTGAGCCGCTGACAGCACAGGAACTGTTGTTGAGCAAGCGTGTCGAGACCAATGAAAGCGGGACCCTCGACGCTTTAGTCGCTCATATCCGTCAGCGCTTGCCGGGCCTGTGAGAAATATTTCTTGGTCGTGTTGTCTACTTCGGCACACGACCCAGAAATAGTGGCACTATAATGGCGTCATAATTCCAACAGGAGTCGCCATTATGAGTCAGCCCAAGCTTCTCGATACCCCGCTCTATGCGCTCCTGCACAAGGACGACATCCGCGGCTTCAATCAGGAACGCCCTGAGGGTGGGCCCATCGACATGCGTGGTGGCGACTTCCGAGGCTTGGACCTGCGCGACCTGAACGCCAAGGCTGTTGACTTCACCGACGCCTATTTCCGTTCGGCCGACCTGCGCGGCCTGGATTTACGCGATTGCTCGCTGGAGGGCGCCAGCCTGGCCCACGCGCAGATTTCGGGGACTTATTTCCCATCCGAGCTCACGGCTGACGAGATCTTGATGTCAGTCAATTTCGGTACTCGCCTGCGCTACCGTACGAAGTAGCCTTCGCCCAGAACCCCCGGCTGAGTCCCAGACGCGCCGGGCGATTGCCGCCTGCCTGTCGCTAAAACCATCACACCATTCTTATAAGCTTTTCGCCAGCTTCTGACCAAAGAACCACGCTTTTCCTACTGAGCGCTACACTCATTTTCAGGCTGCCTGGTCACGACACCCACCGCACCATTCGGCCGTTGCAAGGAGCCTTGATGAACGATGAGCTGCAACACCTGAAAAACCTTGGCAAGACGTCAGCGCAGTGGCTGCATGCGGTGGGCATCCACAGCGCGTCCGACTTGCGTCGCCTGGGAGCGGTCGATGCTTACCGAGCCGTGCGAACTCGCGGCTTTCGAGCATCGAAAGTCCTGCTGTATGCAATTGAAGGCGCATTGATGGATGTGCACTGGAACGACATTCCCACGGAGCGCAAGGAGGCGCTGAACCGTCAGCTGGATGCTATGTCAACGCGTCAGAAAAACTAGATTGGCGTTCAGACCCAATGTTTTCAGGCATTACAAACGTGCGTTTGAGAAAACTGGATGAGTATGCAAAAACAAATGTTGACTCTCAAATGAGAATCGTTATGATTATCACAGCTGGTCGCGAGATCAGCCGATAACTGGAAGACCATTGGTTCGGACTCTCAGATTATCTCCTCATCAGGCTAATCACGGTTATTTGACCCGGCTCTTGCCGGGTCTTTTTTTGCCCGCATATAACTGAGCTCAGCGCGCAATGATCAGCGGGTGCCCCCGCTCCGGATGTGGCTGTACCAGAACCTCCAAGCCAAAGACGGCCTTGAGCGGTTCAGGTTGCAGGACTTTAGAGGGGGTATCCAAGGCATGGGGGCGTCCGTCTTTCAGCAACAGGATCCGGTCGCAGTAACGCGCGGCCAGGTTCAAGTCATGCAGGATCACCAGCACGGCAGCCCCTTTGTCGGCAAAGCTGCGAATGGCCTGCAACGTGGTGTGCTGGTGCAAAGGATCAAGCATCGACGTCGGCTCATCCAACAACAACGTCTGCCCCGCCTCACCTGGCCATAACTGCGCCAATACCCGCGCAAGATGCACACGCTGGCGCTCGCCCCCCGACAAAGCCAGGTAACTGCGACCACTCAAGTGGCCGACATCCGCCGCTTGCAGCGCCGCATTGATGATTGCGTCATCGCGCACTCGCCCGGTCTGATGGGGCAAGCGCCCCATGCCCACCACCTCTTCGACACGAAAAGCGAAATCCAGGGTTGAGCTTTGCGGTAACACCGCCAGGCGCTGGGCACGCTGCGCGCCGCCCAGGCTCTTCAACTCTTGCTGATCCAGCCATACTCTGCCCTGATCAGGCTGCAACTCCCCGCAGAGCGCCCCCAGCAAGGTACTTTTGCCGGCACCGTTCGGCCCCAGCACGCCCAGTACTTCGCCCGGCAACAGGTCCAAGGTGACATCGGCCAGCACGGTTTTACGCCCACGCCGTATCTGCAACGCATCAACTCGCAGCATCAGGCGCGCCCCCGCAGTAACAGGTAGAGAAAAAATGGCGCACCGATAAATGCAGTAACAATACCAATCGGCAGCTCCGCGGGCGCCAGGGCCAAGCGTGCTACCAGGTCTGCAAACAACAGCAAACTCGCCCCCGCCAACACCGAGGCCGGTAGCAACACCCGATGATCCGGCCCCGCCAGCAGCCGCACCAGGTGCGGCACCACCAAGCCGACAAAGCCAATCATCCCTGCCGCCGCTACCGCCGCACCAACGCCTAAGGCCGTGCAGAACACCAATTCCCGCTTGAGCCCCTCTACATCGATGCCCAGATGATTGGCCTCGGACTCTCCCAACAACAGCGCATTCAATGCCTTCGCCCGACGCGGCAACCACAGCGCCACGCCCGCGCTCACCAGCAACAAGGGCCACAACCGCGAATAGCTCGCACCATTGAGGCTGCCGAGGTTCCAGAACGTCAGGGTGCGCAAAGTGGCGTCATCGGCTAAATAGGTAAACAACCCGACCGCCGAACTGGCCAGCGCCGTAAGCGCGATACCAGCAAGCAGCATCGTCGCAACATTCGTCTGGCCATTGCGACGCCCCAGCCGATAGACCAGCGCCGTGACGCCCAGGCCACCGAGAAATGCGCACAACGACAACAGGTACGGCCCGAAGACATCCGGCAGCCCGCCAAAAAACGAACCGCCGACAATCGCCACCGCCGCCCCCAATGCTGCGCCGCTGGACACCCCCACCAACCCAGGATCGGCCAGCGGGTTGCGAAACAATCCCTGCATCGCGACCCCTGACAGCGCAAGCACCCCGCCGACCGCAAGGCCCAGCAAAGTTCGTGGCAGGCGAATCTGCCCCAGGATCAACTCGGCTTGTTCCAAGCCTGCCGCTTCAATCGGCACCCCCATCAATCTTAAAGCAGCCCTGAGCGTGTCCACCAATGGCAGGCTGACCGGGCCCAGGGCCAATGAGAGCCAGATCGCCAATAGACATAACAGCGACAGCCCGATGAACAGTGTTTTCGGCTTAACCAGAGTGGTCATGGAGCAGGCTTGGCCTGGGACGGATAAAACCCGGCGGACAGCTTCACCAAGCTTTGTGGCAACCGCGGCCCCAGGCCACCCACCAGTAGGGTCGGATCCAGCTCAAACACCCGCCCGCTCTTGGCTGCAGGTGTAGACGCAAGGATCGGATTTTCCTTGAACAAGGCTGCCCGCGCCGCATCGCCGGTGAGGGCGCGATCAGCAAACACCAGCACATCCGGGCTCAGCCCCGCCAGCGACTCCACTGAAAACGGTTTGTAACCCGTGTGCGTGGCCAGATTACGTCCGCCGGCCTGCTGCAACAGCCAATCGGCGGCCGTGTCCTTACCAGCAATCAGCGGCTTGCCACCGGCATGGCCCAGCAACAACAGCACACCCGGCGCCTTTTGCGTGGCCTGGGCCTTGGCCACCCAATTCTTTTGCTGCTCAAGCGCCTGCTCATAGCCGGCAAACAACGTGTTGGCCTTGGCCTCACTGCCGAGCAACGTCCCCAGGTGTTGAAGGTTGTCTTTCAAGGTCGGCAGATCCGGCTGGGCCGAGAACATATCCACCTGCACGCCAGCATTGCGAATCTGCGCCAGTACCGGTGGTGGCCCCATTTCCTCGGTGCCCACGAGGATTTGCGGTTGCAGGCTGAGAATACCTTCGGCCGACAACTGCCGTTGATAGCCAATGCTCGGCAACGCCTTCAGCGATTCGGGATGCTGACTGGTGGTATCCACCCCGACCAATTTCGATTCACCGCCCAGCGCCGCTACCCACTCCGATAGCGCCCCTCCGGCACTGACCCAGCGCTGTGGCAGCTCAGAGGCCTGCGCCCCGTGGTTGACCAGCAGTGAAGCAACAAGCGCAATAGCGCTGGTACTCAGACGCATAACAAGGTTTCCTTCCTAGGGCAGGGCCACTCGAGCGCTCATTGATGTGCCAGATAATCCCTGCCATGCATCGTATTGAGCACCCAGTCAGCTGACGGGCGAAGCGGGCATTTGATAATTGTTTGCATTTGAACGTCAAGGCACTTAAGGATTGAAATGAAGTTTCTCTGCGTCTCAGGCGACCTCGCGCCCAACAGCAGCCGCGGTTTTGATATCGATGGTCACAAGCTGTTGGCTGTACGCCGAGACGGCGTTGCCTACTTCTATCTCAACCGCTGCCCCCATCGCGGTATCCCGCTGGAATGGCAGCCCGACCGCTTCCTAGACGCCAGCGCCAGCCTGATCCAATGCGCGACCCATGGCGCGCTGTTCCTGATCGAAAGCGGTGAATGCATCGCCGGCCCCTGCGCAGGCCAGAGCCTCACGGCCCTGCCTGGTCGGGAAGACGCACAGGGATTATGGGTAGAACTCTAGCTACCAAGCAGCACATGCAATGGACGCTCGATGTAAATCTCTTGCGGCGTGACCCGTACGCCATACGCCAGCACCTCGACGCCCGCGGCCTTGGCCTCACGTAAAGCGGCAGCGTAGCCAGCATCGATTTCCACGGCGGGGCGCACCGCATCGACTCCCGATAGATTCACGCAATACAACTGCACCGCTCGCACGCCTGATCGAGACAGGTAAGCCAGCTCCCTCAGGTGCTTGGCCCCGCGCTGCGTCACCGCATCAGGAAAGGCCGCCACCGAAGTGTCGTCAAAGCCCAAGGTCACGCTTTTGACTTCGACGAACGCCGCACCCTGCGGGTAATCCAGGCGAAAATCGATCCGGCTCTTCTCCTGACCATAAGGCACTTCACGTTTCAACGCCGTGAAGCCATTGAGTTCAGTAATCACACCGGCACGCAGTGCTTCTTCCACCAGCTGATTGGCGCGCGCCGTGTTAACACACGCCAGGCGCCCCTGAGGCGTTTCAGCAATTTCCCAAGTGCCCGGCAACTTGCGCTTGGGATCGGTGGAACGACTGAACCAGACCTGACCACCTTCGACCATGCAATTGAGCATCGAGCCGGTGTTCGGGCAGTGAATGGTGAGCAACTCGCCGGTAACGGTTTCGATATCGGTGAGAAAACGCTTGTAGCGACGAATCAGCCGCGCTTCTTCGAGAGGAGGATGAAATCGCATCAGCCTTGCCAACTCCGCAAACCACGGGCGATGCGTTCCACCGCCTCTTGTAGCCGATCGAGGTTTTGCGTGTAGGCAAAACGCACATGGTGACCGGCTTGATAGCGGCCAAAGTCCAACCCAGGCGTAAAGGCCACATGCTCGGTTTCGAGAAAATGACGGCAGAACGCGAAGGCATCACCGCCAAACGCGCTGATATCGGCGTACAGGTAGAATGCACCCTCCGGCTCTACGGCAATGCCGAAACCCAGCTCGCGCAATGCAGGCAGCAAGAAATCGCGACGTCGACCGAATTCAGCGCGGCGCTCTTCAAGAATGCCCAGGGTTTGCGGGGTGAAACAGGCCAAGGCGGCGTATTGGGCCATGCTCGGCGCGCTGATGTAGAGGTTTTGCGCCAGCTTCTCCAGTTCACTGACCGCGTCCGGCGGCGCTACCAGCCACCCCAGGCGCCAGCCGGTCATGCCGAAATACTTCGAAAAACTATTCAGGACAAAGGCGTCATCGTCGACTTCCAGCACGCTGGCGGCGTCGGTGCCGTAGGTCAGGCCGTGGTAGATCTCGTCGACCACCAGATGACCGTTGCGCGCCTTTATCGCACTGGACAGCCCGGCCAATTCGCCTCGCGTAAGAATAGTCCCGGTGGGATTGGCCGGAGAGGCGACCAGCGCCCCCACACTGTCCTGGTCCCAGTGTCTGGCAACCAGGTCTGCGGTCAATTGGTAACGCACCTCCGGCCCCACCGGCACCAACTGGGCCGCGCCTTCTACCAACCGCAGGAAATGTCGGTTGCAAGGATAACCCGGGTCTGCCAGCAACCAGTGCTTGCCTGGGTCTACCAGCAGGCTGCTCGCTAACAACAAGGCGCCGGAGCCACCGGGGGTGATCAGAATGCGTTCGGGATCGACACTCAAGCCATAACGCTGCTGATAAAACCCGCTGATGGCCTCGCGCAATTCGGGCAACCCACGGGCTGCGGTATAGCGGGTCTTGCCGTTCGCCAGTGCGGCCTGGCCGGCCTGGATGATCGGTTCGGCCGTGGTGAAGTCCGGCTCGCCGATTTCCAGGTGGATCACATCATGGCCAGCGGCCTGCAGCTCATTGGCCCGTGCCAGTAACGCCATGACATGAAAAGGTTCGATAGCGCGACTGCGCGCACTGTAGGGCTGAGCCATTAGCCTTCCTTAACGGTGAGGACAAAATCAGGATTCTACCGAACCCTCGCGGTAAAACATGCTCTATTGCCTGCTCGGTCATCCAAGATGAACCCGGCAGGCGCCTGTAAAACGACTAAAATCAACATTCGAGCGGGTACATCCCCAGCCATGGCGGGCTGTTGCAGTTTGCAACCCCTTTTGCCGCGGAGCTCGACAACCGGGAGTGGCGCACCCTGAATCTATCTGGTAAGTTCGCCCGCTTGCAGCCGCAGGGCCGGCAGGTGTCGGTGACGTTGCAATCCTGCGCAATGGATTAGAAGAGTGAGAGGCGGTCTATTCATGTCCACCCAAGCAAAGCAACAGAGCATCAGCGGCTTCCAACCCTACGTTGAGTCGAAGGGCGAGGAATACATGGGCAAGCCCATGCGCGAGCACTTCTCCAAAATCCTGAAGCAGTGGAAACAGGACTTGATGCAGGAAGTCGACCGCACGGTTGACCATATGAAGGACGAAGCAGCCAATTTCCCGGACCCGGCCGACCGTGCCAGCCAGGAAGAGGAGTTCGCCCTCGAACTGCGCGCCCGTGATCGCGAGCGCAAGCTGATCAAGAAGATCGACAAGACCCTGCAATTGATCGAAGACGAGGAATATGGCTGGTGCGAATCCTGCGGCGTCGAGATCGGTATTCGCCGCCTGGAAGCCCGCCCAACCGCGGACCTGTGCGTAGACTGCAAGACCTTGGCTGAAATCAAGGAAAAACAGGTCGGCAAATAACCCTGCCGAACTGAACGAATGGGGCGTGCAAACGCCCCATTTTTGTTTCTGGCGTTTACCGCTTTTGCAGTAGTATCCGGCCCATGACAGCCTCTACCTATATCGGGCGTTTCGCCCCCACGCCCAGCGGCCATTTGCACTTCGGCTCCCTGGTTGCCGCCCTCGCCTCCTACCTCGATGCTCGCGCCCACCACGGTCGCTGGTTGATGCGCATGGAAGATCTCGACCCACCGCGTGAAGAGCCTGGCGCCCAGGCAGCGATCCTGCATGCCCTGGAAAGCTACGGCTTTGAATGGGATGGTGATCTGGTCCGACAGAGCGAGCGGCATGATGCCTACGCCAAAGTGCTGAACGACTTGTTCAACCACGGCCTGGCGTACGCCTGCACGTGCTCACGTAAGCAGCTGGAACCCTATAACGGGATTTACCCTGGCCTGTGCCGCAATGCCGGCCACGATCAGCAAGATGCCGCCATCCGTCTGCGCGTACCCGAACTGGAATACCACTTTACCGATCGCGTACAGGGTGAGTTCCGACAGCATCTGGGTCGCGATGCGGGTGATTTCATCATCCGTCGCCGCGATGGCCTCTACGCCTACCAATTGGCCGTGGTCCTCGACGACGCATGGCAAGGGATTACCGACATCGTGCGCGGCGCCGACCTGCTCGACTCCACACCGCGCCAGCTGTATCTGCAAGAGCTACTGGGCCTGCGCCAACCGCGTTACCTGCATGTGCCGCTGATCGTACAGCCGGACGGCCACAAGCTGGGCAAGTCCTACCGTTCACCGCCGTTGACGGCCGACCAGGCCACGCCTTTGCTGCTCCGGGCACTGCGCGCCCTTGGCCAGCCAGCCGGCGATGAACTGCTGCACGCCAGCCCACGGGAACTGCTGGATTGGGGCATTGCACACTGGGACGCCACCCGCATCCCGCGCACACTCACGTTGGCCGAAGCGCAATTGAGTTGAAGGCGCTTGCAGGTTGCCAGCCATCCGTTACCATCGCCGCAGATTTTTAATCAGAGGCCAACATGTACATCTATCGATTGGTCCTGCTGCTGGTCGTCGGGATCTACCTGTTTTCCCCCGCCATCATGGATTGGTGGATCGACGCCACGGGCGCCTGGTACCGCCCCTATCTGCTGTGGCTGATCCTGATCGTCGTGACTTTCATCCTGCAGAGCCAAAAAGATGCCGATGAGCTTTAGTCTCACCCAGATGCTGCTGATCAGCGCCGCCTACCTGGCTGCGTTGTTCGGTGTGGCCTGGATCAGTGAGCGCGGGATGATTCCGCGGGCGATCATTCGCCATCCGCTGACCTACACCTTGTCCCTGGGCGTGTACGCCAGTGCCTGGGCGTTCTATGGCACGGTAGGCCTGGCCTATCAGTACGGCTACGGCTTTCTCTCCAGCTACCTCGGGGTATCAGGCGCCTTCCTGCTGGCGCCGGTGCTGCTCTACCCGATCCTGAAAATCACCCGTACCTACCAGTTGTCGTCCTTGGCGGACCTATTCGCCTTTCGCTTTCGCAGCACCTGGGCCGGCGCGCTGACCACGATTTTCATGCTGATCGGCGTGCTGCCATTACTGGCCCTGCAAATCCAGGCGGTAGCCGACTCCATCAGCATCCTGACCCGCGAGCCAGTACAACACCTTGTTGCCCTGGCCTTCTGCGCGCTGATCAGCCTGTTTACGATTTTCTTCGGCTCGCGTCATATCGCCACCCGTGAGAAGCACGAAGGCCTGGTGTTTGCGATTGCCTTTGAGTCGGTCATCAAGCTGATCGCCATCGGCGGCGTCGGCCTCTACGCGCTTTACGGTGTGTTCGACGGCCCGCAGCAGCTGGAGCTCTGGCTGCTGCAAAACCAGACCGCCCTCGCCGCCTTGCATACTCCCTTGCAGGAAGGCCCCTGGCGCACACTGCTGCTGGTGTTCTTCGCCTCGGCGATCGTAATGCCGCACATGTATCACATGACCTTCACCGAAAACCTCAACCCCCGTTCGCTGGTCAGCGCCAGCTGGGGATTGCCGCTGTTCCTGCTGCTGATGAGCCTGGCGGTGCCGCTGATCCTGTGGGCCGGCCTGAAACTGGGGGCCACCACTAACCCTGAGTACTTCACCCTGGGCATCGGCATTGCCGCCAACAGCCCGGCCCTGGCGCTGCTGGCGTATGTCGGCGGTTTGTCGGCGGCCAGCGGGTTGATCATTGTCACGACGCTGGCGCTCTCGGGCATGGCACTCAACCACCTGGTGCTGCCGCTGTACCAGCCGCCGGCCGAAGGCAATATCTACCGCTGGTTGAAATGGACCCGCCGTGCGCTGATCATCGCGATCATCATGGCTGGCTACGGGTTCTACCTGCTGCTTGGCGCCGGGCAAGACCTGGCCAACCTCGGCATCGTCGCGTTTGTCGCCACCTTGCAGTTCCTGCCGGGCGTGTTGTCGGTGTTGTACTGGCCAACCGCCAATCGCCGTGGTTTTATTGCCGGGCTACTGGCGGGAATCCTGGTGTGGGTTGTCACCATGCTGCTACCGCTGGTCGGCAATTTGCAGGGTTTCTACATCCCGTTGTTGAACATGATCTACGTGCTCGACGACACCAGTTGGCACATGGCGGCCATTGCATCGCTGGCCGCCAACGTACTGATGTTTACCCTGATCTCACTGTTCACCAACGCCAGCCCCGAAGAAACCAGCGCTGCCGAAGCCTGCGCGGTGGACAACGTGCGCCGCCCGCAACGCCGCGAGCTGCATGCTGCCTCGCCCCAGGAGTTCGCCACGCAGCTGGCCAAGCCCCTGGGCGCGAAGGCGGCGCAAAAGGAAGTCGAGCAGGCACTGCGTGACCTCTACCTGCCGTTTGACGAGCGCCGCCCCTACGCTCTGCGCCGTCTGCGTGACCGTATCGAGGCCAACCTGTCCGGGCTGATGGGCCCCAGCGTGTCCCAGGACATGGTGGAAACCTTCTTGCCTTACAAGGCCGGCGGCGAAAACTACGTCACCGAAGACATCCATTTCATCGAAAGCCGGCTGGAGGATTACCATTCGCGCCTCACCGGCCTGGCCGCCGAGCTCGACGCCCTGCGCCGCTACCACCGCCAGACCCTGCAGGAACTGCCAATGGGCGTCTGCTCCCTGGCCAAGGACCAGGAGATCCTGATGTGGAACAAGGCCATGGAGGAACTCACCGGCATCGCCGCGCAACGAGTGGTGGGCTCGCGCCTGAACACCCTGGCAGATCCCTGGAAAGAACTGCTCCAGGGCTTTATCAACCTGCCCGATGAACACTTGCACAAGCAGCATCTGGCCCTCGATGGCCAGACTCGCTGGCTCAATCTGCACAAAGCCGCCATCGATGAACCCCT
Source organism: Pseudomonas libanensis (assembly GCF_001439685.1). Lineage (GTDB taxonomy): Bacteria > Pseudomonadota > Gammaproteobacteria > Pseudomonadales > Pseudomonadaceae > Aquipseudomonas > Aquipseudomonas libanensis. Next base: position 22,068 of record NZ_JYLH01000008.1, read on the forward strand.
GGCGCCTGGTAACAGCGGCCTGGTATTGCTGGTGGAAGACCTGACCGACACACAAATGCTCGAAGACAAGCTGGTGCACTCCGAGCGCCTGGCCAGCATTGGCCGCCTGGCGGCGGGCGTGGCCCATGAAATCGGCAACCCGATCACCGGGATCGCCTGCCTTGCGCAGAACCTGCGGGAAGAGCGCGAAGAAGACGGCGAAATCACCGAAATCAGCGGACAAATCCTCGAGCAGACCAAGCGCGTCTCACGCATCGTGCAGTCACTGATGAGCTTCGCCCACTCCGGCGCGCATCAGAATCAGGATGAAGCGGTGTGCCTGGCCGAGGTGGCGCAGGATGCCATTGGGCTGCTGGCCTTGAACCGACGCAATTTCGAAGTACAGTTCTTCAATCTGTGTGATCCGGAACATTGGGTCGATGGCGACTCACAACGCCTGGCCCAAGTACTGATCAACCTGCTGTCCAATGCACGCGACGCGTCGCCGGCCGGCAGCGCGGTACGCGTCAAGAGCGAGGCTTTCGAGCATACGGTCGACCTGATCGTGGAAGACGAAGGCAGCGGCATTCCGCAAAACATCATGGACCGATTGTTCGAACCCTTCTTCACCACCAAGGACCCCGGTGAAGGAACCGGTCTGGGCCTTGCACTGGTCTATTCCATCGTTGAAGAGCATTATGGACAAATCACCATCGACAGCCCGGCTGACACAGAAAGCCAACGCGGCACCCGTATCAGGGTGACCTTGCCGCGTCATGTCGAAGCGACGTCCGCTGTGAACTGAGACCGTCGAGAGAATTGAATCAATGCCGCACATTTTGATCGTCGAAGACGAAACCATTATCCGCTCTGCCTTGCGCCGCCTGCTTGAACGTAATCAGTATCAGGTCAGCGAAGCCGGCTCGGTGCAGGAAGCCCAAGAGCGATTCAGCATTCCCACGTTCGACCTGATTGTCAGCGACCTGCGCCTGCCCGGAGCCCCGGGCACCGAGCTGATCAAGCTGGGCCAAGGCACCCCGGTGCTGATCATGACCAGCTACGCCAGCCTGCGCTCGGCGGTGGACTCGATGAAGATGGGCGCGGTGGACTACATCGCCAAGCCTTTCGATCACGATGAAATGCTCCAGGCCGTGGCCCGCATCCTGCGTGACCGTCAGTCGGCCACCAGCGCGCCTGCCGAACAGCGCCCAGCCGGTAAAACGACCAACGGCGCCGACAAGCCAGGTGTCGACAACAGTAACGGCGAGATCGGCATCATCGGCTCCTGCCCTCCGATGCAGGATCTGTACAGCAAGATCCGCAAAGTAGCGCCGACCGACTCCAATGTATTGATCCAGGGCGAGTCGGGGACCGGTAAGGAACTGGTAGCCCGCGCCCTGCACAACCTGTCCAAGCGTGCCAAGGCACCGATGATCTCAGTGAACTGCGCGGCGATCCCCGAATCCCTGATCGAGTCCGAATTGTTCGGCCACGAAAAAGGCGCGTTCACTGGCGCCAGCGCCGGGCGCGCGGGGTTGGTGGAAGCCGCAGACGGCGGCACCTTGTTCCTCGATGAGATCGGCGAGTTGCCCCTGGAAGCCCAGGCCCGCTTGCTGCGGGTGCTGCAGGAAGGCGAGATTCGACGCGTCGGTTCGGTGCAATCGCAAAAGGTCGATGTGCGACTGATTGCTGCGACACACCGTGACCTCAAGAGCCTGGCCAAGATCGGCCAGTTCCGTGAAGACTTGTATTACCGCCTGCATGTGATCGCCCTCAAGCTGCCGGCCCTGCGCGAGCGCGGCGCCGACGTCAACGAGATCGCCAGTGCATTCCTGTTGCGCCAGAGTGCGCGCATCAACCGTACCGACCTGAAATTTGCCGCAGACGCCGAGCAGGCGATCCGGCATTACTCGTGGCCGGGTAACGTGCGGGAACTGGAGAACGCTGTCGAGCGTGCGGTAATTCTGTCGGAGAGCCCGGAGATTTCCGCCGAGTTGCTGGGTATCGATATCGAGCTCAGTGACCTGGAAGACGATGACTTCATCGGCCTGGCCCCACAACAGGGCGGCGCTAGCAATACCAGCCATGAACCGACGGAAGATTTGTCATTGGAAGACTACTTCCAGCATTTCGTCCTCGAGCATCAGGACCATATGACCGAGACCGAACTGGCCCGCAAACTGGGTGTGAGTCGCAAGTGCCTGTGGGAGCGGCGCCAGCGCCTGGGCATTCCACGGCGCAAGACCGGGGTCGCCAGCGAAAGCTGAGGGGGCGCCCCCACAGGTAACACCTGTAGATGTGAAAAAACTGTTACCGCTGACTTTTCACGTAACAAAAGCCGGGGCTTACGGTAACGAAGCCCCGGCTTTTTTTTGCCCCCGAAAACTGCAAAACCACCTCAACCCCCTGATTTTGCTGGCCGGCACAAAAGTTGGCACGCACCCTGCTATATGCTTAGTACAAAAACAATAACAAGCTTTGTACAAGACAATAAAAATAAGACGAATCGACTCACGCATAACAAAAACAACACGGCGGAGGCGCAGCTAACTGATTCTTTTGGAGAGGCGTTGCATTTGGGGCTTGCCCCGCAACCAGGCCGAGAACAACAAAAACTGCCCTAAGGCAGAGCCTGAACTGGTTGGATCGTAGATCAGCAACACAGCGACCAAAGCAATCCGTTTGCTCTTGACTCTCGATTGGGAGTGTCATGAAGGTGAAGCTTCATGGCGAGGGCGATCAACAAAAACAAGAAGCCCGAAATCAATAATAAAAATAGAGCACGCAACTACTTCTGGGGGAGCTTCGGCTCCCCTTGTAGTTTCCGGCATTTGACGTTCTGAAACTTATGGCGCAATGCCTGTAGCTTGTTCCTACACCATCCCCCGACTAAATGCTAGAATCCCGGCCCATCATGCGGTCATTCTTCGTTATGGCCGAACATTCCTTCAAACAGTGCATCCCATGCTGAAGAAGTTGTTCCAGTCATTCCGTTCTCCCTTGCGTCGAACGCAACACAAACGCAGCACGCCTGAAGTGCTCAATAGCAGCCAGCATTCACTGCAACGGGCTCAATTCAGCCGTTATGCGGTGAACATCGTCGAACGTTTGCAGAACGCCGGCTACCAGGCTTACCTGGTGGGTGGTTGTGTACGCGACATGCTGCTCAATATCACGCCCAAGGATTTCGACGTCGCCACCAGCGCCACGCCTGAACAAGTGCGCGCCGAGTTTCGTAACGCACGCATCATCGGCCGGCGTTTCAAGCTGGTGCATATCCATTTTGGACGCGAAATCATCGAGGTCGCGACCTTCCGCGCCGGTCACCCGCAAAACGATGAAGAGGAAGACACCAATCAGTCTTCCCGCAACGAAAGCGGGCGCATCCTGCGTGATAACGTCTACGGCACCTTGGAAGAGGACGCGCAACGTCGCGACTTCACCATCAATGCCCTTTATTACGATCCGGTCAGCGAGCGAATCCTCGATTACGCCAATGGCGTACATGACATCCGCAATAACCTGATCCGCCTGATCGGCGACCCGACGCAGCGCTACCAGGAAGACCCGGTGCGCATGCTGCGCGCCGTGCGCTTCGCGGCCAAGCTCAACTTCGGCATCGAGAAACACACCGCTGCGCCGATTCGCGAGCTGGCGCCAATGCTGCGGGAAATCCCCTCGGCGCGTCTGTTCGAGGAAGTGCTCAAGTTGTTTCTCTCGGGCTATGCTGCCGACACCTTCGAAATGCTTGTCGACCTGCAGTTGTTCGATCCATTGTTCCCGGCCAGCGCCGAGGCCTTGGAATACAACCCAACGTACACCCACACGCTGATCAGCGAAGCGTTGGTCAACACTGACCTGCGCATCAAGCAGAACAAACCGGTAACCCCAGCGTTCCTGTTTGCCGCCCTATTGTGGCCAGCCCTGCCCAAGCGGGTGCTGCGCCTGCAGGACCGTGGAATGCCGCCGATCCCGGCCATGCAGGAAGCGGCACACGAGTTGATCGCCGAACAGTGCCAACGCATCGCCATCCCAAAACGCTTCACCATGCCGATCCGCGAGATCTGGGACATGCAGGAGCGCCTGCCGCGCCGCAGCGGCAAACGTGCCGACCTGCTGCTCGACAACCCGCGCTTCCGTGCTGGCTACGACTTCCTGCTGCTGCGCGAAAGCGCCGGTGAGCAGACCGATGGCCTGGGCGAATGGTGGACCGACTATCAGGACGCCAATGACAGCCAGCGCCGCGAAATGATTCGCGAGCTGGGTAGTAAAGGCGATAGTACCGGTGAAGGGCCGAAAAAGCGGCGCCGCAGCGGTAGCAAGCGTAAACGCAGCAGTACCGATGCCTCGGGCGCCGCGGGCGAATAAACGTGGAACGTATCTACATCGGCATGGGCAGCAACCTGGCTGCCCCGCAACAGCAATTGAGCAGCGCGATCACAGCATTGACGCAATTGCCTGACACCCATCTCGCCGGCGTGTCTGCCTTTTATCAAAGTGACTCCCTGCTCCCGGGCCAACCGCGCTACACCAACGCGGTTGCGGCCCTGGATAGCGATCTAGCGCCACTGGACCTGCTCGATGCACTGCAAGCCATCGAGAATGATCAGGGCCGCGAACGTCTTGAGCGCTGGGGCCCGCGCACACTGGATCTGGATATCCTGCTGTTCGGTGATCGCCTGATCGACGAGCCACGCCTCAAGGTGCCCCACTACCAGATGCATCTGCGGGCGTTTGTGCTTTACCCGCTGGCCGAGTTAGCTCCCGCCACCCTGCAACTGCCTGACGGTCGCCACTTGAGCGACCTGCTCACCGCCTGCCCATTCGTCGGCCTGGAACGCTTACCGCAAGAATGACTCGGTCAATGTGGGAGCTGGCTTGCCTGCGATGCAAGCGACTCGGTGTATCAGCCACACCGAGTGGATGCCATCGCAGGCAAGCCAGCTCCCACATTGGCTATTCAGTGCGGCCCAAACCCGTGCCCGCCTTGCTGAATCGCGTCAGTAACAGCGGTAACACCGCCTTCGTAACAATGCGGTAACACATCCAATTGACTTCCCGTGCCCTCCTCACGACTATAGGCGTCCCGCTGCCGCCAACCCGGCGCTACAGGGCGCAATTCAGGCCTTATAAGCACTGCTTTCAAGACAGTGCGCCTGTATAAACGAAGACTCACGCGCGTTACTCGCTGTTTCCAAGCGCCTGAACGAGGACCCTTTTCATGCCAGACATTACCCTGACCACCTTGCAGAGCCTCAAGCTCAAGGGTGAAAAAATCACCATGCTGACTTGCTATGATGCCACCTTCGCCAACGCCTGTTGCCAGGCCGGGGTTGAAGTGTTGTTGGTGGGCGATTCCCTGGGCATGGTTCTTCAAGGGAATGACAGCACCCTGCCCGTGACCACGGATGAACTTGCCTACCACACCGCCTGCGTCAAGCGTGGCAACGATGGCGCCTTGATCATTGCCGATCTGCCGTTCATGGGTTACGCCACCCTTGAGCAAACCTTTCTGAACGCCGGCAAACTGATGCAGGCCGGCGCCCACATGGTCAAAGTCGAAGGTGCCGTTTGGCTGGCCGAGTCGATCCGGTTGCTGGCAGAGCGCGGCGTACCGGTATGCGCGCACATGGGCCTGACGCCGCAGTCGGTCAATATCCTCGGCGGCTACAAGGTCCAAGGCCGCAATGAAGCCCAGGCCCGCCAGATGCGCGCCGATGCCATCGCCCTGGAACAAGCTGGCGCCGCGATGATCCTGCTGGAGTGCGTGCCTAGCGAACTGGCCGCAGAAATCACCCAGGCCGTCAAAGTGCCGGTGATCGGCATCGGCGCCGGTTCCGCCACCGATGGCCAAGTGCTGGTCCTGCACGACATGCTCGGCCTCTCGATAACCGGCCACGTGCCGAAGTTCGTGAAAAACTTCATGGCCGGCCAGGACAGCATCCACGCCGCACTGAGTGCCTACGTCAGCGAAGTCAAAAACGTTACTTTCCCAGGTGTTGAACACGGATTCTCGGCATGAACACCGTAAAAACCGTCCGCGAACTGCGGGCTGCCGTCACCCACGCCCGCAACGCCGGTAAACGCATCGGCTTTGTGCCCACCATGGGCAACCTGCACAGCGGCCACGCCACCTTGGTGACCAAGGCCGCGCAGCAAGCGGATTTCGTGGTGGCGAGCATTTTCGTCAACCCGCTGCAATTCGGCGCTGGCGAAGACCTGGACAAATATCCACGCACATTGGCCGCCGACCAGGAAAAACTCCTGCAGGCCGGCTGCAACCTGCTGTTTGCGCCCACTGTCGAGGAAATGTACCCCGATGGCATGAACGGCCAGACCCGTGTCAGCGTCCCACAGCTGTCCGAAGGCTTGTGCGGCGCCAGCCGCCCAGGCCACTTCGAAGGCGTGGCCACGGTGGTCAGCAAGCTGTTCAACATGGTCCAGCCTGACATGGCCGTATTTGGCCAGAAGGACTACCAACAGTTGGCGGTGATCCGCGCCATGGTCCGCGACCTGAACATGCCGATCCAGATCATCGGTGAGCCCACCGTGCGCGCAGAGGACGGCCTCGCGCTGTCATCACGCAACGGTTACCTCACCGAGGAGCAACGTGCGGTCGCGCCGGTGCTGTACCGCGCGCTCAGCCAGATCGCCACGGCCATCAAAGGCGGTGATCATGATTTCGCCAAGCTTCGCGCCGAGCACATCCAGCAGATTGAAGCCGCAGGGCTGCGCATGGACTACCTGGAAGTGCGCCAAGGCGTGCATCTGCGCCCGGCCACGGCTGAAGATCGGGATGTCGTGATCCTGGTCGCCGCTTATCTGGGGGCGACACGCCTCATTGATAACCTGCACCTGAACCTCGCCTGACCCCGCTTTAATCCACAACCTGTTGCCCCGACCGCCGTGCCGGTATAAAAAAGTACCGGCCACAGCGCAGACAAAGCCAAGACATATCGACACGCTAGGTTTAATGTAATCGCCCTGCGCTACGGTTAGCGCTGTCTGGAACCCAGTCCTTGATATAAGACTGGATGTTCCGGGCTTTGAAGTGTCCTAAAGGCAGTCCCCGTAATAAAAAGGAAACCCGCAGCGATGGCGTACTACCGCACCCCTCATGACGTTACCGCGCTGCCCGCCTGGCAAGCGCTTACCCAACATCGCCAAGCCATGCAGGATTTCAGCATGCGCGACGCGTTCAATGCCGATCCCCAGCGTTTTTCCCAGTTCACTTTGAGCAGCTGCGGACTTTTCCTCGATTACTCGAAAAACCTGATCACCAGCGAAACCCGCGACCTGCTGGTGGGCCTGGCCAAGGAAGTGAACCTCAAAGGCGCGATCGACGCGTTGTACGCCGGTGAGCCGGTCAACTCCTCCGAAGGCCGCCCTGCCCTGCACACCGCCCTGCGCCGCCCGGTGGGCGACAAGCTGTCGGTCAACGGCGTGAACATCATGCCGGACGTGCACAAGGTGCTGAACCAGATCACCGACCTGGTCGGCCGCATCCACGACGGCCTGTGGCGCGGCTACACCGAGAAGCCGATCACCGACGTGGTGAACATTGGCATCGGTGGCTCGTTCCTCGGCCCGGAGCTGGTCTCCGAGGCCCTGCTGTCCTACGCCCATAAAGGCGTGCGCTGCCACTACCTGGCGAACATCGATGGCAGCGAGTTCCACGAGCTGACCATGAAGCTGCGCGCCGAGACCACGCTGTTCATCGTTTCGTCGAAATCCTTCAACACCCTTGAAACCCTGAAGAACGCCCAGGCCGCTCGTGCCTGGTACCTGGCCCAGGGCGGCTCGGAAGCCGAGCTGTATCGCCACTTCATCGCCGTTTCCAGCAACAACGCCGCGGCCGTGGCCTTCGGGATTCGCGAAGAAAACATCTTCCCGATGTGGGACTGGGTGGGCGGGCGTTACTCGCTGTGGTCCGCCATCGGCTTGCCAATCGCCCTGGCGATCGGCATGTCCAACTTCAAGGAACTGCTGTCCGGTGCCTACACCATGGACCAGCATTTCCAGAACGCCCCGTTCGAAGACAACATGCCGGTACTACTGGGCTTGCTCGGCGTGTGGTACGGCAACTTCTGGGGTGCGCAGAGCCATGCGATCCTGCCGTACGATCATTACCTGCGTAACATCACCAAGCATTTGCAACAGTTGGACATGGAATCCAACGGCAAGAGCGTGCGCCAGGACGGCACGCCGGTGTCCACCGATACCGGCCCGGTGATCTGGGGCGGCGTAGGCTGCAACGGGCAGCACGCCTACCATCAGCTGCTGCACCAGGGGACCCAACTGATCCCGGCCGACTTCATCGTGCCGATCGTCAGCTTCAACCCGGTGTCCGACCACCATCAGTGGCTGTACGCCAATTGCCTGTCCCAGAGCCAGGCCCTGATGCTAGGCAAGACCCGCAGCGAAGCCGAAGCCGAGCTGCGTGAGAAGGGCCTGCCGGAAGCAGAGGTGCAGAAGCTGGCACCGCACAAGGTGATCCCGGGCAACCGTCCGAGCAACACCATCGTGGTCGAACGCATCAGCCCCCGCCGCCTGGGCGCACTGGTGGCGATGTATGAGCACAAGGTGTTCGTGCAAAGCGTCATCTGGGGCATCAATGCCTTTGACCAATGGGGCGTGGAACTTGGCAAGGAGCTGGGCAAGGGCGTGTACAACCGTCTGACCGGCGCCGAAGAAACCTTGGCAGACGATGCCTCGACCCAGGGCCTGATCAACTACTTCCGCGGTCGCCACCGCGGCTGAAGCTGGTCTCGAGGCCAACGTACGTTTGGACGTTGGCCTTGAACCCACCTGCCACAGGGTGCATCTTTATTACTTGTCGCAAAACAAGAATAAGGATCGCTCATGTTCGATATCAGCACGTTCCCCACCGCCGATGCCGTCCGCCGGGCTGCGCAGCTCAGTCAAGAGGACTACCAGCGCCTCTATCGCCAATCCATCGAACAGCCGGACACCTTCTGGGCCGAACAGGCCGAGGGCTTTCTCGACTGGATAACGCCATGGCACAGCGTCCAGCAGTCAGACATCAAGACCGGCGCCGCCCAATGGTTTGCCGGTGGCCGACTGAATGTCAGCTACAACTGCATCGACCGTCACCTGGCAAAGCGCGCCGATCAGCCGGCCTTTATCTGGGAAGGCGATGATCCGACAAAATCCTGCAAAATCACCTATCGCCAACTTCATCAAAACGTCAGCCGTTTGGCCAACGTCCTGAAAAGCCGTGGCGTGAAAAAAGGCGACCGCGTGTGCATCTACATGCCAATGATTCCGGAAGCGGCCTACGCCATGCTGGCCTGTACGCGAATTGGCGCGGTGCACTCGGTGGTGTTTGGCGGCTTTTCACCTGACGCCCTGCGTGACCGTATTCTCGACGCCGATTGCCGTACCGTGATTACCGCCGACGAAGGCGTGCGCGGGGGTAAGCCCGTGGCGTTGAAGCAGAACGTCGATAAAGCCCTGGCCAGTTGCCCGGATGTCAGCACTGTAGTGGTGGTGGAGCGCACCGGGGCAAACGTGAACTGGAACGAGGGCCGCGACCTCAGGTATCAGACCGCCCTGGAAGCCGCCAGCGACAACTGCCCGCCCGAGCCGATGGATGCCGAAGATCCACTGTTCATCCTTTATACCTCCGGCAGCACCGGCAAACCCAAGGGTGTGCTGCACACCACCGGCGGCTACCTGCTGCAAGCAGCGATGACCTTCAAGTACGTGCTCGATTACCAAGAGGGCGAAGTGTTCTGGTGCACCGCCGATGTGGGCTGGGTCACCGGCCACAGCTACATTGTCTATGGCCCGCTGGCCAATGGCGCGACCTCGCTGATGTTCGAAGGCGTGCCAAGTTACCCGGACAGCTCGCGGTTCTGGCAGGTGATCGACAAGCACCAAGTGAATATTTTCTATACCGCGCCCACCGCGTTGCGCGCCCTGATGCGTGAAGGCCACGGTCCGTTGGAGAGTAGCTCCCGCGCCAGCCTGCGCCTGCTCGGCAGCGTCGGCGAGCCCATCAACCCGGAGGCCTGGGACTGGTATTTCAACGCGGTCGGCGAACAGCGCTGCCCGATTGTCGATACCTGGTGGCAGACCGAAACCGGCGGCATCATGCTCAGCCCGCTGGTCAGCGCCCAGCGCATCAAGCCGGGCTGCGCCACCCAGCCAATGTTCGGCGTACAGCCGGTGCTGCTGGATGAGCAGGGCAAGGAAATCAGCGGCGCCGGCAGTGGCGTGCTGGCGATCAAGGCCAGCTGGCCGGGGCAGATTCGCAGCGTCTATGGTGACCCGCAACGCATGATCGACACCTACTTCAAACCCTATCCCGGCTACTACTTCACCGGCGACGGCGCGCGACGCGATGAAGACGGTGACTACTGGATCACAGGGCGGATCGACGATGTGATCAACGTATCGGGCCATCGCATCGGCACTGCCGAGGTAGAGAGCGCCTTGGTGCTGCATGACCAAATCGCCGAAGCTGCTGTGGTCGGCTACCCCCACGACGTTAAAGGCCAGGGCATCTATGCCTTTGTGACCCCAATGAACGGTGTCGAGCCCAGCGATGCGTTGAAAAAACACCTGCTGGACCTGGTCAGCAAGGAAATCGGCAGCTTTGCCAAGCCAGAACTGATCCAATGGGCGCCTGCCCTGCCGAAAACCCGCTCCGGCAAGATCATGCGGCGCATCCTGCGCAAGATCGCCTGCAACGAACTGGACAGCCTGGGAGATACCTCGACCCTGGCCGACCCGAGCGTCGTAGACGGTTTGATCGACAAACGCCTGAACCGATAGGAACACCCGAGTCGCCATGGAATTTATCCGCAGCCGCATCGAAACCCAGTTGATGAGCCTGACCGGTTTGTCACTGGGCCAACTGGACCTGGAGAACCCCAAGGGCGATCCGGGCCTGTTCGGGCCGGACTCGGTCAGTTGGCAAGTGCATGGCGACTTCAGCAGCATGCTGATCGGCGGCATCAGTGCCTTGATGCTGCAAGCCTTGCACCCACTGGCCCTGGCCGGCGTGTGGGACCATTCGAACTTCCGCCAGGACATGCTGGGGCGCTTGCGACGAACCTCGCAGTTCATTTCCGGCACCACCTTCGGCTCACGCAAGGATGCAGAGTGGCTGATCGAAAAAGTGCGCACCATTCACCTGCAGGTGGTCGGCCACGCGCCGGATGGGCGACCTTATGCGGCCAGCGATCCCGAGCTGCTGACCTGGGTGCATGTGGCCGAGGTGAGCAACTTTCTGGCCGCTCACCTGCGTTATCGCAACCCCCGGCTTTCAGGTCGCGACCAGGATCGCTACTACAGCGAAATAGCTCTGGTCGCCGAACGCCTGGGCGCGCGGCATGTGCCGCGTTCACGCCAGGAAATTTCGGATTATCTGGTGCGTATCCGCCCGCAACTGCTGTGCGACGAGCGCAGCCGTGAGGTGCTGCGCCTGCTGCTCGAGGCTCCTGCCCCGAGCACGTTGGCCAAACCCTTCGGCAGCCTGATGATGCAGGCCGGGATCGACCTGCTGCCCGACTGGGCAAGCGCGATGCTTGACCAACAGCAGAGCCCGCTGCAACGCCAGATGATCCGCGCCGGGGTCAAGCGCAGTGCGCCACTGCTGCGCTGGGCGATGCGCAACGGTTCGGTGCAGCGCGCCCATCGGCGAATGGGGCTGATGTAGGTAGCGGCCCATAGCTGTTAAACTCCGCGCCCATAATGCCCTCATTTACCGCAAGCAAGGCGCGCTCCATGACTCCCTTGAATCAGGCGCTGCGCGCCGCCCTCGATTATCGCCAAGACCTGATCAACCAACTGCACGCCCAGGGTACGGACTGCTATCGGTTGTTCCATGGCAGTCAGGAAGGTGCCGGTGGCCTGACCATCGACCGCTACGGTCCGCAATTGCTGGTGCAGAGCTTCCACCAGTCCCTGGAAAGCGCAGACCTGCTGGACCTGCACCAGATGATCAACCAGCACATGGGCCTGGAATTGCTGCTGGTATACAACGACCGCGCCCGTGGTAACTCGCGCATCGACCGCGAAGACACGGTGTACCGCGCAGCGCCCGCGGCACTGGAAGACCTGGTCGGCCACGAATGGGGCCTCAACTATCGTGTGCGTGGGCGTCATGCGGGGCAAGACCCCCTGCTGTTCCTCGACCTGCGCAATACCCGTGGCTGGGTCAAGGACCATAGTGCCGGTAAAAGCGTGCTGAACCTGTTCGCCTACACCTGTGGCGTAGGCTTAAGCGCGGCGGCAGGCGGGGCACGCGAGGTGTGCAACCTGGACTTTGCCGAGGGCAACCTGGCGGTTGGGCGTGAAAACGGCCTGCTCAACCCGCAGTTGCCAGCAATGGATTTTGTGCAGTCTGATTACTTCCCGGCGATTCGCCAACTGGCGGGCCTGCCGATCACCCAGCGTCGCGGCCAGAAATTGCCGGGTTATCCACGCCTGGAGCAGCGCCAATATGACCTGGTACTCCTCGACCCTCCCGCCTGGGCCAAGAGCGCCTTCGGCACCGTCGACTTGCTGCGCGACTATCAGAGCCTGCTCAAGCCCGCGCTGCTGGCCACCACCGACAATGGCGTGCTGATTTGCTGCAACAACCTGGCGAAGGTCAGCATGGATGACTGGCGCGAGCAGGTGCTGCGTTGCGCAGAAAAAGCCGGCCGCCCTGTACGTGACTGGCAAATCATGACACCCGGAGCCGACTTTCCATCCAGAGACCAGCAACCGCCATTGAAGACCTTGATCCTGCATTTGTAGGAAGTTTCCCAGCGCCCACGGTTCTTCGGAACCGAATTCCCGTGCCATACTCCAAGGCACTCTCGTTTGACATAGATGGCGTCACCCATGCCCAAAGGATTGATTCGCGCCGCAGGCGCCTTGTTGACCGCCCTTGCTTTGTACAGCTTGCTGGGCTTTCTGATCTTACCGGGCATTGCCCTTCGCATCGCCAACCAACAGTTGGCCAACTACGCCACGGTGCCAGCGCGAATCGAGCGCATCGAGCTCAACCCGTTCAGCCTCGAACTGACATTGTGGGGCCTGAAGATCGGTGAGCCGGGCAAAGAACAAGTGGGTTTCGAGCGCTTCTACGCCAACCTGCAAGTGGACAGTCTCTGGACCCGAGCCCTGCACCTGGCCGATGTGCAACTGGACCAGCCCAAGACCGAACTGCTGTTCGACAAATCCGGCCAACTTAATCTGGCGCAGTTGTTCAAGCTGCCACCGAGCGAGCCGACCCCGGCCGATCCCGACGCCAAGCCGTTCCCACTGCGTATCGACAGCATCAAGCTGGCGGGCGGCAACCTGCACTTCCAGGACCTGCGCCCCAGCGAACCCATCGAATTTCTCTACGACAAACTCGACTTCGAGCTGAAAAACCTCAGCACCTTGCCCGAAGACAACGCCGACATGACCCTGGTCGCCGCGGGCCCTGACGGTGGGCAGATCGACTGGAAAGGTAATTTCAGCCTGGTGCCGATCACATCCGAAGGCACCTTGAAAGTCACCGACGGCAAGATGAAAGCCTGGTGGCCCTATGTACGTGACGCCCTGCCTTTGGTACTGGAAGACGGTGTGCTCAACTTCAGCACCGACTATAAATTCAGCCTGGCAAAAGAGACCGAACTGAACCTGACCAACACCGCCGCCAGCATCGCGCCCTTCGCGATCAAGGCGCCGGATGGCCGGCCATTGGCCCGCCTGGAGCGCCTGGACGTCAGCGAAACCACGGTAGACCTGGCCAAGCAGCAGGTGGTGGTCGGCAAGATTCGCAGCAACAAGCTGGAAACCTGGGCGGCCCGTGAAGCCGATGGGCAGTTGGATTGGCAGAAACTGTTCGCCAGCCAGCCGAGCAAACCAGCCACGACACCGCAACCGGCCACTGCGCCAGCCACTGCCGATGCCCCTCAAGCGCAACCGCCAGTCCCGAGCAAACCCTGGCAGGTGCTGCTCAAGGACGTGCAACTGCGTAACTACCAGGTGCACCTGGCCGACCGCCAGGCCCAGCCTGCGGTCGCGCTGGAGCTGGGCCCATTGAATGTCGATGTGCAGAACTTCGACAGCCTCAACCAGAGCCCCTTTACCTTGAAGGTCGACACCGGCCTGGGCAAGCAAGGCAAGATCCAGGCGACTGGCGAGGTTAACCTCAACCCCGTCAGTGCCAAGCTGAAAGTGAACACCCAGGACATCGATCTGCGGGTTGCCCAGTCGTATATCAGCCCGTTTATTCGCCTGGAACTGCGCAGCGGCATGCTGGGCAGCAACCTGGATGTGAACCTCAAAAGCACCGAGCCGTTGGCCCTACAAGTCACCGGCCGCGCCCAGGTTGATCAGTTGCATACCCTGGACACCCTCAAGACCCGCGACTTCCTCAAGTGGCAGCGCCTGGTGCTGGAAGGCGTGAACTACCAGCACGGTCAAAGCCTGTCGATCGACAAGGTCAACCTGCTGCAACCGTATGCGCGCTTCATGATCAACGACGATCGCACCACCAACATCGATGACTTGCTGGTTCCACAGCCGGCAGACAGCGGCAATAAGTCGGCCGCCAAACCCGCAGCCAGCAACGAAAAGCCACTGGGCATTCATATCGGCCAGATCGCGATCAACGATGGTTCTGCCAACTTTGCCGACTTCAGCCTCACCCCCAACTTCGCCACCGCGATCCAACAGCTCAACGGCCAGATTGGCACCATCGACAGCCGCCAGGCCAAGCCGGCCAGCGTCGACATAAAGGGCAAGGTAGACCGCTACGCGCCAGTGACCATCAAAGGCAGCGTGAACCCGTTTGATCCGATGGCATCCTTGGATATCGCTACCAGCTTCAAACGTGTCGAGTTGACTAACCTGACGCCTTACTCAGGCAAGTTCGCAGGTTTCCGTATCCGCAAGGGCCGTTTGAATCTCGACTTGCACTACGTGATCATCAAGGGCCAGTTGAAGGCTGAAAACAAAGTAGTGGTTGAACAACTGCAGCTGGGTGAAAAAGTTGACAGCTCCGACGCGGTGGACTTGCCGATTCGCCTGGCGGTTGCCCTGCTCAAGGATTCCGACGGCAAGATCTCCATCGAACTGCCGGTGAGCGGCGACCTGAATAACCCTCAATTCAGCGTGATGCCGATTGTGTGGCAGACCCTGCGTAACCTCGTAGTACGGGCAGCAACCGCGCCGTTCAAGTTTATCGGCGGGCTGGTGACTGGTGGCGGCTCGGAAGACCTGGGTAATGTATCGTTCGACGCCGGCTCCAGTGAGCTGAACAAAGATGCCGAAAGCGCTTTGAACACCCTGGCCAAGGCGTTGAAAGAGCGCCCTACCCTGCGCCTGGAAATCGAAGGTACGGCTGCCGCAAGCAGCGACGGGCCGTTCCTGGCCGCACAACGGCTGGAACGTGAATACCAATACAACTATTACAAGATCCTCCAGCGCCGTGGCGACAAAGTCCCGGCCCAGGCCTCATTGCTGGTGGTACCGGAGAAGGAAAAGGCACCATTGCTGGAAGGCATCTACCGCACCCGCTTGAAACAGCAGCCACCGGCCGAGTGGAAAGACCTGGGCAGCGATGAGCGCTCGGCGAAGCTCAAGGACGGTGTGATCAAGTTCTGGAGTGGCAGTGACGTGCTACTACGCCAGTTGGGGCAGGACCGAGCCAGCACTATCAAGGATTACCTGGTAGACAAGGGCCAGCTGGAAGATGACCGCGTGTACTTCATCGATGCGCAACTGGGACAGGCCGAGAAAGATGGCCGCGTGATCACTCCCATGCACTTGGATGCTGAGTAACTTCTAAGCACCGCCCATCCTAATGTGGGAGCTGGCTTGCCTGCGATAGCATCACCTCGGTGCAACTGAATGACCGAGGTGCCAGCATCTCAGGCAAGCCAGCTACCACATTTTTTGGCCTGATCATCCTGTCTCAGCCTGAAATAGAACAGGCCCCGACACAAGTGCCGGGGCCTGTAATGACCACATCCGTGTGGTCGGTCGCATGAACTCCAGAGGTGCATCGGGTGGATATCTAACTCACCCTAAGCCGCCGCCGTCTAGTTCAGACGAAAAGGGCGCGTTACTCTGCTTTCAGGCCATCGGCCGATACAGCTTTAACGCCTTTGATTTTCTTGGCAATTGCGACTGCGGTTTCTTTCTGCGATGCAGTTACAGCAGCCGCGGACGACAGGGAAACCACACCTTTGTTGGTCTCTACCTTGATATCGGTACCAGGAATACCTTTCTCGGTAACCAGGTCAGCCTTCACTTTAGTAGTGATCCAAGTGTCGCTGGTCGCGCCTTTGGCATCAGCAGCGGCACCTTTGGTTTTATCAATACCGTCAGCTTTGGTAGCGCCGCCAGCCAACAGGCCGTCAGCAGAAACAGCAGTTACGCCTTTGATTTTCTTGGTAATGGCTACAGCGGTCGCTTTCTGCGAGTCGGAGATAGCTACGTCGGAAGAAAGGGAAACCACGCCTTTGTTGGTTTCTACCTTGATGTCCGAACCAGGAATGCCTTTTTCAGTCAGCAGATCAGCTTTTACTTTAGTGGTGATCCAGGTATCCGAGGTGGACTCTTTGGCCTTGGTCATTTCACCAGCCGCCAGAGTCATAGGGGCTTGGGAAGTCTGAGCAAAGGCCACGCTAGCACCCATGGCCAAGGTCAGAGCGGTAGCGGTAGCGAGAGCGAACTTCTTCATACGAGTAACTCCTGTTTTATTAAAAGTCTGCAGTGTGTAAACCTTGATGCTGCAGCGTTAACAGGGATAGTGCAGACGGCGTGCCAAGTCGAAAACCCTGAATAAACTCTTATAAATCAATGAGTTAAAAAAACGACCAATTTTCGAAATCGTGCAACTTGCATGAAATCCGTCGTACCTGCATGCAAGTTGCGGTTTTTGGCGGTTGGCTAAATGGCTGATTTTGCTTAATTTTCCAGCACCCATAAAAAAAGGACTCCGAGGAGTCCCTTTTTTCAGCCTGAACTACGAGAGATTAAACGCCCGAAGCCTTGGCTGCTGCTACGTCCTTGATGGACAGCTTGATACGGCCGCGGTTGTCCACGTCCAGTACCAGCACTTCGACTTCCTGGCCTTCTTTCAGAATGTCGGTCACTTTCTCAACGCGAGCGTCGCTCAACATGGAGATGTGAACCAGACCATCCTTGCCCGGCAGGATGTTGACGAATGCGCCGAAGTCGACGATGCGCTCAACCTTGCCGACGTAAATCTTGCCGATCTCAGCCTCAGCGGTGATACCCAGGACGCGCTGGCGTGCAGCTTCAGCCGCTTCCTTGGTTTCGCCGAAGATCTTGATCGAGCCGTCGTCTTCGATGTCGATCGAAGCCTTGGTCTCTTCACAGATCGCACGAATGGTCGCGCCGCCTTTACCGATAACATCACGGATTTTGTCGGTGTCGATTTTCATCGCGATCATGGTCGGAGCATTTTCCGACAGTTCGGTACGGGACTGACCAATGATCTGGTTCATCTGGCCGAGGATGTTCAGGCGCGCTTCCAGGGCTTGGCCCAGGGCGATTTCCATGATCTCTTCGGTGATGCCCTTGATCTTGATGTCCATCTGCAGCGCGGTAACACCTTTAGCGGTACCGGCTACTTTGAAGTCCATGTCGCCCAGGTGGTCTTCGTCACCCAGGATGTCGGTCAGGATGGCGAACTTCTCGCCTTCTTTAACCAGGCCCATGGCGATACCGGCAACCGGTGCCTTCATTGGCACACCGGCGTCCATCAGAGCCAGGGAAGCACCGCAGACCGAAGCCATGGAGCTGGAACCGTTGGACTCGGTGATTTCCGATACCACACGGATGGTGTACGGGAACACGTCAGCGGCAGGCAGCATGGCCTGAACCGAACGACGGGCCAGACGGCCGTGACCGATTTCGCGACGACCAGCACCGCCCATACGACCACACTCGCCCACCGAGAACGGAGGGAAGTTGTAGTGCAGCATGAAGGGGTCTTTTTTCTCGCCTTCCAGGGTGTCCAGCAGTTGTGCGTCACGGGCAGTACCCAGGGTCGCAACCACCAGGGCCTGGGTTTCGCCACGGGTGAACAGCGCCGAACCGTGAGTCTTCGGCAGAACGCCGACTTCGATGTTCAGCGGACGCACAGTGCGAGTGTCGCGACCGTCAATACGCGGCTTGCCGTTAACGATGTTTTCGCGAACGGTGCGGTACTCGATCTCACCGAAAGCAGCTTTGACTTCGCTGGCGGAAGGCTGGCCTTCTTCGCCGGACAGCTTGGCGACGACCTGGTCCTTCAGCTCGCCCAGACGAGCGTAACGGTCGGCCTTGACGGTGATGGTGTAGGCGTCGGAGATGGCAGCGCCGAACTCGGAGCGGATCGCGCCCAGCAGTTCGGTGGCTTCCGGGGCAGCAGCCCAGGTCCAGGTTGGCTTGGCAGCTTCGGCAGCCAACTCTTTAACCGCGTTGATCACCACCTGGAACTCGTCGTGAGCAAACAGTACGGCACCCAGCATCTGGTCTTCGGTCAGCTCTTTGGCTTCCGATTCAACCATCAATACGGCTTCGGACGTACCGGCAACGACCATGTCCAGGCTCGAAGCTTTCTGTTGCTCGTAAGTCGGGTTCAGCAGGTAGCCGGTGCTTTCGTGGAAAGCAACGCGCGCCGCGCCGATCGGACCATCGAAAGGAATGCCGGAGATGGCCAGGGCAGCCGAGGTACCGATCATCGCAGCGATGTCCGGATCGGTTTTCTTGCTGGTGGAAACCACGGTGCAGACAACCTGCACTTCGTTCATGAAGCCTTCTGGGAACAGCGGACGGATCGGACGGTCGATCAGTCGGGAAGTCAGGGTTTCTTTCTCGGAAGGACGGCCTTCGCGCTTGAAGAAACCGCCAGGGATCTTACCGGCAGCGTAAGTCTTTTCCTGGTAGTGAACGGACAGGGGGAAGAAGCCTTTGCTCGGGTCAGCGGTCTTGGCGCCAACAACGGTCACCAGTACGGTAACGTCGTCGTCAACGGTAACCAGCACTGCGCCGGAGGCTTGACGGGCGATACGGCCTGTCTCGAGGGTAACGGTCGACTGACCGAACTGGAATTTTTTGATAACCGGGTTCACGGTGTCCTACCTTCTTTGTGGCTCTTGGGGGAACTTGTCTTCTTACGAAATTCTTGGGCAATGTCGGGAATCGGCCCAACCCTTGTCCAGGGGTAAAACGTGTATCCAGATAAAACTTGAGGCTGGGAGCCTACCATGGGCCAGCGGGAATCCCACTGACACACGGCAGACAACCAACCTCTAGCGCAATCGCTGATTAGCGACGCAGACCCAGGCGACCGATCAGAGCCTGATAACGACCCAGATCCTTGCCTTTCAGGTAGTCCAGCAGCTTACGGCGCTGGTTTACCATGCGGATCAGACCACGACGGGAGTGGTGATCTTTACCGTTGGCCTTGAAGTGACCTTGCAGCTTGTTGATGTTGTGGGTCAGCAGTGCAACTTGCACTTCTGGCGAACCAGTGTCACCAACAGCTTGCTGATAGTCAGCTACGATTTGTGCTTTTTCTTGAACGTCGAGAGCCATGAGGCAATCCTTTTTTCAGGAAACCACCCAAAGGGTGATCTCAATAGGCCGAGGGCATACCCCCGTATCTATAAATGAGAAGTGACCATGCCTATTAACAGCCACCCTCGTTCGGTCATTCTGACCGAATCAGTCGACGCGGCGCGATACGCCCGTCCTCGCTCACTTCACCGATACCGATAAAGCGACCGTTATGATCCTGTACCCGCACCATGCCGAACTTCGGGGCATCCGGGGCGCGTACCGGCTGGCCGTTAAGCCAGTAGAACGCGCTGTGCTCCGAGAAGTGCAGCAATGGCCAATCGAGCAAACCGCTGTCCGATGGCATCAGGAAGCGATCAACTGCTTCGTTGCCGCCTTCGGCATGCACGGCTTCCAACTCTTCCAGCGTCACCGTCTGGGCCAGGCTGAAAGGGCCGGCCTGGGTGCGTCGCAGTTCTGCAACGTACGCGCCGCAACCGAGCTTTTCACCGATATCTTCCACCAGGGTACGGATATAGGTGCCTTTGCTGCAGTCAACGGCCAAGCGGGCAGTGTCGCCTTCACAGGCGAGCAATTCCAAGCGCGCAATAGTAACAGAACGCGGTTCGCGCTCCACTACTTCGCCCGCACGTGCCAGCTTGTAAAGTGGCTGTCCATCCCGCTTGAGGGCCGAGTACATCGGCGGTATCTGACTGATTTCCCCGCGAAAAGCCGGTAAAGCAGCTTCGATATCAGCACGACCAACGGTCACCTCGCGTACCTGCAGAACATCACCTTCGGCGTCGGCCGTGGTGGTGGTCTTGCCCAATTGCATCAGGGTTTCATAACCCTTGTCGGAATCGAGCAGGTATTGGGAGAACTTGGTGGCCTCGCCAAAGCACAACGGCAACACGCCGGTGGCCAGCGGATCAAGGCTGCCGGTGTGCCCTGCCTTCTCGGCATTGAGCAACCAGCGGACCTTCTGCAGCGCGGCATTGGAGGTAAAGCCAATGGGCTTGTCCAGCAGAATGATGCCGCTGACATTGCGACGGATACGTTTGACCTGAGCCACCGCTTACTCCTTGGCGTCTTCAGGTGTGGACGGATGCTGACTGTCTTCCGCTACCGCACGCTCGATCAGGGCCGACAGGTGCGCACCACGAACAACGCTTTCGTCGTAGTGGAAGTGCAACTGGGGGACGCTGCGCAGCTTCATTTCACGGGCCAACTGCATGCGCAGGAAACCTGCGGCCGAGTTGAGCACCTTGATGCTTTGTGCGATTTCTTCGCTGTTGTCCTGCCCCATCACGGTGATGAAGATCTTGGCGTGACCTACGTCACGGCTCACCTCGACAGCGGTGATGGTGACCAGGCCAACGCGGGGGTCTTTGACTTCGCGACGAATCAGTTGGGCCAGCTCGCGCTGCATCTGATCACCGATACGCTGGGTACGGCTGTATTCTTTTGCCATGTCTTGTTACCTGTTACTGCCACACGGTGAAACCCGTGGGGTCTGAAAGCGGCAAACGCCCGGCCTGACAGAAGCCAGACCGGGCGTTGCGTTTAGAGTCCTGACACAGCGCCAGGCATTTGCATGCCGGGACGCCGCGCGGCCCTTGAAGTGCGCGAGTTAGAGGCTGCGAGCAACCTGAACCTTCTCGTAGACTTCGATCTTGTCGCCAGGCTTGACGTCGTTGTAGCTCTTGACGCCGATACCGCATTCCATGCCAGCACGCACTTCGGAAGCGTCATCCTTGAAGCGGCGCAGGGATTCCAGCTCGCCTTCGAAGATAACGATGTCTTCACGCAGTACACGGATTGGACGGTTACGGTGCACAACACCTTCGATAACCATGCAACCGGCGATCGCGCCGAATTTCGGCGAGCGGAACACGTCACGCACCTCGGCCACACCCAGGATGTTCTCCCGGACGTCGCTGCCAAGCATGCCGGTGAGGGCTTTCTTGACGTCTTCGATGATGTCGTAGATGACGTTGTAGTAACGCATGTCCAGGCCTTCCTGCTCGACGATCTTCCGTGCGCCAGCATCGGCACGCACGTTGAAGCCGAACAGTACAGCGTTGGAAGCCAGTGCCAGGTTGGCGTCGGATTCGGTGATACCACCTACGCCGCCACCGACAACACGCACTTGCACTTCGTCGTTACCCAGGCCGTTCAAGGCGCCGTTCAACGCTTCGAGGGAACCACGGACGTCAGATTTGAGGACGATGTTGAGCGTCTTCTTCTCTGCCTGGCCCATGTTTTCGAAGATGTTTTCCAGCTTGCCGGCGTGAGCACGAGCCAGTTTGACTTCGCGGAACTTGCCTTGACGGAACAGAGCCACTTCACGGGCTTTCTTCTCGTCAGCAACCACGCTCATCTCGTCGCCAGCGTCCGGGGTACCGTCCAGGCCGAGGATCTCGACAGGGATGGAAGGACCGGCTTCTTTGATAGGCTTGCCGTTCTCGTCGAGCATGGCACGTACACGGCCATAGTTCGAACCGACCAGCACCATGTCGCCTTGGCGCAGGGTACCGTCTTGAACCAGAACAGTTGCAACCGGGCCACGACCTTTGTCGAGACGCGATTCAACCACAACACCGCGACCTGGGGCCGATGGGGTTGCCTTGAGTTCGAGAACTTCGGCTTGCAGCAGGACCGCTTCGAGCAGTTCGTCTACGCCAGTACCGACTTTCGCCGAGACCGAAACGAATGGCGTATCACCGCCCCACTCTTCGGAAGTCACGCCGTGAACCGAAAGCTCGCTACGGATGCGATCGAGATCAGCGCCCGGCTTGTCGATTTTGTTCACTGCAACAACCAGTGGAACACCCGCGGCCTTGGCGTGCTGGACAGCTTCAATGGTCTGCGGCATTACGCCGTCGTCCGCTGCAACGACCAGGATCACGATGTCGGTCGCCTTGGCACCACGGGCACGCATTGCGGTAAACGCGGCGTGACCCGGGGTATCGAGGAAGGTGACCATGCCGCGTTCGGTTTCAACGTGGTACGCACCGATGTGCTGAGTAATACCGCCGGCTTCGCCCGCAGCTACCTTGGCACGACGAATGTAGTCGAGCAGCGAAGTCTTACCATGGTCAACGTGACCCATTACGGTCACAACTGGCGCACGGGAGAAGGTCTCACCTTCAAACTTCAGGGACTCGGCCAGGGAATCTTCCAGGGCAGTGTCGCTGACCAGGGTCACTTTGTGGCCCAGCTCTTCAGCCACGAGTTGAGCAGTTTCCTGATCAAGCACCTGGTTGATGGTCGCTGGAGTACCCAGTTTAAACATGAACTTGATGATTTCAGCCGCCTTGACCGACATCTGATTGGCGAGATCGCCAACAGTGATGGTCTCGCCGATCTGCACATCACGCACGACAGGGCCGGTTGGGCTCTGGAAACCGTGGGCGTTGCGTTTTTTCAGCTTGGCCTTGCCGCGACCACCACGACGGAAGCCATCGCTTTCTTCGTCGGTAGTACGTGGGGCAACGCGTGGAGCAGGCGCCTTCTCTTTGACCGAAGCACGATGCGGAGCGTTTTTGCGCTCGCCATCACCACCACCACCGCGACGATTGTTATCGTCGGCACGGGGCTTGTCTGGACGACGAGGTTCGTCGCGCTTGCGGGCATCTGCTGCAGGAGCAGGTGCAGCGGCAACCGGGGCGGCCTCACGCACAGCTTCAACAGGGGCGGCGACCGCTTCAGTGGCAGCAGCTTGCGCAGCAGCAGGCTGGCGACGCGCTTCTTCTTCGGCGCGACGCTTGGCTTCTTCTTCAGCCTTCTGACGGGCAGCATTTTCTACTGCGCGACGCTCTTCCAGTTCGCGTTTGCGCTCGGCTTCGATTTCTTCCGGGCTGCGCTGTACGAAGACTTTCTTCTTGCGCACTTCAACGCTGATGCTCTTGCTACCCGCAACACGCAGGGTGCTGGTGGTTTTGCGCTGCAATGTAATCTTGCGCGGTTCTTCCACTTTCGCCTTGTGGCTGCTCTTCAAGTGAGTCAGCAAAGACTGCTTCTCACTATCGCTCACACCTTCATCGGCGGCGGTGTGCGGCAGACCTGCCTCACGCATCTGCTGCAACAGGCGCTCTACCGGTGTTTTGACCTCATCGGCCAGTTGTTTCACCGTGACTTGCGTCATGCACTTCTCTCCTCAGGCCGCGCCTAATTACTCGAACCAATGGGCTCGGGCGGCCATGATCAACTTGCCGGCACGATCATCGTCAATGCCGTCGATGTCGAGCAGATCGTCAATAGACTGCTCGGCCAGGTCTTCGCGGGTAATTACGCCGCGCACCGCCAGTTCCATCGCCAAATCCTTGTCCATACCCTCAAGCGAGAGCAGGTCTTCGGCCGGATGGGCGTCTGCCAGCTTTTCCTCAGTAGCGATGGCTTTAGTCAACAAACGATCCTTGGCCCGAGCGCGAAGCTCGTTGACGGTGTCTTCGTCAAAGCCGTCGATGTTGAGCATTTCTTCCAACGGTACGTAGGCAATCTCTTCCAGGCTGGTGAAGCCTTCATCTACCAGTACCTGCGCCAGGTCTTCATCGACTTCCAGCTCTTCGATAAAGTTGCGCAGGATGTCACCGGTTTCAGCTTGCTGCTTAGCCTGGATGTCCGATTCGGTCATCACGTTCAGGGTCCAACCGGTCAGTTGGCTGGCCAGACGCACGTTCTGACCACCACGACCAATGGCCTGAGCCAGATTGTCTGCGCCAACGGCGATGTCCATCGCATGGGCATCCTCGTCAACGATAATTGCCGCCACTTCAGCCGGCGACATCGCATTGATCACAAACTGCGCAGGGTTATCGTCCCACAGAACGATGTCTACACGCTCACCGCCCAATTCGCCCGACACTGCCTGGACGCGCGAACCGCGCATACCAATGCAGGCGCCTTGCGGATCAATGCGCTTGTCCTTGGAGCGGACCGCGATCTTGGCACGCGAACCCGGGTCCCGGGATGCAGCCATGACTTCGATCAGACCTTCAGCGATTTCCGGCACTTCGATGCGGAACAGCTCGATCAGCATTTCCGGCGCGGTACGCGACAGGATCAACTGAGGGCCGCGGTTCTCGGTGCGGATTTCCTTGAGCAGCGCACGCAGACGCACGCCAACACGGAAGGTTTCGCGAGAGATGATGTCTTCACGGGCCAGCAACGCTTCCGCATTGTTACCCAGGTCGACGATCACGTTGTCGCGGGTGACTTTTTTCACGGTGCCGGAGATGATTTCCCCCAGGCGCTCGCGATAAGCGTCAACGACTTGAGCGCGCTCGGCTTCGCGAACCTTCTGCACGATGACCTGCTTGGCAGTCTGGGCAGCAATACGGCCGAACTCGATCGATTCGATCTTTTCTTCGACGACATCACCGACCTGGGCACCAGGGTGCGTCTGCGCAACCTTGCTCGGCCAGGTTTCGATGGCCGGATCATCAAGATCGGCTTCTTCGACGACCGTCCAGCGACGGAAGGTCTCATAGGCACCGGTGTGGCGGTTGATTTCCACACGCAGATCAACTTCATCTTCAAAACGCTTTTTGGTAGCAGTGGCCAGGGCCAGCTCCAGCGCTTCAAAAATCACGTTTGCCGGTACGCCCTTTTCATTGGATACCGACTCAACAACCAGCAGTACTTCTTTGCTCATCGTACGCCTCGCCTTTCGCAAGCCATTGGATCCGCGGGATCCGCGTCTCAGTCAAAACTGGGAATAATGTTGGCCTTGTCGATCATATCGATCGGCAACAGGAACTCATGGTCTTCTACCTGCACCACGACATCCTGCTCTTCTACACCGCGCAGAAGGCCCTGAAAGTTGCGTCGCCCTTCGAACGGGGAGCGCAGCTTGATCTTCACTTGTTCACCGACATATTTAGCAAACTGCTCGATAGTGAACAGTGGGCGTTCCATGCCTGGCGAGGAAACTTCGAGGGTGTATTCAACGGCGATGGGATCTTCAACATCCAGCACACCGCTGATCTGACGGCTGACAATGGCACAATCGTCGACCAGCACGCCGCCCTCTTTATCGATATAAACGCGCAACATTGAGTGGCGACCTTGAGCCGAAAACTCAATACCCCAGCATTCATAGCCTAGGGCCACGACCACCGGGGCCAGCAAGGCCTGCAACTCTTCTAGCTTGCTCGACACCTGAACCCCCTCGTGCATGTATGTGCATGCTGTGCAAAATAAAAAAATGGGCGAAACGCCCATCCTTGAAACGCCGTCGAACAGCGGCGTTGAAAGTGTCCAGCTAACAAAAAGCCCCTTAAAAGGGGCTCCGCTAAAACTGGTTGCGGGGGCCGGATTTGAACCGACGACCTTCGGGTTATGAGCCCGACGAGCTACCAGACTGCTCCACCCCGCGACAAAGCTGGGGCGGAAGTATACGACCGATCCCTTACAGGGTCAATGTAACCTTCCACCTACAAGAAAGCCCGCAACAGCGGGCTCTCCTGATAATTGGTACCGAGAAGGGGACTCGAACCCCTACACCCTATGGGCACAACCACCTCAAGGTTGCGTGTCTACCAATTCCACCACCTCGGCAATACAGTGTTTACAACCTTCTTACTTCTGCTCTTGAGCTGGAGGCACGTCAGTCGCTGGAGTAGCCGACTTTTGCTCTTGAAGCACCGGGACATCATCAGAAGCCGGTTTTGCTTTTGGTACTTCCAACACTGCTGGGTTTGGGAGACCTACTTGAGTCAGCACATGAGCCTTCTCTTTAGCAAAGTAACCTAACCCCAAGCTGGTTATGAAGAAACCGGCGGCAAGTATAGCAGTAAACTTACTAAGAAAGGTAGAGGAACCTTGGCTTCCGAACACAGTATTTGAAGCACCTGCACCGAAAGACGCACCAGCATCCGCACCTTTACCCTGTTGCAACAAAACCAGAGCAACTACGCTCAAGGCAGCCAACAGATGAAAAACGACTACGACTGTTTCCAGCATTTTTTCAGTTTCCCGCGGCGCGACAGATCGCACCGAACTCATCTGCATTCAGGGAGGCTCCACCAATGAGCCCCCCATCGATATCCGGCATGCCGAACAGTTCGACCGCATTGGCCGCCTTCACGCTGCCGCCGTATAGAAGCCGCACACCTTGTGCGACCTCAGAATTCTCTGCCGCCAACTGCGCGCGAATGGCTGCATGCACATCCTGCGCTTGTTGCGGTGTAGCAGTCAGCCCGGTACCAATGGCCCAGACCGGCTCGTAAGCAATCACTGCCTTTGCAAACGCACCAACACCCAGCTCCTCGATGATGCTGCCCAGCTGACGCGAGACAACTTCAAGAGTCTTGCCCGATTCGCGCTGCTCCAGGGTCTCCCCTATGCACAGCACCGGAATCAAGCCACAAGCCTGTGCCGCGGCGAACTTGCGATTGAGTGTCCCATCACGCTCGCCCATCATCTGACGACGTTCGGAGTGCCCGACAAGCACATAGGAACAACCCGCATCTACCAACTGACTTGGCGAAATCTCGCCAGTCAACGCACCTTGCATGGGTTCCACCGCAGAGTTCTGCGCGCCGACCTGAATCGACTTGCCTTTCAAGCCATCAACCACTTGGTTGATATGCAAGCAAGGCGGGAACACCGCGACATCAACACCGCCAGGCAAGGCCAAGTGACGAAGGCCGTTGATCAGCTCAGCGACACTGGCGCGGGTACCGTGCATCTTCCAGTTACCAGCTACCATAGTGCGACGCATGCTGTACCTCGTCGGTCAAAGTGGGCGCAGATGTTACCCAACCACATCATCACTGGCAAGCCGAATTCAGGCGCAAACTTCAGTTACCAGTTTTGCCAGGTCTTCGGCATGGCCGCGAACCTGGGTTTCGTCCTCGCCTTCGACCATGACGCGCACCAGAGGCTCTGTGCCGGACTTGCGCAATAACACACGCCCACGCCCAGCCATAGCCTGGGTCACACGCTCGCAAGCCTCTTTGACTGCGGGGTGCTCAATTGGGTTTTCGCCACCGGCGAAACGCACATTTAGAAGCACTTGCGGGCATTTGCGCAGGGCTTGGCGTGCCTGCGCCAGGCTCTCTTCACGGCGACGCAAGGCCAGCAAAACCTGCAGCGCGGCGATGATCGCATCGCCAGTGGTGGTGTGCTGGAAGCAAACAACATGCCCCGAATTCTCCCCACCAACCAACCAATTGCGTTCCAGCAACTCGGCGATCACATAACGGTCACCAACATTGGCACGAATAAACGGGATACCCAGTTCGGCCAGCGCCAGTTCGAGCCCCAGGTTACTCATCAAGGTACCAACGACACCACCGTGCAGCTTGTTACGCTCATGCAGGTCACGAGCAATGATGAACAGCAGGTCATCACCGTCCACGATCATGCCGGTGTGATCCACCATCAGGACCCGGTCCCCATCGCCGTCGAAAGCGATGCCCAGGTCTGCGTGCTCGGCCAGGACAGCCGCCTGCAGCTGCTCCATGTGGGTGGAGCCACAATTATCGTTGATGTTCAAGCCATTAGGCTGTGCGGACAGTACCGTGACCTGCGCGCCCAACTCCTTGAAGACGCTCGGCGCTACCTTATAGGTCGCACCATGGGCACAATCGACGACGATCTTCAACCCGGCAAAATTGGTACTGCTTGGAACGCTACTTTTGCAGAATTCGATATAACGGCCGGATGCGTCATTAATGCGCGACACTTTGCCTAGCTTGCTGGATTCAACCACCGTCATCGGCGCATCCAGCAGCTCTTCGATCATCAGTTCGATCTCGTCAGGCAACTTGGTGCCCTGCCCGGAAAAGAACTTGATGCCATTGTCATCATGAGGGTTATGAGAAGCACTGATCACAATCCCAGCCTCAGCGTGGAACGTGCGCGTCAGGTATGCGATCGCCGGTGTGGGCATGGGCCCCAGCAGCATCACATCGGCTCCGGCGGCCGACAAGCCGGCCTCCAGCGCTGACTCAAACATGTAACCCGAGATACGGGTATCTTTGCCTACCAGGATGCGACAAGCGCCCATGCTGCGGAACGCCATGCCTGCCGCCCAGCCCAGCTTGAGCATGAAATCAGGAGTAATCGGAAATTCGCCGACCCGACCACGAATACCGTCGGTGCCAAAATATTTTTTAGTCATAAGTGCTCCATCATTCTTATTCGGCTGATTCTACAGCAGCGAGCATGCGCACCACATCGACCGTTTCGGCGACATCATGCACACGCAAAATACGTGCGCCCTTGGTCACGGCAAGCGCCGCAAGCGCCAGGCCGCCATACAAGCGCTCACCCACCGGGCGATTCAAGGCGAGCCCGATCATGCTCTTGCGCGAGACGCCGACCAACAGCGGGCGACCAAGGGTATGCAAGGCATCCAAGTGCTTGAACAGGCTCAGATTGTGCTCCAGGGTCTTGGCGAAGCCAAATCCCGGATCAAGGATAATCTTCTCAGGTGCAATTCCCACAGCCACGCACTGGGCCATCCTGTCAGCAAGAAACCGATTTACTTCGCCGACCAGGTCGTTGTAGTGCGGATTATCCTGCATATTGCCGGGCTCACCCATCATATGCATCAGACAGACAGGCAGACCGGTCGCTGCGGCGGCATCAAGGGCACCATCACGTCGCAACGAACGTACGTCGTTAATAAGTCCCGCCCCCAGACGAGCAGTTTCGCGCATCACCGCCGGAGTGGAAGTGTCCACCGAGATGATCACATCCAGCTCGCGGGCGATGCGCTCCACGACTGGGGCCACCCGCTCCAACTCTTCCAAAGGCGAAACAACACGAGCGCCAGGCCGGGTCGATTCACCACCGACATCAATCAAAGTCGCGCCAGCAGCCACCATCGCCTCGGCGTGGCGCAACGCAGCGTCTACCTGGCTGAAACGGCCGCCATCGGAAAAGGAATCAGGAGTTACATTGAGAATGCCCATGACATGTGTATGGGCCAAATCAAGAACCCGGTTGCCGCAAGGCAACCGGGTAGAGGACAACGCAGAAGTCATTTCAAACCTTAATGGTCAGCCGCCGGGCCACCGATCGGGGCTTCAGGAAGTTCATTCTGGACTACGGGCGGGGTGCCCGAGGTACCCGAACCACCTTCCCAATCACGAGGCTCACGCGGCGTACGGCCAGCCATGATGTCATCGATCTGGTCAGCATCGATGGTCTCATACTTCATCAGCGCATCAGCCATGGCGTCAAGTTTGTCGCGGTTATCCGTCAGGATCTGCTTGGCCGTACCGTAGCATTGGTCAATGATGCTGCGAACCTCGGAGTCGATCAGCTTGGCTGTCTCACCCGAGAAGCTGGCGCTCTGACCGCCACCACCACGACCCAGGAACACTTCACCCTCTTCCTCGGCATACATCAGGGGACCCAGCTTTTCCGACAAGCCCCACTTGGTCACCATGTTCCGGGCAATCTGGCTGGCACGCATGATGTCGTTGGACGCGCCGGTGGTCACACCGTCGAAACCAAGGGTCATTTCTTCCGCAATCCGGCCGCCGTACAGCGAACAGATCTGGCTGATCAGTGCTCGCTTGGAAAGGCTATAGCGATCCTCCTCCGGCAGGAACATAGTCACACCCAGGGCCCGACCGCGCGGGATGATCGACACTTTGTAGACCGGGTCATGCTCAGGCACAACGCGACCGACAATAGCGTGACCCGCCTCGTGATAAGCGGTGTTCTGCTTCTCTTTCTCGGACATGACCATGGATTTGCGCTCGGCGCCCATCATGATCTTGTCTTTAGCCAGCTCGAACTCTTTCATTTCAACGATACGCTTGCCGGTACGAGCAGCGAACAAGGAAGCCTCGTTGACCAGGTTGGCCAGGTCAGCACCGGAGAACCCAGGCGTACCACGGGCAATCACAGCCGGTGCCACGTCGTCACCCATTGGCACTTTGCGCATGTGTACTTTCAGGATCTGTTCACGGCCACGGATATCCGGCAGGCCTACCACAACCTGACGGTCGAAACGGCCCGGACGCAGCAATGCAGGGTCCAGCACGTCCGGACGGTTGGTTGCAGCGATGACGATAATGCCGTCATTCATCTCGAAACCATCCATCTCGACCAGCAACTGGTTAAGAGTCTGCTCGCGCTCGTCGTGACCGCCGCCCATGCCGGCGCCACGATGGCGACCAACGGCATCGATTTCGTCGATAAAGATGATGCACGGCGCGTGCTTCTTGGCCTGTTCGAACATATCGCGAACACGGCTGGCACCCACGCCGACAAACATCTCGACAAAGTCAGAACCGGAAATAGTGAAGAAAGGCACCTTGGCCTCACCGGCAATCGCCTTGGCCAACAAGGTTTTGCCGGTACCCGGAGGACCAACCATCAGCACGCCGCGAGGAATACGGCCACCCAGGCGCTGGAATTTGCCCGGATCACGCAGGAACTCAACCAGCTCACCGACTTCTTCCTTGGCCTCGTCGCAACCGGCAACGTCAGCCAGGGTGGTCTTCACCTGGTCTTCGGAGAGAAGGCGCGCCTTGCTCTTGCCGAAGCTCATCGGCCCGCCCTTGCCTCCCGCGCCGCCTTGCATCTGGCGCATGAAGAACATGAACACAGCAATAATCACCAGGATCGGGAAGCTGGCTACCAGGAGCTGGGTCCAGATACTCTGCTGCTCCGGCTGCTTGCCTTCCACAACGACCTTGTTATCCACCAGGTCGCCGATCAGCCCATTGTCCTGAATTGCCGGACGAATGGTCTTGAAGCTGTCGCCATCAATGCGCTTACCGGTAATCACGTAGCCATCAACCGCTACGCGTTCGACCTTGCCATCCTTAACTTGCTGGATGAAGTCGGAATAGTTGAGGGTCTGCGGCTCGTTAGGGCTGGAGAAGTTGTTCATCACCGTCACCAGGACAGCCGCGATGATCAACCACAGGATCAGATTCTTTGCCATATCGTTCAATTAACTACCCTCTGAAGCAAGCTCCGCTACTGGCGCGCGCTTCGCATGATATTCACCGGCCTAACTTACTACATTACCTACATCTCTGGCAGGCGCCGTCTGTAACCCTTTGTGAAACTTTGACCACACAATATTCGTAAAGCCTCATGACGAAAGCGATATAAAAAAACCTATCGCCTTCCTCGAAATTCTCAAAAACGCTCTTCGCTCGCCGCGCCTTCGACACCGCGGAAGCCGCGGCACAACAGGTATTGCTCCCTGGACCTGTCCCGGGAGGAGTCCGGCTTACGCGTCTGAACCTTATCGAACAACTTGCGGATGTTCTTGTGGTACTCGTCGAAACCTTCCCCCTGGAACACTTTCACCAGGAAATCACCACCTGGACGCAATACGCGCCCCGCCAGATCCAATGCCAATTCACACAGGAACATGGCTCGCGGCATATCAACAGCCGGTAATCCACTCATATTGGGGGCCATGTCGGAAATCACAAGGTCTACCTGCGAATTTCCTACAGCCTCCAGAATCTCGGCCAGCACCGCGTCCTGGGTAAAATCACCGTGCACGAAGGTGACATCCGGGATGCTGTCCATCTCAAGGATGTCGGAAGCGATCAGCCGACCTTGCCCACCAATCAGACGACTGGTCACTTGGGACCAGCCACCGGGGGCCGCACCCAGGTCGATAACGCTCATGCCTGGACGAATCAACTTGTCCTTGTCCTGGATCTCCAGCAGCTTGTAGCTGGCCCGGGAGCGATACCCATCCTTCTGCGCCTTTTTGACGTAAGGATCGTTGAAATGTTCTTGCAGCCACTTAAGGCTAGTTTTGGAACGGGCCACGGGCCACCTCGAAAAATAAAACGGGTCGTGATTAACTGGGCGGTCCCGGACTCGCTCGGGTAAACTGGCCGCCGCTTTTTACAAGATCAGACGCAGGGGTCAGATTATGCCGCTCACTCAAGAGCAGAAGAAACAGTACAAATCCATTGGCCACCATCTGAAACCAGTTCTGATTGTGGCAGACAACGGGTTGACTGAAGGTGTGTTAGCCGAATTTGAACGCGCACTGAACGATCACGAGCTGATCAAGATCAAGGTCAACATCCTTGATCGCGAAGCGCGCCTGGCTGCCGTTGCAGAACTGTGCAAGGCGGGCAAGGCGGACCTGGTCCAGGTTATCGGCAAGATGGCGCTGCTGTATCGCAAGAACTTCAGCGTCAACAAGCAACTGTCGAACGTACACCGTTTCAAGTAACAAAAAGGGTCACGGGCGTGCTTCGCGCGCCCTGCCACTCCATCCCGGGACCGGCTGCATCACCAGCACCAGGCCGGAGAACCCTAGCACAAGATAGCTGAACAGCCGCCAGCGCAACGCTTCCGGCAGCCACACATGCACCACGCAAAACATCGCGCACGCATACAGCGCCATCAACAGCAGTTGCCCACGAATATCTCGCCACAGACTCCCCAAGCCTTCAGCCCTGATCAGCACTAATGCCTGAAGCATTACGCACGCCGCCGCAAAACCTACCAGCAGCGCACTCAATAATCCGTCGACCTCGTCGATCAGCAGCGGTGCCAGGCCAATCAGGCCCAGCGCCGGTAATACGCCAATATGTAACAGCCACAGGCCACCGACCCAAAGCATCTGGGAGAGCTGCCAAAGCATGGCGCCCGCACGAAGCGGGCGCCTTTTTTCAGATGTGACGAACTTCAACAATCTCGTACTCGATCACGCCGCCAGGGGTTTTCACAGACACCACATCCCCCTCTTCCTTGGCAATCAAGGCGCGGGCAAGTGGAGAACCGACGGAGATCTTGCCAAGTTTGAAGTCAGCCTCGTCTTCACCCACGATTTGGTAGACCACGCGTTCATCCGTCTCAACGTTGGCGATTTCCACCGTGGTGCCGAAGATCACCTTGCCAGTATGCGGGATGGTCGTGACATCGATAATCACCGCATTCTGCATGCGGCCCTCGATATCACGAATCCGCGCCTCGACCATACCCTGCTGCTCGCGGGCAGCGTGGTATTCGGCGTTTTCCTTCAAGTCACCCAGCTCGCGGGCCGTACCGATGTCCTGGCTCAGCTTTGGACGTACGACCTTGGTCAGATGGGCGTGCTCCTCTTCCAGGGCCTTGGCACCCTGAACGGTCATTGGGTATTTGGTTATGCTCATGCCTTCAATCCCGCATGTAAATCCTGCAAGCGACGCACGGTCTTTTCCGGACCGAACTTGAGCGCTTCGCAGATGGCTTCGCCAGCAGCAATGGTGGTGGTGCAGTAGATCTTGTGCTGCAAGGCATTACGACGAATGGAGTAGGAGTCCGCGATCGACTGGCGACCTTCGGTGGTGTTGATGATCAGGGTGACTTCGTCATTCTTGATCATGTCGACCACGTGCGGACGGCCTTCCGTCACCTTGTTCACGCGACGTACTTTCAGGCCGGCAGCTTCGATCAGCTTGGCGGTCCCGGCGGTAGCCACGACTTCAAAGCCCAAGTTGATCAGATCACGGGCAACCCCTGCAACCAGTGGCTTGTCGTCGTCACGCACGCTGATAAATGCAGTACCGCCGGTCGGCAGCACTTCACTGGCACCCATCTGGGCTTTGGCGAACGCTTCACCGAAGGTATCGCCCACGCCCATCACTTCACCGGTGGACTTCATCTCAGGGCCCAGGATCGGGTCCACACCAGGGAATTTGGCGAATGGGAATACCGCCTCTTTCACACTGTAGAAGTTTGGAATGATTTCCTTGGTGAAGCCGATTTCCTTCAAGGTCTTACCGGCCATTACGCGAGCAGCGATCATGGCCAGGGACACACCAATGCATTTGGACACGAACGGTACGGTACGCGAAGCACGCGGGTTGACTTCGATGACGTAGATGTCTTCGCCTTGCAGCGCCAACTGTACGTTCATCAGGCCGACCACACCCAGCTCCAGAGCCATTTTCTTGACCTGCTCGCGCATCTCGTCCTGGATGTGTGCCGGCAACGAGTACGGCGGCAGCGAGCATGCGGAGTCACCGGAGTGAACGCCCGCTTGCTCGATATGCTGCATGATTGCGCCGATCACCACGTCAGTACCGTCGCAAACCGCATCCACGTCCATTTCGATAGCGCAGTTGAGGAAGTGATCCAGCAGCACCGGGCTGTCGTTGGACACTTTCACCGCATCACGCAGGTAGCGCTTGAGCTCGTCTTCTTCGTAGACGATTTCCATCGCCCGTCCGCCCAGTACGTAGGACGGACGCACCACCAATGGGTAGCCGATCTTGCTGGCCGCACGGATGGCTTCGTCTTCGCTGCGCACGGTCGCGTTTGGCGGCTGACGCAGGTTAAGGCGCTCAACCATCTGCTGGAAGCGCTCACGATCTTCGGCACGGTCGATAGCGTCCGGGCTGGTGCCGATAATCGGCACACCGGCGGCTTCGAGGGCACGCGCCAGCTTCAGCGGAGTTTGGCCGCCGTACTGGACGATTACACCTTTTGGCTTCTCGACGCGACAGATTTCCAGTACGTCTTCCAGGGTTACCGGCTCGAAGTACAGACGGTCGGACGTGTCGTAGTCAGTGGAAACAGTTTCCGGGTTGCAGTTGACCATGATGGTCTCGTACCCGTCTTCGCGCAGCGCAAGGGCGGCGTGCACACAGCAATAGTCGAACTCGATGCCCTGGCCGATACGGTTCGGACCACCACCCAGGATGATGATTTTATCGCGATCCGACGGCGCGGCTTCGCACTCTTCCTCGTAGGTGGAGTACATGTAGGCAGTGTCGGTGGCGAACTCGGCTGCGCAGGTGTCAACGCGCTTGTAGACCGGGAAGATATCCAGCTTGTGACGATGGGTACGCAGGTTCTTCTCGGTTACACCCAGCAGCTTGGCCAAGCGCTGATCGGAGAAGCCTTTGCGCTTGAGACGGAACATCAAGTCGCGGTCGATAGACGACAGACCGAGCGTCTTGACCTTCTCTTCTTCCTTGATCAGATCTTCGATCTGCACAAGGAACCACGGGTCGATCATATTCATGCCGAAGATATCTTCGACGCTCAGGCCGGCGCGGAAGGCGTCAGCCACGTACCAGATACGCTCGGCGCCCGGCACGGTCAGCTCGCGCTTGAGGATGCTCATGCTTTCCGGGTTGCTCAGGTCGAGCTTCTCGTCCAGGCCGCAAACACCGACTTCCAGGCCACGCAGGGCTTTCTGCAGGGACTCCTGGAAAGTGCGACCGATCGCCATGACTTCACCGACAGACTTCATCTGGGTGGTTAGGCGCGCATCAGCCTTGGCGAACTTCTCGAAGGCAAAGCGCGGCAGCTTGGTCACAACGTAGTCGATAGACGGCTCGAAAGACGCCGGCATAGCGCCGCCCGTGATTTCGTTTTGCAGCTCGTCCAGGGTGTAACCGATCGCCAGCTTGGCAGCGATGCGCGCAATCGGGAAACCGGTAGCTTTCGAAGCCAGCGCCGAAGAGCGCGATACACGCGGGTTCATCTCGATCACGACCATGCGGCCGGTGTCCGGACAGATGCCGAACTGCACGTTGGAACCACCGGTTTCAACGCCGATCTCACGCAATACCGCCAACGAGGCGTTACGCATGATCTGGTATTCCTTGTCCGTCAAGGTCTGCGCCGGAGCAACGGTGATCGAGTCACCGGTGTGCACACCCATCGGGTCGAAGTTTTCGATGGAGCAAACGATGATGCAGTTGTCCTTCTTATCGCGGACAACCTCCATCTCATACTCTTTCCAGCCGATCAGGGATTCGTCGATCAGCAGCTCTTTGGTCGGCGACAGGTCCAGGCCACGGGCACAGATTTCTTCGAACTCTTCACGGTTGTAAGCAATGCCACCACCGGTGCCGCCCATGGTGAAGGACGGGCGGATGATGCATGGGAAGCCCAGCTTTTCGAGAACGGCGTTGGCCTCTTCCATGCTGTGGGCAATACCGGAGCGCGGGCAGTCAAGGCCGATGGACTTCATCGCCTTGTCGAAGCGCGAACGGTCTTCAGCCTTGTCGATGGTGTCGGCATTGGCACCGATCATCTCTACGCCGAACTTCTCCAGGACACCTTCGCGCTCCAGGTCCAGGGCGCAGTTCAGCGCGGTCTGGCCACCCATGGTCGGCAGAAGCGCGTCCGGACGCTCTTTCTCAATGATCTTGGCGACGGTCTGCCATTTGATCGGCTCGATGTAGGTGGCATCGGCCATGGCCGGGTCGGTCATGATGGTGGCCGGGTTGGAGTTCACCAGGATGACGCGGTAGCCCTCCTCGCGCAGGGCTTTGCAGGCCTGGGCGCCGGAGTAATCGAATTCGCAGGCCTGGCCGATCACGATCGGGCCAGCGCCGAGAATCAGGATGCTTTTTATGTCTGTACGTTTTGGCATGGGTTTGTCACTCAAATCCGCAGGTCAGTCGGCAAGCCGTCTTGAACAATCTTTGAAGAGCCTGCGAGGGCCACCGAAGCCCGGGGCCGCCCGCAGGCCAGTCAGTCAGCGTCGCTTGGCCATCTCATTGATGAAACGGTCGAACAGCGGCGCTACGTCGTTCGGGCCCGGGCTGGCTTCAGGGTGGCCCTGGAAGCTGAACGCGCTCTTGTCGGTGCGCTCGATACCCTGCAGGGAACCGTCGAACAGCGACTTGTGAATGGCGCGCACGTTGCTTGGCAAGGAGGCTTCATCTACCGCAAAACCGTGGTTCTGGCTGGTGATCATCACAATGCCGGTATCCAGGTCTTGTACCGGGTGGTTTGCACCGTGGTGGCCGTGCCCCATTTTCAGGGTCTTGGCGCCGGAGGCCAGGGCCAGCAACTGGTGGCCCAGGCAGATGCCGAATACCGGGATCTGGGTCTCCAGCACGTCCTTGATGGCCTGGATGGCGTAGTCGCATGGCTCGGGGTCACCGGGGCCGTTGGACAGGAATACGCCGTCCGGCTGCAGGGCGAGCACGTCGCTGGCCGGGGTTTGCGCCGGCACCACGGTCACGCGGCAGCCGCGCTCTACCAGCATGCGCAGGATGTTGTACTTGACGCCATAGTCGTAGGCGACCACGTGGTAAGGCAGATCGGCAGCCTCGATAGTCGCATGGCTGTCGGTCTTCAGATCCCATACGGTGGAACGCCACTCGTACTTCTCTTTGACGCTGACGACTTTCGCCAGGTCCATGCCCTTCAGGCCCGGGAAACCTTGCGCCGCGGCAATCGCCGCCTCTTCGGAGATATTGTCACCGACCATGATGCAGCCGTTCTGCGAGCCTTTTTCACGCAGGATGCGCGTGAGGCGGCGCGTATCGATACCGGCGATCGCCACAACGTTGTTGGCTTTCAGGTAATCGGACAGCGACATCGTGTTACGCCAGTTGCTCGCAACCAGTGGCAGGTCACGAATAACCAGACCCGCCGACCAGACACGATCAGACTCGACGTCTTCCGGTGTAGTACCGGTGTTGCCGATGTGCGGATAGGTCAGGGTAACGATCTGTTGGGCGTAGGAAGGATCGGTAAGGATTTCCTGATAGCCGGTCATGGCAGTGTTAAACACTACCTCTCCAACGGTTTGACCGTCGGCTCCAATGGCTTCGCCGCGAAAAATGCTGCCATCAGCAAGGGCGAGTATGGCTGGCTTAGTCAAGAAGACCTCCCGTAAATAAAGCCTGAAAGGGCGATCGCAGGTTGTAAAAAAGCGGAGTGACGTATGGACACGTCACCCCGCTTCTTCACTGAATTATTCTGCGCGCTTTTAGTGGACACACTAAAGCTGTAGCTTACAGAAAAAGGCTTTTTTGGTCCACCGCTAATAAGCCTTAAAGGCAGGGGAATGCGACAGGACGTCGCTAGGCGGTTAAAAACGGGGCCTCAGGATAATCCTGGAGCCCCGTTATAGCTACTGATTAGTGCAGATCCAGCACATCGCGCATGTCGTACAAGCCAGGCTCACGCCCCTCCAACCAGAGCGCGGCACGCACCGCCCCCTTGGCAAACGTCATGCGACTGGAGGCCTTGTGCGTGATCTCCAGGCGCTCACCTTCGGTGGCGAACAACACTGTGTGATCACCCACTACATCACCACCGCGCACGGTCGCAAATCCAATGGTGTCGCGCGCACGCTCACCGGTATGGCCTTCGCGCCCGTACACAGCCACTTTCGACAAATCACGACCCAACGCATCGGCTATGGCTTCACCCATGCGCAGTGCAGTACCGGAAGGCGCGTCGATCTTGTGACGGTGATGGGTCTCGATGATTTCGATATCCGCCTCATCACCCAGTACACGCGCCGCCAGATCCAGCAGTTTCAGCGACAGGTTCACACCCACGCTGAAGTTGGCGGCAAAGACGATAGGGATGTCCTTGCCCGCCTCCACCAGCAACTGCTTTTGCTCAGCACTCAAGCCCGTCGTGCCAATCACCATCGCCTTGCCCGCCTTGCGGCAGAACGCCAGGTTTTTCAGCATCACATCCGGCAAGGTGAAGTCGATCAATACGTCGAACTCGTCAGCCACCTGCTCAAGGCTGCCCGACAACGAAACACCGATGCGCCCCAGAGAGGCCAATTCACCGGCATCCGCACCGATCAACGTGCTGCCCGGGCGAACAATCGCCGCGGTCAGCCCAGAGGCCGGCGAACGCTGCTGCACCGCTTCGACCAGCGTCTTGCCCATGCGCCCGGCAGCGCCCATTACGGCTATACGTCGCATATTCACATCCTTACAGATCGCCGAAGAAGCGCTTCACACCATCGAAAAAGCCAGTGGTTTTCGGCGAGTGGGAATCGTCACCTTCCAGTGAGCTACGGAACTCTTCGAGCAATTCGCGCTGACGACGCCCCAGGTTCACCGGGGTTTCTACCGCTACGCGGCACATCAGGTCGCCAGCAGCACCACCGCGTACTGGCGCAACGCCTTTACCACGAATGCGGAACTGCTTGCCGGTTTGAGTACCTTCAGGAATCTTGAGCTTAACCCTGCCATCAAGGGTCGGAATCTCCAACTCGCCACCCAAGGCCGCATCGACAAAACTGATCGGCACTTCACAGAACAGGTGCTTGCCATCGCGCTGGAAGATCGAGTGCTCTCGCACATTGATCACCACGTAGAGGTCGCCCGTCGGACCACCCTGCATACCCGCCTCGCCTTCGCCCGACAGGCGAATACGATCACCGGTATCCACACCCGCCGGCACTTTCACCGAGAGGGTCTTGTACTCTTCGACGCGGCCTTCGCCGTGGCAGGAGTCGCACGGATCAGAAATGATCTTGCCCTGGCCATGGCAACGCGGGCAGGTTTGCTGCACCGAGAAGAAGCCCTGCTGCATGCGCACCTGACCGATACCACCACAGGTCGGACAAGTAATCGGCGAGGAACCTTTTTTCGCCCCCGAACCGTCGCACGGCTTGCAGTTGACCAGCGTCGGCACACGGATATTGACGCTGGTACCGCGTACGGCCTCTTCCAGGTTCAGTTCCAGAGTGTAGCGCAGGTCACTGCCACGCTGGGCACCGCCACGCTGACCACCGCGGCCACCACCAAAGAAGTCGCTGAACACGTCGCCAAAAATATCGGAGAAGTTCTGACCACCAAAACCGGCACCGCCGCCGCCCATGCTCGGGTCGACGCCGGCATGCCCATACTGGTCGTAGGCCGCACGCTTGTTGGGATCACACAGGCATTCGTAGGCCTCGTTGGCCTCCTTGAACATCTCTTCGGATTCTTTGTTATCCGGATTACGGTCCGGGTGGTGCTTCATCGCCAGGCGACGGTAGGCCTTTTTCAGGTCCGCCTCGCTGGCCCCGCGCTCCACACCCAATACTTCGTAATAGTCACGCTTTGCCATAAGTCTTTGCACTCTTAAGGACGTCCGGCCTGGCCCTCCTGAACCCTGCCAAACTCGTTGAGCCCCAATACAGGCCCGGACCCAACTCACGTCAATTCAACGATCCTGGTCATTACTGCTTTCAGCCAGGGACACGGCCAAAAACGCGGTGACTGTCATTCGGAAAGCAGGAGCATTTCCGGTTACACCGCCAGCATCCGAGCGTTGTCGCATGCTGTAAAAATTCGCATACCCCAGACACGCCAACGCGGGAGCTAGCTCCCGCGCGGCGACATCCTACCAGTCACCGCTTGTCAGCGGTCAACCGGACAACCAACTTACTTGTTGTCTTTAACTTCTTCGAACTCGGCATCGACAACATCGTCGTGCTTGGCTTCAGGCTCTGCTTGTTGCGCAGCACCGTCAGCCGGCTGAGCTTGTTCGGCGTACATTTTTTGAGCGACCGGCGCGGAGACTTTCGACAGCTCCTCAACCTTCGCCTCGATGGCAGCCTTATCATCGCCCTTGATGGCGGCTTCCAGGGCAACCACTGCTGCTTCGATTGCGGTTTTCTCTTCGGCAGTCACTTTGTCGCCAGCATCAGCGATCATCTTGCGAGTCGAGTGAACCAGCGCATCGCCCTGGTTGCGAGCACCGGCCAGCTCTTCGAACTTCTTGTCCGCTTCAGCGTTGGTTTCGGCATCACGGATCATCTGTTGAATTTCTTCATCAG
Organism: Pseudomonas libanensis; assembly: GCF_001439685.1. Lineage (GTDB taxonomy): Bacteria > Pseudomonadota > Gammaproteobacteria > Pseudomonadales > Pseudomonadaceae > Aquipseudomonas > Aquipseudomonas libanensis. Next base: position 63,052 of record NZ_JYLH01000008.1, read on the forward strand.
ACAGGCCGGAGTTGGCCTTGATGGTGATCTTCTGCTCTTTGCCGGTAGCCTTGTCCTTCGCACCAACGTGCAGGATGCCGTTGGCGTCGATGTCGAAAGTCACTTCGATCTGTGGCACGCCACGTGGTGCTGGTGGAATCTCAGCCAGGTCGAACTTGCCCAGGGACTTGTTCTGTGCGGCTTGCTTACGCTCGCCCTGCAGCACGTGGATAGTCACGGCGCCCTGGTTGTCATCGGCAGTCGAGAACACCTGGGATTTCTTGGTAGGAATCGTGGTGTTTTTCTCGATCAGCGCAGTCATCACGCCACCCATGGTTTCGATACCCAGGGTCAGCGGGCTCACGTCCAGCAGCAGTACGTCTTTCACGTCACCGGCCAGTACCGCACCCTGGATCGCAGCACCCATGGCAACAGCTTCGTCAGGGTTGACGTCTTTACGTGCTTCTTTGCCGAAGAACTCGGTTACCAGCTTTTGCACCAAAGGCATACGGGTCTGGCCGCCGACCAGGATCACGTCGTTGATCGAGCCAACGTCGATACCGGAGTCTTTCAGCGCGATACGGCAAGGCTCGATAGTGCGCTGAACCAGATCTTCAACCAGCGCTTCGAGCTTGGAGCGCGAGATCTTCACGTTCAAGTGCTTAGGACCGGTAGCGTCTGCAGTGATGTACGGCAGGTTGACGTCGGTCGACTGAGCGGAAGACAGCTCGATCTTGGCTTTCTCAGCGGCTTCTTTCAGGCGCTGCATGGCCAGCGGGTCACCCTTGAGGTTCATGCCGCTTTCTTTCTTGAACTCGTCAACGAGGTAGTCAATCAGACGAATGTCAAAGTCTTCACCACCCAGGAAGGTATCGCCGTTGGTGGCCAACACTTCGAATTGGTGCTCGCCGTCAACTTCAGCGATCTCGATCACGGAGACGTCGAAGGTACCGCCACCCAGGTCATAAACGATCACAGTGTGATCGCCCTTGGCCTTGTCCATGCCGTAAGCCAGTGCGGCTGCGGTAGGTTCGTTGATGATGCGTTTTACGTCGAGGCCTGCGATGCGGCCGGCGTCTTTGGTTGCCTGGCGCTGGCTGTCGTTAAAGTAGGCTGGAACGGTGATCACCGCTTCAGTCACAGCTTCACCGAGGTAGTCTTCGGCGGTCTTTTTCATCTTTTTCAAGATTTCAGCCGAGATTTGCGGCGGCGACATTTTCTGGCCGTTTACTTCAACCCAGGCGTCACCGTTGTCGGCCTTGGCGATTTTGTAAGGGACCATCTTGATGTCTTTCTGTACGACTTCTTCGTCGAACTTACGACCGATCAAACGTTTGACCGCGTACAGGGTGTTATGCGGGTTGGTTACAGCCTGGCGCTTGGCCGATTGACCGACGAGGATCTCACCGTCGTTGGCGTAAGCAATGATCGACGGAGTGGTACGTGCGCCTTCGGCGTTTTCGATAACCTTTGCAACGCCGTTTTCCAGCACGGAGACGCAGGAGTTGGTGGTCCCCAGGTCAATACCGATAATTTTGCCCATGATTTACTCTCCCGAAACTTGAATTTTTTTGCCGCAGCAGTGGTGGCTAACTGCGGTAGTACTTAAACGCTTGACTTGTAGATGGGGGCCTTGCGGCGGATTTCAAGCCTGCTCATCAATAGAAGGTGCAGCGGGTGCAGGAGCCTTGCTCACCACCACCATTGCCGGACGCATCAAGCGACCGTTGAGTTGGTAGCCCTTCTGGAACACCTTCATAACGCTGTTAGGCTCCAGGTCATGACTTTCCTGCATGGCCATGGCCTGGTGATGCTCAGCGTTGAACGGCTCGCCGCCCTGCGGATCGATGGCTTCCAGCTGATAACGCTTCAGGGTGTCCTGGAACATTTTCAGGGTCAGCTCGATACCTTCGCGCATTGGGCGTATGTTTTCGTCGTCCGGGTTGGACAGCTCAAGACCACGCTCTAGGCTGTCGATGATCGGCAGCAGATCACCGGCGAATTTTTCCAGCGCGAATTTGTGAGCCTTTTCTACGTCCTGCTCGGCACGGCGGCGGACGTTCTGCAGATCGGCGGCAACACGCAAAGATTGATCCTGCGCAGCGGACAATTGCTCTTCGAGCACTTGCACGCGTGTCACCAGCTCATCACCGGCAGCCGCGTTGGCGTCTGGAGTTTGCGTATCCTGCGTCTGTTCGTCAGCCATAGATCTCTCCTTTCAAAATCATGCGCGAACTCAACTCGCGCTTCTGTTCCGGTATATGGGGCCACAATTTCCTGGTTCAAGGGCGCAGGCGTTACCAAAAGTCTTTCGATTGACCTGGACCATTTCCTTCACGCTCATTCCACATCGCGCTAAAAAAATTAACGACTCAAGCAAATCGAGCTAAGCGCCAGGATTGTCAGGCCCGAACAAAACACTGTATAAATAACCAGACCTAAAGCCTGGGAGCGGCCGTCATGCTCGTGCACCTGTCTGTACATAACTACGCCATCGTTGAACATCTGGATCTTGAACTGGATCGCGGGATGAGCGTAATCACAGGCGAAACCGGCGCCGGCAAGTCGATCATGCTCGACGCCCTGGGCCTGACGCTTGGCGACCGCGCCGACAGTGGCGTGGTACGCCCTGGCTCCGACAAGGCCGACATCCTGGCCACCTTCGACCTGGCGGACATCCCCGAAGCCGAGACATGGCTGGCCGAGCGCGACCTTAATAATGAAGGCCCCTGCATTCTGCGCCGGGTGATCACCGCCGAAGGGCGCTCCCGCGGCTATATCAACGGCACCCCTTGCCCCCTTGGTGACTTGAAAGCGCTGGGGGAGCTGCTCATCGACATCCACAGCCAGCATGAACACCAATCCCTGCTGAAAACCGATACCCACCGCCGCCTGCTCGATGAGTACGCCGGCGCCACCGACCTTGCCCGTCAAGTTCAAATGGCCGCCCAACGCTGGCGCCAGACGCGCCAGGAGCTGGAACGCCTCTCCAACTCCGGCGACGAACAACGCGCCCGCCACCAGTTGCTCAGCTATCAACTGGAAGAACTCGAAAGCCTGGGCCTGGGTGAGACTGAGCTGGAGCAGCTTGAGCAGGAACACAAGAACCTGACCAATGCCGAGACCCTGCTAGGTATATGCCGCCAGGTGGTCGAGCAATGCAGCGAGAGCGATTCCGGCAATGTACTCAACGCACTGACCGCCAGCCTCAATCGCCTGTCCAGTGTGAACAACGCTTCCGGTTCGCTGAGTGAAGCCACCACCCTGCTGACCAGCGCACAGATCCAGGTTGAGGAAGCGGTCGGCGAACTGAATCGATTTCTGGACCATTTCGATGCCGATCCAGCGCGTCTGCAGGAAATAGAAGAGCGCCTGGATACTATCTATACCCTGGCACGCAAGCATCGAATCCAGCCCACTGAAGTCGCCGCCATGCAGCAGAAATTGCTGGATGAAATCGAGACGCTGAACGCGAACGACGAATCCATCGAGCGGCTGGGCGAGGAACTCGCTTCGTTTGCCCGCCATTATCAAGAAAAGGCCCGGGAGTTGAGCGACCTGCGCCAGCAATCAGCCACCAGCCTGGCCAGCGCCGTTGAGCAAGAGATCCAGCGCCTGGGCATGCCGGGCGGGCGCTTTACCATCGAACTACGCGCAAATGCCAGCCACGAACTGCAACCCCATGGGCTGGAGCAAGTAGAACTGCTGGTCAGCGCCAACCCCGGGCAACCTCTCAAGGCCTTGGCCAAAGTGGCGTCCGGTGGCGAGCTGTCGCGAATCAGCCTGGCGATCCAAGTGATTACCGCCCAAACCTCACGAGTGCCGACGCTGGTATTCGACGAGGTAGACGTTGGCATTGGCGGGCCGACCGCAGAGATTGTCGGCCAGTTGTTGCGCCGCCTGGGGGATCGTGGACAGGTGCTTACGGTAACTCACTTGCCGCAAGTGGCCGCCCAGGGTCATCAGCATTTATTTGTGCACAAGGTGCGTGGCAATGACGCGACGCATACGGCCGTCTCCAAGCTGAACAAATCGGAGCGGGTAGAAGAGGTCGCGCGGATGCTCGGCGGCATCGACTTAACCAAGGAGTCCTTGGCTCACGCGAAAAAAATGGTCGTGGCCGCGAAGGCCTGAACGGGTATTTCCCTCTTTATAGAAAGCACGAAGGCGACCCTAGGGTCGCCTTCAATCGTTTCACAGAGCAAATCTGCGTCGATTTTTACTTTTTCTTACGGATGTACAACACCAGATTATGATCGACCAAATCGAATCCATGCTCCTCAGCGATCTTATGCTGCAACGCCTCGATTTCAGGACTGGTGAACTCGATAACCTCATTGGTATCCAGGTCAACCATGTGGTCATGGTGACCACCGTCGGCCAATTCGAACACCGCATGACCGCCGTCGAAATTATGACGAACCACCAGCCCTGCGGCTTCAAACTGGGTCAGCACACGGTAAACCGTGGCCAAGCCGACGTCCTCGTTAGACTCCATCAGCGCCTTGTAGACATCCTCGGCACTCATGTGGCGCTGCTCAGCAGAATCGAGCATTTGTAGAATCTTGACTCGTGGCAGAGTCACTTTGAGACCGGCTTTGCGTAGTTCGCTATTTTCAACCATGGTTAGCTTTCTCGCGGATGCTGCTTCGCAGCTTCTCTTAATACGGGTATGATCGGCGTTTACGTTGTCCCAGCCAAGATAGTGGAAGTCGCCCACCGATGCAAAACACCAAGCTCTTGCTAACCAGTTTCACCTTTGTGGGACTGCTCGCACTCGCCGGTTGTTCATTCCCCGGGGTTTACAAAATCGACATCCAGCAGGGCAATGTCGTCACGCAGGACATGATAGACCAGTTACGCCCGGGAATGACCCGACGGCAAGTACGGTTTATCATGGGCAACCCCCTGCTGACCGACACTTTCCATGCCGATCGCTGGGATTATCTCTATAGCCTCCAGCCAGGTGGCGGTGAACGCCAACAGGAGCGCGTCAGTGTCGTCTTCAACGGCAATGACCAGCTTGTCAGCCTGTCCGGTGACTTCATGCCTGGCGTGAGCCGCGATGAAGCGCTGCTGGGCAAGGACAGCGGCACCAACGTGACCGCACCTGTGCAGGAAGCTGAAAAACCGAAATCCGAAGTGCCGGCCAAGCCAGGCTCGCTGCTGGACCAGATCCAAAAAGACGTCGACGGCGTGCAAACTGTTCCCGTCCCGACGCCGCAGCCTCTGGACACCGACCCGCAGTAATTTTGCGGCGCTCGATAAAAAGCCCGGCATGCCGGGCTTTTTGTTGCCTGCCTCTTGGCCGGCTTATGAATTTTGCTGCCTGCTCATCGCAGCTTTAGCCGCACGCAGCCTGCGCGCTTCCTTGGGGTCCGCAAGCAGCGGCCGGTAGATTTCAATTCGATCACCGGGCTGCACAGCACGCACATCAGCATCCGCCACCACCTTACCGAAGATTCCCAACGGGCAGTCGGCCAACATCAGGTCCGGAAATTGCCGTGCGATTCCTGACGCCAGGACCGCCGCCCTCAGGCTGGTGCCCACGGGCGTTGTCACCGCCAACAGAACCTGGCGATCCACCGCGGCATACACCACTTCAATCTCAACCATGCAATTGCTTGGCCCGCTGGCAGAACGCGTCCACCAGCGTATTCGCTGCCTGGTTGAACAATGGCCCCAGCGTGGCACGCACAATGGGCCCGGCATAATCAAATGACAGATCCAGGCTGATCTTGCAGGCCTTATCCGTCAGCGCCTTGAATACCCACACCCCATGCAGCTGAGTGAAAGGCCCCTCCTGCAGATTCATTTCGATGGATTTGCCAGGCACCAGCACATTGCGCGTCACAAAATGCTGGCTAAGACCGCCCTTGGCGACCCCGACACTGGCAACCATGTGCTCGTCACTGCTCTCCAAGACCTCGGCAGTGGAGCACCAGGGCAGGAACTCCGGGTAACGCGCCACGTCGTTGACCAGGTCATAGAGCGCCTGCGCTGGATAGGGCAACAGGGCCGAACGTTGAATATGCGTCGTCATGTGAGCGTAACTTCCACTGCTGAGCGGCAAACATCGCGAAAGAACAGCCCGATCCGCGAGAGAAAAAAACCTAAGAACTGCCCGTATTGTCCGGGATTCGCTCAACACGCTCAAGCACGCAGGTTGACCGTAGCCGACACGCTCGCAACTCCCTATAATACCGCCCCTATGGCTAAACAAAAGAAACACCCCACAGGGACCATCGCGCAAAATAAAAAGGCGCGACACGATTACTTCATCGAACATCGGTTCGAGGCTGGTCTGGTCCTGGCCGGCTGGGAAGTAAAGAGTCTGCGTGCCAGCAAACTGCAGCTGGTCGACAGCTATGTGCTGCTCAAGGACGGCGAGGCATGGCTGCTCGGCAGTCATATCACCCCGCTGACCACCGCGAGCACCCACGTGATTGCCGACCCGGTGCGCACGCGCAAACTGTTGCTTAACGCTCGCGAACTGGAGAAGCTCGCCGCGGCTGTGCAGCAAAAAGGTTACGCCTGCGTTTGCTTGTCGTGGTACTGGAGCAAGCACCTGGTCAAGTGCGAAATCGCACTGGGCAAGGGCAAGAAGGAATACGACAAGCGCGATACCGAACGCGAGCGCGATTCCAATCGTGAACTGCATCGCGCCGTGCGCAACAAGGGCAAGGAAGAATAACCCTTGCGACGATGTAGCCTCGGGCACCTTGCCCGTGGCTACATGCCCTTACGTCGTTCCGCCCGCGCTACACGCTGAACCTCCTGACGCACTTCCTCCAGCACTTCCTGCACATACAACAGGTGACGTGTCGAGACTTCGCGCGCCTGCTCGGCTCGCCCCTCAATGATTGCCAGGTACAAATCCCGATGCTGACTGATCAGCATGTCGCGGGTCTCTGTACGCTGTTGGTACATGCCGCCGATGTTGGTCACCACGTTCCGCTTGAGCAGGTCGAACAAGCCGCGAATGGTGTGCAGCAATACGGCGTTATGACTGGCCTCGGCAATCGCCAAGTGAAACCTTGCATCTGCGGCCCCCTCCTCCACTCGACTCACCTCGTCGGCTCGCGCATAACAATCCTGCAGCGCCTCAAAAGCCGCTGTCAGCCGCTCACGGTCGACCTCCGTGGCACGCAACGCCGCGTAATAGGCGCAGGAAGCCTCCAGGGTCTGGCGAAACTCTAAAAGGTCCCGCTGCGCCTCAGGATTGTTTTCCAACAAATGCAGCAGCGGATCACTGAAGGTCGAACCCAGGGAATCCACCACATAGTTGCCACCCCCCTGGCGACTGACCAGCAACCCCTTGGCCGCCAGCTTCTGGATCGCCTCACGCAATGACGGGCGCGACACACCAAACTGTTCAGCCAAAGCGCGCTCGGCCGGCAAGCGCTCGCCTGACTTCAACGTGCCCTCAAGGATCATCCCCTCAAGCTGCTCGACAATGTCATCAGACAAGCGGCGCTGACGCACCTGATCAAACCCCATAACTCACTCTCCACGATCCCGACCACTCGCCGGGCCTTCTATTCTGGCCTATCGCTGCGCTTGCAGCACCTATCAGAACGCCTTTGATTCATACGATCAGAGCACCTCCTATCACGCCCTTAGACCAAAGTTTCGCGAGCGGCAAATTGACACACCCCTGCAATGCCTTTTAATCTAGCCCACAGCGAATGTAAATTGGTATTACCAATTACCCAAGCACACAAACAACAACAAAATCAGGGGCCACCCCATATGCAAACCTGGCAACAGCTCTACAGCCCTCTCGGCAGCCTCGGCCTGTCCGCAATGGCCGCCGTTATTCCCATCGTGTTCTTCTTCCTGGCCCTGGCTGTGTTTCGTCTAAAGGGTCATGTGGCTGGCAGCATCACCCTGGCGCTGTCGATCCTGGTCGCCATCTTCGCCTTCCAGATGCCGGTGGACATGGCCCTGGCTGCAGCCGGTTATGGCTTTGCGTACGGCTTGTGGCCCATCGCCTGGATCATCGTGGCAGCGGTATTCCTCTACAAATTGACGGTCAAGAGCGGTCAGTTCGAGATCATCCGCAGCTCCGTCTTGTCGATCACCGACGACCAGCGCCTGCAGGTCTTGTTGATCGGCTTCTGCTTCGGTGCTTTCCTGGAAGGCGCTGCCGGTTTCGGTGCGCCCGTGGCGATTACCGCCGCACTGCTGGTCGGCCTGGGCTTCAACCCGCTGTACGCCGCCGGCCTGTGCCTGATTGCCAACACCGCGCCAGTGGCCTTCGGTGCATTGGGCATTCCGATCATCGTCGCAGGCCAGGTCACCGGCATTGATGCGTTCAAGATCGGCGCCATGACCGGCCGGCAACTGCCGTTGCTGTCGCTGTTCGTGCCCTTCTGGCTGGTGTTCATGATGGACGGCCTGCGTGGCGTTCGCGAAACCTGGCCAGCGGCATTGGTGGCTGGCCTTAGCTTTGCCATCACCCAGTATTTCACCTCCAACTTCATTGGCCCGGAACTGCCAGACATCACCTCGGCACTCGCCAGCCTGATTGCCCTGACGCTGTTCCTGAAAGTCTGGCAGCCCAAGCGCACCGCAGGCGCACAGATTGCCGGCGCCACCTCCAGCGTAGCGGTCACCTCCAGCGCCGGCGGCTTCGGCTTGCCACGCAGTACAGTGGTTTCGCCCTACAGCCTGGGGCAGATTTTCAAGGCCTGGTCACCGTTCCTGATCCTGACCGTGCTGGTCACCATCTGGACCCTCAAGCCCTTCAAAGCCATGTTCGCCGCGGGCGGCTCGATGTACAGCTGGGTCTTCAACTTTGCGATCCCTCATCTGGATCAACTGGTGGTCAAAGTCGCTCCCATCGTGACCAACCCGACCGCCATCCCGGCCGTATTCAAGCTCGACCCGATTTCGGCCACCGGCACCGCGATTTTCTTCTCCGCTCTGGTCTCGATGCTGGTACTGAAAATCGACATTAAAACTGGTCTTACCACTTTAAAAGAGACGTTCTTTGAACTGCGCTGGCCGATCCTTTCCATCGGCATGGTGCTGGCGTTCGCCTTCGTCACCAACTACTCAGGCATGTCCTCGACCATGGCCCTGGTATTGGCCGGTACCGGCGCCGCCTTCCCGTTCTTCTCGCCATTCCTTGGCTGGCTGGGGGTTTTCCTGACGGGCTCCGATACATCATCCAACGCCCTGTTCAGCTCATTGCAAGCCACCACCGCCCACCAGATCGGTGTCAACGACACCCTGCTGGTAGCGGCGAACACCAGCGGCGGCGTGACCGGCAAAATGATCTCGCCGCAATCGATCGCCGTGGCCTGCGCCGCCACTGGCCTGGTAGGCAAGGAATCCGACCTGTTCCGCTTTACCCTCAAGCACAGCCTGTTTTTTGCCACCATCGTCGGGCTGATCACCTTGGCGCAGGCCTACTGGTTCACCGGTATGCTGGTGCACTGAGACCTGCACGTAATAGGGTAAGAATCGACGCCGGATACCGATTCCGGCGTCTGCTATTTCTGGAGGACCGATGAGCCTGCCTGCAGCTTTTCTCAGCGACGTCGCACAACTGATCCCGAAAGACCGTCGTTTCGACGACGCACTTTCCACCCTGGCCTTCGGCACCGACGCCAGCTTTTACCGCCTGATCCCACAGTTGGTGATCCGCGTGGAGTCAGAAGACGAAGTGGTCGCACTGCTGCAACTGGCCCAGCGTGATCACGTGCCAGTGACCTTCCGTGCCGCCGGTACCAGCCTGTCCGGGCAGGCCATCAGCGACTCGGTGCTGATCGTGCTGGGGGACAATTGGAACCATCGCGAAATCCGCGGGCAAGGCACGCAGATACGCCTGCAACCGGGCGTCATAGGCGCCCAGGCCAACGCTTGGCTCGCGCCATTCGGGCGCAAGATCGGGCCGGACCCGGCGTCGATCAATGCCTGCAAGATTGGCGGTATCGTCGCCAACAATGCCAGTGGCATGTGCTGCGGCACGGCGCAGAATACCTACCACACCCTGGCGGGCATCCGCCTGGTACTGGCCGATGGCAGCCGCCTGGACACGGAAGACGCCGCCAGCGTGCAAGCCTTCCGCCAGACACACAGCACGCTGCTTGAACGCCTGGCCACATTGGGCCGTGAGACACGGGAAAATACTGAACTGGCGACAAAGATCCGCCACAAATACCGTCTGAAAAATACCACCGGCCTTTCACTCAATGCCCTGGTGGATTTCGATGACCCGCTGGATATTCTCAGCCACCTGCTGGTGGGCTCTGAGGGCACCCTGGGGTTTATCAGTGCCGTCACCTACGACACGGTGGTCGATCACCCGAACAAAGCCTCGGCGCTGATCGTATTCCCGGATGTCGAGACGTGCTGCAACGCGGTAACGGTGCTGAAAACCCAGCCGGTTTCGGCGGTTGAACTGCTGGATCGACGCAGCATGCGCTCGGTGCAGAACAAGCCGGGCATGCCCGCATTCGTACAACACTTATCGGAAAATGCCTGCGCACTGCTGATTGAATCCCGGGCCGCCTCGCCCTCATTACTGCACGAACAACTGACGCTGATCATGGCTTCCCTGGCGGCGTTTCCCGTAGAGAAACAGGTCGACTTCACCGAAGACCCCGTGGAAAACGCTCGCCTGTGGGCGATCCGCAAAGACACCTTCCCCGCTGTAGGCGCGGTGCGCAAAACCGGCACCACCGTGATCATCGAGGACGTCACCTTCCCGGTCGAGCAACTGGCGATCGGGGTGAACCGCTTGATCGAATTATTCGACAAACATCACTACGACGAAGCCATCCTTTTCGGACACGCCCTGGAAGGCAATCTGCACTTTGTGTTCACCCAAGGTTTTAACAGCAGCGAAGAAGTCACGCGCTATCAAGCGTTCATGGATGATGTCGCGCAGTTGGTGGCGGTTGAATTCGGTGGCTCGCTGAAGGCCGAACATGGCACCGGCCGCAACATGGCGCCATTCGTCGAGCTGGAATGGGGCAGCGATGCCTATCAGCTGATGTGGCAACTCAAGCGCCTGCTCGACCCCAACGGCATTCTCAACCCGGATGTAGTGCTCAGCGACGATCCGCAGATTCACCTCAAACACCTCAAGCCCTTGCCTGCCGCCGATGAGCTTGTGGACAAGTGCATTGAGTGTGGGTTCTGCGAGCCGGTGTGCCCGTCGAAGGGCCTTACGTTGAGCCCACGCCAACGCATCGTGATCTGGCGCGATATTCAGGCCAAGCAACGCGCGGGGGTCGACACCACTGAGCTGGAAGCGGCCTACCACTACCAAGGCATCGAGACCTGCGCCGCGACCGGGCTCTGCGCCCAACGCTGCCCTGTCGGTATCAACACCGGTGACCTGGTGAAAAAGCTGCGCAGCCGCGAGGCCGACCGTACGAAAACCGCCGAATGGCTTGCCAGCCATTTCTCCACGGCGCTGCAAGGCGCACGCTTTACGCTGCATGTCGCCAATGGTGCACGCATGCTGCTGGGGGCACCGCGCCTGGCGAAGTGGTCGGCCACGTTGACCAAATTGTCCAAAGGCCAGGTTCCGCAGTGGACCAACGCCATGCCTCAACCGGAAAAAGCCATTCGCTTCAGCCCAGCGGTGTCGGACGAGCGCCCGCGGGTGGTGTATCTGGCCGCCTGCGTCTCACGCGCCATGGGCCCGGCAGCCGGGGATAAAGAGCAGATGTCGCTGTATGATAAAACCCGCAATCTATTAGAAAAAGCCGGTTACCAAGTCGTATTCCCCGACAACCAAGACAGCCTGTGCTGCGGTCAGCCTTTCGCTTCCAAAGGTTACGCCGAGCAGGCTGAACACAAGCGCCAGGAACTGATAGGCGCCCTGCTCCACGCCAGCCGTGGCGGCCTTGACCCGATCTACTGTGACACCAGCCCATGCACACTACGCCTGGTGCAAGATCTGGGCGACACACGCCTGGACCTCTATGACCCGGTGCGCTTCATCCGCACCCACTTGATGGACCGCCTCGACTTCACCCCCCAGGAAGCGCCCATCGCCGTGCACGTCACCTGCAGTACCCAACACCTGGGCGAAAGCCAGGCGCTGATCGAACTGGCCCGGCGCTGCGCAAAAACCGTGGTGATCCCCGAAGGCATTCATTGCTGCGGCTTTGCCGGCGACAAAGGCTTTACCACCCCGGAACTCAACGCCCATTCCCTGCGCTCGCTCAAGGACGCCGTGCAACATTGCAGCGAAGGCATCTCCACCAGTCGCACCTGCGAGATAGGGCTGAGCCAGCATGGCGGCATCGATTACCACGGTTTGGTGTACCTGGTAGACCGGGTCACCCGCGCACGCGCTCACTAACCCTGCAAAAAAACAGAACCCTGGCGCGCCAGCGCAGTCATCTGCATAGGCCTCGACAAACGAGGCTCATCAGTGATGTCGCTGGCAGCGGTTGAACGCCAGCAGCGTCGAGCCCTTTTGCGCAAGGAGATACCCTATGAAGCGTTCCGCTCTTGCTGGCTTGTTTATTACCGCTGCGATGCTCGCCTCACCTGCTTTTGCCGCTGGCGAGCCTGATCTGTGCAAGATCAACCTGGACAAAATCAACAACGGCAAAGCCCTGCTCGCCACCGACACCAGCGGCAAAAGCGGCGAAATAGACACCGCCGTGTCCCAGGCCAAGGCAGCTCATGCAGCCGGTGATGACAAGAAGTGCATCGAAATCACCTCCAAAGCCCTGCAAGACCTGCAAAACAGCGACAAAGGCGGTCAGCAATAAGCCATCCCTGCGGAAGGTCACCTACGGGTTGGCCTTCCGTGACCATTTGACGTACACTACACAGGCTTGTCACTCACTGAGAAACAACGAGTTACAAGCACGGGGCCGTTTAGGATTCGACGCCGGTTGCGAAACTTTAGGTGCATGCCGAGTTGGTAACAGAACTCGTAAATCCACTGTTGCAACTTCTTATAGTTGCCAATGACGAAAACTACGGCCAGGAATTCGCTCTCGCTGCGTAAGCAGCCTTAGCCCTGAGCTTCTGGTACCTTCGGGTCCAGCAATCACCAGGGGATGTCTGTAAACCCAAAGTGATTGTCATATAGAACAGAATCGCCGTGCAGTACGTTGTGGACGAAGCGGCTAAAACTCACACAACTCGCCCAAAGCACCCTGCCCTTCGGGTCGCTGAGGGTTAACTTAATAGAAACGGCTACGCATGTAGTACCGACAGCGGAGTACTGGCGGACGGGGGTTCAAATCCCCCCGGCTCCACCAATTCGAAGCATCGACAGAACCCGCCTAGTGCGGGTTTTGTTGTTTCTGGGGTTTAAAAGGCCCGTCAGTCGGGCCTTCGGATTTTTCCTTCAACATTTCGCGCCATTGATGAACTGGCGCACCCTCCTCCATCACGCTAAATTTTCCTCGTCGCTGCTCATCAGCGACCGGCTTTGACAGGCCGAAAAGTGTAACCTTCACACCCCTTGGTAAAGCGGCATGCACCATGCATTCCGACTCGTTCATGGCGGCTGTGCGTGGGGCATCTTCGGGTGCGCCGGGTTCCTACACTTCCGGTCTGTCAACCTGCGTACAGCTGCCACCCAATCCTGTTTGACAGCAGGGGTGGTAGCTCCTTAAACAGTGTGGGAGCTTCCTCATGAAAAAGATTACCCCCAATCCTCCAACGACCCTCTTTACCCTCGCCCCAGACATACCCGCCGAAACCCTGCTGGTCCAAGCCAGTGAAACCCTCGCTTCGCTGAACGCTATGACAACAGATCTGGCATTTGAGCTAGAGGGCTCGCACCGCCACAAGCTGCTGGCTGCTCAGCAACTCGTCGTTTTGGGTGAGTTGTTACTGGAGAGGGTGCTGGATACGCTGACATTCGCAGGCAGTACGCAAGTGTCCAATTGCGAGCACACATAGAGCGCTGCCTCGTGCGAAAGGTTTTTATGGTTCAGCTGAGTTGGGCGTCCCTTCATATTGACTTTTATCTTGACAACTGGTTATCTCGATAAAGATCGTAGCGCTCCGCTCGTTGTGCGCAGCCCAGGCGCCGAGGGCCGGTTTCACCGGCCCTCGGCGCCTGGGCTGCATAATGACTATGCATTTCGTCGGCTAAAGCCTTGCAGCCACTGCTCTTCACCTGTAACTGCGTCAACTGGGTGTGCTAACCTTTAGTCCAAGTCTATTCACTCTTATGGGTACTTTCGCCATGGTCAACGACCACCAGCATTCAAAAGACCTTAGCTTTGCGGAAATGATGAGCCTTAAAAGCAGCTCACGTGACCGCCAAGTTGATGCTGTCTATGCAGCGGCCCCCGAGGTGCTTGAAATGGCTGCTGCCCGCGCCAAAGCCGTTCTTCGCGGCAATTCTGGTTCAATCGCCCGCCCACAACGATTTTCTGCGCTTAGCAACTGATGCCTGAAGCGGTAAGCGAAGATACTCCGTTCGCCCTGCTTGAACGTTCAGAGCTCTTCGCTTTCCTCCTCGATCTAATTCAACGCGTCTACCGCCCCTCAATTCAATCAGCTGTCACCGACTACGGCCTCGTTATCGTAGGAGGGCAATCGCTCACGCTTTGGGCCCGGCAATACCTCATCGACGAAATGACAGGCGAGGATGTCGGATTCATCACCAGCGACGACCTAGACTTTATCGGCAAGCCTAACTCTATTGATTATTGCGCACGCGTGATGGGCGTCCCTTTTCGCAAAGCGAAGATGGACGACAACACGATAAATATTGCCGCCGCGTACATTGACTGGGTTGACGGTAAAGAGGTCATCGTCGATATCCTGGAAATGGACAGCGTAGGGGGGGCGCCCAAAAAAGAGATTTTCAAGTATTTATCCGTCCTGGATATCGAAGGTGTGCAGGTCGCCGTCATCGACCCCATCACGTGTTTAAAGTCCCGTTTGTTCAATCTATTCGCTTACTGGCAGGATCGAAAGCACCGGGAGTCAGTGCGAGTGAAGATCGCCCTACGCGCATCGAACCACTACCTGCGCGACTTGCTGGTTCATGATGGGTATCGAGTCATATCAGAGCATATCCATCGAATTAAGGCCTTGGCCCTGACACCGCTCGGCAAGCGTGTTTATGTCGAATATGGAATCGACGTGCTGGACGCCATCCCCTACGATCCGGCGCTGTTTCCAGCGGCCTACATGGATCGGGAACGACCGAACATGCTCCGCCAAATTGGTGATGTACGCCGACGGAAGTTAATTCAGTACCAACGATTCGCTTGTGGCCCTATCCACCCTAGCCATCTTCAGCCCGCTGCAGAGAACGATCCAAGATAAAGGAATCGGGACGACGCAAAACACTCGCGCTGTCATGGCCTCGACTCATCTTGCCTACAGCTTCAACCACCAAAATCTGATCTTCCCCCGTGCCACTATCAAACAAGGTACATTTACGCCCATCGAGCACGATCAGCAGTGCCGGAATGGAGCGACCAGGCCGGCTTGAAAGGGAATTGGGGTTATGGACAAAAAGTCGCTTTCCGAGCGGGACATCTGCAGCAAGTACATCGCCCCAGCCGTTCAGCAAGCTGGATGGGACATGCACAAGCAGGTGCGCGAGGAAGTCAGCTTTACCAAAGGCCGCATTATCGTCCGGGGCAAACTTCACAGCCGTGGCGAAGCACGCCGTGCAGACTTCATCCTCTACCACCTGGCCAACCTGCCTATCGCTGTAATCGAGGCGAAGGACAACAGGCACTCCGTCGGCTCCGGCATGCAGCAAGCCCTGGGCTATGCAGAGGCGCTGGACGTACCGTTCGTATTTTCCAGCAATGGCGATGGTTTCCTGTTTCATGACCGCAGTGGCACAGGCGGCCAAGTAGAAACCGAACTCACCCTCGATCAATTCCCCAGCCCCACCGAACTCTGGCAGCGCTACTGCCAGTGGAAGGGGCTGGATAATACCGCCCAGCACAAGATCGAAGCGCCCTACTACGACGACGGCTCCGGGCGCATGCCGCGCTATTACCAGATGAATGCCATCAACCGCACCGTCGAGGCTGTGGCGCGCGGTCAAGACCGTATCCTGCTGGTGATGGCTACGGGCACCGGCAAGACCTACACAGCCTTCCAAATCATCTGGCGGCTGTGGAAATCGAAACAGAAGAAACGCATCCTGTTTCTGGCCGACCGCAACATCCTGGTCGACCAGACCAAAAACAACGACTTCAAGCCCTTCGGCCAGGCGATGACCAAAATCGCCAAACGCCAGATCGATACCTCCTACGAAATCTACCTGTCGCTCTATCAGGCCGTCACCGGCACTGATGAAGAGATGAACATCTACAAGCAGTTCTCCCGCGACTTCTTCGACCTGATCGTGATCGACGAATGCCACCGTGGCAGCGCCGCCGAGGATTCCGCCTGGCGTGAAATCCTCGACTATTTCTCCAGTGCCACCCATGTCGGCCTTACCGCCACACCGAAGGAGACCAAAGAGGTATCCAGCATCACCTACTTCGGTGAACCGATTTACAGCTACACCTTGAAGCAAGGCATCGAAGACGGCTTTCTCGCCCCCTACAAAGTGGTGCGTATCGACTTCGATAAAGACCTGCAAGGCTGGCGGCCGCCCAAAGGCATGCTCGATAAGAATGGCGAGCTGATCGAAGACCGCATCTACAACCTCAAGGATATGGACCGTACCCTGGTTATCGAGGCACGCACCCAACTGGTGGCGCAGAAGGTCACCGAACTCCTCAAGGCCACCGATCCGTTTCAGAAAACCATCGTCTTCTGCGACGACATCAACCACGCCGAGCGCATGCGCCAAGCCCTGGTCAACCTCAACCCTGAGCGCGTGGCCGAGAATCGCAAATACGTCATGCGCATCACCGGCGATGACCAGGAAGGCAAGGCCGAACTGGATAACTTCATCAACCCGGAAGAACGCTACCCGGTGATTGCCACCACCAGCAAGTTGATGACCACCGGCGTCGATGCTCAGACCTGCAAGCTGATCGTGCTCGACCAGCACATCAAATCGATGACCGAGTTCAAGCAAATCATCGGTCGAGGTACTCGCATCAACGAGGACTACGGCAAATACTGGTTCACCATCATGGACTTCAAAAAAGCCACCGAGCTGTTTGCCGACCCAGCCTTCGACGGCAACCCGGTGGTGATCTACGCCCCAGAAGTTGATGACTCCCCCGTACCACCGGATGACCCGTTTGCCGACGAAGATGGCATCAGCGCAGGCAACGATAACGAGGGCGATGACCTGGATTTTACCGGCGAAGATGAGGGCAAAAAACGCATCAAGTATGTCATCGACAACGTCCCGATTTATGTCATCGCCGAGCGTGTGCAGTACTACGGCCCGGACGGCCGACTGATCACCGAATCACTGCACGACTACACCCGCACCTGCGTGCAAAAGCAGTTCGCTTCACTGGATGATTTCCTCCGGCGCTGGACTGATGCCGAGCAAAAGAAAGTCATCATCGAGGAAATGGCCATCCAGGGTGTGATGTGGGAAGCCTTGGCCGAAGAGGTGGAAAAGAAACAGGGCAAACCGCTCGATCCGTTCGACCTGATCTGCCACGTCGCCTTCGATCAGCCTGCCCTATCAAGGCGTGAGCGAGCCGAGCAGGTGAAAAAGCGCAACTATTTCGCCAAGTATTCTGGCGCAGCACGCCAGGTGCTGGAGGCGTTGCTGGATAAATACGCCGATACCGGTATCGAGCATATTGAGGACATCAAAATCCTCCAGCTCGACCCTTTTAGCCAGTTCGGAGCCCCCATCGAGCTGGTCAAGGCCTTTGGCGGTAAGGCTGGCTACAACAAGGCTATACATGAGCTGGAAGACGAACTTTACGCAAGCTAAGGGCTAAACACCGACGACATGCCAAAGCAGTGGCCCCCACTATCCGGTAGAATTTCGCCCCCTTGCGGTACGCGTTGAGAGAACTTCATGTCCATTAGCTCCACCATCAAGTCCATTCAGGACATCATGCGTAAAGACGTTGGCGTAGACGGCGACGCCCAGCGCATCGGACAGTTGGTTTGGCTACTGTTCCTGAAAATCTTCGATGACCGCGAGCTGGAATGGGAGCTGATGGACGACAACTACTGCTCGCCCATTCCCGAAAGTTGCCGCTGGCGTACCTGGGCAGCCGATCCGGAAGGCATGACCGGCGAGGCGCTGAAGGACTTTATCGACAATAACTTGTTCCCCCAGTTGCAGAACCTTCATGAGTACAGCAACACGCCGTCGGCCTTTGTGGTGCGCAGCGTGTTTGAAGACGCGTATAACTACATGAAGTCCGGGCAGTTGCTGCGCCAGGTGATCAATAAGATTCAGGAAGGCGTGGACTTCAATAAAGCCCAGGAGCGCCACGAGTTCGGCAACCTCTACGAGCAGCTGCTGCGAGACCTGCAGAACGCGGGTAACGCCGGCGAGTTCTACACCCCGCGCCCAGTCACTGAATTTATGGTGCGCATGGTCGACCCCAAGCTGGACGAGAAGGTCATGGATCCGGCCTGCGGAACAGGCGGCTTCCTCACCTGCGCCATCGAACACAAACGCAACCGCTATGTAAAAACCGCCGAAGACGAACGCACCCTGCAGACCAGCATTTTCGGCGTGGAGAAAAAACCGCTACCGCACCTGCTGGCCACCACTAACATGATCCTGCACGGCATCGAGGTGCCCAACCAGATTCGCCACGACAACACCCTGAGCAGACCGCTGATCAGCTGGGGCCCGAGTGAGCGCGTGCACTGCATCGTTGCCAACCCGCCGTTCGGCGGCATGGAAGAAGATGGCATCGAAACCAACTTCCCTGCTGCCTTCCGCACTCGCGAAACCGCCGACCTGTTTTTGGTGCTGATCATGCAGTTGCTCAAAGACGGTGGCCGCGCCGCTGTGGTACTGCCCGATGGCTTCTTGTTTGGCGAAGGCATCAAAAGCCGGATCAAGGAAAAGCTGCTGACCGAGTGCAACCTGCACACCATCGTTCGCCTACCCAACGGCGTATTCAACCCCTACACCAGCATCAAGACCAACCTGCTGTTCTTCACCAAGGGCACGCCGACCAAACAGGTGTGGTTCTACGAACACCAGTACCCGGCAGGCGTTAAGAACTACTCCAAAACTCGCCCCATGCGTATCGAAGAGTTCTCCGTCGAAGAGCAATGGTGGGGCAGCGAGGCGGACGGCTTTGCCGCGCGGATGGAGAACGAATTTTCCTGGAAGGTCGGCGTCGAAGAGCTGCAGGCGCGTAACTGGAATCTAGACTGCAAAAACCCGCATATCGGCGAGCAAATCAGCCACGACCCGGACAAATTACTGCGTAAATACGCCAAGCTGCAAGGCGAGATTAGCGATCTGCGCGATCAGCTCAAAGTGGTACTGGCCGAAGCCCTGGAGCGCCAGGCATGACCGTGCTGTTGACCGAGAATCTGCCACTGCTCTCAGGCGCGCCAGACGGAATAAAAAAGCTCCGTGAGCTGATTCTGGAGCTAGCTGTGCGTGGAAAGTTGGTACCGCAAGATCCGAATGATGAACCAGCCGGTGAGTTGCTAAAAAGCATTACGGCAGAACAATTACGATTGATGGTTGAGGAAGGTTTACGTACCAAGGCGCAAACCGAAGTTCCACAAAAAGACCAGTATCTTAAAATTAGTTCCGGCTGGGCATATTCCCGACTTGGAAATCTTGCTCGCTTTATTGATTACCGCGGCAGGACGCCTACCAAAACCAGCTCAGGGATTCCACTAATTACTGCTAAGAATGTGCGATCAGGCTTTATCAGCCGCGAACCACAAGAATTCATAGCCAAGAATGAATACTCGTCATGGATGACTAGAGGTTTTCCTCGGCTAGGCGACTTACTTTTCACCACCGAAGCACCGATGGGCAACGTTGCGCTGGTTAACATATCCGAACAATTTGCATTAGCTCAGAGAGTAATTTGTTTTCAACTGCATGAGATAAGTATCGGACCATTTCTAAAGCTCGCCATGATGTCATCCACGTTCCAAAGGCAGCTCCTAGAAGTAGCAACAGGAATGACAGCAACCGGAGTAAAGTCCTCTCGATTAAAAGAGATTCCAGTTCCTCTTCCTCCGCTAGCCGAACAACATCGCATCGTCGCCAAAGTCGATGAGCTTATGACCCTGTGCGACCGCATGGAAGCCCAGCAGGCTGATTCCGAAAGCGCCCACGCCCAACTGGTGCAAGTACTGCTCGACAGTCTGACTCAAACCAGCGACGCCACCGACTTCGCCACCAACTGGCAGCGCCTGGCTGAACACTTCCACACCTTGTTCACCACCGAGCCCAGCATCGACGCCCTCAAACAAACCCTGCTGCAACTTGCAGTTATGGGAAAACTGGTGCCGCAAGATCCCAACGATGAACCGGCTAGTGAACTGCTCAAGCGCATTGCCGAGGAAAAGTCACGGTTGGTGGCGAAAGGCAAGCTCAAGAAGCAGAAATCATTGCCAGACGTCGACGAAGAGGAAAAACCGTATGCTTTGCCCTCAAGCTGGAAATGGGCGCGCTTCGACTCCGTCTCAAATACCCGTCTTGGGAAGATGCTTGATAAAGCCAAGAACAAGGGCGAACTTCGACCATATCTTCGCAATACCAACGTTCAATGGTTTAATTTTGAAATCGACGATCTCAAAAGCATGCGATTCGAAGAGCATGAGCTCGATGAATATCGAGTTACTCCTGGCGATTTAGTAATTTGCGAAGGAGGAGAACCTGGACGGTGTGCTGTCTGGGAGGGCGAAGTTGAAGATATGTTCATCCAGAAAGCACTGCATCGTGCTCGGCCCTGGCTTGGTATTTCGCCTTTTTTCCTTCAGTCTTGCTTGAAGGCAGCTGCTAACTCTGGATATCTGAATCAGTTCTTCACCGGAGCTACGATAAAACACTTCTCCGGCGAAAAGTTGGCGAAGTATCCAGTACCGCTTCCCCCTCTTGCCGAACAATACCGCATTGTCGCCAAGGTCAATCAACTCATAGCCCTCTGCGACCGACTCAAAACCCGCCTAACCCAGAGCCGTCAACTGAACGAACAGTTGACTAGCACCCTGGTCGAGCGTGCCCTTGCAGAAGACGCCCTACAGGCCCCCATTGCCACAGACCGGCAAACAACCCGTACCTTGCTCGCAGCAGAAATCACTCATCGTTTGCATAGCCAACGCACCTTCGGCCAACGCAAGCTGCAGAAAGTAATTTACCTGGCCGAACACGCGGCCAGGCTCGCAGCTATTCAAGGTGACTACCTGCGCGATGCCGCGGGCCCCCACGATCGCCAATTGATGAATCAGATTGAAGGTGAGCTGCAAAATCATAAATGGTACGAGCGCATCGAACGCGAGACTGTTGGCTATACCTACCGTCCACTACCACAGGCCGGGCAACATCAGCAGGCGTATGAGAACGCATGGTTGGCCGCAGAACGAGCTTCTATTGAGCAGGTTATCGAGCTGATGCGAGACTGGGATACTGATCGTTGCGAAATGACTGTGACGCTCTATGCCGCCTGGAATGACTTTATTCTCGAAGGCCGCCCGGTTACCGATGAAGCCATCGTGGACGAAGTCATGCATAGCTGGAACGACACCAAGCTGCGCTTTGGCAAAATAGAATGGTTGGAGGTGCTCGCAGAGATCAAAAAACACAAGATCCTAATGCCCACCGGCTTTGGCAAGCGCACCAAAGGCGGCATGCTCAGCTTGCCCGGCTTCGAGTAAACAAATAATCCTTTTGGCCGTCCTCTGCAAGGTACGAAGCATATTACTCAATCCAACTTCTCGCGGTATTCCAGTTGGTATTCCAAATAAATTTACAAACTCATATTAATCAATTAAATCAAATACCTAAAAACTCAGTTCAGATTACCCCGGCCAATGATGTGGAGTTTCAATTACCGCGAGCCCCTGACCAGAAGCCGCATCAATATGGCGCTTGGTCCATACCCCGACCTTGGCGACAGCGGCGCCAACCTGCGTGATCTATCGCATGACACATGGCGAGAGTCATCGTAGATTTCAGCCACGCGACACGAGGAAGCACTCGATGGACATTTCGATGCTGCAATCAATCAAGCTAGAAATCATCTCAGCCACAGGCCTCTCGAGGGATGCCTTGCATATTTATGTAGGTCTGGCATTGCTGATCGCCGCCAGTTGCACCACTCGAAAATCCTTGGGTTCCTTCAGCAGTTGGCTGGTGGTGTTGGCGGGGGCGAGCCTCATCGAGCTGTTCGATCTTATGGATGATAAGGCGAGCCTGGGATACTGGCGGTGGGCCGCGAGCCTCCATGACATCGCCAACACATTGTTCTGGCCAACGGTTCTGGTCGTGGTCTATCGCTTCAGGTTGATTAAGCCCTGACCAGCGGCTTACTGATTGCATTCTGCGCCACCTGCGCTCGCACTATGTGATGCCCGACTTTGCGGGCACAGGCGTGGACAATCGGTCGCTCGCGTGCCGGCCTGGGCGATAAGCGTCTAAGCCAGATAGCCTGTAAGCCACAGGCATACCCGGTACCCGACCGGAACTGCCGTGGCTACCTCAGGCTCGTATCAGACCGACATCCGGTGCAAGCGCAGCCAGGCCTCCAGCGCCAGCGCGGTTTCCAGGCTGTGTCTGCTCATTTGCGTATTGAAGTTGCCCTCGGGCTGGCGCAGTTCCTCGGCCATATGGGCGTGGGATACGATACCAAACACCGCGTTCCCCGGGTCCTGCAGAAGCCGCCGTGCACTCTGGCGAAGGAAGCGTTCGTAGCCCAGGTCGGCTGAGGTCGGATAGGGACTCTTCCTGCGTTTGAGCACCGCCTCCGGTACGAAGTCGGCACAGGCCTGCTTGAGCAGCCATTTCTCCTCGCCATCCTTGCTCTTGATCGACCAAGGCACATTGTAGACGTACTCGACCAATTCGTGATCGGTGAACGGCACACGTACCTCGAGGCCGTTGCACATGCTCAGGCGGTCCTTGCGATCCAGCAGCAGCACCATCCACCGCTTCAGGTGCATGTGGCAAAGCTCGCGCATCCGGCGCTCGTATGGACTATCTTGTACCAGGTGTTCTACCTGTCGCAGCGCATCGTCATAGCTTGCCTTTTGGTACTTGGCGAGATCGCATAGGCGGTTGAAGTCGGCATTGATAAAACCGGACGGCAACTGCACCCGTGACGACCACGGAAAGCACGCGGACGCCACGACTTTGGGATCGCGGAACCAGCCATAGCCACCGAAGACCTCATCGGCCCCCTCCCCCGAGATTGCCACCGTCGAGTGCTTGCGAATCTCCCTGAACAATAGATTCAACGAGGTATCCATGTCGCCGAAGGTGAAAGGCACGTCCTTGGCGCGGAATACCTCCTCGCGTGCCATCTCGGAGATCAGTTCCTCGTTGTCGATGAGGACGGTCTGGTGCCGGCTCCCGATGAATTTCGCGGCCAACACGGCAAAGGGCTGGTCCTGATCGGGACGCAGGTCGTCGCTCTTGAACTGCTCGGACTGGCCAGTGAAGTCCACCGAAAAGGAATTGATATTCCCGCCGGTCTTCGCCTTTACAATACGCTGCGCAATGGCCGTGAGGGCGGTGGAGTCTAGTCCGCCGGAGAGCAGCGAGCACACGGGAACGTCGGCATGCAACTGCGAACCCAACGCGTGGGTGACTAACTCGCGGGTCCGTTGCACTGTCGTCTGCAGGTCGTCCTGGTGCTCCTGACGGCGTACCTTCCAGTAGCACTGGATCTTCACCTGCCCATTGGGGCGCCAGGACAAGAGGTGGCCGGGAAGCAACTCCATCAGATTTCTGAAAGGTGTCTGAACGGTCCCCTTCGACAGCGCGAGCACGTCGACCAACCCCGTCACATCCAACGCCGTAGTGAACTCTGGGTGAGCCAGAATGGCCTTAATCTCTGAGCCGAAGAGCAGCCCTTCACGATGCCGGGCATAGAACAGCGGCTTGATCCCAAGGCGATCACGTACCAAGAGCAGGTGGCCATCGCGCCCGTCGAACAGGGCGAAGGCGAACATGCCTGTCAGGTGTTCACAGCAACGCTCGCCCCATTCCAAGTAGGCATGCAGCACAACCTCGGTATCGCTGCGAGTCTGAAACTCATGACCCGCATGTCGTAGCTCGTTGCGCAATTCATCATGATTATAGATCTCCCCAGTGTAGACTAGCGATACCTCCTGGCCGCCCGAAAAACCATAGACCATTGGCTGGGCACCGCCGGTCAGGTCGATGACCGCCAGCCGCCTATGCCCCAGAAGGGCGTGTCTGTGTTTCCATATGCCTTCAGCGTCAGGCCCGCGAAGTGCGAGCGTATTGGTCATAGCGTAAATCGCCGGGCTTTCCCCTTCGAGCATACGCGTATAGTCTACCCATCCTGTGAGACCGCACATTTAGTAACTCCTGTAATTAATCATCGATCCATGCCAAATTTGTCGGAACTCTTTAGTTTGAGTAATGCCACCTTGCGCTACCAAAGCGAGTCGCTGTAAAAAGCGAAGCCATAGTCGCCGTTACCGCAGTAGCAACGGATATATCTCCCCTGACGCCATCCCTCAACGCGGCGGATCTCGTACAAATACATACGTTATTCAGGGTTGCAAACGCCGCACCCTCCAGCCTGTATCGCTACGGTCATAGCGCAGCCGCTCATGCAACCGTTCCCGCCCATTCCCCCAGAACTCCAGCGATTCAAGTCGCAATTCGAACACGCAATACCCCGCGGGTCGCGGCAGTGGACCTTGCAGGTCGGCCAGTTGCCTGGCGGCGTTGCGCATGGCCTGCACATCCTCCAGCTCTTCACTCTGGCGAGACACCGATGACATCGGGTGCGTGGCATCAGGGCGCTTGAGCCACGCATCATCAGCCTTGGTATCTGGCAAGCGCACGGCCTGGCCATTGAGGATGATTTGCTGACTGGTTTCGCGCCAATACAGCACGCCCGAAGCCCAGGGGTTGTGGAGCAGTTCACGGCCTTTCTGGCTGCCGGCGTGGGTGCTGAACAATACGCCGGTGTCACTGATCTCGCTGATCACCACGATCCGCGTGGAGGGCCGGCCCTGGCTGTCGGCAGTGGCCAGCGCCAGCGCCCTGGGCTCGCGGATGCCCACGCGGCGCGCACGCTCCAGCCAATTGTGCAGCACGCTCATGGGGTCGGCGGGCAGTGTCTGGTATTCGGGGAACGGCGCATCCAATGTGCCGGTGAGGGATTCCGACATGCCTTTACCCAGCAGCGGCTTGCCTTGTATTGAGCCGTTCATAGCACGATGGTCCCCCGTCCGAATGTGACGCCATGACCAGATACCTCGACTCGCGTCAGTTGCTCGGCGCGGCCCTCGGCTTTGGCGAACATCAGTGAAGGGCGGCCGATTTCCACGCCCTGTAAAATCTCCACTGGCTGGCCGAACTCTATCTGGCCATGGCGCGCCAGATGAATCGCCAATGGTCCGGCGGCGGAGCCTGTGGCCGCATCCTCCACAACGCCGTAGGCCGGTGAAAACATCCGGCTGCGCCAGCGCCGTCCTGTGCCGGCAAAACAGTTGATCGCCATGTCATGGAAGTTGGAGAGTGCACGGTGGTCGGGGTGCAGGGCCGATAACGCTTCAATGCTCGGCAGGCCGACAAACACATGGCGCGGGCCGTTGTGATAGATCTCGATGGGAAAGGTCGAGTCACTGATACCCAAGGCCTCGAGCAATTCAGCGTCGCGACCCAGGGCCGTCCAGGTCGGGATCGGCTGGTCCATGCTGGCGGCGATGACGCTGCCGTTCTGGCGCTCCAGTTCAAAGGCGATGGTGCCCATCTGGGTTTCCAGATACAGCCGGTGGTTGTCGGTATGTGCTCCCAGGGCAATGGCCGTGCCCAGCAACGGGTGCCCGGCGAAAGGGAGTTCGTTGACCGGTGTGAATATCCGGATCAGTGCATCTGCGCCGTTGCGCGGCTTGAGCACAAAGGTGGTCTCCGAGAGGTTCATTTCTCGGGCGATGCGTTGCATTTGCGCAGGCGGTAAATCATCGGCGTCAAAGAACACCGCGACCGGATTGCCCTCCAGCGGGACGCTGGCAAAGGCGTCGATAATGACGTAGTTGTGCATGGTTATCTCCCGGCGGCCGAAACGCTGCTGTCGACAGGCGTGTGGATGAGGGCGTGTCGCAGCAGGTCGGCGATGATGCGCGGGCCTTCCTGGGTCAGGAGCGACTCGGCATGAAACTGCATGGAGGCAAATGCCGGCCCACGCAGGGCATGTACTTCGCCGGTCTCGCTGTCGCGACTGATTTCAACGGTGCCGATACCGTCGATGTCCAGGCGGTCACTGGAGCTGCGCGCCGCGAACGTGTTGTAGAAACCCACTCGTTCGGCGTTGCCGAACAGGTCGATCTGTTTTTGCACGCCCTGGTTGGGAACGGCCTTGCGTTGCAACTCCAGGCCCAGGCACAGACTCAACACCTGATGGCTCAGGCACACCGCGAGGAACGGTCGCTGCTGGCTGAGCAGGGAACGGATGGCCACATGCAGATGGTCGATTTTCGGCAGTTGCACATCGCTCGGGTTGCCAGGACCGGGGCCCATGATCACCAGGTCGAAGCCATCGAAACTGTACTCATCACTGAAACTGCGCACCGTCACCACCAGCCCGAGAGCCCGCAGCTGTTTGGCGATCATCGAGGTGAACGTGTCTTCGGCGTCGACGATCAGCACATGGCGGCCACTGAAGTCGGCCTGGGTCTGTTGC
This sequence comes from Pseudomonas libanensis, assembly GCF_001439685.1. Lineage (GTDB taxonomy): Bacteria > Pseudomonadota > Gammaproteobacteria > Pseudomonadales > Pseudomonadaceae > Aquipseudomonas > Aquipseudomonas libanensis. The sequence continues at coordinate 89,748 of NZ_JYLH01000008.1, forward strand.
CGTTGCTGGCTGTTCATCAGCCAGAAATCCGAGACGTAGGCATTGCGGCTGGCCAATGCCGCGCGCACCTGCAGGTGGTCGCCGAAGCGTGAGGCAGCCTGGTTTTTCAGCGCGGCGATCAGGCCCGCAGCCTTGGCCCGGCTTTCGGCGGCTTCGGTCATCGGTTCGGAGTGCCGCACGATGGTCGAACCCACACTGATCCGAACCTGCCCGCGGTTATCGATGTCGGCGGTGCGAATCAGGATCGCCGAATCCAGGGTGCGTCCGCCTTTGCCATCGCTGCCGATCAACGCGGCCATGCCACTGTAGTACGCCCTGCCTTGCGGCTCATAGCGCTGGATCACCCGGCAGGCGCTTTCCAGCGGGCTGCCGGTGACCGTCGGGGCGAACAGGGTTTCGTGCAGGATTTCGCGTACATCACGACGGGTCTTGCCTTCGATGAAGTACTCGGTGTGCGCCAGATGGGTCATTTCCTTGAGGTATGGACCGAGGACGTGTCCGCCGTCTTCACAAATACGCGCCATCATTTTCAGCTCTTCATCGACCACCATATACAGCTCATCGGCCTCCTTGCGGTCGGCCAGGAAGTCCATGATCTCCGTCAGGCTGGGGCCGGCAGGTGGGTAGCGGTAAGTGCCGCTGATGGGGTTCATCACCGCAAGCCCATCCTTGACGCTGATGTGGCGCTCGGGGGACGCACCGACAAAGGTGCGGCTGCCGGTGTGGATGATGAATGTCCAATAGACCCCTTTCTCCCGTTCCAGCAGATGACGAAAGAACGTCAGCGCACTGGCCGGCTCGTACTCGCTGATCTCCGCCATGAAAGTGCGCTTGATCACGAAGTTGGCGCCTTCCCCGGAGCCGATTTCGTTGGTGATCACCTGGCTGACGATCTCGGCATAGCTGGCGTCGCTGAGATCGAAGCGTTCGTTATTCAACTGGATCGGCACGTTGGGCAGTAACGCCAGCATCTGCTCGATGCTGATGGTTTGCTGCTCGGTAATGTTCATCGCCAGCAGCGGCGACTGATCGTCCACCGCCGCAAAGCCCCGTTCGGCAATCTGGCAGTAGGGAATCAGCGTCAGTACATCCAGGCGAGGGGCACCGATCAAGGGGGCGGGCAAGTCGATATCGGCCAGGACCTGCGGCTGCGACATCTCGCCAATCAGCACATTCAGCAGCCCGGGGCCGCTGGATTCCGGACGATACAAGAGGGCAAAGGGCTCGGGCACCGGTTGCAGGATGCGTTCCATGAGGCGGGCGGCGGCTTGGCTCATAGCACCACCTCGTCGGTAGTGATGACCATGGCGCAACGGCTGGCGGCGTATTCCATGGCCATCCAGTGGTGCTCCTTGCTGAAGTCGGCAATAGCGTCGGCAACGAGGAAGGGTTGGATATCGTTGGAGTACGCATCCACGCTGGAAATCAATACCCCGACATGGGCATACACCCCACACAGGATCAACTGATCGCGCCCGCTGGCGTGCAGGCGTTGCAGCAAGTCGGAGTTGAAGAACGCGCTGTAGCGCCATTTGGTCAGCAGCCAGTCACCGGGCTGGGGGGCAAGGGCGTCGACGACCTCGCGGTCGGTCGGGCTGGCCTTCATGCCCGGGCCCCAGAAGTCCTTGAGCAGCCCGCGTTGCTCCTCGTTCATGCTGCCCGGCTGGGCGGTGTAGGCCACTGGCACACCGTTGTCGGCAGCCCACTGGCGAATGCGTGCGGCATTGCCCACCACTTCGTCACGCAACGCATCCGGCAAGGGCCGCAGGAAGTAGCGCTGCATGTCATGCACCAACAATACAGCGCGTTCGGGATCGATATGCCATTGCGCGAGGTTGGAGGGCAGGTCTCGGGAGGTAGGCAGGGCGTAAGGGATGATCGATGGAATGCCGGTCATGGCGACAAACTCCAGTCAAAGGGATGCAAAAGAGGGAGGAGGACTGGCTTTCCAGGCCATCACCGCAGTAATGGCTTGCCAGGGGTTCAGGCGCGGGTCGCACAGGCTTTTGTAGTGGCTGGCAACCTGGCCCAGGCCGGCGGCATCAGAGGCGCACTCGCTGACGTCATCGGGAGTGGTTTCCAGATGCAGACCGCCGGCCACGCCACCGGCCGAGATCACGGCATGTTTGAAGGCGGTGATTTCGTCGGTGATGGTCTGCACCATGCGGGTCTTATTGCCGCAGGGCGCGACGATGGTATTGCCGTGCATCGGGTCGCTGAGCCAGATGATCTTGTGGCCGGCACGGCGCACCGCTTCAACCAGCGGTGGCAGGCTATCGGCGACCTTGTGGGCGCCCATGCGGGCAATCAGGGTCAGCCGGCCGGGTTCGCGCCTGGGGTCCAGGCGCTCGCACAGGCTCAGTAACTGATCCTGGGTGATATCCGGGCCGACCTTGCAGGCCACCGGGTTGAGCACTTCGCTGAGCAGCGCTACGTGAGCGCCCGTCAACTGACGGGTACGCTCGCCAATCCACGGCCAGTGAGTAGAGCCAAGAAATGTCCGCCCCTGTTCGTCCTGACGCACTTGCGGCAGTTCGTAGTCGAGCACCAGCATCTCGTGACTGGTCCAGGCAGGGGAGCCGGTGAGCTGCTCCTGGCCGGACGGCTCCTTCCATCCCAGGTGTTGCATGATGTCCTGAGCGGCGCGATAGCCTCGTACCAAGCGTTGCGCATCATGCTGGCGATGGCCGAGGACAGCCTCGCGACCGTTGACCATGTCGCCGCGGTACACCGGCAACTCAACACCGCCGATGCGTTCGCTGTGGTTGGAGCGAGGCTTGGCAAACTGCCCGGCAATTCGCCCCACCCGCACCACCGGTTGCTGGGTTACCAGCCTGAACGTCCCGGCCAGCATGTCCAGCAGCGCGGCTTTGCGGGTCACATGTTCGGCGCTTTCATCCATGTCCTCGGCGCAGTCGCCGCACTGGATGATCATCGCTTCGCCAGCCGCGACCCTGGCCAGGGTGGCGCGCAAAACCAGGATATCTTCGACACGAATCAGTGACGCGCTGTCCCTGAGGTAGGCCTGCGCGTCATGCAATTGTGAGGGTTCGCTCCATTGAGGCTGCTGCAACGCTTCACACTTCAGAACCCGTTTCAGTAAGTCTTCCATGATGCGATCGCTCTCCCAAAAGGATCAGGCAGGAATGCCTTCACGCTTGATGTGCGGCACTGGAATACCCAAGGCGCGCAATTGTTGAAAGACATTCATGAATTCGCGATTACGTTTTACTTTGCCGTCTTGCAGCTCGAAGGAGTGCAGGAAGTGGTTCTCGTAATAACCTTCCGGGTAACCAGGAAAGAGAATCTTGCCGTGGCCATCACACTCGACCCAGATATGGTTTGGGTCATCGGTTTCAAATACCTTGACGTTGTACCATTCCCAATCCGGGAAGCACTTGAGTGACCAAACAGCATGTTCGGCCAACTTAGCTTTGCCACTGATTACAATGGGCGCCCCCGTGTCCGTGGTCCATAAGCCGCCTGAACCGTCTTCGGTAAACAATTCATGCCGGCGCAGGCGGTCCTGGCCTTTGGTGCGCATATATTGTTCAACCGTGGCGCGATTCTTGCGGCGTAGTTCAATATCGTCAGTGATAGGTTGTTGCACTGTGCTATCAGGCATGCTCAATCTCCAATGGATAAAGGACTTATGAGGCGGGGATACCTTCACGCTTGATTTTTGGCACCGGGATGCCCAAGGCGCGAAGTTGTTCAAACGGGTTCATGAACTCACGGTTTTGCGTGATCTTGCCGTTGTCCAACTCGAAGGAGTGGATGTAATGGTTTTCGCAATAACCTTCCGGATAACCAGGAACTCGAGTGGTGCCGCGGCCGTCACTTTCCACCCAGAAGTGGTTGGGGTTGTCGGTTTCAAACACCCGGACGTTGTGCCATTGCCAGTCTGGGAAGCACTGTTGCAACCATACTCCGAGCGCGGCCAGCTTCGCGTGGCCCTTAAAGACAAGAGGTTCACCGGTTTCGGTGTTCCAGGAGCCGCCACTGCCATCCGGCGTAAACAGCTCATGCCGGCGCAGGCGATCTTCGCCGTTGGTACGCATGTACTGATCAACAGTGGTGCGGTTTTTTCGGCGAAGTTCAAGATGGTCATTAAAGCCGCCAGATGAAAGCGAACCGGGCATGGGCAGTGTTCTCCTTAGTTGACTCAAATTGCGGAAAATCAATTAAATTATTACTTAATTGCATACGACGAAATTGAATGCTTTTGAACTGTTTCACATTGATTATTTTGTGCGGTGTTGTTTATACACCTGCGTTTCCCGGGCTTGGAACTACCAGATCTTGTAGTGGCTCAGGGCGGCCGCAATCGGTCGGATGGAGTGTTGCATTATTATGAAGGGGCAAGCTCATTCGTCGGCTGAGAAACAGTGGCCTACGGCTAGTTAGTTGGGTTAGACATAAAAAATATGTCACTAGTGCGAAGCAGTCTATGACTGTTGATTTTGGGTATTGACAGGCGTTCAGGTTAGTTTAGTCTCACGACTCCCTTGGAGTGCTATAGGTGTTCAAAATGGAATTAGGACAGCTGTTGGGATGGGATGCTTATTTTTACAGCACCTTTGCGAAATCCACGAACATGCAGGAATTTACGACAGTCGCGTTGAAGGCTTTGCGCGAACTACGGTTTGATTTTTTTGCCTATGGCATGTGCAGCGCAACGCCGTTCATGCGGCCCAAGGCCTATATGTATAGTAATTATCCCAAGGACTGGATAGAGCGATATCAGGCCGCGAACTATGCGGTGATCGACCCCACGGTGAAACACAGCAAAGTCTCGTCGGCACCCATTTTGTGGAGCAATGAGCTATTCCGCGGTTGCCAGGACTTGTGGTCTGAAGCTAACGACTCGTATCTATGCCACGGCCTGGCACAGCCTTCGTTCAACACCCAGGGCCGGGTCGGGGTGTTAAGCCTGGCACGCAAGGACAACGCCATCAGCCTTCAGGAATTTGAAGCATTGAAGCCAGTGACCAAAGCGTTTGCGGCGGCGGCCCACCAGAAAATTTCTGAGCTGGAGAGCGAGGTTCGTGTGTTCAATACGGATGTGGCGTTCAGCCGTCGGGAGTGTGATGTGCTGCGCTGGACCGCCGACGGCAAAACCTCCGAGGAAATTGGCGTGATCATGGGCGTGTGCACCGACACCGTGAATTACCATCACCGCAACATCCAATGCAAAATCGGCGCCAGTAACCGCGTGCAGGCAGTGTCTTACGCCGTAGCGCTAGGGTATATCTGAAGTTCATCGACCACCGTGTCGCCTAGGCCTCGGCCTTGTCAGCCCGCAACGATATTGTTAGTGTCGATTCATGACTCATTATTGCCTCACCTCGACAATCACCACCACGACCGCTTCAAGCGGAGCGTGCGAGGTGTCGTGAGCCAATAACAAACGAACACTTCAAAGGCCCGCCAGCGATGGACAGGGCCTTTTTTTATGCCCTTGTGTCGCTGGTTCACACGCAAGGAGATGCACCTATGTACGCCCTGTTGATACTCGATATCCAAGTCGGACTCATCCACGGCCCGGAAAAACCCTGGCGCTGCGACGAGCTGTTGGAAACCCTGAATACCCTGATGGACAAGGCTCGCAGCGCAGGGGCACCGATTTTTCTCGCACGTCACATCGGGCCTGCTGGCTCGCCAATCGAATCGGGCAGCCCTCTTACGTTGGTTGCAGAGGAACTGAATTTACTGGGTGGGGAAGTGGTGTTCGAAAAACGTCGGCCTAACGCTTTTGCAATGACTGAACTGGCTGACTGTCTGCGCGCTTGCGGCGCTACCGGCGTGGTAGTCACCGGGATGAAAACGCAATACTGCGTCGACAGCACCTGCCGTGCCGCGCGTGATCTTGGTTTCGATGCGGTGCTTATCGCCGACGGTCATACCTGTTCTGACACGCCCCTGATGAAAGCCGAGGCGATCGTGGCTCATCACAATGCCACGCTCAATGGGCCGTTCTGCCAGTTGTTTCGGGCTGAGGAGTGGAGCTTTTAGCAGAGTTTTTCGACAGGAGAGAAAGCTGGCGCAGGCAATTGTGAGTACCTGCCCAGCAGTCCTGAGCTTTTTTTGACCGGAGAAAAATTCGGAAGCGATATGGCGGCTGTGCGTGGGGCACTTTCGGGTGCGCCAGGTTCCTTGATTCCTGGTCTGCTAACCCGCGCACAGTCGCCACCCTATAAAAAGGGCGAGAGGCCTCAACGCCCACCTCGCCCGCTGGCATCCCCTCATACTTCCCATTACCCTGACGGCCTTTATCAGACAACCGGAAGTCAGATACCCGTGCTCAAGCCCTTCGCAGTCATCGCCCTTACCGTCCTGCCCTTACTCGCCACCGCCGCCGAGTTGGCCGGGGTTTGGCAGGGTACTTTGGGCAAGTCCGCTATCACCGTCTGTTTCAACGGCGCCGACGGGGAGCATGGCAGTTATTACTATCAGCGCATTCGTACCCCGATTCAGCTGACCCAGGCCAACGACAACGCCCCCTGGGTGGAAGAAGGAAACACCGGTTTCTGGACGCTGCAAAAACCCAAGGGCGATACGCTCTCCGGTGCCTGGAGCAAAACCACTGGCGGTGCGCCGCTGCCATTGGCTTTACGCCGCATTGGCACGGACGGCTGTGGCAGCGATGCCTATAACGCGCCCATGGAGGCCGCGCCGCTGCCGATCAAGACCGAGAAGAAGACTTTCAAAAACCATCCCTACCTGCTCAAAACTCAAGGCCCCCGCGTCACACTCAAGCTGGAAGGTGACGGCCCGGCGGTGCAGAAGATCAACCAGCAACTCGCCGCCCTGGCCGTCAATGACGAAGATCTGACCGACTATTTTTATGAACGGCGTGAATACCTGGGGCGAAACGGCTCGGTCTATACCAGTGAAATCGAGGTTGAGCCCGCCTATTGGTCATCGCAATTTCTCACCGTGCGATTCTACCGCTGGGCCGCAGGCACAGGCGCCATGGGCATCAGCTGGGGCCTGCACTCCTGGAACCTGCAAACCGGTGACAGTGTGGACCCATGGACCTGGCTCGGCGGCCATCAGCAATGGTATGACGCCTATTCCGGCCACTTGAAGCTACCGGCCGCCTTCAGCACTTGGCTGGCCAAGCAAACCACCACCGACGAGGGCTGCCCCGCGATCACCGATTACTCCAACTTTCACCTCAGCTTCAACACCCAGGGCCTGCAACTCTCGACACCGGCCAATGGTGACGGTTGCGACAACGACCTGGCCTTCACCTGGGCGCAGTTGGAACCGGTGCTGACCGAACAGGGCAAAGCGGCATTGCCCAGCTTGAAACTACCCTGAGCCAGGCTGACATAACCCTATTGTCGTTCACCAAAGGTTAAGAATCGCGCTCGTATACTCCCTGACTACCCATGACCGGTCGCCCGATCGGTCTCATGCCTCGGTAGCCAGACTCCATGACGCGCCCCGCTTCCCTGCTGCTCTTGCTTGCTGCTCTGTTGTTCTTCTTCGCCCTCGGCAACCACGAGCTGCAAGGCTCCACCGAAGCCCGGGTGTCCGGGATCGCCATGGCGATGCACCTGGACGATGACTGGGTGGTGCCGCGCCTGTTTCGTGAACCCTTCCTGGAAAAACCGCCCCTGAGCCTGTGGCTGGACGCCGGAGCGATTCGCCTGTTTGGCGCCAGCACCGGGGCGGTGCGCTTGGCCTCTGCGTTTGCCGGGTTGTTCAGTGTGATGCTGCTGTACGGCATGCTGCGCCGCTTTGGACGACCGCAGACACTGGCATTCAGCGCTGCGCTGATCCTGGCGACCATGGCCAGTTACTGGGGCAATGTGCGGGGTGTGGGTGAGGATTCGCTGCTCAGCCTCGGCGTAACCACTGCCCTGCTGGCGTTTTACCAGGCCGTGCGGCCGGAACGCGAAGGCTCCAGTGTGGGGGCCTGGGCGTTGTTTACCGCCGGCATGGTCATCGCCACCCTGAGCAAAGGCGTGTTGGGCCTGGCAATGCCGGGGATCGTAATCTTTGTCTATCTGCTCAGCACCAGCCTGATGGATAGACGCCTGCGCATCGGTGACTGGCTCAAGCCGGCATTATTCACGGTGCTGGCCTTGGTGCCCCTGCTGATCTGGCTGGGGTTTCTATTTCAGCGCGGCGGGATGCAGGCCGTGGGGGAAGTGTTATGGACCAACAGCGTCGGACGCTTCAGCGGCTCGTTTGTCGAAGCCGGGCACTACGAGCCGTTCTACTATTACATCGCCAAGCTGCCAGAGGCCTTCCTGCCTTGGAATATCCTGGTGTACCTGGGCCTGTGGCATTTCCGTAAAAGCCTGGTGCGCAACCGCTACCGTCTGTTTTTCAGTGTGTGGCTGGTGGCGCAGTTCACGCTGCTGACCCTGGCTTCCAGCAAACGCACGGTGTACTTGATGGCGCTGACGCCAGCCGCCGCGGTATTGGCCGCCGAATATGCGCGGGTGCTGCTGGAGTGGGCCAAAGACCATAAGCCGGGGCTGTACCGTTATCATCGGCGCATTATTGGTGGGGTTTTCACCCTGGCGATCGCCTGCTACCTGAGCGCGGCGTTCTGGTTTGCACCAAAAGCCGATGTGCGCCATTCATTCGTACCAGTGATCAGTCAGATCCAGACCCTGCAAGACGAAGGCAGGACGGTGGCGATGTACCAACCCAATGAGCGGATCGACGGCGCCAGCGTGTTCTACCTGCAGGCCTACTTGCCGATCCTGAACACCGAAGCCGAACTGCGCGCCTTCCTCACCGCCAAGCCCGGCAACGTTGCATTGACGGACCACACTGACCGGCTGAAAGAGCCGGTTACGGTGATCAAGCAAATGGCGATCAACCGCCAGCCTTATTACTTCGTGGAGCAGTAAGGCCGGCGCGGGGCATCAGTGCTTGGTGAGCTTGTCCAGGTAGCCCATGGCAAACGCCGAGACCACGAAGGTCATGTGGATGATCACGTACCACATCAGGTGTTGCGGATCGACGTTCTTGGCGTCCATGAAGATGCGCAGCAGGTGAATGGAGGAAATCGCGACGATGGAGGCCGCCACTTTCATCTTCAGCGACGAAGAGTCCATGGTGCCCAGCCAGTTGAGCTTTTCCTTGTTTTCATCAATATCCAGCTGCGAGACGAAGTTCTCGTAGCCGGAAATCATCACCATCACCAGCAAGCCGCCCACCAGGGCCATGTCGATCAGCGACAGCAGCAACAGGATCACTTCTGCTTCGAGCATGCTGAAGATGTTGGGAATTACGTGGATGATTTCCTGGAAGAATTTCAGCGCCAGGATCAGCAAGCCCAGGGACAGCCCCAGGTAGATCGGCGCCAGCAGCCAACGCGAGGCGTACATCGTATTTTCGATAAAGCGTTCCATTGAATCTCACACAGCTTGGCTAAAAATGGCGCCGAGTATACCAGCCGCCACCCGGCCCCTGTCACCGCGAGAAAACTGACCCAAGTGGCATCTGTAAGAGAATTTTTCTGCTAGTGTCGAGACCATTAACTCGGCTCGATGATGTCGGACAGGAAAACTCAGATGATGGATGTGCGATCCCCTTTGGCCACTCTCGGCCTGTGCGCGGCGTTGCTGATGGCCAGCGGCTGCTCCCCCAAAGAAGAGCAGAAGCAAGCCACCCTCGAAGAGAAAACCGCCCAATTCGAACAGTCCCTGGACGACATCCAGGATCCCAAGCTGCGCGACGCCATCGCCGACCTCGGCGGCTCGCTGCTGTTGCTGGAACGTGCGCGCCTCAAGCTTGCCAGCAAGCCCATCGAAGCCGAGTACGGCGAAGACAGCCTGGCCCTGCTCAAGCACTACCCTACCCCGCAGGCCCTGGTGGACACCTATATCAACGGCCTGTTCGTGCTGCGCAAGACCTCCCATTCGGACTATCTGACGGATTTGCAGCCGGTCTTCCCTTTCAACTTCAACGCCCCCGACCAGTTCCCCTTCCCCCATGGCCTGGAATGGCAATCGGTCACCCTGAGCAACAATAAAGTCATTCCTTTCCAGCCGGAATGGTCGGAAACCGATCCTGGCATCCAACTGAGCCCGAGCAGCTCCAACCTGACCAACCCCGACGACCTGACGGTCACGTATCCGTTTATCGAGGGCATCGAGACGGAAAACAAAAGCCAGCCACAGCCGGTAAGCCTCAAGGGCGCAGTCGAAGTGGTCACCCCGGGCAAAGTGCTGACTTTCGATCTGGCGAAAAAAGACGTCGGCCATAAACGCACCGAGGGCAATATCACCCTCAACCTGCTGGTGCTGGAAAAGAACTATGCCGAGATCGAACTGACCAACAGCGAATCCCTCGCCGCCGAACTGGGCGACGAGTCGCCGAACCCGCTGCTGGTGCAGGCACGGGACAGCACCGGACAATTTCTCACCCGTTCAGGCTCGATCAACGAGAGCGCCGCGCAAGTGGCGTTCTATGAGAAACAATTGGCTGAAATGCAGAAACAAAAGACCTGGTCCGACGCCTTCGAGAAACAGCTTACCGACGAGCAAAAAGCCTTTGAACACAAGCAGAGCAGCCATTACGCCAAGGTGTATTTCAATGGGCTGATCGACAATTTGCAGGTCAATGTGCTGGATTTTTCTACAGTTACGGTCACCCACAAAGACCTGAACCTGCCGGTGCTGCGCTTCGACAGAAACAACCTGCAGCAGACTGTGCAGCCTCTGCCGATGCCGGTGACGGTGTATGACGACGGCGCCGCCAGTTGGCTAAAAGATGCCTCGATGAGCGAAGACCAGCTCAAAAGCAGCGTCACCATCAGCCAATCGACCGAAGATGCCAGTGCGGCGAAAATCGTGTTTGATCACCCCTATACGTTCAATGATGACCTGGTCGGCGCCGAGCGTAACAACAGCGATGCGCCTATCACCTTCTTCACCGCCGACGACAAGGGCGAACGCGGCGAGCCTATCGAGTTACCGACCGAGGCGTTCGAGCTGAACGCCGCCAACGGCACGCTCACTTACGACCTCAACCTGTTCCCTGAGACTCCGGCGTTTGTAGTGGGGTCCGTACCGCTTTTCCTGGCCAATATTGAAAAAACCACGATTGACGTGGCCAAGCTGCCCAAGGGCCTGTCGCTCAAGGACAACGCACTGATCGTCGACCAGAAGGATTTCCCATCCGACAGCTGGCGCTTCTACGCCAAGGACACCAGCGGCAACTACCTCAAGGAGATCCTCAACGTCAGCCACCGTGCCGAGGAATACGGCACGGCGTTGTTTGACGTGCATTACTTCTACGGCCAGCCGACTACGCTGGAAAGTTACCAGCGCACCGACCTCAGCACCGTGCAATACGGCTTTGAGGTCAAGCTGGACAAGCCTGAGAGCAAATAGCGCCTAGCTAAAGGGCCAGCCGCTCTTGACTGCCATTGAGTTGGCGCAGATGGGCTTGCAGGTGCAGGCACCAGATCTGCGGTTCGTCCATTTGCTCGTAGCCATGCAAGGTCAGGTTATCGACGATGGAACCCAGCATTGTTTCAGCCACCCAGGGCCCGTTAAACGGGCCCTCGGACTTGACGGTGGAAGGCTGCTCGCCCGACATTCCAGCGGCAAACAATAACGTCCACAGTCCGTTGTCCCCGGCGAGTGGGCGAATTGAGCATTCAATACGGGTGACCAGGCCCAGGCACTGGCGGGTAAGGCAAAGGTTGCGCGACATGGCGGCGACCCTCGGTAGATCGGTGTTCAGCCCCAGCGCAAGGCGAGGCTGTCTCTATCCTGCGACTCCTGTGGATATCCCTGAATTGAGAATAGAAGAAAAACGCGCCAAACCAAGGTCGTAGGGACCAACGGGCGTTGGTCCCCGAGAATGGAGTCAATTTTGTGGCACGCTAAACGCTCCCCAAAACACCAGCTCCCACCTTAACCGAGTGATGACAGCAATCAGGTTGGCTTGGCTTCTGCCAACGCCTGCTGCGCCAGCTCTTTTTCCGCCTCCTTCAAATCCTCCTCACTGATCATCTCGGCAATCGCCCGCAAACGCTCCACCACCCGCGCATTCACGGTGCCTTCCGGGAATTGCCCCTCCGCGTCCGGCTCGCCGGCATCCTCGCCCACCAGCAGGCTCAAGGCCTCATCCGCCTGGCGCACCGCATAGATATGGAATTGCCCCGCACGCACGGCCTGCAACACCTTCTCGTCGAGCATCAGCGTGGCAACGTTGGCCTGGGGGATGATCGCGCCTTGCTCACCGGTCAAGCCGCGGGCTTCACAAAGACGGAAGAAACCTTCGATTTTTTCGTTGACCCCGCCCACCGCCTGCACTTCGCCAAACTGGTTGATCGAGCCGGTGATGGCAAAGCACTGCTTGAGCGGCGTCTTCGACAAGGCCGAGATCAAGGTGCAGGCCTCGCCCAGGGAGGCACTGTCGCCATCCACATAACCGTAGGACTGCTCCAGGGCAATACTTGCAGAGATCGCCAGCGGGAATTCCTGGGCATAGCGGCTGCCCAGGTAACCGGTGAGGATCATCACGCCCTTGGAGTGAATCGGCTGGCCGAGGTTGACTTCGCGCTCGATGTCGACAATACCGCTGCCACCCGGGTACACGGTGGCGGAAATCCGCGCCGGTACGCCGAATGCCGAGTCGCCCACCTCCAGCACCGTCAGGCCGTTGCACTTGCCCACGGCAGCGCCGGCGGTGTCGATGAGGATGACGCCGGCGAGCATGTCGTCGAGAATCCGCGCCGACACGCGGCCGGTGCGCGTGGCCTTGGCCTTGAGGGCGCGCTCGATATGCCCGGCATCGGTCATCTCGTCGCCGGCCAGGTGGCGAATGAAGTCTGCCTCGCTGACCAACTGGAACAAATCGCCAATCCGCGCCGACAACCGGCCCTGATGTTCCGCCAGGCGGGCGCTGTAGGTCGCCAGGCGCGCCACCGCGTCCGAGGTCAGTGGCGCCATGCCTTCTTCCGAAGTGCGGGTCTTGAGCAACTGGGCGAACTGCTCCAGGCTTTCATCGACCATCGGGATGTCTTCGTCGAAGTCCACCAGTACGCGGAACATCTCCTGGAAGTCCGGGTCGGCGTCTTGCAATGCGTAGTACAACTGGCGCGAGCCGATGATGATCACCTTGACCTGCAACGGGATCATTTGCGGGTTGAGGGTTACGGTAGCCAGGCGGCCCAGCTCGCCCAGGGGCGATTCCATCTTGAGCTTGCGCGATTGCAGGGAACGCTTGAGCGCATCCCACACGAATGGCTCGCTGAGCATCTTCTCGGCTTCAAGAATCAGGAAACCGCCATTGGCGCGGTGCAAGGCGCCGGGACGCAGCTGGCGATAGGTGGTGTAGAGCGCGCCCTGGTCGGTGCTGTATTCGATGCGGCCAAACAGGTTGTCGTAGGTCGGGTGCGGTTCAAACACCACGGGCGCGCCACCGTTGAGCGGATGGCCCACCACCAGGCTCGGGCAGTACTGCTCTTCGAGCAGCTTGCGTGCCTGGGCATCGGTCTTGGCGTCATCCACCAATTGCTCGACCACGGTTTTGAGCAGGTACACCTGCATGGCTTGCAGGTAGCCGCAGACACCGGCGTTTTCTGCATATTTTTCCGACAACGGCGCCAGCAAAGGCTGCAGGGCCAAAGTGATGGTTTCTTCGTTGAACTGGCGCAGTTGGTTGTTGGACTCACGTTTCCACTGCGGCAGGCTGGCGAGTTCTTCGTTGAGACGCTCTTCCAGCTCGGAAATATCGGTGTGGAAGCGCTCGCGATCGGCTTCAGGCAGTTGCGAGAACTCGGCCTCGTCCAGCGCCTTGCCATCGAGCATCGGCGTAAAGGCGATATTGGAGCTGTCGCGGTACAGCGCCACGTCTTTTTCCAGGGCCAGGCGCTCGATCACGTCCAGCGCCTTGTCGTAGCGCTGGTTGAACGCCCGGTCGATGGCGCTTTTACGCTGTTGATAAGTCGGGTGTTCGAACACCGCCGGGAAGGTGGCGACCAGGTTATCGACCAGGCCGTTGATATCGGCGATAAACGCCGCGGCGCCGCCCCCTGGCAATTCCAGGGCGCGGGGCTCGCGCGGCTCATCGAAATTATTCACATAGACCCAATCGGCCGGGGTCTGCAGGCGCTTGCCTTCGGCTTTCAGGTAGCGTTTGACGAACGAAAAGCGACCGGTGCCCGGCTCGCCCATGACAAACACGTTGTAACCGGGGCGTGGCATGGCCACGCCGAACTGCAAGGCTTCAACCGCACGTTCCTGGCCAAGCACACCGCGAAAGGGCTCCAAATCATTGGTGGTCGAGAAGCTGAACTGTTCAGCGGAGAAAGGGCGAGTCAGCGCTTCGGGCGCTAGACGCAAGCTGGCAGCAACAGGATCAGGCATCGGGCTTCCTTACATCAGGCGGGGCAGATGGGCGCATTCTGGCTCCCGGTTGAGCGCTCTGGCAAGGCGCGCTTTCGGGAAAGCATAGCCACCACACGCGTCCTACAAAAAAATCACCAGAGATTGAATGTTTATAAAAAAACACGGAACCCCGGGAACGTGCCTAAACTCCAAATTGCGCGGGTTGGACTAATAACTGGCCCCTAGGGCACTGTGAAGCGCCTGAACCCTTGTCCATTGGTTTGCACACAAAGAGAACAAAGCTATGAAACGGATCCTTCTTGGTACTCTCTTCACCGTCGTATCCCTCAATGCAATGGCAGAAGCACCAGGTGGCCCGAACTGCGGTTGGGGCAACATGTTGTTCGAAGGCCAGCGCGGCACTCCGGCCCACTTCCTGGCCTCCACCACCAACGGCACCTCGGGTAACGCCACATTCGGCATGACCTCTGGCACCAACGGTTGCAGCACCAACAGCGCTCTGACCTACGGCGGCAAGTCCTGGATTGCCATGAATGGCATGATGAACGAGCTGTCCGAAGACATGGCCAAAGGCAACGGCGAAGCACTGACCACCTACGCGGTGGTACTGGGTGTTGCCCCGGAAGATCGCGATCACTTCGCGGCCGTGACCCACGAGCACTTCCAGCAGATCTTCAGCAAGGCTGACGTGACCGCTGACGACGTGCACAACAACACCATCGCAGTACTGAAAAGTGATGCCCGTCTGGCGAAATACGCAACCCAGGCTTAAGCTCGACCCGCCCGCGTCTTTCGAGGCGCGGGTTTTATTTTTTCGACCTGCCCCCCTTGGGTCTTTTTTTCAGTCCGACTTAAGTAGCCCCCATGCTCAAACGCCTCGCTTGCCTGGCTCTCTTCGCCTGCGCCCCGCTGCATGCGGCCCCGCACCTCGACGATCAACGTTTGCAGCAACTGGCCAATGACCCGTTCTGGCTTTCGCTGGGGCATTACGAAGCCGGCAAGATCAGCGGCTGGCGCAGCTATGTCAGCGACAAGAAATTCTTCCTCGCCGCCGACGGTGCCCACCATCCGGACGCGGAACTCAGGGCCACCGTCGATGCGCTGTACGCCCCGGCCAGCCTGGGCGAAAAGCACGCCCAATGCGTTTACCCTGCACGTACCCGCTGGCTCAAGGATCAGTTGCACCTGACCGACCTGCCCGCCCTGGACTGCAAAGAGTTCACCCAATGGTTCAAGGACGTCGCCCCCCACAGCGCGGTGATGATCTTCCCTGCTGCCTACCTCAACAGCCCGTCGTCGATGTTCGGCCACACCCTGCTGCGTATCGACCAGGCCGACGTGCAAAGCAACAACACCGCGTTGCTCAGCTATGCGATCAACTTCGGCGCCTACATCGAAGGCTCCGACAACAGCATCCTCTACGCCTGGAAGGGCCTGATGGGCGGCTATCCCGGCCTGTTCGCGCTGGTGCCTTACCAGGAGAAACTCTCCGAATACCGTAGTCTCGAAAACCGCGACCTGTGGGAATACCGCCTGAACCTCACCGAAGTCGAGACCAAGCGCATGGTCGAACACGTGTGGGAACTCAAGCAGATCCAGTTCGACTACTTCTTCTTCGATGAAAACTGCTCCTACCGCCTGCTGGAACTCTTGCAAGTGGCACGCCCCGGCCTGCGCCTGACCGAGCAATTTCCGCTCACAGCGATCCCTACCGACACGGTCAAAGCCGTCAAGGAAGCGGGCCTGGTGGAGAAGATCGACTATCGGCCCTCCCGTGAGCGCGAACTGTTGGAACGCGCCAAGCCGTTGGATGGCGATGAGCAACAGTGGGTATTGAAAATCAGCGATGACCAGAAACAATTGCAGGAGCCGGCCTTCAAGACCCTGCCCCGTGATCGCCAGGCCCTGATCATCGACGCCGCCTACCGCCTGGGCCGCTATCGCGCCAACGGTCTGGAGCGCGACAGTGCACGCTCCCAGCGCAGCTTCGAGCTGCTGCGAGCGATCAACCAGAACCCTGCGCCCGACCTCAAGATCACGCCTCCAGGCTTGCCCGAGAACGGCCACCAATCGCGCACCTGGCAAGCCGGCATCGGCACCCGAGGCGACAAAGCCTTCGGCGAATACGGCCTGCGCATGGCCTATCACGACCTCAACGACAACGCCGAAGGCTTCCCCCTGGGCGCCCAGATCGAAATCCTGCAAATGAAACTGCGCCAGTACGAAGGTAACCACTGGCAACTGCAGCAACTGGACCTGGCCACCATCCGCTCCCTGACCCCGCGCAATGCGCTGCTGCAACCCTGGTCATGGCAAGTCACCGGCGGCCTGGAGCGCGTGCCGGGCAAGCACGACGACGAAACCCTGGTCGCCCATGTCAACGGCGGCGCGGGCGGCACCTGGCAGTTGAGCGACGACATGCTCGGCTTTGCCCTCGGCACCGTGCGCGTAGAGCACAACAACGACTTCAGCGAAGCCATCTCCCCCGCCGCCGGTTTCAACACCGGCGTGTTGTGGAAGAACCCGCTGGGCAACCTGAGCCTGGAGGCCAAGGGTGACTTTTTCACCAATGGCGAAGTGCGGCGCAGCATCAGCCTCAACCAGCAGTGGGAACTGTCACGCAACCTGGGCCTGCGCCTGAGTGCCCAGCGTGAGTACAGCCATCTGTCCACACCGGTAAATGAAGTGATGCTTGAGCTGAAGTGGTACCACTACTGATTCAAGCCTTACAACGTTCAAAATCCGGGAGCGGGCTTGCTCGCAAATGCGGTGCGTCAGACAAAAAATCAGTGACTGACAGTGCGCATTCGCGAGCAAGCCCGCTCCCACATTTGGCCCGCGTATAGTCAGCCCTACCGCATCGCCCCCTCCCACCAAATCAGGAGCTCCACCAACATGGCCGTTGCCTGCACTACCCTTGAAGAAGTCCGCGAAAACATCGACCGCCTCGACCAACAGATCGTCATATTGCTGGCCGAACGCGGCCACTTCGTCTCCCAAGCTGCGCGCTTCAAAAAAGACACCGATGAGGTGAAGGCACCACAACGGGTTGAACAAGTAGTCGCAAAGGTGCGGGCGTTATCCGAAATAGTGGGCGCCAACCCGGAAGTCACTGAACAGGTGTATCGCGCGATGATTGCTGCGTTTATCCAACAGGAATTGGCTGAACATACAGCGCTGGGGATGAACCACCCGTCATAACACCCTGTGATGAGGGAGCTTGCTCCCTCGCCACAGCGTGCCCCCTCCCACACATTTCTGACCGCCATTTCACACCGCCCCAACAAATCCCGTTCTAGACTCTCCTTATCAGCCGTTAACCGGCCAGGGAGTACGCCATGTGGCGGTATGCAGTCATGCTGTGCGCTGCGGTGGGGTTGTCGGGTTGCCAGTCAACCCATCAGGAATTGCTGGCCAAAGGTTACCCACCCGCCTTCGCCGATGGCTTCGACGACGGTTGCAGCAGCGGTCGCCAGGCCGCTGGGGTGATTACCGGGGCATTTCGCAAGAATGTGCCGCGCTACCTCAAAGACCGGCAATACGCCGAAGGCTGGGAAGATGGGTTTCGTCAGTGCAAGGCCATGCGCGAGAGCCAGGAACTGCGCGATTACGAGGAAAACCGCAGGGACGACCGCGAACGCGATTGGCAGCAGGAAAAAGATCGTGACGCCGCCAAAGCCTATCGCTCACGCTGATCGTTCTGGGAACGATCAAGCTGTGAGCTGGCCCAACCTCCATAGGAAGGAGAACGCCATGAGCCGAGCTTTTGTAAATGAAGATAACGCGGCGGCCCAGGCCGATCAGCCGGTGGAGCGTCAGGTCAGCGCGCAACCTAACCGCCTGACCGCGCAAGGGTTGGCGCAGTTGCAAGCCAAGGTGGCGCAAATGCAGCTTGAGTACAGTGCCGAGTCCGCCAAGGGTGAGCAGGCCGATAAGCAGCGCCAGGCGGACCTTGAGCGGGACCTGCGTTACTTCAACCAACGAGTGCAAAGCGCCCAGGTAGTCGCGCCGGCCACGTCCACCGACAAGGTGCAGATCGGCAGTTGGGTCACGTTCGCCAACGAGCAGGACGAACAGCAGCGCATCCAGTTAGTCGGTGAAGACCAGGCCGATGCCAACGCAGGCTTGATCAACTGGGGCTCGCCCCTGGGCCTTGCCTTGTTGGGAGCCCAGGTGGGCGACGAGGTGCTGTGGCAGCGCCCCGTCGGCGATCAGTTGATCGAAGTGCTGCGCATCGAACCCGAGGCCTAGACGATACCCTGGGCCAGCATCGCGTCAGCGACTTTCACAAAGCCGGCAATGTTCGCGCCCTTGACGTAGTTGACCCGGCCGTTTTCTTCGCCGTAATGCACGCAGGCATGGTGGATCGACTGCATGATGTTGTGCAGCTTGCTGTCCACTTCACCAGCGGTCCACAGCAGGCGCATGGCGTTCTGCGACATTTCCAGGCCGCTCACCGCCACGCCGCCGGCATTGGATGCCTTGCCCGGTGCGAACAGAATGCCCGCATCGATAAAGACATCCACAGCCTCAAGGGTGGTCGGCATGTTGGCGCCTTCGGCCACGCAGACGCAGCCGTTGTGCAGCAGGGTTCGGGCGGCGTCGGCGTCGAGTTCGTTCTGGGTGGCGCATGGCAGGGCGATATCGCAGGCCAGTTCCCAAGGCGTCTTGCCTTTACGAAACTCCAGGCCGAAGCGTTCGGCCAATTCACTGATGCGCCCGCGTTGCACGTTTTTCAGCTCCAGCAGGGCTGACCATTGCGCCTCGGTCAAACCACTCTCGGCGTACAAGGTGCCTTCGGAGTCCGACAGGGAAATCACCTTGCCGCCCAGGTCCATCACCTTGCGCGCCGCGTATTGCGCCACGTTACCGGAACCGGACACTGCCACGCGCTTGCCCTCAACGCGCAGGCCTTGGCGCTTGAGCATTTCCTCAGCGAAATAGACGCAGCCGAAACCGGTGGCTTCCGGGCGGATCAGGCTGCCGCCATAGGTCATGCCTTTGCCGGTCAGCACTGAGGTGAATTGGTTGCTCAGGCGCTTGTACTGGCCAAACAGGAAGCCGATTTCCCGTGCGCCCACGCCGATATCACCAGCCGGTACGTCGACGTCCGCACCAATGTGGCGGTACAACTCGCTCATGAACGCCTGGCAGAAGCGCATCACTTCGGCGTCGCTCTTGCCCTTGGGGTCGAAGTCCGAGCCGCCTTTGCCGCCGCCCATGGGCAGCGAGGTCAGGGAGTTCTTGAAGGTCTGCTCGAAGGCGAGGAATTTCAGCACGCCCAGGTTCACTGACGGGTGGAAGCGCAGGCCGCCTTTGTAGGGTCCGATGGCGCTGTTCATCTGAATACGAAAGCCGCGATTGACCTGGACCTTGCCATGATCATCCACCCACGACACCCGGAAGGTAATCGCGCGTTCCGGTTCGCAAATGCGCTCCAGGATGCCCGAGGTCAGGTAATGGGGGTTAGCTTCAAGAAAAGGCCACAGGCTGCGCAGGACTTCTTCTACGGCCTGGTGGAATTCCGGTTGGTCCGGGTCGCGTTTCTTGAGGCGGGCCAGGAAGGATTCGACGGATTCGATCATGAAAAGTCTCGGCAAATTGATTGTTGTTAAACAGAGATTGAGCCGGACTTTATCAATTCGTTTCGCACCGTGACAGGGCAAAATGTCGCCTTTGTGAAATTAAATGGTGCATTGGATATAAATAATCAGGATTTTTGCCCCCTAACAGGGATTTCAACGCGAGATATGCACCAATAGTTAAACCGCTATCGCAGGCAAGCCAGCTCCCACGTTGGACCGTGTCGTAGCAGAGGTACTCGATCTAATGTGGGAGCTGGCTTGCCTGCGATGAAGTCGCCTCGGTCCACCTGAATAGTGCCCAAAAAAAAAGCGGAGCCCGAAGGCTCCGCTTTTTTTCAAACCAACCCGAATCAGGCGAGTTTTTTGTGACGCACGCGGTGCGGCTGGGCAGCGGCTTCGCCCAGGCGCTTTTTACGGTCTGCTTCGTACTCGGTGTAGTTACCTTCGAAGAATACCGCTTGGGAGTCGTCTTCGTACGCCAGGATGTGGGTCGCGACGCGGTCAAGGAACCACCGGTCGTGAGAGATCACAATGGCGGCGCCCGGGAAGTCCAGCAGGGCTTCTTCCAGGGAACGCAGGGTTTCCACGTCGAGGTCGTTGGACGGTTCGTCGAGCAGCAACACGTTGCCGCCCTCTTTCAAGGTCAGGGCCAGGTGCAAGCGACCGCGCTCACCACCGGACAGGTCCTTGACGAACTTCTGCTGGTCGCCGCCCTTGAAGTTGAAACGGCCGACATAGGTACGCGACGGGATTTCATAGTTACCGATGCGGATCTGGTCGGAACCATCGGAAATCTGCTGGAACACCGTCTTGCTGCCGTCGAGGTCTTCGCGGCTCTGGTCCACACACGCCAACTGCACGGTGTCACCGATCTCGATGCTGCCGGAGTCCGGCGTTTCCTTGCCCATCAGCATACGGAACAGCGTGGATTTACCCGCACCGTTACCACCGATAACGCCGACGATCGCGCCTTTTGGCATGGAGAACGACAGGTTGTCGATCAGCACGCGGTCGCCATAGCCTTTGCAGACGTTCTTGAACTCGATGACCTTGTCACCCAGGCGCGGGCCGGCCGGGATGTAGATTTCGTTGGTTTCGCTGCGCTTCTGGAATTCCTGCGACTGCATTTCTTCAAAGCGTTGCAGACGTGCCTTGGATTTGGACTGGCGGGCCTTGGCGCCTTTGCGCACCCACTCCAGTTCTTCCTTCATGGCTTTTTCGTGGGCCGATTGCTGCTTGGATTCGGCAGCCAGGCGGTCGGACTTGGCTTCAAGCCAACCGGAGTAGTTGCCCTCGTAAGGGATACCGGCGCCGCGGTCGAGCTCGAGGATCCAGCCAGCCACGTTGTCCAGGAAGTAGCGGTCGTGCGTGATCGCAACCACGGTGCCCGGGAAATCGTGCAGGAAGTGCTCCAGCCACGCGACGGAATCGGCGTCCAGGTGGTTGGTCGGTTCGTCGAGCAGCAGCATGTCGGGGGCCGACAGCAGCAGGCGGCACAGGGCCACGCGACGCTTCTCACCACCAGACAGGTGCTCGACCTTGGCGTCCCACGCCGGCAGGCGCAGCGCATCGGCGGCGACTTCCAGTTGGCGCTCCAGGTTGTGGCCATCGCCGGCCTGCAGGATCGCTTCGAGCTTGGCCTGTTCGGCGGCGAGTTTGTCGAAGTCGGCATCCGGTTCGGCGTAGGCGGCGTAGACCTCGTCCAGGCGTGCCTGGGCGTCCTTGATCACGCTGACGGCCTCTTCGACCACTTCGCGCACGGTCTTGGTCGGATCCAGGATCGGCTCTTGCGGCAGGTAGCCGATGTTCAGGTCCGGCATCGGGCGGGCTTCGCCTTCGAACTCGGTGTCGACGCCGGCCATGATTTTCAGCAGCGTGGACTTACCCGAACCGTTGAGGCCGAGCACGCCGATCTTGGCGCCTGGGAAGAAGGACAATGAAATATTTTTCAGGATTTCCCGCTTCGGCGGAACAACTTTTCCCAGCCGATGCATGGTGAAGACGTATTGAGCCATGGTGAACCTAGCGTCAGTGACTGATGAATTAAGCGGGCGAAGCCCGTGCCAGGCCATGCGCCGCGCGGGCCGTTGACGGTGATCAATGCCTGCGTGGGGAAAAGCCTGAGTGTCTGGGGCTGGAACGCCCCCGCGTAACCGGCAAAGCTACCTGAATGCGCTGGGGCAGTCCAGCCAGGCAGGACTGGCACTTTGCCACAACTCAAGGCATGCTAGCCGCCCTCCGGGCGTCCGGCTTATAGTGCACGTCGCGCGCCAGTCCAGCCAAACCGCAGGATCACAGCTTGTCCAAAGTCACGCCGCCAGCTCCCTTGCGCGCCGCTCATATTGCGCCGGGAGCGCCCCTGCACGGCACCTTGAAGGGCGCATTGGCGACGCTTGTCCTGTTGCTGCTCGCGTTATTGTTCTGGCAACTGCTCGACCAATTGCAGCAAAACCAGAAAAACCAGCAGCAATACACCATCGACTACAGTGCCGACCTGGCCGAGCAAATCAGCCTGAACATGGCCCTGAGCGCACAGATCGCCCTGAACCTGCTGCCCATCGTCGAACCACCGCGCAATGCCGAACAGCAGCAGGCCTTGATGCGCACCTTGCAGCGTTCGTTACCAGAACTGCGCAGCTTCGCCCTGCTGGCGCCCAGCGGCGCGCTGATCAGCGACACCGACGACGACAGCCGCGACAGCGCCTGGCTTGAAGAGCTGGTCAAGCGCAGCCACTCCCAGTCCTATTACCTGAGCAACGACAATGACGGCACCGTCATCTATCTGTTGCTGCACCAGCCCAGCGGTGGCTCCAAGGTGTACTGGGCATTACGCCTGGCACCCAACTACCTGGCCGGCCTCACGCGCCAGGATGGCCAGGCCCAGCGACCGATGTGGGCGATCGAGAACCGCCTGAACCACCGCGTGGTCAGCCGGGACAGCGGCATGCCGGCGCAGTGGGCCGGCGCCCTGACCCCGGAGGAGTTGAACAAAAGCGTGCTGGTCACGCCCTTGAGCAAAAGCGACTGGCAACTGCGCGGGCTGTTCGACCGCAGCGCAGTGCTTGAACAACTGCTGCCGGCGTTTATCGGCAAATGCCTGCTGGGGCTGGCGTTCTCGCTGATACCGGCGATCGTGCTGCTGAACATGCGTCGCCGCCAGCGCCAGGTGAACGAGGGGCGGCGGCGCTATCAGGATATTTTCGAAGGCACGGGCGTGGCCTTGTGCGTACTTGACCTGTCGGGGCTCAAGACATTCTTCGACAAAACCAAAGTGCACAGCCGCGAGCAACTGCATGCCTGGTTGCAGGCCAACCCCAGCGAACGCCAGCAACTGCTCAAGGAACTGCGGGTCACCGAGGTCAACCAGGTGGCGGTGCGACTGTTGAACGTAAACTCATGCGAACAAGCCTGGGAACGCCTGATCGATGATTGCCCACGCAACGCCACCGCCATCGGCTACCCGGTGCTGGAAGCGGTACTGGCCCAGCAGAAACAGCTGGAGCTGGAAATCCAGCTCAATGATATAGCCGGCAACGAGCAATACCTGTGGCTGGTGATGCGCCTGCCGGAGCAACAGGACGACTTCAAGGCGGTGATTCTCAGCATCAGCGACATCACCAGCCGCAAGCTGATCGAGCTGTCACTGGTGGAACGCGAGAGCTTCTGGTCGGACGTGGTGCGCACCGTGCCCGACCACCTGTATGTGCAGGACGTGATTAGCCAGCGCATGATTTTCAGCAACCATCACCTGGGCCACACCCTCGGCTACAACAAGGCCGAACTGCAGCAAATGGGCGAGTACTTCTGGGAAATCCTGCTGCATCCCGAAGACGCCGAGCATTACCACGACTTGCGCCAACAGCAGCGCCGGGTCGGCTATACAACGCAACTGCACTGCCAGCTGCGCTTTCGCCACCGCAATAACCAATGGCGCCGCTTCGATATCCGCGAACAAGCCCTGGCCCGGGACACGTCCGCGGTGGTCACGCGGATCATCGGCGTGGCCAAGGACATTACCGACCAGATCGAGGCCAGCGAATCCCTGCGCGACAGTGAACAGCGCTACCGCATGCTGGCCGAAAGCATCAGCGACGTCATCTGCTCCACCGACAGCCAACTGGCCCTCAACTACGTCAGCCCATCGGTCAACGCCGTGCTCGGCTATGACGTGGACTGGGTGTTCAAGAATGGCTGGCAGTCGATCATCGCCAACCCGCAACAGCTGACCGGCATCTATAGCCTGATGGAACAGGTCAGCCGCGCCCTGGGCAACCCCGAAGCCTTGAACAGGCTGCGCGATGACGTCCAGACCCAGCTGTTCCTGTTCGACTGCCTGCGCGCCGACGGGCGCAAAGTGCCGATCGAACTGCGCCTGGTGCTGGTGTGGGATGACCATGGTGCGTTTGAAGGCATCCTTGGTGTGGGCCGCGATATCAGCCAGCAACGCCGCGCCGAGAAAGACCTGCGCATGGCGGCCACGGTATTCGAGCATTCCACCTCGGCGATCCTTATCACCGATCCGGCGGGCTACATTGTGCAAGCCAACGAGGCGTTCAGCCGGGTCAGCGGTTATGCCGTGAGCGATGTGCTCGACCAACTGCCGAACATGCTCACTGTCGACGAGCAGCAGGAAGCCCATCTGCGCTACGTGCTCAAGCAATTGCACCAGCACAGCACCTGGGAAGGCGAAGTGTGGCTCAAGCGCCGCAATGGCGAGCATTACCCGGCCTGGGTCGGTATTACGGCGGTGTTCGACGATGAAGGCGACCTGGCCAGCTACGTCTGCTTCTTCAGCGACATCAGCGAGCGCAAGGCCAGCGAACAACGCATCCACCGCCTGGCCTACTACGACGCCCTGACCCACCTGCCCAACCGCACGCTGTTCCAGGACCGCCTGCACACTGCGTTGCAGTCCGCCGAGCGGCAGAAGTCGTGGGTGGTACTGATGTTCCTCGATCTGGATCGTTTCAAGCCGATCAACGACTCCCTCGGCCATGCCGCCGGCGACCGCATGCTCAAGGAAATGGCCACGCGCCTGCTGGGTTGCGTGGCCGAGGACGACACCGTAGCGCGCATGGGCGGCGACGAGTTCACCTTGCTCCTGCAACCGCGAGTCAGCCGCGAGATGGCGCTGAACCGCGCGATTCATGTGGCCGAGCAGATTCTCGCCAGCCTGGTGAAACCGTTTGTACTGGAAGGCCGCGAGTTCTTCGTCACCGCCAGTATCGGCATCGCCCTCAGCCCGCAAGACGGCAACGAGCTGAGCCAACTGATGAAAAACGCCGATACCGCGATGTATCACGCCAAGGAGCGCGGCAAGAACAACTTCCAGTTCTACCAGGCCGACATGAACGCCAGCGCTCTGGAACGCCTGGAGCTGGAAAGCGACCTGCGCCACGCCCTGGACCAGAACGAATTCGTGCTCTATTACCAGCCGCAATTCAGCGGCGACGGCAAACGCCTGACCGGCGCCGAAGCCTTGCTGCGCTGGCGCCATCCGCGTCGTGGCCTGGTGCCGCCGGGTGACTTCATTCCTGTGCTGGAGGAATTGGGCCTGGTGGTGGACGTGGGCGACTGGGTGATCAGCGAAGCCTGTCGCCAGCTCAAGAGCTGGCATCAGAACAAAGTGCGGGTGCCGAAAGTCTCGGTGAACATCTCGGCGCGGCAGTTCTCCGACGGCCAGTTGGGCATGCGCATCGCCACCATCCTCAAGGACACCGGCCTGCCGCCGGCGTGCCTGGAGCTGGAACTGACTGAAAGTATCCTGATGCGTGAAGTCAACGAAGCCCTGCAGATCCTCGCCAGCCTGAAAAACCTTGGCCTGAGCATTGCGGTGGATGACTTTGGCACGGGCTATTCGTCGCTCAACTACCTCAAGCAGTTCCCCATCGACGTGCTGAAGATCGACCGCACCTTCGTCGACGGCCTGCCCTCGGGTGAGCAGGACGCGCAGATTGCCCGGGCTATCATTGCCATGGCCCACAGCCTGAACCTGGCGGTGATTGCCGAAGGTGTGGAAACCCATGAGCAGTTGGATTTTCTGCGCGAGCATGGCTGTGATGAGGTGCAGGGTTACCTGTTCGGGCGGCCGATGCCGGCGAACCGGTTCGAGGCGCAGTTCAGCAATGATGCCCTCTTCATGTTCGACTGAGTTTTTTGCTGGGGCGGATGGCCTCATCGCAGGCAAGCCAGCTCCCACACTTGATCGGGTTCACACAGTCAAATGTGGGAGCTGGCTTGCCTGCGATGGGGCCAGTACTGACACCACCCATCCCCAGATGAGCCCCACTTGTCCGCGACATGATGTCCTTTCATATGCCATCCAAAACCCATTGGGTTAGAATGCCCTTCTTTTCTGCCCCCGATCCTTGAGGACCGCCATGTTCAGCCGTGATTTGACTATTGCCAAGTACGACGCCGATCTCTTCGCCGCCATGGAGCAAGAAGCCGTGCGCCAGGAAGAGCACATTGAGCTGATCGCTTCGGAAAACTACACCAGCCCTGCGGTGATGGAGGCTCAAGGTTCGGTTCTGACCAACAAGTACGCCGAAGGCTACCCAGGCAAGCGCTACTACGGTGGTTGCGAGTACGTCGACGTGGTTGAGCAGCTGGCTATCGACCGTGCCAAGCAACTGTTCGGCGCCGATTACGCCAACGTCCAGCCACACGCCGGTTCCCAAGCCAACAGCGCGGTGTACCTGGCCCTGCTGCAAGGCGGCGACACCATCCTGGGCATGAGCCTGGCCCACGGCGGTCACCTGACCCACGGCGCCAGCGTTTCCTCCTCCGGCAAGCTGTACAACGCCGTCCAGTACGGTATCGATGCCAACGGCCTGATCGACTACGACGAAGTCGAGCGCCTGGCGGTCGAGCACAAGCCAAAAATGATCGTGGCCGGTTTCTCTGCCTACTCGCAGATCCTGGATTTCCCGCGTTTCCGCGCCATCGCCGACAAGGTTGGCGCCTACCTGTTCGTCGACATGGCCCACGTGGCCGGCCTGGTCGCCGCTGGTGTCTACCCGAACCCGGTGCCTTACGCTGACGTGGTCACCACCACCACCCACAAGACCCTGCGCGGCCCACGTGGCGGCCTGATCCTGGCCCGCGCCAACGCCGAGATCGAGAAGAAGCTCAACTCCGCAGTATTCCCGGGCGCCCAGGGTGGTCCGCTGGAGCACGTGATCGCGGCTAAAGCGATCTGCTTCAAGGAAGCCCTGCAGCCTGAGTTCAAGACCTATCAACAGCAAGTGGTGAAGAACGCACAGGCCATGGCAGCTGTGTTCATCGAGCGCGGTTTTGACGTAGTGTCCGGCGGTACTGAAAACCACCTGTTCCTGCTGTCGCTGATCAAGCAGGACATTTCCGGTAAAGATGCTGACGCTGCCCTGGGCAAAGCATTCATCACCGTGAACAAGAACTCCGTACCGAACGACCCACGTTCGCCGTTCGTCACCTCCGGCCTGCGCTTCGGCACTCCGGCGGTGACCACCCGTGGTTTCAAGGAAGCCGAGTGCAAGGAACTGGCCGGCTGGATCTGCGACATCCTGGCAGACTTGAACAACGAAGCCGTGATCGACGCGGTACGCGAGAAGGTCAAGGCCATCTGCAAGAAGCTGCCGGTGTACGGCGCTTGATTGCAGTAGCTTGAATAAGAAGCCCGGCTCTTGAACCGGGCTTTTTTATGCCGATTTCAATTTGAAACAGGGTCAAGTGTGGGAGCTGGATTGCATTTCAAGCCTGGGTTATTGGTAGACCCGCTCAAAGCCTTCGCGAATCTTGTCCTCCGGCAACTCATCGGCAATAAACACAATTACACTCTCCCGCGCTTCACCCTCGGCCCATTCGGTGTCCCAATCGAACCCGTAGAGTTTCAAGACGCCCTGGAACACCATGCGCCGGTCTTCCCCGGCAATATTCAACACGCCCTTGTAGCGCAGCAATTGCTTGCCGTGGTCTTCCAGCAGCTCGTTCATGAACTCGCTGAGACGGTCGATATCCAGCGGCTGCTCGGTGCGCAGTACCAGGCTGGAAATACGGTCGACCGATGGCGCGGCGCTGACCGGGCGCAGGCTCATGCCGGCGTTCAGGTTGAAACCGCGCACATCCAGCAACTCGGCCAGATCAATCTTGCCGTGATCCACCACACGGATCGGCGCACGACGGTTGATGCGCGTCAGGCGCTGGCTGAGGGCTTCGAATGTGGCGTCGTCTACCAGGTCGCGCTTGCTCACCAGCAGGCGGTCGGCAAAGCCGATCTGGGCCTGGGCGATGGTCTGGGTCAGGTGATGCTCGGCGTGGGCGGCGTCCACCAGGGTGATGATGCCGTCGAGAATGTAGCGCTCGCGCAGTTCTTCGTCGATGAAGAACGTCTGGGCCACCGGCGCAGGGTCGGCCAGGCCGGTGCATTCGATCACCAGCCGGTCGAAGGCGATTTCGCCACTGTCCAGGCGTTCGAGCAGCAGGTACAAGGCCTTGGTCAGGTCAGTGTGGATGGTGCAGCACACGCAGCCGTTGGACAGGGTCATCACTTGTACCGGCTCGTCGCCCAACAGCTGGGTGTCGATACCGGCGTCACTGAATTCGTTTTCGATCACGGCGATTTTCAAGCCGTGCTCGGCCTTGAGCAGGTGACGCAGCAAGGTGGTCTTGCCGGCACCGAGGAAGCCGCTGAGGATGGTGACGGGGATGGGAGAGGACAAAGAAATCTCCTTATAACTGAAGGAACACAAAACAAATGTGGGAGGGGGCTTGCCCCCGATATCGGTGTGTCAGGCACTTATAGGTCACTGACACAAAGCTATCGGGGGCAAGCCCCCTCCCACAGTAGATCCACTGCCAGCCCGAATTAACGGGTCAGCAGCACTTGGGCCCACCCTTGCCGCCGTAACGGGCCTCCTGGCGTTCCCGGAAGAACGCCTTGTAGTCCATCACCGGCTTGTCCGGGTGCTTGGTTTGCATATGCTCGACGTAGGTGTCGTAGTCGGGCATGCCGACCATCAGGCGCGCGGCCTGACCGAGGTATTTACCGAGGCGACTGATGTCATTGAACATGCTTGCAATCCTCGTTTACGCGTCCGGTACAGCCTGGAACGGGGCTTCTTTATCCGTACGCTCTTTGTTGCCCCAGGCGGCGACGCCAACCTTGAGCGCATAGAACAGGATGCTGAACACCACGAACAGGAACAGCGCCGTCAGCGTTGCGTTGGTGTAGGCATTCCAGATCACGTGCTGCATCTGGTCGACGCTCTTGGCCGGAGCCAGGATCTGGCCGTTAGCCAGGGCATCGCTGTATTTCTTGGCCAGCGACAGGAAGCCGATCGCCGGGTTGGCGTCGAACAACTTGATGAAGCCTGCGGTGGTGGTGCAGATCAGCAGCCAGACCGCCGGCAGCATGGTTACCCAGATGTAGCGCTGGCGCTTCATCTTGATCAGCACAACGGTGGCCAGCATCAGCGCGATACCCGCCAGCATCTGGTTGGATATACCAAACAGCGGCCACAAGGTGTTGATGCCGCCCAGCGGGTCGATCACGCCCTGGTACAGCAGGTAACCCCACATTGCCACGCAGCCTGCGGTAGCAATCAGGTTGGCAGTCCAGGACTCGGTGCGTTTCAGCGCGGGTACGAACGAACCCAGCAGGTCTTGCAGCATGAAGCGACCGGCCCGGGTACCGGCATCGACGGCCGTGAGAATGAACAACGCTTCGAACAGGATCGCAAAGTGGTACCAGAACGCCATGGTGTTTTCACCCGGCAGCACACTGTGCAGGATCTGCGCGATACCGACCGCCAGTGTCGGTGCACCACCGGCACGCGCCAGAATCGTGGTTTCACCAATATCGTGGGCGACGGCCGACAGCGCTTCAGGGGTAATGGCAAAGCCCCAACTGCTGACGGTTTGTGCCACGGTGACCACGTCGGAGCCGACGATTGCAGCCGGGCTGTTCATGGCGAAATACACGCCTGGCTCGATCACCGAAGCGGCAACCATCGCCATGATGGCTACGAACGATTCCATCAGCATGCCACCGTAGCCGATGTAACGGGCGTGGCTTTCACTGGCCAGCAACTTGGGCGTGGTGCCCGAGGAGATCAGCGCATGGAAGCCCGAGACCGCGCCACAGGCAATGGTAATGAACAGGAATGGGAACAGGCCGCCCTTCCACACCGGACCGGTGCCGTCGATGAACTGGGTCAATGCCGGCATTTTCAGGTCGGGCATGGTGACCAGGATGCCAATCGCCAGAGCGATGATGGTGCCGATTTTCAGGAAGGTCGACAGGTAGTCGCGGGGCGCCAGGATCAGCCAGACCGGCAGCACGGCGGCAACGAAGCCGTAGCCGATCAACATCCAGGTGATCTGGATGCCGGTGAAGGTGAAGGCCTTGGCCCACACCGGGTCGGCGGCAATCTGCCCGCCCAGCCAGATCGAACCGAGCAGCAACAGCACGCCGATGATCGAGATTTCACCGATGCGGCCCGGGCGGATGTAGCGCATGTAAATGCCCATGAACATCGCGATCGGGATGGTCGCCATCACCGTGAAGATGCCCCATGGGCTCTCGGCCAGGGCCTTGACCACGATCAGCGCCAGCACCGCAAGGATGATGATCATGATCAGGAAGCAGCCAAACAGCGCGATAGTCCCGGGAATGCGCCCCATCTCTTCGCGGACCATGTCGCCCAGGGAGCGACCGTTGCGACGGGTGGACAGGAACAGGATCATGAAGTCCTGCACCGCACCGGCCAGTACCACCCCGGCAATCAGCCAGAGGGTGCCGGGCAGGTAGCCCATTTGCGCCGCCAGTACCGGGCCGACCAAAGGGCCCGCGCCGGCAATCGCCGCAAAGTGGTGACCGAACAGGATGTGTTTGTTGGTCGGCACATAGTCCAGGCCATCGTTATTGACCACTGCGGGGGTGGCCCGTCGCGGGTCGAGTTGCATCACGTTATTGGCGATGAACAGACTGTAGTAACGGTACGCAACCAGATAGATGGCCACGGCAGCGACCACGATCCACAAGGCGTTGATCGCCTCGCCGCGGCGCAAGGCCACTACGCCCAGGGCGCACGCTCCTACGATTGCCAGCACCAGCCAGGGTAAGTGGCGTAGCAGGCTATTATTATTTTTCATTTTTATATTCCAGCCAGGGTGGACAGAAAGGACAGCCAGCCCGAGTTTAGCGCTACTGGCCTTAAAGACCAGCCCCCTACGTTGGTCTAGAGCCTTCAACCGTTAAAAAAAGCCGAAATAAACGCCCCTTTATCGCCCCGGGCTACACTCCTCCCATTCACAGAGGGCTATACCATGACCGAACATGCGTCTGAACGTCGCCGTTTTCGCCGGATCGCCTTTGATGCCACTGCCGAACTGCGGCAAAACGGCAGCGAATGGCCGGTAAAACTGGTGGATCTGTCACTCAAGGGATTGCTGGTGGAACGGCCAGAGGGCTGGAAAGGGAATAAAGAGCTGCCCTTTGACGTCAACATACGCCTGGACCAGAAGACGCATATAAAGATGCAAGCGCGGCTGACCCATGAAGATCGTGGTCAATTGGGCTTTGTGTGCAAGCACATTGATCTGGATTCGATCAGCCATTTGCGGCGCTTTGTAGAGCTGAACCTGGGTGATGAGCAAGAGCTGGAGCGCGAACTGGGCGCTCTGCTGGAGATCCAGCTGCCAACATAAATCAGAATGTGGGAGCTGGCTTGCCTGCGATGGCGGAGTATCAGGCAAGAATGTTTAAGCTGACCCGCCGCTATCGCAGGCAAGCCAGCTCCCACAGGGGTTACTCGAACAGCGCATCCAAGGCTTGTTCCAGACGGGTAACCCCAATCACCTGCAAGCCCTGGGGCATTTCCTTTGGCGCATTGCCCTTGGGCACAATTGCGCGCTTGAAGCCATGCTTGGCTGCCTCCTTCAATCGCTCCTGCCCGCTGGGCACCGGGCGCACTTCACCCGACAAGCCCACTTCACCGAACACCAGCAGGTCATGAGGCAACGGCCGATTGCGCAGGCTGGACATCACCGCCGCCATCAGCGCCAGGTCGGAAGCGGTCTCCAACACCTTGACACCGCCGACCACGTTGAGGAACACGTCCTGGTCGTGGGTCGGAATGCCGCCATGCCGGTGCAGCACCGCCAGCAACATCGCCAGGCGGTTTTGGTCCAGGCCCAGCGTGACCCGCCGTGGGTTGGCCAAATGGCTGTCATCCACCAGCGCCTGGACTTCCACCAGCATCGGCCGGGTGCCTTCCCACGTGGCCATCACCACACTGCCTGGGACTTCTTCCTGGGCGCGGGTGAGAAAAATCGCCGAGGGGTTAGAGACTTCTTTCAGCCCCCGGTCGGTCATGGCGAACACACCCAGTTCGTTGACGGCGCCAAAGCGGTTCTTCACCGCCCGCAGCAGGCGCAGGCGACCGTCGGACTCGCCTTCGAAATACAACACGGTGTCGACCATGTGTTCCAACACCCGTGGCCCAGCCAGTGCGCCCTCCTTGGTCACGTGGCCGACCAGGAAGATCGCCGTGCCGCTCTGCTTGGCATAGCGCACCAACAGCGCCGCGCTTTCCCGCACCTGGGACACCCCACCCGGTGCCGATTGCAATTGCTCGGTAAAAATCGTCTGGATCGAGTCGATCACCATGACCTTGGGCTTTTCGATCCGCGCCGTGGCGATGATGCTTTCGATGCAGGTTTCGGTCATGACCCGCAGTTGGTCCTGGGGCAAGCCCAGGCGCCTGGCGCGCATGGCCACTTGCTGCTGGGACTCTTCGCCGGTGACATACAGCGCTGGCATACGGCTGGCGATGCTGCACAGGGTTTGCAGCAGGATCGTGGACTTGCCGATGCCCGGATCACCGCCAATCAATACCACTGAGCCATCCACCAGGCCACCGCCCAATACCCTGTCCAGTTCGCCGGAGGCGGTAGAAAAGCGCGGGATCTCTTCGACGCTGACTTCGGCCAGGGTCTTGATCTGCGCCTGTTGCCCGGTCCAGCCTGCACGGCCGGTGGGGGCCGCGGCACCGCCACTCTCGATCATGGTTTCAGTCAGGGTGTTCCACGCGCCGCATTCGGAGCACTGGCCCGCCCATTTGGGAAAGGTCGCGCCGCACTCTGTGCAGCCGTACATGCGCTTGGCCTTTGCCATATGAGAACCTCCAACCGAAAAACCGCGATGATAGCTCAGCGCGGCGCCGGGGTCCGGATTTCACCGTTAGCCAAACGTGAAGCGCTGTTGCCGATGGGGTCTTCGGCGTTCAAGTCGGCGCCTTTGGCTTGCAGCTCGCCCAGCAGTTCAAGGCGCTTGAAGAGCCCGGCGTACATGGCGGCAGTCTGCCCCGCGCCGTTGCGTTGATCAGGGTTGCAGTCGGTTGCCAGCAGACGCCGGGCAATTTTCAGCTCGCCTTTGAAGATGGCGCCCATTAACGCCGTGTTGCCGCGTTTGTCTTGCACACAGGCGTCAGCCCCCGCGTCGAGCAAACGCTCTACATACGGGGCTTGGCCGTGATAAGCGGCGAGGATCAGCGCGGTGTAGCCTTTATCGTCCTGGGTATTGAGGCCGTAGCCAGACTCGATGAAGGTGTTGAGCATGTCGAGATCACCACGGCGGGCAGCATCGAAATAATAATCCTGTAACTGCGCCTTGAGCGCCATCGGGTCGGGGGATTCGGCATGGGCGACAAAGGCCAGCATGGCCATCAGCAAACCGATAGAGATACGCATAGGGTTTTCTCCTGCAAAAGGTCAGCGCCCCATCAGGGCGCCGACCACAACCAACGGGTCAGTCGGTCAGTTTTTCAGCCAGCGCCTTCACGCGAGCCAGGTCACCCTTGGCAACCTTGGTCACGCCGGTGCCGTATTCCGGATCAGCCTTGTAGAGGAACGACAGGATGATGTGCTTGCTCTCGTCATCGGTGGTGGCCAACGAGCCGCCGAAGTTGTCGATCAAGTCCTGACGCTCTTTCTTGGAGTAGGACCGGTACAGGTCACCGGCCTGCTTGAAGTTCTGCTCACGCTGGATCTTCGCCTGCTGGGTATTGCCCGACAGCGCCGACTGGCTGTAGCGCGCGGTCTGCGGCTCGTCCCGCGGCAACAGGCGACTTGGCTGGTAGTTCACGCCGGTGGTGGTCTTGCCGAAATTCATCGCGCCGTCCTGGTTGCCGTTGTTGACGGTCACCCGTGGGGCGTTGATCGGCAATTGCAGGGCGTTCGCGCCCAGGCGGTACATCTGCGTATCGGCATAGGAGAATACCCGGCCTTGCAGCAGGCGATCTTCCGACGGCTCGATGCCCGGTACCAGGTTGGCCGGGGCCATGGCGACTTGCTCGGTTTCCTGGAAGACGTTGCCCGGGTTGCGGTTCAGCACCATTTGCCCGACTTTACGCTGCGGTACATCCGGCCAGATCTTGGTGGCGTCCAGTGGGTCGAAATCAAACTTGGCCAAGTCCTCGGGCTTGAGGACTTGTACATATAAGTCCCACTTCGGGAAATCGCCCTTGTTGATATGAGTGACCAAGTCATTGGTCATATGGCTGTAGTCACGGCCCTGCACCTCGGTGACTTGTTTGGGATCAAGATTCTTGATGCCTTGCAGGCTCTTCCAGTGGAACTTGACGTAGTGCACTTCACCCTTGGCGTTAATCAACTTGTAGGCATGCACGCCGTTACCGTCCATTTCACGGTAACTGGCTGGCGTACCCGAGTCCGAGTACAACTCGGTCAGTGTACGAGTGGACTCTGGAACATGGGAGAAGAAGTCGAAACGGCGCGAGTCATCATCCAGGTTAGTGCGTGGGTCCGGCTTGAAAGCGTGAACCATGTCTGGAAACTTAATGGCGTCACGGATAAAGAAAGTCGGGAAGTTATTGCCGACCAGGTCCCAGTTACCTTCGGCGGTATAGAACTTGGTGGCGAAGCCCCGTGGGTCGCGTAGGGTTTCCGGGGAATGGTTACCGTGGACTACCGCTGAAAAACGCACGAACACCGGGGTGCTTTCACCGGCAGCGAACACCTTGGCCTTGGTCAGGTCACTGAGGTTGTCAGTGACGGTAAACGTGCCATGGGCGCCAGTGCCGCGGGCATGAACCACGCGCTCAGGGATGCGCTCGCGGTCGAAACGTTGCAGTTTCTGTATCAGTTGTACGTCCTGCAACAATACTGGGCCGTTGGCACCGGCGGTTTGCGAGTTCTGGTTGTCACCGACGGCGGCGCCGTTATCGCGGGTCAGGTTGGCGGCTTGCACAGAAAGGGAAAGCAGGCTGGCGGTCACCAGTGCCAGCGCGTGGCGCGCGGACACGGGCCTGCGGCTGAGTGAAGTATTCATCAAGGTTTCCTCTGGTTTTTTTAGTGCACATTCGTTGTGCTTGCCAGAGGCTAGTGACCCGCGAGTCAGAAGATAAATAGAAAAACACCACAGGCCCGATTAAGAAAATAATCTGGTAACTCGCTGAAATAGCGCCTATTTCGCGCGCGATTGATGGCACTTTGCAAACTATTTGCGATTTAATGTGTCGATAAAAATCGACAGTGTTAACAGTTGTGTCGAGCAAGCCTTGAACGACTGAATTACACTGACCTCCACCCTTTACAACTGTAACAAGGAATAACCTATGGGCGTGATCAGTGAGTTCAAGGCCTTCGCGGTCAAAGGTAATGTGGTCGACATGGCCGTCGGTATCATCATCGGCGCCGCCTTCGGCAAAATTGTTTCCTCGTTTGTAGGCGACGTGATCATGCCGCCTATCGGCCTGCTGATCGGGGGTGTGGACTTTGGCGACCTGGCCATAACGCTCAAGGCCGCACAAGGTGATGTACCGGCCGTGGTCCTGGCCTATGGCAAGTTCATCCAGAGCATCATCGACTTTGTGATCGTCGCGTTTGCGATCTTCATGGGGGTAAAGGCCATCAACCGTCTGAAGCGAGAAGAGGCTGTAGCCCCGAGCTTGCCACCGACGCCGAGCAAGGAAGAAGTGCTGCTGGGCGAGATTCGCGACCTCCTCAAGGCACAGAATGACAAGCCGCTGTAACCAGCGGATGCAGAAGGAAGGCGCCTCGTAGGGCGCCTTTTTTCTACCAGTAGTTTTCCACTGCAACCTGGCCCGGACGTCGACTCAGGCTCAATTGCATGTCCCGTTGCTTGAGCAACTGGCGGGTGTCATCGACCATCTGCGGGTTGCCGCAAATCAGTACGCGCGAGTGCTCCGCCGTCAGCTCGACGCCGGCCACACGTTCCAGCTCACCGTTTTCTATCAAGGCCGTAATGCGCCCGTTCAACGCACCCGGATGCTGTTCACGGGTGACGATGGGGATGTAGATGAACTTGTGGGCGTATTCGGCAAGATACTCACGTGTCCCCAGCTCCTTGATCAGCGACTGGTACGCTAATTCCTTGGCCTCCCGGGCGCTGTACACGAGGATGATGCGCTCGAATTTCTCCCAGGCTTCGAAGTCCTGCAGGATCGACAGGAACGGTGCCACGCCGGTACCGGTGCCCAGCAGCCACAGGTCACGCCCATCCACGAAGCGGTTCAGGGTCAGGAAGCCCGTGGCCTGGCGTTCCACCAGCAAGGTATCGCCTACCTGCAGGCGGCTCAGTTCACTGGTGAACTCACCGCCTGGGACGACAATGGAAAAAAAATCGAGATACTCGTCGAACGGCGACGACACCACGGAATAGGCACGCCATACCGTGCTGCCGTCTGCCTTGGTTACGCCCAGGCGCACGAATTGGCCGGCGGTAAAACGAAAGCCGGGGTCGCGGGTGGTGCGCAGGGTGAAGAGGCTGGGGGTCAGCGATTGTACGTCGAGCAAGGTCTGGCGGGTAAATTTCTCAGCACTGGCCGTCATGGGGGACTCCGTTTTGCACAGGTGCCTAGTGTCCCTCAAAGCAGGCCGCGCAAACACCGTTGATTTGTACTGGCATTGCCAGGACGCCAAACCCTGGACAGTCTGCCGCGTAACGAAATGCGCTGAGGGAGTAACGGGGGCCGACCAGCGCAAACTAACTATTTAGCTATTAATCGATTGCCAACCTACCACCGTCTAGCACATCGCATTTAAGAGCTATCAATCTGACAGCATTTATAAGCCTTTAAATCTAATAAAAAACCACCTTTCTGTTGGGGAACTTATACAAAACCCGCCACACCGTACAAAATTAAACGACTGTTAGATTTGACTGCACATAACATCTTTTTCACATGCATTCGTAGGCGGTGTCCTACACTCATTTCCGTTAAACACCGGGATCGGGACGTACCCACGTGACATAGCAAACAATGGAGATTCACCGATGGAAAACTGGCGCACTACTCGCCTCCCCAAACTGGAAGGGGAAAACGAGATCACTACTGTCTTTGAAATGGTGCTCAACCATACCTATGAACTAGGCTTCCAGTACTGCTCATTCACGATGGGCTGCCAATCACATAGCCCTCAAGCAAAACCCGTTCAGATGAATAACTACCCAAATGAATGGAGCAAACTTTATCAACGAGCGCACTACTTCGACGTAGACCCAATTGTGGCCCACTGCAAGCGCTGCGTATTGCCTATCGTCTGGGAGGAAAAAGCATTCGAAACCGCGCCTGAGTTGTGGTCGATGGCCCAATCGTACGGCGTGCATTTAGCCTGGACACAACCGGTGCATGACTTCCAGGGCGTCTACAGCATGCTGACCTTGGGCCGCAGTACTGGCGAAATCACTCCGCAGGAATTATATGAAAAGGCAGGCCAGGCCTTGTGGCTATGTCATGCGCTACACGCGGTGGTAGCGCAAAAATATGCCGCTAACTCCGACGTGCATTCTCCGAGCAAACTGACCCCACGGGAAACAGAAATCCTCAGATGGTCAGGCCTGGGCAAGACCGCATCGGATATCGCCACCATTCTCTGCCTGTCGGAGCGCACGGTGGGTTTTCATATCAGCAGCACGTTCAAGAAACTGGGGGTCAACAATAAGATCGCTGCCGTACTCAGAGCTTCCAAAGCGGGGCTGCTTTAACTGGCGCAAGAAACACTGCATGTCATCGGGTTCAAAAAAAAGTAACATTTGTGGTCAATTCTGAGTGTTGACGCAGCCCTTGAAGGTATTGCTTCGCGGTTCACTCAGACGGCCCCCCGATTACCCCAGAGCCTCCCCCGCCATGCCCCTGCTCGACAGCCCCTTCGCCCAGCTCGATCTGATTCGCCAACCAGAGCAGCATAATGATCCGCTGCAAGCCTTTGATGCCGCCGACGAGTACCTGCTCAGCTACCTGGCCGAACAGCAACCCCACGCTGCCACCCGCGTGCTGATCCTCAATGACAGTTTCGGCGCCCTGGCAGCCAGCCTTGAGGGCCAGGTGCAGTTAGCCTCCAGCGGTGACTCATTCCTCGCCGCACAGGGGTTGGAGAAAAACCTCGTGCGCAACGGCAAGGCCTTTGATGCAGTAAGGTATATGCCGGCCAGCCAGGTCGCGACCGGGCCGTTCGATCGCGTGTTGCTTCGTGTTCCGAAAACCCTGGCGCTGCTGGAGGAACAACTGATCCGCCTGCAGGGGCAACTGGCACCTGGCGCCGAAGTGATTGCCGCGGCGATGGTCAAGCATCTGCCACGGGCCGCAGGCGAGTTGCTGGAGCGTTACATCGGGCCGATGCACGCCTCATTGGCGGTAAAAAAGGCACGGTTACTGATCGCCACCGCTGCCGAACGCCCCGTGGCGGTCTCGCCCTACCCGACCCGCTACACCCTGGAAGCACCGGCCATCGAATTGCTCAACCACGCCAATGTGTTCTGCCGCGAAGGCCTGGACATCGGCACCCGCGCCTTCCTGCCCCACCTGCCCAAAGACCTCGGCAATGCCCGCGTGGCAGACCTGGGCTGCGGCAACGGCGTGTTGGCGATTGCCAGCGCCCTGCAAAACCCCGACGCCCACTACACCCTGGTGGATGAGTCCTACATGGCCGTGCAGTCCGCCGCTGAAAACTGGCAAGCCGCTTTGGGCCGGCGTGAGGTCATAGTACGCGCCGATGACGGCCTGGCCGGCCAGGAGGCGCAATCGCTGGACGTGGTGCTGTGCAACCCACCGTTCCACCAGCAACAGGTTGTCGGTGACTTCCTCGCCTGGCGTATGTTCCAGCAGGCTCGAGAAGCCCTGGTCGTCGGCGGCGCCCTGTATATCGTCGGTAACCGTCACCTGGGCTACCACAGCAAGCTGGCGCGGTTGTTCCGCGGTGTCGAGCAAGTAGCGGCCACGCCGAAGTTCGTGATTCTCAAGGCTCGCAAATAAAAAAGCCCTGCCCTTCCAAAAGAAAAGCAGGGCTTGCCCCTCAAGTCAGCAGGCAGCGCGGGCTGCAAAGCCCGGATAGGGATGTCAGTGGGTGGTCAGGCCGGCGGCATTCATGAACATGCGCATCAGGCTGGCCACAATGAACAGGGCCACCACGCTGGCGGTCCAGATCATCGCCAGCCAACCCAGGCGCCGCCACAACGGCTGCTTCTCGGCCTGTTCAATCTCGTGCAATGTAGGTTTGCCGGACATGTTTCGACCCTCCTAGTGATAGCCGTCTTCGTGGGTGACCTTGCCACGGAACACGTAGTAGCTCCAGAAGGTGTAGCCCAGGATGAACGGGATGATGAACAACGTGCCCACCAGCATGAAGCCCTGGCTTTGCGGCGGCGCGGCGGCATCCCAGATCGACACGGACGGCGGGATGATATTCGGCCACAGGCTGATACCCAGCCCGCTGTAGCCGAGAAAGATCAACACCAGCGTCAACAGGAACGGCGTGTAGTGCGCATGGCGAGCCACGGCGCGGAACAACCCGTACATGGTCACCAGCACCAGGATCGGCACTGGCAGGAACCAGAAAAGGTTCGGCAGGGTGAACCAGCGCGAGGCGATTTCCGGATGGGTCAGCGGCGTCCAGATACTGACGATACCGATCACCGCCAACACCACGAAAGCCAACGGCCGCGCCAGGTTATGCATCTGCTCCTGCAACTTGCCTTCGGTCTTCATGATCAGCCAGGTGCAGCCGAGCAAGGCATAGGCCACGATCAACGCTACGCCGCAGAACATCGTGAAGGGTGTCAGCCAGTCCAGTGAGCCGCCGGCAAACTGGCGGTTGACCACCGGGATGCCGTCGATGAAGGCGCCCAGCGCTACGCCCTGGAAGAAGGTCGCCGCCAGCGAGCCGCCGATAAACGCTTTATCCCACAGATGGCGCTTGTGATCCTTGGCCTTGAAGCGGAACTCGAAGGCCACGCCACGGAAGATCAACCCGATCAGCATCAGGATCAGCGGCAGGTACAACGCCGACAACACCACCGAATACGCCAGCGGGAACGCGCCAAACAATGCCGCGCCGCCGAGGACCAGCCAGGTTTCGTTACCGTCCCATACCGGGGCCACGGTGTTCATCATGACGTCGCGATCGACCTTGCCCGGGATAAACGGGAAAAGGATGCCGATGCCCAGGTCGAAGCCGTCCATGACCACGTACATCATGATGCCGAAGATGATGATCACGGCCCAGATCAGCGGAAGATCAATACCCATCTCAATTCCCCTTGTGCTGGATGTGGTCGTGGTCGTTATCGCTGCCATCGTCGGCGGCGGACAACGGCCGCGCCGGGGTGCGTTTCTGGCCAGGGCCACCGTGGGTGGGTTCGCTGCCTTCGTGAGTCTGAGGCCCTTTGCGCACCAGGCGCATCATGTAGCCCAGGCCGGCACCGAACAGCGCGAAGTACACCACCACGAACAACACCAGAGTGATGGTCATCTGCGCAAGGCTATGCCCGGACGAGGCATCTGCCGTGCGCATCAACCCATAGACCACCCATGGTTGGCGTCCGATTTCAGTGGTGAACCAACCGGCGAGAATCGCGATCAACCCGGACGGGCCCATCCACAACGCCAGGTACAGGAACGGCTTGGACGTGTACATTTTGTCGCCCC
Organism: Pseudomonas libanensis; assembly: GCF_001439685.1. Classification (GTDB taxonomy): domain Bacteria; phylum Pseudomonadota; class Gammaproteobacteria; order Pseudomonadales; family Pseudomonadaceae; genus Aquipseudomonas; species Aquipseudomonas libanensis. The sequence goes on from NZ_JYLH01000008.1 coordinate 130,617, forward strand.
GGCGCAGCCAGAGGCTGAACAAACCGGTGAAGATCATCAAAAAGCCCAGGCCGACCATGACCCGGAATGACCAGAACACGACGGTCGAGTTCGGACGGTCCTCAGGCGGGAACTCCTTGAGCGCCGGCACCTGCTTGTCCAGGGAGTGGGTCAGGATCAGGCTGCCGAGGTAGGGAATCTCGACCGCGTATTTGGTTTTCTCGGCTTTCATGTCCGGCCAGCCGAACAGGATCAGTGGGGTCGGCTCGTTGCCGATGTTTTCCCAGTGGCCTTCAATCGCGGCGATTTTTGCTGGTTGATGCTTGAGCGTATTGAGGCCATGGAAGTCGCCGATCACCGCCTGGATCGGCGCGACGATCAAGGCCATCCACATGGCCATCGACAGCATTTTGCGGATCGCCGGGTTGTCCTTGCCGCGCAGCAGATGCCAGGCCGCCGAGGAGCCGACGAAGAACGCCGTAGCCACGAAGGCCGCCGTGGCCATGTGCATCAGGCGATAGGGGAATGAAGGGTTGAAGATCACCGCCAGCCAATCGGTGGGAATCACGCGGCCATCGATGATTTCAAAGCCCTGGGGCGTCTGCATCCAGCTGTTGGATGCCAGAATCCAGAACGTGGAGATCAACGTACCGACCGCCACCATCACCGTGGAGAAAAAGTGCAGCTTGCGCCCCACCTTGTTCCAGCCGAACAGCATCACACCGAGGAAACCGGCCTCGAGGAAGAAGGCCGTCAACACTTCATATGTCAGCAACGGCCCGGTAATGCTGCCGGCGAAATCCGAGAAACGGCTCCAGTTGGTGCCGAACTGATAGGCCATGACCAGGCCCGAGACCACCCCCATGCCGAAGTTGACCGCGAAGATCTTCGACCAGAAATGGTAGAGGTCACGGTAGGTGTCGTTGTGGGTCTTGAGCCACAAGCCTTCAAGCACCGCAAGGTAACTGGCCAGGCCGATGGTGATCGCCGGGAACAGGATGTGAAACGAGATGGTAAACGCGAATTGAATTCGGGCGAGATCTAGCGCCTCCAAACCGAACATAAGTCTTCCTCTGTCAGGTAATACCGGCTGCTGGCTGGGAGCCTGCAACCACTGCCCCCACGGATATGGAGTGCGGCGAATTTCAATTCGTTTCTTTTTTTACCCATCTCGCGGGGAATCTGGTCTTGCGACCGCCAGAACAATCCCGGGGCAGGGTTTTGATCTGGATCAAGCGTTGCTGAAAGAGTAGTCCCATTTTTACAGGACGACTGTGTGGTCTTTTGCCGCGTGACAGCTTGCCTCAGCACCTTTCTCGCAACTATTTGTTACAGCTTGGTGCTAATCTCGCCATTCCCACACCCCTGGCCTGAGTCCCCGATGCCCAGTGAACCCGCGTTATTGTTACGTCACCACCGCCCTTTCATCGCGTTCTGGCTGGCACGCATCTTTACTGCCAGCGGTTTCCAGATGCTCACCGTGGCTATCGGCTGGAACCTCTACCAACTGACCGGCAATGTGCTGGACCTGGGCTTGGTGGGCCTGGTGGAATTCGTACCGCGTGTGCTGTTCATGCTGCACACCGGGCATGTGGCTGATCGCTATGAGCGACGCAAAGTCGCCGCCATCTGCCAGACTCTGCAGGCGCTGATTGCCTTGTCCCTGGCCATCGGCGGCCTGACCGGCAACGTGACCCGCGAGATGATCTTTATCCTCGCGTTCCTGCTCGGCGCGGCGCGTTCGTTTGAAATGCCCACCACCCAGGCGCTGCTGCCAAGTATCGTGCCGAGCGCCCTGTTCCCACGGGCCGTGGCCTCCTCACAATCGGCCCAGCAATTGGCGACCATCGTCGCGCCGGCCCTTGGCGGTTTGCTCTATGCGTTTGGCAGTGTGTGGGTGTACGGCCCGACTGTGGCGCTGTACCTGATCGCCTGCGTGCTGACCCTGAACCTGCCCGCCCGCCAGACCCCGCTGAACAAAGGCAAGGCCACCCTGGATTCGCTGCTGGCCGGCATTCGTTTTATCCGCAGCCGCCCGGACATCCTCGGCGCCATCTCTCTCGACTTGTTCGCCGTGCTGCTGGGTGGCGCCACAGCGCTGTTGCCGGTGTTCGCCAAGGACATCCTGTTGACCGGCGCCTGGGGCCTGGGCCTGCTGCGTTCGGCACCGGCGGTGGGGGCGTTGTTGATGTCGTTGTGGTTGGCGCGGTTCTCGGTGGATCGCCAAGTCGGCCGCGTGATGTTTACCGCCGTAGGCGTATTTGGCGTGGCAACCATCGCCTTCGGCCTGTCGACCTCGTTCTGGTTCTCCCTGGCAGTGTTGGTGGTGCTCGGCGCGGCGGACATGATCAGCATGGTGATCCGCGCGTCGTTCGTGCAGCTGGAAACGCCGGATGAAATGCGCGGGCGGGTCAGTGCGGTCAATGGCCTGTTTATCGGTGCGTCCAATCAATTGGGCGAATTCGAATCCGGAATTACCGCCCATTGGTTTGGGACAGTGCCTGCGGTGGTGATGGGCGGGATCGGCACGCTGGTAGTGACCGGGGTGTGGATCAAGCTGTTCCCGACCCTGGCTAACCGGGATCGCATGCATGTGCCGGTGGAAGAAACCAAGCCATAGGCTTCACCTCCATACCCTGTGGGAGCCGGGCTTGCCCGCGATAGGGGTGTATCAGGCGACTTTCTGGTGGCTGATACACCGCTATCGCAGGCAAGCCAGCTCCCACACTGGAACTTCATTGGTCTGACGGTTTGCGCTACAACACCTTATCCAAGGTAATCGGAAACTCCCGCACCCGCTTGCCGGTGGCGTGGTAAATCGCATTCGCCACCGCCGCCGCCACCCCGACGATTCCGATCTCTCCCACACCCTTGGACCCCAGGGCATTGACGATCTCGTCGTGCTCTTCGACAAACACCACGTCAATCTCGCCGATATCGGCGTTCACCGGGATGTGATACTCGGCCAGGCTGTGGTTCATGTAGCGTCCCAGTCGGTGATCGACCTGGGTCTCTTCATGCAGGGCCATGCCGATGCCCCACACCACACCGCCAAGGATCTGGCTGCGGGCCATCTTCGGGTTGACCACGCGCCCGGCGGCAACCGCGCTGACTACACGGCTGACCTTGATAGTGCCCAGGTCCTCGTCCACCCGCACCTCGACGAATACCGCCGAGTGGGTGGCGGTGGCATAGCCCTCGCGCTTCTTGTCGGGCTCACTGTCGACCTGCACCTCCAGGACGTCCTCACCGCTGTCCTTGACGAGCTGAGCCAACGCCACGCTCACGTCACCGGCATGCAGCTTGCCGTCCTCGAACCTTACGGATTCGGCATCCTTGAACACCGGATAAGTCTGCCGGGCGATTTTCAGCAATTTGGTGTTCAGCGCTTCGCACGCTTGCTGCACAGCGGTGCCGACGGAGGACACGGTAAACGAACCGCCCTGCAGCGGCGCCGTGGGCAGGGACGAATCACCCAACAGGAAATTGATATCGGCCAGCGCCACGCCACTGGCCTGTGCCGCGATCTGGGTCATCACTGTGTAGGTGCCCGTGCCAATATCCGTGGTGGCGCTGCTGACCGTGAGCTTGCCGTCGGCGTCGATGCGTGCCTTGGCGCTGGCCTTCATCTGCATGGCTTCCCACACGCCGCCGGCCATGCCCCAGCCAATCAACTGGCGGCCGTCGCGCATGCTGCGCGGTTCCGGATTGCGCTGGCTCCAGCCGAAGCGTTCGGCGCCCTCGCTGTAACACTCGCGCAGAGCCTTGCTCGACCAGGGCTTGTCTTCGTTCTGGTTGCGTTCGGCATAGTTGATCAGGCGCAGTTGCACCGGATCGATAGCCAGGGCGCAGGCCAGTTCATCCATGGCGCACTCCAGGCCGATCACGCCCAAGGCGGCGCCGGGTGCACGCATGTCCAAGGGTGTGAACACATCCAGCGGCGCCAACTTGTAGGTCAGTTGCACGTTGTCGCAGTGATAGAGCATGCCGCTCCATTCCACTACGTGCTCGCTGAAATCCTCGAAGCGCGACGTCTGGCCAATTGCGGTATGCCCCAGAGCCAGCAATCGGCCGTTGGCAGCGGCACCCATTTGCAAACGCTGCAAGGTGCGCGGGCGATAACCGAAAGTGAACATTTGCTGGCGAGTCAGAGTGACGCGCACTGAACGTTTGAGCGCCAGAGATGCCATGACGGCCAGTGGCAGTTGGTATTGCGGGCGCAGGCCCGAACCGAACGCGCCACCGACGAAGGCGGCAAAGATGCGCACCTGGGTTTTATCCAGGCCAAACACTTTTTGCACATAGGCCTGGCAGTTCTGCGGGCCCTGGGTCTTGTCGTGGATATGCAGAGTGCCGTTCGGTTGGTACAGCACGGTGCTGGCGTGGGGCTCCATCGGGTTGTGGTGCTCGATGGGGGTGCTGTAGTGCAAATCGAGGCTGACGGCGGCACCCGCCCATTCGGCCTGGAAGTTGCCGCGTGGCTTGGGCGGCGTCTGTGGCGAAGGGTGGGCCTGCTCCTGTTGGGTGAGCAAATCCGTCTCGAAGCTTTCGCGTTCGTATTCGATCTGCACCAGTGAGCCGGCATGCCGCGCCAGCTCCAGGTTATCGGCGATCACCAGGGCCAGGGGCTGGCCGCTGTAGAGCACACGATCGTTGTAGAGCGGGCGAAACGGCGAGCCATCAGCGGCATCGGCGTCGGCGAAGGCATCGTCGTAACTGGCGATCTTCGGTCGATTGAGGTGATGGATCACCGCCACCACTCCCGGCAACGCCAGGGCGTTGGCAGTATCAATGCTGACGACCCGGCCCTTGGCGATAGTGCTGGAGACTACGCTGCCATGCAGCAGGCCGTCTTCGGGAAATTCACCGGCATAACGCGCTTGTCCGGTGACTTTAAGCAGGCCGTCGACACGGTCCAGGGGTTTACCGATGGCACTCATGGTTGTTCTCCTGCGACCGCTGCATCGCTCAGGGCACGAATGATTGCGCGACGCGCCAACTTGATCTTGAAGCCGTTGTGTTCCAGCGGCTCGGCATCTTGCAATAGGGCGTCGGCGGCGTTGCTGAAGGTTTCGCGGCTGACGGCCTGGCCGATCAATGAAGTTTCTACCGCACGGTCACGCCAGGGTTTGTGCGCCACGCCACCCAGCGCCAGGCGTGCATCGATGATGGTCTCGCCATCAAGCTCAAGGGCTGCGGCGACGGACACCAAGGCAAAGGCGTAGGACGCCCGGTCGCGGATTTTCAGGTAGTGGCTGTGCCAGGCCAGCTGGTTGGCGGGCAACTCGATGGCGGTGATCAACTCGTCGTCGGCCAACTGGTTATCGCGCTGCGGCGCATCACCGGGCAGGCGGTGGAAGTCGGCAAACTCGATGACTCGTGCCCCGCCTCGCCCCTCGACATGTACCCGCGCCTCCAGCGCCGCCAACGCCACGCACATGTCCGAAGGATGGGTGGCCACGCAGTGCTCGCTGGCGCCGAGGATCGCATGGATGCGATTCAAACCGCTGCGTGCCGGGCAGCCGCTGCCGGGCTCGCGCTTGTTGCACGGCACCGTCGCGTCATAGAAGTAGTAGCAACGGGTGCGCTGCAACAGGTTGCCGCCGGTACTGGCCATGTTGCGCAGCTGCGGCGAAGCCCCGGCCAGGATCGCCTGGGACAGCAACGGGTAGCGCTGTTCGATCAGCGGGTGCCAGGCCAGGTCGGCATTGCTCACCAGCGCGCCGATACGCACACCGCCCTCGGCAGTTTCTTCAATCGCATGCAGTGGCAGGCCAGTGATATCGATCAGGTGCTCGGGGCGGCTGATGTTTTCTTTCATCAAGTCCAACAGGTTGGTACCGCCGGCAATAAAGCGCGATACCGCACTGCTCAAGTGCACGGCTTCGTGCACATCAGCAGGTTTGCTGTACTGGAAAGGGTTCATTGCTCACCTCCCGTGGTGCGGCACGCTGGCAGCGCCTCTTCGATGGCATCGCGGATATTGGTGTAGGCGCCGCAACGGCAGAGGTTGCCGCTCATCAGCTCCTGGATCTGGGCACTGTCGTGTGCGCGGCCTTCATTGGCCAGGCCCACGGCGGAACAGATCTGACCGGGGGTGCAGTAGCCGCACTGGAAGGCATCGTGTTTGATAAAGGCTTGCTGCATGGGGTGAAGTTGGTCGCCTTCGGCCAAGCCTTCGATGGTGGTCAGCTCGGCGCCATCGCACATCACAGCAAGGGTCAGGCAGGCGTTCACGCGCTTGCCATCGCGTAATACCGTGCAGGCGCCACATTGGCCGTGGTCGCAGCCTTTTTTGCTGCCGACCAGGTCCAATTGTTCACGCAACAGGTCCAGCAAGGTGGTCCAGGGCAGCACGTCCAATTGGCGATCCTGGCCATTGAGGGTCAATCGAATCGAGTGGGCGACGAACGGTTGGGCCGTCGCGCCATTAGGGGTCGCGCTCATAAAACACCTCACGGGTTGGTGTACATCCGCGGCGTTCAGGAAAGTCGCCGTCTTAGGGGTACGACTTCCCGGGGTTTTGAGCGTTCAAGATGATTGATCAGCGGATATTGAGCTGGGCTTTCAAGGTGTTTTGCGGCGGGTTGATTGAGGTGTTGGTGAATTCGAACCAGCCTTGGGCCTGCACATTCAGGTCGAACACATAGATGTAGCCCATCAAGGTGCCGACACCGTTGCACGCCTCACTGATGGTACCGACCTGGCATACCGCCGTGCGTTGCCCGTCCAACTTTGCGCCGTTGAAGCGCCCCATCGGGCTATTGCCCAGGCCGACTTCCATGACCGAGACCTTGGTGGGCCCGCGGTGCTCGCACATCTGGGTGGTGTTTACCCGTTCCGGGATCGCTTCGCTGCACTTGGCCGATTCCACCTTGAACACCCGCACCTCGCTCAAGGCCGGTGCAGCCGCGCCCCACGCCGGTGCTGCACCCAGCCACAGGCTGATACTGGCGATCAGAGCTAGACTCCATGCGTTGGCTTTTTTCATGCTGGCAATGACCCGGTATTGAACGTCGGCGCAGTATGCCTCAAGGCCATGCGCCACACAGCCTCGGCTGCTGGTATGATGCGCCGCTTTTTCCGATCCTCTCTGAAACCACAGGCGCTTGGCGCAGTTTGTGCTTTGACTTAGAGGTCAACAAATAACGACGCAAGATAGCGTCACAGGGAGCCGGCATGCTGGAAAAGCTGTTTCAACTCAAAGCACACAACACCAATGTGCGCACCGAGATTCTCGCGGGTATCACTACGTTCCTGGCCATGGCCTACATCCTGTTCGTGAACCCGAGCATCCTCGGCGAGACCGGCATGGACAAGGGCGCGGTGTTTGTCGCCACCTGCCTGGCCGCCGCCATCGGCTCCACCGTGATGGGCCTGATCGCCAACTACCCGATTGCCCTCGCACCGGGCATGGGCCTCAACGCCTTCTTTACCTACACCGTGGTCCTGCACATGGGCCATACCTGGCAGGTGGCGTTGGGTGCGGTATTCATTTCGGCGGTGCTGTTCTTCCTGCTGTCGATCTTCCGTATCCGCGAGTGGATCATCAACAGCATCCCCCTGCCCCTGCGTTCGGCAATTGCCGCCGGTATCGGCCTGTTCCTGGCGCTGATCGCCCTGCACAACGCCGGTATCGTAGTCGCCAACCCGGCCACCCTGGTGGGCCTGGGCGACCTGAAGCAACCTGCGCCGATCCTCGCCACCCTCGGTTTCGTGCTGATCGTCGCGCTGGAAGCCCTTGCGGTACGTGGCGCCGTGTTGATCGGCATCCTCGCGGTGACGATTGTCTCGATCCTGTTGGGCGTCACCCCGTTCGGCGGCGTGACTTCGATGCCACCGTCCCTGGCCCCGACCTTCCTGCAGCTGGATATCAAGGGCGCCCTGGATATCGGTCTGGTCAGCGTGATCTTCGCCTTCCTGTTCGTCGACCTGTTCGATAACTCCGGCACCCTGATCGGCGTCGCCAAGCGTGCCGGCCTGATGGGCAAGGACGGCCATATGCCGAAAATGGGCCGTGCGCTGATCGCCGACAGCACCGCCGCCATGGCCGGCTCCTTGCTGGGCACTTCGACCACCACCAGCTATATCGAATCCGCTGCGGGCGTGAGTGCTGGTGGTCGCACCGGCTTGACCGCCATCGTGGTTGCGATCCTGTTCCTGCTGGCGTTGTTCTTCTCACCGCTGGCAGCCAGTGTGCCGGCCTTCGCCACCGCGCCAGCGCTGCTGTTCGTTGCGGTATTGATGACCTCTGGCCTGGCCGAAATCGACTGGGATGACATTACTGTTGCAGCGCCGGTGGTGATCACTGCCCTGGCGATGCCCTTCACTTACTCCATCGCCAACGGCATCGCCTTCGGTTTCATCGCCTGGACCGCCATCAAGCTGCTTTCGGGCCGCTACCGTGAGCTGAACCCGGCGCTGGTGATCCTGTCGATTCTGTTTGTGATCAAGCTGGGCTGGTTCAACGCATGATTTTTGACGCCGCAACCTACACCGTTCAACTGCAAGACAAGGTCACGCGCCTGCGTGACCTGCTGGCACCCTTCGACGCGCCCGAGCCGCAGGTTTTCGACTCGCCCCTGCAGAACTTCCGCCTGCGCGCGGAGTTCCGCCTGTGGCGCGAAGGAGGCGAGCGCCATTACGCGATGTTTTCCCAGGACGACAAGCGCACGCCGATCCTGATCGAAGCATTCCCTATCGCCAGCCAGCGTATCAACCAACTGATGCCGCAACTCAAGGCCGCCTGGCAAGCCAGCGCCGCCCTGAGCCACAAGCTGTTCCAGGTGGAGTTCCTTACCACCCTGGCCGGCGACGCGATGATCACCTTGTGTTACCACCGCCCCCTGGACGAACATTGGCACACCGCCGCAAACAAGCTGGCGGCGGAGCTGAACGTGAGCATCATCGGCCGCTCCAAGGGCAAGCGCGATGTGATCGGCCAGGACTACGTGGTGGAAAAACTCGACATCGGTGGCCGCACCTTCAGCTACCGCCAACCCGAAGGCGCCTTCACCCAGCCCAACGGCACGGTGAACCAGAAGATGCTCAACTGGGCCTACGAAGCTCTGGGCGATCGCCCGGACGACCTGCTGGAGCTGTATTGCGGCAACGGCAACTTCACCCTGCCGCTGGCCACCCGCGTGCGTAACGTGCTGGCCACCGAGATCAGCAAGACCTCGGTGAATGCGGCCTTGAGCAACCTTGATGAGAACGCGGTGGAGAATGTCACGCTGGTGCGCCTCTCCGCCGAAGAGCTCACCGAAGCCCTGAATGAAGTGCGCCCGTTCCGCCGCCTGCACGGCATCGACCTGAAAAGCTATGAGTTCGGTAGCGTCTTCGTCGACCCGCCCCGCGCCGGCATGGACCCGGACACCTGCGAACTGACCCGGCGTTTCGACAACATCCTGTACATCTCTTGCAACCCGCAGACGTTGGCAGCGAACGTCGCGCAACTGCACGACACGCACCGCATTACCCAATGTGCGATGTTTGACCAGTTCCCGTGGACGCACCATATGGAGTCGGGTGTGTTGCTGACACGCAGGTAATTGCTCAAATCCCTGAGATCCAACTGCTATCGGGAGCAAGTCGAATCGTCGCACCGCCCCTCCCACAGGGGTTACTCATGTGTCTGGTGTTTCTGGTACGTCCTTGCGCGGCCGCCCGCCCTTCTTGCCATTGGCGCGGGCGGCGGCAGATTTGGCCGCGCTGCTTTTGCGACCATTGCGCGATGCCACCAGGCTGGTTGCCAGGTCCATCAGCGGCTGGCTTGTAGCGATCAGGCCGGTAATCGAAACATCCAGGTCCTGAGCTTCACAGCTGATGGCCTTGCCACCGAAAGTCACTTCCAATTGCTGGAAATCCTTCGCTGAAAAACCCTCGAACTCCGGCAGGCCAGCCACCGGCAACACAATGCGGCTGCCATCGCTGAAGCCGATGGAGAGGCAGTCGTTTTCGTAACGCACATTGCTGGCGTTGGCGTACAGGCGTTTCAACCTGCGCCCTCGGGCGATTGCCTTGTCAACGTCGGCCTCAGTGAGAGGTACATAAGGTTTGACTTTGGCTTTTATGATCTTTTTCATAAATCGATCTCCACAAAACCCGGTGCCCTGACCAGATTCAAAATTGTTTTCTGCCCTACGACATCGTGTCGGGCACGTGCAATCACATAAACCCCGCGCTGAATGACCAATCCAGAAATGAGTTCATCCGTTTCCCAGTTCCAGGAATAATTCTCCAGGCAAACCGTCTGCAGTTTTTCCCACCAAATCCTGCGTGCCCGCGCCAAGTAGTGCCGCTGCATGATCGCCTCGCGTATTTCCTTCAGTACCGACATGGGTGGCCGCCTCCGTTCAGGCTCTACGTCCCACAACTCAACATCCCCATCCAAAAAACTGAAGCGAAAGCGTGCATCCCATCCCTTGCCCCTGACATGCACATGGGGCGGGCAATGCTCATCCCTGATAAACACTGAAATCACGTAGCCTTTGTAAGCACCTACTCTCATCGTAACCCATCCGTTAGGTTATTTTCCGCCAGGTAACAATTTCCCTCTGCCACCCGACAACCGGCTCCCTCTTCCCGAAGCTGTTTCACAGATTAGTAACCACAAAAAACCCGGCGAATGCCGGGTTGTAACCGCTCATGCCGACGGCTGGAAATACCCGGCCAACGCCCGCAAGTCCTGCTCGCTCAGCAACCCCGCGTAATACTTCAGTTGAATGCGCGCCAGCAGGTACGCATGCCGCGCATTCGCCAGGTCGCGGCGGGCAGTGAAGAGTTGTTGTTCGGCATCAAGCACATCGAGGTTGACCCGTTCGCCGCCGCTGACGCTTTTCTTCGTGGCGGTCACCAGCGCTGTGGCGGAACTCACCGCCATTTCATAAGCGCGCACCTTCGCCGCGCCGCTGGTGTTGAGGTTGAACTGCTTGCGCAACTCCACCAGCGTGGCGGCTGTTTGCGCGTCCAGCTCGTATTGGGCCTGGGACAGCTGGTTGGCCGCCTGGCGCGTGGAGGCAGACACCGAGCCGCCGGCGAACAGCGGCAGGCTGACCTGGATACCCACGCTGTTGGTGTCGTACTTCTGGTTGTAGCTGCTTTCTGAGTCGGAGCTGGTCTGGCGGCTGCTGGCGTACAGGCTGACCTTGGGCAAGTGCCCGGCGCGCTTGCGTTCCACTTCATAAGAAGCCACATCCAGCGCGTGGTGCTGGGACTTGAGTTCAGGGTTGTTGGCCATGGCCAGCTCACGCCAGGTTTCGAAGCGATCCGGTTCCAGCGGCGCAATGTCGAATTGGCGTGCCAGGGGCGCCAGCGCTTGGATCTGCAGCGGCTGGCCGACAATGGCTTCCAGTTCGCGCAAGGCGCTGTCCTGGGCATCCAGGGACTCGATTTCTTCGGCCTGGGCCAGGCTCAATCGCGCCTGGGTTTCGAGCACATCGGTGCGCGTGCCTTCACCGCCTTTTAGCAGGCGATTATTAAGTTGCAGACGTTCGGCATAGGCGCGTTTCTGCGCTCGGCTCAACTCGATGCGCTCCTGGGCCAGCAACGCCTGGCTGTAGGCGCCCAGCACCCGCACCGCCAGTTCCTGGCTCTTGCCGCGAAAGCGCTCGTCAGCCATCAGCGCCTGGGCGGTGCCCTGGCGAAAGCGCGCATAGGCTTCGTAATCCAGCAGCGGTTGCTGCAAGGTCAGGGTCGAAGCATAGCTGCGGTAATGACGGTCGCTGGTGACATTGCCGAGCGCGGTGCTCTGGGTGACTTCGGACTCATTGCGCGAATTGTTGTAGCTCCAGGACAGGTTCGGCAGCAGGGCCGCCCGCCCGATCACGCGGTTTTCTTCACCGGCTTCACGCTCCTGGATTGCGGCCTGAAAGGTCGGGTCGTTGCGCAGGGCCAAGTCATAAACGTCCAATAAACCCAGAGCCTGCGCGACCGATGTGCAACTGAGACAGAGGGTGAACAGCAACGCCTTCATTCTTCCACCAAGGCCATATGAGTGCGGTCCAGTAACGGTTTGAACAAGTAGTTGAGCATCGAGCGCTCGCCCGTCTTGACGAAGGTTTCCACCGGCATGCCCGGGCGGATTTGCACACCGCCCAGTTGCTGCATGCCGGCCGCACTGACCTGTGCCCGCAACGTGTAGTAGGGCTCATCAGTGCGTTCATCCACCTGTCGGTCAGCGGACACCAGCATGACCTCCCCCGCCACCCGTGGCGTGGTGGATTGGTTGAACGCCGAGAACATCAATTCCACCGGCAAACCTGGATGCACCTTGTCGATCATCTGCACCGGCACCCGTGCTTCCACCAGCAGCGGCTCGCCCTGGGGCACGATATCCATCAAGGCCTGGCCGGGCTTGATTACCCCACCCTCGGTGTACACCTCCAACCCCACCACCACGCCAGATGCCGGGGCACGTACCAGGCTGTTGGCCAGCTCAAACTCAGCGGAGGCCAGGCGATTGCGCAGGTCGTCGCTGCGGGTGCGGGTCTCGGCCAACTGGCCGCGCAGGTCTTTCTGGAAGTCTTCGCCGAGCTGGCGGATGCGCAAACGCAATTCCAGCACCTGGCGTTGCACCTGGCCGATGCGTCCAGCATCCTCGGCGATTGCGCCATCGATTTGCGCATACAACCGCTCGCTGTCGAGCAGGCGATTGCGTGGGATGTAGCCGTCGCGTGCCAACTCGCGCAGGCCCTGCAGTTGTTCATTCAACGCCGCCCGCTGTTGCACTTTGCTCGCCTGGGCGTCCCGCGTACCGCGCAATTGCGCCTCAAAGCCAGCAATGGTTTCGCGCAGGCCCGCCTGCTCGGTGGCCAGTGCCTGGGCACGGCTTTCGAACAGCTGGCGTTGCAGGTTCAAGGTGGCGGCGGCTTCGGGGTTGGCCAGCAGCTCAGGTGCAAACTCGATAGCCGCCGAACCCTCACTTTCGGCACTCAAGCGCGCTTCGCTGGCCAGGGACGCAAGGTATTGGCTGCGCAGCGACTGCATCTGCCCGCGTAACGGGGTTTCTTTCAAGCGCAGCAACACTTGGCCGGCACTGACCCGGTCACCGTCACGCACCTCGATACGCTCGACGATCCCGCCCGCCGGGTGCTGCACCGTCTTGCGATGGCCCGAGACCATGACCTTGCCCGGCACGGCCACGCCCTTGTCCAACGGAGCCAATGCTGCCCAACCGAGGAACCCGGCAAAGCCCCCGAGCACCAGCCACCAGCCCAGGCGTGAGTATTTTTTGTCATCCAGCGCCAGCACGTTGTGCGGTTGGTCGCTGACTAATGTGGGTTTAGTCTGGCTCATGCGTGTTTTCCTTCACCGAGGCGGTAGCTCATGCTCATGGTCGATACCGGCTTACTCGCTAAAGGTTTCTGCCGCGCTTCCAATACCCGCGCCGTCGGGCCAAAGGCCTGCATCTGGCCGTGCTTAAGGATCAGCAACTGGTCGGTCAGGCTCAGCACGTTGGGCTTGTGGGTAATCAGGATCAGGGTGCGGCGCTGTTGCTTGAGCTGGGCGATGGCGTGCAGCAGCGCCTGCTCGCCCACTTCGTCGAGATTGGCGTTGGGCTCATCCAGCACAATCAGCGCCGGCAGGCCGTACAGCGCACGCGCCAGGGCGACGCGTTGTTTTTGCCCACCGGACAAACCCGCGCCGCCTTCCCCCAGCAGGGTGTCGTAGCCTTCGGGCAGTTGCAGGATCAGCTCATGCACGCCGGCCATTTGTGCCGCAGCGAGGACTTTGTCGGCTTCCACCGTTTCAAAGCGCGCAATGTTTTGCGCGATGCTGCCGGCGAACAGCTGGATGTCCTGGGGCAAGTAACCGATATGCGGACCCAGTTGCTGCTTGTCCCACAGGGCCAGGTCGGCGCCATCGAGGCGCACCTTGCCGGCCAGCGGTGCCCAGGCGCCCACCAGCACCCGGGCCAGGGTCGACTTGCCGCAGCCCGACGGGCCGATAACACCGAGTACGTCACCGGCTGGCAGGCTGAAACCCAGGTTGGCCAGCGCCGGCCGGCGACTGCCAGGGGCGCAGGCGCTGATCTGCTCCACGCTCACCTGGCCCTTGGGCACCGGCAGGCTCATGCGTACCGGGCGTGCCGGGTTATCCTCAAGCATCAGCGACAGGCGCTCATAGGCCAGGCGCGCCGAACTCCATTGCTTCCACACGCCGATCAACTGGTCGATGGGGCTGAGCACCCGGCCCATCAGGATCGACCCGGCAATCATCATCCCCGGGGTGATGTCGCCATTGACCGCCAACCAGGCGCCCAAACCCAGTACCAGGGATTGCAGGGCCAGGCGTACGCCCTTGGACCAGGCGGTAACCACGGCAGTCTTTTCACTGGCCAGGTTCTGCTGCACCAGAAATGCCTGGTGTTGGCTGAACCAGCGCCCGCGCAAGGTCGCGAGCATGCCCATGGCTTCGATGGTGTCGGCATTGCGCAGGTTGGCCGTGGCCTGCTGGCTGGCGCTGATCGACAGTTGGCTGGCCAGGGCCATCGGCGCCTGGCTGACATGATGGTTGGCCCAGGCCAGGGCAATCAACAGCAGCGCACCGCCCAGCGCCAGCAGGCCCAGCCAGGGGTGGAACAGGAAGATCACCAACAGGTACACCGGAAACCATGGCGCATCGAAAAAGGCGAACAACGCCTGGCCGGTGGCGAACTGGCGCAAGGTGGTCAGATCGTGCAGGGCCTGGCCCGCGGCCTGGGTGCCGCCCTTGAGCTGCGCTTCATAGGCGGCGTCGAAGACACGCTGGTTCAAGCGCATGTCCATCTGCGTGCCAAGGCGAATCACCACCTGGCTGCGCACCCACTCCAGCGCTCCCATCAAGCCGAACAGGCCGAGAATCATCAGCGTCAGCATCAGCAGGGTCATCTGGTTGCCCGAGGCCAATACCCGGTCATACACCTGCAACATGTACAGCGCCGGGGCGAGCATCAGCAGGTTGATCACCGCCGAGAACAGGCCGATATTGAAGAAGGCACTTTTATAGGCCGTCAGTGCAGTCAGCATCTCATTCGTGCGCTTGGCACCGGGCCGAGTCATGGTGGTTGTTCCATTGAAGAGTCGAGCAAGGGCCCGCCCGGTGCGTTGACAGCACCTGCGGCGTGCCCACAGGATTCGCAAGGCCGATGAAGGCGTGAGCCTCCATCGGCCTTTTTGCATCAGGCGGCCATGGCGAAGTCTTGAGGCGCATCCTGAATGCCGACCAGGCCCACATCGGCTGCGGCGAAGGTCGCCGGGTCCTGATGCGCCACACCGGCCGCGGCCAGTTGATCGAAGGTGGAATTGACCGACAGGCTTGGGTCGATGTCCTTGAGCAAGGTATCGATGGCCGAGGCCAATGCCGAACTGTCACCGCTCATCAGGCCGTACACGATTTTATGCACCTGGCCGTCACGGCCTTCGGACTGCAGGCTCGACAGGCCCAGGTTGGTGAAGCTGACTTCCTGGTTGGCGATGGTGTAGCCACCGCTGCTTGCGCCACCGGCCAGGGTGTCGCCCAGGGTCAAAGCGTCGAGAGAACCCCACAGCGTGTGGGTCGGCGGATTGAACAGGGTGTAATGCAGGCTGCCTTCGGCGACCACGGCGGCATCGCTGACACTGCTCGAAACGCCGTATTGAGTGCCGTCGAACGGCCCAGGATTGAAACCACCGGTGTTCACACCCTCTTTGACCGAACCTTCACGGTGGTTGAGATCACCGAAGTAGGCCGACCAATCGCTCAGGTACTGGGCGACGGTGCTAGCGGCGTAGGTCGTACTGTATGAAATAGAAATGCTCATGCAAAACTCCAAGTCATGGGGTGGTCACTCCGCAGCAAGCCGGTGCCTGCTGTGGTTTTGCCCGTCACTGGGCAAAAGCGGTCAAAACTGATATTCAACGGTGCCCTGCAAGGTGCGCCCACGCCCCAGGGTGAAGGCCAGCACATCGCCCAGCGGCACCAGGTAGGCGCGGTCGGTGACGTTTTCCATGGCCAGGCGCAGGGTCAGTTGGTCGGTAGCGCGATAGCTGCCATACAGGTCGTAGACGGTGTACGGCTTCCAGTCGGCGGGGTAGACGCCGGTTTGCGAAGTGGTCACCCCGGCGCCGCCCTTGACGTAGTAACCGGCGCTGTAGCGGGCGCGGACGCCCACGTCCAGCTTGCGTTCGAAGAACCGCGCGCCCAGGGTCGCGGTGCCGCGGTCCATGGGCATGTGTTCGGAGGAGCCCAGGATCGCGCTGCAGCCCACGCCGGCATTGGCCGCGTCGTCCGGCACCATCGCATCCACCGGCGCCCGGTTGCCTGGGCGCTTCTGGGTCTTGGTCACCCCGCCCAGCCAGGCGGTCTTGCTACAGAATTTGTTGCTGCCGAGCATGCGCGTGTAGTTGAACTGGCCGTAGGCAAACCCGGCGTCGTAATCGAGCTGGTATTCGAGGCCACGAAAACGTGTGGTCTCCAGGTTGTTCACATACGCTGCACTGCCGATATTGACGTTGCCATAACCGGGCGGCTGTACGCCCAGGGCCATATAGGAAAAGTCATCGACCCGGGTGTTGAAGTAGGACACCTTCATGCCCACGCGATCCTCGGCGAACAGCAGGTCTTCCTTGAGCACATTGAAGCCGACTTCCCACGCGGTGGATCGCTCCGGCTTGAGGTAGGGGTTGGGCAGAATCGACTCCGAACCACCGCCATGGGGCCGACCGCTGACCATGGTTTCGGTCACCGCCGGCGGGCGCCAGCCCTTGCCGTAGGTGGCGAACAGTTGCAGCCAATCCACACCTGGCTTGATCGACAGGCCGAAGGTCGGCGAGAAACGGCCTTCTTCGCGATCCACGTCGTAGTTCACCGGCACGCCGATCTGACGGGTGGTGCCGATGATGAATGTGCGGGTGTTCAAGCCGGTTTCGCCGCGCAGCCGATAGCGGTCATAGCGCAAGCCGGCGTTGAGGTTCAGCCAACCGTCGTAATCGAAATCCAGGCGCCCGAACACGCTGCCCATCGCACGGTCGCCCTTGGGCGTGATGCTCTCGGCCGCCGAGGCCTTGACCGCAGAGCCGGCTTCGACCGCCTGGTTGGAGTCCGGGCGCACCTTGTCGTAGAAAAACTCCAGCCCGTAGTTGGCCTTGAGTGCGGCCAGCTCCGTCAGGGCAAAGGTCGAAATGTTCTGCGCCTGCAAGCCGTAGGTATTGGTTTGATAGGTGACGTCATAAGCCTTGTTGATACCCCGGGCCAGGGTGGATTGGTCATTGCGGGTGTCCACGTAGTAGAGCTTGGCCTTGAAGTCGATCAGCGGGTTGTCTGGCGTATAGCTGTAATCCAGCGCGACGTTCTGCGCCCTGACATCGCTGCTGCCAAGTTTCTCCCATAACTGCGCCTTTTCGGCGGTCATCATGTTGACGTCGTCGTAGTCGACGTCGGTGGCCAGGTAACTCAGTTGCAAACGCTGGTCAGACGGCAGGTTCAGCCCCAGCTTGAGCAGGCGCGAACGCATCACCGAACCCGAATAGGCCACGGTGGTGTGCTTGATGCGCTCTTCACTGGCCGGCATGAACGCCGCGCCGGTACGCAACTCGCCAATGCTGCCCTTGGTTCCAGGGTTGTAATCGCCCAGGTGACGCTCACTGGCGGCCACCAGCATGTCCCACACATCGGTGCCCACGGCAAACGCCGAGCTGCCGATGAAATGGGTACCGTTGCTGCGCCCGCCCAACCCTGAGGTGAGGCGAATGCGCCCGCCGATTTCCTTGCCGCCCTTGAGCAGGTCAGCCGCCTCCACCGTACGAAAGTTGGCCACCCCGCCAATCACGCCCGCACCGCCCTGAGTGGAAGTCGCGCCCTTTTCGATCACGACTTCGGACAACAACTCAGGGTCAACATACAACGTGCCGTTGCGTTGCTGGTGACCGCTCTGCTGGTAATTCTGGCGCATGCCATCGACTGACATATTGACCCGGCCATAGTCCTGGATACCGCGGATATTCACGGACAGCCCTGGGTCTTGCTGGCTGACGGCGGAGTAGACCCCAGGCGCCTCTTCAAGCATCTCGGCGGCATGCCGGGGCGGGTTGCGGTCCAGCTGTTCGCGCCCGACCACGCTCACCGAGCGCGGGGTTGAATACACCCAGTCCTGCTGGTGCAGGCCAGTGACGGTAGTGGTCGCCAAGGCCAGGGCACCGGCCTGTTGCTCAACCCGGTTCAAGGTGACCTGGCGCTCCCCGGTAAAGCGGTATTCAACCGGCGCGGCACCCAGCAGGCGGCCAAGCCCTTCCTGCACGCCAAAACTGCCCTTGAGCGCGGTGCTGCTCAGGCCTTGCAGGCGTTGACTGTCGAACAGCACTTGCAGGCCGGCCTGGTCGGCAAAAGCCAGCACCGCACTGCCGAGGGATTGCGCAGGGATATCGAACCGCAGCACCGCGGATTGGGCAGTACCGGCCGCAGGTTCCACGGCATGGACCGGCGCGGCGACGGCCAATAACCCCAGGTGTATGGCCAGGGCCAACCGACTGCCGGTGATACGCCCCTTGGTGAGTGCTGACATGTGTGTGATCCCTGCGCTGAGCGTTTTTTGTTTATGCGAATGCTTCTCACCTAGCAAGACGTGCGAGGCGCTGGAAGTCAGTAATATTTTTTTGCAGGAGCGAGCTTGCTCGCGAAGAACGTCAACGAAAACGCGGTGCCCTTGGGTTTTCGCGAGCAAGCTCGCGCCTACAAGGGCAGCGGTTTTAAAGGGGAAAGATCAGTAGATCAGGCTGAGGCCGGCCAGGTCCAAGCGTTGCACTTGAAGCTCCTGGGTCAAGGTACCGAGGGCAGTGTCGAGCATGTCGAGGCGGAATACGCCGCTGACTTCACGCTCGCCCAACGCCGGATTGGTCAATACCACACGACCGGGGCGGTAACGGTTGAGTTGCTCGATAACCTTGGCCAACGGCTGCCGGTCGAAGATCAACATACCGCGCCGCCAACTGGTGGCGCGATCAACATCAAGCTGAGCAAGGCTGACCACACCGTCCTGTGGGCTGTAACGCGCAGCCTGGCCTTGCTCGACGATACGCTTGGCCGTGCCATTTTCCGGTGAAGCCTGCACTGACACCTCGACGCTGTGCTGCAACACGCCGACCCAGGCTTGACTGTCACCCTCGCGCTCGACCACAAACCGCGTGCCCAATGCCCGGGTCTGGCCCGCGGCGCTGCGCACCACGAAGGGCCGGGTCTCTTCGCCCGCCATTGGCGCCACGTCAAATACCGCTGAGCCCTGGAGCAGGCTGATGCCCCGCTGTACCCCATCGTAATCCAGGCGAATAGCACTGGCGGAATCGAGCTCCACGGTACTGCCGTCGGCCAGGTGCACCGTGCGCACTTCACCTTTGCCCGTGACGTAGTCGGCCTGCATGCGCAGCACTACATCCGGCCCGCGCATCCAGCCGGCACCCGCTACCACTGCGACCAGCGCCGCGGCGGCCACACGCTGCCACGGCCTTCGGCGCTTGGAACGGCGTACGGGGGCGACCACTGCGGCTGGGCGCGGTCGATGCACAGGCTCGCCTATGTGCACGTCTCCCAGCGCCGCCCAGGTCTGCTCGGCAAAGCGCAGGGCCGCTTCGTGACGACTGTCGCGGGCGATCCATTGGCGCAACTCGGCCTGTTCCTGTTCGCTCAAGGCACCGGCGTGCAGGCGCACCGCCCACTCGGCCGCCTCCTCGGTAATGCTGTGCTGTTGCGGACCTTGGCTATTCACGTGTGAATCTCGAATTTTCGTTATGTAGACGCTGTGACGCCTGGCCTGGCGTTTTTCGGTAATTCATTCGTCGGATGGCTTCACCTCGCCTTCCTGCAAGCGCTGCATCACATACGCCAAGGCCTTGGCCAGATGCTTTTGCACGGAACTGTCGCTGATGTCCAGGTGCCGGGCGACCTGGGCGTGGGTCATGCCTTCGATACGGTTCAAGCGGAAAATCTGCTGGGTGCGCTCCGGCAACTCCGCCAGTGCCTGCTTCAATGCCTGTCGCTGTTGCTGCGCCATTGCCTGAGCCTCCAACCCGGCCACGTCATCTTCAATCTCGGCCAGCGCCTCGTGGGGCACGGTGTCAGTCTTGCGCCGTGCTTCCTGGCGAATATGGTCGATCAGCAGATTGCTCGCCGTTCGATAGAGATAGCCCTGGGAGTTGTCGATGCGCTCGCCGGCCGGCTTTTGCGCCAGGCGCAGAAAGCTCTCCTGCACCAGGTCTGCGGCCAATTGCGGGTCCCGTACCTTGCGGGCCAGATACCCGCGCAGCGTATCGGCATGCTTGAGAAACAAGCCCTTGAGATCCACGTCCGACAAACCGACTCCCTGGAATGTTAAGGAAACAGGCGGGCATCTTAAGCGTTGTCGAGAATGATTTTCAATTGATATCTAATCTGATTGCCTTGGCTGTGGCGTTGATTAACGGTTCGATAATCGAACAGATCCGCCGCCAACAATTGACCCAATTAACCATCCAGTACATTTTGTCTCCACAACCAATAAGAAACTGTGGAGAACCCTCTATGCCGTCCATCGTGCTGGTGCTCAACGGCCCCAACCTCAACCTGCTCGGCACCCGCGAGCCCGCCACTTATGGTCACGAGACCCTGGCCGATATCGCTGCCCTGTGTGGCCGCAGCGCAGACAAGCTCGGGCTGAAAATCGAGTTTCGCCAGACCAACCATGAGGGCGAACTGCTCGACTGGATCCACGGCGCCCGCGCCCGCTGCGCCGGTATCGTGATCAACCCGGCAGCCTGGACCCACACCTCGGTCGCGATCCGCGATGCACTGGTGGCAAGTGAACTGCCAGTGATCGAAGTGCATTTATCCAACGTGCATGCCCGCGAGGCGTTTCGTCATCACTCGTTTGTATCCCCTATCGCCCAGGCGGTGCTGGCCGGGTTTGGCAGCCACGGCTACCACCTGGCCCTGGAGCATTTCAGCCATACGCTGAAGGGATGCGCTTGATGAAACCACGCATTCTCGCCGGCCTGATCGGCGCCGGTATCCAGGCCTCCCGCACCCCGGCCTTGCATGAAGAGGAAGGCGACGCCCAGGGCTTGCGCTATCTGTATCGACTGATTGACCTTGAGCCGCTGCACTTGGACCTCAACGCCCTGCCCGATCTGCTGCGGGCCGCCGAGTTGATGCACTTCAACGGGCTGAACATCACCTACCCGTGCAAGCAGGCGATCCTGCCGTTGCTCGATGACTTATCCGACGAGGCCAGAGGCATTGGTGCAGTCAACACGGTGGTGTTCAAGCACGGTAAACGGATCGGCCACAACACCGACTGCCTGGGGTTCGCTGAAGGGTTTCGCCGCAATTTGCATGACGTCGCCCGTCGGCACGTGGTGCAGATGGGTGCCGGCGGCGCAGGGGCGGCGGTGAGCCATGCGCTGCTGGCAGAAGGCGTTGAGCGCCTGAGCATTTTCGACGTGGACGCCTCCCGCGCCCGCGACCTTGTGGATAACCTTGCGCAGCGTTTCGGCCCCGGTCGCGCCCAGGTCGGCACTCATCTGGAAAATGCGATGGCCGAGGCCGATGGGTTAGTGAATACCACGCCGATGGGCATGACCAAGCTGCCCGGAACACCGGTGCCAGCTGCGTTGTTGCGTACAGAATTGTGGGTGGCTGAGATCGTATATTTCCCACTGGAAACCGAGCTGCTGCGCGATGCCCGCGCCTTGGGCTGCCGTACCCTGGATGGCGGCAATATGGCGGTGTTTCAGGCGGTGAAGGCGTTTGAGTTATTCAGCGGCCAAGTGCCGGATGTGCAACGCATGCTGGCGCACTTCCAGAGCATGAACACCTCACTGTAGAAACTGGAGCAAAGTGTGGGAGGGGCGGTGCCCCTCCCACATTGACTGCATGTCTACCTTGAAAGTTGTGTGTTTTCAGGCCTGCAAGTAGCGCAACACCGACTCGCAAATCATCTCCCGATGCCGCTGCTTGATCGCCTCATCCGACAGTTCTATCTGGAAAATCTCACTGAAGGTATGCCGGTTGGACACTCGGTAGAAGCTGAACGAATTGATCAGCAGGTGCACGTCCAACGGCTCTAGCCCTTCGCGAAACAACCCCAATTCGGCGCCACGGCGCAAGGTCTCACCCAACCCCTCAAGAATCTTGCTGTTCATCGCCTTGATGGTGTCGGTGCGTTTGACGTACTCGGCGTTGTGGATATTTTCGATGCTGACGATGCGCACGAAATCCACGTTCTGGTCGTGGTGATCAAACGTGAACTCCACCAGCCGGCGAATCGCCTCACGCGGCTCCAGGGCGGTGAGGTTCATGCGGGTCTCGGTGTTGCGGATATCACCGTAGAGCTTCTCCAGCACCTCGACGTACAACTGCTCCTTGCTGCCGAAGTAGTAATAGATCATGCGCTTGGAGGTGTGGATGCGCTCGGCGATGGCATCCACGCGGGCACCGGCCAGGCCCTGCTGAACAAACTCGACAATGGCTTCCTGGAGAATATTCTCGCGGGTCTTTTCCGGGTTGTTCTTACGACTCTTACGCGGTGCGTCTGACACCGCGGGAAGATCGGGACTCGAGGTCATGGGGCGCTCACAGCCATTGTTGTGCAGGCGCTGATTATGGGCCGCGGCGCTCCCCGAAGGAAGCACCGTACGGGCGGTTATAAACGCGCCTGGCGCACCGCACCGCTGCGTGCCTTGGCCATCGCGGCCAAACGCACGGCCACGTTGGCTGCGCCATAGCCGGCATAGCCGTTCTTGCGCTGGATGATCTCGAAGAAAAACCGCCCTTCGAACGGCTCGGTGTACACATGAAACAACTCACCGCCCAGGGTGTCGCGATCGTACAGCACGTTGTAGTACGCCAACTCGCTGAGAAACTCATCGTCAAAATCGAAGCGTGCTGCCAAGTCGTCGTAATAGTTGAGCGGAATATCCAGCAACGGCACCCCGGCCTCCTTCGCCCGACGCACCTCGGCGAAAATATCCGCGCAATCGAAGGCAATGTGATGCACCCCCGAACCCCGATAGCTTGAGAGTGCGTGGGAAATCGCGGTGTTGCGGTTTTCGGAAATATTCAACGGCAGGCGGATCGAGCTGCAACGGCTGCGCAACGCACGGCTTTTCACCAGGCCGTAGGGGTCGGGCAACACCACTTCGTCATCGGCTTCGAAATCCAGCAGGCTCTTGTAGAACAGCACCCAACTGTCGAGGCTGTCGGCCGGCAAAGCCATGGCCATATGGTCGATGCGCAGCAGGCCGCCGCTGGCGACAGAGGCCGGTTGCAGGTTGAAATCAGTGTCGTAGAGCCCGCCTTCACTGGGGTCGACCAGGTAAATCAGGCTGCCATCCGGCGCACGTACTGCGGCTAATTCCAGCTCGTTGGGGCCGACCAGGCCGCGATACGGCTGCCCCTTGAAGGCCACCGCCCGCTCCAGGGCCTTGGCGCTGTCTTTGACCCGAATCGCCGTGGCACACAAGGAAGGGCCATGGGCCTCGAAAAAATTGTGGGCAAAAGAATAAGGCTCGCAGTTGAGGATCAGGTTGATGTCGCCTTGGCGCAGCAGGCTCACATGCTTGGAGCGATGCTGACCGGCCTTGGCGAAACCCAAACGCTGCAGCCAATGGGTGAGCTTGGCGCCAAGGCTTTCATCCACGGCAAACTCCAGGAATTCGATGCCGTCGTATTCACTGGCCGCCGGGGTTTCAAACAGGATGTCGACGGGCTGGGTGGGCTGCTCCTCGGCCAGGCGCTGGCGGGTTTTCTCTTCCAGATACAACAGCGAACGCAAGCCATCTGCCGCATTCGCACGGGTCGGCGCGGCGCGAAAGCCGTCGTTGAAAATCTCCAGGGACAATGGCCCGGTGTAGCCGCTCTGGATAATCGGTGCCAGAAAACCGGCCAGGTCAAACTCACCCTGGCCCGGGAAGCAACGGAAATGCCGGCTCCACTCCAGCACATCCATGGCCAGGATCGGCGCGTCAGCCATTTGCACAAAAAAGATCTTGTCGCCCGGGATCTGGGCGATGCCGCTCGGGTCGCCCTTGAGCGACAGCGTGTGAAAACTATCGAGCAGCACACCAAGGCTCGGGTGGTCGACCTGGCGCACCAGGTTCCACACCTGCTGCCAGGTGTTCACATGCTTGCCCCAGGCCAACGCTTCATAACCGATGCGCAGGCCACGCTTGCCGGCATGTTCGGCCAGCAGGCCCAGGTCATCGAGTAAAATATTTTCGTCGCCCACACAATCGGCCGATGCATTGCTGCACACCAACACCAGGTCGGTGCCCAGTTCATGCATCAGGTCAAACTTGCGCTCGGCGCGTTCCAGGTTGCGGGCCAGGCGGTCGCGGCGGCAACCTTCGAAGTCGCGAAACGGCTGGAACAGGGTGATGGCGATGCCCAGGTCAGCGCACATCTGCCTAACTTCCCGGGGGCTGCCGTCGTAATACAACAAGTCGTTCTCGAAGATTTCCACCCCATCAAACCCGGCGGCGGCAATGGCTTCGAGCTTTTCCGGCAAGGTGCCGCTCAACGAAACAGTGGCAATGGAACGCTGCATGGATGACTCCCGGCGATTATTGTTTGTGGCAAATTATTCGCCCCCAGGCTACACGCAGCAATTAAAATGTACGAACCGGTTAGTTTTTGGTGCGATTATCGAACACTATGCCCCTTTGGCGAATTGACGACTTTTTAACCACTGCGCACCATCGACCAGGCAATTCGTTCAAGTAACAAGACCCAGAACACACCATAAAAATTTCAAAAAACGGGTACGACCTCATGCCTCTGCAAAACCCAACCCTGGCCGCGCGCCCGGGCAACCCGCACGCCGGCATCGGCGACAAGATCCGCGGCGCCCTGGCCGTGGGTAAAACGCGCTGGGGCATGCTGGCCCTGGTGTTCTTCGCTACCACTCTGAACTACATCGACCGCGCCGCCCTCGGCGTCATGCAGCCGATCCTCGCCAAGGAAATGAGCTGGACGGCGATGGACTACGCCAACATCAACTTCTGGTTCCAGGTCGGCTACGCCATCGGCTTTGTACTGCAAGGCCGATTGATCGACCGGGTCGGCGTCAAGCGCGTGTTCTTCTGCGCCGTGCTGTTGTGGAGCCTGGCCACCGGCGCCCACGGCCTGGCCACCTCGGCGGTGGGCTTTATGGTCTGCCGGTTTATCCTCGGGCTGACCGAAGCCGCCAACTACCCGGCCTGCGTCAAGACCACCCGGCTGTGGTTCCCCGCCGGCGAGCGTGCGGTCGCCACCGGTATCTTCAACGCCGGCACCAACGTCGGCGCGATGATGACGCCAATGCTGCTGCCGCTGATCCTGCACGTGTGGGGCTGGCAGGCAGCGTTCCTGTGCATGTCGGCACTCGGCGGCATCTGGCTGTTGTTCTGGGGGCTGAAGTACTACAACCCGGAAGACCATCCCACCGTTAAACAATCCGAACTGGACTACGTGCAACAGCAAGTCGAGCCGGAACAACCCCGCGTGCCATTCAGCCGCATCCTGCGCATGCGCGGCACCTGGGCCTTCGCCCTCGCCTATTCGCTGACCGCACCGGTGTTCTGGTTCTACCTGTATTGGCTGCCGCCGTTCTTGAACCAGCAATACAACCTGGGCATCAACGTGACGCAGATGGGCATTCCGCTGATCATCATTTACCTGACAGCCGACTTCGGCAGCGTGGGGGGCGGGATTCTGTCGTCGTTCCTGATCGGCCGCGGGATGAACTCAATCAAGGCGCGGCTCTTGTCGATGCTGCTGTTCGCCTGCTGCATCGTCGGTGTGATCATGGCGGCCGGTTCCAGCCAGCTGTGGGTCGCGGTGTTTGCCATCTCCCTGGCCATCGGCGCGCACCAGGCCTGGACCGCCAACATCTGGAGCCTGGTGATGGACTACACGCCCAAGCACATGATGAGCACGGTGTTCGGTTTCGGCGGGATGTGCGCGGCCATTGGCGGCATGTTCATGACCCAGATCGTCGGTCATATCCTCACGGTGACCAATAACAACTACACCGTGCTGTTCACCCTGATCCCGGCGATGTACTTCATCGCGCTGGTATGGATGTACTTCATGGCGCCGCGCAAGATTCCGACGATAAACGTCTAATCAACGCCGCCGCTGCTGCCAGGCAGCGGCCAACCCGCTCATGCAGATCACCCCGATGCCGACCACCGTGGTTGTATCGGGGGTATGACTGAACACCAGCCAGCCCAACAACCCCGCGAACACGATCTGGCAATAACCGAACGGCGCCAGCAAGGCCGGCGCCGCGAAGCGGAACGCCTGGGTGAGCATCAGGTGCGCGGTCATCCCGCAGGTCCCCAGCGCCAGCATCAATACAGCGTGCCACAGGCTCGGCACCTGCCAGAAGAACGGCACCATGGCGCTCATCACCAAGGTATTGCACAACCCGGCGAAGAAGTTGCTGGTGGTGGGCGTATCGAACTTACTGAGGATGCGCGTAAGCAGTTGGTAGAAGCAGAAGAACGTCGCCGAACACAAGGGCAACAGTACCGCCGGCGTGAACAGTTCGCCGCCGGGATGAATGATCACCAGCACCCCGATAAAGCCGCAAATCACCGCCAGCCATTGACCGCGTGTGACGTGCTCACCCAGCAGCGGCACCGACAGCGCCGTCACCAGGATCGGCGCGAGAAAGTTAACCGCCGTGGCTTCGGCCAACGGGATGTAATGCAGCGCCGCGGTGAAAAACAAGCTGGTGCCCAACAGGCACAAGGCGCGCACCACCTGCATGCCCGGCCGCTTGCTGCGCAGCACGCGCAAGCCCGATTGCGGCAGGAAGATCCCGGCCATCAGCAAGGTGTGCACCAGATAGCGCGCCCACACCACCATCACGATGGGGTAGAACCCGGCCAGGTATTTGGACAAAGCGTCATGGCTGGAGAACAGGAACGTCGCCAGCACAATCAGCAGAATACCTTTGAAAGGATGGTTGACGCCGGAAAGCGGGGTACTGACAGTCATGGAATTCTCTTGCGTGGCGAGTTCAACGCGGTAGCACTCAACCGAGTAATCTAGCAGCCGGGCATGGGTCTGCCCCAAGAGCATAACCAAACAGTGGGCGAACAGCGCACTAAATCACCGCAATCGAGTCCAACCCTGCACGCTCGCCCCGGCGTTGCACACTTTTTAATCAAGGCCTTGCCGCTATGAAAAAAATCTTCTTTGTTCTGTCTGCTGTCGCCCTGCTTACCGCCTGCGATAAAGCCAAGGAAGCGCCCAAACCTGCGCCACCCTCTGTACAGGCGACCCTGGTGCCGGAAACGCCCCCGACCGATCAATGGGTCGGCAAGTGGATCGGCGTCGAAGGCTTGAACCTGACCATTGCCAAGGACGACAGCGTTGGCCGCGGTCACTACCTGCTCACCATGCAATACGGCCTCGATGCCGATGCCTCCGGCACCTTCAAAGGTGAAGCCGCCGAAGACGGCATCGCCTTCACCCGCCCCGACGGCCCACACCTGTTGCGCGCCGGCGACGGTGCCGCCACCGGCCTGAAATGGCTGGCGGATAAAAAAGACTGCCTGATCGTCGCCACCGGCGAAGGCTATTGCCGTTAATACCGACCATAATCACTCACGGTTAGCACACAGAGGATTGCTCCCATGCTATGGAAAAAAGGCCGACGCAGCGACAACGTGGTGGATGCCCGCGATGACAGTGGTGGTGGCGGTGGCGGCATGCGCTTTGGCGGCGGCAAGGGCCTGAGCCTGACGGCGATCGTGTTGATCGTGGGCATTGGCTGGTTGACCGGCCAGGACCCGATGCAGATCCTCGGCCAGTTGAGCGGCCAGATGGAGCAGGCACCGTCGGTCAGCACCCAGCCACGCCAAGCGCCGCCGGCCAACGACCAGCAGGCCGATTTCGTACGCGCCGTGCTGGGCGACACCGAAGACACCTGGGGCCAGGTGTTCCAGGAAAACGGCCTGGCCTACAAGAACCCGAAGCTGATCCTGTTCCGTGCCCGGGTGAACTCGGCCTGTGGCGGCGCCACCTCCGCCAGCGGCCCGTTCTATTGCCCGGCTGACCAACAGGTGTACCTGGACCTGGATTTCTTCCGGGAAATGTCCCAGCGCTTCCAGGCATCCGGCGAATTCGCCCAGGCTTATGTGATCGCCCACGAAGTCGGGCACCACGTGCAAACGCTGTTGGGCATCTCGTCCAAGATCCAGGCGGCGCGCCAGCAGGGCCGGCAGATGGAAGGCGATGGCGGCCTGTTGGTACGCCAGGAACTGCAAGCCGACTGCTTTGCGGGGGTATGGGCCAACCGCGCACAGAAACGCCTGAACTGGCTGGAACCGGGCGATATCGAAGCGGCACTGAACGCGGCCAACGCCATTGGCGATGACCGTTTGCAGCAACAGGGCCAAGGGCGCGTGGTGCCGGACTCGTTTACCCACGGCACCTCGGCCCAGCGCGTGCGCTGGTTCAAGACCGGCTTTGCCCAGGGCCAGATCACTCAATGCGATACCTTCGCGGCCAAGAGTCTCTAAATGATCAAACGATTGGGGTTACTGCTGGGTGTGCTCGTGTCCTGTTGCACCTTCGCGGCTGAACACGGCGTCAAGGTGATCAGCCCCGATCGCTTTCATCTGGAGGCCGGCGACCTCAGCCTGGGCATGAGCCAGGACTGGCGCCAGCCGCTGCCCAAGGTCACTCGCGCACTGATCATCGTGCATGGCCGCCTGCGCAATGCGCAGACCTACCTGCAAAGCGGCATCAACGCGGCCGAGCATGCCGGGGTGGGCGGCACTACGCTGGTGATCGCACCGCAGTTCCTCAATCAAGCCGACGTGAAGCGCAACCACCTGGGCCACGAGGTAGTGCGCTGGAAGGGTAACGACTGGATGGCCGGCGAAGCGTCCACCGGCCCAGGGCAGATCAGCTCTTATGGCGCTCTGGACCAGATCATCAAGCACTTGGGCAACCGCAAACTGTTCCCGGCACTGAAAGAAATCGTGGTCGCCGGGCATTCCGGGGGCGGCCAAGTGGTGCAGCGCTTCGCCCTCACCGGCCACGACCACCCGTTGCTGAACACCGAGGGCATCCGCCTGCGGTATGTGGTGGCTAACCCGTCGTCCTATGCGTACTTCAGCCCGCAACGCCCGGTGACGTTCGACATCGCCAATTGCCCAGGCTTCAACGACTGGAAGTACGGCATGCAAAACCTGCCGGATTACGTGGGTGACCGAGGTGCCCAGCAACTGGAACAAGACTACGTCTCACGCGACATCACTTACCTGTTGGGCCAGCAGGACACCGACCCCAACCATCCGGCATTGGATAAAAGTTGCGAAGCCGAAACCCAGGGTGCGTATCGGCTGCTTCGTGGCCACAACTACTTTGACTACATCAAGCAGCGGCATCCGCAGTTGGACCACCGGCTGGTAGAAGTGCCGGGGGTGGGGCATGACGGGGACAAGATGTTTACCTCGCCAGAGGGAGAAAAGGTGCTGTTTGCCCAGTAGCACCTGAAGGGAACCCAATCAAAATGTGGGAGCTGGCTTGCCTGCGATGACGGACTGTCAGTTGATAGAGTGTCAGCTGACCCACCGCTATCGCAGGCAAGCCAGCTCCCACATTTGATCTCCGTCGCCTGGGTTAGATCATTCGACGCAGCGCCGCACAATCCTCGGCATGCCAATCCGCCAATTCCGGCCAAGGGTTCTCCGGCAAGTTCACCAACACCGTCCTGGTGCCCGCTGCCCGGCCACAATCCAGGTCAAAGCGATAATCTCCTACCATCACCATTTCACGGGGTGCTACGTCCCAAGCCGCCGCCAGTTTCAACAAACCACCCGGATCAGGTTTGTGCGGCGCATCATCACGCCCCAGCACATCCTCGATGGCAAAGCAGTCCGCCAGGCCAATCGCTTCCAGGGTGATATACGCCAACTCCCGCGCATTGCGGGTCAGGATACCCAGGCGATAACCGCGTCCGGCCAACTCACGCACCAGTTCCACCGCGCCTTGTGCCGCGACCGAACCGAGTGCCAGCTCGCGTTCATGCTCCAGTAGCCAGGCATGCTTGGCCGCTGCCTCCGGCGCCGGCAATGCCGCCAGGTGCGTGAGGATGTCGTCTTCGGGCGCAATGTCCAGCGCCACGCGGATGGCCGCAAAGTCATGCACTGCTACGGTGAGGGTGCCGTCCATGTCGAACACCCAGTGCTTAACGTCCGACAGGCTCATGCCCAGTCCTTGCGATGGCGGATCAAACCTTCCTGGGTCACCGAGGCCACCAGTTGCCCGGCGCGGTTGTACACGCTGCCACGGGAAAAGCCCCGGGAGTTGCCGGCCCACGGGCTATCCATGGCATACAGCAACCAGTCATCGGCGCGCAGGTCAGCGTGAAACCACAGCGCGTGGTCGAGACTGGCGACCTGCATGTCTTTCTGCCACACGGTCTTGCCATGGGGCAG
This sequence comes from Pseudomonas libanensis, assembly GCF_001439685.1. GTDB lineage: Bacteria > Pseudomonadota > Gammaproteobacteria > Pseudomonadales > Pseudomonadaceae > Aquipseudomonas > Aquipseudomonas libanensis. The sequence continues at coordinate 161,018 of NZ_JYLH01000008.1, forward strand.
CAACGAGGTGGTCAACAGGCCGAAGTCCGAGGCGTAGGCCAGCAGGTACTTATGCAGCGCCGGCGCGTCCGCCAGGGCGCCGTCGGCACGAAACCACACGTATTTGACCGGGTCGGACGGCTGCGGGTTGAACGGGTCTTTTTCGGTGACCGGGCGCACTTCGATAGGCTTGGGGCATAGCAACTTGTCGCGCATGTGCTCGGGGATCAGGTGCGCACGCTGCTTGGTCAGCTCCAGCTCCGAGGGCAGGTTTTCCGGGCCGACCACCACCGGCATGGTGGTCTGGTGATCGAAGCCTTGTTCGTCGTACTGGAACGAGGTGGTGCACGTAAAGATCGGGTTACCCTTCTGGATCGCCGTTACCCGCCGAGTGCTGAAACTGCCGCCGTCGCGTACGCGGTCCACCGAATACACCACCGGCAAGGCTGCATCGCCAGGGCGCAGGAAATAACCGTGCAGGGAATGCACATGTCGCGCTTCTTCCACCGTCTGGCTGGCCGCCGACAGCGACTGGCCGAGCACCTGGCCGCCGAACAACTGGCGAAAGCCCAGGTCCTGGCTGCGACCGCGAAAGAGGTTTTCCTCGATCGGTTCCAGGGTCAGCAAGTCCACCAGATCTTCCAATACTTGGCTCATAGAGCAACTCCTGCAATCAATAGGGCATTCCGGGCTGCTTATCCGTGCAGCGTGTCCAACCATTGGGCGCGGGTGATGCGGTACAAAACATGGGGGCGCAGCGGGTCATCGGCTGCGACCTTGGGGTGTTCAAAATCTGCCTGCGGATCGTAATGCATACCGATGGCCTGCATGACTTTTTGTGAGGGCAGATTGGCTTGCGTGGTGAAGGCCACAATCTCATCCAGTTGCAAGCGGTCGAAGCCGCAACGCAACGCGGTCCATGCAGCTTCACTGGCGTAGCCCAGGCCCCAGTGTTCGCGGGCCAGGCGCCAGCCGATTTCCACCGCAGGGGTAAAGCCGGCTTCGAAGCTGACATTCTGCAGCCCGGTCAGGCCGATAAATTCGCCGGTATCCTTGCGCTGCAAGGCCCAGAAACCGAAGCCGTATTCCGCAAAATGCCCGCGAATGCGGCCGATCAAGGCGGCGCTTTCCAGATGACTCAACCTGGCCGGAAAATAGCGCATCACTTGCGGGTCGGCGCACATGCGCGCAAAGTCCGGCAGGTCGCTGTCGCGCCATTGGCGCATCAGCAGGCGTGCACTTTCCAATTGCAATATCGGCTCCATGGGTCCCCCTCCCTTGCCATGTGCGTGAGTGTACAGCGCTGTTAAGATCCTTCGCAGGTTCCCGTCAGAAAATCCCATGCCCTTGCCATTGATCTACCACGAAGACTACAGCCCTGAGTTCCCGGCAGACCACCGGTTCCCCATGGACAAGTTTCGCCTGCTGCGCGACCACTTGGTGGACACTGGCTTGACCCAAGACAGTCAATTGTTGCGCCCGCAATTGTGCCCGGCGGACATCCTGGCCCTGGCCCATGAACCTGGGTATATCGACCGCTACATGAGCGGCCAATTATCCCGCGAAGATCAGCGTCGCCTCGGCCTGCCCTGGAGCGAAGCCCTGGCGCGGCGTACGGTGCGTGCGGTGGGCGGCTCGATACTGGCGGCTGAACAAGCCCTTGAACATGGCCTGGCCTGCCATTTGGCCGGCGGCACCCACCACGCCCACTACGATTATCCAGCAGGTTTTTGCATCTTCAATGACCTGGCGGTCATCAGCCACTACCTGCTGGCCAGCGGCCGGGTCAATCGCGTATTGATCTTCGATTGCGACGTGCATCAGGGCGACGGCACCGCGCGCATCCTCCAAGACACGCCGGATGCCGTCACCGTATCGCTGCACTGCGAAAAGAACTTCCCGGCACGCAAGGCCCAGAGTGATTGGGACATCCCGCTGCCCATGGACATGGGCGATGCCGACTACCTCAAGGTGGTGGACGACACGCTCAACTACCTGTTGCCGCTCTACCAGCCCGACCTGGTGCTGTACGACGCCGGCGTGGACGTGCACAAAGATGACGCCCTCGGTTACCTCAAGCTGACGGATGAGGGCGTCGCCGCCCGTGATGAAAGCGTGATGCGCCATTGCCTGGGTCGCGACATTCCGGTGATGGGCGTGATCGGCGGCGGCTACAGCAAGGACCGCCTGGCCCTCGCCCGCCGCCACGGCATCCTGCACCACAGCGCCCAGCGGGTATGGACGTCATCAGGTTGTCACTGAACTGTGGGCGTTACCCACAATGCCTGTGGAACGGCCTGTGGATAACTTGAGCGTAAGCGCCTGCAAGCTAGCAGCCGCATGGCCTGTAGAAAAGTGTACGTTTTTTGATCATGCAGCTGCGCCGTCGTCGGGTAGAATGCTCGGCCTATTCAAGCGACCGTAGCCCTGCCATGCCTCAGACCTCTTCTCACCACGTCATCATTATTGGCGGCGGCCCCGCCGGGCTGATGGCCGCTGAGGTCTTGAGCCAGGCAGGGGTGCGGGTGGACCTGTACGACGGCATGCCATCGGTGGGGCGCAAATTCCTGCTGGCCGGTGTGGGCGGGATGAACATCACCCACTCCGAGGGCTATCCGGCGTTTGTCTCTCGCTACGCCGAACGCGCGCCGCATATGGCACCGTTGCTGCGGGCGTTCGGGGCCCAAGCGTTGTGCGAATGGATTCATGGCCTGGGCATCGAAACCTTTATCGGCACCTCCGGGCGGGTGTTTCCAACCGACATGAAAGCCGCTCCCCTGCTGCGAGCCTGGCTAAAACGCTTGCGCGATCAGGGCGTGGTTATCCACACGCGCCATCGTTGGCTCGGCTGGAACGCAGAAGGCGGTTTACTTATCCACAGCCCGGACGGCGACAAAGTTGTCCACAGCGATGCGGTGTTACTAGCCCTGGGCGGCGGCAGTTGGTCGCGCCTGGGCTCTGATGGTGCCTGGCTCAAGCTGCTGGAAGACAAAGGCGTACCCTATGTGCGCTTGCAACCGAGTAACTGCGGTTTCGACGTGTCGACCTGGAGTGAGTTGCTGGTCAGCAAATTCGCTGGTGCGCCGTTGAAAAACGTCGCCATTGGCCTGGCCGACGACCCGCTTCGTCTGGGTGAATGCGTGATCACCGCCACCGGCATCGAAGGCAGTTTGATTTACGCGTTGTCGGCGCCGATTCGTGAAGCGATCAATCGCAACGGTTCGGCCACGGTGCATATCGACCTGCTGCCGAGCAAGCCGCTGGACAAGGTGCAGGCGGCATTGGCCAAGCCGCGGGGCTCGCGGTCGATGAGCAAGCATTTGCACAGTCAGTTGGGCTTGGACGGGGTCAAGGCGGCGCTGTTGCGCGAGTTGGCGCCGACTGAACATTTCAATGATCCGGCGCAATTGGCTGTGGATATCAAGGCGCTGCCGCTGACGTTAGTGAAGACCCGCCCAATGGATGAAGCGATCAGCACTGCTGGCGGCGTGCCCTTTGAAGCATTGGATGAACGACTGATGCTCAAGCAAGTGCCCGGCGTGTTTTGTGCGGGGGAAATGCTCGATTGGGAAGCGCCGACCGGTGGGTACTTACTGACCGGATGTTTTGCCAGCGGTCGGGCGGCTGGGCGTGGTGCTCTGGAATGGTTGAAACACCCACGGTAGACGCGCCTGCTCGTCTACCGTGACCCAACTTTAAAAGCGGGTTACATGCAACCTCAAGACTCAAATCGCTTGCGCATCCGGGTACTTCTGCTCAAACCCTTCCTGTTCCCTTCGTAAGAAGTCGTCACCTTCTGGCAGGGTTACCGACAGTGCGTCTATGTACGTGCGGTGCGCCGTTTCAAGCCCTAAGGGTTGGTCTGTCAAGCTCTCCTGCTCGGCTTTGAAGCCACGACTGAGGGCTAGCCCCTTCTCCTGGCTCTTATATTCAACCTCTTTGATAACCTGCTTGAGCGACAAGGTTTCGTGAGCATTGACACCGACATGATGCTGCTGCAAAGAAGCCAATTCTTTATACAGCTTGATTTGGTGCGCATACGCCTCAGGTTGGGTTTTTTTAATATCGGTCAGCTCTTTCTCCAGCGCGCTGATACGCGCCTCATGACTCCTCTCTGACGCGGCAGCAGTGTCTTTATGCGTTTGCGCTGCGCGCCTCATGTACTGCCCGAATGTTTCCTCTCCCGGCTTGAAGGATAGCGATGCAAAAGAAGCCGCAAATTCCATATCAATTACCTCCACTCAAAGGCTGCTGATTAACGGTCAGTTTCCTGACGCCTACCTGAGTGGTGTTCGAGCGTTTTTGAGTTCAGTTTTACCACGCGGAAAAATTTACAAGAAGATTCCTTCCGCAGTGAACGGGATTGCCCCGCCCACTCTGTGCGCCAACCCTTATAAAACCTTTACTTCTTCTTGCGCGGCCCGGTATTGAACACTGGCACCTTGCGCACCGGTTTGATCGAGGGCTCGGCCGGCGCCACTTCACCACTGTCCACCCACTTGCCCAGGTTGCGCTTACCGCCACCACCAGACGTCTTAGGTTTCTTCGGTTTCTTCGGCTTCTTCACCACCTGTCCGCTGGCATCGGTGTCCGGCACGCGGTGCTCGGGTTCAAAATCCGGCTCCATCTTGCGGGTCAAGGTCTGGCGGGTCAGCATTTCGATGGCCGAGAGCATGTTCACCTCGTCGGCGCACACCAGGGAAATCGCCTCGCCGGTGTTGCCCGCGCGCCCCGTACGGCCGATACGGTGGATGTAGTCCTCGGCCACGATCGGCAGATCGAAATTGACCACCAGCGGCAGATCTTCGATATCCAGGCCACGGGCTGCCACGTCGGTGGCGACCAGGATCTGCACCTCGCTGGCCTTGAAGCGGTCCAGCGCGCGTTGGCGGGTGGCCTGGGGCTTGTCGCCATGGATGCCGTCGGCATTGATGCCCAGGCCCTGCAACTTGTCCACCAGTGCGTCAACGCCGTTGCGGGTCTTGGCGAACACCAGCACCTGCTTCCAGCGGCCTTTGCGCATCAGGTGCACGAACAGCTCGGCCTTGCGCTTCTTGTCCACCGGCACCACCCACTGCTTGACGGTGTTGGCGGCGACGTTGCGCGGGCTCACTTCGATGCTCAGCGGGTCGTTGAGCATCTGCCCGGCGAGCAGGCGGATGTCGTCGGAAAAGGTCGCGGAGAACAGCAAGGTCTGGCGCTTTTTCGGCAGCATCCGATAAATATTGGCAAGCTCTTCGGAGAAGCCCAGGTCGAGCATGCGGTCGGCTTCGTCGAGCACCAGGGTTTGCAGCTGATTGAGCTTCAGCGCGTTCTGGCGGAACAGGTCGATCAGGCGGCCAGGGGTGGCGACCAGGATGTCGACGCCCTTGCGCAGCTTCATCATCTGCGGGTTGATGCTCACGCCGCCGTACACCGCGTAAGTGGTCAGCGGCAGGTGCTTGGCGTACTCGGCGACGCTGGCGTGAACCTGCTCGGCCAGTTCGCGGGTCGGGCACAGGATCAGCGCGCGCGCCGAGTTGGCGGCGACTTTCGGCCCTTCCATGGTCAGCAATTGCAGCAGCGGCAAGGCGAAGCCTGCGGTCTTGCCGGTGCCGGTCTGGGCCGCGGCCATCAGGTCGCGACCGGCCAGCACCGCCGGAATGGCTTGCGCCTGCACCGGCGTCGGGGTCTGGTAGCCAAGCGTCTCAAGGGCGCGCAGCAGGGGTTCGATCAGGCCAAGGGTGGCGAAAGTCATGTGTTTACCGTAGGAAAAATTCAGCGCAAAGGCGTAATGCGCGGCAGTTTACCTTATTTCCGCCTTGGGCTTGCGCCACTGGGGCAGGCTGATCAGCAGCACGGCGCTGATGATTACCAGCATCGCCAGGGCTTCTTCCAGGCCGATGGTCTCGCCAACGAACACAATCCCCAGCAACACCGCCACAGCCGGGTTCACATAGGCATAGCTGGTCGCCGCCGCCGGGCGTACGTGCTTGAGCAGATACATATAGGCGTTGAAGGCGATGATCGAGCCGAACACCGTCAGGTAGGCCAGCGCCAGCCAGCCTTCCAGCGGCGGCATGGCCTGCAGGTGCTCGCCCGACAGCGCGCTGACGATCAGCAGCGCCACGCCGGCCACGAGCATTTCTGCGGCACTGGCCATGGCGCCTTGGGGCAGCGGCAAGTGTCGGCTCCATACCGAACCGAAGGCCCAGGAGGCCGCCGCCGCCAATAGCAAGACCGCACCCAATGGGCTCGATTGCAGGGTACTGCCCATATTGAGCATGGCAATCCCGATGATGCCCAGGATCACTCCGGCCCATTCCAGTCGCGTATTACGTGCGCCCCAGAAAAAACCACACAGCAGGGTGAACAGCGGCACGGTGGCCACGGCCAGTGCCGCCACGCCGGACGACACCCCCATATGTTCGGCCACACTGACGCCGCCATTGCCCACGGTCAGCAACAAAATGCCGATCATCCCGGCCGCCTTCCACTGCGGCCATGTCGGTGCTGGCACCCCGCGCCACCGGAGGAAGCCATACATCAACACGCCTGCCGTGCAAAACCGAATGCCCGCCAGCAACAGCGGCGGCCAATACTCCACGCCGATACGGATCACCAGGTAGGTGGAACCCCAGATCACATACAAGGCAAAAAAGGCGGCGATCAACGGTAAGGGAAAACGACGTGGGCCAGGCATTGGGTGGCTCTATGGCAGGAGATGGGAGGCTTATTCTAGAAAGGCAGGTGGTTAAACATAAGTTACAAAACCTGTTTAAACCGCCCATACACTTTTCAAAACATGGTTATGAAGGCTATAACCCGTGTTTTCGAAAGCCACACGCAACTGGAGCCTTACCATGGACAAATACGACCGCATGCTCCTCAGCGCCCTGCTCGAAGACGGCCGCGCGTCCTACGCGCAGTTGGCCCGCACAGTAAACCTCTCCGCCCCCGCCGTGGCCGAACGGGTCGCCAAACTGGAGGCCAGCGGCGTGATCACCGGGTACCAGGCCAAGGTGGATTTATCCAAAGTCGGTTTGCCGATCCAGTGCGTCATTGAACTGCGGCTGACCAATCACGGCAGCCAGAAAGTCTACGACGCCTTGGCGGAAATTCCCGAGCTGACCGAATGCCACCGGGTCACCGGCGATCCCTGCGTGATCATGCAAGCGGCAGTGGGCACCATGCCGCAGCTGGAAGACCTGATCAATCGGGTGGCCAAGTTTGGGTTCAGCAAGACCTCGATTATTTTGTCCAGCGCCATAGAGCGGCGGGTGCCGTTGGGGCAGTTGGAAGCCAATGGGAAAAATGGTGGCTGAGCGATCGCCATCGCGGGCAAGCCCGGCTCCCACAGGGATCGCGTACTGCCCGAGCGACGCGGTCAACTGTGGGAGCTGGCTTGCCTGCGATGGCGCCAGTTGCCTCATCGCAAGACCAATCTCTTTCATTTGCGGGACGTTTCCGAGTGAGCTTTCGCGCCTTGTTCTGGCTAATTCCCACAGATAATCTGCCCCATGTCATCGGCCCTTCGATGACTTGGCCCATGCGGCGGATTTGTTGCATTGCGCGGTGGAGACGGCACACGCCTCGGGTGAGGTGATGAAGGCGCCGCAGCGGGCGGTGATGCATTTGGTGGAGATGGCGAAGGGGGTGGTGGATCAGGCGTTGGAGTGCGCACAGCCTCGATAAGCGACGCATAACCCCTGTGGGAGCGGGCTTGCCCGCGATAGCGGAGGGTCAGGCAATAAATGGCTGGCTGATACACCGCTATCGCAGGCAAGCCAGCTCCCACATTGGAACTCAAGTGCTCTTGAGGGGTGGCCGGATCAGAACCCGCGATGTTTCTTCAGGTGTTCATTGATCTTCGCGGCAGGCACTTTCTGCAAGGTGCATAACAGGTCATGGGACAGTTCGCGCAAGCCATGGGTACGCCGCAGTTCCTGGGCCAGGTGCGCGGTCAGGTTGGCGGCCATTTCCGCGTCGGCCAGCGCCCGGTGAGCCTGGCCGGTGTGGGGCAGTTGCGCATAGGCGTTGAGGGTGCCGAGCTTGTGGTTGGGCGCAGCCGGCATCAGGCGGCGGGCCAGCAGCAGGGAGCAGGCGAATTTCTGCAGGCGGGTGCGGCGGATCAGGCCAAGCTCAAAGTCCCAGAACTTCTGGTCGAAGGCGGCGTTGTGCGCCATCAAGGGCGTGGTGCCGACGAATTCGTTGACTTCGTTCATCACCCGCTCAGCCGGTGGCGCACTGCGCAGCATGGCGTTGCTGATGCCGGTGAGTTGTTCGATAAACGCCGGTACGCGCACGCCGGCGTTCATCAGGCTCTGGTAGCGGTCCACGATTTGTCCGCGCTCGAGGATAACGACGCCAATCTCCGTAGCCCGGCAGTGGCTGCTCGGGGTGATGCCGGTGGTTTCAAAGTCGATGACCGCTATACGTTCCAAACCTGTTCCCACTTTGTCTAACAATTTATTTGAGCAGCAACGCGCCTTCGATCGGCACATAGCGGCTGGCGGCGCGGATCAATGAGTTGGCCGTCAGCCCGGGCACGCCGTAGGCCACGGCTTCAACGCCATGCTTGTGGATGACACGGTCGAGCAGCATATCGAAATCGCCATCACCGGAGGCCAGCACGATTTCGTCGACATGGTCGGCGGCGTCCATGATGTCGATGGTGATGCCTACGTCCCAGTCGCCCTTGGCCGAACCGTCGCTGCGCTGGATATACGGCTTGAGTTTTACCGTAAAGCCCAGGTTGCGCAGGATCTGCTGGAATTGCTGCTGCTTGCTGTCGCCACGGTCGATAGCGTAGGCATAGGCCTCGACGATCTGCCCGCGGGCGCCGATGTCAGCCCACAGGGCAGCGTAGTTGAAGTGGCAGCCATAAGCCTGGCGCACGGTGTAATAGAGGTTTTGTACATCGGCGAACACTGCAATTTTCTTCACCGCACTTCCTCATAGACAGCCAGTCTCATAGACAGCCAGGCGCCAGCGCCCGGAAAGGGCGCCAGTATGCCAGCCAAGGGAGCGTTTCCGGGAAAAAATCAGACCGGAGCGCTGTAGCGCCCCGGGCCTGGCGTGTCAGACGAAGGAATCGTCGTCGCCAAAGGAAGAGGAGTCGTCGGAATAATCGCTGTCAGCGAAGCTGTCAGCATTGTTACTGCCCCAACTGTCATTGCCGGCGAATTTCTGGTCATCGTTGCCCCAGTCACCCTGGTCACTGGCCGGTGCCGGTTGTTCAATGATTTCTTCCACCACCTGCGGCTGCTGGTTGTGATGGAACAGGCTGCTGATGCCCTCGGCGAGCAACACCCCACCGGCCACACCGGCGGCGGTCTTCATCGCGCCGCCGAGAAAACCGCTGCCCACCGGCGCGGCGGCCGGTGCTTGCGGCTGCTGATAGTTCTGCTGCGGTGCAGGCGGGTTGAACGATGGCCGCGCCGGCTCACGCCAGCCGCCACCGGAGTTGCTCGGCGCAGGTTGCGGATCGCGGGAGCTACCGCCAAAGATGCTCGACAGGAACCCACCACCACTGGCCGGCGCCGGTTGCGCCGGCTTGGCCCGCTGCAGTTCGTCCTGCAATTGCTGGATCTGTTGCGCCTGCTGCTTGTTTTGCGCATCCAGAGCCTGAAGCGCGTGTTCCTGCACCAGTAACGACTGGGTCATGTAGTACCCGGCGGCCGGTTGGCGAGTCATGTGCTCCTTGATCCGCGCTTCGGCCTGGGCGTCGCGGGGGGCTGAGTCCGTTTCGGCTTGCTGCAACCGTGAAAACAGTCCATCGATCAGGGTTTGCTCTTCGCTGTTCATGGCGACCTCGTTAGATTGCCGATAAAAATTCTGGTCCCGCCTGTGATCAGGCCGGGTGCCTTCCAGTTATGGGGATGTTACGAGTTGTTTCAATGGTCTTTACTCAAGGTTTACGTTTGCGCCCCTTGGACCCTGATCGGTTAAAGTGTCGCCCTCTGCTTCCAGGCCTGTGATGACCCTGATGAATCCGTTAGACGTTTTGCGCGACTCCTTGCGTTTTACCCAGCGCAACCTGGGCGCCATCGTGCAGTTGTGTCTGCCGTTGGTGATCCTCGAAGCCCTGCTGCAACAGGTGCTCGACCACACGCTGGGCCCGGATGCATTTCCCGGCTACAGCGTGGTCGTGGGTTTATTGGTGTACCCGCTGTACACCGGCGCCCTGATCCTGTTTCTCGACGCGCGCACCCGTGGCGAATCGCCCCGTATCAAGGATGTGTGGGCCATGGCCTTGAGCCTGTGGCCGCGCTTTGCCCTGCTGACGGCCCTGAGCACGTTGTTGATCTTGCTCGGCCTGTCGCTGTATTTCCTGCCGGGCTTGTGGCTGATGGTGGTGCTGGCGTTCGCCGAATACCTGCTGGTGCTGCGCGGCATGCCGGCCCTGGAGGCGATGAAGGAGAGTTTCCGTCTGACCCGCGGGCATTTCTGGCGCATCCTGGTGTGCCTGCTGTGCGTGATGACCCCGTTGTGGCTGCTCAAGGGCGCCAGCGTGGCGGCCTATCCTGAGCCCGCGCCGTTGCTGGGGTTGCTGATGGACAGTGCCCACAGCTTCCTGCAATTGTTCACCAGCGTGGTGCTGTTCCGTTTATTCATGTTGATCGGTGGCGACGCCGACGTGCGGTGATATGCTCCGTGCCTCTTCTGACACGCAAATAAGCCGAGCCGATGACCCGTTTATTGCGCATCACCCTGTTGAGCCTGTTGATCATCGCCGGCCTGCTGGCGGCGCTGACCCACAGCCTGACCTGGCGCCCCGCCGACAAAGAGACCTTGCCCGTCAGTTGCGTGGCGCCCCGCGCCCCGACCCTGCTGCCGGGGCAGGCGCTCAAGGTGATGACCTGGAACGTGCAATACCTGGCCGGCAAGAACTACGTGTTCTGGTACGACACCCCCGACGGCAGCGGCCCGGATGACCGCCCCACCGTTGAAGACATGGCGTTCAGCCTCGACGAAGTGGCACGGGTGATCCGCGACGAACAGCCCGATATCCTGTTGCTGCAAGAGATTGACGAGGGCGCCAAACCCTCTCACTACCAGGACCAGCTGGCGCTGTTGCAAGAGCGCCTGGTCGACCTCTACCCCTGCAGCGCCCAGGCGTTCGACTGGAAAGCCGACTTTGTGCCCAACCTGCACATTTTCGGCAGCGTCGGTCGCAAGCTGGCGACACTGAGCCGCTACCAGATCGAACATGCTGAGCGCCTGCAACTGCCGGCCGCCGCCGCCAACTTCATCAGCCGCCAGTTCCAGCCCAAACCCGCCTTGCTGTTGACCTACCTGCCGCTGAGCGACGGTGGCCAACTGGCGGTGCTCAATACGCGGCTAGAGGCCGGCATGCCCGGGCGCGGTGCCATGCAAGAGCAAGTCAAGGCAACGGTGAAGCTGTTGGACAAGTTTGAAGCCCGCGGCACGCCATGGCTGATCGGGGGAGATTTCAACTTGTTACCGCTGGGGCAGTTCCTGCGTTTGGATGCGCAAAAACGCGGGCAGTATTCGCCGGACAGTGAGCTGCACCTGCTGTGGGACAAATACCCGATGATCCCGAGTAACAGTGAATCCAGCGGAATAAACCGTGAGCAATGGCTGACCTATTATCCCAATGATCCGAGCCTGGACGGCCCGGACCGCACCTTGGATTACCTGTTCTTCAGCTCAAGGATCAAGCGGGTGGAGGCGAAAGTAAGGCAGCAAGATACATTGCGTATTTCCAGCCATATGCCGGTGATCGCTCGTTTTCTTCTGCCCGCTACGTTTTAAACGCTGTACTCAATCTGAAAGTCGACTACCCGAGAGTTGTTGTGCACAGCCAAAGAAGGTGGTCCTGGACAGACTGATCAGCGCCGCTCGCTTGTGTGGGAAGTCAAACTCCTTGAGCTTCTCGAAACCGAGCATTTCGCTGCAACGCAACAAACGTTCATTGTCTGCGCGGGGCTCAGCCATAACGCGCTGGGTGCGAACGTCATCAAGAAACATGTAGTGGAGCAAAGACGGGTACCAGGCCTCCAACCATTGGCGCCCCCTGAAGGCCTCTTCGCCCACCAGCAGGTGGAAGCCACGGTCAAAGTCCGTCGCCTGGCAAAACGGCGCGAGCCTGTCCTCCTTGGCCCAATACACCTCAAAATAGCCAAATGCCTGCGCATCAAAAAAGCCGATGAGAGGAATAACCCGCGAGTCGGCAAGTTGCGTTTCAAGGAACGCCCGGTGATAGTCCAGGTCCCCCTCTTCCTCCCAGAAAAATGAAACCCGGGGGTCATTCATCCAGCGATTGAACTGGACCAGGTCCCTGTCAATATCAGCCACTTTGAAACTCAGGGTTTTACCGAGCCAGGGAATATACCTGGCATAAACGTCACCGGTAGGCTGCTGAGGGCGAACGGGAATGTTGGGCTCTCCCGACTCGGCATAACAAAGTGGGTAACTGTTGATCATGCCCTTGGAGCACCAAGGCAATGACAACTGCCAAAACATCTCAGCCGTTACCAAACACTTTTCATTCTGAAAGAGGGCGATGCCCAATTCGCACAGTTGGGCACTCAATGGATCAGGCAACAGCACCTCAACCCTGTCAAACAGAGGGTTATCAGCAAACCAAGCTTCGAGTGCCGCGAGCACGTGACTTAGAGAGGTTGAATTCTCAATGGCCATGTTGCTGGATGAGCAAGAGGGGTCAATAATTTTAAAATCGCCGTGCGCGCTCTGTAATTCGAAACAGACAGTCCCGGACTCAAGATGCACGGCTATGTCTGAGCGACCCACGATGACATAGGCTGCCGACCCGCTAATCTGGCCAACCCTCGTGATTCGATTGGTATGTTCGTTCGTAAGCATCACAGTCTCTCTCTTATCCCGGCCCCATAAGATCAAGACGTGGTGCGTGCACATAAATTTAAGTGGGCACCGGCCTCATGGAGCGAGCGCGGACAAGCGCTGTTGGCGGTTCATGGCTTCCTGGGCTTTGCCCTGGCCGTCGCTTCGGCCACCAGTGGATCTTCGGGCCAATAGTGTTTTGGGTACCTGCCTTTAAGGTCTTTCTTCACTTCGGCATAGGTACTGCGCCAGAAATTGGCGAGATCCTGGGTCACCTGCACCGGCCTGCGAGCCGGTGACAGCAAGTGCAAGGTCAGTGGCTGTTTTCCCTGGGCAATTGTCGGTGTTTCTGACAGCCCAAAAAGCTCCTGCAGCCGCACTGCAAGAACTGGAGGCTGTTGCGAATAGTCGATGCGAATGCTTGAGCCCGAGGGCACCTGGATGGACTGGGGCGCTTGAGCGTCCAACGCCTGCTTGAGCGGCCAAGGCAGCAGATTCCTGATGATCGAAGACAGGTCCAACTGACTGAAGTGACTGAGCCGGGTAATCTTGCCCAAATAGGGCGTGAGCCACTCTTCGAGCGTATCCAGCAGATTGGCATCGCTGAGGTCGGGCCATTGACTGGTGCCCTGGCCATTCTGGATATCGAACTGACGCAGCAACTCGACCCGCGCCTGCCACTGACGCAACTCAGGGTTCCAGGGCAAGAGTTCAATGCCCTTGCGCCTCACGAGGTTGACCAGCGCGAGCGAACGGGCATGCTCGTCGAGGTTGGGCAGAGCCGTTGTGGAAAGCACCAGCTGCCCCACCTTTCGTTGTCGCTCAGCCTTGAGCACCCCTTCCCTGTCATCCCAATCGATCTCATCGACTGACCTTACCAGCTCGCTTAGCTGATCCTCGAACAGTGCCGAATCCAGGTCGCTCGCCAGGTAAATCCGTTCCTCACGTTGGCCCTGCCGACTGCCCAGGTCCGCCACCACCAGCCACTCATGCTTGGTGAGCGCATCGGGTTCGGCGAAGACGGCAGCGCGCCCGCTGGAAAGACGATACTCCGCTGCGCTTGCACGCCGTTGCAGGCCAATTCGATCAGGGTAGGCGAACGCCAGCAGGCAACCGACCCAGCGTGGATGATCAGGCGCGCTGACCGGGCTGGAGGCACAGCCTCGCAGCAGGGATCGATACTGCCGGGCAGACTGTTTAACGCGCTGGAAGGCGCCGCTGCCACGGCGCGCATTCTGCTCGCCTGACAATGCAATGAGCCGGGTATGAAGATCAGCACCTGCGCCACGCAGAATGTCCTTCTCCCCCAGCAGGGCTGCGATGTTGCAGGCCAGGTCATCCAGGCCCATGGCGTGCCCCTTGATGAGCAAATGAGCGATGCGCGGATGCGCCGGCAGTTCGCTCATGGCCGTCCCGTGTGGCGTCAGCTGCCCCTTATCATCCAGCGCGCCCAGGCGCTTGAGCAGGTCTCTGGCTTGGGCAAAAGGCGCCGCGGGGGGTTGGTCGAGCCAGGTCATTTCATCTGGCTGCATCCCCCACCGGGCCAATTGCAGCGCAAGGCCAGCCAGATCGGCTTGCAGGATTTCGGGGGTGCTGTAACCCGCCATTTGCTCGTGTTGCGACTCTGACCAGAGTCGGTAGCAGACACCCGGTTCCAGGCGCCCGGCTCGCCCCATCCGCTGGGTCGCACTGGCCTTGGAGATACGCTGGGTATCGAGCCGGGTCATGCCACTACGCGGATCAAACTTCGGCACGCGTTCAAGACCGCTGTCCACCACCACCCTGACCCCTTGGATGGTCAAGCTGGTCTCGGCAATGTTGGTTGCCAGCACGATCTTGCGCGAGCCTTGGGGTGCAGGGTCAATGGCAGCACGTTGTGCGTTCAGATCAAGGTCACCGTACAGCGGACAGAGCATGACGTCTGGACGATTGCCCAGTTGCTCCTTAAGGGACTGGGCCACGCGGCGGATCTCGGCCTGACCGGGAAGAAATACCAGGATGCTCCCAGGCTGCTCATGGAGGGCGGCCAGGCAGGTATCAGTGACCCGTGTGTCGAGAGGCTGGCCTGGCTGATAGGGGGTTCCCCAGAGGATGGAGACCGGATACATCCGCCCTTCACTGGTGATCACCGGCGCGTCATTCAAAACCTTAGAGAGCCGAGCGCCTTCCAATGTTGCAGACATCAGCAGCAGCTTGAGTGGCGGCTCATCACGCAGCAGTTCACGCGCACTCACGCACAGGGCCAGCGCAAGATCAGAGTCCAGGTTACGCAGGTGATACTCATCGAAGATGACCAGTCCCACACCGTCCAACGCCGGATCGGCCTGAAGCCGGCGCGCCAGGATCCCTTCGGTGACCACTTCGATCCGGGTGCGAGGGCCCACTCTACTCTCGAGGCGGATGCGGTAGCCGACGGTTTCACCGACTTTTTCACCCAGTTCGCTGGCCAGTCGCTCGGCGGCGGCCCGCGCGGCCAGGCGCCGGGGTTCGAGCATCAGGATGGTCTGCCCGGCGAGCCAGGGCTCGTTCAACACGGCCAAGGGCACACGGGTGGTTTTACCGGCGCCGGGTGGCGCTTCCAGCACAACCTCATGGCGATGCGCCAAGGCGTCACGCAGGGCGGGTAAAACATCATCGATCGGCAACGAATTCATACTGGCTCCAAAGCAGAGCGGCGAGTATAACGGCGAACTGCCGAAAGCCGGCTGTGGTCTCAACAACACCTGCCCCCTCCCACATTCGATCATCGGTGCCTGGCAGATCTGGCTTATAGTCACCCATAAACGTGTTCAGGAGACTTTTCATGCGTATCGCTTCCCGTGTCATCGGCGCTGCATTAGCCGTCACCCTGCTGAGCCAACTCACCGCCTGCGGGTCGATTTTCTATCCCGACCGCCGTGGCCAGATCGACGGCAAGATCGACCCGGCCATTGCCGTACTCGATGCCGTCGGCCTGCTGTTCTACGTCATCCCCGGCTTGATCGCGTTTGGGGTCGATTTCGCCACGGGTGCGATCTACTACGAACCCGGCAAGACCGCCCAGGTCGCACCCGAGAAACTGCACCAAGCCATCGGCGCCGACGGCCAGGTCGACAACGCCAAGCTGCAGAGCATCATCCAGAAGGAAACCGGCCGTACCTTGCCGCTGGACGACCCACGGCTGATCCAGTTCAAGGGCAGCGTGCAGCAACTTGCGTCCCTGGGCCTGCAACCCGCCGCGTAAGGACAGCCCATGACCAGCAGCCCCGAACACGCCAGGCTCCTGCGCCTGGCCACTCGCGCCTCGGTAGGCGTGGCCTGTGTGCTGATCATCACCAAGGCCATCGCCTGGTGGCTCAGCGGTTCGGTGAGCATGCTCGCCGGGCTGACCGATTCGCTGCTCGATGGTGTGACCTCTCTGTTGAACCTGCTGGCGGTGCATTACGCCCTGCGCCCGGCCGATGACGATCACCGGTATGGGCACGGCAAAGCGGAGTCGCTGGCGGGTATGGCCCAAGCGTTGTTTATCGCTGGCAGCGCGGTACTGATCGCGCTCCAGGCGTTTGAACGGCTCAAGCATCCCGAGCCCGTGGGCGCGCCATGGCTGAGCATTGGCGTGATTGTCTTGTCCCTGGCGCTGACCGTGGCCCTGCTGATGCTGCAACACCGCGTGGTGCGCGAGACCGGTTCGAACGCGGTGCGCGCCGACTCGCTGCACTACCGCTCGGACTTGCTGCTCAATGGCAGCATCCTCATCGCACTGGTGTTGGCGGGCTTCGGCTTTCATCAGGTCGATGCGTGGTTTGGCCTGGGCATCGCCGCCTACATCCTGTGGAGTGCGATCCAGATCGCCCGCGAAAGCTTCGCGGTGTTGATGGATGAAGAGTTACCACCGGACGTCAGCCAGCACATGCTGGAACTGGCCCGTGGCGTGCCCGGGGTACTGGGCGCCCACGACTTGCGCACGCGCATCTCCGGCAGCCACTGGTTTGTGCAGTTGCACCTGGAACTGCCGGGGGAACTGACCTTATCGGTGGCCCATGGCATCAGCGACCAAGCCGCCGACGCCATTCACCAGGCCTACCCGCGTGCCGAAGTGCTGGTGCACGCCGACCCACTGGAAGTGGTCACCGGCAACAAGACCTAGTACTGCACCTGATACCCGCGACTGCCCAGGCAGTTGCCCTGGGCCTGGCGGTAGGTTTGCACCACGGCCGGGTCAGGCGCGTAGGTAACGGTGCGCGGGTCGAAGCCACTTTGTTGCACGGCCCAGCGATAACAGTCGTAGCCGTCCTGCTGCACCTGGGCCGGGGACTGGCCGTTGGCGGGATAGGCAACGACGTCATAGCCATTGCCTTGCGGCGCCGGCTGGGGTGATGGCACTTGCGCCGGCGGTTGCACCACCACGTATTGCTGGGTGCTTTGCTCATAGGCGTAGTAGGCACCAGCGGCAAGGAACAATAGTGAGCCACCTACCCACACTTCACGCGCATAGTCCGGCAGGTACTGCACACGAATGCCATAGGGCGGCGTCACCACCACGTAGCGCGGACCTTGGGGGCGATACCAGTAGCCGCCGGAGTAGAAGTAGTCCTGGCCACGGTAAGGCACGCGGTAATTACGCTCAGGGAAGCGGTCCACTACGTAACCGGGACGGTGCTGCGGGCCGGGGCCCCAGCCATTGCCGTGCCCGTCGGGGCGGCCTGGCCAGCGGTTATCACCGGGACGATCGTACCCCGGACGCGAGCCTGGGCCGCCAGCCTCCCAATGCCGGTTGTCATCGTTGCGCCGAGGAATATCGCGGTAATACCCCTGGCGCGGCTCCTGGGTCTGACGCACGGTATCGGGCCGGCCCTGGATCGGCAGGTTATTGGAGGGTTGCGGCTGCGGTGCCGGTCGCCCTGGCTCATTACCTTGAGGGCGACCTTGCCATTGACCCTCATGCTGGCCGCCGCGATCAAAATGCGGGTTTTGTGGGCGTGGCTGATTGTTTTCAGGCCGTTGCCCCGGGCCCGGTGAGTTATCGCGCTCGTCGGCCATTACCTGCGTGCCGACGCTGACCACCAGCAAACCAACACCTGCCATACGCCAGATGCGCTTCATGCTATTCCTCACTGCGGATTAGGGCCTTACAGATGAGACTGGAAAAGCCCCACCCGGTTCGCAGGCAGGTTATCAGTCGCGGGCAGTATTTTCCCAAGGCAAAAGAAAAGGGGTGACCCGTCGGCCACCCCTTGAGAACTTCGTCCATGCTCAACGCTTTTGACGTTGGCTCACCTCACGCCGTCTTGTGGACAGTGTGCAGCCTGGAGGCCGGCTCAACCCTGCTGGGGCGGCGGCCGCAACGGGCCTGATTGGGCTCGCTGCTGTGGACTGTTGTCCAGGCGGTGATTCTGTTGATAAAGATACCCGCCAACGCCCGACGGATGATTGCGAAGATTGCGTCAATAAACAGTGCTTGCGCAATTTTTAACCCTTCATGGATAATTCACCGCAATAGTTACGACAAAGGCCAACCCAATGAGCAAGCTTGACCGATACGACCTGAGTATTTTGGCGGAATTGCAGCGCGACGCGAGGATCTCCAACCAGGAGCTGGCCGAGCGTATCGGCCTGTCGCCGTCGCCCTGCTCACGCCGGGTCAAGCAGCTGGAGGACGACGGCTATATAGCGCGCCAGGTGGCCCTGCTGGATCGCAAGATGCTCGGCCTGAGCCTCACGGCCTACGTATTGATCGGTATGGACCGGCACACGCCGGAGCGTTTCGAGAACTTCGAGGCGGCAATCCGCACCTTGCCCCAGGTGCTGGAATGCAGCTTGGTGACCGGCATGGATGCGGACTATCAGCTAAAGGTCGTGGTGCCGGACATGGATCACTATCAGAAACTGCTGCTGGGCCATCTGACCCGCATCGAAGGCGTGACCAGCGTACGCTCCAGCTTCGTGCTCAACCAGGTATTGAACAGCACCGAACTGCCCCTGACCCACCTGCGCACTTAAGGTCGGTGACGGTCAAAATGTGGGAGGGGGCTTGCCCCCTCCCACATTTGGATTGTGCTTGGACTCAAGTCAATGTTGCGTCTGTGACGCTGCCGTATACTGCTCGCTTGTCTTGCTGGAAGAGCCCCATGAACAACATCGACCCCGCCCTGTTTGAAGAATGGATGATGACCGGCCTGGTCACTATCCTCATTATTTTCATGGGCTTCATCGTCTGGGACCTGGCAAAGAAATCCAAGGCCGGGCGCTTTGGTTCGTTCATCCTGTTCTTCGTGCTGGGCCTGGGCGTGGCCGCGTTCATCATCAAGAGCGTGGTGATCGGCCTGATCGAGTCCGGTGCTCTATAAACGCGCCGGTACCGCCTTCCATTGGCCTTGATCCAGGCCGTCGATAGACCAGTCACCAATGCGCACGCGCACCAGCCGTAACGTCGGCAGGCCCACCGCCGCGGTCATGCGCCGGACCTGGCGGTTACGCCCTTCGCGGATGACCAGCTCCAGCCAGTGAGTCGGCACACTTTTGCGAAAGCGTACCGGCGGATTGCGCGGCCATAACACTGGCTCATCCAGTTGACGGGCCTCGGCGGGCAAGGTCATGCCGTCATTGAGTTCCACGCCATCGCGCAGGCGTTGCAGCTGTTCTTCTGTCGGCTCGCCTTCCACCTGCACCCAATAAGTTTTCGCCAGCTTGTGCTTGGGGTCGGCAATACGTGCCTGCAACTGACCGTCATTGGTCAGTAACAGCAGGCCTTCGCTGTCACGGTCCAGACGCCCCGCCGGGTAGATGCCGGGGATGTCGATAAAGTCCTTGAGGGTCGCACGCCCGCCTTCGTCGCTGAACTGGGTCAGCACGTCGAACGGTTTATTGAACAGGATCAGCTTCGGCTCGGCCGGTGGCGCCTTGGCGACACGACGGGCAGCTGCATGCAAAGGTTTCACGCCAGGACGGCGCGAGTCGGGACGGGTAGGACGGGACATGGCAAAAGGAACATCCAGCGGTCAGGACCGACAATGCTAGTGGCCTGACCGCCAAATGACCATCCCAACCGCTTAACGGAACGGCGGCTCGTCGAAGCTGCGCAGTTTGCGCGAGTGCAACGAATTGAGTTCGGTGCGCAACAGATCGACCGCCTCGATGCCGATTTTCAGGTGCTGGCTGACCGCACGCTCATAAAACGCGTTGGCCGACCCCGGCAGCTTGATCTCGCTGTGCAAGGGTTTGTCCGATACGCATAACAAGGTGCCATAAGGCACACGCAGACGGTAACCCTGGGCGGCGATGGTGCCGCTTTCCATGTCCACGGCCACGGCGCGGGACAGGTTGATCAACGGACGTTCCTGGGCCCAGCGCAGTTCCCAGTTACGGTCGTCGTAGGTCAATACGGTGCCGGTGCGCAGGCGTTTTTTCAGTTCTTCACCTTTTTCGCCAGTGACATTCGCCGCGGCTTGCTGAAGGGCCAACTGCACCTCGGCCAGGGCCGGGATCGGGATGTTCGGCGGCACCACGCGATCGAGAATGCCGTCACGGCGCATATAAGCGTGGGCCAGGACGTAGTCGCCGATGGTCTGGGATTGGCGCAGGCCGCCGCAGTGGCCGATCATCAGCCAGCAATGCGGGCGCAGCACCGCCAGGTGGTCGGTGATGTTCTTGGCATTGGACGGGCCGACGCCGATATTCACCAGGGTCACGCCGTGACCATCGCTGGCTTGCAGGTGGTAGGCCGGCATCTGGTAGCGGTGCCAGACCACGCCTGCGGCAATCGCCGAGGCTTCGCCGTGGTCCATGCTTTTGTCGATCACCACGTTGCCCGGCAACACCATGCGGATAAACCTTGGGTCGCTGCGCAGTTGTTCCAGGCCGTGCAGGATGAATTGGTCAACGTAGCGGTGGTAGTTGGTCAGCAGGATCCACGGCTGTACATGCCGCCAGTCGCTGCCGGTGTAGTGCACCAGGCGGCGCAGGGAAAAATCCACGCGGGCCGCATCGAACAGCGCCAGGGGCAACGGGTCGGTGTTTTCCCAGTCGTAGAGGCCGTCGGCGATGCCATCGGTGGCGGCGGACAGGTCAGTGCTGGGGAAGACCCGCGCCAGGGTCGCGGCGGTCACGCCGGAGCCGGCCAGTTCATCGCCCTGCTCCACCACGTAGGGGTAAGGGATGTTCTGCTGGCTGACGCCCACTTCCACCGTCACGGTGAAATCGTGCATCAGCGGCACCAATTGTTCGAGCAAATATTTACGGAACGCAGCCGGGTGGGTCACGGTGACGCTGTAGGTACCTGGTAACTGGACCTTGGCATACGCCCGGGTGGTCTGTGGGACTTCGCCATGGCAGTGGTAGGTCAGGCGCAGTTCCGGGTAGCGAAACAGCGCGCGCTGTGCGGCGTCGGGCTCGATGCGGTCCTTGAGGTATTGCTTGAGGGCTTGATTGAGCGCACCGGTAGCACGCTCATGCAGGGCCGCCAGCCGGTCCACGGCCTCTTCGGCGGTTTTAACGACAACAAAAGCTTCGGTCACGGTAAGCATCCTGTGTTCTGGACTTGCAGGCCTTTATCTTGCCTGTATCCCGGCCTCACCGAAACACCAGAAGTGGAATGCATTGATAGGTGGGAGCTGGCTTGCCTGCGATAGCGGTCTATCAGCTACATAATTGCTGGCTGGAACATCGCTATCGCAGGCAAGCCAGCTCCCACATTTGGACTGTGTTTATTCAGAGGGATTGCGGGGTTGAGCGGGCGACAATCGCTTGCACATCCAGCCCACGCGGCAAGGTGCCATATACCCGCCCCGACGACTCACCCAACCGGCTGGCGATAAACCCGTCGCTCACCGCCGCATTGCCCGCCTCCAGCAACAACTTGGCCTGCAACGCCAGGGCAATGTCCTCGGTCAGTTGCCGT
Organism: Pseudomonas libanensis; assembly: GCF_001439685.1. Lineage (GTDB taxonomy): Bacteria > Pseudomonadota > Gammaproteobacteria > Pseudomonadales > Pseudomonadaceae > Aquipseudomonas > Aquipseudomonas libanensis. The sequence continues at coordinate 182,679 of NZ_JYLH01000008.1, forward strand.
GCCCGGTACTGGATATCCTGGGTGTCCATGAACGCCGACTTCAACTGCTCGATATGCCGCGCCAACTGCTTGTCGCCGTGGCCATCGCCCAGCTCCACAAACAGCGATTCCAGTACGCCAGGCTCTTTGGACAACGCACGCAGCACGTCCAGGCACTGCACATTGCCGGAACCTTCCCACGTCGAGTTCACCGGCGCCTCACGGTACAGGCGCGGCAGGATGCTGTCCTCCACATAGCCGGCACCGCCCATGCATTCGGCGGCTTCGTTGATCATCGCGGGCGCACGCTTGCAGATCCAATACTTGCCCACCGCCGTGACCAATCGGGCGAACTTGGCTTGCTGCTCATTATCAAGATGATCCAGCGCGCGGCCCATGCGCAGGCTCAAGGCCAGGGCCGCTTCGCTTTCCAGTGCCAGGTCGGCCAAGACGTTTTGCATCAGTGGCTGTTCGCTGAGTACGCGGCCGCCGACCAAACGATGGGCACAGTGATGGCTGGCCTGGGTCAGCGCCTGGCGCATCAAGGCGCTGGAGCCGACCATGCAATCGAAACGGGTCATGGCGACCATTTCGATAATGGTCGGTACGCCACGGCCTTCTTCGCCGACCATCCAGGCCAGGGCGCCGCGAAACTCCACTTCGCTGGAGGCATTGGAGCAGTTGCCGAGTTTGTTCTTCAACCGCTGGATATAGAACTCGTTGCGCGTGTCATCCGGGCGGTGCCGGGGCAGCAGGAAACAGGTCAGGCCCTTGTCGGTCTGGGCCAGAGTCAGGAAGGCATCGCACATAGGCGCCGAGCAGAACCACTTGTGGCCCACCAGTTCGTAGGCCTGGCCGGGACCGCCTGCGCCAACAGGATAGGCGCGGGTGGTGTTGGCGCGCACGTCGGTGCCGCCCTGCTTCTCGGTCATGGCCATGCCGATGGTTGCGCCGGCCTTGTGGGCGATACCGACGTTGCGTGGGTCGTATTGGGTGTTGAGGATCTTCGGCAACCAGAGGTCTGCCAGGTCCGGTTGCAGGCGCAGGGCCGGGACGCAGGCAAAGGTCATTGTCAACGGGCAACCGGTGCCGGCTTCGGCCTGGCTGTGCAGGTAGGTCATCGCCGCACGCGCCACATGGGCGCCGGATTGCGGATGAGCCCAGGGCAGCGACGGCAGGCCATGCTCGACGGCGGTGCGCATCAGCTCGTGATAGGCCGGGTGAAACTCCACCAGGTCGATGCGGTGGCCGTAACGGTCATGACTGCTGAACACTGGTTTGTTTTGGTTCGCCAGGAACCCGGCCGCCATCAACGGCCCGCCGGCCAGCGCACCGTAGGCATCGATACGCGATTGCGCCCAGCCGGCGCCAAAGCGGCGCGACCATTCTTGCAGGGGCAGATCGATGCGGTACAGGTTGGTGCCGTCCAAGGACGGTGGCTGGTTGGTGACGTCGTGGGTTTCAGCAAACTGATGCAGGTTCATGACGGGCCTCCTGAAAAAAGGCCACGTCGATTTCAGGCTGTCTATAGGTGCGAGCAAGCTCGCTCCTAAAAAAGGCACTGCTCGATTGAGGCCGGTTATTTCAGTTAAGCACCGTCCTCACGCTTAAAAAAGTGGCATACCTGCCGAATGCTCGGCACTTTCGCCCTCTGTTACGCACAGCACACGGCGCTCCAGCACTGCCTGTAGAGCGTCGAAACGCACGGGGCTGGCCAGGCGATCGGTCATACCGACGCCGTGGCAACGTTCACGTTCTGGTCCATCGGGCGAGGCAGTCAGGCCGATCACCGGCAACTCACCGCAGCCAGGCAAAGCACGAATCTGACAGCACAACGAGAAACCACCTTCAGGTACGTCCAGCAGTACTGCATCAAAACGCTCACCTTGCAGTGCTGCCAGTGCGGCCGGGCCGTTATCCACGGTTTTGACCCGATAGCCCAGTTTGAGCAGCATGCCACGCACCGCCAACTGGCCTACGCTGTTGTCGTCCACCAGCAGCACCTTGCATTCATGGGGCGAACGTTGGGCGTGGTGCACCGGCGCGCTCTGCTTGGGTTGGGCAGGCGCAAGGCCGACGTCCACTTCCAACTGAAAGCGGCTGCCTTTACGCGGCTCCGAATGATGGGTCAAGCGCCCGCCCAGCAGTTCAATCAACTGCCGGCAAATCGCCAAGCCAATGCCCAGGCCACCGTATTCGCGGGTCGTCGAGCCGTCGAGTTGGAAGAAGCGCTGATACAGCGTGGCCTCGTCTAGAAAGGCAAAACCGATACCGGTGTCGGTCACGATAAAGCTCAGGTGCAATCCGCCATCCGCTTGGGGCACACCGACCACACGCAAGCGCACAACACCTATGTGGGTAAATTTGAACGCATTGTCCAACAGGCAATCCAGGCATTGGAGCAGCTTGCCCGCATCGCCGATAACGCGGTCCGGCAGTTCGTCCGCGACGTCGATGGAAAACTCCAGGCCCTTGGCTTGGGCACTGGCGGTGAACTGCTGGCGCACAGTATCAAGCTCCCCCCGCAGGCTGAACACTTGGGGCTGCGCCACCAGGCGACCGGCCTGCAGTTCGGTCAGGGTGAGGATGCCGTTGACCATGCGCATCATGTCCCGTGCCGAGCCGGCGGCGGTTTGTTGGTACTGCGCCAGATCATCGGGCAGGGGGACGGTCTGCATCAGCTCCAGAGAACCGATCACACCGTTCATCGGCGTACGCAATTCGTGGGTCAGGGTGGCGAGGAATTCATCTTTGAGGCGATTACTGCGGGCCAGTTGCTGGTTGAGCGCCTCAAGCTTCTGGCTGGCGTCGAAGAGGATTTGCGCCTGCTGCTCACGCATGCCGTTGATGCGGTCGGCCAAGGCCAGGGACAGCAGCGCCACTTCAATGGCCGAGCCGATCTGGCTGGCATACATGGTCAGGAACACGTTAGGCAGGTAACCCAGTACCATCAGGGTGTTGACCACACCGCCAAGCAGGAATGCCGACCAGGCGATGATGAAGTAGCGCGCCATACGCTGCCCGCAGTACCAGGCCTTGATGGCGGCGACAAAGATGGTCACGGTAAATACCAGCGCCAGGCCCGTGGCCAGGCGCAGGGCCACGGCGTAGCTGGTCAGCAGCGCCAGCGCCATCACCAACCCACCACAGGCCGCCAGCGCCAGCAGCATCCGGTTGAGCCAGCGACTGTGCTGCGCGGTATGCAAGAAGCTGCGGGCGAACAGACTGCCGAACAACGCCGCCGAACCGATCAGGAACGGCACCGCCGCATTCGCCCACCACGGGTTGTTCGGCCAGAAATACTGCACCGCGACGCCGTTGACCGAGAGCTGGTACAAACCGAACGACGCAATATAGAGGATGTAATAAAGGTAGCTGGTGTCTCGCACGCTCAGGTAGATGAACAGGTTGTAGATCAACATGCCCAGTAACACACCGTAGATCGCCCCAAGCACATACAGGCGCAGCGGCTGCTCTTCCAGGTATGCCGTGCCCGCCCACAGCGTCAAAGGCGCCTGGATCGACCCCTGACTTTGCAAGCGTAAGTAGACGGTTTGCTGCTGGTCGGGCAGGAAGTTGAGCTTGAACAGGTAGTTGCTCTGGCTCACTTCACGGCTGGAAAACGGCAAAGAGCTGCCGGTCCGGGCGGTCAGACGGTAGTGACCGGTGCCGTCGCTCTGGTACAGGTCCAGGCGATTGAGCGGCGGGTAGGCCAGCTCCAGAAACCAGGCGCGTGGTGCACGAGGGTCCTTGGCGGTGTAATGCAGGTTGACCTTGAGCCAGAACACCGAGCGCGAATAACCGGCGTTGAGGGTGGCTTTGTCATGGGTCTTGAACTGTGCGGCGTAGCCGGGGGCGCTGACATCGGCGATGGTGAGGGTATCGGTAGGATCTTCGAGCACTTGCATGACCTGGCCAAGCGGCAGGCTTCGCGTGTCCGGGTTGAACTCGACGGCGCTGGCAAGCATCGGCAGCCCGCACAAGATAAAGATCAGCAAATAGCGCATAAAGCCCCAGCGTGGCCTGTCCGGCTGTGTCAAAAGCCCCCCATTCCTTTTGAGAAGACGTACACCGGCGATACAGTAAGTTGTTTGGATGCACTTTAGCATAGCCATTAAAGGCCATTGGACAGCATTGAAATATTTTTTTGAACGGCTCTAGATCAAGGCTTTCAGCACTTCAGCCGCAGGTTTGAACCGTAGAAAAACGTCGTAACTGCGGACAGACTTCAACCATCGCCAGACGGCCACGCAAAAAGCGTTTGGTGGTAAGCTCGCGCACCATGAATATCTACAGCTCTCGCCCCGTTGTCCTCTGTCTCTCCGGCCACGACCCCAGTGGTGGCGCCGGCCTGCAGGCAGATATCGAAGCCCTGCTCGCCCAGGGCTGCCACGCCGCTGCGGCCGTCACCGCCCTGACCGTGCAGAATACGGTCAATGTCAGTGACTTCCGCGTGCTTGACCGCGAGTGGGTCATGGCCCAGGCCAATGCCGTGCTCAGCGACTCCGAAGTGGCCGCAGTCAAGCTGGGCATGCTCGGCTCCACCGCGATGGTCGACACCGTGGTCGAACTGCTGCAGGCGCACCCGCATCTGCCGGTGGTCTGCGATCCGGTGCTGCGCGCCGGCGGCGGCGGTAGCCTGGGCAAGGATGAGGTCGGCTACGCAATGCGCGAACGACTGTTGCCGCTGTCGTTGATCGCCACGCCCAACCTGCCGGAGGCCCGCATCCTGGCCGAGTTGCCCGACGGCAGCGCGGACGAGTGCGCCGAGAAGCTGTTGCCGTACATCAAGCACCTGCTGATCACCGGTGGCCATGGCGACGAGCATGAAGTGCACAACCGCCTGTACAGCCGCGACGGCACGCGCCGCACCTTTACCTGCCAGCGCTTGCCAGGCAGCTATCACGGCTCGGGCTGCACCTTGGCCAGTGCATTGGCCGGTCGAATCGCCCAGGGCGAAGGCTTGGCCAGCGCTGTGCAATCGGCCCTCAACTACACCTGGCGCACCCTGCGTGACGCCGAACAACTCGGCCAGGGCCAGTACGTGCCGCGTCGGTTGCCGCTGGATTTCTGCTCGTAACCTATCGCCTGTCACAGCAAGGGGCTTGCCCGATGAAACTACGTGGCCTTTACGCCATTACCGACAGCCAGCTCTTGGCCGGCAAGTTCCTCGCCTACGTCGAGGCTGCGCTGGACGGTGGTGTGACCTTGTTGCAATACCGTGACAAAAGCAGCGATGAAGCGCGGCGCCTGCGTGAGGCAGAGAAACTGCACGAACTGTGTTCCCGCTATAAGACCCGACTGATCATCAACGACGACGCCGAGCTGGCGGCGCGCCTGGGCGTTGGCGTGCACTTGGGCCAGACCGACGGCCCACTGACCCCGGCCCGTGCGCTGCTGGGTTCCAAGGCGATCATCGGCGCCACTTGCCACGACCAGATCGAACTGGCCGAACAGGCCGCCAAGGAGGGCGCCAGCTATGTCGCCTTCGGGCGCTTCTTCAATTCCACGACCAAACCCGGCGCACCTGCCGCCACCATTGAAATGCTGGCCCAGGCCCGCACGCGCATGCAGCTGCCGATCTGCGTGATCGGCGGCGTCACCCTGGACAACGCCGAACCGCTGGTGGCCCACGGCGCCGACCTGCTGGCGGTGGTGCACGGCCTGTTCGGTGCCGACAGCACCCAGGACGTCACGCGCCGCGCCCGCGCCTTCAACGACCTTCTTAAATATTCAGCTTAGAGAGCCCGATCATGTCCCGTTCCGAAACCCTGTTTGCCAATGCCCAGAAACACATCCCCGGCGGTGTGAACTCCCCCGTGCGTGCGTTCAAGAGCGTGGGCGGCACGCCATTGTTTTTCAAGCATGCCGAAGGCGCCTACGTCACCGACGAAGATGACAAGCGCTATGTCGACTACGTCGGCTCCTGGGGCCCGATGATCCTCGGCCACAGCCACCCGGACGTATTGGATGCGGTGCGCCAGCAGCTGCAACACGGCCTCTCCTACGGCGCGCCGACCGCCATGGAAACCGAGATGGCCGACCTGGTCTGCGCGATCGTGCCGTCGATGGAAATGGTGCGCATGGTCAGCTCCGGCACCGAGGCCACCATGAGCGCCATCCGCCTGGCCCGGGGGTTCACCGGCCGCGACAACATCATCAAGTTCGAAGGCTGCTACCACGGCCATTCCGACAGCCTGCTGGTGAAAGCCGGCTCCGGCGCGCTGACCCAGGGCGTGCCGAACTCTGCCGGTGTGCCGGCAGCCTTCGCCAAGCACACCCTGACCCTGCCGTTCAACGACATCGCCGCCGTCGAGCAGATGCTCAGCGAAGTCGGCCAGGACGTGGCGTGCATCATCGTCGAACCGGTTGCCGGCAATATGAACTGCGTACCGCCGGCCCCAGGCTTCCTCGAGGGCCTGCGCGAGCAGTGCGACAAGCACGGCGTGGTGCTGATCTTCGACGAAGTGATGACCGGTTTCCGTGTCGCCCTCGGCGGCGCCCAGGCGCACTACGGCGTTACGCCGGACCTGAGCACCTTCGGCAAGATCATCGGTGGCGGCATGCCGGTAGGCTGCTTCGGTGGCAAGCGCGAGATAATGCAGCACATCGCCCCCCTGGGCCCGGTGTACCAGGCCGGCACTTTGTCGGGTAACCCGCTGGCAATGGCCGCCGGCCTGACCACCCTGCGCCTGATCAGCCGTCCGGGCTTCCACGCCGAGCTGACCGACTACACCACCCGCCTGCTCGACGGCCTGCAACAACGCGCCGATGCCGCCGGTATCCCGTTTGTCACCACCCAGGCTGGCGGCATGTTCGGCCTGTACTTCAGCGGTGCCGACGATATCGTCACCTTTGATGACGTGATGGGCAGCGATGCAGACCTGTTCAAGCGCTTCTTCCACCTGATGCTGGAAGGCGGCGTGTACCTGGCGCCGAGTGCCTTCGAAGCCGGCTTCACCTCGATTGCCCATGGCGAAGCCGAGCTGAAACTGACCCTCGATGCTGCCGAACGCGCCTTCGCGGCCCTGAAATAAGTGACCGCACGCTCTGACGTTGCCCCGGGCAGCGTCAGATTTGCTACTTTGCCTACAGATATTTCCTGCATTTTTCGAGAATTATCCTGCAAACCGGCAGATAACTTGCCCAAGCAGCAGAAAAACGAGTAAAGACTTTGTAAGCAGGGGCCTGCTTATTTCATAATGCGCGCTGATTGGACTCCCTCGAGGGTCCGCGTGCCCCGTCAGAGGTAAGTCGATTCCCATGAAACGCACCGGCCGCACCCTGGTTCTGGGCTGCCTGTTGCTCCTTCAGCCGCTGCTGGCACATGCCCAGGCAGGCGGCAACTCGTTGTTAATCCCAGCGATGGGTCGCTGCACCCTCAATACCCAGCCAGACAGCCAGGCCGAAGCGCTGAGCGCGTGCCAGAAACAGGCTGACGAAGGGGATGCACAAGCACAATACGAGTTGGGCGAGTTCTACCACGACAGCAAGAACCCGGCCGTCGACCTCAACAAAGCGTTGAGCTACTTCGAGAAAGCCTCATTGCAGGGTCATGCCCAGGCGCAATTCCAGCTCGGCAACATGTTTTTCAAAGGCGAAGGTGTGCCGGCCAATAACGTGCAGGCCTACATCGTGCTGAAAATGGCTGCGGTCAATGGTGCTGAAGACGCACTGGACACCGCCGATGAAGTCGCCGAGCACATGCAGCGCGATGAACTGGAAGTGGCCACCCAGGTGCTGGGGCAGATTTTCCGCAACTATCTGCAGGAATTGCAGAGTGCTGATGGGCGTTCGCCGTTCTCACCCCTTCCCTGATTTTTTGTAGACCTTACATCGCTATCGCAGGCAAGCCAGCTCCCACATTCGACCGCGTTTCAATGTTGGAATGCAGTCAACTGTGGGAGCTTGCCTGCGATAGGCACTCCTCGGTCTAAAGCCTTACTTCTCGGGCATCGGCATCGGAAACGGCATCACATTGCTGGTGCCCCGCGCTTCGCTGATCTTCGGCGTACCCAGGCGCTCGACTTCATCGATGCGCACAATCGAATGCATGGGCACAAAACTGCGCACCACGCCTTCGAACTGGGCCTTGAGCTTTTCTTCGCCCGGGTCGACGACCAACTGGGTGCGCTCGCCAAAGACGAATTCTTCCACTTCCAGGAAGCCCCACAGATCACTTTGATAGATCTGCTTGGCGTACATTTCGAACACCTGGCCCTGGTTGAGGAAAATCACCTTGTAGATTGGAGCTTCACGTTTGGTCATGGTGGGCGCGGAACACATGGGGATATAAAAGAGGGCGCGAACTATAGCATGGCACCCGATGCACAGCGCTAGGAACCGATGGGCATGCCCCCTATAATGCGCGGTTCTTTACCACCAGTTGACGATTCCCATGGCCAAGAAGCTTTATATCGAAACCCACGGTTGCCAGATGAACGAGTACGACAGCTCGCGCATGGTCGACCTGCTGGGCGAACACCAGGCCCTGGAAGTCACCGCCCGCGCCGAAGATGCCGACGTGATCCTGCTCAATACCTGCTCGATCCGCGAGCGAGCCCAGGACCGTGTGTACTCCCAGCTGGGCCGCTGGCGCGAATTGAAACTGGCCAACCCGGACATGGTGATCGCCGTCGGCGGTTGCGTGGCCAGCCAGGAAGGCGCTGCGATCCGCGATCGCGCGCCGTATGTCGACGTGGTGTTCGGCCCGCAGACCTTGCACCGCCTGCCGGAGATGATCGACGCAGCACGCATCACCAGGCTGCCGCAGGTGGACGTATCGTTCCCCGAAATCGAGAAATTCGACCATTTGCCCGAGCCGCGTATCGACGGCCCAAGCGCTTACGTGTCGGTGATGGAAGGTTGCAGCAAGTACTGCACTTTCTGTGTAGTGCCCTACACCCGCGGTGAAGAAGTCAGCCGGCCATTTGACGACGTACTGTCGGAAATTATCCACCTGGCCGAAAACGGCGTGCGCGAAGTGACCCTGCTGGGCCAGAACGTCAACGGCTACCGCGGCCTGACCCACGACGGGCGCCTGGCCGACCTGGCGGAGCTGATCCGCGTGGTCGCCGCCGTCGACGGCATCGAGCGCATCCGCTACACCACCTCGCACCCGCTGGAGTTTTCCGACAGCCTGATCCAGGCCCACGCCGAAGTGCCAGAGTTGGTCAAGCACCTGCACTTGCCGGTGCAATCGGGCTCGGACCGCATCCTGTCGGCGATGAAGCGCAACCACACCGCACTGGAATACAAATCCAAACTGCGCAAACTGCGCGCCGCCGTACCGGGCATCTGCATCAGTTCGGACTTTATCGTCGGCTTCCCGGGCGAAACCGAGAAAGACTTCCAGCAGACCATGAAGTTGATCGAGGACGTCGGTTTCGACTTCTCCTACTCGTTCGTCTACAGCCAGCGCCCGGGCACACCGGCGGCCGACCTGCTGGACGAAACCCCGGAGGCGTTGAAAAAGGAGCGGCTGAACGCGCTGCAACATCGCCTGAATCAACAGGGTTACGATATCAGCCGACAAATGGTCGGCTCGATTCAGCGCATCCTGGTCACGGATTACTCGAAAAAGGACCCGGGTGAATTGCAGGGCCGTACCGAGAACAACCGGATCGTCAACTTCCGTTGCGACGACCCAACCTTGATCGGCCAGTTTGCCGATGTGCACATTGATGCGGCGCAGCCACACTCGTTGCGTGGCTCGTTGATCAACTGATCTCGCTGACCGGATGAAGATCAAAATGTGGGAGCTGGCTTGCCTGCGATAGCGATGTATCAGTGCCCAATGGGCCAACTGACCCACCGCTATCGCAGGCAAGCCAGCTGCCACAGGGGTTCTTCAGGGTTAGCGAGAGTGGGGCCAAGCTATTTAAGTGCTTTCGCACACCGGCGCCTGGCGTTATTCTCTCTCTCACCTCATCAGCCAAAGGGCGGCTAAAAGCAACCTTGAACGCACCCATAGCAGAACCCCATCGTTTTCTCCTCGAACCTTTTGAGGCTCGCCGTTTCGCCAACCTGTGCGGACAGTTCGACGAGCACCTGCGCCTGATCGAACAACGCCTGAGCATCGAGATCCGCAACCGCGGCAACCAGTTCGAGCTCATTGGTGAACCCCAACACACCACGTCTGCAGAAAACCTGCTGCGTCGCCTCTACCGCGAGACCAAGGGCAGTGAGCTGTCGCCGGAAACGGTGCACCTGTACCTGCAGGAGTCCGCCGTGGAAGACCTGGCCAACAACCCGGTGGCCGAAGCCAGCGTGGCCCTGCGTACCAAAAAAGGCATGATTCGCCCACGCGGCTTGAATCAGCAGAAGTACGTCAAGGAAATCCTCGGCAACGACATCAACTTCGGCATCGGCCCAGCCGGTACCGGCAAGACCTACCTGGCCGTGGCCTGTGCGGTCGATGCCCTGGAGCGCGAGCAGGTGCGACGCATCCTGCTGGTGCGCCCGGCGGTCGAGGCCGGCGAAAAGCTTGGCTTCCTGCCCGGCGACCTGGCCCAGAAAATCGACCCTTACCTGCGCCCGCTCTACGACGCACTCTACGAGATGCTCGGCTTTGAATACGTCGCCAAGCTGATCGAGCGCCAGGTTATCGAGATCGCTCCGCTGGCCTACATGCGTGGCCGTACGCTGAACAACAGCTTCATCATCCTCGACGAAAGCCAGAACACCACGGTCGAGCAGATGAAGATGTTCCTCACCCGCATCGGTTTCGGTTCCACCGCCGTGATCACTGGTGACGTTACCCAGGTCGACCTGCCCAAGGGCACAAAATCCGGGCTGGCGCAGGTGATCGAGGTGCTCAAGGACGTGCCGGGCATCAGCTTTACGCACTTCATGCCCAAGGACGTGGTGCGCCATCCGCTGGTACAGCGCATTGTCGAGGCCTATGAGCGCTTCGACCACAAGGACGACGCTCCGGCCAAGGACGTTCACCGCGATGCTTGAGCTCGACCTGCAGCTGGCCACCGAAGCGCCCGCCCCCAGCGAAGCCCAGTTCCGCGAGTGGTGCGCCCTGGCCCTGCGCCAGCGCAGCGCCGACTCGGAACTGACCATCCGCCTGGTGGACGAGCCCGAAGGCCGCGAGCTGAACCATACCTGGCGCCAGAAAGACTACGCGACCAACGTGCTGTCCTTCCCTGCCGACGTGCCCGACGAGCTGCTGGATATCCCGTTGCTGGGCGACCTGGTGATCTGCGTCGAAGTGGTCGAGCGCGAGGCGAAGGAACAAGGCAAGGAACTTGAGGCCCATTGGGCCCATCTAGTCATCCACGGCTGCTTGCATCTCTTGGGCTACGACCATATAGACGATGACGAAGCCTGGGAAATGGAAGCACTGGAACGAACGTTGCTTGCCGAACTGGGTCATCGCGACCCGTACGCAGACGACGAAAGCTGATCAACACTCAACTGTCATATCAAAGGATTTAGAGTAATCGCTATGAGCGAAGACCGATCGAGCAATGGGCAGAAGTCATGGCTGGGTAAACTGACCCAGGCTTTTGCCCACGAGCCGAAGAACCGCCAGGAGCTGCTGGAGCTGCTGCGCGAGGCCCACCAGAACAAGTTGCTGGACAGCGAAGCGCTGGCCATCGTCGAAGGCGCCATCCAGGTGGCTGACCTGCAAGTACGGGACATCATGGTCCCGCGTTCGCAGATGATCAGCATCAAGGCGACCCAGACCCCACGGGAATTCCTCCCGGCCGTGATCGACTCGGCGCACTCGCGCTACCCGGTGATCGGTGAAAGCCATGACGACGTCATGGGTGTCCTGTTGGCCAAGGACCTGCTGCCGCTGATCCTCAAGGAAAACGGCGACAGCTTCAACATCAAGGACCTGCTGCGTCCAGCCACCTTCGTGCCTGAATCCAAGCGCCTGAATGTGCTGCTGCGCGAATTCCGTGCCAACCACAATCACATGGCCATTGTGATCGACGAATACGGCGGCGTGGCGGGCCTGGTGACCATCGAGGACGTACTGGAACAGATCGTCGGCGACATCGAAGACGAGCACGACGTCGAAGAAGACAGCTACATCAAGCCGCTGCCCAGCGGTGACTTCCTGGTCAAGGCGCTGACGCCGATCGAGAACTTCAACGAATTTTTCGACAGCGAATTCTCCGACGATGAGTTCGACACGGTCGGCGGCCTGGTGATGAGTGCGTTCGGGCATCTGCCCAAGCGTAACGAAACCACCGAGATTGGCGCCTATCGCTTCCGCATCCTGAATGCTGATAGCCGCCGTATCCACTTGATTCGCCTGACACCTATTACCCGCTAAGGAATGACATGCAGCGCCTGAACCGCCCCGGCTGGCCCGGTAACTTGCTGGCCGTGGTGGCCGGCGCCATCACTACCCTGGCGCTGGCGCCGTTCGATATCTGGCCGTTGGCGCTGGTAGCGGTCGGCCTGTTCTATATAGGCCTGCGGGAGCTGACACCCCGCCAGGCCCTGGGTCGTGGCTGGTGCTTCGGCTTCGGTCTGTTTGGCGCCGGTACCAGCTGGATCTACTACAGCATCCACCATTTCGGCGGCGCTTCGGTGCTGCTGGCGGGGTTCCTGATGCTGCTGTTCACCGCCGCCATTGCCTGGTTCTTCGCCCTGCCCGCCTGGTTATGGGCGCGCTGGCTGCGCCGCAATGAGGCGCCATTGGCGGATGCACTGACCTTCGCGGCACTGTGGGTCGGCCAGGAGGCGTTTCGAGGCTGGTTCCTCACTGGCTTCCCTTGGCTGTACTCCGGCTACAGTCAACTCGACGGCCCGTTGACCGGCCTCGCGCCGTTGGGCGGGATGTGGCTGATTTCCTTCGCCCTGGCACTGACTGCCGCGCTGCTGTGCAACCTGCCGCGCCTGTTGGCGAGCAAGCGCAATGCCTTCATCGGCGCAGGCCTGGTGTTGCTGGTAGCCCCCTGGGCCATCGGCCTGGCCCTCAAGCATCACGCCTGGACCTCGCCTTCCGGCGCCCCGTTGAGCGTGGCCGCGATCCAGGGCAATGTCGAACAAAGCATGAAGTGGGACCCCGAGCAGCTCAATGCCCAACTGGCGCTGTACCGCGACATGAGCCTGAGCTCCAAGCGGGTCGACCTGCTGGTATGGCCGGAAACCGCAGTACCTGTACTCAAGGAGTCCGTCGAGGGTTACCTGGGCATGATGGGCAAGTTTGCCGCCGACCGGAATACTGCGTTGATCACCGGCGTGCCGATTCGCCAGGAAGTGCACCACCAGAAGCGCTACTACAATGGCATCACCGTAGTCGGTGAAGGCGACGGCACGTACCTGAAGCAAAAACTGGTGCCGTTTGGCGAGTACGTACCGCTGCAGGACATGCTGCGCGGGCTGATTGCCTTCTTCGACCTGCCGATGTCCGATTTCGCCCGCGGCCCATCCGACCAGGCCATGCTCCAGGCCAAGGGTTATCAGATTGCGCCGTTCATTTGCTATGAAGTGGTGTACCCGGAATTCGCTGCCGGCCTATCGGCCCAGAGCGACCTGCTGCTGACCATCAGCAACGACACCTGGTTCGGGCGCTCCATCGGCCCGTTGCAGCATCTGCAAATGGCACAGATGCGTGCGCTGGAAGCGGGCCGCTGGATGATCCGCGCCACCAACAATGGCGTGACCGGGCTGATCAACCCGTTCGGGCAGATCACCGCACAGATCCCGCAATTCGAGCGTGGCATTCTCTATGGGGAGGTGGTGCCGATGCATAACCTCACGCCTTACCTGCAATGGCGCTCGTGGCCGTTGATTATTGTGTGTGTGCTGCTCTTTGGCTGGGCATTGCTGGCAGCTCGGATGGCCAAAACGGTCTGACCTGTGGGAGCTGGCTTGCCTGCGATAGCGGTGTATCAGTGCCCTAAGCGCTAACTGAGCCACCGCTATCGCAGGCAAGCCAGCTCCCACATTTGATCTCCTGTGTTGCACCTATCGGTAGAACAACCGATACCCCACCTGCCCCACCGCTTCATTGATCAACTGCCCGCTTTGCCACACCGCCTTGACCTCCGGCATCCAGCCACCCAGCGGTCGGCCATGGTCCACACCCAAAAAGCCCACCGGCCCTGGCACCACGGTGAAGCCGGCCTTCTCGAAACTCCACACCGAACGCGGCATGTGCCAGGCCTGGGTCACTACCACTACACGCTTGATGCCTTGAGGCAACAGCATCTCGGCGCTCATCTGGGCGTTTTCCCAGGTGGTGCGGCTGCGCTCTTCTTTCCAGCGCACGGTGACACCGAAGTCATCCTGCATCGACACGGCCATCAACTCGGCCTCACTGGGCGGCGTACCGTAATGCAAACCGCCACTGGTCAGCACTGGCAACCCGGACGCTTTCGCCAATCGTGCGGCATAACGCTCACGCTCCAGGCCAATACCGGTGGGCTGGTCGCTGCCCCAGGCAATGTCCCCACGCTCGCGCCCCGAGCCCAGCACCACAATCGCATCGGCCCGCTGGGCCAGACTGGCCCAGTCTTCCCGGACCAAAGGCGGCTCTGTCTCCAGGGCACGAGCGCCCCATTGCACCATCACCGGCAGGCTGATCAACCACATCCCGCCCAATCCCAGGGCAAAGCACACTCCAGCCAGGCGCGGGCGACTGCGACGAAACCACCAGGCAAGAGCCAGCAACAGCAGGAAAATACCGGGCGGCAACAACAATTGCTTAATGAAATAACGAAAAGGCATCGGGCATCTCCAAAGATGCCCGAAGCCTAGATGCAACAGGGTTGAGCGACAATCTTTACCAGCCTGTTTCGAGAAAATTAACGGATAGCACTGTGTTTCACTTACACCGTACGGACCGGGATTTTTCCGGGTCGCGACCGGCCGCCAGATCCTTCAGCCAGACAACCTTGGCCGAACGAGGAGGCTCTTGGGCTGGCGGGGAGGCCTGCCCATGAGAGGCGCGGTGGTGATTCAACTCCAGGTAGTTCTTGATCAGTTCAAGCTCCGCCTGGCTCAAGCCTCGCAACTCCAGCTCCAGAGGCCGCTCATCACGCAATCGGCCTGCGGTTCTTGCGGCATCCAATGCCCGACCCAAACGGTCGATCAGTCCCTCATACAACTGCGGTTTCGTTAAAGTTCGCTGCGATTCAACCATCCCCTCACCTCATTGAAGAAATACTTGCTCCCCACTAAACAGCGTAGCCCCCGTTGCTGCGCCTGCCCGCTGCCGCGACAGACGGCCCTTGCCGCGCAATCAGGGTTTCCCTCGATAGAGTGGGGTCATGTATGCTACGGCGCTTCCTGTAACTCCACTTCCCGCAGGGTTTGGGCACGGACGCGCCGCTTCTTGGTGTCGAACAACCCGGACAGTGCACCGAAGAGGATTAGGCCACCCCTATCCAGTTCAAAAGTAGCCATGCACGAACAATATCAGCCCCGTGAAATAGAAAATGCCGCCCAAACGTTCTGGGACGAGCAGAAGTCCTTTGAAGTCAGTGAACAGCCAGGCAAGGAGACTTACTACTGCCTGTCGATGTTCCCTTACCCCAGCGGCAAGCTACACATGGGGCACGTGCGTAACTACACCATCGGCGACGTGATTTCCCGCTACCAGCGCATGCTCGGCAAGAATGTCCTGCAACCCATGGGTTGGGACGCCTTCGGCATGCCGGCGGAAAACGCCGCGATGAAAAACAACGTGGCTCCCGCCAAGTGGACCTACGAAAACATCGCCTACATGAAGACCCAGCTGCGCAGCCTGGGCCTGGCGGTGG
Organism: Pseudomonas libanensis; assembly: GCF_001439685.1. Lineage (GTDB taxonomy): Bacteria > Pseudomonadota > Gammaproteobacteria > Pseudomonadales > Pseudomonadaceae > Aquipseudomonas > Aquipseudomonas libanensis. The sequence continues at coordinate 198,392 of NZ_JYLH01000008.1, forward strand.
ACTGGTCCCGCGAAGTGACCACCTGCAAGCCGGACTACTACCGCTGGGAACAATGGCTGTTCACTCGCCTGTTCGAAAAAGGCGTGATCTACAAAAAGAGCGGCACCGTGAACTGGGATCCGATCGACCAGACCGTACTGGCCAACGAGCAGGTCATCGACGGTCGCGGCTGGCGCTCCGGCGCGCTGATCGAAAAGCGCGAAATCCCGATGTACTACTTCAAGATCACCGCCTACGCCGATGAACTCTTGTCAAGCCTCGATGACTTGCCGGGCTGGCCTGAACAGGTCAAGACCATGCAACGCAACTGGATCGGCAAATCCAAGGGCATGGAAGTACAGTTCCCGTACAACGTCGATTCCATCGGCGAAGCCGGTGCACTCAAGGTGTTCACCACCCGTCCGGATACCCTGATGGGCGCGACCTACGTCGCCGTGGCCGCCGAACACCCGCTGGCCACCCAGGCTGCACAGAACAACCCCGAGCTGCAGGCGTTCATCGCCGAATGCAAAGGCGGCAGCGTGGCCGAAGCCGACGTCGCCACCCAGGAGAAGAAAGGCCTGCCGACCGGATTGTTCGTCGAGCACCCGCTGACGGGCGACAAACTGCCGGTATGGGTCGCCAACTACGTGCTGATGCACTACGGCGACGGCGCGGTAATGGCGGTGCCGGCCCATGACGAGCGCGACTTCGAATTTGCCACCAAGTACAACCTGCCGATCAAGTCCGTGGTGCGCACCAGCTCGGGCGACACCAACCCGGCCCCCTGGCAGGACGCCTACGGCGAGCACGGCACGCTGATCAATTCCGGCGAGTTCGACGGCCTGGACTTTCAGGGCGCCTTCGACGCTATCGAAGTTGCGCTGATCAAGAAGAACCTCGGCGCCTCGCGCACCCAGTTCCGCCTGCGCGACTGGGGCATCAGCCGCCAGCGCTACTGGGGCTGCCCGATCCCGATCATCCACTGTGAGACCTGCGGTGACGTGCCGGTGCCGGAAGACCAACTGCCGGTCGTGCTGCCTGAAGACGTGGTGCCGGATGGCGCTGGCTCGCCGCTGGCGCGCATGCCGCAGTTCTACGAGTGCAGCTGCCCGAAATGCGGCGCACCGGCCAAGCGTGAAACCGACACCATGGACACCTTCGTCGAGTCCTCGTGGTACTACGCCCGCTACGCCTCGCCGCACTATGAAGGCGGCCTGGTGGAGAAATCCGCAGCCGACCATTGGTTGCCGGTGGACCAGTACATCGGTGGCATCGAACACGCCATTCTCCACCTGCTGTACGCGCGTTTCTTCCACAAGCTGATGCGTGACGAAGGCCTGGTGAGCTCCGATGAGCCGTTCAAGAACCTGCTGACCCAGGGCATGGTGATCGCCGACACTTACTATCGCCGCGAAGCCAATGGCGCCTACACCTGGTTCAACCCGGCGGATGTCGAGCTTGAGCGTGACAGCAAGGCCAAGGTCATCAGCGCCAAGTTGAAAGCCGACGGCCTGCCGGTGGAGATCGGTGGCACCGAGAAGATGGCCAAGTCGAAGAACAACGGCGTTGACCCGCAGTCGATGATCGACCAGTTCGGCGCCGACACCTGCCGCCTGTTCATGATGTTCGCCTCGCCGCCTGACATGAGCGCCGAATGGTCCGACTCCGGGGTCGAAGGCTCGCACCGTTTCCTCAAGCGCGTCTGGCGCCTGGCCCATGCCCATGTCAGCCAGGGCTTGCCGGGCAAGCTGGACGTCGCAGCCTTGAACGACGAGCAAAAAGCCATTCGCCGCAGCACGCACCTGGCCATTCGCCAGGCCAGCCAGGACGTAGGGCAGAACCACAAGTTCAACACCGCCATCGCCCAGGTGATGACGCTGATGAACGTGCTGGAAAAAGCTCCTCAGGCTACAGAACTTGATCGCGCGCTGATCCAGGAAGGCCTGGAAACAGTTACTCTGTTGCTCGCGCCGATCACGCCGCACATCAGCCATGAACTGTGGAGCCGTCTGGGCCACAGCGGCGCCGTCATCGATGCCGCCTGGCCGGTGCAGGATGACAGCGCCCTGGTACAGGACACGCTGCAACTGGTCATCCAGGTCAACGGTAAACTGCGCGGCCAGATCGACATGCCGGCCAGCGCCAGTCGTGAGGACGTGGAAGCCGCCGCACGCATCAACGAAAACGTGCTGCGCTTTACCGAAGGCCTGACGATCCGCAAAGTGATCGTGGTGCCCGGCAAACTGGTCAACATCGTCGCCAGCTAAATCGGATCGGGCGCGGGGCTTGGGCCCTGCGCCGAACTAAACCTTTAGGGCCTCGATACGGCCCACATGGTTTCAAGGGGAGCAACAAAATGATCAAACGCAATCTGCTGGTTATGGGCCTTGCCGTGCTGTTGAGCGCTTGCGGCTTCCAGCTGCGTGGCACCGGTACCAATGAGTTGTCGCTCAAGGAACTCGACGTCAGCGCCCGCAACGCCTATGGCGAGACCGTGACCCAACTGCGCCAGACCCTGGAAAACAGCGGCGTGCGCGTATACAACGGCGCGACCTACAAACTGATCCTGACGGATGAGAAAGAAACCCAGCGCAATATCAGCTACGCCAGTGCCGGCCGTGCGTCCGATGTCGAGTTGAACACTGCGCTCTACTTCGAAGTGCAAGGCCGCGATAACTTACCGCTGATGGGTGACAAGATCCAGGTGCAGAAGGTTGTCAGCCACGACGGCAACAACCTGGTGGGTTCAGACTCCGAGACCCTCCAGGTGCGCAAGGAAATGCGTCGTGAGCTGATCCAGCGCATGATGACTCGCCTGCAAATGCTGACCCCGGAAAAACTCGCCGCCCTGCAGCAAACCGCCGACAACAAGGCCAAGGCTGACGCCGATGCCCTGAAAGCCGCGCAAGAGTATGAAGACAACACGCCGAAACAATCGCCTGTTGAAGTCCCTGTCGAGTAAGCCAGGCGGGGCGCCCCTGGCGCCCCGTTCGACCCGCCTATGAAACTTGCCCCCGCCCAACTCGCCAAGCACCTGCAAGGTGGCCTCGCGCCTGTTTATATTGTCAGCGGCGATGACCCGCTGCTGTGCCAGGAAGCGGCCGACGCGATCCGCACCGCCGCACGCCAGCAAGGCTTCGACGAACGCCAAGTCTTCAGCGCCGACGCCAGTTTCGACTGGGGTACATTGCTGCAGGCCGGCGCCAGCATGTCGTTGTTTGCCGAAAAGCGCCTGCTGGAACTGCGCCTGCCCTCGGGCAAGCCGGGCGACAAAGGTGCGGCGGCGTTGATGGAATACTGCTCGCGCCCTGCCGAAGACACGATCTTGCTGGTCAGCCTGCCCAAGCTTGACGGCAGCGCGCAGAAAACCAAGTGGGGCAAAGCGTTGGTAGAAGGCCCACAGACCCAGTTCATCCAGATCTGGCCAGTGGACAGCAACCAGTTGCCACAGTGGATTCGTCAGCGCTTGTCACAATCGGGGCTGGCAGCGACACAAGATGCCATAGAACTGATCGCCGCCCGGGTCGAGGGCAACCTGCTTGCCGCCGCCCAGGAGATCGAAAAGCTCAAGCTGATGGCCGAAGATGGGCAGATCACTGTCGAAACCGTACAAGGCGCAGTCGCTGACAGCGCTCGCTTTGATGTGTTCGGCCTGGTGGATGCGATCCTCAACGGCGAGCCCGCCCACGCCCTGCGCATGCTCGAAGGCCTGCGTGGCGAAGGGGTGGAACCGCCCGTGATTCTCTGGGCCCTGGCTCGGGAGTTGCGGGTACTGGCGAACATTGCCTTGCAATACGGCCAGGGCACACCGCTGGACAAATGTTTCAGCCAGGCCAGGCCTCCGGTGTGGGATAAGCGCAAACCGCTGATGAGCAAAGCCCTGCAACGGCACTCGGCGCAACGCTGGGCGCAACTGTTGCTCGAAGCCCAGCGCATCGACGCCCAGATCAAGGGCCAGGCCGCCGGCTCGCCGTGGATGAGCCTGAGCCGTCTGTCGCTGTTGATGGCCGGCCAGCGCCTGACGTTGCCTGCCGAATAACCACCTGTACCACACTACAAAACCCTGTGGGAGCTGGCTTGCCTGCGATAGCGGTGGGTCAACAGGCACATAGGGCACTGATGCACCGCCATCGCAGGCAAGCCAGCTCCCACATTGACTGTGCCCATTGTTTATTTGCGACATTTCCTACCTATCGACGGGCTTTACAGCCGGCCCACTTCGGCAGATGATTTGCACCGCTGCAGTCCACCCCCAAGCGAGAGAATCCATCATGAGCAAAAAGCCATCCAAGCATGGCCCCAACAAGGCCAAATCCATCATCGCCCAGCCCTTGTTCCGCAGCCGCCAGGAACGCGCCGGCAAGGGCAAAGGCAGCTACCGCCGCGAAGCCTTCCAGTCTAACAGCTGGGAGGCTTCTTACTTTCTGGCTGCCTGAAGGCAAGCGCCCCTCTGGCATGATAAGGTCTATACCTGATTTGTAACCCCCTGGACCTGTGCATGCCCTCTAGTCTTTCTCGTCGTTGGCACCTTCGCCAATTGATCGCTGCCTCCAGCCTCATTCTGCTCGTCGCCTGCGCGGAAAAACCTACCGCCGCGGATGCGCAACCCCTGCCCAAGCTCCAGACCGCACCGACCATCGCGCCAGCCGTCGTTGCCCCGCTGGCGGTGGACAATCTTGACATCCAACCGACCCAGACCTTCGCCGAATGGCAGGCGGGCTTTCGTGCGCAAGCCCTGCAGGCCGGGATCACAGCTGACGTCTTCGATAACGCCTTTGCCGGCGTCACGCCCGATATGGCGGTGATCCGCGCCGACCGTAGCCAGCCGGAGTTTTCCCGTCCGGTGTGGGAATACATCGATGGCGCCCTGTCGCCGCTGCGCGTGCGTAATGGCCAGGCGTTGCTGGTCAAGTACGCCGATATCCTGCAGCGCATCGAAGAGCGGTATGGCGTTGATCGCCAGGCACTGGTCTCGGTGTGGGGCATGGAAAGCAACTTTGGCCAGTTCCAAGGCAATAATTCGGTGATCCGCTCCTTGGCGACCCTCGCCTACGAAGGCCGTCGCCCGGCCTTTGCGCAGGCGCAGCTGCTGGCGGCATTGCAAATCATCCAGCATGGCGATATCCCGGCGGACCAGATGAAAGGCTCCTGGGCCGGCGCGATGGGCCAGACCCAGTTCATCCCGACTACCTACAACACCCATGCGGTGGATTTCGACGGTGATGGTCGCCGCGATATCTGGAACAGCCCGGGTGACGCCCTCGCTTCCACCGCGCACTACCTGCAAAGCTCCGGCTGGCAGAAAGGCCAGCCGTGGGGGGTTGAGGTGCAGCCACTGCCGTCGGGCTTCGACTACAGCCTGGCCGATGGGGGCGTACGCAAAACTGTTGCGCAATGGCTGCAACTGGGGATCCAACTGCCGCCCGGCGTGAGCCTGCCGGCCAATGTCGATCAGTTGTCCGCCGCGTTGCTGCTGCCGGCCGGCTACCGTGGCCCGGCGTTCCTGGTGCTGGATAACTTCCGTGCGATCCTCAAGTACAACAACTCGTCATCCTATGCGCTGGCGGTTGGCCTGCTGTCAGAGCGGTTTGCTGGCGGCGGGGTGATTCGGGGCAGTTGGCCAAAGGATGAACTGCCGCTGAGCCGTTCGCAGCGTATCGACCTGCAAACGGCGCTCAGCGCAAAGGGTTATGACGCCGGCAACCCGGACGGGATTATCGGCGCCAATACGCGCAAGGCGATTCGGGCGGCGCAGCAAGCGTTGGGCTGGCCGGCGGATGGATATCCGACGGTGAAGTTGCTCGAATCGCTGCAGGGTCAGTAAACCGCGACATCCGCCATCGCAGGCAAGCCAGCTCCCACACTTTGAATGCATTTCAAAATGTGGGAGGGGGCTTGCTCCCGATAGGCCCTGATAAACGACAACTAACTCAGGCCTTGAACACTACATCCTGCTCCAGCACCAGCTGCTGCTCCCCCGCATCCAGGCGCACCAAAGCGCCCATCGGCAACGTCAGGTTCGGATCGCAATGACCACTGCGCCAGCCTGCCAGCACTGGAATGCACAGCGGCTCGAAAGTCTGCTTCAGCAACCTCTCCAGCGCGACGTTATCCACACCCGCCACGTCACCTACCAGCACACCGGCAACCTGGGCCAGCTTGCCCGCCAGGCGCAGGTGAGTCAGCAGGCGGTCGATGCGATAAAGCGGCTCGTTGACGTCCTCGAAAAACAGGATGATGCCTTCGGCGTCTATTTCGTAAGGCGTGCCCATGACCGCCGCGATCATCGACAGGTTTCCGCCCAGCAAACGCCCACAGGCGATTCCAGGCTCGATGGTAGTCAATGGGTAGGCCGCAGGGTGCGCAAGCACGCTGCCGGCGCCCAGTTGGCCACGCAGCAGGCTGAACATTGAGGATTCGGTGGGTTGTTGCTTGCCGCCAAGCAGGTCGGCATTGAGCATAGGCCCGTGGAAGGTGACAAAACCGGCATAACGGTTGATCGCCAGGTGCAAGGCGGTAATGTCGCTGTAGCCCACAAATGGCTTGGGGTTGGCGCGCAGCAGGTCGAAGTCCAGCGCGTCGAGCAGCCGTGGAGTGCCGTAGCCGCCGCGCAGGCAGAGGATGGCATCGACTTCGGGGTTGGCGAAGGCGGCATGTACGTCGCGCAGGCGCACTGCATCGCTGCCGGCCAGGTAGCCGTCGCGTTCGTATACACCGGGATAAATGCGCAGGTCGTAGCCACGGGCACGCATCCATTGCCCGGCTTTTTCAACGTCCAGTGCAGCAGGGCCGGCGGGGGCGATCAGGGCGATGGTGCCTTCAGAACGAAGGGCTGGAACGGCTGGCGTCATCTATAACTCTCCCTAGTCAACGCGAAACTAAATGTGGGAGGGGGCTTGCCCCCGATGGCGGTGTGACAGTCAATTCATGAAGAACTGATACACAGCTATCGGGGGCAAGCCCCCTCCCACATTGGACTTGCGGTGTTGCAAAGGCCTCTATCAGGAAACCAGGCTCGCCTTGACCAGCTTGGCCTGTTCATCCGCGTGATACGAAGACCGCACCAACGGGCCGGACGCCACGTTCTTGAAGCCCATCTTGTAACCTTCCTCGGCGAACCAGGCGAAGGTGTCCGGGTGCACGAAACGCTGCACCGGCAAGTGGCTGCGGGACGGTTGCAGGTACTGGCCCAGGGTCAGCATGTCGATGTCGTGCTCGCGCATGCGCTTCATGACTTCGATCACTTCTTCATCGGTCTCGCCCAGGCCGAGCATCAAGCCGGACTTGGTCGGGATGTGCGGCATCATCTGCTTGAATTTCTGCAGCAGGGTCAGCGACCACTGGTAGTCCGAACCCGGACGCGCAGCCTTGTACAGACGCGGCACGGTTTCCAGGTTGTGGTTGAACACATCCGGTGGCTCGGCGGCGGTGATTTCCAGTGCGACGTCCATACGCCCACGGTAGTCCGGCACCAGGGTTTCGAGCATCACGTTCGGCGACAGCTTGCGGATCTCGCGGATGCAATCGGCAAAGTGCTGGGCACCGCCGTCACGCAGGTCGTCGCGGTCTACCGAGGTGATTACCACATACTTGAGTTTCAGGTCGGCGATGGCGATGGCCAGGCTTTGCGGCTCGTTGACGTCCAGAGGCTTCGGCCGGCCGTGGCCGACGTCGCAGAACGGGCAACGACGGGTGCAGATGTCACCCATGATCATGAAGGTGGCGGTGCCACCGGAGAAGCATTCGCCCAGGTTCGGGCAGGACGCTTCTTCGCACACGCTGTGCAGCTTGTGCTTGCGCAGCAGCGCCTTGATACGGTCGACTTCCGGCGACACCGGGATGCGCACGCGGATCCAGTCAGGTTTCTTCGGCAGTTCGGTGGTCGGGATGATCTTGACCGGGATGCGTGCAACCTTCTCGGCGCCGCGCAGCTTGACGCCGGCTTCCACCTTGGCACGCGGGGCCGGGGCCGGACGCTCGGTGATGTCCAGCGTCGGGATCATGGTTTGCACTGCATCAGTAGTCATAATCAGTCGATTCCGCCCGTGAGGGTCGTCTGCTCAGCATAGTCGAGGTGTCTGACGAGCTGCGCACGCAGCCGGGCACTAACCTCGGCAAATTTAATCGGTGTGGCGTGGTCACTCAGCTGTGTCATCGCCAACCCGGCGTAGCCGCACGGGTTGATGCGCTGGAACGGCGCCAGGTCCATGTCCACGTTCAGGGCCAGGCCATGAAAGGAACAACCATGGCGAATCCGCAAGCCCAGGGAGGCGATCTTCGCGCCATCCACATACACACCGGGGGCATCGGGCTTGGCTGCGGCGCTCACGCCATAACTGGCCAACAGCTCGATCAGGCAAGCCTCCATGCGGCTGACCAGGTCGCGCACGCCAAACCCCAGCTTGCGCACGTCCAGCAATAGATAAGCGACAAGCTGACCGGGCCCATGGTAAGTCACTTGACCCCCTCGGTCGACCTGCACCACCGGAATATCACCCGGAAGTAGCAGATGCTCTGCCTTGCCGGCCTGGCCCTGGGTGAATACCGGTGGGTGTTCCACCAGCCAGATTTCATCCGGGGCCGAGGTGCCGCGCTCGTTGGTAAAGCGTTGCATGGCGTGCCAGACCGGCTCGTAGGCCATCCGGCCGAGCTCGCGAAAGCCCAGGACTTCTGACATCACAGCACCATGTGCACGAAGCCGGTGGCCCGCAGTTCGCTGTTGATGTTGTAGAGCTGGTCCTGATCGGTGGCAACGATGTGCAACTGAATCGTGGTGTACTTGCCGGTGGAGCTCTGACGCTCGTCCACGCGGTTGTCGTTGATCGTCGCATGCTTCCTGACGATCTCGAGAATCCTGTCCTTGCGGCCCACGCCGGTATCGCTGATCACCTTGACGGGATAATCCGTCACCGGGAATTCAATCTTGGGCGCCTTTACTTCTACTTCTTTATCGGTCATGGCGTAACGGCCTCGTAAGCGGTAAGCCGTGGCGACGGGCAAAGCCCCGCGTCGGATCAATGCGGGGCTTTGCAGGTGCACACAATCAGTTGAACAAGCCGTAGAAGAATAGACGGATGCTATCCCATACGCGGCGCAAGATTCCACCTTCGTCGACCGCGTCCAGTGCGATCAGGTCGGCGCTGTGCACCACCTTGTCTTCCAGCTTGACTTCGACTTTACCGATCACGTCACCCTTGGCGATTGGCGCAACCAATTGCGGGTTCATGGTCATGCTGGCAGCAAGCTTTTTCAGCTGGCCCTTAGGCATGGTCAGGGTCAGGTCGTCGGCCAGGCCGGCCTTGACTTGGGAGGTCGCACCTTTCCAGACCGGCGCGGTCGCAAGCTCAGCACCCTTCTGGTAGAAGGTCTGGGTTTCGAAGAAGCGGAAGCCGTAGGTCAGCAGTTTCTGCGTCTCGGCCGCACGGGCCTGCTCGCTGTTGGTGCCGAATACCACGGCGATCAGGCGCTGGCCATCCCGTACGGCGGACGACACCATGCAGTAGCCGGCTTCGTCGGTATGGCCGGTTTTCAGGCCGTCGACGGTCTTGTCGCGCCACAGCAACAGGTTGCGGTTAGGCTGCTTGATGTTGTTCCAGAAGAATTCCTTCTGGGAGTAGATCGCGTAGTGCACCGGGTCAACGCGGATGATGGCGCGCGCCAGGATCGCCATGTCGTGAGCCGACGAATAGTGCTCTGGGTTCGGCAGGCCGGTCGGGTTCATGAAGTGGCTGTTGGTCATGCCCAGGTCGCCGGCTGTCTTGTTCATCATGTCGGCAAAGGCGTCTTCGCTGCCGGCGATGTGCTCGGCCAGGGCGACGCTGGCGTCGTTACCGGACTGGATGATGATGCCGTGCAGCAGGTCACTCACGGTGACTTGCGAACCCACCTTGATGAACATCCGCGAACCGCCGGTACGCCAGGCGTTTTCGCTGACGGTAACCGGGTCGTTTTCGCCGATCTGGCCGCGACGGATTTCAAGGGTCGCGATGTAGGCGGTCATCAGCTTGGTCAGGCTGGCAGGCGGCAGGCGCACGTCACCGCCGTTTTCGACCAGCACGTTGCCACTGGCGGCGTCCATGAGGACCCAGGACTTGGCGGCCAGTTGCGGGGAGGCCGGCACCATTTCAACCGCCCAGGCGGCCGGGGTGATGATCAGCGAGATAAGCAGGCACGTGCGTTTGGCTAAGGTGGTGATGTTCATCCGTCTCTCGAAATTGCTTATGGAAACTTGCCCTCGCGGGCAAAACTATTCAGACAGCCCGCTTCCAGGCTGTCACGTATTCGGTTGCCCGCTCACCCCTTGCCCCTGGGTTTTTATTGTTCACGAGCCAACAACCTGGGCTCGAGCGCGCATGCGCGCCTGAGCCATCAATCCATTACTGCTTATTCTGCGGTGACCACGCTGGGTTGCCCCAGGTTAGCCAGGCGGACGCTGTTCTGCACTTGGGCTACCTCGCTCGGCGAGCCGATCGGGCCCATGCGTACACGGTGCAAGGTTTGCTGGTTACGCACGATGGAGCTGATGAAGACTGGCGCGCTGACCATGCCGCTGAGCTTGGACCTTAACAGTTCTGCCGCATCCGGGTTGGCGAAAGCGCCGACCTGCAGGTACTGCCCGCCCACGGTAGAAGCGCCCGGCGCTGCATGGGGTACCACCACGGTATCCGGGGCATGCTGCGCTGGCGGCGGCGTCCACTGCTCGATCTTGCCGGTCGATGCCGTCACTTGCGGTTGCGGGGTCTGCGGTTCGTTGAGCATCAACGGCGCCGGTTTGCCGCGCTGGGCCCAGTATTGGGCCGGGTCGATACCTTCGACTTTAACCCGTGCGGTGCCGGTTTCGGCATAACCGAGTTTCTTGGCCGCAGCGTAGGACAAGTCGATGATCCGGTCCGAATAGAACGGCCCACGGTCATTGACGCGCAGGATCACCGTGCGGTTGTTGTCCAGGTTGGTCACGCGCACATAGCTGGGCAGCGGCAGGGTCTTGTGGGCCGCGCTCATGCCATACAGGTCATACACTTCGCCATTGGCGGTGTTCTGGCCATGGAACTTGGTGCCGTACCAGGACGCGGTGCCCGATTGCACGTAGGTCTTGGATTCCTGCAGCGGGAAGTAATTCTTGCCCAGCACGGTATAGGGGTTGGCCTTGTAGGGACCGGTGTGCAGGGTCGGCGTGGCATCCGGGATCTTCGACACGTCCACATCCCACCACGGCGCGCCGTCTTTGTGTGCGCGGTTGATGTCCAGGCCCGGCTGGGCGCGGACCACCGCACCGCCGGCCTTCTTGGCAGGCGCACGGTTAGGGCTGGTGGAGCAACTGGCGACCAGCAAGCACAACGCGGTGAACGCCACCAGCTTGAGCGGTTTTTTGAACGGCGATACCCGCATTACTTGTTGCCCCGTGCTTTGACCAGCTCGTCTGACAGCTGATGTACGGCCATGGCGTACATCACACTGCGGTTATAACGCGTGATTGCGTAGAAATTCTTCAGGCCCATCCAGTATTCCGGGCCGTTTGCGCCTTCCAGGCGGAATGCCGTCACCGGCATGTCATCGCGTGGCGCATTCTGACTCGACCAGCCCAGCGCTCGCAACTCCCCGACGGTCTTGACCGGCTCGATACCCTGGGTCAGGCCCTCATCGGCGCGCTCACCGCTGACATCGGCGCGAATCACCACCGGCTCACCGGCTACCCAGCCGTGGCGCTTGAAGTAGCTGGCTACGCTGCCAATGGCATCGTCGGGGTTGCTCCAGATGTTGATATGCCCGTCACCATCGAAATCCACCGCATAGGCGCGAAAGCTGCTCGGCATGAACTGCGGCAAGCCCATCGCACCAGCGTAGGAGCCCTTGAGGGTCAGCGGGTCGACCTGCTCTTCGCGGGCCAGCAACAGGAATTCACGCAGTTCTTTGCGGAAGAACTCGGCGCGGGGCGGGTAATCGAAGCCCAGGGTCGACAGGGCGTCGATCACCCGGTAACTGCCGGTATTGCGCCCGTAGAAGGTTTCAATGCCGATGATCGAGACGATGACCTGGGCCGGTACGCCGTATTCCTGCTCGGCGCGGGCCAGCACCGCCTCGTGCTGGCGCCAGAAGTCGACGCCACGGGCTACGCGGGCGTCGGTGAGGAACATCGGGCGATATTCCTTCCACTGCTTCACACGTTCGGCGGGACGGGAGATGGCGTCGAGAATCGCCTGTTTCTTCTGGGCTTCGCGGAACACGCCCATCAGTTGCTCACCGGCAAAACCGTAGTCGCGGGTCAACTCACCGACAAATTCGGCGACCTGGGGTGAACCATCGTAGTCACCGGCCTGCGCCTCTTGCGTTGCGCCCAGGAGCCCAATCAGGCCCACACAGGTCGCATGCCGAGTCGCCCAGCCGCGCATTACTTGCATTGACATCTTCACCTTATTCAAACCTGTGCGATCCATTTGCGATGCGTATGAATCGACATCAAAACCCCAAACGCTGACATCAATGTCACCAGCGAAGTTCCGCCGTAGCTAATGAATGGCAACGGCACCCCAACCACCGGCAGCAGGCCACTGACCATACCGATGTTGACGAAAACGTAAACAAAAAAAGTCATGGTCAGGCTACCGGCAAGCAATTTGCCGAACAGCGTCTGTGCCTGGGCAGTGATCACCAGGCCACGACCAATCAACAGCAGATAGATCAGCAACAATGCGCAAATGCCCACCAGGCCGAACTCTTCGCCCATCACCGCAATGATGAAGTCGGTGTGGCTCTCGGGCAAGAAGTCCAGGTGGGACTGGGTGCCCAGTAACCAGCCCTTACCAAATACTCCGCCGGAACCGATGGCCGCCTTGGACTGGATGATGTTCCAGCCGGTGCCCAACGGGTCGCTCTCCGGGTCAAGGAAAGTCAGGATCCGTTGTTTCTGGTAGTCGTGCATAAAGAAGAACCACATGGCCACGGCCACGGGGATGGCCGCAGCCAGCACGCTGAGAATCCAGCGCCAGCGCAAGCCGCCCATAAACAGCACGAATGCGCCGCCGGCGAGAATCAGCAACGAGGTGCCGAGGTCCGGCTGGCGCACGATAAGAATGAAAGGCACGCCGATCAGGATCAGGCTGATACCCACATGCTTGAGCTGTGGCGGCAAGGTGCGCTTGGACAGGTACCAGGCAATGGTGGCCGGCATCAGGATCTTCATGAATTCCGACGGCTGGAAGCGGATCACCCCCGGAATGTTGATCCAGCGCGTGGCGCCCATGGCGTTGTGGCCCATGACATCCACCACCACCAGCAGCAGCACGCCGGCGACATAACCCAGGGGCACCCAGCGTGCCATGAAGCGCGGCTCCAGCTGGGCGATCACCACCATCGACAACAGGCCCAGGCCGAACGAGGACGCTTGCTTGATCAGCAGGTCCCAGTTCTTGCCGCTGGCCGAATACAACACGAACAGGCTACCGGCCGCCAGGGTCAGCAGCAGGATCAGCAACGGCCCATCAATGTGCATGCGTTGCAGCAACGTCGCACGGCGACGCATCACGTCCTCGCTGGAGAGGATGCGGTCAAAATTACTCTTCACGGGCCGTAACCTCGGGGCTTGAAGGGGGGCCGCCATATTCGGGCTTGAGCTTGCCATCGTCAGCCAGCAGCCAGGCGTCCATAATCTGGCGCACCACAGGCGCGGCGACGCCGGAGCCGGACTCACCGTTCTCGACCATCACCGCCACCACGATCTTCGGGTCTTCGGCCGGGGCAAAGCCGACAAACAAGGCGTGGTCGCGGTGGCGCTCCTGAACCTTGGAGCGGTCATATTTCTCGCCCTGCTTGATCGCGACCACCTGGGCCGTACCACTTTTGCCGGCAATGCGGTATTGCGCGCCGGCCGCCGCCTTGCGTGCGGTGCCACGGGCGCCGTGCATCACTTGCTGCATGCCATGGTTAACCTTGGCCCAGTCGGACGGGTCGCGCAGCACAATGTCGGGAATCGGGTTTTCATCCACTGGCTTTTCGCCTTCGATGGTCTTGGCCAGGTGCGGACGGTTCCAGATGCCCTTGTTCGCCACCAGTGCCGTGGCCTGGGCCAGTTGCAGCGGCGTGGCCTGCATATAGCCCTGGCCGATCCCGAGGATCAGGGTTTCACCCGGGAACCATGCCTGGCGGCGGGTCGCACGCTTCCACTCACGCGACGGCATCAGGCCGGGAGATTCTTCGAACATGTCCAGGGAGACTTTCTGACCGAGGCCGAACTTGCCCATGTAGGCAGACAGGCGATCAATCCCCAGCTTATGGGCCAGGTCGTAGAAGTAGGTGTCGTTGGAGCGCATGATCGCGGTGTCCAGGTCGACATAGCCGTCACCGGAGCGGTTCCAGTTGCGGTATTTATGGTCGTAATTGGGCAGCATGTAGTAGCCGGGGTCATAGACGCGGCTGGAGGCCGTGACCACGCCGGAGTCCAGGCCGGCAATGGCTACCGCGGGCTTGATGGTCGAACCCGGCGGATACAGGCCGCGCAGCACCCGGTTGAACAGCGGCCGGTCGATGGAATCGCGCAGCTCGGCATAGGCCTTGAAACTGATCCCGGTGACGAACAGGTTAGGGTCGAAACTCGGCTGGCTGACCATCGCCAGCACTTCGCCGGTCTTCGGGTCCAGGGCCACGACCGCACCACGCCGGCCACCCAGGGCCATCTCGGCCGCTTCCTGCAGCTTGATGTCCAGGCTCAGCACGATGTCCTTGCCCGGGATCGGGTCGGTACGCTTGAGCACGCGCAATACACGGCCGCGGGCATTGGTCTCGACTTCTTCGTAACCCACCTGGCCGTGCAATTCTGGCTCGTAAAAACGCTCGATGCCGGTCTTGCCGATATGATGAGTGCCGCTGTAATTGACCGGATCGAGGGTTTTCAGCTCTTTCTCGTTGATCCGCCCCATGTAGCCGACCGAGTGGGCAAAGTGCGCCCCTTGCGGATAGTGGCGCACCAACTGCGCCACCACTTCCACACCTGGCAGGCGGAACTGGTTCACCGCAATGCGGGCGATCTGCTCTTCGGTCAGCTCGAACAGGATCGGCACCGGCTCGAACGGCCGGCGCCCCTGCTTCATGCGTTTCTCGAAGATCACCCGGTCTTCCGGCGTCAGTTGCAGTACCTCGACGATCACATCGAGCACCTGCTGCCAGTCGCCGGAACGCTCGCGGGTCATGCTCAGGCTGAAGCTGGGGCGGTTATCCGCGACCACCACGCCATTGCGGTCGAAGATCAGCCCCCGGGTCGGTGGAATCGGCTGCACATGCACCCGGTTGTTTTCCGACAGCGTGGAGTGATAGTCGTACTGGACCACTTGGAGGAAATACAGCCGCGCAATCAGCACGCCCATCAACGCCACCACGAGGATGGCACCGAACACGACCCGCGCGCGTACCAGACGTGCGTCTTTCTCGTGGTCCTTGATGCGGATCGGCTGGGTCATCGGGGGCGGCGCAGACTATTTGTGGTAAGGGTGCCCGGACAGGACTGTCCAGGCGCGATACAGCTGTTCACCGATCAGGATCCTTACCAACGGGTGCGGCAATGTCAGGGCCGACAGCGACCAACGCTGATCAGCGCGTGCGCAGACTTCCGGCGCCAGCCCTTCCGGGCCACCCACCATGAAATTGACCGTGCGCGAATCCAGGCGCCAGCGGTCCAATTCCACCGCCAACTGCTCGGTACTCCAAGGCTTGCCGTGCACCTCGAGGGTGACGATGCGCTCGTTGGGGCCAACCTTGGCCAGCATGGCTTCGCCTTCCTGACGGATAAAGCGCGCCACGTCGGCGTTCTTGCCCCGGGTATTGAGCGGTATTTCCACCAGCTCAAGCGACAGCTCGGCGGGCAGACGCTTGGCATACTCGTGCCAGCCTTCTTCCACCCACTTGGGCATGCGTGAACCGACAGCGATCAGACGCAGGCGCACAGCCGTTCCTTATTCCTGGTCTTTGTTGAGCTTGTCGAAGTGCGCGTGGCCCACTTCCGGGCTGTGGTGCTTGCCATCGGCGGCACGGCTCTGCTCAGCGCCTTTCCACAGACGTTCCAGATCGTAGAACTGGCGGGCGTTGGAGGTCATCATGTGAACGATCACGTCGTCCATGTCCAGCAGCACCCAGTCGCTGTCGCCCTTGCCTTCTTCACCCAGTGGCTTGACGCCCTGGGCTTTGACGGCTTCGCGAACCTTGTCCAGCATCGCGCCGATCTGGCGGTTGGACGTACCGGTGGCGATGATCATGAAGTCGGTGATGCTTTGCTTGTCGCGTACGTCGAGCACCTGGATGTCCTGGGCTTTAACGTCTTCCAGGGCGGCCACGGCGACTTTCACCAGCTCTTCGCCAGCCAGTTCCGGGCCAACATGGGCTTCAACCGGCAGCGGCGCGCTTTTGAAGGTGCCTTTGCGCTTAACTTTGCTTACGTCTTTGTTCGTCATATAAAACTCGTTTTGCTCGTATGTTCGGGCGCTTGCTGCACAACACGTGCGTTCAAGCGCGCCTTTTCAGTTCGACGCACGGTAAAGCCCGTGCGCATCGATGTAGGCCAGGACCGCGTCAGGCACCAGGAAACGTACCGACTTCCCGCTGGCCAGCAGTTGACGGATCTGGGTGGCGGACACCGCAAGCGGGGTCTGCCAGACGAATGCAATATTCCCGTTCGGCCCGGTCAGGGCCAAGGGGTCACTTACCGACCGCGCGGCCAGCAGGTTGCGCAAGGCATCCGGCGGTTCGCTGTCGGCATCCGGGCGTTGCAAAACCAGGATGTGGCAATGCTGGAGGAGTTCCTCCCAGCGGTGCCAAGAGGGCAGGCCGCAAAATGCGTCCCAGCCCAAAAGCAGAAATAACTGGTCATCCGCGGCCAACTCGGCGCGCATCAATTCCAGGGTGTCGACAGTGTAGGACGGTTTATCGCGCTTGAGTTCGCGATCGTCCACCACCAGCGGCGCTATGCCCTCTACCGCAAGGCGCACCATTTCCAGGCGCTGTTGCGCCGACACTTGCGGCGTATCACGATGCGGCGGCCGGAAATTGGGCAACAGCCGCACCTCGTCCAGCCCAAGGGCATCCGCGACTTCCAGGGCACTGCGCAGGTGGCCGATGTGCACGGGGTCGAAAGTACCACCGAGCAGCCCGATGCGTTTAGCCATCAAGTGCGCACGTGACCGTCACCGAACACCACGTACTTCTCGCTGGTCAAGCCTTCGAGGCCAACCGGGCCGCGCGCGTGGAGCTTGTCGGTGGAGATACCGATCTCCGCCCCCAGGCCGTACTCGAAACCGTCGGCAAACCGCGTCGAGGCGTTGACCATCACCGAAGCGGAATCCACTTCGTTGAGGAAACGCCGGGCATCGCTGAAATGCTCGGACACAATCGCATCGGTGTGCTTGGAGCCGTACTTGTTGATGTGTTCGATGGCCTGGTCCAGGTCATCGACGATACGGATCGACAGGATCGGCGCCGTGTACTCGGTGTACCAGTCCTGCTCGCTCGCCTCGATCACGTCCGCGCCGAGCAACGCCCGGGTACGCTCGCAACCGCGCAGCTCCACGCCCTTGTCGCGGTAAATGGCGGCCAGCGGCGGCAGCACGCGCTCGGCAATGCCGGTGTGCACCAGCAAGGTTTCCATGGTGTTGCACGGGGCGTAGCGGTGGGTCTTGGCGTTGTCGGCGATGCGGATCGCCTTGTCGAGGTCGGCGGCGATGTCGATATAGACGTGGCACACACCGTCCAGGTGCTTGATCACCGGCACCTTGGCATCGCGGCTGACGCGCTCGATCAGGCTCTTGCCACCCCGGGGAACGATCACGTCGACGAATTCCGGCATGGTGATCAGCGCGCCAACGGCGGCGCGGTCGGTGGTTTCCACCACTTGCACCACTTCGGCCGGCAATTCGGCCACGGCCAGGCCTTGCTGGATGCAGGCGGCGATGGCGCGGTTGGAATTGATCGCCTCGGAACCGCCACGCAGGATGGTAGCGTTGCCGGACTTGAGGCACAGGCTCGCGGCGTCGATGGTCACGTTCGGACGCGACTCATAGATGATGCCGATCACGCCCAGGGGCACGCGCATCTTGCCGACCTGGATACCGGATGGCAGGTAGCGCATGTCGCGGATTTCACCGATGGGGTCAGGCAGCTTGGCCACCTGACGCAGGCCTTCGATCATGTCGTCGATACGTGCCGGGGTCAGCGCCAGGCGATCCAGCAGGGCCGGTTCCAGGCCATTGGCACGGCCGCTGGCCAGGTCCAGCTCGTTGGCGGCGGTCAACTCGGAGCGCGAGGCATCCAGAGCATCGGCAGCCGCCAGCAGCGCACAGTTCTTCTGCGCAGTGCTCGCACGGGCGATCAACCGCGAAGCCTGACGGGCAGCGCGACCCAGGCGGGTCATGTAGTCAAGAACGGACTCAGTCATGGTCAGGGAGTCTTGGCAAAGAGGAAAGCGGCAGATTATAGCTGTGACGCAGCACGACTGACAGCGGTGAGGGGCGGATGGTCGAAATGAACTGTAAAAACCTGCGGTTCAGGCGTAATTAAGCTGGGAGTTGTTATTATTCGGTCACATTTAGCCGTAATAACCCTGAACCCCATGTCCGGTTTTACCCCTCTGCTCCCCGCCAGCGCCCTGCCCGACGGCTTCTTCGACCGCGATGCGCAACTGCTTGCGCGAGAATTACTCGGCAAAGTCATTCGCCATCGCGTCGGTGATATCTGGCTTTCGGCGCGAATTATTGAAACCGAAGCCTATTACGTGGCCGAAAAAGGCAGCCACGCCTCCCTTGGTTACACAGAAAAGCGTAAGGCTTTGTTTCTGGACGGTGGGCATATCTATATGTACTACGCCCGTGGCGGCGATTCATTGAACTTCAGCGCCCATGGTCCGGGCAATGCCGTATTGATCAAATCGGCCTACCCATGGGTCGATGAAATCTCCGGCCCGGCCAGCCTGGCCCAGATGCTGCTGAACAACCCGAACGCCGATGGCAGCCCTCGCCCGACGCAAAAACTTTGTGCCGGCCAGACCTTGCTGTGCAAGGCGCTGGGCCTGAAGGTGCCGATGTGGGACGCCAAGCGCTTCGATCAGGAGCTGCTGTATGTCGAGGACGTTGGCCAGGTGCCTGCGCAGATTATCCAGACCACGCGGCTGGGCATCCCCAGCGGGCGCGATGAACACCTGATGTACCGCTTCGTCGATGCTGGCTATGCGCCTTATTGCACGCGGAACCCGCTGCGCCGGGGCCAGGTCGAAGGCCGGGATTATTTTTTGATTTGATGATATCCGCAACACAGCGGCTCCAATGTGGGAGCGGGCTTGCTCGCGAATGCGGCGTGTCAGTGTAGGAATCTGTGTCTGGAACACCGCATTCGCGAGCAAGCCCGCTCCCACCATTGAAGCTTCAGTGTTTTTGAATATGTATGCATGGAGTGGATTGTATGGGCCAATGGCTCGATAGCATCACCGGCTGGCTGACCCTGAACCCGCAATGGCTGGCAGCGGCGGTGTTTATCGTCGCGTGCGTGGAGTGCCTGGCCATCGCCGGGCTGATCGTGCCGGGCACGGTATTGCTGTTCGCGATTGCCGCGCTGGCCGGCAGCGGTGCGCTGTCGTTAAGTGAAACGCTTTTGCTGGGCTTCCTCGGCGGCTTGTTGGGCGATGGGGTTTCCTACTACCTGGGACGACATTTCCACCAGAATATCCGGCGCCTGCCCGGCCTGCGTCATCACCCCGAATGGATGAACGGCGCAGAAACCTACTTCCACAAGTACGGAATCGCCAGCCTGCTGGTCGGACGCTTCATCGGCCCGCTGCGCCCCATGCTGCCAATGGTCGCGGGCATGTGCGATATGCCCTTCCCGCGCTTCGCTGCCGTGAGCATCATTGCCGCAGCGGGCTGGTCGGTGGCTTACCTGATGCCGGGCTGGGCCGCCGGCGCCGCGTTCCGCCTGCCGCTGCCGGAGGGTTTCTGGCCGGAGGCGGCAGTTATCACGGCCTGCCTGGCGGTCCTGCTGGGGCTGAGCTTGAACAGCAGCTGGCGCGGCCATCGTCGCGCCACCTTGTGGATCGGTTGCGCCAGCCTGGTCTTGTTGATTGCGCTGCTTATCGGCTACCCCCACCTCAACGACTTCGACCAGGGCCTGAGCGCACTGGTGCAGGAGCATCGCAGCCCTTGGCTGGACGAGGTCATGGTGCGGGTCACCCAACTGGGTGAGTTCAGGAAGATGTTTGTCGCCAGCGCAGTGTTCACCGGCTTGCTGCTACTGGCACGGCAATGGCGCCACGCTCTGTTTGTCGGCGCCACGCTCGCCGGCGCGGCCGTGATCAACACCGGCACCAAGCTGTTTTTCGCCCGTGGGCGCCCGGAAATCCTCACAGACCCGTTGACCAGCTTCAGCATGCCCAGCGGCCATGCCTCCGGTGCCTTTGCATTCTTCCTGGCGCTTGCGGTGCTGGCCGGCCGTGGCCAACCCACACGTCTACGCCTGACCTGGATGTTGCTGGGTTGTATTCCCGCGGCCTTCATTGCCCTGTCGCGGGTTTACCTGGGCGCCCATTGGCCCACGGATATCCTGGCCGGCACGTTGCTGGCGATGACCGTGTGCGCGTTCAGCCTCACCGTCAGCGAACACCGCAGCCCATTGCCTGCGATGTCGCAAAAAGCCTGGTGGCTGGTGTTGCCCGCCGTGGTGGCCGTGCTCGGCTTTATCGCTTTTACCGGCACGCCCCACGCACTGCTCAGGTACGCCTATTGACCCTTGGCCGGGCCGATCCAGTCCACCGAAGCGCTGCGGCGCTCAACACAACGTTCGCGCCGCTCCAGTAGCATCTCATCGGCAATTTCAGCGGCGCGCTCGGCGATGTACTCCGGGCCCCGCGTTGCATCCTGCTGGAGCAGTTGTGTGGTCACGCTGACAAAGTACGCGTCCCAGGCAACTTGCTCCGATGGTGTCAGACGAATCATGGTCATCCCCGATCAATTAGTGTGATCGGAAAATATTGCAGGCGGCGCAGCTGAGATGGCCGAGCAAACTCTGAAAGCTGCGTCAGATAAATCTGAATCAGGTGAACAGTTCGCCCTGCAGCTCATCCAGCAACATTTGGATCGCATCCAGGCGTTGCTGCGGGTCGTCGAGTTGCAGCAGGTCGACCTTGTCGGCCTCGGTGAACGGCAATAGATATGCCAGCTGATTGCCCAGAGCTTGCTGACCCTCGGCGTGGCCGCCCATGTCCAGGGAGGCGACCATCGGGTGCTCGGCCAGGGCCTGGAGCAACGCGAGCAAGTCGGCGTCCTCCTCTTCAAGCGGCCGGTCCGGCAGCTCTTCCATCCATTGCACATCGGCCACCAGCAGTTGGTCTTTCTGCACGCCGGCATCACGCACACGGAAACGCCGACCGCCTTCGACACGAATCCCCAGCAGGCCGTTTTCCTGTTGCTTGAAGTCGCGAATCAGCGCCTCACAGCCAATCAACGCGTAGCCCTCCGGCGCCATGCCGACTTCCTTGCCGTCGAGGATGCACACCACGCCGAAGCTTTCGCCCTTTTTCATGCAACGGCTGATCATGTCCAGGTAGCGCGCCTCGAACAGTTGCAAATCGAGGGTACAGCCAGGGAACAGCACAGTGTTGAGCGGGAACAGCGCCAGACTCATAAAGGTTTCCTTAAACCTGGGTTAAACAATTACCGATACCGCCAGCGGCAGGAACACTGCCGTGGCCACGCCCATCAGGCTCATCGCCAGCGCCGCGAAGGCGCCACACTCTTCGCTTTCCTGCAGGGCCACCGAGGTGCCGACAGCGTGGGCAGTCATGCCCAGCGCCATGCCGCGCGCTTCGGGGCTGTGTACACCCAGGCGCGTCAGGTACGCCGGGCCGATCATCGCGCCGACCACCCCGGTGATCAGCACAAACACCGCCGCCAAGGCCGCCACGCCACCAATCTGCTCGGCGACCAGCATGGCGATCGGCGACGTCACCGACTTGGGCGCCATGGTCATCAGCACCATATGTTCGGCCCCGAACCACCACCCCAGCCACACACACAAACCAGTGGCCAACACCCCACCTATCACCAGCGTAGTAAAAATCGGCCAGAACAATTGGCGAATCCGTCGCAGGTTGAGATAAAGCGGCACCGCCAGGGCCACTGTTGCAGGCCCGAGCAGGATGCCCATGATCTCGGTGCTCTTGCGGTATTCGGCATAGCTCAGACCACAGGTGAGCAGCACGCCGATCACCAGCAGCATGGACACCAGCACCGGCTGCAGGAAGACCCAGCGGGTTTTCTCGAACCCTGCCAGCACCAGTTGATAGGCGCCCAGGGTGATGCCGATGCCGAACAGCGGGTGGTGAATGACGGCCGTCCAGGCACCCTGCCAGTCAAAGATCACTGCCCTCGCTCCTTGCGCTTGACCATGTGCTGCATCAATACGCCGATAAAGCCCATGGCGATCACCAGCGACAATACCAGCGCACCGACGATGGCCCAGAAGTCGGCGGCGATGTCCTTGGCGTATACCATCACGCCCACGGCCGGGGGCACCAGCAGCAGCGGCAGATAACGCAACAGGCTGCTGGCCGCCAGGCTCAGGGGCTCGCCGACTTCACCGCGCCAGACTAGGAAACCCAGCATCAGCAACAGGCCCACAATCGGCCCCGGCAGCACCGGCAACAGTAAATGATTGATCGCCGTGCCGATCAATTGGAACAGCACCAGCCAGGTCAGGCCACGTAATAGCATTCGCTCTCTCCCCTTCAAAGCTCGCCCGCATTATAAGCATGCCCACTCTATGCCCCGGCATTCGCCAAAAGCATGGTGGGTTGACCGGGCGGGGTGCCCATGATGATCTACATTGGTTCTCTGTAACCCATAAAAACGCCCCCATTCCCGGGCGGATAAAAACGATGAACCCAGGAGAGACGCAATGCCCTATGTACCTGTAGCGCAGCTCAAAGATTATGTCGGCAAGGAACTGGGACGTTCCGAATGGCTCACCATCGACCAGGCGCGTATCAACCTGTTCGCAGAAGCCACCGGCGATCATCAGTTCATCCACGTCGACCCGGCCAAGGCCGCCCAGACCCCATTCGGCAGCACCATCGCCCATGGTTTCCTGTCGCTGTCGCTGATGCCCAAGCTGATGGAAGACATCCTGATCATGCCCGAAGGCTTGAAGATGGCAGTCAACTACGGCCTGGACAGCGTACGTTTTATCCAGCCTGTAAAGGTTGATTCCAAGGTGCGCCTGAACGTCACCCTCACCGATGTCACCGAGAAAAAACCGGGCCAATGGCTGTTCAAGGCCACCGCCACCCTGGAAATCGAAGGCCAGGAGAAGCCCGCCTACATTGCCGAGTCGTTGTCGCTCTGCTTCGTATAAGGCCCGGACTGTGGTGAGGCGATAAACCTTGCCACAGTGTATGTAAATTTATGTATGAATCCTGCGGCTGCGGCATACTCGGCGCTCAATTATCCGGATCCCGCTATGCGCCCACTCGTTCCCCTCGCCTTTGCCCTGTTGCTCACCGCTTGCGGAGACGGCGAATCGCTGTTGCCGCCCGATGCGCGCCTGCCCGATGGCGGCCGCTACCGGGGTGACGTGGTCAACGGCCTGCTGCAAGGCCAGGGCCGCGTGGATTACCCCAATGGCAGTTGGTACGCCGGCCAGTTTGACAAAGGGCAGTGGCACGGCAAGGGCGAATGGCATGGTAGTAATGGCGAAGTCTATAAAGGCGAATTCCAGCAGGGCCTGTTTGATGGCCAGGGCAGCCTGACCACCGCGGGCAGCAGTTACGTCGGAGGTTTCAAAAAGGGTCGACGCAACGGCGAAGGCACCCTCAAAGAGGGGCAAATGACCTATCGCGGCGAATTCAAGGACGACCAGTACGCAGGCCTCGGCCGCCTCGAGCTGGCCGATGGCAGCCAATACCAGGGCCAATTCGCCCACGGCAAGCCCAATGGCGAAGGCCAGCGCAATGACGACAGCGGCAATCAGTTCAGTGGCCGCTTCGTCGATGGCCAACTGGAAGGCAATGGCACCTTCAACAGCGCCGAGGGCGATATCTATGTCGGCCAATTCAAGCAGAACCAGCTCAACGGCAAAGGCCGCTACGAAAACGCCGACGGTGACGTGTGGATCGGCCAGTTCAAGGAAGGCGCCCTCAGCGGCCATGGTGAGTTGATCGGTGTGGATGGCAGCCACTACGTCGGCCAGTTCAGCGATTGGCGCTTTACCGGCGAAGGCCGCCTGAATCTCACCGATGGCAGTTTCTATATCGGCGGCTTCGACAGCGACAACTACCAGGGCCGCGGCACCCTCGTCCTCACCGACGGCACCGTACAGGCCGGCACCTGGGTCAATGGCCTGCGCGTACGCGATGCCGATGGCACGCTGCTGCCCGACCCACTGGAAACCGGTGTACTGGCCCAAGGCCGCTTGCTCGATGACGCCCTGGCCGCCGTGCCGCCGTCCACCCCTGCCGTCGAGCTGTACACCTTGGCGTTGGCGGGCGACGGCAAGCAAAGCGTGTTCCTGCGCGAAGCCGATTACGTCAGCAACATGCTCGCCACCCGCTTCGGCGCGCGCGGGCAGGTGCGCCTGGTCAACCACCGCGACCATATCGCCGACCGCCCGCTGGCCACCCGCGAAAGCCTGCGCCGCGCCGTGCAAACCCTGGCCGAACGTACCGGGCCGGAAGACCTGATATTCATCTACATGACCAGCCATGGCACACACGAACACGAGCTGGTGCTCGACCAACCGCGCATGGAACTGGCCGACCTGCCCGCCGATGAGCTGGCCGCGGTGCTCGCACCGCTGAAAAACCGCGACAAGATTATCGTGATCTCAGCATGCTATTCCGGAGGCTTCATACCGGCACTCAAAGATGAACGCACCCTGATCATGACCGCCTCCCGTGCGGACCGCGTGTCGTTCGGCTGCTCGGAAGAAGCGGACTTCACCTACTTCGGTGATGCCCTTTTCGCACAAGCTTTTAACCAGACAGATGATTTGCAACACGCCTTCAAACTGGCACAACTGCATGTGGCCGAACGCGAGCAGGCGGACAATTTCGAAGCCTCCGAACCGCAGATCTGGGCCCCCAAAGGCGTGATCGCCCGTTGGCAATTATTACGCAAACAGCAGGCACGAAAGGCGCTCGAAAGCGTCTCAATGAATAGCAAGGAAGCCAAAGGCAACTAAGCTGTAACGTGTAACAAGGGGGAAACACTATGTACCTGACACCTCAGCATATCTTGCTCGCTGGCGCCTCCGGCCTTACCGGCGAACACCTGCTCGACCGCCTGCTCAACGAACCCACCGTAACCCGCGTGCTGGCGCCCAGCCGCAAACCACTTGCCGAACATCCACGTCTGGAAAACCCGGTAGGCGACCCGGCAGTGTTCCTGCCCCAACTGAGCGGTCAGGTGGATATCGCCTTCTGCTGTTTGGGCACCACAATCAAGAAGGCCGGCTCCGAAGCGGCGTTTCGGGCGATCGACCTGGACTTGGTGGTGGCCTTCGCCAAGCGCGCGCGGGAGATGGGCGCGCGCCATCTGATCGTGATCAGTGCGATTGGCGCCGATCCGAAGTCCTCGGTGTTCTACAACCGGGTCAAGGGGGAAATGGAGCAGGCGCTCAGAGCTCAAGACTGGCCACAGCTGACCATCGTACGTCCTTCGCTCCTGCTGGGAGAACGACTTGAACCTCGGCTGGCCGAACAGTTGGCCGGGCCGCTGTCACGGCTTATTCCGGGCAAATATCACGGTATCGAAGTCTGCGAACTGGCCCGCGCCATGTGGCGCCTGGCGCTGGAAGAACAGGATGGCGTGCGGGTGGTGGAGTCGGACGAGTTGCGCAAGCTCGGCAAATAAATGTAACCACAAACCCAATGTGGGAGGGGGCTTGCCCCCGATTACGGTATGCCAGTCACCAAATAGTTGACTGGACTACCGCTATCGGGAGCAAGCCCCCTTCCACATTTTTAGTATTGCTGGCGGGATTTGCGTTACAGACCACCGGTGGCGTTGAAGCCGACGCCCAGCACCGTCAACACCGACAATGGCAACAACAGCGTGTCGAACAACGCACTGGCCGGCAGGTCGACATGGGGATAGCTCGGCGCCTCGGCACCAAAGCGGTCCTTGGCACAGCAGCCACCATTGATCGCATACAGATCCAGCCGCGTGCCGGCATACACCACGGGTGCGCCCGGTTGCGCGGCATCCAGCGTGCGCGCCGTGGCGCAGCCGGTGAGTTGCAACGCCATCAAGAGCAGCAGCGCTTTATTCATCGCCGCCCAAATGGTGCTCACCCCAACGCGGCAACATGTCCTGGGGAATGTTCAACAGGTTGAGAATGCGCGCCACCACAAAATCCACCAGATCATCGATGGTCTGCGGCTGGTGATAGAAGCCTGGCGACGCGGGCAGAATGGTCACGCCCATGTTCGACAACTTGAGCATATGCTCCAAGTGAATGCTCGAATATGGCGCTTCGCGCGGCACCAGGATCAATTGGCGGCGCTCCTTCAAGGTTACGTCCGCCGCCCGTTCGATCAGGTTGTTGCAGGCGCCCGTGGCAATCGCCGACAAGGTGCCGGTGGAACACGGCACCACCACCATCGCCGCAGGCGCACCGGAGCCTGAGGCCACCGGCGACATCCAGTCTTCTTTGCCGTAGACCTTGATCTGCCCTGCCGCCGCGCCGGTGTACTCGGTGAGGAACGCCTGCATCATCTGCACCTTGGAGGGCAGGGCGACATCGGTCTCGGTCGCCAGCACCAACTGCGCCGCCTTGGAGATCAGAAAATGCACCTCACGGTCTTCACGCACCAGGCAATCGAGCAAACGCAGGCCATACGGCGCACCGGATGCGCCGGTCATCGCCAGGGTAATGCGTTCCGGCCCGCTCATTTCAACGCCTCGGCCAACTTGCCGTGCAGGCCGCCGAAGCCGCCGTTGCTCATGATCACCACGTGAGTGCCGGGTTGGGCCAAGTGCTTCACATGCTCAATGATGCCTTCCAGCGAATCACAGACTGTCGAGGGCACGGTGCACAGTGCAGCAATCCCGGGCAAATCCCAGCCGAGGTTGGCCGGCGCATACCACACCACCTGGTCGGCATCGTTGACGCTTTCCGGCAGGCCATCGCGATGCGCGCCCAACTTCATGGAATTGGAGCGCGGCTCGACGATCGCAATGATCTGGGCATCACCAACGCGCTTGCGCAGGCCATCCAGGGTGGTGGCAATCGCTGTCGGGTGGTGGGCAAAGTCGTCGTAAATGGTAATCCCCTTCACGTCGGCGACTTTTTCCATACGCCGCTTCACACTCTTGAATGCGCTCAAGGCGGCGATGCCCATGGCCGGCACCACGCCGACATGCCGGGCGGCAGCCAAGGAGACCAAGGCGTTGGCCACGTTATGCTGGCCGGTCATGCCCCAATCGACAATACCTTGGGCTTGGCCTTCGAACAGCACTTCAAACCGCGAACCGTCTTCGCTGAGCAACCTGGCCTGCCACTGCCCACCCGCGCCAGTGGTTTGCACTGGGGTCCAGCAGCCCATGTCGATCACACGCTGCAACGCGGGCTCGGTGGTGGGATGAATGACCAGGCCTTCGCTGGGAATAGTGCGCACCAAGTGGTGGAACTGCCGCTCAATCGCTGGCAAGTCAGGGAAAATATCCGCGTGATCGAACTCAAGGTTATTCAGGATTGCCGTGCGCGGGCGGTAGTGGACGAACTTGGAACGCTTGTCGAAAAAGGCGCTGTCGTATTCATCGGCCTCGATCACAAAAAACGGCGTCTGGCCCAGGCGCGCCGACACCGAGAAGTTCTGCGGCACACCTCCAATCAAGAAGCCCGGGCTCATGCCCGCATGTTCCAGCACCCAGGCCAGCATGCTGCTGGTGGTGGTCTTGCCGTGAGTGCCCGCCACTGCCAGGACCCAACGGCCTTGCAGTACATGGTCGGCCAGCCACTGGGGGCCGGAGACATACGGCAAGCCTTTGTTCAGTACGTATTCGACCGCCGGGTTGCCGCGTGACATGGCGTTACCGATGACGACCAGGTCCGGCACCGGGTCAAATTGCGAAGGGTCGTAACCTTGGGTCAGTTCAATCCCTTGCGCCTGTAGCTGCGTGCTCATGGGGGGATAAACATTGGCATCGGAGCCTGTTACGTGATGACCTAACTCCTTGGCCAGAACCGCCATCGAACCCATGAACGTACCGCAGATACCCAGAATATGAATGTGCATAGTCGACCTCGTAAACATCGAGGCAGGTTAGCGTAGGGTGGGAAAGTTCGCACGCTTTAGCTGAGGGCGAAACGCCCGCCGGTAGGATGCGGCGGGCAAAAGGGTTGCCTTAAACCGTGGCCCCGGTTTTTTTGGCTTCAGTTTCTTTCACGGCAATGATTCGATCAGCTGCGTTTTCCAAAGCGCGGTAACGGCGCTCGATCACGCCCAAGCGGCCCCCCGTGCCTGGGGATGCTTGCGACTCGATGTGAGGTTTGAAAATAATGCCGTTCTCCTCCGCCACTTGCTTCATATGGGTTTCCGAAACGCTCAGTAACTGCTCAAGGTTATCCATGCGTGCTTCACGCGTCCTGGGCCAGGCGTCGCCCATGGCAAGCCGGTCTTCGGTGTTTCCGGACGCCAGCACAATGAGGACATTGGCGAACTCCAGCACCACTTTTTCTACCCGGTCCAGATGGCGCGTGGCCGAAGGCGTTGGCGCATCCGTTGTGGTTGGCACGGCCACTTCTGGTGCAGGCGCGGGATCGGGCTTGGCAACACCGGGCAGGTGCGGTGGCGGCAATGGCGACGGTACATATTGACTCTTGATCGCCTCTCCCGTGGCCACGGACCCGGCATACGCGCCCACGTTGATCGGCGCGCTGACGATGCCATTGACGCCAGCATTGATAAACGCATCCTTGATCGTCTTGCCGGTAGAGGGCGAGGTGGAAATAACGCCCGCCTTGACCAGTCTGTCGGCATCCAACAGTCGCTGGGTGACATCGGCCACACTGACCTTGGGCGGATCCACCGGTTTTATGGTGACAGCCCCACCACTGCCGGTCGCCTGAGGCCCCTTGGCCACCATGCCCTTGAGTTTATCCAAGGCCGACTGGCTTGAGCTGCCAGCGGTCGGGCTGGGGCCAGGGGTATCGGCAGATGTTGTGGGTCTCTTTCCACCCAGTGCGCTCTCCAACCTGGTGGCAGTGGGATTGACCGGAGCAGGCAGTACCCTGGTCGATGGCCCCGGGGACACCGGCGCAGGCGTCGGCACCCTGACCGATGGCGTGGGAGACACAGGTGCCGTGGGCCGGGTGCCTCCTCCAAGCGGGAATCGCCGTCCGAAGAAGGAGATTCCACGCTTGATGCGCACCTTCGGCGCTTGATCAGCCTCCTGCGCGGAAGGCTGCGAGCCATGGTCAGCCTGAGTGTGGTCCAGCGGTTCGCCCCAGCCCACTGTCAAAGGTTGCGGCGCGGGAGTGGGAGTAGCGTCAAGTTGAACAGGGAGTTGTGGCACAGGAGTCGTTATTGGACTTGTAATATTCATGTGTTGTCACTCTGAAAGTTTTAAACAACTGGGTCAAAGGGCACGTCACCCGCGGCCCTTATTACATCAGTGCTTAAAACCACGCGTCACGTTCCGGGGCTACGTGAGTGCGTGGAGCGATAAAAAACCTTAAATCAAGTGGGACACAAAACAAGCAGTGCGCAATAACTGAGTTATTCCGACAACTGCCACGCTCCTTAATGCACGAAGTCCCGTGAAATGCCATGTTTGCGTAACTTGCGGTACAGCGTATTGCGACTGACGCCCAACTGTTCAGCCACATGGCGCATATGCCAGCGCTGCTGCGCCAACGCGTCGAGTAATGCCTGACGCTCGGCGCTTTCCAGCGGCGAGGTGCATGGCGCATCCACCCTGCCCCCCTGCGTCTGCGTCTGGCGAATCAGCGCTGGCAAGTCCTCAAGCCCGACTCGTCCTCCCTCACAGAGCGCCACTACCGTGCGCAACACCGTACGCAACTGCCGTAGGTTGCCGGGCCAGTGGAAGGCCAACAGGGCCTGGCGCGCCGACTCGTCGAGCATCACCTGTTCGGTGCCGGCCTCCTGGGCCAGGAGGAAGTCCAACAGTTGCGACTTGTCAGTGCGTTCGCGTAACGGCGGCAGGGCCACTTCCAAGCCGTTCAAGCGGTAATACAGGTCTTCGCGAAAGCTGCCATCGGCTACACGCTCCAGCAAATTGCGGTGCGTGGCGCTGATGATGCGCACGTTCACAGCTTGGGGTTCGCCGCCGATAGGCACCACCAGGCGATCCTCCAATACCCTTAACAGGCGGGTTTGCAGTGCCAGTGGCATGTCGCCGATTTCGTCGAGAAACAGCGTGCCGCCGTCGGCCTGTTGCAGCTTGCCGCGCATGCCTTCTTTAAGGGCGCCGGTAAAACTGCCGGCGCGATAGCCAAACAACTCGCTCTCGATCAGGTTTTCCGGAATGGCCGCACAGTTCAGCGCGACAAAAGCCTGGTCGCCCCGTTGGCTGGCCTGATGCACGGCCTTGGCGAAGGCCTCTTTACCGCAGCCGGTTTCGCCGTTGATCAGCAAGGGCACGTCGCGCTCGAACACTCGCGAAGCCTTGCGCAGCTCATTTTGCAACGCCGGATCGCCCAGGCAGATACCCAATGGGCGTGGCGCCTGTAGCTTGACCATCGGGGCCGGAGCACTGCGCGGCTGACCTCGCAGCGCTGCAAATAGAGGGCGACCATCGCGGGTACGCAGCGGCCAACTGGCCGTGGCATTCGCGCTGGCCCGCCCCAGCAACTGATCCAGGGAACAGTCGAAAAACGCTTCCACCGACTGGCCCACCAAGCCGCCGCGAAGCTGCCCCAACAGGTTCAGGGCGCTCTGGTTGACCGCACAAATGCGTCCTTCACCATCGAACGCCAGCAAGCCTTCGCTGAATAACCCGACCGACTCGGCCTGCAGGTGGAAACGCAACAGCCAGTGGTGTTCGAAGTGACGCAGGAAGTAGCAACTTTCGATCATCTTGGCCGACAGGTTCACCAGCGCCATGGTGTGGAACTGGCTCTGGCGCGACACGGCTTCGCGGGCCGAGGACACATCCAGCACCGCCAGCAAATCACCATGAGGGTCGAACACCGGGCTCGCCGAACAGGTCAGCCCGGTATGGCGGCCGCGAAAATGTTCATCACGGTGGATCGTCAACGACTGCCGCTCCACCAGGCAGGTGCCGATGCCGTTGGTGCCCTCGCAGGCTTCGCTCCAGTCAGCGCCCAGCCATAGCCCGGCGCGCTCGAAGATCTTGCGTTCGGACGGCGCGGTAACGCAGTTGAGGATCACGCCCCGTGCGTCGGTGAGCAGCACCGCATGGCCGGCGCCGGAGAGCTGCTGATGCAGGCTGTTCATCTCGCTGCCGGCGATGTGCAGCACTTGGCGCAGGCGCTCGCGGCTTTCCAGCAGGCGGCCGTGTTCAAGCACCGTGGGGGCGATGGTCTGCGCAGGGTCGAGGTGATAATCCTCCACGCAACGCAGCCAGGAACGGGCGATGGACGGATCGCTGCCAGGCCCCTGGGACAGCTCCTGTCCGCGGGTGACGGTCAAGACTTGCTGGGCATGGCGACTGAAATGATCGTTATGCATGTTCTTATTATTCTCCCTGCGTGAGAGCGCTCAGCATCCCCCAGCCCTCTGCCCATTGCAATCCCGGGCCGACCCACCGGTCACAGGCTGTACCGTTTATGACACAAACTGTCACACCACCTGTACCGCAAGGGTGACAGCGACGCATGGCGCCAGCGCCCAACCCCTTGATTTGACTGGCCAGCAATGCAGTGGCCCAACCTTTGCTCTACGCTTTATCACGCGCTTGCCGCGCTGTACTCCAATAAACATAAAAGCAGGAGATGCCACCATGCGTTACGCACACCCCGGTACTGAAGGCGCGATCGTTTCGTTCAAGGCCAAGTACGGTAACTACATCGGCGGCGAATTCGTTGCGCCGGTCGATGGCAACTATTTCACCAACACCTCGCCGGTCAACGGCAAGCCTATCGCCGACTTCCCGCGCTCCACGGCCAAAGACATCGACAAAGCCCTGGACGCTGCCCATGCCGCTGCTGACGCCTGGGGCAAGACCTCGGCCCAGGACCGCTCGCTGGTGCTGCTGAAAATCGCCGACCGCATCGAACAGAACCTCGAGCTGCTGGCCATCACCGAAACCTGGGACAACGGCAAGGCCGTGCGCGAAACCCTCAACGCCGATATCCCCCTGGCCGCCGACCACTTCCGCTACTTCGCCGGCTGCATCCGCGCCCAGGAAGGCAGCAGCGCCGAAATCAACGAACACACCGCCGCCTATCACTTCCACGAGCCGCTGGGCGTGGTCGGCCAGATCATCCCGTGGAACTTCCCGCTGCTGATGGCCGCATGGAAACTCGCCCCGGCCCTGGCCGCCGGCAACTGCGTGGTGCTCAAGCCCGCCGAGCAAACGCCCCTGGGCATCAGCGTGCTGATGGAACTGATCGGCGACCTGCTGCCACCGGGCGTGCTCAACGTAGTGCACGGTTTTGGCAAGGAAGCCGGCGAAGCCCTGGCCACCAGCAAGCGCATCGCCAAGATCGCCTTCACCGGCTCAACGCCCGTGGGCTCGCACATCATGCATGCGGCGGCCGAGAACATTATTCCCTCCACGGTTGAGCTGGGCGGCAAGTCGCCGAACATCTTCTTCGCCGACATCATGAAAGCCGAACCTGCATTTATCGAAAAGGCTGCCGAAGGCCTGGTGCTGGCGTTCTTCAACCAGGGCGAAGTGTGCACCTGCCCTTCCCGCGCACTGGTGGAGGAGTCGATCTACGACGACTTCATGAAAGTGGTGATGAAGAAAGTCGAGTCGATCAAGCGTGGCGACCCGCTGGACACCGACACCATGGTCGGCGCCCAGGCGTCCGAGCAGCAGTTCGACAAGATCCTGTCCTACCTGGAAATCGCCAAGGGCGAAGGCGCGCAATTACTCACGGGCGGCAAGGTCGAGAAGCTCACCGGTGACCTGGCCACCGGTTATTACATCCAGCCGACCCTGCTCAAGGGCACCAACGACATGCGCGTGTTCCAGGAAGAAATCTTCGGCCCGGTGGTGAGCATCACCACCTTCAAGGACGAAGCCGAAGCCCTGGCGATTGCCAACGACACCGAGTTCGGCCTGGGCGCCGGCCTGTGGACCCGCGACATCAACCGCGCCTACCGCATGGGCCGGGCGATCAAGGCCGGTCGTGTGTGGACCAACTGCTACCACCTGTACCCGGCGCATGCCGCGTTTGGCGGTTACAAGAAATCTGGTGTGGGCCGTGAGACCCACAAGATGATGTTGGATCACTACCAGCAGACCAAGAACCTGCTGGTGAGCTACGACATTAATCCGTTGGGCTTTTTCTAACTTAGCCTTGTAGCAAGCAACCCGCTCCCAACTTGAAATGCAATCAAGTGTGGGAGCTGGCTTGCCTGCGATAGCGGTGTATCAGCCAAATAAGGGGTAGCTGACAGGTCGCTATCGCAGGCAAGCCAGCTCCCACATTTGATATCACAAGCAATTGCTACCTCATTCGGCACAAAGACGCCGAGTCAAAAACAATAAGAATGAAAGGTACTTCCCCATGCCTAGCGAACCCACTGGCTCTTCCGTCGACTTCGAAAAAGTCGGCACCGAATACTTCCAACAACGCGAATTGAAAAAAGGCGCCGCCGGCTGGGTACTGCTGGTGGGCCTTGGCGTGGCCTATGTGATCTCCGGCGATTACGCCGGCTGGAACTTCGGCCTGGCCCAGGGTGGCTGGGGCGGCATGTTCCTCGCCACCTTGCTGATGGCGACAATGTACCTGTGCATGTGCTTTTCCCTGGCCGAACTGTCGTCCATGATCCCCACCGCCGGCGGTGGCTACGGTTTTGCCCGCAGCGCCTTTGGCCCTTGGGGCGGGTTTCTCACGGGCACCGCGATCCTCATCGAATACGCCATCGCCCCTGCGGCCATCGCGGTGTTTATCGGCGCTTATTGCGAGTCGCTGTTTGGCATTGGCGGCTGGATGATTTACCTGACGTTCTACATCATCTTTATTGGCATCCACATCTTTGGTGTGGGCGAAGCCTTGAAGCTGATGTTCGTGATCACCGCCGTCGCCGCAATTGCCCTGGGCGTATTCCTGGTGTCGATGGTGCCGCACTTCAACGTCGCCAACCTGCTGGACATTCCGGTGACCGAAGCCAAGGGCGCCAGCAGCTTCCTGCCGTTCGGCTACGTCGGCGTGTGGGCGGCGATCCCGTATGCCATCTGGTTTTTCCTCGCGGTGGAAGGCGTTCCATTGGCCGCCGAAGAAACCAAGAACCCGAAACGCGACCTGCCCCGCGGCCTGATCGGCGCCATTGTGGTGCTGACCAGTTTTGCCCTGCTGATTTTGGTGATCGCGCCGGGCGGTGCGGGAACCTACGCGCTGATCAAATCCGGCAACCCGCTGGTTGAAGCACTGGCATTATCCTACGGCGGTTCGACCTGGATGGGCAGCTTCGTCAACCTGGTCGGTTTGGCCGGCCTGATCGCGAGCTTTTTCTCGATCATCTACGCCTATTCGCGGCAGATCTTTGCCTTGTCCCGCGCTGGCTACCTGCCGCGCAAACTGTCCGAGACCAACAAGAGCAAGGCGCCGGTGCTGGCGTTGGTGATTCCTGGAATTATCGGTTTTGGCCTGTCGCTGACCGGCCAGGGTGACTTGCTGATTTTGGTGGCAGTGTTCGGCGCGACGATTTCCTACGTGCTGATGATGGCCGCGCACATCACCCTGCGCATCCGTCGCCCCAAAATGGACCGGCCGTACCGCACGCCGGGCGGCATCTTCACGTCGGGCGTGGCGCTGGTGCTGGCCTGCGTGGCCGTGGTGGCGGGCTTCCTGGTGGATCCACGAGTGGTGATTGGCGCCGCGGTCATCTATGGAGTATTAATTGCTTACTTTGCTTTCTACAGCCGGCATCACTTGGTAGCAGGCACGCCGGAAGAGGAATTCGCGGCGATCCAGGCCGCAGAGGCCGCCTTGCACTAACTGCCGAAAACCTCGACGCGGGCGCGTCCTCTACGTTTGCCCGCGTCATCCAGGAGACACTGTATGGCAAGCTTTTCCCACGCGGTGGGTGCACTCACCTACCGCTTCGACGACCTCAAGGACGTGATGGCCAAGGCCAGCCCCGCCCGCTCCGGGGACTTCCTAGCCGGTGTCGCCGCACAGAACGACGGTGAACGGGTGGCGGCGCAGATGGCGCTGGCGAATATCCCGCTCAAGCACTTCCTGCAGGAGGTGCTGATTCCCTATGAAAGCGATGAAGTCACCCGGCTGATCATCGACACCCACGATAAACAGGCGTTTGCGCCGGTCAGCCACCTCACCGTCGGCGGCCTGCGCGACTGGCTGCTCAGTGATGCAGCCGATGAACACGCCCTGCGTGCATTGGCGCCAGGGCTGACCCCGGAAATGGCCGCTGCCGTGTCCAAGATCATGCGCGTGCAGGACCTGGTGCTGGTGGCGCAGAAGATCCGCGTGGTCACCCAGTTTCGCGGCACCCTGGGATTGCGCGGGCGCTTGTCCACACGTTTGCAGCCCAACCACCCCACCGATGAACCGGCAGGCATCGCCGCGAGCATTCTCGATGGCCTGCTCTACGGCAACGGCGACGCCATGATCGGCATCAACCCGGCCACCGACAGCATCGCCTCGATCTGCGCCATGCTGGAGATGCTCGACGCGATCATCCAGCGCTACGAAATCCCCACCCAAGCCTGCGTGCTGACCCACGTCACCACCTCCATCGAGGCGATCAACCGAGGCGTGCCCCTGGACCTGGTGTTCCAGTCGATTGCCGGCACCGAGGCGGCCAACGCCAGTTTCGGCATCAGCCTGAGCGTGCTGCAGGAAGGTTACGACGCCGGCCTGAGCCTCAAGCGCGGCACCCTGGGGCAGAATCTGATGTACTTCGAAACCGGCCAGGGCAGCGCCTTGTCGGCCAATGCGCATTTTGGCGTCGACCAGCAAACCTGTGAAACCCGCGCCTACGCCGTGGCGCGGCACTTCAAGCCATTTTTGGTGAACACCGTGGTCGGCTTTATCGGCCCGGAGTACCTGTACAACGGCAAGCAGATCATCCGTGCCGGCCTCGAAGACCACTTTTGCGGCAAGCTGCTCGGCGTGCCCATGGGTTGCGATATCTGCTACACCAACCACGCCGAAGCCGACCAGGACGACATGGACACCCTGCTGACCCTGCTGGGCGTGGCCGGTATCAACTTCATCATGGGCATTCCCGGTTCCGACGACATCATGCTCAACTACCAGACCACCTCGTTCCACGACGCCCTGTACGCCCGCCAGACCTTGGGTTTAAAGCCGGCGCCGGAATTTGAACAGTGGCTGGCAAAAATGGGCATCTTCACGCAAGAAGGCGGCAAGGTGCATTTTGGCAACAGCCTGCCACCGGCGTTTCGCCATGCCTTGGCGCAATTGGGATGAAGGAGCCGACCGTGCAACTAGAACTGCCTGACAACCCCTGGCTGGAACTGCGCCGTTTGACCCCGGCGCGCATCGCATTGGGCCGCACTGGCACCAGCATTCCTACCAGCGCCCAGCTGGACTTCCAGTTTGCCCACGCCCAGGCGCGGGATGCGGTGCACCTGCCCTTCGATCACCCCGGGCTCAGCAGCCAATGCGCCGAACGCGGCCGCGACAGTCTGCTGCTGCACAGCGCCGCCACCGACCGGCATATATACCTGCAACGCCCGGACCTTGGGCGGCGCCTGAGTGATGAGTCGGCCCAGGCTTTGCGCGACTACGCCCTGGCGCATCCCGGTGGAGTGGACTTGGCGATTGTGGTGGCCGATGGTCTGTCGGCGCTGGCGGTGCATAAACATACCGCGCCGTTTCTGACACGCCTGGAAGAACAGACCCACGCCGAAGGCTGGTCCTTGTCACCGGTAATTCTGGTGGAACAAGGCCGCGTAGCGGTGGCCGACGAGATCGGTCAACTGCTCGGGGCAAAAATGGTAGTGATCCTTATCGGCGAACGCCCGGGGCTCAGTTCGCCGGACAGCCTGGGCCTGTATTTCACCTACAACCCCAAGGTCGGCCTCACCGACGCCTATCGCAACTGCATCTCCAATGTGCGGCTGGAAGGCTTGAGTTATGGCATGGCGGCCCATCGTCTGCTGTACCTGATGCGCGAGGCGTGTCGCCGACAGTTGTCGGGGGTCAATCTCAAGGACGAGGCCCAGGTTCAGACCCTCGAATCCGACGATCCGGACCTGATGAAGGGCAATTTTCTGCTCAGCCCACCGGATGACCGATAGCGGCACGATTGCGCTTTTTGGCGGCATTAGGCAGCATCAAGCCACGGCCGCTCGCGTGGTCATACCCCATTAGGAAGTTGAGGCCTGGCATGCGGATTACTCAAGCGACCCTGGAACACCTGGACCTGCTGACCCCATTGTTCGTCAAATACCGCGAGTTCTATGGCGCCTTGCCGTTCCCGGACTCATCCCGGGCCTTCCTGGAAAAGCGCCTGCGACGCAAGGAGTCAGTCATCTACCTCGCCCTGGCTGATGATGATGACAAGCGGCTGCTGGGGTTCTGCCAGTTGTATCCGAGCTTTTCCTCGTTGTCGCTCAAACGGGTGTGGATCCTCAACGACATCTATGTAGCCGAGGATGCGCGTCGGCAACTGGTGGCCGACAACCTGATGCGCACCGCCAAGAAAATGGCCAAGGACACCCACGCGGTGCGGCTGCGGGTATCGACCAGCAGCGATAACGACGTGGCGCAGAAGACCTATGAGTCGATTGGTTTTCGCGAAGACACCGAATTCAAAAACTACGTGTTACCGATCAACGAAGACTGAAAACCAGTCAGCCAAACACCGCAATATCCTTGTGGGAGCTGGCTTGCCTGCGATGGCGGAGTGTCAGCGAGCATTTCTCATACTGACCCACCGCTATCGCAGACAAGCCAGCTCCCACTTAGATCCGGCGACTGGCTTGAAGCCCAACCGCTTCACACTTTCACGACACTCCCCGCTACAAAAGCCACACGCTTTTCACCATTCAATCCGTATAATGCCGACCTTTCAGGGCCGTAAGAACCGCGACAACTATTTGTAGCCTTATTGCCCGAGCTTCCGCACAGGCCTGCTGAGCCGGGCTATTCACACAGGTGCCATCCATGGATTTCAACCCGCTCGACCTTATCCTGCATCTCGACGTTTACCTCGACATGCTGGTAACCAATTACGGTCCGTGGATCTACGCCATTCTGTTCCTGGTTATTTTTTGCGAAACCGGCCTGGTGGTCATGCCCTTCCTGCCGGGTGATTCCCTGTTGTTCATCGCCGGCGCCGTAGCGGCCGGTGGCGGCATGGACCCGGTACTGCTGGCCGGCCTGCTGATGCTGGCGGCGATCCTCGGTGACAGCACCAACTACGTCATAGGCCGAACGGTCGGCGAACGCTTGTTCAGCAACCCGAACTCCAGGATCTTCCGTCGCGATTACCTGCAAAAAACCCACGATTTCTACGACAAGCACGGCGGCAAGACCGTAACACTGGCGCGCTTCCTGCCGATCCTGCGCACCTTCGCACCGTTCGTCGCCGGCATCGCCAAAATGCCCTATCCGCGCTTCTTCGGTTTCAGCGTGCTGGGCACCATCCTCTGGGTCGGCGGCCTGGTGACCTTGGGCTACTTCTTCGGCAACGTACCGTTTATCAAGAAAAACCTCTCGCTGCTGGTGGTGTTCATCATCCTGCTGTCCCTGGTGCCGATGATCATTGGCGTGGTGCGCAGCCGCTTTGGCCGTACCTCCTCCGAAGCCAACCCGCACTGACCGCCAATGTGGTCCCTCAGCGCCTGGCGTCGCCGGCGCCTGCTGGCCAAGCACCCGATTGCCGATGACACCTGGCAGCGGGTGCGCCAGCACCTGACCTTCCTCGACGGCATCAGCGTCGAGCAAGACCAGTGGCTGCGCGAAGCCAGCGTGATCTTCCTCGCCGAAAAACACCTCACCGCCTTGCCCGGCGTAGAACTGCACCAGGAACAACGCCTGCTGCTCGCCGCCCAGGCGCAATTGCCGCTGATGAACCTGGGCGACCTCGACTGGTACCAGGGCTTTCATGAAATCGTGCTGTACCCCGACGACTTCCTCAGCCCGCAACGCCATCGCGACGCGAGCGGCGTCGAGCACGAGTGGGACGGTGAACACAGTGGCGAAGCCTGGCAACAAGGCCCGGTGATCCTGGCCTGGCCCGGCGTACTCGCCAGCGGTCAATGGGAAGGCTACAACCTGGTCATCCACGAACTGGCGCACAAGCTGGACATGCTCAACGGCGACGCCAACGGCCTGCCGCCCCTGCACCACGACATGCGCGTGCAGGAATGGGCCAGCGTGATGCAAAGCGCCTTCGATGACCTCAACCGCCAACTCGACGCCAACCCGGACGCCGAGACAGAAATAGACCCCTACGCCGCAGAAAACCCGGCGGAATTCTTCGCCGTCACCAGCGAATATTTCTTCAGCGCCCCGGACTTGCTGGCCGACAGTTATCCACAGGTGTACGCCCAACTCAGCCGCTTTTACCGCCAGGATCCCCTGGCGCGCCTGACTCAACTGCAAGCCCACGACCCGCGCTACCAGCCACACGGCGAATGACCGTACGACGCTTGGCGCATGGCATCGGCGTCAGAATATGCCTATAATCGCCGCCACTTTTAGGCCAATCCGGCCATGTCATATGGCCAACTACGGGGGCAACGCCCAATGAGCTACAGCAAGATTCCGGCTGGCAAAGACCTGCCGAACGACATCTACGTCGCGATCGAAATTCCGGCCAACCACGCGCCGATCAAATACGAAATCGACAAAGACAGCGACTGCCTGTTCGTTGACCGTTTCATGGCCACCCCGATGTTCTACCCGGCCAACTACGGTTTCATCCCCAACACCCTGGCTGACGACGGCGACCCCCTCGACGTGCTGGTCGTGACCCCTTACCCGGTTACCCCAGGCTCGGTCATCCGCGCACGCCCAGTCGGCATCCTGAACATGACCGACGACGGCGGCGGCGATGCCAAAGTCATCGCAGTGCCACACGACAAGCTGTCCCAGCTGTACGTGGACGTGAAGGAATACACCGACCTGCCGCCACTGCTGCTGGAACAGATCAAGCACTTCTTCGAGAACTACAAAGACCTCGAAAAAGGCAAATGGGTGAAGATCGACGGTTGGGGCAACGCAGAAGCCGCCCGCGCCGAGATCATGAAGTCGGTTGCCGCCTACAAAGGCTGATACCCGCGCTTCATTGCCACGGCAAATAAAAAGCCCCGTTAATTCGGGGCTTTTTTATGGGCAAGATTAAACATCAAGTTCAATATTTATTTGATGGCGTTTAACTAAGCGCCACACCTGAAAAATCAAGCCACAACTAAGCCAAATCCTACATATGCAATTCAACGCATAGTTTATTTGATTAGTTTTTCCGGCCAGTAAACTCTGCGTTTATGAATACATCAGGTGATCGTTTAAAAGCGCTACTTCGGGAAGTCCATCTTTCCGCCTCCGACTTCGCCAAGAACCGCGGCGTCACGCCTCAACACGTGAACAACTGGTTCAAGCGCGGGGTCCCCATGGGCCGACTCAACGAGATTGCAGAACTGCTCTGCGTCTCCAGTCGCTGGCTGCACGACGGCCGAGGCCCCAAACATCCGCCTGCCAATTACCTGTTGGAAGGCCCCACTGCAAGGATTGCAACTACCCGCGAAGACACTGGCAAATACCTCACAGGCCCTGCCTGCCGCCCGGAAAAAACCGACGTGGAGATCGCCCTCCACCCCACATTCACCTCAACCGAACGCATCCGCATCTCGCTGCATACCCTCGAAACCCTCAACGTCAAACCCGACCGCGCGGTAGGCGCCTACATGGTCGACAACAGCATGATCGACATCATCCAACAGGGCGCCACCCTCGCCATCGACCGAGGCCGCACCCAAATCATCGACGGCGAAATCTACGCTGTCGAACACGACGGCATGCTCCGCATCAAATACCTCTACAACCGCCCCGGCGGCGGCCTGCGCATGCGCAGCCACAACGCCGCCGAACACCCGGACGAATATCTGAACCACGAAGAACGCTTCGAGCAAAGCTTCAAGATCGTCGGCTGGGTTTTCTGGTGGTCCACCCTCAACAACCGCCGCCCACCCGTGCCGCTGGATGAGCACCTGCTGGGCTGGGAAGGCTCTAAATCGGAACCGGAGGTGGGCAATTGAGGTGAATGTGGGTATCATGCGCCGCACATTTGGCAGGGGGATGGCTTAGCTATCTGCCCTGTCAGGCGATGCGGAGGAGTTCCCGCGGATGCCCCTACTATTCAGCCCGACGCAATGTGGGCTGAGCGATTTGAAGGCTGCTGAGGTTTGTCAAAAACAAGCTGAGGCAGTCCCCGAGAAGCCGGCCACAAGCCGGCTTTTTAATGCCTGTCAATAAATCCCCTGCTGGCCCATTCCCCTTCAAGCTCATTGGCCCTTTCCTTCCTACGCACCACTTCCAGCCTTAAGCGCAAAAAGCCCACCCCCCGCAAAGAAACCTCTTACAATCCCTCTCTCAATTTCCCAACATGCGTCAGATCCGTTAACCACCAATCGAGAGGCGAGCCTGTGATCGAGACAGACAGCACACCCGAACAACTGGTGAACGTCGAAAACCTGTCCATTCGCCTGCAACGCTTTGCTGATGATCGCGACTGGCACCAGTTCCATTCGCCCAAGAATCTACTTTTGGCCCTCACCGGCGAGGTTGGCGAGCTTTGCGAAGTCTTTCAATGGATGAGCGAGACCGACTCGATTGCCGCAGCGAAGCGCCCGGAAACTGCCCAAGCGGTGAAAGATGAGTTGGCTGACGTACTGATGTATCTGGTCCGTTTAGCCAGCGTTTTGGGCGTGGACCTCAACGAAGCTACCCGGGACAAGCTTGCCCTTAACGCTTCGAAGTACCCCGTCGATAAAGCCAGAAGCACCAGCAAAAAATACGACCAACTCTGATACCCCACGCGCTAAGGACTTCTCGTGATCGTTTATGCTGCGACCAAACAGCAATTCCTCAAAGACAACGATAACGACGATATCGAAGAGGTCATTCTCAGGCACTACAAGCAAGCCACGGGAAAAAGAGTCGGGGCATCGGAGATCAAATCCTGGCAGGGCTCGCTGACATACATGGCGAAGGTGCTCCGAGATGAAGGGCTGCCGAATGACGCCGGCTTGGCTATCGAGTTGCATATCCCACAGTCTTCGAAGCGTATTGATTTCTTGCTGACTGGGAAGGATGCGAATCAGGGTAAAAATGCTGTCCTGATCGAGTTGAAGCAATGGAGCAAATCAACTGCGACTTCCAAGGACGCGATAGTCAAAACTGCGCTAGGCGGCGGGCTAGTGGAAACTATTCATCCGTCCTACCAAGTCTGGTCATACGCGGCATTGCTCGAAGGTTTCAACGAAGCCGTCTATGACAAAAGCATCGAAGTTCGGCCCTGCGCTTATCTTCACAACTATGTCAGCGATGGGGTTATAAATTCTGCGCATTACCAGGCATATATCAGCAAAGCTCCACTGTTCCTCAAAGGGCCGGATGAGCTTGAAAAACTGCGTACGTTTCTCAAGACCCATATCCTTCACGGCGATAACAAGGAAATTCTCTACGAGCTTTCCAATGGAAAAATTCGCCCGTCGAAAGCGTTAGCCGATTCACTTAAAGGACTTCTGAAGGGCCAGCCGGAATTCATACTGATCGATGATCAAAAGGCGACGTTTGAATCCGCACTGGCGGCGGCGAGCGCTGCCTCGGAAGCGGCGCCGAAGGTGATTATCATCGAGGGCGGCCCTGGTACGGGTAAAACCGTGCTGGCAATCAACTTGCTCGTAAGGCTTACGAGCCAGGGATTATTGAGCAAGTACGTCTCAAAAAATGCCGCGCCGCGAAAGGTGTATGAGAGCAAACTGGTCGGAACGGTCAAGCGTAGCCACTTCTCCAATCTATTTTCTGGCTCGGGCGCTTTCATTGATACCGAACCCAACACTTTTGATGCGCTCATCGTAGACGAAGCTCACCGTCTTAACGAAAAAAGCGGACTTTACGGCAATTTGGGTGAGAACCAAATCAAGGAGCTGATCGAGTCGGCCAAGTGCTCAATCTTCTTTATCGATGAAGATCAGCGCGTCACGTTGAATGACATTGGCAGCAAGCAAGCCATACGTGCTTTTGCCAAAGCCAAAGGCGCACAGATAGAGGAATATACGCTGTCCTCGCAGTTCCGTTGCAGTGGCTCTGACGGTTATCTGGCTTGGCTCGATGACGTGCTGGAGATACGTGCAACTGCCAATCCGCAGCTCGACAATAGCGAATATGAGTTCAAAATCTTCGACAGCCCTCAAGCCATGCATATGGCTATCGAACAAAAAAACCAAGGGAACAAAGCCCGAGTTGTTGCCGGTTACTGTTGGCCGTGGCGCAGTAAGAAAGATGCTCGAGAATCCGACATCGTCATTGGCAGCGACTACGAACGCCAATGGAACCTTGATCAGGATGGCAGTTTGTGGATTATCGCGGAGAACTCAGTTAATCAGGTCGGGTGTATTCATACATGCCAAGGCCTGGAAGTCGATTATATAGGCGTCATCATCGGGCCCGACCTCATCGTGCGGAATGGGCGCGTTCTTACCTCTGCCCTTGAGCGAGATAAAAACGACAAGTCCATTCGCGGCTGGAAGAAAATGATGAAGGAGCAACCCGATCTGGCAAAGCAGGAAACGGACTTGATCATCAAGAACACCTATCGAACGCTGATGACCAGGGGAATGAAGGGTTGCTACCTCTACTGCACCGACCCAGAAACCGCGCAGTACTTTGCGAGCCGGCTTGACGATCACGCGAACGCTGAATGACCTGCTGGTGCTTGCCTCAATAAGGTTGAGGCAAGCACTCTCACATTACTTGGACTGCAAACAGTCCACAGCCCGGTCCGCCACCATCTTCGCCATCTCCACCAAATGCATCACCGCTCTTTGCGGAGCAGCCAGTGGCTCCCCTAGCACTTGCGACGTTGCCACCGCACATTGCAGCAACTCAGACACCCGCACCCAAGCATCCTCGAAGCTCAGCTCTTCATTAACAGTAAATGGGTTAGGCCCGCGCGAAGAAGGCATATCTGAAACAACGTTTTCCATGGCACAACTCCAATTAAAAAGTGTGTACCAATCGAATCCGGGCGACTAAACCCGATCACTGAATTTGCAGTGACGATCCGCAGCCTAGTCACGAAATTTCGCTGGCGCAAG
Organism: Pseudomonas libanensis; assembly: GCF_001439685.1. GTDB lineage: Bacteria > Pseudomonadota > Gammaproteobacteria > Pseudomonadales > Pseudomonadaceae > Aquipseudomonas > Aquipseudomonas libanensis. The sequence goes on from NZ_JYLH01000008.1 coordinate 242,809, forward strand.
CGGCTGGAATTCTCTAGGAAATGTCTCGCAAATGAAAGGGATCTAACCTGCTGGCACAACGAATCCGAGAGCACTGCAGGGCTGCTGACTCATATAATTTTCAGCCGTCCTCCATAAAATGGATAGCCATTGCGAGCCAAACTGATATCACAATAGAATCATCTACCTTGTCCTGCAAACTGATGAGCGAGCAGGAATGAAACAACTTCAGCTCATACGTAGGTCAAGGAGACCGACATGCCGGATATCAAGGAACAAAAACTTCTCTATCACCTCACTTCGCTGGAAAACCTGAGCAGTATTTTTCAAACCGGGCTAAAACCGCGAGCGCAGCTTAGGGCGTTCAAAGACGTGGCTGATGCCGAGATTCTAAAAAAACGACAAGGTCTCGCACTGGAGCAGTACGTACCTTTCCACTGGTTTGCCGCAAACCCGTTCGATGGAAGCGTTCAGCGCAGAAGGCCTGACGCCCAATTTGTTGTGATCACGGTTCATCGATACGTGGCAATTAGAAAGCAATGGAAGGTGATTCCCCGCCATCCATTGGCTAACGATGCCATTCAGTTGCTCGATTATGCTGAGGGCTTCGAGGCCATCGATTGGGAGGTCATGAATGCCAGGGACTACCATGACCCTCAATGCAAGAGCATCTGCATGGCTGAGTGCCTATCGCCCGGGGTAGTTTCCCCTAACGATTTCTTCAAGGTTTTTGTTTCTAATGCCGAAGTAGAAGCCCTCTGTGAGTCTAAAATGCGCGAGGCCGGTGTTAATGTACAAATCGGAGTGAATCGGGGAATGTTTCTTAGATGATTTATAACAACCTGAATCCTGAAAAGGCTCTGATCTGGCGGATCGTTCATCGCGACAATCTGTCCTGGATTCTGGACAACGGCCTGCACTGCGCCAGCTCCGAGGTGCAGGCTGCGCAGTATGTAAACATAGGCAATGTTGATTTAATCGAAAAACGCCGCACGCGCTGTGTCCCCATTGCTCCTGCAGGCTTTTTGTCAGACTACGTACCCTTCTATTTCACCCCCTTCTCTGTGATGATGAAAAATATTCACTCCGGGTGGAGCGTTCAGCAGCGTAGCAATGACGAGATCGTAATTCTCGTCTCCAGCTTGCACCGCGTCGCCGAGCTTGGCCTACCGTTCGTCTTCACAAACGCACATGCGTACCCGAATTGGACAGACTATTACAGTGATCTGGCGAATCTCCACGAGATCGATTGGTCTATCCTTCAACGACGCGACTTCAAACGTGACCCCGATGACCCTCGCAAAATGGAGCGTTATCAGGCTGAGGCGCTGATTCATCACCACCTACCGATTACAGGACTCCTTGGCATCATGTGTTACACCGATGCAACGAAAAAACGCATAGAACAGGACGTCGCCACCCGAGGCCTGACGTTGTCCGTTCATGCGCGTCCGGGATGGTATTTCCAATGATCAGATTCACCCAAGGCAACCTTCTGGAAGCCAATACCGAAGCCCTCGTCAACACGGTGAATACCGTAGGCGTGATGGGCAAAGGCATAGCGCTGATGTTCAAAGAGCGCTTTGCAGAGAACTATCGTTTGTACGCGGCAGCCTGTAAGGCTGGCGAGGTAGAAACAGGCAAGGTTCACGTAACCGCAGTCAACGAACTGGAAGGTCCTCGTTGGATCGTTAACTTTCCGACTAAGCGCCACTGGCGATCACCTTCGCAGATGACGTGGATTACCGAAGGTCTGCATGATCTACGCCGCTTTCTGATTGAAAACCATGTGACGTCCGTCGCTGTTCCGCCGTTAGGTGCGGGTAACGGGGGGTTGAAATGGCCTGAGGTCCGTGAGCAGATCGTTGAGGTGTTAAGTGATCTGGATGTCGATGTTCTGGTATTCGAACCGTCCAATCAGTACCTGAATGTCGCCAAACGCAGCGGCGTTGAGAAGCTCACACCTGCTCGCGCACTCATTGCTGAACTGGTGCGGCGGTACTGGGTGCTAGGTATGGAATGCAGCCTGCTGGAGATTCAGAAGCTGGCCTGGTTCCTGGAGCGTGCTATTGAAAAGCGGCCAGGCCTCAAGAACCCGCTGGATCTTAAGTTCGTTGCTCACAAGTACGGGCCGTATGCCAATCGGTTGGAACATCTGCTTAACAATCTGGATGGTAGTTATCTGCATTGCGATAAGCGCATCAGCGATGCGGAAATCAGCGATGTCATCTGGTTTGACCAAAACCGTAAAGCCTTTCTCCAAACCTACCTCAACACAGAGGCCAAAGAGTACTCACAAGCCTTGGAGTGCACCGCCGAATTGATCGACGGATTTGAGTCGCCGTTTGGTATGGAGTTGCTGGCGACAGTCGATTGGTTGCTGAGCCAGAAAAATGTTTCCCCTAGCGTCCCTGCTGTGCGCGAGGCATTGAAACAGTGGGAAGGCGGAGCCGGTGCTGGTGCTCGTAAGAACAAGCTGTTCGACGACCAAGCGCTTGAGATTGCACTTAAACGGCTTACGCACACCCCCTCCAATGCTCAGATGGCTATCTGTTGAGGGTCGGAATGCCCGCTGACGCGGGCATTTAAGCCAATCTGTTGAGGCGCGCCCGGCCAGTCCTGACTGAGAAGCCCAGCAGGCTTTTTCAATCCAGTATCAAATGCGGCAAAAACCGACTCGAATCCTTGGTAATCAAACTGTCGTCCTCCCGCACCCCAATCCCCGCCGCCTGGTCGCCAATCACCCAAGACCCGATCAACGTGTAGCTGTCACCAAACCGTGGCAACGGCGCAAACTCCTGAAGAATAAACGGCGCATCCGTGTAGGGTCCGTCCTCTTTCACGATCAGCCCATCAGCCGTTTGCAGCTCGATGTTCGCCCCCTCCCGCGAGAAGAACGGTTTGCGTACCCAGCCCTTCGGCACGGCTTTACCTGGGTCAGTATCCAGGTGTGACGCGAGCAAATTCGGGTGGCCTTTGTTGAACTCCCACAACAGCGGCAGGATGCCTTTGTTGGAGAGGATGGACTTCCACGCGGGCTCGAAAAACTGGGTGTCGCTCTCGGCAATCGCAGCGCCGAAAGGTTCGTGGAAGATGAACTCCCAGGCGTGCAGTTTGAACAGGTGGGGGATCCAGCGATCTTGTAGGTCGACGAAGCGGCCTTCGTTGGTCAGGCCGATGTCTTCGATGTCGATGTGGCGTGATTCGATGCCGACTTTTTCCGCGACGAGGCGCAGGTAGTCGGTGGTGCCTTTGTCTTCGATCGAGTCTTTCATCGAGGCGAAGTAGAACGGCTGGTTGACCTGCAGTTGGGCGAAGGCCTGGTGCAGTTTGGTGTCGATGCTGTTGAATTGGTCGGCGTGTTTGGGCAGCAGGCCGCGTTCGATGCATTGCTCGAGCCAGCCCCACTGGAATGCCGCGGCCTCGTAGAGGCTGGTGGGGGTGTCGTAGTTGAGTTCGAGCAGTTTGGCGGGGCCGGTGCCGTTGTAGGAGAAGTCCATGCGCCCGTACAAGTGCGGGTGGCCTTCGAGCCATGAGGTGCGGATCATGTCGTAGAAAGGCGCGGGGATGCTCAGGCGTTCGAGCAGTTCTTCGCTGTGGACCACGCGGGCCACGAGGTCCATGCACATGTCATGGATCTCGGTGGTCGGGTCTTCGAGGTCGCGCTCGATTTGCTGGAGCGTGAACTGGTAATACGCGCGCTCGTCCCAGTAGGGTTCGCCGTCGATGGTGTGGAACAGAAAACCGAGGCTGTCGGCGGTCTGTTTCCAGTCATGACGCTCTGCGCAGTGGATCTTCTTCATGCCTGCCTTCCTTAACTGCTCGACCCGCCGCCGCCCCAGCCGCTGCGAGCACTGGCCTTGCTGCCGAAGCCGCCACGGGAGGTGGCCGAGGACACGGAGCTCGATTGGTTGGTGGAGCGCAGCGTATTGGTGTAATTGCTGCTGCCGTACCGGGCCTGGTTGGAGCGGCCGAAGGTGGCCCCATTGGAGACGCGCTGGTTGAGCGTGGAGTTGCCGTAGTTGCCGCGATCATCGCGGTAGCGGTACACCGGCTCGGAGCGGTAGCTGTTGCGGTTGTTGCTCAGCATGTTGCCGATCAACAGGCCGGTCAGCAGGCTAGTGGTGGAGAAGCCTGAGCCACCACTTGCCTGAGCGTTGGCCGCTTGGGCATTGGCGGCGTCGACCTGGGATTGGGTCACCTGGCCTTCGGCGGTCAGTTCAAAGCCGCCGAGCCTTGGGATGAACTTGCCGGTGGAGTCTTGCTGGCACCAGTCGGCGACAAAGTCGGCATCGCAATCGGCCTGGCTGTCGTACACCGGCGCAATGCGGCGATGCTCGGCCATGGCGGTCATGTAGGCGTCCGAGCAGACGTCTACCGGGAGTTTTTCATCGGCACATTGCTGAACCGACTGGAAGTTGTACTTCTTCTGCAAATCGTAGGTTTTTTCCGTTGGCCCGCAGCCGGATATCGCCATGGCGACCGACGCTGCCAGCGACAGCTGGACGTACTTGCTTCGTTTCATCGGGAGCTCCGTGCGCAATCAGTTCGAGGTGGGCGTCATGCACGCGGCATTCAACATGCCGACGCTGATGGCCACGGCGGCCACGTAGATGCCGGCCGCGAGCTCGCCGTTCTTGATGCGCTCAGACGTGCCTTTGAGCACCAGGCTGGTCAGCAGAAATGCCAACAGTTGGACGACGGCTGCAATCACTGCCCAGACCACGAAGTCGACGAGACTGACGGAGTAGGCAATCACGTTGCTGGCCGGAATGGCGAAGCCGACGATGGCACCGCCCAGGGCTACCGCTGCGGATGTGTTGCCTGCCCGGATCAGCTCGAATTCCTTATGCGGGGTGATGCGGGTGTAGATGAATTGGAACAGCGCGAACAGTACCGCAGCCCCCAGGATGTAAAGGACAAAGCCGAACACGGCAGCTTTGTTCAGGGAAATGGAGAGAGCTTCTAGCATGGGATGCTTCCTTTTTTAGAGCGCAGTCAGGTCGGTTGTGTACAGTGAAATGCCCAGCGACGTGCTCAGGCTGATGGTGCCTTCGGCGTCTTCTTCGACGGAAAACAGCAAAAACTCGCGGCGATCGGTCAGGCCGGTGTCGCGTGCGTATAGCATCGAACGGTGCTCAATGCTGTAGGCCGCCTCCGGGCTGACGATTTGTTCGCTCATCGCCACCAATTCGGTCTGGCCGTCTTCGCTGCCCCACTCACGGAAAAACTCGACGCCATCGTGGGTGTAGGTTGGCAGCCCGATCAAGCTCTGTGGGCCCGCCAGCCGGCGCAGTTCCGCTTCACTGCTGACGGTGACGTTACTGAGGTAGTTGAACAGGATCACCGACTCGACCTGCCCGGCGATGTCACCCGTGGTGTGCACCTGCAGCCAATAGTCTTCATCGTTCATGTAATAGCGCGACAGCCAGGTCGACTGCCCGAGGTCAACGGTGCCGTTGGCCCAGATTTCCTGGGAGCCGGGGATCACCACCGAAGTTTTCTCATCGAGCAACAGTTTCAGGCTCGCGTCGAACATCAGGCCTTTGCCCGCTGCCAGGCCCAATGGCCCGTTGACCGGCAATGCTTGGTTGGCCGGCGCTTTCGAGTCAGTAGTGGCGTTTGGAGCTTCGAGCCCCATCAATTGTTTAAACCATCCCATGGGAGATTTCCTTGAGCCGGGTGGAGGCGATATAGAAGAGTTCACCGCCCTCGACGCGGGTGGCGCTCGGCGGGTTGATCGCGGGTTGCTGAGCACCTTTGGCGCGATAGCCGATAAGGGTGGCGTTGTGCTGTTCTTTCAGCCGGGTGTACAGGTCGCCGAACGTGGCCTCAAAGGCCTCGGGCAGTTTCATCAGGTATTGGGTGGCGCCCTGCCCCACACACAGCAGCTCATTGATGACGACTGATGAGCCGGGATCCTGGGAGGCACGCACCAACATTTCAATCGCCATGCTTGAGGTGCATTCCAGGCGAGGTGCGTAGGAGCTGGCAAGTGCGGCGATTTCACTTTCGTTGAAGTGGGCGACCACATGCCCGACGGGGTTCAATTGATTGACCGCCAGCACTGTGGCCAGCGTCAGGTCGTCAGATGGGGTTCGCACCAGCACACGTTCGGCACCGGGAACGCCGGCACGCAGCAGCAACGCGGTGGAGGACAGGCTTTCACCGCGGATGAACGCCGCTTTGCCCGGCATCGGGTTTTCTTCGAGGATGCAGTCGCAAATCACGATCAGATTGTCATTGGAGGTTTCATCTTGCAGCAACAACTCGATGACCCGTTCGCTGGATGCGCCTTCCCAGCCGATCAGCACGGTATGGCCGACCTTACCGGTGAAATCGCCTTTGCCTTTCATGCCTTTTCTCCATGCATCGATGACACTGCTGGTGGTTTTGCCGATGGCGGCCGTGAGCAGCGCAATACCGCCGAGCATGACCCAGGCTGCCACAAAAATGCGCCCCGCCGCGGTCTGCGGTGCGAGATCGCCATAGCCGACGGTCAGTGTGGTGGTCAGATAGAAGTAAACAAACGTCGCGGGGGCGGTGAGGTGTTGCTCGCCCAGGAATACCAGGCCCAGATAAGCCACGCCCAGGTGTACGCCCAAGGCAACGACCAGGCCTGCCCAACCGAAGCGGTGAAAGAGGGACGAAGCGTAGCGGCGCAATAAAAGAAAGATCGACATTTCATCCCTGGTTCCGTGGGTACTGGGTTCCTGACGAGGCGCTCGCCTTGGCATTTGGATGCTTAAGTGCGCTCACTCGGCATTAAACCTGCTGCGCGGTGCAGAGAGAAGTAGCTTGGCGGCAATAAACCCGGCGAGCGCACCGAAGAGATGACCTTCGACGGAAACACCCTGCCGGGGCAGGAAGCCAAGGATCAGGCCGCCATACAGTACCGCCACCACACCGGCGGTTATCAGGTTGCTCCAGCTTCTGTGAAACCAGGCGCGCGCGAGCAGGTAAGCCCATAGCCCGAATACCCAGCCGCTGGCACCGACGTGAATGCCTGAAAAACCGAACAGCCAGACCAACGCGCCACCCAGCACAATCACGATTGCGCTGACAGTAATGAAGCGGTGGAGCCCGTCGAGAATGACCAGGGTGCCCAGGAGCAGAAAGGCAATCAGGTTTGCGCTCAGGTGGGCAAAGGACGCGTGCAGAAACGGTGAGGTGAGGATGCCGACCAGGCCGTGCAGCGTTCGCGGGACCAACCCGAATGCCATCAGGCTGTAACCGGTCGCTACATTGAGCAGTTGCAGCGCGACCATCAAGAGGGCCAGGCCTGCGATTGTCTTGAAACCCTTCAAGGCGTCCATCCTCACCTCGGCATAAAAAAGAAGGGCAGAAATGCCCTCCTCCCTTCGGCGGCGTCGCTTATTCAGCCGACTTTTTCTTCAGACGCTCAAGAATCGCATTGGCACTGCCTTCGTTCGGCGTGATGCCGGCGTCGCGCAGCTTGCGTTCCAGGTCAGTACCCGTCGACGCCTCAGCCAGTTCGTCCTGGGCTTGCAATTCAGCGGCGCGCTGCTGCTGCTTGGCCTGCAAGCGATTCAGCGTACCGACGGCAGTTTCCAGCTTGCCGTTGGCCCCGCCGCTGGCAATGGATGCGCTGACCTGGGCCTTTTGCACGCTGTCGCGAGCCTTGGCCATGTCCACTTGCTGGCGCAGGCTTTTGATCCGGCTCTCGGCCTTGGTGATGTCCTTGCGCATGCTCTCGGCGTAGCCACCGAACTCGGCGGTCTGCTTTTGCTCGACGTCCCGCTCGTTGGTCAGGGTCGAAATGGCTTCGGCGACTTCCAGGGCCAGGTCTTCACGATTGGCCTGGATCGCGGCCATCGCCTTGGTCTCCAGGTCTTTGATCTTGGCGTCGTACTCGCCAACACGGTCAGCGGCCAGTTTGTGCTTGGCCATGATGCTGACCAGCTCACGCTTGGCATTGGCCAGCGCGCTGTCAGCATCGCGAATTTCCTGGTCAAGGATGCGCAGGGCCTGTTGGTCGACGATCGATTCGCCGACTTCATTGGCACCGCCACGCAGCGCGGTGAACAATTTGCTCCAGATGGACTGAGTCATTAGGTTTTCCCGAATAATTAGTTGAAGAAACGTTCGAAGGCTTCGCTGGCGCGCTGCACGTTGTCGACGAGGGTTTTCACCTCGGTCACGATGTTGGTCAGGCTGGAGTCGGAGCTGAGCGCACCGAACATGTTGTAGACCACCTGCCCGTTGGGCATGGACTCGATGCCGATGGAAGACAATGGGAACATCTCCCGGCTGCGCAGCACCGCATCATTGAACTTGGCGACATCATTGATGGACTCGACGTCGACCAGCACGGTGTCCACGATGATCTGTTCGCCCACCACTGCGATGTAAATCGGCAAGCCACCAAAGTCGTTCATTTCCAGCTTGATGCTGGACTCGGAGCCTTGGACGAGAGAAAGCGTAATATCTTTGGACGTCACTTCATCCAGGGCCTGCAGCGCGCTGAAGAGGCGATCGATGTTCCAGTTGGTACCTGCGCTCATGAAATTCTCCGACATGAATGAGCCAGCCAGGATCGGTTGGCGAAGCTGTTTCTCCATCTGCTTGAGCAAGCTTCGGTTTTCGGGAAGCACCCAAGCCTCGTGTTTCACATAACCGGCGGCCGCCAGGCCCGCGCGCATCTGCTTCATGTAAAAGCTCGATGGCTTTTTCGCAGACTGTTTCAAGCGCTCTCCCTGAAGGCTGGCTGAATCGGTATCGGGCCCTGCAGCAGGGCTCGATGGAGAGCTGCTTTTCATCGTACTGACCTCGCTGTGAAAAACTCACGCGTGAGAAAATCTACAGGCAATGTTCGCTGCACTCAATAGCTCACGCGTGAGATTTTTCCGAAGCTTTTCCCGCCCATGGCAAGACCCTATCTTGTGAGCGTTCAGGAATTGTCTCCTATGAGTTGACTGTATTACCTATTTCAGCCGATTTATCCCCCATAACCCACCTATTAATCTGTGCCCATGTTGAACGCAACGCCCAACCAACCTAAACAAAAAAGGATTCAACCATGAGCACTGCAACCTACAACCGTTTGAACAAAGACGACGCCATCGTACTGCTGGTCGACCACCAGACCGGCCTGATCTCCCTGGTGCAGGACTTTTCTCCCAACGAGTTCAAGAACAATGTGCTGGCCCTGGCGGACCTGGCCAAGTTCTTCAACTTGCCGACCATCCTCACCACCAGCTTCGAGCAAGGCCCCAATGGCCCGCTGGTGCCGGAGTTGAAGGAGATGTTCCCGGACGCGCCTTACATCGCCCGCCCCGGCCAGATCAACGCCTGGGACAACGAAGACTTCGTCAAGGCGATCAAGGCCACCGGGCGTAAGCAGATCATCATTGCCGGTGTGGTAACCGATGTGTGCGTGGCGTTCCCGACCTTGTCGGCGCTGGCGGAAGGCTTTGAAGTGTTTGTGGTGACGGATGCGTCTGGCACCTTCAATACCACGGTGCAGCAAGCGGCGTGGAGCCGGATGACCCAGGCCGGGGCGCAGTTGATGAACTGGTTCTCGGTGGCCTGTGAGCTGCATCGCGACTGGCGCAACGACATCGAAGGTCTGGGGAATCTGTTGTCCCAGCGCATTCCCAACTATCGCAACTTGATGAATGGCTATGCGGCGCTGACTGCACAGCAGAAGTAAGCCTGCCGAGTGTGACGCTAAGCCTGCCCTGAAAAGCAGGCTTGCGGTGTTTGAGCCGGACCTACCCCGCCAACTCTCGCTCAATTTGTTCAATGCTGGGCAAGCTGGATTGCAACTCTGCCGGCAAAGACTCCACCAGTTGATATTCCGCCACGCCGATAGGCCGGTTGTTATCGCGCAGTGCATATTCTGCCACCACCTCATTTTTACCCTTGCACAACAACAGGCCAATGGTCGGGCCATCCTGTGGGTGCTTCAGCTCGGCATCCACAGCGGCGAGATAGAAACTCAACTTGCCCAGATGCTCGGGCTTGAATTTGCCCGCCTTGAGTTCGATCACCACGTAGCAACGCAGCTTCAGGTGATAGAACAACAGGTCGACGAAGAACTCATCACCGCCGACCTTGAGCAACACTTGCCGGCCAACGAAGGCAAAGCCTGCGCCCAACTCCAATAAAAAGTCAGTGACATGCTTGATCAAGGCGTTTTCGATATCACGCTCTTGTGCATTCAGGCCCAGGCTGAGGAAGTCAAAGCGGTAGGGGTCCTTGAGGGATTCGCGAGCCAGGTCGGATTGAGCTTTGGGCAGATGACTTTCGAAGTTGCTGACTGCTTTGCCACTGCGCTCCAGCAGGCGATTTTCAATGTGCATCACCAGCGTGTTGCGCGACCAGCTGTGTTTGATCGTTTGGGTGATGTACCAACGACGGGTTTCAGGACCGGGAAGCTTATCGAGCAACACCACGTTGTGACCCCAGGGCAATTGTGCAGCAGCCTGTTGCACAAATTCAGAATCCGGCCACGCCTCGGCGAAAGCACGCATGTACTTGAGATTGCGCGGTGAAAAACCCTTGATGTCGGGAAAGGCCGCCCGCAGATCCTGTGCAAGACGGTCGATCACTTTGCTCCCCCAGCCTTGATCATTCTGACGGGTCAGAATATCGCGGCCGATCTGCCAATAGAGCAGCACCAGTTCACGATTGACCGCGATTGAGGCGCGCTGTTGTGCGTTATGGATACGGCCTTTGAGATCTGTCAGCCAATCGCTGTAGCCCTCGGGAGGCTCGGTCAGCCCGATAGCGGTTTCGCTCATGCCTTTTTACTCTTGTGTTTTCAGCAGGCTAGTCAGGCCATCGTGCCGTCACAAGGGCTCATGAATACTCCAGGAAGGGTCCTGCACACCTTACGGAACGGTCCTGCTGGCACTGGTTGCGGCCCTTGACTCTCCCCTATACGGCACCCCCTACCCTGAATGCTCATTTCAGGAGCCTTCAGCATGAGTCAACGCGTCCTGGTCATTCTCGGCCACCCGTCCACCGATAGTTTTTGTTCAGCCCTCGCACAGACTTATATCCACTCCGCGAAAACCGCAGGCCACGACGTACGCGTCCTACGCCTGGGGGACCTCAGGTTCGACCCCGTCCTTCACCACGGGTATACCCAGGTCCAAGCGCTTGAGCCCGACCTGCTCAGCGCCCAAGCCGACATTCTTTGGGCCGAGCACCTCACATGGGTTTTCCCTGTCTGGTGGGGCGGTATCCCGGCACTGATGAAAGGCTTCATCGACCGAGTTTTCCTACCCGGCTTCGCCTTCAAATACCGCGCAGGCAAGGCATTCCCTGACAAGCTGCTAAAGGGCCGAACCGCGCACTTGCTAGTGACCCTGGACACACCGGCGTGGTATTACCGCTGGGTCTACCGCATGCCGGCCATCCACCAGATGCGTCGCACCACGCTGGCGCTGTGTGGCATCACGCCGAGCAAGACCCTGTTGTTCGGGCCGGTGCTGGGCTCTACGCTGACGCGGCGGGCCAAGTGGCTGAAACAGGCCGGCACATTATTTGAAAAAGGGAGTTTTCATGTACATCGGCAAAGCCGCGCAGTTGTCCGGCACGACCATCAAGGCGATTCGTCACTATGAGGCGATTGGATTGATGCCCGAGCCTCAGCGTCTTGGCGGCTATCGCGTTTATACGGCGCAGAGCGTCGAGCGCCTGACCTTTATCAAGTGTGCCCAGCAGCTGGGATTCAAACTCAAGGAATTGCAGGAGATTTTGCTGGGATACGACGGTAACGCCCTTCCCTGGGAGCGAGCGGACCAAGCCATCGCTAACAAGAAGCACGCGCTGGCCGCGCAAATCGCCGTGTTGCAACGAATGCAGGCGGGCTTGATTGAGTTTGAAACCCAACTGAAAGACGCCCAAGGGCACTGCTCGTCAATCAGCAGCGTCGCCATTTGACGCAGTCTTTGCGCATGAGTTGACGCAGACTTTTGCGAGCCCCCTGTAAGGGCAATCTGATTTTCCAGACCGTTCATCCAGCCGCTTTTCGCTGCGGCAGACTCCGACGCCTTGCCTTCTGTCGAGACGTCATGGATGACCCACGCCACCCACATCGCCGCTATCGAACATGAACTGGATGGTTTCCATCAGAGCCTGGTGGAGTACCGCCAGCAGATGGGCGCCTGGTATTCGCGGGCACTGGATTCGGTCAGCCATGCAGCGGATATGCCGTCATTGCTGGGCATGGACCGGGTGCTGCGGGCTGGGGATTCCCAGCGTTCGGTAAGTCTTAGCGACGCGGACTTTTCCACCGTGGCCCGTTGCCCGGTGGGTGGCGAGCTGAAGATCGAGAGCAAATTCGAATCAGCGTATGACGTGCCGATTGGCGATATTCCGGTCGAGGTGATCGGGCTGGACGACGGCAGCTCCACGCGAGTCATGCTCGATGAGCACGGTAAGGGTTCGCACTACTGCGCCGCCGGTGGGCGCTATCAGGTGCGGGTTCAGGGTGGCGTTTCAGCGCAGCAAGTGGACGCCTTGTTTGCCTCCTATGCCGGGCTGACGGCGGACTTGGAACAGTGGCTTCGGTCGCAGTGGAAAGACTTCAAACCCCACTGGGAACGCTCTACTGCCAGTGCGATTGGCAGCGGCGTGCTGGCAGGCAGTTGGGCGGCGATCCGTGACGTGTGGGACAGCATCAAGCTGGTGCAGGCGATGCTTGAAGACCCGTTGAAGTACGTCGAGCAACTGGGCAGCGAGGCGGCCAAGTTGGCGCAGATCGCCACCGATGCGCCCAAGGTCATGGAGCAGGCGATGCTGCTGGCCAGTGATGAAGCGGCGCTGTACCTGTTACTGCGCACCGCCATGATCTGGCTGGACGCGTTACCGCCCGGTGAAGTCGCTCAGGCAGCCGCCAGTTTTATGGTGTCGCTACTGATTGATCTGGTGATTGGCTCAGTGTTGACCATCGCGCTGCCAGCGGCGGGCGTGGCGTATTTGAGCATGCGCCTGGTCAAGTACGGCAAGCGGATTCTTGCGGCGGCAGTGGGCTTCGTGGAGGGCGTGCTGGCGATTCTCACCAAGTTCATGCAGGCGGTGGACCGCTACAAAGCGGTGGCGGTTCGCGGGGTGGTCGGCGGGCTGAAGCAAGGCACGATGCAGATGCGCTGGAAGGCCCGGCAGAACGCGGTGCTGAAGCAGAAAGAGCGTGTGGATGATGTGCCTGTCGTGGCGTCGAATCCGAAGGGGGATGCGGCGGCACCTGCGGACAAGACGGTCACTCATGGCTGCCCGGTGTCGATGGTCACCGGGGAAGAGTTACTGACCCTTACCGATGGCACGCTGGACGGGATCTTGCCGTTTGAGTGGACGCGGCTGTATCGCACCAGTGCGGTGGAAGTGGATTGTGGGTTGGGGTTTGGCTGGAGTCATGCGCTGGCGCACAGGCTTGCTGTGTCGGGCGATTCGGTGGTGTGGACGGACCATGAGAATCGCCGTACGCAGTTTCCGTTGCCCACCGATTCTCGAGCCGCGATCACCAATAGCCTGGCCGAAGCGGCGATCTACCTGGGCTCGGCGCCTGATGAACTGGTGTTGGCCCAAGCGTCACGGTTCTATCACTTTCGCGACGGGGTGCTGGTCTCGATCAGTGATGCGTATGACAACCGCCTGCGCATTGTGCGTGATCGTTCAGGGCGGATTGAGCGGCTGGATAACGGTGTCGGCCGTTCGTTTTTATTGCGCTATGAGTGTGACCGGATCGTGGCGGTGGACTACCAGGTTCATCGCGCCAAAGACCGTGGACCCTACGTCTGGGAGACCGAGCAGAACCTTGTTTCCTACGCCTATGACGAAGACGGACGACTGGTTTGCGCGACCAATGCCGTCGGTGAAAGCGAGCGTTATCGGTACGACGAGCAGCACGTCATTGTCGAGCGGCAGTTGGCCGGTGGGGCGAGTTTCTTTTGGGCGTGGGAAGGCTCCGGCAAGGCGGCACGCTGTGTCCGGCATTGGGCGAGTTTTTCGCAGATGGACACGCGGTATGCCTGGGGGGATGACGGCCGTGTCACGGTGCATAACGCTGATGGTAGCCAGGAAGTTTACGTCCACGATGATCGGGCGCGCTTGGTACAGCGCATTGATCCGGACGGTGCCCAGTATTTCAAATCCTACGATGAAAAAGGCCGGCTGACCGTCGAGCAAGATCCGCTGGGGGCGGTGACGGCCTATCAGTACGACGAAGCCGGACGCTTGGTGGCGTTGTTTCCGGGGGATGACGAGCCGACGTCCTACGAGCATGACAATGGTTTCGTACGGGTTGTCAGGCGCGGCGAAGCGGTCTGGAAATATGAGCGTAATGACCAGGGCGATGTTACGCGCAGGACTGATCCCGATGGGCAGGTGACGGACTATAGCTACAACAAACGCGGGCAGTTAACCGGAGTTTGGTACCCCGATCACAGTTGTCATCGGTTGGTGTGGAATGAGCGAGGGCAGTTGCTTGAGGAGCAATTGCCCAATGGCGCGATCAAGCGTTATCGCTATGACGATCTTGGACGGGAGATTGCCCGTGAGGATGAACATGGCGCGCAGGCTCTTTATGAATGGGACGCCGTAGGACGTCTGCTGAAACTGACCCAGCCCGGCGGCGCCACTCGGGAATTCAGCTACAACCCCTACGGCAAAATCATCGCCGAGCGCGATGAAC
>NZ_JYLH01000009.1 GCF_001439685.1 Pseudomonas libanensis
GTCCAGAGCGGAGGGGTGAGTAGCAGCGTGGGCTCCCACACGTGCTTTAAGCACTCGGGGCATTCAGCTTGCTACTCACCGCTCTCACCCTCAGTCTAATCCTGGCTCAAGACACAAGGGGGCTTGCCCCCGATTGCGGTAGACCAGACGACACGGGCTCCATGGCTTATCATTAGCCAACTAACGACGCCCACCAAGGTTCTCCCCGGCATGCTGGCAATCTTTCTCACCACCCTCACCATCACCGCGCCGGTGTTTGCCATGCTGTTTCTCGGTGTGTTGCTCAAGCGCATCCAGTGGATCAACGACAACTTTATCCACACCGCCTCATCCCTGGTGTTCAACGTCACCATGCCGGCGCTGCTGTTTCTGGGCATCCTGCATGCCGACCTGCACGCGGCGCTCAAGCCAGGACTGCTGATTTACTTCGCTGTTGCCACGCTGCTGAGCTTCGCCCTGGCCTGGGGCTGGGCGATCTTTCGCTGCAAGCGCGAAGACCGTGGGATCTATACCCAAGGCGCGTTTCGTGGCAACAACGGCGTGATCGGCCTGGCGCTGGCGGCCAGCATGTATGGCGACTACGGTATCTCCCTCGGCGCGATCCTCGCGGCGCTGGTGATCCTGTTCTACAACACGCTGTCGACCATTGTGCTGGCGGTGTACAGCCCGGTGATCAAGTCCGACCCATGGAGCATCTTCAAGAGCGTGGTGGCCAACCCGTTGATCATCAGCGTGATCGTCGCCGCGCCGTTCGCTTACTTCCAGATCGGCCTGCCCGGCTGGCTGGAAAAGTCCATGCAGTATCTGGCCGACACCACGTTGCCGTTGGCGTTGATCTGCATCGGCGGCACCTTATCCCTGGCGGCATTGCGCAAGAGCGGCAACATGGCATTGAGCGCGAGCTTGATGAAGATGGTCTGGCTGCCGGTAATCGCGACCCTGGGCGCCTGGCTATTGGGGTTCCGCGGGCCGGAGCTGGGCATCCTGTTCCTGTACTTTGGCGCGCCGACCGCCGCCGCGAGCTTCGTGATGGCCAGGGCGGCGCAAGGCAATCATGAGCTGGCGGCCGCGATTATCGTGATCACCACGCTGATGGCGGCGGTGACCACCAATATCGGGATCTTTGTGTTGCAGGCAGGTGGCTGGATCTAGGCGTCTTTCTGGTAGCTGTCGATCACTTCCTGCGCGGCCCGAAACGCGTCAATCGCCGCCGGTACCCCCGCATACACCGCGCAATGCAGCAGCGCTTCGCGTATCTCTTCGACCGTGCAGCCATTGTTCAAGGCACCGCGCACGTGGCCCTTGAGTTCCTGAGGGCACTTGAGGGCGGTCAGCGCGGCGAGGGTAATAAGGCTGCGGGTCTTGAGCGGTAAGCCTTCGCGGTTCCATACGCTGCCCCACGCGTGCTCGTTGACGAAGTCCTGCAGCGGCTGGGTGAACGCTGTGGCATTGCCCAGGGCGCGGTCGACGAATGCATCGCCCATGACTTGGCGACGCACTTCAACCCCCGGCTTTTTCTGATCGTTCATTGCGATTCCCTCTTGTGTTGGCGATGCCAGGCGCGCAGTGAGGTAAGCAACAGCAAAATCACCAACGCCGGCAGGACGTAATACAACATCAGCTGTTCAAGCTTGTTGGCCAGTGGCATGCCGGTAGTGAAGGCCATCACATGCAGGCCGTACGCCAGGTACAGCCCAAGCAGCACCAGCCCTTCGATACGCGTCACCCGGTAGCCGGTATAGAACACCGGCAGGCAGAGGATGATGGCGCCGAGCATGACCGGCAAATCAAAATCCAAGGCATTAGGGGATACCGACAGCGGCGATGGCGCCACCAGCGCGGTAAAGCCCAGCACCCCCAGCAGGTTGAACAGGTTGCTGCCGATCACGTTGCCCACCGCAATTTCCCGTTCGCCCCGCAAGGCGGCGATCAGTGACGTGGCAAGGCAGGGCAGCGAGGTGCCCACGCCAATCAGCGTCAGGCCGATGACCCGCTCCGACAAACCCAGGTCGCCCGCCACGTCCACCGCTGCGCCGAGCAGCAGATGCCCGGCCAATATCAATATCAGCAGCCCGCTGAGCATCAGCAACACACTGCTCAGCCAGGGCGCCTTGGTGACGGTGTCCAGGCTTCGCGGGCGACGCGAATGGCGCGTCTGGTAATGCAGCACGCCCAGATAGGCCAACAGCGCCACCAGCAATACGCCGCCATCCATTGGCGTGAGCATTTCGTTGGCAGCCAGGATAAACACCAGCAGACCGGCGAAGATCATCACCGGGATATCCACGCGCACCAGTTGCCGCGATACGCGCAAGGGAATGATCAGCGCCGACAGGCCCAGGGTGACGAGGATATTGAAGATACTGCTGCCAATCACACTGCCTACGGCAATGTCAGTATTGCCGGCCAGGGTGGCCTGCAGGCTGACGGTCATCTGCGGTGCGCTGCTGCCGAAGGCGACGATGCTCAAGCCGATGATCAGCGGCCGCACCTTGAGGCTGGCCGCCAGGCGCACGGCGGCGCGTACCAGGATTTCAGCGCCGGCGATCAGCAGCAACAGGCCGCCAACCAGTTCGAGCAGGCTCCAGGGCGAAAGGGCGTTCAACGCGAAAATGCTCAAGGCTGCCTCGTCAGTTGTTCAGGGCTTGCACGCGAACCCGTGCGGTACCGCTGCCCAGCATACGCAGTTGCTCGGCAGCCTTGCGGGAAAGGTCGATCAGGCGCCCGCGGGTATGCGGGCCGCGGTCATTGATGCGCACCACCACCGATCGGTCGTTATCGAGATTGGTCACCTTGACCTGGGTGCCGAAGGGCAGGCGCCTGTGGGCGGCGGTCAGGGCGTTCTGGTTGAAAGGTTCACCGCTGGCGGTTCGCTTGCCATGGTGCTTGGCGCCGTAATAGGAGGCGGTGCCGGTTTCGTCGTAGCCTTTGGGGTCGATGAGGCCGCTGGCGCAACCGGCCAGCAGGGAGGACAGGGCCAGGAGGCCGAGCAGACGCTTCATTTTAGATATGCCCCGGTAACAAATGTGGGAGCGGGCTTGCTCGCGAATGCGGTAGAACATTCAACATATATGTTGGCTGTCAGTCCGCTTTCGCGAGCAAGCCCGCTCCCACAGGAGTTAGAGCCAGAATTTGGATTCTGCTCCAACCATTTCACTGCAATCAGCCTTCGAGCTTGCTTTTGAGCAGTTCGTTGACCTGTTGCGGGTTGGCCTTGCCTTTGGAGGCTTTCATCGCCTGGCCGACAAAGAAACCGAACATCTTGCCGCGCTTGGCTTCGTCTGCCGCGCGGTATTGCTCGACCTGTTCGGCATTCGCCGCGAGCATTTCATCGAGCACGGCCGAGATGGCGCCGCTGTCGGTGACTTGCTTGAGGCCGCGCTTGTCGATGATCTCATCGGCGCTGCCTTCACCTGCGGCCATGGCTTCGAACACGGTCTTGGCGATTTTGCCGGAGATGGTGTTGTCCTTGATGCGCAGCAGCATGCCGCCCAGTTGTTCGGCAGTGACCGGTGCTTCGTCGATTTCCAGGCCCTGTTTGTTCAGCAGGCTGCCCAGCTCAACCATCACCCAGTTGGCCGCCAGCTTGGCGTCGCCGGCAATACCTACGACTTTTTCGAAGTAGTTGGCTTGCTCACGGCTGGAAGCCAATACGCTGGCATCGTAGATCGACAATCCGAACTGTTCCTGGAAACGCTCGCGTTTCTGTTGCGGCAACTCCGGCAGGGTGGCGCGGATGTCATTGAGAAACGAATCTTCCAGCACTACCGGCAACAGGTCCGGATCGGGGAAGTAACGGTAGTCGTTGGCTTCTTCTTTGCTGCGCATGGCGCGGGTTTCGTCTTTGTTCGGATCGTACAGGCGGGTTTGCTGGATCACCTTGCCGCCGTCCTCGATCAGTTCGATCTGGCGACGCACTTCGCTGTTGATCGCCTTCTCGATGAAACGGAACGAGTTGACGTTCTTGATCTCGCAGCGGGTGCCGAACTCGACCTGGCCCTTTGGCCGGATCGACACGTTGCAATCGCAGCGCAGCGAGCCTTCGGCCATGTTGCCGTCGCAGATGCCCAGGTAGCGCACCAACGCATGGATGGTCTTGACGTAAGCCACGGCTTCCTTTGCGCTGCGCATGTCCGGCTCGGAGACAATCTCCAGCAATGGCGTGCCGGCGCGGTTCAGGTCGATACCGGTGGCGCCCGGGAATTCTTCGTGCAGGCTTTTGCCGGCGTCTTCTTCCAGGTGGGCACGGGTTACGCCGACGCGCTTGATGGTGCCGTCTTCCAGTGCGATGTCCAGGTGGCCCTTGCCGACAATCGGCAATTCCATCTGGCTGATCTGGTAGCCCTTGGGCAGGTCCGGATAGAAGTAGTTCTTGCGCGCGAACACGTTGTGCTGGCCGATCTCGGCGTCAATCGCCAAGCCGAACATCACGGCCATGCGCACCGCTTCCTGGTTCAGCACCGGCAGCACGCCGGGCATGCCCAGGTCGATCAGGCTGGCCTGGGTGTTGGGCTCGGACCCGAACGTGGTGGCGCTACCGGAGAAAATCTTCGATTGGGTGGCGAGCTGGGTATGAATCTCCAGCCCGATCACAACTTCCCATTGCATAGTGTTCTCCTCAGAAGCCGGTAGGGGTGCGGGTGTGCCAGTCGGTGTGCAACTGGTACTGGTGCGCCACATTGAGCAGGCGGCCTTCCTGGAAATATGGGGCGAGCAATTGCACGCCGACCGGCAGGCCATCGACGAAACCGGCGGGCATGGACAAGCCCGGCAAGCCCGCGAGGTTGGCGGTGATGGTGTAGAGGTCTTCCAGGTACTCGGCAATCGGGTCGCCGGTCTTGGCGCCGATCTTCCAGGCCGGGTTTGGCGTGGTTGGGCCGAGGATCACATCGACTTCTTCAAAGGCAGCCATGAAGTCGTTCTTGATCAGGCGACGGATCTTTTGCGCCTTGAGGTAGTACGCGTCGTAGTAGCCGGCCGACAGGGCGTAGGCACCGACCATGATCCGGCGCTGGACTTCACTGCCGAAGCCTTCGCCACGGGAGCGTTTGTACAGGTCGGTCAGGTCTTTCGGGTTTTCGCAGCGGTAGCCGAAGCGCACGCCGTCGAAGCGCGACAGGTTGGAGGAAGCTTCTGCCGGCGCGATCACGTAGTAAGCGGGAATCGCGTGCTGGTTGTTCGGCAAGCTGATTTCCTTGATCACGGCGCCGAGCTTTTCCAGCTCCTTGATGCTGTTTTGCACCAGATCGGCGATACGTGGGTCGAGGCCGGCGCTGAAATACTCTTTTGGCACGCCAATGCGCAGGCCCTTGATCGAGGTGTTCAGGCTGGCGCTGTAGTCCGGCACTGGCTCATCGATACTGGTGGAGTCCTGTTTATCGAACCCTGCCATGCCTTGTAACAATATCGCGCAATCTTCGGCAGTGCGTGCCAACGGGCCGCCCTGATCCAGGCTGGAAGCGTAGGCGATCATGCCCCAGCGGGAAACGCGACCGTAGGTCGGCTTCAGGCCGGTGAGGTTGGTGAAGGCCGCCGGCTGGCGGATCGAGCCACCGGTGTCGGTAGCGGTGGCAGCCGGGAGGAAACGTGCGGCCACGGCCGCCGCCGAGCCACCGGAGGAACCGCCAGGCACATGCGCAAGATTCCACGGGTTTTTCACCGCGCCGTAGTAGCTCGACTCGTTGGCAGAACCCATGGCGAACTCGTCCATGTTGGTCTTGCCCAGGGTCACGGCCCCGGCGGCGGCCAGCTTGGCGACCACGGTGGCGTCGTAGGGTGCCTTGAAGTTGTCGAGCATCTTCGAGCCGCAACTGGTGCGAATGCCCTGGGTGCAGAACAGGTCCTTGTGGGCGATCGGTGCGCCCAGCAGCGCGCCATTTTCACCGTTGGCGCGACGGGCGTCGGCGGCCTTGGCCTGGCTCAATGCCAGCTCCTCGGTGAGGCTGATGAAGCTGTTGACCTTGGGATCGTGCTCGGCGATACGCGCCAGCAGGGTCTGGGTCAGCTCTTCGGAAGAAAACGTTTTGTCGGCGAGACCGCGGGCGATCTCGGCCAGAGTCATGTGATGCATGAAAGGCTCTTTCCCTTTAGTCGATGACTTTCGGAACCAGGTACAGGCCGTTTTCGACCGCTGGCGCGATGGACTGGTAGGCCTCGCGATTATTGTGCTCGGTCACGACGTCTGCGCGCAGGCGCTGGCTGGCTTCCAGTGGGTGAGCCAGGGGCTCGATGCCGTCAGTATTCACGGCCTGCATTTGGTCGACCAGCCCGAGGATGCTGTTCAGGGCTGCGGTGGTCTGTGGAAGATCGGCATCATTCAGGCCAAGCGAGGCCAGATGTGCGATTTTTTCCACGTCGGAGCGTTCAAGCGCCATGGGATTCTCCAGTGGAAAACAGAACGGAGGGCGTCCGTGTGTTAGATTGTCGGAACACTACCGCATTTCTACGGTCATAAGGCCGCGATTGTGGGGGTTGGTGCACAGAAAGTCGGCCAATTTAGCACATTGGCGCCTTGCCCAAAATCCCTGTCGTTGTTAGAGTTTGCCGCACTTTTTTACCCACGCGTTGCCTAGGGTCCCTTTCCCATGTTCAAGAAACTGCGTGGCATGTTTTCCAGCGATCTTTCCATTGACCTGGGCACTGCCAACACCCTTATTTACGTGCGCGAGCGCGGTATCGTCCTGAATGAGCCATCGGTTGTGGCCATTCGGACCCATGGTAATCAGAAAAGTGTCGTTGCCGTTGGCACCGAGGCCAAGCGCATGCTCGGCCGTACACCAGGCAATATTGCTGCCATTCGTCCGATGAAGGATGGCGTGATCGCCGATTTCAGCGTCTGCGAGAAGATGCTGCAGTACTTCATCAACAAGGTTCACGAAAACAGTTTTCTGCAGCCCAGCCCTCGTGTGCTGATCTGCGTCCCGTGCAAGTCCACCCAGGTGGAGCGTCGTGCCATCCGTGAGTCGGCCCTTGGTGCCGGTGCCCGCGAAGTGTTCCTGATCGAAGAGCCGATGGCGGCTGCGATCGGTGCCGGCCTGCCGGTTGAAGAAGCCCGCGGCTCGATGGTGGTGGATATCGGTGGTGGTACGACCGAAATCGCCCTGATTTCCCTTAACGGTGTGGTGTATGCCGAATCCGTACGCGTCGGTGGCGACCGCTTCGACGAAGCGATCATCACTTATGTGCGTCGTAACTACGGCAGCCTGATCGGCGAATCTACCGCCGAGCGCATCAAGCAGGAAATCGGCACCGCTTACCCGGGCGGCGAAGTTCGCGAAGTCGATGTTCGCGGTCGCAACCTGGCCGAGGGCGTTCCACGTGCCTTCACTTTGAACTCCAACGAAGTGCTGGAGGCTCTGCAGGAGTCCCTGGCCACCATTGTTCAGGCCGTGAAGAGTGCGCTGGAGCAATCGCCGCCGGAGCTGGCTTCCGATATCGCCGAGCGTGGCCTGGTCCTGACCGGTGGTGGCGCCTTGCTGCGCGACCTCGACAAGTTGCTGGCCCAGGAAACCGGCCTGCCGGTGATCGTCGCCGAAGACCCGCTGACCTGCGTTGCCCGCGGCGGTGGTCGTGCACTGGAAATGATGGATAAACACACCATGGACCTGCTTTCCAGCGAATAAGACGCCTGGAAGGTTCGTGCATGGTCGGCAGGCAGCACTTTGCAGTGCTGCCTGTTGGCGTTTATCTTCTTCAATCTGCATCCAGGCCGGTTTGATGCCGTATGAATAAAGAGAACATTTGCCTGGGAGGAGCGGCCTATTAAACCGCTTTTCGCCAAAGGCCCCTCATTGGGCGTGCGCTTACTGGTGCTGGTCGTGCTTTCGGTCGCGCTGATGGTGGTCGATGCCCGCTTTGCACTGCTCAAGCCTGTGCGTAGCCAGATGTCGCTGGTGTTGATGCAGACCTACTGGATCACCGACCTGCCGCAACGTCTCTACCAGGGCGTGGCCAGCCAATTCGGCAGCCGCACCGAGCTGGTTGCCGAGAACGAAAAACTCAAGACTGAAAACCTGCTGCTGCAGGGGCGCATGCAAAAGCTGGCGGCCCTCACCGAGCAGAACGTTCGGCTGCGCGAGTTGCTCAACTCTTCGGCACTGGTCAACGAAAAGGTCGAAGTGGCCGAGTTGATCGGCATGGACCCCAACCCCTTTACCCATCGCATCATCATCAACAAGGGTGAACGCGACGGTGTGGTCCTCGGCCAGCCGGTACTCGACGCCCGTGGCCTGATGGGCCAGGTGGTGGAGCTGATGCCCTACACTTCGCGGGTATTGCTGCTGACCGACACGACCCACAGCATTCCAGTGCAGGTCAACCGCAACGGTTTGCGCGCGATTGCCAGCGGCACCGGTAACCCTGAGCGCCTGGAATTGCGCCATGTGGCCGACACCGCGGATATCAAGGAAGGCGATTTGCTGGTCAGCTCCGGCCTGGGCCAGCGTTTTCCGGCCGGCTACCCGGTGGCGACGGTCAAGGAAGTGATCCACGATTCCGGCCAGCCGTTCGCTATTGTGCGGGCCGTGCCGACTGCCGCGCTCAATCGCAGCCGCTACCTGCTGCTGGTGTTCAGCGACAACCGCACCCCGGAAGAGCGCGCCAACGACGCCGCCCAGGCCCAGGAAGCGGAAGACAAGCAGAACGGCACTGTGCCGGTCGTGCCGGCCACGGTGCCGAAACCGGCGTTCGTCGGCCCGCCAGCCCCTGTTACCGCACCCGCACCCGCAGCGCCTGTGGCAACGCCGGCCAAACCGGCTACGCATAACGCTCGCCCGGCCAAGCCGGCTGCGTCTAAACCGCCGGCCACGACGCCAACCGCCACTGCGGCCCCCACACGGCAGAGGGAGGAATAATGGCCAGTACTCATTCGCGTAATGGCTGGATCGTCTGGCTGACCTTCGCCATTGGCCTGTTACTCAGCGTTTCGCCATTGCCGCAATTCATGGAAATCCTGCGCCCGCTCTGGCTGGCCTTGCTGTTGGCGTTCTGGTCGCTGAACCTGCCGCACAAGGTGGGCATGGTCACGGCGATGTGCCTGGGCTTGGCGGAAGATGTGCTCTATGGCACCTTGCTGGGCCAGAACGCGTTGATCCTGACCCTGATTACCTTCCTGGTGCTATCGCTGCAGCAGCGCTTGCGCATGTTTCCGATGTGGCAACAGTGCCTGGTAATCCTGGTGATCTTCGGCCTGGCGCAGCTGGTCCAGTTATGGCTCAGTGCCTTGACCGGCAATCGCCAGCCGACCCTGGCGTTGGTATTGCCGGCCCTGGTCAGCGCATTGCTGTGGCCCTGGATCAGTTTTGGCCTGCGTGGGCTGCGCCGTCGCTATAAAATCAATTGAATGGTTGCGAGGCTCTGCCTGGTTATCAAACCCCACAGGGAGAGGCTGCAATGAATTCGCTTTATCTGGCCTCGGGCTCCCCGCGGCGACGTGAGCTCTTGACCCAGATCGGTGTGCCTTTCACCGTAGTCAGCGCCGCGATTGATGAAACACCTCTTACCCACGAACCTGCCGTTGCCTATGTCGAGCGTCTTGCACGCGGCAAGGCAACGGCGGGTTTTGTTGCGCTTGGCCAGACCTCGGGCGCCTGCGTATTGGGCGCCGATACGGCGGTGCTTATTGACGGCCAGATCCTGGGCAAACCCGTGGACCAGGCCGACGCGCTGGCAATGCTGATGGCCCTTTCGGGCCGCGAGCATGAAGTGCTCACCGCGATAGCCCTCACCGACGGCCAGCGCTGCGAAATTCGATATGTAAGCAGTCTTGTACGTTTTCGCCAGGTTTCTGTCGAAGAGGCTACAACCTACTGGCACAGTGGCGAACCCCAGGACAAGGCCGGCGGCTATGCTATCCAGGGCCTGGGTTCGGTGTTCGTCGCCGGCCTCAATGGCAGTTATTCTGCGGTGGTTGGCCTGCCCGTGTGCGAAACCGCGCAACTGCTCGCCCAATTCGGCATACCCTGTTGGCAAAACCTTACCGTGCGCTGAACGCCGTATTCCAGCGCCAAGCCTTGAGCGACCGGTCACTATTGTGAAAATGCCTGAACGAGACCCAGCCATGAGTGAAGAGATTCTGATCAATATCACGCCGATGGAATCGCGCGTGGCGGTGGTAGAGAACGGTGTTCTGCAAGAAGTGCATGTGGAGCGCACCCAGAAGCGCGGGATCGTCGGCAATATCTATAAAGGCAAGGTGGTGCGCGTATTGCCGGGCATGCAGGCGGCATTCGTCGATATCGGCCTGGACCGTGCAGCATTCATCCATGCTTCGGAAATTTCCCTGCGTGAAGGTCCGGCGGTGGAAAGCATCAGTGCCCTGGTGCATGAAGGGCAGAGCCTGGTGGTGCAAGTCACCAAGGACCCCATCGGTTCCAAGGGCGCACGCTTGACCACTCAGCTGTCGATTCCGTCGCGCTACCTGGTGTACATGCCGCGCACCGCCCATGTGGGCATTTCCCTGAAGATCGAAGACGAAGCCGAGCGCGAGCGACTCAAAAAGGTGGTCAGCGATTGCGTCGCCGCTGAAGGCATTAAGGAGGCGGGCGGTTTTATCCTGCGTACCGCCGCCGAGGGCGCCGGAGCTGATGAAATCCTTATGGATATCCGCTACCTGCGGCGCCTGTGGGACCAGATCGACGCACAGATCAAGACCATCGGCGCTCCCAGCGTAATTTATGAAGACCTCGGCCTGGCGCTGCGCACGCTGCGTGACCTGGTCAGCCCGAAGATTGAGAAAATCCGCATCGATTCGCGGGAAACCTTTCAGCGCACTACACAATTCGTTGCCGAGCTGATGCCGGAAATTGCCGACCGCCTGGAGCATTACCCCGGCGAGCGGCCGATCTTCGATTTGTATGGCGTCGAAGACGAAATCCAGAAAGCCCTGGAGCGCAAAGTGCCGCTCAAGTCCGGCGGCTACCTGGTGGTGGACCCGGCTGAGGCCATGACCACCATCGACGTCAACACCGGTGCATTCGTAGGCCATCGCAACCTCGAAGAGACCATCTTCAAGACCAATCTTGAAGCCGCCACCGCTATCGCTCGCCAGCTGCGCCTGCGCAACCTCGGCGGCATCATCATCATCGACTTCATCGACATGGAAGATGAAGAGCACCAGCGCCAAGTGCTGCGTACCCTCGAGAAACAGCTGGAGCGCGATCACGCCAAGACCAACATCATCGGCATCACCGAGCTGGGCCTGGTGCAAATGACCCGCAAGCGCACCCGCGAAAGCCTGGAGCAGGTGCTGTGCGAGCCGTGCAGCAGTTGCCAGGGCCGCGGTAAATTGAAGACGCCGGAAACCGTTTGCTACGAGATTTTCCGCGAAATCCTGCGCGAGGCGCGCGCCTACCAGGCCGAAGGTTATAGAGTGCTTGCCAACCAGAAAGTGGTCGATCGCCTGCTGGACGAAGAGTCCGGCAATGTCGCCGAGCTGGAGAGTTTTATCGGTCGCACGATTCGCTTCCAGGTTGAAACCATGTATTCCCAGGAACAATACGACGTGGTGCTGCTCTGATCCCCAATTGCGTGTTTTATCCGAGACCGGCAGACCTTGATCTGCCGTCCGCCAACTGTTTTTTGAGGGTCGCCTGACATGGAGCGTCTGATACGCTTTTTTGCCGCTTTGACCCGCTGGAGCCTGGGCCTGTGCGCGTTGCTGCTGGTATTGGCGGCGGTGTACGTGAGTCTGGGACGTGAATTGACCCCTTTGGTGGCTGAATACCGCGCCGAAATCGAAGCCAAGGCCCAGGCTGCCGTGGAGACGCCTTTGCATATCGGCAGCCTGGAAGGCCGCTGGAGCGGGTTTGCCCCGGTATTGCTGGCCCACGACGTCATGGTTGGCGAGGGCAGCAGTGCCTTGCGCCTTGACCAGGTGGAAGTGGTGCCGGATATGTGGGCCAGCCTGATGGCGCGCGAAGTGCGTATCGCCCACCTGGAAGTCAGTGGCCTGCAACTGAGCGTCAAGGAAGGCAAGGATGGGCGCTGGACGCTGCAAGGCTTGCCGGTGCAGGACGACCAGCCGCTGGACCCGCAGCAGTTGCTGACGCGCATGCAAATGGTCAAGCGCGTGTCGGTGCTGGACAGCCAGGTCACCTTGCAACCCTTCGACCAGGCACCGGTAACCGTAACGTACGTGGGCCTGAGCCTGCACACCGGCATGACCCATCAGCGCCTGGATGCACGCCTGACCCTGCCCGACGGCCAACCGCTTGCTGTCAGCCTGCGCAGCCGCATCCTTGCCAGCCAATGGAAAGACGCTGAGGTCGACGCCTACCTGAGCCTGCCGCAAAGCGACTGGGCCAAGTGGATTCCCGCCAAACTGACTCAGCAATGGAAGCTCACCCAGTTCAAAGCCGGTGGCGAGTTTTGGCTCAGTTGGGCCAAAGGCACCGTGCAAAGCGCTGCGGTGCGCCTCAATTCCCCTCAAGTGAAGGGCAGCTACGTCGACCGCAAGCCTGTGCATCTGGAAAACCTGGCCCTGACCGCCTACCTGCAACGCAGCGACAGCGGCCTCAGGGTGCTGTTTGATTCGCTGGCGATGACTATCGGTGAGACCCGCTGGGAGTCGCGCCTGCAATTACAGCAGAGCCTGGCAACCGATAAGGCTCAGGAAGTGTGGAACCTGCAGGCCGATCGTCTCGACCTGACTCCCATCACGCCACTGCTCAATGCGTTGGCCCCGTTGCCGGAAGGCTTTGCCAAGACCGTCGAGCACTTGAAGGCCACGGGCCTGCTGCGCAATGTGCTGGTGGACTTCAGACCCCAGGACACCACCGATCAGAAAGTCAGTTTTGCCGCAAACCTTGAGCGTGTAGGCTTCGACGCGTATTTCGGCGCGCCGGCTGCGCGCAATGTGTCTGGCAGCATCAGTGGCGACCTGGGCCATGGCGAGCTGCGCATGGACAGCAAGGACTTTTCCCTGCACCTGGACCCGATCTTCGCCAAGCCCTGGCAGTACATCCAGGCCAATGCACGCCTGACCTGGAAACTGGATAAACAGGGTTTCACCTTGATTGCCCCGTATATCAAGGTGCTGGGGGAGGAGGGCAAGGTTGCTGCAGACTTCCTGATCCGCCTGCACTTCGATCATAGCCAGGAAGACTACATGGACCTGCGGGTCGGCATGGTCAATGGCGATGGCCGTTTCACCCCCAAGTACCTGCCCGCCGTGTTGAGCCCGGCGCTGGATGAGTGGCTGCGTACGGCAATCCTCAAAGGCGCCGTGGATGAAGGGTTCTTCCAGTATCAAGGTTCCCTGAACCACAACGCGCTGCCGGCATCGCGCAATATCAGTCTGTTCTTCAAGGTGCATGATGCCGAGCTGGCCTTCCAGCCGGGCTGGCCCCATGTGAACAAGGTCAACGGTGAAGTGTTCGTCGAGGAAAGCGGTGTGCGCATCCTGGCAAGCAAGGGCCAATTGCTCGATACCCAGGTCAAGGACGTCTACGTCAACATTCCCCACGCGCCGGCCGGCCAGGACAGTCATCTGCTGCTCACCGGCGGGTTCTCCGGCGGCTTGGGCGATGGCCTGAAAATCCTCCAGGAAGCGCCCATTGGCACCGCGTCCACGTTCGCTGGCTGGAAAGGCGAGGGCAGCCTGCAGGGCAGCCTGGACCTGGACGTGCCCCTGGCCAAGGGCACCGAGCCCAAGATCGTGGTTGACTTCAAGACTGACAAGGCGCGCTTGCAATTGGCCGAGCCGCCCCTGGACCTGAACCAGCTCAAGGGCAATTTCCGTTTTGACAGTGCCAAGGGCCTGAGCGGGCAGAACATCTCGGCCCAGGCCTTCGACCGGCCGATCACTGCGCAGATTTTCGCCGAAGGCAAGCCGGGCGATATCAGCACCCGCGTGACCGCCAACGGCCAGGTGACGGTCAAGCGCCTCACGGATTGGTTGAACGTCAGCCAGCCACTGCCGGTGTCCGGGGATATCCCGTACCAGTTACAAGTCATCCTGGACGGCGCAGACAGCCAGTTGATGGTCAACTCCAATCTCAAGGGTGTTGCCGTGGACTTGCCGGCGCCATTCGGCATGCCGGCCAGCCAGGGGCGCGACAGCACCTTCCGCATGACCTTGCAGGGGGCTGAGCGCCGTTACTGGTTTGATTACGGCGAGCTGGCAAACTTCACCTTTGCTGCGCCGCCGGACAACTTCAATGATGGCCGCGGCGAATTGTTCCTCGGCAATGGCGATGCCGTGCTGCCCGGCGCGAAGGGGCTGCGCATTCGTGGTGTGTTGTCGGAACTGGATATCGACCCGTGGAAAAAACTCGTGGATCGCTACGCGGGCAATGACCCGGGCGGCAATGCCAAGCAGCTGCTCAGTGGCGCCGATTTCAAAGTGGGCAAGTTGACCGGGTTCGGCACCCAGTTTGACCAGGTCAGCTTGCAGCTGGATCGCAAGCCCGCTGCCTGGGGCCTGCGGTTCGATAGCCAGCAGGCCAAGGGCACGGTGAATCTGCCGGACGCCAAGGGTGCGCCGATTGCGGTCAATCTCAACTATGTAAAATTGCCAGCAGTGGACCCGACGGTACAGGCGGACGAAAACGCGCCCGATCCGCTGGCCGATATCGACCCCAAGAGCATTCCGGCACTGGATATCGCCATCGACCAGCTCTTCCAGGGGCCGGACCTGGTGGGGGCGTGGTCATTGAGGATCCGTCCGACCGCCAAGGGCATGGCCTTCAATAACCTCGACCTGGGCCTCAAGGGCATGCAGCTCAAGGGTGCCGGTGGCTGGGAAGGGGCGCCGGGCGCCAGCAGCAGTTGGTACAAGGGCCGCCTGGACGGCAAGAACATTGCCGATGTGCTCAAGGGCTGGGGTTTTGCCCCGACGGTGACCAGCGAAGATTTCCATCTGGACGTGGATGGCCGTTGGCCGGGTTCGCCGGCCTGGGTTGGGCCCAAGCGCTTCTCCGGCAGCCTCGATGCGGCATTCCGTAAAGGCCAGTTTGTCGAAGTGGAGGGTGGGGCGCAGGCGTTGCGGGTGTTTGGCCTGCTCAACTTCAATTCCATTGGCCGGCGTCTGCGTCTGGACTTTTCCGACTTGCTTGGCAAGGGCTTGAGTTACGACCGGGTCAAGGGCTTGCTGGCCGCCAGTAATGGCGTATTCGTGACCCGTGAGCCCATCACCATGACCGGGCCCTCTACCAATCTGGAGCTCAACGGTACCCTGGACCTGGTGGCTGATCGCGTCGACGCCAAGTTGCTGGTGACCTTGCCGGTGACCAACAACCTGCCCATCGCGGCGCTGATTGTCGGTGCACCCGCTATTGGCGGCGCGTTGTTCCTGATCGACAAACTGATCGGTGATCGGGTTTCGCGCTTTGCCAGTGTGCAATACAAGGTACAAGGCCCCTGGAAGGATCCGAAAATCACCTTCGACAAGCCATTTGAAAAGCCAAACTGAGAGCCTGTGGAGTAGCATGGCCCCATGCCCTGTATGGAGTGTCGGCCCATGTCCTTTGCGGTAATCCAAATGGTCAGCCAGAGTGACGTGCTGGCTAATCTCACCCAGGCGCGCCGCCTGCTGGAGCAAGCGGCGGCGGGTGGCGCGAAACTCGCGGTACTGCCGGAAAACTTCGCTGCGATGGGGCGCCGTGACGTGGCCGATATCGGCCGCGCCGAGGCCCTGGGGGAAGGCCCGATCCTGCCATGGTTGAAACAGGCCGCCCGTGACCTCACCTTATGGATAGTGGCCGGTACATTGCCGTTGCCGCCCAAGGACCAACCCCACGCCAAGTCCAACGCTTGCTCGCTGCTGATCAATGATCAGGGTGAAATGGTCGCTCGTTACGACAAGCTGCACCTGTTTGATGTGGACGTCGCGGATGCTCGTGGTCGTTATCGCGAATCCGACGACTATGCTTTCGGAAGCAACGTGGTGGTGGCGGATACGCCAGTGGGGCGCTTGGGGCTGACAGTGTGCTACGACTTGCGCTTCCCCGAGCTGTACAGCGAATTACGCGCGGCGGGGGCTGAATTGATTACCGCGCCCTCGGCCTTTACGGCGGTGACCGGGGCCGCCCATTGGGATGTGCTGATTCGGGCGCGGGCCATCGAAACCCAGTGCTACCTGCTGGCGGCCGCTCAAGGTGGCGTGCACCCAGGCCCACGGGAAACCCATGGTCACGCGGCGATTGTCGACCCTTGGGGGCGGGTGCTGGCACAACAGGATCAAGGCGAGGCGGTGTTGCTGGCCGAACGCGATAGCAGTGAACAGGCGTCGATACGGGCGCGCATGCCGGTGGTCAGCCATCGGCGCTTTTTCTCGCAGGGCGCGCAGCGGCCTGCTTCAGAACGATGAATTTAAGGCCAAACCTATGAGCGAGTTGTTGTCCTCAGTCAGTGAACACCTCCTGGCACCCGGTGGCGTGACCATCGAAAGTCTGCAAACCGTACTGGGCGATCTGGCCGGGCCGGGTATCGATGCCGCCGACCTGTATTTCCAGGGGCAGATCTCCGAATCCTGGTCGCTGGAAGACGGCATCGTCAAGGAAGGCAGTTTCAACCTTGACCAGGGCGTCGGCGTGCGTGCGCAATCCGGTGAAAAAACCGGCTTTGCCTACAGTAATGCGATCACCTTGGAAGCCCTGGGCCTGGCGGCGCGGGCGGCACGTTCGATTTCCCGTGCCGGCCAGAACGGTACGGTGCAGGCGTTCAGCACCCAGGACGTGGTGCAGTTATACGCGCCGGATAATCCCTTGGAAGTGATCAGCCGTGCCGAAAAGGTCGAGCTGCTCAAGCGTGTCGACGCGGCCACCCGCGCCCTGGACTCGCGCATCCAGCAAGTGACCGTGAGCATGGCTGGCGTGTGGGAGCGCATCCTCGTCGCCTCCACCGACGGCGGGTTGGCGGCGGATGTGCGGCCGCTGGTGCGTTTCAATGTGAGTGTGATCGTCGAGCAGAACGGGCGCCGCGAGCGTGGTGGCCATGGCGGTGGCGGGCGCACCGACTACCGTTACTTCCTCGCTGACGACCGTGCCATGGGCTATGCCCGTGAGGCGCTGCGTCAGGCCCTGGTGAACCTGGAAGCCATTCCGGCGCCGGCCGGTACCTTGCCGGTGGTGCTGGGCTCGGGTTGGTCCGGCGTGTTGCTCCACGAAGCCGTTGGCCACGGCCTGGAAGGCGACTTTAATCGCAAGGGCAGTTCCGCCTACAGTGGGCGCATGGGCGAAATGGTTGCATCCAAGCTGTGCACCATTGTCGATGACGGCACCCTGGCCGGTCGCCGGGGTTCGTTGAGTGTCGATGACGAAGGGACGCCGACCGAGTGCACCACCCTGATCGAAAACGGCGTGCTCAAGGGCTATATGCAAGACAAGCTCAACGCTCGACTGATGGGCGTGGCGCGGACCGGTAACGGCCGCCGCGAATCCTACGCGCACCTGCCTATGCCGCGCATGACCAATACCTACATGCTTGGCGGCCAAAGCGATCCGGCGGAAATCATCGCCTCGGTGAAGCGAGGCATCTACTGCGCGAACCTCGGCGGTGGCCAGGTGGATATCACCAGCGGCAAGTTTGTGTTCTCCACCAGCGAGGCGTATCTGATCGAAGACGGCAAGATTACCGCGCCGGTCAAAGGAGCGACGCTGATTGGTAACGGGCCGGAAGCCATGAGC
Organism: Pseudomonas libanensis; assembly: GCF_001439685.1. Taxonomy (GTDB): domain Bacteria; phylum Pseudomonadota; class Gammaproteobacteria; order Pseudomonadales; family Pseudomonadaceae; genus Aquipseudomonas; species Aquipseudomonas libanensis. The sequence continues at coordinate 17,625 of NZ_JYLH01000009.1, forward strand.
AAGGTGTCGATGGTCGGTAACGACCTGTCACTGGACAGCGGCGTGGGCACGTGCGGCAAGGATGGGCAGTCAGTGCCGGTAGGCGTCGGCCAGCCAACCCTGAAAATTGATGCGATCACCGTGGGTGGCACGGGGTCGTAAAGGATGGAGCTTCGGGTGGCGCAGGCCGCCACCCGGGGAAGAGGATCAGCGCAGACCGCGTTGAGTCTCGTCCAGCTCACGGATGTACTTGAAGATTTTACGGCTGGTGGCCGGCGCTTTGTTATGCGCCAGTTCATGCTGGGCCTGACGGATCAGGGAGCGCAGTTGCTGGCGGTCCGCATCCGGGTAGTCCAGCACGAATTTCTCCAGCACGGCGTCATCGCCCGCGATCAGGCGGTCACGCCAACGTTCCAGGTTATGGAAACGTTCGTTGTACTGGCGAGTGGAGGCATCAGTTTGATCGAGCAAGGCCAGAATCGCGTCAATGTCCTGATCGCGCATCAGTTTGCCAATAAACATGATGTGCCGTTTACGCGCGATATTCGCGCTGTGCTTGGGCGCATCCGCCAAGGCCCGGCGCATTTCGTCGGTCAGTGGCAGTTTGGCAATCAAGTCTTTTTTGAGCGTTGTGAGGCGCTCGCCCAGGTCAACCAGCGCATGCAGCTCGCGCTTGACCTGGGTTTTGCTTTTCTCCCCATCGAGGGAGTCGTCGTAAGAATCAACCATGGTGGCAGTCCGCAAAGAAACGCCGCCATGATAACCAGTCGGGGGCCGCTTGTCCGGCCCGGTCGCTCGATGGCCTTAACCGAAAGCAGAATTTGAGTGGAGAAAACCATGAGTGCAGCCCAAAGCGTCGGTCCGCAAGCGTTACCGGCACTGCAGGAACAAGTCGAGCAGATCCTTGCCGAGGCCAAGCGCCAGGGGGCCAGTGCCTGTGAAGTAGCGGTGTCGCTGGAGCAGGGGTTGTCGACGTCGGTGCGCCAGCGAGAAGTGGAAACCGTCGAGTTCAATCGCGACCAGGGGTTTGGCATCACCTTGTACGCAGGCCAGCGCAAAGGCTCGGCCAGCACCTCGGCCAGTGGCCCGGAGGCCATTCGCGAGACCGTTGCCGCCGCACTGGCGATTGCCAAGCACACGTCTGAAGATGAAAGCTCGGGGCTGGCCGACAAGGCGCTGATGGCCAGGGACGTACAGGATTTCGACCTGTTCCACGCCTGGGATATCACCCCCGAGCAAGCCATCGAGCAGGCGCTGGTCTGCGAGGCAGCGGCCTTCGATACCGACGCCCGGATCAAGAATGCCGACGGCACTACGCTGAGCACCCACCAGGGCTGCCGCGTTTACGGCAACAGCCATGGCTTTATCGGTGGATATGCTTCGACGCGTCACAGCCTCAGCTGCGTGATGATCGCCGAAGCCAACGGCCAGATGCAGCGCGATTACTGGTACGACGTGAATCGCCAGGGCGATTTGTTGGCGGACCCCGTCAGCATTGGCCAGCGTGCTGCACAACGTGCCGCCAGCCGTCTCGGTGCGCGCCCGGTGCCGACTTGCGAGGTGCCGGTGCTGTTTTCCGCAGAGCTGGCCGGTGGTTTGTTCGGTAGCTTCCTCGGCGCTATTTCCGGGGGCAACCTGTATCGCAAGTCTTCGTTCCTTGAAGGCGCAATCGGCCAGAAGCTGTTTCCAGAGTGGCTGACCATCGACGAGCGCCCACACCTGATGCGGGCCATGGGCAGTTCGTCGTTCGACGGCGATGGCCTGGCGACCTATGCCAAGCCGTTTGTCGAAAAGGGCGAGTTGGTCTCCTATGTATTGGGCACTTATGCCGGTCGCAAGCTTGGCCTGCCAAGCACCGCCAACTCCGGCGGCGTGCATAACCTGTTCGTCACCCATGGTGATGAAGACCAGGCAGCGTTGCTGCGGCGCATGGGGCGTGGGTTGCTGGTCACCGAATTGATGGGCCACGGCCTGAATATGGTCACCGGTGATTACTCTCGCGGCGCGGCGGGGTTCTGGGTGGAAAATGGCGAGATCCAGTTCGCCGTCCAGGAAGTGACGATTGCCGGCAATATGCGCGATATGTTCAAGCAGATCGTTGCCGTAGGTAATGACCTGGAACTGCGCAGCAATATTCGCACGGGTTCGGTGCTCATCGAGCGTATGACTGTCGCTGGCAGCTAACGCCTCCAGCACTCAATAAAAGGCGCGCCATCCCTGGGATGGCGCGCCTTTTTTTTGGCTTGGTCATGGGAGGATTAATCTGCCACTCTTGTTTTGATTCTCAATATCATTTAATAATAAATATCATTACCGAATGAGCGTGGATCATGAGTTCTGTCCTGCATGAGGATCCTTACCTGGAAAGCTGGCGTTGGATGAGCCGCCAGATTCGCTGCGGCCTCGATCCCGATGAACCGCGGCTGATCGAGCATTACCTCAATGAAGGCCGATACCTGGCGTGTTGTACCGCGACCCATCCGTGGACGATCGCCGAAACCTCATTTCGCCTGCTGATCGACACCGCGAGCGATATCGCGCTGCCCTGGCATTGGCGCTCCATGTGCCTGGACCAGGCCTGGCGCCCACTGCGCGACCTGGAACGACTCTCCCATTGCCCCTGCCGCCTCAAACGCTGGCAGTCCTTTGCCTGGCAATTGGCGACCTGCCAATTGCTGCCCTCCATTTCTGTGTCTGACCTTGTGCAAGGATCTTCCGATGAGTAATACCCGTATCGAACGCGACAGCATGGGCGAGTTGAAAGTCCCGGCAGAAGCCTTGTATGGCGCCCAGACCCAGCGTGCGGTGAACAACTTCCCGATCAGCCATCAACGTATGCCCGCACAGTTCATTCGCGCCCTGATTCTGGTCAAGACCGCCGCGGCCAAGGTCAACGTTGACCTCAAGCAAATCAGCGAAGGGCAGGGCAAGGCCATTGTCGATGCCGCCCAAGGCTTGCTGGAAGGCGACTACATGCAGCACTTCCCGGTGGATATCTTCCAGACCGGTTCCGGCACCAGCTCCAACATGAACGCCAATGAAGTGATTGCCACCCTTGCCAGCCGTTTGCTCGGCGAGGCGGTCAACCCCAACGACCACGTCAATTGCGGCCAAAGCAGCAACGACATCATCCCCACCACCATTCACGTCAGCGCTGCGTTGGTCCTGCATGAACAAACGCTGCCGGCCTTGCTGCACCTGGTGCAGGTGATCGAGCAAAAGGCCGAAGAAGTTCACCCGTTCATCAAGACCGGCCGTACACATCTCATGGACGCCATGCCGGTACGCATGAGCCAAGTGCTCAATGGCTGGGCGCAGCAGCTCAAGGCTAATATCGGTCACTTGCAGGACCTACTTCCGGCCTTGCAAGCGCTGGCTCAGGGCGGCACCGCCGTGGGCACCGGGATCAACGCGCACCCCGAGTTTGCCGGGCGTTTCAGCCAGCACCTGAGCCGCTTGACCGGGGTGAAGTTCACTCCAGGCACGAACCTGTTTGCGCTGATTGGCTCCCAGGACACCGCCGTCGCCGTTTCCGGCCAGTTGAAAGCCACAGCCGTCTCGCTGATGAAGATCGCCAACGACCTGCGCTGGATGAACTCCGGCCCACTCGCCGGCCTCGGTGAAATCGAGCTGGAAGGCTTGCAGCCGGGCTCGTCGATCATGCCGGGCAAGGTCAACCCGGTGATCCCGGAGGCCACAGCCATGGTAGCCGCCCAGGTCATCGGCAATGACACGGTGATCACCGTGGCCGGTCAATCGGGCAACTTCGAGCTGAACGTGATGCTGCCGATCATCGCCCAGAACCTGCTCAGCAGCCTTGAATTGCTCGCCAATTCCAGCCGTTTGCTGGCGGACAAGGCCATTGCCAGCTTCAAGGTCAACGAGGCCAAGCTCAAGGAGGCGCTGTCGCGCAATCCGATCCTGGTCACCGCACTCAACCCGATCATTGGTTACCAAAAAGCCGCTGAAATCGCCAAGAAGGCTTATCAGCAGGGCCGGCCGGTGATCGATGTCGCCCTCGAGCACACCGACCTGCCGCGCAGCCAACTGGAAGTCCTGCTGGACCCGGAAAAGCTCACGGCCGGCGGCGTGTAACCAACGACCCTGCTTTGGAGGCTCACCATGGAGCACTGGAAACGCACGATCGAACGAGCCAATCGCTGTTTTATGGCGGGCGAGCTGGTTGACGCCCGCGAGGCCTATCTGCAAGCCCTGGCCCTGGCCCAAGTGTTGTTCGAACGCTGGGCGGATGCCGACGAAGCAGTGGCGGCTTGCGTTATTTCCCATCACAACCTGGCGGACTTGCACTTGCGCCTGAACCAACCAGAGGAAAGCGCGGAATACCTCTGCGCTATCCATCAGCGCCTGTTGCAGACCATGCAGGACCCACGCCTGAATCCGCAATTACGCGAGGCAGCATTGCGCCAGAGCAGCAAGACCTATGTCGAACTGTTGAACTTCATCAGCGATCACGGCGAGTACCCGCGTACCCATCGCTTGTTGGGCGCTGCTGCGCCGCAATCGACCACGTCTCAATACGGAGCACATTGATATGACCTATACCTTGCCGGCCTTGCCCTACGCCTACGACGCCCTCGAACCGCATATCGATGCGCAAACCATGGAGATTCACTACACCAAGCACCACCAGACCTATATCAACAACCTCAACGCTGCGGTCGAGGGCACTGAGTTCGCCGGTTGGCCGGTGGAAAAACTGGTGTCCGGCGTTCACCAATTGCCGGAAACGCTACGGGCCGCCGTGATCAATCAAGGCGGCGGGCATGCCAACCATTCACTGTTCTGGGCCGTCATGTCGCCCAAAGGCGGTGGTAAGCCAGAAGGTGCGCTGGGTACTGCTATCGACGAACAACTGGGCGGCTATGATCGTTTCAAGGAAGCCTTTACCAAGGCTGCCTTGACCCGTTTCGGCAGTGGTTGGGCCTGGCTCAGCGTCACCCCGCAAAAAAGACTGGTGGTGGAAAGCAGCGGCAACCAGGACAGCCCACTGATGACTGGCAATACGCCGATCCTGGGCCTCGACGTGTGGGAGCATGCTTACTACCTGCTGTACCAGAACCGTCGCCCGGAATACATCAATGCCTTCTACAGTGTCATCAACTGGCCGGAAGTTGCCGCACGCTACCAGGCCGCCTTGGCCTGAAATTCCTCCATAACAAGATCTAAGGCCGACTATGGGTACTGAAACACTGGCGATCAGTAGCGTGCGAATGTTTCGTTACGCGTTTGGTTCGCTGTTGCTATTGGCCGGTACTGCGTTGCTGGTGGCCCATGGGTTGGCCTGGTTGAACCTGGAGCCTCGCATCCTGCGGGCTTTGCAGGGTGGTGCGATTTGCGCGCTCGGCACGGCGCTGGGTGCTGTGCCAGTGCTGGTAATTCGGCGCATGCCGATAGCGCTGAGCGACACCCTGCTGGGTTTCGGTGCCGGTGTGATGCTGGCGGCGACCGCTTTCTCCCTTGTGGTGCCGGGTATCGCCGCGGCTGAGAGCCTGGGTCTCTCGCCCTGGGGGGCGGGTGGGCTGATCAGCTTCGGCATTATGCTGGGGGCGTTCGGTCTGTACCTGGTCGATCGCAAGGTCTCCGGTGCCAGCCCGGAAATGCTGGTGGGCACGCCGGATAAACCGGTGATCCCGCCGCGTATTTGGTTATTCGTGTTTGCCATCATTGCGCACAACGTTCCAGAAGGCATGGCTGTGGGGGTGTCTGCGGGCGGAGGCATGGCGGATGCCGACAGCCTCGCCATGGGCATTGCCTTGCAGGATGTACCTGAAGGGCTGGTGATTGCGCTGGTATTGGCTGGGGCGGGAATGTCGCGGATCAAAGCCTTTTTGATTGGCGCTGCATCAGGCTTGGTTGAACCGGTATTTGCGGTGCTCTGTGCATGGCTGGTGAGTCTTGCCGAAGTGTTGTTGCCGCTGGGTTTGGCGCTGGCCGCCGGGGCAATGTTGCTGGTAGTGACTCATGAAGTCATCCCCGAGTCGCGCCGCAATGGCCATGAAAAGCTCGCCAGCCTTGGGCTGTGCATCGGGTTTTGCCTGATGATGGTGATGGATACAGCGTTGGGCTGAGGGTGCTTCCATGTAGGAGCGAGCTTGCTCGCGAAGCACGCAAGAGCACCGCGTTAAACCAGGATGCCCGCGTTAAAGTTGACGTTTTTCGCGAGCAAGCTCGCTCCTGCAGTAGGGGTTATTCGCCTTCGTCGAAGTAGTTATTGATCAACTCAACCAATGCCGCCATCGCTTCGTCTTCTTGCTCGCCTTCGGTCTTCAGGTGAATCTTGGTGCCCTTGCCGGCCGCCAACATCATCATCGCCATGATGCTCTTGCCATCAACCATGGATTCCGGTGTACGACCAGCGCGGATCTGACAAGGGTACTGGCCGGCCACGCCGACGAATTTGGCCGAGGCCCGGGCGTGCAGGCCCAACTTGTTGATGATTTCAATTTCCCGAGCCGGCATCGCAGTGGTGTTCCTTTCAGCTAAGGTCGCGGTGGCGAACCTGGACATTCTTGAGGGTTTGTTGCAACACTCGGCCCAGCCGTTCCGTCAGATAGACGGAGCGGTGGTGGCCGCCGGTGCAGCCAATGGCAATGGTGACGTAGGCGCGATTGCTCGCGGCAAAGCGTGGTAACCATTTGAGCAGGTAGCTGGAGATGTCCTGGAACATCTCCTCTACATCCGGTTGCGCGGCCAAGTAATCAACCACCGGCTGGTCCAATCCGGACTGATCGCGCAGTTCCGGTTTCCAATAGGGGTTGGGCAGGCAGCGCACATCGAACACCAGGTCGGCATCTACCGGCATGCCACGTTTGAAGCCGAATGATTCGACCAGGAAAGCAGTCCCGGGCTCTGGCTGGTTCAGCAGGCGCAGCTTGATCGCGTCGCGCAGCTGATACAGGTTCAGGTTGGTGGTGTTGATCTTAAGATCAGCCAGATCAATGATCGGCCCCAGCAACTTGGTCTCGTCCTGGATGGCTTCGGCCAGGGAGCGGTTGGCGCTGCTGAGCGGGTGGCGGCGACGGGTTTCTGAGAAGCGTTTGAGCAACGTTTCTTCGTCGGCATCCAGGTACAGCACATCGCAATGAATATGCTTGGCGCGCACTTCTTCCAGCAGTTCAGGGAACCGCGAGAGGTGGCTGGGCAGGTTGCGGGCATCGATAGACACTGCGACCAGGGGTTGCGCCAATTCAGTATGGATCAGTGCGCGTTCCGCCAGCTCCGGCAGCAGGCCAGCGGGCAAATTGTCGATGCAATAGAAACCGTTGTCCTCAAGGACGTTGAGGGCGGTGCTTTTACCTGAGCCGGAACGGCCGCTGACGATGATCAAACGCATGATTACTGCCCGTTTTGTTCATCCAGGACGACCTGATACAGGGCCTCATTGGTCTTGGCACTGCGCAGTTTTTCGCGTACTTCCTTGCGATCAAGCATGCTGGCGATCTGCCTAAGCAGTTCCAGGTGCGCATCGGTGGCGGCTTGCGGGACCAGCAATACGAACAGCAGGTCGACCGGGGCGCCGTCGATGGCGTCGAAATCGATGGCAGCTTCCAAGTGCAGCAGAGCGCTCACGGGCGTATCACAGCCTTTGAGGCGGCAGTGAGGGATGGCGATGCCGTTGCCGAAACCGGTGGAGCCGAGTTTCTCACGGGCAATCAACGCCTCGAAGACATCTTGCATCTCCAGACCCGGCACTTCGCGGTGGATCAGGTTGGCAATTTGTTCGAGGGCTTTTTTCTTGCTGCCGCCCGGCGCGTTCACGAGGGAACGGCCGGGGGTCAGGATGGTTTCAAGTCGGATCATGGGGGGAGAGTTAACGACCTGTGCCTTGGAGCAGGCTCAGATTCTTTTCCTTATGCTTTTTGAGTTGGCGGTCGAGCTTGTCGGTAAGCAAGTCAATCGATGCATACATGTCTTCATGCTCGGCATTGGCAACCACTTCGCCACCAGGTATCTGGAGGGTCGCTTCGATCTTCTGCTGAAGCTTGTCAACCTTCATGATGACCTGCACGTTGGTGATCTTGTCGAAATGTCCTTCAAGCTTCCTCAGCTTCTGCTCGACATAGTCGCGCAGTGGAGGGGTGACTTCTACATGGTGTCCACTGATGTTGACTTGCATACAGCTTCTCCTTCGTTGCCAGTGCATAAAGCGACAGGCAAAACGCCTGCCACTGGAACGCTATGGCCCGCCCGTCACATCAAACGTTTACGCTCGCTGGAAGGCGCGATCCCAAGAGACTCGCGGTACTTGGCGACGGTTCGACGGGCGACCTGAATGCCTTGTGCCTCCAGTAAACCAGCGATCTTGCTGTCACTCAACGGCTTTTTCTGATTTTCCGCGGCAACCAGTTTCTTGATGATCGCGCGAATCGCCGTGGACGAGCATTCGCCGCCTTCGGAGGTGCTGACGTGGCTGGAGAAAAAGTATTTCAACTCATAAATACCCCGCGGGGTATGCATGAATTTCTGCGTGGTCACGCGGGAAATCGTCGATTCATGCATGCCCACCGCTTCGGCGATATCGTGCAGTACCAAAGGCTTCATGGCTTCGTCGCCGTATTCCAGGAAGCCGCGTTGGTGCTCGACGATCTGGGTGGCCACCTTCATCAGGGTTTCGTTACGGCTTTGCAGGCTCTTGATGAACCAGCGCGCTTCCTGCAACTGGTTGCGCATGAAGGTGTTGTCGGCGCTGGTGTCGGCGCGGCGCACAAAACCGGCATATTGCGGGTTGACCCGCAGGCGGGGCACCGACTCCTGGTTCAGCTCCACCAGCCAACGCTCGTTGTCCTTGCGCACGATCACGTCGGGGACGACGTATTCGGCTTCGCTGGATTCGATCTGCGAGCCCGGGCGCGGGTTTAGGCTCTGCACCAGCTCAATGACCTGGCGCAAGTCGTCTTCCTTGAGCTTCATGCGGCGCATCAGCTGGCTGTAGTCGCGGCTGCCCAGCAGGTCGATGTAGTCCGACACCAGGCGTTTGGCTTCGGCCAGCCAAGGCGTCTTGGCCGGCAACTGGCGCAATTGCAGCAGCAGGCACTCGCTGAGGGTGCGGGCGCCAATGCCGGCGGGCTCGAATTGCTGGATGCGATGCAGGACGGCTTCGATTTCGTCCAGTTCGATGTCCAGCTCCGGATCAAAGGCTTCAAGAATCTCGTCGAGGGTCTCGTCCAGGTAGCCCTGGTTGTTGATGCAGTCGATCAGGGTGACCGCAATCAGGCGATCAGTGTCGGACATCGGTGCCAGGTTCAGTTGCCACAACAAATGGCTCTGCAGGCTCTCGCCGACAGATGTACGGGTGGTGAAGTCCCACTCGTCATCGTCATTGCTCGGCAGGCTGCTGGCGCTGGTCTGGTACACGTCTTCCCACGCGGTATCCACGGGAAGTTCGTTGGGAATGCGTTCGTTCCATTCGCCGTCCTCGAGGTTATCCACCGTCGGGGCGGTTTCCTGGTAGGAGGGTTCCTGCACGTCGGGATTGGGTTTTTGCTCGATGTTATCGGCCAGCGGGTCGGCATTGTCGAAGTCGTCGCCTTCTTCCTGGCGTTCGAGCATCGGATTGGACTCCAGGGCCTCCTGGATTTCCTGTTGCAGGTCCAGGGTCGACAATTGGAGCAGGCGGATGGCCTGTTGCAGCTGCGGTGTCATCGTCAGCTGCTGGCCCATTCTCAGGACTAGCGATGGTTTCATGGCAGGGGCTTAACACCTTATTCGCCGGCGCAATGCGCCATCCACGACAGGGCGCGTGAGCGCCAAACATAAGCAAATTATATGCCTGATCTCGGGGGCTTTGCCTAGAGCGCGGTAACAATAAAAAAGCTAAGGTTTCTATTGACTCCTGCGCGCTCCAGGAAAAGCCGCGATACCACCGTGCCTACAGGCGGAACTCGTGACCCAGGTACACTTCCTTGACCAGCTCGTTGGCCAGGATAGTCTCGGCATCGCCTTCGGCAATCAGTTGGCCATCGTTGACGATATAGGCCGTTTCGCAGATATCGAGTGTCTCGCGGACGTTATGGTCGGTGATCAGTACGCCAATGCCCTTGGCCTTGAGGTGGTGGATGATCTGCTTGATATCGCCCACCGAAATCGGGTCGACACCGGCAAACGGTTCATCCAGCAGGATGAACTTGGGCGCGGTCGCCAGGGCGCGGGCGATTTCCACGCGACGACGCTCGCCACCGGACAGGCTCATGCCGAGGTTGTCGCGAATGTGGTTGATGTGGAACTCCTGCAGCAGGCTTTCCAGCTCTTTGCGGCGGCCGTCGCGATCGAGCTCCTTGCGGGTCTCCAGGATCGCCATGATGTTGTCGGCCACCGACAGTTTGCGGAAGATCGACGCTTCTTGCGGAAGATAGCCGATACCGGCGCGGGCACGGCCGTGCATCGGCTGGTGGCTGACGTCCAGGTCGTCGATCAATACGCGGCCCTGGTCCGCCTGGACCAGCCCGACGATCATATAGAAGCAGGTGGTCTTGCCGGCACCGTTGGGGCCGAGCAAGCCGACGATCTGGCCGCTGTCGATCGACAGGCTGACGTCGCGTACGACCTGGCGGCTTTTATAGGCCTTGGCCAGGTGCTGGGCTTTCAGGGTCGCCATTACTCGGCCTTCTTCTTCGGCTGGATAACCATGTCGATGCGCGGACGAGGTGCTGTCACCTTGTTGCCATTGGCGCGACCGGCCTGGGCGACCTGGGTCTTGGTGTTGTAGACAATCTTTTCGCCCTCGGTAGAGTTACCGTCGGCGCTGAGGACCTTGGCCTGGTCAATCAGGACGATGCGGTTCTGCTGGGCATGATACTGGATGGTCTTGCCATAGCCTTTCATCGGGCCAGGATCGGCCGCGGCTTGTTGCTGTTCGAAATAGGCCAGGTTGCCCACCGAAGTCACCACGTCGATATCACCCGCCTGGGTACGTGTCAGTGTCACCGTATTACCGGTGATCTTCATCGAGCCCTGGGTGATGATCACGCCGCCGGTGTAGGTGGCGACACCTTGCTTGTCATCCAACTGCGCATCGTCAGCCGAGATGTGGATCGGTTGCTGGCTATCGTTCGGCAGAGCCCAGGCGCTCACGCTTCCCAGTGCTGCGCCCAGACCGAGCAAAATAGGGAGGGTTTTAACGAGCCTCATACTGTCCTCTTACGTTCGATAGCAGGTGTATCCTGCTTTCTTTCAAATACGCTTTCATTCCCTTGCCAGTCGATACACCGCCAGCGCCGTCGATTCTAACGTCTTGCTCGGTCTGCGCATATTGCTTCTGTGGGAATACGGTCATGCGACTGCTGGTAATGATGGTGTCACGGTTCTGTGCGTCTGTACGTGCGACGCGCACCGAGTCGATCAGTTCAACTTCGGTGCCGTCCGGGTTGACCTCGCCACGCTTGCTGGTGACGTGCCACGGAAATTCGGTGCCGCGATACAGGTTCAGGTCCGGATTGGTCAGCAGGCTGACTTCGGAGGCCTTCAAATGCTCGACCTTGTCCGACGTCATTTCATACTGCACCTTCCCATCGGGCAGGTACTGGATGCTGTAGGCATTGGTGGCGTAATAGTCGATAAGACCTTCGTCAACCTGCGCAACTGGCTGGTCGAGAAAGCGTCCCGGGCTGATATTCCAGTAGCCCACCGCCAGGAGCAGCGCGGCGATGACCCCGAATAACAGGAAGTTGCGGATCTTTTTACTCAGCATATAACGCTCTATAGGTAGGCGGCGTGGGCCGCTTCAAGACTGCCCTGGGCACGCAGGATCAACTCGCAGAACTCCCGGGCGGCACCTTCGCCGCCACGGGCGGTGGTGATGCCATGGGCGTGTTCGCGCACAAACGCCGCGGCATTCGCGACGGCCATGCCCAGGCCCACCCGGCGAATCACCGGCAGGTCAGGCAAGTCGTCACCCAAATAGGCGACCTGTTCATAGCTTAGGTTGAGTTGGCCAAGAAGCTCGTCCAGCACCACCAGTTTATCCTCACGGCCCTGATACAGGTGAGCAATCCCCAGGTTTTGTGCGCGGCGTTCCACAACCGGTGTCTTTCGACCGCTGATAATCGCCGTTTGCACACCGGCCGCCATCAGCATCTTGATGCCCTGGCCATCGAGAGTGTTGAACGTCTTGAATTCGCTGCCATCTTCGAGGAAGTACAGGCGGCCATCGGTCAGCACGCCGTCGACGTCGAAAATCGCCAGCTTGATGCCTTTACCGCGTTGCAACAGGTCGCCGTTCATCTACATCACTCCTGCGCGCAGCAAGTCGCCAAGGTTAAGGGCCCCGATCGGGCGATCATCATCGTCGACGACGATGAGCGCGCCGATCCGGTGGTCTTCCATGATTTTCAGCGCTTCAGCCGCGAGCATTTCAGCGCGGGCGGTCTTGCCGTGAGGTGTCATGACCGCATCGATGGTCGCGGTGTGGATATCAATGGTGCGGTCCAGGGTACGACGCAGGTCGCCGTCGGTGAATACCCCGGCCAGGCGACCATCGGGTTCGACGATCGCCGTCATGCCCAGGCCTTTGCGGGTCATTTCCATCAGCGCATCCCTGAGCAGGGTGCCGCGTGGGACGCTTGGCAGTTCGGCGCCGGAATGCATGACATTTTCCACTTTAAGCAACAGGCGACGGCCGAGCGCGCCGCCTGGGTGGGAAAATGCGAAGTCTTCGGCGGTAAAGCCGCGGGCCTCCAGGAGCGCCACGGCCAACGCATCGCCCATGACCAGGGCAGCAGTGGTGGAGGAGGTGGGTGCCAGGTTCAGCGGGCAGGCCTCGTGAGTCACGTGCACGTTCAGGTTGACGTCGGCAGCCTTGGCCAGCGTCGATGCCGGGTTGCCGGTGAGGCTGATCATCTGGATGCCCAGGCGCTTGATCAGGGGCAACAGGGTCACGATTTCGTTGGTGGTGCCGGAATTGGACAGCGCCAGGATCACGTCATCCTTGGTGATCATGCCCATATCGCCGTGGCTGGCCTCGGCCGGGTGCACGAAAAACGCGGTGGTCCCGGTACTCGCCAGCGTTGCGGCGATTTTGTTGCCAATGTGGCCGGATTTGCCCATGCCGACCACGACAACGCGGCCCTTGCTGGCCAGGATCAGCTCGCAGGCGCGTACGAAATTCGCGTCGATATGGGCCAGCAAGCCTTCTACGGCTTCAAGCTCGAGGCGGATGGTGCGCTGTGCGGATTGAATAAGCTCGCTGGATTGGCTCATGTCTGAATCGTATAGCCTGACGAAAAGGCGGCGATTATAGCCGTAATGATCAATTCGCTCACGTAAGTTCGTCAGGGTTTGTGCGCGATGTAGATGAAAATCACCGTCGTCAACATAGGAGGCAACCCTTTTCCCCTGTCTCAAATCTGAACGAGCGCTGTTCCGGCCTTGGGCGCTCTGCACCAGCAGTGATATAGTTCGCCGCCAGTTCGGTCCACCCAACCCATGTGCCTAACTATTGCGCATCCTTTGCAAACCAAAGTCGCACACATGGTGTCTGAGTGAAAGGCTGCATCCCAAGGAGATTAGATGAGTGCCGATAACGCCTACGCGGTCGAGCTGAAGGGTCTGTCCTTCAAGCGCGGGACGCGCAGCATCTTCAATAACGTCGATATTCGCATTCCTCGCGGCAAGGTCACGGGCATCATGGGGCCTTCCGGTTGCGGCAAGACCACCCTGTTGCGCCTGATGGGCATGCAATTGCGGCCCAGTGCGGGCGAAGTGTGGGTCAACGGCCAGAATCTGCCGACCCTGTCGCGCAGCGATCTGTTCGATGCGCGCAAGCATATGGGCGTGCTGTTCCAGAGCGGCGCGCTGTTCACCGACCTCGATGTTTTCGAAAACGTAGCCTTCCCGCTGCGGGTGCATACCCAGCTGTCCGATGAAATGATTCGTGACATCGTGTTGCTGAAACTGCAGGCCGTGGGCCTTCGCGGTGCCATCGACCTGATGCCGGACGAGTTGTCCGGCGGCATGAAACGCCGTGTCGCGCTGGCGCGAGCTATCGCCCTCGACCCGCAGATCCTCATGTACGACGAGCCGTTCGTTGGCCAGGACCCGATCGCCATGGGCGTGCTGGTGCGCCTGATCCGTCTGCTCAACGACGCACTGGGGATCACCAGTATCGTGGTGTCCCACGATTTGGCCGAAACCGCGAGCATCGCCGACTACCTGTATGTAGTAGGCGATGGCCAGGTGCTGGGGCAGGGTACGCCTGAAGAGTTGATGAACGCCGATAACCCGCGCATTCGCCAATTCATGACCGGCGATCCCGACGGCCCGGTGCCTTTTCACTTTCCGGCAGCGGACTACCGCTCAGATCTTCTGGGGAAGCGCTGATGCGCAAGACATCTCTTATCGAGAAGGTTCGCCTTTTCGGTCGCTCGGGCATCGACATCGTCGAAGTCCTGGGGCGTTCGACCATTTTCCTGTTCCACGCCCTGCTGGGCCGCGGCGGCATCGGCGGCGGCTTTGGCCTGCTGCTCAAGCAGTTGCATGCAGTCGGCGTGATGTCCCTGGTGATCATCGTGGTCTCCGGGGTGTTCATCGGCATGGTGCTGGCGCTGCAAGGCTTCAACATCCTGTCCAGCTACGGGTCGGAGCAGGCGGTAGGCCAGATGGTGGCCCTGACCCTGCTGCGTGAGCTTGGTCCGGTGGTGACCGCCTTGTTGTTCGCGGGGCGTGCAGGTTCGGCGTTGACTGCCGAAATCGGCAATATGAAGTCCACCGAGCAGCTGTCCAGCCTGGAAATGATAGGCGTAGACCCGCTCAAGTACATTGTTGCCCCGCGCCTGTGGGCCGGCTTCATTTCCCTGCCATTGCTGGCGATGATTTTCAGCGTGGTGGGTATCTGGGGCGGTTCGTGGGTGGCGGTTGACTGGTTGGGCGTCTATGACGGTTCCTACTGGGCCAACATGCAAAACAGCGTGACCTTCACCGGTGACGTGCTCAACGGCATCATAAAGAGCATTGTCTTTGCCTTTGTGGTGACCTGGATTGCCGTATTCCAAGGCTATGACTGCGAGCCCACCTCAGAAGGGATCAGTCGCGCCACCACCAAGACCGTTGTGTACGCCTCGCTGGCGGTACTGGGCCTTGACTTCATTTTGACCGCCTTGATGTTTGGAGATTTCTGATGCAAAACCGCACTGTGGAAATCGGTGTCGGCCTTTTCTTGCTGGCTGGCATCCTGGCTTTACTGTTGTTGGCCCTGCGAGTCAGCGGCCTTTCGGCCAGCCCCACCGCCGATACTTATAAACTTTACGCGTACTTCGACAATATCGCCGGTTTGACGGTCAGAGCTAAAGTGACCATGGCCGGCGTTACCATCGGCAAGGTCACGGCAATCGATCTGGACCGCGACAGCTTCACCGGGCGGGTGACCATGCAGTTGGACAAGAAGGTAGATAACCTGCCGACTGACTCCACGGCATCTATCCTCACTGCGGGGCTGCTGGGCGAGAAATACATCGGTGTCAGCGTGGGTGGGGAAACAGCCCTGCTCAAGGATGGTTCGACCATCCACGACACGCAGTCGTCGCTGGTGCTTGAAGACCTGATCGGAAAATTTTTGCTCAATACGGTCAATAAAGACGCCAAATGAGGAATCTGTTCATGATCTCTACCTTGCGACGTGGCCTGCTGGTACTGCTTGCAGCGTTGCCGCTGATGGCCAACGCGGCAGGTTCTGCGCACGATTTGGTGCAGGACACGACCAGCAGGATGCTGGCCGACCTGAAGGCCAACAAAGAGCAATACAAACAAGACCCTTCCCGGTTCTACGAAGCACTCAACACGATTGTTGGCCCGGTGGTCGATGCCGAAGGCATTTCCAAAAGCATCATGACGGTCAAGTATTCGCGCAAGGCAACCCCGGCGCAGATGCAGACGTTCCAGGAAAACTTCAAGCGTGGCCTGTTCCAGTTCTACGGCAACGCTCTGCTGGAATACAACAACCAGGGCATCGTCGTTGACCCTGCCAAGGAGGAGTCGGGTGATCGTGCCGAGGTCGGCATGAAAGTCTCGGGCAGCAATGGCTCGATCTATCCGGTGTCCTACACCCTGACGAAAATCAACGGTGAGTGGAAGCTGCGCAACGTGGTCATCAACGGCATCAATATCGGCAAGCTGTTCCGTGACCAGTTCGCCGATGCGATGCAGCGCAATGGCAATGACCTGGACAAGACCATCAATGGTTGGGCCGGTGAAGTGGCCAAGGCCAAGGAAGAAACCGACAAAGCTGCCGGGAAGCCTGCGCAATGACCGAGTCGGCTGTTCGTATCGGCGACGCCGGCGAGCTGTTCCTCAGCGGCGTACTGGATTACCGTACCGGGCCTGACCTGCGCAAGCAGGGCCAGGCGCTGATCAAGGCCAGCAAGGCGCCCGAAGTGGTGCTCGATTGTTCGGCGGTGACCAAGTCCAGCAGTGTCGGCCTGTCATTGCTGCTGTGCTTCATGCGTGATGCCGAGGCGGCCAAAAAGCCGGTCAGCATCCGCGCATTGCCCGAAGACATGCGTGAGATTGCTCAGGTTTCTGGTCTGACCGAGCTGCTGGCGCATCCTTAAGACACACTTTCAGGAAAGCCCCCCGTCAGAGTCCTGCTATGCGGGGTTCGCAGGCGCGGGGCTTTTTTGTATGATGTGCGACCCGTGCGCACTGGGCGCCGATAGAGGTTGAGCATGCAGGCCCTAGAAGTTAAAAGCTTCCTTGAAGGAAAGCTGCCGGAAACGAGCGTAGAAGTTGAAGGCGAAGGCTGCAACTTCCAGCTGAATGTGATTAGCGATGAACTGGCGGCGTTGAGCCCGGTCAAGCGTCAACAGCAGATCTATGCCCATTTGAACCCGTGGATCACCGATGGCAGCATCCACGCGGTCACTATGAAATTTTTCAGCCGCGCGGCCTGGGCCGAGCGCACCTGAGCCCCCAAGGCGTCGAGATTCTTATGGATAAATTGATTATTACCGGCGGTGCCCGCCTTGATGGCGAGATCCGCATTTCCGGTGCGAAAAACTCCGCCTTGCCGATCCTGGCAGCTACCCTGCTGTGCGACGGCCCGGTGACGGTGGCCAACCTGCCGCACCTGCACGACATCACCACCATGATCGAGCTGTTCGGGCGCATGGGCATTGAGCCTGTGATCGACGAGAAACTGTCAGTCGAAATCGACCCGCGTACCATCAAGACCCTGATCGCTCCGTACGAACTGGTGAAAACCATGCGTGCGTCGATCCTGGTACTCGGCCCGATGGTTGCCCGTTTCGGTGAAGCCGAAGTGGCCCTGCCTGGCGGTTGTGCCATTGGTTCGCGTCCGGTCGACCTGCACATCCGTGGCCTGGAAGCCATGGGCGCGACCATCGACGTCGAAGGCGGTTATATCAAGGCCAAGGCGCCGGAAGGCGGCCTGCGTGGTGCACACTTCTTCTTTGATACCGTCAGCGTAACCGGTACCGAGAACATCATGATGGCCGCTGCCCTGGCCAAAGGCCGCAGCGTGCTGCAAAACGCCGCACGTGAGCCGGAAGTGGTCGACCTGGCCAACTTCCTCAACGCCATGGGTGCGAAAGTTTCCGGTGCTGGCACCGACACCATCACCATTGATGGTGTAGAGCGTCTGCACACTGCAACCTACAAGGTCATGCCGGACCGTATCGAGACCGGCACCTACCTGGTTGCCGCTGCCGTGACCGGTGGCCGTGTGAAGGTCAAGGATACCGATCCGACCATCCTTGAAGCCGTCCTGGAAAAACTCAAGGAAGCCGGCGCAGAAATCACCACCGGTGAAGACTGGATCGAGCTGAACATGCACGGCAAGCGGCCAAAGGCCGTCAACGTGCGTACCGCGCCATACCCGGCCTTCCCGACCGACATGCAGGCGCAGTTCATCTCCCTGAACGCGATTGCCGAAGGCACCGGTGCGGTGATCGAGACCATCTTCGAAAACCGCTTCATGCATGTGTATGAACTGCACCGCATGGGCGCCAAGATCCAGGTCGAAGGCAATACCGCCATCGTCACCGGCATCGACAAGCTCAAGGGCGCGCCAGTGATGGCAACCGACCTGCGTGCCTCGGCCAGCCTGGTGATCTCGGCACTGTGCGCCGAAGGCGACACCCTGATCGACCGCATCTACCACATAGATCGTGGTTACGAGTGCATCGAGGAAAAACTGCAGATGCTCGGCGCAAAAATCCGCCGCGTACCGGGCTAGTGCCCGCTGCGCTGTAGGAGCGAGCTTGCTCGCGAAGGCCTCATGTGCACCGCGTTGATTCTGAATAAACGCGTTATCGTTGACGTTCTTCGCGAGCAAGCTCGCTTCTACAAACACTGATTCGTTTCAAATCGAGGCTGTAATGGCCTCGATCTGTGTCCGGCGCCATTTGCGACCGGGCCGCAATAGCCTGATAAAGGACTGACGTTCCCATGTTGACCATCGCACTGTCCAAGGGCCGCATCCTTGACGACACGTTGCCGCTTCTGGCTGAAGCGGGCATCGTGCCGACCGAGAATCCGGACAAGAGCCGCAAGCTGATCATCCCCACGACCCAGGACGACGTGCGCCTGCTGATCGTGCGGGCTACCGACGTGCCGACCTACGTTGAACATGGTGCCGCCGACCTGGGTGTGGCCGGCAAGGACGTACTGATGGAATATGGCGGCCAGGGCCTCTACGAGCCGTTGGACCTGCGCATCGCCCTGTGCAAACTGATGACCGCCGGCCGCGTCGGTGATGTCGAACCCAAGGGCCGCCTGCGGGTCGCCACCAAGTTCGTCAACGTCGCCAAGCGCTACTACGCCGAACAAGGCCGCCAGGTCGATATCATCAAGCTCTACGGCTCGATGGAGCTGGCTCCGCTGATCGGCCTGGCCGACAAGATCATCGACGTGGTCGACACCGGCAACACCCTGCGTGCCAACGGTTTGGAACCGCAGGATTTCATTGCCGACATCAGCTCCCGCCTGATCGTCAACAAAGCGTCGATGAAGATGCAACACGCCCGTATCCAGGCGTTGATCGACACCCTGCGCAAGGCAGTGGAGTCTCGACACCGCGGTTGACTCACCCGCGTAGCCTGAAGGCTGCGCCCGTCTATCCGCCTCATAGCCAGAATTCTCAGGTGCCCAAGCGGAGCGAACGGTAGTTTAGGGCGCCTGAGTTTTTTGCCAATCCTATGAGGCCCTCGCTATGACCACGTCCACTGCAATTGCCCGACTCAACGCTGCCGACCCGGATTTCGCCCATCATCTGGATCATCTGCTGAGCTGGGAAAGCGTGTCCGACGATTCGGTCAACCAGCGGGTGCTTGACATTATCAAGGCCGTGCGCGAGCGCGGTGACGCGGCGCTGGTGGACTTCACCCGTCAGTTCGACGGCCTGGACGTCAAGTCCATGGCTGACCTGATCCTGCCCCGCGAACGCCTGGAGCTGGCGCTGACACGCATCACTATCGAGCAGCGCGAAGCCTTGGAAGTGGCAGCGACACGGGTACGCAGCTACCACGAAAAACAGAAGCAGGACTCCTGGAGCTACACCGAGGCCGATGGCACCGTACTGGGCCAGAAGGTCACGCCGCTGGACCGGGCTGGCCTGTATGTACCGGGCGGCAAGGCTTCTTATCCGTCCTCGGTGCTGATGAATGCAATTCCGGCCAAGGTTGCGGGCGTAACCGAGGTGGTCATGGTAGTACCGACCCCGCGTGGCGAGATCAACGAGCTGGTGCTGGCTGCCGCCTGCATCGCTGGCGTCGACCGTGTATTCACCATCGGTGGCGCCCAAGCCGTCGCGGCACTGGCCTATGGCACCGAAAGCGTGCCGAAGGTCGACAAGGTGGTCGGCCCCGGCAATATCTATGTCGCCACCGCCAAGCGCCATGTATTTGGCCAGGTCGGCATCGACATGATCGCCGGCCCCTCGGAAATCCTCGTGGTGTGTGACGGCCTGACCGACCCGGACTGGATCGCCATGGACCTGTTCTCCCAGGCCGAGCACGACGAAGACGCCCAGGCGATCCTGGTCAGCCCCGACGCCGAGTTCCTCGACAAGGTTGCCGCCAGCATTGATAAGCTGCTGCCGACCATGGAGCGTGCCGAGATCATCGAGAAGTCGATCAATGGCCGCGGTGCGCTGATCCTGGTGCGTGACATGGAGCAGGCCATCGAGGTGGCCAACCGCATCGCGCCGGAACACCTTGAGCTGTCCGTAGCGGACCCACAGGCCTGGTTGCCGTCGATCCGTCACGCCGGGGCGATCTTCATGGGGCGCCACACCAGCGAAGCCCTGGGCGACTACTGTGCCGGGCCGAACCACGTGCTGCCGACCTCGGGCACTGCACGCTTCTCGTCGCCACTGGGGGTGTACGACTTCCAGAAGCGCTCGTCGATCATCTTCTGTTCACCCCAAGGCGCTTCCGAACTGGGCAAGACCGCTTCGGTGCTGGCCCGTGGTGAATCCTTGAGTGCCCACGCACGCAGCGCTGAATATCGCATCCTTGACGAGAAGGGGAACTGAGACATGAGCAAATTCTGGAGCCCTTTCGTCAAGGACCTCGTGCCTTACGTACCCGGTGAGCAACCGAAGCTGACCAAACTGGTCAAGCTCAACACCAATGAAAACCCATACGGGCCCTCGCCCAAGGCGTTGGCGGCGATGCAGGCCGAGTTGAACGACAACCTGCGCCTGTACCCGGACCCCAACAGCGACCTGCTCAAACAAGCCGTGGCCAGGTATTACGGGATCGACGCCGGCAAGGTGTTCCTCGGCAACGGTTCCGATGAAGTCCTGGCGCACATCTTTCATGGTCTGTTCCAGCATGATTTGCCGCTGCTGTTCCCGGATATCAGCTACAGCTTCTACCCGGTGTACTGCGGCTTGTACGGCATCAAGTTCGACGCCGTGCCGTTGGATGCGCAGTTCCAGGTCCGCGTGGCGGACTACGCCAGGCCCAACGGCGGGATCATCATCCCCAACCCGAATGCGCCGACCGGCTGCGTACTGGCGCTGGATGCGGTGGAGCAGCTCCTCAAGGCCAGCCCGGACTCGGTCGTCGTGGTCGATGAAGCCTATATCGACTTCGGTGGCGAGACCGCCATCAGCCTGGTAGACCGTTACCCGAACCTGCTGGTGACGCAGACCCTGTCCAAATCGCGCTCACTGGCCGGTTTGCGTGTGGGCCTGGCAGTGGGCCACCCGGACTTGATCGAGGCGCTGGAACGGGTCAAGAACAGTTTCAACTCCTACCCGTTGGATCGCTTGGCGATTGTCGGCGCGGCGGCGGCGTTCGATGACCGTGAGTATTTCGCGAAAACCTGCCAGTTGGTGATCGACAGTCGCGAGAAGCTCGTTGCGCAGTTACAGGCTAAAGGCTTTGAGGTGTTGCCATCAGCGGCCAACTTCATCTTCGCTCGCCACCCGCAACACGACGCCGCCGGCCTGGCGGCCAGGTTGCGTGAGCAAGGGGTGATTGTGCGGCACTTCAAGCAGGAGCGGATTGCCCAGTTCCTGCGGATCAGTATCGGGGCGCCGGAGCAGAACCAGGCGCTGATCGACGGGCTTGGCGAGCTCTAATTCTTTACAGGCTGTACGGGCCTCATCGCGGGCAAGCCCGGCTCCCACAGGAAACTGCATTGCCCTGTGGGAGCCGGGCTTGCCCGCGATGAGGCCATCAGCTACACCAGAAAACTGGAAGGATTAGATCAACGGCTCGTCAGGCTTCTTGTTCTTCCAGCCATCATTGCCCGGCAGCAGCAGGTTCAGACCAATCGCTACCACCGCACACAGGGCGATGCCCTTGAGGCCGAAGTCATCCGGGCCGGTGCCGGTGCCGACCAGCACACCGCCAATCCCGAACACCAGGGTCACCGACACAATCACCAGGTTGCGTGCTTCACCCAGGTCGATCCTGTGGCGAATCAGCGTGTTCATGCCCACTGCGGCAATCGAGCCGAACAGCAGGCACAGAATCCCGCCCATCACCGGTACCGGGATGCTCTGCAGCAGTGCGCCGAACTTGCCGATAAACGCCAGGCTGATGGCAAACACCGCCGCCCAGGTCATGATCTTCGGGTTGTAGTTCTTGGTCAGCATCACTGCGCCGGTCACTTCGGCGTAGGTGGTGTTCGGCGGGCCGCCAAACATCCCCGCTGCCGTGGTGGCAATGCCGTCACCCAGCAGCGTGCGGTGCAGGCCGGGCTTTTTCAGGTAATCGCGGCCGGTCACGCTGCCTACTGCAATCACACCGCCGATATGCTCGATCGCCGGGGCCAGAGCCACTGGGACGATGAACAGGATCGCCTGCCAGTTGAACTCCGGCGCGGTGAAGTGGGGCAGGGCGAACCAGGGCGCAGCGGCGATTTTTGCGGTGTCGACCACGCCAAAGTAGAACGACATGGCGAAACCCACCAGCACCCCGGAAATGATCGGCACCAGGCGGAAAATGCCCTTGCCGAACACCGCGACGATCAAGGTGGTGAACAGCGCCGGCATCGAGATCAGCATCGCCGTCTGGTAATGGATCAACTCGGCACCGTCGCCGGACTTGCCCATGGCCATATTGGCGGCAATCGGTGCCATGGCCAGGCCGATGGAAATAATCACCGGGCCGATCACCACTGGCGGCAACAGCCGGTCGATAAACCCGGTGCCCTTGACCTTCACGGCCAGGCCCAGGAACGTGTAGACGAAACCGGCCGCCATCACCCCGCCCATGGTTGCCGCCAGGCCGAACTGGCCCTTGGCGAGAATGATCGGGGTGATAAACGCGAAACTCGATGCCAGGAAGACCGGCACCTGCCGCCCGGTCACCACTTGGAACAGCAACGTGCCCAGGCCTGCGGTGAACAGTGCGACGTTTGGATCAAGACCTGTGATCAGCGGCATCAACACCAACGCGCCAAATGCTACGAAGAGCATCTGTGCGCCAGACAGGATCTGGCGCCAAAGCGGGTCGTTGAATTCATCCTGCATGCTCACGCGTCCTTCTGCTTGGTGCCGAAGATCTTGTCACCGGCATCGCCCAGGCCTGGGATGATGTAGCCGTGCTCGTTCAAGCGCTCATCGATGGACGCGGTATAGATCTGCACATCCGGGTGGGCTTTCTCGACGGCGGCGATACCTTCCGGCGCGGCTACCAGCACCATGGCGCGGATGTCCTTGCAGCCGGCCTTTTTCAGCAGGTCGATGGTCGCGACCATGGAGCTGCCGGTGGCGAGCATCGGGTCGATGATCATGGCCAGGCGTTCGTTGATTTCCGGGACGAGTTTTTCCAGGTAAGTGTGGGCCTGCAAGGTTTCTTCATTGCGGGCTACGCCCACGGCGCTGACCTTGGCGCCCGGGATCAGGCTGAGGACGCCTTCGAGCATGCCGATACCGGCGCGCAGGATCGGCACGACGGTAATTTTCTTACCGGCGATTTTCTCCACTTGTACGGGACCGGCCCAACCGGGGATCTCGTAGGTCTCCAGGGGTAAATCCTTGGTGGCTTCGTAAGTGAGCAGCGCTCCGACTTCCTGAGCAAGCTCACGGAAATTCTTCGTGCTAATGTCGGCACGGCGCATAAGGCCGAGTTTGTGTCGGATCAGCGGGTGGCGGATCTCGCGAGTGGGCATGGGAAAGGCTCCGGCGGCGGGCAAAAAAACCGGCCTAGATTAATCTATCCGAGGGTGTTGTCCTATAGACATCAAGTACGTTAGTCCATAAAGGCTTGATTGGAGCGCACGAGAAGCGTACCTTCGCCCGCTTTTCTTGCCACAGCACCCCTTGGAGAGCGCCATGTCTGCTGATCTCGAGCATATCCGTCAAATCATGCACGAGGCTGACTGCCTGTACACCGAAGCGCAAGTCGAAGCAGCGATCGCCAAGGTAGGCGAACACATCACCCGCGAAATGGCCGACACCAACCCGGTGGTCTTCTGCGTGATGAACGGTGGCCTGATCTTCGCCGGCAAATTGCTCACACACCTGCAATTCCCGTTGGAAGCTTCCTACCTGCACGCTACCCGCTATCGCAATGAAACCAGCGGCGGCGACCTATTCTGGAAGGCCAAGCCGGAAGTCTCGTTTATCGACCGCGATGTGCTGATCATCGATGACATTCTCGATGAAGGCCACACCCTGGGCGCGATCATCGATTTCTGCAAACACGCCGGCGCGCGTAAAGTGCATACCGCCGTACTGATCGACAAAGACCACGACCGCAAGGCCCGCCCTGAGTTGAAAGCCGACTTCGTCGGGTTGCCCTGCATCGACCGTTACATTTTCGGTTATGGCATGGACTACAAGGGCTACTGGCGTAACGCCAATGGCATTTTTGCCGTTAAAGGAATGTAAATGATGGCCCGCTTTCTTGATCAGACCCTGTTTGCTGAGTTGGCCGAGAAAGCGGCCGCTAATCCCCGTGGCCGTCAGAACGTCAACTTTCATGAGATGCAAGAGCCTTGTCATCGCATGGCAGTTGGCTTGCAGCCCAACACTTATGTGCAGCCTCATCGCCACCTGACCGCTGATAAAGCTGAAACCCTGCTGGTACTCAAAGGTCGCCTGGGCATCCTGATTTTCAGCGACACGGGCGAGGTGTTGAGCAAGCGTGTACTTCAGGCTGGAGGAGAGTGCCAGGGTGTTGACCTGTCGCCAGGCGTGTTCCATGGCCTGGTGGTGCTTGAGCCGGACAGCGTGATGTTTGAATGCAAGGCTGGCCCTTACCGTCCGGTTGGCGAAGGCGAACTGGCCACCTGGGCGCCCCGTGAAGGCGAGGCGGGTATGGCTGAGTATCATCGCTGGATGCTTGCCCAGTTCGATTAATCCACTGAGATCCAAATGTGGGAGGGGCGTTGCTTTCTCACCGCTTCCGAAGCCTGCGTGCCGCAGGTAGACTTCAAGCCCCGTGTAAATGTCTGCAGGCTGGAGTCGGTAATGCGCAAAGATAAGAAACAGGTGATTGGTGACGAGATCGGTGACGAGCAGATCAAGTTGTTCCTGGACTTCGAGCCGGTTGATGCGACGTCGCCGTCCCTGCACAAACTGATCAAGGCCTATCGCGGCCTGCGTATCGACGACTTCGAACGGTTCCTGGGCTTTTTCAAAGAAGCAGGCTGGGACCTGGATGGCAAGGACGAGCACGGCCAGACCTTCGTCGACCTGATCAAGGACCAGCGCAACGCCGCCGAATACATCGAGCTGATCGACAAAGCCCGCGGCTGATTATCCGAGCCACAAAAAAACGCCCCGAGGGGGCGTTTTTTTTTTTGCGCTCGTTCCCACGCTCTGCGTGGGAATGCATCCTGCGACGCTCTGCGTCACGACCTCACGCGTAGCTTTCAGTCTCGTTGCTTTGCTCCACCAGTTCCAGGCTGATGTTGTTCTGCGTGTTGATCTTGCGATACAGCTCGGCATCGGTCTCCAGGATCTTTTCCCGAGCCGGGAAGATCTCGTGCAGCTTGGTCGCCCATTCACCGGCCGCTTTCTGCGGGAAGCAGCGCTCAATCAGTTCGAGCATGATCGACACGGTGACGGAGGCACCCGGAGACGCGCCCAACAGCGCCGCCAGTGAACCGTCCTTGGCCGCCACCAGCTCGGTGCCAAATTGCAGCACGCCGCCTTTCTTCGGGTCTTTCTTGATGATCTGCACCCGCTGGCCGGCCACTTCCAGGCGCCAGTCCTCGGCTTTCGCCTCAGGGTAGAAGCGGCGCAGGGATTCCAGACGCTGTTCCATGGACTGGCGTACTTCGCTGACCAGGTACTTGGTCAGGTCCATGTTGTCGCGGGCCACGGCCAGCATCGGGCCGATGTTACCGGCACGAATCGACATCGGCAGGTCAAGGAACGAGCCGTGCTTGAGGAACTTGGTGGTGAAGCCGGCGTATGGCCCGAACAACAGGGATTTCTTGCCGTCCACTACGCGGGTGTCCAGGTGTGGCACCGACATCGGCGGCGAACCCACGGCTGCCTGGCTATACACCTTGGCCTGATGTTGCTTGACCACTTCCGGGTTATCGCAACGCAGCCACTGGCCGCTGACCGGGAAACCACCGAAGCCTTTGCTTTCTTCGATGCCCGAGGCTTGCAGCAGCGGCAACGCCGCACCACCGGCGCCAAGGAACACGAACTTGGCGTCGACGTCACGGCTGTTGCCGCTGTTGACGTCCTTGATACTCACGGTCCAGCCGGCGCCGTTGCGCTTGAGGCCGGTGACGCGCTTGCAGTATTTGACCTGGGCGTCCGGCGAACTGGTCAGGTGGCCAAGCAACTGATTGGTCAGTGCGCCAAAGTTGACGTCCGTACCGTTCATCACGCGAGTGGCGGCGATTTTTTCGTCGAGCGGGCGGCCCGGCATCATCAGCGGCATCCACTCGGCCATTTCGCTGCGGTCTTCGGTGTAGTGCATATCCGAAAACGCGTGATGCTGGCTGAGGGTCTCAAAGCGCTTCTTGAGGAAGGACACGCCTTTGTCGCCCTGGACGAAACTCAGGTGCGGAACCGGGCTGATGAACGACTTGGAGGAGCCAAAAGTGCCCTTCTTGGTCAGGTACGCCCAGAATTGCTTCGATACCTCGAACTGGGTGTTGATGTGCACGGCTTTCTTGATGTCGATGGAGCCATCGGCGGCCTGCGGCGTGTAGTTCAGCTCACACAGCCCGGCGTGGCCGGTACCGGCGTTGTTCCACGGGTTGGAACTCTCCGCGGCACCCGAATCCATCAGCTCAACGACTTCCAGCTTGAGGCCGGGGTCGAGCTCCTTGAGCAGTACGGCCAGGGTGGCACTCATGATGCCGGCCCCTACCAGTACTACGTCGACTGCTTCGTTATGCGCCATTTAACGCGTCTCCAAAATCTGCAGCACCAAATTGACGGCATGGCTGCCAGGAGTGACGGGGCGGTTCACGTGTTGCCCCAGGTTACCCATGGCCAGGATCGCCATGTCCGTTTCGCAATTCTTTGCAACTTCAGCACACGCTTCCTGCCGGGCTAATCTGCCTATGAACGCATTCATGGGCGCCTGTGGCAATTCGACTTATGGTCAAAGCGTGCGATTCGTGCAACCAATCCGTAGCGGACAGGCTCAAGCTTCGGTTTTTGAAGAAGGCTCGATCCTGTGTAATTGGGCTGCCCCAGACGCTGATGGTGCTTGTACAAACGCCAAACTATTCATTTGCTCGCCACACTCTTGTGAAGTTGTGAAAACCCGTTTTTTCACGCTCTTTTGAAGACGTGAACCTCAAAAAAGGGCTGCCCAGCCTGGCACCTGGCCCGCAAACCTCTGCCGACATGCGGCAAAACGGGCAAACAACTCAAGTGGCCGAGCGCAATGGCAGCTCTGGCAGATTCGACAAAGACGGGTGGTTTGCAAAGGAAACAGCAAGCACGCCAGCTTCACTCGATCTGTGTGGGCGGCTCTCTGTGGGCGATTTTGGGGGCTAATGCCTGGGCATTAACGATGCTGCGAGGCCCGATCAGGAGACGTCCTTATAATCGGGGGGAGATTGTAGCGAAGAACGCCAAGGAAATGGGCGTGTTTTATGACTTTTATTAGCGCCTCGGTCAGGAGGCCAACACTTGCCGGTGCCGTGCGCGAAAAACCTGTGGGCTGACCCGGGCGCTGGCCGGCAGTGGGCGGTGCATCCAGCCCAGGTGAGTCTCTGTCACTTCGACCCAGCCTTCACCGACCGGCGGCAGGCTGCACTGCTTGAATGCCTGGCAATGGCCTTGGGCATCGAGCAGGGCGAAGTGGCGGTGACGGCTGTGTGACATGAACAGGGTCTTGAGAAGGCGCATGGCTGGGTACCTATTGCGTGACATGCTTGAAGGTTGCCAGTGTGGCATGACACTGGGGTGACGAATTTATGCGAATTTGTAATTTGCACCCTGCCTTCAGCCGCCGTTCAGGATCGCTGGTGAGTGGCGCGCGTGCACCGTTATACTGGCGGCCTGTCTGCACCTAGTCCTGGAGAAATGAGTATGTTGCAACGCCTGTTGTTCGGTTTGATCACTGTGACCAGTTTGACCCTGGTTGGCTGCGCCAACAGCCCGCAACAACTCAGCCCGCAACCTAAAGTCACTGCGCCATTGGCCGCGGTAGGCCATGGCCAGCCGGTGTCGGTGCGGGTGGTAGACGGTCGCCCGTCGCCTACCCTGGGTTCGCGTGGCGGCCTGTACCCGGAGACTGCGCTGATTTCGGTGACCGGCCAGGACGTGCTGCCCAAGTTGCAGGCCCAGGCTGAAGCCGCCGTGCGCTTGCTGGGCTTTACCCCGACCAACTCCCCAGGCGTGCCGCAACTGACCGTGACCCTGGCCGAGCTGAAATATCAGTCGCCCAAGGAAGGCCTGTATGTGACCGAAGCGTCCATCGGTGCGACCTTCAAGTCCGACGTCAGCGCCGGCACCCGTCGCTACAGCGGCCGCTACGCCGCCTCGCTCAACCAGCGCTTCGGGATGTCGCCCAACCAGGAAACCAACACCAAGTTGGTCAGCGATGTGCTCAGTGATGCCTTGACCCGCCTGTTCAAGGACCCAAGCATCGGCCAATTGCTCAGCGCCCAATAAGCTGTCCGCAAAAACCGGGCTCATCGCTGAGCCCGGTTTTTTTATGCCTGCGATTGGTCATGCCGCAGTATCGACATAAAAGTCCAGCACACTCACACCGGTAAGCAAATCCAACTCCGGCAGGTCGGCATGCTGGTGCCCGCCGAGGGCGCAATACACCAGCCAGTGGCGGTCCTGGACATTGAACGCGAGGCTGCCGATCAGCGCCTCTTGCTCATCGCTTTGGGCGATCAGATACAGTCGGTCCTGGTTTTGCGCATGCAACATGACAAGCTCCTCAAGCGTCGAAGGGCAACAGGGTGGCTTGTTAAGGTGACGTTCAGGTGACGCTGTAAATTACTGGATACATTAGCCGTCAACGGGGAGGGAGTATCAAAGGCGCAGGAGGCGACTATCGTTCAGCTTTGTATCTGGACTGATACCCGAACACTGATCCGCCGAGGTCTGCGATGGCGCTGCCTGCACTGTTCATCAATGCTGTTGCCCTATTGGTTGCCTGCTCGGGCGCCCTGGTGCTGTTCATCACCCGCCTGCACGCGCAACGCGCAATGGCCGACCTGGCCCTGCGCAGCGAAGAGCGCGCGATTGACCAGCCGATGCTTTTTTTGGACACGCGCACCGAACGGGCGCATCGCCAGGCTTACCGTGTGGGGTTCGCTGGTTTGGGATTGGCGCTGGCCCTGTCTTGGCTCAGCACCCACTTCTAATTCCACTGCAAAACCAAATGTGGGAGCGGGCTTGCCCGCGAAGGCGGTGTATCAGCCACTGAATCTTTAACTGAACCACCGCTATCGCAGGCAAGCCAGCTCCCACACTGGTCATGTACGGGCCGCAGAATCAGCGCCTGCCACATATCCCCTGTGGGCTCATTTATTACAGGGGGATCCCAGCCTTGACTCGGTATTGGTTGCGTACCGGCGTCGCATATTGCACCACCAGGTACGGGCGGTGTTCGGCCGGGCATTCGTTCAGGCGTCGCTCCCATTCCGCCTTGGCCTTGGCCAGCTCATCGGCCGGGAATACATCAGCGGCCTTGGGCACTTGCAGCTGCGGGTCGGCCTCACTCCACTGCGCGTACGCCAGGTAATGCACCGGGAACAGCCGGTAACCGCCGAGGATCTGTCGATCCATTTCCACTGCCAGCAGCTTGGTATCTTCGAAGCGCTCGGTGATCGGCGGCGCAAAATTCACATGCACCCGGCCTTTGTAGCCGGTGATGCCCAGGGCAATGCTCACATCGTCCTCACCCGGTGCCTTGCTGTAGGTGCCGGTGGTGGCGCGGATATACAGCTCGCGGGCCTTGGCGGCATCGCAAGGGTCGTACTCGTAGCTGATGGACACCGGCGTCAGGTTCAACGACTGGATGACCTCGGCAAACGGCTCGTCCTTGCGGCTGACGTGGAACATCTTGAGAATCGCCGATTCAGTGCGGTCATCGCCATCCTTGGCCCGGCCTTCGGCCTGGGCAATCCAGATCGACTGGCAGTCGTTGCGGATCGAATGGTTGATATAGGCCGACAGCAGGTTATAGGCCGCCATCTTCTCCTTTCGCCCGGTAATCGAGCGGTGCACGATGAAGCTCTTGTTCAAGCGCATCAGGTCGCTGACAAACGGCTTTTGCAGCAGGTTGTCACCGATGGCGATGCGTGGCGTCGGCAGGCCGGCGTGGTACACGGCATAGTTGACGAAGGCCGGGTCCATCACGATGTCGCGGTGGTTGGCCAAAAACAGATAGGCGGTGCCGGATTTGAGCTGTTCGACGCCGGTGTAGGTCACGCCGTCGGTCGCCCGGTCAATGGTGTGGTCGACGTAATACTCGACTTTGTCCTGCAGCGTGGCCACGGTGGTGACGCCGGCAAACTCGCGGCGCAATTTGCGCGCGATCATCGGCTTGAGCAGCCAGCCCAGGGCGCCGGCAAAGCGCGGGAAGCGGAAGTGGGTCAGGATGTCCAGAAAGGCCTTGTCATTGAACAGGCGCGCCAGCACTGCCGGGACTTCGCTGTCGTTGTAAGGTCGGATGGTATCGAATTCGCCCATCATGCTCTCTTGTTAGAAACGGCTAGGGTAAGTAAAGGAAATAGCAGGAGCGGCGTGAGTAAACTGGCTCAGCCGGAAATAGCCCTGTAAATAGACCGGCGATTATACGCACAAGTCACCTTGGAGACTGCGATGCTGGAAACTGCGCTGTACGATTGTCCTTATTGTGGCGAACCGGTCGAGACAACGGTGGATTTGTCTGGTGGTGACCAGACCTATATAGAAGACTGCCAAGTGTGTTGCCGGCCGATCACGTTCGACCTGCAAGTCCATGGTGACGAGTGGATGCTTGAAACCCGCAGCGAAAATGAATGACAGGTACGCCCATGCAGCGAATCTATGAACCGGAAAACCTGATGGAAGGCGAGCTGCTGCAACAGATGCTTGCCAGCGAAGGCATCGAGGCGCACCTGGTAGGTCGCCATTTGCTCGGTGGCACCGGCGAACTGCCGATCTTCGGCTTGCTTGGGCTGGAGGTCGACAATGACCAGGCTGCCAACGCCCGCGAGCTGATTACCGCCTATATCGGTGCGCAACCAGTGCCCGGCGACGAACCTGACAGCTTCCCCGACGTATTGGTCTGTTAGGCTGTCGGTCGGTTTACCCCAAGAGTCGTGTTGCCCCATGTGTGGACGTTATGCCCTGTTTCGCTGGAACCCTGCCTTTGCTGCCTTGCCCGGCTTCCCTGCCGACCAGCAGGCCCAGTGGAACATCTCTCCCAATGATTCGGTGCTGATCCAGCGCCTGAACGAAGGCCAGCTCACCCTGGCCCGTGCCCGTTGGGGCCTCACGCCGCCCTGGCTCACCGACCTTTCCCGCACCCCGGCCCACGCCCGCGCCGAAACCCTGGCCGAGCAACCGATGTTCCGCGAAGCCTTTCGCCAGCGCCGCTGCCTGCTGCCAGCCAACGGTTTCTACGAGTGGCGCGGCACCCAGCGCAAGCGTCCGTATTGGCTGACGCCGGGGGAGGGCTCCACACTGTTCTTTGCCGCGATCTGGGAAGCGTATCCGGTACAGGAACAGGTGTGGTTGAGTGCGGCGGTGGTCACCCAGGCGGCGCAGAGCCAGCGACGCCCGTTGATCCTGGATGCGGCGGGGCAGGCGGCGTGGCTCGACCCCGAGACGCCGCTGCATGTGTTGCAGGGCTTGCTGGCCGGTGAGCCCGCGGCATTACGCGAGCGCGTGCTGGCCAATATGGTCAATGATCCGAAGCTCAACGGGCCGGAGTGCCTGACCCCGGCTTGAACCGATGCCAGCCAGGTCATCTGCACCGTGGGATATGTCCGAAATTCAATGGTTAAATGTCTGATGTATCTGGCGCGGATACAAACGACCGCCTACGATACGCGCCATGTGTTCAGGGAGCGTGTTCATGAAGAAGTCGTTGGTTGTAAGTGGTTTGGTTGCAGCGATGCTGCTGGCGGGTTGTCAGTCGGTTAATACCACCAGCGGCGGCGCCGTTGGGGTAGAGCGCAAGCAGTACATGTTCAGCATGCTGTCGAGCCAGGAAGTCGACCAGATGTATGCCCAGTCCTACCAGCAGACCCTGGGTGAAGCCAGCGGCAAAGGGGTTCTGGACAAGACCAGCGCCAATGCCAAGCGCGTGCAGGCCATTGCCAAGCGCCTGATTGCCCAGGCACCCACCTTCCGTCCGGATGCGGCGCAATGGAACTGGGAAGTGAACCTGATCAAGAGCGACGAGATGAACGCCAACTGCGGGCCGGGCGGCAAGATCCTGGTGTACAGCGCGTTGATCGACAACCTCAAGCTCACCGATGACGAGTTGGCGGCGGTGATGGGCCATGAAATCGCCCACGCCTTGCGCGAACACGGGCGTGAAGCCATGTCCAAGGCCTATGGCATCGAGATGGCCAAGCAGGGCGCCGGGGCGATATTCGGTCTTGGCCAGGACAGCCTGGCATTGGCAGATACCGTGGCCAACTATGGCATGACCTTGCCCAACAGCCGCAGTAATGAGAACGAAGCGGACCTGATCGGCCTGGAGCTCTCGGCCCGTGCCGGCTACAACCCGAACGCGGCGATCACCTTGTGGAACAAAATGGCCAAGGCTTCCGAAGGTGCCCCACCGGAGTTCATGAGCACTCACCCGGCTTCCGACAGCCGCATCGCTTCGTTGCAGGCAGCGATTCCGAAGGTGATGCCGCTGTACCAGCAGGCCAAGAAGTCCTGATCGACGCCGTGTAGGAGCGAGCTTGCTCGCGAATGCGGTGTTTCAGTGACTCGTTCAGTGACTGACACCTCGCCTTCGCGGGCAAGCCCGCTCCCACAGGGTTCTGTGCCAGGCGCTGATTCTGAGTGCAACACCCGACCACTGTGGGAGCTGGCTTGCCTGCGATAACGCCAGTTCAGCAACAGATTCAGTGACTGATACGCCGCTATCGCGGGCAAGCCCGCTCCTCCCGTCCCTGATCGGTTTACAGCCAGCCACTGCTTTGCATGGCCTTGTACACTGCCACAATTGCCAGCACAAAGAACGCCGTAGCCGCCAATCGCCGAATCAAGGTCAACGGCAGTTTTTCCGCGGCAAAATTCCCCGCCAGAACCACCGGTACGTTGGCAATCAACATGCCCAGGGTGGTGCCGATAATCACCAGCCACAACTCCGGATATTGCGCTGCCAACATCACCGTGGCGATCTGGGTCTTGTCACCGATTTCGGCGAGGAAGAACGCAATCAATGTGGTCAGGAACGGCCCGAACTTGCGGGTGGTGCTGGCTTCGTCATCATCGAGTTTGTCCGGCACCAGGGTCCACAGCGCCGTGGCGCAGAAGCTCGCGGCAAGGATCCAGTGCAGCACCGCGTCCGAGAAGAAACTCCCGAACCAGGCCCCCACGGCACCGGCCGCCGCATGGTTGGCCAGGGTCGCAGCGACAATGCCGGCGATGATCGGCCAGGGTTTGCGAAAGCGTGCGGCAAGGATAAGCGCGAGCAGTTGCGTCTTGTCGCCGATTTCGGCCAAGGCAACGATTGCGGTAGGAACGAGCAGTGAATCCAGCATCAGGTAGCTTCCAGGGGCGGGTCGACACGGCTATGACACGTACAGCCTTCCCGCCCCGGGTAAGGTGTGCGTGTCATAGGTCTTGTCAAACCCCGGTCCGTCTGTGCGGACTCCTGGGTCGCATACGCCATGGTCTGCTGACCAAGTATGTTGACGTATGCCGGACGAGCATGGCGCTCGTGGGAGACTACTCCCCTAGGACGCAGCGGATTCTGCCTAGGCAAAACCCATTCGGCAAGCCTTCTTTTTCAAACGCCCGTCACGGACGCTTGGCACGGTAGATGCGAAAACCATTGCCCTCGGCCTTGATCGCGCAGATGCCCAGATGCTCTTCGATCAACGGCTGGTACTTGAGGAAACTGTTGGCAACCAAACGAAGTTCACCGCCTTTTGCCAGATGTTTGGCCGCTTTTCGCAGCAGGTTTTCCGTGGCGAAGTAATCCGTGTGCACGCCGACATGGAACGGCGGGTTGCTCAAGATCGCGTTCAACCCCATGGGCGCCGCATCGATGCCGTCACCGGTCAACACCTCGGCTTCGAGCCCGTTGGCGGCCAGGGTCAGGCGGCTGCTGGCGGCGGCGAAGGCGTCCACATCCAGCATCGTCACCGTGTTATGCGGGTAGCGACGCTTGACCGCAGCCCCCAACACACCGGCGCCGCATCCGAAATCGAGCAAATGCCCGCTGGGCAGTTTATCCAGATGCTCCAGCAACAGCGCGGTGCCACGGTCCAGGCGCCCATGACTGAACACGCCCGGCAAACTCACCACTTTCAGCGGGCCTTCGGCCAGCGGCACATCGAAGACCTGCGCCAAGCTCTCCAGCTCCACGGCTTGCGGAGCATTGGCCACGGTGACCTGCCACAACTGGCAGTGCCGCGCGTTATCCAGCTTGCGCGGCTTGCCGAAGGGCATCAGCTGTTTGGCGGCACTTTCTATACCGCCTTTTTTCTCCCCCACCAGAAACAGCTCGGCACCTGGCAGGCGTGCGGCCACGGCGTTGAGCAGGTAGTCGGTGAGGTCCTTGGACTTGGGCAGGAAGATCACCGCCGCATCAAAGTCGCGCTCGGGCACATTCACGCCGAACTGGCTGCGTTCGGGGAAGCGCGCCTCCAGTGCCGCCTGGTCGCCGGCATGCCAGCACCAGCCGTGAGCGTTGGGCAGGCGCCCGAGTAAATCGTCGGCGGGCAAACCTACCAGCAGCAGGTTGCCTTGAAAAAGTTCGGCCTGGCGAAGCAGTACTTCACTGCGCGGATCCATGGTCTGCTCCTTGAAAAGGGGCGCAGTTTATCAAGTGACGACGCGCAGCGGGGCGCCGCTGAAAAAGCCCCGGGCGTTTTCCGTCAGTTGGCCGACGATACGTTGCCGCGCTTCACGACTGCCCCAGGCGTTGTGAGGCGTGACGATCAAGCGTGGAATGTCTCCCGCCAGCAGCGGATTGCCATTGACCGGCGGCTCGACACTCAACACGTCGGTTGCCGCGCCGCCCAGGTGCCCGCTGCGCAGCGCATCGGCCAGGGCCTGTTCATTGATCAAGCCACCGCGTGCGGTGTTGACGACGAACGCACCGGGCTTGAGCAGGGCCAATTCACGGGCGCCGATAAAGTCACGGGTGTGTTCGTTGAGTGGGCAGTGCAGGGTCAGTGCATCGACCTGGGCGAGCAGCTCATCCAGCGGCACGCGATCAGCGCGGGCAGGGCGCCCGGGTATTGCGCCGAGCAGCACGCGCATACCGAAGGCTTCGGCCAGGCGCGCCACGGCACTGCCTAACTCGCCATGGCCGAGCAGGCCGAGGGTTTTACCTTCCAGTTCGACAATCGGATGGTCCAGCAGGCAGAACTGTTTGGCCTGCTGCCATTTGCCGGTGGCCACATCCTGTTGATAGTCCTTCAAGCGCGTCGCCAGGTTGAGCAACAGCATGATCGTGTGCTGCGCCACAGATGGCGTGCCATAACCCTGGCAGTTGCTCACGGTGATGCCATGGGCGCGTGCGGCCTCGAGGTCGACGTTGTTGGTGCCGGTTGCTGATACCAGGATCAGCTTCAGTTCGGGGCAAGTGGCCAGGGTTTGCGCTGTGAGCGGAATTTTGTTGCTGATGGCGACTTGGGCGCCCTGCAAGCGCTCCACCACATTCTGCGGCGTGGTCTGCTCAAACAACTGCAGGTCGCTAAAGCAGGCTCGCAAATCGCTGAGGTCAAGATCTCCCAGGTCCAGGGAGGGGTGATCGAGGAAGACGGCGCGGCGATTGTTCATGATCAACTGTACCTTTTGCGACGAGGTTCGAAGGCGTAATCTGCCGAGCCTATCAGATGAAATAATCAGTTACTTAATGGAGTGAGCATGTACGTCGCCGAGTTTTTGACCGTAGCCTTGATTCACTTGCTGGCGGTGGCCAGCCCCGGCCCGGATTTCGCCGTGGTGGTCCGTGAAAGCGTGACCCACGGGCGCCGCGCCGGAACCTGGACGGCCCTGGGCGTCGGCACGGCGATTTTCGTGCATGTAGGTTATTCGTTGCTGGGCATCGGCTTGATCGTGTCCCAGTCCATCGTGTTGTTCAACGCATTGAAATGGGCGGCGGCGGCGTACCTGCTGTATATCGGCTTCAAGGCTTTGCGCGCCCAGCCGGCCAAGCCCGCCGCCGAAGGCGAGTTGCACAGAGAGGCGGGCGAGCGCACACCACGCGGCGCGTTTACCGCAGGCTTTGTGACCAACGGCCTGAACCCCAAGGCGACGCTGTTCTTCCTCTCGCTGTTCACCGTGGTGATCAACCCCCACACGCCCCTGGCGGTACAGGCCGGTTATGGCGTGTACCTGGCGGTGGCGACGGCGTTGTGGTTTTGCCTGGTTGCGATGCTGTTCAGCCAGCAGCGTGTACGTGCCGGGTT
The DNA here is from genome assembly GCF_001439685.1 of Pseudomonas libanensis. Lineage (GTDB taxonomy): Bacteria > Pseudomonadota > Gammaproteobacteria > Pseudomonadales > Pseudomonadaceae > Aquipseudomonas > Aquipseudomonas libanensis. The sequence goes on from NZ_JYLH01000009.1 coordinate 54,069, forward strand.
TGCAAAGATGGGTCATTGGTTTGATCGGACCATGGGCGCGGTGCTGATTGCGATTGGGGTGAAGTTGGCGTTTACCAGCATGAAGTAACGCTTACAACTTAAGCGGGCACGGTCAAATGTGGGAGGGGGCTTGCCCCCGATAGCGGTGGGCCAGTCAAGAATACTGAGACTGACACACTGCAATCGGGGGCAAGCCCCCTCCCACATTGGATCTTCGCTATATCTAAGTGCTGGCGCAAAGCTAGCATTTGCTCAGGTCTGCAAATCATTCCTTTGGCTGATTTGGCTGAAACATAAGCCCTCTACAGTGCAAGTCTTCAAGCCAAGACCGTGCAGTCATTAAAGGGATTCGTATGTTGCAGACCCGAGTTATCCCGCCCGCCGAAGGTGCGTACCAATACCCGCTGTTGATCAAACGCCTGCTGATGTCCGGGACGCGCTACGAGAAGACCCGCGAAATCATCTACCGCGACAAGCTGCGCTACACCTACCCGACGCTGATCGAACGCGTTGCGCGCCTGGCCAATGTGTTGACCGAGGCGGGCGTCAAGGCCGGTGACACCGTTGCCGTGATGGATTGGGACAGCCATCGTTACCTGGAATGCATGTTCGCCATCCCGATGATCGGCGCGGTGATCCACACCATCAACGTGCGCCTGTCGCCGGAACAGATTCTCTACACCATGAACCACGCCGAAGACCGCTTCGTACTGGTCAACAGTGAGTTTGCGGGGCTCTACCAGGCCATCGCCGGGCAACTGACCACGGTCGACAAGACCTTGTTGATTACCGATGGTGACACCAAAACCTGCGAGTTACCCAATCTGGTGGGTGAGTACGAAACCTTGCTGGCCGCTGCCAGCCCCCAGTACGACTTCGAGGATTTCGACGAAAACTCCGTCGCCACCACCTTCTACACCACCGGCACCACCGGTAACCCAAAGGGTGTGTACTTCACCCATCGCCAACTGGTGCTGCACACCATCGGTGTGGCGACGATCATGGGCAGTGTCGACAGCGTGCGCCTGTTGGGCACCAACGACGTGTATATGCCGATCACGCCGATGTTCCACGTACACGCGTGGGGCCTGCCCTATGTGGCGACCATGCTCGGCTTGAAGCAGGTCTACCCCGGTCGCTACGATCCGGAATATTTGGTGGAGCTGTGGCGCAAGGAGAAGGTCACGTTTTCCCACTGCGTGCCGACCATCCTGCAAATGGTGCTCAACGCCAAGGCCGCCCAGGGTGTGGATTTTGGCGGTTGGAAAATCGTTATCGGCGGTAGTGCGCTTAACCGCTCGTTGTACGATGCGGCCAAGGCCCGAGGCATTCAACTGACCGCCGCGTACGGCATGTCCGAGACCGGGCCGCTGGTGTCCTGCGCCCACCTCAATGCCGAACTGATGGCCGGCAGCGAAGACGAGCGCACCACCTATCGCATCAAGGCCGGTGTGCCCGGGCCGTTGGTAGAGGCGGCGATCATGGATACGAACGGCAACTTCCTGCCCGCCGATGGTGAAACCCAGGGCGAGCTGGTACTGCGTGCGCCCTGGCTCACCGAGGGCTATTACAAGGAGCCGCAAAAGGGTGCAGAGCTATGGGCCGGCGGCTGGATGCACACCGGCGACGTCGCCACGCTGGATGCTTTCGGCGTGATCGATATCCGCGACCGCATCAAGGATGTGATCAAGACCGGTGGCGAATGGATCTCGTCCCTGGCTCTCGAGGACCTGGTCAGCCGCCACCCGGCAGTTCGCGAAGTCGCAGTGGTGGGCATTGCCGACCCGCAATGGGGCGAACGCCCATTCGCCTTGCTGGTGGTGCATGAGGGCCATGTGATCGGTGCACGAGAGCTCAAGGAGCACCTCAAGCCTTTCGTTGAACTGGGGCATTTGAGCAAGTGGGCGATCCCGAGCCAGATCGCCGTTGTTACTGAAATTCCCAAGACCAGCGTAGGAAAGCTCGACAAAAAACGTATCCGCATCGACATCATCGAATGGCAGGCCAACAACAGTACTTTCCTGTCTACACTCTAATGCCCCTCGTCGCGCCCGTTCGGGCGCGGCAACGCTCTATCTTGCGGCTCTACTTGTGATTTACCGAATTTCAGCCATCCTTCTCGCGCCGGCCTTCGTCGGCGTGGCGAAAGGGTTGTGGCAGACGGCTTGGTGATGCAAATCACACTTTAGAGGGATCAAGCGATACCTACCGCTGGCTATAGTCCCTTTCAGAGTTTTTCAAGGATGTTGTGCTTCGGGCCATGGGGGCCCGGTTGTCGTGCGGCATTGGAATCGTTGTATTCCGGCCGTTACATGCATCCAGCCGCAGAACTCACTGCCATAACAATAAAATGCACATGGAGTAGCGTCGATGACCTCAGTAAACCAGTTCTGGCGCCGGGCAAGACTGCCCCTGGCCGTCAGTCTCGCTTCTACGCTCGCCGGGCCCGCATTCGGCGTCAGTTTCAACATTGGTGAAATCGAAGGGAGTTTTGATTCGTCGCTTTCCGTCGGGGCAAGCTGGTCCACGGCCAAGCCCAACCGCGACCTGATCGGTGCCAACAACGGTGGCAAGGGCTTGTCCCAGACTTCCGATGACGGCCACTTGAACTTCAAGCGCGGCGAGACGTTCTCGAAGATCTTCAAGGGCATCCATGACCTGGAATTGAAGTACGGCGACACCGGTGTATTTGTGCGCGGCAAGTACTGGTACGACTTTGAACTCAAGGACGAAAGCCGTCAGTTCAAGGACATCAGCGACAACAACCGCAAGGAAGGCGCCAAGTCTTCGGGCGGGCAGATTCTCGATGCGTTCGTCTACCACAACTACTCGATTGCCGATGCGCCGGGTTCCGTGCGTTTTGGCAAGCAAGTGGTGAGCTGGGGTGAAAGTACCTTCATCGGCGGCGGCATCAACTCCATCAACCCGATCGACGTGTCGGCGTTCCGTCGTCCGGGCGCCGAGATCAAGGAAGGCTTGATTCCGGTCAACATGTTCTATGTGTCCCAGACGCTTACCGACAACCTGTCGGCCGAGGCGTTTTATCAACTGGAGTGGGACCAGACCGTCACCGATAACTGCGGCACTTTTTTCTCGCAGCCGGACGTGATCTCCGACGGTTGCAGCAATAACCTGCGGGTGCTGAACAAGCGCTCGACCATCCCGGCCGCAGCCTTGCCGACCTTGGGTGCCCTGGGTGTAGACGTCAACAGCGAGGGCGTGCTGGTGCGCCGTGGGCCGGACCGTGACGCACGGGACAGCGGCCAGTTCGGCGTGGCCATGCACTACAACTTCGAGCCGCTGGACACCGAGTTCGGCGCCTACTTCATGAACTACCACAGCCGTGCGCCGATCTTCAGTGCACAGGGTGCGCCATCGGCGGCCTATACCCGTCCTTTGGGCCCGTTGGGGGCATTGCGTCCGCTGATCGTGGCCGGCAGTTCAAACTACTTCGTCGAGTATCCTGAAGATATCCGCCTCTATGGCTTGAGCTTCTCCACCACGTTGCCTACCGGCACCGCCTGGAGCGGTGAGTTGAGCTACCGCCCCAATGCGCCGGTGCAGTTGAGCACCACCGACATTCTGTTCGCTGGTGTCACGCCGATTCCGGGCTTTGGCAATGCTTCGGTGCTCAAGGGTTCGCCCGGCCAGGATCTGCATGGCTATAACCGCAAGGAAGTGACCCAGTTCCAGACCACCTTCACGCACTTCTTCGACCAGGTCATGGGCGCCAGCCGCCTGACCACGGTTGGTGAAATCGGCGTGACCCATGTGGGGGGCCTGGAAAGCAAATCCCAGGCGCGTTATGGCCGCGATCCAGTGTTCGGTCCGGGTACCTTGCCGGGTGGCTTCTGCGCCGCGCTTAACAACTCCACCGCCAACGGCGCCGGCCTGCCCAACGCTGCCGGTCTGAACACCAACTGCAACAACGACGGCTACACCACCGCAACGTCCTGGGGCTACCGCGCCCGTGCCATCTGGGAATACCCGGACGTGTTCGCCGGCGTCAACCTCAAGCCCAACGTGGCCTGGTCCCATGACGTCAAGGGTTACTCGCCAGGTCCCGGCGGCAACTTTGAAGAGGGTCGCAAGGCAGTCAGCCTGGGCCTGGATGCCGAATACCAGAACACCTACACCGCGAGCCTGGCCTACACCAACTTCTTTGGTGGCAAGTTCAGCACTGTGGATGACCGCGACTTCGTCGCTTTGAGTTTCGGCGCCAACTTCTAAGCACACTCTTTTCAAGTGGCATGTATTTTCAGGAAGACCAGAGTATGAAAATAACTAAAAGTCTGTTGCACGTGGGTGTGCTTGGGCTGTCGATCCTGGCGAGCAACGTCATGGCGGCAGTCTCGGCGGATGAAGCCGCCAAGCTCGGCACGACCCTGACCCCGATGGGCGCCGAGATGGCGGGCAACGCCGCTGGCACCATTCCTAAATGGTCACCAATGCCCACCAATGCCGGCGCCGTGGATGCCAAGGGGTTCCTGGCCAACCCATACGCCAATGAACAACCGCAGTTCACCATCACCGCGCAGAACGTCGAGCAGTACAAGGACAAGCTGGCCCCCGGGCAGTACGCGATGTTCAAGCGTTACCCGGACAGCTTCAAGATGCCGGTCTACCCGACCCATCGCGGTGCCACCGTGCCGGCTGATGTGTTTGCCTCGATCAAGAAGAACGCCACCACCACCAACCTGGTGTCCGGCGGCAACGGCCTGGAAAACTTCGAGACCGCCGTGCCCTTCCCGATTCCAAAAAGTGGCGTCGAAGTCATTTGGAACCACATCACCCGTTATCGCGGCGGCAGCGTGACCCGACTGGTCACTCAGGCTACTCCGCAAACCAACGGGTCCTACAGCCTGGTGTACTTCCGCGACCAGTTCGTGTTCCGCGACAAAATGAAGGACTTCGACCCGAAAAACCCGGGCAACGTGCTGTTCTACTTCAAGCAGCAAGTCACCGCGCCGGCCCGTCTGGCCGGTGGTGTACTGCTGGTGCACGAAACCCTGGACCAGGTGAAGGAGCCGCGTTCGGCGTGGGTGTATAACGCTGGCCAGCGCCGTGTGCGTCGGGCGCCACAAGTGTCCTACGACGGGCCGGGCACTGCCGCCGATGGCCTGCGTACGTCCGACAACCTCGACATGTACAACGGTGCGCCGGATCGCTACGACTGGAAGCTGGAAGGCAAGAAAGAAATCTACATCGCCTCCAACAGCTACAAGATCGACGATCCCAAGCTCAAGTACGCCGACATCATCAAGGCCGGTCACATCAATCAGGACCTGACCCGCTATGAGCTGCGTCGTGTCTGGCACGTGGTCGCCACCTTGAAGGAAGGCCAACGCCACATCTACGCCAAGCGTGACTTCTTCATCGACGAAGACACCTGGCAAGCGGCGGTGATCGACCACTACGACGGCCGCGGCCAACTGTGGCGCGTCGCCGAAGCCCATGCCGAGAACTACTACGACAAGCAAGTGCCGTGGTACGCCCTGGAAACCCTCTACGACCTGCAGTCCGGCCGTTACCTGGCCCTGGGCATGAAGAACGAAGAGAAGCAGGCCTATGACTTCGGCTTCACCGCCACCACCAGCGACTTCACCCCGGCGGCCCTGCGCCAGGACGGCGTTCGCTAACCAACACTAGTACACCCTGTGGGAGGGGGCTTGCCCCCGATAGCGGCGCGACAGTCGATAGATACATTGGCTGATCCACCTATATCGGGAGCAAGCCCCCCTCCCACTTTTTGTTTGTGGTGCCATCTGGGATATTTTTTGTCGCAGTTCTTTTTCAGCCAATTGTTGCAAAGATCTACAATCCCGCCGCTTTTACCGCTAGTCTGCGGACATCTGCAATGCCGACAACAGCCTTCTACAAGAGCCCGGCGATGACTGATCTGTCCCGAATTCAAGGGCCTGCCAGCGTGGTGATTCCGACCCTGGAAGGCCGTTTCTACAGGCCCCCGCTACCTGACGGCTACGTGCTGCGCCCGCGCCTGTGCGAACGCCTGAATGCCGGCCTGGACGGGCGACTGTTGCTGGTCTGCGCACCTGCGGGGTTCGGCAAGAGTTCGTTGGCGGTGGAGTTCTGCCAGGGCTTGCCAGCCCATTGGCAAAGTTTGTGGCTGGGCCTCAGCCCCCGAGACAACGATCCCGGCCGCTTCCTGGAGCGGCTGCTGGATGGCTTGCAGCAATATTTCCCACAACTGGGTGCCCAATCCCTGGGCTTGCTGAAAATGCGCCAGCGCCATCAACCCTTTGCCTTTGAAGAATGGCTCGATGGCCTGCTCGACGAGCTGGCGGTGCACCTGTCTACGCGCTCGCCTTTGTTGCTGGTGCTGGACGACTACCACCTGGCCCAGGGCCCGGTGCTGGATCGCTGCCTGCAGTTTTTCCTCAATCATTTGCCCGATGGGCTGTTGGTTCTGGTGACCAGTCGGCAGCGCCCCGATTGGCACTTGGCGCGCCTGCGCCTGTCGCGGCATCTGCTGGAACTGCATGAGCAAGACCTGCGCCTCACCCATGACGAATCCCTGGCTGTGCTGAATGGGCACAGCAGTGCGTTGCGTGGCGAGGCGTTGGAAAACCTGATCCGCCGTAGCGAGGGTTGGGTCGCCGGCCTGCGCTTCTGGCTGTTGGCGGCCTCCGAAGCTGGCAGTGACGGCGCCTTGCCCCAGAGCCTGCACGGTGGCGAAGGGCTGATTCGCGATTATTTGCTCGAAGAAGTCATCGATTGTCTGCCCGTGGAGGTGCAAGGGTTCCTGTACGACACGGCCTCCCAGGAGCGCTTTTGCAGCGAGTTGTGCGACGCAGTGCGCGAAGCCCATGACAGCGCAGAAATCCTGCGTTACCTACAGGCTCACCAGGTATTTCTGGTACCTCTGGATGAGCAAGGCCATTGGTACCGTTATCACCATTTGTTTTCCGACCTGCTGCGTACCCGCCGCGAGAAGAGCGCGACCTTGCCGCCGGCCAGCTTGCACTTGCGCGCCTGCCGTTGGTTCAACGCCCAAGGTTTGATCGACGAAGCGGTGGAGCAGGCGCTGCGGGCCGGTCACCTGGATGTGGCGGCGAACCTGGTGCAGAACCTGTCCGAAGAGCAGCTGTTGGCGGAGCAGAATGTCGGCATGCTGCTGCGCTGGAAGATGGACTTGCCCGACAGCCTGTTGATCAGCACACCGCGCTTGATCGTGCTGTATAGCTGGGCATTGGGGCTGGCGTGCCAATTGGACGCGGCGCAGGAGCTGTCCAGCTACCTCAGCCGCTTCCTGCCGGCGCCATCGGCCACCGCGCAGAAATCCATGCTTGCCCAATGGCTGGCGCTGAGCGGGATCATTGCCCGTGGGCGCGGGGACCGGGAGTTGACCCAGCGCTATTGCCACGAGGCGTTGGAAAGCCTGCCGCAAAAGCGCTACGGTCAACGGCTGATGTGCCTGTCGACCCTGTCCAACCTGGCCATAGTCGATGCCGACCTGTGGCGCGCCCGGGGCCTGAACCGCGAATCCCTGGAACTGGCGCAGCGCGTCGGTAACCCGCTGTTTGAAGCCTTGGCCCATTACGACCGGGCCCGGGTGCTGCAGGCGCGGGGCGAGATCCTGCGCTCCCTGGACGAAGTACGCCAGGGCCTGGAGCGCCTGCACGGCCTGGCGCCCCAACGGCTGTACGCCGTGCGCGCGCGGTTGTCGCTCTACGAAGGCTACCTGCTGCTGGCGCGTTACCAGCCCGAAGCCGGCCTTGTGCGTTTGCGCGCCGGCCTGGCCGAAGCCCGCGCCTGCCGGGACATCAGCGTGCTGATCGGGCATTGCGTGATCGCCAACTTCGAAGGCCGGCGCGGTGATTTTGCCACTGCCTTTGCCGAGTTGGCCGAGGCCGAGCGCTTGATGCATATCTGGGACGTGCCACCGATCTACTACCTGGCGATGATCACCCTGATCAAATGCGAGTTGTGGCTGGCCCAGGGGCGCACTGACTTGGCCGATGCCTGGCTGACCCGGCTCGGGCAGACCTACAACGGTGAGCACGCCGCGGCCGCCCCGGAGTTTCATCCGCACCTGCCGCAGCATATCGAGCTGCAACAAGCTGCCCTGGATGCCACGCGCCATGAGCCCGACATTGCGCTGCAACGCCTCGAACGACTGGCGCAACAGGCCCATGACAGTGGGCGCCAGATGATTGCCCTGATGGCCCTGACCCAGCAGGCGCAACTCCTGCTGGAGTGTGGCCAGGAGGCCAAGGCCAGGACGGTATTGGCTCGCGCACTTGAAGCTGGCGCGGGCGGCGCGCTGCAGCCGTTTCAGCGGTTGCTGGAGGGTTACCCGGACTGGATGCGCGAGCAGTTGGGCAAGGAGGCCCAGGGCCTGCTGAACCAGAGCTTGCTGGCGCTGCTGCCTCAAGCCCGAGTGGTCGAAACCTCGCCCCATCAAGAAACCTTGAGCACGCGGGAACTGGCGGTGTTGCAACTGATTGCCCAAGGCTGTTCAAACCAGGAAATCAGCAACCAGCTGTTTATCTCCCTGCACACCGTGAAGACCCACGCCAGCCATATCAACAGCAAGCTCGGCGTGGAGCGTCGAACCCAGGCGGTGGCGCGAGCCAAGTCCATGGGCTTGCTGGCCTGAGTGCATAGCCGTTCATTGGGCGGCCGGACAGCCTTTGAGTGACGTGTCGAGCGTCTGATTGATCAACGCCGCGAAACGCTTGAGGTTGTTCTGGTGTGCCACCACCAGCTCGTCGATGCTCGGCCCTGCGGGTGACTGCAAGGTGCTGCGACACGTCAGGGCCGGGCGGTCACCGCTGACCTGCCGCAGGCGCCAGCGCACGTCGAGCAACGCGTACTGCCCGGGTACCGAGTCAAAGCGCTGCACGTCCACGCGCAACGCCACAGCCTGGCGCGGATTGCTGTTGGCCAATTGATCCACCAACGCGCTCCTCAGCTCGTCGGCGAGGCTGGCAGCCCACCACTGGGTTTCAAGAATCGCCAACCCACTGTCGCCCTGGCGCACCACTATCTGCGCGCGATCAACCTGGGGCGGCACACTGATGCTGTCAATGCGCACGCCGCCGGCATCCGCTCGTGAGCTGTTGCTCCAGTGCGCCGGGGTCAGGGTGTGGAAGGCAATGGGTTCACTGCGACACGCTGCGAGCAGCAGCAACGAGGTCAGCAGCGTGATCTTCAACGGCAGCGTCATGGCGGCTCCAATGGTCATTTGCGCGGTGGTCCTTGCAGGTCGGTCGGCGCGGCGTTATCGGGACGACCGCGAATCAGCGACTCCGGATGCCGGCCAAGGTAATCCGAGAGTTCGCGCAAGGAGCGCGACATGCGCGCCAGTTCATCCAGGGTCTGGGTCAATTGTTCACGCTGCGGCGAGTCTTCGGCCAGGGTAGAGCTGGCTGATTGGAGGGTCTTGCTCACGTCGGCCAGTGTCGTCTGAACACCCGGCAGCGTCTTGGCGTTGAATTGCGCCAGCCCCTTGCGCAGTTCGACCAGGCTGGCGTCGAGGTTGCCGGCGATGCGCTCGACAGGCAGTTGGCTGAGCTTGTTGACGATGCCTTCGAGCTTCTCCTGCAACTGTTCCAGGTTGCCGGGGATCGTGGGAATGCCAATCGGACGCTGGTTGGGGTCAAAGGCGACTTTCTCGGCTTTGGGGTAGAAGTCCAGGGCAATGTACAGCTGGCCGGTCAGCAAGTTACCGCTGCGAGCCTGGGCGCGCAGGCCGTTTTCGATGAAGCTGCCGATCAGGCGCACGCCAGCCGCCTCATCGTCAGGGTTATTGTTCATGGCCTTGAGCAGCTTGGTGTGGGCTTCGCCGAGCAGTTGCGGGTAGATCACAATGCCGACATTGACCGGGAAGCTGCGTTTCTTCGCATCGAAATCCAGGTTGATCGACACCACTTTACCGAACTCGACGCCAAGGAACTCCACCGGGGCGCCGACTTTCAACCCGCGCAGGGCCTGGTCAAAGCGCAGGACCATGTATTGCCCCTTGCCGTTGGGCGGGGCGAGGGCGCTTTGCTGGTCTTCGAACAATTCAAAACCGCGGTTTTCCTCGGCTGGCTTGTCGTTGGGGTTGTAGGGTGGGGCCTGGAAGGAGATTCCGCCCATCAACATGGACGACACGGATTCGGTCTTCAACGCAAAGCCATTGGCGCCGACGCTCAAATCGATACCGCTGGCGTTCCAGAACCGGGTGTTCTCGGTGACATACATATCATTGGGCGCATGCACAAAAATTTCGATATTCACGCCCTTGCCTTCGCTGTCCAACTCATAAGCCACCACCTGGCCCACCGGGATTTTGCGGTAATAGACCGGGGAGCCGATATCCAGCGACCCCAGACCCTGGGTATGCAGGGTAAAGCGCTTGCCGGGCTCGCCGTAGGTGATGGGCGGCGGATTTTCCAGGCCTGTGAACTGTTTGGCGCGAGTCTCGGACTGGCCGATATCGGCGCCGATATAGTCACCGGAGAGCAGGGTGTCGATGCCGGATACGCCGCCTGCGCCGATACGTGGGCGCACCACCCAGTACTTGGAATCTTCGCGGGTGAAACTTTCCGCCTGCTTGGACAACTCGACGGTGGCGTTGACGCTTTTCTGATCATCGCTCAATGCGACGCCTGTGACTTGGCCAATCACCACGTTGCGGTATTTGACCTCGGTCTTGTTGGCGACCAGGCCGCTGCCGGTCTTGAAGTTGAGGGTGATGGTCGGCCCTTGTTGCATGACATTGTGAATCACCAGCGAAATACCCACCAGCACGGCGACAATCGGTACGATCCACACCAGTGAAACGCTGAAGCGACGCGTCTTGATCGCAGGCTTGCCTGCTGGGGTGTCAACGTCGTGTGGCGTCATCCGAACGCTCCTCATAGTGTGGGTTTTCCCAGATAAGCCGTGGGTCGAAACTCATGGCCGCGAGCATGGTAAACACCACCACCAAGCCAAAAAACAGAATGCCCACGCGCGGTTCGATCGTGCCCAGGGCCTGGAACTTCACCAGCGCGGCCACCAGTGCGACCACGATCACATCGAGCATCGACCAATAGCCGATCAGCTCGATAAACCGGAACAGCTTGGAGCGCTCCTTGCGCGCCCACAGGCTGTTGCGCTGCACGGTGACCAGCAACAGTGCCAATGACACGAACTTGATGCCCGGCACGGCGATGCTGGCGATGAAAATGATCAGGGCAATATCCCAGGCGCCATGCTGCCAGAACTCCAGCACGCCGCTCATGATGGTGCTGTCTGCCCCCGAGCCGAGCATGGTGGTGTTCATCACCGGCAGTAAATTGGCCGGTACATAAAAGGCGAGGGCGGTGAGCATGTAGGCCCAGGTTCGGGTCAGGGACTGAACCTTGCGCCGGTGCAAGGGCGCGCCGCAGCGGTCGCACTCGGTGGGCTCCTGAAGCATGTCGCAGGCCCGGCCACAGGTGTGGCACAGGCACAGGTTGAGTTCGCGGGCAGTGGGTGGTGAATTCATACGGTGTCCCACAGGTCGCGTACATCGCGCCCGGCAATGCGGATCAGCAACAGGCTGAGGGCGGCCAGGGCAAACAGGCCGGTGCCGGGGATTACATCCAGCATACCGGCCAGTTTGAACACCGCGACCATCGCACCCAGCAGGCAGACTTCCAGCATGCTCCAGGGCCTGAGGGCTTCCAGCCAGCGCATGCACAGCTTGAATGCCGGCGAGCGTCGACCGGCCAGGGCGAAGCTCAATACCCAGATCAGCAACAGCAGTTGAAACACCGGTGCGATGATGATGGAAATCGCCGCCACCAACGCAATAAACGTGATCGGCCCCAGGCTCAACGCCACCACCGAATCCCACAGCGTCGCGCTGTTTTTCAAGCCCTGCAGGCTGATGCTCATCACCGGGTAAAAGTTGGCGAAGGTCCACAGCACTGCTGCGGTTACCGTCAGGGCCAGGCGTTGTTGCACCGTCAGGCCGTTATAGCGCTGCAATACGCCCGCGCAGCGTACGCACAGGGCGGTTTGATGTTTGGCGAGCGTGACTTTTTCGTACACGCAGTCGCAGTGTTCGCAGATGATCTGCTGTTGATTCGCCATACGTCTTGCTCCAAACGCGACACGCTGCGGTCCTGGTTGTTGCTGGGTTCGATGGCGCTTGAGTAGCTTAGCATTTGATGCAACGCAAATTCGATGCCTTCCAGTTCTGGGACAAGGTCAACCATACTGTGTCTGGAATGCCATAGAGCTTGCAGGAACACCCCATGCTTAACCAGAAAAGCCCGTTGATCCGCGAAACTTTCCCCGTCGGCCCGTTGCAATGCAACTGCACCATCATCGGTGACCCGATCAGCAAAAAAGCCATTGTGGTCGACCCGGGCGGCAACCCTGAGTTGATCCTGGCGCGGCTAGACGCGCTGGGCCTGCAGGTGGTGAGCATCATCCACACCCATGCCCATCTGGATCACTTCCTTGCCTCCGGGCAGTTGAAGGAGAAGACCGGTGCGACGCTGCACCTGCATAAAGAGGATCAGTTCCTCTGGGACAACCTGGAGATGCAGTGCCAGATGTTTCGCGTGCCCTATGTCCCGGTGCCGTCACCGGACCGCTGGCTGGAAGATAATGAAGAGCTGGCCTGCGGGTGTGGTGTGGCCTTGCACACACCAGGGCATACGCCGGGCTCGATGAGCTTCTGGTTTGCCGATGCCAATCTGCTGATTGCCGGTGACACCTTGTTCCGGCGCGGCGTGGGGCGCACCGATTTATGGGGCGGCGACCAGGCGACAATCGTGCGTTCGATCAAGCAGCGCCTGTATACGCTGGACGAAGGCGCGACGGTGGTCACCGGTCATGGGCCGGACACCTGCCTGGGCGACGAGATGCGGGAAAATCCCTTCGTGCGCGCTTGATCGTCGATGAGTCTGACAAGCGCTGCTGCAAAAACCCAGGTCATTTTCTGCCTGCGTCTGCTACGGTTCCTGTAGCGGTGAGAGTGGCTAACCTTTTGTTACAGCATGGGCGGCGGTCACGGAATTTTTACCGCTGGTCGTGTTCCAAACTCGGCACAGGTCCATTGCCAATGTCCTCTGCATCACAGAATGCAAAAGTAGGAGCTTCCCTTCATGTTTACTCCGCGTCGTCTGCTTGTTGTCGCTACCGCCGTAGCCCTGTTGTCTGGCTGCGCTTCACCTAATCCATATGACGGCAGCCAGGGACAGGCCAGCAATGGTTCCGAAAGCGGTATGAGCAAGACCGCCAAGTACGGCGGCCTGGGTGCACTGGCCGGTGCATTGGCCGGTGCGGCCATCGACCATAACAACCGTGGCAAGGGCGCGCTGATTGGCGCAGTCGTCGCGGGTGCTGGCGCTGCTGGTTATGGCTACTACGCCGACCAGCAAGAGAAAAAACTGCGCGAAAGCATGGCCAATACCGGGGTGGAGGTGCAGCGCCAGGGCGACCAGATCAAGCTGATCATGCCGGGCAACATTACCTTCGCCACCAACTCGGACGCGATTTCCAGCAGCTTCTACCAGCCGCTGAACAACCTGGCCAACTCCCTCAAGCAGTTCAACCAGAACACCATCCAGATCGTCGGCTACACCGACAGTACCGGCAGCCGTCAGTTGAACATGGACCTGTCCCAGCGTCGTGCGCAGAGCGTGGCCAACTACCTGACTTCCCAGGGTGTCAGCGCTGCCAACCTGAGCGCCCGCGGTGCCGGCCCGGATAACCCGATTGCCAGCAACGCCGACGTGAATGGCCGTGCCCAGAACCGTCGCGTAGAGGTCAACCTCGGCCCTATCCCAGGCCAGCAATACGGCCAGCCGGGCCAGCAACAGCAGGTGCCACAGCAGAACAACCAGTTCCAGGGCAATCCATACCAGCAGTACCAATAAACCCTGCTCACTAAAAAGGGCGCCGTGCAGTCAATGCACGGCGCCCTTTTTTGTGGCTGCCGATCTACATCAATCGATGTACTCGAACACCTTGACGATCTTCTGCACACCGGACACACCCTGTACCAGGTTGGCGGCACGGGTGGCTTCGGCCTGGGTCAGCAGGCCCATCATGTAGACGATGCCGTTATCGGTGACGATCTTGATCCGCGAACCCGGGACCGCACTGTCGGTGAGCATCTGCGCCTTGATCTTGGTGGTCAGCAAGGCATCGTTGCTGATGGCCAGCAGGGTGATCGGGTCCATGACCTGCAACTCGTTATGGACCTTCTTGACCCGCTGCACCCCCGCGGCGGCTTGCTCGGCCTGGGCTTTGAGGTCGGCGCGGGGTGTTTGCCCTGCCAGCAGGACGACACCGTTGAAGCTGGTCACCACGATGCGCGATGCACCGTTGCCCAGGTCGGTGGCGGCCTTGGCGACGTTGACCTTGACCTTGGTTTCGATCAGCGAATCATCGATGGTGCTGCCGAATGTGCGCGTGCCCCTGTCGTCCTGGATGGGGGTGTCCCGTGTGGCGGTGATTGCCGAGCTGCAGCCGCTGATGGCTAGGCACAGCGTAATGGCCATAAGGCTGAGGCGGTTAACGGTCATTCTTCACTCCCGAACAGTTGGCTGTCGATCAGATCGCACAGGCAGTGGATCGCCAGCAGGTGGACTTCCTGGATGCGTGCAGTGACATTGGCCGGGACGCGAATCTCCACGTCCTCGGGCAGCAGCAGCGAAGCCATGCCGCCGCCGTCGCGTCCGGTCAAGGCTACGACAATCATTTCGCGATCATGTGCGGCCTGGATCGCCTGAATAATATTCGCCGAGTTGCCGCTGGTGGAAATCGCCAGCAACACATCGCCCGGCTGGCCGAGGGCGCGGATCTGCTTGGAAAAGATTTCGTTGTAGCTGTAGTCATTGGCGATCGAGGTGATCGTCGACGAATCGGTGGTCAAGGCAATGGCCGGCAGGCTCGGACGCTCACGCTCAAAGCGATTGAGCAGTTCGGACGAAAAATGCTGGGCATCGCCAGCCGAACCACCATTGCCGCACGAAAGCATTTTGCCTTCGTTGAGCAAGGCGTTGACCATGACCTGACTGGCTTGCTCGATGTGCGGTGCAAGTACGTCCATCGCCTGTCGCTTGGTGTCGATGCTGGCCTGGAAAAGCTGGCGAATTCGGGATTGCATGTCCATCTGTGTGACCTTAAGTAGCGCGGCTGTTTGGCACAGGTAATGTGCAGCCCGCAAAGCAAAGAGCAAAAGTGTGGGGTGAAGGTGCCGGGTGGGTCAGCTGTCGAAGGCATCCTTGAGCCAGTTCAAATCAGCGGGACCCGACGGTGTGCTTTCCATGGCTACCACATCGAAACGGCAGGGGCTGTCAGCCCATCGATGCTCTTTTTGCAGGAAGAACTGCGCAGCGAGTATCAGCTTCTGACGCTTGCGCCCGTCGATACTGGCGAGCGCGCCACCCCATTGTGCGTGTTTTCTATAGCGGACTTCGACAAATACTACTGTATCGCCGTCAAGCATGACCAGATCAAGCTCGCCGCGTTTACACAACCAGTTCTGCGCCAAAAGGCGCAGACCCTGTTGTTGCAGGTATTGCAGCGCCTGGCGTTCGGCATCCTTGCCGCTTTGTGCGCTGGACCGCTCGGGCATCAGCGGGGGGTATCTGGCAGGCGCTGGATGTCGCCGCCGACGAATTTCGCCCATGGCATCTGGCGATCAACGCGCTGGTTGGCGCTGATGCCCAGGTTGCCCGAGAGGCCGTCGACGCGGGTGTCCGGCAGCGCCTTGAGCTGGCCCAGGCGTGGCGCCAGGCGGTAGGCATCGACACCCATGGCGTACAGGCGGCCGAGGCTGCCATTGGCTTGTGGCCATTGCGCGGCCACCTGGTTGCGCAGCGGGTCGGTGGTATTAAGCAGCCAAGGGGTTTCGCAGAACATCACGTTGGTCATGTCCAGGTACTGGTTGCGGTCGCCGCTGGCACTGAATACGTGGGATGTCGCATAGACCGGCACATCCCCGGCGTACTGGAAGTTCAGGGTCGGCTTGATCTGCTGGGCCAGTTGCGGGGTGACGGCCAGGAAGATGAACTCGATGTCCTGGCGACGCGAAGGCTGGGCGGCAACGTCGGTGCCGACCGTGCTTTGCAGGCTCTTGGCACGGCCTTCACTTTTGCGCAGCTGAAACAGATCGGCGATCTGCTGGGCCAGTGCCACGGGCTGATCGACATATTCGACACCCATGACGGTGCCGCCATTGGCTTCCCAATCCTGGCGGAAGGCCTTGTAGACACGCTCGCCCCATTCGCCACGAGGCACCATGGCGGCGGCGCGATGCAGGCCGTCGGCGCGGGCACGGCGCGACACTTCACGGGCTTCGTCTTCAGCGGCCAGGCCGAACTGGAACAATTGTGCCGGGCCTTGATCGGTCTCGCTGTAGTTCAGCGCAAGGGTAGTGATCGGCAATTGCGGGCGTGCACTGAGCTGCTTGACCAGTGGTTTTTCCAGCGGGCCAACCACCAATTGCACCCCGGCGGCCTGGGCCTTGGCGTAGAAGTCGTCGAGGGAGGTCATGCGCGAGCTGTCGTAGAACTCAATGATCGGCGCCTTCTGCCCGGCTTGTTCGGCCTGGTAGTGAGCCGCCATGAAGCCTTCACGCAGCGCCTTGCCGACCGAAGCCAGCGGGCCTTCCTGCGGCAGCAGCACGGCAATCTTGTTCAAGGGCTGGCTGGCCAGTTCCTTGAGCTTGGTCAGCGGCGTAGGCAGTTGCACCGCGGCCGGGTGGCCCGGGTTCTGTGCGCGCCACGTATCGATCGCGGCTTGTTGTTGCTCCAGGGTGCCGGCGCCCTTGACCGCCTGGGCCAGGGTAATCCAGCCGTCCAGTATCGGGTTACCGGTGGCCTGCAGCTGTTCGGCAGGCAACGCGGCAATCAATACCCAGATGGCTTCGTGGTTGCTTGCAGCGGCATCCCCGGTGAGCAGCGGTGCCATGGCGACCCGCTCGCGAGCGGCGGCGAGGGTCTGGCCATCGGCTTCATAGGCGCGGGCATGCACGGTGCCGGTGCGGATCTGCTGGTCTGTCGGCAGCTCCTTCAGGCTTTGCAGGCTGGGATGGTTCAGCGCCGTCAATGCCGCCTTGGGCTGATTGCGCGTCATTGCCAGTTCGGCGGCCAGGGTGCTGGCAAATACTTGCGCAGCTGGCTTCAGGACATCCAGGGACACCTGCGCAAGAATCTGCGACGAGCGTGCTGGGTTGTTCTGCTGGTAGGCCAGGTCAGCCGCACTCAGGCGCAGCATGCCGGCCTTTTCTGGCGTCTTGGCGTTCGTTGCCTGTTCGAGCAATTGCTCGATACTGGCATCCGGGGTTCGTGGAAGGTCGCCAAGGCTGGACGAGGGCGAGCTGGCGCAAGCGGCCAGCAAGGCAGCGAGGCAGAGGGCGGAGAGCAGCCGCAGGCAAGCGATCATGTAAGTGTTCCTGATACCGATCAAATTAGCGTGGAAGTGTACCCAAGCACTGGCTCAGGCGCGATGTTAGTGGCGTGAAACAGTCGATTTAGGTCGTGCAAATGTTGCGATTAACTAACGGTGGCGGAATCGGCATCCACCGCGATGGCATATTTTCAAGGCGTCTACGCGCTACAATGTTGCTTTTGCCAACCATCGAGGTGTGCGTTTTGACTGCTCCAGGTCCATTGAATTCCACTGCAGGCTCGCTTTTTGTCGTGGCGACGCCCATTGGCAACCTGGACGACATCAGTGCGCGGGCACTGAAAGTGTTGCGCGAGGTTAAATTGATCGCGGCCGAAGATACGCGGCACTCCCAGCGGTTGATGCAGCATTTTGGAATCAGCACGCCATTGGCGGCATGCCACGAGCACAACGAGCGTGAAGAAGGCAGCCGTTTTATCACGCGCCTGCTGGCCGGCGATGACGTGGCGTTGATCTCCGATGCGGGTACGCCCTTGATTTCCGATCCGGGTTATCACTTGGTTCGCCAGGCACGCGCCGCTGGTATCAATGTAGTGCCTGTTCCGGGAGCGTGCGCGCTGATCGCTGCATTATCGGCCGCTGGCCTGCCATCGGACCGCTTTATCTTTGAAGGCTTCCTGCCGGCCAAGGCGGTGGGGCGTCGCGCACGCCTGCAAGCGTTGAAGGAAGAGCCGCGCACCCTGATCTTCTACGAAGCCCCGCACCGTATCCTGGAGTGCCTGCAGGACATGGAGCTGGTGTTTGGCGGTGAGCGCCTGGCGCTGTTGGCCCGGGAGCTGACCAAGACCTTTGAAACCCTCAAGGGCTTGCCGCTGGAAGCGCTTCGCGCATTTGTCGAAGGCGACAGCAATCAGCAGCGGGGCGAGTGCGTGGTGCTGGTGGCGGGTTGGACTGCGCCGGAAAATGAGGATGCGGTGGGGAGCGAGGCGATGCGCATCCTCAATTTGCTGCTCAAGGAAATGCCGCTCAAGCGTGCCGCGGCCTTGGCGGCGGAAATTACCGGGGTGCGCAAAAATGTGTTGTACCAGGTGGCGCTGGATAAGCAGAAAGCCGAATAGTTCCGGGGGCGAACCTGTATTGCGTCTGAACGTGATGGCACCGCGGTACTTTTAATACTTGTCCTGAGGCCGCCGTGCCGTTAACCTGCGCGGCGGAGAGTCGATTGGACAGTCGCTGCCCTCTATGAAAATTAGGGGGGGGAGGAAAGTCCGGGCTCCATAGGGCGAAGTGCCAGGTAATGCCTGGGAGGCGTGAGCCTACGGAAAGTGCCACAGAAAATAACCGCCTAAGCACTTCGGTGCCGGTAAGGGTGAAAAGGTGCGGTAAGAGCGCACCGCACGACTGGCAACAGTTCGTGGCTAGGTAAACCCCACTTGGAGCAAGACCAAATAGGGTCCCAAGGCGTGGCCCGCGCTGGGACCGGGTAGGTTGCTAAAGATGTCCAGTGATGGCCATCGTAGACGAATGACTGTTCAAGACAGAACCCGGCTTACAGATCGACTCTCCACCTTTTTTCCTTGCGTTCGAACCTCGTGCGCAAACCCGGTAGTAACGCAAGAATCCCTCCCTGCCAAATCATTGGCAGATGCATCTTCGTAATACCAAAAAAATCTTACTCTTAATAAATTACTTTAACTTTAGGTCGTAGCTCTCTGAGCTATTTGCCGTTGTTGAGTCAAAAACATCGTCAAACTCTGGTTTCTCCTCCTTTTACCTTCCTAAATCTCCGTTCTGTAAGGCTTTTCCTTGAATACGCGCCTTGACGGTGTGGTAGGCGCATTCCTATAGTGTGCGCAAGTGGCGGAAAGTGGCACAAAGTGGGTTTTTTGAACGTAAAACGCTAAAATTTGGAGAAACGCATCTGTGTTTCGCGGAGCTAACGCTATCAGTCTCGATGCAAAAGGCCGTCTCGCCATGCCGAGCCGGTATCGTGACGAGCTCATTTCGCGAAGTTCAGGCCAGTTGATCATCACGATTGACGCCGTTGACCCGTGTTTGTGTGTTTACCCCCTCGACGAGTGGGAGTTGATTGAAACCAAGTTGCGCGCGCTGCCTTCATTGCGTGAAGAAAACCGCCGCCTCCAGCGTTTGCTGATCGGTAATGCCGTCGACCTTGAGCTCGATGGCAGCGGTCGTTTCCTGGTACCTCCGCGTCTGCGCGAGTACGCCAAGCTCGACAAGCGCGCAATGCTGGTGGGCCAACTGAACAAGTTCCAATTGTGGGACGAAGATGCCTGGGATGCTGTGTCTGCAGCAGACCTGGCTGCTATTCAACAACCGGGCGCCATGCCTGATGAACTGCGTGATTTGATCCTGTGACTATTGATAGCGGCTTTAACCACATCACCGTACTGCTTGACGAAGCCGTCGAGGCTCTCGCCGTACGCGCGGATGGCTGCTATCTGGACGGCACTTTCGGCAGGGGCGGGCACAGCCGGTTGATACTCAGCCAGCTCGGGCCCGACGGTAAGCTCCTCGGGTTCGACAAGGACCCTCAAGCGATTGCCACCGGGCAAGCGCTAGCGGCCGAAGACGGCCGCTTTGTCGTTGTGCAGCGCAGCTTTGCCGAGCTGGGTGCCGAAGTCGCCGAGCGCGGCATGGCGGGCAAGGTGGCCGGGGTTTTGCTCGACCTGGGCGTGTCTTCGCCCCAGCTTGACGACCCGGAGCGCGGCTTCAGTTTCATGAACGACGGCCCCCTCGACATGCGCATGGACCCTACGCGTGGTGTCAGCGCTGCGCAGTTCATCGCCACGGCTCCGGTAGAAGAAATCGCCCGCGTATTCAAGGAATACGGTGAAGAGCGCTTTGCCGGCCGCATGGCACGTGCCGTGGTCGAGCGCCGTGAAATCCAGCCGTTCGAGCGTACCGCCGACCTGGCCGAAGTGCTGAAGGTCGCCAACCCTGCGTGGGAAAAAGGCAAGAACCCGGCGACTCGTGCGTTCCAGGGCCTGCGCATTCACGTCAACAACGAATTGGGCGACCTGGAAGCCGGCCTTGAAGCCGCGCTGGACGCCTTGGAAGTGGGCGGTCGTCTGGTGGTGATCAGCTTCCACTCCCTGGAAGACCGCATCGTCAAACTGTTCATGCGTCGTCTGGTCAAGGGCGAGTCCGACAACCTGCCGCGCAACCTGCCGGTACGTTTCGAAGCCTTTGTGCCGAAAATCAAAATCCATGGCAAAGCGCAGTTCGCTTCCGAAGCCGAGCTCAAGGCCAACCCACGTTCCCGTAGCGCCGTCATGCGCGTCGCGGAGAAGCTGCGGTGAGCAAGCTTTTCGCCAAGCCCCTCCCGGGCGGCAGCTTCTTTATGTTGCTGCTGTTTGTCGGCGTGCTGGTGTCCGCGATTGCGGTGTCCTACAGCGCCCATTGGAACCGCCAGTTGCTCAACACCCTGTATGGGGAATTGAGCGTGCGTGATAAGGCCCAGGCAGAGTGGGGCCGGTTGATCCTCGAGCAAAGCACCTGGACGGCCCACAGCCGTATCGAAGTGCTGGCCACCGAACAGCTGAAGATGCACATCCCCGGCGCGGCCGAAGTCCGCATGGTGGCGCCATGATGAAACTCGAAGGCGCACTCTACCCATGGCGTTTCCGCCTGATGCTTGGCTTGCTGGCATTGATGGTGGGCGCGATCGTCTGGCGCATCTTCGATCTGCAGGTGGTTGATCGTGACTTCCTGATCGGCCAGGGTGATGCCCGAAGCCTGCGACATATCCCGATTCCCGCGCACCGTGGCCTGATCACCGACCGTAACGGCGAGCCCCTGGCCGTCAGCACCCCGGTGACCACCCTGTGGGCCAATGCCAAGGAGCTGCAGGTCGCCAAGGACAAGTGGCCCGAACTTGCCGCCGCCCTCGGCCAGGATCGCAAAGCCCTGACCGAGCGCCTGGAAGCCCAGGCCAATAAGGAATTCATCTACCTGGTTCGTGGCCTCACCCCCGAACAAGGCCAGCAAGTGCTCGACCTTAAAGTCCCCGGTGTCTACGGCATCGAGGAGTTTCGTCGTTTCTACCCCGCCGGTGAAACCACGGCGCATATGGTCGGTTTTACCGATATCGATGACCATGGCCGCGAAGGCGTAGAACTGGCCTATGACGAATGGCTGGCCGGTGTGCCCGGCAAGCGCCAGGTCATCAAGGATCGGCGCGGTAGATTGATCAAGGATGTCCAGGTCACCAAGAACGCCAAGGCCGGCAAGCCCTTGGCGTTGTCGATTGACCTGCGCCTGCAATACCTGGCCAACCGTGAACTGCGTAACGCGATCATGGAGAACGGCGCCAAGGCCGGCAGCCTGGTGATCATGGATGTGAAGACCGGCGAGATCCTCGCCATGGTCAACCAGCCGACCTACAACCCGAACAACCGTCGCAACCTGCAGCCGGCGATGATGCGTAACCGCGCCATGATCGACGTGTTCGAACCGGGTTCGACCATGAAAGCCATCTCCATGAGCGCCGCCCTGGAAACCGGGCGCTGGAAACCCAGTGACAAGGTAGAGGTGTATCCAGGCACGCTGCAATTGGGCAAGTACACCATTCGTGACGTGTCCCGCAGCGAAGGCCCGATCCTGGATTTGACCGGTATCCTGATCAACTCCAGTAACGTCGGAATGAGCAAGGTCGCCTTCGATATCGGCGGCGAGGCCATTTATCGCCTGGCGCAAAAAATCGGCCTGGGGCAACCCACCGGCCTCAACTTCCCGGGTGAGCGCGTCGGCAACCTGCCGAACTACCGCGAATGGAGAAAGGCCGAGACGGCCACGCTTTCCTACGGCTACGGCTTGTCGGTGACCGCAATCCAATTGGCCCATGCATTCTCGGTATTGGCCAATAACGGCCGCATGGTCCCGCTGAGCCTGATCCATGTCGACGAACCGCCGCAAGCCACCCAGGTCATGCCGGAGAACGTCGCCAAGACCATCCAGGGCATGCTGCAACAAGTGATCGAAGCACCGCGTGGCGTATTCCGTGCCCAGGTGCCGGCGTATCACGTGGCAGGCAAGTCCGGTACTGCACGTAAGACCTCGGTGGGTACCAAGGGCTACGCCGAAAACTCCTATCGTTCGCTGTTCGCCGGCTTCGGCCCGATGAGCGATCCGCGCTACGCCATCGTCGTCGTGATCGACGAACCAAGTAAAGCCGGCTACTTCGGTGGCCTGGTCTCGGCGCCGGTGTTCAGCAAAGTGATGTCCGGCACCCTGCGCCTGATGAACATCACGCCGGACAACTTGCCGCCGACCCAACAAGCCAACGCCGGACCACCGGCCGCCGCTGTAAAAGCCAATGGAGGGCGCGGCTGATGTCTCTGAGCCTGAACAAGATTTTTGCCCATGCCGGCCGCGATCTGCTGATTCGCGAGTTGAGCCTGGACAGCCGTAACGTACGCGCCGGTGACCTGTTCCTGGCGGTGCCTGGCGGCAAGTTCGATGGCCGTGCGCATATCGCCGACGCCCTGCAGCGCGGTGCAGCCGCCGTGGCCTATGAGGTGGAAGGCGCCACCGTGCTGCCGATCACCGACGTGCCGTTGATTCCGGTCAAGGGCCTGGCTGCGCAGCTTTCCGATATCGCCGGGCGCTTCTACGGTGACCCGAGCCGCCACCTCAACCTCGTCGGTGTGACCGGCACCAATGGCAAGACCAGCGTGACCCAATTGGTCGCCCAGGCCCTTGATCTGTTGGGCCAGCACTGCGGCATTGTCGGCACCCTGGGCACGGGATTTTATGGCGCGCTGCAAAGCGGCCTGCACACCACACCGAATCCGATTGCCGTGCAAGCGACCCTGGCCGACCTGAAAAAGGCCGGTGCCAAGGCGGTTGCCATGGAGGTCTCTTCACACGGCCTGGACCAGGGGCGAGTTATGGCCCTGGCCTTTGACGTAGCGGTGATGACCAACCTGTCCCGCGACCACCTCGATTACCACGGCACCATGGAGGCGTACGCCGCCGCCAAGGCCAAGCTGTTTGCCTGGAATGACTTGAAGTGCCGGGTGGTCAACCTCGACGACGCCTTCGGCCGCCAACTGGCTGGCGAAGACAGCGAAGCGCGCCTGATCAGCTATAGCCTGCAGGACTCCAGCGCATACCTGTTTTGCCGTGAAGCCCAGTTCAATGACGAAGGTGTGCGCGCTACCTTGGTCACGCCCCAGGGCGAGCATCATTTGCGCAGCACCCTGCTCGGGCGTTTCAACCTGAGCAACCTGCTCGCCGCCATCGGCGCGTTGCTGGGCCTGGATTACGCCCTGGATGAAATCCTGCGCGTGCTGCCGAAGCTGGAAGGCCCGGCTGGCCGCATGCAGCGCCTGGGTGGCGGCACGCAGCCATTGGTAGTAGTCGATTACGCCCACACCCCGGATGCCTTGGAAAAAGTCCTCGAAGCCTTGCGCCCGCACGCCAAGGGCAGGTTGCTCTGCCTGTTCGGGTGCGGCGGTGACCGTGATCGCGGCAAGCGTCCGTTGATGGCCGAGATCGTCGAGCGTCTGGCCGATGGCGTAGTCGTCACCGACGATAACCCGCGCAGCGAAGACCCGAGCCAGATTTTCGACGACATCCGTGTCGGCTTCAAAGATGCCGCCAAGGCCACTTTTGTTGCCGGCCGCGGCGCCGCGATTGCCCAGTTGATTGCCAGCGCTGGTGTTGACGACGTTGTGGTCCTGGCGGGCAAAGGCCACGAGGACTACCAGGAAATCAACGGCGAACGTCATGCCTTCTCCGATCTGGTCGAGGCCGACCGCGCCCTGACCGCCTGGGAGGTCGCCCATGCTTAAAGCGATGAAGTTCAGCGAACTGGCCCAGACCCTGTCGGCCCGTGTGTTGTCGGGTGATTGCACATTCAATGGCGTCAGTATCGACAGCCGCAATATCCAGCCGGGGCAATTGTTTGTCGCGCTGGCAGGCCCGCGTTTTGACGGCCACGACTATCTCAACGAAGTCGCCGCCAAGGGGGCCGTCGGCGCCTTGGTGCAGCGCGAAGTGGCAGACTCCACCTTGCCGCAACTGCTGGTTGCCGATACCCGCTTGGCCTTGGGCCAATTGGGTGCGCTCAACCGTGCCGCCTTCGATAAGCCGGTAGCGGCCATCACCGGCTCCAGCGGCAAGACCACGGTCAAGGAATTGCTCGCCGGTATCCTGCGCACGCGCGGGCCGGTACTCGCCACCCGTGGCAACCTGAACAATGACTTCGGCGCACCGCTGACCCTGCTTGAACTGGCCCCGGAACACACGGCGGCAGTGATCGAGCTGGGTGCTTCGCGTATCGGCGAAATCGCCTACACCGTGGCGCTGACCAAGCCCCACGTTGCAATCATCAACAACGCCGGTACCGCCCATGTCGGCGAATTCGGCGGTCCGGAAAAAATTGTCGAAGCCAAGGGCGAAATCCTTGAAGGTCTCGACGCCGAGGGCACCGCCGTACTGAACCTGGACGACAAGGCTTTCGAGACCTGGCGTGTACGCGCCGCCGGTCGCAAGGTGCTGACGTTTGCGGTGCTGAACGCGGCCGCCGATTTTCATGCCTCCGCCATCCGTGTCGACGCTCGTGGTTGCCCGTCCTTTACCTTGCACACCCCGCAAGGTGACGAGCACGTGCAGTTGAACCTGCTGGGCAACCATAACGTCGCCAACGCCCTGGCCGCCGCCGCCGCCGCCCATGCCCTGGGTGTGTCGCTGTTCGGTATCGCAACGGGCATGGGTGCGGTGCAGCCGGTCAAGGGCCGCACCGTAGCGCAATTGTCCAGCAACGGCATGCGCGTGATCGATGACACCTACAACGCCAACCAGTCTTCCGTTTGCGCCGCCATCGACCTGCTCAAGGGTTTCGACGGTCGCAAGGTGCTGGTGCTGGGGGATATCGCCGAGCTGGGCGACTGGGCCGAGCAGTCCCACCGCGAAGTCGGCACCTACGCCGCCGCCAAGGTCGACGCGCTCTATGCAGTCGGCCCGAACATGGCTCACGCCGTTAGCGCCTTCGGTCCCGGCGCGCGGCATTTCGCGACGCAGGCTGAATTGATCCAGGCGCTGGCCGCTGCTGAACACGATAAAAACACAACCATTTTGATCAAGGGATCGCGCAGCGCTGTGATGGAAAACGTCGTCGCAGCCTTGTGTGGCTCAAGTACGGAGAAACATTAATGCTGCTGCTGCTGGCTGAGTATCTGCAACAGTTCCACAAAGGCTTCGCGGTCTTTCAGTACCTGACCCTGCGCGGGATCCTGGGTGTACTGACCGCGTTGTGTTTGTCGCTGTTCCTGGGGCCGTGGATGATCCGCACCCTGCAGAACCTGCAAATTGGTCAATCGGTTCGCAATGACGGACCGCAGTCGCACCTGTCCAAGTCCGGCACCCCGACCATGGGCGGTGCGTTGATCCTGTCGTCCATCGGCATCAGCACCTTGCTCTGGGCTGACCTGCACAACCGCTACGTGTGGGTGGTGCTGCTGGTGACCCTGTTGTTTGGCGCCATCGGCTGGGTCGATGACTACCGCAAGGTGATCGAGAAAAACTCCAAGGGACTGCCAAGCCGCTGGAAGTATTTCTGGCAGTCGGTGTTCGGCTTGGCCGCGGCGATCTTCCTCTACACAACGGCCCCGAGCGCAGTCGAGACCACTCTGATCATCCCGATGCTCAAGGACGCCAGCATTCCTCTGGGCATCGGTTTCGTGGTGTTGACCTACTTCGTGATCGTCGGCTCCAGCAATGCGGTCAACCTGACTGACGGCCTCGACGGCCTGGCGATCATGCCGACGGTGATGGTGGGCGGCGCGCTCGGCATCTTCTGCTACCTGTCGGGTAACGTGAAGTTCGCTGAATACCTGCTGATCCCTTATGTACCGGGCGCGGGTGAGTTGATCGTGTTCTGCGGCGCGCTGATCGGCGCCGGCCTGGGGTTCCTGTGGTTCAACACCTACCCCGCACAAGTCTTCATGGGCGACGTCGGCGCACTGGCGCTGGGCGCAGCCCTGGGCACCATCGCGGTCATCGTCCGCCAGGAAATCGTGCTGTTCATCATGGGCGGCGTGTTCGTGATGGAAACCCTGTCGGTGGTCATCCAGGTGGCTTCCTTCAAATTGACCGGGCGTCGCGTGTTCCGCATGGCGCCGATCCACCACCACTTTGAACTCAAGGGCTGGCCCGAGCCACGCGTGATTGTCCGCTTCTGGATCATCACCGTGATTCTGGTACTGGTCGGCCTTGCCACCCTGAAACTGAGGTAGAAACGAGTGTCCCTGATCGCTTCAGACCACTTCCGCATCGTTGTCGGCCTCGGCAAGAGCGGCATGTCCCTGGTTCGCTTTCTGGCGAACCGGGGCACGTCGTTTGCCGTGGCCGACACGCGGGAAAATCCACCGGAGCTGGTCACGCTGCGCCGTGACTACCCGCACGTGGAAGTGCGTTGTGGCGAGCTGGATGTCGAGTTTCTGTGCCGTGCCGATGAGCTCTACGTGAGCCCGGGCCTGGCCCTGGCAACACCGGCCCTGCAAGCGGCTGCGGCCCGTGGCGTGAAACTGTCCGGCGATATCGATCTGTTCGCGCGTAACGCGAAGGCGCCGATCGTGGCCATCAGCGGTTCCAACGCGAAAAGCACCGTGACCACCCTGGTTGGCGAGATGGCGGCTGCGGCCGGCAAGCGCGTGGCCGTGGGCGGCAATCTCGGCGTACCAGCGCTGGACCTGCTCAGCGACGACGTCGAGCTTTACGTGATGGAACTGTCGAGCTTCCAGCTGGAAACCACCCACGACCTCGGCGCTGAAGTGGCTACCGTGCTGAACGTCAGCGAAGACCACATGGACCGCTACAGCGGCCTGCCGGCTTATCACCTGGCCAAGCACCGGATCTTCCGGGGCGCCCGTCAGGTGGTGGTCAACCGTCAGGATGCCTTGAGCCGTCCGCTGATGGGCGAGGGCTTGCCATGCTGGACCTTCGGCCTGGGCAAGCCTGATTTCAAAGGGTTCGGCATTCGCGAAGAGAACGGCGAGAAATACCTGGCCTTCGAATTCCAGAACCTGATGCCGGTGCGCGAGCTGAAAATCCGCGGCGCCCATAACCAGTCCAATGCCCTGGCGGCCTTGGCGCTCGGGCATGCCGTCGGCTTGCCGTTCGACGCCATGCTCGCCAGCCTGCGCACTTTTGCCGGGCTCGAGCATCGCTGCCAGTGGGTACGCGACCTTAATGGCGTCAGCTATTACAACGACTCCAAAGCCACCAACGTCGGCGCCGCCCTCGCGGCCATCGAGGGCCTGGGGGCGGATATCGACGGCAAGCTGGTGTTGATCGCAGGTGGCGATGGCAAGGGCGCCGACTTCAAGGACCTTAAAGGCCCGGTGGCTGCACATTGCCGTGCCGTGGTGCTGATGGGCCGTGATTCGGAGTTGATCGCTGCCGCCCTCGGCGATGGCGTGCCGCAAGTACGTGCCACCTCCCTGGACGACGCCATTGCCCAGTGCCAGGCGTTGGCCCAACCGGGTGACGCGGTGTTGCTGTCGCCCGCATGTGCCAGTTTCGACATGTTCAAGAACTACGAAGAGCGCGGCCAGCTGTTCGCTCGCGCCGTGGAGGCCTTGGCATGAACATCAACTTGCGCAACATCATCAAGCCTTACCCGTCGCCGATCATCACCGGGCGCGGTGTCGACCTTGATTTCCCGATGCTCGCCGGTTGCCTGGCGCTGCTGGGCCTGGGCCTGGTGATGATCACTTCGGCATCCTCCGAAGTGGCCGCCGTGCAGTCGGGCAATACCCTGTACATGATGATCCGTCACCTGGTCTACCTGGTGATCGGCCTCGGCGCGTGCATCGTCACCATGATGATTCCGATCGCTACCTGGCAGCGCCTGGGTTGGCTGATGCTCATCGGTGCTTTCGGCTTGCTGGTTATGGTGATCCTGCCCGGCATCGGTCGCGAGGTGAACGGTTCGATGCGCTGGATCGGCTTCGGCGCGTTCAACGTGCAGCCTTCGGAAATCGCCAAGGTGTTCGTAGTGATCTACCTCGCCGGTTATCTGGTGCGACGCCAGAAAGAAGTGCGCGAAAGCTGGATGGGTTTCTTCAAGCCTTTCATCGTGCTGCTGCCCATGGCCGGCCTGTTGCTGATGGAACCGGACTTCGGTGCCACCGTGGTGATGATGGGGGCGGCGGCGGCGATGCTGTTCCTCGGCGGCGTCGGCCTGTTCCGCTTCACCTTGATGGTGGTGCTGGCGGTGGCAGCAGTGACGATTCTGGTACAGGCGCAACCCTATCGGATGGCGCGCTTGATTACCTTTACCGATCCCTGGTCCGACCAGTTCGGTTCCGGCTACCAGTTGACCCAGGCGCTGATCGCCTTTGGTCGCGGCGAGTGGCTGGGCGTGGGCCTGGGCAACAGTGTGCAGAAGCAGTTCTACCTGCCGGAAGCGCACACCGACTTCGTGTTCTCGGTATTGGCCGAAGAGCTTGGCGTGGTCGGTTCGCTGTGCACCGTGGCGCTGTTCGTGTTTGTGTGTGTGCGCGGCATGTACATCGGCTTGTGGGCCGAACGGGCCAAACAGTATTTCGCCGCCTATGTGGCCTATGGCTTGTCGTTCCTGTGGATCGGTCAGTTCCTGATCAACATCGGTGTGAACGTCGGCCTGCTGCCGACCAAGGGCCTGACCTTGCCGTTCCTCAGTTACGGCGGCAGTTCGTTGGTGATCTGCTGCGCCTGTCTTGGCTTGTTGCTGCGTATCGAGTGGGAGAGTCGGACCCACCTGGGCAGCGAAGAGATGGAGTTCAGCGAAAGCGACTTTGCCGAGGAGCCGACCCATGGGCGCTAACGTGCTGATCATGGCGGGCGGCACCGGAGGCCACGTGTTCCCGGCCCTGGCCTGTGCGCGTGAATTCCAGAGCCGCGGCTATACCGTGCACTGGCTGGGTACGCCCCGTGGCATCGAGAACGAGTTGGTGCCGAGTGCCGGCTTGCCCCTGCATTTGATCAACGTCACCGGTCTGCGCGGCAAGGGCAAGCTGTCCCTGCTCAAGGCACCGTTCGTATTGCTCAAGGCGGTATGGCAGGCACGCAAGGTCATTCGTGAATTGAAGCCTGTGTGTGTGCTTGGTTTTGGTGGCTACGTGACCGGCCCGGGCGGCGTCGCGGCGAAGCTCGCCGGCGTACCGGTGATCGTGCACGAACAGAACGCCGTCGCCGGTACCGCCAACCGCCTGCTTGTGCCATTGGCCTCGCGGGTGTGCGAAGCCTTCCCGAAAACGTTCGCCGCCTCGGACAAGCTGCGTACCACCGGCAACCCGGTGCGTACTGAGCTGTTCATGGCCATTGCGCGTGACGCGCTGGCCGGGCGCAAGGCGCACCTGTTGATCCTGGGCGGAAGCCTGGGCGCCGAACCGCTGAATAAACTGCTGCCCGAAGCAGTGGCGCAGCTGCCTGTGCAATTGCGCCCGGAGATCTTCCACCAGGCTGGCAAGCATCACGATGAAGTCACCGCGACGCGTTATCGCGAGGCGGGTGTGGAGGCGAATGTGCAGCCCTTCATCAAAGACATGGCCCAAGCCTATGGCTGGGCCGACCTGGTGGTCTGCCGCGCTGGCGCGCTGACCGTCAGTGAACTGGCCGCCGCCGGTCTACCGTCCTTGCTGGTGCCTTTGCCCCACGCCATCGACGATCACCAGACCCGCAACGCCGAATATTTGGCCGGGGAGGGCGCTGCCTTCCTGCTGCCGCAAAGAACGACCGGCGCCGCCGATTTGGCCGCACGCCTGACCGAGGTTTTGATGCAACCGGAACGACTCAATAGCATGGCGAGCACCGCAAGCCGCCTGGCCAAACCTGACGCAACCCGCACCGTGGTGGATATCTGCCTGGAGGTGGCCCATGGTTGAGAACCAGAAAGCCATGCCGCAACCCGAGATGCGCCGCATCCGCCGTATCCACTTCGTCGGTATCGGTGGCGTGGGCATGTGCGGGATTGCCGAAGTGTTGCTGAACCTGGGCTACCAGGTGTCCGGCTCGGACTTGAAAGAGTCGTCGGTCACTGATCGCCTGAAGTCCTTTGGCGCGCAGATCTTTATCGGTCACCGTGCCGAGAACGCCGCCGAAGCCGATGTACTGGTGGTGTCCAGCGCCGTGAACACCTCCAACCCGGAAGTCGCCACCGCCCTTGAGCGCCGTATTCCGGTAGTGCCGCGTGCCGAGATGCTCGCCGAGCTGATGCGCTACCGCCACGGCATCGCCGTTGCCGGTACCCATGGCAAGACCACCACCACCAGCCTGATCGCCTCGGTATTCGCCGCCGGTGGCCTGGACCCGACGTTCGTCATCGGTGGCCGCCTGAATGCAGCCGGCACCAATGCCCAGCTCGGCACCAGCCGCTACCTGATCGCCGAAGCCGATGAGAGCGATGCGAGCTTCCTGCACTTGCAGCCATTGGTGGCCGTGGTCACCAACATCGACGCCGACCATATGGCGACCTACGACGGCGACTTCAACAAGTTGAAGAAAACCTTCGTCGAATTCCTGCACAACCTGCCGTTCTACGGTTTGGCGGTGGTGTGCCTGGACGACCCGGTGGTGCGTGAAATCCTGCCGCTGGTCAAGCGTCCGACCGTGACCTACGGCTTCAGCGAAGATGCCGACGTGCGTGCGATCAATGTACGCCAGGAAGGCATGCAGACCTTCTTCACCGTGCTGCGTCCAGACCGCGAGCCGCTGGACGTGTCCGTCAACATGCCGGGCAACCACAACGTGTTGAACTCCCTGGCGACCATCTGCATCGCTTCCGACGAAGGCGTCAGCGATGAAGCCATCGTCGAGGGCCTGTCGCGCTTTGCCGGTGTGGGCCGACGCTTCCAGGTCTATGGCCAGCTGCCGGTTGAAGGCGGCGATGTGATGCTGGTGGACGACTATGGTCACCACCCGACCGAAGTCGCGGCCGTGATCAAGGCCGTGCGTGGTGGCTGGCCGGAGCGCCGCCTGGTGATGGTCTACCAGCCGCACCGCTACAGCCGCACCCGCGACCTGTACGACGATTTTGTCAATGTACTGGCCGATGCCAACGTGCTGCTGCTGATGGAAGTCTACCCGGCCGGTGAAGAACCGATCCCGGGCGCCGACAGCCGCAAGCTTTGCAACAGCATCCGCCAGCGTGGCCAGTTGGACCCTATCTACATCGAGCGTGGCGTGGACCTGGCGCCTATCGTCAAGCCACTGTTGCGTGCCGGCGACATCCTGCTGTGCCAGGGCGCCGGCGATATTGGCGGCCTTGCGCCCAAATTGCTGGCGAGTCCGCTGTTTGCCGCAGCAAAGGGGAAGTCGAAATGACCACTGACTACGGCTCCCTGTTTTCCACTGTCGCGCCTGCCGACTTCGGCCGCGTGGCGGTATTGTTCGGCGGCAAGAGCGCTGAGCGTGAAGTGTCGCTCAAGTCCGGCAATGCCGTGCTCGACGCGCTGCAAAGTGCGGGTGTGAACGCCTTCGGTATCGACGTGGGCGATGACTTCCTCGCCCGCCTGCAGGCCGAAAAGATCGACCGCGCCTTCATCATTCTTCATGGCCGTGGCGGTGAAGACGGCAGCATGCAGGGGCTGCTGGAATGTGCCGGCATCCCCTACACCGGCAGTGGCATCCTGGCTTCGGCCCTGGCCATGGACAAGTTGCGCACCAAGCAGGTGTGGCACAGCCTGGGTATTCCGACGCCACGTCACGCCGTGCTGTGCAGCGAAGACGATTGTATTTCTGCGGCCAAGGAACTGGGCCTGCCTTTGATCGTCAAACCAGCCCATGAAGGCTCCAGTATCGGCATGGCTAAAGTGAACTCGGCCGCCGAATTGATCGACGCATGGAAAGCGGCAAGTACCTACGATTCGCAAGTGTTGGTGGAACAGTGGATTTCCGGTCCCGAGTACACCATCGCCACCCTGCGTGGCCAGGTATTGCCGCCTATCGCATTGGGCACGCCCCACACCTTTTATGACTACGACGCCAAGTACCTGGCTTCCGATACCCAATACCGGATCCCGTGTGGCCTCCAAGCAAGCAAGGAACAGCAATTGATGGACCTCACGGCGAAAGCCTGTGAGGCGCTGGGTATCGCCGGTTGGGCGCGGGCAGACGTGATGCAGGATGACCAGGGGGATTTCTGGTTCCTTGAAGTCAATACCGCACCGGGCATGACCGACCACAGCCTGGTTCCCATGGCAGCCCGTGCCGCCGGCCTGGACTTCCAGCAGTTGGTGCTGGCGATCCTGGCCGACAGCATTGAGCCAAGAGGCTGAACACATGAAAGGCGCATCGCTTCGTCATCAGCCCCCACAAGCACCGAGCCGCAAGCCGGTGCCGCGGGGCGCCAGCCGAATGGTGGCTAAAGAGCCGATGTCGGCGCGCCTGCCAAAAGCCAACTTTGGTTTTATCAAGGCGCTGTTCTGGCCGGTGTTGCTGGTGGTATTGGGCTTTGGTACCTACGAAGGCGCGCAGCGTCTGTTGCCGTATGCCGACCGGCCGATCACCAAGATCAGCGTGCAGGGCGACTTGAGCTACATCAGCCAGCAGGCGGTACAGCAGCGCATCGGCCCGTTCCTGGCGGCGAGCTTCTTTACCATCGACCTGGCCGGCATGCGCTCGGAGCTGGAACAGATGCCGTGGATCGCCCACGCCGAAGTCCGCCGTGTCTGGCCGGACCAGGTGACGATCCGCCTGGAAGAACAACTGCCCGTGGCCCGTTGGGGCGATGAAGCGCTGTTGAACAATCAGGGCCAGGCGTTCACCCCGCGTGAGCTGGCCAACTATGAGCACCTGCCGCAGCTGTTCGGGCCGCAGCGGGCGCAGCAGCAAGTGATGCAGCAGTACCAGGCCCTGAGCCAGATGCTGCGGCCACTGGGCTTCTCCATTGCACGCCTGGAATTGCGTGAGCGGGGCAGCTGGTTTTTGACGACCGGGGCAGGCAGTTCCGGCCCGGGCATCGAGTTGTTGCTGGGACGCGACCGCTTGGTGGAAAAGATGCGCCGCTTTATTGCCATCTATGAAAAAACCTTGAAAGAACAGATTACGAACATTGCGAGCGTCGACCTGCGTTACGCCAACGGCCTGGCCGTCGGCTGGCGTGCACCGGCTGCGCCCACGGCAGCACAACCCGCTGTCGCGAAGAATTAAGAAGAGGCAGGACCCATGGCAAACGTGCAAAGCGGCAAAATGATCGTCGGTCTCGATATCGGCACCTCCAAGGTGGTGGCGCTGGTGGGCGAGGTCGGGGAAGACGGCGCGATCGAAATCGTCGGTATTGGCACGCATCCGTCCCGGGGCCTGAAGAAGGGCGTGGTGGTGAACATCGAGTCCACCGTGCAATCGATCCAGCGCGCCATTGAAGAAGCGCAGCTGATGGCCGGTTGCCGGATCCACTCGGCGTTCGTCGGCGTAGCGGGCAACCATATCCGCAGCCTGAACTCCCACGGCATCGTGGCGATCCGCGACCGCGAAGTCAGCTCGGCCGACCTTGAGCGCGTCCTCGACGCCGCCCAGGCCGTGGCGATCCCGGCTGACCAGCGCGTGCTGCACACCCTGCCGCAGGATTACGTGATCGATAACCAGGAAGGCGTGCGCGAGCCCCTGGGCATGTCGGGTGTGCGCCTGGAAGCCAAGGTCCACGTGGTGACCTGTGCCGTCAACGCCGCGCAGAACATTGAAAAATGCGTGCGCCGCTGCGGCCTGGAAATCGACGACATCATTCTCGAGCAGTTGGCTTCGGCGTACTCGGTGCTGACCGACGACGAAAAAGAACTGGGCGTGTGCCTGGTAGATATCGGCGGCGGCACCACCGACATCGCGATCTTCACCGAGGGTGCGATCCGTCACACCGCCGTGATCCCGATTGCCGGCGACCAGGTCACCAACGACATCGCCATGGCGCTGCGCACACCGACCCAGTACGCCGAAGAAATCAAGATCCGCTACGCCTGCGCCCTGGCCAAACTGGCCGGTGCCGGCGAGACCATCAAGGTGCCAAGTGTCGGCGACCGTCCACCCCGTGAGCTGTCGCGCCAGGCCCTGGCCGAAGTGGTCGAGCCACGCTACGACGAGCTGTTCACCCTGATCCAGGCTGAACTGCGCCGCAGCGGCTACGAAGATTTGATCCCGGCCGGCATCGTGCTGACCGGTGGCACCTCGAAGATGGAAGGCGCGGTCGAACTGGCCGAGGAAATCTTCCACATGCCTGTCCGCCTGGGCGTGCCCCATGGCGTGAAAGGCCTGGGCGACGTCGTGCGCAACCCGATTTATTCCACCGGTGTGGGCTTGCTGTTGTACGGGCTGCAAAAGCAGACCGACGGCATTTCCCTGTCGGGCCCGAGTATCCGCGACAGCTACCGCAGCGACGACGAAGTGAAAGCACCGTTGTTCGAGCGACTGCAGGCTTGGGTCAAAGGCAATTTCTAAAGATTTACCGCGACACCGCAGCACCCGTAGTAAGCAGTAGGCGAAAAAACTAGAGAAAATGAAAGGAGAGGGAACATGTTCGAACTCGTAGACAACATCCCCGCAAGCCCGGTTATCAAAGTAATCGGTGTTGGCGGTGGCGGCGGCAACGCTGTCAATCACATGGTCAAGAGCAACATTGAAGGCGTTGAATTCATCTGCGCCAACACTGATGCCCAGGCGCTGAAAAGCATCGGCGCGCGGACCATCCTGCAATTGGGCACAGCCGTGACCAAGGGCCTCGGCGCCGGCGCCAATCCGGAAGTCGGCCGTCAAGCCGCCCTGGAAGACCGCGAGCGTATTGCCGAAGTGCTGCAGGGCACCAACATGGTGTTCATCACCACCGGCATGGGCGGCGGTACCGGTACCGGTGCTGCACCGATCATTGCCGAAGTGGCCAAGGAAATGGGGATCCTGACGGTTGCCGTCGTGACCCGTCCGTTCCCGTTCGAAGGCCGCAAGCGCATGCAGATCGCCGACGAAGGTATCCGTCTGCTGTCTGAAAGCGTCGACTCGTTGATCACCATCCCCAACGAGAAACTGCTG
The DNA here is from genome assembly GCF_001439685.1 of Pseudomonas libanensis. GTDB lineage: Bacteria > Pseudomonadota > Gammaproteobacteria > Pseudomonadales > Pseudomonadaceae > Aquipseudomonas > Aquipseudomonas libanensis. The sequence continues at coordinate 89,439 of NZ_JYLH01000009.1, forward strand.
ACCATCCTGGGCAAGGACGCCAGCCTGCTGTCCGCGTTCGCCAAGGCTGACGATGTACTGGCCGGTGCCGTTCGCGGTATCTCCGACATCATCAAGCGCCCGGGCATGATCAACGTCGACTTTGCCGACGTACGTACGGTCATGAGCGAAATGGGCATGGCGATGATGGGTACTGGCTGCGCCAGCGGTCCGAACCGTGCACGCGAAGCCACCGAAGCGGCCATCCGCAACCCGTTGCTCGAAGACGTGAACCTGCAAGGTGCACGCGGCATCCTGGTGAATATCACTGCCGGCCCTGACCTGTCCCTGGGTGAGTACTCCGACGTGGGTAGCATCATCGAAGCCTTCGCTTCCGAGCACGCCATGGTCAAGGTCGGTACCGTTATCGATCCGGACATGCGCGACGAACTGCATGTGACCGTGGTTGCTACCGGCCTGGGTGCAAAAATCGAGAAGCCTGTGAAGGTCATCGACAACACCCTGCATAACAGCCAAGCCAGCCACGCCAGCCAGGCGGCCGCCGCTCCAGCACCTGCTCGCCAGGAGCTGCCATCGGTGAACTACCGTGACCTGGACCGTCCGACCGTGATGCGCAACCAGGCCCAGGCCGGTGCTGCTGCGTCCCGTAGCCCGAATCCGCAAGATGACCTGGACTACCTGGACATCCCGGCATTCTTGCGTCGTCAGGCCGATTAATGGAATGTATCAGGGCTATGAAGGTGATTGGTGTTCAGCAAAGGTCTGGTCTGCTATTATCGCCAGCCTTTGTTGATACCAGTTCGCAATTTGCGCTGAAGCGGTCCAAGCCATGATTAAACAACGCACCCTGAAGAATATTATTCGTGCCACAGGTGTAGGTCTGCACTCCGGGGAAAAGGTCTACCTGACCCTCAAGCCTGCACCTGTCGACACCGGCATCGTGTTTGTGCGTGCCGACCTGGACCCTGTGGTGCAGATACCTGCTCGCGCGGAAAACGTTGGCGAAACCACTATGTCGACCACATTGGTCAACGGTGACGTCAAAGTGGACACGGTGGAGCACTTGCTCTCGGCCATGGCCGGTTTGGGCATCGATAACGCCTACGTCGAGCTCTCCGCGTCCGAAGTCCCGATCATGGATGGCAGCGCTGGACCCTTCGTATTCCTGATTCAATCTGCCGGCCTGGAAGAACAGGACGCAGCCAAGAAGTTCATACGCATTCTGCGGGAAGTGACAGTAGAAGACGGCGACAAGCGCGCCACCTTCGTCCCGTTCGAAGGCTTTAAAGTGAGCTTTGAGATCGATTTCGACCACCCGGTATTCCGTGACCGCACCCAAAGTGCAAGCGTGGATTTTTCCAGCACTTCGTTCGTAAAAGAAGTCAGCCGCGCCCGTACCTTTGGTTTCATGAGTGACATCGAGTACCTGCGCAAGCACAACCTCGCACTCGGCGGCAGCGTTGAAAACGCTATTGTGGTCGACGCGGATGGTGTACTGAACGAAGACGGCCTTCGCTACGAAGACGAATTCGTCAAGCACAAGATCCTCGATGCAATCGGTGACCTCTACCTGCTGGGCAATAGCCTGATAGGCGAGTTCAAAGGCTTCAAGTCGGGCCACGCCCTTAACAACCAGCTGCTGCGCAAGTTGATTGAGCAGACAGACGCTTGGGAAGTCGTGACCTTCGAAGATGCCAGCACCGCACCGATCTCTTACATGCGTCCCGTTGCGGCGGTGTAAGTAACAACTCTCTTTCTTTAGTTTTAAAGGCTGCCTTCGGGTGGCCTTTTTTTTTACCTGACGAGTATCCAAATGTGGGAGCTGGCTTGCCTGCGATAGCCATAGGTATCTACACAACTTTGGGGCGACGCTGGACCTGTGGCGAGGGAGCTTGCTCCCGTGACGGACTGACAGCCGACGCTGATCGAGCTGACGCACCGCGATCCAAATGTGGGAGCTGGCTTGCCTGCGAAGGCGGCCTTAAAGCCGACCAGGATCTCGGGTCAGACCGCGTACATATCCGTTCCTGCGGTAATGGCTGCTATTGGTTCCGCTTTTACAGCGGGTCACTTTTGAAAAGAGCCCAAAAGTAACCAAAAGGCTCTTGCCCCACCACTCGGCACCTCGCTCAGGCTCGGTGTGCCCGTAATTCGCCAGTGATTTGGGGGGTCGCCGCCACGCGCCATCCATGGCGCGGGGCGGCTAAACCGGCATCCCTGCCGGTTTACCCCCCAAACCCCTGTCGAATTCCGGCCAGCGTGGTTTAACGGGGCGCCTAAGATCAAAAGCAGATCAAGATCAAGAGCGACTCGCTTCGCATCGTGGTTACCGTCGGCTGCTACAGCCTACAAAGTTGTGTAGATACCTATGCTGCGATAGCGGCCTGCCAGCTAGCTTGTAGGTAGCTGACCCACCGCCATCGCAGGCAAGCCAGCTCCCACATTTGGCCTCATCAGTTTGAGGTCTTTGAAACATCCACTATCCGGTTACGGCCGCTATGCTTGGCCTGATACAACGCCTGATCAGCCTTGAGCAGCAGGTCTTCAAGGGAGATACGGCTGTGCTTCTGCCAGGTACTCAGGCCGATGCTCACAGTGATCGGTTGCTCATCCCCAACCACTCGCGGCAATTGCTGGACCCCCTTGCGGATATGCTCGGCGATCACCCACGCCCCCTTGGCGTCGGTATTGGGCAGCACCACCGCGAATTCTTCACCGCCATAACGCGCCGCCAGGTCGGCCGGACGGCGGATATTACTGTCGATCACCTGCGCCACTGCACGCAAAGCCTCATCGCCGCCCTGGTGGCCATGGCGGTCGTTGAAGGCCTTGAAGTGGTCCACATCGATCATCAACACGCTCAAGGGCTCGGTCGAGCGCTGTGCCCGGTCCCATTCCAGGCGCAGGCGCTCGTCCAGGGTGCGACGGTTGGCCAGGCCGGTGAGGGCGTCGGTCGCTGCCAGTTCTGACAGCACCTGTTCAGCGTGCTGACGACGGCGCAGCTCCATGCACAGCGCCCAGGTCAGCCACAACAGGCCCACGCACAGCACGCCTGTGGCGATGCTCACCAGCCACGCCGCACGCCGCCATGGCGCAAATATCTCGTTGCTGGACAGGGCCACGGCGACAATCAGCGGCAGGCTGCCCACACTGGAGAAACTGTAGAGCCGCGCTTGGTGATCGACACTGGAGATGCTCTGGAAGCTGCCATCGCGCTCACGCAGCATGCGTGCCACATTGGGGCGCTGGCTGAGATCCTTGTCGATCATCCCTGCTTCCAGCAATGGTTCCTGCGCCAGCAGGATGCCTTGGTGGTTGAGCAGGTTGATGGTGCTGTTGCGGCCGATATTCAGGCTGCTGAACAACTGGTGGAAATACGACAAGCGCATGGAGGCAGCGGCCACTCCCAGGAAACGCCCGTCCGGTGACGAAACACGACGGCTGAATGCAATGCGCCATGGGTCATCGCACACACAGCGGGCCATGAATGGACGGCTGATATATAACCCCGCGTCCGGATTCTCGCGGTGCACCTGAAAATAGTCCCGATCAGAGAAGTTACCCAGCTTGGGTGTGAGCATGGATGAATCGGCAATCACCTCGCCGTTCGGGTCCAGCAGCAGGATATCGCCCTTGTACGGCGCCGCCGCCGAGCGGTCGAACAGCACCAGATGGCGGATGCTCGCTGAAACGTCTTGCAGGTCAGTGCGCTCGGCTGCCGCGATCAGGCCTTTGATGGCCATGTCGTAGAGCTCCACGTTGCGCAGCACGTCGGCATCGATCAATTGAGTGATGGTATTGGCGGTGCGCTTGGCCGTCTGCAAGGTATTGGCCCGTTCCCGAATCAGCAGCGCGGTGACGATCCCCACGATCAGCAACACTGTCAGCGTACTGCCCAGGATCAGCAAGCGCTCCGGGCGGCGAACAGGACGGGTAATGCTTGGGCTCATCGGACGCACTTCTGCTTTGGGGATGCCCATAGCTTAGTAGTAACTCTGGAATAGGTCGCAGAACCAAAATGTGGGAGGGGGCTTGCGCTCTCCCACATTAGGAACGCTGTCAGAAGACGTTGATGGGGTAGTCCACAATTACACGGTACTCATCCACGTCCCGATCCACTGCCGAATAGCCATTGCTGCCTCGATTGGTCGCCCATTGCAGGCGCACCGACAGGTCCTTGGCCTTGCCGCCTTGCACTACATATTTCAAATCGATATCCCGTTCCCAGTGCTTGGCGTCTTTACCATCGGCGCTGTACCAGCTGCTGTAGCCGCGGCTGTTGGGGTCGACCTTGGTCAGGTCGGTCTTGCCGCTGATGTACGATATTGCGGACGTCAGGCCGGGCACGCCGAGGCCGGCGAAATCGTAGGCGTACTTGAGCTTCCATGAGCGCTCGTTGGGGCCGTTGAAGTCCGAGTACTGCTGGGAGTTGTCCAGGTACACGCTGTCGCCCTGGGTGATGTAGTCGAACGGCGTATTGCCGTTGACCCGCTGGTAGGTGGCCGTGACGCTGTGGTTGCCCACGCCCATGGTGAAATGCAGGCTGTAGGTGTTGTTGTCGATGTCCCCCAGCAGCGATTGGCCGGTGTCCTGGGTGTGGTAGTAGTGCAGGCCTGGGGTAAGGCTGACCAGGTCGTTGAGAGCATAAGTGTATTCGAGGTCGTAGTAGTACTGGTGCCACACGTCCTTGAGTTCGGAGGCGTACAGGTTGCTGGTCAGCCCCGTGATACCGCTGAACGATACGCCGGCCCAGTCCAGGTACTGGCTGTCGGCGTTGGCGGGCAAGGCGCCATAACTGGTGCCGATGCGCCGGTGGCCGCTCTGGTTGTAGAGCTTGGTGAAGCTGGCCTGGCCGCCTTCGAACATCCAGCCGTCGAAACCGTGATTGGTCAGGCTCACGCCACGGAAAGTCTGCGGCAACATGCGTGTCATGCCGCCTGCGATTACCGGGTTGTTGAGGAACAGGTCGCCGGCTTTCAGTTCGGTGTCGAAGGCACGCATTTTCAAGGTGCCGCCGGCCGTCGAGAACGAACCCGATGCCTTGCCGTTGCCGCTGCCATACGGAAGGATGCTGGAACCATCGGTGCCGCCACCGCCGTCGAGCTTGAGGCCGAGCATGGCATTGACGTCCAGGCCGAAGCCGACGGTGCCCTGGGTGTAGCCGGATTCGAAGGTGCCGATAAAGCCCTGGCCCCATTCCTTGCTGTCATCGGTATGAATGTCGCGACGGTCGCGGTTCATGTAGTAGTTGCGCGTATTGATCGTGAGGTGGGAGCCTTCAACGAAACCGTCGGTGGGGGTGGTGTCTGCCGCCTGGGCGAGGGGAGTGATCGTTGCTGCAACTGCGAGGAATAACGGGGTGAACGTCAGCGAGTTCTTCACCGGTGGAGCTCCTTTGGTCAATCAAGAACGGCCAGTGTCGTGGGGGTGTGCCTGGCCTTTTTTATGGCAAAAAAAAGCCGCTGAAGTCAGCGGCTTTAAGACAGATTCCCAGTGTAGAGCCCTGGAAAAAAGTCGAGGGAAATTAGGGTAAGCGGGTCAGCTGTCTTTGCCGTCGCGCTCATCGATGCGTCAAATTAACGCAGGCGAGCGCTACGATACAGAGTGTAACAAGATAATAACTATTGCCCAAATCGCAACAGTGGGCAAGCCAGCTCCCCAGAGGTTGACCGCGTTGTTTAGACCGGAAGGGTGATACCAAAGGTATTGCCGCCGCCTTCGCTGCGCACAAACACATCCCCCCCATGCATCAACGCAATCGCCTTGACGATAGCCAGGCCCAGCCCGTGATTCGCCCCGCTGTTGCTGCGCGATACATCCACCCGATAGAAGCGTTCGAACAGCCGTGGCAAGTGCTCGCGGGCAATCGCCTCGCCGGGGTTGGTCACACCGATTACCACTTGTTGCTCCCGTACCTCGATGTTCACGTCGATCACCTGCCCCGGCGCGGTGTGCTGCACCGCATTGCTCAGCAGGTTGATCAGCGCTCGGCGCAGGTGGGCCTTTTCGATCTGCACCCGAGCATCGCCGTGCACACGCACCTGTACCTGGGCATCTTCGAGGATGAAATCCAGATAGTCGAGGGTGGTTGCCACTTCATCGGCCAGGGAGCTTTCGATCAGCTTGGTGGCCTTGCTGCCCTGGTCGGCGCTGGCGAGGAACAGCATGTCATTGATGATCGAGCGCAGCCGTTCCAACTCTTCCAGGTTCGACTGCAGCACCTCGAAGTACTGCTCCGCGGAACGCCCGCGGGTGAGGGCGACCTGGGTCTGGCCGATCAGGTTGGTCAGCGGCGAACGCAGTTCATGGGCCACATCGGCATTGAAGGATTCCAGGCGTGAGTAGGCTTGTTCGACGCGGTCGAGGGTGGCGTTGAACGAGTTGACGAACTGGCTCAGTTCCGGCGGCAGCGGTGATAGGTGCAGGCGTCCGGAGAGTTTGGGCGGCGCGAGTTTCTGCGCTTCGTCCGAGAGTTTACCCAGGGGTTTGAGGCCGATGCGCGCCACCCAGAACCCCAGCAACGCTGCCAGCACCACACCGACCAGCGCCAGGCTGATCAACGCCACCAGCAAGTGGTGCTGGGTGGCGCGGAAGTTTTCGGTGTCGATGGCGATCATGAAGCGCAGCGCCGGACGTTGTTCCTTGGCCGCAAACTGGCTGACCAGCACCTTGAACGGATAATCGTGGCCGGGCAGGCGCAGGTCGTGCTTGCCGGTCGGGCCTTGGGCAAAGGCGCGAATCCGGGCGTCCGGCTCGCCGTATTCGTAGTTCGGGTCGCTGCTGACCACCCAGAAACGGATACGCTTGTCTTCTTCGCCCAGCAACTTGAGCTTAGCCTTGATCTTGACCCAATGTTCCGGTGTGCCGAAGCGATTGACCGACGATTCCAGCACGCTGTAGCGCGCATCCAGCTCGGCCTCGGGCAACAACCCCAGGCCGCGATCCACCTGCTGATACAGCGCGCCGCCGATCAGCACGAAGATCAGCAACGCCACCAGGGTGAACATGCTGCTCAGGCGCAGGGCAATGGAATTAGCCGACACTACGGTTCTCCAGCACATAACCCATGCCGCGAATGGTGTGCAGCAGCTTGTGTTCGAACGGCCCGTCGAGCTTGGCGCGCAAGCGCTTGATCGCCACTTCCACCACGTTGGCGTCGCTGTCGAAATTGATGTCCCAGACCATCTCGGCAATGGCGGTCTTGGACAGGATCTCACCCTGGCGCCGCGCCAATACGCTGAGCAGCGAGAACTCCTTGGCGGTCAGGTCCAGGCGTTGGCCGTTGCGGCTGGCCTTGCGGCTGATCAGGTCGATCCACAAGTCGGCGACCGTAACCTGCACCGGTTCGTGGCCACCGCTGCGGCGGGTCAGGGCTTGCAGGCGCGCCACCAGTTCCAGGAATGAAAACGGCTTGCCCAGGTAATCATCGGCGCCTTCGCGCAGGCCGCGGATGCGGTCTTCCACGCGCTCGCGGGCGGTGAGCATGATCACCGGCGTCTGCTTACGGGCGCGCAACGCACGCAACACGCCAAAGCCATCCAGGCCGGGCAACATCACATCGAGCACGATCACTGCGTAATCGTTTTCCAGCGCAAGGTGCAGGCCCTCGACGCCTTCACGCGCCACGTCGACGGTGTAGCCTTGCTCCGTGAGGCCGCGGTGCAGGTAGTCCGCGGTTTTCTCTTCATCTTCAATAATCAGGACGCGCATGACCGCCTCAGTGTGTGGTCGCCAGCGCCAGCGCTGGTTTGGGCCTGTGGAAAAACCGTTCAAGGTACAAGTATATGACCGGCGTAGTGAACAGCGTCAGTGCCTGGCTCACCAGCAAGCCACCGACTACCGCGATGCCCAACGGCTGACGCAGTTCCGCGCCCGGCCCCGAGCCCAGCATCAACGGCACTGCGCCAAGCAGGGCGGCGAGGGTGGTCATGATGATCGGCCGGAACCGCGTGACGCAGGCCTCATAAATCGCATCCTGCGGCGGCAACCCGCGTACGCGTTGGGCTTCCAGGGCAAAGTCGATCATCAGGATGCCGTTCTTCTTCACGATGCCGATCAGCAATACCAGGCCGATCAAGGCCATGATTGAAAAATCCTGGCCCAGCAGCCACAGCATGGCCAGCGCACCGAGGCCTGCCGAGGGGAGGGTGGAAATGATCGTCAGCGGATGCACGAAACTCTCGTACAGCACACCCAGGATAATGTAGACCGCCACCAGCGCCGCAAGGATCAACCACGGCTGGCTGGCCAGCGAACTCTGGAATGCCTGGGCCGCGCCCTGGAAGTTGCCAATCAGGGTACTCGGCATGCCGATGTCGTTCTTGGCCTGGTCGAGCATGATCACGGCATCGCCCAGGGCCACGCCGGGCGCCAGGTTGAACGACAGGTTGGCGGCGGGGAACATGCCGTCGTGACTGATGGACAGCGGCCCCACGCTGGGCGGGTCGACCCTGGCCAGCGCCGACAACGGCACCATTTCGTTGGTCAGCGGCGAGCGCAGGTAAAAATAGTTGAGGCTTTCGGCCTTGCCGCGCTGTTGGCTGTCCAGTTCGAGTATCACTTGGTATTGGTTGATCTCGGTCTGGAACTCGTTGATCTGGCGCTGGCCGAAGGCGTCGTACAGCGCCTGGTCGACATCGGTGGCGGTCAGGCCGAAGCGGGCAGCGGCCTGGCGGTCGATACTGATGTGGGTGATGCTGCCGCCCAGTTGCAGGTCGTTGGACAGGTCGCGAAACGCCGGGTTGGCGCGCAGTTTTTCGGTGAGGCGTTGGGTCCAGATGTTGAGTGTCGGGCCGTCATTGCTCTTGAGCACATACTGGTACTGGGCGCGGCTGGGGCCGGAGCTCAGGTTGATGTCCTGGCCAGCGCGCAGGTACAGCACGATACCCGGCACCTTGGCCAGTTGCGGGCGCAGGCGGTCGATGAACTGGCTGGCGGATACGTCACGGTCACCGCGGTCTTTCAAGGCAATCCAGAAGCGCCCGTTGGCGATGGTCTGGTTGCTGCCGGTGACGCCCACTGAGTGGGAGAAGGCTTGCACTGCCGGGTCGGCCTTGACGATCTCGGCCAGGGCCCTGTGCTTGGCAACCATGTCCGGGTACGACACATCGGCCGCCGCCTCGCTGGTGCCGAGCACAAAGCCGGTGTCCTGGACCGGGAAGAAGCCCTTTGGAATAAACACGTAGCCGACCACGGCCAGGGCCAGGGTCACCACGAAGATCGCGGCCATGCTGCGTTGATGCGCCAGCGCACGGCGCAGGTTGCGTGCATAGCCGGCCAGCAGGCGGTCGCTGAAGGTGGGCTTGGCGTGGGCATGATGGGTCGGCGCACGCATGAACAGCGCCGCCAGTGTCGGCGCCAGGGTCAGCGAAACCACCACCGAAATCAGGATGGTCGAGGTGGCTGTCAGCGCGAACTCCTTGAACAGCCGCCCGACCACGCCGCCCATGAACAGCAGCGGAATAAACGCCGCCACCAGCGAGAAGCTGATGGACACCACGGTAAAGCCGATCTCGCCGGAACCCTTGATCGCGGCTTCGCGCTTACCCAGGCCCGCCTCCAGGTGCCGGTGAATGTTCTCCACCACCACAATCGCATCGTCGACCACAAAGCCCACGGCAATCACGATGGCCACCAGGGTCAGGTTATTCAGGCTGAACCCCATCAGGTACATCACGGCGAAACTGGCCACCAGCGATACGCCAAGCACCGCCGACACAATCAGCGTCGCCGACAACTGGCGCAGGAACAGCGCCATGACCGCTACCACCAGCAGGATAGCGATCAGCAGGGTCATTTCCACTTCATGCAATGAGGCGCGGATGGTTTTGGTGCGGTCGGTCAATACACTCACCTGCACCGAGGCCGGCAACATGCCTTGCAGGCGCGGCAGTTCGGCTTGAATGCGGTCGACGGTCTCGACGATGTTGGCGCCGGGCTGGCGTGAAATCACCAGGTTCACTCCCGGGGTATCGCCGGACCAGGCTTGCACGTAGGCGTTTTCTGAACCATTGACGACTTTGGCTATATCACGCAGTTGCACCGGCGCGCCGTCCTTGTAGGAAACGATCAACTGACCGTATTCCTCCGGGTGAAACAGTTGGTCGTTGGTCGACAGGGTCGACACGCTGTTCTCGCCATAGATTGCGCCCTTGGCCAGGTTCAGGCTCGATTGCTGGATGGCCAGGCGGATATCGGCGAGGGTCAGGCCGATGGCCGCGAGCTTGTCAGGGGAGGCCTGCACACGAATCGCCGGACGCTGCTGACCGGTGATGTTGATCTGGCCGACGCCTTCGATCTGGCTGATCTGGCGCGCCAGCAGGGTTTCCACGTAGTCGCTCAGCTCGGTGCTGGGCATGCTGTCTGAGCTGACGCTGAGGATCAGCACCGGGCTGTCCGCCGGGTTGACCTTTCTCCAGGTCGGCAAACTCGGCATATCGCTGGGCAGCTTCCCAGATGCGGTGTTGATTGCGGCCTGGACCTCCTGGGCGGCGGTGTCGATGCTTTTTTCCAGGGTGAATTGCAGGGTCAGTTGGCTGGACCCCAGGGCGCTGCTGGAGGTCATCTGGGTCATGCCGGGGATGGCACTGAATTGCACCTCCAGGGGCGTGGCCACCGATGAGGCCATGGTGTCCGGGCTGGCGCCGGGCAGTTGCGCGGTAACCTGGATCGTCGGGAATTCCGCTTCCGGCAGTGGCGCGACGGCCAGGCGCGGGAAGGCAATGATCCCCAACAAGACCAAGGCGAAGGTCAGCAGCAGGGTAGCGACCGGGTGATCAACACACCAGGCCGAGGGCGAACGGCTGCCGTTCATGGTTGCACCTTGGCTTCAGCGGTCTGGATTACTCGCGGCGGCTCCTTGAGCACCTCCACCCGGGCACCGGCCTTGAGTCGCGACTGACCGTCGCTGACCAGCACATCCCCGGCCTGCACGCCCTTGATAATGTTGATCTCGCTGTCCTGGTAGGCGACCTGCACCGGCACCACCTCCACGGTGTCATCGCTTACCCGGTACACGAAGTGCGAGTCCAGGCCACGCTGCACCACGGTCGGCGGCACCACCAGGGCGTTCTTGTCGAGGGCGGTCTGGATCTTGATGGTCACCAGTTGCCCCGGCCACAGCTTTTGCGATGGGTTATTGAACTCGGCCTTGGCCCGCAGGGTGCCGGTGGTGGAGCTGATCTGGTTGTCGATCAAGCTCAGGTGGCCTTCGCCGAGCAGGTCGCCGGTCTGGCCGTTGGTGTCGGCGCCCAGGTAGGCATCGACACTTGCCCGGGTCGGCGCGGCGATCAGGCCCTGCAGGGTCGGCAGCATCTGCTGCGGCAGGGAGAACGCCACGGCAATCGGGTCGATCTGGGTGACTGAAAACAGCCCCTGGGTGTCGCTCATGCGCAGGAAATTACCTTCATCCACGCTGCGAATACCCACGCGTCCGCTGACCGGGGAGCGAATCTGGGTGTAGGAAAGTTGTACCTGAGCCGCCTCTATCGCGGCCTGGTTGCCTTGCGCGGTGGCCTTGAGCTGGTTGACCAGCGCCTGTTGCTGGTCGTAGGTCTGTTTCGACACACCGTCGTCTACGCTCAGCTCCCTGTAGCGCTTGAGGTTGACCAGTGCCACTTGCAGTTGCGCCTGGCTTTGGCCCAATTGCGCCTTGGCCTGGTCGAGGCTGGCCCGGATGGAGCGGTCGTCGATGCTTGCCAGCAAGTCACCGGCCTTTACCAGTTGGCCTTCCTTGACCAGCAGTTTGGTGAGGATGCCGTCGATCTGCGGACGAATCACCACACTGTGCAACGACAACACCGAGCCGATGCCGCTGACGTACCGCGCAACATCCTGCTGCACCACGCTCACCACCCGAACCGGAATTGCGCTGGGTGCTGCCAGCCGGGTCTTGGCTGGGCGGGTCAACGCCCAGGCTGCAACGGCCAGTATCAGGAGTACGCCTACTATCAAGGCCGGGTTTCGTTTTATGTGCATGGAAGGACGCCAGCGGCGCAGTTGCAGGTTTCAAGCTGCAAGCTGCAAGTTGAAGTTTGAATGAGTGCTTTATAGCGCTGTCATGCGGTCAGCACAGTGACGGCAAACTGACAGCGGTGACAGCTGGGGGGGTGAACTTGCGGTTGAAGCTTACCGCTGGCAGCTCCAGCCCCGTATACTCGCGCTTTTATGCCTATAGCTGCGCCGGAGCCCTTATGTCTTCCCCCACCCAACCCCCTGTCGAAGCGGCCGAACTCGTCGACCTGGCCACTGCCGACGGCGTTGAAAAAGCCGAGATCCCGGCGTTTAAGTTCCCCTTCAAGCCGGGCGAGTTGGCCGGGGCCAAGCATGCCGGCCAGCCCTGGTACAAAGGCGGCGCCAAGAATGGCCATGCCAAGACGCCGGGTATGGCGCCACCGGGCACTCGTCGTTCCATGGGTAAACGTTAGGATCAAAGCTTGTTGCGCTGTATCGGCTGTTGCCTACGGTGTATGTAGATATTTCTGATTGTAAGTCCGCGACCATTTCTTGAAAGCTGGCACAGCATTTTACTCCGCCCCAATGATGCTCATCGGTGGCGGTGAGCCAGTGTTTCCCGGAAAAGGACGTTCCTGTGGCCCTGATACACATTTGTGCAGTGTTTGCTCTCTTGCTGTCGACGACTATTGCTGCCGCCAGCGATCAACCACGGCACGAAATCCGTTTCGCCGTCGCCGCGCACTTCCCGCCGTTCCAACACCGCAACTCGCAAGGGCAATTGGTGGGGTTGAATATCGAACTGGGCAACGCCCTGTGCGAGCAACTCAACGTGCGTTGTACCTGGGTCGACCAGGTAGTTATGGAAAACTTCCCGGCCCTTGAAGGCCGAAAGTTCGACGCGATCATGGGCATGGCGCCGACGTCGACTCGGCGACAACGGGTGAGCTTTACCAATGCGCTCTACCCCATCACCACCCGCTTGGTGGCCCGTAGAACAGCAGGCCTGACCCCTGATTGGCAGTCGCTCAAGGGCAAGCGTGTCGGGGTCTTGGTCAGAAGCAATCGTGAAGCTTTTGCCCTGTCCCAGTGGGCGCCGGCAGGCGTGATCATCAAGAGCTTCTGGCTCAATGATCAACTGATCAACAGCCTCCTTGCGGGCGATATCGATGCGACCCTGCAAGGTGCGGTAGAGATACGTGAGGCCCTGCTGGACACGGCTCAGGGCCTGGATTTCGGTTTTCTCGGCCCCGTTGTCTCGTCTGACCTGTTGGGCGACAGCGTGGCGATCGCAGTGCGCAAGCTCGATACCTCGTTGCGCAATGAACTCAACCATGCGCTTGAAGAGCTGATGCAAAACGGTGAATACCAGCGCATCGTCGAGCCCTTTCGTCTCAATGTACTGCCTTCCAGTCCGTGATGGCTGGGGGCAAGCCCCCATTGACATGAGGAGCGCCCGCCAAACCTCCACCAGCGGTCAGGCCGCCCTCAGCGAGATAAACGCATAGTTGGCAGGCACCTCGGTGGCAATCTGTGCACCGGCGTCCAGCAGTTGTTCGGCGATATCCAGCCCGGACACATGGAACACCCATTCAGTGGTCATGGCTGGCTGGTCAGTCGTCTGCTCAATGGCGTGGGCAAATGCCTGCATATCCGGCAGGTACGCGGTAAAGCCGTCGCCCTTGAGCGCGGTTGTATGAATGCCGAGCAACGCGCACACCGCCGCCTTGGCCTGCACATCATCACGGTCGGCCTGGCGCGAACGACGGATCAGCTCGGCCAGTTCCAGGTCCATCAATTTGCCACCGACGATCAGCGCCGGGCCCTGTTCCCAGGACTGCGGCGGGCAATCCTTGGCACCCGGGTTCAGCGGGATATGCGGGTTGATCTCCATCGGATAGATCCGGCACACCAGGGGGCGTCGCTCGTAGATGCGGCAGCGGTTGTCTTCGTCAAGATTCCGGCAGGGGCCGGCGTTGTAGGCGGCAAAGGTGATTGCCACGAACGCCTCGGTATTGCCGCTGGGCACAATCACTGAACGGCGCTCGGCGTGCTCGCGTTGTTGCAGGGGCAAGCCCAGGCCGTTACGCAGGAAGCCTTCGACCAGGACGATGACATTACCGCCGTCCGCCGCCCATTGCCGGGCCTCTTCGAGGGTCAGGGGCACGTGATGGTCGTTGCAGCATTTGCCGCAACCTACGCAGGAAAAATGAGTGTTCATGGCGGATCTGTCACCAGGCAAGTTCAGAGGGAACGCTTGAGGGGTGACGGGTTTTTACCTCTATCCCCCGCTCGGGCTCTCTGGAAGCAAGTTATGCGCCAGTGGTTATCAGTCTTCGGGCAATACGTCCCGTAGGACAAATTTCATACCTGCACTTTCATACAGCTGCCGGGCTCGCAGGTTGCTCTCCAGCACCTTAAGGTCCACATAAGGTTCGCCGCGCTGCTTGAACATCTGGAAGGCCTGCAGCAACAAGGCACGGCCCAGTCCCTGGCCTTGGGCGCAAGGGTGCACGCAGAGGTTCTTGATAAAGGCGCTGGTCCAGCATTGGGCCACCCCGAGGATGCCGTCGGCGTTGCTGGCTACCAGGCACAGCGTCGGGTCGAACTCGGCATTGGTGACGAATTGCCGGCGCCATTCATCCAGCCTGGCGACACGGCCGCCGCCCTGGTCCTGGGTCATGCGCAGCACGGCATGGATCGCCGGGGCCAGTTCATCCCGGTAATGATCCAGCCGCGTATCCGCTGGCCACTGCGGGGCGGGCAGGCTGCCTGTGAGGTCGCGACGCAGCAGCAGGAAATAATCGGCCAACGCCTACAGGCCCTTTTGCGCCACGGCTTTGGCAGCCACGACCAGGCATTTGGTCAGTTCCGGCGATGAGAACTTGGTCAGCACCGCATCGGCACCGGCCAGGCGGGCTTTTTCGCTGTTCATCGCGCTGTCCAGGGAGGTGTGCAACAGCACGTAGAGGTCCTGAAAGTCCGGGGTTTCGCGCAGGGTTCGGGTCAGGGCGTAGCCGTCCATCTCGGACATTTCGATGTCCGACACCACCACGTTGATTTGCTGGCCGGTGCCTTGCAGCTCCAGCAACACGTCGATGGCCTCCTTGGCACTGCGGGCGGTGTGGCAAGTCAGGCCGAGGTTGCGCAGGGTGTGTACCGATTGCTGCAGGGCCACCTGGCTGTCATCCACCACCAGGATGCGCGCGTTGCCCAGTACTTCGGCTTCTTCCATGGTCAGGTCGGTCGGCGCCGCTTCAATCGGTGCCGGGGCGATGCCGTGGATGACTTTCTCGATATCCAGCACCTGCACCAGGCCACCTTCCACCTGGGTCACCCCGGTGATAAACGCCCGATTGCCGCCGGAGCCGTAGGGGGGCGGGCGGATATCGGTGGTCAGGCAATGCACGATCTTGCTTACTGCCTGCACATGCAGACCCTGCTTGGAACGGCTGACATCGGTGACGATCAGGCAGCCGCCGTCCGGGTCTTGCAGGGGCATTTCGCCCAGGGCGCGGCTCAGGTCGATCACCGAGAGTGAAGCGCCGCGCAAGGTGGCGATGCCTTTGACGTGGGGGTGCGACTCCGGCAGCTTGGTCAGCGGCGGGCAGGGGATGATTTCACTGACTTTCAACAGGTTGATGGCCATCAGCTTGCCGCTGCGCAAGGTAAAGAGCAGAAGCGAGAGTGAGTCTGCGCGGGCTTTGGTGGTGGACATAAAAACCTTCTGTGGATCAGGGATGACAATCATCTATGGAAGGTTATCGACTCGGCGGGTCTGGGCTTTAACCGGATTTTGTGTCGGTCGAGGGAAATGTGGGAGAGGCGGTGTCAGCCTTTCCACACCTGCGGGTTCACCAGATCCTGTGGGCGCTGGCCCAGCAGCGCGCTGCGCAGGTTGGCGACGGCGCGGTTGGCCATGGCTTCGCGGGTTTCATCGGTGGCCGAGCCGATATGCGGCAGGGTCACGGCATTGCTCAGCTGGAACAGTGGCGATTCGGCCAGCGGTTCTTTCTCATACACATCCAGCCCTGCGCCGCGAATACGTTGGGTTTGCAGCGCTTCGACCAGCGCCGATTCATCCACCACCGGCCCACGGGAAATATTGATCAGGATCGCGCTGGGTTTCATCAGCGCAAGCTCCCGGGTGCTGATCAGATGACGGGTCTTGTCGCTCAATGGCACCACCAGGCAGACAAAATCCGCTTCGGCCAACAACTGGTCCAAGGTACGGAACTGCGCGCCCAGCTCTTGTTCCAGTGCGGTCTTGCGGCTGTTGCCGCTGTACAGGATCGGCATGTTGAAACCCAGGCGTCCACGACGGGCCACGGCCGCGCCGATATTGCCCATGCCGACAATGCCCAGGGTCTTGCCGTGCACATCGCAACCGAACAGCGGCGCACCCACGCTGGCTTTCCACTGGCCGGCCTTGGTCCAGGCGTCCAACTCAGCTACCCGGCGTGCGCTGCTCATCAGCAACGCAAAGGCCAGGTCGGCAGTGCTTTCGGTGAGTACATCGGGGGTGTTGGTGAGCATGATCCCGCGCTCGTTGAAGTACGGCACGTCGTAGTTGTCGTAGCCCACCGACACGCTGGATACCACTTGCAGCTTGCTTGCGCTTTCAAGCTGCTCGCGGCCCAGCTTGCGACCCACGCCGATCAAGCCATGGGCGTGGGGCAGGGCTTCGTTGAACTGCGCGTTGATGTCACCCAATTTGGGGTTGGGCATGATCACCTCGAAATCTTGTTGCAGGCTTTCGATCATGGGGGCAGTGATGCGGCTGAAGGCCAGGACAGTCTTTTTCATTGCAGAACTCCACTCAACATGTGGGAGCTGGCTTGCCTGCGATGGCGGTGTATCAGCCACTATTGTGTTGGCTGATCCACCGTCATCGCAGGCAAGCCAGCTCCCACAATGAATTTATAGGGGGTGGGAAGCAGCATTCCAAAATCAGGTCGCCATCCGCACGCTACCCAAACCACCGCTCAACTCATACGCCACCAACTCCGCCTGGTGTGCCGCCAGAATCTCCGGTAACGAACCGCGCAGGTACTCCACCCAGGTCTTGATCTTCGCATCCAGGTATTGGCGCGATGGGTAGATGGCGTACAGGTTCAGCTCCTGGGAACGGTAGGTCGGCATCACCCGTACCAGCGTGCCATTGCGCAGCCCTTCGATAGCGGCGTACACCGGCAGCAGGCCGACGCCCATGCCGCTGGTGATCGCGGTTTTCATCGCGTCGGCCGAATTCACCAGGAACGGCGACGTGTTGATCGCCACGCTTTCCTGGCCTTCAGGGCCATTGAAGGTCCATTTGTCCAGCTGGATCACCGGGCTGACCAGGCGCAGGCACGCATGGTTGAGCAAGTCCTGGGGCCGTTGGGCGCAGCCCTTGGCCTTGACGTATTCCGGTGAGGCGCAGGCGATGCTGTAGGTGATGCCCAGGCGCTGGGACACGAACCCAGAATCCGGCAGTTCGCTGGCCAGCACGATGGACACGTCGTAGCCCTCGTCGAGCAGGTCCGGCACGCGGTTGGCCAGGGTCAGGTCGAAGGTCACGTCAGGATGGGTGCGGCGATAGCGGGCAATCGCGTCGATGACGAAGTGCTGGCCGATGCCGGTCATGGTGTGCACTTTCAACTGCCCGGCGGGACGGGCGTGGGCGTCGCTGGCTTCGGCTTCGGCCTCCTCCACATAGGCGAGGATCTGCTCGCAACGCAGCAAATAGCGCTTGCCGGCTTCAGTCAGCGCAATACGCCGGGTGGTGCGGTTGAGCAAGCGGGTTTGCAGGTGGGCCTCAAGGTTGGAGACCGCGCGCGAGACATTGGCCGTAGTGGTGTCCAGTTGCACGGCGGCCGCAGTGAAGCTGCCAGCTTCGGCCACGCAACTGAAAGCGCGCATGTTTTGCAAAGTGTCCATGGGGTGTTCTCAAGGGAGATAGCAAATTGTGACAGAAAGTAACGCCGTCCAGTGATCCCTACCAACGGATTATCGCCTGAACGGTAACAAAGATTCACAGGAATGCCAGCTTATCGTCCTCCATGCCGCCGCCTAGAATTGCGCCACCTCTTGCGCAACACCTCTCAGGAATTCGCTTGCCGTGCCGCGTCGCATCAGCAGAGAGCTGAAGACTCTCAGTGTTTGGGCCTTATCGTTAGCCATCAGCGGTTGCATCGGAACCGGAGGAATTGCCCCCCAAGGCCAGGCCCTCAACGCCAATACCCTGGCCACCGATGAAGCCATTCAAGACGCCTCCCAGGACGCCCATTGGCCTACCGCCCAATGGTGGCAAGCCTACGGCGACCCGCAGCTCAACCGTTGGGTCGAGCTCGCCACCCAGAACAGTCCCAGCCTGGCCGTGGCCGCCGCACGCGTGCGGCAAGCGCGGGCGCTGGCCGGGGTTGCGGAGTCGGCCGAGTCGTTGCAGATCAATAGCGATACCACCCTCAAGCGCCACAACTGGCCGAAAGATCAGTTCTACGGCCCCGGCGAATTGAGCGGCGCCAACACCTGGGACAACAACTCGTCCCTGGGCCTGAGTTACGCCCTCGACCTGTGGGGGCGGGAAAGCAACAGCACCGAACGTGCGGTCGACCTGGCGCACATGAGCGCCGCCGAAGCGCGCCAGGCCCAGCTCGAACTGCAGAACAACGTGGTGCGCGCCTATATCCAGTTGTCGTTGCATTACGCCGACCGCGATATCGTCGCGGCCACCCTGGCTCAGCAACAGCAGATTCTCGACCTGGCCAACAAACGCCTTAACGCCGGGATCGGCACCCACTTCGACGTCAGCCAGGCCGAAACCCCGCTGCCGGAAACCCATCGCCAACTGGATGCCCTGGACGAGGAAATCGCCCTGAGCCGTAACCAGTTGGCGGCGCTGGCCGGTAAAGGCCCGGGCGAGGGTGCGCAGTTGCAACGCCCGACCCTGGCCCTCGCCGCGCCATTGAAGTTGCCCTCAAGCCTGCCTGCGCAACTGCTCGGCCAACGCCCGGACGTGGTCGCCAGTCGCTGGCAGGTAGCGGCCCAGGCCCGTGGCATCGATGTGGCCCACGCCGGTTTCTACCCCAACGTCGACCTGGTCGGCAGCCTCGGCTACATGGCCACGGGCGGCGGTATGCTGGAGTTTCTGGCCGGCAAGAAATTCAACTACAACGTCGGTCCGGCGATCACCTTGCCGATCTTTGATGGCGGCCGCCTGCGCGCCCAACTGGGCGAAGCCAGTGCCGGTTATGACATTGCCGTCGCCCAGTACAACCAGACGCTGGTCAATGCGCTCAAGGGCATCAGCGACCAGTTGATTCGCCGCGAGTCCATGGACAAGCAGTCGGCCTTCGCCGCGCAGTCGGTGGCCTCGGCGCAGAAGACCTACGACATCGCCATGATCGCCTATCAGCGTGGCCTCACCGATTACCTCAATGTGCTCAACGCCCAGACCCTGCTGTTCCGTCAGCAACAGGTCGAGCAACAGGTGCAGGCGGCGCGCCTGAGTGCTCACGCCGAACTGGTGACCGCCCTGGGCGGCGGCCTCGGTGCCGGCAACGATGTGCCCCAGGATGCCAAGACCCTTCCAAGCAAGACCCCGGCGGCGCTTGCCGTGTTTGATCACTGAGTAGGATTTGATGACTCCCTTGCCTGCACCGCTGCGCTGGCTGCATTCCCTTGAGTGGCGCCGTGGGTTTTTTGACTGGGCACGCAGCGACGGCGTGACCTGGGTGTATATCTTCAAGGTGCTGGTCGCAGCGTTCCTCACGCTGTGGCTGGCCATGCGCCTGGAACTGCCGCAACCGCGCACGGCGATGATCACCGTATTTATCGTGATGCAGCCCCAGAGCGGCCAGGTGTTCGCCAAGAGTTTCTACCGTTTCCTCGGGACCTTGGCAGGCTCGGCGGTGATGGTGCTGTTGATCGCCTTGTTTGCGCAGAACACCGAACTGTTCCTCGGCGCGTTGGCGATCTGGGTGGGCATTTGTACCGCCGGCGCCACACGTAACCGCAACTTCCGCGCCTATGGCTTTGTGCTTGCCGGCTACACCGCGGCGATGGTCGGCCTGCCGGCCCTGGCCCACCCGGACGGCGCCTTTATGGCGGCCGTGTGGCGGGTGCTGGAAATCTCCCTGGGGATTCTTTGCTCGACCCTGGTCAGCGCGGCCATTCTGCCGCAGACCTCCAGCGCGGCCATGCGTAACGCGTTGTACCAGCGCTTCGGCGTGTTCGCGCTGTTCGTCACCGACGGCCTGCGTGGGCGCAGCCAGCGCGAGCATTTCGAGGCCAGTAACGTGCGCTTTATCGCCGAAGCCGTGGGCCTGGAAGGCTTGCGCAGCGTCACCGTATTCGAAGACCCGCACATGCGTCGGCGCAATGGGCGGCTCAGTCGCCTTAACAGCGAATTCATGAGCATCACCACGCGCTTCAACGCCCTGCACCAGTTGCTTGAACGCTTGCGTGCCGATGAAGCCGATCATGTGGTCGCAGCGATCAAACCCGGCCTGCAAGAGCTGGCCGAAGTGCTCGACAGCTTCTCCGGCCGCGCCCTCACCAGCCCGGATGCCGCGCGCCTGGTCAATCAACTGAGTGCCTACAAGGACGGCCTGCCCGCCAAGGTGCGCAGCCTGCGGGCGAGCTTCCAGGAGGACAACCCGACGGACGCCGAGCAGTTGGATTTCCACACCGCCTACGAGCTGCTGTACCGCTTCGTCGACGACCTGCACAACTACGCGCAAACCCACGCGTCCCTGGCCGACCACCACCATGCGCGGGAAGACTGGCACGAGTCCTACACGCCGAAAACCAACTGGCTGGCCTGCGCCGCCGCCGGGGTACGGGCCTCGTTTATCCTGATCGTGCTGGGCAGTTACTGGGTCGCCACCGCCTGGCCCAGTGGCGCGACCATGACCTTGATCGCGGCCGCCACGGTGGGCCTCTCCGCCGCCACGCCCAACCCCAAGCGCATGGCGTTCCAGATGGCCTGCGGCACCTTGATCGGCGCCCTGGTCGGCTTTGTCGAAATGTTCTTCGTGTTCCCCAGGATCGACGGCTTCGCGCTGCTGTGCGTGATGCTCGCACCGGTGATCATCTTTGGCGCTTTCCTTTCTTCCCGCCCCCGATACGCGGGTGTCGGCGTGGGCTTGTTGATCTTCTTCAGCACCGGCTCGGTGCCGGATAACCTCACGGTCTACAACCCCTACACCTTTATCAACGACTACATCGCCATGGTCATCGGCATGCTGGTATGCGCGGCGGCAGGGGCGATCATCCTGCCGCCCAACAGCCGCTGGCTGTGGCGCCGCCTGGAGCAGGACCTGCGTGAGCAGGTGGTGTATGCGATCAGCGCCAAGCTCAAGGGCCTGGCCTCGAGCTTTGAAAGCCGCACCCGCGACCTGCTGCACCAGGCCTACGGCCTCGCGGTCGGCCAGCCGCAGGTGCAGCGCGATTTGTTGCGCTGGATGTTCGTGGTATTGGAAGTCGGCCACGCGATCATCGAGTTGCGCAAGGAGCAGGCGATTTTGCCGGTACACCCGGCGTATGCCGAGTCCCAGCCATGGCGCCAGGCGATCCGCGTGATGGGGCGCTCGCTGGTGCGGCTATTCCTGCAACCCAGCGCCAGCAACCTGGAGCGCGGGTTGATTGCCGTCGACCATGCGATCAGCCGCGTACAGGCCACCGACGAACCTTTCGCCCCGCATTTTGACACCTCGGCCCTGCGCCGGGTGAAGAGCTACCTGCACTTTATCCGCACCTCGTTGCTCGACCCGCAATCGCCACTGGCGGCCCTCAAAGGCGCCACGCAAGGAGCCATGAATGCCCCGTGAAATCGCATTCCACGGCATCTATATGCCGACCATGACCCTGATGTTCCTGATCGCCGCGGCGTTGGCCTGGGCGGTTGACCGCTTCCTCGCCGGGTTCGACCTGTACCGGTTTTTCTGGCACCCGGCGTTGCTGCGCCTGAGCCTGTTCGCTTGCCTGTTCGGCGCCCTGGCGCTGAGCGTTTACCGTTGAGAATGTCCCGATGAAAAAGTTTTTCAGCCTGCTCGCCACCTTGCTGGTTCTGGCCTTGGCGATCTGGATTGGCCGCACGTTGTGGGTGCACTACATGCAAACCCCCTGGACCCGTGATGGCCGGGTACGCGCCGACATCATCAACGTAGCGGCTGACGTGACCGGCGAGGTGGTGGAGGTGCCGGTACGCGATAACCAGCTGGTGAAAAAAGGCGACCTGCTGATGCAGATCGACCCCGAGCACTACCGCATTGCCGTCAAGCAAGCACAGTCGCTGGTGGCCTCACGCAAGGCCACCTGGGAGATGCGCAAGCTCAACGCCCACCGTCGCGCCGACCTCGATGCTCTGGTGATCTCCAGGGAAAACCGCGACGACGCCAGCAACATCGCCGACTCGGCCCTGGCCGATTACCAACACGCCCTGGCGCAACTGGAAGCCGCCGAACTCAACCTGAACCGCACCCGCGTGCTGGCGGCGGTGGACGGCTACGTCACCAACCTCAACGTGCATCGCGGTGACTATGCGCGTATTGGCGAGGCGAAAATGGCCGTGGTGGATATGAATTCGTTCTGGGTCTATGGCTTCTTCGAAGAGACCAAGCTGCCCCATGTGAAGGTGGGTGATAACGCCGATATGCAATTGATGAGCGGCGAGACCTTGAAGGGCCATGTGGAAAGCATCTCGCGCGGCATCTACGACCGCGACAACCCCGAGAGCCGTGAACTGATCGCCGATGTGAACCCGACCTTCAACTGGGTGCGCTTGGCCCAGCGTGTGCCGGTGCGGATTCACATTGATGAAGTGCCGCAGGGCGTGTTGTTGGCGGCCGGGATTACCTGCACCGTGATCGTCAACCCAACACAAAACTAAACTGTGGGAGCTGGCTTGCCTGCGATAGCGGACTGTCAGTTGAAGTATTTGTAGCTGACACACCGCTATCGCAGGCAAGCCAGCTCCCACAATTGACCGCGTCAGGCTTTGATAAAGGTCTCATGCAAGTGCCGCCACAGCAGCGCGCCACTGGCCTGTTTCTCGAACACCACCGTGGCGCGGCGGTCGGTCTGGGTGCCGCTGTCGTCAATCTGATGCTCACGATAAGTCACCGTAGCCCCGCGCGCATGCCGGTCAATCCCGGTCATTTCACTCAAGGTGATTTTCAACCCCGGCCGCATCCCGCCCAGCCGCGTAAACAGTGCATTGACCCCGGCTGTGTTGACCCGCGTGCCCGTAGCGGGGGCGATCATGCTGAACTCGGGTGAGAAGCGCGCCAGCAGGTTTTGCAGCGTGCCCTCAGGTGCAACACCGGCAAACCATTGCTCGATCTCGATGTGGGTCTGGATCACTTCTTCAAAAAAATCGCTGTAGTCAATCATGCTTGGGCTCGCTGGAAGGGTGAAGCAGGCTGCGCACCCTGGACGCATCCAGGCGCAGCACTGCGAAAAGCGGCAACAGGGTCAAGGCTGCCGCCATCGTGAAGGTTATGGCGAAGGAATCCAAGGCCGACAGCACGGCACTGAGCACGGCGGCGCCCACGCAGAAGCTCACTTGACGGTTGATATTCCACAAAGCGCTGGCGTGGCTCATGCGCTCGGCGGGGATATCGAGGAAGGCCAAGGTCTGCGCGGTGCTGCTGCACAGGCTGCCGCCCAGGCCCATCAACGCGTAAGCCGCAATGATCAAGGCCGGCTCGTTGAGCAACAGGATGCCACCGCATTGCAGCGCCATGCCCGCCAGCAACAAGGATTTGGGGCCGCAGCGATTGAAGAGCTGCTTGCTCAGGTAGATCGCCATGGCCGAGGCCAGTGCCCAGGGCAACATGAGTGCGCCGGCCTGGGTGGCGTCATACCCCAGGCCGCGTACATAGAGGATGGCGATCAGGCTGGTGCCGATAAATACCCCGGGAATACACAGGTAGACCAGCATCGCCACGCGCAGCATCGGGCTGGCGGCCTGTTTGAAAATACTGCCCAGGTCCAGGGGCGGGCGCACGCTTGCAGGCATATCGGGTTTTATCCACAGCAGCGCCAGCAGCAGGGTGATCAAGGCCAGTGGCAGGTTGGCGTAGAAAATCCAGCGCCAGGACAGACTGTCGACAATCACGCCGCCCAACGCCGGGGATAGCGCCGGCACCAGCAATGCCACCGACATTACCCGCGCTGTCAGGTGGCTGCGCTCAGCCGCTGGAAAGTGCCGGTAAGCCATGGCTTGCCCCACCGGAATCAACAAGCCTCCGCCGAGCCCCTGCACGGCACGCCAGCCAATCAATGCTTCGATGGAACCGGCCTGGCCCACCATCACCGAGGCCCCGGCGAACAGCAACAGGCTGGTGGCGATCAGCGTGCGCTCGCCCATGAGCGCCGCCAGCCACACGCTCAGCGGAATAATCACCGTCAACCCGAGCATGTAGGCATTGCTGATCCACGCCAGTTGTGTGACTGAGGCGTGTAGTTCGAGGGCGATATCCGGGTAAGCGACGGTGGCGACAAACATGTTCACCAGGTCCAGGGCAAAGCCCAGTAAAAAGATCCAGGCGACTTTCGAGCGGTAGGTCATGAACGCGTTCCTGCGAGTGAAGCCGGCAGGGTAGGGCGGGCGCAGCGTTTGAGATACGCCGGTTTGCCTGCTAGTTTGTCAAAAATATTTTGACAAAGGAGGGCGTCCACCATGGTCAGCCTGGACCGTTTTGACACCTTCAAGGCCGTGGTCGAGGCCGGTTCGCTCACCGCTGCGGCGGACCTGCTGGGCCAGACCCGCGCCGTGGTCAGCTTCAATCTCAAGCGCCTGGAGGCGGAGCTGGGCGTCACCCTGCTGACCCGCAATACCCGTCAGCTGGCGCTCACCGATGCTGGCGAACGTTTCTACCTGCGCTGCACACGCATGCTAGAAGAGGCCCGTTTGGCAGTGGAAGAAGCCCGCTCCGAGCACGCTCAACTCAAGGGCACCCTGCGTATTACCACCACCGTGGAATATGCCCTGGCTGTGGTCGCCCCGGCGGTGGAAGCCTTTCGCCGCCTGCACCCGGACCTGAATATTCACTTATCCACATCCTCAACCCACGCCGATTTGATCTCCGAACGTTTTGACGTGGCGATTCGCCTGGGGCGCTTGCTGGACTCCAATCATCGGGCGGTGCAGTTGTCGACGTTCGATGTGTTTGCTGTTGCGGCGCCACAGTTTGCCGGGGTTCAAAACCTGGATGAATTAGAGCAAGTACCTCGGCTGGGCCATGGTCGCTTGACTGAGTTGAGCGTGACTGACCCCGTCGGCCATGAGCATCAATACCGCGCCGGTCCCACGGCGTTAGTGGCCGACAGTGCGGCGGTGCTCCAGGCGTTTGCCGTGCGCGGCCACGGTGTGGCGATTTTGCCGCAATGGCTGGTGCAGGAGGACCTGGAGGCTGGAAGGCTGGTGCGTGTGTTGGCGGATCATCGCTTCGCGCCCCAAGGGGTCTACGCGATGTATCCGGATACCCGGCACCTGCCGCTGAAGGTGCGGGCGTTTATTGATTTTATGAAGGGCTAGAGGCTGCCACTCAAGCCAAAGCGCTTCTTCAACACCTTCTCCAGCAACCCCTTGGGCAACAGCGCCGCCATCAACGGCAACGCGCGGCTGCCATTGCCCGACCTTAGCAGACGCGGCGGTTGCGCTTGCTGCACCGCCTTGAGCACGTTTGCGGCAAATTCACTGGAGGGGGTAGGTTTGTCCTGGGAGGCCTGGCTGCGGGCACGAATGCCCTCGCGCAATGGCCACCATGGCGACTGTTCCTGGATCAGCAATTCGGCCTGGGCGCCGGCATTCTTGGCAAAGCTTGTATTGATCGCACCGGGCTGCACTTCCATCACCCGCACGCCAAACGGTGCCAGCTCCATGCGCAGGGCGTCGCTCAAGGCGTGGACAGCGGCTTTGGATGCGCAGTACGCGCCGGCGAACGGCGTCACCAACACCCCGGAAACGCTGCCGATATTCACCACCAGGCCCTTACTGCGACGCAAGGCGGGAAACAGCGCCTGGGTCACGCCGACGATGGAAAATACATTGGTTTGGAACTGGCGCTGCATCGCCTCGGTGCCGCCGTCGAGTAACGGGCCCATGGCGCCGTAGCCAGCGTTGTTGACCAGTACATCCAGCTCGCCCCACTGCTCGGACAAGAGTTGCAAGGCGGCGCTGTCATTGACGTCCAACTGCACGGCATTGAAGCCTGCGGCAGCGAGGGCGGCGACGTCATCGGGTTGGCGGGCGCTGGCCCACACGTTGAAGCCTGCGGCTTTGAACGCGTCGGCGAGGGCGCGGCCGATACCGCTGGAGCAACCGGTGATCAGTACGTTGGGCATGCATCATTCCTTTATCAGTCCGAGAAGCTGCCTTGCAGGTGCTCGGCGCGAAATTCCAGGGTTTGCGGGCGATAGCCGGGGCGCAGCGGCGGGGTGGGCAAGCAATCCTCCCAGGTAGCGCCGGCCTGCAATTCGCCGGGGCCACGATAGCGCGGCGCGGCGTAGACGTTGTCGGCCAGGTTGACGGTGTCCCCCGGTGCATAAGCCGCGACGCGCCAGCGCAGTTCGGTCAGCGGGACGTCGTTGCCGTTGTTGAGGGTCAGTTTAAGCGGCCGGTCGGCGGGGCAGTCTTGCGGCGCGTAGGTGATGCGCAGTTCAAGGCGCGCCAGTTGCGACGCTTCGCGGTTGTCCAGCCATACCACCCACACGGCGACAAACCCCAGGCCGACGGCAGCGGCCAGCGATACCGGCAGCGCCTTGGCCGGGTAGCGCAGCAGCAGGACCAGCCAGGTGATGATCAGAAGAACGCCGAAAAACATGGAGACCACCTCGAATTGGGAACGAGCATCCTAACTTAAGCGTAGGTGGGATTGATTACCTTGAGGTGGGTGCTGGGTTGATACTTGGTCTTATATATTCAGCAAAACTCACAGCGAACTGATAAGTGAGTTTACATTCTTGGCAGGAACCGGCGCACGTTAAACCTCCACTTATCTGACGACCTACAGGGACGTAACGGTGACGTTAAACTCCTCTATGTAAGGTTGATTTCATGTTTGCAGCGACCGAAAACTCGACCCACCTTGCTTCCCCACAACGCGTTGTTACCCCAAACGCATTTGCCGCCCAAACCGATATTGCCGTTGAAACATCTACGCAACCCCCTGTTCACCTGCCGCCGGTATTGACCTACGCGCCGGATGGTATTCCTCTTCCCACCTCGGCCGGCATATCCCCCGCCAGGCTGGAGTACCCACGGCTCATACGGCAATTCAAGATTACCGATCAGGAGGCGTTCGTCACCCAACACGCCCTTCAATCCCGTGACATGCAGCGTTTGCACAGTGAGCAGCCGAGCTTCCAGGACTTCGTGCGCCAGCAAGTGGACCAAATGTTTCCGTACAGCTCGCCCCTGAGGCCAAAAGACCTGGTCTTCAAGCGCTGGGTCAGACAGGACGATGGCTCTTTAAAAACACTGTCGTCCGAGCCAGTGCTGGACGCCTTGAACAGGAAGGTTGTGAATTTGCTGGTCAATCCTGGCCAGCAGCCCGTCGTTGACGACGGTGAACAGTCCGGCATTTTTACCCTGGCCACCGATGCCGGCCCGAGCACCCTTGTCACGCCAGAGTTGACCCTGGATACGATTGCCCAGCGCATCGTCACGCAGTTTCCTGTGGCCCTTCAAACCTTCTGGACAACCCCCCGCCCGACGTTGAGAGACCCTCAGGTTCTACAGGCCCCTCAAGACCAGTTGTTGACCTTGCACAAGCAACAACTGTCGACGCTGGCGGCATTGCGCGTGAGTGATGGAACATTGAGCGCGGCGAGCAAGCGGTTGATCGACGCAGCACTGCAATACCCTACGCTGGCTCAACGGGAAGCGGCCTTCCCCCATGGCGCCCGCCCAGGCGTCTACCCGCTTACCGTTGATGACGGTACCGAGCGGGGAGCCTTGATGGCGGGCTGCTTCCTGATCACCAGCACCGATGGTTCCGAAGCCACGCCCCCCGTCTGGGCGAAAGGCCGGACCCTGGCACTCGATGAGGCGAATGGGCCGGTCGTGCTGTACACCCCGGGTGAGGGGTTCGAGCAGTTCGCGACGCCAACCCTGGCGCGCCAGGCGATTGCAGAGCGCCTTGACGGGGCAGGTACCGACGCTGACCTACTGTTGCAAACGCTGCCGTTGTCGTTACAAAACAAGTCCGAGCCGCCCTCTGGCAACGATGTGATGTTGAGCGCCGACCCCTTGACGGGGGATGTGCTGGCCGAGGGCATCCCCTGGATGCTCAAGCGCCAGCAGGAGGAAGTCGTTGCAAATCTCGCCCAGGTATCGACACAACCGCGGGTAACCAAGCGTATGGATGATGCCGCTGACTGGTCGTACCTGCTCAGTGGCGACAACGCCATGGCGGCGCGGGATGAACAACTGGCTGACAAGCTGGCCCCCGAGTGGCTGAAAAACCTGAGCCCGGCCCAGGAAGCGTTGTTTGATTACCTGGAACACGCCGAGGCACGCAGCGCAAATGCGTTGGCGTCGTCGTTGGCAACCCTTCCTTCGCTGGGTGCCTTTTCCCGCGACCGGATGAACGAAGCGATCAAACAGCAGTTCCCCGCTGCACAGGTCGATGCGGACAAGCTGATGGTGAGGGTGAAAACCAGGTCCAATCCTCACAGTGGCGGTCAAAGCAGCAGCCATACGCTCACCATCAAGCATCACCGGGTATCGCTGACTGATCTGGCGCTGAAAAACCCCAGTGAGTTTCCAGCCGTCCAGTACGGCCACTTCACCCAGCTCACCTTTGAACTGCCGCTGACCGATGCTCACGGTAACCCTCTGCTGGACGACAATGGCAAGCAGGTCGTCCTGAATACCGAGCAACTCAAGGCGTTGGTCAACACTGCTGATGTGGGAGGAACCTATACCAAGATGCTTAAGCAGGAGTTGACCACGGATGCCTCGTCGGGTGCTGCCGGCGAAGTCCGCAAAGCGTGGAAAACCCACCTGAGCGACATGCTGGATAAGGAGGCTTTTCTCGCAGCACTCAACCCCAACACCTACAACATAGACGCTACCCAAGACATCAGTACCAAACGAGGGGCGCAGTGGGTTGCGGCTGTTCTTGATTACCCGGACTCGGCTGGCCGGCCTCTGGTGGATGGGAAAAAAATTGTCACCAATGCCCTTATCCAGCGTGGGTTGCCGGTTCAGGGAGCGATGGTGATTGGCAATGACACTGACGCGTCGCTGGTGCTGTGCACGCCGAATGCACCCGATGGCGTGTGTTTTCGCGAAGTGGCGGATATGAACGCCCTGAACGCTTTGATGGAGAAAAAGGAGTGGAGGCTCTACACCGCGAGCAGAACGTCACCGGTCGATAAAAACGACGTGGTTAAAGCTGGCGAGGCAATCAAGGAACGCGTATTCGATACGACGAAGAATCCATTGCGCACGCTGGATGCGCTCATCAAGGTGCTCAAGTTGACGAGCGCCCCGGTGACACTCAAACCCTTCGATGGCAACTTTCAGGATGAGCTGTACCAGCAGAAAGTAAAGTTACTCGTCGATCATGCGGACCACCAAAGCGTCAGCAGCGCAGAAGTCGCGTATCAATCGAGAATCAACAAAGTTCAGTTCGGCGTTGAGGTGGCCTCCATCTTCCTCGATTTGTTGCCAGTGCTCGGAAAAGGCATCTCCATGGGGGTTCGCCTAGGAAAGACTGGCGTGACGGCCTTGCGCGCCAATGCCCGAATCTTGCCGCGGCTGCTCAAAAGTCCGGGCGCTCTGCGCGCGGTCTACTCGGATTTCACTATGGCTGCCTCTGGTATTCCCAATGTGAGTGCCGTGCCGTTGCGGGCGGTATTCAAAAAACCGGTGGTCCCGCCAGCCGCTCCAGTCATCGTCAGGGCACCAACGGCTGGCATGCGTCCAAACGTTAGTTTGAGCGCCTTCTCCGTGTCGGAAGACGTCATCAAAGGTCGCCCTTTGAGGCCAGACGGTACCTATAACGTGGGCAATGATTTTTACGTGCGTTTTACCGACAGTACCGGGGTTAACAAGGTGTATCAGATTGATTCGGCCTTCCACGCACGTGACGGGCGGGTCGCTATCGTGGATCCTCAGGCGCCATTGACGACGTCGAAGCTCTATAGGGTTCAAGCATTTCTGGAGTCCGCCGGTAACGGTGAGTGGCGATTGAGCCGATTGCCGGGCGCGGCTCCCACTGCTACGGAGGCATCCCGACTGGGCAAGCGTCCGTTAGACCAAGGCAGCTCTTCAGGCCGCGTCGGCATGAATACCCCGGCAGGTGGTCCATCGGCCAATAAGCGACCGAGAGTGCCGGAAAGCTTTCCGGGTGAAAAAGCGCTGATGGAGCCACCGGTAAAAGGTAAGAATGTTTTTTATCACTACACCGGGGATAAACCGCATGCCGCAATCATGGCCGATAGGAGCCTTTCACCTTCAAGTTCAGATTTGAGCGGTCGACCTTTACCCGGAAAACGAGGCCGGCATTACTTTACGGACTTGGCGCCAGGGGATATGCCTACCCGACAGATTTCCGAAACCATCTTTGGGAAGCGTAAATATGGCAATGCGATGGATAAAATGTCGCACTACTATGAAGTCAATACGTCGGGATTAAATGTTATCCAAAGCCCTGATAATCCGCATATTTTCTATGTGGATGTGCCGTTTCAAATTCCTTTGAAGTATCGGGGTGGCCCTAACGCTGAGTTAGTCGATCGCGTTATTTCTCATGGGAAAACGCCCATTTAAAGATAAGCCCATGGCGTTGGGTTACCTTGAAAGGTGTGTTGGTTGGGCTGACGCCATCGGGGGCAAGTCGCACCGCCCCCGATGGCGCCCTCACAGCCAGCACAAATCCCAAACAAAAAGCCCCCACCCAACCCACTGCGGATAGGGGACGCAATGGGCTGGGCGAGGGCTTCTTGTACGACTGTTTTATTGCGCGATAGTTTTCACCGACACGCCACGTTCAACCGGCGTCGAGCGACCGTAGATATCTTCGAAGCGCTCGATATCGTCTTCGCCCAGGTAGCTGCCCGATTGCACTTCGATAATCTCCAACGGGATCTTGCCCGGGTTGCGCAGGCGGTGCACCGAGGCGATCGGGATGTAAGTGGACTGGTTCTCGCAGAGCAGGAACACGTTGTCGTCACAGGTGACTTCAGCGGTGCCGCTGACCACGATCCAGTGTTCGGCGCGGTGGTGGTGCATTTGCAGGGACAGGCACGCGCCCGGCTTGACCGAGATGTGCTTGACCTGGAAGCGCCCGCCCATGTCCACCGAGTCGTAGGAACCCCACGGGCGATAGACCTCGCAGTGGTTCTGGGTTTCGCTGCGGCCTTGCTCGTTGAGCGTATTGACCATCTGCTTGACGCCCTGGACCTTGTCCTTGTGGGCAATCATCATCGCGTCCTTGGTTTCCACCACCACGATGTTGTCCAGGCCGATCACCGACACCAGTTTGCCGTTGCCATGCACCATGCAGTTGCGGCTGTCCTGGATCACCACGTCGCCTTTGCTGACGTTACCGTTGGCGTCTTTGTCATTGACCGCCCACAGCGAGGCCCAGCAACCCACGTCGCTCCAGCCGGCGCTCAATGGCACCACGCAGGCACGCTGGGTTTTTTCCATCACCGCGTAGTCGATGGAATTGTCCGGGCAGCAGGCGAAGGTGGCGTCGTCGAAGGTCACGGTGTCGTGGGTCTGCTCGCTGCGCTCCAGGGTCAGTACGCAGGTGTCGTAGATGTCCGGATCGTGCTTTTTCAGCTCTTCGAGGAAGCGGCTGGCACGGAACAGGAACATGCCGCTGTTCCAGAAGTAACCACCGCTTTTGACGAACTCGATGGCGCGTTTTTCATCGGGTTTTTCCACGAACTGCTGCACGCGGCTCACACCTTCGGGCAGCAGCGAGTCGTTGGTGGACTTGATGTAGCCATAACCGGTTTCCGGACGGGTGGCCGGCACGCCGAACAGCACCATCTCGCCACGCTCGGCGGCTACCGTGGCCAGGGCCAGTGCGCGTTGCAGGGCTTTCTGGTCGTCGATCACATGGTCGGCGGGCAGCACCAGCATCAGCTCGTCGCGGCCTTCGTTAACCAGCATCATCGCGGTCAGGGCCACGGCCGGTGCGGTATTGCGGCCAAAGGGTTCCATCAGGATGCGCTGGCATTCGAGCTTGCGTGCGCTCAGTTGCTCATTGACGATGAAGCGGTGGTCCTTGTTGCAGACCACGATCGGGGAGTCCATGCCTTCGAACACCAGGCGCTCCAGGGTTTGCTGGAACAGCGTGTGTTCGCCAGTCAGGGCCAGGAACTGCTTGGGGAACTGTTTACGCGAAAGCGGCCAAAGACGTGAGCCGCTACCACCGGAAAGGATTACTGGGATCATGGGTGTTTCTCCTTGAATCAGTTTGGGTCAGAGCTACGAAGGTTTGTCGTTTCACTCTTGTTTTTGTCTCGGTCCTGAGTTGAAACCCGGTCAGTGTGGGAGCTGGCTTGCCTGCGATGGCGCCTTCAAGACCGCCATCGCAGGCAAGCCAGCTCCCACAAGGGGGCGTGTCAACTCAGGGAAATCGTTAGCGGGTCGATACCGGGCGTTTCACCCACACTGGCGACAGGCTTGAACCTGAGCCGGTGACATACAGCACCGCCGCTTCACCGCGTTCCAACGCAACCGGCTTCACATCGCCGACTTTCTTGTCACCGTCATACAGCGCCAGGCTCACCTTCACCGGGTTGATCTCGCGCTCGCCACGGCCCTTGGCGGCCACCGACTTGACCACATCGGTCTTGCCGTCGGCAGTTTTCAGGGTCAGGGCCTTGTCGCTGAGGTTCTGCACGCGTACCAGGGATTTCTGCTTGTTCTTGAACGGCGGCTCTTCGATCAGCTGAGGCTGGCCGCTGCTGTTGTTGACCAGGGTGTAGTAGTGATCGGCAGCGAGTTTGACCGGCACGGTCTGGCTGCCGACCTTGGCGCTGTAGTCGCCGCCCGGCATGAAACTGAAGTCGCTGCTGGCCAATGGCGCAACGTCGCTGAGGTTGGTACTGCCGACGGTGGCGCTGACTTCCTGGTTGCTGGCGTTGTAGATGCGCACGAAGCTCGAGCCCTTTGGCGCGGTTGGGCCGTACAGGGCGGCGTCACCACCGGCGAAGGCGGACATCGATACGAAGCTCAAGCCGGCAGCGATGGCCAGGGTCTTGGCGAGACGACGCGGAGTAGTAGTGAAAGTCATGTGAGTTACCTCTCTTTCAGTTTTGCGCCCGGTCGGGCGTCTCGGGTTTCTGATTTTTAAAAGCAGGTGTGTTAATTGCCATGTTCTGTTGGCGCGAACCGGCTTGTTTAAGCTGCGCAACCCAGGACGGGTCGGCATCACCGATTTCGTTATTCACGGGCAGATAACGTTCAGGGAATTCCCAGATCAGCACCTGGGGCGGGTTGTTCTTGAAGTCGTCGCTTTTCAGATAGCTGAGCATTGGCAGGATCGGGCCGTGGCCGTCTTCGGCGTAGCTGACCACGTCACTGCCCAGGGCTTGCTTGAGGGCGCCGACGAAGTTCCAGTTGGGGTTGGCGCTGTAGCTGGTGCCCACCAGTGCCACCGGGGTTTCGCTGTCGCTGAACAGCGCGTCGTCGCCTTGGGTTTCGGCCAGGTGCGTGACGCGTTTTTCCAGCGGCTCTTTGGGCGGCATCAGGTTTTCGAACAGCGGATCCAGGGGCAGGAACAGACGCAGGTCGCCTTTGTGTGGCTCGGTCTTCTCGGCCTCGGTGACAAAGCGCTGCGGCTCGCCGTGGAGCGGGGTCTTGTCGGCAATGGTCTTCGCCAGTTGCTTGGCGGCGATTTCCGCGCCATCCGGGGTCCAGTGGGTGTCGGTACGCAGGAATACCTGCTTGCCGCCCAGCTTGGCCTGTTGCAGCGGGCCGAGCAGGTCCGGGGCCGGGATATTGTCGGCGGCGACCCGGGCGTGGAAGTCCTGGTACAGGTTGGCGTGAATGCTCGCCGGTTTGACCTCACCCAGGTGTTCCGGGTACAGGCGCACCTTGGCCGGCACGATCGCCATCACCAACTGAGTGCCCTGGGCCTTGAGCTTCTGGCGCACGCCTTCGACCAGCGCGTAGTTGCCTTCCAGGTTCTGGTCTTCATTGACGGCGGGGTTGAATTCCTCGTCGCTGTACAGCCAGTGATCGCGGCCCAGCACTACCCCAGGGCGGCCTTCATTGAACAGCTTGTAGTCCAGCGCTGCCCACAGGTTGGTGCCGATGCGCTTGATCGGGAACTCGTCGTCGTAATGGGTCTCGACGGCTTTGGTCCAGCGACCGTTGAGCACGGTTGCATCGGCGTTGGTGCTGAAGCCCAGGAAACTGCGCAGCGACCAAGCGCCCAGGGCCAGCAACAGCACCATGAACAGGCTGATATAGAGAACGCGTAATGAACGGGTCATGGTCGGCTCCCTCAGAATTGGAAGTAAAGGAACGGCGAGAAACTCTGCGCCGACAGTTTCAGAATCGACGCCACGAACAGCAGCAGCACCGCTGCGCGCATGGCGTAGCGTGGCCAGTCAGCGGTCCAGTAGGCCGGTTGCACGGCGGCGTCACGGCCCACGCTGAAACCAGGCTCGTGGATGCTGCCGGGGTTGTCGCCAGGCACCGCCTTGATCAGGCTCGGATCGGCCGGCTTGGTCTTCTCGGCAGGGCGGTTGGTGTAGAAGTCGCGCAGGCCGAAGAACGCCAGGGTTGCGTAGGCCACCACCAGGGTCGCCACTTGCAGGCCGGTGAGGTTGGCGCGGTTGAGTTCCGACAGCGACCACTCGCCAAAGCTGAACATCGCACCGTACATACGCCCGGCAACGTGCAGGTTTTCAGCGCGGAAGATCACCCAGCCCATCACTACCAGCAGGAAGGTGAAGGCCCAGCGCAGCACATTGAAGCTGCGCGGCGCGGTGTTCAGGCCGATGGCTTTTTCAATTGCCAGCCACATGCCATGCCAGGCGCCCCACACGATGTAGGTGATGTTCGCACCGTGCCACAGGCCACCGAGCAGCATGGTCAGGAACAGGTTGCGGTAGGTGGTCAGCGTGCCTTTGCGGTTGCCGCCCAGAGTGATGTAAAGGTAGTCGCGCAGCCAGGTGGAGAGGCTGATGTGCCAGCGCCGCCAGAACTCGGTGATCGACTGGCTGATGTACGGCTGCTTGAAGTTTTCCATGAAGCGGAAACCCATCATCAAGCCCAGGCCGATGGCCATGTCGCTGTAGCCGGAGAAGTCGAAGTACAGCTGCGCGGTGTAAGCCAACGCGCCCAGCCAGGCGTCGCCGGTGGTGGGGTTTTGCAGGGCGAAGCAATGGTCGGCCACCACCGCCAGGGTGTCGGCAATAAAGACTTTCTTGATGAAACCCTGCATGAATCGCGTGCAGCCCTCGGAGAACTTGTCGAGGGTGTGGGTGCGGTTGTTGAACTGGTCGGCCAGGTCACGGAAACGCAACACGGGGCCTGCAATCAAGTGCGGGAAGATCGCCACGAACGCCGCGAAGTCGATCAGGTTGCGGGTCGCCGGGGTATCGCCACGGTACACGTCGATGATGTAGCTGATGGACTCGAAGATGTAGAACGAGATCCCGATCGGCAACAGCACGTGGGTGAGGATAAACGGCTCCAGACCCGCCGACTTCATCATCACATTGATGCTGTCGACGCCGAAGTTGGCGTACTTGAAGTAGCCGAGGATGCACAAGTCGACCGCCACCCCGAGCAGCAGCCAGCGCTGCGCCGGCTTGGTGCGCACGCCGGCGGCACCGACCTTGAGGCCGATCCAGTAGTTCCACAGCGTGACGGCGGCGAACAGCGCCAGGAAGTCCACCCGCCACCAGGCGTAGAACACGTAGCTGGCAATCAGCAGCAGCAGATTGCGATAGCGTTGCCCGCTCAAGTAGTACAAGCCGAGAAAGATCGGCAAGAACAGAAACAGGAACACATTGGACGAGAAAACCATCCCGATCTCTCCATGTTTAACCAACAGTCAAGGGCCAGAGCCCCCCCAAACCCCCCCACGATTTCGGGGGAGGTTGTATTGCAACTTCACTGAAGGAACCGGGTTAACGGTGGGAGCTGGCTTGCCTGCGATGGCGGTGTATCAGTCGACATCAATGTTGAATGTCAGGCCCCTATCGCAGGCAAGCCAGCTCCCACAGTTGGACCGAGTCCAACCGGAGCTATGTATCAGCTGCCTTTGTTGCCTTTTTCGTGCGCCGGGTCATAGACCTTGGTCAGGTCGCCACCCAGGCGGAACGTCTTGAACGGCTGCATCTCATGCTTGCGCTCGATCACATCCGGCGCGCAGGTGTAGAGCGTGCAGAAGGGCTCAAGCCAGGCAAATTTCATGTCTTCCTTGAGGTCCTTCATGTCCTGCTCCTTGCCGTTCTTCTGCTCGAAGATCTCCGGGTCTTTCACCCCGGCCAGCACCTTGTCGCCCAGGCGCTTGAGCGCGCTGTTGTTTTCCTGGCGCAGGTCCACGCCATTGACCAGCGCAAAACTGGCGATCATCGACAGCGGCGGCAGGGCGTAGTTGTGATACGACAGGGCGCGCTGTTGGCGCTTCAACTCGTTCGGCAAAAAGCCTTGGTCATCGACCTGGTTGGCGCCAACCTTGTATTCCTTCACCGCCCAATCAAACAGGTCGCGGCGGTTGGTGGCGATGGACGTCGCCATCACCGACCAGGCGGCCCAATAGGAGTGGTTGTTGGTTTTTTCCAGCGGCAGGTTGTCCCAGTCGCTCACCACCTGGTCGGCCAGCTTGTTGAACCAGGCTTCGATTTGCTGGGCTTCCTGCGGGTGCTTGGCCAGCGGTTGCGATTCGGAGAACTTCAGACGTACATAGGCCGAGGCCATGCTGCCCAATGCCCATTTGCGCATGGACTTGCCGGTGTGGTTGAAGTCCTTGGACATCAACGCATCCGCCTTGGCCCACGACACCAGCCAGTTCAGCGTGCATTCGAGCTGTTGGGGGCGGCCGTCACGCATGAACTGCATCACCCGCTTGCTGGTGTCTTTTTCCAGCTTGGTAATGTCGGCGGTGCTGTCGCGAAAGGCCTTTTCGGATTGCACATTCAGCGTGGAACGCGCCTTGTCCGAACCTTCGTACTTGCTGCGAAATTGCAGCGAGCCGGTGTACGGCGCGGGCATGGCGTCGCAATCATTCTTGAAGTCGCCGGTCTTGAACGCTTCGATCGGTGCGAAATAGCCCTGGGGCGGACGCAGTGGCGCGGCGGCGTTGGCGGCCCCGGCGAAGATCGCCAGGCCCAGCAACGATGGAATCAGTAACTTCTGCATAAGTAACCTCATTGCCCAGCTGCGGCGGTTTGTTGGCCGCCGGCCGGGAATACGTTGCGTGTGCAAATTTTCGCTTCGACCTTCTGCGCGGCAGCACCCTTTTCCGGGCCCTGCACTTCCACGGCCAGCAAGTTCTGCGAGGCCCAGTCTTCATCGGTGCGCAGTTCAAAGGCGAAACGCCCGTCTGTATCGGATGTCTCGGGTTTCTCGATCTTGATGTCCTCGTGGCGACCGTTCATGTACCAGAGGGTGGCTTGCAAGGTTTTCACCGACGGATCGGCGAAGCGGATATCGACCTGGTGGTTGGCGTTGCGCAGGTCCTTGTTGGCACTGTTGACCATCAGCTCGTTCTTGCCGGGCTTGAGGGTGGTGCTGGCAGACATCTGCGCAGTCTTGCCTTCGCAGCCGTTGTCCAGCAGCGCCATCATCTGGCGGTAGATGGTTTCCTGGTCGAGGCGGTACAGCGGCGAGAATTCCCAGATCAGGATCTTCGGCGGAGTTTTCTGGAATTCGTCGCTGCCCAGGTACTGGATCATCGACCCTTCCAGGCCACCGCCGGGGAAGGCGACGTTAAGGATGTCGGCGCCGATTTCCTCTTGGAGGAAGCCGGCGAAGTTGTAGTTCTTGCCGCTGTGGCTGGTGCCCACCAGGGTGATCTGCGGGTTGCCCGAATCGCTGAACAGGTCGCCGTCACCGGCTTCGCCCTTGGGCTCGGTGGTGAACTGGTCCATGTACTGGATCGCATAGCTGGTGCCGCACAGTTGCCCGGCCATGTTGTGCAGGGTGCCGGTCTTGCCCATGCGGCCCGAGCGTTTGGTCTCGAATTCGCGCTTGGGAATCTCGGCGTACTCAGGCATCTGCTTGACCTTGGCCGCGACGATTTTCGCCGTGCGCTGGGCGCCGTACGGGGTCCAGTGCTGGTCGCCGCGGAAGTAGAAATCGTGCGCCGGCAATTCGTCCGGCAATTGCTCGTTGGTCAGTGGCGACAGGTCCGGTACCACGTAGCCCATCTTGGCGAAACGGCCAAGCATGGTCTTGTAGTTGGTCAGGGCCTTGTCGAAGTCGAACTTGGCTTTTTCTTCAGGGTTGAGCTTGTTGCGGTTCACCAGGCCACGGGTCGGCTGGTAGACCACCACCAGTTCCACGCCCTTGGCCTTGAACGCATCGTGCAACTGCTGCATGCGTTTGTAGCCTGCCGGTGTGGTGTCGAATTCGGTGCGCAGGTCTTCCTGGGTACGGAACAGCCAGTCGCCCTGGGCTTGGACCAGGGTGGTGAAGTTCTGCTGGT
Source organism: Pseudomonas libanensis (assembly GCF_001439685.1). GTDB lineage: Bacteria > Pseudomonadota > Gammaproteobacteria > Pseudomonadales > Pseudomonadaceae > Aquipseudomonas > Aquipseudomonas libanensis. The sequence goes on from NZ_JYLH01000009.1 coordinate 127,994, forward strand.
AGCGCGTGGTGTAGTTCTTCGCATCATGGGCGGCCGGGCACAGGCTGCAGCATGGCTCGGCGGTGAAGGTCGGCGCCTTGGCTTCGTCGGCGCGCACGCCCTGGCTGGCCGCGAGCAGGCCGAGGGTCAGACCCGAGAGGCGCAGCAGTTTGATCATGTGTGGGTGCATAAGGGTCATCCTCAGTCCTGCATTTCGGTCTGGCGTTCGACAGGGTCGATCAGCACGGCTTTCTGCTGGCGCACCAGCAAGTCGAGAATTTCTTCCTGGCGCTCGCCAAGAATGCCGTTGAAGCTGATGCCGCTGGATTTGGTCGGCGCCAGCATCGACACGCGGTACAGCTCGACACTCAACGGCGAATCGATGGACAACGGCCCGCTGCCGTTGCCCGCCAGTTCACCACCCACCACGATCAGCGAGACCTTGGCGTCGAATGGGTCGAGGGCGATGTCGCGGTCGGTGTCGGTCAAGTCCTTGATGTGGCCGTAGAGCCCCGTCAGGCCGTTGGCCATCGAGGTGTTTTCGTAGAGCTTGATGTTCACGCTGTTACGCACACGAATGCCGTGGCGACGATTGGCGATGACCTTGTTGCCCCACAGCAGGTTGTCGCCGCTCTCATAGAGGGTGATGCCGTCGGTGTGGTTGCGGTAGATCTCGTTGTCGGCGATCAGGTTGTTCACGCTGTTACGGTCGATCACCAGGCCCGAGAGCTTGTTGTCGTAGCTGCGGTTGTTGAAGATGAAGCTGTCGTTCACTTCCCGGGAAATGATGATGCCGTGCTTCTTCTTGGTGCCGTACACGGTGTTGTCGGCGATGATCAGGCCGTGGGACCGGTCATGGGGGTCAATGCCGTAGACGATGTTGTCTTTGTAGGTATTGCCTTTGATCACAAAGCCCGTGGTCTCGTAGCAGTAGAAGCCGTACCACATGTCCGAGAACTCGGAATCGATGATCCAGCCGGTCGGCTCAGGACGCTTGAGCACCTTGGCCATGTTCGGCGTGTACTGGGAAATACTCACCCCGTAGGACTTACTGTTGGCGTAGCCGAAGCTGGCCATCTTGGTCTTGGAGATATAGGTCTCGGTGCCGCCCCAGGCCAGCAGGAACGGGCGGAATTCCTTGGCCGACTTGAACAGCGCCGGGCCGTTGGCTTTTTCATCCCAACCGGTGACCTTGGTCTCGCGCACAAACAGCTGGCCGTCGTTGATCAAAAACGCGCCGGCTTGTTGGGACAGGCGCAATTCCTGGGTGTTCTTGTCGATATCGAGGATGCCCTTGCGCCCGACCACGATCGGCAGCTTGGCCAAAAACACACCTGGCGACGTTTCGCTGAAGTACTGCTTGGGCACCTTGCCCAGCAGGTCCTTGAGGTTCATGTAGCCATCATCGACAAAGATCGCCTGGGGAATGCCGTGCTGGCGCACCACCCATTCGGCCATCTTGTTATCGCCACCGATAAAGTCCTTGAGCGCGTCTTCCTGCATCATGCGGCGCACACTGATCTTGCCCGGCTTGGTCTTGACGATCTTCTTTTCCATCGCTGCGGCGGTGTAGCCCGACAGGTCCGGCAGGGCAGGCTTGGCCATTTCCAGCGGCGCGGTGGGCGGGCTGGAAATGGTGTAGGTCTTGGCCTGTTGCAGTTCCTTGGCGATGATCGGCGCCTTGGCCGTCGTATCGGCAAACGCTGTGGCGCTGGCCAACAGCATTGCCGCGACGAGTAGGCTTTGAGCATTCATGGCGCAGGCTCCCATCAGAATTTCCAGACCACGTCGACGAACGCGCGGTGCATGTAGGAGTCGACCTGGCTGCCATAGGCGTCACCTGGCTTGAACACACCGGCACGCAAGCGCACCAGGGCCGACGGCTCGTCGATCGACTGGCTCAGCGCGGCGGGCAGCAAGCCTTTCTTGAAGTACTTGGTGACCACCAGGTCCATCTCCTGGCCGAGGTCTTTCTTGCCGTCTTCAAGGGGCAGGGAGGTGCTGGAGAGGATCGCGCCGGTGACGTCATCGGTGTTGTTCTGCACTGCATCGATACCGTTGCTGCCCACCGGCTTGTTGCCGTCCACGCGCCAGAACTTGTGGTACACCAGGCTGGCGTCGTAGTCCTCGCGCAACTGCCACGAACCGAACAGGCTCATGGACTGCATGTTGTTCATCTCGCCGCGATACGCTTCGCCGAAGCGGTGTACGCGGGATTGGGTACCGGTCCAGTTCGAACGGTTGCTTTGCAGGCCGTTCTGCTCGTACTCGGCACTGGCGCGGGAGTAGGCCGCGCCCACTTGCCATTGCGGGTCCAGACGCAGGCGCACGCCGAGGTCGGTGGCCCAGCCACTCACGTTATCGCTGCGCTTGGCATTGGTCGGGCGAGTGCCGTCGGCATTCAAGGCATTCACGGTGTCGCGGTCGCCGCGCATGCCGGTGATGCTGGCCCAGTAGTTGACGGTATTGGTGTTGCGCCAGTTATAGGCGTCGCTGTTGGCTTCGATGCCGAGCCAGGTCAGGTCGCCATTCTCGCGCTTGTCCAATGGGTCGTTGGCGACACCCGGTTCGGCGTAGTCGAGCTTGCCGTCGTCATGGGTGTGGTGACCGCGCAGGCCGATCCACTGGCCCGGCGTCCACTGGTAGGCGGCGTCGGCGTAGAAGTGCTGGCGGTCCTTGTCGACCGGCGACAGTTCCTTGAGGTCGGTGCGGTATTCGCTGAAACGCTCGGCGGCGCCGACATTGGCCTTGAGCAAGGTGGTGTCGAAGGTCCAGTTCAGCGCTTCGATGTTGGTGTCGCGCCATTGGCCGTCGTCATTGCGCAGGCGCTGGCGACCGAACTTGAGGATCTCGCCGGGGTAGGGCGTGAAGCCGCTGTAGCCGACCCAGAACTCGCGCAGGGCCAGGTAGTTTTTCTTGGCCTTGCGGTCGTCGTTGCTCGATTGTTCGGTGGTGTCATCGGCCGACTGTTGCAGGGTGTCGGTCTCGATGATGTCGCTGGACACGACCGCCTGGCCCATGGCGTAGGCACTCCACGCGCCGCTTTCGCCGTAGATCCACGGGCGCAGGTCGAGGCCGATACCGTTGACGTCGCCGCCTTTCTGGGTGCCCAGGTCGCGATCATCTTCGGACTGTGCGGTGGCTTTGACCTCCAGGCCGAAGTTCTTGGCTTCGGTCAGCGCGGCCAGGGTCGGGCACGACCACAGCAGGGCGAAGGTCAGGCCGATGCCGGCCTTGACGAATGGGTTGAGCTTCATAGGGATTCCTCGCCGTCTTCTTCTTGCAGGGCGTGCAGTTGCAGCGTGCTCTGGGCCAGGGTGCCGCGGGCGGCCAGTTCCTGTTGCACCAGACGTTGGCCTTCGGCGCGTTGCGCAGGGGTCAATGGCGCCTCGAGCTGGGTAGCCAGGTCATTGGCCTCTGGCGTGTCCTGGGCCTTGGCCAGTTGGCTGAAGACATAGGCGTTCAATGGGTCGGGCTTGGTGCCCTTGCCTTGGGAAAACAGCTGGGCGATGGCGAAGTCAGCGCTGTTCTGGCCGTTGCGCGCAGCGGTCAGCAGGTGGTCCAGGGCTTTTTGCGGGTAAACCTTGCCGAGGTAGCCACGGCGGTAGATCTGGCCGAGGTAGTAATCGGCGGCCACTTCACGGCCCACGGCTTTTTCGAAGTGGGCTTCGGCGGCCTTGGCGTCGGCTGGCACCCACTTGCCTTCGTAGTAGAGCTTGCCCAGCAGCAATTCGGCGCGTGGCTGATCGGCGGCGCGGCCGTTGTCCAGGTACTTCATCATCTGGTCGACGTCGCCCATTTCGGGGAAGTCGTAGAGCAGTTGCGCCAGGCTGACCCAGGACGCCGGGTAGGCAGGGGCGATTTTTTCAAGCAAAGCCTGGGCGGTTTTTTCGTCCGGGGTGCCGAGGGTGGCATCGCCAAGTACGCGGGCGACGCTGTCGACGCGCTGGGCGGTGACGCTGCCACGGCTGTAACCGGCTTCCATTTGCTTGAGCAGTTCGGCCTGTTGTTCCGGCTGCTGTTTTTTCTGATAGACCGTGGCCAGCTCGACGTAGCAGATATCGGTGGTGTTCAGCGCGGCTTTGCAGATGCGCTCTACATCATCCAGATGCTGATCGTAAGTGTCCTGGGTGCGATACAGCAGCACCTGGGCCAGGCCGGCTTCCGGGTAACCGGCCGCTTGCCATTTGCTGATCTGCTGCTGGGCATTCACGTCAGGGAAGCTGTGCGGGTATTGCAGGTACAGCATCGCCAGCGGGATCAGGGTGTTGCCTTCGCCATTGGCAAAGGCTTTTTTCAGCAGGGTTTCGGCTTCATGGTGTTCAGCTTCGGTGGCGCCAGGCTTGGCCACCAGCAGGCGACCCAGGCGTGCCTGGGCGCGGGGCGAAGTGTCCGCCGCCGCACGGTAAGTGGCTTCGGCCTGTTTGATCTGCGCCGGATCGCGGGTGCCTACCTGGATATCGGCCAGGCCCACCTGGGCCTCGCTGTAGCCCAGGTCTGCCAGTTGCTGGTAATTCTGCTGCGCGGTGACGGTATCGCCACGCTTGAGGGCTTCGTTGGCCAGGCGCTGGTCGGGCAGGCCTGCGCAACCGGCCAGGCTCACGGCCAGTGCCAGCGCGCAGTACGCAGAGGCCAAGTGAAATCTGCTCTGTGTGGGAGCTGGCTTGCCTGCGATGGCATCGCTGCGGTGCAACTGATGCGCCGAGTCGCCTGCATCGCGGGCAAGCCCGGCTCCCACATGGGTCAACGGTGTATTTGGAAGAGTCACAGGCATGTCCTCGCTTACAGACCGTGAGCCATGGCTTTGTCGATCAGCCAGTTCAGGGACGGGCCACGGTCGCTGGTGACTTCCACCGGGCGGCCGGCGTAGGTGCTGTCCAACGGTGCATCCGGCTTGATCTGTACGCGGATGTCAGAGGACAGGTCGGCGCTGTTCAGGCTGGTGCTGCTGACGATGGTGCCGGTGCGAACCTGTTCTTCGTCGGCCACCTGGAAGCTCACTGGCGTACCCGGGCGCACATCACCGAACTGGCGATAGGTGAAGCGTGCTTCCACATTGGCCTGGCTGCCACGTGGCACCAGTTGGAAGATCACGTCGCCCTTGCTGGCGTACTGGCCGTCGGCGACCAGTTGCTGGGCGACCACGCAATCGCATGGCGAGGTCAGGGTGCCGGTCATTTGCTTGCCGAACAGCTCTTCAACCTTGGCCGGTTGCAGTTGGTCTTCGTCCAGATGGCCCTTGAGTACATCTAGCATGCTGGTACTGAAAGTCGCCAGTGGCGCGCCTTTGGCCGCAACCGAATCACCTTTGAGCAGGCTCTGTACGGTGCCGTCACGGGGCATGGTCACGTTCATGCCCGGCACGCTGACGAGGCCGGCCTGGGCGTGGCTGACGAAGTACATGCCGTAGAGGGACTTGAAGACAAAACCGAACGCGGCCAGGCCCACCAGGAAAATCGCCAGGCTGAACGTCACGGCGCGCAGGCGACCGAATGCGGTCATGCCGCTGCCGCCGTCCTTGACCTTGCGTGCCTTGGTGAAGTTGTCGCGTTGCAGGGTCGCCAGCACGTCGCCCATGGTCACGATGTCGCCGGACAGGTGCGAAGTGATCAGGTGGCGCAGGGTGGAAATGTCCTGGGCATCGAGGTTCTGGAACTGGCAGCCGGTGCGGCCGGTCTGGCGGTCGTAGGAGCGAATCTGCAGCTCCACATCCATGGCCAGGCCGAGGTTATCGATCACGAACTGCAGGCGGCCCTTGTGTACCTGGCCGACGGTGAGCGGCTGGGTCGCGGTGAAGGCCAGGCCGCCGGCGGACAGGTCGATGACCCGCGCTTCGGTCGGCGTGCGGTCGCTGTTGAAGAAGCGCAGCTTGGCCGGGATTTTGACCCGTGCATGTTGGCGCTGGGCTTCGGATTCGTGGACAACGTTGGCGTTTACTTGGCTGTTCATAATGTTCTAGTTCCTAGTTAATTCAGGCTTGGCAGGGTCAGACCATCATCAGCAACACGGCAACGAAGATACTGCCGGCGGAGAAGGTCATGGTCCGAGACGACCAGGTGTTGAACCAACGTTGAAAGCTGGCCAAATCGCGGGTCAGTTTGGTGTCCTGGCGGGTCCAGGACTGTTGATCAAGGCGGAAGAACACGTAGATCTTCACCAACGCGCCCATGATCTGGTTGTAATAGAGAATCATCGGGTAGGCCGGGCCGATCTTGTGGCCCGAGCACGACAGCAGCAGGGTCAGGATCAGGCGGGTGAGGCCGATCCACAGCAGGTAGACCAGGATGAACGCGCCGCCGTACTTGAAGGTGGCAATCATCGCCACGGTCAGGCCAAGCAGCGAGGTCCACATCGACACGCGCTGGTCGAACAGCACCACGCTGGTGAACAGGCCGAGGCGACGTACACCCAGGCCGAGGGCGCGGGAGTTCTGACGCAGGTTGTTGCCGTACCAGCGGAACATCAGCTTGCGGCTGGCCTTGATAAAGCTCTTTTCCGGCGGGTGCTCCACGGTGTTGATCGCGGCGTCCGGCACGTAGAAGGTGTCGTAGCCCAGGCGCATCAGGCTGAACCAGCTGGACTTGTCATCCCCGGTGAGGAACTTGAAGCGGCCCAGGCGCCAGTGTTGCAGCGAGTCGCTTTCCACGTCGGCGATAAAGCCCGGGTCGGTGACCACGCTGGCACGGAACACCGACATGCGCCCGGTCATGGTCAGCACGCGCTTGGACAGGGCCATCGAGCACATGTTGATGTGGCGCTGGGCGAAGCGCAGCTTGTGCCATTCGCTCATGATGTAGCCGCCGCGCACTTCGCAGAATTCGTTGGTGGTCAGGCCGCCGACATTGCCGAACAGCTGGAACCAGGGCACGGTCTTGCGCACCACGCCTTCAGCGAGCACGGTGTCGCCATCGATTACGGCTACCACGGCGCGGTCATCCGGCAGGTGGCGAGAGATAGCACGGAAGCCAAAGGCCAGGCCGTCACGCTTGCCGGTACCGGCGATGCGCACGAAATCGAGCTTGACGTGGGCCGGCGGGTTCAGCTTTTCCCAGAGGCTCTTGACCAGCAGCTCATCGGACATTTCCACCAGCGAGCAGACCACGGTCGTAGGGAAGCCGCATTCGATGGCTTCACGGATCACCGAGCTGTAGACCTGGGCGGTGGTCAGCGCGTCGATACGGAAACTGGTGACCATCAGGAACACATGGGACGGGTCGGCGGCCTTGCCCAGCTTGCGCACTTTGCGGCGCAGGTGCGGGTAAACCACGTACAGGAACAGCATGCCGCGAAAGAAATGCGTCGCGCCCATGGAGTAGCGCCAGATACCCACGGCACCAATCAGGAAAATAAAATTCTTCGATTGCGAGTCGAAGGTGCTCGCCGGCAACAGCAGGGCGAGACCCATCAGCAGGCTGAGGAAGAACAACCAGCCGGCCGCTTGCAGAAATATATGTTTTAACTTGGACATAAGCGTCATCCGCAGGGGGAGGAGGCTTCAGGCTGCAAGCGCTGGGGATAAAGACACTTGCAGCCTGAAACTTGCCGTTGCTGTTACCAGCAAATACCTTCGGTACGGCCGCTCACGCTGGTGGCCTTGGACATAAAGCCCACCAGGTCGACCACTTGCTTGCCATGCGGGGCGTTCTGCGCCAGGGCACGGAACTTCTCATCGCGGTTGCCCAGGATGATCACGTCGGAGTTGTTGATTACGTCGTCGAAGTTCGAGTTGAGCAGGGACGACACGTGGGGGATCTTGCCTTCGATGTAGTCCTTGTTCGCACCGTGCACACGGGCGTACTCGACGTTGCTGTCGTAGATGCTCAGGTCGTAGCCCTTGCCGATCAGCATTTCCGCCAGTTCCACCAGTGGGCTTTCACGCAGGTCGTCGGTACCGGCCTTGAAGCTCAGGCCCAACAGCGCAACTTTGCGCTTGTCGTGGCTGGAAACGATGTCGAAGGCGTTCTGTACCTGAGACTCGTTGCTGCGCATCAGCGAGTTAAGCAACGGCGCTTCCACGTCCAGGGAGCCGGCGCGGTAGGTCAGGGCACGCACGTCTTTTGGCAAGCACGAACCGCCGAAAGCGAAGCCTGGGCGCATGTAGTACTGGGACAGGTTGAGGGTCTTGTCCTGGCAGACCACTTCCATCACTTCACGACCGTCAACGCCGACGGCCTTGGCGATGTTGCCGATCTCGTTGGCGAAGGTGACTTTGGTGGCGTGCCATACGTTGCAGGTGTACTTGATCATTTCGGCTACGGCGATGTCCTTGCGGATGATCGGCGCGTCGAGTTCTTCGTACAGCGATTGCAGGACATCGCCGGAGGCCTTATCGAACTCGCCGATAACGGTCATCGGTGGCAGGTCGTAGTCGGCAATGGCAGTGGATTCACGCAGGAATTCGGGGTTGACCGCAACGCCGAAGTCGACGCCGGCTTTCTTGCCGGAGCAGTCTTCGAGGATCGGGATTACCACGTTTGCGACGGTGCCCGGCAGTACGGTGCTGCGCACTACGATGGTGTGGCGGGTGGTCTTGTCACGCAGCACAAAACCGATCTCGCGGCACACAGATTCGATGTAGTTGAGCTCCAGGTCGCCATTTTTCTTGCTTGGCGTACCGACGCAGATCATCGACAGGTCGGTGTCACGAATGGCTTCGGCGAAGTTGGTGGTACCGCGCAGCCGGCCAGTCTCGATACCCTGGCTCAACAGTTCGCCCAGACCCGGTTCAACGATTGGCGATTTACCCGCGTTGATCAGGTCGATCTTTTCCTTGGAGATGTCTACGCCGACCACTTCGTGGCCACGGGCAGACAGGCAACCGGCACAGACTGCGCCAACGTAACCCAAACCAAATATGCTGATACGCATCGCATTTACCTCTTTGTCACTGAAGACGTTCTTAATCATGCCAATAGATGGCCGGAGTTCATGTTTGCAAGCGTCACTGATGCCGCGAAAGTTAGGCGAATAGACGCCGACTTGCCGCGTGCAGGCATGTTGAATAGTGAGTGACTAACTATTGCACTCAAGTTGTGCGCAACTTGGCCTTTTTATTGGGGCTTGCCCTGAAATGCAGCCGGGCTTCCTTGGTGGAGGGCTCCGGCGCCAGTGCCGCAGGGCATTGATACAGGCTGAAAGCCTTTTGATATCAATGCCTTGGGTTTTCACCACTGGCTCATTTAGGTCAGCGCTGCCTTGGCCTTCAGGGGTTGGCAATAAGTGCTTATCGCTACCCTCAACTCAAACAGTTGATCTTATGACCATAGAGTCAAAGTGTTTTATGACAACTTGACTACTTCCGTTGGTCGCTGTGTAAGTCATCTCTTACGTAAACAGAGAATTTCGTTACCGGTGGTATGAGCGGCGCTTCAGGATGAAGTTCCTGGCCGCTCATCCTGTTTCCGGAAATTTCTTGAAATATTAGAAAAGATGGCACTGGCACTATAGTGATAGCACTTGCTATTTAGGCCAGTAGTTATGGGGAGTTGGAGAGCGAAGATAGTTTTGTGCCACTACTGATTAAAAAAAGTGGTGCCACTACGAAAAAAACCGACGAGTGTCGAGTGAAGAAATCGTTAGGGTTGTAACTGGGTATTTTTCTGACGCCAAATAAATGACGATTTTTGAGATGAAATGCAGGCAAAAAATGTGGGAGCTGGCTTGCCTGCGATTGCGGTGTATCAGCAACATGTGAGTCGGCTGGCCCTCCGCTATCGCAGGCAAGCCAGCTCCCACATTTGATGTTGGGGGCTGTACCGGCCTTATTCCGGTGCGTGATCGCGCAAAAACACCAAATTGTCCGGCTTGGACTGCTCCGCATTGAAGCGGTAACCCTGCACATCGAACTGCTTGAGCTGCGCCGGGTCGTTGATGCGTTCTTCAATCACAAAACGGCTCATCATGCCCCGGGCCTTTTTCGCGTAGAAGCTGATGATCTTGTACTGGCCGTTCTTCAGGTCCTTGAACTCGGTGTTGATGACCCGCGCATTCAGGGCTGGGCGCTTGACCGCCGAGAAGTATTCGTTGGAGGCCAGGTTGAGCAGCACGTCATCGCCCTGTGCGGCCAGTGCTTCGTTCAGCCACTCGCTGATGCGCGTGCCCCAGAAGGCGTAGAGGTCCTTGCCACGGGCGTTGGCCAGCTTGGTACCCATCTCCAGGCGGTACGGCATCATCAGGTCCAAGGGGCGTAGCAGGCCGTAGAGGCCGGAGAGCATGCGCAGGTGATCCTGGGCGTAGCTGATATCGGCATCGCTGAAGGTCTCGGCGTTGAGACCGGTGTAGACATCGCCCTTGAACGCCAGCAGCGCCTGCTTGGCATTGGCCGGAGTGAAGGCGGGCGTCCAGCTGCCAAAGCGGGCGGCGTTGAGGCCACCGATCTTGTCGGAGACGTGCATCAACTCGCTGATCTGTGCCGGGCTCAGTTCGCGCAACTGTTCGATCAGTTCCTGGGAATGGTCCAGGTATTGCGGCTGGGTGAAGCGCGCAGTGACCGGCTTTGACTCGAAGTCGAGGGTTTTGGCGGGGGAAATCACCATCAGCATGAAGTTGGCTCCTGGAATCGTGGCGTATAGCGTGGGCGCGATTCTAGGGGTTGGGGCGTTTTGACTCCACCTATGATGGTGATAGGCGTGTCTTGCCCCGTCCGTGGTCGAGAAATCGAGTGGATTGAGGGGCCGTCAAGTCTGCACGTAAAAGTGATAACGATGAGCGACGGTTAATTCTTCCTGACCGGACGTGGGGTTTGCATGAAATGCGCCAAAGAAAAACAGGTAGGTTTTCTGGGCTTGTGGTGTCTGGTTAGTGAGTTGCGTCCCCAGCGTTCGTCCTGCGGCGCTCGAGTTGAGGATGGCGGCATCAACAATGACAACCTTGGGTACGGTGCTGGCTGTTTGCTCTTTCAGGAGAATATGAAAGTCGCCGTTGGACGCCCTCCCGGATACCACGGAGGCGGTATGAATTCTCTCCCCAATTGGAAGCATCGTTTGCGTATTTAGATAGTCGAATGGGTAGAAGGCTGATGCATAGGTACCTTCGGTGTTCCAGTGAGCTTCCAGTGGTTGTCCCCTGCGGGCTTGTTGTGTCAGTTCGAGCCAGGCCTTGGCGAACTTCTCGACCCGCTGAGACTGGCTTTGGCTGGTGCCTGCCCCGACTTGGGATCGCCCTGAAGCAGATGTGCCCGATGGGTTTATCTGCCCTGGAGCGCCAGGCTTTGAGCCTCCCGTACCTGGGGATGTGGCGCCTGGGTCGGCCCATACCACGGGGATACCGGTATTTAACGGGTGGGCGGGCTGTGTGGGGGATACAGTGGATGAGGTCTGGGCTGTCTGTGCGGGTTTGCGATCACATCCGTCGATGTGTTTTCCACGAAAATGGGAGGAGGGCGTTATTTTCCTGTCCTTCTTGGCCTCGGCGGGTGCAATGATGGTGATACTGACTTTGACGTTGCAGCGCGGGTTGGCACACTCAACTTCTACTGCATTGTTCGCGCTGGCTGAGGTCGGGTAGATCTTCTCGATGTCTTCAATGGAAACCAGGTCGCCGATTTGACCCAATGTTGCATGACTTCTGCTCAACCTTGCTTGTTCATGCATTTTCAAAAATCCCTTTAAGCGTTCAAGTAAGTGTTTGTGACGCGTTCTACGAGTTAAAAACCACGGACTCTACCGACAAAGGCACATCCGCGCCAATGTGAGGCTGACCGTAACGCGTAAACGTACGGTCGGCGTTATGGGGCGGTGGTTCCACAACGGCTGGGTACGGTGCTGATCAGCTATAGTGCCGTTCGTCTTTGGTAAGGGGGAACTTCGGTGCGAATTGCGCTTTTATTATCAGCCAGTCTGTTATGTCTGAACGTTTACGCCGCCCCGGCGGATGTGGCCAGTCTGGACCGTGGCACCTGGCCCGAAAAACTCAGCAGCCCGGCGCTGTTCGATGTGGCCTCGCGCGCAGAAATCCTCATGTTCGCCCACGGCCTGCTGGCCAGTGAATCCCTGGATGACGCTGCACTCAAACAGCGCCTGGGCTTGAAGATTATCAACCTGGCCGCGATCGACGACCTGCGTCGCCAGCTCTGGCAACGGCTGTTGGAGAACTACAGCTTCGCCCAGCAAAGCTGCGAAGAAGATGCCTCGTTCTGCTTCCTGGTGGACAACATGGACGACCTGCGTGAGCAGGCTGGCAAGTTCGAGGTCAGTGACAACTCTTTCTATATAGGCTGGGCCGCCCCCAGCCGGCACTTCCACGAGCGCTATCTCGACGAACTGCTGCGCAAGGCCGCGCTGTTCCCGCAGATCAGCAGTGAAGTGGCGCGCTTTGGCGACCATGAGCGCAATGGCGATGAGCTCAACGACCGCATGTTCCTGCTGACCTTCGATGGCGGCCCTGCACCGGTTGGCGGCAATACCGACTGGCTCACCGACTACCTGCGCAAACAGAAGATGAACGCCACGTTCTTTGCCCTCGGCAGCAGCTTGCAAACCCGGGTAGAGCGTAGTTCTGCCGCCGATGTGCAGGCGCTGTACCAGGGGCAGTGCGTAGGTACCCAGGGTTGGGAGTACCGTTCCCACAGCCATTGGGTCGACTGGCAAAGCTCCATCACCCGCAGTGCCGCGCTGGTGCAGCACCTGATGCCGGAAAACTATCTGCCGCTGTTCCGTCCACCCTATGGGCAGCGCCGCGCGGACAGCCAGGGTTTTTTCCAGCAGCAGGGTTTGCAGGTGGCGTTGTGGGACATCGATTCCCAGGACGAGCCGGGCAAGCTCAAGGCCGATGAGTCGGCGCAGCGGGTGCTGACGCTGATGCTGCTGTGGCGCAAAGGTGTGATTGCCTTTCACGACACTCAGGACAAGGCGCGGATGGCAATACCGATGGTGTTGCAGGCAACGGCGCAGAGTGGCTTGGGTTGGCAGGAGTGCCGCGAGGCATTTCGCTGAGAATGCCCGGCCTTGCTGGGGATGAGGGATTTTTGGGGTGATTTGCTGCGACATTTCGATGCAGGCGGACTTCCGACTTTAACGGGGTGGCTGGCCTTCGGCTAGTGCTATTCGTCATCCTGAAAAATAAACTTCAAAAAAGCGTCAAAGTGCTTTTTCCTGTCATGGGTTTTGCGGTATTACGAAGTCAGACCGCCGAACCCTGCAACACAGGTGGCGTCTTCCAAGACTCCTCATGTGGGCACTGCACTTGACGTCACTCAGGTGTGGTCGGTGGTCGAATCGAGGCGCAGCACCGCCCAGGTATTGCGTCGACTGGCTCCCACAAAGGTGACCGAGTATGGATGATCATGGACGCACCCCTTCTTCCGACCAGCCAATCCTTTATGTGCTTGATACCAACGTATTGATCCACGATCCAAACGCACTGCTTAACTTCGAAGAACACCACGTCGCCATCCCGATGATCGTGCTTGAGGAGCTCGATAAGCTCAAAAGCGGCCACCACAGCGTTGCCGCCGAATGCCGCCAGGCCATCCGCCTGATCGACAAGACTCTGGGCGAAGCCTCGCCCGAAGACGTTGAAGTCGGGGTGCCGATCCAGCGTGGCAAGAGCGGGCCCAAGGGCTTGCTGTCGATCCTGATGAGCAAGCGCAGCGAGCCCAACAGCCTGCTGCCGGAAAACCTCAACGACAACAAGATCATCAACCAATTGATCGACCTGCACGCTCGCGACAAGGACTTGCGCGTGGTGCTGGTGACCAAAGACATCAATATGCGCCTCAAGGCACGAGCGTGTGGGATCGCTGCCGAGGACTACAGTACCGACCAATTGGTCGACGACGTGTCGATGCTTTCCCGTGGTTATCACATGATGACCGGCTCGTTCTGGGACCGCGTCAGCAAGGTCGAGACCCGTCAGGACCACGGCCGCACCTGGCACCAGGTGCAGCTGATCGACAACCTGCCGGCCGTGCATATCAATGAGTTCATCGTCGACGAACAGGGCTTCGTGGGCTGGATCAAAGAGATCCAGGTCGACAAGCTGCTGATCCTCGACCTGCATCAGGAACCCCTGTTGCACCAGGAAGCCTGGGGCCTGAAACCGCGTGATATCTACCAGAGCCTGGCGCTGTATGCGTTGCTCGATCCGGACATCCATCTGGTCAACCTGACGGGCGCTGCCGGCTCGGGGAAAACCATCCTTGCCCTGGCGGCCGCCATCGAGCAGACCATGGTGACCAAGCGCTATCGCCGCATCATCGCCACCCGCAGCGTGCAGGGCCTGGACCAGGAAATCGGTTTCCTGCCCGGTACCGAGGCGGAAAAAATGGAGCCGTGGCTGGGGGCAATCACCGACAACCTCGAAGCTTTGCACATGGATGACGAAAACACCCATGGCAGCGTCGACTACATCCTTAGCAAAGTGCCTTTGCAGTTCAAATCCCTCAACTACATCCGCGGGCGCAGCTTCCAACAAAGCCTGATTTTGATCGATGAATGCCAGAACCTCACCCCGCACCAGATGAAAACCATCATCACCCGTGCCGGCGCCGGTTCCAAAGTGGTGTGCCTGGGCAACCTGGCGCAGATCGACACCCCTTACCTGTCCGCGACCAGCTCCGGGCTGACTTACCTGACGGAACGCTTCAAGGACTTCCCCAACGGCGTGCATATTGCGCTGCAGGGAGTGCCACGTTCGATTCTGGCCGAGTACGCCGAGTCTCATCTGTAAGAGCTCAGTGTGGGGGCTGGCTTTATGTGGGAGCTGGCTTGCCTGCGATAGCATCACTGTGGTGTGACTGACACATTGCGGTGCCTGTATCGCGGGCAAGCCCGGCTCCCACATAAAGCCTCCTCCCACATTTTGATCAGCGATAGGTTTACAATCGCTGCTCCTGATCAGGAGTATCGCTGTGCTGACTCATCTCGATTCCCAAGGCCGCGCCCATATGGTCGACGTCACCGACAAAACCGTGACGTTCCGTGAGGCGGTGGCTGAAGCGCGGGTGCGCATGTTGCCCGCCACCCTGACAATGATTGTCGACGGCGCCCACCCCAAGGGCGACGTGTTCGCCGTGGCCCGCATTGCCGGGATCCAGGCGGCGAAAAAAACCAGTGACCTGATCCCCCTGTGCCACCCGCTGATGCTCACCGGCGTCAAGGTCGAACTGCGCGCCGACGGTGACGACGCCGTGCACATCCTGGCGCGCTGCAAGCTCTCCGGGCAGACCGGCGTCGAGATGGAAGCCCTCACCGCCGCCAGCGTCGCGGCACTGACGATCTACGACATGTGCAAGGCCGTGGACCGGGGCATGACCATCGAAAGCATTCGTCTGCTGGAAAAGCTGGGC
The DNA here is from genome assembly GCF_001439685.1 of Pseudomonas libanensis. Classification (GTDB taxonomy): domain Bacteria; phylum Pseudomonadota; class Gammaproteobacteria; order Pseudomonadales; family Pseudomonadaceae; genus Aquipseudomonas; species Aquipseudomonas libanensis. The sequence goes on from NZ_JYLH01000009.1 coordinate 143,259, forward strand.
GGTAAAAGCGGGCATTTCAAGGCGGACCAGGCATGAGCATCAACGTATTGTTTTTTGCGCGTTACAGCGAAGCGATTGGTCTGGACTCGCTGGAGATGGAAGGCGAGTTCGCGACCGTTGACGCCGTGCGCCAAGCGTTGGCGGGTGAGCCGGATTTCGCAGTGCTCAACGAAACCAGCCTGATGTGCGCCCGCAATCAGGAATTGTGCAGCCTCGATGAGCCTCTGCAAGCCGGCGATGAAGTCGCCTTCTTCCCACCCGTGACCGGAGGCTGAATATGGCCATTCGTGTGCAGATTGAAGCCTTTGATCCCGGCGCCGAAGTCAACGCCATGCACGCAGCCAATGTGGGCGTGGGTGCGGTGGTGAGTTTTGTTGGCTATGTGCGCGACTTCAACGATGGGCGCGATGTATCCGGGATGTTCCTGGAACACTACCCCGGCATGACCGAAAAGGCCTTGGCCAAGATTGCCTTAGAGGCTGAGCAGCGTTGGCCGTTGCTCAAGCTGGAAGTGTTACATCGCATCGGTGCGCTGGAACCGGGGGAGCCGATTGTGTTTGTTGGGGCGGCCAGTGCGCATCGGCAGGCGGCGTTTGATGCTTGTGCGTTTGTGATGGACTACCTGAAGACGCGGGCGCCGTTTTGGAAGAAGGAAAATACTTCGGACGGTGCGCGGTGGGTGGAGGGGCGGGACAGTGATCATGCGGCGGCCGATCGCTGGGGCCAATGAGTGGATTTGACGTGCGGCTTTTGAATGAGCAAACGTCATGCCTCATTTCTATTAAGACCTGAAATTGTCGGTATTTATTCAAAATTAATATATAAAACTGTTAACTCTGACAGTTGTTGGCTCCTCTCGTTATAGGCTTTGATAAGGCCAGGCATTGATTTTTATTTCAGGCTGGGATTAACCCTTCCCTTGATCAAACCTTGCCTTATTGACAAAAGTTATAATGGGAGATGGGATATGGTCACGCGTGAAAATAGTCGCAACAGGTTAATAGCGTTCAATATCAGCCGTCCTGTTAGAACGGATCAGGCTAATGGTCTGTATGCAAATGGAAATCATCAGTGCGAGGTTGTTATTGATGTCGTTAAAGAAGTTAAAGCTGAAGAGGAAAATTGGACTCGCGTTGCTCTGACGTCTGAGGAGCTAGATACTCTGATGGTTGTCAGGTGGTCTGAGCAAGATAATAAAATGCTCCCGCCTTGGTGGTGCTGTGACGAACAACGAAATCACTATGAACTTGGGCTCTGGCAGAAAGGATTGGCGGCTAGTGATTCAGAGGTAGAGGTAATAAAGGCTGTCAGCGATCTACGAACTGAACGCGTAAGCCGCTATCTACGTTGTGATCCAAAGGCGGCAGGTAAGTCAGAGCGATTTATGGCGAGAATCGTTATTGGCGGGCAGGTTTATACTACGAATTTTTCTGAAAATGGAGTGGTTTTTGATTCTTCAGTTACCATCAATCCCGTGCGTCCATTGCATTTGGAAGTTGGTGAGTTAGACGAGTGTAAAGATGAGTACGCGTTTTTTTACTTCACCTCGTCTGTGTTTGCTTATGCTGTTGTGTATTATTGGACTCCTCCGGCAGGGCTGAGTTTTGTAAAGAATGAAGGTATTGATAATCCGTTCATTTTGCCGGGTGATGGAGCGGCGTTTGACTCTACATTGTCGCAGCCGTTAGAGATTGGGTTGAATGGCCTGTCATATAAGGCGGGAACACTTACAAATAAAAATGTAATCGGGCAGCCTCTTGATATAGAGGAAATTCATCGAGATTGGGGGCTGCCTGATGAAAAGCCGCCGGTGAATTTTAATAAAAAGCCTACTATCATGCGGGCAGTGATGTTTGGTACTAATGCGGTGGGTTATCCTGAGCGCGTTACTCCTAGAGCCTGGCGGTTATTTGACAACTTCGGAACAGAACATAAGTTTTCATTGAAGGGAGATCGCCAGGGTAATCTATATCTGCAGGGAGCGCCGGATCTAAGACCCTATAGGGTGTCGCATTTTGACATAGTGCTTCCCAGCGGCCAGCCATCAACGGATGCGCTCTATGCCAATGGCCGTCATCAATGCAAGGTTCAGATCGAACTTGTCGTCGAACGTGAAGACAGTGACGGCTATTGGCATCCCTATACATTGAGTCAAGAGGAACGCAACAGCGTCACTGTGACTCGTTATTCAGAAAATCCAAACGAGTCACTTCCGTTAGGGTGGCATTGCGATCGCCATAAAAATGACTATGACAGTGGGCTAAGGAGACATGGCGCGCGGTTACAAGTAGAAGAGAGTACTGGTTCCATTGGTGCGAAATTGAATGTCACCGTTGAGTTGGTTGACCGTTACATGCGTCTGGATAAAAATATGCCGACTGAACCTCAGAGGTTCATGGCTACAGTTCGCCTGGGGGATGATGTTTTTACTACCAATTCAGGTAATTATAATTCGTTCGTTACTATTCTTCCAACTCGTCCTTACAGGTTGTTGGTTTCAGATTTTGTTAAGTATGAAGATGGTGGCGCTCAGTTTGATGATGTTACTGATGTAAATGTTGTTTATTATACTCCGCCCGGAGGGTTGAAAATCGTCACCATGCTCGGAATTGATAAGCCGCTGCTGATGAATAATAGGGGCTTTTATTTTCATACTGCATTTTGCCAGACTATGACCCAAGTGGGCAATTCTAAATGGAGTCAGGTCGGTGTGGTAACATGGCAAGAACCGGGGAGCTCGTTAGTAACTAATGATATTCAGCAAGGGTATAATCCGAAAAATCCAAAAGTCAGATTTAATGCGGAGTCTACTCAGCTTCGTATCGTCAAGTTTTGGGGGAAATGGAAGATGGATACAGGGATGTCAAATAGTATTTTGCGGGTCTTGGATAATTATGGTTGTGAGCATAGTTTTCGAATTTTGCCGCGCGATGGTGACTTTAGTTTGGTTGATGCTTAGGAACTGGGTCAAGTTTTATACGGATTAATCAATTGTCGAGCCGGCACAGAATCAGGTCAATCGCTTTATGAATACCTAGGACGATAGCGCGCACTACATCGAAGCGTTTCGAAAAAAGATCAGTCGTATTCGCCAGCCCATACTCAGCGAGTGGGGTCGGGTCTGAGGTGTTGAATATGGGAGGCGCATTCACCTCGTCTAGGTAGTATCACTGGTTGTAGATGAATTGCCGCGCATTGTTTTCTTATTTGAGTGAGGTTTGACTTTTCCTTGGTGGAGCAGCGCTATGGATATTTATTCGAATGCCTTCAACTTTAGTTCTTATATCAATGGCTCTGTTGATTTGCGTACCGGCCAATATGGATGTCATATCAAGTTAGCGGCTTTTAATCCCCAAGGGCCGCTGGAGGCGAGCCGGGATATATCCCTTGGTTTCTCGATGTTCGATACCAAAAACAATGGTTGTGGAATCGGGTGGCGCCTTAGCAATACTGAGTTCGATGAGAGCCGTCGCAGACTCACTTTACTAAGTGGCGAGCAGTATCAGACTGACCTTCTGCCGTCCGTGGGTGGCACGCTCAAGATCATAAATCACAAGTTAAAGGACATCGTGGTCAAACGGCCGGATACCACTACATTACAGGTGGTCTACAACGACGGGACCATAGAAATTCTACGGCGTACTGGCAGTACTCAGCCCTACCGGATCGTTGCCATACTGTTCGAAAACGGTGAGCGGCTGACCTTTCGTTACGGCGTTACAGGCCTTCTGGAGCGGATCCTTAACCAGAAACAGGAGGAGTTGCTGGTCCTGACTTACTCAAACGGGAACCTGTCGATAGCAGATACACGTGTCGATGGTGGTCGTTATGCCCGTGTCTGGTTTCTGTACACCAATAACCGTCTGACGCAGGTATCTGCTCCCTTTGACCGTAGTGAAGCACGTGGTACCGCCAGCTATGTGTTTGAGTATCGCTCGGCGTTTCGCAACGGAATGGTTCCTATTATGCGAGTGCGGTCCCCGATGGGCGGTGAGGAGCTGATTACGTATGCAGAGCAAGGGCATCAGTACGCTAACAATCAATTTATTCCACGGGTGACCAGTTGGGTACGAACACCGGCCGCCAAGCAGCCGCCCATGACTCTGACTTACGTTTATAGCCCAGGCCGGAATTTTACCGGATACCCGTTTTCTGGTGGTTTTCGCGAAGGTGAAGACAATCTGTATCAAGTTGTTGGCGATTATGAATACTGGACTGAAGAGCGATCTCTCGATTCTGTTGGCGACACCCAGCTGAGTGCCACTCATACCACTTACAACAAGTATCACTTGTTGACTGAAGAGCGAGTCGTACGTGAAGGCACCCGGACCACGACGGCCATTATCTATAATACGCAGCCCGGCCAGTTTCCCAACCAGCCCCCCAACTTTCATCTTCCAAAAACGATCATCAAGCGCTATGAGTTGGTGGCTGGTGGCACTCCACGGGAAGAAATCCAGCACATAGAGACCGACGACTACGGCAACGAACTAAGCCGCACCGAACCTTCCGGCATACGCACCGAATACAGCTATTACCCAATCACAGGCGAACCCGGAAAATGCCCGGCTGACCCCCATGGGCTTTTCCAGCGTTACTTGAAACAGGAAAAAATTATTTCGGCCGACACGACAGTTGCGCCCCGAATCACTGAGCAAACCCACACCCAGATACAAACGGCGCAGGGCGACTATTTTGTCTTGCAACATGCCGCGGCTCGCGACGGAGTTGTGCAGACCCTGCACACCTATCACGAGGCGGCTGACAACTTCCCACTGAACGGTCGACTGAAAAGTAACACCACCACAATTGACAACCTCGCCCAGGTCACCGATTTCACCTACACCTTTGAAGATGACACGATGACTGAAACCCGTCGCTTCAAGGGCCGTGAGGTGGGCCAGTGGCTGGATTCGGTTCGTACGTTGTCGCTGACCAACCGCAGGGTGCTTGCCCTGACCAACGCCGCAGGCGCCAAGCTGGTGTTGAGTTTCGATGTCACTGGTCGATTGACTGCCGAATCCACTGCCGTAGGCGACCCGCGAGTTGCCGGGCGCCAGTATACCTATCATTTCGCGACCGCTGGCCAGCAGGCCAACCTGGTGACTACTGATGCACAGGGCAACAAAGTCATTACCTATTTCGATGGCATGGGGCGCCAGGTATCAACTGCGCAGGTATTGGGCGAAGACACACTCAGACCCATCAGCAGCCGTCGATATGATGGGCAGGGACGTTGCATTGAACAGACCCGCATTGATTACCTGGGGGAGGCTGGTCAGCGTGCGTTGAAAACCCTGTTTGCGTATAACGCGTGGGGCAATCCAAGCCGCACCACCCAACCTGATGGACGCGTGCTGATTGATGAGTACGACCCTCTTCACCACTTGAAGAAGACCGGTGTCGTCGGGCAGGCGCAGTGGGAAACCATCTTCAATCAATATGACCAGCCAGCGAGAATGGTACGTGTCGGCGTGGCGGGCGAGCGCCTGGAAATGGAAACCCGGACTTATGATGGCTTGGGACGCTGCGCCACGGTCACCAATGCCAGGCAGACCAGAACGACTTATACCTACGATGCGTTCGATCGAGTGGTCAACACTTGCGAGACACCCACCGACGGCACGGCACCGCGTCAGCGCGTGACCACCTATATGGCAGGCACCAGTGAGGAACTGGTAAGCGCTATTTCGGTGGACGCCAAACGTGTGGGGGCCAGCACCTACGACAGTCTTGGGCGCTTGACGTCTCAGACCCGCGGAGTGCGCGATGATGCGCCGGGCTACACCTGGGAATACTCGGCAAACTCAGTCAACCCAAACGTGTTCATCAGCCCGCATGGGGATCGGCAGGTGCAAACCTTTGACGAGCAACTCGATGTCCTGACCGAAGCTCGGACGCCGGGATTTGCGCCGATGCTGTTCAGCCACGATCCCAAAAATGCGGCGCGTACCGTTTCGCAGATGTCCAGTTTCAAACATGAGCGGACTTATGACGCCTATGGGCACCCCTTGAGCGACGTCCAGACAGCAGACGGCAAGGTGTTGAAGCAAAATCATGCGTATTCGCCCAACGGACGTTTGTTGCAGCAGACTTCGATTGGTGGACAAAGCAGCTCGTTCGAGTACGACGCCCAAGGGCGGCTCGAACGTGTGGTAACCGGCGTGATGGTGATGACACAAGCATATGATGATGTCGGCCGCCTCATACAAGTCTCCACCGCTCAAACGGGTAATGCGACGGCCGTTGACGCGAAAATTACCTTCGACGCTTGGGGGCGCGAGTCCAGCCGTATACTTGACGTGTCGGGGCGCAAGTTCCAGCGCATTGCCAGTACCTATCACCCGGATGGCCTGCTGGCGACAAGGCGCATACTTGATGCCCAAGAACAGTTGGTGATTGGTGAAACCTTTGCCTATGACGGTTACGGACGCTTAAGTGAATACCGTTGTGACGGTAAAGAGTTTCCCCGAGATCGATTGGGACGTAGCGTTAACCGACAGTGTTTCCAGCACGATGGCCTCGACAATATTACTCAGGTCGACACCTATTTCGCCGATGGTACCCATGACATCAGCAAGCGCTCATTTACCTATAACGACCCAACCCAGTTATCGCAGGTGACTCACACTCACCCCGCGCAAACACGAATTCTGATTTACGATGTGGCGGGTAATCTGCTGGAGGGGGCGCCGGGTCGTGTATTTACTTTCAATGCGCTCGACCAGTTGACCGCTGTGCAGACAGACACCTTTACCTACTCTTACCAATACGACGCCGAGTTTCGGCAAATACTGGCCGCCCGCGGCAGCGAGCCTGCGGTCAGGCTCGCCTATGCCGATGATCGGCTTGATGCACTGATCGAAGGTAACAAGAACATCCGTTACTTACGCAGCGCAGATACGGTTTTGGCCCGAACCGGCGGCGTAGAGGGCGAGCAGCAGCACCTGGTGGACGCCTCGGGTAGTGTGCGCGCCATTGCGGCGGCGGGGCAGCCGACCCTGGGGCGTCACTACACACCCTATGGCAACGCGTATTTTTCCCCGGATGACGGCAAGGTCCGCACAATGGCCGACCTGCAATTGCCTGCGTTCAATGGCGAACGGCTGGATATCCCGGTCAACCTTTACCACTTGGGCAACGGCCGGCGTGCTTATGACCCCGAGTTGATGGTCTTTTTGTCGCCCGACCCCTTGAGTCCATTTGGTGAGGGCGGCATCAACAGCTACGCCTATTGCGCGTGCGACCCTGTTAACCGGTCTGATCCCGAGGGATTGTTCCTCAACTTGCATCACTGGTTGTTAACCTTCGCGTTTCTGGCGCTTTCGGTGGCAGGTGTCGTGACTGGGGGGGTAGCCCTCGCAGCAGCGGCAGCGGCGGGCACGGCACTCACTGCCAGTATAATCGCAGTAGTTTCCGCTTCTGCTGGAGTGGTAGCTGGAGTCCTGGGTGTTGCCTCACTCAGCGTAGCGGAAGTGGACAGCCAGCAGGGCTGGGACCGCTCAAATCACATCGAGAACTTGAATGTCGCAGCTGTTCTCTTCTCGCTTGGAAGTGTATTCAGCAGCCCGAAATCTATAACAGGGTACCTGAGCCTTACGCACGACCTTTACAACGCCACAGACCATGATCACGGGCCAGGGTCCATTGACGTGAAGGCACATTCTGAAAAGCCCTTGAATAGGGGCTTAATGGTTCCCATCAAACAAGCCATCGGGCCGAGCTATAAATTCACCGACGCCGTCGGCGTCAGCCAATTCAGCAAAAGTTACGATGTTTTCCGCTCCAACCCGAAAATGGGCAACCTGAAAATGCCGCCCGGCCGCAATCAGGGTTCAGGTGCCGAGCCCTCACAGAATCGGGTCAGACGATTTATGGATAGCCAGGGCGATAGTGCGAACTACGTTGAAGAGTTTCGTAAGGAGATCAGTCGTATTCGCCAGCCTATTCTCAGCGAGTGGGGTCGGGTCTGAGGTGTTGAATATGGGAGGCGCATTCACCTCGTCTAGGTAGTATCACTGGTTGTAGATGAATTGCCGCGCATTGTTTTCTTATTTGATTGAAGTTTGACTTTTCCTTGGTGAGCAGCGCTATGGATATTTATTCGAATGCCTTCAACTTCAGTTCTTATATCAACGGCTCTGTTGATGTGCGTACCGGCCAATATGGATGTCATATCAAGTTGGCGACTTTTAATCCCCTGGGGCCGCTGGAGGCGAGCCGGGATATATCCCTTGGTTTCTCGATGTTCGATACCAAAAACAATGGTTGTGGAATCGGGTGGCGCCTTAGCAATACTGAGTTCGATGAGAACCGTCGCAGACTCACTTTACTAAGTGGCGAGCAGTATCAGACTGACCTTCTGCCGTCCGTGGGTGGCACGCTCAAGATCATAAATCACAAGTTAAAGGACATCGTGGTCAAACGGCCGGATACCACTACATTACAGGTGATCTACAACGACGGGACCATAGAAATTCTACGGCGTACTGGCAGTACTCAGCCCTACCGGATCGTTGCCATACTGTTCGAAAACGGTGAGCGGCTGACCTTTCGTTACGGCGTTACAGGCCTTCTGGAGCGGATCCTTAACCAGGAACAGGAGGAGTTGCTGGTCCTGACTTACTCAAACGGGAACCTGTCGATAGCAGATACACGTGTCGATGGTGGTCGTTATGCCCGTGTCTGGTTTCTGTACACCAATAACCGTCTGACGCAGGTATCTGCTCCCTTTGACCGTAGTGAAGCACGTGGTACCGCCAGCTATGTGTTTGAGTATCGCTCGGCGTTTCGCAACGGACTGGTTCCTATTATGCGAGTGCGGTCCCCGATGGGCGGTGAGGAGCTGATTACGTATGCAGAGCAAGGGCATCAGTACGCTAACAATCAATTTATTCCACGGGTGACCAGTTGGGTACGAACACCGGCCGCCAAGCAGCCGCCCATGACTCTGACTTACGTTTATAGCCCAGGCCGGAATTTTACCGGATACCCGTTTTCTGGTGGTTTTCGCGAAGGTGAAGACAATCTGTATCAAGTTGTTGGCGATTATGAATACTGGACTGAAGAGCGATCTCTCGATTCTGTTGGCGACACCCAGCTGAGTGCCACTCATACCACCTACAATAAGTATCACTTGTTGACTGAAGAGCGAGTCGTACGTGAAGGCACCCGGACCACGACGGCCATTATCTATAATACGCAGCCCGGCCAGTTTCCCATCCAGCCCCCCAACTTTCATCTTCCAAAAACGATCATCAAGCGCTATGAGTTGGTGGCTGGTGGCACTCCACGGGAAGAAATCCAGCACATAGAGACCGACGACTACGGCAACGAACTAAGTCGCACCGAACCTTCCGGCATACGCACCGAATACAGCTATTATCCCATCGCAGGCGAACCCGGAAAATGCCCCGCCGACCCCCATGGGTTGTTCCAGCGCTACCTCAAGCAGGAGCGTCTCATCCCGGCTGGGGAGACGCCAGCAGCCCGGCTCACCGAGTACACCTACACTCCTGTGCCGTCGACGGGCGGCAGCTATTTTGTGCTTCAGCAATCGAGTAGCCAGGCCGGGGCCGTCAGCTTGCAGCAAACGTATTACGAAGCACCTGTCGAGCTGGCGGGCCGTTTGAAGAGCACCACCAGCCTCATTGACGGGCTGTCGTTGGTCAGCAACTTCAGTTACAGCATCAACGGCGACACGTTGAGCGAAACCCGACGTTTACAGGGGAGGGAGGGGCAATGGTTGGAGTCGGTGCGTACCCTCTCGCTGGTCAACCGCCGCCTGTTGTCGATGACGCGAGACGGTGGCAGCACCCTGGCGCTGGCATACGATGTCAGTGGCAGGTTGATTGCGGAAACGGCGTCGCCCGGTGAGCCGCAGCAGGCGGGGCGGCGTTACGCTTATCACTTTGCAACGCAAGGTCGACGCGCTCACCTGATCACCATCGATGCGCAGGGCAACCGGGCAATCACTTATTACGATGGCTTGGGACGCCAGGTTGCCGAAGCTCAACTGATGAGCGATGACTCGGAGCGTGCCATCCGAACCTGGCGTTATGACGCGCAGGGGCGGACTGTAGAGGTGGTGAGTATCGACTACCTGCCCGACGGGCCCCGTTCATTGAAGAGCACCTACACCTACAGCCGTTGGGGCAATGCCAGTCGTGTGACCCGAGCCGATGGTCGCGTGGAGATCGATGAGTACGATCCGTATCTGAATCTGAAAATAGAGGGCATTGAAGGCGGGGAGCGGCTGAAAACCTATTTTAACGAACACAATCAGCCGATAAGGGTCGAGCGCCTCGACGCCGATGATCATAGCGTTGAAGTGGAGTCGCGCACCTACGATGGCCTGGGCCGCTGCCTGTCTGTACTGGATATCGTTAAAAACCTCACCCAATTCACCTATGACGGGTACAACCGGCTGCTGACTACCCTGCAGACACCGGCAGACAGTACACCGGCGCGGTTGCGCACGAACGAGTATGCGCCTGGCACAAGCAGCGAGGAGGTCAGCGCACTCCTTGTCGATGGCAAGCGGTTGGGGGCTCGCACGTACGACAGTCTGGGCCGGATGACCAGTCAGGTACGCGGTAGGGGGCCAGCCATGATTTTGGAGTATGAGGCGGGCTGGATGGAGCCTGTCGCCATGGTTTCTGCGCTGGGTGCGCGTCAAGAGCGGACCTACGACAAAGAACTGGACGCGCTCAGTCGTATGGAAATGGCGGGTGTTGCGACCAGCACCTACAAATATGATCCGACTTCCGGCGCATTGGCCCGCTCCGAGGCTGGCGGCTTGATTCATGAGGTGTTTTACGACGCATACGGCTATCCGGAGAAGGAAGTCCAAACGGCCGATGGTACGGTCGCTACCACACTGTATGGACATTCCCCTGGCGGACGCTTGCTGTATCAAACCGCTGCCGATGGCCAGCGCAGCCAGCTCGATTACGACGCGCAGGGGCGCTTCCAGCGGATGACCACCGGCACCCTGGTGATCGAGCAGGACTACGACCTGTTTGGCCGGCCTCGGACACTGACCACCGCCACTGAAAATATGCAGGTGATTACCAGTGTTTCCTATGATTCTCTGGGGCGAGAAGCCGAGCGTCGTTTCGAACAAAACGGTGCGTTGTTGCAGGTCATGACCAGCACGTATCACTCCAACAGTATGCTGGCGACGCGGTTTCTTCACGATGCCGATGCACGGCTGGTGATCGGCGAGACGTTTACCTATGACGCCTACTTGCGGCTGACCACCTATCGCTGCGAAGGCCTTGAACATCCTAAGGATCACCGAGGGCGTGGCATTGTCGGGCAGGCGTTCAGCTTTGACAGCCTCAACAACATCACGCAAGTGGTGACGTCCTTTGCCGATGGCACGCAAGATACCTGTGAGCGCTTTTTCACCGGTACTGACCCGACTCAGCTCACCCGTGTCACCCACACCTATCCGGTGCAGGGCTTCACCCTGGCCTATGATGCGGCGGGTAACCTGCTGACAGGGCCTTCGGGGCAGGTCTACAGGTTCAATGCCTTGGATCAACTGGTCGAGGTCGAGGCCGGTCCTTTTACCTACAGCTATCAATACGATGCGGATGCTCGGCAAGTGCTCGCGCGTCGCGCCGAAGACTCCCCAGTGATGCTGGTGTATACCGGCGATCGTCTGGAAACCCTGGCTGAAGGCGATAAAAAGATCCGCTATCACAGTGCTGAGAATCAGGTCGTTGCACGCAGTGGGGGCGTGGACGGGCCGCAACTGCATGTCAACGATGCCAGCGGCAGTGTGCGCGGCGTATCGGCACCGGGGCAGATGCATGATCGGCGCCATTACACACCTTACGGAGATGCGCACATAAACCTGGATGACGGCAAGGCCCGAACCATGGCCGACCTGCAACTACCGGCGTTCAATGGTCAGCGGCTGGATGCCGCAGTCAATCTCTACTTCCTGGGTAATGGCCAGCGGGCCTACGATCCTGACCTGATGATTTTTCTGCAGGCCGATCCGTTGAGTCCTTTTGATCAGGGCGGGCTCAACGGTTACGCCTACTGTGCGGGTAACCCGGTCAATATGATGGACCCCAGTGGGTTATGGCCGGAGTGGTTGAAGTGGACGTTGACCGGACTGGCTTTAGCGCTTTCGGTTGTGGCGTTTAAATTTGGGGGCGCAGCTCTAATGGCGGCTATAGCGGCTAAAACTTCCACGGCTGCATTAGCGGCGGGTCTGGCGACAACGGCCGCAGTAGCGACGCCAGCCGCTACTGCCACAATAATATCTGCAACGTCGACTTTGGCGGCGCTGACTATGGCCTCCAAAGCGGCAATAACTGTTGGTGCCGGACTTGGCATTGTCAGCGGAAGCCTGAGCATTGCCTCGTTGAGTATCACTGCCGTCGATAAGGCGATGGGGTGGGACCGTTCACAGACCGTCAAAGATCTGGGCTGGGCCTCCTTTGGGTTTTCTATCGCATCATTAGCCGTTGGGTTGGGGGGGGCCTATACCTCAGCACACATGGCTTACAAGCTGGCGGCTTCTAAACCGTTTGGTGTTGGTGCATCACCTGCTGGCGCCGCCGTATTCGCTGCGCGTCAACGTATGCTCGGCTTGACTTACAAGTTCACCGATAAGGCAGGCGTTACGCCTCGGAGTATCACCTTCGGCGCGACACGTGCCGCATTGAGATTCATAAATTTGAGCCGGTCAATCCAAACTAGATTTGCATCGTCGCCGACCGATGGCGACGCACCCGCCTCTGCCTTGCCCCAATCCCAACCTGCCGTCCCCCGAATCGTTGATATGCCGAGCAGCAGCATCGGCTTTTACCAGGCCCACAGAGATGAAGCGGCGCGTATTCGCCAGCCGATCTTGACGGAGTTGATGAATGGTTAAGCAAAGACCCCGTACATTTATATAAACCAATGTGGGAGGAGTAAGCCCCAAGCCCTCCCACACCTTTTGATCGCGCTTTAGCCTTTAAGGGCGCTTGCGCTCGATGTCTCGCAACAAATGCGTCGGAGGCGTCTCACAGCTGATCTTGCGCCCCAACAGCGCTTCGATCGACGGCAACTGATACGAGTCATCTTCCCCGGCAAAGCTGATCGACACGCCCGCAGCTCCAGCACGCCCGGTACGGCCGATACGGTGCACATAGTCGTCCGGCACTTCCGGCAGGGTGAAGTTGATCACATGGCTGATGCCGTCGATGTGAATACCACGCCCGGCCACGTCGGTGGCCACCAGCACGCGGATCTTGCCTTCGCGAAAGCCTTCCAGGGTCTTGATGCGCTTGTGCTGCGGCACGTCGCCCGACAGTTGCGCGGCGTTGACGCCATCGCGCACCAGGCGCTCTTCGATGCGGCGCACTTCGTCCTTGCGGTTGGCGAATACCATCACGCGTTCCCAGCCGTTGTCATTGACCAGGTTGTAGAGCAGCTTGTACTTGTCGGCACCGGCCACGGCGTAGATGTGCTGCTCGACGTTTTCGCTGGCGACGTTCAGCGCCTCGATCTCGACGATTGACGGGTCGGTGGTCCACTGTTTGGCGAGGTTCATCACGTCTTCGGTGAAGGTCGCGGAGAACAGCAGGGTCTGGCGCTCGGCTTTGGGCGGGGTCTGGCGGATGATCTGGCGTACTTGCGGGATAAAGCCCATGTCGAGCATGCGGTCGGCTTCGTCCAGCACCATCACTTCGACCATGTCCAGGTGCACGTCGCCGCGTTGGTTGAAGTCGAGCAAGCGGCCCGGGGTGGCGACCAGGATGTCGCAGTGACGGGCTTCGAGGTGCTTGAGCTGCTTGTCGAAGTCCATGCCGCCCACGAACGTCATCACGTTGAGGCCGGTGTACTTGGTCAGGTCGGCGGCGTCCTTGGCGATCTGCACCACCAGCTCACGGGTCGGTGCGATGATCAGCGCGCGCGGTTCACCCATGTAGCGTTCCTTGGGCGGCGGCGTTTGCAGCAGCTGGGTGATGATTGAGATCAGGAACGCGGCGGTCTTGCCGGTGCCGGTCTGGGCGCGGCCGATGGCGTCTTTGCCGGCCAGGGTGAAGCCCAGCACCTGCGCCTGGATCGGCGTGCAGTACGGGAAGCCCAGGTCCTGGATGGCGTGCATCAGTTCGGGGGCCAGGTCGAAGTCGTGGAAGCGGGTCTTGCCTTCCTGGGGCTCGACGACGAAGTCTTCAAGTTTCCACGGGATGACGACCGGCTTTGGGGCCTGTTCGCGGCGAGGCTTCGGCGCGACTGGCGCGGCAGCGACTTCAACCGGTTTTGCCTGTTCCGGCGCTGTCACCTTCGGCTGGGCAACGGGTGCCGCCCGGGCGGGCTGCCTGCCGTCATTGCGGCTGCCGGTTGGCGGGACGGGAGCACTGGGAACAGGCGCGAGCGGCTCAGCCGCGCTTTTGCCGAACATCTTCTTGAGTGCTTTGAGCACGGTCATCTCATTAATTGGTTAAGGAATGTACGCCGGCCAGTGTAATGCAAGAATCGGGCGCGGCGTAGTGCGTCTGTCATAAGGCTACATAAACGCGGGTTTCAGCGCAGGCGTTCAGCCAGCCAGGTGCCGATGTCGCGTATCTCTTCGGGTAACACTTCGTGGCCCATTGGGTATTCCTGCCATGTCACGGTGACACCACGGCTGTTCAAATGCTCGTAGGCGCTGCGGCCCATGGCGTTCTGCACCACATCGTCGTATTGGCCATGCAGGCACAGCGTCGGAATGCGCTGCTGGCTGGCGGATAATTCCAGCTCATTATCAAAGGTTGGCGCGTAGGTAGAGAGGGCAATGACGCCACCGAGTGGCCCCTCCCAATTCAGGAACGCGGTGTGGAAAACCACGGCGCCACCTTGGGAAAAACCCGCGAGGAAAATTCGCGAAGCGTCTATCCCGGTTCTTTTCTGAGCCTCGATCAAATCCGTGACCATTTTTGCCGAGACTTCCAGCTCTTCCAGGCTGATCGAACGCGCCGGGCTCATGGCCTTGATGTCATACCAGCTCGGCATCTCGTAACCGCCGTTGATGGTCACCGGGCGCGTCGGCGCCTGGGGCAAAACAAAGCGCGTGGTCAGCAAGCTTTCCTGCAACGCCTCGGCCACCGGCAGGAAGTCGTAGCGATCGGCACCCAGGCCATGCAACCAGATAACGCAGGCGTCTGCGGGCTTGGCGGGCTGAAGAATCAAGGGTTCGGTCATGTCTGCTCCATATATGTGCGCGCGCTCCGATTGGGGGCGTCGGAACGGTGCGCGACAGGTTGATCTGTTAAGAGAATGTCGCAAGGGTGAATCTTTTGCCATTAACCCAGGGTTGCAACCGCTTGGCCAACACTCTGGTACGCGCCTTGCTATGTGTAGGTCGATGTCAGAACTCTCCTGGGACGGTAACACTATCAGTGACCGCCGTTCAGGGGATAGCCGCTGGAATGATCGCGAAAACCTCATGCCGCTTGACCCCAAAAAAAGCCAACACGGGTCGATATCGCCTCATAAGGGTGCGCTGGGGTTGGAGCTTGGACACAACAAGAGCAACTGGAGGTTTGAATGAAGGTATTGAAATCCACCCTGGCCATCGTCACTGCGGCGGCTGTATTGGGTGTCAGTGGGTTTGCCCAGGCGGGCGCCACCCTGGATGCCGTGCAGAAGAAAGGCTTTGTGCAATGTGGCGTGAGTGATGGCCTGCCGGGCTTCTCGGTGCCGGACGCCAGTGGCAAGATCCTCGGCATCGACGCTGACTACTGCCGCGCTGTGGCCGCTGCCGTTTTCGGCGACGCGACCAAGGTCAAGTTCAGCCAGTTGAACGCCAAGGAGCGTTTCACCGCGCTTCAATCCGGCGAAGTCGACATTCTGTCGCGCAACACCACCATGACCAGCTCTCGCGATGCGGGCATGGGCCTGAAATTCCCGGGCTTCATTACCTACTACGACGGCATCGGCTTTCTGGTCAACAACAAGCTCGGCGTGAAAAGCGCCAAGGAACTGGACGGTGCAACCATCTGCATCCAGGCCGGTACCACCACGGAGCTGAACGTTTCCGATTACTTTCGCGCCAACAACCTCAAGTACACCCCCATCACCTTCGACACCTCCGACGAAAGCGCCAAGTCGCTGGAATCCGGGCGTTGCGACGTGCTGACGTCCGACAAGTCGCAACTGTTTGCCCAGCGCAGCAAGCTGGCCGCGCCGAAAGACTACGTGGTGCTGCCGGAAACCATTTCCAAGGAGCCTCTGGGCCCGGTCGTGCGTAACGGCGATGACGAGTGGCTGGCCATCGTGCGCTGGGTGGGCTACGCCATGCTCAACGCTGAAGAGGCCGGTGTGACCTCCAAGAACGTCGAAGCTGAAGCCAAGGCCACCAAGAACCCGGACGTTGCGCGTCTACTCGGTGCTGACGGTGAATATGGCAAAGACCTGAAAGTGAAGAAGGACTGGGTCGTCCAGATCGTCAAGCAGGTGGGCAACTACGGCGAAATGTTCGAGCGCAACCTGGGCAAGAGCACGCCACTGGAAATTGACCGTGGCCTGAACGCGCTGTGGAACAACGGCGGCATCCAATACGCACCCCCTGTGCGCTGATCGCTGATGGTTCTATCACCCGGTGGGCCAACCGCCGGGTGATGTTCTGTTCCATTCTTTGCGGGGCACTTCATGCAAAATCAAATCGGCGCACCCAAGCAGAAGCTCAGCTTCAGCGATCCCAAAGTGCGCGCGTGGCTATTCCAGATCATCACAATCGTGGCGGTGGTCTCGCTGGGCTGGTACCTGTTCCATAACACCCAGACCAACCTGCAACACCGGGGCATCACCTCGGGTTTCGACTTTCTTGAACGCAGTGCCGGCTTCGGCATCGCGCAGCATTTGATCGACTACACCGAATCGGACAGCTATGCCCGGGTGTTTGTGATCGGCTTGCTCAATACCTTGCTGGTGACCGTGATCGGCGTGGTGCTGGCGACCCTGCTGGGCTTCATCATCGGCGTGGCGCGGTTGTCGCCCAACTGGATGATCAGCAAGCTGGCGACGGTCTACGTGGAGGTCTTCCGCAATATCCCGCCATTGTTGCAGATCCTGTTCTGGTACTTCGCGGTCTTCCTGACCATGCCGGGGCCGCGCAACAGCCATAACTTCGGTGACACCTTCTTCGTCAGCAGTCGTGGCCTGAACATGCCGGCGGCCCTGGCGGCCGACGGGTTCTGGCCATTTGTCGCCAGTCTGGTGATCGCCATCGTCGCCATCGTGCTGATGACCCGCTGGGCCAACAAGCGTTTTGAAGCCACTGGCGTACCCTTTCATAAATTCTGGGCCGGCCTGGCGCTGCTCATCGTGATTCCGGCGTTGTGTGCGTTGATCTTCGGCGCGCCGCTGCACTGGGAAATGCCCCGGCTTGCAGGCTTCAACTTCGTCGGTGGCTGGGTATTGATCCCTGAACTGCTGGCGCTGACCCTGGCGCTGACGGTGTATACGGCGGCGTTTATCGCCGAGATTGTGCGCTCGGGGATCAAGTCTGTAAGCCACGGCCAGACCGAAGCGGCGCGCTCACTGGGCTTGCGCCCTGGGCCGACGCTGCGCAAGGTCATCATCCCGCAGGCGCTGCGCGTGATCATCCCGCCGCTGACCAGCCAATACCTGAACCTGGCGAAAAACTCCTCGCTGGCCGCCGGTATCGGTTATCCGGAAATGGTTTCGCTGTTTGCCGGCACGGTGCTCAACCAGACCGGCCAGGCCATTGAAGTCATTGCCATCACCATGAGCGTGTACCTGGCGATCAGCATCAGCATTTCCCTGCTGATGAACTGGTACAACAAGCGCATTGCGCTGATCGAGCGGTGAGGAAACGCCCATGACAACGCATACGTTCAAACCTGATATGCCACCGCCGAGCAAAGTCTTCGGGCCGGTGGCGTGGATGCGCGCCAACTTGTTCTCAAGCTGGCTCAACACCCTGCTGACCCTGCTGGCGATCTACCTGGTGTACCTGGTGGTGCCGCCGATCCTGCATTGGGCCATTCTCGACGCCAACTGGGTTGGCACTACCCGCGCCGATTGCACGAAAGAGGGCGCTTGCTGGGTGTTCATCCAGCAACGCTTCGGGCAATTCATGTACGGCTATTACCCAGGCGAGCTGCGCTGGCGCGTGGACCTTACGGTATGGCTGGCCATTGTCGGCGCGGCGCCCTTGTTCATCTCGCGTTTCCAACGCAAGGCGATCTACGGCCTGGGCTTCCTGGTGCTGTACCCGATCACTGCCTACTTCCTGCTGCACGGCGGTGTCTTCGGCCTGGCCAACGTGGCGACCAGCCAATGGGGCGGCCTGATGCTGACCCTGGTGATCGCCACGGTCGGCATCGCTGGTGCCTTGCCACTGGGCATTGTGCTGGCGCTGGGGCGGCGCTCGAACATGCCGGCGATCCGGGTGGTTTGCGTGACCTTCATCGAGTTCTGGCGCGGCGTGCCGTTGATCACCGTACTGTTCATGTCCTCGGTGATGTTGCCGTTGTTCCTGCCCGAAGGCATGAACTTCGACAAACTGCTGCGGGCGCTGATCGGTGTGATCCTGTTCCAGTCGGCCTATGTGGCCGAAGTGGTGCGCGGTGGTTTGCAGGCGATTCCCAAGGGGCAGTACGAAGCCGCCGCAGCGATGGGCCTGGGTTACTGGCGCAGCATGGGCCTGGTGATTCTGCCGCAGGCCTTGAAGATGGTGATCCCGGGGATCGTCAATACCTTCATCGCACTGTTCAAGGACACCAGCCTTGTGATCATCATCGGCCTGTTCGACCTGCTCAACAGCGTCAAGCAAGCCGCCGCCGACCCCAAATGGCTGGGCATGGCCACCGAAGGCTACGTGTTCGCCGCCCTGGTGTTCTGGATTTTCTGTTTTGGCATGTCGCGCTATTCCATGCACCTGGAACGCAAGCTCGACACCGGCCACAAGCGTTAGGAGTGGTTTTTATGAGCGAAGCAATCAAGCAGCCTGTGAGCCCTGAAGGCATTATCCAGATGCAGGGCGTCAACAAGTGGTACGGCCAGTTTCACGTGTTGAAGGACATCAACCTCAACGTCAAGCAAGGCGAGCGCATCGTGCTGTGCGGCCCGTCGGGTTCGGGCAAGTCCACCACCATCCGCTGCCTCAATCGCCTGGAAGAGCACCAGCAGGGCCGCATCGTGGTCGATGGCGTGGAACTGACCAACGACCTCAAGCAGATCGAAGCGATCCGCCGTGAAGTCGGCATGGTGTTCCAGCACTTCAACCTGTTCCCGCACTTGACCATCCTGCAGAACTGCACACTGGCGCCGATGTGGGTGCGTAAGATGCCCAAGCGCAAGGCCGAGGAAATCGCCATGCACTACCTGGAGCGCGTGCGCATCCCGGAGCAGGCGCACAAGTTCCCTGGGCAACTGTCCGGCGGCCAGCAACAGCGTGTGGCGATTGCTCGTGCCTTGTGCATGAAGCCAAAAATCATGCTGTTCGATGAGCCGACCTCGGCGCTGGACCCGGAAATGGTCAAGGAGGTATTGGACACCATGATCGGCCTGGCCGAAGACGGCATGACCATGTTGTGCGTGACCCACGAAATGGGTTTTGCGCGTACCGTGGCCAACCGCGTGATCTTCATGGACAAGGGCGAGATCGTGGAACAGGCGGCGCCGAATGACTTCTTTGACAACCCGCAGAATGAGCGGACCAAGTTGTTCCTGAGCCAGATTCTGCATTGATCGGTGTTTGAACAAATAAACCCGGCCCTGGTGCCGGGTTTATTTTTTGAGCTAGGACGCTTTGAGTGTTTCAGTATCGTTATTCACCGTATAGCTGAAGGCACCGCGCATATCTGCGCCTTCTGCCAAGGCTTTTGCGTCCGCAAGCAAATGCGGATGACGATCCAGTAACCGCATCAGTATTACCAAGGACCTGGGGGCAAGCAGTTCGCCGCGTTCATAGCGAGAGAACGCGTTGTGCCCGGCACCTGACAGCAAATCCACCGCCTCTTTTTGCGTAAGGTGCAGTTTGCGCCGCGTGCGTTTTATTTCGGCGCCGATCATTTTACGGGCAGCGAGGGTCAGTTCATTTTTTGCCGCGTCGTAGCGGTCGGTGCTGTCGTTGTCCGGGTCCCAGAAACCGTCGCCGCAGACCTTGCATTCCCAGCCGGAAAGATTGTCGACCCGGCGCTCCATGCCTTTGATGCGAATGGTTTCGCTGCGGCCTTCGAAGTAACTCAATGCGTCTGGAGCGCCGCAAATATAGCAAAGCTCGGTTTTTTTCATGATTGCCTCTCCTTGAAGGAGATTACCGGCGGTCTACCGTTGGGGCGGTAAGTGACCTTGACGTAAATCTCCATGTTTTTTGCGTGCGTGTAATACACGTCTTGCCAGATTCGATGATCCCCATAGGTCGTCATCGACTTGTACAGCATCCTGTTCTGTAGTTCGTATATGACGATCTGCATATCTTCCATACTAAAGCCGAGGTCCTCTCCAGAGTCCTTTGCTGTCCTCGTAAACGCCTTGCTTCCAAGCCGCCTGACGTCTGCTTTGATCACCGCCAAATCGTAATGAGGTGTGTACTTTTCCATAAGACACCTGAGTCCAATAATTACCCTCTGAGGGTAATTTTACCAATCGAAAATACTGCTCCTTTTCCTGCCTAGGAACCCTAGTGCGTTGCCTTTGTAGGCAACTCCGAATAGCCTGTAGGAAAATTCATCCTATGATTGGGCGAAAGTGCAAAATCCATGACAGACATCGCTCCACTGATCAAACGTTCCCTGGTCGACCAGGCCTTGGAGCAACTGCGCCTGCGTATTGCCCAAGGCGTTTGGGCCATCGGCGAACGCCTGCCTACCGAGCCGGAGCTGTCTGCCGAGCTGGGCATCAGTCGCAATACCGTGCGCGAGGCCATGCGTGTATTGGCGTTCTCTGGCTTGATCGAAATCCGCCAGGGTGACGGCAGCTATTTGCGCTCGATGACCGATCCGTTGGGCACAATGCGTGCGCTGTCCCATTGCTCCCTGGAGCAGGCGCAGGAGACGCGGCAGATCCTGGAGGTGGAGGCTATCGGCCTCGCCGCAATGCGTCGCACCGATGAAGACCTCGACGCGTTGCGCCAGGCGCTCCAGGCCAGTGCCGAGCTGTATCACGGTGACCTGGAGGCTTACATCAACGCCGACCTGGTGTTCCACCGTCGGTTGGTAGACGCCGCACACAACCCGACCCTGAGCGAGCTGTACCACTATTTTTGCGCCGTCATCGGCGCGCAGTTGCGCCAGACCCTGAACATTTCACCGCGTCGCCAGGCCGTGTTCGATCTGCACCGCGCGTTGCTCGATGCGGTGGAGCACCATGACCCCGAACGCGCCAAATCCTTCTGCCGGCAGTTGATCAATGAACCCTGAAACCCAACGCAAGACTGAACTCGAACAGCTATTGATCGACGCCGAAGCCGATGACGAGGTGGTGCAACACACGTCGCCGCTCGTCACCCGCCCGTGGCTGTTGCTGCTGGGCCTGATCCTGGTGGCGCTGAACTTGCGCCCGGCGCTGTCGAGCATGGCGCCGCTGCTCAGTGAGGTGTCCGCGAGCCTGGGGTTGTCAGCGGCCAAGGCCGGTTTGCTGACCACCTTGCCGGTGTTGTGCCTGGGCCTGTTCGCGCCGCTGGCGCCGGTGCTGGCGCGGCGCTTTGGTGCAGAACGGGTGGTGCTGGGCATCCTGCTGGCGCTGGCCGCCGGCATCATTGTGCGCAGTTCGTTCGGTGAGATCGGCCTGTTCGCCGGTAGCCTGATTGCCGGCGCAAGCATCGGCATCATCGGCGTGTTGTTGCCGGGGATCGTCAAGCGTGACTTTGCCAGGCACGCCGGCACCATGACGGGCGTGTACACCATGGCCCTGTGCCTGGGCGCTGCGCTGGCGGCAGGGGCTACAGTGCCGTTGAGTCATTACTTCGGCGACAGCTGGAACATCGGCCTGGGGTTCTGGGTTTTGCCGGCGCTGCTGGCGGCGTTGTTCTGGTTGCCGCAGGTCGGGTCGAAACACGGTGCGCATCAGGTTGCTTATCGGGTGAAAGGACTACTGCGTGACCCGCTGGCCTGGCAGGTCACCTTGTACATGGGCCTGCAATCCTCCCTGGCCTACATCGTGTTTGGCTGGCTGCCGTCGATCCTGATCGGGCGCGGCCTGAGTGCTACCGAAGCCGGGTTGGCGCTGTCCGGCTCGATCATCGTGCAATTGTTCAGTTCGCTGGCCGCACCCTGGCTGGCCACCCGTGGCAAAGACCAGCGCCTGGCGATTGTGGTAGTGATGCTGCTGACCCTCGGCGGCCTGTTTGGTTGCCTCTATGCACCCTTGGATGGCCTGTGGGGCTGGGCGATTGTGTTGGGCCTGGGCCAGGGTGGCACGTTCAGCCTGGCCTTGACCCTGATTGTATTGCGCTCGCGCGATTCCCACGTGGCTGCCAATCTGTCGAGCATGGCTCAGGGCATCGGTTATACCCTGGCCTCGGCAGGGCCGTTCGCGGTCGGCCTGGTGCATGACTGGACCGGCGGCTGGAACGCGGTCGGCTGGATTTTCGCCGTGCTCGGCGTGGGTGCGATCATCGCCGGCCTGGGCGCCGGACGCGCGCGCTATGTGAACGTGCGCAGCGAACAAGTCTGAGCCTACAGGTACACCACCTCCAGAGTGGCGGACCCGTCCATGTACACCTCGTTTGCCACGTCCAGCGTTTCGAGCGGGGCGATGACCGCCTCGAGGCTGGCGCCGGCGCTGAGGTTCTGCACAGGATCGGGGCCGTGATTGCTGCCGGCGCTGGCATTGAAGCCGAGGTAGCGCCTGGCGTCGATGGCGATCCGGCCGGTGTGCGCGCTGCTCCATGGCCCGGCCGTGGAGGCGGAATCGGTGCGGTACACCTGGGTCCAGGCGTCGGCGGTGGTGCGCGCAGGGTCGAACGTCAACTGGTAGCGGCCGATTTTCCGCTCGCGTGCGTCCAGGCCCAAGCCGTAATGGGTGCTGTCGGCGGGCCCGGTGGCCGAGCCCTGGCGGTTGTCCAGCAGGTGCAGGGCAAAGGCGGTGGGCGCGTCGCAACTGACACTGACCACCAACAGGCGGGCGGGCAGGGGGGTCTCCTGGCGACGCTGCAAATCCATCGCCGACAACTTGCCGAACGCAACGACGCCGCCGTTGGACAGGCTTGGCGTGCAGGCGGCCGGGGCGAAGCGGGCTTGCAGGCGTAGCTCACGCGAACGGCCGCTGGCCAGGGCATCGACTATACCGCTGGCGTTCCAGGTGACTGCATCGCTTACCCGCACCGCGCCGTCACGCGCCCAGGCCTTGGCCAGCAGCTGTAATGACAGGCTGCGCCCTGTCACGGGCACACCGTTGAGCATTGGCATCATCAGATGATCAGGGCGCCAGTTCAGCGCCGCGCTGACCGCCACGGGAGGCTGGCCGGCGCCGGCCAGCAAGCCCAGTTCGACAGCCCGGCCATCCACCACCGCATCGCTCGCCTGCAGGCGATAGCTGCCGCGCTCGGTCAGTTGAAAGCGCTGCGCGTTCGCCGCCAACGCGCGGTAAAACAGACTCAGGTCGGTGGGCTGCGCGCAATTGACTGTCAGACTCAAACGACGCTCACCCAGCAGCCGTTCCGGCGCGGGCAACCGGATGATGGCGCGGTTCATCAGGCCAAAATCGAGCAGCGATTCACTCAGGTTGAGCTGGCATGGCTCTGCGCCCCAGGCGTCGGCACCCAGCAGCAGGCTCAAACCCAGCACGGCGGATGTGTAACCCATGGCTATCGTCCTCATGGCAGGCACCGGGCGGGTGCGGTTTCGTAATACACCCGGGGGTCGCCCCGTTCCGGCAGCGAGTACTCCAGACGGCATGCTGCATTGCCGGGCGCTTTGATCCACAGGGCGCGCTGCTCGAGTACATCAGGCAGGAACACTTGGCTGCCTTGCTGTACCAGGGTCACGAATTCACCGTCGGCGGTGCTGACGGTCGCACCGCGTGGCAATGGCCGGCCGTCTTCGGTGGTGACGTTCAGCAATGCGCGACGGGTGAGGGCCACGCCGAACTGCACCTTGTCCACCGCCCCGCGACCGGCCGCGACCACGGCCAGGCCGTTGCTGATATCGGCATTGCGCGGCAGCGAGCGTGTCTGCACTTCCACCGGGCTGCGTCCGTATGCACTGAGCTGCGGCACCACGGCCTGGCCTTGCCAATCGGTCCATACCGGGCCGCTCGGGGTGCTGACCTTGATCCCGGCCATGTCGCCCACCGACATCAGCGCAAAGGTGTCGCGCACCGAATACGGCGAGAAGGTGACGCCGTCGCCGTGCACCACCACGCCGCCGCGAGCGCCGCCCTGGTAGCTGCTGCGGTTGTTGTCGGCGCGGGTGTAGTTCAGGTCCAGTTGGGTGTAATAGGGCAGGGCCGAAACGCCGAAGGTCGATTCCATGACGCGGTCGCGGCTGTCGCGCTCCACGTCGACGCGGTAACTGAGCTGGTCATTGAGCGGCTCGCTCACACCGACCCCCATACGATGATCACTGCCGGAGCGTCGCGCCCAGGCCCGGCCGCGACGGTCGTCGCCCAACGGCAGGCTGAGGTTCAGATACACGCTGTTATCGCCCTGGTCACGCCCGCCAATCTGCCACTCGGCACTGGCGGAAATCGACACGCCGCCGACGCTCTTGCCCCAGGACGCCAGTGCGCGGCTGGCGCTGTAGCCGTCATACGCAGACGAGCGCGAGAAACCGGCACTGAACGCTCCGAACCAGGGGTGCGCCCACGAGGTGCTCAGGCTTTGCTGATCGCGATAACGCGAGCGCTGCTGCGCGCTGGTGCGAGTGGGGTAAGTCGACTCCTCCAGGCCGCGATAGCCCAGGGAGCGCCAGGAACCGGCGGTGGTGATCGACCAACGCTCGGTCAGGCGCTGTGACCATGACAGGTCGGCCTGCATGCCCTGCCCGCCGCCGTCAAGGCTGGCCTGGGCCGCCTGTGCGCCGAACTGCAGCTGGCTGTCTTGCCAGGGCAGCCACCCCAGATTCAGTCCCGTCGAGCGGTAACCCTCGGCCAGCAGCGCGCCCACGCTCACGCTTACCTGAGGGTGCAGTGCGCCACTCCAGCCGCCGCTGACCACCCACGGCTCGGTGCTTTGGCTGGCGCCTACCTGGCGCACGCGCCCGGCGGCCAGCGAGTAACCCGGCGCGGGCAGGCCCAGGCCGAGCATGGCGGCCGGCACGCTGAAGCGGCGTTCTTCGCCGTTGGTTTCGCGCACCGTGACGTCGACGTCCGAGCGACTGTTCAGGCGGCGTACATCGGTCAGCGAAAACGGTCCGGCCGGCACCACGGTGGAGTGGACCAGCGTGCCGTTCTGACGTATCTCCACCTGAGCCGGGCTGTTGGCGATACCGCTGATGGTCGCGCCCTGGCTCTGGTCCTGCAGCGCGGTTTCGGTCAGCACTTGCGCACCGGTCATTTGCGCTCCCGCCAGCACCGGGTTGTAGAGGTTGATCTGCCCGGCTTGCAGCACCGCTTGTTGGGCGGCGAAGGTGCGTTGGGCGTAGGCGTCCAGGTGGGTGGTGTTGGTGCGGCCGTCCTGCCAGGTTTTCACCTGGCGGCTGCGCACGATCCAGTCACCGGCGTTGAAACCGACTTCGGTATTGGCCGAGCCGAAGCGATTGCTGCTGGCTTCGTACTGGTTGTGCAAACCGGTCAGGTCATAGTTGAGCAGGCCGGCCACGCCGCCGGTCTGGTAGCCGGAAATATCCTGGGTCATCGGGCGCAAGGCGCTGGTCGGCACCACCAGTGCCAGGCTCAGGCTGGCGGGGTCTTGTTCGATCGCGGTCTGCGGATACGCCTCGATGAAGGGCTGGCAGTCAACATCAGCGGCGGGCATCACCAGGTTGCCCGCATCCAGCAGCGCGCGGTTGAAGCACAGGTCGCCGCGTTGATCGAACAGCACCCGCACCCGACCGCGACGCTGGCCATTGACGCTCAGGTTGACGGCATGCTGTCCGGCAGTGAAACGCGGGGCTTGCAGCAACAGCAGGGCCAGCTGCGGGTCGATGCCCCGTCGTGACAGGGTCTGTGGGTCAAAGGTGCCCGCTGGCAGGGTGTCATCGGCGATAGCCGGCCATGCATTGCCCAAGCTCAACGCCACCCCGGCCAGGAGCGTGCGGGAGCGGTGAGATGAAACGCCGGGCAGGGCGGCGCCGTCGCGATCAGTCATGGCTGTGCTCTCAGGGTCGAACTCAGGGCCCGGACGCAAGCGCGCCCGGGTTTTTACAGGGCGATGGGCGCGTCGTAGGGCGCCACGGCAAACCCGTAGACTGTGGCCGGTTGCAGACGCACGGCGGTGCCTGTTGCCGTGCTGGCGGTAACCGTGAGGGTTTCCCCCGGCAATACATAGGTGCGCGGTAGTAATGCCGAGCCCGTGCCCGGCAACAACTGCAGCTCCTGCGCCAGGCGCACCACATACGGCGTGGGGTTATGCACACTCAGTTGGTTGCCTTTCAAGCGCCAGGCCAGCCCGGTCCAGGGCGTGCGGTTTACCGCCAGGCCTTTGGGATGCAGAATCACCGGCAGGTTCTGGCGCACCGTGACGCCTACTTGTGCGTGTCCGGCCTGGGCGCTGGGGCGGCCCTGGGGCAGGCCTTCGAAGATCACTCGTTTCAGGCGTTGGGTGGCCAGGGGTTTGGGCGATTGCAGGATGAAGCGCACCAGTTGGGTCCGGGAGGGCTCGACGCGGGCCAGGGGCGGTGTGACGAACAGCAGCGGCTCGGTGTCTTCGGGGATGTCTTCGAGGGTGACGTGCAGCAGCGCCAGTTTGCCATCGGTATTGGTGACCGACACCGAGGCTTCACCCTCGGCCTCGTGGACGATCACCACTGACGTGTCCGGCACCATGCCATCGGCCCTGGCCGGTGTGCCGAGCAACCCGGCCAGTGCGCCGACGGCCAGGGCAACGGGAAAATTCAGCATGGCTACAGGTACCTCAGGTCGATCACGATGGAGCCGTCCAACGGTACCGCCTGGGTGAGGGTCAGGTAGGCGGCTGCGTTGATCGAGGTAGCGATGTGCAGGGCTGCTTTCAATTCACGATGGGGTTCGGGCACCAAAGTGCCGGGTTTGGCGAAGCCCATATAGTTGTCGGGGTATGCATTGGTTTCCGGGAACCAGGTCTGGCCCTGGTTGCTGGAGGCCAGCACCAGCACGCGCTCACCGTCGGACGTGACCTCGCCATAGGCCAGGGCTACCGTGCCGAGGCGTTCGGTGGGGTTGTGCACGTTATGGCCCAGGCCGTAGAAGAAACCGGGGCCCAAGGAAGAGTCTGCGCGGTTATCGACCCCCACCAGTACAAACAGCACCGCTTCGTTGCATTCCACGTTCAACTCCAGGGATTTACCGGGCAGGGGCGTGTATTCGAATTGGTTGAGGCTGCGGGCCGGAATCTCGCCGTGGTTGACGATGCCACTTTCGGACAACCTTGGCGTGCAGGCGCTGGGGGTGATGGTGCCGGTGACCGTGATGTCGGTCATTGAGGCGCAGAGGGCGGGGGTTGCCGTCAAGCAGAGACCGAGTGTCGTCAAGCGACGAGTGAGCGTGTTCATGGGAGGGTGGACGACCGTGAGTGAACAGGTTGAGGGCAACGCACGAGCGATTGGCCGTGCGCTGCCTGGCTGGGCGTTACAGGTACTTGACGGTGAGGGTCACGGAGCCGTCGATGGTGACCTCGTTGGTCAAGGTCAGCTGGCTGGCCGGGGCTATCTCCGGTTCCACATACAGGTCCGCGCTAAACATCTGAACGGGAATGGGCGCAACCGTGCTGGTGTTGGCCACGGAGAGAATGTTGTCGCGCATGAAGAAGCGCTCTATGGACCAGGTCGAACCGCCATCGTAGGAGCCGATTGTCCTGGCCGCCACGGTATCGGCTACGGGGGCGAGCAGCCGCAGGGTCATGTTGCCGAGCTTTTCACTGCCGTTGATCAGGCCCAGGCCGAATTCCATGGTGTCATTGTTGTTGTCCGAGCCTTCGCGATTGTCCTTGGCTTCGATCGCCATCAGGGTCGCCGCGTCGCAGGTGACGGTGAGTTGCAGTGTTTTGAGGGGCAATGAAGTAGCGGTGTCGACATTCAGGTCCTTGGCGGAGATCTTGTCGTAGTCGACCTTGCCGCCATTGGACAGTTGCGGCGTGCAGGAGCTTGGCGTGATCACCCCCTTGACGGTCAAGGTGGTACTGGAGGCGGCGAAAGCCTGGCCGGCAGTGGCCAACAGTGTGGTGGCGATCAGGGTGTTGAGTGTCTTGTTCATGGGGGCTCCGAAAAATGGAATGGCTGGAAAAATGGCGGCTTACCAGTACTTGATCTGCAAGGTGGCATGCCCATCGATGGGCACCTCATCCAGCAGCGGCAGTTGGTCGGCCGGGACAATCACGGTGACGGCGAGCAGGCTGGCGTACAGGTGCTGCAGGGCGATCGGGATATTGGGCATGCCGGGCGCTGCAAACGCCGTCAGCGCCGCGTGGCCCAGGTAGTCGGAGGTTTCCCAGCTGGCGCCGCCGTCGCGAGACACAATGGTGTTCACGGCCACCTTGTCCGCCACGGGTTCGAACACACCGAACGCCACGCTGCCGAGCATCTGCTCGTCGTTGATCGTGCCCAGGCCGTGCAGGGCTGGATCAATCGCTGAGCTGCCGGCGCGGTTATCCAGCGCAGTAAGGGTGAATAATGTCGGTGCCTCGCAGTGCACTTCCAGGATCATCAGTGCCAATTGCAGGGTAGTGGGCGTGTGCCTGGAGAGGTCTCTTGCCGCCAACTTGCCGTGGTCCACCACACCGCCCTTGGACAGGTCTGCGCTGCAGGCGCTGGGGGTGATAATCCCGGTGACGCTCAAGTGGGTCGCGCTGGCTGCGAGTACGCTGGGTGAGCCAGCGGCCAGCGCCAGCACCAGTGTGGCCGGGGAGAGCCTTTGCATGGTCACAAATCCTTGTGGGGCCGGGTGAATAAAGTTCGTTGCTCGATCATGCCCAACTGCACTTGCCTGATCAGGCTCAATCCGCAGGGCAGGGCACTGATTGTCCTGGAACAGACATTTATGTGCGTTTAAAGCGTGGGCTGCGCATCTGTCTGGAGCGACAGCAAGGCTATCGGCGACGCCGGGTGGGTGGAATGCAACAATTACGATTGTGAGGCTCCTGGATTGCGCCTTCCGGCCGATAGGGACGTGGCTTGGCAAGCGTGGGAAAAAGAGCAAATGTCGTAGTTGTTGTATCGCCGAGTATCACTCGTTCGGATATTTTTTCAGTTCAGTATTTATATCTTCTTTGTCAAAAGAGTGGGTTCAGTCAGGAAGTCCCAGGCGCACGGGAATATTTCTGGCGAGTCGATTGCTCTGCATGAGGTCACTGTGTGCCGGATTTCCCCTCAGACCGTGGGCCCATGCCACGCGGCGTGGCTGTTTGCGCAAGTTGGCAACAAGCAAGGGTGCTGGTGGTTGATGACCACAATGCTTATCGATTGTTGATGAGCGCGTTATTGCACAAGCTGGGCGTGGCCTGTGAGGCGGTGGGTGACGGGCAATCAGCCCTTGAAGCATTGGCGGCGCGGCGCTTTGACCTGGTGATCAGCGACTGTCGGATGCCGGTGATGGACGGATACGCCTTGGCGCGTGAGTTGCGCCGTCGAAAGGTCGATATCCCTGTGATTGCTCTGACCACAGGCATGGGGCCGGAGCAGATTACGCGATGCCTGGAAGCGGGCATGGATGGCTGGTTGCTTAAGCCCGTCGGCCTTGAGCAACTGCGCGACCTGCTGTCGTACTGGTTACCCGGTACCTGGGCGCGTCCACTTCAACCCTGGTCGCCGGCGACGAGTGTCTTGCATCGCGCTCGGGTGCCTACTCGGGCGGACCTGATCACCATCTTCGGTTCCTGGGAAGCGTTGGCCCCGCTGCTGCAGACCCTGTTGAGCGAGGCGCAGGAAGACTTGCGGTTGCTGGAGCGGGCGCAAATCAGCCAGGATATTCTGCTGGCGACTCAGCGCTTGCATCGTCTGGTGGGCAGCCTGGTATTTCTGGGGGCTGGCGACCTGGAGCGCCAGGGCATGGCGCTGATCGAGAACATTCATGTGGCCGGTATGGCAGAAAACAGGAAGGCGATGCAGCGTTTTCGACGACGGATCGAAAGTTACCTGATACACCTCGCCAACCTTTAAAGGAACGTTTGAGTGTTGAGAACTCGCTATCCAGGTAGTGAATTTCTGTAGGTCTTTTCCTTTTGTTTTGTAGGTGGTTGCTGTATGCCGGTAAATACGGGCGATGCAAGCCAAGTGCAAGTTTGTGGGCGGTTGTTACAAGCAACTACCCGAGGTATTTTGATTTGACTCAAATTGCCATCATGGAAGTAACCAATGCTTCGCATAATTATTGCTGACGACCACCCTATTGTCCGCGTTGGACAAAAAGTAGTGGTCGAGGCGAGCGGACGATGCAAGGTAGTGGGGGAAGCCAATGGTCCGGATGAGTTGGTGGACCTGCTCAACCACATTCCCTGTGATGTGATTGTTACCGACTTTGCCATGCCCGGTGACCAACAAGCGGACGGGTATGGCTTGTTGGGTTTATTGCAGCGTCAATACCCGCAGATACCGGTGATTCTCGTCACTATGTTTGCCAGTGTCACCACCCTGCGAGAGGCATTTGCTCACGGCGCACGTGCGGTGGTGGCCAAGAGCGCCTCGGCGCGGGAGCTGCCCCAGGCCCTCACAACGGTCAGCGCCGGCCGCCAGTTCGTCAGTGAGTCCTTGCGTGCCCAGCTTGACCTGATCGGCCCGACGCAACTGACCCAGGTGCCGCAATTGTCCGGCAAAGAGCGGGAGGTGGTGCGTATGCTCGCAAGCGGCATGACCGTCAGCCAGATTGCCGCCCGGGTCAACCGCAGTATTTCCACCATCAGTAAACAGAAAAGTACGGCGATGAACCGCCTGTGTATTTCCACCGACGTGGACCTGTTCGCGTATGCGAGGGAAAGCGGCATGGTGCCCTGAAGTTATAGGCTGCCAGGGGTTTGTATTTCGATGTTTGAAAAGTCTGCTTTCGTATTACTTGTATAGTCGATGCGGCGTTGTGAAGTTAGCCTGAGCGATTGCTTTCGGTGTGTGCAGGTCGAGGGCTTGATCATTCCCGTTCACTACAATGTTGACTGCTGGTTAAACTACCTGTGATAAATACAGTAGTAACCTGTAGTCGATGCACTGCGAGTGTCAACTAACGAATGGGTCACCCTCTGTGCATCTGAACGCTGTTGAAGCGTAATTTGCCGATTGGCGAACGTCGTCTGCCTATAACCTCGCCCGGTGTCGCTTATTCCTGGGATGAATAGCCATGGATTTCCCGCGTAACGGGGGCTATCGTTCAGCACCCCCGACTACCGTGCGAAATTTGCCCATGCGTGACCCCCACAACGCCTTGATCACCGAGTTCTACAGCGCTTTCCAGCGCCTGGATGCCGAAGCCATGGCGGCCTGCTACACCGACGACGTGGTGTTCAGCGATCCGGCCTTCGGCGAACTGCGCGGCCGGGACGCCGGCGATATGTGGCGCATGCTCACCACCCGCGCCAAGGACTTTTCCCTGACGTTCGACCAGGTGCGCAGTGATGCAACCACCGGCAGCGCGCACTGGGTGGCGACGTACCTGTTCAGCGCCACCGGCAATACCGTGGTCAACGATATCGGCGCCAGGTTTGTGTTTCGCGACGGCAAGATCTGCGAACACCATGACCACTTCGACCTGTGGCGTTGGTCGCGCCAGGCGTTGGGCCTCAAGGGCCTGTTGCTCGGCTGGTCGCCAGCGCTGAAAAACGCCGTGCGTGCCCAGGCACGCAAAGGCTTGAAGGCATTCCAGGCCGGTCGTTGATAAGATTGGCCTCCCTGCGGTTTGCCGAAACGACTTGTGACTGATCCTTCTGACCCCAAACCCTGGTTTGTCTACCTGGTGCGCGCCGCCAATGGCTCGCTGTATTGCGGCATCAGCAATGATCCGGTGCGCCGCTTTGCCTCCCATCAAAGCGGCAAGGGCGCGCGGTTTTTCTTGTCCAGCCCCGCTGTTGCGCTGGTTTATACCGAGCAGTGTGCAAGCAAAGGGGAGGCGTTGCGCCAGGAGCGGCTGATCAAGAAGTTGAAGAAGAGCGCCAAGGAATGCCTGGCGGCGAGCGGCTCATTGATTGACAGGGGCGACTAGGGGGCATCCGAGAAAATATTTTCTGATTCGGATGAGGTAAACCCACAGCCCATCCGTGTAGTGCATGAAACTGCGATTTATTCGCATTAACAGCGTTTTCTACACGGGTTCTCACAGCATGAAGGCAACGGCAAGCGGTTGGGTAAAACAGTGGCTGGGAGCCTCGGTATTAGCGGTGTCGGGGTTGGCATTGCTGCCGCTTGGCATCGCCCAGGCGCAGGAGCAGCAAAGCGCCCAGTTCAAGTTTGCCCTGGCCGCCAAACCGTTGCCCCAGGCCCTGAGCGATTTCAGCCGGGTCACCGGCCTCAGCGTGATCTACACCGATGACGCGCCCTATGGCCTCAATGCCCCGGCGGTCAGCGGGCAGATGAGCGCGACCCAGGCCCTGCAACGCCTGCTGAGCCATTCAGGGTTTACCTTTCGCCAGATCGACCCCCACACCCTGGCCCTGGAGCCGGTGCCTACCGACGCAGCGGTGAGCCTCGGCGCCACCACCATCAGCGCAGCCAACCCGACCCAGGACAGCACCAGCTACCAGCCGCCGCCCACCAGCTCGGTGACGCGCTCCCGTGGCCTTTTGCTGGAAACCCCGCAAACCGTCAACGTGGTGCCGGCCCAGGTGCTGCGCGACCAACAGCCGCGCAACCTGGATGACGCCCTGGGCAATATCAGCGGCATCACCCAGTCCAACACCCTCGGCAGCACCCAGGACGCGGTGATGTTGCGCGGTTTTGGGGACAACCGTAACGGCTCGATCATGAAGGACGGCATGCCGGTGGTGCAGGGCCGGGCCATGAACGCGACCGCCGAGCGGGTCGAAGTGCTCAAGGGCCCGTCGTCTTTGTTGTATGGCATCCAAGACCCGGGCGGCGTGGTCAATATCGTCAGCAAGAAGCCCGAGCTGGTGCAGTCCACCTCCCTGACCGCCCGTGGCTCGAGCTTCGGCAGTGGCAAGAACGGCAGCGGTGGCAACCTGGACACCACCGGCCCGCTCGGCGACAGCGGCCTGGCCTATCGGTTGATCGTCGATCATGAAGATGAAGACTATTGGCGCAACTACGGCACCCACCGTGAGACGCTGGTGGCGCCGTCCCTGGCCTGGTACGGCGACACCACCCAAGTGGTAGCGGCCTATGAACACCGCGAATTTCTCGCGCCGTTCGACCGTGGCACCGCCATCGACCCCAAGACCAACCACCCGTTGAATATCCCGGCCACCCGTCGCCTGGATGAGCCATTCAACCACATGCAAGGCCGCTCGGATTTGTACCGCCTGACCGTCGACCACGACCTGAACGACGACTGGAAAGCCCACTTTGGCTACAGCTGGAACCGCGAGACCTACGATGCCAGCCAGGTGCGCGTGGTCAAGGTCAACACCAACGGCACCCTTACCCGTAGCATGGATGGCACCCAGGGCGCGTTGACTACCGACCGCTTCGCCACGGCGAGCCTTGAAGGCAAGGTGAACGTGGCCGGCATGCAACATGACCTGGTGTTCGGCCTGGACGACGAGTACCGCAAGATCTATCGCGCCGACCTGATTCGCCAGGCGCCCCGTGGCACTTTCGACTACAACAACCCGGTGTACGGCAATGAAGTGGCGGGGTCCAGAGTCAGCGCCCCGGACAGCAACCAGACCGATCTGCTGCGCAGCGACTCGCTGTTCTTCCAGGATGCTATCCACCTCAATGACCAGTGGATTCTGGTCGGCGGTGCGCGCTACCAGATGTACGACCAATACGCCGGCAAAGGCGTGCCGTTCACCGCCAATACCGATGGCAACGGCCAGAAATGGGTGCCGCGTGCCGGGCTGGTGTATCGCTACACCGATGAGCTGTCGTTCTATGGCAGTTATACCGAGTCGTTCAAACCCAACTCCACCATCGCACCGTTGGCCAATAAAACCGTGCTGGATGGCAGTCTGGACCCTGAAGAATCCAAGGCGTGGGAACTGGGCACCAAGTTCGACCTGCCGGGCCGCATCACCGCGAGCGCGGCGCTGTTCACCATCGATAAACGTAATGTGCTGGTGCAGGTTGGCGATGGTTTGACCTCGGTCTACAGCGTGGCGGGCAAGGTGCGATCCCGCGGACTGGAAGTGGATGCCAGCGGCCAGTTGACCGACAAGTGGAGCCTGATCGGCAGCTACGCCTACACCGATGCCGAGGTCACCGAAGACCCGACGCTCAAAGGCAACCGCCTGCAGAACGTGGCGAAAAACACCGGCTCGCTGTCGGCGGTGTATGACTTCGGCAGCATCCTGGGCGGTGATCAACTGCGCGTCGGCGCGGGCGCTCGTTATGTGGGCGAGCGCGCCGGGGACGCAGCCAATAGCTTCGAACTGCCGAGCTACACCGTGGCCGATGTGTTCGCCAGCTATGACACCCGGCTTGAGGGGCAGAAGGTCAAGTTCCAGCTCAATGTGAAGAACTTGTTTGACCGTACTTACTACACCTCCTCGGTGAACACGCAGTTTGTGTCCGTAGGCGATGCGCGGCAGGTGTCGGTGTCCAGCACGCTGACCTTCTGAATGCGATTCGCTTTATGTGCGAGGGGGCTTGCCCCCTCCCACATTGACACCTGAGCTGTTAGCGTTGCCGCCATTGAATGCTTACGGAAAACGCGACTGATGCATTTTGCAAAATGGTTTCACACCAGTACCCTGCTGGTCGGCTTGAGCTTTTTGCTGGGCGGCTGCGCCAGCGTTTCGCAGACGTCCACGCCTGCCACCCTGGACAAACTGTTAAGCGACCCGGCGCTGCACGGCGCCACGGTGTCGCTGATGGTGCGCGATGCCCGCACTGGCACCACGCTCTACCAGCACAACCCACGTACCCGGCTGGTGCCCGCTTCCAACCTCAAGCTGCTGACCACCGCGGCGGCGATGGATGTGTTGGGGCCGCAGTACCGTTTCTCTACCCAGTTACTCAGTGATGGCATACGCCAGGGCGACCGTCTGACCGGCAACCTGTACCTGCGTGGCCTCGGCGACCCGAGCATCCAGTTTGCCGACTACCAGGCCCTCGCCGCGCAGTTGGCCAGCCAGGGTGTGCGCCAGGTGCAGGGCGACCTGGTGTTCGACGACACCTGGTTCGATGCCGAGCGGCTGGGCGTCGACTGGTCCCACGACGATGAAACCACCTACTACGGCGCGCAGATTTCAGCGCTGACCGTGTCACCCAATACGGATTTCGATGCGGGCAGTGTACTGGTCACGGCCAAGGCTCCGTTGCGGGCTGGCTCGCCGGTAAGTGTCGATATCTTCCCGCCCACTGATTACCTGCAACTGAGCAACCGTGCCGTGAGTGGACCGGGCAACAGTTATGGAATCAATCGTCGCCATGGCACCAACCTGCTGCAGCTCAGTGGTGCGGTGGCACCGGGGCGACAGAGCCAGCAACTGATCAGTGTTTGGGAACCGACGCAATTGGTGGCCAATCTGTTTGAGCAGGCGCTGGCCCAGCAGGGGATCACGGTACTAGGGCGACGGGTGATGGGCGGGGCGAGTCCGACAGTAACGACGGTGCTGGCCGAGCACCAATCGGCACCGTTGCAGGAGTTGATCACGCCACTGCTCAAACTCTCGAACAACAACATGTCCGAAGCCTTGCTCAAGGCCATGGGACGCCAGGCCGCCAACAGCGGCACGGCGGCGGCGGGCGTGATGGCGGTGGCCGGGTTCTTGAAGCGCCAGGGGGTGGACACGAGCAGCCTCAATCAAGTCGATGGTTCCGGCCTGTCGCGGCGCAACCTGGTGTCGGCGCAAACCCTCACCGACCTGCTGCTGGCCGCGGGTAAACAGCCATGGTTCAACGCCTGGTACAACGCGCTGCCGATTGCCGGCAACGCTGACCGCATGACCGGTGGCAGCCTGGGTTATCGCCTGCGCGCCACCCCAGCGCAAAACAACCTGCATGCCAAGACCGGCTCCATGGGCGGCGTGTCGTCATTGAGCGGCTACGTCACTGACGGCCATGGGCGCAAGCTGGTGTTCTCGATGCTGACCAACAACTATGTGGTGGCCGGCGCGCAGGTCAAGGCGCTGGAAGATCGCGTGGCTGTGGCCTTGTCACGCAGCGAGGATTGATTCAGGGCTGATAGCCCATGCGCCAACTCACGGCCCGGGTCGCCGCCAGCAGATGCTGCGCCGCCTGGCCGTCTTCATCGGCGTGGAACAGCGAGGTGGGGCCGACCACGGTCATCACCGCCGCCACGTGCCCGGTCGCGTTGAACACTGGGGCTGATAACGCATCCACACCGGGCATCAACAAGCCATGCACAAAGTGCAGCCCACGGCGGCGGATCTGTTCGCAGAGGGTGGCGTAGGCCGCATCGTCCGCCAAGGCGTGGGCGGTGCCGGCCTGGATCTCACGTTCACGCAATTCCACAGTCTCCCGCGACGGCAGGTAGGCGCTGAACACCAGCCCGGTGGACGAACTCAAGAGCGGCAATACCGACCCCAACTGCGTTACCACCGTGACAGCGCGCACCGCCGGCTCGATCTGCACCACGGTCGCCCCCTGGTTGCCCCACACCGCCAGGAAGCAGGTTTCATTCAATTCATCGCGCAGCTCCGCCAGCGGCATCGCACCGACCTTCAACACATCCATGCTGCCCAGCGCCGCCAGGCCCACGCGCAACGCTTCGCGTCCCAGGCCGTAGTGGTTGGTGGCGGTGTTCTGTTCGGCAAAGCCCGACGCGATCAGCGCCTGCAAGTAGCGGTGGACCTTGCTCGCCGGCATCTGCACATGGTCGGCCAGGCGCGACAACGAAGTGGACGGCGACAGTTGTGCCAGGGCCTTGAGGATGTCGGTGCCCACCTCGGCCGAGCGGACTTTCTGTTTACCGGTGTCGCGGGGCTTTTCCATGGGCAAGCAAGAATCCGAGAGATAAGTGGGCGTCTTTATAGCTTGACGCTCGATAGCGATCAAATTACGTTATGCGTAACTGAATTACGATAAAAATAACTTGTGTACAGAGGAAGATCCATGGACCTCGAATACCTTTCAGGCTTTGGCAACGAATTCGCCAGCGAGGCCTTGCCTGGCGCGCTGCCGGTTGGCCAGAACTCGCCGCAAAAAGCCCCTTACGGGCTCTACACCGAACTGTTTTCCGGCACCGCCTTCACCATGGCCCGCAGCGAAGCGCGGCGTACCTGGCTGTACCGCATCCAGCCGTCGGCCAACCACCCGGCGTTTATCAAGCTGGAACGCCAATTGACTGGTGGCCCGCTGGGCGCGGTGACGCCCAATCGCCTGCGTTGGAACCCGTTGGATATTCCGAGTGAACCGACGGACTTCATCGACGGCCTGGTCGGCATGGTAGCCAACTCGGGGTCGGAAAAACCTTCGGGCATCAGCATCTACCATTACCGCGCCAATCGCTCGATGGAGCGCGTGTTCTTTAATGCCGACGGCGAACTGTTGATCGTCCCCGAGCAAGGCCGCTTGCGTATCGCCACCGAACTCGGCGTGCTGGATATCGAGCCGCTGGAAATCGTCGTACTGCCCCGTGGCTTGAAATTCCGTATCGAGCTGCTGGACGCGCAAGCACGCGGCTACGTCGCGGAAAACCACGGCGCCCCGCTGCGCCTGCCGGATCTAGGACCTATCGGCAGCAACGGCCTGGCCAACCCTCGCGACTTCCTTACACCCGTTGCCCACTATGAAGACCTCAAGCAACCTACAACGCTTGTACAGAAATTCCTCGGTGAACTGTGGGCCTGCGAGCTCGATCATTCGCCACTCAACGTGGTCGCCTGGCACGGTAATAGCGTGCCGTACAAATACGACCTGCGGCGTTTCAACACGATCGGCACGGTGAGTTTCGATCACCCGGACCCGTCGATCTTCACCGTATTGACCTCGCCCACCAGCATGCACGGCCTGGCCAACCTCGACTTCGTGATCTTCCCGCCGCGCTGGATGGTGGCCGAGAACACCTTCCGTCCGCCGTGGTTCCACCGCAACCTGATGAACGAATACATGGGCTTGATCCAGGGCGCCTACGATGCCAAGGCCGAAGGCTTCCTGCCCGGCGGCGCGTCGCTGCACAGCTGCATGAGCGCCCACGGCCCGGACGGCGAGACCTGCACCAAGGCCATCAATGCAGACCTGGCACCGCACAAGATCGATAACACCATGGCCTTCATGTTCGAGACCAGCCAAGTGTTGCGCCCGACCCAGTTCGCTCTGGAGTGCCCGCAACTGCAACCTGCTTACGACGCGTGCTGGGCCGCGCTGCCCGCCACCTTCAACCCGAATCGGAGATAACCCATGACCCAACCATCGCTTGCCCGTAGCTGGGTGGCCTCCGCCAACGGCCACGCGGATTTCCCCCTGCAAAACCTGCCCCTGGGCATATTCAGCATCAATGGCTCGGCACCGCGCAGCGGTGTGGCGATTGGCGATGCAATCCTCGACCTGCATGCCGCGCTGGACGAGTTTGACGGTGAAGCGCGACGCGCCGTCGAGGCCACGGCGGGTGGCCAACTGAACGCGTTTTTTGAACTCGGCCGTGGCCCTCGGGTAGCCCTGCGCGAGCGCCTGCTGGAACTGCTGGCCGAAGGCAGCAGGCTGCAAACCCGCGAGGCGCAGGTGCTGCACCGTGCCGCCGATTGCCAGATGCACTTGCCGGCCCGGATCAATGACTACACCGACTTTTACGTCGGCATCGAACACGCACAGAACGTTGGCAAATTGTTCCGCCCGGATAATCCATTGTTGCCGAATTACAAGTACGTGCCGATTGGCTACCACGGCCGTGCCTCGACCATTCGCCCGTCGGGCACGGATGTGCGGCGTCCCAAGGGGCAGACCCTGCCGGCCGGCCAGACCGAGCCGACCTTCGGTCCCTGTGCACGCCTGGACTACGAATTGGAACTGGGCATCTGGATCGGCCAGGGCAATGCCATGGGCGACGCGATTGCCATTGGCGATGCCGCCGAGCATATCGCTGGTTTCTGCTTGCTCAACGACTGGTCGGCGCGGGATATCCAGGCCTGGGAATACCAGCCGCTGGGGCCGTTTCTGTCCAAAAGCTTTATCACCAGCATCTCGCCATGGGTGGTGACGGCCGAAGCGCTGGAGCCATTCCGTAAAGCACAACCGGCGCGGCCCGAGGGTGATCCACAACCGTTGTCGTATCTCTTGGATAAGCGCGATCAAAACGCGGGTGCCTTTGATATCGAACTGGAGGTGCTGCTGACCACGGCCTTGATGCGTGAGCAGAACCTGCCCCCCCATCGCCTGACCTTGAGCAACACCCAACACATGTACTGGACCGTGGCGCAAATGGTTGCGCACCACAGCGTCAACGGGTGCCAGTTGCAGGCCGGTGACCTGTTCGGCTCGGGCACCTTGTCCGGTCCGCAACCGGGGCAGTTTGGCAGCCTGTTGGAGATCACCGAAGGTGGTAAAAAGCCGATTGAATTGGCTTCCGGCGAGGTGCGTAAATTCCTCGAGGACGGCGACGAAATCATCTTGCGTGGCCGTTGCATCCGCGAAGGGTTTGCCAGCATCGGCTTTGGTGAATGCCGCGGCACCGTGGTCGCAGCGCGCTGA
Organism: Pseudomonas libanensis; assembly: GCF_001439685.1. GTDB lineage: Bacteria > Pseudomonadota > Gammaproteobacteria > Pseudomonadales > Pseudomonadaceae > Aquipseudomonas > Aquipseudomonas libanensis. Next base: position 183,041 of record NZ_JYLH01000009.1, read on the forward strand.
GAGGGCAGGGCAATGGAACTCTATACCTATTACCGTTCTACCGCGTCGTATCGGGTACGAATTGCCCTGGCGCTCAAGGGCCTGGACTTCACCGCGTTGCCGGTCAACCTGCTGGTGCCGGCAGGCGGCGCCAATCACCAGCCTGAGTACCTGGCGATCAACCCGCAAGGGCGCGTGCCGGCGTTGCGCACTGAAGAAGGCGCGCTGCTGATTCAGTCACAGGCGATCGTTGAGTACTTGGAGGAATGTTATCCACAGGTGCCGCTGCTTCCAAAAGATCCCGCGTCCCGTGCTCACCAGCGCGCAGTAGCGTCGATCATCGCCTGCGATATCCATCCGTTGCATAACTCCAGCACTCAAAACCTGTTGCGTAAGTGGGGGCATGACGAAGCTCAACTGCTCGAGTGGATCGGCCATTGGGTCAGCCAGGGTCTGGGTGCCGTGGAACAGTTGATTGGCGATGATGGGTTTTGCTTCGGCGCGCAGCCGGGCATGGCGGACGCGTTTCTGATACCCCAGCTGTACGCGGCCGAGCGCTTCAAGGTACCGCTGGGCGCGTACCCGCGTATCGGCCGAGTAGCGGCGTTGGCGGCGCAGCATCCAGCGTTTGTGCAGGCTCATCCTGCCAACCAACCTGACACCCCATAACGCTCGAAACTTGCACGGAAACAAATGTGGGAGGGGGCTTGCCCCCTCCCACATTTTTTGATCAGCATCATCCAATAAAAATAAAGGTACCTTTGCGATGCACAATCAGATTGCCAGCTTTCGCGCGGCACTCGACGCCCGCCCGGTGTCACGCTACCAATGGTTGATTCTCCTGTTGCTGGCACTGCTGCTGGTCACCGATGGCTATGACGCCCAGGTGCTGGGTTATGTGGTGCCGGCGCTGGCCAAGGATTGGGGCCTGGAAAAAGCCGCATTCGGTCCGGTCTTCAGTGCCAACCTGCTGGGCCTGACCCTGGGCTCGCTGCTGGTGACGCCGCTGGCGGATCGGTTTGGCGTGCGACGTATCTTGCTGGCCTGCGTGCTGATCTACGCCAGCCTCACCGTGCTGATGGTGTTTGCCAATTCCCTGACCACACTGATGGCGGCACGCTTTATCTGCGGCATCGGCATGGGCGGTGCTATGCCCAGCGCCATGGCGTTGATGTCGGAGTATTCGCCGCCACGCCTGCGCACCTTGATGGTGACCCTGGCCGCGTGTGGCTTCTCATTCGGCGGCGCGGCGGGCGGGTTTGTAGCCGCCGGTTTTATCGACGGCTTTGGTTGGCAGGCGGTGTTCCTGGCCGGTGGCGTGACGCCGTTGTTGCTGTTTCCATTCCTGATGTGGCTGTTGCCCGAATCCCTGCCGCGTCTATTACGCGATAAGCCGCCGTACCTGCGATTGCGCAAGGTCACGGCACGCATGTTGCCTGACTGGCAACCGCCACCTGCGAGCGAAGCCGAAAACCGCCAGGAGCAGGGCAGCAAACTGACGGTGGTGGAGCTGTTCCGCAACGGCTACGCCCGCCCGACGTTGCTGATCTGGGCGACCTTTTTCGTCAGCCTGATCCTGCTGTACTTCATGATCAGCTGGTTGCCTTCGCTACTGCTCGAAAGCGGCCTGGCGCTGAATGAAGCCAACCTGGTCACCTCCATGTTCCTGTTCGCCGGTACCTTGGGCGCCATCCTCATGGCCTGGTTTGCCGACCGCCTGAAAAGCAAAGTACGACTGCTGTCCGGCGTACTGGCGGCAGCGGCGTTGTGCACCGTCCTGCTGGGCTTGAACCACGACAACCCACGCTACTTGGTGGCCTGCGTGTTTGCCGCCGGGTTCTGCATCATTGGCGGGCAACTGACCCTCAATGCGTTTGCGAGCAATTTCTACCCGGCGCAGGTGCGCGCCACCGGCACGGGCTGGGCATTGGGGGTGGGGCGGTTCGGGTCGATCCTGGGGCCGTTGTTCGGCAGCCTGTTACTGGCGATGCATATACCGGTGCAGCAGATTTTCTTCTTCTGCGCGATTCCGGCGGTGGTGGCGGCGCTGTTGATTATCCAGGTGCGCTCGCCTGGCGTGAGCGAACCCATAGACCCGGCGCATCACGACATTCTCAAGGCGTCCTAATGCACCACTGAATTGGGCGGCAGATGCCCCAGTCGCTCGGTCAGGCGCAGACGCTGGATGGGGTCATCGCTGAGCATCAGCGCATGTTCCAGGTCAAAACGTTCAGCACTCGGACAATCCAGGCGCTGGTACAGGCTGGCCCGCGCCAGGTAGTCGGCGGCATTGGCACTGCCCAGTTCCAGCACGCGCTCGGCGTCCACCAAAGCGGCCAGCGGTTCGTCGTTGGAAAGATGCAGTTGCCGTAGGTTGCGCGACAAGCGTTGCAGGATCGCCCGTGGCTCGGCGGTATGCAGGTGATCGGCCTGTAACTTGAGTTTCGGCCCGTATTGGCGGTGCAGCAGCTCGCGACAGTCGTTGGGGTAAAGGCGGCGGCCACCGCACGGGTCCAACAGGTGATCGGCACCGGGTACCCGCAGGAGGAAGTGGCCGGGGAAGTTCACACCGACCATGGGGATCTCCAGGCGCCGCGCCATTTCCAATGCGATCAGGCCCATGGCCAAGGGCTGCCCGCGTTTGCGTTGCAACACTTTGTCCAGCAACGCGGCGGCGGGACGCAACGGGGTGTGGTCATCCTGGGCGAATCCCAGGTCATTCATGCGCCGCAACAGCGGTTGGCCGAGTTCATCTGCGGGCAACAGGGGCATGCCCAGACTGACCTGTTGTTGCAGCGCGGTGAGATCCTGCAGGATCGACAGTGGCTGCACACTGGCGTCGTGTTCGGCAGCAATCCACAGCGCCGCTTCGAACAGCGCAGGGGGTGAACGGTCCAGGCAGGCGAAAAAGGCGGTGCGGGGATTCATTGCGTTCTCCGGCGGATGCCCCTGTTTTAGCCTTGCAGGGAATTTTCGTCCAGCGTCTTAAGAAATATCCCGCGCTCTTATGTCGTAGATCCCACGAAACAGCGCGGCTTATTCCAGTGCAATCCAGCAGTTTTCTACCGCCGGCCTATACTTGGCCCACTACCAGAAGTGATTCGGGAGCTCGAAGATGTTTGCGCTCATGCACAGCACCCGCCTGGAATCGCTGCACCTGAGCGTCGACCCGGTGACCGGGTTGAAGGCGATCATTGCCATCCATGACAGTCGTCGCGGGCCTGCCTTGGGCGGTTGTCGCTACCTTGCTTACCCCGACGATGAAAGTGCCGTGGCCGATGCTGCGCGGCTGGCCCAAGGCATGAGCTATAAGGCCGCGTTGGCAGGGCTGCCAGTGGGCGGCGCTACCGCGGTAATCATGCGTCCTGCGCATGTGGAAAGTCGTGCGGCCCTGTTCGAAGCATTTGGCCGCTGTATCGAAAAATTCGATGGCCGCTACATCACCGCCATCGACAGCGGCACCTCAGTCGCCGATATGGACTGCATTGCCCAGCACACCCGCTTCGTCACCAGTACCACCGCCGCAGGCGACCCTGCGCCCCATGCTGCCATGGGCGTCTTCGCCGGCATCCGCACCACCGCCATGGCGCGCCTGGGCAGCGACAACCTCGAGGGCCTGCGCGTCGCGGTGCAGGGCCTGGGCAACGTCGGTTATGCCCTGGCCGAGCAACTGCACGCCGCCGGTGCCGAACTGCTGGTCAGCGACATTGATCACGGCAAGGTGCAACTGGCCATGGAGCAACTGGGCGCCCACCCCATCGCCAACGACGCCTTGCTCAGCACCCCCTGCGACATCCTCGCGCCCTGCGGCGTGGGTGCCGTTTTCAACCGCAGCAGCGTTGGTCAGCTGCGTTGCGCCGCGGTGGCCGGTTCGGCCAGCGCCCAACTGACCAACCTGGACATCGCCGACCAGTTGGAAGGCCGTGGCATCCTCTACGCCCCGGATTACGTGATCAACTCCGGTGGCCTGATCTACGTTGCCCTCAAACATGCTGGCACGGACTTGCCCGGCATCACCGCGCACCTGTCGAACATCGGCACGCGCCTGACCGAAATCTTCGCCCATGCCCAAGCCGAAAAACGCTCCCCGGCACGGGTGGCCGACGAGCTGGCCGAGCGCCTGCTATACAAATAGCCCAGGCATTAAAAAGGCCCTGAATCCATGATTCAGGGCCTGTTCAATTCGGGCTTTACTCCGCCGCCGGGTTCAGCAACTCGGACAACGCGTCCGGTTGGCTCTTGAACGCCTTGGCAAATACATCGCGGTTCTTCGCCATGTAGATCCCGGCTTCCTCCACCTGCTGCTCGCTCAGCGACGGCACGGCTTTTTGCAACACTTCTGCCAGCAACTCAGCGAGTTCAAGCATCTTGTCATGACGGTCAGCTTCGGCTTTATCCATGAACAAACGCTCCAGATCTCGGCTGCTGCGGTATACCACTTCGACGGCCATTCACCACCTCACATGCCTTCACGATAGTTGTCTTTTGCGACTACTGTATTTATATACAGCGAAAAGGATAAGCCAAACGTTGGGGTTTGGATAGTAGGTTTTTAATGTAGTTGGGAAATGGGGGGTTGCTACACCGGAAATTTCGTACGACACGCTGAGGTTGCTGAGTAATCCTACGGTGGCTTACCTTCTTCTGGCCCTGCATTCGCAAGGCCGAGCTTGGCGGCTCGATTTACGGAAAGGAAAACTTACGTGTTTAATTTTGGAGTCCTACCATGGGTAAAAATACCTCAAGCAGCAATGATCCTCTGAAGCCAGAGCCGCCAGTCACCCTTTTCAACGTAACGCCTGACAACGACACGGAAACCCTGCTGGCCAACGCCAGTGAAACTCTTAGCAGTGCCCGGGAAATGGCTAACACGCTGGCATTCGACCTTGAAGGTCCTCAGCGAAGCCTGGTCCTGGCAATTCATCAATTGGTTGAAATGGGCGCTCTGCTAGTCGATCAAGCATTGGAGCAAGTCGCACCAGCTTGATGCTACGACGTGATCGTCCCCACGATCGTGGGGACGGTCTAAAAAATGATTGGCTGAGCATGGATTTTTTCTGTTACTCACTTCATCGCTTGAAGCACGACAGTAAAAACGCCAGCGACTAGACTCCTTCTCATCGACAACGGAGATTTTTATGGACGCTTCCTTTTCCTCTGGTATCCAAGCAGATACCGAAGAGCAGGCTGACAGCTACGACCGCTGGTTTCGCGCCAAGGTGCAGGCCGCTATTGACGACACCAGCCCCGGCATTCCTCACGACGAGGTGATGGCCGAAATGCAAGCACTGATTGAATCCAAACTCAAGAAAGGCGATGCTGATTGAGTGGGTACCCGCAGCGCGGGTGGAACTTCGCCAAATTATTGAATACCTCAGTCATCGCAATCCTATAGCAGCTCTCGAGTTAAAGCGCTCCATCGAATCCTCGGTGCTGGCCCTCTCTCGCAGACCCCACCTTTACCGTCCTGGCAGAGTCATTGGTACTCGAGAGATGGTGGTGCATCCGAATTATCTGGTCGTATACAAAGTGACAGACAACATTCGGGTTCTCTCGGTTTTACACGCACTGCCAGCGATATCCTTGATAGGTCAGCTTTTTCGATGAGCAAAGTATCTACTCTGCTCATCCTCATATGTGCCTCATGTCACCAAGCCACCATCTTAGAACCGCCCTCTGGCCTTTTTTCTGCATGCAGAACAACCGTCACGTCCAACCCGCATTATCCGGTCGAGCCGACCTAAGGAAACACCATCGTGAAAATCAACTGGGCCGAAAGGCTGCGCCAGCAAGTCCATGGGCTGGCCGAGTCCCTGGGGAATCTGTTTGTCGAGTCGTTCCACTATCTGGCGCTGTTTGCCATCGGAGCGGTGACCGCCTGGGCAGCGGTGATGGAATTTCTGGGGATGCTGGAGAATGGGCACATCAAGATCGATGACATCTTGCTGCTGTTCATCTACCTGGAATTGGGCGCGATGGTGGGGATTTACTTCAAGACCAACCACATGCCCGTGCGCTTCCTGATCTACGTGGCGATCACCGCGCTGACGCGCTTGTTGATCTCCAACGTGTCACACCACAACCCGCCGGACGTGGGCATCATCTACCTGTGCGGTGGCATCCTGCTGTTGGCGTTTGCCATCCTGGTGGTGCGCTACGCATCGTCGGCTTTCCCTTCGGTGAAGGTCGAAGGCCCGCGTCGCAAGGGCGAGGCGAGCCTGGAAACCGAAAAGGGTGAGCTTTAAAGCCCGACGCTGAACGGCAGGGTACGGGTGGGCGGTTGCTGCAGGAGTTTGTGGTTGTCGCCGTCCGTCATCAGTTCGAGGATCTCCACGGCGCTATGGCCCTGTTCGATGGCGATGCCGAACTGGATGCTCTGCACCAGGCGCTTGAGGCGTTGTGGGTCGTTGCGCTGTTCGGCGCTGATCATGCGCTTGGCCACCACGCCGGTCTCATCCGAGAGGGTGAGCATGATGCTGCCGTCCAGCCGCTGGATGCTCAGGTTGACGCGGTATTGGGGGCTGAAGGTATCGGTGATGATCTGAAAAGGATTGTCCATGGTGCGTTACCGCCTGATAAGAACATGCAGTCATTGACGGCCGGTGCCGGGATTAGTTCGCATCGCCTGACCATCGGCCAAAGTCCGTTTTCCTCGTAAGTTCTACAGCAAGCCTCGTGCCGTACAGGCGCTGAAGTTTTAATGTGGGAGGGGGCTTGCCCCCGATAGCGGTCTTGCAGCCGAGTATTTATTGGCTGACACACAGCTATCGGGGGCAAGCCACCTCCCACCTTTGTTCTGTGTGGCTATTGGGGCCGGTGAACTGTTTCAGGGCAACGCTGAAAAAATGATCACAGACAACGCAATCTGGCAGTGCTCCAATCAGCACTCCACCCAGCTGACCGCCAGGCCGCCCCGTGACGTTTCTTTGTATTTGTCATGCATGTCGGCACCGGTATCGCGCATGGTGCGGATCACCCTGTCGAGGGAAATGAAGTGCTTGCCGTCGCCGCGCAGGGCCATTTGCGTGGCATTGATCGCCTTGACCGCGGCAATGGCGTTGCGCTCGATGCACGGCACTTGCACCAGGCCGCCGACCGGGTCGCAGGTCAGGCCGAGGTTGTGTTCCAGGCCGATTTCGGCGGCGTTTTCCAGTTGCTCCGGTGTGGCCCCGAGGATGTCGGCCAGGCCGGCGGCGGCCATGGCGCAGGCCGAGCCGACTTCGCCCTGGCAGCCGACTTCGGCCCCGGAGATCGAGGCGTTTTTCTTGCAGAGAATGCCAACGGCGGCAGCGGCCAGGAAGAAATTCACTACGTCATCATCGGACGCATCAGGGTTGAACTTCATGTAGTAATGCAGCACCGCCGGGATGATCCCCGCCGCACCATTGGTCGGCGCGGTGACCATGCGCCCGCCGGCGGCGTTTTCTTCGTTGACGGCCAGGGCGAACAGGTTGACCCATTCCATCGCAGACAAGGTCGAGGTGATGACGTTGGGCTTGCCGATTTCCAACAGGCTGCGGTGCAATTTCGCCGCCCGCCGTGGCACATCCAGGCCACCGGGCAGGATGCCTTCATCGCGCAGGCCTTGTTCCACGCAGTCGCGCATCACCGACCAGATATGCAAGAGGCCGCTGCGGATCTCTTCGTCGCTGCGCCACGCGCGTTCGTTGGCCATCATCAATTCGGAAACCCGCAGGCCGTGCTTGTTGCACAGGGCCAGCAGTTCCACCGCGCTGGAAAAATCGTAGGGCAATTTCACATCGCTGGTCGGGGCAATGCCCGAGGCGGCTTCGGCAGCTTCGATGATGAAACCACCGCCCACCGAGTAATAGGTTTGTTCGCTCAACAGGCCGTTGTCGCCATAGGCGTGCAAGGACATGGCGTTGGGGTGGTAAGGCAGGCTTTCGTCCAATAGCAGGAGGTCGGTTTGCCAGTTGAAGGCAATTTCCTGGGAACCCGCAAGCAGCAATTGGCCGGACTCGCGCAGCTGCTGGATACGTGCATTGATCGAGGTGGGGTCGACCTTATCCGGCCATTCGCCCATCAGGCCCATGACACAGGCGCGGTCGGTGGCGTGGCCGATGCCCGTGGCGGACAGCGAGCCGTACAGGCGTATCTCGACGCGGCGGGTCTGGCTGAGCAAATGCTGGTCGACCAACGCCTGGGCGAAGGTTGCCGCAGCGCGCATCGGGCCGACGGTGTGGGAGCTGGAGGGGCCAATGCCCACTTTGAATAGATCGAAAACACTGATAGCCATGCTAAACCCTTACAAGCAATGGAGTAGAAATCGCTGCCATGTTTTGTAGGACGAGCGCAATTAAGGCGATACTGAGCCTATAGTTTGATACTGACCAACGAATTGTTCTAAGACACCCTTTAGCAGGACTAAACCCTATGACGCGCCCGCTCAATGGCCAGACCTATGTCTGGTTGCATGTTTTCTCCTGCGCTGCACGGCACCTGTCGTTCACCCGCTGCGCCGAAGAACTGCACATCACACCCGGTGCGGTGAGCCAGCAGATTCGCCAGTTGGAGGAGCGCCTGGGGTTTCGGTTGTTTCATCGGCGTGCGCGCGGGGTGGAGCTCAGCGCCGAGGGGCAGCGCCTGGCGGCCGTGGTGGGGGAGGCCTATGGCAGCATCGATGCGGAATTGCGGCGCCTGGACGCGGGAATGATCAGCGGCACCTTACGCTTGCGTTCGATCCCGTCGTTTCTCGGCAAGTGGCTGACCCCGCGCTTGCCGCGTTTGCAGCAGCGTTTTCCGGACATTCAATTGCGCCTGGTCGCCGAAGACAGCAGCATCGCCTTGCATGAAGGTGATTTCGACCTTGCTATCGACCTGAACGACGGCAGCTACCCCGGCCTGTTATCCACAGCCCTGCTGGACGAGCAGATATTCCCGGTATGCGCTCCCAGCTTGTTGCGTGGTCGGCCACCGTTGCACGGCCCGGCTGACCTTGCACATTTCCCGCTGCTGCACGACATCACCGCCTGGCGTGGGAGTTATGAATATGCCGAGTGGGAGTTCTACCTGAATGCCATTGGCTACCATGGCGCGGATGTGCGGCGCGGGCATACCTTCAATCGCAATCACCTGACCATCGAAGCCGCCATTGCCGGCATGGGCGTGGCGATTGCGCGGCGCACCTTGCTCAATGATGAACTGGAGCGCGGCACCCTGATCGTGCCATTCGGCGTGGCCGTGCCCAACCATAAACGCTACGTGCTGCTGTATGCGCCGGGTGCGTTGAACCATCCGGGCGTGCGTGCGGTGCATGATTGGCTGGTGGAGGAAGCAGGGATTTTTCGCGTTTTGCACCCCTTGGCAGAGGCGCAATTATGAGGTTGGCAGGTCGTAAGAAGATGTAACTAACTCCCCACCGTACCAGTGTTTTTGCCCGTCGTCAGGGTTAATTTGTAATGTAGGATTTATCTTTGCAAAGGGGTTGAATTGTTTCAGCAGGTGCTCAATTGTGTAATCAGGAGGTCATGGTTTCACCACCCTGGTGTTGCAGTTTGTGACCTCTGGCGAGCTAGCTGAAATAAGGGAAGAACTATGCAAATCCAAGTCAATAGCGATAACCATATTGAAAGCAGCATCCGACTGGAGGAGTGGGTACGTACTACCATTGAGAGCACGCTCGAACGTTACGAAGAAGACCTGACCCGCGTTGAGGTCTACCTGCGGGATGAGAACGGCGACAAGCCCGGTCCCCACGATTTAAGTTGCCGCCTGGAAGCACGGCCAAAGGGCCATCAACCGGTTTCCGTGTGCCATAAAGCCGATACGCTGGAACAAGCGATCGATGGCGCCGCCACCAAGTTGGACCATGCGTTGGAACACCTGTTTGGCAAACTGCAAGGCAAGCCCCGCGCTGCCGCGAAAACCCAGCCAATCAACAAAGTGAATGAAGACGCGCTTGAAGAGGAATTCCTGGAAAACGAAAACGCTGCAATCAACGGCTGACCGTTTTTTAAACCCCTACTGAAAACGGGCCTGCACATGCAGGCCCGTTTTCGTTCAGCCACGGAGCCTGAAGAAATACCGGCTCAGCGCGGCTAATCCGCAAGCCCCCAAGCCCGCAAAGAGCATGGCCCAACCGGCGCCGGTGCGCAGTGCCGTCTGCGCATCAACGGCGGTCAGCCCCGGCGCGTTCAACTTGCCTGCCGCAATATGCTGGCTGAGCGTTGCCCACTCCAATGCCGTGTTGTCAGGCAGCACGTTGGCCAGGTGGTGGCTGATCCCCAGCAACAGCACCAGGCCCATCAACGCAATGTTGAGTGCCAGGGTGATCAATCGTGCGCTGAAGTCGATGCCCGACGCCATGCCCGCACGGTCGGCCGAGACGGCGCCGGTAGTGGTGTTGGTGGTGGGCGAGTTGGTCAACGCCAGGCCAATGCCGGCGATCACGCAACTGAGCAACACCAGCGCGGTGCTTGGCTGTGCGGCGGCATTGACGGCGGCCATGGCCAGGAACCCTGCGCCCATCGTACCCAGGCCAAGGGGAATGATGCGTTCGGCACCAAAACGCAGGGCCAGGCGTTCGGCCAGCGGTGGCACCAGCAAGGTCGGCAGGGTGTAGGCAAGCAGGGCGGCGCCAGTGGTCAGCGTGTCGTAGCCCAGCCCCGCCTGGAAGTACAGCGGCAGGTAGATCATGAACGGCCAGAAGCTGAAGTTCATGCCGATCGAGCCCATCAACGCACCGTTGAAGCGTTGGATACGGAACACCGAGAAATCGAACATCGGGTGTGGGCTGCGCCGTTCGATCAAAATGAACAGCAGCATGCCTATCAAGGACAGGCCGGCCCAGCCGAGCATCGCCGGGGTGCCAAAACCGTACTCGCTGCCCTGGGTGATGAAGTACACCAGCGCGAACACCGTCAGCGTCAAGGTCAGCATACCGGCGATGTCCAGGCGATGACTGGCCGGGTCACGGGATTCCTGCACGCTGGCATGCAGCAGCACCAGGGTGAACAGGGTCAGCGGTACGTGCACCAGGAACACCCAGCGCCAGTCCGCCACGGCCAGGATCAATGCCCCGACCATCGGCCCGAAACCCAGGCCCACGCCGGCAATCACTCCCCATATCGCGAAGGCTCGCGCTCGCGCCGCCGGGTCGCGGAACTGATGGGACAGGATGGCGAACTGGCAAATCATCATCGCGCCGGCACCAATGCCTTGGACGAACCGCGCCACGATCAGCGTCGAGGCGCTATCGGCCAACCCACAGGCCAGCGACGCCAATCCGAACAGCCACAGGCACAGCACCAACATGCGCCGCCGACCGAAGCGGTCCGCCAAGGTGCCCGCCGCCATCAGTACACTGGTACAGGCCAGGGTGTAGGCATTCATGATCCACTGGGCGTCCTGGAAACCGGTGCCCAGTTGCTGTTCAAGGGTTGGCAGGATGACCGGCACGCTGGAGATTTCCAGGCCGAACATCAGGGCCACCAGGCAGACGGCGGTGAGAGCCAAGGCATTTCTGGCGGTGCTTGGCGGGTGGAGGGCCGATACAGCAGCGGCGGGTGGCATGACAGGTTCCTTTTGAATAGGGGAGGGCTCTATTCTCTCGGGAACTGGATTCGTTATTTGTGATAAGTTTTCCATTGATAAGGGAATCACAGGCGACAATTGAACCATGGCTACCCCACGTTTTGATGGCGTCGAGCTGTTTCTGCAAATCGTCGAGAGCGGCAACCTCACCGAAGCCGCCGAGCGCCTGAACCTTACGCGCTCGGCCGTCGGTAAAGGCTTGGCGCGCCTGGAGGCGCGGCTTGGCACGTGCCTGCTGCAGCGTTCCACACGCCGCCAGCGATTGACCGAGGACGGGCAGGCGTACTACGAGCATTGCCTGCGCGCCTTGGCCGAACTGGAAGCCGCCGAATCGGTGCTCGAAAGTGGCCGGCAACAACCACGCGGGCGGTTGCGGGCGAGCGTGCCGTTGGCTTTCGGGCACCACTATGCGGCTCCGGCGTTGTGGGGCTTGATGGAGCGTTACCCTGAACTGGAAATCGAGATTTGCTTCTCCGACCGTATGATTGATCTGGCCCAGGAGGGCTTCGATATGGCCGTGCGGATCGGCACGTTGCCGGATACCGACCGCCTGAGTGCACGTCGCCTGGGGCAGCAGGTCATGGGGCTGGCGGCGTCACCGGTGTATCTGCAGCGCAGGGGGAGCATTGAAAGTATCGAAGACCTGGCCGTTCATCGCGGCATTGCGTATCGCAGCAACACAACGCATCGCTCGCGCCTGGCCTCGCCCTTGGTGCTGGATGATCTCCAAGCTGTAGCCGATGCGGTCATCGCGGGCGTGGGGCTGGCCTGGTTACCGAGCTGGTTGATCGCCCACTATGCGTTGCGTGGGCAATTGCAGGCAGTATTGCCTAGCTACCGCGAGCAGCCAGCGCCGATCCATGTGGTCTGGCCGACGGCGGTGCATATGCCGGCCAAGACGCGGTGTGCCATCGATGCGTTGGTGGCGGGTACGCCCAGTTGCCTGGCGGGTAGCTGAAGCCTCTGGAGGCCAATGTGGGAGAGGGCTTGCCCCCGATTGCGGTGTAGCAGTGCCATATAGGCTGACTGACACACTGCTATCGGGGGCAAGCCTCCTCCCACATTTGGATTTGTTACGGTCTGCAGATTGGAGGCAGATCAGAATGCAATGGACGTCTGCACATACACCGTACGCGGCTCACCCACGTACTTGCCCTTGTTGTTGTCGTCAAACGAGCGGGTGTAGTACTGCTTGTTGAAGATGTTCTTCACCCCCACCGCCACATTCAAATCCGACAGTTGCGGGCCGAAGTCATAGGCCGCTCGGCTGCTGAACAGCATATAGCCGGGGATGCGCCCATTGGCACCGTCGGCGCTTTCGGCCTGGGTGTTGGCATTGTCGGCGAACTGGCTGCTCTGGTAGCTGCTGTCCACATTCAGCTTCCACGGGCCGTCGGTGTAACCTACGCCGAGAGTGCCTTTGTGCTTGGACGAGAAGGGTACACGGTTGCCTTTGTTCGGGCCGTCTTCGCGGATGGTCGCGTCAACATAGGCATAAGTGGCATACACATCGAAACCCGCCAGCGCCGGGCTCAGGCCGTCGAGCGCATAGTTGATGCTCGACTCGATGCCCTGGTGACGAGTCTCACCGCGGGCGATCACCGTGTCGTTGGTCTGGTTGCTGTCGTACTGGTTGTCGAAGTTGATCAGGAAGGCGCCGATTTCCGCGCGCAGGCTGCCGTTGTCGTAGCGCGTGCCGAGTTCCCAGGTGCGGGCTTTTTCCGGTTTCACTTCGCCGCTGTTCACACGGTTGGGCATCTGGCTGTATTGCACGCTGCCGAACGAGCCTTCGGTGTTGGCGTACAGGTTCCAGTCGTCGGTGAGGTGGTAGAGCACGTTCAGCGCTGGCAGCGCGGTGTTGTAGTCACCCTTGTACTTGACGTTGCTCAGGTTGTTGGTCTGCTGGGACTCGATCATCTCGTAGCGGATGCCCGGGGTGATGGTCCACTTGCCGATATCAATGCGGTCATCGATGAAGAACGCATTGGCTTCGGTACCGCCGCGTGTGTCGCGGTCGTTGCGACTGTCGGTGGTGGGGATTTGCTGATTGGAGGCAATCGGTGTGCGGTAGCGCAGTTCGTGACCGGCTTCATTGATGTAGCGGTAGCCGACGCCCACCTCATGGCTTGTGGGACCGAGGTCGAAGCCCTGGGCGAAACGGGTCTCGAGGCCGCGTACCCAATATTCGCGGGGCGACAGCGACAGGAAGCTGCCCTGGTCCAGGTAACCGCTGCGCAAGGTCTTGGTAAAGAAGCTGTTGATCGTGAATTCGCGGCGGTCCTGCTCGTAGCGGTAGCCGACGTTGAACATCGTGCGGCGGCCCCAGAACTTGTCGTAGGGGCGGGTGGACTGATACGGATCGGCTTTGTAGTCCTTGACGTTCAAACCGCCGGGCATATCGGCCTGGCCTTCGTAGTACTGCGCCATGGCGTTGAAGCTGTTGGCGTCGTCCAGTTGGTATTTGCCCTTGAGGATCAGGTCGTCGATGCGCGTGTTGCTGTTTTCGCGCCAGTCGCCGCCGCGGGTGCCGGAGTACAGCAGCGCGCCGCCCAGGCCATTGTCGGCAGTGCCGCCGGCGAGCAGGTTGCCGGTGGTCTTGAAACCGTCGTGGCTGGAAGACGGGCTGGTTTCGGTCTGCAAGCCGCCCTTGACCGTGGGCGCATCCGGGATGGCGCGGGTCACGAAGTTGACGATGCCGCCGACGTTCTGCGGGCCGTAGCGCACCGCACCGCCGCCGCGTACCACGTCCACCGCGTCCATGTTGCCCATGCTGATCGGCGCAAAGGACAACTGCGGCTGGCCATAGGGCGCGAAAGGCACCGGGATGCCATCCATCAGCACCGTTGAGCGCGACGCCAGGCGCGGGTTGAGCCCGCGAATGCCGAAGTTCAGCGCCATGTCGTGGCTGCCGGTGCCGTTGTTTTCCGGGGCATTGACCCCGGGAATGCGGTTGAGCACATCGCGGGCCTGGGTGGCACCCTGGCGTTCAAACTCTTCACGGCGGATCACGTCACGGGCGCCGGGGTGTTCGAACACGTTGGTTTGCGCCGCGTCACCGAGCCAGTCGCCGACCACGTTGGAGGTTTGCAATTCAAGGGGGGCGGTGACGCCGGTCGGTTGCAGGCTGTAGGCATTGTCACCTTCGGCCCGGGCTTGCAGGCCGGTGCCTTCCAGTAGTTTCTGCAGGCCGTCGGCCGCGCTGTAATTGCCCGACAGGCCACGGCTTTGCATGCCGGCCGTCACTTCAGAACCGAAGGACACCAGTACACCGGCTTCGCGACCAAATTGATTCAGGGCCGCTTCCAGGGTGGTCGGCGCGATGTGGTAGGCCTTGGTGTCGGCAGCCATCACGGGGGGAAGGACGGTCAGGCTGAGGCTGGCGCCCAATAGGAGTTGGCGCAAGGTGCGGGCGAGAAGCGTCGGTTGCTGGGGCATGAAGGCGGTCCTGAGAAGGAAGGATCAAGGTGGCTTTCCTTCTCTGTCACGCCAGGTGCGGAAAACGGCTCACTTAAACGCAAAATAAATTCAGGCCCGTGCCTGCACGGTCACCCAATAGCGGGTAAAGCGCCGCACTTTCACCGGCAGGCTGACTTCCAGCAGGTCAAGGATGCGTTCGCTGTCATCCAGCGGGTAGCTGCCGGACAGCAGCAGGTTCGCCACTTGCGGGTCGCAATGCAGCTGGCCGCGGCGATAACGCCCCAGTTCGCTGAGAAAGTCTTCCAGGCGCATATGCGCGGCCACCAGCATGCCGTCGGCCCAGGCGCCGCTGTTGGCGTCGGTCGAGCGCGGGGTGTCCCAGCCCTTGCGGGTGAAATTCACCTGGTGCGCGGCCGCTACGGTCAATGGCAGGCCACTGTAATTATTGGGCGTCACCTCGACCTGACCGGCCAGCACTGCGAGTTGGGTATGATCGTTGAACTGGCGAACATTCAGGCGCGCCGCCTGGCTGCTGAGCAGGCCCTGGCCGGTCAGCACGCGCAAGGGTGTATCGCCTGCACGGGAGGTCAGCAGAATTTCGCCTTCGAGCAGGCGGATCAGCCGTTGCTGCCCATCGATATGCACATCCACTGCGCTGCCCGTGTTGAGTTTCAACTGGCTGCCGTCGGCCAGTTGCACGGTGCGACGCTGGCCTACCGGGCTGCGATAGTCGGCGCTCAGTGGTGGCAGGATATGCTGCTGGCGCAGGCTCCAAACTGCTGCCGAACCGGCGCCCAGGATCAGCAGCAACTTCAGCGCCTGGCGCCGGCTGCGCAAGGTGGGGGCATTCAACGCCGCGTGGGCCAGGGGCGAGGGCATGCCGCGCAGGCGTTGGTTGACCTGCTGGATCTGTTCCCAGGCGCGCTGGTGCTCGCTGTGGGCATTCAGCCATTGCTGCCAGGCTGCTTGCTGGCGTGGATTGAGCGCGCCTTGCTGCATTTCCAGCAGCCAGTGCACGGCTTGTTCGGCGACTTGGCTGGAGACGTTCATAGGGCAAAGTAGCAGCGCATGGCCGCTTTGGTCAGATGGCGCTTGACGGTGGCGATGGAGATGCCCAGTTCCGCACTGATCTGCGCGTAGGTCAGGCCATCGAGCTGGGCGAGCAGGAAGGCGCGCTTGGCCAGCCGAGGCAAGCCATCGAGCAGTTGGTCCAGTTCCAGCAGGGTTTGCAGGATGATTGCGCGGTCTTCTTCCGACGGTGCGACGTTCTCGGGCATTTGCGCCAAGGCATCAAGGTAGGCGCGCTCCAGGTCCTGGCGGCGATAGAAGTTGAACAATACGCGCTTGGCCACGGTGGTGAGGAAGGCACGGGGTTCGATCAGCGTCGGCGTGTCCCGTGCGCTGAGCACGCGGATGAAGGTGTCCTGCGCCAGGTCGGCGGCGTTCTCCGGGCAGCCGAGCTTGCGTCGCAACCAGCCGGTGAGCCAGTGGTGATGGTCGTTGTACAGAACTTCGACGGTATTGGATGGCTGCAACGCGATCACTCCGTAAGCATCGCCATGCTTTAGAGAACAAGAATTGTTCGCATTGTAGAGGCCGCGACAAGCTTCGGCAATCCGTCACGGCGGGTGATTCATCCGTTCTCTTTTGCTTATGAGAATATTTATCATTAATATTGCGCGCTGATCAGCTTGGCGTCTGCCGCATGAAAAGCAAAACCCCATTGCCCGTTTCCTACCGCCTCGCCGTCACCTCGCGTGTGCTGGCGGCTGTTATCGGCGGCTACCTGATGGCGTCCCTGGCCGCCATCTGCCTGGCGTTGTGGATGCCCACATCGCGTGCCGACGCGGTGGTCACCGGCATGATGAGCTCGTTTGTGTTCTACCTGCTGGCGGTGCTCTGGTGCTTTGCCTGCCGCACTGCGTGGCGTGCCTGGGCGGGGGTGATGCTGCCAAGCGCGCTGTTTGCCACCCTGGCCGGCGTGGGTTTGTGGATGGTGCGCACATGAAAGAGGGTTTTCGCCAAGCCATGGCCTGGCTGCATACCTGGGCCGGGTTGATCTTCGGCTGGCTGCTGTTCGCGATTTTCCTGACCGGTACCCTGGCCTATTTCAAAGACGAAATCACCCACTGGATGCAGCCCGAAGTGCAGGCCCATCCCCTGGATGACGGGCGCAGCCTTGCCGTGGCCCAAAGCTACCTGCAACAACAGGCGCCCACAGCCGCAAGCTGGTTTATTACCCTGCCGAACAGTCGCGACCCTGGCCTGTCGGTGATGTGGCAAGACAAGGTCGAGCCGGGCAAGCGCGGCACCTTCATCCAGAAAATCCTCGACCCGGTCAGCGGCCAACCGGTACAGGCCCGCGACAGCAAGGGCGGCGAGTTCTTCTATCGTTTCCACTTCCAGCTGCAAATGCCTTACCCGTGGGGCCGCTGGCTGTCGACCATCGCCGCCATGGTGATGTTTGTTGCGCTGATCACCGGCATCATCACCCACAAGAAAATCTTCAAGGACTTCTTTACCTTCCGCCCACGCAAAGGCCAGCGTTCCTGGCTGGACGGGCACAACGCGGTGGGTGTGCTGGTGCTGCCGTTTCATCTGATGATCACCTACAGCAGCCTGGTGATTTTCATGAGCATGGTGATGCCGGCGCCCATCATGGCGTCCTATGGCGACGACAGCCGGGCATTCTTCAAGGAGCTGTTCCCCAACACCGACAACGCGCCGGCCCTCGGCCAACCGGGCCAGCTGCTGCCGTTATTGCCGATGTACCAGCAGGCGCGGGAGCAGTGGGCTGGCGGCCATGTGGGACGGGTGGCGGTCAACAACCCTGGGGATGTGAACGCGTCGGTCAATGTGTTCCGCGCCGGCTCCGATAGCGTGGTGCATGATTTCGGCAATACCGTGTCGTTCAGTGGCACCACCGGCGAATTGTTGCGGGTCAGTGGCGAGCCGTCCCTGCCGGCGGTCATCGGTGGCAGTTTCTACGGCCTGCATATGGGCCATTTTGCCGGCCCGGTGCTGCGCTGGCTGTACTTTATCTGCGGGTTGGCGGGCACGGCGATGATCGGCACAGGGCTGGTGATCTGGCTCGGCAAGCGTCAGCTCAAACACGCCAAGAGCGCAGCGATGCCGTTTGAATTGCGCCTGGTCGAGGTGCTGAACATCGCCAGCATGGCTGGCTTGATGATCGCCATCGCCGCGTTTTTCTGGGCCAATCGCCTGTTGCCGGTAAGTTTCGCCGCGCGCTCCGACTGGGAGGTGCAAGCCTTCTTTGTCGCCTGGGGCCTGAGCTTGTTGCACGCGATGCTGCGTCGCGCTCGTCGAGGCTGGGTCGAACAGCTGAGCATCGGCGCGCTGCTGTTTATGGCGATCCCGCTGCTTAACGCAATCACCACCACGCAGCATTTGGGCGTCTCGCTGTTGAACGGCGACTGGGCCATGGCCGGCTTCGACCTGACCTGCCTGGCCAGTGGTGTGTTCCTTGCCTGGGCGGCGTGGAAGATGCAACGCCGTACCGCGTCGCAACCCAAAGCCGAACGTGCGCGTGGGTTGACGCTCAAGCAGGAGGCCGGCTGATGCTTCTCGCGCTGCTGATGTGCTACGCCGGGTTTACCGCGCTGTGCCTGTCCACCGATCGTCATCACGGCGAGCTGCTGCACCAAAAACCATCGCCCACGCGGCGCCTGGGGCTGCGGCTGGGTGGCTGGTTGCTGCTGATTGCCGCGATCTGGCCGGCAGTGCTGGCCGCAGGCTGGAGCCAGGGCCTGGTCGAGTGGTGCGCGGTGTTGATGCTCAGCGCCTTGTTGCTGGTATTGCTGTTGCCGTATCGGCCAAGGTTGGCCTTGATCCTGGCAGGCCTCAGCCTGCTGGCCAGCCCTGTTGCGGCATTCGCACTGTCCTGAGCCTGCCATGATGATCAGCCCACCGCCGGAACCCCAGAACGACCCGCACACCGATGGGGCCGGTGGACGTGCGCATTTCCTGCAGGTGTTTTTGTCCCAGCGTTCACAGATGGAAGCGCTGGTCAGTCGCCGCGTCGGTTGCCGTGCCACAGCGGCCGACCTGGTGCAGGATTTGTTCCTGCGCTTCTGGCGTCGCCCCTTGGTGCAGGTTGAAGAACTCAGCACCTACCTGCTGCGCTGCGCCGGCAATATCGCTATCGATCACCTGCGTAGCGAAGGTGCACGGGCCCGCTGCAGCGAAGGCTGGTTGCCCGAGCAATCAGATCACCAAGTCTGCGAACCCCAGGCCGCACTGGAGGCAGGCCACGACCTGCGCCACGTGGAAACCGCCCTGCGCAGTTTGCCCGAGCGTACCCGCCAGATTTTCCTGCTTAACCGTATCCACGGGCGCAAGTATGCAGAAATTGCCAAGGCCATGGGGCTGTCCCAAAGTGCCGTGGAAAAACATATGATGCGCGCCCTCGAAGCTTGCAAGGCCAGCCTTCGTGAACCAACGCAGCCACGCACGCCAGGGAAAGCACCGTGAACATCACGCCGACACCCGCCCAGGAACAGGCCGCGCTTGACTGGCTGAGCCTGCTGCATGACCAGCCCAGCAGCGGCGACCAGGCCACGTTCAGCCGCTGGCTGCACGCCGATCCCGCGCATGCCGAGGCGTACGCCCAGGCTCAGGTACTGTGGGAGCTGAGCGAAGAGCCGGCGCGCAAGCTGGCCGATGAGGACGCGCTGGCCTTGCAGGCCTACCTCAATAAGATGAATTCCTCCAGGCGCTCCCGTGCACTGCGCTGGCCCGGCGCCCTGGCCATGGCCGCCTGCCTGCTGGTGATGGTGTCGATGGGCGCCGGTTGGCAGCCGTCGCGCTGGGTCGATGGGCTGGGGGCCGATTACGTGACGGCACCGGGGGAGGTGAAGACCTTCACTCTGGCCGATCAATCTGTGGTCACCCTTGACGCCGACAGCGCCATTGCCGTGGATTTCAGCCATGGTCAACGGCATATCCAGCTGCGGCGTGGCGCGGGATTTTTCAGCGTGGCACACACCGGCCAATCCTTTGTGGTGGAGGCGGGCGGTGGTCAAGCGCAGGTGCTGGGCACCCAGTTTGAAGTGCGCCTGCAACCGGCCGGAGCCGAGGTCACCGTATTGTCCGGCCGGGTGGGCGTCACACCATCGGAACAGGGCCGGCAGCAGGTTTTGACAGCAGGCCAGCAAGTGGCCTACGCCGATGGCGTTGCCGATGCCATGCACGCTGTCGACAGCGAATCCCGCCTGGCCTGGCGCGAGGGTTGGCTCAACTACTATCAGGCACCGCTGGCCGATGTGGTCCAGGACTTGAGCCGTTATTACCCTGGCCGATTGCTGCTGCTCAATGAAGAGATGGGCGCCAAACGCGTCAGCGGCAGTTTCCCGAGCAAGGACCCGTTGGCGGTATTGAACGCCTTGCAAGCGGTGCTGGGTTTCGAACAACACAGGCTGCTGGGCCGAGTTATCGTGTTGCGCTAGACGCAGCGCCGTTCACCGAACCGTCATCGCAATCGCCAAAACCTGTCACCAAACGGTTACACGTGCCGTGGATCATCCCTGGGTTCCTGAACAAGTGGTCAGGAAGAGCACCTCTGCCCCATACAACACAACAATGTCAGTAAGGGATCTACACGTGAACTACAACTCTCTTTATGCCCTGCTTCTGGCATCGGGCCTGGGCGGCTTTGCACCGCTGGTGATGGCCGATGACTCACAGGACGTAGGTTCGGTGAACGTTGCCGGCAAGCAGACTCTGGGCAACGGCCACATGATTCGCGAGGAAAGTGCCAAGGCGCGCTCGACGGTGACCAAGGAGGCCATGGACGAAATGTCGGCCACCGCCAACGCCATCGACAAGCTCAAATACACGCCGGGCATCAACGTTTCCAGCGATGACGCCAGCGGCACCAGCGGCACCAACTTCACTATGCGCGGCATGAGTTCGGACCAGGTCGGGGTGTCGGTGGATGGCGTGCCGATCAACGATTCTGGCAACTACAGCGTGTATTCCAACCAGCTGGGCGACCCGGAAAACCTTGCCGAAGTATTCGCCACCCAGGGCTCCTCCGAGGCCGACGGCCCGCACATCGGTTCCAGCGGCGGCAACATCGGCATGATTACGCTGCGGCCAACCAAGGAGGCGGGGGTTTTTGCCAAGCAGACCTTGGGTACCAATAACCTGCGCAAGACCTTCGTGCGGGCGAATACCGGCGATTTCGGTGGCCTCAAGACCTGGGTCTCGGCATCGCACCTGGAAGGTGACAAGTGGCGCGGCAAGGGCACCCTGCGCAGCGATAAAATCGAGTGGAGCAGCCTGTTCGAAGGTGACAACGGCAATTCCACGTTGGCCACGGTCAAGTACAACAAGCAGGAAAACTATAACTACAACAGCCTGAGCAAGTCGCAGTTCGACAATGAAGGACGGCGCAAGGATTACGCTGAAAGCCCGGTGTACAAAGCCGGTTTGTTATCTGCGTCCTACAAGCTCAACCGCAACCCCTTTGAAAGCGTCAACGCCACGCTGACCCAGCGCTGGCAACTGCAAGACAACCTGTCGTTGACGGTCACGCCGTACTACTACTGGTCCAACGGTGGCAGCTTCAGCGGCCAGACTGCCTCCAACCTGGGGCCGAGGTCCGACAAAGCCGGTAACTACGACCTCGGCAACCTGCAATCGGCCAATTACTATCGCCCTTCGTGGACCGAGACCTGGCGCCCCGGCGTCACGGCCAAAATGAAGTGGGATATCAACGACGAACACAGCCTGGACTACGGCTATTGGTATGAGCGCGCGCGCCAGCGCCAGACCCAGCCGTTTATCGGGATCAACGGCGAAGGCGCGCCGGATGACGTGTGGGGTGACTACAACAGCGGCGGCCAGGTGGTCGACAAGAACGGCGCGACGGTACAAGGTCGTCACTACTACACCGTCACCCCATCGCAGAAGCTCTGGGTCCAGGACAGCTGGCAAGCCACGCCGGACCTGAGTTTTGTCGGCGGCGTGGCCTACCAATACGTTGAACGTGACGGCAACAACCTCGGCAGCCTGTACGACAAGCCGGAAAAACGTAACACCCGTTACCACCAATTCCTGCCCAACTTCAGCGCCAAGTACCAGGTCGACGAGAGCAACCAGGCGTTCTACAACGTCACCCGCAACATGCGCACGCCGCCCAACTATGTGCTGTACAACAAAGGCGACTCCGTCAGCCTCAAGTCCGAGTTGAGCTGGAACCAGGAGCTGGGCTGGCGCTACACCGAAGACGACATGGCCTTGAGCGCGACCCTGTTCTACATCAGCTTCAAGGATCGCCAGGTGTCGACCACCGATGCCAGTGGCGACTACATGGTGCTCAACGTTGGCAGCGTCGCTAACAAAGGCCTGGAATTGGAATGGAGTGGTTTGTTGCCCCACAACTTCAACTACTACGCCTCGTACACCTACACCCAGTCCGAGCAGAAGGACGACCTGCTCAGCAAGAATGTGCTGTTGCCCACCTCAGGCAAGCAACTGGCCAACGTGCCGGAAAACATGTTTAACCTGGTGCTCGGCTATGACGACTCGCGGTTCTACGGCAACGTGGCGGGCAAGTATGTCGGCAGCTTCTACGGCGATTTGACCAATAAAGAGAAGATCGAAGGCCGTACGGTGTTTGACCTCAATGCCGGTGTCTATTTGCCGGTGGACAAGAAGGTCATCAAGTCGGCGACCCTGCGCTTGTCGATGCTCAATGTCTTCGACAAGGAATACTTGAGTTCGGCGCGTACCGTGGCGTTCAACTCGGCGCCGGTCAACGGGCTGGCGCCGAGCACGGCGTATTACAACGTAGGGGAGGAGCGCACGGCGATGGTGTCTCTGGAAGCCAACTTCTAAGGCCACCACAAAACCTAATGTGCAGAGCTGACTTGTGTGGGAGCTGGCTTGCCTGCGATAGCGTTGTGTCAGTCACAGGTATTGAACCGTTACACCGCCATCGCAGGCAAGCCAGCTCCCACATTTGATTGCGTGTTACTTCAATGCAGCCATGATCGCCTCAGGGTTGTAATCGCGAATCAACGTGCCGTTCACATCCACAAACGGAATCCCACCGCCGCCCAGCGCCTCATACGCCTTGCGCGCCTGGGCGTTTTTCTCGATATCCAGCGCTTGGTACGGGATACCCTTCTGGTCCAGAAAACGCCGGATCTGTTTGCAGTACCCGCACCACTGCGTGGAATACAGCACCACACGCGCCGAGGCGCGTACCTGCTCCGAAACCACCTGGGACGGGTTGAACAGCCGCTCGACCTTGCCCCAGTTCTGGATCACCACCACCACCAGCAATACCAGCAGGACTTTCTTGAAGACCCCGCCCAGCATCAGTTACGGCGCTTGAGCTGGTCGGTCAGTTGGGTCGGCAGGCCCTTGATGATCAAGGTGCCGGCAGCTTCGTCGTACTCGATCTTGTCGCCCAGCAGGTGTGCTTCAAAGCTGATGGACAAGCCTTCGGCACGCCCGGTGAAACGGCGGAACTGGTTGAGGGTGCGTTTGTCCGCCGGGATTTCCGGCGACAGGCCGTAGTCCTTGTTGCGGATATGGTCGTAGAACGCTTTTGGCCGATCTTCATCGATCAAGCCGGAGAGTTCTTCCAGGCCCATGGGCTCGCCGAGCTTGGCCTGGCTGCTGGCGTAGTCCACCAGGGTCTTGGTCTTTTCCCGGGCGGATTCGTCAGGCAGGTCTTCGCTTTCGACGAAGTCACTGAACGCCTTGAGCAGGGTGCGGGTTTCGCCGGGGCCGTCGACGCCTTCCTGGCAGCCGATAAAGTCGCGGAAGTACTCCGAAACTTTCTTGCCGTTCTTGCCTTTGATAAAGGAGATGTATTGCTTGGACTGCTTGTTGTTCTGCCACTCGGAGACGTTGATGCGTGCCGCCAGGTGCAATTGGCCCAGGTCCAGGTGACGCGAGGGGGTCACGTCCAACTCGTCGGTCACCGCCACGCCTTCGCTGTGGTGCAGCAGGGCGATCGCCAGGTAGTCGGTCATGCCTTGCTGGTAATGGGCAAACAGCACATGGCCGCCGGTGGAGAGGTTGGATTCCTCCATCAGCTTCTGCAGGTGCTCCACGGCGGTGCGGCTGAAAGTGGTGAAATCCTGGCCACCGTCAAAGTATTCCTTCAACCAGCCGCTGAACGGGTGCGCGCCGGACTCGGCATGGAAGAAACCCCAGGCCTTGCCTTGTTTGGCGTTGTAGCTCTCGTTGAGGTCGGCAAGCATGTTCTCGATGGCGGCCGACTCGGACAGCTCCGAGTCGCGGGCGTGGAGAACTGCGGGTGTGCCGTCGGGTTTTTTGTCGATCAGGTGGACGATGCAATGACGGATCGGCATAGGCTTCTCGGCTGGTTGAAGGGGGAGCGGTTGGCCTCCCCGAAAAGTCGCCCAGTGTACCGCACCCATTGGTCAAGACGTGCCGCGAAGGGCATTTTGCCTCGCGTCCGACCGGGTATATGCCTTTTTTTCACGGTTTAGAGCGATAAAGCTGACCAAATGGGTATGTTGAGGCGGATATTTCCCCGTCTCTGTGCTAGTTTTGCCCGGTCTTACGCCAAGTCTCGGCGTTAAGCGTGCATTCAGCATTTGTCAGGTCGAACCAATCCCCGTTTCAAGCATCTATAACCCCGATCTCCGTGGTTATGGCCGGGGACGCCAGGCCATGACGGTCGGGCTCGACGGCTGACACTGCACTCTGCAATCCATATGAATTTGATAGGGAAGGAACACCACAATGGCTTTGACTAAAGACCAACTGATCGCTGATATCGCTGAAGCTATCGACGCGCCAAAAACCACCGCGCGTGCTGCTCTGGACCAACTGGGCCAGATCGTTGCTGATCAGCTGGAAAACGGCGGCGAAATCACTCTGCCAGGCATTGGCAAGCTGAAAGTGACCGAGCGTCCTGCCCGTACTGGCCGTAACCCTTCGACTGGCGCTGCCATCGAAATCGCTGCCAAGAAAGTTATCAAGCTGGTTGTGGCTAAAGGCCTGACCGACGCTGTTAACAAGTAAGACGCAGTAAAAAAAACCGTGCTCCGGAGTGATCCGGGCACGGTTTTTTGTTGCCTGCGGTTTTGTTTCTCGCTCCTACAGATTGGCGTCAGCGGACCCAGCGCTGGCGCCAGATCTGCTGCTCATTCTTGGTCTGGAACGTCCACGCCACAAACCGGCTTTGCTTCTGCCCCTGAGACATCTCCACCACCTGGCTTTCCAGCACGCCGGTTTTTTTCAGTGCGGTCTGGATCGCAGGCAGGTTTGACGCTTTTGACACCAGGGTGCTGAACCACAACACCTTGTGGGCAAAATGCGCACTTTCGGCGATCAACTGCGTCACAAAGCGCGCTTCGCCGCCTTCACACCACAGCTCGGCCGATTGGCCACCGAAGTTGAGCACTGGCAACTTGCGTTTCGGATCGGCCTTGCCCAGGGCACGCCACTTGCGCTCGCTGCCCTTGGTGGCTTCGTCCATGGACGCATGGAACGGCGGGTTGCACATGGTCAGGTCAAAGCGCTCACCCGGTTCCAGCAAGCCCAGCAGGATCTGCTTGGGGTTGGGCTGTTGGCGCAGCTGGATGACCTTGCTCAGGTCGTTGGATTGCACAATGGCCTTGGCGGCGGCCACGGCGATAGGGTCGACTTCCGAGCCCAGGAAGTTCCAGCGGTACTCCATATAGCCAATCAGCGGGTAGACGCAATTGGCGCCCATGCCGATGTCCAGCACCTTGACGATGGAGCCGCGCGGGATCTTGCCGTCGTTGACGCTGGCCAGCAGGTCGGCCAGAAAATGTACATAGTCGGCACGCCCCGGCACTGGCGGGCACAGGTAATCGGCCGGGATGTCCCAATGCTCGATGCCATAGAACGACTTGAGCAAGGCCCGGTTGAATACCCGCACCGCATCCGGGCTGGCAAAGTCGATGCTCTCCTTGCCATAGGGATTGATGACCACGAATTGCGCCAGCTCTGGCGTGGTCTTGATCAGCGCCGGGAAGTCGTAACGGCCTGTGTGGCGGTTGCGCGGGTGCAGGGTAGCCTCTTTGCGCGGAGCCACGGGCTTGGCCGGGGTAGCGGATTTGGGCTTCTTGCGCGAAGGTTTAGGCGTAGTGGGGGCGGTCATGTTGATTCTGGTGTTGGCTCAAAGTGGCGGCCATTGTCACACATCCTGAGCTCAACCCGGTCAAATGTGGGAGGGGGCAAAAAAAAGAGACCCGGAGGTCTCTTTTTTCACGCGAGTCAAACCTTACAGGCTGGAGATCCGCGCATGTTGCTCGGCCAGCTTGCCCAAGGCCTGTTCAGCCTCGGCCAACTTGGCGCGTTCCTTGTCGATCACTTCCGCCGGTGCCTTGTCGACGAACGCCGCGTTGGACAGCTTGCCGCCCACGCGCTGCACTTCGCCTTGCAGGCGGGCGATTTCCTTGTCGAGACGGGCCAGTTCCGCGCCCTTGTCGATCAGGCCAGCCATCGGCACCAGCACTTCCATGTCGCCGACCAACGCGGTGGCGGACAGCGGCGCTTCGGCATCGGCAGCCAATAGGGTGATCGACTCCAGCTTCGCCAACTTCTTGAGCAGCGCGTCGTTCTCGCTGAGGCGACGCTGATCTTCGGCGCTGGCGTTCTTGACGAACACCGCCAATGGCTTGCCCGGGCCGATGTTCATCTCGGCGCGGATATTGCGCGTGCCGAGCATCAGGGTCTTGAGCCATTCGATATCGCTTTCGGCGGCCGCATCGATGCGTGCTTCATTGGCCACCGGCCAAGGTTGCAGCATGATGGTCTTGCCTTCGAGACCGGCCAGCGGCGCCAGGCGCTGCCAGATTTCTTCGGTGATGAACGGCATGAACGGGTGCGCCAGGCGCAACGCCACTTCCAGCACGCGCACCAGGGTGCGACGGGTGCCGCGCTGGCGTTCGACCGGTGCGTTTTCGTCCCACAGCACGGGCTTGGACAGTTCCAGGTACCAGTCGCAATACTGGTTCCAGATGAACTCGTACAGGGCCTGTGCGGCCAGGTCGAAACGGAACTGGTCGAGCTGGCGGGTCACTTCGGCTTCGGTGCGCTGCAACTGCGAAATGATCCAGCGGTCGGCCAGGCTCAGTTCATAGGCTTCGCCGTTCTGGCCGCAGTCTTCGCCCTTGTCCAGCACGTAGCGCGCCGCGTTCCAAATCTTGTTGCAGAAGTTGCGATAGCCTTCGACGCGCCCCATGTCGAATTTGATGTCGCGACCGGTAGAGGCCAGAGAGCAGAAGGTGAAGCGCAGGGCGTCGGTGCCGTAACTGGCGATGCCATCCGCGAACTCGTCGCGGGTCTGCTTCTCGATCTTTTTCGCCAGCTTCGGCTGCATCAGGCCCGAGGTGCGTTTCTGCACCAGGGTTTCCAGGTCGATGCCGTCGATGATGTCCAATGGGTCCAGGACGTTGCCCTTGGACTTGGACATCTTCTGGCCCTGGCCATCGCGTACCAGGCCGTGCACGTACACGGTCTTGAACGGTACCTGCGGGGTGCCGTCTTCGTTCTTCACCAGGTGCATGGTGAGCATGATCATCCGGGCAACCCAGAAGAAAATGATATCGAAACCGGTGACCAGCACGTCGGTGGAGTGGAATTTCTTCAGGAACTCGGTCTGCTGCGGCCAGCCCAGGGTGGAGAAGGTCCACAGGCCCGAGCTGAACCAGGTGTCCAGGACGTCGTTGTCCTGTTGCAAGGCAACGTCCGGACCCAGGTTGTTCTTCGCACGTACCTCGGCTTCGTCGCGGCCAACGTAAACCTTGCCCGACTCGTCGTACCAGGCCGGGATGCGGTGGCCCCACCACAGCTGGCGGCTGATGCACCAATCCTGGATGTCACGCATCCACGAGAAGTACATGTTTTCGTACTGTTTAGGCACGAACTGGATGCGGCCATCTTCCACGGCGGCAATCGCAGGCTCGGCCAGCGGCTTGGTGGACACGTACCACTGGTCGGTCAGCCACGGCTCGATCACGGTGCCGGAGCGGTCGCCCTTCGGCACTTTCAGGCCGTGGTCGTCAACGCTGACCAGCAACCCGGCAGCGTCGAACGCGGCAACGATCTGCTTGCGCGCTTCGAAGCGGTCGAGACCGGCGTATTCGGCCGGGATCTTGCCGTCGATGCTGTCGTTCAGCGTACCGTCCAGGTTGAACACCTGGCAGGCCGGCAACACGGCGGCATTCTTGTCGAAGATGTTCAGCAGCGGCAGGTTGTGGCGCTTGCCGACTTCATAGTCGTTGAAATCGTGGGCCGGGGTGATTTTCACGCAGCCGGTGCCGAACTCAGGGTCGCAGTAATCATCCGCGATGATCGGGATGCGACGGCCAACCAGCGGTAGCTCGACGAACTTGCCGATCAGCGCCTGGTAGCGCTCGTCGTTTGGATTAACCGCGACGGCGGCGTCGCCCAGCATGGTTTCCGGACGCGTGGTGGCGACGATCAGGTAGTCGTTGCCTTCGGCGGTCTTGGCACCGTCAGCCAGCGGGTATTTCAGGTTCCACAGGAAACCTTTCTCGTCGTGGTTTTCCACTTCGAGGTCGGAAATGGCCGTGTGCAGCTTGGTGTCCCAGTTGACCAGGCGCTTGCCGCGGTAGATCAGGCCGTCTTCATGCAGGCGTACAAAGGCTTCCTTCACGGCTTCCGACAGGCCGTCGTCCATGGTGAAGCGCTCGCGGCTCCAGTCTACGGACGAGCCCAGGCGACGGATCTGACGGCTGATATTGCCGCCGGACTGGTCTTTCCATTCCCAGACTTTTTCGAGGAATTTCTCGCGGCCCAGGTCGTGACGATTCTGGCCGGTGGCTTCGAGTTGACGTTCCACCAGCATCTGGGTGGCGATACCGGCGTGGTCGGTGCCCGGCTGCCACAGGGTGTCGCGACCCTGCATACGGCGGAAACGGATCAACGCATCCATGATCGCATTGTTGAAGCCATGGCCCATGTGCAGGCTGCCAGTGACGTTCGGTGGCGGAATCATGATGGTGTAGGAATCGCCGGCACCTTGTGGGGCGAAATAGTTCTCGGACTCCCAGGTGTTGTACCAGGAAGTTTCGATAGCGTGGGGCTGATAGGTCTTATCCATGCGCGGCGGGACCCTAGTTGGCATTTATTCAGGAAAGCCGGCAAGTATAACGGGGGATAGGGGCGAGGGCGAGGTGAAGACGGTTTAAGGCCGATGCAGAATTAATGTGGGAGCTGGCTTGCCTGCGATGGCGGTGTTTCAGTCAGCATCTTCGGCGACTGATGCGCCGCCATCGCAGGCAAGCCAGCTCCCACAGAAATGAAGGGCCACGTTCAGTTTTGGTATTGGCTGAGCAACCGCTCCATCCGCGCATCCATCCGACGCTTGATCTCGGCTTCAATGTGCGGCGCAAAGTCGTCAATCACATCCTGCATGATCAATTGCGCGGCAGCGCGCAGTTCGTTGTCCAGGTGCAGCAGCAGGGCGTCGGGGGCTTTTTCTGCGGCGGGAGCGGGTTCTGCAGTCACAGGTTCCGGCGCGGCAGGCTTGCCACTGACCATATCGAACAGCAGCGGAATCTGTACCTCGCCATCGACCGTGTCGGTCAGCAGCGGCGGCTGCAGGTTGTCATCGCCCAGCAACTGGCGGATCGACTCGAGATCGTCCAGCAGGTGGTCGTCTTTTTTCAGCGGGTTGGGAGTGTCCATCGTGTGCTCAAAGTCGTTGTAGCCGGTGATCCTGCAAAGAATAGCCCTGTTCGCGATAGAAACGGAAACTCTCCCGCGCGGCCTGACGAATAGCCGGGTCTTCCACCACCACTTCCGCCACGCGGGCAAACGCCTTGGCAAAGGCAGGTACTTTCAGGTCGAGGTTGACCAGCAGGTCCTGGTGATTGCCGCAACTGTCGCCCAAACCCAGGACAACCAGGCTCTCGGGTTCGGTTTCGGCGGGGCCGTGGGGAACGAAGCTTTCGCCCTTGAAGCGCCACAGGCGCGCATCCAGCTCCTCACGCTGGGCGGCATCGCTGCAATGCAAGTAGATGCGGTGGCCCATGCGCCAGGCTTTTTCGGTGAGTTTGCAGGCAAAGTCCAGGCGAGCGAGGGGATCCGCGCTGGGCAATATATAGAAGTCGACTTGGGTCATTGCAGTTCCTGATGCTGGCCCTTCTGTAGGAGCAAGCAAGCTCGCTCCTACAGAAGGGCCGGGGGCGCTTAGGCTTTGGCGCGATCCAGCAGGTACTGGGTCAGCAGCGGTACTGGACGACCAGTGGCGCCCTTGTCCTTGCCGCCGCTGGTCCAGGCCGTGCCGGCAATGTCCAGGTGCGCCCAGTTGAAGTTCTTGGCAAAGCGCGACAGGAAGCAGGCCGCCGTGATGGTGCCGGCTTTCGGGCCACCAATGTTGGCGATGTCGGCGAACGGGCTGTCCAGCTGTTCCTGGTACTCATCGAACAGCGGCAGTTGCCAGGCACGGTCATCGGCGGCCTTGCCGGCGCTGAGCAGTTGCTCGATCAGCTCGTCATTGTTGCCCAGCAGGCCCGAGGTGTGGGAGCCCAGGGCAACGATGCAGGCACCGGTCAGGGTAGCGATGTCGATCACGGCTTGTGGCTTGAAGCGTTCGGCATAGGTCAGGGCATCGCACAGCACCAGGCGGCCTTCAGCGTCGGTGTTGAGGATTTCCACGGTCTGGCCGCTCATGGTCGTGACGATATCGCCTGGGCGGGCTGCGCCGCCGCTCGGCATGTTCTCGGCGCACGCCAGGATGCACACCAGGTTGACCGGCAGCTTGAGTTCCAGCACGGCACGCAGGGTGCCGAACACGCTGGCGGCGCCGCCCATGTCGTACTTCATCTCGTCCATGCCGGCACCCGGCTTGAGGCTGATGCCGCCGGTGTCGAAAGTAATGCCTTTACCCACCAGCGCATAGGGCTTCTCGGACTTCTTGGCGCCGTTATATTGCATCACGATCAGGCGTGGCGGCTGATCGCTGCCCTGGCCCACGGCATAGAACGAGCCCATGCCCAGTTCCTTGATCTTCTTCTCGTCGAGCACTTCGACTTTCAGGCCCTTGAACTCCTTGCCCAGCGCCTTGGCCTGTTCGCCGAGGAACGTCGGGTGGCAAATGTTCGGCGGCAGGTTGCCCAGGTCGCGGGTGAACGACATGCCCTTGGCAATCGCCTGGGCGTGGGTCACGGCGCGCTCGACTTCAGCCTGGGCGGCCTTGATGGTCAGCAGGGTGATCTTCTTCAGCGCACGGGGTTCGGCCTTCTGGCTCTTGAACTGGTCGAAGGTATAGCCGCCGTCCACCAGGCTTTCGGCCAGCAGGCGGGTCTTGCCGTAGCTGTCACGGCCCTTGACGATGATTTCATCGAGTGCCAGTACCGCATCGGTGCCGCCCAGGCCCTTGAGGGTGCTGAGGATGCCGCTGACGATCTTGCGGAAGGGACGGTCGCCCAATTCGGCATCCTTGCCCACGCCCACCAGCAAAACGCGATCAGCCTTGAGGTTCGGCAGACTCTGCAACAGCAGGCTCTGGCCGACCTTGCCGGCCAGGTCGCCGCGCTTGAGCACCGCGCTGATCGCGCCGCCGCTCAGTTCGTCCAGTTGCTTGGCGGCGACGCCAAGTTTGCGGCCTTCGCCGACAGCGACCACGAGGGTGGCGGTTTTCAACGTTTCGGGGCTAACGCTTTTTACAACCAATTCCATTTTCGGGTCCCTTATAAGGTCGGTGAGCCTGGCGTTTGTACCCAGGCTTTAAAGCTTGGCGGCGTTGTAAGCCGCCCGCGACAAAGGCCGCAGTTTGAACCTCGCCGGCGGAGCCTGACAACCCTTGGCGCACGCTTTGTGCGTGCGCGTGAGTAAGCTCAGTGACAGGCGCGAACAATCACAGGATAATGCCCCATCTTTTTAGCCGGCCCGCGCAAACGGGCTGACTCGGTATGCTTGCTTGTTTGGCCGCCTTAGCCTGACAACCCTGGAGTGTCTGGTTTGATCGTCTTCCGTTATCTGTCCCGCGAAGTCCTGTTGACCCTGAGTGCCGTGAGTGCGGTGTTGCTGGTCATCATCATGAGTGGTCGTTTCGTCAAGTTCCTGGCCCAGGCCGCCGCTGGCGCCCTCGATCCAGGTTCACTGTTCCTGATCATGGGCTACCGGATGCCCGGCATGCTGCAGCTGATCCTGCCGCTCGGGCTGTTTCTCGGCATACTGCTGGCCTACGGCCGGCTGTACCTCGAGAGTGAAATGACCGTGCTGTCGGCCACCGGCATGAGCCAGCAGCGCCTGCTGGCCATGACCATGGTGCCGGCCGCCGGCGTTGCCCTGGTGGTGGCCTGGTTGAGCATGAGCCTGGCGCCCCAGGGCGCCATGCAGTTCCAGCTGCTGCTGAACAAACAGGATGCGATGACCGAGTTCGACACCCTCGAGCCCGGCCGCTTCCAGGCGCTCAACGACGGCACGCGGGTGACCTATACCGAAACCATGACCGATGACCGTTCCAACCTCGGCGGCGTGTTCATCTCCCAGAAAAACCTCGGCCAGAATCAGAAGGACCGTGGCATTTCGATCCTGGTGGCCGACAGCGGGCGCCAGGAAGTGCGCCCCGACGGCAACCGCTACCTGATCCTGGAAAATGGCTATCGCTACGACGGCAGCCCCGGCCTGGCGGACTATCGGGCGATCAAGTACGACACCTACGGCGTCATGCTGCCCAAGCCCGAGATCAGCGACGAGGTCACCGACCGCGACGCGCTGCCGACCTCATCGCTGATCGGCAGCCAGGAGCTGCGCTCCATCGCCGAGCTGCAATGGCGCATCTCCCTGCCGCTGCTGGTGTTTATCGTGACCTTAATGGCCGTGCCGCTGTCGCGCGTCAACCCGCGCCAGGGGCGTTTCCTCAAGCTGCTGCCGGCGATCCTGCTGTACATGGCCTATCTGACTATCCTGATTTCCGCTCGTGGTTCCCTGGAAAAAGGCAAGGTGCCGCCGGTGCTGGGCCTGTGGTGGGTGCATGGGGTTTTCCTGGTGATCGGCCTGGGGCTGCTCTACTGGGAACCTATCCGTTTGAAAATGAAGAGCCGTCGTGGCCTGAAGGAGTTGGCTCGTGGCTAAGCTTGATCGCTACATTGGCAGCAGCGTACTGATCGCCATCCTGGCGGTATTGGGCATCATCCTCGGCCTGGCCTTGTTGTTCGCCTTCATTGATGAAGTGGGCAACGTCACCGACACCTACACGGTCACAGATGTACTGAGCTACGTTGCACTGACTGCGCCGCGTCGTCTCTACGACATGATGCCGATGGCCGCGCTGATCGGTTGCCTGATCGGCCTGGGCACCCTGGCCAGCAACAGCGAACTGACCATTATGCGCGCC
Organism: Pseudomonas libanensis; assembly: GCF_001439685.1. GTDB lineage: Bacteria > Pseudomonadota > Gammaproteobacteria > Pseudomonadales > Pseudomonadaceae > Aquipseudomonas > Aquipseudomonas libanensis. Next base: position 216,339 of record NZ_JYLH01000009.1, read on the forward strand.
GCCGGCGTCTCCATTGGTCGTATCGTCTGGGCGGTGATGAAGCCGATGCTGCTGCTGATGGCGTGCAGCGTGCTGATCGGCGAATACGTTGCGCCTCCGGCGGAAGCCACCGCCCAGGCCAATCGTGCCCTGGCCCAAGGGTCGGGCGATGCACAAAGCGCCAAGCATGGCCTGTGGCACCGCCAGGGTGATGAGTTCATCCATATCAACGCCGTGCAGCCGGGCGGCCTGCTGATCGGGGTGACCCGCTACACGTTCGATAAAGAGCGGCACATGCTGTCCTCCAGCTTTGCCAAGCGCGCGCAGTACAGTGCCGAGCAATGGCAATTGAGCGATGTCACCACCACCTACTTCCGTAATGTGGGCCAGGGCACCAAGTCCAGCACCGAAGTGATCAACGTGCCGACCGAGCAATGGGATATCGCCCTTAAGCCCGAATTGCTCAACACGGTGGTCATGGTCCCGGAAGCCCTGCCGATCTCCGGTTTGTGGAGCTATATCCATTACCTCAAGGACCAGGGCCTGAACAATGGCCGCTACTGGCTGGCGTTCTGGGTCAAGGTGCTGCAGCCGGTGGTTACCGCCGCGCTGGTGTTGATGGCGATCTCCTTTATCTTCGGACCGTTGCGCTCCGTGACCCTGGGCCAGCGCGTATTCACCGGCGTGCTGGTGGGCTTTACCTTCCGCATCGCCCAGGATTTGCTCGGCCCCTCGAGCCTGGTGTTCGGTTTCTCGCCGCTGTTTGCGGTGCTGGTGCCGACGGCCATCTGTACCGTGGCCGGGTTCTGGCTGCTGCGCCGGGCCGGTTGACGTCGCGCTTATGCACAAAAAATGCCCCGCTCCCATGAGTGGGGCATTTTTGTTCTGGTCACCAAAGATGACGCCTGGCCTGAGCATCAGGTACAATTCCCGGCTATTTTTCAGCGGGCAATCTGCCTGCAGCCTTTTTGAGTGTTGATCCGTGAGTGATTTGAGTCATATCCGCAATTTCTCCATCATCGCCCACATTGACCATGGCAAGTCGACGCTGGCCGATCGGTTTATCCAGATGTGCGGCGGCCTTGCCGAGCGTGAAATGGAAGCCCAGGTCCTGGACTCCATGGATCTTGAGCGCGAGCGCGGGATCACCATCAAGGCCCACAGCGTGACGCTGTACTACACCGCCAAAGACGGTATCAAGTACCAGCTGAATTTCATTGACACCCCAGGCCACGTCGACTTCACCTATGAAGTCAGCCGCTCCCTGGCAGCCTGCGAAGGCGCATTACTGGTAGTGGACGCGGGGCAGGGCGTTGAAGCCCAGTCCGTGGCCAACTGCTACACCGCCATCGAGCAGGGCCTGGAGGTCATGCCGGTGCTGAACAAAATCGACCTGCCCCAGGCCGATCCGGACCGCGTCAAGGAAGAAATCGAGAAAATCATCGGCATTGACGCCACCGACGCCGTCGAGTGCAGCGCCAAGACCGGCCTGGGCGTCGACGAAGTGCTCGAGCGCCTGGTCAAGACCATTCCCGCGCCAACCGGCAACTACGAAGATCCGCTGCAAGCGTTGATCATCGACTCATGGTTCGACAACTACCTGGGGGTTGTCTCCCTGGTCCGCGTGCGCCATGGCCGTGTAAAGAAGGGCGACAAGATCCTGGTCAAGTCCACCGGCAAGATCCACCTGGTGGACAGTGTCGGTGTGTTCAACCCCAAGCACACCGCCACTACTGATCTGAAAGCCGGTGAAGTAGGCTTCATCATCGCCGGTATCAAGGACATCCACGGTGCGCCGGTGGGTGACACCCTGACCCTCAGCTCCACCCCGGACGTCGACGTACTGCCGGGCTTCAAGCGCATCCAGCCGCAAGTCTATGCCGGCCTGTTCCCGGTCAGCTCGGATGACTTCGAAGACTTCCGCGAAGCCTTGCAGAAGCTGACCCTCAACGATTCGTCGCTGCAGTACACCCCGGAAAGCTCCGATGCCCTGGGCTTCGGCTTCCGCTGCGGCTTCCTCGGCATGCTGCACATGGAAATCATCCAGGAGCGCCTCGAGCGCGAATACGACCTGGATCTGATCACCACGGCACCGACCGTTATTTTTGAGCTGGCGCTGAAAACCGGTGAAACGATTTACGTCGACAACCCGTCCAAGCTTCCAGACCTGTCTTCCATCGAAGACATGCGCGAACCGATTGTGCGCGCCAATATCCTTGTGCCACAGGAACACCTGGGCAACGTGATTACCTTGTGTATCGAAAAGCGTGGCGTACAGCACGACATGCTGTTCCTCGGTACCCAGGTGCAAGTGACCTACGACTTGCCGATGAACGAAGTGGTCCTGGACTTCTTCGACCGTCTCAAATCCACCAGCCGCGGCTATGCTTCGCTGGATTACCATTTCGACCGTTATCAATCGGCTAATCTGGTGAAACTGGATGTGTTGATCAACGGCGACAAGGTCGATGCCCTGGCACTGATCGTGCACAAGGACAACGCGCACTACAAAGGTCGCCAGTTGACCGAGAAGATGAAAGAACTGATTCCGCGCCAGATGTTCGACGTCGCGATCCAGGCCGCCATTGGCGGGCAGATCATTGCGCGGACCTCCGTCAAGGCTCTCAGAAAGAACGTACTGGCCAAATGCTACGGCGGTGACGTAAGCCGTAAGCGCAAGCTGCTTGAGAAGCAAAAGGCCGGTAAAAAACGCATGAAGCAAGTGGGCAACGTGGAAATTCCACAAGAAGCCTTCCTTGCGGTGCTCAGGTTGGATAGTTAGGTCCTATGTCACTAAATTTCCCGCTGTTGCTGGTCATCGCCGTTGCCGTCTGTGGTTTCCTGGCGTTGCTCGATCTGGTGTTCTTCGCCCCGCGTCGGCGGGCAGCCATCGCTTCCTATCAGGGCAGCGTCAGCCAGCCCGATGCGGTGGTGGTCGAGAAGCTCAACAAAGAGCCCTTGCTGGTTGAATACGGCAAGTCGTTCTTCCCGGTGTTGTTCATCGTGCTGGTGCTGCGCTCGTTTCTTGTAGAGCCGTTCCAGATCCCTTCGGGGTCGATGAAACCGACCCTGGACGTGGGCGACTTCATCTTGGTGAACAAGTTTTCCTACGGAATTCGCCTGCCGGTGATCGACAAGAAAGTCATCCCGGTCGGTGACCCGCAGCGCGGCGATGTGATGGTGTTCCGCTACCCAAGCGACCCGAACGTCAACTACATCAAGCGTGTCGTCGGCCTGCCGGGCGACGTGGTGCGCTACACCAGCGACAAGCGCCTGTTGATCAACGGTGAATCAGTGGCCGAGAAGCTGCTGGGCGCCGAGCCGAATACCCTGGGAAGCGCCGAGCTGTACCAGGAAAAACTCGGTACGGTAGAGCACCAAATTCGCAAGGAAATGAGCCGCTACCGCGCGATGCCTGATGGCGAGTGGAAAGTGCCTGCCGGGCACTACTTCATGATGGGCGACAACCGCGACAACTCCAACGATAGCCGTTACTGGGACGATCCCAATATTCCCAAGGACCTGCTGGGCATGGTGCCCGACGAGAATATCGTCGGCAAAGCCTTCGCGGTCTGGATGAGTTGGCCGGAACCCAAGCTCAGCCACCTGCCGAACTTCTCGCGGGTCGGGCTGATCAAGTAATACAGGCGGCGCTGTGAACACAGCGCCGAATGCTTTTCTGGGGCTTGGACAATTAACCGTCCGGCCTCATGCAGCACCAATCAGGATGTGAATTTGAACATTGCGTCAATCGTCGATGGCCGCCGGTGCCACCAACTAGATATGGATAAACCGTGACTGTTTCTCTAAGCCGTCTCGAGCGCCAGCTCGGCTATACCTTCAAGGACCAGGAATTGATGGTCCTTGCCCTCACACACCGCAGCTTTGCAGGGCGCAATAACGAGCGCCTGGAATTTCTCGGTGACGCTATCCTCAATTTCGCCGCCGGCGAGGCGCTGTTCGAGCGCTTCCCCCAAGCGCGAGAAGGCCAGCTTTCGCGCCTGCGCGCACGCCTTGTGAAAGGCGAGACCCTGGCCGTGCTGGCCCGAGGCTTTGGCCTGGGCGAGTACCTGCGGCTGGGTTCCGGTGAGTTGAAAAGCGGCGGTTTCCGTCGCGAGTCAATCCTGGCTGATGCCCTCGAAGCCTTGATCGGCGCGATCTACCTCGATGCCGGGATGGAGACTGCCAAGGAGCGCGTGGTTGCCTGGCTGGCTTCGGAAATCGAAAGCCTGACACTGGTCGACACCAACAAAGATCCCAAGACCCGCTTGCAGGAATACCTGCAGTCCCGCGGTTGCGAACTGCCACGCTACGAAGTGGTGGATATCCAGGGTGAGCCTCATTGCCGCGTGTTCTTCGTGGAATGTGAAATCACCTTATTGAACGAAAAAAGCCGAGGTCAGGGTGTGAGCCGTCGTATTGCCGAACAGGTAGCGGCCGCTGCAGCACTGATTGCCCTGGGCGTGGAGAATGGCCATGACTGATTCAACCGCAACACGCTGTGGCTATGTTGCCATCGTCGGCCGCCCGAACGTGGGCAAGTCCACGCTGCTCAACCACATCCTCGGCCAGAAGCTCGCGATCACCTCGCGAAAGCCCCAGACCACCCGCCACAACATGCTGGGTATCAAGACCGAAGGCAACGTGCAGGCTGTCTACGTCGATACCCCGGGCATGCACAAAGGCGGCGAGAAAGCCCTGAACCGCTACATGAACAAGACCGCTTCGGCGGCGTTGAAAGACGTCGACGTGGTGATCTTTGTGGTCGACCGCACCAAGTGGACCGACGAAGACCAGATGGTCCTCGAGCGCGTGCAGTACGTCACCGGCCCGTTGATCGTGGCGTTGAACAAGACCGATCGCATCGAAGACAAAGCCGAACTGATGCCGCACCTGAGCTGGCTGCAGGAACAACTGCCGAACGCCCAGATCATGCCGATCTCGGCCCAGCATGGCCACAACCTCGAAGCCTTGGAGCGCGTGATCGCCGGATACCTGCCGGAGAACGAACACTTCTTCCCGGAAGACCAGATCACCGACCGCAGCAGCCGCTTCCTGGCCGCCGAACTGGTGCGCGAGAAAATCATGCGCCAGATGGGCGCCGAGCTGCCGTACCAGATCACCGTGGAAATCGAAGAGTTCAAGCAGCAGGGCAAGACCCTGCATATCCATGCGCTGATCCTCGTCGAACGTGACGGCCAGAAGAAAATCATCATTGGCGACAAGGGCGAGCGCATCAAGCGCATCGGCACCGAGGCGCGCAAGGATATGGAATTGCTGTTTGACTCCAAGATCATGCTTAACCTGTGGGTGAAGGTGAAGGGCGGCTGGTCCGATGACGAGCGTGCACTGCGCTCCCTGGGCTATGGCGACCTCTAAGGACACCGTGGGGTAAAAAATGTGGGAGGGGGCTTGCTCCTGATAGCGGTGGGTCAGTTAACCATTAAGTGACTGACACACTGCAATCGGGGGCAAGCCCCCTCCCACATTGGGTTTGTGTCGTTTTCAAAAATGCATTCCAACAGTGAGCATCCATGTCCCAATCCCCGCCTCCCAGCCAACTCGCCTACGTGCTGCACAGCCGCGCCTATCGTGAGACCAGCGCGCTGGTGGACTTCCTCACGCCCCAAGGCCGCCTGCGTGCAGTGTTGCGCAGTGCGCGGGGCAAAACGGGGACGTTGGCGCGGCCGTTCGTGGCCCTGGACGTGGAGTTTCGCGGCAAAGGCGAGCTGAAGAACGTCGGCCGCCTGGAAAGCGTCGGCACCTCTGCCTGGCTCAACGGCGATGCGTTATTCAGCGGGCTCTACCTCAATGAACTGCTGATCCGCCTGTTGCCCGCCGAAGACCCGCACCCGGCGGTCTTCGATCACTACGCCGCCACGTTGCTGGCCCTGGCCGAAGGCCGGCCCCTGGAGCCGTTGCTGCGCGCCTTCGAATGGCGCCTGCTCGACGACCTTGGCTACGGCTTCGAACTGAGTAACGACCTGCACGGTGAGCCCATCGCCGCCGATGGCATGTACCGCCTGCAAGTGGACGCTGGCCTGGAGCGTGTGTTCCTGCTGCAACCGGGCCTGTTCCAGGGCTCCGAGCTGCTGGCCATGAGCGACGCGGATTGGACCGCACCGGGCGCCTTGTCCGCCGCCAAGCGGTTGATGCGCCAGGCCCTGGCCGTGCATCTGGGCGGGCGGCCGCTGGTCAGTCGCGAGTTGTTTCGAAAGCCCTGACATCCCCGTGTATGCTGTGCACCGATTCTTTCCCTTTTCAGGAGTGCTTCCGTGACCATCAGCAATCGCATTCTTCTTGGCGTCAACATCGACCACGTCGCCACCCTGCGCCAGGCCCGGGGCACCCGTTACCCTGACCCGGTCAAGGCCGCGCTGGACGCCGAAGAAGCGGGCGCCGACGGGATTACCGTGCACTTGCGCGAAGATCGCCGCCACATCCAGGAGCGCGATGTGCTGCTGCTCAAGGACGTGCTGCAAACGCGCATGAACTTCGAAATGGGCGTCACCGAAGAAATGATGGCGTTTGCCGAACGCATCCGCCCGGCGCATATCTGTCTGGTACCGGAAACCCGCCAGGAACTGACCACCGAGGGCGGTCTCGATGTCGCTGGCCAGGAAGCGCGGATCAAGGCCGCGGTGGAGCGCCTGTCGCGGATCGGCAGCGAAGTCTCGCTGTTTATCGACGCCGACGAACGCCAGATCGAAGCCTCCCGCCGTGTCGGCGCCCCGGCCATCGAACTGCACACGGGCCGTTATGCCGATGCCACCACGCCGACCGAAGTGGCCGACGAACTGCAGCGCATCATTGACGGCGTGAATTGCGGGCTCAACGAAGGCTTGATCGTCAATGCCGGCCATGGCCTGCACTATCACAACGTCGAAGCGGTGGCGGCGATCAAGGGCATCAACGAGCTGAACATCGGCCATGCGCTGGTGGCCCACGCGCTGTTCGTCGGTTTCAAAGGCGCAGTGGCCGAGATGAAAGCGTTGATCCTGGCCGCTGCCAAACCCTGACAAACACCGCCGATCCCTGTGGGAGCTGGCTTGCCTGCGATAGCTAGCGGTCAGGCAACCAATCAGCGACTGATACACCGCTATCGCAGGCAAGCCAGCTCCCACATTTGATCTTCATCGAACATTACAATTGAGCCATGCGGCAATGCGAAGCCTTACTGTTTAGCCGACGCAGGTGTATCGTATCAGCCCTTTGCGGGCCCTTGGCCTGCGGCAGATACGCGAGGTTGTTGTGTCCCGATCCTTTTCCCGTCGACAAATCCTGGGTGGCCTCGCTGGCTTGGCCGTAGTAGGCGTCGGTGCCGGCGGTGGCTACCGCTACTGGCTGGGGAAAGTCGCTGAGTCCGAGGCGGGGCATGATTATGAGTTGATCGCTGCGCCCCTGGACGTGGAACTGGTGCCGGGGCACAAGACTCAAGCCTGGGCATTCGGCCCTTCGGCGCCTGGTACCGAGCTGCGCGTGCGCCAGGGCGAATGGCTGCGGGTGCGCTTTATCAACCATTTGCCAGTCGCCACCACCATCCACTGGCATGGCATTCGCCTGCCGTTGGAAATGGACGGTGTGCCCTACGTCTCGCAATTGCCCGTGCTGCCTGGCGAATACTTCGACTATAAATTCCGCGTCCCCGATGCGGGCAGTTACTGGTACCACCCCCATGTCAGTAGCAGCGAAGAACTCGGCCGTGGCCTGGTCGGCCCGTTGATCGTGGAAGAGCGCGAACCCACTGGTTTCAAGTACGAACGCACCTTGAGCCTGAAGAACTGGCACATCGACGAACAGGGCGAGTTCGTCGAGTTCAGCATCCCCCGTGAAGCGGCGCGTGGCGGCACTGCCGGGCGCCTCTCGACTATCAACGGCGTGCCTCAGGCGGTCATCGACCTGCCGGCCGGGCAAATCACCCGCGTGCGCCTGCTCAACCTGGATAACACGCTGACCTATCGCCTCAATATCCCCGGCGTCGAAGCGCAGATCTACGCCCTGGACGGCAACCCCATCGAGCCGCGCCCGTTGGGCAAGGAGTATTGGCTGGGCCCGGGCATGCGCATTTGCCTGGCGATCAAGGCGCCACCCGCGGGCGAAGAACTGTCGCTGCGCAACGGCCCGGTGCGCCTTGGTACCTTCCGCTCAGTGGCCAATACCGACGCGCCTACCACATGGCCGCCGGCAATGCCGGCCAACCCGGTCGCCGAGCCAGACCTGGCCAATGCCGAGAAACTCAACTTCAATTTCGAGTGGGTCGGTTCGGTGTCGGTCAACGTCGACAACGGCAAACCGCCAAGCCTGTGGCAGATCAACGGCCAGGCCTGGGATATCACCGACAAGACCTGCGCCGACCGCCCGATTGCCAAGCTGGAGAAGGGCAAGAGCTATATTTTCGAACTGAAGAACATGACCCAGTACCAGCACCCGATCCACCTGCACGGCATGAGCTTCAAGGTGCTCGCGTCCAACCGCCACAAGGTGATCCCGTATTTCACCGACACCTACCTGCTGGGCAAGAACGAACGCGCCCGCGTGGCCTTGGTGGCGGATAACCCAGGGGTGTGGATGTTCCATTGTCATGTGATCGACCATATGGAAACCGGCCTGATGGCCGCCATCGAGGTGGTGTGATGCGCCAGATTCGCCCCGCGGCGATTATCGACCGTAGCCGCGACCAGGATTTCATGCGCGAAGCCTTGGCCCTCGCTGCTCAAGGCGCGGCGTTGGGCGAAGTGCCGGTAGGTGCGGTGCTGGTGCAGGGCGGTGAAATCATCGGGCGCGGCTTCAACTGCCCGATCAGTGGCAACGACCCCAGTGCCCATGCCGAAATGGTCGCGGTCCGCGCTGCCGCCCAGGCGATCAATAACTATCGCCTGGTGGGCAGCACGCTGTATGTGACCCTGGAACCGTGCAGTATGTGCGCGGGTTTGATCGTGCATTCGCGGGTTGCGCGGGTGGTGTATGGCGCGTTGGAGCCGAAGGCGGGCATCGTGCAAAGCCAGGGGCAGTTTTTTACCCAGGGTTTTCTTAACCATCGGGTGTTGTTTGAAGGTGGAGTGTTGGCAGAGGAGTGTGGGGCTGTCCTGAGCGAGTTCTTCAAAGCCCGACGAGCCAAGCCACCTTCTAACTGACACTGAGAAACCACTGTGGGAGCTGGCTTGCCTGCGATCGCGGTGTATCAGCCACTGAGCAGTTGGCTGACAGATAGCTATCGCAGGCAAGCCAGCTCCCACCTTTGATCTCCATTTTTTCAGGACGAGAGTGGTGTCATTTGCGAGCGATGATCACCGCCCGCATCGGCGCCGGCAGCCCTTCAATGGTCTTGCTGTGATCTTCCGGGTCCAGGAAATCGCTGAGGGACTGGAACTTCATCCACTGCGTCCCACGCTGTTCCTCAACCGTGGTCACACTCACATCCACGCACCTCACCTCACTGAATCCGGCACGGCGCAGCCACAGCATCAAGGCCGGCACCGAGGGCAGGAACCACACGTTACGCATCTGCGCGTAGCGATCTTCCGGCACCAGCACCTGCTGCTGATCGCCTTCCACCACCAGGGTTTCCAGGACCAGTTCGCCGCCTTTGACCAGGGTGTCTTTCAGCGCCAGCAAGTGCTCGATCGGCGAGCGGCGGTGGTAGAACACGCCCATGGAAAACACGGTATCAAAGCCTTCCAGGTTCGCCGGCAAGTCTTCGAAGGGGAACGGCAGGTGCCAGGCCTTGGGCTCGGACAGATAACGCTGCACCGCCTGGAACTGGCAGAAGAACAACCAGTTGGGGTCCACGCCAATCACGCTGTCGGCCCCAGCGCCGAGCATGCGCCACATGTAATAGCCGTTACCGCAGCCCACATCGAGGATGCGCTTGCCTTTGAGGTCCAGGTGCGGCGCGACCCGCGACCACTTCCAGTCCGAACGCCACTCGGTGTCCACATGCACGCCGAACAGATGGAAGGGGCCTTTGCGCCAGGGGCTCAGGCCCATCAGCGCCGTGTGCATCTGTGCGCGGGTTTCGTCGTCGCAATCAGTATCCAGCACCAGGCCGTTCAACAGGTCGGCTTCGCTGGGCTGGATCTTCGGTAAAGCATCCAAAGCGCTCTGCCAGCGTTCCAGGTCGCCGTGGCCCTTTTCCATCTTGCTATCGAGCTGTGCTTGCAGGCCCTGGGCCCACACGGCCAAGGGAGTGCCAACCAGGTGGCGGGCGAGGGGGGACAAATCAATCATGGCAAGGCAATCAACGAGGCAAAGTTAAGACACTGGAACCACGGCACGACTTTCGAGAACCCGGCCGCCAGCAGGCGTTCGCGGTGTTCCTCGAGGCTGTCGGGCTTCATGACGTTTTCGATGGCGCTGCGCTTCTGGGCGATTTCCAGTTCGCTGTAGCCGTTGGCGCGCTTGAAGGCGATATGCAGGTCGGTGAGCAGCGCGTGTTCTTCAACATCGTTGAAGCGCAGCTTTTCCGAAAGGATCAACGCCCCGCCTGGCAGCAGCGCCTGGCGGATACGCCCGAGCAACGCCAGGCGTTCGTCAGGGGCGATAAATTGCAGGGTGAAGTTCAGCGCCACCACCGAGGCGGGCAGGAACTGCAGGGCGAGAATATCGCCCTCGATCACCTCGACCGGCAGCAGCTCCTGGAACATCGAGTCCTGGCCGTTGAGGTATTCCCGGCAACGTTCGACCATCGCCGCCGAGTTATCCACAGCGATCACCCGGCACCCATCGGTGCGTACATGACGACGCAGGGCCTGAGTGACAGCACCCAGGGAGGAACCCAGGTCATACAACACGCTGTTGGGTTGGGCAAATTGCGCGGCCAGCACGCCGAGGTTCTCGACGATGGTCGGGTAACCCGGCACCGAGCGCTTGATCATGTCCGGGAACACCCGCACCACATCCTCGTTAAAGGCGAAGTCCGGCACCTGGGGCAGGGGCTGGGCGAATAGGCGATCGGGTTCTTTGCTCACGGCTGTTCCGGCGACGATGGGGGGAAGGCCGGCATTTTAGCCAAGTTGGTCTTCGGATGCGCGGGTTGTCTGATGGAAAGCAGAGGCGGTGATGCCCCATTGCCCGAGCCAATAGGTGGTGATCAACAAATAGGGGGCTGCTTCGAATGTCACTACAAAGCGGTTGATGCCGATCAACGTATCGGAAAACACAAACGACACTGCACCCGCCGCCGTCAGCAGTGCCGAGCGTTTCGGTACAGCGCTGCCCAAGCGCGCCAATGCACGCCAGAGCATGGCGCTGATCACCAGCGCGTAAACCACCACCGGTATCAGCAACTCTCCCAAGCCGTGGGATATCAGGATGCTCAGCAGGATCGCCCCGACGCCGAGGGCCAGTACCAGCGGCAGCAGTGCCAGGCGTCGGCAATCGCTGAGATAGGCTTTGAGATAGGCCAGGTGCGCGCACAGGAATGCGCCCAGGCCGAAGATAAACAGGTCCCCCGGCCAGGCGAGCAAGACGTCGCCCACCAGGGAAAAAATCAGCCCCAGGCTGATCCAGCGCCGATAGTCAGTGGGCGGTGCGTCATGCAGCCAACCCAGCAGCGCCAGCACCGGCAGCGGCTTGACCAGCAGGCACAGCAGCGTCGCATGGGTCGCCAGGCCGTAGATGAAGGTGCCGGCGCCCATCAAGGCGAGGATCAGCCAGGGCATATCAGTTCACCGTAATGGCGCAGTCAAAGGTCTCGGCAGGTTCGGCCTCCGGCTCCCAAGGTTGCTGGGAAGTCAGGCGCAGACGGCCCTGGCCGGCGGCGAACGCGTGGAAGCGCCAGGTGGACTGGCCGCCACCACCGATCACGCCGGATTCGCTGCTGCTGTACACCTCAGGGCTCAGCGCGCGCAACACGCCGCCGGCGGAATCCTGGATGGCCCAGCGATAGCCGGTGGTGGGGTTGCTTGGCAGGGTGAGGATCAGGTTTTGCCCGTTTTTAAGCTGGAGCGGGCAGGCACTCTGGTTGTCCACGCTGACGTTTTGCTTAGGGGCACTGGCGCATCCGGCCAGCAGGGCAAGGCTCAAGGGGAGAAACAGGCGGGCAGCGGTCATGAAGGCTCCGTTAATACACGACGAAGGGGGAGCATAACCGAAGATGAGACAAGGTGTGACAAGGTGGGGTTTTGCGTTGATTTGGCTGGCCTCTTCGCGGGCAAGCCCGCTCCCACATTTGGAATGCGATCAAATGTGGGAGCGGGCTTGCCCGCGATAGGGCCAGTCCAGGCGCTAGAGATCTATCAGAAGAGCACCTTCGCCACATCCGCAAACCGCTTGGCAAAGTGCACGGTCATGCCTTCCTTCAGGTAGTCCGGCAACTCTTCAAAACTGCCACGGTTGGGCTCCGGCAAAATCAACTCATGGATTTTCTGGCGCCGCGCCGCGATCACCTTCTCGCGCACCCCGCCAATCGGCAGTACATGCCCGGTCAAGGTCAGTTCACCGGTCATCGCCACGCCTTTCTTCGGCGGCTGGTTGCGTGCCAGCGACAGCAGCGCACTGGCCATGGTCACCCCTGCACTCGGGCCGTCTTTCGGCGTGGCGCCTTCCGGTACGTGCAAGTGCACGAAGGCTTCGTCGAAGAACTTCGGATCACCACCAAATGACTTCAGGTTCGAGCTGATGTAGCTGTAGGCGATTTCGGCGGACTCCTTCATCACTTCACCCAACTGCCCGGTCAGCTTGAAGCCGCGATTGAGCGTGTGGATACGCGTCGCCTCGATCGGCAACGTAGCGCCGCCCATGCTGGTCCACGCCAGGCCGGTGATCACACCGGTGCCGGACAAGACTTGCTCGTTACGGAACACCGGCATGCCCAGGGAGCTTTCCAGGTCCTTGTTGCCGATCTTGATCACGCTGTTGGGCTCATCCAGCAGCTTGACCACCGCTTTGCGCACCAGTTTGCCCAGTTGTTTTTCCAACTGGCGCACACCGGCTTCCCGTGCATAACCGTCGATCAACGCACGCAGGGCGCCGTCGCTGATGCTCAGGTTGTTTTTCGCCACGCCGGCTTTTTCCAACTGTTTGGGCCATAGGTGGCGCTTGGCGATGGCGACTTTTTCTTCGGTGATATAGCCCGACAGGCGAATCACTTCCATACGGTCGAGCAACGGGCCTGGGATCGAATCGAGGGTGTTGGCGGTACACACGAACAGCACTTTGGACAGGTCCAGGCGCAGGTCCAGGTAATGGTCGAGGAATTCGACGTTCTGCTCAGGGTCCAGGGTTTCCAGCAGCGCCGACGCCGGGTCGCCCTGGAAGCTTTGGCCCATCTTGTCGATCTCGTCGAGCATGATCACCGGGTTCATGACTTCCACGTCTTTCAATGCCTGCACCAGCTTGCCGGGCAGGGCACCGATGTAGGTGCGGCGGTGGCCCTTGATCTCGGCCTCGTCGCGCATGCCGCCGACGCTGAAACGGTAGAACGGTCGGCCCAGGGACTCGGCGATGGATTTACCCACACTGGTCTTGCCCACGCCCGGCGGGCCCACCAGCAGCACAATGGAGCCGGCGACTTCGCCTTTATAGGCGCCGACGGCGAGGAATTCGAGGATACGGCTCTTGATGTCGTCCAGGCCTGCGTGGTGCTTGTCCAGCACCTTGCGTGCATGCTTGAGGTCGAGCTTGTCTGCGCCGTACACGCCCCACGGCACCGAGGTGGCCCAGTCCAGGTAGTTGCGCGTCACTGCGTATTCCGGCGAACCGGTCTCGAGAATCGACAGCTTGTTCAGTTCTTCATCGATGCGCTTTTTCGCCTGGGCCGGCAGCACCTTGCCTTCCAGGCGCTGCTCGAACTGCTCGACATCGGCGCTGCGGTCGTCCTTGGTCAGGCCCAGCTCCTGCTGGATGACCTTGAGCTGTTCCTTGAGGAAGAACTCGCGCTGGTGCTCGCCGATCTTGCGGTTCACTTCGGCGGACAGCTCTTTTTGCAGGCGCGCGACTTCGACTTCCTTGCGCAGCATCGGCAAGACTTTTTCCATGCGCTTGAGCATGGGCACGCAGTCCAGCACTTCCTGCAACTCGTTACCGGTCGCCGAGGTCAGCGCGGCCGCAAAATCGGTGAGCGGCGACGGATCGTTGGGACTGAAGCGGTTGAGGTAGTTCTTCAACTCTTCGCTGTACAGCGGGTTGAGGGGCAGCAGTTCCTTGATCGCGTTGATCAGCGCCATGCCGTAGGCCTTGACCTCGTCGGTGGGCTCGCTGGGCTGGTGCGGGTATTCGACTTCCACCAGGTAGGGTGGGCGGTGGTGCTTGAGCCAGGTCTTGATGCGCACACGGGTCAGGCCCTGGGCCACGAATTGCAGCTTGCCGTTCTCGCGGCTGGCGTGGTGCACCTTGACCAGGGTGCCGTACAGCGGCAGGGCCGAGGTGTCGAAATGCCGTGGGTCTTCGGGCGGCGTGTCCATGAAAAACAGGGCAAGGGAGTGGTGGTCGGATTTGCTCACCAGCTCCAGGGTCTCGGCCCAGGGCTCTTCATTGACGATCACCGGCAATACTTGCGCCGGGAAAAACGGCCGGTTGTGGATCGGGATGATATAGACCTTGTCCGGCAGGTTTTGCCCGGGCAGGGCCAGGCCAGTGTTGGACGAGGTGGTGTCAGCGTTTTCGGGGTCGGCGTAGTCGTTCAGGTCGTAATCAGGGACGTCTTGCTGGTCGCTCATGGGGCACCTGCATAAGGAAGTATGGAGGTTAGATGGGGCGGGGCCGCGGTGGTTTCAATGGTACGGGGGCGATAGCAACATATTGCATGAAATGTCCGCTACTGCGCCTGCGTATTCCGAGCAGGTGTGCAGGCGGCCGTGAGCGTGGCTAATGGCTGGAGAGTCAATAATGTGACATCTACCCCCCAGTATTTATTGGGTTTACTTATCCGCAGCCCCAGCTAACCTGCTTAAACTAAAGATCCCATTAAAATTGACGTTTTTTTGACGTCGGCGTAGCAGTCGGCAGGGACGCATATGACAGAAGGAAGGTACAACACAGAGCGACGAATGCTGCCGCATGGGACGGCCACGCAGTGGCGCCACACCTTTCAAACTCGTATCGCCGGCGTGCTGGCGCTATTGCTGCTGGTGGTCGTGGCCGCCACCTACTTTGCTGTCAAGGCCGCCACCACCCGCGCGGTGGAAAACCAGGCCGAGGTGCAGTTGAACACCGGGCGCCAGGTGTTCGAACGCCTGTTGGACCTGCGCGGTCGCCGCCTGCAATACGGGTTGGACTGGCTGACCGCCGATGGCCCGTTTCAGCGGGCCGTGGCCGCTGGCGGGGCGGCGCCGGTCCTGGAGGCCCTTGGGCGCCATGGTACCGGTGTCAGTTCCAGCGAAGTGTTTGTGCTGGGCCTGGACGACAAAGTCATGGTCACTACCTTGCCGGTACTGACGCAAGGTCAGTCCTTCCCCTATGCCGATGCCTTGCGCAAGGCGCGGCGCAGCGGCCAGCAAATGCTGATAGTGGCCATGGCCGGGCGCCCCTATTTGCTGGTGCAAAAAGAGGTGCTCGGCCCTGCGCCTGTTGCCCGGGCGATCATGGGCTTTCCCATGGACACGCAATTTGCCCATGAGCTGCGCTCCATGAGCAACCTTGAAGTGTCGTTCCTCAGCGTGCAGGACGGCCAGGTAGGCCAGCTCTTGAGCACCCAGCCGGGCAATTTCCGGCCGAGCATCATCAGCCTCCTGCATGGCCCGCCAATCAATCCAGAGGCGCGCATCCACCTGTTCCATGGCCAGCGCGTGCTCAGTCAGGTGTTATCCCTGGCCAACAGCGGCGCAGGCGATGAGGTGCGGGTGCTGCTGCAAAGCCCTCTGGACCATGCCCTGGAATCCTTTGCGCCGCTGGACCGGCAATTTCTCGGGATTGCCCTGGCGGTGCTGCTGGTATCCCTGGCGGCGGCGTTATTCCTCGCACGGCGTGTCTCGCGCCCGCTCAATGCGTTGGTGCAAGCCGCAGAGCGCATCGGTGCCGGTGATTACCGCACACCAGTGCGGGTACGCAGCCACGATGAATTCGGCCTGCTGGCCCGGGCGTTCAATGCCATGCAAAGCGGCATCGCCATGCGCGAACGGCAACTGGCCCACAATGCCCTGCATGACCCGCTTACCGGCCTGCCCAATCGCGCCCTGGCCATGGAGCGCCTGGGCAGTGCGATCAGCGCACGCAGACCGGTGGTGTTGCTGTACTTGGGGATTGAAAACTATCGGGTCATCAACGAAGGTTTCGGCCCCCAAGGCGTGGAGGACATGTTGTGCGAAGCCAGCCGTTGCTTGTCCATGAGCCTGTTGGCCAGCGACACCGCCGCGCGCATTGCCGGCAGTGAGTTTTTACTGCTGCTGGAGAACACCGGGATCGACAGCGCCGTGGCTCGCGCCGATCGTCTCTATGGGCTACTGACCGAGCCCCAACGCCTCGGCAACGACGAAGTGCGCCATGAAGTGAGCATCGGCATTGCCGCCTACCCCGCAGACGGACAGCAGGTGGAGGAACTGATCAGCCGCGCTGCCATCGCCCGGCACGATGCGGCCAACCTGCCGGGGCATTTGCAGATCTACCAGCCGGATCGCGACCTCGCTCACCAACGCCAGATCACCCTGATCCGTGACCTGCGCCGTGCGGTGATGGAGAGCGAACTGTTCCTGTGTTACCAGCCCAAGCTTGATCTCACGCACGGCCATGTCGGCCAGGCCGAAGCCTTGCTGCGTTGGCAGCATCCGACCCTAGGGCAAGTGTTACCCAATGAGTTCATTCCCCTGGCTGAACGCACCGGCAGCATGGGCGGCCTGACGTTGTGGGTGATCGAAGAGGCTATCCGCCAGATCGCCGAATGGGCGAAGCGTGGACTGGTTATCCAGCTGTCGGTGAACATTTCCGTGAACGACCTGGCCGATGACGACTTGGCCATTCGCGTCACTGCGCTATTGGCCCAATACGACGTGGCCGCCGAGCACTTGATTTTCGAGATTACCGAAAGCGCGATCATGCACAACCCACAGCAAGCCCTCAGCGTACTGGAGCAGCTGCGCGATTGCGGTATCAGCCTGTCGGTGGATGATTTCGGAACCGGTTACTCATCCCTCGCCCAATTGCAGCGCCTGCCGGTGCAAGAGTTGAAGATTGACCAGTCGTTTGTGCGCAACCTCGACAGCACCAGCGGCGACGGGGTTATCGTGCGTTCTACCATCGAGATGAGCCATAACCTGGGGCTCAAGGTGGTGGCCGAAGGCGTGGAATTCGAGCACAGCCTCACCCTGCTCAAACGCTGGAAATGCGACACCGCCCAGGGCTACCTGATCAGCCGGCCCTTGAATGCCATGGCGTTCGAGATGTGGATGAGGCGTGAGCAGCGGGTGCCTACCTAGAAGGCATTTCAATCACCAGGGACTGCAATAGCGCCCATAACCCTTCGACATGCTGGCGCTCGGTGCCCAGTGCGCCGATGGACACGCGCACCATCCAGCGTTCATCGAGGATCGCCGGGGTGACATAGGCTTTGCCTGACAGGTTGAGCCTTTCTGCCCATGCGCGCGTGTGCTTATCCAGCGCTTCGCCGCTCAACCCTGGCGGTTCATGGCGAATGCACAGGGTTTGCAGGGCTGGCGCGGCCACCAGTTTCCAGTGCGCACTGCCCTCAATCTGCTCGGCCAGCCAGCGTGCATTGGCCAGGTCGCGTCGCAGCCGCGCTTGCAGGCCGCAGACGCCTTGCTCGCGGATCAGGAACCACAGCTTCAGGGCGCGGAAGCGGCTTCCCAGGGAAATCCGCCAATCGCGGTAGTTTCTGACCTGGCCGTCGGCGTTGGACTGCAGATAGCTCGGGTTGGTGGTCATGATGCGAATCAAATGCTCGGGGTCGCGAACGAAGTACACCGAGCAATCGAAGGCCGCGCCCAGCCATTTGTGCGGGTTGAGCACTAGCGAGTCAGCCTTTTCGATGCCATCCCACAAGGCCCGACATTCCGGCAGGATCATCGCGGCGCCGGCCATGGCCGAGTCCACATGCAGCCACAGGCCGTAGCGTTGGGTGAGGTCGCCAATAGCCGCCAGAGGGTCGATCGCCATGGCAGCCGTGGTGCCGGTGGTGGCAATCACCACGCAGGGCGTGTTGCCGGCGGCCAGGTCCTGTTCGATGGCGTGCGCCAGTGCCTGGGGCGACATTGCATTGTGTGCGTCGGTGGCGATGGTGCGGATATGGTTCTGGCCGAATCCGGCCAGGATCGCCGCCTTGTTGACCGAGCTGTGGGCATGGGCCGAGGTGTAGACGATCAAGGGCGCGCCGTTGTTTTGCAGGCCGTTGTGCATCAGCGCGTAATCGGAGCTGCGCTCCCTGGCGCTGATGAGCGCCACCAGCGTGGAGCTGGACGCGGAGTCCTGGATCACGCCGCTCCATGAGCTGCTCAGGCCAAGCATGTCGCGCAGCCAATCGGTGGTCACTTCTTCGATTTCGGTGAGGGCCGGGCTGGATTGCCAGGACAAGCCAATCACACCCAGGCCGGTGCTCAGGCAATCGCCCAGCACTGAGGACAGTTCCACATTGGAAGGGAAGAACCCGAAGAAACTGGGATGCTGCCAATGCAGCAAGCC
This sequence comes from Pseudomonas libanensis, assembly GCF_001439685.1. GTDB lineage: Bacteria > Pseudomonadota > Gammaproteobacteria > Pseudomonadales > Pseudomonadaceae > Aquipseudomonas > Aquipseudomonas libanensis. Next base: position 234,885 of record NZ_JYLH01000009.1, read on the forward strand.
GGGCATGATCAGTTTTTCGACGTCGCCCATGATCTGTTCGAACGGTTCGGCGGTTTCAGGCGGGCTGACCGGCAGGGCGGCTTTGATCTCGCCAGGTTGGGTGGTGGGCTGCACGCCGCGTTGTTCGATGTTCTGTCGGTAGTCAGCAATCAGGTCGATCATGGCATAGCCATGTTGGCGGAATTCTTCGGGGGTCATAGATAAACGTCCATGTGCACCAGCAATAAAAGTATTAGCACCAGAAGTAAAACGGTTCACCGGGGGTATAGCCGATAAACGACTGCATACTGACGCGTTTTCCCGAATCGAACCCGCAGATGGCGTGGGGGCGGCGGGTATTGATGAGCACCAGTTCGTTTTTGCGTGGGCGGATGCGCAGCGGTTTTTGTAAACACTGTTCAGGCAGTTGGGCACCTTCGAAGCGCTTGACCTCGTCATAGCTGAAGGCTTGGGTATCCCAGATGATCAACTCGCCCCCCGAAGGCGGCGTTTGCAGGTAGATATTGGCGCTGAATTGATGCTGCAGTTCAGCGATTGTGCGGGGCAGGCAATCCACATGGGGCACCTTTTCCGAGAGGTGCGCCGTCTCCGGGAACATGACGCGGATGATCCCGCAAAACATCGGTCGGCCCTGGAACGCAGCGGCTGTTGCACCTTGCGGCCAGAGCGCCTGGAACTGTTCCATCAGCTGTTGAATGGGCGGCGTTTGCGGTGCACAGAGGCTGTCGATAAGGTCGCGCATGTGGGCGGCGTCAGCATAATATTTCTCTTGGGCATCACCGCCGGCGGCCTTGCCGTACGTGGAGTTGAACGGGGTGCCCCAGCGATGCACACCATAGAAGTGCTGAACGACGCGCCCCTCTTCGTAGGTTTCATGACCATAGTGTTCCAGGGTGGCGGTATCGTCGATGGCCTGAATCAACCGTGCGCTGGTGGTTGCGTTGGCAAATTCAGGTACCCGAATGGCAAGCACTTGGCCACTGATGAGTTTTTTCAAACTTGCAGTATTGAGGTGCTCAAGTTCCAGGATTTTTGTGGTGTTGGTAAGGATCGGTTTTGTAGCGACATGGTCCGTCATGTTGTAAAGCTCCCTATAAAGTTTTATCCGTACGCTTTTGTATTACGCAGGGCGTACGCACTAAATTAGTTTTAAAGGGTTGAGGGGAAACCACGGGGGCATTTTTCAGCAGGCAAAAAAAAGCGGCTGCCCATTCGGGCAGCCGCTTTTTTGTATCGCCAGTGTTGCTTAATCCGGCAGTTTGAACGCCATTACATAGTCACCCTGCTTGGTCCCCAGGGAGCCGTGACCGCCCGCCATGACCAGCACGTATTGCTTGCCGTCCTTGCCGGTGTAGGTCATCGGGGTGGTTTGCGCGCCTGCAGGCAGGCGGCCTTCCCACAGTTGCTTGCCGTTTTTCACGTCATAGGCACGCAGGTACTGGTCGAGGGTGCCGCTGAGGAAGGCGACGCCACCGGCGGTGGTGAACGTACCGCCCAGGCTCGGCACGCCCATGGTCAGCGGGATCGGAACCGGCGAGCTGTCACGCACGGTGCCGTTCTTGTGCATCCAGATGGTCTGGTGGTTGGTCAGGTCGACCGCTGCCACGTAGCCCCACGCTGGTGCCTGGCACGGCAGGCCCATGGGCGACAGCAACGCTTCAAGGATCACGCCGTACGGCGCGCCTTTGTTCGGCTGTACGCCTTCGGTTTCGCTGACGCGTGGGCCTTGCTTGGCAATGTCTGCAGCCGGGATCAGCTTCGATTTGAACGCCATGTAGCTTGGGTTCACGAAGGCGATCTGGCGGACCGGATCGACCGAGATGCCGCCCCAGTCGAACACACCGAAGTTACCTGGGTAAACGATCGAGCCTTGCAGCGATGGCGGGGTGAACGGGCCGTCGTAGCGCATCGACTTGAAGTCGATCCGGCAGATCAGTTGGTCGAACGGCGTAACGCCCCACATGTCGCGTTCTTTCAACGGCGGCGGCATGAAGTTCAGGTCGGACTTGGGCTGGGTAGGGGAGGTACGGTCGCCCGCCACTGCGCCTTGGGGTACGGCAACTTCGTGGATTGGCACCACCGGCTGGCCGGTAGCGCGGTCCAGCACGTAGATGCTGCCTTGCTTGGTCGACGCCATCACGGCCTGCTTGACGCCGGCTTCGGTCTTGATGTCGATCAGCGAAGGCTGGCCGCCGACGTCCATGTCCCACAGGTCGTGGTGGGTGAACTGGAAGGTCCACTTCACGTGGCCGGTGTCGATGTCCAGGGCAGTCAGGCCAGCGGCGTATTTTTCCGAGTCGTCGGTACGGTCGCCGCCGTACTGGTCGGGCATCTGGTTGCCCATCGGCAGGTAAAGCATGCCGAGTTTTTCATCCACGGCAAACATGGACCACATGTTCGGCGAGTTGCGGGTGTAGGTCTTGCCCTCGGCCAACGGGGTGGTGTCGTCCGGGTTGCCGCTGTCCCAGTTCCACACGAGTTTGCCGGTGTGCACGTCGAACGCACGGATCACGCCGCTTGGCTCGTCGATGGAAACGTTGTCGGTCACGTGACCGCCGATCACCACCAGGTTCTTGGTCACGGCCGGTGGCGAGGTGGAGTAGTAACCGCCTGGGGCGAAGCTGCCGATGTTGGCACGCAGGTCGACCTGGCCTTTGTCACCGAAGTCTTCGCACATCTTGCCGGTGTCGGCGTTCAGGGCGATCAGGCGAGTGTCAGCAGTAGGGACGAAGATGCGTTTTGGGCAGGCATTCGGTGCAGCAGCCGGGCTGGCGCTGCCGGTGGGGCTCTGCTCGGAAGCGTAGGCAGCGTCATCGTGGTACGACACGCCACGGCAAGTCATGTGCGCCCAACCCTTGAAGCTTTCAGCACCCTGGGTGGTGATCTTCGGGTCGAAACGCCAGATTTCCTTGCCGGTGTCCGGGTCCAGGGCAATCACTTGGCTGTGCGGCGTGCACACGTAGAGCATGCCGTTGACTTTCAGCGGGGTGTTTTCCGCGGTGGTTTCACCGGGGTCGCCTGGGCCAGGGATGTCGCCGGTGCGGAAGGTCCACGCGGGTACCAGCTTATGCGCATTTTCCGGGGTGATCTGTGCCAGTGGCGAATAACGATCACCGTGGGCGGAACGGCCATAGGAATTCCAGTCGCCATCAGCCTGGGCCGGTGCAGCGCTGGCCATGCCCGGCACCGCGTCGCGGTCCAGTTGGCCGGTCTTGACCATAACACCTGGGTTGGTGAACTGGCTGGCCAGGGCGGTAGCACCGGCCAGCACTACGGCTACGCTCAGCGCGCCAGTACCCAATGGCGCAGCTTGGCCACGCAACAACGGACGGCGAAACCACGGCAGCAGCATGACGATGCCCAGGGCGAACAGCAGGGCCAGGCGCGGCACCAGTTGCCACCAATCCAGGCCGACCTCCCACAGTGCCCACACGGTGCTGGCGAACAGCACCAATGCATACAGGCCCAGCGCAGCGCGGCGGGTGGCCAGCAGCAGCACGCCGGTCAGGGCGATGCCGATACCGGCCAGCAGGTAATACAGCGAGCCGCCGAGCATGCTCAGCTTGACCCCACCGGCCAGCAAGGCCAGCCCCATGATCAGCAGCAAGACGCCTAGCAACCTGGGCAGCAGGCGGCTTGGGCTTGAGGCACCATCAGTGCTCATAGTGTGTTTCTCCGTTACGTTGGAATTATGTAACCCCGTGCTTCACTCACTGTAGATGACGATTCGGCACGGGCTTGGTTCATCGTTTTTTTTGGTTTTTTCTGTGGATAACCGGTTTATCCACAGGCGGGCAATAACACCCCAGGCGCAGGTCTGTTTCAGACAGCGCTGTCTTTGCGTATAGGGCGATTCGGCAAAATGGGGGCTACCGGGAGGTGAAGCGTTTCAGATTGTTGCGAAGGATAATGCGGCGGGGCGTTTTGAGAAAGGGTGAATCGCAAGATGCATCATTTCAGTTTTGGTAACAGTGACAGATAGTCGCTGCCCAATCATGTGGGGAGCATGCCCCTATACCGATTAGTCAAGGGAGCGCAATGCTCAAAGCAACGAAGATCAAATGTGGGAGCTGGCTTGCCTGCGAAGACGTCGGCCCAGCAAACATTGATGTTGACTGACCCAGCGCTTTCGCGGGCAAGCCCGCTCCCACAGGGGATTTGCGGTGATGATTAGAAGGTAGTGCGAACGCCGAACTGCACGCTTCTGCCCGGTGCCGGCGCGATGTCGCGCAGGATCGAGCTGGCATAGCGCACGGTCTGGTTGGTCAGGTTTTCACCGTTGACGAACGCCAGCCACTGGCTGTCACCCACGTTGAAGCGATACCCCGCGCTGGCACCGAGGGTGGTGTAGCCATCGGTGCCGCTTTCGTTATCCGGCACGCGCCCTTGGCCTGCTGCGTGTTCCACATCGATACGCGCCTGCCAGCGGTCCAGTTCCCATAGCAAGCCGCTGTTCAAGCGCAGCGGCGCGATGCGTGGCAAGGCTTCGCCGGTATCCAGGTTGGTCGCGCGGGTGTAGTCGCCCGACAGTTCCAGCGCAAACTTGCCGTAGGCGCCTTCGCCGAGCTTCCAGTGATCCTGGGCTTCGAAGCCGGCGAAACGCGCACGCACACCGGAATATTCGTATTCGGGGATACCGCCCGCGTCCTCTTCGCCTTCATCGTTCAGGGTGCGACCCGTGCCCAACAAGCCGATGTAATTGGAGAAGTGGCTATAGAACACGCCGAAGCTGCCCTTGTGGGTGCCATTGTCAAAGCGCAGCGCGAGGTCGCTGGACACGGCTTTTTCTTTCTTCAGGTTGGCATCGCCCAACTCAAAGGTGCCAGTGGCGACATGGGCGCCGTTGGCATACAGCTCATAGAAGGTCGGCGCGCGCTCGGTGTAGCCCAACGTAGCAGCCAGGGACCAGACTGGCGTGAGGGTATACACCGCGCCGGACGACAGGCTGCCGGCGGTGAAGTCATTGCTCTTGCTGGCATTGGCAAATCGCTCGTTGCCCTTGGCATCGGGATCGACGCTGGTGTGTTCCACGCGGGCGCCGAGGCTGAGTTTCAGGCGCTCGGTGGCTTGCATCTCTTCGAGGATAAACAATGCGCCGGCATTGGTGTCGGTCTGCGGCACAAAAGCTTCTTCGCCCAGGGCCGAGAACTCGTTGCGGGTCACTTGGGCGCCGACCACGCCATCGAATGGGCCGATCGGCTGGTGGCGAGCTTCAACACGGGCTTCATAGCCTTTGTTCTTGAAGATCGTACCGGTCTCGCCGCCTTCGATTTCGCGATGTTCATAGTCGGTGTAGCCCGCGTCGAGTTTCACCGAGGTGAACGGCCCTTGCAGGTTACGGATTTCGGACGCAAAGGCGTAGTGATCCTGCTGCATGCGGATGCGCACATCCTGCTCGGCCGGCGAGCCGTAGTTGCTGTCGTAGTTGCTGTAGGAGAGCCCGGCATAACCATCGTCCCAAGTGTAGGAACCGCCGACGGCACCACCGTCCTGGCGGCCGTCGCTGTTGCCCAGGCGGCCATTCTTGCCTGGGCCGTCTTCGGTGGTCGAGGCGCGGCGGCTGCGGGCATAGCCCGGGATTTTCATGTCGTTGAATTCCCGTGCATTGGCATCCAGGTGCAGGGCGAAGGTGCCGTTGCCGGCTTCCAGCTTGCCCGCGCTGCTGCGGGTAGTGTCGGCACCGCCGTAGCGCAGTTCACCGGCACCGTGGATGCCCTCGATGGCGGCGGTGGGGATGCGGTTGTCGAAGGTATTGACCACACCACCGATGGCGCTGCCGCCATACAGCAGGGCCGCCGGGCCGCGCACGATTTCAATGCGGTCAACGTTGATCGGGTCCAGCGGCACGGCATGGTCATAGGACAGCGACGAGGCATCCAGCGCGCCTACACCATTGCGCAGGATGCGAATGCGGTCGCCATCCTGGCCGCGAATGATCGGGCGGCTGGCGCCTGGGCCGAAATACGAAGATGACACCCCGGGTTGCTTGTTCAGGGTTTCGCCGAGGCTGCCTTTTTGTTGCAGGGTCAGCTCATCACCTTCCAGCACGGTGGTGGGCGAGGCCAGTTGTTCGCTGCCCAGCGGGTTGCCGGTGACCACTTGGGGGGGCAGTTCCAGGGCATGGACTTGGGAGCTGATCAACATGGCGGCGGCGAGAGGGGAAAGGCGCCAGAGAGAAGTCAGGGACATCGGTTATTCCTAGGTAAAACGTCTGTTAGATATAGTTACAATATAACATCTCTTTTTTCATCGGGAAGTGGAACTTTTCCTGGCGGTCTATATTCAATGCCATGCTTCCACCTGCACGCCTCGTCGGCTAAGGTGCGCGGCTGTGTTTCCTCTATTTGCAAAAGGCCCGGCATGACCGCGACAAGCAACGACCCGCTCCACGGTGTGACCCTGCAACACGTGCTCACCACCCTGGTTGAACATTACGAGTGGAGCGGCCTGGCCGAGCGTATTGATATTCGCTGCTTTAAAAGCGACCCGAGCATCAAGTCGAGCCTGACCTTCCTGCGCAAGACCCCTTGGGCCCGTGAAAAGGTCGAAGGCTTGTACGTCAAGCTGATGCGCACCAAACGCCCGTTGGATTGAGCCGATGAAGCGTTTTGTCGCGGCGGCCGCGTTGGCCGGCTGGGTGGGGTTGGCGATTCAGCAATACCTGATCCTGTACTCGCGCTGGTCCAGCGGCGCCAGCCTGCTGGGCGGGTTGATCAGCTTCTTCAGTTTCTTCACGGTGCTGACCAATACCCTGGTCGTTGTGGTGCTCAGCTATTGGCTGGTCAAGCGCGACTCCGTCGGCAAGCGGTTTTTCCTCGCGCCGGGTATCAGCAGCGCGATTGCCGCGAGCATCGTCCTGGTGAGCCTGGCCTACAACCTGCTGCTGCGGCACTTATGGAGCCCGGAGGGCTTTCAGTTTATCGCCGATGAATTGCTGCATGACGTGATGCCGTTGCTGTTTCTGATCTATTGGTGGCGGTGCGTGCCCAAGGGCAGCCTGCGGCTCAAGCACATTGCCGGATGGGTGATTTACCCCTTGGTGTACTTCGCTTATGTGCTGCTGCGCGGGCATTCGCTTGGGCAGTATCAGTACCCGTTCATGGATGTGGACAGCCTGGGTTACCCACAGGTGTTCGTGAATGCCGGGGGGATTTTGGCAGGGTTCATCGTCATCGCACTGGCGATCATTGGCCTGGACAAGCACCTCAAATCCCCCTCGATTTAAAGTGAGCACCATTAATGTGGGAGCTGGCTTGCCTGCGATAGCATCACCTCGGTGTAACTGATAAACCGAGGTGCTTGCATCGCAGGCAAACCCCACCTTATTTATTCTTCGTCGCTGCCTTCTGCGCGCCAGTAACCCACCGCTTTGAGATACTCCTCGTTGACCTTGTGCGTCTCCAGCAACACCCGCCGCACTTGGCGCGACAACTTGGTTTCGGTCGCGACAAAGCTGTACAGCGTGCCGCCGGGCAGCGTCAGGTTACGCACTACGTCAAGCAGGTCTTGCTGGCCACGCACCACCCAAATAATCTCGACGTCCGCCGCGCTCTCCAGCACTTGCTGTTCCGCCGCATCGGCAATTTCAACCACCGCCAGCACCTTGCGCCCGGCCGGCAATTCTTCCAGGCGTCGACTGATGGCGGGCAGGGCGGTTTCATCGCCGATCAGCAGGTAGCCGTCGAAGATATCCGGCACGATCATCGAACCCCGTGGCCCACCGATATACAGGTACTGGCCGACCTGCGCCTGCTCGGCCCAGGTGGAGGCGGGGCCATCGCCGTGCAGCACGAAGTCGATATCCAGTTCACCGATGCTCAGGTCGTAACGCCGTGGCGTGTAATCGCGCATGGCCGGTTGCGGGCCGTCGCCCTTGATGGTGAATGTCGGGCTTTCCAGTGCGGCTTGTTCGGCGGCGTTCTGCGGGAACAGCAGTTTGATGTGATCGTCGCTGCCCAGACTGATAAAACCCGCCAATTCCGGCCCGCCCAGGGTGATGCGGCGCATGCGCGGGGTGATATCCACCACCCGCAGTACCTGCAGGCGACGGCGTTTGATTTCGTGGGTCACGCGGTGAATGGCTTGTGTGTTCATTGGTCTTTCCCGTCGGCAATGGCTTGCGCGGTGCGGTTGAGCAGCGCCGCGACACGCAGGATTTCTTCCGGGCTCCAGCGCCCGTGGTGCGAATGCAAGGCATGGCGCAGGTTATGCACCGCCTCGTGGATTTGCGGTGGGCGGTCCTGGCCGCGCAGCGAGCGCTTGCTGACATCAATGCGCATGCGCACGCCATCCAGGGCAACGGCTTGTTCGCTTAAGAAGAGACGACCGGCGTCGGTGATTGTGTAGCTTTTTTTCCCGCCCTCGGCGTCGCCACTGATCAACTCGCTTTCTTCAAGAAAGGTCAGGGTCGGGTAGATCACGCCGGGGCTGGGGCTGTAGGCGCCGTCGAACAGGCTTTCGATGCGACGGATCAGGTCGTAGCCATGGCATGGCTGCTCGGCGATCAGCGCCGGCAACAGCAGTTTCAAATCGCCCGGGGCAAATACCCGAGGCCCACGTGCGCCGCGTTCGCGGCCCATGCGTTTGTCGAAGCCGTCGCGGCCATCGTGGGGGTGGTGCTCTCTCATTTTTTCTGTGCTCTTCGATAGGTTTAGATACAACTTAAGATATATCTTTGGCTGGGCGCAAGCCTTCCGGACCAACGGTTCAACCTGCGCGACGCGCTGGATCGACTGACGGCAAACCTGTCAATTGTAATAGTTTGAAGTTAGTGTATAAGTAATTAGAGTAACTACTCAGTTGTTCTGTGCATAATATGCTTGCACTAAAAAACGTGTGGATACCCAAGTGTTAAAGCATGCTTGTCATCCGCTTCTTACAGAAATACTTCTACGTGTTTTTTGCTGGTTTTAGTACGTGTAGGTGGATTCCTACGGATATAAATTAAGTTTTGGCAAAGTGCCATCTTTTTCCCGCAGGCCTTGTCTATTGGGGCTACGAGCTAATACGAAGTGCCCTGCATACCTGCCTTTGAATTCAGTGGATTATTGTTCGGCGTTGCAGCGACTCAACTAACTGAGCGCAGCGCAGTTTCGTTGTAAGTCCTCTAAAGCCTGGTGCTTTTATTAAACTTATCGACGAGTCTTTCACTGTTTACAACTACGGGTATTGACCATGTTCAAGAAGTTTGCATTTGCCGCCTCCCTGACCGCTATCGCGTTGAGCGCTTCGCCAGCCTTTGCTGCCGGCGAAGCCAGCCACACCGTCAACCTCAAGGCAAACATCCCGACCACCGTGTTCCATGCACAACCGCGTGATCCGAACTGGGGCCGTGACGAAACCATGAACTACAACCTGGTGAGTGGTGAGCTGTCGCCTCTGAGCGCGATCTATGACATCCGCAACACCAACGGTTCGGTGCATGCCTACATCGAAGGCGGCCCGGCCGTGCTGTTCAACGGCGACGCGACGCAAAACATTGCGCTGACCACCACCCTTAACGGTGTGACCCTGACCGGCACGCCACAGGAAGTTGTCAACGAAGCGGACTCGACCCCAGGTGTTGGCGCGGAAATGCGCATCGCCGCTGCCAAGCCGAGCGCCACTCAACGTGGTTCGTACACCGCGGTGATGCCGGTCGTTTTCGATGCCGTTCTGCCTGTAACGCCTTGATGTCGATACCGGCCCGCTGAGCGAAATGCTTGCGGGTCATTTACAGGCCGGTTGGATCCCTCTCCCTCGTTCCTCCGGCCTGGTTTTAATCCCGTCTCTTGGCCTCAGAGTATTCCGTTCATGTTCCCGATGACTCACATCGCGGCGGCGCTTGCGCTATTGATAGGTACGAGTGCACTGGCAACCCAGGCCAACGCCGCCTCGACTCCCGGTAGTCTGATCACCCAGGCCCAAGGCTTGCCCTCGGGGTTTGCCGAGCACTTTTTCGATGTGCCGCTGGCCGTACGTGTGGACCTTGACCAGCAGCCGCTGGGCGAGGCGATGATCGTATTGACCCAGGATGACCGCGTCAGCCTGCTCGAATTCACCGACACCGGCGACAGCAAAGTCCCGGCCGCCACCCGCGATACCTGGCAAGCGATCCTGGAAAAAGGCGTGGCCCTGGGCGCCTGTACCCAGTCGTGCCCGCAACAGCTGGTGTCGGCGTTCTACAACCTGGAAAGCTCGCAACTGTCGATCATCACCCAGAACGTGGAGCGCACTGGCGACGCACCGCGCTATTACGCGCAGCCCGAAGACGGCAGCCTGGGGCTGATCATCAACAACCAGCTCAACCTCAACGGCGGTCAGGAACAGGACCTGGGCGGGCGTTATGGCCTGCAAGCCAGTTCCAGCATCGGTAACTGGAGCCAGGTGTTCAACCTGCAACTGGCACGGCAGAGCGGCGCCGATGAATCCATGCGCCATGCGATCCATGAGCTGTATACCCAGCGTGAAATGGAAGGCAATTTCTTCCGCCTGGGCCATTTCACCCCTAATTCCGACGGCCTCACCCGCCAACTGCGCAGCTTCGGCGCGAGCCCCGACACGGCGGTGGGCGCAATGTATGGCAGCTCCGACAGCCTGGCCATCAACAACCCCAAGCCCAGCGTCTACCCGATCTACGTCACGGCCAACCGGCAGGCGGCGGTGGAGATCTATCGCAACGGCCTGTTGATCAACACCCAGGCGGTGGCAGCCGGTTTGCAGACCCTGGATACACGCCCTCTGCCTGGCGGCATCTATGAGGTGGAAGTACGCCTGATCGAAGACGGGCTGACCGTCAGCACCACCCAGGAACTGGTGTACAAACCCAGCAACTGGCGCAATGCTGAAGACCGCTGGCGCTATAACGTATTTGCCGGGCGCGAGACCAAACTGTTCAGTAACTGGGAAGAACAAGCCTCGGGTTCAATTACCGCCGGTGCGTCCATCAACTACCTGCTGCACCCGCGAGTGATCCTTGGCCTGTCGGCGCGCGAAGTCCGTGAGCAGCTGCAATACGGCGGCTCGGTGGACTGGTCGGTTGCCAATAACGTCAACGTTTACGCCAACGTGTTCCAAACCCAGGACCACGGCACCGGCATGGACCTGCAAGGGCTCTACACCTTCGGCGCCACCAACCTGGTGTTCAGCCACAACCGCAGTTGGCTCGACACCCGCGACACCTATGAAACCCTGCCCGATGGCACCCGCCTGCGGCGCAATACCTTCGTTGGCCAGACCAGCAACAGTTCGCTGTCGGTGAACCACCGGATCGATGCGAAAAACTCGGTGAACATGCGCGTCTCCCACAGTGAAGGCAACGTCGAAGGCGCCGGCATCGACCTGGGCTGGAACCGTCGCGACATTCTGCTGGGCAGCGATGCCAACTGGCGTTTCTCGCTGTTCGACCGCCCCGGCACCGGCAGCACCAACGATCAACGCAACCGCGGCGTCGACGTGACCTTGAGCCTGGCCCTGGGCACCGATGGCCGGCAAGTCTCCGGCAGCATCGGCAGCCGCACCTCCCGTGATGGCGGGCGTGATAACAACGCCTCCGTGACGGTTCGCCAGGACTTGACCGACCACATGCTGCAAAGCGTTTCGGCGACGGCAATTACCGACACTTACGGCGTCGGCTTCTCGGGCATGGCCAACTTCAGCACCGACACGGTCAGCGGCGATGGTTTCGTGCAACGCAGTTCCTATAACGGTGAATTCACCGGTGGCCTGAACCTCAACAGCACCCTGGTGGCCGGAGCCGGCAAGGTCTTGCTGAGTAGCCAGTACCAGGGCAATGGCGCCGGCATGATCGTCGACCTCGAGACGGACCTTGATGCCATCAGCCTGCGCGCCGACGACTTGAGCGGCGGCAGCGTGGTGCTGCGCCCCGGCCGCAACTATGTGCCGGTATCGGCCTACAAGAGCAGCACCGTGTCGTTCGACTTCGAAGGCAACTACCCACCGGCGGCGAATATCCAGCCGGCACGCTCCAGCTACCACTTGAACAAGGGCGGCGTGGACTACCGCAAGGTCACGGTGATGAAAACCGTCACGGTGCTCGGGCGCCTACTGGATGAACAGGGCGCACCGCTGCGCGGCCATCAGGTGATCAACCACGCCAGCCGTGGGGTCAGCGAGGTGGATGGGTTCTTCTCCATGGAGATGAGCGCCAGTGCGCCGACCCTGGAAGTGCGCTACCAGAACCAGTTGCTCTGCCAGTTCCGCCTCGACCCGGCTAAGGCGCCGAGTGAAAACGACGTGCTGATGATCGGCGATCTGCGTTGCACGCCGGACACCCTGGCCGAAGCCACCCACAAGGCCGAAACCGCCGGTTAACGGCGGTACGGAGCCTGTACCGGAGTTTTTATGAGCGTAATCAGAGCAATCCAGCAGGCCATGGCGCCGTGCGCGCTGGCCTTGGCATTGGGGGTGTTCAGCCCGCCGGCGGTGGCGATCGTCGAGGAAATCACTGCGGTGTTTCGCCCGGATCCCAACGACCATTTGAACAACAAGTTCATTAATACGACGCCGCAGAGTGGGCTGTGTCCGTGGCATGTGCCGGCTAAGTGTGAGGCGGCAAACACCTTCAGCATTCGTAACAGCTCATTCAGGGCCAGATCGACCGGGGTCATACCGGCCTATCCCGACGACCCGCGCAAGAGCGCTTATTTCAAGGTGCCGTCAGCGTTTCGCGATGTGACGGTGAGGCATCGGGGCACCGGCAACGTGGAAACGGTGCAGATGCGAATCGCGGGTATCGGTGGCCGGTGGAATGTGCCTGCCGTATCGGTCTGGCATACACCGCAGGCGCCCTGGAACCGTTATTGGTACGGCGCCCCTCTACCCTGTTTGCCGATCAACTACATTGCGGCGTCGGCGAACTTCGCACTGTTTTTCTGGATCGTTCCGGAGAACGCCGGAGCTTGCAGTGTCACCAATGGTTATGACATTGAATGGATGAGCTACTCCACGCTTGAATACGGTTATGAGCTCAAGACTCCCAACCCACTGGGCATGGACACCGGCGTGTATGAAGGCTCCATTACTTACACCATGGGGCCAGGCGGTGATATGGATTTTGGCGATGCCATGATCCCTGATGAAAACATCCTCACCTTCAACTTCACCCTGACGGTAGAGCACGTACTCAAGGTCGACCTGCCGCCGGGCGGCAATCGCGTCGAGCTGCTACCCGAAGGCGGTTGGCAAGCCTGGCTCAACGGGGGACGGCGCCCGGCGCGGTTGTTCCGTGACCAGACCTTCACCCTCGCCGCCAGCTCGCGCTTCAAGATGAACCTGGAGTGCGGTCTGGTGATCGGCAACACCTGCGGCCTGCGCAACGGCGAAGGCGACCAGGTGCCGGTGCAGATCGCCGTCAGCCTGCCCTATGGCCTGCGCGATCAATACGACCAGCCGGTGAATAAATTGCCGTTGCGTCTGGACGGCGTTGGTACCGAATTGATCCAGCCCAACCAGTACGTGGACAACCGACCGGCTACGTTGCATTTCGAAGTGGGCAGGGACGACGTCGGCGAAATGCTCAAGGCACCGGGCACCACCTATTCAGGCACGGCCACGGTGATCTGGGACTCGGAAGTCTGACCGGCCGGCCAGTATTCGCAGCACCGGCCTCCCGTGGAGGCCGCGTTCAATCAATGAGGCGTAGAACATATGAAGCATGCAGTGTTATGGAGCGCTCTGCTCCTGGGTTCCTTGAGCGCGCACGCCGGGCCGGCGATCAATGTCGGCGTGGTGTACGACTACCTGGAAGGTGACCGCAGCTCTTATCTGAAGCGGGTGTTCAACGGCGGCACCAGCACCGCGTTCATCAAGGTCAATGTGCTGGAAATCATCTACAACGCCGACGGCACCTCCAAGGAAGTGCCGGTGGCTTCGCTGACCGACGAAAAGGGCGCCACCACCAGCCGCGACGGCCTGATGGCCAGCCCGGCGCGCATGATCGTGCCGGCCAACGGGCGCCAGGGCACGCGTTTGTTGTACATGGGGGCGCGCGATAAAGAGCGCTACTTTCGTGTGCGCTTCATCCCGGTGGTGCCGGAAAAAAGCGATGACTTTGCCGTCACCGATCAGGAGCGTGCCGACTACAAGGACAGCCTGGCGGCCGGTGTGAACATCATGGCCGGTTACGGCACGGTGTTTTTCGTGAGGCCCAAGGACACTCGCTTCGACACGCAAGTCACTCAGACCGACGGCCAATACAAGCTGCGTAACGCGGGCAACAGCGTGGTGGTGCTCGATGAGTTTCGCGACTGCGCCAAGGCGAAAAAATCCGACTGCCTGCCCACCACCAAACACCATATTTTGCCGGGCCGCGAACTGGTCTTCGAGAAAAAGCCCGATCGCCAGTTCAGCTTCCAAATGGTCGAAGGGCGCGACAAAAAACTGATGACCGTCAACGATAACGGGTGAGCCTAATGTTCAAGCAACTGACACTGGCGGCACTGCTGATGAGCGGCACCTCGGCCTGGGCGATTCAGGAGCGCGAGACCTTCGATATTTCGGTGACCATCCCGGTGCACGAAGCCTATGTGCTGCCCTCGGAGCCGGACTGGATGGGCCAGGACCAGCTGCTGCCCTGGAACCTGGTGCGCGCCGAACTGGGGCGTCTGCGCAAGAGTTTTGACGTGAAAAACCTCGCCGGCGGCGTCGCCGCGCGGTTGGGGGATACGCCTTACCTGGCCAGCCCGCGTGACCGCATCGAGCTGCGTGTGTTGTTCAACCAGGTGCCGTTGAGCCTGGACGCCACCGAAGTGATCAGCGCCGACGTCGCCCGCGTCGGCACCCGTGCCGAGCTGGACATTGCGGCCATCGAGCCCGAGGGCGGCTACAAGGGCGGGGACTACTTCGGCACGGTGCATCTGGTCTTCGATTTCCTGGCGCCCTGAACAGCCCCCAACGTGCTTTTTGGCAGATCGCCGGTGATCGGTATGAAAGGAACCAAACGATGCAGTTGTTGAAGGTCGTTCATTATTTACGTTACGTGCTGTTCGGGCTTATCGGTTCGGTGATGTCCATGGGCGCCCAGGCGGGGATTGCCGAGATCCGGGCGCAGTTCAGGCCCGACCCGGCAAACCCGATGTTCAATCAGTTCAAGAACATCACCCCCAGTTCGGGTTACTGCGAGCATTTCATTGCGTACTGCAAACCACGAAACTTGTTCAGTCTGTCGATGCCAATAGGTGGTATCCCGCACACGACGGGTGGGCCGGTACCTGCCAACCACAGCGATCCGCGCCAGGGGGTTTTCTTGAAAGTCCCCTCCCATTGGCAAACCATTGAGGTCACCAGTCTGGCCGGGGACCGCGAGCAGGTAGAAATTCGGATTTCCGGTATCGGTGGGCGCGCCGATCATGGCGGTGATGTAAATGTGATTACCGGCGGTGGCGGTTATGACGCGTTGTGGAGTACAGGGCGTTGGCACAACGCACCGTCGCCTTGTGTTCCGGGCGGTGGCCTGAACGGTACCAGCTACTACGTCGTCTGGTTTTGGCTGGTGCCCGAGAACGCATCGGCGTGCAGCACCCAGGCGCGTTTCGACTTGCCCAGCTTGCACTACCGCTATATCCAGTTTGGTTACGAGTTGCGCACCCCCAACCCCCTGACGATGCCTACCGGCATCTACCGTGGCAGCGTGACCTATACCGTGGGGCCGGGGATGGATTTTGACTTCGGCGACCGGATTGTCACTCACGATAACATCGTCACACTCGAGTTCACGCTGGATGTCGAGCACACCCTCAAGGTCGAACTGCCACCGGGAGGCGATCGCATCGAGCTGCTGCCCGAGGGCGGCTGGCAAGCCTGGCTCAACCAGGGGCGGCGGCCTGCGCGGTTGTTCCGCGACCAGACTTTCACCCTCGCCGCCAGTTCGCGCTTCAAGATGAACCTGGAGTGCGGCCTGGTGATCGGCACCACCTGCGGCCTGCGCAACGGCGAAGGCGGCGAAGTGCCGGTGCAGATCGCCGTGACCCTGCCCTATGGCCTGCGCGACCGGTACGACCAGCCCGTAAACAAGCTGCCCCTGCGCCTGGACGGCGTCGGCAGCGAACTGTTCCAGCCGCTGCATTACGTGGATAACCGAATGGGCAAGCTGCATTTCGAAGTGGGCAAGGACGACGTCGCCGAAATGCTCAAGGCACCGGGCACCACCTATTCAGGCACGGCCACGGTGATCTGGGATTCGGAGGTCTAGCCGGCCCAATGTGATTGCCCACAGAATCAACGCCTGGCACAGCTCCCCTGTGGGAGCGGGCTTGCCCGCGAAAGCGGAGTGTCAGTCACTGAATCTTTAACTGAACCAGCGCCATCGCAGGCAAGCCAGCTCCCACACTGGTCATGTATTGCCCACAGAATCAACGCCTGGCACAGATCCCCTGTGGGAGCGGGCTTGCCCGCGAAAGCGGAGTGTCAGTCGCTGAATCCTTAACTGAACCACCGCCATCGCAGGCAAGCCAGCTCCCACATTGGTCATG